>CAWDQW010000001.1:0-97058 GCA_963804545.1 uncultured Acidobacteriota bacterium
GCGAGGTTCTGCATAGTGGCGAGCTGCACGCCTTGTGTGGCATCCACCACCGTTTCACGTTCAGGCCACTTGGTCGCGTTGATGCGCCTACGCAATTCGGTGAGTTCCGCTTCTGGAAATTTCACTTTCTCGAACGGACGAATAGCATCTGCCCGCTCGCTGCTTCGTTGTGTACCAGTCGTTTGGGTCATGGTGTCCTCCTTTTGAGTAGTTTTGCATTCCTCGCCTGTGGACCTGGCGACTAGCTCTTTTCTCGTGGCTGGGAGGACGAGTTCCGTCGGTAGGCGTCGAAAAGCCTAGCACAAATTGAGCATCCGGAGCATTAAATCCCGGTAAGTCGGCTTGTAGGAAGTGATCTCCCCGTTTGGCATGTGTTCTGGACGGATAACGGGCTAACCGGAATTTATAACAGGAAAGAAGTCCGTTCTGGGTAGTTGCGAATTAAGAAGGCTAGATTATCAGCGTAGCGCGGCCAGGTTTTACGGCAATTTACAAGAGCGCGGGAACTGCCAAACTACGCGGAAGTCATATAGGGCGTAAGTTTTTCTGGGTTGGAAAGAGTTAACGAGCAAGCAAGTAGCGCCCCACCTTCGTTTCCCAAGATCCCGTTTCTTTATAGTTTGTGGATGGCCCACAATCCGGGAGTTGACCCTTTACTCACCACAAGCGTCGTTCACAGGACCAATGTTGAGTTCGGCAAACACTTGGTCGCTGAGCGCATTGGCCTGTAGGCAACAGTCGAGCCAAGGGCCACTTAGCCGGAAATGCGATTATTCGGCCCGGCGGCGAGAAGCCCGTGCTAACCAAGCCCCCGCCGCCAGCCTTAGCTGTATCTCGCGCATGGCGATCATCAAAACTGCAACTTCTTATTTCGCCTGCGCTAGCCCCGCAACAACCGCGGCAAACTTATCGAGTATCTCAACCCAGCCCTCGAATTGTCCGCTGCTCTTTGCGTGCTCCATGGTTTCATTTCCAATCAAGGTGACTTTCGTCTGCCCGTTTCCATAATCCTCAAAAATAACCACGTCGTTCGCACCGTCAATGGCTTCATGTTCTATTCCAAGCTGCGCAGGATCAACCTTGTTTCCCTTCGAGTCGGAAAAGTACATGGAGTAAACGATCTTCTCGTGCAGAACAATCTCGTGGTAGTCCGCACCATTCCAGCACTCCTGCCCATCCGGCGATCTCATGCAGCAGAGAAATTTTCCTCCTACGCGAAAATCGATCTTGCAAAAAGGCGCAGTAAAACCCTTCGGTCCCCACCACTGCATCACATACTTCGGGTCTGTCCACGCCTTCCAAACCAATGCGCGTGGGGCATCAAATACCCTGGTGACCACCATCCGCTCTGTCTCGTTAACCGTGTTTTTTGTCATCTCTGGCCTCCTCTTTTTTCATTTGATTCACAACCACATTCAACTTGTCGAAACGCTCTTCCCAGAATCGGCGATAGTTAATCGCCCAGTCGCTGACGGTTTTTATCGCCTCTGGCCTAAGCGTGCACACGCTCTCTCTTCCACGCTTGGTCTTGATCACAATCCGCGCCCGCACCAGGTAGGCAATATGTTTTGAAATCATCTGCTGCGAGAGGGCAAACGGTTCCGTCAATCCATGCACAGAGGCAGGCCCATGGGAGAGTCGTTCGATCATCGCCCGGCGGGTTGGATCCGACAGAGCCGTAAAAGTTGTATCTAACCTATCCACAACCATATGGTAGTGAATTATCGGTGGATGTCAAGTGGAGATTTTGCAGTTCCCGATTTCTGCTTCCTGATCTCGGAACCCTGCCACCTGCGCTAATTTAAGTACGCCGGCCACCGCGGCCCGCTTTGACACAAAACGGCATCCGCACTGATGTATTGAACGACGCTTGACTGTGCAATCCGAAGCTATCGCCTCGTGAACCACGATAGGTACCGATAAGTTCGCATCTCGCCAGCAATACAACGGCCGCTGCTAGCGCGTTTTGGAAGAGCTGAGCTGGTGCACCAGCTCGGGGCGCGATCGATCAGCGGATTGGCCTCTTATTGAATTGTGGATAGACAGCGACCCGGGCGCAGTTGTATGGAGTACGTTGGTTTGTTAGTTTGACGAGCATGGCGCAGAAGGTTCCCGAAGAGCTCAGCAGAACGATAGAGACGATTTACCGGTCCGAATCGGGCAGGATTCTTGCTACGCTGGCGCGGCTGCTCGGAGATCTTGATGTCGCCGAAGAGGCCATGCACGAGGCGTTTGCCGCTGCTTTGGACACGTGGCCTCAGGCCGGCGTACCAGATAAACCGCGCCCCTGGCTCATTTCCACCGCGCGCTTCAAAGCTATAGATAGAATGCGCCGGCGGGCGCGCTTCGACGGCGCACAGAAAGACATCTCGCTCTACCTCGAGGCGCGCATCAGCGAGGCGTCTCACGAGGATGAGGAAATCGAGGACGACCGCCTCCGTCTGATCTTTACCTGCTGCCATCCCTCTCTAGCCGCCGGATGCGCGCGTTGCGCTCACCTTGCGTGAGGTGTGCGGGCTGACAACCGAGGAGATTGCAAAGGCCTTCCTCACCACTCCGCGTACGCTGGCGCAGCGCATCGTGCGCGCAAAGACAAAGATTCGAGAGACACCGATTCCGTACGAGGTGCCAACGCCGCAGGAATTGCCGGAGCGAATGGGCGCAGTGCTTCAGGTCGTCTACCTCGTCTTTAATGAGGGTTATTCGGCCGCGGCGGGAGCGGAGGTAACGCGGGCCGAGCTAACTGGCGAGGCGATTCGGCTGGGCCGGTTGCTGGCCGAACTCCGGCCAGAGCCGGAAGTCATTGGGCTGCTTTCGCTGATGTTGCTACACGAATCCCGTCACGCCGCGAGAACATCTCCGACCGGAGAGCTGATTTTGCTGGAGAACCAGAATCGCGCGCTCTGGAACCGGGAGCAGATCGCGGAGGGAGTGGCCTTGCTGGAGAAAGCCCTGAGGTCCCGCCGTTTCGGCTCCTACACACTGCAGGCTGCGATTGCGGCCGTTCATGCGGAGGCGGAATCGCTCGCGGTGACCGACTGGCGGCAGATTGTTGCCCTTTACGATCAATTGGTGCGAATTCAGCCTTCGTCAGTGGTACAGCTCAATCGTGCCGTGGCCATTGCCATGCGCGATGGTCCAGAGAGCGGTCTGGCGCATATCGACGCGGTGTTGGAACAGGGCGAATTGGCGGATTATTATCTGGCGCATTCGGCCCGCGCCGATATGTACCGCAGGCTCGGCAGGACCGCGGAGGCCCGGTCCTCGTATGAGAAAGCTCTGGCCCTGACCCAACAAGAACCAGAGCGTCAATTCCTGCAGGAGCGGATTCGGCAGCTAAAATAAAAGCCTCGAAGATTGTCGAATTCCAGTCCGGCCGTTCGACTATGTAGTGAAGGCAGGCAAATGCCCTGCCCGTCGATTCGCGTCCGGCCCGTTCGACGCGTAAGTGGAGACAGACCCGCGCGCAGCGCCGCGTAACATTCGGTGCCCAGCGCAGTCCAAGCTCCTATATAAAAGTAGCGGCCCTGATACGGCGTCCGCACAACACTCAAGGAGAACACCATGCGCTTCATTATGATTATGTTTCCGAAAAGCTACCAAAACGCAAAGCCCGGCACGGTACCCGACCTCAAAGCCATGGAGGTAATGGGCAAGTACAACGAGGAGCTAGGAAAAGCTGGCGTGCTGCTCGCGCTCGACGGTCTGACGCCGCCCGCGACGATGAGCGCGCGTGTCACCTTCAAAGGCGGAAAGTCGAAAGTCACCGACGGTCCGTTTCCCGAAACGAAGGAAGTGGTCGGCGGCTTCTGGATTATTCAGGTGAAATCGCGCGAAGAGGCGCTCGAATGGGCCTCGCGCATCCCCGGCTCGGATAACGAGATGGTGGAAGTCCGCCGGTTGTTTGACATAACCGACTTCGATCCCGAGACCCAAAAGGAGATCCAAAAGAAGTTCGGCGACGACGTCGCCGCGGAGATGAGCCAGTAAAAGCTTTGTAACTCGCTGAGACTCGCCTGCGAATACTCGGCGATGTTTAAGGTGGTCATCACCGACGGGCGATAATTGGAGACCAAGGAGCACAAAGGCGGTTTTTCGATTCTGAAAGCAGCGAACATGGGCGAGGCGCTGGCGTGGGCGCGCAAGGGTGCCGTCGCCTGCCTTGCGCCAGTCGAGGTGCGCGAGATTTTATTCCGGCCCCCGCCTGAAGCAACTGCGGGATAGTGGCAACACTGCCGGTGATGGCGGCCTGACGGGCACGGATACATAAAGTGGAGCAGCGCAATCGAATGAGAAAGCTAATCTTTGCAATCAACACTACCCTGGATGGCTGCTGCGATCACACCAAACAAATCGCAGACGAAGAAACACATGACTATTTTACGCACCTCATGCGAGATGTTGACCTGCTCGTTTTTGGGCGCAAAACCTATCAATTGATGGTTCCTTATTGGCCGGAGATAGCAAAAAGCCATTCTGGGACAAAAGCAGGAAACGATTTTGCCGACACATTTGTCTCCATCAATAAAATTATTTTTTCACGATCATTAGACAGCGCCGAAGACAGAAATACGAGAATTGTTCGTACGAACCTTCACGACGAAATGCTTAAATTAAAGCAAGAACAAGGCAAAAATATTTTGGTCGGTGGTGTAGACATTCCTTCACAGCTCATAGAGCTTGGCCTGATTGATGAATATCGATTTGTCGTTGGGCCAACCCTTGCAGGAGCAGGAAGACGGCTGTTGGAAGGCGTTAGCCTGCCGGAGAAATTGCAATTAAAACTTGTTGAGTCAAAGTTTTTCAAATCAGGATGTGTTGCGCTTCGTTACTTGAAACAGTGACGGAAAAGGCTGCTACCCGCGCGCTGCTGGCTCCCACCAAGAAGACCAGGAGGAGGGGACAATGAAATACATCTGTTTGGGATACATCGAGCCAGGAAAATTCGAAGGGATGACCGAGGCCGAGCGACACGCAGTGCTCGACGAATGCTTTGAGTACAACGACCATCTGCGCGCCAACGGACATCTCGTTGCCGAACTCGCTCTTCAGCCTTCGGAGACCGCGTTGACGCTGTACTGGAAAAACGGCAAAGTCGCGACGACCGACGGCCCCTATGCGGAAACCAAGGAACAGCTTGGCGGCCTTCAAATCCTTGAGGCGCGAGACCTCAATCACGTTATTCAGCTCGTCTCACAGCTTCCAGGCTTTAAGTATGGACTTGGACCGATTGAGATACGGCCGATTGTGGATTTGACCGAAATGTTGAAGGAGAGTGAGCAGCGGCGACGAAAGAGCACGGCACGTTAAGAGCCAGCCGCGGCTGGAGCGATTTGGTCGGGCCAAAAATCACAGTTGCCACAACCCATGATCCACATCTCCCTGGATGTAGATCGCGAACGTACCCTTTCCTGGAATCTCCAGAGGGGGATGCGCAACCAAAGCGCCCTGCTTTGATGCGGCAGCTAGCGCTGCTTCGATGTCGTCAACGAGCCAGTAGGGTCGAACGACGGGCTGCTCGGTATCCCGCAAGGGACCGCGTACGCCAATGCTGGCCCCGTCCGGCAGCGGAGCCGTGCGGGCACCTCCAAGAAGCGGATCAGCTGATCCAAACTTGATGCCCAGTGCAGCCTCATAGGCAGCGCACACAGCATCCACATTCGAAGCGACAATCTCCAGGTAGTGAACCTTCATCGCAAACTCTCTTGTGTTTGCGGCCTAACTTACGTTTAGGCCGGCCTGGATGAAACCGATCCCGGTCGGGTTGAGGCGACAGTGCCCGCGCCGAGGGCCGTTGTGAAGCAGGGACGCTCCAACGCGCGAGCATACCACACGAAAGAAGGGCGCCCGCAGCAGGTAGGCCGGCGTGGCGTTCGAGGAGGGGGAACTGCGCTCGGACGTAGTCTTCTGTTCTCGTTGTGCCACTCCGCGACAAGTCAACGGCGCGTGGAAATGTTGATGCGGGCGCTCCTTGGGGATGGCGTGCGGAATACGGACTGACCGGATGAACTGATCAGCGGATTCTTGCGGTGTGAAGAGCCGCCGGCTGAGGTCGGCCAGCTAGAGTCCGATCTATTGGCTATTTTTCTTTTATTTTATGTGAACTTACGTAGTGACAAGTCAGCGGGCGGCTGGAACCGGTTCGGCGGCCTTGCGCGGATATTTTTTCGCGATGTAATTGTCAACGAGGGATTGAAACGCGACGGCCAGTTCGTCGTAATTTCCTTCGAGCGTGACGTCTTTTTTGCCATCAATATATATGGGGCAACGCGGGGCTTCGCCGGTTCCCGGAAGGCTGATGCCAATATTGGCGGCTTTCGATTCGCCTGGACCGTTCACGATACAACCCATCACGGCGAGCGTCATCGTTTCGACGCCTTCGTATTGCGTTTTCCAGATGGGCATGGTGTCACGGATGTAGCCCTGGATGCGTTCGGCCAACTCCTGGAAGGTGGTGCTGGTGGTGCGGCCGCAACCTGGGCAAGCGGTAACGCTAGGCGAAAAGGAGCGCAGGCCGAGCGCCTGCAAGAGTTCGCACGCGGCATAGACTTCTTCGCGACGGTCGCCACCCGGTTTCGGCGTGAGCGAAATGCGAATAGTGTCGCCGATTCCTCCGTAGAGCAAAACGCCGAGTGAGGCGGCGGACCAAATCTGGCCCTTCATCCCCATCCCTGCTTCGGTGAGGCCGAGATGCAGGGGCTGCTCGGTTTTGCTGGAGAGATCGCGATAGACGGTAATCAAATCGCGCGGGCGCGAGGTCTTGCAGGAAATAATAATTTGATCGTGGCGCAGGCCGCATTCGAGAGCGAGCTCGGTGGACTGCAGAGCCGATAGCACCATGCAGTCGTTGATGATTTCTTCGGACTCTTTGCCAAGATTTTTGTCGGTGTTCTCCTGCATCTTGTGCATGACGAGCTCTTGATTGAGGGAGCCGCCATTGACGCCGATGCGGACGGGCTTGCCGTTGTCGCGGGCAATTTTGCAAATGGTGGAAAATTGTTCGTCGCGGCGCTGGCCGGCGCCGACGTTGCCAGGATTGATGCGGTACTTGTCGAGGGCTTTGGCGCAGTCTGGATATTTGGTCAGCAGGACGTGGCCGTTGTAATGAAAATCGCCGATAATCGGGGCGCTGCAACCGGCGTCGAGAAGGCGCTTTTTAATTTCCGGGACGGCTGCGGCGGCCTCGGGGACGTTGACCGTCCAGCGGACGATTTCGGAGCCGGCTTCGGCAAGCTCGACGGTCTGCTTGAATGTGGTGGCGACGTCGGCGGTGTCCGTGTTGGTCATGGACTGAACGACAATCGGCGCGCCGCCGCCGACGAGCACGTGGCCGACACGCACGGCGTAGGTCTTGCGCCGGGGGCGGCCTGCGGCCGCGGCGTCCGTGCCTTTGATCTGGGTGAGCATCGCTCCTTATTTTAGCCTGAGTTTGTTTCGAATGCGAAATGCGATGATCGATCTCTGCGAATTGCGCATCCATGGGCCCAAGCGCGCAGGACCACATTCCGCAGAACTGGCGCGACTTGCCGTTCGAGGGAGTTCGCGGCGGCAGCCCGGGGCGCGGGAATAACCTGTGGAGAAAAGCGGTCCTAAGCGTTGGACAACTACAAGTTTGTTCAGGCCAGGACGCAAAGCCACAAGTCGGCACGTTCCGCGGGAAGCAACAGGCGTTTCATTTTTTTGCTGCGATGAATCAGTCGTTGACACCCTGCAAGTCTTTGGAGTAAAGAGTGCGTTATCTTTAGTGGTGGGGGGCCCTGCGAGTGGTCAGCCCGCGTTATTCATCCCGGTCGTCTGTTTATAACTGCCGCTCAGGACGGCTTTGCCCTTTTTTATCCAGGTGGCGGGGGCAGTAGTGTCGGCGGGCACGTAATCGTTTACCTGCCGGCGGTGAGAGATGTCTGACGAAGGCCCACTCCGCGGTTGATCAGCCAACTAAAGCGGGGGGGAATATGAAGCTGACGGGTCGTTTTCTTTTTGCGACGATTCTGGTTGTAGGACTTTTATCGTTTGCGATCGCGGCCGAGGCGCAGACCTCGAACTCCGGCTTGGTTCTCGGCACAGTGAGCGACAAGGCCGGCGCGGTGGTCCCAGATGCCACTGTCGAATTGCTGAACACCGCGACGAATGAAACAAAAACCACAACAACAGCGGCGGCGGGTGAATACGCCTTCGCGAACGTGCCGCCCGGCATGTACACGCTGAAATTTTCGAAAGCTGGTTTTGCCAGCATTACGCTGGCGAATATCAAGGTCGACGTAACCAAGAGCTACACCTACAACGCCACGCTGGAAGTCAGCTCGGGCAAGGAAGTCATCGAGGTTTCCGCCCAGCCGCAAGCGGAATTGCAGACGGCCGATGCGGTCGTCGGCAACGTTGTAGGTTCGAGCGAATTGATGACACTTCCGACGCTGGGCCGGGATTCTCGCGAACTTCTCACCCTGCAGCCGATGTCCACACCATTTGAGAGCAGCAACGGCGGGGGCTTTGGCAACGCGGGTGGCACGATCGCCGGAGCGCGCAGCGACCAGAACGTATTCAATCTCGATGGTATCGACATTACCGATAACGTGATTGCCGGTGGTGGGAATCAAGTTCCTGTGATTCCGATCAGCGTCGAGACCATCGAGGAATTCCGGGTGGGCGTCACGAATAACAACGCCTCGTTTCAGCGTTCCGAGGGCGGGCAGATCAACATCATCAGCAGAACAGGGACGAACGATTTCCACGGCGCCGTGTATTGGTATCACCAGAACTCGGCGCTGAACGCGAACACCTGGGATAACGGCCATACACCGAATGGCGAGGGTCTGGACTACACCCCGAAGCAGCCGCAGCACGACAATCGCGGTGGCGTCACGTTTGGTGGTCCGCTCAAGAAGAATAAAACCTTTGTCTTCGGAAATTACGAGTTGCGGCGATTCCCGCAGTCGGTGCAGGTGGAGCGCATCGTGCCGACGCAGTCCTTGAGGGATGGCATCCTCACGTTTAATGGAGTGCAATACAATCTGGCCACGACCTCCACGTGCGGACAAGACCCGACTACTGGAGTTCCGCTAAACCTTCCCTGCGATCCACGTGGCATCGGCATCAGCCCCACCGTGCAGCAGCTCTGGAACATGATGCCACTGGGCAACGACCCCAACGTCGGCGACCCCGGCAACACGGAAGGCTACCGGACCAGCGTGCCGGAATTTCTAAAAGACGACTTTGTAAATTTCCGCTTGGACCACAATTTTACGGATAAGGTGAAGTTCTTTGGCCGCTACCTCTATCATCGAGACATCGCGCCCAATGCGACGGGCTCCTCTGGACAAGTTAGCTTCCTTGGCGGTTCAGCTTCCTCGGCAAGCGCTTCGGACGTCCGGGGCGATGGTTTCACCAGCGGGCTGGACTGGCAAATCCGCGATAACCTCATCAACAGCGTCCACGCGGGCTGGATCCGCAGCCGCGAAGACTTCAACGTGATTCGTCCTCGCGTTTCCGCAGCCGATTTGAATCTGCCCGGCACGGAAACGGCTCTCGGCGATATCGCTCTTGCTCCCGGTCTCGGTGAGACCGGCCTGATCGACACGGTCGTGGACGTGGATACGCAGCGCGCTCGCCATCAAGCCATCTACGACAGCAACAAGCAGTACGCCGACAACCTCACCTGGATCAAGGGAAAGCACACGGTTGTGACCGGCGCGGACATTCGCTGGCTGCCCACCATACATGAGCGTGATGATAAGGTCATTGGCTCAGTCACTTCTCTCGTTGCAACGCTGGATGCCGACGTCATTCAAGGCATTAGTATTCCATCCTCGGAACGCCCGCCCACTTGCTCGACAACGATCACCACCAACTGCCTGAACTCTTCAGACGCGCAAAACTGGGACCGTCTGTATGCCGCTTCACTCGGTTTGGTTGATAACGTGGGCATTCTGGCTGTCCGTAACGGGCAACTGCAGCCTCAGCCTCTTGGCACACAGCTTGAGGCTAAGACCACTCTTCGCGCTTACAACTTCTTCGTCCAGGACTCCTGGCGTATTAAGCCGTCCATCACACTAACTTACGGTCTCGGCTACGGATGGCAGACTACACCTCAGGAGCAAAACGGTCAGCAGACCTTCATTGCGAATAACAGCAATGGGAACTCGATCATCAATGGACTTCAATACATTCAAGCCAAAGAGGCAGCCGCGGAAGCCGGGAACATCTACGACCCTACTCTCTCCTACATCCCCATCAGGAGCAGCGGAAGGTCGAACGTGTTCAACGTGGACTACGGCGACTGGGCTCCGCGTGCTTCGATCGCATGGAATCCGAGCTTTAGGGACGGTTTAATGGGCAAGATCGCCGGAGACCGAAAGACGGTAGTGCGCGGTGGGTACGGCATTGCGTACGACCGCGTGAATACTGTTCAGAGCGTGATCATTCCGATGCTGGGCGTGGGTTTTGCACAGACCATCAACGTGCAGACACCTCTCTGCAATGCCTCGGGGACGCCCGGAACAGGGTGCAATCCGGCGCTAGGTCTCTCAGCTCCTGGGGCATCGAGTTTCCGAGTGGGAATCGACGGCACGATTCCGACTCCGGCGCTGCCGGGGGCGCTCACTTCGCCCATCATCCCAACCGTCCCGTTCGGAGAGGAACTGAGCTTCCAGAACGATCCTAACTTTAAGGCGGGTCGCGCTCACATGGTGGATTTCACCATCCAGCGCAGCTTGTCCGCGCAGATGATTCTGGAGATCGGGTACGTGGGTCGCTTTGGCCGCGACCTGCCTGGCAGCATTAACTTCAATTCAGCGCCCTATATGTTCAAAGACAAGGCTTCTGGGCAGATTTTTGCACAGGCCTATGACGCGGTGGCGACCCAGCTTCGCGCGGGCGTGAACCCTTCCAATGTGACCACGCAGCCCTGGTTCGATAATCAACTGGCTGGTCTCACGGCAGCAGCCTGCCCTACCACGCCGACCCTCACTCCGACGCAGTGTCTCGCGTCGGGCAATTCGACCAACTTCATAAACAACAACGTCTCGAGCATATTTGACACGATGGATATCGACCGGCAATTCGATCTCGGATTGCAGCCATATAACAATCTGCAAGTCCTGGACCTCTTCATGCGCGACAGCCATGACAGTTCGAACTACAACGCCTTCGTCATCACTTTGCGCAACAACAACTGGCATGGGCTGGTCTTTGACATGAACTACACCCGCTCGAAGTCACTTGACGACGTCGGCGCCGTTCAAAACGCCGCGGAGTACCATACTTCCAGCTATGACTTTGGGCTCGATTATGGCCCGTCGTTTTTCAACCGTCCTAACGTTTACAACGCCCTCTTCCATTACGATTTGCCCTTCGGCGGCTCGCACAAATTGTCGAGCAGCTCTTCCGCCGTGAATAAGGTGATCGGCGGATGGTATACCGCGGGCATTCTCCGCATTGAGAGCGGCATTCCGGAACTCGTCACAGTCAGCAACGAGTCTTTTGGCGGCGGCGACATTTTCGGAATTGAAGCGGGAATGCTGCCTACCGTTCCTATCGGCTCCCTCGGCGGCGGCGGCTTGCACACGGTCAGCTGCAGCACTGGCGCGGGTTCGGGCGGAAACTCATGCAACGGCGGAACCGGCACTGGCCTCAACTACTTTTCGAACCCAGTGGCGGCATTCGCCGACTTTCGGCCGACTTTGCTTGCAACCGACACAAACGATGGCCGGAACAGCCCCCTTCCAGGACTGCCCTTCTGGAACTTCGATATGAGCCTCGGCAAATCCACCTCGATTACGGAACGCGTCAAAGTGGTGTTCTCGGCCGATTTCTTCAACATCTTCAACCACGTCAACTTCCTGGATCCGTCCTTCGATACGACGAATCCCGCCACCTTCGGCGTCATCAACACGCAGCTGGTTCCTGCGGACCGCATTCAGGGGTCGCGCTGGATCCAGTTGGGGCTGCGTTTCACGTTCTAGAGCTTTCTTGCTGAAGCAAAAAGGGAAGAGGCGAAAAAAGCCTCTCCCCCTTTTTGCTCGCGTTGTCGTCTTGGCGCGGAATCCTCGCACGGGATCGGCGCCGGTGCGCGCGTTTGGCCTCACTTCACGGCAGGCTGTACCTCGACGACGATTTTTCGCTTCTCGGTCCCCGAGAAGCCCAGAGGCTGTCCTTTTTCGAGATAGGGTTTCAACACGGTCCAATTGGTTCGATCCAAATCCCAGGCATCCGCGATGGCCATGAGGCGGTATTTGCCTGGGGGAATTTCCCTTAGAGTGAAAGTTCCGTCACTGTCGCTCTGATCCAAGCGCGAATTTTCCTCGAGATTTTCGCCGGTTTCCGGCACGAGCAGAACCAACACGCCGGCGGCCGGCTTTCCATCGAGCTTAGCCACACCTGATAACTCTCCGTGCGCTTGCCCGGCGGTGATGAGCAGTTGCACGTCGCCGGCTCCGGCGATGGTCACTTCCCGCCCATGCGTCGCTGCTCCGGTGGCGGAGAGCTTCTCGATGTACTCGTCGCCATCCGGAAAGCTTACGAATATCTTGTAAGTGTCTGACTGCACAGCGGAGAGCGAGAATGTTCCGTCCTTCTGCAAGGGGGCGGAGGCATTCTGATTTTTCTCGTTGCGAAGCGAGACTTGCCCTTGTACAGGATTTTCGTCGGAGTCGTGGAGATTCACGCGGCCCGTTACATTTGCAGTAGCACCTGAGCCGCCCACGTCCAGCGAGTCGCTTGCGCGCAAACTCGTTTTGATGGTTCGAGAAGTCGTCCCCTGGCTTCCGCTTTGCATCACCACAAGCGCGACATCGCCGGGCGGTAGGCCGGCCACCTCGTATTCCCCCGGGGAGATTTGCCCGGAGACAATGTTCAGCTGCTCGTCCAGAGATCCAAAGAGGGATTCACTCGCTGCAAAATTGATTTGGGTATTTGCATCTGTTGGCAGATTCGTCAGGCGGAGATGGACCGCGGGAACAGCTTGCACATGGATGTCCGCTTCTTTCGTTTCACCTGCGGCCAGGATCCACTCCTCGCCGGCCCGCTCTTCCGTCGCATTCGGAGAAAAAGTGACCGGGTAGACGACATCCAAGAGAGGATTAGCTTCGGGCTTGCTGCTTGAGCCGTTCGCGGAAGAACCGGATCCTGCGGAGTTGGTCGCACTGCTCAATTCCGTTTGTGCGTACCAGGGGCGGGCCGTCACCGCCACGTAATATTTGCCCGGCAGTAGATGGGGAAACCGGTATTCGCCTAAATCGTTTGTAAGAGTCCTGGACTGTTCAGAAAGAGCGCGAGAGCCAGTCCCATTTTCGAGGCCGAAAAGGACGATCTGCGCCTGGCGCAGTGGCTCGCCATATTCATCGGTGACTCTGCCGGTGATTACCGCTTGCCGGTGCAGGCGAAAGACCAAGTGCTCGGAGTCGAGCCCGTCGCCGACAGCGATCGCGGTGGTGTAGGCTCCGTGTTGCTGATAGCCTTCGCGGACGTAACCTTGCGCTGCGGCGGAGAGCGCGTACTTCGCGACGGGAAAACCGGAGAAGACAAACCGGCCGTCGTCTCCTGCTATCGACTGAATTTCCTCTCCGCTCTGAAAGGCGAACACTGTGGCATGCGGCAGCGGCGCGCCCGTGGCGGCATCGACGACCACGCCTGCAATGCGATAGGTGTGTTGCGATTGCTGCGCGCCGGCGGAGGTTGCCGTGGCGAGGAGCGCAGCGAGGCAAAATGGCACCAGCCATCGCAGCGTAAAGCGCCACCTGCGCGGCTTCATGGCTGCTGCCCTTGCGCCGCTTGCAACTTCACCCGCACGCTGGTCTTGTCTCCTGGCTGCAGCGTCACTTCCGTGGCGTCTCCCAGATACTGTTGCATCGCGAGTGGATTGCGGAATTCCAGGTCGTCGGCATCCTCCACGGCGATCAGCGAGTAGGTTCCCGGCGCAAGATTCGTTTGCATAGCGCCGCCGGTGTCGTCCAGTTGTACGAGAAGAGAGCGCCGCGGGTGGTCTTCGGAATAAATCACGAGGCTAGCGGATCGCGGCTGATTTTCGTCCATCACGCTCACATTTAATTGAGCGCCATCATTCCGCAGCGTGACCTCGATCGGGGGAAGCGCTGCTCCGGTGGCAAAGGTCAGGTCCTCTCGCAGCAAATCTGTCCCTCCGCAACGCAGGGAGGCAACATAGCCCCCTCGGTTTGGCGTTGCCTCGACTCGATATGTTCCTGGCGGGATGTTATCGAGCTGCGCTGAAAGTACCCGTTCCCCTGCCCGGATGGGCGCCTGGATTGCCGGGGAGTATTGAGGATTTTCCAGCGAGACGAATCGCACCACGGTTTGATGTAAAGCGTTGGATCCGTCCGGCGGAATCTCGTCTCGCACCTGAATTTCAACGGAGTTTGCCGGCTGTAGCGCGAGTACTACGCCGGTCACGTCGGAGGTCAGCTGAACCATCTGCGTCGCGATCAGCGCGGACTTCATCTCTTCCGGAGCGAGTCCTCTCCGTCGCTGTCCTCTAGCCACCAGCGTGTACGTTCCTGCGGGAACTCCGACGATTTGGAATTGCCCCCGCTTCTGGTCGATTTTCATGTTCTCCGGCAGGTAATCGCCTGAGGAGTCCCTGAGCATCAGATTAAATGCGCCTTCCACATCGCCGCCCCGAACCACGCCCGAAATATCGAAGAGCCGCTCGCGCTTCAAAACTTGTGTGACTTGCGTCTGCACGCCGGCTTTCACTTCGATAATTGCGCCAGCCTCGGCATCCACTACCCCGGGATAAAATTCAGGCGCATACCCCTGCTCGGGCTCCCGTTTTCGATTAAAGTCGCCGCCAAACCGGATAATTCCTCTGTTGGCTTGCGCGAAGGACACGCGGTAGTGCCCCGGCTTGAGGTCCGCAATGCGAAATGCCCCCTCGTCATTCGTCGGGATCTCGCCTTGGGGCTCGATGACCTTTTGGCCTTCTGCGGCTCGCAGGCGCATCACCTTCACGCGGATGCCCTCAATGGGCTCGCCATCTTCGTTTTTCACTTCGCCGTAAATCACTCCCTCCGGCGTCAGCCTCAGCAGCAGCTCTTCATCGGATGGAACGCTTGCGACGGTGCTCTTTGCCGCATGCCTTCGCCCCAGGTCTTCCTCGTTGAAGAAGCCGGGCTTCATCGGCGTCGCAACATACTGCCCGCGCGGCAGATTCGTGAAGACAAACTTGCCGTCCGTGCCCGAAAGCTGCGCGATACCGCTGGGAATATTCAGCTGAACGAGAGCGCGGCTCACGGGTTCGTTGGTGGCGGCGTTGATTACGGTTCCGCGCAATTCAAAACGATCGCTATCGGCCTGTTTCGCGGGAATCGCCACGGCAGACGACAACGACGCGAGGAATGCCAACAAAGAAGCAAGAGCGGGAAAGCTGCGCAGCATGCAGTGACCTGAACCGGAAACCAGGTTTGTCCTAACCGTATCAACCGAGAGGCGCCGCTTCAAGAACCCGTCGCGCCATGGTTTCCTGGATGCGGGCGATGGAGAGCGAAGTTGTATGGGCGGGGGCAGAGTGCACCTTTGCCGCGTGCCGGCTTGCGCATGATTTTTTCAGAGGGCTTTGAGTCGTTTTTGTCGGGCGCGTCGATCCGCTCACCGCGCTGCGCTACGAGTGATACCGAAATAGTCCGTCCGCCAATTTAGGACCCGGCAGCTTGCGCGCCGATGTTGCCGCGGAGGCCGAGCGCGTCGGCTTCCTCGCGCATCGCGGAAATGCAGAAGCCGATGTGTTCCTCGAGAGGGATGCCGAGCTCTTCCGCGCCCTTGCGGACGTCTTCGCGGCTGACCCCTTTGGCGAAAGCTTTGTCCTTCAGGCGGCGTTTCACCGAGTCGACTTCCAGATCGAGAATACTTTTCGACGGGCGGACGTAGGAGCAGGCGGTAAGAAATCCGGCAAGCTCGTCGCAGGCGAAGAGGGTGTGCTCGAGCGGCGATTGGCGCGGAACCCCGGAATAATCGGCGTGCGAAAGAATCGCGCGCACTATTTCTTCGGAGTAACCGCGTTCACGGAGAATTTTTGCGCCTTCGGCGGGATGCCCGGCGTCGGCGGCATGTTCGTTGTTGGGCCAGCGCTCGTAATCGAAATCGTGAAGCAGAGCGGCGAGGCCCCAGGTCTCTTCATCGGCGCCCTGTTTGCGGGCGTAGGCGCGGACGCAAGCATCGACGGCCAGCATGTGCTTGCGCAGACTCTCAGATTCGGTGAATTCGCAAAGCAGCTTCCAGGCATCAAGACGTGTGGGCATCTGTATCTCCAAGTTGAGGAGGCAATAGTGTAGCGCAGGAAGAACTGGGTAGCAGATAGGGATTGGTAGGTCATTTGGGTTTGGAGATGAGGAGCTCAAGTTCGTCGAGGGAGCGGGGCCAGTCTTCGCGGAGGAGGCGAGAGAGGGCGCGGTCGGCGAGGAGTTTTCCCCCGGTTTGGCAAGTGGGGCAGTAGTTAGTTTCGTTGCTAGCGTAGCGGATGCGCTGGATTTTGGTGCCGCAGCGGGGGCAGGGAAGCTTGTAGCGGCCGTGGACGGCCATGCCTTCGCGGAAGGCGGTGACTTTTTCTGGGAATTTGCCCGCGGCTTCGGCGCGGAGGCGGTTGGTCCAGTTCGCAAGGCTAGAGCGAATGGCTTCGTAGAGGCGCTTGATTTCGGGGACGGGCAGCTTTTGCGTGAGCGCGAGAGGGGAGAGTTTGGCTTCCCAGAGAATTTCGTCGGAGTAGGCATTGCCGATGCCGCTGAAGAGGCGCGGATCAGTGAGGGCGCGCTTGAGCGTGTGGTTGGCGGAGAGGAGTGCGGCGGCGAATTGTTCAGGAGTGGCGCTGAGGACTTCGAGGCCGCCGGGGTCGAGAGGGCTTAGGCCAGCTTCGCCGGAGACGACGTGAAGAGAGGCGCGCTTCTGGGAGCCGGCTTCGGTCCACAGCAGGGAACCGTTGGAAAAATCGAAGGAAGCAAGACCGCGAGGCGGAGAAACTTTGGGGCGGCCGGGCTTTGCGCCTAGTGGGTGCCAGTGAAGACGGCCGGCGATCATCAGATGCAAGACGAGCCAAAGATCGCCTTCGAGGCCTATGCAGATGCGTTTGCCGAGGCGCCGGAGTTGGAGGACTTTCCTGCCGTCGGCCGAGGCCAAGGGAGGGTTTGCCGTGCGGAGGAGAAAAGGACTGACGATCCGTATCTCTTCCAGGTTCTGGCCGAGGATGCGCCGTTCAAGAGCTTCGATGTAAACGGTGATGTCTGGGAGTTCGGGCATACGATGTCCGAGATGGTGCCCCGTTTTGGGGCAGGACTATCCTACAACGGCAAAGGGATTCTTTGTGGCGACCGCGGCCCAAAAGCAAAGGTGCTTCGCGGAAAAGAGTACAATAGATTGTGGAGTTGGGGAAGAAACTCAGGGAGACTGGCCGGCGGGACAGCGAAAGTTTTTCGTAGAGAAGCATCGAAAAAAACTGCATATACAAAAATAGTTCAAAAATACTCTTGACAGAAAATGGCCGATCGCACGATACTCCCCTCGCGCCAGTTTCTGTCTTCCCCAGAAGAACGTTCCGACGTTCCTTCCCACATCCGCACGCCGGGCAAAGTCAGCGAGGAGTACCGGTGTCTGTTCAAATAGAAAAAGAAACGATGCATTCGTTCGAAATGGATAGGGAAGTCATTCGCTGTAAGACATGTGGTCTCGTCCAATACCGGACGCGCACGGGAAACTGCCGCCGTTGTGTGCGCGCCTTGCCTCAGCGTCTGGAGTTCCTGATTCCTCCACCGGCACCTCCGGAGGAAGCAGCCGCTGAGCCCACATCCGAGAAGTTCGCCAACCAACAGACGGTCGAGAATATCGGCCAGCGCATTCGCCAGTTGCGCGAATCGCGCGCGATGACCCAGAGCCAGCTCCAGTCGCGCTCGAAGGTTTCGCGCTCCTACTTGTCCCGCATCGAAAGCGGCCAGATGACGCCGAGCCTCGGCACGCTGGAGAAAATCTCCGAAGCGCTCAATGTTGGCCTGAACCGCTTCTTCATTCCGGAATCCGACGGCGAAGCGCTGCTCGAGGATCCGTTCATCCAGGGATTGCGCCCGTTCCTGCGCCAATTGGATTGGGAACAATGGCAGTCCATTCTGAAAAGGTTGCAGGCGATCAGCGATCACGTCCATGCAGCACCGGTTACTCTCCGCCCTATCGGTAATCCGGCGCGGATGCCGCAACCCGCGTCGGCAAATGGCAACGGCAACGGTCACAATGGTCATATCGGTGCCGGCCATTCGAATGGGCATGCGCATTTCGCATTCCCATGGGCAGCCGCAGGGTTATGTGTTGCGGCGGCCTGGCACGGGACCGGTATTTCAACGACCGGTAGCACGGTAAGTTTTTCGTTTCGAACGCAGAGCACAAATTGGCGCGGTGTGACTTTGAGAGGTCACACCGCGCTTTTTTTGTGTTTCCTTGAGCCGGCAACGTTAATCGGGACCTAACCCTCATTTCGGTAATTCCCAATTTAAATGGAATGGTACAGGCTTGGACGCTACACTTTCTCTTATCAGCTTCGATTTGGTGGACTGGTAAATGGAAGACATCTCCAAGGTTCTTCTTGTCGGCGTCGCCGTGCTTGCAGCCGCGTTGCTTTTTACTCCGTACGAGGCTGTCCTCGAAGGAGTCATAGCGATCCTTTTCGTCACGGCTGTTGTGCTTGGGTTTTTGCTGCATCCGCGTAAAGAAGTGTTCTACCTTCGTACAACCGTGAGATTAAGTGACCCCGATGGAAATCAGGCCTTGGAGCAAGACTATCTCGCTGTAAAACTCGAACTGGTGAGGTTATGGCTGCTGTTTCTGCCAACGCTTCTGGCTGTAGGATTCTTAGCAGTTTCCTCCGGCAGCGGAATCCTATGGAACTTCAGTCTGCTGAATACGATTTTCTCATCAAAATATGGATTCATCGCAATGCAGGTTTGGCATGTGCCCCCCTTGATCGTCCTCGTCCTTCTGTGGGCTTGGATCGGCGAGAGATGGGTGTTGAGAGATGCCGAAGCATGCGCTGCAACATCGTTTTCGGTTACGGGCCGTGATGGCTGGCGAGTCCGGCGAGTCGCATACGCATTCTTGGGTGAGCACGGAGAATATTATGGCGGGTACGGCTTTTACTTCGGGCTCGTGCGCCCACCACAACTTGCAACCATTGTTTTCCACAATGTTAAAAATCCTGAAGTGAACAGAATTGCCATAAGCTTCTTGTTCCATCGATTAATTATCTTGGGTCACGGCGTAACCGATCTGGATAAGCAAACAGTTGCCGCAAAGTCAGTCTTGGCTGAAACGACATCTTAGTCGTAACTCCAGGTTAGTCGCATTACCGGACAAGTGGGATCCGTCACAGAAAATATCGCTCGAGAAGTGACTCAGTAGAGTTGGGTCGTAGGGTCCACGACCTAGAAAGACACGCGTGACCGATCTCCCGAACCTTAGCTCAACTTGCTGAGCCACGATTTGGGAAACTACGCTCACTAGAAGTGCGCTGGGTTTGAACGGGTCCGTCAGTCGCGGACGACGGAGACTTTGGCCGAGGGGACTTCGAGGCGCATCAGGCGATGAGCTGAGTCGAGGTAGAGGTCGACTTCGAGGTCGGTGGTGGTGACGCGAAAGCCTTCGTAGGATTTTCCATCGAACGTCGCCGAGCCGGTGGCCTCGGCGGTGATGGTGCCGGGCATCAATTCCTGCGGGATGAGGACAGGGAAAGTTTGCTGGCCGCGTTTGGACCAATCGTAAAGGCGGGCGAGAACGGCGTACTGGTGGTAGAGGTTGTTGTCGAGGACGGCGATGATGGGAGTTCCGAAAGTAAAAGTTTGATCGTAGGGATGCGCGCCCTGCATTTGCAGGGTCATTTTTGCGACACCGTCGGCGAAGACGATGTTCGCGCCGTTGGTTTTATCAGCTTGCGAGGTCCACTCGTAGCTGATGGGCGCGCCGTCGGGCTGAAGGGTAAGCGAGCCGGAGACTTTGCTGGCCGCGCTTTGCGCGGGCTTGATGTCGGCGTTGCCTTTGGCGAGCCAGCCGCCGGCGGAAGGCGTGATTTCGAACTCTTCATGGCCGACGGTCTGTCCGTCGAGCTTGATGGTGAGCTTGCCTTTGTCCTGACTGAAAATGGAGCCAGCTGGCACGGCGGAGTTCTTTTTTTGATCGGCCAGGCCAGCGGCGGTGCACGCGAGAATCAGCGCGACGCCGAGGGAGAGAGAGAATGTGGGCCAGGGCCTGGAATTTGTGTTCGCCATGAAACCCCCTTCGCAGCGGACTGCGAAGTACAACACGAAAATTTGTGGAGAAGAGAATCCCCGAAGACTATTCTAACGAAGGCCTGCTTAAGAATTTGGTTTTTCGACGACGAGATGTGCTTCGCTGCCACCTGCCACGCACAATCCCGCGGCCGAAGGATTTCCGCGACGACTTGAGTGGGATCGCCGGAGCTGTCCACGCGATAATCCGCCAGTTGATAGGAAGTAAGCCGCTGCGCATGCAGTGCGCGAAAGCTGCCTTCATCGCGAAAGAGCGGACGCCCGGTCATGGTCATGCAGCGGGATAGCAGAAGCTCGATGGGCGAATCGAGCCAGAGAACAGGGATGCCGGCGCTTCGCAAAAATTCCGGGCAGCCGGGCTGAGCGTAAGTGCCGCCGCCGAGAGCGAGGACCGTGGCTTCCTTTAGCTCGGAAGCGCGGCCCAACGCGGCGCGCAATTGATCGGCCTCGATCTGGCGGAAGGCAGGTTCGCCGAACCGTTCGAAAATCTGAGGGAATAGCGAGACCTGCGGATTGCTTCGATGCGTTCATCCAAATCGACGAAATGCCACGCGAGCTGGCGCGCGAGAAGAGTGCCGACAGTCGTTTTGCCTGAACCCATGAAGCCTGCAAGGCAAATAACCTGGGCGCGTGCGGAAGCGCCGCGCAAAGGGGGCGATTGAGTCACTGGTTTGTGTAGAGCGCGGCCAAAAATGGCACGCTATGTCTCTGCGCGAACAATTAATCGCGCTTCATGATGCGGATTGTACCACTGTAGGAGGAGAGTTCGACTTTCGCGAGGCCCATGCCGACGGTGCCGAAAAGGCTATGCATGTACTTGGAAGCGATGTGCTTCACGCCGTGGGAATCCGGCTTGAGAAAGGCGGCGGCTTGATTATCAACGATGCCGGTGGCGGTCTGGGCCTTCAGGTCAAAAGAATCGGTACTGGAGAAGCGCACTTCCACAAGGCCTTTGCCGCTCTTCATCGAATAGAGGCCCGTGCGGATAAAGTCTCCATCGAACAGAACGTTTCCCGTCGTGGTCATCAGGTTGACGTTATTCAACTGAGGCTGAAGTATCTGCGCGTTTCCGCCGATGGAGCTGAAATCAAGCTTGCCCGCGCATTGCGTGCAAACCAGCGAGCCGCTGGTGGTCTTGACGATAATGTAGCCCGAAACTTCTTTCAGATGGACGTCCCCCGCATAGCTTTCGAGCTTCATGTCTCCCACGACTTGCTCAACGTAGATGAGGCCAGTCTCGGTCTTGAGCTGGAGTTCGGTTTCTTCTGGAACGGTAAGCTGCGAATCCGCTTCGAGTTCCAAAGGCCGAGCCGTTGCGTCCAGGACGTTGGCAGTAACGTCGACGCGGTCTCCCACTTGCTCGATATCAAAGCCAATCTTGTTCGGACGTTTGCGTGCCGATGACATTGACTTCGGATTCTTCCAGGACTTCACTTCGATGCGGCCATTGGCCACATTGTGAATCACGACGACCGGGCGTCCGTGACGCTGAACTGTTTCTCAATGCGCTGTCCGGTGCCGGCGGCGCGCGCAGGCGCGGCGCTCCATAGAAAAAGTCCTGCACCCAGAACCGGCAACAGGCTCTTCTTCGCCCAAGATCAGCGGCTCGGCCAGAGTGATCTCCATCATTCCAAGGCACATGTCAGTTTATGCTCCTTCCGCGCTCGATCATCGCGGACAGTAATTCTGCTTTTTGCTGGTAGGCGGCCGACAAGTATTCGCGCGTCAGTTGGTCTTGCGGCTGTTCCTTGAGGTGTCGCTCGCACTCAGCAATGAATTCGTTAACTTTTTTCAGATTGTCGCGCAACGAGGCGTCGATCGGGGAACTGCTCGTGAGAAGCATGCCGGTCGCGACCGGCTCTTGATCGTCCAAGTCCCGCGCCGTGCGGTCAAACTCCCCGGATGGTTGCGGGGCGGCGGACTGCGCGACGGTTGCGCTGTGATGGTAATGGCGCCTTTGCGGTTGGTTCAGCGACGGTCTTTTTCACAGGATGCAACCACGGTCTGGACTGGCGGTTTTGGGCGGCTCTACGCGTCAGGTTTCGACCCGGTCTCTGCGAAGCTGGAAAACGATAGCAGCAGCGAGAGGATGCCAACCATTCCGGTGGCGAGCGTACGATTGCCGAAAAATGCGCTAATGGATTGCCACCAGAGAGGCTGGCTCGACGGGAATGACATCAGCCGGAGTCCGGATGATCCCTTCCTCTTCCAATTGCGCGCGAAGAGAAATCCAAATTCGATCTGGGGGAGTGATTTCCGGCGGCAACTTCTTCGCGGCGTCCACAAGACTCGTAAGGTCCGCGATGTAATTGCGGCAATCGCGGCATCCAACCAAATGCGCGCGGGCTTCCTCGGGAAGAGGCTCCAGCCCTTCCTGCTCCAACACAAGTTCTACGTCTTTGCACTGCATGGCACTTCGCTCCGCGGCTAAAGACCTGGTAGCCTTTTTTCCCGCTCGACTACTACTGTGACTACTAAGACGCTTACCCGGGCTAGACAGTTGGCTGCATTCTAACTCAATCGCCGAGCCCCGCCTGCGTTTTTGCAGCGTGACGTTCCGCTCGAGCCTGGTCGCGAATATCCTCCTGAAGCAACTCGCGCAGACGCGTCCTCGCTTTATGCAATTGCGACTTCGAATTGCCTACCGAACATCCCATGATGCCTGCAATCTCGTTGTGCTCGAATCCCTGGACATCATGCAAGGACAAATACGGTCCGATATCCCGGCGGAAGCTTTTCGATCGAGCGTTCAAGATTGACCCGGTCCACTGCCCCGCTGAGGCGCAAATCGGGTGCGCCAATATCTTTCCTTGGGCCGCCAGTCTCTTCATCGGGCTCCGTCGTTTCTTCCAGAGAGGCTGCAGGAAGCGTCTTCTTTCGCAAGCGCATCAGGACCACGTTTACCGTCATCCTGTGCAGCCAAGTGGAAAAAGCCGACTCGCCGCGGAAGGTCCCGATCTTGCGGAAGAGCTGCAGAAATGCTTCCTGCATCAGAGTCTTCCGCATCGGACGGGTTGCCAACCATACGGAGGCATAAGGCATAAACGCGTCGGCTATGGAGCCCGTACAAGTGCTCAAAAGCCGCTGCATCCCCTGCCTGGGCCAGACGTATAGCTTCCGCTTCAGTCGCCGATCGAGGTGACTGCTGGGCATTCACCCGATTAGGCGACGGTAGAGCAGTCGTCACACTGGGCTCGCTTGGTCGGTTCCGGGCCAACGGTCCAATTGCGGCGCATCCAACGTTTCGGATGCACCGAATACCTCCTAGAGTTGTCCTCGCAAAAGTTGGCTGTTCTCAATCAATCAAACACGCGGGAACACTATATTATTCCCAGGCTCTCTGAGCCTGGCGGCCAGCCTTCAGGCTGAATACTTCATTCTCCCCCAATTGGGGCCATACGTCTATGGCGGAGCAAGCGTTGGCTGATGGTCAGCTTTTTGGGCTGGGATACACCCATCTGGGTATGGACAGTGGCTTGGAAGGCCTCTAACTCATCAGTGGGGAAGCGCCATAAGAAAGGATTTCAATAGAACGATGGCTTCCCGAAGGCAAGTATTCAGGTCGTAATGCGCGGCATCAACCGCTTCCCACTCGGAAACGGAATCTCGCGCCCCGCCGTTAGCGATCTCCGTAGCGGCGGCACAAAAATCTCGGCTGAGATCATCGACCATCTCGCCCAGCGTGCTGAGCTTATAGAGAAACTGGGTGCGTTCGCTAAGAGGACGCGGCACAGCATGCCGCTAACACGCGCCGCGCGCTGGCCCCTGGCTCCTTGGAAATTGGCGGCGTCGAGCGGAGCGGCGTTCGGCACCGTGCCGTGATGTTTGGCGTGTTCGCTGAGCGACCACAGCAAGGCGACTAAAGGGTGAGCAAAGCGGTTGCACAGATCGGGCGTAACGCAGACGGCTGGCTGGCCTTGGTGTTGTGTCCTCCCTGGCGAAACGCAAGAGCTTCGTCCAGAGAAACACTCAGCATGTTGTAAGAGATTTCCAGCAGACGAACATAAGCGCGGAATACCTGGTCCTTTTCTTTCGGTAACCAAGCTCGCCAGTCATCTTTTACCGTCGTGCCGCGGGCTGAGAGGGGGCGCACACGGTTTCTCACAATGGATCTCCCGGGGAACAGGACCGGGAGTATAGCAAATTCCAATTGCAAGAGAACGGTTTTCTTGCAGGTGCGATTCGCCGTTGATTGAGGCACTAACACCAGCAATCCGAGGCCGGGATCCGTAGGCTGTTGCTCCAAAGAGGCGCTGACCGCTATACTCGCGTGGTTCCGCTCCGAAAGGATTTCCGATTGCAATTTGAGCCCCGCGAGCAGTTTGAACAACGCCAGAAGAAACTCGAGCAGATAGAAGCTCTCGGATATGAGCCGTTTCCAAGAGAATTTCGCTGGACGGACACACCAGCCGCTCTTGTGGAAAAGTATGGAGAAAAGTCTGCCGCTGAACTGGAAGCCGACAAGCGCGAACTGCGCGTGGCGGGCGGCTTGTTTCTCTCCGGCTGATGGGCAAGGCTGGTTTCGCCCATCTCCAGGGTTCCGGCAAGCGCATACAAATCTATGTAAAGAAAGACGTTGTCGGCGAGCGCGGGTTTGCGCTTTTTCATCTTCTCGATCTTGGCGATTTAATCGGCGTTCGCGGCTATCTCTTCCGGACCAGAACCAACGAACTTTCCATCTATGTTGAGGAGCTGACATTTCTTGCCAAAGCCCTGCTGCCTCTTCCGGAAAAGTGGCATGGGCTGACGGACGTCGAATTGCGCTACCGTCAGCGCTATCTGGACCTGATTGCTAACGACAAGTCGCGAGAGGTGTTTGTTGCCCGCGCGCAAGATTATTCAGGAGCTCCGGCGCTTTTTCGACGAGCGCGGATATATAGAGGTTGAGACGCCGATGATGCACCCGATCCCAGGAGGCGCGGCGGCTCGGCCTTTCATCACGCATCACAATACATTGGATATCGATCTATACTTACGGATTGCTCCGGAGCTGTATCTCAAGCGGCTGACCGTCGGCGGATTTGACCGCGTATACGAGATCAACCGCAATTTCCGCAACGAAGGGATCTCGACGCAGCACAACCCGGAATTCACGATGCTCGAATTCTACGAAGCGTACAGCAACTATCGCGACTTGATGGAAATGAACGAAGAACTTTTCGCCCTTCTGGCCATGAGCATAACCGGGTCGACCTTGGTGAAGTACGGCGACCAGGAGCTGGATTTTTCCAAGATGCAGCGGCTCTCCATGCGCGAAGCGATCGTGAAATATTGGCCATGCTGGACCGGGCGAGGAGCCTACGGTCGAAGGCCCGGGGAAGCTACAGAGCTGCCGATCACTCCGACGGAGGCGGAATTGGCCGCGCCAGGAGGCGCGCGTGAGTCACGGAGCGGTACAACGCTTGGGCAAAAGTAGCAGGGGCACCCTACGCTGCTTCGAAGGGGATAGTTGAGAGACGGCGAGTGGACTGGGATTGCTGTTTGAAACCATGGCGGAAGACAAGCTTATTCAGCCGACGATTCTGTACGATTTTCCCACGGATATTTCGCCGCTCTCGAAGCAGAAGCCGGAAGATCCAACGTTGACGGAGCGATTCGAGATTTATATCGCCGGCATGGAAGTGGCCAACGGCTTCTCCGAGCTCAATGATCCCGCCGAGCAAGAGCGCCGTTTCCTGGCGCAAATCGCGCAGGGCGGGGAAGAAGTACCCTAAGCAGCTCGATGCGGATTACATTCGCGCTCTTTGCCACGGCATGCCGCCCGACGGCCGGCGAAGGCATCGGCATCGACCGGCTCACGATGCTGCTCACTGATTCGCAGTCCATTCGCGACGTGATTCTCTTCCCGCTGCTGCGGCCGGAAGTGCGCCAAGAAGTTCGGCAAGACTCCGCTACCGGAGCGGGCGGCGCGTAAAGTATCCTTTCTCTAATGCGATTCTCCCATGCGATTTGAATGGTTCGTGGCGCGGCGATATCTGCGCTCTCCTTACCGGCCGGCGGTGCTGCGGCTGGTGACTTTATTTTCGATTCTCGGTGTGGCGGCAGGCGTGGCGACACTGGTGATTGCGCTGTCGATGAACACCGGATTCCGTGAAACCTTGCAGGATCGATTGCTGGAGGTCACCGCGCATGTTTCGCTGACGCGGCCCGGCGCGGTGATTCACGACTACGAAATGCTGGCGACGAAACTCGCGACGATTCCGGGAGTGCGCTCCGTGACGCCGGCGTCTTATCAGACCGTGCTGCTGTCGTTCGGCGGGCAAGCGCGCGGCGTAGTGGCGAAAGGCGTCGAACCCGAGCGCGAGCGGCGCGGAGATCAAGCGCTGCAGAAAATTGTTGCTGGCAGTCTGGATTTCACGCCTGACGCCGACGGTATTGACGCGCTCATGGTTGGCAAGCAATTGGCCGACGAATGGAAGATGGTGCCCGGTGACTACGTCACGATCACAAGTCCTCAGGGACGCCTGACGCCGTTCGGTTTAATTCCGCGCACGCGCCGTTATCGCGTGGCCGGAGTTTTCGATTCCGGCTTTTACGATTACGACGAAAACTGGTGCTTCTTGACGTTGCACGCGGCGCAGGCTCTAGCTGGCACGACCGATGTCGTCAACGTGCTGGAATTCCGACTGGACGATCCCGAGCATGCCGAGAGAAGTCGCGCGCCAGGCAGAACAAATGGCCGGGCAGGATTTCATGGCCACTAGCTGGATGGAGCAAAACTTCGCGCTCTTCCGCGCGTTACGCCTGGAAAAACTGGTCACCGCAATTTTCATCGGACTGATAACATTTGTTGCGGGATTGAATATTCTGGTGGTGCTCTCGATGATGGTGACGGACAAAGCGCGCGACATCGCTGTACTAATGTCCATGGGAACGCGCCGCGAACAGATTCGAAAAATATTTTCTGTGGCAGGGAATCGCCATCGGATTTACTGGCACGCTGATCGGACTCTGTGTCGGCTATGTTTTTGCGCTGATCGCGGGGACCTATCATCTAATTCCGCTCGATCCGCAAATCTACGCGGTTTCTTACGTGCCTTTTCATCCTAGCGTACTCGATGGCGTGTGGATCACGCTTGCCGCAATGGGGATTTCGGTCGGAGCCACGATCCTTCCTGCGCGCGCAGCATCTCAGCCTATTGCCGGTGGAGATTCTCCGGTATGAATAGCCGATCGGCGCGGCGGGTTGAATACAAAGGCTTTAGAGGAGTGGTTTTGGCGCGTCGTTTGCTCGAATAATTGTGCAGAGGCCAGCGGGCAGAGCCGGGTGTCGCCCTCGCTGCTCCGGAAGAGTAAAAGCCCGCTACAAGTGATTGAAAAAGAGAAGCTTAGGAGTGTTCCCGAAGCTGACGACTCGCCGGGCAGTTTGCGGACAGGCAGGCGTTTCGCAGAAATGGGAAACTCTTGGGCTATCGCGCGGCAAAGTTCGCTGGGTCGCGGGCTGATCATCACTGTGGCGCCATAGGTTGCATCTAAGTAAAGAGGAGGACTACGGTAACTAAGACGCCAGCAGAACCACTTAGAGAATAAAATGAACCAGCTGCAAGACGACTCGAGGCAGGCATCCGGACCAGCGATCCGAACTCGCCAGGCGCAGATTCTCGGTCATGGAAGCGCGAAGCCTTAAGAAAATCTACGGGAGCGGCGAGAAAAGCCTGGCGGTTTTATCCGGCGCGAACTTCAGTTTGCGGCAAGGAGAGATGGTCGCGATCGTCGCGCCCTCCGGAGCCGGCAAGAGCACGCTCTTACATTTGTTGGCCGCGCTAGACACGCCAACGAGCGGTACAGTATACTTCGCGAATAAAGCCATTGAAACGAATGATGACGACGCGGCAATTGCGGAGTTTCGAAACCGCGCGGTGGGCTTTCTCTGGCAGCGCCACCAATTGTTGCCCGATTTTACGGCTGCGGAAAATGTAGCCATGCCGCTGTTGTTGCGCGGCGAGGATTTCATTTCGGCGCTGGGGATGGCGCGGAAGTGGTTAGCGGAGGTTGGCCTGGAAAATCGGGCTGATCACCGTGCAGGGGAACTCTCCGGAGGGGAACAGCAGCGCGTCGCGATGGCCCGGGCGCTCGTCACTGGGCCAAGCGTGCTGCTGGCAGATGAACCTACTGGAGATTTGGACGAGCAGAATGCTTGGGCCGTGTTCGAGCTACTGGAACGGCTGCACCGCACGCTGGGTTTGACGTCGCTCATCGCGACCCACAACCTGGCTCTCGCTGCGCGGTGCGACCGGATACTCGGACTTGAACATGGCGTTCTGCAAACTCGCGAGGCTGCGGCCTCAGCGAGCGAGGCCCCCGGGGGAGAAGCGAGCTAACGTGTTCGAACGCTACACTGAAAAAGCACGTCGAGTCATTTTTTTCGCACGATACGAAGCCAGCCAGTACGGCAGCCCGTACATCGAAACCGAGCATTTGCTGCTCGGCTTGATGCGCGAGGACAAAGCCCTGGCCAACCGTTTCTTGCGCCAGCAAGGATCGATCGAATCGATCCGCAAGGAGATCGAAGCGCGCATCACCATCCGCGAGCGCATCTCGACCTCCGTCGAAGTGCCGCTGAGCGCCGAGTGCAAGCGCATCCTTAATATGTCGGCGGAAGAAGCCGAACGCCTCGGCCACAAGCACGTGGGCACCGAGCATCTCTTGCTCGGCATCCTGCGGGAAGAAAAGTGCTTTGGCGCGGAGATTTTGATGGAGCGCGGGTTGCGCCTCTCGACGCTGCGCGAGGAACTCGCGCGCACCTCGGGCGAGAAGACTACCGCGGCCCGGCCTAAGGAAACCTCTCTGCTCGCCGAATTCAGCCGCGACCTTACTCAGGCTGCCGGCGAAGGCTCCTTGGACCCGCTCGTTGGGCGCGAAGGAGAAGTCGAGCGCGTCATTCAGATTCTTTGCCGCCGCACAAAAAACAATCCGGTGCTTATCGGCGAACCTGGCGTCGGAAAAACAGCCATCGTCGAAGGACTCGCCCAGCGCATTTCCGATGGCGATGTCCCGCCCTTCCTCGCGGACAAGCGCATCCTCTCCTTGGATCTTTCCTTGATCGTCGCTGGCACCAAATATCGCGGACAATTTGAAGAGCGGCTCAAGACCATCATGAAAGAATTGATGGAAAGCCAGAATTCCATCGTCTTTATCGACGAATTGCACACCCTCGTGGGCGCAGGCTCCGCCGAAGGCTCGCTGGACGCGGCGAATATCCTGAAACCTGCCCTTTCGCGCGGCGAAATTCAGTGCATCGGCGCGACAACGCCAGGCGAATACCGCAAGTCGGTGGAAAAAGATCGTTCCCTCGAGCGCCGTTTCCAGGCTGTAAAAGTTCCCGCACCCAACGAGGAAGAAGCCGTCCAGGTGATCCAGGGTGTGCGCGAGCGCTACGAAAAGTTTCATGCCGTCAGCTACACGGATGAAGCGCTGCGTTACTCCGTCTATCTTTCCAATCGCTACATCCCCGACCGCTTTCTTCCAGACAAGGCTATCGACTTGATCGACGAAGCCGGCGCCCGCGTTAAGCTGCGCCAAGCCACCGTTCCGGATGAAGTCGGCGAAGTCCAGAAGCGCGTCAAGTTCATCACCCACCGCATGGAAACGGCCATCGCCAATCACGAATTCGAAAAGGCCCGTTTCTATTCCGAGGAAGAGCGCAAGGAAAAAGAGAATCTGCGCACGCTTCGTGAACGCTACAAACTCGATGACGCTTCCACCGGCATCGTCTCCCGCGAAGACATCGAAGAAGTCGTCTCGCGCTGGACCGGCATCGGCGTAACCTCCATCAAGGAAGACGAGCAGCAGAAGCTTCTGCGCATCGAGCCCGAGCTTCACAAACGCGTTATCAGCCAGGACAAAGCCATTACCGCGCTTGGCCCGCGCCATTCGCCGCAGCCGCGCCGGCTTAAAGTCTCCGTTGCGCCCGGTCGGTTGCTTCTTCTTCCTTGGGCCCACGGGCGTTGGCAAGACCGAAGTGGCCCGTCGTCTCGCGGAATTCTTGTTCGGTTCGGAGAAGTCGTTGGTACGCTTCGATATGTCGGAGTTCATGGAAAAACACTCCGTTTCGAAGCTCATCGGCGCGCCTCCGGGTTATGTAGGCTACGAAGAAGGCGGGCAGTTGACGGAGCGCGTTCGCCGGACGCCCTACTCGGTCATCCTCTTGGATGAAATCGAGAAGGCGCACCCCGACGTCTTCAATATATTGTTGCAAGTCTTTGAAGACGGGCAGTTGACGGATGGTCTCGGCAACACCGTGGATTTCCGCAATACCATCATCATCATGACCTCCAATCTCGGTGCGCGGCATTTGCAGCGGCGCACTTCCATCGGTTTCCAGTCTGGCGCCGATGAAGCTAGCCAGAAATCGATTGAAGAAATGGTGATGAATGAAGTAAAACGGGCGTTCAATCCGGAGTTTCTCAACCGGCTGGACGAAGTCATCATATTCAATGCGCTTGGCGACGAAGATTTGCTCCGCATCATCGATTTGCTGGTGGGCCAGTTGAACGACACGCTGATCCACAGGCAGGTGCAGATCGTGCTGTCGCCGGAAGCACGCCAGTGGATCCTCGAGAAAACGTGTGCGGACCGCAATTATGGGGCGCGGCCGCTGCGCAGGGCTCTTCAGAAATACGTCGAAGACCCGCTCTCGGAGGCTCTCATCCAGGGGGGCATCCAAAGGCCGGCGACTCTGCAAATTTACGTCGCGGGAGAAGCCTTGGCATTCCGTCCCGTGGTTGAGGCAACCCCGGTTATCCACTAGCGAATCTGACACAACGCACGGGTGGCCTCGACCAGGTCGGGGTCAACTATCGACCGGCCCACACCGGGTCCGGCGGGAGAATAACAAATTGTGTTTCGGGGGCGCGGCCTTGAAGGCCTCATCGGCCGCTTATAGGAGAGTCTGTTTGCCGTTCGGAGTTTTGGCGTTTCGGGTTACCTGGATCGCGGCGTTCTTTCTGTCTTTCGCGGCCAGTTCCCCAGCTACAACGCAAAAAAATCTCCTCGCGGAACCGTCTGCATCCGCGGGCTCCGCATACTTGTCTCTGGCCGCTCCTTCTGACTCCTCGAAATCCGAGTCCGTTACCGCCGCCGACTCCGCCGCTGCCCAACAGGCCGCTCCGCCATCCACCAATGGCCAGCCCCAAGCCGTGATCGAGCGCATCGAATTCCTCGGCAACCGCAGAATCCGCAGCGACACTCTTAAAGCCCGCATTTTCAGCCGCGAAGGTGATCCCTACAATGAAGAGACCCTCCGCCGGGACTTCCAGGCCCTCTGGAACACGCAGTTCTTTGAGGACGTGAAGCTGCGCGTCGAGGATTCCCCCGACCGCCCGGACGGCAAGATCGTCATTTTCGACGTGAAGGAACGCCCGCAAATCCGCCGCATCCGCTACGAGGGCAATAAATCGATTTCGGAGTCGGATATTCTCGACCGCTTTAAGGAGCGCAAAGTCGGTCTCTCCGTGGAAAGCCCCTTCGACCCAACCAAAATCAAAAAAGCCGAAGTGGTGTTGAAGGAATTAGAGGGAGAGCATGGCCGCCAGTTTGCCAAAGTAACTCCGCAGTACGAACGTATCGCCTCCAGCAACGCCGTCATCCTCGTCTTCAAAATTGACGAAGGCCCCAAAGTCAAAGTCGGCACCATCAAGTTTACCGGCAACCACGCTTTCAGCGACCGCAAGCTCCTCCGGGCCATGAAGCACGACCGCCCCTACGGTATTCCGCTTTATTTCTGGGATATCCCCGTATTGAGCAAAACCTACGACCGCGAAAAATTGAACGAAGACCTCGAAGTCGGTTGCCGCGGCCTCTATCAGGACAACGGCTACTTCCGCGCCGTTTGCCGCGATCCGATTTTGACCAATGTCGACGTTCCCCATCGCGGCGTCGGTTTGCCCGGCCTGCGCGCGCACATCGGAAAGGCCGTCAACATCACCATTCCGATCGAAGAGGGCGAGCAGTACCGCATGGGAACGCTCAAGATTGTGAGCTCGGACCCGGACAAAGCCTTGTCGCTCAAAGTGGAACCCCTCAAGGCTATTTTCCCCATGAAAGAGGGCGACATCCTCAACGTGGACAAACTCCGTAAAGCTCTCAAGAACTATACGGATGCTTACGGCCAATACGGTTTCATCGACTTCACCGCTGAGCCCGATTTCGACATCGACGACGCGGCCAAGAAAATCAACCTCACTCTCCGCTTCGACGAGCAAAAACAATATTACGTTCGGCGCATCAACTTCACCGGCAACACCACCACCCGCGATAAAGTCATCCGCCGCGAGCTGCTCATCGACGAAGGCCAGCTCTTCAACAAGCGCTATTGGGATATCAGCATTCTCCGCCTCAACCAGCTCAACTATTTCGACAAGATCGAAGCCGATAAGGCCGTCGAACTCCAGAAGAACTCCAAGGACGGCACCGTCGACATCAATCTCAAGCTGAAGGAAAAAGGCAAACAGTCCATCGGCCTGCAAGGCGGCGTTAGCGGTTTGGCCGGCGGTTTTATCGGTCTCACCTATCAGACCAACAACTTCCTCGGTTTGGGCGAAACACTCACGCTCTCCGCGCAGTTCGGCGAGTATCAGCGCATCTTCCAATTCGGATTCACCGAGCCGTACCTCTTCGACCGGCCCATCTCCACCGGGTTCACCGTCTTCTCCAGCCGGTACAATTTCAACCAGGCCGAGCAGGAAGCCCAACTTCTCGGCCAGCAGGTCAGCGTAAACCCGCAGTACGTCCAGAATTACGATCAGAACAGCACGGGAGTCACCTTCTCCGCCAGCTATCCCGTCAAGCGTTTCTCGTTTGCCAGGGTCGGCATCAGCTATGGATTGACCCACACGGACATCACATCCTTCAATGCTGCTTCGACTCTCTTATTCGAGCAGTTGCAATACCGCGCAATCTCCGGCCCCAGCGCTCTGAACGGCATTATTTCCAGCTCGCTCACGCCCTCGATCAGCTACAACACCATCAATAATCCGATCAACGCGACCAAGGGCAAGAGCTTCTACTACGCCGCTTCCCTGGTCGGCGGTCCTTTGGGCGGCAACGTCAAGACCATCTCCAACGTCTTTGACGTCAAGTATTTCCATCCCATCTACCATAACCGCAATGCCATCGGCTTTCACTTCACCACCGCCTACATCACCGGCTACGGCGGCGGCGAAGTGCCCCCCTTCAGCCGCTACTACATGGGCGGCGAAAACGATATCCGCGGTTTCGATATTCGGTCCATTTCCCCGGTCGTTTTCATTCCCACGGTCACGTCGCAGACGCTCTTCTACCATGATCCGACCGCCGGCGGCGCACTGCGCTCCTTTGGGCTTCCCGTCTTGGTGTACACCGCGACCTTGCCCGGCGGCGACAGTCAAACCTCCGGAAATGTTGAATATCGCATCCCCATCGCCGGCCCCGTTACCATGTCTCTCTTTGGCGACGTCGGTACCGACGGAATTTTCAAAACCAGCGCCCTGCATCTCGATCCCACGGGCATCGCCAACATCACCTCCACCTTTCCGGATGCGCCCCTCACGAGAACTCTCGGCATTTATCCCGGAACCAATTTCCGCGTACGCGATTCCGTCGGTATCGAGTTTGGCGTCAATCTTCCCATCATCCAGGCCCCCTTCCGTATCTACTACGCCTACAACTTGAACCGCCTGCATTCCCAAATCGCGGCTCCCGAGCCCTTTGTCAACCAGTCCACGCTGAACAACTGGCAAAAAACTTTGGATGGAATTACCCCGAATCTTTGGGAAAACGAGATTGTGCCGCAGCTCAACTTCTTGAACAATCCCGGGCGCTTGAATTACTTCGAGCCCAAGACGACTTTCCGCTTCACGGTTGGAAAGACTTTTTAGTCGCCCGGGGCGGCTGTGCTTGATGGAAATTAGTATCGTTTGGGAAAAACTAAGCTCGCGTAGCTGCACCAGCAACGCCGCGCGTTTATTGGGGAGGCAAGTGAAATGAAGTTGTGGAAAATCTCGGGCTATCTGGCTCTGGCGGTCATCGCGCCTTGCTTACTTCTTAGTGGATGCGGCGGCAAAACTAGCGCCATCGTGACCTCCGTGAGCGTCACTTCATCTGTTGGCAGCACTCTCATTTTGGGCCAGTCCACCACCATCACCGCCACGGTCACCGGTCCGAGCAACACCGATGTCACTTGGGAACCTGGCGAGCCCGCCAACACCAACTGCACCTACACCACGACCACCACCGCTCTTCGGGCGTGCAAACCGTTCAAGCCGCCAAGGTTTGCCCCACCGACGGTTCCTTCGGCACCCTTTCCAACGAGCAGACCACCGGAACCGCCACCTTCCTGGCCCCGTCCGTTCTCCCCGATCCGACCACCTATCCTCTGCTCACCATCATCATCAGCGCGCAAGCCGTGGCCGACTCCAGCAAACACGGACCTGGGCACCATCTCGCTGAACATCGACTCTGGTATCACCGTCTCGCTCACTCCTACCACCGCCGCCGTACCCACCAGCGAAAAGCAGCCTTTCTTCGCTATTCTTACCAATGACCTGCAGAATAAAGGTGTGACCTGGTCCCTCACCCAGAGCACTCCTAGTTCGACCACTCCCACCACCCCCAACATTTACGCTGGCCTTGTCACCTGCACGGTGAGTGGCAATGCCTCCGGCTGCGGCTCCATCGATGCGAACGGCATCTACACCGCTCCAGCGGCAGTTCCTACGGACCGACGCCTACCAGCACTGCACCACACCCGCTGACGTCACAATCGTCGCCACTTCCGTCGAGGATCCCACGCGTTATGCCCTTGGCACCATCACCATCACCGCCGGGGGGCCCATCACCTTCAACGGCATTACCCCCACTATCGCTCCTCAGGGCGCCATCTATTGGGACATCTATCTCAATGCCCCGAACATTGTCTTCCGCCTCCATCATCACTCTCACGGATGCAAACAACGGCACAACGACCTTGACTTCTGGCTCTGGCCAGATCAAAGTCCTGTTTCCTATTCCCACGGGGACCGTCGCGAATCCACCCTCGACCGGCGCGCGCATCCGCCTCTTTGCGAACAATCTGCCGACGACCGGCCCGGTCACCATCTCCATCACTGATCCTGGCGAGCCAGTCACGACCACCCTGGAGGAGTCTTCACTTACAACATAATGCCGGTACGTCCGACTCTTGGCTTCCTCTCCCGACCGACATTATCCAGGGGGGCACTCCTCCGGCAATATCGGCCTCACGATCGATGGCGGCTATTTTGGGCTGAACGGCCAGTTGGCCAACGTAATTTTTCAGGGCAATACCATTCCTGGCATGACCAACGGTGCAGGGACAGCCTCTTTCATATCCGAAGCAGCTCCAGGTGCAATTGCCAAGCGGCGCGATCAACAATGGCCTCCCCGGACTTTATTCCCTCTCCGTCGCCCGCACTCGCCGCCACTTCCGTTTACGAATAACCCCTCCGTCACGGATTTGGCCGTTTTCCCCAACTACTCGACGAATCCGCCTGTCCTCTTTGGCAGGTCCTATAGCTGCTGGCACAAATCCCAGCGCCATCGGGATCGATCCAACTCTTGGAGTGGTCGCCGTCGTCGAGACCGGCTCAAATGCCGTCCAGTTCTACAGCATCGGCTCCGGCACCCTCACTCCCCTCGGTGGTCCTGTCCCAGTTGGTAATGTTCCCACCAGTCTGTCCGTCAATCGCCACCAACCACACTGTCGCGGTCATCAACTATCAGGATCAGAGCATAACGGTTCTGCCCATTCCCGGGCGCTCCCGTCAGGCTCCGGGCACTCCTTTCACCTCGATATTTCCGGTGCTCTGCAGGGCCAGGTTACTCCCGCCCCATTGCCTTACGCGATCGGCGTCGATCCAGACACAAACATGGGAGTCGTGGCTTATTCCTCGACCTCCGCTTCGTCCGCCGCCAATCTCGGGTTCCTCGTGAACTTGAATACCGGAACCAATCCCTACGGATGTCCGCTCTGACGCCAGCGTGCCACGGGACCTTGCCTCTTTGCGCAAGTCACGCTAAACACCGGAGCCTACCCCAATCGCTATGGCGCCGAGGGCCATATTGCATTATGTATCGCCTGGCGGCTCAGGCGCTCTGCAAGGCGTGGATGTAACCAAGATCCTCTTTTCGACCTCATATCTCTACCCTCACCTCGCCGCTGGAATTGTCACCGTCACTACAGCAACACGTCGATCACTAATGCCGGTCTGGTTCCTGGTAATTCCGGTACTGTTCTCATCACCGGTGTGCCGCCGCCCGGAGCCGCGGTCGGCAAATCAACCACGGCAAACTTCAACGGCGTCTACAACGTCGCTGCCGTCAGTGACACAAGCTTTCACCTATCGTCATCAATTCAACTTCCAGCGGCACTGTGACCGTCCCGGCTCTTCCCAGCCCTGCCCGGGACCTCAGCGCAGGTTTTTTATAGCAGTCCGAATTTGATCTTTGGCGGGTTATCCCAGACTCCCAGGGTATCTCCATCAATCCCATCACCAACACTGCCGCGCTCGCCGATGCCAACGCCACGGGCACAAATGGTCCGCAAATCGATTTGATCAACGATCTGGATCAGACCATCAGCTCCATATCTTTCTTTGCTACCTGCACGTTTTATACCACCACGCTCCCTTGCGCCAATGCGCCCGAGTTGCTTGGTACTGCGGACATAGCTTGGCAGCCCTATTCGAACTCCATCGTCTCCTATAATCCCAAATTGAACCAGGTTTCCGTTTCCGATCCCGTCAGCCTAAAGGCGCTATGCTTTTGTTTGCAATCGCTCACGTCTACCAACGTTCTGTTGCTTGGTCAACCCGCAAAATGCGCGGCGATCAATCGACATTCAATAGCCAAACCACCTTGCCAGGAACTGGCACCGCCACGATTACCGTGGCGAATGGCACAAACAACACTCTTACGCTTTTTGGGGGCATCGCCGTCGATCCGCGCCACCAACCAGGCCTTCGTCGTTATGTCCGGCAGCAGCCAGATCTATATCGTCGATCTTGGGCCTTGCAAAGCGACTAACGCTTGCGCAACACTGTTAAAGCCTCAAGCCCGCGCAAATTTCGAACATCTTGGTACCCAACCCCAATCCCGGATTGGGCGTCATCGGCGGAATTCCCAACGCCAGCGTGCCGCAGGGAACTCTCACGTCCACAACCGATTTGGCCGGCGTACAAATCTTCGGCTCGGGTTTCGATGCTGGTCTACCGCAAGTTCGTTTGGACGGTACGGCCATTCCCTCCAGTGACGTTCAATTTGTCAGCAGCAGGGAGCTCATCGTCGACTATTCCGGCCGCTAATTTATCGTTCCCGCACAAATATGCGCTCGACATGGTTAACAGAAGCGGCGTGCAATCCAACCCCACCGACTTTTTCGTCATTCAAGCCGTGGATATGTCCCAGGTCTGCTCGTGGCCGGTGGGGCGGCTACCAATACCAAGCCAAGTTCCGTGGCCATCGCCGACCAACTTGCGAACGGGCCTTTTTCCCCCATCGCCGTGGTCACCAACAGCGGCTGCAACAATATTTCCGTGATCGATATGAATCCGACCGCGCCGTCAACGGCGTCACCCGGTCATAACCCCAAGTTCGGCACGATTCTCAATTCCATTGCTGTCGGCGCGACACCTCAAGGCATAGCCATCAGCCAGCCTATTGGTTTGGCCGTGGTCGCCAACTATGCGATGGCACCGTTTCTTTCGTCAATCTACTCACCAATTCTCTCGCCGTACCTGATGTCTCCACCGGAACGAATCCAACTGGAGTGGCCATCAACGATGCCACCGGCGCTGCCATCGTCACCAACCCCGGATCAAACACTGTTACGGAAATTGACTTGGTCTGCTCTTTGGAGCTCCTCCGTCACAACTCTCGCCGGCACTGCCGTCAGCATCGGCGGCTTCCAACTTCCGACCGCCGTTGCTATCGACCCGGACCGGGGCACCAATAACCAAGGTCTGGCTGTCGTCACGTAGCTGGAACTCGAAAGTGGCTCCGCGCCGCAAGGTGCGTTGGGCGCCATGGACATCGGGGCCAGTACTCCCGTTCTCAGTACCACGGCGGCGACTGGCAGCGTAACTGCCCCAACGACGGGTATTGTGTTTGACCCCACCGTGATCACCGGGACGGCGAACAACGGGTTTTCTATGCAAGTTCCAGCGGCGGCAACGTAATCTCTTCCTTCAATCCGGATATCTGGCGCGCCGTCCCCGTAAACGTCGGCATCAACCCCACCGCTCTGGCCATCAATCCGGAGACCGGCGCGATCCTCACCACAAACCTTGCCGGAAAAACGACTTCGCTCGTCGATACCACTGCGAGCCCTTGAAACCGTCGAAACCATCGGCCTTCCGGGCTCGGCGCAATTTGGCGTTGCCATCGACCAATTTACGAATCTTGCCGCCATCGTCGATCAGGCTAACAACCGCCTGCTCATCTTCCCCATGCCGAACTAGGTCCTTCGGCTTCGGGCGATTAGCGCGGGATGGACCAATGTATGTGCGGAAAGAGCTTTCTGATTGCAGCGAGGCGAGCGGCTCGGCTATACTTCGGGGTTTGTGTGGTGCCCGCGGACGTCGCTGGCAGGCGGAAACAGTTTCAAGCCAATCCAGGATTGGTTCCGGTTGGTCTCGCTTTTAGCGGGATCACCCAAAAACAAGGAGAATAAAGTGAATTCGAGAATTGTTCTGAGATCCGCTGCTCTGTCCGCAGCATGCCTTATCGCTTCCGCAGTGGCCTGGGGACAGGCTGCCCCTGCGGCTAGCTCCCCTGCTTCGGGCAAAGCTATCGGCATCATCAATCTGCGCGGTGCCATCGGTAGCACCGCCGAGGGCAAACAGGCCTCCGCGGAATTGCAATCGCAGTTCGCCCCGCGCTCCGCCGAAATCGATTCCATCACGAAGCAGATCAATGACCTCCAGCAGAAGCTCCAGGCTGGCCAGGGCAAACTGAGCGAAGAGGAAGTAGGTCGTCTAACCGCCGAAGGACAGCGCCTTACACAGAGACTCGATCGCAAGCGCACCGATTTTCAGGAAGACGCCAGCGCCGCGCAGCAAGATGTGTTCGAGCGCATCGGCCGCAAAATGGTCGACGTTCTGGACCGCTACGCACGCGAGAACGGCTTCAGCGTGATTCTGGACACCTCTGGCCAGAACTCTCCGCTGCTCTACGCCTCCGAGCAGGTCAATGTCACGCAAGACATCATTCGTCTCTATGACCAGGCCTACCCAGTGAAGACTGGCGCCAGCGCTCCGGCCACCACACCCCGGCCAGCCGCACCTAAGCCCGCCAGCCAAACCGCTCAGCAATAGTTCGCTGCCACGCAGGTCACGACAATTTTACTTTGCAGAACGCCTCCGGCAAGTTTCGGAGGCGTTTTCTTTAGTCCGAGGAATGCATCTCCGCCTTGCTGGCTTCTTTCAGATTGCGCGGACCAAGACAAAAAGAACCTAGGAGTCTGCAGCTATTGCTGTTCTTGCTCGAGAGCTTGTTTCGGTTTCGCTATGGCATTACCCGTTTCCACCGAAAATAACATGTAGTTTCGCAGCGTGTGCGTGTGGTGATACCGCTTTCCCCGTAGCTCCATGAACATCTCCGCGTCCCAAGGGAGCCACAACGTTGTTCCGCTATGTTCAAAATTACCGGCCCATAATCGATGAGCAGGTGGTCGCGCGTAAGCTCCAACTCCTTCACCGGCTCGCGAAGATCCGTCTCTATGTGCAGCACGTCGTAGCTGCTCGCGGCAATCCACACGCGGCCCTTCAAAGGTATCGGATATGTGCCGCGGCTGTTCTCCCAGAGCCGAATGCGCGACGGCACCTCTTTTTTTGTTCAAACCGCAATCGCCAAACCGCTTTGCCCCGCCAGCTTCCCAGGCCCTCGCATTTATAGATTAGGTCTCCGTCGTACTGGGGATCGAAAACGCTCAAAGCCAGAGCGGCCAATCCTTGCGTTGCCAGCGTAGTCGGGAAAGAATCCAAGATTTTCCCCGCCATCACGCTTCTCTTGTAGAAACGACATGCCCGGTCTCGGGTGTTTCACGAAAATAAGATAGTCGAAGTCCTTCTCGCGCACCGGCCCCGGAATGCCGTTGAGCGTCCACTTCCTGATGCTCGATGTGCTCGGTCGCCACAAATTTCTCGAAGTTCCCGAGTTGCCGCATCATTTTGGTCTGCGTCCTCTCCACCAAATCGCGTTCCGAGCACGCTACATCCCGGACGCTTGGATATTCCTTGCTGTCGATGTCCGCAGGCGCCCACGGGCGCGTCGCTGCAGGCGCAGAGTTTGCCAAGAGCAGCGCGGCTGGTTGTGGTGGCGTCTGGGTTGACGTTGGCGAATCGGAGACTCTAGTGACTGCTGCCTTCTCCAATGCGGTAAGCCGGTTTCTTGCCTCGGGCGCGGCCGGATCGTTCGGAAAACTCCGGACTACCGTTTCGAACGCCCTCTTCGCTTCCTCTCGTTTTCCCTCTTGCACCAGAATTTGCCCAAGGAGCATCCACGCCGGCGCTGCATGCTCTTTTCCGAGTTCCGCCGCGCGCGTCGCGTGAGGCAGCGCCTTTCCGTATTCCTTCTGCAGTACGTACGCGTTGGCGAGCAGCCAGTGCGTACGCCAGTCCGCGCCGTTCACCTCGTAGGCTTTCTCCAGGGTTTGCGCGGCGCCGGCCGCGTCTTCCGTTCGCAGCTCAAGCTCCCCCAGCGATAACAGCGATCTCTCATGCGCAGGATTGATGGAGAGTGCGGCCTGAAATTTTGCGCGCGCCGCATCGAAATGTTCCTCGGCGTATTCCAGTACCCCTAGCAAATATTGGATATCCGGATTGCCGGGGGCCATCTTGGCGGCCTTCTCGAAATGCGTGCGAGCCGCGTCATATTCATGGCGCCGCATTTTGTCCAGGCCCTTGTCGATTTCTGCCTGCAACCGGGGTGTCATGAGCGAGCCGCTTGGCGCAGTGTTTCCCGGAGGGCCCTCGTTTTCCTTTTGCAAGTAGATATAGACGGTGCTGCTGGTGGCGCCTCCGAAAACGGAAACGTGTTCGGTCGCAGTCTTATAACCGGCCGCCGATACCTCGACTTCGTATTCGCCGCGCAGAATCTGTGGAAACTTCGCGGTGGAATTTCCTTCCGTGGAAGCAGTCAGGTGAAGGCCGCTCTCGGAAGAGAGCGTGACCGTCGCATAGCCGTCCAGCGGCATCCCGTTTGGCTCCCGCACGCTTACAATGACGTCGACGGGCTCTTCTGACAGGCTGGAAGGATCGCTGCGCCGCGCCCCGGCGCTTTGCCCTGGCGCTCCATTCGAGGGCGGTCGCGCAAAAATGCCCGCTGGGGATAAAAACAGAACGCACCACGGCAAGATGCTAGGGGAAAAGACTGCGAACCGCATTCGCCGAGATACCATACGCACTTTGCTTGACCACCGAAGCCTGCGAAAACAGTAACCAACAGGCTCGCGGGCGGTCAAGCAAATCGTCACGTACAATCCCGCGCATGGGCGTCTCGTTGGGGAAGCCGGAAGAAACCTGCTCGCGAACGCGAGAGAATCCTTCCTCACATCGGCATGGAATTCGATATAGTAGGCGAAACACAGCAGGGAGGACTTTATGCCCGAAGTAAAATCTCGCTTGGAACGCATGCCGCGCCCGGCCGTTTTCGCAACCCGCCGAGGAGGAACGGCGCCACCGGAAAGAAAAGCTCGCTGGCGCTTTCCGCTTATTTTCGAAGTGCGGTTTCGACGAAGGCGTGGCCGGCCACATTACCGCGCGCGATCCCGAGCGCCTCGACCATTTTTGGGTGAATCCTTTCGGCATGCATTTCAGCCAGATTCGCGCTTCCGATCTTTTGCTGGTGAACGATCACGGCGAAGTCGTCGAAGGCGAGCGCGAAGTGAACGGTGCGGCGTTCGCGATTCACTCCGAATTCACAAAGCGCGCCCCGATGTCATCGCCGCCGCGCATTCCCATTCGCTCAATGGCAAAGCGTGGTCCTCGCTCGGAAGGCTGCTCGATCCGCTCACGCAGGATGCCTGCGCGTTCTACGAAGATCACGTCGTGTTTGACGATTACACCGGCGTCGTCTATGGCACGGATGAAGGCGACCGCATCGCCAAAACGCTGGGCGACAAAAAAGCCGCCATCCTCTGCAATCATGGCCTTCTGACGGTTGGGCAAACCGTCGACGAAGCCGCCTGGTGGTTCATCACCATGGACCGCTCCTGCCAGGCGCAATTGCTCGCCGAAGCGGCCGGCGAGCCGCGCAAGATTCCCCACGAAACCGCCAAGCTCACGCACTCGCAAGTAGGCCTGCCCCTGGTTGGCTGGTTCCAATTTCAGCCGCTCTGGGACCGCATCACCCGCGAGCAGCCGGATCTGTTCGACTGAGAAAATCGGCAGCAGGGAATTAAGAAAGCAGCGATGTAACGGCGTGGAGGCCGGCTTGAGCCCTGGATGGTGCGGCCTCGAATTGCAACCCCCGCGCCGAGGCATGCGTGTGGCAGGAACGATTTGACCGTTGGCCTGTCGTGCTCTTCCATTAGAACCTTCTCGTAATTCGATCTCAGCGCAATCCCTCCATTGAAAATTCTTAATGATAGTGTGCCGCTGGGAGAAGTGTGGCTGGCTTTGGCCTTCGCTCGACGGTGGCCCTCGGTACGGCGATTGCAAGCATTTGAGGGGGAAGCCGTGCGGACAGGCGCGGATCAATGAGGGGAAAATGGGTCAAGCTTCGCAAAGTCAAATGGAAAAGACGGAGTTGGAATCCGTCGGGCGCGAGGAGCCGTCTCTGGACCCGCCGGACTGGAGTGCCTTTCGCGCACAGGCGCACCGGATGCTCGACGACATTTTGGATTATACGAAGGAAATTCGCGAACGGGCGGTTTGGCAGCCGATTCCCGAAGAAGTGCGGCGGCGATTTCTTGCCGGGCTTCCTATAGAACCTTCTGCTCTGGCCGAAGTGCACGAAGAATTTATGGAGTACGTCCTGCCCTACGCGGTGGGAAACGTTCATCCTGGTTTTATGGGCTGGGTGCATGGCGGCGGGACTCCCGTGGGGATGCTCGCGGAAATGCTGGCGGCGGGATTGAACGCCAACGTCGGCGGGCGGGATCAGATTCCCATCGAAGTCGAGCGCCAAATCACCTCTTGGATGCGTGAAATTTTTGGATTTCCAGAGGGCGCCAGTGGATTGTTTGTTACCGGGACTTCGATGGCGAATTTTATCGCCGTCGTTGTGGCGCGGGACGCGGCGCTTGGCAACGACGTGCGCGGCGCGGGCGTGGCGGCAAAATCGCGGCGGCTGACGGCCTATGCGTCGAAAGCGGTGCATGGGTGCATCGCGAAATCCCTGGATCTTTGCGGCCTTGGGAGCGATGCGCTGCGGCTGGTGGCCACCGACAAACGCGGGCGGGTGGATCTTACGGCTCTGGAAGACACAATTGGCAAGGACAGGGAAGGAGGGCGCAAACCATTCCTCGTGGTGGGTAGCGCGGGTACCGTGGACACCGGCGCGATCGACGACCTTGCGGGAATTGCCGAAATCGCGCGGCGTGAAAAAATCTGGTTTCATGTGGATGGAGCGTTTGGGGCCTTGGCGATGCTTGCCGCGGAGCTTGCGCCGAAGCTCGCGGGCATCGAGCGGGCGGATTCCCTCGCGTTCGATTTTCACAAATGGGGGCAAGTTCCCTACGATGCGGGATTTATTTTGGTGCGCGACGGGCATTTGCACCGCAATGCCTTTGCCGCTTCGTCCGCCTATTTGCGGCGTGAAACGCGCGGCCTGGCCGCCGGAACTTCGTGGCCTTGCGATTACGGCCCGGAACTTTCCCGCGGTTTTCGCGCGTTGAAGACGTGGTTCACGCTGAAAGTGCACGGCACGCGCGCGCTGGGCGCAGCGATTTCGCGGACTTGCGAATTGGCGCGCTACCTCGAAGAGCTCATCGCGAAAACTCCGAAGCTGGAGTTGCTGGCGCCCGTGGAATTGAACATCGTGTGCTTCCGCTATCGCGCCGAAGATTCCGATCGCATGAATGCGCGGATTGTCGTCGAACTGCAGGAGTCGGGCATTGCGGCGCCATCCACGACAATGATCGATGGCCGGCTGGCCATTCGCGCGGCCATCGTGAATCACCGCACGCGCCGCGAAGACCTCGACCGCATGCTCGACAAAACCCTGCTGTTGGGCGCCAAGATTGTGAACGAGAACGCCACTCACCGCGGCTCGCCCGCACCCGCTGCCGCCGCTGGGATTCCGCCACGCACGCGGTGGGAAGCGGAGCTGCGCACGCTTGAGAAAGAACTGGCAGGCAGCGCGGAATCTGTCGAGCTGCTGTATCGGCGGTCGATTTTGCTCACCGAGCTGGGCCGGCTCGCCGAAGCCAGGGACGAGTACATCAAAGTGCTTGTGCGCGAGCCGCAACATCTGGAAGCGCTGAACAAATTGGGAAACGTGTTGATCGCGCTGGGTCATCGCAAGGCCGCACAGATTGTTTACAGAGAGGCGGTCGCGCGTCATCCCGGCGATCCTTTGAGTCGCGTAAATATTGGAAATTTCCTTTTGGAAGAATGCGAGCGGCTGGTGGCGCCGGAGCAGGCGCTGAAAGCGCGGGCATTGAAGCGCGAGGCACGCGCGCATTTCGAAGAGGCTCTGCGCGTGAAACCAGATTTCGAGATGGCGCACGAAGGGTTGTCGTACGTCCTCGGAGATTTGGGCGAACCGGAAAAAGCAGCCTGGCACCGTGGCGAAGCCTTCCGGAAACGGCATGTGATACCGTTGCATTATCGAGGAGGAAAGGAACCGGTCACAGTGCTGCAACTGGTTTCCACGTGCGGAGGAAATGTGCGGCTGCGAAGATTTCTCGACAACCGGATTTTCCATACGACGATTGTGGTGCCGGAGTTTTTCGATGCAAAGACGGCGCTGCCGCCGCACCAGTTGGTAGTCAACGCCATCGGCGACGCGGAAGGCGCTACCGCGGCGCTCGCAGCGGCAGACGCCGTGCTGGCACTGACCTCGGCGCCGATCGTCAATTCGCCCGCCGCGGTGCGCGCGACCGGCCGGAGTGATAACGCAAAAAGGTTGTCGAGACTTCCCGGCGTGGTCGCGCCGATTACGGCGACGATTGCACGCGAACAACTATGCGATTCGCACGCGGAAATGACGCTTGCCGAACTCGGGCTTGGTTTTCCGCTGCTGCTGCGCGCGCCGGGATTCCACACGGGACAGCATTTTCTGCGTGTGGAAAATCTAGAAGCGCTTCCCGCCGCGCTCGCGGAACTTCCCGGAAAAGAACTGATCGTCATGCAGTACCTCGACGCGCGAGCGGCCGACGAGAAAATTCGCAAATACCGCGCGATGATGATCGACGGAAAACTTTATCCGGTGCACCTGGCGACTTCGACGCACTGGAAAATCCATTATTTCAGCGCCGAGATGACCGACAATCCGGAGCATCGCGCGGAAGACGCGGCGTTTCTGGAGAACATGCCGCGGAGTTCTGGGGCCGGTGGCGATGAACGCGCTGGAACGGATTCAGGCAGTGATGGCACTGGATTATGGCGGAATTGATTTTGGCCTAAACACGAAGGGAGAAGTTCTGGTGTTCGAGGCGAATGCCACGATGGCGGTGAATCCGCCCGAAGCGGATGCGCGATGGAATTACCGGCGCGCGGCGTACAACCGGATCCATACCGCCGTGCAAAGAATGTTGATTGGCATGGCGTTGAGCGGAGATGGCTGGAAAGAAACGCGGCAACTGCTTGCGACGAACCCCGGACGCTCATCGTGATGGAAGATTGCACATCGCCGTTTTCCATCGTGACGGCTGGCGGCGCAAGTTGCGTTTGCAAGTCTGGGCGGCGGGTGCGCATCGGTAGCAGGGATGCGGCTGGCATATCAAGGTTGAACGGGCTGCAAGATAACAGGGGCTTGCCCCGCGGGCGGCGCGGGTTTTTTGGAGCTTTGATTTTTCTTGTTTGCGTCTCCCGCTGCTTTTCCGGTTTGCGGGGAGATTTTTTCCGCGGATTTGAAGGGCGATTGTTCGCTGGAGCCCATACGTCTTAGAAAAAATGTTTTGTCGCCGTCTTCGAGGACGAGCGTGAGTTCGTCTTTGCTCAGCCATTGCACGACAGCGGGCGTGATGTGCTGATCTGCGAACTGGAAATGTAAAGTCCAGGAAGAGAGATCGCGCGTGTCGATGCTGTAGGTTCCCTTCGATTCCAAACGATCGAAGACGCCTTTCTGAAATTCTTTTTCGCCGAAAAAGATTCGTTGCGGGTAGAGATCGAGCGGCGAAGAATCCGCTTGTTCGCCCTCCTGAAGAATCGCCCAGGAACCGCGCAGGCCGGTGGCTGGAATCTGTGAAGCGATTTGCGTGGCTACATTCCGATCGAGCTCATCTTTGCGCGCCTGGTAGGCGGTGCGGCGTCCGGCGTCGGCAGAATCGCCGAAGACCGACAATCGCAGCGGCGCGGTCAAGGTGAGGCAATGGACGCCGCCTTGCGACTTCGCTGCGTCGGTGGCTTCAATGGTGACGATTTCGGCGTTGGGACCGAATGCGGCGGCGATCTGACTCATGGCCGCGGATTGAATGTCCGTTTCATAATCCTTATAGGATGGAACAAGAATTTGCTTGCGCCCGCCGGCGCCCGTGCGTACCAGCGCATTTAACACGGCTGGATAGTAGGTGTGGCCATTCGCGGGAATTCTGGGAAACGGCGAAGGGACGGGCACGACTTCGTAGCCGAGGCGGGTGAGCCGATCGGCGTTCAGTTGCATGGCAAGCTGCGCGTTGAGCGCAAGGTCGCGCTCCTCGTTGCTCAGCTTGCTCCAATACTCCGCCGCGAAGGGCTTGGAAAGGTCATAGGAAGCGAGCAGGATGCGCTTGCCGCCGGCGGGAAGCGCGAACATATCGATGTGCTCGATGACAGGACCCGGCAGAGGCTCGAGGTACGTGACGCTTTTGCAGGCGCCGATTTTTTCGAGCTCCTGGTCGAGATTGACGTTTTGATCCTTGTTGCGAGAGAGAAGGACGCGCGTGGTCAGGCAGCGGCCGTCGTCCAGCTTGAAGAGATTTCCTCCGTCAATCGCGACTGCCGAGCTTGTGTAATTAAAATCGGGAGCGGCGAGGACGGCGTCGGCGATATCGAAAGCGGAATCTTCGTCGTTGGAGCGCTGGACGGAGGCTTCGGTCAGAATCTGCGTGTATTCCCGCAGAAGATTCAGTTTGGCGTCGATGGCGGAAAGAACGGCTTTGCGTGCTTCCGGCGTGGAATCCTGGGAAAAATCGTCGGACTGTTCCTCTTGTTGGCGGGTTTCGAGCAGTTTTAATCTCGCGGTTTCGAGCTCTTGAAATTTTTCGCGCTTGGCTTCTTCTTTTCGGATATCAAAATAGCGCCAGTGGACGACGTAGGCGGAATCGCCCTCGGCCTCGATTTGCGGGCCGAAATCGCGGATCCAGAGGCCGTCGTGGGGCGCGATTTTCAGGCGGACGCGGTCGGTGCGAAGCAGGCCGCAGATCTGAAATTCCTTGCATCCTTGCTCGATGGCGGTCTGCGTGGTGTCGTCGGGAGCCAGCAGAAGGACGGGACCGAATTTGGCGGTCTCGCGGACGATATTCATCTGAATCTCGAGCAGGCGCTTTTCTTTTTCCAGTTCGGCGGCGGCATTGCCAAGAAAACCTTCGCTGACGCGCTGGGTTTGCTGGGCCCGGGTGTCGAGGGCCTGGAGCGATAGCATGACGACGTCGGCTGAGGGGGATGGCGAGGAAGGCGGAGCGGTTTGCGCTCTGGAACCGGCGGGGAGGAGAAGCATGAGTAGCAGAAGGGCGAAGCGGGACGGCTGCTTGCGATGGCTATCCATGCTCATGCCGCTTCTCGGCTCCTCGGGACCTGCAGATCCAACAACTGGACGTTCAAAATGCGATGGTATGACAGATGGGTTGGAGTGTGCGCCAAGTTTTTTGGATGCGAACCCCTCCCCCGGGGGTGTCCCGAAGTTATGAAGCAAGTGCATGAAGAGAAAAGGGTTGTGGGGATTCCTGCGTGTATGCAGGAGCGGCCCCTCGAAACTCGGGGTAAACGAGGGGATAGTGACGAGTTGCAAAACTTTGAGGTAGGAAGAACGGACCCCCTCCCCCGGTTTTCTGTAAGTGTTGCTGATACAGGAGTTAAAGTCGCGTGGAATCAACAGCTGCGGAAGTGTTGATTCTGAAGGGGTTCGGAGCGGGCGGCTTTTATGAAGTGGTAACCTGGGAGCAACTGAAGATTTTGCGGGAAGTTTAGGGACCGCGCGGCGGAGGCGCATGACTTGCGGGAAGAGGGAACGAATCCGTGTCCCAATCGACACTCGGATTATAACATATTGGTACTGGTTGTCAAGTATAAACTGTAAGCCGTTTGTTTGGTGGAAGTTGAGAGTTGCGCATAGGAGCCGCGGTTGAGTCCGGGTTTATTTGAACCAGTACGGAGTTTTCTTAGTCCAGTCGTTGTCGGGATAGCGGCTGTGAAGAATCTCAAAAGCGTCTTTGGAATAGTTGGGCGCGTCTTTTAGGTCGGTTTCCGTGCAGCCGTAGCGCCAGGAGCGCACAACGTTGTGCAGAGCTTCGGGTACGCGAGGGTCGTCGGGATGGGCTGTAGCCCATGCGAGAGTGAACTGTCCGAGCCAACGTGGAGCGGAGGGAAGCTCGGCTAGGGCGTTTAGTTCTTCGGCCGCGGTGGTTTTGTCTTGCACGGGAAGAAAAGCGGGTTCGGGAACAACACCTCCGGAATAAATTTGGCGGAGGGGCGCGCGAAGCGTGGAAAACAGCCGATAAAAGCCGCCATTTGTGGGCTGGCCTTCTTGTGAAGGGACAAAACGGCACCACCAGTTGTCTCCAAAATTATCGATGGAACTAAAGTGAGTGTTGTTGGCGTTGTAGAACCAGCCGCGGCCGGGGCTGGCGCTGACAAAGGGCCGGAAACCTGGGTTGCGAAGAATGGCGAAGACGGCGGCGGACTCCCCGGCTTCGGGGTCCTTGCTCCTGGCGTATTCGGCGAGATCGTCTTTTAGTTCCGGAACTAATTCGGTAACGATGGGTGTCATCTCGCGGGCTATTGCGTCATTTTTCAGGAGGATGGCGCGAGTCCAGGCGGCGATGGCGATGTCTTTGCGAAGCGCTGGTGCGAGGGTGTTCGATTCGGCGGCGTCGGCGAGAAAACGGAGCGGGAGTTTTTCTGTGAGGACGACGCTTGCGTCGGAATCGAAATGCGAGCGGGTGACAGCGTATTCGGGAGTGCCGGGGTCGTAATCGGATTTGCCGTCGGGAAGGGGAGAGACGCCAGTGGCGTCGGTGGAGAGGCGCGGCGCGAATTGGAGGAATTCGGCGAGATTTGCGGCGAGCTTCATGCGAAGCGCGAGAAATTCGTTTTTTGCGGAGATGGGCATGGTGTTTCCTTGCTGGGCGAGCAATTGGTCGAGATCGTGACGAGCGCCGTCGACGTTTCCAGATTGCTGCTCAAGACGGAGGCGGTGAAAAGTGAGGGTGAGGTACGCCGGCGAGTTTGGGCTGATTTTGGAAACGGCAGCGAGGAGCGCCGGCAGAGCGGATTCTCTCGCGTCGACTTGTGCGAGGGCTGCCACGAGCCAGGGCAGGGATTTCGTTTCGTTCCAGCGCTGCAAGGAATGGTCGTAGCATTCGCCGCAGGAATGGCTGAAGGTGAGAATCCAATCGGTCATGTCGGCGCCAGCGAGGCGCGAGGATTCGTCAACGGTGACGCCTTTTTGAGCTGGTTTTGTTTCGGACGCTGGAGCGATGGCAATCGTTTTTGTGAGCACGGGACGATCGAGGAGCCAGAGATAGTCGGTTAGATCCTGATCGAAAGATTTCGAAACGGCTTTGTTTTGGAGAGAAGCTTCCAGTTCGTGAAGGCGGTCCTGACGGTGGATGCGGATACGGACGAAACCGAGTAAGCGTTCGGCGGCGGAGTGAAAGTCAGTGGAATCCTTGTCAGCAAGAATCACCTGCAGCTGCGATTCTGCTTGCGACAACGCGGCTCCATCGTATTCGCCGTCTTTGCCTTCGAGAGTTCCCTCGCGGATGAGAACGCGTGCACGAAGGTAGGGTGCGATTTTTTGGTAGGGGGATGAGGAATCTTTGGCGATGCCTTCAAAGGCCCGTTGAGCAGCGTCCAAGTCGCCTGCATAGAAAAGCGCGGCGGCGATTTGGTAGGCGCGATCGGCGCGAATGATGGCGGGATCTTCGGGATGAGCGGCGGCTGGAATGACCGCGGGCTTGGATTTGGGCGGATAGCCCATGTCCGTGGAGCAGTTCTCAAAAACCTGGTCTTGCGCGGCAATCCAATCTTTGACGACGACGCTCTGGGGGCCAAATTGTGCTGCGCGACTTTGGAGCGTGTGGACTGCGTTTTCGAAAGCGCCGCTCAGGCAGTTGTAATAGACAACGTATGTTTCACCCCGCAAGCTGGCGCGAGTGACTCCGACGGGATCGAAATCTCTGGGTGAGTTTTGCGGTTTCTCGCCGAGCAGGTTGGCGCGGGTCGATTCCCACGTTGCGATCCAATTCTTCGGCTCAGCGGGATTTTGGGAGGGCGATGCATTTTGCTGCGACGAAGAGGTGGATTGAAATCCTAGCGAGGCCAACTCTGCCGCATTGAACGGCTTGGCCGTGAGATTGCGATACGCCTCGAAAAGGTAGACGTGATAGTAGCCGCGCTGGAGCAGGCCGAGCTTACCCCGTACATAGGAGGAGTCGCGAACATCGGGCGCGTTGTAATCGGTGTAGGTGGGGGCGGTGAAATCGGGGCCACAAGCAAAGGCGAGCGGCGGAGGAAGGATTAGCAAGAGAGCGAGAAAGATAGCGGCGAAGATGCGAGCGACGCGGCTGATCATGGTTGCAACTCCTGAATGATGTTTTGTGCGGCGGAAGGGGTCCATGAGCGGGGAGCGAAAATGTAGATGCGCTTAGCGCGCGGGTAGAAAGTTGGGGAAAAGGATTTGGCGGTTAGCAAGTCATGCGAGAGAGGTTCGTCCGTGGAGAGGCCGAGGCTGCCTCGGCAGGCGGCGACGGGAAAATCGCCGTTGGATTGAAGAAATTTTGCGACATTGGCGGCGTCGGGTCCCATGCGGAAGAGCATGGGGACGGCTTCGTCGATGGATCCCGGAGGAAGATGGGCGAGCCAGGGGTCACCGATGCACCAGGAAGCGAGGGCCGTGATGGAGAGCGGCATAGCGGGCGGGAGTTTGCGGCGGACGTCCTGGAGGAGAGAGGCGTAGAAAGCGTGGGCGCTTGCGGGGGCGTCAAAATCGATTTGAATGGCACTCACGCCAGGGATGGACTGCAGCTTTGCGATTTCTGTGGCGAGGAGCGCGCGTTGCGGATCGGAAGACATGGGAAATGAATGCGCCGCCGATTGGCTTTGTTGGAAAGAAAAGGAACTCTGAGGAGCGAATGGGTTTTCGATGCGGACGACGGCGATCAGCTGCGTGCCGGGAGTGATGCGGAGAGGTTGAAAACGAGGACGCACGGTGAAAAAAGGGGACGACTCGGCGGTGAAATTTGATGGGGGAGTCTCGAGAAGAATTGTTTTCGCGAGGAAGGCCACGCCCTCGTTTGGCTGGTTAAGAAAACGCAGATCTTCGGGGCGTTCCCAGGCCCAGAAGGTTACGTTTGGTAACAAAGCGGCGCGTTCATTCGCCGGGTCAAAAGGTATATCGCTAGAGCGCCAATGAGAGATGCGGCGGGCGAACCCGCGGGCGGGCCGGGAATGGAGAAAGGCACCGGCCCCCGAACAGATCAGGAACAAGGCCAACATTGCTCCGCAGATTTTTGCCGCTCGCGTCACGAGAGACTCGAAGGGCAGCTGAAGGGCCAACTCCTGCCTATTGATTTTAAATGACTTAGGCTAGCCGCGTGAGAGGAATTGGGTTTGGTTGGCCACAGCGTGCTATCGGGGCCACACTTCGGAGCGTGGCGGCGGATTACTGAAAACTGCGGGTGTTGGTGATGCATCAAGAATGCCAAGAGCGGGTGCATGTTCCACCGTATCTTGCTTTTACCTTGCTGGCGGAATATACTCTATTTTCGCTCTGAAGCGGGTCGCACGGATAGGTGGGCGCAAGCCCACTTTTTTGTTGGGCCGGTTGGAGGGCAGTGGACACCGGCATTGCTTGGGGAGTCTCTGATTGGATTTGGAAAAAATTCGGGAAGCCGCCGAGCGAGTAGCGCGGTCGGAAGGGCTGGAAATCTTTGATGTGGAGTGGAAAATCGGGAAGCAGCGCTTCCTGAGGGTGAGCATCGACCGCGTGCCAAAGGCTGGAGCGGCGATGACGGACGCGGCGGGAACGGTTTTGGCGGGCACGGAGGCGCGCGAGGGCGGGGAGTTGGGAGTTAGCCACACGGATTGCCAGCGGGTGAGCCAGCAGTTGAGCGTGATTTTGGATGTGGAGGAGCTGATTCCGGGGCCGGGGTACATCCTGGAGGTGAGTTCGCCGGGGATGGACCGGACTTTGCGGAAGCCGGCGGAGTACGAGAGGTTTCGCGGACGGATGGCGAAGATCTCGACCACGGAGCCGGTGGAGGATGAGAAATATTTTGAGGGGCGGCTGGCGGGATTTGTGGATGGGAAGGTGCGGCTGGAGTTGAAGGGGAAGGTCGCGAGGACGGTGGAGTTGCCGCTGGAGAAGATTCGGAAGGCGAATTTGATGGTGGAGTTTTGAAAAGAAGTGGGTAGTGGATAGTGAGTAGAAAAGGCGAAGAGAAAAGATAACGCAGAGGCGCAGAGTACGCTGAGCTAGCGCAGAGAAGAAAAAAGAAGGAAGAGTTTAAGAGAGAAAGAGATTTAAGAGCGAGAAATTTCAGGAACAGGAATTAGGAACGGGAAGCGATCGGGAAAGATACATGGCGAACCTGCTCTATCAGCAAATTGAGATGTTGAGCCGCGAGAAGCATATCGAGACGACGATTGTGGTGTCGGCGATTGAGGACGCGATGGTGGTGGCGGCGCGGAAACATTACAAGACGGAAGAGGACCTGCGCGCGAAGTTCAATCCGGAGACGGGACAGGTGGACGTGTATTCGGTGCACACGGTCGTGGAAGAAGTGACCGACCCGAAGAAAGAAGTCAGCCTGGCGGAAGCGAAGAAAAAGAATCCGTCGGCGGAAATTGGGACGGAAATTATTGCTCCGAAGTCCACGGATGCGTTCGGGCGAATTACGGCGCAGACATTCAAGCAAGTGATTCTGCAGAAGGTGCGCGAGGCGGAGCGGGACACGATTTACAACGAGTACCACACGCGCGTGGGCGAGCTGGTGACGGTGATTGTGAAGCGCGCCGAAGGGCCGGATTTGATTGTGGACATGGGACGGACGGAAGCGCGTTTGCCGAAGCGGGAACAGTCGAAGCTCGAGACGTACAACATTGGCGAGCGGCTGCGCGTGGTGATCAAGATGGTGGACCGTGCGGCGAAAGGGCCGCAGGTGATTGTGTCGCGCGCGGATGCGAGTTTGGTGCAGCGGCTGTTTGAAATGGAAGTGCCGGAAATTTACGACGGAACGGTGCAGATTCGTCATGCCGCGCGCGAGGCGGGCGAGCGGACGAAGGTGGCGGTGGCTAGCCGGGACAAGGACGTGGATCCGGTGGGCGCGTGCGTGGGGATGAAGGGCATGCGTGTGCAGTCGATCATTCGCGAACTGCGCGGCGAGAAGATTGACATTATCCCGTACAGCGAAGAGACGGTGGCGTTTGCGCAGAAGGCGCTGAGTCCGGCAAAGGTGACGCGAGTGCAGATCACCGATCCGGAGAATAAAAAGCTGGAAGTGATTGTCGAGGATTCGCAGCTTTCGCTGGCGATCGGAAAAAAGGGGCAGAACGTCCGGCTGGCGAGCAAGCTGATTGGCTGGGACATTGATATCAAGAGCGAAGAAGAGAAGCGGCAGGAAATCGAAGAGCAGATGACGGCTTTGACCGCGCCGACGACGCCGTTGACGGCGCTGGCAGGCGTGGGCGCGAAGACGATTGAGAAGATCGAAGCGGCCGGGATTACCAATCGTAGAGAAACTCGCGGGGATGACGCCGGAACAGTTGATGGAGATTCCGGGAATCGGCGAGAAGATGGTGGACAAGATTTATCAGGCGGTGAACCGGTTTTATGAAGGCGGGACCGAGGCTGCGGCGGCAGCGCCGGCAGGCGAAGCGACGGACGAGGCGGCGGTGGAAGGCGAAGCAGCGGCTGCGGAAGAGAAGCGGCGGCGAGAGACAGAGACTGTGGAAGGCGCACCGGCAGCGGAAGAAACTTCGGAGCCTCTGGCGGTGGAAGAGGCGGGGACATCAGAAACAGAGCCGACGGGTCGAAGCACGCCGAAGACGACTCCCGAGGAAAACCGAGGAAGAGCCGAAGCCTTAAGCAGAGAAGTGGCCTCGAGGGAATAGAGGCCAAGTGAATTTTGACCGTGGAACGGTCTATAGGACGCATGAGCGAAGCAAATCAAGTCCGAATCAACGAACTGGCCCGCGAACTCGAGGTCAAGGCGAAGGCGATCATTGACCTTTTGCCTGGGTATGGCGTCACGGAGAAGAAGACGCACTCAAGCTCGATCCCTGAGGACGTCGCGGAGAAGGTTCGCAAGAACATTTTGGGGCAGGCTGAGGCGGAAGCTGCGGCGGAAGCTGATGCGAAGGCGGAAGCCACGGCGAAGGAAGTGCAGCCAGAGCTGCAAGGATGCGGCCAGCGGCGCCCCTGTCGCGCCAGTTGCTGCGGCGCCTAGCGTGGCCGCGAAACCTGCGGCACCAGCTGTTGCGCCAGCTGCCGCGCCTATTCGCCTCCCGTAGCGCCAGCCGAAGACCTGCCGCGCCTGCGGCGCCCGCTGTGGCGGCTCCCGTATCGGTTGCGCCTGCGGCAGTTCCAGTTGCTCCAAAGCCGCCAGTTACGGCTCCTGCTGGGGCACCAGCGCCGTGCCCCCTGTCGCAAAGCCAGTTGCGCCCGCGGCGCCAGCGACCAGAGCTCCTCCACCGCCTATTCCAATTCGGCAGCCTTCAGCAGCGCCAGCAGGCGGCGCCCGGCGACCGGCACAGTTGCAGCGCGGCCCGCGGCTTCATCCGGCGGCGGTGCGCAACCTTCTGCGGTGCGTCCGGCGGCTGCGGCCCCTGGCGCGCCTGGAGCGCGTCCTGCGCGCCTGCTCGGCCATTGCCAACGGGGAATCGCGGCCCGGTTCCTGGAACCACACCCGGAAGCGGGCAGCGTTCAGGCGGAGGACCACGTCCTGGCCAGCCGATGCGACCGATGCAGCCGGGGGGACAGGGAAGACAATACACACCGCGGCCCGGTGGACCGGGCGGGACGGGCAGTTCACCAGCGAATCGACCTTTTGAGCAGCGGCGCGGAGCGATGCCCACTGGGCACGCGTCCGGGGCCGCGAATGCCGGGACGTCCGGGCATGCTGCCGGCGTTGCCGCCGGACAAAGTGCCGCCAAAGGCGGAGCCCGGCAAGCCGCTCTATACACGGAAACCTGCCCAGAGACAGCGGCCGGTCATGGACAAGCGGGAGCAGGAGGGTGAGCGCAAGCTGCACCCGACTCGCCAGCGTCCGGGAGCAGGGGACCGCCGTTCCGCGGCTGCAGTTATTGCGCCGCCGGAGCCGCGCGCCGCCGCGCGAAGTAACGATTACGGAAGGCATCACGATCCGGGAACTCGCGGAAAAGCTGGATGTGCGCGCGAAAGATCTTTTGAAGACGCTACTGGATCGGGGCGTTTTCGCCAGCATTAACCAGGCGCTGGATGTGCCGACGGCGACTACGCTTGCGGAAACGTTCAGCGGAGTCGTGAGCGTCGTCTCGCTGGAAGAAGAGATGGTGCTGGAAGTCGCGAAGGAAGAGACGAAGGAAAGTTTGAAGCCGCGGCCGCCGGTGGTTACCGTGATGGGCCACGTCGATCACGGCAAGACCAGCTTGCTCGATGCGATTCGCGAGGCGGATGTAGCGGGCGGCGAAGCGGGCGGAATCACACAGCATATCGGCGCCTACAAAGTGATGGTCAATGATCGCAGCGTGGTATTTGTGGACACGCCGGGCCACGAAGCGTTCACGCGGATGCGCTCGCGCGGCGCGAAGGTGACGGACATCGTGGTGCTCGTGGTGGCGGCCGACGACGGCGTGATGCCGCAGACGAAAGAAGCGATCGATCATGCGAAGGCCGCGAAGGTACCCATGATTGTGGCCATCAACAAGATCGACAAGCCGGAAGCGCAAGTGGAGCGCGTAAAGCGACAGCTTTCCGATGCGAATTTGGTTCCCTCGGAATGGGGCGGAGATACCGAGTTTGTGGAAGTTTCCGCGAAACAGAAGAAGGGCATCGACAGGTTACTGGAAACGATTTTGCTGGTCGCCGATTTGCGCGAGTTGCGGGCCAATCCGGATGCGCCTGCGAGCGGCACGGTACTGGAGTCTCGCGTGGACAAGGGACGCGGGCCGGTTGCGACGGTGCTGGTGCAAAACGGAACGCTCAACTCCGGCGACTTTTTCATCTGCGGCTCGGTGTTCGGTAAAGTGCGTGCGATGTTTGACGATCGCGGACGGAGCCATCAAGGATGCGCCGCCATCGACGCCGGTGGAAGTGCTGGGTTTGCAGGGCGTGCCCGATGCTGGCGATCATTTCCAAGTGACGGAAGAAGCCAAGGCGCGGCACATCGTCGAATATCGCCAAGGCAAGCAGCGCGACGCGCAAATGGCGCGCTCAAGCGGAGCGCGCATCACGCTCGACCAGTTGCACGAGCAGCTGAAGGCCGGCGACGTGAAAGAATTGGGAATCGTGATCAAGGCGGACGTGCAAGGCTCGGTGGAAGTGCTGAGCGAAATGCTGCCGAAGCTTTCGACCGACCAGGTGAAGCTGAAGATTATCGGTTCGGGCGTGGGCGCGGTAACGGAAAACGACGTTCTGCTGGCTTCCGCTTCGGGAGCGATTGTTATTGCGTTCGGGATTCGGCCGGATCGCAAGGCGATGGAACTGGCGCAACAGGAACACGTGGACATCCGTTCACACACGATCATTTATGAAGTGTCCGACGAGATTAAGAAGGCCATGGAAGGCCTGCTCGAGCCGGTGATTCAAGAAACGTATCTGGGCCGGGCGGAAGTGCGGAACACATTCCGGGTCAAGGGCTCCGGGACGGTTGCGGGATGTTACGTGGTGGAAGGCGTGCTCAAGCGCGACGCGCAGATTCGCGTCGTTCGCGATGGAGCGGTGATCTACACTTCGAAACTCAGCTCCCTGAAGCGCTTCAAGGACGATGCGAGCGAAGTGCGCACAGGATTCGAATGCGGCGCGGGCATCGCAAACTTCAACGACGTGAAAGTCGGCGACATTTTGGAATGCTTCAGCGTACAAAGCTGAGCGCCGCGGAAGCGGCGGGCCAGACCGTCGGGACCGCCGGCCGCAAGTAAAGAGATAGTCCCCCGGAGCGCTCATGCCGGTCGGCCTGCTTACCCTTGAGCTGCACATCCCAGACGCGCAATCGTTGAAGGACAAGCGGCAAGTGCTGCGCAGCTTGAAGGATAAGTTGCGAAGGCAGTTCAATGTTGCGGTGGCGGAGTTGGACCATCACGACGCGTGGCAGCGGTCAGTCGTCGGCGTGGTAACGCTTTCGAACGAAGAGAAGCATTTGAAAGAAGTGCTGCAAAAGGTTCTGGATGAAGCGGACCGCATCCTGGGCTCGTTTTTGATCAATCAGGCAATCGAAATTCATTTAAGAAGTTTTGCGGGGACGGAAATGAGTCCAGCCAATCACCGTCACGAACGGGTGGGCGAAGAGATCGCGCACGAAATCAACGCCATGCTCGCGGGAGAGCTGAAGGATCCGCGACTCGAAGGCATGGTGGTGGTCAGCGAAGTGCGCGTGCAGCCCGACATGAAGCACGCCCGCGTGTTCATCAACATGCAGGGATCCGCAAAAGAGCAAACGGATGCGATCAAGGCGCTGGAACATGCTTCAGGATTTATCCGGCGCGAATTGATCGAGCGGCTGCAATTGCGCCGACTGCCGGAGCTGCATTTCGCGCTGGATCATTCGCAAGAATATACGGAGCGAATCGATCACCTTTTGAAAGAAATGAAGAAGGACAAGCCGGCAGCGTCCTAGCCTTAGTTTTGAAAATGGCGGATTAAAGGGGCAAAGTGACTGGTGACTAGTGACTAGTGGCTGGTGACTTGTGACTTTGCAAGCCCTGGCCGTCGAATGGTTTGTGCTTCGACGCTACTTCGTTTTTTGAACCGACTAATCAACGTCCAATCGCCCATGTCACGCCAACCTCAGCCTGCGCCGTTTGACGGCGCGCTCGTGATCGATAAGCCGAGGGGAAAGACTTCCCACGACGTGGTCGATGCCGTGCGCCATCTCGCCGGATTTCCGGCAGATCGGGCATCTCGGGACGCTCGATCCGCTGGCGACGGGGGTGCTGGTGCTGCTGCTTGGCCGAGCCACGAGGCTAGTGCAGTTTTACAACGGGCGGAGAAAGCGCTACTCGGCGGGATTCCGGTTTGGCTTCGCGACAGATACCTATGATTCGGACGGCGAAGCACAAGGGCCGGACCATCCGCCGGTGCTGGACGCGGCAACTCTCGAAAAGCTGGCGGCGGAGTGCGTGGGCCGATTCGAACAGATGCCGCCCGCTTTTTCCGCGAAAAAAGTGAAAGGGCGCCCGGCATACGAACTGGCGCGCAAGAAGCAGCCGGTTGAACTGAAAGCGGTGGAGGTCGAGCTATTCGAATACAAATTAACGGGGATCGAAGGCAACGTGGCGCGCTTCGTCATCGAGTGCTCTTCGGGCACCTATATTCGTTCGCTGGCGCACGACATGGGGCAGAAACTCGGCTGCGGGGCGCACCTCTGCGAGATTACGCGAACGGCGGTCGGGGAATTTTCGACTCGAGCAGGCGATCAAGCTGGAAGAGCTGGCGGAAGCGTCGAGAGCGGGGAAATTTGCCGATTGCCTGATCAAGCTGGAAAATCTGCTTCCGAATTTTCCACGCGTAAACGTTTTGCCGGTCATTGAAAAGCGCGTGCGCCACGGCACGAAATTCAACGTGCAAGTCTCGCAGATTCAGCCCGGCCGAGTGGAGCTGCCTCCCGGCGCGACCGTGCAGCTCGATGCAGGAGAATTGAAACCGCCGCGCCTGCGCGTCTTCGGCCAGCAAGACAAGCTTGTGGCCATCGCGGAAGCGCTGGTGCCGCGCACTTACCAGCCCATCGTCGTTTTCGAACCATTGCCATAAAGGAAAAAGAAGAGGTTGGCGGCGAAGGCGATGCTGCCGGGGACGTCGCCATTTCGGTCAAGGCTGCCGCTGGGGAGGCCTGGGCAGGTCAGTGCAGAACCGCCGCCCCCGCTGGTGTCGCGGCCGACATAAATGGAGCGGGAAATGCGGTCGCGAAGCCGCAGCTTATGCGGAGTGATCAGAATCAGCAGCTCGGTGTCTTGCGCCGTATTGTTTCTCTGCCCGAAGAAATAGCCGACTCCGCCAGGAAGATTCGCAAAGCCGGGCAGGCCGGTAATGCGTGCGGGTCTCTTCATTGTCGAGCAATCCGCTGATGACGGTGGGCATTTCTTCCTTGATGCGCACAGTTTGAGATAAAGTGCGATTGGTAATGATAGGGATGCCGTTGATGCTGGAGCCGGCGAGCGCGCGAATCTCAAACTCCAACTGCAAAGTCACTTCGTCATTCGCATGCAGGCTGGGTGTGGCCTTGATCTTCAACGCCGAGATCTTCATATTCCGCGCCGGGATAGGGCTGCTGCGTCTCGGAGCCGGAAACGTTGGAAAACAAGCTCGCTGGACTCAGGAGAACGGTGACCTGGCCTGCCGTGCCGGCTGGGTCGTCGGTGATGGCCACATCGGGCAAGGAGGCGCCGCTGAGGCTGGCCGCCAGGATGGCGGTGGGATTGGTGCCGACGGGAAGCTCGAAAGGCGTCGCGAATAAGCCCTGGCCAAGACCGAGGTAGACCGAGACGCTGTCGGTTTGTGGGTCGGTGACGCCAATGTCTGGGATGCCATCGCCGTTGAAGTCGGCGATGGTGACAGCGGAGGGCGCTTGTCCGGTGGCGAGCGGCGAGTTCGGCGGCGCGGTGAAGGTGCCGTCGCCGTTGCCCAGCTCGACGCTGATGGTGTTGTCCGTCTGGTTGACGATGACCAAGTCGGGGTGGGCGTCGCCGTTGAGGTCGGCTGAAGCGACAGCGACCGGCGACTTGCCCACGGCAAACGGAGAACCGTTAGCCAGAGAAAATGCGGCGTTCCCATTGCCGAGGAGAACCGTGACATCGTTGGTGGTTTGATTCACGATCGCCAAGTCCGCATTTCCATCCGAATTAAAGTCGCTAGTCACCATCGCAATGGGACCCGTCGCCGTGCTCGGCAGAGGAAAGGGGGAACCCGTGGCCTGCTTGAAGGTTCCATCGCCATTGCCGAGAAAAAGGGAAAAAGTGTTGTCCTTGAAATTCGAGACCACAAAATCTTGATTGCCATCGTTATTGAAATCGCCGAGGACGATGGAGCTAGGTTCCTGGCCCACAGTGATGGGCGAACCGCTGGCCTGCGTGAAGGTATCGTCGCCGTTGCTCAGGAGGACCTGCACGGTATTCGCGACAGGATCGGTGACCACGAGATCATGAAAACCGCTGCTCGTGAGCACGGCGGAAGCAATGGAGGGAGCGACGGCGGGCGCGACCGTCCTGGCGGCCCCCAACGAGATGGCTGAACCTGCCTGGAGAAAAGTCCCCGAGCCCTGATTCTGGAGAATCGTGATCGTGTTGTCGATCTCGTTGACGACAGCGAGATCCTGCAGACCCACGTTTCGAAAGTCGGCCGAGGTGATGCGCAACGGGCCCGATGCCGACGTTATACGAAGCGCTAGGCAAGAGGCTGCCGGTGACATTGCCTACGGAGGTGGCGGCCGTCGAGGCGCCGAGGCTTCCGGAGAGCAAGGAAAGAGTGATCGGGTAGCGGTCACCAACGAAAAAAGAAGCTGGTTTGCCATCTTGCGCACGCAATAAAACTTGTGTGCCGCTATGCACGAGCGAGAGCATGTCGGAAAACTGTGCTGCGACCGCCGGTGCTGTAAGGAGAAAAGTGGTCTTCCCGCCTCCCACCAGAACCAGTGGAGGGATGAGAGAGCTGAGAGAAGTTCCCGCGCTGGCGGAGGTTCCCCCGTTTCCGAAAATGCTCGCCAGGAGGGTGATGAGCGTGCCGACATCCTGCGCCGCCTGCAATTGGCCGATTAGGCTCGGAGTAAGAGAAATCAGCTCGGCGGAAGAAGGTGGGAGGAGGCCCATATCGCGCGCCTTGTTGCGGTCGACCTCGAGGATCTCTATTTCAAGAAGCACTTCGCCGCGCGTTTTTTCGGCTTGACGAATAAGCTCTCCGGCTACGGCAAGCTTGTCCGGAGTGTCCCGGAGAGTGATGGTGCGGCTCTGGGCATCAAGTTCGACGCGGGTCGAAGCAGTCATTTCCTTCAGAACGCGCGAAAGCTCGGTCATCTCTTCGGCCGATACGGAGTCGGGGAGGAGAAACGATTGCTTGGCTTCCGCGGCGTATTGGCGGCGCTTTTCCAGAGTGTCCTGAGCCACGAACATAAGAGTGGACGTTAAGGGGCGGAAGAAAGTGCCGGACTGGATGCCAAGGACTTTTATGGCCGTGGCGAAATCGACATCGTCAAGATGCAGGTGGACGGGCTTGCCGGCCAGGTCGGGATCGAAAGTCACTTTTATGTTGAAGATTTGTCCCAATTGTTCATAAACCGCCTTGGAATCGCCGCGCAGATTGATGTTCTGTTTGCCGGGGCGGGGCTGCAGTTCGGGGATGCCGTTAATTTTTTGATTGGGAGCGGCGAGCGGCTCGTCTTTCATCGCCTTCATCTGGAGCAATCGCTCGGCAACGATGGTGTTGCCGGGATCGATGAGCAGCGCTTTGGCCAGCTCTTCTGTGCCGACGTCGGCGTGGCCGGCGAGGGCGTCGCGCTCCGCGGCATCCACATGTTCGCGAACGAGCTTCGAGCGCATCGACGCGATGCGTTCGATGAGGGCGGTATCTTGTGGCGCGTAACGCGCGGCTTGCTCGTAGTAGTTCAGCGCTTCATCCAGATGGCCATCGGCGAGCGCTTTGTCGGCGAGTTCGGAGATTTTTTTGGCGTATTTGGGATTGGGATGCGGAGTGAGTTCGAATTTGTCTTCCGCCGGAGCGGTCTGCGGGGGAGCAGACTGGGCTTGCGCGGAAGTTTGCCCTTGCGCAAGCGAGGGCGCGCAGCAGAGGAGAAGCGCCAGCAGGACGGAGAGGGCTTGGCGGCAGTGGGTGACAATCTTCATTGAGATGAGCAGGACATGTAGTTTAGCGTATGTTTAAATCAGAATGTCGGACCGAACTGGTCCGGTTGACGTAAATTCATACAAAGCGTAGACTTAGAATGTAGTTGCAAATGAATAACAACTGGAGTTGGCTTGCTTCCAGCTTTTCTCATCGCCTTGCGTGAAGGTGTCGAGGCCTCCCTGGTCGTCGGTATCATCCTGGTTTATCTCTCGCGGACGGGCCGCTCGCAACTGGCGCGTTTTGTTTGGTATGGCGTGGCCGCCGCCGCGGCGCTCAGCTTGGCCGTGGCCATTGCTCTGGAGCGCTGGCGGATCAGCGAGGACGGGTTCGAGGGCGTGATGTACCTCGTCGCGGCAGCGTTCGTTATTACGATGATCTTATGGATGAATCGCGTTGCGCGCCACTTGAAAAAAGAAATCGAGCAAAAGATAGAGAGTTATGCGGGGCGGGTGGGGGCGGCGGCGGGCTGGGGGATTTTCTTATTCGTGTTTTTGATGGTTTTGCGAGAAGGGGCGGAACTCGCGATCATTTTGCGTGCCGTGGAGCTGTCGAGCGAAGGCTTGCAGACGTGGATTGGGACGGCTTTGGGAATTGCGGCGGCGGTGGCGATAGGGTTGTTCTTTTTCAAGGGGACGTTGCGTGTGCCGCTGCAACGATTTTTTGCTGTCACGAGCGCCATCCTGATATTGGTGGGGTTTCAGCTGGCATTGACCGGCTTGCATGAGTTGAGCGAGGCGCAGTGGCTGCCGTCCAGCAAGGCGGAGATGGCCTTCGTCGGGCCGATCGTGCGGAACGAGTTGTTTTTCTTCGTGCTGATCTTTGGCGCCGCGGCGCTGCTGGTTTTGCGCGAATGGCAATCGGCCTCACACGCGAAGGCCGCCAAGATAACTGCTGGTGAGGCGGAGAAGCGGCTGCTCGAGGCGCAGAATCGCCGCCAGCGCCGCTGGATGATTGCTTCGGCGACGGGCTGTTTGGCGGTGATCCTGCTGCTGACGGGAGAATTTGTTTATACGAATGCGAATGCGGCGCCACCTGCGGCTCGGCCGATCACTGCCGTGGGTAACGAAGTGCGCATTCCCGTGAGCGAAGTGCAGGACGGGAAGATGCACTTGTTCACGATTAGCGCGGGGGGGCAGTCGCTGCGCTTCATGATTATTAAGAAGCCGAATGGTTATGGGACGGCGCTGGATGCTTGCCGAATTTGCGGCGCCGAGGGTTATCGGCAGGAAGGGCAAAATGTTGTTTGCAGGCATTGTGGTTCGGCGATTTATATACCGACGATCGGCGAGGCGGGCGGTTGCAATCCGATTGGCGTGGCGTCGCGCGTGGACGGCGCTGATTTGGTGATGAATGTTTCTTCGCTTGTGCAAGCAACCAAGGAGATTCCGCAGTAGGGGCACGATACGTCGTGCCCGGTTGTCGCGGCCTCAAACGCTATGTTTCTACGACTGGTAGCGGATTCGTTTACACGCCGGCCGCGCCGCAAGGTGCTGACGGCGGCGGCGCTTGCGCTGGGCATGGCGGTGGTGACGGCGGCGCTGAGCGTTTCGCTGGATGTGGGCGACAGGCTGGCAAGCGAATTTCGTAGCCTGGGAGCGAACTTGGTGGTTACGCCGTCGGCGGATTCGCTGCCGCTGGAAATTGGCGGCGTGGACTATCGGCCCGTGAACGCCGGCGCGTATCTCCCCGAGGCCGACCTGCCCAAGATCAAAACAGTCTTCTGGCACAACAATATCATCGCGTTTGCTCCCATTCTGGAAGTCTCGGCCACGCTTCCGAATATGACGATTTCAAAGTACGGGTCTCCGAATCGTTCCATTCCTGCGATGCAAATCCAGCTGATCGGCACTTGGGCTGAGAAGCACCTGCAACTGCCAGGCGGAGGAACGTTCGTGACCGGGATCGCGAAAACCAACCCCTGGTTTCACGTGGAAGGGAAGTGGTTCTCGGACGAAAGACATCTCGAGCGTATCGAGGTCGCTCCCATGGGGCACACGTATTTGCCCGGACCTCCAGAGTGTGTCGTCGGGGAAAAACTGGCGGCGCGACGGAATCTTCGTGTCGGTGAATCTGTAGTCGTGAGCGCTCCGAAGGTCGAGAGTCCACAAAATATGCAGTCGTGCGACATCACGGGAATCCTGTCCTCCGGCGGGCCGGAGGACGACGCGCTGCTGATGCCGCTCGGAGACGTTCAGGAACTGGTGAACAAGCCGGGCCAGTACCGCAAGTTATATGTGAGTGCTTTGACGAAGCCGGAGGATGAATTTGGGCGGCGCGATCCTACGACGATGAAACCGGCTGAGGTCGAGCGGTGGATGTGTACCCCATATATTTCTTCGATTGCGGCTTCCATCAAGGAGGTGTTGCCGGGGACGGATGTGCGCGTGATTCGGCGCGTAGCCGAGGGCGAGGGCACGATTCTCACTCGAGTGCGCGCGTTGCTGTGGATGGTGACGTTCGCCGCGCTGCTGGCTGCGGGGCTGGCTGTGGGAGCTTCTTCGGCGGCCTCGGTGATTGAGCGGCGCACCGAGATTGGCCTAATGAAGGCCTTGGGAGCAGGTTCAGGCACGGTTGGCTTTCTATTGGCGGCGGAGCAGCTTTTGCTTGCGTTTGTCGGCGGCGGTATTGGCTATTCTCTTGGGATTGTTCTGGCGCGCCTCGTTGGCCAGAAGATCTTCGGGGTTGCGCCCGTGCCCTCGCTGCTTGTTCTGGTTGTAGTTCTTGCGCTCGCCGCAGCAGTCACGCTCCTCGGCAGCGCCATACCACTGCGTCGCGCTTCGCGTTACGAGCCGGCCCCCATTCTTCGAGGCGAATGATGAGCGCCTACGACACCCAGAATCGGCAGATGTACTGGCGCATCATTCGCCGTCTGCTCGGCGCCAATCGTGGCCGCCTGTTTGTGATTCTGCTCGCCCTTGGCGCCGGCGCAGCCGTCACCGCCGCTCTCCTAAATCTCCAAGTGGATGCCAAGCGCCGCATCACCACCGAATTTCGCGCCTTCGGCGCAAATGTTCTCGTCACGCCTCGCGATCCGAACTCCAAGGGGCTTCAGCCCGGCGTGAGTACTCTTGATTCGTCACTGTACGACCGAATTCCCCCGAGGAACGGGTACGATGTGGTTGCCAAGGCATCGCTTTTGTACGGTATTGTGAAAGTCACGCCTTGGGACGGAGGGTCAAAGACCTCAGACACGCGTCGTGCCACATCCGCAGTTTTGGTTGGATACCAATTTTCCGGAAAAGATCTTGCCGAAATATTTCCGTCAACAATCGTAGCGGAGCCTGAGGGACGAGAGCTCATGGGGGTTGATGCAGGCGTTCGTGTTTCCAATTGTGAGTTGGGTGAACAATTGGCCAAGCGACTGGGAGTTCAAATCGACCAGACTATTGAATTACAAGCAAACGGTTCCGATGTGATCTGCTTCATTAGTCGTATACGGCGTTTTGGAGGGCCGGAGGACAGCCAAATCCTAATATGGCTTGATGCGGCTCAAGAGCTTCTGAAGCAGAAAGATCGAACTAGCGTAATAGCGTTGAACGTTCCAGGAAACTCCGTGGCTGTGCAGCAGTACGTTTCTCGATTGCAGTCCTCGATGCCTGACGTTGATGTGCACCCCATCCGGCAGTTCACCGAAGGCGAAGCAAAGATTTACGGACGCATCGGTGGTCTGCTGAACGCGACAGTCGCGGTGGTGTTGCTCCTCACCGGCTTGTGCGTCATGGCGGCGATGACGAATGTGGCGATGGAGCGGAGGAACGACGTAGGACTGATGAAAGCGATTGGCGGGGCGACGCGGCGGGTTTTGCGGCTTTTTATGATGGAGGCGGCGCTGCTTGGCTTGGCGGGTGGTGTGATTGGCGCGGCAGCGGGGATTTTTCTTTCGATTTGGCTGGGCAAGCAGGTGTTTGGCGTGGCGGCGCAGCCGCGGCTGATTGTGTATCCTGTATCCGTGGCACTCACCGTTCTGGTTGCGATTCTAAGCGCGTATCCGCTCCGGCGGCTGGCGAGCGTGCGTCCCGCTTCGGTTTTTCGAGGTGAAGCATGAGCGCGCCTGTGCAGATTTTGCCGGAAGTAACAGCGCCGGCTGCGGCGCCGCAAGTCGCCATTGAGAACCTCGTCAAGAAATACGGGGCGCTGCGCGCTATAGATGACCTGAGCTTTAACGTAGGCGCCGCCGAATGGGTGGCGCTCATGGGTCCATCCGGCTCTGGCAAAACGACGCTCATCAATATTCTTGGCGGGCTCGACAAGCTCAACTCCGGCCGCGTTGTCGTCGATGGCGTCGACCTTTCGAAGCTCAGTGAAAACGAGATGGTCCGCTACCGCGCCGAAAAAGTTGGATTCGTCTTCCAGCAATTTCACCTGGTGCCGTATCTCAACGCAGTTGAAAACGTCATGCTGGCCCAATATTTTCACAGCGTGACTGATGAGAAGCAGGCCGAAGACGCCTTGCGCCGAGTCGGCATGGGCGAACGCATGACGCACCTCCCCGCGCAGCTTTCTGGCGGCGAGCAGCAACGCGTGGCCATCGCGCGCGCGCTGATCAATCAGCCGAAAATCATCCTGGCCGACGAGCCAACCGGCAACCTCGATGAAGCCAACGAAGAAATCGTTCTGCAAATTTTCCGTGAGTTGCACCGGGCAGGCCACACGATTCTGATGGTCACGCACGACCCAGACATCGCGCGGCAAGCTGATCGCCGAATCGAACTCGCTCACGGCCGCCTCCACTTCGACACCGCGCAGCACGGGCCCGGCCATCCTCTCGCGTGCCCGCTCGCGGACACCGCCGATTGTTGCACTCCCGTTTCGCCCGACGACGAAATTCGCTTCGATCATCTTCTCGAGCAAATCTGGATTTGCTGCGAAGAGGGCAAACCCGCGAATATCAAGGCGCTGCAAGCCAGTGGACCTGCTGGTGAACTTCCCGTGCTTCCCGATGAGTCGGCGGCAAAAACCTTGAGCCGGATGAGCGAGCGGCACTTGGTCGAAATGCAAAACGGCGAGGCGCAACTTACGCCGGTGGGCAGTCAGCGCGCACGTGGCGTCGTGCGCCGGCATCGGCTGGCCGAACGCCTCTTCAAAGACACGTTCGCCGTCGACGACACCGAAGCGCACACGCAAGCCTGCCGGTTCGAACACATCATCAGCCCCGAGCTGGATCAGCGCATCTGCACGTTCCTGGGCCATCCGAAGACTTGCCCGCACGGCAATCCGATTCCTCCCGGCGATTGCTGCAACGGAAGAGGAAAATCGTGACCATGCTTTTTCCAGTCGCGTCGTGATCATCACCATTCAGCAGCGCGAATTCTCCTGGAGATCGGAATACGAAATCGAAACACCGTCGTGCATCTATTTCGCTCAAAAGAAATACTTATCGTTGCTCGGCCAGATCAAGCTTTTTGCGCCGCGTGAGCGGCTTGTCGCGAGCATTAAGCGCTATTTCTCATGGTTCCGCGCCAAATATGATTTTGAGCTGACGGACGGCCCGGTCTACGGTTTTCGGTGCGAAAAGGCTTGGAGAGGTGTGTATGTTTGCGAAAATGGCGAGGAAACCTTTCATTTGTACCAGCACAAAGGGCTGAATTTCTCCATTTTCCAAAACGATGTTCAGATCGCGGCATTTACGAAGAACAGGGTCAAGATGGGGGCCGGCGATTGTTACGAGATTCGCATGAACGACGACGCGAATCTCATCGTCATAATCTGCATGACCCTTGCCATCGATTCCTCAGAGTTCGACGATGTTTCGTCCACGATGACTTATGACTTCGGCAACATCGGTCCGGAGGAGCGGCCCTTCGACGCTTCCTGGGAGCCCAGCTGATACTCAAATGCCGATTCCACTCGATCCACGTAAGAAACCATCCGACGTAAAAATTCACGTGAAAAGTGGCGCGGGCGTCGACATTACCTGGGCCGACGGCCACGCGAGCCACTACGAATTTGCCTACTTGCGCGAAGAGTGTCCCTGCGCCACTTGCAACGACGAGCGCGGCAAGAAAGAAGCCTTCGCTGCCGCCGCGCCCGGAAGCGGCTCATTTCCCGCGCTTCCTATGTTCAAACCTAAGCCGAGCGCGCAATCCGCCACCGTCGTCGGCAACTACGCCATCCAAATCAGCTTTACCGATGGCCACGCCACCGGCATCTATAGCTACGACCATCTGCGCTCCATCTGTCCCTGCCCCGAATGCGCCAAATCTTTCCGCTCCGCCCCCTAAATCGTTTCAGCATTAACAAAAAGCGCCGTTCGGCTAGACTTCGCGCCGGAAAAATGCGAGCATTTTAATCCGCTGATCGAGATCACCCGTACATGAGCAGCTCTTCCAACACCCCTGCTGCGCCAGGCAGCCGAGGCAACGGTATTCCGCGCGTCATCGTCGCTACGACGGCCCTCCTCACATTTATCTCTTTCTGGCGAGCCGCTGCCATTGTTTTGAACGATCTGGCTTCCTCAGCGTATTACGCGGGCGGCGAAGCCGAGGCCTACATCGGCAAGGCCGCCCCATGGTTCATTCTCGGCATCATGCTGTTTTCCTACTGCGTGCGTGCGATCTACGTGGAAAGTTGCAGCATGTTCGTGCGCGGCGGCGTATACCGCGTCGTGAAGGAAGCGATGGGCGGGACGCTGGCCAAGTTCAGCGTTTCAGCGCTCATGTTCGATTACATTCTCACCGGCCCGATCAGCGGTGTGTCGGCCGGCCAGTATCTCGTTGGTCTGATCAATGAGACCTTCGACTACGTTCATTTGCCGAACCTCCACGTCCAACCGGGACTCGGCGCGGCGCTCTTTGCGATTCTCGTTACCACTTATTTTTGGTGGTACAACATCAAGGGCGTCCACGAGTCCAGCCAGAAGGCCATGCGCATCATGCAGATCACCACCGTAATGGTGGTAATCCTGATCGGCTGGTGCATCTACACCGTGGTACTTCGCCATCTATCACTCCCTCCCTTTCCGTATCCGCGCAACTTGAAGCTCGGACCTAACGCCATGGGCTGGCTTTATGGCGTGCACTTCGCTCATTTTGCCGCGCTCATTGCCATCTTCGTTGGACTCGGCCACTCCGTTCTGGCGATGAGCGGCGAAGAATCCCTCGCGCAGGTCTATCGCGAGATCGAGCACCCCAAGCTACCCAATCTGAAGAAAACCGGCTTGGTCATCTTCATCTACAGTCTGGTGTTCACCTCGCTCGTTTCCTTCTTCGCAGTCATGATCATTCCGGACAATATTCGCCAGAATTTTCTGGAGAACCTCATCGGCGGCCTGGCCATGAATCTGGAAGGGCCGTTTCTGCTGCGGCTGATCTTTCACGCGTTCGTCGTCGTTGTCGGCACTCTGATTCTCGCGGGCGCAGTCAACACCGCAATCGTCGGCTCCAACGGCGTGCTCAATCGCGTGTCCGAAGACGGCGTCCTGGCCGACTGGTTCCGGCAGCCGCACCGGCGCTTCGGCACGTCCCACCGAATTATTAACATCATCGCGCTTCTCCAAATCATCACCATCATCATCAGCCGAGGCGATGTAACTTTCCTTGCGAATTTGTATGCGTTTGGCGTGATCTGGAGCTTTGCGATGAAAGCCATAGCGGTGCTCATCCTCCGGTACACGCATCCGGGAGATCGCGAGTACCGCGTGCCGTTGAACTTCAACGTCTTCGGCGTGGAGATTCCCGCGGGCCTCGGGCTGATTACGCTTGTTCTTCTCGGCATCGCTGTGATCAACCTGTTTACAAAAGTTCAGGCCACCATCGCCGGAGTTACGTTCTCCATTGCCCTCTTTATGGTTTTTACGATCTCGGAAAGGTATACGAGGCACCAGCGCCTCGGCGCGAAGCACGTCGAGATGGATCAATTCCATCTAGAAATGGAAGGAGCGCTGACTCCGGAATCCGTCGGCGCGCGTGCTGGAAATATTCTCGTACCGGTGAGCAACGTTCACGCCCTATACCACCTGGGAACCGTTCTGGATCGCATCAAGCCGGGACGCCGGGATGTCGTCGTACTGCACGTGCGCATCCTGCGGCGGTCTGCTTCGGCGGAATACGAGCTTGATGCCGAGCAGCTCTTCGGCAGCATCGAGCAGCAGCTTTTTTCGCAAGCGTTAGCACTAGCGGAAAAACGCGGAAAGTCTATCCGCCTTGCGGTTGTGGCTTCGAACGATCTTTGGGACGGCATTTTGCGCGCGGCGACGTCATTGCAGTCCAGCACGATCGTTCTTGGACACTCCGCTAAGGAGACCAGCGAGGAGCAGGCGCGGCAGATCGGCGACGCGTGGGAACGCCTGGGCGATCAGAAGCCGCAGTTCAATCTTGAAATTCATCTACCCAACGGGGACAAAGTATACAAAGTCTTGGGCCCCCACGCTCCGAACCTGACCGCCAACGAAGTAAATCTTCTGCATCGCATGTGGCTGCGCTTTAGCGACGTCCTGGCGCCTCAGGAGCTGCATCATCACGACGTGGTGCACTTCGCGCTCGAAGAAGTGAAAAAAGAGATCGAGGAAGGCCAGGAAGATGAGGTTGTCAAACGTCTTCGGGCGCACCTCGAAGCGAACCGGTCCAAGAAGCCGCCGTCCGCTTAACGCAGCCTTTTTCGTCGGCCGTTAGCCCGCAACCAGATTGTCTCGAACGCTGAAGTTCGGCTACTAAGCGAGCTGCGTCGTGCAGTGGCCGCAGCGCTTGGCCTGGATTGGAATGCTCATCGCGCACTGCGGACAATCCTTCGTGGTGGGCGCTGCAGGTGGCTTCCTCGTCCAGCGATTCACCGAACGCACCAGAAGAAACACGGCGAAAGCCACGATCAGGAAATTGATGACATTGTTCAGAAATGTTCCGTAGTTGAGTGTCGCCACCCCCGCTGCCTTGGCCGCGGCAATCGTGTCGTAGTGCGCGGTGGAAATACTGATGAAGCGGTTCGAGAAATCGACGGGTCCAACCAGCCGGCCGAGCGGCGGCATCATCACGTCGTCGACAAACGATGTGACGATCTTTCCGAAAGCCGCTCCGATGATGATGCCAACGGCCATGTCCAGCACGTTTCCGCGCATGGCAAATTCCTTGAATTCCTTTAGCATGTGCGTCTCCTTTTTTTGTGGCGTGGGCCAAACGATCGCCTCTGCGTGGGCGCAGAAGCAGAGAAGGCCGTTCGTTGCCGCAGATTATATCCGAAGCGGAAAGAGATTTAGGCGGAGAAACGCAGTAGGGCATCAACGCGGGCGGAAGACGAGCGCCGCCCCGATGATTCCGCGCAAGGCCATCACCACGCCTGCGGCAGCCAGCAGCGGCGCGACCCACAAAAATGGCACTCGCGAGATGGCCAGCATCACTACGCCTAGAAGCATGAGCGAAAGCCCGCGCGTCCAGTTTTCCCAGCGCGCCCACCATTTGTTCGGGCCCATAGAGCGCACGCAATCCCCAAAGGATCAGCGCGCCGCTGAGGATGAGCCAGGACAGTTTGTGGCGCTCCACAAGAACCCGGCCCGTGAGCGCCAGCCAAATCACCAGCACGCCCAGGAGCAAAAAGATCACTTCGATCATGAGCCGCAGAGCGCGCTGGGGTGTCAGCATCGTCATACGGCGCGTTTAGGGGATGCGCTCGATGCGCACTTTTTGCAGCACCACGGGCGTCTTTGGACGGTCATTCGAATCGCGCGGCAAATTGGAAATTTTATTCGCTACGTCTTGTCCTTCGACCACTTCGCCAAAATGGAATGCTTGTTATCGAGCCACGGCGTTGCCGCCACGGTGAGAAAAAACTGGCTCCCGTTCGTGCCCGGCCCGGCGTTGGCCATGGAAAGCTTGCCGGCTTTGGAATGATTCAAGGAAGGATGAAACTCGTCCGCGAATTTGTATCCTGGGCCGCCGCGACCCGTGCCTTGCGGGCAGCCGCCTTGGATCATGAACTGCGGAATCACGCGATGAAAAACGAGTCCGTCGTAAAAGTTTTTCTTTAGTTTCTTTCCGGTGCTTTCGTCGGTAAATTCCTTCGTGCCTTCGGCTAGTCCGACGAAATTCGCTACGGTGTTCGGCGCTTCCTTCTCGAGCAGCTTCACCACAATGTTTCCCTGCGACGTCTCGAAAATCGCGTACATCCCTGATGGTCGGCTCATGCATTCTCCTCGTGTACTAATTCATCCTACACGAGCCGCCGCAGCCCGCGCCACTCGCGGGCGTCACCAGCCCTTTTGCTTCCGCAATTCGGTGATGTGCGCCGCGTGATGTTTGCCGTGCCATTCATAGAGAAATAGCAGCCAGTCCACGTTGCGTTCGCCATTTTCCGGGTGAACCAGAAGCCGCGCGAAATGCTCCGGCTTCAACGACCGCCACAGACGGTCCCAGCGCGCATGCACGGAATCGAGAAGCAGCTGCGAGCTCTCTATGGGCGCCGCTTTGGAATCCGCCAGTTCGGCCCACGCCGCTTCGTTGTATGGCTTGATTGTTGGTTTGTCCTCCGTCAGAGCCAGTTTCAGCCTGACCAGCGCGTTCACATGGCTGTCCGGAACGTGGTGAACGACCTGGCGCACCGTCCATCCGCCCTCGCGGTAAGGCGTGTCCAGCTGCGCATCATTCAAGCCCTTCACTGCCGCGCGCATTTTGCCGGGCGTTGAGGCGATTTCCTCGATGGCCTCTTGCCGCCTTTCGGGCGTTACTTGTGCGGGCATCGCGAATTTTCCAATGGGATAGCGCGGATCCATCTGATTCTCTCCTGGTACGAGCTGCATCTCCAAATTCCGATTCCCCGACTATAGCCGCGAGCATTCCGCTGCGGTCAATGCGGCCAGTAAAGATACGTCGCTCCAATTTGGACGCTTGGCGGTCCGGTTCGCGAGCGAGCGGGGATGCTACAATACCGAGCTTCGAGCTGTTCCGCCGGCATGAATCGAACCGGCTTCCTGCTGAATCTAATGGTGCGGAGATAATAGGAATGCACAACGTCGTGATTATCGGCAGTGGCTGCGCCGGCCTCACCGCCGCGATCTATGCCGCACGCGCCAACTTGAAGCCCCTGGTGATTGACGGCCACGAGCAGGGCGGCCAGCTTTCTCTCACCACGCATGTCGAGAATTATCCCGGCTTCCCCGACGGCATCATGGGGCCTGAGCTGATCGAAAATATGCGCAAGCAAGCCCAGCGATTCGGCGCGGAGTTTAAGGCTGGAGCCGTGAATGAAGTCGACCTCACGAAACGTCCATTCAAGATCATGGCCGGCAAAGACACCTACGAAGCGAAGACGCTGATCGTTGCTGCCGGCGCCACGGCGCGTTTGTTGGGCTTGCCCGGTGAACGCGAACTGATTGGCCGCGGCGTTTCGACCTGCGCGACTTGCGATGGTTACTTCTTCCGCGAAAAAGCCATCGCCGTCGTTGGCGGCGGCGATTCCGCGATGGAAGAAGCTAACTTCCTGACGCGCTACGCCAGCAAAGTCTATCTCATCCACCGGCGCAATGAGTTTCGCGCCTCAAAGATTATGATTGACCGCGCCCGGGCAAATTCGAAGGTCGAATTCCTTACGCCTTACGCGGTCGAAGAAATCCTCGCTCCCCCAGGCCACGTCGAAGGGGCGCGCTTGCGCAATCTGCAAACAAAAGAGCTTCGCGAGATCGCGGTGGACGGCGTTTTCGTCGCTATCGGCCACGATCCCAACTCCACCGTCTTCAAGGGCAAGCTGGAGATGGACAGTAATGGCTACCTCATCGCCAAACACGGCACCTTGACCGCAGTCCCAGGCGTATTCGTCGCGGGGGATGTGCAGGACCATCGCTACCGCCAGGCCGTCACCGCCGCGGGCTCCGGCTGCATGGCCGCTCTCGACGCGGAAAAGTTCCTGGAAGGGCACACGGACTAGTCGCTGGGGATTTCACACAAGGCATAATCATACGGCATGCTCCGCGCGACGCTTCTCAAGCTCTCCGAGAGTCCCCGCTTCGCCCAATGGGTCACCTCCAACGGCACTACGCGCCGCATGGCTCGACGCTTCGTTGCCGGCGAAACACTTGACGAAGCCATGGAAGCCGCCCGCGCCTGCAACAACGCGGGAATGCTCGCCAGCCTGGATTATCTTGGCGAAAGCTGCTCCACCACAGCGGATGCCCAGCGTGCCCGCGACGCTTACCTGGAAATTTTCGAGCGCATCCAAAAGGAAAATCTCCACGCCAATGTTTCCTGCAAATTGACTCAACTCGGATTGGATCTCAATGTTGATTTCTGCCAGGGCCTGGTTGTGTCAATCGTAGAGTTAGCTGCGCGGTACGACAATTTTCTCCGCGTCGACATGGAAGGGTCGGCGTACACGCAACGCACCATCGAGCTTGTCAAAAACGTGCGTTTGCGTAATCCCGCGATCGGCACAGTGATCCAGGCGTACCTCTACCGCAGCGAGACGGACATCCAGGCGCTGCTCTCTTGTGGATGCCGCATTCGCCTCTGCAAAGGCGCTTATAAGGAATTGCCGGAGGTCGCCTATCCCCGCAAGAAGGACGTAGACTTTAATTATATCCGCCTGATGAAGATTCTCCTGCCCAGTGGCTTCTACCACGGCATAGCCACGCACGATCCGCGCATGATTGCGGAAACCATTCGCTGGGCAGCCTCCCAGCAAATTTCCAAGGACGATTTCGAGTTTCAGATGCTCTATGGCGTGCGCACCGATTTGCAGCGCATGCTCGTGAAAGACGGCTATCGCCTGCGCGTCTACATTCCCTATGGCAACGACTGGTTTCCGTATTTCATGCGCCGTCTCGCCGAGCGCCCCGCCAACCTGGGCTTCCTGCTGCGAAATTTCCTCCGCTCGTAGCTTCGCCGCGGCCTACTGTTTCCGGCAAACGGTTACGCCATCCCGCAACGGAATCAACACGGGATACAGCTCCTTCGAGGCATACACCAGCCGGTTGAATTCCTGCACACCAAGCGTGTCTTTATCGTCCGGAGCCGCAGGCCGCGCCGCCTTGCCCGACCACAAGGTATTGTCCGTGATGAACAATCCGCCCCGCTTGAGTTTCGGCAGCGCCACGCGCAGTGCGTCGGGGTATTGATGCTTGTTCACATCGTTGAAAATCAAATCAAATTTTCCTGGAGTCTTTTTCAGTAATTCCAGAGCATCACCCACTTGAACGTTTATGCGCTTCGCCACTCCCGCCCGCTTGAAATATTCTCCTGCTCGCTTCGCATTTGCCGGGTCTCCGTCGGTGTAGTGCACTTTTCCTTTGGGCCCTGCCGCGCGCGCCAGCCAGATCGTCGAATAGCCAATCGCCGAGCCCATTTCGAAGATCCGTTTTGCGCCGGATACTTGCGCAAAAAGCGAAAGCAAGCGAGCCACAGCCGGCCCAATGATCGGCACGCGGTGCTCTGCGGCATAGGCTTCCATCTCGCTGATGACGGCGTCCCGCTCCGGCAGCAGTTCATACAAATATTGCTCGACGTCATCCTGAATATAGCCGCTGCGCAAATTCTCGCTGCGAATCACAGGCTTTCTCCCGGTTTGAGCGCATGTATCCGCAGCCCCTCGATGTCGCGCGTCTCGTTGCGCAAATCCTCCACCGTTCCCGTCAAAAACGGAAACGTCGCATAGTGCATGGGGATCACGTGCTTCACTCCCAGCAGCCGGATGGCATGCGCCGCTTCGCGCGGCCCCATCGTGAAGCGATCCCCAATCGGCAGCAGGGCAAGCTCTGGCTTATAAAGCTCTCCGATCAGCTTCATGTCTCCGAACAGGGCCGTGTCTCCCGCATGATAAATCGTGAATCCTCCCGGCATTCGAATCACGTAGCCCGCCGGCTCGCCGCCGTAAATCATCACGCCGTTATCATCGATGGAATTCGAATGAAAGGCGTGCGTCATCGTCACTTGAAACTCGCCGACGCTCTGCGATCCTCCCTTGCCCATGGGAGCAGTCTCCTTTTCAAATCCTTTGCTCGCGAGCCAAAGATAGGTCTCGAAGATGGCTACGATCTTTGGTTTGTGCTGTTTCGCAAGCGCCAAAAGGTCGCCCAGATGATCCCCGTGACCATGAGTAAGGAAAATCACATTCAGGCGCGGCACCTCCTTCAGTGCGGGCGGACACATGGGATTCGTCGTCACCCACGGATCGATAAGCGCCGTGTGCCCCGAAGCCGTCGTCAACGAAAACGTGCTGTGTCCAAAATAGGTGATTCGATTGCCCTTCGTGTCGAGCATCCTTTGCTCCTCCCAGAACTTTTTTGTTTTAGAGACGAATGGCTACTTTCCCGGCGTTCCTGCGCTTCCGCCGTCGCCGAGTACCGCGCGAATCGCCTCCTCGTATTGTTCCCGGCCCTTCTCGCCCAAAAAGTGAGCTACCTGCTTCCCATCCTTCGAATAAAAGATCGACACCGGCATCGACCCGGTCCATCCCGGAAGCACGGACTGCCGGAACGCGGCTTCCGCCCCCGGAGTCTTGCGATAATTGGGAAAGATGGGTTTGTACCGCGCCAGGAATCGCCGCATCAAGATCAAGTCGCCGTCGTCATCCATGCTTATGCCAACGACCTGCAGCCCCTTCGGCGCGTACTGCTTTGCCAACTCATTCAACATGGGGTATTCGTCCCGGCAAGGCTCGCACCAGGTCGCCCAAAAGTTCACCAGCAGCGCTTTTCCGCGATTATGCTCCAGTATCTTTTGGAACCCCTGCGAGTCGATCATCTCGGGATCGTGCGGCGCCTTGGCTTGCGGCGCGGCGAGCGCCGCCAGGCACGTCCCCGCGGCGAACAACACAACTGCGGCAATGGCCGTCCGTATCTTCATCGGTGTACCTTCCCCCACCATTCTAGCTGCATGCGCCGAAGTTGAGAATCCCGTCCCCGCCAAGTACAATCACTCCATCGCTTGTTGGCCCCGGCAGGGGCGTGGTATAAGAAAATTCCGCCGGGCGCTTTCTTTCGCCGGAAGTGCTCGCGGCGCGTTGTCCGAGCAAAGGAGATTTGAATGGCTTACGTAATCGCTGAGCCCTGCATCGGCACAAAAGACACCGCCTGCGTGGACGTCTGCCCCGTCGATTGCATTCACCCCCGCAAGGATGAGCCGGAGCACGAAAAGGTCACGCAGCTTTATATCAATCCCACGGAATGCATCGATTGCGGCGCCTGCGTCCCGGTTTGCCCGGTGACCGCCATTTTTGCTTTGGAAGACTTGCCGGAGAAGTGGAACAGCTACACCCCTGTCAACGCGGAGTTCTACACCGCCAAATAAAGCGCCTGCTTATTTTTTAGAAGGGTCAAGCTTGGAAAGCGGCACGCTCGGTCGTGCCGCTTTTTCTTGCGCCGTTCGTTTCAGCTCTCCAGTCGCGCCGTTTCCACGCGCCTCGCCCCGCCGTTCAGCGTCCGTCGCCGCACGTCCTCAAACGTCGTTGCGAACAGAATCTTCTCTACCGCTCCCTGCACATCCTTCCAAATCTGTTTCAGCCCGCAGCTTTCTCCCTCGACACACACTCCGCCCATCGCTTCGTTGTGCACGCAGCTCGATTCCGCAAACGCCCCATCGACCACCCGCAATACTGCTCCCACCGAAATCTCCACGGGCGCCCGCGCCAGCGTATACCCTCCGCGCACCCCCCGCCGGCTCTCCAGGATTCCCCCGCGCTTCAATTCCAGCAGGATTTGCTCCAGATACTTCAGCGGAATATGGTGCCTCTGCGCAATCTCGTGGATGGTCACCACTTCGGGATATTGCAGGCTCAGGTGCAGCACTGCTTGTGTGGCGTATTCGCCTTTTGCTGTCACTCGCATCGTCCACTCATTACCTGGGTTAGCCTTTCACACGCGCGAAGGTGTGTCAATCTCCCGCACCGCCTGTGCCTCTCGGGCCGCCTCACGCGTCTAAGCAAAGTGCGCCTTTCGCGCATTTTTATCATCTCTTGAATTTGAAATGTCGCGCCGCACGGTATGATGTTTGAGAGCAAAATTGTCCCCATGCCAGAACGCTTCCATCTCGTCCTCCTGATTCACGCCCACCAGCCCGTCGGCAATTTCGGCCACGTGCTCGAAAAGGCCTACAAAGATTCCTATCTGCCTTTTATCGAACTCCTCGAAAAACATCCCGGCGTCCACATGGGCTTGCATTATTCCGGCCCGCTGCTCACCTGGATCGAAGAGCATCGTCCCGAATATTTCGCGCGCCTCAAGGCTCTTGTCAGCTCCGGCCAAGTCGAACTCATCGGCGGCGGCTTCTACGAACCCATCCTTATCTCCATCCCCCCCGAGGACCAGCGCGAACAGATCACCCGCCTCGCCGCCTATCTCGACCGCCATTTCGGGCGCCGCCCGACAGGCGCCTGGATCGCCGAGCGCGTTTGGGAGCCGCAACTTCCCTCCGCTCTGTCCGCAGCAAACGTCAGCTACACCCTCGTCGACGACATTCATTTTCTCTCCGCTGGCTTCGAACCCGAGGAACTCTTTGGCGCCTACATCGCCGAAGACCGCGGCCAAAGCGTCTGGCTCTTTCCCGGCCAAAAAGCGCTCCGTTATTTCATCCCGTTCGGCAAAGTCGAAGACGTGATCACATATCTGCGCGACGCAGCGGCGCTGCATCCGGGCGGCATGGCTTCCATGGGCGACGACATGGAGAAATTCGGCGTCTGGCCCGGCACCAACGCTCATTGCTACAAAGACGGCTGGCTCGAAGATTTCTTCACCGCCCTCGAGAAAAACTCCTCCTGGCTCCACGTTTCGACGCCCGGCGAATACCTTGCCGACCACTCGCCTCTTGGCCGCGCCGATCTTCCCACCGCCTCCTACACCGAAATGATGGAGTGGGTTCTGCCTACGCGTGTCCGCCAGCGCTACCATGCCGTCCAGAAAGAGTTCACCGCGCGACCCGAAATTCTCTCTTTCCTCCGCGGCGGCTCCTGGCGTGGTTTTTTCCGCAAATACGCCGAATCCAATCTCCTTCACAAAAAAATGTTGCGCGTTTCCGCGCGCATCGCCGCCGTGCCCGCGCGCCACACCAGTTCGAAAGCTTCTGATGAGCTTGTCCACGCGCGCGACCTGCTCCTTCGCGCCCAATGCAATGACGCCTACTGGCACGGCATCTTCGGTGGACTCTACGCTCCGCATCTCCGCACCGAGCTCTGGCGCAATCTCATTCGCGCCGAATCTATCGCCGACCGCCAATCCGCCGCGACACTCATTCCTCACGTCGAATTGCTGGACTACGACGCCGACGGTGCGCATGAGCAACTCTTCACGGCGACCGAGTATCAAGCTTTGCTCAAGCCCACGGATGGCGGAACCATCGCTGCGTTTGATTTTCGACCCGCAGCGGCCACTCTCATTAATTCCATGCAGCGCAGGCCGGAGGCTTATCACACGCGCCTGCGTGAAGCCGCGAAAACCGCCGTGCCGGGGGCTGTGTCCTCCATCCACGAACAGACTCTCGTCAAAGAGCCCGGTCTCGAACGTTTTCTCCGTTACGACCGCTGGCCGCGCCACGCATTTCGCGTATTGCTTTTTGATCCTGCCCGCACGCAATCCGAATATGAGATGCTGGAATTGCAGGAAGATCCGGGATTTGCCGGCGGTGCTTTCCAGGTCAAATCCTCCTCCGCCAACGACGCTCAACTCATTCGTGAGGACGAACTGAAGCCCGCTGCCAAAGGAGGCGCCGCAGCTCCGCGACTCTCTCTGGCCAAACGCTTTTCCTTCGGCCCTGCCCCGCATGGCTGCGAGGTCGGCTGCGAAATCGGGTTGAAATTGAAGAACCCTCTTGGAAAACCCATCGCCGTCGGCATCGAGTCGATTATCAATCTCCTCGCTCCCGCTGAAGCCGACCGCTTCTTTGAAACGCCCAAAGGTCCGCAAAATCTTCTTTTCAGCGGCGTTTTGCCCGGACCGTTGCTCCGCATGGAAGACGGCTGGCAGCGCATCCGCATCACTCTGCACGCACCCGGCGCAAAGGAATTCTGGGTTGCTCCGATTGAAACGGTCTCCGAATCCGAGGAAGGTTTCGAACGCGTCTACCAGGGCTCCCAGATCCTCGCCATCTGGCATCCGCCTTTGGTGGCCCAAGAGCCTTGGTTCGCGCGGCTCGTCTGGCGCATTGAGTCTTTTTAGTTTCCGCTCAACAAAGAGGGAACTGTTTTGCGTCCTTTACGCGCTATATCCGCGATCAACAAATTCTGCGCAAAGGGCCACTCTTCATCCACCCACTGGCCCTCACATCGAAAACCCGGTTCGTGCGGCCATTTCCGCCGCTTCGCCAATTCGGTATTTGTGCGAGCTTTCCGTCCAGATCGTTTCATCTTCATCGATCGACAAGCGAAGTCCCGCCGCCGGAATCTCCACCCGCTGCCGGCAAGTTGACCGCAAGTGCATCTCCATGCGCCGCTCGATGGCATTCCAGCGCGCTTCATGCCGGAAGCATGCCAAATCGAAATCTCCTCGCAGCTCGCGGTTAATTCTCGCCAGCAAGTTCATGTTAAATGCCGCCGTCACTCCGGCTGGATCGTCATACGCCAGCATTTGAACTTCGACGCTCTTTTCCAGGTCCGTGCCCAAGTAACAACGCGTCGCCCTCTCGCAATATATCCCTCACGCTCCGCAAGAAATCCTCTCCTGCGTCGCGATCGAAATTCCCGATCGTGCTCCCGAGAAACAGCACCAGCAGATGGTCGCCATCAGCGCGCGCGTCGGCCACCGCCGCAAACCTTCCAGATACGGCTGTTCATGTCCGACGATGCTCACTAGATCGATCTGTCCCAGCTCCTTCTCGCATGCCGCCAGCGCGGAAGGCGAAATCTCGATCGGGAAGTAATACGTTTTCTGCCGCCGCGAAAGCGCTTCCAGAATCCAGCGCGTCTTTTTTCCGCTTCCGCTGCCGAGTTCCGCCACCTGCACTGGCGACGGCAGCCGTCTCACGATTTCCCGCGCATGTTTCTCCAGCAACCGCGCATCCGCGCGCGTCAGCCCGTATTCTGGCAGCACGCAAATCGTCTCAAACAGCGCCGAGCCCACCTCGTCATACAAATATTTCGATGGCAACTCGCGTTGTCCGCTCTTCGTCAGGCCTTCGCGCACGTCCGCCGCGAATTCGGACACATGTCTCACAACGGAAGGGTTTGCGTCGTCAGCATGTCATCTCCCAATGGTCTGGGTTCGTCTTGCCAGTGCTAGTCTTCCACGCAACGGAATGTCGCGTAGACGTACGGATAATGCGGCTGGAACCAGTTCCGGAAAGATCGCCGTAACATGCATGCAGCCGTTCGCGACGACCCTCCCTTCATCACGTAGTGTTTGCCATCGAAGAAATTCGCGGAATAGCCGGGGTAAAAGGGCATCGGCCACAAATCCAGGAAACGGCGCGAATTGCGTCCGCGTCCATTCCCAGCCGTTGCCCACCAAATCGTGAACTCCGAACGCGCTGGCCCCGTCCGGATGCGAGCCCGTTGGCGCAGGATCCCACTGCTTGAAATCAAAATTGCCATGCCGTCGCGCTTGGCGCGTCCTCTCCCCATGGATAGGCTCTCTCACTCCGGCCCTGGCGCGTCCCATAAGCCGCACGGTGAAATTGCTCTTCGCTCGGCAGCTGCTCGCCCAAGCCACTTTGCGTATGCCGTGGCTTCCGCGTGGCTCACATAAACGGGCCAGTCCAGCGGCAAGCCGGACCTCGCCGAACATCGCGCGGTACATCCACAAGATTTCCGCCCGCTTCCAAAACGCCGGATGCTCCACGCCTTCGTTTTCCTTCCACTCCCACGCCTCTTCACTCCATAGCGAGGGTTCTCATACCCGCCGGCTTGCATGAATCTCAGAAAATCCTGATTCGTTACGTTGCCGCTCTCAATCGCAAATTCCGCCGACATCCACTGCATGTGTGTCCAGCTCGTTGTCCCACGCCGAATTCATCGCCCGTAACGTATTTCAATCCCAGCGTCGCTCTTCCCGCGGGTATTCCCACGAGCCTGCGACTTAAAGGGCCTCGTCCCAAGCCGCCTGATAGGTCCGCGGATCTTTCTATCGGTGGGCAGCCGGTGCAACATATACGCCAGCGTTTCCGCGTGCATCAACCTGTGCTCGATCGCCACTTCCAACATCGGAATCAACTGCGGGATGGCCTTCGGCCGGGTCGCGCTCAGCGCATGTTCGATGGCCTAGTCCAATTCATTCCGCAGTCGACGGTTGTAGCCCTCCACTTCTTCGCGCTTCGGCCAATCGTCGGCCCGTCGCTCGGCAGTCCTCCTCCCACGGGGTCGATTCCGAACGCAAAAAGGTTGTCAAACGTGCGTTGCATCGATGTTGCAACCCAAACGCTCGTTGCGCGAGCAGGTTCCAATCAAAGGCCTCGACGTGTCCCAAGTAAAAAATGATCCGGTGCCGCTCGGGAATGGGCCTGTCGTAAATGGCTTCATCGCGCACAATCCGAAACAGTTCATCGGTTTGCGCGCGCGCGTCTAGAAGGCGGGTGTGAAGGTCGTGCCGTATGCGGACAGCTGTAGCGGTGGCTGCCATGGCTTCTTCCCCCCTTAGTTTGGATGCGGCTTCCGCAAGAAGGATGCGCCGAAATGCGGCGTCCGGGAGGCTGAGTAGGGTACGATATTCCCCCTGTGGCGTGGGGCTGTCAATCGAAATGAATGCGAGATTCGAAGCGCCATCGGACGTCGCCATCGAATTCCGCGGCGTGGACTACTGCATAAACGATATTCCTGGCCGCGCCATCGTCTCGAATGTGTCCCTGACCATTTCTGCGCGGCGAAACCCTGGTCCTCCTCGGCCGCAGCGGCAGCGGCAAAACCACCCTCCTTAAAGCTCATCAATCGCATGCTCTCCCCTTCGCAAGGGCAAGTTTTCGTTAAAGGCCGCGCCACCACTGACAGCGGATCCCATTCATCTTCGCCGCGGCATCGGCTACGTCATTCAGGAGGCCGGTCTCTTTCCGCATTTCACCATCGCGGAAAACGTCGCCCTCGTCCCATCTCTCGAAAAGTGGTACCCCACGAGCATCGCCTCCCGCGTAGAAGAACTACTTCAACTAGTTGGTCTCAATCCCGCCGAATTTTCTTCCCGCCATCCACGCGAACTTTCTGGCGGCCAGCGCCAGCGCGTGGGTGTCGCCCGCGCCCTCGCTGCCGACCCGCCTATCCTTCTCATGGATGAGCCCTTCGGCGCTCTCGATCCCGTCACGCGCGCCGAACTTCAGCGCGAATTCAGCGCTCTTGCTCGCCGCCTCAATAAAACCATCGTCTTCGTCACCCACGACATTCGCGAAGCTCTCCTCCTTGCCTCGCGCATCGCCCTTCTGCAAGCCGGCCGCCTCGTCGCTCTCGCGCCCCCTCAAGATTTTCTCCGTCTCGACCATCCCGAAGTCCACGCCTTCTCTGCATCCCTCGCCATACCCAGCGGAGTCTCTCAATGAATCCCTGGAATTTCTTCCTCACTCATCGCTCCGAAATTTTCAGCGCCACACTGGATCATGTCAATCTCGTTCTCATTGCCATGGCTTTGCCATCGCCATCGCCGTACCGCTTGGCATGCTCATCGTGCAACATCGCCGCCTCCGCGCCATCGCGCTCGGCATCGCCAGCGTATTTCAAACTATTCCTAGCCTCGCTCTTTTCGGTTTCTTCATTCCCATCCCCTTCATCGGAGGCATCGGCCCCCGCACCGCCATCGTCGCCTTGGTCCTCTACGCTCTTCTTCCCATCCTCCGCAACACCTATGTCGGCCTCACCACCATCGACCCCGCCATCCTCGAAGCCGCCGAAGCCATGGGCATGACCACGACGCAAATCCTTCTCCGCGTCCGCTTCCCCCTGGCGCTCAGTTTCATCTTCGCCGGCATCCGCACCGCCACCGTCATCACCATCGGCGTCGCCACCATCGCCGCCGCCATCGGCGCCGGCGGCCTCGGCACCTTCATCTTCCGCGGCGTGGCCATGGTCAGCGACTCCGTCATCCTGGCTGGCGCCATCCCCGCTGCCCTCCTGGCCCTCTTCGCTGACCTCCTCCTCGGCCTCTCGAACGTCGCCTCAAAGTCGTCTGATCACTGCCTCACTCTCTTTTTCCCTCTCTGTGTTCTCTGTGACCTCTGTGTTAAATTCCACATTCCAATGGAACTCCCCACATAACATGCACCGCAATCTTTCCCGCTTCCTTAACCTCCTTTATTTCCTTTGCCTCCTTAACTTCCTTTTCTTCCCCGCCGCCTGCCGCAAACCCGCCCAACCCACCTAACCATCGGCTCCAAATTTTTCACCGAGCAAGTCATCCTCGCCGAACTCCTGGCCCAGCACATCGAAGTCCCGCACCCATATCCCCGTCGTCCGCAAAACCAATCTCGGCGGCACTCTCCTTGTCCACAAAGCCTCCTCGCCGGCGATCTTGATCTCTACGTTGAATACACCGGCACCGCCCTTACCGCCGTCCTTGAACGAATCCCCCGGCACAGACAACTCCGCCTGCCATCTACAATCGCGTCAAACAACAATATTCCCAGCGTTTCCATCTCGTCCTCACCGAACCTCTCGGTTTCGAAAACACCTTCGCCATGGTCATCCGCGCCGCCGACGCGCACAACCTCCACCTCCACACCATGTCTGATCTCGCCTCCATCGCTCCGAAATGGCATGCCGGTGTCGGCTACGAATTCCTCGAGCGCCCCGACGGCTTTCGCGGTTGGAGCGGCCGTTACAATCTCCACTTCGCTGCCCCGCCCAACGTCATGGATCTCGGCCTCCTCTATCGCGCTCTTCTCGATCATCAAGTCGATATCGTCGCTGGCAATTCCACCGATGGCTTAATCGACTCCCTTCACCTCGTTGCTCTCGAGGACGATCTCCACTATTTTCCGCCATACGACGCCGTTCCCATCGTTCGCCATGACGCGCTTGAAAAATTTCCCCAACTCCGCGCCGCACTAGCCGATCTTTCCGGCAAAATCTCCGCCGACGAGATGCGCCACCTCAATGCCGAAGTGGACGCTGACCAGCGTGATGTCGCCGCTGTCGTCCGCGCTTTCCGCGCCGCAAAAAATTTGTAAGCCGTAACCTTTTGCCCACCACAAACGCGTCTAAAGATTAGTTTTGCTTTACCTCGGTTCAAGGGTCCAAAGGTTAAAGTTTCCCATCAGCAACTTTCGCGGCGCCGTCTGGGTTTTATTTGTTGTAAGCACTACCGGCCCGCTCGGCACAGGTTGCAAAACTCCCGGTTCAAATAGGTAGGAAATACAAATCCACTTCGGAGGTTCGAATGAAATCATTTCTAGGAGTTCTTGCACTGTTCTTGATCTGTTCCGTTCCAGTTCTCGCGCAAGAAAAACCCGACAGCTCCGCCGCCTTCTCACCCCCGGCCCATGGTCCTGCCCCTGCCAAGCCCGAGGCTCATCCCGTCGCCAATCCCAATTATGTCGACAAAGCCGGTCATCCTAACGCTCCTCACGTCCACTCCAACGGCAAATGGGTTGGCCATGACACGGGCAAGAATGATCCCCACTATCACGTCGATCATCCCTGGGCCCACGGCCACTTCAGCGCGGCTTCGGCCCCAGCCACGTCTGGCGCATCGAAGGCGGCAATCGCGAACGCTTCTGGTTCGGCGGCTTCGCCTTCAGCATCTTTCCCGCCGACTACGGCTTCTGCGACGACTGGAACTGGGGGACCGACCAAGTCGTTGTATATGAAGACCCTGACCACGACGGCCTCTACCTAGCCTATAACGTCCGCCTGGGCACCTACTGCCACGTCGAATTCCTCGGCCCCGTATAGTTCACTTCCCATTCCTCTCTCTTATGGCAAAAGGGCGCGGCTTTACGTCGCGCCCTTTTCTCGTCTCGCGAAAATCTCTAGGTGGTCTGACTTAAACGTTTCTCGGCAAATGGATATTTAACCGGATGGGAACCGAATCGATCAGCGAATCGCCTCAGTCATGCAACACGACGCTCAACAGCGAACTGTTTATTTCAAGACCGTCCGTATTATTAATAAAACCCAATTTCTTGAATTTGTTCATGAACAAATTCACTCGCGACCGCGTCGTCCCAATCATCTCCGCCAGCGTCTCTTGCGACACTCGCGGAAGGATTTTTTGCGGCTCGTTCTCCTTGCCATAGCGGGCCAGCAGCAGCAGCGCGCGCGCCAGCCGCTTTTCGGTCGAGTTAAACAGCTGGTCGATTAAATCCTCTTCCACCCGGATGTTTCTCGAAAGCATGTGCGCAATAAAGCGATCGGAGAACTCGTGCTCGCTGTGCAGGACGCGAATCATCTCTTCTTTCTCAATCTCCAGCACGGTGGTCGCGCCTGTACTGGTCGCGGACCCCATCCTCAGCGGCTGCCCTGCCAAACATCCTTCTCCAAAAAAGTCTCCCGGCTTCAAGACTGCGACAACAGCCTCTTTCCCGGTCGAATTGACGACCGACAGTTTCACGCCGCCCTGCTGAATGTACATTACGTGCTTGGCAACGTCACCTTGCCCGAAGATCGCTGCCTTTTTTGGAAATTCGACCACTTTCCTTGCCACCCCCGCCGAATCCAGGAATTCCTGGGCGTTAAACACCTCTTCTTTCGTTTTCGCGGGTCTCGGCGGCAAAGCTGATTTTGGCATGATTTGATGGCATTTATCTTAGCATCAGGACGTGCAGCCGGCGAACTTTGTCCCAATGTGTCCACTTGCGGACAGATATGCGCGGCCAATCCGCCTAGTATATCTCTTGTTGGGGGAGCAAAAAAACCGAAGCCTGAAAACAAGCCCTTAGCTTCAGCCTGAGCCGTCCAGAATTCCGGGTTCCACTCCGCTCCACTTTGTCGCCCAAGATCGCGGCCCCGCATTTAGACAATCCTCCATCTCAGCGAGGTGCTCGTGTATCCGCGTGCGAAGAAAGAAGCGAATAAGTCATGCCTCTCCTTCAGCTAGTCTTCGTTTTGATCGTAGTCGGCGTTCTGCTTTGGCTGGTGAATAGCTTCATCCCCATGGCTGGCAGTATCAAATCCATCTTGAACGCCGTCGTGGTAATCGTCGTCGTTTTGTGGCTCCTGAACGTATTTGGATTGTTCCACAGTCTCTCCCATGTACGCGTCGCATAGCAGTCTCGGCCAAGGCGTCGGATTTGTTTTGCAGTGTTCGGCATCGCGCTAAAGAACCAGAAACAACAGGCGCTCCACGTTCTACCGGTGGCAAGCGCATAAGCAATCGCAGTGGAGGCAACTCATGAAATCAACTGGAATCATCAACGCAACCGCACTTTTCTTGCTGCTGGGAATGGCCACTCCGGCCATCGCCCGCCAGGAAAAACCGGTGAAACAGGAAGAGAAAGCCAAGCCCGCGCAGAAGGAACAACAAGCCAAACCCGAACAGCGCCAGGAACAGGCCAAAGCTCCGAAGCAGCAGCAAGCTAAACCCGAAAAACAGCAAGTAGCAAAAACGCCCAGCCACCAGCAAAACGCTAAGCCCGAAAAACAAGCGCAGGCCAAAGCCCCGAAACAAGAGCAGGCCAAGGCTCCGAAACAAGAGCAAGCCAAGGCTCCGAAACGGCAAGCCAAGGCCCCGAAACAAGAGCAAGCCAAGGCCCCGAAACAAGAGCAAGCCAGGGCCCAAAAACAGCAACCACCTCGCCAGCAGCAGGCAAAATACGCGGCTCCTCCCAAGCGCTCACAACAAGAAATCTCCAGACAGCGCGCGCAACCGGCACTCCGCCTTAGCGCCAGGACCAGCAACCGAATTCCCGACGACCGGTTCCGTTCCAACTTCGGCAGCGCTCATGACTTCCGCATCGGTACCCCTGTCCTGGTCGGCGGATTCTCTCGCTTTCAGTACGGCGGATTCTGGTTCGGATTCGTTCAACCCTGGCCTTCCGGCTGGTACTACACCGACGACGTTTACATCGACTACGTCGACGGTGGCTATTACATGTTCAACCCCTACTATCCCGGCGTTCGCTTCTCCATCAGCGTCGTCAGCTAGCTTCTACACCTGAATCGCAAACGGTCCCGTTCCGTCCCGGCGCGGATCTCGATCGAGCCATAACAGCCGCCGGGGCCGCCTCCTGAGCGTCATCGCTCGCAATAAACGGAAACGAGGGAAAAATGCTCGGGACTATCCTAATCGTCATCTTAATCTTGGCGCTCTTCGGCGCGCTCCCCCGCTGGTCACACAGCAGAGACTGGGGCTACAGGCCGACCGGAGGCTTGGGACTCGTTCTGGTTATCGTCGTGATTCTCGTCCTTCTCGGTCGCATTTAAGCTCTGTGCTTCCCGTTTGCGGGCGGTTTGGCACAAAGCCATTCGGCGCTCCGACGGGCACAACTCCCCCACACAGCGAGGTTCACGAAAATAACTAGCAATGTGTGCTTAATCGGACAGACTCTTCTTCCTACTCCATCTAGGATTCTCTTGTAGGAAAAAACAAAAAGACTTTCTCGCAGGCCCTTTACCTCTCGTCTGATCGTCTCGGCTGAACCCTACATCTTGTGTACCCGGCAGCTTTCTCGAAAGAAACATACGTCCTCAGAAGAAGTTTTGACCTTGGAGGTCCGCAATGAAGAAGCTCATGGTTACCGCAGCATGTCTCACCCTCGTAGCAGGTGTGGTTTACGCGAAGGAACTGAACAAGGAACAAAGACGCCTCGAAGAATGCGGCACGGTTATGTCGGAAGTCCTTCACGTGCCGGACGACATTCCTCAGGATCTCTTGAACAAGGCCGAATGTGTCATTGTCATCCCGGGCGTCAAGAAATTGGCCTTCGGCATCGGCGCTGACTACGGCCGTGGCGCAATGGTTTGCCGCACCGGTGAACATTTCCGCGGCGCTTGGGGAGCACCGGCCATGTACGCCCTCGAAGGCGCCAGCGTTGGCTTCCAAATCGGCGGAGAAGAAACCGATTTGATTCTCCTCGTCATGAACGGCCGCGGCATGGACTCCATCCTCAGCAGCAAAGTGAAGTTGGGCGGCGACGCTTCCGTCGCAGCCGGACCATTGGGACGTGATGCCTCCGCCGATACCGATGCCTGGATGCGCGCTGAGATTCTCAGCTATTCGCGTTCGCGCGGAGTATTTGCAGGCGTTTCTCTCGAAGGTTCCACGATTCGCCCTGACGACGACGCCAGCGGCGACGTCTACGGTCACCCCATGAAAGCCAGCGAAATCGTCCGCGGTGAACACACTGGCGTGCCAGAAACAGGCCGTCACCTGATCGACACCTTGGAAAAGCATTCCCCCGTCAACGACTCACAACGCGGCTCGAACTAGTCGCGCGCGCCACCCGCTGTTTCCTCGGTCCGCAACGCAAAGTACTTGCAAAAATGGCCCATCCTCGTCGCACAAGGATGGGCCATTTTCACTTCATGTATTTTTTCTCCGAAGGCTCTTGCTTCGCCTACGACGCTCGATCGATCACCAGGCTCCTTTTTCCGATCCTCACCGTCGCTTTCACCTCCGCCTTTCTCGCCTTTCCATCCACCACAATCCCCAGCGGCACAAACGTCACCTGCAAACGCGCCGCCTTGGCCGCTAGCGCCGCCTTCACCGCCCGGTTCAGCGGATGCACGAAGTGTGCCGGCATGAACTCGTGATGCGCATCTCCATGCACGCCCGAGCCGAAAAGCGTTAGCGTCCCAACATAAGAATCGCTATTTACGTCCATCTCTCCCTGTCCCGGCGGTCCCACGTACACCGCCCACGCCACTTCCGGTTGCTGGTCCGCTTCCACTAGATCGAGATCGAGCAATAAAATATCCGTCTTGCTTTCCAAAATGGGCGCCAGCTTCCCGCGAATTTCAGTCAGATCGATCAGAAAAGACGTCGTCTCGCCGTTCAATTCCACCGGCGGCCCCGGCAGCGGAATCAGCTCCACTCGCGCGAACTGCGCGATCGCCTCCGGCCGCCGCTGCTTGCAATACTCCAGCACCTGGGGCGGCTCTCCCTCGTATTTGTAATGCAGCTGCTCCGCCGCTCGCAAAATCTCGCAGGCCGACATCGTTACCGTCGCCCCGCTCTCGTCATAAAACGTGTACGTCTTTCCCGTCCACGCGGCGTCCATCGTCGGATCGCTCCGCCCTCCTCCCTGCGCCAGCCACAAATCCCACAGCCGGTCCACGTTCGAATGGTGCACGTAAAAAATCGGATCCTGCGCCGCTGTCGGCACCGAAGTCATCCACCCTCCCGATCCGCCCACTTCCACGTGCACGCTCCCGTGCGGCGTCTGCACATTCAAATTCGCCGAAAAGAAATTCGTCAGCGCAAAGGAATTTGTCACGCTCACCGCCGCCGGATTCAGCGCTCCCGTTCCCGCGTTGATCGCCGGATCGCGGTGTACCGTGTACAACTCGCTCGCCGTGTCGCGGAACGGCGCCGGCAATTTGAAATCGCTTCCCGGCGCCCAATCCCAATACGGCACCGCCCAATCCCTGTCATCGCTCATCTTCCGCACGATCCGCTCGAACCAGTACAAATACATCCTGTGCCACGACCAGAAAAAATCCGTTCCATGCTCGCACTTGTCCCAGTCCACCGTAGGCGACGGAAAGGGCAGCGTCGTCCAGTGAATCGCTCCCTGGTACGCCCAGCTCAGCGGATTCGTGTCCGGCAAAGCCCGCATCTTCTTGATCGCCTTCCGGTACGACACCAGCACCGGATCATCCGCCTTCATCTTCCCCACATCGCGCCGCACAAACACCGGCGCCCCAAACGCTCTCCCCGCCCCAAACAATTCCGCTCCCACCACCGCCCCTGCAGCCGCTTTCCCCGCATCCTCCAGAAATCCCCGCCGCGTCGTCTTCCTCATCGCACACCTCCGTCCTCAAGCGCCCAGGCAGCTCGCTCACAACCTCCCCGCCCACTGCGCCTTAGCCAGTAGTGCCCCCCACCCCTCCTTTCGTTTCAACCCACTCCCTTCTTTCTCCAAGGCTGTGTTTTCTTTGCGCTTCCGGCCGCTTGCTAAATTGACGCAAAGCATTCAGTGACGAAGCTCTCACAGCGCCGCGGCCCGTCTTTTCAACGAATCAGAAGACTGTCAACCCGAATCGGTTGCCTTCGCAGTCGTCAACCTTATTTGGTTGCTACTTACAATGTCAACCTTTATTGGTTGACACCTATCCGGGGAAGAGTATCATCTTGGCTTGAGGGTAATTCATGGCCATTCCCCATCTTCGTGCGAAGCCCTGTATCGCACTCATAGCCGACATGGTGAAATCCCGTGAAGTTCCACGCCTGCAGCGCCCAAGAGTGCAAAAGAGCTTTAAAGAGCTGGTTGTCTATCTCAATAGAAGATATTCTAAGAGTATACTGTCGCGGTTCGTAATTACGCTTGGAGATGAGTTTCAGGGTCTTCTCCGTTCCGCGACTCCTATTCCCGACTTGGTGTGGGACATCGATCAGCGGTTTTCGGAGAGACACTTAAGAGTAGGCGTGGGATTTGGCGTTCTGGACACCCCGGTTCAAAAAGAAGCCTTAAACGTCGACGGGCCCGCTCTTCACTACGCGCGCGCCGCGATACAAGTTGCCGCCGAAAAGCGATCCTTCGGCGGTGTCTTCCTCGGCTTCGGCGAACTGGATCCCGTCATGAACGGGATAGCCCGTATCTTATGGTTCCACCGCTCCACGCTAACCAGACAACAACTCAGAATTGTCGAGTTCTTGCGCCGTGGCCAGACTCAATCTGACGTTGCGGAGGAGCTAGGCATAACGCGGCAGGCCATCTCCAAGCAGGTGGTATCGACTGGCTGGCCGGCTTATGTCGAGGCGGAATCGGCTTGGCGGATTCTGCTCGAAAGATATATAAATCCCATGCTAGAGAAAAAAAATGTCTAGTCCGGCCATGAGCGCGGAGTTTCTGCTGTGGACGGAACTGTGCGTTCTATGGTCCATCTTTTCGTATGCAATCGCCGCCGATCCCCTGCCGGAGGATCGTGACAATTCTCACTTTTCATGGAAAATCTGGCGCAATACCCTTGCCCTAAGAATTCTCGGAATCGCCATTCTCGCCTATCTCGCGACTCACTCGATGATCCTGTCCAGCTGGCTGGCAACAGTAGTAGCCCTGCATCCCTGGATAAGATTTCGAAGCCCTCTCAAGTGGACTGCCGAACTCGAAATACTAGTTGTCGTTTTGAATCTTTCCATCATGCTCGCGTTCGTGCGGCATTTTTCCCTGCAGCCGCATCTCTCCATTCCCATCCCGCTGCTCCAGGAACATCTGTCAGCACTCTCCATCCTCGCAGCAACCTTGCTCTTTGTCCTTCGTGGAGGAACCTACATCGTCAGAGGTTGCCTCCGAAAGGCCGGGACTTTTCCTCACATCCCGGCCAGCAGTATCCGCCAATCCAATGCCGGTCACTCCGTTCACGAAACAAAGCCATCCGGAAAAATGCCACAGCCTTTACCCTCTTCCTCTACCCACCCCGCCGAAACCGCCAGGGGGCCGCTGGACGTAACGGAAATCAACCGGGGCCGCTTAATCGGAAATCTGGAGCGTTTAATACTCACCATCGTCGTGGCTGCTGGCAGCTATGCAGCACTTGCATTCCTTGTTGCCGCAAAAGGGCTTATACGTTCCGAGGAGCTGCAAAAACGGGACTTTGCCGAATATTTCCTCGTCGGCTCTCTTTCCAGCGCCCTCGTCGCCCTCTGTGCCGGAATAGCAATTAGAATTGCCCTCCTCGCCCTCTGGCCCCAACTCTTATCCTTACAGATACAATAATCGCCAAAACCCACGGGCGCCCCGCCCCGCAGCTCGTTTCAGTTGACCTCGCGGGCCGCGGCATCCTTCGGTTTTTCTCTCCCATTTTTCCTCGAGCGGACGTACAATTCGCTCCCACTTATCTCACCATGTATGTAATATAGCGCCTGCTAACCCACCGATTGTAACTACAGGAGCACAGCTCATGGGAGTGTCAAATCGTCTTCCGAGTGTGAAATCTCTATCTGAGATCCTTCCGAAGGGTACCGAAGGGGGCAAGGAATTCGCGAGAATTGTAGACCTACTCCTGTTCCACGAAGCGCGCCGGTCTGGGCGAAAGATCTCCCTATACAGTGTAGTGCTCCCCACTAATTTAGACAGTCAGGGCCTCGTTTTTTAGTACGGCTGCGAAAGACAAGAAGGCCTCGTGAGGAGTGCGATTTTGGACTCCGCTGTGAGGCCGGTCGTGATTGTACTCCTTGATCCAACGAGCGATCGATGCTCGTGCTTCTTCTAAGCTCTGATACTCCGCCGTCCAGACTTCCTCCTCTTTCAAGCTGCGATGGAAGCGTTCGATGTAGCTGTTGCCTTCCGGGTGATGATACGCCGTCCGCCGATGGGTGATGCCGAGCCGGTTGAGCGTCTCCATGAACCGCGTCGAAGTGAACTGTGTCCCATTGTCTGTGGTCATCGTCAAGCGAGCCTCGCGGCTGCCCTCAGGTAGCCGTTCGAGTACCGCCTGCTCGACTGCTGCAAGCGCGTCCTCGGTCCTACAACGATGTGAGAGATTCCATCCCACGATCTCCCGCGTGCAGCAGTCGATCACATCCACCAGGTAGGTCCAGCCCACGTTGGCCCCGGCCCACACTTTCGTCATGTCCGACTGCCAGATCTGATTCGGCTCACTGGCTTCCACGCGGCCCCATTCTTTCTTGCGTCGTGCGCGCAGACGACGCGAGCGCACCAGCAACCCACGTTCGCGCATCACTCGCAATACGCGTTTGCGATTCACTGGAAGGTGCTCCTTTCGTCGCAGCCACCAGGCCACGCGGCGATACCCGTACGCGGGTTTTTCCCCGCAGGCCACGACGATCTGTTCGTCGAATTGCCGGTTCGCTCGGCTCCCTCGCGGCCGCTTTCGGTAATACAAACTCGACCGGCTGATGGCCAACGTCGCCGCTACCATCGTGGCCGTGAAGCCCTGCGTAACCATCTCTCGTGCCTGGGAGTGAACGGCACCACAGCTCACTCCCCCACGACGTTTTTTAGGATTTCGATCTCCAGCGCCTTCCGGCCCAGCGTGCGTTCGAGTTGCCGGATGCGATGGTCCTTTTCGGTTTCCGCCGCGGCAGCGCTTCTCCCCCCAAGCGCTGCCTTCGCTCCCTGTTCCGCTTCATCCTTCCAGCGATAGAATAGATTCGGAGCGATCCCATGACGCCGACACGTCTCCGAGACGTTCCCGCTCTTGATACCTTCCTGCACGATCTGCCACTTCTCTTCCGGGGATCGATCTACGCGTGGTTTCCTGCCCATGTTGCCTCCTGTTTGGAGGCCCTGATTCTACCTAACTGAGGTGTCCAGTTTTAAAGGGGTGCACTACACAGAAGTACCTAATAAAATTAATCCTATCTCTGCAACCTTCCAATTCGGACATCACAATCACGCAAATACTCGGCGGACTTTTGGTCGACGGTATCGAACCAGTGCAGGAGCACTCGGATGAGATATTGCGTCGCCTCATCACGGCGAGTTGTAGCGTAAGGGATACCGAGCAATTGAGAACGCTCTTGTCCGTACTCAGAAGCTGGCTACTCAAAGACCCCAGTAATGAATCCCTGCTGAAACTCGCTTTCCGGTTTCGCAGGAGCCGGCATGAGAAACCAACTAGGCCTGAGTCTAGCTTGCTGTTAGTTCAATGCCTCGAATTGCCCACTAAGACGACATCCGACCTTACGGAACGCCTGCGTATCGGAAAGAGAACCGACCTCAGAACGTTCGATTTCTTTTTTCCGGTCAACGGGGTTGACGCGAACTCTCGCAATAACCTCCCCCCAGATGAAATCGAGCGCTTTTGGGCGTTAAACAATTGGTCTACGCTAATCTCCTCCACTTACAACCTTGTAGCCAGCGTTTCCCCTGCAATAGTGACTGACGTCCTCGGAGGAGAATTCGCACGGCGCGTCTTTGAGCAGCAGCTAGCTGCTCTTGCCACCCCCTACACTGGGCCTTTTCACGATCTAAACTTTAACATCGTAATGCTGGGATTCAATTCCGACTCGCCCATACGCGGATGGGCTGCCGCGAACGCCGACCTGATGTCAAAGCACGGTGCGAAGGAACGCAACCTACTAACTATGCTTCGGGCGGCGCGTCCCCGAAGGAAACTTGAACTAACGCCTGCGGAAAACGCGAAACACTCGCAACGAATGGACCTAGCCAGGTCCCGTGCGCTCTCGCGCATCGACCGACTCTTCGGCGGCCGAAGACCTAGCCCGCCTATCCCCAAACCCGAGGGAGGCAAGAACCCTGCCCTCCAGCGCGAAGTCGACGCGACATTAGAGCACCAAGTGCGGCATAGACAGAAATACGGGGACTGGGGCGAAATTATCGCATCACCGCAAATAACCAGGCTAATTTTGGAGCCGATCATCGCAGCGTTTCACCTGGCACCAGCCACCCAGTGGCTAGAGGCACTTCGCGTGCGGCTCCTGCCAGGCGTTGCGGAACGGCTGCGAATTTTCGATCAATCCAGATGCTCATCAATCGCGGAGCGCCTAAAAGGCGATCCCCGCGACCAAACGGCCACGCACCTCGCCGGGTGGTACCTCTTGCTGGACTGTTGGCTCAAAATTAATGGGTTCTACAATTCCACACGGAAATCTGGTCTTGAGGACCTGGTGACGATGACGCGCGAAAGTGACTCACCGCCGCTCAAGATAGCCCAATGCGTTCGAGACATCGCGAACGGCGAGGAGTCGCGCATTGCGGACCTCCGTGCGCTAGTAGGTTCCCGGATGACGGAATATAAGGGAATATTTGAGCGAGCCTTCTGGCGAGATTCAACCAACTAGTCAGTGTCCCCTACCTAGCTTCTGAACGAGCCCTTGCGACTTTTCCACACATTTCCACACCCGTATCCACTCACTAACCTCCCTGCCAACTCCTTCCTATCCCGCAACTTCCGCCACCCCCATTCGAACCGACCCTCCCCGTTCGAATGACCATGAAGTACATACAAAAAATTTATTGACAATCAGTAACTGTATTGCTACCATTCCGTGTGAATCAGAGGCGCTGTCCCTTTTCGACGACCTCGTCGTCTTCGCGCCCCTTCTCTGCCCAGCCTTTACCCCGACCCGATCGGGGCATCTTCGCGCTAGCCTCTTCCGACCTTCCGCTCCCCATTCTCCACTCTGAGCTGTCGGCTGTTACCTACCAGCCGCGAGCTCTTTCTCCCTTCAACTCCAATCGTTCAACTTCGCACCTCGTCGCTTTCCTTGACGCCCTTGACGCCGCGTCAACCATAAGCCCTTTGTTTGCCACTCTTACAAAAAACACCCGGGGTGGGGTACACCCCCTCCCGATTTGGAGAAAAAAATGACCAAGCTCGAAAACACCAAACCTGTACGTGCTAATACCACCTCCGCAAGCGACGCGGCCCGCTGCCAGCGCCGCAGGCCTTCAGGACGCCGTTGCAAGCTCCCTGTCGTCGCACCTGGCGCTCCTTTCTGCCTCACCCACACTCAGGAGTTCAACAAAGCTGACACCCTCCATCTCAAAACCGCCCTCCTCACCGACCACCAGGGCTTCCAAACCGCCCAAGGGATCAACTACTCCCTCCGCAACCTCTACATAGCAATACATT
>CAWDQW010000002.1:0-1258794 GCA_963804545.1 uncultured Acidobacteriota bacterium
GCATCGCCGCCACTTCTTTCCAAGGCGATGAAATTCAAAAGCGCTCCTACCCCAACAGTTTTGGCGGACAGCATGCACTCGAAGGCTACGAACTCGTCGAGTCACTCGAACTCTCAAGCACGCCCCACGCGTCGGCGAAGAAGCCGCCGCGCTCCATTCCGCCGCGCAATGTCCCGAGAAAACGGGGACACTCATTCTCGGCGGAAGCCAGCTCGGCCTGCAGATTCACGAATCGGTCGGCCATCCCATCGAACTCGATCGCGTCCTCGGCCAGGAAGCGAATTTCGCGGGCACAAGTTTCCTCACACTCGACCAACTCAACAAACTTCGCTACGGCTCCGACATCGTGAACGTCGTCGCCGAGCCCGCCTCGAACACGGCCCCGGCCTCGGCACTTTCGCCTACGACGATGAAGGCGTTCCCGCGCAGTGCACCGACATCATCAAGGACGGCCAATTCCGCGGCTATCTTTCGAATCGCGAAACCGCCATCTCATCGGCCTGAAGCGCTCCTCCGGCACCATGCGCACCGAAAGCTGGAATCGCCTGCCGATCATTCGCATGACCAACATCAGCCTCAACCCCGGCACGTGGGACTTTGACGATCTGATCGCCGACACCGACGACGGCATCCTGATGGAAACAAACCGCTCGTGGTCCATCGACGATCGCCGCTACCAGTTCCAGTTTTCCACGGAAATCGGCTGGGAAATCAAAGGCGGCAAAAAAACGCGCATGTTGAAAAATCCCAGCTACAGCGGCATCACCACGGAATTCTGGAATAGCTGCGACGCGATCTGCTCGCGCGACATTGGACGCTCTGGGGCACGCCCAACTGCGGCAAAGGCCAGCCCATGCAGACAATGGGCACCGGCCACGGCGCATCACCGTCGCGCTTCCGCAACGTCAAAATCGGCTCGGCCTTTTCAAACCAATGAGCACTCAGCATCAAATCCAAACCTCCGAAATCCTCCGCCGCGGGAAGGCGCACCGCGACTCCCCGCAACTGTTCCCCGAATCCGAACTTCGTCGCATCATCGAACACGTTCTCCATCTCGCCAAATCCACCGGCGCCGAGGAAACAGAAGTTCACGTCGACGAGACCGCCGACTCCCTCACCCGCTTCGCCAACAACGCCATCCATCAAAACGTAGCCGAGCCGGCCTCAACGTTTCCATCCGCACCGTCGTCGATCACCGCACCGCGCGCGCCACCACCAATCGCACCGACGAAGATTCTCTCCGCGCCGCCATCGAAGCCTCCTTGTCTCTCGCGCACAGCCAGCCCAAAGATCCGCATCTGCTCCCAGCTCCCTGGCAAACAGCACTATCGCAAAGTAGATCGCTTTGCAAAAGACACCGCCGCGCTCACGCCCGAAGAGCGCGCCCGCGCCGTTCGCCGCGCTTGCGATCTCGCCGTCAAAACGGCCAAGTCGCCGCCGGCATTTTCGCCAGCGGCCTGCAGCAATCCGCCCTGGCAATTCGCCGCGGACTTTTCGCCGCCTACCGCGAGACCCACGCCGAATTTCAGCATCACCATGCAGGAAACTCTCGCTGCGAGTTGGGCCAAAGCCAACGCTCGCCAGCGTCCGCGCCTTCGATCCGCAAGAACTCGCCGCAGCGCGCCAGCCGAAAAAGCGCACCTGGCCGTCGCCGCCCGCGAACTCCCGCCGGGCCGCTACACGGTTATCCTCGAGCCCGCCGCCGTCCTCGATCTCGTCGGCTTCCTTTTTTACGACTTCGCCGCCACCGCCCTCCCCGACAAGCGCTCTTGCCTCAACGACCGCATGGGCAAACCAGCTCTTCGGCAAAAACATCTACCATCACCGATGACGCCTACCATCCGCTCCAGCTCGGTGCCCCCTTTGACGGCGAAGGCATTCCGCGCCAGCAGGTTCTGCTCGTCGATCGCGGCGTCCCGAAAAATCTCGTCTACTCTCGCAGCACGCGCCAAGAAATCGCAGGCAAAAAACCCACTGGCCACGGTTTCGCGCTCCCCAACGAATACGGCGAAGCTCCCATGAATCTTGGTCTTCGCCGGCGGCGATTCCTCCCTCGAAGAAATGGTCGCCTCCACCGATCGCGGCCTTCTCGTCACCCGCCTCTGGTACATCCGCGAAGTGGATCCCTACGAAAAGGTCATGACCGGAATGACCCGCGACGGCCTTTTCCTGGTCGAAAACGGCAAAGATCTGCCGCCGGCATCCGCAATTTCCGCTTCAATCAGTCCATCCTGGAGATGCTCTCGCAACGTCGAGCTGCTCGGCCCCGCCGTCCGCGCCACCGGCGAAGAAGCCTTCGAAATGGTCGTCCCCGCCATGAAGATTCGCGATTTTCACTTTTCGGAAGTTACAAAGTTTTAATAATCCACGGCTTAGAATCTCCTCCCCTACAAAACCGATTTGATAAATGCAAATTCTGCGTTGTACATCCCACCCCCTCCGGCTTAATAAACAGATATGCAGCAATGGTGCTTGCCCTCCCGCAGCGATCGGCACCCGAATTGGGGCCACCCTGACCACGATGCCTGTGGAACGGGTTTGTCGCGCGCCTGGGCGGGCCTGCAAGCCATGAAATCGTCAACATCGCCCTGACGGCTCTCGAGCGCCTGACCCACCGCGGCGGAGTCGACGCCGATGGCGCCAGCGGCGACGGCGCCGGCCTGCTGACCTCTCTCCCTCACGAATTTTTCCGCGCCCGCGCGCAAGAGCAGGGCATCGATCTGCCAGAAGTATTCGGCCTGGGGTTTGCATTTTTCCCGGCCACAGCGACGGCCGACGCCAAAGCCGCTGTAGCCGCCGCCGCCGACACCGAGCGCCTCCGCATCCTCGGCTGGCGCCGCGTCCCAACCAACACGAACTCTCTCGGTAGTAAAGCCCTCGAGACGATGCCTGAAATCTGGCAATTCTACGTCGCGCCTTTCCACGCCTCGCGCGGCGTCTCTCGCTTCGAGTGGAAACTCGCGCTTCTCCGCAAGCGCGCCGAATCGCTTTTGCCAGCGCGTTGTTATCTCTGTTCGCTCTCTTCGCAAACGGTCGTTTACAAAGGTCTGCTCACGCCCTGGCAATTCCCGCAATTTTACGAAGATCTGCGCGACGCCGCGTTCGCCACGACGTTCGCCATTTTCCACCAGCGCTATTCCACAAACACGCAGCCCTCCTGGGATCTTGCGCAGCCGTTCCGTTACGTCGCCCACAACGGTGAAATCAACACCATCGTCTCGAATCGCCGCTGGCTCCGCGCCAAACAGCGCGAACTTCGCGCTCGCCTCACCGTCGGCTCCTGGTTCACGCCGCTCGAGAGAAAAAGTCAGCGATTCCGCCAGCTTCGATAACGCCTTCGAGCTGAAGCTCCTCGAAGGTTTTGCGCCGGATGAGGCCATGCTCACCACTGGTTCCTCCCGCGTTTGAAAACGATCCGCTGCTCTCGCGCGACATTCGCGCCGCGCTCACTTCGCTTTCGCAGCAAAGCGAGCCGTGGGACGGCCCCGCCGCCCTGATTTTTTCCGACGGCCAGTTCGTCGGCGCAAAGCTCGACCGCAACGGACTCCGTCCCCTGCGCTACACGCTCACGCATGACGGCCTCCTGATCGCCGGCTCCGAAACTGGCCTGATCGATCTCGAGGAATCGCGCATCGCCGAACGCCAGCGTCTCGGTCCCGGCGAAATGATTCTTGCCAATCCCGACGACCGGCCTTTTCCTCCGCTGGCGCGAAATCCTGAAGCGCTTGGCGATGCATCAAGCTCGCAGCGCCATGCCCCCGCACGCGGCACCTGGCGTTTTCCGCCGCCACACCGTCCGAGGCCACACCCGAGCCCAAGCGCATCGCCGCGGCTGCGGGCTGGACCGAAGATCAATTCAAGACTCTTTTCTCCGCTCTCATCCACGGCAAAGAAGCCGACTGGAGCATGGGCGACGACGCCCCTCCCGCGTTCCTTTCCACGCTCCCACGCACGCTCTGGGATTACTGCAAACAGCGTTTCGCGCAAGTTACCAATCCTCCGATCGATCCGCTCCGTGAAACTCACGTCATGTCTCTCGACGTCCATCTGAAGGACGGCGTCACGCTCCCCGGCCCGCTACTCAACGCCGGACAACTCGCCGAACTCTCTGAATTTTTCGGCCCCGTTCATCGCATCGACATGACTTTCTCTTCTGCCCTGGGAGTCCCGGGCGCGCGCTGCGCAATTGCTCAGCTATCTTCTACCCCTCTGAGTAGCAGCGGACGCCCGGGCCTCCTCCTCCTTTCCGATCGCGGCCTCAACGCGGAAACCGCCTCACTTCCCGCGCTGCTGGCTACCGCCGCCGTTTGGAAAGCGATGGTTCGCGAGGGCCTCTGGGATTGCCGCTCGTCGTCGAGTCCGCGCAAGTCTTCGACACTCATCACGTCGCGCTCCTCGTCGCTGCCGGTGCGAGCGCTGTCGTTCCATATCTTGCCGATGAATTTGCCGAAGCGCTCGAGCCTGGCGGCGCCGACCGCATGCGCGTCGCCATCACCGCTGGCCTCCGCAAAGTTCTCGCGCGCATGGGCGTTTCCACGCTGGCGAGCTATCGCAACAGCCATCTCTTCGAAATCGTCGGCCTCTCTGAAGATTTCTGCGCCGAATTTTTCGAAGACGCCGCCGATTATCCCGGCTCAAAAACTCTCGACGACCTTTTCGCGGATTATGTCCGCATGCACACCACCGCTTTTTCGCCTGCGACCGCCGATCTCGCCGACGCCGGCCTCTACCGCTTCCGCAAAGGCGCCGAACTCCACGCCACCTCTCCCGAAGTCGTTCGGCGAATGCATGCGCACGTGCGCGCTCCCGAAGCCGGCAAATTCGCCGCCTTCGAGGAGCTGTCCGAACATCAGGGCACCGTCTTCCTCCGCGATTTGCTCGAAACCGTTCCCGGCACTCCTGTTCCTGTGGATGAAGTCGAGTCCATCAGCGCCATTCTCCGCCGCTTCAGCACGCAAGCCATGTCGCTCGGCTCGCTCAGCCCCGAAGCACATCGCACGCTGGCCCTGGCCATGAATCTGATCGGCGGCCGCAGCAACACCGGCGAAGGCGGCGAAGATCCCAACACCTACCGCTTCGAGCCCGCTGCCGCGAACAAAATCAAGCAAGTCGCCTCCGGCCGCTTCGGCGTCACCGCGGACTATCTCGTCCACGCCGAAGAGCTGGAAATCAAAATGGCGCAAGGTTCCAAGCCTGGCGAAGGCGGCCAGCTCCCCGCGCGCAAAGTCACCGAATACATCGCGCGCATCCGCCACGCCACTCCCGGCACTCCGCTAATTTCGCCGCCGCCGCATCACGATATTTACAGCATCGAAGATCTCGCCCAGCTCATCCACGATCTTCGCGCCGTCAATCCCAGCGCACGCATTGGCGTCAAACTCGTCAGCGGCGCCGGGGTCGGCATCATCGCCGCTGGCGTTGCCAAAGCGGGCGCCGACGTCATCACCATCAGCGGCCACAATGGTGGCACCGGCTCGTCGCCGCTCACCTCCATCAAAAACACGGGCCTGCCCTGGGAAATCGGCCTTCGCGAAACGCACGACACGCTGGTCCGCGCCGGTCTTCGCTCCCGCGTCTCGCTCCGCGTCGATGGCGGCCTGAAATTCTCCCGCGACATCATCGTTGGCGCGCTCTTCGGCGCTGACGAATTCGGCTTCGGCACTGCTTCGCTTCTCGCCATCGGCTGCGTCATGGCTCGCCAATGCCATCTCAACACTTGCCCCGTCGGTATCGCCACCCAAGACGAAAAACTTCGTACAAAATTTAACGGCAAACCCGAAATGGTCGTCTCCTATTTCCGTGCGCTTGCCGAAGAAGTTCGCAATCGCCTTGCCCAGCTCGGCGCGCATTCTCTCAGCGATCTCACTGGATGGTACGACCGCCTCAGCGCCCGTTCTGGCATGGATCCGCTTCTCATCGTTCCCATCACCGAGTCCAACCGAGTCGCGCCTCACCAATCTCCCGCGCTGCACGCCGCCGCGCGCGAAGACTCCTTGCATTTAAGCGCCGCTTTCGAACTTCAATCGGAATCGCAGCCCATCCAAAATTCCGACCGCAGCGTTGGCGCCGGCATGAGCGGCGAACTCATGCGCCGCCGCCGCCCCGGCAGCCAAAGCAACCCGCTCGGGCAAGAATTGACGAAGGAGTTTCACGGCTGTGCAGGACAAAGCTTCGGCGCTTTCCTTGCCGATGGCATCACTCTGACCCTCTCCGGCGAAGCCAACGATTACGTCGGCAAGGGTCTTTCCGGCGGTACCATCTCCATCTCCGCCAGCTCCGCCGCTTCACGCCGCGGCGACGTTCTCGCAGGCAACACCGTTCTCTACGGCGCTACTTCCGGCCAGCTCTTCGTCGCAGGCCGCGCCGGCGAACGTTTTGCCGTCCGCAACAGCGGCGCTCTCGCCGTTGTCGAAGGTGTTGGCCAGCATGGCTGCGAATACATGACCGGTGGCGTTGTGCTCGTCCTCGGCCCTCTCGGCCTCAATTTCGGCTCTGGCATGACCGGCGGGCTCTCCTACGTTCTCCGTGGCGAAGCTGACGAAGTCATCCACCGCGATTTCGTCGCCCTTTCCGAAATCGACGCCCAAGAGGAATCCTGGCTGCGCATTGTCCTCGAAGAACACCTGCGTCTCACCTCGAGCCCGCGCGCCTCTCGCCTGCTTTCGCGCCGTGGCTTGCTTCCGTTCTTGCGCGTTCAGCCGCTCCATTTCCAAGGCACGCTCGAAGCCACTTGGGAGCCATTGCTGGCTCGCTTAAGGCACCAGGAACTGGTTTTCACACCGCCGCAAACCGCGGCGTTTTCCCGGGCGACTTCGCCCGTCTGAAAGGAGCAAGTTTCTCCGGTTACTTAGCGAAGACATTTCGCTATAATCATTGCCGAGCCACCTGCCCATGGACTTTGACCAACTTGCCACTTTCGTCTACGTAGCCAAACTGAAGAGCTTCTCGCGCGCCGGGCAAAAAGTTTTTCGTTCGCAATCCGCTGTCAGTGCGCAAATTCGCCAGCTCGAACAAGCCTATCGCGCCCGTCTCCTGGACCGCTCCGCCAAATCCGTCGAGCTGACTCCCGCCGGCGAAGTCCTCTTCGATTTCGCCGAGCGCCTTCTCCGCCTCCGCGATGAATCTATCCAGGTCGTCGCCGACCGTGGTGACGTCGTCCAGGGCCCGCTCGTCTTCGGCGCCAACGAAGCCACCTGCCTCTATCTGCTTCCCGATATGTTTGCGGATTTTCAGCGCCGCTATCCGCAAGTCCACATCAGCATCTACCGCAATTTCAGCCACAAAATCTTGCAGCGCGTCGAAGACGGCTCCGTCGACGTTGGCATTGTCACGCTGCCCATCAAATCGCCCACTCTCAAAGTTCACCACATCTCGCGCGACCGCCTGCGTTTCATGGTCAGCAGCCGCAATCCGCTCGCGCATCGCTCTAAGATCACCCTCGAGGAAGTCGCCGCGCAGCCGCTGATTTTTCCTCGCACAGGCTTCACCCGCCAGGTGCTGGACAAACTCTTCCGCCCCTATCGCGCCCGCCTCCGCGTCGCCATGGAACTCCCCAGCATCGGCATGATCAAGCGTTTCGTAGCCGCCGACGCCGGTGTCTCCTTCATCAGCGAAAGCTTCGCCCGCGACCAGGTCAAAGCCGGCGAAGTGAAGCTCCTCAACGTCGAAGGCGTCGATCTCTGGCGCGAACTCGGCCTCGTCTACCGCCGCGACCGCAGCCTTCCTCGCGCCGCCCAAGCCCTCATCGCGGTCATCCGCGAACACAAGAAATTCCCCGACGCCACCACCACCGCCGCCGCCTCCGACTAGCGCGTCTGTCGGGCGGAATCGTGCGCCAGGAAAAGGTCGATATTGGCGCCAATTTGTCTCTTGAACTTGCCTCGAGCCGGGACTATTATTTCGATCAGGGAAAGTTCCAATCAGCGGCAGCCTCCGGCTGCCGTTTTTCATTTTCGGTGGAGTGGCACCGCCCAGAAGGCAATTCAGGGATCAGCCAGGCAGCCGCTGCCACCGGATTCCCTCCGCTCTCGGCCCATCACCAAGTTGTTTAGATTCAGCGGTTACGGGCGGTCCGCAAGTGTTGATTTTAAAGGGGTTAGAGAAACTCTAAGTCCTTTAGATGCAACACTTACAAATAACAGGGGGAGGATGCCCGGCGCGAGAGGCTTCGACTCGTCTCCAGGATCAAGCATGGCGGTGAGCAAAGCCCGCGTCAGCGGGCGCAAACTACTCACTACCCACTATCCACTACTCACTGCTATTAATGTACGTTGAAGTCCATGCTGGCGATCGATCTTGCTATCACGTTTTCTTGTATCTGAATCAGGTCGTCTTCGCCGTAGGTCATCCCCAGCACCGTAAACACATCGGTCCCCCGGGTAATCACCACCAGCGTGCCCGACCAATCGTGCCCGTCCGCCAAGCCACGGTAGTGGTATTCCATGGCCGGCAAACCGCCGACCACCGTCTTCCGCTGGGAAATGCGCCGGTAGTTTTCGTAGATTTCGCTCAGCCGCTTTTCCACGGTAGCTGCGGCGGGCTCCAAGGCCGTTTTCGTCTGTTCTTGCCCGATCACCATTAACGTCGATTGGTTCAGCGTTCCCAGGGCCACAATCGCGCCCGGCAGCGACTTCCGCGCCTCATCGTTCAGGACCCAGCTTGGCGCTTTGTACATCCGGAAGCCGTGTGTGTAGTTCGTGTAGAGATTTCCCTGAATGTCTTCGCGGATCGCCGGTGGTTCCGGCTCTTTTGGTGCGGCAGGCTGCGCTGCGGACGCCGCAAGCGTTGGGTTGGGCGCTGAGGTTGGCGCGGTGATCGACGGTGCCTCTGCCTTTGACTTCGTCGCCGCTGGAACCTCGGGTTTTACCGCCGCGTTGGTAATCCTGGGAGCCGCCTTCTCGCGCTTTCCCGCCGCATGGTCCGCGGATTTCTCGCTGGCATTCGTTGCCGTCGCCGTTCCTTCGGTTGAGTTTGCTACGGCCGGTTCCGCTTTCGGCTCTGTGTTCGTAGCCGGATCTTTCTTCGCCGCCGGCGTCTTCTCCGTTTTCGGCGTCTCGCCGGCAGGCGTCGACGGCACTATCGACGCGATCTTGTCTTTTTCCACGAGCACATACCCAAAGTCCGTTTTGACTTTGAACATGTTGTCTTCGTACGCGACGATCACGCCGTACAGCTTCTTGCCGTCTTTCAGCCGGATTTCATCCGCTCGCGCCGCACTGGCCATAGTACACATAGCTACAGCCAACGCTGCAGCGCAAAGCCAGCCACGTTTTTTTGGGAGCTCCAAAGTTTCCACACGCTCAGAACTGCGCATTTTCGCGACGGTCAATGCCGCCAAGGACTGGGAGCCGCGCATTTTGGGGACAGCCATATTTTCAGTATGGGGTCGCCGCCAAAGCCCCGCAACCCTCACGCGCGCGGTGGTGTCCGCCGTGTTACCTCCGCCAGCAGCGCCCCTATCCGCCGCGCCAGACGCTCCACTTCCTCAATGGATTGGCTCAACCGCGCCCGCAGCGGCTCCGGCAAGCTCGCGTGCGTCTGCTGCATCGCCAAAGCTTCCGCGATCATGCGCAGCTCCTTCCGATGCCGCGGATTTAGCCGCTCCCACAGCCGCCGTTTCGCGCTCCGGTTTCGTCCCAGCCACTCTTCCCCGGTCCCCGCAGGCCGCCCCGCCTCCGGCTCCGTCGAGTTACCCGCGGCCGTGGTGCCTGCCGTCGCGCTTGGTTTTCTTATCCGAAATGGCATACTCCGTGGCTCCGTATCTGCCCGTTCTTGCCTTTGTTTTTCTTTGTGCCCTCGGCGTTCTCTGCGCCCTCTGCGTATTTGTTTTTTTCTCGGATCACGAATCACGAAGTATGGATTGCCAGTCACGAGTCACAAGTCACCAGTCACCAGTCACTTCTTCAACGCCTCCATCTTTTCCCCGTTGATTTGCCCGCCCAACTCCACTCGCCCTGTCACCCGCATCGCCCGCGTCTCAAACACCAGCCCTCCATACCGGTCATACGCATCCGGAAAAAGCACCACCTCATACAGCCCGCGTTGATCCTCCAATGTCACAAACATCATGTTCCGGTAATTCTTTGTCCCTACATGCCGGTAGGTCACCACCCATCCGCACAACGTCACCCGCTTCCCCCGCAATCCATCCAGCTCGTCGCTCCACACCTCGCCATTCCGCGGCAGAAAATCCAGCGGATGCCCGCTAACGCACACTTCCAAAATCTCCCGCTCATAGCGCAGCCGCTGTTCCTGCGTATACGCCGCCGCCGGCAGCCCCGCAAGCGCCGCTCCAATAGCATCCCCGCCGTTCGCATCAGCAAACAACGTCTCCAGCGCATTGGGTGGCACAGCCAATCTTGGCTGTGCGCTTTTGCTTTGAAGAGGTGGTGCACCTTTACCTCGAAGCATCTGCGCGTTCTTACTTCCCGCTTGCAACAAATTCCATCGCCACAACATTTCCGGCCGCGTCATACCGCGATCTTCATCAACGGCTTGATCCTCAGCTTGTTCACCCACCTCATCAAACGCACCGCACTTGATCAGCGCTTCTATCTCATCCTTCTCGACCGGCACGCGCCGCAAAAAATCCTTGAGCGACCGAAACGCCCCGCCTTCTTCCCGCGCCCGCACAATCGCGGTCATCGTCTCCACGCGCAGCCCTTTCACCTGCATCAACCCAATGCGCAAAGCGCGCTGTCCATCCGCAGGCAAAAGTGGGGCCGACATCTCCGTTTGTCGAATTTTCGCCGCCGTGTACTTCGCCTCCGCCGTGTATTGCATGCGCGAATGATTCACCGACGGCAGCCGCACCTCGATTCCCCAGCGCTTCGCTTCTTCCACGTACGCCGACACGTGATAAAATCCCGCTCCCGCGCTGCACATCGCCGCCAGAAATTCCGCCGGATGATGCGTCTTCAAATACGCCATGCGGTACGAAATATCCGCGTACGTCGCCGCATGCGCCTTGCAAAATCCGAATCCCGCGAATTTTTCCACCATCATCCAGGTTTCTTCGCGCTGCTGCGCGGTCAGTCCCATCATTCCCGAGGCCAGCTCGAACTTTGCGCGCAATCGATCGAGGTCGCGCTGGCCGGAGAATTTCGCGGACGACCGCCGCATGATGTCCGCTTCGGCCAGAGACATTTCCCCGGCCACCTGCGCGATCTGCATCACCTGTTCCTGGAAAATGCACACACCAAGCGTGTCTCCCAGAATTTGTTCGAGCGCTGGATGCGGGTATTCGATTCTTTCCTCTCCGCGCAGCCGCTTGATGAACAGTTCTTTCGATCCATACTCCGACGCTCCCGGCCGGATCAGCGCCAAAGCTTGCGCCATTTCTTCCAGCGTTCGGGCCTTCATCATTCGCAGCAGTCCGCGCATCGCCGGCGACTCGATCTGAAATACGCCCATCGTTCTTCCCGCGGCAATCACGTCGCACGTCGCCGGATCGTTTTCCGGTATCGCGTCAAAATCGATTTCGCGCGGCTTCGGGCACGGCGTCACGCCATCCGGCGCAACGTTGTTTTTTTTCTTTACCTCCTTTATTTCCTTTGCCTCCTCTACTTCCTTTTCAATGTTGTCCAGCGCCAGCGACATCGTCGTGAACCCGCGCTGCCCGAGCAAGTCCATCTTGATCAGCCCGAGCGCCTCGATCGCGTTCATGTCGTACTGCGTCACGACAATTCCTTTCGTCGCGCGCTCCAGCGGCGTCAGCCGCGTCAAGCGGCTGCGCGGAGATCACCGTTCCGCACGGATGAATTCCCATGTGCCGCGGCGCGTCGTCGAGCCGCAAGGCAACCTGCAGAATCGTTTTCCAGGGTTCTTCGCCGGCGGGCAGAGTGCGGCATTCCGGCAAATCGCGAATCGCCTGCAAAATTTCGCGCACCGGCCGATGCGGCAGCCGCTTCGTAAAATGATTCACTTCGCCGGGTGGCACGCCAAACACTTTGGCGATTTCGCGGATGGCCAGCCGCGCGTGCATGGTCACAAAGCTTCCGATCATGGCCACGTGCTCTTCGCCCCAGCGCTCGTAGACGTAGTCGAGCAGCTCATCGCGCCGCGCGCCGCAAATATCGATGTCGATATCCGGACAATCGCCGCGCTGCTCGTTCAAAAATCTTTCAAAGTACAATCCCCACCGCAGCGGGCACACGCACGAAATCCCCAGGCAATACGTCACCATCGAGCTGGCCGCTGAGCCGCGCGCCACCGCCGGAATCCCGCGCCGCTTGGCTTCTTCCACGATCTCCCACACCAGCAAAAAATACGGCGCAAGATGCAGCTTTTCGATCACGCCCAATTCGTGCGTCAGCCGCGCGAGCACCGCGGGGCGCAGCGGGCGGTAACGTTTCTGTGCGCCGGCAAAACACAGCTTCCACAAATACGAAAACGCGGATTCGCCTTCCGGCACCGGAAATTCCGGGAAGATGGTTTTGTGCAGCGTGAGCTCGAGATGGCAGCGCTCCGCGATGTCCAGCGTCGCGCGCAGCCATTCCGGATGATCCGGGAACAGCTGTTTGCATTTCCGCCGCCGATTTGAACCACGCTTCGCTGGTCATGATGTCCGGCGCCGCGACCGTCGTCAGCAGCCCGCCGGTGCGTACCGCATTCACCGCGCGGTGATGCAAATGCTCTTCCGGTCGCAAAAAATAAACGTTATTCGTCGCCACCAGCGGCACGTCGAGTTCGCGCCCGATGCGTTCTGCCTCGCGCAGCATCCGCCCATCGCCCGGAGACAGATGCTGCACCTCGATCCACAGCCGGTCGCCAAAAATGTCTTTCAGCCGCGCGAAGTGCTGCATTGCCGTGATTGGTGACTGGTGCACTCGCGCCGTCCGTCCGGTGTGCTGTGTCCGTTTCGTTTGCCGCATCATCTTCAAGCCGGGCGGGGCACGGCGTGCCGCGCCCCTACAGCCATTTGCGCCGCGTGGATTCGTGGTGGTAAGGGACACAGTGCGATCACGCCTCGCGAATGCTTCGCCAGTTCTTCGAGTGTTACCGGCCGCCCTTCATCTTCCATGGGCCGCCCGTCGTCTTCACCGGGGCTTTTGCTCTTCGCCAATTCGGTCGTTCCCAAATGGCGTAGCGTCACTAGCTGGCACAGATTGCTGTAGCCCTCCATATCCGCCGCGAGCAGCACCATCGCCACACTCTGCGAAGTTTCGATTTTCGTTTTTCGAGTTTCGAGATGTGGAAATGCGAAGCGCGAAATTCGACGTCAATCACGACGCCCACAATCGGCTTGATTCCCGCCGCTTTCGCCGCTTGATAAAACGGCACTGCCGCATACAGCCCATTCGTATCCGTCAGCGCCACGGCAGGCATTTTTTGCTCCACAGCCGCCGCGATAATTTGCTCGGGGGACGCTACGCCCCGCAAAAACGAATAGTGGCTGTGACAATGAAGATGGACAAACACGTGACTGGTGACTCGTGACTGGCGACTTGTGAAACCTATGCCGCGAAAGTGGTTTTTCCACGAATCACGAAACAGGAGTTACGAGTCACGCCGTACGAGGACGCGCCCCTTTTATTCAAAAATCAGGGTAGGGAACAGGAAGGGAAACTCAGCAACATTTGATCAGTGATGCTTTGTAGGGGCGCAGCATGCTGCTCCCCTACAAGTACAACGTCCAAAACTTCACCGCGATAAACAGGGCGTTGAAAGCACAAGTCCGCCGGGCTTGGTGGCGTAATGCTCGCGGAGTTCGAGGCCGTTGCCGTAGAAGACGGCGTTCCAGCCGTAGCGGCCGCGGACGGAATCGAGGCCGCGATTTAAATACCAGCGGCGGTTGGCGTCGGTGTCGAAAAGTTCGTGCTGGCGGCGATCCTGCTCGAGATTGGTTACGTTTACGCCGATTAGGCGCACGGCTACGCGGCGCGTAAATAATTTTGCAAAAAGATCTTTGGCTTCCGCGAGCAGTTCGCGTTCGTCATTGGATGGGCGCGTCAAACGACCGTCTGGTGCGCGGAAAAATGGTCCACGTAGCGGATGCGGAGGCCGATGGTGCGTGCCTGGCGGCCGTATTCGCGGAGCGTCGAGCCGATGCGCTCGCTTAAATATTCGATGAGGCCGCCGAGAAACTCCGTGTCGATGGTGCCGCCTTCGATGGTTGTTTCGCGCGAGACCGATTTGGGCGTGGATGGCAGCATCACCTCGCGCCCGTCGAGCCCACGGGCGCGCTCCCAGATTTGTCCGCCAATCACTTCGCCAAACGCGGCTTCCAGAGCGGCTCGCGGCACCAGCCGCAGCTCGCCGATGGTCGCGATGCCGCGCTCCGCCAGCATTCCAGCATGGACATGGCCGATTCCGTGGAGCTTTTCGACCGGCAGCGGCGTCAAAAAGTTTTCTTCGGTGCCCGGCGCAATCATGCGGAAGCCGCGCGGCCGCTCGAGCCGCGAGGCGATCGAGGCGACCACTTTTGTGCGCGCCGCGCCTACGCTCACGCTCAGTCCTGTTTGTTCCAGCACGTCCGCCTGCACGCGCCGCAGCGCGGCTTCGTAATTCGGGTACAACCGTTCGGTCCCCGCGAAATCCAGATAAAAATCATCGAGCGCCGCCGTCTCGACCGCGGGCGTGTATGTCTCGAGAATGCGCCGCACGCGCTCCGCAAAATCCGCGTAGTGCTCGTACTGTCCCGGAACGACAATCGCCTTGGGACAAATGCGCAGCGCCTCGCGAAACGTCATCGCCGTTTTCACGCCGCATATTTTTGCTTCGTAGCTCGCCGAGGCCACCACGCCGCGACCCACGAGCACGGGCTTGCCGCGCAGCTTGGGATCGAGCACTTGCTCGACCGATGCAAAAAAGGCGTCCACATCGACGTGGACAATATTGGGAATCACCTTCGGGCGCGAGGCATCCGCTCCTTGTCCTTTTTCTTCGCGTGCGTCTTCGTGAAAAGGATTGAACGGCATCGCCACTGCGGGAAATACGTTTTCGACACAGACGTCCATAACGGCTCCTATGAATGGTGGCCGCGAAGCGGCCAACGTAACCGTGACCGCAAAGCGGCCGGCTTAACTGTCAGCGCACAGCAGTGAACGCAGGGAAGCGGACCGAGTAGAATCTTTTCGGGAGTCGAGGGACCGCTCTTTAGAAGCGACCCCTCACCCCGCTTAGGGCTCGGAATTTTCAACGGGCGGCGCCCAGTTCGTGAGAGCCAAAAATGGCAATGGAGCTGAACGCCACCCGTTTCCCGTTTCCTCTACCGCCCCGCACTATAGGCGAATAAAAAGCGAAAGTCAAGAGCCTCCTGTCTTTTTTCTTTGCTCCTAATTAAGACGGCTGTTTTCGATTCTCGGGGGAAATAGCTCCAGCTGCTAGCTTTCTATCTTATTTCTTGACGCCCACCAGCATCGGGGATACACCTCCCTGCATGAGCGCTACATTCGTTTTGCTTCTGGCGTTTGCGATCGGGATTGTGTCGGGGATGCGATCGTTGACGGCGCCGGCGGTTGCGGCTTGGGCGGCGCACCGTGGCTGGCTGAATCTTGCCGGGACGCGGCTCGCGTTCATGGGATCGACAGCGGCTGTCGCGATTTTTACCGTGCTAGCCATCGCCGAACTGATCGCGGACAAACTGCCCTCGACGCCGAGCCGAACCGCACCTGTAGGATTGATTACGCGCTTCGTGTGCGGCGCTCTTTCGGGAGCTTGCGTTGGCGTATCGGCGGGACAGTCTCCAGTCCCCGGCGCCATCCTCGGCGCTGCGGGCGGCATCGCGGGAGCTTTCGCCGGCCATCAATGGCGCACCGGCCTGGTGAGGGCGCTGAAGGTGCCCGACTTTGTCATCGCGCTCCTTGAGGATGCGATTGCGATCGGCGCAGGTCTCTTCATCGTTTCCCGGTACTAATCCCGGTACTAACCCTGATACTAATTCTGGGGCCGTTCGCAAAATTGTGTTCCTCTAGCGGCGCCGACGTTTCGTCCAATCCAATTATTCATTTGCTTCGACTCTGTAATTCCGCGACTATTTCTTCACTCCGGGCAGGCCGGATACTTTCATGGACTTGAATCTCTTTTTCGCGCTGCTCGGCGGCTTGCTCGTTCTCGCCTTCGTCGCCAATCGGCTGGTGCGCTTCACCGGCGTGCCGGACGTGATCATCTTGATGGCTACGGGCGTGCTGATTGGGCCCGTGCTGCACTGGGTCAACCCGGATATTTTTCGCGGGGCGACGCACGGGTTCGGCTCGCTGGCGCTGATTCTTATCCTTTTTGAAGGCGGGCTGGAGCTCAAGCTGCGGGAAATGCTCAGTCACTTCGCCGGGGGATTTTTTCTTTCGATTTTTAGCTTTACGCTGAGCGCGGCTTGCGTAGCGCTGGTTTGCCGGCAGGCGCTGCATTTCACGTGGATACCCGCGCTGCTGGTGGGAGCGGCGCTCGGCTGCATCAGCAGCTCGATCATTCTTCCGGTGCTGCAGCAGGTGAATCTGCGGCGCGAAGTGAAAGTTACTTTGCTGGTGGAAGCCTCGTTCGGCGACGCGCTTGCAGTGCTAGCGGTCACTACGCTCCTGGATATCGCCGCCGGCAGCAATGCTTCGGCGAAAACCATTACCTGGAGTCTTTTTTCGAGCGTCATACTGGCGGTGGCGTCGGGCGTTCTGCTAGGGATTCTGTGGTCGTATCTGCTGCCGTTTCTCTCCGAGGAACGCTTTTGGCATGTTTTGACGTTTGCGGCGGTTTTGTTGATCTACTCCGGCGTTCATGCCTTGCACGGCAACGAGCTTGTGGCCGTGCTGGTCTTCGGTCTCACGCTCGCGAACTATCCGGCGGCGCAAAAGCGGTTCCATCTGGCCGACGACGCGGAAAGCGCGGATTGGTTTTCCGAAACGCCCGTCAAGCAAGAGCATCGCGGCTCGCTGGCGAAACATCAGGGGCAGATGCTGACATTTCACGGCGAGCTGGCGTTCCTGATTCGCACGTTTTTCTTCGTGCTGCTCGGAGCGCTGGTCGAGTTTCAAGGCTTGCGTAAGCATGCCGTTCTCGCGCTGGGCTGTTTCGGAGCGCTCTTCATCGCGCGCTGGCTATCGGTGCAGACCGGGCGCTTCGCCTGGCGCTCCTTTACGTCTCACGAGCGCGAGCTAATGATCTGGTTTCTGCCGCGCGGCCTGATTACGGCGGTGCTCGGCATAGAAATTGTCGAAGCGCGCGGCGTCAGCTTCGAGTTTCTACCGTCGCTGGCGTTCGCCGTCATTCTAATCACCAACCTGGCGCTGCTCGTTGGCTCGCTGCGCGCCCGGCGGCTTTTCCCGAAGCCGCTTCCGGCAGCGCCCGAACCCGAGAGTGAACAAATCGCTTCCTAGCTCGCCGCGCGTTCCAATTCCGCGCGATTCCACTTTGCGAGGTCAGCTCCGGCGTCGTAGGTGCTCTGCAAGAAGGCGAGCAGGGTTTCTCGCGGCGAAGCGGCCCGGCGCACATCATCGTACATCAAGATAAATTCCTTCAGCGTTGGGTGATAGAACGCTTCGGCGGGACGCACGGGATGCTGCGCGAAGCCCGCCGGTTCCGGCGCCGCATAGGCATAAAACGCGGGCCCTTTGACATCGCCGCCTCCCGGCCAGAATCCCGCGCTGATGACCTCGTGGGAATACGCCTCCCGCGTGATCGCGTCGGCTCCCGGGCGTTCCGGGGCGCGGCGGCCCGAGAAGCGCGTCGCTGCGAGATCGAAGCTGCCCCAGAAAAAATGTACAGGGCTCGCTTTGCCGATGAACCTCGCGCGGAATTCCTTGAAGACTTCGTCGCAGGAAACGAGAATTCGCCAAAACCGGTGGGCAAATTCGGGATCGTACGAGGCGTGCTTGGTATCTTGATCAAACGGAATCGGATCGGGAAGCTCGACCGGCATCTTCCAGATTTTCACGGCAATACCCAGGGAAGCGAGAGCGGCCATGAAATCGCGGTAAAAGTCGGCCACGGAGCGTGGCGCCAGGGTCAGCGCGAGAATGGCGTCGTTGCTGGTTCGAATGACGAGCTGGTGATGAATGAAATCGAACTGGACCTCGAAGTTTCCACCGGCGTAGGGAATGGCGGAGGTCGTCAGGCCCAAGGCGTTCACGTACAGCGGCACGCCCCACCAGTGATTTATGTTGGGAGTCAGGGCCAGACGCACCTTGCCAACGATTTGCGACCACATGTGGAGCGTGGCGAGTGTGTCCTGCCAGGCGGCAAGGGGAAGCTCGGGCCACAGGTCGGGCTCAGAACGAGCAGTCGTTGCGTTCATAAATCCTCCGCGGAGACCAATTACCCGCCACAGGGATTATATGCCGACGAATTGTTCCTGTTCACAGTGCGTCGGAAAAATCTTCGGAAGGAGAACAGCCACGCTTGGCGGGGTGCTTTTTGCTGATCTATTTGGTGACGACAGATATGGGACAAACCCGCACAGGCAGGAGTGCCTGTGCTACTTCGCCTGTGCGGGCTTTCCTGGTTCAGCTAAACAATTTGCGGAACGCAAAGAACAAAAAGCCGGAGAGCATCATGGCCGCCGGGAGCGTCAAGACCCAAGCCAGAGCCAGGTTGCGCACCGTGGACCATTGCAAGCCGGATTTATTGGCCATCATGGTTCCGGCGACGCCGGAAGATAGAACGTGGGTGGTACTCACGGGCAAGCCTAAGCCGTCGGCGGCGCCGATCGTAGCCATCGCGGTGATTTCCGCGGCGGCTCCTTGGCCGTAGGTAAGGTGGTTTTTGCCGATTTTTTCGCCGACAGTCACGACGATGCGTTTCCATCCGACCATGGTGCCGAGGCCCAAGGCCAGAGCCACGGCCACTTTTACCCATAGCGGAATGAAGCGTGTGGCCCTGTCGATGTGGGTCTTGTAATTCTTCAGAACGGCTACGTCCGCGGCGGCCATCTGCGGCGTGCCGGACTTTTGCATCAGGCGGATGGCCTCGCTCACCAGATACATGTCATTCCGGAAGTTGCGCACCTGCGTGTGCGGCACCTTCGACAGCTCCTTGAAGATGGCCATTTCCGTCCCGACGCCGTTCACGAGCTCGCGCAAAGCAAGCATCGTGTTGGGCTTGAACTCTTTCGTCCGAATGTATTCCGTCACATCTTCGCGCGGGTCGCCGATCGCTGCGCTGTTCTGTACGTATTTATTCAATACGTCGGCTGTCTGCGTGGACACGGCGACGAAGTCCTGGGATTGCTGCGCGGTCACCGCGTGGTTCAACGCATAGGTGGTAGGCACGGTGCCGATCAGGATGAGCATGATCAAGCCCATGCCCTTTTGGCCGTCATTCGAGCCGTGGAAAAAGCTCACGCCTGTGCAAGTAAAAACGAGCATGGCGCGAATCCAAAACGGCGGCGGCTCTGTTCCCTTGGGCGCTTCATAGAGCCGCTTGTCCTTGATAACCGCCTTCATGAAAAGAAAGAGAAGGGATGCGAGTACGAAGCCGAACACCGGTGAGAGCAGCAGCGATTTTCCGATCCCGATCGCCTGCGCCCAGTCCACGCCGCTGGTCCCGGTGCGCCCCTGCATCAGCTGGTTTGCAATGCCCACGCCGATCACCGATCCAATCAAAGTATGCGAACTCGAAGCCGGCAGCCCTAGCGCCCATGTTCCCAAGTTCCAGAGAATCGCGGCTACGAGCAGCGCGAAGACCATGGCAAACCCCGCGCCGCTGCCAACTTGCAAAATTAGTTCCACTGGGAGGAGCGAGATGATTGTGAAGGCCACCACGCCGGACGAGGTCACCACGCCCGCGAAATTCCAGAAGCCGCTCCACACCACGGCGATGTGCGGCTCCATGGAATGGGTGTAGATGACGGTGGCGACGGCATTTGCCGTGTCGTGGAAACCGTTCACGAATTCAAATCCCAGCGCCACGAAGAGCGCCGTGCCCAAGAGAATGTAGGGCAGCGCCGAACCCAGCTCGAGGCCGGCCAGATCGCGCGAAAGGCTATAGCCGATGAAGATCACTCCAATGATCAGCACCACGCCAAACGCCAGCATTCCGATCCGGCCGGGCTTTCTGTTTAGCTTTTCTGTCAATGCGTGCGGCACTGCGGGTACAGTTTCGGGGATAGTTGCAGGTGCGGTTGCGGACATAACTCTCCTCTGAACTCTCGACTCGAGAGCCAGCCTGCGGAAATCCATGCTGGCATGTCAGGCAGGGTTATATGGGAGATTTGTTACGGCGGAATGAACATTACTCGGCAGAATGTTCACAATGGGAAGATTGGGGTAGGGTCAGGGGCCAGCACTATTAACCGTGCAGCCGGGCAAAGCGCCTCCACTTGTGTGGCAACGGGCGCCGCGCGCCATCCTCGGACTAGCAGTCTCAAGCCTCAATAGGTACCGCGGCGATTCTCTTTTTTGGTGGCCTTGCGCCGGGATTTCGCGTACTTCTTCATCGCTTTTCGCTGCTTCTTGGAGGCCTTCTTCAGGCGCTTATTCTCTTGCTTGGCCATCTTCTTATCGCGTTCGCGGGAATTGCGGGCGTATGCGGCGACGCCGGGGCTCTGCGCTTTGGCTGGTAACGACCAGCCAATCGTCAAAGCGGCCAGAAGTGTGAAAATAGCGATTCGCTTCATGCAGAACTTCTTTCTTGCCCCCAAAACACGCTCAGTTTACACCTATCCGGCGCGCTCGCGACAGGGTGAAACGACTCAGGGTGCGGGCTCCAGCAAGCCGCGGTCTTTCAGCATCGGCTGGACGCTCGGCTCTTTGCCGCGCCAGGCCGCGTACATCTTTCCGAGGTCCTCCGTGTTGCCGCGCGAGAGCACCATTTGCCGGAAGCGGTCGCCGTTGGCGCGCGTCAGGCCGCCATGGTCTTCGAACCATTGATAGGCATCATCATCGAGCATCTCCGCCCAGAGATAGGCGTAGTAGCCGGCGGAGTAGTCGAGTGCCCAGATGTGGCTGAAATAGCTGGAGCGATAGCGCGGCGGCACAGTCGCGATCAGCAGATGCGTCTTCTCGAGCGCCGCTTTCTCGAACACGTCCGGCTGCTGAAGCGGGGCGCTCGCCGGAAGCGTGTGCCATTGCATGTCAAGCTCGGCGGCGGCAACCAATTCCGTCAGCTTGTAGCCCTGGTTAAAAGTCGGCTGCTTTTCGGATCTTGGCGACCAACTCGGCGGGCATGGGTGAGTTCGTTTTGTAGTGCTTGGCGTAGTGGTTGAAGACCTCGGGATAGAGTGCCCAGTGCTCGTTGAATTGGGAAGGGAACTCGACGAAATCGCGCGCAGTCGCGGTGCCCGAGAGGCTCGGATACTTCGTGTTCGCGAACATGCCGTGCAGCGCGTGGCCGAACTCATGGAACATGGTGGTCACATCGGTAAAGCTGATGAGCGCAGGCTCGCCCGGCGCGGGCTTCGGCAGATTGGCGACGTTGTAGACCACGGGCAGCGTTGCCTAGCAGCTTCGACTGGTTCACGAAGACATCCATCCAGGCGCCGCCGTTCTTGTTGTCGCGCTTGAAATAGTCGCAATAGAAGAGCGCCAGCGGCTTGCCGTCCGTGTCCGAGACTTCGAAGACGCGAACGTCCGCCTGATAGACCGGAATGTCCTTGCGTTCCTTAAATGTGATTCCGTAGAGCTGATGGGCGGCGTAGAAGACGCCGTTTTCGAGCACGTTGTTTAGCTCGAAGTAGGGCTTGACCTCCGCGTCGTTCAAATCGTATTTCGCCTTGCGCACCTGCTCGGCGTAGAAGTCCCAGTCCCACGGCTGGAGTTTGAAGCCGCCCTTCTGCGCGTCGATGACGATCCTGAATATCCTTGCCCTCGCGCGCGGCCTTCGCCGTCGCGCCAGGAACAAGCGCATCCATGAACTTCAACGCGGCTTCCGGCGTTTTCGCCATCTGGTCGCCCAGCTTCCACGCCGCGTGGTTGGGATAGCCGAGCAGTTGTGCGCGCTGCGCGCGCAGCTGCGCCAGGTGCGAGATGAGGTCGCGCGTGTCGTTGGCATCGCCGCGCTCGGCGCGGTTCCAGGATTTCTCGAAGATAGCTTCACGCGTCGCGCGGATCCGCTAGCGAGCCAAGCTCCGGCTGCTGCGTCGTGTTCTGAAGCGGGAGCACGTAGCCATCTTGTTTGCGGCCTTGCGCGGCTTGCGCGGCTGCGGCGAGCTGCGAGTCGCTTAAGCCGGCCAGCGCGCCCTTGTCCGTGGTCGCAAAGGCGCCGTTCTTCGTGGCTTCCAGGAGCTTTGTTGAGAAGTCATTCGAGAGCGTGGCGATCTTCTCGTTCAACTTCTTCAGCTCCGTTTTGTCGGCGTCCGAGAGTTTTGCGCCCGCGCGCACAAAGTCGTCGTAGGTAACCTGAAGCTCGCGCAGCGACTCGGGATCAAGATGGAGCGATTCGCGTTGCTTGTAGACGGCAGCCACTCGTGCAAAAAGTTTGGCGTTCAGGACGATGGCATCCTGATGCGCCGCCAATTTCGGCGCTTCCTCCGCTTGCACTTTTTGCAGTGCGGGATTGGTATTCGCCGCGGTCACGCCGCCGAACGCCTCCAGCGCCCGCTGCAAGAGCTGCCCGGTCTTCTCCATGGCTACGAGCGTGTTCTCGAAGGTGGGCGGCGCCGGATTGTCGGCAATCGTCTGAATCTCGGCGAGTTCCTCGGCCATGCCTGCCTCGATGGCCGGCTGATAGTCGTCATCCTTGATTTTGTCGAAAGGCGGCGCGTGGAACGGCAGGGTACTCGGCGCATAAAACGGATTCGACGGCCCGAATTTTTCATCGGCGGCCGTCGCGGGTGCGGAAACAGCGCCCAGTGTTATGGCGCCGGATGCAATAAAAGCAGTCATAAGTTTCAGCATAACCTTCCCCGGGCGTGATGGCATGGTGCACATCGGAACCCGCAGCCCACGCGCATTGATTGTAAGAGAATTCCCGCGCCGGCCACAAGAAATCGGCTACGCAGCTTAATCGTGCAGCACGACGCTCAGGAGAGAAGCGTTGACCTGCAGGCCGCCGTTGTATTTGATGAAGCCCAGCTTCCGGAACTTGTTCATGAAGAAGTTGACGCGCGAGCGCGTTGTGCCGATCATTTCTGCCAACACTTCCTGTGACACCTTGGGAAGCAACCCGTGGGGCTGGTCCTCTTTGCCGTAACGCGCAAGCAGCAGAAGAGTGCGGGCGAGACGCTTCTCGCTGGAGTTGAATAGCTGATCGATCAAGTCTTCCTCGATTCGAATGTTTCGTGCCAGCATGAACCTGATGAACCGGTCGGAAAGGTCATGCTCCTCATGCAGCAGCTTAAACATCTCACTTTTCTCAATGACGAGCACGGTCGTGGGCGCAATCGCGGTAGCCGTTCCAAACCGAACGGATTGGCTTGCCAGGCACCCTTCCCCAAAGAAATCGCCCGGTCCTAGGATAGCCACGACCGCTTCTTTGCCGACTTCATTTACGACGGTCAGCTTCACGCCGCCGCTTTGCAGATACATCACGCTCTCGGCGGCAGCGCCCTGGGCGTAGACGAGCTCCGCCGGCCTAAACTCCTTAACTCTTCTGGCCACACCGGCGGAATCGAGAAAAGCCTGGGCGTCAAAAGCGTGCTTCTGCTTGAGCTTTGTAGGAGCCTTGATTTTCTTGGAGGTCTTGGATGCCCGCATACAGACACCAACAGCGGATATATTGTGCAACCGCAGTCTTCTAGTCAAGAGAGCGCTTGCCGGATTGCCGCCACAAAGGGTTGCATCGGGCGCCTCGCCGATCGCGCCGCAAATCGGGCACCACTACTTCTTCGAAAGCTCGCCCTTGAAACGGCTTTCCACTTCTTCACGGCTTAGCGGATTTCTTGCTTTTGCCAATATGATCGAATACACCACTTCATTACCAGCAATCTGCGCGGTGATAAATGCGCCGTCTTCAGGCAGTTCCTGGTAGATGAATTTCACCTTTCTCCCGTCTGCAAGTGTTTTGATCCACTCTTCGTCTGGCATTTTCACACCCCTTCAGGCGAAGCCCCCGTGAGTGGCAAGTAGGCGTGGTCCGCGGTCACAATTCGGGCGCCGGAAGCCGAAGGTCAAGCGGTTGAAGATGTTTGTCAAGCGCATACTTCCGTAGAGAACAGGATTGCTTCTGGGCCCGAGCCGCCCCGCGAGGACGCAAACAGCCAATTGACAAGTCAGACCGCTGATTCACGGACTCGGCCATGCAGGGGCGGGCCGATGAAACCTCGACGCATTTGACCGGCTAAAGCCCCTTCAGGCTCTCCCACGCCGGACTAGCTAGTAGTCCCTCATAATTTTCGCCGTAGACGTCTCACCTTCAGCGGCGACGGTTACCTCAACGTGCGAACCCTTCTTTAGCTTTACTTCGTCGCCGTTTTCGTCTGTCAACGAATTTTCGATGCGAAGATTTCGATAGCGCCGGGTGGCCTTGTCCACGCCAATCTGCGCCTTTTCCGTCTGGCTCCCGCGCCGCGACGGAATGATTTTGTCGACCGTTCCCGGCATGGTGGTGCGGGGCGGTACTACAATTCGGCCAGCCTCCAGATTCCGTTCCATGATCCTTGCGGACTTGGCCATCCGAGGCCTCGCCATTTCTTCTTTGACTAGTATACGGGTCGTGTCGAGAGGTTTTCTTTTTGCTTTCTTATGCCGCATGCACTCATCCTGGCACAGGGATGGAAGGCATATAGTCCCATTTCGCACAATTACTAGATATAAGCTGGCTAAATTACTGAACGGATTCCACTTTCCCGGCGCGTTTGAATCCAAAGGGTTACTTGAGGAGCACGACGAGAAGAGGGATATCGCCCGACCCAGCCCTGGATCTCGGCCAATGTCGCTCTTTCTCGCCGTACCATAGGGCAGATTAGGGGTTCCCAAGGAAGCGCGCTGTTCAATTTTATACAGCCGTGCGCAAATCCTCTTGATAGGGTGCTTCTCTTTCGCCAGCCGGCCGTCGGATCGGCCGTCGGAGATTAGCCTCTTGTTCGGAACCGCTTCCGGGCGGGTCGAAAACAGTCTATCCGAGCGAGGCAGGATGGGCCGCACGCGGTGCGGCCGTTTTTTCCGAACCCTCAAAAAGAAAGGAAGAAGACATGCCCAGCGCCAATCAGGTTTTGGTCATCTCTCCTGAGAAAGAACATCATGAAAGGATTCACGCAGCAATGGTCAGGTGTGGTCTCAACTCCATCTGCTGCAGGAAACTTGACGAAGCGCGAATTTTTATGACCACGCAGAACTTCGGCGTGGTGTTCTGCGACGACACTCTGCCGGATGGTGATTTCCGCAGCGTAGTCTCGGCAGCGAAGCCCACGCCAGTCGTTGTGCTTTCGCGTTTCGCCGAATGGGATCATTATCTCGCTGCTCTCCAAGCCGGAGCCTTCGACTATATCGCGTGCCCGCCTGATTCCGCCGAAGCGGAGCGAATCGTGTGGTCTGCTATCGCCAGCTCGCGCGAATTCTCCGCCGCCGCGCACTAGGGAATAATTTCCATTTGAAAGTGCGCCCTGGCTTGAGGATTGACTTGGATGGATGGACCAGGAATCGCCGCGCGATGCTGCGGAGGCGAACAAGCACCCGCAAAAAAGCGCTAGCCGTCGTTCCGAGGGGCAATTTCCGTCCGCAAGGACACTTTTCACAGATAACCGGGTAGGAAGCCGGCCTCTCCGATCACCGCAGCTGACATCGCGGAAGGGAAAGCCTCAGATGATCCCCAAGCCGTCAAAATGGCGACCTTAGCAGCCAACGCGAGGAACTGGTACTAGCGAGTGGAGTTGCGGAGCAAGGCTCGCACTTCGCCTCACTATCCTCATGCGCTCTCCCTTAGGCCTGTTCCTATTCGCACAGACGCCCGACTGTCATCGCGTTAGTGTATTTCTGTATCCCGTATCACTTGGTCCTAGTCCCGCTCGGATCCGAATCAAAATGGAACTGCTAACCAAATTCCGAATCGGCGCACTCTTGATAGCGGCTGCGGCCTCCTCCGCGGTTTTCGCGCAAAACAAGGGATCGGACAAACCTCTGAATCCTACAAACGTCGTGGACGCCCGGCAGATCGTAGGTCAATCCCTCGTGGCGGCCGAGCACAGTTGGCAAGCGCGCGACGGGTACGTCTATATGGAACGCGATGAAGATCGGCGCCTGGACTCGGAAGGAAAAGTGCAATCGGAAAACATCGATGTCACGAGAATGACGCTCGTCAACGGCATCCGTTTTGAGCAGCTCATGGAACACAATGGCCAGGTTCCATCTGCCGAGGATCAGAAAAAAAGCGCCCAGGATGCCGAGAAACTGAAGCACGAAACGCCAGAGGAGCAAGCTGAGCGGCTCCGCAAGGACCAGGAAAACAGATCTTTCCTCCACGTCCTCCTCGAGGCCTTCGACTTTCGTCTCGTCGGCGAAGAGACCCTAGCGGGCAGGTCAACCTATGTGCTAGAGGCCGTGCCGCATCCTGGCTATCACGCCAGCGGAAAGTACGGCAAGCTGCTCTCCAGGGTGCAAGGGAAGCTCTGGGTCGACAAGCAGGACTTCGGCTGGGTCAAAATCGATGGCGAGGTAACTCAGTCTTTCTCGATGGGATTGTTCGTGGCCCGCGTGCAGCGTGGTTCGCACATCGTCCTTGAGCAGACTTGTCTCGGTGACGCCGTGTGGGCGCCAAAACGCCTTGAAGTGCGTGCAAGTGCCAAAATCCTTTTTCTAAAAAGCCTCGAACTCGACAGGATCCTCACCTACTCGGAGTATCGCGCGGCGGGGGACGGCCTTCTCTCTGTGAAAAAATAATAATGTTCTGAGAAGCTGTCGGGACGAGCGGTACAAACGATAAATTCAAAGGCAATCCCGAGTGCCACGTATCCCGTTATGAATGGGCGGGCCTAGAATTCAATTCACTTTCGACGCGAGCGACGTGCGGAGCAGCTGGTGCAGCCTGGACATTCGCATGACAACAACGCCGCTTAGAACACGCGGCCGAGTTGGAAGAACCACTTGCGATGGCCGGAATCGCCCGCGCTAGCGCCTACAAACAGCGGGCCGATCACCGTTTCCGCCAGGAGGCCGGCGGCAAAATCATTGGGGAACTTGCTTTCGTTGGGGGCGCCGTACATTTTTGCGAACTCGTAGGAACCGATCACAAAGACTCTTTTCCCCACCAGCGGCGGCAAGATCCACAGATCGTGCAAATAGCCCGCCCGGAATAAGTAGTATTGATCCCCTTGCAGTTCGTTCAAGCCGTAAGCGCTGAGCGTTAGCGGCCCGCCCAAAAAGAATTGCGGAATTCCGGTGTTGTTAAAGCCAAACGTCGTCCCGCCTTCCCCATCCACAAAAACGGAGCCTAACTCCGAGACCGGTTGAAAATATTCAAAATTCGTTTGAAGGGAAGGAAATGCGCTCGTGGTGCCGGGACTTGTGTCAAACCACCGGAAGGTCGTTTCGGAACGCACACCGCTTCGCGGAATCACCGGGCTATCCGTGTGATCGAAGAGGTAATGCAGTTTCGCGGCGCCTGTGCGCCCACTCACCGAATTAAACACCGGCGTGCCCAGCCGCAGATTTGCGTCGAGATAGCCCACTTCGTAGCCAAAGCGCAGCTCGCTGAAGCGGTTGAATCCGTAGCCCACGTCCATGCCGATGCCGGCTTGGCCCAGTTTGTAGTCCGCAAGGGGATTGCCCTTTTCATAGATCTTAAAGACCCGCGTGCTTGCCGTGCCGTTCGGCGCTATAAACCATTTGCTCACCGACGTGAATGGCCGGTACAGCTCGCTATCCAAGCCGTACGTGTTTCCGAAAAGAAAATCCGTGCGCCATTCAGAGCGAAATCCCGCCACATCCAAATAGGTCAGCCGCGCGCCCATTGTAAATCCCACTTCTTCGCTAGCTGAGCCATCCACCTCGAAAGCCGGCTGAATGGTGGGCGGCGCATCGTTCTTCTCGCTTACCAGAATCATCAGCCCTTGTTGCCCGTCGCGCTCCGTCAGGCGGTAACCCACGGTGTCATAGCGGCCCACGCCGGTAAGCCGCGTAAGCGCCTGATCGAGCTTGTCCGAATCCAGGGGTTTTCCTGCGAGCGGCGCCAGGTAGTGCTCGATGCTCTCCGTTTGCTGCGCGGTGTCAGCGCCCTCCACTTTGATGAATTGCGGCACCGGCGCCAGCGTTTTTATCCGTGCTTCGCGATCCCGCACGTATTCCGCCCATTGCGCGTCGCCGAGCGCGAACTTTTCCAGCACCGTGGCTTTGCTTTCGGCGGTCTCATAACCTTTTTGCATGATCGCGGCGTGCTTTTTATAATCGGTCGAAGTAAATCCTCCCAGAGGCACACTCACTACGGCGTCGGCGCGCGCCAGGCCGCGCACTTCGCTTTCCGCCACCACCACGCGAACGGATTGTTCCAGCACCGTAAAGAGAGACTTGATGTCCGCGGCTTCCAGGGGTTTGGTGTCCAGATGCACGGCAATCACAATGTCCGCGCCCATCTGCTTGACGACGTCCGTCGGCAAGTTGTTTACGAGGCCGCCGTCCACCAGCACGCGGTCCTTGTCGACCACGGGCGCGAATGCCCCCGGAATCGACATCGTCGAGCGCAACGCCTCCGCCAGCGACCCTTTCTCGAAGACCACTTGCTTGCCGCTTACAATGTCGGTTGCCACGCAGCGAAACGGCGTTGGCAGAGCATCGAACGATCCCAATTTGTAGTAAGGAAGCGTAATCCGGTCGATCAATAAGCCGATCTGGTGGCCTGAATTCAATCCCGCGGGAAGCGACAGGCCGTTCCGCAATCCCAGAATGAAAGCGTTGGGATACGCCCGCTGATCTTCCTTTCTCCGGTAGGAAAGATCTTCGTAAGGTGTGGCATCCCCGAGCACGGCATTCCAGTCCACTCCCGCGATTAATTTTTGCAATTTCGCCGGAGACATGCCCGTAGCGTAAAAGCCGCCCACCAAACCGCCCAGGCTCGTGCCGGCGACATAGTCCACCGGAATGTGGTGTTCCTCGAACCATTCGAGCACGCCGATGTGCGCCAAGCCGAGCGCACCTCCGCCCTCGAGCGCGACGCCGATGCGCGGCCTACCTTTCGGCCGTTCTTGCGCGGCAGGCGCCGCGGCGGAAGGCTCACGGCGCTCAGGCGAAGCGTCTGGCGGCTGCGCCTCTTGGGCTAAGACTGCGATCGGAAGCAACAAGACGAAAAGTCGGCAGAGTTTGCGCAGCATGAAAGCCTCCTCGGGGAGAGTAAGGCCGATACCGGACAGGGACAAGAGGTCAGGTGCCGAGTTTGTGCCGCGAGTACTTTGGTTCTCTTGGCGCAACCTCAAGCCAGCACTAGGGTTAAAGGCGGCAAGGAAGAAGTGCCTCCCCGCGCGTGGAAAGTTTTCGCCCGGGCAGTTGGAGCGCTGAAAACACGAAACTTAGAGGCCGGAACGCACATCCAACATATGGGGGCAGAAGTGCAAGGAGTAAGTCATGCCAGTTAACGCCAACCCGCCTGGGGGCAGCCCCATAGTTCCTTCCGAACCTTCCAAAATCAGCACGCTAATGCTGATCTTTCGCATCGTGCGCTGGACGGTTTATGCCTGCGCCCTTATCGTATTGATTTTATTGCTACATAAGCCGGCTCCGCCGGTGGTAACGACGACGCCGGAGGCCGCCGCCCGTGCCGAGCAGAAATTCCAGGATGTCCAGCAGTCCGTGGCGCAAGGGCAGCCTGCCACACTGCACATGACCGAAACGGAGCTGAACTCCTATCTGGCGTCGCACTTGGTCCTTCCGGCAAATGGTACTGCGCCGAGCGGGGCAGGGAATGCGGTTCCGTCCGCTACGCCAGACGCGGCGCCGAACCCTGACCAGACGACGATGGACGATGTTGAGCAGATGCGCTCGAACGTCAAAGATGTAAAGGTGCAGTTGGTGGATGACCACGTGCGGGCCTACGTGGTGTTCGATGTGCACGGCAAGGACATGACCCTGCAACTCGTGGGCAAGCTGGGCGCGGACAATGGTTTTCTGAGGTTTGAACCGGTGAGCGGCCAGATCGGTTCGCTGCCGATCCCGCAGGCGACGCTGGAAGCGGCGGTGCGGAAAATGATGGAGTCGCCGGAAAATCGCGAGAAGCTAAAGCTGCCGTCGGATATCTCCGACCTGAAAATTGAAAACGGAGAAGTGGTCGCAAAGTACCAGTAAGCAATTGACTCACTTCTTCGAAATTGCCGCCGCGTGTTTTTGGTTTCGTGTAAGTTCCTTCGAGGGCGAGCAAAAAAACACCTTCAACAAACAACAAAAGAAGGCATCGCGGCCTTGCGAACCCCTAGCCTTGCCCCTGCCAACACAATCTATTCATAGCGAAGCGCGTCCATAGGGTCTACGCGCATGGCGCGGCGCGCCGGGATGTATCCGGCGAGAAGAGCAACCGCCGCCAGAACCAACGCAACTGTGGCAAGTGTAGCCGGGTCGTTTGCCGAGACGTTGAAGAGCATGTGGCCGACAAGGTGAGCAGCCGCCAGCGCGCAGGGGAGTCCGACGGCGAGGCCGGCGAGCGTCAGCATTAGAATCTCGCGCAAGATCATGCTCAGAATGGTGGTGCGCGATGCTCCGAGCGCCACGCGAATGCCGATCTCGTTCGTCCGGCGCGAGACTGAATAGGAAATCACACCAAAAATTCCCGTAGCGGCCAGCGCCAGCGCCATAACCGCGAAGAGACCGAGCAAGAACACGCGAAATCTGGGCTGCGCGACTGAAGCGTCGATCAGGTCTGGCATTTTTGCGACATCGGTTACGGGAAGATCTTTATCTATTCTCTGTACCTCCTGGCGAATCGTGGCGGCCAGGCTCGATGTGCTCAACGTGCTCTTTACTACCAGATTCGCGCCCCATAAAGGAGCTTGGGCAAATGGCACGTACATCATTGGCCCGGGATTCTGGCCTAAGGAAGCGTCGCGCACATCGCCGACGATTCCCACGATTTCGCGCGTGGTTCCGCGACTCCCTCGCGGAAAACCAAAAGTAATCTGCTTTCCGATGGAGTCTTGATTTGGGAAATAAGTCCGCGCCATTGCTTCGCTGATCATCGAAACGGCGGGCGCGGTGGAGATGTCGCGCTGATTGAAGACTCGCCCGGCCAACAGCGGAATCCCCATCACGCGAAAATAATCCGGACTGACCGAAACATAGCTCGCCGTCCGGGATGCTCCCGCAGACGAAGGCGGGTTGCCGACGATATCGAACGGCAGTTTGACGTTGCTGTCAGCGATCGGCCGGGGAACGGCCACCGCCGAATCCCGCAATCCAGGATCTGAGTGGATTCTTGTCAGCAATTCTTCGGAAAATGCGGCCCACTGCTGCGGCGTGGAATACTTGAATTGTGGAAGCGAGATATCCGCCTTCACGATGTTCTGGGCGTCAAACCCGGGACTGATCGAGGTGAGCCTGGCAAAACTGCGCAACAGCAAACCCGCTGTCACCAGCAAAACCATGGCGAGCGAAACTTCCGCGACGGCCAGGAAACTGCGCGCACGGCGGCGGTTGCGGCTTTCGCCTGAGCGGGCGCCTTCGCGAAGGGTGGTCTGTATATCCGCATTGGCTGCGGACATGGCGGGAACCAAACCAAAAACCACACCTGCGATAGCAGAAAGGAGAAGCGCAAACCCCAGGACAAAATAGTCGACGCGAATGGGGTTCATCTGCGGCAAATTGGACGGCAGGAGCGAGCTCAAGGCCTCAACGCCCCAGTAAGCGAGAGCTACTCCTACAGCTCCGCCAAGCACACCGAGCAACGCGGTTTCACTGAGCAACTGGCGGATGATGCGGACTCGTCCGGCGCCAAGCGCATTCCGAACAGCAATCTCTCTCGAGCGGGAGGTCGCGCGTGTAAGAAGCAAGTTGGCGATATTGGCGCAAGCGATCAACAGCACCAGGCCCACGGCGCCCAGCAGCACCAGCAGTTCGGTTCTTACGTCTCCCACAATTTCTTTTTGCAGCGGCACAAGGCGGACCGTCCAACCGCTGTTCTCCGCGGGAAACTCCGCGGCCAGCCTCCCGCTGATGGCGTCCATCTCCGCCTGCGCCTGCGCCGCGGAAACGCCAGCCTTCAGTCGCACTATGACTGGCAGAAGGTGTACGCCCCGCTGAGGCATGAACTTGCTAAAGACAGGGTCCTGAACGAGCGGGATCCAGACTTCCTGCTTGGTGTTGAAAAAAGGAGTGCGAAAGGCGGCGGGTATGATTCCAACCACGGTGAAAGGACGTTTGTCCAGGTCAATCGAAGTTCCTATGATTTTGGGATCGGAGCCGAACCGGCCCCGCCACAGAACTTCACTCACGAGAACAACGGGCGGCGCACCCTGCTTGCCGTCTTGAGGGTAAAAGATGCGTCCCGCCAGTGGCTTCACATCCAGAAGTGCAAAAAGCTCCGGAGTCACAACGGACGTATTCACAACGGAAGGCTCGCCGCGGCCGGTCAGGGTGAGCTGGTGCGCTACGACACCCGCAAGTTCGCTAAAGACATGATTCTGAGCACGCCATTCTTCGTAATTCAGATACGCGCAACCCGTCTCCGCTATTCCTTTTTGCGTGTTCGCCTGAAACGCGGTGAACAACTGCTCTGGATTCGTAAAAGGCAGCGGCTTCAAGAGCACGGCATAAACGACGCTGAAAATAGCCGTGTTTGCTCCGATGCCGAGCGCCAGGGTGAGGATCGCAACCGCGGTAAAGCCGGGATTTTTGCGCAGCATGCGAAGCGCGAAGCGTGTGTCCTGAAAAAAAGTTTCGAGCACAGGCAATCCCCGAAGTTCGCGGTTGGTTTCCGTAAGCTGTGTGTGGCCTCCCAGGCGCACCCGAGCGGCGCGTCTCGCTTCTTCCGGCGCCATGCCTCTCCGCAAATTTTCTTCCGCGAGCATGTCGAGATGCGCGTCCAGCTCATACTCGAACTCTTGATCGACCTGCCGCGGCGAAAGCCACGCGCGAATCCGCGAAGCGAGCGCTTTTAACTTGGTAAGCATCGGATTACCCCCGCTCCGCCATGCCCAGCACGCGGCCAATGACGCCGGAAATGCGCTCCCAATTTCGCGCTTCGGTATGCAACTGTTTGCGCCCCGCGCGGGTGATGGAATAGAACTTCGCTTTTCTATTGTTGTCCGAGGTTCCCCAGGCGCCCGAAATCCAGCCCCTCTGCATTAAGCGCACCAGGGAAGCATAGATGGTGCCTTGATTGATTTGCAGCGCTTCTTCGCTGATCTGCTCGATGCGGCGGGCGATGCCATAGCCATGCAGCGGACCCATGGTTTCGAGCGTCTTCAAAACCATCAAATCGAGCGTGCCCTGAAGAATTTCGGATTTGTCGCCGCCCATGCGCCCTCCTGTGGTATGTCCACAGGAGTATCCCCCAAGCCCTGTGGGATGTCAACAGGAAAATGGTTCTGCCATCGCGTGATCAGGGAGCAGGAGGCAGAGCCGGAGGGATGTTGAAGGTCCCGTCGACTAGTTCGACGAAGTTTCGTTCTTCGCGAAGGATGAATCTCTTTGCTTGCGAAGTGGCGAAGTTTTCTCGGCATTCCGGATCCATTTTCAGACGCGTGCGGTACGCTTCGTAGGATGCCAGGCTGTCGAAGGCGATTAGCCCCCAGGCGATGTCGTTCGTCCCCTCATACGGCAGAAAATAGCCGGCGAGGTGCCCGCCGCAGCGAGGAATGATGCGGCCCCAATTCTCGGCGTACTTCTTGAAGGCGTCTCGCTGAAACGGATCGATCTGATACCGGATTACGCACAGAATCTTCATCGGCATTCCTTTCGTGGGCGGGCCGCCAAGCGCTTCGCAGCCAAGAGTGAGCGAGGCCACCGTGGCGACCACGCCGCTGATGGCTTCGCGGCGGCTCAACCGGTCGCTGGGAGGCATTGGTGGCTGCATACGCGGCAGTATGGCGCTTGCCATGCGAGAACACTTCGTCTAGCATCAAAGTATGGATGTCGAAGATCGCGCGGACGCCGACGTCTCAAAATAGCCGCCGCCATCGGCGAGCCGGCGCGGGCGCGCATGCTCTTCTGCCTCGACGATGGACGCGCGCGAACGAGCACCGAACTCGCAATCGTCGCTCAAGTGACTCCCTCTACCGCAAGCGTGCACCTGCACCGCCTGGAGGCCCTGGGATTGGTGAAAGTCCTCGCGCAGGGCAAACATCGCTATTACCGCCTGGCCGGCGCGCACGTTGCCGCCGCTCTCGAAGCTTTGAGCGTGCTCGCAGGTGGGACGCGCGACGTTTTCGTGCCGAACACGCCGAACCGTTTGCGCGCCGCCCGCACTTGCTACGATCACATCGCGGGCACGTTGGGCGTCGCGCTGCATGACCGCCTCAAAGCCATGGGCTGGCTGTCGGCCAGGCCACGCGATTCCGCCGAGCCGGACGCCGCTAGCGCTTACACTCTGACGAGGAGTGGCACGAAGGCCTTCGAGTCTCTTGGGGTTGATGTTGCGTCGATGCGCTCGCTGCGGCGCCGCTTCGCGTACGCCTGCGTTGACTGGAGCGAGCGGCGGCCACATATAGGCGGCGCGGTCGGCGCAGCCCTGCTAAGCCTGGCCTTGAGACGAAAGTGGGTGATCCAGGAGCTCGACAGCAGAGCTTTGGCCATAACCGCAGCCGGCCGCCGCGAATTGCGCGCCCGCTTCGGGCTTCGGGATGGATGTGTTGATCGGGGGCTGGCAGGCTAAAGCGAGAGTGAAGCACTCCGCACGAATGCGTTTCGCCTGAGCTTGTGCGGGTTATTCCGGAGCGCTGCGTCCTCTTGCGGCGAAAAGTCAAACGCCACAAACAGCGGTAAACGTTCAGGCTGCCCGTTGCCGCGCGCCAGATATTAGGCATTACGCAACGTAAGTTCTCATCCTCGTTCGCGATCCCTTCCGCTCACCTCATACTTCGTACACTGTGCGGGCCCATCCGTCCCGCGGGCCATTTTGGAGAGGCCCCTCAACGAACATGCTCATTCATCCGGTGCTAGGGCTCTTGCTCATCGACTTGCTGCTCTTCGCGGCGGCTGTGTTCGTGTTTGATAAATCGGCCCATCGGTGGGAATCGCTGCTCTTGAGCGCTCTCTTTTTCGCGTCCGGCATGCCGGCCCTCATTTACCAGGTGGTTTGGCAAAGGGCGCTTTTCTCGATCTACGGAGTCAACGTCGAATCGGTTGCCGTGGTGGTGAGCGCCTTCATGCTGGGGCTGGGCCTCGGCAGCCTTCTCGGCGGCCGCTTGTCCGCGCGGTTTCCGAGGCACGGCATTCTGCTTTTTGGCGCCTGCGAAATGGGCGTGGCCATTTTCGGCATTCTCTCCCTTCGGATTTTCCATTGGGCGGCATCCTTTACCGCCGGCTCGAGTCTGCTTCATGTGATTCTCTTCAGCCTCTTGCTCCTGCTGCTGCCTACCATGCTCATGGGCGCAACACTTCCGCTGCTGGTGGAGCATCTGGTCGGGCGTTCTGGTCGAGTGGGGCTTTCCGTCTCGCGCCTCTATTTTGTGAATACGCTCGGTTCCGCGATGGCCTGCTACCTCTGTGCCCGTTTTCTGCTACGGGACTATGGTCTCTCTGGCGCCGTCAGAATCGCCGCCCTTCTGAACGTGATTGTTGGCTTAACGGCATTCCTTTACGGACGAAGCCGCCGCGCGACGAACTCACAGAGCGCCACTGACAGCCAGGCAACTGCCCGGTTCGCGCCCGCCATTACTCTGCCAATGGCCATGTTTCTAGCCGGACTCTCGGGTTGCATCTCTCTCGGTTTCGAGATTGAGTGGTTCCGCGTCTTCTCGATCGCATCGATGGATCGAGCTCCCGCGTTTTCTCTCCTTCTCGCAACTTTTCTTGGTGGTGTTGCTGGCGGATCGTACCTCGCCGAGCATTTCACTCACGACGCAAGCCCAAAACGCGTGGTTCAAGTCATTGGCGTAATGATGATCGTCGCTGGAGCCATATCCTGTTATCTGCCCCCGCTGGTGGCCTCTCTGATGGGGCGCAGGATTCCTTATCTTTCGAGCGCACCGCTCTTTTTTGTGACTGCGGCGCTCATAGGCGCGGTCATGCCCCTGCTGTGCCAACTAGCTGTAAACCCCGGCGAGCAAGCCGGACGCGGCGTAAGCCTGATCTACGTGTCCAATATCCTGGGCGCCGTGGCGGGCAGTCTCGGCATCGGATTTGTGCTGATGCAGTATTTCAGCCTGCGCCAGATTGCGTTGCTGCTGGGAATTTCCGCCATTTTGACCGGCGTCCTCATACTCAGCCAGCGGGGATTGCACTTTCGCTGGCCGCCGCTCTGGGCCGCGTCTCTGGCGATTGCCGCGCTGGCATTGGTTTTGGCAGCGCCGCGCCAGTACGCTCTTCTGTATGAAAAGCTCGCGTTTGGCGGAATGTATCCGGAGATGGGTGCGTTCGCTCACGTCGTGGAAAACCGCAATGGCGTCATCTGCGTCACCCATGATGGGGCCGTGTTTGGAGGCTCCGTTTACGATGGCTACTTCCGCGTAGATCCGCAGAACGACGCCAACGCAACTATTCGTGCATTTTTTGTGGGCGCCGTTCATCCCGCGCCCAAAAGCATGCTCATGATCGGGCTTGCTTCGGGCTCGTGGGGGCAAGTCTTCGCCAGCAGTCCGGAAGTGGAATCGCTGGAGGTGGTCGAAATCAATCCAGGCTACCTGAAGCTGATTCCCAAATATCCGATTGTGCAGTCGCTTTTGGAGAGCCCCAAATTGATCCTGCACATCGACGATGGGCGCCGCTGGCTCATTGCTCATCCGGAAGCGCGTTACGACTTTATCGTTGTGAACACCACCTATCATTGGCGCGACCACAGCTCCAGCTTGCTCTCGAAGGAATTCTTCCAGATAGTTCACCGGCACTTGAATCCCGGGGGCATCTATTATTTCAATTCGACAGGTTCCTTCGACTCCATGGCCACCGCTCTTCGCGAATTTCCGTACGGGTTGCGGGTTATCAATTTTCTGATGGTCAGCGATTCGCCCATTGTTGTCGACAAAGCCCGCTGGGAGCGCCAACTTCGCGATTTCCGAATCGATGGCCGGCTCTTATTTCCCCAGGATGACGCTGGCGCTCAAGAAGCGCTCGCGAAATTCCTCTCGCTGGCAGACACTCTCAACGCGCCTGCCACCTACGTTGGATTGGAAACTTCCGCCACTCTGCGGCCCCGGCTGAGCCGTTACCCCACGATCACGGACGACAATATGGGCGCCGAATGGGGTCCCGACGAATTCGTCCCATGGCACGACGTGCCGTAACCCACCCCGCTCTCCCTTCTCGCCCCGCAAGGGAAGTACAAACCTCCCGACGCAGCCTACTCAGGCATTTTCAGTGAACGTAGAAGCCGTTTTTGGAGAGCACTACGTAATCCTTGCCCTTTTTTCCGAAAGAGGAAGCCAGGCGAACATCGAGTTTGTGCGGTTTGCCGAGCGCCGCGCTCGCGTTTGTGTAATACCCGAGCGTGTAGCGCGTCTTGATGCGCTGAATCAGCGCGCGGAAGACGGGATCCAGATGTGCCACGTCCTTGACGTCGAAGAGCTCGCCCCCTGTTTGGTCCATCACTTTGCGAATGTTCACCAGCCCGGGGATCATGCTGGCGTAGAACAAAGTTTGCGGCGGGTTGTACCCTGGAATTTTCAGGTTATAGAGGACGACGTCCGCGGCGATGGCTTCGGTCACGATGTCGTGCGTGCCCTGCCCGCCGGCATCCGTGCCCACGTCATCGCTAATCAGAATAATCACGCGGCGGCCGGTGGGCGGCCTTGTGAGAAGCGTTTGCGAAGCGAGAAAGATGCCATCGTTAATATTCGTGGCGCCGCCCGCGTGGAATAAATTGATCTGCTTGGCAATCTCGGTTTTGTCTTTGGTGAAGGGCACGCGTAATTCGGCTTCCGTGGAAAAGGTAAAGAGCGCGACCTCATCGTCGGGTTTAAGCGCCGCGAGGGCCGTGGTCGCGGCGTCGCGCAGCGGGCCGAGGAATGGGCCGATCGAATCGCTCAAATCCAGCACCAGCGCGACTTCCAAAGGCAATTCGTCGCGGCTGAAGACATCCAGCTTTTGCGCGACGCCATCTTCGCGCACTTCGAAGTCTTCTTTTTTCAGGTCGGCCATGATTTGGCCGGACTTGTTCTTCACCGTCGCATCCAACAGCACCAAATTCACGCCGACGCGAATGACGCCTTGCGGCTGCTCCTGCGCCCGAGCCGGATTTTGCGAGACGAGTAAGAGGGAAACCAGCAGAAGTAACGGGCGGCGAGTGTTTCGCCAAAGTTCAGACATGGCCATCGCTCTATTGTACGCGAGACCCGTCCCCCGCTTACTTCCACGCGATGGAAAGCTCGGAATAGCTCTTGCCTTCTTCGATCGGGATGGAGAAATAGATAACCACATCCTTGGCGCCGGAAATCTCGAGCGCTTTCTTGAAGAATCCGACGATCGCGAATCCCATGATGCGGTGCTGCTTTTCGAAGCCGGTGTATTTAACCACCGCCCTGCCACTTCCCTGGATCTGAACCTCGATGGGAACGCCCTGAAAGTAGGTTGCGTGCACGGCGGCGATGCGCTTGATCACAAACTCGGGCGAGCCCAGTTTCACAAATGCTTTGTAAATACCGCGAAGCTGACGTTCGATGACCGCCTCCGAACCGCGCGTGACCATTTCCTCGTTTCCGTCCGCGAGCACTTTGATTTCAATTTCGAGGAAGCGCGTAAAGAGATCGAGCGAGTACCAGGTGGAGGAGAATATCTCGCCTTCCAGGACTTTTCGAGTTTCGTCGTCGAGGAGTTCGAGGATTTTCAGGAAGGCAGCGTCGCCGGAGCGGCGCTTGATCTGGTCGACGGTTTCCTTGATTGCCGAACCCTTAATTTGCACCATTCAGACGGTCCTCCGGGGACCCGCACGGCACAGCGAGCATCTTCTGACCTTACTATGTTTCTATTGGAAACAGCGGAGCGCTTGTCCTAATCGGAACTGACGCTTAGTTCTTTCGCAAATGTTTCCGAGGTCCCCATCTGCATGTTTTAAGACGGTCGTGAGACTCGCCGGTAGGCTACGCCGCATTTGTACAGTTTGTCTTTCGTGATCTCCACCACCCAGGCGATTTGCGCGGGAACATAGATGGCGTTGGCGCCCGGCGAATAGGGAACGGCAACTTCGATGTCGGTTCCTTGAAAATACTTTTTTCGGCTTTTGAAACACAAGCCGCCTTTAGACATATCCTCGCAGGTAACGATGTCGTCGGTGAACCCCGAACGGCGAATCGAGGCCTTGAAGCTTACCTTGGTGCGAGGGTGCTTGCGGCGGTTATCCAGTGGCGCGGCGGCCGGGCGGTCCGCGGACGAGCTGTACGCCGAGGGAGTTTGCGCGACCGAGGAGGACTCCAGAATCGAGGGACGTTGGGCGCTTCGAGAAGCTTCGGGAGTTCGAGGAGCCGGCGGAGTGGGGATGGTCGCGGCTGCCTCGGACGAGGAAACTGTGGCAACTGGCCCCGCGGCGACCAGCACGGGTTGCTCCTCCGCAACCTCCGAAGAGCGCTTCCAAAGCGTCGAATCCCCGCACTCTTTGCAATACCGGACGATGCCCTCATTGACCAGAAAAACGTCGGCTTCTACGTCGCTGTGCTCCACTGTTTCATGCGTTTTGCAGTTGCCGCATTCCAGGGCCACGCGGCGGGATGCCTTTTCCCTCTCGGACACCGGGGCGAAATCGATGCCCCAGAAGTCGATATTCGAAGGATCCACAAAGGCCACGCCATAGGTGTAAATCTCGCCTTCGGAGCCGATGCGGCCGACCACGCGCACCAGAGCTTCCTTATTGGTATCGAGGTAGCGAATGATGATCTCTTGTTCAGCGGAGAGCTTATAAGTGGAAATGATGCCGGCGCCGTGGCGGCTCAGAAGCACCGTCTTGGTCATTTCCGAGAAGCCTTTGCCATCCAGGTCGCTTCCAGTCAAAAGGATAGCGAGCTCTTTCGGGATGCGGCTGCTGCGGCGCAGGTGTTCGTAGGACACGATATGCACTCAACGAGGGAAGCAGTGCTTCAGTCAAGGTTAACCGGAACTCCTTCGGACCAGAACAGAAATTGGGGCCCTAGTTCCTCCGGTGCAACGGGAGAGGGAGGGATTCTCCCTCAGGTTAGGCGAAAATGCGGGCCTGGTAATTGAAAAAGAACGTCCAGAGAGATGAAACGGCAACAGCCATGACTTCACTACTGGTAAAGCGACCACCGGCCCCTGGGGCAGCAGCGGAAACTTCCGCCGTGCGAGCAGAAAATGGCCTCACCATCCATCCGCGAAGTGCTCGAGCTGGAGCTGAAGCAGGTGAAAACCTCGCGAAGCTTGCGGCTCGGGGAAAATCCGGAACGGCCCTCCGCCGAGAAGAGCTTAATCGGCTTGGCTTTTTCAGGCGGAGGCATTCGTAGCGCGACCTTCAACCTCGGCGTGCTGCAAGCCCTGGCGAAAAAGAAGCTGCTGCGATCGCTCGACTACGTCTCGACGGTCTCCGGCGGCGGCTACATTGGCGGCTGGCTCATGGGCTGGATGCACCACCAAAGTATCGGTATACAGGAGATTGAGCGTCGCCTCTCCACTCCACCGAACATGCCGGAACAAGCTGGCGACCCTCCCGAAATACACTTTCTGCGCGAGTACAGTAACTACCTCACGCCACGAAAGGGTTTGCTGAGCGCCGATTTCCTGGCTTTCGCCGCCAGCTATCTGCGCAACACACTGCTCAACCAAATCATCCTTGTGCTTGCCCTTCTTTCATTGCTGCTCCTCCCCAGGACCGTTGTGGCTGGTCTTCTCGGGCTCGATGACCTCGAACGTTACTTGCAGCACCTGCCTCCCTTTGGACTTCAGGAATACATGAGATCGCAGAATTTCGCGCTCGTCTTATTTGTTCTCTTGGGGCTGACGGCCGTGATTTTTATCGGATTGAACCTCGAAACGGTGGACCCGCACGAGGGAATCCGGGACCCGTGGTACGCAAAACCAAGGGCGGTTCATATTTTCATCATCGCGCCGTTGCTCGCCTCTTCCGCGTTATTTACCTATGGCTGGGGCTACTTCCTCATGGATTGGGAAATTCCTTCCCACTTCTGGACTCGCCCGCCTTTCGTTGGCGTGGGTCTCTATTTCGGAATGTGGACGGGAGCCTGCCTCGTGAGGCGCCTGGTGCATTTCAGGAAGGGTCGCCGGAAAGGCGGCTCGCCCGTGAGCTGGCTGGTGATGCTGACTGCGGCGGGCGCCGGCATATTGATTGGATATCTTTTGGTGCCATTCGGCAATCTCCTGGTTCCCCCGGAAGTGAGCACCTCCAGCAACTGGCAGAACATGACGTTCGGAACGCCAGCCTCTGTTCTCATCATGCTGATCGCCGGCGTCCTTCATATCGGCCTCATGGGAAACGGAATGAGCGACGCGCACCGCGAGTGGTGGGGGAGGCTGGGCGGGTTGATGATGCTCTACGCAATGTGCTGGTTCGCGCTGTTCTTCGTCTCCATCAATTTCCCGCACGATCTGAGCCAGTTTTGGAAGTGGGAGTCCAGTCATCCTTCTCTATTTGTTGCCGTCAATGGCGTGAAGGTGAGCGTCCTGTCAACGGGGAGCATCCTGACGTGGATTCTTTCGACAGCGTACGGCGTGTTTTTTGGCAAGAGCGAAAAAACCAGCAAATGGAATCCCGATGCGCCGGCTACCAAGAAGCTGCTCGCCATTGCTGCCAAGCTCACGCCCTACATTTTCATTCTTGGGCTGCTGCTGGGCTTGTCCCTGCTGGCCTCCTATCTTGCGGTCTATGTCAGGCACGCAAACATTTCGGCGTTCGAGGCGCCGAGCTACCCGAATCTGGACATTCGCGTTCCCGTCCTCTGCCTGGTGTTTTTTCTCGCGGCTTTGTTCGTCTCATGGCGAGTGAATATCAACGAATTCTCCATCCATTACCTGTATCGCAACCGTTTGGTGCGATGCTATCTGGGCGCTTCCGTGCCGGATAGAAATGCTCAGCCGTTCACGGGCTTTTCGGAAGCCGACAATCTTCCACTCGGCAAACTGCAAATTCTCGCTGATTCCCAGGACTCCAAAGACGGCCGGCCCCTACCGATTTTAAATACCAGCCTGAACGTCGTGCGTGGAAAAGAACTCGCCCTCCAAAGCAGGAAAGCTCGTTCGTTTGCCCTTACCCCGATTCACGGCGGATTCACGCGAACGCTTGCCTCCGAACGAGACTGGCAGGCCGCCTATGCGCCGACCAAGAAACTCGCGTGCAACCTGCCGGGATTCAAAGAGGGCGTGACATTGGGAACGGCGGTAGCCATTTCCGGCGCCGCCGCGAGCCCGAATATGGGCTCATATTCCGAGCCGGGTCTTGCTTTCCTGATGACCCTTTTTGACGTTCGCCTCGGTTGGTGGATCGGAAATCCGAGCCGCGAAGGTCTGAAGAGCAACGGCCGGCGCGGAAGATTCGCTTCCCTGCTTCGGAAAATCTTCGGCAGCAAGAGCGATGGTTGGGAAAACGGAAGCCCGCGTCTCGGATTCCTGTGCCTGTTGCAGGAGCTCCTGGGTTCCACGAGTGACGACAGCAAATACGTTTATCTCTCCGATGGCGGGCATTTTGAAAATCTCGCGGTATATGAACTCGTGCGGCGGCGCTGCAAGTTAATCATCGCCAGCGACGCGTCCTGCGATCCGGATTACACCTTCGGCGATTTGCACAACGCCGTCGAGAAATGCCGGACCGACTTTGGCGTGGAAATCGTGCTCAGCGATCTTGAAGAAATTGTCCCCAAAGCCGGCCCCGGCGATCCCGCCGTGCGCAGGGCGGAAGCGCATTTTGCGCTGGGGAAGATCCACTACAACCCCGATGCTCCCGAACAAGATGGAACGATTATTTACTTGAAGCCGGCGCTGCTCGAGAGCGATCCCTGCGACGTCCTGGCTTACGCCCAGAAGGACAAGTCTTTTCCGCACGACACCACGGCGAACCAATGGTTCGACGAAGCCCACTTCGAGAACTACCGCGCGCTCGGTGAGGTCACTGGCGCAGCGGCGAGCGACGAAATCGCAGCGGCGGTCCGCACCCTCCTGGGCCAAATCGCTTAAGCCTCCAACTCCGGATATTTCAGCCTGATAGCGAACCGGGTCCAGGGACGGTGTGATGCGACTCACGTGGAGGCGTAACCGAAATCACTGATTCCGTCTTGCAACGGGACTAAAAGGGAATCGTAGAAGGAATGAGATTGCGAATGGTAGCGAACTGCCAAAGCTGGGGGCAAGAGGACCGACCGGGGGCTCTGCAGCCCTGCCTACCCGGTTTTATGGCGGGCTGTTTGGGAGGGCGCACCTTCGCCAAATCAAATTTCCTGCTGCCAGGGCGGCGAGTGGACACCAAGCGAACAGAATGCGCCCGCGATTGCGACGCACCGGCCGTGTACGGCCGGACAAGCTGAAGATCCATTTGCCGCCCCTAACTTTGAACTTGCAAGTTTCCAAAGCAAATAAGCATTTGACTGAGGAGGAATGAGATGACAAACCTGATAGTACGTGACAATTTGTTTGAGGACATGTTCGATGTTCGCCGTGAATTCGACAAGATCTTCAATCGCATGCTGACTACTAGGCCCTGGGGCAAGGAAGAAGTGTCGGGCCTGGCGCAATTCAACTTCCTGCCTGCCGTCGAAACCCATCTGGACAAAGAGGGCAAGAAATATGTTTGCAAGGTCTCCTTGCCCGGAATCGATCCCAAGCATGTGCAGATCAGCGTGCAAGGCAATGTGCTGACCGTCACCGGTGAGCGGAAAGAAGAACTCAGGACGAAAGAAGCCGAATATTACCATGAGGAGTTCAGCTATGGGGAGTTTGAGCGGACGCTGGAACTGCCCGAGGGCGTGAACACCGAAAAAATGAACGCCGAATTTGTGAACGGCGTGCTGGAAATCACGGCGCCCGTGGCTGCGGTGGCGCTGCCGAAGAAAATTGAAATTAAGACGGCCGTGCCGTTGAGCAAGCAGATGGCGGCATAGGTTACGGAAAAGAGAAGGGCCCGGTCCGAGAAATCGGAACGGGCCCTCTCCTTTTTGCAGGTCGCGGAGACGCTCCGATGAGCGATCGAGCTACTCGTGGCGCAGGGCGACGAGAGGGTCGATTCGCGTGGCGCGGCGCGCGGGAATCCAGCAGGCGAAGAGCGCGATGGCTGTGAGCAGGAGGACCACGACGGTAAATGTGAGCGGATCGGACGGTTTTACGCCAACGATCATACTGCTCATCACGCGCGTGCCAGCCAACGCGATGACCAAGCCCAGCGCCAGCCCAATGCCAACCACGCTTAGTCCCTGGCGCAAAACCATTTTCAGGATGTCGCGAGATGTGGCGCCCATGGCGACGCGAATGCCAATCTCTTGTGTGCGCTGAGCGGCTGCGTAAGAGACCACGCTATAGATTCCAACGACGGCCAGAATCAGGCCAAGAAATCCCATCACAGCGGTGATTTGCGCGCCAAAACGGAAGAAGAAAAAGCCGTTCGCGCCTTGCAATGAATCGGTCATGGTTTGCACTTGCGTGATGGGAACGTCCGGAGCGAGTTCGTGGATCTGCGACTCAAGCTGCAGGGCGAGGGTTTCCGGCGGCACGGAAGTGCGCACGTGGAAAGTGCGAATGGACATGTAGCTCTGGTCGAACGGCACATAGAAGAAGGGCTGCGGATCTTCGGTGACGTCATGGTATTTGCCGTCTTGGACAATGCCGACGACTTCGATGAAAGGTCCCTTCGGACCCTTGATGCTGAAGCGGTGGCCGAGGGCGTCCTCGTTGGGCCAGAATTTCTTCGCCATATTTTGATTAATGACGGCGACCAGCGGAGCCTTTTCACTGTCGGCATCGGCGAATTTGCGGCCGCGCAACAAGGGAATCTGAAGGGTGTCGAAATATCCGGTTGTCACCATGTTGTAGTCAACATCGGGCGGCTGTTGGCCCGGTTCGAGAGGATGATTTTCAATGACCAGCCGGTCGCCCGTACTGATGAGGCTCATGGGAGTGGTAAAGGCTTGAGCCACGGATTCAACGCCCGGCAAAGCACGAATGCGGCTCTCCATGTCGCGGTACACGGCCCGGCCGCGGGGTTCCTTGTAGCCGATCTGCGCGACATCCACGGACAAATTGAGAACATGATCAGGATTGAAGCCGAGATTGATCTTTTGCGCTTTAGCCAGGCTGCGGACGAACAGACCAGCCACTATGAGTAGTACCAGCGAACCCGCCACTTGTGCGACCACCAAAGTATTTCGAGCCAGTTGACGGCGCGGGCCAGACGAGGAGCCGCGGCCCCCTTCATGAAGAACAGTGATCACGTTGGTGCGAGAGGCGCGCAAGGCCGGCATAATGCCGACGATCAGACCGGTCAGCAGCACCGCTGCCAGCGCAAAAAGATAGACATTGGAATCGGGATGAAAATCAAACTCGACAGGGAGTTCGGAGCCAAGGCGCAGCGAGCCCAGGATTCCCGCCGCCCAAGAGCCGAGAAGGAGGCCTGCGCCACCCCCAAGAAAGGCTAGTAGAAGACTTTCCGTGAGATATTGCCGGATGAGACGACCGTGGCCTGCGCCGAGCGCGGCACGAATCGCCATTTCGCGTTGGCGTACCGTCGCACGAACCAGCAGAACATTGGCGATATTGAAACACGCAACGAGCATTACGAGCCCGGCAAGACCCATGAAGGCCATAGCGGCCAGAGGAATAGGATTTTCAGGGTCCGGTTCCGGCCTGGCGAGTTTTTCGGGGAAGAGCTGCACGGCGATGCCTTTTTCCGTGTCCGGATGCTGATCGGAAATGCGCTGCGCCACAACGTTGAGCGACGCCTGGGCCTGCTTGATGGATACGCCGGGTTTCAGCCGTCCCATCAGGGTGAGAGTGCGGTAGTCTCTCCTTGTCCAAGTTTTTTCAAGAGGGTTGTCAGAGTCCTCGGCCATCTCCATCTTTGCGCTGTACGGAATAAAAGCGTCCATGTTGAGAGCTGAATAGGTTCCCTTAAATTCCTCGGGCGTAACCCCGATGACCGTGAACGGATGTTGATTGAGCTCGACTTTTTTGCCGACGACATCCGGATCACCAGCGAATCGCTTGCGCCAATAGGAATATCCCAGAACGATAACGGGATCGGCGCCAGGAGTACGGCCTTCGGTCGGCAGTATGAGGCGTCCGTAGGCCGGCTTAACTCCAAGCGAAGAAAAATAGTTACTGGAGACCCGGCTCATGACACAGTGATCGGCTCTCTGGCCGACGGCGAGTTCCGCGAGGGTTACTCGGAAAGCGAGAATATCGATGAAGGAGGCGGTTTGGTCGCGCAGTTCCTCGAAATCCGGGTAAGAGAAATGGTGGTTTCCGGGAAGCGAAGATTGCTGCAGGGCCAGGACAGTGATTTGCTCAGGATGAGGCACGGGGAGTGGGCGCAGAAGGAATCCGTTTATGACGCTGAAAAGGGTGGTGTTGACGGCCATGCCGAGGGCGAGGGTGACGATACCGATGATGGCGAAACCGGGATTCTTCGTGAGCGTGCGGAAGGCGTACTGGATGTCTTTCCAGAAATTGAGCATTGTGGGTAGGCTCCAATCACCGATTTTGAATATGTATGGGCATCCTAGCTGCCTTAGAATTCCGCTTTTAAACCGTTCAATTCTTTACCTTTAAGATAAATACAGCAAGTCTTTTCCATGAGCAACTGGCCGGAAATGGGATTTTCCGTCTCACTTGCGAACACGTGGGGATATTGTTGGTTGGGTAGGCGCCCTCTCCCCCGTAACCCCCCACCACGATTTTTACAAGAATATGAAAGTAAACGGGTTGAGGGGTGAGAGTCTGCTAAGAATATCATTCTAAAGAATTTAGTTGGCAACCTGAAGATGTCGCGAGTGGAGGGAGGCAAGACGCAAAACAAAAACGCCAGCCGGAGGCTGGCGCTACGAGAAGACCCACAAGTTTAACCAACTCGCGGTATAGCCTAGGGGGCGATTTGTGTCAAGGAGTGTGTCGACATTTTTTTTCTGGGGAATTGCGTAGCGTTACGTCTGGTTCGGACGTTCTAAATTAGGGAGGCCGAGGTGGGACTTGGGCGGCGAGGTTAGCCCGGGCTAGGAGAACTTTGCGGCTTGTTCGCGGAGGACTTTGAGGCTGCCTTCGAGGTAGTCCTGGACTAGCTTGAGCTCTTTGGTCGAGTAGCTGGCGGCATGCTTGAGGGAGGCGGCGGCGAGGCCCTCGTAGAGGCGGGCGACGCGTTGGAGGGCTTCGAGACGTGGGCGGACGAAGACTTTGCGGCGGTCGCTGGCATCGCGGAAGCGTTCGACGAGGCCAGCTTTTTCAAGACGGTCGAGTATACCGGTGACGGCGCCGGTGGTAAGGCCAGTATGGCGGGAAAGGTCGCCGGCGGTGAGGGGGCCCTGGGCATAACGGGACATGAATTCAAAGCATCTGGTATCAGTAACATTGATGCCCAGCTTGGTGGCGATAGCCTGGTGGAAGAAGATGGAAGTAGTGCTGAGTTCGCGGCCGAGTTCCATGCCGACCCGGACGATCAGGGCGTTGCGCTTGCCGCCCGCGGCGAGCTTGCAGAATTTGTCCAGTTTCATGCGGCTCATTTTATCTTGACAGCTAATTATCTCACGAACTAAGATAATTAGCGACAGAAAGAGTATACCCGAAGGGGGGCACAGCGCAAAGCGGCGAGCGACAGAATCGGCCGCAAGAGCAAAAACGTACGGAAAACACCGGACGCTTTGCCGGAAACGGCCGGCAGGATGCAATGCGGGGTAGAATGAAGAGCAGAATACCAGGTCCGGCCTGTAATTTTTCGAAATGACAATGCGTAGATGCAGGTGAAGGGCGTCTGGCGGGGAGAGCAGGGCACTGATGGCGACGACAGAAATACATCCAAAAGCGGATTTGGCCTCGCTGAGGATTCATGACAGCCACCGCTCGGGGGGCAAGACGGGCAAAGTACTGAGTTATGTCTCGGCGTTGATCGGTTTGATCGTGATTATCGCGGGACTGGCATACGCGTTCCGGAGCCAGACGCCGGTGGTGGAAGTGGTGACGGCGCAGAAGCCGGAAATGGGAGGGCGCTCGGCGATATTGAACGCGAGCGGCTACGTGACGCCGCGGCGGCGGGCCACGATTGCGGCGAAAATCACGGGGCGGGTTACGGGCGTGTTTTTTGACGAAGGGACGCACGTGCACGCTGGACAATTGCTGGCGACGCTGGACGATTCGGACGCCAAGCGGGCATTGGATTCGGCAAAGGCGGACCGGAACGCATCACAGGCGGCGATTGCGGATTTTCAAGTACAACTCAAATTCGCGCAAATCGAACTGCGGCGCGCCGAGCAACTGCAAAAGGCGGGGGTGCAGACGCAAGAACAATTGGATACGGCAAGCACGAACGTGGACAGCCTGAAGGCCAAGATCGAACTGGCGAAGGAGCAAGTGGCGGCGTCGCAGGCGCGAATCGCCGAGGCACAGCAGGCAGTTGACAATTGCACAATTACGGCACCGTACGACGGGATCGTGGTTTCGAAGGACGCACAGGTGGGCGAGATGGTGTCGCCGATTTCGGCCGGCGGCGGATTTACGCGGACGGGCATCGCGACAGTTGTGGACATGAATTCGAACGAGATTGAGGTGGATGTGAACGAGTCTTATATCGCGCGGGTGAAAGACCGACAGAAGGTGACGGCGATTTTGGACGCGTATCCGGATTGGGAGATACCGTGCCATGTACGGACAGTGATCCCGACGGCGGACCGGCAGAAGGCAACGGTGAAGGTGCGAATTTCGTTCGACAAACTGGATCCCCGGATTTTGCCAGACATGGGGATCAAGGTGACGTTTTTGAGCGACGAGCCGGTGAACAAGCCGGATAAGAACGCACCGGTGGTGGCGGCGTTGCTGCCGAATGAGGCTTTGCACGACGACAACGGAAAGAAGATTGTGTATTTGGTGAAGAACGACAAGCTGGAGCGGCGTGCGGTGGCGGTGGGAAACGCGCAGGGAAAGCAGACGGAGATAATGTCGGGGATTATGGCAGGTGACGAGGTGGTCGTGAAAGGGCCCGCCAATATGCAAGACGGGTTGGCCGTGCAAATTAAGAAGTAGCGGGCCTCGCTGAATGTGGAGTTCCGCGCGGGATTGGGAAAAGCGGCAGCAGAGCTGCCGCACTCCAAAACAGGAGCGGTGAAAATGATTCGAGTGGATGGCCAGGGAAACGGGAAGAGCTTGATCCAGGTGCGCGGGCTTTCGAAGACGTACCGGCGCGGAGGCGAAGAAATTCAGGTCCTGCAGCGGCTGAATCTGGATTTGGACAAGGGCGATTTTGTCGGATTCATGGGGCCGAGCGGCTCCGGGAAAAACTACGCTGCTGAATTTGCTGGGCGGACTGGATGTGCCGTCGGAAGGCAGCATCACGGTGGACGGCGACGAAATCACGCACATGTCGGGGAGCAAGCTGACGCAATGGCGGGCGCGGCATGTGGGATTCATCTTTCAGATGTACAACCTGATTCCGGTGCTGACGGCGTTTCAGAACGTGGAGCTGCCGCTGTTGCTGACGAAGCTGTCCAAGGCCGAGCGGCGGAAGCACGTGGAGACCGCGCTCAACGTGGTGGGCTTGGTTAACCGGATGGACCATTACCCGCGGCAGTTATCGGGCGGGCAGGAGCAGCGTGTCACGATTGCGCGGGCGATTGTGTCTGACCCGACGTTTTTGCTCTGCGACGAGCCAACCGGCGACCTGGACCGGAAAAGCGCGGACGAGATTATGGCGTTGATTGAGGAGTTGGTGGCGAAGCACGGCAAGACGGTGTTGATGGTGACGCACGACGCGATGGTGGCGGCGCGAGCGCACACGACACTGCATTTGGACAAGGGCGTACTGGTGGAGGCGTCGAAGCTAGAGCAGGGGGTGGTGGCGGGAGGTGTAGCGTGAAATTCCGCGGGCTGATTTTCGCGAATCTGTTTCGTAAGAAAATTCGACTGATCCTGACGATTGGGTCCTTCGCGATTTCCTTGATTCTCTTCACGTTTCTGGCTGTGGTGTACAGCGCGTTCAACCGAGGCATCGAGATAGCCGGTGCGGATCGCCTGGTCATTGAAAATCGCGTTGGTTTGATACAGACGATGCCGGTTTCGTACGGGGACCAGGTGAAGGCGATTCCAGGGGTGAAGTACGTGACGCACGATCACTGGTTTGGCGGAGTCTATCAGGAAGAGAAAAACTTTTTTCCGCAGTTCGTGATCGACCCGGAAAATCACCTGAAAGTTTATCCGGAATTCGTTGTGCCCGACGATCAGTGGAACACCTTCGTGAAGGACCAACAAGGGGCCATAGCCGGCGCGAAGACGGCGCAGCGCTTCGGCTGGAAAGTAGGTGACCGGATTCCGATCAAGAACTCCCTCTACGGCCCGACAAAAACCTGGGAATTCAATCTCGACGGCATCTACCATGCGAAGACCGCGGACGGCGACGAAAGCCAGTTCTGGCTGCAGTGGAAGAACTTCGATGAAAATGTTCCGGCTTTCGCGAAGAGCACCGCGGGCTGGTACATTCTGAGACTGGATAGCCCGGACGACGCCGTCCGCGTGGCAAAAACGATCGATGCGAAGTACGCCAATTCCTCTTGGGAAACCAAGACGGAAACGGAGTCCGCGTTCCAGGCCGGTTTCGCGAAGCAGTTCGGAAATATCGAATTTCTGATTCTCAGCATCGGCAGCGTTGTGTTTTTCACGCTTTTATTGGTCACGGGTAACACCATGGCCATCTCGGTGCGGGAGCGAATCTCCGAACTGGCGGTGCTAAAGGCCATCGGGGTAAGGGACGGCTCGGTTTTGTTTATGGTGCTAGCGGAATCCATGCTCATCGCTTTCTTCGGCGGAGTGTTCGGGCTCCTGCTGGCATGGGCGGCCATTCCAGCAATGAGCGCCAAGCTCGCGGGGTTCCTGCCGCCGCTGATTCTGTCGAAGACGCTGCTGTCGCTTGGATTGCTGTTTGCGGTTTTCGTGGGGATGGCGAGCGGGCTGATTCCGGGAATAGGTGCGATGCGGATGCGCGTAGTAAACGCGTTGCGGAGGGTTTGAGGTGGCGATACCCATTGTCTACAACATACGCAGCGTGAGAGCGCGATGGACGTCCACGATCGTTGCCGTCCTGGGCATCGCAGGGACGGTTGGGGTCTTCGTGGCGATGCTGTCGTTGGCGCGCGGATTTCAGGCCACGTTGGTCGCGTCGGGCTCGCCGGACAACGCGCTTATCGTGCGCGCGGGCGCTACTTCGGAAATGACCAGTGGAGTTCCGCTCGACTCGGTGAAAATCATACAGGACGCGCCGGGGATTGCGCGGGGAGCCGAGGGGCCGTTGGTGACGCCGGAAGCGGTGCTGATGGCGCCGATCCCGTTAATTTCCACAGGGACGCAGGCCAATGTCGAGCTGCGCGGCGTCTCGCCGAACGTGCTCGAAATTCGTAAGCAGGTGAAAATCGTAGAGGGACGAATGTTTCGCGGCGGGATGGCGGAAGTCGTGGTCGGTAAAAACGCGACGAAGACGTACTCCGGGCTGAAGATTGGCGATACGATTTCGCTGGGCACGCAGCGCTGGCAGGTCGTAGGGATTTTTGACGCCGGCGGCAGTTCGTTTGATTCGGAGGTTTGGGCCGACTCGCACCTGCTCTCGCAGGCGTACGGCCGGCCGGAAAATAGTTTCCAATCGGTGACGGTTCACCTCACGTCCCCGAGCGCGCTGACGCAGCTGAAGGACTCGGTGACGGCGGATCCCCGGCTGAACGTGGACGTTACGCGCGAAATCGATTATTACGCCAAGCAATCCACGGCCATGACCACACTTATTACGATTCTTGGAGGGTTTGTGGCTTCCATCATGGCGATTGGGGCGATTTTTGGGGCGCTGAACACAATGTATTCGGCGGTGGCGGATCGCGGGCGGGAAATTGCGACGATGCGGGCGCTGGGGTTTGGCGCGGTGGCTGTGGTGTTTTCGTTTTTAGTGGAGGCACTGCTGATTTCGTTTGTGGGCGGGGTGCTCGGGTGTTTGGCGGTTTTGCGGTTGAATGGATTCACTACGAGCACGATCAATTTTCAGACGTTCTCCAACATTGCGTTCGCGTTCAAGATTACGCCCGGGCTTATGGTGATGGGTGTGGGGTTTGCGCTGGCGATGGGCGTGCTGGGCGGGATTTTTCCGGCGATACGGGCGGCGCGGCTGCCGGTGGCTACGGCTCTGAGGGAATTGTAGTTCGTCCTACCTAAGAAAAAGAATTTACACAAAGTTCGCAGAGTACACAGAGGGCGCGGAGACGTGTGTCTTGACATTGCGTTACAATTCCGAGCATGAGTGAGGAAAAGAAGGACCGCGAATTAGGGATGGACCGCGCGATCACGCGGCGCGATTTTTTGAATGGTGTGGCAGTGGGTGTGGGCGGAACGCTGGCGAGCGTCGCACTGGGAGCGGAGACGATGCTGGCCGCGGCGGCGCTGGACGAGTACGCGCCGGAAAAGGCAGCTGGCTACTATCCGCCGGCGCTGATGGGGATGCGCGGGAATCATGACGGGACGTTTACGTTTGCGCATCGGCTGCGGGATGGGGGGAGCTGGGACGCGGATGGAGCTGCCGCGAAAACGGGCGAGATTTACGATTTGGTGGTGGTGGGCGGCGGAATCAGCGGGCTGGCGGCGGCTTATTTTTACCGGAAGAGCGCCGGGCGCGATGCGCGGATATTAATTCTGGATAATCACGATGATTTTGGCGGGCACGCGAAGCGGAACGAGTTTCGCGCGGGTAACAGGATGGTGTTGAGTTATGGGGGCACGCAAGCGATTGAGAGTCCGGCGAAGTATAGTGATGTCGCCAGAGCGTTGATCCAAGAGATCGGGATTGAGACGGAGCGGTTTTACAAAGATTACGACCAGAAGCTGTATTCGAAGATGGGAACGGCGACGTTTTTTGATAAGGAGACGTTTGGCGAAGACCGGTTGATCACGGGGATGAATGCGACGCCGTGGCCGGAGTTTTTGGCGAAGGCGCCACTTTCGGAAGTCGCGCGGCAAGACATTGCGCGCGTGTACGCGGATAAGGTCGATTATCTCGCGGGGCTTTCGAAGGAAGAGAAGCGCGCGAAGCTGGCGAAGATAAGCTACGCGGATTATCTGACGAAATTCTGCAAAGTGCATCCGGAGGCACTGCCGTTTTTCCAGACATTTCCGCATGATTTGTATGGAGTGGGGATTGACGCGGTTTCCGCGCTGGGATGTTTCGAATCGGGAGACGACTACGAGTCGTTCACTTATCCCGGTTTTGACGGCTTGGATCTTGGCGAGCATGAAAAAGAGGAGCCGTACATTTTTCATTTTCCGGATGGGAACGCGTCGGTGGCGCGGTTGCTGGTGCGGGCGCTGATCCCGGGCGCGGTGCCGGGGCACACGATGGAAGACGTGGTGACGGCGCGGGCGGAGTACAGCAAGCTGGATGTGGACGGCGCGGCGGTGCGCATCGGCTGAACAGTACCGTCGTGCACGTGCAGCACTCGGCGATTGCCGGCGATTCGGCGGGCAATGCTGGGAAGACAGTTGACATTGCTTACATGCGCGGGAAGAAATTGCAATCGGTGCAGGCAAAGAATTGCGTGCTGGCTTGCTACAACGGGATGATTCCTTACATTTGCCCGACGCTGCCGCAGAAGCAGAGGGAAGCGCTTTCGTATCTGGTGAAGACGCCACTAGTGTATACGCACGTCGCGCTGAAAAATTGGACTTCGTTTGCGAAGTTGGGCGTGCACCATATCGTTGCGCCGGGCGGATATCACACCTACACAGCGCTCGATTTTCCCGTGAGCATCGGTGAGTATGCGTTTCCAAGCAAGCCGGAAGAGCCGATGGTGCTCTTCATGCTGCGCACGCCTTGCAAGCCGGGGCTCGATATGAGGACGCAGTTTCGCGTGGGGCGCATGGAGTTGATGGACACGCCGTTTTCGAAATTCGAACGCAACATTCGGGACCAGCTCGGAAGAATGCTCGGCGGAGCAGGATTCGATCCGGCGCGGGATATTGAGGGGATAACGGTGAATCGATGGGCGCATGGATATGCGTACACGCCGAATTCGCTTTTCGATCCGGACTGGAAAGAGGAGGAGAAGCCGTGGGTGATTGGACGGAAACCATTTGGAAAAATTGCGATTGCGAATTCGGATGCGGGGGCCAACGCGTACACAAATGAGGCCATCGACCAAGCGTGGCGAGCAGTGGGAGAAGTTTTGAAGAGTTAGAAGGGAATTGGCGACGGGTTGACGACTGTTGCGGCAAAATCAGATTGCAGGTTTTGGCAGCCAAATGTGTTATTGTCCTTGTTGTAGACTCCCGAAGTAGGGTTGCCTGAACTCCCTGTAGGGCACGGTTATTGGTCCTCCCTCCACTGAATTCAGCCAATTTCAGGCCAGTGTAACGTAGCGTCCGGGAAGCGCGAGCTTGCCGAGATCCTGCACTCATGGTGCTTCGAAGAGTTCAGGGAGAATCAAGATGAAGAGTTTGTTTGTCGGGAACATGAGTTTTCAGACCACGGAAGGTGAGCTGCGCGATTTGTTCACGCCGTTTGGCCAAGTGACGCGTGTGCACATGGCGATGGACCGGGAAACCGGGCGCGCACGGGGGTTTGCGTTTGTGGAAATGCCCAACGATGAGGAAGCGGCCAAGGCCATGGCCGGACTCGACGGGAAAGAATTGGGCGGGCGCAATTTGAAAGTGAATGAAGCGCGCCCGAAGGGCGAAGGCGGACCACCACGCGGGCCGCGGAATTTTGGCGGGCCGGGCGGAGGCGGTGGTGGCGGCGGCCGCGGCAAGGGCGGAGGCGGCGGGCGCGAGCGATTTTCGAATGAGGACTACCGCGAGTCTGCGCGGCAGCCCCGCGAACCGCGTCTGGTAACAAAGAAGCAGGCAGTATTCACAGTGACGGCGCACGGCGCGCCGGGCAGCGTTTGCGAGGAGACGCTATGACGACGACATTCCAGAAACGGCAAAAAGAAATGAAGCGGATGGAAAAGCGGAAAATGAAGGAAGAAAAGCGGGTTCAGCGGAAGCTGGACAAGACCGCGGAGAAAGAATCGGGAGTTTCGACGGAAGAGATCATGGAACCCTTGACGGGGCCGATTCCGTACGATCCGGAGCAATAGCTGGTAACCCCAAGCCCGGCCTTCTAAGCGCCGAATATCCACGCAGACAATTTGACGGAAGCCTCCAATGTTCGCGCGGGATTTTCTGCGCCGAGCGCGGGAGTGGAGTTGCGCATTCGCTTAGTGCACGGACATGGGGCCGCCCTTTGCTTGGGGGCGGCGCATCAGAAGAACAAAAGGGAGCATCAAGGCGAATAATCCTGCCAGGATCAGAAAGATGCTGTTATAGGCGAGCATGCTGGCTTGCTGCTCGACCATTCCAAACATGGCGGCGCGGGCCTGGTGGGCCGCTGTGACGGCGTCCGAGCCTGTGGACCGGAACATTCCTTGCATCGAATTCATCATATTGCGCGCGGCGGTGCTGTACGGCGTTACGTGCGAGCCGAGCTGCTCGATGTTGCGCTGCTGAAAGCGCGTTTGCATGGTGCTGACGGCGGAAATGCCGATGCTGCCGCCGAGGTTGCGCACGAGATTGAAGAGGCTGGTGGCGTTGCCCATGTTTTCCTTGCGAATGGGAGCCATGCTGATGGTGGTGAGCGGAACGAAAATGAGCCCCAGAGAGAGGCCCATGATGAGTTGCGGCCAGAAGAAATCCCAGAAGCCGGCGCTGAGACTAAGGCGCGAGAATTGGAAGAGCGTCCAGCCGCAGACGATTAATCCAACGGTCAGCATTTTGCGGGGATCCAACTTGGCCATGATGAATCCGGCGACGGGCATGGCGATGAAGGAGCCAAGCCCGCGAGGCGCCATGGCAATGCCGGCGCGGACGGCGGGGTAGCCGAGAAGGGTTTGGAGAATGAGCGGGATGAGCACGGTGGTCCCGTAAAGCCCGACGCCGAGCAGGGACATAAGGAAGACACCAGTAGAATAAGTGCGGTCTTTGAAGACCCGCAGATTGACGACGGGATCTTTGATGCGGAGTTCGTAGATCAGAAACGCAATCAGCGTGACAGCGGCGATGACAGCAACGGCCGTGATCCAATCCGTGCCGAACCAATCTTTCTCCTGGCCTTTATCGAGGACGATTTGCAGTGTGGCAATTCCCACGGCCAGCATGCCGATGCCCCAGTAGTCGATCTTCTGCGAGGCGCGGCGGATGTAAGACGGGTCGAAAATGAAGAGCGAGGTCATCACGAGAGAGGCGATGCCGATCGGCACGTTGATGTAGAACACCCAGCGCCACGAGTGGCTGTCGGTGAGCCATCCGCCGAGAACCGGGCCGAGCATGGGTGCGACGACGATGCCGAGTCCCCAGAAGCCCATGGCTTTGCCGCGGTCTTCGGGCGGAAAGGATTCGAGCAAAATGGCTTGCGAGATCGGCTGCAAACCTCCGCCGCACGCGCCTTGAATAACCCGACAGACAATCAGGAAGGGCAGGCTGGGAGCGAGGCCGCACAAAAAGGAGGCAATCGTGAAGCCGGTTACGGAGAGCATCAACATGCGCTTGCGGCCGAAGAAATTGGAGAGCCAGCCAGTGAGAGGCAGAATGATGGCGTTGGCGACGAGATAAGAGGTCAGTGTCCAGGTAGCTTCGTCAACCGTGGCGGAGAGGCTGCCGGCAATGTGCGGGAGCGAGACGTTTACGACTGTGGTGTCCAGCACTTCCATAAAAGTGCTGAGCATCACGGAGATAGCGATGATCCAGGGGTTGATGTGAGGATGAGTTGGCGGCGATTCCTGGGCCATCAAGACCTCGAACGGCTCCTCGCGGACGTGCAGACGCGCTTCGATGAAATAATACGGTTTGACGGGAGCGCTGGCAAACGTTCGTAACGGAAGGAGTGTTCAAGTGCCACTTCGAATTTAATCGCGCGCTATCATCCCGCGAATCGAGAAAAATGTTCAGAATCGGCTGATTGCTGTATCTTGTCTGCATACAAAAGCAGAAGGGAGCACAAATGGACGTTCGCAAAACTCGCCGTGAGTTCCTTGCAGGAATGGGCGCGGTGGCAGGCGCGGCGGCTCTTCCGGGCGGCAATCTGGCGGCTAGAGAGACGCTGTATCCTCATGCCGACTTATCTTACTTCGGTAGGCCAATTCCTCCAGGGCCGTTCGAACTTCACATCGGATACGCCGCCATTACGTGGGGCGGGAACGATCGGCAGGCGATCGAGGACATTGCCTCCGTGGGATTTCCGGGAATTCAGATTCGTTCTAACAGCGTTCAGGAATTCGGAAGTGGCGCGGCCTTGCGTGACGTGCTCGAGAAGCACCATCTCAAGATGGTTGCCCTGTCTAGCGGAAATCTGAGCATTGACCCGGCGATCGAGCCGTCCGAAATCGACAAGCACGTAGCCAATGCGAAATTTCTTCGCGACGCTGGCGGGCTCTATCTTCAAATCATTGATGAACGGCCGAAATGTCGCGCGATTGTACCGGCTGATTACAAGCGCCTCGGAATTTTGCTGACTGAGCTGGGGAAACGAACCGCCGACCTCGGCGTGCAGCTCGGCTACCACAACCACATGGGAAGCATGGGAGAAACTCCCGAAGGCGTGGAGCAAATCATGGAGGCCGTCGATCCACGGTACGCAAAGCTGGAGCTGGACGTGGCGCATTACTATCAAGGCGGGGGTGATCCAGCGAAGGCCGTGGAAAAATACAGCGACCGGCTGCTTTTTCTGCACCTGAAAGATGTCGAGAGGCTTCCGGGCGGGGGCGAGGCGAAGCAAGCCTATCGCTTCGTCGAACTGGGCAGAGGTTCGGTGAATCTGCCGGCGGCGCTGGAGGCGCTACGCAAAATAAACTTCCGCGGATGGGGAATCGTCGAGCTGGACGCCGTGCCGGACAAAGCGCGAACGCCAAAAGAATCGGCGATCATTAACAAGAAATACGTCGAAGAAAAGCTGGAGCTGACGGTATGAGTTCGCCGTTTCGTATCGCCGTCATCAACGATGAAGTGAGCCAGGACTTCAACCGCTCCTGCGAAGTGATTGCGCGCGAGTTTGGCCTGGAGTGGATCGAATTGCGCGCCATGTGGAACAAAAATATTCTCAATCTCGATGCCAATGAAGTTGCCGAGGCTCGGCGCATCCTCGAAAAATATAAATTGCGAGTCACCGATATCGCCAGCCCGCTCTTCAAGGTGGACTGGCCGGGCGCACCAAAATCCGCATTCAGTCCCAAGGGCGCGCAGTTCAACGCCGATTTCACCTACGAGCAGCAGGATGAGGTCCTCGCGCGCAGCATCGAGCTGGCGAAAGTCTTCCACACGGAGCGCGTGCGCTGCTTCGATTTTTGGCGCCTCGACGATCCAGCACCCTATCGCGCGGCGATGAATGAGAAGCTGCTCGCAGCCGCGGGCGCGGCGGGAAAGAAGGGCGTGACGCTGCTGCTCGAGAACGAAGCCGCGTGCAATACAGGCACAGCGGCGGAGGCAGCCAAAGTGCTCGCTGAAGTGAAGTCCCCTTCCCTGATGCTGAATTGGGACCCGGGGAACGCAGCCTCGCGCGGCGAAAAAGTATTTCCAGAGGGGTACGCGCTCTTGCCGAAGGAACGCATCGGCCATTGCCACTGCAAAGACGTCACGAAAAAAGCGGATGGGAAAAATTATGATTGGGCCGCGATGGGCCGCGGCATCATTGATTGGACGGGCCAATTCGCTGCGCTGAAGCGCGACGGCTACCACTTTGCCGTCAGCCTGGAAACCCACTGGCGGGGAGCGGCCACGCCCGAGGAATCCACACGGCAGAGCTGGGCGGGAATGAAGGATGAACTACAAAAGGCGGGGGCGTGGTGAATCGCGATAGGAAACGGAGGTATAGATATACAACTACGATGAGACGCCTCTTCGCCGTGCTTGCGGTTGCTCTCTGGGTTGCATCTTGTTCGCAAGCGCAACCCGCGCGTTGGACGGAAAAAACCGCGAATGACTGGTACGCGCGGCAACCCTGGCTGGTCGGCAGCAATTACATTCCTGCGACTGCGATCAACGAGCTCGAAATGTGGCAAGCGGAGAGCTTCGATCCGCAACGCATCGACTTGGAACTCGGTTGGGCGGAATCGCTGGGCTTGAACACCATGCGCGTGTTCTTGCATGACTTGCTCTGGCAGCAGGACTCCGCAGGATTCAAGAAGCGTATCGATATTTTCCTGAGGATCGCGCAGAAACACAAAATCCGGCCGCTCTTTGTGCTTTTCGATTCTTGTTGGGATCCGGATCCCAAACTCGGCAAACAGCATGCACCGACGCCCGGCGTGCACAATTCCGGCTGGCTGCAAAGCCCCGGAGCCGCGGCGCTCAAAGATCCGAGCCAATATCCGCGCCTCGAAGCCTATGTCAAGGGAGTTGTGGGGGCCTTCGCGAATGACAAGAGAATTCTTGGCTGGGACGTCTGGAATGAGCCGGACAATACAAATGACGGCAGTTATGCAAAATTGGAGCCGCCCAACAAGGAAGAGCTCGTGCTGGCTCTACTCCCGCAGGTGTTTGCATGGGCGCGTGAGGCTGGGGCGTCGCAGCCGCTGACGAGCGGCGTTTGGAAAGGGGATTGGTCGGTTCCCGAAAAGCTTGGCGCCATGGAGAAGATTCAGTTGGCGCTTTCAGATGTCATTTCCTTTCACAACTACGACGCTCCGGACGTGTTTGAAAAGCGAGTGCAATCGCTCCAGCAATATCATCGTCCGATTCTTTGCACGGAATATATGGCGCGCGGGAATGGAAGCACGTTTCAAGGCACTCTGCCCATCGCAAAGAAATATCACGTGGCGGCCATCAATTGGGGGCTCGTCGCCGGGAAAACGCAAACGTACCTGCCGTGGGATTCCTGGAAAAACCCCTATGTGAATCGCGAACCGGCCGTGTGGTTTCACGAGATTTTCCGCACAAACGGCCAGCCGTACCGGCAAGAAGAAGTCGACTTCATCCGGACGATCATTGGGAGTTCCGCCGCAGCCAGCGGGTCGTCTTAGTGGATCACCGCAATCGAGCAGCCCTGGTCGATGGATGCCCTGCAATATTTGGAAGGCGTCTGGTAGCAGCGATCGGCAGGAAGAGTTTGGTTCCGGGACGTGGACTCGAACCACGATACTCAGCTTCAAAGGCTGATGTCCTACCGATTAGACGATCCCGGAACTGCAGACGACAGTTTAGCAGAGGGAAAAGAATGTGCGAAACCGCAGAAATGTGCGGGAGGCGGGAGTTTCTGCTAAATTGGTAGGGTTGCGTCCGTCGCGGGAGAGGTGGCCGAGCGGTTTAAGGCGCACGCTTGGAAAGCGTGTGTAGGTTAACCCCTACCGTGGGTTCGAATCCCACCCTCTCCGCCATTTTTTTCGTGTACCAGGCCATATCCAGATCTAAAAAAAGGTCGGGCGAATGTGCCCGGCCCTCATGATTCTCGGACGGACGGCAAACCCATTTCAGAGGTGGCAGGAGGCTACTCCGCGCTTTTGCAGGTACTTCTGGTGATACTCTTCGGCGCGATAGAACATGCCTGCAGGCGTGATTTCCGTCGCGATGGGTCTTTTTAACTTGCCGCTGGCTTCCAGCGCTTCACGCGATTTTTTCGCGGCGGCTTCCTGTTCGGGCGAATGGAAAAAAATGGCGGTGCGGTATTGCGAGCCGAAGTCCGGGCCTTGCCTATTCACTTGCGTCGGGTCGTGCACTTTCCAAAAAACGTCGAGCAATTGCTCGAAGCTAATTTTGGCTGGATCGAACGTCACTTGCACTACTTCCGCGTGGCCGGTCTCGTCCGTGCAAACATCTTTGTACGTGGGGTTCGGCGTTTCGCCGCCGCTGTACCCCACAGCCGTATCGATCACACCAGGCACCTGCTGAAAGGCCGCTTCGATTCCCCAGAAACATCCTGCTCCAAACGTTGCAATTTCTGGCATTGCCATCTCCTATGCGAACTCGCTCAGGTTCGCTGTTCTTGTCAGGCTCATTCTCTCGCACGCACAGGCATTGGATGCGGGCACTCCCTCCGAAGTTTCGGCGCGTTCTTCGAAACAAGCCTCGGGCCTGCACCGAGCACGAACTCCCGGCGGGAACGCCCGCCGCTCCATAACAGACTTCCGCTTCAAGACTTCCGCTTTGGCGCCGCCGCGAACGTCTTCAATTTTGCCTGCGCCAACGCCTTGTATGGGCTATTTACCGATGCCGATTGGGTGAACGCCTCTTTCGCCTCGGCATTTCTTTTCAAGTTCAGCAGCGCAAAGCCCAGCCGGTATTGATTTCGGCCATAGCTCCCCTCGTCCGGCTTAAGCAGTGGCGAAGCCGCCTTGAAATTCTGCACCGCTTCTTCGTTATCCTTTTTTTCGATGTTCGCCTGCCCCAGGCAGCTAAGTGCCAGACCCTTCTGCAGCGAAATTTGTTGCTGCCACTGTTCGTCAGTCACTCCTTCTGGCTTCTGGGCCGTCGCCAAGAGTGTAAGCACCTTCTTCGCGTACGCCTCCGCCTTATCCAGTTGTTCGCCTTTTTCGCCGTAATCGTCAGAGAGCAAGAGCAGCATCCCCACGTTGTCTGGATCCTTTGCCAGGAGACCGTTCGCCACCTCGAGCATTTTTGGCAGGTTTTGCGCCTGCTGGTAAGAGGTCGCCGCTACCCCCAAGGCCTGATTTGCGAATTGCGAGTCAGGAAATAGCTGCGCGAAACGCGTCAAGCTCGCGGCCCGCTTCGCGGGATTCGTGATGCGATAAAATCCCAGGAACATGGCTTGCTCGATGTAGGTGATGTTGTCCTTGTTGTTGTCCAAGGTGTCTTTTTGCTGGCGCTGCCAGTTGGCGGCTTCGACTCCTTCCGGCGCGGGGGAAGCCTTGTAGCGTTGCAAAATTCCGGGCACCTTCTCTCCGTAAGCCATGAGTTTATCGGTGTCGCCCTTTTCGCTGGCCGCCCGAACCATATTTACAGCGTTGGAAAAATTGTCGGGATCGAGAGCGAACAGTTTGTCACCGTACTCAAAAGCCTTGTCGTAGTTTTTCTGCGCGAGGTAATAATTCACGTAGAGATCGTCGGCCACGATGGCCATGTCCCCCTGTCCCAGGGTGGACGAGAATTTATCGAGCAAGGCCAGCTTTTGCGCCGGGTCGCTTGTGCCGTTGATTTCCGTCAGGGCATGGTCCGCGTCCGACCCGGCCGCAATCGGCACAAACTTGCCGATCGTTTGTCCGCTTGCCGGGTGCGCAGCAAAAATGAGCAGAGCGAGAATCCCAATGAACTCGGTCAATCGTTTCATGGACGCCTCCACAGGAAGGAAATTGCCTGCATCTTAGTGCCGCATGGCCCGCCGCGCAAACAAATTCCTCCTGCGTACAGTCGCTGTACTCCATCCGCGCGCCGCGCTCCGCATTTTCGTCTAGAATGGAGATGCTGCCATTGGTTGCGAGGAGGAGTTCCTGGCAATGCTTGTGTCGCATTTCATACTTACCTTGCGGAAGTCCGCGGCGTTTGCGCTGACCGCCTCCTTTCTGCTCATTGGTTTTGCGCAGCGTACGAACGCGCAGGCTGGCATGGCCTGCCACTCGATGAATACGGGAGTCGAGGTCGCCCCAGAGCAACTGCCGCCTCCGCGGAAGCTCACCGGCATCGGCAACGCCCATATTTCCATCACCGCGACTCCCGAGGCGCAGATGTGGTTCGACCAGGGTTTGAATTTATTGCATGACTTTTGGGATTATGAATCCATCCGCGCGTTCGAGCAGGGTGTTCGTGTCGATCCGCAGTGCGCAATGTGCTACTGGGGCATTTACCAGGCGGCTAAAGCAAACTACCGCGCGGACAACGAATACTACCGCGAACAAGCGCTTTCGAAAGCGGTCAGCTTGAAGGGGCGCGTCAGCAAGGCGGAGCAGTTGTACATCGAAGCGAGCGTCGCCTCGGAGAAAGACGAGAAGAAAGATAAGAACGCGACACAGTCGAAGGAAGTTCAAGTCTACCGCAAGCTCGTCAAACGCGCCCCCGCTGATCTGCAGGCGCGCATCTTTCTGGCCTGGGCGCTGACGGATGGGTACGACGATAACGGTCAGCCGAACGCCGGCCAAAAGGAAGCTTTGGCAATATTCCAAGCGGTCCTCAAGGAAGATCCTGAAAATTCCGCCGCGAATCACTATTGGATCCACGCCGTGGAAGCGAGTCCCCACCCGGAGCAAGCTCTCCACAGCGCTGAAATTCTCGGACGCCTGGCCCCGGCCTCGGGACACATGGTTCACATGCCGGGCCACATCTTCTATCGAACGGGCGATTACGCCCGCGCAAAAGCATCCTTTGCCGCGTCCATGAAAGTCGATGAGCAGTACATGCGGGAACAGCACGTGCAGGTCGACGACGACTGGAACTATGTGCACAACTTGATGTATGCCATCGCGAACCTCATGGAAGCGGGTGAGTTGAGCGAGGCCACCACGCTGTCCGCCAAACTGACGGACGCGCGCGGCCAGCTTGCCAATACGCTCTACCCGTGGTCGCCGCGTGACGCCATCTCCAGGCTCGACCCACGCCTCCCGGTCGCGCTTCGCTCCGCCGATTGGAGCGCGGCTCTCACGCTGCTGCAGTCCAGCAATCCTCCCACGACCCTGCCGAATCTGCAGTTTCTCGATCGCCAGCTAACGCAATTTTCTCTCGGCATGCAGGGTCTTGACGCGCACGATTTGCCGGCCGCGGAAGCGGCGTTGGCCCAGTTCGATGCCGAGCTTCAGCGAATGTCCGATCGACTAAAAGCCGACGAAGAAAAAACTAAATCCAAAGAAAAACATAAAGAGAAGAAAACGGCAGTCGCAGGCCCTCCCAAACTCCAGCTGATGCCCGATGCGTTCGCAAAGCCGCTGGTGAAAAGCCTTTCGATCATGTCTCTGGAATTGCGCGCAGGGATTTTTCTGGACAAGAAGCAAAACGCGGAGGCGACAAAGCTTTACGTGCAGGCCGCCAAAGAAGAAAAGGAGCTCGGCTATCACGAACCTCCGGCTTTTGTGCGGCCTGTCGCGGAAACCGAGGCAGCAGCCTTCATGGCGGCGTCGGATTGGACCGCAGCGAAGGCTGCCTACCAAGCGGCCCTCGTCGAGCGGCCGCACTCCGGCTTCCCCCTCTACGGCATCGCCGCAGCCAGCGAGAAAGCCGGCGACACTTCCTCCGCTACAAACGAGTATGCGGAGTTTTTGGCCGCCTGGAAATCCGCCGATGCCGATCTTCCGCAGGTGGCCCATGCCCGCGACTACGTCGCTTTTCACGGCACGGCCGCAGGCGGCAAATAGAAGGCAGGCTTGTCTGAGCCTTTTTCAGGCTGTTGTTTAGACCAGAACCCCGCGGAAGTCACGACCGGTACAATTTCAAATTCTATTAAATCATCCCAACGCCTAACCCAGGCAGCTAGCAATTCTGCGCCGTCCGCTTCCATGATCTGGAAACAACGCCCTCCCGCTGCATCCACCCAGCTTGCGTGATAAACAACGCCAGGCGGCAGCATGCGCCCATCGCGCACGAAACGCTCGCCAATCGCGTTAGTGTCGCCATTTTTGAACCGCTCAATGACCATGAAAAACAGGAACGGGAGTCTAGCCGATCGTGGGCGCCTCGGAAACCGGTCAAGTGGAGCGAACTCGACAGTTCGAGTGATTTGACGCAACAAACGTTTCGCGAGACGATGGAAAGTTTGGACGAGGTGAAAATTTGGATCTGGGCCTACAAGGCCGCGTAGCCATCGTCGCGGCCGCCAGCAAAGGACTTGGCCGCGCCGTGGCGGAAGAACTCGCCCGCGAAGGCGCCAGCGTCGCCATCTGCGCTCGCACCGCAGCCGAGTTGGAACAAGGGGCGGCCCACATCCAAAAAGCCACCGGCCGCGAGGTCCTCCACCAAGCCATCGACGTAACAGATCCCACGGCCGTCGGAGATTTCGCGGCTGCTGTCGAAAAGCGCTTCGGCCGTCTCGACATTTGCGTTACGAATTCCGGTGGCCCGCCGTCTAAATTGTTTGTGGACACTAAGCCCGAAGACTGGCGGTCCGCGGTTGAGCAGCTCCTGATGAGCACTGTTTTTTTCGCCAAGGAAGCGCTGCCGCGCATGCAAAAAAACAAGTGGGGGCGATTCATCACCATCACGTCCTCGGCCGTCAAGCAACCAGTTGACGGCCTTTTGCTTTCTAATTCTATTCGCGCCGCTGTGACGGGTCTGGCGCGCACGCTTGCGAATGAATTCGCCTCCTACGGCATTACCGTGAACAACGTTTGCCCCGGCTACACGCGCACCGCGCGTCTCGACAATCTCGCCGCGTCCATTTCCGCCCGTACCGGCGCTCCGCCCGAAGCGGTCTTCGCCGATTGGACCCGCCAGATTCCCGCGGGCCGCATCGGGACGCCTCAAGAATTCGCCGCCGTCGTGGCGTTCCTGGCATCGGAGCGCGCCAGCTACGTGAACGGCGCTTCCATCGCTGTCGATGGCGGCATGATCAGGAGCCTCTTCTAAAGAAATGAACCTTTCCCTTCGACGCTTTCAGCTTTCGCTTCTGCCAGAAAATTTTGCCATTGTCGGGCTCTCGCCGGGCGCGGACATTCCCCTGTGGGCCACGCAAGGCTCCTTTTTCTCGATCACGCGCACCAATGACGAACTTTCGATCATGGTCGAAGAGTCGCGCGTTCCTTCAGAGTATCAATCCCAGGGCGGCTGGCGGGTCATCAAAGTGCACGGCCCATTTATGCTGTCGGAGGTAGGCGTGCTCGCCGCCCTCGTCGGCCCTCTTGCCGCCGCGAGAGTCAGTGTGCTGACCATCGCGACCTTCGATACCGATTACCTGCTTGTGGCTTCCGAAAGTCTGGCCGCAGCCGTCTCCGCGCTCGAGCGGGCAGGACACACTTTCCAGAGGAGCCCATCTCAATGAACGTTTCACAATTTGCAAAAGCGTGGCCCGCGCCGCCGCGCGATGTCTTTCGCTGCGGCAGCTCTGTTCGCCACTCTTTTCACCGTGCTGCAGTTGGGTGCCGACGAGCCCTACGCGCGCAGCCGCGACTATGACCTGCAACACTCGCGCATCGCTTTGCGCTTCGATCTTGAGCACAAAAAAGTCATCGGCAACGTCACCCACACACTGATCATCTTGCGCGACTTCACTCCGAAAATCGTCTTTGACTCCGCCGGGCTCACCATCCAAAGCGTGATTGTGAACAAATCTCCCGCCAAATTTGAAACCACGGACGACAAGCTCATCATCCCACTTACAACGGCTGCCCGCGCCGGAGAGAAGTTCGACGTCACGATCCGCTATGAGGGCAAACCCACCAAGGGCCTCTACTTCATTCTGCCCGACAAGGATTATCCCGACCGTCCCAAGCAAGTCTGGACGCAAGGCGAATCCGAGGACACACGCTACTACCTGCCGACGTACGATTATCCGAATGACCGCCTTACCACCGAAACCATTCTGACTGTCCCCGCTTCGTGGATCACCGTCGCCAACGGCAAACTCATCAGTGTCGTTGATGCCGCCAAAGGCATGAAGATGTGGACTTGGAAAGAGTCCCAGCCTAGCTCGACGTATCTCATCACCGTCGTCGCCGGAGAATTCGACGAAGTAAAAGACGCGTGGCGCGGCATGCCCGTCACCTACTACGCGCCCAAAGGCCGCGGCGACCGCCTCTCGATCAACTATGGCCGCACTCCCCAGATGATCGACCTTTTTAGCAAGAAGCTTGGCGTCGACTATCCCTGGGAAAAGTACGCGCAATCCATGGTCGATGATTTCGTCGCCGGCGGCATGGAAAATTCCAGCGCCACCACCAACACCAGCAGTTCTCTCCAGCATCCCAAGCTCGCTCCAGAGTTCCTCACCGGCCAGGACGACCTCATCTCGCATGAACTCGGCCATCAGTGGTTCGGCGACATGGTCACCTGCAAAGACTGGGGCGACATCTGGCTCAACGAAGGCTTCGCTACTTTCATGGAAACGGTTTGGAGCGAATCTCATTTCGGCAAGGATCAAGCCGACTACGAAAGATGGCTGGGCGCGCGCGGTTGGTTTGGTCAGACCAATCTCTACGACAAGCCGATCGTCCGCCACGACTTCAACGATTCCGGCGAATTCGACGGCAATGCCTACACCAAGGGCGGCTGGGTTCTTTACATGCTTCGCCACCAGCTTGGCGAAGACGCTTTCTATCATGGCTTGAAGCACTATCTCGAAGTGAATCGCGGCAAGAATGTCGTTACCGCCGATCTCGCCAAAGCCATGGAAGAAGCCACGCACACTAACGTCGACCAATTCTTCAACCAGTGGCTCTATGGAGCCGGCGCGCCCAAGTTCGATCTCAGCTACAAGTACGACGACGCGAAGCACGAAGTCGCGCTCACCGTAAAGCAAACACAGAAAGTGGAGGGCCACGTCGGTCTCTTCCATATTCCAACTGAAGTCGAAATCACCACCGCGTCCGGACCAAGGCTTTTCCCCATCACGATATCAGGCGAGAAGGACACGGAGATTTTCACGTTTCCAGCCGATTCCGCTCCGCTCATGGTCCTCTTCGATAAAGGCGGGCACATCCTTAAATCCGCCGATTTTCACAAAGAAAAAAAGGAGTGGCTCTATCAGCTGAAGAACGCCAGCGAACTCGCCGACCGCGCCGATGCGATCACTGCTCTGGGCAAACTCAAAGGCGATGAGGAAGTCGTCGCCGCCCTCGCGGACGCTCTCCACAACGACAAAGCCTGGGGTATTCGCGCCAACGCTGCCGATGCTCTTGGCCGTCTGGGCGGTCCCACAGCTTCCAAACAACTTCTCGACGCTTCAATCCGGCAAAAGAGCCTTGGGTGCGCAATCGCGTCGTTTCCGCTATGGCGGATTTCAAAGACGACCCCGCGATCGTCGCCAAGCTGGATTCCATCGCCGGTGAGGACGCCTCCTATCGTGCGCGCGCTGCCGCTCTCCAGGCCCTCGGCCGCCTCAAAGCTCCCGGCGCGCTGGCGACGCTCGATGCTGCCGTCGCCGCCGATTCTCCCGACGGCTTTCTGCGCAACGCCGCGCTGCGGTCCATGGGCTCCCTCGGGGACGACAAAGCCGTGCCGTTGCTCCTCCAATGGTCCGCCCCTGGCAAACCCATTGAATCGCGTGACGCTGCTATCGCCAGTCTCGCGCGCCTTCAAAAAGACAATAAGGAAATCACCAGCCAGATCGCCTCTTACCTGAGTGAGCCGCACTTTCCCATCCGCATGGCAAGCATCTTCGCGCTAGGTGCTCGAGGCGACGCAAGCGCCGTTCCCGCTCTCGAAGCCCTGCTAAAGAGCGACGATCTCAGCATCGAAATGGTCCCGATGATCAAGGGGCAAATCGCCAGCTTGCAAGCTCCCGCCGGCGAACGGCACCGGCCGCGCGGAGAAGCTTCCGTGGAAGCCGAAGATTCCGGTTCCACTGGAGGTGTCAGCGATCAAGGCGAAGGCGCCGTAGCCAAGCGTCTGGACCGCCTCGAACACCTAATGCAAGAAATGTCCGACCGCCTAAAAACGATCGAAACGCGCCTCCCACCGCCGAAACAGTGAGACTTACTTGAAATAGACGCGGGCGCCGAAGCCAACCGGCGCCCGCCAAATTCTCCGCGTCATCTGCGTTCCTGCTCCGTGCCCTCCGCGTTACATTCTTTTCTTCGGCCTTTTCTCTTCAGGCTCCGCCAAGAGTATCCGCAAATCCCGCAAATTGTTGCCCGTAGGCCCGGTCACGATTGTATCTCCGAGCCTCGCAAAATATGTATAGGAGTCGCTCTCCCTAAACATGTACGTTGCATTCAACCCAATCGCCCGCCCCCGCTCCAACGTCTCCCCATCTGCCACGGCCCCAGCCGCCGGACTATTTCCATCCACTCCGTCCGTCCCCGCGCTGAACACTGCAATTTTCTTCCCGGCAATTTTTTTGACACAAGCCAAAACAAACGCCGCGTTCCGTCCGCCGATGCCTTTTCCCCGAACCGGCGAACTCACCTCTCCGTCCGCGATCAAAGCCACGCGCTGCCCTGGATTGGTTTTGCGCACTTCTTCCAGCTGCCCCAGCAAATATTGCGCGGCTTTCTCGACGGGCCAATCGTCCGTCGAGTTGTCGCAACACGCCACGAATCCCTTCGCCTCAGTCGCGTGATGCGCCGGGTGAAACAGGTCATCCAGTCCAAGCAGCAGCGAAAATTGCGCGTTGCGAAACGCGGCGTCGTCTTCCTTCGGCGTCTCCGGCGTCTGCCTATCGTCCAGCCATTGCAAAACCCTCTCGGGCAATTTCGCGCGCAAGGAGAATTCGTGCATGACGTGGTGGACTTCCGCAATCGTCGTCGGATCCGGCAAAGTCGGGCCGGAAGCGAGGGCCGACTCCTTTCCTGCGGGCACATCGCTCACGGCCAAAGTCATCTTTGTCGCGCGTCCCGCGGCCACTGCCAGCCTGCCGCCTTTCACAGCGGAAACGTGCTTCCTCACGGTATTCATCGCTTCGATGGGGGCGCCGCACGTCACTAGCGCGCGATGCAACTGGCGCACATCTTCCAGAGTCTGGCGCGCATCCAGCGGCAGTTCCACCAGCGCGGACCCGCCGCCCGACAGCAGAAAAAACACGAGTGTCTTCTCGTCGCACGATTTCAGCAACGCCAGAATCGCCTCTGCCGCTTTCCAACTCTGTTCATCTGGAGTCGGGTGTCCGCCCACGAAATACTTTAGCCCCGGAACGTGACGCGCGGGCGGGGTGGGCGCGGAAACAATTCCCGTAAAGGAAGCATCTCCGGCGAGGAGACTTTCCAGCCCCTCGGCCATGGCGTGGGCAGCCTTGCCAATCGCGATCACGCGCACACTCGTAAACGCGCGCAAATCGGCTTCGGCATCCTCAAAACACAGCACCGTTCCCTCGCGCCGCAACTTCCTCTGCATCGCCTCGGGAATGTCTATCGCCGAAATGGTTTCCTGGAAAATCCGGCGGGCGAGATGCTTCAATTCCGCCATGGGAAGGTTGCCGTCACTTTCTTACTTCGCCTTCAAAACTTCAGGATTCAGCATATTTGCTGGACGCTGTCCCTTAAAGAGCGCCACCACATTTTCCGCGGCCATGCAGGCCATCTTCGTGCGCGTTTCTATGGATGCCGATGCAATGTGCGGCGCCAGCACCACGTTTGGCCTCTTCAACCCCGGATGGATAAACGGCTCATTCTCAAACACATCCAGCGCCGCACCCGCGATTTTTCCGCTTTCGAGCGCATGCACAAGCGCTGCTTCGTCCACCACCGGACCACGCGAAGTATTGATCAAGTATGCCGTAGGCTTCATCTTGAAAAATCTTGGCGCATCAAACAGCCCGCGCGTCTCCGGCAGCAAGGGTACATGCACGCTCACGAAGTCCGACTCCGCCAACAAATCGCTCATACCACGGTACGTTGCGTTCAGTTCTTTCTCGACCGCTTCCGGCGCCCGCACCGCATCCGCGTAAACTACTTTCATCTGAAAGCCCAGGGCGCGGCGCGCCATCGCTTTTCCGATGCGGCCAAATCCGACGATGCCCAGCGTCTTGCCCCAGACATCCGTGCCGACCAGTTGATCCAAATCCCAGCCTTTCCAATTCCCTGAGCGCGCCAGAGTGTCTCCTTCCACCAGGCGTCTGCTCACCGCCATCATCAAAGTCCAGGCAAAATCAGCGGTAGTCTCGTCCAGCACACCCGGCGTATTGGTAGCCACCACGCCGCGCTTGGTGCACGCGGGCACATCGATATTGTCGAATCCCACGGCCACATTGGCCACGATCCGCAATTTCGGTGCGGCGCTCAATAATTCCAAATTCACTTTCTCCGTCAGCAGGCACACCAATCCTTCTTTATCCTTCACCTTGCGGAGCAATTCCTCTTTCGAAATACGGTCCGGCTTCGTCCAATACTCGGCCTCGGACGCCGCATTTAAAATCTCCTGGGCCGCAGGGAAAAGCGGCCGCGTCGCCAGAACTTTCGGTTTTGCCATCGTTCTCCTTGTCCTGCTCTCGCAAATTTTTGGGAAATTACACTAACACACTCCGCCACGCTTCACGCATCCGTTCCCTCAGCGATTTCGGAGCGGATCAGCCAGGCGGGGATTGCGGCCGGGTTCGAACGCGGAGCAGGACGCGGGATTTTCTTCGATGGGAAGTAACCGAGGCCCGGTCGCAGCCGCCACTTACTGCTTTTCTCCGGCGCCGAACCCCTGGGCAGCGCCCACCCTCATCGGATGTATCTCAAATGTATTCATTCCCGCGCGGACGGTTGGATCATTCTCGAGGACCTGGCGCACTTCGCCCTCATTCGCCACTTCGAAGACTGCCATACCAAAAGCGCCCTGAGGCGACATGACAGGCCCGTAAAGCAGGATCTTTCCGGCGTCAAAGCTCTCCCTCGTATAACGCGCATGCTCCTGCATTAATAGTTTCTCTTCCGGCGTGATGTCCATGGGAAAGGTAGCCCGCGGCGGGATCAATCTCACAAAAAAATGTTGTTTGCTCATCTCCGGGGCATAGTATCACGGCCGCAGAGAGGCCTCAGCGCTCGCCGATCAGATAACGGCAGCCATGCGGCCCCATCTTCGCGGAATGGAGCGAGTCCGCAGGAACGTCGCAGCGCCCTCCGGCGCGATACGTTTCCGTACGGCCGTGCATGGTTATGGTCATCTCGCCGCTTAGAATAATGTGTGCAGTCTCGGTGCGATGGGTATGCTGGGGATAAAAGGCATTCGGGCCGTCCTGCCAAAGGTAGGTGTGGCCAAAGCCTTCGCACTCTAATTGTTTTGCCAGTGCGGTCTCGTCCATGGCCGCATTCTACATCCCTACTCGCGTGAAAGACTGAGGCGAGTCATATCTTTTAGTTTTTTACTTCATCGCTCCCTCCAAAGACGGCTACGCCCCGTCCGCATTGATGGGGGCAGATGCGGAAAGGGCGTGCCGTCTTCAGGAGAGAAGATCGTTGTTTAGGGGCGCGGGCACGGTCTGCGCCTGCGCGCGCCCAGTTGAGATAATTAGTCGACGGACGGCGGTGCACCAATCGGTGCGCGCTCCCCAGGGCCACCAGGGCCTCGGCCGCCGGACTGAATGGAGTAGCCGGCCGGAACCGCAAACAAGCTGGCCGAAGGTTCGGTCCTCTGAATGCTGGTCACCGTGTACGTTGTGGTTCCAAATCGGGGATCCGTCCGCGTGCTCTTAAGCACGATCTGAAGATCCGACGAATACCAGCGTTCGGAAACCACCTGAAGGGCCTTTTCATTACCGATCTGCCCCGCAGGGATGATGTGTGTTGTTCGCGTTCCTTCCGCCAACACGCCATTGATCACCTGCGTGCCGAGCGACTCTCTCTTGAGCAGGCCAGCGGCCTCTTCCTTCTGCATCCGGCCCTGTTCTCTACCCTGGAAGGAGGAGGCCGAATCAGCATTCGCGCTGTTTCCCGTGTGAGCGCGGAAGGCCGACCTATGCGCCACCTTTTGCTCGTCGTCCAGCATGATGTGCACACCCGCGACCGGATCGGAAATCATTACCATCTTCTTCGGAGTTCCCGATGCCGCCAGCGGACCAAATCCAGTAAAAGTCGCTTCGTTTCGCGACCTTCCCTGGCTGTCGCGATACATCGATACCTGCGAAGTCCGGTGAATCACCGACCCGTCTTGCAACGTCTCGGTGGTTTCCGACGTAGCCGTGGCAGAGAACGGCGCTCCTTTCACGATTTTTCCGCCGTGCATGCCTTCGAAGCCCATCAATTCCATCGGGCCACCGAAGGGTGGGCCATCCGGGCCGCGTCTCTGCGCTTGCAAAGCTACGGCACTCAACACCAGTGTCCCGCCAAGAACCAAACACACCTTGATCTTCAAGTTCATCTTCGCTTCTCCTCTTCTCTCCCGCACCGCGATGCCTTGCTCACCGCGGGAATCTCGTATTAGTTCTCTTCTTGGTCGAGCCGCACGGCTTGCGGCAGGCCATCGTTTCCGACCAGCAGATCCACCTGGATCCACTCGCCGGCACGCTCTTCATTTACGGGCAATCCAAGCGCGCCAAGCGAACTGCGTTGCATGCGCACGTGCAAAATGGCCGCTTCATCCGTATCGTCCAGCGTAGTGCCCGGCAGCGGCGTGAAATCTCCGGAATCATCCGCCGTCGAGAGGCCATCGGCAGAATTGCCCGTTGCCTGGTTCCGCGCGGCGGCTTCGCTGGCTGGCTGCGCGTTCCGCGACGCCAATTGTTGATTCGCGGCTGCCCGATGGCGCGCCTGCTGCCAATTCCATGAACTAACCGCGCCCACAAGAACAGCCACAGCAGCCAAAGCCCATGCCGCCACGACCCCGCCGCGGCGCAGCACGATCGTGCGATGCCGCGTGCGAAATTCCTGTCGCAGGCGCATCTCGACTCGGGCCGGCGTGCGCGCTTCCAGAGTCTCTTCACCCAGCAGACGCAACTCTTCTCTTGCCGCTTCCCAAGATTCCTGCAACGCCGCGCAGCGCGGGCAATGGCTCAGGTGTGCCAAGGCAGCCGCTCTTTCGAGCGAGTCGGTGGCGCCATCACGGTCCAGGTCCAGCACAATCGCTTCTACTTGTTCACAGTTCATTGCATTTTTCCCAAAAGCTTCCAAAATCCCTTTACCTCGCCGCTTTCATCCGCCGGGGTACATCCCGCAATATCTCCAATTTTGCCAGGAGCAGAGCGCGCCCCGGTGTAACCGCGAGCGAATCGTTCCAATGGGACAGCCTGTCATTTGCGCCGCTTCTTCGTAGCTCATCTCTTCCAGTTCGCACATCACCACGGCTTCGCGAAACTCTGGAGGCAAATCCAGCACTGCCTCTCGAACTTGGTGCATCCGTTCCCGTTTTTCCACCCACATCGCCGGCGTGAAGCTATCCTGCAAAACGATTCCCGCTCCGGTGCCGTCTTCGTTCTTCTCCTCGAGCGGGACTTCTCTCGGACTTCGCTCCAGATGCTTCATCACGCGGTTGCGGGCGATTCCGAAAAGCAGCGCGCCCACTGATCCGCGCTCCGGGTCGTACTTTTTCGGCGCGCGGATCAAGGTCATGAACACATCTTGCACAATCTCTTCCGCTCCCCATGCGCTTCCGGTCATCCGCAATGCAAATCTGTATAGACCGCCCTGATGCCGCCGGTAGAGGAGCGCGAAGGCCTCCTCGTCACCTTTCGCGGCACGCCGCAAAAGCAGGTCGTCTCTATCGGTTGCTGCGATCCTCGTCTCCCCTGCTACGGCGTTTTGGCCAATTCGAGGTGCGTGCTCTGCTTTCTCCCTTATTTCCCCGTCGGGACACAAAAAGTTCCCATGGAGGTCAGGGCCCAAAACGTCCTCATTGGTAAGCTTTGGTTTCACAATGGTTTAGACGTGGCCGGGGGCTGCCGCGTGTCGGCCAAGGGTAACTCCGAAAGGGAGCCGGCCTCAATCGGAAAAGGACGAATTTGTGCAGAGGGGCGTGGGGAAAAACTTCGGGAACCGGCAAGTCCTACCAGAGAACTAGGAGTTTTTTGGAGGCTTGAACATACGAGCAGCCACGCGCGCCACAAAGCGCCGGGAGACAAGCCGCTGTCCGAGCATGCCCAAATAATTCCCCAGCCCGGAGACGACATAGCTCTTGCCTGCTGCCAGCGCGCGCAAACCCGTTCGCGCCACTTTTTCAGCAGTCTCGCGGTTCGCTCTGGTGGCGGTGATATGGGCTTGGCCGGCAACCTCGGCGAATTCCGATTCCGTCGATCCGGGGCAAAGCGCGCAGACGCGTATGCCGTAAGGCTTCATCTCTTCGGCCAGGCCTTCGGCGAACAGGAGATCGAAGGCTTTGGTGGCGGCGTAAGTGGAAATGTACGGCACGCTTTGGAAGGACGCCGTCGAGGCCAGGATCAGGACGTCGCCGTGTTTTCGTGCCACCATTTGCGGCAGATAGAGACGCGTTAAATGAACGACGGCGGAGCAATTCACCTGCACCATGTCCGTGAGCTTGCGCAAGTCAACGGTGGGGAATTCGCCGTATGCGCCAAAGCCGGCATTGTTGATCAGCAGCTCGACTTCAATTCCTTGCTCTTTCGTAAATTGAAATATTTTTTCCGGCGCATCGGATTCGGTCAGATCCGCCACGAATATTTTTGTTTGGATTTTGTGCGCAGTGGTTAGTTTTTGCGCTAATTCTTCCAGGCGCTCGCGCCGGCGGGCGGTCAGAACGAGATTCGTTCCACCACGAGCCAGTTCCTCGGCGAGCGCCGTGCCAATTCCAGCGCTTGCTCCCGTCACCAGCGCCCATTTTCCGGACCACGTTGTCATCGCATGCCTCGTGTGAGGAGACGTTCAGCGTACCACGGACTTGTTGATCAATCGCTCTCGCGAAGAAAGCCCCGGCAAACTTGCGGAAACAACAATCAACCCGCTGCTCGCGAAGTCTGAGACAATCCTGCGTCTTCTGCGGCGATGCGGCCGATGACGGACCAATCTTTATCCTGATTTCCCCGAGCCATGGCGGTAATAAAACGGTCGCGCACCACGCTCGCGATGGGCATCGGCACATTCGCGGCGTCCGCGGCCTGGAGCACGAGGCGTACATCCTTCAATCCGAGCGGAAGAGTGAAGCCCGCAGGCTCATGCTTGCCCTGCACGATCAGATCGCCGTAGGTTTTATAAACTGGAGCATTAAACAGTGTGGCGGTCAGAAATTCCATGAGCGCGCCCGCATCCACGCCCGACTTTCGCGCGAACGCAAGAGCTTCCGAGAGCGATTCGAGCACCGAAGCGATCAGAAAATTTCCCGAGAGTTTTACCACGTTGGCCATGGATGGGCGCTCGCCAACCACGAACAACTTCGGCCCCATACCTTCGAAAAGCGGCTTGCATTTTTGTACGAGCGGGTCCGCGCCAGCAACGACCACGGCAAGGCGCGCCGCTTCCGCAGCTTCCGGGCGACCGAAAACCGGGGCAGCCAAATAGCCTTGTCCGGCTTTGGAGTGTTCCGCGGCGAGCCTGTCGCTCAAGGCGACGCTTATGGTACTGAGCGAAATATGTGCGGCGCCGCGGGGCAGCGAGGCTAGAATTCCGCCTTCGCCAAACACAAAACTTTCGAGCGCCGCGTCATCGGCAACCATCGTGAAGACGAATTCGCCGCGACACGCTTCGGCCACGGAGCCGGCGACAACGGCGCCACCCGAGAGCAGCGCTTCCGCCCGCGAGCGCGTGCGGTTGTATACCGTGATGCGATGGCGGGCGCGCAGCAGACTTTTGGCGATCCCCGAGCCCATTTTCCCCAGACCAATCAGTCCAGCTTCCATGGCCAGCGCCTCCAGATTATAGATATTCGGATCCCTTTCTGCGTGGAGCGATATTCAAACCGCGGCGCTCACGTCTCCGCAGTTTCGTTGGATTCGGCAGAGTCCTTGGCGGGTGCATTTTTCGCGGACGGCCAGACTACGTTGCGCATGCGTTCACTCCCATTCTTGATGCGGTCCATGAGGCGCCTGGCCCAAACGAATTCCGCCGCCAGCAAGCCCAGCCCGAAAAAGATCACCAACCAGCCGGGGCCTGGAGTGACCAGCATCACAATGCCGATCAGCAACAGCGTGAAACCGCCCACGATTCGCGATAAGCGGCGGACTTGTTCGACGGTGCGAAGGATCATGAGTCTTTCTGAGTGGGGTCCTCTGGAGGGTAGAGAGGAATAGTCACCAGCTTCTTCCACTCTAATTTTGAACTTTCGTCGCGCCGCGCGCAAGTGGGCCGAATTCGCGTGTGCCCAGGCCCGGGGGGCGGAATGAGATGGGATATCGGGGACTTGGCAGGCCCCTCCTGGCGCGCGCTTGCAGCTCGTCAGAAGCTGGGATGCTTGGCCATGCGCCAGGACCACATCAGAAACGAGGTCGAGGTCAGGTCGATGGCCGGCTCCGTGGTGCTATAAGACTGCATGTTGTCCTGGTACAGGGCTTTCTGAGAAGCGTCGAACGGACCTGCATTGCCGTTGAATTTCTTGAAGGTGTCCACGCCGTTTGCCGGGCACAGAATCATGCCGTCAACGACGCCTGAAGTGGTGTAGCTGGTAGGACCCTCGGAAGCCGCGCCCCAGAGCACCGGAACGCCTCCGGAAGTTCCATCCAGAATGCCCGCCAAGTTGGCGACCTGGTGTTGAATACAATTCGGGAATGTGGTGCCATCGCCGACGATAAAGGATGAGCCCCAGGAATTCGTGCCCAATATGTTTGCGAGCCATCGCTGCGAGTAAATGTCGTAACTTTTGGATTGTGTAAGGTAATACGCTTCGCTGGCCATCACGGAGAGCCCGGCGCCGTGCGAAGTGGTGTCGCCGGAACTCCATTCGTAACCGAAGCCCCAAGGATCCGTGGTGGCTTGTTCGATCGCGTCAGACACTTGCTGCAAAAACTGTTTGCGTATGCCCGATTGCGAAATCGCCAAACCGCTGGGATTTCCCGCCATATCCAGCGCGCGGTACAACTCGAAGTGCGCGAGGCCGCTTACATCGTAAAGATTTAGCGTGTCCGCGAAACCTGGCTCATAAATGTTGGTGATGTAATTTTGCGCGAATTGCGCCGCCTGCTTTAGATAATCCATGGGATTGGTGTGCGGCAATCCGGCAGGAAGGTATTTGTCCCCGCCCGCGGATTGCAGCGCGAAGTACAGTTCGGTTGCGCCAAGCTCCATGTCATCTTCCCAGACGTTTTCTGGATAACCGTCAAAGGGAGCGATAGTCAGCAAACAATTCGTGCACGAGCCCGAATTGACCGTTGGCGCAGGATCCGGAAACGAAGTATTCGCGAGCGCGAAAATATCTTCCGCATTCTTGAGGCACGTATTCGCAAGGGCCGCGTTCGTGGTGCGATTGAGCTGGTAGCACAAAGCAAAGCTGGCGGCCAAGCGGCCGGCAAGATTCGGGCTGATGGGAGAACCAGCGGGGGCTGCCAGGTAGACCGGGCGATTGCAGATAAAATAGGTGGTAAGCAGGTCGCAAGGCTGGGGATCGCCGGGTTGATCGAAATTGTCGGCCGCTTGAGGAAGCGTCCAGATGTCGTACTCGGTGATGAGGCAGTAGGGCGTGGTGTAGGTCCCGCCGCAGTTGCCCGTGGCCGAACTAGGAGATCCCTCGCCGTAGTAATCCCAGTCCTGCGTGTTGTCCACTTGGTAGTACAGCGTTTGCGTTTTGTCATTCCACATTTTCAGCAGCCAATCGACGCCGAAATTAGCTTCGCCGGTGAAGTCCGAGGAGACCGGCGCTCCCGGATGGCTGTTGCCCGCGAATGAAATCGAGCCTGGCGGCGCGGAAGGATTCACCTGTGCGTATACGCCCATCTGGTTTGGAAAATCGCGAATCCCGATCTGCATGAGCGCCGCGGTATAACTGGTTGTTTGGACGTATTTTTCGTAGTCGCCGGCGTCCCACCAGCCGCCGGACGCATCAATATTCGGAAGATTTGCGGATACGAGCGGAGGGGCGGGCGGGACGTTGTTAATGAAGTCGTTGGTATCGAGCGGAGGCGTCTGGTAGACGTGAGCGCTTTCGTCTTTGAGGTGACCGGGCGCGGTGCGTAGCTCGTTGCGGACAAAATCTGCACCGTCGCGTTGTGTTTCGTAAAAGAATAAAGTGTTTAAGAGCAGGCCGGAGTAGAGCGCGTCGGGGGAATCCACGGCGAATTGCGGCGAAGAGGCGTTGGCAGGCCCGGAGACGGAGATGGTATAGAGGTCGCCTCCGGGCACGGAAAAGTCGAGAGCATAGACGCTGTAAGACTCCGTCTTACTGTGGCTCCAAGTGCCGAGCAGAGCGCCGACTTTACCCGAATACGAGGTGGCGCCCTTCGCGTTGAGCACCTCGAAGGTCGCACCGCTTTCGGCGACTTTGGACATCAGGTACGCACGAAAAGGCGTCTCGCCGGTTTCGTAGCCAGCTTGATTGACGCGCACGTAGGCGGATTGTGCGCATGCGATCGTCGGGAACAGAGCTAGCGCAAGCAAGGCGCCGGCAATGGAAGCGAGCGTAATGCGGAATAAGAGGCGGGGGTTGGAAGAGAACATGGCTTCCTCCTGGCCGCGGGGACGGCCCGTATTAAATGGGTTTAATACAGGCGAAATACTGCTCCTTTGCCTTCGAGGAGTCAAGTGAAGATTCGGAAAGCGCAGCGCATCAAGCTGAGGGTTGCGGTAGTCCCATCGCGGATCTCGGCCGGGCGCGGTATCCGCAAGAGAAGCGGGAGTACAGGTAATGGGCCTGCACAACCAGGCGCAGAAAAATTGCGCTTTGCGCTGAAACTTTGGTAAAGTGCCGCGTCGGCTACCCAATCAGATCCACTGCCTCGGAGGGCCTAATGAGCACTCTCGATTTGCGGCCGCTATCCATTGGTGAGCTTCTCGATCGAACTTTTAGCCTGTTCCGGCGAAATTTTCTGCTGTTCATCGGCATCGCCGCGATTCCTCAGCTTTTAGTTCTGGCATTTCAACTCGTTCAGACGTCTATCATACCTCCCAGATTTCCAGTTCGACCGCCGGTATCCACAGATTTTCAGGCGAGATTTCCCGATTTTTCCGCGGGTGGCTTGGTGGGCATTTTGGCGGTCGGCATCGTGGCCTTCATCATCTACGTCGTTGCCTATTTATTTTCTCAAGGCGGCACGGTGTTTGCCGTTTCCGAGCTTTACCTGGGGAGGACGACCACTATCGGGCAATCGCTCGGCCGGGTTCGCGGCGAGCTGTTGTCTCTTTTCGGTGTAGTTTTTCTCAACGGTCTGGCGACGGGAGTCGCTTTCCTTTTGCTGGTCATTCCGGGATTTTACGTGGCATGCCGGTTGTGCGTGTGCGTACCGGCGGCGCTTCTAGAAAACCTCGGTCCGCGTGACTCGCTCGAGCGCAGCTATAACCTCACTCAAGACAATGCTGGCCGTGCTTTTCTGATCTTTTTCCTCTATTTTGTAATTTTGTACGCAGCGCTATTCTTGTGCGACGTGCCGTTCGCAATCGGTATACAATTCGCGGCGCACGATCCGTCGACGGTTCGTATTTTGACAGCCTTGATGCAAGTCGGGAACTCCGTCGCCGCGGTTTTGATTACGCCTGTGTTGACGATCGCCATGGCCATCTTCTATTTCGACTTGCGCGTCCGGAAAGAAGCATTTGATTTGCAGTTGATGATGAATCCGACCGCGGGGGGAGTGCCCGCGCCCCGCAGCGCCACCGGCCTTTTGTCCTGAGTGCTGCCGGAAAGCGCCGTCGATTGCGTATTCCAGGGCCGAGCATGCCTATAAGACCCAATCGCTCCTTTTGTGCACTCCTTTTTTTGCTTTTTGGTTTTGGCGTGCACGGCGCGGCGGGAGCAGCGGCGCAAAATTCCGGCGCGCCCGTAGTGGTCGGCGGCAATGCCTATTCGGATGCGCCGTCCTTCGCGGCTGAGCTTCGGCGGATTGGAGCGGCCATTGAGAAGGAAAAAGCCAATCCCCCTGGGCTCGCCGCCCTGCGCAAGAACCTGCCTTCGCATTGGGAACTAAATGCGAACGAACTCCACTATCACATCTCTGCAGAAACCTTGAGCGGCCTCCTCCGCGAAGCAGAAACAGCCAAAAATGCAAAGAACATCGCCGCCAAAGCGGAAGAGGCGGCGGAGTGGGCGTTCGATCTCGCCGATCAAGTGAAATCCTACGCAGCGGCGCAAAATGGCAGTAACGGCAATACTAAGGCCACCCTGGATCGGATTCTGAGCCGGCGGGAATTCGGCGGGGTGAGGGGCCCCTCTGCTTGGGATCTGTTTCGGCAGCGAGTCATCCGGGAAATTGTGAGTCTTCTGGCCAGCGCCTTCGCACAGATCGGCCGCTACCCCATGGGTGCCAAGGTCTTGTTCTGGTTGGTGATTTTGGCCGTAGTGGTTTGGCTGGCAGTGATGCTCTTCCGCTATTGGACGAGGCGCGCGACGCTGGAAGAATTGCAGGCGCCGGATGCGATCGCTTACATCCGTACCTGGCAGGAATGGATTCAGGCAGCGCGCGAAGCGTCCACGCGCGGAGATTTTCGAGAGGCGGTTCATTCCGCATATTGGGCGGGCATCAGTTACCTTGAAGACAGCCAGGTGGTGCGGAAAGATCGCACGCGTACCCCGCGCGAATACATGCGCCTGGTTTCGAATGCCACGCAACTGGCGGCCTCTGGCCGCAAAACGCGGGAGGCGCTCTCAACTCTGACAATTGCACTTGAGCAGGTTTGGTACGGCAGGAGGCCGGCCAGCAACCAGGATTTCGCGAAAGCGATACAAAGCGTTGAGGCGCTCGGATGCCAGCTTCAATAACTGCTGCAGATCGCAAGATCTTGCTCATCGCGATGGCTGTGCTTATTTTGCTCACAGCGGGGCTCGCTTTCGTAGGTGGAGATCCCAAGGAATTGGGAACGCCGGTTCCTTCGACATATTCCGCCAATCCCGGCGGCGCGCGAGCCGCCTACCTGCTCCTGCAAGAGTTGCATTACGAGGTGACGCGCTGGGAGAGGTCTCCTACAGAGCTTCCCATCGAGAATGGGCTGGCCGTCCTGATTCTCGCCGATCCACTGGAAGCACCGACGAAGGAGGAGCAGAAAGCTCTTCAGAGATTTGTCGAAGAAGGCGGGCAGGTGGTTTTCACGGGAGCACGCATCAAGGCGTACTTTCCGAAAGCGGAGATTGACGAGGAGTACTCCACCGGCGAATGGAAAACCTTCTCGGCGAATGTCCCCAGCAATTACACCGCAGGCGCTCCGAAGATCATTCTTCAGACTGGCGCTACGTGGCGGGACCCGCGTGCCGATCAGCTTCCGCTGTACGGCGACACACAATCTGCCGTCGTTGTAAGCTGGCGCATCGGGGCCGGAAGGATTCTTTGGTGGGCGTCGGCGACGCCGCTGACGAACTCGGGGATATCGCAAGAAAGCAATCTGAACCTTTTCCTGAATGCGATGAATTTTCAGGTGCGGGCCAAGCAATTTACGGTGCACATCTACTGGGATGAATATTTTCATGGGGAGCGAACATCGTTGTGGAGCTACGTGCGGAAAACTCCGGTCACGTGGGGCTTGTTTCAGATTGGTGTGCTCGGCTTGCTTATCGTGTTTACGTTTAGCCGGCGAAGCGGGCCAACCGTCATGCCACCCGTCGTCACGCGGCTCGCTCCATTGGAGTTTGTGGACACACTCGGAGGACTCTACGAGCGCGCGGGGGCGGAGCCGGCCGTGGTGGGCTTTGTCTACCAGCGATTCCGTGCGACTCTTTCGAGGCAGCTGCGGATTTCCGCAAGAGTTGGCGACACCGAACTCGCGGACGCGGTCGAGAGCCGTCTGGGCTGGAAAGAGAGCGGCTTGAAGACAACGCTGGCACGAGCCCTGGTAGCCAGCCGAGCGAGGAAGGTCGAGCCGCAGGAAGCGCTCGGCTTGGTGCAGGCATTGGAACGCTACGAAGAGCAGCTTGGCTTGAAAAAGAAAATCGCAAAGGAGAAATCCTGAACGTGGAAAATATCACACGCCTCGCCGAGCATGTTCGAACGGAAATGTCGAAGGTCATCGTTGGCCAGCAGGAGACCATCAGCCAACTGCTCCTAGTGCTGATCTGCGGCGGCCATGCGCTCATTGAAGGCGTTCCCGGCCTTGCCAAGACGCTCGCCGTAAAAACGCTTGCGCGCATCTGCGGCCTCGGCTTTCAACGCGTGCAATGCACGGCAGACCTGATGCCCGCCGACGTGATGGGCACCAATATTTTCAATCTGGCGACCAGCTCATTTACCCTGCACCGCGGACCCGTTTTCACCGATTTGTTGCTCGTCGATGAAATCAACCGCACTTCTCCCCGCACGCAGGCGGCGCTTCTCGAGTCGATGGAGGAACGCCAGGTAACCATCGACGGGACGCGTTATCCGCTCGGCGATAATTTCACTGTTTTTGCGACGCAAAACCCCATCGAGTTCGAGGGCACGTATCCGCTTCCCGAGGCGCAGCTTGACCGCTTCCTCTTGAAAATTCGCCTCGATTATCCTTCGGCTTCGGAAGAGGCAGACATTCTCGGCCGGTATGAGCAGGGCTTCGATCCGCGGCACTTGGACCGCGTCTCGATCGTTCCCGTTGAGCCTGCTTTGCTGGCCGCGGCGCGGCAAGATATCAGCGCAGTGCGCATCGAGCCGACGCTGCGTCCCTATATTGTTACGCTGGTGCGTCGCACGCGCGATTGGCCGGCGCTGTCGCTCGGCGCTAGCCCGCGCGCTGCCATCGGACTTCTATTTGTTGCGCGTGCGTTGGCCGGAATCGAAGGGCGCGATTTCCTGATTCCCGACGACATCAAAACAGCCGCTCTGCCGGTTCTCCGCCATCGCGTCCTGCTGAAGCCGGAGGCAGAACTTGAAGGATTGAATTCCGACCGCGTCATCGCCGAACTCCTCTCCACCGTCGAGGTTCCGAAGTGATTTACGCCGAACCGCTGGGCCCGACTTCGGTGACGGCGCGCGCCCGGAACCAAGGCAGACTTTCTTTTGCCTTCGGTTCCAGATTTTTCGTGGCGTTGCTTCTCGGGTTCGTAGCGTTGGGCCCCGCTTGGTGGTTTCGGCAGGCGATTGCAGTCATGTTTTTGTGGGACGCTCTTGTCGTTATCGCATGGATTTGGGATTTGAGGCGGCTCCCGCACCCCGAGCAATTGGAAGTTCGCCGGTCTTGGGAAAAAAGGCCGTGTCTTGGAGTGCCGGGCAGCGTCGCCGTGGAAATTCAAAATGGCGGGAACATCTCCATTCGCGCGCGCGTCGTCGACGAAACGCCCGCGCAATTGCGCAGCGCGCCGCCCGATTTGGCGTTGATCGTAAAAGCGCGCTCTTCCGCCGAAGCGCGCTATCCGGTGGTCCCCGCGGAACGAGGCGATACAAAGTTGGGCCGAATTTTTCTTCGCTATCAGTCGCTGCTGGGCTTGGCAGAACGGTGGGCTGTAGCCGAAACGCAGCAAACCATTCGCGTATTGCCAAATCTCGAGCAGGCCAAGCGGCAATCGCTCTATTTAATCCGCAGCCGTCAGGCGGATCTGGAAAAGCGGCGGCGTCGCCAGCGCGGCATGGGCCGCGAGTTCGACAGTTTGCGCGAATATCGTGAGGGCGACGAACTCCGAGACATCTCGTGGACGGCAACGGCGCGCCGCCGCCACCTCATCACGCGCGTCTTTCAAATGGAGCGCAGTCAAAACGTGTGGCTGGTACTCGATGCCGGCCGCCTTCTTCGCGCGCAAGTGCGCGAGCCCGGAGGCGCTCCGCAATTTTCGAAACTTGATTATGCCGTAAACGCGGCGCTTTCGCTGGCGCAGGTCGCTCTCTATTGCGGGGATCGAGTAGGTCTGCTGGCTTATGGGCGCAAGGTGCAACAGAATTTGTACGCGGGGCGCGGCGCTCTTCACGTGCGCGCGATTGTCGAATCCCTCGCGCAAGTTCGCGCGGAAGCGTTCGAATCGGATCATGGCCGTGCCGTGCGAGCCTTGTTGAACGCACAAAAGCGGCGAAGCTTGGTGGTGTGGATCACGGATTTCGCCGAAACAGCGACTATTCCCGAAGTCATCGAATATGCGATGCAGTTGACTCCGCGCCATCTCGTCGTCTTTGCGGCGATGGGCCAGCCGGACCTCAAGGCACTCGCCGATACGATTCCCGCCGCCAGCGCGGACCTCTATCGCCACGGCGCTGCGCTCGAGATTTCGCAAAGACGCGACATTTTAATGCGCGGATTGCGGCAGCGCGGTGTGCTGGCACTCGAACTGATGCCGGGCGTTCTGGCGAGCTCGCTCGTAACGCAATATCTGGATATTAAAGAGCGCAGCCTGATTTAGCTTGGTTCAGACCGTTTCCGGCTGCGGCAAACCAACGCGGGCCAGATAAGTTATCAACGCAGTGAGCAAAACACCGGAAAGAAGAAATTTGAGAGGGATGGCAAGTCCGGAGGGCGACACAAATCCTTCGATGATTCCTGCAACCACCAGCATAGGTATAATGCCGATCATCAGGCGCGCCGCGCGCCCGCCAGCCAGCGCCAAGGATTCGCGCCTCGGCAGCAAGCCGGGGAAGAGCATGCCTCGCGCGATTTCCAGGCCCGCGCCGCCGGAGATGAAGATCGCCGGCAATTCAAGCGCGCCGTGGCCCGCAACGAAGCTCCAAAGCTGCAGCGCCATTCCCGATTGCCAGGTGGCGGCCCCGATCACGCCGATCAGCATCCCATTGGTCACCATCATGTTGATGGTCCCAAGCCCCGCCGTGATGCCCATCGCAAACGCCGTGAAACACACGGCGAGGTTGTTGGTCATGATGCCCGAAGCGGCGAGCGGCTTGACCGTCACTATGGACTTCGTCCACATCTCGCGTTTCTCGATCGTCGCCATCATCTCCGGCCCAAGCATGCGATGCGCGAACGCTGGATCATGAATCGTCACGGCCCAGGTCGCGATCCCCGCGACCATGAAGATGAGAAAAGCTAGAAACGTTTGCGGGAAAGATTCGCGAAAAACCTGCGGAAATGTTTGCGCGTAGAAACGGACGATCCCGCTGATTTTTTGCTTGTGGCCCATGTAAATGAGATTGTGCGCGCGTCCAAGAAGCTGATTGAGGTAAAACGACAGCTGGTTGCTGGTGACATCTTCGCGCACCGTGGCAAGGTCGGAAGCCGTCTGGCGGTACAATAAACCCAGTTCCTGCAATTCACTATGATCGAGGGCGGAGATGCCGCCCTTGTTTGACCGGTCGACGAGCTGCTCGAGCCTGGCCCAATATGTTTTTCGTTTTTCCAGCCAGCGCGTGGAGATCATGACGGACCCATCACAAAATAGCGTGCCAGGTGACTTCCGGGACAAGCTTACCATCGAAACGCCGGAGCAAACCGTCCTGGAGTTCGAAGTTGCCGGAGTGGGCAGCCGATTTCTGGCCCTGGCTTACGATACTTTGCTCCAACTCCTGATCGGAATTGGTTTGCTCGTGCTCTTCCTGGTTGCGGGGGTGGCCCTCCCCAGCGGCGCAAAGAGTGGAATCTGGTTTATAGCCATTATAGTGCTCGCTTATTTTGTTCTTTATTTTGGATACTTCGCCCTCTTTGAAGTTCTGTGGAACGGCCAGACGCCTGGAAAGAAAAAAGAAGGCCTTCGCGTCATCAAGGATGATGGACGGCCGATTACGCCTGCCGAAGCGATCGGCCGAAATCTGATGCGTATCGTGGACCAATTGCCCGCGCTGTACGCCATTGGCATTTGTAGCGTGCTGCTAAGCCGTCAAAACAAGCGACTCGGTGATTTCGTTACAGGCACGATTGTGGTTCACGAAAAGTCTTTGGTCGACGCCAAACCAGTTTGGGAAGCGGCGCCCGCGGGACAAACGGGGGCTACGACCTCCTTCGGATCGAAGCGCCTTTCTCCTGAGGACTTTGCGCTCATCGAAGCATTTTTGAACAGGCGAAGTTCGCTGCCGGCCGACGTGCGTTTCGCCATGGCCGACCGCATCGCCATGCAAATTCGCCCCAAGCTTTCCGTGCCACCGGGAGAATTGCCTTACGCGGAGAAACTCCTCGAGGCCATCGTGCAGGAGCGGCGCTCGAGCGCTGGCTACTCCTGACACTCTCTTTCTAGCTGCTCCTAGCGATGTCCTGCCCGCGCGGTCGCGCTGGCAGGAGACCAATTTCAATCGAAAAAAATGGCGGAGAGGGTGGGATTCGAACCCACGGTACGGTTTCCCGTACGCTCGCTTTCGAGGCGAGTACTTTCAACCGCTCAGTCACCTCTCCGAGGTCGTGGCAATTCCCATCGTAGCAAGGGTTCCCTTTTCCGGCAATCCGGCGGTGCTTAGTAAGGAGTTAGCGGCGGGCGGCGAAGAACGATTGAAGGATGCTAGCGCAATCGGCGGCCAGAACTCCGGGAATGACTTCCACCTGATGATTAAGCGCGGAGTTAGTGAGAATCTCGAAGCAAGAGCGGACGGCGCCGCCTTTCGGATCGTCTGCTCCATAGACCAGGCGAGGGATGCGAGCCTGGATGATGGCCCCGGCGCACATGCTGCATGGCTCGAGCGTGACGTAGAGGGTTGCGCCAGCCATGCGGTAGTTCTTGAGGAGGCGGGCTGCTTCACGGATCACGATGATCTCGGCGTGGGCCGTGGGATCGCAATCGCGTATTGTGCGATTGCCAGAGCGCGCGAGGATCTTGGCATCGAGGACGACCAGGGCCCCGATAGGGACTTCTCCTTCGCCAGCGGCGGTGCGGGCTTCCTCGATAGCGAGTTGCATGTATGAAACGTCAGATTCCATACTTAGCGTGAGGATATCACGCGCAGTGCGCAGAGCGTTCCCCCCTGAAGTCTGAAACCGTTGCGTGCGCTTGACAATTGGGGGGCGGAGAAACAAACTACGCGGATGCGAGAGGGCTCGGTGCCAGTGTTGCAAATCGATTTTCTTGCGCGATGCGCTTCGGTGTGCGGCGTACAACCCAACAAGCGCGAGATCTGCTGAAGAAACCTGAATGGAACTCCGAAAAGATCCCTATCACTCAAAGTTGGATCATACTTGGCCAGCGGGAAGTCGGTGGCGAATCGCTTGCGGAGTGTCCGTTTGAACCCGAAAAAATAGAAAAATCGAAGCCCATTCTAAGTTGGCCCGCCGAAGGGCCGTGGCAGGTGCGCGTGGTGCCTCATCCGGAGCCGTTGTACCGAGTAGAGGGCGATCCGGGGCGGCTGGCCGAGGGCATGTACGACAAAATGGGGCCGCTCGGCGCGCACGAAGTAGTCGTGGAGACGCCAAGCCACGAGAAACGGCTGCCCCAGTTCAGCGATGAGGAGATTGAGCGGGTCTTGTGGGTTTGGGCAGCGCGGATCGCCGACTTGAAAAAGGATTCCCGGTTCAAATACGTGAGCGTATTCAAGAATCAGGGCGTGATGGCGGGGGAAGAGTGGCCGCACGCACATTCCGAAGTGACCGCGACGATATTCGTTCCGCGGCGAATCAAGTACGAATTGCACGCTGCGCATGACTGGTTCAAGGACAAAGAGCGGTGCATTTTCTGCGATTTCGTGAGGCAAGAGGAAAAGCAGGGAAAGCGAATCGTGGACGTACAGGGGGACTACTACGCGCTCTGCCCGTATGCTTCCCGCGTCCCCTATGAAGTTTGGGTGATGCACCGGCGGCACAATCAACTTTTTGAGCAGCCGCGTCCGGGTTCCAATCGCAAGCAATTGGCCGCGCTGCTGGGGCGCGTGTTGCGCAGGTTAGAAAAGGTGGCGCCGGCCTATCATTTGGTGGTGCACACAGCGCCAAACACCAAGAGCAAAAAAGGCGAATTGGCGGGCTATTGGAAAACGCTGGCGGAAGACTATCACTGGCACATCGAAATCATGCCGATCGTGGAAAAGCGCAGCAAGTCCTACAGCATCAAAGAAGTTTACTTCAACGCCGAACTGCCGGAGCAAGCCGCCGCACACTTGCGAGCGTTGGATCCGAATTCGTGAGCCGTAGCGATTTCAAGGGAAAGCGCGAGCGGCCAAATGCGTTGAGAGTTTCCTCTTAAGAATCGAAATCGGCGGAGAACGAAGATAATGTTTTGCGAATAGTTTCCTGCGAGATTCCCCGCCGAGCGATTGAGCACTGCGGCGAGTGCGATTTAGGCGCTCTGAATGTTCAAATGTCGATTAGTAACTATGTAGTAACTTTGAAGTAATCATCGTTAGAATGACAGGGATTTGAAGCCGTAGAGGGAGGGGCAAAGCGCATCAAGCATCGCAATCCGTAGTGGATATAGCCGGACTGAAACCACAAAGTATAGTGTAGCGATTCAGGAAACACGCTAGATTTGCTACCCCGCATACTTGTTTACAGCCGCTAAGTGCTGTACTATCTTCACGCTTCTGAGTCGCGGTTCCTCCCAGCACTCGATCGGCGGCTTCGAAAATCCAATATTCGTGGTCGAGGTGTCCGATGTGGAAAAAAGAAGACGGTAAGCCCCAAGCAGTGCCCGAGATTTCCACAGCACCTGCGGGCGTTTCGAGCTACGCCGAGTTCCCATTTCGCCGCCGAATCCGTGAGACGCCGCAAGAAATACCAGTCTCTTCGAAAGCCTCTGCCTGCATCAGCCAAGGAATCAAAATAAAGGCGAAGTCACCGGGAGCGAAGATCTTTTCGTCGATGGCCAAGTGGATGGAAAGCTGAATCTCACGAACGGCAGCTTGACCATCGGGCCGAACGGGCACGTCAAAGCGGACGTAACTGCTCGCGAAGTGATCGTTCGCGGCAAGATGGAAGGGAAAGTTTCCGGGCGCGACAAAGTGCAGCTCTGGAGCACTGGGCAGGTGATCGGCGAAGTCCAGACGGACCGACTGGCCATAGAAGATGGCGCCATGCTGCGTGGCAAAGTCGAAGCAGGAAAACACCCGGGCAAAACCGGAGAAGCTCAGGCTGCCGCAGCGGCCGGTGGCTCGCCTCAGCGGGAGGCAAGTCGTCCGGCCCAGATTTCCTTGAGTTCCGGAACGGCGGCGGATTGATCTATGAGCTTCCTGCATAAGCTTGGCATCGGGACGTAAGTACCGGAACAGGCCGCGAGGTTTCACGGCCGATTCCCCAAAATGGAAGAACGCGCAACGTAGCCCCGGCCCCTGCAGTTGGTTCGCCGCGCCCGCCCGAGGCGCCTGGATCCACGCGGATGTCGAATGGTTTGAAAGAGTTCTTGTGGAACCTGGACGGACTTGGCCGCGGAACCTTGCTGGATCTGGGGCCGGCGTGGCAGACGACTCTTAGTTTTTTTATCGAGCGCGGTTTTCGAGTTTCTTCCGAAGACATTTTGCGGGAGTGGAAAGGTTTCCTGAGAGAAGAGGAAGGGCGGCTCAACGACCCGGGCGTCGTTTCGGAGACTGTGGACATGACTCCAACGGGGCGAGCCGTGCGATTCCTTGAGTCGAATCTTCAATATCCGCGCGCATCGTTCGATGCCGTTTTAGTATGGGATTTGCTCGATTATCTGGAGCCCGCTCTGGCAAAGCATACCATCGCAAATCTGACGGAGCTGTTGCGTCCCGGCGGTGTGGTCTTCGCACTGTTTCACAGCAAGAAGCCGGAAGGATTTCAGCGGTATCGCATCGCTGATTCCAACTCTCTGCAGATTATTTCGGCGACGGTGTTGTGCCCCGCGCAGAAGGTCTATCAAAACCGTGAAATACAGGACTTGTTCAGCCGGTTCCGCACGATGAAGTCGTTCGTGAGTCGCGATCAGCTTCGCGAAACTCTCTTTATCAAGTAAAAACCGGATTCAAAACAAGCAAGGGAAATGCAGCGGTGTTTGTGTGTTCGCCGATTCTTTGCTTGTCAAACACGCTGCGAGGGAGTACATGGGAGGGGAGAGCTCAAGGAGCTCCGGAGGGGACATGACTCCACCGGGCTTAGAGCTGAACCAAAACTGAACACACCGCTCTCGCGGTGCGCGTCGCTCACGAAACATACGTGCTGTTAGCGCGCTTCGGAGACGACACAGTCATTGGCAAAAAGGGGGAGCCGCCGGCTCCCCCTTTTTCGATGGTGTCAGATTTTCATCTACTGCTGAGAAGAACTGGAGTGATGACGGTGATGGCGCCTGCGGTGCCGCCGATGGTGACGATCATGCGAAGAAGCTGCATTGGATGGTTGTGCCTGGCCATTGCTGGCCGTTGACGCAAACGCGGATGGCGGTTGCGGAGTAGTTGGACGCGGAGAGGCAAATAGGGCCGGTGCCGCTGCCAGTACGAGAAGACTTACTATACGTTTCACGGTGTATCCCCCACGGATCAGAATTCCGCCGCGAAGCTATTGAAACACAAGAAAGCCGGAAAGTCGCGGGGGATTCTTCGGGAGAGCGTATTAACAACCAAGAGCGGTGCAGGCAGGACAAAGAGGGGAAGCCAGGCACGCGGAGGGACGCGCGCCTGGCTTTAGCAGGGGCCGGACAAGGAAACTAACCGCCAAACTTGAGAGTCTCGAGCCACTGAATGGCTTCCCGCTGATTGGCAATGATCTGTGCCTGCCAGAGAAGAGCAACGGACATGAGTCCCATGGTGATGATGCAAATTGTCAAAACGATTCCCATGGAAGATTCAGAGGCCGGGATACGAAGCTTGCGAATGAGCCATGCCATAGTAGGGGTTCTCCTAGTACTCGGCCTGCCAAACATCTCAGTTACGCGTGCTAAACCGAGAGGCTAAATACGTACACGTGTGTCTGACACCCATCTTACAAAGGGCAATCGAAGGGCCACGAAGGTTGAGCCGAGGAGAATCTCTATCATCGCGAAAACATGGGATTTGGGACATCTGGGTAGAAACGAGCAGGTGCGCGGGAGTCCAACGATGAGGAAAATGAGTCGCATTCTTGACACTTTGCTTCCGAAGATTGCTCGATCCGCTTCGTAAGTTGATCATCGTTTCGCAGAAAGACTTGCAAGCACCTGATCCCAGGTGTCAACCGCATGTAGTGGTAGTTCCATTACTCGATGAGAGTGTTTTGTGGATTGCGTGGCAGACTCTTTAGACAGATGAGCTGCGTCATCTGTAAGGAGAATCGCTCGGTCACAGACAGCGAAGAGAGCTTCCTCTTCCCCCGGGGTGGCGATTCCGATGGTGCGAGCGTGGGAGCGCAGGGCGCGGTCGTAGAGCTTGGAAAGCTCGCCAACGCAGCGGCGAACACTTGCACCGATGGCTAGAGACCAGAGCACGCCCCGCTGGCGAAGCTGGACCTTTCGGCTTTGCCCGGCGGCTTGGAAGTGTTCGACGTCCTGCTGAGAGGCTCCGGCAAAGAAAAAAAGTTCGTCAAAATCGCGCTGACGGGCTAGCTCCGCTTCACGCGGCGGCAAGGCCGTGTTTTGCGCCAACTCGCGCGGCGGCAGAGAACGAAGGGATACAACCGAGACGCCTGTTTCGGCTGCGAGAGTCTCCAGGGCGTCGGAAGCCGCGGGCTGCTGCTCGGCAATGGGCAGGCAGGTAAAGCGGCCGAGGCGAACGGTGTCCGTGCCACGCGGCCTCGAGGTGGAAGATTGGGGCCTGAGGTGAAAATAATCTTCAGGGAGATAAACGCCGCAGCCATCTTCGGCGATGAAGGGGTGCGTATGTGCCAGCTTGCGGCGGGGCTCGTCGATTTGGAGGCGTGTACGGCTGGTTAGCCACACGGCGGGGATGCCGTGGTGATCGAGCGCGGCTGCGAATTCGTCGAGCCCAGGGACGCTCTTTCCGCGTGCGGGAAGCAGGTCATCGATGGCGATGTAAAGGATAAAGGAAGTTTGATGCAAACCGTTCTCCGCTGTGTGAGGTTCCATCTTAGCGGAGTTTGAGCGCAAACCGTGCAAGGTCTCCAAAAAGGTCGGATATTCACGCTCCAAGCAAAGCGGACAAAAAAAGAAAGCGGGCAGGAATTCCTGCCCGCTCGCCTGCCTCGACGGCCGAAATCGGCCTAGAGTTGCTGTCTGTGTTTACTTTCCGGAAGTGGTGGAAGCACTGGCCGGCTGCGCATTCGCCTTCGGAATGCTCACGTAGCCGCTGATCTGGTCCTTGCCGACTTTGTTGACCACGATCTCCTCAGGGATATGCGTGCCTGAGATGTAGAAGAAAATGGGCTCGTTCAGAGCGCGGTTCTTCTTCTCGAAGCGCTTGTCTTCGACGGTCATGGCGAGTTGACCTGGTTCTTCTTCTCGTTGACGCCCTTGAGTTCGACGGTGACATTGCCGACCTTCTGAGGCTTGTTCTTGCCAGCGATGGTGAATTCGACGTAGTCGCGCTCGCCGAGGCGGCGGAGCTGGTCGATTTCATCATGGTTGCGAGCGATAAGCGTGCCCATCTCGCTCTTGGCCATCTTCAGGTCTTCTTTAGTGGTGTTGAGGTCGGTGCTGACAGCGGTGACCTTGGTGTCGACGTTCTTCACGTCATCCGTGGCCTGCTTTGGTCGCGAGTTCTGTGTGGACGGACGTGTCCAGAGCGCTGAGCTTTTGGGTGGTCTCGTCGTTCTGCTTCGCGGCTGCTTCCGCCTGTAGGCGAGCCTTCTTTAGCTGGCCCTGGGTAATCTTGAGCTTGTCGGTGACAACCTTCAGATCGCCCTGGAGGTCGGAATTGGCCTTCTCGTCCTGCGCAATGCGGTCTTTCAACGAAGACATGTCCTGCTGCACAGACTGCTGCGAGGTCTTGAGTTCCGTAGCGGCCGATTGCTGCGTGGAGTCCAGCTTTGAGGAAGCGTTCCATCCGAATCCCAAGCCGGCGATCGCGACCAAACCCAGTACGATGATCGCGGGCAACTGCCAAGACGAACCGTTTCTCGTTTCGATGATGTGTTCCTCTGACCATGAAATTGGTCTTTTCTCCTCACCCGAATGTGGGCGAACGATTTGATTTTTAATCGGCCCGTAACACAGAGGTAGCAAGTAGTCAGCCAAAGGAGGGACAGGGAACAATGGGCGAACATCCCCGTAAATTGATGAATAAATGAGGGTTGCTTAAAGAGGCGTGGCAAGGCCAATGGGCCGGGGCAGTACTAGTCCTAGCAATCTTTACGCTAGAAAGACCGTTTCGGACTTTCTTACGCTTGTGGCCCGAGTTAAGGAAGATCGACGCCAAGGATTTTAGATCGGAGGTCAGCTGGGCTGGCGACTGAAATGGTATTCCAGCCAAGCCAAGGCTCTGAGCGGCTTCGACATAGGCTGCAATGTCATCAATATAGATGGCTTCCTGCAGCTTGGACTTTGAGGGCGCGAAGGGCCTCGTGATAGATGAAAGGATTGGGTTTGCTGGCGCCGACGGAACAGGAATAGATGCGAGTGGGAAAGAACTTGAAAAAGCTGTAGTTGGCTTCGAGATGACGGACGTGGATGGGGTCTGTATTGGAGAGTAGAGCGAGGCGGTAGTGCTTGGAGAGTTTTTCAAAAAAGGCGTCTTCGTGAATGGGGTTGGGGTCGAGGGCGCGATTCCAGACTTCCGTGAATTGCTCGAAAGTGAGGTTTCCGCCAAGACGCTTATTTAGATGGAGATACCAGTCGCGGGGAGAGATTCGCCCTTCTTGCCAGTCGGCCCAACGAGGATCTTTCTCAATGGCGGTCCAGAGTTCCGAAGGGAGAGAGCGAGTCCCGGAGGCGAGACCCTGCATGGCCCGGGCGACGTCGATGCGGACGAGGACGCGGCCAATATCAAAGATAATGGCACGTAGTTTGGCGGGAGGCATTGCTTATTCAACCTTCCGGTTAAATACGGGATCGCGCACGCCTATTTAACCTTGGGGTCAATTGCCAGAGGTCCGGAAGGAGCAACCGGGGTATTCCGGGAGCGGAGTACGCCGATGACGGCGGGAAGAATAGAGATGACGGCAACCACGGCGATGACATAGTGAATGTACTGGCCGATATTGGGGATGAAATGTCCCAGCGAATACCCGCCCAGAATCATGGCGCTTATCCAGAAGACGCCGCCAAAAATATCGAAGACCAAATAGCGCGAATACGGCATTTTTGCGGCGCCCTGCGACGGGAGGACAGAACGTTCGAACGATAGGGACGAAGCGGGCGAGAATCACGGCTCGGCCGCCATATTTCTCGTAGAAATCGTGAGCTCGCTGCAGATGGCTGCGGCGGAAAAAGAAGGAATCTTCGCGGCGATAGAGAGCAGCGCCGGCGGATCGGCCAATCCAGTAGCCGATCTGGTCACCGGCGATAGCGCATAGCATGACTGGAAGCAGAAGCCATTTGAGGGGAATGACCCCTGCGTAGGAAAAAATGCCGGCGGTGATCAGAAGCGAGTCGCCGGGAAGAAAAAAGCCAACGAAAAAGCCGGTTTCGATAAAGACGATGGTGCAAACCAGCGGAGCACCGCCGGAGCGGATTAGCTCTCGAAGTCCCTCGGGGCTATAGAGCGAGTGGAGAAAGTGGAGGATGGAGTGGAGCAAGCGGAACGGTTCTCTCGATAGGATGATTTGAGAAGCACGCACAGGCACCGGGACGAGCGCACGAGAACGTAGCGTCGTAAAAGCACCTAATCCAATACGGTAGCAGAAAACACCGACATCTTCTCCGCATTCATGCCAGAGGACAATGGAAGCGATAACAGCCGCGACTAGAGCGCCAAGGCGAATCATCGGGAGGCCTCCGCGAGCCACAGATAACTTTGGGCTTCGGCTTCGAGCCGAGCCTGAAATTCTGCATGTGCGTCCTGAGGAGGGTCGAGGAGCTTCTGGATGCGGGGAAGAGCGCGACGGGTCGCCGCAGCGCCTGCTTCGATGGCCTCATCGGCACGGTCGAAATCATCCCACGCCAGAGACTGGACATCGGGCCTGAGAACCAGGTCAGCGTGCCGCTCCCATATTTCGAGTTGGTGCTTTTGAGCGGCGCTGACGGCGCGGGAAACGACTTGAAAGATGTTGCACGGAGCGCCGCGATGGCCATCCTCGACGCCGACCGAAACCGCGATGACGTGCTGGGCGCCAAGATCGCGAGCGGCGTGCGTGGGAACCTGCGCGACCAGTCCTCCATCGGCGAGGCAGCGAGTGCCAATCTTGACGGGTTCGAACAAGCCAGGGAAAGCGCAACTCGCGCGGATGGCTTCCGAGAGATTTCCGTGAGTGAAAACCACGGGTTCTCCGTTGGCCAAGTCCGTAGCGACGACCGCCATCGGAATTTGGAGATCCTCGAAGCGCTTCGATTCGAAGACTTGTTCGATCAGGTCGCCGAGCCGGTGATTGCTGGCGAGGCCCAGGCGGGAAACGCGCCAGCGGCCGATGTCGCGAAAACGAATCTTGCGGCAAGTGCTAATGATGCGAGCCAGAGGCGCACCGCTGGCATAGGCCGCGCCAAGAATGCTGCCCACGCTGGTGCCAGCGATGTGGGAAATCGGTATGTGATTCTCTTCAAGGACTTGCAGAACGCCGAGATGTGCGAAACCACGAGAAAACCCACCGCCTAAAGCCAAGCCCAATCCTGCCCTTTCGGACGGGGCCGCTGGCCCAGCGTTCAGTGAAGGATGGCGGTGGTGCGTCATGCCAGAAGAATGCCATCCGCATCCTTATTACCCAATGGAGCGGGCGTCCTGAAAAAACAGTACGAGCGTACTTCTGTACCGAAGCGGCACAAATTGCTGCTCGAAAAATAGGCAGTACCAACTTACTAGGCTAGTACCCTCGCTGTACCATTGTCCGAAAATGTGCGCTCAGCGATTCTGTTCCCGTCAGCGAGGCCTGAACATCGTGCAGGAGGGGGAATGGACAGCGCTTACGAAGCATGGATGGGACAGCCCGTGGTACTGCAAGTAGCCCTAGGCGATATTAAGGTGCCGCTACGGGGAACACTGCTGAAGGATGGCGGCGAAACGGTTCGAATGAGGATTGGTGAAGGCTGGGATGTGGACATCTATAAAGCGATGATCCTGGCCGTGGAACAAGATGCTATGGCGTTGCTTCCCGCGTGAGGAGATGACGATGAATAGCCAAGTGCCAAAGTATGTGACGCAAGGACGGGCGGCTCTGCTCCTTGGAATTTCTGAAGACGAACTCTCGCGGCTTTCGAACGAGTCCGGATTGGGCCACCGAGAATGCGCGGGAGAACAAGAAGAGACGTTTTTTACATACGAAGAGCTGCGAAAAATCTGCATGCTGACCGTTCACCAGGTGAACTAAGAATTTATCGATTTTCCTCCGGCCCCCCTCAGCAGTAACCCCCACCCGGGTCGCTCCCCCCAGCGACCCGGGTTTTTTCTTTTTGCTGAAGTTTTCGCGCGGACCTCGCTTTGGAAGGTGTGCTGAGAATTCCTTTGACAGCGGGCGCTCCGGGAAAGAGACTTAGCGCGCTAAGTCCACGGGGGGTATTGAAAAATGGGGCAGCGGCGGTTGCGGATTGCTGGGGCGGTCGTAATTGCGTTTGTTTTTCTGGCGGTGGCGCTGAGCTATGCGGCGCGTGCAGGCCGCGCTGCGGACGACGGACGCTTTGATGTCGTCATTGCGAACGGGCGCGTCATGGATCCCGAGTCCGGATTGGATGCGGTACGCAACGTTGGGATTAGCGGGGGAAAGATTCGCGCGATTTCGTCAGGTCCTTTGCAGGGGAAGACGATCATGGATGCAAAGGGGCTCGTGGTGGCGCCGGGATTCATTGATATGCACGAGCATGGGCAAGAGCCGAGGAATTATCAATTCCAGGCGCACGACGGGGTGACGACTTCGCTCGAGCTGGAAGCGGGGACAGCGGACGTGGCGGGTTGGTATGCGAAGCGGGAAGGGAAGTCGCTGATCAATTTTGGGGTAAGCATCGGGCACATTCCGGTGCGCATGAAAGAGCTGCATGATACGTCCGGAGGACTGCTGGCTACGGGCGAGGCGGCGCATCGAGAAGCGACGGCTACAGAACTCGCGGCCATGGAAGCGGACATCGATCAGGGATTTCGGCAAGGCGCTTTGGCGGAGGGAATGGGAGTGAACTACACGCCCGGGGCGACGCGCTGGGAAATAGTGGAGATGTTCCGATTCGCGGCGAAGTACGGAGCATCGGTGCATGTGCATCTGCGATACGCGGGATTGAAAGAGCCAACGACAGGAATGGCGGGGCTCGAAGAGGTGCTTGCAGCGGCGGTGGCGACAGGAGCACCGCTGCACGTCGTACACATTACCAGCATGGGATTGAAATTCACGCCGGAGTTGATTGCGATGGTGGAAGGCGCGCAGAAGCACGGACTGGATGTGACGACGGAATGTTATCCATACACGGCGGGAAGCACGGCGCTGGAGTCGGCGATTTTCGATCCCGGCTGGCAAGAAAATATGGGGATCACGTATAAGGATGTCCAGTGGGCGGAGACGGGCGAGCGATTGACAGCGGAGACGTTTGAGAAATACCGGAAGAAGGGCGGGATTGTGGTGATTCACTCGATTCCGGAAGAGGCGGCGCGGACGGCCGTGGCGAATCCTATCGTGATGATTGCGAGCGACGGTATGCCGATTACGGGATCGAAGGTGCATCCGCGCGGACAGGGAACATTTTCGCGTGTGCTGGGGCACTATGTGCGCGAGGAAAAGGCGCTCGATTTAATGACCGCACTGCGAAAAATGACGTTGATGCCGGCGCAGCGTTTGCAGAAGAGAGCGCCCGTATTCGAGGAAAAAGGAAGGATTCGCGTGGGCGCCGATGCGGACATCACGGTTTTCGATCCGGAGCGGATCATTGATAAGGCTACTTACGAGGAGCCGCTACAGTATTCGGCGGGGATACAGTTTGTGCTGGTGAACGGAGTCGCCGTTTTGAAAGATGGACAGCTTGTGGAAGGCGTTTTCCCTGGCCGCGCGGCCCGCGCGCCCATTTCTCAATGAATTTCGGCGCGGGTGGATGAGCGAAGCACCGCTATGCTAATATTTCTAAACCGCGCGCCCGTAGCTCAGTTGGATCAGAGCGTCTGGCTACGAACCAGAAGGTCGGGAGTTCGAGTCTCTCCGGGCGCGCCATTTTTTCTGTTTTAGTTTCCCTCCAAAGTAAATCGAAGTACACTCCGCAAGCCGAATATAAACGGCTGGCCGGGCTAAACAGCATATGAATGGAATCGATCTTCGCACGACGCCGCATCGCCGCTGGAATCCGCTACTGCGGGAATGGGTGCTGGTATCGCCGCACCGGACGCAGCGGCCGTGGCTGGGGAAAGTCGACAAAACGGCGCCGGCGGTGGCCGTCGAGTACGATCCGGAGTGCTATTTGTGTCCTGGAAATGTGCGCGCGGAAGGATTGCGGAATCCGGCGTACACCGAGACATTTGTCTTCGATAACGACTACCCAGCCCTGCTGCCGAATGTTGCGCCGAACGAGATGGACGAGGAGGGGTTGATCGTGGCCCGCGTGGAGAGAGGGATTTGCCGCGTGGTGTGTTTTTCACCTCGTCATGATTTGACGATACCGCGCATGCGGCAGGAGGAAGTGCGGCGGGTTGTTGAGGTGTGGACACAGCAATATAAGGAGCTGGGTGAAGTGCCCTGGGTGGAACATGTGCAAATCTTCGAAAATCGCGGCGCGCTGATGGGCGCGAGCAATCCGCATCCGCACTGCCAGATTTGGGCGAACGGAGAAGTGCCGAACATTCCCGTGCGCGAGCAAGCGGCGATGCGCGCATATTTGGCGGGCAATGGGAAATGCCTGTTGTGCGAATACCTGCAGCTGGAAATCGAAGATGGCGAGCGCATCGTTTGCGAGAATGATGGATTTGTGGCGCTCGTGCCGTACTGGGCTGTGTGGCCATTTGAGACCATGATTTTGAGCCGCCGGCACACGACGAGCCTCGCGGAATTGGATGCCAAGGAGCAAACGGAACTCGCGGACATTCTTCGGAGATTAACGATTCGTTACGACAATCTGTTCGAGACGGCCTTTCCGTATTCGATGGGTTTTCATCAAGAGCCGACGGACGGCGAGAGCCATCCGGAGTTCCATTTCCATGCGCACTATTTTCCACCGCTCCTGCGTTCCGCCACGGTTCAGAAATTCATGGTGGGCTATGAACTGCTAGCGGGGCCGCAGCGCGACATCACGGCGGAAGGCGCGGCCGCGCGCTTGAGAAACCTGGCGGAAACACACTATCTTGATGGCCGCTGAGCAAGCCACAAGCGCGGCACGGCCACGATTCAACACCAAGAAAATTGATGCGGTTTGAAGGTGGTTCCAGATGGACTTGCAGCTCAAAGACAAAGTTGTCCTGATTACGGGCGGGGCGAAGGGCATCGGCGAGGCCATCACGCGAGGCTGCGCTCGCGAGGGCGCAATTCCCATATTCGTGGACAAGGATGCCGAGGCAGGGAAGCGGCTGCAGACGGAACTGGTTATCGCCGGCGCAACGTGCAGCTTTATCTGTGCGGATCTGCTGTCGGTAGAAAATTGCCGCTTAACAGTCGAGCAAACGTTGAAGGAGTACGGACGGCTGGACGTTCTCGTGAACAATGTCGGGGCGAACGACAATGTTGGACTCGAAAACGGCAGCCCCGAAAAATTTGTGAGTTCTCTGCGGCTCAATCTTTTTCATTACTACAACATGGCGCACTTCGCATTGCCGGCGCTGAAGAAATCGCAGGGCTGTATTGTGAATGTTGCGTCGAAGGTCGCCGTCACCGGGCAGGGCGGGACTTCGGGATATGCCTCGGCCAAAGGCGCTGTTCTTTCTCTGACGCGAGACTGGGCTGCGGAATTGCTTTCGAGTGGCATTCGCGTGAACGCGTTGGTCCCGGCGGAGGTGAGTACGCCTCTTTACAAGCAGTGGGTCAGCACGTTTCCGAATCCCGAAGAGAAGCTCGCGCACATCGTTTCGAAAATACCGCTGGGCAAGCGAATGACGCTGCCCGCGGAGATCGCCGCGATGGTGCTGTTTCTCATTTCGCCGCAAGCGTCGCACATCACCGGGCAGCACGTGTTCGTGGACGGCGGGTATACGCATCTCGATCGCGCTTTGACTTAATTTGCATTGAGCAGAGCGGAGGAATGCGAGCGTGGCCGGCGGGAAATCCGCGGCTATCGTCGAGGCAAAATGAATAGACGCTATAGCTTAACGCTGGATTTGAAGGACGATCCAAAGCTGATCGCAGAATATAAACGTCACCACGAGAAAATCTGGCCGGAGATCACGAGGAGCATCAAGGACGCCGGCATTGAAGACATGGAGATTTATCTGCTCGGCACGCGCATGTTCATGGTGATGGAAGTAAACGAGCAGTTTTCCCTCGATGCGAAAGCGAAAGCCGATCGCGAGAATCCGAAGGTTCGCGAGTGGGAGGAGTTGATGTGGAAATTTCAAGAGCCGCTTGCGGAGGCCAAGCCCGGCGAAAAATGGCTGCTGATGGAAAAAATATTCAAGCTTGAAAAGTAAGGGCCGAGAGCCGATCATTCCTCGGCTTGGTTGTGAACTTCGTTTCGTAAACGTTGCGCTGCAAGCTTCGTCTTGCAAACGGAAGTTCATCTCTGTCCGTTCTTCAGGAGGCTGACGACATGGGACCAAATCGTATTCCGCGGCGCGATTGGCTGCTGGGCACGGGCGCCTCGCTTCTCGCGCTCGGCGCTTCATCCGCAACCGCAGATGTGCTTAGGCAGCCCGGGGCGCCATCTCCGCAGCCGCAAGCTACTTCGGAGGCGGAGGATGCCGACCGCGTTCGCCGAATGAAGTGGTGGCACGAAGCGCGTTTCGGCATGTTTATTCACTGGGGCCTGTATAGCGTGCTCGGCCGGCACGAATGGGTGATGGAGGAAGAAGGTATTCCCGTGGCTGAGTACGAACTGCTGGCGAAGCGCTTCAAGCCGCAGCCGAACGCCGCGCGCGCATGGGCAAAGCTGGCCAAAACCGCGGGACAGAAATACATGGTGATGACCACCAAGCACCACGAGGGATTCTGCAATTTCGATACGAAGCTGACCAACTACTGCGCTCCGAAGCAAGGGCCCGGGCGCGATCTCGTGCGCGAATATGTGGAAGCGGCGCGAGCGGAGGGAATGCACGTCGGCTTCTACTATTCGCTGATGGACTGGCATCACCCGGATGGGGCGCGTTGCGCTACGGATCCGGACGCTCGCAAACGGTTTGTGGAATATACACACGGCCTCATCCGCGAGTTGATGACCAACTACGGAAAGATCGATGTGCTTTGGTACGACGTGGATTGGCCGCTCGATGCCACGCAATGGGAGTCCGAGCGCATGAATAAAATGGTCTTCGGGCTGCAGCCGGACATTATCGTGGACAACCGCAACGGTTTGCCGGGAGATTTTTCAACGCCCGAACAGGAAATTGTCGCGGAGAAGGGAAGCCGGTCGTGGGAAAGTTGCATGACGCTGAACGACAGTTGGGGATACCAGAGAGCCGACGATAATTGGAAGAGCCCGAAAACGGTCCTTCGGAATCTCGTTTCCTGTTCGCGCGACGGCGGCAACTATCTTTTGAACATCGGGCCGAAGCCGGATGGTTCGATCCCCGAGGAGTCCTTGCGAGTGCTGACGGAAGTGGGGCAGTGGATGTCCCGCAATGGCAATACGATTCACACTTTGGATCGTTGTCAGGTGCACGCTTCGGAGTTTGCCGGTTTTACGCGGCAGGGCAACACTCTTTATATGCACGTGCATTTTTGGCCGGGCGAGACCGTCGCTTTGGCGGGCTTGATGACGAAAGTGAAATCCGCGCGGCTTTTTGCCTCGGGCAATGAAGTTAAATTCGAACAGGATCGCTTTCGCGTCCGATTTATGGGGCTGCCGGTCGATGCGCCCGATCACCCGCTCACCACGCTTGCGATTGAATGCGAATCTGAGCCAATTCAAGACACGCGATTTGTGCGGGTGCAGAGGCCGCGCAGGGGCGTTGGCGTATAGCCGCCGCGTTCTTATCGTGGACCTCAACACGGAGCTGCGCGCGCTCTACTCCGAGACACGCAGCAGTACCACACCATGAGGCGGCACGCGGGCTTTATACCTATTTGGCAGCGTGCCGAGATCCTTGGCGGCCCAAATGTCACGAGCTTTCACGCTGCCCTTGAATCCAAAATCACGAAAACTGAACTCGATGGTTTGCGGCCAGTCGAAACGATTGAAAATACCGACGGCTTTTGAACCATCGGCCAGCGGGCGGGCCCAAATTTCTTGCGTGCCTTCGGCCCAGACGCGGTCTGCTTCTTTACCCAGGCTGTCCTGATCAATCGCGATCACTTCGCGGTTGGTGAGCAGGGCAATCGTTTCCGGTTTCATGGTGCTCAAATCGTTGCCCGCTAGAAGTGGCGCGGCGAGCAGAGCCCAGAAGCTCATGTGCGTGCGATATTCCTCGAGATTCATGCCGCCGTTTCCGACCTCCAACATGTCCGGGTCGTTCCAATGTCCGGGACCTGCAAATTTCGCCAGGCCAGCCTGGCCAAAGCCAATCAGCGTCATGCTCGAATATTTGTCGGAGATGTCTCCCGTTGTCCGCCATGAGTTTCCGCCCACGGACGCGCCCCAGCGCCACACGGCGTCCGCGCCATACTGACAAAGGCTGTAGACCATCGGTCGTCCTGTTTTCAGGAGAGCTTTGTGCATTTTCGTGTAAGCGTCGAGCATCAATTTGTGCGCCGCCTCGGGCGAACCAGCCGCTTCCATGATTTTGCCGAAACTGCAGAGATCGTACTTTAGATAATCCATTCCCCAGGCCGCGTAGGCTTGCGCGTCCTGTTCCTCGTGGCCATAGCTGCCAGCGAACCCGGCGCACGTTTTCGGGCCCGGAGAAGAGTAAATGCCCAATTTCAGACCTTTCGCGTGGACATAATCGGCCAGGGCCTTCATGTCCGGAAACCTGCTGTTGGTCTGTATTACGCCTTGTGCGTCGCGTTCCCCTTGCCAGGTGTCGTCGATGTTGATGTAGACGTATCCGGCGTCGCGCATGCCGCTCGAAACCATTGCGTCGGCCTGTGCGCGCACGGTGGCGTCATCGATTTTTCCCGCAAAATGATTCCAGCTATTCCAGCCCATCGGGGGCGTGGCGGCTACAACTGAAGTTTGCGCCACGGCCTTTGGCGCTATTAGGATCAGCAGAAGACTAATCGCTGGGAAAAACTGGACCGCGTGGAAGCTCCTGTGGCCGCAATCGAATCGCATAAAGACCTTCTTTCCACGCCGCGAACCGAGAGATCGCAGCTGCCGCGACGACTCATCGCCGATTTCGTTTCAGCGCGCTGTATTCTATACAAATTGGGCGCGAACGGGCGCATAGTTCCTTGGCGCAGATGATAACGGTTGCTCGAATCAAGTCTTCGAGGGGGCGCTCGGCGAAAACCAGTGGAACCCTTCTCCGCCCAGGGGAAAGTGATATACCGCATTGACCAATAGCTAGGTAAGGGATGTAGGTATATCTACTAGATTGACGGCCTTGAGGGCCAAGCGTATCCATACCCTGCCCTCAAGGAGGCTACCCCTATGGAACGCTTCTTAATTTGTAATAACCCCAAATGCCGCTTTGTTCTTGACCGTCGAGTGAACGGCAAATCTCTGGATGGCGCCCAACTGATCCTGAAAAGGTGCCCAGCATGCGGCGGAGAATGGTCCACCACGTGCCCGAACTGTACGCAGTCCCTGACGGTGAAGTTGGTGGCTGGGCTGCCACACCCCGTTTGTTGCGACCGCAAACCGGCAGCAGATGCCAGGGCTGCTTAGCCTGCAGTCTCCTTTGGAACAAACCAAACCCGGCCCCCGTATAAAGGGCCCGACGGAGTCGATGGTCGAGAAGTGTGCACTGAGGAGAGCTATCGGCCCGTCGAATCAAAGAAGAGTTGAGCGCGCAGGTGGGGGCGTTCGGCAGGGTGGCTGACTGCTTCCTGCATTGGCTCAACGTCTAAGCGTGGATGACGAGGGCGACCCAAATCGGGTTGCCGTCCAACGTAAGCGCTACAGTTATGCCCTCGCTCGGCTCGGCGGTGTCCATCGAGTAGTCTTCGCCGCTAATTACGGTCGGCACTGAGAGCATGCAGTGGTCTGCCAGGTTGCTGATTTTCGCTTTGAAATTTCCGGCGACCATGTTGCACAATTCCCCAAGAGCGTCGCGCGCGGTGGCCGGGTTCGATGCAGCGTCTCCGCCGAGCATCGACGAGGCAAGTTTTGCAGACATCGCTTTCGAACACCGAATGGTGGTCATTCCGCACAGCGCACCGGCCAATCCCACCATGGCTGTAAGCTCACCGCGCGGTTCCTGTCCTTGGGATGGGTCCAATTCCATGCGCAACCCTGCCATCATTTCAAAGACTTCCAATGCGGCGCATTCCAGGATAGCTTTCCAGGTAGGATCCAGTTGCTGTGCATTTTGCGGGGTTGCTCTCGATGCTGGTCTCATTGAACGCCTCCAAGGAGAGGTGCAACTCTCTCCTTCACTTGCTCGGGAGTGAAGGGTTTGCGCAGGTACCCTTTGGCTCCAGCGGAGAGAGCTTCGACGACCCGCGCTTCACTGCCCTCTGTGGTAATCATCACTACGGGAACACCTTTGGCTGAGTCGATGAGGGCGAGGTTCTTTAGAAATTCCAAACCGTCCATGACAGGCATGTTGATGTCACTCAGGATGATGTCAAGCGATCCTTTCTGGACTTCGACCAGCCCTTCGGCGCCGTTGCTCGCCTCCCGGACTTCCCCCAGGTCCAGTCCTCCTTGACGCAAGGCCCGTTCCACGATTTTTCTCATGACCGAGGAATCATCAACTATTAAAACTGTGAGTTTCTTCACATTTGTTCTCCTGAACTCATTCTGCATCTGTATTTCTGGCCGGCATAAAAGGGTAAAGAGCCGATTCGCGCAAGGGATCGTGGGCGAAAAGTGTTCTTTGACGTGGACTCCCCACTTTCAAAAAGACGCGAAGGGCCCCTGCTCCATCGAAAGGCGTGAGATGGTTTCATTGCCTGGCGGCTCCCGCTCCAAAGATGGAATCAACCAGGCCCTGGACTTCGATTGCGTACTCATCCAATTCGAATGTAAATCGGGCCAGATCAAGCGCCGCCGCGGCCGGGTACTTTTTCTGGAGCGAGTCCCAGGCTGCTTCCGAGGCCAGATCGAATTCTCGGGCCTCGTAATAGCCGTACCCCAAGCCTCGCACTCGACAGAGAAGATCCGCCAGATACACGAGGCAGCTCATTTCCATATCCTGATCGTCGGAAGAAGGGTGATGGTGAAATTCAATCGTCCCGGAAATGTCCGGAGGCAACTTCCATAGATCCGCAAGAATCCGGCCGGAATCGCAATGCGTGAAGCCAAGCATCTCCTGCTCGACTTCGCAGAGAGGAGTTTCGGAATTCTTCGCCAGCTCAAGAACGCGCTGAAATTCCTTCTCGAAAAGCAAGGAGTTAACAAGAATTCCAATGTCATGGAGCAAACCGGCCAGATAGAGCTTTTCAGTGTCTTGCACTTCCATACGCTGGCCAAGACGCTGGCTTACCAGCGCGGTCCCAAGCGCGTGACGCCAAAACGTGTCGGGCGCCATGCCGTTTCGGGCTTTTGAAAAGAGGCCGGGAAGACCGCAGGAGTACACCACATCCCGGACGCGCCGAAGCCCTAAAGCGAGAACCGCGGCTTTGACGGTGCCCACCTCCATGCGACCGCGCAACAACGGCGAATTTGCCAACCGCAGGCATTGCGCCGCGAGGGATTTGTCGTAGGAGATAAGCTCAACGACTCGCTGAACGTTCGCGTCCGAAGCGTCGGCGCTCAAGGATTCCCCGAGAGACTGCAAGACGGAAGGCATTGCTGGCAAGTTTCCGAGATCGCTGATCTTTCTTTGCAACAACTTGGTCGTAGCAGCATTCACGGTTTGCCTCCCGCAACTTCTCCTGGCACTGCCTTGAGGTATCCGGTGCTTCCTGGAAAATGGACGAGGTGAAACTGGTCGAAAATACCGAACAAAGTTTCACACTCTCCAAGGAAAAAATGACCTCCGGGGACCAGACCGTTATAGAAGTGTTCGACGGTTCTTTTTTTAGCCACGCCGTCGAAGTAGATCAGCACGTTGCAGCAAAAGATCAAATCAAACCCTTTCATGAAGAGCAGCTTTGCTTGATCTTGCAGGTTTAGCCGTTCAAACTTGACGCAAGCCCGGACCTCATCCTTCACGCGGTACGAATTTCCTTCTTGCTTGAAGTATTTGCCGCGCATGTGCTCGTTCAAGTTGCGCACGGCGTACTCCACGTAGAGGCCGTCCCGGCATTTCGCGATGGAATTTTCGTTCAAGTCAGTGGCGACAACTTCATAGGTCCAATCCTTGTGCTGAACAAAATGCTCCTGAAGGAGAATGGAAAGCGTGTAGGGCTCCTCGCCCGTCGAGCAGCCGGCGCTCCAGATACGCACCTTCTTGAAGCTTCGCTTCGAGCTCATGGCCATGAGCTTGGGAAGTACGATTTTCCTGATGGCATCGAGCTGCGTGGGGCTGCGAAAGAAGTACGTTTCCCCGATGGTGATCTCGTTCAGCAGGCTGCGCATTTCCGCGTCGCGATTGGAGCGCGTAGTCAGTCTTTCGAAGTAGTCCGAAAGCGTGGTGGAACCATTGGCCTGCATCCGGCGGCGAGTGCGCGTCGCCAACAAGTAGAATTTGTTCTCCGCGTGGTAAATGCCCGAAATGCGGTAGATCAAATCGCGGATTTTAACGAGATTTGGGTCCTTGAGATCGGGCTCGGCCAAGTTCTCGTTGGACGTTACAAGGCTATTGGTTGACATTCCAGTTCATTCCTCGTCCTCACAGGTTCGGCGCCGCGAACCGCTTCGAATCGGGCCAGCCAAAATAGCCGCCCACCTTCAACGGATCATCTGCGATTTGCAACCGGAATTGCGCGTGCGCCCTTCCGAGTGTTCACGGGCAGAGCATCCAGAAAGTGCCGGTGTCCTGCTTTCAGAAAAGAAGTGATTTCGTCCACCAGCCCTTGGCCGTAATCCGCCTCGCCGGCAGGTAGGTTTCCAAGTTTCATCCTCGAGCGGCCGTCGTACACTTCCCACGGAGATCCCAGGGCTTCCCGGTGAAGCGAAATCATCACACTCGCTCCCCCGATTTGCAGGTTTAAAACCAACTGTACGGGGTGCTGTGCGTCGTCGGCGTCCGTTAAACCGGAGGACCTTTCGCGCTGTATGAGTTCGACTAGACATCGCTCTGGCAAGATCGCGGTGAAAAAATTCTGCTGTTGGGCATCCTGTTCGCTGAATTGCAGGAGAGTTGACTGGTCGCGAATATCTCGCGCTTCGTATAATCCCTCCTTTATTTTTCCTATGATTTCCGCTTGCATCAGAAGGGTGCGTTTTTCATGCGCGGCATTGATCCACGTCCGCGAATAAAATTTTCCTGTTCCCACATCCAGAACATATCTGTCCTCTTCGGTAACCGGGTTCGTTGAAATAACAAAGCTGGGGTCTTCAAGCATCATTCCGGCCAGGTAAGTTCGCGCCAGAATTTCCGCCGAGGTACGAGCCGCGGGATTGGCTTTGGCCACTTCTTCTGCGAGCGCCATCGCCCGTTTTGCACTGGTCACCAGCGGGATGAACAACATATCTGCCGTCGCTACTGCCTTCGTCCTGAAGAGCTTGGCAATCCCCTCGATTTCGATGCTGGCGGACCTGGCAATCACCTCCGACCGCTTACCGTCCTGGTCCGCCATTACACTTGTCCTCTTTCGGCCTTTTTATCGGCTTCACCAGCGAAAACATTAACGCCGCCGGCCCGGCTGAGCCGTAAGTCGCGATGAGCCTCGCCAACCGCCTCACGCTGTTCTAATGCGGCGCCACAAAAGCTATTCGCTCCGCGATAGAACCGGTTTTGCATGGGAGATCTCGAGCGGTGCAGTCCTTAGCTGTAAAATCCGCTTCACAATTTCGCCGGCCATCCGGCTCAACGGGTAGATAGCGTCCACATAGCCGGCGGCAGCCACTTGCCCCGGCATTCCCCAGACAACGGAACTTTCTTCGTCCTGGATGAAAACCTGTCCGCCACGCTCGCGGATAAGTCGCGCGCCTTGCACTCCGTCGCTCCCCATCCCCGTCAATACAACGGCCAGCACAGCTGGTCCAAACACGTTCGCGGCGGAACGAAACAGCGGATCTACCGCAGGCCGGCAGGAGTTCTCTGGCGGTTCCTGGTTGATGCCTAGTTGCACGGAAGTGCCGCACCGTTCCACTGTCATGTGATGGTTGCCAGGCGCAATCCATGCCTGTCCTGGCTCCAGCTTCTTTCCGGCTTCACCCTCATGCACGCCGATGGCGGCTTGCTTATCGAGCCGGTCTGCCAGCAGCCGCGTGAAAAGCGGCGGCATGTGCTGCACGATCACAATCGGAACCGGCAAATCTTTTGGCAGCGCTGGCAACAACTCGGCTAAGGCGTTCGGTCCGCCGGTCGAAGTGCCAATCGCCAGGAGGTCGACACGCGCCGCAGGACGCGCTGGGGCAAGCTTTTGCGCGATTTCTGGCTTCGTTTTGGAGAACGGCGTCGCGTGCGTCTTGTCTGTGGCCGCGTGGCCCTGGCAAAGTGCCTTGATTTTTGGAATCAGCTCCTGGCGGATTCTTTCGATGGTCACTTCCAGGCTTCCGGTATTGCTGGGCTTGGTGACGTAGTCGCTGGCGCCCAGAGCCAGCGCGTCTAGGGTTGTGGCCGCGCCCCGCTCGGTCAATGTGCTGAACATGATGATTGGCAATTTGGGCTGCAGCTTGCGAATCTCGGCGATGGTTTCAAGGCCTGAGAGATTCGGCATTTCCACATCGAGGGTGATGAGGTCTGGATGCAGCTGCGTAATCTTTGCCAGCGCGATCCGTCCGTCGGACGCCGTGCCCGCCACTTGAACGGCTGGATCTGAGGCGAGCGCATCGCATAACACTTTGCGAATGACGACAGAATCATCCACGATCAAGATACGAATCGGCGGCATAAAACCTCGTGTTGACTTCTCGCGCCTTCAAAACCTTCGATACATGATTAAGACCTGGATTGCCCGCTCTCGAAAATTTGTCTTCTATCAAAATCACCCCTGCTGCGTTTCTAAGGGTTCCTGGCGGGAGATTTCTCCTGATCACCGGGTCACCGGTCTTGCATGGCCGTTGGTCGCAACCTTGAACTGTCCCACCAGTTCTCGAAGTTCGGTGGACATTTGCGCTAGCGCCTGAGCGGCTTTCTGCGATTCCGTGGCGCCGGAGGAGGTGCTCTGCGCCGCTTGTGCCACGCCGGTGATGTTTCTGGCGACCTCGCCGGAACCCTTCGCGGCTTCGGTGACGTTGCGCGACATTTCCGAAGTGGTGGCGGACTGCTCTTCGACGGCGGTGGCAATGGTGGTGGAGATGTCGTTCACGCGGCCGATGATCGCGCTGATCTTGCCGATCGCCTCTACCGCGCCTTTTGAATCCGTTTGGATGGCGGCAATGCGCTGGCTGATGTCTTCCGTGGCTTTGGCGGTTTGTTTGGCGAGTTCTTTGACTTCGTTGGCGACGACGGCAAAGCCTTTGCCGGCTTCGCCCGCACGAGCGGCTTCGATGGTGGCGTTGAGGGCCAGGAGATTGGTTTGCTGGGCGATCGAGGTGATGACTTTGATGACCTGGCCGATTTCGGCGCTGGATTCGCCGAGCTTGGTGATGGTGGCATTGGTTTCGACGGAGGATCTGAGGGCTTCGGCGGCGACTTTGGCGGCTTCGCTGGCATTCTTGGCGATTTCGCCGATCGTTGCGCTCATCTCTTCGGTGCTCGTCGCCACCGTTTGCAGGTTGCGGTTGACCTCTTCCGTTGCGGCTGATACGACATTCGCCTGCGCGGAAACCTCCTCCGCGTTGGCGCCCATCTGTTGATTTACGTTAGTCAATTCATCGGCCGAAGTAGACAGGCTGGTGCTGCTGCTGCGGATGGTCTCGATGATATTGCCGACGCGCTCCATGGACACGTTCAGCGCTTCGCTCATTTTTCCCAAGTCGTCCTCACTTTGGACTTCGACTCGTTCTGTCAAGTCTCCCTGCGCCAGCCTGCCAAGCACCTCTCGAACCCGAGCGATCGGTTTGGTGACACCGGTATGAACCACAAGAGCCGTGCAGCCTGCCGCGGCGAGCAGAGTGAGAAAACTGGTAAGGAAAAGCATCCTGGAGTTGCTGCGCGCGCTGGCCACCATCTCGTCGACAGGGGCTTTCACCGCGAACGCGCCGCGCAAATCCCCCGCCTTCATTCCTTCCTTGGTATAGCCAAACGCGTCCTTAGTTCCAGCGGGATCTCCGTGGCAGAACAAACAATCCTGCGTCAGGCGAACCGGTTGCGCGTAGCGCATCCATTCCCGGTCGCCTTCGATAACACGTTCGGAATATTCTTTCAGCGTGGGATCCGATTCGAACTTCAAGAGAGCCCGCCGCTCAAATTCGTCCGCCTGATTGACAGGGTCTCGCGGGTGGAGAGATGGCGTGCGGAATTCCATGCCAGTGCTGCCTGCGTACTGTTGCGCCACTTTCCATGCGACTACCACCGGTACCTGCTCGAGGTGCTTGAAGTCGTGATTGGGCACGAGCGTGTCAATATGTTCCGAGAACCACACCCGGGTCGTCGAAGCCATGCCCGTAATCTGCCGGACCTTGTCTCGAAAAGCGTCTTCTGCCTGGCTGTTGACACGCGCTCTGGTGATCCAGAAACTCAATCCCGACGTCACAAGAAGGACGAGGGAAATGGCCCCGACGATCTTCAAAGAAAGGCTGAGTTTTGCGAACATGAGTCGCTCCGATTCACTGGTCTTCAATACCCTGCTGGTTGACCTGTAGCATGAGCCTTAAAATCAATCCTGAATTTGCCCACGAGTTCGTGGAGTTCGGCGGACTTCTGCGCCACTTGGCCGGCCGCCTTGTGCGAATCCGTGGCGCCGTGCGACGTGCTTTGCGCCGCTTCCGCAACCCCAGCGATATTCTTCGTGATTTCGTTCGCGCCTCGCGCCGCTTCATTGATATTGCGAGACATTTCACTGGTCGTCGCATCCTGCTCTTCCACGGCCGTGGCTATAGTGCTGGAAAAATCGCTAATCTGCCCGATCACCGAGCTGATCATGGCGATGGCGCTGACAGCGCTCTTGGCGTCGCCTTGAATCGCTGCGATCTTGCGGGTAATGTCTTCCGTCGCCTTCGATGTTTGCCGGGCTAACTCCTTCACCTCGTTTGCCACGACCGCAAATCCCTTGCCAGCTTCTCCCGCGCGGGCCGCCTCAATCGTGGGGTTCAGCGCTAGGAGATTGGTTTGTTGCGCGATGGAGGTGATCACTTTGACGACTTGTCCGATTTCCGCGCTGGAGTCGCCGAGTTTGCTGATGGTGGCGTTGGTGTTCTCCGCAAAACGCACCGCCTCGGTGGCGACCTTGGCCGCCTCCGAAGCGTTCTTGGCGATTTCCCGGATCGATGCCCCCATCTGCTCGCTGCCGGCGGCCACCGTTTGCAGGCTGCGGTTGACCTGTTCATCCGCGGCGGACACGACGTTGGCCTGGGAAGAAGTTTCTTCCGCGTTTGCGCTCATCTGCTCGCTGGTGCTCGAAAGCTCCTCACTGGAACTGGCCACCGCTTGCGCGTTGCTCGCTACGGACTGGATCACCACGCTCAGATTGTTTTTCATCCTGTTCAGCGCCGTGACCGCTTGTCCGAGCTCATCGCTGGAGCTTACTTCCAGGTCGGCCACCGCAAGGTTGTTTGCGGAAATCTGGTTGATCAGTCCCATCATCTTCCGCACCGGGCCGATAACTCCCCGCGCCATCGCCACCGCAACCATCGCTCCAATCGCAAGACCCACAACCAACAACCCGACGACTGTCGTCTGTACTCCGCGAATCAACTTCTTATCGTCCGCTGCTCCGCGGTCGGCCGATTGCACGAAATATTTCTGTATCCCCCCACCGCCGTTTTGGAAGGAATTGCGCGCGTCGAGAAACTCCTGGCTAGACGTCTTTTCCAATGCTTCCTTGCTCTTCCCCTCCCAGCCCATTTCCATCACTCCGTCCTGAAAGTGAATGTAGGGTTGCAATCCGGCTTCGAGACTCTTGAACAATTCCTGTTCTTCCGGAGAATCCGCGTGCCTCGCAAGGCCTTCCATTCCTTCCGTACAGTCACTCGTGGCTTTCTGATAGTCCGTCAGAAACACCGGGTTCCCTTGAATCAAGTAGCCGCGAAGCGCCGCAATTCGCTTCTCGACGGAGAGCCGCAGAAAATTCAAATTGCGCCGCGCGTCGACATTTGCCGCTGTATCCACCGATAAGCGCCGGATGTTCTGCACCTGCAGGATGTCGTACCCAACCACCAGAGCCAGGATGAGAAGGACCGAACCGAAGCCAAGCCATATTTTCATCCTCAAGCTGAGAGTGTGCATGTCCCTCCGGTCCTTCGAGTTACTATCCGTGGTCTCTTCGATCACAAAACCTTTGTAGGATCTCCGTGCCGGCGGCATGCCTTAGGCTGAGAGGAACCGTGCGCACGGATATTCGCGGCGACTAATTCTGCCGATCCCCCCTCGCCATCGGCGTTTCAGCGTCGATTGTGCGTTGCGTATCTAGCGCCAACAACAGCCGGCCCTCCAGCTTGTAAGCTCCTCCGATCAACGCGCGCATTTCCCCTTGCAGCGTTTCTGGCGGACTTTCAAAAAGGGCCTCCTCGACATCGAGCACTTCTCCGATCTCATCCACCAGAAAACTCACCGGGGATTCGTCGTTCCGGACGACCACATTCATCAATTTTTCCACCTCCTCCGCCTCGCCCAGCCCCAGGCGGCACCGCAGATCGAGCGCCGTCAGGATTTGTCCGCGGAGGTTGATCAGGCCACGAACCACTTTCGGCGCCAGCGGAACGGGTGTAATGTGCTGCGGCCGAACCACTTCCTGCACTCGCTCGACCGGGATACCGAAATAACCGTCGCCGACGTAAAAGGTGCACACTTGTTTGGTCTTCGCCATCGCTCAGACCTCCACGCGTTCCCGCTGCGTTTTGGCTGCACGGTTGTGCTCGAACGCTTGCAGCAGCGCCGGCATGTCCAGCAATTCCGTCACTCGCCCCTGGATGACCGCGGTAAACAAAACGCCAAACCGGCTCGGCGGCGATTTGGCTTGAATGCTTTCATCGACAATGTCCAGAATTCGATCGATTACCAGACCCACGCGCTTGCCATCCGCCGAATAAACGATCCCCTGCAAGCGATCGGGATTCACGACCTTGGACGCGGAGGCTGCGAGCCGGGAAGGGCTGCGCCGCTCTTCTAGCAATTCGGAAAGAAACATGAGCGGCAGGATCTCGCCGCGGTATTGCACCACTTGGATGTCGCCGGCCCGTTCAATTGTTGACAGCGGGAATTCTTCAAGCCGCCCGACGTGATCGAGAACGACCGCCATGTGTCCGTCGCCTGGCCCGGTAAAGAGAAGCAGAGTTTGTTTCTCCCCTTCCGACTTTGCCGAGGCTGCTTCTTTCTCGGCCAGAGCTCGCGCCCGCACCTCGCTCACGACATTGGACGACTGCGCAATACCCAGCACGTCCAGAATCAGCGCGACTCGTCCATCCCCCATAATCGTCGATCCGGCAAACGCCTTGATTCCTTTCAATTGCTTCCCGAGCGGCTTGACGACTATTTCTTCGGTGTCGTTGATCTCGTCCACCATCAGCCCGAACTGACGCTCATCCGCTTGCAATACCACGATGTTCACTGCGTCCTCGTTGGCGGCCTTCTTGACGTCTCGCTCGATTTTCAGCTCGCGGTTCAGATACACCAGCGGAAGCAGCCGCCCGCGCAGCCGGTACACCGGAACGCCTTGAATAAGTTCAATGGCTCTCAAGGCCTCCTCCCCATCCAGCCGCACAAGTTCGACCAGGCTGATCTGCGGTATGGCGTAGCGGTTTCCTCCGTTCGTGACGATCAGAGCGGGAATAATCGCCAGCGTCAGAGGGATTTTCATCCTTACTGTCGTCCCCGCGCCCAGCTTCGATTGCACGTCCACGATTCCGCCGATTTTTTCGATGTTGGTTTTCACGACGTCCATGCCCACGCCGCGCCCGGAAACGTTTGTCACTTTTTCCGCCGTGGAAAATCCAGGCAGGAAAATCAAGTTGGCGGCTTCTCGGTCGGCCATTTTTGACGCTTGGTCCTGCGTGATCAGCCCTTTTTCAACCGCCTTGCGCCTAAGCTTCCCGGGATCGAGCCCGGCGCCATCGTCGGATATCTCTATGATCACCTGTCCGCCTTCGTGGTACGCGCGCAAGGAGAGCTTTCCTTCGGCCGGTTTTCCTGCGGCTACGCGCTTTGGCGGAGTTTCGATGCCGTGATCCACGGAGTTGCGCACGATGTGTGTGAGCGGGTCTTTGATGGCTTCCACGATGGTCTTGTCAAGCTCGGTCTCTCTGCCTTCCATTTCAATACGGACTTGTTTTCCACAAGCCGTCGCGACATCGCGCACCGTTCGTGGAAATTTGCTCCAGATATTGCCGATGGGCTGCATACGCGTCTTCATCACGCCTTCTTGCAGCTCCGTGGTTATCAAATTGAGGCGCTGGCTTGGCGCAGTGATGCCCGCATCTTCAGTGGCATTGGAAAATTGCAATATCTGGTTGCGTGCCAGGACTAGCTCACCTACTAGATTCATTAATTTGTCGAGCAGCCCCACATCCACGCGGATCGAGGACTCACTTACCACCGCGCGATTGGCTGCTTGAACGGCGGCCGCGGCCTCTTGTGGCGGCTTTGCCGAGCCCTGCTCGCTGCCTGCTTCCGCCGGGGACGGCGGCTCGGCATCTCGCGTCGATTCCATTTCCGAATCCAAGTCTGGCACGTGGGTCGCCCATTTTTCACTGGGCTGTTTGCCGTCAGCGAGCGCCGGCGCGGTTTTGCCGGGAAGTTTCGCGCCATCGCCTTGAGCTTGCGCTGACCTCTCTTTCGTCCCACTCTGCAGCTTTGTCAAAGTCTGTATCAGCTTCCCGTCGTTGCGCTGCCCTTCGTTCTCTGTCGCCTCGATACTCTGCAGCATTTGCCGGATGGCGTCGATCATCCTGAGCAGAGCTGTCGTTATTTCTGGGCTGAGTATGAGTTCGCCATCGCGCAGACGGCTCAGCAGGTTTTCTCCGACATGCGCGACAGACTCCAGCTTCGTGAATCCCAGAAATCCGCATGTGCCCTTGATACTGTGGATAGTCCGGAAAACACTCGCGAGTGTGGCGCGATTCCCGGGATCCTTTTCGAGTTGCACTAACTCGCGGTCCAGCAAATCCAAGTTTTCCGTGCTTTCGACGAGAAATTCTCGAACGATATCATCACTCATTCGGAAGCTACCTCTTCTTTGAGGGATTCACTTCGGGCACCCGGAATATTGCTGTCCGATAAGTACCAGGTAGATTTCCGACCGCCAATCGCCTCTTTCAATGAGCAGACTGTTCTCAGCTGGTCTCTCTGCTCAGCGCGATCAGTTAAAATTCGTACTTTGCTTTCATTCGGGGACATCGATCCTTATAAACGAGCAATTCCCATGCCAGAGGACGCGACGGCCTTCGCGCCACCGAGTGAGTTTCCTTATCGGTTGCCCACTGTTTTCCTTTAGTGGCGCGGTGGACTTATGTCTGGGACAGCTGGGAGTTTGGGTCGAGCAGAAAGAACACCCTGGGTTCTCAGGTTGGGCTGTACACCTGACTTAAAGGCTGGGGTCTACTGTTTCAAATTGAACCTAATCAACGAAGTAACCAGATTAGCCGACATCGAATCGTCGACATGCGCCGCACACCGTATCTTCTGCTTTTCTCGACTAATACCGCTTTTCGATTGCCATTTCAGAGAGGGTTGGTCGGTCCTGTTTCTGAATTTCTTCAGGAGCAAAAACAAGGCGGAAGCTCTTTGGGCTTGCAATTCGCACCATCATCTCCAAAACGACATTCAACATAGGGAACCAGCGCCAAAATGGAACGGTAGCCTCGAAATACGACAGCTTGCTGCGTCGGACGAAATCCCGGCATCTTGTGGATGAGGATTTGCATTCCCAAGCGCGGTTTTCAGCCGCACAGTTTTGCAGCAAGAACGAGGTATCTGTCCGCGCTGGAAGTTTCACGTCTCCCGCCTATTCTTTTTGTGCAGTCGGATGGAGGGAAGTATGCCGTTCGATGCGCGCGCCTTTCTGCGTTCCGCGCCGCACTGGATGCGCTTCAAACATGGGTTTTCCGGCGATATTCAAATGCGCGGGTTTGTCTGCTCGATTAGGCAGTACCAGCACATACTGCGGTTCGATATTCAGCAATTCGCGAACGGACAGAGCGCTCGGGGGAAGGCTCAAATCTGCCAGAAAGCTACCTTCGAGAAGGCATTCTCTAATCCTCCGGCGTGTGTTTCGCGAGGGAATACGTTCACCGAGGGATCCCGGCGTGGAAAGCTTGCGCAACAAAGCGTTCGCTACGACGGCTGGCAAGGCGATGTTCAACGCGCCCCGCACGTTCAACAAACGAATTTCAAAATTGAGAGAGAGGATTCTTTCGTTCGGCAGCATTAAGGCATGAGCCTGCGCGAGTGGTTGCCGCTGATCGAATTGAATGTCGAACGCCACCACAGGGGCCCAGGCGTTTTGCAGATCCCTGGCAATGAGGCTTACGGCTGTCTCGATCACTTGGTCTTCGATCTCCGTGGTATCCCGAGGCTCGGTGGCGTCGCCGCCAGACCCGCCCAGCGCAAGATCAATAATCGGGAAAACCAACGACAGGTCCATGAGGATGAGAGCTCCGGCATCAATCGGCAGCATGCGGAGAGACGCCAGATACGATAACTCCGGGACGCGGCCCAGAAACTCGCTGTAGCGCAGCTGCTCCGCCGCAACAAGGCTCATCTCACAGCCGCTACGAAGATAGGTCCCCAGAGAATCACTGAGCCTGCGGGCGAAGGATTCATGCAGCGTGTTCACAACGCGAATCTGCTCCGCCGACAACGTCTTCGACTTGCCCAGGTCACACCTTTCCACGTTCTTCTTCGCGGCGGCGCTCTCCCGGCTTTGCCCCGGCTGGGCCGCGCTGAAGAGCGCATCAATTTCGTCCTGGCTGAGTACGTTGCGCATCGGGACTTCTGTCCTCTTACTTACGCTGCTTTACCCGCTTCACTTCGGCAGGCGTGGCCACTACACGATTGCGGCCCGCGCGCCTAAAGACACGCCATGCTTGTATCTACCGCTACCGCATCAAGAAGAGGCCGTGCAAGAGCTTGGCCAATAAGAAGATTCTCATCTGCGAACAGGTTTTTATTTTTGATCGGATTTGCCCTCGTCAAGCTGCCCCGAGACTCCCGGCGATCGCGGGACAAAACGCAATGTTCTCTTGTTCGCTTGTCTCAAAGACGAGGAGCGGCAAATTCGGCGCCGCGGAGGCGTGTTCCAGCCCACTCGTATCAACGCTTAGGGAAAACAGAGCGGGTGGGGCGGTGTGCTTATTCGCGGAAATCTGCCTTCGGCTCGGCGCAGGCGTGACGGCAGCTGTTGCACCGAGCGTCGCGGCATCCTGCAAAAAAGCCGAGTTCTACCTACGAGCGTCTTGAGAAGTAACATCGTTAACGGTAACAAGGAGCCCTGCGGAAAAACCACCGGCTGAAGCTGTTTACGCAGGTTTTGGGCGGTGGCGGGCGCCTCGATGCCAACTCCAGCGGAGTTAACGCCGGGGAGAACAGCTTTGTCTTGGCCAACGGCGGCGGGCTCGACTGCACGATTAGGCATAGTGTGACAATCCGAGTTATCGATGCCGGCTATTTCCTCACTCGTTTTGCACACCCCGATGGATCTTCGGCTTCGCAGAACAATGTACGGATTTCGGCGGGATTAATTTTTCGGTTCTGCACTCGCGAATGAGTTAACCGGGGAACGCCGCGCCCAAGAGGCAGCGAAAAGCAAATTCCCTCACGAGTCAGAGAGCTCAGTTCAAGAAATTCGGCTCGTGCTGATGCCACCGATGCCTTTTGTTCAATCCGGCGAATATCCCGCGGGACCGCACTTCAGGACTTCTTCGCTTTCGCGGGCGGGACCAACGCCACGGCGGCCTCGGGCGTGAGCAGCAAGAATGTAAATGTTTCTTGAATATAGAGCTGCACCGCAGTATCGGTGTGGCTGGAATAGCCGATGGAGACATCCTGGCCAATGTGCAGTGAAAAATCGCCGCCACGCGTGGTTAAGACAAAGGCACCCTCGATTGCGGGCGCCCAGATAATTTGCTCCTTCACCAGCCTCTTGACGTGCTCCAGCACCGGGTAACCGTGATCGCTCGTCTCAGCCAGTGCCGTGTAGGCGTCGGCGCCCAGCAGCACCGAGTACGGGCCATTGACGCCAACAAGGCGCAACCGGCTCAAAGCTTGGGCAATGGCTTCCGGGTACTCGCGCACATCGGCAGGCAGCGTCACAGTCGGGTTGCTGGTCCCTTTCCGAATGCCCACGATACCCGCCGCAGTGTAGCCTTCGAATATCGCTCCGTCTTCGGCAAACGCGATTTTGCGCGCGGCATCCTTTGCCGGTTGCCAGTCGGAATCGTTCGCGCCACGTTCGACGTCGTCGATCGCTTGGCGCACCAGTTCGAATGGCGCACGCAACTCGACCAGCGCCTTTACCTCTCTCTGCCTGGCGAGGATACCGTCCCTGGGCGCCGCGATCTTTTGCAGGTGACCGGTGCCGACGGCGGATAGGCCGTTGCCCCCCGAGGCCTGCACATCGACGACGCGCCGTCCGGCGAGATAGCGCTTGAGCGTGCGTGTCGTTTCCTCTTCGATCTGAGCCCAAGCCGCATCGGAAATGGGGGCAAGCTCGCGATGCAGATTATTCATGGGAGATTTCTCCTTTTAGCGAACCGATGTCCAGCGAACCATCGTTCTCTTCCTGCGGGGTTGGAGAGATTTCGACAGGAGCCGGCGCGCCGGAAGAAACCGCAACCGCAGGCTCGTCCTCGACAACGCCTTCCAGAAAGGTCGCGGATGGCACAAAGAACAGGCTTCCGGTGACCGCACGGCTGAAGTCGAGCAACCGGTCGTAGTTTCCAGGCGGGCGGCCTATAAACATATTCTCGATCATCTGCTCAATCGTATGCGGCGAACGGCTGTAGCCAATAAAGTAGGTGCCAAATTCACTTTGGGAGGGCCGTCCGAAGGGCATGTTATCGCGCAGAATCTTGACCTCTCTCCCGTCTTCGACAATCGTGGTCAGTGCGCTGTGCGCCGAGGTTGGCTTGACGGAATCTTCCAATTCAATGTCGGAGAGCTTCCTGCGCCCGATGATTCGTTCCTGCGCTTCGGTGGATAGCGCATTCCATCCGACGAGATCGTGAAGATATTTCTGCACGATGACGTAACTGCCCCCCGCGAACGCGGCATCCTCATCGCCGATGAGCACGGCCTCCATCGCCACCTCGCCCCTCGGATTCTCCGTTCCGTCGACAAAACCGATGAGATCACGGTCATCGAAATAACGGAATCCTTGCACTTCGTCTTCGGGCGTAACCGCATCGGCGATTCGCGACATGATCTGCGTCGCAAGCTCAAAACATAAATCCATACGCTTCGCGCGAATATGAAACAGCACGTCGCCCGGCGTCGAGACGGCATGGCGCTCGCCTGAGCGTATTTCCGGGAACGGATGCAGCTTCGCCGGCCGAGGCAGCCCAAAGAGCCGGTCCCACGCGTCCGACCCAAACCCCATAACACAAGAGAGGCCCGCTTCAATATCGCGAAATTCCACCGCGCGCAAAACTGTTCCCAAGTCTCCGCAGAACGACCGGATGGTCGCCCGGTGTTCGGGGCCCGGTTTAAGCGTCACGACCAGGAAAATCGCGGCTCGCGATAGTGGTGCCGCTACCGGCTGCGCGATATTAACCGTCCCGCTGGCTTGTTTGGGCGCATCCATCGAATCGGACTCCATCGGGTTTCGGCGTGACGCGCAATTATATTTTTCGAACCGCCGTGCTCGCCAATCGTGCGAATAATCGGACCGCAAGCGTAACATCGCCTGCCGACGAACGTCCATACCGGTTGCGCTCTGGGCGTACGCCAGGAATGAGCCATTCAGTATCGTTTGCACCTTCGAGGTTGTGCCCCGCTAGGTTGCGGTCTCGATAATGCGTTTATCGGTGTGCGCATACAGGTAAGCGCGGACGGCTACACAACAGGAGAACCCGAAGTCGTTGAAATGTACACGGACTGCGTACGATCGGGTTCTGGATGACTGGATGAATGCGTTCTTGTCCAGGATCCGTACACATATTTCGCAATTTCACTAGAATCCAAGCATGGGCGTTCGGCCTGGTGCGGCGGTTTGGAAACGCCACTGGTTCGTGGCCATTTCTGCCTTCATTTGCTTCGCCGCATCACTTGCACTGGTATTTTCTCAGTTTTACCGTCCCGTCAACGTGGATTACCAGAGCCCCGCACGGTGGGTGTACCCGTGGATGTGGTCTCTCCTGGAACTCTTCCCGCATCCAGCTACGGTTGGAGCGCTGGCGTCACTATTCCGTCCTTGCCAATTTCTTGCCAATTTTGTTGGAGTTAACCACTAAACTCGCGGCAAAATGGGGGATGTGCAAAATTGTACAGACGTCCCGTTTCGGGTCAGTCAAGACTCGCCGCGAGGGAGAGGCGAATGACGGCGCGCGCAGGCGTTTGGAAGCGAAAACGCAAAGCTCTTCAGGATCGAAGAACTCCACTCTTCAAGAGATACGAAAGAAGTCCGAATGATGTCCGTCTCGCTCTGGAAATTAAAGGGATTGACGATCAAATCGCAGAGTGTACTCGACAGCTTGAGCGAGAGAATCAAAGATCAGAGCCGGGTTGGGAAGTTCAGCCAAGTCCGTGACGAGCGGGGGGATTGGGCCTGCGCAGCTAAAAGCACGCCTTTTTAGAGGTGGGAATGCTTCCCAGTCGGCCGCGCAGCGAAGAAAAGGGCTCTAGAAGTAACGCTTCGGGCTCCGCGGGCTTGCGTTTCCTATTTAGAGGGCGCTGTACGATATCCTGGCGGCGACCGTATTCTTTCCTTGGATCCCGCAGTTTACCTCTCCCGTTAGGCAAGCCCGAACTCGAGAGAACAACCGTGTTCAGCAGAATCGATGCAGGCTATCCGTGGGTCAAGCGCGCCCGCATCCTTTTTGCTCCTCGATTTCAATGGAAAGCCAATCCGGGCTTGTCATTCTATTGGAAGGAGGTGCAGCGCAACTGTGCAGAACAGAACATCAAGAACGATTGTACAAAACGTGACAGCGCACACTTTGGAAAGTACCCACAATGTGGTACTGCGCAAAGAGCAGGGCGCACAGGTGGGCTGATGTGTTCTGACAGTGCCTACCTGGACGGGGATCTTGGGACCGCGAGGAAACTCGCAGGAGCGAAAAGTTGTCGAAACTGGCAGGACGCGCGGGGACAGTAAAGGTTTTTATCGCCGACGGCAGTCAGCTGAGCTGCCAATTGATAGCGGCGGCGGTGCGGCGTGGCCGCTATAAAACCAGGGTCGTCGGGTACGCGACGGACGCGGTTGGAATACGCGAAGGACTTGAAAAAAACAATGCAGACGTTGCAGTGATTGGCGCGCGGCTGGAAAACGAAGACTTGGCGGGCTTCCAAGTGACGCGAGAGGTGCTGGCGTCACGGTCCAAGCCGAGTGTCATCTTGATTCTCGACTCGAATAAACCCGCGATGGTGGTGGAAGCATTTCGAGCTGGAGCCAAGGGCATATTCTCGCGGGATCAGTCGTCGGAGTTGCTGTGCAAGTGCATTCATGCGGTACATAAAGGACAAATTTGGGCGAGCAGTAAGGAATTGCACTTCGTCCTGGAGGCGCTGGGCCCGGCGCCGTTAGCCAAGTCAATTTCTTCGAGAGCGACGGGACTGCTGACCAAGAGGGAAGAAGGGGTCGTCCACCTGGTGGCTGAAGGCATGACCAATCGTGATATTTCGCAAGAGCTGAAGCTCAGTGAACACACGGTGAGGAACTATTTGTTTAGGATCTTCAACAAAGTGGGAACCTCGAATCGGCTTGAGTTGGCTCTTTACGCTATCGATCGGCGAGATGGCCATGGTCAGCAAAACTCAACGGTTGACTCGGATGAGTCGCATACCGACGCGAATCTAGCCGTTGCTTCAAGACGCGCTTGATCGCTCCCTCCCGCGAAGCAAACCTGGTTTATTCCTCCGCACCGATTTCTAAACGAGCAGCTGCTCCGAACATTGCCAAAGCCTCAGAAGTTGCGGCACAGAAGGAATTATCTATCCATGTACATATGCTCCTATCTAATTCCCTCCTACTATCAGAACAACTCAGTTCAAATCTCACTCGAGTTCCTACGGCCGAACGCGTTGCTGGCGGAGCTACCGATACCCAGCATTTGGAGCGCGTTCCTCACGCGGAATATTCGCTGTGCAAAAAAGAACAGGTACTTTCATACCTAAATTGTCGGCCGGTGTCTCAAGACGTTTCGAGCGATGTCTTAATGACTTTCGTTCTCTTGTTCGTTCTCGAGGATATCGCTAGTGTGCAACGAGCGAGATTGGATGGGGGTGCTGTGTTGACCTTTGTGCGGCCAGCGAGAAAAACGCTCCGGTTCCTGCTGCAAACAGCAGTCACCTTTTGGTGGACGAACGGGAGCGGCGAGGCTCGACACGGTGAAGGCCGTAGCCGCGACGTGAGCGAGCATGGCGCGTTTATTTTTGCGTCGAGCTGCCCGCCGGTGGGTACGAGTGTCGTACTCAAGATAGATCTTGAAGGAATTCCCGATGAGATTGGCCGACTGCCGGTTGAGGTCGAGGGTGAAGTCCTTCGAGCCGAGCAATGTCCAGCGGAGCGGGGAATGCTGACGGGTGGCTTTGCAGTTCAATATTGAAGAGATCGTCCAGAACAGATTTGGGGATCGATCTCCAAAAGAAGTTGGCAGCATGAGTTTGTCAAGAAAATTGCGGACGGATTTCAGCGATGCAATGGTGTTTTAGCTGAAACCGGCCGTAAGTCGAATGTAATTCATGGCTTGCAGGTTTCCAGACTGTAAGTCACAGGGCGGAGCTCTGTGCTTTCTGAGTCAATGAGTGGGACCGAGAATTATCTTTCTGATTCGTCCTGGTATGCGCTCTACACTCGCCATCAGCATGAAAAAATGGTGGATCAGGTTTTAACTAACAAGGGGTTTAACACGTTTCTTCCGCTTTACGCAACCACCCATAATTGGAAAGACCGAACTAAATCACTCACATTACCGCTCTTTCCCTGTTACGTGTTTCTGAAAGGGGGCATTGAGCGGCGATTGCAGATCCTAACAACGCCGGGAGTTTACGGGCTTGTGTCGAGCGCAGGCCAGCCAGCAGCGATTCCGGATATTGAAATCGAAGCGATTCGCCGGGTGGTCGAAAGCGGCACGCGCGTGGAAGCGCATCCCTACCTCAAATGCGGAAATTGGGTGAGAGTCAAGAACGGCCCGTTAACAGGCATAGAAGGCATTCTGGTACGCAAGAAGAATATTTCGCGGCTGGTGCTGTCCGTGGAGATATTGGGGACGGCGGCCGCTATCGAAGTCGCGACTCTTCAGGTTGAAGCAATCAACACCCCAAGGGACACAGATACCCTCAACGGAGCCGACAGTGGTTCGCGGCGCTCTGAGCGCTCCGAAACTTTCGCTTCCGCCTAAGAGATCAGATCGCGGACGACCTTGAAAGAGCAGAAGCACGGCGGAATGCAAGACTCCCATTCGAAGAGAGACCTGCAGGCGAGGATGGCATGAAAAAATGGTTGCATGTTACGGCGGCACTATCGCTATTGACGTTTTTGAGTTTCGCGCGGGCTGAAGGACAGACGCGAAACGACATCAAGAACGACGGCGCCAAGGTGTTGACCGCTGGCGGCGTCACTTCGCAGCCACCGAAGGCAGCGAAAGATGATCCAAACTATTCCATCGCACCCGAGGACGTCCTCACCATCGACGTGTGGAAAGAACCAGAAATCTCTCGGACAGTGCCAGTGCGCCGAGATGGAAAGATTTCTCTGCCATTGCTGAACGATTTACAAGCAGCTGGGTTAACGCCCACCCAGCTTGGCGCTGAGATCGTAGAAAGGTTGCGCGCAACCATCGTACATCCGCAGGTGACCGTGATTGTGGCGCAGATGAGCAGCCTGAGGATCTACATCCTGGGACAAGTGACTCGAGCAGGAGCGTATCCGCTGGTGCCGGACATGACAGTGATGCAAGCGTTGTCGATCGCGGGCGGGTTCACGCCGTACGCCAATCTCAAGAAGATCTATGTGATGCGCAGCGAGAATGGCGCGAGCAGAATATTCCCAATGAACTACAAGGAAGTGATCAGCGGGCACAAACCGGAACAAAATATTCCGCTGAAGGCCGGCGATACGATTGTCGTGCCATAGGGAAAAACATGACTAGAGTAGCTTGCTTTCTCTATGGCGTGCTTCTCGCCGCGGTTTTATGTGTGCCGGCGGCGCGCGCCCAAGGAACCGATGAGACCAAACCTGAGCCTGCGGTGCAACCCGTCGAACCTTATCAACCACCTCTGCCCGCTGGAAGCACGAGCATATTGGCGCTGAACCCGAACTCGGACGTACCTGTATCGGGGGACGGCCGGCCATTGAGTGGTTTGCAGGGGCAGTCACTAGGACCGAATTTGGGCCCCAGCAACGTGTTAGTACCGAGCTTCACCGTAGTGTCGCAGGCGGCCGTAGGATCTTCTGCATCCGGACTTTCTGTGCCGACCGTTTTCAACTATTTACTGGGCATGTTGGACTTGAACCACGGATCCGATAGGTCCGAGTTGCTGCTGCACTATACTGGCGGCGGACTGCTTTCGCCATATTTAAACACCGCTATCCAAGAGCTGGAGTTCACTTACAGCTACAAATGGCAGCGTTGGACGCTGCTGGTGGGCGATGATGCCAGCTATCTCTCGGAATCACCCTTTGGGTTTGGAGGCCTCGGAGGCTTGGACTTGCTCGCCGGCGACTCTCCGTTCGGTCCCGGCGGTCCTCTGAGTTCGCTCCTAGGTCCCAGCCAAACGATCCCAACGATCTTCGTTCCTAGATTGAGCAATACCGCAGTCTCGCAAATAGAATATAAGATCAGCCCGCGTTCTTCGTGGACTGCTTCCGGGTCTTACGGGCTGTTGAATTTCCTAGGCGTGGATTACATCAACAGCGCAGAAACGCTATTTCAAACGGGCTACAACTATTCACTCAATCCGCGGAGTTCTATCGCGGCGATTTATCGCTTCGACGACTTCCAATTTACGAAATTCTCGCAATCGATCGAGAACCACGTCCTGCAGTTTGGCTATGAACGCAACCTGACGGGAAGACTGAACTGGCATGTGACGGCCGGTCCGAGTGTCGTGATGCTTCGGGGACCGCTGACGGGTTATGGAAACAATGTTTCCTGGGCTGCGGATGCCGGACTCAGCTACAAGATGGATCGCTCCACAGTCCTACTCAGCTACGACCACCTCTTGACTGGAGGGAGCGGAGTATTGTTTGGGGCGCAGACGGGGCGGGTGCAGGCGACGATAGAGCGACCGCTGAGTCCGAGGTGGCAAGCCTCGGCGTCGCTGGGCTACGCAACCAATAAGAGTCTGCTACCAGCGGGGGCTAACTTGGTAAAGGAAAACTACAACTCCTGGTATGCGGCGATTCGATTCAACCATCAATTCCGTCCGGGAATGGCCCTTTTCGTTAGTTATCAAGCGCAGCTGCAAGCCACGAAATCGACCGCTTGCACGACTCCGAGTTGTGGGGGCAGCGCCATTGAGAATGAGTTTTCCGTCGGTTTCAATTTTGGCTTGCGACCGCTCTCGTTGCGATAGCCCAGGCTACAAGCGCGACAGGCCCGCGCGAACCACCCAGCGAGCGACGTTTTGTTGGAGCTATTCCAAGTTGTGAGATCAACAGATTGATCCTGTGACGGATGAAAATCTTGACCCACAGGCGAAAAGGTCGTCCGGAGAGATAAGCCATGCCTAACAAACTAGAAGAAGGGGTTCCGCGCGACTGGGAAGACTATCTCGCGATCGTAGTACGGCGACGCTGGTGGATCGTGCTCCCGCTATTTCTGACCTGGCTGGCGGTGTGGGGGGGAAGCTGGTTCTTGCCGACCACCTACACGTCCGACGCGCTGGTCTCTGCGGAACAGGAGAAAGTGTCTGACCTCTATGTGATGGAGAACGTCAACGTGAATCTCCAAAATCGTTTGCAGAGCACCACACAAAAGGTTTTGAGCTATGCCAGCCTGCAGGCGATCATTAAGCAATTCAAGCTTTATGAAACGCCCTCCCGTATGAGCAGGTTTTTCAAGCCCAAGGATCCAGTCGATCAAATGCGGGGCGACATCAAGATCGAACTCGTGGGCGCGCCGGGATACCGGGGAGAGTTTTTCACTTTTAAGATTCACTACTCCGCCGATACGCCGGTACTCGCGCAGCAGGTAAATACGGAGCTGACGTCTCTTTTCATCAACGAAAATGTAAGGGCTCAAAGACAACTCTCCGAAAATACGACAGCCTTTCTGGATGGCGAATTGGCGGACGCGCGCACCAAAATGGAAGAACAGGAAGCGGAGGTCTCAGCCTTCAAAGCCAAACATGCTGGAAATCTGCCGGGCCAGTTACAAAGCAACGTCCAAATTCTTGCCGGGCTGCAGGCAGAGATGGCGAGCACGCAGCACGCGCTGGACACCTCGAAACAACAGAAGATCTACCTGGAATCACTTCTGCAGCAATACCAATCGGCGCAAGCCAGCCTGGGAGGAGACTCAGACGCGATATCGACGCAAGCGATCGACAAGGAATTACAGGATTTGCGCCTGCAACTCCAGACCCTGCGCACTCGGTATACCGAGGGCCATCCAGACATGGTGGCGCTGGAAGACGAGATCGCCAAGACCGAAGCGCTGAGGAAGAAGAATGATGCGGAAATCGCGTCCGGCCAGCAGGCTCGTAAGGCAAAGAAGCCAGTGGATTTCTCCGCCGCGGACGGAATGCAGCGGGGCACACCCACGGCAGTCATGCAGCTCCAGAGCCAGCTAAAGGCAAATCAATTGGAGATCCAGAACGAGCAGCAGCATGCGAAGGATCTTGAGGCACAGACATCCGCTTACCAAGCTCGCCTGAATCTGACTCCGGAAACGGAACAAGAGTTGACGGTTGTCTCCCGCGGCTACGACGAAGCCAAATTCAATTACAATTCGCTCCTTCAGAAGCAAACGCAGTCGCAACTCGCCACCAGCCTCGGGCAGCAGCAGCAGGGTCAACAGTTCCACATCGTCGATCCACCTAAACTGCCAGACAAGCCTTCGGCGCCAAACCGTTTCCTGATCAGTCTTGTGGGTTTGGCAATGGGAGCCGCTATCGGCTTGGGCTTAGCCACATTTCTTGAATTAACCGACGTGCGCTTCCGCCAAGAGAAAGATCTGGAAGGAATTCTTCCCGCCCGCATGCTGGTTGGGATACCGCGCTTAAGCACGCCCAAAGAGGACCATTCTCGTCTTATCGCCCGCTACATAGAGTGTGGTGTAGTGGCGTTCTTGGCCTTGCTGATTTTCACGGGTAACCTTTACGTGTATTACAACGGATAAAACTGCTTCTCAGCACGAGCCGGAATAGCCCTTGCCGGAAAGACAATTCAGAATCAAGAACGGAAACCAATGAGCCAGCTATTTGAAGGATTCAGCAGAGCAACAGTTCGACAGAGTCCGCAGGAAGCGGTCCCCTTGGACATGGTCACTGACGATCTGGTGTTGTCTGAGCCCTCTCCAACGGGCGAAGTGCTGAGCAGCACATCGACGGAGAGCAGCGGTACAAAAAGAACGGTCGACGTCAAAATGCTGATCGAGACCGATCAGGCTCGGTCGGTGATGGTGCAGCCACCACCGACATCGCGCCTGGTTGCCTGGAACGATCCCAACAGTCTAGGGGCAGAAAAATTTCGAGCGCTTGCCGTCCGGCTCGATGATATTCGAAGGCAACACGAACTAAAGTCTTTGCAAGTCACCAGCAGCGTCATCAATGAGGGCAAGTCGTTTGTGGCCGCAAATCTAGCGGTGACGCTGGCTAAGTATTCTGGATCGAAGACGCTTCTGATCGAAGGAGACTTGCACAGACCGACGCTGGCATCGATGTTCGGACTCAAGGATTTACAAGGGTTGAGCGACTGGTGGACGGTTCGAAACCAGGACCTCTCACGCTACATGATTCGATTCACCGGCGCCGGTTTGTGGTTTCTTCCAGCAGGGAAGCCCTGCGACCGGCCGTCGGAGATCCTGCGCTCGGAGCAACTCGCGGGAGCGTTCGCACAGCTGAAGAGTCAATTCGAATGGATTGTCGTGGATTCCACGCCCATGCTGCCGGTGATTGATGCCAACCTGTGGTCGAGATTGGTGGACGGCACATTGCTGGTCGTAAGGGAAGGTGTCGCGCCGCTTAAAGCTTTGAAGAAAGGGCTGCAATCCCTCGATCGCCCGAAGCTGATTGGTGTTGTCGTCAACGAGGCTTCTGATTTCGATCAGATAGATTACAACGGGCAATACTATGGCGCCCGAAAGTATGGAGAGAACGGCTCGAAGAAAGGGCGATAGCCCAGAGATCCTCGGAAACATTGTCTCTTCGTTCTTTGGATCTCAGTATTCGCCGCGTCGGCGTCGGGCGGCATGATTTCTGGCGAAAAAAGACCACACAGACGCCGTCGGCAAGTCCCGCATACAAACTTCTCTTAGAATCGCTTTGGTCCGCCAGATGAAATCGAGAAGGATCACATTCTCAATACTCCCGCTTCTTAACTACCTTATATGGATAAGTATGAGAAGCCTCTTCTCGCCCTTCGCCGATGAGAATGCGCTGCCCTCCGAGCGTCTGCGGAAGGGGTTGCCTAAGTATGGGATCTCGGCCTGGGCGGAGAAGATTTCTGCGAACAGGGAACAGGCCGTCACATGGTTTGGCGCGCTGTCACTATCAGCTTTGGTGTTTGTACTTTATGCGCCGGTACTCAGCTCGCTGGTGAAACAATGGTGGAGCGACCCAAACTACGGACACGGATTTTTCGTCCCATTATTTGCGGCTTACGTTCTGTGGAGCGAACGCGATCGGTGGCGCGCGCGGCCGTTCCGGCCTGATAACTTCGGTATGGCGATCATGTTATTCGCCATTGGGCTGCGGATTCTCGGAATGCTTGGCGCTGAGTCGTTCATGGCGCGGTTGTCCTTCGTGATCTTGATCGCAGGAATCGTTCTGTTTCTGGCCGGCCGGCAAATACTAAGGTCTATCGCATTTCCGATCGGTTATCTGCTCTTCATGATCCCCTTACCGGCAATCGTGTACTACCAATTGACCCTTCCTCTTCAGTTGTGGGCATCCCGATTGGGTGCGACCGGTCTGGTTGCGCTAGGGATTCATACCGTGAGAGAGGGGAATTTACTCTATCTACCGAACTGCACGCTCAATGTGGTGGAAGCCTGCAGCGGGATCCGCTCGTTACTTTCACTGCTGGCAGTGGCGGTGGCTTACGGCTATTTTGCAGAGCGGAGTGCTTGGAAACGCACCGTGTTAGCGATCGCGAGCGTTCCGGTGGCAATCGCCACCAACGGTCTGCGTCTCGTCGCGACTGGTGCGCTGAGCTACTTCTTTGGACCAAGCGTGGATTCGGGAGCCATGCATGTGGCTCTCGGCCTGGGATTTTTCGCGCTCGCGCTTTTTTCGATTCTTCTTATTCATAAGCTTCTTGGCTTGCATTGGAAACAGCAGAATTCCGTACAGGTCGCTCTATGAGATACCTAAGAGTTACCGTAGTTGCAGCGGTTCTTGCGGGGGGCATCTTCGCGTCGCATAGCTTCAGACCGAAGAATGCCGCTGCGCCTCATTGGCCGTTGCGTGAATTTCCGTCCGACATAGGCACTTCGCACAGTGAAGATCGCCCGTTCGAGACGCAGGTCGTGCGCGCCGTCGGCGCCGATGATTACATTAATCGAGTGTATCTTGGCAGCGCGTTACCGATTGAGCTGTACGTGGGATATTACAAGGACCAGCGTTCGGGCGAGAGAATTCACTCTCCCAAAAATTGTCTTCCAGGCTCTGGCTGGGAACCAGTCCATGCCAGTCGTGTCGAGATCGGTTCCGAGAGTGGAGTTCCGGTTGTGGTCAACGAATATCTCGTGGCCCAGGGATCGAGACGGAATATGGTCCTCTACTGGTATCAGTCTCGGGGACAAGTCATTGCCAGCGAATACATGGCCAGGTTCCTCCTGATTGCCGACGGATTGAAGAACAGACCGACCGACGGAGCCTTAGTCCGCATCTGGACGACCGCTGCTGATGGAGAAGTAAGCGCCCAAGCGCGGGCGGTGGATTTTGCGCGCCGCGTGTATCCGCAGATCGAGAACTTCCTGCCCGATTGACAGGCCGTTGGAACAATCGCAGCTGAACCGCGAGCTCATCTCGATTCTCTGTTTAAAACTTCTTCTTAAGACGAGGCAACGCTCGGCCATTTCGCGAGGTCTAGCGAGAAGCGAAGTTCAGTCTCAGTTCTAAGTCATAGCAAATAGGTACAAGGATGGTATTCTCATGAGAAATATAAACCGGCTCTTGATTTCACCTCTTCCAGGAACCGCACCCCGGCAAATAGTAAGGACACGTGCACGAAGATGGATTCTTGGCATCTCGCTTGCCGCAGCTCTCTTGAGCTGGGGCTGCCCAAAGCAGGATCCGCTCCAAGCTTTCAGTCCTCCGGCGACTCCCATCGATCAGGGGCCAGCGCCTGTACCAGAGCCGGCCACAGCCCTGTTATTTGGCGCGGCACTATTGATCGGTGGAGCTATCGCGCGGCGCCGCCGCAAGGGGGCAAAAACAAATGATTCGCGTTAGCTAGTCGCAGAAGTCCTGTCCCCGCATTTTGCCAAAACCTGGAGCGTTCCTTGATCCGTCTCTTGCATGCTTATGTTCCGAAACGAACACTGCTGTTGGGAATTTCGGAGGCTTGTTTAATCACTCTTGCGCTGATGGCATCCGCATTAGCCCGGCTGGGCCCCGGAGAAGCCAGGTTCATGCTTACGTATCAGTATGGCTCTCTGAAAATTCTGTTCGTCTCAGTGGCTTTTCTGATGTGCATGTATTATTTCGATCTTTACGACTCCGCGATTGTAAGCAATCGGCGCGAGGCGCTTGTCCGTCTTATCCAGGTGATGGGCGTCGCTTACATCGCCTTAGGTCTTTTCTACTATCTCTACCCGCCGATGCAATTAGGCCGAGGAATCTTTCATCTCGGCTTCCTATTTGTAGGATTGTCGTTGCTTTTGTGGAGAAGACTTTTTTCGATCGTCAACAGCACTCAGGGTCTTGCGGAGCGGGTGGTGATTCTAGGCGAGGGCAAACTTGCTGATTCTCTCCTGCACGAAATCGAAATGCGGCCTGAACTGGGAATTCGCGTTGCGGGCCGTGCGCCATTGCCCGCGGTCGACAGCTATCAGGGCAATCACGAGGCGCCAGTCATCCTCTCCCAGACCAGTTTTTGCGAAGGGCTGGCAACGGGACGCCCCGTCCGCGGGATCGATCGCATCGTGGTGGCGATGGAGGAACGCCGGGGAAAGCTGCCCGTGGACTTGTTGCTTTCGCTGAAAAATCGCGGCGTGCAAGTTCAAGACGGGAACGATGTTTACGAGTCGATTACCGGAAAAGTTCCTATTGAATCCATCCGATTGAGCTGGTTGCTATTCTCGCCAGGCTCTCACGCATCGAGGCTCTTTCTCGTCTACAAGCGGTTTGCTTCTGTATTGATTTCAATTGTTGGATTGCTGCTCAGCCTTCCGCTGATTCCGTTCGTCATTCTGGCTATCAAACTAAGTTCGCGGGGCCGCGTTTTGTACTGGCAGAACCGGGTAGGACGCGACGACAAGATTTTTCGTTGCTACAAATTTCGCACAATGCGCTCCGACGCCGAAGCGAACAGCGGGCCAATGTGGGCGGAGGACGACGATCCCCGAGTCACGCCGGTGGGAAGGTTCCTTCGCAAGATGCGCATCGACGAGATACCTCAGTTGCTAAACGTGCTCAAGGGCGACATGAGCCTGGTTGGCCCGCGCCCGGAGCGGCCAGAGTTTGTCGCGGCGTTGAACGAGGAGATTCCTTACTACCACTTGCGGCACTCCGTCCGCCCTGGGATTACGGGTTGGGCTCAGATTCTTTATAAGTACGGAAGCTCCGTCGAAGACGCCAAAGAAAAACTTCGCTACGACCTTTATTACATCAAGAACAGCTCTGTGGGGTTGGACCTACTGATCGTCCTAAACACGATCAAGATCGTATTGCTGAGCCGCGGCGCTAAGTAATCATGGGATTCGCCCTCACAATCATCTATATCGTAGCCACGATTATCTCGCCGGAGCAGTTCGGAAAAGAGTGGGCCAGCTACCACGTTATGACGTACCTGGCGGGGATAACCGCTCTAGCTTCCTTGCCCAGCATGGCGAGATATGACTATTGGAAAAAATCAGTACAGAGCTATCTGCTGATCGCCTTTATTGTGGCCATTGCGCTCTCCCAGGTGGCTCACGGTTGGCTCGGAGGAGTTGTCGAAAGCTGGCGCACGTTCCTACCGAGCGCCGCCGTCTTTTTCTTTATCGTCGTGAACGTGACGACGGTCAGAAGGTTAAAGATCGTCGCACTGGCGGCGGTTGCTTCCTGCCTGATTGTTACTGTAGAAGCGCTCTGCGGGTACTACGCCGGCTATCACGGGGAGATGTTCGTGCTGTTGACGAATATCTCGTCTCCGCAAGATGACGTGATCGGGCAATTGACGCGAATACGCGGCGCCGGATTTTTAAGCGACCCTAATGATCTTGCTCAAATTCTTTTGATCGCTTTTCCGCTTGTGTTTATTGCCTGGCGGCGGGGGCGCCTGGCAGGTAACTTCCTTGTCGTTCTTTTGCCGGCGGCATTATTGCTGTGGACGACCTACCTGACACACTCTCGCGGCGGATTGATCGCGCTGGGTGCTGTCGCGCTCATGGCAGCCCGGAAAAAACTCGGAACAACCGCGTCGACTGCTCTCGCTGTCGTGTTCGTCCTGGGCATGGTTGCGCTGGACTTCACTGGGGGTCGCGCAATTTCGGCAGCCGACGGCGCAGACCGGCTCGAGGCCTGGGCAAATGGCCTGGAAATGTTCAAGAGTGCTCCGTTGTTCGGAATCGGGTTCAACGGCTTCACAGATCTCTACGAGATCACCGCGCACAATTCTTTCGTCCTTTGTCTTGCCGAACTCGGACTCTTGGGAAGCACGTTATGGATGGGGCTGCTGGTGACCACGACGATTGGCCTGAATCGAATCCTTGGAGTCCAAAAGAAAAAGCAGTCACGCAAATTATTCGGGCTAATGACCCTTTTTGAATCCAGCGCTATCGCGAGCCCCGGTGCGTTTGCTCTGGCCCCTGCAAGTTCGAGTGGAATCATCGCTCTGAAATACGAATATGCGTCCGAAGCGCTGCCCGCCGCGGTTCACGAAGGTGCTCCGGAATCCGAAATGCGGAATGAAGCTGTTGACTCTCCGAGGGTCCCGCGGCCGTGGATCATAGCGATGCGTCTCGCACTTGTTGCCTTTATGGCGACCGCGTGGTTCTTATCGCGCAGCTACACGACGACGATGTACCTGGTTCTGGGGCTAGCCACCGCGACGATCGCGCTTCAGCAAGGCGAGCGCAAGCCGCCTGATCGCGGTCACTGGATATTCTCCACGCTGGCTGCGGAGGTACTGCTCATCATTTTGATATACGGTCTGGTTCGCCTTCGACACTGAAGATCACGATTCGATATCACCGCATGCGGCGACCAGCGCTACGCTGATATCGCCGCACACCGTTTCACAAAACCACTAAAAAGCAACGCGAAGTAGCCTCCAGCCGGCTCGAGCGATGTTCTGCGCCGTAACTCGCTTCAATCACAAGAGGACGCTATGAGTGGAACGCACGTTCCGATGTATCTATTCTGGTGCGCCGTATGCCTCATGCTCTATACCTATGCGGGATATCCGCTCTGGATGTATTTGCGCAGCCGGCTGCAACCGCGCCCACAGCGTCAAGGGTCAATACTTCCCACGGTGAGCATCATCCTCGCGGTCCACAACGGTGCGGGCCTGTTGCGGCAGAAAATCGCTCACCTGCTGGCATTAGATTATCCGCGCGATCGAATGGAAATCGAAATCGTATCTGACGGTTCGACGGACGGCACGGACGGCATTCTCAAGGAAGTGCAAGACCCGCAGGTCAAATGCTTTCGAAGCTCCAAGCATTCTGGCAAGGCGGCCGCTCTAAACATGGGAATGCAAAGCGCCACGGGAGAAATCCTGCTCTTCCTCGACATTCGTCCGTGGATTGAGAGCAACGCACTGCAACTGTTGATCAGCAACTTTGCGGATCCGAGAGTGGGATGTGTCACTGGAGAGTTAGTGCTGCGCGACGACGGTCACGATGCCGGCGCCAAGGCGGTTGGAGGCCTTTACTGGCGATATGAACAGTGGATCCGCAATTGCGAGGCAAAAGTCGATTCGCCACTGGGAGTATACGGCGGGTTCTATGCGATCCGGCGCAAGCTGGCTAGCGCCTTGCCCGAAGGAACTATTCTAGACGACATGCTGCAGCCTCTTAGTGTGATCCGTCAGGGCTATCGATCCGTTCTGGATCTGCGCGCGCGAGTCTATGACATCTGGCCCAAGAGTTTGCGCGGCGAATTTCATCGCAAGGTCCGAACGCTGGCGGGAAACTTTCAGCTAATACAAATCGCGCCGTGGTTGCTCTCGCGTCAAAACCGTCTGCGATTCGAATTAATCTCCCACAAGCTGATGCGTCTGCTGGTGCCCGTCCTGCTGGTGATACTGCTCCTCTGCAGCGCGTTGCTTGCACGGCAGTCGATGCTCTATGCGGGCGCACTCGTAGCACAGATCAGTTTTTACTTGCTCGCAGCTCTAGGCGCTGGGCGCGGCATTCCCAACCTGACGCGGATAGCGGCTCCCGCGAGCGCCTTCTGCATGTTGAACGCCGCCGTGGTAGTGGGCTTCTACAAGTTCCTGTTCACACGCGGGCCACTTTGGAAAATTTGGACCTCTGGAGTGTCCACGCTTGCAACGGACGGCCAAGAGGGTGCGGACTGGAACGCAGCAATGCTCAATCTGAGTTTAGACGATCACTTACGAACACGGAGTTTGACGCGATGAGACTGAAAGTTACAATGGTTACGCCCATTTTTCCTATTCCCGCCCAACCGTACCGCGGCCACTCCGAATACGAGATTGTTTTGGCGCTCTCAAAACGTGCCGATGTGAATGTTGTTTGCCCTTTTCCGCGCTACCCGAAATGGTTCCAGCCGCGTTTTGATCATCGCCATCCTGACCTGTCCTATTCACCCCCCGGCGTGACTACGCGCTACTTCGAGTATCCAGCTCTTCCCGGTGTGACCAGGGGCATCAACGGTTTCGTTTGTGCGAAATACCTTGAGCCATACATCCGCGAAAGCCCGCCAAACGTACTTTGCAACTTCTGGCTTTACCCCGAAGGCTACGCGACTGTCGCAGTGGCTCGCAGGCTCGGCATTCCAGTCGTGGTCGGCTCCATCGGCTCAGACTTGAACCGCTTTGCTGACCCTGCTTCCCGATGGTTGACACGCCTTGCCATGAAGCGGGCTTCCTATGTCGTAACCAAAAGCGAACACCTTCGGCAGCGTGCCCTCGATATGGGCATCAGTGCCTCCAAAGTCCAGACGATCCGGAATGGATGCAATCCCAGCGTTTTTCATCTGAGAGACCGGAGCGCCGCGCGCGCCCAGCTCGGCATCGAGAGTGAGGCCGAGCTAGTGCTATTCGTTGGGCGCCTCGATATCGCGAAAGGCATCGAGGAATTGCTCGAAGCTTTTGCGTCACTGACGGAGCGCCGTCCGAACCTGCGACTGGCATTCGTCGGGGATGGTCCGGGCGGCGAACATTTGCGCAGTAAAGCCAGGCATCTTGCACTGGGCGATCTGATCACTCTAAATGGCCCGTGTTCTTCGCAGGGAGTCGCTGATTGGCTGGCGGCGGCGAACGTCCTCGCCTTGCCCAGCTATAACGAGGGGTATCCGAACGTAGTCATCGAAGCGCTCAGTTGCGGACGACCTGTGATTGCGACGAATGTTGGTGGAATCCTTGAGCTAGTCAATGAAGAGTCCGGGATTTTGATTGCTCCGAGAGACTCGCGAGCACTCGCCGACGCAATCGAAAAGGCGATGGACCGTCGTTGGGATGAACATTCCATCTCGGAACAATTTCGCCGCGGTTGGGATGAAGCTGCCGACGAATTACTTCGTATCTGTGAGCTGGCTCTGCAGCAGCGAAGAGAGAAACAGCACTTGCCCGTCAAGGCTGCGCCCGTGTTGAGCCGTTGATTCGATCCGCCACGCCGCCGGACGCGCCATCATGCAATTAATTCACAATTCACAAATTTGGGGCCCCTCTTACCTCAGGCAGCGGCTGCGGCAGATAACGCAACTCGCCGCTCCCCCGCTTGAGCGTATCTGGGTGACCATTGCGGACCATTACGAACCTAAGTGGCGGCGCGCTGATTTAAACACCGCACAGTCTCGTGTCGCTCGATGGCGGTCTGCATGGCCAGAGATTGCGAGGCGATGCAAACCAGATTCAGTGGGCAATATGCCCCGGTATACCTTCTTCTTTCCGGAAGAGGAATATCATCCAACGCTGATGGAGCCTTTGGCGGAAATGGTTCGTGAAGGCATCGCGGACGTTGAAGTCCATATTCACCACGACGGCGAAGGCCGCCAGAACTTTGTAGACCGCATAAACGGCTTTTGCCGAACACTGCACAACGAGCATGGGCTGCTGCGCGAGCGAGACGGAAAGTTGGCGTTCGGTTTCATCCACGGCAACTGGGCACTGGACAATTCGCGGCCGGATGGCCGCTTGTGCGGGCTTAACGACGAAATCCGAGTACTTCGGGATCTTGGCTGTTATGCCGATTTCACAATGCCGTCTGGCAATTCTCCGACCCAAGCCCGTTTGGTGAATACGATTTACTACTGCAACGGCGGGCCCGGTCGAGCGAAATCGTATGACTCCGGCACGCCTGTTACGGCCGGCGGCGGCGTTCAAGGTGACCTGCTCATGATTCCCGGGCCGCTCGGGATGCGCTGGAGAGACCGTTGGCTCCCGCGGCTGGAAACCGGGGAACTTCGCTGTGGAAACGTGGCGACACCGTATCGCGTAAGGCGGTGGGTGGAGTTAGCTCCCAGGGTCGGAACTGATAGTTTTATCAAGTTATTCACACACGGAGCTCAAGACAGAAACTCCTCGGCCTTGTTGCAAGACGTGCTTGAGTCGGCATTCAACATGTTGGTGGAGGAAGCAGATCGGCGCGGATGCGCCATTCATTTTGCGTCCGCGTGGCAGATGTATCTAGCGATTGAGGCTATCGGGCAAGGCCGCGATCCCGTAGTCGCGGCGCGCAGCGGCCAGATGGATGCAGTTGGCGTCGGGATCGGAAGAGATTGATGTTGAATATTGGCATTGTTGGCTGCGGGAAAATCGCTGACGGGCACATCGAGGAAATTCAAAAGCTCGGATCTGCACGCGTGCTTGCGGTTTGTGACCTTGAGCCTATCTTGGCCGAGCAGCTGGCCGTTCGCTATTCCGTGCCGCACCGGTACGCCGATTTTGACCGCATGCTCTCCGACCATCGGCTCGACGTAATTCATATCGCTACCCCGCCGCATTCTCATCTGGCGTTGGCACAAAAGGCTGCCGAAGCCGGCTGCCATGTGTTTCTCGAGAAGCCGCTTGCGTTGAATGCGATCGACGGCCAGCGCCTCATCGAGTCCATGCAACGAAGAGCTCGAAAACTGACAATCAACTACTGGTACAACTTCGAATCGCCGGCTTTGGCTCTCAAGGAATTCATCGTCAAAGGCAACTTGGGCGACCCAGTGCACATCGAGAGTTATTACGGGTACGACTTGGAAGGCGGATTTGGCCAAGCGCTGCTCTCCGATGGTCGTCATTGGGTGCACCAGCTGCCGGGCAAGCTATTTCAAAACATCATCGACCACGCAATCAATAAAATCACGCCATTCCTTCCTGATGGACCTATGGAAATTATTGCCCGCGCTTATCGGCGGCGGCACTTGAAGGATGACCCCACCGATGGCGTTCTCGACGAACTGCGGGTGATGATTTTCGCGGGCGGCGTTTCCGCGTACGTTACGTTCTCCTCGCACGCACGGCCAGTGGGCCATTTCATGCGGATTTACGGAACCAAGAATACAGTCCACGTTGATTTTGCGCTCCGCAGCATGTCAGTGGAAAAGAAACAGAGTATTCCTAGTGCATTGGGCCGTTTGGTGCCGCCCTTTAAGTCCAGCTGGCGGTCTCTGGCGCAAGCGACCCACAATGTCCGGGAATTCGCTGGATCGCGATTTCAGTTTTTCGCGGGAATGAACCGTCTATTGTCGGAGTTTTACCAAAGCGTTTTGCGCGATACTCCTGTGCCGATCCCATACGCGGAAATACTGCGTGTATCGCAAATCATGGACGAAATCTCCTCGCAGGTTTATCCGGAGCGAGCGGCATGAAGATACTCGTTACCGGCGCTGCCGGCTTTCTGGGAGCAGCTCTCATCGAGCGTCTTCTTGCCCACGGCTACAAGGATATTCGTTGCAACTTGCGCCGGCGAGCGGATATTCCGAAGCTAGATGCGCTTCTAAAGCAATACTCAGACATTCGTCTTGATTATTGCGCGGGGGATCTCCGGTATCGCGAGGACGCCGTGCGCGCCGTCGATGGCGTGCAGCTAATTTTCCACCTCGTCGCCGGAAAGAAGGGGACTGCTGCAGATCTGGTTCTCAATTCCGTCGTAGCGTCAAGAAACTTACTGGATGCTGTTGCGAATCGCAAGCCAATGCGCATCGTTCTTGTGAGTTCCTTCGGCGTTTACGGAGTGGCTGGCCTGGGTCGCGGAGCACGGGTGAACGAACAGACGGTGCTCGAACCCCACCCCGAGTGGCGCGATCACTACTCCTACGCCAAACTTCGCCAGGAACAACTCTTTTGGGAATATCAGAAACGCAACGGATTCGAACTGGTGGTTTTGCGTCCGGGTGTTATCTACGGTCCTGGTGGCGGTCATTTTTCAAACCGTGTTGGGTTGACGTTTGGCAAATGGCAGTTGCACTTCGGCGGAAGCAACTTGCTTCCCTTGAGTTACGTCGACAATTGCGCGGAAGCCGTCGTGGTTGCGGGCACGCATCCGAGCGCTGCGGGTGAAGTTTACAACGTCCATGACGATGACCTCCCGACTTGTCGCCAGTACCTGCGAGCCTACAAAAAGAACGTCGCTAAGATTCGATCTGTCTCCGTGCCCTATTGGGGAGTGCGATTGCTCTCCTCGATGGTCACGAAATACAACCGCCATTCGAGGGGCCAACTGCCCGCAATTCTTACACCCTACAAGACAGCGAGCCAGTGGGGCGGAAATCGTTTCGACAACGCCAAGCTGCATTCTATCGGATGGAAGCAGTTGGTGCCCACGGCTCAAGGCTTGCAACGATCGTTTGCCGCGTTCCGTACGGAGCTGAAGGCTGATGCGAGAGTAGAAAACGACATTCTTCCGGCGGCGACCATGAAACCACCGGAGGTTTCAGTTCGACTGCCGCAACGCGATTCACAGAAATTCTTGATAGGCGCTGCTCTAGGGCCAAACTCTAACGGAAACCTTAGTCATCTGCTCGCAGCGTGTTCGAGTCTGCGCAAAACTGGCCAGCCTACCGAGCTGATCATTTTTGCATCATATGATCCGCGACAACTCACAAGCATGGCAGGATTTCAGGAACTCTCTCCGGAGGTTCGGTGGGTACCCGATGAGTTGACCACGCATGACTCCCTGCTTGGTTGCGATGTTCTGGTTTCGCTCCAGGATGGAGTCCCGTCCTCCGTGCTGCGCGCCATGTCATTGCGCGTTCCGATCATTACGACGGCAGTTCGCGTTCCAGAAGCCTTGCGAAACCAGCCCACGGTAACTTTCATCCGTCATGGAGATACGCAAGAACTACAAGATGCACTGCGGCGGTCGTCGGAGCAGCCGAAGCGAAATCCGCCCCCTTATTCTGTCCCTGAAAAAAATATCGCGTCACACTACAGCGAAACGTATTTGTGGCGAGAAAACGCTTCGCCAAGTCCGAGCGGGCACGCGCCGAATTGGCGCTCGCTGATCAAGAAGGCTCTGTACAGCGCGGTTCCTCAGGGGCAACTCCTCAAGCACGGCAATCGCGACCGGCGGCAGATTGCGATCACGGTCGATGATGGTCCGGATCCAGTCCATACACCGCGGATGCTGGATATCTTTCGAGACCACGCGGTGAAAGCGACTTTCTTCGTCGTGGGCGGAGCCGCCGAGCAGTATCCGGAACTCGTGCTGCGCATGAAAAATGAAGGGCACGAAGTCGGGAACCATTCTTACAGTCACCCGTACTTCCACAAGCTTTCCTGGTCTGGCGCCATTCGCGAAATCGGAATGACCCGATGGGTCCTGAACCGCATTCTGGGAGAGAAATGCAAACTCTTCCGTCCGCCTCACGGCAAGCTGTCGCTCCGCAGTCTCATCCCGGCTTGGTTGGCTGGCCAACAGGTGGTGATGTGGAACGTCGACCTAAAAGACTACCGTGCCGCGTCGGGCGAGGTGGAAGCAGAGTTGGAGCGGACCAACTTGACCTCTGGAGACATCATTTTGTACCACGGTATTAACGAACCTTCTTTGAGGGCGTTGCCGCGCGTAATCGAAGCCGCGCTAGGAAACCATCGCGAAGCTGTCACCATCTCCGAGCTAATGCAACGCTAGATTTGTCGTCGGGATGTGATTGCATGGACGCTCTAAACCGATTCTCTTGCCGCTCTAAAAGTTCGCAGGCATTCTGACAACAACTCTATCGAATCCGGAAACTAATTTGACGACGCTGACCCTTCCTGCGCCAAAACACGCCTCCAGCAATGCCAAGGTGATCGGACGCAATTTCATTTTCATGGGTCTGGAGGTGGTAATCACTCTCGTCTGCACGTTGCTGACGACGGTCGTCATTGCGCGAGTCATCGGGCCGACGCGGCTCGGCTACTTCAACCTCATATTTTGGCTGACCTCCATCACGTGCTCGGTAGGCTCGTTGGGCATCCCGCTCACGACCTTCAAGTACATGGGGGAATTTCTCGGCGGCGGGAAAAAAGAGCTTGCGCGCGCCGTATTCTTCTACAACCTTTGGGCCCAAACAGCGATTGCTTCGGTGTTAACAGCCATCGGCATGATCGCTGTTTTCACTCTTGTGGACCCCGCGTATCGTGTTTGCGCGATCTTGCTGGTCCTTAGCATGATTCCCAACATGATTACGTTCGTGCCCTCACAAGCGAATTCCGCGGCTGAGGACGCCGCTCTTAATACGCGCGGCGCTTTCGTTGGAGCAATCGTTTATGTGGTCGCTGTGGCTGCGAGTCTCCTGCTTGGATGGAACCTGATCGGTATCGCCGCAGGGGTTCTGGTGTATCGCACTGCGGAGTTGGTGGTAAAGACCATTCCAGTGCTTAAGTCAATGAAATCGGTTCCCCAGGTCCCGCTGCCGCGAGAAGTTCGTAAGCGGATGTTTTCCTTCTCAGGCCTCAGCACCGGCCTGATGATTTTGCAGATTGTCATTTGGGACCGGTCCGACATCATTTTCCTGAAACTGCTGCAGCCCGATATTCGTCAACTAGCCTTCTTCTCGGTTTGCTTCAGCGTGGCGGATCGTCTCCTGCGCATGCCTCAGACATTTGCAAACGCTCTCTCGGCCACGCAGATGGCCGAGTACGGCCGCGACAAAGATCGCCTCTTTAGAATGACCTCTAAAGCCTCCACCTATGTTCTTCTCGGAGCGCTTCCAGTTCTGATCGGGCTCGCCTGCATCGGCGGTCCGTTTGTGCGCGTCATGTACGGGTCGCAATACCTCCCGGCGATTCCGGTTTTCATCGTCGTCGCCCTTCTGAGCATCCCGAGGGCGATATTGACTCCCGCTCAGACTCTCCTCTACTCCGCGGAGGATTTGGGATTTGTCTTGAAGTGGGGTTGCGTCGCCGCGGCAATCAACGTGCTCCTCGATTTAATTTTGATTCCAGGTCACGGCGCGCTCGGCGCCGCATGGGCAAATGGCGTCGCCCAAACGTTCGCCGCGGTAACGATCTGGGGCCGCGTCTTGGTTCGCTATCCCGTCCGAATCGATACGCCCGTCCTTCTGAGACTTTCAGCCGCAACCCTTGCGATGGCGGTCGTTGTACTCGGCATCGTCGCGACGCCGTTCGACCCCCTCATGAAATTGGTCGTTGCCATTCCGGTGGGCGCCATTGTTTTCCTGGTAACAAGCCGGCTATTTGCGGTGCTCCAGACGGATGATCGCCGGCGATTGCTGCAACTTTCCGCATTGCTGCCGACGCCCGTCGGCTCCTCGTTCAAACGTCTCGTCGATTTCCTGGTTCCGCAGCCAGCAGCCGTGGAAGTTGCAAGATGATTCCATGAGGCCCGCATCTAATGAGTAGCATCGCAGAAGTGATGTACACGCCCGTTCCTGGCGCCCAAACGGAAAAAACCACACCGCTGAACATTGCGCATGTGGGCGACAGCATGGACATGGGCGGAGCCGAAAAGCTAACGGCTACGCTATGCCGGCTGCAACGCGACGGGGGCCACACAGCATCAGTCCACTGTCTTTACAGGCTTGGTGTGCTCGGCGAAGAGCTGCAGGCCGAAGGTTTTGACGTTACTCTCCACCGGCCTTCTTCGTTTTTTCACCTCGTGCGCAGTTTGTACAGATCATTTCGGCGTTCTCGCCCCGACGTCGTGCATTGCCACAATGCTACAGCGGCCATCATGGCGGCTGTTCCTGCCCGTCTCGCCGGGGTGAACACCGTCATCGCAACACGGCACGGTTTGGTTAAGCCTCCTTACCAGTTACGTCGTGAGTTAAAATTCGCACTGGCTTCACGATGGTGCGATTGGGTCGTCGGGGTCTGCGAGGGCACAGAAACGAACCTACTGGCAGCTCCATTTGCGGCCCGCGACAAGATCATTCACATCTATAACGGCGCAGTGCCCGCCGATCTGCGAGCTGTTCCGCGACCCAAAAGAGGATTTACCCTACTCCATGTCGGCCGTTTAGCCCCGCTCAAGGACCATGCCACCTTATTGCAGGCCGTGGCTCGCACTCGCGCGCTTCATCCGGACGTCCGGCTGTGGATAGTTGGAGATGGGCCGCTCGCGGTCAATTTGCAGAACCTCACTCATGAACTTGGGCTCAAGGAATGCGTTACCTTTTTCGGTGAGCAGGCCGATGTTTCGCCGTTCCTGCTCGCGGCGGATCTATTTGTAAGTTCCTCCGTAACCGAAGGCTTGCCCGTTTCGCTTTTGGAAGCGATGTCAGCCGGCTTGCCAGCTGTGGTTACCGACGTCGGAGGCATGGGCGAGATCGCTCGTTTGTCAGGAGCAGTCACACTCGTGCCGTCGTCCGATCCCGAAGCCATGGCCGTGGCATTGTGCGACGCGGTGGCCGGGAGACAAAAACTCTCCCAAATGGGGCAACTGGCGAGCCACTGCTACGAGAAATATTTCAGGCCCGAGCGCATGCTTGAAGACTATATGAATCTCTACAACGGTCTTATTTCTCAAAATCAAGTGTTGCACTCGGTCTAGGAAACGGCGCCGTCTTAATAAGTCACAAGAAGCGTTATGCATTATTAGGCATTTCGCGTAATGGCGCATGTTTTCAAGTTGGTGCGCCGGAGCAGCCGCACCTCTTAGTCGTGTGCCCGAGGGTCTTGCACTTTGCAATTCATATATCACCATCGCACCATGGGCCGCAGTTCTCAAGCTATGCACATTCGCAGCCTTGTGGAGGCCTTGAAAGCGGATGGGCACGAAGTGACCATCGTATCCCCGCCAGGCGTCGATCCACTTCAGTCGGCAGGAATGATGCCATTTTTGCGCAAAAGAGATCGTGCGCGGGGGCTACAACGCATTTGGAAATACATTAGCTGTGAGTGTCCACAGTTCGTATTTGAGTTATTCGAGCTGCTCTACAATCTGTTCCTCCCATTTCGTCTGTTGCCGGCGTTGTGGCGCCAACCGGATGCCGTCCTCTATGAAAGACACGCTTACTTCATGTTCATGGGCGTGCTGCTAGGAAAATGGCTGAAGCGGCCAGTCATACTCGAAGTGAATGAACTCTCAGGTTTCACGCGAGTTCGCGGTTTAATTATGGAGCGTCTGGCGCGGCGGATCGACGCGTGGATATTTTCGCGAGCCACCGATATTCTATGCGTCTCTCGTGTTCTCGCGGACGAAGCTCAGCGGCGTGGCGCGAAGGCTGAACGAGTACATGTCGTACCAAACGCAATAGACGTGGGTCGGTTCCACGGCTCAGGACTCAGGCAGTCGGTGCGGGCGCGTCTAGGTCTCGAGCACTCCATCGTCCTCGGTCACGTGGGATTATTTCTCCGGTGGGATCGTCTGGACATATTGATTGAGGCCGTCAAAAGCATCCGCGAACGGCATCCCAATACAAAAATATTGCTGGTGGGCGACGGTCCTGAAATGCAAAACCTGAGGCAGACCGCGTTTCGGTTGGGAATGGAAAGGGAAGTGATTTTTTCAGGACCAGTGCCACGCGATGACGTCCCCGCCTACATTGATGCAATGGATATTTGCGTGCTTCCTGATTCAAGCGCTTTTGGCTCTCCGATCGCACTGTTCGAGTTCATGGCTATGGGCAAGCCTTGCGTGGTCCCAGATATCGGCCCAATGCGCGACGTGATTGTTGACCATGCCACGGGCATCATGTTCACTCAAGGAGATCACAACGCCTTTAGGGTATCGCTTTCGAGGCTCGTCAAGGATCCAGCGCTCCGGACTCAAATTGGTGCGCGGGCAAAAGAGACTGTTTTCGAGCGTCATACGTGGGCAGCGAATGCTCGTTTCGTCGTTCAGTTAGCACTCGGCGAAAGTTCGGCCAAGACGTTCCCGCAAATACGACAAGTGGATTGCGACACGTTGTAAATTCGAAAGGGAACTCAAATGCCTCCAGATACACGAACTCGCGTCGGATTGGTTGGCGCCGGCTACATAAGCGAATTTCACGCTCGCGCCGTCCAGCGAGTGGCTAACGCGCAAATCGTCGGAATTTCCGACGTTGTGCACGCTCGCGCCGCAGCTCTGGCAGGCCGGTTCAGCATCCCGAAAGTCTTTCCAACGATGGAAGCCATGATGGACGCGGGAGTCGACGTAATCCATATTCTCACTCCTCCGGACACGCACGCACAATTGGCGATTGCGGCGCTCAGGAACGGTTGTCACGTGCTCGTAGAAAAGCCACTCGCGATGAATGCGGAAGAAGTCGACCGTATTTCCGCAGCAGCAGCGGCCGCGCAAAAATCTGTCTGCGTCAACCATTCCATGTTGTACGACCGTTTCGTATCCAAAACGCTGAATCTCGTCCGTTCAGGCGCGATTGGCGAACCGCTTACTTTCGATTACTTCCGCAGCAGCGAATATCCTCCTTACCGCGGAGGACCGCTGCCGGTCCACTACCAAAATGGCGGCTACCCTTTCTTGGATCAGGGCGTACATGCGCTATATCTCGCCGAATCTTTCTTGGGTGCTATCGAAGACGCAAAAGCCTTCTACGGCACGCACGGCGGCGACTCCAACCTCCTGTATGACGAGTGGCGCGTGGCAGCGCGATGCCAACGCGGAACTGCGAATATCCAGATCTCGTGGAATGTAAGGCCTCTGCAAAACTGGTTTGTCGTCCAAGGAACGAAAGGCGTGCTCCGCGCGAATCTCTTCGCAATGTGGGTCACTCACATTCCACAACTTCCCCTCCCGAAAGCTGCGGCGCGGGCTTTGCAAGCAATGACCGAAGGGCTCAGCATCTGCGCACAGGTTCCAGCAAACGTCGCTCGCTTCGCGGCCAAGAAGATCGTCCAGTACGATGGCCTGCATTCCTTGGTAGCCGCCTTCTATAGCGCTCTGCAAACGGGAGCACCGATGCCAGTACCGGTCGAGCAGGCCCGTTCCACGGTCTACTGGACAAACCGCGTGTCTCAGCAGGCCGACGCCGCGAAAATTGAATTTCAGTCCAAATTCCAGACCGTGGGAATTGCCAAGGTTTTAGTGACAGGCGCAAACGGCTTGATTGGCAGACATCTAGTTCGAAGACTCTTGGAAGAAGGGAACCGAGTCCGCCTCTTCGTCCGACGACAGCCAGAGGCTGAGTTCATGAACGAGAACAACCTCGAAGTTTTCCTCGGCGATCTGGGTGACCCGGCGGCCGTTGATCGAGCAGTCGCAGGCGCAGAGATCGTGTACCACGTGGGCGCGGCGATGAAGGGCGGCGCTCATGACCACGAACGTGGCACTGTTTGTGGGACGCAAAATATTGTCGATAGTGTGCTGCGTCACAATGTGCGGCGTCTCGTCTACATCAGCTCTTTGAGCTGCTTGCATACCGCGGCTGCGCGACGCGGCGACGTGATCACCGAGAATTGGCCCATCGAACCATCCCCAATAAAGCGAGGAGCCTACACGCAAGCGAAGACCGCAGCCGAAAAAATAGTGCTCGACGCAGTTCGCGATCGGCATCTCGGAGCTGTGCTGCTTCGCCCGGGAAGGGTGTTTGGTCCAGGGATGACGTTACTCACACCGGAAGTTGCCCGCAGGATAGGAAACGCCTTTATCGTCTTGGGTGATGGCACTCGCGAACTGCCTTTGGTTTATGTAGAAGATGTGATCGACGCGATCGTCCTCGCCGCGCAATCAAGAAAATTCGATGGAAGCGTCTTCCACATCGTAGATCGAACTCGGATTACGCAGAATCAGGTCATCCGTGACTACATCTCGAAGAACTCGAAAAAGGCGAAAGTCATCCACCTGCCGATGACCGTCGTTTACAGCCTGGCGCTCGGCGTCGAACTCTTGTCCAAGATGCTAAAACGCCCGGCGCCGCTTACCAGATACCGCGTCAAATCAGCGCTCGCTCGCATGCGGTTTGATTGCAGCCGGGCAGAAAATGATCTCGGCTGGCGACCTCGCGTTGGCGTCGCCTCCGGCCTGCAAGAAACAATGGCTTCGGAGAGCGCCAACTCGATCCACAATGTTCTCGGAACTGCGCAAGAAAGCTGGGCCGCGAAGTGAACTTTATATTCAGAGAAGCGAGAATTCTATTACATAGCAGACCGTCGAACGAATGAACGCGGTCGCAGCATCTCTACTGCCAGACTGGTCCGCTGCTGGTGATCGACATCACGTGAACGATAGTGGAAAGCGTCGTCGCAGTTCCTGCGGCCGTTATCGTTCCACCGGTCGACGTTATTCCCTTGTTCACCACGAGGCTGTCGTTCGCGTCAATCGTGATAGTAAACGTTCCGCTCGCTGGCGTCCCTGAAGCCGAATCCACGATACTGGGTTTGAGCGCGGTGAACCCTGCCGCGTCTCCAAGTTGAATCGTGTAGATATTGTAGCTAACCACGTTCCCTGGATTCGTGTTGTTCGCCTCAATCCGGTACTGCCAGTTTGCGGCGGTTGCGGAGTTCGCATTTTCGGCCACGATGTTAATCGTTGGGGAGCTTGGCACGAGCGCCGTGTAGAACGCTTCCTCCGCACCGTCGATGCAGGCGACGGTTGCTCCGGTGACTGTCGGGCTAGTCTCGCAGTGGCTCACAAACGTTGTGCTGCGCGCCGCCGTGTCGGTTTGTAGGCGGTCCAAGATCACCAGCACGTTGATTCCGCGGAAATAGAAGTATTCGCGCACCACAGTGACAGCATAGGGGTTCTCACGCTCTGGGTGCCCTGAATCACACACACTATTCTGATAGGTGAGCGTAAGGTCGGTGACAGCGAATGCGTACCCCGGTTGCGTTTCGAGGCGCTTCACCACTCCAGGTCCGTCCGCGCACGCGCCGAACAGGTTGATGGAAGCTTGCCCGCCAAGAAGAGGAATGTTATGCGCGAAGCCTGTCGCAGCATCCACGGTTCCTGCACCGCCGTATCCCGCCACCGTCTCTCCGTAAGCAGGCGTTTCGCGGATGATATTTACTCCCTTGCGCGATGCCTGGAACGTCCCCGCGTCTTGATGGTAGTGTCCCGTGCCTAGCGCGCTAGTCGGCGAAGGATTGGCACCTTGATTCAATCCCATCTGCCACAGCATCGCCGTCCCAGTCGTGGCCCAAACGTCGTGCGCGTACATGTACTGCGCACCGGAGGAATAATAGTCGAGCGGCAGGTTCGAGAACGCGAGCGCCGTCCCGCCGGCATCGACGGAGCGGAACAGCGGTCCAACCGCCGGCTTGACCGTTGCGAGCCATTGCCGTGCGTATTTTCCGACGTTCGTCGCTGCATACTCTGACGCAGCCGCTTGCATAAAATCGCCGTAATACTGAGACTCGGCCCCGCAACCCCCGGTGGTATTTGTATTGCCGGTGGCGTTGTGGCTGACGTATCCGCAACCGTTTGCGTTCACCCAGTTTTCGTCATCCGCCCACGTGAACAAATCCCACATGCCTCTGCTAGTCGTCGGAGTAAGCATCGTGTTGTAAATCGTCTGCAGCACGCCAGACTGAAACGCTGTGGTTTCGTTCCACAAATCGCGTCCCAGCACCGCCGCCGATGCCATCGGAACAGCATAGTAATTGAGAGAGTATCGTCCGTATTCGCCGCCGCCTTCTTGGCTATGGAGCCCGTAACCAAGCGTGCCATTCTTTCCTGTCCCGGTAGGCGAGACGTAATTAAGCAGGTCCGGCCACCTAGCGTTCAGCGCGTAACTCAGATTTGTCGCCGCCGCCCCATTCTCTCCATTTGTCGCGACGCCGAAGTCGAAATCGTTGCGGACCTGTCCGGCGAAGTAATTGTTCGCAGGCATTCCAACGTTGCCCCAAGTCTGCGAGGGACTGTCTTGGTTTGCTTGCCAGGTGCTCCAGTTGCTGTCGAGTGTCGCTACCTGCGCAGACGTGAGACACGAAGCCTTCCCGCAACCCGGCGCGAGCCAGTCGCGTATGAGCAGCATCTGCTCGCCGCTCGCGCGCATCGCGTCGCAGCCGGCGCCGCTCGAGCAGGTTGGCGCGAACGCCGTTGTGTCCGTGATCGCCTGCGTGCACGCAGCGCTCACGTTCATCACGAAACATGTGAACGCCACGTCGTAATCGTCAAGCGGTCGAGGGCTTGTCGTGAGCCCCGCATATTTAGTGCTCGTCACCCAAGCCTGCGCGGTCGCAATACGGGAGGGGTTCCAGAACAGCTTGGGGTGGCCTGCAGGAATGTTTAGTCCACTATTCGCGGTAGCTGAAGCAGTGATGGTCACCGACGAGGAAGACGCTTTTGTAGGGTCCGCGGAACTAGTCGCAGTGACGGTTACATTGGCAGGTGAGGGAACGGTGGGAGGCGCAGCGTACAGTCCAGTACCGCTGATCGTTCCGCACGCCGCGGCGCTGCAACCGCTGCCTTGCACCGTCCACGCCACAGCCGTATTCGACGTCCCCACCACGGACGCGTTGAACTGTTGCGTCGCCCCGACGACCACCGAAGCATTCGCCGGACTCGTGGTGACGACGACAACGGGAACGATGGTTACCGCCGCTGCCGCAGTCTTACTGGGTTCCGCCATGCTGGTGGCGGCCACAGTGACGCTCGGCGGTGTGGGTGCCACAATCGGTGCTGTATAGACAGCCGTCAACGAAGTCGTTGCGAGTGACCCACAGGAGCTGCCGCTGCAACCCGCTCCACTCAGGCTCCACGCTACGCCCGTATTTGCAGTGCCTGTCACTGTGGCTGTGAAAGAGTCCGTGCTGGCAGTAGGAACAACAGCGCTCGCCGGAGTGATACTCAGTAGAACGGCAGCCGCCGCGACAAGCGTAACGCTCGCTGAAGCTGATTTGGTTGGATCCGCCACGCTGGTCACGGTGACACTGAGTGTCGCGGGGGAAGGTACACTCGCCGGTGGGGTGTAGAGTCCGCCTGTAGAAATGGTACCACACGCTGCGCCGCTGCAGCCCGTGCCGCCGATGACCTTCCAAGTCACGGCCGTGTTCGCAGAGCCAGTAACCGTCGCCGAAAACTGCTGGGTGCTTCCCAGCGCGACAGTACTATTGCTTGGGCTCACGCTTATCGCCACAGGACCGGAGGAATTGGTTGGGTTTGAAGGGTTCTTTGTAGGGTCCGTCAAACCTGCGCATCCGGCAAGCCAAAGGCTTCCCAGCAGAATTGCGAGGATACGACGGAATGGTTCTTGAGTCGATCGGCGACGTCTGGCAGTCAAAGTTTGGCCCCGTCTTCGAGCGAAGCACTGTGCCGAACGTGACACGCGCTTCCACCTATGTTGAATACAGGAGCGCGCCAACCAATACATCTGGCCAACAGTCCAAAAAAGGGGAACTGCCCAAATGCTGTCCCCAGGTGTCCATTGTGTCCTTAAAGCATTTAGTCCAGGAAACCAGCGAAGGTTTAACAGCCATAAGCAACCTAAGGATTCCTTGTTGGGTTTAGCTAAGTTCAAGTAAATGCTGGGCTTGTCGAGGTCTTGGCGGCAGGCTGACCAAGCTGCCGTCAAAACGAGGCAGGGTCTGTGACCGCTCTCAAGCTAGTCCGGAAAGAGAAACATGCAAAGCTGGGATAAGCCACACCATACCTTCGTATGTCAATGGATCGAACCTCTCTAGCGCGGTTCGAGGCCTGTCCGCGAACAGCCGCGTGCTAATAATTCCCATTTTCCGCGCATAGGAACGTGAAGACTATCGTAAGAGCCGAAAAAGAGTGCACTAGCCGGTCATATGTATCGCGCTCATAATTCGCCAGTTCTCCATCAAGCGGTCGCGGCGCGCGCGGTCCAGGTTTCGATCGGCACAATCGCCAATCACGAGACAAATGGTGACTGGGATCAACTTGGCGCGAGCTCGCGGCAACTCGACGACATTGCCCCATTTTGGCGCGCTCTCGAAGGCGCGATGACAAGCCCGATCCAGCAATACCTTTGGAGCGAATCCTGCTGCGCCACTTTGCCGCTTGAGGGGAAACTTGATTTCATCGTTGTCAGAACGGGATCACGAACGGGTGCTATCGCGCCGCTATTCCGCGCCAAGGGCGTTCTTGGCCGATTGGAGCAGTTCGGAGTTAAAGTACTTCGCGAGCCGACAGATTTGGTGTTTTCCGATCTCGCGGCTCTGAAAAGCCTTGCAGATGCTCTCGCCAAACTAGGGTCCCCTCTTTTTCTGGACAGAATCCCCGCCGATTCGCCGACCATTGCCGCCATACAAGAGGCCTATCGTGGCCGCGGGCTGGTGCTTCTACGTCCGGCCCAGCCGCATCCCCGCATCCTGTTGCACGAGGGTTGGCGGCAGCCAGTGAGCCAGCTCAATAGCGGACGTCGATCGGATTTGCGGCGAGCTGCTCGAATCGCGGAAAAAATCGGTCCGCTCAATTACCAGATTCTGTCTCCGTCTCCCTCGCAACTCGCGCCGATTCTTGAGGAGGCTCTGGAAGTCGAGGCTGCGAATTGGAAAGGAAACGAAGGAAGCGCCATTGCGCGGGACCACCTGCGCGGTCCGTTCTACCGCCACTATGCGGCTGCGGCGAGCGCTGCAGGAATCTTGCGAGTATGTTTTTTGCGGGTTGGCGGCAAAGCTGTCGCGATGCAGCTTGCCGTCGAGTCTGCGCGCGGCTTCTGGCTGCTGAAGATTGGCTACCGTCAAGAGTTTGCACGATGTTCACCAGGCATGTTGCTGATGGCGGAGACCATACGCTACGCAGCATCGAGAGGACTTGCGTCCTATGAGTTCCTCGGTAACGCCGATAACTGGACGTACGTCTGGACGTCGGACGAAATCCCGACGGTAACAATTCGAGCGTATCCCTTCCGGTTTGCGGGTGTCGCCGCCCTGGCCGCCGATACCTTCCGGGCGGTGCTCCGACGGTTTCGAGCTGCCGTGAAAAGAAAAACGGAATGAACCGCAAGCTTAACAGCATGATCTGGCTCGCTTGGGAAGCCGTGGCGAAGCATGCCTGCAAGGCCTATATCGCTGGACCCGAACTCACAGATGCGATGAGCACATTCCGGCGTCTCTCCGGTCTGGGTTTTGGAGGCACAATCTGTTTCTGGAACGTCGAAACTGATTTGCCGAGAAAGATAGCCGACGCTTACATTTCCGCGCTCTCTTTAATTGCTACCGAGAAGATGGATTGTTATTTGTCCCTCAAACTTCCTCCGCTGAATTATGACTTCGCACTTCTCGCCGAGGTGTTTGCGCAAGCCCGCCGAAGGAACACCCTCGTTCATTTCGACTCCCTGCAGCCCGAAACGGCCGATCGAAGCTTTTCCCTGATTGCGCAGGCGGCGCGCTGCTATCCGCATTTAGGGTGTACTTTGCCCGGCCGCTGGCGGAGAAGCGTCACTGACGCAGACATGGCGGTGGACCTCGGTTTGCATATTCGGGTCGTCAAAGGACAATGGCCGGACCCCCAGCACGCAGAGATGGATTCTCGGGAAGGCTTTCTAAATATCATTGCCCGGCTGGCAGGTCGCGCGCGTTCCATTGCAGTAGCGACCCATGACCCGGAACTCGCGCGATCCGCTTTAGAGCAACTCCTCCGAGCCGGCACTCCGTGCTCACTAGAGCTGCTGTACGGCCTTCCCATGAAGCAGCCTCTCCGAGTGGCCGCTCAACTGAATGTGCCGCTGCGAGTCTACGTGCCTTTTGGTCACGGCTGGCTGCCTTATTCGCTTACCCAAGCGCGCCGCAATCCCCGTGTATTCTGGTGGATCCTCCGAGATCTCATCACCGGAGGACCGCCGCTCCCTTCGGGAAAACCTTCGCAACACATGCTATCGCCGGTTGAAGAGAATCGATCCCCTTCTTCGATATCGCGTGCGTGAACCGTCGCGCATTGTTCCCCCGAGCGAAAGTTTCGCCCGGGAACACGCGGAATTTCTTCCGCACATGACAAAGGAATGATCAGTGATTGAGACTATGGGCACGCGAGCTCCTGTTTCAGAGTTCAGCGGGCTTCGTCCAGACGTCGCCTCAGAGCAAGAATTTTATTCGTTCTATAGCTGGGCGCTCGATCCTGTTCTCTCGGTGTTCGATTTGTTCGAACACCTGCGTGAATCCCTGAACCTATTTACCTCGCTTAACGTCCCCTGGCAGATCGAAGAGTGCAAAACAAATTTATATCTGTTTGCCTCCGCGCTCACCTGCACCGTCGACGATTATTTAGGCGAAACTCCGCCGGACATTTTGAAGATCTCCAGGATGTTTCCCGCTTCTCGAATTCCTGTCCATCTCGTACAGAAGATAATCAACGTCGTTTATCGCTTCGCGAGCTTTGCCCAAAAATCACGCGTCGCACGCTGGAGGGAAAAATGGACGTCCTCAGTTGATGCGATCTGCGAACTCCTCACACAGCCTGGCAAGCCCGCCCAAGCACAATTGGATGGGCTGAGGGAATCCATCGAAAATAGCATCGCCACTCCACTCCCGAAACAGCTTCTCAATCGCCACATGCAGTTGCCTTCCGGATATCGGAGCCAGGATCTTGCGCATCAAGATGCATTCAGCCTCGTTGAGTTATTCGCTGCTTCCCAAGAAAATCGCCAATCCGCCGTCTTGATCATTGGGCCGCGCTCGATGGGCGCTTACTTTGCTCCAGCTGCGAAGGCTAAACTCTTGCAGCTTGGCTGGACCTCCTTGTCTTGGTGCACCATTCGGCCGAAGCAGGGAATTTCGCCCTGGGAAGAGGCTGCGCTCCAGTCTCTCGACTCAGCTCGCGTGCAAGTAGTCGTCATCGACGAGTCTCCTAATACAGGTAACACCTTCCAGTTGATGGTGAACCTCTTGCGGAAAAGGGGAGTGCCACCCGATAGAATTTTTCTCCTCGCGGCCTTGCACCCGGCGCGCCCCAATTGGCGCCTTCCGATCACCGAGGAGAAGTGTGGCGTCAAGCTCATTCGTTTGGAGGCTACGGCCCTTCACAAGAACCGGCTTCTCGAACCCGAATCCGTGCGGCCGCTTCTAGCGAGCTATTTCCAAGCCTTGGGGTGGGACGGAGTTGAGCTCGTGCAGTGCAGCCGAACCGAGGATCTCAATGCGCGCTTCGAAGAGCATTTTCGGGATGGCTTCCAGTGCCGTCTCAAGCGCGTGTTTGATCTGCGCTTGGTAAAAAATGGCGCACCGCCTGTCGTCAAGCGCGTTCTTGCGAAAAGTGTGGGCTGGGGCTGGCTTGGCTATCACGCTTTTTTCTCGGGTGAGCAGCTTGCGGCGTTCGTTCCTGCAATGCTTGGCTTCCGAGAAGGCCTTCTGTACATGGAGTGGCTCGAAGGTGTTGAGGGCAATACTGTCCTGCCGCCGGTCAAACGTCTCGCAGCCTATGTGGCCGCTCGCGCAACGACACTGTCTCTGAAAAAAGATCCTACCTTTGCAATCAGCCCGGGCTACTCCTGGACGGGCTGGAGTGTGCTGATCGACTCGCTGCGAAGGGCTTACGGGTCGATCGTTGGCCATATGAAAGTGCCCGCCCTCCACCGGAATCTCGCGCGCCACATGGGTTGCGCGCCCGCATTAATAGACGGGAACATGAAACCCGGCGACTGGGTCCGCACCCAGAATGCTTTTCTTAAGGTTGACTACGAACATCACAATTTCGGCCGCACTGAGCTGTACATCGTTGATCCTGCCTATGATCTCGCAAGCGCAATCTTCGAATTCGGTCTTTCCACCCAGGACGAAAAAGAAATGATCGCGCACTATACCCAACTTAGCTGCGATTCTGAAGCCGTGGACCGAATACTACTTTGGGAGCTGGTGCTCGGCCTTGTAGTAATGGAGCGGGCTACAGCAGCTCTTGACGGTGAGGCGCCAAGTAAGGCACCGATGTTCTGGCACGAACGCCTTTTTAAAGCGCGAAATTTCTTGGTTCATCAAATGAACCTGTTTTCGGCCGCGTTGCTTCCCGACCGCTCCTTCCTTAGTCGCTTTCGGCGGCTCATGTTTCTCGACCTCGACGGGGTCTTCGATTCCAATGTCTTTGGCTTTCCGCAGACCACCGTAAGCGGCCTGCTCGCCCTGGCGAGTCTCCGGAGCCACGGATTCTCAGTGATCCTTAACACCGCCCGCAGCGTCGCCGATGTTCGGCAATACTGCGAGGCCTACGGTCTGCAGGGCGGGGTCGCCGAATCCGGCTGCATCTTTGTCGATGCCCCGACGCAAAGCGAAATCTCGCTCGTCGAATCGGAGGCCGCCGCGCAACTCAGACGATGCAAAGCGGCAATCCAATCGCTTCCGGGGGTATTCGTCGATCCCAATTATCACACGGCGGTGCGGGCATTTCGCTACGCGCTAAATCGTACACGGGGTCTCTCGGAAGCGGAGGTCCGCGATGTCCTCGAAGGTGCCGGGTTTGCACTCTTAACGTTCCTGACGACCGACGCAGACACGACCATCGTCCCAACGGGCATTAATAAAGGTTCTGGTTTGGTCTGGGCGAAGAAATACTTGGGATTCGAAGGCGAGACCGTTGCCGCCGTCGGTGACAATGATCAGGATCTAGACATGTTCCGCGCCGCCGACCTCGCCTTTGCCCCCGCGAACAGTTCGAACTCAGTCCATGAGTTTGCCGCTGCCGGCAAATGCAAACTGATGCGCCAGCCACGCCAGAGAGGATTACTCGAGGCAGCGACGCAGTTGATTCACCCCGACGGCCAGCTTTGCGTTAAGTGCAACGTTCAACTTGCGCGAGCACATGGATGCGGCGCTCTGTTTCAAAAGCTTATGGAAGTCGCGGAACGCTCAACACTTCGTAAGTTTTCAGCGATCCTGAATTGGGGAAGACTGTAGTCTCAAAGCAGTGTTGCTGCCGTTTTGCTCTTTCGAAGAACCCTCAGAACGGGAGCCGGAAGATTCGTTCGAAACCAGCTCCTCAAAGCCCGTGTCGTTTGATCCATCCCCAGATACATAGCACCGCGCCTCAGCGGCCGGGCAAAATGAATATCAGCGTAGCTTCCAACTTCTGCGCCCCATCGATTTTTGCTTGGGTCTTCGTGTCCGAGGAAGTCGTAGCGGCGCACGCCTTGGCCTATCAGTGTCTTGAGGACATGAGCCCGCAGCACATAGCCGACGCGGTCGGACGAGTATTCAGGGTTGAATCCTTCTTGCAGCGAGTAAACAACGTCGCGATAACGGAAACCGTACTGCGCAGCGACTGCTTTTCCCTCCAGCCGAAGAATCCAGAATTCGAGCCAGCCGCGCTCTGCAAATGACGCTGCCATGTCGTAATAGAGTTCACATCGCGCCGCCGAAGCAAACGCGCCGGGCCTTCCTTTCAACTGCCAGCGTTTTTGGTGAAGCCCGAACAGCGTTGCCAGAGATTCAGGGAGTCCCTGCATCTCATCACACTTGGCGATCGATACGCGAAAACGTTTCATCAGACGGTTTGTGTAGTAGCCAATCTTCGTCTTCTCTTTTCTCGAGAGGGTTTCTTTGAGGTACCTTTCCCATGTGTCCGGCAACGTGATCCTCGAGCGCGGCTGTTCTATGCGACGCAGTGTCCAGCGGCGCCGCTTCAGATCGGAAATCAACGACGGCAGCGAGGCGGAATCCAAAGGGAGGGTGTTCAGCTCGCAAATGTCCCAGTGCGGGTTCGATTCCAGCCAAGATAGAAAAGCTTGGGCGCAGGAGGTTTCATAACCGCCACGGACGATCAGATCGAGATTGTCCGAATCTTCCGAGCCATCTCCCACCAAACGCAATCGTCGGACGCGAAAGGGAAGCGTGGTTTCCACACAGTCGGAGTAGAGGGGAACAACGCCTACTATTTCTCCGTCCGCATTTGAGAAAACCGGTGCTACGAGCTCTTTATCCTTCGCAAACGCCTTCCACCAGGCCCCCAACCATTCGAGTGTTGAAAATATGGTCAGCCCTTCGGCACACTCCAATATTCTCTCCCACGCAGGGCGAATCGTTTCCAACTCGTTCCACGTCCTGAGTGTTTTCACTTGCAAAGTCATAAGATCGCGGCCGAATCAGCCGGCGGAAAAAAACTAGGGCAGTATGGATCGCGCCAGCGATTTGCACATGATCCACCACGCCTGCAGAGAGCCGGGCTGAATCGCAAGCCGTCGCGCCGCCGGCCCTACAGCCGCTCGCGGCTTTCCTCGGGCAAGGTGACCGCCTGCCCACCGGCGATAAATGACCGCCTCCTGATCGCGCACACCCTTCGCTCCTAGCAGCGCGGCGTGACGGTGCACGACTTTGAGCATGCTTACACAATCCCGATCCGCATCCCTGTTCGAGAGTGACTCCGGCCATTGGCCATAAGTGGCCAGTGGCTCCCGAACGAGATAAACAGCCGTCGATGCCACTAGCCTTATCCAAAGATCACGATCCTCCGCTGGCTCCAGTCCGGAGACGAAGCGTTGCTCACCCAAGACTTTCCGCCGCACAAGCAGAGCGCTCGTCCAAAGGTTCATCGCAACTTGAAATGCTTCACTGTCGTCCGGCCTGAACGTTCTGCCGAAGAATGCAGGATTTGCTATTTTCGCCACCCTACGCGGCATTTCAGGGGTTTCCGTAAACCACATGCTCCCGACGACTCCGGCTCCTTCCGAAGATGCAAGTTGCCGTTCGAGCTTAGCCGGTTCCCAGTAGTCGTCGGCGTCGAGAAATGCGATCCACTCACCCCGCGCGTGCTCGATCCCTAGATTCCGCGCACTTGCCGTCCCCCCGTTGGCTTTGCGAATCAGCGTCACCGAAGAACCGAACTGTCTGGTCGCCGCCGCCGCATCTTCTGGACATCCGTCGTCCACGATGAGAATTTCTTGCGGGGGGGCCGACTGCCCCAGTGCGCTCTCCACCGCGCGCGCGATAGTCTGCCTCGCCCGATAATACGGAATTACGACACTGACGGTTTCTTTGGACATGATTTTCTCGATCGTTATCCTGCTTGCCCCATCCACATCCGATAGTAGAAAATTCGGCGCTTGAGTGCTTGCACCATCGGAGTCCGCACTTTCACCGTAAGATCGGGCAGACGCCGAGCCTCAGCTGCGAACGCACACAACTCGCTGATGACTCTCGCCTCGTCAAACTCAAGAATTTCCACGGCTTCGAAGTCATTGGACCAATCCAACGTCACGATGGCATGCTGCGCCGCTATCCGCCGCCCGGGCGAAAGATGCGTAACGATGGCATCCTTGACAGAATGTAATACGTGCGGTTTGTGTCGAAAGTCCAGTCCTTTAGCGTTTCTTGTGATCAGCCACCGGTGATGGTAATAGCCGGCATGACGGGGATTCTCGACACCTTTGGATTGTTCCACTACGCGAGAAGGCGATTCAATGTAGCCCGCTTTGGCGATTCGCTTCAATTCCGAGCAAACCCATATCGGATCGCGGATGTCTTCCAGCAGATGCGAGCAGATCGCAAAATCGAAGGACTTATCCGCTATCGCCCATGGCCGGCGATCGCACAGGTCCGTCTGAATCCATCGTTCTTCCGAATACCGCGGTTCGATTCCGAGTTTCTGGTGGATGTTTCCATCGCTACCAGCGCCAAGCTTCTCATACGGCATCGCATCAATCACGTAGTCCGCTCTCGGAAATGGAGCGGCGCCTCCCCCAACGTCTACCACCTTCGCATCGCCGGGGATTGTTCTTATTAGCCGCCGGGCATTTTCGAAATCCATCAGACGTCCCCGATCGTTAAAGCGCGCGTCATCCCTCTATCGAAACTTTGGCCCGTTTTGACTGCCCATATCTCGAGTGCCACATCATTGGAAAGGTCTAACCTGTAATGGGAAAAAACAAAATCCTGCTGGCGGAAGACAAAGACGACGTTCGCGTTGCGTTCGCGGAGGGGTTGGAAAGTTGCGAGTTTATCGTGACATCCGCCCGTTCCGTTAGCGAAGCCCTCGGACTCATTGCCGCGGAAAACTTCGACGTTCTGCTCTGCGACTTGTACATGCCGGATGCCAGTGATGGATTCACCGTGGTTAACGCCATGCGCCACACACAGCCCAACGCTGTAACTCTCGTGCTCAGCAACTACCCCGTGCTGCAAGCCGCCATGACCGCCATCCTCCTGCAGGCCGATCAAGTCCTGTTGAATCCAATCGCCTTCGGCGAAGTCGCCGCGATCATCCAAAAGAAACTCTCCAATTCTTCGGCCCACACTGCGGTCAGCAAAGAGCGCGTCGCGGCCATCCTCGAACGCGACCTGCAGCTGACAATTCAGAACTGGATGTCCCGCGTCGAACACACCGACGAACTCATGGCAATCGCGCTCACCTACAAGGCTCGAACCGGTCATCTCCCGCTTCTTCTGAGCGATCTCATTTGCCGCCTGCGTCTTCCTCCCGATGCCCAATCTCCTATTTCCCGCGCGGCACGTGAGCATGGAATTCTCCGTCGGAAGCAGGGCTACACTGTCCCTATGGTTGTCGAAGAATCGCGAATTTTGCAGGTCAGCATTTTCAATACCCTGCAAAACAATCTGGGCAGCGTTGATTTCGGCACCGTTCTGCTCGATGTGATGACCATCGCCGATGAAGTCGATTCGCAATTGAAGCAAGCCATGCTCGGTTTCTTAGAAACCGCAGTCGCCAAGTCGGCCGGCTAGCCGTCCGCCGTCAACATCGACCCGCGCACCTTTCCAGCGTCCTTTGCGTCGCGGAAGCGCTGGCTTAGTCGTGCACGACAACACTGAGAAGAGATTGTTCGATGCAAATCTGGCCATGCCGATCGTACTCAAGGAAGCCCAGTTTCCTAAATTTGTTCATAAAAAAGTTCACTCGAGACCGCGTCGTGCCAATCATCTCGGCTAACGTTTCTTGAGACACTGTGGGAACCACTTTTTCAGGCTGGCCTCTCGCGCCATATCGCGCAAGCAGCAGGAGTGCGCGCGCCAGCCGTTTCTCGCTGGAGTTGAACAGCTGGTCGATCAGGTCCGCTTCGGCTCGGAGATTTCGTTTCAACATATAGCTGATGAAACGATCGGAGAACTCGTTCTTCTGGTGGAGTAGCTGGATCATCGTGTCTTTCTCTATGACGAACACTACCGTCGGCGCAATCGTCGTCGCCGTCGCGATGCAATTGGAGTGGCCAGCGAGGCATCCTTCTCCGAAGAAATCATTCGGCCCCAGGATGGCCAAAACTGCCTCTTTCCCGGATTCATTGACGACACTGAGCTTTACGCCTCCTTCTTGAATGAAAATGACACTCGTCGCGGGGTTGCCCTGCGCGAAGAGGGTTTCTTTCGCCCCAAACTTCGCCATTTTTCTTCCCAGTCCGGCCGAACCGAGAAACGATTTCACGTCAAACGCGGGTATTTGCGGTTTCGCTTTCTTAGGCGAGGGGGAAACGCCGACAGCTACACGTCGAACTGCGGTGCTGGCCATGCGGCAGAATAGCACAAGGCCCAATTCCTCCATCTGTTCAATATTGCACACTTCATGTGGGGGATCACCCAGGGGCCTTGGTGTGACGCCGGGCACCAGCAAGCCCTGCGAATTCATTGCGTTACGAGTGAACTAGTCGCTCAGTGCGTTTTCCGCAGCGAGCGGTGCACTTCCTGGATGTTTTTCGCGAAATTCAGCAACAACTTCTGTCGAGACTTCGGACCGAACCATCTCGTCGCTCGTCTCAGCGGCTGTCTGGATGACCGTGGCGCCAGTTCCAGTACGCGTCCTGCTGCCCCCGGTTTAGCTTCGAGTACTCGCGATAATCTTGGTGCTTCTCTCCAAGGTACCGCCGATAGGCCTGGTCTTCGTTGCCGTCCCAGTTGTGATAGTCCTTGTGCGAGCGATCGTAGACGCGAGTATCTTTCTTGCCGTCGCGGTGGTCGTCTTGCGCCGCGGCGCTGGTTCTGATTGCCACAGGTGCAGTTAGCGCGGCGCTCAAGAAAAGAAAACTTAGATATCGGTAGGCGGCTTTCATTTTGTACTCCTCCTTAGGCCAAGAAATGGAACTCTGATTCCTCAGCTGCCAGCCAGTATGCTCACAATTCATTGCCTGAGATGTTCCGTGGGGCACACTCCGCGGACCGGAAAATAGCTCCAGACGTTTAGTGAAGGCGGCTGGTTCGATCGTTTCACGAGCCGGCGCAAGCGACCATGGATATCTTGCCAGCCATGAAGATGTGCAATTTGAAACAGACATCCGTTTTCAATGGCACTAGGATGAATGCACAAACGGCGAGGAAAGGATGTAAGGGACCGGAAAGTAGGGTTGGGCCGAGTTCTTTTCACTTCCTCGCCGTTCCAAGAATTCGGTTCGGAGAAATCGAATCTTCGATCGGCGAGTTCTACTTCGCTTGCCGGCCTTAGCCTCGGTCATGGACTGAATTCTACTGAAGAGCCTTCTATTCGTTCGTAACCCCGCGACGAGGGGACCAGCTTTCGAGCTCGCAATCGCCCGTCAGCATTGCGCGCCCCATGGTCCCTTCCCCCTCCCGAAGACTCTGACTCCGTCGTCGCGGGCGAAACGACGATGTCCAGCCGTGAATCTCTGGTTTGGCAGTTCGGGAAAGGCCTGCGCCAGTTTCCTAATCTGTAGAACTGGCCTTCTGATCCTTCACTTCCAATTCATTCACGACCTGCTTCACGTTCGGCACGCCCGCCGCCAGATGCTCCACCGAAGCGCGCCTCACCTGTGAGTTCACATGCCCCGTCAGCGTGATCACTCCGTTTTTGACGTCGTACTTCACGTCGCTATCGAGCTTGTGCTGCAGTAGTATCGCGTCGAAGTTTTTCCCAATACCTGCATCGAGATCGGAGTCGACTTTCTTGGCGATGCTTTCTCCGCCTGGAGGGCGTACGGCGATCTGATCAGAAATCACCTCTGCCCCGGCTATCGATCGGGCGATGGATTCCGCTTGCGCTTTATCCGTGTCCGAAGTCGTTGTCCCCGTCAGGGTCACGACGCCTTTGTCCCGGTCTTGGCTGACGTTGACGTCCTTCAGCCCCGCCTGAGTCAAAGACTGGCGGATGGGTTCGGCCACGTCTGAGGATTGCGTTGGTGTACTGGAGCACCCTGAAAATGTCCCGACGGCGAACAACGTGAGTAATGCGCCGGATAGTATGTTCGATTTCATGTTTCTCCTTTTTTTGCACCACACTTAAATGGATCTCGCGCAGTTATCGTCCTGATTGAGAAAATCAGATGGGCTAAATAGCCCAAGATTTTCTGCGTCGAAATTCCACTTCATCGAAGTTAAAAGGATTTTCGGCTTGCGTCTGTTCACAAACGCACGCGGCAATGGCACACCATGTGTCGTCGGGAAAGCGGCTAATTCTTCATTGCTTGCTGCAGGCCTTTTCCGATTTCTGATGAGCTTCTTGGGAAGATTGGAAAGCTTTTGCCGCGTGTTCCACCGCTTGCCGGGAATGTTCGCGGCCCGTCAGATGATCCTCTTTGCCGTGATGTGCGGCTGCCGTGCGATGAGCGTGCGCCGCCATTTCGTGAAACTCGGCGGCTCTTTGGTGGGAATCCCGTGCCATAACATTTCCTTTCGAGAGAAGAGTTTCGTTGTTGGTGGCCAGAAACACACAAATTCTATTTTCGCCGCGAAATCAGTTCGGCCTGGAATCGAGCGCTTCGTTGGCAAGGCGCATCCACGCAAGTTCTTCGCTAAGGTCGCCAGTGGCGCTGCAAATTTCAACTTCCAGTTCGATCTCAGCGCCGTGAGGGCGTGGCAGTTTCAAGGAATCGCTGGATTCCGATCCTAGCGCCTCGCGAATCTCGTTCCATGTGGCAAGATGATCCAACTGAACGCAGATTTCCATAATTTGCCTCCCTGATTCCCAGACGCTTTTAGATCCGCAGTCCCCCGAATAGATAGACGACCACGAAGATGATGAGCACAATCCCCACGATCCCGATGCCTCCCCGATGGCCCCATCTTGAGTATCCGTAATAGCCGCCTCCGCCACCGAACAACAGCAACAAAACAATAATTAGCAGTAACATTTGGAGCTCCTCTCAGTTTCGAATATTTTTCAATCTCGTGCGCGTCACCCCGCGCTTTCCGGGCGGGCGCCCGATAGGCTGAGTCGATCCCGCATGGAGACGTTTGTTATTTCCCGAGAACCTTCTTTACTTGTCCGACCTTTTCCTGGACTTTCCCGCTTATCTCTTCAGCCTGGCCTTCGGCCTCGAGATCCGGATCGTTCGTCACCTGCCCCACTTTTTTCTTCACTTTCCCTTTCAAGTCGTGAAACTTTCCCTCTGCTTCATCTTGGATACTTGGCTTCATTGCATGGCTCCTCTCAAAAATCTGATCAGGTCTTTCTGGCTGCGGTGCAGTTTCCGGAACGCCAGGAGGTTCTAATCTACTTTCCCTTTGCAGGCTGGATGCCCGCATTTGCATTCGATGTCCGGCATTTTTTCCATCGTTTCGCACTGCACGCTGCAATATTTTCCAGCCATAGCGGTGCATGAGCAGTTTGGATGAGCGCATTTCTTTGGATTGTCGCTAGCCATTTTTCCTCCGCTGATGAACTTCTCCATCACGAGCTCGCCCGGCGACTGCTCCTTTTCCCAACAGAGTCCGTTCTCGATTCCCGAGCGAATCTAAAGATAAGAGAATTCTCAACAGCTGGCTGTTCAAAATAGCGCACTGCATCCTTCTGCCGAGGAAATCGCCGAATCTGGCGACAGCATTCGTGAGCTACCTGCCTCAGGGTGTCGATCCGCCCTGCCGGTCGTCGATACCTATTCAGCATAGCCAGCACCGAGTCGCGGGCTTCGGAGCTGTGTCCTTTGGAACAGACAGACCGCGGGTCTAAGTGATATTTGTGGTTCCGAGAATATTCGTCTCGCTCTGGCTGATCGCCAAAGCCACTTTCGATCGCAAATCGGACTTCTGGGTTGAAGGAATATCGCGCGCGAATTCATCTACGGAAGATCACGCACCCTGTTTGGCCGCACACATCAAGCCGGATCTCCGGAGACGGTCGCGATGGAGAGCAGCACGAACCACCGAGGATCTGGGCAAAATTGTGAGCCACAACGCTAGTATTCCGCACCGCTTGATCGGCCACGATCTGCCACAATCCCCCTCGCTCATTCGAGCCACGCTTACTTCCCTCTGGAGTCCGTTCGATGGCTTTCTGGAGTGGTTCGGCGAGCTGGGTCTTTTTGCTTGGCAAGTGATTCGCTCCGCACTGCGGCGGCCCTTTGAAGGCCGCGAGTTGATCCGCCAGTTCGACGAAATTGGTTCTAAATCATTGCCCCTTGTCGCCTTGGCGGGCGCAGCCATCGGCGCTGTTCTCTCCCTCGAAAGTCGCAGCAGCCTTGTCCACTTCGGCGCCGAATCCATGCTCCCGGCTGCTCTGGTTTTCTCCATCATTCATGAAACCGGTCCCATCGTGACGGGCCTAGTCGTCAGCGGCAGAGTGGGCGCCGGCATAGGCGCGGAATTGGGTTCGATGAAGGTGACCGAGCAGATCGACGCTATCGAAGCCTCTGGCGTAAATCCCTACAAATATCTGGCCTTCACCCGCATCGTGGCTTGCATCTTGGCGCTACCGCTTCTGACCCTCGCTGCAGATTTCTTCGGTGTACTTTTCGGATGGCTCGCGGACACGCTGGTCGATCCCGTTTCTTTCACCAAGTTCGTCCATGACGGATTCGCCGGCGCCACCTTCAGCGAGTTTCTTGCGCCCACGTTTAGGACCGCCGTTTTCGGCTTGATTATCGGCACCATAGGGTGCTTCCAGGGAATGCGGGCGCAGGGCGGCACCGCCGGTGTGGGGCTCTCGGCGACCAGGTCGGTCGTTTTGTCTTCGCTCTTCGTCATCCTGGCCGACGTCGTCCTGGTGAAAATAATCCTGGTGTTCTTCCCATGAGCCACTCTGCTCAAGAGGTCTTGGTTGGTCGAGGGAAGGGCGCGTTCGCACCGGCCATGGAGAGTGCCGGTGCCGCCGGCGACGGACCTGCCGTAGTGCTGCAAGGTTTGCACAAGTCCTTCGGCGACCAAGTCATTTTGGACGGAATTAATTTGACGGTGAAGCGTGGCGAGACGCTGGCCATGCTCGGACGCAGCGGTACCGGCAAAAGCGTTCTACTCAAACTAATCGTCGGTCTTCAGAAGCCCGACTCCGGTTCCATTCTCGTATACGACCGGGAGATAGACTGCCTCGACCGTGACTCCCTGAATGAAGTCAGAAAGAAAATGGGGTTTTTATTCCAGAGCTCAGCTCTATACGACTCCTTGACCGTCGAACAGAACGTCGCCTTCCCTCTAAAACGCCATTCCAAAATGACGGAGTCCGAGTTGGTAAATCGCGTCAAGGAATTGCTGGCCAGCGTGGGCATGGAACAGGACCTCAAAAAAATGCCCAGCGACATTTCCGGGGGCATGCAGAAGCGTGTCGGACTGGCGCGCGCACTCGCCCTCAAGCCCGGCGTCCTGTTGCTCGATGAACCCACTGCCGGTCTTGATCCCATCACCTCCTCCGAGATCGACGAACTGATCCTCAAGTTACAGGAAGAACATCACATGGCCTCGATTGTGGTCACTCACGACCTGCAAAGCGCAAAAACCATCGCCGATCGGATCGCGCTGCTCCACGAAGGCAAAGTGCTGATCGAAGGCGCCTTCGAGGACCTCGAGAAAAGCGATAACAAATTTGTCTCGGAATTCATGAAGCGGGATTCCTAGGGAGCGCATATGTCAAGGGCCGCGAGGGTCGGAGCATTCATCATCGCAACGCTGGCGATTCTTGCCGCAGGTATCTTCATCATTGGAAGTAGGCAGTATCTGTTGAGCCCCACCTATCGTCTGAAGGCGCAGTTCGCCAACGTGGTAGGCCTCGATTCCGGCGCGGAAGTCCGTATCGGCGGAGTGCACACCGGCACCGTCCGCGAAATCGACCTGCCCAGCGAACCAGCCGGCAAAGTCACCGTGCTGATGGATCTTCAGCGATCGACGCACAACATTGTCAAGCAAGACTCCGTGGCTTCCATCGAGACCGAAGGTCTCTTGGGCAACCAATATGTGGCGATCTCCTTTGGGTCTGCACAAGCGCAGAATGTAAAGGATAACGACACCATCGCCAGTGAAGCTCCGCTTGTCATGGCTGACCTCATGAAAAAGGCAGACGGGATTCTGGATACCAGCCAGCAAGCGCTGAACAATGTCACTATAGTTGCGGCTAATTTGAGTTCCATCAGCGGCAAGATCAACCAAGGGCAGGGAACCATCGGCGCCCTCGTGAACGATAAGAAGTTGTATACCCAACTCGACGAGACCACCGTGGGCTTGCGAGATACTGTCAACCATGCGCAAATTGGTGTAACCGCCTTCCAGGAAAACATGGAAGCGATGAAGCAGAATTTCCTGGTGCGCGGTTTCTTTAAAAAACGCGGCTACGAAGACTCTTCCGATCTAGCGAAAAATGAAATCGCGCAGCTCCCCGAAACGGCCCCTCTAAAAACGTTCACCTTCGAATCCAAACAGCTCTTCGACAAAGAGGATACCGCGAAACCGAAAAACCAGAAGTCGTTGCGCGCCGCCGGCCAGTTTTTGGCGGACACCGAGTTTGGATTCGCGGTTGTCGTCGTTTCGACGGGCGCGACCGGAGATGCCCAAAAGGACTTGGTGCTAACCCAGGCGCGCGCCATGGTGGTGCGCGACTACCTCGTGGACAGCTTCTCTTTCGACGATACGCAGCTCAAAACTCTGGGACTCGGCAAAGGGAAGAGCGCCGCAGGAGATCCCGGCTGGGGCACCGTCGAGATATTTATCTACCCCCTTGGCACTCGCGCTCCCGGAGATTAGCGGATGGAAGCGGCGGATGGTGCTCAACTGAAACTCACTTGTCTCCCCAAGGCATGAGCCAACCTGGTCGGTGCGTGCTTCTGGCTTCGAGGAGCAGAACAAGACCATGTGCAATACCGTACAGCATTGCAGATTTGCCATTTCTATACTGGCGCAAGAGAACCACGCTGACTTCGGTTGCGCGAATCTCGAATGATTCTCTAAACACCAAGTCGTCAGACTGCAGATCTTAGAGATTGAGCTTAGTTGACCTGATGGACCTCTCCGGAGAAATAATCATCAGGCAGAAGGAGTCAGAATGCGTTTTATCTTGTCCGTTCGTTCGTTTTTGTTCGCATTGGTACTGCTAGCCATCTCGGCGGCTTCGTCCGCCCAAATTGGCTTTGGCGTATCGATCAGGATTGCCCCTCCCGAATTACCGGTCTATGACCAGCCCATCTGTCCCGAGGACGGCTATATCTGGACCCCGGGCTATTGGGCTTACGGTGACGACGATTATTTTTGGGTTCCTGGTACGTGGGTCATGGCTCCCGAACCCGGCTATCTCTGGACTCCTGGCTACTGGGGTTGGGGCGACAACGCGTACCTCTTCCACGAAGGTTACTGGGGAACACAAGTCGGCTTCTACGGCGGAATCAATTATGGCTTTGGCTATTTTGGCAACGGTTACGACGGCGGCCGCTGGGATAACGGACACTTCTTCTACAACCAATCGTATAGCCATGTGAACGTCAGCATCGATCGGAACGTTTACAACACGAGAGTAGAGAACGCCACAGTCGCTAACCGTGTCAGCTTCAATGGCGGCACCGGCGGCGTGCAGCTGCGTGCTACAGCACAGCAAGAATCTTTCGCAAACGAAAAGCACATGGCGCCGGTCGCCGCGCAAACCGAGCATGTCCAATCCGCCCGCGATAATCCTGAGCTACGCGCCTCCGCCAATCACGGCAAGCCCCCCATCGCTGCTACATCCAAGCCAGGCGCCTTTAAAGAAAGCGGCGCGGTAGCTGCTAAAGAAGGCGGCGCAGTTCACACTGCCCCTGCTGCAGCAGAAAACAATCCCCGTCCCGCCGCCGACACGAATCGTCCGAGCCCCGCGGTCCATGCCAAGGACATTCAACCAACGGAACGCCCTGCCGCTCCCAACACCGGCAATGCCAAGACCGATAAAAAATACCAGCAGCAACAGGACAAACTCCAGGCACAACAGGCTAAGGAACGCCAGACTCTCCAGACAAAACAAGAGCAGGATCATCAGCGCTTGCCGCAAAAGCCGGCCAATGAAGCGAAACAACAGCCTTTGGAGCAGAAGCATCAGCAGCAGACACAGCAACTCGCCCAGAAGCACACCCAGCAACAACAACAGTTGCAGCAGCGTCAGCAACCCGCCGCGCATCAGGCCGCGCCCAAGTCTGCAGAAAAAAGCAAGCCAGCCGCCTAGATCGAGCGCCGCACGTAACCCGCCGGCTGGCCGAATCGGCCAGCCGCCGGGTGCGCGCCGCGGATGCTTGTGCCGAGACGTCAAAGCGCTGCCCACGCCTCAGAATTTCTGGATCCGGCTAGACCCTGTTCCGGACAATTTCCACCTCCTCCCCCAGCCATTCCCAAACGCACCTCCGCAATGACACTCAGAAGTGAAACGCACTTTTTACTCTATCTCTTGGTGGCTCCTCGGAAACGAACTCTGCGCAGTTACTTCGAAGGTGTGACTTCCAGCTGATTACTCACGTTTTCTTGCCCGGCCACGCTTACTGCCTTGGCCCCCAGGTTGCCTTTCTCCTGTTCAGACTGCACCGGCCCACGGAGTGTAACCTTGCCCTCTTGCAAGAAGATTTCGATGTTGCGTCCGTACTTCGAGAGACTCTTGTCGTGATGGATCGCTTTCCGGATTTTCTGCGTGATGGCGCGGTCCGAGGCATTCATCTTCTGTTGATCCGCGGTAGGGCCCGTCTGATCCTCGTATATCTTGGCGCTGTCTGGCGCCGGATGCTTCGAGTCTGGATGTCGCGGAGCTAGCGTGGCCAACAGTGACGTGCTGAGAGCGAGCAAACCCAAGGGCAGAAGCCATCGTTGATACTTGAGAGCGACTCCGTTCATTTCTATCTCTACTTTTGACATGTCCGACATAACCGAGCAGCTGTCCGGGCGAGCGGCTAGAGGTTCGACCTTCCCCGCTTACGAAAGGCCAGTTCCAAAATGGAATCTGTTCCTTCTGGGGCATCTCGCATTTCCTAAATCAAAGGGAGCGGCTTGCCGGAATATTCAGATAGCTTCGCTCCAGCCTCGTTTAGGCTGGTGATTGAAAACAGCGGTTAGATGCGCAGTCAAAATCTCCGACGCCATGATCTGGAAACGAACACACATCTCCTCATCGCGGCTTCTAAACGCGGAATCTGCCTTTAGACGCTGACCCTTCTCCCGGAGACAAAATGCAAAATCAGGAGAATGATGCCTACGACCAGCAATATGTGGATTAAACCGGTGGATACGTGGAATGCGAAAAGCCCGAGCAACCAGCACACGATCAAAATCAGTGCGATGAACCCTAACATGTTTTCTTCTCCTTACATCCGCGCGCGAAACTAGCTGCTATTCACGACCGCGCACGGAGCCCAAGCCCAAGTCCTGTAGAGCTTCCTGCAGACTTAAATTGCGCGTTTCGAGCAGAAATATCTGTACACTTAGGGACACCCCAAGGACTCCGCTGTTTTTCAGACGGAATTTGGAAAACGACGAAGAGACGAAAGGAAACCAGTCCCCACCCATTCACCTCGCCGTTTACGCAGCCATCTTGCGAGCGCCGAAACGAGCGGGGTGTTCATTTTTTTACAACAGCCTATGCCGGTTTAAAATTTGTGTCTCGCGGACAAGAAAAATCAAAATTTGATGCGTCACACCGGATATGTCCAGTATGCCCATGAAGCAGTCGCGCAGGCAGTCGCCCTTCCTCCGCCTGCGCAACGATGCCTAAGAAAGCGGCGCCGCTTGCCGGGATGTCTGGGTATTCGCAGAGAGAGACCAGACATAAAAGCGGGCGTCACATACCTCGCAGCGAAACGGCCTGAGGAAAATCGCGGCGAAAATTATTCTTTCCACAATTCCTCTGCGTCGGGATTGATGCAATCGCGAACTATCGCACGCCGGGCAACTCTTCATTGAAATTCTCCTAGCGCAGCTTCGAAATCCAACTGGCCAACGTATTTTCTGTCAGTCGGAAAGCTACCCTCTGTACCGTTTTGAACAGTGACCTCCAATTATTTGCCTCACTTCTAGGATGTTCAAAACGGGACAGACTCCAGTTTCTCGGCGGCATACCCTCAACAAGAAGGGGTCGACCTCTCGGCAGTTCACACGGATGTTTGTGACCGGCCACGGTTGACGATGTGTGTTTCCATGTCAAACGCGACTCAGAACGATTCGGCTCTCGATCTGGCAAGTTTGAGGACAGAGGCTAGAATTGGTCACCGCCGGCGCCTGCTCCGGGTTCTCTTCGTCCACCGGGATGCCGACGTTGTGGACAACTGCCTGGAGGAACTGAAAAAAGCGCAATTTATGGTGAGCGCCGATTTCGTTTTGAATTTGGCGCAATGCGGCGAACGACTGCGCTCCGAGTCCTACGATGTTGTGGTTGCCGAGTATCCCTGCCCGAGTGTGAAAGGGTCCCAGGCTCTGCAAGTCCTCCATAAAGAGTTGCAGGATACCCCTTTATTGTTCGTGGCCAGCGCCATGCGATGCGAGTCCATTGCGCAGCTTGCCGCTGATGGTGCGTTCGATTACGTCGAGCAGGACCACGTTGCCCAATTGCCAATGGCAGTTCGTCAAGCGCTCAACGAGAAGAAACTGCGAGAGGAATTGGAAGAGGTAAGAAAAGCCTTGCGCCATTCGCAATCGCTTTATCGAGCTTTAGTCGATAATCCGGCATACGGAATATTTCGGTGCAATGCGGCAGGAGAAACGACCGCCGTCAATCAAGCTCTCGCAAATATGCTTGGTTACGAAACCAAAGAGGAACTTCTGGCGGCGAATCATTCGACGGAACTGCTCGCGAGCTTTGGCGGAGGCTCGTCATTGGCGGAACCTTCCACCGTCGCGCAACGAATCGAGCCGGTTGAAATCGATTGGAAGCGCAGGGACGGAACGAGTCTGAAAGTTCACTTAAGCGGTCGCGGTGCCTACGACGACAAAGGAAATTTTGCCGGCTACGAAATCATCGCCGTCGACGTCACCGAACAGCGCTCGCTGGAGGAGCAGCTACGGCATCAGGCGTCGAGCGATTCGCTGACCGGTTTGGCCAATCATCGCCGCCTTTTCGAGATGCTGCATGCGGAAATCTGCCGGTCCAACCGCACCGCCCGCGAATTTTCCCTGGTTCTTCTGGACCTCGATGGATTGAAGCAGCTTAACGACCGGTTCGGCCATCTAACCGGAGATCGCGCCCTCTGCCGCCTCGCCGAGATCCTGAAAGACTGCTGCCGCTCCATCGACACCGCGGCACGCCACGGTGGAGATGAGTTTGCGCTGCTGCTGCCGGAAACCGGCTTAGCCGCCGCCACATTGGTTGCACGGCGCATTGGCGAACTTCTTGTGAAAGAAATCGAGGAGCCTGCGCTTTCTGTGAGTTTCGGACTTGCCGGTTATCCGAAAGATGCCGCAACCATCGGAACCCTGCTGTACGCAGCGGACAAAGCTCTGTACGCGATGAAATCTAGGCGGCCAGGGGTCGCTCTGGCCGGATTCAGCGCGATCGCTGAATAGGAGATGTACTGTTGCATTGCGCGCGACGCTTCCCCTCACGATCTTCAATTGATTTACCGGGCCGCGCGTCTGGCCGCGTTCGCCCTGCAATATGATGGCGGCGACCTCCATATCAATCGTCGAAAAGCGGAAAGCGCACTGGCGCTCACAACGGCTCCGGGCTGGCCGGTTTCGACGAACTAATCCTCGGCCATCTGCCAATCCACCCGACTTGCAGATTCAGCGTGGTCGATATCCCTCGGGCCTTCCCGAAAACTGCAACCGCTCATTCGTGCAGCACCACGCTCAAGAGAGACGTATTGATTTGCAGAACGCCGTTGTACTTGATGAACCCCAGATTCCTGAATTTGTTCATGAAGAAGTTGACGCGCGAGCGCGTTGTGCCAATCATCTCGGCCAGCGTTTCCTGCGAAATCGCGGGCAGCACGGCGTGAGGCGAATCATCTTTGCCATAACGAGCGAGCAGTAGCAGGGTGCGGGCAAGCCGCTTTTCGCTGGAGTTGAATAGCTGATCGATCAAATCCTCTTCGATCCGGATGTTCCGGGCCAGCATGAAGGCGATGAATCGGTCGGAGAGCGCTTGCTGCTCGTGAAGAACCCTGAACATTTCTTCCTTCTCGATGAGTAAAGCGGTCACCGCCGAAATAGCCGTGGCGGTCCCCATTCGGAACGACTGGCCTGCCAGGCACCCCTCACCAAAGAAGTCGCCCGGGCCCAGTGTGGCAACGACCGCCTCTTTGCCTCCTTCACTCACGACGGAGAGCCTCACAATGCCTTTTTGCAAGTAGATCACGGTTGTGGCGGAAGCGCCCTGCGCGTAGACAACCTCGGCCTTGTTGAACTCTTTCACCTTTTTTGCCACACCGGCCGTCTCCAGAAATGCCTGGGCATCGAATTTCCCTTTTTGTTTAGAGATGGTGCTGGATATCTTGTTTTTGGCATTCATAATTAGTTCAAGGACTCCACCTGGGCAACTTTGCGGGTCCGAAGAATGGATCGTGTTTCCGGTCCCCGTAGCTCTTTGCGCGATTTTTTCTTGTCGATTCCTTCCATCGTTTCGCCTGTTTCTTTCGTCCGGATTTGCCCCTCAAGAATTTGCTTCACGAACTCCAGAGGCACTTGCTCGAAATAAGTTTTCGAATTGAACATGGCTGCCGTTCCTCATCTAGAAGCTAGCAGCAGCGCATTCATACGGGTCAGCTCTTTTTGAATCTTTTGAAATCTTTTGAAGAGTTTTTTGGGAGCCGAATGGACGAGCTAGCGGGGACTCAGCGGCTCGGCTCGCCCCCCCCCCCCGAAATGTTTGCGCTTCGATGTTTGGTTTAGCGGCCTATATTTTTTAGTTGCAGGACTCGGTACGGTAGCGTACGATAACGCTACCTTTATTTAGCGTTTCGTCGCAAGGAAGGGCTATATGGGGAGCGCTCAGTTGAGAACCGGACCGACTCACTTCAAGACCATGGTGCAGCTGGATGTCCCGCAAGGACGCAACGGAAAACACAAACTGATCACCACCACCATCCTCAAAGATCTCGACCGTCTAAAAGCTGGCGCGGCAATCAAGGTCCCGCTGGCTGAACTGGTCGGTTCAAAAGAAAAAATTCGCTCCGCCCTGAATCGCGCCTCCCGCAAAGCCGGCAGAAAAGTAGCGACTGCCAGCGACGGCGCGTTCTTGTACGTCTGGAACGTTACGGAATAATCCCGAGCCTCGCGACAACGTCAACAATTTCTTTTTTTTCACGGGCTTGCTTTCAATAGCCGTGCAAGCTTTCGCAAGAACAACCTCCCAAACTGTCCACAAGAGAACAGACGCACGCCTCGCCGAAGCGCAAAATCGTGTTGAGAAAAAAGGACTCCGCTGCTGAGCGTCCAGTATCTGACTCCTCTTGGGCTCCGTGCAAAAGTGTCTCGCGACGCACACAGAAAGGTACAAAAGCATGCCTCTCATTCCAATTCTAATAACCCTGATCGTCGTGGGTGTACTGCTCTGGCTGGTGAATCGTTTCATCCCTATGGCCGGCAGCATCAAGTCCATCTTGAACGCTGTCGTGGTGATTTGCGTTGTTTTGTGGCTCCTCAACGTCTTTGGATTGTTCCACTCTCTGTCGAACATCCGCGTTGGATAGCAGAGTCACTAAAACAAATTTAGGCAGTAGTCTGCAATTCCGGGGATGGATTTTTTAGGAAGGGAAAACAATGCTCGGAACTATCTTAATCATCTTTTTGATCTTGGCGCTCTTCGGCGCGCTTCCGCGATGGAATCACAGCAGAGACTGGGGCTATCGCCCGACGGGCGGCCTGGGGCTGGTTCTCATTATCGTCGTCATTCTTGTGCTTCTTGGACGCATTTAGCGCTTACAACTCTCGCAAGCTGGAGGGCAACCATGGATGAATCCAGGCGGCACGCGATCGCCTTTCTCGAGAAAGAGATCAAGACCTACATTGCGCTTTCTCTGTTCCTCTCAAAGCGGGGAATCAAGGTCAATGTCCTGCTGGGTCCGAAGAAAGTAATAATCAGCCCGGCCTTCTACAAAGATCGCATCAAAGAAGCGAAGAAACTCGTCTATGAACTCAGAAGAACGACGTAGGCCACAATTCCCGAGGAGCGCCATTGCCACTAGCTGGCATCCGCGGGCTGTCCGCACTGTCACCGCGTTTTTCATCTTGCTTTTATGCACCAGTAGTTCGCGGGCATACTCCGTGCTTACGCACGAAGAGATCGTGGACTTGGTGTGGACCACCAACATCAGCCCGCTTCTCCTCCAGCGCTTTCCTACGCTAACAGTGGATCAGCTTAAGGAGGCCCACGGCTACGCCTACGGTGGCGCCGTCATTCAGGACCTCGGCTACTATCCCTTCGGTAGCGTGGATTTCAGCAACCTCGTCCACTACGTCCGCAGCGGTGACTTCGTTCGAGCGCTCCTGGCGAATAGCCAGGATGCCGACGAATATGCCTTTGCCCTGGGTGCTCTTGCGCACTACGCTTCCGATATCGCTGGGCATCCTGCCGTGAACGCGGCGGTGGCCATCCAATATCCCAAGCTTCGCGCGAAGTACGGGAACTCCGTGGCGTACGCGGAGGATCACACCGCGCACCTCAAGACGGAATTCGGTTTCGACATGGTGCAAGTCGCTAAAAATCGTTACGCCTCGCAGCAGTATCACGATTTCATCGGCTTCCAGGTGTCGAAGCCATTGCTGGAGCGCACTTTCCCGCTCGTTTACGGAGTGGAGTTAAAAGAAGTTCTCGCCCATGAAGATCTCTCGATCGGTTCCTATCGCTTCGCCGTAAGCCGCCTGATCCCCGAGATGACCAGAGTCGCCCTGCGCACCCACCGGAAAGACATGATGAAGGAGACACCCGACTTTGCGAAAAAGAAGTTTCTCTACCGCCTCTCGCGCTCCGATTATGAGAAAGAATGGGGCAAAGATTATAAGAAGGACGGCTTCAAAACGCGTCTCTTTGCGATTTTCCTCCGTTTTATGCCGAAGATTGGTCCCTTCAAGGCTCTGGCTTTCAACAATCCCACCGCGCAAACCGAGGATCTTTATTTCAAGAGCATCAACACAGCCGTCGACCAGTACCACCTCTATCTGAAACAAGTTGCCTCGGAATCCCTGCAACTCACAAACGCCGATCTTGACACAGGAAAAGATACCAAGGCTGCCGAGTACTCTTTGACGGACGAAACCTACGCAAAACTTTTGAGCCGGCTTGCCGCACGCAAATTCGATCTGACTTCGTCGGATCTCCGCGACAATATCCTGAACTTTTATTCCGATCTTTCCCTCCCTTCGGAACCGAAGAAGGACACTGCTCAATGGCAAAGCGTCCTCGCTTCGCTCGATCTATTGAAGTCCGCCACGCCCAACCCAAATGCCGCACCCGGCCTGTCTCAGCCGGCGCCTAGATAAGGCTACGAGGCCAAGGAGATTCATTGACCAGAACCAACACCGTCAAATGCACTTGCGGGCTGGGATCCACGATCGCAGTCCTTGATTTCTACTCCTACTACGTACACGAGCTTGTCGTTTCCCTGGCTCTTTTTACCTGTGTCTTCCTCATTCTGGCTCTTGCCACCTTCGCTGCGGTCATTCTCTGGTGGGCCAGCCAGCAGTTGTTAGACGGGACCGGCCCCGCCTCCCGAAAAATCATCGCTTTCTCTCGCCGCCTCCTGGCGACCTATGCAAGGCTTTGAGCGGCAAGCCGTTCTCTTTGCCGGATCTGCAAAATAACCTTCCGAACTGTGCGCTACTGAACAGCTTTTCCTTTTCCACCAGCCTACGATGATGGCTCCAGATACAAATCGATTCGCAAAATTGTGGAGGAAATGCAAATGAAGTTCTTAAGTTCAATTTTCGCAGTGGTAGCACTCACACTGCTCGGCGCCACGCTCGTTTCTAGCGCTCGAGCGGATACATGGGACAAGAAAACCGTTGTCACTTTCAATCAACCCGTTGAAGTTCCCGGAAGAATCCTTCCCGCCGGAACCTACACGTTTCAGCTCCTCGATTCTCCGTCCGACCGCCATATCGTCGAGATTTTTAACGCCGACGGATCACAGCTCATCACCACGATCCTTGCCATCAATGATTATCGTTTGCGCCCGACTGGCGACACTGTTATGAAGTTCAGCGAGCGTCCGGGCGATTCTCCGGAAGCTCTGCGCGCTTGGTTCTTTCCCGGCGACAACTTCGGACAGGAATTCGTTTATCCTAAGGTTCGCGCGATCCAGCTGGCTCAGACGGAAAAAATCCCCGTCCCGGCCGTCGCGGTTGATACCCTGGATGAAACCACAATCAAGACAACTCCGATCATTGCCATCACGCCCGAACAGAAAGAAGTGGAAGTAGTCACGGTCATTCAGACCACTCCGCCCGCCGCCGTCGTCGAAACTCCTGCGCCGGTCGCGGCTGTCACGCCTGCGCCGGTCGAAGTTGCGCCGGCCGCCACAACCGAAGAACTTCCACATACGGCAACATCTATGCCGCTGATCGCACTGCTTGGTGGCTTGTCCATCGGCCTTGCCCTTGGCTTGAAGTTCGTCCTCAAGCTCGCTTCCTAATCGAACGCAACTGCTCCGTGTCGCGGACGTGATCGCAAGGTCACGTCCCGCGCCGCGAGAAAGCCTCTTCGTGATCTTCAGTCAAAGCCGGCGTAGGCGTATTGCAAACGGGGAACAATCGTTCCTTGTTTTTTTCTTGTTTTTGTTCGCCAGCCTCGGCTTCTTTCGTTTTTTTGCCATGGAGTCTTTCGCCGCCACGGAGACGCAGAGGAAAATCGTGGTGACCACCGGCCTCGTCTTGCTCCCCGTCAGCGTCACTGACTCCCACGGTGCATTTGTTCCCGGTCTCAAGCAGGAAAACTTTCGTGTTTTTGAAGACGGGCAACCGCAAAATCTCACGGTGTTCGAAGAGCGGGATACCCCCGTCACCGTCGGTCTCGTCGTGGACCATAGCCGAAGCATGGGCAACAAACTCGCGAATGTCGCCTCCGCGGTCTATTCGTTCTCTCATTCGAGTAATCCCCAGGATGAAATGTTCGTCGTGGATTTCAACGACGACGTTACCGTCGAACTCATGAAAGGTAAGGCCTTTTCAAACGATCCAAAGGAACTCGAAGAAGCCCTCAATGCCGTCCGCGCGCGTGGAAGAACCGCACTTTACGATGCCGTCGGCGAGGGTCTGAATCATTTGAAGTACTCTCAATTGGATAAGAAAGCCCTCGTCATCATCTCCGACGGCGGAGACAATGCCAGCCATCTCAATTATTCGCAAGTTCTTGCCGCCGCTCGCCAATCGCAGGCAGTGATCTATTCCATCGTCCTCGTGGGTTCGGACAACGAAGAAGAAAATCCGGGTCTTCTCCGGCGGCTCAGCAAGGATACTGGGGGCGTCGCGTATTTTCCCGAACAGGATGAATCCGTCACCGCCGTTTCGGCGGAGATCGCTCGCGACCTTCGCGAGCAGTACATGCTTGGGTACACACCCCAGAATCTGAATCATCCGGATGCTTTCCGAAAAGTTGAAGTGAAAATCACGGGCCCCGGGCTAGGCCGGTTTCGCGTGCGAACCCGTACAGGGTACACGCCTGCCCTGGAGAAGCAGCCCGCGGCGCAATTGCCGCCGGAGGTGAGATGACTCTCCCTTTTCAGCCTCCAGGAAAAAGTACCCCGTCGAGAATCGCGCGGATTCTCCGTGGCGCGTATTACTTTTTCTTCGCCCTCGGTGCTCTCGCACTTGGCTACGTTGGCTTTATCTCTGCGGATGCCCACATCTTCCAGGCCGCTGAAATAAGACAACTCCAGGCTCCCAGCCCAAGCCTCTCCGAAAACCCGCGTCCGCTGGCTAACGGGGATCTGCTTGGTGAAATTCAAGTACCGCGATTGGGGCTCGATGCCATCGTCGTTCAGGGCGACTCGCCTCATAATCTGAGGCGTGCCGTCGGCCACCTCGCAAGCTCGGCCTTGCCTGGCGAACAGGGCAATGTGGCTCTAGCCGGTCACCGCGACACTTTTTTTCGCCCGCTTCGCGATATTCAGGTGGGCGACCAGATTTCATTTAAAACGCACGAACGCACTTTTGAGTATGTTGTTCAGTCCATCGAAATCGTTGGACCGAGAGATGTTCGCGTCCTCGAATCTTCGGCAGCGCACGAGCTGACCTTGCTCACTTGCTTTCCGTTCCATTATGTAGGCCCGGCGCCGAAGCGTTTTATTATTCACGCCCGCGAAGTGGGGGCAACTCATTAGAAACACCTAACGATTTAGAACCACTCGCAAGTGTGCGCTAGTGAACAGACACACTATTCCAAAGCACCTAGTATGGCGTCTGGTAAAACGAAAGCGGCCTTCACGTCTCCACAAACGCTATAAACGCCGCTTTCCTGTGAGACTCAAACTGCGATGCTCTGGACAATTCTAGTGATTTTATGCGTCCTTTGGCTCCTTGGCATGGTCACGTCCTACACACTCGGGGGATTTATCCATGTCCTCCTGGTCCTGGCCCTGATCATCTTCGTGATCAATCTCTTTCAAGGCCGTAGGCGGATGGTTTAGTCGCTCGAGAGATGGCAATGAAACCGATCATTTTGGTGGGAATTCTATTGATCGTTCTTGGCGGGTTGGCTCTCGCCTATCACGGATTCAACTACACCCATCGCGACCGCGTCCTGGATGTCGGCCCCATGCATGTAACGACTGAGACTCAAGATAGATTTCCCGTTCCGCCAATCCTGGCCGGGCTCGCGCTCGTCGGGGGAATTGCTTTGCTGGTCGTTGGAGGCAAGAAAAGTTCGTAGTTCATATCTGAGGGAGTGCCCGCCTGAGAGTCGGGTAGGGCATAACCCTCTTACGCATGGAATCGTGTGGAAGGTTCTTCGACAGCGAAGTTTGGAGAAGCACAAATTTAGAAACGAAGTTTTGACCGGGAGGTCAATGATGAAGAAATTTTTGGTTACCGCAGCATGTCTTACGTTCGCAGCAGGTGCAGTCTATGCCCACAAACTAAACAAGGAGCAACGTCGCCTCGAAGAGTGCGGCGTTGTCATGTCGGAAATTCTACACGTGCCGGACGACATTCCTCGCGATCTTCTGAATAAGGCCGAATGCGTCATCGTGATTCCGAGCGTTAAGAAATTGGCTTTCGGAGTCGGCGCGGACTATGGCCGCGGCGCGATGGTTTGCCGCACCGGCGAACATTTCCGCGGAGCATGGGGAGCGCCGGCGATGTACGCTCTCGAAGGCGCCAGTATCGGCTTCCAGATTGGCGGAGAAGGAACGGATTTGGTTCTTCTCGTCATGAACGGCCGGGGCATGGATTCCATCCTCAGCAGCAAGGTCAAGTTGGGCGGCGACGCCTCCGTCGCAGCCGGACCATTGGGACGTGACGCCTCCGCCGATACCGACGCCTGGATGCGTGCTGAAATCCTCAGCTACTCCCGTTCACGCGGTGTCTTCGCCGGAGTATCCCTCGAAGGCTCCACGATTCGCCCGGATGATGACGCCAGTGCCGACGTCTACGGTCACCCCATGAAGGCCAGCGAAATCGTTCGCGGCGAGCATATCGGCGTGCCGGAAACGGGTCGCCGTCTCGTCAATGTTCTCGAAAGGCATTCGCCAGTCAACGAATCACAACGCGCTTCCAACTAACACTTGGCACTGTCTAATTCGCCGGGATTTTTCATCTCCCGGCGAATTGGCATTTTCAGTCAAAAAGTTAGAGCGTGTACTCCGCTGACCGCTCGGCCGAGGCCTTCGGCAGGAATCTCGCAACCCTACGTTTGGCGCTTGGCAGTTCGGCCTCTGACATTCTCAAAATCAACGGACCCGGCCTGGGCGCTTCTTGCATTTTCGGTTGACAGGAAGCGCCTCCCAACGTACCGTAACTTCTGGGTAGCATTGTGCTACGACGAGGGACGCCAATCTTCTGATTGGCGTTTTTTGCTTTTCGGGGCACACTCCTCAGCCAAGCTCTTCCATCTGCGACGTCAGCGAAATACCCAGGCTATTCCCTGGGGAGCGGCGCTCTTGTTTGGGAGGTTTGCGGTTGTGCCCGACTTCGCTCGTGCGTCCCTGGCCCAGACGGTCTTTCAAGCATTGGATGGATTGATTGGTAACTCATTTAGAATCAACGGTTGCGCGCGTACTGGCTAACTGTTGATTCTAAAGAGCTTACAAGAAGACTAAGTCCTTTAGACGCAACACTTACAAAAAAGCAGGGGGGTGGCTCATACGCTTCGATTCCAGCAGACTCCTGGAATCTACCTATGCCGCCGGTCGTTTCCATGCTCTGAGTGCCCATTGGCATCCAGCCACGTCAAGAGTGCCCGGATGCTTCCGTGCGCCAAAGCTATGCTGGAATCTGCGGCGCCGTAATAAAGGTTGATAGTGTCCCCGTCGCGTGCAACCGTATAGCCGCACGGAAATACAACGTCTTGAACATCTCCGTGACGCTCGTAATCGGCTTCCGGCGCGAACATCCAGGAATCTCCGCGAACCAGGCACTTTTCCGGCTGCTCGATATCGAAGAGCGCCAGCCCCAACCTGTAGATCGAACTCGAAGGCGTCCGTCGCACCCCGTGATAAATCATCAGCCATCCTCGAGAAGTCTCTATCGGCGGCGGTGACATGCCAATCTTGTTCGCATCCCACCACGCCCCCCGGCGGGCCTCCAGCATCAGCTTGTGATTTCCCCAATGACGCAAATCCGGCGAGTAGGAAATCCAAACGTGAGCGCCGAGCGGCGTCATGGGCCGGTGAATCAGAGCCCAGAATCCATTGATCCGCCGCGGCAGAAGTGCGGCGTCCTTGTCATCCGGAGACATGACGACCCCCAGCCGCTCGAACCTTCGAAAGTCGGTCGTCAGGGCCAAAGAAACGCCCGGCCCGCCACGCGAATAGGATGTGTAGGCTACGGCGTATTTCTTGAGTTCCGGCACATAGGTAATGCGCGGATCCTCGATGCCCCAGATTTCTTCGGGGTAGCGCTCCGCATCGGGCAGCAGAGTAGGTTCGTTGTCGATCTGCCAGTTGTCAATGCCATTCACCGAGCGCGCCGCGCACAAATGCGACAATCCGCGGCGATCCTCAACCCGGCAAAGCAGCAGCGTCGAACCATCCGGCAGAAGCGTCGCGCCGGCGTTAAACACGCTGTTGATCGAATACGGCCAATCCTTTCCCGTCAAAATCGGATTAGCATCGTGCCGCTCAAACAGAGTCTCGTACTGAACCATTGTGGCTTTCATCGATAGTGTCACTGCTTTCAGGGAGGGGTTGTCCCAAATCTCGATCAAGCTTCGTTAAGCTAAGAACACTGCGTGGTGCTTTAAACGTTCTTCCCCGTGCCGTCGGCCTCTTCGAGCTGCCGCATTTCCAAAAGGGCCATGAGAAACGACAAGGTGGACTCCGCTCCCTGGTTTTCGTTAGCACGGTCCGGATGCAAGCCGTCGCGGCAACCACCCGTCGAAGGATCATACAGTGCGATCTGCAGATCGTTGTCTCCCAGGAACCAGTTCATGGCGGACCACGCCTCTTTGCGCCAGCGCCCTTTACCTGTGGCCCGGTAAGCTTGCAAACACGCCGATACCGCCGCGCACGCTTCCACTGGCTGCTGGTCGAACCTGGCCTTCTCGGTCGTCTTGGAATAGAAGCCTTCGGAGCCGATAGGAACGAAATGTCCCTTCACGTCGCAACGTTGGATCGCCACCAGCCAGTCCAACGCTTCCAGTCCGGCTGACACCATGTCTTCATTCCCCGCGCGCACTCCCGCGCGCATCAAAGCCTGCGGCAAACGCGCGTTGGAATACGTGAGGCCATTTTCAAACCACTTCCAGTCTTCAGTTCGGTGGGTGCGGTAGGAATTCAAAAGCCGGTTTGCCAACGAGTCCGAAGCGCTCAGCGCCGCGCGGTCTCCGGGGAACGAGTCCAGATATTCCTGCACCCCCAATAATGCGAAAGCACAAGCGCGTGGGCTCTTGAATTCAACGGCAGTGGGCACAGCAAGCTCAAACATACGGCCCGCCGCTCCGCGGAATCCAGCGTTCTTGGAGCGGCCCAGAACAGTTCCTAAGCCCCACAAGGCTCGGCCATGGCTGTCTTCGGAATGTTCCGTCTCGTGCCACTGGCGTTCGTAAGTCAGCGAATTTCGGAAGCGTCTGGTCGCGGGATCAAATGCGTGCCACAAGAACGCCAGATAGCGGGAAGCCAAGTCCGCCGAGCTGGAAGGCGCGGTCGCACCAAACTCTTCCAGCAAGACGGCTACGATCAATGCCCGAGCATTGTCATCGGTTGAATATCCCTCTGGATAGTTCGGCACGACGAAAACGGCATGCTCGACGATTCCCGTGGAATCCGTCATCCGATGCAAATGATCCAGTTTTATCGCCGGAAGACGGTCGAGCTTTTTCTCGGTGTTCAGCGCCGAAAATGTCGCCCGCGGCTTGCGTAGCCGCTCGTTGTAAATGCGTTCAAAGCTCTTCATATACTTCTGTGCCACGCGGCTCCAAACCATGTCTCGCGCATAAAGGTAAGCGCGCTTTCGCATGGCATGCCTGGCCGTGGTGTTGTCCAGCAGCTCCACGGTTTTTTCCGCGATCGCCCCGGGATCATCAAAGGGAACAAGGGCGCCGCGCTCGTCATTCAAAAGTTCGATGGCATGCAGGTAGGGCGTTGAAATGATGGCTTTACCTGCGCTTAAAGCATACGCGAGCGTTCCGGATACGACTTGCTCTTTATGTTTGTAAGGTGTGATGTAGATATCCGCCGCGCCGATCAATTCGACCATTTCTTGGGGACTTACGAAGCGGTTCCGGAAGATTACGTTGCTCTCAACGCCGAGCTCTCTCGCCAGGTTCTGTAAGGAGTGCCGGTACATGTCGCCTTCGCGCCGCAAAATATGCGGGTGCGTAACGCCCGAAACCATGTAAACCACGTTGCTATGTTTCGCCAAAATATGCGGCAGCGCCTTGATGACGTTTTCTATTCCCTTGTTTGGTGAGAGCAGCCCAAACGTCAGCAAAACCTCTTTCCCTTCCGTCCCAAATCCATCTTTGTAAAAACTTGGATCAGTGAACGGCAAATCGGGAATGCCATGCGGAATCAAATCGATCTTCTCGGGTGAAACGCGAAACACTTCTTGCAGGATATTCGAGGATTGCTGGCTCATTACGATCAAGCGGTCCGAGAGAGTGGCAATCTCTTCCATCACTCTGCGCTGGTCGGGATTGGGCTCGCGAAGGACGGTGTGCAAGGTCGTCGCGAAGGGCATTCGCAGCCGCCGCAAAAGCTCCAGAATATGCGTGCCGGCGCGCCCTCCGAAGATTCCGTATTCGTGCTGCAGGCAAACCAAATCGATGTTGCTGAAATTCAGGAAGTCCGCGGCCTGACGGTAGGAAGCCAAACTATCTTCCGACAACTCGAATCGCACTCTCGCGGGATAGGCGTAGCCTTCTTCGGTATCGTTTACCGGAAGCGCCAGCAGTTCGGTCGTGCCGTATTCCGCGTGCAAGGCGTCGCACAGATCGGCCGTGAAGGTCGCGATCCCGCAGCGCCGAGGAAGGTAGTTGCCCACGACGGCGATGCGGTTGGGAAGCACGGAGCGCTGAGGGATGGGTGTCAGTGAGACCGGCTTCTCTTCTAACACCAGAGAAGGCAGCTCAATCACTGCTTCGGTTTCTATGAGACGAATTGTTTTTGGCAAAGACATTCGTTTTCCAGTGAATCGATGACTTGCGGAAAAATCACCGCCGGCCAAACCAAGAATCGCGCACTCTGTGGGTGGATCAGAGGTATTGCGTCACCTTGAATCCCGAATCGCTTCCAAACGTCTCGGAGGGGAGTCTGGCTCTTTATTCGTGCAAGACTACCGTCAGCAGGGACTTGTTGACCTTGATCTTGCCGTTGTATTCGATGAAGCCAAGTTTTCTAAATTTATTCATGAAGAAATTCACGCGCGAACGCGTGGTTCCCACCATACTCGCCAGTGTTTCTTGAGAGACCTTCGGCAAAACGCGGATCGGATGATCTCGTTTTCCATAGCGGGCGAGAAGCAACAGCGTGCGCGCCAAGCGCTTTTCGCTCGAGTTAAACAGCTGATCGACTAAATCCTCTTCGACGCGAATGTTGCGCGCCAGCATGTAGCGGATGAAATGGTCCGAGAGTTCTTTCTGCGTATGGAGCACACGCAGCAGCTCGTCCTTTTCAATGATGAGGAGCGTGGTAGGTGTAACAGCGGTGGCCGTACCCATGCGTATGGTCTGGCCCGCCATGCAGCCCTCGCCGAAAAAGTCCGTCGGCCCAAACATCGCGACGACGGCTTCTTTTCCCGAGCCGTTCACAACGGAGAATTTCACCCCGCCTTGCTGGACATACATAACGCTATCCGCAGAGTCGCCTTGCGTGTAAATCGACTCGTTTCTGCGAAATACGGCAATTTTCCTCGAAATCCCCGCGGTATCTAGGAACACTTGGGGGTCAAACCCATCGGGCCTTACATTTTTACTCGGGGTTGGTTTTTTCATAATCAGGCCGAAACACGGTCCCTGGAAGCGCGCTCATTGGCCATGGCCACAGTACCAAGAAGGGTGCTCGCGAAACTGTGCAGAACAGGACAGTCCGTCATTGTGGGTTGTCCATGGGTCGTGCCCATTCGGAGCAGACAGCAGATTAGTACCGTCTCCGTCCCATCGGACGGGCCTCTCGAACGATAGTCCCCATATAGTACTGTATACTCTTAAGAATAACATTCTTCTACCATTGTACAATATAGAACAGCCCATACCAATCAGCCACTCCAATATGCATCGACAGCGAATGGAAAGTGTCGTTGCCAAGCAGCCATGTTGCTCCGAGTTTTCGCGCGTCGCAGAACGGCTGCAAGACGCTTAGAACGCTTTGTTATCTGATGGGGAGAAGCTCATGCGCATATGGAAGGTCAGCAAACTTTGGACTCCAGCATTCTTATTCGCCGTCGTGATCGCCGGATGCGGCCGAGAGCGAACGACGGTCGTAATTCCTCTCGTGATTTCCACGAACCCGGCCAATCTCGCCACAGGTGTGCCGATTACTCAGATTGTTACGGCGACCTTCAACACCGCGATGAATCCGACGACCCTGAACACCGTGTCGTTTACGGTGGCGCCGCCCGGTGGTGCCGCGATCATGGGCGCAGTCACCTATTCCGGCACGACCGCCACGTTCACTCCCGCGGTGAATCTGCTGCCTAGCACCGTATACACGGGCACCATTACGACTGGCGCGACAGATGCAACGGGTGATGCGCTGGCCGCGAATTTCGTATGGACGTTCACCACCGGCACGATCCCAAGAGTGACCTCCGCAATTCCGGCGAATGGGGCGACCGGCGTTCCGCTGAACCAAAAAGTTTCCGCCACGTTCAGCGAGTCCATGAATTCGACAACGATCACGGCGACCACATTCACGCTCACCGGGCCCGGTGGAACCGCGGTAACGGGTGGGATAACGTATGTCGGAGCGAGCAATACCGCCATTTTCGCGCCAGCCGCGAATCTGACCGCCAGCACACTCTACAAAGCCACGATCACTACCGGAGCTACCAGCGCAATCGGGAACGCGCTGGCGGCGAACTTTGTTTGGACTTTTACGACAGGCACAACGACGCAGACGAGCGCGCCGACAATCATTTCCACAAGTCCGGTGAATGGCGCGACGGGTGTGCCTCTCAACCAAAAAATCTCCGCGATATTCAGCACCGCGATGAATGCTTCCACGATTAGCGGGACGACGTTCACCGTAACCGGTCCTGGGGCGACAGCCGTAGCGGGCTCGGTCACCTACGCGGCGGGAAGCAACAGCGCACTTTTCATCCCAACGGCGAATCTGACAGCAAGCACCACGTATACGGCCACCGTCACCAGTGGAGCGCAAGACCTGGCGGGGAATGCTTTAGGAGCCGGCGCGGTGCCGAATCCCTGGACGTTTACGACCGGGACGGCGACAAGCACGACAGCACCGACGATCACGCTCACCAATCCGGCCAACGGGGCTACGGGCGTGCAACTCAACGCGACCGTCAATGCAACCTTTAGCGAAGCGATGGATGCGACAACGCTCACGTCGGCGACGTTTACTCTGACAGCGCCTCCAGGCGCGACTTCCGTCACCGGAACAGTCAGCTACGCCACGGCTACCGACATCGCGACGTTTACGCCGACGAGCGCGCTAGCAGCGAACACGGAATACACAGCCACGGTCACGACCAGCGCGAAAGACACGTTTGGAAATGCACTGGCGGCGGGCGCGGTGCCGAATCCCTGGACCTTTACAACCGGCGCAGCAGCAGGGCTGCAGCCGATCAACCTCGGATCGCTCACCACGTTCGGAGCGTTCGGTGGAACCGCTGGAATGACAAACCAGGGTATCAACACGCAGATTAACAATGGAAATATCGGCACAACGGCGGTTTCCACCGCGGTGACCGGCTTCCACGATACGACTTTGCCGGGAAGTCCACCGCCATGTACCTACACCGAAACCACGCTGAATGTCGGCGTCGTCAACGGAGAAATCTATACCGCAGCACCGCCTCCGACGGTGGCGTGCCCGAATGAAGGAACGGCGGCCACGGTCGCGATTGCCATGCAGGCGGCTGCCGACGCGCTTACTGCCTATAACGCCATGGTTGCTCTGCCGCCAGGTGCGAATCCAGGAGCCAATCTCGGAGGGCTAACGCTCGCTCCAGGCGTTTATACAGCCCCCGGGGGATCTTTCTTGTTGACGGGAAGCGATCTCACGTTGGACGCGCAAGGCAACGCGAATGCCGTTTGGGTTTTCCAGATGGCTACGTCACTTACCGTAGGTGCGGCGGGAGCTCCACGCAACGTGATTCTGATCAACGGTGCTCAGGCCCAGAACGTCTTCTGGCAGGTGGGCAGCGCCGCGACGATTAATGGAGCCGGTGGCGGCACGATGGTGGGAACGATCATCGCCATGACCGGAGTAACGTTTTCGACTGCTGGCAACAATGCGCCGCCGTTCACCGTGTTGGATGGAAGAGCGGCGGTGCTGGTAGGACCGGTGACCATGGTGAACACCGTTATCAACGTGCCATAAGGCTGCATGTTCATTGGAGCGAAAGCAGCGAAATCGAGAAGAGATCCGTTCGACAGAGGCAAGCGCATCACGAAGAAGAAACCAGGAGCTGACGATGAGATTTGTACCGCGGATGTTTGCCACCATGGTGTTTGCTGTTCTAGTAGCGGGGCCAGTTCTAGCGGACGACACTCCAAAGCCAGTGACCGGCAACGAAGCCGGCCGCCGCCGCGGTAGCCGCAGGGGATAAAGAGGATGCCGCTGTGCATTCCCGCGCGGCAACAAGTTCTGCGGACGAAGCGATACCGGCGACTCCAGAGCCAGCGCCCGCGCCAACGACAGGTGGAGTGGGTAGCGATACGCCCAAGTTTGAGCTCTTCCTGGGCTATTCGAATGTGCTGGCCACGCCGATGAGTCTGTCAAACCGAATTGTTGATATTCAGGGCGGCGACACGAACATCGCTTTTAACTTGAACCACTATTTCGGGCTGGTCGGCGACTTTGCCGGCTATAACACAAATACACTTACGTTTGATCAACCAGGCGGCCCATCTCACGACGTTGGCGCGAACGGAAAAACCTTCACATACATGGGCGGTCCGCGTTTTTCCTACCGTCGCCCTCGTTTCACTCTTTTTGCTCAAGGCCTATTCGGAGCTGCGGACGCCCGCGCGGTGACGATCGATGGCTGCACGGTTCTCCATCTTGCGTCCCCCTGCCTTCGGAGACCTCCGCTGCGATGGCCTTGGGCGGAGGATTGGAGCTCAACCTACGCCGCCATTTCGCGTTCCGCCTCATCCAGGCCGAATATTTGATGACGCGGTTCAGGGATCCCTCTTCTGCTACGGGAACAAGCGGCACTCGCAATGATGTGCGCCTTTCGTCGGGAATTGTTTTTCGCTTCGGCGGAGGTTCTTCAGAGCCGCCAACGGCGTCATGCTCCGTGCAGCCGGGCGAAGTTTTTGCGGGCGAGACTGTTACCGCGACGGCCACCGGCTCTAATTTCATTTCCGCGCGCAGTGTCAGCTACAGCTGGAGCGGAAGCGGAGTAAGAGTGAGTGGCAGTGATGCTTCCGCGCAGATTGACACGGCCGGCTTGCAGCCGGGCGGATATGTGATCACTGCCAACTTGAGCGACGGCAGAAGGAACGGTTCAGCCTCGTGCAGCGCGAGGTTCACAGTCAAAGAGCCTCACCCACCTGTGATTTCCTGCGCGGCGGATCCCTCCAGCGTAGCTATGGGCGGAAGCTCTACGATTAGTTCGACCGCCAGCAGCCCGGATGGCCGCAGGCTAAGTTATAGCTACTCCGCGAGCGCCGGCGACATTTCCGGCAGCGGCGATAGCGCAACTTTGAGTACGCGAGGCGCGCAGCCAGGCCGGATCAGCATTACTTGCAATGTGAACGATGATCGCAGTCCGGCGCTCGGCGCTTCCGCTTCCGCCGTCGTCGAAGTGCAAGCTCCGCCACCACCGCCTCCCACGCCTGCGCCTGAAATCAAGCAGTTGGAAGCGAGACTCGCGCTCCATAGCATCTATTTCCAGACGGCGCGCCCCACGGAAGAGCATCCTGAAGGCGGACTGCTCGACAGTCAGGCGGAAATTCTGGCGGCACTCGCTGCCGACTTCAAAAACTATTTGAAATATATGCCGGACGCGCACTTGATCCTCAGCGGCCATGCGGATCCGCGCGGCACTGCGGAGTACAACAAGAAACTTACTGAGCGTCGTGTGGAACGCGCACAAAAAGCTTCCTGGTGGAGCATGGCGTGCCTGCGGATCACTTCGAGCTAAAGGCATTTGGCGAAGAGCATCAACTCACCACCGACGAAATCAAGGAACAGATGGCAGAGAATCCCGAACCTGAGTCCCGAGGAACGGCAGAAAATGACTGAAGCAATCTGCCAGCCCTTGTACTGGCCAACAATCGCCGCGTAGACGTCACGCTCAGCACGACTGGACAACAATCCGTTCGGCGCTATCCGTTTAACGCGAAGGATTTCCTGGCGCTCATCAGCGTCCAGGGCGGGGAAAAAAAACCAGGCGCAAAGAAAAAGCCGTGAGGGGAACGCGTTGAAATGGAGCGCGAGATCGCTATAGGGACGGTCTGAAGAGCGGTTCATCGGGGGTGTTAACGGCACCCCCGATTTTTGATTGGAGGCGACTGTCCATCCGTGATTGTGAGGGGCGGGCTTAAAAAGCAAATTATCCACCGCCGATCGACTAAATGTCGTGCCGAGTAGTGCAAAAGAGAACAGCGCGTGCATCTGCGAGTGGCTAAGGTGGTTGTTGAGACGGCGAGAAGGAGCGACATTGGCCGGGTAACCTGGGCTGGGACGGCCGGTATCCCTCCCCTCGCTGTCTCATTCATGCTGTGAATCGCGGTTCCCCTGCAAGCCGAGCGAATCGAGTTATCGCTCGCCTAAGTAGCGAAGAGCTCGACGGCTAGAGAAAAGCAGAACCGGCCGGCTCTCATCCCAGAAACTCTAATCCTGAAGAGGCTGTCACAAGCGCAACGTAAAGCTTTGACTTAGGTTTCATCGCCATTCGTTGGAGACATCGAAATGAAAATAATACGTCGCACCATCCTTTGTGCCGCCGCTTTACTTCTGACGGTTCCGATGCTCCACGCACAGAACTATTCCAACTATCGGGACTTTTCCCTCGGCGCAAGCCTTACCACGGTGCTGAAACAAACGGACCAGAAGTTGGCGGACGTGACGCTTACCCACGGGGGGCCGGCGCTGTTTCAGGAAGTGACTTGGTGGCCGCCAAACGCGCCCGGGCCTACCTACCGGTCCGACAGCGTCGAACAGATTCTGTTCTCTTTCTATAACGGAGCGCTCTATAAAATGTCGGTGAAGTACGATCGCGTCGCTACGGAAGGGCTTACGGAGGGCGACATGGTGAAATCCATTTCCGAGAAGTACGGGCGTTCGACGACGCCGGCTCCGGCAATCGAGCCTGCGTCGATCGACAACTATGACGCCAAGGGAGCTCTGGTCGCCACCTGGGAGGACGCGCAGGATTCTATCAACCTGGTCCATTCCGCGTACTCCGAAAGTTTTGGTCTCGTGCTGTACTCGAAGCGCGCCAATGCGGAAGCGGAATTCGCCATGGCTGAAACCTTGCGACTCGAGAAATTGGACGGTCCCAAGAGGGAAGCGGAGCGCCAGAAAAAACAAACCGACGATATTGAGGCCGCTCGACTGAAGAACCAGCAGAATTTCCGTCCCTGATTTCGGTCCGCAGCAATCAAAGACTTGTCGATTGTGGTTCCGCACTCAATTTCTCGCCTAATGACTTCGAGAAGCAAATCCTACTCGAGCGCACTTGCTCGGGTGCTTGCCGAATAAGATTGAAAAGTTCTAACCATTCATGAGCAAAACCAGAGTGACCCGGTCACTCTCATTCTCTCGCACGCGAAGGGCGTCTCACCCTAGCATTTTCTTTGCGAACATGTGCGGTTACGCACAGTATTTTTTCGCGAGAGGAGGCACACTCGGGGTCTCGCAGTTTTCGAAGGAGACTCATGCAGAATATTTCAAAGATTTCGTTAGCACTGGCCATGACGCTAAGTGCTTCCGTGTATAGCCAGGCAAAGCCGCAGGAGCCAGCGCATCCGGGCGATCCTACACCGACGTACAGAATCAGCGTCGTCAGCCGCACCGCGCAAGCGGTGAGCTACAAACACCGCAGCGGATCGACGCACGTAGACTTTCAAGGCACTAACCTCATGCCCAGCGCTAGGGGCGAGGCCAAAGTAGAGAGCAAGCGCGGAGCTCTCGGCATCGAAGCTGAGTTTTCGAACCTCGACCGGCCGACGGCTTTCGGTAACGAATATCTTACTTACGTCATGTGGGCGATTTCTCCTGATGGAACTTCCGCCAATCTCGGCGAGGTTCTAGTTGGCGACAACCGCCGCAGTAAACTCGATGTGACCACCGGTCTTCAGGCCTTCGCGCTGATCGTGACTGCGGAGCCGTATTATGCGGTGCGTCGCCCGAGCAACGCCGTGGTCATGGAAAACGTGATTCGCCAGGACACCAAAGGCACGTCGGAAGTCGTGGACGCAAAGTACGAGCTGATCGATCGCGGCGGCTACATCCCAACGGGCTTCACGTTCGATCCTGTGGTTCTGGACGCAAAGCTGCCGCTGGAATTCTACGAAGCACGCAACGCCGTGCGCATCGCCAAGTCCGCGGGCGCGGAGCGTTTTGCCGGTCCCAGCTATGAAAACGCGGTTCGCCAGATGAAGGAAGCGGACGCGCTCGCCACCAGCCATCACGAAGACAAGAAAGCGCTGATTTCAGTCTCTCGCGAAACGGTACAGACCGCTGAAGACGCACGCGAAATCGCGACGAAGCGCATCGCCTCCGACCGCGCCGACTACGAGCGCAACGCCTCGGCAACCCAGGTTGCCAACGCCGACGCCGCAACAGCCGATGCGGACCGCGCTCGCGACGAAGCCGACCGCAAAAAGCACGAAGCAGAAGCCGCCACTGCGCAAGCCCAGGGCGCGCAGGCCACAGCGGAAGCGGATGCGGACCGAGATCGAGCAGCAGCGGCCGCGTCCGACCAGCAAGCTCAACAAGCCAAGAGCGCGCAGGCTACCGCTGAGGCGGATTCCGAACGCAACCGCGCTGCCGCCGCCTCTTCCGATCTCCAAGCTCAACAGGCCATTCACGACCGCGAGGATCTCCGCGCCAAGCTGCTTCAACAGTTCAGCTTGATTCTAGAGACCCGCGACACGGCCCGCGGCCTGGTCGTGAATATGTCCGATGTCCTCTTCGACAGCGGACAATATACGTTGCGTCCGCTGGCACGCGAGAAGCTTGCGAAAATATCCGGGATTGTCCTGGCTTATCCATCGCTCATGCTGGCCGTGGAAGGAAACACGGACAGCGTGGGAACGGAAGAGTTCAACCAGACACTCTCAGAGAAGCGCGCCGAAAGTGTTCGCTCGTTTCTCACGACGGAAGGTATACCGGAGGCCTCCACGACTGCGGAAGGATTTGGGATGACTCGGCCAATCGCTTCCAACGATACCGCCGACGGTCGCCAGCAAAACAGGCGCGTCGAGCTGATTGTTTCCGGCGAGGTAATCGGCTCGAAGATTAGCGCGATCGTGACCCTGCCAATCAGCGCATCATCCACGCCTCGTTAATCGTGTACTCCGAACAGAAGGGAAAGCCGGCTCGTCGTGAGCCGGCTTTTTCTTTTGCGTTCAAGTTATGAGGAGCCGGGTTATTCTGCTTGTCACATCAACCACCTGCGGAGATCAGCGACACCGCAACGGCAGTCAGGCCGCTGTATCCCTCTGCCGCGTGGCTTTGACACCCGAGAGAATCCCCGCTCCCACAAGCACGATCCCCCCAACGACAATCCAGTGCGCAGGCAAATGCAGTAGAAAAGCCCCATAAATGAGCCCAATGATTAGGATTCCGAATCCGATGGCGTAGAGTCCGAAGGACACTGAGTTTCCTTTCTATTGTGCAAACGGGCCGATCGTTCGAGAACGCACCGTGCCCGATGTCGAGACATGCTAAACACCAAAACCTTCCACCACCCTATTGCGCGCGGAGGGAGCGGCTTTGGTAGGCGGCTTGACGCTGGTACTAGTTGTGATCTGGATGGTTATGGCGCCAAGTCCAGTAGTTGTCCTGCTGTCGGCGAGTCGTAAGGCGAAACTCGCGATAGTCTCTGTGATGTTCGCCCAGGTAGATTCGATAGGAACGGTCTTCCCGGTCATTCCATTCATGATAATCATGGTGATTGCGATCGTAGTAGCGGGTGTGACCGCCCTGAGTGACAACCACTTCCTGGGCTGTGGCTGCCTTGGGGGCTGCCGAGGCAGTGAGCGCGGCCGCCAGAAATACAAAACTCAAATATCGAGGTGTTCGGTGCAAGGTGTCCTCCGTAAATCGCGAACTCCAAAGGCGGAGTCCCGGCTTACTCGGAGTATGCGCGGAGATAGCGTCCGAGTCTGTGCGATAGAGGACATAACGACCTGCGCGCCTAGTCCCGCCAAATGAAGGCGTCATTTTGGCGGGACTAGGCGTGAAGATGGTTGGGACGGCAGGTAGTTGGCTGGTAGGCCGCATGAAGTTCGCTGAGTCACAGCAGGCAAGAGCAAACGTTGGTGGCCGTTGCGGACCATGTCAGCAGAAAAATGGTCGTGGACTACTCTTTTATGCGCATGGAAGCAAAGAGTAGGGCCACGGACGCAATTATTAAAGGGTGGTGTACTAAAATGGCGCCAACCCACAAAAGAGAATTCCAATAAGACTTCGTAAGCCGTTGAAATGAATAGTGGGCCTGGGCAGACCAAAAGTGTCTAGGTCACGCTTCTGTCCGCACGACCCTCGTAGAGCTTGAATATGATTCGAGTGATACTTTTGCACTAGAAGTTTACGCTTATGCGGAGCGGCAGCAGAAGGTAGACGTGGCGATTCGGTTGGGAGACGCAATCGAAAAAACCGTGGATTATGCCGGGTTAACTTCAGTCCAACAAAAAAGGGCTTCCGACTGGAGAATCGGAAGCCCATGCTGCTTAACAACTTAATTGGTTGCGGGGGTCAGATTTGAACTGACGACCTTCGGGTTATGAGCTCGACGAGCAAACCCTAAGTCTTGATGATTCAATTGCCCTTACAGTTCGGAGACCCCCTAAAACCACCCCCAAAACACGGGGTTTTGGACGCTAGTTGGACGCCAACCATGGTGGGATCTTCCAGACCAAGATCTGCACGCGCTACGTAGGTGACACCTGCGAGAATTACCTGACCAAGTTCGACAGCGGAACCGTTTCTATCACCGTAAACGGCGTTCTCTCTTCTGTAACTTATGGCAGCGCGAGTACCTCGTCCTCAATTGCAACGGCGCTAGCCGGCGTGATCAATTCGAACGGCAACATCAACTCGCTTGTGTCTGCTTCGACCTCCGGCACCACGGTGAGTATCACCGCGAAACAAGCTGGCTCCCAAACCGACTACTCGTTATCCGCAACAGCAGCCACGAGCGATCCAACTGACTTCCCAGGCGGTTCCTTTTACACTGCACCGTCAGGTTCGTCTCTCACTGGTGGTTTTAACTCAGGTTTAGTTCAGTTCAGGGCTCATCGCGGCCTCCAATGAAGTCTTATTGGAGGTCATATTGTTTGTATTCGTGATGTTAAGGAGGGGAGCGATGAGGCGATGGGACCGGCTATTGGATTCCTACATGGAGGAATACCGGGCGAGGGGAGTTAGTCCGCAGACGATTGCGTACACGGAAGCGCGGCTGAATAAGTGGGGGCGGTGGCTCAAGGGCCAGCGCCCCAGGATAGGGATCGAGGAGATTGATGCGGAGATGCTCACGCAGTACATCGGAAAGTGTGCCAGTTTTCGTGCTAAGGCGACCGTGTACGCGACGTTGAGCACGATGCGGGGCTTCGGTGATTACCTGGTGCGGCAGGGCTTGTGGAAGATCAACTCGTTGCGTTGGATGAAAGGCCCGAAAGTCACGCCGTACAGTCGCCTACCGAAACGGCTCGACCACGGGCACATGGAAGCGATGTGGCGAGAAGCCGCGAAGTGCCATGGTAACTACAGTGCGCATTTGTGGGTGACGGTGCTGGCGATGCTTTACGGGAGTGGGCTGCGCCGCGGGGAGCTGGAACGGCTGAATCTGGAACATTTTGATCGCGCCGAAGGAACGTTGCGTATCGATGGGCGCAAGACAGGTCAAGAACGTTGTGTGCCGTTGCCGGAGATGGTGTTGCGCTGCCTCGAAGCATACCTTCCACTTCGTCACAACCAATTGGAAGCGGTAGGAAGTTGTGGCGAGCCGGCCTTGCTGGTGAGTCGTATCGGCCAACGTCTATCGGGCATGTCGATCAGTCATGGGATACACGCGATCGCTTGATCGTTTTGCTGCTCTACGGCTGCGGGTTACGCACGCACGAACTGTGCGCGCTTGACGTGGCGCACGTAAATCGTGAGCGCCACGAACTCCTGGTCTTGACAGCGAAGGGCGACCGGCCGCGCGCGGTTCCCATTCCAGAGGCCATCTTCACGGAACTGCTTGCCTATCTGCTGGAGCGCGGAAAACGCGGCTCCATTGTTCCGGACGAACATTCGTAAACGGCGACTGCGAGTAAAAGATGTATGCAGATTGTGAGCTCCGCTGCAGCCCGGGCTGATTTGTCGGCCGACATCACACCCCGAACGCTGCGACATAGCTTCGCTACGCATTTGATGGATCGCGGCGTCGATCTTGCCGTCATTACCTCCTTGATGGGACATCGCAGTCCACAGGAGACCGGCGTCTATCTCCATGTGTTACCCGGACGGCCACAAGCCGCGGTGCGTACTCTGCCGATAGGAGGCCGCTCATGAAATGGTCATTCTGGATCGAGCTCTACATCCGCACCCATTGTGTCGCGCGAGGATTACGCCCACTCACACTGTCGGCATATGAAGATGCCCTGAAGCAGTTCCATGAATGGGTGCGCGTCCTGCGCGATGACCTTGCTCCGGATCAGATTACCGCTCGGGATGTACTCGCCTATGTACAGCATTTGCGCGAAGTGCGCGGCAACGGGGATTCATCCGTAAATCGCGCCGTGGTTATCCTTCGGCGCTTCTATGGTGCGATGGTAGCCATGGGATACCTCGACCATACGGCCAACCCTTTGGTCGGATTTCCATCGATCAGGGCTGTACCACGAAAGTTGCCGGTCGCGCTTTCCTCCGAACAGGTCAGTCGACTGTTGACCGAACCTGAGGAAGATACGGTGATCGGCCTGCGGGATCGCGCTTTGCTGGCGTTGCTCTACGGCACAGGCATCCGTGCATCCGAATGTTCTTCACTCTGCAACGGACAGGTCGATCTCAGCCAACTCACCATCAGGGTACGAGGCAAGGGTGGTCATGAACGCGTGATTCCGTTGAACCCGCAACTCGCCGAAGTGCTGCGAACCTACGTACAGGCTCGCGGGCCGGCTCTTCCGACCACGCCTTTTTTTCGCTCACGTTTCGGGCGTTCTCTGGGCCGCGGCAGTATCTATGAGCGCGTACGCACCTGGGGACAACGCAGCCGTGTCGGCATCACTCTCTCGCCTCATCGCATGAGGCACACCTTTGCCACGCACTTGGTGCGCGCCGGCGTTGGCCTCGTGACCATTCGCGATCTGCTCGGTCATCGGCTGATTACCAGCACCCAGATCTACTTGCATGTCACCGCGGACGATCTCCGCGCCGCAGCTGCACGTCACCCCATCAGCAAGCTGCTGGATACCGTGAAGCACCTCATTGCCGTCGGACCATTGCCGTTTCAAAGGCCGCGGCCGATTTTTGGCGCCGGATAGCTAGCTATCCGCTCTCCTCCTAACCTCCTACAACGGATCGTTGGAAGCACACTGAATCTTCGGTGAAGGATTTCTCTGCCAGGACGAGCCCTTCAGCACTGCAAGCAACTTTGGTCCTTGGCACTCTGGTGATCGAAGAGTAGTATCTGGGCCAATGCTGGCCTTGTGCGGACTACAAAAGCCGCTTGTCGGAATAGTTGATCCACCGAGGCTGGTACCGTGACTGAGCCCCAGACTCGAACTAAATATACGTATGATTCCCTCTATCGTCTTACACTCGCTGTAACCGCCGGCTCAACAAATTATCCAGCGTGGGGTCTACAATGGAACTACGACAAGTTTGGCAACCGTACCGCACAGAGCGTGTACTCTGGATGCCCGGGCAGCACTTGCCCAACAAATTCCGTAACCATCTCAACCTCCACAAACCAAATTACGGGGTCGCCGTTTTCCTACGACGCTAGCGGAAACATGACCAACGATGGCCAGAACACTCTCGCTTATGACGGCGAGAACCGCGCGACGAGCGCCACGAACAGCTCAAGCAGTGGCGCCTACGTCTATGATGGCAAAGGCTTGCGTATACAAAAGTGCGTGCCCAATTGCACGAGTCCCACTACGACGACGGTATACATTTTTTCCAACAACAAGGCGATCGCGGAGTACGACAATGGCGCAGCGCCCACTTCTCCTTCGCGCGAGTACATCTACGCTGCAGGCGCACTCGTTTCCAAAATTACTTCCTCGGCCACAAATTATTACCACCAAGACCATCTCTCGAATCGGCTGGTAACGAACACGAGTGGCAGTACTGTCGAGCAAATGGGCCATTATCCGTTCGGTGAATCCTGGTATAACGCCGCAAGCGACAAACTTTTGTTTACGAGCTACGAGCGAGATGCGGAATCGGGCAATGACTACGCTCTGGCGCGTTACTACATCTCTCGCTTGGGTCGGTTTAATTCACCCGATCCGGTCAGTGGCAACCCGGCCAACCCGCAGTCGTGGAATCGGTATTCCTATGTGCTAAATGATCCGATCAACCTGAACGATCCAGAGGGAGAATATTGTCAATGGGATGACGGCACCGATGACGATCCACCGGACGCGGGCGGCGCGAGCCAAGACGAATGCGAGAATCAGGGAGGTACATGGATAGACGATGCGCCCGATTTGGGTAACGGGCTGGGTGGGGATCCGGGCGCCCTCCTGAACAGCCTCCTGGGGACAGACCAGCCGGCTCAACCGCCAGGCTATGAGCAGTGCATCATTGGCGCCCTTGAAGAAGTCTTGGCGTCGGGCGAGACACCAAACGAACCTAACGATGGATATGGGACTTTGGTCGGTGGAACGGTCCAAAGTGTCTCTAACCCGACCAGTGAGATGTTGGGAGCGTACGTGGGGATGTCGGGTGGCGCCAATCTGGACATAGCCTATCTATCGCTATACCAGGGCAACCCCAGAATATTCGTTCAGGTGCACCGCGGCGATAAGCAAAGTAAGTGGAGTTCGGCCTTCGGTCGCTATCAGATTACAAGCACGCTCGCCACGCAGTTCAATATGACGAATTGGACTCCAAGTGGCCAGGATGATGCCGTGGGTGGGATGCTACAGTATTATGAAGCGGTTCAGCCAGCAATGGCGGGAGATTTTCAACAAGCGGTCTGGAACATGTTCAAATGGGCGAGCATGCCTAATGCAACTGCACCCGGAGCCGAAATAACCATGACCGCCGCATATCAAACGTTCCAAGACGCGCTCAACTATCTCCCTGAGTGTCAGTGACGCGCGGACATTTAGGTCCAGGCCCCGAGGTGGTTTATGCAAGAGAAAGTGCTACTAGCCTTCGCGATTTCGTGCTTGATTAGCGTGAGTGTCGACCTTGCGTCCAAAGGGAGGCTCGGACAAACTGAGCAGACTGACTTCTCCGTGGAGCAGGAACTGGTACCAGTCGAGAAGCCATTGCGCTTACGTCAACCGGCTTTAGAGGTACTCGCAAAAGAGGGGGGCGTTGCCTCCTGCCTAAAGAACGAGGGCTTATCCGAAGAACAGCTTCCTTCCTCATGGTTCGTCGCTTCTGAGATCCACTTGGAGGGGCCAAGCGAAGTAGACTTTGTGGTGCTACCTAACTTGGAGAGCGAACCGCATCGGCATCCCGGCCCAGCCGCTTGCTTCCTTGGCGCAAATACCGGGCAATTCTGGATACTCAGACAGACGCGTGCACGATACGAGCTTGTTTTGAGTATTTTCAGCCACAGCTTGAGTGCCCTTGACAGCCGTTCTCATGGGCTCCGGGACATCGAGGCGGGCACAGTTTCGGTTCATGGGGAGACTACGACGATCTTCAAATTCAACGGCGCACAATATAAGTTGTACTCTGAAAAAACTGAGAGCGACGCTCCGAAATCGAAAGACGACGGAGAGTGAGGCGACTCAGGTGTCCTTATTCTTCCGACGACGGCAATTTTCCGATCATCGTCGAGAGATTCACAATGAGTGCTCAATCTCGATACCATTCTCTTCCGCTCTTGCTAGTGGTTCCTATATTCCTTTCGCTGACTGGGCATGCGTTTGCCACTCAGGCCGGAGAAGCGTGAGCGCTACGTGAAGTGCAGGGCTATGTCGATCCGACAAATCCCTACACAACCTACACGAATCCATTTCTGGTGCAGCCATTCCAGGCGGCGACTCAGATTGTAGAGCTCGGGAATGCGCTGGATCTCATTTCTGGCACGCAAACAGCCGCGGAGGCCCTGGCACAAGACGCTCAAACCACGCAATCACCAAACCCGCTTATGCGTAACAATAATAACCCTCCGGGACTAGACTTGTTAAACTGTTTGATGGACCTCGGTGGAATCACTTATTGAAGTAATTCTGTCGGGCGAAGAGTGGGCTTTACACAGAGCTTGTAGGACGGTTCGATATGGACAATCTCGTGTTAAACAAATGTAAGCTCAAGACTATGTGGAGTGTCGCGGCACCGGCCGTCGTGGCGATGATCCTTCTATTTTTAGGAGGTTGGCGATCAAAAGCAGAGTCGTTCGACACTCCTGGTGCCGGAAAAGAAATTCAACTAGAGAAAGCACCCGCGTCCCTGGAACTTCGCTTAACTTCACCTCCACGATGGGAAAAGAACTGCCTTGTTGTGAGTCTCGACCGCATAAGTCACTCGTCGGTCCCTGTTTTCCTGACCAGCATGGGCCCATATTTCTATATGGCTCTCAATGTAACGAGCGAAGGCAGCGCCGAGCCGACGACCGAGTGGATCAACATCCAGGGAATTGTCGACATCAAAAGTTCCAATGCTTATCCGCTTGCACCAGATGCGGTTGCTCATGACACGTACTGCCTCCCCTCTGCGGTTTGGGTGATAAATCCGAACAAAAAGACGCGTCGAGAGCTTCCCTTGCGAGGAAAGCTGCGGGTTGACGTATCTTATTTCCTCACCGAAGAATCCTGGAAAACAAACCGGGGAAGGTTCATCGATCCGTCTTTGAATGTCGATCGCGAGGCAAAGTCGAGCGACGAGCCCTCGGAGATCGCTCCTAAGTGGGCAAGAATTCTTGCTGCAATTCCGTGCTCAGTGTCGACTTGCACATCTCACTGCGACGATCCTCCGATGGGGCTACCGGGCGAGTTCCGCCCTGTCCCCGATGTCTATTACATTCTTCACGAATGGAACGAACGAGGAAAGGCAGTCACGGAGGAGTTGTCTCGTAAGTCTCACTCGTGCTCTGAAGAGGAATCGCACACTTTAGGAAATTGAGCTTGGGCGCTATGCTAGTAACCGATTCCTCGGATTGCGTAGCTTCGGGGAAGCCATTCCGGAATCTATAAACGCAACACAGTTAACCGTATCCCTCTTATGTCTAAACTTTCTCGATCATAGACTCAGGGTAAGCGTCCGATTCTAACCGCCTGTGCGCAGTGTGAGTAGTCGAGGAAGATGGCCTTTGTGTGGGCACTTTTGTTTGTGTCCACGAAGGGGACATGGTGGACACATCGAATGAGTTAGTCAGTGTGAGAGAACCAGGGGCGAAGAAGCGGCGGCGGAGTGTGGAAGAGCGGCACAAGATCGTGGAAGCGACCTTGCAGCCTGGGGCTTCGGTGTCGCGAGTGGCGCGGCGTCACGATGTGAACGCGAATCAGGTGTTCCACTGGCGGAAACTGTATCGCGAAGGGCGATTGGGAAACGGCACAGCTTCGAAACTCCTGCCCGTGAAGGTCACCGATGAGCGATCCGTGAGAGGCGCCGAAGGTGACGGAACCGCTTGGCGATCGGGAACGATAGAGATCCAACTTCCGAAAGGGACGCTGCGCATTGCTGGAGCCGTGGATGCGGAAGCGTTGCGTACGGTGCTGGAGCAGTTGCTGGGATGATGGGGCTGGCGGCGGGGCCGCGCATTTGGATCGTGGCGGGAGTGACGGACATGCGGCGGGGATTCGTGGGGCTGAGCGGGATGGTGCAGACGGCGCTCGCGGAGAATCCGTTTTCAGGTCAGGTGTTCGTGTTTCGCGGGAAGCGCGGCGATCTGATCAAGCTGCTGTGGTGGGACGGCGATGGGCTGTGCTTGTTCGCGATCACTTTGAAGCGCGCCGGCACCGACGGACCAGAAAGACAGCGAGTGGATCGCGGATTTGCTGCAGCACGGATTGCTCCGCGGGAGTTTCGTGCCCCCGCAACCAATACGTGAACTTCGCGACCTCACGCGGTATCGCGTGAGTTTGGTACAGGAGATCAACCGGATTGCGAATCGCATTCAGAAGGTGCTGGAGGATGCCAACATTAAGTTGGCATCGGTAGCGAGGGATGCACTGGGTGCTTCGGGGAGAGCGATTTTGGAGGCGATGCTAGCTGGGGAGCAAGACGCTGCCCGGTTGGCAGAGATGTCCAAAGGACTGCTGCGGAACAAGATCCCGGAGCTGAAATTGGCATTGGAAGGTCGTATAACCGAGCATCATCGATTTTTGCTCCGACAGCTCTACGATCATTTGCGCTTCACGGAATCGAAACGGAGTGAGATCGAGCGGGAGATCGATAAGCGCATGCTCCCTTTTGAGGATAAGGTCACTCGGCTATGCACCATTCCAGGAGTCGATCGGGTGACTGCTTGGGGAGTGCTGGCGGAAATAGGAATGAATATGAATCAGTTTCCGTCTTCCGGGCACCTGGCTTCTTGGGCTTGTTTGTGTCCTGGTAGTTTTGAGAGCGCCGGGAAGCGGCTGAGCGGCAAGATGCGCAAGGGCAATGTCTCGCTCCGCCGTTGTCTGTCGCAAGCGGCCTGGGCCATTTCGATGATGAAGAATAACTATCTCTCGGCGCTGTATCGGCGCATTGCTTCTCGGCGGGGAGCCAAGCGTGCGGTCATGGCGGTAGCACATGCACTACTCGAAATTGCCTATCACATGCTGAAGCGTAAGGAAGACTACAGGGAACTCGGTGCGGACCACTTTGACCGGATCGACGTGAACCGCATTCGCCGATCCTTGGTCAGGCGGCTGGAACGTCTGGGCCACAAAGTGACCTTGGAGCCACTCGCTCAGACCGCCTGAGGGTATTTTCGTAGGAGTAGGGCATTTTTCTCACTTTCGACTCCCTTCGACGTGAAACCTTTTCCGCGGAAGTGCGTTCTATATGGAAATGGGTGTTACTCCGGAGTCCGCGTCCCGAGTACTGTATCTTCCCAGATATAAGTCTTCAGAATTCCTTCGCGCACGCCCATTGGGAGATTTTGACACACAACATTCCATATGGCGGTATTCATGAAATCGACCCAAGACGTTCCCTCAGGCCAACAGTGCTTTTTGAATGCGGTAGCCCCCTCCGGCCGGAGCATCGAACCATCCGTGTTTCTGGTTGCTCAATGCATCGCCAACCAGGCGGTTTCCTACGCGGGAAAGTTCCTCAGTGATTCGTGTGTTTCGGTCAACCTTTTAGAAGAAGCCGCTGCATCCGTTTCGGAAGTAATTCGTGCCAAGGAAGCCGCGCAAATCGCTCCTATTCGCGACGTGCGCCGCTACCTCTTTCGGGTCTTCTTGCGGAAGGTGGCCGAAGCAAGGCGAAACGAGACCACATACGAAGAGGTCAGCCAGTGGCATTCCCATCCCTCCGATGATAGCCACGGCGACGGGCTGGATAACGAGATACTTCTGGACCAGATTTTGGGTCATTTCGATAGCGTCACTCGAGAGATGATCCTGCGCCGAATCGAGGGTCATTCCTGGAGCGAAATCGCTTCAGAATTTGAACTGTCAAACCATGCGGCGAGGGTTAGGTTCAGCAAGGCCCTCCAGTGGCTGAGAACCTCAGTCGAAACGTTGAGGAATGGCAGCCTCGAATCAACACTGCCAAGAACGAAGAAATGCTATCGGCCACGAGACAGAAAGGCGCAAAGAATAGCGGCATTCGAGAGAAGGTTAGACCGGATGTTTACACCAGCCTTTTACCGGGAATTTCATCAGCTCCTGGCGGTAACGAAGACTACCTGATCGCTCTGAGCGATTCCTGAGAATTACTGAGAATTCCTCCGAATTCCGTTTAACAGGGAAAAATCGCACTTCGAAAATAGTTTGGAGACATTCGTCTTCAAAAAACCCTCTATAGGGATAAGGGAGAATTGTCTTTCGATTCTCTCTTTTCGTTTGGCGGAGCCGTTTCCCACTTCGGTCAGCCGCCCGGCGAAGTAGCGTTCGGTCGAAGATCCGAGCCGAACGCGAAGGCAAGAACCCGTCGAAGCGCCAGCTAGGGGACGAAGGCTTGGCTCTCGGACCACGACAGGGGTTCTTCCTTATTCATTCAACGACAGGACGAGGCAATGGCTGTGAGGACACCGAGGAAAGCTGCGCTTCAAACAGGCCGAAAAAGCGGCACGAATTTCTGCATGAAGGTGGAGGTCAAATCATGATCGCAAATGCACTGCTTATCGCACTCGCGGTTTTACTCGGCTGTTTGTTTGGGCTCATGGGCGAGCTCAAGTTTCTGGTGCCATACAAGCGCATCGTTTTTCACGAGTACGGGACCGTGCTTCTCTTGTGGCTCGGAATCCTCTTCGGAAATCTCTTCGCCGCGATCTATTGGATTCAGCGCAAATTTTTCTTGAAGGATGCAGGCCGCAAATTGAGGCACATCGACAACCATGGCCGCGGAGGCCACGCGTCCTTATCATGGCCGAACGACGATTGGAACGCACACTGAAATGTCACGCGATTTCACACCCGATTTCGATGACTTCCGCGAGGCGGCCAGGAGCCCGCGCGAATCGTCGCGTCCACCGCGCGATACGAGACCCGGCACTGCGAGGACCAGAGAAGAGATCCCGCCCCCAGAGTCACGGTTCAGGGACGTTCGTGAGCCCCTTCCGAAAGAGGTTCCGCCGAGGGACGCGCGTGCCGTGTTGTACGACCGCTACCGCGGCTATGACCTGCGCGAATCAGAAATCCAAACGCTCACAGACCTGGGCAAATTCCGCGTCATCAATGCCGATGATTTGGCACGCCACGGCTATGGCGGTGATAGGGGCCGGATGGAGCGTGAAACCGAGAGCCTCATACGGCAAGGTTTAGTGGAACAGAAACGGTTCGAAATCTCGCTCAGCAAGAGCACCCGGATGTACACGCTAACGAAGGCTGGCAGGAGGCTCATGCAGAGGTCAGGAAGAGTTCCGAATGACCAGGAAATCTATGCTGGTTTTGTGAAGCCGCGGGAGGCCAAACACGACGCCGAATTGTACCGGGTCTATCAGAAGGAAGAAGAACGGATCGAGCGGCGGGGCGGCAGAGTGCGCCGCGTGCTCCTCGATTTCGAACTGAAAAAGAAAGTGAATCGCGATCTCACCCGGCTCGGCCCCGAAAAGGATGACCCAGACAAGAAGCGCGACGTTGCTGAGCGGCACGGTTTGCGAATAGTTCATGGCCGCATTCCAGTGCCCGACATGCAGATCGAATACGAGATGCCAGACCAAAGCATGGCGCGAGTCAATTTGGAGCTGACGACGGAAGACTACCGGCCACGGCAACTTGCCGACAAAGCACGGGCTGGATTCACGCTCTATAGCCACGCCGATGACGCTTCGCACGTGCGCCGGGTTTTGAGTGACCGCGAACTGACAGCGGAGATCCTTTCCCTATGAACATTCCTCAGCGCCAGATCGAAGCCCTCACGGCGTTTGGCTACACCGTTTCGGAGGCACGTTTCCTCTACATCGTGGCCATGCATTCCGGGTACTTCACGGCCCGCCAGTTCCTGGCCTTTGTCGATGCCAAGCGTGGCTATCGGACTCATTCGCTGGCGCAGAAGCTCATCACCCAGGGGCACGCCACCATGCGCGAATACAGGCGCAACGGGTGCATCTATCATCTCTATTCTCGCAGGCTCTACGCACAGCTTGGCCACGAGAACCTGCGCAACCGCCGCCGGCATCGTTTGGAAGCAATCCAGACCCGGCTTCTCGGTCTCGATTTCATCCTCGCCAACCAGGGGTATCAGTACCTCGAAACGGAAGCGGAAAAGATCGCCTATTTCTGCGATCAATTGCACATCGAAAAGGCCTGCCTCCCGGTGAAGCTGTACATGGGTGGACCTACCAGCCACCACACGCTGCGCTATTTCGTGGACAAGTTCCCGTTGTTCTTCAGTTCTCCCAGTCCCGGCTTCTCCCCTGTGGTCACGTTTTCCTATGTCGATCCAGGGCTCGAAACGATCACCGGATTTGTTACACATCTCGGGCAATACCAGCCGCTCTTTCGTGAGCTTGCCGACTTCCGTTTCGTCTACGTTTCGGGCACACGAGCACATTTTGAAAAGGCTACGGAAGTTTTCAATTCTGCGGTCAAGATTCCGCTCGAATCGGACATCGCCGCGGACCTCATCCGGTATTTCCGAGCACGAAGCATTTGGAATAGTTCCGAGTTCAGAACAGTGAGCAAGGCCGAGTTGCTTTTCTTCAACGAAGCGAAGCGCAGATTTGCCGCCGATCGATTTGAAACTCTTTTCAAAACCTGGAAGGCCGGACGCATTACTGAGGCCGAACTCCGCGCGGAGTTTCCGTCGAAGGCGCCGAACCGGAAGGTGTACTTCGAGACGTATCTGGTCCCGAAGCAGCCGGATTTTCGGGCCAAGGACGACGAATCAGGGTGAACGGGATGCAAAGAATGGTGTTCAGGGGGCCGTTCTGTTTAGGCGTCACCCAGAAGACGGGCGAAGCCGAGGAACACCAAAGAGATGCGAAGGAGACGGCAAAGAAAAGCGACGGGGCCAAAACACGGAGTTGGGCGGGAGCGACCCCACTTTCGGCCCTTCGGTCTCGAAAGTGACCCGTGGGGTCGCTCCCGCCCATCGGCGCGGCAACCAGCGCCGAGTGTTTTGGCCCGGTCGCCACAGGGAGAGGAAAGAGAAAGGAACTAGAAGAGAAGAAGGAGAAAGCAAATGCTAAGGGATTCTGAACAGCCAGTCACCCTGAGGCGGAAAGTCCGGCTCGAACAAGACGCCTGCGAACTGCTCGAAGACTATGCCCGGTTCATCGGAATCAGTGCGGCGGATGTGCTGAATATCGTGCTGAAAAAGATGATCGCTCATGACATGGAATTCCAGTCCTGGTTGAGTCAGCAGGACGTCCGGGAACAGGGCAGCCAATCTTCTCTCGGGCTGTCTGCGTGCGTGGTGGGAACGGAGGCGGCATGATGCATCGATTTCTCAATTCCAGAGGCATGGTCGCATGCCTCCTGGCGATGGCCACGGGAATGACCCTGTATTTCAGGATGCCATTCCCCGAAGACAACATCTTCTTCGCACTGATGTATCTCAGGGCAAGCCCGGTCTTCTGGGGATTCAAGTACACCTACATCCTTCTTCTATACACAACGCCGTTCATCGGGTATTCGATCCTGCTGTCGGGCTTGTACGTTTTTGCTTCGAAAATCCGCCGGCCGGACAAGCCCGGGAAGACTCCCACGTTACCCCGACCCGCGTAAGCGCGACGACCTCTATATAGTGCTCGGCGAGGTCCACAATCCACGTAGGCCAACACCCTCTCGAGATCCTCGGTGGCTGACGATCCCCGAGCGTGGACTCTTCACCGGCATTGCAATATTCGGTGCGATTGGAACCGGCAAGACAAGTGGTTGCATGTACCCCTTTGCCGAACAGTTGATTGCCTATCAGGCCCATGACCGCGGGAAGCGTATCGGGGGACTGGTCCTGGAAGTGAAGGGAGACTTCTGCCACAAAGTACGGGACATATTGCAGCGCTACAGAAGGGAAGGCGATTACGTCGAACTCAGCCTCGATTCCGAGTACCGCTATAACCCCCTGCACAATGACCTCGACGCGCATGCCCTGGCCTACAACATCGCATCCTTATTGAATAACCTCTTCGGCAAAGGCAAGGAACCCTTCTGGCAACAGGCCTACACGAACCTTGTGAAGTTCATCATCCTGCTCCACAAGGTGGCCTTCGATTACGTGACCCTCTTCGATGTCTATCACTGTGCGATTTCGCCTGAGCTTTTGCAGAAGCGAATCGAGCAGGCGGAAGAGCTGCTTTTTGACAAGCATTTTGTCTTCATTCCCAAGGCCACTTACGAAGAGCATATCCAGGTGCTCATCGATTTCGATTTCCTTCCGGATGAAGCCAAAGATACGGACCAGTACCGGGCCCCAGGTACACCCGCGTTAGAACGGCACCTGAAAAAGCACGCGATTGAGTTCCAGAAGAAGACCATCCCGGCCCCGAGAAATCTGACCCGGACAAGCGTGCCCAACTAGAGGCCGTTCAGCGCTGGTTCCATGACGACTGGCAACGGATCGAGCCGAAGCTCAGGACTTCGATTGTCGAGGGGATTTCCGTGTTCCTCTCCCTCTTCGACGACAACCCGAAAGTGAAGCGGGTTTTCTGCCCACCTAAGGAGTGCTACGAAAGGGAGGCCAACGCGGATGGCAAGTACGGAAAGCCACTGCCTTCGTTCTCCTGGCTAATTGAAACCGGGAAGGTCTGCGCGTTGAATTTCCCCATCGGGATGAACCCCGGCTTGGCGAAGGCCATCGGGGTAATGATGAAGCTCGACTTCGAGCGAGCGGTGTTGAACCGTGTGCCCCAGATTGAGGCGCACCCGGCGCAATATTTCCGGCAGGTGTTCTTCATCTGTGATGAGTACCAACATTTCGCAACGGTGGGGGAGAACGAGCCGACCGGGGATGAAAAGTTCTTTACCCTTTCGCGTCAACCGAAGTGCATTCCGATCATCGCCACGCAGAGCATCAGCTCGCTGAAGTCCTCATTACCCGGTGAGACTTGGCGGACGCTTTTGCAAACCTTCCGCACGAAGATTTTCCTGGCTCTTTCGGATGACTTTTCCGCGAAGATTGCGAGCGAGCTTTGTGGCAAGGAAGATCAGATCAAAGTGGGCTACAACCTGTCCGAAACTGGCCACGATACTCAGGTCAGTTTCCTGACGGGCAAAGCTCAATCCAACAGGGCCAATCTCACTACATCGAAGACCTACTACCAGCAGAGCGATTATCGCTTCGATATGAAGACATTCACGGAGCTGCGCAACGCGCAGTCGGTGGCGATTGCCTACGACGGCATCAATCCGATGCCGCCGATGTTCTGCTACCTCAAGCCCTATTTCAACGACCCAAACAAGTCTTATTTCCGGCAGGCAGCAGACGGGGAGTTGTGAACACGGAGAGGAATGGCAAGTGCTCCGAACGGATAGAAGCCAGCGTTTTTCCACAGGCCGGCGGATCTGATGCGTCACCCTATGAACCATGACTCTGCTAAACTTTTGCCCCATAGGGCGATTGAGTCATCGAGAGAAAGAGACTCGATGGCGAGACGCAGGTATCAGAAGGGACAGTTGTGGCTTGAAGGAAAGACCTGGTATGGCCGATGGCGGGAAGACGTTCTCGTGGGCGGGGTTCGGAAGCGTATCCGACGCCAGGAGGCGATTGGGTCGTTTAAAGACTATCCAACGAAACGGCTTGCTCAGCGTGCGTTGGATGACCAGATCGCTCACGTCAACAAAGTCAGCTATAGGCCAATGCCAACGGCCAAGTTCGCGGACTTCGCTCAGAACTGGAAAGCAAAAGTGTTGAGTCAATTCGGAGATTCCACGGCGATCAACTATCGGACTCACATTCGGAAGCACCTTGTTCCGTTTTTTGGTGAGTACCCGATGAAGGACCTCAATCCCGAAATGGTTCAGCAGTTTGTCTCCAGTTCTCCTGTGAGCGCGAAAACTACCAGAAACATTTGCATCACACTCCAGAGCATGTGGACCACGGCGAAAGCGTGGGGCTATGTCGCTCACAACCTCATGGAAGGCGTAGTACTCCCGGACGTAAAGCGAGTGCAGCGATTCTTCCTTTCTCAACGAGAAATCCAACTCATCCTTGCCAAGGCTCAAGAGCCACACCGCACATGGTATGGACTTGCTGCGGAAACTGGCCTGCGGGCCGGCGAGCTGTGTGGACTGACAGTCGGATGACATAGACCTGGAACGTGGAATGCTTCAAGTGCGGCAGAGCTCATGGCGGGGAAAACTAGGCGATCCGAAAACAGATGAGTCAATTCGGGTGGTCGAGCTTTCACCTCAGGGCTGCCGGCACCTAAATACGTTCTTGGAATCTTGGCATCCGAATCAACGTCGGCTGCTCTTCGCCACTCGCAACGGAACACCGTGGGATCAGAACTTGTTACTCAGGCGAAAGTTCAGGCCTTTGCTTCTGGCGCTCGGTATCCAGGTGCCACGCGGCAATGGCTTCCATGCGTTCCGTCATGCGAACGCAACTCTGATGAGCAGTTTCGGAGCATCGCAGAAATTGCGTCAGCAGAGACTCGGGCACGCCGACGGCTCGCCAGTCACGGAGACGATCTACACTCATGTGATTAGCGAGGACGGAAAGCGAATCGCGGCGCAGCTTGGCAACGCAGTTTGGGGAATTTTGGACGCCAGTTGGACGTAAAAGGAAACGGCTCAGGAGTGGAGCCTCCCAAGCCGTTGTATCTAAACTAACAAATGGTTGCGGGGGTCAGATTTGAACTGACGACCTTCGGGTTATGAGCCCGACGAGCTACCAGGCTGCTCCACCCCGCATCATTGATACTACGCGACTGCCGTACGCTCGCAACTCCGGCTCTTGCGAGTCCTCGTGGCAAAGTTCGAAATCCGGGGATTGTCGAAAAGAAACATTAGAGGCGGGACAATCCTACTCGTCTAAACGCGCCAAAATGCGTTACCAGGTATTGTAAGCTGTTCCATCGAACCGCGAATTAAGCGCGGAATGCGAATGCACGTCGACCATCCCTGTGATCGTTTGATCCGGACTCAGCACGACGTTGTCGAATATCGGGTCCCAATCGGTGGCTTGCGTCATGGGATCCACGGGAACTTCCCGCAGATAACCCGCTTGGTGAAGGTCTCCAAGTGACTGTGGCGCGGCCTGCTTATCCAGCGTGTAATTGTCGATCGCTTCCCGCAATACCTGCAAATCATGTTTCAGCACCGCTTCGCGCGATCGCTGTATGGTCATGTCATATCGTCCAGCGGCCAATCCCAGCAGAATAAAAATGATCGCAATCACGATCATCAACTCGATCAGCGTAAACCCGTCGTTCGAGCTCCGCGCCGCGCGCTTTCTCCGGACAACTGCAGCTTCCACACATCTCCTCGAAGATTTCGTTCATCCTGCCACCTCGACCACGGCTACCAGTCGCTATACTTCGTCCCGTCCAGCGCCGTCCCCGTCGATTTCGAATACACATCGAAAACATTTTTTCCGCCCCAGCTCGTCGAGTCCGGATCGTCGCTGATCGACGCGCAATCCCCAGTCTGCTCGTCCCGTCATCGGGTCCACGGGAATCTTCCTCAGAAATCGGAGCTTCTTGTCGTTTCCCGCCCCCAGCTGCACGCCTTTCACCAGCGTTTCCAAATCCGGAGGATAATTCTCGCTCCCGACTTCTGTCCGGAACTTGTGCTGATCGGCCAGATCTTTGTACCGATCAATGGCGTCCCTCATCGTCCGCAGATCGTAGTGCAGTTCCGCTTCCTTCTGCGCGTATCACCGTATAGCGAAAAACCGGCAGCGCCATCGACGACAGAACCATCAAGATCGAGCAGGCAATAATCAATTCCAGCAGCGTCATTCCTGCTGTTGGAGAGATGCGCCGCTGTCGAAAACTTTTCTGGAACGAAAGTCGCGCCGCAACATCGTATATTTCCTCTTGCTTGGACTAAGGCTGCACTTGCACCGTGGCCTCATTGGTGACCAACGGAATGGGCCGCTGCTGCGAGTCTTTGGCATTCTGCTGCATGATCGACAGATTCGACGAGCCCGGCGCGATGCCCTTGATCACGATTCCGAGAAGCGTGCCGCTCCCGCTCACGCCCTGCGGTATTCGGCTGCCGCGTCGCGGAAATGATGGCCTGGCCTTTTTCCGCGTTGACGCTCTTCACGATAGCGATTTCCTGCGTGCCGCCTGAAAGGAATCCGCCATGCTGTCCTTCGCTCACCGCGTGCTGCACGTCCTCAATGCTGATCACCGCCGGATTGTATTGCAGCAACAACGGGATCGAGAACAGGTCGTTCACATTCTCCACAACCATCGCGATCGTCTTTGTCTCGCCCACCTTCAGCGACAGCGCCGCGGTTCAAATCGCAGCTTGCCCGGCTGTCCCTGCGGCGGATTCACGCGATGCCGTATTTGGCGGCCCCGGCGGCGCAACTCTTCCTGGAGCTGGCCCGCGCGATCCAGGTACAACCCCGCCGGAGCCTGCGTAACTGGCTTCGCAGGTTCCGGCGCCGGGGTTCGCTTTCGCGTCGCACTTGACCTGAGTATTCTGATCCGAACCCGAGTAGATACCGCCGCAGATTTTCCTTCGTCCAATCCGGCAGCCGCACGATATGCGGAATCAGCATGATCAAAACTTCGTCTTCCTCATGCTCCACGTTATCGCTCGAGAACAAATAGCGTATGACGCGGAATATTTGCCAGTCCGGGCCACCCGTTCAACGTCTTTGTATCCGTTCTCTGGATGAGGCCGCCCAGAATATAAGCCTCGCCATCTCCCAGTCGAATATCGTGCTCAACAACACGCTGGCTGATAATCGGCTGGCTGATTCCGCCAATAGTGGATGTTCCCGTAACGGAAGAGACTTCGATCTTTATTTTCAGGCTGACTTCGTGATTCGGGTGCACGCGCGGCGTCATGTCAATATTCACGCCAACATCATGATATTGGAATTGCGTGTTGACCAGCGGGTTCACCAAACCTGCCGTGCCTACCGAGCCCACGCCGACGCCTGCTTGAAAGCTGCCCGTTGCAATCGGGATGCGGTCGCCGATTTTGAGTTTTGCTTGCTGCCCGTCCACGGAGCGAAGCTCGGGGTTCTGAATAATCTTTGTGAACGTGTCCGTCAGCACCGCGTTGGCAGTAAAGTTCGGAAGCGTCACGATGTAATCGCTGCTATTCAGAGTTGCGCAGCGTTTCAGCGTGATGTTGTTTGTTGTGGTGGTCGTCGTGTGTCGTCGCTGTACTCCCGAGTCGTCGTCGTCGCATTCGGATTTATGGCAATCGATGCGGTTTGCCCCGGTTGGATTCCCAGTATGCGCAGACGATCCGTGCGCGCTTCCAGCACCTCCACCTGAACCACCACTTCTGGTTTGGCCTTATCAATGTCATCGAGCACTTTGCCCACGAGCTTCAGCACGTCCGGACGTCGCCCGGACAATGATCGCGTTCTGCGAGTTGAGTTGCTGGACGCGCTTCAAATCGAACAACTGCCGCAGCCCGGTCAGGATTTCCGTCAGGTCCTGCGGTGTCACCGTGTTGGACAGATAAAACGTCTTTAGTACTTCTTCTTCGTAATCTTTCCGCTTTGGCCGCCTGGTCCGGAATCACCATGATGATGTTTTCCGTAATCGCCTTCGTGAACGCCTTGCTCTCCAGGCACGCAACTTCCAGCGCCTGCTCTAATGTCAAGTTATTCAAATCCACGGAGATTCGCCGGGCGGGGAAGTCCGGGTCATAGATCACCGTCAATCCCGCCAGCTTTCCGATGGTGTCGAAAACAATCCTGTGCGTCGGCGGACGCCTTATACGTGATGGCCACGTTCGAGAGCGGCTTGATCTCCGGCGGCTCCGACATGTATTTCCCAAGGTCGTCGTCTCCAGGCAGCCTTGGCGCTTTCCGCCGCGTGCGATTGCTCCACGATCATCGCCAGCGTTTTTTTCAGTTCCTGCCCGGCGATCGCGCTGGATGGATCATCCATTTGTGCCCGCTGGAACTGTGCCGCCGCGCCTTGCAGATCCCCGTTATCTCTCTGCTTCAGTCCCTGTTTTACATGCTGCTCTCCCGCTTCGAACCGCGCTTGGTTGAGCCTGATTTTGTATCCTGCGTTGTTGGGATCGGACTTCAGGGCTTTCTGATAAAACTCCAATGCGGCGTCGTAGTCCTCGAGTCGTCTCCGCCTTCCGCCCTTTGCTATAATCTGTCTGGCCCTTCGGGCAGCCCACGGCGAAGACACCCATCCCGACACACAGAATGACGCTACCACAACGTCGCATGGACTCTCCGAGTGCCTCGACACGAAGCCGATTGCAGTCTAAGCGTCTAACACTCGGTTTAGAGCATGGGCAACACGCGGAAGGTTGGCTGTACTGCTTCCGATAATATGGTTTTTTTTCATGCCCGTAGCCAAGTTTTAACACTCCAGTTATGATGGAAATTGTGCCCAAGCCGACGAAAAAAACCGAGAAAGGACAGCAAAGGCTGGCGAGCAAGTCGTGGCCCAGAACCGCGCCGCTTCCTATAATTACCATCTGCTCGACCGCTTTGAGGCCGGTCTGGTTCTGCACGGCACCGAAGTCAAGGCTCTGCGCGAAGGAAAAGCGAACATCCGCGACGCCTACGTCGATTTCAAGCCCAGCGGCGCCTGGCTCGTTAACGCGCACATTGCGCAGTACTTGCCCGGCGGTCCATGGAATCACGAACCTCTCGGTTCGCGCAAACTGCTTGCTCCACAAAAACGAAATTCACAAGCTCTCGGGCCGTACCCAATCCAAGGGTTTGACCGTCATTCCTCTGCGCATTTATTTCCGTAATGGCTGCGCTAAGGTCGAAATCGCTCTGGCGCAAGGCAAAAAATCGTGGGATCGCCGCCAGGACGAACGCGACAAGGAAGCTCGCAGGGAAACTGAAAAAGCTATGTACAACAACCGGAGGCGTTAAAGAAACATGCAAATCACCACTCGAAACAAAGCCGTACGCTGCACTGGAGACCGAAGCGCTCGTCTCTTATGTTTTCGAAGAGACTGACCCCATCCAGGGGCGCATCTCGGAACTCGATCAGACCGCCGAGCGGCTTGCTGCGCAATCTCGCCAAGAGCGGCGAACTCACCGGCAAGACTCTGGAAATGACTCTCATTCACGCGCCTGCCGGGCTTAAAGCCGCGCGCCTTACTGCTGGTCGGAGCAGGGAAGCGCGAGCAATTCACAGCGCCACACTCCGGAAGATTGCCGGCGCCGCGTTGCGCTACTTGAAAGCTCGCTCGGTCAAGCAGTTGGCGTTCCTGGTGCGCGAAAACGACGCCACCGAGGAAGATACGGCTCAAGCCATCGCGGAAGGCGTTCTTACCGCCAACTTTGAAACCGATAAGTACAAGACCGAAAAGAAAAACGACAAGTCGATCGACACGGTTTTGCTCACGGGCTACTCCGATGCAGAACGCCCTGCCGCTGAAAAAGGGCTTGACGCGCGGCCGCATCATCGCCGAATCGCAGAATTTTGCGCGCGATCTCATCAACGAGCCCTCGAACAAGCTGACGCCGAAAATTCTTGCCGAAAAAGCCGAAGCCATGGCCAAGCAAGCCGGCCTCGCGGTCGAAATTCTCGACGAGAAAAAAATCACCGACCTCAAGATGGGCGCACTTCTCAGCGTGTCGCAAGGTGGGCCCGAACCGCCGCGCGTGATGGTCGTCACCTACACGCCGGCGAATCCGAAGCCCGGCGCGCCGGTCATCGGCCTGATCGGCAAAGCCGTCACGTTCGACACCGGCGGCATCTCCATCAAGCCCGCCGACGGCATGGAAAAAATGAAGTACGACATGGCCGGCGGCGCCACCATGCTCGGCGTCATGCGCGCTCTTGCTGCGCTCAAGCCGAATGTCAAAGTCATTTGCGTCGTGCCGTCCACGGAAAACATGCCCGGCGGCACAGCGCAAAAGCCCGGCGACATTCAAACGGCCATGTCCGGCAAAACCATCGAAGTCTTGAACACCGACGCCGAAGGCCGGCTGATTCTGGCCGACGGCATTCACTACGCGAAGCAACTCGGCGCTACGCATCTGATTGACGCTGCCACGCTTACTGGCGCGATCGTCGTCGCCCTCGCCAATGTCAACGTCGGCGTCTTTGGCTCGGACCAGCCGTTCACCGACAAACTTCTCGCCAGCGCCAAAGCCGCCGGCGAAAAAATGTGGCAGATGCCCATTGATGACGAATATCGCGAATTCATCAAGGGAACCGTCGCCGACATTCAGAATATCGGCAGCGGCAAAGGCGGCGGGGCGATCACCGGCGCCATGTTCATCAAGGAATTCGCCGGCGACTCGCCGTGGATCCATCTCGATATCGCCGGCACCGCATGGAACGACGACGCCAAATCCTGGCTGGCCAAAGGGCCGACCGGCGTCGCGCTCCGCACGCTTGTTCATCTCGTCATGTCGTACTGATTTTTCCTGTTCGTTTTGTTCTTCTTTGTAGTGGCGCAGCATGCTGCGCCACTTACAAGACGGGCACGGCGTGCCGTGCCCCTACATTTTCTCTGGCGCTTCGATTCCCAGCAGGGCTAGTGTCTCCACCAAGCGTGCTTCGACGAGTTCTGTCAGGCGGAACAGGAATGCGCGTTTTTGTTCATCGGGTTCGGTCAAGATGTGATGCTTGTGATAAAAATTATTGAAAGCTTGCGCTAGTTGGAACGCATATTTCGCGACGAAAGCGGGTTCTTGCGCGTCGATGGCGGCGTCCACCGCGAGGTCGAGTGACCCTGCGCTCAGCAACAATTCCCACAGGCCGTTTCCTTCGGAGCCTGCGAATAACGCGGCAGTGGTTTCCGGCGTCACCTCAATGTTGGTTGCACCGGCTTCCGCGCCTTTGCGGCGGATGCCGCGAATGCGCACGACCGCATACTGGCAATAGGGGCCAGTCTCGCCTTCAAAACTTAGAGCGTCCTTGAAGTCGAAGGCGATGATAGCGTTGCGAGTAAATTTCAGACAGAAAAAAACGCAGCGCACCGACGGCAATCTCATGCGCCGTTTGTTTTTGCTCGGCTTGGCTCATTTCCGGGTGGCGTTGGTGAACCTCCGCGAGCGTGGCGGCCTCGAGTTTGTCCATCAAGTCGTCGGCTTTGACGCCGAATCCTTTGCGGCCGCTGACTTCGACGTAGGGCTTTTTCGCTTCTTCGGGCGTCAGCTCGTAGCCCATTTCGGCGGCGCAACGGGGAGTGAGCGCGACGATTTCGTAGGACAAGTGAATGGATTTTTCGGCGGCTTCCGTGTAGCGGAGGCGGCGCAAGCCTTCGGCGACGACGTCCTGCAGATAGGATTGGCGCGCGTCGATGACGTTATAAACGATCGATGCAGGCTCGCCAAAATGTGGCGCGCCGGGGTCGTTCTTGAAGCTCGTCGTAGCCCAAACCGTTTCGCCTTCGGGAACGTTAGGCCACTTGCGATAATTAAAATCCTTTCCGAGTAGTCCAAACTTCCAGAGTTGATAAGCGATATCTTTGCCGACGTAGGTGACGGTGCCATTAGAGCGGACAATGATTTTGTCTTGAGTATTTTCGTCCTCGACGGGATTGGAGGTTGAGGAGGTAGAGGAAGTTGAGGAGGTAAAGGAGGAAGACCCAGACGGATCGTTAGGCACGGGGGTTGGTTTTTCCTTTACTTCCTTACCGTCCTTTGCTTCCTCTTTCCACGGCATGATCCAGCAGCCAGCCATTTTTCCGGTCGAGGCAAGTTGGATTACGCCGGACGACTTGAGTTTCTCGAAGGCGGCGTCCCAGAATTTCAGGTGCAGAATTTCGCTTTCGCGGGCCAACAGATCGTAAGCGATGTCCAGCCGCGCCATCGTGCGTAAATGCAGAGTGACAATCGCGTCCGCTACAACTTGCGCGACTTCGGCTTCTTCGCCGCGATCGTCTTCGATGGCTTTGAGTGTTCGCCCGCGCAGTTCAGCGGCGCGGGCTTTGTCTTCTTCGAAAAAGTGGGTGACTTTGGCGTAGAGATCCCAGCAGTAGTAATCGAAGCGGGGGTCCATGGCAAACATTTTTACGCTGACGGGAGTGCGGCGCTCCATGTCGAGGAAGCCGATGACGACGTCGGCGACTTGCACGCCGGTGTTGTCGATGTAGTTTTGGACTTGGACGGCGCGTCCAGCGTGACGCAGGATGCGTGCCATGGTGTCGCCGAGGACGGCGTTGCGGACGTGGCCGATGTGGGCGGCTTTATTGGGGTTGATGCTGGTGTGTTCGACGATTACTTTTCCGGATTTTTCTTGTTGCGGAAGTGGCGAGTGGATTAGTGGCGAGTGGCGAAAGGGAATCCCAGAACATGGCGCGATCGAAGTAGGCGTTCAGATAGCCGGCGCCGGCGACCTCGATGCGGGCGACGCCTTCGATTTTGGGCAAATTGTTGGCGATTTCTTGCGCGATCATGCGCGGCGCTTTTTTCAGGCGCTTGGCTAGCTCGAAGCAGACAGGAGAGGCGGCTTCGCCCATTTCGATTTTGGGCGGGCGATCGAGGACGATGTCCAGAGTCATGCCGTAATGCTCCTGAATGTGGCGCGCGAGGGCGTCGCGAAGGCGATTTGTGAGTGTCAGGTACACGGCGCCTCGATAGGAAAGGATGGGAGAGTATAAGGGCGAGGGAGGAGCTGGGTCAAAAGGTGACGACGGCGAAGGAGTCGAAGGCGGATCCCCCCCACCCCCCGGTATGCAAGAAATTGTCCCGAAGCGTATGAAAATAGAAGGGTTAAGAGCGATTCGTGCGTGCGCGCACGCTTGTAACAGAAGAAAGGAAAGGAGATGCTGCGTGGTGTACGGAACGGTGTGAGGGCCGAAACAGGAGGAGATTTCGCGGCGGTTCTTCGAGCAACCAGCCACGCGAGACATAGGAAAGATTACCATGGGATGTTATGTAATGTCAAGAGTTACTTTATATATAACAGAAAAGGAAGGGGTTAGGCGTGGTGGAGGTGGGAGGGTCAGCATCGGTAGCTGGGCTAAGCGGGACGGGCAAGCCGATCCCGTGCGGGCGCTTGGGAGGGCAGCCCGTCCTACAGGGGGGAGTTGACGGAGGATTGTTTGACACTCATGGATTGCGCCGATAGTATCGAAAGACTCCAATGGGACGTGGTATTTAACAGGCAGTTCCTGCGGCTGACTGCTTCCATGAAACTTGCTTATTTTGATTGTTTTAGCGGGATTAGCGGGGACATGACGCTGGGCGCGCTCGTCGATGCGGGCTGCTCGGCGGAGCATTTGCGCGCGGAATTGCGCGGGTTGCGGGTTCCTGGGTGGGAATTGACTGCCGAGAAGGTTTGGAAGAATGGGATGGCGGCGACTTATGTGAAGGTAAAGACGGAAGATCAGTCGAAGCACCGGTCGCTTGGCGCGATTTTGGAGATTTTGGAGAAGTCGGAGCTGGCGCCGCGAGTGCGAGAGCGGGCTGGGGCGATTTTTCGAAAGTTGGGGGAAGCGGAGGCCCGGGTGCACGACGTGCCTTTGGAAAAGATTCATTTTCATGAGGTTGGGGCGGTGGACGCGATTGTGGATATTGTGGGGGCGTGTATTGGATTTGAAGCTTTGGGGATTGAGAAGTTTGCTTGTTCGGCTTTGAATGTGGGGGGTGGGACGGCGAAGATGGCGCACGGCGTTTTGCCGGTGCCGGCTCCGGCTACCGCGAATTTGTTGCAGGGGCGGCCCACTTACTCCAATGGGGTGCAGAAGGAGTTGGTGACGCCTACTGGGGCGGCAATTGTGGCTACGCTTTGCGAGTTGTTTGGGCCGCAGCCGGCAATGACGGTGTCGGCGATTGGGTATGGGGCGGGGACGGCGGATCTGGAAGGGCAGCCGAATGTGGTGCGGATTATGATTGGCGAGGAAGTTGGGGTGGGGAAGGAAAAAGAAAGAGCACAGGCAGGAGTGCCTGTGCTACTGGATGAGGAGATTGCTGTGATCGAGGCGAATCTCGACGATATGAATCCGCAGATTTATGGGTATTTTTTGGAGAAGGCGCTGGGGGCGGGGGCACTGGATGTTTATACGACGCCGGTGCAGATGAAGAAGAATCGGCCGGGGACTTTGTTGACGGTTTTGTGCAGGCCGGGGGATACGAATGCATTGATGTCTTTGATTTTTGCGGAGACGACTACGTTCGGAGTGCGGACTTATCGGGCGCAGCGGCGGGTTTTGCCTCGGGAATGGGTGAGCGTGGGGACGGAGTTCGGTCGAGGTGCGGATTAAGGTTTCGCGGGTGAATGGGCGGATATTGCATGTGGCGCCGGAATTTGAGGATTGCCGGAAATTGGCGGCGGAGAAGGATGTGCCTTTGCAGAGGGTGATTGCGTCGGCTTTGAGGAGTTACGAGAAAAGATAAAGGGTAAGAGAAAAGATAACGCAGAGTGCGCAGAGTGCGCAGAGAAGAAAAAAACAGGAAAGACGAGAGAAGAAGAACGGACGGAGAGATGGCTGCGGGAAAAACGAAATATTATTTGACGACGCCGATCTATTACACGAACGGGTTGCCGCATATTGGGCATACGTATTCGACGATCGTGTGCGACACGATTCGGCGGTACAAGCGGATGCGCGGGTTCGATGTGGTGTTGACGACCGGGACGGACGAGCACGGCGTGAACGTTGAGCGTTCGGCGAAGAAGGCGGGTGTGCCGGAGTCGGAGTTTGTGGCGAAGATGGCGGCGCAGTGGAAGGCCCTGTGGGACGAGTTGGGGGTGCAGGGCGACGAGTTTATTCGCACGACGGATTTAAAACATGCGCATACGGTGCAGTGGCTATTTAAATTGTGCAGGGAGAATGGGTTTGTTTATCCGGGTCACTACACGGGGCAGTACTGCATTTACGACAATGCGTATGTGGATGTGAAGCCGGGGGAGAATTGTCCGGATTGCGGGCGGCCAACGGAAACGGTGACGGAGCCGAATTACTTTTTTAAGCTTTCAGCGTTTCAGAAGCCGTTGCTGGATTTCTACGCGAAGAATCCGAACTTTATTCAGCCGGAAGCGCGGCGGAATGAGGTTTTGAGTTTTGTGGAAGGCGGGCTGCGGGATTTGAGCATTACGCGGACGACGATTCGGTGGGGAATTCCTGTGCCGGGCGAGGAGCCGCACGTTTTTTATGTGTGGTTCGATGCGTTGACGGCTTATTTGAGCGCGGTGGGCGGGCCGCAGTACGAGAAAAGCGGTTATTGGCCGGCGGATTTGCATTTGGTGGGGAAGGAGATTATCCGGTTTCACGCGGTGTATTGGCCGGCATTTTTGATGGCGGCGGGCCTGCCGCTTCCGAAGCAGGTTTGGGCGCATGGCTGGCTGTTGATGGACAGCGCGAAGATGAGCAAGTCGCTGGGGAACGTGGTGCGGCCGCGGCCGATTGTGAATGTTTTGGGGATGGATGCGCTGCGGTATTACTTGCTGCGCGAGACGGTGTTTGGGCAGGATGGGAATTTTAGTTATGACGCGCTGGTGCAGCGGTATAACAGCGATCTGGCGAATGGGCTAGGGAATCTGGCCAGCCGTACGGCGGCAATGATTGAGAAAACTTGCGGTGGAAAGATTCCGAAGGCTGCCGAACGGTCTGCCGCAGGATGACGAGTTGGCGAAGATTGCGCAGGCGACGATTAGCGATGTGCTGGAAGAGTACGAGAAGCTGGGATTTTCGCGGGCGCTGGAAGCGATTTGGGTGTTGATTGCGGCGACGGATAAGTATTTAACGAGCGAGCATCCGTGGTCGCTCGGTGAAAGCGAATCTGACCAGAAACGGCGCGCGACGATTTTGTGGACGACCGCGCAGGTTTTGCGCGTGGTTACAGTGCTGACGAATCCGGTTTTGCCGGAGAGCACGGCGAAAGTTTGGGCGTTGCTTGGGCAGACGGGCGCGCTTGGGGCGGTTGAGCTAGATGGATTGGCGTGGGGACAGCTTGCGGCAGGTACGTCGCTTGGCAAGTCGCATGCGTTGTTTCCGCGAATTGAAAAAGCAGAAGCGATTGAGAGGATGGAAGCCATGGAAAAAGAAGCACAGAACGCACCTTCACCTGTTGCAGCGACGACACCTGCGGCTGCGCCTGCTTCTGCGGGAACGGCGGCGGCTCCGGCAGCTGCACCCGCGGCGGCGGAGAAAATTGGGATTGAGGATTTTGCGAAAGTCGAGATGCGCGTGGGGCAGATCAAGACAGCGGAGCGGATTGCCGGCGCGGACAAGTTGTTGAAGCTCACCGTGGATATTGGGACGGAGATTCGGCAGATTTGCGCGGGGATTGCGCAGTTTTATGAGCCGGAGAAATTGATTGGGCGGAAGGTGGCGGTGGTGGTGAATTTGGCGCCGCGTAAATTGCGGGGTGTGGAGTCGAACGGGATGATTGTGGCGGCGTCGGTGGGGCCGGAGGGGCGGCCGGTGTTGGCGGGATTTCCGGATGAGGATGTGGAGATTGGAGCGCGGTTGAAGTAAAGAGGCAAGGACGTAAAGAAGTAAAGATAAAGACGGAGAAAAGATAAAGACGGGGAAAAGAAAGAGCACAGGCAGGAGTGCCTGTGCTACCTGAAGATGGAACTGATTGATTCACATGCGCATGTGGATGACTCGCGATTCGATGAGGATCGCGAGGCGATGCTGGATAGGGCGCGGGCGGCTGGCGTAACTACTTTGCTGGCGATTGGGACTGGGCCGGGGGTGCACAAATTGGATGCGGCTTTGCCGTTTGCGGAGGCGCATGAGTGGATTTATACGACGGTGGGGATTCATCCGCATGAGGCTAAGGACGTGACGCAGGCGCATCTGGATGAGTTGGCGCGGCTGGCGCGGCATCCTAAGGTGATTGCCTGGGGCGAGATTGGGTTGGACTATTTTTACGATCATTCGCCGCGGGACGTGCAGGAGCGCGTGTTTCGGGAGCAGATGGAGTTGGCGCGCGTCGCGAAGTTGCCGATTATTATTCATTGCCGGGATGCTTGGGCGGATTGTTTGCGAGTGATTGAGGAAGTTTGGCGGCCGACCGGGCTCGGCGGGATTTTGCATTGTTTTACGAGCACTTTGGAAGACGCGCGGCGCGGGATCGAGATGGGATTTATGGTTTCGTTTGCGGGGAATTCGACTTATCCGAAGACGCAGAATTTGCGGGACGTTGCGAAAGCTTTGCCGCTGGAGAACATTTTGATAGAGACGGACGCGCCGTACCTTGCGCCGCAGCCTTACCGGGGAAAGCGAAATGAGCCGGCGTATGTGGCGGAAGTGGCGCGTACACTCGCTAGTGTGAGAGACTTAGCCGCGGAAGAATTCGCCACGAGGACAGCAGAGAATTTCCGGCGATTTTTCCACCTTGCCCAGTCGTCGATGAGCGCGGCTGCGGAGTCCCAAAGATGATTGCAGGCCAGGGGAGGAAGGCTATCGCGCTGCTTACTGCCAAAGAGATTTTTGACCTCGTCCGAGACGATTTGGTTTTGGTGGAGGAAGAGCTCGCGCGGCAGAGTGCTGGCGCGTTCGAACCGGTGGCGGAAATTACGAGTTATTTGCTGGGCGGCGGAGGGAAGCGGCTGCGGCCGGCGCTTTTGCTGCTTTGCAATGCGTATACGGGGCGGCGGAGCGCGGGAGCGATTCGATTGGCGGCGGTCGTGGAGCTGCTGCACAGCGCGACGTTAATTCATGATGATGTGATTGACAGCGCGGCCACGCGGCGCGGGCGGCCATCGGCGAATTCGCGTTGGGGGAATCATCGCAGCGTTTTGGCGGGAGATTGGCTGTACATGCAGTCGTTTCAGATGGCGCTGGAGGAGAGAAATTTTCGGATATTGGATGTGCTGATCGATTTGACGCAAAAGATGGTCGAGGGCGAGTTGATTCAGCTGGCGAAGATCGGGCGGATCGATGTGACGGAAGAGGATGCGCTGCGGCTGGCGACTTATAAGACGGCGTGTTTGTTCAGCGGATGCGCGAGATTGGGCGCGGTGCTCGGCGGGTTCGAAGGCGCGGAGGAGGAAGCGCTGGCGGATTATGGGAAGTATGCGGGGTTGGCGTTTCAGTTGGTGGATGATCTGTTGGATTTCACGGCTTCGGCGGAACAGCTGGGGAAGCCCGTGTTGAGCGATTTGAAAGAGGGGAAAGTCACGCTGCCTTTGATTTATGCGATGGAGAATGGGCATCGCGAGGCGCGCGGTTTGGTGGCGCGGGTGTTGGAGGAAAAAGAATTTCATTCGGTGCGGGCAGAGACGATAGTTTCGTTGGTGAATGATTCGGGAGCGTTGGAGCGGGCGCGGAATTTGGCGCATGAGTATGCGCGGCGGGCGAAGGCTTGTCTGGAAGGGCGCGTGGATTCGGAATATGCGCGGGCGCTGTTGACGCTGCCAGATTTTATTTTGGAGCGGGAGAATTAAGAGTTAGCACGCGCGAAGGCGGGAGGGGCAAGCCTCTCCCCTACAGAGATGCTTCCTTTTAAACTGGTCTACCACAAAGGCTACGACTTAAATCTTGGCGAGCACGTTTTTCCTTCACAGAAATTTCATTTGATAGCCGAGACGCTGGTGCGCGAGGAGATCGCGGCTGGCGAGGATTTTCTGACTCCGGAGCCGGCGGCGGACGAGGATTTGCTGCGGGTCCATACCTCGGAGTGGGTGCACAAGCTGAAGACGGGGACGCTATCCGCCAGCGAGATCATGAAATTGGAGATTCCGTTTTCGCGGGAGGCGGTGGAGGCTTGCTGGCTTGCGGCGGGTGGGTCGATTCTGGCGGGGCAGGCGGCTTTGCGGGACGGGTTTGGGTGCAATTTGGGCGGCGGGATTTCATCATGCGTATCCGGGGCATGGCGAGGGATTTTGCGCGATTCATGATGTGGCGGTGGCGATTCGAAGGTTGCAATTCGATGGAGCGATTCGAAAGGCGATGGTTGTGGATACGGATGTGCATCAGGGGAACGGGACGGCGGCGATTTTTGCGGAGGACGAATCCGTTTTCACGTTATCGATCCATCAGGAAAATAATTATCCGGCGTACAAGCCGCCTTCGGATGTGGATTTGGAAATGGCGGACCGCGTGGAGGACGACGAGTATCTTGGTGCGCTGATTCCGGCGGTGCAGACGGCGCTGGACGAGTTTCAGCCAGAGATACTTTTTTATGTAGGAGGCGCCGATCCGTTTTGCGAGGATCAGCTTGGCGGATTGATGCTTACGAAGACCGGGTTGAAGACGCGCGACAAGCGGGTGTTTGAGGAGGCGCGGCGGCGGGGGATTCCCGTGGCGACAGCCTTGGCGGGGGGATATGCGCGTCGAGTGGAGGACACGGTTCGAATCCATGTGAACACGATTGTGGCTGCGCGCGAAGTTGCGCTGGCTTTTCCTTCGGCTTCGGCGGTTGGGCAGACGTAGAATTGGAACCGCGATCAGGGTTTATTTCTTTCAAGAAATTGTGAGGTATCTAGTGATGCGTTTCAGATCGTGTTTTGTTTTTGGGTTCTTGTTAGCCGCTGCCATGGTGGTGTTGGGAGCGATCGCCACGCGGGATGCCGCGGCACAAGCTGCCGCGGACTCGTCGAAGAAATTAAAGGTGTATATCTCGGTGGACATGGAGGGCGTTGCGGGGACGGTCACCGCGGACCAGTTGGTTCCGAGCGGTTTTGAGTACGAGCGGTTTCGACATTTCATGACGGACGAAACGATGGCGGCGGTGCGAGCGGCAAATGAGGCGGGAGCGGGCGAGGTCGTCGTGAGCGATTCTCACGGAAACGGCGAGAATCTGCTGATCGAGGAGTTTCCGAAAAATGTGCGCATTGTACGGTCCTGGCCGCGGCATGGTGGAATGATGGCTGGGCTGGATTCGAGCTTTAGCGCGGCGATTTTTGTCGGCTATCACGCCTCGACGACGAATCCGAAAGGCGTTCGGGCGCACACGTTTTCTAGTGCGCACTACGCGCGCGTGGCCTTGAACGGAAATGCAGTGACCGAAGGGGAGTACAACGCCGCGTACGCCGGAGCGAAGGGAGTGCCGGTGATTTTTGTGTCAGGTGATGACGTGGCCGTGGCAGAGATTAAGTCACGATTGGGAGACATCGAGACTGTCGAGACGAAAAAATCACTTGGTTTCCATTCGGCGGAGACGCTGACGCCGGCTGTTTCCTGCGAAAAAATCTATGCCGGGGTGAAATCGGCATTGAGCCGTCTGCACGATTTCAAGCCTTACGTGATCAAAACGCCCGTGACGCTGGAAATCACGTTCAAGAACTACACGCCGGCGGAGTTGCTTAGCTACCTAAGGTCGGTACAGCGAGTGGATTCGCATACGATCCGGTTCGTGGGCAAGGATATGGATGAGATCGATGATTTCGAGGAGTTTGTAGGAAATTACAACGCCGATTTGGCGCCGTGAACGGCGTTCTGCGCGTGTTACTTTTGCGCCGCCAGCGCGTGGCGAACCGCGTTCGCCAGTTCTGTTTCCACCTCGTCGGGATCGAATCCTTCCGCGCGATAGGCAATTTTCCCCGTGCGATCAAGAATGACGACGGTAGGGAATGAGTTGACGGAGAGCAGCGTATCCAGCCCATCCGCAAAAACTACCATTGTGCGCGGTTTTTCTTCCTGTAGATAGAGCGGCACGAGAGTTTCGTCTTCGTCGCAATCCGCGGAAAGGAAAACGATGTCCGCGACTCCCTGGAATTGGGCGGCGACGCGCTCGAAATGGGGCTCCATTTCGCGGCACGGGCCGCACCAGGTGGCCCAAAAATTCACTACGACGATTTTTCCTTTTTGTTCTGCGAGCGCGTAGGGTGAGCCATCCTGAGCGTTACGCAACGTGAAATCGTAGGGTTCTTTGGCGCCGGCGTTTCTTTTCGGTTTCGGAGCTTCCGAAGACGCGACGACGTCGTCGTAAGAGTGCAAGATGTAGTCGCCGAGGCCCTGGTCGGAACCATGGGCCAGGCGCCAGACATTTCCGAGCTTTTGACGAATCTCGCGGCGGTTTGCTTCGGCGGCGGAAGTCGAGGAGTCCGCCAGAGCGAAGGCTCTGGCATATTCCCGGATGGCGCCGGGCAAGTCCTTCTTCAATTCCGCGATTTCTCCGAGTTTCTCACCCGCCGCGGCGCTAGGGGATAGTGCCATGCTCGCACGAAAGTCTTTTTCGGCAGCGGCGTTGTCGTGGAGCTTGAAGGCGAGCCTTCCACGAAGGGCGAGTATGTTCACTTTGTCGCGTTTCTGTTCGGCTTCCCATTGTTCTTTCGAGACTTTAGGAGATTTCTCTCCGGCGAAGCTGTTGTTGATAAAGTCCAGCACGCGCGTGGAGTAATTGAACGCGCGGCGAAGGGCAGCCTCGTCACCATTGCGCTCGAGAAGCTGGATCGCGAGCAAGGTCATGGACATGTCTTCCGGAGTGAGGGCGACAATGCGCTCGGCATAATCGGTAGCGCGCGGGGAATCGCGTAACTGCAGGCTGGCTTCGACGATCGCCCGATAGATTTGAGGGCGCTGGCGCGACTCTGGATAGTCCTTGAGGAATTCTTCGAGATTGCGGACGAGGGAGGCGCGGTCATTGCCCGCGCGATCGATGGCTTGTTGCAACTCTTCGGTTTCGGATAACGGTCTTGTGGCCGAAGGCTGCTTGGGAGAGGCGGGTTTGGAGCTCAGTGCGGGCGTTGCCTGGGATTCGGCTTTGCAGGGCATGGGCTGGTGGGTTCGCGAGACACAGATACAGCACCGCAAGAGGCACGAGCGAGGAGCTGAGGGGTTTTCGCGCACTGTTCATCAACTTGGATTCTAGTCCGAATGGCGAAAAATTGTCTAAAGTCCTTAATGTAGGAGGGCAAGGCGTGGCGTACTTACGAAGGAACCTACATCCGACTCAAGATGGCGGCGAAGGTGACGTGCGCAAGGGTGGGACTATGTGGGGAAAAACAGTTATTGCGCGCCTTGCAGTTCAATGGCGCCGGAAACGGTGTGGATCTCGACACGGCCGCCGCCATCACCCATGTGCGCGCGGAGCGAGTGCTTGCCTTGCTCTTCAATCATGATGGGAATTTGCGCGCTAATTTGTCCGGACACGGCGCCGGCGGATAGATGAAAGCTGGCGTTGGAGGGCACAGCGATGTCCACCGTGCCGGAGACCGTCTTCAAATCCCAATAACTGTTTCCGCTAGGGTTGCCCTGAACGGTTACGCGACCCGCTGTGGCGTGGGCTTTTACATCGCCATTCGCGTCGCGCACTTCAACCGTTCCGCTTGAAGTGTTAGCATCGACGCGCCCGCCCGCATTTCTAACCTGTACATCACCGGAAACGGAATGAGCCAGCACATCTCCCTTGGCGTTTGTGACGGTTACATTTCCGGAGACGCTGGTGGCGCGCACATCATCGCCGCAATTTTCGGCAGTAATTGTTCCGCTGGTGGAAGAAAGTTTGACTTCGCGGCCGATATCCTGGCCGCGGACCGATCCGGAGACCGACTCTGCCTGCACAGGGCCGCGCACGTTGCGGACGGACTGCGATCCAGAAACGCTCGCGGAATCGACTTCCGTGGCACGCGGCACTTCGATGGAATAGGTGATGGCGACACTATGGAGGCGCGACGTTTCCTTGCCGATGCGGAGAGTGTCCCCTTTGAGCTCGACAGGTGGGCTGGCAAGAAGGTCGTCCAGCCGTTTCTGCGGGCTGCCAAATCCAAATCCGGAAACACGCACATCGCCGTGCACGTGGACTTTACCGTCGGCGCTGCCGACAATGGCCACATCACCGGCGACATTTCTGAGTTCCAGGCGGATGGGGCCGGAAACATCCAACGAACGGTCGAAGCTGCCGGAGACGGAAGGCCCCATCTCGCAGCCCGCGAGGGTCAAGACGAAGGGTGAGCAACGCGATGCGTGCGGCCAGCTTGTGGTGTCGCGTCATTCTTCCTCCAGCGCCAACAGCGGCGTTACTTTGACGATCCCTAATAGAAGATACGCAATCACGGAGAAATATGTTCCGGTTGCCTAGCGTTCCCGAAGCCTGCCCTAGCGTGCGAGGCTCTCATTCAGCGAACCTTGCCGGTAGCCTTCCAAGTCGAGGGCTACATAGGTAAAACCAGCCGCTTTGAGACGCGCGGAGATGGAGGCAGCCATTTCCGGCGACATGGCGCGTGGCATTTCCTCCGGGGCAATTTCGATGCGCGCGAGCTTTTCGTGCAAGCGGACGCGAAACTGGCGGAAGCCCAGGTCGCGCAGGGCGGCTTCGCCGCGCTCGATCAGAGCGAGGCGTTCCGGCGTCACTTCCGTCCCGTAGGGGAGGCGTGAGGCAAGGCACGCGGAGGCGGGGCGATCCCAAGTGGGCAGTCCAGCGCGCTGGGAGAGCTGACGAATCTCCGCTTTGTGTAAACCAGCGTCGAGGAGAGGCGCCAGGACGCGATGTTCCGATGCCGCGCGGTGGCCTGGGCGGAAATCGAGAGTGTCGTCGGCATTGACGCCATAGGCTACGGCGGCGAAATTGCGCTCTTGCGCCATCACATCCAGCACGTTGAATAATTCGTCTTTGCAGAAGTAGCAGCGATCCGCCGCATTCGCGCGGTACCTGGGATTTTCCATTTCGTGCGTTTCGATAAATTCATGGCGTACGCCGAGCTGGCGGACAAATTCCTCGACGACGGTGCGATCGTGCGCGGAATAGCTCGGGGAGAGCGCCGTCGCGGACAAGGCATGATTACCGATGGCGCGATGCGCGGCCCAGGCGAGGTAGGCGGAGTCGGCGCCTCCAGAAAGAGCGACAATCACAGAAGGAAATTGAGCCAGTTGCTTTAGAAGCAGCAGCTCTTTTTCCTCGGCGGAGAGTTGCGCCTGTTCCGCGACATGGATATGCACGAGAGTGTTCATTTCCATCCAGAGTATACCGCACCGGGAAGATTATTTCGTTTGGCTGGATTCGCTCTGGGAGACAGCGGTCATTTGAAGTCGAGCAAGACGTCGACCGAGATGTTTGTCGGCGTCCGTGCGCAGCCAATGGCCGACGGTTTCGTAGTGCACGGGCAGTTCGCCGAAAATCTCCGCCGGATGAGACTGCAACTTTGTTAGGAATTTTTCGAAGAGCGATTTGTCAAAGACGGCGCCTTCAGCGATGGACCACATTTGATGAATGTGGCCCTCGGCGGCGAGGGAAAGTCCTGTCAGAACCATGGTGTTGTAGTGATACTGCGGACCTTCCGTCACGGAGACAGCATAGGAAACGGCGTGCGTTGATCGTCGTAGGAGGCGACGGGATCAATTTTTACGTCGAGGTAACCCAGGTGTCCGTATTCTTCACGGGCGCGGTCCCAGCCTGCTTCGATTTGCATGCCGTCGGCGACATCGCCGGGCTTTAACCCGATTTCATTGGAAAGCGTGATCGAGGAAAGAGCGGAGTTTCCGGACCACTTCGATTCTTTCCAGTGATAAATAGCGCCGGCAGCGATTGGCACGAAAACGGGGATTTGGTCGGGCAGTTTCTGATTAGGGTTGCCGGTCAAGCGGACTTCGGGGGGGCCGAGCTTCACGCGCAGGTAGCCGCTTTGAAGATAGAAGGGCCGCAATTGCTCCGAAAGAAATAGATCGATGGTCATGCGGGAAAAGGGTTTTCCTTGAACGTCCGCAAGCTGCTGCTGGACGACGTGGGAAGCGGAAAGCGCCGGATCGCTGAAAGTCGACGCTGGCAATGAAGAAAGCGGCGCCCTCGACGTGAAATTCCTGGACGTTGCCTTCTCCCAGAGGATTGGCAAGTAACTGGTGTTCTACAGTCACGTTGAGCTGGTGCGAGGCCAGCAAATCTTTCACGGCGTCCGTCGCCTGATCCACGACGGCGCCGGCTTCGGGAAGAGTGCCGTCAAAGAAGGGCGTCCTTTTTGCGGATGGCGTCGCCGAGTTCGCTGTCGGAAAACCAGGGAAGGTTGTCGAAATAAACGGGAACTCGGGGAGCTTCTTCCAATTGAATGTTACTGTGAGGCCATCGGCGCGCGTTTGAAAGGTGTAGTTCACTTTGGCGAAGAGTGCCGGTTTGCAGCAGTCGGTCTGCGGCGGCTTGCAATTCTGTTTTTCCGACCTGGGAGCCTATTTCCAGTTGAGCAGAGCGCGATGATTTGGGGTTCCGGAAAGAGTTTTCAGGCCTTGCGGCGCGGATCTCGTGGAGACTTGCGGTCGCTGGTGCTGGCGTTTGGGCCTGCGCTGGAAGCGAAGAGAAGAAGCGCGGCAAAAAGAGAAACTCCCAAGAAGGCGCAGAAGAAGCGAAACATGGATTTATTTTAGCGGAAAAGGGTGCGCGGGCCTATCCGCGGAGGGAGGTTAGGCAAGAATTTAGGGCTGGAGAGTTTTTGCGATGGATTTTTTCGCTATTCGACGGTAACGGATTTTGCCAGATTTCTTGGCTGGTCGACGTCGCACCCGCGGCGTACCGCGATGTGATACGCGAGGAGCTGCAAAGGAATGATTTCCAGCAGAGGCGCGAGAATTTCCGGCGCCGTGGGAAGCTCGATGATGTGGTCGGAGGCTTCGCGAGCGAGATGGTCTTTTTCCGTGGCGATGGAGATGACGATGCCGTCGCGGGCTTTGACTTCTTTGATGTTGGAGACGCTTTTTTCGTAGCGGGTGACGGATTCCGGATCGGTGTCGTCGCGCGTGGCCAGGACGACGACGGGCAGATTTTCATCGATGAGCGCGTTGGGGCCGTGTTTCATTTCGCCGGCGGGATAGCCTTCGGCGTGAATGTAAGAAATTTCCTTCAGTTTCAGAGCGCCTTCCAGAGCGATCGGATAGTGAATGCCGCGGCCTAAGATAGAGAAAATCCGTGTAACGGAAAAATTGGCGAGCGAGATTTTCGTAGAAACCGGACGCATCGGCTTGCAGAATCGTTTCCATCTTGTGCGGGATGCGCGTGAATTCCTGCATCAGCTTTACGGCGGCAGCCGGGGCGAGCTTGCCGCGAATTTGTCCGAGATAAGAAGCGAGGAGCAGGAGCGCGGCGAACTGCGCGGTGAAGGCTTTCGTCGAGGCCACGCCGATTTCGGGGCCGGCGTGGGTGATAATCGTTCCCGCGGCTTCGCGGGTGATCATCGAACCTATGACGTTGCAAATGGCGAGAGTCGGCGAACCTTTGAGTTTTGCTTCGCGCTGCGCAGCGAGCGTGTCGGCTGTTTCGCCGGACTGGCTGATGCAAACTGTCAGCGTTTTCGAATCCAGGATAGGGTCGCGATAGCGGAATTCGCTGCCGTAATCGACTTCAACCTGCAGGCGAGCCAGGCGCTCGATCATGAATTTGCCGGCGAGGGCGGAGTGCCAGCTTGTTCCACAGGCGACGATGCGCACTTGTTCGAAATCGCGGAATTGTTGTTCGGAGATGTGCATCTCGTCGAGAAAAACTTTTCCGGTGTCTTGCGAGATGCGGCCGAGCAGCGTGTCGCGAACGGCGCGGGGCTGTTCGAAAATCTCCTTTTGCATGAAATGTTTGTAGCCGCCCTTTTCGGCCATGATCGGGATCCCAGGCGACGTGGTGCGCGGGGCGATCAACTGGACGGCCATCGTGATCCATCACGCGGACGCCGCTCTGCGTCAGGACGGCGATATCGCCATCCGCGAGGAAGAAAATCTGGCGAGTGTGTTCGAGAAGCGCGGGGATATCGCTGGCGACAAAATATTCGCCGTCGCCGAGGCCGATGACGGAAGGCGGGCCGATGCGGGCGGCGACGATTTTGTGAGGGTCGCGGGCGGACAGAAAAACCAGGGAGTAGATGCCGCGCAGCTCTTTAAGAGATTTGCGAACCGCATCTTCCAGCGGCGCGCCGCCTTGCGAGTTTTTTTCCACGAGATGCGCGACGACTTCCGTGTCCGTCTCGGTCACAAATTTGTGGCCTTCGCGCTGGAGTTGCTCCTTCAGCTCGAGATAATTTTCAATAATTCCGTTGTGGACGACGACGATTTGGCCGGTGCAATCGCGGTGCGGGTGCGCGTTTTCCTCGGTTGGCCGGCCGTGGGTGGCCCAACGCGTGTGGCCGATGCCGTAGGTGCCTTCGATGGGCGATTTCAGAATGACTTCTTCGAGATTGCGAAGCTTTCCCGGGGCGCGGCGGATTTCCAGCTTTCCGTCCTCAGTGACCACCGCAATGCCAGCTGAATCGTACCCGCGGTACTCCAGCTTTCGCAGACCCTCGATGATGACAGGCACTACCTTCTTCGGCCCGATGTAACCGACAATTCCGCACATGCGCGGGGTCTCCTGGTAATGCTATTTGGTTAGACTAGCATGGACTTGGAATGCGCCGGCGGGTTCCTCGCGGGGATGTGGCGAATCGTATCAAGGGCGCAGGGGCGCGTCCGGCACCCACTGCAGCTCGTAGGAAATCAGATTAGTGTTCGAATCGAAGTGGAACGTGACACGCGCGGTCGCAGGCTGAAGCGTGTCGGTGTCGATGTGGCGCACCACGAGCCACTAGAGAATTTTTTTCGGGGGAATCCTGGACGATGTAGCCGCGCGACTTGAGGAAGTGGTCCACGCGCGCCAGGGGCGTGCCTGGAGGAAGCTGGGTGTTGAGCATCTCGTCGATCTGTTGCAGGCGCGAGTCGGAGGTGTGCGCGCTTTTTCGGCAGGCATAGCCGAGGAGCAAAGCGGCCAGAACTGCGCAGACCAGCAGCAAGGGCGGAACATTAACGGGAAACCGCGCGGAGTTGCGACAGCGAATCATAAGTCGCGCCGCTTACTCGACAATTTCGAAGCGGGATTCTTCGATGACCGGGTTGGTGAGCACTTCCTTGGAGATGTGCTCGACTTGCTTCAAGGCTTCGTCGAGGGTCACACCTTCGACGTTCAGAACGAAGAATTTTCCCTGCCGAACGTCCTTGACGGAGGCGTAGCCCAAACCGGAAAGGGCATGTTGGATGGTTTGTCCTTGAGGATCGAGTACCGTGCGTTTCGGCATCACCCAAACGTGTGCTTTCATGGGCTAAGTATAACATTGCGGGCCACTGGTGAGAGCGTTCGACAGAAAAGCGCAAGCCTGCGGAGGGAGCAGGAGCAGCACGGGGTCAAGAATGGTGGATTCTTCTGAGGACCAGTTTTTCGTTTTCCGAGAGGAAGGCGTGTTCGAAGCTCATGTCCACGAGTTGAGCGAGTTCGGATTCGTTGAGCCCCATCAGGGCGGCGTTTTCGTACTCGGTTTGCAGAGTCGTGTGAAACATGGCGGGGTCATCCGTCGAGAGGACGATGGGAATGCCATGGCGCCAGAGTTGCGGCAAGGGATGATCCGCGATTCGCGCCTCGGGGCGTCGCAACTGTTTTGCCAGCGCGCCGGTGCGGATATTGCTCTGAGGACAAACCTCCAAAGCGATGCGGCGGTCGACAAGCAGGTCCATGAGTGAAGGATCCTGCGCCGCCGCGATTCCGTGTCCAATGCGCTCTACGCCGAGAAACTCGATGGCCTCGCGGATTTTCTCGGGGCCACCGACCTCTCCCGCGTGCATCAAGAGGTGGAGGCCCATGGACGCAGCTTTTTCGTAGACCCGACGAAAATCTTCCGTCGCGACGCTCATTTCGTCGCCGCCAATACCGAACGCCACAATCGACTTGGATTGGCAGCGTTGCGCCGCATCTACCACTTCCATGGCCGCTTCAGGGCCGAACTGCCGCGCGGCATCGAAAACCCAGTTCAGGCGAAGTCCCTGTTTCTCGAAGGGTTCGGCGGCGCGAAAAATAGCCTCGAAATTGGACTCCGGTTTCTGTTTGCGAAGCAGCATCACCCCTATGGAAAGCGTGACCTCGGCATAGACCACGCCTTGGGCCAGCAAGTTATTACACAAGTCCCGCACGATAAGTCCGTAGTCGCGAGGCTCTCGCAAAAATGACGTGACCCATTTGAAGGCGTCGATGAAGCCGGAGAAGTCGCGATAGGTATAACGGCGTCGAACTTCGTCTTCCGAGAGCAGAATGTTGTGTTGGGCGGTCAGCGCGCACACTGTCGCCGGCTGAATCGAACCTTCCAAATGCAGATGCAATTCGGCCTTAGGAAGGGAAGAAATGCTTGCCGGGAGGAGGGACGCATTCATCCGAGGGGCATCAATGAGGCAATTGCGGCCGGCCGGCGTTAATCCATGCTGTCAGCCAGTAGGAGCCGACATCGGTGGATGCCTCGGAAAGTTGCCGGATCAAGATGGCGGCGGCCTGGTTGTAGAAGCGATCGTAGTACTCGTCATTGTAGGAGTAAGATTTTCCGGCGATATAGGCATTCCGATCCGCGAGGAGAATCGTCTCCAACCAACTGTGCGAGCCGAGGCAGACCTCAAAGGCATGATCCGTCGGATCGTTGATGTACGCGGCGTCGTTTGGGCGCATAGGGAAAAAGGAGGAGTAACGGTCGATGAGGGCCGTTCCGAAGCGTTCGTTCACACCGGTCTGGGCGGTCAGCTTTCCGTCAAAATTTTCCGTAGTGCTGAAGGGGTCGTGCGCATCCGCAACATAGTTCGCAAGAATTGCGGCGTCGAGCTTGGCTTCGTCCCAGCGACCGGTCTTCATGTCCTCGGTGAGCTTCTGGCTGTAAACGCCGATTTGCCAAGGCAGTACGCCGTTTGCCTGAAGTTTCGATTTGCCGAACTTGTCCAGGGCCGCTTTGTAATTGCGGGGAAGAGAATCGAAAGGGAAACGGCCGTACTTGTCGAGATAAAGATGATCGTTGCGCTTTTCGGCAGGAGTCTTTGCGACGGCGTCGAGTGGATCGATGACGTGCTGGAGGAGAATCCCGCGGTAGGATTCAAAAAAGCCGCGAATGTCCTGAGGCAAAGTGTCGATGGCTTGGTTGACGACCAGCTTGTGAGCGTTGCGGCCCCACGCTTCGGCCCGCCGCGGGCAAAGCACTAACACCGCCGAGAACGCAAGCAGAACAGCTGCCCGAATCCGCATTTCTCTGGGGAATCCCGAACCCATTTTCGATTCCTCTATCCCGCGTTTGCCGCCCGGAGCGTGCTGCGTTTCCGGCCGAAGTTGTAATAAATCACAAGGCCGATGGCCATCCACACAAAGAAGCGAATCCAGTTCGTAATCGGCAGCCCGGCCATGAGCAGAATACAGGTCAGAATGGTCATAATCGGGGCCAGCGGCCCGCCAGGCGCACGGAAGGCGCGGTGCCGGTCTGGTTCCCTGTAGCGAAGGATCAGCACGCCGCCTGCGACCAATGCAAAGGCAAAAAGCGTGCCGATGTTGGATAGATCGGCGAGCGTGCCGATATCCAGTAATCCAGCCGGAATGCCGACGACGAAACCTGCCATCCAGGTGGAGAAATCCGGTGTGCGGAACTTGGGATGCACGCGGGAGAAGATCCGCGGCAGGAGGCCGTCGCGGGACATGGCAAACCACACGCGGGCTTGGCCCAGCTGGAAAACGAGCAGGGATGAAATCATACCCATCAGCGCGCCAATTAAGACCACAAGTCGTACGCCACCAAAATGCAGGCGCTTCATGGTGTTGACGACGGGAGCGGCGTCGTCGAGCAAAGTTTGGTAGGGCACCAATCCTGTCAGCACGACCACTACGCCTATGTAGAGCAGCGTACAAATCACGAGTGTCGCGATGATACCGATGGGTAGGTCGCGTTGCGGGTTTTTGCATTCTTCAGCGGCGGTGGAAACGGAATCGAATCCGATGTAGGTAAAGAAAACGATCGAACCGCCGGTCAATATTCCCGGCCAGCCGTTTGGCGCGAAGGGATGCCAGTTGGCGGGGTGTATGAAGCGCATGGCGAAAGTGATGAACACGAGAATCGCCATGATTTTTAAGAACACCATGATGTTGTTGGCTTCCGCAGACTCGCGAATGCCGCGCACGAGAATGACAGTGAGCAACATCACGATGATGAATGCGGGCCAATTGAAGCCGAAATGCCAGCCGGGCGCATACAGAGTGTTCCCTTGCAAATCGGATAAGCCGCTTGGTAGATAGGCCGGAACGATCCAGCGCGGGTTCGGATGGATTCCAAACCAGTCAAGCAAATCCACCATGTGCGCCGAGAAACCGACGCTGACAGCCATGTTGCTCACCGCATATTCCAGGATCAAGTCCCATCCGATGATCCAGGCGACGAGTTCGCCCATCGTGGCGTAGGTATATGTGTAGGCGCTGCCCGCAATGGGAATCATGGCCGCGAGCTCCGCGTAGCAGACGGAAGCGAACCCGCAGACGATGGCGACCAACACAAAAGAAAGCGCAATCGCCGGGCCGGCGCCGGGTCTTCCAAACGAAGGCGAGTGGTAAATCAGGTATTCCAGCAACGGAGCATTCAGGATGGAACTGGCCTGCATCTTTTGGCCGGCTATCGCGGTGCCTATGACCGTAAAAATACCGGAACCGATGACCGCGCCGATGCCGAGCGAGGTCAAGCTAATCCATCCGAGGGATTTCTTTAATCGAATTTCCTGGTTTTCCGAGTCCGACAGAAGTTGATCGATACTCTTGCAGCGCAGGAGATGTGATCCCACTCATGCTCTCCGATCGCGTCCGGGGAAGCCGGAGGCCTGGAAATACCGGAAACGGCGTTCTGGGAAGATTGTCCGGCTCAATTTACCCTGAGATGCTGCGTTTCGCAACAAAGTGTGTCGGAGGATGCGTGGCTCATGTGCCGGCAGGAGGAGTACCGGTCCAGGCGTGCTGAACGATTTGCCAACTGCCGTTTGGCTTGCGTTTGTAGATGATGATGTAGCTGCCTTTGGAGATGATCTTGGCGCCGGTAGCGATATTGGTTAGGCTTTCCTGAAAGTCGCCGCTGTCATACGCGAGATCACCGGATGTTTCAAGGTTCTGGCTGCGAAGCGTGAGATCGCTGTTAAAAGCGGTCATTATGTTCTGGAAGAGGCTGCGGAGAGCAGCGGAACCGGCGATGCGCTCACCGCTAGGTTGGAGGAAGACGGCGTCCGCGGCATAGAACTTCAGAATCGGTTCGAGTTGCTTCGTGCGAAGATCCTGGACCCAGGCTTCGCGGAGTTTGGCGAGGGTTTCGAGAGTCGTGGGCTGGGGAGCGGCAACGGCGGTGTAGCAAAAGGCCGGTGCGAGGAGCGAAGCGAAGGCCAGAGAGGTCATCACGGCCCGAAACGCTAACAGGATTAGTGGCGATTTTCCCCGGCGTCTAGCAAGTATGTTCATGGGGAATCCTTTCCTTTGAGGTGAAAATTGCTTGAGCTCAGGCTGGTTCGAGCTGAGCGTAGCGCTCGATAAATTTTTTTGTACCGCGTCCGGGAAAACTTACCGAGACGCGGCGGTCCTCTTCGTCGCCTTCCACGCCGACCACCGTGCCAACGCCATAGCTCGGATGACGAACCTTGCGGCCGAGCATGGGATCGGCATTGGCACCGCGTTTCACTGCTGGCCTGCCGAACGAGCTTGTCGCTCGTGCGGGCTTGGGCGCTGCCACTGTAGGTTCCGGCTTGCCGCGTACACGACGTAGAAACTCGTCCGCCGAATAGGAATATTCCGGATCGGGCTCGTAACGGCGCTTTTCGCCGATCTCCGCCATCGAGCCGCGAACCGTTTCCACCAGCTCACTTGGAATTTCCGCGAGGAAGCGCGAGGGCAGTGACGCGCGCAATTGTTGTTCGTTGCCAAAGATGCGACGGTAGACGGCTCGCGTGAGCGTCAGCGACGTGCGCGCGCGAGTCATACCAACGTAGACCAGACGCCGCTCCTCTTCAATTCCTTTTTCCTCGTTCAACGAGCGGCCGTGCGGGCAAATGCCTTCTTCCATACCGGTCAAGAAGACATGGTCGAACTCGAGCCCTTTGGTGCTGTGTAGCGTGATGAGGGTGACGCCTGGCTTGCCTTCAAACGAATCGGCATCGCTGACAAGAGCCGCGGCATCCAGAAAGTCCGTAAACTCTTCGCCCGCTTCCATGCTTTCGGCAACCGCCCGCGTTAGTTCTTCCAGATTCTCGAGCCGAGCGACGTCCTCGGGTGTGTTGCGATCTTTCAACATGGCCATGTAGCCGGTCTCTTCCAATACGGTGTGCAGAAAATCGGCGGGGGCCTTTTTGGCCAAGGCTTCCTGCAGCTTGGTGATCAGCTCTTGAAACGAGCGCAGCGGCGTCACTGCGCGGCCGGCGGTCGCGCCGGAGACGAATTTTTCGATCGCGGACCACAGAGGCGTACCGTCCACGCGCGCCGTCTCGCGCAGCGAATCCACGGTTGTCTTGCCGATTCCGCGCGGAGGCACATTCAGCACGCGTAGCAGCGAAATGTCGTCTTCTGGATGCATGGCCAAGCGGACGTACGCCAACGCATCCTTGACCTCGGCGCGATTGTAGAAGCTGAATCCCCCGACCAGTTTGTAGCGCAATCCGCGGCGTCGAAATACCTCTTCAAACGCTCGCGATTGAAAATTTGTCCGGTACTCGACGGCGCACGTCTGTGCGGAATCATCGTTCAGAATTCGTTCCAGCTCTCCCGCGACAAATTCCGCCTCAGCCTGTGCATCGCGCGCCTCGAAGTAGCGCAGATTCGTGCCCGTTCCCTTTGTCGCGCTCAGCGACTTTCCGAGCCTTTCCGGATTGTTCGCAACCACCGCTCCCGCCGCATCCAAAATATTTTGCGTGGATCGGTAGTTGCGCTCTAGCTTCACAACGCGGGCGCCGGGGAAGTCCCGCGAAAAGCTCAACAGAATTGAGACATCCGCTCCGCGCCATCGATAAATCGATTGGTCTTCATCGCCCACGACACACAGGTTGTGCTTCGGCCCGGTGAGGAGGCGTAGCAGCTCGTACTGCACACGGTTGGTGTCCTGATATTCGTCGACGTGGATGTATTGAAAGCGCGCTTGCCATTTCTCGCGCACCGCCGGTACTTCTCGGAGCAGGCGCACCGAACGAAGAAGCAGATCGTCGAAATCCAGGGCATTGCTCTGATACAGCAGCTTTTCGTAAGCGGCAAAAACATCCGCGACGCGCCGACCATCCTGGCCGATAGCCTCTGTGCGCAGCATCTCCGGTGTCTGGCCATGATTCTTCGCATAGCTGATGCGACTGAGGATATTCCGTGGCGTGAGACTGTCATCATCGATCGCCAGTTTGCTCATGGCGAGTTTCACCGCCGCGAGCTGATCGTCATCGTCGTAGATCGCGAAATCTCGTGGCAAACCCGCGCTCGGCGCTTCCCGCCGCAAGAGGCGTGCGCAGAGCGAATGGAACGTCGAAAGCCAGGGCTGCGCGGGAGGGACTCCGGAACGAAGCAGCAGATCGGACACGCGCGTGCGCATCTCCTCGGCGGCTTTGTTAGTGAAAGTGACCGCGAGAATCGATTCCGCCGGAGCGCCTTTCGAGATCAAATTGGCCATGCGGAAGGTAATGGCGCGCGTTTTGCCCGTACCCGCTCCGGCAAGGATAAGCACGGGTCCTTCCACTGTTTCAGCGGCCAGGCGCTGTTCCGGGTTCAGTTCATCGAGGAGATTCAACAGTTACCTGCTGTGTTCGAAGATGCGATGCCTTGTGATGGTAGCCGACTGAACGGAAGCGCGCAAATTAGCCGGATTTTACCCCAGCATTTGGCAAGAAAATCGCCGGGAGAGAAACGCGAGTCCGCGTTCAACGCCCGCCTTGTTGGCTTAGATCAATTTCGAAATACACAAGAGGGTGATTTTTTTCGAGAGACCGGACATCCGGGATGTAGAGATGGGCGGTGCTAAGGAGATCGAGCTGTCCCTGCAGATCGAAGTAAAGCAATCCCTGCACGGCGTGATGCGGTGCGACGACGCTGCCGGAAACAGCGGCGTCGGCAGCGGCTTTTTGCAATTCCGTCCAATGTTTATCACGGCCGACTTTGGGGCCCCTGGGTATCGGTATGGGGGACCTCCGCGTTTGCGTTGGATCTTTTTTCCCGGTATCGGTCATCACGTCGGCTACGTCGTCCGCGGTCAGCGAGCGCAGCGCCTGCCGATTGTCTTCCGACACCGTGACATTCAATCGGATTTGTTCGAGGTCAACCTTCATGCTTTCGTCCGAATCGTTGCGGAAGATCGTGTCGATGGCGACGATTCCTGCCGCGAGAGGCGACTTCTTGGGAAATTTCGCTTTGTAGTTGGCCGCGTCCGTCCACGGCTGCGCGCTGATGGTCACGCCCTCGTGCGATTCGAGCGCGGCGGCCTTCAGCGTGGATTGCGGCTGCTGGGCCGTGGATCCGTCAGAAAGAATTGTGGCGGCAAGAAAGGGAACTATAATGGCTAGGTTTCGCATCGGGTTATAATAGTCCTTTCTCATCTCGACGCCTTCGATTCCTGGGGGAAGTGCAAGGTTGCCCGCACCGCGCACCGCCTGTTCGCGGCGGTGCGGACGAGAGACCGGAGCCACGTTTAGTGTATTTTGTCTACAGTTTGCTGATGGGTTTCGCCGCCCTGCTGCTTACTCCCTATTGGCTGGTGCAGGGATTGCGCCACGGCAAATACTTTTCGAATCTTGGGCAGCGCCTCGGTTTTTCGTTTCCGACGCTCAGCAAACTGCCTGAAAACCGCTCTGGCGCCATCTGGATTCATGCGGTTTCCGTGGGCGAAGCGCTTTCCAGCGTTACTTTGGCGCGGCGGCTGAAGCAGGCCTATCCGGATCTGCCTTTGGTCGTTTCCACGACGACTTTGACTGGCCAGGCGCTGGCTCGCGAGCGCATGCCGTTTGCCGACGCGATTTTCTACTTTCCATTAGACTGGGCGTTTTGCGTACGGCGGGCGTTGCGCGCGGTTCGACCTTCCATCGTCATTATTCTCGAGACGGAAATCTGGCCCAACTTTCTGCGCGAGTCCAGGCGCGCAGGCGTTCCCGTTGTGTTTGTAAGCGGGCGCATTTCGGACCGTTCGTATGATCGCTATCAGCGTTTCCTGGGCATTTTCGGATTTTTCTTGCGGCCCTTTTTGCGCAGCTCGCTTGCCAACTCTTCTGCTTTTCTGATGCAGAGCGAAAAAGACGCTGAGCGTATTCGCGCATTGGGGGCGCCTGCAGACCGCGTGCAGGTCAGCGGCAACTTGAAATATGATTTGGAGCTTCCCGCGTCAACGCCGATTTCGCAATGGCTCGCGACGGAAGCGAAGCGCGCCGGACGCTCGCCAATCATCGTCGCCGGAAGCGTCGTGGCGACCGAGGAGCCGCTTGCGCTCATCGCCTTTGGCACGCTGCAGGGGGAGCACCGCAAAGCGTTGCTGGTTTTGGCCCCGCGCAAGCCGGAGTGCTTCGAATCCGCGGCTCAGTTCATCGATGACTCTCATCGGAAATTTATTCGCCGCTCGCAACTGCCAGTCCCAGGACCTTCACAAAATGGGGCGCCTTCCGGCGAATTCTCTATCGCCGATGATGTGACGGTCATTCTGCTCGACAGCATCGGTGAGCTCGCTTCGCTTTACCGCGTGGCCGACGGCGCTTTCGTCGGCGGTTCACTGGTCGAGAGCGGCGGTCACAATATCTTGGAGCCCGCGGCGTTTGGAAAAGTTCCTGTGTTCGGGCCGTCCATGGGAAACTTTGCGGAAATGGCGGCGCGATTCACGGCCGCTGGTGCGGCTGTTCAAGTGGAAAGTCCCGAAGACGCGGGCGTTGCCTGGATCGAGTTCCTGCGCGATCCCGAGCGGGCTGCGCGGATGGGCGAGACCGCGCGCAACCTCGTCGAAAGCAGCCGCGGCGCTACCGACCGCGCCATCGCGGAGATTGCCAGGCAACTCGCAACCGCTTCGCGAGAGAAAGGATGAATTTTCCGCTGCTGGTGCGCGTTTTGCTCTGGCCGCTCTCTATGTTGTACGGCGGTTACGTCCGGATTCGTGCCGCGCTTTATGCAAAAGGCTGGTTGAAGCAAAAGCGTCTGCGCGGCAAGGTGATTAGCGTCGGCAATTTGACCGTTGGCGGCACCGGAAAGACGCCCATGGTCTTATGGCTCGCGGAGAAATTTCTCGCGGAAGGAAAGCGCGTGGCCATTTTGAGCCGGGGTTATCGCGGCTCTGCCGGCACGAGCGACGAAATCGAGCTGATGAAGCATCGCCTCCAGGAACGGGTCACTTTCGGCGTCGGCAAAGATCGTTTTGCCGAGGGTCGTCGCATCGAAGAGCAGCAGTCCATCGACGTTTTCCTGCTCGACGACGGCTTCCAGCATCTTTCGCTCGCACGCGATCTCGATATTGTCATGCTCGATGGTTCGCGCAAGCTCAAGGACCAGTGGCTTCTTCCTTCAGGGACACTGCGCGAGCCGCTTTCCGCCTGCCGGCGCGCTGACGTGCTGGTCGTGACGCGTAAGACCGAACACGCCGACATCGGAGCAGGCGACGTCCACGCATCTCCAATTTTCTACGCGCAGACACGTCTGTTGGGTTTTCGTCGTTATGGCGAAAACGGCGGCATCCATCCCTTAAGTGAGATTGGCCACGGTCCGTTTTTTGCTTTCTGTGGTATTGGTAATCCCCAGGCATTCTTTGATGATCTGAGCCGCTGGGATGTTCCCGTCGCAGGGGAAAGCACTTTCCGGGATCATCATCGCTACACAACTGAAGACCTCCTGCGATTGGAGAAGGCGGCGCAAAGGGCGGGCGCGATAGCATTCGTAACTACAGAGAAGGATGCGGAAAATCTAGGCCAAGGGAAGGGCACGGCGATCCCTATCTTCGTCGCGGTGATTGATTTTGCGCTCGCGGCTGAGAGCGAATTCCTTGGCGTTTTAGAAGAAAAGTTGCAATCCTCCCACGGAGCGGCGACATGAAGCTCCTCATTCGCGCCACGAACTGGGTCGGAGACGCCATCATGGCTTTGCCTGCGCTGCGCGCCGTGCGCTCGCGTTTTCCAGAGGCAGAAATAACGATTCTTGCGCGGCCTTATGTTGCTGCCATTTACAAGGAACAGCGGGTTTGCGACAACATGATGTTTGTGGAAGACTCTCGCGACACCGTGAGCGAACTCCGCGCGCAAGAATTTGATGCAGCTTTATTGCTGCAGAATGCGTTTCAAGCCGCGTGGTTTGCCTGGCGCGCGGGAATTCCAGAGCGCATCGGCTACGCGCGAGACGGCCGAAGCCCGCTTCTTACGAAAGCCGTTCCAGTGCCGAAGCTGGGTGAGATTCCCCTTCACGAGCAGTATTATTATTTGGAATTGCTCCGACGCGCCGGCTGGCTGGATTCCTTGCCGAACGAGTCCTTCATCAAACTTGATGTTCCTGAAGAAAATCGCCGGCGAGCCGCGGAATTTCTTCTTTCCACCGGCGTGAAGTCCGGCAGCTTTCGCATAGCCATCGGCGCCGGCGCATCCTATGGCTCGGCCAAATGCTGGCCGCCCGATCGATTTGCCGAACTCGCAAATCGTCTCCAGGCGCCAGCACAGGTCTGAAGTAATTCTCTTCGGTACTTCCGCCGAAGCCGCCGTCTCCTCAGCCATTGCGGCAGGTATGAGTCACCCGCCGATCGATCTTACGGGAAAAACTTCCATCGAGGATTTACCCGCGCTTCTTTCTCAATGCCATCTGTTCATCGGGAACGACTCCGGCGCTATGCACGTCGCCGCAGCGGTCGGTCTCCCCGTCGTGGCTGTCTTCGGGCCGACCGATCCCCTAGGCACCGCCCCGGTCACGCCGCGTTGCAGCATCGTTCAGGAAAAGCCGTATTGCAGTCCTTGCTTTTTGCGCCGCTGCCCAACGGACCATCGCTGTATGACGCGTGTCACGCCGGACGCCGTGGAAGCCGCCGCGCGACAATGGATTTCGTCGATGGAGGTGCGCCCTGCCTGAAACGACCGCGCCCCGCCCCGCTGTTTTTCTCGATCGCGACGGCACCATTTCCGAAGAGGTTGGCTACTTGAATCACGTCAGCCGGCTTCGTATCCTGCCGCATGTCCCTGACGCCATCCGGCGCTTAAACGAAGCTGGGCTGCCGGTGATTGTCGTGACAAATCAGTCCGGGGTTGGGCGCGGCTACTTTCCAGAATCGCTCGTTCATTCCGTCCACGAACTCATGACGCAGCAGCTCGAAGCCGCCGGCGCCCGCATCGACGCCATATACTATTGCCCGCACACATCCGCGGATACGTGCCATTGCCGCAAGCCCAAGACAGGAATGCTCGAACAGGCGGCCCGCGAGCACGCCATCGATTTGCATCGCTCGTTCGTCGTCGGAGATCGGCACGGCGATATCGAACTTGCCCGCCGCGCGGGCGCTTGCAGTATTCTGGTGCGCACCGGTTATGGAGAAGGCGAATATCTTTGGAATGCCGCAAAGTGGACGATTCAGCCTGATTTTGTGGCTGCCGACCTTGCCGATGCCGTTCACTGGATCTTGAGGCCAACGAAATGAAGCGCTCCTCGAAGAAGAACGCCCCGTCCTCTTCCGTCGATCTTCTTGCCCTCGCGGATTATGTCGAACAATTCTCTTCAAAAAGCGTCGTTCTCTTTGGCGATTTTGTCGCGGATGAATACCAGTTTGGCGAGATTTCGCGCGTCTCCCGCGAAGCCCCCGTCTTGATCCTCCGCCATCGTGAAACGCATTTCGCTCCCGGCGGCGGCGCCAACGCCGCCAATAATTTTGCGGCCCTCGGCACGCGCATCTCCCCCATTAGTGCAGTTGGAGACGATTCTGCCGGTGATGCTCTTATCGCCTATTTCCAAAGCAAACGCGTCGATGTCTCCGGCATTCTCCGCGTCAAGGGTTGGACCACTCCCACGAAGACTCGCTTCCTGGCAGGCTGGGCGCACACTGTGGGCCAGCAAGTTCTCCGCGTCGATCGCGAGCCCCAATCGCCGCTTCCGGAGGCCGTGCACAAAAAACTTCAAGCAAAATTGCAGGCGAAGCTGCGTTCCGCGCACGCTCTGGCTGTTTCCGATTATGGGTTCGGCGTCGCCGCGCCCGCGCTGGTCCGGCAGGCTATTTCGAAGCAAAAGAACGCGCCGCCCGTCACACTCGACGCTCGCCACAATCTCCACGATTACGCCAAGTCTGGCATCACCTCGGCCACTCCCAACGAGGCGGAGATGGAGGCTCTCCATCACGTTTCCATCGGCCAGAATATTGCGGAACTGACGCGCTGTGGCGCCGCAACCCTCGCTGAAATGAAGCTGCGTCGCCTGCTTGTTACGCGCGGGCGCGATGGCATGGCGCTCTTTGAACCGGAAAACCGCCTCACGCAAATATCCGTCTATGGAAGCGACCAGGCTGTTGATGTCACAGGCGCGGGCGACACGGTACTTGCCGCATATACAGTTGCGCTCGCTTGCGGCGCTTCTCCGCTCGAAGCCGCTCACATAGCAAATATTGCCGGTGGTCTCGTGGTCATGAAGCGCGCGTACCGCTACCGTCACGCGCGATGAGCTTCTCGCTGCCCTTCGGCATCAAGCAGGCGGCGCTGCTTCCTGACTCATGCGCCGCGCCTGAATCCAAAATCGTCACTCGCGAAGCTCTCCGCGATAAATTGGCGGAGCATAAGCAGCGGGACAGCGAATCGTTTTTGCCAATGGGTGCTTCGACACGCTTCACGTCGGCCACGTCCGCTATCTTGAGGGCGCGCGACGCGAAGGTGATGTCCTCATCGTCGGCGTGAATGCGGACTCGAGCGTCTGTGCGCTGAAAGGTCCCGGCCGGCCAATTCTTGATGAAAATGCCCGTGCGCTCCTCGTCGCTTCGCTTCGCGCCGTCGATTACGTGAGTTCTATTTAGCGAACCAAGCGTCGAGTCGCTGCTCGAAGACTCTCAGCCCGGACGTTCATGCGAAAGGGACCGACTACACCTTGGAAACCGTGCCAGAGCGCGCCACTGCCGCGCGTCTCGGCATTCGCGTTGCCATCGTCGGCGATCCCAAGGATCACTCGACCCGCGATCTTCTCGAATCCGTTCGCAAGGCTCCGCATGCCTGAATTCCCGCTTCCTGGTTTTGCGCCTCGGCTCGCTCGGCGACATCGTGCACACCTTTCCTGCTGTTTCTGCCCTGCGCGAAACTTTCCCAACTTCCGAAATTGTTTGGCTCACGCATCCGCGTTGGAAGCTTTTGGTCGAGAGCAGCGGCCTGGCCTCGCAGGTGTGGGCCACCGAAACCCGCTCCATTCCTTCCCTGCGGAAAATCATCGAAGATTTGCGTGCCGCTCACTGGGACGCCGCGATCGACTATCAGGGCCTCTGGAAATCCGCGGCCCTCGCTTTTTTCGGCGGCATCAAACGCAGAATTGGTTTTTCCTCGGAGACAATTCGCGAGTTCGGCGTCCCTATCCTTTACACCGATCGTGTTCGCTGCGCTACGACCCACATCGCCGATCAAAACGGAGAGTTATCTCAACGAGCAGGATCGCGCAACCCCGTCGCGCCCTTCGCCTTGCGTGTTCCCGAAATAGATGATTCTGGCATTCGCGAGTACTTGCAAAATCTCGGACTGGATCGCTACATCGTCTTGAGCCCCGGCGGTGGCTGGCGCTCGAAGTGCTGGCCTCCCGAGCGCTTTGGCCAACTCAGCCAACTCATTCGAGACTCCCTTGGCCTGCGCTGCGTGGTGAATTACGGCCCCGGCGAAGACGATCTTGCCCTTGCCGTCCGCGAATGCAGCGGCGACGCCGATCCCATTCCTTACAATGGCCCACTCGGCCCGTTGATGGCTCTCTTGCGCAATGCCGCGTGCATCGTCGGCGGCGACACTGGCCCGCTTCATCTTGCGATCGCTCTGGGTACACCGGCCGTCGCTCTCTTCGGTCCTACGGATCCTGCGCGCAACGGCCCATATCGCACCGGTGACATCGTCTTGCGCGCTCCGGGCGCAGTCAGGACGCACAGCCGCATCGATCAAACTCATCCTTCGATGCTGCAAATTCAAGTGACCGAAGTTTTCGAAGCGGTTCGCCGCCGCATTGGGGTTTCTGCATGAGCTCCGCCGGCGCTTTCTTTGCCCGCTGGCGCGTTCGCCTCAGCTATCCCTTGCCATTCTCGTTTTGTGGTTTGCGCGGCCAACTCCCCGCAGCATTCTTTGGGGCGTGCCTCTCGGTTTGCTCGGCCTATTCATCCGCGCGCGAGCGGCCGGCTATCTTCACAAGCAGGAAGTTCTGACGGTGACTGGACCCTATGCCTACACGCGCAATCCGCTCTATTTTGGCAGCGCGATCCTCACGCTCGGGCGGCCGTCGCCACACACTCCTGGCTATCAGCAGCCATTCTCTGCGTTTATTTTGCGCTGTTCTATTCCATCGTCATGCGCCGCGAAGAAGTCGAACTTCGCCAGCATCACGGCGCTGCTTTCGACGAATACGCCCGCGCCGTCCCGTTGTTTTTTCCCCGCCTGAGTTCCGCGAGATTTTCGTTTGCGGGCGCCGCCTCATTTTCATTTGCGCAGTACAAGAAGAATCACGAATACCAGGCGGCCATCGGCTTCTTGCTATTGCTCGCGGTGCTGACGTTGATCTGGTGGCTGCGCCTGCGCTGATCCATCTCCGCGTGGTTTTCTCCGGGCACGCAACGAAGCAGCTAATCTCCACTTGCTTGCCGTCCGTCAACACATGCACCGCACCGTCCTTGTCGGTCCGCAAGATCCGGACGCCCGCGTTCGTCAGCCTTTCGAGGAACTCCGGGTTGGGGTGGCCGTAAATATTGTCTTCTCCCGCGCTTATCACCGCGACACGCGGCCGCACCGCTGCCAGAAATCCTGGCATCGTCGAGTTCTTACTGCCGTGATGGCCGACTTTGAGCACATCCGCCCGCAGGGCCTCTTCAGAGTTATCCGCTAGCATCGAACTCTCCGCCTGTTTCTCCGCGTCTCCCGTCAGCATGATGCTGCGCTTTCCGTACTTCAGCCGCATCACAAGCGAATCATTATTCTTCGGCGCAGGCCCAACCTCCGTCGGCGCAATCTCTGGCCACAGGAGTTGCGTTTCGACTCCATCCCACGAAAACGCATTTCCACGAATCTCGCGAACGACGCGAATTTTCTTTTCGCGCGCCAGATTTTCCAGATTTGCCAGCGCTGCCGACTCAGCCTCCCGGCCAATCCATAGTGTCCCGACTTGAAAATTCTCAAAGATCGCCGGTAGTCCTCCGATATGATCCTGATGCGCGTGCGTCAGCGCTACGACATCCAATTTCTGAAAGCCTCGCGACCACAAGTATGGCGACACGGCTTCTTCGCCAGGATCGATGCCGTTGTGCTCCTCGCGCCCGGGAAATCCGCCGAAGGCTCCTCCTCCATCGATCAGCAGCGTTCTTCCATGTGGCGACACTACAAATAACGAATCTCCTTGCCCCACATCCAAAACTGTCAATTCCAGCTTTCCTGCCGACCACCGCGGCGCAAAAGGAAATATCGCCATCGTGACCGCGCTCAATGCCAACATTGCAGCCGTGCAGCGAGAAACCCATCCGCCCCAAATACCTGGGCGGCGGGCAGTCACCGCCAGAAACACGCCGGCCGACAAGGAAAATCCCAGATCAACCACGCGGGTGGTCCCGGAATCCGGTAACTCCATCGTGGAAATTGTGCGAACCATTGCACGACGTGCACGAGCAGCAGCGTCACCCAGGTCAGCGGCGTCGCCAGAAGTTTTCCCAGAGCCTGGGAAATGAGCCCGCATCCCAGCGTCAGAAATCCCAGCGGCACCACAATTCCGGTCAGCGGAACCGCCGCCAGGTTGACCAGCGGCGCGCTCAGACGTAACGCGATGAAAATCTCGCGCCATCAGCGGTAGCATCCCGATCTGCAATGCCAGCGTGATCACAAGCAATTCCCACACGCGTAGCGAAACGCCCACGCCGCGCGCAAGGGCTTTCCGGCCGGACTCCCAAGCGTGCGGGGGCATGCGAGGAAAGCCAGCGCGCTAGTCGTTCGCAGATCGATGCGAAATTGCGCGGCCCGCGGTTCGTGCGAGGCGTCGCGCGTTACGTCGCGCCAGCCCCGCAACGCCCCAACATAAGGCTGCACGGTCTTCGCAAGCCATGGCGCTGCCAGCCCGGCGATACAGCCAATGGCCAAAAATGTAAGTTGAAAGCTCGAATCGCGAACAGCCAGCGGCTTTGCAATCAACAAAAGGAGCGCCGCGATTCCCGCGGAGTTCAGTAAGTCGAGCCGCCGAAAGAACAATCCCCCAATCACCACGATCGCCGTCATCAAGGCCGCGCGAATCACCGGCGGCCTCTGTTCCACCACTGCCACATAGGCGAGTAGCAGCGTGAGCGTGACGAGTGCCGTCCAGAACGGCGCGAGTCTCAGCACACGTCCGATCCAAAATAGAAATACCGCTAGCGCCCCCACGTGCAGTCCGGCCACAACCAGCACATGAAACACGCCCGTCTTCTGAAAATCAGTGGACTCCGAACGATCGACGAAACTCCTGTCACCGAGCAGCATCGCGCGCAACACTCCGCCCGCTTGCGGTGTCTTCGCGAAGAGTTCGTCGATCTCATCTCGCAATCTTCGTCGAACGTGCGCCAAGAGTGTTGCGGCCGTCGTTTGCGCCACCGCCGTCCGTTCCATCAGTTCTGGTGCGCGCAACGGCGCGACCAGATCCACATTCTGCTGCGCCAAATACGCGCGGCGGTCAAACGCGCCGTCGTCGCGGAAAACCTGCGGTCTCCTGGCCTGAACCGCAACGACGACTCGTCTCCGGCATGAACGTCTGGCGCCGCGGTCTGCTCGGGATTCTCCGAAAAGCTGACTCGCAAGCCTCCCCGTGCGGCCACCAAAGAGCCTTCGTACTCCACGCCGCTCAATTCGATCTCGTAGCCATAACCCCATGGCAATCGCGCCGGTTCGTCTCGCAGCCGCCCATGCCATCGCAACGGCGTTTTCAGATCCACGCGGCTCGCGTCAACGAGCGACAACACATAGTCGGCAGGCCGCGGCTGATTTGCGACTCCCGCGCCCAGCACTCCCAGAATGATCCAACTCAAAGCGGAAACAGCGGCAGCAGGGAAGAGACGTCCGATTTTGGCTAGGAAGATGCCCGCGAAAATCAGCAAGCCCGTCGAAGCAAAACCAACCGCGAGGTAAATATGCGAGGAAATTCGTTCCGCAAACCACGGCGCCTGGCCGAGCACAACGCCGCAAGCAAATAACGCGGCGATGGCTACGGCCGGCAATTTCATGGGACTCTTCGCAACCTCACCAGCGTTTCGATGTGATACGTCTGCGGAAACAGATCGAACAAATGCATTTCGCTTATTTCATACCGTACGTTCGGCGCAGAAATTTCTTTCGGTTTTCGCGGCGAGCGGTCAAAACAGCCAAATCTCTCGCCAGCGTGGACGGATCGCAGGACAAATACACGATTTCCGCCGCGCCGAGGTTAGCCAGCTATGCCGCCGTCTCGGCTCCCAATCCCGCTCGCGGAGGATCCAGCACGATGAACTCCGGCCGCTCCTGTGTTTTTTTCAGAAAATCTTCAGCGTGCTCGTTGTGCGTGGTTACCGAGACTTCGGCGGTCTCTGCGTTCGCGTAAAGATCGCGAGTAGCCGCAAGGTTCGCATCCACGCACACCACTCTTTCAAACGCCCGCGCAAGCGGCAGCGTAGAAAAATCCCACGCCCGAATACATATCCAGCGCCAGCTTGCCTTTCGCCCCGCCGTCACCGTCTTCAGCAAATCTCCAATCAAAAACCGGTTCACCTGAAAAAACGACAAATGGCTTACGCGGAATTTGAACCCTCCCGCTTCGTGAATCAAATAGCCCGGCCCAGTCAATTCGAATTTGTCTTTCTTCTGATCCAGCAGCAGCAGACTGTCGATTTGCGGCATCGCTTCTCGCAAAAGCGTGGCGAGTTCCGCCGCAGGCTTCGGAAATCTTTCGAACGCCACATTCAATGCGATCTTCTCGTCCGCCGAGTCCGCAAACGCTTCGATCTCGAGAATCCCTGTCGGGTAAAGCACCAGATCTGCGCCATTTCCTGCAGTTGCCCAAAAGTTTGCGCCAGCCTCGGGGAAAGCACCGGACACTGGTCGATCGGCACAATGAATGAGCTCTCCGGCAAAAAATATCCCAGCGCACGTGGCATCCCGCTCTTCACCGCCCATTGTGCGCGATTCCGGTATCCATAAGGCTCCGCGGTATGCGTCCTGAATTTCCCCGTCCCAGGAAATCCCACCCAGCCGCGAAAGCGTTTCGCGCAAAATGTCTTTCTTTAAACGTACTTGCTCCGCCGCCGTGATGTGCTGATAGTGGCAGCCTCCGCAGGTCTGGAAATGCGGGCACGGCGCTGCAACGCGATCTTTCGACGCCGACATCACTCCAGTAACTTTGCCCACACCACTTTTTTCTTCTTCGACTTCTCCGCCGCCCGCACTTCTTCTCCCGGCAGCACGAACGGCACAAAAACCGTATTCCCGTCGGCGTGCCCCAGCCCGTCGCCGCCGTACACTAGCTTCTCAATCGATAATCGTAACTCGTCAGACATATTTGTAAGACCCCATTCTGCGATTTTTCGCGTGGAAAGAAAAGGTAATTGCTTCTGGAAACGTGCTTCAGGAAAAGTAATACAAACTCAGCCGTGGCAAGCGAAATTCCTCCAGCAGCCGCTTCTGCAAAAATTGTTTTTCGACCAGCGCAATCTGCTCCGCCTTCATTTTTCGCCTGTACGCCGCAAGCTGCCCATCCATCTCGCGCCGGATCTTCAGCATCATTTCTTCGTTCGCAGAGCTCATCACAGCGCCATCAGCTTGTCGTCCAAAATCGTCAGCCGCCTCTCCAAATCTTCCAAGTCCAGCGTGCCGGGTGTATCGAGCATCGCCGTCATTCCGTTGAGCGACTCCGCGAATCTCTCGCAATCGCTCGACCAGCTCCGCACTCGTCGTTCTCGTGCCATCCGCCGCCGAAGCAATTTGCGCCGCATTCTTCGCAAAGTACTTTCGCAACTCCTCCCGCGAAAATGGCTCTTTCGCTGCTGCGTTTCCGTTTTTCGGCGCGCTCCCCGCCGCCGCTTCCAATAGCTCTTGCGCCGCCTCCAGCACGGCGTCCGTGCAGTACGCCAAACTCTTCAGCGGCTTCCCCGCACCGCGGCGCGATCGTTGATAACTTTCAAACGCGTGATCGATCCCCTTGAACACCGCGTCCAGCGGCACTCCCGCTTTCTGCCACGTCTCCATGATCGCCCAATCCAGCGGCGACACCAGCAGATGCGCCCCGCGCTTCTTCCAGAAATAATTCTCGATTTCCGTGAAGTAATTGAAGTAGTTCCAACTGTCCATGTGAATGGCCATTGCGAAGAATGTGGCGCAACCTGCTGGACTCCCGCGTTGCGCAAGCCCCAGACGCGCCTCAGCGATTATCTCTGCGCCTTTTTCGCGGGAGCCATCTCTCTGCTGCCGCGATTCGCCGGCGCGCTTTTTCCTGCTTCCGTCGGCTGATTTTTCTCCCAAATCAGCCGCAGCCCCGTCAACGTCAGAAATTCATCCGTATCCTGAATCTGTTTCGAACCCTTCGCCACCAATCTTGCTTGCCCGCCAGTCGCGACGACTTTCACTTCGCCGCTAAGCTCTGCCTTCATCCGCGTCAACATCCCATCCACCATATCCACCGCGCCGTAATAAAGCCCCGCTTGCATGTGCGTTACGGTATTCGTCCCAATCACTTTTCCCGGATCCTTAATCTCCACGCGCGGCAATCTCGCCGCCCGCGCAAATAGTGCCTCCGACGCAATCCCCAACCCCGGCGCAATCACTCCGCCCAAATATTCCCCTCGCGCCGAAATCGCATCGAACGTAATTGCCGTCCCAAAATCCACCACGATGCACGGCCCGCCATATTTGTGAAATGCCGCCACGCCGTTCACGATGCGGTCCGCGCCCACTTCCAGCGGGTTATCCACCAGTACCGCCATCCCCGTTTTCACGCCCGCTTCCACGAAAAGCGCCTTCTGCCCAAAATAAATTCGCGACATTTCCGCCAGCGTCCAATTCACCGGCGGCACCACCGAGCTGATAATCACGCCGCCAATCGAGTCGCGGTCCAAACCCGCCAAAGTAAACAAATTCCGCGTAAGCACGCCGTACTCATCAATCGTCTGCTGCCGCGCCGTCGTCAGCCTCCAATTCGCAATCAACTCCTCGCCGCGAAAAACGCCCAGCACCGTATTCGTGTTCCCGACATCGATCGTCAGCAGCATCTACCGCGCCTCCGTCACGTCGCCCGAAATCACCGTCGTCACTTGCCCATCGTCCCGCTTCACCAGCAGCAATCCCTCCGGCCCAAGGCCCGCTGTCGTCCCCGCAAAACTCTCCGTCCCGTTTGTCACTCGAACGCGTTTACCCTGCGCGTAGCTCGAGACCGCCTCGAATTTCCGCGTCACGCTGCCCGGCCCTTCGCGCAGAAAGTGATTGTAGTCGTTCTCGAATTCTCGCAGCAACCGTACCAGCAATTCCAGGCGAGACACCTGCTTGCCCGTTTCCAGCCGCAGCGAACTCGCTGTCGTTCCTAATTCTCCCGGAAACTTTTCCTGGTTCACGTTCAATCCGATGCCCACGATCACAAACCGTACCTGCGACGGCTCCGCGTGCATCTCCGTCAAAATCCCGCCCACTTTCTTCCCGCTAATCAGCAAATCGTTTGGCCATTTGAGGTCCGGCGCGAGTCCCGTTTGCGCTTCGAATCGCGGCTTGCGCTGAAAGTCCCGCCATCATGGTCAAAAGCGGCGCTTGCACCGGCGCCAGCCGAGGCCGCAATAGCAACGTCACGTAAATTCCCGCAGCCCTATCCGACTGCCAGCTGCGTCCCGCGCGCCCCTTGCCCGCCGTCTGCTCCTCCGCCAGCACGACCGCGCCTTCCGGCTCGCCCGCGTGCCCCAATTCCAGCGCCACGCGGTTCGTCGAATCCACCTTAAAAAAATGATAAATCCGCTTCCCGAATAGACTTCCTTTCAATCTCTGCCGCAGCATGTCCGGCGTCAAAATATCCGGCACTTTTTCAAGAAAATATCCCTCGCCCGCCTTCCCCTTCACGCGCACGCCCAGCCCGCGCAATAGCCGCACCCACTGCCACACCATCGAGCGCGACACACCAATTTCCCGCGCAATCCGCGCTCCGCTGATCACAATCGTCGCGTTCTCCGCCAGCAGCGTCAGCAACGCCGCCAACCGCTTGTCCGTTGTTCCTGGAAGGGTTTCTTGAGCCATTGATGTGGCACAGACTTCAGTCTGTGCAAACTAAGCCTACCTCTGAGCCTGCTGCCGCCGTGTAAGCGTACCTCAAGCGCACAGCCTCATAGCCTGTACCGGTTTCTCCGACCGCGTCCCTATGAAACCAACGCGCTCGCGCAGCTCCCGCCATAATTAAGCTGCCCTAATCGCTCCACAATCTTTTGCAACTCAATCCGCTGCTCCGCGAGCGTCGCTTCCAACCCCGAATAATCTTCTCTGGCGCCCTGCTGCGAAAAGTCTCGTTCCCCAACTGGCTCTCTTTCGACGAAATTGCCTTCTGCAATCCTTCGATCTCTTTCTTCAGCCGCGCCTTTTCCGCCTCCACGTCCACCACATCCGAATACGCAATCCGAACATCGAACTCCGCCGTCGACCGCACCGCCCCGCCCGCCTGCTCCAACGGCTTGCCGGAAATCGCTCAAACTCGGAAAGAACTGCCAGCCGTACGATGCCGTCCTTGCTATCGCTCGATCGCGTCTCGCGTCATCCCGTCGGAACTATACAATTCGGCCGCGATCTTCTTTTTGGGATCGAGCTTCATGTCGGCGCGGATATTCCGCAGCTGCGATCACGATTTCCTGCATCATCTGGAATTGTCTCCATCAGTCCAATCTCTTTACCACCATTCGCCCAATGCGTCCGCGGAGCAGGGAATCTGATCCAGCGCAATCGACTTCGCTCCCGCCGCCTGCGGCAACTGATGCCACAACTCCTCCGTCAAAAACGGCATGAACGGATGCAGCAGCTCAACGCATCATTGAACGCCGCAAACAAATTCTTCCATGCCACCACAGCTCGTTCGCGATTTGCGTTCTGCAATTCCGGCTTCACCCACTCGATGTACCAGTCGCAGAAATCTCCCCAGAAAAATTGATACACGTTCTGCGCCGCCTCATGAAACCGGTAATTCTTCAGCGCTTCGTTAACCGTCTCAATCGTGATCGTCAGCCGCGAGTACAGCCACTGATCCACCAGCGGCACGCTCCCATCGAACGCATACGGCGCCCCCGCCCGCACTTCCGGCGAGGCCAACTCCTCAATCCCCGTCCCTCCCTGCTCAAACTTATCCAAATTCATAAACAAAAACCGCGCCGCATTCCAAATCTTATTCGCGAAATTCCGCGCTCCCGCCAGCCGGTCATCCGACAAAATAATATCCGTCCCCGGCGCCGCCATCGACGCCAGGCAAAACCGCATCGCATCTGTCCCATACTGCTGATTCAGCACCACCGGATCGAGCCCCGTCCCCTTGGACTTGGACATCTTCTCGCCGCTGCCCGTCCTTACCAGCGAGTGCAAATACACCACCCGGAACGGCACTTTTCCCGTGAAGTGAATCCCCAGCATGGCCATCCGCGCCACCCAGAAAAACAAAATGTCATAGCCGGTGATCAACAAACTCGTCGGATAATATTTCTCAAAATCCGCCGTCTTCTGGGGCCACCCCAAAGTCGAAAACGGCCAAAGTCCCGAACTAAACCACGTATCCAGCACGTCCGGATCTTGCCGCAATTTTCCCGATCCGCATTTCGTGCACTTCGCGGGCGCTTCTTCCGCCACAATCAGCGCTTCGCAATCTCCGCAATACCAGGCCGGAATCCGGTGTCCCCACCAAAGCTGCCGCGAAATCGTCCAATCCCGAATATTGTCCAGCCAGTTCAAAAACTCCTGCCGCCGGTTGTCCGGCACAATCTGAATCGTATTTTCTTTTCCCGGCTCGTACTCCCGCACCGCCCGCAGCGCCGGCGCCGCCAGTCCCTTCATCGCGCAAAACCACTGCGTCGAGATCCGCGGCTCGACAATTGTCTTGCTCCGCTCGCAAATCCCAATCGCAGAAACGTGGTCCGTCACCTTCTCCAAAAGACCCAGCCCCTTCAAATCCTCCACGATCTTCTTGCGCGCAACGAACCGGTCCAGCCCCGCATACGTTCCCGCCGCTTTATTCATGTGCCCGTCATCGGTCATCACGTCAATTTCCGCGAGCTTATGCCTCTTGCCCACTTCAAAGTCATTCTGATCATGGGCAGGCGTAATTTTCACCGCGCCCGTCCCAAACTCCCGGTCCACCATCGCATCCGCAATGATCGGAATCTCCCGATTCATCAACGGCAACACGACGCTCTTGCCCACCAGCCCCGCGTACCGTTCATCCTCGGGATTCACCGCCACCGCCGTGTCGCCCAGCATCGTTTCCGGCCGCGTGGTTGCCACCACCACAAATTCCTTCGTCCCTGCCACCGGGTAGCGGATGTACCACAAATTTCCCTGCCGCTCTTCGTGGTTCACTTCTAGATCGCTCAACACCGTCAAACACACTGGGCACCAGTTCACCAGCCGCGTCTCGCGATAAATCAATCCCTCGTTATAAAGTTGTACGAAAACCTTGCGTACCACCCGCGACATTTCCGGCGACAGCGTAAACCGCTCCCTCGACCAGTCGCAGCTTTCCCCAATCCCCGCATCTGCGCGGTGATCTGCCCGCCTGCCTCCGCCTTCCACGCCCAAACTCTCTTCTCAAACTCCTCGCGCCCCAGCTTCTGGTAATCAATCCCCTGATCCATCAGCTGTTTCACGACGACGCGCTGCGTTGAAATCCCCGCATGGTCCGTCCCCGGCAAGAACAGCGTGTTGTACCCACGCATCCGGTGCCAGCGCGTCAGGATATCGATCTCCGTGTGCTCCAGCATGTGCCCGATGTGCAGCGAGCCCGTCACGTTCGGCGGCGGAATCACGATCGAAAACACCGGTCCAGGCGCACTCGGGTCCGCCTTAAATAGCTGTCTCCTTAACCCAATACTCCGCCCAGCGAGGCTCTATCTGCTGCGGTTCATAAGCTTTGGCAATCTCTCTCGCCATCAGGAACGCATCTCCGCCCTTCGTATTTTCGCGACCTACCGCAAGCCCCGCTCACACTCGTAGGGGCGGGGCTTGCCCCGCCCTCTTCGGTCCGTGCATGCTTGCCAGCCGTTACAAATCCTCAAGAGTAATCTTCGACTATACGGGGCAAAAACCAACTCCGTCAATTCAAGCCCAGCGCCTTCCCCACCCAATTTTCTAGTGGGTCGGCACCTTAGAACCCCCAAGCTAACGCCTCGCATCCAAAATTCCCATTTTGGTCCTTGACAAACAGTTACTTCGAGCGTATAATAGAACCTAGCTAATACTTTGCTTCCTTCCATGCCCGCCAGCGTTTCGCTGGCGTTTTGCTTTTATGGAGACTGCTCTCTGCCGCTAGTTTCGCCCAAACCGTTCCATCTTTTTCCACAGCGAGTAAACATGCAACACGCAGAAACGCCCGCAACTCCATTCGTTTCATGCATTTACTTCATACTTTCTGGACACCCCGGGGGGTACACGGAAGCATCTAAGGGCCCAAGCTCTCACAGAGCAGCCGGACCGCCACAACTTAGATCACCAACTGCACCTGCAAGTTTTCCTCTAGGGGGAGGGAACTACTGCTTCTTCGCGTTCATCTCGTCGCGAACCATTGATTCCACGACGTTCTTGAGGATATCTCGGGTTACCGCCTGCAACATGTCCGGGTTCATCTTGGCGAGAACTTTTGCCACCATATCTTCCATGCTTGGTTCGGGGGTCTTTGCGGTAGTAGCCGCTGCCGGGGCTTCTTGGCCGACGGTTTCCGCAACCTGGTGGGCTTCTTCTCGTATCGCTTCCACTGTGGCTGCGGGCAGCGCCGCCTCTACCACCTTGGCCTTAGCCTCGTCGCTCAAAACGGGTGCAAGCGCATCAACTGTCGCCGCTGGGTCCTCTTTCACGAACTCTTCATTGGCACCCCCGTAGACGGATGTCTCAGCCGCCACACTGGCCGAAGGAGCACTCTCCGCAGGGGTCCCCGTTGCGGGCGTATCCCAGGTTGATGCTAGCCGGCTGGCTTTCTGCACTTCCGCGTCCCAGGGACTAGACACAGCGGAGAACCACGAACTCGCTGTCGCTGGTTTTTCAGGTTCCGGAGGTGGCGCTACGATTGCCGGTGCGCTGCTTGGAACCTCTGGCTGAGCCTTTGCCTGAACTTGGGCCAGCGACACTTCCCGGACTTCCTCTTTCAGAGGTGCAGGTGCTTCCATCGTCGCTGCTTCCACCGCGGTCTTGTGGCTCAGCGCGGCTGCCCACGCGTCTTCTGTAAAGGGTGCGGCGGGCGAGGCCATCACGTGCGATTCCGCCGCCGGAGCATCCTTCACCATAGCGCCAACGCTCTGCTCGGTTTCTGCCGCTTCTTCGAATCTGGAAATCTCCTTTTGCGGCGCCCAGGAATCGTTTCTCATTTTGCGCGCTGGCGCTTCCGAGAACGCCGTTTCGCGCCAATCTTTCACGGGGCCGGTGGCTGCTTCCTCTTCTTCTCCCATCGCGTCGCCCGCGTCGCGCCGCCAGGATGCGCTCTGTGCTTCCTCTTCTTCCTCTTCGACCTCGTCTTCCTTATCGCCCGAACTCCAGTCGCGCTCCAATTGCGGCCTCGCCGTCGTCGCTTCTCCGGGATCTTCTTCCTGCTCCGTTACCGGCGACTCCAGCAGGCTCCCGAACGCCAGCGGCTGCGATCCTGCGTCAATCTTCACGGGTGCTGGCGCCCCGGCCAGCTCTTCCTGTACTGGCTCGCTCTCGATCGATGGAAATTCCGGAACGGCTGCGAGCGTCCCCATATTCGGAACCGCGCGGGGAGAGGATATGGCTCGCGGCGTCAGCATCTCTGCGACGCGTATCGGTTCTTCCACGACCGGCGGTGGAGGCGCCACTCCGCCGATCGAAACGCCGGCTCGCGCCAGCGCGGACTTTACCATCGATATCAACGGATCCGGCGGCACGAATGGTTTCTTCAGTACTCCGTCCGCGCCCACTCGCTGCGCTTCTTGTTCATCTAGCGGATCGAATGCGCCCACCAGCAAAATCACCGGAATGTGCGCAAGCGTGCTGTCTGATTTTACGTACTGGCAAACTTCGTATCCATTGCGAACGGGCATGAACACATCCGCGAGGACGAGGTCCGGACGGATATCGGAAATCTTTCGGACCGCCGCTTCACCGTTGCCAACGGCAACGACGTCGATTCCCTGATCCTTCAGGGCGAGCCCCACCATCTTCTGGATGTTGCTGTTATCGTCGGCGACGAGAATCCTGGCCACTAAGCTTCCTCCGGATATACTTCACCCGTGTCTGGCATGTCGACCGCTTCGCGGCCGCCTTAAAATCCGACCGCTTCACGGCCGTTTTAAAATTCGACCGCTCTGCGGTGCCTTCAAAAATTGACCGCATTGCAGTCGATCAAAAACATCGACCAACTCGCGGTCGACTGTTCATTAAGACTCCACAGTATTGGAGCACCCGGCGTATTGTGCGTCAATCTCCTCGCGGTACCCGTGTGTCGGAAATGAATATGCCCTCCCGGCAGCTTCCCGGAGGCTTTCTTTACTAAAAAGAGAGGGGTGCAGCCCTGGCTGCACCCCTCAAAACCATCCGCTAATTTCTTGGTGCAATCTACCAGGGTACTAACTTCCTCAGTCCCTTCTTCTTCTTGCTGCTCGATTCTTTTTTGGAATCGCCACCGCTCTGCGAGTCGCCGGTTTTCGCCGCATCCGCTGCCGGCGCCGTACCTGCAGCGTTCGCGTCGCTCTTGGCTTCGGTTCCTGTTGTCGTGGCATCGGTCTTCGCTTCGGACGCTGCCGCAGGATTCTTCGCAGCCTCGTCGTTGACGGCGGCGCTAGGAGTCGCCGGGCTTGCAGTTGCTGGTGCCACAGCCGCCGGTGCCGGTGCTGGGGCCGCGGGCGCCGGCTCTGTGCCCGCTTCCTTGGGCGCCTCGCTCGTTGCTGGAGCGGTTGCCGGCGCTTCTGTACCGGCAGGAGCTACGCTTTCGGAATTGCTCGTGGAATCCGTTGTCCCGCTCTGTCCTGGGACTACCGTTCCCACAAGCGCCGTTCCAGGCCTCCCGGCTCCTGTCGCCGATTTTCCACCGGGTGTCAGCAGGTCCCCCGCGGACATCGAGTCGGATTCCGGCTCCATTTGGGGAGCGCCGGTTCTCGCGGCTGCTAGAAATTCTCCATTTGGCCCGTTCTTCACCAACGATAACGGCCTCTTAATAAAGGGCGTTTTTGGTCTTGGCGCATTCTGCTCCGCTGTCATCCATGCAACAGCGTTTGGATCAGCCTGTGGAATGGGCACGCCGGCCGCCTTCAGCTTGTTCTTGGCTTGCGGCGCCAAATTCGACAACGGATAATTCTTCACGATTCTGGAGTAATACAGCGCGGCAACTTCTTTGTGCTCGCTTCGCTCGAAGATGTCGCCCATCATCCACAGGGCTTGGTCCGACTTGCTGTACAGCGGATAGCGGTTCGTCACCGTCAACAGTCTTGCTGCCGCTGCTCTCTTGTCGTTCTTAAGGTAGTAGTAGTAACCGATGCGGTAGTCGCCTTCCGCCAGAACTTCCTGCACTTCTCGCAGGTGTTGCTGCGCCTGTGGCGCCAACGGATCGTTCGGATATTTTTGGAGAAAAGTTTGGAACTCTTCCTCAGCCGCCAGCGCATGCGTTCTGTCCCGATCCGGCTTGTCCATCTGCTTGTAATGCGTCATGGCCACTTGCATCTGCGCGTAGGTCGCTTCGGGCAGGAAAGGGAAGAACACTTCAAAGTCTTTATAACCAGAGACGGCTAGGGCGAGGTTCGAGGTTCCACCCTCTTTGTAGTAGGAGTCCGCGATCGCCAGCTTGGCCTTAGCCAGATATTCGCTGTCAGGGTAGGTGTTAATGAGCGTCTGCATATTCAGCCGACCGACTTCCTGCCGGCCGTGCTTGATATCATCCACAGCCCTGTCATACAGAATTTTGTCCGGCTGCGCGTTGTTGTCCACGCTCGTCGACTTATCGATCTTTTTCTTCTTATGGAAGATCTGGGTGACTTGCGCGCTGCACGTCGTTGCTCCCAGCAAAAATAGCGCCCCCATAACACAGAGCGCTAGATCTTTTCCGGTAACGTATAGCTTTGAGGTTGCACAGCTTACAGTTCGGCCCAAACTTCACCTCTCTCGCAAATGTCGGGTTCCTCGCCGTAATCTTGGACCACGCCCGCTGGAAACCACCCCAGTACAGGCCTGGACATCTCAGCACTTCCACCGGCGGGAACGAGCAAGTATAACCTGAACGAAAGGCCAGGTGGAGCAAGAAATTTGTCCCCAAGGACAGGTCCCGCCAGGCCGTTCTTACCCCCTGTGATGCACACTTTGGTCCCTCGGGGTTGCCTGGCCCCATGCCCGCGCTACTATAATTTTTAACGAAATGTAACAATGATCCCGCTGCCCATCGCTACTATACGGCGTTCACGCTTCCGAGGAGCCGCGGCCAGCCGCCCACTGATCTAAATGGACAAACGCAAATTTCTCTTCGTTTCGCTTTCCGGTCTCATCGGCGACATCGCCTGGCAAGTTCTCAAGGAAGGCCACGACGTTCGCTACTACATCGAGGCCGAAAAAGAGCGCGACATCGCTGACGGCTTCGTTCCCAAATCCAAGGACTGGGAACGCGACGCCAAGTGGGCCGATATCATCGTATTCGACGACACCCTGGGCCAGGGCGCCAAAGCCCACGCGCTACGCGCCGCGGGGAAACCCGTCATCGGCGGCACGGAATACACCGATCGGCTTGAAGACGATCGTTCCTTTGGGCAGGAAGAGCTGAAAAAAGCCGGCGTGAACATCATTCCTTATCAGGATTTCGATTCGTTCGATCCCGCCATCGAATTCGTCATGAAAAATCCCGACCGCTACGTCATCAAGCCCAGCGGGGAAGCGCAAAACGTCAAACGAAGGCTCTTTGTTGGCGAGGAAGAAGACGGCGACGACGTCGTGCGCATGCTCGAAGCCTATAAGCGCGCCTTTTCTGACGAGATTAAAGTGTTCCAGTTGCAGCGCCGTGTCACGGGAGTGGAAGTCGCCGTCGGCGCTTTCTTCAACGGCAAAAAATTCATCACTCCCGTCAACATCAATTTCGAGCACAAAAAACTCTTCCCTGGCAACATCGGTCCGCCTACGGGCGAAATGGGCACTTCCATGTTCTGGAGCGAGCCCAACCGCCTCTTTCATCAGACGCTTCTCAAAATGGAGCCCAAGCTCGCTGAGGAAGGTTATGTTGGCTACATCGATTTAAATTGCATCGTGAACAACAACGGTATCTATCCGCTCGAATTCACGAGCCGTTTCGGCTATCCGACGATCAGCATCCAGCAGGAAGGCATGCTTACGCCCATCAGCGATCTCTTCTGGGAACTGGCTACTGGCGCCGACCCCAAGTGGCGCACGCGCAGCGGCTTTCAAATCGGTGTTCGCATCGTCGTCCCGCCGTTTCCGTTCGATGATGAGCCTACGTTCGAGTCCTTCTCGAAAAATGGCGCCATCGTTCTAAAGAAACCGAATTTCGACGGCATCCACATCGAAGATGTAAAAGAAGTGAAAGGCCAGTGGCTCATCGCCGGCACGAGCGGCGTAGTTCTTGTGGTCGTCGGTATTGGCCAGACCATGTTGCAGGCCCAGGCCCAAGTCTATTCGCGCATCAAAAACATCATGATCGCCAACATGTACTACCGTACCGACATCGGCGACCGCTGGGTCGAGGACTCCGACAAACTCCACAACTGGGGCTATCTCAGATAGGGACCGCCGTTTTTGGCGGGCGTGCGCCGGACGGCGAAACGGGTCGCTCGTCCTGCTTCGTCCAAACTGCAAGCGGGGCACCGCGAGTCGTGCTGGAGAGTTAAGAGCGACTCACGTGATCGTCCCAAAGAAACTTTCGCAGGCTCCATGCGCCTCAGTGGCTCTTCGCAACTTCCGAAAGGAGCTTCTTCGTCTTTTCATCCGGGGCGAAGTCATCGCCATTACGGATAAAGACCGCCGTCGCTTCAACTTTATTGGAGTTGGAAATTGTGGAAGTAGTACCGTCACTCTCGTCAGAGCATACGATCGGGGGGTCCGCATCAAAGGAATTCGGAAAAATCGAAATTTCAATGGAATCGAAAGAAACCTTTTTGACGTTTGCTTGCAGAGAGGAACAATGCTTTTGTTTTTCGACAGACCTGAAGGGGAATGTCCAGGTCTGAACCAGCACTGATTGTGTTTTCACTGCTCCAAAGTAGTCAAAACTTATCACGCTGATAGCGCCCGCCCCCCAATCCTCTTGGGTGCAGATGAGAAGATCGCGCTTATCGCCCTGTCCGGGTATCTTTTGGCAGATTCCCACCGGGCCGTCATTATGGAAAAAGGTCAGTCTCCACCACGAGCCTTGCTCCTTGCGGAGAAGAAAGGAGCTAGCAAAGCCATCCGCGTGGGCAAAGCAGCCAAAACCTAATAAGAGAGCCTCAGTTTTGCCGGCGGCCGTAAAACTCCCAAACAAAACGCCATTTATTCCCAAACCGCCGTGTAACCCTAAGTTAGAGCCCTCGGCCATGAATTTCGGGCAGACTCTGCACCCGGTTTCTATAAAATCGCTTGCCTTGTCGCAAAGGGCCGATCTCATGGCAGGAAATTCTTGGGGGAGCTTCTCGTTCCCTCCACCTTGAATTCCGCCCAACACCAAAAAGATGATATTCAAAAACGAAATGGCACCCATTCCATCACTTTAACACTCATAAAAGCCATCCCTGGAAAATCCCTCCAAGAAGGATCTCAACTTCTAATGGCCTGGGGGGCGTCTGCGAGAGTTCCACGGTCATCAAAAATTATCTCGAAAAGTATCCTGTCTTGGCTCGCACTTTCACCCCCTCGTGTTTAGGCTTGATGACGATCTTGCGGAAGGCGTCATCCTTCAACGGATCCGTCGGGTAATAGCCCAGTTCGTAGGAGGTTCTCAGCTCTTCTGCGATTTGTCGGAAATAGACGTGGGCGTCGGTGGTTTCGGCGTCGATGTGCGCGCCGCCGGTTTCGCGGGCGACGCGATCCATCACGCTGATGCCGTATTTGTTGCGCGGCGTAAGCTTGCCGTGTTCTTTGTCCGTGTAACGGATGGCGTAGACCACCACGTTTTCGCTTTGCGCGGTCTCGATGGCGGTCATCATGTCGTGCGAACTGGAGTTGTCTTCTCCGTCGCTGAAAAGCAGGATCGCGCGCCGGCCATTTTCCTTGGCCAATTTTTCGGTGACCGAATAATAGATGGAATCGTAGAATGCCGTTCCCAGATCGCGATCGTCATCTGGTCCCAGCAGCGGGAAATGTTTGTTGGATTTCTGGTAGGCTTTCCACTCATCCATCAGCCCGCCGCCCGACGAAGAAAAATCGCTCACCAGCCGGATGTGGTTGCCAAAGCCGACCAAAAACACCCGGTCCTTAGGACCCAAAACGTCCTTGAAGAAAACTTCCAAATCATTTTTGTGCTGTTTGGAAAAATGATCCTGGCTTCCGCTCGCATCCACTACGACGCCGAGCGTTAGAGGCACATCGGAACTACGCGAAAAGAAGGCTATTTTCTGCGGAACCGCGTCCTCGAAAACGTCCACATCGTATTGAGTGAGATTATCCACCAAGGCGCCGTTCGCATCGCGCGCCACAAAGGCCACGCTTACCAAATTTACTTTGACGCGTATGGGCTCTTGCGCGTGGCCTGCAGCGACGCCGAATGTAAGGCCCAACATCGCAACGACACGCCCCGCCCCCACGGAGAAGCCACTCCGCAAACGCACTCGCTTCTGGATCGTGCCGGTCATCAAGCCGGAGTCTTGTCCTCGCTGCGCGCCTCGAGGTAGACGATGTTAAAAATGCAGCCGGTCCCGTTGGGCTTCACGCTCACGATGTGTTGTTTCTCTTTCGAGCCGACCTTGAACAGCATCCCGCCGGCCTCCGGATGGTCGTTTTCGCACGTAAGCTTTTTCGAGGAATCGTCATTGTCCTTGTCATTGCGACCCTTTGAAGCGTCGCTGCAATTCAGCACGGCCCCATATTTCGCTAGCGCCTTCTGATAATAAGCAGCGACTTTTTCCGGTGAATCATTCGACTCCATTTTCAAAAGCACCACCTTGAAGCCAAACGAGCCTCCCCACAGGCCGAATTTCCCCGCGGTCGTGTCGTCCTTGTCCTCTTTGTAGGGCTTCGCGCCGGGGTAAAGCGGCAGACCCGCCTCTTTTGCCGTTGCCTGAGCGCTAATGACCAGCCCGCCGACGTCGCTCCCATCCTTGCTCGTCACGGTGACATTGACGCCGCTCTTGTCTTTTTCCTGCCCCACAGCCCCAATCGCCGCCAAAGTCAGCACTCCGCACAATGCCGCGCCCATCCAAGCTGCCTGGATGCCGTTCTTGCGGGTCACGCCCCGCCAGCCACTCGCATGATTTTTCATTCCACCCTCCACTTTCATCGTTCGCTTCCCGAGGATATCTATAGGACGAGGCATGGCCTCTATTGTTTCACTCGCGCTTTTGCCCGTCCAACCTACATACGCGAAGAGCACCCGCGATGTTCCCTGAAGCGCTTGCGTGGCAAGAGGGCGGGGCAAGCCCCGCCCCTACAATGTGGCGCTAATTCTGATAAGGCGCAGGAATATTTTTTGGTGTTCAGTGGTCATAACAGTTGGTAGTGTGTGTCCGTTGGCTGTTCCGCAAGCTGACTTAAAAACAGGAGAGAGCGAATGAAACGTGCCTTGGCATTACTGGTTTTGCTGGCCGCTACGCCGGTGGCTCCGCCGTTGGCGCAAGAGGTGCAAAAACCAGAAATGGCGAAGATGACGCTGAAGGTGGGCGACACCGCGCCAGACTTCACGCTGCTCAGCGACGAATGGAAGACTGTAAAGCTCAGCGACTTTCACGGCAAAAAGAACGTGTTTCTGGCCGTGTACGTCCTGGCTTTCACCGGCGGTTGAACGAAACAACTTCAGGCGGTCCAGGCTGGAATCGCCTCCGGTAAGATCGACACCTCAGATACAGCAGTATTCGGCATTAGCATGGATAGTCCCGCAGCTAACGCCGCCTTCGCCAAGCAAATCAATATCAGCTTTCCGCTTCTCAGCGACATGAACCACAAAATGCTGACTTCGTACGGCATTCTGAAGGGCTACGACGTCCAGAAAGAAACGTATGAGTGGGCCTTGCGAGCCAACATCGTCATCGACAAAGAGGGCGTGATTCGGCTGATCGAAGCCGGCGACAGCGCGGTCGATCCAAATACGGCGCTGACAGCGTGCTCGACGCTGCACAAAAAAGAGCCGTCAAAATAGTTTAGGTCCGCAGGCCTAGAAGCACAGGAATATTTGTCCAGTGCTCCGAGGTTTAACTTCAGTTATTCTTCACCACAAGCCGGCGTACGTTACATCACCGCGGCCGATGGTCGAGATGGGAAGAGCTAAACTATCGCGAGCTCCAGGAATTATTCTGATTGCAACGCAATTGTTGATGGTCGCGTGCGATCCCGGCATGATCGTCCGTCAGGCGAGTTATCCGGGCAAGGGTCGCGCCAGTGGTTCTGCTCCTGCCGAAATGGTAGTCGTCTCGGTCAGGACGGTGAGTCAACTCGTCGGCGAGACATGGTACGATCCGGACATCACTGTTACTAACAACTCGGAATCACCAATTGTCGTCACCGAAGTCGAGTTGCTTGCCCAAGGCAAGACGTTTGCGGGGGATTCCCGTCGAACCGGGGCGTCCCCGTTGACTATACAACCAGAGAGCGTGGGGAGTCTGGAGGTTAGTTTCCGCCTGGACGCCGATGTGAAAAAGATGTTTTTTCGGCGCCCTGCGGAATTGCTGGTGCACTACCGAAGCGGAGCCGAGCAGAAGATCGCTCGCGCCAGAATTGTCGGCGCAAATTTGGACGGATCGCGCTAGAGTGTCGATCCCGCGCTTCCGGCATCACGAGTTCCACTAAGGCTTGTCCGTGAAATTCACGACTTCGTTTTCCGTTGGGATTTCATTCTTGTGAACTTCTGCTGGACCTTTTGCATCCGCCGGTTTCCAACCCCAGCCGTTTCCCACGACTTCGAATGATGCCAGTGAATAGGGCAAGCCCTCGGCGCCAAGTGGCGAGCTTCCGTTTTCGATGTGAAAGTGCAGATGCGGCTCGGTGGAGTTTCCGGAATTGCCGACCAGCCCAAGCACTTGGCCGCGGCGGACTTTATCGCCGAGCTTGACGCGCAGCGAGCCGGGTTGCAAATGGGCGTAAAACGCGAAATGGCCGCCGCCAATATCCAGAATGACGTGATTGCCGCCCACGGTCTCCAGAGTAATCGGCACCGCTCGCGAATTGATTCCCGGAACATTCTGGGGAATTCCGTCTTTGACTTCGGTCACGACGCCATCCGCCACGGCCAGTGCGTCGCTTCCGTAGGCGTAATAATTTTTGTTGTCCTTTTCATCGTCATGAAAGGTCTTCCCGTCATCGCGCAACCTCACCCAATCGATTGCAAACCTCTGCGCGATGGCGGCATGCCCGTCGATGGGAATCAGGGCCTTTCTATGGCCGGAAGTGTTGGAGGGCCCGTTGCCCGCGAGCCAGTGATCACCGCGAAGCGGCGCGCTGATGGCGATGGGGCCGCGCCCCACGGGAATCGCGGCAGTCTCGACGGTCATCTCTTCGGGGTAGGTTCCGATTTTTACGGTCAAGCGCTGACGAATCGTGGAGGGGACGGCGCTTTCGGTATCGACGGTCGCCCACATGTAAACGACGGCCATCGATCCGCCGGCGAGCTTCGATTTTTCCGTGACGCCGGGCTGGCCGGGGCGAGACATTGCCGCGTCCAGCTCCGCACCGGAGTAGGAAACAAGCGAGCGAGCGGCCGCGTCGCCCGAGAGGGCTTCGACTTTCGTCAACTTGTAATCCCAGCGGTCCATATTGTTCAGATGTAATTCGTAGACGAGGTGCCACTTGCCGTCAGCTTTGAAGGCCGTGGGGGCAATGGGGACGACAACGTCGACAAACGTGGAGATTGGTTTTTCTTTTGGCCCCTCGACGGGTTTTTGCGCGACGTCTTCGGTATTGCGAACAAATGTGATCGGCTGCGCTGGAGTGCCAGCTTGCGTCCAGGAGCCTGCAAACTCGGTTCGCGCGGCATTCAGGGTGCCTTCGTAGACGCCGCCAACGGCTTTCACTTCAAAGCGCACAGCCTCGCCTTTCAGCGTGATGTTTTCCATGGGAATGACGGAGCCCTGGTCCACGCTGTTGAGTTGGCCGGAGAAAGCGCCGTCCGCGGATTTTGTGATGGTCAGAACGATGTGGAGCTTTGTGGCGCCTTGGCCGAGCTCGCCCTTCCACGTTCCGGCGAGGTCGCCGGCTGGAGTAGCTTGTGCTCTCGAGCGCAGAGGAAGCATGGCACTCAGCAGGGTTATTGCGGCGAGTGCAACAAATGTTGCAATTCCAAGGCTCGGAATACGTCTTCTCGACCGCAGCGGGTCTTTGACACCAACTTTCAGGCCTATTTTATCGCGCAAGATTCCCCCTCGTGACACTCAACAGACGTTTCGTTTCTTATGGTCTGGTGTACAGGACTCGGAATCTTCGCGCGGGTGGGTCTTCGTTGTCAAAGTATTCTTCGAAGCTTTCTTCCGCGAGGCCGGCGCGAATAAATTCATTCATCTCCGCGCGAGTCAGCGGCCAGGGAAGCCCTCCCAGCGGTTCGTTTTCCTCCCGCCCACGGACGATTGCCAGCAGCTTGCCTGCCGGCCGCACAAACGCCGCAATATTCTGAATGGCCTGCGAACGGAGCTCGACGGGCAGCGCTTGGATGGTGTTGGCTTCGAACACAAAATCAAAGTTCCGTTGCCATTCGGCGGGAGGCTCAAATAAGTCGGCAACGCGGTAGTTCACTTTAGTTTCCGGAAATCGCTTGCGGGCTGTTCGTATGGCGGTTTCCGAAATGTCAAAAGCCGTCGTGGCGAATCCCCATGCAGCCAATTGTTCCGCGTCATCGCCCAGTCCACTGGCAATAACGAGCGCCGTTTTGCCGGAGGTTGCTTGAGGATATACGCGCCAAAATGCAACAAGACTGGAGTTGGCTCCGCGATCCGCCCACGGGACAACGCTCTTGCCCTCTTCGAACTCTTTGTAAAGCACTTCAAACCAACCGGTAGGATCGCCCTTGCGGGCATACTCCGCGGCCAGTTCTCTCGCTCTTGTGCGGTCTGCCATAGCGCGATTCTACCGCGAAGAAGGAACGAAGGTAGTATTCTTAGCTCCGCATCACCCCAGGTGAGGTGCAACAATGTTTTTACGCGATCTGGCATTCGCCGGGCGAACGCTGCGCAAGAGTCCGGTCTTCGCGCTTACAGCTGCGATCACGATCGCCTTGGGCGTCGGGGCCAGCACGGCGATCTTTAGCGTTACTAACGCCGTGCTGCTGCGCCCCCTTCCTTATAAAAATCCCGATCAGCTCGTCATTCTTCCCACCGACATGCGCAATCGCGGCGTCAAGGACTTCCCCTGGTCCAACGCAAATTTTATCGATATGCGCGAAGCGACGAAAAACGAATTTCAAGGCATCGCGGGAGTTTACACATTTCCGATTACATTGAGCGGTGATGACGGCACGCCGGAGCGGGTCGCACTTGGCGATTCGTGACGGCGAACTATTTTCGACTTGTGGGCGCCCAAATCGTATTTGGCCGTGATTTTTCCGACGAGGATGGCCAGCCACAGCCGCCTCCGCCTGCGCCCGGAGCGCAATCGGGAACGCCGCCGGCAGCGCTTGCCGATAATGGCGATCATCAGTTACGAGTATTTCCAGCGGCAGTTTGGCTCGAATCCCGCAGTGATCGGGCAATCCTTAAATAAAGGGAAACCGTTCAGCCCGCGAATCGTCGGAGTCCTCGCGCCCCACTTTCAGATTTATTTTCCGCCGTCCGCGGATTTGGAAGCCGCGCCCGATATTTGGCTTGCGAATCGCCTCGGTTACGACGCCGCGCAAGAAATACGGTGTCTCGATGCATGTGATCGGCAGATTGCGGCCGGGCATCACCATCGGACGCGCGCAAGCTGCCGCCGATCAGGTCGCCGCTGAGGCACGCAAAAATTTCAAGATCTGAAAATACTGCGGGATATGCCATCCGCGTCGAGCCGATGCGGCAGCATCTCGTCTCCGAAGTGCGTCCCGCAATTCTCGCGCTGATGGGAGCCGTGATTTTTCTTTTGCTGATTGCCTGCGCCAACGTGGCGAATCTTTTGTTGGTGCGGGGTTCGTTGCGACGAACGCGAACTTGCCATTCGTTCGGCTATCGGCGCCAGTTGGTGGGATCTTGCCCGCCAAATCCTCTCCGAAGCGTTGTTGCTCGCGGCCATCGGCGCCTTGGGCGGTCTCGCCATCGCGTGGCTGGGAATTCACGAACTGCTCGCCATCGCTCCGGCGCATCTCCCGCGCCTCGATACCATTCGGATTGATTCGACCGTGTTGATTTTCACGGTCATCTTGAGCCTGATAGCCGCAGCAATTTTCGGGCTGGCGCCGGCTTGGCGCGCGGCTCGTCCAGACGTGATGCTGGTTCTGCGCGGCACCAGCCGCAACGAAGGACTAGCCAGCGGCGGACTTTCGCGCAAGATCGTGGTGGGTCTCGAAGTCGCTCTCGCTTACGTGCTCCTCATCGGCTCGGGGCTGATGGTCCGCAGTTTTCTGGAATTGCAGCGCATCGATCCCGGTTTTCATCCGCATGGGCTGCTCACCTTTCAAGTGCAGTCCGATCGTTTTCTGCAGACGCCTGAAGAACGCGCCGTCAGACACTCGCCAGCTCGAAGAGCGCCTGCGCGCCATTCCCGGAGTGCAAAGCGTAACCGCCGCAAGTCCATTTCCGCTTACAGGTGGGTACAGCCCGATTCGCTGGGGCACCGAGGAAGCGCTTACAGACGCGAGCAAATTTAAGGCGACCGATCCTTTGATCGTGCTTCCCGGCTATTTCGAGACGATGGGCACGCAATTGCTGGAGGGCCGCACGTTCACCGAAGAAGACAACCAGCCCGGCCGCACGTAAGTCGTGATGGATAAAATACTGGCGGATCGCGCGTATCCCGGCCAGTCGGCCGATTGGCAGGCGCATTCTGATTCGCATCCAAACGCCGGAACCTGTGTGGGTGGAGATCATTGGCGTGGTCGCGCACGAGCGCGGCGTATCGTTCAGCGAGCCGGGCCGCGAGCAGGTTTATTTTACCGACGCGTATGTCGGTGCCGGCGCGACGGATCACTGGGCGCTGCGAATCGGCGCTGATCCCGTCGAAAATGCGGACAGACGTTCGCGCTGCGATAAAGGAGTTGGATCCGCACTACTTGATCACCGACCTGCAGCCCATGGATGCGGTAGTGGAGAAAGCGCAAAGCGGTACGCGATTTTCGTTGCTGCTCATCGGATCGTTCGCGGTGATTGCGGCATTGCTCGCGGGCGTCGGACTTTACGGCGTGCTCGCAACGGTCGTGCGGCAGCGCACCGCGGAAATCGGCATTCGCATGGCTTTGGGCGCGCAGTCCAGGAACATTTTCCAGCTTGTGGTGGGACAAGGACTTCGCCTTGCAGGCATCGGCGTCGTCGCGGGACTCCTTGCTGCGTTCTTCCTTACGCGCGGCATGAACACGATGCTGGTCGGCGTTAAGGCCACCGATCCAGTCGACTTTTGTCACGATGGCATTGGTGTTCCTGGTCATCGCGAGTGTGGCGGCTTGGCTGCCCGCGTGGCGAGCGGCAGGGCTCGACCCGACGGCGGCTCTGCGCGACGAGTGAGATTTCTTAAACGCGAGGTTGCTGTGCTCCACGCAACGGATCGCCATTGGCTAATGATTCGCTGCAAGAAATTTGGCTATGGATTCGTTCAGGAATTTTGCATCGGCGGGGTCGGCGGCTGCTCCCGCCGGGTGTCCCCACAATGACGGAATCGGTTTCAGCGTCACCGTCTTCATGAAGGCCGACTCATACCTCGCGTCGGACAGCGGAAAGTACAAATCGGTTTCCGAAGGCATGTACAAAAAAGGAACCTTGATCGATCCCAGCGCCTTTTCGAAGTCGCCGTCAAATCCCGGTGTTGTGCCGACGTCGTGTTTTTCCCAGGTGCGCATCTGCAGAATCAGATTGTTCGCGTCGGCGCCCGGGATGAAATTCGTTTTCAGGCCGTTCAGGAAGCTTTCAAAAGTGGTTCCGGGTTTTGCCCCTTCTCGCCACATTTCCTTCCTCCACCACTCTTGCGAAAAGAGCCACGCCGTCCACACAATCGCAAATGCTTCGATCCCCTTTTTGGGCTGTTCCTTGTAATCGCCGTTGGCGAAGACGGGATCCGTCGTCAGGGCCGTAATCTCACTTTCCAACCGCACGATTCCATGCCCGTAAGTTTTTGCGGTTCCGGAAGTGGCCACGATGCGGTCTGCAAACGCGGGATAGCTGACGGCCCACTGGAAGGCGGCTTGTGCGCCCATCGAGAAACCGATGATCGCGCGCAAATGCGTGATTTTGAGTTCCTCGGTCAGCAGCCGGTGAACGGCTTCCACACTGTCCCGAATGGTCGTCACGGGAAAGCGAGGGCCGTGAAAGGGCTCGGGCGTGTTGCTGGGCGAGGAGGAATTTCCGTTTCCAAACAATTCGGTCGCCACGAGAAACAGCTTCGAGGTATCGAGCGCTTTGTCCGCTCCAATCAGCCATTCATAGCCATGGAAATTCGCCATGTAGTGAGAGGGCAGAAGCACGGCGTTGTCTTTCGCTGCGTTCAACTTTCCGTATGTTCCGTACACGACGCGCGCCTGCGGCAAGACGACGCCGCTCTCCGTCTTGAAATTCGCGATCACGAATTCGTGGCGTTCGCCTTGATCCGCCTTGCTCTCCGCTGGCTCTTGCGCAAATAGCCCAACGGCAAACACCCCATGTGAAATCAACAGTAAGAAAATGAGCTTCTTCATCTCGGAAACCACCCGCTTTCCTTGTGAGTTCGTCTTAGTTTCGGCCGTTTTCGATCTGGGATTGTTGAGGCTCGCGATTCGTAGCACGCTTTTCGGTAGCATCCCCGTTTCCAGAGGCAGGTATCCTACCACCAGCCCCGCGCCGACACGATGGACAAGGTGTCGCAGCTCAGTCTTGAAATTGTGGGTCGCCCTATTCTGTTAATCGTCGAATTGCTCGACCGGCGGAATTAAGCCGGTCGAGCGCATGCGAATTCCACTAGTTATGATTTGGGCGACTGGCGAACAACATTGCTGCAATCCGTCGTACCATTGGAAAAGAGCATTTTTCCGGAGGCAACTCATTGGGATCTGAACGCCGTCGTACGCCCAGATATACGTTCATCGCCAGCGCCGAGCTGATCGAGGAGACATCGGATGTGCGAATCGCCACGCGCGTCAGCGAGCTGAGCCTCTACGGCTGCTATCTGGATATGATGAATCCTTTTCCCGTGGGAACTCTCGTGCTCGTCAAGATATCGGCGGGAGACGCTTTCTTCCAGGCCAAGTCAAAAATCGTCTACGCCCAGCCAAATATGGGCGCCGGCGTGGTTTTCCTCGAGACGGAAGCGGAATACCAACCCGTTCTAGAGCGTTGGCTCGACGAAGCCTCGAAAGGGAATGAAAAACGCGTCGGCTGATTCAGTGCTTTCCACCGTTCCGCTTTTTTACCTTCCAGAAACTCTGCTTCCAGCTTCAAGCATTACTTACTGTGATTCTTTTCCTGCTGGTCGACGGCGTCGTGCAGCCCTTCGAGCAGCTTGCTCTTTTCCTGCGCGTTGGACGTTTTTCTTATTTCCGACCACAACGCGGTGCCGCTTTTCGGCTCGATCACGGTAATGCGCGTGCAGCCTGGCGGGGCCAGTTCTTCGCCGGCTTCGGGATTCGCGCTCACAGGTTTGGCGTTGTAGGTGGCGGCGGGATCCGCGCCCGGGACGAATTTAACCACGCTGCTGCCGAAAAGCCTCAGCACGATGTCCGCTTTTTGTGGAGAGTCCACAATATCAAAGCGGCCCCATTTGTTCAGGCCAACGAGAGCGTCATCCTGTAGCTCGGCGTCGTTGGTTTGGTTATCCACGTAGATCGTTCTTGCCGAAAGTATTCTGGTGGAGATAGCTGCGTGTTTGTCTCTCGCGTGTCCGACCTGGAAGCCCAGCAGGATTGCTAAACTGAGGAAGAGGGATATCTTCTTTTTCATGGATGCCCCCGGTGCAAGCAGTTCTTAGGCTGGTGAGGGTTCCACTCTATGGAGCGCAATTCGCCCAGGTAACTGGACGTGAGACGCGAAAGAGGCCAAGTGACGCGTCGTTTGAGGAGCCTGTCCGCGAGGGTAGGTATGATACAAATCTCACTGGGGGAAGAAAAAATCAGGATGGTATTTATTTCCGTGACGCGCTTGCGGGTTCGGTCTATCCGCTATTTGCCTCCATTCGTCTGGCGAGCGATCCAGTCCGTGCGGCAGACGGAACGCGCCTCTGGTTTTCTGGGTGGCAAGCTATTACGCGAGGCGCGAAATGCATTCTGGACGGTGACGGCCTGGGAAGAGGAGGCGGTGATGAATGCGTTTCGCACTTCTGGCTCACATCTCAGCGCCATGCCAAAGCTGCTCGAGTGGTGTGACGAAGCGGCAGTCGTACATTGGACTCAGGAAACGGCGGAGCTTCCTGCTTGGCTCGAGGCGCACCGGCGGATGGTTGAGGAGGGAAGAATGTCCAAGGTAAACCATCCTTCCTCTCACCAGTCGGCGAAGCACATTCCGGCGCCGCGGCTCAGCCGCATTGAACAAACGCTGAAGCCCAGGCATACCTTCCGCCATGGAGGATGAGATTCTACGCGTGAATATCTCCGAATCCTCTAAACCCTTTCGCGGATGGATTAGGCCCGAGGGACGATAGCTTCCACGGCATCGCAGAACCGATCGATCTCCGCCGTCGAAGTGTACACATTGGCGCTGACCCGAATCCCGCTAATGCCGGGCGCCCGTGATGGGGGTGACGAAAATGTTGTATTTGCTCATCAGCGCTTCGCCGAGTTTTCCAGGTTCGATGGTATCGAAGTGAATGGTGCCGAATGCGCCGGACTGGTCGGCATCCAATTTGACCAGCATTTTGGCCCCGGAAACTTTGCTCAGCCTTTCGGCCCAGCGATTCTTCAGATATCGGAAGCGCGCAAATTTCCGCTCGTCTCCGATTTGTTCGTGGAACTCCAGCGCTTGCAGCGTGGCGTTGTGCATGGCCGCGGGATGGGTCCCGATCTCCTCGAATTTGCGGATGGTTTTGTCCATCGAAGGCGGCGCAGCCATCAGCGCCCAGTGTTTTTCGATGCGGTCTTTGCGGACATACAACATGCCGGTGCCGATGGGCGCCGAGAGCCATTTGTGCAGGCTGGCGCCGTAAAAATCGCAGTCTAACTCGGAGAATTGGAAGGGCACGTGCGCAAAAGCGTGCGCGCCGTCCACGATGCTGGTGATGCCGTGGCGGCGTGCCAGCGCGCAGATTTCCTTGACGGGAAAGATCTGGCCCGTCATGAAACACACTTGCGAAACGTGGATGACGCGCGTTCGCGGCGTGATGCCTTGCTCGTAGAGCCGCACCAAATCCGCCGGGCTATTTACCGGCACGGCGAAATCCATCTGCTTCAGAACAATCTTTTCGCGCCGCTCGCGCTGCTGCCAGGTCGTGATCATCCGCGGATAATCCTGGCTGGTGGTAAGCACTTCGTCGCCTGGCGCGAGGTCCATCCCGAACTGCGCGATCTGTAGCGATTCGCTGGCGTTCCGCGTGATGGCGATGCACTCGGGGTCGGCGCCCCACATGCGGGCGAGGCGCTTCCGCACATCTTCGACCTTGGGTTCCAGGTCGTGCCACATGCGGTAACTCGGCAGCTGATTGCTGTAGCGGATGGCTTCGATCTCGGCTTCCAGCACCGTTGTCGGCGCAGGGGCCACGCCGCCATTGTTGAGATTGAGAAGGGTCGGATCGTGCCCGTAAGCGTCGCGGATAGTCTTCCAGTAGTTTTCGTCGCTCGCCACATCTTCCGGCGCGATATGCGCGTACGCGCGGTTCAGCAAGCCAGCCACGACGATGCCCTCCGCGCCAAGCAGAAAATTGCGACGGTTCAGTTGTGTATTCATGGTTGTAAACTCCCACCAACCGGTTTGAATTGCAAGCACACATTGTGCTGACAGGTTTCAGACCGAGCGACGGATAATCATTTCTCCGATTACCGCGTCACCTCGCCCAGGGGATTGTGCTCGAAGCGGCAGTGACTCAAGCGGCACCATCTCGGCTTTCGCCCAGTGTTCTGATGGCATTGGGGCGGCTGGCAGCCTATCCTGAATCTCACCAGACGGAGGCAGATACAGATGGGATTCGCGCGGATTGTCGAGCAAATACGGCAGTATTTCGTCAGATGCGCAGCTAGCACCGCCGTGGTCTTTTGTTTGGCGTCGCCTAGCTTTTCTCAGACAAAGCCGGCGGGCCAGCAACCTGAAATGCAGTGGACTAAGGACTTGAATAAGTATCCCGGATTACTTCCTGAACTAAGCAAGTTGATCGAAAAACTTCAGCAGAACATCCAGTTTCCAGCGCCACGAGCGGAAAGTCGTCTTTTGCCGCTGCTGCCCGCATCCACAATGTCTTATGCAGCTTTTCCTAACTATGGCGACGTCACTGAGCAGGCGCTAAAGATTTTCCGGCAAGAGCTGCAGGACAGCGCGGCCCTCCGCGAATGGTGGGGACACGGCAACCTGGCCACTACCGGGCCCAAGTTTGAGGATGCCGTCGAGAAGTTCTATCAGTTCGAACAATATCTGGGAGAGGAAATCGTAGTGTCCGGCGCAATGGAAAACCTGGAGCCCCGCGTCCTAGTCGTTGCGGAAATCCGCAAGCCGGGTCTGAAAAAATTTCTTGAGAAACTGTTGAGCCAGGCTGCGCGATGGTTCCAAGATGGGCATACGCGTTTTGGACCCGCAGGATCTGGCCAGCGCAAAGGACGAGGGCCCGTCACAGAGCCTCTATGTGCTGGTGAGGCCGGATTTCGTCGTCGCGACGTCCCAACTGACCACGTTGCGCAGATTCAATGCCCGGCTCGACCGCGCCAGCCGGGAGTTTGCTTCTACGCCCTTTGGGCAGCGCGTCGTAAAGGAGTATACCGGCGGCGCGTCCGTCCTAGCGGCCGCTGACCTGCATAAAATCCTGAGCCAAATTCCTCCGATCGCAGGCAAAACGCCAATTTCCAGCGTAGCGGATTTGCCGACGTAAAGTACTTTGTCTGGGATCACAAAACGGTGGCCGGCCCGATAGCCAAGCAAATAGTCAGCCAAACGGAATTGAGCTTCAACGCGCCGCGCCACAATTCCGCGGCCTGGATCGCAAACACGGGGCCGTTGACCGGCCTTGATTTTGTCTCGCCCAAAGCCATGATCGCCGGCACCTTGGTGCTCGCGAGTCCCTCGCAGATATTTGACGATGTGAAAGAGATCGAGAATACATCGAGCCAGAGCCCTTTCGCGTCGCTTGCGCGTTCGAAAAAATGCTGAAACTCAGTTTGAAGGACGATCTGCTCAAATACCTCACCGGCGAGATCACACTCGAGTTGGACAGTGTCGCTCCGCCCAGGCCCGTCTGGAAGGCCATCCTCAAGGTCAAGACGCCGGCCGTTTGCAGCAAACTTTAGCTACATTGCTGGCGGCAGCGCATCTCGAAACGCAGAAGTCCGAGGAAGGCGGAATCACGTACTACACCGTCGCGGTTCCTTCCGGGAATGCTACTCTCGAAATCGGCTACGCGTTTGTCGATGGCCATCTCATTGTAGGGCCAACCCGCGAAGTGGTTGCCGATGCGGTCCGATTCCACGGTGCGGGCGGCTCCTTGGCAAAGACCAGAAGTTTCTCGCGGCGGTTCCGCCAGGCCATCCTTTCGAAGCTTCCGCTCTTCTTTACCAGGACCCAGCCGCGTTGGCGGCGTTCAGCATGCGGCAAATTGCGCCAGAAATGGTCGACTTCCTTGCGCAGTTTTCGAAGGATTCCCACCCACGGTGGTCTGCCTTTATGGGGAGGATAGCCGCCCTCCGCACCGCAAGCAAGGGCGGAGGGTTTGACGTCGGCGCCGCTCTGATCGTGGCGGCCATCGCGATTCCGAATTTGCTGCGTTCGCGGATGGCTGCAAATGAAGCGAGTGCGGTGGGCAGCTTGCGCTCCGTGAATACCGCCCAGATCACTTACGCGGGAACGTATCCCAAGCGCGACTATGCGCCCGATCTGACCACGCTCGGGATCGATCCTCATAACCCAAAGTCCGAATCGGCCGGCCCACGCAGGTTTCCTTGATGAGAATCTGGCAATGAAAGTTGCACGGCGAACGCCTGGTGCGCAAAATCTGGATACCATTTCCGCGTCAAAGCGCTCTGCAAGCTGCAGCCATGCAAGGAATATCTAGCGATTAGCATGCCCGTCGCAGCAGCACCGGAGCGAGAAGCTTCTGCTCGACCTCCGATGGCGTGATCCGCTACAAAACGGGCGACACTCCGGCCGCCCCGGCCAGCGTGGCGGAATGCAAGACGTGGCCTCCGCTTCGGTAAGCGAATGCAAAATCTGCGATGCGGTTCGCACCGCTTCTCGCGAGACATCTTTTTCCTTTGAACATTGCCGCGCTTCGTCCGACGGATAACTGAAGCAAATATCCGCACATGTTCGGTTCGCGTGCCTCCATCCAGGATGAAAACCTGTTACATTCTGGAACGCAACATTTGGAGCGGCGTGCCGCGCGCGCGTGTGCTACGACGCATACTGCAATCGTAATGTTGTGGTTGTTTCCCTGGAGCGATATGAAGCGAGTCTTCTGAATTGCGCAAAAATCCTGCTTGCATTTTTTTTAAGCGCGGCCGTCGTGCCTGCGCCGCTGGGCCAGCAATCTTTTCCGGTCACCTCGACGGTAAACGAATCTTCTATCGCCGGGCGGCCCGTCGCGCTGGACAGCCAGGGAAAGCTGCTGCCGTGGCCGATGCCCAACAACACCGGATACTCCTACTCCGGCTATTTTCTTTCGCAATGGACCATCGTGTGGGACCAGTACAATCGCCAGCGCCTGCCTTATTATTTTTGCTGCTTCGATTTTGACCGCACAACCTTTGAATTGATGCCGGAGTGGCATTGGGTAAATTCCACGGGCTATCTGCGCGCGATGATGCAGGGATTTGTCGAGCGCCTTTATCCCTATACCGGCGATCCGCGCACGCTGGAATTCCTCCAGAATTTTGTCGACTACGAATTGGAAAATGGTTTGACGCCGGAAGGCTATGCCTGGTCTCAGGTGCCTTATCCTTCCGCGAATCCAGGAAGCCGCCGCTACACCGGCTGGAGCGAGCACGGAGAAGATTTCGTCGAGCCTCATGTCGTCGGGGAAGATGGCTATGCGTATCTCCGGCTCTATGAGATGACGGGAAACACGAAGTATTTGCGCGCCGCGATTCGCTGCGCCGAAGCGCTCGTCAAGAATTTCAAGCCTGGCGATGAACTCCATTCGCCGTGGCCTTACCGGTGTTATCGCGCGCGACGGCAGCCTCGACGGCGGAAAGGGAATGTTCCCCTATTCCGCGAATGTAGTTGAGCCGATCATGCTGCTGGACGAACTGATTCGGCTGAATCAGGGCGACACGGCTTCCTATAAAAAGGTTCGCGAAGGCGCCTGGGCCTGGCTGATGAAATATCCCGATGCAGAACAACGTGTGGGTCGGCTATTTCGAGGATGTGCAAGCCAGCATGGGAAACATGAACCAGGTCATTCCGCTGGAATTTGCGCGCTATGTCCTGCTGCATCCGGAAAAAGATCCCGAGTGGCGCGAGCATTCGCGAAAGCTGATCGAGTGGGTGAAGACCACGCCGAAGTGGCCAAAATACATCGTGCATGGCGCACTGGTCACGACCGAACAGGGAAATGGCAAGGAATTCTGCTGCAATCTTCCGAATCAGTGCTGCGACAGCCATAGCGCGAGGCTGGCCGCAGTCGAAGCGCTCTACTACGCAAAGACGGGAGACGTTGCTTACAAGGAAGCGGCCTATCGCACCTACAACTGGGTGACTTATTTTCAGGGGCTCTCCGCGGCCGCCCACGCTCCCTTCAGCAATCAGTGGTGGTTCACGGATCAATTTGCCGACGGACCGCGCAGGATGATGGATGCGTTCTGGGCCGTTCCCGAGTGGGCTCCGGCGGATGAGTCGCACTTGCTGGGCTCGCTCTCCGCGGTTACAAAAATCGCCTATGGCGCTGGCTCAGTCACTTATTCAACTTTCGACGCGGATTCCACCGATGTATTGCGTCTGGATTTTGTTCCCGAATTCGTAACTGTCGGCGGAAAAACTGTCAGCCGCCGTAAAGACCTCGAGCAGGAGGGATACACCTTTGACGACGCAGACGCACGCGCTTTCCATCCGACACACACAGTTCCAGAGACGTAGACATTCAAGGAAAGAGCGATCACGTCCCGCCTTCCTACATTACTTTCGACGATCCGCATCTTCCCGCGGGAACGCTTCTGGTTGGCCAGTATCCTTCGGGCTTGATCGATTGGGGCCAGGGCGAATGGCAGATTGGCACGCCCTTCGGAAAATTCGGGACTTTTACGCTGGCCCTGTCCGATCCAAAAGCGCCGCAGCGCGGAATTTAATTTCTTACGCGCCGCGCATCTTTGCAGGCGTGGATATTTACAACGATGGAGAGAGCGATGCGACAATCACGTATTCGTTCGCCGGAAAATCGCGAAGTGTCCTTCACCATCAAGCCCAAAGAGCTTCGCCGATTAAGGACCGGAGTGGCGCGACGTCAGTTCGCGTGTGTCGTTCGATATCACAAATGGACAATCGCTGCGGTTTGATAACCTGGCCTATCTGCACCCATAAAAAACTTGCGCTCGTTCCAAAGCACGAAGACGCCTGATGCGATTAGTGGGCCCGCCCGCCGCCAGACGATCCGCCCGCCGACGAACTGCTAGCGCTGGAAACGCTCCCACCACCGCCACCCGAGGAATGCGAAGAATATCCGCCCGAACCGCCTCCCGACGAGCCCGAGCTGAAGGAGCGCGAGCCAGAACTCCCGCCGCTATAAGAAGCTCCGGCTGAGGTGCGGCCAAAGGATTCCGCATAGCGGCCGGATTGGTTGCTTGCGAAAGTCTCGACTCTGCCGTTGGAGCCGATGCCGCCGACAGGAACTCTTTCCGCCTTTGCGCCCGCCCCTGCGGGCATCATGAATTTCTGCGATTTGTAGTCGTACGTGATCGGCGGAACGGCATGGTTGGTCGCGGAGAGCGAACTGCGTCCCGAGGTTTCCCACGCTAGTCGCGCGCGAATCAGCGGCGGGGCCGCCGGAATCGGGCGCGTAGAGAATTCCCGCGGCATCTCTGACGGTAATTTGCTAAGATAGGTGAGTTTCTGCGACGGGTCCCACGCCATTCGCTGCGGTGCCTCGCCCGGCTTTGTGGGAACGAGGAAAATTCCATTCTTCAAATTGATGGGAGGTTTGCCCTTAACGTCATCCGGGTGGCTGGGCACAAATCCAACTTTGTTCCCTACGCGAACGAAAACAGGGCGCGGAGGATGAACCGGGCGGATAGGTTTGCACCCCGTCCCCGAGCAGGGCGGCGGTGTCCGCGGCAGCACCATAACGTAGCGGCCGTGGCGGAAAAGCCATCGGTGGTTGTAACACGATTCATCCGCTAAACCGGGAAAGTACGCGCCCGAATTTGCATTCGCTTTGAGGCGCAGCAGGTTCTGCAGTTCTTCAGGAGTATGCGCGACGCGCGTAACCGTTCTCGATCCGCTGGAGAAATCGCACGCCCAACCGCTCCAATCGCTTTCTTGCCATTGTACGGTTTGTGGCTGGAACACCGTGCCATTCGCGGCATTCGTGGCGGGCGCTTGCGCGGATTGCGAGATTCCTTTCGTTTCGGACGTTTGTGCAGCCGGCTCCTGCTCGGGCTCCCAGCAGGTGCCGTACGGCTCGCACGCGAAAAAAGTCCCATGGCGATAGAGTTCGGTCAGTCCGTCCACGGGAACGGATAGTCCCGAAGCTTTAAGAGCAGCGGCCATAGTTGTTTGTCTGGCCTGCTCGCGTGACTCGACCCATTGATTCCACTTACTGCCGCCAAACGCATCGCTGACAAGATGAGCGTCAACATTGTCTGGCTGCGGGACTAAAGAAGTTTGGCCATCTGCTGATTCAATACCAAAAAAATCCAGGGGAATCATCGAGGTCTGCAACATCCCAGAATCGCGAAGCTTGTTGACGGATGCCTGTAGCTGTTGGATCTCAGCGGAGCGAGGCGAATCAGAATCGTCAGACGGGAGCACGCCGCTGGAATTTGGAGGCGACAATACTGTGCCGCCGCGCAGAAAGATTGTCTGTCCCTTGTCGATTCTCAGCTTTGGCAGGCCATCGCGAACAAGGGTTTTGACTTCGCCTCCTAGCAACGTGATTGCTGTGGAGTCGAGGTAGGCGTCGAAACGCAGAAAGAACTTATGCGGTCCCCGGAATTGGGCACCGTCCGTGGCCGTGTCGATGAAAAAAGATTCCTCGGCGGCAGGTTGCAGCCAGAACGCGGCAGTGCCTGTCGGCAAGGTCATGCGGGTGACAATGCGATGCCCTTGAGATGACAGCTCGCTAAAATAAATCAAGGAATTTTCGGCAAGGTAGACCGTCGAGCCGTTGTCGAACTCAATCTCGGCGCAACCGGTTCCGGTCGCTACGGCGAATCCTTTCTCGATCAGTTGACCGCTTTGCGCCTCTTCCCAATCTCGATTCAGCTTGACGCGCTTGCCGTCACCTCGGGAAAGGCGCACGTCCCCTTCGACATGAGAAAGGCGAACCTCGCGGGAGTCGTTACCGGTCGAAGCGCACGCCACACTTTTTTTTAGAGGAAGAATGCCTAGCAGAAAGAAAATGGCGAAGAAAGAAATCAACCGAAGGCCGCATGCTCTCATGGCAGAACCCCCGACTGGGAAAATAGGGCCTACAGTTGGGACGCGCCACGAGTGTTTGCGGTTTCGTTACTTAGCCGGATTCTACGACTTTTCAACTCCATGCTGGCTGCGTCGTCGACAGCGTCGGCTTTCACCCCACGGGTAAAAAGCCGATCATGGTCTCCCCAGAAACAAAGTCCATGCATAGAACAGGTTAGTGGCGTTCACCGAGCCGAGTCCGGTGGCCAAGTCATACCCGGCCGTTGCTGGATACGCTGGGCTGTTCTTCTTGTTCGAGGTGGAAAGTTCGCCGATGTTGGTGGAATCGGCTCCATGGCAATCGTAGAAGTGGCCATCGGCGTTTTGGCCGCAAGGAATATCCATGTCGCCCGCGGTGACGTCGTTGAACACGCAGGAGGCGGCGGGAAGCTTGCCGGTCGTCTGGCTCGCGTTGCAGCGGGAAGCGCCTTGCTCGCTGAACTGCTGCGTAGCCAGGAAATAGTACACGTAGTTGGCGTCGCCTTGTCTCCCGAATTGCTGGTTGATGAGCGCTTGAATTCCAGCCATGGAGGGAGAAGAAAACGACGTGCCGCCGCCACCGAGGAAGATCGCATCGTTGTCGGCCGTGCATGTAGTGCCGCCCTCGTTGGTGTCGGAGAGGCACTCGACGTAAAAGCTGTCCCACACGCCATTCCCGGCAAATAAAGAAAGATCAGGCTGATCGCGCAGGCCGTCATTGGGCATTCCCGGCACGCCGAATTGGAAAGCGGGTTTGGGATTGCCCCGGCAAGTGCCGCTGACGACGCCGGGGATCGACGGAGTTCCCGTAAAGCAAGTGCTGGGGCCTCCGCTGCCCGCGATATCTTCCAGGAAGAATTGCTGGCCCAGGGGGGAATTGCAGAAACCCGTCGCGCCGAAAGATTGCGTAAAGCTGCCAATGAGCGGGTCGCTATAGATGAGCTGGCTGGTGCAGCCGTCGTTCCAGGGGATTTCCGGAATGTAGGAGCGCGCGGAGGCGAGGGTGGTCGGATTGTTTTTGGCGTTCCAATAGTTCGAGATGGGCACGCCGCTGGTGTCCTGATTGTACTGCGCCATAAAATCCGTACCGCCCACATCGACGGCAAACGCCGTCGCCGTGTTGTCGCCGCTATTGATTCCCAGCGTGGAATAGTTCGTGGATTCAATCGGAGCGCATTCGTCCGCGCCCGTGTCTCCCTGCGCGATGAAGAAAGTCACCCCTTCGATGGTGGCGAATTCAGCTTCAAGGTTTTCGAGAGCCACTTCGGCCTGACCGCTGACGGTTTCGCAGAGACCGTAGCTGTCGGAAATAATGTCGGGCGGGTCGGTTTCCAGCAGGTTGATGATAGCCGTGTCCAGCCCCGAAGTTGTTTGCGTGTCGGGACAGGCAAAGAGTTCGACATTTGCATCGGGCGCCGCGGCGCTGGCCCATTCGACATCCAGAGCGGCTTCGATCTCGTCGCCATTCTGACCGGGATTTTTGCAGCCGGGATAAATTTGCTTGAAGTTGCCCTGCGTGAAGCCGTCCAGGCCGAACGTTTTTCGGAAAGTGGTCCAGTCGCTTGGGTGAGCAAGATTCGTATCTTCAACAGTGGCAATGGTCACCCCCCTACCCGTAAAACCCTGGTTCCACAGCGGTGTGAGGTTGTAGATCGTCGCGAAATCAAAGGGAGCAACTACAAAAAAGTCCACACCCTCGAACGGCAAAGTGAAGCGAGGCTGCCACCGCTGCGCGTCGTGATCGAAGGAAACCGGTTTCATTTTGGTGACGCGCGGCCGCTGGAAAAAATTGTGCAGCGGCATTCCCTCGATCGCGGGCGCTAGAGCTGCGGGTACTTGGGGATCGCGGATATTGGCAATATGCGTCTCGCCGTTCGGCAGAACCAGGTTGTGCAGCTCCGTATGGAAAGTGTCGCGAATCTGTTTTGCGGTGCCGGCGATGTCCAGCAGCAAGCCATTTTTGTAGGCTTGATTCACGGTGAAGCCGTGGGACTTGAGCCAATCCTGAATCGCTTCGCCGTCCTGCGGATGCGCGCCAAAGCGCGCGCCAAACTGCTCGGCCGTGAGCCAGCGATGGAATTGCGGGGAAGCTGGATCGTGCATCGCATCGATCTGTTGCTTCACGCGCGTTTCCATCTCAGGGTCGCGCTTCAGGAGAAGCAGCAAGTGCTCGAAACGAGTGTCATCTGGGACGGCGCCGCGGTCGAACTCGGCGCGCGTCGCTGCCGGAGTGGTGTTGCCGCCGAGCGTCACCAGCTTGGTTTCGTCGATTTTTTCAGTGATCACACGTTTCTGTTCCTGCGCTTGCAAGGAACTGGCGCAGAGCGCGAGGCACATAAGGCAGAAAAGGGAAGTTACAGGGGAGCGCATGGCAAGAACCTCCGGAAATTCGACAAAACGGAGCGCAATCGTCGACTGGGCTTATGACGTCAGAGCCGGCCAGAGGACGGGGCGTCCTGGTCCGGAATTTGCAGCGGGCAACTCCGACTCGCGCATCATACCCTTCTGCTGCTCGATAAACAATGTTCCCGCAAGAGGCATGGCGCGATTTGAGCAAAAACCAAAATGGCACTGTGCGATAGATCCGAGCGGTTATAGCATCAGCGCTTATGAAAAAGCGAGACGGCGACGAAACCATCCACGCCGGCGAGATTCTAAAATGGATGCGAACCCGCGAAGAGGAGATGAACCGACTGGTCGCGGAGCTTGTGGCCATTCCGACGGAAAATCCGCCAGGCAAAAATTATCAGGCTGCCGCAAAAGCTCTTGAGAAGCACATGCGTACCTCCGGCCTCCACTACCAGAGGCTCCAACCTACAGTCAGAACAAAAATCTCGAAAGAAAGTCCGGCCTGTTTGCTGGGAGAATACGGCACCGGAGATCGCACGCTCTACTTTCACGGGCATTACGACGTCGTTCCCGCGCAAGCGGCCGAGCAGTTCAGGCCACTTCGGAAGAAACACATTTTATTTGGGCGCGGCGCTTGCGATATGAAGGGCGGCATCGTAGCGATGCTCTATGCGATTCGTGCGTTGAAGGAACTTGGCGCGAATCTCAGCGGGAAAATTGCGCTGATGCTCGTTCCCGATGAAGAAACCGGCGGAGCGCGTGGTTCGGCACGTTTGGCCAAAGAAGGACTGCTGGGCCGCGGTGGAATCGGGATGCTCACGGCGGAGCCGACCAGCGGCGTGGTGTGGAATGCCAATCGCGGAGCGGTCTCGCTGCGCGTCGAGGTGCGCGGCAAATCGGCGCATGTTGGTTTGCAGCACCGCGGAGAAAACGCATTCGAGAGCATGCACAGCGTAGTGCAGCGATTGCTCGCTCTGAAGCGCGAAGTAGAGTCGCGAACAACCCGCTACGCGAACGGCCGAGGAAGAGGAATCTAATCGCCCTGCGCTTGCGGCTTCCGATCCGAGGAGTTTCCCTCAGCCGCCATTCCATATCTAATGATCGGCGGACAAAGCGGCGGCGGCACGAACTTCAACGTGGTTCCCGAGAGTTGCTGGTTTACCGTCGACCGAAGGATCAATCCTGAGGAAAACCTGCAAACGGAGAAAGAAAGATTGCTCGGCGTTCTGGAAGAATGCAAACGCGATGGCATCCCTCTCGAATGGGAGATTTTTCAGGAAGGCGAATCCGCCGCCAGCGGCGACGAAGAAAAACTGGCGCGAGCGCTTTCTACCAGCGTTGCAGCGGTCCACGGCAAGGCGCCTCGCTTCGAGATGTGTCCCGGCCTCTTGGAGACGCGATTTTACGCGGCACGTGGCATACCCGCTTACGCCTACGGGCCGGGCTTGCTTTCCGTTGCCCACGGGCCGAAGGAATATGTCGACATGCGTCGCGTCGTGGAATGCGCCGCCATTTATGCATTGACGGCCCTCGAATTTCTAGGTAAGTAGTGCCCCTGCAGGGTAGAAGAGCTTGGCTCCTTCAGGACTGGACTGCGTGTAGGTGAAAGGGCGGAGATACATGCTCGCGTTTAAGTCTGCGTATTCGAGGTGTTGCGGTATCGCCATGCTGTGCTTTTGCGCGGCTTTCATCGCCGTTCCTTCGTCGGTTCGTGCGCAGGCCGCTGCTTCTCCGAGCGCCCCCACTGCCACACAAGATCCAAAAGAGGTTGATCAAGCCTGGCAGAAAGCCAGCGCGAAATATGACGAGCCGCGCGCGGCCCTACTCAAGGAAGTGGACCGCAAAGGTCACGAAGGACCGTTCCGGCCCGACTGGGAATCGCTCCAAAAATATGAGGTCCCCGAATGGTACAAGGACGCAAAGTTCGGCATCTTCATTCACTGGGGCGTGTACTCCGTTCCGGCGTTCGGCAGCGAATGGTATCCGCGGGACATGTATCGCGAAGGTTCCGACGAATACAAACATCATCTCGCCACCTACGGCCCGCAAGATAAGTTTGGATATAAGGACTTCGTGCCCATGTTCAAGGCCGAGCATTACGATCCCGCCGCCTGGGCTCGTCTCTTCAAAGACGCCGGCGCTAAATATGTAGTTCCCGTCGCGGAGCATCACGACGGGTTCGCGATGTACGACAGCGGTCTAAGCGATTGGACAGCCGCGAAAATGGGTCCGCACCGCGACGTAATCGGCGAACTCTCCAAAGCGGTGCGAGCCGAGGGTCTTCACTTCGGCGCGTCGTCGCACCGCGTCGAACATAATTTTTTCCTCGGCGTCGGACGCCAGATCACTTCCGACATCAACGATCCCAAGTACGCCGCATTCTACGGCCCGGCGCACAATTGGATGGAAGCCAAGCAGGGCACGCCTCTGGCAAATGACTTCACGTATGTTTCGTCCGCGTGGACCGCCGATTGGCTCGCACGCTCCTCGGAGATCGTCGAGAAATATCATCCCGACATCATGTATTTCGATTGGTGGATCGGGCAGGCTTCGGTGCGCGCCGACCTGACGCGCTTCGCGGCGTTCTACTACAACACCTCGCTGAAATATGGCGACCATGTCGGCGTCATCAATTACAAAGACTACGCAATCCAGGAGCACAGCGCCGTTCTCGATTTGGAGCGCGGCCAGCTCGGCGACATCCGCCCGCTTTACTGGCAGACCGACACATCCGTCAGCAACAAATCGTGGGGCTACATTAAGAACGACACGTTCAAAACGCCGCAGTTCGTCGTCCAGCAACTAATCGATATCGTCAGCAAAAATGGAAACTTGCTTCTGAACATCGGTCCGCGCTCGGACGGTACAATTCCGGAACAAGTCCAGTCGGTGTTGCGTGACGTTGGTTCCTGGCTGAAGGTGAATGGCGATGCGATTTATGGCACGCGTCCGTGGAAGATTTACGGCGAGGGTCCCACAAAAGTAGCCGCCGGCTCGTTCCACGACACCGACACCGCCGGCTACTCCGCCGAAGATTTTCGCTTCACTACAAAAGGAAACACGCTTTATGCCATCGAACTGGGCTGGCCGGCGGGCGGTGAAGCGGTCATCCATTCCCTTGGGAACAGCGCGACGAGCACGCAAAAAATTGGTTCTGTTGTTTTGCTTGGCTTGGACGCAAAACTCGCATTTGAACAGCGTCCCGACGGCTTGCACATTCACCTTCCCGCGCAGGCTCCCGGCAAGTACGCCTACGCGTTCCGCATACTGCCTGCCGGTGTGGCGCCATAGCACGCGCTCGTCGTTTGCTATCGATTGGATTTTGGGTCCTGTGAAAGATCAGTTGGCGACGGTGAGTTCGATGGTGACAGAGCCGGGGATGCGCTGCCCGGCCAGCGGCGTTTGGTCGATGACCGCGCCGTGCGGCCATTGCGGCGCCGAAACGTAATTCACTTTGCGGCGCAATCCCGCGACATCCATGCGGTGTTGTGCGTCAACTTCGTTAAGCCCGACAAGATGCGGCATGACGTATGCGGCTTCGCGCTGGCCCTCGGAGACGAGCACATCGACGCGCGGCGTCGCAGCGCCGTCCCCAGGCCTCGGCGTTTGGATAATGACCGTGTCCGCCGGCTCGTCCGGCATCGTGATGCCGGAAACTTCTCCGACTTGCAAGCCGGCTCGAAGCAACTCTATTCGCGAAGCACGCAGCGAATTTCCTTCTAAAAGGGGAATCTGTAATTGCCTCTGGCCCAGGCTGAGCACCACGTGCGCTTGCTGCGAAACTTTCATCAGCATGCCGGGCGGCGGGGTTTGCCGCACCACCACATTGATCGGAAGTTCGCTATAAATACGGTCGGCTACGCGCAGCACCAGCCCGCGCGAGTGCAGCAGGCCATTCGCTTCGGAAACATTTTTTCCCACCAGATTGGGCATGTTCACTTCGCGCCCATGAATGGCGATGCGCATCGCGGTGATAGCGCTCAGAAATGCAGCCGCCGCCAGAATAAACACCAGCAGCGCCATCCGGCTTACCCATTCGAGTCGTTCTCTGAGGGTCATGAAAGTTGGCCGATCCCAGATTTCGAGTTTCTGCTCCAAGTGTAAGACCGCCAGCCCGGCGCCGGAAACTCTTTTTGCTCGCTGCGTTTACCTCTTGAGTGGCGGAGGCGGATAGTCCGGCAGCTTGTCTTTGCTGGTGTCCGCGCGCTTCACTTCCAGCTCATCGAACAGCAGCGAAGGGCAAATAATCGTCGTCGGCACGCCGCCTGTGCGGTTGCTGACCAGCGGATCGTTCCCCACGGCGATGAGATCGCTCCGCAAGGCGCGCACGTCCAGTTCATTGAACACCGCACCGCGAACCAATTCCTCATGGCCGTCCGCATAAACTCGATAAAGAAGACGAGGCGAATTGCCCGGGCCGAGCGTGTCCACGCGATAAGCGTACGGTTTGCCCTGCTCGGTGACCATCTGCAGTATTTTTTTCTTGAGCTCCTCCGGAGATTGCGCTTCAGCGCTCTTCAAGAGCAGCACTCCGAGACTCGGAGAAGGGAAGGATCCCGGGGCCGCGCGGCCGTGGCCGTTCGAAGCGGGAAAGTCGCGGACCGGCTGGCGGCCCAGCAAATAATTGTCCAGCATGCCGTTTTCGATGACGTTGACGGTCTTGCGCTTTCACTCCCTCGTTGTCCACCTCATAGCTGCCCACCAGGCTGTGACCCTGAAAATCTTTCAGCGTGGGGTCGTCGATCACCGTCAGAAAATTTGGCAGCACCCGCGTCTTATAGCTCGTGGCGAATGCGCCAATCGTGCGGTTCGGCCTGCCCGGCTGCGGCTTCCGCCCCACCACATTCGATCCCACCAGCGAGGCGATCACGTCGTCCGCCGCATCCGGCGCGAAAAGGACCGGCCCGCGATATTCTTCCTCCACAATGGGCGCTTTGCGAAGCGCAACCACGGTGTCCAGCGCTTGCTTCACGTCGCTCGAGCAATTTGTCTCGCGCGGGAAGCTCTTCTGCCCGGCCAACCATCCAATACGGATTGCGGCTCACGCGCATGCCGTCTTCGGCTTGCGCGGAGCTATTCAATTGCAGGTTGTAAGTCGTCCTGCCATTGCGCGTGACCGTGCCTTCGGAGTCCACAAAATATTCGTTGACCGCCGAAAAGCGCGCCGACGCGCTCACCGATTGAATGTCGGGATACTGGCGATAAAGATTGGTGACGTCCTCGAGGGTTTTGTTCCACGCGGCTTCATCGACCTTGCAGAGATAACGACGGGCTCAAGCTCGTTGACGACCGGCTCCTTGGAAAAATCATCCACCGGGTTCGGGTCCGCGCTGAAGCGCTTCATTTCCGCTTGTTTGTCCGCAAGCGCCTGGCCGGCGGCTTTGTAGGCCTCGTCCGTAGTCAGCCAGATCTGGTGCCGCAGAGCGATAGGGTCGTCATCCAGCGGCAGAATATTGGTTTCGCCCATCCCTTGGCCGTAATAGCTGTCCTGCTTGTAATCGCCGACGCGCACGACCACGCGGAGAATGCGCGAAGCGGACGCGCTGGCTTTCGCGGAGCGCGCCAAAAGCCGCTTCGAGCGTCGTAGTCGTCTACATCGTTGACGCGGTACTCGATGTAGTACGGCGCCTGGACTTGGTCGATCTTCAGTTGCGCTTTGGAGCGGTCCAGCTCGGTCAGCAGCGCTTCGAGCAGAGCATCGCCGCCTGCCGCGGGATGGCCGGCGCGGTAGCGCCGGAAATCGCTGTCGCTCGAAGCCGGTTGCCGTCCGCTGCAGCCTTGCGCGCGTGCGCCGCCGCGGCACTTGCAGCCGTAAAAATCAGCGAAGCGGCGAGAGCAAGATTGCGCAACGGACGAAGACTTTTCATGGCTTCACCTCTGGTTTGGCTTGACGCGTCTTTCGCTGGTGCCGGCGTTTTCAAACCCGGGTGCGGGCAAAATCGGCGGCCGATCGTGCGAATGCTGCGCGCTTCTGGACTTCCATTTCCGAGAACAGCATCGCTGGCGCCACCGCGGAGACGGGCACTTGCCCGCTTTCCGCGCCGCAAACGCCGTTGAACACGTGTTGCTGGTCGCCCGTCAGCATAATGCGCGTCAGCGCCGCCAGCGGCGTCCCGACGATGTCCACGCCGCGCACCAGTTCATCGGGCCGCCCGTCCGCGTAAACTTTGTAGACGATCACCGGCAGCACCTGGAACGCTTGCGGCAAGCGAGCGCGTCGTCAGCGTGAAACCCCCCTGAATATCGTCGAAATACAATCCATAAGGCTTGTTCTGCCTTTTTCACCTCGTCGATAAGCTTTTGCCGCAGCTCCGCTTCCGGAACCGTTTGCGATGACGTTACGATCAAATTTCCTTGGCGGCCCGTCGGCATCAAGCCCGGGTTGATTGCGGCCGTGGCCGTTGGACTCGGCAAAATCCTTGATCGGCATCCGCGACATCAGGAAATTTTTCAGCACGCCGTTTTGAATGACTTCCACGCGCTGCGCGGGAACACCTTCGTCGTCGAAGTCATAGGAGCCCGCCAGTTTCATGCCGGCAAGTTCGTGGACAGTGGGATCGTCCGTGACGCTCAGAAATTTCGGCAGAACTTCCTGCCCAACCTTCTTCGTAAACGTCTGTCCTTCTTCTTCATCGCGCTGGCGGTGGCCTTCCAGCCGATGGCCAAGCACTTCATGGAAAAAACCGCCGCGGCGCGGCCGCTAAGCAAGGCTGGTCCGTCGTACGGTTCGGCGACCGGAGCATTCTTCAGAGCTTTCAGGTCTACCGCCATCTTGTCGATCTTGGCGGTGAGGTCCGCTTCGCTGGGAAGCCCGCTGGCCGAAGGCGCCTGGAAAGTTTCGACGCGCAGCAGCTCCATGCCGTCTTCCGCGCGGGTTTGCGCTTCCATGATGAGGCGCGTGCTGGCGCTCGGCGATTCGATGGCGCTGCCTTCGCTCGAGACCATGCGCGAATTGGAATCCGTCACCTGCAGGACCACCGTTCGCAAAATAAACGTCCGGATATTTGCGGAAGACGCCGGACAACCGCCGGATTTCGCCTTCCCAAGCAGTGCGATCGAAAGCGCGGCGGTGCGAGTCGCGCTGCCCAGGTGCGTTTCCGGCGCTTCTTTCGAGAAGTCGGGCGACTTGTCCTCTTCTTCGGCGCGCACGGCGGTGTTGGTTTTTACGTTCAGAAACGCGGGCGCCGCGCGTTTGTATTCGCGGTCCGTCAATTCCCAAAGCACGCGAGCGATCGCGTCCGGATCGTTCCCGAGTGGCAACGTGCCGGAGGTCATTCCCGTCGAGCGGCTCTGGCCATGCGTGTTGTCGAGGACGGGTGTGCCCACGCGCATCACCACGTCCGCTTGCCGCCGCTGCAGCGAGGCGTCGGTCAGCAGGCTGCCATACGCGCCGACCAGCACGACAAGGTTCTGGTCGTAGACGGTGTAGCTCATGTAGTACGGCGGCGAGTCCGTCTTCCCCAAGTCCGTCGACGCCCGCGCCAGTTCCGCTCTGCATCACTTTCATAACCGGATCGCTTACGGTTTTCGAGGCGGGCTTATCAACGGATGCAGTCGCGGAAGCTTCGCTAGCCGCCGACGCCAGAGGCAAAGTGGCGAGTTGCGCGGCGATCGCCCAGCAGGCGCCGAAGCGCAAAATGTTTTTCGCGTGGGTTTTCAGGCTCCCACGCGTTAGGGATGATTTCAAACTGTTCATGGAATGTGAGCTCCCGATGCTTGGTGCATCTATGCCGATTCTGCCGAAGACCCAGGCAGATATTGATTGGCATGAGTGCGTCAATTTTTGAGTATGCCTGAGCGTTGGGCGGCGCGCAAACTAGCTTTCGCCGAAGTGTTCGCCGGTGTGCAAATGGGCGCCATTCACGAACTCCCCTGCGGATACTTGCTTGCGCCCTTCCAGTTTGACGCTGAGGAGGCGCAAATAGGTTGTGCCGCCGCAGCGAACCAGCACTTCCATCGCCGCTCTGGAACGAGCAATGATCCGGGAATCGCGAGCTTCGCCTTGCCGCGCGCCAATCTCGTCTAACCATTAGACGCCGGCTCGCCCCAAATGTGGCAAGTTTGCCCGCGGAAGGTAGGTGTAGGCGCCCGGCCAGGGCGCAAATCCGCGAATGCGATTGAAGATTTCCTGCGCCGGTCGCGACCAATCGACGCGCCCATCTTCTTTCTTCAACATAGGCGCGCAGGAAGCCTGCTCATGAGCTTGGGGACGCGGCACGATCGTCCCTGCCGCCAGTCCGCGAAGTGTTTCCGCCATCAGCGGCGCGCCGAGCTCGGACATGCGGGCAGCCAACTCCGGAGCCGTTTCCGACGGGCCGATTTCCAGTTCTCTTTGCAGCAACATTTCGCCGGTGTCCATCCCGGCGTCGATGCGCATGGAGGTCACTCCCGTCGTCGTTTCGCCATTTACGATGGCCCAGTTGATCGGCGCAGCGCCGCGATATTTCGGGAGCAGGGAAGCGTGCAGGTTAATCCATCCCAGTTTGGGGATGGGCAGGAGCCGCGCCGGGATGATTTGCCCGTACGCAATGATCACGATGGCGTCCGGTGCGATCTTTTGCAAAAGCTCCTGCGCTTCCGGAGCGCGAATTTTCTCCGGCTGGTGCACGGGAATTCCCGCGGCCTTCGCCGTTTCCTTCACGGGTGAGAAAGAAACTTCCTGTCCGCGCCCGCGTGGACGGTCGGGCTGAGTAATGGCCGCCACAATCTGAAATTCATTCTGCGCGAGAAGATGCTTGAGAGTCGGAACAGCAAATTGCGGCGTGCCGCAAAATACGATTCGCATCAAAGATTTCCTTCAAGTGCGGCGAAGTTCAGCCGATGCAGCAACCCACGCGTCTAACCTCGAACGGATCCCCTGTAGGGGTGGGGCTTGCCCCGCTCTCCCTCCCTCAATAATGTAAAAAAAGGGGCCTCGACGCCACGCACCGCATTGCCTAGGCTAACAGTGTAAGGGTCTTCGCGGAAGTTACCACTCGCCCTGTTTTTTCATTTTCTTGATTTTGCGCTTGATCAAGGTCGCGCTTGAGCATGCTCAGGTGTTGCAGAAACAAAATCCCGTTCAAATGATCGATCTCGTGGCAAAACGCCCGCGCCAATAAATTTTCCCCTCGAATCTCAAATGTTTCTCCCTTGGCATTCTGCGCGCGCACTGTGACGAACTGTGGCCGCATCACATACCCACGAAAGCCGGGTATCGAGAGGCACCCTTCTTCTTCGCGAACTTCGCCTTCAGCATGAATGATTTCGGGATTGGCCAGCACAATCTTCGCTTCGGGATTTTTTCCGCCCGTCACATCCACCACCGTGAGCCGCAGGCTTTTCCCGATTTGCGGCGCGGCCAACCCCACACCTTGCGCGGCATACATGGAAGCGAACATGTCCTCCGTCAGTTCCTCGAGCTCCGCATCAAAATTCTTCACCGACGGGGTCGGCTTCTCGAGAATCGGATCGCCGTACTTGACGATGGGATAGATTTTGCGCGCCGTTACCGTCGCCTCGACGGATGCCGGCGCCGCGCTCGATGTCGCTTCAGAACTCTTCGATTTGTCGGGCATAGTTGTCGAAATTCCGCCGCATCTCGGAAAGGCAGTCTCCTCCGAATTTTTGCAGAAAAGCATCCGCCAGCACAAGAGCCACCATCGCCTCGCCGGCCACCGCTCCCGCCGGCACGACGCACCAGTCCGAGCGCTCGTAAGCTGCCGCAACGGGCTCCTTGGTGACCATGTCCGCCGTGTGCAGTGCCTGGCGAAGCGTTGAGATCGGTTTCAAGTATCCTCGGACGACGACATCTTCTCCGTTCGTGATGCCGCCTTCGAGCCCGCCCGCGCGGTTGGTCGAACGCCGAAAACGCCGCGCCGCCTTTTCGTACGAAATTTCATCCTGCACTTCACTGCCGTAAGATCCCGCCCCCGCAACGCCCGCGCCGATTTCGACCGCCTTCACCGCTTGCACGCTCATCAAAGCCTGCGCCAGGCGGCCATCGAGTTTCTCGTCCCACTGCGCGTGGCTGCCAAGCCCCACGGGAACGTTATGCGCGACAATCTCAAAAATTCCACCCACGGTATTGCCCGCTTTCAGCGCCGCATCCACTTCCGCTTTCATCTTTTCTTGCGTCGCCGCATCCACACAGCGTAACGGCGAATCCAAATCGGCCGTAGCCGCTTGGATCTCTTTCCATGTCGCCGCACGCTCGAGCCGCACATGCCCCACTTGAACCGTGTGGCTGGCGATTTCCGTCCCGAATTCGCGCAGCAGCAGCTTTGCGAATGCTCCCGCGGCCACACGCGCCGCAGTCTCGCGTGCGGAAGCCCGTCTCCAGCACGTACCGCGCATCGTGAAAATTGAACTTTTGCGACCCCGCGAGGTCCGCATGTCCAGGCCGGGGAGCGAGGAGTTTCCTCTCCTTACCCGCGGATTCGGCCGTCGCCTCGACAGGCAATACATTTTCCCAATTGGCCCAGTCGCGATTCTCAATGCGAAGCGCAATCGGTGCACCTATCGTCTGGCCGTGCCGCACTCCCGCGAAAATATCCGCGCGGTCTTTTTCTATCTTTTGCCGCCCGCCGCGCCCGTAGCCGAGCTGTCTGCCGGTGCAGTTCATGATTGATGAATTTCAGGTCGACAGGCATCGACGCAGGCAAGCCCGAAACAAACGCCAGCAGCGCCTGTCCGTGCGATTCACCCGCCGTATAGAACTTCAGCATCTGCGCGAACGCCCTCACCTGCCCAAAAACTTGTAGCCGTGGAATCCACGAGTTTAACCGTGGATGCGCGCGCCGTCCAGCGCGTCAGGAATGGCTCTCGAGAAATTCCAGCCGGTTCCCCCAGGGATCTTCCGCGTAGAACCGCTTCGTCCCCGGCAGGGAATCGTCCTCCGTGATTTTCACGCCGTGGGCGAGAAGCGATTCGCGCAGCCTGTCCAGATCGGCGACCGCAAAGGCCGGGTGCGCCTTCTTGGCCGGTTGAAACGGCGCTTCCACGCCGATGTGAAGCTGTTGCTCGCCGCATTGGAACCAGCAGCCGCCGCGCGCGCGGAGAGGCTCGGGCTTTTCGATTTCCTGCAGCCCGAGAATCGAGCCATAGAATTCGCGAGCCGCGGCCTCGCAGCCCTTCGGAGCGGCCAATTGGATGTGATCAATGCGAGTTATCACGGTATTCCTCTCCAGGTAGGATACCTCCAGCTAGCCTCGCTCGAGCCTTTCCGGTGAAATGCTCTTCCAAGCAAGCGCGTCTCACTGCTTGCTTGACGTGTTCCGGCCTCGCGGTTAGTCTTCCGATTCAGGTTTTGTGCCCCAGGAGTTCAGCGAACTAGCTGACGAACAGGTACTCGTGGCAGACACACCTCTGCAGGTTGTGGGTCGAGACGAAGACAAGACGGAACTAGAGAATTCCGTCGCCGGAGTGCTGGTCAGGGCGCTCAAAAGCGCCGTGGCGGACGTGCAGGATTACGCCATGCTTTGCGGCCGGACGCTAGTCACCCTGGTCACCCCGCCCTTCTACCTCCAGGACGTTTTGCAGCAGATGGACAGCATTGGCGCGGGCTCGTTGCCGATCATATTGCTTTCCGGTTTTTTTATAGGCGCGGTCATGGTGTTGCAGACGGGGGCGCAGTTCACTCGCTTCGGGCAGACCTCGCTGACCGGCGACGTGGTGGCCATCGCACTTGTCCGAGAGTTGGGGCCTTCACTTACGGGGTTGCTGGTGACCGGGCGTTGCGCCACCGGCATCGCCTCCGAGCTCGGCTCGATGCTCGTGACCGAGCAAGTGGACGCCATGCGCGCGATGGGCACCGACCCGTCCGCAAGCTGGTCGCGCCGCGCGTGATTGCCACCCTTCTGACTCTGCCGCTCCTCACCGCCATGACCGATTTCATGGGTCTTCTCGGCGGCTGCGTCGCCTCCGTCTTTTCGCTCCGCCTTAGCGCCATCGAGTTCTGGCGCCGTGCGATCGACGCCCTCGATTTTGCCGACTTGATGCAGGGTTTCACGAAGCCGTTTTTTTTCGCGTTCATTCTCGCAACCATTGGCTGTTACAAAGGTCTGACCGTCCGCGGCGGCACGCAGGGCGTGGGCCGCGCCACCACGCAAGCGGCCGTACTCTCTTCCGTCATGATCATCGTCGCCGACGCGTTTCTCACCAAGGTGGCCCTGTTCCTCGCCGATAAGCTTTTCTAGTGCCTGCGGGAATGTCCTCGAACTTCCGCTGCCGCAATTTCCTATCCGCAAATTGTTTCGCCTCCACGCAACAGCGCAATTGCCGCTATAATGGCGTGCAAGCGCCCGATGAATAGCCTCGCCACATCCAGTCTCGACTCCAGCCCGGCCATTCAATTTGAAGGTGTCCACCTCGGTTTCGAAGAAGGCGATATCTTGCGCGGAGTCTCCTTCCAAGTGCAGGAGCGCGAGACCCTGGTCCTCTTGGGCGAGACAGGCACCGGTAAAACCTTGTCCCTCAAACTTGCTGCGGGACTCCTGAGGCCCTCCGAGGGTAACATCCATGTCCTCGGAAGGGATGTCTCCGGCATGCCCGAGCGCGACTTGCTGGCCTTCCGCCGGCAAATTGGTTTTGTCTTTCAAGAAGGCGCGTTGTTCGATTCCATGACCGTCGGAGACAACGTGGCCTACCGCCTCATCGAAGACGGAGTGAAAGACGAAGAGATTGAGCCGCGTGTTCTTGAGGTGCTGCGTTTCGTGGAACTCGAACACACCCTGGACCTGTTCCCCTCCGAGCTCTCCGGAGGAATGCGCCGCCGCGTGTCCATCGCCCGGGCACTAATCAATCAGCCCCCCATCGTGCTCTACGATTCGCCCACGGCCGGTCTGGATCCCGTCACATCGCAAACGATCATCACTCTGATCTTGCGCCTGCGCGACGTCTTCGGCGTGACCGCTCTCCTCGCCACGCAGCGCCTGCAGGACGGCTTCGCGCTCGCCAATTTCCGGTTCGATCCGGCGACCAAGCGCGTCGTCCACAGCGCCTCCAATGGGAATGCCGCCGGCTCCCGTAAGATGGCGGCCACTCGCTTTCTGGTTTTGCGCGAAGGCGGTGTCTATTTCGAAGGCGGCCAGGAAGAACTCGCTGCCACCAAGGACGATTATCTGAAGCGGTTTCTTGTGTGATTTGGCTCTAGTCGTTTGGCAAATCGAAAGGGAGGAAAGAAAAAATGGCGCAGCGCAAACAACTTACGTGGACGGAACTGCGCGTGGGACTTTTCGTGCTGGTCGGCCTTTCGGTTCTCGCCGCCGGCATTTTCTACGTCACAGGCGCGGGCACGATCGGTCCGAAATACCGGCTGATCACCTATCTGCCAGAAGTTTCCGGGCTCGCCAACGGCGCGCCCGTCCGCCTCGACGGCGTCGAAGTCGGCAACGTCGAATCTATCCGGCTCGCGCCGCGCGTCGCCGGCAAGATCCGTGAGCGCAACAGAAACATCGAAGTCGTCATGCGCGTCGGCAAACACTACGAGAACGATATTCTCACCGATTCCGCGGCGAGTCTCGTCACCGAAGGATTGCTCGGCAACCGCTACGTCAATATCAGCCTCGGAATCACGGGCGTTCCTCTCAAAGACGGCCAGGAAGTGCCCGGCACGGAAGAAAAGGCCATGAAGGAAGTGGTCGAACGAAGCGCGGATATGCTCGGGAATCTCCAAGCACTCTCAGAAAACGTTCAGGAACTAATCAATGGAGTCAAAGCCGGAAAAGGTTCCCTCGGAAAGTTGCTCACCGACGACCAGGCTTACAATCATCTGAACAACCTGCTCTCCCGGGGCGACGTCATGCTCGCCAACATTCAAGCTGGGCAAGGCTCGCTCGGCAAATTGGTAGCCTCCGACGAAATGTACAACAAAGTGGACAAGGGCTTGGACAACGTAAACGTCATCTTGACCGATGTCCGCTCGCAGAAAGGCACCATCGGAAAACTCCTCTACGATCCTTCCCTCTATGACGAAGCCAAGCTGGCCATCTCGAACGGCAACTCCTTCATCACTGACGTCCGCGCCGGCAAAGGCACCCTCGGCAAACTCGCCACCGACGACTCGCTCTACACCAAGCTCAAGGAAACCAGCGAAAATGTCGCCAACGCCACCGCCAAACTCAACGACAACACCACCACCGTCGGCAAACTCTTCTCCGACCCCAAGCTTTACGACAGCATGACGGGCCTCACCGGAGATCTGCGCCTCCTCATCGGAGAGTTCCGCCAAAATCCAAAGAAATTTCTGCATATCAAAGTGTCCGTCTTTTGAAGCCTAAATTTCCCCCGGTCACCTTCAGCGCACTTTGCCTGTTCTCGCGTGGTGTGTTGTAATGCATTTGTAACAATGCAGGCATAGGCTGAGTTGCCGGATCGCTTCTCGCAAAGAACTTAATGGAAAATCAGGATATCGCACAAAAATTGCCGCGCACCGAAGCGGCCAAATCCACACTGCCGCAGCCGGGAAAGCCGGTCCCGAGCCGCGCCTATCCCGGCGCATTAATCGTCGTCGAAGGCACCGACGGCTCCGGTAAGAGCACGCAGCTTTATCTTCTGAAGCGCTGGCTGGAAATTGGCGGGTACCGCCTGCATTTTACGGAATGGAATTCCTCGCCTTTGGTGAAATCCGCCACCCGACGCGGCAAACAGCGCCGCCTTCTCACTCCCACTACTTTCTCTCTTCTGCACGCCGCCGATTTTGCGGATCGCTGCGAACGCCAGATCATGCCGCTCCTTCAAGGCGACTATCTCGTGCTTGCCGACCGCTACATTTACACTGCGTTTGCGCGCGATGCCGCTCGCGGCTGCCCCGGGCGTTGGCTCAGAAATCTTTATCGCTTCGCGCCCGTGCCGGATATCACCTTTTATTTTCGCGCTCCGCTCGACGTGGCCGTCCATCGCATTCTCAGCGGCCGTCCTAAGCTCAAATATTACGAAGCCGGAATGGATATGGCGCTCTCCTACGACCGCGCGGAAAGCTTCCGCCTCTTCCAGGCGCGCATCCTCGAGGAGTACGACAAAATGGTGGATTCCGATAATTTTGTCGTCCTGGATGGCACGCTGCCGGTGAACAAGCTGCAGAAACAGATGCGCGAGATTGTGGCCTCCAAAATTGATTTAAAGCGTTTTGCGCCAGGCATTCCCGCTCCGGAGTGAGCATGCCCGATCAGGAAAAAGAGAAAGAAAAACTCAACGCGCCCGCCGTTCCCGTGGAATCGCCGCAAGCCACGGGAGCGCCCCTTCCGCCTGCGAAACCACCCGTGCCGGCCGAAGATGGCGCCGCGCAATATTTCTACGGCGAAGCGCTGGTCGGCTTTGACCCCAGCGAAATTACCGGAAACCTCATCGTCATCGAAGGCATGGACGGCTCCGGGCGCTCCACGCAGATCGCGCTGCTTCAGGAATGGCTCGAGTCGGAAGGTTTTGCCGTCCAGACCAGCGGATTGCGCCGGTCCTACCTCGTGGGTCGCGACATCGACGAGCTCCTCGCTAAAAACGCCGTCACGCGCCTCACCCTGTCCCTGATGTACGCCACGGATTTCTTCGACCAAGTCGAGCATCGCGTCTTGCCGGCGCTTCGCTCCGGCACCGTCGTTCTTGCCGACCGCTTTATCTTCACGCTCGATAGCGCGCGGCGTGGTTCGCGGCATCAATCGCGATTATTTGAACGGTCTCTACGCCATGGCTCTCCGTCCTCATCTCACGTTTTGGCTCAACGTTCGCCCGGAAACCGCCTTCGCTCGCGAATTTAAGAAAGCCCAGGCCATCAGCTACTGGGAAGCCGGCCGCGACATGTCTCTCTCTCACGACCTCTACTGGTCGTTCATTCGCTACCAAACGATGATCAAACGCGAGTTCGAAGTAATGGCCAAGCGCCACTCGTTCATCGAACTCGACGGCGAAGCCAGCGTCTCCGCCGTCAACAAACAGCTTCGCCAGCGCATCGGCGAGCAATTGGGCATTCGCGCGACCAAGTACACGCCTTCCGCCGCGCTCGCTCATCTCTGGCGGTAATTTCCGAAATGTCCGAGCCGGTCCATATTGCCGCCATCGACGCGGGCTCCAATGCAGTGCGCCTCGCTGTTGCCCGCGCTTATTCCGCGCTCGATATCGAACCGCTGGTCAACGAAAGATATTCGTTGCGCCTGGGCGAAGGCGTTTTTTTGCGCCACCGTTTCAGCGAGGATCTTTTCAAAAAGGGCGTAAAAGCGTTCCAGCACTTTCACGAAATCATGGATGAATTTGGCGTGACGCGTTATCGCGCCGTGGCCACCAGCGCCTCTCGCGAAGCCCGCAATCGCGACGCCTTCGTGCGCCAAATCAAGCAGAAGAGCGGCATCGCTCTGGAAGTGATCAGTTCCTCGGAAGAGTCTCGCCTCGGCCGCGTAGCCGTCATGGCCGCTCTCGGGCCGGAATCGCCGCCGCGTTGCATCGCCGATCTCGGCGGTGGCAGCCTGGAGATCAGCATCATCCGCGACCACGCCGTCGAGCAAAGCGCGCAATTGCCCGTGGGTACCGTTCGCCTCATGACCACCCTGAACATTCCCGGAGTCATCCGCCCGATGCAGGCCGAACAGGTCCGCCGCTACGTTCGCGCGCTTCTTGAATCACGCCTCCCATCGCGGCCGAACCTTGGCGACCAGGTGGCCGTCGCTCTCGGAGGAAACGCGGAAACGCTCGCCAATATCGCTCCCGGTCCCCGCCTGCACGGTCTTCCCACCCTCGAGCTTTCTTTCTTGCGCGAACGCCTGCCGGATCTCCTGGAGCGCGATGTGCGCCAGCGCATGAAGAGTTACGGCATCCGCCGGGATCGCGCGGACGTGCTCGCCATCGCCGCGCTCACCTTCGTCACTCTCGGGCGTTACCTCAACATTCGTAATTTTTCGATTCCCAGCGTCGGCCTTCGCGAAGGATTGCTCCAGGAAATTGCCCGTCGAAGCTTTTTCCCGGACGGAGCCGCACCGCTACAACGCGGCTGCGCGTCAATTGTTGGTCGGAACTCGCAGCTTCGCGCGACGCTTGCAAAAAGATCAGACGCACGCCGAGCACGTTCGCGAGCTGAGCATTCTCCTCTTCGACCAGCTTCAGCCGGTGCACCATCTGCCCGCGCAATCTCGCGTTCTCTTGGAAGCTGGCGCGCTGATGCACGACACCGGCCACATGATCAGCCATCGCGGCCATCACAAGCACGGTGAATATCTGGTTCTCAATGGCGATATGCCCGGCCTTGAAGGTCGCGATCGCGCCATCGTTGCCGCGCTGGTTCGCTATCACAATCGAAAGTCGGAACCCGCCGGGCACCATGCCGCTTATTCCTCACTCAACAACAGCGACAAACGAATCACGCGGCGGCTGGCGGCGATCCTGAGAATTGCCGAAGCGCTTGACCATTCTCATCGCCAGCGCGTCATGCAGGTTCGCGCCGCATTTCAGCACGGCGCCGTCGGCTTGCAGGTCACCGCTCGCGGCGATGCCGCGGAAGATTTGCTCGACGCCAACCGCAGCGCCGAACTTTTCGAAAAGGAATTTCATGTGCGGCTCTATTTTCGGCAAACCGCGCCGAAGGACACCTAGCGATGCGTTTTGTGCTCGCACCGGCTCGTTGAAATTAGAATTATTGAAAGGGGAAAGCCCCGATGGAAATATACGTCGTCCGTCACGGCATCGCGATCGACCGGGAAGATCCCAAGTGCCCGCCCGATCCCGAAAGATACTTGACCGAGGAAGGCCTCGAGAAAACCAAGCGAGTCGCCGCTGCCGTTGCCGCGCTCAGCGCTTCCCCGGACCTGTTCCTCTCCAGTCCCTATGTCCGCGCTATGCAAACAGCCGAAATTTTCGCGGCTGCTCTCGATTATCCCAAACCAAAAATCCGCCGCACGGATTTGCTGCTTCCCGGCTCGGAGCCGACGCTCTTTTTCCGCGAACTTTCCAAAGACAAGCAAACCTCTACGCTTTTTATTTTCGGCCATGCCCCGCAGCTCGACGACGTCATCGCCTTTGCCCTCGGCTCGAAACATCACCTCACCTCGCTCAAAAAAGCGGGCGTGGCATTGCTCGAGTTGAAGCGGGTTTCGCCGCCCAACGCTCAATTGCTCTGGCTTGCCCCGCCAAAGCTGCTTCGCCGCGCAGGGAAATGAGCTGATTTAAGTTCTGGTTGATAGGTTTTCTACGCAACAACGGAGAGTTTCAGCTGCGCTGTTTCTCTTTCGATGGGGATTCTTTCCTTGGCTTTTCTGAGACCCTCGATGTAGCAACGGATCGCATCCTTAGCCATTCGTCGGGCGTCTTCTAAGTTCTTTCCTTCCGTCACGAGGCCAGGCAGCGCAGGCACAGTTACTGTGTAGCCGCCATTTTCGTTAGCCTCAAAGAAGACCGTATATTCGTAGGTCCTTCCGTTAACCTTCGCCATGATGAAAGTATACCTTCCACCAATCCTAATGACCAAGCTGCAAGCCACGATTGCTACAATAGCTCAACAAACTCCTCAACGGTCAAGTCGGCTTGGATAATGATGGATTTGAGAGTCTTAGGTGCCAAATCACCCTGATGGCGCGGAACAACAACATGTAGATAAGTTTTCTCCTGGTGACGGAGATTGGCATGGCTTCCCGTTTGATGATGGATATAAAAGCCTGCTCGGACGAGAACTTGCAATAGCTTGCGCGAATTGATTCTTGGAAGACGCGGCATCGAGCTAGGCAGAGGCTGCGGAAACCAGCGGTGGTTCAGATGGTTGCGCGATGGGCGCGGCGGTTTTTTCCGGTTTCGGCACGGCCTTGAGGATGAGCGGTTTCCCCAAAACAATTTCCAGAAGATGTTTGGCAGCGGCCAGCCGAGCCGCCATCTCGGCCGTGTCGCTCAAGCCGGGGACGCGCAGCACCATGGCGTCGGCTGATTTTTCAAGGCGAAGACCAACCGCGCTCTCGATGCCAGCCTTCCGCAAGCCCCGCGCCAGCCGCAAGACACCCGCCAGCGCTCGAACCGTGGTTTGCTGCTCTTCCGAAAGTTTTGCAAAACCGTTCTTCTGCTTGGGTTCGGCTCCGCGGTGAAAGCGAACCGCCCACGCCATCAGATCCCATTGTTCCGCTGTCCAGTTGGGTGGAACAATCATGCCCAGCAGATATTTGCGAACAGCCTTCTGAGACAAGTTGCGATCCCCAGTGGCACCGACGCCGTGAAGTTTCCCGGCGGCTTGCATCATGCGGCGAGTGCTTGCTTCGAGAAACGCAGGCGCGGCCTGGACACGACGCAATAGGTCAAACACGCGCATCGCTATCCGCGAGACTTGGCCCGTTCGCGGCGAATGCGCATCGGCGCCGCGAGCCGTGGCGCGAAGCCTCGCCATTGCCGCTGCCTCCAAACGCTGGCCATGCGGCAGATTATGCCGCCACTCGTGCCACAAGCTGGTCTTCCCAAGCGTGAGCTGGCGGTACGTTTCGATCCGCTCGCGGCGCTCGTTTACGACCTTTTCTTGCCAAGCCTCGATAGATTCCGCGGCTGCCGAAACTCTGGCCTCTTCGAGCAATTCCGCAAGCACGTCTAAATCGTGAATGTCTCCGAGAAGGTCCTGCAGGCGTTTCAGATTTTCGCTCCAGGCGGCGTAGTGCTCCGGCAGAAAACCCTCGAGCGTATAGCGGAATCTTTTCAGGCCGATGCGGAGAGCGTGCCAGGGCTTGGATTTTTCCGTGCGCAGCGCGCGGTTGTGCAGTTCTTTTGCTTCCTCGAAGCGTTCGAGTGCCAGGCATTCGGCAGCGAGGCCTCCCACGGGCACGAGCCGGACTCGTTGTCGCAGCCGCCTCTCGAGCTGCGCCCATTCTTTCTCGTTGAATTTTGCGGCCACGCGCAACGCATGCGCGGTGCGCTCCTTCTCGTCGGTTTCGAGCGCAGCGAGTATTTGCATGCGAACTGGATCGTTCCCCGCGCCCAGCTTCTTGATCCATTCCTCCATCACTTGCGCGTCGCGCACGTCGCCGAGGCCCCGAAACAACTTGCGCGCCGTCTTGCGCATTTCCGGCCAGGCTGAGTCGGTATCAATTTCTTCCATCACCGCCGCAAGCGAACGGCAGCGCCGGATGGCGACACGCAAATCGTGCACGGTGTCGGGATCCGGCACGGTTTGCAAACTTCCAAGCTCTTCCAGAACGCGGTTCATCCAGTGGGACAGCCCGCGGTGTTCTGGCCGTGACCCGCTGGGAGGGGCAACAGCAAAAGGCGACCGAAAACCGGCCGATAAGAGGGGTGACCGCGATGCGGTCAACGCCGTAGCCATCGAAAACCTCGACCTCGGAAAAACCGTTCGCATGCCGCGGGCGGGTCCGCAGCCCCTGGCGAACGGGGGGCTATAGAGTAGCTCTTGGCCGCAGCCGAGTCCAGTCAAGGGCTTTCGGCCAAAGCTCGGGCAGCATACGAGCCAGGACGACGCCCATGAGCAGAGTCATGGCTGCAGCGATCAGAAACACGCGCGACGGATCAGGGTGTCCGAGGCGCAGCATGGCGTACTGCGCCAGCGGCTGGAGAGCTACGCCAACGAACGAAAGCAAGTTGGCGACGGCGATAGCGCGGCCTTTCTCTTCCGGCCGCGGCCGCTGCTGGATGAGCGCGTTGACTGGGACAACAAAGAATCCTCCAGCCGCGCCAAGCAGTCCCAACTGCGCCAGGACAGCGGAGTAGCTGATCCCCGGCCGGGAAAGCAGCGCGGCCATCAAGAGGATGCCGCCCAAGCCGGGAAGGACCATCCCCGCTTCGATTTTCTGTCCCGAAGCCAGGCCGGCGACAAAGCTGCCGATCCCAATACCGAGGCTGAGCGCCGCGAGAAGATAGCTGCTGTGGGCGTCGTCGACGTGGAGGATGTCGGTGGCGTACAAGACGATGTTCAGCAAGAGCAGGGAACCGAGAAACCAGAAAAAAGTGTTGGCGACGACGGCGGTCCAGAGCGTCGAGTCGCCTCTCATCCTTCGTATCTCGTGAAAAAACTCCGCAGGTACGTTCCAATCGAAACGTCGCGCGGGATCGGCAGCGGGAACTTTGCTGATGCCGAGGCTCGTAAGAAGACCAAGCACTGTGAGCGCGAGGAAGATGACGCCAGACCAAACCTGCCGGCCGTGAAAGGTTTGCGCCAGAAAGCCGCCGGCGAGAGCGGCGCTGATGGCCGCGAGCAGCGTGCCAAGCTCGATGATGCCGTTGCCCCAGCTCAACTTCGCCACCGGCAGCAGCTCCGGCAGCAGGCCGTATTTCGTCGGGCCGAAGATTGCGCCTTGCGTGCATGCCAGGAAGAGAGCGATTCCCGCGATCTCCAGGCGATTGCTGGCGAGCGCATACGTTGCCAGACCCATGACCCCGAGCTCGAAGACTTTCGTCCATAGCGTGACGCTGCGTTTGCTGTAGCGGTCGGCGAGGTAGCCGCCTGGAATCGAGAAGAGCAAGAAGGGAACGGCGAAGAGCAGCGGCACGACCAGCACGAACCAGAGATCGCGGCGCTCCTTCGAGATGGCGGCGTCGAGGACAAGAAAGCTGACCAGCCACTTGAGAGCGTTGTCGCTGAACGCGCCCTGGAATTGCACCGCGATCAGCGCCCAGAAACCCAGCAGTCCGCCAGCTTGTTGTTTTTCCAACATGCGCTGGCGCAGTCTAACGGCTCGTGGAATTTCGAGCAAGCGAAGCGGGCTGCTTGAGTGACGCTATGGTTGCGAGATGCACGCGGGGCGCGCGTTAATTTTTAGGATGCGAAGTGGCCGGGGAATATTTGCTCATCAAGAGTTGGCCTTGGTCGCTATCGAGCGGGTTCAGGGCAATACCGGCCGCCCCTACGTCGAGGGACCAAGTGTTTTTCACGCGGAAGTAATAGATATTTCCGGCCTCGGCGGTGAAGTGGGCAGCGGCAGTCTTATGGCCGCGGCCCAAGATGACGGAAGTCTGCCAGTTCGCGCAGAGATGATGTTCCCCGGGATCGACGGAGAAAGAGAAAAAGGAATTGCCGTGCGTCGCGCCCATCCAGGCGCCGTCGAGCCCCGCGCGAGTGGTGGGAGTGGGGTGCGAGGCGAATTCCGAATCGTCCTCGATGAAAACGACCAGGGCTTTTCCAGTGTCCGCTTGCACGGGGATGTTCTGGGCTTTGGCCGTTTTGACCTCGAATTTCAAATTGTCAGGGCCGCACGCCGGGACGAGGGCCGTATCTGCGAGTTTGTTCTGGGCAAAGGCGGGTGCGGCGAGTAGAAGGAATGCGAGAGCCAGTTTCATGTTCTTGCCTCCATGACGACTCGAATTCGGGACATTTGGCTTATCCTAAGGAACCACACTGATTAGATGTGTGCTCGGGTTGCGGGGTTCCACCGCAAAAGCACGGTTTCCGGGTTTGCGCGCGATTCACGTAGAATAATGAACGGGAGCTCACGGGAGCGCATGAAGCTGAAATTGCCGGCAGGGTCGTTTGGCGCGTATTTATTCGATTGCGACGGGACGATTGTTGATTCGATGCCGCTTCATTACGTTGCGTGGAAAAAGGCGCTTGGCGAATGGAATTGTGAATTTCCGGAAGAGCTTTTCTACGCTTGGGGTGGCCGGCCCACGGACGAAATCATCGCTACGCTGAACCAGAGCCAGGGTCTCCGCATGCCGGTCGAGAAAGTCGCAAGCAGAAAAGAACAATTTTATTTTGAGATGCTTCCGGAGCTTAAAGCCGTTCCCGAAGTGTTGGAACACATCGAAGCGCAGCACGGCAGGATTCCGTTCGCGGTCGTTTCGGGAAGCGCCAGGGACTCGGTGACGGCATCTCTTGGGATTTTGAAGCTCCTCGATCGATTCGACACTTTGGTTTGTGCCGGCGAGTACAAAAAAAGCAAGCCCGATCCCGAAGCTTTTCTTCTCGCCGCCACGAAACTCGGCGTGCCGCCAAACAACTGCCTCGTTTTTGAAGACACGGAGATGGGCATTCAAGCGGCGACGGCTGCGGGAATGGCCTCGGTGAAAATTCCTCCGCCGTGGGAGCGCCGCGTTTCCTAGCTAATTTGCCCGTCTGTTCGCTGCGCGAAAATAGATCGAATTGTTAAGGTCTTGCTGAAAGCGGCTTAGCAAGGCGTCCTTGAGTGCGGGGCGACGGCGTGTTATTTTTGAATGGCCGGCCCGGAGTGGCGGAACTGGCAGACGCGCCGGACTCAAAATCCGGTGGCCGCAAGGCCGTGTGGGTTCGACCCCCTCCTCCGGGACCATTCGTTGCACCTTCGTCCCGCGCTCTGCCTTTGATAGTTCCTGTCTATTTTTGTGAACCGTAACCCTGCTCGGTGTGCAGGCATTTCCGAGCACCATGCGCTCGCGCTTGCCGCAAAGCTACCGTATTGTGTTTGCTTCGAGGAAACCCGAAATTTCTGTTTCTCTGATAAGCCTTATTTCGCGTGATTGGTTGGAAGAGTCAAGTGAGGGTCTTCATCCGTGCCCCACATTTTTTGGTCGTCCCCAAGAGGTTGAACCGGTTCTCCCAAGCTGTTTATGGTGCCGTAGAAAGAATGACCTGTGCGGCTGAATTGCTCTATCGTGCCGTCGTCCCATTTAACAGTCAGAAGCTGATTCGCTATCTTCAAAACTCGGCCTAACTTGTCCACTCCGGCGTTCGGACGAAACAAGCCCACTTCTGCCCCGAGCTTGAAAACCATTTCTTGCTTGCGCTGCTTGGGCTGTTCTGGTTGTTGGGGTTGGTTGAGTTGTTCGGGTTGTTTGGGTTCCTCGGGCTGCCCGGCTTGCTTCGGTTGCTCGAATTGTTCAGTTTTGCCCTCGCGCAGATCGACCACGGTGATTTCGTATAAGTCCTTTTGTTTGGATTTTTTCTTTGCTTTCTTCGCGGTCATTTCATTAGTTTAACTTGTATGGCTTTCAAGACCCACTCAAGCAGCGTGATGCCCTGTAGAGCGGCTTCGGATTCTGCGCGGCGAATCAGATCATCGGGAAAGGCGCGGAGATCGCCGTGCCGGTATTGCCGCAAAAGAAGGAACCAAAGGCAGGAGGTCACAGTTCGATGATGTTGTTTCTCACGGCAAACCGCACCAAGTGAGCGAGAGAATGAATCTCAACCTTATTCATCAGTCGTGCCCGGTACGCTTCCGCGGTCCGCACGCTAATCCCTAACAATGCGGCGACTTCTTTGTTGTTCTTACCATCTGCGAGAAGCTGCAAGACGGCTCGCTCCCTCGGGGACAATGGGTGAGCGCCGACTTCCTTTGGAGCACGGTCCTTTACGTCGAGACGTTCGACCTGTGGCAACTTTGCGGAAGTATGCAAACCCGGGCCTTGGCATAACGCTTGCACTTCTTTAATGCATTTTGTGGCGAGGTCGACGGATTGGGTGAGCAATTCGGACTGGTGGTACGGCTCGCCGTCAGTTGCTCGGGAGGGCTCTGCCTCATTTTTCAATGCCGTCTGAATATGCAACAAGCTGCCAACCAGATGATTCAACGACCGCTCCAAGTTCTGCCGTCTCGTAATTTCTAGAATCACAGCCACGACTTGCGTAACGTGGCCCTCCGCATCACGGATTGCGGAAAAACTCTCCAGCCAATGCCCGATTCCCGCGCGCAGCGGCAGTTGTAGAGTTACATCCAGGGAAACAGGCTTGCCACTCCCAACTACTTGGTCTATTGCGCCTTCAACTTTGGCCGCGACATTCCCAAAAACGTGGTGTGGTCTTTTTCCCACGTGTCTAGCGGCGGGCACTCCATTCATTCTAGCTAGTGCGCCATTGACGGCGCGATAGCGCATTCCTGAATCCAGCACGGCCACGCCGACCACCGGAGAGGCAAACAGTGTTGGCAGCAGCGATCCGGCTGCATGGAAAGAAGGAAAGAGCGGTGAGAGAAGTTGCCTTTGCAAGACTCATGCATAGCCCGGGCTCCGCCGACCTTCAAGTCCGTAGAAATACTTACATCCATCAGAGGACTGAGGAGCCGTCTGCCAGATCCGGTCGAAGCCCGCTGCGATCCTGCTTTGCATTCGCGTCATTGGACGTATGCCGATTGTGCCGAAAAAAAGAATGCTGGGCTTAATTGAACCGGTTTAATATGACCTCCGCGGCGTCTGACGGCGCCCTTGAGACTTGAATCGCTTGTGAACTTCTGCGAGGAGCTTTATGTCCCGTTCCACTGGGCTGTGCAAGTGTGCGCTGGTAGTGATGACCCTGCTTGTGGCGTCGGCGGGAGCTGCGGCACAGGATACGGAAGAGCCCGCGGCGCGCGTTTATCTCCAGAACAGTTGGCAGATTGAGTCTTCGTGTAAAGTGAAGGCGACCGGCGAGCAGATTTCTGCCCTGGGATTTGACGCGAGCGGGTGGCATGCCGTGAAGATCCCAACCACAGTGGTGGCTGCGCTGGTCGCTGACAAGACTTATCCCGATCCGTTCTACGCCACCAACCTGCATTCGTTTCCGGGAATGTATCCATCGAACAAAATATTGTTTGCGAATCGCGAATTGCCGAAGGACAGTCCGTTTCTTTGCTCCTGGTGGTACCGGGGGGAATTCACGCTTGCCGCCAGCTTCGAGCAACAAACCGCTTGGCTGAATTTTCTGGGGATCAATTACCGCGCCAATATTTGGATCAACGGACAGAAAGTTGCGGACGCGAAGGATGTGGCCGGGGCGTATCGCACGTTTGAGTTTAATGTGAGCAAGTTCCTTCACGCGGGGAAACCGAACGCGATCGCCCTGGAAATCTTTGCACCCAAGAAAGACGACTTGGAAATTACCTGGGTGGATTGGAATCCCACGCCTCCTGACAAGTTGATGGGCATCTGGAAGGAAGTTTTTTTGACGCACAGCGGCGACGTAACGGTGCGCGCGCCGTTTGCAGCGTCAAAACTGGACAAGGATTATGAATCCGCTGCGCTGACGCTCAGCGCCAGCGTGCACAACGTTTCCGAGCACGCGGTCACCGGAGTTCTCTACGCGGGAGTCGACGACAACGAAAAACAACTTTCGCAGGAGGTGACGCTCGCAGCCTCGGAAACAAAAATCGTGCGTTTTACGCCCGAGCAATTTCCGCAGCTGAAGCTGGCCCACCCGAGGTTGTGGTGGCCTTATCAAATGGGCGAGCCTGCGCTGCACAGCGCGAAGTTTGCGTTTGCGATCGACGGGAAAACGTCCGACTCCGCTGAGGTCAGCTTCGGGATTCGCGAAGTGACTTCGGAGCTTACGGAAAAAGGATACCGGCTGTTCAAGATAAATGGACGGAAGTTGCTGATCCGCGGCGCGGCTTGGGCCGACGATATGCTGCTGCGTTGGTCGTCGGAGCGGCTGGATGCCGACCTGGCGTACGTCCGCGACATGGGACTGAACACGATTCGGCTGGAAGGCCATCTCGACCGCGACGAATTTTTCGAGAAAACGGACCGCCTGGGTATTTTGGTGATGCCGGGCTGGTCGTGCTGCGACGCGTGGGAAAGGTGGAAGGATTGGAAGGGCGACCAGCGCGCTGTGGCTGCCGCTTCCTTGGTCAGCCAGATCACGCGGTTGCGCAATCATCCCAGCGTCATGGTGTGGTTGAACGGCAGTGACGGGCCTCCGCCAGCCGATGTTGAAAAAATGTATTTGGGCATTGAAAAGGACTTGGGATGGCCGAATCCGATTCTTTCTTCGGCTTCGGAAGAAAAAACAACTGTCACTGGAAAATCCGGCGTGAAGATGACCGGGCCGTATGAATATGTGCCGCCGGTGTACTGGCTGGCGGACACGAAAGCGGGCGGCGCTTACGGCTACAATACGGAAACGAGCCCCGGGCCGGCGATTCCGCCGCGCGAATCGCTGGAACGATTTATTCCCAAGGATCATCTTTGGCCGATCGATGATGTGTGGAACTACCATTCGGGCGGCGAACGCTTTACGACTGTGAATGTGTTCACCGACGGGTTGACGCGGCGGTACGGTGCAGCGATTTCGCTGGACGACTACGAACGCAAGGCGCAGGCGATGACTTACGACGGGCAGCGCGCAATGTTCGAGGCGTATGGGCGCAACAAGTACACGGCGACCGGCGTGATTCAGTGGATGCTGAACAACTCGTGGCCGTCGTTGATCTGGCATCTCTACGATTATTACCTGGTGCCCGCGGGCGGCTACTTCGGGACGAAGAAGGCTTTGGAGCCTGTTCACGTGCAGTACTCCTACGACGACAATTCCGTGGCGGTGGTCAACAGCATGTACATGGAACTGAAGGGGCGGAAGGTCACCGCGAAAATTTACAATATTGATGGCACGGAAAAAGCCTCCAGGGAAGCGACGATGGATTTGGCGGCCGACAGCAGCACCAAAGTATTCGAGCTTCCCAGAGTGGATGGACTCTCGAAGACTTATTTCTTGCGCCTGCAATTACATCATCCAGGCGGAGATTTGGTCAGCGACAATTTCTACTGGCTGTCGACCAAGGCCGACACTTTGAACTGGGCGAAGCAGCAAGACACGGTGTACACGCCGCAGGCGGAGTTCGGCGACTTCACGGGACTAAACTCCTTGCCGCCTATACGATTGCGAACCGAGGCGGCGTGGGGCAACGGCAGCGCGCGAATAAAGGTGACGAATCCGAGCAATGCGGTGGCGTTCATGGTGCACGTGAGGGTGATCCGCTGCGACGGCGGGCAAGACGTGACGCCCATCTTCTGGGACGACAACTACATATCGCTTTTGCCGGGCGAAACGCGAACCATAAGCGCAAAGTTTGAGCGGTATACCGAGGCCGGCCCGGCGCCGAAGGTTGCGCTGGTGATGGACGGGTGGAACGTGGCGCAGACGACGTTGGGGACGTTCCCAAAGTGACGGGGTTGTGACTCGCATGTGTGGCCCCCCACCCGGGGGTGTACTGAAGTTATGAAGTAAGCGCATGAAGAGAATGGAGTTGCGGGAATTCCTGCGTGTACGCACCTTGGCATGGTTGGCACGGCGGCGCGGCTTTTCCCGTTTTGGAACTGGAAATGAAAAACGCCAGCGAGACGCTGGCGTTTTGTGGAAAGCCGGAAAAATTCCTACCGTTATATTACGATAGCGGTACGTCTTTGTCAAGCTAAATCGAGCTGATCTTGGGGTGCTATGAGGCAATTTTCGATAATTCGCACGGCATCAATGAGTTGCGCGGTTGGGCTGGTGGCGTTGGGTCTGGCAGGTGTAGCGGCGGGGCAGGATGCCCGGCTGGCGGCGGCTGTGCCTGGGATTGAGGAGGCGATTCGGAAAAGCGGGGCGGACGCAGGTGTGGCCTTTCGGACGTTGGATGGAGGGATGGGGTGGTTTTTTCACGCGGATGACGCTTTCCATGCAGCGAGCACTATGAAAGTTCCGGTGTTGATCGAGCTGTTCCATCAAGTGCGGGAAGGGAAGTTGAAACTGGACGACCCGCTGCTCATTAAGAATGAGTTTCACAGTTTGGCGGATGGCTCGGTTTTTACGCTGGACGCCGCGGATGATTCGGAAGCGGATTTGTACAAGGCGGTTGGGCAGACGCGGACGTTGCGGCAGCTCGCGGAGCTGATGATCACGGTGAGCAGCAATTTTGCGACGAATCTGCTGATCGACAAGCTCGGGGTGGAAAATATTCGAGCGACGGTGCATGGGCTGCACGCGGATGGGATGAATGTATTGCGTGGCGTGGAGGATGGCAAAGCGTTTGCGAAAGCATTGAATAACACAACGACTGCGCGCGGGCTACAGCTCTTGATGGAGGCGATCGCGGATGGAAAAGCGGTGGATGAGGAATCGTCCAAGCAGATGATCGAAATTCTGGAGCGCCAAACCTTCAACGAATGCATTCCCGCCGGCTTGCCTCCTGGCATTCGCGTGGCGCACAAGACGGGCGAGATTACGAAGATTCATAACGATGCGGCCATTGTATTTGCGCCGAGGCCGTTCGTGCTGGTGATTCTTGTCCGGGGAATCGCGGACCAGAAGAAAAGCGCCGCGTTGATGGCGGATATCACGCGACAGCTTTACCAAGCGACGCAGTAGACGCGGGCGAATGAAGCAGAGCGAGAGAGGCGCGCATTTGCACAACCCAGCGAGGTACGGGCTCATCCAAAGCAGTGGGACACAATAGGCTAAGATGTTGGGCTGAGTGGAGCGGGGAAAGACGGCACCGGGGCGCGAATCCGGGGAGAGCGCCGTTGGAGAGAGGCAAGAGTATGAACGGTCGAGGCAGAGTGATCGCGGCGGTCGCGCTGGGATTATTTTTTGCAGGAGCGGCGGCGGCCGATACGCTGGAGCTGAAGGATGGGCGCGTGCTGCAGGGACGTTATCTGGGCGGGACGCAAACCGTGCTGCGATTTGAAGTGAACGGCGAGGTGCAGGCGTTTAATGTGAGCGATACCGTAGCGGTCACATTTACGGGGAGCAAAGGCGCTGCGAGCACTCCGGCGGTTGCGCCGCCTGCTTCTGTGCCTCCGCCAGCAGCGGCTGCACCTCCAGCTGCAGCTCCGGATACTTCCGCTGCTTCTGCCGTACCCCCTCCAGATGCCTCTCAGCCGCCCATCACCTCGCAGGATGTTCCTCCCCCTGCTGCGAATCCGTCTTCTACCGTAACTCTGCACCGTGCCGTGACTCTACCAGCTGCGGAGGCTCCTGCGGCTGCACAGGCGCAAGACCCCGCGGCGCAATACGGCGAGATCACCATCCCGGCGGGGCAGGCTCTTCTGGTGCGCATGATTGACGGCGTGGATTCCTCAAGAAATCATGTGGGCGACATTTTTCACGCCAGTCTGGAGACGGACCTCTATATTCGGGGCACGCTGGTGGCGCGGAAGGGCGCTGACGTTTATGGGCGTCTCGCAAACGCGCAAGAAGCCGGCCATCTTTCGGGGAGCGCGGAGCTGCAGTTGGAGCTGATGCGGATTGTCATCGATGGCCAAGAGTACCCGGTGGTCAGCAGCGACTACAGTTTGAAGGGGCAAAGCCGGGGAGCGGACACGGCGAAGAAAGTGGGCGGCGGGGCCATTTTCGGAGCGATCATTGGAGCGATCGCGGGCGGCGGCAGAGGCGCGGCGATTGGAGCCGGGGCTGGCTCGGCAGCGGGCGCCGGCGTGCAAGTGCTGACGCGCGGACAACAGGTGAAAGTGCCGAGCGAAACCTTGCTGGAATTCCGGCTGCAACAGCCTGCCGCGGTGGTGCCCACGCAGCGGTAAGGATGCGGCTGCGGGATAGGCGGCACGCTCCGGAATGCGGCGAATTGGTTTTCCACAGCCGCGGGCAGGGTGTTGTCAAATTGGCACCATCCCCGGGAAATTCCATCTTGCTTCTCCTACTGTTAGTGACTAAGATACCCCCTCGACCTGGAGAGCCATCGTGCCAAAAGAAAAGCCAAGGGTAAACATCGGAGAAGTCATCAAGTCCTATCGCAGCCAGAGGGGATTGTCGCAGGGAGACATCGAGCGGCGCACAGGATTGTTGCGCTGCTACCTCTCGCGCGTGGAGAACGGGCACACCGTGCCGTCACTCGAAACACTAGCCAAGATAGCGGAAGCCATGGATATCTCGCTCGCGGATTTTTTCCCGGGCACGGAGACGCCGCGCGACCGCGAAACGCAAAAGATGCTTGGCGAGCTTTCGCAGGATGAAATTCGTTTTCTCGCGGAGATCAAGAGATTCAGCACCACGCTTTCGGATGGAGACAAGCGGCTGGTGCTGGCGATGATTCGCAAGATGGCGACGTTGATTCCGCCGCCGGCGACGAAGAAATTGGTGATTCGGCGGACGACTACGGCGTAGGAGAGCTGACAGCTCACAGCTGAGAGTTTACAGTCGGCGGTCGAAAGTCGAAGGTAAAGAAAACGAATTAGGAGCGGGCGCGCTTGCGACGGTTTGTCGTGGGCGCGTTTTTTTTGCGGAGTGATTATTTCTAGGATTTGAGTTGGATTTTGTCGGCTAGTCGAATACAGAACGGTTTGCCCGGGGGCCATGGAGGGAGGGCAAGCCCCTCCCCTACGGCGATAAAGACGGAAAGGCGGCAGCAGAGCTGCCGCACTCCAGGCTAGGTTTGGCCGCGGATTAGGCGGATGGCGTCGGGAATCGCGGCGCCGGCGCGGCCGCTGGCCGAGGCGCGCGCGGCATCGGCGTCCTCGGGATCGAGGGAGCCTTCGCCGGGGGCGAGGAAGAGATTGCTCTCGACTTCGTGCTGTTTGGTGTAGAGGTCGTAGTAGCGGCCGCCGGCGGCGTAGAGCGAGGCGTGATTGCCGCGTTCGATGATGCGGCCGCCTTCGACGACGAGGATTTGTTCGGCGCGACGAATCGTTGAGAGGCGGTGGGCGATCACAAAGGTGGTGCGACCGCGCATCAGGTAGCGCAGGCCTTCCTGGATGAGCGCTTCGGATTCGGAGTCGAGGCTGGAGGTGGCTTCGTCGAGAATCAAGATGCGCGGGTCGGCGAGGATGGCGCGAGCGATGGAGACGCGTTGTTTTTGTCCGCCGGAGAGTCTTACGCCGCGTTCGCCCACCACGGTGTCGTACTTTTTCTCGAAGGATTCGGCGAATTCGTCGACGCGTGCGATGCGGCAGGCCGCGAGAATTTCCTCTTCGGAGGCCTCGGGGCGCGCGAAGGCCACGTTTTCGCGAATCGTGCCGTCGAAGAGAAACGTTTCTTGCAGGACGACGCCGAGCTGCGTGCGGTAGGAGTTCAGCTTTACAGTGGCGAGATCGATGCCATCGACCAGCACGCGGCCTCCTGCCGGAACGTAGAACGCGGCAATCAAGCCGATGATAGTGGATTTGCCGGCGCCGGATGGGCCGACAAGAGCGGTGACGGAACCAGGCTGCGATTCGAAACTGATCTCGTGAAGCACTTCCTTCCCCGATTCGTAAGAAAAACTGACATTTTCCATGACAATCTGGCCGTTGATGCGGTCCATGGTGACGGTGCGGCGGGGATCCTCGTCTTCTTTCTTTTCGTTGAGAATTTCGCGAGTGCGCTCAAGCCCGGTGATGGCTTCGGTGATTTGCGTGCCGATCGCGACGATCTGGAATACGGGAGCGATGAGGAAGCCGAGGAAAAGGTTGAAGGCGAACCAGTCGCCGAGAGTCATGGTGCCGCTGAGAATTTTGTGGCCGCCGAGTTCAAGCATGAGGGCGCTGACGACGCCGAGAAGGGTGGCGCCGGAGAGGCTCATCAACGAGGTGGCGGTCAGAGTTTTCAAAACATTGTCGAGGAGGCGCTGAACGCCGGCGCCAAAGATGCCTTCTTCGCGATCTTCGGCATGATAACCCTTCACGACGCGGACGCCGCCGAGGGATTCGGTGAGGCGGCCGGTGACTTCGGCGGTGATTTTGGGGCGGGCGCGGAAGATGGGGCGGATTGTCGAGAAGGCTTTGCTGATGCCGAAGCCGAAAACCAGCAGGATGGAGAAGGCCACGCCTGTCAGGAGCACGCTGGTGTGAATCAAGTAGACGAGGGCAAAGACGGCCGTCATCAGGCCGCCCACAAATTCGACGAGGCCGGTGCCGACGAGATTGCGGACGCCTTCGACGTCGCTCATGATGCGGGAAACGAGCGCGCCGGTTTTGTTCGTGTCGTAAAAGGAGATGGGCAAGCGGCCGATGTGCGCTTGCACCTGGCGGCGCAGCTCGGTGATCATTTTTTGCGCGGACTTCGAGAGAAGCTGCGTGAGCGTGAAGGAAGTAAGGCCTTGGATGAGAGTGGCGCCGAGGACGCCGAGGACAATGGGCGTTAAGAGATAGACTTGGTGTTTGATGGCCACGTTATCGACGAAATATTTTGTGGAAGCGGGGAGCACCAGGCCGCAGACGCGGTTGATGGCCATCAGGAAGAAACCTAGAAGGAGCAGGCCGCGGCGAGGATGGATCAGCGCCCAGACATCGGGCAGCGACTTCCATTTGGTCTTGAACTTTTCCGCTTTCGAGCGCGTGTCGGGTGTCTTGTCAGATGCCATAATTTGGGGCCGGTGCGACGTTCTCTCTTGGATGCGCATGGAAGCAGGTAGAGTACATTTCCTGCGCGCTGGGAACAAGGCGAGGCAGAGAGGAGAATTGCGAGGAAAGGCATGCATGGTGGCCGGCCGGGAGCGGCGCGCGAGGGCTCAGGCGGATTGCGGCTAAGTCTGGCTGGGGTAGCTTCTAGTCAGCAGCGGCGCCGCCGCGGGGAACTTGCGCGGTCGCGGGACGCTCGAGATTCAGCACGCTGGCGACGAACTCGCTTACCGTGATGCCCAGATGGCCCCACAGGCGGCGTTTGAGGCTGCTATAATCCTGCGTTCCACTGAAAAGATCGCTCATCAGCTGCCGGAACACGGCGCTGCGGTTCATGAATTGCACCATGCGCGTGGTGACGGCGGTGCCGAGGAATGAACCGCGGTAGAAGCGCCGCACGATGCGAGCGGCGAATTCCAGTTCGCAGGAAAACGCGACTTTGACCCACGCGGTATATTTTTCGGGGCAGCCTTCCGCTAGCGAGCGGCCCAGCAATTCGCCGGAGCGCATCGCGTAGAAAAGGCCTTCGCCGGTGAGCGGATCGACCCACGCGGCGGCATCGCCAACCAGCGCCCAATTCCTGCCCAGGACGGTGCGATCGGAGAGCGTGGTCTCTCTCGGCGATGGCAGGACGTGGCTGTAAAATTTCGCGCCTTCGGTCGAGATGCCTTGCTTTTCGAAAAAAGCGCTCAAATGCGTTTTCAGCTCCGTGCTGTTGTGGGAAGCCATGCTGCCGCAAATGCCGACGGACAGATGGTCGCAGCGCGGGAAGGACCAGATGTAGCCTTCGAAGTGTGGAAGGAATTTTACGATGATGGATTCGGCGGTCTGCGGAACGAAGTAGCCCTGGGTCATCTCCAATTCGTCGCGCTGGAGAGGCCGAGTTTCCGGCGCGATTTGATTGCGGGCGCCCGCGGCCAGGACCAAAAAATCCGCGCTGCGCCACTCGCCATCCACGGAAAAGCGCGGCTTCGTGGTGCTGGTGTCCACGCCGAGAACATGCGCTTGCTGCACGTCACAGCCGGCGGCTTTGGCGCGGTCCAGCAACATGCCGTTCAGCACGCGGCGCGAATAAATGACGATGGGATGAGTCATCTCGAGGTTGGCGCGCTGGTCGTTGCTGCTGATGAGCTCGACGGAGCGCACCAGCTTTTTGGGATAAGGATTGTCGAGCAGGAATGGAAAGCACTGAACGGCTTTGTGGGTGAGGCCTCCGCCGCAGGGTTTCTCCCACGCGAGGCGTTCATCAAAAATTTGGACTTTGTGCCCCGCGCGCGCGAGCTGCTCACCGCACATCGCGCCGGAAGGTCCGCCGCCGACGATTGCTATTTCTGCCATGGTCCTATCTCGCTCTGATGGCCTCGAACTCCGTCCCTGGACGCGGAAACCTACAGGCGGCGGCTGGGTTGGCAATCAATTTTTCAGGTAACGGGCCCCATCAAGTGGTGGGGAAGACCACCAGGCAAAACCCGGCGAGGAGTATAGCACCGAAAAGGGCCGCCGCTGCCGGTGAGGCCGTAACTTCCCGGACAACCTTCATGCCCCAGGTGTGCAGCACGCAAAAGAGGAAGAAAGAAGGCGCGAGGAGGACGAGGAGGACTTCGCCGCTGTGTAAGACGAAGACGCCTGCGACGATCGCGCCCCATGCAGTCAAACGAACGACGAGAGCCATGAGCAGGCGGCGCCAGGCTTTATTCGGTGTTGGAGGCCCGAGCAGCAACTCTTCGGCGGCGTGATAGGGAAGCACAACGAGGAAGAGCGGTGCGAAGCGCGCCCAGCGCGCGGCGGTGAGCCAGGCCTCGCTGAAAGTTAAATCGATCCAGGCGGTGATCAGGAAGTGCAGCAGAAACGCCGCGAAGGCTGCCGCGAGAAGAGTGAACAAAAGAGGACTTGCAGGTTTGCCAGCGATCGAACGCGCTCCGAACAGATTCCGCAGAGAATTCCAGTGCAATGCGAGCAGAACAAGGCCAAGGAGCAGGAGAAAGCCCGCGAAGTAATCGCCTTGGAAAAGATGCAAGGGGCGAAGCGGATTCCAGTACGAGAGAACGCCCACGGCTCCCAGCGCGACGATTGCATACTCAAAGATGGCCCGGCCCTTTGCGGGGACAGTCAAATTTTCTGGCGCTGGGGCTGCCGTCTTTTTGCCTTGCAGTATTTCGCGGAGAAAAGGTCCAGCTAACAAAAGGATGCCGGCAATACCCGCGAAAAATCCGAGAAGGCTTCGGTGCGATGGCAAAGCAGGTTGCGAGTCCAGGCGCAAAACGCGAGCGGCCCAGTTTTGGGCGTCGGACATGGCTGTGGCGTTGAATAAGATGCTGACGTGAGTCGCGCGGGGAATCACCACGTATTCGCTCGTGCCGTCGCCAGGAACGGGCGCCAAATCTTTGGCGCCGCCGCGGATTGCTTCTGGATCTCCGGAGGCGCTCATCACCAGAGAATGAGCGGGAAGCGTGCCGAAGTCGTGAAACGGCATCATTTCCGGGGAGACTCCGTGGACCGGGCGCATGGGAGCGGGAGATATGGCAATCACACCTGCGACGGGTACGCGCGAAGCGACTCGCAACGCAATCGCGCCGCCGAGAGAATGCCCCGCGAGGATGGTGCGTTCGGGATCGAGCAGGCCGCGCGCAATCAGCTCGCGAACCAGGTTTTCGCTGCACTGCTCGGAGCGCTCATAAGAGAAAGGACCAGCGGTCCGTCCGTGGCCCGGCAGGTCCGGAACGAAGACGCGCAAGCCTTCCGCGGCGAAGCCAGCCGTCAGGTAGGACATGATGCGCTTGTTCGCGGACAGCCCGTGAAAGAGAACGACGTATCCTCGCGGCGTTCCCCCCGCCGGCTGCCCCGCGGGCTCGACAATGTCCGTCACCAGGCGGCATCCACCGGCGTCGATGCGAAACGTATGGGATTGGAAGGGAACGGGAAGGGCCAGCAACAGGCCCAGCGCGCAAAGTCCCGCGCCAGTCACCGCCCGAAGCGTCTTATTCATTTTCATCGCGGCTGGCCGCCCTGGCAGCGCCGCGCAGGCTCTGCGTGATAAACTAGCTTTTCATCAAACGCCAGGGCTGTTTTTGCGTGGGACTTCATGGAGTTCCTTTGAACCCGGAGATTCTGACTCTTGAGGAAGCGATTCTGCGGTTTGGCCGCGAGAAACGCAACGGCCGCCGCATCGTCTTCACCAACGGCTGCTTCGATTTGCTGCACCCGGGGCATATCGGCAGCCTGGAGCATGCGCGTGCGCTGGGTGACGCGCTCATCGTCGGCCTCAACAGCGACGCCAGCGTGCGCGAATTGAAAGGCGCTGGACGTCCCGTGCTTCCAGAACGCGAGCGGGCCGAAATTCTTGCGGCACTGGAATGCGTCGATGCGGTCATGATTTTCGATGAACCTACGCCACGCGAAGTGATCGCGCGCCTGTTGCCCGATGTGCTGGTAAAGGGCGGCGATTGGCCTGGCGATCAAATTGTCGGCCGCGAAGAAGTGGAAGCCGCGGGCGGCCGCGTCGTTTCCGTTCCGGTTGTACCCGGCTACTCCACCACGGAGATTCTGAGAAAGATTCGCGCCTGCGCTCCCGCGTCTCGCGTGGAAGCCTGACGCCACCGCATGATTCTTCCCGCCGTTCGCGAACGTTTGGATGCCGTGCTTCGCCACCCGTCGGTGGAAGGCGCGCTGGGAGCGCTGCGCGACGGCGCGCAACACATTTCTCTATCCGGCCTGCATGACGTTGCCAAAGCGCTGATTGCCGCGTACTTGACTCATGAACTGCGGCGTCCGGCCTTTTTCATCACGGATTCGAACCGCCGCGCCGAGGCGCTCGCGGAAACCGTCCGATTTTTCTCCAGCATATTTCCGGGAATCAACGGTGGGGTAGCAACGCTGCCGGCTTTCGATACGCTGCCCTGGGAAGCGCAGAGCCCGCACCCGGACATTCTGGAGCGCCGCGCCGCAACACTCTTTCGTCTGACCGATGGCCAGATCTCGCTGGTCATCGCTCCGGTGCAAGCAGCGCTCTGGCGATTTCAGGATGCGACGGTGTATCTGTCGCTAGCGCGCACGCTTACCAAAGATGCGGAAGTGCCGCTGGAAGAGTTCATCGCGCATCTTGCGGGGGTGGGGTACACGCGCACGGAAATGGTGGAACTGCCGGGGCAGTTCGCAACGCGCGGAGGCATCGTCGACGTGTTTTCGGCGGAGGCGCCGCGCCCGGTGAGAATCGAGCTGCTGGGAGACACGGTGGAATCCGTGCGCGAATTCGATCCGCGCACGCAGCGGTCCATCGCGCCAGTGCAGAGAACTACGCTCTTGCCGCTCACGGAGTGGAACGTAGCCACGCTCGTCGGCGCGACGCAGTCGGCGGCTCCGTCGTGGGAAGCAACCTCTTTCTTCGGACCCGCGGAGCAAAACGGCCAGAGTTCGCTCTTCGAACTTGCGGAGAGCTCGCTAAAGCCCGTGGTGTTTCTGGATGAGCCGCAAAGCCTGCGCGATGCGGCAGAGATGCACTTGGCTCAGGCCACCGCGATCTACGAGCGCCACGGCAGCGCCACGGCCCCGAGCGCTTCGCATTTCTTTTTCAAGGAAGAAGAGTTCGCGGCCGCGCTGGCGAAGACTTCGCAGGCGCATTTCGAACAACTCGCCGTCAACATCGGCTCGGCCCCGCAGTTCGAACTGTCTTCCAGGCCGAGCCCGCGCTTCCACGGCGATGTGGTGGCGTGCATGGCCGCGGTGAAGGCGCAGCTCGCTTCCGGAGGAAAAGCTTTCCTTACGGCTGCAAGCACCGGCGAACTCGAACGTCTCGCCGATATCTCCCGCGAATACGAAGTGCCTTACGTGCTCGGCGAATCCGAAAGCGCCGCCGCTGGATTTACCGCAGAGGGAGCGCTCGAAACCGCCGGTTTGCTCCTGATGCGCGCTCCGTTTGGCGAAGGCGTCACGTTTCCCGATGCCAAGCTCACCATTTTCGGCCACGCCGACCTTTTCGACGTCGCTCCCACGGTTGAACGTCCCAGCCACAAGATTCGCACTTCAGGCTTCTTCACCGATTTCGCCGAACTAAAACCCGGCGACTTTATCGTTCACGTGGATCACGGCATCGGCCAATTCGAAGGGCTTCGCCAAATCGAGTCCGACGGCCATCGCGGCGAATTCATGCTGCTGCGCTATGCCGACGACGCTCGCCTTTACGTGCCGCTGGAACGAATGGACCTGGTGCAAAGCTATCGCGTCGTCGAAGGATCGCACCCGACGCTCGACAAACTCGGCGGCACGGGCTGGAACACGCGCAAGACGCGCGTCCGCAAATCTCTGGAAGATATGGCGGACCAGCTGCTGACGCTGTACGCGGCGCGTAAGACCGCGCAAGGTTTTGCTTTTTCCCCCGATGGCAATTTTCAGCGCGAATTTGAAGATGCGTTCGAATTCGAGGAAACTGCCGACCAAAACACCGCCATCGCCGACATCAAGCGCGACATGGAGCGACCCACGCCAATGGACCGGCTGCTCTGCGGCGACGTCGGCTACGGAAAAACGGAAGTGGCCATGCGCGCGGCGTTCAAAGCCGTTTCCGACAGCAAGCAGGTGGCGGTTCTCGCTCCGACGACCGTACTGGCTTTCCAGCATTTCGAAACATTCAAGCAACGCTTCGCCGCATTTCCCGTGCGCATCGAGATGCTCAGCCGTTTTCGCAGCGCCGCGGAACAAAAGAAAATTCTCGCCGAGCTCGAAGCCGGCAAAGTCGATATCGTGATTGGCACGCACCGCCTCATTTCGAAAGACGTAAAGTTCCAGGATCTCGGCCTTGCTCGTCGTGGACGAAGAGCAGCGCTTCGGCGTCGCGCACAAGGAACGTCTGAAGGAAATGCGCCAAAACGTGGACGCACTCGCGCTTTCCGCCACCCCGATTCCGCGCACGCTGCACATGTCTCTGGTTGGCTTGCGCGACATGTCGGTGATCGAAACACCGCCGCGCGACCGCCTCGCGATCCAGACGGTGGTCGCTTCCTTCCAGGAAGACCTGGTGACGACGCGCCATTGAAAACGAATTCGCGCGCGACGGCCAGGTTTATTTCATCCACAATCGCGTCGAATCCATCTATTCGCTCGCCACGCTCGTTCAAAAACTTGTGCCGAAAGCCCGCGTCGTGGTGGGCCACGGCCAGATGGGCGAAAAAGAACTCGAAAGCGTCATGCTGAAATTCATCCGCGATGAAGCCGACGTGATGGTGGCCACGACCATCGTCGAAAACGGCCTGGACATCCCCAAGGCCAACACCATCCTGATCAATCGCGCCGACCGACTCGGCCTCGCCGAGCTTTATCAACTGCGCGGTCGAGTGGGCCGTTCGCATCAACGCGCCTACGCGTATCTTCTGGTTCCTCCGGACACCTCTCTATCCGAGATAGCGCGCAAGCGCCTCTCCGCCATGAAAGAGTTCAGCGAACTCGGCGCGGGCTTCCGCATCGCCGCGCTCGATCTGGAACTTCGCGGCGCCGGCAACATGCTGGGCCGCCAGCAGCACGGCCACATCGAAGCCATCGGTTTTGACATGTACTGTCAAATGCTGGAACGCGCTGTTTCCAAGCTAAAGGGCGAGGAATCCGCGCCCCGAGCTGCGCACCACGCTCAGCCTCGGCCTGGACGTGCGCATCCCCGAGAACTATATTCCCAGCGAAAACCTCCGCCTGCGCACTTACAAGCGCATCTCCTCGATCGCCAGCGAGGAAGAAAAGCAGGACGTCCGCCGCGAGCTAGCGGACCGTTTCGGCGCTCCGCCCGCCACGGTAGAAAACCTTTTGGAGTATGCCGTCCTCAAATCGATGTGTGAGCGCCTGCGCATTTCCGCGGTGGAGCGCCAGGGCAACCGCATCGCCATCCGTTTTCACGCGGAAACGCCTCTGGACCCCGCCACGCTGGTGAAAGTGGTGCGCTCGCGGAAGGGCATTAAGCTGGATCCCAGCGGCGTCCTCTGGCTGGAAACGACGCGGGGGGAGTCGGTTCCCGGGCGCTCTGAGAAACGTATTGCTCGGTCTTCAAGGCCAGAGCTAAACTCTATAGGTGAGGAACCACATGCGAAATCTTGCAATCGTGGCGGCGCTCTTTGCCGCCTTGCCGCTCGCGGCACAGCAGCCGCCGCCGCCGCCGTCCGCCTTCCCCGACGCAGAACCCTCCGGCCAAGCCGACGCTCGAGAAGCCGGATGAGGCGCCTGCCGACGTCCCCGCCGCCGTTCCTGCCAAAGCCGCGCCCAAGAAGGCGGCTGCGATTCCGGTCAAGAAAACCCGCCGCATCCGAAAACGGAGGGAAAGTGGTTGAAGAAATCGTCGCCCGCGTGAACAATGAAGTCATCACGCGCTCCGAGTTCGAACACTCCAAAGTCACCGCCGAAGATGATGCCAAGACCGACTGCCAGAACCGCTGCACTCCCGAACAGTTGAAGACGCTCACCGAAGACCGCCAGAAAAATGCACTCCGCGATCTGATCGACCAGTCCTTGCTCGTTCAGCGTGGCAAGGATTTGGGCATCAGCGTCGAGCCGGAAGTCATCAAGCAGCTCGACCAAATCCGCATCGAAAACAAATTACAAAGCATGGAAGCTCTCGAAGAAGCCGTCTCCGGCAGAGGGACTGAACTGGGAAGATTTCAAGAACAATATCCGCAATGGTCTGCTCACCAAGAAAGTGATCAGCAGCGAAGTCGGTTCGCACATCAATATCAGCAAGGATGAAATCCAGAAATACTACGACGAGCATAAAGCGGATTTCATGCGCCCGGAGCAAGTGGCCCTCCGCTCGATCGAAGTCAATACCGCCGGCAAGGATGAAGCGGATGTCGCGGAGCTCCGAAGAAGGCCGAGACGGCTCTGAAGCGCGTGATGGATGGCGAAGACTTCGGCGAAATCGCCAAGCGCTATTCCGACGGTTCCACCGCCAAACAAGGGGGATACCTGGGCCAATACAAGCGCGGTGAACTTTCCAAGGAACTCGAAGACACGGTCTTCAAGATGAAGAGGAACGACATGACCGAGGTGATGGAAACGAAGCAAGGCTTTCTGATCATGCAGGTCCTCGAGCATTACGACGAAGGCGAACAGTCGCTTGCTAAGGTCGAAAATGAAATCGAGGAAAAACTCTACACGCAACACCTGGAGCCCGCGCTACGCGAATACCTCAAGACACTTCGCGAGGAAAGCTACGTGGTGATCAAGCCCGGCTACCAGGACATCGCCGGGGGCAGCAACTCCGAAATTCAGGAAGTGAGCGCCACGCCGGAGGTCACCAAGACCAAGAAGGGCCACAAGAAGTACCTGCTCTTTGGCAAGCGCTCCGGCAGACTCGGGCGCCTGATGAAGACGCCGTTCGTCAGCGATCTCGGCAGCGAACAAAGCATCACGACTTATTTTCTCGTTCAGGAAAAAGAAATTCGCAATACGCGCGCGGGCAAGGCCTATCTCCGCCTGGCGCTCGGCGATCGCAGCGGCAGCATCGAAGCCGTGATGTGGGATCAATTTGAAGCGGCCGCGAAAGAGATCAGCCGCGACGATATCGTCAAGGTCAGCGCGCGCGTCGAAATCTACCGCAACAAGCCGCAACTCACGTTGCAGCAGCTGCGCCTCGCCAAGTCCGAAGAGGTCGATCTCGCCGATTATTTGCCGCACACCAAGGAAGACGTCGGCAAACTTTGGGCCCAGCTGCTCGAGTATGCGAATTCCATCGCGAATCCCTGGCTGAAAAAATTGGTAAACGTGATCCTGAACGATCCGGCGATCGCTCCGCGTTTCAAGCGCGCTCCAGCAGCCAAAGTGATGCATCACGCGTATCTCGGCGGCCTTCTCGAACACGTCGTCGGTTTGTGCGGCCTTGCGAAACAAATCGCGGCGCACTATCCCGAATTGAATGCCGATTTGTTGATGACCGTCGCGATTTTGCACGACGTCGGCAAGCTCGATGAACTCTGCTACGGCCGCGCGATCGGATACACCACCGAGGGCCAGCTCCTCGGCCACATCGTCATGGAAGTCGAAACCGTGTCGAAAGCCATGGACGGCATCGAAGGTTTTCCGCCGAATTTAAAAGCTGTCGTACAGCATCTTCTCATCAGCCATCACGGGCAGTACGAATTCGGCTCGCCCAAATTGCCGATGATCCGCGAAGCCATGGTCTTCCACTATCTCGACGACATGGACTCCAAAATGGCCGCCGTACGCGCCGCGCTTGCCACCGAGTCCGGCGAAGAAGAGTGGTCCACATTCAGCCCTGCTCTCGGGCGAAAGTTCCTGAAGCTCGACGTTTTCCTTAAGGCTCCAAACGGTGGAACGCCCTAGTCCGAGTGGCGGATGTCATGCGTTTCGAACGCGCTCGGGGCGCTGATCAGTAGCTCGACACTGCCGCCCATGAAAACTGGCCTCTCACGCCCGCTTCTCCGCTTGGCAGAGGCCATCCCTCCTTTAACGAAGATTGCCCTCCGTCTGTCGGCTAAAGTAATAGCTCCCCGAAAGCCGCACTGGCTTCTGCGGCAGATGGCCGCCGATCTGAATTGCCGCATTGCGGTGGATACCCGCCTCGGCAATGGAATGAAGATCCGCGTCGTATGGACGGATGTGATTGGCTATTCCATCGCCGTCGACGGCTACTATGACGTTCCCATAGTGAGGGTCATCCAAGATCTGCTCAAACCGGGCATGACCTTCATTGACGTTGGCGCCCATGTTGGACAGTACAGTCTGCTAGCTTCCGGCCTGGTGGGAAGGGAAGGAACCGTCCACAGCTTTGAGCCTGAGCCGGAGACCTTTGCTTTGCTGCAACACAACATACGCATAAATGGTCTGCAAAATGTTCACCTCATTCGGTGTGCTCTTGCAAAGAGTTCTAAAGATGTCGAGCTCTATGTGGCCCGGCCGGACAACATTGGACAGACCTCGCTGCGCCAGCCCAACAATTTCTCCGGGGTGCGGGTCAAAGTACAGTGTCGAACTCTGGACGACTACGCCGAAGAGCATGGGATAGACCGGATTCATCTCATCAAGATTGACGTCGAGGGCGCGGAGCTTGATGTGCTGCTAGGTGCGCGCGGCATTCTGTCTCGAAATCCGAAGCCGCACATCATCATCGAGTTCTGGGAGGAGTTCCTGCAAGCATACGGGTCTTCGTGCGCGCAAGTTGCGGAGTTCCTGCAGAACAGCGGTTATAACCTCTTTTGGATTGGCGAGAAGGGTCTGACTCCTTACTTGCCGCTAAAGAACGCAGAATTATTCAATGTTCTTGGAGTGCCCCGGGCGGCGATTTAGCATCCGGGGCATGCTCGGACCCCGTGGCAACCCTCAGGTACGCAATTTGTTTGAGATCGTTGCCCATTCGCAGCACTCTGAAGGCCTACGTTTCGAGGGCCGCTCCACGCGTGCCGCCTCACGTAGAAAGCACCCGTGCCTCATCCGCATCCAGTGAACGAAGACGTGCAGGCGCTACTGGGCTTGCGACCGCACCATGCTCAATACCATTGCGATCTGCCCGGAATGGTAAATCGTGTGCTGCACGGTTCCTTCGAGCAGGGTCTCGTACGGATAGTCGCGCCCCGGAACCTGTCTTGCAAAATCCTCGGCGGAAAAATTCCGAAGCTTCTCTTCGAGCAGTTCGCGGCTTTGCTTCCATCGCACGACCAGCTCGTTCCAGGGAATCTGCGGCTCGGCCCACTCTTTTTCAGGCTCCCAGCGCGGCATCGGGTGGCTCTCGGAAGTATGCCGCGTTCTTTCATTCCAGAGCAGCAGATGCTGAAGCAGCGTCGAAATGGAATGGCCTCCCGGAGTCGGCTGCGCAATCGCAAGTTCCGGCGTAACTCGAGCCAGAAGCTCTTCGAGCGCAGGCCCATACCACGCGCCCTTTACCGTCGCGGCATGATAAGCATCGGCGATACGTTTCGCTTGGTTCATGAGTCCCTGCCTCCTCGCGGCAACCCCTCACCCTCGGCGCCTCCGCAGAACCAAGTTTACAGCAAGGCTCCGAGCATTCGTCGCGATCCATCGCCGATCATCAGCTCCAGCCCGGATTTTTCCGCACACGAAGTGGCTGCCACCCGCCCCCTCCAACCCGAAGGGTCCGCCACCCCGTCCGCCTCTGCGCCACCTGCCCTTTCCACGCCACTTCTCGGGCTTATCTCGGGAACCTAAAAGATTTTCCTTTCGTCAAGCCACAGATTGCAAGATACTTCGCAGGTGAGGCAGCCATGAATGCAAGACTCATGGTTCTCGTTATTTGGCTCGCGACGTTTCAGATCATAAGTTTCGCGCAGGGTAGCAAACCTCTCCCCGCACCTCCGCCAAGTTCATCACCCGACAGCCCGCCGCCGAATGATCCAAGCCAGGTGTACATGGCTGCGGGTCTGAACGGATCGGCCCGAGGAGGACGCCCGGGAGACTACCTAAATGGAAATGTAAAGCTGGAACAAGGCCCGCTTCCGTGGGATCCAATTTCCGTCTCCGTGATCTGCGACGGAAAGGTCCGTTACACGACCAATACCGATCCCAGGGGCAATTTTATGATCGGTTCTGTGAAGCCGCCGGGGTCAGCAACCAACAAGACTGACAAGAAAGCGTTCGCTTCGCAGTTTGTGGGCTGTGCAGTGCAAGCTGCCTTCCCCGGATTTTTTTCCAGCCCGCTGCCCGTCGAGAAGCGCAATGTGGAAGAGAATCCGAATATCGGATCTATCGTGCTGCGTCGCGAGGCGGAAGCAGTGGATGCTGGAATGAGCAGCACCAGTTCGGCCGCACCGAAAGAAGCGACAAAATTCTTTGAAAAGGCGCGAAACGAATGGCTCGCGAACAGACCCAACGACGCGGTGAAGGCTCTCCAAAAAGCCGTTGGGATTTATCCTCAGTTCGCCGAGGCATGGTATCAGCTCGGAAAGATTCAAGAAACGCAGAAATCGCCAGAAGCTTGGAACTCGTTCTCAAAGGCAACGGCAGCGGACCCGGGATTCGCGCTTCCCTACGAGCATTTGGCATCCTTGGCAGCCCAAGCCGAGAAGTGGCAAGAGTTGGTGGACGTGACGTCCCGGGAGCTGGAACTAGATCCGCGCGGCACTATAGACCTTTGGTATTACCATGCGTTGGGAAACTACCGTTTAAGCAAATGGGATATCGCGGAAGCCAGCGCCAAGAAGTCTCTATCGATGGACCCTCTGCATGTGCAGCCCAACACAGAGCAATTATTGGCTATCACCTTGGCCGAGAAGCAAGATTTCGCCGGCGCGCTGGAGCATTTGCGCAACTGCTTGACGTACCTCCCGCCGGGACCCGGTTTAGATCTTGTGAAACAGCAGATCGCGCAGATCGAACCGGCCGTTGCCGCTCCCAAGTAAGCCGGGTGAGCCATACGCTGTTTTTGCGTCTGGGGCCTTTGACCTTGGCTCTTTCGTGCGCTATCAGTGCTTCGCGTCGTTGCTTATACTTGTAGCGTTGAATTTCGCGGGATCGAACAAAGCCGGGTCAAACTTCGCGTTGGCCTTGATGGCGAAATAATCTTCGTTGAAGGTGTTTTTGCCGTCGACGTAAAATTCGACTCGTGCGGAGATCCAGCCTGGAGAGAGCTTGCGATAATCCTTGAAGCGGGTGTCGTGGATTTTCGTTGCATCGTGTTCATCCGGCGCGATCAATCTCACGAAGAGCAGGCGCTTCTTCTCGATCCAGAACTGTTTCGATTTCAAATCGTCTTTTGCGGCGCCGACGACGTAGACGTCCTGGCCATCCCACTTCTCTTGGTGAATCTGCGCCAAGTCGTAGCCCTGGCCCTTCGCAATGTCGATAGTCGTCTTCGGGTCTTGGCGGTACACATCAAACCCCAGCACCAGCAGCATGTGAACGAACGGCCGAGGCCCCGTGGCTTTGCCCTTTTGAAATGTCGTCAACGTTCCATCAACGAATACGAAGCCGTTCCCGTCGCTGGCCGCGCCACGGTTGATGCGCAGCTTTCCTGGTAGCTCCAGCGCTTCATCCCAGACCTCGGTCTTGGTGGTACCGTCGGGATTCGGCGTTATCGCGTTCTCCTTGAAGACCACCGACTGGTACCACGAGTCCTTGTAGCGGTCGTGCATGGCTGCCAACAAAGTCTGCCCATCACGTATTTCCTGTGCGTCCGCCGCCACCCAGGCAGACAAACAAGCCGCCAAACAAAAGACACCGGCCATTAATTTCTTAACCGCTCGCATAATCACCTCGAAATTGCATCCCGCAGAGCCAAGACCCGGAACATAGTATCTTACGTGATCCCACCTACTTCATTGTCGCTTTGTCACGCTTCTCCGCGCAGTCTTCTAGCCGGAAACGGGTCCGGCGTTAGATTTTGACTGTGTTGCGGTTAGTGGCGAACTCCGGGCTACAGGGAGCGCAAGAAATCGATGATTTCCTGCTGCTGCTGAGTCGTCAGCCTGTTGAAATTTTCGATGACCTTATTGGCCTCGCTACCCGGGCTGCGATGGTCTCGGATAGCTTCCAGCAGGTTGGTCGTGCGCCCATCATGGAGGAAGAAAACGCGTTGACCGACGCCCCAGAGAGGAGCGCTTCGGAACTCGTCGGGGCCGGCGCCACCTTGCGTGATGCCGTCGGCGAGGCCTTTGCCCATGTGGTGAACGATAAGGTCAGAGTAAAGATTCGCCGTCTGATTCGAGAGCGCAGCGCTCGGGCTGGTCGACGAGCCACTCGCAATCTTGGCTCCCGTCGTGAACGACGGTGTATGGCAATGGGCGCAGCCTATTTTCGCAAAAGTGGCCCGTCCATTCTCGCTGGCCTGCGTGGCCGGCCCTGGAGTGGGCGGCGCCAGCATGCGCATGAAGTCCGCAAAGGCTTCGATGTCCGAGATGACCGCCGTGTTCGAATTCCCGCTCGTCGAAGGAGCAGGCGTGAAATTCAGCGTGTCCTCGGGAGTGGCGTTGAAGAGGCAGCCCGGCGTCTCGTCGCGCTCCTGCGGGAACAGTTGGTTCGAGATCCCCATCTCGACGTTGTAGGCCTCGCCCGCAAACATGAGCAGGGATTTGTTCTGCGCCTTCCACCCGAATCGCGTAATCGTTCCATCGTTTGCGCTGAGGTTCACATTTCCGCTCAGGTGCGCGTTCGCGTGGCCGGAAATTCCCAAGGCCGCCTTCTGCGATGCGTTGGCTTTCATGTTGGCAAGGATGGCCGAGTCGGAAATCCCTTCGATGAGTCCAGCCCCAAAAACGGGCGTCGGGATTCGGAAAATAATGTTCGCATTCCCGCCTTGGCCCGTAAGCGGATTCCCCGCGGGCAGGAAGTCGAATTGGGCGATGTTGCAACCGGGAGCATCCGTTCGGCCGGTGATCACGAAGAGGTCGTGCACGTCGCCATCCGCGTTGCCGTTGCTCCTCTTAAAGCGCGCTTCGCGGACCGGGCCATTTTGCACGATGAACCACGGCACAGTGTTCTTCGCGCCATTCAAGGTAGCGACCGCGATCATGGGATTTTGCGTTGGGCTCGTTCCGCCTGCGCTCGGCTGCGAGTGGCAGGAGAGACATTGGTTGGAATTGAAGCGGGGACCAAGGCCAGTTGTTCGCGCCGCCGGTTACGACCTCGATTTCCGCGAACCGCGCCAGCCCATCTTGGAAGAACGCTGTTTCGTCTGCCGTAAGCCCCTTGAGCGGACCGCCGGCACCCGCGGGGCCGCCGCGCACGCCTGGGTCTACTGGAGCTGATTTGGATTGGCCAAACGTGTGGACGCCCATCGCCAATCCAACAGCGACGATTGCGCCGAAACGGATACGAACAACACTCCGGAGTGTAATCACAAGGATCCTCCTGGAGCTGGGGACGCTGGCATTGTACACCCGGCTTACCACGTGGGTGGAGTATCCCTTCCGCATCTCGCCTTGCCAGCGCGTCTCGGCTCAGCCTAGACTGGTTTAGACAATGAGCGAGCGCATGCTTCCAACAAGCTTCCAGATTCGCGACCTGAGCATCCGCCCCGCCGCGGTGCTTGCTCCCATGGCTGGAGTGACGGACACGCTTTTCCGCCGCGTCATTCGCGGCCTTGGCAGTTGCGGGCTGTTGATGACGGAGTTTACGAGCTCCGAAGGCATCACGCGAAGTGCTGCGAAAACGCTGAGGTATCTGTATTTTCAGGAAGACGAGCATCCCATCACGGCGCAGCTTTTTGGGGCGAATCCGCAGGTTATGGCCGAGGCGGCGCGCATGGTCGAAGACCTGGGGTACGACGCGGTGGACATTAATCTCGGGTGCCCGGCGAAAAAGGTGGTCAAGTGCGGCGGCTCGGGCCTGCTGCGCGATCTTCCATTGCTCGGAGAGATTTTCCGCACCGTTCGTGCCGCTGTTGGCATCCCACTAACGATCAAGCTGCGCGCTGGGTGGGACGACCAATCGATCGTCGCGGTGGAAGTCGCCAAAATGGCGGAAGGCATTGGCGTAGAGGGCGTCGCGGTCCATCCGCGCACGCGCGCGCAAGGCTACGCGGGCGCTGCCAACTGGAGCATCATCGCTGCCGTGAAGCAAGCCGTGAAAATTCCCGTGATTGGCAATGGCGACATCAACACGCCGGAAGATGCGGAGCGCATGGTTCGCGAAACAGGCTGCGACGCCGTGATGATCGGGCGCGCCGCGGCAACCAATCCCTGGATTTTCCGCCAAATGGCGCAATACGCCGCCAGTGGCCGATACGACACGCCCACCGAGGAGGACCGGCATCGGTTACTTTCTGGCTACTATAGGCAAATTTGTGCTGCCAACCTGCCCGATGGTATAGGCAAAATGAAACAGTTCGCTTGCTGGTTTACTCATGGCGTGGGGAACGGCAGCGAGCTTCGTCGAATCGTACATGCGGCGCGAACGCCCAGTGAGGTTGTCGAGAAGGTGGAAACCTTTTTCGAGAGCCGAACCGCCGCGGGGGCTAGCCGAATTTCGGCTGACAAAAATGTCAGCCGCTCGCCGGCTGGCGAAATGAATGACCGCTCTGTAGCCGCCCAAGATGTTGGCTGCCTGGCGGACGCCAGAAAAGAGGACCCAGCCCATGGTCCACTTGACGCAGACCGCCTCGAAGCAACGTTCGGAGCGTAGAATCGCCGTTCGGCTACCACTTAAAGTGCGGGGACGCGACAGCCGCGGTGTAGTCTTTGAAGAAGAGACTTCCAGCGAAAATTTATGCCGCAGCGGCGCCGCATTCGTCACGCGTTTTGACGTGGCTATCGGCTCCGACCTCGAAATCCGAATCCCGTTTTCGCACTACGCCTCGCGCCGCACGGAAGCGGACTTCGCCACGTCCGGCCGGGTAGTGCACGTCGTCGATGCTCCCACGCAAGGCGAACGCCTGGTCGGTGTGCAGTTCACCGGTCCGCGTTTCCAACGCGTCTTCCGCCCTGAAAACGCCGCATAGAAATTTGTGAGCGGGGCGCTGGCCCTGGGCTCGACGCCAGTTTGCCGGGGCTTGGCTTGCCGTGCTTTCGTTTAAGCGTTTGCGCTGGAACCGCTGTTATTTCGCTGGCGGCGCGAGCGAACGGCTAAGGCATACCGACTTTTTTCACGCGGACCGTGGAGGCGCAGGCGAAATTTGCGGCATCGTTCGTGTCGCCGCTGCCCTTGTATTTCGCCACTTCCGGATAAGCGCAGAGCGGACGCGTCACCTTCACCGGTGAGCCTTCGCCCGCTTCTTTTGTCGCGATGACCGTGGAGGGGGCGGCGCCTTTTTCGACCCACTCTTCGAGCGCCAAGTACATATTGTGCTGCGCGTCGTTCGGATTGCTGAATCCCGCCGCGCCGAAAACATCGGGGCCCGGTCCGCCGCCACAATGCTGCATTCCTGGCACCATGAAGAGGCGCAAGAACGAGCCCGCTTCCTGCTGTCCCATTTTATTCTGGACGGCTTCGTAATAATGAACGGTGTTCAGCGCGGAAATGGCGGCGTCATTCCAGCCATGGTAGATGACGAGTTTTCCGCCGCGCGATTCGAATGGTTTCAGGTTGGTAGCAGTGGCGTTGAGGACAGCGGCGAATTTTTTGTCGGAGGCGGCGACGGCTTCGTCTAAATTCGCTTTCTTGTAGTCCCAGTCGGCTTGGTCATAAACCATGTCGGAGAAGTAGCCGCCGCCAAATGCGAAGAGCAGGCTCTTGCCGGGCGCTGGACCGGTGATCCACAACCCCCAGCCCCCTCCGCCGTCCTCGCCTCCCGGCAAAAATCCGGGAAAAATTTCCTTGCCATTCGAATCGTGCGCGCCTTCATACAGTTTCTTCAGCGCGGTGACCTGCGGTTGCGTGAGGCAGGCATCGGAATCGGCGGCTTTGCAAAGCAGCGCCGCGGGATTGAAATGGCATTGCCGCGGATCATTCAAAACGCCGTCGGTTACGCCGTCGATGGCGTCGCAGGATTCATTGACCGCCTTTGCAATCGCGGGAATCTTTCTCGCGGGAATATAGCTAGCGGGGTCAAGCGTGGTTGTTTGCGCGTCGTACAGAGAGCTGGCGAGCAGGTGCGTCCAGTAATTCGCGGGCGCGCCGGCGAGGATGCCGTCGTAGTCTTCGGGATAGCGCTGGGCTTCCATTAAGGCTTGCCGGCCGCCGTTGGAACAGCTTGCGAAGTAGGCGTGTTGCGGCCCGTCACCGTAGAAGGCTTTGGCCGTAGTCTTGCCGACGACGGTCATTTCGTGAATCGCGCGGTAGGCGAAGTCCGCGATTTTTTCCGGATGGCCGAGCGCCCAGGTCGCGTCGGTACCTCCGGCGGCGTGGCCGGTGTCCGTGGCCGCGGAGGCATAGCCTTGCAAAACGGCCAGAGCCAGCGAGCGATAGTCAATTTCGCCGGCGAAGCCGCCGTTGCCTTGGCCGCGGAACTTGCCGTTCCATCCGCTCACGGGCAGCCACACTTCGATTTTGATATCCGAATCCGGGCTGGGCTTGGCGTCCGCTGTGACTCTGCAAAACGCTGGGAGTTTTTTGTAAAAGCTGGGGTCGCCGACGAGCCAAGGGGTCATGTTGGGCGCAGGCGCGAAGGCCCCTGGAGCGACCGTTTGCGCGGAGGTTATTTTTGTCTGGGGGAGGGCCAACTGCGCGAGTTGTTCGCAAGGCTGGCCCACTGCGCGCGCGCTTGGCGTAAGTACGGTGCCCACCGCTATCAACGTTGCCATCGCAAATTTGTTCACTGGAAGCTCCTTCTGGGCTTGCGAGATGATTGGCCGCAATTTTTCAGGCCAAACTGCATTACCAGACAGCCGCACCAAGTAGCTTGGCTGTTCGCTGTGCCGTCAATAGGGCAAAAAGCAGCACAGGCAGGAGTGCCTGTGCTACCTGGCATCGACGCAACGACATCCTAGCTGAAACGCATCGTTCCGCCAAACCACGGAATGAGTTTCATCGCTTGAGGAGTGCTTTAGATTAATTTCCTTTCACCGAATGCAGCGAAGGAGGGGCAAAACAAACTTGGTGCCGTTTTTGGCGTCAAAGAAGAAGCTGGCAAAGCACGGACCGCAAATTTATTGCTTGCGAGGGAACATATTCACTGTTCCATCGTTTAATAGTTCAGAACTCTCGAGCAACCTCGGCGGAGGGCCAGGCATGCTTTCCTTGTGGCAAGATCTGCGCTATGCCGGACGAAACCTGAGGAAAAGCCCGGGTTTTGCCATCGTGGCGATGATTACTCTCGCGCTGGGCATCGGCGCCTCGACGGCTATATTCAGCGTGATCGAAAACGTGCTGATGGAGCCTTTCCCCTATCCTGACGCCAGGCACTTCGTTTCGATCCAAATCCATGACACGGAACGGAATGAGCCCGGCGGGCGAGGCGGCTACAGCGGGCCTGAGTATTTGGATTATGTGGCGCAAAATCATGTGTTTGACCGCGTCATCGCGAACGATGGCGGCGACGTGCTCTACACCTATGGGGAGGGCACGGACCGCTTCAGCGGGGGATACGTCACGCCGGGCACGTTCGAGTTTCTGGGCATGCCCGCGCTTATCGGCCGCGTCATGCAGCCGGCGGATTATGAGCCGGGTGCGCCACCGGTCTTCGTCTTGCGCTACAAAGTGTGGGTCAATAGATTTAACGCCGATCCCTCGATTCTGAACAAAACGTTCGTCTTGAATGGCACGGCGCGGACGCTTATCGGCGTAATGCCGCCGCGTTTTGGCTGGGGCGATTCCGACTTGTGGATTCCAGAAAAGCCCAGCCACGCGGATACCACTCCGGACGCTGGGCTACAATCGCTACTGGTTTTTCATGGGCCATCTCAAGACGGGAATTTCTGAGCGCGCGGCTCAGGCGGACCTTGCGGTGATCGCGCAGAGGCTATCGAAGGTCTATCCGAAGGACTACCCGAAGCATTTCACGGTGGAAGTGCAATCGCTCACGGATTTGGTGGTTGGGCGATTTCGCACGATGCTCTTTATCGTTCTCGGGGCGGTTGGACTGCTGCTCCTCATCGGCTGTGGCAACGTGGCCAATTTGCTGCTGGCGCGCGCCACGACAAGAGAAAAGGAGTTCGCCATCCGCGCGGCGCTGGGCGCCGGGCGTTGGAGGCTGGTGCGCCAATTGCTCGTCGAGAGCCTGATTTTAGCCGTCGGGTGGAGCGGCGCTCGGCGTTTTGTTCGCTTGGGGCGGTCTCAAATCATCTGATCGCGCTCATTCCGCAAGATATCGTTCCCGCCGAGGCGGCCATCCGCTTAAATGTCGCCGTTTTGTTTTTCACGCTCGGCGTGTCGGTGGCGACGGCATTGGTTTTTGGGTTGGTGCCTGCGTTGCAATCGGCGCGGCGTGATTTGAACGATCCGCTGCGCGACAGCGGCAAAGGGAGTGAGCGGGGGTTTCCGACATGGGCGGCTGCGCGACGCGGTCGTCGTTCTCGAAGTGGCCCTCTCACTAACTCTTTTGGTAGGTGCGGGGCTTTTGATGCGCAGCTTTGTGGCGCTTCGTGAAGTGCATCTTGGACTGCAGCCGGACCATATTTTGGTGGCCAGGCTGCCGTTCCTAAGGAACGTTACAAAACCGCCGAACAGGTTGCGGGATTTTTCCGCCCGCTTCTGCTGCGGCTGAAAGCCATGCCTGGGATTGTTGATGCCACGGAAACGAGCACTTTGCCGCCTTACGGCGGAATCAATTCCGACATCGAGATTCCCGGCAAGACGCACTCGGAAAAATGGACCGCGCTTTATCAACTCTGCAGCGAGGGCTATTTCCCCGTGCTGAAAATTCAATTTTTAACTGGGCGGCCGTTCACGGAAGCGGAGGTGAACGGCGCGAAAAAATACGCGGTCATCAACCAGACTTTTGCGCGCAAGTATCTGGGCGCGGATAATCCCATCGGGCAGCGCGTTCACATCGTGCATCTCGAAACGGCTCCCGATCCACTGCATGATTCATGGTTTGAAATTATCGGCGTTGTGGCCGACGCAAAAAACCGGGGCTTGCAGGATCCTCCCGAGCCCGAGGTTTGGGTGCCGTATACGGTTACAGGCGCGTTCAGCCGCGGCGTGCTCATTCGCACCGCCGGCGAGCCTCTGGCGATGCTGAATGCCGTTCGCCAGGAGATTTGGGCCACGGATCACAGCGTGGCGCTCACGCTCACGGGCACGCTGGAAGGCTACATAAGTCAGTTTTCGTATGCGGGGCCGCGATTCGGATTCTTCCTATTGGGAATTTTCGCCAGTATTGGCTTGATTCTTGTGACCATCGGGGTTTACAGCGTGCTGGCTTACACCGCCGCGCGACGAACGCACGAGATCGGTATTCGCATGGCTTTGGGCGCGGAGCGTGGCGACGTGCTGAAGCTGGTCATCAACATGGGATTGCGCCTGGTGATCCTGGGTGTTGCGATCGGTCTAGCGGCCAGTTTCGGCGTGGGCCGCATTGTGGCCACGCAGCTTTGGGGCGTCTCGCCGTACGATCCGGTCACGCTCATCGCCGTTCCGATCCTGCTGCTGATTACCGGATTGATGGCGTGTTGGGTTCCAGCGCGGCGAGCCGCGCGAGTGGATCCCCTTGTGGCTCTCCGCTACGAGTGAAAAGCGCGTGCCGGAACCATTTTTGAAAGCTCCCATCGAATCACTACCGCGCCGGCAGCAAATCGTTTGGAACATTTAGATGAGGTGGAAGGGCGCGTGTTTGTTGCGGTACGATTGGCGCGCTTTGCTTTGGCCGAAAAACGGGGGCAGCGTGGAGACGCTTCTTCAGGATTTGCGGTATGGACTTCGGATGCTGGCGAAGTCGCCGGGATTTACGGCGATTGCGATCTTGACGCTGGCGCTTGGCATTGGCGCGAATACCGCTCTCTTTTCGGTGGTTAACGGCGTGCTGCTCACGCCGCTGGCGTACCCGCATTCCGGGCAGTTGGTGGCGATTTACGGGAAGACGCCCGGCTACGAGCACGCGCCGTTTAATTACATGAATTTTCTCGATTGGCAGCGCGCCACAAAAACATTTTCGTCGATGGCCATGTATCGAAACCAGGATTATAACTTCATCGGGACCGGCCAAGCGGAACGCTTGACGGGGTATATGATTTCGGCGGACTTTTTTTCGACGCTTGGCACTGTGCCCGTTCTGGGGCGCGACTTTCGTGCTGATGACGACCGCGTGGGGGCGGCCCCGGTCATTATGCTTGGCGGAGGCTTCTGGAAACGCGAGTTCGGTTCCTCGCTGGACGTCCTGGGAAAGTCGCTCCTTCTGAATGGGACGTCGTACACGATCGTGGGCGTGGTTCCGGCGGGATTCACTTTTTATGGGCGCGACCGGGACGTCTATACACCGATCGGCCAATGGAACGACCCGAATTTTCGCGACCGCCGCGTGGACTTGAGTTCGCACGGAGTTGGACGATTGAAGCCGGGCGTGACGCTTTCGCAGGCGAAAGCCGACATGGACAGCATTGCGCAAAATCTTTCGGTGGCGTACCCGGAGGCCGATAAGACTGCAGGCATATCACTCGTTTCGATGAAGGAAGACATTGTTGGAAATGTGCAGCCATTCCTGATTGTGCTTCTGGCGGCGGTGGGATTCTTGCTGCTGATTGCGTGCGCGAATGTGGCCAATCTTGTTTTGGCGCGCGCGATGGGACGCTCGCGGGAGTTTGCGATTCGCTCGGCGATGGGGGCGAGCCAGGGGCGAGTGATTCGCCAGCTTCTCACGGAAAGCATTGTGCTCGCGGGCCTGGGTGGAGCGTTGGGGCTTTTGCTCGCGGTATGGGGCACCAAAGCGGTGCTCGGGACTTTGCCTGGAGCTTTGCCTCGCGCCAGCGAGGTTTCCCTGGATTCACGCGTGCTGCTCTTTACGCTTGGGCTGTCGCTTTTCGCCGGAATTGTTTTTGGCCTCGCGCCGGCGCTGAAAAGTTCACGCGTGAATTTGGAAGAGATACTGAAGGAGAGCGGGCGTGGAATGAGCGGGGCGCGACACCGGCTGCAAGGAGTTTTCGTGGTCGTGGAAGTAGCGACGGCTTTGGTTTTACTTGTCGGCGCGGGACTGATGGTTCGCAGCCTCGCGGCGCTGTGGCGCGTCGATCCGGGATTTAATCCCAGCCATGCCATAACGTTTACCTTGTCTTTGCCGGCTGGCCCGGCGACCAGCTCCGCGGAAACGCGCGCGCGGCTGCGTCACTTCGACGACAAAATGCACAGCATCCCCGGCGTGCAGGCCGTCTCGGTGACGCTGGGATCGCGGCCAATGATCCATAATTCCTCGGAGCCTTTCTGGATCGAAGGGCACGCAAAGCCTGCCAATCTTTCCGAGATGCCCCAGGCGATGTTTTATCTGGCCGAAAGCGGATTCCAGCAGGCGATGGGAGTGAGGCTCGAGCGGGGGCGCTTTATCTCCCCGCAGGATGATGAAAATGCGCCCGTGGTTGTGGACATCGACGACGTTTTCGCGCGCACGTATTTTCCCGGGGAAGATCCCATCGGCAAGCACATCCATCTAGCGGCCTTTGGGGTGCAGGCTGAAGTCGTTGGCGTGGTCGGGCACGTAAAGCAATGGGGGCTGGATGCGGACACGAAATCGGCGACCGAGGCGCAGTTCGATTATCCCTTTATGCAGCTTCCCGAGAAACTGATGCCGCTCGCGGCGGATGCGGTGGCGGTGGTGCTGCGAACCGAAGGCGATCCGACTGCCATCATGGGGGATGTTCGCCGCGCGGTCGCGCAAGTCGATTCTCGCGAAGTGGTGTACAACGTTCAGACTCTGAACGAAGTCGTGTCGAATTCGTTCGCTGCGCGGAGACTTTCGATGATGCTTCTCGGCGTGTTTGCCGCACTCGCCCTGGTGCTCGCATGCGTGGGAATCTACGGCGTGATTGCGTATCTGGTGGGGCAGCGCACGCATGAAATCGGCGTTCGCATGGCCTTGGGGGCGCAACAAAAGGACGTTTTGGAGATTGTGATCGGGCACGGAGCGAAGATGGCGCTGATCGGCGTGGCGATTGGCACTGGCACCGCGCTAGGGCTGACGAGACTGATGGCTAACCAGCTCTTTGGCGTGAGTGCGCATGATCCATTGACGTTTGCAGGCGTCGCCATGCTGTTGATTCTTGTGGCCGTCGCGGCATGCTACATCCCAGCGAGGCGAGCGATGCGGGTCGATCCGGTGGTTGCGTTGCGACACGAATAATTCCTGGCGCAGAAACCTCGCCATTCTTTTCCACTTCGTGAACGTCCGCAAGGGATGCCGCTCTTACGACACGATGAGCGGTTTGTCCTTGGGCATGGCGTCGAGCGTGGCCTTGTCTAGATTCAGATGGGCTGCAACGAGTTCCGGCGGCGTGTGCGAGAGCCACTCGGAGAGCGCCAGGTCCTGGTAATAGCTGCTCTTGAACATCTCCAGGAATTTCAGGTCGGTTGTCCCGGTATTCTCGACGTAGTGCGGAAGCGTTTTTTGGATATAGCCGACGTCCCCCATTTCAAAGTCCATGGTTCTGGCGCGTCCGCCGGTGGTGAAGACGGTCATGCGGGCTTTGCCGCTTATGTAGAACTGCCATTCGTCGGCGTTCGGATGCCAGTGCAGCTCGCGCATTCCGCCGGGTTTCACGGTGACGATGGCAGCGGCCACGGTGGTGGAGATCTTGAAGCTGCTCGAATCGATGATGCGCACCTCGCCATTCTTCAGTTTCATGGGCGCGGGATGCTGCGTGGTGCGAAATGCAAAGTCAATCGGGGATGGTCCCAGGGCCCCAGCCGCACGGCGCTGATCTTCCTCCAGCGACGGCGGGACCTCCGCCTGGAAAATAAACTTCTCTCTCTTCGGCATGTTCGCCAGCGCCGCCTGGGCCACTCCAAAATTTTTCGCGACGACATCGGGCGGCGTATGCGCCATCCAGTCCGTCAGCAGGACGGTTTCGTACTCGGAAAAGTTGCCGTCGTCGAACACCAGCATGAATTCGGTTCCGTCGGGCGGCAGTCCTTGAATGGAATGGGGAATGCCGGGAGGGAAGTACCAGAGGTCGCCTTCCTTGACATCCGTTACGAAGCTCTTGCCATCAAAATCGACGCAGGTGATGCGCGCGCTGCCATAGAGCATGTAGGCCCACTCGGCCGCGGTGTGCCAATGGAGTTCGCGGACGCCGCCGGCGGTGAGGCGCATATCCACGCCCGCGAGGGTCTTCGAAACGGCTAGCTCCCGAATCGTGACCTCGCGAGACCAGCCGCCCTCTTGAAAACGTTTGTGTGCGAAGGAGAATGGGTATTTAAACGTTTGGACGCCGCCAGCGTCTGACGGGAGAGGATGGTTCGAATCAGGATTCGCGGCGTCGATCACCGAGTTCGTCGGGCCGGGATCGCTCGCGCTTCTGTCTCCCTTGGGAACTTGTGCTGAACTCTCTTGTCCGCGTATTTTGTCTGGCCCCAGGACGCTCGCGGCTGCAAGCGCTGCCGAGCTGACTCCGAGAAATCCGCGCCGACTCAGAAGATCTCGTTCTGCTTCGCCAGACATATTCACCGCCCTCAGAGGGTTAGCCAGGCCCCGTTTTGCGTCCCCAGCCCCGATACCCTACACCCAAGTCCATTACTCCGCAACGGCCCACGGTCTGCTCCAATTGGGAGACCTCGACGCGGTGCGTGCGGTGTAATTCTGCGGTTTACGAGCTTTTCTTCGCCAAAGTAAAGCAGAAAAATGGCACCTTCCGCGGCAGCGTCGCCATCAAATCGCACGGCAGAGCTGCGGCGCACAGTCTGACTATTTCGATGGCAAAGAGGCTATGGTGAAGAGATTCTCTGCTTGGAAGATTCTTGTTTTATGGCTGCTGGTTCCCCTCATGGGAGCTGTGTTGAGTGTTTTGGACTTTCCGAAGCAAGAACTCGCGCAGGCCGCGCAGAAAAAATCTACGGAGCTGCAGGTTTCGCATGTGCCGATCGCCACGCGGGTTCTGGTGCAAAGTCCCGCGGAAACCGATACGGAGCTGCAAATCATCTGCTTGTTTGCATCCGCGCCCGAGAACACGCTTCACGGCTCGCTGGCCGAGATGAACGAAAAGTTGAGCGGAATTCTGGACAAAACCCGCAAGCCGGAATTTTTTCGCGGCGAACTTGGCGAAACGATTGTCATAGTTCCGCGCGCGAGCAGCCTCGGCGCGCGAAAACTTCTCATCGTGGGCCTCGGCGATTCCGAGAACTTCACTCCGCAACGGATGGAACTCGTGGGCTCGATCGTTTATCGCGAATCGAATCGGTTCGGCGTCGCGCACCCATTTTTCGCTCCAACGATCCTTGATGGCGGCGTGACAGGATTCAACACCGGGGAAGTAGCGGAACACTTTTATGCAGGCTTCCTGCGCGCGATGCGGACGGAAAAAATGCTGGAGGAGAAAAGCGTTTCAGCCGGCCCAGTTCTGCAGGATCTGACATTTCTGGCTGGCAAAGCCCACGCTGCGGACACTCAGCAGGGCATTGAAAGGGCAGCCGCAAAGGTGCCGAATTGAAGCGAAGAAGAATGGAGGCCGAGCGAAAAATCATGAGGAAGCGGACACTCCCGAGGAGATCGAGCCTTTGAGGCCGGTCAGGCCTCGCCGGCTCGATCCTTTATGGCCCGGGAATAGAGGTCAAGCGACATTGCCGGTGGAGTGGGCTTGCGCCGCAAGGGCTTTCCTTACGTCCAATTCTAGGACACCGCCGTGGAGGCGGACGGTCGCGCGGCGCGTATCGATTTCGACAGGTAATTGCAGGGTTCGCAACAATCGTTGGGAGCGCTTCTCGGAGGCCGCGCTGGAATTTCCCGAGTGCTCGGATTGGCTCTGATGTTTACCAATAATCGTGACTCGTTTCGGCTCCAGATCTACCTCCAACTCCTTCGGCGAAAAGCCGCTGACATCGGCGAGAACGATGAGGCCATCGGGCGACTCCTTATAGTTGATGGGCTTGCGGTCGAATAGCTCCGCCTCCGCCTGCAGCCAATTATCCATGTCGCGTCCTGCCGTTCTGCCCCTGGATTCGAAAATCTCGTAGGCCCTCCTGGCAATCATGTCGAACATTTCCCTGGCGTCAGAGCTCAAGCCGGCGTTCTTGATGACCACTGGCGTTTCCGTCACTCCGCGTTTTGCCATTTCCCGTTCCTGCATTTTTTCCTCCTTGATGTCCCCCCGGCCAAAAAGAGGCCAGGACTTTTACAATATATCGTGATGCGATATATTTCCGGCGCGTTGCCCGCGGGTGTAGACTATTTATATCGTAGTACGATATATATTGCGGGCGTGGGCCAACCGTTGCGCCCGGCGCTGCGTCTATCTAATGGGAGAACAAAACACTCCCTTGGGGAAGCGCCGCCCGGCGCGGCCTCCGCCCTGAACCCTGGAGGAGTCGATGAAATTCACGAGATACATCTTCATTGCTGCGCTGACGATGTCCGCCGCGGCGTTTCAGACTCGGGCGCAGAGCCGGCCCTCGCATTCCCAAGCTCTGGCGGATTGCCTGGACGAATTTTCGCCGTGCGACCGCGCCGCGCTGACACCGCAAGAACAGCAGACCGTCGAGCAGGCCGCGCAAGAGCGCAAGTATCTGGATTGTCTGAACGGATTATCGGAATGCGGCGGCAAACAACTGAGCGTTGAACAGCAGCAGGACATCCGCCGCGCTAGCCGCGACCGGAACTTTCAGAACTGCGTCGAGGGTCTCAGCCTCTGCGACACGACGGGCTTCAACGCCGAACAGCGCCAGTGGATCGCCGTGGCAGCGCGCGTGCACAACTTCCAAACGTGCCTGGAGGGGACGGGCGATTGCGATCAGAAGCTCCTGAGCGCGAGCGACAAGGTGTGGGTAGCAAACTCGAATCACGATCGCAGCCTGCAGAATTGCCTCGAGGGCATTGGGGATTGCGATCAAAGTTTATTGACGGCCGAAGAGCGCCAGGAGGTTACACATGCAGCCGCCGACGAAAACCTCCGCCAATGCATCGAGGGATCGGATCTCTGCGATGCGAAGAAGCTGGACACTTTGGAAAGGCACGAGGTGGCCGAGGCCGCTCAGCTGCGGGCCGCGAACACGGCCACAACGGATTTAGGATTCCAGAAATTGGGAAAGGAGAAGTGAGATGCACAGGAGCAATTTTGAACACCACCCGTGGAACCTCCTTCCTGTCAAAGCAGGTTACAAGGCAGGTCTAGGACGGTTCGGCATTGCCGTCCTTTCCACTCTCGCGATGATCGTCGTGGGAGTGCTTCTCGTTGCCCTGGTTCCGGAAATTGGCAGGAGCAACTCGGTGGCCAGCAAAGTCCCCTTGAAAATTGATAAAGACCCGGCGCCGGTAAACTTGGCTGACTTCAAAAATGGATACGCAGCCGTGATCGATCCGGCGCTGCCGGCGGTGGTAAACATCTCTTCGACGAAAGTGGTCAAGCAGCAGAACAATTTTGAAAATTTCTTCAGCGATCCCTTTTTCCAGCAGTTTTTCGGAGACCAACAGGACCGGCAGCCGGCGCGGCCGGAGACGGAGCGTGAATACAGTTTGGGATCGGGAGTGATCGTCAACCCCGATGGTTATCTCCTTACGAACAATCACGTGGTCTCCGGCGCATCGGACATCGAAGTCTTCACGCAGGACAAGAAAAAATACCGGGCGAAGCTCATCGGCACCGACCCAAGAACCGACATCGCGGTGCTCAAAATCGATGCCACGAATCTACCGTCCGTGACTCTGGGCGATTCCGCGAGATTGAAGGTTGGCGACATGGTGTTTGCCATCGGCGATCCCTTCGACGTGGGCGAAACGGCGACGATGGGGATTGTGAGCGCCACGGGAAGGGGCCTGGGCGGCGCGATCGAGCACTATGAAGACTTCATCCAGACCGACGCAGCGATCAATCCCGGAAACTCGGGAGGCGCGCTGCTTGATTTGCACGGCGACTTGATCGGCATAAACACGGCGATCGTTACGGGCGGGAGCGGCGGCAATCAAGGCGTCGGCTTTGCGATTCCGATCGACATGGCGCGCAACGTGATGCAACAAATTGTCGATCATGGAAAAGTAACACGCGGGCACTTGGGCGTGGCCGTGCAGAGCGTGGATGCCGACATGGCCAAAGCATTCGGCCTCAATCAAGGCGGCGGCGCATTGGTTTCCGAGGTAACACCAGGAAGCCCAGCAGCGAAGGCGGGGATCGAAAGAGGCGACATCATTCTCGAGATGAACGGGCAACCGGTGGATGGCCCCGAAGACTTGAGCGTCCACATCGCCGAGCTGGCTCCAGGCGCCACGGTGCATCTGAAGACTTCGCGAAATGGCCAGACCCGCGATGTTGACGTAACTCTGGACGAGCTCTCCGAAACGGCGGAGTCGTCCGCCAGCACGGAGAGCACGGCAAGCGCGCTGCAAGGCGTGCAGGTACAAAATCTTACTCCAGCCATCGCACGCGACTTGGGGATTTCGACGAACGCGACGGGCGTAGTCATCACCTCTGTCGATCCTTCAAGCGCCGCGGCAGACGCGGGTTTGCAACGCGGCGACGTCATTCAGGAACTAAACCGCAAACCCGTTCACAGCGTGGCGGATTACAATCGCGCGCTCGCGGGAATCCACGATCAATCGATCCTGCTTTTGGTCAGTCGCGACTCGGCAACTCGTTACGTTGTGATTCAGCCTCATTGAGCGTGGAATGTTGGCCGATGAGGCGTTGAATCCGCGCTAGTTTCTCCGCCCGTGCAGTTCAGCAAGGAGCCGGGAGGCCTGCCTGGGCCTCCTGGCAGCACTATCAGGCAAGCCAGTTACGGCGCGTCGAAATTCTTCGTATGGGTAAAGCGAGAGGAATTCCCGCTTTCGCGGATTCCGCGAGGTTTCTCGCTGCGAACGAAACCTTCTGCCTTTTCCGCAGTTCGTCACATCCCGCCGTTTTCAGGTTTCCGTTCTCCAACCAATTTGTCATAGGCTTCGCGACGGGTTAGGCCGTGTTCTTTGGCGGCTAGCTTCAGGGCTTCTTTGCGATCGAGTTTGGCCTGATGGATGAGTTCCTCGACGCGCTCGGCCAGGCTCTGCATGGAATTGGCGGGAGTGCGGGCGTCGGCAGGATCCTCGGGGCCGATGAGCAGAGTGATTTCGCCTTTGGCGGGGCGTTCCTTCAAGGAGTTGAAGAGCTCCGAGAGTTTGCCGCGGCGAAATTCTTCGTGGAGTTTGGTGACTTCGCGGGCGATGCAGGCGGTGCGGTTGCCGAGAACTTCGCGGGCGTCGGCTACGCATTCGGCAATGCGATGCGGGGCTTCGTAGAGAATGATGGTGCGATCTTCGATGCGCAGGCGTTCGAGGGCCCGGCGGCGTTCTCCGGTGCGATTGGGGAGAAAGCCGACGAAGAGAAATTCTTCGTTAGGCAGGCCGCTGGCGGCGAGCGAGGCGAGAAGCGCCGATGGTCCCGGGATGGGAACCACGGGAACGTGATGACGCAGGCAAAGCGTGACGAGGCGATGGCCAGGATCAGAAACGAGCGGCATGCCGGCGTCGCTGACGAGAGCGATTTTTGCGCCTTGCTCGAGAGAGATGAAAAGTTCGGGAGCGCGAGTCAGCTCGTTGTGCTCGTGGTAGCTGATGAGGGGCTTGCGAATTTCGTAGTGGTTGAGCAGCTTTTGCGTGTGGCGCGTGTCTTCGCAGGCGATCTGATCCACTTCCTTGAGGATGCGCAGGGCGCGGAGCGTGATGTCTTCGAGATTGCCAATCGGGGTGCCAACAAGGTACAAGCAGCCCAGTGGCGTATCGCTGTGGATGCTGGCTGGCCCGCTCATGCATTTGAGTCTAGCACGCGCGGCGAGGACGGTCGTCCACGCAAAACAAAGAGCCGCGGGGCTAGCGCCCTGCGCTGCATGGGCAAGATAAGACGCGTGCTATACTTTTTTGTTTGGAGACAAAGCGGAGGGAGCGGCTGTGCCACTGTACGAATACAAGTGCCTGAAGTGCGGGCGCCACACGGACAAAATTGAGCCGGTGGCAGGGCCGCATTTGAAGAAGTGTCCGCATTGCGGCGGCAAAGTGGAGTCGGTGATCACTGCGCCGGCGATCAAATTTAAGGGGTCGGGGTGGTACGTCACGGACTACGCGGGAAAATCTCCGGACGGAGGAAGCAAGGAAAGCAAGCCCGCGGGTGACGGTAAAGAGAGCGGCGGGAAAGACGCCACGGCGAAGGATTCCAAAGAGGGGGGCGCCAAGGAGGCGTCCGCCAAAGATTCCTCTGCAAAAGAGACGGGTTCCAAAGAAAGTTCCTCGAAAGAAAAAAAGCCCGCGAAGAAAAAATAAGGTCAGCGAGGAAACGCATGGCTGATACACCACAACCAACGAATGCGGTTCGAAGAGTTCGCAAGGCGGTCCTGCCCGCCGCGGGGCTCGGCACGCGCTTTTTGCCCGCCACCAAAGCCCAGCCTAAAGAGATGCTGACGGTGGTGGACAAGCCGCAGATTCAGTACGTGGTGGAAGAGTGCGTCGCTTCCGGAATCGAACACGTCATCATCGTGACGGGTAAGGGAAAAAATTCCATCGAGGATCACTTCGACCACGCGCCGACGCTGGAGCGCTTTCTAGAGGAAAAAGGGAAGCACGGATCAAGCCGCGATGGTGCGGCGCATCAGCGACATGGTGCAGGTGAGCTACACGCGACAAAAAGAGCCGCTCGGTCTGGGGCACGCCGTGCTTGTGGCCAAAGATCTAGTGGGCGACGAGCCGTTCGCGGTTTTGCTCGGGGATGTGCTGATTCCCGGGAAGAATCCTGCTACCAAGCAACTCATTGACGTCTACATGGCCACGGGCGTTGGCGCGATTGCCGTGGAAGAGGTGCCGAGAGAGAAAACGCACCTTTACGGGATTGTCGACGGCGAAGCCGCGCCGCAGCCCCCGTTTGGCGCGCGGCTATTGAGGGTTCGCGACCTGGTGGAAAAACCGCAAGCGGAAAAGGCTCCCTCCAACCTGGCCATCACCGGCCGTTATGTTTTGCCCCCACAGATTTTCGATTGCCTGGAGCGCACCAAACCGGGCGCGGGAAATGAAATTCAGTTGACGGACGCTCTGCGCATTCTGGCTCAAGAGCAGGGTCTGTGGGCGTACATCTACGAAGGTGTTTCGTATGATGCGGGCGACAAACTTGGTTTTCTGAAAGCGACTGTCGAAATCGCTTTGCGGAACGAGGAATTGGGCGCTCCCTTCCGCGATTATTTAAAGACTCTGAAACTTTAGCTTTATTTGGCGAGTGTCTGACGATGACGCGCATTTTGGGAATTGAATCGTCCTGCGATGAGACGGCAGCCGCGGTCGTAGCGGATGGGCGCGAAATTTTGTCCAGTGTGGTGGCTTCGCAGATAGATATCCACAGAAAATACGGCGGCGTCGTGCCGGAGCTAGCTTCGCGGGAACACTTAAGGCAGATCGTCCCGGTCGTGCGAGAGGCGCTGGCACAGGCTGGAATGAAGCTCGGCGAGGTGGATGCGATTGGCGTGACGCAGGGGCCAGGGCTTGTCGGCGCACTTCTTGTGGGAATCACATATGGGAAAACGCTGGCCGCGGCTCTGGAGAAGCCGCTCGTGGCTGTAAACCATTTGGCGGGGCATGTGCACGCGGTTTTTTTGGAGGCGTTCAAGGCCGGGCGTGAGGCGAAATTGCCGGCGGTTTGCTTGATTGTTTCGGGCGGGCACACGGTTTTGTATGAGGTAAAGCCGGGGGATTCGAGCGAGCCGGGCTTGGGCGGGCTTCTGCGGTATCGAAAAATTGGTCAGACGCGTGACGACGCCGCTGGGGAAGCATACGACAAGGTCGCGAAGTTGTTGGGTCTCGGGATATCCAGGAGGGCCGATTCTGGATCGCTTGGCGGCGGTTTCGAATGGCGCGGCCAGCGCCGGTGAAATTCGGCCCGACGAAGACGCGCGGGAATCCACTAGATTTCAGTTTCAGCGGGTTGAAGACGGCGGTGCTGTATCACGTGCGCGAGCATCCGGAATATGCCGCGGAGATTCGAGCGCGGGAAGAAGCTTTGCAGCGCGGGGAACGGAAATTCGAGCAATTGCTGCCCTTGTGTTCGACGCAAACGCTGGCATTGGTTCGCGAGTTTCAAAACGCGGTGGTGCGAGATTTGGTGGACCGCACGATGCTGGCCGCGGAAGAGTTGGGTGTCGAAAGCGTGTTGGTTTCGGGGGGCGTGGCGGCGAACAGCCAGCTGCGGACAACTTTTGAGGAACGCGGGAAGAGCAAGGGCTTCGAGGTGTTTTTCCCGAGCCGGGCGCTTTCGACGGATAACGCCGCGATGATTGCTGCGGCCGCCTATGAAAAGTTTAGAGCCGGCGTGTTTGGCGACGCGTTGCTCAATGCGGATCCCAGTTTAGCTCTGGCCTAAAGAATTGCGCAGAAAGCTCTGAGTCCGAGGTTTTAGTCTGAAATTTCCGTTCGCACTTCGATCTGGCAGTAAGCGCGCGCGCCTAGCTTGGGCGCTAGTATCCGGCGCACTTGCTGCGGCCGGGTTTGCAGTTTTTCAAGCGAAGGCTGTGCCGACATCAAATGGTCAGGCTAACGAGGAATTGTCCGGGCGTGGCGGGCTGCGTTCCTTCGAGATCGTTCCTTTAGAGACGGTTTCGGAGACTTCCTCTAACGCTAGCATTGGCGATCTCAACGGCGACGGGCATCCGGATATTGTTTTGGTCAAAGGCCGCCATTGGCAACTGACTAGCAAGCTTTTTTTTGGCGATGGCAAAGGACACTTCACGCCGGGGCCGCCGCTTCCGAGCAAGGCCACGAAGAGCTATTCCGCGTCTCTGGCGGACATGACCAAGAGCGGCCACCTGGATATGGTTTTGAGCAATGATGCGCCTGATCCGAAGTTGGTGCTGCTCAACGATGGCAAAGGCAACTTCACCGTTGGCGGAACGTATGGCGATCCACAGTGGCCTACCAGGAACGCGGCTGTGGCCGATTTAAACGGAGACGGCTTTCCGGATATCGCGGTGGCCAACCGGGAAATGACGAGCTTCGTCTGTTTTAACGATGGCAAACTCCATTTCGACTGCCGACCCCTGGCGAATTCGCCGAGCGCGGCCACGGTGGCAATCGCCGACATGAACGGAGACGGGGCCAACGATGTCATTTATGCTTGCAGAGATTCCTGCCAGAGCAAGGTGTACCTTAACGATGGCAAGGGTAACTTTTCCCGGCAAGTGGAATGGGGGCCTCCGAATTCGTCGACGCGCGCTATGGCTGTGGCTGACTTTGACGGAGACGGCCATCTAGACATTGCAGCTTGCCATGAACAGATGGGCTGCTTCGTATACTTGAACGACGGCAAGGGCAACTTTGGCAGGGGCATTCCATTCCAAGCACCCGGGGCACTGCCTTATTCCATGATCGCCGCTGATCTGAATCGGGACGGACGGCCAGACATTCTTGTCGGCTATGTCGATGCGCCAGGAGTTATGTTCTTTAATGACGGAACAGGAAAGAAGTTCCAGGCGGTGCCCTTCGGCGACGGCAAGGGATCCATCTATGGGATGGCCGCGGGCGATCTGGACGGCGACGGATGGCCGGATGTCGTGGTGGCGCGATCCGACGCACCCTGCTTTGTGATATTCAATCATCCGCCCAAGAATTGAAGACGAGAACGCCGCCAACGACCGGGGTATCGCCAGCGGGGTTGTGATACCATGCTGGTGCGCTAGGGGCGCATCCGGTCCGCGGAAAGGGTAGAAGCCCACCTGCTGGAAATCGAGTTTTGCGAACCTTCTTTCGGCCCGATGTGCGGACTACGGGCGACGTCAAGAAAGGAGGTCGCTATGCCGACCCATTCCGAAGACACGCCTCGACCGCTTCCTGAACGACCCAATCTCCGCCATTTGAAAGATCAAGCCAAGGACCTGCTAAAGTCCGGTAAAGCTGAATCGCTCACTGACGCTCAGTCCAAGATCGCGCGGCTCTATGGATTTGCAAGCTGGCCGAAGCTGAAGGAACACGTCGATTCTCTGGAGGAAATTGGGCAGCTCAAGCTGGCCATCGATGCCAACGATCTGGAGCTTGTGAAAAAATTAATGACGCGCAATCCGGCGCTGCATCGCGCGCCGCTTGGATATAACAAAAATGGGCCGCTCACTTGGGTTGCGGAGTGCCGTATACCGTGGGAGGCGCCAGGTCCCGCGAGACTGGCCATGGCGCAGTGGATGATCGAAAACGGGTCGGACGTGCATCAGGGTGGCGACGGGCCGCTGATGCGCGCCGCCCTCATGGGAATTCGTATCCCGATGATGGAGCTGCTCGTAGCTCGTGGAGCAGACGTCAACGCGAGGTGGAACGGATACTACCCGATTATTTTCGCGCCGTGCGAGACAGTGCAGCCTGAGGCCATTAAATGGCTGCTGGAGCATGGAGCGAATCCTAACTGTGCGCGCGAGGGCCGAAAGTACCCGGGGACGGCGCTGGATTTTGTTATTGGAACGTACGGGCGCTCAGCGCAGCTTGGCCAGTGCATGGACCTTCTGGTCGAAGCTGGCGGAGTCACGAAGTACAACGTGCCACCCGTGCTCGACTTGCTCCGTGGCCGCCTCGATCTTCTGGCGAAACACATCGATGCCGATCCCGGGCTGGTGCATCGCCGATTCGGCGAGTTGGACTTCGGCAGCACGGGCGCCCGCCGCCTCAAGCTGCAAGGAGCGACCTTGCTTCACGTAGCCGCCGAGTACGGCAGCGTCGCAGCCGCGGACTTGCTCTTGCAGCGGGGCGCCGACATCGATGCCCGAGCGCTTGTGGATGAGCGTGGCATCGGAGGACAGACCCCAATATTCCACGCGGTGACGCAATTCTTCGACGGGGGCTTGCCAATGACCGAGCTACTGGTAGAGCGAGGCGCCAACCTATCTGTCCGCGCAAAGCTCCCAGGGCACTACGAACGGCCCGACGAATTTGTGGAATGCACGCCGCTCGGCTACGCCATTCGCTTTCCAGGGGAGGAACACAAGACGCAACACAACAAGACCGTAGCTTTTTTGCGGGAGCGTGGGGCCCAGGAGTGAGCAAGATAGCCGGCTAGTGCCGAAAAGGTTCGAGGCGCATGTCAACGGCAAAATTCCGCAGAGCATGCGCGTCCTCTAGGGAACCAGGGGGCAAGGTCGCGCGACGGTTTTCTGCGTCACGAGCGGCTTGTTCCGTCGTCCAAGTCCTCAAAAACACCGCGTCGCGAACGTACCTCAGTCGCTGCAGAGTGGCGTCCGAGGCCCCACCGTAAATATCGATTTGCTTCAAGAAGAAGTCGGCGAGCGGCTTTGGAATCTCAAACGTATCCGGAACATCGCGGCGCGTATATTCGTAAATCGTCTTCTGGTGCCACGGGTCGAATTTCTTTGTGTCGAACGAATCGGTTTCTTCCAGGAAAATCTGCGAAGTAGGAACAACGACGCGAATGACGGGGCCCGTGGCAGGTTGCAAAACCCAGACAGCGACTGTGTGATTAGCCGTTGGCCACAAAAGGCCGATGCTTTTGACGCCGGAGCGCTCGACAAGGAACGCGTAGAGGGCGGAGAGTTCATCGCATTCAGCGGTCGCCGTCGGTTCCGATGGAGAGGGGCGTCGCACCGCCTTCCATTGGGTCCAGATCCTGTCCGAATTGGGTGGCTGATCGGTGATGCTCCAGTGCATGTTCCAAAAGCCGGCGTCGCGCGTGGCTTCGTACAACAGACGAACGATGACGAAGTCGGAGTAGCGAACACTATCCTGCGAAAGATGGTGCGCAGCGAGGAAGGATTTAAATGCAGAGCGCATACCGGAGGAATTTTCAAGAGTCTTTGCCTTCTCACGAACAGTCCGCACAAATTGTGCAAGTGGGACGCCTTGCGGCAAAGGGGTGGGCTGGGAAAGTGTTTGGGCGTGAAGCAAGCTCGAAGCGGCGAGGATGCCAATTGCAGCACGGAGGAGCAAGCGCAGCAATGGTTTCATAGGAATCAGCGGCAGGTCTCATTGTAAGCCATCGCCCGTGGAAAAGGGCAAAAGGCGCCGGTTTGGATTGCGTGGGGTATACTCTCGCGACGATGAAGACTCCGCTGAATGGCGGTGCGCAATTCAGGATTGCCAGCGATCAGGCACTGATCGTTTATTTCGAAGCGCCTGCCAAGAAGAGCGGGGCTAAAGCCCCGCCACTACAAATCACCGCGGAAAATCACGAGCAAGTGCGGAGGCTTTTGCGGCTTATCGAACTGGAGCCGATTCCAGGCTTGCGGAATCTGCACCCGGCGTATGCTTCTTTGCTGATTAAGTTTGACGCCTTGAAATTGCGACATTCCGAGTTGGAAGAGATTTTGCTCGGCTATCTTGATCGGATGAAGAAAGTGGAGCTGCCGAAGCCGCGGACCGTCGAAATACCGGTCACTTATGGCGGCGAATTCGGCCCGGACTTGAAAGCGGTGTCGGAGTTGCATGGAATCACTGAAGCCTCGGCCATCGAGCTGCATTCCTCGCGTACTTATCTCGTTTATTTCCTGGGATTCGCGCCGGGCTTTGCCTACCTCGGAGACGTGCCGGAAGAGTTGGCGACGCCACGTTTGGCGACACCGAGGCGAAGCGTGCCCGCGGGCAGCGTGGGGATCGCCGGCAGGCAGACTGGCGTGTATCCCATCTCCACGCCGGGCGGCTGGCGATTGTTGGGGCGCACGCCGCTTGCGATGTTCCGTCCCGAAAAGGCCGAGATGAGTTTGTTGCGTATTGGGGATCGCGTGCGGTTTGTAGCGATTTCACCGGAGAAATTTGCAAAACTGAAATTGGAGAACGCATGAGCTTGATCGAAGTGCGTGCTCCGGGATTATTGACGACGGTGCAGGATTTGGGCCGGGAAGGATTTGGCCCGATGGGCGTTTCGGCATCGGGAGCGGCGGATCCAGTTGCGCTGCGGATCGGGAATCGTTTGGTAGGAAATGCGGAAGGTACGGCAGGGCTGGAAATGACGCTCATCGGCGGGGAGTTTGCCTTTCCCGAACGGACGGTGGTGGCGTTGGCAGGATCGGATTTTGGGGCCACCTTGGACCATCTACCTGTCGACACGTGGAGTTCGATGGAGGTTCGAGCAGGGCAGACCCTGCGATTGGGGCCAACGCGGTCCGGCGCGCGATGCTACTTCTGCGTACGCGGCGGAATCGATGTGAAGTTATTTTTGGGCAGCGCTTCCACCCATTTGCTAAGCGGGCTTGGCGGCTTTGAGGGGCGGGCGCTGCGCAAAGGGGACGTCTTGAAGATTAGCGCGGCGGGCGGCAGCTTTCGGACTTTTCGGAAAGCAACCGTTGCGGCCAGAGCGATGGCGCAGCTGGCGCCGCGTAAAATCTTGCGTGTAACTCCGGGCCCCCAGGCCGATTGGTTTTCGTCGGAATCACAGAACGCGTTCTACACAGGGAGCTATCGCGTGGCGGAAGAATCGAACCGCATGGGTTTGCGGCTGGAGGGTTCAGCGATTGCCGCTGCTTCGAGCGGTGAGATGATATCCGAGGGAGTCTCGCTGGGGGCGGTGCAGATTACCGCCGGAGGATTGCCAATTATCTTGTTTGTGGAACAACAGACTACGGGCGGATACCCAAAAATTGCGAACGTGATTTCGGCGGATCTGGCCAGCCTGGGGCAGTTGAAGCCACGTGATGAAGTGCGATTCGAAGCGGTCGAAATCGAAACGGCGCGCGCGCTTTTCGCGGAGCAGGAAAAATGGCTGGCGTCGAAGGAGTTGATCCTGGCATGAAGAGCGCTCGGCTGAGAATCGATTTGAATTGCGACATGGGAGAGATCCCGGGGGCCATCGTCGATGGAACCCAGGAAGCGTTGATGCAGTCCATTACCTCGGCCAATGTGGCGTGCGGCGGGCACGCGGGCGATGCCGAGACCATGCGTCTGACCATCGAGCAAGCTCTCCGCCGCGGTGTGGCTGTCGGCGCCCATCCCGGATACCCCGATCGAGAAAATTTCGGGAGGCTCGAACTAAATATGGGCGCCGCGGAAGTGGCTCAATCCGTTTTCGAACAAGTGAGCGCCCTGGCGAGAGTGGCGAAGACTTGCGGAGCTCCGGTGACACACGTGAAACCACACGGAGCGCTCTACAACCAGGCGGTCAAGAATCGCGAGCTTGCCGCCGCGGTTGCCTCGGGTGTGGCGCGGTGGAATCGCAACGTCGTCCTTGTGGGGCTGGCCGGCTCGCTGATGCTGGAGGTTTTCCGAGAAGCGGGATTTGCTGTCGCGGCGGAAGCTTTTGCGGATCGCCAGTACGAGCCCGACGGTACTTTGCGTTCCCGCAAGTTTGAGGATGCGTTGCTCTGCGACCCGGAGAAGGCTGCGCGCCAGGCGCTAGGAATGGTGGAGCGAGGGAGCGTGATGGCGAGCGATGGAAGCGAAGTTGCGGTCGCAGCGCAGACCATCTGCATTCATGGAGATACGCCGGGAGCGACGGAGATTGCTGCAGAAGTCGCGAGGGTGCTGCGCGGTTCGGGCGTTACGCTCCTGGGACTGGTAGAAAAATAGGCCGGCTGGTGAGGGAAAGAGGAAGAGAAGAGTAGAGATAACCCAGCGGCGCGGAAAAACGAAGAACGTCGCGGTGAGTTAGGACGAGGAGATTATCGGCGTCGAAGCGTCAGGGGCGGTGGCAATTGTTGCCGTTTAGATTGCAGACCTCAAGTTTGCCAAAATTGTCTTGAAGAACGCGGGCTTGGAGCTTTAGCGTCGGGACCTTCACGGTCCGGTAGGCGCGGGCGATTTCCCCAAGGGAAAAAGCTCCCTCGTTCTTGGCATATTCCTGCGCGGCTGCCAGTTGCTGCCTGCCAAGCGCGAGAGCGTCGTCATAGTTCATGTAGGTCGAGGGCACGAACGGTCCATCGTTTTTTGCGTAGCCGATCTTCAAATCGGCGGGCGCTTCGTATCTGAGGGCTCGGATGTCCGAGCCATACTCAATGCCGCTGCCGCTGACGCCGCCCCACCCATTATTGGAGAATCCCTGGCTGCCCGCCGTTTCGGAGCCTTGATGGTGGTGTTGCGCCTGCGCAGAACTCGCCAGGAGAAGAAGTGCGGCAAAAAAGAGACTGGATTTCATCGCTATCTCCCGAGCTTTCCGCCAACATCTCGCGCAGGAAAGCCCTTCGAGAATCCGTAAAGGGGTAGCGGGGGGACTCTGCTAACTGCGCCCGATTATACGACGAATTTCGAGAATGTCACGTTTCATTCCTTCGCTTGAGCCCACTCTGCGGGGAAATTTGTGACTTTTAATGTTGCGGGAGGGGCGGGCTCAACTTGGCCTAGCTGATCCGGTTGAGATGCGCCAACAGCGAAAACTGGGGACAAAAACAAAAAGGCGGGCTAAGTATCCGCCCGCCAAAGAGTTGCAACGAATTAGAGAAAGCCGAGAGTGCTGGCCCCCTGGATCGGCAAAGTTTATTCGAATTTCTCGGTCATCACCGGGAACTGAAGCTTGGCCTTCGCCAGCGACTTCACCACGATGGCTTCGGCGCTTTCCGCAGTGGTATTGCGCGACGTGGCCATTTCGCTGACCAAAAGATACTTCGCGCGCTCCAGCATTTTCTTTTCGCGGAAGGAGAGGGGCTTGCTGCGGCTGAGAGAGACGAGACTCTTGAGGACGACGGCGACTTCGAGGAGGGACCCGGTGCGCATGCGCTCCGAATTTTCCTTGAAGCGATGTTTCCAGTCGTGATGCGAATTGAGCTTGCCCTTTTCGAGGAAGCCAAGGACTTTGGTGGATTCCGCGGTACGAATTACGGAACGAAGGCCAACGGTTTCTGCGTTCGATTGTGGAACCATGACGCGCAGGCCGCTGGAAACGATGCGAATCATGAAGTAACGCTCGGTCCTACCATTCAAGACACCGTAACTAATCTGTTCTACAAGTCCGACGCCGTGGTTCGGGTAAACGACCTTGTCACCGATTTTGTAGTCCATGGATTCTGATGCCCCCTGAGATACTTACAGAGTTTAAACGTATGTGTTGCAAGAGTCAAGATATATCCAGTGGAATCATGGAGTTAGGGAAAATTAGATATGAATTTGGCAGTCGAATTGCTCAGTGCGGCTTGCCAAAGAGAGTATTGCCGCCTGATGGATGGATCTCTGTTCCCGCCAAACCTCTCTCTCGTGAAACATGCGTTTCAGCCCTTTTCGCGGGAAGCGGCTTCAAAAACTGTGCCCTCAGTGCGGTAGAATGAGCGCGTGCTCTTTCTAGCGGTCGATACATGCGATGCGAAGGGAAGCGTCGCTGTTGTTCTGGACGACGTCCTGCTTTCCTCGGCAAATCACGACACGAATGAGGAGTACTCCTGCTGGCTTCTTCCCGCGGTTCGCCGGGTTCTGCAAACATCGGGATTCAGCCTCACCGAGGTCGACGCCTTTTGCGTAGCGTCCGGTCCAGGCTCGTTTACGGGCGTACGCATTGGACTGACGACCGTCAAAGCGTGGAGCGAAGTCTACGCCAAACCCGTGGCAGCCATTTCTCGCTTGAGAGCGATCGCCTGGGAAGGCTCGGGTGGCCGTAGATATGTCGCAGCCTTCGCGAATGCTCGGCGCGGCCAGGTTTTTGGTGCGGTATACCGTCAGGATGAAGAGGGCCTGAAAAGTGTCGGAGAAGAAATGGTGATCGCTCCCGGCGAGTTTGTTCAAATGGCCCTGGAACAGGCCCGTGGCGAAACTCTCGCATGGGCCACGCCAGACGCGGCGGTCCTCCTGGAGACCCCTGAATGGCGGGAGCTGGAAAAATCAAAGGATAAACCCCAGATTGTATCTCCCTTTCTCGCCGACACCATTGCTCGTCTTGCCGAGCGCGAACTGGCTGCCGGCCGCGCTACAGGCAGCCTTGAACTCGACGCGAACTACGTGCGCCGTACGGACGGCGAAGCCCTCTGGAAGGGTGGTCCGCTCCGTGGGAGCTGAGCGCGGCAGCCCGCGCCTGATCGCCAGCCTCCGGGAGTTCCTTCCGGAAGACGCGGATGCGGTAGCGGCCATTGCCGCGCAAGCTCCCGCAGCCGCGAATTGGTCGAAAGAGAGCTACCTCAAGTTTGTGCGCGAAGAAGGCTCCCTCGCCCTCGTCCTCGAATTGAGCGGCCAGACCCAAGGTTTCCTAATCGGCAGGCTGGTAGCGGATCAAGCCGAGCTCCTGAATCTGGCCGTGACCGCTGCACAAAGACGCAAAGGCGCTGGGACGGCGCTGCTTACGCAGGCGCTGGAAGTGTGGCGCTCGCGCGGCGCGAAAACCGTCTATCTCGAAGTGCGTGAATCAAATACGGGCGCCATTGCCTTCTACGAAAAACAGGGATTTACCGCAGCCGGTCTCCGCAAAGGCTATTACCGCGAGCCGGACGAGCCCGCTCTCACCATGGTAAGAAAACTCACAGCCTCGATAGGCTAGAACCAAATTCCTAATAGTTCCCCCTTGACGCCGCCAACCCGAGTGCTATCTTTCGTTCATGTAGTGTTCACAATTCAATTCGCGCAGTGTCAGGAGGAACGCATGGCTACCGCTCAGCGGGCACCTCGGGACATACTCCTCGATACAGACGCCGAGTATCAGCGTCTGGCCGAGCAGCACTCGAAATACGAAGCAGAACTGCACCGCATCTCTACCGCTACCTACCTCAGTTCGGAAGACCTCCTGGAAGAAATCAAGCTTAAGAAGATGAAGCTCCACTGCAAAGATGAAATGGAGCGGATTGCCCTGCGTATCCAACGTGCGCGGGCGCAGTACACGCAATAACGCCCGCCTATCCCCCAAATTTCTGTCGTAGAATGGCCCCGATCGCCCGCGCATTCATACAACGGGCGGCCCTGATGATGTATATTCTCTGAAGCATGGTCAAAGAGGGCTACTACTTTGGAGTGCCGCTCCTGGTCCTGGGCGCCGCCGCCTATTTGGCGCAGTGGACGATTATCGCTGTCGTCTTCGTGTGTCTGGCGCTCTTTGTCTTTTCCTTTTTCCGCGACCCGGAACGCGTGATTCCCGCCGAGCCCGGAGCCATCGTTTCGCCGGGAGACGGCCGCGTGGTGGTCGTAACCGATGAGGAAGACGCTGGACGTCCTGGAAAGCGCATCAGCATCTTTCTGGCAGTATGGAACGTGCATGTCAATCGCGCGCCTGCCGCAGGTGTAATCACCAGGATGGAATACCGGCCCGGCAAATTTCTTGCCGCCATGCGCGAACGCGCGTCGATGGAAAACGAACAAAATGTGTTTACGCTCTCGACCGATGCCGGAGAAATGGTCTTCAAGCAAATCGCGGGATTGATTGCGCGGCGTGTGGTGAGCTGGAAGCAAGAAGGGGAGCGCGTTGCCCGCGGCGAAAGAATCGGCCTCGTGCGATTCGGCTCACGGGTCGATGTCTGGGTGCCGAAGCAGGCGGAAATTCTGGTCAAAGTCGGTGAGAATGTGAAGGGCGGTTCGAGCGTACTCGCGCATTGGCCGGTCCAGGCCGTTAGCTCGCATTTGGGCGATCGGCAATCTTCGGATGCGGACGCAAATGTTTCTGTAGTGGGGAAGCAAAACTAAGCTATGGGTCCCATCGAACAGCACGAGATTCCTTTTTCAGGGCGGCGCATTCGCAATCCGCGTTTGCGGCGGGGAATTTTTTTACTCCCGAGCTTATTCACCGGCGCAAACCTGCTCTGCGGCTACTACGCGGTTGTGGCGTCGCTCGCCGGCGGTTGGGAAGACTTTGATCACGCCGCCAAGGCCATCGGCTTGGCGATTCTGTTTGACTCCCTCGATGGGCGCGTCGCCCGCATGACAGGCACAAACACCGAATTTGGCGTGCAATTCGATTCGCTGGCGGATGTCGTCAGTTTCGGGATCGCTCCTGCCGTGATGGCCTTTGCGTGGGGCGTACGCAGCCTGCCGGATCAGAGTTCCCAATGATTCGAGCTGATCAGCCAGCTCGGCTGGGTTTTCTGCCTGGCCTTCCTCATTTGCTGCGCGTGGCGGCTCGCGCGTTTCAATGTCCAGGGCATGGCCCCCGGGGGTTCCAAGAATTTTATAGGCATGCCCACGCCGGCGGCCGCGGGCGTCATCGCCGCGCTCGTACATGGATTCAAATTTCCTTTGCACGACTGGCGCTGGTCGGTGGCGTGGTTTGCCTTGGCGGGCATTCTCGGCGCTCTTATGACCAGCACCATTCGCTATTACAGCTTCAAGGATATTCCCTGGACGCGAAAGCAGCCCTCGCTGACGGTCGTCGCTGTCTTCCTCCTGCTCGTTGTTATTTGGAGATTCTCCGAATATGCGTTGGTGATTTTCGCCTGCACCTACGCGGCCGCGGGCGTGGTTCTACATATCGTTCGCTTTTTCCGCCATCGCCTGGTCTCCCGGACCGTGTGATTCATGCCATCGCTTGAACGGGGCTCCCATCGAATCGTCATTGCTGGTGCGTCATCGCTGCTTGGGGCGGAGCTGCGTTCTCTTCTCGAAGAGAGCCGCTTCGCCGGGGCGGAATTTCGCCTGGTGGACGAAGAAATCGCGGCGGGTCTGTTGACCGAAGCGGGCGGCGAGCCCGCTGTGATTCAACCCGTGGAGGAAGGCACGTTCGACCGTGCGGGCAAAGTGTTTTTCACCGGTTCGGCGGAGTTTACTCGCGCCAATTTGGGCGCAGCCAGAGCCTCTGGCGCAAAGGTAATCGATCTGTCGGGAGGAAGTGCGTCGAACGATGCCGCGGTAAACTGGTTTCCCAAGCTCGATTTGTTGCATGGCAGAAAGTTTCCGGCCGATGCCAGCCTCTTTGCGATCCCTTCCGCGGCAGGCACTGTCGCCGCTTCCTTGGCGCTCGGATTGTTCAAGATCGGCGTCTCGCGCCTGGTGGTGATTTGCTTCCAGCCGGTATCCGAAACCGGGCGCGCCGGCATCGAAGAGCTAGAGAGCCAGACGGGTCAGCTTTTATCCTTTCAAGGCATGGGGCAGCCGGTGTTCGATACGCAAGTGGCCTTTAATCTCCTGGACCGGTTCGGCGCAGGCAGCAAGCACAAGCTGAGCCTCGTGCTCGAGCGGCTGCGCGCGGAAACCAAGGCGTGCATTGGCAAGAAGTCGCTAATGCCGGCCGTGCAATTGATCCACGCACCGGTCTTTTATGGCACGGCATTCTCCGCGTGCGCCGAACTCGTTCCTGGCGCCAAAGTTGACCACATTGCCTCGACATGTGAAGAAGCAGGATTTGTCGTCCAAGCGGATGAAGACGCCGGCCCCAGCAACGTGAGCGTGGCAGGCGAAAAAGTGGCGCACTTTGCGAAGCCAGAGGAAGATCCCGCGCGGCCCGGAGCCTGGTGGTTTTGGGGCGCCGCGGATAATATTCGTATGCCTGCGGCTAACGCGGTGAAGCTGGCGGAAATGCTGCCATGACCGGACGTCGCGCCTTAGCGCTTGCTATCGTTTCCGTGCTGCTGATTTCCGGCTGCGGCTATCACCTCGCGGGGCACAACTCGACGTTGCCCAAAAGCATCCACGTGATTGCTGTCCCGGCGCTGGAAAATAAGACGACCAGCTATCGGCTGGAGCAAAAGCTGACGGCTGCCACGGTGCACGAATTTTTGGCAAAGACCTCCTACAAGGTGGTGTCGAACCCGGAAGACGCCGACGCCGTCTTGCGCGGCAAAGTGGTGAGTCTCGAGGCGGTCCCGCTTCTGTTTGACACCACGACCGGACGCGCGACGACCATGCTTGTCACCGTGAAATGCGAAGTAACCTTCACGGAGACCGCCACACAGAAGGTGCTCTACCACACGGACAATTTCGTTTTCCGCAACGAATATGAGATCGCGGCCAGCACCGCCAACAGTGCCGGCCAGACCGACCTGACCACCTTGAAGAACTTTTTCGAAGAGCGAGACCCCGCGCTGGACCGGATGGCTCAGGATTTTGCCGCCCACTTGGTGGCGGCGGTCATCGAAAATTATTAGGCGTATCGGGAGCACGAAGCGATGGTCCAGGTTTCTCCTACGGAAGGATTGATCGCACGGCTGGAGCGCGGAAAACCGGAGGCATTCCCGCCTTGCTCCTGCTTGGCGAAGAGCCGTATCTGCGCGACGAATGCCGCAAACAGTTGATCGAGAGGTTGGTGCCGGAGGCGGCTCGTACTTGGGCCGTTTCGCGTTACTCCGCGGGCCGCGGTGAAACGCAGGCCGCGCTGGACCAGTCGCAAACCATGGCCATGCTCTCGCCGCTGCAAGTGGTCTTCCTCGAGGAGGCAGAAGCGATCGAGAAGCTCGGAGAGAAAAACCGGGAAGAGGCCGTAGCGCAAATTAGCGTCTACCTCGAAAATCCCGCGCCTTTCACAGTGCTTGTAGTGGAAGCAACGGGGCTGGATCAGCGCATGAAGCTCGGGAAGATGCTTGCGGAGAAAACGCTGGTAGTGGCTTGTGAACTTGGCGAAAACCCAGGAGACCGGCAAGCGGCCGCGGTGGCGTTTGCGCGAACCATCGGGAACGAAGAGGGAGTCGAGTTTGAGAAAGGCGCCGCGGAGGATCTGGCGGAGTTCGTGGCGGCGGATCTGATGCGTTTGAAGACGGAGATTGAAAAACTGTCCACCTTACGCGGGTGAGAAGAAGTTCATCAGCAGGAATGACGTAAGCTCCCTGGTGGTCTCTGAAAAGACAACAACGGTTTGGGAGTTGGCCGACCTGTTGGCAGCGAGGAAATCCGCGAAGGCGCTGGAATTTCTGGATCGTCTGCTGCGCGACGGCGAACAGCCGCTATCGATGGTCGGTGCCATGGCCTGGATGTACCGCAAGCTGATCGAGGCCAGCGAAGTAAAAGGCGCAACCAACGGCTGGCAGGCCGCGCGAGCGCTGGGGATGCGTCCCGAACAAGCCGAACTTGCGCTGCAAGCCTCTCGCAAAATTCCCAAGGCGCAATTGCTCGCTGGCCTGAGCGCGCTGCAAAAAGCGGATGACCGCCTCAAGGGCGGCGCGGACGATGAGCGAGCCGTCATGGAATTTCTGGTCTCGGAGTTATCGTCTTCCAGTACGGCAAGCGCGGTGAACAAGATGAACCAGCGAATCGTAAGCTTGCATCAAACGCTGTGCTAGAAACAACAAGGGGCGGCCGGACAACCGGCCGCCCCTTTTTCTTTGTGGCAATGATTAGAGTTTAAAAGTGGAAACCACCCTGACCATTGAAGTCGAACAAATCAAACAGGTCGCTGATGAGCCGGGCTGTTGAGTGGCACATAGGGGTTCCGGGGCAGTGAACGGGGTTGGGGAAGTTGTCCCGGCTGCGCCAGGTAACTGGAGGCAAATTCCAGTTCCTCTCGATGAATTTGAGGATCGAAACGTGATCGGCGTAGTCGTGCGAGACGTGACCCGACGATTTGAGGTAGGGGCCGACTGCCAGGAAAACGATCCGCGTGCCGTCGCCGAAGAAGTCCAGCGGCTGAACGTAACCGGAGTCATAGTAGCCTCCGCCTTCGTCCTAAGTAATGAAGATCGCCGTATCCTTCGCGTAGGGAGATGCTTCCACCCGATCGACGATTTTCTTGGTGAAACCCTTCGAAGAGGTCGAGTTTTGAAGAAGCTGGGTGGCCGTCAACAAACCCGCTCGGCTTTACGATGGAAACGGCCGGAAGCGTGCCGTTCGCGATGTCAGTGTAGAGATTCGAGTGTCTTGAATATGGGCGTCGCGCACGGCGTTGTTGGCCATGATGGAAGTGTCGTACTGGAACGGATTGCAGATGTTGCAATACTCGTCGGCCTGACCCTTGGCGATCGTTACGCCGAGCCCGTTTGGCGAACCCACTGCTCCGTAATTGATTTGGTAGGGATCTCCCGGTAGGCCGTTCGGGATTGATCGCGACTTGGGCTGCGGAGTGTAGCTGGGTGCGCCAGAGTATGCATCCCACTGGTCGCCGTAATATTTCCAGGAAATGTTGTGCGCCAGCATGGTCGTCGCCAATGCTCGGCACGGAAGACGGCGGAATCGTGAACACCGTGTTCGCCGGGCCGGGATCGGTGTAAGCGTTGCGCCGTTGCCGAAATAGCCGGGGTTGTAGTTGTTCAGCAGATAGTAGTGGCCCGTTTCGCAGCGCGGATTGATAGGCGTGGCAGAGACTTCAAATACGCCACGACGGTCCGACTCCGGGTTGCGTGGGGTCCGAGCAATCGCTGTAGGAACCGCCGCCGGAGGACGCTGAGCCGATAGGAGCCGGCGCCGTAGCCGTCTTCGCGTGTACCAGTTATTCGTGCTTCCCGCCGGGTTGGGATTCTCGACTTCATCCACGATGCCTGCGTTGAGCGTGCCAGCACCCGCTTCGACATTGTGAGGCGCCGGGAGTGCGTGGCCATTGCCGTCGCTGAACCAGATGGCGTCGCCGTGGCCGAACATGATGTGGTTGGCGCCTGTGCCGCCATTCACGGACTGGTGGAAGTTGTCGCTCATGGCGTAGGTGTCGGCCAGGCTCTTAAAATAAGGAGCGTCGCCTTGCTGTACGTTATAAAAGCCAAGAGCTGTCGAGCCTTCGCCCGTGGTTGTCGCCGTGGGCGAATATTCTGTGCTGAAATTTGGAGGCTGTGCAGCGCCGTTGGTGCCCGCGCCTACCGTCACTTCAACCCAGGAGAACAGCTTCGCGTTGCAACCGGAAGGATTTTCCCAGCTCGCGTGCTCCTCGCTGCAATTCAGCTGCTGCCACATCTGATAGAAGCGATGAACCGGGCTTGCCGCATAGTCGTTGTACACGAAAGCTGCTGCCGTTAGTCAACTGAAACGGACCGGCTGGCAGAGAATTCACGTTCGTGATGCGCGTGTCCGGCGTTTTCCCAGGCAGGCCGCTGCCTCCGATGAGGAGAGACGAATAGTAATCGCTGGCCAATCCGTTTTCCGATTCCTGCGCAAGCGTGAGGCTCGCCGGCGCATTGCGAATCCGGTGTGCCGCAGCGCATGCGTTCGGAACGTACGAAACGCTAGGGCCGCCCACCAGCGGCGCTGGCAATTGATTGTTCGGGAATTCCGTCTTCGGCGGGCTCAACAGGAATGAATCGGGGGTGCTGTCCGTCGCGGCGAGTTGCTGAGCTTTATCGAAATTCGGGCCCGGGATTGCGTTCTTGTTGGTGTCCAATTTGATGATGCCTTCCGAAAGAAGGTTATTTACGGTTTGCCCGGGTCTTCGGAACGTAAGTGGCGAAGACGTGATCAAAGCTGCGGTTTTCTCCGATGATCACGATGACGTGCTTGATGGGTGAGGTGGTGTTGTTGTCGGGGCTGTACTGCCGTTAGGGCATGCTCGGCGCGCCGGCCAGAGAAGCGCCAACCGTAAACTGGAAAAGCGCAACGGTTGCGAGGACCTGATGCGAACGGTCTTCAACGCGTTGGATGCAAAATTCTTGAGATGCATTCAACCTCCCTTTTCTTTCGGTGGAGCTTTACTGCGGGCTCATTAGTAGCGTCCCGGTGTTGCGGCAGGATTTTTCTTCTGTGAACGGCGAACAAAGTCAGGGAAAACAAAGTGTAACGGGAATATTGCAGTCTGCAGTTTTGCATCTAATCCCTTGCAGAGTTTAGGCACGGACGATCTCGCTGCGCCTGGCGCAGCCCAGTCGCACCAAGCTTTGCGGTCAGCAGATTTAGTTGTTGGAAGTGCCGCGCGTGCGGGAGCCGCTTTCGACGTTTGACCGCGGCGCCAGCGTTTCCAGGGCGCTGCGGATGCTCGGCGGGTTCCACGCGGATCATGCCCATCATTCCTCCGTCTTCGTGCTCCAAAAGATGACAGTGATAGACGAACGTGCCGACCGTATTCGGGTCGCGAAAATCCATGCGCAGATTTACGCTGGGATACGAAGCATTCTGCCGTTGTAAAAAGGCACGTTGATGGTGTCGCGAAGAAAAGGCTCGTTCACCGGAACTCCGGACCATTCGAGCATCATGAAATGAATTTGATGAATGTGGAACGCGTGCAGTTCGGTGGAGCGGTTCTCGATGATCCAATCCTCGACGTCGCCTTGTTTCACGACGATATCGGGCACACCCGAAGCAGGATCGAAGGCCTTGGGCGTCTGGCCATCCACAGTGATGAAAAAAGTGGTCGCGCTATTGGGATCGTTGGGGTCGAGCAACTTTTCGGAGAAGTACAGCTTGCGCGTGCGTGCGGTGCACGCTCCCTAACCAGGGCAGCGTCGATGCAGCGAAGCGGCTCGGGCGAGGCGGCGAGCGTGGAACGAGGCTCGGGCGCGTCGGGCGTCGCGGCATGATCGTCGCGAGAGCGCGGTTGGGATCGTTTTCGCCGCCGACTCCCGTGTCCACAGTGCGCGTTACGAGCAAGCCCTGGCACGCCCGCAGGGCGGGCCTTTCACAATGAACTCCACGCGGCCGCCCGGCGGAACTCCAATGTGATTTGCCCACGTGATGCCGTCTCCCGGATCGCCGTTAGCGTTCAGTGGCACGCCGTCCAGCGCGACAATGCCGAGCATTTGCGGCGCGCGTTTAAAGAGCACGGCAAGATTGAGATACGTGATGGCCGAAGCGTTCAAGACGCGCCAGAGTTGGCGCTCCTCCGGCTTCATTTTGATTTCCGCCGGGCGGATAGTCGGGGTAGGGAACAGGCACAAAATTGACGGAAAGGTCCTTGGCGGGCTTGCCGAAGCCCGTGCCGTTGTTGGCCGCGTCGCCGTCATGATCGATCAAGCATTTTGGGCAGCACGGGCTCGGATTTCGATGGCGGAGCGTTGGGGTTCAGCAAATCTTGATCGCGAATGACTAGGACTCGTTCCGGCAGTCCAGCCAGTTGGCGATTCGCGCGCTCGATGCCCTCGACGATGAGAGCTCCCGAGCTCCGCCGAGAACTTGCGTTTTGCTGAAGCCGTGAATGTGCGGGTGATACCAATACAATCCGGGCGGTTCATTGGCCGGAATGCGAAAACGATACTCGAACGGCGCGTCACTTGGCTGAATGGAAGTTTTCAGGACATCGTCTTGATGGCAGAGAGGTGGAACGGTCAGGCCGTGGAAGTGAAGATTCGTGGAAGTAGAGGTCATGGCGCCGCTATGGCAAGGATCGGAGTTCGGTGCTGATTTTGCGTGAGAGTGATTTGCCGGGGATGCGGGGGCGTGGCGAGGATCGCTCAAGTCATTCTTGAGAGTAAGAATGAGGAGATCGCCTGGGCTCAGCCGAAGCGTCGGCGATTGGTTTCCGGCGGCGTCGAGAATAGCAATAGCGCGTCGAGCCGTCTGGACTCGCGTGACGTTGTGATCCGTGAGATCGACTTTCAGCACGCCGTTTTGGCTGCGTAGATCTTCCGGCTCAGGAACCAGGCTGCCCGCGGAAGGGCGCGGGCAAGACATTTTCCGCAGCTGCCTGAGCCATGCAGTCCACATAGCGAGCAGGAAGGAACGAGACGGCGAACGCGAGCCGCCAGGAAGAATCGCCCGGCAGACCGAGTTAAACGAGCGATCAGAGACTCAATGCAGTGCAGAAGACCAAGACGAAACATGGCGTGAACGATTCCCCGAATGGGCGCCTTTGCAGGAGAGAACCAAGCACCAAAGGACGAGCATATAGAAGGATAGTTACGCCTGCATGACTCACCGGTGAACAAAATTGTTCGTCGCTGGTACGAGCGGAGACCGTATCCAGACTGACGCGGAAAAAATAGACAGGTACAAAAACGAAGGGCGGGCCAAGGCCCGCCCCTACGGAAAAGCTAATTTGTTGCTCGAAGTGCTATTTTGCGGCTTTGGCGGTGAGGCCGTTGAAGGCCACGGTGAGCCGCGACTTGTAACGGTTGCCGGTATTCTCGTGCAGCACGCCCTTGGTGATGGCCTGATCGATCGCGGACATCGTGGGGTGCAGAAGATTGCCTGCGGCCGTGGCATCAGCCGCGGTAATCGCGGTGCGCAAGCGGCGCATCAACGTGCGGACCCGGGTGCGGTTAGCGCGATTCACATCGGCGCGTTGACGAGCTTGCGCCGCACGCTTTAAAACCGACTTTTTCTTCTTCTTGATTTTGGTAGCCTGTCCCTGGGCCATCTATTGCTCCTTTTGGGTATCGCTCAAACATTTAACGTTAAACGAGGCACCGAGCTTTGTCAAACGAGTCGAAGCGCGCCGGCTGCGGTTTGTGTTGGTGGCAGCTCGATTGGCGGGGAACGGTTCTTGGGGGACGTTGGTCGAGCATGAAAGGGCCCCACCCCCGGTTTTTCTGTAAGTGCTGATTCTAAAGGGTTTTAAGTGCTGTGTTTTGGAAGTGCGGATTCTAAAGGGGTTAGAGGTGTGTTTTGCGGAAGTGCGGATTCTGTGGGAGTTAGCGCGTGGAGGGGTTGGGAGGTTGGAAAGTTGGAGGGTTTGCAGGTTGCGGATGGCGGGCGAAGGAAGAGAGATAAACGCAGAGGCGCGGAGTACACAGAGGTCAGAAAAGGGAAACAGGGCGGAATGGATGGGGCGGGCTGGGGGTAAGAGGGTGCGGCGTTGGCGAAAGCGTTCGAGGCTCCCTTCGGAACTCGGGGCAAGCGGGGTAAACACGAAACATAGTAGCACGGGTTTCTATTACTGTCAAGGATTATTATAAATTGAGTATCATTCGAATGAGACAGATGGAAGTCGAGGGCATGGAAGGAGTTGGCGGGAATTTGCGAGTTTGGTGAGACGGATTACGCGCCGTCTGTCCCCTTCGTCCCATCGCCATCTCAACGCGTTAAGTGTTGCCCACCCGCCTTGACCGGGTGGGCCGTGATGTTCACGTCCAGCGAAGGCAGCATTTCCACGGTCGGATTCGTCGGCCCATCAGTCTCCTCTCCGGAGATGGCGTAGCTGTACGTCACCGTGAACTCGGTCGTCACGTCGGCAGCGAAGTGCCAGGTCTTTACGTTCTCGACCGTCACGGTTTCCAAGAACCGTTGTCCGGCTGGATCGAGTTTGGACACCACATCCGCTTTCACAACCTGCCCTTCTTTGACCGCCACGTGCACGGCCACCTTGCCGGTAATGTGGGCAACTCTAGCGATGGGTGGGTACATTGGCCAGGCCGCTTCCTGGAGGATCGGGAGCTGTCCGCTCAAATCCGCGCTCCCCCGATGATCTGCGGGTACAGGCTTGACACTCTGGATCGCGTGAACAACCAACTTGGTTCTGAACGCCCCGAGATGACCCCAGCCAGGCTGATACGACTTTCTGATAGCTTCCGGCAAGTTGGGGGAAGGTACTCCCGGTCCGTAGAACTCTCCCTCGAACACTACGTCCGCCTTGCCCGCTGTATCCAGCATGGATCGCAGCCGCTCTTTGTTTGCTGTCGATTCAAGATTGAGTTCAACCCAGGTGCTTTGATCCGGACAAGCAGCGTCGGTAAGAACACTCCCCTCGTACCCAGTGATGTAAATCCCCGCCACCTGAACAGACCGCTGCTCTCCTTGTTTAGCCGTCCGCTGCAAATCACACAGAGTAACTTTCTCAGGCGTCGGTGCTGCGGCGCAGACCTTCGCGTTCATGCCCAGCAGCAAGGAGATCAACCAGACTAATTTTGCTTGCGCCTTCATATCCATCACTCCTCAGTGCGGGACTACGATACCCAGCACGTTTCCACCTTGATTGGTTGGAGTCAATGGCTTCCCGTTAACAGTTGATCTATATATTTGCGGGTTTGCGAGCAATATCGCATCGACTCGCCCTGCTATCCCAATCGGACTTGACCCGGCTCCGAGTGCGCAGTTGGCATTGCCGCAGCCGTTAAAGGGTTCATTGGCGGACCTGTAGATGGCATCCGTTATGGCGTATGCTCGCTGTTCGGATACGTACTGACTGATGTCCTGCCCAAGTTTGAGGGTTGTGGCTGTAGATGTGATGTTGGCCGCCATAGTTTGAGCGTCCTCTACGTGGCTTCCTTCATGACCTACGTCTGCATCCAAAGCTGTCCCCTTGTCGTTTGGATTAAACGTGACGGTTGAATTAGATATTGGTGTTGTTCCATTGACATCGAGCACGGAACGTGTGACCCCACCCTCGCCATTACTGAAACTCGGGGACAGACGGGACGTTTTCTGGTATGGTGTCGCATGATGGCACGTCTGGCCCGTATCGCTATCGTAAATATGCCGCATCATGTCACGCAGCGGGGTAATGGCCGGCAGTTCTTACTCGCCTGCGACAGCGAACGCGCAGTGTATCTCAAACTGTTACGTCATTACGTAAAACTTTACGACCTGGCGCTGCTCGGCTACTGCCTGATGTCCAATCACGTTCACTTGATCGTCGTTCCGCGGCGCATCGAATCGCTCGCCGTAGCCCTAAAGAACGCGCACGGCCGCTATGCCGCATACTGGAACGCGGCGCAGCAATCCAGCGGTCATGTCTGGCAGGGGCGCTTTTACTCCTGTCCCCTGGACGACGCTCATCTGTGGATCGCACTTCGCTACACGGAATGCAACCCCGTGCGGGCGCGCCTGGTGGACAAAGCAGAATCATGGGCCTGGTCCAGCGCTGCGGCCCACTGCGGCCTCACCGAAGTCGATCCTGATGTTGACTTGAGTTTGTGGGCCAAGCGGTGGTCCAGCGAGACCTGGCGAGAATACTTGAACAGCGGAGAGAACGAAGCGGAGCTTCGCGGCATTCGGAAGTGCACGCACAGCGGCCGTCCCTTGGGATCGCAGGGCTTCGTCCATTCTCTGGAACAGGCTACCTCGCGGCGGCTGGAACCGCAAAAGGGCGGGCGTCCACGAACTGTGGGGCGACCTCGGGAACAAGTGGAGCTACCGATCTGAACGATAGAGGCTCAGATTGGAAAAACTGGAAAACGTCCCGTCTGTCCCCAGGTTTCCCAGGTTTCCAAGCAGAATCATGGGCCTGGTCCGGCGCTGCGGCCCACTGCGGCCTCACCGAAGTCGATCCTGATGTTGACTTGAGTTTGTGGGCCAAGCGGTGGTCCAGCGAGACCTGGCGAGAATACTTGAACAGCGGAGAGAACGAAGCGGAGCTTCGCGGCATTCGGAAGTGCACGCACAGCGGCCGTCCCTTGGGATCGCAGGGCTTCGTCCATTCTCTGGAACAGGCTACCTCGCGGCGGCTGGAACCGCAAAAGGGCGGGCGTCCACGAACTGTGGGGCGACCTCGGGAACAAGTGGAGCTACCGATCTGAAGGACAGAGGCTCAGATTGGAAAAACTGGAAAACGTCCCGTCTGTCCCCAGGTTTCACAGGTTTCAGGTTTACCCAGGTTTACAGGTTTCCCAGGTTTCCCAGGTTTCTAGATGGGGTTACCAAGATCCGTACGTCAAGACTGAGTAGCCAGTCGACGTATGGTTGCTGCCATGAGGAGCAAAGCCATGACAACCACGTTCAGATTACTGGTGTGTGCAGCGGCGGCCTTTCTCTTTCAGGTCGCTATAGAGAGACCGCTCGCCCAAACACCCATCCCAGCAAGTACCCCTGAGCCAAAGTATTCGGAGACGATCGAGTACTCCTGGCCCGATAAGCGAGTAACGGTTGGGTTCAATAGGCTATCGCCTGACTCAGCATGGATAGTGAGGGTTCGTGACTCTTGGCTTGCGCTTGAGCAGTCGAAGGAGCCGGGAAAGACGTGGGGGGAATCTGCGAGCAGGTGCAGCGGGCAAGAATGCCTCCAATTCATCGACATAGGTCTTACCCGATTTCAGGCCGCAAAGCCTGGAAACAAGATCAATGAGTTCGTTATGGATGCGCAATTGGACAGCGAACTATGGAGCGAAATGCTGGCAGGGATGCGCAAGTCACTATCTGGATTAAAAGGGCTCAATCCTGGCGGCTCATTTTTTCCGGACAGCACAATCGACAAGGTACTTGAACAGGAGAGGGTCTCTAAGACGATTAAAGATGTCACATCACTCCTCGCCAAGCATGGATTGATCGCCCGAGATTTCGGCTTTGCCACTCCACCGTCTTTTCGCCCGTCGCTCGCTGGCAAAACATGGTCTGAAATAGCTAGATTGCCGGATGTAGGTATCGATGTTCCGCCGGAGGTTTACGCAGCTATCTCTGAGCAGAGATGAGAGGAGGAGACGGTACTAAGGGCAGGTGGCAACCCCTTAACCGCTTGGCACAGACGGAGTGACCTGCTCCCCCCAAAACCCGCGCAGAGGCGGATATGATTTTATATTCTGGAGACCCCGTTCCTGTAGGCGATATTGTGGCCGCCCTAGTTCCGCGAACCCATAAAGCTCAACCGCTTCTCCCGCACTCCCGCAAGCGTTTCGCAATCAATCATTTAGAACCAACAGAAATCCATAGATTTCAACGCGACGTGGAATCTGGTTCTGAACGAAATTGGGGGCGCGAACGCGGCAGACAAAAGAAGAACCCCGCACTCCGGGGGGAGAGCGCGGGGCGGGGGTGGTGCTTACGCGCTTGCGTGCGCGTTCTGCCTAGTTGTTAGTGGGGAGGGAAGGAAAGCGGGAATTCGAAGATTTGGTCGCCGACGAAGATGCGCAAGTTGAGTTGCTGCGAGTTCTTGTCGCGCTCGAACCAGACGACGCCGGAAGCTTTCTCTTTCGAGCCGACGGTGGCCGCCTGGAGGACGTTGGATTGCACCTGTTGCGCCACTTCCGCCAGATAATTCGGTGTGGGGACGGCGGAAGCCTTATAGACGGCGTTCATGTAGGTTGCCGAGGCCGGAGCGGTGGCGCTGGCGTTCGTCCAATAAACCTGATGGGTTAGCGCCTTGGCGAGTTCCTTGGGGTTTTGGTAGGCGAGAGCGCGCAGGCGGGGCTTCAATTCGTCGAGCGTGAAGCCGGCGGGGTTGAAGTGAACCGGCGCAGCGCCTTCATTGGCGATCGCCACGCTGGCACGCAACTTCCAACCGGTGTCCTGCAGAGAAATCTGAACGGTGATTCCGTTGGCGGTGAGAGATTCAACGACAGCGCCGCCGCTGATAGAACTGATCGCTGCCCGGAGCGCCAGACTGCCAGCGCGCAATGCCGTTGTCCACCGCGGCTTCGACTGCGCGGCGATCCTTCGAAGAGTTAGCGGCGCATGTTCTTCGAGGTACATGCGCGCGACATAGCCATCTTTGCCGTCGGCGGTGCGGATGTTGACGGTGTAGCCTTCGGAGTCCGAGAGAACGGCTACTTCATCGCCACAATTCAGGCGGGCGACGAGCTGCATGGGAAGAGCTTGTTCGGCATCCGCGGTGACAGGAACATTTTGCGCGCCGCGGCAAACTACCGTGCCGCGTAGAGAGCCCGGGGCCGGGGAAATACTTGAGCCGGAGTTTTCTGCCGCCGGAGAAGCCAGCGCGAGTGCCAAGCTGGCGAAGGTGCCGAAGATCAAGAGTTTGTTTCGCATGGTATTTCTACTCACCCCTCAGTGACTAGAGTTTGCTAAGACCCTGCTCCATCTGCGTCGATTAGCATCTTGGCGTTACCGAGGGTCCAGGGCTATAGCGCGTTCGTACCAGAGTACAGGTTACGAGCGGGGTATCTGGCGGCACGCCAGCGCAGACGAGAAAAGACGAGCTACGAAGGCTAGAGAGACTTTTGGACTGCAAAGAGATTAGATGCCGAGACGCACTGCGAAAGAGGTCCATGGCAACAGCAATTGTTACAAGCGCATAACTTGACCGTGAGGCGGGGGTGCGTTAGGGTGTTTTATAGTTTCTTCCTGAGTTGACTGCAGCACGGTCACCGATCGCGAGGAGGAATCCCATCGGCCACCCGGCTTCCCTGACAGGCAGACCTTCCACTTGGATGAGACGTACCGTTCACATATCCGGAAAAATTGAACCGTTCTTCGGCACGCTCGATGAGAATGTGCGTTTGCTGGAGGACTCGCTGCACGTGCGCACGCATTTGCATGATACGCGGCTGACGATCGAAGGCGAGCAAGAGAGCGTCGATCAGGCGGTGAAAATCGTCGAGGAATACAACCACTTAACGCGGCACGGGCGGTCGCTTTCGAGCACGGAAGTGAAGTCGCTGCTGCGCGTGGCGACGGAGGAGCCGCACGAATCGCCTCGAGGGATGTTCGAGCCGGCGCGGACGCGGGCGTTTGGGAAGAAGCAGGTTACGCCGAAGAACGCGAGCCAGAAGCGCTACATGGAAGAGATTGAGAAGCACGACATGATGTTTGGGATTGGGCCTGGAGGAACAGGAAAGACATACATCGCGGTGGCGATGGCGGTGAGTGCGCTTTTGACGAAACAGGTGAACCGCATTATTTTGGCGCGGCCGGCGGTAGAGGCGGGGGAGCGGCTGGGGTTTTTGCCGGGAACGCTGCAGCAGAAGATCGATCCGTATATGCGGCCGTTGTACGACGCGCTTTACGACATGCTGGATGCGGACAAATTGGAAAGATTTCTGGAGAAGGGGATTATCGAGGTGGCGCCGCTGGCGTTCATGCGCGGGCGGACGCTGAACGATTCGTTCGTGATTCTGGATGAGGCGCAGAATACGACCAGCGAGCAGATGAAAATGTTTTTGACGCGGCTGGGATTCAATTCAAAAGCCGTGATTACCGGAGATACGACACAGATCGACTTGCCGCAGGGGAAGAAGTCGGGGTTGATTGAGGCGCTGGAAGTTTGCGGAAAGATCGAAGGAATAGGCGTGGTGCAATTCGGCGAGAAGGACGTGGTGAGGCACAATCTGGTGCAACAGATCATTCGCGCTTACGAAGAATACGACGTGGCGCATCCGCAACGCGGCGGAAATTCGGGGAATAGCGCGGCGAACAACAAGCCGGCGGCGGGAACAGCCGCAGATGCGGCCGGGAAAGAGCCAAACAGAGAAACGCAGCGAGCATGATTTTAAACCGCCAGCGTGCGGTCCGCGTCGCGCGGCGGCCGCTCGAAATGTTTTTAGGCCGCGTCGAAAAAGAATTGGGGATTGGCGAGGCGGACGTCACGGTTTGTTTCGTTAGCGATGCGGAGATCGCGCGAATGAATGAGGCCTACCGTGGGAAGAAAGGGCCGACCGACGTGCTGTCTTTTCCGGCGGAACCAAAACGGAAGAAAAAGAATTTACACAGAGGGCAGCGAGAACCGAAGCGGGCACAAAGAAGAGTTATTTGGGGGATGTTGCGATAGCGCCGGAGACGGCGCGGCGCTATGCGAAGAAAAATGGGCGAAGTTTGGGCAATGAGTTGCGTGTGCTGATCCTGCACGGCGTATTACATTTACTGGGCTATGACCACGAAACCGACCACGGCGAGATGAATCGCATCGAGCAGAGACTGCGGCGGAGATTCGGGCTGGCATGAACACGTATCGATGGGTTTACGCGCTGGGCGTCATATTGCTCGCCTTTGGCCTGCCCATATTTTCCTACCTGACGCTGATCTATCGCGAGCTCGGGCGCATGAACACCGGGCGGGTCCACGAACATCTGGAAATTTTTGAGGCGGAGATCGAGCCCAAGTTGCGCATCAAGCGGCGCAGCGGCGGGCGGACGTTCCGCATTTTGGGACATTTTTGGCTGGCGTTTCTGGTACTGGAGACGACGCGGGGCGTGGTGTATTTTGTCTCGGGAACTTGGGAATCGCTGATCGAGTTCTGTGTTTTCCTGACGCTGGAAGTCGTGATCGCGATGCACTTTATTCCGGACATGCTGCTATACCGGACGACGGGGCGCTGGCTGCTGCCGCTATTGCCATTGGTCAGGGCAGCGATGTGGCTGGTATGGCCAGTGCGCGTTTTTCTGGAGGGGGCGGAGTCGCTGGCGCGCATCTCCGAACAAGAGCCGGAGATGACGCAAGAGCAGCGGACGGAAGAGAGGATCGAGGCGCTGGTGGAGGCGGCGGAAGAAGAGGGAATCATTGCGGCGGACCAAGCGGACCTGATCGAGCAGGTGGTGGAATTCAGCGACAAGCGCGTGCGCGAGGTGATGACGCCGCAGGCCAGATATCGTGGCGATTGCGGCGGACGCCACGCTTGAAGAGCTGCACGCGAAGTTCGTTGAGAAGAAAGTTCTCGAAGATGCCGGTATACGAAAAGACGTTGGACGATATTTTTGGCGTGGTGCACGCGCAGGACTTGCTGCATATCGCCGACCAGGATTTGCCGAAGCGAAAAGTGCGAGAGTTAGTGCGCCCGGTGCTATTTATGCCGGAGACGAAAGCCGGGTTCGGAGTTGCTCCGGGAGATGCGGCAAAAAGGCCAGCCGCTTGCTGTGATCATCGACGAGCATGGTTCCGTGGCGGGAATCGCAACGGTCGAGGATCTCGTCGAAGAGATTGTGGGCGAAAGGTGGAACGGCGGGAAACCCCCTGCGCCCGACGTGGTGCGCGAAGCGGACGGCGGATTGGTAATGCGCGGGAGTATGGCGATTCGCGACGTCGAGGAACTCTGGGAGTGGACTTCGGCAAAGACGCGGATGAGACGGTGACGACCATTGCAGGATTGCTAAGCCAGGTTTCCGGCAAAGTGCCGGCGCCGGGAGACAAAGTCGATTTGGAAGGCTATCGATTTGAAGTGCTGGAAGCGAACCAGCGGAAGGTGCTGCGGCTCAGAATTCGAAAACGGGTGGCGGCCGCGCCGGCAAAAGCGCCTTCGTAAATGGGCGACCGCTTTTTTGCCCTGAAACATTTGTTTCTACTCGTAGGAATTCCTTCCCTGACGCGATACCATGCGTGTGTTCGGGTGTGTCCATTCGAATGGGGTGGCCGGCGTTCCGGCGGAGGCAGTTGGATGAGAGCAGCTAAGATAGCGCGTCGAATGTTTTTGCTTGTGGTGCTGGGCATCGGCATGACGGCCACGTGCAGCGTGGCGCAAGAAAGCGGGGTGTCCGCAGCGCCGATGCCCGACATGCGCTGGGGAGTAAAGATTCCGATGCGCGACGGCGTAACGCTCAATGCCACGGTGTTTCAGCCGCACGGGCAGAAGGATCCAGTGCCGGTCATTTTTACGTTCACGCCGTATATCGGCGACAGCTACACGGACCGGGCCATGTATTTCGCGCAGCATGGGTACGTTTATGCGCTAGTCGACGTGCGCGGCCGTGGAAATTCCGGAGGAGCGTTCGAGCCGTTTGCAAACGAAGGAAAAGATGGCTATGACGTGGTCGAGTGGCTGGCGAAACAGCCATATTGCAACGGGAAAGTGACCATGTGGGGCGGGTCTTACGCGGGATTCGATCAGTGGACGGTGCTTAAAGAGTTTCCGCCACATCTCGCCACCATCGTTCCGGCGGCAGCCGCGCATCCCGGCGTGGATTTTCCGTTCGAATACAATATTTTTGGGCCGTACATCGAGCAGTGGCTGACGTTTACGAGCGGCGTCACGGGGAATGCGAGCCTTTTCGGCAATGCCTGCTTTTTGGGGGCCAAAGCCCGCGAGTATTATGAACGGCACGTGCGTTTAAGGAGTACGATCGCATAGCCGGAAATCCCTCCGCTGTTTTTCAGAAGTGGGTGCAGCATCCCATTCCGGACGCCTATTACGACGCGATGGTGCCCAGCCCGGAAGCAATACAAGCGCATCCAGTTTCCCATCCTCACGATCACGGGCGACTACGACGGCGACCAGCCTGGCGCTTTACTTATTACAAGCGCCACATGGAGTACGGAACCGCGGAAGCGAAGCAAAATCATTATTTGATCATCGGGCCGTGGGACCACGCGGGGACCCGAACGCCGAAGCGGGAAGTCGGCGGGTTGAAGTTCGGCGAAGCCAGCGTTTTGGATCTGAACAATCTGCACACCGAGTGGTACGACTGGACGATGAAGAGCGGGAAGAAGCCTGAGTTTCTGAAGAAGCGAGTGGCGTACTACGTTGTCGGAGCGGGCGCGGAGAATTGGAAGTACGCTGACAGTTTGGACAGTATTTCGAATGAGAAGCGCACACTCTATCTCGGATTCGAATGGAGATGCTGAAAGCGTGTTTCAGTCGGGCACGCTTAACGGAAAGTCCCCAACAGGCGCCGGGGCGGACAAATGGACGTACGATCCTCTCGATACGCGTCCGGGGGATGCGGAATGGCGATGAGGACGCAGGCTTAACATCGCAACTCGCAGTGATGAACAATTACGGAAACGGTGCCATCTACCATAGCGAGCCTTTCGCGAGCCCACAGAGATAACCGGCTTTCTGAAATTGAGCGTCTGGCTGGCAATGGATGTTCCGGACACGGATCTGGAAGTGGCTCGTGTATGAGATCTTGCCGAGCGGCGAGTCCGTTTATTGACGGGGCGACGATGCGCGCGCGTTATCGCGAATCGCTGCGTCAGGAAAAACTCGTCACCTCCGGTAAAGCAGAGAAATACGTGTTCGACAATTTTACGTTTTTTTCGCGGCGCATTGCGAAGGGAAGCCGATTGCGCCTCTTCGTCCATTGCCCGAATAGTCCGGGAACTGAGAAGAACTACAACAGCGGCGGAGTCGTGGCGCTTGAAACCGCGAAGGATGCGAAGACGGCGCACGTCACTCTGCTCCATGACGCGGAACATCAGAGCACGCTAGAGTTGCCAGTGGTAAAGTAGTGGAATGACAAAGAGAAAGAATTACGCAGAGAGCGCGGGGCCGCAGAGAACACTGAGAAGAGTGCGCAGGTGTGGAAGAAAAGAGCGGCGGCAAGGAAAAGTACCGGTCGGGATTCGTGGCCATTGTGGGACGGCCGAATGCGGGGAAATCCACACTTTTAAACCGTTTGGTCGGGCAGAAGGTGGCGATTGTCACTTCGAAACCGCAGACAACGCGCAATCGCATCCAGGGAATTGTAACGCGGCCCGAAGGGCAAATCGTTTTTATCGATACTCCGGGGTTGCATTCGCCGGACTCTGCCCTGGGGCGGCAAATGATGCATGAAGTTGCTGCCGCCTTTGAAGGCATCGACGTACTGCTGTTGATGGTAGATGCGAGCCGTACTCCGCCGCATGCGGATGACTTTCTCCTCGATCGTGCCAAGCGATTTCGCGGAAAAACCATTCTGGCGTTGAACAAAGTGGACGGGCTCCCTAAAGAGAAACTGCTGCCACTGATCGAGGCGTATAACAAAGCGTTCGAATTCGCCGCCATCGTGCCAATTTCGGCGCTCAAGGGCAGCGGTTGCGAAGAGTTGATTGGCGAGATTTTCCGTTTGCTGCCTGAGGGCGAGCCGTACTTTCCCGAAGACCAGGTGACGGACCAGCCGGAACGTTTTCTGGCGGCGGAAATCGTTCGGGAAAAAGCGATTCAGGCGATGTATCACGAAGTGCCGTATGCGCTTGCCGTGAGAGTTGAAAAGTATGAAGATCTTCCGAAATTGCTGCGCATCGAAGCGACGATGAACGTCGAGCGGGACTCGCAGAAGAAGATCCTAATTGGACGCAAAGGCGAGATGCTCAAGAAAATCGGCACGCAAGCGCGCAAGGAACTCGAAGAGTTGGTCGATAAAAAGATTTATCTGGGATTGTTTGTGAAGGTTGTTGCGGAGTGGCGCGAAAATCCGCAACGCGTGCGCGAGCTGGATTGGCACAGCCAACTCGATGCGCTTGCGGAAACGCAGGCGAATGGATCTGAGGATCCGCAGGAATAGAAATGGTTAGCGATGGCAACGGTTTGCAAGAGAAATAGATCGAAGTGCGAGCGGATTTTAACGCGGATGGCGCGCGGAACGCATCGGATCTAAAAAAGTAGAAGGCTTTTGTTTAGTCTGGCGCGGCGATGCCCAGCGATTTCATTTTGCGGTACAAGTGGCTGCGCTCGAGGCCTAGCGCGGAGGCAGTCTGCGTCATGTTCCAGCGGTGCTCCTGCAATTTTCTCAGAATGAATTCGCGTTCATAGGCGCTGCGCGCTTCGTGCAGGGTCGAGTAAGGATGCTCGGGACTCTGGGCCGCTCCCCGGAAAAGCTCGGGGGGCAGATGATGCGGCTCAATGCGAGCCTGCGGGCAAACGATGACGAGGCGTTCAACGAGATTGCGTAATTCGCGCACATTGCCGGGCCAGGGATATCGCACGAGAATTTCCATAGCAGGCGCGCTCAGTTCGCGTGTCTTCTTGCCGTAGCCCGCGCTGAACTCATCCAGAAAATAGCGCGCCAGCGTGGGGATGTCCTCCTGCCGGTCTCGAAGCGGCGGCACGAAGAAGGGAATTACGTTTAGCCGATAGAAAAGATCCTGGCGAAATGCCCCGCGGGTAATCTCCTGCTCAAGATTTTTGTTTGTGGCGGCGATCACGCGCGCGTCGACCGTCATGGTCTGGCTGGATCCCACGGGCTCAAAGCGTTGCTCTTCCAAGACACGCAGCACTTTGGACTGCGTCCTCAAGCTCATATCGCCGATTTCATCCAGAAACAGCGTGCCGCCGTCCGCTTTTTGAAATTTGCCGACCTTGTCCTCGGTGGCGCCGGTGAAGCTGCCCTTGATATGCCCGAAAATCTCAGACTCGATAAGTTCCTCGGGAATGGCCGCGCAATTTACCTCCACAAACGGGCCTTTACTTCGAAGGCTGGAGGCATGAAGAGCGTGGGCGACGAGTTCTTTGCCCGTGCCGCTTTCGCCGTAGATGAGAACGCGGCCGTTTGTTGGCGCAGTGACGGCGATCTGCTGGCGGAGCGCTTTCATAGGTACACTGTCACCAATAACTTGATACTTGTGCCCGAGCTCGCTGCGGAGAAGCTGATTTTCTTCCTGGAGACGCCGCTGTTGCACGGCGTTTCGCACGAGGACGATGATCTTTTCGAGAGAGAGCGGCTTCTCGATGAAATCGAAAGCGCCCAGTTTTGTGGCGCGCACGGCTGTTTCGATGGTGCCATGGCCGGAAATCATGATGACCGCCGGAGCGCGTGGAATGGCCTGAAGGCGGCTAAGAGCTTCCAGCCCGTCCAGCCCCGGCAACCACACATCCAGCAGAATGACTTCGAGATCGCCGGAAGCGGCGCGCTGCAGCGCTTCTTCGGCGGAGGCGACGGCCTCTACGTGGTAGCCCTCATCTGTGAGGATCGAGGAGAGCGATTCGCGAATGCCGGCTTCGTCGTCGACCACCAAGAGGTGCGGCTTGGAGGTCATCGAGAGACTTCCGTCCCGTTGTGATCCGTGACGCCGGCAGGAGTGAGTTCCGCGGCTGGAAGCTCGACGAGAAAGCGCGAACCCACCGGCAGATTGTCTTCGACGTGAATGCTGCCACCATGTTCAGCGACGATGCGAGCCGCGATAGCCAGGCCGAGACCAGTGCCACGATTCTTCGTGGAAAAGTGGGGAAGAAAAAGTTTGTCCTTGTCTTGCGGGGAGATGCCATGGCCGGTATCAGAGACGCAAATCTCGACTGTTTCGGCATCGGGATGGGCGCAAGTGGAAATAAGGATTTCGCGAAAGGCGGAGTTTTCGAGAGCTTCAGCAGCGTTGTCAATCAAGTTGACGACGACGCTGCGAAGCAGACCACCATCCGCGCGTACTGCCGGCAGGTTGTCGCCGAGAGTGGTTCTAAGCGTGATGCCATCGAGGCGTCCGGAGAAAACTTCCACCGCCTCGTGGACGATCGTGTTGGCGTTTGTGGCCGTAAGCTTGGCGATGGGGAAGCGAACGAACTGAGAAAATTCGTTGACGAGCGCGGCAAGCGTCGCCACTTCCCGCTCGATCAAGCGCGAACACTCGTGGGCCAGCTTGGTCAGCTCGGTGTCTCGCGGCCCTTTCGATTCAGCGGCGTCGCGGCGCTCCAGGAAACGGGACAATCGTTGCGAAGAAAGCTGAATCGGCGTCAGCGGATTCTTGATTTCGTGAGCGATGCGCCGCGCGACTTCCTGCCAGGCCGCCGACTTTTGCGCCCGAAGCATTTCTGTGAGGTCATCGAGGACGAGAACGTAACCAGAGTTGGCGCGCCGCGGGCCTAGAGAACTCGCGGTAACGGCAAGGTGCAGGACACGGCCCGCGACGACCGTTTCGATTTCGCGCGAGACAACACCCATACGCAGAGAGCGCCGGATCAGAAGTTGCAAGACGCGCGATGCCTCGGGGCCGAGAAGTTCGTCAAGGGATTGCGCGTTTCGCGCGTCGCCTCCAAACATCCGCGTCACGGCCGTATTGGCTCGGAGAATGGCGCCACTGGCGTCCAGGGAAATGACTCCGGTGGGGATGTTTTCGAGAACTGTTTCCATCAGCTGCCTGCGCCGTTCAAGTTCCTGAACCGCCTGCTGCAAATTTCGCGTGAACTGATCGATCTGCGAGCGGTTATCTCGCAGTTGCGTGGTCATGGTATTGAAAGAACGCACGAGAACGCCGAGTTCGTCCTGCGCCTGCTCGGGAACCTGATAATCGAAGTTGCCGGAAGAAATTTCGCGCGTGCCTTCGGCGAGCGCTTGAATCGGTATAGTGACCTGTTTCGCGAGAAATAGCGCTACCCACATGACAGCGGAAAGCAGCAGCACGGTGAACAGAAGAAGGATGAGCAACATCTGGCGCTTGAGCGCGCGTAGATCCTGTTTCCCCTGATTATAATCGCGAGTATAGGACTGGATGTCCGTAATTCTAGAAAGGAATTTCGGGCTCGTACGGTACGCCGCGACGGTGTACCCAACGGGCTGCCCCTCCCGCAAGGTCGGAACCCGCACAGCAAAGTAATCTTTCCCGTCGGCCGTCCAGACTTCAATGCCACTCGGCATTAACCTGACAAACTTTCCTAAAACTCCAATTTGGGCACAAATCGGTCCTTGCCCGTCTTCTGCCTGGTGTTCGCACGTGACTCCGCCTCGCGTAGAGTTGCCATCCTTGTCCAGAATCCACACCGCGTCAGCACCTTTTGCGAAAGCGTACTGCAATTTGTCTTCAATAGATGGCGAACCATCCGCTTGAACCTCCACTGCCATCCGGCGAAGCCGCGGCAGCTGTGCGCGGCCAAAATCATTCATAAGCTCTTGCGTCTCCTCCGAGGCGATTTCGAGCGGCCGGGGGAACCAGCGCAAAAGAGTGCGGTTGATCAGCGAGTAGCTGACAATAAACATGAAAATAATGGGGAGCAAGGAAATGGCCATGGCTCCAACGACCATCTTCGTTTTGAACCGCGCGCCAAGCTGCTCGCGGCTGGTCTCTGCCCACAACCGCAGAACGGTGCGGGCCAGAATGAGGCCAAAGACCAGAAGCGCAGCCGTAATGAAACTGGAAACGGCGTACAACGGCATCAGCGTGCGCCAGCTCTTCGGTTCGAAGGGCACTTCCAGCGAGCCAAACGTGAAAACGGCGGCAAGCAGCAGGGTGAGGAGAATTCCGCCGATGACCAAGCTCCAGCGCTGTTTGGAATCGAGACGACTCATGCCTTAAGCACCATCAATTCAGGAAAGAGAACTGTCCACGAAAAATCCATGCACGCGTTTGGTACCTTAGGCTTCCGCCAGAGTAATCCAAAAAGAAAGCCGTGACCGTTGCCCGGAGTAAAACAGCCTCTAAAGCAGACTTTCCGCTGCAAGCGCGAACGCTTACTGCCAGCTTCTCGGCTCGGAGAATTGGTTTTCGCCCAAATCGGTACAAATGCCCCTCACTCGCACGATAGCCACCGCACACAGGCAAGTCAAGAACGACACCTGTCCCTCGTGCGAAGAACCTGACCGTGTGGACAGGTATTAGCCATTTCAGAACTTCCCTCTAATTTCCGCACACCTTTGCCGTCCCCGTTTGCTATGTTGACTCTGGGTGCAAACCGGCAGGGAGTGCTGCGGATGTCCGTCCGTTTGGGCGAGATACTTATTAAAGAAAGCCTGATTACTCAGGACCAGCTCCAAAAGGCGCTCGAATTTCAGCGCGCCAATGGTGGCAAGCTTGGGAGCTGCCTGACCAAAATGGGCTTCATCACCGATGATGACATCACCGGTGTGCTTTCACGGCAGTACGGCGTTCCCTCCATCAATCTCAAGTACTACGAAATCGATCCCAACGTCATCAAGCTTATCCCGCAAGACACCGCTTTGCGATACCAGGTGATTCCGCTCTCGCGTGTAGGCTCCGTGCTCACCATTGCGATGACGGATCCCACCAACGTTTTCGCGATGGACGACATCAAGTTCATGACCGGGTTCAACGTCGAACCGGTCGTGGCCTCCGAGTCTGCCATCGGAGAAGCCATCTCGCGTTTCTATGGCGGTACGGAACAGAACACCGAAGAGCTGAGCAAGATGATGAAGGACCTGGTCGACGAAGACCAGGAACTCGAGCTGGCCGCCGAAGAAGCCGAACTCGATACCGCAACTCTTGAGAAGGCCGCCGAAGAGGCGCCCATCATCAAGCTCGTCAACCTTATTTTGACTGATTCGGTAAAGCGAGGCGCGAGCGATATTCACATTGAACCTTACGAGCTCGAAATGCGCGTCCGGTTCCGTGTTGACGGCCAGCTGCAAACCGTTATGACTCCGCCGCTGCGCCTGAAAGACGCCATCACCAGCCGTCTGAAAATCATGGCTAAGCTGGACATCGCCGAGAAGCGCCTGCCACAAGACGGCCGCATTATGATCAAGTACAAGGCCGACGGCAAAAAGAAAGAACTCGATTTCCGCGTCTCGACCGTTCCGACACTCTACGGCGAAAAAATCGTGCTCCGGTTGCTGGACAAAGAAAACCTTCGCCTGGATATGACCAAGCTCGGTTTCGAGATGGAGTCGCTGAAAAAATTCGAGCGCAACATTTTAAAGCCCTACGGAATGGTGCTGGTCACCGGTCCGACTGGTTCGGGCAAGACCAACACTCTTTATTCGTCGGTGGCCCGCCTGAATACCGTCGATACCAACATTATGACGGCGGAAGATCCGGTCGAGTTCCAGCTGGCTGGAATCAACCAGGTGCAGATGAAGGAACAGATCGGGCTGAACTTCGCGGCCGCCTTGCGCGCTTTCTTTCGCCAAGACCCTAACATCATTCTGGTCGGCGAAATCCGCGACTTTGAAACGGCCGAAATTGCGGTGAAAGCGGCGCTCACTGGCCACTTGGTACTATCCACACTGCACACCAACGACGCGCCGTCGACCATCAGCCGCTTGATGAACATGGGTATTGAGCCGTTCCTAGTCGCGACTTCCGTCAACCTTATTTGCGCGCAACGTCTCGTGCGACGCATCTGTTCGAATTGCAAAGAAGAACTGGAACTTCCCGAGCAGGCGCTTATCGACGCGGGGTATTCCCCTGACGAAGTGAAGACGACTAAAATTTACCACGGCAAGGGCTGCAACACCTGCAATAAGGGTGGCTACAAGGGCCGCACGGGTTTGTACGAAGTCATGGAAATTAACGACGAGCTGCGTGAATTGATTCTAGTGGGCGCGTCTGCCTTGGAATTGAAGAAAAAGGCGATCGAGCAGGGCATGATCACGCTGCGCCGAAGCGGTCTTGTTAAGTGCGCTTTGGGGCAGACGACGATGGAAGAGGTTCTGCGCGAGACGGTGTTATAGGAAACGGCTTTATAAGAAAAAGGTGAAGAGATGGCCGGGATTACGCTGAGCGAGTTGCTCAAAAAGATGATCGAGATGGGAGGCAGCGACCTCCATATCACCACAAACAGCGCGCCTCGGGTGCGCGTTCACGGACATTTGCGGGCGCTGGACATGCCGCCGCTGACCGCCGCCGACACGAAGTCGCTGGCGTACAGCGTTCTGACTGACGCGCAAAAGCACCGCTTCGAAGAAAATCTTGAATTGGACTTTTCCTTCGGCCTCAAAAATCTGGCTCGTTTCCGCGGCAACGTTTTCAATCAGCGCGGCGCCGTGGCCGCGGTTTTTCGTACCATCCCCTGGGAAATTAAAAACTTCGATGCTCTGGGATTGCCTTCGGTGGTCAGAGGACTCTGCGATAAACCTCGCGGACTCGTCCTGGTCACCGGCCCAACGGGCTCTGGAAAATCCACGACGCTCGCCGCCATGCTCGACAAAATTAACGCCGAGCGCGAAGAGCACATGATCACCATCGAGGACCCCATCGAGTTCCTTCACAATCACAAAAAGTGCCTGGTGAACCAGCGCGAAGTCCACGCCGACACGCACTCCTTTGCGAATTCACTGCGCGCCGCGCTGCGTGAAGACCCCGACGTCGTGCTCATCGGAGAAATGCGCGACCTTGAAACCATTGAATCCGCTTTGCGTATCGCTGAAACGGGCCACTTGACCTTTGCCACGCTGCACACCAATTCCGCGGCCTCCACTATCAACCGTATTATCGACGTTTTCCCCTCGCACCAGCAGCCGCAGATTCGCGCGCAGCTTTCCATGGTGATGGAAGGCATCCTTTGCCAGGCGCTTCTTCCGCGCGCCGACAATCGCGGCCGCGTCATGATCATGGAAGTTCTGATCCCCACTCCCGCGATTCGCAATCTCGTTCGCGAAGATAAAATTCACCAGATTTATTCCGCCATGCAGACTGGTACTGGACAAACTGGGATGCAAACGTTTAATCAAGGACTCGCGAACGCCTATTTTAACAAGCTCATCACGCTGGATTTGGCGCTCTCACGTTCGTCGAACGCCGACGAACTGCAGGACATGATCAATCGCGGCGTTTCTTCGCCTGGTGGCAGCGGCCCCAATAGTTCCAAGACGCCGGTGGGCAGCAAACGCTAAAGAGTTTTCAGGGCCTTCGGGCCCTTGCCTTATTGAATTTGCCCGATGGATTTGTAGAATTGAGGAGGAAAGGTTATGCCGGTCTTTACTTATCGAGGAACCAATCGTTCCGGCGGAAACGTCAGCGGAGAAGTGACCGCGACTAGCAAGGCGGAGCTCCAGAACCTGCTTCGGCGCCAGCAGATCACGCCGACCAAGATGTCCGAGAAGGGCAAGGAATTTAACTTGCCGACTTTCGGCTCTGGCGTCAGCGCCAAGGAACTGGCCATCTTCACGCGGCAGTTCTCGGTGATGATCGACGCCGGCTTGCCGCTCGTGCAGTGTCTCGAAATTCTCGCGAGCCAGCAGGAAAACAAGATGTTTCAGAAGGTGCTGACCGGAACGCGCGGTTCGGTCGAAGGCGGCGCCACACTCTCCGCTGCCATGCGTCAGTATCCGAAGGTCTTTGATTCGCTGTACGTCAACATGGTGGAAGCGGGCGAAACCGGCGGTATTCTTGACACCATTTTACAGCGCCTCTCTTCCTACATCGAAAAGAACGTGAAATTGCAGCGCGCCGTCAAGTCCGCCATGGTCTACCCTGTCGGCGTCTTGACCGTCGCGGGCGGCGTCATCATCCTGCTCCTCTGGAAGGTCGTGCCGATTTTCGCCACCTTGTTCGCCGGCCTCGGCGTCGACTTGCCCTTGCCAACCAAGATCGTCATCGGCATGAGCAACATGATCGGCAGCATCTTTGGCCTCCTCGCTTTGGTGGCTTTTGGCGGCATTCTCTTTGGATTGAAAATCTGGTACGGCACTCCACAAGGGCGCTATGCCATCGACGCCACCATCCTCCGCCTGCCTGTGATTGGTCTTCTTATGCGCAAAATCGCTGTCGCGCGCTTTACTCGTACATTGGGAACCTTGATCGCCAGCGGCGTGCCGATCCTCGAAGGTCTGGACATCACCGCCAGAACCGCCGGAAATGCGGTTGTCGAAAGAGCCTTGCAGCAAGTCCGCAAGTCTCTCGAAGAAGGTAAATCGCTTACCGAGCCTCTGAAAGATTCGGAGGTCTTCCCTGGCATGGTCACCCAGATGATCAGCGTCGGCGAGCAGACGGGCGCCATGGATGCCATGTTGCAGAAGATCGCTGACTTTTACGAAGAGGAAGTCGACGCAGCCGTGAAAGACCTGCTCACCGCTTTGGAACCTATCATGATCGTTTTCCTGGGCATCGTGGTTGGGGGCGTGGTTATTTCCATGTACCTGCCGCTGTTCTCCTTGATTGGCAAGTTGAGCCAGATGCACTAATCGCAGCCTAGCGCTGGCAGCGTTATCCAATTGGCGGAGGGCAGGGAAGGAACTCCCAGCCCTTCGCCATTTCTGTCTAAACTAGAGAATGCCCGGGGGATTACTGGCGTCAGGAACGCGGGCCATCCATGGATCAAAGTACGACAACAAGAGAATGGCTTGGCTGGCTGACTCGTGTCCGCCTGCTTACGATTCTTTTGATCCTGGTGCTTGACCTTCTCTGGCCGCAATACGTTCTTCCTTCTGGTGCGAACCGCTATTTCCTTCCTATTTTGCTTATCTGGGTCACCTTAGGCGCCCTTCATATAGCGTTGGTCCGCTGGCTCCCTGGAGCCACGTGGCAGGGCGTATTGCAGGTAGCCAGCGACGTAATCATCATTTCGGCACTCGTTTACACCACGGGATTGCAGGAGAGCTACTTCATCTCTCTCTACCTGCTGGTCATCATCGTCACTAGCATCTTGTTTTCGCGCCGCGTGGCATTTATCACCACCGGGCTCTGCCTGGGCATCCTCGGAGGGATGGCCGCCCTGGCTTTCGCGGGAAGGATCCCGCGCACTTTTCTGCTGGAGCCGACTGCCGAGGGGCTGCGCGTCTGGTTTCTTAGCAATCTATTTGGATTTCTTGCCGTTGCCTATCTTTCAAGCCTTCTCGCCCAATCGCTCCGCAGGAAAGGAATCGAACTAGAGGAAAAGCGCGAAGAGCTCCTCGAATTACAGGATTTTACGGAAGACATCATCCATTCGATGCGCGGCGGACTGCTCACCACGGACTTGGAAGGCCGGATCGTTCTCTTGAATCGCACGGGAGAAGAGATTCTCGGCAGCCGTTTTGCCGACCTTCGTGGGCGAAAGCTGCCAGAGGTGGAAGATAGCTTTTGGCTTCCCGGCATGAAAGGCCCCAATGACCGCCCGGTGGTTCGTCGGGAGATTGAGTTCCGTACCCCGGACGGCCAGCAGCGCTATTTAGGCATTTCCGTTTCACCCTTGCGTACGCGCAATTCCTTGCGCAGCGGGTACGTTTTCAATTTTCAGGATCTGACCGAGCTTCGCAGGCTGGAACAGGAAGTGGCGACGAAGGATCGCATGGCGGCGCTGGGCCGGCTTTCCGCCGCGATCGCCCACGAAATTCGTCAGCCGCTGACAGCCATGGCCGGCGCAGTGAAGGAACTGGCGCGCCTCGTGCCCCTCGAGGACGACGAAAAGCATCTGGTGAACATCGTCAGCCGCGAGTCGGAGCGTTTGAACCATATCATCACCGATTTCCTGAATTACTCGCGCGAGAAGACCTACGAATTTCAGGACGCGGACGTTCGCGGCTTGCTGGATGAAACACTGATGTTGCTTGAAAAGAAGCCGGAAATCGAGAATAAGTATCAGATCGTCCGTAGCTATAACGGCGCCGCCGTGCGCGCGCGTGTGGACGCCAACAAAATCAAGCAGGTTTTCTGGAATCTTTCCGACAATGCGCTTCGCGCCATGCCGGGCGGAGGCACGCTTAGCGTAGGCATAGAGCTTTTGCCTTTTTGGCTGCGCATTGCCTTCCGTGATACAGGCATCGGCCTCGACGCCAAGCAGCGCGCAAAAATTTTCGAGCCCCTGCAGTCCGGATTTGAGGGCGGAACAGGTCTCGGGCTTTCCATCGTTTATCAAATTGTGCAAGCGCATAGCGGCAGAATCAGTGTGATCTCCGAGAAAGATCGTGGCGCGGAGTTCATCGTGGAATTGCCCCGAACGGCGTGAGGTCTTATGCAGGGAACGAAAGCAGCGGTGAAGGAAGCTCACAACGAGTTGGTCCACATTCTTGTTGTGGACGACGAGCGCTCCATCTGCGAGCTTCTGGAGATAACCTTTCGCAAGGAAGGTCACCGCGTCGAAGTGGCTCACAGCGTCGAAGCGGCCAAGCGCAAGCTCGAATCGCAGATTTTTGACATTATCATCTCCGATGTCCGTATGCCCGGGGCCACCGGCGTCGATCTACTGAAATTCACGAAGGAAATCTCTCCGAACTCCTTTTTTCTGCTGATCACCGGCGTGCCCACGGTCGAGACCGCCATCGCGGCCATCAATTCCGGCGCGGATCGCTACGTCATAAAAGACCACGAACTGGTCGACCAATTGCGCCGCGCTGTAAAGGAAGTCTCCGAGAGCTTGAAGTGGAAGAAAGAGGCTGGCTATCTTCGCCGGGAGTTGCGCCGCCTAACGGGTCTCGACAATATCATCGGGCAAAGTCCCAAGATGCGCGCCATCTTCGACCTGATCCAAACCATCGCTCCGCAGACCAGCCGCGTCCTGATCACCGGCGAGAGCGGAACCGGAAAGGAATTGGTAGCGCGCGCCATTCACGAAAACAGTCTTCGCGCCCAGGCGCCTTTTATCACCATCAACTGCGGCGCTTTTCCAGAGACGCTGCTGGAATCGGAACTCTTCGGCTACATGAAGGGCGCCTTCACTGGCGCCAACGAGAATCGCCAGGGCCTCTTCCAGGCCGCCCATGGCGGTACGCTCTTCATGGATGAGATTGGAAACATGAGCCTGACCATGCAGGTGAAGCTCTACCGCGTCCTACAGGAAGGCAAAGTGCGGCCCATCGGCAGCACTGAAGAAATTGATGTGGATGTCCGGATTATCGCCGCCACAAACAAGGAATTTGAGAAAGAGATTGCCGAAGGGCGATTTCGCGAGGATTTGTACTACCGCTTGAGCGTCATTCCCATCCAACTCCCGGCTTTGCGCGAGCGCCGCGAGGATATCCCGCTTCTGGCGCGGCACTTCCTCGAGACATTCCGAAAGTCCATGGAAAAGCCTATCGAGGGACTCTCGCCGGAAGCCGTCCGCCGCCTGGAAACCTACGACTGGCCGGGAAACGTTCGCGAACTTGAGAACACCATGGAACGCGCCGTGGCCCTCGAGACTACGGGAGAGATCTCGTTGCGCGTGCTTCCCGACCGCATTGCCGGGTACTCGTCCGCTGGTGCTTCCGGAGGCGTGCCCGCAGGAGAGCCCTCCTTCCCAGCGGAAGGGCTTGATTTCGAAAAAGAGATAGCGGAGACCGAGCGCAGATACCTGCAGGCAGCGCTCGAGAAGGCGCACGGTGTCCGCACAAAGGCATCGGATCTGTTGAAGATCAGCTACCGCTCGTTCCGCCACTACGCCAAGAAGCATAACCTATAGAAATGGAAGGTGTTACCAGGGGATCTGCGAAAATTGAGCGGACCTAGCCACGGACCTGAACTGCCCTTTTCCGTCTAGGGGAACTGACGAAAAGCGTCAATTCGGACTGCTTATCGGAAGCCCAAGTACCTACGAAATCGCGCTTGCGGAAGTCAGTATGTCTGTATATATAAGAAAATAAATGCTTTGCCAAATGTTCCCTGCCGAGTACCTGGTAGCGGTTAGAGTGGCATATCCCTTGCATCTTTGTATGTCGTGCTCTGGCACCAAAACTCTCACACTCTCAAGGAGATAGTTGAAAATGAAGAAGCAGAAGGGTTTCTCACTTATCGAGTTGCTGATCGTCGTGGCGATTATTCTGATCATCGCGGCTATCGCAATTCCTAACTTCCTCCGGTCGCGTATGGCGGCCAACGAAGCGTCTGCGGTTGGTTCGATCCGCACGATCAACACCTCCGCTGTGACGTATTCGACCACCTACCCGAACGATGGTTTCCCGGCTACTCTGGCATCTTTGGGCGGTGCAGTTCCTTGCACGGCTACCTCGACGAACGCTTGCTTGCTGGAGCGGTTCTGGCAGCGGGCACGAAGAGCGGCTACGTGTTCAACTGGACGACCGACGGCAATACGCCTTCCGTCGGCTATTCCATCACCGGTACGCCTGTCACGGTTGGCACCACCGGTCAGCGCATGTTTTTCTCTGACCAGTCTGGTGTGATCCGTTACAGCGCGACGGGTGCTGGCGCCACGGCAGCTAGCCCGGCGCTTCAGTAAGCTTAAACTTCGACTGGGGAACTGGTCGAAGAAGGAATCGACAGAGCACGGGACCAAGGTCCCGTGCTCTGTTTTTTTTGCGAGGGAGTCCCAATTCCCGATTTGGGCTCTGTATAGTAGTGCTTGGCTCCGCACAGAACTCCAGCCCGAACGTCTCTCCTGCACACGGTTGCCACAGTGCTGATTTGGACCGCTGTCTGCTCCTAAGCCAGGCTTGAGTAAAGTAGCTATGCGATCCAGATCTGAGATTGTCGGCCCAGATGCAGCGGACAAGCTTGTAAGGCTTTCCATAGGAGGATCCAGCCGTGGCGACTTGCCCCAAAGACGCCGTTTTTCGTCGGAATTCATGATGAAAATGACGGTTTGTGTCATCCCTCACCCAGGAGAGTTTTTCGGCCGACCTTAGATGATTCTAACTGGCGAAGAATCAGAGAGTTGCGTAGTCTGGCCTGGGCTGCGGAATGGCCTCTGGAGTGCTTCATAGTTAGCCAGATGTAAGGATGTGTTGGCAAACATTCTGGGTGGATGCTTTTTTTGGAATAATTCTATGAGAAGAAAACAGGACGGATTCTCCCTAATCGAGTTGCTAATCGTTGTGGCCATTATTCTCATCATCGCCGCCATCGCAATTCCGAATTATCTCCGGTCGCGCCTTGTGGCGAATGAATCCTCGGCCAGCACAGTCCGTGCGTACCATCAATACGGCGGTGATCACTTACTCCAGTACGTACCAAAACGTTGGATTTCCTCCGACCTTGTCGGCACTGGGCGGGACTTACGCCGTGCACCGCAACCTCCACAAACTCCTGCTTACTGGACGAGGTCCTGAGCGCGGGAACCAAGGCTGGTTACGGCTTCGTGTACACCGGCGATGGTTTGACGCCGTCCGTCACCTACTCGATCGTCGCCACGCCAGTATCGTTGGGGGTCTCTGGCCAGCGGCAGTTTTGCTCGGACCAGACCAGCGTGATTCGCTTCGAACCCAGCGGAGCCGGTTGCACTTCTGCAAGCGCTCCAATTCAATAAACGATTCTTCGCACCGGCACAACCAAACTAAACGGAGATCGGGCACGGGGCAAGCTCCCCGTGCTCTTTTGCTTTCGGAGCCGCAATCACGAGAGCAAGGATCGTTTGCGGTCAGCGCCGCGCTTGCTAGACTAGAAGCCATGCGCGATTTATTGGCCTGTGCCTTTGCAATGCTGGCCACTGCTTTCCGCCACGAGCCGCGAGGTGCAAAATCGATTGCCGCTAGGCTGGAAGCGCGCTACCGCGGCGCCCACACTCTGGAGGCAACTTTTCTCGAGCGTTACTCCGAAAATGGCCAGGTCAGTTCGCTCCGAGGCGGGCATCGGCCTATTTCCGCAGGCCCGGAAAAATGCGCTGGGAGTATGAATCTCCCGAAAAAAATCTCTTTTTGGTGGATGGCAAAACGGCTTGGTTTTATGTTCCTGCGGATCACACCGTCTACGCGCGCTCCTGCAAAGCAAAGCGCGGACTGGCGAACTCCCCTGGCTCTGCTTGCGGGGCAGATGAAATTGTCGCGAGTCTGCGCGCGGGTCGAACCCACCACGGCCGAAAAGCCGGCCACGCCGGGTAACACCGTGCTCTATTGCCCGCTGCGTGGCGAAGGCGGCGCGCCCCAGCACTTGGCCAGCGCCGTCGTCGGATACCCAGGATGGCGGTCCCGAACAATCGGTCTACCTTGAGAGTTGCGCCAGACACGGGAGACTTGGCCCGCGTGCTTAGTTCGCGAAAAGGGCGGAGTCGAGATCGAGTTCAAGTTTGCCGACTGGCGCTTCGATCCCCCCTTGGCGGACTCATTTTTCCGCTTCGATGTGCCTCCCGGCGTCGCCATCGTCAATGCGCGAATCGTCCGCCGAATCAAGGCTTTAAGGTTAATTTCCGGTGAAATTGCCGGGACGTTTCTCCAGAAGGCACAGCCAACCTCTGGCCGCTACTCCGCATACTAACTAGATGAGGTAAACTGTAAGGCATGGGGGAATTTGTTTGCCGCGTCGCGGACGCAAACGGCCGGGTTTTCTCGCACGTCGAGCCTGCGGGGTCATTGGCCGAAGCGCGCCAGAAACTGGTTGAGAGGGGCCTTTACGTCTACTCGGTGGAAACGCGCAGCAGCCTGCTTGGCGCGTTTTCCAAGCGCCGCAGCGAACGGCAAGATCGGCGGCTCGGACTTCCTGATCCTCAACCAGCAGTTCAATACCCTCATCAAGGCCGGTTTGCCGATTCTCCGCGCACTGGATCTTCTTGGCGGACCGCGCCACCTCTCCCAAGCTTCGTCCCGTGCTTATCCAAAGTCCGCGACCGCGTTCGCGAAGGGAAGTCGCTCTCCGAAGCCATCTCCGAAGCCGGCGTATTTTCCAAGGTTTATGCGACGGCCATTCTCGCCGGGGAAAAGAGCGGAAACCTTTCCGGGGTTCTGGACTATTACATTGCTTATCAGCGGGTGAGCACCGGGGTTAAAAAAAAAATTCTGGCCACGCTGGTATATCCAGTTCTGTTGATCACCGTCGCAACAATCATCGTCACGTATCTCGTCACCTTCGTAATCCCCAAATTTGCCATGCTCTATCGCGACCTGAACGTGGAACTGCCCGGGCCCACGCAGTTTCTGATTGCGCTCACGGTCGATTACCGGTACGTCGTGATTGGCGCGTTTGCGCTGCTATTTCTTGCCGCTTTTGGCATTTTGCTCTGGTCGAGGACGGAAGAAGGCGGCGAGCGTTCGACCGCATGAAATTCCGCATCCCCGTCATTGGCGACACGCTTCTGAAATTCCAGGTGGCGCAGTTTTCACGCACTCTGGCTACGCTGCTTAACGGGGGCACCCCGTTGGTCGCTGGCTTGCAAACAGCATCCGACGCGATCAGCAGCAAACTTATCCGTTCGACGGTAACGCAGGCGACGCAAATGGTTCGCGAAGGCGAATCGCTTAGCAGTGCTTTGGCGTCGAAAGGCACGATGCCCGAGCTCGCCCTGGACATGATCGAAGTCGGCGAATCCAGCGGCGCCCTGGCTCCCATGCTCACCAGCGTCGCCGAATTTTACGAAGAAGAAGTGGGCGTCAGGCTTTCCGCTCTTGTGGCGATCATCGAACCCGTTATTCTTATATTCATGGGCTTGCTGGTAGCCTTTATTTTGATTTCGCTCTATCTGCCGATCTTTTCGTTCTCACTTACGAATACGGCGCCAAAGTAAGAAAAGGAAAAAGTGGCCACACAAGAACACAATTGGACTCCGGGCGACAGCGACCGATCGACGAACGAGAAGTTGCGCGCAAGCTCGCGGGCAGATACCGCTGCGCCTTTGTCGATCTGAGCGAACAGCGCATTGATCCCGAGCTGTTCCGTACCATTCCCGCGGACTTGATGTTCCGCTACAACTTCGTTCCGCTCGAAGTGCAGAACAATTCACTTGTCGATTGCCGTCTCCGATCCCAGCCTGGTGTTCCTCAGCGACGAACTTCCGCTGCTGCTTGGGAAAAAAGCTGGCCATCAAGGTGGCCACCGCAAAGCAGATTGGCGACATCCTCAAGCGCACCGAGCAGTCGCAGCGCGTTCTCGAGCAAGCCACCGAAGCATTCACGCTTCAGGTTTCCAAGGAAGAAGAAGAGAGCGAAGAGACCATTTCCGGCGACCGCCTGACGCGCGACACCACGGTCAGCCCCGTCGTGCGGCTAGTCGAGACGATTATTTTCACCGCGCTGGAACGCCGCGCGAGTGACATTCACATCGAAGCGCGCGACACGCGAAGTAGCCGTCAAGTACCGCATCGACGGCGTCCTGCAGCACGCCATGCAGCCGATCGCCAAGGAATGGCATTCGACCGTTCTCTCGCGCATCAAAGTTCTCAGCGATCTGGATATCGCCGAACGCCGCGTCCCGCAAGACGGCCGTTTCCGCGTGAAGTACAAAGGCCGCTTCATCGACCTGCGCGTCTCCATCATGCCCGCCAGCCACGGCGAAGACGCCGTGCTCCGCGTCCTGGACAAGGAAACGCTTTCCGAGAAATTCCAAAGCCTGAGCCTCGACGTCGTCGGCTTCTCCGAACTCGAGGTCAAACGCTTCCGCCGCTACATTCGTGAGCCGTACGGCATGGTGCTCGTTACCGGCCCGACGGGATCGGGCAAAACCACCACTCTCTACGCCGCCATCAACGAAATCAAAACCGACGAAGACAAAATCGTCACCATCGAAGATCCCGGTCGAATATCAGCTTCAAGGGCATCACGCAAATCCCGGTGAACGAGAAAAAGGGCCTGACCTTCGCGCGCGGCTTGCGTTCCATTCTTGCGTCACGACCCCGACAAAATCATGGTCGGCGAAATCCGCGACCAGGAAACCGCGCAAATCGCCATTCAATCTGCGCTCACCGGCCACCTGGTCTTCACCACGGTCCACGCCAACAACGTAACCGACGTCATCGGCCGCTTTATCAACATGGGCGTCGAGCCCTACAATTTCGTTTCCGCGCTGAACTGCATCATGGCGCAGCGTCTGGTGCGCGTGATCTGTGCAAATTGCAAGCGCCCAAGAAATTCACGCTGACCGAATTGACAGAAGCGGGACTCGATCCGGCCGCATGGGCCGACGTTCGTATTCGTCCGAAGGCGCCGGCTGCCTGGAATGCTCCGGCACGGGTTTTCACGGCCGCACCGCCATCTGCGAGTTGCTGGACTTGACGCGATCGCATCCGCGAAATGATCGTGGACCGCCGGCCCACTTCCGAAATCAAGCGCATCGCTCGCGAAGAAGGCATGATCACTCTGCGCGAAAGCGGCTTGGCAAAAATCCGCGCCGGGATGACCACGCGTCAAGGAAATCAACAAGGTGACTTTCGTTGAGTAGCGCGGCCACCATTTCTCAAGGAATCTACAAGAGCGACTCGTGCGCCGCGTCGCGCGTTGGCTGGATGCCACGCCGCATCCGCCTCTGGCCATCGAAATTCGGCCTCGACCGCGTCGCCGGCGCGCGCTGGACGAGAACCGGGGCGTAGACGGTTACGCCATCGAGGTACTTCCCCCGGGCGCGATTGGTTCCCTCTGCCGTCGAAACCAACATCGTCAAATGCCGCTGCGCGCTGAAAACGGCGATCACCAACGTATGCTCCGACGTTGCGCGCCAAGGATGAAGAGCGTCGCTGCTGGTCTTGCCCGACCCGGTCATTCGCGTTTTCGTGCAGCACTTCGATGAATTTCCGCGCTCGAAGGAAGAAGCCGATCCCATGCTGCGCTGGAAGCTGAAAAAAAGCGTCCCGTTTGAGGTGGACGAAACGCTCATCTCGTACATGCGGCAGGCCCCGCGCGAGCGGGCGTAGACGTGGTCACCGCGCTCGCTCGCCTGCGCATCATCCGCGAGTACGAATCCCTGGCTGAAGATGCCGGTCTGCACCCCGGCGTCGTGCTGAGTTCTTCCTTGGCGGTCGATCGCGCTTGTGGAAGAACGCAAACCCACATCTGCTGGCTCGCGTTTCCGGCCTATCTTTGACCACCGCGATTGTTCGCGAAGGGGTGCTGTGCGGCTACCGCTGCACGGAATTGCCGGCGCGTGGCGGCGCTGACGCCGCACATGCTGCTGGAAGACATTTATCCCGTCGCCGCGTATTATCAGGACACCTGGCAGGAAGGCATTCAGTCCGTGCGCGTCGCGGGACTCGGCGCGCGCTTGCCGGAATTTGTGCCGCCGCTCGAGGAAGAGTTTCAGTGCGAAGTCCGTTCGCTGCTTGCAAGCGCGGCGGTTTCGGAAGGGCGCATTCCTGCGGATGCGCGTCCCATGGCGGACCGCGAACTGGACGGCCTGGTCGGCTGGATGCTGCATCGCGGCTAAAATAGTTCGCCTCGAGTATCGAGAAGAGAAGTCACAGGAGAAGAATGAGAGTTAGGCTCAATCTAGCGACCAAGCCTCTGGAGACGCACCGGAAGTTCATCGCTGGTCAGGCTTGCTGGGCGTCATCGCGGCTATCGTCTTCCTGAGCCTGGGCTGGCATGTCTACCTGGCGCGCAAAGCCAACGCCGAAATGCGCGCGAAATCGGCAAAAATCCTCGAGCAGGTGGCCGAACTCGAACAGCAGCGCGAGTCCTTGGAACAATTCTTCAATCTCGATGTGAATCGCAATCTGCACGACCGCGCCGCGTTACATTAACAACCTTATCGATGCTCGCAGTTTCAACTGGACGCTGATGTTCATGGATTTAGAGAAAGTCCTTCCCGCAGGCGTGCGCGTCGTCAGCATCGAGCCAAAGCAGGATAAAGGCCGCGTCGAGGTGAAATTCATCATCGGCGCCGCCAGCGACGAGGCCAAAGTCAAATTGCTTGAAAGCACTGGAAGACTCGAAGACGTTCACGCACATCGAACTGGTCGCCGAGCAGCGTCCTTCGGCAGGGACAAGCACGGACCAGATCGTCGTCGAGTTGAAAGCGGAATATTTGAGGAGCTAATGCACCGCGATTTCACATTACAAAAGCGCGCGATCCTTGTCGTACTTGGATTGCTCCTGGCTGCGGACCTCGGCCTGGCCATTTATAGCTGGCGCCTCGCTTCTTCGCCTCAAACGCCCAGACGGAATTCGACGAGCAGAATACCAAGCTAGGCGTCCTGCGAGGCGACATCAAGTCAGCTCAATCCATCAAAGACAACATGCCCCTGACGCGCAGCGATTGTGAAAAGTTCGAAAAATCGCTTCCATCGAGAGTGCGAGCTCTTCGGCCATCGCTTCCGAGTTTGACGAAATCGCGAAGAAGTCCAATCTGAAGATCGATGCCCTCACGGCCCATCCCAAAGAGATCGCCAATCGCGGCATGACCGAAATCAGCATCGAAACCACTGTCACAGGCGACTATGGCAGAGTTGTGCGCTTCGTCAACGGGTTGCAGCGTCCGCAAAGATTCTACGTCCTCGATGGCTTGGCGCTGGCCACGGATACGCAAAATCAAGCCGTCCACGGGCCAATTCGCGTCGCGCTCCATCTTCGGACATATTTTCGGGATGCCGCATGAAGCAGAAACAACAAATCATCGTCCTTATCGTGCTGGTGTCGTGGCCGGCTCGTATGGGTCTCGAGTTGCGCAATCAGGCGCCACCGACAAACGGCGAGCTTCATTCGAGAACTACAAGCCCACTGGGGGAAGACAATCCGCAGATTCGCTGGGCTGAGTTCAAGCGCGCACAGGAAACCGAATACAAGAGCAACGGCAGAAATCCGTTCAGCATGATTGCGCTTCCTCCGGCTGAAGATCCGAACAAACCGAAACCAACCATTGTTCCGCCCCAGCCCGTCGTTCAGGTAGCTCCGCAAGACTTGGTAGCGAAGCTGCCTCCGAACCTCAAATATTTCGGATACGGAACGATTCCAAAGGGAACACCTCGCCGCGCCTTCATCACTGACGGCGAAGAAATTTTCATTGTCAGCGAGGGCGATACCCTTCTTGGCCGCTATCGCATCCTAAAGGTTGGGAACGCGAATCTCGAGTTTCAGGAAATTTCGAGCGGGCTGCATGGCACTACGCCTCTCGAAGAACAGGCCGCGACGCCATCCGCATGAAAAACAGGCTTGCACTGACGAAAGCTCGAAGAAAGCAAGGTGGGTACGCCCTGCTCCTGGTTGTGTTTCTTACCGCGCTGGTCGTTGTCGGCACGATGTCGATTGGCTTGCGGATTCTCACCGAAGGCCGCCGCGAAAAAGAGCAGGAAATGATTTGGCGCGGCAAGCAATATACGCGCGGCATCAAACTTTACTATCGCAAGCTGGGCCGTTTCCCGAACTCCATGGACGATTTGGTCAAGCCCAAAGTTGGCAACCTCCGCTTTATGCGCCAAGCTTACAAAGACCCCATGAACAAAGAGGATGGCTCCTGGCGGCTGATTTACGTTGGCCCCGCGGGAAACCTCATTGGTAGCCTTAAACCCCCGCAGGGCGGCATCCAGATGCCGGTTCCTGGGGGACAAGCCGGTGCCGCGGCAGGCTCTTCCTTCGGAAGCTTTGGCAGTCAGCCGGCTCCGGCCGGCGGCATCGCTTCGCCAGGCAATGCTCCAGGAGCTTCGGGCACAGGTACAGGTGCAACCGGAACGGGCACCGGCGCGCAGGGAACCGACACCACCGGCACAGGAACCGATTCTCAGGCCGTTCCCACTGGCGACACCCCGAACATCATGGGCGGCAATATCATCGGTGTAGGAAGCAAGGTCAATCAATCTTCCGTGATGGTTTACGAGAAGGCGCACAACTATCGGTTGTTCGAATTTATCTGGGATCCTTCGCAAGACCTGGGGGTTGTCGCTTCGCCGGGAACATCCATTGGAACGCCTGCCGGAACGCCCGGCCAAAATCCCGCCGGTTCACTACCTAACCCCTTCGGTCCTCCGCCAGCTCCTCCTACAGCGGCCCCGAATCCTAATCCGCCGCAGCAATAATTCGCCAAGTCCTCCAGGTCGGCCCAGCAATTTTCAGCGCAGAATTCCGATCTTGCGAGTAGGGGCACGGCACGCCGTGCCCGTCCTAATTGCGCCTCAATTCTGAATATTCAGCAGCGAATTGGCCGTGGCCGCGGCAGAATTTCCCGCTGAACCCGCTCCAGTCTTCTTTCCCGGTGGTTTCGGCGCAGCTTCCAGCGCCACTCCAGCCTTGCTCTTCGCGTATCCGCGCTTCACCCGTCGAATATAGGAAGCCGTCTCGGGATACGGCGGCACGCTTCCAAACTGTTGCACCCGCTCCGGCCCCGCATTGTAAGCGGCCAGAGCCAGCGCCAGATCGTTGTTGTAGCGTTGCAGCAGGTCGCGCAGATAGTGCGTTCCCGCGTCGATATTCTCGGTGGGATCGAAAATATCGTGCACCCCGAAGCGCGCCGCTGTTTCCGGCAAAAGCTGCATCAAGCCGCGCGCATTTTTCTTCGATATGGCTTTCGCATCGAAGTTCGATTCCGCCGCAATTACGCTAAGGATTAGATCCGCGTCCATGCTGTAGCGCGCGGCCGTGGCCTGCACAATCTCACGCAGAGGGGCCGTCGCGACGACCGGAGGGGGCAACGGAGCAAACGAATCTTCCGGGTCGATAGAGACAACGTCCTCCACCGGAACTTCCACGACCCCGCCCGCGAATTGGAGCCGGTATTTGTCTCCGAGCAGTTGGTAGCCCGTGACATGCAGCCGCTGGCCGCTCTTCAGCACGATATACTCCGCGCGCACGCATGGCGCCGCCGCAAAGAGCAGTGCACAGGAGGCTAGAGCGCGCATCAGGCGCAAGGTGTTGCCTCGCGCAGAGCAAAATGTTCGATGGCCGCTGCCACGCCGCCATCATCATTGCTCGCGGTCTCGTGCCAGCCAAATCCCTTTCAATTCCGCCACGCCGTTTCCCATCACTACCGGAATCCCCGCGAAAGTGAGCATCTCCAGATCATTGCGGTTGTCGCCGATGGCCAGAACTTCTTCACGCGCCACTCCACGCATAGCGGCCCACTCCGCCAGCGAAGCGCCTTTCGAACAAACGGGATTTATCACATCGATCATCGAAAAATTTCTCTTCTCGTAGACGGTCACCGCCAGCGCAAACTCCGCCGCAAATGCCGCTCCTCGCAGGGTAGCTTCCGCCTCTCGCATCTGTGCGATGTTTCCGCTGAGCATGACCTGGATCGGATCTTCCGTCAGGCAACTTTCCAGCGGATTGGCCAGTCCCAGAAACTCGCGATTGCGGGTGTAGTAGGCCGCTCGAATCGGGTCGTCTTCGTTGATGGATTCCAGCACGATCTGATTTTCGCGACGCCGGTCGAAAACCACTCCTGTGCAGTCCCGCCACACCCGCGTCAGCTCCAAAACACGCTCAGCCGTCTCCCGCGCGAGCAGGTGCCGCACGTGCGTCTCACCGTCGTCGGTTCGAATGACCGCTCCGTTGCTGACAATCATCGTCAATGGCGCGCCAATCTGCCGCGCAATCGGTAGCGCGAAGTCGTAGCCTCCGTCCGGTAACCAGAGCAACCTCAATCCCCCGACGCGTCGCTGCCGCGATAGCCGTCCGGTTCGCCTCCGGAAGCTGCCAGCGGCTGTCGAGAAGCGTCCCATCAATGTCCAAGGCAATCAGGCGCACACTCATCTCTTAATTATACCGTGATTGTGGGATGCCTTGCGCCAGGCAGGTGATTGCCTGCAGCCAAAGAATAGCCAAAAAGGCCTGTGTTAGACTTCCCCGGATGACCAAACAATCGAACGTCTTGGAACTGGAATGCTCGGCCTGCGCGAAGAAGTACGACTCCTCCATCGAGCAGCACCTCTGCACTTGTGGCAAACCGCTCTATGCCAAGTACGACCTGCAGCGGGCCGCCACGACTTTGACGCTGGAAAGCCTGAAGTCGCGCCCCGTGACGCTCTGGCGCTATGCAGAGGTCCTGCCAAACGACCCCCCGGTGACGCTAGGAGAGGGTATGACGGCTCTTGTAGCCGCGAAGCGTCTCGGAGCCCGCCTCGGCGTACCCAACTTGTTGGTCAAAGACGAAGGCCTAAATCCCACCGGCTCATTTAAGGCTCGGGGCATGACCGCTGCTGTGACTCGCGCCAAGCAACTGAATGCAAAAGCTTTAGCTGCGCCCACAGCAGGCAATGCCGGCGGCGCGTTGGCGGCCTACGCCGCCGCAGCAGGCATCCCCGCCGTGATCGTCATGCCTGCGGACACTCCCTCTGCCAATGTTATGGAGTGTCAGGCGTTCGGCGCTAAGGTAATCAAAATAAACGGTTTAATCTCCGACTGCGGCAAGTATGTCGCCGAGCACAAAGAACGCGAAGGCTGGTACGACGTTTCCACCCTCAAGGAGCCTTACCGCATCGAAGGCAAGAAGACCATGGGGTACGAACTCTGGGAGCAGCTCGGCGGCAAGCTGCCGGATGTGATTCTCTATCCGACCGGCGGAGGCGTCGGCCTCATCGGCATGTGCAAAGCGTTTGACGAAATGCAGGAGATGGGCTGGATCGGTGACGAACGCCCGCGCATGGTCGCGGTGCAAGCGGCAGGATGTGCACCAATCGTAAAAGCTTGGGAAGCGCACCGAGCTACTTCGGAATTTTTTCAGAACGCCGCGACCCTCGCTTCCGGACTTCGCGTCCCCGGCCCCCTCGGCGACTTTTTGATTTTACGCATGCTCAAACAAACTCACGGCACGGCTCTTACAGTAACCGATGAAGAGATGTTGCAGGCAGGAAAGGACCTGGCGTCGCTCGAAGGAATTTTCGCCGCGCCGGAAGGCGCCGCAACGGTAAGCGCCACGCGCAAACTTGCGGCTTCCGGCTGGATCAAGCCACACGAAACCGTCGTGCTGTTCAACACCGGAACCGGATACAAATACTCGGAAGCGTGGCAGCGCGCGCTGCAGGCCTAAATATTATGAGGACGCACCGCATCTATTACGACGACGCCTACGTGAAAGAGTTCGAAGCCCGTGTAGTGCATTGCGAACTCCTGCCGCCGGACGTGAATGCTGGAATAACGGCGCAAGCCTTGGGCTTGGTTCTGGATCGCACCGCGTTCTACCCGGCTTCCGGTGGCCAGCCAAACGATCTAGGCAAGATTGGTGACGCGAATGTGCTGGATGTCCGCGACGATGGCGATGAAATCATTCACGTCGTCGACCGCCGTCCCGGCAGCCCGGACGTTCTCGGTTGCATTAACTGGCCGCGCCGCTTCGATCACATGCAGCAACACTCCGGGCAGCATTTGCTTTCGGCCATGTTTCAAGAACGATTTGGCAGGCCAACCGTCTCTTTCCACCTCGGGACAGATTTCTGCACCATCGATTTGCGGGGTCCCGAGCCTTCAGACGAAATTCTGGAAGGCGCGGAGCGCGCCGCCAACAAAATAATCTTCGAGGACCGTCCGCTGACAATTCGTTATGCCACCGCCGAAGACCTGGCGGAACTTGGAGTGCGCAAGGAAGTCGAGCGCGCGGGAATATTGCGGGTCATCGAGATCGAAGGCGCAGATCTGCAGCCGTGCGGCGGAACCCACGTCAAGAGCACTGGGCAGATTGGAACGCTTCTGGTGCGGCGTTGTACGAAGATGCGCCAGGACTGGCGCGTGGAATTTGTTTGTGGGGCGCGGGCCGAACGCGCTGCCAGGCAGGACTTTCTCCGTCTTCGCGCGGCCGCTGAGAAATTGAGTTGCGCGCCAGAAGAACTTGTTGCGGCCGCGGAGCGCACCGTCTCCGAGCGCGATGCGAATTTCAAGAGGACGCGCGCCCTTCTCGAGCGGCTCGCGGTAATCGAGGCAGCGCAGGCCCTGCGCGAGGCCACGCCGATTTTCAATGGCCTGCGCGTCATTCATAAAGTCTTCGAAGATGCCGAACCGGAATTCCTCGGACACTTTGCGACACACATCGCGAAAACGGAGAAATCGATCGCACTGCTGGTAGGGCTGAGTTCCGGGAACATCCTCTTCGCGCAGCATCCCGCCTCAGGCAAGGACATGAACGCACTTCTAAAAGAAGTGTTAGCGAAAATCGGAGGCAAAGGCGGAGGCACGCGTGATTTTGCGCGCGGCCGTCTCGATGCCGCTGCTCACGCTGAGAAAGCCCTGGAACTCGCGCAAGAATTGTTGTCTGCCGATGGCACGGGCGTCTCGAACGCCGGAAACTAGCCGTCAGAAAAGCCGCGTTCGAACGCGATCCGGCACGCATTGCAAATCGATCAGCGTCAGAAAATCAATGGTTTTGAACTCGCGGTCAATCGCGGGCGGCCCGCAGAGCCGAGCCGAGGCATCCAGGTAAGCGCGAAACAGCCGGGGAGTAACAGGCGCCGGCGTCATGATGTTCCGCAGTTCACATCGAAACTCGGGCTTTGGCTTTGTGCGCAGCCCCGACTCTATCAAATATTTTCCTCGCAATTCTTCGTAGAGCGCCATCCCTTCATTTTCATCCTGCGATGTCACCGAACTACATCCAAGCAAATACCGGGCTCTGCAACTCAAAGCGTATCTGACAATCCCCTTCCAAAGCATGTGCAGTACCGCCGTATTTCGGTATTCGGTATGCACGCACGCTCTCCCGAGCTCAAGCACTTCTTCACGAATTCCTTCAAACGGCGCGAAATCAAAAAACTGCTCGCTGTAATATCCAAGATTTCCCTTGGCGCGGAAGCCGCTCTGCATGCGGTACGTACCTACTAATTTTCCCGAGGTGGAGTCGCGCACCATCAGATGATCGCAAATGAAATCATAGCGGTCGCGATCGAGCCCGACCCGCGCGGAGCTGTCCAGTCCCTCGCCGAGCTCGCAATTAAACACCAGATAGCGGAGGCGCTGGCAGTCGATTAGGTCTTCGAGTGTTTCCGCCATACCCGCGCGAAACTGATGCGTGGAGGCGAGTGGGTTTTCGCAGCCATGCTCGAGGACCGCTGTGGGTGGCATGGCTGAAGTGTCGAACGGTTCAAATTACAGAGATGTTTCAGGAGTGTGATTTGCGCGTTGCGGGGAATACCTTATGCGAAACAAAACATGCGGCGGTCGTGAGTAGATTCGAACGCCCAGCCGCTTTCCCATTCGGGCAATGCAACTGGGAATTGAGGAAAAGCGCCGTCATTGAGAATGAGCGGAATGGAAAGACTGCGTCAAGCAACTCGAGGCAGGCGCACGAGGGCAGGAGATTCCCTGAGGGAGAAATACGGTTTTTACCTGATGTGGTGGAGGCGACTGGAAGAGTAGAATGTAAACTGGCGTATAGCAATCCCTGCATACCTCAGGGTTCGGCCCTCGTGGGGGAGTATGCGGAAGCAGGCCACGAAATGTCCACGGGGAACGCAGTTCCTGGCGTGTCTTGATAGGCCGCCAGACTCCATGCCGTGCTCCGGGATTGGGGAGTGGCTGCACGGAATGAGTGTGTTAGTTTCGATCGGATAACAGAAATCACACGCGACGTGTGTAGTGCGATGACAGAGCCTGGACGCGGTGGCTAAGTAGCCCGATGGCGGCATACACCGACCGTGCGGCAGGAGAACCGAAATGAGTTCGAGTGCATTGTGCCCCGAGCCCGGAAATTCCGTAACGGCTGCCTCAGCCAGGAGCTCTTCCGACGGCGAACACTTGGTCTATTTTTATCAAGAAAGTGCTTCTCTGTTCGATGCGCTGGCTGACTTTTTCGTCTCTGCACTCAGCGCCGGCAAATCGGCGATCGTTATCGCCACCAAATCGCACCGCGAGGGGCTGGAACGACATTTGCAGGCCCGCGGTTGCGATACGCAACCAGCCAGCAGACAGGGAAGGTATGTAGCTATCGACGCCGTCGAATTGCTGTCAAAAATCATGGTGAACGGGATGCCGGACAAATCCCATTTCCTGGAGTGCGTCGGCGGGACTATTGCCCGGGCCGGCGCTGCACTAAACGGCTCGCCCATGCAGATCGCCGCCTATGGAGAGATGGTTTCCTTGTTGTGGACAGAAGGCAAAAGGGAGGCCGCCATCCGTCTGGAGCAGCTCTGGAACGAGCTGGCGAAAAAGCACTCCTTCTCGCTCCGTTGCGCGTATCCAATGGCAAGTTGTCAAGGCGAAAAGAACCTGGAAGCACTGATCGAAGTTTACGCGGAACACTCGGCTGTCGTGCTTCAATCCGGCGACGCGTCTTTGAAGGGCAGCCAAGGTAAGACGGCCCTTCTCCGGACGGAAGAACGGTTCCGGCTCTTGGTGGACGCCGTCCAGGATTACGCCATCTTCATGCTGGACATGGAGGGCCACGTCAGCAGTTGGAACACCGGAGCGCAACGCATCAAAGGCTACACGTTCTCCGAAATCATCGGAAAGCACTTCTCCGTTTTTTACACCGAAGAAGACCTCCAGTCGGGCAAGCCGGGGCGGGACTTAGAGACTGCCGCCAAAGAAGGGCGGTTCGAAGATGATGGCTGGCGGCTTCGCAAAGATGGCTCGCGCTTCTGGGCCAACGTGATTATCTCGGCGATAAGAGACGAAAGCGGACGGCTGATCGGGTTCGGAAAAGTGACTCGTGATTATACCGAGAAAATAAAGATCAATGAGATGCTGCGCAAGGAGATCACCGAGAGAACGGAGGCGCAGCGCAAACTGCATGATTCCGAAAAATCACTCCGCCAGCTTTCTCTCCGCCTGTTGCAAACCCAGGACGAAGAACGCCGCCGCATCGGCAGGGATCTTCACGATAGCGTTGGGCAATACCTGGTCGGATTGAAAATGAAAGTCGATTTGCTCAAGTCCTCGGCCGAGCGAAGCCAAGGAGCCAACCGAGATGAGCTTGCCGAGTGCTCTCAGCTAATCGAAGAAGCAATCACGGAAGTTCGCACGATATCCTACCTCCTATATCCCCCCATGCTTGAAGAGTTAGGTTTGAAATCGGCGGTTCCCTGGTATTTGGATGGATTTACAAAACGGAGCGGAATTAAGACCACCTTCGAGGTCTCGCCGGAATTCGATCGCATTCCGGGCGACCTGGAGTTGGCGCTCTTCCGCGTGCTGCAAGAGAGCCTCACCAACGTGCACCGGCACTCTGGCAGCTCGACGGCAATTGTGCGGCTGCTGACCACAAACCGCACCGTCGTTCTCCAGGTCATTGACGAAGGGAATGTTGCCCAGTCAAAGAACTTGGGCGACATGGCGCAAGGCTGGATGGGCGCGTTCGGCGTAGGCCTGCGCGGCATGGATGAACGCCTGCGGCAGCTCGGTGGAACTCTGGAGCTCTCTTCGACGCGGGAAGGAACCACCGTCACCGCTACGCTGCCTCTGCCAGACGCGAAATCGGAAGCCTAAGTAGAAAAGTAGAACGACGAAATGGATGCTTCTTGATCTTCCGCGGTAAGTTTCCGCCCCGCTCACCTCACAGTAGGCCGTCTCGAGTTCTAGTACATGCTTGGCGAGCAAAAAATACATGTTCAACCCGAGTCCAATCGCATTTCGACACACCCCGCTGAATGGCGTGCCCTACTTGCCCCCCATAACTGACTGATTTTGAAAATGTTTAAGCCAATTGTAAGAATGGAGCCCCGGTTGCCCTCATTCCAGATTGCTAGAACAAAACAGATTCGGGGAGGAACTATGGATGCCAAGTTCGACATCTTCAAAAAACTACCCGATGGTCACCCGCTGTGGGTGAATGCTGTGGAGGGCCTGGAAGAGGCCCGAGCGCAGTTGGCTCGTTTGGCGGCGACCGCGCCCGGCGACTATTTCATTTATAGCGTTCGGAATGGCCGCGTAATCCACACACAGCTGGCTGCCGAGGGATAACTCGGTAGCGCGAATCTTGCGAAGCAGCATCCATTCCGAAGAGTCGGAAAGCGGAATGATCGCCCATCGGCCTGCGTGGCTGTCTGAACCCGTCTCAATCTTATTTGTGGATCCAGCAGAAACTCTGCGAACACTCCGCGGAATATTTTTCCTGTAGCCTCTCAGCGCCACAGACTGCGCTTTGCTTTTCGTGTGATCGGAACCCCCGTTCATTTATTGGTTCACGGGAGGGAGGAGAACAGGTGCCTGTGTTCGGTCAGGCACCTGTTCTCGGTGGGTGTCTCAGAGGTGTTTCTGCGCGTAAAGTTACCGAACTAGGGCGCGCGTAACCATCGGGTCTTTCCTGTACGGACAGCTAGCGAATCTCCTACGATGAAAGTGTTTTGTGGCGAAAGGGATTGCAACGGATCTGCGATTTGAAAGAATAAAATACAGCGAAAACCGTATGGGATTGGCGGCCCAGACGTATTATCTTTGGATGAAGAACTATGGAAAGTCCGCACCAGGTTTCACGGACCAAACTACTTCCGTCGCCGTCCGTAAACGGCATCGAGCGGCCTCCAGCGGCTGCCTTGAGATTGGGGATGAACACGGTGAAGATTCTCGTTGCAGACGATCATGACATTATCCGCCGAGGCCTAAAACAACTGCTCACGTCGCGGCCCGGATGGGAAGTGTGTGGGGAGGCTAAAACGGGAAGGGAGGCGGTTTCTCTCGCTGAACAGCTCAAGCCCGAAATCGTAGTCATGGATATCAGCATGCCCGATTTGAATGGTCTCGAGGCGGGTCGCCGAATCCATAAATCCTTTCCGAAAATAGGGATTGTGATCCTGACACTTCATTTTTCGGACCAGCTTGTTCGAGACATCGTCGAGGCTGGCGCCCGGGCCTACATCATGAAGTCCGACGCGGATCGGGATCTGGTGAGCGCCGTCGAAGCGGTGGCGAATCACCGTACATTTTTCACCTCGCGCGCTGCGGAAATGCTCCTGAGCGGTTTCGCGAATCAGAATGCCGTGCCCGTTCCCGAAGCGCAATTGCGAAACAGGCTTACGTCCCGCGAGCGCGAAATTGTACAGTTGCTCGCCGAAGGGCAAGAGCAGCAAAGAAGTGGCAGTAGCTCTCGGGATAAGCGTCAAGACGGCGGAAACGCACCGCGCCAACATCATGAGGAAACTCGAGATGCATTCCGTCAGCGAGGTTGTGCGGTATGCCGTAAAGAATCAAATCATCGAGGCGTGACGCTCCCCGCGGCCACGCGCGACGAATTCTTGCAGCGATGAGCGACACTTTGGATGCCCATGCCTCTTCAAACGAATTGCGATTTTTTGAATGGACGAGCCCGTGATTCCCCATCAGGACGCTGGGAGCTCCTCCATCATGCCTAGAGTGCTTATCGTCGACGACCACGCTTTTATCCGCCGCGGTGTTCAGACCATTTTGCATCCATTTCCGGAATGGGAGTTTTGCGGAGAAGCGGCCAACGGGAAAGATGCCATCCGCCTCGCGGACGAGCTGAAGCCGGAAGTCATTATCATGGATGTTTCCATGCCCGGACTGAATGGCATCGAAGCCACGCGGGCCATTCGAAGAATGCAGCCTGGGGTCAAAATAGTTTTGCTGACTCTTCACGAATCCGCGGAGTTGTTGCGGAGCGGTTTTCGTGCCGGCGCTCGAGGTTACTTGCTGAAAACGGATGCGGAGCAAGAGCTGGTGAAAGCGCTAAGCGTAGTGATAGGAGACGGCGCCTATATCAGCCCGAAAATGGACAGCGAAACCATAAAAAGCGTTATCAAGGAAATGAGTTCCTACCCGTGATACGCCGGCCATCCGACGGGCAGCTTCCTACGCACGTTTTTTGTTCGGGAAAAAACGACCGGCGAGAAATTGTCTTTGCTCGTTTTAGTTCTGAAGCGCCATCGATTCCGTCTTCGCCAGATCCAGGAGCCGCTCGCGCAATTTCACGCGCGCACGGAAGATTCTGGATTTCACAAGTTCTGGAGTAATGCGCAGGGCCTTCGCTAATTCCCGGCTCGTCCAGCCTTCCCCTTTGTGCAAAAGAAACGTGAACTTAAGCGTGGGATGCAGTACGTCGAGGGCCTTCGTGGCCAATTCCTTCGTCAGATATTCGGCGCTCCGGATCGGCGTGCGAATCTCTCCACTCAGGGTACGCCTCATGGCTGTCCGAATTCCCGTCTTCGTGCGGGCGCTGGGTAAGGACTCTGCGGGGCGGCGTCTGCGCAGCATCATCAGCGCTTCATTGATGGCAATGCGTGTGAGCCAGGTCGAGAACTGTGAATTTCCTTCGAACTGCCGAATCTTGCCGAACGCTTTGAAGAAAACATTCTGCAAATTGTCCTCTGCATCCTCGCGGTTCTTGAGGATCTTCAATGACATCCCATAGACTCGGTGGGAGTGCCGGCGCACGAGCTCGTCAAAGGCGGTCCGGTTTCCAGCCCGCGCTTTTGCGATAAGTGATTTTTCCGACTGTGGAATCTCGCTGTTCATCACCGCGGTATCTCCTGTACGGCTGTTCGTCCTAAAGTCAGTCACTCTCTCCCCTGAATATAAGAACTCAGAAAAGCATGGGCAATGCGGTTCACGCTGTATAAAAGAGAACACGATGCCAAATCGGGATAGATCCCCAAAAGCCGACATAGCTGGGCATGACGACCGGAGCGCCAAAGATCTGGGGCAAGGCGACCCTCGCCTCGCCCCGGATCAGTAACGTGCGCCATCTAGGGCTTCAAATGAGGAGTGGCTCTCTGCAAGCGATGCACGAGAAGCCTTCCCGATTCCGGAGATTCATACTTCGGCTCGGTGATGATGAGTGCCGCCGTTGCGTCCCTGCCGTACAGGCGGCGATTCGCTTCTTCATCCGGCCTCAGCGTCGAGCCTTCGAGCGATACGCCTGCGAAAACGCCGCGGGCCCTCGAGTAGCTCAACATTTCCGCGCGCATGTACGCGTCCGTGTCGGCAGACGCCGTCCGTCCTTTCGGTCCAGCGGCGATGGAGACATCCGCGCCGAGCTTCACTTTGCTATGCAGGAGACTTTCCGCACCACGATTGTTCATGACTAGGATCACGAAGTCCGTGGCTTCAGCTCCGATTTGAAATCCAACGCTCCCGCCCTCAAGGGCGTACATCGCCGGCGCGCCCCATGGCCCTCTGTAGTCTCTGCCAGTACGGCAAACCATCGTTCCCCGGCCGTAACTGCCGCCCACGACGAAGGCGGCCTTGAGCACGGACGGCATGACCACCACGCAGCGAGCCTTGTCGAGCAAGTCTTGGGGAATGTCGTCTGGGATATCCAGAATTTCTTGCATCACCGTGCCGGCGTTCTGCAAACGATTGTTTTCATCCTTTGCGCCTTCGTCCGCAGGCCGGGCGAATGACAGCGGCGCCAGCATCAGCGCTCCCGCAAAAATAGCCGTTATACGATTCATAAGTTTATCCTCCATCTTTCTACTCAGAGTTTTGAAGCTTCCATCTTGGCCCTAATTTCCACGACGGCGAGAAACCACGACAACGATCCCGCTCAGCAGTGCCACAGCGCCAAGGATCGGAGGAAGAGGAATGGTGTGATGTTCTTCCTTCATGGCCTGGATGGGACCGATCTCCAGCACCTTCTTTTGTGTTGTGTAGCTCAAGCCTTGATACGCCAGCGCGAATAGACCGATTACGGCCAGTGCGATTCCCAGGATTGTTCGTCCGTTCATGATCCCTCTGCATTCGTACGTCAAATCCATTCAAGCTCCGGTCGCCACTCGAGAGAACGCGAAAGCGGCTCTTTCAAGTCCGGCGCAGCAGATGGCTCAGCAGCGACACAAGGAAAAGGACCAGAAAGATAACGAAGAGAAGCTTCGCGATCCCCGCCGCGGCCACGGCAATTCCTGAAAATCCGAGCACCGCCGCAAGAATCGCCACGATAAAGAAACCCAAAGCCCAACGTAGCATCACGACCTCCAAATGATTCCCGTGCAGATTTTTGATGGCCCTGAATCGCGCGTCTTGCTCGTTTCCGGTGTTAGAGAAGTCCGCCGCGATCCTCTTCTGTTGTAAGCCCTGGGCCGCGCCTGCTCTATAGGGTGGAACCCCTATCGGCCCGAGGGGAATCCTGTAGTCCCCGGAAACTCGCTCGATTTCTCGCGCTCCAATCTGCCGTCAGTGTTTCCCTGTATGTACGCCAAGAGGCTCGCGTGCTTCTCTTGTCTTGCAGGGCTCGGCGGGCTTTCCAGCGGCAAAGCCGAACCGGCACTTGTTACGTAAAAACTAAAAATCAGGAGAATCCTATGAACTGGGATCAGCTGGAAGGAAAATGGAAACTGTATTCTGGCAAGGTAAAAGAAAAGTGGGGAAAGCTCACCGACGACGACCTAACCATCATCCACGGCCGTCGCGATCAATTAATCGGTAAGATTCAGGAACGCTACGGAATCATGAAGCAGGAAGCCGAGAACCAGGTGGATGAGTTTGTCCGTGGCTTCCGCAGCGAGGAATCGGCGGAAGAAACCCGCCCAGGCGATCGCCGACCGGATGTTCCCGCAAACGCAAAAGAAAAGAAGCGCACCGCCGGCCACTCCTAATCCTAGCCAGTCAGCTCGCCCACTCTGGCCATTCCATGCACGACGCAGGGGCCAAGCCTTCCGCAAAGACGGCTAGGCCCCCTCGTCTCTCCTGGAGATCGCTTCCCCAATCCGCAGTTTTATGCGACTCGAGGGCGGCTGCAACCCGACTAGAACCCTGGAGTGCTTCGCGTCTCGCCCTTGACGGATGTATCTCACGGAAATAAGTACTGTACTTGACTAGACATTGGGTGTAGAAGTGGCGTACTTAGAACGTCACAAGGATGTCCCCGATGAAAAGAAAAACACACAAGCCGAAGAAGGAAGAGTCCAGGCCAGTTCATGCCGCACACGCGCAAGCCAACGCCGGAGCGGTGCGGACTCTGCGCATCCCCATCACGAACGTCTTCGATGGGAACGACTATTCGGCGCAAATTTTGATTGGGAGCGAACGAGTTGCGGCGAATGTGATTCTGGACACGGGGAGCAGCACGCTCGCGGTGGTGCCATCTGTCTATCAGGCTGTTAAAGACGCGGACATGACACCGTCCACACTGGCGCAACAGGTTCTCTACGGGACGGGCGCGTGGATAGGACCAATCGTCAACACCAGCCTCGTTCTAGGAGATCCAGAAGGCGATACGGCAACTTTGCAAAATGCGCCGATTGCGATCACCGTGGCGCAGAGCGAAGGTGATTTCACAGGTGTCGACGGCATCATGGGATTGGCTTACTTGAGCCTCAATTCCGCCTACGATTTGAAGAACTATCTAGTCAGCCAGAAGATCAACCCACCGGTTACTTTTCCGTGGCCGTTTGCGTCGGCGAACTTCGCTAACAGTTGGGAAAACTTTTCCGAATTGATTAAGACAAAAGGGGTGACGCCAACCACCATCGACCCGTATTTCATGGAACTGGAAAGCCAGGGACTAACGCTGAACAAGTTTGCGTTCTATACGCTCCGTTCGTGGGTACGACTGGCGAGCACGAACCAATCGGCGATTGCGGCCGACCCTTGGAACAACGGATTCTTCATACTTGGGGGAGGGGAGGAGCAAACCGATTTGTACAGCGGAAGTTTTGTGAATGTGGATGTGCTGCACGACATTTATTACAACACGAACTTGATCTCGATACAGGTGGAGGGCGCTGCGGCGGTGAATGCGAAACCGCTGCAGCCGGAATACAGTGGGGCGGGGTCAAATTGCATCATTGACACGGGGACGAATCCCCTGGTTCTGTCGAACGATGTGTATCAGGCAGTGATGGAATCGCTGGAAAAGATCAATCCAAAATTCGTCAACCTGATCCGACAAGCCGCGAGAGACGGCATTTCCGCCACGTCGCTGAATCTGGCGGAGTGGCCGGGCATCAGTTTTACGCTTACGGGCGACACGGGTAAGCCAGTGAAGCTGACATGCTCGCCGCAGACCTACTGGCAGGAGGATTATCCCGCGCCCGGCCGGTCGATTTTCCAGATTGCGCCGGCGGGTCCCAAAAATCCCGTGAATCAATCGATTCTGGGACTGCCGCTGATGAATAACTACTTCACGGTGTTTGACCGGTCGCTGGGCCGGGGCAACGGCATCTTGCGCTTCGCCCCAATCAAGCAGCCATGAAACGGGCTTCCTCGTAACACTCTAATTCCTGAGGTGAACGGCGATGACCAAAATGCTATGCACGAAATGTCCGGTCACGACGGTGGATTTAAAGCTCACCGTGTCCGCACCGAACACGGCGCAGGTTAGCGTGCTTCCCAAGGCGGATTTCCTGGTGGTCACGTGGACGGAAGGGGAAACGGGGGCCTTGGCGTTGGTATTCGGCAATGGCAAGTACAAATTTGAAACGGGGGAGAGCAATAATTTTACGCCTCTGCTGTACCCCGGTATCCCGCTGCCAAGCGGCGCCAAGGTTCACGCGTACTTCTTCCAAGCGAAGGTCAATAGCAAGACGGTCGTGTTATTGAAGAGCGAGTTCCATCCGAAGTTTGACCCGGAGTCCACTCAGTCTTTCTTCCAAAAAGCCGTCGGGTCCGGCGCGAATCCGAATTTCAAGTATTTGGTGACCTCGGGAACGGCGGGGGGAATCTGGGCGATCGCGGACGTTGGAGACGTTGTGGTGACGAACAGCGCGCGGTATGGCTTGACGCTGCCTGCGGCGAAGCAAGCTCTGCGGTTTAGCGGGGCGGCGAATATCCTCGGCAGCAACCCGCCCGCGGGCTCCGCAAATTGGTATGACTACGCCACGAATGTAATCCTGAAGAACGACGCTTGCGTTTCCAGCGGCCTGGTCACCACGGGAGGACGAAAAGCTTCTAGCGGAAAATCGTCGATTTATTGCAAGCCTAACGGCGCGGAACCGACCGATGTGGTCACCAACTCGAGTATAAGCACGGACGAATTCACAAAGCTCGCCACGTATCGAACGATGGGCGCCACACTCGACGAAAATGACGCGTACGTGGCCGAAGCGTGCAAAGCCATCAGTTTCCAAAACTGGGTTTCGATCAGGAATGTCTCCGATCTGCCGAGCCCCACAAACAACGATGCGCAGTATGACGCTTTCCAGTTCTGCTCTTCGATCAATGGCGCGTATGCGGTCTGGGCGTTTTTGATGGGCCACTGACGACGGCACTCGAAGGCCAGTTGGTTCCTGCTATCTCTCTCTGATACTGAAGTACGGGAGGGAGAATACTTTTCCGGAAAAGCCGGTGTAGAATCGTGCGGCTATGGCGGAACTGTGGATAGGAACAAGCGCGTTTACGGCGGAGGGGTGGGACGGGACGTTTTACCCGAAGGGGATTGCCGCGCGGGAGCAGCTTACTTATTACGCCACGCAGTTTGACGCGGTGGAGCTGGACAACACATTTTACCGGACGCCGGCGGTATCGACAGTGAAGGGGTGGTACGCGAAGACGCCGCCGGGATTCGTGTTCGCGGCAAAAGTGCCGCAGGTGATTACGCATGAAAAAGTCTTGGTGGATTGCGAAGAGGACTTGAAACATTTTCTGGGGACGATGGATGAGCTGCGGGAAAAATTGGGGCCGCTGCTGTTTCAGTTCGGATATTTCAATAAATCGAAGTTCAAAAACGGCGCGGAGTTTCTGGCGCGGCTGAAGCCGTTTCTGAAGAAACTGCCAAGCGGGTACAAGTTTGCGGTGGAGATACGAAACAAGTATTGGCTGGACGCGCGATTTGTGGAGACTTTGCGGGAGAACGGAGTGGCGCTGGCGTTGATTGATCAGAGCTGGATGCCGCGGCCGTGGGAAATGAAAGGGAACTTGGACCTGATCACCGCAGACTTTACGTATGTGCGGTGGCTGGGCGACCGCAAAGGGATCGAAGAGCAAACGAAGAGCTGGGACAAAACGGTCGTGGACCGCACTAGCGAGTTGAAGGAGTGGGTGGACGTTTTCATGAACTTTTTCTTGAAGAACATCAAGATATTTGCGTTTGCGAACAACCACTACGCGGGACACGCGCCAGCCACGGTGAGACAGTTCGAACGGCTGCTCGCGGAAAGAAAACCGGACTAAATCGAGCCCCGGCGGAGGTGCTCGCTCGTTCTGCCCATCAGTCAACCCCGATGGTGTGCAGGCAGGCTGAGCCCCGGTCGCGATGTTTCGTGGGAGGAGACATCCAGGCCTATTCCTCGCGGGCGGATTTTTGCGCGCGGCGAGCAAGCCTCGAGGCCATCTGGAGAAGGAGCCTGCGGTTGGCCTCGTCGATTCTGCGGAGAAGACGGCGGAGTTGCTTGACGTATTCGGCATCCTGGCCGGAGCCGCCCCAGAGCGTTTCGTCAGGAGGCTTCCAAACGCGAAGCTCGCTGGCTCGGAGAGGCCCGGGCCCGTCGTAGAAAAGCTGGTAAATGGGGACTTCGAGAGCTTTGGCCCATTTTTCAAGCGTTTCAATAGTGGGAACGGTGTGTCCATTCTCGACGCGAGAGAGATACGCGCGCTGCAAGCCCGAGCGGTTTTCGATTTCGCGCTGAGGCAATTTCTTCTGTTCGCGGAGTCCGCGGAGGCGTTCGCCGATAATCATGAGGGAATTATTACATTAAGATAATAGTATGGCAAGTAAAGTCTGTGAGTCGCTGGAGGGAGCGGGCGGCCGGGCATGCGTCATGGAAATGCTGCGGACCCGAGGCTGGGTTCCAGGGCCTAAAAACTTCTGCTGAAGAACCGCATAAGGGTCGCGGGGAAGAACGGAAAAGAAAACGGGCAGCTATGCGCCGCCCGTGCTCATTTCAGAAATTTGGCCGCGAAAATCAGGGCTGGCAAGGCCGCCGCTTGAGCGTCGGCCGGTCATCGTCGCTTCCGTCGCTCGTGGTGGCGTTGGGGTCGCGTCGTGGAAGTCGGCTGTTTGGTGGACTGCGCGGTCTTTGTGCGCAGGGTGGGTTTCCCAGGCTGATTGTCAGAGACTTTCCGCGCAAACATGATGTTGCGCAGGCGCGCTTTCACGGAATCAAACTCGGAAGTCGTGACGATGTATTCCTGCTTTGCGGGAAGGATGCGCGCGATTTCTTTTTGCGTGGCTTCGATGCGATCCGGCGTCGGTGGATGCGTCGAGAAACCTTTGGGAATGGTGCCGGGGCGGCGCTTTTCGTCGGCCTGAATGCGCTCGAAGAAGGTCACGTAAGAGTTGGGATCGTAGCCGGCCTTGTACATATATTCGACGCCGAGGTAGTCGGCTTCGCGCTCAGCATCGCGGCTGAATTTCAGGTAGGTGACGGGGATGGCGAGGCTCGCGGCTTCGTAAATGCCGTACCCTGCCCAACCGCCGGGGCCGAGAAGCATCAGAGGAATCATGGCCAGCTGCATAGCCTCGCCTTTGGTGGCGTTCTTCGTGCCATGGCGCGCGCAGACGTGCGAAATTTCGTGGGCCATGACGCCGGCGAGCTCGGATTCTTCCTCGGCGCGAAGGATCAGGCCGCTATTGACATAGAAGAAGCCGCCGGGAAGCGCGAAAGCGTTGACTTCGTCGGAGTCGATGACCTTGATAGTGAACGGAACTTTTGCGTCGGAATTGCGGACAAGATTCTGGCCGACGCGGTTCACGTATTCGGTGACGACGGGATCATCGATGAGCTTGGAAGAGCGCTCGACTTCCTGGGCGAGCTGCTTGCCGAGGGCGATTTCGCGTTCGAGCGAATAGAAATTGGCGCCCTTGCCCACGTTGCGGTTGCCGATGGCGTCTACGTCATCCTTGGAATTCTTGGGATGCACGGTATCCTGTTGGGGAACCGGCTGATCTTGAGGAGTTTGCGTCTGCGCTGCAGGCGTAGGTTGCGGAGGCGCAGGTTGAGGCGGTGCGGGTTGTGCGGGGACCTGCGTTTGCGGCTGCGACTGCGTTTGGCTCGGAGATTGGCTAGTTTGACCAGATTGAGCCGTCGGTGCGGGTTGCGCCGGAGTTGGCTGCTGCGCGGCGGGCTGCTGCGACTGCGTTGGCGTCGGGCTTTGGCTTGATTGCTGAGTCTGCGGAGATGCCAAAGCTACACTTGCAGCGAGGAGGCCTGCCACCGTTAAGCCCAAAGTCACTTTCGGAATCTGTAGCATGGCACTTACCTCCTGCTCCGGTCAGTATACACCCATTTTCCAATATAAGGATGCAATGGCATTGGCGCCCTTAACCACTACGATGTAAGACTTCTAAGGAAGGTTTCCTATTCCGGATGTCGCAGCTGGTATTTCATGGGATAAGGCGCGCCAGCATTTTGAGGGGCCGGGACGGGGGCGGCCTAGGGCGAAAAAGCCGTTCCGAACTGAAAAGCGTGGTGAATGGTGTGCAAAATGCTGGATTAGAAGGGTTGACACCTCTGGCGGGGGCCTCTAGAGTCAAGGACAGACTTATGAGCGTGAAAATGAGCGTAAAAAAAATTCAAATCGGGCAGCTTTGGAGGAAGAATGACACCGGGGATGTTTACCTGGTGACGCGCGTTTACAGCGAAGCGCTAAGCACCATCGTAGTGCTGCGGAAGTCCGGGGCGGAAGAGGAAGCGCTGACGCGGTTGCGGGCGGAGAACACCCCCAAGGGACCCGGGCTACCGGGGTATTCGCCGGCGCAAGATGAAGAGAATTTTTGATTGAAGAAGTGAGTAGTGAACAGGGAGTAGTGAATAGCAAGAGACGGCTTCCGCGTAACCTCTCCAAGACTTCCCATACCCGATAGAAACCCAATCCAAGCAGCTTAGAGCAAAGCGCCAAAAATTAGATGGAGCGGACGTCCATTTTGACGACGTCGTGGACCTGCATCAACTCCTTGATCAGGAAGGGCTCGCCATACTTCACGCCGATCATTTCGCCATAGTGGCGGGCAAGAAGGTTCATTTGGTCTTCTAGACGATCGATGGCCAGGAAGACGTCCGTCTTCTTGAACTACTTGGGGATTCGCCCTTTTTGGGACGGAATTGGGAAGAGAAGGCAAGAATGGCGCGGCGGCGCTGTTCAAACTCCGGCGTAATGTCTACGACGAAGGTAGGACGTACCTGAGCGAAGGCGGTGGAATACAGGATCTTGAACGGGCGATGGGGCTCGCCGTCAATGGGCAGTTGTTTGAGGCCGGCCAGGAAGCAGCCTTCGTAGCCGAGGGTCGAGGCATGATAGTGGTCCGGGTGGCGAGCTTCCCAATAGGGAAGAATGACAGTTTTGGGACGAAGCTCCCGGATAACGGCAGCGAGGCGGAGCTTGTGCTGGCGGCTGGGCTGGACGTCGGAGTCGGGGACGCCGAGGGTGCCACGCCAACTGACACGAAGGATCTTCGCGGATTTGGCGGCTTCTTTGGCGCGAGTTTCGGGCGTGCCGCGGGTACCCATTTCGCCCGCGGTGAGGTCGAGGATGCCGGTTTTGTACCCGGCGTGCAGCCATTTTTAGAGCGTGCCGCCGCAGGAGAGTTCCACGTCGTCGGGGTGGGCGGCAATGGCGAGCAGGTCAAGTTTCATTCACAATCTCCTTCTGCGTTTTAGGTACTGGTCGATGATAACACTGCCTGTCGCATAGCACTTCTTGGGGCGCGGCGATTGCAGGCTGTGGTAACGTTTCGTGCGGCGGAATGCTGATGACAGAGAACACAGTACAAGGTGCGGGATCGCTGGCAGGGAAAGTGGCGCTGGTCACGGGCTCAGCGAAGAGGCTTGGCAGAGCGGTAGCGTTGCGGCTGGCGGCGGAAGGCGCGGATTTGGTGATCCACCACGGCAATTCGCACGCTGAGGCGCAGGAAACGGTTGCGGAAATCGAGAAGCTGGGGCGGCGCGCGGTAGCGCTTTCCGCCGATTTGCGAAAGGTGGATGAGATTCGCAAACTGTTCGTGGAGGTTGCGAAAGAATTTGGGCGACTTGGATATTCTTGTGAACAGCGCGGCGAACTTTTTGCCCGCGAGCATTGTGTCGACAACGGAAGAAATTTGGGATGCGTCGCTCGAATACCAATTTGAAGGCGGGATTTTTCTGTGCGCAGGCCGCGGCGCCTTTGCTGCGCCGGAGCAAGGGCGCGATCGTGAATTTTGCCGATGCTGGTGGACTAATGGGATGGCCGGGGTACATCCCGCATTCCATCTCGAAGGCCGGCGTGCTGATGTTGACGAAGGTACTTGCGAAGGCGCTTGCTCCCGAGGTGCGCGTAAACGCGATCGCGCCGGGAACGATCACCATGCCGGGCGACCCGCCGGAGTGGGAATCGGATTTTATCAGGCTGGCGCCGCTGCAGCGAACGGGGAGGCCGACCGACATCGCGGATGCTGTCTCCTACCTTGTGCATGCCGAGTTTATGACTGGCCACACGCTGGTACTGGACGGTGGAAGAAACTTGGGCCCCGCGAAGGAAGAATTTCGCTGAGAGTGTAGTGTGCAGAGAAACGCCGGGCGGTGTATTCTATTCTCCTTATAGTGCGAATAAGTTTGGGAGGCACGCCGACGAGCGTGCCGGAATCCGACAAAAGAGGGCCAGCCTAAGTTATGGACAATGAGACTTACACCCACGTGGACAGCCCAAGCGAGGCCATCAGCGTGCCTCACGGACTGGAAGACACGCAGATTCAGGAGTGGCTGGAGTCGCTAGACTCCGTGCTGGAATCGAGCGGGCCGGAAGTCGCGGCGGAAATTCTGGAGAGGCTGCGCGCGCACGCTACCGTTTCGGGCATCGATCTTCCGTTTTCCGCGAACACGCCTTACGCGAATACGATTCCCGCGCGGCTCGAGCCGCTTTTCCCTGGCGATCAGGAACTCGAGCGACGCATCAAGAGTTTGATTCGCTGGAATGCGCTGGCCATGGTCGTGCGCGCGAACCGCGTGGAGCACAACATCGGCGGACACATTTCGACGTACGCTTCGGCGGCCACGTTGTATGAAGTCGGATTCAACCATTTTTTCCGCGCGCGTTCGGACGAGTTCGAAGGCGACACGGTTTATTTTCAGGGGCACGCCGCGCCTGGAATGTACGCGCGGGCGTTTCTGGAAGGGCGCATTTCGGCGCAACAGTTGGAAAACTTTCGGCGCGAATTAAAACCAGGCGGAGGGCTGTCGTCTTATCCGCACCCCTGGCTGATGCCGAATTTCTGGGAATTCCCGACAGTGTCCATGGGGTTGAGCCCGCTGATGGCGATTTATCAGGCTCGGTTCAACAGGTATCTCGAACATCGCGGCCTCAAGCCCGAAACGGACGCGAAAGTTTGGGCGTTTCTCGGCGATGGCGAGACGGATGAACCAGAGTCACTCGGCGCGATCACGCTGGCCTCGCGCGAAAAATTGGACAACCTGATTTTCGTCGTCAACTGTAACTTGCAGAGGCTGGACGGTCCGGTGCGCGGCAACGGACAGATTATTCAAGAGCTGGAGTCGGCGTTCCGCGGCGCGCGCTGGAACGTGATCAAGGTGTCTGTGGGGCAGCGAGTGGGATCCCATTTTGGAGCGCGACACAGAAGGCTTGCTCGTCAAGCGCATGGGCGAATTGGTCGACGGCGAATACCAGAAGCTGGTGGTTTCGTCGGGCGCCTACGTGCGCGAACATTTTTTTGGCAGCGATCCGCGGCTTCTGGCGCTGGTCGAGCCGCTGCCGGATGAGGCGCTGCGGCGTTTGCGGCTCGGCGGGCACGATCCACGCAAGGTGTACGCGGCATATAAGGCCGCGGTCGAGCATAAGGGCGGGCCGACCGTGATTTTGGCGCGCACTATTAAAGGATACGGGCTAGGCGAAGCTGGCGAAGGCAAGAACGTCACGCATCAGCAGAAAAAATTGAACGAAGAGGAATTGAAGCGAATTTCGTTCGCGGTTCGGCGTACCGTTGAACGACAACGATTGTGTGGAAGTGCCGTTTTACCGCCCCGCGGAAGACAGCATCGAGATTCAATATTTGCGGGCGCGCAGCGCGAAGCGCTGGGCGGTTACACGCCGAAGCGCAGCGTGCGCTCGAAGCCGCTGGTGGCCGACCACGACGAACTGTTCAAGGAATTTTTCGACGGCAGCGAGGGCAGGGAAGTCTCCACGACGATGGCGTTCGTCGGAATGTTGCGCAAAATGTTGAAGGATCCGGAAATCGGCAAGCTGGTGGTGCCCGTCGTTCCCGACGAGGCGAGGACTTTCGGTATGGAGTCGCTGTTTCCGAACAGTCGGGATTTATTCGAGCGCTGGGCAGAAGTATGAGCCTGTCGACGTCAACACACTGCTCTATTACAAGGAAGCGAAAGACGGACAGATTCTCGAGGAAGGAATCACCGAAGCCGGCTCGATGGCGTCGTTTATTGCCGCAGGGTCCGCGTATGCGACTCACGGCATTAATACAATTCCGTTCTTCATTTACTATTCGATGTTTGGATTCCAGCGAATCGCCGATTTTATCTGGGCCGCGGCGGACATGCGCACACGCGGGTTCCTGCTGGGAGGAACTTCCGGGCAGCACGACGTTGTCGGGCGAAGGGTTGCAGCACCAGGATGGCAACAGCCACGTACTGGCGCTGACGCGTGCCGAACTTGCAAGCGTACGATCCAGCGTTTGCCTACGAGATGGCGGTGATTCTGCAAGACGGCATCCGGCGGATGTACAAAGACGGCGAAAGCATCTTTTATTACATCACGGTGATGAACGAGCCGTACGCGATGCCCGCAATGCCAGGCGACGTGAAAGACGGAATTTTGCGGGGCATGTACCGCTTCCGGCAGGCAAACAACTTGAAATCGAAACTTCGCGCGCAACTCTTTGGGAGCGGCGCGATTCTGAACGAAGCGCTGCGCGCGCAGGAAATTCTGGAGACGAAATACGGCGTCGCGGCCGATGTTTGGAGCGTGACGAGCTATAAAGAATTGTATGTGGACGGGAACGAGACCGAGCGCTGGAATCGTTTGCACCCTGGCGAGAAAGCGCGCGTCCCGTACGTGACGAAGTGCCTTGCGGATGCGCCCGGAGTTTTGGTGGCCGCTTCCGATTATTTGAAGACGCTGCCGAATATGGTTAGCAAGTGGATGCCGCGGCGGCTGGCGACGCTCGGCACGGACGGCTTTGGCCGCAGCGAAGGCCGGCCGTCGTTGCGCGAATTCTTCGAGGTGGATTCGCGTTTCATCACTCTGGCGGTTCTCCACGAATTGCTTGCCGATGGCAAGATCGAGCGGTCCGTGGTGGACAAGGCGATCAAGGATTTGGGAATCAATCCGGAAAAAGTGAATCCGGTTATTTCATAAGGGCGGCGAGTTCCCGCCAGATACGGTTGCGCAATTAGCGCGAAATGCTTCTGCCGCGAAAGACACAGCCACGCACCCTGCCCTTAACCATCAATTCTTCGGGGGCGCGGATTGCTCGGCCAGCCGCTTGTTGATGCGCTCTCGCAACAGTTGAAGCACCTTCTGCATATCCTCGAACGTAGTCTTCGGATCGTTGTTGTAATCCATCAAGCGATGGTTGTATTTCTTCCAGTCTGGGGCGACTTCTTCGATCACGAAGCGCGCTTCCTGCATGGCTGCCCCGCGGTGCGCGAAGCTTCCTGTTACTTCGTACGTGGCCTTTTCCAAGGCGCAATACAGGCTAAACGTTTTGGCTGTATCTGGACACTTGCGCGTGTCAGCGCGATTCCATTTCGAAGGCGAGTCGAGAATTTTCTGCGCGTGATCCACGATTTGCAGATCGGCCTTGGTTACTGGCGGCTGGGCTTCGGAATCGTCAGCGGCAGGCTGCGCGGGTTTGTCTAGCGGAGTCTGAGCGTTCGTCGAAGCCGCGAAGAAAAGAATCGCCACTGAAAGAAAAATCCGAGTTCTTTTGCCCATGGGTTGACGCTCCCCGATTCTAGCAAGATTGCAAAGTCATTCGAGTTTAGGTCCGACCGCTGCAATTCTACCTCACGAAAAAGCGGCATTTAGAAGATCATTCGGTTTGATTCGGCCAGTGGCAAGTTGAGCGATGATCTGGGAATTTGCGGCGAGAAAGTCGTAGCTGCCGAGTTCTTTGGGCAGTGCCCATGCGATTTGTTCGAACTCTTTTGGCGCGACTTCCGTTTCTTTGATGCTGGCGGCGAAGAAGCGAATTTCGAACTCCTCGGGCGACGAAGCGTATTTATGGCGCCTGCGGCCTATCTCCACGCATTTTTCCAGGGTAGCGCCCAACTCTTCTCGAAGTTCCCGTGCTAGCGCAGCCTCCGGCGTTTCGCCTTCTTCTATTTTGCCGCCCGGAAATTCCCATTTAAGAGCAGAGGTGTCCCCTCTTTTGCGCTGGCCGATAAGAAAGCGGCGGTCGCTGCGTTCGATGATTGCGGTTACGACGACTCTCATCGCTTGTCTGCCTCCGCGGCGGCTTTCCGGAAGATGCGGAGCAATTGTTTCGCTCCGGCTAGTAGCGGCGGGCCGGGAGTGTTGAGCAGCTCATCGCGGACAACGTAGACCTGCTTGTTGCGAATAGCGGGGACATCTTTCCACGCCGCAATTTTGTAACATTTTTGAGGGTTGGCCTTGTCGCCCGTGGCCGCCCAGGCGAGGACAATCACGTCAGGCCTTGCGCTCGCGACATCTTCTTCGCTCACTTTTTGGCCGGACTGCAAGACCATTTCGCCGCCGCAGAGTCTGACGATTTCCGTGACCCACGGTGGGGAACTGATGCGCGGGTTCGGCCACGCTTCGCAGTACACGCGCAATTTCGTTTTGCCCATGCGCGACTTTTTTGCGATCGCGTCAAATTCTTGGCGCATTCTGCTGATCAAGCGTTCTGCATGCGCCGGCCTGCTAGCGATCCGTCCTAACATACGAATGTCATTCTCAATGTCAGCCAGCGAGCGGGGATTCGTAGCCAAGAAACTGAGCGGATGTTCCAGGAGTTTTGCGAGAGTTTCTTGTTTGTAGGGCACCGAGCCGACGACGAGCGATGGTTTCAACCTCACGATGTCGTCCACGGAATCCATGTGCCAGCAGTCGCCGAGCTGTGGCAAGCCGTTGACAGGCGCGACGTCCGCGCACCATTTCGTAACGCCAACGAGATATTTCTTCGCGCCGATGGCGCAGAGAATCGATGTCGCGCTCGGAGCGAGGGATACGATGCGTACTCTGGTCGGGGGGGATTTCATCCCAGAATTGTAGCAAACGCTCCCGCCGCGTAGTTCGTCGGGGCGCAACGTGCTGCGCCCCTGCAAGGAGGGCCACTGCGAATTATCTCGCCCACGGCGGAGCCTATTTCTGGTCGAAGATGTCGACGGGCCGCGTGTCGTTGCGCAATTCGTCCAGATTCACCCAGTAATACGCACCGAATGGTTTTTTCTCGGGCCAGATTTCGTCGAGGGTATCGGCGTCATACAGCGTGCCGGCCTTCATGACCATCGCGATGTTCGCGGTGTTGTGAATGTCATCTAGAGGATTTGCGTTTAGGACCATCAAGTCGGCGAGCTTGCCCACTTCGAGCGAGCCGAGATCCTTATCCGCTCCGAGAAAATGCGCGCCGTGCAGGCTGGCCACTTCGAGCGCGCCCATGGGGCCGGTGGCGCTGGAAATCATCCACACTTCCCAGTGCGAGCCGATGCCGTGTGCTTGCCCGTGCGAGCCGATGGCGCCGTAACCGCCGTTGGCGATGATGTCCGCCAGACCTTGCGCTTGCACGCCGAAATGATAATCGGTGAGCGGGCGCAGCCAACGCCTGCGAAGATGCGGCATCAGTTCGCGCCAGGGGGTCCAGCGCTGGAGCTTGGCATCTTTCCAGACGTCGCTGATCTGCTGAAAATATTCTTCGTTCCAGGGCGCGGTGCCGCCAACAGTAAACGTTGGCGAATAAACGGTGTGCGTCATGCCGAAAAATTTCGTGACGTCGCCGTACAGCGGAACGTATGGCGTGGGGTGCTCGAAACCAGTTTGTCCATCCATGGCCATGCTTACTTTATGGAGCAAATCGCTGGAGCCTTCGGCCGTAACGCGCAGGCCTTTCTGGCGCGCAATTTCTACGATCCATTGGCGCTGCTCGCGGTCGGGCTGGAGATACTGTTTAAGAGAGACGACGCCGTAAGAGGCCAGCCGGGTGATTTCGTGCCCCGTGACTTCGTAGCTGGTGAGTTCGTTGCCGTGGGGGCCGCTGCCATTGTGCAGGGGATCTGCGGTCGAAAAAGTCCGCGGCCCGATCGCCTGCCCTGCTTCGATCATCTCGGCAATCGGGAAGACTTCTTCGGACCACGTCGCTGGATCGAGAGTAGTGGTCACGCCATACGCAAGGTAGATGGCAGACTCGAAGTTGTGTGTGGGAGTGATGCCGCCCGACTCGCGGTGATGGTGAGCGTGCATGTCGACGAATCCGGGGATGAGCGTTTTGCCCTTGGCGTCGATCACGCGATCTACCCCGGTGGTTTCGCAAGTTCCAACGCAAGTGATGCGTCCCGCCTTCGCGACGAGAGTGCCCTTTTCGATGACTTTGCGATTCTGCAAGGTAATGATGCGGGCGTTTGTCAGCGCGATGGAGCCTTGCGGAATGGCGCGCGGCACGCTGAGGTGAATTTCCGTGGTATCGGTTTTTGCCGTGTCGGTGTGATACAGAAAGTATTTGTTAGCGCTGCCGAATTCGATCGTGGAAGCGTCGCGCCAGCATGGATACATGCCGCCGTCAAGGCTGGCCGCCTTGATGGTGAAGACGGGCGCGGTGCGATCCAGGTGAATCCCTTCTTGTCCGGTAACGTTTAGCGGCAGAGGCGCAATGTAGACGTTGTCGCCTTCCTGATACGCGACTTGCTTGCCGTCTGGAGAAACCTGAACATCCGTGGCGTACGGAAAGGTGGCATGGATTCGGCGGTCGGAACCGTCTTTCCGAACCGAGACGAGATCCGTGACGCTTTTCGCGTCGAAAGGACCTTGGCCTTTCTCGACGCGATGCTCGATGAAATAGATTCTGCCGTCCGGACCAAACTGCGGACGCGCGCCGGGTCCTTCCTCGCCGCCAACCCTCACAAGGGTTTGCGCGGCGCCGCCGTTGACAGATTGCAGAACGATGTCGTACCACTCGTTGCGGGCCCAGTCGCGGCCGCGAAGCGTCGCGCCCGAACCGCGAGAATAGGCAAGTGTTGCGCCGTCCGGGCTCCATGCGGGATTCAAATATTCGCCGGGCTGCGTGGTGACGGCGCGCGGTGCGCCGCCGCTTGCCGCGATCGTCCAAAGCTGGCCATGTTTTTCGTCGTCCCAGCTAGAGAAAGCGATGGTTTTTCCATCGGGTGACCATGCAGGAGAAAATTCGCCCGGTGTGAAAGAGTCGGGTGTCAGCCGCTTGGGCTTGCCGTTTGGCAAATCCATGAGCCAGAGCTTGTGCACGGCTTGGAAGACGATACGCTTGCCGTCGGGCGAAGCGGTTTGCCAGCGGACGAATTTCGCCTCGAACGATTGATCATGAAACGGAATCGGCGAATAGGCCATCTCGGTGATGGTCCGGTGCACGTGCACGGTGAAAGGAATGGTCTCGACTTTTCCGGAGTCGACCCACAATCTACGAATTTTTCCGCCCTGCGAAAGCACCATGGACTTGCCGTCCGCGGACCAGACCATTCCAGGAAGTATGGTCATCTGCCGGGAAATTTCCTCGGATTCGTCCAGTTCGATGGGATCCATGAGAAGGCGTTCTTCGCCGGTTTGCAGATCGCGCAGCCAGAGAGCGGTGCGCGGGCCAAACACGTGGCCTTTGTAGGATTCCGTTCCATCGGGAATGCGTCGGCCGAAGGCGACGAATCTCCCGTCCGGGGAAACCTCCGGGGCGACGGCGCCTCCGCTGGTTCCGCGATCCTGCTGCTCGGCTTCTCCTCCGGTGATCTCTTCGATCTTGCGAGTTTGCAAATTCATGCGGCGAATTTGCGCGCAGCCGAGCATCGGGTCCGTGTGGCCAAAGGGAAGCGGCGAGCAGATTTGCACATCAAAGTAGAGATACTTTCCGTCACGCGAAATGGAATGCCAACGACGGTCCTTTGTCGTCCCCCACGAGAGTAATCCCCGAGCCGCCGTCCTTGTAGTACATCACCAGCGACCACGCAAAGGGCGAGCCGCCGCGCCGCGTGCCTTGCCGCTGCACGATGATGTAGTTTCCATCCGGCGTCCAAATGGGGCTGAGGGCGCGCAGCTTCTTGTCGTTGAAAACGGCGCGCGGGTTCTTTCCGTCGGCGTCCATGAGCCAGAGATTGTTCTGGCCCTTGCGATCGCTGATAAAGGCGATGGTCTTGCCGTCGGGAGAAAAACGCGGAGTCATATTCAGGGCTACGCCGGAATCCTGCGTCAGGCATTCGGCTTTGCCGCCCGTTGAAGGCATGCGGTAAACGTGGCCGAGCAGATCGAACACGATCCATTTGCCATCGGGAGAAACGTCAAGCGACATCCAGGTTCCCTCGCTCGTATCGAAGTCGATTTCGCGAGTCTGTCCGCGAGCTTTCGTTGTGTCCCACTCGGCGGGAAGTTTCTCCTGGGCCGCTGCCCACGCAGGAGCAAGCAGCGCGGCGGCGAAGAACCAAGTGAGGACGAACAGAAGGCCGGGTGAATTAGGCTTGCGGGAAACAGTTTGCATGACGATCTCTCCGTGAAAATTCGCCGGCGCGGGCTGGTGCTCGCCGCGTCGGGCCAGTCGCTACGAGCGCGGAAATGAATTTGGGCATTCCGGTGCGCGCGTTGTATCACGCGGGCGCAACAAACGCAACACTATCTCGTGAATGTGCAACATTTGTTTCTTCGAACGGCCCTTGGCGAATGACTTCGCCTCCGGCGTATGTTGCACTCACGCCATATTTTCGAGGGGACGAATTCATGAAACGGACGATCATCGCGAGTTTGCTTGCGCTGGCCGCGGCCGCGAATGCCCGTGGCGTGCCGCGAGCTGTCCCTGATGCCAGCGCGCAAGTTATGCATTACAAGGGTGCGCTCGACAACGTGAAGTTCGTCTTCGTCGTCGCGCCTCTGATGGCGCGGCTGAGGCCGGGAAATATTCTCAATGCGAATTCGCTCGACTGTTTTGTCAATGGCATCCAGAAGCCGGCGACAGGAGCGGAAATTCCCCGCACTGAAGTAGGAAGCGCGGTTCAGGCGTGCGTCAATCAAACCGCGTGGCCGCGGACTTGAATTCCTGCGCGGCACTATTCTTCGTCAAGGCGTCGCGCCAAAGAACCTCATGAACTTCGATGGGCTCGTCGCGGCCTTTGAGTTTCATCGCCGCGAGCTGGCAACAAGATATCTCGCGGCCAATTTGAGCGTGTGTCGCGCTGGAGATGACGATCTGGCCTGGCCCGGCTTGGGAGGTAAGACGCGAAGCGACGTTGACGGTGTCGCCGATCGCCGTGTAGTCCATGCGCCGCTCCGTGCCAAGGAATCCCACCACCGCTTCGCCAGTATGAATGCCGATGCCAATATTTAGCGCCGGCTTGCCGGAAATCGTATTTAGCTCGGCCAGGCTTTTCTGCATGTTCACGGCTGCGCGAACAGCAGCCTCCGCATCGTTCTGCAAAGCGAAGGGCGCTCCAAAGAGGGCCATCAATCCGTCGCCGAGGTATTTATCCAGCGTTCCGTCGTGCTCGAAGATAACGTTGGTCATCCGCGCGAAGAATTCGTTCAGCACTTCCACGGCCTCGCGCGGCTTCATTTTCTCCGCCATGGTTGTAAAGCCGCGCACGTCGGCGAAGAGCAGCGTAATGCGCTGGCTTTCGCCGCCGAGGCGGATGTCGGCGGCTTCCGCCGCGATTTTTCGTGAAATCGCCGGCGATAGAAAGCGTTCGAGCGCGTTGAGCTGCACGCCCTGCCGCTTGACTTCGCTCTTCGCCAGGACGCGGTCGATCACGAGCCCCGCCTGCGCGGCGATGACCGCAAAAACTTCCAGATCGTCCTGCAGTAAAAGTGCCTCGCTTCGAAAGATTGTCCACATAGAGCAAGCCGAACAGCCGGTCGCGGCTGGCCAGCGGCGCGCACATCGCCGATTGCATGCCGGAAATGGCCATGCTGTGACTGCCGGAGAATCGCGCGTCCTGCTTCGCATCCATCACCAGCAGAGGACCTCTGCTCTCCATAACTTGCTGAATAATGGCTTGCGAAAGGCCATTTGCGGCGTGGCCGTTTTCGGCGCCTGGCCGATAACGAAGGATGGCCGGCAGAAAAGTGTAGCTTTCGCCCGCGTGCGGCGCCGCGCGAAGCGATTCTTCGGTGAGCAACATGGCGTAACCTCGTTCCGCGCCATCAATCTGCAGAACAAGATCGAGCACGCATTGCGTGACATCTTCTACGGTGGTTTTGTCGCCCAATGCCCGGCTAACTTGATAGAGAAGAGTGAGCAGCCGGTTTTCGCGCTTCAGATATTCGATGCGGCTATCGGTATCGACGCGAGAGTCGGTCCTTTCCAAAGGCGTCTTCACCTGCGCAACACGAGAGCCAAGCTCGGCTGGCCTCTTCGTGCGCTCCAGGAGTTTCGCGACACTCTCCTGATCAATGATTTGCGTCAGATGAGATGCCAGTTCCGGCGAAGTCTTGGCGACAACCGTGCCGGTCATCATGTCCTCAAAACGCAACTTGATATCGCCAAGCCCAATGACGTCGCCGTTTTTCAGCTCCGCATGCTCGATGCGCACGCCATTAACCAGAACGCCGTTCGCGCTGCGCTGGTCGGTGACAATCCAGATGTCCTTTTTCCTTCGAGCAACGCGTGACTGCGAGAAATGCTCGAATGAGGAAGCGTGATGTCGTTGGACGCGGCTCGTCCGATGTGAATCGTCGAGCCTTCTTTCAACTCGTAAAGACGCGGCGGGGCGTCGGGCCGTTCAATGATTAGTCGTGGCATGGTCGGATCGGAATCGCTAATAACTATGTTCAGTCTGTTTGCCACAGCGCGCAACGAAAGTGTGGCCGCTGATTGTCCGATTCTGCAATCTGGGTAGAGTTTTCGGCTCGAGTTGAAATGTGCGGCGCAAGTTGGGCTACGATAGCTCCATGTTCAGCGAACTGGTCCTGGACCATTTTCGAAATCCACGCAACGCCGGCAAGCTGGCCAATGCCACTGCCGAAGTGCAAGCCACGAATCCGGTTTGCGCCGATATTCTCGAGCTGGCAGTTCGCGTCGAGGACGGCGCGATCGCGGAAGCACGCTTCCTGTGCCGCGGCTGTACGACCTCGATTGCCTCCGCGTCATTTTTGACGGAACGTCTCACGGGCTGCGCCGTTGCGGCAGCGCGCTTGATAACTGCGGAGACGATTTCCGAAGCTTTGGGCGGACTGCCGCCGGCAACGTTTCACGGCGCGCAACTCGCCTCGGACGCGCTCGAAGTCTACTGTTCGCGAAATTGGCCTAAACGAAAGAATCCGAAGCCAGCCATCAACTGCCAAAAGCCCGCTGCATCGTGCCTGGATCATTCAGATTAAGCACGCAGCCTTCTTCATTCGTCTGCACGATCTGCACATCGGCGGAATGCGCCCAAACAACGGAGCGCGCTCCCGTTTCGAGCGGCGCATTCTTCAACTCCTCGTAGAGCGCCAAGGAAAAAATAACAGGATGTCCCGCGGCTGCCTTCGTAAACCGGAAGCACAATGGACTTGCCGGAATTGTAGAAAGCTTCCACCAATTCGTCGACAAGCGTCGAACTAATAAGCGGATGGTCGATCAGAAAAAGAATGATGCCGTCGGTTTGTCGCAGGGAGGCTCCGAAGCGCCGCCTGAATCGAGCTCAATTGCCCTTTTTCCCAGTCCTCGTTGATGACGATTTCATCCGGAGCCAGATCTACTTCCTTGGCGATGGGCTCCGCATCGGCTCCCAGCACGATCCGGCGCGACGCCGATTTTTGGATGGTGCGCCACGTCCAGCAAATGTTCGAGGAAAGGGCGGCCTTGGTAGGAGAGCAGCGCCTTCGGCGAGCCCATCCGGCGCGATGCGCCGCCCGAGAGGATGATGGCAGCGAGCATGCCGCCTCTTTCAGCTTTCAGCGTTCCGTGAATGCAGGCCGCGGTTCGTAATTCAATTTTTTGTGCGCCGCCGATCCCGCGTTGCGGCGCACGGCAATCAATTCCGCCACGATGCTGATGGCGATTTCTTCCGGCGCGAGCGCGCCGATCTCCAGCCCCATCGGCGCGTAGACGCGCTGAAATTCCTCGGGGCGATAGCCTTCATTCTCCAGCGCTTTGTACACCGAAAGGACTTTGCGTTTGCTGCCAATCATCCCGACGTACCGCGCGGGCGTGCGCACCGCCCAGCCGAGCACGCGCATATCTTCCTTGTGGCCGCGCGTGACGATAATCAGGTAGCTGGCAGCGTTGGGCTGAATCTTTGTCGAAGGCGTCTTCATACGTCGTATAGATTTCTTGCGCCATGGGAAAGCGTTCAGGATTGGCGAACGCCTCGCGGTCGTCGATCACCGCAATGCCAAATCCCGCTGCGCTGGCTGCCTTGGCCACAGCCATGGAAACGTGCCCGCCTCCGAAAAGATAAAGGATTGGCTGCGGCAGGATAGGTTCCACGAAAACTTCCAGCGTGCCGCCGCAAATCAGGCCGTTGTCGTAGGTCGCCTCATTGTTCAAATTGAAGACCATCTTGCGCGGCGCTTCTTTGTGCATCACTTCCTTGGCCGCGGCCCACACTTCCGCCTCCACGCAGCCTCCGCCGATCGTTCCTATGATCGATCCATCCTCTCGCACCAGCATCCGCGAACTCTCGTAGCTCGGGATCGAGCCGTTCGTATGCACGATGGTTGCCAGCGCCCCGCGCTGTCCCGCACGCCGCATTTTCACGATTTCTTCAAACAGGTCCACGCTTTGCCTCAGCCCTCAGCCTACGGCTGACCATGGTGCTGTCAATCCGCGTCGATGTCACTGCGCCCGCTTTCTGGACACTCTGCCATCAGGATGTTACCTTGCGATTCTCGGACCAAACCAGGGGGCAAGATGAAGGCGATTCGATTCCATCAGCACGGCGGGCCGGATGTTTTGAAATATGAAGACGTTCCAGAGCCGGCTGTCCGCGCAAATGAAGTGCTCGTGCGCGTCAAAGCCTGTGCCCTGAATCGTCTCGACCTTTGGGTGCGCGGCGGTTTGCCTAACGTCCCATTCCGCTGCCGCACATTCCGGGGAGCGACGTTGCTGGCGAAGTCGCACAAATCGGTGCCGAGGTAACCACGGTTAAAGTCGGCCAAAAAGTTGTGCTCGCTCCGGGCGTGACGTGTGGCAAGTGCGCTGCGTGCCTTTCCGGCCACGACAATCGCTGCCGCCAATTCACAAACTCTGGGCTACATGATCGACGGCGGATGCGCCGAATTTGTCCGTTGCCCGGAAGTAAATTGCATGCCCTATCCCGAAAATCTCTCGTTTGAAGAAGCGGCCAGCATCCCGCTCGTTTTTCAGACGGCGTGGCACATGCTCGTCTCGCGCGCCGAACTTCAGCCGGGGGAAGACGTGTTGATACTCGGAGCAGGCAGCGGCGTCGGCAGCGCCGGCATACAAGTCGCCAAATTTTTCGGCGCGCGCGTGATTGCCACAGCTGGCACCGATGAGAAACTGGCGAAAGCCCGCGAGCTTGGCGCCGATTACGTCATCAATCACAAGACGCAAAAAATCCGCGAAGAAGTCCGCCGCATCACGAACAAGCGCGGCGTAGACGTGGTGTTCGAACACGTTGGCACCGCGACATGGGACGAAAGCGTGGCGAGCCTCGCCCTCGCCGGCCGCCTGGTGACTTGCGGCGCAACGACCGGTTACGACGCCAAGATCGATCTGCGTTTTCTCTTCAGCCGCCAGCTCTCGCTTGCTCGGCTCGTACATGGGCGCGAAGTCGGAACTGCTCACGGTCATGAAGCTCGTCGCTGCAGGTCGCCTCAAGCCCATCGTCGATCGCGTTTTTCCGCTCGCGGAAGCTGCCGCCGCTCACGCTTATCTCGAAGCAGGCTCGCAATTCGGCAAAGTAGTTCTCGCCGTGTAGCGAATTCGCCTGCGGAACTCTGCTATTCTCTCCGCGTCTCGCGCGCGAAAAAATGGAACGTACAAACATGGCAAGCTGGCAGGCTCATCTCGCAGCAAAAATCGTCAAATGGAGGGTCAAGCGCAAACTCCGCGGCGTGCGCGATTACCGCGTCGCGCGCAAAATTCTAAGTCCTGATCCTTATCAAGTGCCCGCTGACGTCCGGATTTCTCCCGCGAAAATCGGCGGCGTTCCCGGCGAGTGGGTGGAGGGAACTGGCGCAGCGAGCGCGGTCCTTCTGTATTTGCATGGCGGCGGCTATTTTGGTTGTTCGGCGGAATCGCACCGACCGATTACGGTAGCGTTCGCGCGCCAAGGTTTTCGCGTCTTGGCGCCAAACTACCGTCTCGCGCCAGAAAATCAATTTCCCGCCGCGGTCGATGACGCGGTCGCTGCTTATCGCGGGACTCCTCGGCGAAGGGTATTCGCCCGCGCAAATCGTAGTCTCCGGCGATTCCGCCGGCGGCGGCCTCGCGCTTTCTCTCCTACTTGACGCTTCGCAATGAAGGGAATCCACTTCCTGCAGGCGCCGCCCTTTTTTCGCCTTGGACCGATCTCGCCGCCACCGGCGAATCCATTCTTACGAACGCCGATAGCTGCGCCATGTTTCATGGACCCGACATCGGCTTCAGCGCGCGCTATTATCTGGGAGAGATGGACCCGCGCAATCCTCTTGCCTCTCCGCTCTACGCCGATCTTGCCGGGCTTCCTCCGCTGTTAATTCACGTCGGCGAGGACGAAGTTCTGCGAGACGATTCCACGCGTCTCGCGGAGCGTGCTCGAACCGCAGGCTGTCCGCGTTGAACTGAAAGTGTGGCCGGTCGTGCCGCACGCCTGGCAGCTTGCGCCGCACCGCATTCCGGAAGCGCGCCAGTCTCTCCGCGAGAGCTCTGAGTTTCTGCGCGAGCTTGTGGCTCCTGGCGCGCTAAGCGAGGTGCGCGAAGCTTGATGACCGAAAACACCAAGAAAGGCGCTCGGCCGGAAGAAATCGCTGTCGATGTGCTCATCATCGGCGGCGGATTTTCCGGGCTCTGCATGGCCATCAAGCTCCGCGAAGCCAAAATGAATTCGTTTCTGCTCATTGAGAAGAGCGACGACATCGGTGGAACCTGGTACGACAACCGTTATCCCGGCTGCGCATGCGATATTCCGTCGCATCTATATTCTTTTTCCTTCGAGCCCTCGCCAGACTGGTCGCGGATGTATCCCGGCCAACAGGAAATTCACGATTATTTGAAGCGCTGCGTCGCTCGCTACGAAATTGCCTCAAACATTCGGCTCGATACGCGCTTCCACGAAGCGATTTGGGATGAAGCAGAAGCTGTTTGGCACGTAACCGCCGGTGACGGCATGCGCATCCGCGCGAGTGTAATTGTTTCCGGCATCGGCGGTTTGCACGTCCCGCACTATCCCGAACTGAAGGGGATTGAGCGATTCGCAGGGCCGGCGTTTCATTCCTCCACTTGGAATCACGAGGTCGATTTGGCCGGCAAGAACGTCGCGGTCGTGGGCACCGGAGCGAGCGCCATCCAGTTCGTTCCGCAGATCGCTCCACGCGTGGGCAAGCTTTACCTTTTCCAGCGCACCCCGCCATGGATTGTGCCGCGCATGGATTTTCCCATCGCGGAAAAATGGAAGCAGAGATTCCGGCGCTTTCCGCTCATCATGCGAGCCTTCCGCCAGCTTATTTTCTGGCGGCAAGAGTTCCGCGTCCTCGGTTTCCTCGGCAACCAGTTCGTCCGCAGGAAGGCCACGGAAATCGCCACACATCAATTGGAAAAGCAAATCCACGACCCCAAGTTGCGCGCCGCACTGAAACCCAATTACGAACTGGGCTGCAAACGCGTCCTCGTCTCGGATGATTTCTATCCTGCGCTAACCAGGCCCAACGTGGAATTAGTCACAGATGGCATAGCGGAAGTGCGCGAGCACAGCATCGTCACGAGTGACGGCATCGAGCGCCCCATCGACGTCCTCATCTTCGGCACCGGCTTTCGCGCCACCGAGCCGCTCATCGGCATCCGCCTCGTCGGCCGCGGCGGCGTGGAAATTCACGACGCCTGGCGCGAGCGTATGAGCGCCTATCTCGGCGTCACGGTTGCCGGCTTTCCCAATCTATTCTTGCTTCTCGGCCCCAACACCGGCCTCGGCCACAATTCCGTAGTGCTGATGATCGAAGCGCAAGTCCGCTACGTGATGAGCTGTCTCGCGCTGATGAACCGCCGCAAGAAGCGCGTCCTCGAAGTCCGCCCGGAAACGCAAAAACAATTTGTCGCCGACATCTATCGCCGCCTCGAAGGCACCGTCTGGCAATCCGGCGGCTGCCGCAGCTGGTATCAGGATCCGCGCACCGGCGAAAACACGACGCTTTGGCCCGGCTCGGTCGTCGCCTATACTCGTCGCACCCGCACCGCTTCCCCCGCCGACTATAGGCTCAGCTAGTTGAGTAGGTTACGCAATCACTTCTAAGTCCATCCCAGCAGCCAATGGAAAATCAGGAAGGGAAGCTGAGCTCCAGCCACAAAAGCCAATGCCCAGTATCGAGACTCTCGTCGTCTTGTGATTGCTAAATAGGTGAACAATGCGAATATTAAAAGAACCACCGGCGGACTGTTGAGGATTCTGAAAAAGTGCATGGGGATGTCAATCACCGGGTGACCTGTTGAGGTTCTGAATGAACCGAGGACGGACTGAGGAGCAGTTGGACCTACGAGCAAGCGACCTAGCAACGGGACGAGAACCCCGGCGCAGAATGAGACCAAAATCTTGAGTCTAGCTACGGTTTCTGCTTTATCAGGTCCGGAGCTCAAAGTTTCGTTTTTGGCAATGTGATGCATGCACGAGCAAAATAACACCGAAAGTCACAAGAAAGACAGTATGTGCCACGTCGTTAGTCGCCGGCCAAGCTGTCCCGCATCATGGCGCGGCCATTCATCGATGCAATCAATACATCATTATTTGTTTAGCCGCTGGCAATGTGCGAAAATGACCTTGGTAGACGAGGGCACCATGAGCACATCGCTCGGCAAGCACGTCACACTCACCAAGCCCGACGACTTCGGCAGCCTGCTCGAAGACGAAGGCATCATTTTCACCACGCTCGACAAAGCCGTGAACTGGGCGCGCAAAAGCTCCATCTGGCCCCTCGGTTTCGGCCTCGCTTGCTGCGCCATCGAAATGATGTCCATGGCCGCCGCCCGCTTCGACGTCGCCCGCTTCGGCGCCGAAGTTTTCCGTCCATCTCCGCGTCAAGCCGACCTGATGATCGTCGCCGGTCGCCTCTCGCAAAAAATGGCTCCTGTCATCCGCCAGCTCTACGATCAAATGCCCGAGCCCAAGTGGGTCATTTCCATGGGCGCTTGCGCCACCTCCGGCGGCGTCTTCAACAACTACGCCATCGTGCAAGGCTGCAACCAGGTAATTCCCATCGACGTCTACGTCCCCGGCTGCCCCCCGCGCCCCGAAGCCGTCCTCTACGCCATCCTCCAGCTGCAAAAGAAAATCGACAACGAAAAAGGTTCCTTCAAGCGCGCCCTGAATCTCGATTAAGTAGCACAGACTTCAGTCTGTGCTCTTTTGATTTCGCATGTCGAAGCGCATCTCGACTCTGTCTCGGATTCTGCTGACCGCATCCTTCTCTTTGATTCCGTGGCTCTGCGGATGTGGGATTTTCATTTTTCGAGACCCGATTCCGCCGCCTCCGCCGATACCTCCCTCCCCGTGGACTCTAACCTGGGGCGACGAATTCTCCGGTCCCGACGGCTCCTCTCCCGACCCCGCCAAATGGACCTACGACCTCGGCGGCAAAGGCTGGGGCAACCACGAACTCGAGTCCTACACCAACCGCCCCGAAAACGCCCACATCGAAAAAGGAAATCTCGTTATCACAGCGCGAAAAGAATCCTACACCGGCGCCGACGGCCTGACCCGCGACTACACTTCCGCTCGTCTTAAAACCCAAGGCCTCTTCACCCAGACCTATGGCCGCATCGAGGCCCGCATCAAAATCCCCGAAGGGCAGGGCATGTGGCCGGCGTTCTGGATGCTCGGCGAAGACATTCCCACCGCGGGCTGGCCCCAGTGCGGCGAAATCGACATCATGGAAAGTATCGGCAAGGAACCCGACAAAATCCACGGATCCCTCCACGGCCCCAGCACCACCGCGAACACCAGCGACCTCACCTCCATCTTCACGCTCCCCGCAGGCCAAAAGTTCGCCGACGACTTTCACCTCTACGCCGTCGAATGGTCCCCCGACACCGTCCGCTTCTACGTCGACTCCAATCTCTACGCCACCTTCCATTCCACTGACTGGCCCGCCGGCGGCAAATGGGTCTTCGATCACCCGTTCTTCATCATCCTAAATCTGGCCGTTGGCGGCGACTGGCCCGGCCCGCCCGACGCCTCCACAAAATTCCCGCAAAAAATGCTTGTCGACTACGTTCGGGTTTATGCTAAGCCACTAGTTTCGCCCCGCTAGATTTCGCTCGCCAAAAGGAGAATTGCCCAACATGTCGGCCCATAACGATCCAGCCCGCCAGCTTCTTCGCCACACCGTAGCCACTGTCGCCTATCGCGGCGGCAAAGCCCTTCGCGGCGCACCGCCTTCTTTCGAAGCATTTGCCATCGGCGAGAATCCCCGCACGCCAGCCAAAATTCTCGCTCACATCGGCGACCTCTTTGATTGGGCTCATACGATGGCCAAGGGTGAAGCCGCCTGGCGCGATTCCGCTCCGCTTCCGTGGGACGCCGAAGTCGCGCGCTTCTTCGCCACCCTGATAAAGTTCGACGATTATCTCGCCTCGTCCGAACCCCTGCATTCGCCCGCCGAAGGCCTTTTCCAAGGCCCCATCGCCGACGCGCTCACCCACATCGGCCAACTCGCCATGCTCCGCCGCCTCGCCAGCTGCCCCATCAAAGGCGAAAATTATTTCAAGGCGGAAATCGCCGCCGGCCGCGTCGGCTCCGAGCAAGCCGCCCCGCGCCGCGAATTTTGATCGATCCGTTCCAGGTTTTCGTGCCCAGCTCCGCTGCACTATTCGGCGACTACTTCGCGGCCCTGCTCTCCGCAAAAGCCTCCGGGAATTTGGAAACGACTGCCGTTCCCCCGGACCAGTGGAGCCGGTTTCCAAGCGCATTGTGGTCTTTGCGGACGTATCCCATCCCAATCGCCTTTGACAAAAAGGACGGAACTGCCGCGCGTGTCACAAATCCCGCTTCTTTTCCCTCCACGCTTAACGTCTCGCCCGCAGCCGGAACGCCGGTGCCATCAAAAATAAGTTCGACTCTCCGCCGGTTCACCTGTCCCCGCGAGCGCACGCGTTCCACAATTTCTTGCCCCGTATAGCACCCCTTCGTGTAGCTGATGTGGCTGTCCTGCAAGCCGGCCTCATGCGGGATCTGCTTTTCTCCGAAGTCGTACCCGAACCACGGCACCCCCTGCGCAAGCCGTTCCGCGCTGAGAGCCGCGTAGCCCATGGAACCACCGCCATGCTTTTTCACGCTTTCCAAAATTATCTCCCAAAGTTTCGCCAGCGACTCTCGCGTCGGCCAGAAATTCGCATCCCGCAACTCCGCCCGGCGATCGCCGAGTAATCCAGCAGGGAATTGACGCGACCGCGCATTCGATGCGGCTCAGCTCCACAAGGGTCGAAAGGTCGACGCCCGTAAGCTCCTGAGCAACGGCCGCCGCGTTTGGCCCCTCGATCCCCAGCGTCCCGTAGCGCTGCGATTCATCCGCCAGCGTCACATCGTCCATGATGATGTATTTCTCGATCGCTTCGATGAGCCGCTCGCGTATCATCGCGTACGAAACACAAAACAAACTCTCCGCCAGCGCGTACGTCTCGATCTCCGCGAGAATGTGTCCCTGCGGATTCAGCAGCAGCGACACGTTCCCCTGGCCCGCCGCAAGATCCTTGATGTTATTCGTCAGGATGGCGTTCAAATAGCGCACGCGGTCCGGCCCCGTGAAGGAAAGATATGCGCGATAAGTTTTGTCGATCAGCGCGACACTCTTGCGCGCAAATTCTTCCTCGGTGCGCGGCTCCGTCCAATAGTCCGGCAACGCGCAGCCGAACCACGTCCTCATCGTCGCGCCCGCGCTTTTATGCAAAGCCGCAAGCGGCGTTTCGAGCGCGCTGCTGGTTTCTTCTGTCTCCATGCATCCCCTTCCACTACCAGCTTAACAAACCGCGCCTTCGCACGCGCGCGCCGCGCTCCTGAATTCGCCGGACGCAATGCTATACTCGGGACAGATGAGCGACGCCGTTCCCACTTTCGATGCCGTCTCGCAAGGGCTGATTCACATCACCATTCCCGTGGGCATGCTGCAATGCAATTGTTCCATCATCGGCGATCCCATCACCCGCGAAGCGCTCGTCATCGACCCAGGCGACGAAGTCACCCGCATCCTCGAACTGCTTGGCCGCCACAGGCTAACAGTCAAAGCCATCGTCAGTACGCACGCGCATATCGACCACGTCGGCGGCCTCAGCAAACTTCGTCAATACACAGGTGCTCCCATCCTCATGCATCGCGATGATCTGCCTCTCTACCAAGGGATGGAAGTGCAGGCCGCGTTCCTCGGCGTCCCCACGCCGGAAATCACGCAAGTGGATCAGCTTTTGAAAGAGGGCGACTCGTTGAGTTGGGGCTCGTTCCAGGCCAACGTCATGCACACTCCCGGCCACACGCCCGGCAGCGTATGCCTCTATCTACCGAAGGACGCCGGCTCCGTCACTATTCCCGCGCCGCGTCTTTTTGCCGGCGACACGCTTTTTGCCGGCAGCATTGGACGCACCGACCTCTGGGGCGGTTCGATGGACCAGATTACGGACTCGCTGCGCGGCAAGCTTATGCAACTGCCCGACGACACCATCGTCTATCCCGGGCACGGCCGCTTGACCAGCATCGGCGAAGAGCGCAACACCAATCCCTTCTTGATCACTACGTAGAACCCTGCATCGGCGTAGTCGAATGCTTTGGATGTCGTTCCTTCCTGCCCACTACTCGCTATTCACTGCTCACTTTCTCCGCTTCAATTCCTCCATCACCGATTGCACGAGCTGCTTGGCGTGTTCGAGCTCCTGCGTGATTATCCGCAAATCCATTGCCGGCACCATCGGGTTTCGCTGGCTCGTGCAGTAGACTCCGTGCTGCCCCACAAGCACCAGCGCGTTGGTCATCCGGTCCAGCGATACGGCCAGCCGCCCTCGCTCGCGCCCGTACATCTGCTCAAAATGCTCCAGCTCATCCTTGTGTTCTTCAAACGCGTTCATAAATTACAGTCCTTGTCTTTTCGCGGGCGTTCGCCTGCTTCCCAGACGGTTGCACATCGGGCACATACAACTCGCACCAAACTTTACCGTATGCGGTGCACGGAACATAATCCGCTGAAGCCACAAGGAGGCCCTTTACCCGCCCCCCGTGGTGCCATACGTGGGTTTTGCGGCAAGCAGTCCGGCCCCGCGGCGAGCTTGGGAAATGATTCGGCTGGAGCAAATTTGACAATGCGACGATCCGACCTGGTGCAGCACAAGGAAAAAGAGAAGGGCGGCGTTACGCGCACCTCGCAAATCGTGTTCGGTGAGCGGCAGCATCTGCTGCGTGTCCTCGATTCGCTCGAAGGCACGGACTTGCCGATCGCTCGTTTGCAGCAAGAGCGCCGCATTCTGGAAGATCTGATCCATGCGCGCACCCGCGAGCTGAATCAAATCAATACGGCGTGGGACGAAAAAATCGGCCTCGTTCTGAGCGCCGACGCCAAGCCCGAAATGCTGGAAAAGCTCGTCAAGCAGGCGCCCGAAGAGGACTTTTATCTGCTGCGCCTGATCAGCGAGCATCCGCGCGCCAACGCCAAGACTTTGAACAAGCTGGCCAAGCATCCCTACGGCGCCATTCGTGAAAATGTCGCGCGCCATCCCAACGCCGATGCCGGCACGCTCACTTGGCTCAGCAAAGACCGCAGCCAGCCGCTCTGGTACCTCGTCGCGTTCAATCCCAACACGCCGACGCCGCTCCAGCGCCGCCTCCGCGACCGCCTGAAAAAATTAGGCGAAAACCAACTTTCCCGCTAGCCCTCCCGCCATAAAAATCTCGTAGGGGAGGGGCTTGTTTACCCTAAGCTCCGAAGGGCCCCTCCGTCTTGCCTGGCGCCGCAATCGACAAAGCGGTTTGAGATTTCGACAATGCGCTAGTCACTCGATGGATACTGCCGGGTATTCTTCGATATAGCTTTCGCCCTCGCACCCGTAATACGTGCACGTCCGCGCGATCAAATCGACGTCATAGCGCACAATGCCGGCGCGCCAGGTAGCGAGCAGAAATTCAGGAAAGGTGCTCTTCCCGGCTTGGTCCCTTCGCAGCGCTGCGATAAGCGCTTCCCGGTCGAATTGCGGCACATCCGCCGTGCCGGAGATCAGCGGTATGCCTTGGGTCGCCACCGGCCCCTCTTTCGTTAAATACAGGCTCTGACAGGCTGGCAGATACCACAGATTGCGAGTCACACCCGCGCGTCGGAGAGTTTCCGCCAAATATGGGAAGCCGCCGACCTTTGGCCGACCGGCCATGGCGCGTTGTTGGGCGGCAGTGATGTTCTCTGTCGCTTTGCTCACGGCATTCTCCTCCTAAATCAACTTGGATGGAGATTTTAGCATTCCCTTCACCAATTCGCGTCAGGTGCTCTTACCCGGAGCTGCCCCACCCCCGGCCTGCTGGGCGAAGATAGTAGAATGGAGCGTCTCCATTTCCAGGAAGAGGTGTCGGTGTTACAGAACTGAGCCGGGACACTAGATGACCAGCAAGCCGACACAATCTGCGCCAGGCCTGCCATTCCTCCGCGAAAAAAAATGGCTCATCCTTGCCATCTCGCTGGTGCTGATCCTCCCATGCCTCTGGCACCGCCGCATCGAGGCCGGCGATCTCGGCAGCCACGTCTACAACGCGTGGCTCGCCCAATTGATCGCCAAAGGCCAGGCTCCTGGCCTCTATATCGTTCGGCAGTGGAACAATGTCCTCTTTGATTGGACTTTGCTGCACGCAGCGAACGCCGTGGGCTTCGCCGCCGCCGAAAAGGTCGTCGTCTCGCTCTGCGTCCTGATTTTCTTCTGGGGAGTTTTTTCCTTTGTCGCGGCAGCGAGTGGGCGCCCTCCCTGGCTGCTTACGCCATGTATCGCCATGTTGGCCTACGGCTATTCCTTCAACATGGGTTTCCTCAACTACTATTTGTCGCTCGGGCTGGCATCTTTCAGTCTTGCTCTTTTGTGGCGGGGCAGGGGACTAGAGCGTCTCCTGGGGATTCTTATCCTGCCCCTCGTTCTGTTGGCGCACCCCATCGGATTCCTGTGGTTGGCAGGAATGGCGCTCTATCTTCTTCTTTGGACCAAGCTTCCAAAGTCGTGGAACTTGTTGGCGCCGGCGTCCGCCCTCGCAGCTCTCTTTGTTTTGCATTGGTATCTGGCTCATCAAAATCGGTTCCCTCGTGGACTGGGTGCACGACCCCTTTTATCTAATGAGCGGCGCTGACCAGCTGACACTCTACGGCCAGCGCTACGCCATCCTCGGATGGGTGGCTCTCGCCTTCGGAGTAGCTGTGCTTTTTGGTCGATGTGATTTCCCGAAGGCGCGACACTTCCTTCTGGCAATCCCTGCGCCTTCCGGCGGAGTTTTACATCGTTGCCGTGGTTGCCGTCGCGCTTCTCCCTGAAAATCTTCGCCCATCCATCTCTGGCGGCTGGATTGGTCTGCTGGCCTCGCGCCTGACCGCGATCGCTGCCATTTTTGGGTTGTGCCTGATGAGTTGTCTGAAGCCGAGGAAGTGGCATCTCGTGGGCTTCGGCGCGTGCGCGATCATCTTTTTCGCGTTTCTTGTATCAGGACACACTCGACTTGAATCGCATGGAGTCCAATGTCGAAAATCTCGTAAGCGGCTTGCCATTCGGCACGAGAGTCATTGCCACGATCTGGGCGCCTCCCGGCTCGCGCGTTTCCTTCATCGGGCATATCGCCGATCGCGCCTGCATCGGCCATTGCTTCAGCTACGCGAACTACGAGCCTTCCTCCGGCCAATTTCGCATTCGAGCTCATCCCGGCAGCCCCGTCGTCAGCGCCTCGGACGACGACACGGAAGACATGCAAGCAGGCGTGTACGACGTCGAGGACGAAGACCTTCCGTTGAAGCAAATTTTCCAATGCGACGACCAGGACCTCACGAAGCTCTGCATCCGTGACCTCGCTTCCGGCGAAAAAAATGGCCGCCTCGGCTACAAGCCCCCGGCCAACTAGTCTGGAGTGCGGCAGCTCTGCTGCCGCCTTTCGCCACAATTCCCCAAACTCTCTGTTTGACGGGGCTGCCTAAGCCTGCTCTCCTCGCCAGCCGCCGCCCAAGAACGCCCCAAAAACCCGCCAAAATGGCGGCAGACAAATTGGCTCTTGCAGCAGGCCAATCTCGTGTAAAATTGGCTTACGGTGAGAGACAATGTTGCCACTTCATCTCCAGCCTGAGAGCCACGTCCCACTGTACGTCCAGCTTCGCGATCAACTGCGTTCGCTCGTCCATGCGGGCGATTTGCGTCCAGGCGACCGCATTCCCGCCAGCCGCGAGCTCGCCACCATGCTAGGCGTCCATCGCACCACTGTGGCGAACGCCTACGCCGAACTCGAATCCGAGGGCCTCATTCAAGGGCACGTCGGCCGCGGCACATACATCAAGGGCAATGGAAATGGCCTGAAGCTTACGCCTCCGCCTCCTCCCGTCCTCAATGGCAGCGAAGGCCTTCGCTGGGAGCTGCTCTTCGCCGATGAACGCGGCGAGGAAGCGCTAAGCCGGCTAACCGCCAGCGCTCCGGAAAATGCGCTGTCTTTTGTGATGGCGCGCCCCGCGGAGGAATATTTCCCCGTCGACGAATTGCAGATCTGCGTGAACGCCGTTCTTCGCCGCGAAGCCACCGACGTGTTAAAGCTCGGCCCCTCGGACGGCTACGGTCCGCTGAAAGAAGCGCTGCTCGATCATCTTCGCGGCGATGGCATTCCCGCGAAAGACGAAAATCTTCTTATCACCGACGGATGCCAGCAATCGTTGGACATTATCAGCAAAGCATTCGTGCGGCCCGGCGATTCCGTGATTCTTGAAAATCCCACGTATCCTGGCGCGATGGCGATTTTCCACGGCGCGCGCGCGCGATGTCTCGGCGTGCCGATGCTAACGCGTCCGGAACCGGGCACACCCCTCGGCCTCGATCTCGAAGCGCTCGAAGCCACACTCGCCGCGAATCGCGTGAAGCTGATTGTGCTCACTCCGGATTTTCAGAATCCCACCGGCACGTCCATGCCGTTGGCGTCGCGCCGCAAAGTTCTGGAACTTGCCGGCCGCCACCAAGTGCCCGTCGTGGAAGACCACATTTACGCGCGGCTTCATGCGCGCGACGACCGCGTGCCTTCGCTGAAACAGCTCGACCGCGCGAACATCGTGATTCATATCGATAGTTTCGCGAAGGTCGCGTTTCCGGGCCTGCGCGTAGGCTGGATTGTCGCTCCCGCTACGGCCATCGAGCGTCTGCGCATCGTGAAGCAGACCACCGATCTGCATACGGACCAACTTGCGCAAGCCACGCTGGCGGAATTTCTGCGCCGCGGACTCTTCACGAAGCATCTCGCAAAAATGCGCAAAGTCTACACTTCGCGCCTTTCCGCTTTGGACGAGGCGCTTCGCAAAAACATGCCCGAGGGTACGCGCTGGACGCGGCCCGAAGGAGGAATGTGTTTGTGGCTGGAACTGCCGCCCGGATTTGACGCCAGCGAACTCCTGATTCATGCGAAAGAGCGCGGCGTTCTGTTCGCTCCGGGCCGCTACTTCTACGTGCAGAATCCGCTACCCAACACGCTGCGTCTCGGCTATGCCGGCTTGGACGAAAAGAAAATCGCTCGCGGCGTGGCGACTCTGGCGGATCTCCTGCGCGTCGAGATGCGCAAGCGGCAACGCGGCGTGCGGCGCGCGGAAAGAAGCCGTGTCGCGCTGGTTTGAAATTGCGAAGGATGAAGTAAAGAAGTAACGAAGTAAAGAAAAGAAAGAAAAAAGAGAGAAGCGGAGAGGCTGGCGGAATTTGACGGACACGATTACATTAGCGCCGAATCCGGCGAACAAATGTTTTGGCTGCGGCGGAGCGAATGATCGCGGCATGAAGCTGACGTTTGTGCAAGACAACGTCCGTCGCCGGATCGTCGGAAAATTTATTTTGGGGGAAGCGTATCAGGGCGGCGGCGGGATGGGGCATGGCGGAATTATCGCCACGCTCCTCGATGAAGTCATGGGGAAGGTCTGCCGATTCCGCGAAGTTCGCGCTGTGACGGCGGAGCTGACGGTGCAATATTTGAAGCCGGTGAAGGTAGATGAAGAGATTCTCGTCGAAGGCTACGAGACGGAAGTAAAAGGGCGCAATCTTTTTCTGGTCGGCGAGATTCGGAACAGCGCGGGCGAATTGCTGGCGCGCGGCACGGGAAGATTCGTCGTGATTGGCCAGAAAGAAAAGGCCGCGGCGGAAGTGAGCGGCACGTAGAGCAGCGTGACACATTGAATTTTGGCGTTCTAAAATGCGCCGAGAAATTTGGAACTAGAGGAGAAATGAAATGGATACAAAGAAAGCGAATGGCAGCGGCAAGGCGGGCGCAAGCTCTGGAAATCCCGCGAACGAATGGCGCGTGAAAGTGGGCCTGGCGGAGATGCTCAAGGGCGGCGTCATCATGGATGTGACCAACGCCGAGCAAGCCAAAATCGCGGAGAAGGCCGGCGCTTGCGCCGTGATGGCGCTGGAGCGCGTGCCGTCGGACATTCGCAAAGAAGGCGGCGTGGCGCGCATGGCGTCGATCAAGATTATTCGCGAGATCATGCAGACGGTCACGATCCCCGTGATGGCCAAGGTGCGCATCGGACATTTCGCTGAAGCGGAAGTGCTGCAAGCGCTCGAAGTGGACTTCATCGATGAGAGCGAAGTGCTGACGCCCGCCGACGAGGAGAATCACGTCTGGAAGCACGACTACCGCGTACCGTTCGTTTGCGGCGCGCGCAATCTCGGCGAAGCGCTGCGGCGCATCGCGGAAGGCGCCGCGATGATTCGCACGAAAGGCGAAGCGGGCTCCGGCAATGTGGTCGAAGCCGTGCGCCATATGCGAACCATTGTGAGCCAGATGAAGAAGCTGACGACTTTGCGTGACGATGAATTGATGCACGAAGCGAAAGAACTGGGCGCTCCGCTGGATTTGATTCGCCAGATTGCGAAAACCGGGAAGCTGCCGGTGCCGAATTTTTCGGCGGGCGGCATTGCGACTCCGGCGGATGCGGCGCTGGTGCGGCGGCTTGGCGCCGAAGCTGTATTCGTCGGCTCCGGCATCTTCAAGTCGAGCGATCCGGAAGCGCGGGCGAAGGCCGTGGTGAAGGCGACGACGCACTTTGATGATCCGAAAGCTGTGCTGGAAGCGTGCGAGGAGCTTGGTGAGGCGATGCGCGGGATCGATCTGCGGCAGCTCGAAGAGAAAGACATGCTTTCGACGCGCGGGTGGTAAGAGATTTTGTGAATCTGAAATCGTTCGGCCGTCTTAATTTTTTATAGCGCGGCAATATGCGGCGCCTCTACAGCGACGGGCACGGCGAGCCGTCCCCCTACGACAGGCGGGGCAAGCCCCGCCACTACAAGCGCAGGCGATGGAGTGAATGGAGTGAAGATTGGGATATTGGCGGTGCAGGGGGATTTTGCGGCGCACGCGGCGATGCTGGCCGGGCTAGGCGCCGAGACCGTGGAGGTGCGCTCGGTCAGCGACCTCGGCAGTTGCGACGGGCTGATCCTTCCTGGAGGCGAGAGCACGACGCAGCTGCAATTTTTGCAGGAGGAAGGATTATTTGAGGCGGTGAAGGAATTTGCCGCGGAGGGCGGAGCCGTCTTCGGGACGTGTGCAGGCGCCATTTTGCTCGCGACGGAAGTGAAGAATCCCGCGCAAGCGTCTTTGGGCTTGTTGGACATGACCGTTCTGCGAAATGCCTACGGGCGGCAGCTGGCCAGCGACGTGTTTTTTGGGTCAAGCAAGCTGACGGACGTTCCCCTGGAGATGGTCTTTATCCGCGCTCCTATCATTGAGAGTGTTGGTGCAAGCGTTGAGGTTCTTGCTGAATATGCGGGCAAGCCGGTGCTGGTGCAAAAGGCCAACGTCATGGCCGCGACGTTTCATCCGGAGTTGACGGAAGATAGCACCGTGCATCGCCATTTTATGAAATTGATCAAGGCCAACTCGAGGCCGGCCGCTTCCGTGGGGCGATAGCTAGTCGGAATTCCGGTCAGCCCTAGTGTGGTAACGATCTCCCTGAAATCCAGCGCCCAGAATATCTCTAGTCTGATTTACCCGAGATGAGCGCGGTGCGTACCACCGGCCTCCGTACCCTCCCCCGGGTATCCGCAAGTTATGAAGGAAGGGCATGAAAAGAATGAAGCTGCGGGTGTTCCTGCGTATGCAGGGTAGGAGAAGGTGGGCTGGGCCAGCTAGGCGCCCCCCTCGTTTTTTGTAAGTGTTGCATTTAAAGGGTTTAGCTATTTCGTAAGTGGTTTAGAATCAACAGTTACGTGGTTCTCTGCAAGTGTTGATTTTAAAGCGGTTATTGTAATAGGACAAGACTTCTGGGGGGGAAAGAAGCCTGGGCGAAGAAAAAAATAGCGGAAGCAGAGCTTCCGCACTCCAAAATCTGGTTTTCTCCAAGCTCAAATATACACGAGTGTGGGCTAGAAAGTCAAGACAAAAGTCGGATAAAAATGTAAGTCATTGAAAAGATTGGCACAGAAGGAAGCGCCGGGAAAGGTTCCGAGGGTTGCTGTTCGAGGCGAGGAAGGCTAGGCTGGGAGTCACCATAACGTTGGCCATGAAGAAGATTGTTCGCACGAAGGTGTTGTTTGTCTGCTTGGGGAACGCTTGCCGCAGCCCGATGGCGGAGGCGATTGCCTTGCGCGATGCCGCGGATGTGATCGAGCCTTCGAGTGCGGGATTGACGCCGCTGGGGCGCATCGAGCCAATGACCAAACAGACGCTTGCCAAGAATGGGTTTTCTTCGGAGGAGTTGTGGTCCAAGCCGGTCCTGCCGGCGGCACTGGAGACGGCGGACATCGTGATCAACATGAGCGGGCGCCCGAGGGAAGTAGCGTTCGAGAACGCGAACAATGTTGAAGATTGGCTGGTGCAAGATCCTTATGGCGCGGATGCCGAGCTTTATCAGAGAATCTTTGAGTATATCGATCAGCGGGTGGGGGAATTGGCGGGACGGCTGAGAAACGCGGAAGTGCGCGCGGAACGAGTGGGAAACGTCAAAAGGAAGGGAACCGGCGGACAAAGATAAGGCCACAAGGCGTCGAGGAGAAGAGAGTTTGCGGAGAGAGAAGACCAGCGTATCGCAGGAAGACTATCTGAAGGCCATCTGGGAGATGCTGGAGGAGGACCAGACGCCTATCAGCGCGCGGCTTGCGGAAGAGCTGAAGGTGACGCCTCCGGCGGTGACCGCGGCATTGAAGAGGATGACGCGCGACGGGCACGTCCGCGTGGAGCGAACCGGGCGAATCGATCTGACCCGCAAAGGCCGGATGGTCGCGGAGCGATTGGCCTTGCGGCATCAGCTAGCGGAGATGCTGCTGACGGAAGTGATCGGGCTGTCGTGGGCGAAGGCACATGACGAGGCGGAGCGCTTGGAGCACGGAATTTCGCCGGAAGTCGAGGCGCTGCTGCTGAAGCGATTCGGAAATAAGAAGTCGTGTCCGCACGGAGTGCCGATGCGGGGTGGGGTGGCCAAGCTGAGGAGCCAGGGCGCGGTGCTGCTGGCGGATTTGAGAGCGAACGAGCACGCGGAAATTCTTTGTGTTTATGAGAAGGACGCGCAGTTTTTGGAGTTTTTGGAAGGATTGAGATTGCGGCCTTCGACCAAGTTGGAAGTTTTGAAGCGGGAGTACGATGAGACGATGACGTTGCGGTCGGACGGGCGGATGATGCATCTGGGGAAGCCGGCGACGTCGAGGATTTGGGTGCGGCGGTTGGGTTGAGAGGAAGTTAGTAGTGAGTAGAGCGCGTAGTGGAATTTGCTAGAAATCGGCACAGCCTTGCCGAAAAACGTACATCGCGGGAGGGGATGAGTTCGGTGCGGAACCCAGGTAGAGTCGCCGGAATCTGGTACCTGCTCCTGGTCCTCCTCGGCCCCGTACGCCTCATTTATATTCCGACCAAACTGTTTGTGAGAGGGAACGCGAGCGCCACGTCGAACAATATCGCGGGGCACGAGTGGCTGTTTCGCTTCGGAATCGTGAGCGACCTGGCCTGTGCGGTGATCCTGATTTTCCTCGTGCTGGCCTTTTATCGATTGTTCAAAGGAGTGGACCAGAGCCTCGCGGTGCAGGTGGTGATCTTCGGTGGCGTTATGCCGGCCGTCATCGATTTTGTAGGTGTGGTGAGCGACTCGGCTGCGCTGATGATCGTGCGCGGAGGCAATTTCCTTGTTGGGTTCGACAAACCTCAGCGGGACGCTTTGGCGCTGCTGTTCGTCAAGCTGCGTGACGAGCAAAATACGGCCGCGGAAATTCTATGGGGAGTGTGGCTTTTGCCGTTAGGGTTGCTGGTTTACCGCTCGCGTTTTCTGCCGCGGTTCCTTGGGGTGTGGTTGGCGCTCGGCGGCTTCGCGTATGTGATGTTGAGTCTTACTGGCGAGTTGATGCCGCAATATCAGAGCAAGGTGTTCGCGTATGCGCAGCCTGCTTTCATTGGGGAGATAGCGCTGATGCTGTGGCTGGTGATTAAGGGCGCCAGACCTCCGGTGACGGACAGCGCAAGTGCGGGGCGCGGATTAGGCGAATAGACTTGGGCAAACGGGGGCGCAGCGTGCTGCGCCCCTACAAGGGATTTGGGTCAGGTGCGTTGGTCCAGAAGGGTTTTTAGGCGGGCGTAGCCGGCTTTGCTGACGGGGAGGCGGGTGCCGTCGGCGAGAATGGCGAGACGGCTGTCTTTTCCATAAGGCTCGATACGGACTACCTTCTCGAAATTCACAACGTAGGAGCGGTGGACTCGCACGAACTGCTCTGGATCGAGGCAGGCTTCCAGGCCTGCGATGGTTTGCTGCTTCAAATGTTTTTTGCCTTCGCTAGCTAAGGCGACGTAGTCATCTTGCGCTTCGGCGTAGTCAAGTTTTCTCACCGGGATCAACGTAACGCGAGTTCCGTCTCTTACTACGATGCGATCGAGAAATTGTTTCGGAGGGCGCGCGGCCGCGGCGAAGTCAGGCGCGGGAGGCAGTTTTTCGCCGATGCGGGATTTGGCGCGTTCGAGGGCGGCTTCGAAACGTTCGCGGCCGATGGGTTTTAAGAGATAGTCGACGGCGTGGACTTCGAAAGCGCGCATGGCGTACTGATCGTAAGCGGTGACGAAAATGACGGCGGTGTCGGTGCCGATCAATTCCAGAACATCGAACCCAGATAATTTGGGCATCTGCACATCCAGGAAAATGAGATCGGGCTTGTGCTCGGCGACGGCTTTGACGGCCTCGAAGCCGTTTGCGCACTCGGCAAGAACTTCGATCTCCGGATGAGTTTGGATCAATTCGCGAAGAACCAGGCGCGCGAGGTCTTCATCGTCCACGATGAGAGCAGTGGTCTTTTTTCGTTCCTCATGCTCAAGCCTTCTTGACCTCTTCGGTGGGCGCTGTAGTCGCCGGAAACGACAAGTCCACACGAAACATCCCGTTTTCGGCGCTGACGCGCATGTTCGCGTCTTTGCCGTAACGCGCTTCTAGCCGCTCGCGCACATTCTTGAGTCCCAGTCCGCCTTTACGCGTGGCGAGTAGATTCCGGATCGAAGGAATTTTCAATTGCCAAATGGACGCGGCCGTTGTCGCTCTGGCCGGAGAGACGGACAGTGCCTCCTTCGGGCAAATTGGCGATGCCGTGCGTTACGGCATTTTCGATGAGTGGTTGAAGAAGAAGAGGAGGAAGCTGAAGGGAACTGGAAATTTGCTGGAGGTCTTCTTCCATCAGCAAGCGCGCGCCAAAGCGAACCTTCTCGATCGCAAGATAGCGATGAAGGAGAGAGAGTTCTTCCGAGAGAGGCACGCTGACGTTTTTTCGCCGAGGCCCAGAGTCATGCGCAGAAATTCGGCCAGCAGAATGCACATTTCGCGGGCTTTCGCGGGGTCGACACTGGTGAGCGCGCTGATGGAGTTGAGGCTGTTGAAGAGAAAGTGTGGATTTACTTGCGCCTTGAGGGCTCTCAATTCGGCGTCGCGCGCGAAGATGCTGGTTTCGAGCGCGCGCGCTTCGGCTTGCCGCGATTCCTCGATGGCGAGAATCACGTAATGCGCCGCGACGGAGAGCAGATAGAACAGAAAGCCGACGCCGAATAATACGGGAACTTGCGGCGCGAAGCGTTCACTCAATCCGCGAAAGGGAGCGGTTTGCGAAAGGACGTAGGCTAGCAGCCTTGCAAATTCGATCCAAAGAAGGCTGATGACGACGGCGGCGACCAAGTGTGTAAGCCGGATGCGAATGAGAGAGGCTCCGCGAAGGGGCGCGGCCTTGCACATGTACCATGCGGAAAGACAAACAAACTGGTAGACGAGGCAAAGCGGGAGAACCAGGACGGTGGCGTCCAGCCAGCCGAGGTTGCCGGGGACGGCCAGCAAGTAGGCGAGAATGCCCGCGAGCGGAGTCCAAGCCAGCAGGTAGTACCCATAACGATTGATCGGTGTGAGGAGCGGATGCATTAGCTGGAGATCCGAAGGCGGGCGATTATATGGGGCATAGAGGGCATGGCGTTTTTCGACGGGTGTCCATTTTGGATTTCGAGAAATGTCTCTTAATTTGAGATTTCCACGCCGCCAAACACGACGACGCCGGTGACAACCAGCGTTTTTTGCTTCGCGCCCGCGGCCTCATCCACCCTGATCTGCCTGGTTTTGTCTTCAAAGCCTCCGAAGATGGGCAGGCTGCGGGAATGCACCGTCCAGGTTTCGGGAACGCGAATTTCGACGCCGCCAAAAAGACAGGTAATTTCGAGGACGGCTTCATCGTCGATATTGGCGTCGCGCAAGTCGAGTTCAACGCCACCGAAGATGGAGGTGGCTTTGCCAGACTGGAGGTGCTGTCCGGTATAGCGGCGCTCGCAACCGCCAAAAACGGCAGCGGCGTTGAAGGAGGTGTCGGTTTCGCCGGTGAGTTCGGTAAGGTGTTCGCGAAATTTCTGGGCCGCGGATGCTTGAGTCCAGTCGAATTTGATTTTCTTGCGGATGATGCCCCGTGACTCGAGGGAGCCCCATATCATCAGGATGCCGATGCCGATGATCGCCAGGGGCCAAAGGTCGGCGAAGCTCAAACGAAGGAAGCCGAGTTTGTTGAGTTGCAGGAGAACGCCGGCGCCAATCAGCATAAATCCAAGGCCGCGGTTCGAGGCGGAAATGAGATTCATGACTCCAAAAACGATGAGCAGTAAGGGCCAGAAGTGGTAGACGTAGTCGAAGGGAATGACGCCCATGTGGTCGAGGAGTAAAGCGACGCCCACAATGAGGACGATGAACCCCCAGATGAGTCCCCAGCGGAAGTCGCCGTGGAGGACGACCTTTGGAGCTTTTGTTGGTTGGTCGCCAGACTGATCCATCAACGGTCTCCTCGAACGGGAATCGGAGTGGCGGGAAGTTCCAAAGAACAGTGCCCGTCACCATGGCTACAAGCGCCAGGAATAATACCAAGATACGCGAAATGAGGGAGAAGTAGTCGATTTGGTGGAACGCGATGGCACGCGCGGCATGGAGAACCGACAAGCCAAGAGCGGGCACGAGGCTGAACAGCCCTTCGCCAAGTCTCTGGGCCAGCCGTTCGAAGGGCTGCGCCAGGAAAGCGAGGTCGGCAATCAAGCCTGCGAAGCCCAAAGAAACTAGAATTCTGCCCATATAGCGCCTCTTTTCCTGTGATGCAAGTTGCCGCCGTGCCATGCTCGCCTCCGAATCGGGCAGTTTGTCTGCCCAAGAGCGAGATTACGCATCGCCCTTGGAGCGTGCATTTGCTATTCGGCGAAGAGGCCGGATTTACCGGCCAGTGGCGGAGTGGAATCGGCGAAGAGACGGTGGCTAAGTCTAAATTTGTTGAGGGTACTAGGTCCCCCTTGCAAATAGTCGCGATTCCCCATAGGGTATGCGCAATACGGAAGTGGCTTTCCCAAAACCAAGCGCCTAAGAGATCTTGGGCGGACGGAGATGGTCTTGCAGATAGAAAATGCAAACGCCAGACATGGCGAACGATGGCGCTGGCTTATGTACGTCGCGATAGCGCTCGCCGGCGGGTTGCTCACTTTTGTGGGAGCGCGCGCCCAGCAGAAGGCTACTGACGATGCAACGTTTCGCAAACTAATCGACTCCTATTGCGCAGCTTGGAGCAGCGGCAACGCGGAGAATGCCGCGCGATTTTATGCCAAGGAGGACGGGCTGGTATTTTATGACGTCGCGCCGTTCGCTTATCACAATTGGAAGGAATACGACGCAGGCGTGAAGAAGGAATTTTTGGATAATGCGGAGAGCATATCGCTAACTGCCGGGAAGGATTTGAAGGTGAGGCGCCACGGCACGGTGGCGTGGACCACAGTTTCCATGCATTTAGCGGAAAAAACAAAAGACGGTAAGAATTCTGAAACAGACATTCGGTATACGGGAATTTGGGAGAAGCGCGGGTCGGGATGGGTGCTGGTGCATGAGCATCTGTCGGCCCCGTTGGGCGGCAGTTAAGACGAACGGAGATTGGGAGCGGGCGTTGATTGCCCGTGTAAGACCGATGTTTAAGACACTGCGGTACTACTGGAACGTTGCTCGCGGGTATCGATTCAAACCTTGGAAGAGCCCATACTTGCGCTGGCGGTTTGAGACTTTTCTTGGCCCGGAAGCGAAGAATCTGGATGCGCGAAAATTTTTGCGGCTTTCCTGGAAATATCGATCGAACATGATGAATTTCGTGGACTGGGCTGCCGAACGGCGGCGGGTCCAGCGACGCATTCGGCATCACGCTTGAAATCCCCTGCTTGTTCCGGCACGTAATCGTCAAGAGCACAAATGGACCGCTGCGACGGGCTGGGAGGCGTATGATTTGAGTGGAAGGAGGATCCGTTTGTGAGCGAGTTGAAGATCCTCCAGAAGACTGACGAATTGCACGAAGGACGCTGGTGGGAGGCGGAGGCTGGCGGGCGCGTGCACTGCTATCTTTGCCCTCGGCATTGCCACATTCATTCGGGACAATCGGGATTTTGCTTCATTCGCGTCAATCAAGGCGGAAAACTATATAGCCTGGGTTACGGTGCGCCTGCGGCGCTGCAAGTCGATCCCATCGAGAAAAAACCGCTGAATCATTTTCTGCCGGGAACGCGTGTGTTCAGCATGGGTACGGCCGGCTGCAACATGGGCTGCTTTTTTTGCCAGAACTGGGACATTTCCAAGTCGCGGCAGGATCAAGTGCGTTCGCAGCACATCGCTCCGGAAGATGTTCCTTTGCTGGCGCTGCAGCATGGTTGCGATTCGCTGGCGTTTACCTATAACGAGCCGACCATTTGGGGCGAGTACGTCATCGATATTTGCGAAGGCGGCGAAGGAGTATGGGCTGAAGACGGTGATGGTTTCAAACGGGTACATCACCTACGAGGCTTTTCACGACATTTATGACCACATCGACGCTGCCAATATCGATCTCAAAGCGTTCACGGAAGGTTTTTATGGAAAAACCACGCTGACGCATTTGCAGCCGGTGCTCGAGACTCTCGAATGGCTGAAGAAAGAAACAAACGTGTGGTTTGAAATTACGAACCTGATGATTCCGACGCTGAATGATGATCCCGCGGAAACGCGCAAACTTTCCGAATGGATTTTGACGCATCTTGGGCCGGACGTGCCGCTGCACTTCACGGCGTTCCATCCGGACTTCAAGCTGCGGGATAAGCCTCGCACGCCGCCGGAGACGCTTCATCGCGCGCGCGCGATCGCTCGCGAGACGGGGCTTCACTACGTCTACGAGGGAAATATATTCAGCGAAGGCGCGAATACGGTTTGCCCCAGGTGCGGGGAAGTTGCTGATTCGGCGCTCCTGGCACGATGTACTCGAGAATCGTCATCATTGACGGCGCTTGTCCGAAATGTTCATCGATCATTCCCGGCGTGTGGCGGGGCCGGGAAAACTTCTCTCAAGTGCGGCTGCGTCACGAAGAACAGCAGGGAATTACGATCACTTGAATTTATAGCCCTGCGAGAAACGGGCCGAGCGGGAATTCCGAGATCCTAAGAGGTGAAATGAATAGTAAGCCGGGGCCGACGCGCATTCCGTGATGCCAGGCAACGGGGAAAACCCACCACACCAGCGTTCCTAGAATGGCTTGGCCTACGGTGAGCGGGAGAATGTTGCGCTCTCGAGTGAAGAGCCAGCTCATGGCCGCTCCACCAAGAAAAGTCAGCGGCACGAGAACGGGATTCGGCCAGTGCAGCGCGGCAAAAATGGCGCCAGCTACCAGCGCGGCTATGCGAGGTTTCTGCAAGGCATAGAGGAGCCGGTTCGTCAGATAGGAATTGAACGCGACTTGTTGCAACAGACAAAATGCGAAATAGCCTGAGAAAAGCGCCACGGGTTCCGTGATGCGCGGGGCAAGCGATGGTATGCGCCGAAGCCAGAAACCTGCCAGAAGGGTGCCGATGATAAACGACTGCGAAAATCAGCAGTCCTTGGCGCGTAGCTGGCCAGAGATTATCAGCCCTCCAGCCTAGAGTTTTGGGAGTGTCGCTATGCAAGGCGATGCTTGCCAAGAGCCAGATGGGAAACACAATCCAAGAATTGGGCCGCGCGCTTTGCAGCTGCCAGATGTACCAGGCAATGTATCCGCCAGATCCGAGCGCCTCGAGAGCGTCAGTGCACGATAACTAGTCTTCGGCATCGGCGGGGGATGCAAAGAGATTTGGCTCGTCGGCCCCGCCGAGCTTAAGCAGGTGCAGCGTGCTCTCGAACAACTGCTCGATTTCCGTCTCGCTCGCCAGTTTTGGCGCAAGCAGCTTGTCCAAATTGAAATCGAGAAAACCGCGGCTGATCACACGGGCCGCCAGCGACGCACGCAACTGTTTTGAGCTGGCCACGCCCGCCGCCTTGATTTCTTCGAAGACGGCTCGCCGCAGCGGATCCAGGAAATCGTGGGCATGCAAGAGCCGGGAGATTTCCAGCCGTGTGCCGGGCTTGACGAGCACGGAGCAGAGCAGGCGAAGCGTGTTGCGTTCCATTAGCTCGCGGTTCGGCGTCTTGGGGATCGATTTTGTTTTCATCTCATGCATGATCAAAAAAACTTCGAATCTCTTTGCACTCCACGTTCATCGTAATGATGAAAATCACGCTAGATGAGATGATAGTACGAAGTGCGAGGTTGTGTTCCTGGGAGCGGACGGTATGGGAGAGAAACACCGCGTCTTGATATTGGGAGGCGGTTTCGGCGGCTTGAACGCGGCGCTAAAGCTGAAACGCGCGCCCGTAGAGGTCACGCTGATTGACCGCCGCAATTTCCATCTTTTTCAGCCGCTGATGTATCAAGTCGCGACCGGATCATTGTCGCCGGGAGAGATTGCCGCTCCGTTGCGGGGCGTGCTGAGCCGTCAAAAGAATACGCAGGTTCTGCTGGGCGAATCCGCGGACATCGATCCCGTTGCCAAACGCGTGATTTTGCGCGATGGCGGAGCGTTTCCCTACGATTCGCTGATTGTGGCGACCGGCTCGCAGACCTCCTACTACGGCAAAGAGGAATGGCGCGAATGGGCGCCAAGCCTGAAATCCATCGAAGAAGCTACCGCTATCCGGCACAAGATTCTCTATGCGTTCGAATGCGCCGAGCGCTCGGAGACCGAGGAAGAAGCGCGCGCGTGGCTCACGTTTGTGATTGTCGGCGCGGGGGCCACCGGTATGGAGCTGGCCGGCGCGCTGGCCGAGATCGCGAACGAGACGCTGAAAAACGACTTTCGCCACATTAATCCGCGCGAGGCGCGCATCATTCTCATGGAAGGCGGGTCGCGGGTGCTCGCCGCGTTTCCGGAGGATCTCTCGGCGAAAGCGGAAAAGCTTGTATCACGCCTCGGAGTCGAAGTGAAAAAAGGCGTGATGGTCACGTCCATCGATGCCGAGGGTGTCACCTACAAATCCGGGGACGAGTCCAAGAGTTTGCCCGCGAAAACCGTGCTGTGGGCCGGCGGCGTCACTACCAATGCGTTCGGCAGAAAGCTTGGCGGAACGGACCAGGGCAGAGACGGACCGCAGCGGCCGCATCAAGGTCAATCCTTATCTGACCGTTCCCGGCTACCCCGACATTTTCATCGTCGGGGATCTGGCGCTGTCGCTGGGCGAAGATGGGAAGCCGCTCCCGGGTGTCGCGCAGGTGGCCATCCAAGGCGGAGCTTACGCGGCAAAAACGATTCGCGCGCGTTTGAAAGGGAAGAAGGACACGAAGCCGTTCCACTATTTTAATAAGGGGGATATGGCCGTTATCGGGCGCGCCGCAGCGGTGGCCGACATATTTGGTTTTCATCTCGCGGGACTCTTTGCGTGGCTCACGTGGCTTTTTGTCCATCTCATTTATATTGTGGAGTTTCAGAGCCGCGTCCTGGTGTTCGTGCAGTGGGGTTTCGAATATCTGACTTTCAGCCGGGGCGCGCGCCTCATCACCGGCGTGGCCGCCACTGATTCGTTAGATAAGCCTGGAGCCCTCAGCAACATGGGTGATGGCCGTTAGAAAGCCGCGTGGCCGCGCCGGCGAGATGCTTGCCATTGCAAATGGTATATGCCATTATAAATGGCATGCAGGTAAGAATCGACAAAGCTGGCAGAATCATTCTTCCAAAGCCACTGCGGGATCGCCTAAGACTGCGACAGGGAAGCGACTTGGAAATTGAGGAGCGCCCGGAAGGCGTACTTCTAAAACCGGTTGATCGGCGGCCCTCGATGATCAAGAAAAATGGTAACTGGGTGCATCTTGGAACGCTGCCCCAAGGATATGATTGGGACAGCCTCGTCGAGGATGACCGTAACGATAGAATCAAAGACCTATCGGGCCTATGAAGGCTTACTTCGACACAACAATTTTCGTAGCAGCGTCAGTTGGTGGTCATGTACACCACAACCAAGCTCTTGCCGCGCTAGAGTTGGCCCAAAGCGGCAAAATGAAGAATTACATCAGCGGCCACGGCTTATCTGAAGCCTACTCAGTTCTCACCCGAACGCCGTTCCGGCCAACGGTCTATCCAGCGGAAGCCTGGAGGATTTTGGAGGAGAACATCCTGCCCTATTTTCAGGTCGTCACAATCACGCCACAAATGTATATCGAGACCATTCGGGAGTGCGCCGAAGGAGGATGGATCGGAGGACGTGTTTACGACGCAATCCATTTGCGTTGCGCCAGGGAGGCGGATTGCGAGCGAATTTATACGTTCAATGTTCGCCACTTCCAGCAGTTGGCCCCGGATTTGGCGTCACGAATCTGCGCACCTTAAGGTGTCAGACTGCCGTGTCAGCGTGACCAGATGGACCCAGCGGAAGCAGTGCAGCAAACTCAGTGCTAGAATCTACGGTTCGCGAGGCAAATACTTACGATGCGCTATGAGAGTTTTCATTTGGTGAAACGAGTTGCTGTGGTTTCTGTTCTGTTGGCAGTCCTCCTTTTTCTCGTAGCGGTAACGAACTCTCCGGCACGGCCTCAAAAATCGGAAATTCCGGCTCCCGCCATCGAGCGCGGGCATAAACAGTTCGAGCAAGTCTGCAGCTTCTGCCATGGCCCGGATGCAACCGGCGCACGCGGGCCGGACCTTGTCCGCTCACCGCTTGTGGCGCACGACGTGAAAGGAGACCTGATCGGCGACGTCATTCATCAAGGGCGGCCAGATAAAGGCATGCCGGCGATGCCACTCACGGATGCGCAAGTTAGCGACATCGCGGCGTTTCTCCACGCGCGCGCGGCGGAAGCCCTGAGATCGAGCGGGATACCACGCGGTTATCCAGTGGAGAAATTGCTCACGGGCAATGCCGATGCCGGAAAAGAGTATTTCAATGGCGCCGGCGGCTGCAATCAGTGCCATTCGTCTACTGGCGATCTGGCTAAAATCGCCAGTAAGTATCCTCCTGTAGATCTCGAAGCGCACATGCTTTACCCCGAGGGCCGGCACATCAGCGCGGTGGTGACGCTGCCCTCCGGCGAGCAAATCAAGGGACCGCTTGTGCACGCCGATGATTTTGTGGTCTCGATCAAGGATGCTTCGGGATGGTACCGGTCCTTCCCGCGGGACAAAGTGAAGGTTGAACTACAGGATGCTCTTGCGGCCCACCGCGAATTGCTTAGCAAGCTCACGCAGGCGGATGTTCACAACCTCTTCGCGTATTTGGAAACATTGAAGTAGGAAACACAGAAACACAATTCTGAGCACAGGAGCCGGAATGCTTCTCAACTGCCGTGAAGCGAAGAAGGGCGCGCGCGACTTCCAGGCGCACCGAGGCAGCTATGCGGGAGATCGTCTCCTTGGGAAGCGAACTCGGGCTCTACTGCCACTGCTGGTCTTAGCCTTGGGGCTGCATTCGCCGATCGCTTCGGCGCAAGGGCTCGACCCCGCCGCGCTTTTAAAGCCTCCTACCGATACCTGGCCAACGTACAACGGCGATTATTCCGGCAGGCGCTTCAGCACGCTCGATCAGATCAATGCGGAAAATATCAGCTCGCTCACGCTCGCCTGGGCTTTTCCGACGCACAGTTCGGTTATCAAATCCACGCCTCTCGAAGTAAACGGCATTCTGTACTTCTCGGTTCCGGACAATGTTTGGGCCGTGGATGCCCGCTTTGGGCGCATGATCTGGCACTACGAGCGAAAATCGGAAGGCGACCATATCGGCCACCGCGGCCTCGCGATGTACAAAAATTGGCTGTACTTCACGACGCCCGACGCGCACTTGATTTGTCTTGACGCCAAGGATGGCACGGTGCGGTGGAACATCGAACTAGCCGATCCAAAGCTCGAGTATTTTTCGACGATGGCGCCGCTCGTTGTGCGAGATCACGTCATCGCCGGCGTCTCGGGAGACGTTACGGACATTCCCGGCTTCCTCGAATCGGTCGATCCGGAAACGGGAAAAATTCAGTGGCGCTGGAACACCGAGCCGGAACCAGGCCAGCCAGGTTCGGAGACGTGGCCAAAGGAAGGCGACGCCATCCGCCACGGCGGCGGCATGACCTGGATGACCGGCACGTACGATCCAGATCTCAATCTTCTCTATTGGGGCACGGGCAATCCGAATCCCGTGTTAGCGGGCGAGGGACGGCCTGGCGATAATCTCTATACCTGTTCGATCGTCGCTCTGAATCCGGACACCGGCAAATTGGTTTGGTATTTTCAGCCTTCGCCGCACGATGTGCACGATTGGGATGCCGTCGAGACGCCAGTGCTCTTCGACGCCGAATTCAGAGGGCAGCAGCGCAAGCTGCTTGCGCAAGCCAGCCGCAACGGATTTTTCTTTGTGCTGGACCGGACGAACGGAGAACATCTGGTTACTTCGCAATTCATCGACGAGACGTGGGCGAATGGCGTTGATTCTCGAGGACGGCCCATTGCGAAGCCCGAAGCCACCGCGACTCCGGATGGCGCGCTGGTCGAGCCCGGCTCCGACGGAGCCACAAATTGGATGGCGCCAAGTTTCGATCCGCAGACGGGGCTGTTCTATGTGAACTGCCGTCGTCTCTTCAGCATTTATTACAATACCGTCGAGGGAAAACCGGAAGGGTGGGGAGGCCGGGACCGAAATTTATGGGCGAATTCCACGCTGCGCGCGCTGGACTACCGTACCGGCAAAGTGGTGTGGAACCACGAGACCGGCGACGGGGAAAGCATTGCGGGAATTCTTACGACCGCGGGGCATCTCCTTTTCACCGCTGATAATTCCGGCAATTTGCTCGCGCTCGATCCAGCTACTGGCAAAACCCTTTGGCACTTGAACGCGGGCGGCAAATTGGACGCTTCGCCGATGACGTACCAACTCGACGGGCGCCAATACGTGATCCTTGCTGTGCAGGACGTACTCTACGCCTTCGCTCTGCCTATGCCCCCAGCGTCGCGGTAGGTGCGGACACTATAGAAACGGTCCATTCAACTGTGCGGGGCAGTTTTGCCCGCAGGGAAGTGAACGCGTCAAGCTTCGGAGGCGGACTCTTTCAGCGAGAGCTTCTCGAGCGACAAACCTCGTCTGTCTTCTAGCTGCAATTTCCCGAGAATGTTGGAAACGTGGAACTTTACGGTGCGTTCCGAAATGCCGAGCGCGCTGGAAATCTCCTTGTTCGTTAAACGGCGCATCAGCAGCTGCAGGATTTCGCCCTCCCGCGCGGTAAGAAAGTGGCCGTGCAGAAGCTGCGCATCCAGCAGCGCTTTCGCCTGCTTGACGAATGCCAGCAAAACTTCGGAAGGCACCCACAACTGTCCTTTCAGGATGCTGCGAATGGCTTGAGGCAACTCTCGCTGCCAGGCCTTGTGAAGCTCGACGAAGCCATCAATGCCCCAGCTGAATAGCCTAATTTTTTCCGTGTGAGCGGAATCGCCCGGCGGAAGAAGACCGAGGAACTTGCTGCCGGGAGCGGAGGCGCGGCAGCGTCCCGCGAGCGGCCCCAAGTCCGTGTGCAAGGAACACGCATCCAGAATGAAAAGACGCGGTGAATTCCCCTGGCGCAGAGCCTCGGCTTCGCTCATCGCGGGCGGCAGCGCACGCACAGGGAAATCCTTGAGGTGAGACATGATTCCACTAACTGCGCGGATGAGCAGCGGATGCGAACTCACCACCTGGACTGCGATAGCCACTCGCTTTGCACCTTGGAGGCGCACCATACACCTTATGGATCAACGGGCTTGCTTTTAGTAACTAAACCATAATTGGATGAAGGAACTATGCACCGCTCTAGGGAATATAGCGCCATTCCATGGAGATGCAACAAGTTTTTTTTCCATGGAGGGCATGGGTATTTTTCATCGTTGGCCCGGGAAGCGTTTCGATAAACGGCGCCGGTTTCGCCAATAGGAAAATCCTGGGAAAGCTCGCTCTCGGTGTTTGCTCCATCTACGCTGTACCTCGCCCCCTTCTGGAGGGACAGGAAAAGTGACACCTCGAATTCCGGTCCAGGCCGTTGCGTTCGTGGACATCAGCGCCTAGCTTTCCCCGCATACGGTTGCGCAAGACGAAGGCCCGGAGTGGCCGGGTGTGTCGCACGTCGGTCACCTCTTTGAATGGATAGCAGCGGGAGCCCGTCGCAGTCCACATCGCCATCTGCGCCGCTTCTTCACCACCAGCCCCGACGGCCCGCAGGAAGTTCGGAGTTCAATGTGCTTTGTGGGCGTGTGCCCGCGGATGGAGCGCCAGCGTCGGAGGATTCCTGGAACCGCGAGAAGCGCTCACGAAGATCGGTTGGAAGGAGGGGGGCGAATGCTAAAAATAAGGCTGGCGGTGTTTCTCAGTTTAGGGGCGACGATATTCTTTCCGTGCATTGCATTTGCACAGACTGACCCAGGCGTTCGGTCAGGACCGATCAACGGGCAGGCGGCGGCTACGGTGACGAGCCCGCTGCCGCTCGCTTCTGTCGCGGCGAACAATCCAACAGGTTCCCTGGAGTTTTTCCAGAACGGCCTTGCGCGCTTTCAGGAAGTTGAGGTCGTCTCCGGTGGCGCTAACAACGGCTTGGGGCCACGATTTAACTTCAACCAGTGTTCGGGCTGTCATGCGCAGCCGACAATTGGGGGCACAGGTGCCGCTACCAATCCCCAGTTCCAGGTTATCGCCAACGGCATTGCCAGCGGGTCAACCAACTCGATTCCGTCATTCATCACCGCCAACGGGCCTACGCGCGAAGCGCGATTTCCATTTTTCTTCAATTCGAACGGCAATCCAAACACCAATGCGCCCAATGGTGGAGTCGAAGATCTATTCGTAGTCTCCGGGCTAACTGGTGCAGGCGGTTGCAGCCTTCCACAGCCCAGCTTCGCCATCGCGCAGTCGACCAACAACATCATTTTCCGCATTCCTACGCCGGTATTCGGCGCAGGCTTGATCGAAAATATCGACGACTCGACGTTGATCTCCGTTCAAACGGCCGCGGCAGGCAACAGCCTGGGGATTAGCGGCACCTTCAACCACAACGGCAACGATGGAACCATCTCGCGCTTCGGTTGGAAAGCGCAGAACAAATCCCTTTTGCTTTTTGCCGGCGAAGCCTACAACGTGGAAATGGGAATCACCAACGAAATCTTTGGACAAGACCGGCCGCTGCCCGGCGAGGATCAGCAGGGAAGCGGGCTCCCCGCAAGCTGCCTAAACTTAGCCAAGACGGGCTACCCGGAAGACGCAACCAATTTCACCGTGGCGTCCAACGCGGATCCTTCGGCACAGAACGCCCAAGTTCCTTCCGACATCGTTTTGTTCGCGGAGTTTATGCGGCTGCTTGCTCCGCCAACACCATCCACGACGACGCCCGGTGGCGCAGCCTCGATTACGCGAGGGCAGGCTCTCTTCAGTGCCATCGGATGCGCGACATGCCACACGCCGACGATTAGTTCCACACAGCCTTCGAATATCACTTCGTCGCTCGGAAGCGCGCCGGTAAGCGCGTTCTCGGACATCGAGATTCATCACATGGGCACAAGCCTTGCGGACAACGTCTCGCAAGGAGGGGCAGGCGGCGATCAATTCCGCACGGCACCGCTCTGGGGACTCGGCCAGCGCATTTTCTTCTTGCACGATGGCCGCACAACCAATCTCCTGACCGTCATCGCGGATCACGCAAGCAACGGCTCCGAGGCCACGGAGGTCGAAGAAAACTTCGCTTCCCTGTCCTCCAGCCAGAAGCAGGATCTTTTGAACTTCCTGAGGTCGTTGTAGTTCTTCACCACCACCACAGGGCCGGGTGAGGCGTGCGAGCGCCTCGCCCGGTTTTTACACTTCTTGGGCAAGAATGGCTCGACGGGGTATTGCTTCTTTGAGGGAAGAAATATGCACTCCGTTTCGTGGCGGTTTCTCGTGGTTCTGGAAATTTTCGCAGCGCTAGCCGGGGCCGTTCAGTGCGCCCCGCAAAGCGGCGGCGACTTTTCCAGCAACTCCGACGCGAAAAAGCTGCCAACGGAAACCATTCTTGTCAGAGGCGCCTGGTCGAGCGCGAGCGACACATCGACTCCTCTGCCGGAAGGCGGGCGGGTTTCCAGGGATATTTATAAAAACGCTTATTTCGGTCTTGCGTATCCTTTGTCCCCGGGTTGGACCGAAAAATACAGCGGCCCGCCACCTTCCGACAGCGGTTACTACGTTCTCGCGCAAATCCGGCCCGCCGATGCGTTTACGGGCGCGAGCCGGGGAAGCATTTTGATCGCCGCGCAAGATCTGTTTTTCACGCTTGCGCCGTCTGGGAACGCGTTCGAACTGATCAACTACGCCAAGGAGCATTTGAATGCGGACTACAAAGTGGAGCGGGCGCCGACGCCGGTCACCGTCGCCGGCCGCTCCTTTGTCCGCCTCGACTACTTTTCTCCCGTCGCCGAACTGCACTGGCACTTGCTCGCGACGCAAGTCCGCTGCCACATGGTGGAGTTTGTCTTCACCAGCCGTGACACAAAGCTGATCGAAAGCCTCATCCAGGATATGAACGCAATAAGCCTGCCGCCAGAGGCCGGCGTGATCGCGGGGACGGGTGGGGGCGACGTCCCCCTGTGCCTGAAGGACTACGCTCGCGACGAAAACATCCTTGAGAGAGACGATCCGGTGTTTACGGAGCGCAGATTCAACTCCGTTCCGGTACGCATCATCATCGACAAAGAAGGCAAGGTGAAGCACGTCCACTTTCTAAGCGCTTTTCCGGATCAGGCCAAAGCCATCTCGGATTCTTTGGCGCAGTGGAGGTTCAGGCCGTATCTGCGCGACGGACAGCCGGTGGAAGTGGAGACCGGCATCATGTTCGGACATCCGCCGCGCCGGGCCGCGCCTCCTTCCGCCGATGCGGTGAGCGAATGAGCGGCCTCCTAATGCGCGGCGCGCGGGCCTGGCGGGCGAAGGCGTTCTTCGCAACGTTCTTGGTCGCTTTTTTCTCAGCTGGAGCATTGGCCGCGGACAACATCACTGGCAGTGTGCGCAATCTTAGCCGCGAGCAGCCGGCCACCGGCGATGAAGTGATCCTTCTTCGTGTGGATCATGCGATGGAAGCAGAAGCCCGAGCGAAGACTGGCGCACAAGGAGCCTTTACTCTTCGTGTGCCGTACCGGGCGAAATCATATTCCTATCTGGTACGCGTGATTCACCAAGGCGTTGCCTACGATCAGCGCGCCTCTGACGGCGACTCTCTTTCCATCCAGGTTTCCGATGCGGCGCCGCGCGTAAATGGCATCAGCGCGAGCATTGAGATTTTGCGAACGGAAACAAGTGGCAATCTGCTGCATGTTTCCGATATGTATGAGCTCCACAACGCGTCCAACCCGCCCATGACGCAAGCAAGTGACCGCACGTTTGAAGTTTATTTGCCGGCGAATGCCAAGCTTGATTCCGTTCTGGCGGCAGGCCCGGAGAAAATTGGCACGCAGATTTCCGCAAACCTGATCCCCGGCGAGCCGGGGCACTATACCGTCGGCTTTCCATTGCGCCCCGGCGACACCAAGCTTGCCTTCAACTACGACCTTCCTTACGAGGGCCACGCCATTTTTAGAACAAAGCTGGTATACGCGCTCCGCCAACTTGCCGTCATGATTCCCCCATCGATGAAATTTTCGTCGCCTTCGGCGGCCTTTGAGACTCTCGCCATCGGCCGGAGCGACTTTCAAGTCCACACAGCGAACCATGTGGACGCTGGCGAAGGCCCGGCGTTTGAGGTATCGGGCGCCGGAGCGCTCCCGCCGCTCGGAGACTCATCGAGATCGCTCGCACCGCAGGTGTCCCCGCAGACCACTGGCCCGGTCATCCCCGTACCGGGCCAGCCCGCCTTATCCTCGATGGGCCGCATCGATTCGCGCATGGACCAAGCGCAACCACTTTCTGAATCGATAGCACTGGGCGGGCTGACTGCCGTCCTGCTGACCGCCTGTGCGTTTTTGATTTGGCGGGCACACAGTATCCAATCAAATCTTTCCGCAAGGATCATCCCGCCGGAGGCTTCACGGCTCCGGCCGTCAGATATTTTGCGCGATGCTTTGCGGCAAGAACTCTCCCGGTTGCAGGCCGACCGAAGGCGCGGACTAATTTCGCGAAAGGAATACTCCTCGGCCAAGCTCGCCCTTAAGGAATCCGTTAAACGCGCCCTGGCCAGAGCCGGTTAGCGCGAAGCCATCTCGTCAGTTTCTGGGGGAAAAGTGGTGCCGGGGGCCAGAATCGAACTGGCTACGCCCGCCTTTTCAGGGCGGCGCTCTACCACTGAGCTACCCCGGCAACTGTGGTTTAGAAATTGTATGGGGTGCGGCGCGACTGTGTCAATTCGCGCGGTTTCCGCTGTCTGCAAGTCGCACCGGCGATACGAAGAGTGAGGTTCGCGGAAGCTCGGCCCTAAGCTCGCATTACTGCGCCGACTCGTCGAACTCCTTCATCCAGCTTTTGCCCTTCAGCACTTCGCGTGGACGGGTGCCGTCCGGCGGGCCGACGATGCCGTCTTTTTCCATGATGTCGATCAAGTGGGCGGCTCGGCCATAGCCAATGCGGAGACGGCGTTGCAGCGTGGACGTCGAAGCGCGGCCCATTTCGCATACCACGCGCACCGCATCTTGATAGAGAGCGTCATCCACCGGATCGCCGCCTGCCTCCGCATCGTTGCCGGCCTCGCCTTCCTCTTTCCCGTTTTCGTCCTTCGGAGCTTCCAGCAGCTTCTCGTTGTATTTTGCTTGTGCCTGCTGCCGCCAGAAGTCGCATACCCTAACGATTTCGTCTTCCGAGACCAGCGGCCCATGAATGCGGTGCAGTCTGGCCGATCCGGCCGGTAGATAAAGCATGTCGCCTCTGCCCAGCAGCGATTCCGAGCCGTTCGAATCGAGAATCGTTCGCGAATCCACTTTGCTGGCCACGCGGAACGAAATGCGGGCAGGGAAGTTTGCTTTTATCAAGCCCGTGATGACGTCCACGGACGGCCGCTGGGTTGCCAGGATGAGGTGAATCCCGACCGCGCGCGCCATCTGTGCCAGCCGCGTGATGGACTCTTCCACGTTGTTGGTGTCCACCATCATCAAATCGGCCAGCTCGTCGATTACGATGACGAGGTAGGGAAGCGGCTTGTGTTCGCTCTCCTCGACGTTGTCGAAAAGCGAGAGCGATTGCGTTTTCTGGAACGTCCGATTGTACTGGTCGATGTTGCGCACGCCGCGCTGCGCCAGGAGCTTAAGCCGCTTTTCCATTTCGCGCGTGGCGTTGCGCAGCACGTTCGATGCGATCTTAGGGTCAGTCACCACCGGCGCAATCAAATGCGGAATGTTCTCGTAAAGATTGAGCTCGAGCCGCTTTGGATCGACCAACACCAATTTCACGTCATCCGGGCTCGCCTTATACAGAATCGACATCATCAGCGAATTGATGAAAACGCTCTTTCCGGTGCCTGTCGAACCCGCAATCAGCAAGTGCGGCATTGCCGCAAGGTCGGTAACGCGAATTCGCCCATGCAAATCACGTCCCATCGCCAGCGTAAGTTTGCTCGGCGAATTGGTGAATTCCTGCGCCTCGATAATCTCGCGCAGGGCAATCGTCTGCCGGTTGATGTTCGGCACTTCAATGCCGATCGTCGATTTGCCGGGGATGCGCTCGATCAAAATCGATTCCGCCTGTAGCGCCAGGCACAAATCCTCCGTTAACCCAATAATCCGGCTGTACTTGATCCCCGCCTCGGGCTTGAACTCAAACGTGGTGACCACCGGCCCGGGATTGATCTGCGTGACGCGCCCTTGAATGTCAAATTCAAGGCATTTGGCTTCGATCGCGCGCGCGCGATCCTTTAATTCCTCTTCGTCAATCTTCTGGCTGCGTTCCCCTTCTTGCAGCAGGGAAGGAGAGGGGAGTTTGTAGTTGGGATTGCCCTTGGCGATTTTTGGCTCGCCTGTCTTTTTCGCAACCGTTTTTTCCGGCCCTACGAAGAGAATCGGCTCTTTCCGCCGCGGCGTCGCTTCTTTTTCTTCTCTTCTTCTTCTTTCTCACTCTCGAAAACGTCGCTCTCATCCGCCAGTTGAATCGACTTTGCGGGCTCATTCGTCGCGACGGCCGTGCCAAACGATTGCGGCGAAACCGGCTTGCGCCCGGAAATTCTCGTTTCCTCGACGCGTCGCCGCATGCGCTCTTGCTCTCGTTCTTCTCTCCACGAACTCCAGCGTGCCGCCGCTTTTTGCAAAATTCCCAGCCTTTCCACAGCGCCAATCGGCCCCTTGGGGCCAGTCGCCCACGCGTGCGTGCCCGCAAACGAAAAACTGGTGGTCATGAAGATCGCGGTGATCAGCACCGCAAACGAGATTACATACGCGCCCCAATTGAAGCCGCTTCTCAGACCGTGCGCGAGGAGTTCGCCCAGCATTCCTCCGGCGGGAACGGCGCCGCGCACCGACGGCAAAGGCAACAGCGCCAAAAGAGAAGGGAGAGAGAGGATCAGCAGGGCATACCCAATCAACGTAGCCACCTGCGAATCAATTGCCCGGCTGCGGCACCATCTCCAGCCAAGCACCAGCAAGGCCATCGGCAGAAGAAAGGCCGCAAAGCCAAGCACTTGAAACAACAAGTCCGCGCCGTACGCGCCGGCCGGCCCAATCCAGTTTCGCGCCGAAGCCCCATCGGGCCCCGCGGCGCTCACGTTGAGTGCCGCGTCGCGCGGCGAATACGAGATCAGCGCCAGCGCCATCAAGAGGCCCAGCGTGATACACAAAAACCCAATCAGCTCGTTGAGCCGTTTATTTTCAGTCGGAGTCAGCAAACGCACGGAATTCTCCTCAGCTTCTGGGGAAGGCTGAGTGGTGCGACGGGCACGTTGGCGCTAGCGCGCGCCCGCCTTGAGGAACGCCAGAACAAGCACGATAATACCAAACAAAAGTCGGTAGAAAACAAATAGTTTGAGCGTGTGTGTTTGCAAGTAGCGCAGAAAAAACGCAATCACGAAATAGCCGACCACTCCCGAAACCAGAATGCTGATCGCCAACGTCGAAAGCGGCAAATCCAGCCCACCCGCTTTGTGCAGCTTGATCAGCTTGGGCAGGTGCGAGACGACGGCCCCCGCAATGAGCGGCGTGGAAAGCAGGAAAGAAAACCTCGTCGCCGCTTCGCGCGTAAATCCCCGAAAGAGCCCCGCCGTAATGGTAATCCCTGAGCGCGAAACACCCGGGCAAAGCGCCAAAGCCTGCGCGGTGCCAATCGTCACCGCATCGGCAACGTTGGACTGTTCGAGCGGCCTCGTCAGCCGTGATTTAGCATCCGCCCACCACATCACTAGCGCGATGGCGATCAGCGAAATCGCAATCACATACGGCGTGCGGAAGCGCTCCTCAATCGTCTTTTCAAATAGAGCGCCCAGAATTCCGCCCGGAATCGTTCCAATCACCATGTACCAGAAGAGTTTCCGGTGTTGCCCTACTTCCTCGGCGGTGGCGCTCGCCGGATATTTCAATCCCAAGCCGCAAAGCGTCAGCGTCACCCAATCCTTGAAAAAATACAGAAGCACCGCAACCAGCGTACCGGCATGCAAGGCCACATCGAACGCCAGTCCCGGATCAGCCCAGCCCAGCAGCCAAGGAAACAGCGTGAGATGTGCCGTGCTGCTCACCGGCAAGAATTCCGTGAAAGCTTGCACGAGGGCGAGGACAATCGCCTGATAGAGAGGCATTTGGTTTAGGTTTCCTTTTGCGCCGGCGCCGCTTTGCCAGCGCCTGGCAAGAGTTTCCGCATTTCATAGGCGTCCAGCCGGCCCAGATAGTAGCGCTTCAACACTGCTTCGATACGATAGCCATGCCTCTTCCAGAACGCAACAGCGCCCTCATTGTCGATTGCCGTTTCCAGCAGGATGGAGCGCACGCCGCGCAGCGCCAAGTTCTTTTCGCTCTCGGCCAGCAGCGCCGAGCCGACTCCATGCCGCCGGTGCGCTTCCGCCACATCCAAAGTAATAATGTGAGCGAGCGGAGGATTCTCCTCCGTCAAAATGAATCCCGCGATGCGCGCGCCCTCCACTCCAACGATGCAATCCGCGCTCGCAATCGTCAAAAAATAGCGCAGCGCAGTCTTCGAATAGGAAATTCCTGCAGGGAAGCAGGCCTGATCCAGCCGGTGCAGAGCCGCGAAATCATGCGGCTCGTAGGCTCGCAGGGTAACCGCCATCCCGCGATTCTACGCCACCAGTCCCAAAAACGTAGGGCACCGCGTGCCGTGCCCGTCTGACATGCAGGCCGCGCCACGCAGTGCCCCTACTTTGAAGCTAGCCTTCCGGCAAGCGATTCTTTACAGTTTTACCGTGACGGTTTTGACTTCGGTGTAATTCGCGAGCGAGTATTCGCCGAGTTCGCGCCCGATCCCCGACTGCTTGAACCCACCAAACGGCGCGCCCGCATCAAAGACGTCGTAGCAATTCACCCACACCGTTCCAGCGCGCACGTTGTCTGCGATGCCGTGCGCCTTGCTGATGTCTCTCGTCCAAACGGCCGCCGCAAGCCCATACACGCTCTTATTCGCTCGCGCCGCCACTTCGTCAATCGTCTTGAATTTCAAGATCGACATGACCGGTCCAAAAATCTCCTCCTGCGCGATGGTCATGCTGTCGGTAACGTCGGCAAATACCGTCGGCTCGATGAAGTATCCTTTATCGCCGACACGGTGACCTCCCGCCAGCATCTTGGCGTTTTCTTTCTTCCCCTTGTCGATGTAACCCATCACCTTGTCGAACTGATCCTGGTCTACCTGCGGCCCCTGCTCCGTCTTCGAATCAAATGGATTGCCGACGGTCCGCTTCTTAGCGCGCGCCACGCTGCGCTCCACGAATTCGTCGTAGCATTTCTCCTCGACAAATGTCCGCGAGCCCGCGCAGCAGCACTGCCCCTGATTGAAGAACAACGCAAAGTGCGAGCCTTCGATCGCCGCATCCATGTCCGCGTCCGCGAACACGATATTTGGGCTTTTCCCGCCGAGTTCGAGTGTGATGCGCTTCAGGTTGGTATCGGCGGCTGCTCGCATGATCAGCTTGCCCACTTCCGTCGACCCGGTAAACGCCACCTTGTCCACGTCCATATGGCGAGCAATCGCCGCACCCGCTGTCGGCCCGTATCCCGGCAGAATGTTCACAACTCCCTCGGGGAATCCCGCTTCCATGATCAACTCGCCCACGCGCAGTGCCGAAAGCGGCGTCTGCTCCGCCGGTTTCATCACCACCGTGCAGCCCATCGAAAGCGCCGGCCCTAGTTTCCATGCCTGCATGAGCAATGGGAAGTTCCACGGAATAATCTGCCCCACCACGCCTACCGGCTCATGCTTCGTATAACAAAAATAATTTCCGTTCACAGGAATCGTCTTCCCGTGATTCTTGTCCGCCCAGCCCGCGTAGTAGCGATAACAAGCCACCGTCAGCGGCAGGTCTGCCGCTTTCGCCACCTGGTACGGCTTGCCGTTATCCAGTGATTCCAGTTGCGCCAATTCATCCGCGTGCTTCTCGATCAGGTCCGCCAGCCGGTTTAGCATCGCCCCGCGCTGAGAAGCGGTGAGCTTCCTTCGCCACGCGCCCGTTTCGAACGCCGCCCGCGCCGCGGTCACCGCCTTGTCGACGTCGGCCGCATCGGCCTCCGCCACTTGCGTAATCACCTCGCCCGTGGCCGGATTCACCGTCGGAAAAGTCTTGCCCGAAGCGCTGTTCACCCACTGTCCGTTGATCAACAGCTTATTCGCACTGATTTTCACACTAGGTTCGATCACCGCTGTTGCTGTAGCCATGGAATCCTCCCTATCGGAATCGTCGTGGCGTGGTCAGTCACAACGAAATTTGTGCCCGCCGCCGCGATAAGATTGATTTTGTCAGCTGCCAGTCGGCAGCTTAGGCGGCGCATTCGCGCCTATGAAAGGAAGGCAGGGCGGAACCCCTCCAGCCCTGTGCGCGCAAACGTTCCACCAGTCCAGAAGCGTATACCCATGCGCCGCGCGAGGCAAGCGCCGCGCCAGCCCGGGAGAGTCTGAGGGAAGTTCAGGCGTCCAGAGCGATGAGCGTTCCCTCGTGCCCCCATTTCCTCCTAAAATCTCGCCTGCGTAACCTTTTGCCACTCTTGGCAGTTATTATATCCAGAGCCATGGTTGCGGTCCGACGTCCGGCACAAGAATCTGCGCCGCAAGCTGCGGACGAACGTTCGCTCGTCCAAGCCGCGCAAAAAGACCCCGCGAAATTTGAAGCCCTCTATGAGCTCCATTTCGAACGCATCTACTATTTTCTCGCGCGCCGCGTTCGCGACCGCGCCACCGCCGAAGACCTCACTTCGGAAGTATTTCATAAAGCTCTCGCCAATCTTCCCGAGTTCGAATGGCGCGGCGCTCCGTTCTCAGCATGGCTCTTCCGGATCGCCTCGAATAGCCTTGCCGACCAGCACAAACGCGCCTCCCGCGAGCAGCCCTCTTCAGCCGATCCGCAAAATCCCGAAGCGCTTCCAGACCTTTCCACTCCAGACTTGGAAGCCATCGACTACCACGCGCGCCTCTTCCGGCTCGTCGATCACCTTCCCGCCGTTCAGCGCCAAGTCATCCGCGAGCGCTTCGTCGAGCAGCGCACTATCCGGGAAATCGCTGGCCGCCTGAAAAAAACCGAAGGCGCCATCAAGCAGCTTCAATTCCGCGCGCTCCAGACTTTGCGCTCTCAGATGGAGGGTGGCCATGCCTAAGCGCTCTCCCGCCCTAGAACTCGACCGCGCCATCGACGCCGTGCTCCTCGCGTTGCCGCCGCGGCCCGAACCGGCCCTCAGCCTAGCCGTGGCTCAGCTCTTGCCCATTGCGCGAGCTTTGCGCAGCTTGCCGCGTCCCGAGTTCAAGTCAGCCCTCAAATCCAAATTGCAATGGAGGTCGTCCATGAACGAAGCCGCAACGCCAGCTCCAGAGCCATCCAAAACCCCGTCTTTCCGCCGTCCCGGTTTCCCCAACATTGCGCCATACATCCTCGTCCATGGCGCCGCCAAATTTTTGGATTTCCTCGTCTCCGCCTTTCAGGGCACCGAGCGCATCCGCGTTCCCAAACCCGACGGCTCCATCATGCACGCAGAGGTCGCCATCGGTGACTCCATCATCGAACTTAGCGACGCGAACGAGCAGTATCCGCCGCGCCCGGCCACCACTCATCTTTATGTCCCCGATCCGGACGTCACTTACGCCAGCGCTATCCAGGCCGGCGCAACTCCCGTTTACCCCGTCGCGGATCAACCTTGGGGAGATCGTCAAGGCTGCGTCAAAGATCCCTTCGGTAACGTCTGGTACATTGCCGCGCCCAAGGATTGGGTCCCCAGCGCCGAAGGCATCCGCGCCGTCCAGCCCTTTCTGCACCTTCGCGACGCGCACACCGTGATCCCATTTCTCGAAGCCGCATTCGGAGCCGAAGCGCTCGGCGTTGCCAAATCTCCCGAGGGCCTCGTCCTTCACGCCACGATCATGATCGCGGGTGCTACGCTTGAAATCGACGAAGCCCACGGAGAGTTCCAGCCCATGCCCGCCTACTTGCACGTCTATGTCCCCGACACCGACGCCATTTACGCGCAGGCCCTCCGCGCCGGAGCCGCTGGCGTCACTCCTCCGGCAAACGCGCCGTACGGCGACCGTGCCGCCACGGTCAAAGACCCCTTCGGCAACACCTGGTTTTTCGCCACGTTTCTCGGCCCCAGTGCGGCCAAGCCATAGCCACGAAGTTCGAATGTCAGTGAGCTTTTAGTTCGAGGGAAGGACTTTTTCCGTTTCAGCTTCCACGCGCACAAATCGGCGCATTCCGTTAATCGCCGCCTGAGCCAGATGAACCTGTGCTTGAATATCTTTCACCACTAGAAGTTCTTCTCGCGTAAGCGTGGGGTTGTCGCGCAGAAGCTCGGCGTAACCCAGTATCGCCGTCAGCGGGTTGCTGATTTCGTGAGTCGCGCCGGACGCCAGGCGCCCGAGCGCAGCCATTCTCTGCGAGTCCAGGATCTGCTTTTGCACCCGCTTGAGGCTTTCCAGCGAGGACTCCGTCAACCCCAGCAAGCGCAGCAGCTCGCGGTCCATCGAAGAGAGCTTGAGAAATGTCAAAGTCCCCAGAAAAAGCACCGCTCCGAAAATCAGCTGGAGGCGAAACGTAGCAATCGCTTGCGGAGTGTGCCGGTCGAAGACCGTGGCAATGGCCAGAATAGGAAGAGAAATCACTCCAATCATCGCCAGACGGGCGCTCCACAAGCCCCGGTTTCGCAGAGCAAGCTCGGATTCCCCTGTTTGTGATTCGAGATCCCGTCCTGCTGCCGCGGCCACCGCAAGCAAAGCCAGCGAAAAGCCCCAAGGTACGTCGTAGAAACTTCCCGTGTAGTACAGCCCCCGGTCGATAAAAATATTTTGCAAAAGGCTCCCGGCCGCAAACGCGCTCAGCGCAAGAAAGAATTGCCCGTAGAATTTTTTCCAGGAGCCTCTGCTCTTCAGATAGAGAGCTCCCACGGCCACCAGCGCCGCGCAATGTTCGGAAAGGGCTAAAACGTAGTACGCCGGATTGTAATTCGGATAGTTTTTGATCACCAGTTGCCACGGCAACGCAAAATAAAGGTACAGGCACACCCACCAGAAGAGCAGAAGCAGAAAGTCCAGGCGGCGGAATCGCAGGTCCCCGGCAGCGCCTTCGGCATGAGGTCTCAGTGTGAATGAGGCCAGCGTAGGCACCAGCGCAAGAAGAAAAAGTCCGTCCCCGAGAATCGGATTGGGTGCGCTTCGGCGCAATACAACATCGTAGTAGAACCAGACCGCTTGTGAAAGAAACAGGATCCCGAACCCGGCTTCGTTCAAGGCCCAAAACAATCGAACCGCTCCATTCGATTTCCGCCGGTTACTCCGAAAAGCAAGCATCGCGACCAGCGCCAACAGACAGGGAAACGTATCACCCAGCCACGTTAGGGGCGTACCGGTGCGGAGAAAGACGGCTGCCGATATCTGGGCTATCACCAATCCCAGCGCTATCCGCGTCCAGATGGTGTCAATCGTTCGAATCAATTCTGCGTCACCATTGTTCCCAGGAAACTCAAGAGACCACCTCGACTGCTGCGGCCACAGACGCCGGAAGCACCAGCCGGAAAACGGCTCCGCCTTCCGGCCGGTTTTGACAGTCGATCTCCCCGCCATGCTGCCGGACAATCCCATAGCACGTGCTGAGCCCCAGTCCCACTCCTTTGCCGACGGGCTTGGTGGTGTAGAACGGTTCGAACACGCGCCTCGGCTCTTTCAGCCCCGGCCCCGAGTCCAGAAATCCGATCTCGATATGCTCTTGCTCCGCTCGGATGGCGATGGTCAGCACTCCTCCATCGTGCCCTTCCATCGCATCTATCGCGTTGGCGATCAAGTGCAGGAATACTTGAATCAGCTGATTCGCGTCACCCTCGACCAGCGGTACGTCGTCCTGCTCCTGAATCTCCACTCGCACGTTGTGCCGTCGTCCCGCGCGCGTCAAGTTCACCGCGCTCTCCAACAGCGGCCGCACATTCAGCGATGACCGGTGCAACGGCATCTCCTGCGCGAAGCTAAGCATGTTCTCCACCAGGCTATTCGTCCGCCGCGCCGCCTCGCCGATTTTTGCCGTCATCCTTTGCCGGTTTTCATCGCCTGGTGGCGCTGAGCGTTCAAATCTCCCACGTCCTTTCCCACCGCTGCCATCGCTCCATTGATTTCGTGCGCCACCCGCGCCACGAGCTTGCCCAACGATGCCAGCTTTTCGTTCTGTACCAATTGATGCTCAAAACGCTTCAAGTTCGCATAGGCCTGCGATGCGTCTCCCAGGTATCCGCCAAGCTTGAAATTGAGAAGATCTTGCTTCAGCAAAAGCAGAATCATCAGAAGTAGCATCGTGAACAAGGTCAAGAGAATGCGAAAATGGCGCACGCTATCTTGCATATCTCCACTTGTTACAAGCCACAGCCCGATCGCCGGAGTCGAGAGCGTCGCCACCATGGAGAGTCTTGCCGACCAGAGCATTGTCCGCCGGTTAGGGCGCCCTTCGTTTAGAGGCTGCCTCGAGTCTTGCGTCTCCTCTGCGGGTGATTCAACGTGGCAAGTGATGGCCGCATATGCATAACCACGCCATGGCCGCGGTCAGCGGCACATCGTTATAGCTGCCCGTAAAATAGCGGCCGGAGTTGATGGCGCGGTTAATCAAGATGGAAGCGATATCGTATAGCGCCATGGCGCCCAGAAAATGCAAGTAGAAACCCCGCCAGCGCCCCCGGCTTCGATAGGCCACTACCGCCAGCACAACCACAAATACTTGATTTCCAACCGCGTCGACAATGTCCGACTGGCTGTTGTAACTCGCCAAATCCTTTCCAGCCAGCAGGTAGGCCATGGCCCAAAAAAGATAAACGTACGTCCAGTAAACGAGCAGGGAAGTAAGGTCGAACAGCCCCAGCACGCGCGGACGATCCGGGCTGTCATTGTTTGGCTCCAGCGCCAGCGCTGCAAGCATCGGAACAAGTTTGATGAAGAGCAGGAACTCGCCGATCGGTATCGACGGAACGGGCTGGTTTAACCACACTTCATAATAGACCCACAAAAACATATTTACCGACCACATCCCGAACCCCAGCGCCATCAAGAGCCAGAACGCTCGCGGTGTGCCTCGCGTCGAAAGCGCTTTCCAGGTAAAGAAAAAAGTCGTTGCCGCAAGCAGGAAGAATTGGCTCAAATCGCCGAAGGCTGTCAGTGCGTAGCTTGGCCGGCCGCGAAGCGAGGCGCCAGCGAGTAGGGCCGGGAGGATAATCGCCAGAATGACGAGAACTTTTTTGCCGCCAGAACTCCGGCGGCTCGCACTGAGGTCAAGTTGTCCAGCCGCTTCTCGCACACGCTCACCTATCTGCGTCGATGCCAACGGTCTCGTGTCATGAGTTCCAGCAACAAAGCGACGTTTCGATAGCCCGGTTCCCTGGTTCCGAGTCCACCTGCCCCTGAACGGCAGACGGACCGCCCCGCACTGGTCTCTATTTTGCTTGCTCCGGGCGCTTCCATCAGGAACAATTGTTTGGGTGAGTCGCACAATGAATACACGCGCGAGCGGGAAGAAGGTTTCACCGCGGTCGTTACGACTGTGCGAACCGGAAGCGGAGATGGCTGACTCCGCGAAGGCCTACTCAATCGGTGACTGGACAGGAATGCCAGCGACAAACCAACGCGCCCTTCGCCGATCTCAATTCCGGGTGTTCCCGCAGTGTTTTCGAAGCTGGCCGAATTCTTATCCCCAGGTGCGCAGACCGATGATTCCCCAATAGGCAAAGTATGCGGCGGCGATCAGAAGTGCGAGGACGACAACCGCCGAAAATCTGCGCACGCCCGTCCGCACGCCTTCTTCCGGTGCGCGCCACAAGGCCACGGCGCCGGCAAGTGTGGCGAGTGCATAAACCACGGTCGCTAGAAAGAAGGAAGCGGACCACACCGTCAGATTTCCCATCCGCGGAATCAGATCATCGCTGGCCGCGTTGAAGATGAACACGCCTGCAAGTCAAGCTCAGCACCGCGATGAGCGGCCACAAACGCATGCCACGCTCCGCCGGGCGCCGGCGCGTTTTGCTTAGTCCGCCCAAAATCCAAAACGGTGCATACAGGAGCACGAGGATGACGGCCAGCAAGAACCAGCAAGTGAGAATGATCTCGGAGATCGCGAACCACGCGGGGATGCGCTTTATCGTCTGCTCCCCGGCGCCGAGCTGAATGAATTGGCCATCCGCGTTTGGCGTGAGCAACTCAACCGTGGCTATAGGGGATGGGGGGCCTTTTTTGCGGTCCGAACGGAATTGTGTGTCCGTCACAGGAACGAAGACTATATTTCTTTCTCCTAGATTACTGACGAGGAGTTTGCCGTCCTCAAAACGGACCCGGGCTATTCCCAACAAGCGTTCGAGAAAATGAGTCAACTCTGAGCGCGTCGAATCTGGCTGGTACCAACCGGCATATGCGGCAGCGTTGGCAGATAACGGTAGCGACTAGGCGGAGGTGTCGGTTTTTGCAGATTGCGCGTCATGTAGGCGCGAATGGTCTTGCCGATCTTTTCAAACGCACCGCCATTGGCCGCGTTGATGCTGTAAAAATAGCCCACGCCAAATTCGGGCATATAGGCCATTTCGGTCAGGCCTCCCGCGACGCCTCCGTCGTGCCCGTGATACACGAATCCTTCGTTAATGCTCCAGTAGTTGCTCAAGCCATATCCGGCTTTCAACCCCTCTTGTGCCGCCCACGTGCGCGTCGGCATCTCCATGCGATCGATGGAAGCTGCGGGAATCACTTCCACGCCATTCACAGTGCCGCGATTCAGATAGAACTGGACGTAGGCCGCCATGTCCTTTGCCGATGCGTTGATCGACCCTGCCGGACGATACTCCACGTTCCAGTAGGGATACGTAGTCTTTCCGTCGGCGTGATAGAGGTTCGTCAGCATTCCTGAAGTCGGCTTAAAATACGTGGCCGTCTTCATTCCGATAGGATCGAAGAAATTTTTGCCGACGTAGTCTTCGAATTTTTCACCGGTGATTTTCTCGACGATGTACGCGGCCACCGCGGGCCCGGAGTTGCAATAGGCCATGCGCGTGCCTGGCGGCCAGCGGGAAATGCGCGAGTGGTGGTCATAATCAAGCGCATCGCGCAGGCTCAGCGCAGGATCGTCCTTGGCGTATTCCCGCAGGTGCATGTCGTCCCAGCCGGTGGTGTGCTCCAGAAGATCAACGACACGTACAGGGTCTGTGGATTCCCAGCGATTCTCAAACCAAACCTCGGGAGCTAGTTTATGCACCGCGTCTTGCAGCGAAAGCTTGCCCTCATTCGACAGTTTCAGAATGGAGAGCGACGCGAAGGCCTTGGACGTCGAGCCGATGCGAAACTGCGTGTCCGCAGTTGTAGCTCGGTTGGCGGCTACATCTGATTTTCCGAGCCCCGCAATCCACTCGGGGCCGTCGCGGTGCACGATCGCGACGGACACGCCCGGTGTGTGCGTGTCCTCGAGAATCTTTTCCAATTGTTTCTGGAGTTCTGCAAGGGACTGCGCCGGTTTGGCGGCATCCTCTGTTTTATTTTGGGCAAAACAAGCGGTGGCGAGCAGGCAGAAAAGCGCGAGCCGGATTAGGTTTTTCACGCTGCGCATTCTCCTCTTGAAAGGTCCGCATCCGCAAGCGGATAAATCTCCCCGACCTTCCTCCTCAACTGCCTAATCGAACTCCGGCCGACCGCCCGAGCGACCCCTTTCCCCTCTTTTTCTCGAATCCGCGCAGTTCGGATGGAACCTTTCGGGGTGCTCCGTCGTTACTTCTATAGACGTCCGCGAGGGGATGACCCATGGAAACTTTCTGGAAAGACCTGCGCTACGCGTTTCGCATGCTCTGGAAGAGTCCCGGCTTCACGCTCATCGCCATGCTCGCCCTCGGCCTCGGGATCGGCGCCAACACCGCCATCTTCAGCGTTTTCAATGGCGTATTGTGGCGGCCGCTCCCTGTCAAAGACCCTCAGCAACTCGTCGTCCTCGCTTCCAAGACGCCTAGTTTCGATTTTCCTCTTAACCTTTCTTATCCGGATTTCCAGGACTATCGAAACCTTAAGACGGTTTTCTCCGACCTGATTGCCTATAGCCCTAATCCCGTGAATTTTGGCGCCGAGGGACGTCCCGAGCGCGCTTGGTGCGAAATGGTTAGCGGCAATTACTTTTCCATGCTCGGGCATTGAGGCGGTCCGGGGCCGTACGTTCGCCGCGGACGAGGGCTGGGTTTCCGGCAAAGATCCGCTCATGGTCCTCAGTTATAAGTTCTGGCAGAAGCGATTTGGCGGCGATCCCTCCGTCGTTGGCCACACCGTTCTCGTCAACAACCATGCTTTCACGATCATCGGCGTGGGACCTGAGAACTTTCGCGGCGCGTACTACTTCCTCGAGCCGGACTTCTATATTCCCCTCACCACCATGGGCCTTCTCGACCCGAATCAGAGCGACGACCTCAACAATCGCGGCGCCTCCTACCTTCGCGTTCTTGGCCGGCTCCAGCCCGGCGTGACCGTTGCGCAAGCCATGGCAGCCGCCGAGCCACTCGATCATCGTTTGGCTCAGGAATTTCCGGATTCGCACAAGGGCATGACGTTGCTCGTTATTCCGGAGCTCAAAGCCCGGCCGGAGCCCGGCTTGGTGGCCGGCTTCATGTCCACGGCGGCTTTCGTTTTCATGCTGCTTGTTGGCCTCGTCCTGCTCATCGCTTGCGCCAACGTCGCGAATCTCATTCTCGCCCGCGCGAACGGCCGCAGAAAAGAATTCGCCACTCGCACCGCTCTCGGCGCTACTCGCGGCCGCATGATTCGCCAGATGTTAACGGAGACTGTTCTGCTGTCCGTCTTCGGAGGCCTGCTCGGTCTCGTTTTTGCACGTTGGGCTGCCTTGGCGTTGATGTCCGTCCGCATCCCCACCGACGTACCACTGAAACTATTTGATTTGCGCATGGACTGGCGAATCTTCACGTTCACTTTTCTCGCCGCGCTCATAACCGGGATGATCGCCGGTTTGGTTCCTTCGCTGCAGGCCTCGCGCTCGGATCTGGCGGATACGCTCAAAGCCGGCGGCCGCTCGGGTGGAGCTTCGGCGGGCCATCATCGTTTTCGCAATGCGCTGGTTGTCGCGCAAGTCGCGGTTTGTATGCTTCTTCTTGCCTGCGCCGGCTTTTTCATTCGCAGCCTTCGGAACTCGGCCAATGTGGACATGGGCTTTCGTGTCGATCACACCCTTCTGATGTCCATGAACGTCGGACTGCAAGGCTATAGCGAAGAGCGCGGCCAGCAGTTTTTCAAGCAACTTACGGAGCGCGTGCGTTCGCTGCCCGGCGTTCGCGACGCCGCCATTGCTTCCTACATGCCTATGGGCGACGAAAATTCGCTCGACAACATTTACCCTGAAGGCCAGCCGACGGACGACAAATCAAAAATGGAATCTACTTTTGACGACAGCGTCCAGCCTGGCTATTTTCGCACCGCTGGCACTCCCGTCATTCAGGGCCGCGAATTTACCGAAGCCGACAACGCCAAAGCTCCCCATGTCGCCGTCATCAACGAAACCTTCGCAAAGGAAATCTGGCCTGGCCAGGATCCCATCGGCAAAGTATTTCGTACTAAAAAAGACGGCCCACCCATCCAAGTCGTTGGCGTCACGCGCACCGGCAAATATCTTTTTCTCTACGAAAAGCCGCAGCTTTACGCTTATTTCCCATTGGCGCAAAGCTACAATTCCGGAGTGAACTTTGTTCGTTCACACGCTGGACGATCCGCAGCGGCTCGTCGCCGCCGTCCGCGATCAAATCAGCCAGCTTGATGCCGGTTTGCCCGTCTTCAACGTCAGCACCATGGATACGCAAGTCCAATACGGCAAAGCGCTCTTTCCCGCGCGCCTGGGCGTCATGTTTGTCGGCACCTTCGGTGTTCTCGGCCTGATTCTCGCTTCGGTCGGCGTCTACGGCGTCGTTTCTTATTCCGTCAGCCAGCGCACGCAAGAGATTGGTATTCGCACGGCGCTCGGAGCGCAGCGCTCCCACGTGCTGGGCATGATCCTGAAGCAGGGAATGAACATGGCGCTTATCGGAACGGCCGTGGGAATTGTGCTTTCGTTCTTGCTGTTCCGGGCCTTGAGCTCCATGCTCTACGGAGTGAAGTCCACCGACTTCGTGACACTTTCTGCCGTCTCGACCCTACTTCTTTTCGTGGCTTTCGTGGCCAGCTACGTTCCTGCTTTCCGCGCCACTCGCGTCGATCCCGTCGTCGCTCTGCGCGAACAATGAAGGGCCGCGCGTCGCGGCTACTTCACGCTAACGTCGTCTTTCAACTTCTCGTACGCTGCCGCGCTCAAAATCTTTTTGCTAACCAGGTCGTGCTTGTCGTGATAGGGCCGACCCGCCATAATGCGCCTGGCTTCGTGCTTGCCAACGCCCGGCAATCCGGTTAAATCGTCTTCGCTGGCGGAATTGAGATCAATCGTTGGCTTTGCGCCGTTTTCCCAGCCTTCTTTCGCGCCGTCGACGGCCGCTTTCACGGCGCGCCCGGCCTCTTCCACGGCGGGCTTGGCTTGGGCCGCGGCTTTCGCGGCTTCCTCTCGAATCGTTTTTTCGCGTTCCGCCGAATCGCCCGAGCAGCCACCCACGACCATCGCCGCCGCTAATGCCAGCCCCGCTATCCTATGCCATCGACGCATGTTCATCACCTCTCTTCTGCTACTTACTATCCTCTACGTCTTGGCGGCCTCCTGTCTATCCTCAATTTCCCTTATTTCTTTTATTTCTGCCCCTTCAAAAATGTGCCTTTCTCTAAATCCTTAAACGCTTGCTGGAGCTGTTCCTGCGTGTTCATCACGATGGGTCCGTACCAAGCCACTGGTTCTTCGAGCGGTTTGCCTGATACGAGGAGAAAACGAATCCCCTCGTCGCCGGCTTGCACCATCACCTCGTCGCCTCGATCAAATAAAATCAGGGAGCGATTATCCGCGGCGGTCGGTGGCGCGGTATCCAGCCATCCCACGGACTCGGTCGGAACGGCGAGAGGTTCCGAGGCGTTGCAAAATTTTCCCGAGCCCGCGAATACATAGGCGAAGGCATGGCGCGTGGTGCCCACCGGCAGAGTCTTTCTGCGGCCAGGCGGCACAGACACATCCAGATAAATCGGTTCCGCGGCAATGCCATCGACGGGCCCACTCTGGCCCCAGAAATTTCCGCAGACCACGCGGACGTGAGTCCCGTCGTCATCCTTAATTTCTGGAATCTCCTGCGATTTCACTTCCTGATAGCGCGGCGTCGTCATTTTCAGCGAGGCAGGCAAATTCGCCCACAACTGGAAGCCGTGCATGCGCCCGGCGTGATCGCCTTTCGGCATCTCCTGATGAATGATGCCGCTGCCCGCGGTCATCCACTGTACGTCGCCGGAGGCGATCTCGCCGTGGTTGCCCATGCTGTCGCCGTGTTCGACAGTGCCAGCAAGGACGTAGGTGATCGTCTCGATGCCGCGGTGCGGGTGCCAGGGAAAACCGGCGAGGTAATCCTCGGGGACGTCGTTGCGAAAGTCGTCCAGCAGGAGGAAGGGATCGAACTCGGTTGTGTTGCCGAATCCGAAGGCACGGCGCAGATGAACGCCGGCGCCTTCTACTGTCGGTTTGGCGGCTACGAGCCGCTTTACTGGTCTTATCGACATTTTGCTTTCCTCCTGCGGTGCGACCGTTGGATGCTTGCCGCTGGGTTTGCGGCGCTGCCAAAAGGGCGGGGCAAGCCCCGCCCCTACAGATCAAGGCTTTTTCTCAGTGGCTCTCAGCTATCTCCATATACGGGCACGGACGCGCCTTGAATTAATTTGGCGTCTTCGCTGCACAAAAACAAGATGACACGGGCAATATCCTCCGGCTTGGGCCATTTTGCAAAGTCCGCCTTGGGCATCGCTTTGCGGTTTGCAGGCGTGTCTATGATGCTCGGCAATATCGAGTTGGCGCGAACGCCGGTGCCTTTCAAGTCGGCGGCCAGGCAGTCGATCATGGCGACAGCCGCGGCTTTGGATGCAGCGTAGGCCGACGCTCCCGCGGCGTGATCCACGGCGGCTTTAGACGCGACATTTACGATGGCTCCGCTTCCTTGCTTGACCATGACGCGCGCGGCCGCCCTCGCCAGGACAAATCCTGCGCGCAAGTTCAGCGCGAGCTGTTGCTCGAAGACTTTCGTCTCCAACTCCCAGAGTTTCGTTCCGCCGGCATAGCCTCCGACGGCGTTCACGAGACAGTCGAGCCTGCCGTGCCGCTGGACAATTCCGTCGATCAGTTTCGCCACCGCCGCTTCGTCCGTGACGTCGACGTTGAAGCCATCGAGCGAGGAGCCGTCCGCGGCGACCAGCTTCGCGCTCGCCCTGCGCTTTAAGTCGTCCAAATCGCCGGGGCGTTGAAACGTGACGATGACGCGAGCGCCGGCTTCGACAAAAGCCAGGCTGACCGCGCGGCCCAAGCCGCCAGTTCCGCCAGCTACCAAGACGACTTTGCACTCGAGGGTCATGGCATCATCTTCTTACGTTCGAGGCCGTATGTCGACGGGATGCAGAGGTGGCCGGGGAAGCGACCGGTGGACTCGGAGAGACGACGGTTCGGCGCACCCCCCGGGTGTGCATAAACTGTGCAGTAAACCGATGACAGGATTGGAGTTGCAGGAGTTGCTGCGTGCTGGATGTTTACCAGGTGTGGAAAAAGTGAGAAGGGAATGGGCGTAAAGCGGGAGCTGGACGTCGAGGAGAATGACCCCACCCCCCGGTGTTTTTTGTAAGAGTGGCAAACACAGGACTTATGCTTGACGCGGTTCGTAAGAGTGGCAAATGCAAGACTTAAAGTTGCTGGATTTTCAGCAAGTTGCACGGAGCCTGTAAGAGCGGCAGGGAAAGGAGTTACACGGGTCAATCTTTGACGCGCGATGCAACGTGGATTGACGCAGCAGCAAGATGAAGCAGAGACGGAAGGGGAACTGAATACTGTCGGCACGAAGTCCGCGGAGGTCCGAGAGTGCGTGGATGGATCAGAGAGAAGATGGAGAGAGGGAACGAGTCCGGAGACGGATTTCGAGCGGAACATAGGGAATGATAGCATCCGAGTACTGCGAGGTAAAGTGAATTACATGGAACGGTCGAATTTGGGGGTTGAAAGGTCGTTTTAAGGGGTCGAATGTAGACGGCGTGAGACTGGTTTCTTACCGGCGCTTGGGAGGAATCGATCGATTTGCGCCCAATTGATGACGTGTGGTTTGAGCCTTTTCATCTGGCCCGATCAAAGTGACGCGTTGATTGTGCCAGACATTTGCAAGAAAGGCATCTTTCCGATCCCGGCGAGACTTGAACTCCTGGACCGCCAAAACGGTGTAGTTGATTTCTCGCCCAAGCTGCCGCTCAAGTTTTCTGACTGCCTCGGCGAGAGCATCAGCGCGAGGAGTCCCAAGCACGAGCACATCGATGTCGCTGGCCGCGCCCTGCCGGCCGCGCGCAAAGGAGCCATACAAATAGGCCTCGTCGATTCCATCGATTTTCTTGAGCGACGCCGCAATCGAGGGCACAGCCCCAATCGTTTTCGCAACGATGCTGCGAACCTCTTTGAACAGGGGATAGCCTGGGTTCAGCTGAAAATACTTTTGCCGGCCGCTCACTTCCGCGCGAAAGAGCCCTTCGCGCTCGAGCCGTCCCAATTCTTTTGAGAGGTTGGACGGATCGACTTTCAATCGCTCCGCGAGATCCCGCAAATGGAGCCGGGCCGCGGGGTTTGTGAAGTAATAGGCCAGCAGGTTTCTCCTCGCCTTGGATCGTAGTTCAAACATATGGTTAGATATTACCACAAATGTGGTAGGTATTTACCTCATATGGAAACGATAGAGTCCCCGCAATCGCCGCCTGGCTACTCACTATGTAAGTGGAAGTGTTAGAACGCCGACAGCCGACAGTTTGATGTTCAGAGCAAAATTTGCGGATAAGGGGGAGGGTAGCGGAAGACAGCGCCATCCTTGAAAACCACAAGGATGGGCCGCCCAGAGGCTTCCGTGCGGACTTACGAGGCGGCCGCGCGCCTGCGCTACTTTTCTCTGATGCTCTTCAAGACCGGGTGGGCGAATTCCGTGGCCAGTTCATTCCATGCCTCGAGCATTTCGATGCCGAGGGGCGCTGCCGCCTCCGATTTCAGGTCTCCCCCGGCAAGGACAAACTCTTCTGCTTTGATTCTGGCGGCGTGGGCGCGGTTGACCTTTGCCAGAAATTCTTCCTTGTTCGTTGCCATAGACAGGCCTCCTAAGCGTCCGGCCCCGCGCAGTCTCAGTATACGCTCGGTCCCAACATACGCCCAGGAACGTGCCGCGGCGTTGCGCGGTTCACGGGCTATCCAATTGGCAACTGCTTTGGTCCCAATGCCATCGTGAGTGATCGACTCGGAATAAAATACGGCTGGGAAGCTGGCGAGACGGGAATTTCGTTATGGGGAAAGCGAAACTCATCTTGGGATTGGCCATTCTGGGGCTGGCCGTCGTGGCTGGCTGGCAAATCGCCTCCTGCGAGATCGCCAATATTGAACTGCAAGCCGACATGCGGGACATCGCGGCGCAGGGCGGCCCGCGCATCGGACTTGAGGCTCCTAGTTCCGACGAGGACCTGCGCAACGCCGTGATCCACAAAGCCGAGGAACACGATATTCCGCTTGAACCGGCACAAGTGACCGTGCAGCGCACGGGCAGCGGCAAAACGTTGGCTATCTCCCTTGCCGCGGACTACAAAGCGCGCGTGAATCTGCTCCTATATTCCTTCAGTCTTCATTTCACACCTTCGAGTGCGAAATAGGCTGCTGGCAGGGCGCGGTGAGGATAGCTTTTAATCTGCTCTTATGAGGAAGCGATCTACCTAGGCCGCAGTTCATGAGCCAAAACTCCCGGGTGTGAAACCGCCCCCCGCGGCATCTGGCCGGGTGGATTCGGTTAAAAGAGGAAAGTCGAGCGGATGGAAGGGGTTAGCGGGGGGTAGCGGGATTGCCAAGATTGTGCAAAAGTGTGGAAAACGTACGGCGCTCGAGTTTTGAGCGTTTCTGGGTTAGTGTTTGGCACCTTATCGGGCCCTCGGGATGGCACGGCGGGGCCGGAGGGATTTGAAATGAAAAATGCGATCCTGGTTGCCCTGTTAAGCGCGTCAATGACCGCGCAGGCCGCGGGGAATCCGGTGGGAGACGCCGCGGCGGCGGCCAACAACATTCAACTGGAAGACATTCGCGCCAGAATGTTCTTCCTTTCAAACAGCGACATGGCGGGCCGATTGATCGGTACGCCCGAGCATGCCATCGCGGCGAATTATATTCAGTCGGAATTCATGCGGCTGGGGCTGAAACCGGGAGGAGAAGACAATACTTATTTCCAGACATTTGATCTGGAGAGCGCATGGCCAGATGCGCAGAAGCCCGCGGTTCTTGAAGCTACTGTTGGCAGCCGGCAGAAGAGTTTTCTGCCAGGACACGATTTCTCTCCGTGGTGGGTTGAGGGAGTGAAATCGGAGAGCGCGCAAGGGCCGATCGAATTTCTGGGGTATGGAATTAACGCACCGGAATACGGATACAACGATTATGCGGGAGTGGAGCTGCACGGCAAAATTGCGATGGTTCTGGAGCGAGAACCGCAAGCGGAAGATCCGAATTCGAAATTCCGCGGGCGTTGGGACACCTACCATTCGTACGATTGGTTTAAGATCGAGCAAATTCGGCGAGCGGGCGCGGCGGGCGTGTTGATTGTGAACCCTGTGTTCACGTTTAAGGAAGCGAGAGTGCCGAGCGCTCCGCCGAATTACACGCTGCCGCAGCCGAATTACTCGATGGCTGGCGGGCTGTGGGATTTTCCGGTGATGATGATAACGACGGAAACGGCGGATTTCTTGCTTTCAGGTACCGGAAAATCCGTGCAGGGTCTACAAAAGCAAATCGACGAAACGTTACGGCCAAGCTCCTTTGAGCTGCCGGGAGTCACGGTAAGGGCTGAAAAGAACTTCAAGTCGCATCAGCTGTTCAAGGGTCGAAATGTGATTGGCGTTCTGGAGGGCTCGGACCCACAGCTGAAGAAACAATACGTGGTTGTGAGCGGGCATTATGACCACATGGGGATAGTTTCAGGGCGGCTCTACGCGGGAGCGGATGATAATGCTTCGGGAGTTGTGGCGACACTTGAAGTCGCGCAGGCATTCGTTCAGGCGGGGCTCAAGCCGAAACGGAGCTTGGTGTTCGTATGTTTTGATGCCGAGGAACAAGGACTGTTGGGCTCGGAATATTACATCGAGCATCCGGCCGTCCCTCTCGCGGACACCGTGGCAAATCTAAATATGGACATGATCGGAAGAGATGAGGAGTCGCTGACCTGGAATACCACAGCGGAACAAAGCCGCAACATGGTGAACGTTGTCGGGACGCTCTACAACCCGGATCTTCGAAAAGTGATCGAACAGGAAAACAAGGGCATTGGCCTGAAGCTGGACTTCAAGACGGATACGCGCGATCCGGAGCACTGGTTTGCGCGCAGCGATCATTTTTGGTTTGCTACTCGCGGTATACCCCAAGTGCTTTTCAACACCGGAGCACAACCGGACTACCACACCGAGAACGATACCTGGACGCGCATCAACTATCCGAAGATGCAAAGGATTGTGCAGCTGATCTTCCTTACCGTCGCACAGGTTGCGGATCAGCAGGAGCGGCCCAGGTTCGTGCGTTAAAGTGCCCACACTGCGGCGCTCGGCAGCTTCGCGCGCCGGGTGCCGCATCGCTGCTATTTTCACGGTCCGGTCTTTGGCTCTTGCGCGGCCTTGCGAGCGGAAGCCGTCGCTCACTCAACTCCTTCACGACGCAATAGCGCCATAGTATTTCTAGAACCGTGAATCACAGGAAGGATTTCCACTCCATCCGGGCTGGGGCGATAAAGCACTAACATTTCTCAAAGCCCGACACGCGAAAAACTCGCAAGGACGCAAGAAGGGGATTTTTGAGCCTCGCGTGCCAACCCATTTCCGGCTGCGAAGCGAGCAGGCTAAATGTCTCGTGCGCGGCGAGGAGAAATCGATGCCCGAGTTCCGGCCCTGCGTTGGTCGCAAAGTAATAAGCTTGTTCGTCAGGATCATGGTCCGCCCTTGGGCGGACGGCATACATTGCGGTCACCGGGTCTCGGTCTTCTCCAGGCGTTCATCGAGTTGGAGATGCTTGTCTTGCCAGTAGGAGGGACCGACCTCGATCGGAGCACCAGACTCGAGCCCCTCAAGAGCGAGCGCTTCCAATTCTTCGCTCGCCTGCCGGTCAGTCTGAACGAGTCGCTCTAGATAAGCCTCGATGCTTAGCCCTTCAGCCTCAGCTAGGGCGCGGATTTTGGTTTCGAGCTCTGGATTTATCGAAATGCTCATAGTCGCACCATGTTCCGATTCTCATTCTGATTCTACGACCGGCCACGCTGGGTCTTCTAGTAGAAAATCGCGCTGATGCCGCCGGGTGGCGCGGGACTTCCACAGAAGATACAAAAGGGCGGGCCCGTCCTATTGGCCAGTGCTGTTTTGGTACGGGCTGTCCTTTGGTTCATCTGCTAGGGAAGCGCCTCGCTCGGTAAGCTTCTTGAGGGCTCGGGGTGTGGGCGAGCCGAGGAGGGGCGATGTTGCGGAATCGATTGCTGATAGTGATGGGGGTATGCTTTCTGGCAGCTTCCGGAGCTTGGGCGGACGAGGTGGGGTACGTCGACTGCTCGAAGAATGCGGACCCAACGCAGGTCTTCGGAAAACCGCGGAAAACTCCCGAGGTCGTGGCCACATTGCCGTGCGGGGAGCGGTTTACGATTTTGGTGTATGGATTTTATTTTTCGCGGATCCAGACGAAGGATGGGCAGATCGGGTTCATCTATTCGAGCTTGATCATGCAGGATCGCGGAGTAACGTCGCTGCAGCAGGTGGCATGCGGCGCAACCGGCGGCACAGAAGGCGGGGCAGGCGGCCGCGTCGCTGCAAGTGGCTTCGGAGAAGACCAAGATTCCGCGCTCGACGCCGTTCGATGCGCAGCCAACGGCGGCCCAGGCACAACCGGCGGCTGCTCAAGCAGCGCAACCGGCTGAAGTGGTGGTGAGCTCGACGCAGACGGGCGTAGCCGCAGCGGCGTCTTCAGCGGCACCTACGGCGGCGGCGACGGATGCAAACGCCGGATCGGCGAATGGCGCGGCATCGGCAAGTGCGGGTGGGGCGGCAACGTGCCTGCGCAGCCAGCGGCACCGGCTGCTCAACCAGCGGCGGATCAACCTACTTCAGCGCAAGCCACCACGGCTCCGGCGGCGGTAACGACGGCGCCTGTCTTCACGACGCCGCCGACGGCTCCAACGACGCCGAATGCGGAGGCGACAGAGACGGCGAACGCGGGTGCGCAGCCAGCAGCCGCGGATGTTCCGCCTGCCGACGCGCAGCCTGCGGCTGCTCAACCAGCGGCACAGCCTGAGCCCCCGGCAGCGCAGCGGAGCCTGCACCTGCACCGGCGCAGCCTGCGCCGATTCAGCCGGCGCCTTCCGTTCGGCCGGTGGACATGAGAGATCGTTGGGAGAAGCCTCAGCCGAGCGGACGGCAGGCACCATTGCTGGAACTTTTCGGAGGGTTCTCGTTCGATCGCTTGGGAGGCACGGGAACGGGCAGCAATTTGGTCGGCGGACTGGGTTCCGTTGGCTGGAACGCAAACTCGTGGCTGCAAGTGAGCGCGGACACGAGCTACAACTTGGTGACGAACGGCAACACCAAGACCGTGCTCTATGGAAATCATTACGGGCCACGGTTTTACTACCGCGCGGCGAAACCGGTGGAACCTGACGCCGTTTGGTGAAGCGCTGATTGGAGGGTCGGATATGAAGACCACCATTAGCGGCACCGGCGGATCCGTGACATCCACGGGCAGCCAGATTTCTTACAAAGTGGGAGGCGGCTTGGACTACCGCCCAACACGCCGGTGGGAAATCCGTTTGTTGGACGTGGATTATTACAGGACGGCGTTCGGGACGAACGCTCATCAGACCAACTACTGGATCTCGACGGGAGTTGTGCTGCGGCTGTTCGGCGGCGGAAACGAATAGCGGCGCAGGCGTGAAGGAATGAATGGTGGCAGACCGGACTGAAGAAGTGGGAGATAGGTGAGGCAGTCCGGCCAGTTTCGGGAGGCAGAATGAGAAAGACATTGATGCTGGCGGCGGTAGTGGTGTTGGCAGGAATTCCGGCGGCGGCGAAAGAGCCGCAGGCGGGGACGATTATTGCGGAGAGTTCGGTGGCCTGCGGGTCGCAGGTGAACAAGAAGAAACAGACGGCGGAGGTGCTTTGCCAGGAATATGTGATTCGGACGGAGACGACCGAGTATCACGTGCGGCAGGAGAAGCCGGCGGATAAGGCGTTGATTCCGGTGAACACGAGCGTGGAGTTCACGCTGGAAAAAGACAAGATGAAGTTTAAAGCGGACGGGAAGAAATACGAATACCTCGTGGTATCCGAGGCAGCGGCGCCAGCGACGGCGGCTGCGGCGACGCCAAAACCCTGACGGCGGCCAGATCACCCTTATGAACGAAGTTCAAATCTCCAGGATTACCGGCAGGATCAGCGGGCGCTTGGACGTTTGTTTATTGATGTAGCGTTTCAGGTCCACGCGGATTTTTTCCTTGATGACGCCCCAGTCGGATTTTTCTTCGGCGTTGGATTGTTCGACGGTCTTCAGGATGACTTCGCGGGCGCCGGCGATTAATTCCTGGCCATTGTCGCTGAACATGCCGCGAGTGACGATTTCCGGCTGCGATTCCATTTTGCCGGTATGTTTGTCGATGGCGATGATGGGCACGACGATGCCGTCTTCGGAGAGATGCTTGCGGTCGCGGATCACCACTTCTTCGATTTCTTCGAGAGAACCAGAATCGACGCAGACGCGGCCGGCGGTTACTGGATCGCGGCGACGAACTCCATCCTGCGGTAAATTCGATGCACTTGCCGTTTTCGAGGAGCAGGATTTCGCCGGAGACGCAGCCGAGTTGATGGGCGAGCGCGGCATGGCGGAAAAGATGGCGATATTCGCCGTGGACGGGAATGAAATATTTCGGCTTGACGAGCTGGAGGACGAGTTTTTGTTCTTCCTGGCTGGCGTGGCCGGAGACGTGAATCGTGCCGGCGGAATTGTCGTAATAGACGAGCGCGCGGCGGCGGAACATGTGGTCGAGCATGCGGAAGATGGCTTTTTCGTTGCCGGGAATGATGCGCGCGGAAAGGATGACGCTGTCGTTTTCGTCGACGGTGACGAAGCGGTGATTGTCGACGGCGATGCGCGAAAGCGAGGACATCGGTTCGGCCTGGCTGCCGCTGGCGAGAATGACGATGCGCTTGGGATCGAAGTTGCGAATGTCTTGCGGGCGGACGACCATGCCGTCGGGAATGCGCAAGTAATTCATGGAGTGCGCGATTTCGACGTTGTCGACCATGCTGCGGCCGACGAAAGCGACTTTGCGGCCGACGCGTCCAGCGACGTCGATCACTTGCTGAATGCGATGGATGGAGGAAGCGAAACAGGAAAGGATGACGCGGCGCGGCGCGGAACGGCAGAGTTCTTCGATGCGCGGGACGATGGCGCGCTCGGAAGGAGTGAAGCCGGGGCGCTCGACGTTGGTGGAATCGCTGAAAAGAGCGAGGACGCCTTCGGCGCCGTAGCGGGCGAAGGTGTGGAGATCGAAGGGAGCGCCGTCGACGGGAGTTTGGTCGATCTTGAAGTCGCCGGTGTGAATGATGACGCCGAGCGGCGTGCGAACGGCAAGTGCGACGCAGTCAATGGTGCTGTGCGTGACGGGGATGAATTCGATTTCGTAGGGGCCGATTTCGACGAGACGGCCGGGCATGACTTCGCGAAGGGTGGTGGACTCGAGGAGGCCGGCTTCTTCGAGGCGTTTTTTTACGAGGGCGAGAGTGAAGCGCGTGCCGTAAACGGGGACGTTCAAGTCGCGCAGAATGTAAGCAAGCGCGCCGATGTGGTCTTCGTGGCCGTGCGTGAGGACGATGGCGCGAACGTGCTGGCGGTTCTGTTTCAGGTAGGTGATGTCGGGGATGACGAGGTCAACGCCGAGGAGTTCGGATTCGGGGAACATCATGCCGGCGTCGATGACGAGAATGTCGTCACCGAGACGAAGGACCATCATGTTCATGCCAAATTCGCCGAGACCGCCGAGAGGGATTGCTAGTAGGGACTGCGTAGACTTACTCAAAGATAGGTTATCTCCATAACGTGCTTAGGAATCGTATCACAGTGGCACGCTGGCGCGCGCCGTGGTTGCGGCTCAGTGCTAGCGATCGCTGGGGCTGAGGCAGAGGCGTGTAGCGATAAAAACAAGCAGCACAGCGCCCACGTGTTGCTGCCGCAAGCGAATAGAGGAAGCCGCCGCCGTAAATTCTCAGGCGCATGAAAATCCATCCGCCAATGAACGAGCCGACGACGCCGAGAATAATGTCGGTGATGCAGCCGAAGCCGCGGCCGCGCGAGATTTTTCCGGCGAGCCAACCGGCGATGAGGCCGATGAGAATCCAGCCCCAGAAGCCAGTGGGAAAGTAGATCGCGAAGCCCTTCGATTCGAAGAGGGCAGCGAGCAGCGAGACGGACGTTGTTGCGCAGCAAATGGCGGACATTCGGCCTCCAATTCAATTCGATGCTTTTCTACGCAAGAAATGGTGTGGTGGAGTTTAGCAGACGAGTGGATATTGCGTCATGCGTTGCGGGAGCTTGGAGGTTGGGCGCGAGGGGCCCTTCGGAGCTCAGGGTAAACAAGCTCCTCCCCTACAGAGCGGGAGACGCGGGTTGCTGCTGCGTCATGCAGTGGAGGTGCCGAGGCCGAGGACGAGGTCGCGGCAGGCGATGCCGACGATTTCGCGGGTGGGGAAGAGTTTGGCGAGGGTGTTGAGCGCCATCGCGGTCGTTCGAATCGTTGAAGGTGGGGACTAGGACGATTTTGTTGGCGATGTAAAAATTGGCGTAACTGGCGGGGAGGCGCTGACCGTCGAAATAAACGGGGGTGGGCATTGGGAGGGTTTCGACGCGTAACGGGCGGCCGTCCTGGTCGCGCATATTTTTTAGCAGGGCTAGATTCTCCTGGAGTGGGGCATAGTTGGCGTCGTGCGGATCGTTTTCGACGACGGTAACGACCGTTGAGGGATCGACGAATCTGGCGAGGTCGTCAACGTGGCCGTGCGTGTCGTCGCCGGCGATGCCGTTTTTCAGCCAGAGGACATTAGTTACGCCAAGATAGTTTTTAAAGACTTCGGCGTAGTCTTCGTGGGTGAAACCGGGATTGCGTTCTTGCGTTTTGCTGAGGAGGCATTCTTCGGTGGTTAGCAATGTGCCGAGACCGTTGACATCGATGCTGCCGCCTTCGAGGATGACGCGGCGGCCTTTGTGCACGGGTTCCCAGAGGCGACGCTTTAGCTTTTTGTTTGCAGCGGAAACAACTGCGGCGTCTTTTTTGTGATTTTCGTATTTGGCCCAGCCGTTGAAGCGCCAGTGTGTGTAAGCAACTTCTCCGGAGGAATTCTTTACGCAGATGGGGCCGGAGTCGCGCATCCAGCCGCGATCGGTGGGGATGCGAAAAAAAACCACGGCGCTAAGATTTGCGCCGGATTTTTTTAGGATAGTGCGGACGCGGGATTCGGCTTCGCGATTTTCGACGAGGAGATAGACGCGCTCGACTTGGGAGAGATGGCGGACAATTTCGGCGAAGGCCCAGGGGATGGGAGAAAATTTGCCAGGCCAGTCAGTGAGTTCATGGGGCCAGCCCAGCCAGGTGGCCTCGTGTTTGTCCCACTCGGCGGGCATGCGGAAGCCTTGGGAACTTGGTGTGGTTGCGATTTTCGAAGTGGGCATACGCTTTGGAGTGGACACAGGTTTATTTAACACAGAGGTCGCAGAGAACACAGAGAAGAATTATTCGCCGAGCCAGCGGTTGAGGATGGGTTGATAGGCGTCGATGCGGCGGTCGCGGAGGAAGGGCCAGTTGCGGCGCGTTTCTTCGCTCTGCGCGGGGTCGCACTCGACAACGAGAATTTCTTCTTTGTCGTTGGAGGCTTCGGTGAGGATGCGGCCGAAGGGATCGGCGACGAAAGAATTTCCCCAGAATTCGAGACCGGCGTCGCCTTTTTCCGGTTTGCCTTCGTAGCCGACGCGATTGACGACCGCGACGTAAACGCCGTTGGCGATGGCGTGCGCGCGCTGGATGGTGCGCCAGGCGTCGAGTTGCGCGGCGCCGAATTCGGCTTTTTCGTGCGGGATGCCAGCCGATGCTGGTGGGATAGAAGATGACCTGCGCGCCTTGCAGAGCGGTGAGGCGCGAGCCTTCTGGATACCACTGATCCCAGCAAATCTGAACGCCGATGCGGCCGTAGGCAGTATCGAAATTCGGAAAACCGAGATCGCCGGGCGTGAAATAAAATTTTTCGTAGTAGAGCGGATCGTCGGGGATATGCATTTTGCGGTATTTGCCGAGGAGTGAGCCGTCGGCGTCGAGAACGGCGCAGGTGTTGTGATAAACGCCGGCGGCGCGGCGTTCAAAGAGGGAAGCGACGACGACTACATTTTTTTCTTTAGCGACTTTTGCGAGCGCTTCGGTGGATGGGCCGGGAATGGCTTCGGCGAGATTGAAAAGGTCGGCATCCTCGGTGCGGCAGAAATATTCGCCGTGAAATAGTTCATCCATGCAGATGATTTGCGCGCCGCGCGCGGATGCTTCGCGGATTTTCTCGATGGCGCGCGAAAGATTTTCTTCGGCGTTGGCGGTGCTGCGCATCTGCAATCAAGCCGATTGTGAATTTCTTTGTCATAAAATTTAGTTTATCATGCTCGTAGAAACATTTTTTGTTGCGTTTTGTTCTTTCCTTCGGGGCGCAATTGTAATATCAATCGTTACGAAATTTGAATACTGGGACTTGGTGTGAAGTTCTGAAATGAAAAAGTAAGCAGAGGTTCGAGGAGAGAAGATGGCAAAGCGGCAAGAAAAGACGGTCACAGGGCGCGTCCTGCACGATCCGGTGAAGGATAAGTTGCGGCCGATGTTTCCGATTGATCTGTCGAAATGCCGCACTATCGACGAATTGGTTCGCGCGATGGGCAATACAGCGTTCACTGGGCGGCAGATTGGAGACGCCGCGGACGTTCTGGAAACGATGGCGCGCGACAAAGATTGTTTTGTGGTGATGACGCTTTCTGGGGCGCTTACTGTTGCGAAGATGGGTTTCATTTTTTGCGATTTGATCGAGAGCGGTTTGGTGAAAGCGGTGGTTTCGACCGGGGCGCTGATGGCGCACGGGCTAGTCGAAGCTACAGGACATTCGCATTTCCGCTACGATCCGAAAATGGACGACAAGGAACTATTTCACGCGGGATACAACCGCGTTTACGATTCGCTCGAGCCGGAAGTGAATCTGGATCATGTGGAAGAAGTGATGGACGACGTGCTTTCGAATTGGGATGCGAATGAAGTGGCCTGCAGCTGGAAGATTCACCACCGGATCGGCAAGACGCTGCACAAGCAAGGCGCGGGTCGGGGAATTCTCAAATCCGCGTACGAGCACAACGTTCCGGTGTTTGTCCCCGCGTTCAGCGATTCGGAATTGGGGATCGATTTTGCGCTTCAGAAAATCGCACGTCTGCAAGAAAAGAAGCCTCTGCTGCGATTCGATCCGTTCGAGGACTTTGAGAAATTCGCGGACACCATGCTGGCGACGAAGCGCATGGGGCTTTTTACGGTCGGCGGAGGAGTTCCGCGGAATTGGTCGCAGCAGTTCGGTGTGTATGCCGAATTGCTGGCGCGGCGCGGCTACAAGGATATTCCGCTAAAGCGATACAACTACGGCGTTAGGATTTGCCCCGAGCCTGTGCATTGGGGTGGATTGAGCGGCAGCACGTACACAGAAGCGGTGTCGTGGGGCAAATTTGTGCCGCCCGAAGAAGGCGGAAAATTCGCGGAAGTATTTGATGACGCGACGGTGGCCCTGCCGCTGATCGTGGGCGCGGTGCTGGATCGCATCGGGTATTTTAAGCGCGAGAAATAGCGGAGTGATCTCCATGGCGAACGCTAAAGCAGCGATGAACGCGGCATTGTATGACGTGCACCCCGGTGTGGCGATGGTGCAGAAGTGGATCGCGGAATTGAAAGGGAAGACGGGGCGGTCGCTCGAGGAATGGATTGCATTCATCAAGAAAGACGGTCCGAAGGACGAGAAGAGCCGGCGCGAGTGGCTTAAGATTCAACACAAGCTGGGAACGAACTCGGCATGGTGGATTGCGGCACGCGCGGCGGGGAAAGAGTCGGAGGAAGGTTCGCCTGAAAAGTATCTCACGGCGGCGCCGAAGTATGTAGAGAAGCAGTACGCGGGGAAGAAAGAGACGCTTAGGCCGATTTATGAGGCGCTGCTGAAGCTGGGGAAGTCGGTGGGGAGCGATGTGAAGGCTTGTCCGTGTTTGACGATGGTGCCGCTGTATCGGGAGCACGTGTTCGCGCAGATCAAGCCGACGACGAACACGCGGATTGATTTGGGATTTGCGCTAGCGCATTACAAAGGGAAATTGCCGAAGCGAATTATAGATACGGGCGGGTTAGCGAAAAAGGACCGGATAACGCACCGGATTCCGATTGAATCGATGGAGGAGATTGATGGAGAAGTGAAAAAGTGGTTGAAGACGGCGTATGACTTGGATGCCAAATAAGAGGAAGGGCGGGGCCAGCCCCGCCCCTACAAAACCCCACAAGAAAAAACATTGAAAACAAAGTTAGTCGTCTTCGCCGATGAGGATGGCGGCGCCCAGGACGGTGGTCCAGAGGCCGCGCTTGTCGCCGACGGCGGATTGCGTGACGTTCATGGTGCGAACGATTTTGTTGGAGATGCGGTAGACCTCTTTTTTTTCGTCGAAACTCAAATCGGGGTCAAATTCCACGTTGAGAGTAGTGGCTAGCATTTCCGCGGCGAGTTCTTCGGCATATTCGCCGGCGACTTCTTCGGTTTCGCCGAAGGAATGATGCTCGGAAAGATAACCGTACATCAATTTGTCGCTAGGAAGCGCCAAGCCAATGCTAGCGGCGATCAAACGGTGCGCTTCCTTGGTGGAATTCTCGCTGATGACGGTGAACGCCACCTGGCCGGGCTTTATATGCTTCAAGCCTTCGCTGCGGGAAATCAATTTACAGTTGGGCGGGAAGATCGAGGAGACGCGCACGATGTTGCACGCGGCGATGCCTGCATTGCGCAGGGCGAGCTCAAAGCTCGAAAGTCTTTCGCGATGTTTTCCGACGCCTTTGGTGAGGAAAATCTTCTTAGCGACGAACGCCATGGTGCCGGGTTGTGGTGCCTCCGTGGGTGGAGTAACAGCGGAAAATTTTCCGCTGATGAAAAATAACAAGAAGGTATTGCAGTGTCAAACGAATTCGAGGCTTTTGTGCCGCGAGAGGCCGCAAAAATGAATGAATTGTGACAAGAATCTCGGTGCGCGCTCAGGAATCGCCCGCGAGGTGCTGGAGCAGCTTGCCGAGGGGTTTGCAAAGCGCCAGGACTTTGCCCAAATCGTCGGCGCTGAAATCGGGCCCGGCGTTCTTTGAGGCTGGCGCCTTTGCGGCTGACTTGGATGACGCCGACGACTTTCTCGCCGGAAAGAATCGGAGCGCTGATCATTTTCTGGATGAGCTCGGAGCTTTCGCCTCCGATTTTCACGCCTTCGAAAACAGTGGCGTGACGGACGCTGGCAAAATTATTGATGATGTCCGGGCGGCTTTCGCGAGCCGTTTTCGCAGCGATGGCGGAGGTGCTGGAGAGCGGGATAAAGCCGACCTGTTTGAGCGATTCGGGGACGAGAAAATGAAGGTGGCGCCAGCGCGTGGACACGCCCATGAGAGCGACTTCGTCTGGTTTTACGCCGAGATTCTTGGCGATGCGCTCCGCGATGCCGGGAAGGGATACCTGAGACGTGGAAGCGGCGTCCATTTCCACGGCGTTGGCGATACGTTCGAGCTCGGAGACAAGGCTAAGGCTAGTGGTCATCGGATATCCGTTAGGCACGCGAAGTTTGCCAGGCGGGAGGAGCCGGGCGGATACCATCCGTCGTCTCTTCATTTAAGCCAGAAAGCGCGCGTGGCGCAACGAAATTTCGAGCGGGGCGTGTCCGAGATAAGAACAGGCTGGCTTGCATCGGTGTTTTCTACTGCCTATACTGGAAGAGCCGCGATTCTTCACCGCCCTTCACCAACTCACGCGGCGGAGAGGGCATGTCCGCTACGGCAAGCCACCCTGAAACCGACTATTTTCTTCGCAAGCTGCATTCTCTAACCGGCATTATCCCCGTTGGCGCATTTCTGGCGGAACATTTCTGGTCGAATAGCTACGCTTTGGTGAGCAGAGCGCAGTACGACGCGAAATCGCTGGAGCTGCAGACAATTCCATTCCGCGTCGTGGTGGAGTGGCTGTTCATCTTTTTGCCGATGCTTTATCACGGCGGGTATGGAATTTATATCTGGCTGCGCGGGAAATCGAACGTTTCGGCGTACCCGTGGGTGGGGAACTGGCTTTACACCACGCAGCGTTATACCGGACTGATTGCGTTTGCGTACATCGGATGGCATTTGTACACAGAACGCTGGCTGACGCACGGCAGATCAACGTATGCGGACGTTGAGGATTTGCTGCAGAATCCTTACGCGCTGGCGTTTATGTTTGTCGGTGTCCTTGCCTCGTCGTTTCACCTCGGAGTGGGGATTTGGAATTTCTTGTGCAAGTGGGGCCTGGCGGCGACGGCAAAGGCGCAGCGCGCGGCCGGAGCGCTTGGGGCGATGGTGGGATTTGCGTTTAGCCTGGTAGGAGTATTGATTGTTTTGAGTTTCTGGTTGAACTGGCACCCGTTTGATTTTTATTTGAAATGAGACAGCCGAAAATCATTGTAGTGGGCGGTGGTCTGGCCGGCCTGATGGCGACGATTCGCGTCGCGGAGGCGGGCGTGCCGGTGGATTTGTTTTCGATTGTGCCGGTAAAGCGTTCGCATTCGGTTTGTGCGCAGGGCGGGATCAATGCGGCGAAAAATCAGAAAGGCGAAGGCGACACGACCTGGAAGCATTTTGACGACACGATTTACGGCGGTGATTTTCTGGCTAACCAGCCTTTGGTGAAACGGATGTGCGAAGCCGCGCCGGGGATTATTGATCTGCTGGACCGCATGGGAGTGATGTTCAACCGTACATCCGAAGGATTGCTTGATTACCGGCGGTTTGGGGGTACGCTCTATCACCGGACTGCATTCGCGGGCGCGACGACGGGGCAACAGTTGCTCTATGCGCTGGACGAGCAGGTGCGAAGGCACGAAGCCGAAGACCGCGTGAAGAAATACGAGGGCCAGACGTTTTTGTCGGCGGTGATTGATGAAAGCGGCGTGTGCCGCGGCATTTGCGCCATGGATTTGCGATCCATGGAAGTGAAAACGTATCCGGCGGATGCGGTGATTTTCTGCACGGGCGGAATTGGCGCGATTTTTGGGCGGTCGACAAACTCGGTAGTATGCACGGGCTCAGCGCAGTCGGCCTTGTTCCAGCAGGGAGTCGATTACGCGAATGGCGAGTTCATTCAGGTCCATCCCACCGCGATTCCGGGCGAGGACAAGCTGCGACTGATGAGCGAATCGGCGCGCGGCGAAGGCGGCCGCGTGTGGGTGCCGAAAAATCCGGCCGACACGCGCCCGGCGAAGAGTATCCCCGAGGGAGAGCGGTTCTATTTTCTCGAGGAGTGGTATCCGAAGTACGGGAATCTGGTGCCGCGAGATATTGCGACACGCGCGATTCACCGCATTGTTTATCAAGAAAAGCTCGGGATACGAGGACAGGCAGCGGTCTATCTGGACGTCACGCATATTCCGCGCGAAGTTCTGGACCGCAAGCTGGAAGGCATCCTCGAAATTTACGAAAAGTTTCTGGGCGTGGACCCGAGGGAAGAGCCGATGAAGGTTTTTCCCGCGATGCACTATACGATGGGCGGAATCTGGGTGAATGCGGAAGATCAGGCCACGAATGTGCCGGGAATATTTGCCGCCGGCGAATGCGAATACCAATATCACGGAGCGAACCGGCTGGGCGCGAACTCGCTGGTCTCTTGCATTTTTGGAGGCGGATTGGCCGGGCCCGCGGCGGTCAAGTATGCCCGCAACTTGTCGAGCGGCGCGGAATCGACAAGTTCGGGCGTCTATGAGAGCGAGCGGAAGCGCCAGGAAGAGAAGAATCAGGCGCTGATTTCACCGGACGGCACGGAAAATCCTATGACCATCTGGCGTGAACTCGGCGAAGTGATGACCGAACACGTGACGGTGACGCGGATTAACAAGGATCTTCAAGCCGTCGACGCCAAGATTCGCGAGCTGCAGGAACGCTACGGCAGAATTAATTTGAGCGATCGGACGCGCTGGTCCAACCAAACGCTGAATTTCGCGCGCGAATTGGGGAATATGCTGGTCTTGGCGCGGGTGATCACGCTGGGAGCGCTGCGACGTGACGAGTCGCGTGGGGCGCACTACAAGCCGGATTTTCCCGAACGCGACGATGCGAACTGGTTGAAGACGACGCGCGCGAAATGGGTGAATGGCGAAATACAGCTGAGTTACGAACCGGTAGACATTTCGCAGATTCCGCCGCGAGCGAGACGCTATGACGCGGCGAAATAGGCGGATCCTTGGGGCTGCCGGTTGCAGCGTTGGGCCAGCGGGTGCTTGCAAGAATTGCTGAGGATTTATGCCTGAGGCCAAAGAGGTAATCGTTCGCATAAAACGGCAGGTGAGTCCGAAGGGCACGCCGTACTGGGAAGAGTTTGCGTTGCCGTGGCGTCCTGCCATGAACGTGATTATCTGTTTGCGAGACATTGCGGAAACGCCGGTAACGCGCGACGGCACGAAGACCACGCCCATCAGCTACGACTCGAACTGCCTCGAGGAAGTTTGCGGCTCCTGCGCGATGCTCATCAACGGAAAGGCGAGGATGGCGTGTTCCGCGCTGGTCGACAAATTGGAGCAGCCGATTCGGCTGGAGCCGTTCTCGAAATTTCCTGTAGTTCGCGACCTGGCCGTTGACCGCCAGTTCATGTTCGAAAGCCTAAAGCGCGTGAAGGGCTGGATCCCCATCGACGGAACGTACGATCTTGGCGAAGGCCCGCGCATGGCTCCGGAGACGCAGGAGAAAGCGTATCCGTTGTCACGCTGCATTTCCTGCGGAAGCTGCCTGGAAGTCTGTCCGCAGGTGAATGACAACAACAAGTTCATCGGCGCGGCCATCGTCAGCCAGGTTCGCCTTTTCAACATGCATCCGACGGGCGCGATGCATGCCAAGGAGCGCATTGCGGCGCTCATGGAGCCGGGCGGCATCCAGGATTGCGCAAACGCGCAAAATTGCGTCAAGGCCTGCCCGAAGGATATTCCGTTGACCGAGTCTCTCGCCGAAATGAACCGGCAAGCGTGGAAACAAGCGCTGGTTGGCTGGCTAATAGGGTAGAATCTCGCCGCACTCATTCTTTTGGAGGAATACATGCGTCTGGTCCGCGTCTCGCTGTTCGCCTGTTTGCTTGCGGTTGGGTTTCTGCTGAGTCAGGTTGCGACGAGCGACGACATCGCCGACCGCGCGCACAAGCTGCATTTTTCGTCGATCGTGCTCGACACGCATGACGACACTACGCAGCGCTTCTTCTCAAAGAACTTCGACATCGGCAAGCGCAATCCCGACGGCCACGTAGATATCCCGCGCATGCGCGAAGGCGGGATGAACGCGATTTTCTTCTCCATCTGGATCGACGGCCGCATCATGGGCCCGCCGGCGGTGCAGAAAGCGCTCGATCAGATCGATGCGGTGCACGAGAACGTCATCAAGTATTCGAACGATATGGTGTTTTGCCGCACGGCGGAGGAGGTGCGCCGCGCGCATGCGCAAGGAAAAATCGCGGCGTTGATCGGCGTCGAGGGCGGCCACATGATCGGCAACGACATTCGCGTGCTGCGCATGTTCGGAGATCTGGGCGTGCGCTACATGACGTTGACGCACTTTTATAACGATGAGTGGGCGGATTCCTCGACAGCCAAGCCCGAGCACAACGGCCTGACCGATTTCGGAAAAGAAATCGTGCGCGAGATGAACCGGCAGGGAATTATGGTGGACATTTCGCACGTGTCCGACAAAACATTCTACGACGCTTTGGAAGTCAGCAAAGCGCCGCTGATTGCTTCACACTCTTCTTGCCGGGCATTATGCAATCACGTGCGCGACATGTCCGACGACATGATCAAAGCGCTTGCCGCGAAGGGCGGGGTCATCCAGATCAACTACGAAAAGAGCTTCATCGACCAAGCCTACAAGGACGCGGAAGACAAGCTCTCCGGCGGCGTGGTTGAAATGATGGACCAGCTCAAAAAAGAGTGCGGCGACAATGACGAATGCCTGAACAAAAAGATGACGGAGATGACGGACAAAGCCACCGCGGACGGCAGGCTGCCGCACGTAAGCTGGGAACGGATTATCGATCACATCGATCATGCCGTGAAGGTGGGAGGGATCGATCACGTTGGCTTGGGCTCCGATTTTGACGGCGCAAACATGCCCGAAGGCATGGAGGATTGCACGCATCTCCCGCAAATTACCGAGGCGCTGATGCGCAAAGGCTACAGCGACGATGACATCCGGAAAATCCTAGGCGGCAATCTGCTGCGCGTGATGGAAGCAAACGAGCGCGTCAGCCGCGAACTGCAAGCCGCGCGATAACAAAATGAAACGGGCGAGTGCGCCGATGACTCCTCTCGGAGGCGGGGCGTGTCTTCTGGCGGGAATGGTGCTGGCGGGAGCGATGGCAACGGCGACGACGGCAGATGGAATTTCCGAGCGGGCGAAGCGGCTGCATTTCTCTTCTCTAGTTATCGACACACACGACGACACCACGCAACGATTTCTGGACGGCGATTTCGATATAGGCGCGCGGAACGCGCTGGGCAGCATTGATATCCCGCGAATGAAAGAGGGCGGCCTCGGAGCGATCTTCTTTTCGATTTGGGTTCCCAGCAAGATCACCGGGGCAGAAGCGGTGCGGCGGGGGCGCGCGCAAATCGATGCGGTGCGCGGACAGGTACGCAGCCATTCGGAAGATTTAGTGCTGGCTACCACCGCGGACGAGATTCGCGCAGCGCATAAGCAGGGCAAGATTGCCGCGCTCATCGGCATCGAGGGTGGGCACTTGATCGGGAACGACCTCGACGTGTTGCGCGGCTACGCGTCGCTGGGCGCGCGTTACATGACACTGACGCATACCGGCAATGTGGAGTGGGCGGATGCCTCGACCGCCAAGCCTGAACACAACGGTTTGTCTGCGTTTGGCAAAGAAGTTGTGCGCGAAATGAACCGCCTCGGCATGCTCGTGGATGTCTCGCACGTCAGCGACAAAACGTTTTACGACGTCATGGAGGTCAGCAAAGCTCCGGTATTTGCTTCGCATTCCTCGTGCCGCGCGATTTGCGACGCGCCGCGCAACATGACCGACGCCATGATACGAGCGATGGCTGCCAAGGGCGGAGTCATTCAGATCAACTATCACGTCAGTTTTCTTAGTCAGGAATTTCGCAACGCAGAAAAGGCGCATCCGGAGTGGGATAAAGAGATCGCGCTCGAAGTCAAGAGACGCTGCGGCGAAAAAGAAGGCTGCCAGCTCATCGAAGGCGACCGCATCACGCGGGAATATGTCCTGCGCGGGGATCTGCCGCGAGTTGAATGGACCAAAATCATCGAGCACATCGACCACGCGGTGAAGGTCGCGGGGATCGACCACGTCGGCCTGGGGTCGGATTTCGACGGCGCCAATATGCCCTTCGGTATGGAAGACGCCACCAAGCTGCTGCAAATCACGAACGCGCTGCTCGAAAAAGGCTATTCAGAGAGTGACGTAAAGAAGATTCTCGGAGAGAATACATTGAGAGTTATGGCGGAGGTCGAGCGCGTCAGCCGCGAGCTGAATGCCGCAAGGTAAGTGCCAGCCGCCATTGCCAGCCACCTGATGAATTCCACTTGGAGAGGGAAGAACGATGCATAAATTTGGACGGATGATGACTGCGGCGATGCTGTTCTTTGCGTCCGCGGCGTGCAGCGACGCACGAGCCCAGGCTGCGCAGACTCAAGAGCAGCCAAAATCGGCGGCGGGAAGCGCTACGGCTCACCGCTCGACCAGCCCCTACGAGCGACTGCTGCTTCGCCCCGCGGCCCTTACCGCGAAGGCGCCCGCTACCTATCAGGTCAAGTTCATTACAACCAAAGGCGACTTTGTCATCACCGTAACGCGCGCGTGGTCTCCGCTCGGCGCAGACCGCTTCTACAACCTGGTGCGCCATCATTTCTATGACAATGCGGCTTTCTTTCGCGTGCTCAAGGGGTTTGTCGTGCAGTGGGGCATCAGCGCGTATCCTCCTGTGACCGCCGCTTGGGAGCACGCGCCTATTAAAGATGACCCCGTTGTGCAGAGCAACTTGCGGGGTTATGTGACCTACGCCAAAACGGGAGATCCAAACACGCGTACCACGGAGGTTTTCATCAACCTGAACGACAATCAACGCCTGGACACCATGGGCGGATTCGCTCCCTTTGGCCAGGTTACGGAAGGGATGGACGTCGTCGATTCCTTGTATTCCGGGTATGGCGAGGGCGCGCCGGATGGCCAGGGGCCGGAGCAGGATAAGATCGAAAAACTGGGGAAGCCGTATCTGGAGAAGGGCTTCGAGAAGCTGGATACAATTAAGACGACCTCATTGATTTTGCCACCTGGAGCCGCGCCTGCGAAAGCCGCGGCCCCAAAGCATTAGCCCAATTCTTTTTCCTTGATTACTTTTTTGAATTGCGTGCATCTAAAGTTTTGTAGTGGTCTTCTTTTGACTTGAGGGAGACCGCGAGGTATTCTCAAGCTTCATGACGAACTGTTGCCAGACCATGTGTTGTATGTGCGCGCGCAAGGCTGCGTGTCGCATGACACCCATCTCTGGCCAGGGGAGTTTCCGGACTTAGCAGCAATTTAGATTTGAAAGTTCCGAAGCCCACGTTGCCAGAGGTTCAGGCCACGTGGGTTTTTTGCTTTTAGTGCACGTTTTTTGGGACAGGTGACTCAGCTATGGGTGAAATCAAAGAAACCAAGGCGCAGCGCGTCGAGCGCTTGAAGCACGCCAAGAACGCTTGGGAACATTTCGACGAAATCCGCGAGTTTGCGCGCAAAGGCTTCGCCTCGATCCCGCCCGAATGGATGAGCACGTATTTCCGCACCTGGGGCGTTTACACGCAGGGAGACGGCGCGGGAGTTGTCGGCGGCACCGGCGGCGAGGGCAAAGCCACCCCCTACTTCATGGTGCGCATTCGCATCCCCAACGGTTTGCTGCGCAGCGACCAGGTACGCGCGGTGGCGGATATTGCCGAGCGGCACGCGCGAGGCGTGGCGGATATTACCGTCCGGCAAAATTTTCAGCTGCATTGGGTAACGATTGAATCGCTGCCCGAAGTGCTGGAAACGCTTTGGCGCGCGGGGTTGACGACAACCGGAGCCTGCGGGGACGTCGCCCGGAACATCACCGGTTGCCCGGTGGCTGGGCTGGATGCGGAAGAGATTGTCGATGCCTCGCCGCTTGCGCTGGCGCTCGATCGCGAGTTGGGGGGCGCGGCGGAGTTCTATAATTTGCCGCGCAAATTCAAGATCTCCATCACCGGGTGCCGGCATTGGTGCTCGTATCCAGAGATCAACGATGTAGCGCTGACGGCAACAACGCGCAGGACGGCCGCCGGTGAGGAGACAGGATTCTCGCTGCGCGTAGGTGGTGGACTTTCTGCGGATCCGCACATTGCCTTGCGGCTGAATGCTTTCATTCGGTGGAACCAGGTGGTGCCCGTCGCCCGAGGCGTGGCCGAGATTTTTCGGGCGAGCGAGACGCTTCGGCAGAGCAGGGAAAAGGCCCGCCTCAAATTCCTGTTCCTGCAACAGGGATGGACTGCGGATAGCTTTTTAGATGAATTGCAGCGAAAGATTGGTTTTTCTCTTGACCCTGGCGAAGCGGAAGATATTCCCAGGGATGTCCACCGCGATCACGTCGGAATTCATGCGCAGAAGCAGGATGGCCTTGTCTACGTCGGCGCTTCCGTGCTTCGCGGGCGGATCACTCCACAACAATTGCGCACCGCCGCGGATTTGGCGGATCGCTACGCGGACGGCCATATTCGCACCACCACCATGCAGAACTTGTTGATTGTGAACGTGGCACAGCGGGACGCGGCCACGGTGGCGCGCGAGCTCGATGTTGCTGCCCTGCCGGTGCAGGCTTCGGTGTTCGCACGCGGAACCGTGGCCTGCACGGGCTCTGAATTCTGCAAACTCGCGCTGACGGAGACCAAGGGTTTTGCGCGATGGCTGACGCATGAACTTGAGGAGAGGCTTCCTGATTTCCAGGAACAACTGCGGCTCAACATCACTGGTTGCCCAAACAGTTGCGGGCAGCATTGGATCGCCGACATCGGAATCGAAGGCAAGAAAATCAAAGTGGATGGCCGGATGGTAGACGCGTATTACTTCTGCATCGGGGGAAGCGTCGGGAAGCTTGCCTCGATTGCCCGGCCGGTTGGTTATCGCTGCGCCGCCTCGGATGTTCCGGATGCTATCGAACGCCTGCTCGCGGGTTTCCAGGAGGGGCGCGAGGAAGGCGAGAATCTGCGGCAGTTTCTCGCGCGGCACTCCAACGAGGACCTGCGCTCGATTCTCGCAGGAAGTTTTGTCACAGTGGTCGAGCGCGACCTTGCGCTGGGGCCCGTGCCTACGGGAGTCGAGGGCTAACCCATGAGCCTGTTTCCCATGTTCGTGAAGCTGAAGGGGCGGCTTGTCGCGGTCATTGGTGGCGGCAAAGTCGCTGAAGAAAAGATCTCCGGTCTCCTGAGCGCCGGAGCGCGCCTCCGTCTCGTCTCGCCGAGCATCACTCCGCAAATTGCCGAATGGGTGCGCTTCGGAAAGATCGAGTGGCTCTCAAGGGTATTTGAACCCGCGGATTTGCAGGGAGCTTTTCTAGCGATTGCCGCGACATCGGCACCGGGCGTGAACGGCACCGTCTTCCGCGAGGCGGAAGGCCGCGGAATTTTGTGCAACGCCGTCGATGACATCAAGAACTGCCATTTTTATTACGGCTCTGTGGTGCAGCGCGGCGATCTGCAAATCGCCATCTCCACGAACGGCAAAAGCCCGGCACTGGCTCAACGCCTTCGCAAGGAACTCGAAGCGCAATTCGCTCCCGAGTACGAAGCCTGGATCCAATGGCTCGGGGCCGCGCGGGACGCCTTGCGTGCCTCTGGAGCGAATGCCGAAGCGACGAAAAGACTGCTGCACGAACTGGCGGGTCCACACATGTTCGAAGAATTTCTCCGCCAAGCCAAGCGGTACGCACGTCGCCGAGGAGCCGCGTGATGGGCAAGGTCTATCTCATCGGAGCTGGTCCTGGCGATCCAGAGCTGCTGACGCTGAAAGCCGCGCGGCTTCTGGCGTGCGCGAATGTCGTGCTGCACGATTCGCTCGTGAGCGCTGAAGTGTTGGGCAAGATTTCGCCGGGCGCGGAAATCGTCGATGTCGGCAAGCGCTGCGGCAGAAAGTTGCTCACGCAGGATGAAATCAACGCGCTGCTGGTGAGTTACGCTGCGTCCCGCGAAGTCGTGGTGCGCTTGAAAGGCGGAGATCCTTCCATCTTCGGCCGCGCGGGCGAAGAGCTTGGAGCCTTGCGGAAAGCTGAGGTGGCGTTTGAGGTCGTTCCTGGGGTAACCGCCGCCTTGGGCGCTGCGGCCGCAGCGGGCGTTTCGCTCACGGACCGCCGAGTCGCCTCTCAAGTATTGCTCACGACCTTTTCTCGAGGAGCTGACGCGAATGCCATGGATTGGGGCTGCCTCACACCGGCGACGACGCTGGTTCTCTACATGCCCGGCCCCGATTACGCGGAGGTCGCGCGGCGTCTCGCCGATGCTGGCCTTCCCGCTGATTTGCCGTGCGTCATTGTTTCCGCCGCTTCGGGTTTGCAGCAGAAGGTGCGCTGGAGCAGCGTCGGCGCGCTTTCCACGGAAGTAAAATTGCCCGCGCCGGCGTTAATGATCGTTGGACGCGTTGCTTCGCGGCAAGTTCGTGAAATAGGCGCCGCTTTCTGGCGCGGCGATAGGAACGAGCCCGCGTCGCGAACCGTTTCCATAAGTTAGTCAGGAGAGAACGAAATGAGTGCTCAAGAAAACGTAGCTCCGTTGAAGAGACCGTGGCGTCTGTCCTTGGATAGTTGGGCCGTCGTGGTGGCATTGCTCGCAGCCCTTCTCGTTCGCGCCGGCGTATTCAAGCACATCCCCTGGTGATCGCCCTTGCTGGTCGGTAGTCAGGCAAAATACTCAGAGAAAAGGGAAAAAGCATGGCAGATGCAGTCGTAATTCCTCAAGTCCAGCCGGTCCAGCCGGCGCTCCGTTTTCTTCGCATCATTCCCGGCGTGCTTTTGCTCGCGGCGATCGGCTACGCTGGCAAGTTGCTCGAACAAAATGTGGGGAAATACGCAAAAGCCCATCACTGGGTCTTCCCGAATATCGAGTACGTCCTTTGGGCCATCCTGCTCGGGCTTCTGATTTCCAACACGATTGGCGTGCCGCAAATCTTTCGCAGCGGTGTCGCCACGTACGAATTTTGGCTGAAAGCCGGCATCGTACTTCTGGGCTCGCGGTTTTTGCTTGGCGATATTCTGAAGCTGGGAGGCGTCAGCCTGGTTCTCGTGGCGATTGAGATCACGGGCGCCATCGCGTTCATGACCTTTCTCGGCCGCGTCTTCCATCTCAAGCCAAAACTGATCTCTCTGCTTGCCGTTGGCTCCGCGGTTTGCGGCGTTAGCGCCATTATTGCCGCGCAAGGGGCCATCGAGGCCGACGAGGAGGACTCGTCCTTCTCGATTGCCGCCATTCTCGCGCTCGGTGCGCTAGCCCTCTTCACATTTCCCCTGATCGGCCATGCCTTGCATCTGGGCGACCGCGCTTACGGAGTCTGGGCTGGGCTTGCCGTCGACAACACCGCGGAAACGGCCGCTGCCGGCGCGCTCTACTCCGACGCCGCTGGCAAGATCGCCGTTCTGGTGAAGTCCACGCGTAACGCCATGATCGGGTTCGTCGTGCTGGCCTATGCGATTTACTGGGCGAGCCAGGGCCAGGCCAAAACGGTCGGCAACAAAGCCGCGTTTCTCTGGCAGAAATTCCCCAAGTTCGTCCTGGGCTTTCTTCTCATTTCGTTGCTCGCCACCTATCAGTTCTTCAGCAAGGATCAGGTTGGCGCGCTGGCCAATCTTTCGCGCTGGGCTTTTCTGCTCACGTTCGCCGGTGTAGGTCTGCGTACCAATTTCCGCGACTTGCGCAAACAGGGCCTGCGCCCCTTCGCCGTGGGAGCTATCGGCGAAGTCGTGATTGCCGTATTCACATTGGGTTTGGTGGTTGGGGCCGAAAAGCTCTTCGGCTTCTGACCCGCCAGAGCACAAAACAAATGGGGCGCGGGATAGTCGCTCGGTCCGCCGAGCGAAACCCGCGCCCGTGATTTTTCGAAAGTTTTCTCACAGCCCTAGAACGTTCACCAACTCCCGCACGGACGCGGAGGACTTCTGCAGCGCCGCGTTTTCTTCCGCCGTCAGTTTGATCTGAATAATTTCCTCAGCCCCGCCTGCACCCAGCTTCACCGGCACCCCGACAAAAAGCCCCTTAATGCCATACTCTCCGTCCAGATACACGGCGCAGGGCAGGATTTTCTTTTTGTCTTTCAAAATGGCTTCCACCATCTCTACCGCCGCCGCCGACGGCGCGTAGTAAGCCGAACCCGTCTTCAATAGATTGACGATCTCCGCGCCACCTTTGCGCGTACGCTCCACGATCGCGTCAATCCGCTCCTTTGGCAGCAAATCAGGGAGGGGAATTCCCGCCACCGTCGAATACCGCGGCAGCGGCACCATGTCGTCACCGTGCCCGCCGAGCACGAACGAGTGCACGTTCTCCACACTCACTTTGCATTCCGTGGCCACAAACGAACTCATGCGCGCCGAATCCAACACTCCGGCCATTCCCAGCACGCGATTCTTCGGAAAGCCGCTCACCTTGAACGCCGCCTGCGCCATAGCGTCCAGAGGATTTGTCACCACGATGATGATGCACTTCGGCGAATGCTTGACGATCTGCTCCACAACCGCCTTTACCACATCGTAGTTCGCCTTCAGCAAATCGTCGCGGCTCATCCCCGGCTTGCGCGGAAATCCCGCCGTTATCACCACAACGTCGCTACCCGCCGTCCCGCTATAGTCCCCTGTGGCCGTGGAAATGCCCGTCGCTCGCGAATCCGTCCGCGTAATCGGCCCAGACTCCAGCATGTCCAGCGCTTTGCCCGCCGGCGGCCCATCCAAGATATCGGTCAACACGACGTCGGCCAGCTCCAAATCCACAATCCGCTGCGCCGTCGTCGATCCCACAAAACCGCCGCCCACCACCGTACCTTTTTTCTGCTCATCCCTCTCCTCTTATTTCTGGAATTTCTCTGCGCAGCCTCCGCGTACTCTGCGTCTCTGCGTTATCTTTTTCGTTTTCCAGATTTTAATTTCTTTTAGCGTGCTGGTTACCGCGCGACAGGCTGCTCTTGCATATTTTCAATGATCGCCGTCGCAAATGCCGCAGTTCCAACCTTGGTCGCACCCGGCATCAGCCGCTCGAGATCGTACGTTACGCGCTTCTGCTGAATCGTCCGCGCAATGCCATCCTCAATCAACTGCGCCGCTTCCTTCCACCCAAGAAACTCAAACATCATCGCCCCGGATAGCATCACCGAACTCGGATTGATCACGTCCTTGTCCGCATACTTCGGAGCTGTCCCGTGCGTAGCCTCGAACACGCCGAAGCCATCGCCGATGTTCGATCCCGGAGCCATCCCCAGCCCGCCCACCTGCGCCGCGCACGCATCCGAAAGATAATCCCCGTTCAGATTCGGAGTCGCCAGCACGCTATATTCATCCGCCCGCAGCAGCACTTGCTGAAACACCGAATCCGCGATGCGGTCGTTAATCATCAACTTTTTCTTCCACTGCCCCTTGCCGTGCGTCGCGCCAATCGCATCCAGCGTCTGTTTGACCTCGTCGCAAATCGCTTTCGTAAACGCTTCGGTAGCTTGCTCCAGCCCCGGCTCGATCATCGCCGCATTCTGCTCGACGCTTAGCCCAGGATTCTTGTCCAGATTATCCAGAATCCAGCTCTCCCGTTCGGTCACCGTCTCTGCGCGGAACTCCTCGCGCGCCAGGTCATAACCCCAATCGCGAAACGCGCCCTCGGTAAATTTCTGAATATTCCCCTTGTGCACCAGCGTCACGCTTTTCCGCCCGTGCGCCAGCGCGTACTTGATCGCCCGCCGCACCAGCCGCTTCGTCCCCGTCGGCGAAATCGGTTTGATCCCCACTCCCGAATCCCAGCGAATCTGCTTCTTGCCGTCCTTCAGCATCTCGTGATTCAGAAATTCCAGCAGCTTCTTCACTTCCGGCGTGCCGGACTTCCACTCAATCCCGATGTAAACGTCTTCCGTGTTCTCGCGAAAAATCACGATGTCCATCTTCTCGGGCTGCTTCACAGGGGAGGGAACTCCCTGCAAAATACCGCACCGGCCGTTCGCACGAATACAAATCCAGAATCTGCCGCAGCGCCACATTCAACGAGCGAATCCCGCCGCCCACCGGCGTCGTCAGCGGCCCCTTGATAGCCACGCGAAAATCGCGAATGGCATCCACCGTCTCGTTCGGCAACCACTCTTTGAACGCATTGAAAGCCTTTTCTCCGGCAAACACCTCAAACCACGCCACACTCCGCTTCCCGCCATAAGCGTGCTCCACCGCCGCGTCAAAAACGCGCCGCGAAGCCTTCCAAATGTCTCGCCCCGTGCCGTCGCCCTCAATAAACGGAATAATTGGTGTATCCGGCACCTGCAATTCCCCGCCGCTATAGCCGATGCCTTTGCCCCCAACAGGAATTGCCTGGCCGTTGTACGAACTCTTCATGAATGCAGATCCTCCCTGGATTTACGCGCGCTTCCTGTTGGAAAACCCAGTCGTTCTTCGATGTACCTGCTAATTTCCGCACGCCTGCGCGGACCAGAAAACATACCACAATGCGCGTGAACTTCGAAATGAGCGTCCGATTAGAGGTCTCCAACCTTTGGCGGAAAGGCTTATGTCCCATTCTGAAATGTTTTCGTGTTATATGCTTACCCAGCAGAGCTGCGCGAAACCCTACAACGTGCGGCGAGGAGACATGCAGATGATGCTCGATTGGAATGGGTACTACAGAGAATTAATCGCCAGGATTGGGGATTTGTCAAAGCTGAGTCCAGACACAGTCCGTGGATATCAGGCATTAAGCGGGGCAAACTCCAAGACCAGCAAACTTGGCGAGAAAACTCGCCAGCTAATCTCGCTGGCGGTCGCCGTGACGACGCGTTGTGACGGCTGCATCGCGGTGCATTCCGATGCTGCGCTCAAAGCGGGAGCGACCAAGGAGGAGATTGCCGAAGCCCTCGGCGTGGCCGTTGCCATGAACGCCGGCGCCGCTCTTGTCTATTCTACACGCGTGCTGGATGCCGTCGCTGCAAAGTCCGGGCAAGAGGCGCACGGATAAACCCAATGCCGGAGCGTGTTCCGGCGTTCGCACCAGGCTTCGCCACCCCGCGAATAGGGAGTCCCGCCGGGGCGCCGCGCAGGCGCCCTGCGAGATTTCGCTAAAACATGTTCCAAAGGTACTGGTTGTAAACCTCGTGGTGATACTGCACTTCGGGCGCTTTCACAAACGTTCCCAATAACCGCGAGCAACGGTCCGCCGAACCTTGCTTCAAATCGGCGTAGCGCCCTTTCACATCAGCGCCAAGCAGCTTCGTGGTCCATTCCGATTTCTTGAAGTCATCGAGCGCCGTGTAAATGTTATCCGGCAAATAACGCTCCGCTTGCCGAAGGTTCTTGATTTTCGCGGTCTCCCCATCGAGTCCCGTTTTGAAAATGGAATACATCACCAGATAAGGATTCGCGTCCGGCGCCACCGAGCGCACTTCAACGCGCATGCTCTTCTCATTGCCAATCGGGATGCGGATCATCGAGCCGCGGTCCACAGGCGACGCCTTAATCTGGTTAGGCGCTTCAAAGTGCGGGTCCAGGCGCCGGTAGGCGTTGACGCTGGCATTCAACAACAAGCAATTGTCGTTTCCATGCGTCAAAATGCGGTCCACGAACGCCCAGCCCATCTTGCTGAGTTTTTCTTCGCCCTTGGGATCCCAGAAAAGATTCTTGCCCCCTTCGCTGACCGACACGTTGGTATGCATGCCGTTGCCATTTACTCCCACAACCGGTTTGGGCAAGAAACATGCTGTGCTTCCCATGTTGGTCGCGACCTGGCGGCAGATTAATTTGTAAAGCTGGATTTGGTCGGCAGCCTGCACCACTTCGCCGTACCCGTAATTGATTTCGAATTGCGAGGGCGCCACTTCCGGGTGGTCCTTCTCGTTCTGAAATCCCATCGCGCGCTGTACTTCCGCGGTCGTGTCGATAAACGTTCGCAGCGGATCGCCGGGCAGGGAATGATAGTAGCCGCCGGTGTTGACGTACTCAAATTTTCCCGTCTCGTGGTAATGCCGCTCCGCGTTTTCCCCTTTGAAGAGGAACCCCTCGATCTCGTTCGCCGCGTTCAGCGTGTAGCCTTCCTTCTTGTGGAATTCCCCGGCGTAGCCTTTTAGCACGCCGCGAATGTCCGCGCTGTACGGCGATCCGTCCTTGTCGATCACTTCGCCGAACACCAGCACCTTGCCGGACCCAAACACGTCCGACGGACCCCAGTAGAACGCGCCCCAATCCATCGACAGCCGCAAGTCGCTCTCGCGCTGCGCCGTAAACCCGCGGATCGAGGAGCCGTCAAACGTCAGGTTGTCCCAGCTCTTGACCAGAAACTTTTTGTCATAGTCCAGCATGTGCAAGCGGCCTTCGAGGTCGCTGAAGAGCACCGTCACGGCCTTGATGCGCTTCTCGTCCGTCAGATATTTGATCCGCTCTTCCTGCACTTTGTGCGGCGGCAACGCGGTTCTTGCGTTGCTCTTTCGCTTTCAGGTTCAACTCTTCGAGTTCGTCATAGGAAAGAGCAAGGAAATTACGCAGTTCGTTCGACATGAATCTCCTCGAAATAAGATGAGTTCGGGTGCTGCGGTGAAATGTGGGAACTACAGGCGGTAACCATCGGCCCGTAGGTTATCGCGCCGGTCTTGCGACCGTCAAATCGAAAAATCATTACGCCCAATCGAAAAAACGAATGAAGAGCCGGACAATTTGTCCCTTCGCCGGCTCCTAAAACTACGCTAGTCGTAATACTCCTGCCCGAGGTGCGTAATCAAGTCCTCGCCCATCATCCAGCGCAGCGTATTCTTCAGCTTCATCGACTGAATAAACAGGTCGTGCTCGGGATACAGTCCCGGCGCCGTCATCGGCGACTTAAAGTAGAAGCTCAGCCATTCCTGGATGCCCTTTCATTCCGGCGCGTTGCGCGAGGTCCATGAAGAGCACCAGGTCCAGAACAATAGGCGCCGCCAGAATCGAGTCCCGGCATAGGAAATCCACCTTGATTTGCATCGGGTATCCCAGCCAGCCGAAAATGTCGATGTTGTCCCATCCTTCTTTGTTGTCTCCGCGCGGCGGGTAGTAATTGATGCGCACCTTGTGGTGCATCTTGCCGTAGAGCATCGGATAAAGCTGCGGCTGCAGGATGTACTCCAGCACGCTGAGCTTGGACTCTTCCTTCGTTTTGAACGACCCTGGGTCTTCGAGCACTTCGCCGTCGCGGTTGCCGAGAATATTCGTCGAAAACCATCCGTCCAGCCCCAGCATGCGCGCTTTGAAGCCAGGCGCGAGGATGGTCTTCATCAGCGTCTGGCCGGTCTTAAAGTCCTTCCCGCAGATGGGGACGCTATGTTCCTGGGCAAGTTCTTGAATGGCCGGGAAGTCCACCGTAAGGTTCGGCGCTCCGTTGGCAAACGGCACTCCGCTCGTAATGGCAGCCCACGCATACAACATCGAAGGGGCGATCGCTGGATGGTTCGACTTCATGGCCTCCACAAACTTTTCCGGCGTCGAATGCACCTCCTCCGGCTTCACGAAAACTTCCGTCGAGCCGCACCAGCACATCACCAGCCGCGAAACTCGCGAAGTCTTTCGATAATTCGCGATATCTTCCTTGATCTTGAGCGCCAGCTCGTACTTATTCTTGCCTTTCTTGATGTTCGGTCCATCGATCATCTTCACGTATTCATGATCGAAAACCGCCTTCATCGGCTTGATGCCGGAAAGGAAAGTCTTCACTTTGGCGAGGTCCTGTGGGTTCAGCACGCCGGCGTTCGCCGCGGATTGGTAGGCGTTGTCCTTAAAAATGTCCCAGCCGCCGAATGTCAAATCCTTCAAGTCCGCCAGCGGCACAAACTTTTTTACCAGCGGCGAGCGTCCATCCGTGCGTTTGCCCAGCCGAATCGTTCCCAGCTGAGTCACCGACCCGACGGGCTGCGCCTTTCCTTTGCGGACCAACTCCACTCCCGCCATGAAAGTGGTGCTGACAGCGCCCATGCCGGGAGTGAGGATCCCGAGTTTTCCCTTTGGCGGCGCGATTTTCCCAGGCTTTTCCATGCAACTCCCCAATCACCTAGATTTGTGAACATGAATGCGGACAGCAGATGGCCATCTGCTGCTCAAACAAACTAGTAATGATGAGCGAAGAGAGTCGGATTTGCAAATCGGCGAAGCGCCAGCGGCCCCTAAGAAGGATTGCACACGGAAATCGCAAGCACTTCCGGCGCCGCAATCAAGGTGATTGCCAAGGGCAAAGTTCGAGTGGGGTCAAGGTCGCGCTTGGATGCTCGGGCGCAGTTCAGTCCCGCGGAATCATCGGCAGCAGAAATTCCTGTAGTCTTTCGCTCTCCCCGACTGGCAGCCGGTCCAGAAGAATTCCCATCTGATTTCCACCAAGAATTCTGACCACAGACCCCGCTCCGACGATCGGCTTCATTCGTTGTGTCAGCTCCATGCTGACCTGCACCGGCGATCCCGCTGGAAGCATACGCGGAGCATGCACGAGCATGCCTTGCATGCTGACATCCACGGTTTCGCACAGGATTTCTTCAAACCCAAACCTCAGCCGCACCTTGCTTTGCAGAGGGACGCGGCGCGTTTGCCGCCTTTCGTGGTCCATCCGGCCTTGCGTGGCGCGCACGAGTTTCAGCAGACGCTCTCTGTCGACCGGCTTGTACAGAAAAAAGCTCGCGCCGGCCGCAAATCCTTGAGTCATCGCGCTCGGCCGCTGGTCGTCGCTCAGCATGATGATCGGAGTCTTCCGGTTAAAGCCCGCCCGGCGCATCTCCCTCGAAAGTTCGATCCCGTCCGGCGATTCCATGTGCAACCCGAAAAAGACCATGTCGAACTTGCCTTCTTCGAGGAAACTCGCGGCTTGCCCGCTCCGCGTCAGCGTCAGTGCGTCCACACCGGCCGCGTACAGAACTTTCTTGATCATGTCGCACGTGGAAGCTTCGTCGTCTACCACCAGCGCTCGTTTTTGCATTTTACCCTCCCCCTTCCGCCAAGCCGTCGTCCATTGCCTGGCAATCCCGCCAGTGAAGGTGGCCTTCGCCACCGGTCAGGTTAGGGAGTGTCCGTTCACAGACGCAAGATCCGCGCGTGCCACCTCATAGCAATCGAATTGCACCCCAATCCCCACCTTGCCGCTCGTCCGGTCAGCTCGTTCTACACGTACGACGTGGCCCGTGCATCGCCACTCGATGGCCGGCTCCTCGGTGAGTTCCTCTGGCATCTTCAGCAGTATCTCTACCGTTTCGCCTTCGCGCATGGGCGAATCCGTCGCGAAGAAAACGCCGTTCTGCGAAAGATTGAGCGATTCCGTTTGCCGTTCCGGTTCGGAGGATTTCCAGATGCGCACTCGCAGCGGAGTTTTGAAACTAAGGCGGCGGGACAGTCGCCTGTCTGATCTATCGATTTTCATACTGATCTCCGTGCACCAGGGGGGACGTGGCACAGGTCATTTCTGGAAGGGGACACTAAGTATGACTATCGGCCCGTAAATAAGATAGGTTAATTTCAGAGTGGTGCATTCTGTGTGCCAATCATTCTGTGAGACTTCTAATCCCGCACTGGAGATTCTTTGCGCTGTTTTCGCTTTTTCGCTCAGCGCCTCGGAGCGCTATCACGAAGCATGCCGAGGGTGCCGGCGCGAACTAGTTCGGAATTTCAGCGCCGCGAGGATACCTCACGAGCTTGCCGCTCAGAACCAGTCGCTCCTGTACGCCACCCACCAACTCGCGTACGCGATCGGGATTGTGGCGAAGAGCGCCCACCAAAAGGGCAGCGCTAGATCCGCCACCAAACCCAATCCGCCAAAGGTGAGCCAAAAAATCTTCTTTTGCACAATTCAATTTTAGCTGGAACTCAAGTCGAAGAGGCCATAACGTCCGGGGCGATTCCACAGTTGCACATCGCCTGCGCTTCAGGTTTTCTTGTGGTCGAGCTCCGCCCACCGCGCATAGAGACGGTCCACGGTTTTTCGTGCCTCGTCCAGCTGCATGGAAGCACTATGCAGCCGGGGGCCATCACTCATGATCGCGGAATCTTGCAGCTCAGCTTGTCGGGCGTGAAGTTCTTGCTCAGCCTCGGCGATGCGCTGCTCGATACTTTCAAGCTCGCGAGTCTCCTTGTACGAAAGTTTCTTTTTACCGATAAGGTGAGTGTCGGTCTCCGCCGCCGTCCGCGGGAGGGCGACAGGTTCAGATGCATTCGTTTTCTCTCCCTCCCGCCGTTGCAATTCTTGCCAAACATCCCATTGCGAATAGTCCGCGAACCGCTCGATGCCACCGAGTCCGTCGAAGCCGAGCACGATCGTCGAAATGCGGTCGAGCATGTAGCGGTCGTGCGTCACCAAAACCAGCGCGCCGCGAAATTCCAGCAGGCTCTCTTCCAGAATTTCCAAAGTAGGGATGTCCAGGTCGTTCGTCGGCTCGTCCAGCAGCAAAACGTCCGCTGGCTGCAGCATAAGCTGGGCGATCAGCACACGAGCGCGTTCTCCGCCCGAAAGTTTTCCCACCCGCCGGTTCAAATCCTCGCCGGTGAAAAGAAACCTCGCCGCCCACGAAGCCACATGAATCACGTTGCCCTGATAAATCACCGCATCGCTGTCCGGCGCCAGTGCTCTCCGCAGCAGCAAGTCCGGATCAAGCTCGCGGTTCTGATCGAAATAGACCATGCGCAACGGGTCTGCTTTGCGAATAGTGCCCGCTGCAGGCTTAAGATCGCCGCGCAGCAAGCGCAGCAGCGTAGTCTTTCCGCTGCCGTTCGGCCCCACCAGCCCCACGCGCATCCCCGAAGTCACGGCAAAATTCAGCTTCTCGAACAGCCGCCGCCCGCCAATAGCGCCCGTCACTCCCTCCAGCTGAATCAGTTGCTTCGTCTGCCGGTTCGTCGCGGAAAAATCAATCTGTGCGGTGCTCGTACCCGTGCGCGCCTTCATCTCAGCGAGGTCGCCAATCATTTTATGCGCTTTGCCGATGCGATCCTTTGCCTTGGTCGTGCGTGCTTTAGGGCCGCGCCGCAACCATTCGATTTCCGTGTGCACGCGGTTCTCCAGCGCCTCTTGCCGATTCCGCTGAGCGTGCAGGTATTCTTCTTTGGCCTCCAGAAACTTGCTGTAATTTCCGCTAATGCGTAGCGCCCCGTCTTCATATGCGCGATCGATTTCCACCATCTCGTTGGTGACGTTCTCCAGAAAATAGCGGTCGTGACTTACCACCACGCTAGCGAAATTGGCCCTTTGCAAAAGCCGTTCGAGCCACTCAATTCCATCGAGATCCAGATGATTGGTCGGCTCATCGAGCAGCAGAACATCCGGGTTCTGCACCAGGGCCTCGGCGATGGCCAGCCGCTTTTTCCATCCTCCTGAGAGTGTCGCCGCCGGCATCTCCAAATCTTCAAAGCCCGCCCGCCCCAGTGTTTCGGCCGAACGCGCCGCTCGTTCCGATTGCGGCACGGACGCCCGTTCCAGCGCGCTCTCAATCACCGCCTGGATACGTCACACCGGGCGCAAATTCCGAGATCTGCTTGACGTAACTTAGCCGCGTGCCTTTGCGCACCGCTACGTCTCCGCTATCCGGCTTCGTTTTGCCGCACAGCATCTCCAGTAGCGTCGATTTGCCCGATCCATTCGGCCCAATCACGCCAATGCGGTCCCCTTCGGACACGGTGAACGACATATTCTTGAATAGCGGCGCGACCCCGTATCTTTTCGATAGTCCCTGCGCGCTGATGATAGGTGGCAATTCTCTCGGTCTTCTCCTTCTGTTAGTTTAACCTGAGGAACGAACGCAAGCACTCTTTGCAACCGCGAGGCTCGTCGAACGCTTGTCTCAGCCAACGCACAAATTTGACGCTCTCATCCTCGGCGCCGGCGCCGCGGGACTTTTCTGCGCCGCCGAAGCCGGCAAGCGAGGTCGCCGTATCGCGGTCCTTGAGCGCGCCGATCGCATCGGCAAGAAAATCCTCATCTCCGGCGGCGGCCGCTGCAACTTCACGAACATCGATTGCCGCCCCGAAAATTTCCTGAGCGCCAACCCTCACTTCGCGAAATCCGCGCTGGCCCGTTACACTCCGTCCGATTTCATCGCGCTGGTGGAAAAGCATCGCATCCCCTATCACGAGAAAACGCTCGGCCAGCTTTTCTGCGACCGCTCCGCGCAAGACATCACCAATATGCTGGAAACCGAGTGCCGCGAAGCCGCGGTCCAAATCTTTCTGAACGCCAAAATCGAAGAAGTTCAGCGCTCGACTGAGTTCGTCGTGCGAACCGGCTCCGCTGACTTTCGCGCTCCCGTCCTGGTCGTCGCCACCGGCGGTCTCTCCATCCCCAAAATCGGCGCCACCGCGCAAGGCTACGATCTAGCGCGCCAATTCGGCTTGAAGATTGTAAAAACACGCCCAGCGCTGGTCCCACTCATTCTTCCTAAGAAAGAACAAACTCACTACAGCGACCTGGCCGGCGTCTCTACGCCCGTGGTCGTCTCCGCCGATCATCAATCTTTCCGCGAACAAATGCTTTTCACCCATCGCGGCTTGAGTGGTCCCGCTATCCTTCAAATCTCTTCGTACTGGGAAAAAGGAAAGCCGCTGCGCATTGATCTTGCCCCCGATCGCGAAGTCACTCCCGCTATTCGCAAAGCTAAGACCAGAAATTTATCCGCCGCCCGCGCCGCTTTCCTCGGAGTCCTGCCCAAACGCTTCGCGGAACGCTGGCTCGATGTCCACGCTCCGCCCACTTGGACCAATGAGGCCTTGGACTGGCTCGAACGCGACCTGCACGAATGGGTTCTCGTTCCCGCCGACACCGAAGGCTACGAAAAAGCCGAAGTCACAGCTGGAGGCGTCGACACCGGCGAGCTCTCCAGCAAAACCATGGAGAGCCGCAGAGTCCCCGGGCTGTTTTTCATCGGGGAAGTGGTCGATGTCACCGGCCACCTCGGCGGTTTCAATTTTCAATGGGCCTGGGCTTCCGGCGCCGCTGCGGGGCGTGCTTTGTGATACCCGAAAAAGGGAGGGCCGCTGGCGCAGCTTTGGCTCCCATCACGCCTTCGGATATCGCCGCAGCTCCCGCACCAAATAAACAACCACCGCAACATTGATAATCAACGCAACGACTTTTGCCACCGTCACATGGTGAATAATTTCATACACTTCCAGCGGAAGAAACGAGCCAGTCGTGATGATCGTGAAATATTCCGCCCAGCGCTTCTGCAGCGCCAGTCCCGTTCCCTCGGTGAGAAAAACCGCCGCGTATATAAACGTGCCCACGCTCAATTCCTTCAGCTTCTTGTCGTTCACCATCGGCAATTTCGCCAGCAGCCAGTGGATGAAGCGATTGTGAGGATCCACGCGGAACGCGTTGATCCAGCGGTCCGCTATGGCCGCCACGTCTCTGTGCAACAGGTGCAACGCGCCGATGCCCACGGCAATCAACGCGAATCCCTTCAAAAGTTTGAAGGCCGCAATCAACATCAGCCCGCGCGAATGTGATTTGCCCTTAGCCATTTGTTTTGCTGTTCTCTGAGGGATGGCACGCGGCGCGCTTAGGCCTCATTGGTGCGCGTTCAGGCTCACTTGTGCCCCGGCAACAAATCCCAGATCGCCGGATCTTCCGTGCCCAGCACCCAGGAACAAAATCCTTGAAGCCCGCGCTCTTTCACCAGCGAGTAGCGTTCGCGAAACGTGTGCGCGTCGGTGAAAAAAATCCATTCGCGCATATCCGCCCGGTAGAAATAAAACCAAGCCACGCGATCGGTGGGATCCCACTCGATATGTCCGCCGTAGGCTTTCCCCAAATCCAAAGCGTCGTCCGTCCCGATGTACTCCGCCGAAGGATTAGGTTTGTCCCCCGATTTGTCGTCCGATTTCACCGGCGTCCCCGCAAACCAGTGATAGCCGTAAAGGGGAATGCCCAGCGACAACTTTTCCGCTGGCACGAATTTCAGCGCGTACTCCAGGTTGCCCGTCGTCCAAGCCCATCCCGCCACCGGCCCGGGCGCCGTCCACCGCGTGTGCTGATCGTAGGTCATCAAGCAAATCAAATCCACGGACTGCGCTAGCGCCTTCAAGTCATAAGCACCGCGCCAATTTTCATAAATCCACGCCGAGAATCCGCCTTCTCCCGGCTCCCCAGGCGCATTGGGCACCGTCGCAATCGTAAGCTGCAAGCCTTCTCGATGAAACGCCGCCGCGGCCTCGCGCACCATGTCCGAAAGCGCATCGCGGTCTGTCCAATGCACGTTCTCGAAATCAAACTGAAATCCCGTATACCCATTTTCTTTGCACGCGCGAATCAGTGCGGCGTACATGCTCTGTTTCGCCGCCGCATTCTTCAGCAACTTATGAAAATCCTCCTGCGCAAAATCGCCGTTCGCCACGATCGGCATCACCGGAACGTGATGCTGTTTCGCCGTTTCCATGACCAGTGGATTCGCGCCTCCAGACACAAGCCCGTCGGCATCCACGCCATACCAGGCGGGAACCAGCAAGTCGATCTTGTCCGCATGCGCCAGAAACGAACGAACCGACTTCGGCTCGCGCGTCATGTAGAAAAGTGCCTTAGGCTGCTGCGCGCGCCCAGCGGGCACAAGGAAAATAAACCAGGTGAGTAAGACGAATAATTTTAATGAGGTTTTCATGATGGGCGCAGTTTATCCGGGCAAGGTCCTCAAACGCAACGCGCAGTTCGTGAAGTCTCGGGAATCGCCCTACACGCTTCCGCCCATTTTCGTGCGCGGCGATGCCGTGAATTTGTCCGCAACACTCTTATCAGTCTCTAGCTCCAGGTGTATCTTTCCCAGGATGTCCTCGATCTTGTCGTCCGTAGCGCATTCCGCTTCCGGATTCAGCTTCGGTCCGCCCGAGCTGAGCGATATCAAGTAGATATAGCTCGTCAGAATATGCCAGCACACCGGATTCGGCTGCAGCAGCACCCTCGGCGGAATCAGCGTCAGCGAATCCATTCTGATGGCGGCCGTAACATGTCTATAGGGGAAAATACTCGGCAGTTTTGGCACCAGGTCCACATTATCGACGAATCGGTACGTCGTCGTAACCGTCTGGTGGTACTTCACCGCGAAATCGTGGTTGCCGGTTCGCGGACTCGCGTAGGTATACACCGTCGGGTCGTTAAAGGGCGCAGGCGCATGCGCCGCTACATCCAACGCCAGCAATGTCGCAATCGCTCCCCCGAGGCTATGCCCGCAGATGGTTAGCGAACTCGCTGCCGCCAATGTTCCAAGGTACTTCACGACCGATGGCTTGCCTGCTCCTTCCTCCACAGTCATCGATCTGTACATAGCTGTAAACCCGTCCTCGGTGCAGCCCGCGCCCGTGACCTCCTTGAACGGGACATCCCCGAAATGGGCGTCTTGCACCCATTCCTTGATGCCCTCCGTTCCGCGAATGGCGACAACCACCTCGCCCCCGGCCCTTGCTTGGAGTATCAGACCCATCTTCACTCGCTGTTTGCCACGGTCCGGATTCATGTCCGTCGCCAGATCGTTCCCGTAGATTGTTGCGAGCAAATCGTATCCCGGCGTTACGGGTGGTTTGTCGGCGAACACGTCATACGCCGCGTTGACAAGTTGCGCGTACTCGATGGCTTTGATCCAGTCCATGATCTTTTCCTTTCGAGGAGGGAACCGCGGGGGTACGTAACTGCTCGGCCAATCTTAAGCAGCACCAAGTCTCGAGTCAATTTATAATCCCGTAGGTGCGCGGCACGCCGCGCGCTCTTCCGCCGCAATCCGGGGCACCACGCCGCGCGAAAAGCACCAATCGCCAGCTATCTCCACTTCTTCAATTGCGGCCAAAGGTCCGCCAACGTCCCGAATTTCGCCCCTCGGCAAATATAAACCGCGATCTCTTTCTCCAACGCGTACGGATTGTCCGCCGAAGTTCCTACATACTCCACATGCTCGAACAACTCCTCCAGGCGCTCCCGCGAATCCCCCAGCACCACCAAACAATTCCCCGAATAACCGCGAGGTCCCCATAGCCAGTAAGTCTGGTGCCCGCTGAGCGCCGGCGGCAACCCGTACCGCCGCCCCAGAAAGTCAATCGCGCCCGCCTGTCCATAGTCCTGTGCAAAAATCCCGCAGCCCGGCCGCTCTTCTGGCGACAGCCGTTCGTAGGCCTTCGCCGTTTCCGCCACTATCTCCGCCCATCCAAACTGATCAGCGTACCACTGCGGCAAAGGCGCCCGTGCGAGGCTGTGCTCCGTCACCGGCGGTTTCATTGGCAAATATTTCAAGTAAGCCCGGAACCTATCCGGCGAGAGAATGGGCACGACGAGCGGAGCGAGGTGTGCGCCGCTGGCCAGCAATAGGATCAAAATCACTGGCTTCAGCCAAGCAAGCCGGTTGGGACCAACTCGGACGGTCTCCGCCTCTGCGCTTGCAATTTTTCTACGCTCGATGGCCGCTTCGATCGTCACCGCTCCCACGGCCAGCAACATCGCATAAATCGGCGACAGATAATAATTCTTGCCGTGCAGAACAAAGAAAACCGTGAAACAGACCAGATAAGCCCATCCGAGCACACGATACGGCTTTAGCCCTTTCGAGAAGAAAAGCGCAATCAATCCCCTGATCCAGATCGGAGCGGTGATAGGATCCATCAGCAGCAGCTGCTGAAAGAAAAATTGCGGCAGAGACAGCACCACATCGCGCCCGTCGGCGCGAATGTTGTGCATCAACTGAATAAATGGCCAGTGATTGTGAATGTTCCAGAGCAGATTGGGCAGAAAAATCAGAAACGCCGCAAACCCGCCGAGCCAAATCCACGGATTCAAAAAAACGCGGCGCTGCGGCGTCAGCAAAAGTCCAACAACTATGCCAAATCCAAACAAAGCGATCGAATACTTCTCTTGCAAACCTATCCCGGCCACCACGCCGAACCAGAGCCAATACCGGGGATCGTTCCGCTTGATCGCCAGCACCGCGAAGTACGCGCAACCTATCCACAAATTTGGTTCCAGGCAGTTGGTTCCCAGCAGGCTTCCGTTCGAGAGATATTGTGGCGCGATAAGAACGGCGATCGCGCTCAGCACCAAAGCAAAGCGCCGCCCGCCGAATTCTCGCGCCAGCATGGCCGTCTGCACCAACAGCAGGGAAGAAGCCACGGCCGGAATAAACCGGACGCTGCGCAGCGAATCTCCCAATACGGCTCGGCAAATGTGAATCAAGAAGGGAATCAGCGGCGGCTGGTCGACATATCCCCAAGCCAGGTGATTCCCGCAAGCCATGTAGTCGAATTCATCGCGAAAATACCCGTACTGGTTGTTGAAGTAGCAATGAAAAATGAATTTTCCCAGCGCAATGGCGATGACGATCAGCATCCCATCCGTCAGGAAAGATCGATCTTTGTATGCGGGATCACTTACGCAAGGAGACGGATCCGTCATTTGAGTTTTTGCAAAACCATCGCGCTTTTGCTCTCCACGTTCTGCTCTTCACGCGCTAAGGCAGTGTAAACGCCACCAGCGCATCACTCAACGACTCTTCCGTGATCTTCGGGTGCCCGCCCGCCGCAATCACCAGGTATTGCTTGCCGTTTGAACTCAGCCGATATGTCATCGGCGTGGCGTTGCCGCTGGCAGGCAGATGGCACTTCCAAAGCTCCTTTCCCGTTTCCACATCAAAGCCTCGAATCGCAGAATCGGTCGTCCCGGCAATAAAAATCAAACCACCGGCGGTCGCGATTGGCCCGCCCAGGCTGATCGAGCCTGGCGGAATGCTCGACGCATGCGCGCCGCCGAAGTCCTGCATCGTGCCCAAAGGAACTTGCCATCGAATTTTCCCGTCCGTCATGTCCACCGCCGCGAGCGTGCCCCATGGCGGCGGACTGCAAGGCAGGTCCGATGCCGATTGCAGAAAGCGCCGCAACATCCCGTACGGCGACCCTCTTTGCGGCCCGTAATCGCCATCTTCATTATCCGATTGCACTTTGTCGCGTGGAATGAGCCTAACCCTCGCGGATATATTGTTGGTGTTGACCACTAGCAGGCTGTGCTGCGGATCGAACGCGTATCCGCTCCAAGTCAAGCCGCCGAGATTCCCTGGCACTTCGAGCGTTCCTCGAATGCTCGGCGGAGTGAAAATCCCTTCGTTGCGATACCCCTTGATCCAATTGCGGCAGGTTTCGCGACCTTCTGCGGTCGGCCCCCAAGCATCCTCTGCCGCAAGCTGCTGCGGAACGAGCGCTGGCGGCGTCAACGGGAACGGCTGCGTTGGTGACGTCACTTCGCCCGCTACGTCGCTCTGTGGGACGGCGCGCTCTTCCACCGGGAAAACAGGCTCACCTGTTTCGCGATTGAGCACGTAAAGAAAGCCAGTCTTATTTCCTTGGATGACGACCGGAATTTTCTTCCCGCCACGCGCAAGTGTCGCCAGCAACGGCGGCGACGCCGTGTCGTAATCCCAAAGATCGTGATGCACAAGCTGAAATCCCCACGCGATTTTCCCCGTCTTGGCATGCAGCGCCACCACGGAGTTCGCCCACTTGTTATCGCCCAGCCGCAATCCCCCATAGAAATCCGGACTGGCGCTACCCGTCGGCACGAACAGCAGATCGCGCTCCAGGTCCACGGTCATGATCGACCAAGCGTTGGCCGCCCCACTCCTCCACGCATTCTTGGATTTGGTTTCCTCGTCAACCCCCGCATTTCGCGGAATGGGGTCCCAACTCCACCGCAAAGCCCCCGTGCGTGCGTCGAACGCCCGCACAACCCCGGCAGGCATGTCCACGCGATGGTTGTCATCAATCGCCGATCCCACCAGCACGATATCGTCAATCACCGCAGGCGGCGAAGTCATGTGATACCACCCGGCGAGATAACCGGGCACATCCCGCAGGCTGACCTGCCCGCCATTGCCAAAATCCGCGCAGGGTTTTCCCGTCGCCGCATCCAAAGCGATGAGCCGAGCGTCCTGCGTGGCTTCAAAAATGCGCCTGCGACAAGCTTTCCCGGCAGCCCGCGTCGGGTCGAGCCATGTGCTCGCGCCCCGGTTGACCAGTCCGTCGCCATAATCCAGAGTGCGGTCGATCAACGGGTCGTAAGCCCACCGCTGTTTTCCGGTGGCCGGATCGAGCGCAATCACGCGGTTAAATGGCGTGGTGATATACAACGTGCCATCCACAAGAATCGGCGTAGTTTCAAATCCGCTGCGTTTTCTGTCTTCGCTGCTCTCTTGGATATCGCCCGTATGGAAGACCCACGCGACTTTGAGCTTGCTGACATTCTCCGCGATTGATCTGCGTCAGCTGCGAGTACCGCATTCCCCCAGCGTCATGTCCGTAATACGGCCAATCGGCGTCAGGTGCTTTTTGCGCGGAAATTTTCTCGCACGCAAAAGCAAACGAGGCCGCTAGGCAAAGCTATCCTCAGGACGACATCCCAATTTCTATTGAGTCATTCGCTTGCTGATCCCGCGCTCCCTTTCTCCTGCCTCGGCTCATCGCCCAGTTCCGCATTCGCATAGCTGCTGATCTCGCACGCCAGCGATATCTCGACAAATTCCGGTTTTTCCCATTCCATAGAAGTTCTCCTTGTAAATAGAGAATCATCCAACTTATTTCTGTGGCCGCAAAAATTCCTTAGGGCAATGTGAACGCCAGGACGTAGTCGCCTTGCTTCGTTCCTAACTTGCCGTGCCCGCCGGCCGCGATCACCAGATATTGCTTTCCGCCGAGAGTGTACGTCATCGGCGTAGCTTGTCCTCCGGCCGGCAACTCGTACGTCCAAACCTCATTGCCCGTCGCTGCTTCGAATGCCCGCAAGTGCCCGTCCCACGATGCTGCCGTGAAAATCAATCCTCCCGCCGTAACAATGGGGCCGCCGAAATTAATCGCCCCGGTCTTCTGGTCAGGAAGAAGGCTTCCCAGCGGCACGTCCCAAACCTTCTCCCCGGAAAAGACATCCAGAGCCACAACCGTGCCCCAAGGCGGAGGCGTGCAAGGCAGTTTGTGCTTGGGAGACAAAAACGATTCGCGATACATCGCATAAGGCGCGCCCGTTTGCCGCGCAAACTCGCCGGTCATGCGGTTTTGCTCGCGGTCCGAATACAAGCCCGCCAGTTTGTCGCGTTCGATCAGCTTCACCCACATCGCCAGATGATTGGTGTTCATGATCAGCAGATGCCGCTGCGGATCGAACGCCGAGCTGCTCCAATTCACCCCGCCCGCATTGCCCGGAAAAACAATCGTCCCCTGCAAGCTCGGCGGCGTAAAAATTCCCTCCGAACGCGAAGCTTTAATGCGCTCCTCGCACCACTTGCGCTCGTCCTCGTCGAGTCCCCACCCATCGCCCGCTTTCACACCTTCCGGTATCGTCGAAATACTCGAAGGCTGCGTCGGCCACGATTCCTCTCCAGGAATGTCGCTCTTCGGCACCGGCTTTTCTTCGACTGGCAAAAGTGGTGCGCCCGTCAGCCGGTTCAGTATAAAAACGCGCCCCATCTTCGTCGTGATCGCAATCGCCGGTGTTCCGCCTTTCCACGCAAACAACGTTGGCTGTGACGCCACGTCATAATCCCAAAGGTCGTGATGCACCACTTGGAATCCCCACACGAACTCGCCCGTCGAGGCCTTCAGCGCCACGACGGAATCGGCCCACTTGTCGTCGCCCTTGCGAAATCCGCCGTAGTAGTCCGGGCTGGCGCTGCCTGTTGGAATGAACGCGAGATCGTGCCCCGCATCGACGGAAATCGTCGACCAGGCGTTCCCCGCGCCCGTCCTCGGCGTTGTTTGATACGCCCAAGGCGCAATCGGATCCCACGTCCAGCGCAATTTTCCCGTTCGAACGTCAAATGCCCGCACGATTCCGCGCTCCAGCGTCACCGCGCGATTGTCCCCCTCGGAAGAACCAGTGATCACCAAATCCTGGTAGATCGCAGGAGCCGAAGTCACTTGATAATCGCCAGGGTCGCGCAATTTAACTTCATTCGTCAGGTCAATCTCGCCATTCGTTCCGAAATCCATGCACGGCTTTCCGGTTTCGCCATCCAGCGCAATCAATCGCGCATCCAGCGTGCCGATGAAAATGCGCAAGCGCACACGCCTTGCCGGATTTTGCCGAGCCATCGCGCCACGCCGAAACTCCGCGCGACGTCACTTCCGAGAACCCGTACGGATGCTCCAGCTTCGGATCGTATTCCCAAAGCTTCGCTCCGCTCACCGCGTTCAGTGCAATCACGTGATCGTAAGGCGTGCTCAAGAACAATTTCCCGTCGACCAGAATCGGCGTGGCTTCAAACGCCGCTTTCTTATCCAACTCCGCGTCGTACGGCAACGCGCCCGTGCGATAGGTCCACGCCACCTTTAGCTGTGCAACGTTGCTGAGGTCGATTTGTTTGGCCGACGAATAGCGCGTCCCGCCCGGATCGTTACCGTAAGTAGGCCAGCCGGTGTCCGGTGCAGCCTGGCTGCTGGCGAAGCACGGAATCATTAGCGTCACCGCAAGCAGGCAACTCCATCTGACAACCACGAGCCCGCAAACATCCCGTAGAGGCACGGCACGCCGTGCCCGTCCCATCGTTGCGGATAAGCAATATCGCTCTGTGAATCTCATAGTGGAACGATTATGGCGAGAACGCCGCAATTACCAATCGCCGTGGGACAACCGGGCCCGTCTCAGGGATAAGTGGGCCCTTGGCGTGTAGCGTATTCCCGGCTCACCCCAGTTTCAAAAGCTCGGGTCGCTGCTTGACGTACCGCCGGCTCCAACGCAACTCCGTTGCATCCTTCAAAATCACCTTGTACTCCCCGTGAAACCACGGCTGCATCTCCCGAATCGCGTCCAGCCGCACCAAACTCCCTCGATTAATCCGCACAAAAATCTTTGGATCAAGCGAACCGGCAAGGGAATCTAAAGTTCCGCGCAACGTATGCGTCTTCGCTCCGCAATGCAATATCAAATAATTTCGATCGGCTTCGACCCACGATATTTCCCGGATCGCCACAAAATGGGCCCGCTCATTTTCGTGTACCAGCAATCGGTCCGGAAACGACCGCTCTCGCTGCAATTGCCCCAGCAGTTCTTGAATCCGCGCCGCGAAACCCTCATTCGATTGCGCATTCTGCTCCCGCGCCCGCCGCAAAACCGTCCGGAACCGCTCTTCGCCAAACGGCTTCAGCAAATAATCAAACGCATGCACTTCGAACGCTCGCAAAGCATACTGGTCGTGCGCCGTCACAAAGACGACCCGCGGCATCTCATTCGCCGGAATGGCCTGAACCACCCCAAAACCATCCATCCCGGGCATCTGCACGTCGAGGAAAACCAAATCGGGCCGGTGTTTCTCAATCGCCGCAATCGCCGATTCCGCCCCGCCCGCCTCCCCTACCACCTGCACATCCGGCTCCTGCCGCAACAACCGCAATATTTTGCGTCGCGCTGGCGCTTCGTCATCGACAACCAGCACCTGAAGTGTGCTCAAGGAAGCCACGGGCTAAATCTGACGCTCCTCCACATGAAACGGAACCTTGAGCGTCACCTCCGCCCCGCCCGCCGGCCGGTTGGCAATCCCGAATTCCTGCTCGGCCCCGTACAGCTGCTCCAGCCGTCCACGGATATTCGCAAGGCCGACCCCTCGATTCATCGCCGCCTCGCCGCCCTGCATATCAAAACCCGCCCCCGTGTCGGCAACCTGCAAGATCAGCGAACCATTCTCGCGGCGCGCCCCAATTGATATGTCGATGCCGGCCCCGCCGTCCTTCAACCCGTGCCGCAGCGAATTCTCCACCAGTGGCTGGAGGATCAGCTGGGGCACCAGCGAATTCTCCAACGCCGCGTCCACGGAATACGTTACCCGCAAGCTGGATTCAAACCGCTCCTGCATAATTTGCAGATAAAGCCGCGTAATTTCCAGCTCCTGCGCCAGCGGGATTTCGTGCGAATTGGCCGTGCGCAGCGTCAAACGTAGCAATTCGCTCAATTGCGTCAGCATTGCATCCGCCGCCGGCACATCTTCATACATCACCGAAGAAATCGTGTTCAGGGTGTTAAACAAAAAATGCGGCTGCAGCTGCAATCGCAAATTTTCCAGTTGCGCCTGCGCCAGCTTGGCTTGCAACTCCGCCGCTGCGAGTTGCTGGGCCTGCGCAATGCGCAGCCGCTCGAAAAAGTAGTAGACCAGCACGATCACCGTGTACCCCAACAAATCATTGGAAAACTCCATCGGATACCGGAACCGCATAATCCCGTAGTCGTAGCGCCCGAGCCCAACAAGCGGAGCCAGAATCCAACGGCTTGCGGCCATCAAGCTGGTATGCAAAAACGAGAATGCCACTGCTCCGGCAAGGTGGAGCGCCACTTGACGCGCCCACCCTTTCGACTTGAACAAATAAAAGTTGGCCGCCCGCAAAACCAGTGGCAAAAGAAGAAAAACGCTGTAGACCCCGGTGAATTCCTCCAGAAAACGCACGGCAAAGGTCCCAGGATGTTGCCGGGACAGATCGTCGAGATAGTGATACCCGAAGATGAGTATGAAGATCGCGGTGTAGACGAGAAAAAGAATCCCCCATCCCTGCGCTCGCGTCAGGCCCAGCACTCCCGTCCGCTGCGCTTCGCGCGTCAGATGTGGGCCCCGGTTTGTTTTTGATGGACTGGCCATGGCTCTGCCCTTGAGCGCTTGATTATGCTCCAGAATGGGCGACCGTCAAACGGGAAGAACGCGGAGAGGAACTGCTCGTACAATGCGGCAGCTGCAAGGCGGACCAGCGACAATTCGAAAGCTAGCCCCTGGCTTGAACTGAACAGCCCTACTCAGGACCGGCGACGACGATCCATAGAGAAGATGGAGCTGGCAATCGTAAGCGAAACCAAAGCCACCATGGCGAAACCGAGAATGACGACAATCACCGGAAACTCCCTTCTAAGTTACAGGAAGGGCAGTTAGGCTTCCAAACACAATCTTTTTGTTTTCAATGAGATACATCTATGGAATATGAAATCGTGTCGCCAATTGGAGACAAGTGTCAGTCAGAAGGCACATTTTTCCAGTAATAGTACCGACCAACGTAGCTTCTAAGAAGGCTCAACGCTGAGAGCCGTCAAACGTTTCCCATAGAGGCAAAATCAGCCTATGCCTTGCTCAAACGGATGGACCCGTCCCCAGTATGCACCGTCAGTGACTGCCCGCCCCCATTCATTTTCCCGTGAAGCTGCGAATTGCTGAACGTCCCTTCTACCGTGACCGGCAAGCCCACGCTGATATGTCCGTCGCCAGTGCTGGCGTCAATATTCGCCTGAAAATCGCCCGGCAAGGCCAAATCCACGCTGCCGTCCCCAGTCCGTATGTTCCAGCTGGTGGCCATCTTAGACCCGGGCAGGATGTGCGTGTCCACGCTCCCGTCGCCCGTCTTGATATTGAGGCCATCGAACCGCCCGGCGATTCGGACGTGGCCATCCCCGCTGTCGGCATCCAGCTTGCCATCCAGTGCTCGCGCCTCAATCGAGCCGTCTCCCGTTTGCAGCTTGATATCTCCCTTTAGGGTGTCCACGTTGATGCTGCCATCGTGGGTGTGAAGATCGATGTTGCCGGTGAGCGTGTTTGCCCGGATGGCCCCGTCGCCCGTCTCGATAATCACAGCGCCGTTGATAGCGCTGGCTTCCACCGAACCGTCGCCCGTATGTGCATTGAAATCAGCATTTTGCGGCATACGGACTTCAATGTGCAGTCGCCGCCCGCTCCCGCCCCAGGAAAATCCCCAATGCGTCGTAACCCGTGCAATTAACTCCACTTGGTCGCCATTCTGGTGCGACTCTATGTGCAGATTTTTGTCTAGTTCGTAGCCCTCATAATCGACATGAAACTCCACAGTCTTGCTATCGTTCGTGGTCACGCGCACGCTGCCGTCATTCGTGTCGATGTGCACGTTGGCGCGCCCCGAAATGGTGTACGTCTTCGACGGCCACTCCGTGGCGCCGGCGCGTGGCGCGAAGGCCACCCCGGCAAGCAGGGCAGCTGCGACAATCCCCAAACGAAGCGCTGTCGTGCGGTTGGGATGAAATTTCATAGCTCCAAGCCTCCGTAAAATCGTCTACAAACTAGGCGTTCTGACAGTAGGTACGACACCCTGGCCCCAAATGTTCCATTCCAACGATTGCTCTGCGCCCAACCTGCTGCAATAGACGCCCCTCAGGCATGTTTGGTCTTACAAGCTGCCACCCCGCTTGGAAAATGGAAGGTTAGTGAGCCATTATTTTTTTGCCGCAGCGTTTTTGTGACGGGCTGGTTTCGGCTTCGCCACTCCGGGCTTGGCCCGCAATGCCGTCAAAAACTGCTCTGTCGGCAGCGTATTGATGACGTCCTTTTTCTCCAGCCAACCGCGCCGCGCCATCGTCACGCCATACCGGATCAACGCCAGATTCCCGGCATTATGCGAGTCCGTCGAAATCACCACCTTTACGCCCCGGTCTTTGCACATCCGCAAATACACGTCCTTCAAATCCAGCCGGTCGGGGTACGAATTGCACTCCATAGCCACGCCATGCTTTGCGCAAGCCTGCAGAATCTTCTCCATGTCGTAATCGATGGGATCGCGCCGCAGAAGAAGCCGCCCCGTCGGATGCGCGATGATCTGCGTGTACGGATTTTCAATCGCCGCCAGCATCCGCTCCGTCATCTCCGCTCTTTCCAAATTGAAATACGAGTGAATCGAGCACACCACCACGTCCAATTGCGCCAGCAGTTCGTCCGAATAATCCAGCAAGCCATCCTTCATGATGTCCACTTCCGCGCCCGCCAGCACGCGAATCCCCAATCCCTTCTCGCTAGCCTTGTGAATCTCCTTGATGTGCGCGGCCATGCGCTTTTCATCCAGCCCGTTGGCGACCGTCACCGCTTTCGAATGGTCCGTGATGGCGATGTACTGGTGCCCCAGTTTGCGCGCCGCCTCGGCCATCTCCTCGATGGAGTTCTTTCCATCGCTCGCCGTCGTGTGCATCTGCAAATCGCCCTTCATATCCTTCAATTCGATCAGGTGCGGCAGTTTGTGTGCCTCAGCGGCCGCGATTTCGCCGGTGTTCTCGCGCAGCTCGGGCGGGATGTAATCAAGCTTCAGTTTTGCGTAAATCTCTTCTTCCGTTCGCCGTGCGACCGGCTTTTCCCCCTTGAGCGTTGCCAGCGCGTATTCGTTCAACGTAAGACCCATGTCGTTGGCACGCCCGCGCAGCGAGACGTTGTGCTCTTTCGATCCTGTGAAATAGAGCAGCGCCGCCCCAAAACTCTCCTTCTCCAGCAGCCGCACATCCACTTGCAACCCGTTCTGCAGCGTGAAGCTGACCTTGTTCTCGCCATGCGCCAGTGTTTGGTCAATCCCGGGAAACTCCAAAATGTGTTTGGCAAGCGCATCCACCTGTTTTTGCGCCGTGTGTCCCGCCCCCAGCGTCAGAAGCAAATCCAAATCTCCCACCGTTTCTTTGCCGCGCCGCAGCGAACCCGCTGGAGTCACCTCCTCCACTGCCTTTCCCGCTTTCTTGATGTGCGCGATGATTTCCGCCGCCGCGGCTTCCGCCACGTCGATGTGAAAACGGCCCGACGATTTCTTAAACACCTCCACCGCTTTCAGGATGTTCTGTTCCGTCTTCTCGCCAAACCCCGGCAAATCGCGAAGCTTGCCCTCCTTCGCGATTTTCTCCACATCCGCCACGGTGCCCGCTTTGAAGTGCGACCACAGAAACGCCACTTTCTTCGGCCCCAGCGATTGCAGTTGCAGCAAATCCAGAATCGTGGCCGGATATTTCTTCAGCAGCTTTTTGCGCAGCGCATAATCGCCCGTCTTAACAATCTCCTGAAGATGTTCCACCATCCTCTCGCCGATTCCCGGCAGCTCTTCCAGCTTTTCCGGAGTTTTCACGAGCTGCTCGATCGATTCCGGCAGCCCATCGATCAGCTCGGCCGCCTTCTCATAACTGCGATACCGGCCAATAATGGCGCCGTCGATTTCCAGAAGCTGCGCGGTCTCGCGCAGGATGCGTGCAATCTGTTTGTTGTCCATGGCAGGGATTATAAAGCCAGTGTCCCGCGAAAGGCACGCGCGCGCACAGCGCCTCTCGTCTACTGATCTGCTCCCGACGGCCGCATCCCGCGGGGCTATCTTGTGTCTCGTTTTTCGTTAGAATACCTCGCAGCCGCCGCGGGCGGCTCACGCGTATGAAACGCCCCTTCTCCGTAAATTTTCTCGGCTATCTCTTCATTGCCGTAGGGATAGCAGCCCTCATCTATCAACTGATCAAAGGCACTCTGGATTTTTGGATGTTTGTCATCGTGCTTTTTGAACTCGTCGCGGTTCTGGCCGGAATCTTCCTGCTTAAGGGACGCAATTGGGCCCGCTGGCTGTTGATGGCATGGATCGCCATCCACGTCTACATCGGCGCGGTGCACTCCCTCTCTGCCGGTGTGCCGCACCTGCTGTTGCTCGTCGCGATCGGTTATTTTCTCTTCACCCCGCCCGATTCCAGGTATTTCGGCCCCGCGCGCGCTGAGTAATCCTTCGGATGGCTCTGCCCGCGGCAGGATTACGCAGAATCGCGGTGTCCCGATGTGCGCTGTGCGATAGACTCTCTCCTCAGCAAGCGCTGCGCCCGAACCTGCAGCCGGGTAAATGTCGCCTAGATGGACTTCTTGGGAGCCAGAGTGCGATCTTCGATCCTAGCGATTCTGTTTGCAACGTTTGCGGTTCCTGGCCTGGTGGCGCAAACGCAGAAGCCCGCGCCGACGGCCCCCGCACCCGAAAAAGTCATCATCGACACCGACATCGGCGACGATATCGACGACGCCTTCGCCATCGCCCTCGCTCTCAAAAGCCCCGAACTCGACATTCTCGGTATCTCCACCACATTCGGAGACACCGAAGCACGCGCCAAGATCGTCGACCGGCTCCTCGGCGAGGCCGGCCGCACCGACATCCCCGTCCTCGCCGGTATACCCTCTCACACCACAAATGTAATGAATCAACGCCGCTATGGCGAAAGTGGTCACTTCGCCAGGGCCGCTCATCCCAGCGCCTCGGACTTCATCCTCGAGCAGATTCGCCGCTATCCCGGCCAAATCACGCTCGTCGCCATCGGCCCGCTGATGAACGTGGGTGCGCTGCTCGGCAAAGATCCGCAAACCTTCCTCAAACTGAAGCGCGTCGTAATGATGGGCGGCTCCATCGAATGCGGTTACGGCGAACTCTGGTTTTGTCCGGAACGCGGCCCCGACGCGGAGTGGAACATCATCAACGACATTCCCTCTGCCAAAAAGCTCTTTCTTTCCGGTGTGCCGCTCTACGTGATGCCGCTCGACTCGACTCAGTTGAAGCTCGACGAGACCAAGCGCGCCTACCTCTTCAAGCAGGGAACTCCGCTCACCGACTCCCTGACGCTCCTCTATCACGAGTGGGGCCAGCAGACGCCCACGCTCTTCGACCCAGTGACCGTCGCTTTTATCCTCGATCCTAAAATCTGTCCCGTCGAACCCATGCACATCCGCGTCGACGACCAAGGTTTCACTCGCCGCGAGCCAGGCCCTCCCAACGCCCAAGTTTGCATGCATTCCGATGCCGATGCCTTCTTCCGCCTCCTGGTCGGACGTCTCGCCGCACCCTAGCCGCCGATTATCTTCACTGCGCGGCGCCGCTCGCCTCTGCTCCTTTACTTCCTCTACCTCCGCTGCTTCCTTTACCTCAACTAACTCAAGTGGTCTCCAAAAAAAGAGACCGGCAGAGGGGCGCTCTCTGCCGGCCGAATGAGTCCTTGTTTAGTTACGCTGGCTTTTGCACGTTCGCTGCCTGGGGGCCTTTCGGTCCCTGGACAATCTCGAACTCTACCGCATCTCCTTCCTGCAAGGTGCGGTAGCCATCACCCACAATCGCGGAATAATGAACAAACACATCTGGACCATCGTCTCGCCCTATGAAGCCGTACCCTTTTGAGTTATTAAACCATTTTACGGTTCCTTGCACTTATGTGCTCCTCCTGATGGAGACCTGGATGTTTCTCTCGGTGGCTACTTCGGGACGAAAGCAGCCGCCACTTTCTATAATTTGCGCGGAGTGTACCAGAAAGACGCATTCAGTCAAGAGAGCAATCGTTTTTTCGCGGCAATAAATGGACGCTTTTGCCTGTATAAAAACGATTCAGTGAAAAGTGGCCAGCTTTTTTTGCCGCTTGCTGTTCGAGTGCTCTTGCAAGTACAAGCGAACACAGGGTTTGCGTATTTTTATGCAGTAGGGCGTATGCAGTCTCTCGCGGTTGTAATTTTGTGCACACATCATGTTCATGAACCGCCCGAAGAACGCGTCGAGTAGCTTACTGGCCTGAGAATTTCGTAAAGATTGTTGTAATCGTCGGTCCACAGGCGGACATTCGCAGGAACCTCGATGTTCTGGCTGCCCGCAAACGTCTCTGGCTTGTTCAAGAACTCTTGATTTCTCGTCACTAGAACCCAATCGGCAGAAGAAAGCATCTCTGACGTATCCTCATCGCTCGCGATCAGCCGCGTTGCGTAGTCGGAATCCTCCGCCAGCAGTTTCACCACCGGCGCGAGATTCAAATACGTGTTCGAGGTGTGCACTGCGAGGATTCCGTCCGGCTTCAGATGCCGGAAGTAAATCGCGAAGGCCTCTTTGGTCAACAGGTGCACGGGTATGGCGTCTCCCGAGAAGGCATCCACGGCCAGCACGTCAAATTGTTGCGGCGGCTCGCCTTCGAGCGATAATCGCGCGTCTCCCAGAATGATTTCGGACTTTGCGGGGCTCTGCCTGAGGAACGTGAACCAGGTATTTGCCACGGCGACGACTTGCGGATTGATTTCGTAGAAGCGAAACGAGTCGCCAGGTTTTCCGTAAGCCGCGAGAGTCCCCGCACCCAAGCCAATCACGCCTACGCGCTTGGCTCCTGCGCAGCAGAATCGCAAAGCCAAGCCAACTCCCGACCTCCTGCCATAGTAGGTCGTCGGATTGCGGTTTTCCGGGAAGGAAAGATATTGCGCGCCATGCTGGATCGTTCCGTGAACCAAACTTCGGTATGGCAAATTGAGGCCGGTTTTGAATTCTTGAACGCGGAGCGCTCCGTAAAAATTGCGCATCATCGCCACCGTATCCTCGCGCGTCGTTCGAACGTTCATCGCCAGCACGGCGCACATGGCAACTGTGACTCCCGCCCAGAAAATTCGCGCCTGCAAACCCTCGCGCCAGAGCACCACCGCGGCGAGAACAGCGGCCAGCAGCAAAACGATGGGCAGCTCGTAGATCCCGGAAAGCATGTGCGGAGCAAGCAAGCCCACGCAGACCGCGCCAAGCGCGCCTCCGAGAGCGATGGTCAAATAAAAGGCCGTCAGATAGCGCACCGTAGGCTTTCGCTGCGCGAGTTCGCCATGGCAAAAAAGGCAGACTACGAACAGCGCCGAGCAGAAAAGCGGCACGCTGATCTGGATCGCGTGTGTGATGGAAGAATCGTGAATGGCGTAGCCCGCGCAGCCCAGCGCGACGGCGAGCAACCGCGCCACAAACCAGCGCGAATAGAATTGGCGCTTCGCAAAGACAAGAGTGAATGACAGCAAATAGAGCGCCAGCGGAATCACCCACAAAAGCGGCACCGGCGCGACGTTTTGCGAAAGATGATTTGTCACCGCGAGGAGCTTCATCGAGCCGCACGCGGAAAGGCTAAGCCACAGGAGCCTCGCACCAATTGCGGGCGGACTATTTTCGTTTGCATGCTTCAAAAGAGTTGTTCACGGCGGGCGGCTTTGTGTTGTTGCTGCGGCTGAGCCATGCGGAGAGCGCGCAGCAGATCGCGAAGAGCCCGTACGCAGAGGACCACAGGATGGATTGTTGTCGTGAAGAAAGGTGCGGCTCGATCAGGAATGGAAAGCTCAGCAGCGCCAGTAGGGAAGCCAGATTGGAAAGCGCGAATAGATGATAAGGCGAACGCCCGGAAGCGCGTCGCGCGTACCACGTCTGCAGCAGCGGGCTTGTGGCGCTCAGCAGGACAAAAGGAAGTCCGATCGAAAACGTGAGCAAGCCGAGGATGCGCCAGGCAGGATCGATTTGCGCATGCGAACGCCAAAAAATTTCCGGCGCGACCGGCAGCCAGAGAAGACTAAGAAGCAGCAGGCTGAGATGCAGCGCGGATTGGCGTTTTGCCACGAACCTGCGAATGATCGCGTCCGCATAGAGATAACCGAGGAGAAGGGCTGTTTGAAAAAAAACGAGACAGGTGGCCCAAATGGCGGCGGAGCCGCCGAACCACGGAAGAATGAGTTTGGCGAAGAGCGGCTCGATCAGAAAGAGAAGAAACGCTCCCAGAAAAATCGTGGCGGCAAATAAAAGCCGCTGCCATCGAGGCGAAGAATCGGGGGTATCGGCGGAACCGGGCATACTCCTCGCGGAATCAGGAACGAACCAGGAAGCGCAGATAGTAGAGGATTCCTGCGATGGATTTGCCGTCGCGAATTTTGTTGCGGCGAATCATCTGTTCGATTTCGCCGTGCGTGAACGCTTTCGAGGTAATTTTTTCATCTTCTTCGGGCTCGGCTTTGCCGGGAGTTAAATCTTCGGCTAGAAGAATGTACATGCGCTCTTCGAGAAAACCGGGCGTAGGAAAAATATCCAGAAAGACGTGGAAGCGTTTGGCGCGGTAGCCGGTTTCTTCGATCAGCTCGCGGGCGGCGGCGCGTCGCGGATTTTCGCCTTTGTCGATGCGGCCGGCGACGAGTTCCCAAAGAAATTGCCGCGTAGCGTGGCGATACTGGCGAATCATCAGAATGCGGCCATCGGGCAACGCGGGGAGAACGACGACCGAGCCAGGATGCGTGATGACTTCGCGGGTGACGCGCAAGCCGCTCGGCTCGATGATTTCGTCGCGGCGCAGGCCGAAGACCGGACCCGTGTAAATCATTTTGCTGTGAAGGATTTTGGCGGTGGTGCGGCTAGGGTGCTTTGGGCGGCATAGTCCGTACGTTTTCTCCGCCGTTATCATACACTGTAGAGGCCGGGCTTTAGCCCGGCAATGCAGCGAAACGTAGCGCCGGGCTTCAGCCCGGCATCTTTGATTTGCTCTCTATGCCGATCAATACCATCATCGTGGACGACGAAAAGCCCGCGCGAGAAGAGCTGGCGTTTTTGCTGCAAGCTTTTCCCGAAATCAACATCATCGGCCAAGGCAAAAACGGTGTGGAAGCCGTAGCGCTGATCAAAGAACACTCGCCAGATCTCGTTTTCCTGGACGTGCAAATGCCCGGCCTGGACGGCTTCGGCGTCCTAAAAAAAATCGTCGAACGAAAAATGAAAATGCCGCACGTGGTCTTTGCGACGGCATTCGATCAGTACGCCGTGCAGGCGTTTGACGTGAACGCCGTAGACTACGTTCTGAAACCGTTCGACAAGGCACGAATCGCAAAAGCCATTCAGCGCGCGCGCAAAATGCTGGACACACAAACTTCAACAACAGAACGGCTCGAACAGCTGGTCAACCAGCTGGGCGCCGCGAAAACCACGCCGCAGAAAGTGAAAGTGCTTGTGCAATCGCAGCAGCGTCTGTTGCTTGTGAACGGCGAAGACATGATTTTTGCGACGATTCGACGGCGGCGCCATCGTTGGTGGTGACGCGCGAAGTGGAAGGCTCATCGAACTACCGCACGCTCGAAGAACTAAACGCCACGCTCGATTCCGAATCCTTTTGGCGCCCGCACCGCTCGTTCCTCGTCAACACGCAGCACATCAAGGAAGTCGTCCCGTGGTTCAACTCCACCTTCATCCTAAAAATGAACGACAAAAAATCCACCGAAGTCCCCGTAAGCCGCGTCCAAGCCAAGCGCCTGCGCGAACTATTTAAGTTATAAGCGCGAAATGGTACATTTGCGGAAATCGGCTGCCAAATGCGTTAGTGGAAGGTTGCGCGGAGGACGAAAATCATGCCAGTTTCCGAGTCAAAGATTTCTCCTCGCATTAGCGGCGAGCAGTACGAATTTCGAGCCACCGCCAAAGACTTCGCGACGAATTTTCTTATGATCGCTGGGATTATGTTTCTTGGCGAGTCGTTTCAGAGTGTTCGGAACGCGGAGCTGCTAGGGATCCCTATCGTCGTCAGCATCATTTTTACGAAACTCATCGCCAAGAAACGAACTTCTCCCCGCGAGTAGTTGGGCTGCCTTCTCTCCTGTGTTAGCATCGTGCGTACTTCGCGTACACTCGACTGATGGATTTTTCGCTTAACGACCACCAAAAACTGATACGGGATACGGTTCGCCAATTCATGGAGGCGGAAGTGCGGCCTTCGGTGAAGCAGCGCGACCGCGAAGAGCGTTTTCCCGCCGAAGAAATCAAGAAACTGGCTGAGCTGGGCTGCTGCGGGATGATGATTCCCGAGGAGTGGGGCGGGCCGGGGCTCGATACGCTTTCGTACGTGCTGATGCTCGAAGAAGTGGCGCGCGTGGACGCGGCGATGGCCACGTCGCTCAGCGTGACGAATTCGGCGGTGCAAGTGCCGCTGACGAAATTCGGCACCGAAGAGCAGAAGAAAAAATATTTGCGGCGGCTGGCGACCGGAGAAATTCTCGGCTCGTTTTGCCTCACGGAGCCGGCGGCCGGTTCGGACGCGGCGGGGATTCAGGCGCGCGCGGTCGCGGTGCAGCGAGTTGGCTCAGGGCTCGGTGCGCGGACATCGGCGCCGCCAGCGTCTGCGCCCGGGGCAGCCGCGGCTTGGGCCGGAGCGCCGTTGGGCACGCCGAGCGGCGACGTCTATCGTCTGAACGGGACGAAGACGTGGGTCTCGAACGGCCATGTCGCCGGCTTGTTCATCGTGTTTGCGAAGACCGATCCGGAGGCGGGCGGCAAGGGCATCACGGCGTTTCTGGTTGAGCCGGGGTTTCCGGGATTCAAGGTTGGGCGGCATGAGGACAAGATGGGGCAGCGGAGTACGCCAGCCGTCGAGATTCTGCTGAACGATTGCGAAGTCCCGCGCGAGAACCGGTTGGGCGAAGAAGGGCAGGGGTTGAAGATTGCGCTTAGCGCGCTGGACGGCGGGCGGATCGGGATTGCGGCGCAGGCGCTTGGGCTGGCGCAAGGGGCGCTCGACGAGTCCGTGAAGCATGCCAAGGCGCGGCGGGCGTTTGGCAAGTCGATTGGCGAGTTTCAGGCTATCCAGTGGATGCTGGCGGATATGCAGACGGAAATCGAGGCGGCGCGCGGGCTGGTCTATCATGCGGCCTGGCTGAAGGACACCCACCCAGGAAAACTCGGCGCGGCGTCGTCCAAGGCCAAGCTGTTTGCCAGCGAGATGGTCAACCGGGTGGTGGCTAAAGCGGTCCAGATTCATGGCAGCTCGGGGTACTCGCGCGAGTCCGACGTCGAGCGGATGTACCGCGACGCGCGGGTGATTACGATTTACGAGGGCACTAGCGAGATCCAGAGGATAATCATCGCTAGGGAGCTCTTGGGGAAGTCCAGCTGATGGCGCATTTCCGAAGCTTGACTGGTTTCCTCTCATATCCTGAAATTCTGCTTGACAATTGTTGACTATTATGGTACTATTACTACAGTTGGAAAGCATGGTTTCTCGGCAAAACGCCGTCCCATCCCAAAGACAAACCGTTACTCGCCCGCTGGCAGCCTTGACTAAGTCCTTTAAACGCAACACTTACAGACCGTCCGCAAACGCTGCATCCAAAGGACTTACGCAAAACCTAACTCCTTTAGATGCAACACTTACAAAAAACGGGGGGAGGGGTCTTGGCCAACTCGCCTGAAGCCAGAAGCGGGAGCACGGCACCTGCACTCCAAAGGAAGAGGGTCGTCAGCGGGATGCGGCCAACGGGGAGGCTGCATATTGGGCATTACTTTGGGGCGCTCGAGAATTGGGTACGGTTACAAAATGAAACCGTGCCGAGCAGCCGTGTTGGTAGCCAAGTAGGGGCGCAGCATGCTGCGCCCCTACCGGCACCGCAGAAAGCCTACGAGTGCTTCTACTTTATTGCGGACTGGCACGCGCTAACGAGCGACTATGCGGATACGTCGGGGGTGGCGCAGAACACGATTGAGATTATGACGGATTACCTGGCGGCGGGGCTGGACCCGGCTAAGTCCGTGATTTTTCAGCAGTCTTTGGTGCCGGAGCATGCGGAGTTGCATTTGTTGTTGTCGATGGTGACGCCGTTGAGTTGGTTGGAGCGTGTGCCGACGTATAAAGAGGCGCTGGAGCAGGTGAAGGATAAGGACCTGCACAATTATGGGTTCTTGGGGTATCCGTGTTTGCAGACGGCGGACATTGTCATTTATAGCGCGGACGGAGCACAGCTTTACGTGCCGGTGGGTGAAGATCAGGTCTCCCACGTCGAACTCTCCCGCGAAATTGTTCGTCGTCTCAATCTATTTTTCAGTGGGGGGCTGCGCGAAAACCTCAGTAAGGATGAACGAAAAGATGCCGCTCAAATCATCCTAGGTCCTTACCTTGCCGGCACGCTAAGGAACGACGATCCCCGCCAGATTGAGGTTTTGATGCGATCCCACGCTAAGAGCGAACTGGGAGTAGAGACTTACAACCAATTGCTCCGCGAGAATCCGAATTACTTTTACCCCCCAGACCTTCTCACTGAGCCGGGGGTGATGCTGACGAAGACGCCGAGGATACCGGGGCTGGATGGGCGGAAGATGTCGAAGAGTTATGGGAATGCCATTACTTTGAGCGAGACGGATGAGGAGATACGGAAGAAGACGAAGGTGATGGTGACGGACCCGGCGCGGAAGAGGCGGACCGATCCGGGAAATCCGGACGTGTGTCCGGTGTACGACTGGCATAAACTGTTCTCGGCAGGGGAGCCGGGTCGGTTGGAGTGGGTGCGGCAAGGCTGCACGACGGCGGGGATTGGGTGCATCGAGTGCAAGGCGGCCATGGCGGAGAATTTGATCAAGTGGATTGCGCCGGTTAGGGAACGGCGCGTGAAGTGGGAGAAGGATCCGAAGGGCGTGATTGAAAGGATTGAGGACGGGTCGAAGCGGGCGCGGGTGGAAGCTAAGAAGACGATGGAGAGAGTGCGAGAGGCAGTTTTTGGATGGGAGAAGAAGAGACAGGAAGTCTTAGCTACGGAAAAGAAGTAATGGGTGGCTAGTGGGGAGTGGCGAGAAAAGAAGAAGAGAGCTAAACACAGAGACACAGAGTACACAGAGAAGAGAAGGAAAAGCAGATTGCTCGCTGCGCTCGAAATGGCAGTTTTTAGTTCGTGCGAGCGAGAAGAGAGAGAAAGTGAATGGCGACGCCGGGGAATAAGATGACGGGAAGTGCAGGCGCGACAAGCGCTAAGAATGCGGCATACAAGGTGAACATACCTTTGTATGAGGGGCCGCTGGACCTCTTGCTTGATTTGATCAAGAAGCAGGAGATGAATATTCATGATATTCAGATTTCGCTGATTACGGCGCAATACTTGGAGTATTTGCACAAGCTGGAAGAATTGAATGTGGATGTGTCGGCGGATTTTATTTATATGGCGGCGACGCTGATTTACATCAAGTCAAAGATGCTTTTGCCGCCCGATCCTTTGGGCGCGGAAGAAGGGCCGGAGGGCGATCCGCGGGCGGAGTTGGTGCAGCGGCTTGTGGAGCACGAGAAATTCAAGAATGCGGCGCAGCTTTTGTATCAGAAGCAGCAGATTGAAGAGAACGTGTGGTCGAAGCCGGACAAGTCGCTTTATAACGACGAGGGAACCGAGGGCGAACTGGTTGTTTCGCTTGTGGATTTGGTGAAGGTATTTCAGCAAGTTTTGGAGCGGCGGAAGGAAGTTTCGCGGATAGAATTGCAGCACGAAGAGTTTACGGTGGCGCAGATGATTGCGGCGTTGCGGGCGCAGATTCTGGCAAGCGCGGACAACATGGTGAACTTGATACAGTTTTTTGAGGCTTGCCCGTCGCGGCACGCGATGATCGTGGCGTTTTTGGCGGTTTTGGAGATGGTGAAATTGCAGGCGGTAGGATTGGCGCAGGAGAAGCAGTTTGGCGAGATTGTGGTGAAGATGGGGAAGGCGTTTGATGTGATTTTTGATGAGGCGGGCGGGATAAAGCAGATTGATGAGGAGTATCGGTAGTGAGGGAAGGGAAGTTGAGGAAGTAAATGAGGTAAAGGAAGTAGAGGATCGGAATCTCGCGATTTGTGTTCTCGAGGAGTGCGAATGATCGCAGGCGCGGAATTTCGGAATTCGATGTTTAGACCAGCGCGAATGTTTGGAGGCGGGGCGGGTTTTGCCTTTACTTCCTATACCTCCTTTGCTTCCTTTACTTCATTAACTTCCACAGGGGTTTGTTCATGACGAACGAAGAACGAAAAGCGGCTTTGGAAGCGATTATTTATGCGGCGGATGAACCGGCGACCATCGAGCAGCTGGCGAAGGCGCTGGGCGAGGAAAAGCTTGTGGTGCAGGCTTCGCTGGATGAGTTGGTGGCGAGCTATGCCGTCGAGGAGCGCGGGATTGAAATTCGCGCGGTGGCGGGCGGGTACAAGCTGTATACCAAGCCGCAGCAGCATGATGTGGTGCGAAGATTTATCAAGAGTTTGCGGCCGCCGCTGCGATTGACGATGCCGGCGCTGGAGACGCTGGCGGTGATTGCGTACAAGCAGCCGGTAACTTCGCCGGAAATCTCGGAGATTCGCGGGGTGAATACTTCGGGCGTGATCGGCACGCTTTTGGATAAGCGGTTGATTACGACCGCAGGGCGCAAGGAAGTGATTGGGCGGCCGATCCTGTATAAAACTTCGAAAGAATTTTTGATGCGGTTTGGGTTGAGCGATTTGGAGGAGTTGCCGAGTTTGAAGGAGTTCGAGGCGCTGGCACGCGAGGCGCTGGGTAGCGATGAGGGAGTGGCGGCTTCGAGTGAGGATTATCGCGAAGGCGAGCCAGGAGTAGCCGGGAACGCGTCCGGAAGCAACGAGGGCAGCGAGAACAACGAGGCGGTTGCGAAGGAGGTCGCGACGCCGGAAGACCATTCGCACAACAGCGCGTCCGAAGCGATCGCTCACGTGGAAGAGGAACTTGCCGAAGCGGAAGCGTTTCGCGAACACGAAGCACTGGCGACATCCGAGGGGATGCCCTCGGGGCAATTGGATGAGGACCCGCCTCCGCCGGTGGTGAAATCGACCGCAGCTGGAGAGTAGGTTTTCCCGCCAGAAAGATGGGCACGGCGTGCGTGCTCCTACGAGACGAAACCGAATGCAAGAGAGATTGCAGAAGATTATTGGGCGGGCGGGGATTGCTTCGCGGAGGCACGCGGAGCAGTTGATTTTGAGCGGACAGGTGCGGGTGAACGGCGTGGTGGTGCGGGAGCTGGGGACGAAGGCCGATCCGGCTACCGACAGGATCGAGGCGGCGGGACGGACCGTCGGAGCCGGAACGGCGGCGCAGAGGAATATTTATTTGGCGCTGCACAAGCCGCCGGAAGTGGTTTCGGCGATGGCCGATCCGGAGGGGCGGAAGACGTTGCGGAATTGTTTGCGGGGATTGCCGGAGCGGGTGTTTCCGGTGGGTAATTTGGAGTATGGTGCGTCGGGGCTGGTGTTTTTGACGAATGACGGCGATTTGGCGGCGGAGATGTTGAAGAACTGGGCGCAGATCGAGCAGGTGTATCACGTGAAGGTGAAAGGGATGCTGACGCTCGCGGATTTGGATCGGATTGGGAAAGAAATTGGGTTGAAGATGAAGACCGTGCGGCAGCCGGACGCTTCGCGGGGGCGGGCGGCGAATTTTTGGTATGAAGTGCGGATGCGCGATTCGAAGAAGGATGAGCTGCGGCGTCTGTTGATGAAGGAAATGCATCCGGTGGAGAAGTTGATGAGGATCGGGTTGGCCAGTTTGACGGTGGAGGGATTGCCGCGGGGGAGATACCGGTTGCTGGGGCCGAAGGAAGTGGAGGCTTTGCGCGGCCTCTTGAAACCTCCGAGAAAAGAGAAAGAAAGAGAAAAAGAAAAAGATAACGCAGAGACGCAGAGTACGCAGAGACAGCGCAGAGAAGAGCGGCCTTCCAGAAAAAGCCAGCACTGACATGCAGGAAAGATTGCAGAAAATAATGGCGGCTTGCGGGGTGGCGTCGCGGCGCAAGGCGGAAGAGATTATTTTGAGCGGGCGCGTGACGGTGAACGGCACGGTTGTGCGTGAACTGGGGACGAAGGCGGATATCGAGAAGGATGCGATTTGCGTGGATGGCGCAGCCATCGCGCGGCCGGAAAAGTTGCTTTATTTTATGTTGAACAAGCCGAAGGGCTATGTGACGACCGTGAGCGATCCGGAGGGTCGGCCGACGGTGGTGCAGATTTTGGGGAAGAGCGTGGGGCGCGTTTATCCCGTTGGACGGCTGGATTACGCTAGCGAAGGCTTATTATTGATGACGAATGATGGCGCGCTGGCGGAGCGAATGATGAAGGCCGGGTCGCACATGCCGAAGACGTATTTGGTGAAGGTTAGCGGGAAGCCGGATGAGAAAAGGATTGAGAGACTAAGGGCGGGGATTGTGATCGAGTTGGAAGACGGGCGGCGGGTGAGGACTTCGCCGGCGAAGATACGGCTGTTCGAGGATGGAGAGAATCCCTGGTACGAGGTGGTGTTGATTGAAGGGCGGAACCGGCAGATTCGGAGAATGTTTGAGAAGGTCGGACATTTGGTGGAAAAGATTAGACGTGTACGGATGGGGCCGCTTGTTTTGGATTTGGAGCCGGGGAGGTTTCGTCCCTTGACCGGAAAAGAGATCGAGCAGCTGAAGAAAGCGGCCAGCGGAAAAGTGTGACGTTGGCGCGTCGAACACGATTGCGGCTTCTGCGTGTGCAACATTTGTTTCTTTTTGCGAAAATGGAAAAGGAAGAGGGAAAGAGAAAGAAAAGGATAACGCAGAGACGCAGAGTTTGCAGAGACAGCGCAAAGAAGAAAAACAGAGACTGGGGAACATGAGACGGACCATTGAGGAGTTGATACCGGATTACATTCGCGGGCTGCCCGTGTATGTGCCGGGGCGGCCGATTGAGGAAGTGGAGCGCGAGCTGAAGATTCACGCGGTGAAGATGGCGTCGAATGAGAATCCGCTGGGGCCTTCGCCGAAGGCGGTGGAAGCGGCGAAGCTGGCGCTGGGAAATGCCAACCGTTATCCGGATGGCGGGTCGCATTTGCTGCGCGAGACGCTCGCGGCGCGAACGGGACTTGCGGCGGAAGAGATTTTTGTAGGGTTAGGATCGAGCGAGATTATCGATCTGGCTTCGCGCGTCTTTTTACGCGCGGGATTGCAGGGGATGACTTCGCACGGGAGCTATGCGCCGTTTTCGGTGGCGATACGGGCGAGCGGGGCGGAGTTGGTGCTGGTGCCACAGAAGCATTTTTCGTTTGATTTAGAGGCGATGGCTGCGGCGATTACGCCGAAAACGCGCGTGATTTATCTGGCGAATCCGAATAATCCCACGGGAACAGCGTTTGGTTTGGCGCAGCTGGAGGAATTTCTTGGGCGCGTGCCCGAGAGCGTGCTGGTGGTGCTCGATGAGGCGTACGTTCATTATGCGCCGAGCTTAAACCGGCGGAAGTCGGAAGAGATTTTTCGCCGACACGGGAATCTGCTGATTCTGCGGACGTTTTCGAAAGTGTATGGACTGGCGGGGATGCGCATCGGGTTCGCGATTGGGCGCCCTGAATTGCTGGCGGCCATGAACAAATTGAAAACGCCATTTAACACGTCAGGAGTGGCGCAGGCTGCGGCGCTGGCGGCGATCGACGACCGGGAGCACGTTGAGCGCTGCATTGCGACAAATGCGATCGAGCGGAAGAGGTTGAGCGATGGGTTGAGTTCACTCGGACTGCGGCCCGTCCCCAGCGAAACGAATTTTATTTTTATGGAAGTGGGGCCGGAGGCGAGCGACATTTGCAACGAACTGCTGCATTTGGGAGTGATCGTGCGGCCGCTGGGATGGATGGGATTTCCGGAGGCGATTCGCATTTCGGTGGGGACGGCGGAAGAAAACGGGAAATGCCTGGTGGCGATCGCGGAGATTTTGGCGAAGCGCGCAGGCAAGAGTGAGTTGGCGGCGCGATGAGAGTGCTGTTGCCGGACGGCGTGAAGCCCGCGGCTGATCCGATTTTCGAAATCCTCAAAACATATAAGACGATGGCAGTGGTGGGACTGTCTTCGAATCCCGCAAGGCCAAGTTTTGGCGTGACGGAATACATGCAAAGCGTGGGATACAAAATCATTCCGGTGAATCCGAACGAGACGACAGTGCTGGGAGAGAAAAGCTACGCGCGCTTGGAGGATGTGCCGGAGCAGGTTGAAATCGTGGATGTGTTTCGCCGGGCGGAGGATGTGCCGCCGGTCGTGGAGAGCGCAATAAAGATCGGCGCGAAAGTGGTGTGGATGCAATTGGGCATTGAAAATGCAAAGGCTGCGGAACGGGCGCGGGCGGCGGGGTTGATCGTGGTCGAAGATGCGTGCATTTTTGTGGAGCATCGCAGGCGGGCGAAGCAGTTGGCGTGAATTTGTATTAAGGAAAAATCGGATCGATGGGCGGCCCGCGCGAATTTTCTGCGCGGGATTATTTTTTGGATGAGCGCGCTTCAGCCGGGAAGCGGGAAGATTTCGAGATTGCGCTTGCCGGGGAGGACGACGGCGAGAAAGCGCCCGTCGGGGGAGATGGCGAACTCGCGGAACGCAAGGCCGTGGAAGATCGGCTGCGGCGTAGGGGTAAGAATGGGAACAGCCACGCCTGGTTTTTGAGCCGTAAGCGCCGGAAGATTGATCCAGACGAGGTCGCCGGATTTTCGCTCGACGGCGCGTTTTAGCAGGATGCGATTTTCGTCGGGCGACCAGTGGAAAACGCCGAGGCCGACGCGGAGGCGCACGAAGTAATTGGGCAGTGCGAGATTGCGTACTTCGAGAACTTCGCGGTCGATGAAGTAAGCCACTTTTTCGCCGCTCGGGGAAACGGATAGTCCGCCGGCGTAGCTGTCGAGGGTAGCGAGCTCTTTGTCGTCCTGCGCGAGAAGTTCGAGGCGTTGCAGGCGCGGGGGTCCGGATTGCGCGCGGTCTTGTTCGACGGCGATGGCGGCGTTGGTGCGGGGGATGCGATCGGAGTCGATGAACGTGCGGCCCTCGAACGCCGGTCCTGCCGGGCCGGTCGCGATATTGGAGTAGTGGAAGGAGAAGAGCATGCGCGGCTTAATCTCTTCGGTCTGATAGACAATGGTGGAATTGTCCTGGAGCCACGTGGGGTTGAAGCAGTCGTTGATCTGATTTTCGCCCTTGCCGAAATGGATTTCCTTGCCGCTGTCTTCGAATGCGAGTGCGCTGAAAGAGTCTTCAGTGCGGCCGCCTTCGCCGATGCTGGCGGTGAAAAGCTGCGCGAGAAGCAGCCGGCCATTGGGGGACCAGTGAAATGCATCGACGGCGTAGGAGAAAGGTTGGTCGCCGCGGGTGAATTTGTCGCCCTGGAGTAGGCGGCGGCGTTTGCCGTTGGTCTCCTGAATCCAGATGTCATCGTGCTGCAGATCGTATTTTTTAGTTTTGATGTTGCGGCGGACGGAGTAGGCGATGCGGCCATCGGGAGCAAAGCTGAAGGAGGTGACTTCCTCGTCGATGTTTTGGAGCGGCTTGTCGATGTCCTGTGCGCGAACGCGCGGAACAAACGGGCAACTGAACAAAAGGAAAAGCACAGCGCAGAGTCGCCAAAGCAGGTGGAATTGGCCTGAAAAGCGAATAGGCATGACGGCTAAGGGTGTTCCTGCGACGGCGGTTGAGAGCCGGGATGCGGGCCGGTGAAGTCGGAGCAGCAGGGTCTTTGCACGGGCCTGAATTCCATGAATTCGATGCGGGTTTGATCGGCGTCGTAGATGTTGAGTTGCCATTTGCCGTCGCGGCCAATTTTGGGCTGTTCGGATAGTTGGATGCCGGCTTTCGTTACCGCGTCGGCTATGGCGTGAATATCGGGAACGCCGAGGGAGATGTGGTTCATAACGCCGAGAGTATGTTTGTCGGCGGTGGGCGAAATATTCAGCATGTACTCGACCCAATCGGTGCCTTCGGGGACCTGCATGGCGACCCAGTCGTCTCTGTCTTCGGTCATGCCGCCGTGCCAATAGGGACGGAAGCCGAATTCATTCACGAACAGGCGATCGACGGCATCGCGATCTTTCACGACGAAGCCCGCATGAATAATGCGAACCGGATTGGTGGGATTTGCCGGGGCCAAACCGGCATTCACGTCTTCCGCGTTCGCCAAGTGATAGGAGTCCGTGATCGAAATCTTATGGCCCTCGAGATCCGTGAGGACCAGACGGATGAGCTCTCCGCCGTGCTTTTTCCGGACCTCGTCGAAGTCGACCTTGTTGAAGTTGAAATATCTTTTGAACCCTTCGAGGTCTTCGGTAAGAAACGAAACTTCGGCGAAAAGACTCGCGGGAGCAGGCGAGGGGATTTTATCGAAGCGGATGCGCTGGCCGGAGGGGAGGAACAGGAAGGGGGGTGGCGCCGCCCGGCAATAGTCACAAGTGTGATCCGGATCGATGAGTTTTAGATAAAACTTGCGCGCCTCCGTTACGTCCGAAACGAGAATGGTCACGCCCGCGATGCCGAGAATATGCGGGCGCTTCGGCACTTTGCGCTTCGCCACAACGGGGAGACATAGGAGCAAGGCTGCGAACAAGATTGCAATCTTTTTCATGCGATGACCTCAGAGATTAGATGCCGAACGAGATTTTACCTTGCGAATTTCATCTAGGCGAGCGCGAAGGCGCTGTTCGAAGCCCTGATCGGTGGGCTGGTAATAAGTCCGGTTGGCTAGATTGTCGGGGAGGCAGGTCATGTCGGTGAGCTTTCTCGTCGAAATCGTGGGAGTATTTGTAGCCCTCGCCGTAGCCGACATTTTTCATGAGGCCCGTGACGGCATTGCGAAGATGCAACGGGACGGGGTCCGCTTCGGTTTTGTGCACGTCTTCCATGACTTCGCCATAAGCAGTGTAAACGGCATTGGATTTTGGCGCGAGCGCCAGATAGACGGCGGCTTGCGCGAGCGCGAGATTGCCTTCGGGCACGCCCAGAAAATCGAAAGCATCCTTGGCGGCGAGAGTGACGGCGAGCGCGCCGGGTTCGGCGAGGCCGATGTCTTCGCTGGCCATGCGGACCAGGCGGCGGGCGAGATAGAGCGGGTCTTCGCCGGATTCGAGTCATGCGCGCGAACCAATATAAAGCGGCATCGGGGTCGGAGTTGCGCACGGATTTGTGGAGCGCGGAGATGAGATTGAAGTGCTCTTCGCCTGCTTTGTCGTAGCGAAGGAGCTTGCGTTGGAGAACGTCTTCGAGGAGTTCACGGGTGATTTGTTTCGAAGACCCACCCTCAGAAACCGAAGGTGGAGCACCCGCGCTGCGCGCGGCGAGGTCGAGCGTGTTGTAGGCGGAGCGCGCGTCGCCGTTGGCGTAGGAAGCGATGCGGAAGAGAACATCGTCGGTGGCTTCGATGTGTTCGTTGCCGAGTCCGCGTTCTTTGTCGGCGATGGCGCGCTTCAGAAGGTCGACGATTTGCGGAGTGGTGAGCGGGTCGAGCACGTAAACCTTGGTGCGCGAGAGCAGCGGCGAGATGACTTCGAACGAGGGATTTTCCGTTGTGGCGCCGATGAACGTGATGTGGCCGGCCTCGACGTAGGGGAGGAACGCGTCCTGTTGCGCTTTGTTGAAGCGATGCACTTCGTCGACGAAAACGATGGTGCGCTGCCCCGCATGCGATTTGTATTCCGAGGCGGCCATCACTTCCTTGATTTCCTTGATGCCGGCAAGCACCGCGCTGAAGGCGACGAATTCCGAGCGCGTGAGCCGGGCAATCAGGCGCGCCAGCGTGGTTTTGCCGCAGCCCGGCGGGCCCCAAAGGAGCATGGAGGAAATCTGGTCATTTTCGATTTGCTGGCGAAGCGGTTTGCCGGGCCGAGCAATTTTTCCTGGCCGATGAATTCATCGAGCGTGCGTGGGCGCATGCGCTCGGCGAGCGGCTGGTGCGCGGAGTCTTCGAAGGAGGGTTGGGGCAGTTTGGAGAAGAGGCTCATGTTTTCGCGCCGTTTTTTTCCGACAGAGAATTGCGCTGCCGGGCGGCTTCGTAGAAGAGGACAGCGGCCGCCGCAGCGGCGTTCAGGGACTCGATGCCGCTGGCCATGGGGATGCGGATGCGGGCGTCGGCGCTGCGTTCGACTTCTTCGGGGAGGCCCGCGCCTTCATTGCCGACAAGGAGTGCGACCGGTTCGCACCAATCGACTTCCCATGGCGAAAGGACGCGCGGTTCGCCGTCGTGCGGCTCGCGCACACTGGATGCAAGCGTGCGGACGTTTGCAATTTTCAGTTGCGTGAGCAGAATCGCGAGCGACATTCCGGGAAGGATGGGCAGATGGAGCGCCGCGCCAGCGGAGGCGCGAAGAGCCTTCGGGGAAAAGGGGCTGGCGGTGCCGGATTGGCCGGAGGCAGCGGTAACCGCGCCCGTGGCGCCGAAAGCCGCAGCCGTACGCAAGATGGTGCCGACATTGCCGGGGTCTTGCACGCCGGCGAGAACGACGAGAAGCGGCGAGCACGCAGAAGCAGGCGTACGGAGCAACTCGTCGAGAGTAGCCGTGCGCGGTTGAACGAGCGCGGCGACGCCTTGCGGATGCTCGGTGTCAGCTAGACCTTCAAATAGCCGATCGGTGGTGCGGAGTTTGGGGAACGCCATTTCCGGCCTGTCGATCAGCGGGGCCAGGCGTTCGTGATGGCGCTCGCCAGATTCGCTAAAAAGAACAGCCTGGATGGGGCAGCCGGAGCGCAACGCTTCTTCCACGAGGCGAACACCTTCCACACCGACGGCGCCCGATTCGGTGGGCAGGCCTCCGCGAAGCGCCAGGCGAAATTGCTTGAGCCAGCGATTGTCGCGGCTGGTTAGGATTCCGGGAGCGGCGGCAGGCGCGCTGTCAGCGTTGCGAGCGGATTTGCCTGGTGTGGCCATTAAGGCGAGGGTAACAAATTTTGGGGGCGGCAGGCTAATGTGGCGCGCGGCAGAGACTCCCTTAAGGGAACGGGACCTATGCCGGATTTGCCGATGTAGTTAGACGCGCAGCGATCTGCGCTTCGGAGGAAGTGCGGCGCGCGCGGATTTCGGCGAGGAGTTCGAACGAACGGAGGCGCGCGGCGTGATCGTAAATGTGCGCGGTAGTGATAATTTCGTCAGGCTGTGTGACTTCGAGGAAGTTGAGCAAGCCGCGCTCGACGGTTTCCGGGGAGCCGACCGCCGAGCAAAGGAGCGTCATGCTGGCGGAAGTTTTTTCTTGGGGCGACCAGTAAGTATCGATGTCGTCGACAGGCGGCGGAATTTGGCCGGGAGTGCCGCGCCGAAGATTGGTAAAGGCTTGCTGCACGGAACTGAAAAGGTAGCGCGCCTGGCCGTCCGTTTCGGCGGCCACGACATTCAGGCCAAGCATGACGTAGGGGCGAGTGAGCTGGCGCGAGGGTTTGAATTGCGCGCGATAGAGTTGCACGGCTTGCATCATGTCGGCAGGCGCGAAATGTGAGGCGAACGCAAACGGCAGGCCTAGCTCGGCGGCAAGCTGCGCGCTGAAAAGACTCGAGCCGAGCAGCCAGATCGGCACGCGCAAGCCCGCGCCGGGAAAGGCGCGAATTTTTTGATTTGGCGCGGGCGGTTCGAAATAAGATTGCAGCTCCTCGACATCTTGCGGAAAATTGTCCGACGCGGAAGCTGTGTTGCGTCGCAGTGCGCGCATGGTGGGTTGATCGGTTCCGGGAGCGCGGCCGAGGCCGAGGTCGATGCGATCCGGATAGAGTGAAGCGAGCGTGCCGAATTGCTCCGCTATGACCAGCGGCGAATGATTCGGCAGCATAATGCCGCCGGAGCCGACGCGGATTGTTTTGGTGCCTCCAGCCACATAGCCAATGACGACCGAAGTGGCGGCGCTCGCGATGCCGGGCATGTTGTGATGTTCGGCGAGCCAGAAGCGACGATAGCCCCAGGCTTCCGCGTGCTGCGCGAGGTCGAGCGAGTTACGCAGAGCGTCCGCGGCGGTTGCGCCCTGCGGAATCGGCGACAGATCGAGAATCGAGAAGGGAATCACGAGTATTCGATGCGGCGCTCTGAGGCGACGTTACGGACATCGATTTTAGCGGACACTTGATCCCGCGAGGCGTGGGCGGCGTGGTTCTACCGCAGGCTCTTATTGCATGCAGTGGGAGGCTATGGTAGCGTCGCCGGATTGACGGAAATCACGAGCGAAGCGCCAGCGGGTGCGTATGCGGCTTCGCCAAAGGCCAAAAAGTTGCCGGCAGAACTGTTGCGCGTGAATGCGCAGAATCCGGAAGCAGAAGTGCTGCGCTACGCGGCTAGCTTTCTCAGCCGGGGAAGTGTGGTTGCTATTCCCACCGACACGTTTTACGGGCTGGCTGCCGACCCGTTTAATCTCTCCGCGGTGGATGAAATTTATCGTGTAAAGGGCCGCCCGGAGACGCGCGCGCTGCCGATTTTGGTGCGTTCGCTCGAGCAGGCCATGCAGTTGGCGCGCGAAGTGCCGCAGAATTTTTTGAAGCTGGCGCAGGAGTTTTGGCCCGGAGCGCTGACGCTGGTTGTGGACGCAGCAAACCGCTTGCCGCTGAAAGTCACCGCGAACACCGGAAAAGTGGCGTTGCGCTGGCCGAAGAGCGACGTCGCACGCAGATTGATCGAAGAGTTTGACGGACCGATCACGGGAACCAGCGCCAACATTTCCGGGTTTCCATCGTGTTCGAACGCGGACCAGCTGATGAAACAGCTTGGCGGGCGCCTGCCGCTGATATTGGACGGCGGCGAAACCGGTGCCACGATGGGCTCGACGATCATTCATGTCCATGGCGGAGCGTGGAAGATTATTCGCGAGGGCGCGATTCCCGTGGCGGAGATTGAGAAGGCACTGAAATAGGCCGGAAACTGCAACAGTACCACAGCGAAAGTTGAAGAGCGCTCATGCGTAGACTGGTTGTCCTCTTTCAGATGTTTTTGCTGGCGACCGCCCTAACGGCGGCTCCCCAATTTGGTTCCCCGAGTTCTGCACCATTCGAGTTACAGGGCGATAAATTGGGCGAGGACCTTGCAAATTTTATTTCGCAACATCCCAAAGCACAGTGTGAAGACTCAACAAAGACAAGAAAGAATTGTTATCAGTGGGACGATATTTCAATATTTGGTTTTACTGCGCACTCGGAGGCCGGTTGTACTCCTGCGAAACATTCCGCGCCGGGCTGTGTGCAAGGTCTCTCAGCTCAGTTCGCGGAGGGGCGCCTAATCATGCTCAGTTACGCCGTAGTTGGCAGCGATAAGCAACCGGCAGTGGCAACCCTTAAGAAGAAGTACGCTGCCCCGATTATAGACACTCCTGAAGGCACAATCTGGTCGGCCGGAAATAGTACGCTCAGCGTAGTTGTTGGGAAGGCCACTGAGCAAAAGGACGCCGAGACCTTAATCACCTTCATGATGCAAGGCTAGATGTCGTTACTCCGGGCGTGGCCACCAAAGACCTAAATCATTTTCTGGCCACCTCATGGTGAATAGAGGCGAGGAAGTCATAGTTGTCGGTGTGGGAGAGCGGGAGTTCGCCGAGCGAGATGGGCGTTATTGCGACGGGGCATAGGAGATTTTACCGAGAATGGCTGGGCCGCGCGCCCCTGTGGCGCTGGGAAGATTGCTCGGGCGCCCATGGAAGGTTTCATGCGCAAGGAGCGCGAAGGCGAAAGCTTCCTTGGCATCTTCTGGGACGCCGAGGCGCGAAGAGGGAATAAGTTCGATGAAGCCGAGAGCGGCGGTGAGTTGCGCGAGAATGAGCGGGTTTCGCGCTCCGCCGCCGGACACGATAAGTTGATGGATTTTTGTTTTGGGCAGAACGAAGCGGTTCAAGGCGTCGACGACCGATAGCGCGGTGAAAATTGTGGCCGCCCGGATGAGATCGGCGGGCTTGGCGCGATGTTTTTTTCCCAGCGCGAGAACTCCTTTCAGGTAAGCATGGCCGTAATATTCGCGGCCCGTGGATTTGGGCGGAGCGAGCTTCAAATACGGATCGACCATCAGGTCATCGAGAAGCGCCGGGCTGGCGCGGCCGGTTTGTGAGATACGGGCGTTTTTGTCGAAGCGCTGGCGGCCGCGCGTGAAGTGCGAAACGAGGGCGTCGATCAGCATGTTCGCGGGGCCGGTGTCGAAGGCGAAAATTTGTCCTGGCTTGGCCGACGCGGGAACCACAGTAACGTTTGCGATACCGCCGAGATTGAGCGAAACGCGCCCGAGTTTTTCGTCCCGATAAAGCAGGTAGTCGGCGTAGGGCACAAGCGGTGCTCCTTGTCCACCGAGAGCGATGTCGGCGGGACGGAAATCGCCAACGGTAGTGATCCCCGTCCTGGCAGCGATGACCGAAGGTTCGCCAATTTGCAACGTCGAGGCTGTGGCACGGCCAAAATAAGGTACCGGCGTGCCCTGATGGAAAATCGTTTGGCCGTGACTGCCGATCAGCGCAATGCGTTTTGGTGAAACGCGAAACTTGCGGCATGCTGCGAGCGCGGCTTCCGCGAAAACTTCTCCCAAACGAAAATTCAGCTGGCTGAGTTCGCCGGCGTTGATGGGATGCTGCTCGGCGACGCGCAGAATTTCCTTTCGCAGGGCGGCTGGGAACTTGCTCGAAGTGTGGTCGAGAAGTTTCGCGTGCAAATGCGGCGGCGCGCCGGAAATGCGTGCGAGCGCAATGTCTATCCCGTCGGCGGACGTGCCGGACATGAGGCCGAGCACGAGCATGGATTTGGAAGCCATCGTCTGTGATTGGATTTAAACACAGAGGGCACAGAGAGCACAGAGCAGACAAAGAAGGAGGGAGATAAAGAGTGAACTCGGGCAAGAATCTTTAAACTAGAGACGCCGCTTAAGTCTCTGCCACCAGCCCCGTGACCGGCCTTTGGGCTGGCCCGCAGAAGATACTTGCTTTAGGGCGCCAGAAAAATCACCTGCGCGCAGCAGAGAAACATCAACATTCACACCCTGGAGCCGACCGAATTGGATGATTGCCTCGACCAGTTGTTCGGGTTGAGAGCTAGGCATTGGGTCGATTCGAAGCCACTCGTCTGACTCTTGGACGGATAACTTGAGCCGCGTTCCCGTTGCGTCCCAGGCCTCGTACTCCTCGTTCTCAACATCTATCCGCTCGAAACTGTTCTGCATCTTCAAAATCGAGTCGTAAAGAACCATATCCCCGCAATCCTTGAGCCTGACGAAAACGGGAAGTGGAACCTGGTTCATGTTAGGAGATCTGCTTTTTCAATTCGGCTAGAAGATTTAAGGCATCGAGGGGTTTGAGTTGATCGAGATCAGCGCCGCGAAGTTTGTCGAGGACGGCGCGGTCGAGCGCGGTGAAGAGCGCTTCCTGGTGGCCATTGCGGCGCTGCGAGGAAGAGGCAGCAGAACCGGGCGGAACGCCCGCTGACGTTGCCGCTGGGTCGTCGAGAGCGCCGGGCGAAAGCGTCTCGCTTAGTTCGTGCTCGCTCTGCTCGTGTTTCTTCAAAACTTCGCGGGCGCGCTCGATCACACTGCGTGGAAGGCCAGCTAGGCGGGCCACTTCGATGCCGTAACTTTTATCGGCGCTACCGGGCTCGACGCGGCGCAGAAAAATAATTTCATTGGGCGTCTCTTTGACGGAGACGTGAACATTTTGCACTCCAGTGAGCAAATCGGCGAGCTCGGTGAGTTCGTGATAGTGCGTGGCAAAAAGCGTGCGCGCCCGTGTGTGCTTCTGCAGATGCTCGACGACGGCCCATGCGATGGATAGGCCGTCAAATGTCGCGGTGCCGCGCCCGACTTCATCGAGCAGAACGAGACTCGACGGCGTAGCGTGGTGCAGGATGGCGGCGACTTCGCTCATCTCAACAAGAAACGTCGAGCGGCCGCGCGCGAGATTATCGCTGGCGCCGATACGCGTAAAAATACGGTCCGTTATCGGCAGCTTGGCCTGACGAGCCGGAACGAACGAGCCCATCTGCGCCATCAACACAATCAGCGCGGCTTGGCGAAGATATGTGGATTTGCCGCCCATGTTCGGCCCGGTAATCAGCAAGAGCTGCTGGCGGCCAGGATCGAAGCAAAGATCATTGGGAACAAACCGTTCGCCGCGCTGCCGCAAAAGCTCTTCGATGACCGGATGCCGGCCACCCACGATGAGCAACTCGCCGGTGGAGTTGAATTCGGGGCGCGACATAGCCGCGATCGGCCGCCAGCTTCGCAAACGACGTGAGCACATCGAGCTGCGCGACGGCCGCTGCCGTGCGGCGAAGACGCCCCGCTTGCGCGGCGATGCTGGTGCGAATTTCGACGAATAGCTGGCGCTCGATTTCCAGAATGCGTTCATCCGCCGCAAGAATCTTGCGTTCGTATTCTTTTAACTCGGGAGAAGTAAAGCGCTCGGCGTTCACCAGCGTCTGTTTGCGTTCGTAATCGGCCGGCGCGAGATGGAGATTCGGCTTCGAAATCTCCATGTAGTAGCCAAAAATCGAATTGAAGCGAATCTTCAGAGACGCGATGCCGGTGCGTTTGCGCTCGCGCTCTTCCATGGCCGCGATAATTTGCTTGCTGTGCTGGCTGAGGTTGCGAAGCTCGTCGAGCTCGCCGTCATAGCCGCTGCGAATGATGCCGGGATCGTTGGCGAGAGCCGGAGGCTCGTCGGCAATGGCGCGTTCGAGGCGCTCGCGAACGTCGGTGAGTTCGTCGATCTCGCCATGCAGATGGCGGAGCAACGCGCTGCCGCCGACCGGAGGCGGCGTCAGGAAATTCTTCAGCACCGGAAGTTGTACCAGCGATTTGCGCAGCGCAACAAGTTCGCGCGGCGATGCCAACCCGAGAGTAATGCGGCTCGTGAGCCGTTCGAGGTCCTGAATGCCGCGGAGCTCTTTGCGAATTTCGCCGCGCACCACGGTTTGCTGCACGAGATGCGCAACGGACTCGAGGCGCGCTTCGATCGACGTCGCGATCGATAAGCGGCCGGAGAATCCACGAACGCAAAAGCCGCGCGCCCATGCCTGTGACGGTAGTGTCGAGTGCGGCGACCAGAGTGACGGGTCCGCTGCGGGAAGACTCCTCCGTAAAGATTGGCGTGAGCAGCTCGAGGTTGCGGACGGAGACGGGATCGAGAACAAGCGTTTCGTGCTGCTCGTAATAACGCACACGGTCCAAATGCTGCAGCGCCTCAACGCTCGGCGGCTGCGTGCTCGTCGAGCCCGCGCCGGTGTCCGGCCCGCGAGCGGCGTTCTCCCGCAAATAGTGAACGATGGCCCCGGCAGCCGAGAGCGCTTGCGGATGCTCGTCGAGGCCCAACCCCGTGAGTTCCGCGACGCCAAACTGTTCGCGCAAAATCCGCTCGGCGTAATCGCGCTGGAAAATCCAGTCTTCCAGGCGGCTTTCAACTCCGCCGGCTCCTTCGAGCAGGGAAGTTTTCGCGGTTTCAAATAGCTGCTGCGGGCGCGGGAGAAGTGTTTCGCGCGGGCGAAGAAGTTGCAGTTCGTCGCGAAGAGCTTCGTCGGCGCCGGCGCCGGAAAATTCCGTGGACTGAAACTCGCCCGTCGAAAGGTCCACGAACGCCAGGCCCACCGGCGAACCGGAGGGATGTTTGGCGACCGCCGCCAAATAATTATTCTCGCGGGCGTCGAGAACGGATACGTCCGTCGCCGTGCCAGGCGTGATCACGCGAACGACTTCGCGCCGCACGAGCTTTTTGCCCGGGCTGGGCAGTTCCATCTGATCGCATATCGCGATTTTGAAGCCGCCGCGAATGAGCCGCGCGATGTAACCGTCCGCGGCGTGATAAGGCACGCCGCACATCGGGATGGGCTGGCCCTTTTCGCGGTTGCGCGAAGTCAGAGTGATTTGCAGTTCGCGCGAAGCCAGAATCGCGTCTTCGTAAAACAGCTCGTAGAAATCGCCAAGCCGGAAGAGCAGCAGCGCGTGCGGGTAGCGCGTCTTGATCGCGTGATACTGCTGCATCAAAGGTGAGGTAGGTTCGCTCATCGCTCCAGCCAACGTTGTTCCGCGCGCGCAAGCTGCCATTCCCGCGAATTCCCAGCTCGGTCAAAAGAAAAGCATAATCCAACGCTATCTCCCGCAAATAGTCGTATCGCCCCGAAGCTCCGCCATGTCCCGCGCCCATATTCGTCTTCAATAGCAACGGGTTCGCATCAGTCTTCAACGTCCGCAGCTTGGCGACATACTTCGCCGGCTCCCAATACATCACCTGGCTATCGTTCAGCCCGGTTTTTACCAGCATTGTGGGATAAGCTTTCGCCGCGAGATTCGTATACGGGCAATAGCTCTTCATATAGAAATAATCTTCCGCGACGCGCGGGTCGCCCCACTCCTCGTACTCGCCGACGGTAAGCGGCAGCGACGCATCCAGCATGGTATTCAGCACGTCCACGAACGGCACGTGGTTGATCACCATGCGAAAAAGCTCTGGCCGCATATTCGCAACCGCGCCCATCAAGAGCCCGCCCGCACTGCCGCCTTCGATAATGAGGTTTCGCGATGCGGTGTAGCGCTCAGCGATGAGATGCTCGGCCGCGGCAATAAAATCCGTAAACGTATTGCGTTTATGGCGCAGCCGGCCCGCATCGTGCCACGGCTTGCCCAGTTCGCCGCCGCCGCGGATGTGCGCTACCGCATAGATTACGCCGCGATCGAGAAGGCTCACGCGGTTCGAGCTGAAAGTCACCGCGATGGAATAGCCGTAGCTGCCGTAACCGTAAAGCAAAAGAGGAGCCGAGCCATCCAGCGGAGTGTCTCTTCGATAGACGAGCGAAATGGGCACGCGCGCGCCGTCTTCCGCCGTGGCGTGCAGCCGCTCGCTGACATATTTCGTTGCGTCATATCCGCCAAGCACAGGCTGCTCTTTGCGAAGCACGCGTTCCCGCGTCCGCACGTCATAGTCGAACACGGAACGCGGCGTGACGAACGACTCATATTGATAGCGCACAAAAGACGCATCGAACTCGGGGTTGTTGCCGAGGGTAGCGTTGTAAGCAGGCTCCGCGAACTCAATGCGGTGCGAGGCAGCCAGCGGATCGGGCGCTTCGGCGCCGAGATCGACGATGCGCAGATACGGCAGCCCGCCTTCCCGCTCGGTGAGCACAATATGCGAGCGAAAGACATCAAAGCCTGCGAGCATCACCTCCGCGCGATTCGGGACGATCTCCCGCCATTTAGCGCGCTGCGGCTCCGCGACAGGCGCACACACGAGCCGAAACGTCCGTCCTCTCGAGTTGGTGCGGATGAAGAAGTATCCGCCCGTATCATCCGGGTTCGCAGGCCGCGATTTTCTCGCGTCCGAGGATTTGGATGATGGTCCACGTAATACTCATGGTCCGCCTCGCGCGCCGCAATCAACGCGAAATTCGCCATTCGGGTCCGCTGCCGGCAGATAGCGCACTTCGCTCGTCGTGTGGCTCGCAATCTGCAGCAGCAAAAACGCGCCGCTGCGCGTGCGCTCGATCTTCGATGCGAAAACGTTCGTCGCTTTCTTCATAAATGAGCGTGTCAGATTCCGCGGAGCCGACGACGTGCCGATAGAGCCTGTGAGAGCGCTTGGTCGTTGCGTCTTCCACTGTGTAGAAAAGCGTGCGATTGTCCGCCGCCCAAGCCGCGCTGGTCACCCGCTCGATCGCTTCTGGGAAGTCCCGGCCGCTCCACAAATTCTTGATATGCAGCGTGTATTGCCGGAATCCCGTGGTGTCCAGCGCATACGCCAGCAGTTGGTTGTCGTTGCTGACATCGGACGCGCCGAGGCCTAGAAAAGAATGGCCCTCCGCCAGGCGATTCAGGTCGAGCAGCATTTCGTCCAGCGAACCGCCGGCATCGACACGGCGGCAGTGCACCGGATACTGTTTGCCCTCCTCGGTGCACGTAAAATACAAATACCCCCGCAGCCGGTAGGGAACGCTCAAGTCCGTTTGAAGAATCCGCCCCAGCATTTCCTGGTAGAGCGCCTCCTGAAAGGCTTCGGTGGGCCGCAAGATAGCGTCGGTATATGCGTTTTCTGCTTCGAGATAAGCGATGACCTCGGGATTCTCTTTGTGCCTCAGCCAGGCGTAATGGTCAACGCGGGGGTCCCCATGCAAAACCGTCTCCACCGGCTCGCGCCGCGCAAGAGGCGGCGAAGGCGGCGTACTGCCGTTGGTCTCGTTTGAAAATGCTGGCGCGAATGCTTTAGCGTCTGGGTCCATTCGTCTCTTGGTCTGGTGCACTCGGCGGGGTGGGCGCCGGGCTTTGCGCCGGATTTAGCCGGGGTCACGCCGAGCAAAGGTGAAATACGTTCGTCCGTTATACTAACGGAAGTCCGCGGCGGCGGAAAGCCGCGCCGCGCGGCAGCAAGGATAGCCATGGCGCAGGAAACGGAAATCAAGCTTAGGATCAGCGATCCCAAAGCGTTCAAGCGCACGCTGAAGCGCCTGGGAGCGCGTTCCATGGGCGAGGGCTCCGGCCGCGTGCATGAATGGAACGTGATTTTCGATACGCCCGACGGCGGCCTCGCCAAACACGGCCAACTCCTCCGCATTCGCTCGGAAACGGTGCAAGCTAAACCGAAAAAGGGCAAAGCCGTTTCCGTCAAGCGTGTTTTGCTCACCTTCAAAAGGCCTCTCATCCGGGGAAAGGCGCAATCCGGGAGCGCCCAGGAAAATCATCACCACAAGGTGCGCGAAGAACTCGAGCTGGAAGTAGCCGATGCCAGCGCCCTCGCAAGGATTTTCGAAGGGCTAGGGATGCGCGGCTGGTTCCAGTATGAAAAGTACCGCACCACATTTCGATTACCGCCCTCGCAAAGCTGGGCGAAAGGCCTGCTGATCGAACTGGATGAAACGCCCATTGGTACGTTTGCCGAGCTGGAGGGCCCCCCCGCTGCGATCGACCGGGCTGCGGAGGAGCTTGGCCACTCCCGGCGCGACTACATCTTGAAAAGCTACCTCCTTCTCTACCTGGAAGACTGCCGGCGCCGCGGCCAGGAACCTCGCGACATGGTCTTCGCCGCCTGCAAATAGCCGCCTCGAAAAAAAAATCAAAAAAAATCGCTCGCAAAGTCATTCTTTGCTTGACTTTGAAACGAGCCCGGCTTATCACTGCACGTGCGACTGCAATTTGGTGATGGAATTGCTCCCTCAAGGCAGTTCGCAAGCGCAGGCCAGCGAAACGGCTGGCATGCAGGAGTGGATTCTCTTCCGATGAGTGCGTCCAACGAACTCGAACCTGGGCCTAGTCGCTTCGATCAAGAGCGATCTGTTGGTGCCGGGCTTGGGAAGGGCGATTGGGCAACGTCGCGCGAGGCGCAAAGTCTTCCGCTGGCGGTAGGGTGGGGAGGGTTCACGTCTGGCTAACGGTAAGTCCATTTTTATGAGGCACTTGCCCGCAGCCGAAGTCATTTCGGTATGCGGGCTTTTTTGTTGATGCGGGCTTGGCAGCCGCTCCGTTAACGGGCGCCGCGGGCTCCCGGTGACGGGACTAAGGCCCCAGGGCAGCTGTGAAGGAGGCAAGATTATGGAACTGTACGCTACAGAACTGATGGGCGCGCAAGCTTACGATGTGCAGGGCAACTTTGTCGGCAGAGTGCGCGAATTCTTCATTGAGCCGGCGCAAGCCACGAACCGGCTATCACATTTCCTTATTTCGCGCGGCCGATTCCAGCCGCTGATTGCCCGGCACGATCAGGTCGCCAATTTCGCGCCGGGGACGATGCGCCTGAATGTCAGCGAGCGCGCTCTCCAGCTTTATGAACCGAACGAATCGTTGCTGGCCGTGCGCAAGGATTTGATGGACCAGCAGATCATCGACACACGGGGCCGCAAGGTCGTGCGCGTCAACGACGTGGACCTGACGGAAATGAAAACCAACGGAAATGTTGAGCTGCGCGTCACGCAAGTCGATGTTGGGCTGCCTGGGGCGGTCCGCAGGCTTCTGCAAGGGGTAGTCTCGCCAGGCGTGATCCGTAAACTGCAAAGCAAACTGCCGCAGAGTGCCATTCGCTGGGAATTCGTGAACTTGATCGAATCCGACCCGCTGCGGCGCGTTAAGCTGCGCATCACGCACGAAAAGCTCGAAGACCTGCACCCCGCGGACCTCGCCGAAATCATCGAAGACCTCTCGGCGGCGGAGCGGCAGGGAATCATCGCTTCGCTCGATGAAGAGACCGCAGCCTCCGTGCTTGCCGAGCTCGATGAACGGCTGACCACACAGATCGTCGAGAAGCTCGATCCCGAAAAGGCCGCCGATATTCTGGAAGAGATGGCCCCCGATGCCGCTGCCGACCTTTTGGCCGAGCTTCCGAAGGAAACTTCGGAAGAGTTGCTCGAAGAGATGCCCGGCCAGGAAGCCGATGAAGTGCGCGAGCTGCTCTCGTTCGATTCTTCGACGGCCGGCGGAATGATGAATACGCAGTTTGTGTTTGTGGGCGAGGGGTCCCGGCGCGAGGAAGTGCTCGCGTGGGTCCGCAGCCAGGAATTGAACCTCGACCAGTTGGACACCATCGTGCTGCTCGATGGCAAGGCGGAGTATTCCGGCACGGTGTCCGTCGCCCGTCTGCTGCTCGCCTCTCCGGAACAGAAGATGTCCGAGCTGCGCAGCGAACCGCTTTTGAGCATTGCCGCTGACGCGGATGAAAAAGACGTTTTTGAGCTGTTCGACAAATACAATCTGCGGATGCTTACGGTGATCGATGCGGAGAAACGGCCTATCGGCACCGTGACCGTGGACGACGTGGTTTCGCGCCTGGTGAAGAAATAAAAGGGGAATTGGCGGAAGCAGCGGATGAATTGGGAAATTCTCAAATCGAGCCTGGAGGGCCTGCAGACGCGCGGCACGAATCTGCAACAGAAGATTCGCGGCTTGCGGCGGCGCTTGACGTTGCTTCTTGCGGTTGTCGGGCCGGGGCTAATCACCTCCAACGTCGACAACGATGCGGGCGGCATCGCCACGTATTCGCAAGCGGGCGCGCAGTATGGCTACGCTATGCTCTGGGCCCTGATTCCCATGACCATTGCGCTGTATGTCACCGAAGTGATGTGCGCTCGCATGGGCGTCATAACCGGCAAAGGATTATCCGATCTGATTCGCGAAGAGTTCGGTTTTCGTTCCACGTTTTTTGTGATGGTCACCGGCTTCTTCGTGGACCTTGCAAACGTCGTTGCGGAATTTGCTGGCGTAGCCGCGTCCATGGAGATGTTTCACGTCAGCAGGTACATTGCTGTTCCTATTGCCGCACTATTGGTTTGGATTCTGGTGCTTCGAGGAACCTATCGCCAAGTCGAGGTCATCTTTCTGGTTGCGTGTGGATTTTATGTCACGTACATCATTTCCGCGGTTCTGGCTAAACCGGATTGGTTGGAGGCTGCCAAGCACGTTGTCATTCCCAACCTGGCATTTAATTCTGGGTACTTGGTTACTTTGACTGCACTTATAGGCACCACGATTGCCCCGTGGCAGTTTTTCTACCTCCAGGCCGGGTTCGTCGAGAAGAAAGTCGGCCCCCGCAACTATCCGCAAGCCCGCGCCGATGTGTTAATCGGCAGCATCAGTTGCATGGTCATCGTGTTTTTCATCATCGTGGCCACCGCCGCGACTTTGTATGTCTCCGGCCAGCGCGACATCACCGACGCGGTGCAGGCGGCGAAGGCCCTGATTCCTTTGGCGGGCAAATGGGCCGGATTCACATTTGCGTTCGGTTTGTTGAACGCCTCGCTCTTTGCGGCCTCGATTTTGCCTCTTTCGACGGCGCATGTGATTTGCGAAGGGCTTGGATTTGAAGCCGGCATCGACCATAAGTTCAAAGACGCGAAAATCTTTTACAGTCTTTATACCGTCTTGATTGTCGTGGGCGCGGGAATCATCCTCCTCCCGCACGTTCCCATTTGGAAGATCTTCATTTTCTCGCAAGTAGGCAACGGCGTCTGGCTGCCCATCGTTATCATTTTCATTCTGCTCCTCGTAAACCGGCGTGATCTGATGGGCGAGCACGTGAATACGCTCACATTTAATATCGTGGCTTGGGCCACGGCGATCGCTATGATCATCTTGACGCTCGTGCTGGTCTACACCTCGCTCTTCCAAACGCCGCCGCCGGCGGGGTGATACCCGGAACGCCGTCGCTCGAAACGGGGATGTACGACACGTCACCCTGGGATTGCGTCAGTGCCAAATCGTATGTTAACTTTGCGGCATAAAGAACAAACTACAGAAAACCCGTGCCGTACACGAAATCACACACGACGCTGCAAGTTTCCTCCTCTGGCGCTCTAGGGCCGTTGACGCCGGAAGAGGCGCTGCTTTTCGAAAAACTCGATCTGGGCCGTCTGCCGCGGCACGTGGCCGTCATCATGGATGGCAACGGCCGCTGGGCCCAGCAGCGGCATTTGCCGCGTGTAGCGGGGCACCGCTCCGGCACAAAAACGGCGCGCTCGACGATTGAAACCTGTGCGCGGCTGAAAATCGAAGCGCTCACGCTCTACGCCTTCTCGGTCGAAAACTGGCGGCGTCCGAAAACCGAAATTGATTTCCTAATGCAATTGCTGCGCGAATATTTACGCCGGGAAATGCCGCTCCTGCAAAAGAACGACATCCGCATGAAGTTTTTGGGACGCACGGACGAACTTCCCAAAGGCGTGCAGGACGATGTGCGCGACGCCATGGAACGCACGGCCGCCAACAAGGGCATGGTCCTCTGCGTGGCGCTGAACTATGGCGGCCGCGCGGAAATCGTGGACGCCATGAACGCGATCCTGGCCGAGCAGAACGGCCACGCCGGCCGCGTCCCAATTACCGAAGAGTCGCTCGCCCGGCACATGTACACGAACGGTTTGCCGGACCCCGATTTGCTGATCCGTACAAGCGGCGAAATGCGTGTAAGCAATTTTCTGCTCTGGCAGATTGCCTACGCCGAAATTTTCGTCACGGAAACTCTGTGGCCCGATTTTAACCGTGCCCGCTTGCTCGAAGCGCTCGTCGAATTCCAAAAACGCGAACGCCGCTACGGCGGAATCCGCGAAGGCCAGCCCGACACGCAAAAATCCGCGCGTGTCGTCGGCGAATAGCCTTTGCAATCCTCGACAGCTAACTCTGCGGTCTCCCGTAGTATAATTCGGAACATGCAATGGTGGAATCGGATTCCATTCCTTCCTCACGAAGCTAAGGAGCGCCCAATGAGAACCCGCATCATCCTTTTGCTTATGGTCCTAGCGAGTTTCTGCAACTTTACGGCAGCGGCCACGCGGACTTACCAAGTCCCGCATAAAAGTGCGCCCACGTCGAGCTCCAAATCGGCAAATCTCTCAACGATCACCGTAAACGGCGTTGCCGACATTGATCCTGCCAAAGCCTTCGGCTCAAGAGACCCGATTTTGGTCATCGAAATCTTCAGCGACTTTCAATGTCCGACCTGCAAGCAGTTTTTCGAGACGACGTTGAAGCGCGTCATGGACAACTACGTCACTGGCGCAACGCCTTGCAAGATTTACGTAGTTCATCGCGACTTTCTGATCTCTTACCACGCCTATTCCCGTGTCGCAGCGAACTATTCCCGCGCCGCTGCGCACATCGGCAAGTGCCAGGAGGTTGAAGCTGCTTTGTTTCAGAACCAGCAGAAATGGGAAGCCACCGGCGACGTGAGAGGGACAGTCGCTTCGGTGTTGACTCGCGCTGAGATGAAAAAGGTGCAGGCTTTCGTCGACGCGAAGACCTTCGAACCCTTCGTGGATCACGACCACCAACTGGGCTTGCAGCTTCCCGTGCGCGGCACACCCACCATGGTGTTTCATACTCGCGACGGCAAGACGTATCCAGTCAACGGTATCGTCAGCTACGATGTGCTCAAGGATTTTCTCGACCAGCTCCTCGTGCGATAGATTCTGCTCACACCACCGCCGGCAAATAACTCCTCTCGCGTGATTTATTTCTCTCGATATGATGAGATGGAGTGAGCCGTACGTCAGGGGATTCCTCTTCAATGACCTGGAAGCGCGTCGCGACAGCCGCTGTTCTAATTCCGTGTGTGGTCGGCTTGGTTTTGTGGGGCTCGACAGGCCTTATGGCCGTCGGCCTCGCGCTTGTCATTCTGCTTGCTCTCTTTGAATATTTCGCGTTGGGCGACGCCATTGGCCACCGCGCGTACCGTTTCTGGACGGCCACCTGTGCTCTAGGGCTTGTCTATGTGCAATGGCTGGCGGCTATCACGCCCTCCTACGAACTCGCCGGCGGACTGACAGTCCATCGCATGGTTGGGCGAATCTTGGGAGTCATTCCCACTCCCCAGGATGTGTTTCTTATTTTCGTGCTCGGAGTCGCCGCGCTGACGCTCTCGACGAAACGGCCGATTGTGGAAGCCTTGCCGGCCGCCGGCATTAGCGCCAGTGGACTGCTCCTGGTCGCCTTTCCGCTGACCTTCACGATTCGCTTGCATGGTTATAGTCCCGACGGGCCGAAACTCCTCATGTTTGTTCTGGTCCTAACCTGGGTTGGCGATACTTCCGCCTATTTCGCGGGGCGCGCGGTCGGAAAGCGCCGCATCGCGCCGGTGCTGAGCCCCAAGAAAACTTGGGAGGGGACGGTTGCGAGTCTTCTTGGAGCGCTGCTCGTAGCCGTTATTTTTGCGAGGTGGCTGACCGTGCCGCTGCCTCATCTTTTGGGGATGGCCGCCGTCGGTAATTTTGCCGGCCAGGCCGGCGATTTGCTCGAATCGGCTTACAAGCGCAGCGCGGGAGTCAAAGATTCTGGCACGCTGCTGCCCGGCCATGGCGGTGTACTCGATCGGATCGATGCGTTGATATTGGCAATCCCAGTTGTCTGGTACTATTGGATTTGGATTTACTTGCCCAGCAGGTAGGTCCACAGGTCCTTCCAATAACGGGCGCGAGACAGACTGGAAAGTCTGTCCCACCTAGTCAGCACTAAGCGGAGAAAAGATTCGTCCTTGAAGCAGCTATCCATTTTGGGTTCAACAGGTTCGATTGGGCGGCAGTGCCTCTCCGTTGTGGAAGCGCTGCCGGAGCGCTTTGGTGTCGTCGCGCTGGCCGCGGGCGGCAATCTGGAAGAATTAAGCAACCAAATTGCGCGCCATAAGCCCGAACTGGTTTCGGTAGGCGACGAAGTAAGAGCCGATGAGCTGGCTTCCATGCTTCGCGTCAGGGGAATTTCTCCGCTCCCTGCCATTCATCATGGACGCGAAGGGATGCTGGCCGTCGGAACACACGGCAAAGCCGAAATTGTCGTTTCCGCTGCTGTTGGCGTTGTCGGGCTGGAAGCCACCTACGAAGCGGTCAAGCTAGGAAAAACCGTAGCGCTTTCGAACAAGGAAGTTTTGGTCGCCGCGGGCGAATTGGTGATGGCTGCGGCAAAAAAAGCGGGGCGCGAATTGTTGCCCGTGGACAGCGAACACAACGCGGTTCACCAATGCTTGCGCGGCGGAACGCACGGCGAAGTCCGCCGCCTCGTGCTTACCGCCAGCGGTGGCCCTTTTCGCAAGACGCCGCTCGCCGAGCTCGAGAACGTGTCGCCAGAGCAAGCTCTGGCGCATCCAAATTGGAAAATGGGCAACCGCATCACCATCGATTCCGCCACGATGATGAACAAGGGCTTTGAAGTCATCGAGGCACGCTGGCTATTCGGCGTGCGTCCCGACCAGATTGACGTCGTGATTCACCCGCAGTCCACCATTCATTCCATGGTCGAGTACGTGGACGGTTCGATTCTCGCGCAGCTCGGTCCAACCGACATGCGAATGCCCATCCAATATGCGTTAACCTATCCGGAGAGAGTAGCGTCTAACCAGGTAGCCCTGGACTGGCGCAAGCTGCGGCGGTTGGATTTCGCAAAGGTCTCCACGCGGCGTTTCCCCTGCCTTCGTCTGGCGCGTGAAGCAATGAAGAAGGGCGGGGCGATGCCTTGTGCCTTGAACGCAGCGGACGAGGTTGCTGTGGCGGCCTTTCTGGAGCGCCGTCTGCCGTTTCTGGGTATCGCGGAAGTGATTGAGCGCGTGCTGGCACGCACGCCGCGCATGCGCTTTGAAAAAATGGACGACGTGCTGGCCGCCGACGCAGCAGCGCGGCGCATGGCGCAAGAAGAAGTACAGCATTTATCGGCAAAGGCTGTGGCAGTATCATAAGAGTTAGAAGAGGGGAAAGACGGAGATATGGGCGCGGTTTACCTCATCGTAGGCGTGGTTCTTGTGCTCGGCGTAATGGTCCTCGTGCATGAATGGGGACACTTTATCGTCGCGCGGATGTGCGGCGTGCGCGTGGACGTCTTTTCCATCGGGTTCGGTCCGCGGCTCTTTGGCTGGAAGAAAGGGCCGACGGACTATCGCGTAAGCGCGCTGCCGCTCGGCGGCTACGTGCGCATGGCCGGGCAGGATCCCAGCGAGGTGGATTCGCAGGGAAAATTCGCCTCGGGAGAAGGCGACGCGGCTCCCACAGGAGCGCCGGACGAGCTGATGAGCAAGCCACGCTGGCAACGGGCGCTCATCTCCTTTGCCGGCCCAGCCGTGAACCTGATTCTGCCGATTTTTCTTCTGACGGGACTTTTTTCCATCGCCGGCGTGCCCTATCCCGCCTACCTGAATGAGAAGGTGCAAATTACAGGGACGTCCGCGAACTCTGACACCACTCCCAGCGTCTTGAAGCCTGGAGATACGGTGCTCTCGATCAATGGCACAGCGACGCCGAACTGGGAGCAAGCGCTGCTGGCACTGAAACAAGTGGTGCCGGGAACCACTGTCAAAATGGAAGTAGAGGATTCTGGAACGCGGCAAACCGTCGAAGTGCCCATCAAGGATAAAGCCGACCCAAGCCGAATCTTCGGATATGTGCCGATTCGCCCTATCATTGACCAGATTGCGCAGGGCGCTCCCGCGGATCGCGCGGGCTTGCAAGAAGGGGATCAGATTACCGCTGTAAACGGAAACCACATCGACTATTGGGAGCAGTTCCAGCAGTTTACGCGCTCCTCGAATGGCCAGCCCATGACCCTGGACCTTCTTCGCAAGGGCCAGCCTCTTCGCCTGGTGGTGACGCCGGAAAAAGGCGCCGCGGGCACCGGCGAAAACGTCTACCAGATCGGCATTGGCCCGCGCGATGACAGCATCTACAAGCACGTTGCCTTCAGCGAGAGCGTCAAGATTGCCGGACTCGAAACTACAGACACCATCGCGCAGACCGTGGACGTGGTCGGCAAACTCTTCAGCGGACGCGTTTCGATCAAGCAGCTCCAAGGGCCCGTGGGAATTTCGCACATGGCTGGGCAGGCTGTCCGCAAAGGACCGCCATACGTCGTAACCCTCATGGTGGTGATCAGCATCAACCTTGGCATCTTGAACCTTTTGCCGATTCCTATCTTAGACGGCGGAAATATCCTGTTGCTTGGGATCGAAGGAATCATGCGGCGCGATTTGAGCATGAGCTTCAAGGAACGATTTGTGCAGGTTGGGTTGGTCTTCCTTTTGGTCATCTTCGCCATCGTTATGTACAATGACATTTTGCGGCGGATTTCGAGTCACTCTTAGCCCGGAGTGCGCTGCGCGCCAGGAGGGCGAGACATGTCCGTATCGCCGGGCCACCGTGTATCAACGGGCGAGCGCCTAAATACTTCCGAAACAACGGGAAAGCTGCAACAGGCGATACGGGAGCGGGGCATCCGGCTCACGCGGCAAAGGCGCGTCATCCTGGAAGTGATGGACGCCGCCGAACAGCACCTGGACGTGGACCAGATTTTGGAGCGGGCGCGGAAAATCGATTCCGGCGTGCATCTGGTCACCGTCTACCGCACCATCGATCTTCTTAAAAAACAGGGACTTATCGACGAACTGGACCTGCTTCACCTGCGGGGCGACCGGCACTACTACGAGAGCCACGGCCCGCGCGATCACATTCACGTCGCTTGCTTGCGCTGCGGCAAAGTGCGCGAGTTTGAGAGCCGGCTCTACGAGCAGTTGAAGCAGCAAATTGCGCGAGACTTCAAGATGAAGGTCACCGTGTCCCGCACCGAAGTGGGCGGGTATTGCGAAGAGTGCCTCGCCAAGATGCCTTCGTAGTTCCCCGGCTGGTCGGCGTGGCACTCCTTACAGCAGGTTGGCAAATTCTTCGACGCTTATTTTCAGGTCTTGGATGATTCCACGCAATGTTTTCCGCTTCAATTCGCCCTTATGCATCGGGATCACCACGCGCGCCCGGTCGGTCGCGCGTACATAGATCGCGTGGCTCCCGCTTTAGCGCCGAAACACGAACTCTAACTTTTCGGCAACCCGAACAAGCTCTTTCGCCGAAGTCGCGGGCAGCTTGGGCGTCACACGGGAATCTCAATCGGCTTGATCAGGATATCATCTGTGGGAATGGACAAACCATCTTCCACCAAGCTCTCGAGGTAGAGCCCGATCGCTTCGCGAATATTCGCGACTCCTTCTTCGACGGTCTCGCTCTGTGTATGGCATCCCGGCAAAGTCGGGCAAAAAACGTGATAGCCGCCTTCCACCTCTTTCTCGAAAATTACGGTGTATGAATGCGCCATCGCGAGCCTCCGTTCCACATATTCTAGCCGATTCTGGCTTGCTCAGTCTTCTCCGGTTCTGTCCTATCTACTCACCGCCCACTATTCACTACTCACTTGCTTCCAATGAGTTTGCTGATCGCCCAAGCCCAAGACCCGCCCTCAAAACCCGAGGACGGGCCACCCTCCGCATAGCCAAGAGTCTGGGCAGCCCGTCCCAGTCTGCATCAAAGAATTTCACGGTACAATGAATGGCAATTGAAAGCGCAACGCTTGATTCCAGGGCTGGACAGTACACTGAGGCAGCGAGGAGACGAAAATGCTTGCACAGAGAAATGTCCTCTTTCTCGGCTCGTTAATGCTCGTTTTGCTTGCGAGCCGTGCAGCGGCGCGGAACGAGCCGGTCCATGATGCGGATATCAACGTGATTCACTTTGAGGCACTCAAGTACCCGCATCTCGCTTGGCAAACGCGGAGCGTGGGGCTTGTGGTGATCCGCGCGAAACTAGACAAGGAAGGGAAGGTAGTCGATGCCGAGGCGATCTCGGGTAACCCAATTCTGATTCCCGACTCTCTGGAAAACATCAAGAAATGGCGTTTTCAGCCGAACAAGCAAGGTGCAGTCGTTATCGTATACAACTTTCGAATCCTGTCCGCCGACTGCGCCGAAGACAACCAACGGTTCTTTACACTCGAGCTTCCAAACTTTGTTACGGTATCAGCGTGCGCAATACATCTGGAGACGCAGACCTCTTCCCGGTAGCGGGACGGGTGGAAGGGACTCCTAGTTATGGTTGACGTATCCATTTCCAATGGCAATCTCGTGTTGCACGTGAAGGGGCTCGACAAGCTATGGTCACTCAAGAGTTCGCTCGAAATTCCGCTGGCGCACATAGTGGACATTAAGGCAGATCCAACCGTAGCGCACGGATGGTGGCACGGCCTAAGAATGCCGGGAACTAACATTCCCGGAGTCCTCACCGCCGGTACTTTTTATCAACACGGCCAAAGGGTTTTCTGGGATGTTCATAATCCGGATAACACGGTAGTGATCCAGCTGAAGGACGAGCGAGACACTGAGCTAATCGTCGAGGTCGCTGATCCGAAAGCTGCTGTGGAACTCGTCAAAACCGGATTGTCGGGTTAAGGGGCCGTCTCGCCAACGATATGCAGTTTTCTGTCTTTCCCTGAGTCGTCAAGAATAGGAATGTAATCTCCGACGTGGCCATCTTTCTCAAAGCGCAGGCGCGCGGGTGGCAGCGCCTTTATTCCAAGGTGGCCTGCCGTTTGCGCCCTTGTCTCATGCAAACGGCGGGTGGCGGCGTTCGCGCATGCCTGGATTAAGGAACGCTGCGGCCTGCGGCAATTCCTCTGCCGCGGCCGGCTGGAGGCCACCATGGAAGCTACGTGGGCTTGCCTGACTTGCAACTTAATGCGCTGGCTCAGCCTGCGCTGCGCGCTGCAAGCGCAGCCTGCGGTCATTGGCTGAGCGACCGGAGGTGCGACAGCGGCTAAACGGAAGGAATGCACAAGAAAGAATCGTCGAAGATCGCGCACCCGTACCGTTGCGCGCGGCGAGTTTCGCTTCTAAAGCCAATTTCTTTACACGTTCCTGCCCCCAAGTTCCTCCAAGTTCCTGCGCTCTTCCGGGCGCCACGATAGCCATCGTGGTTCACAGAAGTATCGCTGGCAACGCCAATCTCTCCGCCAATCCCCGCGCTCCCATCTTCCCCACGCTGAGTATATCGCTGTCGGCGTATCGCACTCTTTCGTATAGACGTAGTGCGCCGCGAGCACTGGACAAGGGGTCTAAGTCCGCCAAAAGCATCTTGCAACTCCCTCTCGAACGGTCTACTATCTCTTCAATTCTCCAGCCTGCAACTCTCATGGAGGTTGCTATGCTACCTGTCCCCCGTGCATCAGCCCTTCTCGTCGTGTCTGCTTTTTCAGTCTTTTCCGCAGGTTGCCGCAAAGAGCAGCACGCGGTCACCACATATCACTACGACAATATGCGGACCGGCTGGAATCACCAGGAAAAAGAACTGACGTACGACAAAGTGAAAAGTGCGCACTTCGGTTTAATTCAAAAGGTCGTCCTGGAAGATCAGCTCGACACCCAGCCTCTCGTCGTGCCTCACGTGAATATCCCGACCGGTCCCAGCCCGGGCGTCCACGACGTCGTCTATGTCGCGACGGAAGGCGACACGGTTTACGCCATCGACGCCTCGAGCGGCGAGATCCTGCTCAGTCCGAAGCTCGGCAATCCCGTTCCTCTGCCCTTGGGATGCAACAACAACGGCCCCAACGTCGGCATTAACGGCACGCCGGTGATCGATCGCGACACGCACACTATGTTCGTGATCGTGTATGCACTCGAAGCGGGCGCGCCCGTTTATCGGCTTCATGCTCTCGACCTGAGTAGCCTTACCGACAAAATGCCATCCGTGGCTGTCAGTGCCTCGCACAAACTCACCAACGGGACGATCTACAACTTCGACGCCAAAGTCCAGCGGCAGCGTCCCGCGCTTCTCCTCTCCAAGGGCAAGGTGTACGCCGGCTTTGGCAGCTTCTGCGATTTTTCGGCAAACGTTTCGCGCGGCTGGTTGCTCGGATGGGACGCCAATACGCTTGCCCCGCTTCCCGCAAATCAACTGGACGACACGCAAGCCACCTCTCCGAACAGTTTCTTCCTTTCCTCGATTTGGATGTCCGGCTACGGGCTCGCCGCCGACCCCGATGGCAACGTCTATTTCATCTCCGGCAACTCCGACTTCAGCGGAACCACATACGACGGCGTGACGGACGTCCAGGAGAGCGTCGTCAAAGTCGCGCCGGATTTGAGCAAAATCCTGGATATTTTTACCCCGTCCAATTGGCCCAATCTCGACCAAACCGATAACGACTTTGGTTCAGGCGGTGCGCTCCTGATACCGCCTCAGGAGGGCGCCACGCCACACCTCGTGGCGGCGGCCGGAAAAGATGGCCGGCTCTTTATTCTTAATCGGAACGCCTTGGGTGGCTACACGCCCGGCGGGCCGGACAAAGTAGTCACGCAAGTCAGCATCGGTGGGTGTTGGTGCGGACCGGCCTACTTTCACCAGCGCATCATCAGCAGCGGCGGCTCGACTGTAATCCTCTGGAAAATCAAAATATCGCCAAGCGTCTCATTACAACAGGAAGGCACTTCCGCAGGCATCGGCGGCGCTCAGGATCCGGGATTCTTCACCAGCGTGAGTTCTGACGAGGAGCATCATCCCATCATTTGGGCGGTTTCCCGCCCGAACAATCCCAGCCCGGCGGACATCTCTTTATTCGCGTTTAAGGCCGAACCAACGAGTGGCGGCACCCTCGATACATTATTCCAGGCGCCCGCCGGCAACTGGCCAAACACCAACGGCAATGCCAACCTCGTTCCGGTCGTGGTCGACGGCAAGGTCTATGTTGGAAGCAACAAACAGCTCAACATCTTCGGGATGCACTGAGCGCGGGAGATCATCATGAAAAAGACTTTGATTTGCGCGTTCCTGGTCAGCTTTCTGTTGGGTGGCTTGCACATCGCTACTGCGCCGCGCGCAGCGGCAAACGCACAAGAGTCGAAAGTTTCTGCGGAGCAGAGTGTTCCCCGCGAGATTTACGGGAAAATTGAGAGCGTGAAAGGGACCGTGCTCACGCTTCGCACGCGCTCCGGAGACCTCGTGCAGGTAGAAACCAAACCTTCGCAGCAGGCATATCGCTCCGCGCCTCTGGTCGTCGGCCGCGCCGTTTCGGTGAAAGGCATCGCCGACAAAGCCGGCGTGATCCATGCCGAGGTCGTCCAGCGCGCAAAGGACTCTTCGGCGATGTGGCCGCCCGACCGCTAGATGAAACATTTCTCTGAGCGCCCGGGTTTTTCTCGGCTTCGGCGTCGCGCGCATCACCACCGCGCCATGCACCGAGCGACATTCCAGGTGTGCCTAGCGTCCAACGGGCGAGGACGGGCGGGTGGCAGCGCCTTTATTCCCGGGTGGCCTGCCGTTTGCGCCCTTGTCTCATGGAAACCGTGGGGCACTCTTCTCCGGTTCTGTCCTATCTGCTCACCGCCCACCATTCACTACTCACTCGCTTCCAATGATTTGCTGATCGACTAGAGCGAACCCAAACGCAAGACCCGCCGTCAATACCCGAGGACGGGGCATCCTCCGCATAACTGAGAGTCGGGGCCACCAGGGATTTTGCGATAAGATGACCGCTCTTAGAAGCCCTCCCCTGATATCCAAGCTCGCCGTCTAGCGAGTCGCACCCGCTGGCGCTCCGCCGAAGTGGCGCGTCATCCGCGCAAGCAAAGCATCAAAGCGCGGGTCGCCGTGCAAATGGCTCAATCGCGGCTCCCGCGCCAAATAAACCAGCCACGGCGAGCGTTCCGCAAACGCCTGCTCCAGTAACGCGAAGGCTTGATCGTGGTCGCCGAGCGCTTCGTAAATCAATGCCAACTCATAGGGCGAAACGTACCGTTCCGCGGATTGCGCAATGAGCCGCTCCAGCGTCCGAAGCGCATCCGCCCGATTGCCGTTGACCGCCTGCGCGTGCCCAAGAAAGCTGAGTTGCATACTCACGCCCGAGAGTTCCGCCCCTTTTCGGATGACTGCTTCTGCTTCGCCGGTCGCGCCAGCGCCTAGATGAGCCCAACCCTGAAAAATGCGATGCCACGAGAAGCCTGGATCGTTGGCCAACGCACGCCCTGATTCGCTGAGAGCTTGATCGAAGTTGTGCGCCATCACGTGGTGCCACATGAGGTGACGCCAGTGAAAAAGGATCCGCGGGATCGAGGTTCAGGTAGATTTTGCTCTCGGCCAGCGACTCCTCCATGCGTTCCGTTGCCACCAGCAGATGCGAATACCAATGGTGTGCCGGCCCGTAACGCGGATTGAGCCGGATGGCCTCCGAAAACAACCGCTCGGCCTCCGGAATCTCCCAGCGGTAGTGGAGCAGTGCGTAAGCCAGCGCCGCATGCCCCTCGGCCAGCTCTGGCTTCAGGCGAAGCGCCTGCTCCGCATACGACATCCCCTTTGAAAAACCCTCACGTGGCGGAAGCACACCGCCCTCCCAGCTCGCTAGCGTGTTGTAAGCATCCGCCAAGCCCGTGTACGCAAGGGCATACGTCGGATCGCGCTTGACCGCCTGTTCGAAGTAGGCAATTGCCTCCATCGTGCCCGCCGGGCGTCTTCCCCAATGATGGCGGCCCTTCAAATACAGCGCGTACGCTTCCGGATCTTCCGAATGGCGCGCCGCCGAGGGGGAGCGGGCGCCCAGCAACTGTGGGCGCAGCTTGTCTACGATCGCAGCCGTGATCTCATCCTGCACTTCGAACACGTCCGTCATTTCCCGGTCGTACCGCTCGGACCACAGGTGATGACCGTCGTTGACGTCGATCAACTGAACCGTGATCCGGAGCCGGTTACCGGCACGCCGAACACTTCCGTCGAGGATCACACCTACATTCAACCGCCGCCCAATTTCGCGAATATCCAACCCGTGCCCGCGTACGGCGGCGGCCGACGCTCGTGCGATCACCTGCAGGTCGTCATACAGACTGAGCGCGTGGATCAGTTCCTCGGCCAGTCCGTCGCCGAATTGTTCGCCATCCCCACTCACGCTTGCAAAGGGCAACACCGCGATCGAAGAAGCCGGACTCGTGCTGGCCCTCGCCGGTTCGAGGTCGGCTCGGACGCCGCCACTGCGAAGTGCCTCGAGGAGCTCCGCCATCGACTGGTAGCGGTCCGCGACCTGTTTCCGCAGGCACCGCAGGATGATTTGTTCCAACCACACGGGAACGCGCGGCTGGACCCGCGACGGTGGCGGTGGATCATGCAACGCGATTTCGTGCATCGTCGATAGCAGACTGGAGGCCCTGAAAGGCAGCTGGCCCGTGACAGCCTCATAAAGGACCGAGCCGAAAGCAAAAATATCTGACCGCGCATCGAGCGGCTCACCGCGCGTCTGTTCGGGAGACATATAGGAAACCGTCCCCACCAACATTCCCAATACCGACTGTCCCGCATCGAGCGAATCGGCTCCCGCCGGAGTCAGCTGTTTGGCCAACCCGAAATCGAGAACCTTCACTTGGCCGTCGTTCGTGACCATAATGTTCGCGGGCTTGATGTCCCTGTGAATCAATCCCGCATCATGCGCAACCGCCAGAGCGCCGGCGAGTTGGATCGCATAAACGCCGGCCTCCGAAATCGGCAAGCCCTCGGGACGGATCAACTCCTTGAGCGTCTTACCCGCCACATATTCCATCACCAGGTAATCCACTTCGCCATCGCTCGCCATGTCGTGCAGCGTGACGATATTCGGGTGATTCAGCTTCGATGCCGCCCGCGCCTCCTGAAGGAAGCGTCTCTTTCGATCCGGATCGGCGACATGCGTCGAGGGCAGCACCTTAATCGCCACCGTCCGATGAAGTCGCGTGTCGAGGGCGCGGAACACCTGTCCCATGCCGCCGACCCCGATTTCTTCAAGAATGCGGTAATGTCCCACCGCGATGCCCTTCAGGTCAGGCCTCGGCGCATCTGCCACCTTGACGGGCCCAACGCTGGTGGAGGTCACCTGGCCCGCAAATGCTGGCTGGTCGATGAAGCTGGCAGAGTCGCTGTGATGAGCTAGCAGCGATTCCACCTCGCGGCGCAGTTCTGCATCACCAGCGCACGATGCTTCAATCACAGAGCTGCGCTGGACTTCGTCCGCCTCGAGAGCCTTGTGAAAAATGCTTTCGACTTTTCCCCGTCGCTCAGGCTTCATCGGATTTATTTCCGCTCAGTTCGCGCCTTAGCCACGCCTTGGCCAGCCGCCAATCCCGAGGCGGGTGGATCGGACTCCCTTGAATGGTTCTTGCAACCGCTGCGAAGGATACCACCTCTAGAAGTTCATAAGGAGTAGGAAATATAGGGACAGACGGGAAGTTTTCTCATGTTTCTCTTCGCACGAATCAAAAATTACCGGGAACGTTCCGTCTGCCCCCAGGTTTCCCCCAAGTTTCCCAGTTTGATTCACCGAGGCAAAGTTGAACTGCCGAACTGCGTCTTCACACGTTTGCGCGTGAACACGAGCCACCACCACAAACTGATGGGAACCAGCGCCCAAATCGCATACTCAAGGAACGCTGGCGTGAAATCGAACCCGGGATGACGCTTGTAGATCGCTTTCTCCACTACCGCTGCACACAACGGCACGGTCGCAAGGACGAGCGTCAGCCATCTGGCCCATATTCGGCGCATTAAGAGACCGGTCGCGCTAACTGCACATACGATAATGATGGCCAGCAATCCTCCAAAGGCGTACCAGAGGTCCGGCGGGTGGATGTATTCAACCGAATACTCGGCAATCTCGATCCGCACAGCGCGCGCAAAAAGAATCAGGCCAAGCGCAGCAATCAGAAATTGCAAAACTACGACGGCGATTACCGGCAACGTAGGTAACTTCGCGCTCGATTCATCGTTCATTCTTATTCTTCCTGCTGTTCCGTTAGAGATGCAGTTCTCCGCCATAGATCATGTTGAGCTCACGCATGTGGTCGCGCGTCAGCTTTACCTTGCACTCCAGTTGGAAGCTCGGTCCGCCCGTGCCGCCCCCGAACTGGTGGAAGGCAGCCGAGCAGGCGACTTCGCGGTATTGCTCCCAGCTTTGCTCCACGCGCTCGAACTCGCGCTCGAACTCTGGAGACGAGAGCACCGGTCCGGCTATCCCGTTCGCCGGTAGATTCGTCTCAACCGCTGGTTGCCCCGACACTTGCGGAGGCGCAGCGATCAGTCCCCGGATGAAGCCTTCATAGCTCTTCAGGTTCTGGTCAGTGATGGTTAACTGTTTTCCGTAGCAAAGGTTGAAGTCGTAGTCGGATTGAGCGTCAGGGCAGTCTCCCGCCTTCTCGCGGGCCATTTCCGTGTCGAAAACTTGTTTTGCTTGGGTTTGCAGACCACGGTGCTGCACCAAATACTGACGATAGACTTCCTGCTCGGGAGTTGGACCTTTCTTAGGGATTGCCGGATCTTCCTGACCGAGGATGAGCAGCGGAAGTGCAAAGCCGGCGCACAGCGTCGCAGCCCACCTACGACCATTTCCCGCATGCATAGGAACCTCCCTTTTAGCTCGGCTTCGTCCGAATTCTACCACTCTGCCGCGGACTGATTGGATGACGTTGTCGGCTCCTTCCACCGAGTAAACTTGGTAGCTGTTCGACGACCAAGGCTCGGAAAAAGGAGCCGAGCGATGTTGATTATAGGATGTGATTTCCATACACGCTATCAGCAGATTGCCATGGCCAGAGAAGAAACCGCAGAGATGCTTGTGGAGCGCCGATTGGACCACGAAAGCGGCGAAGCTCACGCGTTCTACCGGGGTTTGCAGAGTTCACAAGAACCAGTCCGCGTGGGCATCGAAGTCGACCGGCCCCATTCACTGGTTCGAGCGTTTGCTCACCGAGCTCGGCCACGAACTGTGGATCGGAGACTCCGCGAAGATTCGCGCCAGTGAAGTGCGCAAACAGAAGACCGATGAGCGCGACGCCCGGCTCATTCTCGATCTCTTGCTAGCGGAACGCTTCCCGAAAATCTGGGTTCCCACACCGGCCGAACGCGATCTCCGACAGTTGCTCTGGCACCGTCACAAGCTCGTGTGCTTGCGCACCATGCTGGGCAACCAGCTGCACGCGCTGGCTATGAGCGAAGGGCTGTGTCGCAAGGGCAAGCTGTTCACCAAGAAGGGCCGCGTGGAACTCCAGCAGGTGGGGCTGGCTCCCTGGGCCAGCCGCCGGCGTGAAGAACTTCTGAAACTGCTCGAGCAACTCGAAGCCCCGATCGCGGAGTTGGATCGCGCCGTTCTGGAGCAAGCCCAGCGCCGCGAAGATGCCGTTTCCTTGATGACCCATCCCGGCATCGGACCGGTTACATCTCTGGCGTTTGTGCTGGCCATCGGTCCGGTAACTCGTTTTTCTTGCAGCAGAAAGATCGCGAGTTATCTGGGGTTGAACCCGACGGAGGACTCCAGCGGCGGGCGACGGCGGCTCGGAGGCATCAGCAAACAGGGCAACACCATGGTGCGTTGGCTGCTGATCGAGGCCGTGTATCCCGCCGTGCGGAAGGATCCCGCGCTGCGGCAGGACTATCAACGATTGAAATTCCGTAGAGGACACGCGGTGGCCAAAGTGGCCATTGCGCGCAAGTTGGCTGTGCGTATGTACTGGATGCTCCGCAGTAGAGCAAATTACGCGCAGCTGGTTCGCAGGCAAGGCAGCCCGGGGGCCACCCTGGTGGACGCGAGTCCATCGCTAGGCTGATTGGGCGCCTTGCTCCCGCGAGCGATCGCGGGGTCTGAAAAATGAATCATGGTGCCTCTTAGGGGAGACCGAATAGATGGTTGGTGGAACCAGAATCCACCGCAAGATTCACGCAGCGAGCCTTGGTCGAAATGAAGGAAAAGGAAAGAGAAAAGATCCTTATAGGTGAAGAGAAAAACGAACCCTCGCGGCTCGTGAACCCGAGGTGTTTCTTGACAGAGCCGACAACGTCATAGAGGGTGGCCCAGACTCTTAGTTATGCGGTGTGTGCCTCGTCCTCGGGTTTTGAGGGCGGGTCTTGGGTCTAGACTTTGTCTTTCGAGAGCGAGAAACCAGAGTTACGTCCGCTATCTCCCAGCAATCCAGCGGCTTACGCGAAATTTGTTTTTTTGTGCGGGTTTTCCTTGACAAAAGACCGCTGTTGCAGTATAAGTTGAGGGTGGAAATTTACGCCCCGACTCTGTCGGGGCGTTTTTATTTTCGGGGCGATTCGCCTCGCTTGCTCTCCGATTTTGTAGGGGCCGGGCTTCAGCCCGGCGTTTTTTGGACTTCCTCCCGAAATTCGCCGTGCGGTAAATCCTGCTTCTCTCTTTCTGTTGTCCACGGGTTCTCGCACTTTTCTGCCTTCGATGTGTAAACAACGAGGCCAAGACGCCGGCCTGAAGGCCGGCCTCTACACAGGTTCCTACCCGCAACAACCAGGATTAGGAGGCCGACCTGAAGGTCGGCCCCTACACACGCCACTACATCTCTCTTAGGACGCATACTATGCCAAAGACAAAACTCAACCCCAAGCTCCTCTGGATCCAGTTTGAAGATATTCTCGTCCCGCGTCTCGGCCTAACCGTTTGGGACCGCGCGGTCTACCACTATCTCCTGCGCCATTCTCTTCTCATCGGCAAGCGCCGTCTGCACTTCGCGGTGATGTCCGTGGCCCACACTCTGCGTCTCTCCAATGCCCCGGTGCGCCAAGCCGTACGCCGCCTCGATGAGCTCGGCGCTCTCCGCCTCCTCGAACGCAGCAAAACCGGCCATCTCGTCGAAATGCACCTGCCCGAACACATCCGTGCGCTTCACGAAGACGATGGTCCGCCCGTCCTCACGGCCGCCGACGAAGCTCGCCTCTCCTCCAAACTCGAGGCCACCGATTTCATGAGCACCTGGGCGCTTCGCAAGACCATTCACGATCGCGATCGCGGCGCCTGCTTTCACTGCCTTCGCCGCACACCCGCCCACGTCCGCTGCCTCGACCATGTCGTTCCTCGCGCCCGCTTCGGACGCAATTCCTACCGCAACCTCGTCTCCTGCTGCATCGAGTGCAACACCCTCAAAGGCGACATGCCCGCCCCCGATTTTCTCCGCCTCCTCTACCGCAAAGGCCGCCTAACCGCCGTCGAACTCGACGCCCGCCTCGCCGCCCTAAAAGACCTAGCCGCCGGCAAACTCCGCCCCGCGGGCTTCTGATGCCGCAATCGCCCGCTGCTTTTGCCGTCAGGCTTTTATGGCCGTTTTGTAGCGCCGGGCTTCAGCCCGGCATCTGCTGGTAGCTGTTTTGTAGGGGCCGGGCTTTAGCCCGGCGTTTTCTGAAGCGAAGCCCAGCCCCTACAAACTCACCAGGCAGTTGCTGGGCTGAAGCCCAGCCTCTACAAAGTCGTCTTTGCCTTCCACGGAGGCGTCCACTTTGTCCCGGAAGACCGCTTCATCCAATCAATAGTTTGCGACCCCGACAAAGGGTAAAGACGCGGGTCACTGCAAAGCCCCTTCCGTACGGGATTCCACCAAATGTAGCAGGCCACATCCTCCGGGACCTCTATCGGCCGCAGGATGTGATCGTAATAGCGCATTTGCCAGAGCCGCTGGCCATGAGTTTTTTTGAACTCATAGCCCGTGCGCTGTTTGAAGGCATCGACGAACCGCACGAGATCGCAGGTGTCCGAGAGACCTTCACAAAGGAAATGAACATGGTCGGGCATCACGCAATAGGCATGCAGAGAAAAATTCCGTTGCGCGGCAGTTTCCACGAGATGACGGAGCAGCTATTGCCCCCGCAACCTATCCGCGAAAAAAGTCGCGCGCCTCTCGGTCCCAACGGTTACGAAATAATGCTGGCGACCGCGGTAGTGTTCCGCAGGACGTCGCAGCCGTTTTTTAAAAAAGGCCACGTCAAAAGGCTAACACCAAACGTTCCTGTACGCGCTGTGCTGCGACCAGTTCCGGCAGTTGTCCCGTACGCGCCGGGCTGCGACTAGTTCCGGTGGTTGTCCTGTAGGGGCCGGGCTTTAGCCCGGCGTTTTCGGTTTGTCGGCGCCGGGCTTCAGCCCGGCGCTTTTTGAAGCTAAGTCCTTGCCGTCAGGCCGATGTAGGGGCCGGGCTTTAGCCCGGCGGTGTTGGTAACTGTTTCGTATGTGCCGTGCTCTAGCCCGGCGCTTTCCGGCAGCAGCATTGTATGCGCCGGCCTTCCGCCCGGAAAAACTCATCACGAACCCCGTTCCTCGTGCAACGACCGACGGCTGCGGCCAGTGCTCCGAGTCTCAATTTCAGAACGGGAGGGACTCGCTTCCCATGGATTTGCTGATCTTCGGTTTGTAGAGGCCGGGCCTTAGCCCGGCGCTTTCAGGCAGCCGTTTTGTAGGGGCCGGGCTTTAGGCCGGCACTTTCGCGGACGAAATATTGGACAGACGGGAAATTTCCTCCTGCTTCTCTTCGCAATCAAAAACTACAGGGAACGTTCCGTTTGTCCCCAAGTTCACAAGTTCAACCTCCAATCAAGCTGTTGTATCATTTCGCTTGGAGGGTAATATGTCTGGAAAGGCAAAGAAGAGTACTGTGACCGAGACTTATGGAATCTGCTGGGGCTGCGGGGCGATCATGAAGAGCAAGCCCGTTAGGTATCGCGGTCACAGTTATCACGAGGATTGTGCGGAGAAGGCGAGGAAAGAATCACGGGCGAAAAGCAAGTCTTATTGATGAGGAGGGGGGCAACCATGAGTCTTGTAAAACGTCAGATGGAGCAGAACCAAACGAAGCGGGATGTGGCATTGGGGATTGCTATAGAGGCAGGAGCGCTGGGCTCTTGTGCAATCCATGAAGATACGATCATCGATGGTTCAGGCGAAGTCGAAGAGGCGTATGAATTGGGAGACGCCAAGTTCGCGGATGGGTCATTATCGAATATTTTCGACAGCCAAGACGAAATGAAGGAATACATCAAAGCGGTTGTCGAGGAGAATGGTGGCGCTGAATGCAATCAGTGCTCGAAGGACTAAATCATCTCTGGCACGCGATCCTCTGGTGGTCAAATCAAAATTCGGGATTCGTTACGCTGCTGGGCTGCATACTCGGTATCCCCGGCGTATTCTATGTGGGCTGGAGCATTCGAACATACGTTGTCCAAAAGAATAAAGACGACATCAAGGAACAGCGGGAAAAAGCAGATCGGGCACTCGCCTTGGAACAGATGCAGTGGCGGGGAATCTACAGAATCTCGAAGGAAATTCTCTATCATGCATCCCTTTTGCATGCAAACTCGTTGCAGCACAGCCAGCCAGCGCGGCAACTAGCGGCTATGGGGAGAGATGTTACTGCCCCGTATCAGCAAGCGGGTATCGGCTTGGTCGCTGCCATCGGCGGTCTCCTCATGGAACTGACCTTGATTCCGCAATGTCAGCAAACGCTCTCGCTTGTCGAATTTTTTGCTGTCAAATACCATTCGACGGATCAGAGAGCAAGTGCGAAGTTTATCGAAGAATTGCAGGATATAAATGCTATGGTTCTGGCGAAGGCTGGTGGGAAGCCGCTGGAACTACCCGAATCGTGGAAGGACAAGATTTATCCGGGGATCGCACAATAGGCGAGAAATGAGGTTGGAGGAGCGACGATGGGCGAGCCGATGGACAGGTCGAGACGGGTGTTCGGGCAACTAACCACATTCGAAAAGGCGTTTCCCGCCCTCGAAGTTGCAACCATCTCATCATACGAAGACGACGAAGGTGTATACAATTTCGAGACTGATGAATCCCAACGCAGAACTTTTGGAGAAGGAGTGCCATTTAGGGAGGGTCTCATTCCCTGTAGGAATCCCCGTTGCAGAAGGGGCGGATATGAAGTTGACGACAGCCTGTATGAGATGGTGCGTGAAAAATCTACCGAGAAGGTATTTGTGAGAAAGTGCCCCGGCGATGAAGGCTCTCCAAAAGGCAGAAAACGGGGAGATAGGTGTGGGAACGTCCTTCACTACCGCTTAAGGATAAAGTACAAGCCCGAAGGTTTGCCGCAAGAAAACTTGGTAGAATCGAAGCAACGACCTCTGTAACTCATTCGGATCAGAGCGTGGTAGGGTAACGATTCCGGCCATGGCGACAACCGTCCAGCTACCGAACAATAGATTCGAAGCCCCTCTTGTTATCGGTGATCTTGTTAATCTAGTGCTTCGGGCTGAAGACGGCGCTACGGGACCAGTTTGGCGCCTCGACGACATCAAAGCTGGAAGGGCAGGAGAGTTTGCATACGCCGGAGACATCGAGGAAGCCAAGGCGGTAGCCGAAACAGCCGCTAGGGCACACGCCCATCATTTTCTCATGCGTGCTAGCAGTAACGAAAAAATTCCCCAAATAGTTTGGCATCAAATATGACGGTTCGAGTTTCGCCCGGGGAAACCGGGGGGAACCGGGGACGGGAAACCGGGGAAACCGGGGACGGAAACCGGGGGCAGACGGAACGTTTCCTACAATTTTTTTATTCGCGCGAGCAGAAACTCGAGGAAACTTCCCGCCTGTTCCCATATTTCCCATATTTCCCCCAATATTTCCCCATACTTCCCATATTTCGCAACGGCTACATCGCTTTTTTATTACGTTCGCAGCGAATTTGAAGCGAAGGCGAAGAGGGCGAGGTTGGTGGGATCCCTATACTTGGCCAGAATGCTTTACGTTCCGCACTTTTAGATCGCGTCGGACAGCTTCCAAGAGATGCTTGTAGTCGGTGACTGGAAAACTAGTGTGGGCTTCCGCGCTAAAGAGGCCACTGTAAAAATTTACTACGCGAATTCCATTGTCGATCAAAGCCTTTATTTCCGTGAACGGGAAGAAGTTTTGTGCGGTAAAACCTACCAGGTCCAACGCGCTTGAGCGGCTGCGATGTGCAAAATACATGTGCCGCCACGTTATGAGCTTCTTGACTGAAGGGTCCGCGTCGCTAACGGCTATCGAGTCTTTTTGAAGTTGCGCGGCGTCTGGCTTCCGAGGCGCAGCCGCAAGTGAATCGACGAACGGATTAGCTTTCAATCTTTCACGGAAGTTTGGCTCATCGAAGAAATGGAGATTCGCTTCGATTGTGTCCAAGAGGTTCGTAAGAGTGAGATTCGGTTTGGTGTCCATCGGATCGTAGGCCCGGCAGAGTCGCATAAGAGCGGCATCCATGAGAGCACGGTTCGTCAAAGTCCAGAACGCAGCGGATTGGTTGAACTCCACTTGGTAGTCAGGGATGGCGGCGTTGAGGTCTTGATGAAGGCGAAAGTAGTCACGCGCGTCAATGAGGTCGTCCGCCAAAGACCGTAGCAGTCGCTTAAATTCAGCGGAGTCGGCAACCTCGATCTTCATTTTCGTTACTCCTCAACGGCCATTGTGCCACGTCTTAGTCCCTACTTCCTCGGCGCACCGCGTTCCTCGATCCGCTTCAGAATCGCCTCAGCCTCCTGGATACGTGTTGGAATACGGGGATAGACCGGCAGTTTCCTCACCCTTCTCCTCGCAATCGAAAACCAAGGAAGCGTTCCGGCCTGTTGCCAAGTTTTCAAAAATGCGAAGCTTGCTCCTACGATTGGAAACCCGGGAAATACGGGGACAGGCGGGAAGTTTTCTCATACTTCTCTTCGCAATCAAGAACTACAGGAGCGTTCCGCCTTTTCTCTGCGCGCCACGGCCGCTCCCGCTACAACGCTCGGCGCAGCTCTTCACGGATAACCCGGCGAAGCGTTTTCTCGAACGGCTCATTCGAGCTTTCCACGTGCCGCCCCAGACATTCGTTGATGAGCGTTTGCTAGTTGCCTCCGGCGGCGCCAACCGCTCGGCGAGGAACGATCAAGACAAACTGAAAAAGTATCGCGGGTTTTCCACGGTAATGGTGTGAATGTTGCGATCGGATACACCGATCTGTTCAAGATACGGAATCAGCTTGCGCGTGGTGAACAGCATCCCATCAGAGAAACCCGGAGAAACCCGGGAGAAACCCGGGGACAGACGGGAAGTTTCCTCACCCTTTTCTTCGGCGGGTGGGACGCCATTCAGATATGAATCTGAGTAGCGAAAAATACTCCCTTTTTCCTTCGCCATGCAACTGTGCCGGAGGGCACAGGAAATGCCACCAGAATTTCGCAGCCATTCGCTTCGCGAATGCTTAGGTGCGCCCTTAAGCCTACTTGCGTAAACTTTGAATATCGCCCATTTGGGGCTAGCCGAAATAACGACTGCATTCACGATTAGCCGTGTTGAACAACCAAGGAGACAAAAATGAGTAATAATAAAGTTTGGTTTGTTACCGGCGCAGGCCGGGGACTCGGCATCAAGATTGCCCAGAAGGCGTTGGCCGCCGGGCACTCCGTTGTGGCGACTGGCCGTAACCCGCACGCGGTCTTGAAGGCGGTTGGCGCTCACGAAAACCTATTAACAGTTGCGCTAGATATCACCGACGCCGAGGCTGCGGCCAAAGCAGCGGAAGCTGCCGTTCTCCGCTTCGGGCGCATCGACGTCCTGGTCAACAACGCAGGCAATTTCTACGCGGGTTATTTCGAAAACATTCGTCCAGATCATTTCCGGGCTCAGATGGAGACCAATTTCTTTGGTCCTCTTAACGTCACGCGCGCTATCCTTCCGATCATGCGAGCGCAGCGGAGTGGCCAGATTATAACGGTAACCTCGCTCGCGGGCCTCATCGGTCAGGAATTCGTTGTTGCCTATGCTGCCTCCAAGTTCGCGCTGGAAGGTTGGATGGAATCGCTCCGTTTCGATGTGGCGCCTTTCGGCATTCGCACCCTGGTGGTTGAGCCTGGGTTCTTCCGTACCGAACTACTGGTCGAAGGCGCATCGACGATATGGCCGGATATGGCCGTCGAAGACTACGCCGAGCGAACCAAACAAACGATCACGGCTTGGTCCGGCATGAACGGTCAGCAAGGAGGCGATCCCGCCAAACTCGCGGCTGCAATTGTGAGGCTCTCGGATTCCGATAAGCTCCCACTGCGATTTATTGCGGGTTCCGACGCTATGGCGGCTGTAGAAGCCAATCTCAAGACCATCCAGGAGCAGATAGACGCACATCGCGACTTATCTGCGTCTCTTATGTTCGACAAAGGGCAATGATTTGGAGCCTTGTGAGGCGGGTGGCAGCGCCTTTATTCCTGGGTGGCCTGTCGTTTGCGCTTTTGTCTCATGCAAACGGTGGGTCACTCTTCTCCGGTTCTGTCCTATCTACTCACTGCCCACTATTCACTACTCACTCGCGCGTTCAGCAACGAACGGCGGGTGCGAAGGCGGGTGAAGAATTTGTTGGCGGTGGCTATGTCTTTCGCGATTTGGGCGCGGAGTTCTTCGGGGCCGCTGAATTTTTTTTCTTCGCGGAGGCGCTTCCAGAAATGGATTTCGATGCGGCCCGGGGAGATTTCCGGAACGGGCTCGAGGATATGCGTTTCGACGCTGAGGGACGAACCGTTGAAGGTGGGGCGCACGCCGATATTTGTGACCGAACGGCGAGTGCGCGATTCGCCCTCGAGAAGCGTGCGCGTGATGTAGACGCCGCGAGCGGGCAGGAGTTCCTGCTCGGGAGCGAGATTCAACGTGGGAAAGGTGAAGCGGCGGCCAGTGCCGGTGCCCGGGACGACTTTACCGGTGAGGACGAAGGGACGGCCGAGAAGGCGGGCGGCATGAGAAACGTCACCTGTGGCGATCTCGCGGCGGATGATGGTGCTGGAGACGATTTCGTTTTTGCAGACGACGGGCGGGAGAATGACGACGTCGAAACCGCGGTCGGCGCCGAGCAAGAGAAGCATCCGCGCGTTGCCGGCCTGTTTGTGGCCGAAGCGGAAATTTTCGCCGACATAAACGGCGCGAACGCTCAGATCGCGGACGAGGATTTGGTCCACGAATTCTTCGGGAGTGAGTCTTGCGAGGTCGTGAGTGAAGGGGAGGACGAGGGCGGCTTCGATGCCGAGTTCGGCGAAGCAGCGCAGGCGCTGCTCGGTGGTGGAGACGCGCAAGGGAGCGGATTCCGGGCGAAGAACTTTTTGAGGTAGCGGATCGAAGGTAAGAGCTGTGGGTACAGCTTGGATTTCGTGGGCGCGTGCGACGGAGGCGCGAAGGATGGCCTGGTGGCCGAGATGAATGCCATCAAAATTGCCAATGGCGAGGGTGCTGCCGGTTTGCGATTTGCCATAACGAATCGACCACGCCAGCGGCGTGGAGAAAATCTCGAGCGCAGCGGAGGACGTGGCAGCGACGGAATTTGTGGAAGCCCCGGCGCGGCGGATTCGTCCACGGTCACTTCGAGTTCGAGGCCGTCGTAGGCGAGATGGACGTTCGAATGGCCGAGATGGCGCAGGCGTTCGGTGGTTTCGGCGTGAGAGAGATCGTGGGCGATGTGCGTGAACCAGGCGCGGCGCGGGTTGAGTTTTTTGATCAGCGCGAGAGCTTGATCCACGGTTTGATGCATGGGGTGAGGAATGTCGCGCAAGGCGTCGATGATGAGTTCATCGAGATCGTGCAATAGGGCGAGCGAGGAATCGGGCAGCGAGCTGAAATCCGTCAGATAAGCCGCGCGGCCGAAACGAAAACCGAGGACTTCCATGTCGCCGTGGAGAAGCGGAATGGGAGTGAACGTGATGCCCAGGAGTTCGAACGGTTCCTTGGCTTCGCGAAGGGTGACGCTCGGAATGGAACTGAGCTTGGGCTTGCCGTCGAAGACATACGCAAAGGCGCGGCGGATGATTTCGAAAGTCTCGGCGTTCGAATAGACGGGAAGCGCCGTTTGCTGGCGCAGATTGTAGGGACGAATGTCGTCGAATCCCATAATGTGATCTGCGTGTCCGTGGGTGAGGAGAATTGCATCGAGGCGATCGACTCCGGCGCGCAGGCCTTGCTGGCGAAAATCAGGAGTGGTGTCGATGACGACGTTTTGGCCATTGCGGGAGAGGAGCAGGGAAGGGCGGAGCCGCTTGTCGTGGGGATCTTGCGAACTGCAGACGCGGCAGTGGCATCCGAGCGAGGGAACGCCCATGGACGTGCCGGAGCCGAGTACGGTGATTTTTAGCGGAGCCGAGGGCATGCTGAGAATGCTGAAACTCGTTCGAAAGCCGGGCCGAATTCGCTGTTACAAAGATTGCGGCATTTTAGGGCCGCGTCTTGGCTTTTGCCTGCGTTGCGGCTTGGGCCGCGACTGCTTGATTGACCTCCAGATAGGTCATTTTCAATTTGCCCAAAAGATCGAGCAAGAGAGTGTCTTCCTCGGGCGCGAGATTTCCTTTGGTCTTTTCGTGCAGGGAATCCAGCATGTCGATCAACTCATGGGCGGCTTCCGGATCGATCACGGGCTGGCCAGTGCGCGGGTCGGCGTAAGCGCCCAGAACCATGGCCGCGTTACTGCCCAGCATGCGGACCAGATTCTCGAAAGGCACGGAACGTTTGGGAATTTCGACGGGAGCTGATGGCGCGGCGGGCTTGGGAGCTTCGGCGACGGGATGCAGCTTTTCCTCGCGCTTGGCCTCGCGTTCCTTTTCTTCCGCGGCTTCCTTGCGGAGTTCGCCTTCAGCGGTAAAGGGGCGGCGGTCGATGACTCGGAAAGATTCTTCTTGCTTGTGATCAGTCAAGGGACAATCCTCTTCGCTATTTGTCTGGATAAGTTTAGCACGGGTAGGAGAATTCGGAAGCGGCGCAATTCGGAGTGCAATTGGATACAGCGGAACTAAAAAGGGAAAGATGGGTTAAATAAAATGGGTTAAGCTTTCGGAAAGGGAAGTCACAATTCGATGATAGGGGGAAGCGAATGCGAGTAACGAAGCTCATGACGAAAATTCTGTCCACCATACTGACGCTGGCGCTGCTGGTAGGCTGGCTGCCCGCGGCGGGCCTGGCGCAGGACCAGGACCAGAGTGCACCTCCACCCTCTTTTTCGCCGGACCAACTGGACAGGCTCACGTCACGGATCGCGCTGTATCCGGACCCGCTGCTGGCGCAGGTTTTGGCAGCCGCGACTTTTCCCGACCAAATTCCCGACGCCGCGAAATGGGCGGATGAGCATCACTATTTGACGGGCGACCAACTGGCCACGGCGATTACGGAAGACCATTTGCCGTGGGATCCGGCGGTGCAGGCGATGCTGCCGTTTCCTACCGTTTTAGACACCATGGCTTCGGATGTGAATTGGACGACGGACCTGGGAAATGCATTTTTGGCGCAGCGGCAGGACGTGATGGACGCGGTGCAGAGAATGCGGCAGAAGGCCAAGGATTTTGGCTATCTGCGGAGCAATGGACAGATCGTGGTGAGCGGCGGTCCGTACATTGCGATCGAGCCGGTGAATGCGGCGTTCATTCCGGTGCCGTATTACGATCCACTCGTGGTTTATGCGGCGCCGCGGCCGGGGTTTGTGGTTGGGGCGGCGATTGGTTTTGGGTTCGGCGTGACGATTGGAACCTTCTTCCGTCCATGGGGATGGGGCTACAGCCGGTTCGACTGGGGCGCGCATGGGTTCTTCATCTATAACCGGCCTTGGGGCCGCGTTTGGGGGAACCGGTTCACGTATGTACATGCGTATGGCCCAGGAGTGCGGCGTTGGGATGCGCCGCGCCGCGTGGAAGGGCATGCCTTGATACAGCGCAGCGCACACGAGCGGAATGCATGGCGAGAAGGGCGCGCGCGAACGGAAGAGCATCCGCATCCTCACAAGCCATAACAGCCCTAACACGATAATCAGATACCTGGGAAACGCCTCGGCTTCGCCGGGGCGTTTCTGTTTACAAGGCGCCGCGAGCCGGTTGGGAGCGCCCTCCTAGCGTCCAGGATTTACCTCAGGCTCAGGAGATAGGAGTGGACCGCGCGGTCCCAAACGAAAACTTCCCGCCTGTCCCCATATTTCCCATATTCCCCCCCCCATAATTCGTCCCCATATTTCCATATTTAAGAACTGGTTGCAGAAACCCAGGCAACACCCTCCCTCTGTAACTCGTATCGACTGCTGAACGAATGGGTGTCATCAGGGGATCACTACTCCGAGATTTGCTGCGCCCATCTGGGCCCCTTCGGAATCTCGCACTACGGTGCGAACTAGAAACGGTCCCGGTTGAAGATCAAAGCTCAGTTTCACGTTTAGGCCCGTTTTGTTCACTCGCTCCAAGGTTGCATCTTTCAGCCGCATGTCGAGGACACGCTGCAAGCCGGCAAGCATGTTCCCGTTCTGGTCGAAAATAGCAGTAGTGATCGTCAACGTATCCTGGTTGCGTTCATCCACCTTACGAAATCTGAGTTCTCCCATCCCCACATGGGTGACTACTGTTAGGTGGGCTCCGTCCGTGCCCTTGAAGAATTGCGCCTGGCATTCGACGGGGAGTTCGTGGAGTTCCTCCTGCGAGAAGACCGCCTGCTGGATCTCCTCTCTGGCCGCCAATGCGGGGTTGGAATCGCCGCGCGGCGCGAAATATCCATGGCGAGCCTGCAGCGCCCATTTTTGTTTGCTCACTAGCGTCACTTTCAGATTGTGATATTTTCCATCAAGCTTTAGGTTTTGCGGCGCAAACCCCAAAACGTAAGAAACCTCCGGCTCTGCCGCGGCGTGCAGCAAGCCCTGATCAATATCGTTCCGGTCGTGAAAGAAAGTCCCCCCGGTGCCGTCGGCCAACTCCGCAAGCGGCGTGAAGTGCGTTTCTTCTTCCCTCATTGCGGATATGGTCTTCAGAGGACTGACAGAGGCGGTCGTGGGAGCGTTGGATGCGTCATAAACCGAGGAAACGTACAGGCCCCGCGCATCAATCACATTGATCACGACATTTTCTTTTGTGGCCCGGTCGACGGCCTCCGCTGCCGGCAGATGCATGGATGGAAGCAAGAAAAATCCCGGCGACATCATCACGATGACGCGCTGTCCGGGCAGCACGCTCATGCGTCGAATTAAAGCCTGCAGAGTTTGATACGTACGCTGCTCCTCCGCTTCCGCGATATTCAATACTGCAGCGGCCGCTGCCGCCACCATATTCGCGGCCGTCTGAGCCGCGGACGCCGCCACATTCGCGCCCGTCTGGCTCCCGGCTGCACCCACCGGCATTTCGCTGCAATTCATATAGTCTTGGATGGCCACCTGCATCGCGGTGGGATCGGTTGCGGCAGCGATCATAAACGCTTCGTCCAAGGTCATCGGCGGACAGCCAGAGAGAGAGTTCTGGGCGAGTGAATGCGGCAAGATTCGCTGGACCGCCTCTTCGAGTTTCCCTCGGTCCGCGGTAAAATCCTGCTCCACTTGACCGGAGGTTGTGAAAATGGAGAAGCGGTCGCGAGCCCCCATGGCCGCGAAGAGCTTCGTGGCGGCCTGCCGCGAAAACATGGCGTCTTGCAGCGAAAGATGGAGATCGTCGAAGAATAACGTGACGAACCTTTGCGGCAAATCTGCCGCTTTCACCGGCGCTCCCTCCGAAGTTGCCTCCCCAGAATCCCCCGTTGGCGCATGGGAAGCAGGAGTCTCTACGGAAAAACTGGAAATGATCTGTGGTTTGCGCTCGTCCGCGAGCTGAAAGTCTTCCTTCTTCAAATTCGTGATCACTTTTCCGTTGCTGTCGCGTACCACGACGCGCACTAGGACAACGTTCACGCGCACCTTAAACGTCGCCGGAGAATCGTGCGAGACAATTTCGTCGTTGGTTGCCTTCGCATCTGATTTGGGCGCGTTTTGGGATGTGTCCGCCGGTGGGGCTTGAGGAGCTTGCGCAGCAGCGGATTGCGCTTGCGAGTCTGCAATGGGCAAAATGAAGGTGAAGAGCGTGCTCCCAAGCAGAACGAACCGGACGGTTCTCGTTAGACCGCGCCAAGGGTCACCGTGTAGGATCGCCACCACGAATCCTCTTCCCTCCGGCAGCGCACTCCGATGTCGTGCTAAATGGAACTAACCACGAGCCCCTTGAGACTTGTCCGGACTATGAATACTTGGGTGCCCAAATTCGGCTACTTCTAATGCTGTGACGCGAAAACCGGGCTTTCGGTTACGGGCGGGAGGAAATGCGCCGCGCCGCGTGGAAGGGCATGCGTTGGTACCGCGAAATGAACTCGAGCGGAATGCATGGCGAGAAGGGCGTGCGCGAACGGAAGAGCATCCGCACCGTTAGGTAGTGGCGTTAAGTCAAAAATCTAAACGGGACGTGGCGCTACAGCGGTCGGGCCGGGAAGGGAGGGGCAAGCCCCTCCCCTACAGGTCGACTGGCGTAGCGCCATTTTGTTTTGTGGGCACGGGGCGATTTGCGAAGAGGGACGCGCTGCCTCGAAGCTCCCTTCGCAACTCAGGGTAAACAGGCCAGGGAAGCGCGCCCCTACAACTGCGGGGGGTGTGCTTGTCAAAGATTGCGGGGCACCGTAGAGTGGAACGTTTGTTGCGGTGGGGATTAAGTGGGCATGGTGATGGCGACTCGTAAAAGCAAGGCGCGAAAGACGAAGAGCAAAACATTGAAGGCGAAGAAGCGCGGAGCCGGCGTCTCGACCGCGAAGAGACGCATCGCGATGGGCGTGAGGAGTGCGAAGCCAGCTTCGCTTACGGCGGGGGAGTGGTTCGAGAAGCTGGCGGCGGTGCAGGCGCGGTTGCGGGCGCCGGATGGGTGTCCATGGGACCGCGAGCAGACGCATGCGTCTTTGCGGACTTATTTGATTGAAGAGGCGTACGAAGTTCTGGAGGCGATGGAGAGCGGGGACGACGCGAAGTTTGCGGAAGAGATGGGGGATTTGCTGCTGCAGATCGTGTTTCATTCGGAGATCGCGAGGGAAGAGGGGCGGTTCGATGTTTCGGATGTGATTCGCGAGGTGCACGACAAGATGGTGCGGCGGCATCCGCATGTGTTTGGGGAGAAGCGCGCGAAGGATTCGGCGGAAGTGCTGAAGAATTGGGAACAGATTAAGAAAGAGGAACGGATTGCGGCAGGGAAGAAGAGCGCCGAGGTTTCGAAGAGAGAAGAGAAAACAGCGTCTTTGCTCGATGGCGTGTCGAAGGCTTTGCCGGCGGCGCTGGAAGGATTTCAGTTGACGAGGCGGGCGGCGCGGATTGGGTTTGACTGGGACAACGTGGAAGGCGTGATTGACAAGATGAATGAAGAGGCAGGGGAGCTTCGCGAGGCGGTGGGGGCGAAGGACTCGGAGCTGGTCGAAGAAGAGATGGGAGATTTGCTTTTTGCGGCGGTGAATGTGGCGCGGTTTTTGCACGTCGATCCGGAAATCGCGCTGAAGAAGGCCAATGTGAAGTTTTCCACGCGATTCCGGCAGATGGAGAAATTGGCGGCGGAGCGTGGGAAAACGCTGGCGGATATTTCGCGCGGGGGGATGGAAGGATTATGGGAAGAAGTGAAAAAAGTGGCGAGTGGCGAGTGACGAGTGGCGAGCGAAACCATATCGGTGCGGAAGTGCGAGGGGATTGAAGAGTTCAACCGGTGCGTGGAACTGCAGAAGGAGATTTGGGGCGAGGCGGATATCGAAGTGGAGCCGGCGACTCTGTTCGTCGTTGCGAGCGAGACTGGCGGGCAGGTGCTGGGCGCGTTCGACGGGGAACGGCTGGTGGGCTACACGCTGGCGCTGGTGGGATTTGCAAATGGGACGGTGTTTCTGCATTCGCACATGACGGGTGTGCTGGCGGGGTATCGCGACCGGGGCGTGGGGCGGGCTTTAAAACTTTTCCAGCGGGAAGAAGCATTGGGACGGGGAATTCGGCTGATCGTGTGGACATTCGATCCGCTGGAAACGCGGAACGCGCATTTTAATTTGAACCGGCTTGGGGCGATTGCGCGGAAATATTTTTCCAATCTTTATGGAGTGACGACGAGCCCGTTGCATCTGGGGCTTCCGACGGACCGGTTGTGGGCGGAGTGGCAGTTGGATTCCCGGCGCGTGGTGGCGGCGGTTTCGGATTTGGGGAAGGAGCCAGGGTTGACTTTGGGAGCCGCGACAGTGGAATTGCCGGCGGAGATCGATCTCTGGAAGGAAAGCGATACCGCTCGCGTTGCAGGGGTGCAGACGCGCATTCGGAGAGAGTTCACGGGTTGGTTTGCGCGCGGGTATGCGGCGGTGGGCGTGAGGAGATCGGCGGCGGGTACGGCTTATTTGTTGGTTCCTTGGAGCGATTTTTAGCTCGGCTCGGCGGGAGGGGCAAGCCCCTCCCCTACAGAATTGGTGGGGACGATTCTTGGTGGGGGACGATGAGGATACGGGAAGTTACATTGCGGGAAGTGCGGATGAAGCTGGTGGCTCCGTTTGAAACGAGTTCGGAGCGCACGGACGAGCGGCGCATCATTCTGACCGAGGTTGTTACGGACGACGCGGTGGGATGGGGAGAATGCGTGGCGGGAGAGCATCCTTTCTATAGTCCTGAGACGACCGACACTGCCTGGATGGTGATGCGTGATTTCCTTTGGCCGATGATCAAGGGAAAAGAAATTGCCTGCGCGGGCGATGTGCGGGGTCTGCTCGAACATGTGCGCGGGCACAACATGGCTAAGGCCGCTCTGGAAGCGGCGATTTGGGATGCGGAGGCCAAGCAGAAAGGCGTGCCGCTGGCGAAATTGCTGGGAGGGACGCGGGAGGAAATTTCTAGCGGCGTTTCGATTGGGATTAAGGAGTCACTGGACGAATTGGCGGCGGCGGTGCGGAAGGAACTGGCGGCGGGTTATCAGCGCGTGAAAATAAAGATTAAGCCGGGGAAAGAGTTGCCGCAGGTGAAACGTTTGCGCGAGGAGTTTCCGGGGATCAAGCTGATGGTGGACGCGAACTCGGCTTACCGGATGGAGGATTGGCCGCTGTTGAAGCAGTTGGAGAATTTTTATTTGATGATGATCGAGCAGCCGCTGGGGTGGGACGATTTATACGGGCACGTGGAGATCCAGAAGAAGCTGGCGACGCCGATTTGTTTGGACGAATGCATTCATTCGGAGGAGCACGCGCGGGCGGCGATCGCTTTGGGCGCGTGCAAGATTATCAATATCAAGATGGGGCGCGTGGGCGGACACGCGGTGGCGCGGCGGATTCATGATTTGTGCCAGCAGCATGCAATGCCGGTGTGGTGCGGGGGGATGCTGGAGTCGGGAATCGGGCGGGCGCATAACATCGCGCTTTCGTCGCTGGCGAATTTCACTTTGCCGGGGGATGTGACGGCGAGCCGGCGTTATTGGGATGAGGACATTATCGAGCCGGAAGTGACGGTGTCGGCGCAGGGGACGATTCGCGTGCCGGCAGGGCCGGGGATTGGGTTTGAGCCGCGGCGCGAGCGGATCGAGAAGCTGACAGTGCGGAAAGAACGGCTGGTCTAAAACTGAGCGGGCGTTGGTACCGCGTTCGGTGAGGTTGCACTGAGGAGTCTCGCCCGCCGGAAAGATTCCAAGGCAGCGGGCGCGCCTAATCCGTACTGCTGAACTGCAGGTAAGGCCTCGAGACTTTCACGATGATGTCTCGGTTGTCTTCAACCACAGTCACTCGACCATCCTCGTCGCGGTTCGATCGACCGACCGCTTCGAACTCGACGTCTATCTTAAAATACGGGCACTCCTGGCTGATGTAAGTGCGCCGAAGTCCGTTGGATAGGCCGCCTTCTGTTGTAAAGACTTCGAGCAGGTCTTTCCGCGTCATTCCGGGGTGGATTGATTGCATTTTCTGCAAAGCCTGGGCTACCCATGCCTGGCGATCTTGGGAGCATTGCTCCTGGTTCGCCAAGAGAGTTCTGCCATCTTGGGCCGAACTAGCCATGGTTAGGCAGGAAAGCAAACCAAATGCTAGTAGCCGTCGACTCATTGGTGGTCCTCCTCTTCAACCGCGCCGTTCGTTGTCCTAAATCTTAGAAGCCACTGGCTGCAAAAGAGTATAGAGCGGGTTGGGTCGCCAAGGATGGTCTCGCGTTGACCTGTTTGGTGGGGCGTGTTAGGTTGCCGATTCTTGTGCAGAAAACTTGACGGGCGATTTGGAATTTCTGGAGAGAGGCAGAGTTTTGGGGATGACGACGAAACCGACAAATCCGAGTGACAAGATGCCTTTGCGGTGGGGCGGGGAGAAGGCGCGTATTGCGGTGATTCCGGGGGATGGGATTGGGAAAGAAGTGACGCCGGAGGCGGTGAAGGTGATTCGGGCGGCTACGGCTGCGGCGAAGCGGCCGCTGGAGTTTGTAGAGTTTGATTGGGGGGCGGACCGGTATTTGAAGGATGGCGTGAGCTTGCCTCCCGGAGCGGTGGAAATGCTGCGGGACGAGTTCGACGCGATACTTTTTGGGGCGCTGGGCGATCCGCGGGTGCCTTCGAACCAGCATGCAGCGGACATTTTGCTAGGGTTGCGGTTCAAGCTGGACCTTTATGTGAATGCGCGGCCAGTGGAGTTGCTGCATGAGCGGCTGACGCCGCTGCGGGACCGGACGGAGAAAGACATCCGGTTGATGGTGATTCGGGAGAATACGGAAGGGCTGTACGTTGGCGTCGGGGGATTTTTTAAGAAGGGGACGGCGGACGAGATTGCGGTGCAGGAGGACGTGAACTCGCGCAAGGGCGTGGAGCGGATTATCCGGTACGCGTATGACTATGCGAAGGAACGGGGGTTGAAGCGCGTTTGCATGAGCGACAAGTCGAATGCGATGACGTTTGCGCATGATTTGTGGCAAAGGGTGTTTAAGGAAGTGCGGCAGGAGTATCCGAAGATCGAGTCGCGGCATTTGTATATCGATACTTTGTGTATGGAGATGGTGCGGGATCCGGGGCAGTTCGATGTGATAGTGACGTGCAACTTGTTTGGAGACATTGTGAGCGATCTTGGAGCGCAGCTGGCTGGGGGCCTGGGGTTGGCGCCTTCGGGGAACATTCATCCGGGGAGGACGTCGTTGTTCGAGCCGGTGCATGGGTCGGCGCCGAATATTGCCGGGAAGGGGATCGCCAACCCGTTTGGATCGGTGCTGGCTTCGGCGATGATGCTGGAATTTCTGGAGTGGAAGCAGGAAGCTCAAGTGTTACGCGAAGGCGTGAAAGCGGCGTTGCGGGAGAATTTTGTTACGCCGGACTTGGGCGGAGTTGAGCGAACGGTTGAAGTCGGGGATTGGCTTGCAAAATTCGTCGGAACCGATTAGCAGGTTCCTTTAAAGCAAGACTTCAGGTGTCGGCGCGCGCACAGTTTCTAAGCTCACGAATAGGTCACGCTTTGCTTTTGCTCTCCCAAGCTCAAACCAGTAATCAGCATACCCAGTAAGAACCCGCCGATGTGAGCCCACCAGGCGACGCCTCCCGTGGCGGATGCGCCGACTGTGCTTACTCCCGCCACAAATTGCAACAGAAACCAGTAGCCCAAGATGATGAAGGCGGGAATGGGGATGAAAAAGATGAAGACAAGAGTCAGGACGCGAGCGCGGGGATAAAGAACAATGTACGCGCCCATGACGCCGGAGATGGCGCCGCTGGCTCCGAGCGCGGGGAGGGAGGAGTGGTAGTTAAAAATGATGTGCGCGAGGCCAGAGCCGATGCCGCAAACGAAATAGAAGAGCAGATAGGGGAAGTGGCCGAAATAGTCTTCCACGTTGTCGCCGAAGATCCAGAGAAAGAGCATGTTTCCGGCGATGTGCAGAAAACCGCTGTGGAGGAACATGCTAGTGATGATGGTAAGAAGGGCAGCTTGGAGATTGCCGTGGCCGTTGAGGGCCAGGCGGATGTGGTTGGGGACGGTGGAATTAGCGAGAACAAATGCGTCCTGTTGATGATGGGACAGAGTGATCTGGTAAAGGAAGACGATTGCGTTCGTCAATATAAGAAGAGTGTTGACGACCGGGTAGGTGCGGCGGGGATTCAGATCTTTGATAGGGATGAACATGCGATCGGTTTGGCGGCGCGGCGGCTACGGGAAAGCGGCGCGGTTGCGCTGCCCTTTGCGCTGCAGCTTTTCGATTTTGGGCAATTCCGAGATTCCGCCTCGCGCACCGAGCGCTTCGCAGTTTAAACCTGCTGCCGCGCAAGCGAAGTCAAGAATGCGCTGCAACTCCCAGCCGTTTAGGATGCCGTAAGAGAAGCCGGCATGAAAGAGGTCACCCGCGCCGGTGGTGTCGGCGACGCGGACTTTGTAGGAGGGAGAATACCAGAAACGGTGGCCGTCCCAGGCGAGGGCGCCATCGATGCCGAGCGTGGCGCAAACGGCCCGGCAGCCGTAGGTGCGCTTAAGAAGCGGTAGAGCTTTAAGGAGGTTCGCTCTCGCCGGTGGCGGTGCTGGGCAAATCGCGCGATGTGACAGGGTAATCGACGAGGGGGAGCAGCCGGGCGAGCTGCGGAGTCCAATGATCGAAATCGGCGACGACGGGAATGTTTGACGAGCGGGCCCAGGAGGCGGCTTTGCGGGTGGCGGCGGGGTCGTGGCCATCAATATAAAGAACGCGCGCGGAATTGACCCAAGCTCTTTGGAGGAAAGAGGGAGGGATGGTGAGGCGGGGATCGCGGCGCCAGACCACGGTGCGTTCGCCGGATTGCGCTTCCACGAAAATGAAGGACATTTGACTCATGGTTTTGCGGGTGCGGGCGAGATGGAAGGTGACGCCCTCGCGACGGAGTTCGCGGCGGTGGAGTTCGGCGGCATGGTCGTCGCCGACGCAGCCGACGTAGTGCGTACGGAGGCCCCAGCGCTGGCAGGCGATGAGAGTGGTGGCGACCTGGCCGCCGAGAAGGATCTGCGCGTTGAGATTTCGACCTTGGAGCCGAGGGAGGGGAATTGGGCAACCTGGAGGACGGTGTCGGTGGCGTTTTCGCCGATGCCGAGGATGTCGAATTTTTGTGAGCGCATAGGCCGAAGTGCAGGGTAACGGAAGAGGGGAAAATGCAAAGCGAGATCGAGGGCCGAGCCAGTGTCCGATAATTACATTTGTGGCGAGGGGCAGGTTAACAGAATCCGACGCGATGGTTTTTCGCGGGGAGAGCGCCGCCGTGATGAGTTTTATCTCAAAAGCGGAGCAGGGCTTGAAGTGGCGGCGCGTTTTCATTTCGGCGAAATGGCGCGCGCGAATTTTTCTGGGAAGTGATACATAAACATTGCGCGAGGGGAGCGTGTGTGGTAATTAAATTAGTTCTGCGTGTGCGCTGCGAATCGGTCGTGACTCTGCAAGTAGTTCTGCAATGTGTCCGGCGCAGCGTCGGCGCGCCGACAGCTCATGCCTGCCAGGGAAACGGAAGCCATCATTCTTGAAGACCTTCTCGCTGGGAGAGGCGGACCGCCTGGTGAGCTTTTTCGGGCGGACGTCGGGACGGATGCGCGGCGTGGCGGCGGGCGCGAGGCGGATAAAGAATCGCTATGGGTCGACTCTGGAGATTCTGTCCCACGTCCAGCTTTGGTATATCGAAAAAGAGACGCGCGACCTGGTGCGCATCCAGCAGTGCGAACTGCTCGAATCTTTCAACAAGTCGCAGAGCGATTACGAGCTGAGCACGGGGCTGGCGGTTGTGAGTGAAGTGTCGGAGCAGGTTCTGCCGGAGCATGAAACGGCGGAGTCCATGTTCCGGCTTTTGTTGCTGACGGTTCGGGAAATCGAGCGAACCGGCGCATGGCAGTTGCCCTTGAGTTACTTTGCGTTTTGGAGTGTGCGTCTGGGCGGTTGGCTTCCGCAGTTTGATCGATGCGCGGCTTGCGGCACAGCGTTGGGAGCGCAAGCGGCTTTTCATGCACCGTGGGAAGCGGGGCTTCGTTTGCGAGAAGTGCCGGCGAGGAGGGATGAAGTCCTCTGCATCTGGGGGCGCGGCAATTGGCAGAGCGATTTGCGGGAGAGAAACTCGATAAGATGGAGTTCTTCCGGCGATGCGACAGCCTGCGGCGGAATTGCGCGAAGCTTCGTTGAACTGGATTGAGCATCACACGGAGAAGCCGCTGGCTACACGAAGACTTTTGGAGTCCACTTGATTGCTAAAGTAAAACTTGAGAAAAAACAGGTTGGGCTAAACTTTCAAGATTTGGTTTTGAAGCTCTCGCATTTTTGGGTGAAGCAGGGATGCGTGCTGCAGCAGCCCTATGATGTGGAAGTGGGCGCGGGCACGATGCACCCGGAAACTTTTCTTGCGCGTGCTCGGGCCTGCGGCGTATCGCGTTGCATACGCTCAGCCCAGCCGTCGGCCCGCCGACGGAAGATATGGCGAGAATCCCAACCGGCTTTATAAGCACACGCAATTTCAAGTCATCCTGAAACCATCCCCGGCAGACGTCCAGGATCTTTATCTCGAGAGTCTCGCTGCCATTGGCATTACTTTGAAAGAGCATGACATCCGGTTCGAGGAAGACAACTGGGAGTCGCCGACGCTGGGCGCCTGGGGGATTGGGTGGCAAGTGCTGCTGGATGGTTTGGAGATTACGCAGTTCACTTATTTCCAGCAGAGCGGGGGCATTGACCTTGACCCGATTTCCGTGGAATTGACGTATGGGCTGGAGCGCATATGCGCAGTTTCTCCAGGGTGCTGTCGAGTGTTTACGATCTGCGTTGGTCGGACGACAAGAAGTACGGGGAAATTCGGTTGGCTGAGGAGCAGCAGTTCTCGGAGTACAGTTTCAATCGCAGCGATGCCAAAGCGATCCGCGCGGAATTTGAGTTGCACGAGAAGCAAGCCAAGGAACTGCTCGATGGGTTTCGCACGACGGCGAGGGAAGGAGCAGGCGACGTATCCGCTGCTTCCGGCATACGACCATTGCTTGAAGTGCTCCAACCTTTTTAACTTGCTGGATGCGCGAGGCGTCATCTCGACGACGGAGCGCGCCGCGCTTATGGCACGCGTGCGAACTCTGGCTTGTCGCGACTGCGGCGGCGTATCTCGAACAGATTGGCGGGCCTGCTGTGCGCCGCGAGGTGCGCGGATGAAGCGGGCCAAGGAAAAAGTGATCGAGAAGAGAGTTGAAGTATTGCTTGAAGTTGGGAAGCGAAGAGATTCCGGCAGGGATGTTGCCCAAAGCAGAAGAAGACCTGCGTGCTAATTTGGAAAAGTTGCTGGCAGCCGAGAATTTATCCGACGGCGTGAGCGTGGAGACTTTCAGCGCGCCTCGCCGGCTCGTCGCGCACGTTCGCGGCCTGCGCGAGAAACAGGCCGACGTAGAGAACGAGGTGACCGGTCCGCCGAAGTCCGTGGCGTACGATGCCGTTGGCGAGCCGACGCGCGCGGCGCATAGCTTTGCGGAGAAGCAGGGGCTTTCGCTGAAGGACCTTTATATAGTGAAGACTCCCAAGGGCGAATATCTTGCCGCCAAGCAAGTGAAGCGCGGGCGAACCGCCGAGCAGATACTGAACGAAATCCTTCCGCGAGCGATTCATGATTTGTCCTGGCCGAGGTCGATGACGTGGACCGGGATTGATGGGGCTCGGTTCATTCGCCCGATTCGTTGGATCGTTGCCGTCGTGAATGGCAAGCCGCTGAAGTTTTCGTTTGCGGGTGTCACAGCGGGAGACACGACGCTGGGCCATCGATTTCTGGGCAAAGGGCCACTGCGAGTGAAGGACTTCGCGGACTACGAGAAGAAATTGAAGGTCAACGGTGTGATTGTTCGTCCCGCGGAGCGCGGAGAGAAGATCTCCAAAGAGCTGGCGGCGCATGCAAAGAGGGCAGGATATCGGATTCACGAGGATGCGGAACTGTTGAGGCTGGTGACGTACCTCAACGAATGCCCGAGCGTGCTGGAAGGGGAGTTCGATCCGGCATACCTGGCGCTTCCCGACGAAATCTTGATCACGGTGATGCGCGGGCATCAGAAAGTATTTTGCGGTGGAGAAGCGCGGCGGGGAAGTGGCGCCGCATTTTCTGGCGGTCATCAATTTGCCGAAGGATCCCAAGGGATTGGTGCGCGCCGGTCACGAACGCGTGTTGCGGGCTCGGCTGGCGGACGCGCAGTTTTTCTGGGAGTCGGATCAGAAATGTCGGCTCGCCGACTATTTGCCGAAACTCGAACGCGTCACGTACGAATCGCGGCTGGGAAGTTACCGCGACAAAGTGGAGCGGGTGCGCGCGATTGCGCGCTGGCTTTCCGAGCAGTGGTTCAACCGCGGCTTGATGCAAGCGCATGTGGCCGAGGCGGACCGCGCAGCGGAACTTTCCAAGTGCGACCTGGCTACAGAGATGGTTCGCGAGTTCACCGAGCTGCAGGGAATCGTCGGCGGACTTTATGCGCGCGCGCAGGGCGAACCGGACACGTTGCCGATGCGATTTACGATCACTATCGCCCGGTGGGTCTTGAAGATCCCATTCCGCGCAATTTGATCGGCTGTGCAGTCGCTTTGGGCGACAAGCTGGACTCGATCGTCGGGATGCTTCGCAGTGGGATTGGTTCCGACAGGTTCGAGCGATCCTTATGCTTTGCGGCGCGCGGCTTTGGGGATTGTGAAGATTATTCTGGAGCGCAAGGTGCCGGTCTTTTTGTCGCTGGCGGTGGGCGCGGCGGCCAAAGCTTTGCTTACTAATCCCCCGAAGAAGGGAGTCACGCCCGAGCAGGAAACGCAGGTTCTGGATTTTCTGCTGGATCGCGCGAAGTTCATGCTGCGGGAGCGCGAGAAGTTCAGCTACGACGAAGTCAATGCCGTTTTCCGCGCGGGCGTCGATGACCTGGTGGATGCGCACAAGCGACTCGTTGCACTCAAGGCCATCCGCAAGTCGAAGAACTTCGAGCCGCTGGCGGTGTCCTTCAAGCGCATTCGGAATATTCTGGAGAAATCGAATTTCAAGAAGGATGAATGCTGCGGCGATCCAGCCGGAATTGTTCGAGAGCGGCGCGGAGAAGCGAGCTGTTCGCCGCAGTGCGTTCGGCGGCGTCGAAAGTACAGGCAGAGAAGCGGGCAGGAAAATATCAAGAAGCACTTGAAGTCGTAGCGGGGCTTCGCAAGGCGGTTGACGATTTTTTTGAGCAGGTTATGGTGATGGCGGAGAACGAGGCTGTCAGGAAAAATCGCCTGGCGTTGCTGTCGGAAATTCTGAGGGAGTTCACGACGATCGCGGATTTTTCCGAATTGGGCGGAGAGGAACGCCGGTAGAGGAAATAAAGTTTTGCTTTAAGTTGTGAAAACTCACACTGAGTCGGCGTGCCGACACATTTTCCGGCCGCCACACGAATGAGGTAGTCGCAGGAAATTTTCAAAATTCAAAACGACAAGCGAGGAACACAGTGGCTAAATGGGTGTATTTTTTCGGAGCAGGCAAAGCAGAAGGTGATGGGACACAGCGGGCACTCTTGGGCGGCAAGGGCGCGAATCTGGCGGAGATGACCCGCATCGGCCTGCCCGTGCCTCCGGGCTTCACCATCACCACCGAGGTCTGCACTTATTACTACGCGAACAAGAAGACCTATCCGAAGTCGCTCGACGCGGAAGTCCGGAAGGCGTCGCCCACATGGAGAAAAATCATGGGCACGAAGTTCGGCGACAAGAAAGCCATGCCGCTGCTGGTCGCCGTCCGCTCCGGCGCGCGCGATTCGATGCCCGGCATGATGGACACGATTTTGAACCTCGGCCTCAACGACGAAACCGTGCTCGCGCTGGTCAAGGCCACCAAGAACGAGCGCTTCGCCTGGGATTGCTACCGCCGCTTCATCCAGATGTACGGCGACGTCGTCATGGGCGTGCAAAAGCGCCCGGACGAAGACCACGAACCGTTTGAAGTCGTCATCCACGAGCTCAAGCACGAGACGTTATCACGCGCGACATCGAGGACACCGAAGCTGACGGTGCGCGATCTGAAGGAACTGGTCAAGCGTTTCAAGGCGCTGATCAAGGAGCGCACCGGCAAGGAATTTCCGCAGGATCCGTGGAAGCAGCTTTGGGGCGCGGTCGGCGCCGTGTTCGGTTCGTGGATGAACGACCGCGCGATCGTTTATCGCCGCAAATACAACATCCCGTCCGAATGGGGCACGGCCGTCAACGTGCAGGCGATGGTCTTCGGCAACACCGGCGACAAGTCCGGCTCCGGCGTGGCGTTCACGCGCGATCCGGCCACCGGCGAAAAGGTTTTCTACGGCGAATTTCTCATCAACGCCCAGGGCGAAGACGTCGTCGCCGGCGTGCGCACGCCCGAACCGGTGGCGCAGCTGAAGGACATCATGCCCAAGGCGTTCGCCGAATTGGAACAGGTCCGCCAGACGCTTCGAAAGCCATTTCAAGGACGTGCAGGACTTCGAGTTCACCATCCAGGACGGCAAGGTGTTCATGCTCCAGACCCGCAACGGCAAACGCACCGGCCTGGCCGCCGTCCGCTTCGCCGATCGAAATGGAGAAGGAGAAATTGATCGATTGGAAGACGGCCGTCCGGCGCGTTCCCGCCGACCAACTGGACCAGGTGCTGGCGCCGGTCTTTGATCGCAAGGCAGTTGCAAAAGCGCCAAAGTCATCGCCAAGGGCTTGCCCGCCGGGCCCGGGCGCGGCCTCGGGCAAAATTTATTTCAACGCCGACCGCGCCGTCGCAGCGGCGCGACAAGGGCGAAAAGGTCCTGCTCGTCCGCGTCGAAACTTCGCCGGAAGATTTGCGCGGCATGATCGCCGCCGAAGGCATTCTGACCGCGCGCGGCGGCGTCAGTTCGCACGCGGCGCTGGTGGCGCGGCAGATGGGCAAGGTTTGCGTCTGCGGCGCGAGCGCGCTGCAGATTGATTACGACGCGCAAGACGATGACCGTCGAGCGGCGCAGACGTTCAAGGAAGGCGATTTCCTCTCCATCGACGGCACCGCCGGCGAAGTTTATGCCGGGCGAATTCAAGACCGCGCCGTCGGAAATCGTCCAGGTGCTGCATCGAGAAATCGCTCGACGGCAAGCAAGAGCCGCGACCTATCAAAATTTCACGCAAGCTGATGAAATGGTGCGCGAAGGTCACGCGCATGCAGGTGCGCACCAACGCCGACACGCCGGAACAGACGCCAACGCCATCGCGTTCGGCGCCGTCGGGCATCGGCCTCTGCCGCACCGAGCACATGTTCTTTGAGGGCAACCGCATCGACGCCATGCGCGAGATGATCCTGGCCGACAACCTAGAGGACCGCGAAAAAGGCGCTGGCCAAATTGCTGCCCTATCAGCGCGACGATTTCGTCGGGCATCTTCAGCGAGCTGAAAGGCTTGCCGGCGACCATCCGCTTCCTCGACCCGCCGCTGCACGAATTCCTGCCGCACGAAGACGCCGCGCAGAGCGACTCTGGCGGACAAGATGGGCGTGCCGGTCGAAAAAATCAAGCAGCGCGTCGAGGAATTGCACGAGTTCAACCCGATGCTCGGCTTCCGCGGCTGCCGCCTGGGCATCGTCTATCCGGAAATCTCCGAGATGCAGGCCCGCGCCATCTTCGAAGCCGCCGCGCAGGTGCAGAAGGAAGGCATCAAGGTCAAGCCGGAAATCATGATCCCGCTGGTCGGCTTCAAGAAGGAATTGCGACTTGCAGGTCGAGGTCGTCCATCGCGTCGCCAAGCGAGGTGCAGAAGGAAAAGAAGACGTAAAGCTGAATTACCTGGTCGGCACGATGATTGAAATTCCGCGCGGCGCGCTGACGGCCGATGAGATCGCGCAGACGCCGAGTTCTTCAGCTTCGGCACCAACGACCTGACGCAGACCTGCCTCGGCATGAGCCGCGACGATTCCGGGTCGTTTCCTGCCGCCCTACCAGGAACTGGAAATCATCAAGAAAAATCCGTTCGCCACCATTGACCAGACCGGCGTCGGCGCAGCTGATGAAGATCGCCGTCGAGAAAGGCCGCAAGACCCGGCCCGGACATCAAGCTGGGCATCTGCGGCGAACACGGCGGCGACCCGGATCAGCGTGAAATTCTGCCATCGCACTCGGGTTGACCTATGTGAGTTGCTCGCCCTTCCGCGTGCCGGTCGCGCGGCTGGCCGCCGCCCAAGCAGCGATTGAAGAAGAGCAAGCGAAGAAAGCAGAAGAAAAAGTAGCCGCAAGGATAGATTCGGAATTAAATCGCAAGTAATACTTGAAGCCGTCGGCGTGCAGACAACTCAAGCGATGTTTGCGCTTCGGCGGCTTTTTTTCAGGTGGGCATTTTAAAGAAAAAGTAGAGGCCGAGAAAAAAGAAAGTGATGTCCGTGGACCATGCTGCGAGGAACGGCGGCAGTTGTCCAACGCCGCCCATGGCTTCCAGCAAGCGCGCGGCGGTCCAATAGACGATTCCGATGGCCACACCTAGCGCCACGCCGCCGACCGCGCCGCGCGTGCCGACGAGCAGCGCGAACGGGATCGCCAGCAACATGCTGACGGGAGCGATGAGCGGGAAGGCCAACTTGACGTGCCATTGCACGGTGAGGTTGGCGACGTCAAAGCCCGCTTTGCGAAGCTCTTCGATATAGCGGCGCAGAGCGCCCCAGCTCATTTGGGATGCCTGGCGCACCTCGCGATTGAAATAACTGGGCGGCTCGGAAAGCTCGGGCAGCGACGTGACGGGGAAGCGTTCATAGCTGGTGATGGTGCCATCGGCGAAATCGCGCACCCAGCCGCCCTCTAGAACCCAAACTCTCTGCGATTCCGACCATCTGGCGCGCGAGGCAAAAATCCGCCGTCTCATCTGGAACGTCGCGGGATCGAGTTCCACCACGCTTAGGCCTCCAAAAAGGTTCTGCGCGGGGTCGAAGAGGTCGTAGTTGTAAATCTTTTCGTCGTTGCCAAAAATCCAGCGTTGCGGATGTGCGTAGGTCTGTGCCGGGCGGCCTTTGATCTGGTTGCGCAGCGCGTCCTGCCGTTGGTTGGCGTAGGGGAGATAGGTTTCATCCAGCACGATCATGCTGGCGGCAAGCGCCAGCCCGGCGAAAAGCAGTGGCACCGCCAGACGGTAAAGGCTGATGCCGCTGGCTTTGCAGGCCACGATCTCGTTGTTTTTGCTCATCACTCCGAGAGTGACCAGTACGGCGACCAGCGCAGCCAGCGGCGCAAGGTTGTAAACAAGATAGGGAGTGAGGTAGCGGAAATAGTCCACGACGATGAGAAATGGCACGCGATGGCGCGCGATGTCATCGAGCAGCTCAAAGAAAGTGAAGGTCTCAAACAGGAAAATGAAGGCGGCCATCAGCAGCGCGAAATGAAAAAAGAACCGCCGCAAGAGGTATATATCCATCAAACGAGGGAAGCTGCCGCTGGTATGAAGTCCGTTCTCTTGCGGCTCAATCACGCCGTTGGGAATGCGGACTACTGCTATGGCGGCGGCGCGAGCACGCGCTTTCCGGCGGCGGAGCAGCCTGGCCCAACTCCGGAAGCGCACCAGAGGGTTCATCCAGCGGCTTTCGCCGCGGAATTGTTCCATGCGGGGAAGCAGCGCCAGTCCGAGGATGGCCAGCAGGATATTTGCGCCCCAGATGCCTGCGGCAGGCGGCAGCGTGCCTTGACGCGCGAAGCCAGCTCCAATCACCGTAAGCAGGTAATACGAGGCAATGATGATGACCGCAATGAGCGAGCCGGCCGCGCGTCCGCCGCGGCGAGGCTGCGCGCCAAGCGGGACAGCAATCAGAGCGAAGGCGAGGCACGCAACGGGAAAGGCCAGGCGGCGATGCAACTCGACGCGCGCCTCGCGCCAGTTGGCATCGTGGGAGTTGAGCAGCTCGTGCAGGGACCGCTCGGAATTACTCAATTCTCTGGGCTGCGCGGGGACGAGGCCATTCACTTCGAGGGGCCAATCGCTCTGCCCGAATGCGGTTACCGAGTAGCGGTCAGGATCTTCTCTCGAAAATTCGTGGGTGCTGCCGCCCCTTAAGTGAAGCTCCAGCTTGCCCTCTTTGGGTTCGGCAATTACAATCGCATTCTCCGCCAGGGTGAGTTGCGAGCCGTTCTCTCCTCCGGCTTCAGCGAGAAATACGCCGTGCCATTGCGTGCCGCTGGCAGACACGTCGTTGACGTAAAGAACCAGTTTGGGGAAGCGCTCGTCGAAGACCCGGGGCTGCACCGCGAAAGAGGCTTGGGAAGCGAGCAACTCGGTTTCGAGACTGCGGTATTTATGAACCGCCATCGGGCCGAGCCACAGCGTCATGCAAAGCGTGACGAGAGCGCCGCCGACGGCGAGAACGCCTACGGGCAGGAGAATCCGGCGGCGTCCGATACCCAACGCGGTTAAGGCAATAATTTCGCTGTCCGCGGACATGCGGCCAAGGCCCAAAAGGACGCCGATCAGCACGGCCATGGGGAGGGTGAAAGTGAATACGCCAGGGAAAATGCACAGGAAGAGCTCGAGAATTTGCGCTCCAGAACCGCTATGACGGACGAACAACTCCATCAAACGAACAAGCTGTGGTACGAAGAAAACGAAAGTGAATACGGCGAGTCCGAGGAGAGCGTGACGAAAAACTTCACGAACGATATAGCGGTCCAGGATGCGCATAGCGCGAACCGAGAGTGTAACACGGCCACGCAGCGGCAACTTGAAAGAGAGTGGCGATGAATCGAGTGCATGTGGTGGTTTTGTGGCACATGCACCAGCCGCAATATCGGGACCCGGAAACGGGCCGGTATGTGCTGGCGTGGACGCGGCTGCACGCCCTCAAGGATTATTGGGGCATGGTGGCCATGCTCAAGGAATTCCCGAAGTTTCATGCCACTTTTAACGTCGTGCCTTCGCTCGGAATGCAGCTCGAGGAATATGCCAGCGGGGAATTCAACGAGCCGTGGTTCTCTTTGGCTTTCAAGCCAGCCGATGAGTTAACGCGGGAAGATAAAGCGGAGATTCTGGCGCGGGCCTTTCAAGTGAATCACGAGCGGCTGATGTCGCGATGGCCGCGTTTTGTGGAGTTGCATGAATGGGCGCAGCCCGCTGGCGGAGCGCAGGCGCAGGTTTCTTTTACTCAGCGTGACTGGCGAGATTTGCAGTTGCTTTCGCAATTGGTTTGGATGGAGGAGACCTGGTTCGAGAAAGATTCGGTGGTCAGCCGGCTTGCGAACAAAGGAAAAGAGTTCACGGAAAAAGACAAAGCCGCGCTGAAGGCGAAACAGCTCGAATTGCTTGGACTGGTTTTGCCGGAATATCGCGCGGTGGCGCAGACCGGCCAGATCGAGCTCAGCACCACACCGTTTTACCACCCTATCCTTCCGCTGATCTGCGATTCGGATATCGCTCGAGTGGCCAATCCCGGCACGCCGCTCCCGCGCCGTGCCTACCGTCATCCTGAGGATGCGCGAGAGCAATTGCGGCGCGCCCGCGAATATCACGAGCGCGTATTCGGCGCGAAGCCTGCAGGACTCTGGCCCTCGGAAGGCTCCGTTTCCGATCAGGCGTTGACGATTGCCGCCGAGGAAGGTTTTCAGTGGTTCGGGACGGATGAAGGCGTGCTTGGTAGAACGCTCAACGCGGGATTTTTTCGCGACGCCAAAGGCGTGCCGGCGAATGCGGAACGCTTGTATAAGCCCTTGCGCGTGCAACTCGCCGGGAAGCCTATGACAGGACTTTTCCGCGACCACCATCTTTCCGATCTCATCGGTTTCGTTTATAGCCGTATGAATGGCAAGGATGCCGCCGCGGATTTGCACGGCCGGCTGCGCGAGCTTGGCGAGCGCGTGCAGACATCGCAGCCGCTGACGGTTTGCCTGTTTCTCGATGGCGAAAACGCCTGGGAATATTATCCGGGGAATGGCCGGGAGTTTTTGCGCGAATTTTATGGCCGCATTCAGGGAGATCAAGATTTTCGCGCGCTCACTGCGACCGAAGCGATTGCCGCGGCCGGCCAGATCCCAAGCAATGCCGGGATTTTCCCCGCTTCCTGGATTAACGCGAATTTCGATGTGTGGATCGGACATAGCGAAGACGTCGCGGCCTGGGAACTGCTCTGGGACGCGCGCGAAGCTTATGGGAAGGCCGCCGAAGCCCTGAAGCAAGGCCGCGACGGCGCGCCAACAGAAACCGCGTTGAAGGAAGCGCAGGAATCCCTGCTGGCCGCGGAGGGAAGCGATTGGTGCTGGTGGTACGGCCCGGAACACAGCACGGCGAATGATGCGGAGTTCGATGCGCTCTATCGAAAGCATTTAACGGCCGTCTACCTGGCGCTAGGCCAAGTGGCGCCGCAAGAATTGGCGAAGCCCATCAAGCGCCAACCGGAACACGCGCTGCAACTGGCGCCGACGGGCTTTCTGAAAATCGCGGTGGATGGACGAGACACGACCTATTTCGAATGGCTTGGCGCAGGCCTCTACTCGCCGGAACGGCGAGGCGGCGCCATGCATGGCCGCACCTTCTATCTTCATGAATTACGTTATGGTTTCGAGGAGGGCCGCTTTTGCGTCCGCGTGGATCCGTTTCTGGATCTTCTAGGAGAACTTGAAGATTCGGAATTCCGCATAACCATCGGCGCCGCTGAAGAAATCAACATTGTCGTGAAGCTTGTGCGCGGTCACTTGCAGGAGTTCGCGGTAGAAAAGGGGCGTCTCTGCCTCCTGAATCCGAAAACCGTGGCCGAAGCCTCCTTTGACCGCATTCTAGAAGTTGCCATCCAGCGCAGCGAGATTCTGCTCAAAGGGCAGAACAAGCTCAAGCTAGGTGTGGCCCTTTGGCACGGCGGCTTGCCCGTGGATGTTCTCCCCGCCGAAGGCTATCTCGAGGTGCAGCTTGGCGAAGAGCACTCCGCCTGGCCGCCTGAGGAGAATTCGTAGTTCACACCTTTGCCTCGTATTTCAGATCCTCGAAATCTTGCCTATCCGTTGTGCCTGACCGTCGGCGCTGACTAACGAGGACGCTGCTCATTTACCGTCCGCAATCCTCTCCTTGACAGTCTAGGAGAGTTCGGGTACATTCCTAGTTCATCTAGGAGAGCCGGAACGATGGACAAGCAACTCGAACTTTTGCAGGGAACACTGGATATGTTAATTCTCAAAGCGGTCTCCCTCGGGCCGTTGCATGGCTACGGCATCCTCCTGCGCATCCAGCAAATCTCGAAAGACCGCCTCGAAATCCAGCAAGGCTCGCTCTATCCCGCGCTTTACCGGCTTGAGCATCAGGGCTGGATCGCCAGCGAATGGGGCGAGTCCGAGAACAAACGCAAAGCGAAATACTACACGCTGACGGCGGCAGGGAAGCGCCGGTTGCAAGCGGAGACCGACAATTGGAACAGCATGGCCGACGTCATCGCGGGAATCCTGGGGACCAAGCCGGAGGAAGTATGACGTTCTGGAGCCGGCTTCGCTCGTGGTCGCAAGCCATTTTTCAGCGCTCACGAATGGAAAGCGAGATGGATGCGGAGTTCCGCTTTCACGTTGAAACGCGCGCCGAGGATTTGGCCCGCTGCGGCGTTTCGCGCGAAGAAGCTATGCGTCGCGCGCGCATCGAGTTCGGCGGCATCGAGCGCGTGAAAGAGGAAGGACGCGAAGCGCGCGGCGTCGCCTACATCGGAGAATTACTCCAGGATTTGCGGTATGCGGCACGAATACTTCGCAAGAGTCCAGGTTTTACCGCGGTCGCCGTCCTCACGCTAGCGCTCGGCATTGGCGCAAACACGGCCATCTTCAGCGTGGTGAACGCCGTGCTTCTTAGCCCGCTCCCGTACGCCGATGCTGACCGCCTTGTGCTAGTCAAGGAGGTTTTGCCCCACGCCGGGCCGCAACCTTTCGACGTCTCTGGCCCGGACATCTCGCAGATTCAAAAGCTGAACCATGTATTTGAGAAAGTCGGTGGATTCCGTGTCTGGACCTACGAGTTTTCCGGAAGGGGTGAACCGCAGCGAGTGACCGCCGACCGCATCAGCAGCGATCTCTTCGATGTGCTGGGAGTCCAACCCGTTGTAGGCAGAGTATTCACCGCTGAGGAAGAGCTTGCGGGACACCCGGTGGTTATCCTGAGCTACGGCTTGTGGCAGCGCCGTTTCGGTGGAGAACCTACGGTCCTCGGACAAACCGTAAATCTGGACCGCAAGCCCTACACCATTGTTGGCGCTGATGCCACAAAGTTTTGTCCTCCCGCTGCCTGGGATGGCGCAGGGAGTTGCAGCCGAACTTTGGGTGCCACTGGGGCTCACGAAAGGCGAACTTGAGGACATTCGGTGACAATTTCGATTATACCGTCGTTGCCCGGATGAAACCGGGAGTCTCGCGTGGGCTAGTCGATGCGGACTTGCAACTGGTCGCTCGTGGTGTTTTGGAGACCTACGAGGAATGGGCTCGCGGCGCACATGAGTCCCTGGGCGACTTTCAACTTGGGATGGCCGTGCAGCCTCTTCGCGATGAAGTGACCGGGCCGCTGAGGCCAACGCTTTTGGTGCTTCTCGGCTCGGTGGGCCTGGTGCTGCTGATCGCTTGCGTCAACGTCGCAAACCTTCTGATGATGCGCGCCGCCGGCAGGCAAAAGGAAATGGCCGTTCGCCTGGCGATCGGCGCGGGAAGATTTCGTCTGCTGCGACAATTCCTTGTCGAAGGGCTACTGCTGGCATTCCTTGGGGGCGGGCTCGGTCTGGCGGTCGCTGTTTGGTTCAAGGACGCGCTGGTGGCCGGAATGCCTGCAAGCGTACCGCAGTTCCAGTCCATCGAACTCAATTGGGCGGTACTACTCTTCACGTTTCTAATCGTTTCCGCAGTCGGGATCGTTTTCGGCGCTTTACCAGCTATTTGGACTTCGCGAACCGACCCCAATTCCTCGCTGAAGGATGGTGGGCGCGGCACTTCTGATAGTGCCGAACGCCAGCGCGTGCGCGCCTTCTTTGTGGTCGTCGAGGTCGCGCTCTCGGTGATGCTGCTGATCGGGGCAGGACTGCTGGTGCGAAGTTTTCAGCGCGTTTTGAACACAAATCCCGGCTTCAGGCCGGAGCATGTGTTGACCGCTTCGATCGACCTGCCCCCGGACGAATATTCGAAGGATGAGCAAGTGGTTTCGTTCTTCAAACAATTGATCGATCGCTTGCGGCAAACTCCCAACATTCTGGCTGTAGGGGGCTCGACCGATCTGCCGCTGCTGGGCGGCTGGACACACGCCTTCACGCCGGAGGGCTTTCGTCCCACTCGGGGAGCGGGGATGAACATGTGCTATCACTCGGTCATTTATGGCGATTATCTGCAGGTGATGGCAATTCCGCTGCTCCGTGGACGCTACTTTACGGACCACGATGATGCGAGTTCCACGCACGTGCTCATCGTCAGTGAATCGCTAGCAAAGAAATATTGGCCCGGCCAGGATCCCCTTGGGAAGCGCCTCAAGTGGGGAACAGCGGAGTCGACGAACCCTTGGCTCACGATCGTCGGCCTGGTCGGCGATGTTAAACAGGGACCACTGGATACCGTAACCGCGCTGCACACCTACGAGCCTTACGCGCAACTCGGCGCGGCCCCTTCGCTGCGTATCGCCGTGCGAACCCAGGGGGAACCGGGAAGCATCGGCGCGGCTGTCCGCGCCGCTGCTTGGGGGCTAGACCGCCAACTCGCGCTCGCCAACATGCGACCCATGGATGAAGTGATAAGCCGGTCCACGGCTGCCCGTCGGTTCAATCTCCTGGTGGTAGGAGCTTTTGCCGTCTTGGCGCTGGCCCTTGCGGCATTGGGTATTTACGCCGTGCTGGCATTCTCCGTCGCTCGACGAACGCATGAGATTGGCGTGCGCATGGCTTTGGGCGCGCGGGGCGGCGACGTGGTGCGACTGGTGTTGGGTCAGGGATTGCGCGTGACGGGAATCGGCATCTTGTTCGGCGCTGCCGGAGCGCTGGTTTGACGCGTTTTCTCAGGAGCTTGCTCTATGAAGTGCAGCCAACCGATCCACAAACATTCGTGGCCGTACTCTTGCTGCTCCTCGGCGTCTCGATCACGGCATCGTACCTCCCGGCGCGGCGGGCGATGCGGGTCGATCCGATGGTGGCGCTGAGGTACGAATGATTGCGCGGGTGGTCACGAGAATTTGTTGAAGGATGGTGGGGAAGTTATGACTCTTTGGAGCCGGGTAAGTTCCTGGTGGGGCGCAACGCGGCGGCGCACGCACATGGAAAGTGAAATGGACGCGGAGCTGCGCTTCCACATCGAAACACGCGCCGAAGATTTGGTGCGCGGCGGCGTTTCGCGCGAGGAAGCCATGCGCCGGGCGCGCATCGAGTTCGGCGGAATCGAGCGCGTCAAAGAAGAAGGCAGAGAAGCGCGCGGCGTCCGAATCCTCGAAACGCTACTGCAGGATTTGCGCTACGGCGCGCGCGTGCTCCGCAAGAGCCCCGGCTTCACCGTGGTCGCGGTTCTTACGCTTGGGCTCGGCATCGGCGCGAACACCGCCATCTTCAGCCTGGTCGACGGCATTCTTCTTCGGCCTCTGCCATTCGCGGCGCCGCAAAATCTCGTTACCATCGCTGGAACGACCGGAACGTATCCGAAAGGCGGGTTCGTTGCCATGCGCGAGCAAATGCAATCGCTCGATGTGGCGGCGTACTTCGAAGGGCACGAATTCAATCTGACCGGACGCGGTGATCCGCTCCGGCTGTCTGGCGTGCTTGTCTCCGCCGAGTTTTTTTCCGTTTTGGGCGCTCGCCCCGAGATCGGCCGTACCTTTTATCCAGGGGAAGACATAGCGGGGCGGGATAACTACGTCATTTTGAGCCACTCGCTCTGGCAGCAACGTTTCGGGTCTGATCCCTCCCTTGTGGGTCATTCGATTGAGCTCGAAGGCGTCAGTCGCGAAGTTGTCGGCGTGATGCCCGCAGAATTCAGTTTTCCTTCCACCAAGAACGCAGGTCTGGCTGCCTCTGCATAACGATCCTCGCGACACCATCGCGTATTGGGCCGGCGATTTCATGCCTGTTGTTGGCCGGTCTGCGCCCCGGCTCAACCATTGCTCGCGCCCGGGCCGAAATTCGCATGTTTCAGTCGCGCGTGCCAAAATTATTTCCTTGGCCCATGCCTGCGGATTGGAACGCGGACATCAGCGTCGTTGAGTTGCGCAATGGCATGGTCGCCGACGTGCGCAGCCGGCTGTTTCTATTGCTGGGCGCGGTCGGCCTGATTCTGCTCATCGCTTGCGTCAACGTGGCCAATCTCGCGCTTTCCCGTGCGGCCACGCGCGAAAAAGAAATCGCGGTTCGCACCGCCATGGGCGCGGAACGCGGCCGCGTGGTCCGTCAGCTTCTCACGGAAAGCGTGTTGATGGCTCTCATGGGAGGTGTGCTTGGGGTTATTCTGGCCACGCAAGGATTGCACTTGCTGAAAGCCGCGCTCCCGGCCGATACGCCGCGTCTGGCTGACGCGCACATCGATTGGCGCGTTCTCGCGTTCACCGGCGGCCTCGCGGTCCTCACTGGACTTCTCTTCGGTCTTGCACCCGCGCTTTATTCTTCGCGTGCTGCTTTGGCGCGGTCGCTCAATGCGGCCTCGCGCGGAGCAGGCGCTTCCGTCTCGCACCGCTTGCGCAGCGCGCTGGCGATCGCCGAAGTAGCTCTCGCTGTGCTTCTCGTTATTGCCGCGGGTTTGCTGATCCGCAGCTTTGTCGCGCTTTGCACGTCGATCCCGGGTTTCGCGCCGGGGATCTTCTCACCGCTCGGGTGACTCCCGACCAGGCATTTTGCAGCGATCCTGCGCGTTGCATCTCTTTCTACCGGGAACTCCTCGAGCGCTTGCAGGCCGCTCCCGGCATGCGTTCCGTCGCGGTCGTCAATACTCTGCCTCTCGACGGCCGCGTGGCAAAGCGTTCTCTGGAAATCGAAAATGAGCATGTGCCGCCCGGCGAAGCCATGCCACTTTTCTGGATGGACGTCGTGACGCCCGACTATCTTCGAGTCATGAAGATCCCCGTCGTCGCCGGCCGTGGTTTCACCTCCGCGGACGATTCCGGCAATGCCAGGGTGGCCCTCGTGACCGCCTCGACGGCCCGCCATTTTTGGCCTGGCCGCAGTCCCATCGGTACGCACGTCCGCCTCAGCGGCGACGCAGACTGGCGCACCGTCGTGGGGATCGTTTCCGACGTGCGCGCCTACGATCTCCAAAAAAACGTTCCGGACTGGATCAACGGCACCATTTATTTTCCGTACACCACAAACGCCTCTCTCGAAGGCGGCCGCGTTCCCTCCGACATGACGGTAGTCATTCAATCCAGCCTGGAGGAATCGCAGGTGCAAAGTGTTCTACGCCGGACAGTCGCCGGCCTTAGTCCGGAAGTCCCCGCTAGTGATGTGAAGACGATGCGCGCCGTCGTCTCGGAGTCCGTTTCCACTCCGGCTTCCACGACGGTTCTCTTCGTCGCATTTGCTGCGCTTGCCTTGGTTCTCGGCCTGATCGGCATCTACGGAGTTCTTTCCTATCTTGTCTCCAAGCGCACGCGCGAAATCGGTATCCGCGTCGCTAATGGCGCACAGCCGCGCGATGTTTTGTGGCTTATCATGAAGGAAGGCGCGAAATTTTCGCTATTTGGAATCTCTCTCGGGCTCCTGTGCGCCTTAGGTATCACGCGCCTCCTCGCCGGCGAACTCTACGGCGTCAGCCCCGCGGACCCCGCCACTTTCCTCGCTGCCGCGGTGCTCATGGCCTCCGTCACGCTCCTGGCCTGCTACATCCCCACGCGCCGCGCCATGCGTGTCGATCCGATGCTTGCGCTGAGGCACCAATGATTTCGTATAGAGCCTTGGGACTCTTTGGCGCCTAACTGGAGGAAGTATGACCATTTGGAGCCGGCTACGCTCTTGGCTGCGAACCACACTCCATCGGTCTCGCGTGGAACGGGAGATGGATGCCGAGTTGCAGTCTCACATCGGTGCCTACGCGGACGATTTGGTTCGCGGCGGCGCTACACGTGAGGAAGCTGTGCGGCGCGCGCGCCTCGAGTTCGGAGGCATCGAGCGCGTGAAAGAGGAAGGACGGGAAGCGCGCGGCGTGAGGCTTCTCGATGAACTGGTGCAGGACTTTCGCTATGGGCAGCGGGTCTTGCGCAAGAGTCCGGGATTCGCGGCTGTCGCCGTGCTTACATTGGCTCTGGGCATCGGCGCCACGACGGCCATATTCAGCGTCGTCAACGCCGTTCTCCTGCGGCCGCTGGCCATTGAAGATCCCTCCCGCGTGGTGTACCTGCAGGAACAGTTGAAAAGTACATCTATGGGCGTCTCCGTGGGCAATTTCAACGACATCAAAAATCAGAGTGCCTCTTATGCGGAGATCAGTTGCTCGAATTTCGCGAGTTTTAATGTGGAAACGCAGGCCACTCCCGAACGCGTGGACGGCGAAATCGCAACCTCCAATTACTTTGGGACGTTTGGTGTGCAGCCCATCGCTGGACGTGTCTTCACCGCCGAAGAGGATCAGCTTGGGCACGCGCCCGTCGTCGTCATCAGCGAGCGCTTCTGGCGCACCAGTCTTCACGCTGATACTGGCGTCATTGGCAAGCCGATTCGCGTCAACGGTCTTCCCACTACCGTTCTTGGCGTTATGCCGAAAAGTTTCGATCCGTTGCTGAACGACACGAAACTTTGGATTCCAGCGGCATTCACCCCCGCGCAGCTTGCCGATCACGATGACCACTACCTCAATGCCATGGCCCGGCTCAAGCACAATGTCAGTATGGCGCGGGCGCAGTCCGAGCTCGCCGTCATTGCTCAGCGGCTACAGCAGCAGTATCCCCTCGACGATGCCGATCGCACCTACGCTCTACAGCCGCTCGCGACCGTTCTTCTAGGCGACCAGCGCCTGAGTCTTCGCATGATGCTCGCGGCAGTGGGATTTCTGCTGCTGATTGCCTGCGCGAACATTGCGAATTTGCAGTTGGCGCGCTCGCGCACGCGGCAAAAGGAGATTGCCATGCGGGCGGCATTGGGTGCGTCTCCGAATCGCATCGTGAGGCAACTTCTCGCGGAAAACCTCGTGCTTGGGCTGGCTGGCGGCGCGGCTGGTGTTTTGTTGGCGTACTGGGCCGTTTCATGGATTGTCGCCCACGGTCCCGCGGAAATGCCACGGCTGGATCAATCTCGTATTGACGCCAGCACTCTTACGTTCGCCTGCGTGGTGGCTCTCCTTGCCAGCTTTTTGTTTGGGCTTGCGCCTGCTCTTCGCTCCGCCTCGACCCGTCTCAACGAGGTGTTCAAGTCCGCTTCGGGTATTGCGGGTGGCAGCCGCGACCGGGTTCGCAGTCTTCTGGTCGTCGGAGAAGTTTCTCTAGCGCTGATTCTAATGGTTGGCGCTGGGCTGCTGATCCGCAGCGCGCTTCTCGTATCCCACGTCGATCCCGGCTTTGATACTGCCAACGTTGTCGTCGGACGCGTCGGCCTGCCCGACGCCGGTTATCACGAGCCAGCCGTTGCTCGTCAAACATTTGAACGTATGATGACTGCCGCTGCCGCATTGCCCGGCGTCGAGTCGGCGGCCGTAGTCTCTCGCGCTCCGCTTGCCGGCGGGGGGAGCAGCAACGGCCTCCTCCCCGAAGGCCAGCCGGCGGACTCCACGAATTTTGTGAACTCGCAATTGCAAATCATTTCGCCCAGCTATCTTTCGACGGCTCGCGTTCCGCTGAAATCGGGCCGCGACTTTACACCGCAAGACACCCGCGACCATGCGTTCGTCGCTCTGGTAAATGAGACGCTTGCCCGCACTTTGTGGCCCGGTGAAAACGCCATTGGCAAGCGCTTCTCTTGTTGTGAGCCTGGGCCAAAGGGCCGCTTGGATCCAACCTGGCACGAAGTCGTCGGCGTGGTGGCTGACGTCCACGCTGCGGGGCTGGACCGCCAGGCTGAGCCGACGTTCTACATTCCCCTTGCGCAAATGCCGCCGGCTTCATGGGATTGGATTGGCCGAACGATGGACTTGATGGTGCGGACGCGCGGTGGCGCGGTGCTGCCTGCCCGCGAGCTACAAGCAGTGGTGGCCTCCGTCGCGCCCGCCGTGCCGATTTACAGGCTTTCGACCATGCAGCAGAAGATTTCCAGCACTCTCGAACGCTCGCACTTCGACACGTTCCTCTTATCTATTTTTGCCGTCACGGCGCTCCTGCTCTCTTCCGTCGGCATCTACGGCGTACTTTCCTACATGGTGGCGCAGCGCACGCGCGATATCGGCATTCGCATGGCTCTCGGCGCATCGCAGGAAAGAATTGTTTGGGATGTGCTCGGCTTCGGAGTGCGGCTCGCCGCCATAGGACTGGCGATCGGCCTCGCTGGAGCTCTGGCGGCCACGCGCTTGCTCGCTTCATTGCTTTACGGAGTGCGCCCTACCGACGCCATCACCTTCACAGCCGTATCGCTTCTTTTGCTGCTGGTCGCCCTCTTCGCCAGCTATCTCCCCGCTCGCCGCGCCACGCGCATCGACCCCATCATCGCGCTGCGCTACGACTAAACGCCGCTAGAACAGCTTAATCGCCAAATCCTTCGGCCCATTTCCAACAGGTATCATGGTCAGCAGGCTGTTCGTGCGCACGCGAATGACTGCTACGTCGCCAGAACCCTCGTTTACGACGATCAACAAATTTTCATCGGGATCGAAACGCATCACGCCGGGAGACTGCCCCGCGTTGATCGGAAACTCCTTGCCCGTGCCGGGATCGCGAATTACCCGGCGATTGGCAATGTCCACGGGTATGATGTGCCCCGCCGCGCTGTCCGAAACATAGAGCGTATTTCCATCGGCGCTCAGAACACCGCGCGTGGGCGCCGAGCCGAGCACCATGTAGTCGCCCACCTCATGCGTCCATGTGTTGATCACCTGCAACCCATGCGCCTCCGGCGAGATCACGTACAGCTCGCCGCCGTCCGGCTTGAGCAGCATGTCCGAGGGATTGCCGTCCAACTCGAGGTTCGTCACCAGAACGCTTCTGCGCAAATCGACGACCGACAGCCGGTGCTCCGTTCGGCTTAAAACAAACGCCAGGCTGCTGTCCGGAAGGATCGCAACTTTTTCCGGCTGCTTGACGATGCCCACGGCGCTGCGCAGCGCCAGCGTCTCCGCATCGTGAATCCCCAGTGTGGCATCCCGGTGATTCAGCACCAGCACACTTTTTCCATCTGGCGTCACGTGCGCCACGACGGGCTCACCCCCCGTCCGCGTCCGCGCCACCACGCTGCGCGTTTCGCAATCGATCGCCAGCAACGTGTCCGATCCCGCCGAGGTGGTGTACAGCCGGCTGCCGTCTGGCGAAAAATCGATCGCGTAGGGAAGCGGCCCAACGGGGATGCGTGAGCTGACCTGGTTCACCCGCGCATTGATCACCCAGACGTAGCCGCCCGCCGAGCTCACACCCCAAACTTCCGCGCGCGTCGGATGCTCGCGCATCCCCGATAATCCCGGTCCAATCGCAATCCGCGCCACGGCGGCCAGCTTGACCAGATCAATCACCGTCACACTTCCGTCGCTGGCGGAAACATAGGCGCACAATCGCAGGCCCGGCCTCAGAAAAGACGGCCGGTGCTCGCGCACAAGTTCCGCCACGCCCACAATCAGCAGGATGCCAAGTAAGAAAAATACGCGGAAGTTGCGCGGGCGATTCATCATCCGGATGGATTGTTACATGTAGTCTGCGGAATTAGCCAGGAGTCCGCGAATTACCTGGAATCTTATGCATCATGCATCAAAGAGAAACGCGCAGCATCGACCCAAAAAGGTTTTCAATTGACTTCACGCCCCAGTACCGCGGCGATTTGCCGCACCTCTTCCACCAGCTCGGTGAACTCCTCCGGCAAAATCGACTGCATGCCGTCGGATAGCGCCTTATCCGGCTCGTGGTGGACTTCCACCAGCAATCCGTCCGCCCCCACGGCAATCGCGGCGCGCGACAGCGGCAAAACTTTGTGGCGTTTTCCGGTGCCGTGCGAAGGGTCGACCAGTATCGGCAAGTGGCTGCGTTTTTTCACCGCCGGCACGACCGCCAGATCTAGCGTGTTCCGCGAGAAATCGGAAAATGTCCGCACGCCGCGCTCGCACAGCATCACGTTGTAGTTTCCTTCGGACAAAATATATTCCGCGGCCATCAAAAACTCGTCCAGCGTCGCCGACATCCCGCGCTTCAAGAGCACTGGCTTCTTCGCCCGCCCGGCCCGCTTCAGCAGCGAAAAATTTTGCATGTTTCGCGCGCCGATCTGAATCACGTCGGCATATTCCTCGACGAGATCGAGGGTCTCGTTGTCGATGGCTTCCGTAATAATCCCAAAGCCATACGTCTCGCGTACCTTCGCCAAAATCTTCAATCCCGGCAATCCAAGACCCTGAAAACTGTACGGCGAAGTCCTCGGTTTATAAGCTCCGCCGCGAAACAGCCGCGCTCCGCTCTTTTTCACCCTTTCCGCAATCGCGAAACACTGTTCCTCCGTCTCCACCGCGCAGGGCCCCGCGACGAGCGCGACCATCTTCCCGCCTACAACGACTTCTCCGCCCGGGACAGGAATCCGCAGTACGCTGTCCTCCTCCTTCGCGTCGCGGCTCACTAATTTGTAGGGCTTGCTGACCGGTATGCACTCAATCACGCCCGGCAGAGATTCCAGCACGCCCAAATCAACTGCTCCGCTGTTCCCCGTTATGCCAATCGCCGTTCGAATTGTCCCCGGAATCGGATGAGCCTTCAGTCCCAAACTCTCAATGCGCTCGCACACCCCACGAATCTGCTCCTCCGTTGCGTGCGACTGCATGACAACCAGCATCGGCAACTCCCCAGTGCTCTCCGCAGACTCCGAGCAAACCAGTAGTCTACGGCAAGCCGCCGCAAGGCCGCAAATGCGCAAACGATTCGAATTTTATGAAAGGGAACTGCTCACGCAGGTTTCGTCGCTGTACGCCGTCCGCGATAGAAGCCCCACGCCACGATGCATACCACGATGGCGCTCAGCGTAATCGTCACTGCCGACCAGAACGTCACCGCGGCGTCCATGCCAAGCACGTGCTCCGGCACGCTGACTAGACTCCACATCGCATCGCTGATCCGCATCTCGTCGGTCGGTTCAATGCTCGAAACCCGGAAATCCGCGAGCACCTTTTGGAACGGCAAAAAGCAAACCAGGAACGCGCCAATCGCCACGAGCAGCGTCACCGGCGCCCAATCTGCCGCGAAACACACCACCCGCCGCCGCAGCCCGGTCTCCGCGGCCGGCTTTCCCCGCCAAAGTTCCAGCGACAAAATCCCCACCACGGCGCAAAGCAGCGCGAGCCCGCCCAGAATCACCGCCCCTTGCACCAGCGCTGCTTGCCGCTGGAACGTCTGAACCTGTGTCGCACGTCCCGGTTCGTCGTGCCTAAAGCGTTTGCGGAGGAATTGCTCCAGCTCGTCCATGTGCGCCGTCGCTCGGCGCGCCTCCTCCGCTCTTCCTTCGGCGGTATAGATCTCCAAGAGCTCTTTGTCTGCCATGCGCGAAATCGCCACCGCAATCAACTCCTCAATCGCCGTGCCGCTCGAACCCATCATCCGCGCTCCAAACGCGGCCACTCCTTGCGCTAGCGTCTCCGCCTGTTTCGGGTCGCCCGCTGCCAGCGTCTTCTTTGCCTGGTCCAGCTCAATCTTTGCATACAGCCTCGTCAGGCGCAGGTCCGGAATTCCGTGCGACCACAGGCCCATCAGAATAATGTCCGGCGGCAGACTCGGGTCGCGGTCCCAGACATCACGCATCACCCGGATGTGCTTCGCCAAGTAGCTGTCATACTTCGGTGCGGCATACGCGCGCGCCATCAACGCCATCCACTGCGGATCGTCCGCTAGCATTTCGAAGTCTTTGTCATCATAATGCGGTTGAAGCTTCCGTTGTGCCATCGCGCTGCCTTCGATCAGGATTGGCACCGCATTGTCCGGATCTGCGGCTTGCAACCGTTCTACCCAAACTTTTTTCGCCGGATAATAATTCGCGCTGTGGTTTTTCGCCCCATAAATCCAGAGGTAGGATGGATCTAGTGCCACCGTCCGCTCCACTAACCCCTCTGCCCGCTGCTCCGCTTCATGCCCGCCCTCGCTCGTCGGGCTGAGCGCCACGAACGCCAGCGTCTCCGCATCCTTCGCCTTCTCTGCCCGCGCGGCCAGTTTGTCGAGTGTCCGCTGGTCGGAATTGGTCGGCATGAACGCCAGCCAGCTGGCAGTCACCGTCTGCACGGCCACGCGCCCCTCAGGCAAAAACAGAAGCACCGCCGCGCACGCTAACAGCGCCGCCGTAAACATGCGCGATCGCTTCGGCAGCAGGCCACGCTGCTCGGGGCCTAATTGTCCGGGAAGGGAACTTCCCGCCGGAAGTTTCATCCACTTCCAAGCACTCGAAAGCACCGAACGTGTGAAGAACATAATTCCTCCGAACGACCACCTCACCGTTTCAAATGCACTCCTCGTCTCATCGATCTCCGCGGCCAGCGCCAGCCCCCACGCGCGATTCTCCTCCGGCCAATAACGCACTGCGCACCAAAGCGCCCACCGCGCCATCCGCGCCGTCACAGAACTCTCCCGCGTGGCCGAGCTCATGCCTCGTCCTCCGCCGGCTTCCAGAAACGCCGTTCCTGTGCCGCGCGAATTTCCTCACGAGCCCACTCTCGTGCCGTTCCAGAAAGCCGGTAAAGGTGCCTCGGCGGCCGCCCATGCGTTTTGGCCTCTTCCCAACGCGTTTCAAGCCAGTGCAGCTTATCCAGGCGCATGAGAATAGGGTATAGCGTCCCGGAAGGGATGCCCGTGCTCTGGCTCAGCGAGTATCCGTGAAGCCACTGCCCCGGACGGGTGAGTAGAGCATCGAGAACTTGGAGGGTTTGTTTCGAAAGTCGAATGCGGACGCCCATACTCTAAATCTACATAGATAGATATAATTGTCAAGCTGCTTCACCTTCTTTGCTTTCAAATCGCAACCCCCCTGCCCTTGCTCCTTTCCCCCCGTCGCCCGCTCCCCGCAGCCAATTTGCCGCGTGTGGTAGAATAGCTGGTTTAAGGACAGACCAATTTTCTCCATGGGCATGCCAGAGCAACCTCTCACTCACGTCTCCGAGTTCGACCCAGAAGACGAATATCGCCCGGAACCTGAGCCCGAACCGCTCCCGCCCACGTGGATGGACGGCAGTCTGCGCATCGGCATCCATGCTTCCATCGCTGGAAGCTACCTAAACGCGCTCGAATCCGCACGCAAACTCGGCTGCAACGCACTGCAAATTTTTTCGTCGAGCCCGCGCATGTGGCAGGGAGGCCCCGCGCGCATCCCGGAGGTGGACGCCGCTGCCTTTCGCGCCCGCCGCGCCGAACTTGGCCTCGGTCCTCTCGTCATTCACGCGAACTATCTGATCAACCTGGCTGCCGCGCAGCCCATGCTGCGCACGCGCTCGATCCAGGCTTTCCACGATGAACTCGTGCGCGGCGTAGCCCTCGGCGCCGATTTTCTGGTCGTGCATCCGGGTTCGCGGGGCGAAGCCACGCCCGAGCAAGCCGTCACCACGGTGGTCGAGTCCGTAAAGCAAGGCTCCAAGCGCGTCTCTCTTGGCAACCTGCGCATCCTCATCGAAAACACGGCGGGCATGGGCGTCGCTGTCGGCTCGCGCCTCGAAGAAGTCGCGGAAATCCTGGCGGGACTAAAAAATGTGCCGGCGGACGTCTGCCTCGACACGGCGCATCTCTTTGCCGCCGGCTACGACATCAAAAGCGAAGCCGGCCTGGCCTCCACGATCGATGTGATCGAAAGCGCTATCGGTCTCGATCGCGTCCCCGTCTTCCACGCCAACGATTCGAAAATCCCGCTAGGTGGCCGCGTCGACCGCCACGAAAACATCGGCGAAGGCAAAATTGGCGCCGAAGCTTTTCACCGCATCCTGACGCACCCAAGGCTCGGCGCATCCTCTCCCCATGGCTTGACGGGCCGCGCGTTTATCCTCGAAACGCCCATCGATCAGCCCGGTGACGATCGCCGGAACGTCGCCAAACTCTGGGAACTGGCCGGCTTGCGGGAACAAGCTCCTCCAGCCGAAAAAGGCTTCTCGATGTTGACGGCGGCCATCAAGAAAATCCAAACGAAGACGGCCAAAGCCGAGAAAGCCGCCGCGAAAAAAACAAAAGTAGCCATTAAGGCCAAAGTGGCAGCCGGCAAATCCAAAAAATCGCGCAAGACCAAGAGGGGATAGCGAGGCGTGGCGGACTACAACCCACAAGAGATCGAAGCGAAGTGGCAAAAGCGCTGGGCCGAAGCGCGCGTGTTCGAAACGGAAGCCGATTCTTCCAAGCCGAAATATTACGTCCTCGAAATGCTGCCGTATCCCTCCGGGACCATGCACATGGGCCACATGCGCAATTACGCGATCGGCGACGTCGTCGCCCGCGTCAAGCGCATGCGCGGCTTCAACGTGCTGCACCCCATGGGTTGGGACGCCTTCGGCCTGCCCGCCGAAAACGCCGCCATCAAGAACAATACGCATCCGCGCGTGTGGACCAACAACAACATCGCCGAGTTTCAGAAAACGCTCCGCCGCTTCGGCTTCAGCTACGACTGGCGCCGCGAAATCTCCACTTGCGAGCCCGAATACTACCGCTGGAACCAGTGGTTCTTCCTGCGCATGCTGGAAAAGGGACTCGCCTACCGCAAAAAAAGCCGCGTGAACTGGTGTCCCAAGTGCTGCACGGTTCTCGCCAACGAACAAGTCGTGAACGGCGGCTACTGCTGGCGCCACGAAGACACGCTCGTCGAATCGCGCGAACTCGAGCAATGGTTTCTCAAAACCACTGCCTACGCCGACCAACTCGTTGATGACCTGAAAGAACTCGAAGGCAGTTGGCCCGAGCGCGTCATCACCATGCAGCGCAACTGGATTGGCCGCTCGCAAGGCGCGCGCGTCAAATTTGAAATCGATGCGACTTGCCAGCGTCAAGCCCATTGAAATTTTCACCACGCGCATTGACACCATCTACGGGGCCACAGCGCTCATCCTCGCTCCCAGCCATCCGCTGGTAGCGCGGCTGCTGCAAGGTTCGCCAGTCGCGCGAGGAAGCCGAGCCCCAGCTCGCGCAGATGCGCCAATCCTCGGTCAAAACCGCTGACCTCGCCACCGCCGAAAAAGTGGGTTTCTTTACTGGCCGTCACGCCACCAATCCCTTCAGCGGCGAGAAAATTCCCATCTGGGTTGGCAATTTCGTTCTCATGGAATACGGCACCGGCGCCATCATGGCCGTCCCCGCGCACGACGAGCGCGACTTCGAGTTTTGCCGCAAATACGGTTTGCCGATTCGCGTGGTCATCCAGCCGAGCCAAGGCGAACCTCTCGTCGAAGAAAAAATGACCGCTGCCTTTGATGAGCACCAGAACGGCAAGCTCGTCAATTCCGGCCCGTACAACGGCCTCTCTCCTGACGAAGCCATCGCCAAAATGACCGCCTTCGCGGAAAAGAAAGGCTTTGGCAAGGGAGAAGTCGTCTTCCGCCTGCGCGACTGGGGCATCTCCCGCCAGCGCTATTGGGGCACGCCGATTCCCGTCGTTTATTGTCCCGACCACGGACTGCAACCTGTCCCGGACAAAGATCTGCCAGTCCTGCTGCCGCCGAATCCGAAACTCACCGGGGAAGGCGAATCGCCGCTCGCCGCGACTCCGGAGTTCGTCAACACGACTTGCCCGAAATGCGGCGGCCCGGCCAAACGCGAAACGGACACGATGGATACCTTCGTCGACTCGTCCTGGTATTTCTATCGCTATTGCGATCCGCACAACGAGAAAGCGCCGTTTGATCCGGTGAAAGTCGGCTATTGGTTTCCCATCGACCAGTACATCGGCGGCATCACCCACGCCATCTTGCATCTGCTCTACTCGCGTTTCTGGTGCAAAGTCATGCGCGACCTTGGCCTCGTCGGTCACAATGAGCCCATCTCCAGGCTCTTCACGCAAGGCATGGTGCAAAAGGGCGGCGTGGCCATGTCCAAATCGCGCGGCAACGTTGTCGGCGCCATCGACATGGCCGAAAAATACGGCGCGGATACCGGCCGCCTCTACACGCTCTTCGCCGCTCCTCCCGAAAAGGATCTCGAGTGGAGCGAAGAAAGCATCGAAGGCTCCTGGCGCTTCCTTAATCGCGTCTTTCGCCTCGTCGACAAACACGCCGCTGCGATTCGCGAGACCAAGAACTGGAATTTTGATCCCGAAGGGAATGACGGACAAGGAACGCGACCTGATCCGCGTCACCTACCAAACGATGACAAGAGTGACGCAGGACTTCGAGAAGCGCTGGCACTTCAACTCCGCCATCGCCCAAATCATGGAGCTGACCAACGAGATTTACTTGGCCGAGCCGCTCGAAAACGGCGTTCGCCCCGAAATACAAAAAGAAGTGCTGCAAATTCTGACGCTTCTGCTCGCGCCGATGACGCCGCACATCGCAGAGGAAATGTGGGAAATGCTCGGCAACAAAGACGGCCTCTGGAACGGCCACATGGCCGGTCCTGGCAGATGCGCAGCTCGAGCTGGCGAAAGACAACGAAGTCGAAATCCCAGTCCAGGTCAACGGCCGCGTCCGCGCCACGCTAAAGGTCCCCGCCGGAGCCAAGCGAAGCTGACGTTGTGCCAAAGCCCAGGCCGATCCCGCCGTAGCCCGTCACCTCGACGGCAAGCGCATCGTCAAAGTCATCTTCGTCCCCAACAAACTATTGAACTTGGTGGTCCAATGACTCCGAGGCCTCGCCGAGTAGGGGCACAGCCATGCTGCGCCCCATCGCGCGCGGTTTGTGCCCCATGAATCTGCGATGTTTCTCTTTGCCCTGTAGGGGAGGGGCTTGCTCCTCCCGCTTTTGCACGACCTGAAATTCCTGCGAGGTGCACAATGGCAACAGGAGCCGCAATGACGGAACAACCTCAAAAGCCAAAATCCGAACTAGGCGGCGTGGTCGTCCTCGACTTCGGCGGCCAATACACGCAACTCATCGCCCGCCGCATCCGTGAACAAAACGTCTTCTCCGCCATACTCCCGTGCACCACCACGCTCGATGAAATCCGGCAATACGCCCCCGCCGGCATTGTCCTCAGCGGCGGCCCGAGCTCCGTCTACGATCCCGACGCCCCCAAATGCGACCCCGCCATCCTAGCCATGGGCATTCCCGTCCTCGGCATCTGCTACGGCATGCAATGGATCACTCACACCCTCGGTGGCAAAGTCGAAAAAGCCGAGCGCCGCGAATACGGTCGAGCCGAATTAAAAGTAATGTGCGAAAACGGACCTAGCGAATCCGCTCTCTTCGCCGGCGTGCCGCAATCACTGCGCATCTGGAACAGCCACGGCGACCATGTTCGCGAAGTGCCTGCCGGCTTCCACGCCACAGGTCACACCGACAACGCCATCGCCGCGCTCGAAGATCCCCAGCGCAAAATTTACGCCGTCCAATTCCATGTCGAAGTGAATCACACCGAGCGCGGCACGGAACTACTCCGCAATTTCCTTTTCCGCGTCTGCAAAGCCGAGCCCAAATGGAGCGGCTCGGCCTTCATTGAAGAAACTACCGAAGCCATTCGAACAAAAGTCGGCCAGGGCGGCGCCATCTGCGCTCTAAGCGGAGGAGTGGATTCGACGGTAGCGGCGGTCCTGGTCCACCGCGCCATGGGCGACCGCCTCACCAACATCTTCGTCAACACCGGAATGCTCCGGAAGAACGAATTTGCCGACACTCTGGAGATGCTCCGAGACCGCCTCGGCCTCCGCGTCATCGGCGTGGACGCCTCGGACCGCTTCCTGGCGAAGCTCGTCGGCGTCACCGACCCCGAGCAAAAGCGCAAAATCATCGGCAGGGAATTCATCGCCGTATTTGCCGAGGAAGCCCAGAAGCTCCAAAAAGGGGAAGCTCACGGCGAAATCGCCTGGCTCGTTCAGGGAACCCTCTATCCGGACGTCATCGAGTCCGTTTCCGTCAAGGGACCCTCAGCCACCATCAAGACCCACCATAACGTCGGCGGGCTGCCCGAAAACATGCCTTTTGCCCTGATCGAGCCCCTTCGCGACCTTTTTAAGGACGAGGTCCGCCGGATAGGGAAAGACCTCGGCCTTCCCGACGAGATTCTTTTGAAACATCCGTTTCCCGGCCCAGGACTCGCGGTAAGGCTCCTCGGCGAGATCACCCGGGAGCATCTCCACACTCTTACAGGAAGCCGACGCCATAGTTGTCGAGGAGGTACGTCGCGCCGGACTCTATAGTAAAGTTTGGCAAGCCTTTGCCGTTCTGCTTCCCGTCCGCAGCGTCGGTGTTATGGGGGACTACCGCACTTACGGACTCACCGTAGCCGTGCGCGTCGTCGAATCGGAAGATGCCATGACTGCCGACTGGGTCCGCCTCCCCGGCGAAGTTCTGGAACGGATGTCCACGCGCATCGTCAATGAAGTGCGTGGTGTGACCCGCGTGGTTTATGACATAAGCTCAAAACCACCCAGCACCATCGAATGGGAGTAAGTACCATTTTGGGAACCCGCGCATCATAAAGAGGGAATTGAACTTAGACGCCAGGCGAGGACTGGCTCGGAAGATTCTCGGCTCAAAAAGAGTACAGGCCGCGCAGGGACAAGACGCGGCCTATCCAGGAGTCACGATCATCTCGACAGCAAGCTCTGAAAAAAATGCCGCAGAACTACCGGTTTGCCATTTTCTGCGCCATGTACAGAATGAGCTTGCGGTCCCCTTCTTCCACTTTGCCCAGCAAGCGGCGAAGCTTGTTGAGAAAGCGTGCATCTTTTCCGATGCTGCCCCACGCGATGTCATCCGACGACTTCCGCTTGGGGAGATTCGGCAACTGCGGCGGCTCTTCACCGTCATAAAAGAGTTGATAGAGTGGGCACTCGAGAGCACGCGCAAGTTTTTCCAGCGTTTCGATGGCCGGTACTGTATGGCCATTCTCTACGCGGGAAATATAACAACGCAGCAACCCTGTTCGCTTCTCGATGTCGCCCTGGGAGAGTTTCTTTTCTTCGCGGAGTGCGCGAAGACGGTCACCTATAATCATGGCGGCATTATTCCATGTAGATAAAGGGCAAGCAAGTAGAAACTTGATACGCTCCAATTGAAACACTTGATGCAGTCAGGCCAAAGCAAGCTACGCAGCCAGGGGAAACCACGCTACATTAGACGTAACCGGATCTGACATGCCACGCGTCCCTAAAGTAGAGCCTCTCGGCCCCCCCGCCAGTCCGGCGGGCGCCAAACCGCCAGGCGCGAAAGCGCCGGGCGCTGTGGACGACCGGGAACTTGTCCGGCGGGCACAGGGCGAAGACCAGGAGGCTTTTGAGGAGCTCCTGCGAAGGCATCAGCACCGCGTCTTTGCCGTTGCAGGCGGCATTCTCCGGCGCCGCGAAGACGTCGAGGACATTGCCCAGCAGGTTTTTGTTAAGGCGTATTTCTCGCTGAAGAAATTTGACCAGCGCGCGGCTTTCAGCACTTGGTTGTATAAGATTACCGTCAACGAGTGCTGGGATCTGCTGCGAAAGAAAAAAGTCCGGCCTCTGGTGTATGAGTCGGACCTCAGCGAAGAGCAAGCCCGGCAGGTGATCGCCTCCGAAGGAAAAAGGCGGCGGCGGTCCGGACATCAGCGACAGGCTGGAAGCGCGCCAGCGAGTCGAGAATCTTTTGGAAGGGCTTGACGAGCGCGACCGCTTGATGCTGATTCTGAAGGAAGTGGAAGGCTTCGCCGTCGAAGAGATTGCGCAAGTTTTGGATTTGAATGCCAACACGGTCAAGGTGCGGCTGTTCCGCGCGCGCCGCAGAATCGTCAGCAAGGTCCGCAAGCGCGGAGAAGGATAGCTACGAGCGAAAGCCGGGCTCGCAATAAGCGGGAGCGGCTGGCGGCATGGCGGTTTACTAAACCGAGTGCAGGGAAGAGATTTCGAGCAGTTTGATTTTGACGAATTCGCAGTTTGGTTGTAGAGCATTATAGGAGTCCGGACATGATGAATTTCCTGAATAAGCGCCGAGCGGAATGTCGCGAGTTTCAGATGCAGCTCGAGGACGCGGCCGGCGCCGCGCCGAGCGCCAAAGAACTATCCGAACTGCTGGCAGCCGCGCCTGCTGCTCTGAAAGAGCACACTTTCGCTTGCGTCCGGATTGCCGCGCCGCCGCCGAAAACATTCTTGCGGCGCGCGCCCTCCTGGCGGAACTGCCGTCGTATGCCGCCACGGCTGGGCCGTGGTTTGCTCCCCGCGTGATGGCGGCGATCGCCGCGCGCAAGGCCGAACTTAGCCGCGCCGCGGACACCTGGACTTTTCTGCCGAAACTCGCCGCGCGGCTCACTTGGGCTTCCGCCATCGCCTTGCTCCTCGCCAGCGGCTGGCTCTATCAGAAGCCCGTAGTCCACTTCGGCAAAGCCGGTGGCTACGGACATAACCGGTGAGCCGGTCGTGGATACCGTAACGCCGGCAAGCAACGATGACGTTCTTGTCAGCCTGGCAGAGAGGCCTCGATGAACGAGAGTTCCGCTAAGCAGAAAGCTGCGCTTGTGGGTGGCCGTTGTGTTTGTGCTTGGCGCGGCGCTCGGCGGCGTGTTTGGCTATTTTTACGGGCATCGGAGCAGCGTATCCGCGTCAAGCCCTCCTTTAAGTGAACCGCAAAGACGCGCGCAAAAAGTCCAGCAGCTGACCCAGGAATTGGGCCTGACGGACGATCAGCGGCAGCAACTCGATAAAGCGCTTTCGCAGCTGCATGGGGAGTACAAAGCGATCCACGACCAATCGGATGCGCAGATGGAACAGGCGCGGCAGAAAGGGCGCGACCAGATCCGCGCGCTTCTCACTCCCGAACAGAAACCGAAATTCGAGGAATTCCTGAAGCGCATGGACGAAGAAAGAAAGCGCAACCAGCCTCCTCCGCCGCGCTAGCGCGGCCTTCGCGAAGAACGCAAATCCCTTGCTGCCGTCGCGGAATCGTTTTACTCGTGACACCTTCACATAGTCGGCCCAGCGCTCAAGCGGAACTTTCAAGGCCATGCTTAATTCCGCGTTCTTCTCAGCTCCTCCGAGTATCTTCCCATCTCTAGTTCTCAGATTTTTACGATGAGTTTGCCGGTGTTGCCGCCGGTGAAGAGCATGTTGATGGCGTCGGGCGCTTTTTCCAGGCCTTCGACGACGGTCTGGCGGTCTTTGAGCTTGCCCATCATTTTCCATTTGCCGAGTTCCATGATGGCTTCGGTGAAGCGGGCCCCGTAGTCCAGCACGAGAAAACCTTCTACTTTGAGCCTTTTCACGATAATCAGGCCGAGGTTGGCGGGACCGGTGGTCTCGTTTGTATATCCGGAGATTAGGCCGCAGAGCGCCACGCGGCCGTGCAGATTCATGCGATTGAGCACGGCATCCATGATTTCGCCGCCGACATTTTCGTAATCGATGTCGACGCCGTTGGGCGTGGCGGCGGCCAGCTTTTCTTTCCAGTCGGGATGCTTGTAGTTGATGGCGGCGTCGAAGCCGAGTTCGTCGGTCAGCCAGGCGCATTTGTCGTCCGTGCCGGCGATGCCCACGACGCGGCAGCCGAAGAATTTTGCCGATTTGTCCGGCGACGCTTCCGGTGGCGCCGGCTGCGGCGGAAACGACCAGCGTCTCGCCCTTTTTCGGCTTGGCGATTTCCGTCATACCGAAATAGGCGGTAATGCCGGTCATGCCCAGGACTCCGAGAAAAAGCGTGTCGGAGACGAAGGGAATCGAAGGCACTTTCTGGAAGGGAATCTTCGACTGCGCTTCGATGACGACGTATTCCTGAAAGCCAGTCAGGCCGACGATTTTGTCGCCTTTCTTGAGGTGAGCGTGGCGCGACTCGATCACTTCAGCGAAGCCGCCCGAGCGCATCACGTCGCCGATGGCGACCGCCGGCAGATAGCTGTCCACGGCCATCCAGACGCGCATCGTTGGATCGATGGACAGGTATTTGACCTTTGCCAGCGCCTGGCCATCCTGCAATTCGGGCACTGGCGTTTCGGCGAGTTGCAGGTCTCCGGGCGCTAGCAGTCCTTTGGGTCGCGATTGCAGGCGAAGTTGGCGATTCGTAGCGTTCACTTCTCCTGCCTTTCCTCTTGCTGCTCCGCAGCAGCACAGGCATCCTGCCTGTGCCGCGCTGTTTCCGCAACGACGAATCGACGAAGCACAGCCAAGAGTGGCTGTGCTACTAGAAAGGAATGTCCTCGTCGGAAATTTCCGGGCCGCTGGGGGCCTGGTGCCCGCCGTAGAGTCTTCGGCGGGGGCGGCGTGGGATTCCACGTCATCGCCGCCGGAGCGGGCCTCCACCGGCGCCTGCTGCTGCCGCGTCGCTGCGGCCGCCTAGCATACGGAAATTGCTGGCGACAATTTCAAAGCTGGTGCGCTTTTGGCCTTCTTTGTCTTGCCATTCGCGCGACTGGATGCGGCCTTCGATAAAGATGAGCGAGCCCTTTTTGAGATATTGCTGGGCGATTTCGGCTTGCTTGCCCCAGACGACGATTTTGTGCCACTCGGTGCGCTTTTGGCGTTCGCCGTTGCGGTCTTTATAGGTTTCGTCGGTGGCGACGGAAAAATTAGCTACGGCTTGGCCGCCGCCAGTGTATCGGGTTTCTGGATCGCGGCCTAAGCGGCCAACGAGAATGACTTTATTTACGGACATAAGCGCTCTCCCTCTTCGGGGCTGACGATAGCAGAAACGGCGTGCGTAGGCAAAAACAAGGCGATGGACACAACGCTCCCATGATGCTCGATAGGAGGTCGGATCTTCAGCTGCGCCATAAACAGCCAGCAAATGGGCTTTAGCCCTGATAACAATTCTCGGCTGCCACTTTGGCCGGAAAGTCTAAGGGTTGCTGGTTTGAAAATGGGGTGTCTGGGATTAAAGTCAGTGGGGAGGAAATCGAAGAAGAGAAAAGCCCGGCAGCGTGCGTTTTGGGGAACCGAAGGTGACGGAGATTATGACTCAGGTGCCCGTGTGGTTTGAGCGGAAGTTTGCGTTTTCGTTTCCGGCGGAGGTATGGCCGAATGTGTGTGCGCGGCTGCGCGGGACTCCGGCGAGGTTGGAAGAGATGCTTCGTGGGCGTTCTCGCGAAATCCTGATCAGGAAAGTGGACGGGAAGTGGTCAGCGCAGGAACACGCCGGGCATTTGCTGGACCTCGAGGGGCTGTGGCTGGCGCGCGTGGAGGATTATGTAGCGGGCCGCGAGCAGCTCACAGTCGCGGATTTGCAGAATCGCAAGACGGACGAAGCAAATTTCAACGCGTGGCCGCTGGAAAAGATTCTGGCGGAGTTCCGCGCTGCGCGGGGAAATTTGCTGGGGCGTGTGGAGGAATTGGATGGCGCGCTATTTGGTCAGTCCATTCCGCACCCGCGTTTGAAGACGCCTATGCGCCTTGTGGATCATTTGTATTTTGTGGCGGAACACGACGACCATCACTTGGCGCGGATCTGGGAGATAGTCAGCCGCGTCGGGTAGAATGACCAGTTTGAGTGGAATTTCAAAACTCCCACGTGTAAAACCGACACGTGGGGCCCCCGGCAAGACCTTGAGGTGATCTCGAAGAGTGGCGGCCACTTTTCGGGCGGCGACATCCAAGTTTGTCTTTTTTCTCTCCGGTGCCATCAAAGGATAACAGCAAGCGATGCCGGTCGCAGCGCGCTTTCCGAGGCGTCGGTGTGTGCAAAAGTTGACCGCGAGAGCGGGGGCGTTCTGGCAAGCTGTTTCGGTGGACGTGCGGAATAGGGAGCGGACCTATGGAAAAAAGAACGTGGCGGGAATGGGCGATTTGGGCGGCGGCCGGGGTGGTGGGGGGATTGGTTGTTGTGCCGGGGATGGTCTTGTCGCAGGGGGTGGAGGAGAGCCGGAACCTGGTGATCGCTGGGCAGGCGGGACAGGCCGCTGTGGTGCGGATGCAAGGGAAGTCCTACGTGGAGCTGGAGGCGCTGGCGCGGTTGACGCATGGGTCTCTGAGCTTCAATGGGAACCAAGTGACGTTGACGCTGCCGGGAGCTAACACCGCGACAACTGTGACGGGGGAAAAGTCGGAGTTTTCAAAGGAGTTTTTGCGCGCGGGCATTGAAGAGATGACCATGATACGAGAATGGCGCATTGTGTTGACGAACGCGGTGCAAAATGGGATGCCCATCGGCGATGACTGGATGGCGATCTACCGCGGGCCAGCGCTCAGGAACCTTCGATTGGCGTCGGTGGCGGCGTCGACGGACGAGGATCGAAGCGCGTATCAGTTGTTTTCAAATGAGTACGATAATATGAAGAAGTTGAGCGATCGATTTGTGGCGGCGCATACGGCGCAGAACTACCTGCCTACGGACACGTTGAAGAACGATCCATTGAATGAGCAGATTTTGAACTGCGCGCGATCGTTGGCGGCGATGGCGGCTAGCGGGCAGTTTGTGGACGATGGGTCGTGCCATTGAGCGATGGGCGCGAGCGCATTGTGGGGAAGGGCGGCATGCGCGGCCCGTCCAAACGAAGCTAGAAGAGGATTCCCGCGACCATTTCGGCGGTCAGGTTTGCCTTTTCGCGGCGCATCGCTTGAGTCATGGACGGGTCGTCCTGGACCGTGGAGCTTACGCTTACGACGAAGGCTTGGTTGCGGACGCGCCCGACGACAAGCTCGGCGTAGTGGTTTTCCTTGGTGTGCGTGCTGCAGGTCACTGCTTCGTTGCCGGTGGCGGGGAGGGGAGGGCTTTTGGGCGGGCAGTGGGCGAGGTAGGCGGGAAATTGTTTGGGGACGTCGGTCATGAGGCTGACGGAGATGCGGAGTACGTGGATGGCGGCGCCGTGTTGGATGGTGAACATACAGAGGCCGGCGCCTTGATTGTTGAGTTTGACGCTGAGAGTTTCGTCGTCGCCGCCGAGGATGCCGCGTGCGGTGGGTTCATTGAGCCATGGACATTTGACTTGGGCATGGCTCGCGGCGGGCGCCAACAACGCGACGGCGACGAAAACGAAGGGAAAAGTTCGCATCGGTTTCAGTCTGCTATTTTATCGCGGCGGAGAAGTGGCTCCAGTTTCATTGCGGCGTAGCCGAGCGAAGAGGCGCGTTGTGGTTTCATGGTTGTGGGTTAGCTAAGACTTCGTTGCCGGCTTCAGGACTTCTGACTTCAGGATTTTGCCGCCTTCCTGGACAACGTAAAGGCGGTTTACCTCCAGCTCTTTGAGCTGATCGATTTGCCCGCTGAGCCAGCGGATTTCGATCATGTCGACTTTTGCGGCTTGCTCGAGGCCGAAGTGCATGCGCATATCATTCTGTGAAAAATAACTGCCGCCGCTACGGAGTTCATCCATCTGGACCAGCGGCTTTTCGGCCCCAGGGACCGTTTTTGCAGTAACCAGGACGCGGCTGCCGATGCCGGTGCGATTGGACTTTACGCCCACGAGCTTGATCTTGATCCAGTTGCGATTGAGCGTCGAGTCGCAGCGGAGAAGCTGCGGGATGGCGTTGATGCAGTTGACGGCGATATCGAGGTCGCCGTCGTTGTCGTAATCGCCGAAGGCGCAGCCGCGAGCCGGGGCGCTTTCCATGATTCCTGGACCGCCCTGGTTGGTGACTTCTTCGAAGCGGCCATTGCGGAGGTTGCGGTAGAGGTATTTGTGTTCCGCGTATTTGAGGTCGGCTTTGGATTTGTCGACTTCGGGATAGACGTGGCCGTTGGACATGAGAATGTCGAGCCAGCCGTCGTTGTCCATATCGAAGAAGCCGACGCCCCAGCCGAGAAGCCGCGTGTTGACGCCGAGGCCGCTGGGATACGTGCGGTCTTCGAAGACGCCGTCGCCAAGATTGGTGTAGAGAGAGTCGGTGTCGCCCGCGAAATTCGTTTTTACGATGTCGAGATTGCCGTCGCGATTGTAATCGCCGATGCTGACGCCCATCCCGGCTTGCGGCTTGGCTTCGGCGGAGAGGGCGGCTCCGTTTTCGATGGCGACGTCCTTGAAAGTGCCGTCGTGTTGGTTGAGATAGAGCGTGGCGGGAGCAGAATCGTTGGCGACGTAAATGTCCGGCCAGCCATCGTTATCGAGGTCGGAGGCGGCAACGCTGAGGCCGTAAGTGCCGACGGCGTTCCACATGCCGGATTTTTGGCTGACGTCGGAGAAGGTGCCGTTTCCGTTGTTGTGATAGAGGATATTCTTTCCGCCGGCCAGGCCGGGAGGGCCGCAGGCGACCACGATGCCTTTGTAGGTGCAGGGGCCTTCCTCAGGAAGCGGAGCGGTTTTCAGGTCGAAGTCGACGTAGTTGGCGACGAAGAGATCGAGATGGCCGTCTTTGTCGTAATCGACCCAGGTGCAGCCGGTGTTCCAGCGCGTTTTGGGGCCAGGCTGGATGAGGCCCGTGCGCTCGGTGACGTCCGTGAAAGTGCCATTGCCGTTGTTGTGGTAGAGGACGTTTTGGCCGTAGTAGGTGACGAAGAGATCGTCGTAGCCGTCGTTGTCGTAATCGCCGACGCAGCAAGCTTGTCCCCAGCCCGTGCGCACGTCGAGGCCGGAACCTTTGGTCACGTCGGTGAAGGTGCCGTCGCGATTATTTTTGAAGAGGCGGCAGTGCGGTTCGTGGCCTTTGGCGAAACCTTCGAGGCGCCAGCCGTTGACGAAAAAGATGTCGAGCCAGCCATCGTTGTCGTAGTCGTAGAAGGCCAGGCCGCAACCAGTGGTTTCCAGAAGATATTTATTTTTGCCGACGCCGCCATAGATGGTTTCAACGTCGAGACCGGAGCCTTTAACGACATCGACGAAAGAGACACCGAGCGGCGTGCCTTCGATAGGAGATTTCGGGCCGGGCGGAGGAGGAGCGGGTTTGGCGTCGTAGCTGCGCTCGATGGGGCCAATTTTCTGTTTGGGCGGAGCCTCCTGCTGCTGAGAAGCCGCAAGAGCGAGCAGATCGGTGAAGGGAAGAACGAGAGCGGTGCGGCTCAACGAGCGAAGAAATTTTCGGCGATCCTGGTCCGACACGAATCCTCCTAGTTTACGGCTGTCCGGTGCCATTGCCGGCGGCGCCGGCGTTAGTGTTGGCGGGAGCGGGTTTCAGGTCCGTGTGCATGTGCCAGGGCACGCTCTCGGTCGATGTCTCGGGATGCCGGCGGAGATAATCGAGCGAATAGGTGGGCGCCTCGGGGTCAATGCGCTTGGTGGCGTACATGGCTGCTTGCGCGGCGGCTTCGGCTTTCATGCCTTTGCGGCGATAAAGGATGGCGAGATTGTAGTGGGCGGCGAGATCGTCGGGATCGATCGCTTGCAAGGCTTGAAACTGAGCCACGGCGTCATCGGTGCGGTGCTGCTGGTAATAGGCGATGCCCAGTTCGCGGCGGGCATCGCGCGATTGCGGAAATTGTTCGACGACTCTTTGCAGATCGGCCACTTCGGATTCGGGATGACCTTCGCGGCGCTCGACCAAAGCGAGATAGTAGAGCGCGCGTCCGTAATCAGGATGGAGCTGCAGCGCTTTCTCGAGAGGCGGGCGCGCGGAAGGATACTTTTCCCACTCAATGTACGTCAGGCCGAGATTTACGTAGCCATCTGCGTAGTCGGGCCGCAGCTTCGTGACTTTTTCGAACGCGGCGATGGCGTCCGAGTACTGCTGCTGGTCGAGATAGCCGATGGCAACGTTGTTCCAGCGCATCCAGTCTTCGTTGTCGTTCGGCGCAGCGAGGCGTGGACGGATTCGCGCCGAAATTCAGCGTGCGCGTGCGGGAAGCGAGTTCGACGACGGGGTAGAGCGGATGCTCAGTTCCGAACACGTTATTTAGATAGCTCTGTCGGAAGTGACGATAGTTGACGCGGGCGGTAATCGTTATCGGGCCTTTGGCGTCAGCAGGGATTTGGAATTCGTAGCGGACCAGGGCGGAGCGGCCGGACTGAATGGAGTTGTCATAGGCCATGGAATGGATGGTCCAGACTTTGTGGTTGTCGACAAACTCGCCGGAGAGGTTGACGGGGCGGTTGGTGAAACTGTGGGCGCGCGTATCGAGCATGCCGTCGGGCTTTAGGAAACCACTGTGATAGATGCTCTTTCCCGACGGAGTCGTTCACCGCTGACCTCGACCCAGGATTCGTAGAGATCGCGGACTTCGGGAATAAGCGAGTGGCCAATGTTTTTGTTTTGGATGACGACGTAGGCCGTGACGATGCTGTTGGGCTCCAGGTTGAAAGGAACCGAGCCCAAAGGCGCGATCATGTTGTCGTCGCCGGCTTTTTTCAGCGCAAAGATATCGACGTTGAGGATAATTGCCGGCCTTGAGAAACGCAATCGTTTGCTGGAGCTGCTCGTCGAAACCGTAGTAGAAGGGAACGGCGGTGTTTCCGGCGAGCCAGCGATGCGAAGCGAACGTGCCGCCCTTTGCGCCGTAGTCGTGGAGAACGGTCGGGGCGCGGCGCATGTGGCACCCTTGACAGGAGGCGAAGTCCGCGGAATAGAACGTGAGCGGGTTGCGCTGCGAGAATTTGGAATTTTGCCACTCATCGTAAACGGTGAAGGCACGGATGAATTTGTAATCGTTCAGGGGATTGGGAAGATTGGCTTTGTGGCAGGCGGCGCAGAATTCGGGCGTGCGGTAGAACGGCTGCATGACGGCCTTCGAGTGGCGCTCGGGATGTTCGAGGATATCGCCGAAAGGAACTTGGCCCGGGATGCGCTTGCCGTTTTCGTCGACCATCACGGCAGGAACGCCCATCACAAAGCCGCCATTCCCTGAGGTGGATTGCAACTTCTGGATGGAATGGCAGGTGGTGCAAGTAATGCCATCGTTGTCAAAGGTGCGATTGACGTGGGAGTCCTTGGTGAGAGCGCCGGAGAGTACGGCCATCGGATTATGGCAGCTGTCGCAGTGGCGCGAGAACTCGATGCCCTTGGTGCGGATCAGGATGTTGACGCTGGTGCGGTAGAAAGGCGTGCGGAAGGAGTTCGAGTGCAGCGCTTGGCGCCACTGGCTGTAGGCTTCATCGTGGCAGTGCGCGCAGTACTCCGCCGGCGGGAAAGCGCCCGGCTCGATGAACTGGTTGTCCTCGGAGGTGGCGTTGCCGGGGAGAGAAAAGTTGTCCTTGCCAAAAAGGAAGTTGAACGTCTTGCGGATCTCGTCGGAGTATTTGCTGCGCTCGGGGTTTTCGCTGGACTGCGCGTGGGAAGTGAACGGCGCGACGGCTAGGAGCAATAAAAGGCCAAGGATGCAGCCGGTGGGACGAAATAGACCTCGAGCCGTTCGAAAGTTCATCACGACTTACCTGAATCAAGCAGCCAGGCAAAGAGTGGCAAGGACCCCGGGGATTTGAGATGTCCACAGGACTCTGCGGAATCTACGAGCGACCGCATTCTACTGCCCAAAAACGGGACCCCTTGTGCTGGCATGGCGAGAACACTGGTATAGCGCATCCCAAGTTCCGTGTAAATGATGGCATTCGCAGCGCGGACTCTGCAAGGGACGGCGTCAGCGCGCCCGCTCCCAATTTGGGGTGCGCTCCTCACATGGAGTGCGGGAGCTCTGCTCCCGCTTTTTGAGAAGGATGCTCCGGAAATAGCCCGCGTTTTTCAGCGCAGCAGCTGTGCATGGGATTCGGCTTAGCCCATTCATTCCGGAGTCCAGGCGTCTCCGCCGCACAGAGCGCACCACCCAATAGCGAATCGCTTTCCGCTCAAAGCGCTCTATTTGATCTGCTCCTCCGCGGACAACGCTTGGTTGATGCTTTTCAGGGTCTGGAAACCGTCCTTGACGACGGTAGTTTTGATGTTTTCCTTTGTCACCACTATGGGCGTTAACAGAATCGCGGGTACTTCCTCCTTGCCATTGTTGATAGTTCTATTCGCGCGAGTTTTTTCGCCTTTCGCCAGACGAACGGCTTCCTCCGCGGCCACCACCGCTTCATTTCCCACCGGCTTGTAGACCGTCATGCTTTGCGCGCCCTGGGCGATGCAGATCACCGCCGCCAAATCCGCATCCTGTCCGGAAACCAATACTTTGCCGGCCAGATGATGCTCGCGGAGGGCCTGAATCGCTCCCCCCGCCAATCCGTCGTTGGAAGCCAGAACAGCAGCTAGATTGCCTTGGGAAGAGTCGATGGCCTTCAGCATGGCAAGGTACGCCTCGGAAGGCAGCCAATCCTTGGTATAGCTATCCGCAATCACTTTGATGTCGCCTCGATCGATATACGGCTGCAGAACCTTCATCTGCGCGTCATGCAGAGTCTTGGCGCCTTCGTCATTTGGCGAACCCGCGATCAGCACATAATTTCCCTTGGGCGCATATTTCACGAGATATTGCGCTTGCATCCAGCCGATCTGCAGGCGGTCAAAGCTCACATACAGATCAACGTCGCTGTTCAGGACCAGGCGATCGTAGCTGATGACTTGGACGTTGGCCGACTTTGCGGCGTCCACGATGCGCGCGGCCTTGGCGGTGTCGTGCGGCAGTAAAACCAGCACTTTGATACCGGCCTTGATCATGTCCTGCACTTGGTGAAATTGGCGATCGTCGTCGCCGTGGGCGTCGGCGGAAATTACCTCAGTTCCTAAATGCTCGGCGCGTGTCTTAAAGGAATCGAGGTCCGTCTGCCAGCGCTCGCCATTCATCGCTTCAATGGAAAAGCCAATTTTCAGTTTGCTCGTCTCTTGCGCGGGCACAAGTTGTCCGGTGAGGCCTGCAACGAGTAGTGCGGACAACATCGTCAGACTGCGTTGCACTTTCCTCAAGATTTCATCCTCCTATTTATGCCGGCCATAGCAAGAGCTTGCTGAGGTTCTGCCGCAACAAACCCATATCTGCGACAAAAACGATTCGGTTTCTAACTCGCCCCTCTGGATAGTTAATCTTAGTCAGTATTCTTTCCCGGCCCGGCATCTAAGCAAGCGCTGGACGCAAATCAGTCAACTCCTCATTGATGAGCGCTCGCAGTCGCGGTGCAGCATCATCGGCGCCGAAATGAGGCGCGGTCCCTTGGACTCGTTCGCCTCTCGATTATCGAGTGGTAGCCTCGAAGCCAAGACCTTGCCAAGCTACGCTTAGCGCGGCGGCTTTTCCAGGTCGTCGGCCTTCTGCCGTTCGGCGGCGGCTTCCGCTTTTTTGCCTTGCCGTTCGAGGGCGTTAGCCATGCCGCGATGGGCGCCGGCATAGTTGGGGTCCTCGCTCAGCGCGTCCTGGAAGCGCCCGATGGCATCCTCGACCTGACCCTTCTGGAGCAGCGCGTTGCCGGAATTTGTCGAGACCGTGGCGCGCTGGCGGTGCATGACTACGCGTTCGAGGTCGGCACCTTTTTTGCGCTCGGCGGCGGCTTCAGCGGCGTTCCCTTGTTGCGCGAGCACGGCTGCTAGCGTGAGGTGAGAGTCGGGTTGATCGGGGAGCTGACGGATGGCTTCCCGGAGCGCGTCGGCGGCTTCGGGCAATTTGTCCATCTTTCGATAGAGGCTGCCTAGCGTTGCCCAGCCGTCGGCGTTATCCGGATGGAGCTTCATCGCCATCGAAAGTTCGCCTGCGGCGTCGTCGTACCGGCCATCCTGCATGAAGAGATTTCCCAGCGTGTAGTGCGGCTCGTACGCTGAAGGATCGAGCTTGGCCGCGGCCTCCAACTCGGGAATAGCTCCCGCATTATCATCCTTCAGTTTGAGGGCGAGCCCGAAGTTATAGTGGAGCTGGTAATTGTTGGGATCGATCTTGAGCCCCGAGATAAGGACATGAATGGCCTCATCCACTTCGTTCATTTGCAAATAGGCAGCCGCGAGGTTTTCGTGGGCCGCGGCATCGCCGGGCTTTTGCGCGAGCGTACGCTGTAGAAAGGGAATGGCGTCCTTGGCGTTTCCTTCGAGAAGAAGAGCCAAGCCGAGGCTGGCGACGGCGTCCGCGTTTTTTGGTTCGGCTTGAACGACCTCGCGGAAGAGAGGAAGCGCGTCAGAATCGTGGCCGGTGCGCTGGAGCGCTCGAGCGAGTTGATACTTAGCTTCGGTGTACGCCGAGTCCAGGGCGATTGCGCGTTGAAATTCTCCGACGGCCTTCGCGTCTTCATTATTCGCTGCCAAAGCTTTGCCAAGCTCCGTGGCGGCAAGAGCGTTGTCGGGAGCTAGCTGAGTAGCCAAGGTCAGTTCCTGGATCGCGGATGGAATTTGTTGTTGGGCAAGGAGCGCCGCGCCGAGATGCAGATGTGCGGCGGCGGAGTTTGGATTCAGCTGCAGCACTTTCTGAAATTCGCTGACCGCCATGGGCCAATGGCCTTGCTGTGCGTAGAGCGAGCCCAAGGCATCCAGCAGATCGGGATTCTGCGGCGACGCGGAAATGGCCGCCTTCATCTTGGCGGTGGCCAAGGGGAGCTGTCCCGTCGCGGCTAGCGCGCGAGCGTATGCCGCAAGAACATAGGAGGGGAGGGCGGAAGAGGAGTTAGACGTTGGCTGGCGCTGCCCGGCGGCCTCCACATTTTTGAACAACGCTACCGCTTTCTTGTTGGCACCCGTTTGCTCGTAGGCCAGTGCAAGGTTCGTCTCAGCGGAGACGTCACTTGGCTTCAGCGCAATTGCCGTTTCCAGTTCTTTGATGGCTTGCGGGAGCTTTCCGAGGCGCATCAGGACCGCGCCCAGGGCGCTGTGGCCCTCCTCAATCCGGGGAACGAGCTTCACGACTCTCTCATACTCGGTTTCTGCAGTCGTGAAGTCGTTGTTGCTGGCGGCCGCGGTGCCCGCCCGGTAAGCTGCTTGGGCTTCTTCGTTAATGCGAGCCTGCGAACTCGTGGAAGCAGGTTGCTGCGCGACGGCTAGCCCGCCAACTAAAAGCGAAAAGAGCAATGCGAACGTTTGCGAGATGCACAGGGATAAGGATTGGCCAGGCGGCATCGCGCGAATGCGATCCCCGACGTCGCTCGAGCGCATAGCCAAGATTGCTGCGAGAGCCATGAAGTTCAAGGGGCCCCGATGAGCTCCGTTGAGCCTTCGGAGCAAGATACCCGCGAAGAGTATAGCAGCGTACTTGGGGCATTTCCTGGCCCAGAGGGGAAGCATCACGCAGCGGCGAGCGAAGAAAGAAGCGCGATTAACAGGCCTCGGATGAGTGCAAGATTTGAAGATTGTTAGACATAGGAGGGCTGGCGGTTCGAGCCGGAACGACCGTTTGTGTCTGGTTGGGCAGCCATAAACAGTCGCTTTGCGGGGTTGGGCGAGGGGATTTAGCAGGAAATAAATTAGTCATTTTCTAATATACCCCGCAACTCGCTTGTAATCAGCAATCGGCGGGGGTGATGCCGCAGTTGACAGAAGAAGATGGGAACGGCCACAAGACTGCCTACTGTATAGGCATGCAAACAATCTCCAAGCAGTCCAAAGACATTCGCAACAAGACACAAAAGGGCTTTTCACTCATCGAGTTGTTGATCGTTGTGGCGATCATTTTGATCATCGCGGCCATCGCAATTCCTAACCTCCTACGGTCGCGCATGGCGGCCAACGAAGCATCAGCGGTTGGCTCGATCCGTACGATCAACACCTCCGCCGTTACGTATTCGACGACTTACCCGAACGATGGCTTCCCAGCCACCCTGGCGTCCTTGGGCGGTGCAACACCTTGCACGGCCACCTCGACGAACTCTTGCTTGCTGGATGCGGTTCTCGCAGCGGGCACCAAGAGCGGCTACGTGTTCAACTGGACGACCGACGGCAATACGCCTTCCGTTGGTTATTCCATCACCGGAACCCCAGTATCGGTGGGCACCACCGGTCAGCGCATGTTTTTCTCTGACCAGTCTGGTGTGATCCGTTACAGCGCGACGGGTGCAGGCGCCACGGCAGCTAGCCCGGCGCTTCAGTAAGCTTAAACATCGGCCGGGCGACCGGCTGAGGAAGGATCCGACAGAGCTCGGGACTAAGGTCCCGGGCTCTGTTTTATTTTGTATGGAGTATTTCGTGCAGAACGATGCTGCGGGCGCGAGAGCGAGCAGGAACGGCGAATGCTGCGGAAGTGCAAAGGCGCGGAAAGCTGTAGGCAAAGTGCGAGGCAGAGCTAAGGAGGCTTTCTAGCCGTGGCCTATGACGGTTTTTGGGGTGTTCCTGCGCAATGCATGGCAGAGAGCCGCATCACAGAGAGCCCTCGGGGAACAGGCGAGGCTTGGACCCGAGGGCTGCGGCCTCTTAAGCGATATCGCGCTGGGTCCGGTAGCGACGATGTCGGGACGCCCGCAGCCACCCCGAGATTGTTTTGATTGACGGTTTGAAGGCTCGTGGACTATACAGTGGCTGTGGCGGCCGCTTCCTTTTCCAATCCAGAAATAAAAAATGGAGACTCTGACGCTGCTCCGCCGAGCGGGGTGCGGGCATTTGTGTGGATTGCGACCGCGATGCTCACCGGCGCGGTTGTGCTGGCTGGCGAGAAAAGTGAAGAGGTTGCGAAGTAAAGACGTAGAAAGAACAGCGAGGATTCGGAAGAGGAAATTGCACAGAGGTTGCAGAGACACAGAGGTCACAGAGAAGAAGGGAAAACGACAGAGATGCGATTGCAGAATCGTAGGAAGTTTTTGAAAAGTTCGGCGGTGGCTTTGGCGGCGGGATTTGGGGCGGGGAGCGAGGTGCTCATGGGTAGTGAGAATTTTGAGGATTTGCGGCCATTCCGGCCGGAGATTCGCGCGGCTTATAGTTCGCAGAAGGCTTTTGGGAATGAAGGGAAGAAGCCGCTGCGGTTGGGCTTGATTATTGGGATTGGGAATGATCCGGATGCGGCGCTGGCGAAGGTGCATGCGCTGGGGTTGCCGACTTGCCAGGCGTACTGCGAGGAGTTCGCGCCGGGGCTGGCGGGGAAGTTGACGGCGGCGCTGGGGAAGTATGGGATTGAGGCGACGTCGATTGTGGTGGGCGGGCCGGGGAAGGAAGTGTGGGATTTTTATGGCGGGCCGATGACGATTGGGCTGGTGCCGCGGGATACGCGGGCAGCGCGGGTGGCGCATATCAAGAAGGCGTCGGAGTTTGCGAAGGAGTGCGGCGTGCCGGCGGTGCAGACGCACTGCGGATTTATTCCGGAGAATCCGAACGATCCGGTCTATACCGAGACGGTGGGGGCGTTGAAGGATGTGGCGGGATATTGCCGGCGGAATGGGCAGAACTTCCGGTATGAGACGGGGCAGGAGACGCCGATCACGTTGGTGCGGGCAATGAAGGATGTGGGGCTGGACAATCAGGGAGTGAATTTTGATCTGGCGAATTTGATTTTGTATGGAAAGGCCAATCCCGTGGATGCGATTGAGATTCTTGCACCGTATGTGCAGGGGATTCATGCGAAGGATGGGCTTTGGCCGACGAACCCGAAGGAGTTGGGAGAAGAAGTGGCGATCGGAAAAGGGAAGGTGGATTTTGCGCGGATTATTGCGCGGTTGAAAGAGATGAAGTACGCGGGGGCGGTGACGATCGAGCGGGAGATTTCGGGAGAGAAGCAGATGGAGGATGTGCGCGGGGCGAAGGAATATTTGGAGAAGCTGATTGGGTGAGGGGAAAAGGAAGTTGACAGTCGATAGTTGAAAGTCGAAAGTTTTCGGAAAGAAAAGACGAACTGCATGGACCCCCCGCCCCCGGGGTGTCCGCAAGTTGTGAAGTAAAGCCATGAGGGGAAAGGGGTTGCGGGTGTTCGTGCGTGTTGCGCACTTGGAGAGCGGCGCTAGAAGAGAAAAGATAACGCAGAGGCGTAGAGTTCACAGAGGATTCGCAGAGGAAGAAAGAAGGAGAGCACAGACTTGAAGTCCGTGCCACTATGCGGCCACCACAGCAGTGAATTTCAAGGAGCACAGGCAAGAGTGCCTGTGCTACCGTGACCCCCTCCCCTGTTTTTTTGTAAGTGTTCATTCTAAAGGGTTTTAAGTGCTGTGTTTTGGAAGTGCGGAATCTAAAGGGGTTGCGGGTGCGTTTTTCGGAAGTGCGGATTCTAAGGGAGTTAGTGACTGGTGAGTGGTAACTCGTGACTAGTGGAGGGAAGAGGGTCGAAGGCGTGAGAGGAGTTCCGAAATGGGAACGCAAGGCGGGCTGGCGAGCAAACAACATATACAATTGTAGTACACAATGTATGTATTGTCAAGAGAATTATAAGTGGTTTGGGGTGAAGAGATTAGGGGCGGGGAACGTGACCGGTGGCCCGTGATCCGTGAAGAAGAACGGCGGTGGCGATCGGCGGGAGCGAGATTGAAGTGAAATGTTTTTCTTAACACAGAGTGCGCAGAGGGCACGGAGAAGATGAAGCGCAAGAAAGAAAAAGTGTATACGGGGCCGGAATTGGCGAGGGTCTTGACCAGAGCGAGGTTGTCCGGGGATGAGGCAAAGGCTTGGCGGAGGGATCTGCGGGAGGCGCGGAAGAGACTGAAGGCGCCGGTGGATAAGTGGCGTGGGAAACGGTGAGATATCGAAGAGGAAAGCCTTAAGAGAGATTTCATCGCGCAAAATACGCGCGATGGGGCAGCGGTTCTCCCTATGCAGGCCGACACGTCTCCGACCGGGTCGGAATCTTCGTTCGCAGGGAGCGAACGTGAAGGAACAAGCGTCGGCCTGCTTCGGTCGAAATGACGGTGTGGCGGCGAGGGGCGCGGCGGAGGAGGGCGTTGATGCGGGTTTGGTAGCCGGGGCCGAAGCGTTTGAGCCGACGCCTTCATCTAATCAGGCCGGTGAAATCAGAGGCGATTACAATGAAAAAAACACTACGACAACGGGAGAACGCAACCGTGACAAAACGCAACCGTAGTGGGGTAGATGAATACATAGCAAGATGTCCGAAAGAGGCGCAAGGCGATCTCGCGAAGATAAGAGCGGCCATACGGGCGGCAGCGCCTGGCGCCACGGAACGCACCGATTACTTCCAGATGCCCGGATATTCCTATCCAGGAATTGATTATTATGACGGGATGTTTGCTTGGTTCAGCTTCAAGAAACCACATGTACGGCTACATGTACCCCCTTCCGTAATACAAAAGCATAGGAAGGAACTTGCAGGTTATGCCACAACAAAAGCCATTGTGAACTTTCCAGTGGGGAAACCAGCGCCAATGATGTTGGTGAAGAAACTGGTCAAAGCAAGTGTGAAGGCTATGAAAGATAAGTCTGAATAGACTTCGCGATCAGGAGTGCGCCGCGAAAAACGGCAGTGGCTCGCCTTTTGTAAAAACCACAATGAGTAGGCTACGCCAGAGTTAGGGAGCGATCTCGGCGATGGCTTGTCTAAGCTTGGCTACATTTTCGGGAATGCTGCGGTTCGCAGTGTCCACGACGATACGGCCACGATTCCATGAGTCGTATTCGCGGGAGACGACCTCCTGCCAGGTCGGCACCTGGTGCCCTGGAGTGTCGGGCTTTCTCGTTTCCACACGCTGGCGATGGAGTTCTGCGTCGGAGCAGGTGACTTCAATCTCAAGCGCCGTTGCTTGCGCGCGATGAGCGATGGCGACCCAGGCATCACGCGTAACCTGAAGAGGATTAACGGAGTCTGCGACTACGGTTTGACCGAGGAAGAGATTGTCCTCGGCGAGGGCATAGCCCACGCTATAGCCAGCATCCCGGATGGTCTCGCAGACGGCCCGAGAACGGAGAATAGCCTGCTCGATGGAGTCGATGCGCACATAGACAGCGCCAAGCTGGCGAGCAAGCTCCCGAGCGAGGGATGTCTTGCCAGCGCCCGACAAGCCGCTAAAGACAATCAGAAGGGGCAATCGCTGGTCATTCACGCGGGGCTCCATCGGCAAACGATAGCACGCTTCATGGGCCGTGTTGGTTCGGCAAGGCGAGGACGAACTCCAAGATCTAGGTTCAAACACCGAACCTAGGGCATCTGGCCTTAGAGAGGAAAATCCTAAGAAAGGTTTCTCCACTGCGCAGGCCGACACGTTCGCAGGAAGCGAACGTGAAGGAAAAGGCTCGCCCTGCTTCGGTCGAAATGACGGTTGGGTGCCTTGGGGTAGGTAGCGGGGGCTACGCGAATAACTGGCGCTGGTGCAGTTGGCCTGGGTCTGGGCGGCGGCGTTTCTTTCGGAGTGACAACGTAGCGCGGCGCGCTTTGGGGATGGCGGGCGGCTGGCCCAAAACGTCGGCTGCGTGGGCGGCGACGTTCAGCAGGACGAGGTCGGCCATTCGCAGTACGTCGTAGCCTCGCGCAAGGGTGCGCGTATCGTCTTCGGCGGCGCACTCCCATTCGATGGCGTTCAGTAAAGCCGCTACGCTGCTGGACCGGTCACGCCGCAAGCTGAGAATTTCGGTGGTGATGCTCATGATGCCCCCAACGTGGGAGTGTTTTGTTCCTTTGGGGCAGAACCACCAATGGAACTTTCGTACTATGCTGGCGGTACTACGTTGTGAATTTCTGAGGGAAAGGGCAGGATCGGCCAGCCGCCGGTTGGGGAGTTCTGGGGCGTCGGACAGGTCGATTTTGTTGTCGGGGAGATGGGCGAGTAGAGCCGTTGCATGTGGACTATATCATGGTATATACTTCACTTGTGGGTTGGATTCGAGATGAAAAGGAGGGGGGTATTTAACATGGCAAGGACGGCGAAGCTTTTTCGCAATGGAAGAAGCCAGGCAGTGCGGTTGCCGGCAGAGTTTCGGTTTGAGGGGCAAGAAGTGTTCATTCGAAAGGATGAAAAGACGGGGGACGTCATTTTGTCGAAGCGGCCCGAGTCTTGGGACGAGTTTTTTCGGATTCGTGACGCGGCGATCGAGGCTGATCCGCGGGCGTTTGCCGAATTCATGTCGGATCGCAAGGATGAGCCGCCGCAGAAGCGCGAGCTATTCGGATGAGCGTGCGGTATCTGCTGGACACAAACGCCGCAAGTTACCTGATTAACAAGAAAAGCGCGGCGATGGATCGTCACTTGGCAAAAATCCCTGTCGTGGAATTGGGAATTTCTGCGGTGACGGAAGGGGAGCTGCATTATGGCGCGACGCGCAAAGGATCGAAACCGCTGCAGGTCGCGCTTGAGCAGTTCTTTTTGACAGTGACGATTTTCGCATGGGATTCTGCCGCGGCGCGAGAATACGGGCGCCTGCGAACGGAGTTGGAACTAAGAGGACAGTTGCCTGGAGGCATGGATTTGATGATCGCCGCGCATGCCATGGCGTTAGGAGTGATTTTGGTTACGGGGGACGGAGCGTTGCGTCGGATTAAGAGTTTGAAGACGGAAGATTGGACGAAATAGGACAAAGGCGTCGACTCAGGTGAGGAGTGAACCCCAAGACCCAGGTTCAAAAATCGAACCTGGGGCACCCGGGAAAGGGCAGGATCGGTCGCCCGGGAGAGAGCACAGACTGAAGTCTGTGCCATGCTTTAGGGCTTTTCGCGGTTGGGGCGCCGGGTGGGGTGCATGGCTTGGCGGAGGAGGGCATTGATGCGGGTTTGGTAGCCGGGGCCGGAGCGTTGGAGCCAGGCGAGAATGTCGGCGTCAATGCGGACGGTGACGGGGCGTTTGATGGGGCGGTAGAATTTGCCGACTACGGCGTTGGTCCAGTTGGCGATCTCGGGGGCGTCGGAGAGGTCGATTTTATCGTCGGCGAGTCGGACGAGCGCCGCTAGTTCCTTTGCTTGTTTTCTAGATAGCTTCTTCATAGATGGTTCTCTCTCTCGGGGTCGCTTTGCGGGCGGAAATAATTCGGGCCAGTTCGTCGTTTTCCGCACCTCGATACGTATGTACGACCAGCAAGAGCAGCACGCCGCCGGCCATTCCAATACTGTGCCAGCGCTCTTCGTTTCCTTCGATGCGATCGAGGATGCTGACGACGCGCGGGTCTTCGAAGACAAGTGTCGCTGTCTCGAAGCTCACGCGGTGTTTTGCGCGATTACGGATATTCTTTCGTTCGTCCCATTCAAAGCGCATGCTGTACGTACAGGACTGTACATATCATGGCATACGTACATCGGGAACGCAAGGGATGCGGGGAGTGGCCGACCCTTTGTAAACAATGTCTCGGGACTAGACATAAAAAACACAAAGGTTAGGCCACCCCAGAGTTAAGGCGCGGCCACCCGCCCGTCGGGTTGCGTGGTGCGCGTGGTTGTGATACAGCGAGGCGGGAGTGGGACGCCCCGACACGGAAACTGGTCAACCAAAGGGAGGAGGAGCAGAGACGTGAAGAAGAGAATCGGCACATTGCCCGTAGTATTTGTCGCACTCGCCGTCGGAACTGCTTCCGAAGAAACCAAGCCTACGCAGGCACTGGCAGTCTGCAACGCTCAAGTAAACCTTTGGGTAGCTCAAACGGATGTTTCAAGGCCGTACGGTCCGGAGATACGCAAGATGATGAGCGCTCTCACATCGAACGAAATCTCTGACAGGGAAGGGCTGATCACGGACTGTGTGACTTCTGACCTTAGGGAGATTAGGGCAGTCACTAGCGAGCAAAGGGCAACTAAGGCGCAGCAGTTGGGAATGCGACTGGACCAGATCGACCAAGCCTCTACGTTGCTCCATCTTTACGGCATGGAGCAGCGGACGAGGTATTTTGACTTCATCGCCCGTAACAAACTTATGCCAAAATTCGACCAAGAAGACCAAGCGGGAGAGCGTTAGGCAGGGACAATTCGAAGACGGGCGTGAAGGCAGATTGCGGGCTTTGTTGCGCGGCGTGTGACGGATGTGATACAGCGGGGCGTGAGCGATGGCCGTCGTTTTGCAAGGCTAGCCAAGGAGAAGACGCATGCGAGAGTTTGAAGAGGGTGGAGCGATTAAGGAAACAGTGGGGCGGAGGGAGTTTATTGGCGGGGCGGCGGCGGTGGGAGGGGTGATGTTTATACCGGCGGCGAGAGTGTGGGGGACGGAGGCGAATTCGGCGGTGCGGGTGGGGTTGCTGGGGTGCGGTGGGCGGGGGACGGAGGATGCCACCAATATGTTTGAGACGGGCGGGGCGCGCGTGGTGGCGCTGGCGGATATGTTTCAGGACCAGTTGGATGTGGCGCGCGGGGCGTTCGACAAGATGCAGTCGGCGAAAGGATTTGCTGCGATCGATGCGGCGCAGTGCTTTGTGGGACCAAAGGCTTACGAGGCGATCGCGCACTCGAAGGAAGTGGATGCGATTGTGATTGCTACGCCACCGTATTATCACCCGCAGCATTTGGAGGCGGTGGTGGCGGCGGGGAAGCATGTGTACTGCGAGAAGCCGGTGGCGGTGGATGTGCCGGGGGCGAAGAAGGTGATTGAGATTGGGAAGCGGGCTGAGGGGAAGCTGAGCCTGGATGTGGGATTTCAGATTCGGGATTGTCCCCCGTTTGTGGAGTTGGTGAAGCGGATTCATGGCGGGGAGCTGGGGACGATTGTTTGCGGAGAGGCGCATTATTTGTCGGGGTATCTGGACCGGCCGAAGTGGCCAGGGGCTTCCAAGACCGAATGGCGGCTGCGGAACTGGGTGTATGACCGCGTGCTTTCGGGGGACATTATCGTGGAGCAGAACATCCACGTGATTGATATTTGCAACTGGATTTTGCAGGGGCATCCGGTGAAGGTGTCGGGCACGGGAGGGCGGCTGGGTCGGCCGGTGGATGGAGATGTCTACGGGAATTACAACGTGGTGTTTACGTATCCGGGCGGAGTGGATGTGACGTTCAGCTCGACGCAATTTGCGAAGGGGTGGTGGGACGTAACGGAGAGATTTTTTGGGACCAAGGGAACGTCGCAGTCGCCGTACTCGGGGCCGCTGGGGATTTGGGGGGACGAGGCGTGGCAGACGCCGTTGATTCCGGTGAAGGATGAGCAGGGATTTTCGGCGACGGGGAAGTTTACGTCGAACCTGGAGTTTGCGGATGCGGAGAAGAAGAAGCTGTTTGTGGAGAGTATTACTTCGGGGAAATTTCATAATCAGGCGGAGAAGGGGGTGGAGTCGGCGGTGTCGTGCATGATGGCGCGGACGGCGGCTTATACGGGGAGGGAAGTGACGTGGGAGGAGCAGTGGAAGTCGAAGGAGGCTTGGGAGTCGGGGATTGATTTGGAGAAATTGGGATGAGAAAGAAAGAGAGGTTTCTCCACTGCGCAGGCCGACACGTTCGCAGGAAGCGAACGTGAGGAAAAGGCGTCGGCCTGCTTCGGTCGAAATGACAATTTTTCTGGTGGCGGTCGAAAAAAAGGATAACGCAGAGGCGCAGAGTTAACAGAGGTTTCGCAGAGAAGAGGGAGCGAGATGGGACGGACTACGCGGCGGGAGTTTGTGAGAGCGGGGATTGGGGCGGCATGTGTGGCGGGAATTGGCGGCCGCATGTTGGCTGGCGGGCTGAACGCGGTCGCGGCTGGCGGGCCGTTGCGCGTGAAGAAGGGGCTTGTGTATGACATGTTGCCCGGCAAGTTGAGCCATGCGGAGCGGTTTAAGATGGCGCGCGATGTGGGATTTGAGGTGGTGCAGGCGCCGACGACTCCGGACATGCATGAAGCGGAAGAGATGAAGAAGGCGGCGGACGCGGCGGGGATTCGCATCGATTCGGTGATGAATATGGACCACTGGAAGTATCCGCTGTCGTCGGGGGACGCGGCGGTGGTGGCGAAGAGCATGGAGGGCATGAGGACGTCGCTGCGGAATGCGAAGGTGTGGGGATCGGATGCGGTGCTGCTGGTGCCGGCGGTGGTGAATGCGGAGACTTCGTATTTGGAGGCGTGGACGCGGTCGCAGAAAAAGATTCGCGAGCTGATACCGATGGCTGCGGAATTGAATGTGGTGATTGCGCTGGAGGAAGTGTGGAACAAGTTTTTGCTGAGTCCGCTGGAGATGAAGAAGTATATTGGGGAATTTGAGAGTCCGTGGATCAAGGCGTGGTTTGATGTGGGGAATGTGGTGCTTTACGGGTATCCGCAAGACTGGATCCGGACATTGGGGAAGAGCATTTACAAAGTGCACTTGAAAGATTTCAAGCGGAAACCAGACGGGTACGCTTGGGTGAATCTGGGGGATGGAGATGTGGATTGGGCGGCGGTGCGGCAGGCGTTTGCGGAGGTGGGATATTCGGGCAGCGTGATTGCGGAATTGGATGGAGGAGATGAGGCGTATTTGCGGGATGTGGTTAAGAGGATTGATCGGTTGGTGGTGGGGGGATAGTTAGCGGGAAGAAAAGAGAAGAGCAAAGATAACGCAGAGACGCAGAGGGCGCGGAGGTTTCGCAGAGAAGAAAAGGAAGGATGGGCCGGGGAAGCTGGGAAGGGGAGTTTCGCGGATGGGAATGGGGCCGGGAGGGAATTGCGGTTAGTCGGCGGCGACGCCGAGTTCTTTGAGTTTGGCGCGGGCGCGGCGTTCTTCTTCGGTGCCGGGATAGCGGCGGATGACTTCGCGAAGCTCGCGGACGCCGGAAGTTTTTTGGCCGATCTCGATGAGGGCCATGCCTTTTTTGAGGTGAGCGGGGGCGAGCTTGAAGCTTTTCGGATAGACAGTGAGCACTTTGTCGTACTCGGAAACCGCGTCCTGATATTGCTTTTGAGAGTAGGCGATTTCGCCGAGATAAAATTGGGCGTTGGAGGCGAGGTCGGTGTCGCCGTAATACTTCAGATAGTCGAGAAATTCCTGGCGAGCGAGATCGTATTTGCCGCTGGTGATGTCGCGCAGGCCGTTGGAATAGAGCATGTCGGCGGAGGGAGCGGGGGACGCAGCAGACGCGGGGGAAACGCGCTGCTCCCAGCGGGTGGAGCGAAACCTGCGTCGTTCGATGGGCGCGGGTTGGTGTTAGGAATGGCGCCGGGAACGGTGCTCGCGGGGGCAGAGCCGGAAACCTTGGCGTCGATGCTTTGGACGGCGCTTTGCAGGTCGACGAGCTGCTGATTGAGTTTGCCGAGACGCGATTTAATTTCTTCGAAATTGTCCGAGAGGCCCTGGACTTGCGTGGACATGGTGTCCAGACGAGCGCCGGAGTTGGCTTGGACGTCCTGAACGGATTTTTGGACGCTGCCCATGGTGGCGTTGAGCTTGCCGACGTTGTCGCTGGCTTGCTCGACGAGAGTTTTGAGGACGGTGTGGTCCTGGGTCATTTGCGTGGTCATGTCTTTCTGACCCTGAAGAAGGGTGGTGACGTCGCGCTGCAGGTCGATGATTTCACGGGCGACGGCTTCCGCCGGGCGCGGGCCGATGAGGCTGCCGCCGAGCGCGCCGGCAAAAATAGCGGCCGCAAAAATGACGATGTTGCGGATTTTCATGAACAGAACCTCCTCAGATACTCCTACTACTTAGATGTAACCCAAAGCCGAAAAGAAAGTATTGCGAGCCAACACGGAGCGGCTTGAAACAGGGATCGAGCACCATGGCCCGGCTCTTCATTCACTTTAATAGGAAGAGCCGCGCGCGAGCAAGAGAATGCTCGGCCACGCGGCTCTTTCGGTCATCGAACAGTTACGAGGTTGTGCCTCGCGTTACGGCACGCGGACGAAGCGGCCGACGCGGTTCTTCTGCCAGCATTCCTCGGTGCTCTCCGTGCAGAGAGGGCTTCTCTTTGCCCAGGCTCGTCGTATTGATGCGGTCGGCGGAGATGCCGAGAGAGACGAGATAGTTCTTGACGGCGGTGGCGCGGCGGTCGCCGAGAACGAGGTTGTATTCGGTGGAACCGCGCTCGTCGCAGTGGCCTTCGACGGTGACCTTGATTTGCGGATAATTGCGCAGGAAGTCAGCAGTCTTGGCGAGAGCCTCGCGGGCGTCGGCACGAATGTCGGCTTTGTTGAAGTCAAAGTAGGCGTCGCGAACTTCCTTGAGGAAGAGTTCGTCGATCGTGGTGGCCAGCCGGTGGAGGTGGCGGAGGCGGAGGCGCACTACGGTGACGCGGACGCTGGAATCAGCCGAGCCGCCGGGACCGCTGGCGGTGATGGTGTAGGTCGTGGAGTCGGACGGAGTGACTCTCGTCGAGCCCTGAGCCGTGACCGCGCCTACTCCCGGAGAAATGGTGAGCTGCGTGGCATCGGTGGAAGTCCAGCTCAGCGTGGTGGAATCGCCGGTGTTGATGGAGGTTGGGTTGGCCTGCAGCGAAACGGTCGGGCGAGCGGCCGCAGGCGGTGCGGCGGCGGTGGCGGCGGCGTGTTGACTTGTTTCTTTTTGCAACCTGCTACAAAGACAAATGCCAGCATGGCAGTGAACATGGCCCCGCGGTACAGAGAGCTAGAAACCCGAATCATTCGAATCCTCCTCAGCGTAAGAATCCCAAGAATTCCTTATGCGTCCCACCAGAGGCGTCATCCTATCACTAGCGGGCTGGGTAAAGGCAAATACATCGTAGCACGATATAATATACATCGTATACAGACAATTGCTACAAAAAATCGCAAATGACAACACCCAAAACCAGGATTAGGAGAATGACCGACCGCCATCGATACTGATGCACGCGGCACGGGGAAAGTTTCGAGAAACTTGAGGACAGCTTATTTTTACTTCGGCGACCAGTTGGGCGACTCGTTGTGGCCTTCGAAGGTGAGCTGGTGAGGTTGGGAGCCGTCGGCCAGCATGGACCAGATCTGGCGCGGGCCGGTGCGCGTGGATTCGAAGACGATGTGGCGGCCGTCGGGAGCCCAGCTGGGGCGCTCGTTGCGGGTTCCCGAGTCCGGCGTGATGTTGATGAGGTGCTCGGGAGCAGTCGGGTCCATGACGTAGATATCGTAGTTGCCGTCAGGGCGGCGCCAACTGAAAGCCAGCAATTGGCCATTGGGCGACCAGGCGGGATCGATGAGATAGCCTTTGTCCGGAAGATCGATGAGGTTCACGCCCGTGCCGTCGGCATTCATCATGTAGAGCTTGGGGATGCCGCCGCGGTCGCTGACGAACGCGACGGATTGACCGGTCTTGGGGTTCCAGGCGGGCGAAGTGCTGCCGCCCGTTGGCGAAAGTGAGGCGCTTGGGTTTGCCGCCATTGATGTCGGTGACGAAAAGCTCCGGGATTGCCGAGCATGGAGGAGGAGAACATGATTTGCGTGCCGTCGGGCGACCAGGCGGGAGCGCTGTTCGTGCCGCGGTAACGGGGGAAAGAGATGACTTTGCCGGCATCCATGGAGTACATGCAGATCTGGGCGTTCACGACACCGTTGTAGGGCAGATAACAGGTGAAAGCGATGCGGGAGGCGTCGGGGGACCAGCGGGGCATGAGCGAGATAGTGCGGAGATTCGTGAGGGGGTGCTGGTTGGCGCCGTCGTAATCCATGACCCAGACTTCTTTCGCGCCGGTGCGGGAGCTAATGAAGGCGATTTGGGTGGAGGCGATGCCGGCCTGGCCGCCGGAGAGTTTGAAGATGATTTCGTCGGCGAATTGGTGGGCGAATTTGCGGACCTGGGCGTCGGTCGGAGCGCCGCGATAGATTTTGCCGACGACAGACTCGGTGGAAGGACTGGTGACGTCATAGAGCCAGGCTTGGATGGCGACTTCGGACGTGGTTTCCGTGAGATTGCCAAAGGCGACGTAGTGGGCATTGACTTGGGGATCGGTCCAGGAAGCGCGTTGGAGTTCGCCGGGCTGCGTGGGGGATTGCGCAGGATAGAAGCTAGGACTAATCATTTCGAGGATGCCGCTGAATTCGAGGTCATCGCGGACGATTTGCGTGAATTGCTGAGAATGGGTTTTGGCGTTGTCGGCGCGAGGGCTGAAATCGGCGACGGCGAGGCGAATTTTTTCCACGCCGAGGCCAGTGCCGGTGCGGAACCAAGCTTGGTGCCCTTGCTGTGCACTGGCGGGGATAGCGACTAGGGTGAGGAGCGCTGCGACAACCAGACCGATAAGGACTTTAAACTTCAGTAGCACCTTGACCTCCGGATTTGTAGCCGCTCAGAACGACAGTGGAAGGGCGGCTTTAGTGTGTCAAAGACAAATCAAAATCGAATGTGACGTCCACGCTGTTGCCGCTGTAGTCGTTGGGCAGCGGACCGAAGCGGATGCCGTCGAGCGCGCGGCGGGCGGAATTGTCCATCGAGAGATTGCCGCTGGATTGCGCCATCTGGACGTTAGAGATGCTTCCATCTCGATTGATGCGAAAGTTCATGACGCAATGGGCTTGGCGGGCGGCGCGGACGGCGGGATCAATGGTCGTCTGGAGCCAATTCTGCCCGACGCTGCGACGCACGGCTTCGATGTACCAGCCATAACGTGAAGCGAAATCTCCGCCACCCTGGCCTTGTACGGAAACCGGGCCGGAGCCACCGCCGGGAGTGGGAGCAAAACCTGTGGGAAGATTGGGAGAGCCGTTGTGGCCATAATTGACGGCGTTGTCGGGAGGGGGCACTTTGGGTTCGTCCACCTTGGACTTGTGGGTAATCGGCTTGGGTTTATCGTTCTTGAAGACCGGAACTTTTTCGGCCGGCGTGGGAGGCTCGGGCTTCGGTTTGGGTTCTTCCTTCCACAAGCCCTTTGTGGGATCGGCGGCCTTGCTGTCTGTGACAATAGGTTGCGGCGGCATGGGAATGCCAGCGGCCGGGCCGACAAGTTTTACATTGACGCTGCCGTTGACTCCGCCAATGTCACCCCACTCTGGACCACGCATCTGGAGGTAGATCGAGACGGCGATCCAGAGCACGAGGAAGACGTGAAGGACCACGGAATAGACAAGGAACTTTCGGAGGTCGAGGTCTTCGACCGAGGGGGCCGCGAAGCGATCAACCGAGTTGGCGGCGGTGGACATGTTCAGTGCATACGAGCTTAGCGCGTACGGGCGCGTTCCGTTAAGGGCTCCGTAACAATACTAATATTACTGACGCCGGATTGCCGCAAAGTGTCTATGACCTTCGCGAAGGTGCCGAAGGGAATGGTTTCATCGGCGCGGAGAAAAACGGAGTCCTGGGGTTTTTTAAGCTGGGCTTTCACTTGGGCGCCGAGCTGGTGAATGTTGATGGGAGTGTCGCCCAGATAGACGCGTTGAGACTTATCGATAGTAATGACGAGCCGCTGCTCATTGATTTCCTTGACCGTGGTGGTTTTCGGGACGTCGACTTCGATGCCGGACTGCAGGATGGGCGCGGTGATCATGAAAATGATGAGGAGCACGAGAACAACGTCGATGAACGGGACCATGTTGATCTCGGAGAGGGTGCTTTGGGTGGTTTTGGAGAGTTGGGGCATGGGATTAGGAGGTTAAAAGTTGAAGGTTGAAAGTTGAAAGTTCGGAAAAAACAAGAGCCAGGTGGCCGGGAGTCCGGCACTCCCACAGGATCGGCGCAACCATTCGGGTGGCTGCGAAATTTGTTCGGAGGTTCATAAAGCTGACCAAAAATGGCCTCAGGTAAACGTTTTTTCGATCTGGGCTCCGACTTCCAGGGCGAAGGAGTCGAGGCGCTGCGCTAGATCGCGAATATTTTGCAAAAAATGATTGTAGAAGATAACTGCCGGTATGGCGACGAAAAGGCCGGCGGCCGTGGTGATGAGCGCTTCGGCGATGCCCGGAGCGACGGCGCGGAGGCTCGCGGCGCCCGCGTTTCCAAGACCGGAGAAGGCGTCGATGATGCCCCAGACGGTGCCGAAGAGGCCGATGAAGGGCGTTACGGAGCCGGTGGTGGCCAGCCAGGACATACCTTTTTCAACCCGGCGAACTTCTTCGGCGGAAGCGAGCTGCATGCTCACAGTGACCGCTTGGAGACTCTTCAATTTTCCAGTGGGTTGGGGATTTCCAGTGCCGACCTGACTTAAGAGTTCGCGATAACCGGCGGCATAGACCGATGCGAACGGCGAGCCCGCGGAAGCGAGCGCTTGCGGGTTGGCTACGCCCTTGGTGGCGCGAAAAATGCGGAGGAATTGGTCGCTTTGACGGCGAACCCGGCCGAAGAGGCCGAGCTTTTGAAAGATCATGGCCCAGGAAACGATGGAAAAAATGCCGAGCAGGAGCAAAATGCCGCGGGCGACCCAGCCCGTTTGTCCAAGAATGTTACCGAGATCGGCGATAAAGACCGTGGCGAACAGAAGAATGGTGCAACCTCTCAGTCAGAGCTAAATTTTCCGACTTCAGAAACGTAGCACACGCCTACAGGGTGGTCAAACAAATGAGATGCAGAAGATAAAAAGAGTGCTGCCTCTTTGGATACACGAAGAATTGGGGAGGTAGAGGAAGTTAAGGAAATAAAGGAGGTAAAGGAGGTGTGTTAAACTGCGAATTAGATGAAGCGGCGCGGCATGCGGCACCGCTTCAAACAGAGATGAGCAAAACGTTTGATATCGGGTTGGAGAGATTGACGGGCGGCGGTCGAGAAGGGACGTCGTCGGCTGTAGCGTCGGCGCTGGGGGCGCAGCCTAGCGCGCTGCGCGGAACTTTTTTTCTGGAAACGTTTGGCTGCCAGATGAACGACCATGATTCGGAGAAAGTCGCCGGAGTTTTGCTTTCGCGCGGGTACCAGCAAGTGGAATCGCCGGAAGCGGCTTCGCTGATCCTTTACAACACGTGCAGTATTCGAGAGAAGGCGGCGCAGAAGGTTTTCTCGCGGCTCGGGGAGTTTGGGGTTAAACAAAATGATGGCCGGATCATCGGCGTGCTGGGATGCGTGGCGCAACAAGAGGGCGAAGAGATTTTCCGGCGCGCGCCGTGGGTGAGCCTGGTGTGCGGTTCGGCGAGCTACAGCAAACTGCCAGAGCTGCTGGCGCAAGTGGAAGCAGGGAATCAGCGCGTCACTGGGCTGGACACGGACACGGACGAGACGTTCGAGACGCCGGTGACGCGGCGCGACAATCCGTGGCGGGCGTATTTGACGATCATCGAGGGCTGCGACAAGGCTTGCTCGTACTGCGTGGTGCCTTACACGCGGGGGCCGGAGCGGAGCCGGGCCAGCGATTCGATTTTACGCGAAGTGCGGCAACTTGCGGAGCTTGGTTATTCCGAAGTGCAGCTCTTGGGGCAGACCGTAAACTCTTACGCCGATCCGACCGGGCGGAAGATGAAATTTTCTGAATTGCTGCTGGCGGTGGCCGACGAGCCGGGAATGCGCCGAGTGCGTTTTACTACCTCGCATCCCAGCGACTTTACGCGAGACATCGTGGATGCCATTGATGCGCAACCGAAGCTTTGCAATCACGTGCACTTGCCGGTGCAATCGGGATCGACGAAGGTGCTGCGGGCGATGCAGAGGACTTATAGCCGCGGCGAGTATTTGGACAGGATAGCGCTGATACGCGGAGCGAAACGGCCGATAAGCATTACGACGGACATTATTGTGGGGTTTCCCGGCGAGACGGAAGAAGACCTCGGGGAGACGCTGAGCTTGCTCGAGGCGGTGAAGTACGACGCGATCTTCTCGTTCAAATATTCGCCGAGGCCACATACGCCTTCGCTAAGGATGAGCGACGCCATTCCGGAGGAAGAGAAGAGCAGGCGGCTGGCTGTTTTGCAGGAAAAGCAGCGGGAGGTACAGGCGGTACGGCACGCGGCGATGGTGGGGGAGAGGTTCGAGTTGCTCGTCAGCGGAAAATCGCGGCGAGAGAATCAGTGGTCGGGACATACTTCCTGCCATCGCGTTATAAATTTCTCTTCCCAAGAGCAGGCGCTTCTGGGAAAGTACGTGCAGGTTCTGGTGACGGGAGCGACTCCGAATGGTTTGTCGGGGGAGCAGGCTCTCTAGGACGGCGATTTGCGGCTGCAGGGCGGGCGAACCTTTTCAGAGCACAGACTGAAGTCAGTGCTACCACGGGAGGTCAGATGGAAGTGGAGATGAAAATCCGCGGCCTGATGATGGATCCCGTGACAAACATGCCCATCGTGGTGTTGAAGGATGTGCAGGGACAGGCGATTCTGCCGATTTGGGTTGGCGTGTATGAGGCCAACGCGATAGCGCTGGAGATCGAGAAGGTGCAGACGCCGCGGCCGATGACGCACGACTTGCTGAAAAATGTTCTGCTTGGGCTGGATGTGCAGGTTCGCAAAATTGTGGTGAACGACCTGAAGGACGATACGTTTTACGCGTTGATTTGGGTGGAGCGCGACGGGCAGATGATGACGATAGATTCGAGGCCGAGCGACGCGCTGGCGCTGGCGTTGCGTGTGGATTGCCCGATTTTTGTGGATGAAGAAGTGCTGAAGAACTCGAAAGTTTCGAACGCGATCACGGAACGAAGCACCAACGAACAACTGCGCAACTGGCTCGAAGGCCTCTCCGACGACGACCTCGGCCGCTACAAGATGTAGCCTTGCGTCCTGGCGCCCAAAGGGAATAGATCCCACATTCTGCTTTTGATGTCTGAATCTCACACTGGATCCAGGGAATATCTTGAAACGAATTTGCGTTTGCTTGTGGATGGCCGGCGTAATCGTGCCGAGCTTATCCCCGGTTTGGCGTGGGCCAACAGCGACAACTAAATCCACGACGATACCAAAGGCTTCCATAGGGGCGACGGCAACTGCGGCCGTAATGCCAAGACCGGAGCCCGTAAATCCCGTTTATCGCTTGCAAATTTACTCCCAAACAACTTCAAAATTATCTGCCACCGAAAACTGGACTCTTCAATATCAATTTACAGTTCCTCCGCTACCGAAGTCACGGACCTGGAATTACAAAGTGGGAACAGTCTATCAATGGGGAGACGTCGATTTTGACGCCTACGGAAGCACCGGAGCTTACAAATTGTCAGTCTACCGATTTAACCAGATTGTGCCTGAGTTGATTCTTGGGAGTGTGCTCGATGCCAGCGACGCAAACTTTAAGCCTTCATGGAGCCAGCGGAGCACTTGGGCAATCGAGGCGCAATACTATTGGTACAACGCGAAGACTTCCACGTCTTACGCGCAGACTGGGAACATCGTCGAGGTAAACCCGGGCGATGAAATTAACACAACGATTCGATACGAGGCTCAGACTGGAACCATCGTGGCCAGTATTGCTGACGGTAAGGCGACAGGCTCTGCCGCCGTAAGTACGATCACGATAGTCCGGCCGTTTCCGAATGATCCGTCGTTGTTCACTTCGTGGGCTGATTTCTTCAAAAAAGCCGTAGCGGTATCGCACACTTCCTACGTCCTCAGCACGCCAGTAGTAGACGTCGAAACTGACTATTTAGATCAGGAGACGATGTGCGGATTACTGCCGTTCAAGTTAAGAAAAATATCGATTCCCGGCGTCGCCTCCGTTCCATCCGCTTTTTCCATCCAACGGCTTGGCGGATTCAGGTGCAAGCAGCCAGTGGCGAGCCTTGATTTTTAAAGACTAAATAGCGCCCGCCAGGCAAGAGAGAGCTGAAGTTGGGCAAGGCTGCTCCGCGGTATCCGTGCGAATCTCTGATGCTAAGAACTCGAAAGCAGGAGCGTTTGAACCTTCTGGCGCCAAACGAGGAGCAAGACCACTCCGATCAGGATTAGCGCCAGGCTAAGCCCGGCCCAGAGGCCGAAGGCTCCCCACCCCACGCGGAAACAGAGCCAAGCGCCCAGGGGCAGACCGATGATCCAATACGCCGTGAAGTGACAGAGCATGGGCGTGCGCGTGTCTCCCAAGCCGCGGAGTGCGCCGGTTGCGACCGTTTGGATGCCATCAAACAACTGAAAGGCGGCACCGGCTGCGAGCAGAGAGATGGTGTTCCTGATGATGGCTTCATCGGGGGTGAAGGCGCGTGCGATCCAGCGCGGGACGACGAGCAGAACGATGCTCATACAGGTCATGAAGCCGGCACCAAGAAGAATGGCTGTGTCGCCGGCGTCTCCGGCGCCTATAGGATCCTTGCGTCCGATGGCCTGGCCTACGCGCACCGCCGCAGCGGAAGAAACGCCGAGTGGCACCATGTACGTGAAGGAGACGGTGTTCAGCGCGATTTGGTGGCTGGCGAGGGCGACGGCGCCGAGCCGGCCAATCAGGGCTGTCACGAACGCGAAAACACCGACCTCGAGCGTGATTTGCAGGGCGGTAGGAAGGCCGAGAGCGATGAGACGCCGGATGCGGTGCAATTCGGGATGGATGGGCGTGCGAAGCAGGCGCGTGCGATGCCGCCGGTCGTACCATAAGAGATAGCCGACGAGGAGCGCCGAGAGGTAAATGCGTGACCAGGAAGTGGACCATCCAGAGCCCACGGCGCCCATGGCGGGAACGCCAAGTTTGCCGTAGATGAGAATCAAGTTGCCGCCGGCGTTGATGAGGTTGGCGGTGATCAGCGCGAAAGCGATCGGGCGAACCATGTTCATAGCCTGCATGCAACGCCGGACAGCAAAATAGAGGAGCAGAGGGAGCATTCCCCAGGCCAGTGCCCTCGAGTAGGGAACGGCAAGTGCGACCACGTCTGGCGCGATTTTCATGGCGCGAAGGAGCGGTTCAAAAAACCAAACGGGGATCATCAGTAACGGCGCAAGAACCAAGCTTAGGTAGATGCCATGAAGAAGAGACCGATGACAGTCTTCGCGCTCGCCGGCGCCGAAGGCCTGCGAGACCAGTGTATCCAGCCCAATAAGCAACCCTCCGCCAAACATGGCGAGAACGTTGACCAGGATTCCACCCAGGCTTACGGCGGCGATGGCTACCGCGCTGTTCGGAAGACGGCCGACCATCATGGTGTCCACGATGGCCATAGTCATCCAGCCCAGTTCCGCGAGAACGAGCGGCAGGGCTAGCCGCAGGGTGGGGCCGAGTTGGGTCCGAAGAGTTTTGAGCTGGATCATGGGTGAAAGGCAAAAGAATGAGTGTAAGCGGGGCCCCGGAAAGGAGCAAACGGACAGTAACTTAGAGGGCGTTCTAGACCCGAAGTCCCATTGACCCACGAGTTTGCGAACCGTACTTTGGAGACCATGCGGATTGTGTGCGCTTGCTGACAGAGCCTTCCATCAGACTTCGCGATAAGTAAGCAATTGGCAAGGAATAAGGGGAATTTTGGAATGGCCAATTCAGGAGACAAACGTGGCCCTAAGCAATGTATCGAGATTTGACGAACGAATGCAAAATGCCAGGGCGGGAATCCGCGTGAATTCGCGAGTGCCGGTGGCAGTGGAATGGGCGGAGTCTGGCCAGGCGAGGCGCGCGGAAGGCTACACGGTGGACACCAGCACGAAGGGGTGCCTCGCAGTGATTCCGCAAAACTTTCAAGTAGGGCAGCGACTGCTTCTCGTCAATCTCATCAACAAAAATGCGTGCGAAGCGGTGCTGATCTGGCGCGGCCACGAAGGACGGACGGGATGGGAGCTGGGGCTTGAGCTGCAAGAGGCTTCCATGGAATTTTGGGGCGTGGAGTTTTAGGTAAAGCTCGACATTCATTTTCTGCCTCGTTTTCTTTAGCGCTTGCCATTGTATTTTTCGCGAAGCTGCGACAATAAAGGTTTTACGGTCGACGCGCGCCGTTTTTCCCAAAAAAGAACTTCCGAGTTTTCCACCGACAATGCTGTGAATTTCCACTTTTTCCTTGCGCTGGAATGGGCTGCGAACGTACAGTGGCCTAGAGCTAGGGGGCTTTCTGCACGTAGCACCCACATATAGGGACCTGGTTGCCGGATCGCGTCGGCGCAATTTAGCATGCGCATAGGCGGAGGCAGAAGCGTATGACTGCCATCATCACAGTTGCAAATCAAAAAGGCGGCGTGGGAAAAACGACGACGGCGATCAATTTGTCCGCCGCCCTGGCGCACCGCGGCAAGCGCACGCTCTTGATTGACCTCGATCCGCAAGCGAACTCCACGATCGCATTTTACAATTCCGGCGAAATCGCCGCGTCGATGTTCGATGTGCTGAGCGAGAGCCGCGCGACGATGGCGGCGGTGATCAAGACGACGAAAGATCCGCTGCTGTTTCTTGGGCCGGGACGGCTGGCGCTGGCAAAACTGGAGCAGGTTCTTGCGGGGCAGTTCGACGCGCCGTACCGATTGAAGGACGCGCTGGCGCCGATTTTGAAGGAATACGATTACATCGTGCTGGATACGCCGCCTTCGCTGGGAATTTTGACGGTGAATGCTCTGGTGGCTTCGACGCATTTGCTGGTGCCGATTCAAGCGGCGTATTTTGCGATTGAAGGAACCGACGACCTGCTCGAAACGTACGAACGAATCCGGGCGCGGCCTAATCCCGGGCTGAAAGTTCTGGGCGTGGTGATCACCTTGTTTGACAAGCGGACGAATATTTCGCGCGATACGCATGGGCAGATTCGCACGGTTTTTGGCGAGGTGCTTTTCAAGACCAAGATCAGCAAGAACGTGCGGCTGGAAGAGAGTCCGGCTTACAAAGAAACGATTTTAACGTTTGCGCCGAAATCACCGGGCGCCATCGAGTACAAGAAACTGGCAGGGGAGGTTATCCAACGTGTTGAAGAGAGCAGGCTTACCCGTCACGCTGAAGATGCGGCATGACGCGCACTACGTCGAATCACTGACGAGCTACAGCGGAGCAGCGGTGGGACGGATGATCCCCGTGGATCAGATCCGCCCCAATCCGGATCAGCCGCGCAAGGCGCTGGGAGATTTGCGCGAACTTTCGGAATCGATCCGCGAGAAAGGCGTGCTCGAGCCGCTGCTGGTGCGGTTTGTCCCGCGCGAGGATTGCTACTACATCATTTCCGGCGAACGGCGTTACCACGCTTCCCGCGCGGCGGGCTTGCGCGAAGTTCCTTGCATCGAGAAAATGGCGGACGATGCGGAAACGCTGGAAATCGCGCTGATTGAGAACATTCAGCGCAAAGATCTGACGCCGTTTGAGGAAGCCGACGGGCTTGCACCGTTTGGCGACGCAATTTGAATATACGCATGAAGACGTGGCGAAGAAAATTGGGCGCGCGCGGTCTTCGGTTACGGAAACGCTCTCGCTCAGGAATATTCCGGAGTCGTTGCGCAAGAAGTGCGTTGAGCATGGGATCATTTCAAAATCGTTGCTGCTGCAGATTGCGCGGCAGCCGACTGAAAAGAAAATGATCGAGATGATGCACCGCATTATGCAAGGCGGGTTGACGCGCGATGAAGCCCGGCGCGAACGCCGCGATGAGCAGGGCGGTCCGCAGCGGCCGCAGCCGTTCATCTTTCAGTTTGAGCCGGAGAACGAGAGCTTCCGGTTTCGCATACAGTTTAAGAAGAGCCACGTCTCGCGGGATGAGCTGATTGTCACGCTGCGCGAGATTCTCTCGCAGCTTGAGGGAACTTCCTCGAGCAGCGGATTCGACGGCGGCTTAGTCAATTCAGCTTGTATTGAAGACGGGCACGGCAATGCCGTGCCCCTACGAACTTCTTAGATGGTCGAATTCACTCCTCAGCAGATGAAGGTGTCTGGAGAGGCTTTTTACGGCGGGCTTTCGGCCGATTGCGATTCCTCCGTATGAGAGCGCTTTGTGCGTGCGGCGAGGCGAGTGCGCGGCAGTGCTGTCTCCGATACCCAACGGCGGATTGAAGCTGCTCGCTCCGCCGTCCTACCTCGTAGATGGGAATCTCAGCGTTAGGCTCAAGCGCGGTCCCGCCGAAGAGTTTGTCTGGAAGAAGACCGAACTGCCCGCTACTTCGGAGCGGCTGCAAGAGTTGGAATTGTTTCGGCGGGAACTGACTGATCTATTGGAGATGCCGCCAACGCGGTAATTCTCTCCGGATTTGCAATTCCATAGGACTCCCGGCAAACTAAAAATGTTATGACAACTTACGACATTATTTGCATTGGTGCGGGACCTACCGGGCTGGCCTGCGCCATCGAGGCGAAGCGCGCGGGAATGAAACCGTTGGTCATCGACAAGGGCTGCTTGTGCAACTCGATTTACCACTACCCGGTCAATATGGTGTTTTTCACCACGCCCGAGCTCCTGGAAATCGGCGACCTTCCGCTGATCAGCGCGGCGGAAAAGCCAGTGCGCGTCGAGGCATTGAAGTATTACCGAAAGGCGGCGGAGCACTACGAATTAGAGTTGCGGCTTTTTGAGCGCGTGCTGCGAGTGGACGGGCACGACGGCAACTTCACGGTGGTAACCCAGACGGAGAAGGGAATCGAATCTCGCTACACTTCGAGGAAAATCGCTGTCGCGACCGGTTACTACGATCTCCCCAATGTGATGGGCATTCCGGGAGAGGATTTGCCCCACGTCTCGCACTACTACACGGAACCATTCGAATTTTGGAACCAGGATGTCGTGGTGATCGGAGGCAAGAACTCCGCGGCGGAAACCGCGCTGGACCTTTATCGTAATGGAGTACGCGTTACCCTCGTGCATCGCCACGCGGAGCTCGGTGCTTCGATCAAGTATTGGGTGCGCCCTGACATCGAAAACAGGATCAAAGCAGGGCAAGTCAAGGCGCTCTTCGAGACGCGCGTAAAACAGATCACCAGGGACGAAGTCATTGTGCAGAATGGCGCGGGCGAGAAGCGATTGCCAGCGAAACAAGTGTTTGCGCTGACCGGCTATCACCCTGATTATGCATTCATCGAAAGCCTCGGAGTTCGACTCGATCCCGACACGCGAAAGCCTGCGCTTGATCCGAATACGCTCGAAAGCAACGTGCCGGGAATCCATCTGGCGGGCGTGGTCATCGGCGGACGGCACACCGGCGACATTTTTATCGAAAACGGGCGGTTTCACGGCAAGCAAATCATTGACGCCTTGAAGGCCTGAACGATCCATTTTTCCATGCGAACATACCTATTTGCCCGTGCGCGGGCCGTTTGCTAGACTCCTAGTTCATGGCATCCATCCTTCGAGAAGTCGGCGAGACATTCACCACGCTGGTGCAGGGGTTCAGCGTGACGTTCCGGAACATGTTCCGGAAGACGGTCACGGAGAATTACCCCTTCGAGCCCGTGCATTTTCAGCCGCGCTATCGCGGAATCCATGTTTTGCACCGCGACGAGTCCGGCCTCGAGAAGTGCGTGGGATGTTTTCTCTGCGCAGCCGCTTGCCCGGCCAATTGCATCTACATCGAAGCTGCTGAAAATACCGACGCCAGCCGCATCTCCGCGGGAGAGCGCTACGCCAGCGTTTACAATATCGATTACAGCCGCTGCATTTTCTGTGGCTACTGCGTTGAAGCGTGCCCCACGGACGCCATTACCCACGGGCATGGTTTTGAGCTTGCCACGTACGACATAAATTCCTTGATCTACCGCAAAGAACAGCTTCTCGAGAAACAGCCCGCCGCTGCCAACTGCCGCAAAGTAACAGCGGCCCCCACACTTCACGTATATCCTGCTTTTCGAATTCTGCACCTATTTCTGCGCCCACTTGAGTAGCGTTTGTCACAGCCTCCGAAAAACGGTGACTCATAACCTATAAAAAGAAGCCAAGACGTAAGTCTGGAGCGGCTTTTCATTGGAGGAGGGCGGGATGCGGATGGCAACGGGCGGCTGGACGCAAAGGTGCGACGCTCTGGCGAGGAAGTTTTCCGCGAGAGCTGACGGCGCGTTTGCGCGGGCTCCACGAGGCACACCATTGGGCAGCGAGGCGGACCAGAGCATCGGCGACATATCCAGAGCAGGTGCGTCGATCAAGCTGCAAAAACCATGCAAAACCTCAGGATGGGCCGCCGTTAGCGCGGTGCGAGGCGTCTCGATCCGTAAGAAAGTTATCGGACACAGAATGCGCGACATTGCCGCGGGCTTCGGCGTGGGAAAGCATCTCCGGCGCCCGGCCGGCACGTTCCCGCTGCTCCAGAAGCCAGCGCGCCAGCATGGCAGCGGCGTTCTCCTCCATCCATTGATCAATCAAGGCAGTTATCTCCTTGCGCAAGTTCGAGGCGTGAGCCAGACGCGACAATTCAAAACTCTGCAGGGAGTTCCGGGAAGCCGAGAGCAGGAACTCCCAGGGTGGCTGGGTCGAGCGGGCGGGCATAGAGCCTCCGATAGAGAACGCTGTGAATATTAACAGAAGAGTAAGACATGTCAAGAATACTGAGGCGTCATAGCCTGTGGAAATCTGTGGAAAGTTTTCCCGGCCGCGAAATTGGCCTGAGGACCGGCGGAAGCCGGGGCGAGTTCGCGGCTCGCGCTGATTCAGCGGCTACTCTCCAGCCTCTGCGCGCTTGCAGCGCTTGCGCGGGGGATTACGAAGATCCCGACCGTACGGCGTGGAACGCTGACGTGGAAGAAGACGACGATCTAGAAACGCAAACCACGCTTCCAGAGGGGGAGCGTGAACGCGCCGAGGACGAGGCGGGCGAAGCCGAAACGAACGGCGACGAGTTTCCTGCTCCGTGAGCAAAACAAGCAGGGAAGGAGGCAACGGCGATGCGGAGGACGAAACAAAGGGAAGCAAGGCCAGTGCAATTGCGAAGGCAGCGGGAGGTGATTCGCGACGTAATGTTGAGCGCGGGGCAGTGCGCCACGTGGTTGACGCTCGATGAGCTGGCGAAATTGACGCACTATCCGCCGGCAAGCATTTCGGCGCAACTGCGGCACATGCGGAAGCCGTGCTTCGGGGCCTATAAAGTTGTGAAGCGCAGCCGAAGAGTGGACAAAGCGATGCGCGCGGAAGGGTTCGGAGCGGTGTGGGAATACTCGGTGCGACAGGACCCGCGGATGCCGGTGCGTCGAGTGCGGCGACCGCAGCGCAAGGCTCGAATGGCCGTGCAAGCTGCGAACTGCTGAAGAGGCACCGGCGAAGCTTCGGCAATGCTGGGCTAGTGGAACAAGCACGCACAGCGTGCGCTGTCGGCGGAGGAGCCATGAGCGTAAAACCGGAGCTGGCGTTTGATGTGTGCTGGGAAGTGTATCGCGGCGCGCGCGAAGTGCTTGAATCAAAACGCGGCATCTCCGCGTTGAATTGGAAGGACACGGGCAAATTTCTGTGGCGGCCGGACTTCCGTCCGCGTCTCAACGAATGGGTCGCGGACTTCGCCTTGGCAGGGCAGAAGGCGCTCGATGGGCCGGACTGGGCTTCGCGCATGGTGCTTTTCCGGCTGTACTATCTCGGCCTCGCGCCTTACGAGAATGCACGGCATTTTCTCGGCTTGAGCGAGCGCAGCTGGGTGAACTGGACGGAAGAAGTGCGGCAACGTGTCGGCAAAGAGCTGCTGCGCCGCGGGATGTTTCCGCCGAGAAAGTATTTTCGCGAGGGCGCCTAGAACAAGGCCGCATGGACCCTATGGCCAGGACCTCGAAGTAGCTATTTGCCAACAGATGTTGCAATCGCTTTATGACTTCGATTATGATACCGATATGCGAAGTCAAAAAATGAAACATTCCGAAGTTGGCGGCGGCACAGCGAAAGCGTCTCGAATATTGCAGACCACTTTGCGATTGCCGGGACCGCTTTACGAACGGGTCAAGACTCACGTCGAACAAAAACAGACCGGCAGTATCAACGATTTCATCGTGAACGCCTTAACAGCGTATGTGCGAGCAGTGGAGCGGAAGGCCATTGACGATTCGTTCCGCGATATGGCGGATGACAAGCAGTATCAACGAGAGGCATTGATGATCGCGGAGCAGTTCGCCGCAAGTGATGCCGAGTCGATCGAGCTTTCCGAGCGGGATTTGATCGGGGCTTGAATGCTTCGTGGAGAGATTTACCAGGCGAACCTGGACCCCATTTCCGGCTCCGAGCAGGGTGGGACTCGGCCGGTCCTCATCGTGAGCCGGAACGCGCTCAATGCCAATGCGCCCATTGTTATCGTCGTTCCACTTACCAGCCGCGAGAACAAGAAGCGCCTGTATCCGACGCATGTCCAATTACATGCAGGCGAAGCGGCTTTGTCCAAGGGTTCCATCGCGCTGTGTGAGCAAGTTCGCGCGATTTCCAAGAATCGTCTAACGAAAAGAATAGGACAGCTGAATCCGCAGAGGATGTCGCTCATCGACTCTACGCTCATGATTGCCCTCGACCTGCCAGATCGAGTCAAAGTTTAAGGGGGTCGCCGACGCGGAGGAGTCTTGCCGTGTTCAGTGCTGGGGACGCGGGTGTTGGTGGAGAGGCGGTAGAAGTGATCGAAGCGCGCGGCGGGCGCCCAGGCAGGCAAATGCGCGCGGCGCTGCTCGGTGAAGCGCTTCTGAAAGCCTTCATCGTTGGTGCCAGTTTGCGAATCGCGCGCGGGAACGGGGCAGCGCGCGCAGGGGTTGCTGCCCTCGAAGGCTACGTCGCCAATCCGGAAGCGCACGACGCTGCTCTCGCTCTCAGCGAAGAGCTGATCTTCCCAGAACGCGGGCAGTTTTTCAGCCGCAGCCGCGTTGCCCATCCTTGGCGTGGCGAGCCTCTGCGCCGCTCGCCCCATCGATTTCCAGCGTGGCGCGGAAGCGGCGGCGGGCTTCGTCGAGCGCCATGCCAGGAAACCATTCGCAGACTGCCTCGAGCGATGCCGTGGAAACAATCGTGGGTCCGGCGGCGAGGCCATCATCGGGAAAGCCTTCGCGGGTGTAGCGCACCTGAATCGCTTGTTCAAAGTACATGCTGAACCATTCCGCGGCGCCTTCGGTGTCGCCTGGGAACGCGAATGTCATGGCCGGAATGTCGCGCCGGTCGCCGGGAACCGTGAGCGTGACCGAACTGAGATCCGGAGAGTACGCCGCGCGAATGAGGTGCATGGCGGCGGTGCGCTTGCCATTCACCCAGCGCCCGTCAGCGGCATAGAGCGCCCAGACGCGGTCGAGTTCGAGGCCGCCATTGGGCCCGATGCGGGCTTCCTTCACCGAAACGGGATCGAGCGCCTTGATGGGGTGCAGGCGGATATTCGCAAGGCGAGGCAGTAGTTTTTGAGAGCCCACGCATAGAGTTTAGCAGAGCACAGCAGGGAAGAAGCGCGTCCTTCGGCTCGAACTTAGCTGGACGCGGCCGCCGCCGGCGATTTTTTCTTTTTGGCCATCTGCTGCACGGTAAAGAGCAGCAGCGAGCGGTCTTGCGGGTCCATCTTGCTCAGTAGGTGCCGGAGCTTGCGCATGAACCGCAAGTCCTTGCCGGAACTGCCCCAGGTATTGCTGCTGGATTCGGTCCAGGCAGCGGGAACATCCTGCTGGGGCGGCTGATCGCCATCGTAGAGCAGTTGATAGAGGGGCATTTCCAGGGCACGCGCCAGTTTTTCGAGGGTTTCGATGGCCGGGACGGTGTGGCCATTCTCCACGCGCGAGAGATAACAGCGCAGCAGGCCGGTGCGTTTTTCGATGTCGCCTTGAGACAATTTTTTTTCTTCGCGCAGGACGCGCAAGCGTTCGCCGATGATCATCCGGGGCTCCTTACTAAAACGACTCCGCTTCACAGAGCACTTCGAGCTGGAGTGACTGGAGTATAAACTATCAAATCGATGTAAGTCGAGAGATTTGCGTAGCCCGGCGCTGTGGAAATGCTTCGGCCCTCGGCGGCAGGGTGGTCTACCCGCCAGGCGACTTTTATTTCAGCGAGGAGCCTCGCCTTGATAGTTTGCAAGGCACACAATCCCTCCTCGCGCCTGGGCGAAGGAATCCCCGTCCGGGGTTAGTCCGTAGGATTGTTTCCTGGAGCCTTCGCCCGGCGATCAAGCGCCCGCGGCAGCTCCATGTCCGGCAACGACGGACTTGTAGCCGCAGCTCCCGGCTTTCTTGAGAGCTTCGATGGCCTGAGCGGCCGTCATCAACGGCGTCGTTTGAACGTGAGCAACCGCCCCGCCGGCGGCAAAAGCGATAGCGATTGCCGCTGCTGAAATGTTGTCAGGCATCTCCGTGATGGCGATCGCGTCGAAGGGGCCAAACGCAAAGAAAGCGGAATGCAGTTTTCCGCCGAGCTTCTCGATGGGCAGGCGAACGATCTCCAGGCGGTCTTGCGGATCGGCCATCAGACGGGCCCAGGCTTCCTTGGTATAGCTGACTTGGTGGCAATAATATGGCATGAGGAATCTCCTTGACGTTGTTGAGGGAAATACGACCGGGGAATGGAGACGACTATGCTCTTGAAAACAAAGGGAGTCAAGAAAAAGTGAAAAATTTTGAAAATTTCTCTTGACAAATAAACGGAAAGTGGTACAATTTCTCTTGTAGAAAGTTGCGTCCCGGTCATGACCGGGACGTTTTGCATTTAGGGCGAATTTTCGGCGCTCCCTCCGGACGCCTGATTTTTCAGAGAGTAGAAACCTCATTCAACTTTAGCTGGAAATGATTTGCGCCGCGGCCGACGCAGGCGCCGAAGTGTCTTCGTACGAACGATTTGCGCACAAATCCGCGCATCAGCAAGTCGCGCACCATAGGAGCCAAGATGCCAAATTACCAAAACGCGGTTCCACCGAGTTCGCTTTCCCCCGGCGACGTGGGCTTTAGCTTCAACAATGAAACGTTCCCTGGCAGCGCCCAAGCGGGCAGCCAGTTTGCCATTCCCAGCTACGCGGGCCAACCGGATACCGGTACGGCAGTGCGTTGGCAGACGATTTTCGGAACCGCGCCATCGGCCGTGAACCTGATTTTGCAAGGCGCGATGGCCGACGTCGACACGGAATATCAAACGATCGACACCACCACGAACGTCGCCGGCGAAGCGCGCACCGTGAACGGAGTCCAGGCGCGATTTCTGCGCGTCAAGTTCACATCGTCCACCGGCGGCAGCGGCCTGACGGCAAAGCTCCTGGTTTAGGCCGGCTCACGCGCAGGCAAAGAATTTCTCCTAGCGAGTAACGAACGATGCGGTGCCTCGCCTATCGCGCGTCCAGAAAATTCCATCACGCGTGGACGCCGTGCAAAAACCGGGCCGAGGGCCATTCCATTTTTTGCCGGAGCCACCTTCGCATGATTTGCGGCTTGTACCTGGGAATGTGCGTTCACGGATGCCGCGAGCGCAGGACAAGCGGAGAACGAACGGCGAGCGCCCGGCCAACTGGATCCAAGCAGCAGTGAACTCAGCAAAGACTATCGAGAAGTCTTCACGCGCGCGCCAAGCGCGCTGGAACGACAAGCGAGCCCGGTTCGCCGGGGCAGATTCGCCGGACGCGCGGCGTTACACCGGCAAAACGGAGCGAAACTCCGCATATGAAAAGCAATGGCCATGATACGAGCACCTCGAAAGTGAACGGTCACGGTCCCGTTTCACCTTCCCGCACGGCGCAGGAAAGGGAAGCGCCGATAGAAAAGAGCAGGGCTGCGTCTGACGATGCACGTGATTTTCCCTCTGCGGCCGCCGCGAACTCCGCCGCGGCCGGTACGGAACACGATGCGTGCGCTGAGGTGGCTCCGCTTCCCGAAGGCGGAACGAAGCCCGGTTCGCGAGGCCCCAACAAGCGGGACGGCACGGGAACGTCGCGCGCCCCAAGCGAACCAGTGGACATTCCGCCAGGCTCGGAGCCTCTTCCGGCAGACGGCGTGGGATTTGTGGATGCCATGCACGCACACGTGGATCTTTATCTGGCTTGCGCAAGGCTCGTGAAATCCGGCGACGAGAAAATTGCTCAGCGCATGGTGGAGCGTTTGCTGGAGATGTCCTACGGCAAAGGCCCCGCGGCGGCCACGGACGAAGCGCCACAAATCATTTTCGATGCCCCTCCGCCCATCGAAGACTAGGCAGTTCGCAACGAACGGAGCATTACACAAACTTTTTCAAGGGGAAGAAGAATGGCGACGACAAATACAACGAGTACCACTTCAAACGCGCATCTCGAATTCATCGGAATGGTCGTGGAGATCGCGGGGGTTGCCTCCGCGGTGGCGGGAGTGGTGCTGAGCCTGCACCACTGGCCGGCGGCCGCGGCGCTGCTTGGCGGCGGCGTAGCGTATCTCATCGGCAAAAAACTGCGCGCCTCGTAACGGCCGCTCATTGCTCTTTCAGTTTCTGACGTGGGGAGAAATCCGATCACCATGCCAACGCGCCTCGATCTCAGCCGAGATAGAAGCTCGACCGGGAAGCGGCGCTTGGATCTTGACGATTTTTACAGGCCGTTTCTGCAGCAGCGCTTGTTCCACGATTCCACGGCCAAGTACCGGCTCTTCGGCGGCGCTGCCGGCCCTGGCAAGACGAAGGCGCTGCTCTGGGAAGCGATCTATCAGGCGATCCGCGTGCCAGGCAGCGACACGTTGCTGCTGCGTCGCACGTACCCCGAGCTGGAATCCTCGCTGATCGCGTACTTTCGGCGCGACGTGCCGCGGGATCTCTACAAGAAATACAACGAATCCAAGCACGTCGTGACCTGGCTCAACGGCTCGACCACGCGCTTCGGCTACTGCCGGAATGAAAATGACGTTTACCGCTACCAGGGCGCCGAATTTCTCTTCATCGGCCTCGATGAGCTCACGCACTTCACCCTTAAGCAATGGCAATTTCTTACGTCGCGCAATCGCTGCCCCATTCCGGGCAGCAAGTGCAAAATGGCCGGCGCGACGAATCCGGGCAACATCGGTCACGCCTGGGTAAAAGCGCTATGGATCGACCACAAGCCCCCGACGGACTTCGCGCATCTTTACAACGCGAAAGATTATAAATTTATTCCCGCGCGGCTTGCGGACAACCCAATTTATGCGAACGACGCCTCGTACCGCCAAACCCTTACGGCGCTGCCCGAGCATCTGCGCAGGGCGTTTCTCGACGGCGACTGGAACGTATTTGCCGGGCAGTATTTCAACATTTTTGATTATGGGCGCCACACCGCACGGCCCGACGAGATTCGGCTCGAACCGTGGTGGCCGCGCTGGATATCGGTCGACTGGGGCTTCCAACATCCCAGCGCGGTGTATTGGCATTGCGCGGTACCAGGAACTGACGTGGCCCGCGATCCGTGGCCCGCGTCCCGTGAAGAAACGCAACGGCAAAAGCCTGCCGCCTCACCGCCCGATCTTCACGGATCACGGAACACGGGTCACGGGTCACGAATTATCACCTACCGCGAGTTCGTACAGAACGGCCTTTCGCCCCGCATGCTCGCGCAGGGCATTGCCGAGCGCAGCGGCCGCGAAAATATCAGCGACGTGTTTCTCTCGCCGGATGCGTTCGCGCACCGCACCGCCGAAGCCTCCATCGCCGAGCAGCTCGGCGACGTGCTAACCGCGAACGGCCTGCCGCGTCCGGCGCCCGCGGACGATGACCGCGTCGGCGGCTGGCAGTTCATGTATCAACTGATGGAATCGGACGCGTGGGTCATCACGGAAAATTGCATCAAGCTGATCGAGTGCCTTCCGACGCTGGTGCGCGACACAGCGCGCGTCGAAGACATTCGCAAAATGGACGGCGATGATCCCGCCGATTCCGCGCGCTATGGATTGGTCTCCGGTGGAAGAATCGCCGGTGTTGGGGCGGCCTTCGCGCCGTCCAGGGCGGGGCAACCCCCGCCCCTAAAACCGCCTGGCAGCGGCGCGCATTTCGTCACTGGCATGCCGCTCGCCGAACAAATTAACCGGCAGATCAGCGCGACGGATCCGACTTCCCGCGCCATTCATTCGCGGCGCCTGGAAGCCGAAGCGCGCAAACAGTTTCGGCCCAAACCGCTGCCCCGCCGCCGTTGGTGATTCGTCGGTGATACCGGGGTATCAGGGCACAGGTGCGTCTGGATCAAATGCACGGCGCATCATTAGGCACAGTTCGCGCATTCGACGATCGGAAAGGGGCCGAGGCAATCGCTCGACCAACTGAGCTTTGCGAATCGTCTCTATGAAATGGGCTTTAATCCACGACGGGCCAGGCAGGCCGGACTCGCCAGGCTCAATTTGAAGCATCGTCGGCCCGCTTCTCCCGCGCGAGCCGAAGGGAACGATCAGCAAAGAGTCGATGTAATCGCTTCGATTACGAGGATCGACGGAGACAATCACAACCCAATGGCGGACGGGCGGCTGGCCGATGTTAGCTGTCCAGATTTCGCCGCGCCGTGCCGATGCCCAGAGACTAGCTGGGCTATTCATCGAAATTCACTTTGCCAGCCTCGTAGGCCAGTGCCTCGCCGAGGCGACTATCCTCTTGCTGCTCTTCCGGCGATAGAGAGGCAAAGTAGGCTTCGGTGGCAGTTTCAAGCCGGGCACGTGCCTCGGCGCGGCGGGCGACGCCAACGGCGCGGTCGACAGCCTCCGCCAGCGTGGAAGCTTTTCCGCGCTTAATCAGGGATCTCAGAAAGGCCCCGTTTTCCGGCGCGATGGTCGTGGAGATTTTTTGACGGTTTTGGCGAGCGGACATGATCGTGGCTCCTTGCGCTGGACTGTCCTACAAAACATCTGACAATCGTAGGATAACACATCTTCACAAATAGGCGATATGCGAGACTTTCTCGAACGGTTCCTCAGAGGGCGGTATGTCGGCTTGCTCGAAGCCGACGTGGCGCGATTGCGAGCGGAGAATCGCGCGCTGATGAATTCGCTGCTGGGCACGGCGGGGTTTCCGCCCGTCGAGTTTCCCGAAGCGCCGAAACTACAAACCCTGCCTCGCGTGCGCAAACGAAGCTGGCACCAGATTCAGGCCTGGCGCCAATCCGGCGCCGCGCGGGATGCGGCAGACAGTGTCGAGCTGGTTGGCGCGGCCAAGGCGAATGGCCCCGTACCGCACAGTTGAACGCAAGCTAGTTAGTGCGCGCCCGCATCAGGGAAGTTGGACGGGGATATTGTTGAAGATGATCCCTTGCTTTGGGCCGCGCCGCGACGGCAGCTCGAGACTCCAAGTATCCGATGTAGCTTGCACGGAGAGGCTGTTCTTCACGGCCGCGAATTGGTCCACGCCGAGTCTGCTCAAGTCCCATCGCTCGAGGCCGAACGCGCGCTGGCGTTTGCCGCGCTCGTCGAAATAATGGTCGGCATTCGGCGGCACGTAAGTCAGCGTCACTGCCAGATGGTACGTGCCCGCACTCGGGAAACTGTAATCATCGGAAGGACCTGGGAGGACCGGAAATTCGTGGCTCTCGCCAGGCGCCAGCACTAGCAGATCGTCGTCGCGTAGATGGCGCGCCTCGGCTTCGGCCTCCGGGCTGGTGATCGTTGTGCCGCAAAATCCGCGGCCTGGCTCGAAACCCATTCCGATGGGCGTGCCCTTGGCGTCGGTGACGGACCAGTCCCACCGGGCGTTCATCAAGATGCCGCTGCGCACGAACAAGAGCAGCGGTTCGGCAGAGCGATTCGTCAGCAGCGCTTGGAATATATTCGATTCGAGCGACGCGCCAGGCCGTACCGTCGTGGGACCGCTGAGCTTCAACTCAACTTTGGGGAGCTTGCGCGAGGAATGGCCCGCATCCTGTGCGCCGAGCTGCAAGAACGGCACGCAGATACACGCAACAAGGACTAGCGCGGCCAGCGGTGGGCGCAAGTAGGCAACCTCTCTTCGCAGCATGACGGGATCCTTTCCGTTGGTCAGCAGTACCAAAGTTCCACAGCAACAATTTCAGCAGGGATAGGCGAATGAGCTTCGACAACGACAACATGATTGGAACGATACCGCCGGGATTTCTTGCACCAGCGGATGGCAACTACGCGCTAGGCGCGGCACACACGTTCGTCCCTGCGGACTCTCCAGACGCGCAGGGGACGATGGGCCTGAACGGGCTGGTCGACGCGGAGGAAGAAAATCGCCGCGGGCGTAAAAACGCCCAAACGGGACAATCCGCGCCCGTCCTCGACGGGATGGTCGACATAGGGCCAAATAACGAGCGCCTCGAAGACGTCAAGCCCGAACTGGTCAACGCGCTTCGCGAACTCGTGCGCCAATATCGGCAGGAAGGCATCGTCGCGCGCCGCAACGAAATCCGGCGCATCCGCCAGGCGCGCCTCTTCTGGCAAGGCCTGCAATACGCCTGGTGGAATCCCGCCGACATGAACTGGCACATGCCCTACGAGAACCGCTCGAACGACGATCGCGAACTCGAGGACATGCCGCGGTATCAGTTCGTTACGAATTTTTATCAGGGATTTGGACTTTCGTTCATTGCGGTGCTCTCGCAGGATGTTCCGAGCGTGCAGTTTTATCCGCAATCCGCGCAGTCGCTGCAAGATATTGGCGCGGCGCGCGCGGCCAGCGACGTCGCCGACTTGATCGAGCGCAACAACGAAGTCGAACAGCTTCTCACCACGATCGGATATTTCCTGTGGACCGACGGCAAACTCGGCGCATATGTGCGCTATGTCGCCGACGGCCAGCGTTTCGGCTTTCACGAAGAGCAGTTGCTCGCGGCGCTCGAAATTCCGCTCGGCGAAGACAAGTATGTCTGCCCGAACTGCGGCAAAGAGACTCCGGCACTGGAGATGGATCTGTAGGGGCGACCCTTGGGCCGCCCGGCGCGGATAGTGGCGACGCTTCAACGGGTGGGGCAAGCCCCACCCCTACAAGTGGTTTCGGAGTGTCCCGGTTGCGGCGCGGAAATCGACGGACAAACATCTGCGCAAAGCCGAGCGCGTCACCGTGCCGCGCGTTGATTGGCACTCGCCGCGTGCCGAACGGCCAGGAAGTCATCTCCATCGCCGGCGGCCTCGAACTGAACACGCCGGTATGGGCCAACGAGATGCACGAATTTCCGTACCTGCAATGGCAGGCGGAAGTCCATCGCGCGAAGTTGAAAGCCGCATATCCGCTCGCGGCGAACAAAATCGAAGCCGCGCCTTCGCAAGGGCCGGACGACGTTTACGCGCGCGTTTCGCGGATAAGCGTCGAGCAAGGCTTGCCGTCGATTCATCCTGGCGACGCGCTGATGAACCTGATCACGTTTGATCGCACGTGGCTGCGACCCTGGGCGTTTTATTCCATTGAAGACGAAGCTGTTCGCAACGAGCTGTTGCTGCTGTTTCCCGGATGGCTGCTATTGCGCGATTCGCCGGCGATGTCTACTGCGAATCGCGCAACGAATCGATGGACGATCATTGGCGCGTGCTCCACGCCCTGCCTGGCGACGGCCAGAACCGGCCCAGCGTCGGCGATTCGCTCGTCCAAGTGCAAGAGCGCTACAACGTGCTCTCTAACATGCAGGCGGAAACGTACGAATACGGCATTCCGCCGATTTACGCCGATCCGCAAGTGCTGGATTTTGACGCGCTCGCGAATCAGACCGCCGAACCTGCCGCGCATTTTCCGGCGCGCGCGCGGCCTGGTCAGCCGCTCGCTGCTGGATTTTTCCAGCCGGCGCCTGCGCAAGTTCCGCCGGACCTCGTGCGCCATCAGCAGGATTTGATCGGCCCAGTGGCGCAATTCTTGACCGGCATGTTTCCCGCGATTTTCGGCGGAAACATGGAGGACGTGAAGACCGCTTCGGGCTACGCCATGGCGCGCGATCAGGCCATGGGCCGCTTGGGAATGGTGTGGCGCCGCACGAAACAATTTTATGCCGACGTGCTGTCTGCTTGCCGTCGATTGCTTCCGCAAAAATCGGCCTGAGGACGCCGAGATTCCGTTGCTTGGTCCCGACGGCGTGCTCGATGCCCGCATGATTCGCACAGCCGATTTAAAGGGCAACATCTGCGTGCATCCCGAGGCGGACGAAACATTTCCGCGGCTGAAATCGCAGCAGCGGGCCGTCTTCAGCAACTATTTTCGCTGAACGATCCGCTCATCCAGGAAGCGCTCGCCGAACCTGCAAACATTGGCTATATCAAGAATGTTTTAGGGCCTGACGGAGTTGGTCATCCCCGGCGAAGATTCGCGTAACAAACAGTTGCGCGAAATTCAGCAGTTGCTCGCCAGCGCGCCGATCGTTATCTCGATGCATCCCTCAGGCGCAACACACGTAGCGCCGGGCTTTAGCCCGGCATCCGGGGACAGCCAATGTAGCCAATGGATCGGACGCCGCGGAACGCGTCAAACGTATAAGCGCGCCTGAAGATGCCGCCCTTAAGGGCGGCGCTACGCGAAGCCCAGGCCAAGCTCGCACCAGCCGCAGGTTTTGGTGTTGCCGTCCGTCCCCGTCGATCAACTTCTCGACGACCACGCCGTGGAATTCGAGGAATGCAAACGCTGGGCGAATTCCGAAGCCGGCCAAGCCGCAAAGATGACCAATCCCGCAGGCTTCGCCAACGTCCGCGCACACGCCGAAGCGCATCTCCGCGCAATGAGTATTGCCGCGAACGCGCGCCGGCTCGGCTGCCAGTGGCGCTGCCGCTGCGAAAGCACAGCCTACCGCGCCCCGAGACGGGGCAAACAGCGGCAAAGGAAACGTGATGCAAGGCGCAAACCAAGCTGTAACGTCGAACGAAACCCCGCGCCAACGGGCAGAGCCATCCGCACGAACTTTTTGTGCTGACCGACGAGCAGATCCTCGAGATCGAGCCTGAAGCGCAGGACGTTTCTGTGCGAGAGGATGTGGCGCAAGGCGGATCCAATGGCGATAGGAACGGGAAAGTAATTCTCGAGACACGCGCGCGGCTAAGCAGCACCGCAAACCGCACAGGCAGGCGTGCCTGTGCTACCTGAGCCGCCGGCGTGGCTCGCCGAAACGATGAACGATCCGCAGCGGGGCGCCGAAGCGCGCGCGTTTGGGAAGGCGCGCAACGCGCGGAGAAAGAGGCGGCGGCGTATCGCGAAGTATTCGCCAAACCGGAAGAGGCGCGAGCGGCTGCCGAACGCGCGCGTGTGCTCGACGACATTGACCGTGCCTATTTTGCAGGCGATGCGTCGCAACGCGCACAGCTCGCCGCAATGATGATGCGCGAAGATCCTGCGGCGTTTCGCGAAATGGTGTTCGAGGGATTACGTGCACTGGAAGCGGCGGGCCACCGGGAAGAACACGCAGCGTCGCGGACGCACTAGCAGGCTGACCGCCGTTCAACAACCGGGCGTGGGCAAGGCCAAGCGCTCGCGGCTCTCCATCGAACCTGGGCGAGCAAGCCCGCCCCCAAGCGCCAATCCGGCCACGGCGCGCAGCAACGACGCAACAGCACAATCGGCGACCACACGCGCAACTTGCCGCCTATGCGACTTTTGAACAAGCGGCTAACGATGATTTGGAGCGCAGCGTGGGCAGTGTGATCGAACAAACACTGATGCAAGCATTGCCAAGTCTTGCGAGGACTAGGCGGCGTCGGCCGGCATTCGGTCGCCAGCGCAGGATAAGCTGCGCCCCTGCAAGCAAGATTGGCCGCGGCGATTCGGCAGGACGTTGAGAAAGCGCTCCATGGAGATCGCCAGCTCGGCGAACAAGTTGCGCAGATTTTATCGGGGAAGCGCCTCGACAACGAAACGCGCGCCCAGGTAGTGCGCCTGATTGGCGAACGCGCGCAACAGCTCGTCCCCGGCGCGACAAAGCGCGCGCTGAACGATTGGACGCAGACGACGCTTTCCGCTCATCGCGGACAAAATGCGCGCGTCGACGCCAACTCCGCGAGAAGGGAACTGGCGCCGGCGGCGCCGGGGCCGCGTTCCTCACAAGAGCAAAACCAGCAGCGCAAGGACGCCCCGCGTCCGGCGCGAACGGAGAGCAGGCCGCCCGCGAAGGGGCACCTCAATTACGGCAGACTCAGCGACGAGCAAATTCTCGATCTGTGAGGCGTGAAATGGAAGTTAGTGCAACGGCCCAAGGAACAACATCAGCATCCCGAAAAAAGCCAGCGTGATCAGCATGAGCGAGAGAATCCCGCCAATTCCGTAGAGATAGGGTGTGAAGGACTTCGAGCGCCGAAGCATCATGAACCGGCCGGAACAAAAGCGAAGCGAATACAAGCCGAGACCGGCCACCAAGAGAAAAAGAATGACGCCCTGTAGTTTCATCTTGCGGCGAGGCGCGACCCAAGCCGGCTCCCCGAAATCAGGTTAATAGGGGCATTTGTTCCGCCGCAATAGCCCGAAGCGGATTCCGGGTTAACCAGTACATACCACCGATTTTCGGCGCCTTCTCAAGAGACGCCTGCGCGATTCTCTGCCGCGAAGCTGCGGCTACCGGGAACGCAGCAATCATGTTGGCCGCTTTGCGGCCACCTTGAAATCATAAGGAGAACAACAGATGACAGCACAAGCAAACGCGAACGTCGTCGCGTTGCAGCTCGAGAAGGTGCGCGACAAAGTGCCACTGCTCTACGAGCGCGACGATATTTTACTCACCATGATCCAGCAGCGCGGGGACGTGGAGAAAGTTTCCAGCCGCAACATGCGCCTGCCGTTGCAGGTGAATCCCGGCGGCAAAGCCGGCTCGTACAACGCCGACGGCGGCGACCTGGGCCGCGGCTCCGGCACGGCCTACGATGTCGCGCAAGTCTCGCCGATTTTCTTCCGCTTCGCGATTGAAATCACGAAGCTGGTGGAATACGCGACGACCGGCCGCGAACGCGCCATCGAAAATGCCACCAAGCGCGAGGTCGCCAACGGAATGAAACAGTTCCGCTCGTTCCTCGATAAGCTCATGCAGACCGCCGGCAACGGCGTGCTCGGCACCATCAACACCGTCGCCAGCACCACCTTCACGATGGCGGTTCCGTACGGCGCGGCTCTCGTCTATCCCGGCCAGACCATCCAGATTTACGACACCACGCTCACGACCAATCGCAACGTGGCCGCCGGCGTGACCACCACCGTGCTCACCGCCGATCCCGTCACCACGCAGAACATCACCGTGGACAACGTGCCCACCGGCACCGTGGCCACCGACGTCATCGTGCACGATGGGCTCACAGGTGCGCAGCCCGTGTCGCTCTTCGGCATCAAGTATCATCAGAACAACTCGACCACCGGCACGTGGCTCAACCTCAACCGCGCCACGTATCCCATACAGTTGCAAACGCCGCGCGTCAACGCCGGCAACGCCGCGCTCACTCCCTCCAACGTGCGCCTGGCCATCAACAAGGTCCGGAAATCGCTGGGCATCAACCACATCTCCAAACTGATCGCCTACATGGCGGTCGAACAGGAGCATGCCTGGGAAAATCTCGGCATCACCGTCAGCCAGATCATCAAGGAAGGCGGCGAGAGCGGCGGCAACGATCTCGATCTGCTCTTTAGCGGCCGCAAAACGATGAGCGGCGATTCCCATCAAGTCCAGCGTAAACGCCGACCAGACGCGCGTGGATTTTCTCGACCTCTCGCACTGGGGACGCGCCGTGCTCAAGGACATCGACTTCTACGAAGTCAATGGCAACACGGTGTTCCCGATTTACGGCGCCAGCGGCGGCATCGCAGCCAGCTACATCTTCTACTTCGACACCGCGTTTCAGGTGTGGGACGACTCGCCGCGTACCGGCGCGTTCATCGACACACTCGCGCGGCCCAGCGGCTACTAAGAAACCGAGGTAGAGGAAGTACAGGAAGTAGAGGAGGTAAAGGAAAAGACGTGCCTCGGATCGCCTTCGCGGGCGGCTCGAGCGATTCTGGGTTCTAATCCTTTACCTCAGTTACCTCCTCGACCTCCTCTACTTCATTACGAAATGCGCAGAGCTCTCCTTGCCGCCTCGGCCCTGTTGTTCTGTGGGGCTATAGTCGCGCGCGAGAAAGCCGAACCGCTCCTCTGCATATTCATTCGCGTGGACCGCGAAAAAGACATCGCCGTGCTCCGGCCAATGATTGCGCCGGACATTGGTGTGCAACTCATCGCAGAGGCGCCCAAGCTCGATCCGGGCGCCGTTCTCCGTTGCGTGCCCTCGACGCACGCGCAAGCCGCAATTGTGGATGGCCAGGTCGCCACTGTCAGCGAACTCGTCCTAACGTGCGGTGACCACAAATTCATTGTGAAGGGTTTGGATTTCTCGCAGCGCAAATGATTCGAGTCCTTCGCGAAACACATGCCACGCCGGAAAACGTCGCGCAACGATTGCGCGCCGCCGGCGGCATCCATCGCTATGGCGAATCGAATTACCGCGCTGTATGGGGATGGAACCGGCTCGCGTGGATCGGCGGAAAATTCGAGGAGCACGACCCGGCAACGGGTTCGCTGCTTCGCGAAGTCGTCGAACTGCGCCAGGAGCCCAAATATCCAGCCGTCAATCGCTGGCACATCGAGCGGTGGGTACCTCCGGAAGCATATGGCTCGCCGCGCTTGTGGTACGCGCAAACTGTCGAGCGCGAAAACGGCGTAAGCATTCCCGCGCTTGGACCTTATCCTTCGCGCGGGGAATACGAGCACTGCTTCACGCTGGAAGGGCCAAGCGGCGAATTTGTGCAACTCACGCCAACCGCAGCGGAGCACATCGCGCGCGCCATCGAATTTTCGCGGCACGCGCCACGTTCCAGAAAGCGCCGTTCCATCGACGACCGGGAGCGGCGTGATGATCGCGCCTACGAGGCGTGGGCGTACGACAAGCTCGACGACGCCGTCCCCGCGTTTCACAAACAGCCCTTCGTCACGGTGTCTTAACCCATGAAGCGACTCGAACTAAAACAATATGAAATCTGGGCAAAGGGCGTCATCGCAGCGGCTATCAGCGGCGGTGCAGGCGGCGTACTTACCGGATTAGCGGCCGTTGGAATCGATCCCCAGCATTTCAACCTGCAAACGGGAATGGGCGCGACGTTGCATATCGCCGCAACGGCCGCACTGATCAACTCCGTAATCGGCGTCGCCGCATATTTGCAGAAATCACCACTGCCTGATGAAACCAAGCTGAACAAGGCAGAGGACGATTAGCATGGAGCAACTGCAGAGACTGCCGCGTCAGGCAGCGGAATTGTCGCTCCGAACTTCATTGGTGCAAAGAAAGAGGGCAGCCGGAAGGGCTGCCCTTAAGAATTCATACGCGTACTGGACGCGCCTGCGAAGCAACATCAGCGTAAATCATGAGACGGCGTTTGTCAACTCGTCGCGCGAAAGCAGGACGGAGAATGTGGGACTCGAACCCATGAGGCTGTTGCCAGCCTTCGCGCTTCGCAGGCGCGTCCAGTGCCCCTACTGGTAGCATTCTCCGGGACACGCCCCACGCGGGCCGCTTTATACTATGCTATAAACTAACAGTCAAGGGAACTTAGAGGAACACTCACATGCCTGTTGTAGGCTCATCCGCATACAATTCGGCCGGACAGATCACGGCGCTCGTTCGTTCGCTGTTGAACGACGCCCAGGGAAACTTGTTCACGGACACCGTGCTGCTGCCGTACGCCAATTCGGCGTACCGCAAATTGCAGCGCGCGCTCGGCAACGCGGGCGGCGGCGGCTTCATTCAGGACGACGTGCTGCTGGTCGTAACCGCCGTGACCGAAACGGATGCGTCGCTGCAAGTCTCGATCAGCGACTCCACCGCGCCGCCTAATCAGTTGCCCACCGATCTCCTTGTCCCGGTGAAAATCTGGGAGCGGCCCAACTGTTCAACCGACGATTTTCTGGAGATGGTGGACCTCACGCAGCACGGCGGTTTGCCTTCTCGCGTGCAGGACACCACCCTCAGCGTCTGGGAGTGGCGCGCCGACGGCATCTACTTCATCGGCGCCACGCAAGACACGCAGATTCGTTTGCGTTACTCGAAAGCGTATCCCGACTTCACGGATTCCACTTCGCCAGTGCTGGTTCGCAACGCGCAGGAAGCCATCGCGTATGCCACGGCCGCGCTGGCCGGTTGGGCGCGCGGCAGCCCGCTCGCGGAAAAATGGGACGACGCGGCGGCCGACGCGATCGAAGATCTGGTCAGCGCCGCGGTACGCCGCGAGCAGCAATCCGCGCGCCGCCGCCGGCCGTTTTCTTCACGCAGCGGCTACACGCCGTTTTGAACGATTTTGTAGCGCCGGGCTTCAGGCCGGCATCTTCGATTTCGTACGACTTGGGCTTTGCACGACGTGCCGGCCTGAAGGGCGGCGCTACACATTCTCGCGCTACACATTCTCTATCGAGGTCACCATGCCAATCACGATTACGCTTTTGCCGAGCAATGAGGACGGCTCGGGCAGCAACTTGTTTTACGCCATCGGAACGCTCGCGTTTTCAGGCAGCTACCCAACCGGTGGCGATACGATGGACTTTACGACGGTCGCCGACAAGCTGCCCAGCGACCAGATCATTCAGGTTATTGCGGATAGCCAGAACGGCAACGCTGGCTACTACATCCCGGTGCAGGGAAGCGCACTAAACAACTGGAAGCTGAAGGCCTTCGCTGGCGGTGGCACGGAACTCAGCGCTGGCGCCTATCCCGGCAGCGTCACCGGTGACATCGTGCAAGTCACCATCACCGCCCGCAAGCTTCAATAGGTCAATCCCGGCGCAGGTCTATTTTGCCCTTAAAATTCTCTCGAATGAGCGTCCGCAAGAGGATGATATCTTCCTGCGAAGGTAAGCAGCGTTTGGGGATGTAAGTTCCTCCGGCTTTGCCTTGAGAAAAAATGAAAGCTCTGGGAGTCTCGACGACTCGCGAGAAAAACGTCCATTTGCACTCGCTTCTTGCATCCACGCTCTCAAAAAGAATGAGGTCCGAGCGGAATGTGACGCGCCTCGTGCGCGTCACGTTGGGCGTTCCACGAAAAAAAGCGAGCATACGAAGGTAAGGGAAAAGTAGAAGACCCATGAGGACGAAAGCGAACAAGATGAGAACAATGGCTTGAATGGAAGATCCGCCAGCGAACGAACGCAAAGTTTCCGACGAGCCGGCATAAAGGTCGTAAAAAATGTAACAGAGCAGACCCGCCGTCACCCATCGTGCCAAATTGCCTCTGCCCCAACGAAAGGGAGAATAAACATCTCCAGGTTTCAGAGCGAACTCGACAGTTATTTCGCGGCGGTCAGTCATCTGCGATTTTTTGGATTCCGCCTCATTTTAGCATGGCGCCGTTTGCGCCTTCGCCCATCGAAAAGAGAACTTGTGATGATACGATCAAGAATCGCGTCGCGCTTTGCGCGCGCTACTACGATGACGTTTTTCTGGGGTTTGCTGGCGTTCGTGCTGCACGTCGTTCCTGGAGCCATCGCCCCGGTCCACGCGCAGGGCACGCGCAAGGACGATATCGTTTTCAATTCGCGCGGCATCCCTCTGGCCGGCGCCTCCGTGCGCGTTTGCACCATGCCTGCGTCCGGCCAGCCGTGCACGCCGCTCGCTCTCATCTACTCCGATTCCGGCCTGACGCAGGCGCTCGCCAATCCCACAACGACCGACGGCATGGGAAACTATTTCTTCTACGCCGCGCCAGGACAATACGAAATCGAAATCTCCGGTCCGAGTATCACGGACAAGCAGATTCCCAACGTCATCCTGCCCAACGATCCTTCTTCGCCCACGTTTAGCGGCGCTGTGAGCGCCTTTTCGCTGAGCTTGGGCGGCAACCTTACGGTCTCGGGCAGCACCACGGTGGTCGGCGCGCTGGCCAGCGGCACGCTTACTCTAAACAACCAGAGCACTCCGCCGGGCGCTGCCAGCACCGGTACCGTGAATCTCTACACCAAAACCGCGGACATGCGGCTTTACTACAAGGATCAGACCGGCACGGAGATCGGTCCGCTGGGCCCCGGCAACGGCGCGCAGCTCAACGTGGCCAACACGTTCACCGCCCCGCAAACTATCGCCGCGGATTTTCACACCAAGGGTCCGAATCCGTCCTACGACATCACCCTCTTCGGCGGATACGAGTACTCAGGAACGCAGCCAACGACCACGGGCACCATCGCGGCAAGCTCGGCTTCTCTGACGCTCGCAGCGGCGCAAGATTTTGCCAACGGGCAGGGCATCTTGGTTCTAGGCGCGGGGCCCGCCACTTCTCTCAGCACACCGGCGAGTGTTGCCGCCACGCCTGTCAACGTAACCGGCTCAACGACTTACAATTATTGCGTTGTGGCAGAAGATTATGCGAACGGTCGGACCGCCTGCAGTCCGGCGGGCAGCACATCGACGGGCGCTTCTTCGCTCGGCCAATTCACGGTGGGAACTATCGCTTCCTGCACGCGTGCATCCGGAGTCGTAACCTGCACGACAACTTCAGCGCATCACTTATCCCCGGGATCCTTCGTCGAGATTCAAGCGGGCACGACGGGCGGTTTCCCGGCCTATGAGGGCACAGCCACGCTGGTTACCGCCGGCGGTTCGACGTTCACCTACGATCAGTTCGGCGTCAACGACGACCCCGTTGGAATCACCCAGGGCACTCTGCGCTCGCTCGCGCAAAACCTCGTGCAGTGGACCGAGGTCGACTACACCGTTATGCGGTCCTACATCTATCGCTGCACCACGACTTGTTCTTTGCCCGCAAACGCCGCGAATTACTCCCTCGCTGGCGTCACCCAGGGCATGGATGGCGGCTTTCTCGACTATGGCTTTTCGGTAACGCCCTCGCTCGTCGGAAACGGGGACGTATCGCCCACCGCGCCAACCGCCGCTTCCGCACAGTGGCTCAGTTCCTTGATCACTGCGGGCGGCGGCACGACAACTCTCACCTTGGCAAACGCCGCTTCCAAATCGGTCTCTGGAGTTGCAACACTCCACGACAACGTTCCGAACATTGTGGCGGCTTGCGCGGCGATCGGGTCCACTTCGGCTGGGGGAATCCTCTATATCCCGAACACCATCGGCACCGGCGGGATTTTCCCCATCAATTCCACCCTCAACCTGGGCACCGCCTGCAATTTCGGCGGACAGTTCGAGATGGACGTGGCAGCCTCGGAAGTGCTGGCGAATGGTTCCGTCATTCCGCGTTCACAGTTCAAGCTTAAAGGCATCACCACGTTTGGCCACGTCACGAATTTCTACAACATGGAACCGACAACAAGTTGGACCGGCAACGCGTATCCGTTCATTTACGCGCTGCCCGGTACTTCGCATGACTGGAGCATGGATAATTTCATCTTTCAGGCGTTCCGGCCCTACCAGGCTGATATCGTCCAGGACCAGGATGGAGGAGGAAATAACGTCACCAGCATTGCGTACAAGAACGTCCACCTCAACGCCACTCTTTCTCCATCGTACATTGTGGGCGGAGGCTTCGGCTTTTTCTGGGAGCGCGGCGGGTGGAGCACGGCAGGTGTCTCCAGCTTTGCCAGTCCCCCTGCTGCCTGGTTCAAGGGAAATTTCGGTCTAGGTAAAAGCGCAAATAGCCAACTGCCGGGGATCCTCTACACCGACAAGACCTACGTGTTTGGCGGAATCCTCCTGGATGATGCCGGCAGCAGCCCCTTGACCAGTGATGGCGTTGGACACATGGAATTCAAGGAACTGTTGGCGGAATCTTCCTACGGCCCCGTAATCCGCGCCAAGCTTCATAACAACGTCATCGCCGGCATCTATATGTTCGATCCTACCTACGCCGACTTTCTCGGCGGCAGTTCCACCCCGCTACTGGACTTCACCAGCGCGACGGTGAGCGGCTTCGTTTTGCAATGGCCGGGGTGCGGCAATGGTCTCCAGCCGATGTTTCAGGTCGGCAGTGGCGTGGGCAACTACTCCGGGATCACACTGTCGCAAGCTTTCGGGACGTGCGACGTCGTTGGACTCCAATCCTATATCGTAAACCAGAGCGGTTTTGTAAATACGCCTATTGCTTCCAGCGGCGCGGCCGGACAAATTTTGTACCAGATGCCGACGCCCGCCGCGCCCGCTTCAGCGGTAGTCAGTTCGGGAGGCGGTGTCCCCGTAGGTTCCATCTCCTATTTGGTCGCCGCCGTGGACACCAATGGAAATCAAACTTTGGTCGGGCCTGCACGAACCGTCGTAACGTCCACCGGCAATCAAACCGTTACAGTCACCCCACCCACATTGCCTCCGGGAGCCATCGGATGGGCTCCCTATCGCAGTACGAACGGCGGGGGCGCAACCCTGGTGAACATTCCGGGCTGCACTTTTATTTCTGGAAACACGCCGTACTCGGATTCGTATGGGTTCACTTGCGGAACCACTGTGCCCACGTCGACCACGGCAGGCTCGTCCAGCCTGAGCACGAACGGGGTGGCCAGTTATCAGGTGAAACTGGCCAACAACTTTACGGACATTGTGCAGCCGGTTCCGCTCACCGCGAACCGTACTCAAACGCTGCCCGACGTGACCGGCTTCGTGCCAGTCACCAGCTATCTGAACAGCGCTTACGACAACGCTACGCGCGCGAATGGCGCCATCGGCTCGAATTGGACCGTCGAGCAGAATGGTCTCAACATCGCCTCGAACCAGATTCAGGGGACCACCACGGGATCGAATTCCGCGTTCTGGAATGCCAGCGCGTTCTCTGCTTCGCAATTCGCGCAAGCCACCATCATCGCTTTGAATGGCGCGACGGATTTTCCCGGCGTCAGCGTGCTGGCTAGCGGAACGGGGAGCAGTTCGACCTATTACGATTGCCTGGAGAACTCCACCAACATCTACATCCAGCGCGTCGTGAACGCCGCTGCTACAAACTTGACGAGCGCGGCTTCCACTGGCGCGGTAGGCGATGTTTTGCGGCTGGAAGTGGCGCCCGGCGGCGCGCTTACGTGCTACAAAAACGGCGCCATAGCCTTAACCTTTACCGACACGCAGATCACTTCCGGCGCGCCGGGGCTGAATATTTCCGGCAGCGTGGCCACGGAGAAGAATTGGTCTGGCGGCAACTTGCATCCGCTGGCGCATCTTGACGCCGAGCAGGATTGGACGAAAACGCAGCACTTTTTGGCCAACGGCGGCGCCTGCAGCATGAGCTCGGGAACAAGCTGCACCGTGACTCTAACCGCGCAGCCTTCGACTCCGGCGCTCACGCATTGTCTGGCCCAAGTGCAGGGCGCAACGCCGATCGCGGCGGCCTGCAGCATCTCGGGAACGACGGCGACGGTGACGGCGGCCAGCTCGAACTCCGCCACTTGGGCCGTCTTCATCTTCTAAACGAACACTTTTTCCAAGCATATCCCCAGCTCTCGAAAGGCAATTCCATGGCTACGGCAACGGAAAACAGCACGGCTTCGCTCGTCAATATCTCGATGGAAAAATGGCCTCCACGCCATCGCACGTACTTCGGTTCGCTGCAAATCGTCTCGCCGCAGGAGGGCGAAGCGTTTGCGGTCACTCCGATTCGTGGCTGCAAAAGCGTGATGGACCTCGGCGATAAACGCATCGTGGATATCCACCTCACCGCGCGAGAAATTGCCGAAGACATCGCGCGGGAGATTAACGGCGATTCCGGCGAAGGAAGTTTTCACGGCGTCTTTGTCGCGTCTGGAGAAACGCCCACCGAAAGCGAACTTGCCGACGCGCGCCGGCGGCTCGAGGAGTTTCAGCGCCGCCTGGTGGCCGCTGCCGATCTCGAGTGGGAGCGCACGCGCAACCCCATGTTCATCACCGATCTCGAGCGCCGTGCGGCACGCCAGCTCAATCTGGAAAAACCGTGGCTCTATGATTCCAAACCGCTGGCCGAATGCCCCGCCTGCGCCGAAAAAATAAAACATGGCGTGGCCGTCTGCCGCTCCTGCGGCGCCATCCTCGACGCCGAAAAAGCCGAGCAGTACGGCCTCGGTCCCAAAGCAAGACAGCGCCGCGATGGATCTGGAAGTCAAGACAGGGCAGGGAAGCAACCCCACGAAGCAGGGAAGTAAGTCGTGGTAACACAGGCACTCCTGCCTGTGCGGGTTTCGTAGAAGCGTGAACGGACTCGGTACAAAAAGAAAAAGGGCGGCAATTTCTCGCCGCCCCGAAATTTAAACGTGCCTTGGGCACGCCTGACAAGCGCAAACATTATACCGGATCGCCTCGTTGACTTCCATTGCCTTGCAGAGTAAGTTGTTCTCCACTTATGGGCAAAGATAACAGAATTAGTCTCCTTAAAGAGATGGAGAAGGAACGCGAAGCCTGCGTGATTACGTATATCACGAGTACACGATCAAATTTAGAAGTTCCGATGGCAATGGACGCGATCCGGAAAGTCTACGACCACCTTGAGGCAGTCGCAAATCCGAAGAAGAAAATCGCGGTCGATCTATTTCTGCACAGCAACGGCGGCGATGGCACTGTGCCCTGGCGTCTAGTCACGCTCATAAGAGAGTACGCTACTAAATTTTCTGTCCTGGTTCCGTACAAAGCTTTCAGCGCGGCCACTCTTACAGCTTTGGGCGCGGACGCAATAGTGATGCACCCGATGGGAATGTTGGGTCCGACAGATCCGACTGTGACCAATCCCTTCAACCCGGACGACCCATTGCATCCCGGTCAAAAGGTTGGAATCAGCGTTGAGGATGTGACCGCCTTTGTATCGCTCATCAAAGAGGATGCAGGGATTCAACATGAAGACGAATTAGTGCAGGCCTTCAATAAGCTGTCAGAGAAGGTTCACCCGCTCGCGCTTGGAAACGTGAAGCGTTCGCTTTCGCAGTCTCGAATGATGGCGCACAAGTTGCTGTCCCTCCACATGGACACGCGGAGCAAAGAGCACGAAATCAACGAAATCGTAGACAGCTTGACATCAAAGCTTTTCTATCATGGGCACCCAATCAACCGTGCCGAAGCGAGGAACGAGGTTGGGCTCAAAACGGTCGAGGACGCTTCAGAAGCTATGGAAAAGTTGATGTGGTCGCTGTATCTAGACTACGAAGCTGAGATTAAGATGGAGGAACCATTCGATGCGGCCTCAGAGTTCGTGGCGCAGCACCCTGCGGCGCCGCCCCCTGGCGGGGCGTTTACGTCAGTGACCAAGGCCAAGCTAGCATTCATCGAGTCCACCTCCCGAACCGACGTTTGGACGATGGAATATAAGCTATCCGGACAACCCCAGGTACTAATGGGCCCGGCCGGTCCGATACCTGTGGCAGGTGCCGTGCAGGTAAGCCAGGTACTCCAGCGAAGAGGTTGGGAAAATGGATAGCACTGGTACCATTGACCTGAGGGTCGAGATAATCCACACTTACTATGAAGGGGAGATGCAAGTGCCGCCAGTGAATGATGCGACGAACCTTAAAGTCTATGCTGGCACTACTTTAGGGGTGCAAACCACTAGTCAGCACATTTCACCTCCCATTTTGCCGCTACGCTTCAACAGCATCTCCCAACCGTCTCCTCGTTCTATCGTGCTGCCCGAGTTGAATTCGGTCAGTGAGCCAAAAGCGAAATAGTGTTCCAACCCTAAACATCGGGCCAAGTCACCCTGACTGGTTAGATTAGTATGCGCCTTACCATTCATGAGGCTCTCGACTGCGCACAGGTGTGCGAGAGAAACAAGACGCCCTTCACGCAGCATCAGGAACTGTAAGAGAAATGTCTACCCTCGGCTCACTCGACGCACCTATCGAAATTTTCGGCGGCCTGGTGACAGATATGTCTCCCGCCGATCTGCCCCACGGCGTCTCGCCCGATTGCCAGGACGTCGTCTTCGGCAACGGCGGCGTGCTCACGCGGCCCGGCTTGCAGGCGCTCTTCGGCCCGCTCGCGGGCAACCCCACCATCAACTACATCAAGACCTACGAAACGCTCAACGCTACCATTCGCACAATGGTCCTGGACTCGAACGGCGTGCTCTACAAAGAAACCACGCCCGGCACACTTGCCAGTATCGCCACCGGCCTTGCCGCAAGCTCCTACGGTCACTCCACCACCATCTTCGGCCGCGAATATCTCGCCATCAGCGACGGCAAAACCGGGAACGATCTGCCGCGCCAGTACGACGACACCAATTTCGATCGCGTCAGCCAAAGCGGTCCGGGCGCGGGCCCAACTGTCGTTGACGAAAACGTTCTGGTTGACGTCGTCGCCAGCCCCACCGGCGCGACGCAGCCCGCTGCCGTGACGATTGCCGCCAGCCCCACCGGCGCCATCGAAAACGGCTATCTCGTCACCATCACGACCACTTCGCCACACGGCCTTTCCGCCGGACAATCCGTAACGATCGCTGGCGTAGGCGTCACCGGCTACAACGGCACATTCCCGGTGGTCGCTGCGCCAAGCACCACGCAATTCACCTACATCGCGGGCGCTTCCGGGCTTGCAGCTTCCGGCGGAGGCACATCGTCTTCCGCGACGGCCACCATTCAAACGACGTCCGCGCATGGCCTGGTTGTCGGCCAGCTTGTCACGACCACCGGAATCGCTGTCGCCGGCTACAACGGCACGTTTCCCATCACCGCCGTCCCAGATTCCGCGCATTTCACGTTCACCGCCGATAACGGCGGCCTCGCCGCATCGGGAGGCGGCACAGCCTCCGCCGCGGGCAGCGTCGACACCGGCGTGCACCAGGTCTGCGTAATTTTCCAGACGCGTCAGGGCTATCTCACCGCGCCCAGTCCCGCGACATCGTGGACCGCCAGCGGCGGCTTGCGCGCCGTCGTCACCAACATTCCCACCGGCCCATCGAATATCGTCGCGCGCATTCTGTGCTTCACCGGCGCGGGCGGCGCAAGCTTCTTCTACGTTGGCAGCGGCGCTTCGCTTTTCAGCGGCAATATGCTGATCAACGACAACACCACAACCTCCCTCGTCGTCGATTTTTCCGATGCGATTCTTCTTGCCGGCTCCAACGTCGACAATCTTTTCAATCTCATCGAACTCGGCGATTGCGCCGGCGTCACCGATTACTCCGAACGCCTCTTCTGGTGGGGCGAACGCAACAAAATGAACAATTGGCTGAACCTCGGCTTCGATGGCGGGTTCACCGGTCCTTCGCTTCCGCACTATCCTCTGGGCTGGACGCCCGACGCCGTTTTTGCGCCCGGAGGCACGGACGAAGAAAATTTCGTGGTATGGGGCGCCGCTTACTCGATCGTCGGCAATGGCACCACGCCGACGCGCGGCCTGATGACGCAGAGCGCCGTGCAGGATTCGCTGGGCGCTCAGCGCATCGTGGCGAACACGGACTACACCGTTCGCGCGCACTGCGCCATAAATTCCGCGCTTTCGCAGGGCACGCTTCACGTCCATCTCTTCAGCCAAAGCGCCGGAATCAACACCACAGGTCTGCAACTGACCGTCGCGCAGCTCAGCACCAGCTACGCCGAATATTCCGCCGAGCTGACCGCGCCGCTCGCCACCATTCCCAGCGATCTCGTCCTGCGTGTCTACGCCGACGGCACTCCCAATGTCGGCGGCCAGTTCTACATCGACAGCATCGAGATTTTTCCCACCTCTACTCCCACGAACTCTTCCATCGTGCGCGCCAGCCGCGTCGAGGATCCCGAAAGCTACGATGGCATCGAAGGCTTCATGAGCGTCGCCGAAAATAACGGCCAGGCCATCCGCGCCGCCTTCAAATTGCGCGAGCGCCTCTATTTTGTGAAAGAACATTCGCTCCACGTTACGCAGGATGACGGTACAAACGAGCCTTCGCTCTGGACCATCTCCGAAGTGTCGCATCGATTGGGCACGCCGTCCGTCCACGGCGTCGGCGTCGGCGAAGACTGGGTGGTCATCGCGCACCGCACCGGCTTGTATATTTTCAGCGGCGGCGAGCCCATCAAAATCTCGCAAGAAATTCAGCCCACCTGGGACGAGATCAATTGGCAGTACGGGCAGACGCTCTGGGTCACCGTCGATATACAAGAGCGCCGCATTTTGGTCGGCGCGCCGTTCGGAACCGCGACTACTCCCAACACGATCCTAATGCTCGACTATCACGATCTTGACGACGCCGACGACATCTCCACGCGGCCACCGGTCAACGTCACCTACACCGGCCGCAAAGCCGCCACCGACATGGCACGCAAATGGTCGCCCTGGAGCATTGCCGCCAATTCTTGCGCGCAGATCGAGCGCACCAACGGCACAGCGGTCGTCGCCGTCGGCGGCGGATTGCCCGGCGTAGGAGGAGGCGGCGCCACAGGCAAAGTCTATCAACTCAGCGACACGCAGCTCTCCGACGACGGCAGCGCTATCCCGAGCTACTACACGACGCACTTTTTCCCCGAGCGCGCCGTCGAACAATCCCTAAACCTCGGCGCGCACCGCAAACTTTTCAGCTATCTCACGATGTTTGTCGAAGGGGCAGGGAACTTGTCGCTTACGACTTTCGTCGACTCGCAAAGCGCTTCCCAAGCGCAGCAGCCGCTGCCGCTCAGCTCGCCATGCCTCGAAGATCTCGAGCTGCCCATCAACGTCCTCGGCGAGCGCGTCGCGTTCCAGGTCAGCACCAACCAGCCCGGCGCCTGGTTCAAGCTTCAAAAATTCACGCCCTCGGTCCGCGTCGATCCCTGGGCCCCCGTCCGCGGCGTGAACTAGCAATCTTGCTCGTAGAGGCGCATCATGCTGCGCCCCTGCAAAGGAAATCTCTACGGTATGCTAACCGTTGCACAACTCGCACCGATCAAGGATCGCGATCCGTACCTCTACGAGACGCTCACGAAAATTGTCGCTTCCGTGAACGCCACGAGCCAGGCTGCAGGCGTCGACCCGGCCACGCCTGCTCCCGCGCCGACGACCGTCGCTTCGATCAACGTGCAAGCCTCCAACGGATGGTTCGATATCTCCATCACCGACCCGTCCAACTCGCGCCCCGGCCTTTTCTACTTTGCGGAATCGGACACCACGCCGGCTTTCAATTCGCCGCGCGTTTATTTCATGGGAGCCTCGCGCAACTTGTACACGCAGCTCGGCAATCAAACGCTCTACTGGCGGGCCTATTCGCAATACGTCGGCTCGCTGCCGTCTGCGCCGATCACGTTTGGCTCGCCGCCAACCGCGGTCGCCGGCGGCGGCACGAGCGGCCCCAGTCCGCTGCCCTCGAGCGGTAGCGGCGTGCTTCCCAACGGCCAGGTTCGCGGCGGAAACGGTTTCGGCATCAACCCCGGCTCGCGCATCACGCGCAACATCGTGCTCTGAGTGGAACAGGCTTCAGCCTGTTCGCTTTGCATTTACAGTGATCAAAAAATTCCCAAGCAGAAGCGGAAGCCGTGCCGCCAAGATGCTCGTTCGTGAATATCGAGAATCGGACATCGCCGCACTGCGCGCCATTCACGCAGCCCAAGGCTTCGAGTACCCGCTGCCGGATCTAGGCAATCCGCTCTTCGTAACAAAACTGATTCTCTCCGATGCAAGCGAAGCGGAAAGGGCGGAGAGAAACACCGGCGCCGACGCCGGGCCGCCGTCAGAAAAAATTATCGGCGCCGCGCTGCTGCGCCTGACCGCCGAAGCGTACCTGCTCCTCGACCCGCACGCCGGCACGCCGCGCCAGCGCTGGCAATGGCTGCTCCAGCTCCATGCCGCCACGGAGCGCGACGCCTGGCAACGCGGCCTCGAGGACGTCCACGCCTGGCTGCCGCCGCCCATCGCGAGCAAGTTTGGCAAACGCATCACGCAGCTCGGTTGGAATCGCGACGACGCCTGGACGCCGTACTGCAAAAGATTGGCTCGTTTGTCTGCCAATTCCGCCCCGTAAAGGATGGGCTGAGGAATAACCATGCCCATGACTATAAATTCCGCTTCCTAGGACTTCCATCCTAGCGATGCGGTAAATCTGTCCGCAGCCTTCAGCTTCGACACAAAGGACTCGCAGGAATCCGCTCCTGTGGCCGCCGCGCTCGCGGCCATTGAGGGCCGTCTCGTTCACGCACTGGTGACGGTCACGAAGACCGATCCCGCGACGATCACCGTCGCACTTACGATTTGAAGAAAGGCTTTCACACAAAAACGAACTAAAGGAAGCAAATGAGGTAAAGGAAGTAGAGGAACTAAAGGAAGTAAAGGAAGTAAAGGAGAAGAGCCCCACGTTTTGAATAGCCTTCGTGGCCAATTCGGATAGCGGGCTTCCGAATCCTTTGCCTCCTTTACCTCCTTAACCTCCTCTACCTCCTTAACCTCGTTCAATTTCTAGAATTCCATCATCCATCGGAGCCCCTATGAGCCGCGCCCAAACGCAAACGCTGAACATGACCAACCAACAACTCGCCAGCATCAACGCGCAGAACCAGCAATTCCTGAATCAGCAGCAGCAACTCGGCAACACCATCAGCTCGCAGTACCAAAGCATTCTGAACAATCCCGGCCTCAGCCCCGCGCAGCAAGCCGCGGTCACCGCGCAATCCCAAGGGTCGATCGCCAGCGCCTTCGATTCGCTGCAACAATCGGCGGCCAACCGCGTCGCTGCCAGCAACAACTCCGCCGGCTTTAGCGAGCTTACCGACGACCTGGCTCGCCAGAAAGCCGTCGCGGAAGGGAATCAGGCACAGCAAAACCAGCTCTCTTTTGCCAACACCGCTTACCAGCAGCAAATGTCCGCGCTCCAGGGACTTTCCGGCCTCTATGGCGTGGACTCCAATCTTCTCGGCAAAACGCTCGGCATTCCCAGCCAGTTGTTGAACGTCCGCGCCAACGCCGGCCGCACTGGCCAGGGATTCTTCACCTCGCTGGGCTCCGGACTCGGCTCCACGCTAGGCGCTCTGCCCAGCACCTTGTTCTAAGCGGCGCAATTTTTCACGGCTTCCCACGGCATTCGCCGAGCGAGAAAGCCGTCCACAAATTCTTTTCGACAAGAAAGCCAGAAAGGAGGACACCCATGCCGAACACCTACACCGTTACACTGAGCGACGGAACGCACAGCGTGATCCAAAGCGGAGTTCCCGCCAGCTCTCATGAGGAAGCTGTGCGCAACGTGCTTCAAACCGCCCCCACAGACTGGGCGGTCATCAACGACGCCGTCACACTGACCATCACCTGCACGCAGCCCTGATTAAGCCAGACCACCCTGTTTTTACTGCAGCGCGATTCGAGAAGCGGAGTCGAAGAGGCAAGGGAAGGGGAGGAAGACAAGGAAGTAAAGGATTCGGAGGCTCGCCATCCGAATCGGCCACGCAGGCTACTCAGAGCGTGAGGCTCTTGTCCTTTACCTCCTCTTCCTTATCCTTTACCTCGTCTATCTCCTTCGCTTCCTCTCCAGGAAAGATCTCACATGCCCATCCATTGGTCCGCCATCCTGGCCGCCTTCGTTCCGCTCGGCGTCCAGTTCGTGCTCTTTCTGCGCTGGCTGCACCGCCGCATGCGCAACGACGAAATCGTGCGCGCCTTCGTGCGCGACATCGCCACAAATCATCTGCCGCACATTTATGCGGCGTTGCACGCCATCGCGCGCAAGCAGGGAATTGAGCCGTCCGAGCCGCCCCTGGTGCGTTTCGTCGAGCTCAACGGACGCCGCCACCACGACTGAGCTTTTGCCAGCAGTTACATGGACACCGTTTCGCACACAAATGACTTCCCCGCCTCAACTCGTCGCGCTGGCTCGCAAAGCCGCCGCCGCGCAATCGCTTGACCCGGCTCTGGTTTGCGCCGTTGTCGAGCAAGAATCCTCCTGGAACACCTGGGCCATGCGCTACGAGCCCGCGTTCTTCGCCAAATATGTTGCGCACCTTTTCACCAACAACAAAATCACCTCATCCGAAGCCTATGCGCGTGGCTTCTCCTGGGGCCTGATGCAAGTCATGGGACAAGTTGCCCGCGAGATGGGCTTCGATGGAACGTTTCTCTCAGGCATCTGCGATCCCGAACAGGGCTTGGCCATCGGCTGCAAATTGCTGCGCAAAAAACTCGACGCCATGGATGGCGATACCACGCGCGGCCTGCTCGCCTGGAACGGCGGCGGAAATCCCGCTTACCCAGCGCAAGTCCTGGCCCGCCGCGCCCACTACCTCTGAACTCGTAGGGCGCAGCACGCCGTGCCCGTCTTCGTGCGGGCCATCGCGCCCAAGTTGCGTCGCAGATCGGAACCTCTTCATGCTCTCCCGAATTTGGCTAAAGCTCGCAGAGATCATCGTCCCCGTCATCCTCGCCATCACTATCTTCGTATCTTGGCAAGCTGACCGCCGCGACCGCGCGCAGCTCGCCACGCAACTAGCCGCCGCTCAAAAAACAATCGCCGACGCCTCCGCCAGCCAGCACGACCGCGACACTCTCCTCAACCAGACCCTCGCGCAAATTGCCGCCCTTAAACAGTCTGCTGCAACACCAGCTCAAATCCTAAAAGACCTTCCCGGCGCGCTCTCCCTTCCTTCGCCCATAACGCTCCAAGCCGATACAAATGCCGCTCCGGCGGGAATTCCGAACTCCACAAAGGGTTCACCACCAGCGCTGGGCCAAGCCAGCAGGCTGCCCAGCAATCCCACCCCTAAACTGGGCCAGGACCCAAACGCCATCCTGCCAGCCGCCGATCTAAAGCCCCTCTACGACTTCGCGCTGGACTGCAAAGCCTGCCAAGCCAAGCTGGCAACCTCCCAAAGCGACCTGGCCGACGAGAAGACCAAGACCGCCGCACTCACCAAGGAGCGAGACGCCGCTGTGACCGCTGCTAAAGGGGGAAGTGCCCTGCGCCGCATCGCCCGAGCCGCCAAGTGGTTCGCCCTTGGCGCTGCCGCCGGTGCCGTAGCCGCCAAAGCCGCACACTGACCACGATGATGGTTGGCCTAACTTCGCCGAGCAAAGTCGTCGAAGACACTCTGAAACATTTGCGGGATTGAAAAGCAGTGCCACACCGCGCACCGACAAAATGTCGATCAACTTGTCTAACTCCCGCGCTTTCTGCCAGCTACAACAAGTGCAGCACGCCCCGCAGCCGCCATCCGGCTGGCGCACCCCCCGCGCCAGCCGGACTCCTCCTGCAAGGAAGGAGCAGCCCTCCAGGCGACGGGCGGCCTAAAGCGGTGGAAAACAGCAAAATAGCGAAAGATATCTCTTGACACCGCGTCTCATAAGTAATATTATGTTAACTACAAAATCAGCACGATCCTACCTTAGCGAGGCCCCTCCTGCAGCCTTATCTGTCCAGGCTGCCTCCCTCTCGACCTGCGGTCGCGCTAATTCTTCGCCGCAGCCTTCTCCGCTTTGCGTTGGTCTAGTTCGTATTTGATGTACTGCTCGAGCGTGTGGGGATCTGCGCCGACAATTCGCCGTCCGTTTACAAACATCGTTGGCGTGCTGCCGACTTCCAGCTGAATACCGTTCTCGCGGCTCGCATCCACAGCCGCCCCAGCATCTGGGCTGGCCATGCAAGCCTTGAACGTTTCCGCGTTAAGTCCTGCCTGCGCGGCGAAGTCAGTCATCTTGGCCCAGGCGTTTTCGGCCGAGATCAGGTCTTGGCCGTCGTAGATGAAATCATACATTTTCCAAAAAGCCTTCGGGTCCTGCTGGTAGGCACATCGCCCGGCAATGGCTGCGGTCCGCGCCCAGGGATGTATCTGCTCAAGCGGAAAATCCTTAAACACGACGCGCAGTTGAGGGTAGTTTGGCAGCATGCCGCGCAGCACGTCATGCAGGCTCCGGCAGACAGGGCACTCGAAGTCCGAGAATTCCACCAAAGTGACAGGAGCATTGGCAGGGCCGAGCGAGGGACTGTCCTTGAGCTGAAGCTGGGCGCGGTTCTCAGCCAAGGGATCCTTGGAGAGATTGGACAACTCCCCGCGGAACATGTATTTCCCGTCCTTGGTTACGTACACTTTGCCCGTCTGCTGGTTCTCGCCTATCTTCACCTCAACGTCGATTTCCTCGAGACCTTCGATGCCAATGTCCCTTGGCGGAGAGGCGATTACGGTCGTGTCTGCGCCAAAGGCGTAAAGATTCCGCAGATAGGCCTCGACAGTCTTCTGAATGGGCGACTCACCACCGGCGGCATGCGCCGTCGCCGCACGCTGTGGCTGTTGAGCGCGGGCAGGCGGAATCGCGAAGCAGAAGGCTAGGATCGCTGCGATAGTCAGGGATGTCTTCACGCTAGACCTCAGTTCTTTAAGGAATAAACCGCTGGGCAATCGGAAACGGCCTGCCAAACCCAAACGCTCTCGAGGTAATCTTAAGCCCCGGAGCGGCTTGCTTGCGTTTGTATTCGGTCCGGTCAACGAGCAGGGCAATGTCGCGCACGAGCTGCAAGTCGAAACCGTAATGGTCCGCGATCTCCTGCGGGCTATGCAGGTCCTCGATATAAGCCTTCAGGATGCGGTCCAGGACATCGTACGGGGGCAGGCTGTCTTCGTCCTTCTGATTGGGACGCAGTTCGGCGGAAGGCACTTTCTCGATGGATGATCGGGGGATGAGTTCCCTTTCCCGATTGATCCAATCTCGCCAGCTCGTAAACCATGAGCTTTGGCACATCCGAAATAACCGCCAGCCCTCCGGCCATGTCGCCATACAGCGTGCAGTAACCTACCGCCAGTTCGGATTTGTTGCCAGTGCTAAGAACCATGGAGCCGAATTTATTGGAAATCGCCATCAGATAGTTGCCGCGAATGCGCGCCTGGATATTTTCTTCCGTGACGTCCGCCGGACGCGAACCAAACGCCGGTTTGAGCGTCTTCAGGTAGGCGTCAAACACATCGCCAATCGGCAGGGTGATGAATTCGATGCCGAGATTTTCAGCCAGCGCTTTTGCGTCCGATTTGCTGCCCTCGGAGGAGTACGGCCCGGGCATGGACACGCCCAGAACATTGCCGGCTCCGAGAGCATCGACAGCTATCGACGCCACCACCGAGGAATCGATTCCCCCGCTGAGGCCGACCAGCACTTTCTCAAACCCGCATTTGCGAACGTAATCTTGCGTCCCAGTGATCAGCGCTTGATAGGCGTACGCGATTTCTTCATGCGGTTGCTGGTGAATTTCGCCTTCGCCGCTGACGGTATCGAAAAGGACCAGATCTTCTTCAAAGGCCAGCGCTTGTGCCGCGACTTTTCCTTCCGCCGTCAATGCCATGCTGGCGCCGTCAAAGATCAAGCTATCGTCACCGCCTACTTGATTGACGTACACGATCGGACGGTGCTGGTTCACGGCGATCGATTGCAGCATTTCCAAACGCAGAGCGCGCTTGTCGATCGTATAGGGAGATGCCGAAATATTCAGAAGGACAGTAATTCCCTGCCCGATGAGTTCCGTCACGGGATCGCGGTCGTAGCGGCACTCCGCCCAAAACTTTTTGTCGTTCCAGACGTCTTCGCAAATCGTGATGCCCAGTTGTTCTTTGCCGAATCCGTATGCGAATTGCTTGCCGGCGGGCTGGAAATAGCGGGACTCGTCAAACACATCGTACGTCGGGAGGAGCATCTTGCTCTGCTCGAACACCACGCGGCCGCTGCAAATCAGCGCTGCCTTATTGGCAATGGATTTCCCTTTGCCGTTTTTCGCGCGCCCCGCGTAGCCAACAATCGCGGGCAACGGCAGCTTGGCTGCCAGTTCCTTTAATTCCTGGTGGTTACGATCGATAAAGGAGGGACGTTCGAGAAGGTCCTGAGGAAGGTAGCCGCACAAACAAAGTTCCGAAAAAACGGCAAGGTCGGCCCCTCGCTGTCTGGCTTTCTCCGCCAGACTCAGGATCCGGGCCGAATTTCCTGCGAAATCGCCTACCGTGGGATTGAACTGCGCGAGCGCTATCTTCATGCCGGCACTTTAGAATACGGATGCCAAAGCGAGATTGCAAACACCAGCGGATGGGGCCTTGTGTCTGGTTTATCGGCACTGTGCATTACCCTTTTTTCTGAGGCTTTTGGGCAACTAAACTCGCGATTCCCTGCCCGGCATTCAGCTCCCGATAGAACAATGTGTGCAGTCCGGGAAACGCGGTCCGCAGTTCGCCCGATTCGAGCAGATAGGCAGGATTGCGGGGCCCGCCCGAGTAGTTCAGCTGCGCCTTCGTAAAGGTTTCAAAAACGAGCACTCCGCCAGGCCGCAGCGCAGCTGCCATTTGCTGGAAAAGAGATCTTTGCAGATATTGGAGGCACAGAATCAAAGAAAACAAAGCCTCTGGGAAGCTGTATGTCCTCCAGATTCGCTTGAATGAGCCGGATGCCGTGCGCCCGCGATCCTGCCCCTGAAGTGTCGTCCGCCCGGCTAACATCGTAGCTTGGCCTTGCGCGCGCGGTTTTCAAGAATATCGAGAGCCGCTCCCGACCAATCGACAGCATTCACGAATTGTCCGCGCGCCGCGAGCAACAGAGCATGCCGTCCCGTTCCGCAGGCGAGGTCCAGGGCCGCTCCAGCTGGGCAGCAAGGCAGCCATTCCGAGACGATACTGGCGGGTTCCGCAGGCGGAGTTTTCCGCGGCCTCGCGGTGACGTGCGTCCCATTCCGTTACGTTTGCGGGCATAAAAAAGGCTCTTGAACGTTGTGTTCAAGAGCCTGGAATTCTCGACAGAAGTCGCACGAAACGGGGCTGTCTGCTTCCTTCATTCTGTCATTCTAAGACAGAGTGAGGCAGATCTAAACCGAGCCGATTAAACGCTAAAGGAGCTGCCGCAGCCGCAAGTGCTCTTCACGTTCGGGTTGTTGAACTTGAAGCCGGCGCCTTCGATGGTCTCGATGTAGTCGATCTCGACGCCTTCCAGATACATCGAGCTCATCTGATCGACTGCGACCTTAAGCCCGTTAAAATCGACCACTTCGTCGGTCTCGTTGGTCTGGTTTTCAAAAGCCATGTGGTACTGGAAACCGGAGCAGCCTCCGCCGACGACGGCAACGCGCAACGCCACCGGGACAGGATTCTGCATGCCCATGATTTCCTTGACCTTGGTGCTGGCAGTGGGAGTCAGACTAATCATAAATTCCTTTGGCCTCCGCATCGCAGGTATGCCCGCGACGCAACTCTCAAGGGTCAAGTATAGCAAACCTTTTCCACAACTGCACATCGCTCTAATCAAGCTGGTTTTCTTGCTTGGAAACTCCGCGATGCGACGGCATTTCGACAACCCTATGCCCTTCACATACAATAGGATGCGCCATGAGACACAAAGTCACGCTGATCCCGGGTGAAGGCATCGGTCCTGAGGTTGCTGCCGCTGCGCGGCGCATCCTGGAAGCCGCCGGCGTCCAAATCGACTGGGAAGAAGTCGAAGCGCGCTCGGAAAAGGCGTCGGCCACGGGACAATTCGTGACCGAAGCGGCCGTCGAATCCGTGCGCCGCAATCGAGTGGCGCTCAAAGGCCCGATGGGCACAGCCGTAGCCGGCGGCGCGCCCAGCATCAACGTGGCCCTCAGGAAAACGCTCGATCTTTACGCGAACGTCCGGCCCGTCAAGAATCTGCCTGGAGTGAAATCCCGATTTGAAAATGTGGACGTCGTTCTCATCCGCGAAAACACGGAAGATCTCTATTCCGGCTTGGAGCACGAAGTGGTTCCTGGCGTGGTAGAAAGCTTGAAAATCATCACGGAAAAAGCATCGACGCAGATCGCGCATTTCGCCTTCAAATACGCCAAACGCGAAGGCCGCAAAAAAATTCACGCCATCCACAAAGCCAATATCATGAAGCTCTCGGATGGCCTGTTCCTGAAGTCCATTCGCAACGTTGCGCCGCATTATCCCGACATCGAATACAAAGAGCTCATTGTCGACAACGCCTGCATGCAAATGGTGCTGAATCCCCAACAATTCGATATGTTGTTGCTCCCAAATCTTTATGGCGACGTGATGAGCGACCTTGCCGCCGGCCTTGTCGGCGGATTGGGCGTGGTCGGCAGCGCCAACGTTGGCAACGAGGCGGCTATGTTCGAGGCCGTTCATGGAACCGCGCCAGACATCGCCGGCAAAGGATCTGGCCAATCCCACAGCCTGCTTCTGAGCAGCATCATGATGCTGGACCATCTCGGCGAAAGGTCCGCCGCCCGCCGCATCGAAAGCGCCCTCGAAAGAGTGCACCGCGAGGGCAAGCACATCACCCAGGACGTCGGCGGCAAGGCCGGCACCAAGAATTCACCGAGGCGGTGATCGGTTCGCTCCGGCCTAGCTAGTTCCCTGGCGCATAGGAACTTCTGCCTCGCGAGCGGCTCGGGCGGCCGTAAGTCCTTGTTATTCTTCCTCAACCGTGGCATTCTCCTACCGTTAGTCCCCTTCCAAGGCGGGTGAATGCATCGGTCCAGGTACCCCGAAAGGCGTCGCACCGTTCGGATGACGCTTCAAATTCCCTTAAAAGTACGCTGCCAGATGCCGGAAGGCGAAGCTATTGATTTAAAGGCATTTACGCAGTTTGTGAGCGCAAACGGAGCGCTGATCGTCATGGATGCCCCCCTGCTCCCGGGACAGACCGTCCGGCTTTTCAACGAAATGACCTCGGAGTCCGTCGAATGTTACGTGACCTCCGTTCGCGAAAAGCAGGAGCACCGATTCATCGGCGTTGGCTTCGCCACGCCCCGTAAGGACTTTTGGCACGTGGTCTTTCCCAAGGCCGGCACCCGGCAAGCCGTGCGTTCTTCACAAACGGGATCGCTCGTCGAGCCCGGAAAGACGTCGAACCTCCCACCACAAACGTAACGATCCAATTCTTAGGGTGATTTTGGAGTTCTGCGGATTCTCGCCCTAACGTTCGGCGATGGGGAGGCTTGTTGCTTGCCTGCCACTACCCAACGCGCGGCGCATAGACTTGATACAGCAAGAGATAGACGATCACGCCCGTGACCGACACATAGAACCACAGCGGCAGCGTCCAACGTGCGATCGCGCGATGCTTGTCGAACTTCTCGAGCCACGCGCGCCGCAACGTAATCAAAATCATCGGCACGATCACGATCGCCAGCACCGTGTGCGAAGTGAGCAGCGTGAAATAGACCGGGCGAATCCAGCCCTGCCCTTGGAAAAGAACGTGGCCGACGCGAATGTGGTAAATCACGTAGGAAATCAAGAAGACCGTGGAGACCGCAAATGCGGCGATCATGAAAAACTTGTGCACCTTCATCTTGCCGTTCTTGATGGCGGCATAGCCGCAGGCAAGCAGGATGGCGCTCGTTCCATTCAGAGAAGCGTTGAGCGCAGCTTGTGAAAACATCGGTTGGCGAATGTCCTTCCCGGCGGAGGCTGCTCAGCGCGGAATTTTGTCGTAGACCATTAAACCGAGCAGCACTGGAATATGCAGTACGGTGGCGTGCATCAACCACTTGGCGCGAACATTGGTCCGCGAACTGGATGCCCACAAGCAGACCTGTACGAGTGCGGTGCTGACCACCAGCGCGCCGAAAAAGTAGCGCACACCTGCCAACCCCATCAAGGCGGGCAGCAGGCTGACGCCCACCAGCGCAATGGCAGTGAGAATAATCTGGCGAAACGTGCGAGTACCTTCGCGGTCCACGACCGGCAGCATCTGAATTCCCGCGCGAGCATAATCTTCGCGGTACATCCAGGCAATCGCGTAAAAATGGGGGAATTGCCAAAAAAACAGAATGGCGAAGAGCAGCCATGCGCCGCGATCCAGAGTACCGGTTGCCGCGACCCAGCCAATCATGGGGGGAATCGCTCCGGGGAACGCGCCGACGGCTGTCGCCCAAACGGTGCGCTTCTTCAGAGGGGTGTAGGCGAGCAGGTAGCTCAGGCTGGTGAGAATTCCAAGCACGCAAGCAAGAATTCCCGCGGTGAAGTACAAATCAATTGCCCCTGCAACGGAGAGAAGGATTCCGAACCATAGCGCTTCCCTCGGCTGCAATTGGCCGCTCGGTAGCGGCCGCGACGCCGTACGCCGCATGTAACGGTCAGACTCGCGCTCGATATAGTGGTTCAGAGTGGCTGTGCCCGCGGCGATGAGCAGCGTTGCGAACACCGTTTGAATCAAATGCAGCCAGTCCACAGCGCCCCGCGCACCCATGTAATAGCCTGCCGCGGTGGTCATCAAGACGAGAAAAGAAACATCGGGCTTCGTCAGCGCGACGTAGGCATTTGCACGCGAAGCCAGCGTGATTTCCGTGGTGCGAACCGTGCTCATTAGACGGCCACCCGGTCCTGCGATGATACGGCGACTTCCCCGGCCCGCGGCACCAGCCGATAGCACACTAGAATCGTCAGGATAGAAACGGCAAACAACAGCGCGCCGACGACGGTGTGCGTCACCGTCAGGACGATCATCACGCGCATGGGTTGCGGCGCGTCCGCGGTGGAAATACGCGACCAGTACGCGCCGATGCCAAGCAGGAACTGCAGACCAAAGAACGAGTGAAGCAGTATCCGCATTTTCGTCAGCTCACGCGAACCCTCGAACCGCTTCCGAAGAACGACGGCTGTCCAAACGACCATCGCGAGTACCGCGAGCGATCCCGCAGCGTGCGGCCAGATCGGAATATCTTTGTGGCGGAAACCCGCTCCCAGAAAGACCTGCAGAAAAATGACGACAGCGTTCAGAAGCGCAAGAGAATGAATCGAGGGCGAGCCGCGATCTTCCAACTGAGGCCGTTCAGAAACCCACCAATTGCTGGTGAAAACGGCAATACTCAAAAGCGCTCCAAACATGATTTGCGCGAAGCACGCGTGCATCACCGGCAGCCAGTAATGCAGCAGTTGAATAACGACCTGTCCGCCGAGAATCGCCTGCGCGACGATGCCGCCCACGGCGATCACCGCGAACCAGCGCAGCCAGCGACGCTCCTCTTTGATCCAGATCAATACGGCCAGGATCAGCGTCAATACTCCCAAAACTCCGGCGATGACTCGGTGCGAATGCTCATAAAACACGCCTCCGACCATCGGTGGCGTCCACGTTCCGAACGACTTGGGCCAATCCGGCACGGAAAGGGCGGCGTCGTTGGAGGTCACAAGCGCGCCGGCGATCAAAAGAAGCACGGTCCAGCACACTGTAAAGACAGCGAAGCGATGCACGCCCGCATGGTAGGAAGCCTTCATAGCCCTTGTCCCAGCGCGGATTATACCTTGAATCACGCGCATTTTGCGAAACCCGACTCTTCTCAGATGGCCGTCGGCTCCGCGAGGCAGTAGGAGCCGGCCGCTGCTCCGCGCAGTATAATCGGCGCATGAGTGACAGCAAGCTTGTTGTATTGCAATCCTTCGCTTCGCAAATGGAAGCGGACTTGGCCAAATCTGTCCTCGAGTCCGCTGGTATTGATGCGCTTGTTCAGGCCGACAGAGCGGGCGGCATGCGCGATCATTTGGCGTGGAGTGGTTTCGGGTTCAAGATTCTCGTGCGCGAGGAAGACGCGGAGTCGGCTAGCCAGATGCTTCATCCTCCCCACCCGGTTCCAGACGGCAAATTGGCCGTCCTGAGGATCTATGGAATCAAATACGACGCCGAAATCGCCCAAGGCATGCTCGAGTCCGCCGGCATTGCTGCGGCGATAGAGATGGAGCCTATCGGAGATGCGAGGTTGCCTTTCTCCCTCGGGGACCCCTTGTTCCGTCTCCTGGTTCGCGAGGAGGACGTAACGGCGGCTCGCACCGTGCTCAGTGAGTAGAATCGCCACGACGGGTGGTTGTTAAAACAACTCCGCAGACTCAAACCATTCCATGGCTCACTTGCGCCGACTCGCTGGGCATCGAAGATCCTCCTTCTTCGGCGCCCACGGCGCGCAACACCAGATCCTTCAGCGCGGCAATAAAAAGCGGCGAGTCGCCAACGGCGGGCATCATTCGGAAGACTTCAATGCCAAATTTCTTGGCCTCCTCGCGCGCCTCAATGTTGATTTCATGCAATGTTTCGATGTGCTCGGTGACAAACGAAATCGGCACGACGAGCATCTCCTTAACGCCTTCCGTGCCGAGCCGTTCGATGGTGCCAGTTAGAGGCGGCTGCAGCCATTTCGCCGGTCCGACCCGGCTCTGGTAGCACAACAAACGAGTCTTCGGCCAATCCGCAAACTGTTTTCTTCCCTCTTCGCAAACCAGCCGCACCGTGGCTTCGATTTGCGTTAGGATATGGATCGCCCTTTTCCACCAGGCTCATCGGCAAACCATGAGCGCTGAAAATTAGATGGATGCGCGAGCTGTCCGCGAACTGCCGCAAGACGGAGCCGATACGTTGCGCGAGCGCCTGAATGTAGAGAGGGTGATCGTAAAACTGGCTGACGGTGCGCTCTGGCGGTCCGCCTTTCGGCTGTCCGTAGACGCGGCGCCATTCCTTGAGGCTGCTAAGCGTCGTGGCATACGAAAAATGCGGGTAAAGCGGAAGAAGTACGATTTCGTCCAGCGGCCCAGCCTTGCGCAGCGCTTCGACGGCTTGCAAAGTCAGCGGGTGCCAATAACGCATGGCGACGACGGCGACAGGATCAATCTCGTTCGATAGGGCTTCTTCGAGGGCTCCGCGCTGCCGCTCAGTGAGCGTTCCGATCGGCGAGCGGCCCCCAATTTCCGCATACTTGCCCCGGACCGGAATCGAGCGGCGCGAAGAAATCAGTCTGGCCAGCGGTCGGCGCAAAAAGCCGAGCGGACCCATCGGAATGATGTCCGGATCGAGAAATAAATTCAGGAGAAAAGGTTCGACGGCCTCCAGCGAATCCGGACCGCCAAGCTGGAACATCACAATCCCGACTTTTTTCTTCTGCGCCAATTACTTTCCCCGGCTCAACGAGTTCTTCAGGCGATCGAGCTCTGCCCGCAAAGACGACGTGCGTTTTGCCACCGTCAGATAGAAGACAAAAAACACCGCCCAGCCGATGATATACGCCGCAAAAACACTGTCCAGACTCGTCATATAGCCTCCGCCTCGCGGCGTAAGAGTTCAATATCCGTGCGCAGCTTTTCGAGCCGGTAACGTTCCGCGATCAGAAAAACCATCAAGGCATGCATCGCCAGCACGCTGAAGAAAAAAACCTTGTTCATGGTGGGATCGAGGCCGGAACCAGGCCCGCCCATGATGACCGGCGCGGGATGCTGCGTCCGCCACCAGCGAATCGCTCCGAATACAATCGGAACGTCGATGAATGAGAATATCCCAAAGAGGGCGCTCAGAAGCGCACGGCGATCCGGCTCCTCGATCAAAGTCCGCAAAAGAAGGTAGGAGATATAGAGAAGCCAGAGAACAAACGTGGAAGTTAGGCGCGCATCCCACGTCCAATAAATGCCCCACGCCGGCTTGGCCCAAATCGGCCCGGTGATGAGAACTACTGTGATGAAGGCAAGGCCGACTTCCGCCGAAGAAACGCCGAGGGAATCCCACGTTTCGCTGCGGCGCCAGACATACAACAGATTCGCTACGAAACAGACGAAAAACGCCGTCATTCCCGCCCATGCGGCAGCGGCATGGAAATAGAATATCCGCTGCAGCACGTGCATCGTTTTTTCTTCGGGAGCGATAAAAAACGACGCATAAGCGGCAGCGCCCACCAGAAAAAGAACGACGGCGGCGATGAACGCGCGTTTCCACATGATGCTTCATTCCTCCAGAAGATATTCGCCGAAAAGCCATAGCGCCGTCAAAAAAACCACGTCGAAAACGGCGAGGAAGCCGATGCCCTTCCACTGAACGAACGGGGCGCGCTCAAAAAGCGATTTCGTGACTTCCGTGCTGGCCACGAGAATGGGGGTCAATATGCGGCAGCATGAGCAACGGCAACAGCAATTCGCGCATGCGCGCTTGCGCCGAGATGGCGGAGAGCGCCGTACCCGCAATCGAGATCCCGAAGCTTGCGAGAAAAAACACTAGCACAAGCCAGTGCACCACCGGCACGACCGGTACGTTGTACATCACCGCAAAGAGCGGCAGCAGGAGCAGTTCGGTAAGCAAGAGAAATAGCGTGTTCGCCACGAGTTTCGCCAGAAAGATGGCGAAGGGATCGCTGACAGAAAGGCGCAGGGCGCTCAACGTGTCGTTGTGCTGCTCGCGCAGAAAACAGGGTTGCAGCATCAGCGAAGCAGCGAAAAGAAACGCGAGCCAGAGCAGCCCGGGAGCAAAACGCCGCGATTCGTCCGACGTCGGCTCAAACGTAAAGCTGAAAAGTACAATCACAATCAGAATGAAGACTATCGTCGTCGTGAGCAGTTCGCGCGAGCGGAACTCCGTGCGGAGCTCTTTGCCGAGCAAGACGGCGGTGTTGGAGAGCAGGCTCATTCAGGCGTCGGCGAAAGTGAGAATGGAGCGAAACGTCGCGCCGGTGCGCGTATCGGCGGCGATCGAGCCTGCATCCAGGCGAATAGCGCGCGTGCCGAGCGAAGAAATTTCCGATTCGCCGTGGAGACTCATCAGAATCGTACGGCCGGAATCGCGCAGGCGGCGAATCGTCTCGGCGAGCCAGGCAACCCCCTGTGGATCGAGGCCCGTAGCCGGTTCGTCCAGCAGAAGAACGCTCGGCTCGTGCAACAAGGCCCGAGCGATCGCCACGCGCTGGCGCATGCCGCGCGAAAAGGTTCGCACAAGGGAGGCACGGCGCTCGGTTAAGCCGACTTCGTGCAACAAAGCTTCCACGCGCTTCCCCGGCTGGGCTACATTTTGCAGCCGCGCGAAGAGCAAGAGATTCTCTTCGGCCGTCAGTTCGTCATAAACCATCGTGGCGTGAGCCACAAAGCCCGGCCGCATGGCATTCGTTCCCTCTTCGGAAGAGTCTCCAGAAAAACTCACGGTTCCCCTCGAGGGCCGCACCAATTTAGCGGCGATGCGCAGCAGAGTTGTTTTTCCGGAGCCATTGCGGCCCGCAAAGACCACGCTCTCCCCAGGATTGATGCTAAGAGTCACGGCGCGCAATGCAAGAAGCCCGCCATAACGTTTATCGATATTTTCGAAGCGAAGACCGACGGGAGAAAATGCCGGTAGCGTCAACGGGGAACCTCGGATCGGAACAGCTCGCTAGCAAGAGTGACACGGACGGAAGCGTCTGTCCCACTTGAAGGACAAATCCACGCATCGCCGCGCGGCGTCACCCTTCAACCTCTCACAAGATCGCGCAACACTTTTTCCGCGCGTGCGCGTTCCTGGCTGTACTCTGCTTCGGAAATCGTTCCCGCCTGTCGGCGCAATTCGAGCCTGAAAAGCGTGTCCTTCAGCGCATCCAGACTCGTGCCCACGGCGGCATCCACTTCCGCCAGATTCGCGCCTGGAACCGCCGCTGCCGCAACTGAGGCGCCAGCCGTCTTCTTGGACGCTTTCGCGGAAGGCGCGGCAATCCCCGAAGAAGGACCACCTGCAACGGCCACGACCGGCCTGCGCGCAAGCAGAATCGCCAGCAGAACAAACAGGCAAAGAAATCCGCCCACAATGGGCCACTTCAAGACATCCAGGCGGCCCGGGACGACCTGAATTGTTGCTCCAGTAGACGGACCGCTTCCCTGCTGGGCTTCCCGGTTCTGCGGCCCGGCGTCGGGCGCGTCTGCTGAATCATTGGCGCTAGGAGGCGGCGCGGTCCCGGAAACACTGACAGTCAGTATGGAATTGGCCGCAAGAGTATCCCGGCTATAGAGGTTCATGCCCTGCTCTTGCCCGCTGGGCTGCAATCCATCGGCAGTTACCTGCACCGTAGGCGGCGCCACGAGGACCAAATGCGCGCCGGGATAAACCGTTGGTAGCTTCACCGTCGCCGCGTCCCCGGAATAGGGCAACTCGTACGAAAATCGGACGCCGTTATCGCCCGGCCGGAAAGCGTAGGCCACACTGTACTTGTTTTTGCCGCGATCGATGGGAGCCTGCACCACCGGCATTCCAGAAGGACCTTGCGCGGCGATCTGTTTCAGGCTAGCGCCCTCCGGAATCGCAAAGTCAAAGTTGCCGTCAGGCCGAAAAAATGCCTCCGGAGGCTGCGAGTCGTTCTTGATGGCGTATTCTTCTCCAACCTCGAGCGTCGTGCCGTTCGGCTGGAAGATGACGAAATGCGTTCCCACCGAAATTGTCTTGGGATCTTTGGATGGCTCGAAGACTTCGACCTGTACTTGATTTTGGCCGGGAGGCAACGGCTGATGAAAGTTAATGCCGCGATAAACGGCGCGCACCAGCATCGGCTGTGTACCGATAGCAGGGTAGTCAAAAGTGAACTGGCCCTGCGCGTCGCTCTTGGAATTGAGAACCGGCTGCATGCCCCCCTGCAATTGGATCAGAATCACGTCGACCCCAGCGGCGGGTTTGCCGGTGGTGCCATTCTTCACCGTGCCATGCACCGTCGCGCCATAAACAGAAGCCAACGGCATCAGCAAAAAACCGACGAGTGCCCAACGCGGAATCCACGTGACCTTCATTGCGCTCCCCGGTCCGAGGCCGCGGGCTTGATCCCTCGAGGACGCCGCACCTCGGATTCCGTAACCAGATCGATTTCCGTGAGCACCACGGCTGCTTCGTTCTCGAGAGAAATCTTCATCGCTTCGTAATCATTCTCAGCGTATTTTCCGGAACGATACTCGAACCGCAGATCGCGCAAGTTATCGTAGAGCGTATCGCGCCGCTCGAGCAATTGATCGAGCTTCGAGCGACGGGGAGCGAGGTCCGATGCGTCAGGCTGGATGTAAAAAATAAAGAGCCCCGTTGCTATAGCCAGAGCCAAGCACGCGCCGAGCACGGCCCAATCCGCGGAGGCAATCAGAAAAACAGCAATCGTAGCGGCAACCGTCAACATCAATCCTCGGTATCTCGGGCGGCCCGCGCGCGCGCGCGCTCAAGCACTTCCGTCGAAATCGCTGGTGCGTTGCCGGCGCCGGCCAGGAAGGGTTCGGTAGTTAGATGCTTCCGCCACCGGGAAATCACGCGAGAACGAGTGCGAATCCGCCAATGAGCGCCAGCGCCGGAATCCACCATGCCACCCGCCCAAATCCGCTGTGCGGCGGCTCCGTGAGCACGGCTTGCCCGTACTCCTGGACGAAGGATTGCACGATCAGGTCATCGGAATTCCCCTGGGCGATGCGTTCGTCGATTTTCTTGAGCATCCCAAGAGCGGTATCGCAAGGTCCGGAGAACGCCCCGCCCACGTGGTAGCAGCCGCCGGCCGAATCGTTGCAGCCGCCGCACATGCATTTCACTTTCATGCCCAGTCGGTGAGCGTGATCGAGCTGCTGCCCATCGCCAAAGGCCGACAAAATCGGCAGCGCGCCGCCAAAGCAGAGAAAGACTGGCAGAATAAGCACGGCCGGCCGCCGGATTTTTCTAAAGCTAATCATGGCCTTCTCTATACGTGACCGACGGCGTCATCCCATGCACGAGCGGCTCGGTCGCGGGTTGCTTTGCGCCGGACAGAACCAGCACGGCGCGGCGATTGGGCATCAACGCGACGAGCGTGCCAAACACCACGATGACGCCGCCAAACCAGATCCACTTCACCAGCGGGTTCAAGTACGCGTGAATGACCGGCAGCTTCGTGTCGGGACTCTGCCCCGCGTAAACGACGTACAGGTCTTCGCGAAGCGTCGAGTAAATCGCCACCATCGTGCCGGTTTCTCCGTTCGTCTCGAAAGATGCGTCGCTCGGGATACAGCATCATCAGCGGCTTATTGTTGAGCGAAGACTTCCACATTCAGCCGCAAGCCCGGTGTAATTTGCTTCCGGCTTGCTATCGAAGCTCTGCAGCACAAGCTTGTACTTCCCCAGCTCCATCGAGGAGCCGGGCTGCATCTCCTTTTGGACGTCATGATTGAACGCGGCGCCGGCTAATCCGATGAAGATCAGCACCATGCCCATGTGGACGATGTAGCCGCCATAGCGGCGCGTGTTGCGCATCGTCAATTCGATGGCAGAAGTCAGATACGAAGCGCCCGAGCGCACGCGGATGACTTTTGCGCCGCGGTAAAATTCCATAACGATCGTGGCCGTGACGAAGAAGCACAGCGCAAAACAGATCAGGGAATAGATTTCGCGGTATCCCAGCGCAAAGATGACCGCGCCGCCAACAACCCCAACAATGCAGCGGCCATGCAAAATTTCGCTTCAGGCTTTCCACGGAAGTTTTCCGCCACGCGAGCAGCGGCCCGACACCGGTCAGGAAAAGCAGGAGCAGGCCGATCGGGATATTGACCTTGTTGAAGAACGGCGCGCCAACGCTAATTTTCGAGCCCGAGAGCGCTTCCGATAAAACCGGGAAAAGCGTGCCGGAGAGAACCGCGATGCACGAAACCAAAAGAATCAAATTGTTGAACAGAAAAGCTGGATTCGCGCGACACGATGGCGTCCAGCTGATTTTCGCTCTTCAAATAATCGCGATTCTTAAGATAGGCAATCAGACAAACCGCCAAAGATGATGACAAGAAAGCCCACAAACCAGGTGCCGATGCTCGATTGCGCGAACGCATGAACAGAACTTACGACCCCACTCCGCGTCAGGAACGTGCCGGTAATGCACAACAGAAACGTCGTAAACACGAGCCAGACGTTCCACACTTTCATCATGCCGCGCTTTTCCTGCATCATCACCGAATGCAGAAACGCGGTGCCCGTCAGCCACGGAAGCAGAGAGGCATTTTCCACGGGGTCCCAGCCCCAATAGCCGCCCCAGCCCAGCACGGCGTAAGCCCAGTGCGCGCCCAGGAGAATGCCAGCGGTTTGAAAGCCCCAAGCGATCATCGTCCATTTGCGCGTAAGGTGGATCCACTTCTCGCCCGGATAACGCGCTAGCAGCGCCGCCAGCGCAAACGCAAACGGAATCGTGAATCCCGTATATCCGGAATAAAGATTCGGCGGATGGATCACCATTTCCGGATATTGCAGCAGCGGAGTCAGCCCGTTGCCATCTGCGCGGGTGACAAGATCCATCGCGCCATGAGAGCCAGGCACCGCCAGCGCTTTGAACGGGCTGGCGACGAAATTGTTCAGCGTAAGGAAAAAGATCTGCACGCCGGCGAGAATCACGCCTACGTAAGGCATCAATTCGCCGTTTTTGTTGCGATAAGCGATCAGAACGGAAAAAACGTAAATCGCAAGCAGGAAGCTCCAGAATAGCAAGCGAGCCTTCCTGGCCGGCCCACAGAGCAGCCACTTTATAAAACGTGGCAAGCGCGCGATTGCTATGCGCAACCACATAGGCCGCGGAAAAATTATCGCTGAAGAAAAGATATTCGAGGCTGAAGGTGGCGATAAAAATCAGGCAGCAGGTCGCAATCCCCGCTTGCCGCGTGCTTTTAACCAGTAGCGGATGACGCGTGATGATCGCGGCAATCCCGCCTGCAAACGCATATACCGCGCAAATGAACGCCAGGAGTAGAGCGAACGAACCGAATACATCCACGTGGCCTCCGCCTATCCCCCGGCTCAGCCGGGCGCTGCTACGTTTCGATCTTACCGTGTTGCAGTCGAAGAAGGAGTGGCAACCGTTCCTCCCGGGAGCTGCCTCGTACTTGGACGCGCACTTCGCCTGGACAACTTCGGCGACAAAGCGCCCATCCGTTTCCCGGCCTTCCACCAACGCTTGGGATTTATCGACGAACGTATCGGGCAGAGGGTCGCTGCCGACATAGCTTACCGGGAGGGACTTCCCTTCCCCGTCCAGAACGAAATCCACGCGGCCTGTGAAACGGCGAATGCTGCCCGGCGCGACGGTCCCGCCGACGCGAATCCGGTGCGAAAGTTCAGATCCATGCAGAGTCTGCAAGTTCAGCAATGGTGTGGTAGTAGGTCTTGCTTTCGCCGTAGCCGAGCCAAGCCAGGAAGGCCAACGAAACAACGATAACGCCGATCGCCGATGCCGAATTTTGCCTGTTTCTTCACGTCTCGAGACTCCTACTCCGACTGCATGCGATCCAAGTTTTCGATTCTATCACAGCCCGAGGCTTGCCAAGCTGGTCCGAAGTACAATTTTGAGCCAGTCCCAGTCGGGCGCTGAGGGATGTGTCCACGCTAGTTCACATTCGCGGCGGCAGGCGCCGCCAAGAGCGGCTCGCAGCCTGCTTGGCTGCTACAGAAAAGTCAGAAGAGTCCAATCCAAAAGGCTGGCCCCGGCATCAGAGGATCACCGGGCAACCCAGTTCGGCACTCGACAAACCTGCGACCAACGGCCCCAACAACTCTGAAATCAATAAAACGCGCTTGGGCTTCAGCGACCGGCGGATACGCGTCAAGACCTGCGAAGCGCGCTTCATTAAGCAGCGCCTCGCACGTTAGCATCCCCAGCCTGGCCCGTCTCGAGCGGGCATTCGAGTACATGCGCCAGAAAAAAGCCGCCACGTCTGAAACTCGGCCAAAACAGCTTCGGACGGTTTCCCTGCGGGAGCAGATCCAGAAATGCATCAAGCAATCGACGTGCTTCACCCGCAAATTTTCCGGCATAAAGAAGTCGTCGTCTGCCTGAAGGAGAAACTCCACCGAGCAGCATTGCGGCAATATGCACGGGCCGATACCGTGTAGCCCATTCCAGCCGCTGCAGACGGCGCGCAATATGTTCGGAGAGAAGCGCATTGCCCGCAGCCGTCACAAGCCAAGGAATTCGATCGGCATGGGATGTCTGCATGAAATCGTAGTCGAGTGAAGAGAGGAGTGCAAATCGCCAGAAGGACTTTTTAAGGCTGCCACATGGATTCAAATGGGCACGCGGGAACACTTCAAAATTCGACGACGGCGATTGTGCGCCGGGGATGGTTAATTGGGTTTTGGCGTCGCACAACCGCCGTCGCGTCGATGATACGTGTAGCTTCTGCCTTCAAACCCGCAGCGAGGGCAAAAGTTGCAACGCGATCGAGGCTATTTGTTTCTTGGTGCTCTTGGAGAAATTACGAGGAGACGGTCGCGTCCGCTGGGAAGCTTGGACCGCAGGCACCACTTCAGCTCCTGGCTCAATTCGGTAATTTCCATCCCCGGCATCACGATGAACTTGCAGCTCAACATTTCTCGCGGCTCGTCGTCATCCGGCAACTGGCAGGAAACTCGGCAATACTGGCAATCCTGATTCCAGCAGAAACGCCCATACGGAATCGTCTCCGGACTGATGAACTGAAAACATCGCAGAAGCGAGTTACGCTCCGGCACCTGAAACTTCTTCCCCATGACGGTGATTTCCACCAGCTTTTCATAGGGGCGAAAGGGTTCCGACATAAGATGAGTCCTGTCCTCCGTGGACGGGCCGCCGTGTGAGCGTGGAAGTTGCCCCGAGCCGGATCACTCTGAAGATTGCTTATCCAGATTAGCCCGCGTCCCGGGAAGCGACAACGATTGCTCTCGCGAGCGTTGCGAATGTGCTAAGGGGTAGATCCAGGACTCAAAAAGGACGTAGAAATGCGGCTTTAGCTGCCGAAATCGAAGAATTGCCCCATTTTTCGGAACTTCTCGTACCGCGTTTCCAACAAATCTTTCAGTCGTTTGCTGCGACAGAGCCACGAGTTGCCGGTCCAACACTTCACCGAGCAAGCTGCGCAGCCCCTTCCGGGTCAACGTGCGCCCCGCCTTCGGGCTCGGCCACGATTTCATCGACGATGCCCAGTTCTTTCAGATCTTTCGCCGTGATTTTCAGCGCGGCCGCGGCGGTCTCTGCTTTGGTGGCGTCGCGCCACATGATCGCCGCGCAGCCTTCGGGCGAGATCACGGAATAAAAGCTGTTTTCCAGGATATTGACGCGATCTCCGACGGCGATCGCCAGCGCTCCGCCCGATCCGCCTTCGCCAGTCACCGTCACGATGATCGGGACAGGAAGTCGCGCCATCTCGCGTAAATTTCGCGCGATGGCCTCGGCTTGTCCACGTTCCTCGGCGTCGATTCCGGGATACGCGCCAGGAGTGTCGATAAAAGTGAAAACTGGCCTGCCAAACTTTGCGGCCAGTTGCATGACGCGAAGCGCTTTGCGGTAACCTTCCGGCTTGGGCTGGCCGAAATTGCGCAGCAGCCGTTGCTTGGTGTCGCGGCCTTTTTGGTGGCCGATAATGGCTATCGGGCGTCCGTGAAACTTCGCGAGTCCGGTGATCAAAGCCTTGTCGTCGCCATAGCCGCGGTCGCCATGCAAGCTCGATGAAGTCGGTGAAGAGCATCGAAATATAGTCCAGCGGATAGGGCCGCTGCGTGGTGCCGCGCAATCTGCGCCCGCTGCCAGGGTCCAAGATGGCTGTAAAACTCCTGCCGCAGCTCCGCCACCTGCTGGCGGATGCGCTCCAGTTCCGCGTCGGCCTCTTCGTCGCCCCGCAAGCTGCCGCAACTCTTCGACATCTTTTTCCAGGCGCTCAATTTCGCTCTGGCGATTCACTTGCGCCGTTAGGCTTTTCGTTTTGTCCTTGGATTTCATCACATCACCAAGTCGATCGATTGGTCGCCCATACATTCCCGAATGGCGGCGATAAGTTCCGGGCAGGCCCGGACGCGCTGCTCCACTTGAAGCGTGGCCGACGCATCCTCGCGTGTCGCAGAGATCAAGCGAGACCAGTGCTCGACCCTCGATAGGAGGAAAGGACCTCTTCCAGGCGGTCTAGCAATGCATCATTCAAATCTTCCAGTTTCATGCGGATGCGCACGCTGGACGCCGGCCGTTCCGCGAGGTCCCCCAGGCGCGCGGCTTCCTGCAATGAGAGCCGCGTCCCCGCTTCTTCCACCTGTACGCGCACCTTGAGCAAAAGCGGTGCCCCGGCCTTGAGGATCTGCTCCAGCCGCGCAAAGCTCTCCGGAAAGGCAAGCAATTCCTGAACTCCGGTCATGTCCTGAATCGTGTAGATGGCCCAGCGCGCGCCTTTCTTGGAACGCATCGGCCGCGTGCCAACAATGAGCACCGCGACCGTGATTTCCTTTCCGTTGCGCTGGCCTTCGACTTGGTCGAGCGAAACGCATTTGAGTTCCTGCAGCCGCGAGGCGTATTTGGCAAGCGGGTGCCCGGACACATAAAAGCCGAGCATTGCGTACTCGCTGGCGAGCCGTTCTGCTTCGCTCCAAGGTTCGGCTTCGTGCAGTTCAAAGGCAATCCGTGCGGGGGCGGCCGCGGTTGCGAACAATCCATGCTGTCCGGATTCCCTGATTCGCGTTGCGCGTTGCACCGCCGCCAGCGCATCATCGACGGACGCGAGCATGGATTCCCGCGGCCCGAGGGAATCCAGCGCGCCTGATTTGATCAGGCTTTCAAATACGCGTTTGTTCAGAAATCGCGCCTCGATTCGCTCGCACAAGTCGTACAACGACGTGAATTCGCCGGCGCTCAGTCGTGAATCTCGCAGCGCTTTTGCGGTGTTTTCCCCTACGTTTTTGATGGCGGCGAGTCCGAACCGGATGGATTCGCCCACTGGCGTGAAATACAGGTCACTCTCGTTAACGTCCGGCGGCAATATCGAAATGCTCATGCCCCGCGCTTCGTTGATGTACTTCACGGCTTTTTCCGCGTTGCCGGTTTCCGAAGTCAGCAGCGCGGCCATGAATTCCACCGGATAGTGCGTCTTCAGATACGCCGTCTGATACGCCAGCAGCGCGTACGCGCAGGAGTGCGATTTGTTAAATCCGTATCCTGCAAACTCCTCCATCAAATCGAAAATGCCCGCCGCCTTCTTCTCCGAAACCTTGTTACTCACGCATCCAGCGATGAATTTTGCACGCTGGGCTGCCATCTCCTCCTTCTTCTTCTTGCCCATGGCTCGGCGGAGGATATCGGCCTCACCCAGAGAAAAGCTGGCCAGCAGATTGGCGATTTGCATCACCTGCTCCTGATACAGGATCACGCCGTACGTTTCATCGAGAATGCCCTTGAGCTGCGGAAGCTCGTAGCTAACCTTCGTCTTGCCCTGCTTGCGGCTGATGAAGTCGTCGATCATGCCGCCCTGAATCGGGCCAGGACGGTAGAGCGCGTTGAGCGCTGTGAGATCTTCAATCCGCGAGGGCTGATAGCGGCGCAGGATGTCGCGCATGCCGTGCGATTCAAACTGGAAAATGGCGGTCGTATCGCCGCGAGCAAATAGTTTGTAGGTCTGCTCGTCGTCCAGCGTCAAATTGTCGATATCCACTTTCACGCCGCGATTTTTTTCGATCATCCGCGCGGTGTCTTGCAGGACGGTGAGCGTCGTCAGACCCGAGGAAATCCATCTTCAGCAAGCCGATGCGCTCAAGCGCATTCATATCGTACTGCGTCGTGATTTCATCCCGGTTCGTCTTGTAAACCGGCACAACGTCCGTTAGCGGCCGCGGTGAAATCACCACGCCCGCGGCATGCGTCGAAGCGTGCCGCGCAAGGCCTTCCAGCCGCAGCGCCACGGCCATCAAATCCTTCAGCTTTTCATCACTCTGAATAGCGGACTTCAGTTGCGGCGCCTCTGAAAGAGCAGTTTCCAAATCAATGCCTAGAGTCGTGGGGATCAGTTTCGCAAGCCGGTCCACTTCGCCGTACGGTATGTCCATCGCCCGGCCGACATCCTTCACGGCCGCTTTCGCCGCCATCGTTCCAAACGTAATGATCTGCGCGACGTTCTCGCGCCCGTACTTTTGCGTGACGTACTCGATCACTTCTCCCCGCCGCCGCATGCAAAAGTCGATGTCGATATCCGGCAAGCGAAACGCGCTCGGGGTTCAGGAAACGCTCGAACAGCAGGTTGTATTGCAACGGGTCCACGTCGGTGATGCGCAGCGCGTAGCTCACCAGGCTGCCCGCCGCGGATCCGCGTCCCGGGCCAACAGGCACATCCTGAGCGCGCGCGTAGTGAATGAAATCCCAAACGATCAGGAAGTATCCCTCGTAGCGCATCTTCTTGATCATTTCGATTTCGGACGTCAGCCTGCGCTCGTACTCGGCCAGCGGATTATGCAAGACGCCTTGCTGCAACAGCCGTTCCAGGTGCGGCACGCGCGTAGCGAAACCTTCGCGCACTACTTTTTCGAAATAGCTGCCTGCCGTATGCCCTCCCGGAACTTTAAACTCTGGAAATGGATTCGGGATGCGCTCGATTTTAACGTTGCAACGCGCCGCGATATCTACCGTCCGCCTCAGAGCATCGGGCAACTCGCCAAACACCTGGGCCATTTCGGCCGCGCTCTTAAAATAAAACTGATCCGTCGCAAACTTCATGCGATGAGCGTCGCTCATCGTTTTTCCCGTTTGGATGCACAACAGCACTTCCTGCGCGTGCGCGTCCGTGTGATGCAGGTAATGGCAGTCGTTCGTCGCGACGAGCGGGATCCCTGTTTCCTTGGAAAGCCGGACCAGTTCGCGGTTCACGCCCTGCTCGATCTCCAGCCCCTGGTCTTGAATTTCCAAAAAGAAATTGCCTTTGCCAAACACGTCCTGTAACCGGTAAGCGTTTTCGCGCGCCTGGTCGAACTTTTCGTCCACAACCGCTTCCGTCACTGCGCCTCGCAAGCAGGCCGAGAGCGCGATCAAGCCCTTGTTGTGCTTTGCCAGAAGGTCGTAATCAATTCGAGGCCGGTAGTAAAAGCCCTCGAGAAAGCCCGAGGAGACCAGCTTGATCAGATTGTGATAGCCCTCGAGCGACTCGCAGAGCAGCACCAGATGGTTGCTTCCGCGGATGCCGGGCTCCGTCTCACCGCGGTCTTGGCCGTTTCCGCCGTTTGTTTTTTCCCCGCGATCGTGTCGGCTGCCTTTCGCCACATACACTTCGCAGCCGATGATGGGCTTGACGTCACGTTTGCTCGCTTCGTTGAAAAAGTTGGCCGCCGCAAAGAGATTGCCGTGGTCCGTAATGGCCACTGCGGGCATTTTCTGCCGCGACGCCTCGTCGAGAAGCTCGGACGTTTCACACGCTCCATCAAGCAGACTGAAATCCGTGTGAACGTGAAGATGAACAAACTGCGGTTGACCCATGGATCTCGATTCTAGAACTCTCGCGAGAGAATTGCGAATCGCATTCTCGCGATTTGCACAGGGGCCGTGTCTGCGGCCTGTCCCTTATTTTCGGCCGCTGCTCTTCTTGCTGCCTGTGGCATGCTTCGCCTGTTCACGCGCGGCTTTATGCTTTGCGGCTTGCTTCAACATCACCGGATGGTTCTTATGCGACTGTCCCGTGTGCAGCTTTCGCCGCTGCGCCTTTTTCAGGGATGCACGGGCCAGCGGCGCCGGAGGTTGCTTCTCCGCCGTCTTTGCGGGCTTCTTTTCCTTTTCTTTCTTCTTCGGCTGCTCCTTGATTCCGGACAATTTGCGAAGAATCTTCACGCGCTCTTCCGGTGTCTTGCCGCGCCCCGTCAACTGCATCGCGAACACTTGTTCGACTATCGGCATCGAATTTCGCCCCGCGCGCATAGCCCAGAGACTTCCAGCTCATTCGCCACCACGGGCAGCGCGCTTCGCATCGGCCGCCACTTGTGAAGATAGGCGCGAATTTTCGAGAGCGCCGCCGAATTGCTCGATTCCGCCAGAAGATAGGCAATACGCTCGACCGGCAGCTTCTCCAAAAACTTGTAAGCATCCATCGGCGCATTCAATTTTCGCCCGATCAATTCTTTTTGGTCGGCAAGCACTTCTTTCTCAAAATTCAAGATGGCATCCGCTTCCGCCGAGCGGAATCCTGCCTTGGAAAGAACGTTGCTCTGTTCCCGATCCTTGAGCCGGCCAAGAATTGCCAGCATCATAGGCGTCGCAAGTTTTGGACGAACGCCCGCGGTAAACAAATCTTCGCGAACCTTCATCAACCGCGCGATCGCCTCATAATCCGGGTGCCGTTTTGCCAGGACTGGATGTATGGCTTCGAGCAGGTCGTGCTCTTCCCACTCCTTCAGCACCACGGCGGGCCGCTCTTCGCGAGCCACTGCTCGCAGCTCCGCTCCGGCGTCTTCTGGCGCGATGGTGTGGTGCAAGTCGCGTTCGATGGCCAGGTCAAACCACTCCTGCGTGCGCGCCTCGATTTTGAATCCCATGCGCGCGGCAAATCGCAATACGCGGAGCAGCCGCACCGGCTGATTGGTGAAGCTGTGAATCGTAAGCGCGCGCACCTCGGCGCGTTCGACGTCGGAAAGTCCATTTGTCGGATCCAAAAGCAACCCCCGCGAGGCCGGATTGAGGGAGATGGCGATGGCGTTCAAGGAAAAATCGCGCCGCCGCAAATCTTCCATGATCGTGGACCAGCGAATCTCCGGCCGCGTCCCGGGCCGCACGTAGTGGTCGTCGCGCGCCGCCGAAATGCTGCCGTCGACAGTCTCCCGCGAATAGAATTTCCACTTGGCGAAGCCTCTCATCCTCGGAGAGGATTTTCGCGCCGCCCTTTTCCAACTCGCGGGCGATCTTCGATGGGTTTCCTTCCACGGTGAAGTCGAGATCGCGCAGCGAGGCTCCCGTAACGAGGTCGCGCACCGTTCCGCCAGTGAGGTACACGTTGAAACCCATGGCGGCAGAGAGCTCCTGCACGCGCATCATGGCCGCTCGCTGCTCGGGGGACAGCCGGCTTTCCAGCAAAAACATATAATCTGGCATCGTTCTCCTTCACGTTCTGGATGCCCGCGCTGAGAGCCGCGGAGGCAACCGCAATTTGGTCCCAGGGCCTCCGCGCCTCAAGCGCGCGGGTGATGCGCTTTGTAAATCTGCTTCAACCGCTCTTCCACTACGTGCGTGTAGATTTGGGTCGTGGAAATGTCCGCGTGGCCCAGCATGAGTTGCACGGACCGCAGGTCCGCGCCCCGTTCCAGCAGGTGCGTCGCAAAACTGTGGCGCAACATGTGCGGCGTAAGCGCCACGCGCAATCCCGCGCGACGCCCGTACGCCGAGAGAATCTTCCACACGCCGACCCTGCTGAGCGAGTGGCCGCGCCGGTTCACGAACAGCGCCGCACTCGAGACACCTTTCCCCAAAAGTTCCGGCCGTGCATCGTGGAGATATTTTTCCACCATGCTCAACGCCTTCCGCCCGGCTGGCACGATGCGTTCCTTATCCCCTTTGCCAATGCAACGGATGCAGCCCACTTTGCTATCCAGGTCCGTCACGCGAAGCCCGATCAGCTCCGAAACCCGCAAGCCGGTGGAATAGAGCACTTCCAGCATCGCTCGATCTCGTAATCCTGCCGCCGTCTTGGCATCGGGTTGAGCCAGCAGACGCTCCACTTCCTCAAGCCTCAAATAGCCCGGCAACGTGCGCCGGATCTTGGGCGACTCGAGATTCAGCGAAGGATCCGCCGCGATGATCTCCTGAATCTGCGCGAACCGGAAAAAATTTCTTAGTGTGACCAGGTGCCGCGCTACCGTCCGGCTCTCCAGCTTTTCCCGGTACAGCCCCGCCAGAAAGTCCACCAAGTCGTCGCGTGTGATGCTTTCGAGCGAGAGCTTGCGCTTCTGAGCGAACACGTTGAATTTCCTCAGATCACGCTGATAGGCCGACACCGTATTGGCGGACAGCCCCTTCTCCACCTTAACGTGCGTCAAAAATAGCGATATGGCTGGCGTAATCTCCATCAAGGCTCCGCGTAACCGTTCCCGGCGCTGGCTCTGCGCCGCGTGGCGATACCGTAAACCTCCTGGATTTCTGAACAACGGAAAACCCAGGCGAGCGCCAAATAAAGCGCCGTCGCTCCAACAATCAATCCGGAAAAAACGAGAAGCTGGATGAGGAAGCGCGAGTGCATCGTAAATTCCGTGTAGTGATTTCCAAACCAGCAAGCCACTCCCATAATGCTCGCGCACAAGGAAGTCTTAGCGAAGGATCGCAAAATCTCCATCGTTCCCATCTGCCCATAGCGCAAACGAAAAATAATAAACAACGCGAAGAAGTCGAAGAAACAGGCAATCGCCGTCGCCAGCGCGGGGCCCCCATTCTGCACCCGCTTGAAGAAAAATTGCATGAACACGATATTCAGAACGACGTTGATGACCAACGAGATGGAAGCGACGATCACGGGCGTCTTGGTATCCGACGTGGAATAGAAGGCGGGCACAACCAGTTTCACGCTGGCCAGCGCTGGCAAGCCTATCGCGTAGTAAAGCAGCGCCCGGGCTGTCAGCCGCGTCGAATTCGCGTCGAATTGTCCGTGCTGGAAGAGCACTCGCACGATCGGCTCACGTAGGATCATCAGCCCCAGCGCCGCCGGCACCGTGATGAACGCCACGATACGCACGGCAAAGGCCAGCGTCTTCTTCAGCGATTCAAAATCCTTCGCTGCCGCCTGATGCGACATCATTGGCAGGATCGCTGTTGCCACGGCAATCGCGTATCCCCCAAGCACCAGCTCCATAGTTCGGTCGGCAATCGTTAGCGCCGCCAAGCTGCCGATCGGCATAATCAGCGCCGTCGCGAATCGCGTGTCAACGAACAGATTGATCTGCCCTATGCCTATTCCGAATAGTCTGGGAATCATCAGCTGCGCTACGTTTCTGATCCCTGGATGCGAAAAAGAAATCCCGAAACTGAACTTCATGCCCTTTTGTACGAGGAGCGGTACTTGTATCAGGAACTGTAGCACCCCTCCCACAAGCACCCCGACCACGATCGCCGTGGCCGCGTTCTTAAAATGACTGCGAACGAAAGCAAACGTGAAGAAGATCGTCGCAAGATTCAAGAAAACGGGGGTTGCGGCAGGTAGTCCAAAGACATGGAAGCAATTTAAAATACCCATCGCAAGCGCCGCCAGCGCGATGAAGAAAAGGTAAGGAAACACGATCCGGTTCAACTCCACCGCTTGGCTTCCCTCAATATTCTTTCCGGCGAATAAGTGCACCACTTGCGGCGAAAACACCATTCCGAGAACGGTAATCACAGCCACAACCAGCGCCAGCGTCCAAAATAGCTTGTTAGCAAAGTCCCAGACTTCTTCCCGGGACTTCTCGCGCATGTAAGTCGTGAACACCGGGATGAACGACGCCGTCATCGATCCCTCAGCCACCAAGCGGCGAAACAGGTTGGGGATGCGATACGCGAGATAATAAGCGTCGGCTACGGGAGTTGTTCCGAGCAGAAGGGCTATGCGCTGTTCACGCACGTAGCCGAGAATTCGACTTACGATGGTAACCAGGGAGATGATCGAGGCCGATTTGAGGATATGCTTTTTATCGGTCAACGGCCGGCGCTCCGGGACCTAACCCTAATGAAAACAATAGGTTGACAGGCAAAACGCGCTTAACATAACATACATCTTGATTATTCGCAAATTGCCGTCATTCCGGACTTTTGCAAACTGATTTCTTTGAAAAACAGAGCCCCAGCCTCTACTCACAAGAAGGTCGTCATTGTCCTTGCCGACAAGAAGCCCGTGCGCGGCTATCTGAACCCCTCTCGCCTCGGCCAAGCTGATCCCATCGACCTCCTCACTCCCGACGGCGAGCACCAGGAAATTTCTCTTGCCCGAGTGCGCTCCATTTATTTCGTCCGCGACTTTTCCGACGACTTCGAGCCCGAGCGCAAAGTTTTTCTCAGCCGCCCCAAGCTCGATGGCCTTTGGGTCCGCCTCCGCTATATCGACGGCGAAACCATCGAAGGCGTCGTACCCAACGATCTCCTCACAATGCTCGATAACGGCATCCAAATCACCCCGCCCGACCTGAACGCCACCACCGACCGCATCTTCATTCCACGTTCCGCCCTCACCGAATTTACTGTTCTCGGCGTAGTCGGTATCGCCCGCCGCAAACCAGCCGCAGTTGCCGCCGCCGCAAGCCAGCCGCGCCTTTTCAACGAATAGTCCCGCGCGACTGTACTTCCCTCTTCGCGCTGTGCGAGACTCGCTCCCAGCATCCAGGAGCTTTTTATGTCCATGAACCTCGCTGACATCGCCCAGAAGCTCGGCTGCCGTCTCGAAGGCCCCGGCGATACTCCTATTCGCGGAATCGCCGGAATCGAACACGCCGAGCCGGGCCACATAACCTTCCTCGCCAATCGGCGCTACTTCCCTCTCCTCAAAACGACGCGTGCTTCGGCTGTGCTAGTACAAGAAGGGATCAGCATCGAACGCGAAGCCACCATGCCCCGGCTCGCCGCGCTGCGCACCCCAAATCCCTATCTAGCGTTTGCGCATGCTATCGAACTTTTTTACCAGGCGCCCCGCTACGCGCCCGGATTCCATCCGACCGCCATCATCGCGAAATCCGCCAAAATCGGTACAGGCGCCCACATCGGCCCTTACTGCGTTGTGGAAGAAGATGCGCACATTGGCCGCAACGCCGTTCTTCACAGTTTCGTTGCCATCTACAGAGGCGCGCGCATCGGCGATGATTTCTTCGCGCATTCTCACGCCGTGGTCCGCGAATTTTGCCAGATTGGAAACCGCGTCATCCTGCAAAACGGCGCCATCATTGGAGGCGACGGCCTCGGCTTCGCCAAGCAAAACGATGGAACCTGGTATAAGATGCAGCAGTCCGGCCCTGCCGTTCTCGAGGACGACGTCGAAGTGCAGGCGAACGCTTGCGTCGACCGCGCCACTGTCGGTGAAACCCGCATCGGGCGCGGCACCAAGCTGGACGATCTCGTTATCGTCGGCCACGCCTCCCATGTGGGAGCCAATACCATGCTTTGTGGCCAGGTAGGCCTGGCGGGCTCGACCAAGGTTGGCGACGGCTGCATTCTGGCCGGCCAGGTCGGCACAGCCGGCCATCTCAGCATCGGCGACGGTTCCGTCATTACCGCAAAGAGCGGCATCCCCAGCGACGTCCCTCCTCGCTCGATGTTTTCGGGCTATCCCGCCGTCGACAATCGCCAGTGGCTCAAAACAGTCGCCGCCCTCAATCGCTTGCCCGAACTCCAGAAGCGCGTTCGCGAGTTGGAAGCCGAACTCGAGCGTCTCGGAGGCCGCCCGCGTTCTCCCAGCCCCCGCTAGCTCGGCGAAGCCCCCGGAAACCCGGCAGGACGCTGATCCGGCGGCAATCCCGCCGCCATGGCATCGTGCAAACGCTGGTTCAGAGCGTCCCGCTCTTCCCACACATATTTTGACGCGTCGATCGGCTCAAGAAACTCAACTAAAATTTCTTCCGGATGAATCACCATCGAATGCTTCGCCATCACCCCCTGCGCCCCCGAACAAAGCACCGGCACTATCGAAACCCCCGCTTTTATCGCCAGCGCAGCCGCGCCCTTCTTAAACTCCTGCAGTCGCCCGTCGGGGCTTCGCGTCCCTTCGGGATAAATCAGAAACGACTGACCCGCCCGCATGGCCTCTGCCGCTTTTTCCACGCTAGCGATCGCCGATTCTCTATCTTTTCGATTCACCGGAATAAAATGCGCCAACGTAAACGCCTGCCCCACAATCGGCCATTTAAACAAAGACTCTTTCAACAGAACTGCGATGCGCCGAGGAATCGCTCCTACGACCGCCGGCGCATCGGCCGAGCTGGTGTGATTGGCGGCAAACAGGCATACTCCGGTGGGAATATTCTCCAGCCCCACCACGCGCACCTTTACGCCAACCGCGCGCACAAAAAACATCACGCCACGCACTCCCGCCCAATACAGCGGATCGACGTGCCGCGTCACCAGCGTATAAAGCAACAACGGCGGCCCAAGTATCAGGATGTACAGCGAAAGAAAAACCGCTATGAAAATCGTGCGGACCATGCAATACGCAGAACTCTCTCGAATCCCGCCCCGCAGGTCAAGCGCTACCTGAGAGCTGATTGCCAATTCCGCGAACCGCCCTAATTTGAAATACTCCGCGGGCGCAGCACCCAGAACAGAACGGTAGGAGATCAAGGATTCGTCCCCTTCTCTGCGTCTTAATTTCTGCCTGCCAAGGCCTGACGATATTGATTGACAGAGTTATGTCGTCGGTGGTACTTTTTTTTTCGAGAATTAGACACAATCAACGTCTGCCGCCGCCTCCTCCCGGGCGGCTATTTTTTGCCCGCTTGATCCACGGCGTCAAAGATCCTCACACGAAATATCCGCCGATCCGCGTATTGCGGCCAGCCAAAGTCGCGCCGAAAGAGAGGCCATGTATCCAAAAGTCCCGACCGATATACCGTATCGCCGATTTGTGCGCCTAAAGGCAGCAAGAGCACTGCCCGCCAGTGCACGTACAGCAGCTTCCGTGCGGCATTGCACAGCACCAGGGGCAATTACCCCCGCCACAGTTCCAGGAGCACCCGTTCGGGGGGCAGGACTTGTTACACTCACCGTTGCAGCAAGCGCATGACCCCCCTGGCCCGCAACCTGCCAAGCAGCTACAGCATGCTTGGGGATTGCCCCATCGCGTAAATAGTCTCAAAGCGACGGATGGTTGCTGTTTTTGAAAGTCCTCCGCTGTTGAAAGTTGCGCAGCCGCAGCATTGGGCAACGACACGGCTGTGATGGGGCCATCTACCATGCCCTCATAAATCACCCCAGTTGGATCGCTCACAAAAACATTCAACTTAGGAGATGAGGCATAGGTGAGAATGAAGGTGTACCCGTTCGCATTGATGGCATGGTCCAGAATCCAGCCAGGCAGGATTTCATCGTCCTCTCAGCTCAGGGAGGGCGTCAGGCTCGCAAATCCCGTACCCTTTGCTTTCACTTTCGCCAGCCGGGCCAGCAACCCTTCCGTCGTGAAATATGAGCCGGTCGCTTCAAAGTTCATTCTCTGAACCATGTTGATGAGCCGCGAGAGGTTCAGCGTATTCGTAACATCGACATTACCCGCAAGCTGCCAGCCGAGCTTTCTTGCACTAAGACCCGCAGCCGCGAACAATCCACCAACAACACCAACGAATCCCCTACGACTCCAATCGTTGAGGATTCCCTTGCGCTTTTTACAACCTTCGCAAGGCTTTATTCCGACGGCGGAGGCTACCTTCTCAATCTTATCGCCCAAGTTTTTCATAACATCTCCTTTAGATTTGAACTACAAATGCTTTTCCCCTGCTCCACGGTCATAGCCGAGTGGGCAAGGTGTGAAGACGCCTTACAAAAACCGATGCGATCAGCAGACCGAAAAAACACCGCAAGAAATAGGATCCGATTTTTGCAGCTCGAACAAAGTTCCTACTCGATTTCTGCAGTCGCCCGATCCTTGCGCACCCACTCTCGGACTCTGTCGGTGTCGCCACAACTGAATGCATATCACGAATTTGGGGCTAAATGCTGGAAAGCTATATTACCTGTAATGTTAGGTAACGCGCAGAGAAGCGGCGCTTGCCAAGCGGCGGGCGACCCCCAACTCTTGAAACCGCTGGTTTTCCGCTCTACGTTTAGCTATAATTTATATTACTGGAGGTGTATATGAAGAGAATTCGCCTCGCGCTTTGCGCTTTCCTGGGAATGCTCGCGGCGGGGAGCGCCATTCCTTCCCATGTAAGCGGACAAGCTGAGTTCCCCAACGCAAAGCTTGTGAATGCTCTCCGAATCCTAAATACGCAAGAGTTTGTGTATCGGAACGAAGCCGGTCATTACGCTTCTCGCGAAGAGCTGCTCACCTTTCTCCGAACGAAAGGTATCTTAAGCAGGTCACCGGTAGACCTCGAGAATCCGAAGCCTTACGAACTGGTGGTCATCACTAGCGCAGATGGAATGCACTACCAGATTACCCTGAAGCGGCCATCCGAGGTGAACGACAAGAGTACCTGGTGCAAAACAGCGGCTTTCAGCGACGATGCAGGCGTGATTTTCCTTGGGTCTGCTTTCGACTGCGACGCATCAGCCCGATAAACAGTTAAACAGCCGCTGCAAGCCTCGCCTCCTCGGGCCAGGCCGGTGGGCCGACCGTTCGTAAGGAAAGCGGACCGGGGTGCCACATCCACCGGTTTTAAGTCCAGAGCCTTTGAGGGTCTGAAACTGCGAGCCGCGTCCCGTGACCCCGTCGGAAGACTAACTCCTTTGGAATCCGCACTTCCAGAAACACGCCCGTAAACTCTCTGGAATGAACAGTTCCAAAACATTGAACTTAAAACCCTTCAGAATGAGCACTTACAGAAAACAGAGGGAGGTGGCGACCCAATTGACCCCATCAGCCAGTCACATTGCCGGAGCCCAAAGAGACACAAATCAAGCTCAAAATCCTACTCGCTTAGCTCTGTCCCAATTCGCTCTGGAATCTTAGTAAGCCACGTAGGGTCCCGTACCTGCGGGCGTATTCTGTCCCTCAATGGAGGTATACACTTTTCGGCCAAAGAAAAAGGGCAGCCCCCAATCGAACGCGAACATAAACGTTGAGGTGCTCTGGTTTGGCCCGGCCAGCCCGTTGGCGACTCCGTCGTTCAAGTTGGCCGTCAAGGTATCTGCGTTGCCCACCACGAAATTCACCGGGCCGCTCGCCCCACCTCCGAATGCTTGGTTAGTTGCCGTAAGATTCTGTGTGGTGGTTGGGCAATACCAGAAAGTGGCGTCGGCACAAATCGGCTGGTTGGCGGTGGTCGAGTCCAGGTAATAAATCGCATTCGATCCGGTGTCAAGAAAAGCTAGATCGGAGTAAGTCGTGCCATTGAACGTGGTATTAAACTCTGCCAGGCCGGGATCGAGCGCATAAACCGTCGCGCTTCCGAGCCCGTTATTCGACTGGGTGCCAATGCCAAAGGTGAGAGAGCCGCTTACGCTCGTCTGTGCCCCGGAAACCGAGTCCAGCTGCATGATGACGCCATTGTTGTCCGTGGGAAACAATACGATCGGGTTCTGTAGTTGGTTGGCAATGCTTTCTGTGGTGACCTCGCAATTCCCGTTTGTGCAGGCATAGTACAAACCCGTGTTACCTGCGCCGCTCTCCGTGCAACCGCCTCCGCAATCCTGCGGAAAGCTGCCTATTCCCAAAATTCCATTAGCGCCGAGGCTTTCGAGATCATTTTGGGGCATCCCGTTGCTGTCTGAACAACTGTTCGGTATATTGGAAAAACTTGCATTGATGACCTGAATCGGCAAGGACTTCGCCTGCTCGCCCGCAATCGTCATATCGACCGTTTGCACAGGTCCCCAAGTAAAACCATCGACAAAGGGTAGGCACTCGGCGATGGCGGCGCCATCTGCGCCGGTCTGTTGCGTAGGCGAAATCGTAAGCGCCGAGGACAATATCCTGAGTCCGGAAGACCCGGTATCGAGCAGGATGCCGTCAATCGTTTGGCAATTCGTCGTGCTTCCAGGAACGCAGACCATCACGCTCGTGAAAGCGCCATTTACATATCCGCCAGCAGGTCCGGGATTGACAGTAAAGGCCTGCGTGTTGACGGCCGAAGGGCCGACAGGGGCTCCGCCGCCCCCAGTAGTGGTGCCGCCGCCGCTGCTGCATCCTGCCGTTGATACCAACGCGGCCCCCAAACTCAAATAAAGCAATCGTCGCAAACGTGCTCGCCTCATCGGATATCCTCCCCACGGACGCCTGCGGGCAACATTTGAGGAACATACGCTTTCCCCAAAAATGCCCTCATGTGTCCTCCGACTAGGACGACCAATCCGGGCAGCTGGATTTGCACCGGACCGCGGCCGCGCCGCTGGGCTCGTTGCGCCTTTTCGGCTTGCACAAACTGGTCAAAATACGTGCCCAGAAGTTGCCGCAAGTCCGGATGAACAGGGCCTTGCCACGTCACGGCGAACACTTTTCCCGACGTCGACACATATTCCTTGACGGCCACACCGGTGGGCGCCTGAATTTCGTGCAGCGTGTACGAATCGTTGCTGGTCGTTCGCAGGCTGCCTTGCATCTTTGCCTGATCCGCCTGCACCGAAGTCACATCGCTTCCGAGCGAGGCGAATGAGGGGAGCGGAAAAAGGAGCAACGCGAATAGTCCGCGCAAAATTCTTAAATTCATGGAGTGGCCTCTATTATGGTTATTCCCAGTTTCAGGACAGATCGTTCCTGATCTTTTTGCATTTGCAATTCTCGAAGTGGAGTTCGTGAGCCGCTTGCCTGTCTCGCTCACTCTGGGGGACCGGGAGTCCCATATTCATTTCTAACACCAAAGCAGACCGCTGGGCTGGAGGTGTCCTCAGACAGTTAAGACCTTCTATTAAAAGATGAGGGATGCCGGTCGAAGGTTGCTTAAAGTAGGTTGTCTGATACAACGAATTGCGAAAATACCTGCAGAGTTTCTTTTGAGGTTCAGTGAACTGGGACTTCTTGCGTGACTCCGTGGAGCAGCCCCTCACGGATGCGACGGGCTTTCTCGCTTGCGCGAGAATCTTCCACGACCTGGTAGAGGACTTCCTTTTCTTCACCCAGCTGGAATTGCAAACTCTGCTCTTTTTCTTCGCGCCGGACGCGTAGTTTCACAGCCTCTCCCGGCTGACGTTCGCGCACCCAGCGACCCAGGGATCGTGGGACGTCACTGCCGTTCCAACTCAGAACCAGGTCACCTGCGCGCAATCCGGCTCCCGCCGCGGGGCTGCCATCGTCAACCGCGCGCACAGTAATCGTGCCGTCTGATCCGCGTTCGGGAGTAAAGCCCAGAACGGCTCGCTTGTGCTCTTCGGTGCGGAGCTCGAGGCTCGCGAGGGCAAGGATTTGCTGGTAAGGGAGCGGCTCCGCCGCGGCGACATAATCGTGGAAAAACGCTTCAAACGACCCGCCTGCGACTTTCTCGGCCTCCAGGCGAATATCCAGGCTGTCCCGGTAGGTCTTTCCCTGCTTCGCGAAATCCGTGTTCAAGCCGCGCAGCACATCGTCGAGGCTCTTCGCGTTGTTCGTGCGGTCGCGAATCAGAATGTCCAGCAAGTCTCCCAATACCTGTCCTTTTGTATAGTAGGAAACGCTTTCGTCCGGCGAGTTATAAAGCGAATATTTTTCCAGCCACGCATCCAGGCTCGATTGCTCCGCGCTCTGCCAGCGATCCGCTGGCCGCGATTCCAGTTCGCCGATCTGTTCGCCTAGGTCCTCGTAAAATCTCTCCTTGTTCCAGATGCCGGTCCGCACCAGCGTGTACGAACCGTAGGTACTCGTCACGCCTTCCGCAAACCACAGCGCCCGCGTGTACTGTTCCTTCGTAAAATCCACAGGCTCCAACGTCGCCGGCCGTATGCGCTTCACATTCCACAAATGAAAAAATTCGTGCGCCGCTACTCCTGCAAGATACTCATCCGATGGAATCCCAATCGCGGTCGAATTCGCGTGCTCCATCCCCCCGCCGCCCGATCCCTTTCCAATGTGCAAAATAAAAACGTAATGCTCGAACGGCGCTCCGCCCATGAGCTTCAACTCGTAATTGCAAATTCGGCTCAGATCACTTTCGATCTTTTTCTGGCTCCAACCGTCGCCATGGACCACCGCGCGGATATCCGCCGGAAGCCCCGGTATGCTGAACTCTTTGAAATTGCCGATTTCCACCGGCGCATCCGCAAGCGCATCGTAGCTCTTGGCGTCAAGCACAAACGAGCGCGCAGCTCCCGGCAAAGCGCCTGTCACATGAGCAGCGCTGGCCACATTCCAAGCTCCAGGAACGTCAGGCAATGCCAATTGCACATCTTCGCCTCGGCGCTCAGGCACATAAAGGAGAATCATCGCCGGATTGATGAACGCATGCTCTCCGTTAAGTTGCGTGCCAAAAGGTCCTGTCTCATCCCAATAGGTCGCATAGCGAATCGTAATCGTTCCCTGCCCTGTTACCCGCCATGTTTCCTTGTCCAGTTTTTCAGTCGGGGCTTTTGCAGATCCGGCGAATGCTTCAACTCTCTCAATGTGGCTACTGAAATCCCGAATTTGGTACAGCGCGTTCCATGCTGGAATCTGCACTGTAACTTCCCCACTCACGTCGGGGATTGTCATCGTTACGTGAAAGAGGTGCTGCTCCGGATGGTTGAGCGAAACTTCGTAGCGGATCGTCGCTCTGCTCGGTGTCGCACAGCTCAACGCACACACCAAGAACGCAATCGCCGGGAGGATTCGCCCGCCGCGCCACGATTTAGTCATCACCTGAGATTTGCCTCGGAAGAAACCTGCACTGGCTGGCCGAGCTTGGCCAGCAATTTTTCGCAAAGTCCGTCGAAACTGCCGTTGGACATCACCAAAAGCACGTCACCGGGTTCTGCTTCCGTCGAAACCTGTTCCGCGATCGCGTGAGCGCTGGGAAAAACTCGCGCGCTTTTTCCCGACTCTCGCACAGTTTCCGCCACCGCTTCCGGCTCCATGCGATTTTCGTCGCCGAGTTGCTGTGCGCGGAAGACTCCGGCCAAAACGACGCGATCCGCAAGCGCTAACGCGGGCGGCAGCGTTTGCTCGAACACTTTGCGGCGCATCGAATTGGAACGCGGCTCCAGAATCGCCCAGAGTCGCCGGCCTGGCCAGCGTGCCCGCGCAGCTTCAATTGTCGCGCGCACAGCGGTGGGGTGATGCGCAAAATCATCTACCACCAACACGCCGCGCACCTCGCCTTTCACGTCCATGCGCCGCTTCACGCTCCGAAATGTCGCGAGTGCTTTTGCCAAATCCTCGGAGCTAACCCCGCGTCCCCGCGCCACCGCCATCGCCGCCATGGCATTCAAAACGTTGTGCCGCCCGCTCGCGGCCAGCGCAAATTCACCGATTGGCTTGCCCTTGTGAGCAACGCGAAAACGCATTCCACCGCCGTCCACCGCCAAATCGCTCGCGACCCAATCATTCCACGAGGAAAATCCGTACGTCTCCACTGGACAAAAAGCCTTTTTTGCGGCGCGCCGCAATGCCGGCCCGGATTCTTCCGTGTCTCCCCAAATCACAACGCGGCCGCGACGGGGCACAAGATTCACCAGACGCCGAAACGCCAGCTCGTACGTCTCAAAATCCCGGTAAATGTCCGCGTGGTCGAATTCTAGCGAAGTGATGATCAAATCATCCGGATGGTAGTGAAAGAATTTCGGCCCACGGTCCCAAAACGCTGTCTCGTACTCATCGCCTTCCAAAATAAATTCTTCGCCGCCGCCCAGCCCATAACTCTTGCCAAAATTTTCAGCGACGCCGCCCACCAGAAAGTCCGGACGCTTCCCCGCCGTATGAAAAATCCAGGCCAGCATCGCCGTGGTCGTCGTTTTCCCATGCGTGCCGCTCACCACAATCGAGTGCCGCCCCTGCAAGAACACTTCTTCCAGAATCTCGGGCATCGAACGGTACTGAATCTTGCGATCCAGGACCTCTTCCAGTTCCGGATTACCGCGCGCAATGATGTTCCCGACCACCACCAAATCCGGCGGCGGCGTTAAATGTGCCGCATCAAACTCATGAAAAAAAGAAATCCCCAGCTTCTCCAAAAGCGTGGAAGCTGGCGGATAAACGCCTGAATCCGATCCCGTCACGCGATAGCCATGCTCGCGCAGCATCCCGGCGAGCGGAGCCATCGCTGAGCCGCCGATTCCAATCACGTGAATATGCTTTGCGCCGGTCATGGCACAACCGCCGGCTCAAGAATCTCCAACTGGCCTTCTCCTTGAGCACTCAAACGAGCTTTCACTCCCAGCGGTACGGTCAGCATGGGACGAGGCGTATGACCGACAGCCGCGCCATAAACAACCGGCACTCCCAGCGAACCTACAATTCTTGCGCAGACGTCGCGCACCGTTGCGCTGCCCGACATCAGCGGACCACAATCGGGAAATTCGCCAAGCACGATTCCGCGAACACCTTCAAACTTTCCCGCTTGCTTGAGATGCATCAGCGCGCGATCCACTTGCCACGGCTTCATGCTGCGATCCTCAAGCAACAGAATCGAATCGCGCGTCTCCAATTCCCACGGCGTTCCCAGCGTCGTCTCGACCAGCGTCATACAACCGCCAAGAACGCGGCCCTCGGCTTCACCGCCCGCCAAAGCCTCGCCTCGCAACTTAAACGTCCAGCCGCTGTCCGTCTTTCCAACCGCCGCAAGCAGCGACTCCCGGTCATAACCTTTCGCCACGCCGTCGCCCGCGTCCAATCCTGCAGCCAGCATCGGCCCATAAAATCCGACCCACGAATACTGCTTCCACAGATAAGCCTGCAGAGAAGTCAAATCGCTGTATCCCAAAATTACTTTGGGCGCATCCGCGTTTTTTATCGCCAGAGTGTCGAGCAGGTAGTTCGAGCCGTAGCCGCCGCGAACGGCCACAAGCGCATCCACATCGTCGCGCTCTAATTCGCTCAAAAACTCATTACGCCTGCCAGCCAGCGCTCCAGCGAAGTATCCATCGGGCGAAAGCGGAGTTGCATCCGCAACATGAAATCCCAATTTGCGCAGTTCCTCGGCGCCCGCTAGAACTTTGGAAAATTCTGCAGGAGACGCCGGCGCAAACGGCATCAACACACTTCGAGAATTAAGCGCGCGCGGCTTCCGCGCCGCGGCTGACATCGGCGGCGTTTGCATTTCGCTGGCTCTCACGCTCATCCGTTCTGCCGGTCCACGGGAACCATTTCGCAATTCATACCAGGCTTGCAAAGCGCCTGGAGAATTTTTTCTTGCTGGTGCGGATTGACTTCCGCGTCAAACTGAATGAGATTTTTTTCGCCTGAAAGCGAAACCTGAAAATTATCGATGGCAATTTTCAAATCCGAGAAGATCTTGTGCACATCCGTAACCATATTTTCGGTACGGTCGACAAAAATGCGGAACAGCATGTAACGCGGCTTCAAGTTGAGCCAATCCTCGACATAGAAAAGAAAAATCAAGCCGAACAACACCAGCCCGCAGGCAATCCCTGAAACCGCGTAAAGCCCGCCGCCGGCCGCCAAACCCATCGCCGCGACGGCAAAAATGGTTGCTGCCGTTGTTAGCCCCGTGACGCTGCCGCGTTCGCGGAGGATCACGCCTGCACCCAGAAATCCGATGCCCTGCACTATGTTTGAAGCAATTCGAGTCGTACTGGCGTCGCCGGTGAGCCTCGCGATTTCCACCGAAGCGATTGTGAAGAGCGCCGCGCCTAACGCGACGCAGAACCCAGTGCGCATGCCTGCCGGGCGCCTGCGTATGCTGCGTTCGACACCGATTATCGAGCCGAGCAAGGCGGCCCACGCCAGCCGCGCCAATATTGTGCTTAGGGGAAGCATGTTCTCCCGCATTTCAGATGCTATGGCAGGATTCTACACACTACAATTTGAATTGCGTCAATTTCGAGAAGTGGCGTGCCCTGGCGTGTATCTCGCTCCGCTTGAGCACGCGGAGCCGATCGAGGCCGAATCTCTCGACCGTAAAGCTACCCAGCACCGAACCGTAAACCATTGCACGTCGAAGGGTGGCATCGCTCAAGTCCTTCGCTCCGGCCAGATAGCCCATAAAGCCGCCCGCGAAGCTGTCGCCGGCGCCAGTGGGGTCATGGGGCTCCTCGAGGGGAAACGCCGGCACGCAAAATACGCCGCGTTTATCGACCATCATGGCGCCGTATTCGCCGCGTTTCACGACCAGCGTCGACGGCCCCATCTTGAAAATATGCTTAGCGGCGCGCAGCAAGTTGTGTTCATTGGAAAGCTGGCGCGTCTCCGAATCGTTGATCATTAAAATGTCTACGTGCTTTAGCGTCTCGCGGAGTTCGTCTGGAGTGCGCTCGATCCAATAATTCATGGTGTCCAGCGCCGCAAGCTTCGGCCGTCCCTTTACTTGCTTCAAGACGTCGCGCTGCAAATCCGGCGCAATGTTCGCGAGAAAAACGTACTTCGATGATTTGTATTTTTCGGGGAGTTTGGGCTTAAACCCCGCAAAGACGTTCAGGTCCGTAGCCAGCGTTACTCGCTCATTCAGATTTTCCGAGTAGCGACCCGCCCAAAAGAATGTTTTCCCCGGCGCGCGCTCCAGCCCTTCGGTATCGATGTGACGGCCGCGAAAGACCGCTTCATCTTTGGCGGTGAAGTCCTCGCCCACGATCGCCACGAGGCTGACTGGCGCGAAGAAACTCGCGGAAACCGCAAAGTAGGTGGCCGCGCCGCCGAGGGTCCAATCCACCTTTCCGTACGGGCTTTCGAGCGCATCGAATGCCACCGATCCGACTACAAGTAAGGACACAGGCTTCTCCTAGGAAATATATTTGCCGATAATGGCTTCGAGTTTCTTCTTCGTGGCTTTTGGCACCAGCTTCATATCCGTAACCAGAGCGTGTTTCAGGGCGGCTCCGCATTTGCAGTTCCGTCCTTCCGGCATCGCGCGCACAGCCTCGCGCAATACTTTCTGCGCGTTTTCGGCATTCTGCACCAGCGTCGCGATGATCTGCGAGGCGGTTACGGACTCGTGTTCCGGATGCCAGCAATCGAAATCCGTGATCATGGCGATCGTCGCATAACAAATCTCGGCCTCGCGCGCGAGCTTTGCTTCCGTCACGTTGGTCATGCCAATCACTTCGAAGCGCAACTGCCGGTGCATGTTTGCTTCCGCCAGGGTCGAAAACTGCGGCCCCTCGATGCACACATAAGTGCCACGCCGATGCACCATCACGCCGCAGTGCACGCTCGCATCGGCCAGCACGCCTGATACCTGCCCGCAGGTAGGCTTATCGAAACCAACATGGGCAACCAGCCCTTCGCCAAAAAAGGTTGAAACGCGATTCTTCGTGCGGTCCACGAATTGGTCCGGGACCAAGAACTCTCCAGGACGCAAATCTTCCATCAGGGATCCCACCGCGCTGACAGAAATATTCTCTCGACGCCAAGCAGCTTCATGGCATACACATTCGCCCGAAAATTGATCTCGCCCGGCAAGATCCGGTGTCCGCGTCCGTGGCGGGCCAGAAATGCAACGCGCTTTCCTTCCAGAAGTCCCAGCACGATGGCATCGGACGGTTCGCCAAAGGGAGTCTTCACGGTTACTTCGCGCGTCTTCGTCAGTCCGTTCATGGAGTACAGGCCGCTGCCGCCGATAATGCCAATTTCCGCCTGCGTGTTTGCGCGCTTCGACTTCTCTTTTTTGGCAGCCGCCATGCTCTTGTCTCCGTGAAATCAGCTGTTGAGGTCTACCGGTTCGACAGCCACTTTGCCATCATGTTCGTGCAACGTCCCCGCGGGAAAATCCGCGTCGTGCCCAAGCGCCACTATCCAGCCATTTTTTACAAATTCGGCAATCCATTTGCGCTTGGTCTCGAGAGTCGTCAAGGGATATAGATCGTACGCAATGATCCAGGGCAACGGCAAATGGTGCCGCGTGGGAATCAGATCCGCGACCATCATCAACTTCTTCCCGCCGCCGGCAATCTGCACGCCTTGAATTTGCAGGTTATGCCCGGGAATTTTCACCACCGATATACCCGGAACAATCACGCAATCGCCATCGACGAGCTGCCACTGGCCGGCATCGCTAATCGCCGTAAAATCATGCGCGTGATAACTCGCGCGATCACGCTCAGTAGGATGCATGGCGTGCTCCAACTCGGCGCGCTGCACAACATATTTCGCGTTGGGAAACGCCGGGACAAGCTTGCCGTTCACGAACCGCGTATTTCCTCCCGCGTGGTCAAAATGCAAGTGCGTGTTGATGACTATATCGATTTCTTCCGGTTTTACTCCGGCCTTGGCCAGCGAATCGGCGTACGGATCGCCTTCCGCAAAGCCATAGATATGCCGCAATTTCGCGTCCCACTTCGTCCCGTTCCCCGTTTCCACCAAAATGTTTTTTCCGGCGGTACGGAGAAGCAACGAGTTTGCCGCAAGCGGAATGCGATTCCGGTCATCCGCGGGCATTTTCTTTTCCCAGAGCGGCTTCGGAACGACTCCAAACATGGAGCCGCCATCCAGCCAAAAAATGCCCCCATGAACATGCCGAACCTCGATGTCTCCCAGATGCATGACCTATGGCCTCAAGCCCCAACTCCACTCTTTGCAAGCAACTCATTCACCGCCGTAAACGGATCCTTCTTGCGCGACGCCACGTCCTTCGCCATTTTCGCCAACAGCAGCTCACCGTCGGTGCCACCCAAAACACGCTCGACCAGCCGCGATTCAATCAATCCCAAAAGCCGACGTTTCCAATGCTCTACATGTTTGCGCTCACGCTCGCCGCTGGCTTCAAAATGCTTTCTGAATCTCGCAATCGTTTCCGCCAGCGCGTCAATTCCTTTGCTCTCGGTCGCAATCGTTCGAACCACCGGAGGCTGCCAGCCATCCCGTGGCATCACCAACGACAGCATCGCCATCAACTGTTGCTCGAGCCGGTCCGCTCCCTCGCGGTCGGCCTTATTCAAAACAAAAATATCGCCAATCTCCATCAACCCGGCCTTCATGCTCTGAATATCGTCTCCCATGCCCGGCACGAGAACTACCAACACGCAATCCGCTAGCCGTACGATGTCAATTTCGTCTTGCCCAACGCCCACCGTCTCAATTAAAACTTCCCGCTTGCCCGCCGCATCGAGCAGCAGTGCTACCTCCGCTGTGGCCCGCGCCAGGCCTCCCATGAAGCCGCGGGTGGCCATCGAGCGAATAAACATGCCGCGATCGCTGGCGTGGCTCTGCATCCGAATGCGGTCCCCCAATATCGCTCCGCCCGTGTAAGGGCTTGTTGGGTCCACAGCAATCACGCCTACCTGCTCGCTCATGCTTTCTGTAATACGCCGCCAAGCGGTCGACCAAGGTGCTCTTTCCCGGTCCCGGGCGCACCGGTCACTCCCGTCAAGTACGCGCGTCCCGTCGACGCAAAAAGCCGGCGCAGCAACTCTTCTGCTTCCGCCTGATGATTTTCAATCGCCGTAATGGCGCGCGAAATCGCGCGCACATCTCCCGCGCGCACCAATTCCGCCCATGTCTCAACAGGCAGCGTCATATTGTCCTTGGATTGGCCGCAGATTCGGTGAAGGCTGGGTGCACTCGCCTATTATCCTGATTTTTCCTACCAACCCCAAACGCCGGAGCGGTTGCCGCTCACGATCGCCGCTAGCCACCCGCCATTTCTTCCTCACTTCTCACGATTCACTTTTTTCCCAGCAATTGTCGCGCAATCACCAACTTCTGGATTTCGCTGGTCCCTTCGCCGATGGTGCACAGCTTCACGTCGCGATAAAACTTCTCGGCCGGATAATCCTTAATGAATCCGTAGCCGCCGTGGACCTGGACGCATTCATTCGCCACGCGTACCGCAACCTCGCTGGCAAACAATTTCGCCATGCTCGACTCCCGCGTAAATCGCACATCCTTGCGGTCGGCCAGCCAGGCCGCTTGATACACCAAGAGGCGCGCGGCCTCGACCTCCGTCGCCATATCAGCGAGCTTGAACTGTATCGCCTGAAACTCGCTGATGGGCTGGCCAAACTGCTTCCGCTGCTTCGCGTAACTGACCGCCGCGTCCAGCGCCCCCTGAGCCATTCCCAGCGCCAAAGCCGCGATGGAAATGCGACCGCCATCCAGAATTTTCAAGCTTCCTGTGAAACCCTCGCCCTCTGGGCCAAGCAAATTCTCCGCAGGCACGCGGCAGTCTGAAAAAATGACTTCCGACGTATCGCTGGCTCGCATGCCAAGCTTGTTTTCTTTCTTTCCTGGCTTAAAACCGGCCATGCCCTTTTCCAGAATAAAGGCGCTAATCCCGTGCGATCCCTTCGACTTGTCAGTCACCGCCATGGCCACGCAAAAATCAGCGTAATGCCCGTTCGTGGTAAACGTCTTAGCGCCATTCAAAACCCAAAAATTTCCGTCGCGCCGCGCGGTCGTCCGCGTCCCGCCCGCATCTGACCCCGCCTCTGGCTCCGTCAGCGACCAAGCGCCAATCTTCTTCCCCGAGGCCAAAGGCGCCAGATACTTCTTCTTCTGCGCTTCCGTCCCAAATTTAAAAATATGGTTGCTGCACAAAGAGTTGTGCGCCGCCACAATCAACCCGACGGAGCCATCTACCCGCGCCAATTCCTCAATGGCAATCACATACTCGATATAGCCAAGGCCCGCCCCGCCATACTCTTCCGGAAAAATTACACCGAGCAAACCCATCTCGCCCAGCTTGGGCATAATCTCCATCGGAAAGTGAGAAGCCTCATCCCACTCCATCACATGCGGCAATAGTTCGCCGTGCGCAAACTCGCGCACGCTCCGCCGCAACTGCTGCTGTTCCTCTGTAAATGTGAAGTCCACGTTGTCTCCGCGCGGCTATATCCTTCGGCTATACTGCACCAAAGTTCCGCTTATGCTCTATTTTACCGCAGGACCAACCTCTATTGGCCCATCTCTCTCCGCATTTGTTTTCCTGAGTGTGTAGTCTACACTTGCGACTTATGACGTTTATACGATGGATAAAGTCACTGTTTTCAGGGCAAGGACACGAAGATGCGTTCGCTCCGCAGTTGTACTTGCTTCTTCAACGAGCACACGCCCACCTGCAACTTGAAGAGTACGACGAGGCTCGGTCTTTATTGCTACAGATGACTGCCGCGCGGGACAGTATCACGGACCCGAACGTAATCGCCTATACGCTAGACGCCCTCAGCACAACATGGATTCTTACGGAACGTTACGAAGACGCGTTCGCGTTCCTCTCGGAGTACATCAATCGTTATCCGAAAGATGCGGAGGCATACTCCGGGCGCGCGTCTTCTCTCTGGTACAGCGGCCGGCTTAGGGATGCTATTAGCGATTTCTCTCGCGCCCTCGAGCTGAAGCCAAATCACATTTTGTCTCTTTCGGGTAGAGGCCAGGTATTGGCTGAGGAAGGTGAGCACGCAAAAGCAATCGAGGATCTGGACTCAGCTCTTAAGGCATTGAAAGAAGCTTCGGCGGCGGACGCCAGTCGGACCAAGTGGTGCGAACAAATCGAAGCCTTTGTGCACAACGGACGAGCGTTCGCACTCGCGGCCCTTGGCGACCTCACAATGGCAGAAAAGGAGTTTGAACTTTCGATAGAGCTGAGCCCTGGGAACGCCTGGGTATATCACAATCGTGGTCAGACATTCGACCGCAACGGCTATTGGGAGAGAGCCACCGCCGACTACAGGATGGCGTTGACGAAAAAGGCTCCGGCTCTAAGTCCCCTCCGAAGGAAACATGTGGAGGGGAGGCTGTCGGAACTGTCGACTCGATCCTGATCCTTCATGTCTTGTAATTCTTCATGCCCACGCCGTTTGCGGCAGCCTCCACGTTCTTCCCCGCGGTTCGCTACATTCAGCATCAAAGATGCGATATGATGATGGCCAGCGGTGGGCCCATGCGACGGATGAGGGGTTTGTTTTCGGTCCAGGTGATGTGGGTGGCGCTGGGCGCGCCCGTGTCGCTGTTTCTTCCTCCATCTTCCGCTGCGCAGTCCGTCTCCGTTCCGTCAGGCCCAGACACTCGCGGGCTAAAGGATTACGCATCGACTGGCCAACTTACCTTGCAAATCCAGGACGCAGCCGGTGGGCCATTTTTCCAAGGCGCCAAGGTCACGCTTCTGACGAGCAAATCGCGGACGAAACTCTCTACATTTTCCGATCCAGAACGGGCCATGCACGGTTCACTGGACTTGCCCGTGGGGCGGTATGTGGTCGAAATTACCGCACCAGGGTACCGCACCGTGCAAGCACAAGTTCTGATTACCGGCACGGGCGAGGACACAAAGTCATCTGAGTTCTCTATGATGCCCAAGGCCGCGGGAGCAAAAATCAAGGCCGGATTCTCCTCTCCCTATCCCCGAAAGCGGTGAAGGAATCAGAAAAGCCGCTGCAGGCTCTGGAACTGAACGCGGCTCGACGAAGCGCAGTCACACTTAGACCGCGCTCTTTCCATGGACCCGAAATTCGCCGACGCGAACTATTTAATGGCCTTGTTGCTCCTGCGCCAGCAAGGAACCGCGGCAGTAGCCATCGGCTATCTGCAAGAAGTGCCTGACAGTCTCCCCAGACCACATCGGCCGGCTTTGCTCGCACTCGGCGAAGCGCAGTATCTCGAGCACGATGATTCCGCGCCAGCCGCAAATCCCTCGAGAAATACCTTCACGATTGGCCAAATAGCCCGCAAGCGGCGGTCGCGCAAAAATATCTCGATGCCATACGCCGAAATGCTTCAGGCCGACGGCAGCGAGCCGCCGACGGGAAACTCGGATCTTCGGCCTCGGGAGCACGCGCCTGAGCCGCTGCCGGAGCCGTGGATACCGGCCTCCCCCCTCCCGACCTCACACCGGACACGGAGATCAATTGGGCGCCTCCCGACGTGGACACCGAGAAACTGGACCTCGACTCCAGTGGCGCCTGCCGAACTCGATCAAGTCATCGACGCCGTCGGCAGTCGCGCTCAAGAACTTGTCCAGAATGTCGATCGTTTCACGGCCACCGAAGAGATCGAGCATTACAACATCAGCCCCATGGGACTGCAAACCTCCCGCGAGACGCGCAAATTCGATTACCTCGTCGAGATTCACCAGGTTGGCAAGAGCGATCTGGACGTAAAGGAATACCGAAACAGTAATAGTTCGGTCGCCTACGCAGGGATTTCCCTGGGCACATCGCCACGCGTCGGTCTTCCCACGCTGGCACTAATTTTTCACCCGTACATGCAGGCAAGATATGAATTTCGATGCGAAGGTCGCGGCTCCTGGCAGGGCCACGCACGCGTGGGTCGTGCATTTTCATCAACGCGCTGACCATGCCAGTACGATGCTCACTTACCACGTGGGAAACCGCATCGTTGCCGTCGGGCTGAAGGGGCGCGCGTGGATCGATGTTGGCACCTCGCAGATCCTTGCCATGGAATCGGACATGATGCGCCCGGCCCCGGAAATCCGGCTCGTGCGCGATCATCAGCTTATCGAATACGGTCCGGTGAGCTTCCACGACAAGGCTTTGCAGCTCTGGCTCCCGAAGAGCGCCGACTGGTACTGTTCTATCGGCGGCCAGCGCTTTCACCGCCGTCACACGTTCAGCCGATTTTTGCTCTTTTCGATCGACGATAAGCAGAAGATCGGCGCGCCGATCGAGCCGGTGACGTCTCAACTCCCTCAATAATCAAACGGCTGCGCTTGTTTGCATCGTTGGCCAGCCACTCCGGCTCATCCTCTCGTCACGCCCTGGCGGTTTGCGGCCGTCGTACAATTTCCGCCAAAGCCGCCAGCGCCCTCTCGCACGCCGCCCGATCCACATCGCAGTGCGTCACAAACCGCACCGAATATGTTCGCCGTATCCAACGCCCAAATCTCTTTCTCGCGCAACAAATCGCACAACTCTACCGCGTTCTTGCCCGTCCCCTCGCAATCAAAAATGACAATATTTGTCTTCACTTTCGCCGGATCGATCTTCAGTCCCGGCATCGCCGCAATCCCCTTCGCCAAGACCTGCGCATTCTCATGATCCACATGCAGCCGCGCCGGCGATTGCTCCAGCGCGATCAAGCCCGCGGCCGCAATTACGCCCGCCTGCCGCATTCCGCCGCCAAACATCTTCCGGTAAATCCGCGCCTTTTCGATAAACGCCCGCGATCCCACAATCATCGACCCCACCGGCGCTGCTAGCCCCTTCGACAAACAAAACATCACGGAGTCCACATTCTTCGTCATCGCTGCGACACTCTCGCCCAGTGCCACCGCCGCATTAAAAATCCTCGCCCCATCCAAGTGCACTTTCAATCCCGCTTCATGCGCATGCCCGCAAATTTCATCCACCGAGGCCGTCGCGTGCAAGAGTTCCGCCCGCCATGTTGTGCGTGTTCTCAATACAAATCAGCGCGGTCTGCGAGTCGTAATAAATCTTCGGCCGAATCACCTCCTCAATCAGCTTCCAGGAAAGAATCCCATCGACGCCGCGAGCAATTCGCGGCATACACCCCGCAATTGCCGACATCGATGCCAACTCATACAAATTCACATGACTCTTCTCATCGCAAATCACTTCGTCGCCATGATGCGTCCAAGTCTTAATCGCAATCAGATTCCCCATGCAGCCGGTTGGCACAAACAGCGCGGCCTCTTTCGCCAAAAATCTCCGCGGCGCGCTTCTCCAACCGGTTCACCGTCGGGTCTTCGCCATAAACATCATCCCCGACGGCAGCCTCCGCCATCGCCCGCCGCATCGCCGCAGTAGGCCGCGTAACGGTGTCGCTCCGCAAATCCACCACTTTATCTAGCTCCATGCCGCCATCTGCCTCACTCCTCATCCCGCTCTTAGCAATCGTCCCGCTCACAATGCTGCTCCTCCTCTTCTCTGTGCCCTCTGTGCTTTCCACGCCTCTGTGTAAAGAAGCCCACTCAAATTCCATCGTCTGGTTCATCCGCGAAGGCGCTCACCGCATCAGTTCCACAAACACCTCATTCGAAACACTCAATCGGGCCGGAGCAAGCCGCACAACATCCCCGCTTCGTTCAATAAGCCCGGCCTTTTCCAGTCCGTTGAATCGCGTCTCCAGTGCGACCCCGTACTCCCTCTCAATCCGCCCCACATCAATCCCATCCAACTGCCGCAACCCCAAAAACAATTCTTCCTCCAACGCACTCTCCCGCGTCACTGGCTCCAACTGTTCGACCGGCAACCGTCCCGCCTCAATCGCCGCCACATACGCCGCCGCATCATGCGCATTCGCCCACCGCTGCGCTCCCAGAAAACGAATGCGCACCGGCTCCAAATCCCAAATACGGCTCACGCCGCCAATACTTCAAATTGTGCCGCGACTCAAATCCCGGCCGAGCCCAATTCGAAATCTCGTAATGGTGATAACCCAAGCCGCGCCAAAAACGAGCACGCCGTCTCGTAAAATTCCGCCATCGCATCATCGCTGGGCACCGCCCCCGCCGAATACCGCGTCCCACTCCGCAAGATCTCCAACCCCAGCCGGCTCCCCTCATCCACCTCCAACAAATAAACCGAGACATGCTCCGGCGCGAGCTTCGCTCAACTCCTCCAGCGACTCCCGCCAACTCTCCGCCGTCTGAAATGGCAACCCCGCAATCAAATCAAAACTAATATTCCGAATCCCTGCCTCTCGCAAAATTTCGGCACGCTCGATAAATATCCGCCCGCCGATGCATCCGCCCCGCCGCCACCAATTCCCTATCTGAAAACGACTGAACCCCAAAACTAACGCGATTGATCCCCGCCGCAACCCATGCCTCAGCCTTCTTCGCCGTCACCGTCTCCGGATCCGCCTCCAACGTGACTTCGCTTCAACTCGCTTCGCGAACCCTCTCCGAATCGCCGCCATCATCCGCCCCAAAAGCTCCGGCCTCCAACAAACTCGGCGTGCCCCCACCAAAATAAACCGTATCCACGACCGCGTCGCCGAAACCTTCCGGCCAACTCAATCCGGCCGCAACGATAAAACTCCTGATACTCGCCAATCTCCCGGCAAACCGCCTCCACATAAGGCGCAAACCGCCCCGTCGCCACCACTCCCGTATGAAAATTGCAATACGTGCACTTCGTCTGACAAAACGGCACTTGCACGTAGATCCCGAATCGCAGCTCCCTGCGAGCTAGATCTATCGTCCGCTCTGCGGGCTTACTCTGCACTCTCATCCCCCGATCCAATCGCGCCTTTCTTTTCCTAAACCCGCGCCGCTTCTTCCAGCGTCAGCCCAGGCCCCACGAATTCCATCCCATACTGCGAAAACGACTTCGGATCAAAACCATGCCCATTGCGAAAATACGCTTCCATTTTGCCTGCTGGCGTAAAGGCAATCAGCAGTCGTCCCGGCTTCTCCGCTACGTAGAGGAATGCATGCGGCACCTTGCGAGGCGCGAAGATTGAGTCACCTGGCTTCAGCCGAAACTTCTCTTTTCCCACTTCCGCAACGACTTCCCCTTCGATCACGTAAAACCACTCCTCCTGCTCATAATGCAGGTGCCTCGGCGGCCCGCCGCCTTTCGCCAGGCCCACATGCTCCATGAGGAAAAGACCTCCATGGGTTTGCTGCCCGGAAACCTTGAACCCCAGCGAACTGTATCCCATCGTCACTGGGGTACGCGTGCGATCTTCTCCCGCTGCGACAAACTCTGCGGCGCCGTGCGCGGCCTGAGTCTCCTCCGTTCGCGCTGCGGCCGCCGACTGCATCGTCAGGAATGGAATTGCCGCCATCGCCCTACAAAATTCGCGTCGTTCCAATCGCTCGGCCATTTGTCCTCTTTCGTTTCGCGTGCTCTCGCAGCCTAACATAGTTGTTCGCCTACTTCGTGGAGACCACCTTCACCCAAATCTTCCTCTCTCGCGGACCGTCAAACTCACAAAAGAACACCCCTTGCCACCGCCCCAGCATCAACTTCCCCTCCTCGACAAAAATCACCTGCGACGCCCCCGTCAAAACCGCCTTCGCGTGCGAATCCGAATTCCCCTCGGCATGCCGGTAAGCCCCCGCCCGCGGCGCCAACTGCTCGAACACCCCTTCCAAATCCGTCGCAACATCCGGATCGAAATGCTCGTTGATGTCACGCCGGCGGTTGTGTGCGGCACGTACAGGTAGCAGACTCCTGAGGCCACCCCGGAGGTCTCCACCGCTCGCTTCACGTCCTCGGTTACATCCACAAACTCCGTCCGCCGGCGCGACTTCACCCGCAAAACTTCCATCGACATTACGCCTCCCCAAGAAAACCCCAAATTCTACCACCTGACCTATCAGCGTCTCTCGCAACCGCCAGTTCACCTCCAGTCCACCCACAGTTCATCCCCCGTGCATTGTCGCTTCTCACCAACTAAGCGAAAGTGCACATCGTCATCCAACACCAGCTTACTTGGCCCACCACCAAGTAAGTAGAACGGCGGCCCTGGCCACGGTCGCAGGTCAGCGCCGCCGTTCAAAATAATTCAGGAGGCTGCCGTGCAAAGCAAGTTCAAGGACACTGGGCGCAGGTGGTTGTGGGGATTCCTAGCCGTAATAGCGCTGGCACAGTTCTACGTCGTCCGCGAGCTCTTGGCCGCATTCGCCATCTTCGCTTTGGGCTTCATCGCATTGGCCACCGTCGTCGCGACCGTTTACATGCTGCAAAAGACATGGGAACTAGCAGTGACGCGGTTGTCCGCCCTGCGCCGCCCCGCCATGGGCCTGGCCAAAGTCACCAACTTGGCTGCCGTCACCCGGATGGCTTCGGTCGGCCGCGGCAGCCACAAAGCCGCCTGACCGGCGATTCCCAAAATGAAACGTTTTGGCGCCTTTTGTCTCTACTCAGTAAGCACCACTATTTCTAGCATGCACGAGGAACGAAGCTAACAAATGAGCGCCTTTATGAAATTTCGTGAACGACTGAATCACGAGCGCACCAGCACCTTAGGCGAGTCGGCCTCCCCCAGCCCTCTCTCCTTAGCAACGTGCCGGCGCTCCAGGGAGCCTCTCTTGGTACAGAAACCGTCCTTTTCCCGGCGTGCTCTCACTCGCCTCCTGGCCTCAGAAGACATCTGGGTCTGCTGGCGGTGCAACGGCCGCGACGATGTTTCCCGTGTGCTGGACATCAGCATCGACGGCCTTTTCATCCAAACTCCGCACCTCAAAGTCAAAGAAGGCATGCCTGCCAAGCTGGACTTTCTCGTCCAGGAAGGTCGCATCAAAGCCGATGCCATGGTTCGCCACGTAAAAGGCGGCAGCGGCCTCGGCCTTCGCTTCGTTGCGGTGGGCGAAGAAGATCGGCAACGGCTCAAGGCTTTGCTCTCGAGGCTCCGCACGCATCACGCTAAGTCCCCGTAGCAACCATTCCCGAACCTCGGGCAAGAGTAGGCCCAACGGGACGCGTAGGGTCGAAGCAAGCGGCGCACCGGCTCACCCGGGTAGTACGGATCAACTTGCCCCCGCGCCCAACGTCTCAAATTGGCGCTGAACTCTTGACCATCCGCACGTTGAAGCTAAAGGGACGCTCCACGACTTCCTGTACTTTCCAACCGCCAGCCTGCGCAAGTGTTCGCAATGCTTCCATCGTTCGCGGCCGCGTCAAGAATCGATTAGTGGCCGAGGAAGCGCGCAGCGGCTCTCCGTCTCGCGTCACCGACCCCACGACAATGTCATCCGCAGCAGTTCCATCGTGAAGTGCCTTCAAGTTCGAGACAATCTCTTCATCGGAACCGTACTCAAACAAGCCTCCCTCTGACGAAACGCCGCACGCAGCTTCGCTGGCGTGCATTTCTTCGAGGGCAAGTCGCAATCGGGTGACGTCCGACCAATCGTAGCGATAATGAGTAAATTGAATTGCGAGGCCGCTCAGAGGTAACGAAGGTGCACATAGAGCTTCGACGGCCCGCGCTCCAAACGCTGGCCCCTTTTGATCGAAATCCAGAACCCAAATCAAGATATCGCGCATGACCAGCAGTTCCGAAGACTTAGCCCGGAGCTGAATCAGAGCATTCCAACTATCCGACGCCGGCCCGCCAGCGATATTCACCAAGCGCACTGGCCGACCTTTCTTACCGGTTATGCTGACCGCGAGCCCCTCAGCCAGCAATCGCGCCATGTCCTGCAACCGCAGTCGCGTGGCATACGCGGGAAACGAGGCTGCTATTCTCAGGTCAATCGGAGTCGCACGCTTTCCCAAATTGTCCGGACCCAGTTTCAGGAGATAGGTGCTCATTCCATCGAGGTAAGTCTGCCCAGTCGACATAAGCCCCCGCCCAAGCAGCGACCTCCGCAACGCCTCACGGAGCGCCTCTGGAATCTCCCGCTGCTGGCGCATCTCACGAATGTATTGTTCGGCCATTGCCTCGACTTCCGTCTCGGAAGGAGTTATGGCAAACGCAGGGCTGGTCACATCAATAACGGCAAGCTCCTCGCCCTCATCGTTCTTCGCGTACACCATGCCTTTCGCCATGAAGCCTCCTGAATATAGCGGCGCCCCAGAGCGCGGAAATCTAACGGCAGCTAACAAACTCCCTCTACTAATTATATCACGATTTGGCTGGTTTTTCGAGGAAAAACGCTTCAATTCCCTGACACGAGACGCGATCCGCCGGGAAAAACTTCATCCGCCGTCGTAGCCTTCTGGTCATGGTGGTTATACCGGATTCGGCTCAAGTGGTTATTGTCCGATACCACTTGCTGCGAGAAACTCGCTTATATGCCAGCGCTTGCGCTTACGCTAGCCGTGTTCTCCATCCCTGGCACCGTCTTCTGGCCTTACTTCCTCGGTTTAGTCATCCTCGCCATCGGCCTTCCTGTAATCCTTAAGAGCGAAGTACCGAAAGCTCGCGGCCTCGATAAGCTCATGCCCTTCGGCCGACTCTTTTACGCTATCCCCCTGGCTGTTTTCGCCGGGGAGCACTTCACGATTGGCCGGTTGATGGCGTCCGGGTTGCCTTCGTGGATTCCCGGGCATCTTTTTTGGATTTATTTCGTAGGAGTGGCGCTCGTCGCCGCCGCCCTGAGCATCGTGGTCAAGAAATATGCCCAACTGTCGGCAACGCTTTTGGGGATCATGCTGTGTCTGTTCGTGGTGTTACTTCACATTCCAAGGGTTATCGCCAACCCCCGCGATAGGATTTCATGGGCCGTCGCTTTGAGAGAGCTCGCATTCAGCGGAGGCGCCTTCGCCTTTGCTTCCACACAAAGCAAAACGCCTCGCGCTACAAAAGCAACGCCGCCACTGTTGACCACGGCCCGATATCTCTTCGCCATCACGGCTCTCTTCTTCGGCGTCGAACATTTCCTCCATCCAGAGTTCGCCCCTGGCGTCCCGCTTGCAAAAATCACGCCTGCATGGATTCCCTTCCGTCTCTTCTGGGCTTATCTAGCCGGCGCCGTCCTCATCGCCACCAGCGCCAGCCTTCTCATCAACAAAAAAGCGCGCCTCGCGACTACCATCCTTGGCCTCACCATTTTGCTTATCGTCCTGGTCATCTACCTTCCCATTGAGCTTTCCATCCCCGCCGATATCGGCAACGGACTCAACTACATTGCCGACACCCTCATGTTTAGCGGCGCCGCTCTGTTGCTAGCTGACGCTCTCCCTAAAGAGGATGAGGCCCATGCTTGAAGAAACTTCCTCACCGATGCTCGATGCTCTTTCCCATGTGGATGCGGCCCTTCGATCTCCGTACCGCATCGCCATCAAAGCCGACGGCCGCATTCTCTTCCTCGATCCAGGCGAGATCGTAACTGTCGAAGCCCAAGGCAACTACGTTCGCCTCCGCCGAATGTCGGGCACTGACTTGCTGCTTCGCGAGTCCCTATCCACCGCCGCCGAAAAATTCCTCCCGTACGGCTTCGTCCGGATCCATCGCTCCGCGCTGATTAACGCCGCATTCGTCGAAGAGATCCAACCGTGGAGCACCGGTGGCTTTATTCTCCGCATCAAAGGTGGTAAGGAGTTCCATGTTTCTCGAACGTTCAAAAAGAATCTTCACGCCCTCACGCCGCTTTGGCTCGGCATGGCCGGTTTCGCCGGTGACTGAGCACTCCGTTCCTCGGCCGTCAGTCGCGTGCACGCGAAGGAGTAAGAAAAAATGAAAAAAGCTCTGCTGTTCGCAGCGCTTGGAACGCTCTGCCTGTTAAAACTGAACGCAAACCCGCCACAAGCTGCGGCGCCGCCGTCCCCAATTTCCCAAGCAGATCGCGCTCCCGTCCTGGTCGAACTGTTTACCTCCGAAGGCTGCTCCACCTGCCCTCCGGCCGACACTCTGCTCAGCAAGCTCGAGTCTCTTCAACCCATCGATGGCGCCCAAATCATCGCCCTCGAAGAACACGTTGACTACTGGAATCACGACGGCTGGGTTGATTCCTATTCTTCCCCTGATTGGACGCTACGCCAACAAGCCTACGTCGATCACTTCAAAGGCAAATCCCCATTCACGCCTCAAATGGTCGTCGACGGCGAATCCCAATTCGTCGGCAACAACGCCCGTGAGGCGCAAACCGCCATCCAGGAAGCTGCCCGACGGCCCAAAACTCAAATCTCCGTTACTGCCGCCGCTTCGGAGAAGGGCGATGTCCAACGTTTTGAGATTCGTGTCGAAAATCTGCCCAGCCCAGCACCTCAGGAAGCAGCCGACGTTTGGCTCGCCGTCACCGAGGATGGCCTCGAGAGCTCCGTAAAAGCCGGCGAAAACGCCGGGAAAGACCTGCATCACGTAGCGACCCTGCGGACCTTGCACAAAGTGGGAACTGTCCCTGCTAAGAATTCCTCCCCTCTCGTTTTAACGCAGCAGGTGAAATTCAAATCGAGCTGGAAAAAGGAAAATCTTCACATCGTCGTCTTCATCCAGGAACGAAAGAGCCTGCATGTCCTTGGCGCCGCCTCCGCGCGGGTCGCTGGCTAGCGATTTACTTCAATTCTGGCTCCTCGCCGGCCGCTCGCCCGCCTCGATTCCAACCGGAGAATCTGCGCGAGCCGTTTCATCCAACATCAACTCCTTCCGAAATCGCTGGCGACTTGCCGATTGTCCTTGTGTAAGATAATTCTCCGGGAGATGGCTGATGAGGGACGAGAGCACAAGACAGGCAGCTCAGGAGTTTCTTGCCGCGAAACTAACGGAAGAAGCCCAGAAACAGGAAGAAAAGCTCAATAAGGAAACGGCTGTCGCTCGCTCGCTCCAGGTTTGGAAGAGTTTTCGCGAGGCCATCTTTTCTCAATGCGAAGAATGGAATGCCGTGCGTGACCCAGGAGCAGACGCTTACCTGCAAGGAGACTCCTCTCGGCGATCTGAGGATTTGGTGCGCGGCCACCTCGAAATACATGACCATCCATTACGATTCCAGGAAGCTTTTGGTCACTATCAGAAACGGCGGCCGCCGCGAGAACGAAAATGACCTGCTGCTCCAAGTCGAAGGTTACTCAACAGGTTCAGGGCGCTCCGCTCATCTAGTCCGCAACAATGAGCCGGCAAATATCCCGGTCTTGATCCTAGGAGAGCTTCGGCTTCTCTCCGGAATCGGCCGCCAGCGGTCCGCCTAGAGCTAAAGACCACCAACAGCCACTTCGGCTCGTTTGCGCTTGGTGCCGCATCCCCGCCAGCCACGGAAGCGCTTCCACGTTTCAAGGAATCCGCAGAATCTTGTGTTCCTTTAGCTTCGAGCTTCCGGCTAGAGACTCCAGTTCTTTTAGCCCGGCCATTCCCCAACTCGCAAGGAAGGGCAGAAAGCACAACTCGCGCGATTGCAAGACCTTGTGAGGGTACAGAAGCGATTCCAGAAACTCCTGATGCGCGGCGATCAAGCCAGCTTTCAAAGCTTGGGCTTTGCCTGTCTTGCGCTTCAATTTCTCCAGCTGAAATGCAATTTTCTTTTGTGCCGTCTCGACCGCTCCGCCCAGCGTCGGATCAACCCGCACAATCTGCTTCTTCAACTGCGCCAGCATCCGCGCACTTTCCTTCAGCGTCTTGTCGAAGTTCTTTCCGAGCACGGTCGGCACGCTGCAAGTCTCCATTTTCCGCCGCAGTTCTTGTGACCCGCGCCAAACGTCCTCAACCTGCAATCCGTACCGTCGCAAAAGCTTCTCAGCTTTTGCGTCCAGGATGGTGTACGCCGCGCGTGGCAAAATCACGGGCATGCGCCCCAGCAATTCTCTGTACAGCACTTCCGCCTGCGCAAAGTAGGCAATCTCGGCCGGGCCCGCGATGTATGCTGCCGTCGGTAAAAGATAATCCTGCGAGACCGGACGCAGCAGCGCATTGGGACTAAACTTTTCCGGTGCTGCTTTGACCTCCTGAAGCAACTCTTCCTTCGTCCAGATTTGCTCGCCGGAGACGAATTTTCCACCCGTGACGGTAATGGGCTGCCGAATGCCCTTTTCCATGCTGAAAAGCAGCGTGCTCCGCGCCGTCACTTTCACTTGCGCCGCAAAGCCTGCTTTATCCAGCTCCTTGCCACGCGCCAGCAGACCCTCGCTCAGTTCCTCGCGCTGTTCCACAGCCTTCCGCAGAATCTCCGCCGCGACACGATGCAGCCCGGCGTCCAGTGGATCCAGCAGAATCAGCCCCTCTTCCGCGAAGAGGCGCGCAAACAGTTTTCCGAAAGCGCTCCCGTACGTTTCTTGAGCGCCATAACTCTCGCGGAAAATCCCGGCGACGAGTTCTCCGCCAGCAGCCGTCAAGATCCTTGACGCTTCGTGCACCATCTCCGTAACTTGCAATCCAAGGGGAATCCGTCCTACTGGCTTTCCCGCATCGCCATTTCCCGGGAGCGCGAATCGAGTCAGCTTGCCCGCATGGAACCACGAGGAGACGCGCACTTCGTCAAGGTCATGATCTTCCGTGGCCATCCAGAAGACGGGGACTGCGTCCAGGCCCGCTCGCGTCAACTCCTTCGCGATCTGAACGGCGGTTGCCGCTTTATATACCGCATATGCTGGCCCACTAAACAATCCCACCTGCTGGCCGCTTACCACGGCAATTGCGCCCTTCGCGAGTCTGTCCAGATTTTCTCTTGTCGCTGGCCCCGCACCGAAGGCAGTATTTTGCCCACGCAGAATTTGCGTTACTTCGGCGCGCCGCTCTGGCGGATAGTCAAGGGTGCGCACGGCTTTCTTTACGGAGGGAATCGTGGGAGGGTATCCATAAAACCGTTGAACGGCGGGGAAATTATCGAGGAATTGAATAAACAGCTTCGACTGATGGGGCAGCTGGCGAAACGGCAGGGCTCGACATTCCATCGTGGATTAGATGATACCGACGGCCTTTCGTCACAGCAAATCTAAGCCCTTCCTCCTCGCACAGCCCGCGAAGGCAGGCCTGTCGCTTTAAGCTGAAGAGGTCCTTGGTTTAGACGGAGACGGCTCCGGAAAGGCGTGCGGGCGCGTGAGCGTCCAATTTGGTTAGCAGTTCGCGGATGGCCTTCTTTTGCTCCTCGTGCAAAGCCGGCAGTGGCAAGCGCGGCGACGCCTCCGCGATAGCCGGCGAGGTCCATCGCGTATTTGACTCCTGGGATGCCGTACTGGGAGACGATCAGCTTCGAAGCCGGCAAAATCCCAGCTTGCAGTTCGCGGGCCTTCTCGAGATCGCCCGATTGCACCGCGTTGAAGAGCGCGACGCATGCTTCCGGAAGCGCACTGGCCAGGGCCAGTATCGAGCCGATCGCGCCAAGCACCATCGAAGGAAACATCATGCTGGCCGAGCCCACTAACAGTTGAAACGGAGGCGGAGCTGCCGCGAGAATTTCCGCAGCGCGTTGCACGATTCCAGAACTTTCTTTCATGCCGATGATATTTGGGTGCTGCGCGAGAACTCCCACCTCGGGAGCTTCCAAAGTGACACCGGTGAATTGCGGAACGGAATAAAGCAACACGGGAATCGGCGAGGCGTCGGCAACGCGCCGAAAATGAGCAATAAAGACTTCAGGCTTGTACATCGGCTTGTAGTAATACGGGGTCTTCACCAGCGCCACTTGATAGCCAAGGTCCGCGGCCCGCTTGGTGCGATCGATGGTTTCGGCGGTGGATTCGGCGCCTGTTCCAGCGATTAGCGTCATTCCTGGGGCGGCCGATTCCTTGACGGCAATAAGCACCTCGTCGACTTCTTTGCGCGAAAGAAGGACGGATTCCCCAGTCGAACCGATCGCCACATAGCCAGCAAGACCAGTCGAATTGTACTTGGTGATGTTGTGCTTGATGTCCCCAACGGAAACGGAGCCGTCCGCGGAAAATGGCGTAGTCAGCGCGGGGAAAACACCAGAAAGGTTCATGATTTAGTCTCCTGAAGCAGTGCTGCCGGAAGCGGCAAGACTGCCACGATGCAAATCCTGGAGGGCGGCGACTTCCGTGCCCTGATCGAGCAAAGCGCGAATTCCGCGCGCAGCGGCATGGGCTGCGGCAAGCGTCGTAATGCATGGGATGTTATAGCGAATCGCCGCGCGGCGAATCGACTTTTCGTCGTAAAAGGACTCGCGTCCGAGCGGCGTATTGATGACCAGGTCGATTTTCCCGGTCTTGACGAGGTCCACGATGTTCGGGCGGCCTTCGTTCACTTTGAAGACGGCTTCCGCCGGAATACCTGCTGCTTCGAGCGCGGCGGCAGTGCCGCGCGTGGCAAGCAAGCGGAAGCCAAGCTCGTGCAGTTCTTTTCCGAGCGAGCCAAGGTGCCGCTTGTCGCGATCGTTGACGCTAAGAAAAACCGTACCCTTGCGCGGTAGCCGCTGCCCAGCGGCGAGCTGCGCTTTGGCGAATGCCAGCCCGTAGGAAGTCGAAATGCCCATCACTTCACCGGTCGAGCGCATCTCCGGGCCCAGTATCGTATCCACCCCGCGGAATTTATTAAAAGGAAACACAGGCGATTTCACGGAATAGAATTCGTGAACGGCAATTTCGGCAATACCCTGGTGGTGCACGAGCGGCAAATTCATGTCCGCCAATTTCTTGCCGGCCATCAAGCGGGCGGCAACTTTCGCTAAAGGCACTCCCGTCGCTTTGCTGACATAGGGAACGGTGCGCGACGCGCGCGGATTTACTTCCAGGACGTAAACAGTGTCGCGTTGAATCGCGTACTGCACGTTCATGAGGCCAATGACCTTCAGGGCAAGAGCGAGGCGCTTTGTGTACTCCCGGATGTGCTCAAGAATCGCAGGGGACAAACTCACCGGGGGCAGCACGCACGAGGAATCGCCGGAGTGCACACCCGCTTCCTCAATATGCTCCATGATGCCGCCGATGACCACGTCTGTCCCGTCGGCGAGTGCATCGACATCGACTTCCGTGGCTTCCTCGAGAAACTGATCGATCAGCACGGGCCTCGCAGGACCCATCATCGCCGCTTGCGCAACGTACTCCTGCACGGTGTTCACATCGTATGCAATCACCATGGCGCGCCCGCCCAGAACATAACTTGGCCGAACAAGCACGGGCATGCCAATTTCGCCGGCCACGCGGGCGGCCTCTTCAGGTACCAGCGCGGTTCCGTTTCGCGGCTGCGGAATTTTCAGTTTATCAAGCAGTCCGCCGAAGCGGCGCCGGTCTTCCGCCAGGTCAATCGATTCGGGCGCAGTGCCAATGATAGGTACGCCGTTGCGTTTTAGCTCCTGTGCAAGATTGAGCGGCGTTTGACCGCCGAACTGGACGATGACGCCTTGCGGCTTTTCGCGATCGACAATTGCGAGAACGTCTTCCAGCGTGAGCGGTTCGAAATAGAGCCGATCAGAAGTGTCATAGTCCGTCGAAACCGTCTCGGGATTGCAATTCACCATGATGGTTTCGAAACCATCTTCGCGAAGCGCGTACGCCGCATGGCAGCAGCAGTAGTCAAATTCGATTCCCTGCCCGATGCGGTTCGGACCACTGCCGAGAATCATGATCTTTTTGCGCGGCTGGGCGTCGGATTCGTCTTCGTCCTCGTATGTGGAATATAGATAGGGCGTGAAAGATTCGAATTCCGCTGCGCAGGTATCCACGCGCTTAAAAACCGGCGCAACACCGTAGCGCGCACGTTGAAGGCGAACGGATGCCGGAGTGCTCTTCCAGATTTGTGCAAGCTGTTCGTCGCTGGTCCCGTGCCGCTTGACCTCGCGCAGCAGCTCCTTCGATGCGGTTTCCACAGTGACCGTGGCCGCGCGGCGGTTCATCGCCACAAGTTCCTCAATTTGATGAATGAACCAGGGATCGATTTTGGTGAGTTCGCAAATCTCCTCGGCCGGCAGACCTTTATCAACTGCGGTAAGAAGCCAATGAATACGGTCGGGGCGCGGGGTCGCCAGCTTCTCTCGCAAGAGCGAATCCGGTGTTTCCGCCGGCGCGCGCCAGGGAGTGTGCGGCTCCAATGAACGAACACCCTTTTGCAGCGCTTCTTTGAATGTGCGGCCGATGGCCATAACTTCGCCAACGGACTTCATCTGCGTTCCGAGGGTACTGTCGGCGCCCGGAAACTTTTCGAACTGCCATTTCGGAATTTTCACGACCACGTAATCGATAGTCGGTTCAAAAGAAGCCGGCGTTTTCTTGGTAATGTCGTTGGGGATCTCATCGAGTGTCATGCCGACCGCCAGGCGCGCGGCGATTTTGGCGATGGGGAAACCGGTAGCCTTGCTCGCGAGCGCCGAGCTGCGCGAAACGCGCGGGTTCATTTCGATAACGGTCATGCGCCCGTTTTCCGGATTGATGGCAAACTGAACGTTCGAACCGCCCGTTTCGACGCCGACCTCGCGAACAATCGCAGCGGCCGCATCGCGCATGCGCTGATATTCCTTGTCGGTCAAGGTCTGGGCCGGCGCCACGGTGATCGAGTCGCCGGTATGTACTCCCATGGGGTCGAAATTCTCGATAGTGCAGATGACCACGAAGTTGTCGCGGTGATCGCGCATAACTTCGAGTTCGTATTCTTTCCAGCCGAGAACGGATTCTTCGACAAGAGCCTCATGAACGGGGCTCATGTCCAAAGCGTGCGAGATAGCTTCGCCAAACTCTTCTTTGTTGTAAGCGATGGAGCCGCCCGTGCCGCCCAGCGTGAAGGACGGCCGGATCACAAGCGGAAATCCCAGTTGATCGCACAATCGCAAAGCGTCTTGCGCGTTATTGACGAGCGCGGATGCCGGAACTTCCAGTCCGATTTTCCGGCATGCATCCTTGAACCATAAACGGTCTTCCGCCACTTTGATCGCGCGAAGCGACGCGCCAATCATCTCGACTTTGTGCTTTTCGAGAATGCCGCTCTCGGCGAGCTCAACGGCAAGATTAAGAGCGGTTTGTCCTCCCACGGTCGGCAAAAGCGCGTCCGGCTTTTCACGCGCAAGAATCTCGTTGAGATACTCCTTCGTCAGCGGCTCGATGTAAGTGCGGTGCGCCAGCTCCGGATCGGTCATGATCGTGGCCGGATTGGAATTGACCAGGACGACTTCGTAGCCCTCGGCGCGGAGAGCTTTGCACGCTTGTGCTCCGGAATAATCAAATTCACAGGCTTGGCCAATGACGATGGGGCCCGAACCAATAATTAGAATCTTTTTGATGTCTGTACGTTTGGGCATCCGGCCTCAGCGTTTTTAACTTGTTTCATCTTACAGGAAATCAAATACAGATTCCTCGCGGCGCTCGGTTATGACACTTCCGCGGACCACGCCTTCCAGGATTAGGCAATGCACGGCGCATCGTGCTCAATCGACCGTGATCGTCGCAGTTCTCACCAACTGAAACTTGCCTTCTTTGAGTGTGTACTGGAAGTCCGAGCAGTTTTTTTCGACTTTCTTGTCCGGTTCATAGCGTACTAGCAATTTATATTCCTTGCTCGCAATCAACGCCACCAGCCAATAATCACCCGCCTCGATCTTCTTGAACTGAAACTCTCCATCGCGACCAGTAAAGACTTCCGCCGAAGGCGTCATCAAGCTACAGCAATCGCCGCTCGCTATGGGCGGAAACAGGCGAACGCGCGCGTGCGCGACGGGCTTCCCGTCGATTGTGGAGCCCGTTTTTCCATTTTCCGGGAGGGCTTCCACGGTGACGAGCTTGCCGCACATTCTGTCCACGAAGACGGGTTCCGCCGTTTGCGCCGAACTCGCCGGAAGAAGACAGCCAAGCGACAGGCACACGGCAAGCAGCCACCACTTCACGTCGCGTGCTCCTTCATCATGTCGGTGAACTGCGTGAATAGATAATGCGAATCGTGGGGGCCTGGGGAGGCTTCGGGGTGGTATTGCACGCTAAAGAGCGGCAGACTCTTATGGCGCATGCCTTCGTTCGTGTGATCGTTGAGATTAACATGGGTGATTTCGACGTCGCTCGACGGTAGCGATTCCGGATCGACGCAAAAACCGTGATTCTGCGCGGTGATTTCCACTTTTTCGGTCAGTAGATTCTTTACCGGGTGGTTCGAACCGTGATGACCAAATTTTAGCTTGAAGGTTTTGCCGCCCAGCGCCAGCCCGCAAAGCTGATGGCCAAGGCAAATACCGAAGATCGGTACGCGACCAAGAAGTTTTTGAATGTTCTCGACGGCATACCCAACGGGCTCGGGGTCGCCCGGGCCGTTCGAAAGAAACACGCCATCCGGTTTCAGATCGAGAACCTCTTGAGCGGAAGTTTGCGACGGGACAACCCACACGTCGCAATGATGATCGACGAGCAGCCGCAAAATGTTTTGCTTGATCCCAAAATCGTAAGCCGCCACACGAAACTTCCGCGTGTCCGAAACGCGCCCGGACTCGCCCATGGCTTCCGACCACGGTGGAATTGTCAGCTCGATCGAGCTTTTTTCCCAGCCATACGCCTTCTTGCAGGTGACGCGGCTGGCAAGCTCCTGGCCAGCCATCGGCGGAAGTTGCTTCGCCTCAAAGATCAATTGCTCGGCGGGAGTTCCGTCGGTAGCCACCACACCGCAAAGCGCGCCCACATTCCGAATGTGGCGTACAAGCGCCCGCGTGTCGATATCCCAGATAGCGGGTATTTTGTGGCGGTTCAAATACAGCTGCGCCGTTTCCGCGGAACGCCAGTTCGAGGAGATTTGCGAAAACTCGCGCACAATCAGAGCTTCGATGTATGGCCGCGATGATTCCTCGTCATCGAGGTTTGCGCCAACATTGCCAATGTGCGGATAGGTGAGGCACACGATCTGCCCCGCATAGCTTGGGTCGGTGAAAACTTCCTGGTAACCGGTAAGGCTGGTATTGAAAACGACCTCGCCGCCTCGGCGCGTGATAGCGCCAGCGGCGCGGCCGTTAAATATGCGCCCGTCTTCCAGAGCGAGAGTGGCGGGTCGGTGCTGAACTTCGGTCAGGTTGGCCTCCGAGAAGGTTCATGAAGTATGCCAGTCACTTTGTGTTCGTGGAACTGGCTTCCGTCGTGGAAAGCGAGCCGAAATGGTCGACCGGCCAGTACGCAAAAACGGCGCGGCCATAGATAAATTTACTAGGCACCGCACCAAAGACGCGCGAATCGTTGGAGCTGATGCGGTGATCGCCCATGACGAAATAGCTGTCTTTGGGGACGCGCATCGGGCCGTAATCGCTCATGTCTTCGTACTGCGTCGGGACGTAAGGCTCATCGATGGCCCGGCCGTCAACGTATACAATGCCCTGGCGAATCTGGACATTCTCCCCGGGCAGCCCAATAACACGCTTGATGAACGATTTCGAATGGTCGAGAGGATACCAAAACACGACGACATCCCGCCGCTGGATGGGCTCGAAGCGATACACAAACTTGTTGATGAAGATGCGCTCCTGGTCGGAGAGCAGCGGCGCCATGCTTGTGCCTTCCACTTTTACAGGTTGATAGAGGAAAACAATGATAACCAGCGCGAGGCCAATGGCAATGAGGAGGTCCCGCGTCCAAACACGAATTTCATTTCTTAGCGAATGGGTTGTCGCCGGCGCCGGCGCCGGAGTTTCCGGAACCGATGGGGCAAGAGGTTGGTTCTGGTCCGTGCTTTGCATTTTTTGCTGCCTTCTATTTATAGCACGGCGATGCTGGCCGCGCTAGGTTGGATTTGCACGGCCTTTTGACGATTAGCCCCGTGCGGGCGATCCGAACTCTCCGGCCCTTTAAGTGAGATTCGCACGTGGCGCACGGGCGTTGCCTGCGGGATCGCATCGGCTTTCCGAACAGCTCTTGGCTTACTCCGCGGAAAGCGCGAAATTCAGCGTGGCCAGGGCCGCGATTACGGCGGTTTCCGTGCGAAGGATCAGTTGACCGAGCGACGCTTCTCGAAAACCAGCGGCGCGAGCAGCGGCAAGCTCATCGTCCGTCCAGCCACCTTCGGGGCCGATGGCGAGAGCTGCGCTGCGGGGCGTGTCAGTCACCGTATTTTGATAATCCGAGCCGGCAAGTGCTGTTCGGAAAGAAGGAGCGTCGCTCCGTTCGGAAAGTAAAAAGCGAAAGTCACAGGCCAGGCCGTCGAAAGCCTGGGGAGGTTTAGCAACCTCGGAGAGTTGGGGAACGCGCAGTCGACGGGATTGCTGGGAAGATTCCAGAAGAATTTTTTGCCATCGCTGAGAACGCTTGGTTGCCGCGGCGAGTAGCCCCTTTTCGCTGCGAGCAGCGCTGATCGGAATGATTCTGCTGACGCCCAGCTCCGTAGCTTTTTCGATGGCCCACTCGAAAGCGTCGAATTTGACGATGGAAAGAAGCAGCGTGACTTCGGCGCTTGGCAGCGGCGCAGCAAGCTGCTCCAGCAGCGCAAATTCCACGCGATTGCGCGCAACGCTCTCGATGCGGGCGAGCCACGCAGCCGTGCCGTCGCTGAGTTCGTAGACTTGCCCCGTTTGCGCTCGAAGGACGTTGCCGAGGTGATGCGCGGCGTCGCCTTCCATGACCGCCGTGGTCCCGGTGAATTGTTCAACAAAGAATCTGCGGCGCACGCAGGGATTCTAACGCCCCAGGCCGGCGCTAGCCGAAAATGTCTTTTACTTTGTCGAAGATTGTGGAATTGCGGTCAGCGGGCTTGTTTTCTACTTTCAGAGAGGCGCCGAGTTGCTCAAGCAGTTTGCGTTGCTCTCGCGTGAGCTTCGTCGGCGTCAGCACGCGCACATGATAGTAAAGATCGCCTTTGCCGCCGCCTCGAGGATCCGCCAGACCTTTTCCTTTGATGCGAAACACCGCGCCGCTTTGTGTAGCTTCGGGAATTTTGAGTTTTTCTTCGCCGTTGAGGCCTGGGACCTGCAATTCCGTGCCAAGCGCCGCTTGCGTGATGCTCAGCGGAATCGTGCAGTAGAGATCAGCTCCTCGCCGTTCGAAGAAAGGATGATCCTTTACGTCGAGAACGACGTACAGATCGCCCGGCGCACCGCCGTTGGGTGCGGGCTCGCCCTCACCTGTAACGCGCAGCCGTGTCCCGGAGTCCACGCCTGGCGGAATGCGTAGATCGATCGTTTTCTCGCGCTCGATGCGGCCCTGGCCGCGGCAATCGGGGCAGCGTTCGCGAACAATTTGGCCCGCGCCTTGGCACGCCGGGCAGGTACGCGAGATGGTGAAGAAACCTTGCTGGTAGGCGAGCTGTCCCCGGCCGCCGCACGTCTGGCAAGCGACAATGCCAGTTCCTTTTTTGGCGCCAGTGCCATTGCAGACTTCGCAGTACTCCTGACGGGGCAGCTTGATTTTGGTAGTGACGCCCGCGGAAGCTTCTTCAAAGGTCAGCGTCATGTCGTAGCGAAGATCGGCGCCGCGCTGCTGACGTCGGCGCGTGCGGCCGCCGCCCGCCGCTCTCCCGAAAAGGTCCTCGAACCCGAAAAAATCACCCAGAATGTCGTGGAAGTCGCGAAACACAGTGCTGTTGAAGTCCACTCCGCCGCTCGCGCCGGAAAGCCCGGCATGACCATACGTGTCGTAAACTTCGCGTTTTTGCGTATCGCTCAGCACGCTGTAAGCTTCCGTGCACTCGCGGAATTTCACTTCGGCTTCTTCTTTATTTTCCGGATTGCGGTCCGGATGCCATTTCAGCGCGGATTTTCGGTACGAAGATTTTATCTCTTCGACAGAAGCGGTGCGCGAAACGCCGAGCACTTCGTAAAAGTCTTTTTGATTCCCCTTTGCCATGCAATCCCCTCTGTTGGATGGATTCCCTCGGATTAGTTCGCAGCTTCTTTCGATGCGCCGCCGGGATGAACGGCTACGCGGACCATCGCGGGCCGCAAGACACGTCCATGAAAAATGTAACCCGGTTGAAAGACTTGCAGAATCGTGCCGTCTTCATGAGCGAGTGTTTCGGTGCGGTCCATCGCCTGATGCAAATGCGGATCAAAGGGCTTGCCGAGCGGGTCCGTGCGTTCAACTCCAAGCCGCGAGACGTTGTCCACAAGTTGCCGGTAAATCAGCTCGAAGCCTTTACGATAGTTTTCATACTCAGCCTCGCGATGCGCGGCAAGAGCGTGCTCGAAGCCATCGATGATCGGAATGAGTCCTTCAACGACACGCGCCGTGTGGCGCTTCGCGTCGTCGGCTCGTTCTTTTTCAATGCGCTTCCGGTAGTTGTCGAAATCGGCCTGGCGCCGCATCAGCGTCTGGCGCAGTTCGTTCAGTTCGCCGGCAATCTTCGCGACTTCCGCGTCGGCGGCTGCGGAATCCGCGCTGAGTTTGGCTTCGTCTGACGAATCCCCGGCTGCGTTCTGCGCGCTGCTTTCTGCGCTAAATGGTGAATCCTTGTCGGGCACTTTGCTGCCTCTCTTCTGGAAAAAGTTCTTCAAATTTTGCTCAATGCTTCGCTGAATAGCTGCGCCACGTACGCAACCGCCGTCATCGCGCGCTCGTAATGCATCCGCGTCGGACCCAAGACGCCGAGCGATCCCTGTACAAGATCATTGCGCGTGTAGGGCGCGCTGATGATCGCCAGGTTGTCGCCCGCTTGCGAAATCTCTTTCACGCCAATTTGCACGTGGACTGGCTCAGGTGTTTCGATACACGCGTTGAGCACCGTGACGAGCCGGTGCTTTTCTTCAATGGCCGCTAAGAGTTCGCGTAGTTGCGCCTGGTTGGTGAATTCCGGCGTGCCGACGATCTGCGCCGTGCCTTCCACGTGAACCTCGCTTGTTTGATTCTCTCCCAGCATCGCCGGATCCCACAAAGTGAGGGCGTTCCCGATAATTCCCTCATATTGTTCCCGGTCCATGGCCAGCTTCAGTAGCAGGTCTCCGCGAATGGCTTCGAGCGTCCAGCCGGAATACTGTCGGTTCAGAAAGTCCGCAGTGGCGTCCAGCTCGGACTGGGCAAAAGGGCGATTGGGACGAACGATTTTGTCTCGAGTGTTGCCTCCCGGTGAAATAAGGACGACTACCACGCGCCCGTCCGGCAGCAGCCACATCCGCGCGTGCTCGAGAACCGTTCTGCCCAGCGGCGGCGAAACGATGATGCCAAGCCCGTTCGAAACTTCCGCGAGCACGTGGCCCGCGCGCTCTGTAATCTCAGAAGCCGTCTTTGCGCCCCCCATCTCACGCTGAATCCAGTCGCGGTCGCCGATAGTAAGCGTCGCTTGCGAAGCAATCTCCTGCGCGAAAAAGCGATAAGCCGCGGCCGTCGGAACACGCCCGGCGGAAGTATGCGGCTGGTAGAGTAAGCCGCCATCTTCCAGATCGGCCATGACGTTGCGAATCGTCGCAGTGCTCAGCGTCTCTTCATACCTCTTGGAAATCGCGCGCGAGGATACCGGCTCGCCGGTCTCAATATACGCCCGCACGAGATCCGCGAGAATCTGGCGGTTGCGACGTTCCTGTAAGGCTGGATTCCTCATAGCAGCACTCTACGCTAAGCGCTGAAGAGCGCTACCTATATTGTAGAAAGCGTGTCAAGCAGCGTCAACGCGGGTTGTCGGTTTTGCTGCTAGCCTAAGACTTCTACTAACTCACCGTGTCCTCAATTGTTGTCAATTTGGGCGCGTTGGAGCTTGTCGGAATAGTCGATGTAAATGGTCTTCCATTCAGAAAAGAAATCGATCGCCGCAATTGCCGCTTCCCGATGGCCGTTGCCGGTTTGCTTCGTACCTCCGAACGGCAAGTGCGTTTCGGCGCCGATCGTCGGAGCGTTCACATAGACGATTCCGGTGTAGAGATCGCGCGTGGCCTGAAAGGCTTGATTTACATTGCGCGTGTAAATCGAGGCTGACAGGCCGTAGGGCACGCCGTTAGCGACCTCGATGCCCTGCTCGAAGCTGTCGATGGGAATGACCGATACCACCGGACCGAAGATTTCTTCCTGCGCGATGCGCATCTGCGGCGAGCAATCGCCAAACACAGTGGGCCCATGGAACCAACCCTTCGCTTGCGCCCCGCTATCCAGACGATTCCCGCCGGTCAGCAGCTTCGCTCCCTCATTTTTCCCAATTTCCACGTAGTCCATCACCGTCTTCAGTTGCTGCTCGTTGATGCATGGGCCCATATCCACGTCAGAATCGAGGCCATTGCCAACCCGCAATCGTTTGACGCGGTCCACGAAGCGCGTAACGAATTCGTGATAAATGCTCTTGTGCACGGCGACGCGGCTAGCTGCTGTGCAACGCTGCCCTGTCGTTCCGAAGCCGCCCCAGACCGCTCCATCGACGGCGAGATCGAGATTCGCATCATCCATCACCACGATAATGTTCTTCCCGCCCATCTCCAGACTGCAATGCTTGAAAGTAGGCGCGCAAGCCTGCGCAATCAACCGGCCCACCGCCGTCGAACCTGTGAAGCTCACAACGGGCACATCTTCGCTTGCCGCTAGTGGCGCGCCAGCATCCGGCCCATCTCCGCTAACGATGTTTACAACACCCGGCGGGATCCCCGCCTCGGTCAGAACCTGCACAAGATGGTACGAGGATAGCGGCGTGTCCTCGGCAGGCTTCAGCACCACCGTATTGCCGCTGATCAGCGCAGGCGTCATCTTCCAAGACGGAATCGCCATAGGAAAATTCCAAGGCGTAATCATTCCGCACACGCCAATCGACTGCCGCACGCTCATCGCAAACTTATTCGGAAGCTCTGAAGGAGTCGTCTGGCCAAACAGCCGCCGCCCCTCCCCGGCCATGTAATACGTCATGTCGATGGCTTCCTGCACGTCGCCGCGCGTTTCTGCCAGAACCTTGCCCATCTCGCGCGTCATATCCTTCGAATATTCTTCCTTGCGCTGCACCAAAAGCTCGGCTGCGCGAAACAAAATCTCAGCGCGCTTCGGCGCGGGGACCAGCCGCCATTTCTTGTAAGCCTCTTTCGCTGCGTTCACCGCCGCATCGACGTCCTCGGACGTCGAAGACACAAACATCCCTACCAGCTCGTCCGTGTTCGCCGGATTGCGGTTCTCATAGGCTTTGCCGCTGCGCGATTCCACCCACTCGCCATTGATGAAATTCTTAAAAACTCGTGGCGCTACTGACGTAGCCATGCTTCCTCCTGCGTTTCCTTATATTTCCGATGTAAAAGCCTCATTGTGCCTGCGGGATTCAACACGGGGCACCACCGCGCGGAATCTAAATTCTACTGTCCGGTGCAAGGACCGTCAAATCGCGTTTTCGGCGCTTTCTGAACTGTTCCATTTCGCACAGTTTCACCGGCTCTTTTTTGTTCGAATGAATAGGCAACCCAAAAGCCATGAAACTTCACCCCATGGCCCCACTGCACTCCGGCGCCGTACAGGACTGACATGAGCGGGAAAAACCTTCGATCCGTACCAGGAGACCAACGTACCAATTCCGAGGGAAAGCAGGTAACAAACAGAGTGCTCTTGGCGACTCCCGACAATGAATTCGATTTGATGCGCGCCGACTTGACGTATATCGACCTGCCGAGTCATTTCAGCCTTCATGAGCCCACGCAGGACATCGAGTTCGTCTATTTTCCGAACCGCGGAATGGTTTCTCAAGTGGTAGTCACCAAAGACGGTAGAACGGTAGAAGTGGGTGTAGTGGGCAAGGAAGGCTACGTTGGATCAGGACTTGCAAGCGGCTTGAGCAGAAGTTCCGTCCGCGAAATCATCCAAATCGCTGGCGATGGTTTTCGAATGATGGGTGGTGCGTTACAGCGGATTCTGCGCTCGGCGCCGCAGCTGCAGATGCTCTTGAGCAGGCATACGGGGCTTCAAGGAATGCAAGTGGCACAGACCGCGGCATGCAATCGCCTGCACGATATCGAGCAGCGTCTCTCGCGGTGGCTGTTGATGACTCAAGACCGAGTCGGCTCTGGAATGCTCCCCATAACGCACGATTTTATTGCCACCATGATGGGCACGGACCGGACCACAGTGAGCTTGGCGGCCTCGGTCATGCAAAAAGACGGAATCATAGACTATGTTCGCGGCGCCGTGAAAATCGTGAATCGCAGAAAGCTCGAAAATTCCTCGTGCGAATGCTACGGCGTTGTCCAGCAGCTTGAGGACGAACTCGGATTGAGATAGCTGTTTTTGCCAATGTTGCGCGCACCACCGACAGCCTCCCCTCTCTATAGTTAGTGTTTGGCCCTTGTAGGAAAAGGTCGTCTCGGATATGCGTTAAGACGCGTCCGCCCGAGGAGCGCTTCGCTCGGGGCGGCGGAATGATCTGACTTTGACGTTGCGGTGTCGCTGGACAACAGTTTCAGGTTGCTCGTGGAGGAAATGTAACCGCGAAAGGGCTCGAGGCGTCCAAGCGTGTCAATGCGTCGCAAACTTGTCTGGGTCGAAAGCCAAAATTTTCAGGGCTGGGCTTGCTCCGAGTGCGCCTGGGCCTTCAAGCCTCTTGGGCCGCTCGTCGGTGAATCCATCGACGAGATGAAAACGCACTACGAACGCCAGCGCGACCAGGAATTCGCATCCCATATTTGCCTTGATCATCCGCGATCCGCGAAGAATCTCCGTTAGCCAAATCGCTCGCCGTTAACAATGTGTCCAAAGTTTGTGAACACTCGAGCATTAGCCGTCATAGCTCTGCGTCCTCCTGCTTTGCCACAACCTCCGAGTCGAGAGTCTCTTTGTGAGTGCGGGATTCAACACCGGACGCCATCCCGCGGAAGCTGAATTCTTCCGTCCGTCGCATGTACCGTCGAATCCCGCTTTACCTGATACGGGCGCTGGGAAACCGAGAACGCCGGTAAGAACTTGAAAGTTGCGGATTGGATTCGCGGTTCAGGGTATGCTGCAGGACGCATGCGATGGTTCGTATCAACAATCCGCACTCTTCGGCGGGACCAAGTTTGCTAAGCGCGATTTCTGTGCGCGTCTTTAAGGCCTGGGCTGGCACGCCAAGCTCTTAAAGCAGGGAGGTAAGATGAAAAAACTCGCTTTCGCTATTCTTTTTGTGGCTCTAGGTGGCACAGCACTTGGCGCGCCTGCCGCCCCTTCAAAGACTGATCTGATTCATGTACTTCTCGTCGACGGTCAGAGCGGCGGTCCCTATCACGCCTGGCAACTGACCTCCGCCGTCCTGAAAAAGGAGCTGGAGGATGCGCGCATGTTCAGCGTGACGGTCGCAACATCTCCTCGCTTCGGAGAGGACTTTACCAATTTCAAGCCCGATTTCAACAAGTATCAAACCATCGTTCTAAACTACGACGCGCCAGACTGGCCAGCGGGCCTGCGTGACCAGCTCGAGAACTATGTCAAAAATGGCGGAGGGCTAGTCGTCGTCCACGCCGCTGACAATGCGTTTCCCGATTGGCCCGCGTTCAATCAGATGATCGGCATCGGCGGCTGGCGCGGCCGCACCGAAAAGTCCGGTCCGATGTGGTACTTCAAGGACGGAAAGCTGGTTTCGGATAATTCTCCCGGGCCAGCCGGCGAGCACGGAAATCGCCTCCCTTTCCAGGTGGAAACGCGGTCTCCAGAACACCCGATCATGAAGGGATTGCCGCGCGTCTGGATGCACGGCGCCGATGAACTATACGCAACCCTCCGTGGCCCCGGCCAGAATATGACCGTACTCGCAACCGCTCACTCAGACCCGGCCAATCATGGGACCGGCCACGACGAGCCGATGCTTATGGTCTTGAGCTATGGCAAGGGCAGAATTTTTCACACCACGATGGGCCATGACGTTGCGGCCTTGAGCTGCGCCGGGTTTATCACGACCTATCAGCGGGGAGCAGAGTGGGCTGCCACAGGCCGAGTCACTCAGAAAGTTCCGGCGGATTTTCCGACAGCGGGTTCCGAAAGCCTCCGCGTCGAGATTGCAAAGATGGATCCTGCTTTTCTAAATGGCCCGCCTCAAGTGAATCCTTTCGATGGCTTGGCCAATGCGGCGCTCGCGGCCATGAAGAAACGCGCCGACGAACTCGGCATTGGTGGCGTTGCGGTCGTCGCCTACTTCCCTGGCGACAAGATTCAATACTGGAGTTCGAAAATGCTCGTGATCGGCCGGATGAAAGACGAGCCTTCGCCGACCGATAAAGGAGCAAACCTCATCGGCATCGCCTACGCCAAAGCCGTCGAGATGGCCGATACGCTCAAGGATAGCGGCAGCCAAGTGCGGCCGCCGATGACTGGCGAATTCGGCTGGAAGGGCGGCGTCATCGTTCGCGGCAAAAATGGCTACTTAATCGCCGCATTCAGCGGGGGCAAATCCGAAGACGACGTCAAGATATCGACAGCCGGCGTCGAAGAACTAAGCACCGGCCTTTAGTTGTCGCGGATGGATGCGTTTCGTTTGGTGCGAAGGTCTCGCTGTGCCTGCGGGCTGAGCCAGCAGGCAACCTCTTACCCTCCCATTCGTCTAACTGCGTGGCCCCACAAAACGACGGAACATTTTCGGTAGGCCGGGAGTATAAACACAGAGAGGTGCGGCTTATGACCGAACTTTGGCGCGACATTCGCTACGGCTTGCGGCTGCTTTGGAAGAGCCCCGGATTCACGTCAGTCTCCTTGCTCGCTCTGGCCCTGGGCATCGGCGCCACCACCGCCATCTTCAGCCTCCTCTACTCCGTCCTCCTTGCGCCCCTTCCCTATGTCGATAGCGACCGCATCGTCATGGTCTGGTCCCACGACAAAACCGGCGAGCGCAACGGTACATCACCCAGTGACCTCCTCGACTGGCAAAAGCAGGCCACCGTCTTCGACTCTCTCAATGGCTGGACCGGCGAGGGCTTCACCATCTCCACCCCCGATTGGACCGAACAAGTCCAGGCCAGCCGCGTAGCCCCCGGCTGGTTCGACCTCCTCTTTAGCCCAAAGGTGACTCTCGGCCGCCATTTCGTGGCCGACGACGCCCTCCCCGGCAACGACCACGTCGTTATCCTCAACAACAAATTCTGGCGCGACCATTTCGGCAGCGATCCCAGCATCGTCGGCAGAAAGCTCCGCATGAGCGGTGAACTCTATACCGTCCTCGGCGTCGCCGCTCCAAGTCCCTCTGACGTTGGCGATTCTTCGATGAACGTCCCGCTCGCCTTTAAGCCCGATGAGATCCGCCGAGAGAATCACTTTCTACTGGTAATGGGCAAGCTCAAAAGCGGCGTTACTCTCGAAACCGCCAACGCCGAAATGGCCGTCATCGCTAAGCAACTCGCGCAAACCTATCCGAAGACGAACAAAGACCTCACCGTCACCGTCGAGCCCCTCAAAGACGACTTTCTTCCCAAGCAGACCCGCCTCGGCCTCTGGCTCATGATGGGAGCGGTCGGCTTCGTCCTCTTGATCGCCTGCGTCAATATCGCGAACTTGCTGCTCGCCTGGGGCACTGCGCGGCAAAAAGAAATCGCCGTCCGCGCCTCGCAAGGTGCCACCCGCTCTCGCATCTTCCGCCAATTCCTGATCGAAAGCCTTTCCTTGGCGCTGATGGGCGGCCTTCTCGGGACATTGCTCTCCGTCGCCCTGCTTCGCGGAGTCATGAGCCTTATGCCCAGAAATCAACTCGGCATCCCTTACGAAGCCAATCCGCACCTCAACGTACCCGTGTCTGCTCTTCACCTTGGGCGCAACGTTTCTCAGCGGCGTCCTCTTCGGCTGCTTCCCCGCGTGGCACGCCGCCCGGCAAAACATCAGCGACATGTTAAAGGAAGGCGGCAGGTCCACTTCTGCGGGCGCCGGCCACAACCGCCTCCGCCGCGTCCTGGTTGTCGCCGAGTTTGCCCTCGCCTTAATTCTGGTCGCCGGCGCCGGCCTCATTCTCCGCAGCTTCTGGAACGTCACCCAGGTCGACCTCGGCATTCGCCGCGACCACGTCCTCACCTTCAGCGTCCCCATCCAGCACGATCGCACCTCCAGCGCCGCCCAAATCCGCTCCGTGTACCAGCAGCTCGAAGAACGAATCGCCGGCGTCCCTGGCGTCATGAAAGTCGCCATTGCCCCCGGCCTCCCCACGAACGGCGCCGGCCGCCTCCACTTCACCATTTCCGGCCAGCCCTCCGATGAGTCCGACAACAACCCCGACAAGCAGCCGGTAGCGAACATCAACACCGTCACGCCCGGATACTTCCAAACCTACGGCATCCGCCTCACCCGCGGCCGTTATCTCGACGCCCGCGATCTTGCCGGCTCCCCTCGCGTCGCCATGGTCAGCGAAAGCTTCGCCCGCCTATACCTGCCTGGCCTCGACCCGCTTACGCAACGCGTCAAAATCGTCGAACTCCTCCCCGACAAAATTCCGCCGTTCGGCGCTCCCGTCGAGTGGCAAATCGTCGGGGTTTTCCACGACGTTCAGTACGAAAGCCACCCCACCACCACGGGCGCCGCTGAAATTGATTTTCCTTTTGACCAGAGCCCCTGGCCTTTCACCACCATCGCCGTCCGCACCAACGGAAACCCCAGCTCCGTCACAACTGGCATCGCCGCCGCTGTCCGTTCCGTCAATCCCGATTTCCCCATGACCCGCGTCCGCACCATGGACCAGATCATTAGCGAAAACCTCGTCACCGACCGCTTCACCGTTCTCGTCTTCGGCACCTTCGCCGTACTCGCGCTCTTCCTCGCCGCCATCGGCATCTACGGCGTAATGACCTTCTCCGTCGCCCAACGCAATCACGAATTGGGTATTCGCATGGCTCTCGGCGCCGGCGGTCCACAGGTCCTCAGGTTGGTCGTCGGCGAAGGCATGCGCGCCGCCCTTTTCGGCATGGCCATTGGCCTTCCCGGCGTATATCTCGTCGGCAAAACGCTGAAGGGCCTGCTATACAACGTCGGCGCGATGGATTTCCGAGCCCTGATCGGCGTCGCGCTGGTTCTTTTCGCTGCGGCTCTTCTGGCCTGCTACCTCCCAGCCCGCCGCGCCACCAGGATCGATCCGTTGGCCGCCCTTCGCCAGGAATAGGCGCATGCATCTGTCTCGATTTCTAGCTATGCGTAGTGTGCTCGACGCCGTTCATTCCTACATTTTCGCTACTCCGCCCCAAAATAGCCATTCATGCAGAAACTCTTCCGCTCATCCCCATTCCACTCATCAAGTTACATTCCCAGTTCGTGCGGTTCGATTGGGATAAGAAACAAGGAACGATTAAGTTCGCTTTGGGCGAGTAAGCATGTTAGACTGTCTTCGCGCTTAATACCTCGGTTGTGTTGTGCGGTCCCTCAAGTTGCATTGTTCATCTGAGATTACCCGCCTGCAGTGGTCTCCGTAAGTCTTCAGCGTAATCTAAAACAAGACTGGCAATGCGAATTGCCGCGCTTGCACCGAATGTGTGTGCGCGCCGGAACCGCTCCCAGCCAGCAAGAAAGCAATACGAATGCAAAGTTTCACAGAATTACCGATCTCCACCTATATGAAGGAGAGATTGGCACACGCGCGATTTTCGACGCCGACCCCCGTACAAGCTGCGGCTATTCCGCAAGCGCTCGAGGGCAAGGACGTGCTCGCAACCGCGCAAACCGGGACCGGCAAGACGCTCGCCTTCCTGATCCCAGTCATCGAGCAACTGCTCAAGCACAAGACGCCAGGAATCGCGGCGCTGGTGCTGGTGCCCACACGCGAATTGGCCATGCAGGTGGTGGCCGTGTTCAATACCCTCCGCGGCGCTCAGCTTGCGCCTGCCGCGCTGGTCGTGGGAGGACTATCCGAGGGTGCGCAACTGCAAGCTATCCGCAAGGGAGCGCGCGTCGTCGTGGCAACTCCCGGACGTTTGGAAGATTATCTTGACCGCAAGCTCTTTAATTTCAATTCGTTGCGCATTTTGGTCCTCGACGAAGCGGACCGCATGTTGGACATGGGCTTTCTTCCAGCCATCAAGCGCATCGCGGCGGTCCTGCCAAAAGACCGCCAAACCATGTGTTTTTCCGCGACGATGGAGGCATCCGTCGCCCATCTCGTAAAGGACTACCTGAGAAATCCAGCGCGACTCGCGTTTGGCTCGATTTTGAAGCCGTCTGAAAATGTGCGTATGCAAGCGTTCGAGGTTTCCGTAGACCGGAAACAAGAGATGCTTCAGCGCCTGTTGGCGAAAGAAACCGGGCGCTGCCTGGTCTTCTCTCGCACCAAGCGGGGCACCGAGCGAATCACCAAGAGCCTGAATCGCGACGGTTTTTCGGCCGCCATGATTCACGGCGATCGCTCGCAATCGCAGCGGAATGCGGCACTTGCGGGCTTTCAGCAGGGGCGCTATCGCGTACTCGTGGCAACGGATCTTGCTTCGCGCGGGATTCATGTGCAGGACATCGTGCACGTCATCAATTACGATCTGCCGGACATTGCGGAGAATTTCATTCACCGGGTCGGCCGAACGGGCCGCGCGGGAAGCCATGGCGTCGCCACCACCCTGTTCTCACGAGAGCAGCGGTCGGAGCTCTTCCAACTGGAACGGACGCTGGGCATTCGCATCGAACGCCTGAATGCCGAACCGGGAGCGACTAAACCTAAGAATGGCATGTACATACGTACGGATTCGGCGTCAGTGCCTACAAATGGCGCTCCAAAGGTAGTAGCCGTGCGGCCGACGATGATTGCGCTTCCAGGAGAAATTCTGCAAGCGCAGCTCGAAAACTAACCTGGTATCTAACCGCGGGGTTAGATATACCGGTCGTGAGATGGCTTTTAACGGAACGGTTGAATACAACGAACCGAGGAGTGGCATTTAACCGCAAGGCTAAATACAATATACTGGTTGAAAGAGCGGAGCGTGCTGCTCCGTTCTTCTCCATTTAACCCCTTAATCTTTTCCAGTTTGTGAAAGCCGGGAATATTTTCCGAGCCGCGATGGTCTTCAAGACAACGGATGTTTCTCCTTGAGCGTGCGAGCTGGCTCGCTTCACCCTGGCGGGCTGGCTCGGGCGCATGCAACCGAAGCTTTCTCGAGAGAGTGCTTTGGTCTTTTGGATGAACTGGGACAATTGCAACCCGGCCTCGAACGACTTTGGGGCCGGGTGTTCTTTCTTCCCAGCGGCCACTAAGTCACTCTACCGCCAACAAATAGCGTCGCTTACGGAAGCGTCTCCGCGGAGAGCTACTCTGTCGTGGTCCCGCCAACTCAAAATTTTCGTCGCTGGTGGAACTGAGTCTATTTCTGGCGGTGGACCGGAGATGATGGGCTCGTGGCGAGCGACGAGGAGCTTACCGGCGGCATAGGCGGAGCAAGGCCAGCGGTTTGGGAACCTAAACCGAGCTTCTGCAAAGTCTTAGCGTCGAGTTTGCCGGAAGGACTGAGGCCATGCGCCTCTTGAAACTTCTTCATGGCATCGACGGTGGAAGAGTCCCATTTGCCGCTGGGCTGGCCGCTGAACGAGCCGTCTTTCGCTAGCGCGGTCTGGATCTCGGAGATGCGCTGGGGATCGGGAGCTTTCTGACCTCGCTGGGATCGAACCGATTTTCGAGTCGATCTAGCGTGGCGCGATCGCGCGCCGGGTTTTGGAGAGGGCGATTTCGACGCATTCGTGCCCTGAGCTTTGGCAGCGGCGCCGCTTACACCCATACCCGCTGCAACGAGCAGCGTCAGGGCCAGGTGGGTCGCTTTTCGCACTCGCATTAGTTTTCGTTGATACCGTTCAGGAGACGCACGCGCCTCCCCGGGATTATTGCTGCTGGTTCTCCGCCGGAACGACGCCGGACAGAAATACCGTAAGCACGCGGTCGTCCTGGCGCCGCAAGACCTTGAATACCACATTATCGCCGGGCTTCAGCTTGGAAACGGCTGCGCGGTAGTCGTCCAGCGAGGTGATCGGCTCATGATTGATTTCGGAAATCACATCGCCGCGGCCAAAGTTCAGATCATCCGAGGCAAAGCTGGCCGGATCAACGTCGGTAACGATGACGCCCTTCTTGCCATCCATCCCGAAGCGCTGTGCGCGATCGTGAGTGAGATTGTCAACATGGAGACCGAATTCAATCGGCGCGGCTTCGCCGGGCTGGTCATCCAGATGGCCCGCGGTGTTGGGGAAAACGTGGGTGCGATCTTCGACCGTTACCGTCGCCTCTTTTTGCATGCGATCGCGCACATACGTAAGCTTCATCTTGGTGCCGATAGGCGCCTGAGCGATGGGATTCACCAAGTCGTTGCCAGTCTTGATGGTCTGGCCGTTGACGCTGGTGATGACGTCGCCACCTTTGAGTCCAGCCCTTTCGGCGGGGCTGCCGGGTTCGATGTCTTCAATCACAACACCATTTGGAGCGCCGAGAGATTTCAGCGTGATCGGATTTGTTCCGAGATCTTCCTCGAACTTGACGCCGATCGAACCGCGAGTCACGCGGCCATTGGCAATAAGTTGATTGTACACACTGATCGCGGTGTTCGAGGGAAGGGCAAAGCCGACGCCTTCGTAGCCGCGGCTGCCCGTGATGATGGCCGTGTTGATGCCGATAACCTGCCCCGCCAAATCAACGAGCGGCCCGCCGGAATTGCCAGGATTGATGGCTGCATCGGTTTGCAGGAAGCGCTGAAATTGCTTCGCGAGACCGAGGCCGCCCCGGTCTTTCGCACTGATGATTCCAGCCGTGACCGTAGCTTGCAAGCCGAACGGGCTGCCAATCGCTAGGACCCAATCTCCGACTTGCACGCCGTCTGAATTGCCGAGCTTGGCGATAGGCAGTTCCTTGTTTACTTCGATCTTGATAACGGCCAGGTCGGTGTCGTCGTCCGCGCCGACAACCTTGGCGGTGTACCGCGCGGTGTCGTTGTTGAGCTGAACCTGAATTTTGGTGGCGTTTTCAATGACGTGATTGTTCGTGAGAATGTAGCCGCGCTTGTCAACGATGACGCCCGAGCCGAGGCTGCGTTCCGCTTGGGGAGGGCCATCCTGACGGCCGTCGAAGAAGCGGTCAAAGAAATCCTGCATTGGATCGTTGTCATCATCGGGATTGGTATTGGGGTTGGAAGGCTTCGAGCGGCGCAATCTGGAATTGGGCTTTTTCTCGAGGACTTGCGTGGTGGCGATATTGACGACGGCCGGCTCGACGCGATTCACTATGCCGGAAAAGGAGCTAGCGGAGGGGATGGGATCCGGCACGGTGAGGGGTGTCGCATGTGTTCCGCTAAAGGACTTCATTGCGGAAACGCGGCCCGAGATCACGGAGCCAATCATGATTCCAACGATGAGAGTGAACGCCACAAAAAACGACGCCATGATTTTGCGGCGGCGCGCCCAGCTAAAGAGTTCCTTTACTTGGTCACCCATGTCGCTGCTCCTATGAAGGCCTCACGAGCCCAATGTCCCAAACCAACGATTCCGCGAGCGTGTTCCAACCGCCCACCTGCGACTCTCCTGAGCAGTATAACACCGCAGGGGTGGGGAGGTTGTCCCGGAAATTGAATGCTCCGGGATCGTCACTGTCCCGGAGGACGGGGTCCAAAGGGCACGAATAGCCGTCTGCTTCGTAGTCTCGATTGATTAGACGCAAGAAGCGGTGGTTTTGTTGTCAGGAAGCCTCATCGAAAGCGGCGTCCTCAAACCTATTGTCGCGTCCCGAACCAATCCAGGGTGCGGCTGGTGGCAATCATCGCTCGAAGACTCCTCCGGGGACCAGCACGAGCTAGCTACATGCCGCTGACCGGGCGCTGTTTTCCGCTAGCGCTTTCTGAATCGCTTTCTCCGCGAGGGACGCCATGATCTTATACCCAGCATCCGTCGGATGTAGCCCGTCGTCGGCAAGGGCGCGCTTCAGCATTCCTCGCTCGTCGACTAGGGCGCTGAAGTAGTCGAGATACACGAAGCCGTTTTTGGCGCAGTATTCTTTAAGCCATTTGTTCAGCGCCAGAATTCTATCGCGGGGCCGCAGCGCGAAAGACTCCTCGGCATCATGCGTGTAGTTGTGCACGGGGAGGACGGACGCAAACACCACCCGGATGTGGTGCGCCCGCGCCAGCTCGGCCATGGAGGCGTAGTTGGACTCGATGTCCTCGTTAGACGTGCGCCCGGTGACGCCCGCGATGTCGTTGGTTCCCGCGAGCACAACGAGCACTTTGGGATGCAGGCCAATCACATCCTGGCGGAAACGCACGAGCATCTCGGGCGTGGTCTGCCCGTCTATGCCGCGGTTGATATAAGGCTTGCCGGGAAAATAGTCTGGTAACTTCCAGTAGTCGGTGATGGAGTCGCCAAGAAATACGACTCGGCTCTCGCCCGCAGCCGGCGGCGCGAGCGCAGCATCGGAAGCCCGATAGCGAGCCAGCTGCCCGAAATCGTCAGTGTAGATGGAAATCCGCGAAGCCCGGTACTCATCCAGCCCAGGGAAGCCGGTGGAAGGAATGGCAGTAGCGGGCTGTTGGGCCAAGGCTGGAAGGGAGAGAAGGGTTGCAAATAGCGATTGGGATACGGTGCGGATGATCGGATGCAGGCTCATGTTCTCCTCGGAAAACAGGATAGCCTAGCGTAGTACATCATGTACATTTACGTTCCTCCCAACGCCACAAGCATCCATCACAGAACTGATCGCGGAGCTTCGTCATCGGAGCTTGGGTCGACCCCACGGCAAGTTGCTGCCTCCCGATTAGCCGCGTGACCGGAGACTGGACCACTCCCTTTCGGCGCTGGTACTTGACAAATGCGGGCGTATCTAGGATAAAGGAAGCAGCTGCGGTTGCGGCGACACGTGGCGATTTAGGGCAACTTGCTCCACGTAAAAAACTGCTAAAGAGCTGTAGAGTATCCCAGAAGAATTTCTGAGACCCTCCGAGCACTTTGGCACGGAGGGTTTTTCGTTTACCTCCCTGCTGCCCTAATCGAAATCCACTGGTATTGCCGCCGCCAAAGCTTGTGCGCCGGAAGCCGCCATGGCCGTTGCGCTAGGAAAGGTGAAGCGATGTCCGAATCTTACGAGCTACGTTGTCGAGAGTGCGGCAAGACCTGGGGAAATGCTCCGCGCTCCTTCTGTGAAGACTGTTTCTCTCCCCTGGAAGTCTCCTATGATTACGATTCCTTGAAGAAGAAAGTGCGCCGCGAGGTCCTCGCCGGCCGAGCCTTTAACATGTGGCGCTATGCGGAATTGCTGCCGCTGGCGGAAGATTTCACGCCTGCCAGCGCGGTTGGCGGCACGCCGCTGGTTGCTTCGCGGAACCTCGCTTCGCAGTGGGGGATCAGTCAGCTCTATTTCAAGAACGATGCGGTGTGCTTCCCTTCTCTATCGTTTAAGGATCGCGTGGTTGGCACGGCGCTGGTGGCGGCGCGGCGATTTGGTTTTGAGACGGTGGGTTGTTCTTCCACCGGAAATTTGGCGAATGCGGTGGCGGCGCAGTCGGCGCAACAGGGATTTGACGCCTGCGTGTTTATTCCCGCCGATCTCGAGCCTGCCAAGGTACTGAATACGGCGGTGTATGGCGCGCGCATCGTTCGCATCAATGGGAACTACGACCACGTGAACCGCTTGTGCGCGCAGATTGCGGACCGCTTCAAATGGGGACTGGTAAACGTGAATTTGCGCCCCTACTACTCGGAAGGATCGAAGACGCACGGTTACGAGATCGCTGAGCAGCTTGGGTGGCGTTTGCCGGACAACGTGGTGGTGCCGATGGCGGGTGGCTCGCTGATTACAAAAATCGCGAAAGCGTTTCAAAGAATTGGTGACCCTCGGCTGGGTGGAGGCGAAGCCCGTGAAATTCTTTGGCGCGCAGGCTACCGGCTGTTCGCCCATTTCCGATGGCGTGAAGCGCAACTTGGCGCGCTTTGAACCACAGAAACCGAACACGATCGCGCGATCTCTGGCTATCGGCAATCCTGCCGATGGACCGTTTGCGATGAGGCTGATCCGTGAAAGCGGCGGCTGGGCGGAAGACGTCTCCGATCCAGAAATTGTCGACGGCGATCAAACTGCTGGCCGAGACCGAAGGCATCTTCACGGAAACGGCGGGCGGCGTGACAACCGCCGTAACCGCAGAAGCTGATTCGAGCAAGGGCGAATCGCGGCTGACGAGACGACTGTGGTGTGCATCACCGGAAACGGCCTGAAAACCACCGACGCAATTGCTTCGGAATTTCCCGTCACGGAAGCCATCGCTCCCAGACTCGATGCTTTTGAGGCTTACCTCGACAACCAATTTAGTGCACCGGCCACCGCCGGGGCGAAGTAAGGAGAGATGTTCGACATGCCAGTGACCATCGAAATTCCAACGGCTTTCCGCCGCTTTACGGACGGCACGCCGAAAATCGACTGTAGCGCGGCAACCATTGCCGAAGCGTTGAACGATTTGACTACGCGCTTTCCCGAGCTGTCGCGCCATGTTCGCGACGAGCAGGGGCAGATTCGCCAGTTCCTCAACGTCTATCTCAATGAAGAGGACATTCGCTTCCTCGGCGGCGAAGGATGCTCGCTGAAGGAAGGCGACCGTGTACTGTTGGTTCCCTCCATCGCCGGAGGCTAGACGCTTACGCTTCCACTCTCCTTGCGTCCTGTAAAGGGTGAGAGCTCGAAGCAGGACGTCCGCGGCCGGTCTCAAAGCACGGTCGTTCTCAACTATCATGAATGTGGAGAAGCCATGGGTTACTACGCACTTTTCTACCGCGAAGTCGTGCCGGACTTCATCACGCAGCGAGGCGCTTACCGTGAAGAGCATCTGGGCATGGCGCGCGAAGCCCATTCGCGGGGTGAGTTGGTCTTGGCGGGCGCGCTGGCTGATCCGCCGGACGGTGCGCTGCTTATTTTCCGAGGCGGCGACGACACAGCTGCAAAAGAGTTCGTCCGTAAAGATCCGTACGTTCGGAACGGCCTGGTAAAACGATGGGAAATACGGCCGTGGACCGTGGTAGTTGGAAACCAATAGGAGCCTCTCCGGGATGATTGCTCGTCTGTGGTCCGCCCGAGCTTCCAAAGCTCAATCCACCCGATATCTGGAACATTTTTGGCAGAGCGTTGTCCCATCACTTCGGACCTTCGAGGGATACGTCTCATCGAGCGTCTTAGTGCGATCCCACGGAGATTCCGTCGAGATTCTCGTCACTACGGTCTGGCAATCTCTTCAGGCTATTGATGCTTTCGCAGGGTCTGACCGAGAGACTGCAGTGGTAGCCAGCGAGGCTGCGGCGCTTTTGACCGACTATGACCGGCGAGTGCGGCACTACGAAGTAGCCCAGATGGATGGCCTCTCCTTCCGACAGTCCCAGTAGCTCTTCAACCAGGATTGGCGGCCAGGCCCAATTCATTTCATTCAGAAGGAAACATTTCGGACTGGGATCTCGTTACTTAGTCTATAAGCTTTGGAGGTGTTTCCATGCGAGTTCCTTTCCTGTTGGTGTCCGTGGCGGCGCTGTCTGTTGCTTCCGTCGCGGCACAGAACAAAATCGACGTAAGAGATATTGAAAACCATCCGTTTCCAGGCGGATTTCAATTCGGGCGGCAAGCTCAAGATGTATCTGCAGTCTGGCAGCTTTCACATCGTTGGCACCGCGGAGAACAAGATTACCGTGCGGGTTTCGGGACGAAATGCTTACAACGCCGGGGACATGCGTGTACAGATGGATGGCTCGAAGGACTATGCAAGTTTGACGGTCAGCGACGGCCCAAAGAACGATCTTGAGGTGACCATCGAGGTGCCCAAGAAGACCGGGCTCTTCGTGCGCATGTCTGCGGGGAACCTGGAGGTTCATCATGTTACCGGAGATAAGGACGCAGAGCTGCACGCTGGCGAGTTGGTCATGGATGTGGGAGACGCAAGCGATTATTCGCGCGTGGACGCTTCCGTCTACTCGGGAGGGCTTGAAGCAAGCCCCTTTGGCGAGTCTCACGGAGGGCTGTTCCGCTCTTTTCACAAGGAAGGCAATGGAAGATATCACCTGCACGCGCACGTTGGAGCTGGCGATTTGACATTGCAGTAAGCAGGGCCGGCGACCTCATTACGATAGGCACACCGCAACATTTGGCGATGGAAGGTGTTCTTATCCACATGAGGATTAGGTTAGCTATCTACGGCGCCGCTTCGCTCTTTTTGCTGGCATTTTATGCGCCCGCGCAAAGTTGTGGCCTCCCTCTTCTCCGGCATGCGAGACCGCTAGGCTAATTCCCCTTGTTTTGTTCTGTGCCGACATCCAGCAAAGTTCTGATAGAAACTTCAGCTTCCTAATCGTCACGTCGCCATCCGTAACGATGTGGGGCGATTCTTCCGAGTGGACGCCTATCCACGTCGTGTGTAGAGTTCGCTACACGAAGACTGCATGTATCGCGCGCTTTCCAGGAGCCCCTACTAGACAATGCCTCTTCCAGCCAGCGGTTCTCGAACCGCGCCACATGCCGTCGCGCTTGCAAGGGCCCTATCACCTGTAGCCGCGCTGCTGGCGATCTCCACGTTTATCAACTACATCGACCGAGGCAGTCTTTCTCTTGCGGTCCCCATTCTTAAAATCGAGCTGCAGCTTTCCCCCTGGCAACAAGGCATTTTGCTTTCCTCCTTTTTCTGGACGTATACCAGCTTTCAAGTTATTTCCGGGTGGCTGGTAGACCGTTTCAATGTGAATTGGGTCCTCGCGGGAGGATTTTTCATTTGGACCATCGCAACGGCCACGACCGGCGTGGTGCATGGCTTTCAGATGTTGCTGGTCATGCGGCTCATTTTGGGCGCGGGCGAATCGGTAGCATTCCCTGCCTACAGCAAGATCCTTGCAAAGCATTTTCCGGAATCGTTGCGCGGGCGTGCCAATTCCTTTATATCCGCGGGCATCGCTGGCGGGCCGGCATTTGGAATATTTTTCGGCGCTATGCTGATTGGGCGATATGGCTGGCGGCCGTTCTTTATCGGTCTGGGGCTGATGAGCTTGTTGTGGCTGCCTCCGTGGACGATATGGATGCCGAAGGGACCGGGCCTGGATGTGTCGCCGACGGCACATGCGCCCAGCCTGCTGGAAATTCTGAAGCAGAGATCGGCGTGGGGCACTTTTTTCGGGCTTTTTGCGTTCAATTACCTTTCGTATTTTCTGCTCACGTGGCTTCCCTCGTTTCTGGTCAACGAGCGGCATTTTTCAATGCAGAAAATGGGCACCATCGGAGGAACGGCGTATCTCCTCCTGGCACTTTCGGCGCTCCTTTGCGGGTGGTTCTCGGACTTGTGGATCGCCAGAGGCGGCACGCCCACACGCGTTCGGAAGACTTTCACGACGACCGGGCTGGCGATTAGTTCCTGCTCTTGCCTGGCCGTTGTCGCGTTTGCATCCGATGCCCGGCTCGCCGTGCTGTTTCTTTTCGTGACGTGCGCTGGCGCGGGGCTTTGTACCGCAAATCTGTGGGCGATCACGCAAACGATCGCGGGACCTCTGGCGGCTGGTAAATGGAGCGGTTTGCAAAATTGTTTCGGGAATTTTGCCGGGATTATCGCTCCGGCGCTAACCGGGTTTGTGCTGCAACGCACCGGACATTTTTTCTGGGCGTTTGCGGCTACCGCGGGAGTATTGCTCGCCGGGGCGGTATCCTGGGCCTTCGTTGTCGGCCGGGTTGAGCCGCTGGCATGGAAGGGAAAAATGCTCGCGGTTGACGCGCAGGCCTCGGCGGACTAAGCGCGAGATGCGCACGCTACGGCCGTTCCCATCTTCCCGTTTCCGCGGAGCGAAAAACCGCTTCGATGACAGCCACATTGCGAATGGCGTCCTCAAGCGGAACCGGAACCTCGCCATCCCCGCGGATAGCACGCGAAAAAACGTCTCCTTGGATCGTATATTGATCGCAGGTGGGCAAGCTTTCCGTGGTCACTCCGCCGCCAAAGACGTCGCGACCGTCGTCGATGAAAATTCGGCAGGGACGGTCGTTAGGCGTGTTGAAGGGTATCTCGATTTCGATGCGTCCTTTTGTGCCGAGGAATTGCATGCGTTGGTAAGGAACGAGCTGCGTGCTGCAAGTCAAAATGCTTTGGCCGGAAGGAAAATCGAGCATGACGGAAGCGAGGCGATCTGTTTGAAACTCGGGGTCGCGTTCCACCAGGCCGATGACGCGTGAAGGCTCCTCGCCGAAAATGAAACGCGACGTTGTGATGGGGTAACAGCCGATGTCATACATGCCACCGCCGCCCCAGTCCAGGACGTTACGAATATTCGCGGCGTCGCGATTGAAATAGCTGAAAGCGCCCACGATGGAACGCAACTGGCCGATTCGACCGGAGCGGATCAATTCGCGCGTGCGGAGCCACTGCGGATGCGTTCGAACCATGAAGGCTTCGCCGATTTTCACGGCGGTGCGCTCTCGGGCGGCGAGGAGCGCCTTGGCTTCCGCGACGTTAAGGCCGATCGGCTTCTCGCACAGCACGTGCTTGCCGGCTTCCGCCGCTTTGATCGACCACGGCACGTGCAGATGATTCGGCAGCGGATTGTAGATGGCCTCGATTTCGGGGTCGGCGAGGAGTTCTTCATAAGACCAATATGCTTTGGGAATGCGCAACTTGCGCGCGACGCTCTCGGCTTTTTGCCCGTCGCGTGAGGCAATGGCGACGATTTCGCTCCACTCGCCTAACTGCATTGCCGGGAGGACTTTCCGGACGCCGATCGCCGCCGTGCTCAGCACGCCCCACTTTACCTTTTTATTGGCCACCGCTTCCCTCCCCGGTCTGGCCGTTCTGTTCTATCACGCATCGCGGCAGCGGCAAAATTGGCCTGCGTGCCGCGCCGATTTGTCTTACTGCTGCCGACCGCGTATAACCATGCCCATGCTTCTGCACCTTGTATTCTCCCAGATTGCAATTCCGTCCTTTTCCTTGGCGGCTCTGCGATCGGAAGTGCCTGCGATCATGGTCGGATTGATCCTCTTAATGGCGGGTATCGGCGCGGTGGCGCTCTTTTTTTTCCGCAGCAACAGCCGCGATTTGACTTTGATCTATTTCAGTCTTTTTTCAATCCTTTATGCGTCACGGCTTCTTCTCAATATGCCGGTCGTTCGTTCTCTCTCCGGTGTTTCCGACTCGCTCCGGCAACACATCGACGTCTGGATTACCGTTGTCCTTCTAATCCCCTTCCTGCTGTTTCTGCGCCAGGTGCTCGGACCTCAGACGAAGACTCTCCTGAGAGTATTTCTCATTGCGCAGACGATTTTCGCAGTAGCGGCGATCACGGCGGACGCATTCGGCGTGGCCGCGAGGCTCAGGTATTCCCTCAACAACTATCTTGTGCTTGCCATCGTCGGCGGTCTGATGGCGCACTTTCTCGTTCTGCGGTTTCGCGGCTTGGGACAGCCATGGACTCTGGAACTCCGCGTCCTCACGACCGGCCTTCTTGTCTTTGGTGCATTTGTGCTCCACGGCAACCTCCGCAGCCTCGGTTTGTTGCGCGGACCCGAAGTCGAGGCGCTCGGGTTCTTATTTTTCGTGGGCTGCCTCGGCTACGTCACCGCCCATCGCACATTCGCCAATGAGCATCGACTGCTCACTATCAACAAAGAGCTCGAGATCGCGCGCCAGATCCAATCCTCAATTCTCCCTCGCGAAGTGCCCAGCATCGCCGGCCTGCAGATCGCTGCTCGCTATCTCCCCATGAGTGCTGTCGCCGGCGATTTCTACGATTTCCTCACGCCGGAAAGCAATCAGCTCGGCATTCTCATCGCCGACGTCACGGGCCACGGCGTTCCTGCCGCACTTATCGCTTCTCTGCTGAAGGGCGCTTTTGCAGGTCAGAAGGCGCACGCGCGGCATCCCGAGCTAGTTCTTATGGGCCTAAATGAGGCTCTCTGCGGAAAATTCGAAGAGCACTTCGTGACGGCGGCCTATCTGTACGCCGATCTCAATGCAAAAACTATCCGCTACGCTGGCGCGGGACACCCTCCGCTTCTGTTCAATAGCCGCTCAAACGGAGCGGCTCGCTCCATCGAACAAAACGGCTACTTTTTGGGCATGTTTCCCGAGGCTGCTTACTCATCGATCGAAATGCCGCTGCGGCCTGGAGACCGCTTCGTGCTCTACACTGATGGCTTGCCTGAGTCTAAAAACGCAACCGGCGAAGAATTTGGACTTGCTCGTTGCAAGCAATTTCTCGAGTCTCATCGTCGTCTTCCGGCGGGGGCACTAGCGGACGAACTTCTCAGCGCAATCTCCCGCTGGTCGGCCCACTCTTCCGGCATCTCGCAAGACGATGACATGACGCTGATTATTATCGATTGCCAACAGCAATCATGAGTTCGCTCGCGGAAACATTTTCAATGCATTATGGATACAAAGAACGAGTTCATTGAACGGCAGAAGGAACTCACCATCCGGCTAAAGGAAACTCAGTTGTCTGCTTTCCAACGCGAGCAGTTTTTTCTTAATCGGGAGGCCGCCGCCGAATCCGGTCAAATCACCGTTGCTGCCGATGACGCGGTGGCACGGAATGATAATCGGTATGGGATTCGAACCGTTCGCCAAGCCGACGGCGCGCGCTGCGTCGGGACTGCCGATACGTTTAGCTAACTGACCATAGCTCACGGTTTCCCCATACGGGATCTTCTGCAAATTTCTCCACACCAGAAGTTGAAATTCCGTGCCGTCGAGGACGAGAGGAAGATCGAAGCGTTGGAGTTTGCCCTCGAAGTACGCTTCCAGTTGCCGAATGACCTCTTTGAAAGGCTTCATGTCGTCCGTCCAATCGCGTTGTGGAGACTTGGGCCGCCGGCCCGTTGAGAAGTGCACCAAACGCAAACCGGCCTCATCTCCCGCGAGCATCAGCGGCCCGATGGGGCTCTTCATTATGGTGTAGGACAGTGCATTCATTCGGAATCGCTCTCGTGCTTATCGGGCAGCGCTTCCCTGCTGGGTTGCAGCTGCGTACGGACTCTGCGAGCGGTGCCTCTTCTCAAATTCCTCGCGCGTGCACATGGTGCGAATATCCGTAATTCGGTCCACGGCGAGTATTCCTTCAAGATGGTCGATTTCGTGCTGCAAAAGTTCGGAGAGATTGCGCTCTTCCCCCGCTTGGACCTCGTGCCACTCCCCTCGCAAATCCTGATAACGCACGGTAATTTCGAGGTGGCGTTCGACTTGCATGAAGATCGAGAGGAAACTCAGGCAAGCATCCCAGACGACAATTTTTTGTTCGCTACGTTTGGTGATCTCGGGATTCACAAACGGCCAAGGCTCAGCTCCCGGTAATTGCAGAAAAACCACACGCAGGCCAGACCCAATTTGGGGCGCGGCGATGGCACGGCCATAACCCGTCGTTTTCTTCCAGTAGGCGAGCGTATCGGAAAGGTCTTCCACGAGGGCGCGGATTTCCGGGGCGCGGGGATCATTCACCCGATTCGCAATTTTTCGCAAGCCAGGATCGCCCAGTTGCAGTACGGTTCGAATCGCCACGGGTGGCATCACCCCCTGCCAAGAGTTGTCTATCATATCGCGACCAGTGCCAATCATGCTCGCTTCTCAACCGGCCGCGAATAGAGTGAATCGGTATGCGATCGAGGAGGCCCAGAGGCGGGCTCCAAAATTAATTTACTTGAATGCAAACGGTCCGCGATGATAGAGTTTGTGCGTCTGGGGGGAGTTCGGTGCCGTTCCAACGGAACGCGTTGCCGGACTTGGACACCACTCTAGGGGTTTTCATGAGGGACCAAAAGGGTTTCTCGCTTATCGAGTTGCTCATCGTTGTTGCCATTATTTTGATCATTTCGGCGATCGCCATCCCCAGCTACCTCCGGTCCCGGATGCAGGCCAACGAAGCCTCTGCGGTCAGCTCACTTCGTATGATCAACACTGCGGCCATCACCTATTCCTCGACGTATGTGGATGTCGGATATCCAACGAATCTGTCGGACATGGGCGGCGCTATTCCCTGTACGGCCACCTCGACTTCTGCTTGTTTGCTGGATGACAGCCTCGCTCTGGGATCGAAGAGCGGGTACGTGCTCACTTGGACGGGCGACGGCGCGACGCCTTCGGTGGCTTTCACAATCGCAGCCACGCCGGTTGTCGTCGGAGGGTCGGGCCAACGGATGTTCTGTACGGACCAAACCGGTGTGATTCGTTACGAGGCCTCTGGAGCGGGTTGCACAGGCGCTAGCGCAGCAGTTCAGTAACGGCGAAACGCAGTAAGCGGAGCTTATGGCCACCGAGCCGGAAGTTCTCAAAGCCGCTGAAGTGATACCCGTCGAGCAGAAGCAAGAGCCGCGCTCGAAAGGAATCACCACTCCTCGCAAGAAAAAACCGAAAGAGCTTGCTGTAATCACCGAGTGCTGCACGGGCTGTGCTGGTTCCCCGGCTTGCGTGGAGTACTGCCCTGTCGAAGATTGCATGTTCTGGGTGCCGGATGAAGATCACCCGCCGTTCGGGCGTATCCAGGTGGATCCCGTTTTGTGCATTGGATGCAAGAAATGCACCAGCAAGGGTCCCGACGGCGCGTTCCTGGATGGATGCCCGTGGGATGCGATTGTGATGCTGGACATCGCCGAAGTGGAAAAAGTGGTCGGAGTGATGACCTTCTAGGCTAGTTTCTTATGCGGACCGTTCGCAATTTAGCGCGACCGCGCGGCTCTTTCTTTAATGGCCTGCTCCGTTAAAACCGCCTGCTGTTTCACACGATCGGGAATCTCTGGCAGATCGCGCTGGTAGATGCGGATTGCCGGCAGATCCTCAGGTTGGCCGACCAAGTAGAGCGCTCTGAGCGCTTCCCAAACTTGCTCCGCGCCGGGGTCCACGGAAGCCAATTCCGCACCTGCGATAATTTCCGTTCCCGTCGTCGCAGATAGAGTTCGGATGCGGCCATTGATGGGCGAGCGCACTTCCGTTATCTCTTGTCCCGTTTGAAGTTTTGCAATCAAACCACCCTGATGGACCGCAGTGCCGGCATGGTCGGTATCGATCACCTTACCGGCGAGAGGAGCTATGATTCTGGCGGGCCGCAAAAGCGCAACGATTTGCAAGCGCCCTGCTGGGTCGCCAAAGCGCACGAGCGACAAGGCAGCGTTCCCTCGCACCATTGGCGACGGATCTTCGAGCATCTTTAGCAGCACGGAATGAAATCCAGGCTGGGTGGTGTCCTGTCCCATGACCCACGCGTCGGTGTTGCGCACCTCATCGACGGGATAAGAGGCCAGGCGCTCGAGGTCGGGATACCAGCGCGCCGCTCCGGCGTCGTGCGAGATCAAGCGTTCTCCCAATTGCACGAGCGCGTGCTGAATATGCCTCGGATGTTTTTGATCGTTGAGGTACTCGCTCAGTTGCTTGTCCGAAAGATGCCTGCCGAACCAGGTGTTCCACCAAAAGAGAAATGGCATCAGCACGATCAGCCAGGCAGTCGCAAAAAAAAGGATGCGGTTGCCCGTGGACATGCGATGGCGCGGGCGAATCGGATGCCCAAGAGAATCACCGGCTTCCACGGGTGTGGTTGGATGACCCATTTGGTTACCGGATAGTGCAGAGGCAAGTTGGCTGGCAGCCATGGATTTTATGCAACTCTAGCCAGCCTTGGCCGGCGGCGGCTCCTTTGGCGGGACCGCCTTTTTCTTGTGCAAAAAAGCAAGCCATCCTCGAGCATCCATCTCGAACAAGACATTCAAAAGGAAAACGCCCGACAGCGTAAGCAGGATCAGGCTCATGAAAAGGCCGTCGACGGAGGTAAGCGACCTCGTGATCACAATCCACGCAATCCCCGCAAGGGGAATGAGTGCAAGCAAAATGGAGAGCAAGAGCATCACGGGTGGCAGGACACCTCCTTGGATTTTTTACCATCGAGCGCACCGTTACGACTCCATTGCACGCCCGCCATCTGTTTTCGAGACGGTCTATGGCTGAGCCTTGAAAGTCTCGTCAACTGTCTTACTGTCTTTCGCTGCCAGCGTGACCTTCTCATCCTGCTCGCCCAGCTTTTCCTGAACGAACCCAATCGTATAGTCTCCCGGCGGCAGACCGGTTATCTCAAACTTGCCGTCTGGCCCGCTGACCGCGTAGAACGGGTTTTTCACGACGTTGACGAACATCCGCATCCACGGATGCTGGTTGCACTTCACGGGCAGCAATAATTCTTCCCGTGCGAAGGTCTTTTCCAGGGCCGCGGACTGTGGCGCCTGCGATTCGTTCCACTCGCGGTTGTCCTTGGGCGTGGGATGAATGTTGTGGGTTGTCGGGTCGCCGTTGACGATCTTGATGGTTTGGCCCGCCATTACGCCGAGCACGTGAGGTTTATATTTGCACCCTACCTGCGTGAGCGTCACGGCGTCTTTGGGCACGTCGAACGTGCGGCTGCCCAGGCCATCCTTGACGTAGACGAACACATTGGCGAGTTTGCCGTCGGCGACGACAATATTTTCCGCCGTGTTCAAACCAGCGCAATTGGGATCCTGGCTCATGTCGATCTTCGCGGCTTTCGGCGCTGCCCCGTCAAACTTCACGGTGCCGCTGATCGATGCCACCGTTGCAGGATCGATAGGCGTCGCCGCGGCGGCAGGCACCGACGCCGCGGGAGCCGCGGGCTGCTCCTCAGCTTCCTTCTTGCCGCATCCCGCCAACGAGACGAGACCAGGTAAGACACAAATCACTAGCCATTTTTTTCTGGATTTCATTTTATGACCCCACCTCACTCGAAATTTAGAAGCTCACAAACTTTTATTCCCTGCCGCGTCCGCCGCTTGCATTCGCCCCAGGAGCCGCGTCGTCGCTGGAAGCCCGCGCGTGTCCCATCGATGCGCTGACTCGCCGCTGCTCCTCGGCGGTAAGCTGGAAGATGTAGTCCACCAGCAGTTTCGTTTGATCCTTGTCGTAACCTTGGAAGGATGGCGGCGTCGGACCCGAAAACACCCAGTGGTTATTCTGGCGCTTGAAAAGTCCAGAAGGCATCGCGGTGCCTGGACTAATCGCTTGCGGGTCGATAATCCAGCGCTCCACCCAATCCGGCTTCAAGCGGCCTTTAGCCTGCAGAAAATTGGGCGCCGTAGCTGTGCGATCGTGCGCGGGGTCGCCCGTCGCGTGGCACTTGAGGCAAGGCGCGGCAGGGCTGCTGAAGAGGCTACGCGCCATCTCCGTTTCTTTAGCGGTAAGAACCGGCGCGCGGTCGGGAATGTACGGGAAAGGCTGGCGAGCGAGCGCCTGGAAGAATCGCACGAGCTTGCCCAATTCATTTTCAGAGAAGGAGAAAGTAGGCATGCGCACCTGGAGATAGGAGCGCACCCCGTTGCGGTTCGTGTCCGTATCGTTCAACGCAGGGTTCGTCAAAAAGTGTAGCAACCACTCTGGTTCGACACGCGCGCCCTCCGTCAAAAGCTTGGGCGGCAGCTGTTCCTGCGCGTCTTGATAGCGTGCCATGGTCATGAGCGATGATTTCTGGCCGGGGATGAACTGGTGGCACCCCATGCAGTTATATTTCTTGACCACCCACCAGCCTTCCTGAATATCGCGTCGATAATCCAATGGACGGTATTGATAGCTGGCAGGCAGAGCGCTCTCTTCGCTGCCCATCAAGAAAGTCGTAAGCGCTTGCACCTGGTCTTTGGTCAAATGCAGGTTGGGCATCCGCAGTTGTTCGAGTTCCGGCTTGATTTTTCCCTTGTCCCAGATATTCGGCTCGGCGAGTTTGTGTTCGAAGAAGCCTTTGTGGTCGTACCACGGGCCTTTCGCAGGTCCTTCCGGCAAACGCGCCAAGTCGTCAGGGTCGACAATGGGCTCGCCAGTGCCGCGCTGTGCCACCTCGGTCAGCAAGGCAAAATCCAGGCGTTCGATCGGCTTGCTGCCTTCAAACGTTAGTTCCGTCCCGATACGACCTTCCTCTTCCATTCCAGAAATCTCGTGGCAGCCGGCACAACCGTAGTGGCGAATCCACTTCTTGCCCTCTTCCTTTAGATTGGGATCGTCCATGAACGCCGCATCGGGATAGGACGAAGGCTCCTTCTTTTTTAGAGTAATCAGATAGCTGGCAACATCTTCTGCGTCTGGAGGAGAAAGACGCAGGCTTGGCATCACCGTCATATTCTGGACTTGCAACTCGTGCCCGTCGTTCGGACATTGGCTGTGTTGCAGATCGAAGACGTACGGCAAACCCTTCTTGGCGTAATCCTCGGGGCCGATATCCTTCTTCTCATACATGCAATAAGGGCGAGTGCGCTCGCGTGCGTTGTGTACCCAGCGAACGAGATAGTCGTAGTTGTCCTTTTCGCCGACGCGCGTAAGGTTCGCGGCGAAGCTTCCGCCTTCCATCTGATCCCCTTCGCGGATGGAGTGGCAGGCGAGGCAGCCACGTGTCTCGAACAGCTCTTTACCGTGCGCCGCGTTTCCGGGTTTGTGTTTGGGCAATGGATCGGTCAGCGCTGACTGCCACAAGTACGCGGATATAGCCTTGATCTGTTCGTCGGTCAAACGGAAATTCGGCATTTTCGTTGTGGCGCGGAAGTCGGTCGGCTTCTTCAGCCAAACGGGAATCCAATTCTTGTTCAGCTTAAGGCGCACATCCTTTAGGTTCGGGCCAACCTTCTTCACGTCCTGGAGCAAGCTCTTCGTGGTGCGGTCCAACTGTACGAGGCGCAGATCGAGTTTGCTGTTCTCTACCTTTAGCGCCACGGCCTGATCGTTCAAATGATTGGCTTCGTCGTTGGTCGCCGCGGCGTCCGCTTGTTTCATCAAATAGGCGGCTTGCTTCAGGTTTTCCGTTTTCTCTTGGTCCATCTGCTTGATCTGCTGCGCGATCGAAAGAAGATCCTCGGGTTCCTTGTCGTAGCCTTCATAGCGATGGCAGCCCACGCAACCGCGCTGGCGGTATAGGTCTTTGCCTTCGCTCAGCGTCCAACCGACATCGTTGGTAACCAACATCATGTCCGCGGCATGACAGGTCTGGCAGCCGGCTTCGACGTTTCCTCTCGGAAACATCGGCCAGAGCCAATGCTCGTAAGTGCCGTGCGCTTTCTCGATGCTTGTCGTAGCGCGTCCATTGCCTTGATGGCAAGGAGAGCAGCCAAACTTTTCCGGGTCGTGCGTTTTCAGCAGCTCCGGCTCGTGATGGGTAGTGAACGCTCGCGCGTACTCGTCGGGTTTTTTGCCTTTGGCCGACATCAAGGCCGCCGTCAACTTGACCGGTTCGCGAATCCCCATGTGACAGGACTCGCAGCGGTCCACGATGTTGGCCTCGGGAACATTGATCTGGATAATTTTGGGAGTTAGAGCCTCGGTCTTGTCCAACAGACCCATAAGCTGCGGAGGCGTAAGGCTAACCATGTGATCGGTGACGTACCCGTCCAGCTTGGTTTTCTGCTCGTTGACCGGCTTGATCAATTCTCCAAGCTCCGCGCTCAGCGCCGTGCGCTCGTTTCGCAGATCGTTGTAGGTCTCCTCGAGATGGGGATAGTCGTAGGTTTTCTTGCTGCCGTCGGGGTAATTGACGGTGGTCACTTGCTGCTCGTACTCAGCGAGATCTTTCTGCTTGCTCTGTTTCGAGGAGGCGCTAGTCTCCGTCTCGATGGCGTACGTCGAGGCGCTTACATAGGCTCGCCGATCCGTGAATGTATTCTGAACCGCGAGGATTTGCGCGGCGAGGTCGTGGAGCTTTTCGTTGATCTCCTTGATTCGCGGTGCCGCGTCCTTCGCAGCGTGTTCGTAAGCCTGCTTCAGCGCCAGATAGTCCGGGCTGCTCTCGACTTCTCTCTGCGAACTATCGGATTGCGAATGGGCATTCCTCAGAAACGCCGAATAGCGCGTTTTCCACTCATTCTGAAAAGCTTTCCACGGCCGCTGTCCAATATCTTCATCCCACAAAGCCCAAAATAAAGTAGCCGTCAAAACCAGCATAGCTATCAGATAGTGCGGCGCCAGCGATCTGCTGACTACCGGATCGTCTTCGGGGATGGGCTTTTCAGGCACCACTTCCTCCTAAACGTTGAACCACGGCGTAATCCACACATATTTGATGTGGAACGCCAGCCGTAACAGCATCTTGATGGGCAACCCAATCATGGTGATGAAAAAAAACAGCAGGATGGAGTACTGCAGCAAACTCATTCGTTTGTAATTCTTGGGGTTGTAACGGCGGAAGAGCGCGTGCACTATGAGCCCGCCAACAACAAAAAAGCCGCCGACCACCGCCGCGCCGAATATTCCCTTTGCCCAATTCGACGTGATCCCAAATATGTCTGGCAAGTCGCGGTTCACTTCATAAATGAGCCGGTTGTGGTCCCATGTCTGGCCCGGCCAGAACCACTGCCAACCAGGTCCTCGAATAAACGTGCCAATGGTGATCATCGAGACCCATAAAATAATGAACCCGAAGAGAAATGTGCCAATCGCAAATTTCCGCTGCTTCCAGGTGTAATAGCCCGCTCCAAGCGGGTTGGTGTCAATATAAGGGATGACCATCAGGCCAAAAATGATAAGTGTGGGCATCACCACCCCGGCAATCCACGGATCGAAATAAACCAGCATTTCCTGCAAGCCTAGGAAGTACCACGGGGCCTTCGCTGGATTCATCGTCAGATTGGGATTCGCCGGCTCTTCCAAGGGCGCATTCAGCGTAATCGACCAAATCATCAAAATAATCGTGACGATGATGGCGGCGAGAAATTCCACCCGCAAAAGAAACGGCCAGACATGCACTTCCTTAGACCATCCGGGCTTAAATGGCCATGCCTTGCGATGATGCGTCTTGGCCAGAGCAGGATCTGCTTCTAGCTGCTCAATCAGCGAGTCATTGGCCTTCGCTTGCCGCCATGCGAGGTAAATATAAAAAACGAGCAACGGAATGAGCGCCACGATTGGCACGTTGTCAGGCGCGGAAATGATTTCCCACAACTGTCTCCAATCCATGGTTATTTCCGCGCCTCCTTCACTTCAGAATCGAGAATGACCTGCGCGGGCCCTGAAATCCCGCCATCTTTTCTCACGCGCCAGAAGTGCACCACCATGAAGAGCGAAGCGATGATAGGAATGCCGATGCAATGCCAGATGTAAGAGCGCAGAAGAGCGTTGGCGTCGACGATGGAGCCGCCCAACAAACCGAACCGCACGTCGTTGTAAGGAGTCATGCCCATCTGCGCGCCGAACGGCCCTTCGTGGCCAAGCAGCGGCGTCGCCCGCGCCATGTTGGTGCCAACGGTCACGGCCCAGAAACCAAGCTGATCGTCGGGCAACAGATATCCGGTGAAAGAGAGCAGTAAAGTCAGCACCAGCAGAATGACGCCGACATTCCAATTGAATTCGCGCGGCTTCTTGTATGAACCGGTGAGAAACACGCGGAACATGTGCAACTCGACGGCGATGACCATCAGGTGCGCGGCCCAGCGGTGCATGTTGCGCAGCAGTCTCCCAAACGGGACGTCGTGCTCGAGGTAGAGCACGTCGCGGAATGCCTGCACCTTGCTGGGGTGGTAGTAAAACATCAGCAGCGTGCCGGTGAAGGTGAGCACCAGGAACAAATAAAACGTGATTCCACCCATTCCCCACGTATAGCTGTAGCGAACCGAATCGCGATTAATTTTCGCCGGATGCAAATGCAAAAAAACATTCGAAAGCACGCCCAGAGCCCGATTGCGCGGCGTGTCATCGTGCTTGTGGCGGAAAATCGAAGTGTAAACCTGAGTCTTGGTGGGAGCCTTCAGCGTCTCTAGCGATTCCTTTGCCTTCGCGGGAAGATCAGTCTTCAGAGATTCCAAATCCTCTTTCACGCCCGTCTTGATGGCGTCTACCAGGCCCGTGGCCTTCCCATTTTTCCCGTTCGAGTTTGCGTCATCAGGCATTTCTTGTGCTCCCGCTTCTTTTCCCGCTCGAACCGTCCCCTTGCTGGTCTTTACATCTTTACTTCATTACTTCGTTGCGCTTTTTTATCTACACATTCAAAAACGCTCCCGGATCGCTGAAATGGCTTGGCTGGCCCTTGGGCCATTCGAAGAGCTGCGATACATCCACAATAATCTGTCCATCCGGCGCCAACTCCAGACGCGCCCGGTCCATCGGACGCGGCGCTGGCCCTTCAAAATTGATTCCTTCACTGTCATACCCGCTGCCATGGCAGGGACACTTGAATTTGTTTTCGCTGGCTTTCCAATCCGGCGTGCAGCCCAAATGTGTACACCGTGCGTAAATCACGAACATCCGGTCGGGGGTGCGATCCACCCAGATGCGGTACTTCTGCTGCCATTTCGTATCAACGCCAAGCGCGTAATCGGAGGGATACCCTATTTTGAAAACGGTGGGAGGTTCAAAAAGTGTACGCGGAAGAAAAAACCGAAGAAACGCGATAAACCAGGCCCCGAGAAATCCGGCCACCGCGCACCAAACCAAACTTCGTCGCCGCTGGTTGATTCCGCCGGCCGCAGGGCCGATCGTCGGTAAGCCAGCAGCGGGCGCAGCCTTCGAGGTACCCACAGCTGGCGTGCCCACAAACTTTGCAGCTTCGCCTCCGCCAGATGTCGCAGTCTTCGCTGCATCCGGTTTCGGATTGGCCGTATTTGATTCCGGGGCCGCCATGCCATACCTCCTGCAAACCCTGTGGTCGAAATTATACGGCGGCCGCGAAGAATGCCGTCGCTTCCCTCCCCTGAACGTGAGCCCATACGCTGTTCGCTGCTTCGCGAAGGCGTAACAATTCCATTTCGCTTTTAGCTCGATTTGTGTTTTGGATAAAACGCTTTGAGCCCAGCGCCGGCAAAAGAGGGCCGCTGAGGCGCGCCCGCACGCGTGTCAATATCCCTGTTTCATGCGTGGAGACACACAAGGAAGGCGTGGCCTGTGGAAGCGTCTTTGGCCCGCCGAATTTGAAGAGCGTGACGGCGATGCATCTCGAGGTCCCTGACATTCCGCTGGACCCCCCAGGAAGCGGGCCGGATGTTACTCAAATAAAAAAAATTCGTCAACACAAGTCTAAAAATTTCTGCAAGCACGAAATCGGCTGCGCGGAACTAATTCTGGAAAATCCAGCGCCTCCTTCGGCACGCCATCTACGCCGCGAGAAAATAAAGACTTGCAAGTACTGCTTGCGCTTGCAAAGACCTGTGGTAGACTCGCCCCGTTTTTGGGCCAGAGAATCCAGATTCCAAAGGTTGGCGGCCGAATCGTTCGTGGCGGCGCATTTTTCAACCGGGGAGGTCAGGGTACATGGGCCTAGTTCTTCTCGTTGTCATTTGGCTGATCACCTTCATCAGCGCGTACTTCTTCCTTGCCAAGACGTGGTGGTTACCGGTGGGTGCGTCCGCAGCGGCCGCGGGCATCGATCATCATTTTTCGACCACCTACATTCTTATGGGCATCGTGTTCGTCGCTGCGCAGCTCGCCCTCGGCTTCTTTGCCTGGAAATACCGCGATCGCGGAGCGAGTGCTCGACAAGCGCTCTACTCTCACGGCCATAACGGCCTTGAAATCACGTGGACCATTCTCACCTTAATTTTGTTTGTCGGACTGAATTTCATGAGCAGTTCCATCTGGGCCTCCGAACGTTTTCGCCCGGCAGTCGCCGACGCTGTGCAAGTCGAAGTCACTGGCATGCAGTTCGCGTGGTATTTTCGTTATCCCGGACCGGACGGCAAATTCGGCGCAACCAAGCCCGAATTGCAAGATCCTTCCTCGGGTGGCGAAGGCGCCATCGGCCTCGATACCAGCGACCCGGCTTCCAAAGACGACGTCGTCACTGGCACCATGTACGTTCCCGTGAATCGCGAAATCGACGTAATCCTTCGCGCGGAAGATGTGATTCACAGCTTTTTTGTTCCCGCCATGCGCTTCAAGCAGGACGCCGTGCCCGGTCTCGCCATCCACATGCACTTCACGCCCATCGCCACCGGCGACTATGAAATCGCTTGCTCCCAGCTTTGCGGTCTCGGCCATTACAAAATGCACGGCATTCTGAGAGTTGTCAGCCAGGAAGACTTCGACAAGTGGATTGCGGCCCGCGAAGCGGAGAAGCAATAACATGGCTACCCGCGAATTCGCTGCCCACGAGCATGTCCATGCCGCCCCGACAAGCTGGGTACGCAAATACGTTTTCAGCCTCGATCATAAAGTCATAGGCCTTCAATACTTCTTTCTTGCGCTGACGGCCGTCTTCGTCGGTATGTTCCTCTCTCTATTGATGCGCATCCATTTGATCTGGCCGGCGGCCGCGCTTCCTTTGCTCGGGGAGATCAAGCCTGAGACCTATCTGACTCTCCTGACCATGCACGGGACCATCATGGTCTTCTTTGTCCTCACTACGGCCCCGCAGGGCGGCTTCGGCAATTACTTTTTGCCAATTCAAATCGGCGCTCCAGATATGGCCTTCCCCGTTCTCAACATGCTTTCTTTCTGGGTGACGGCGCTCGCTTTCATGGTCATGATATCCGCCTTCTTCGTGGTCGGTGGCGCTCCGCTCCACGGCTGGACAGGCTATCCCCCGCTTAGCGCCCTGCAATCCGCGGGGCCGGGCGAAGGCTTGGGCGCGGACTTATGGGTCATCAGCATCGCCCTCTTCTGTATAGGCGCGCTGATGAGCGCTCTCAACTTCATCACCACCACTCTCGATATGCGCGCTAAAGGCATGACCTTGATGCGTATGCCGCTCACCTGCTGGGCCTGGTTTATCACCGCCATTCTCGGCCTGCTCGCGTTTGGCGTGCTCCTGTCCGCTGGCATTCTTCTCTTACTCGATCGCAATGCGGGCACCAGCTTCTTTGTTCCCCTCGTCACCATCAATGGCCAGCTCACCGGACACAAAGGCGGCTCGCCTCTTCTCTGGCAACACCTGTTCTGGTTCTTCGGACATCCCGAGGTTTACATTGCCATTTTGCCCGCTATGGGTTTGTGCTCGCAGTTGCTTTCCGTTTTTTCACGCAAACCCATCTTTGGCTACAAGGCCATGGTATACGCCATGCTCTCCATCGGCTTCCTCGGCTTCATGGTCTGGGGCCATCACATGTTCATGAGCGGCATGAGCCCCTATACCGCCTTCGCGTTTTCCGTGATGACCATGGCAATCGGAGTTCCTTCCGCCATCAAAACCTTCAACTGGCTCGGCACCATCTGGAGAGGGCGCATTCGTTTCACTTCGCCCATGCTTTTCGCCCTGGGATTTGTTTCCCTTTTCATCTCCGGCGGAATCAGCGGGCCATTCCTGGCTCAGCCCGTGCTCGACATTCAATTGCACGACACGTATTTCGTCGTCGGCCACTTCCATCTGATCATGGGCGTAGCCTCCATTTTTGGCATCTTCGGCGCCACCTACTACTGGTTCCCAAAAATGTTCGGCCGCATGATGAACGAAAGCATGGCCCGCTGGCATTTCTTCATCACCCTGATCGGCACTTACGCCATCTTCATGCCCATGCATTATCTCGGAATGGCCGCCCATCTCCGCCGCTACTCTCAACTTACGGAGCTGAAATACCTCCACGGCCTGGTTCCGCTGCAGGAATTCATGACCTATGCCGCGTTCATCACGATCGCCGGCCAGTTCATCTTCTTGTTCAATCTCTTCTGGAGCATGAAGTTCGGCCCAAAAGCCGGTGACAATCCTTGGGAAGCGACGACCCTCGAATGGACCACCGCGACTCCTCCTCCCCACGACAATTTCGGTGGACATATTCCCGTCGTTCACAACGGCCCCTACGAGTACAGCGTCCCTGGCGCTCCGCGGGATTACATCATGCAAACGGATCCGGAAATAGTAAGCGCGCACTAGGCGACCCATGGCTTCCTTTACCACACCGGCCTCGACAGACACCGCACGCGTTCTTATCGCGGGCAACGAGCCTCCATCTCTCGGTTCGCTCGATTTCGCCGTGCGGTTGCGCCGCGCTCGCCTCGGGCTCATCGTCGCTCTCGTTGCCATTACGATGATCTTCGTTTCCTACTCCAGCGCTTATGTGGTGCGACAAGGTCTTCCGACTCTCGATCCTCAGACGGGCACTCTCGTTCACGATTGGCTGCCTCTCCAGCTGCCAAGCTTTTTGCTGGTTAATACGCTCGTCTTGTTGATCAGCACTCTCACGATGGAACTGGCGCGCCGCCAGGCCGTTCGCGTAGTGTTTGCATCTGGATTCGATTCCCGACCAACCACGCGCACCGAAACCGACAAAATGCCCTGGTTGGCGCTCACAGCCGTTCTCGGCCTCAGTTTCCTGGCGGGACAATGGCTCGTGTGGCGGGAGTTAGCGGCCCGTGGCTTTTATGTCGACACAAGTCCCAGCAGCTCCTTTTTCTATCTTTTAACAGGCATGCACGGCATCCACCTGCTCGGCGGTATCCTCGCACTACTCACCGCCGGGGCCGCTTCCGTTTTGCGCAAGTCCGCCGCGTCTACAGCCGTTGTGGTCGATGCGACCGCCTGGTATTGGCATTTCATGACTTTTTTGTGGGTTTATATCCTCTGTCTGCTGGAATTCGCACGCTAGTTCGATATCAAGTCCGGCCCTTAGAAGGCCGCACGTCACAAGGAGGCCAACCGCATGTCTGAAGCGACGCTACCGCACGAAATGCCATCCGTCTACGAGCCGTCGCTCTTTGGCACCTACTCGAAAAAGATCGGCATGTGGCTCTTCCTGATGTCAGACTCGCTGACCTTCGGCGCGCTGCTTTACGCTTACAGTTACGGCCGCATCTCCACTCCCAACTGGCCGACGCCGTTTCATTCTCAGAGCATCATCAACGCCACCATCATGACCGCGTTCCTCCTCACCAGTTCGCTCACGATGGTGCTAGCCGTGCGCGCTTCCGCCGACGGCAACGCCAAAGCGCAGCGGTTGTGGCTGCTCGCCACCATGGCATGCGGAATGGGTTTCGTGATTTTGCACGGCCGCGAGTGGACTAAACTGATCGCCGAGGGTCTGAGCCTTCCCGTGTTTCCCGTACCACCCGGCTCCGCACACGCGGGCGAATACGCGAATGTAGTCCGCAACGTCCCGCAATTCCCCGCCACCTTCTTCGGCTTAACCGGAATGCACATGCTCCACGTGACGCTCGGCGTCGTTTACCTCGGCATCGTCGCACTGCGCAAGTACTTCATCCCGATTCTGCTTGTGTTCTGGCTGGCCGCTTGGCTGGGCACGCCGGCGTACAGCCCGTTTCATTACGGCGCGCACGTGCTGCTCCTTGCGGCAATCGTTTGCTCGATCATTCTATGGCTCAAGCCCAAGGTTTATGACTCGTCTGATGTCGAGGTCGCCGGTCTCTACTGGCACTTCGTTGATCTTGTTTGGATGTTCATCTTCCCGCTCGTCTATCTTATGTCCGCCAAGATTCTCTAGGAGCTGCGAAGCCATGGAACCTGATCAAATCGCCATCGCCTTGCGGGTTGCGGAAGAACAACGCCACCACGGAAAAGGGCAATTCTTCTGGGTCTGGGGTGCACTCCTGGTGATGACCGCCATCGAGGTTTACCTTACCTACCAAAACTTGCAACCCGTGCGCATGTTAACGATCCTGATGGGCCTCTCGCTCATCAAAGCCGCGCTCATCATCGGCTACTTCATGCACATGAAGTTTGAAGTCTCCCGCATGAAATGGCTCACGATGGCTTCCTTGGTGGTATGCTTGGCGCTCATGATGATTTTCTTCCCCGACGCTTTCCGCATTCTTGCGCTGGGGCCAAAATGAAGCTTCGCCTTTCCATTTACGTGGCAGTTCTCCTGCTCACCGCGGCTCCGGCCTTCAGCCAATCCTGCTCCATGTGCTACAGCACTGCCAAGGCCACTTCCGCCGCCGGTCAGCGCGCCATTAGCACAGGCGTAGTCGTTCTCCTGCTCCCTCCCCTGGGCTTCATGACGCTCGGCCTTGGTCTGGCCTTCCGCTACGGCAAAAAGCGCGACCTCGAGTAAGAAGAGTAGTTTCATCACCGTGGATCGCAGGTTCTGAAATGAACCGTCGTTGCTTGCCTGTTCCAATTTGGCGCTCCGAAGTCGAGGCCGTTCCGCATTAGTTCGCAATCATCGCCCTGCTTGTTGTTCCGAGCGCAACATCCCCTGACTTTTCAGTGCATTACGCCTGGAACAGTTAGAGAAACCAAATTGCCACTTGGATGATCTCGTGCAGGTTCTTCAGTGAAGGTTCAGCGGCCAAGCAGAAAACCAAACGCAGGCACCAGCCGGAACGGCGCCGCGCGAAGGAGTGGAATCCGCTCGGTGATTCTTGCAACTGCCTCCAACAAAGAAAACAAAGGCCCGAGGATTTGCACCCTCCAGCGACCCGCGCGCGAACTTCCGGCGAATCGAACGGCGCGAATGGTGGCTCTGGACCGCCGCCGCCATCATCACGCTTCTCCTCACGGTTGGCTTGGCCTCCTTTCTTCTCCCGAACGCACACCTTCACCAGGACTACTACACGCAGAACGTTCTGCCCCAAGCCATGCGTGGCTTGGTTGGTCTCGTGTTCCTTTTCGATCTCTACACCATCTATCAGTATCTGCTGATACACCGCATACGACGTCAGCTCCTGGAACGCGAAGAACTCTTCCACCTGATCAGCGACAACGCCGCCGACATGATCGCTGTCGTGGACATGAACGGCAGACGCATTTACAACAGCCTCTCCTACCAAAGGGTTCTCGGCTACTCGCCCGAGGAATTACAAGCCTCATCCTCGTTTGAACAGATTCACCCCGATGACCGGGAGCGCGTAATGAACGCCGCGGAGGAAGCACGGCGCTCTGGAATCGGAAAAACTCTCGAGTACCGTCTTCGCCATAAGGACGGCACCTGGTTGGTTCTGGAATCCACTTCCAGCGTCATTAGAAATGAAAAGGGAGAACCCGAAAAACTCGTCATCGTGAACCGCGATGTCTCGGAGCGCAAAAAGGCGGAAGAGGCTCTCCGACGATCTGAAACAGGCTACAAGTCTGTGGTTGAGGACGCTCCGTACGGCATCTATCGCGCCAGCCCTGCAGGCCGGTTCCTGCAGGTAAATCCGGCGCTCCAAAAAATGCTCGGCTACGAGCTAACGGAAGAACTCTTCAACAAAGAGCTCCCTGCCGAAATCTTCCGCCACTCCGGCGAATACGAGCGCCTGAGCGAGCTCCTCACCCGTACCGAGGAAATCAAGGACGTGGAGATGGAGTGGATCCGCAAAGACTCCAGGTCGATCACCGTTCACTGCTCGGGCCGCCGCGTGGACGACGAACATGGCGCCCCCGCTTACTTTGAAGTCTTTGCGGAAGACGTCACCGAAAAGAGAGTCCTCGAAAAGCAACTGCGCATGGCGCAAAAGATGGAAGCCATCGGACGGCTCTCCGGAGGGATCGCGCATGACTTCAATAACCTTCTGGGCGTAATCATCGGCTACAGCCGGGTGCTCAAGCGGGAGCTCGGCGAAAAAAGTCCTCTTTTCGAGCACGCCCTGGAAATCGAAAAAGCGGGACAGCGCGCCGCTTCCTTGACCAAACAATTGCTCGCCTTCAGCCGCCAACAAGTCCTTACTCCCGCCGTCCTCAACCTCAATAGTCTCGCCTCCGACATGGAAAAAATGCTGCCTCAGCTTCTCGGAGAAGACGTGGAAGTGACTCTGAATCTCGCGCCGGAGCTTGGCAACGTGAAGGCGGACCAAAGCCAGATCGAGCAAGTCATTATGAATCTCGCCGTCAACGCCCGCGACGCCATGCCCATGGGCGGCAAACTAAAGATTGAAACCGCTAATGTGCAGTTAGACGAAGCCTACACTCGCCTGCACGCCGGGTCTAAAGTTGGCAGCTACGTTCTCCTCGCTGTGACCGACACGGGCACCGGCATGGACGCCACTACGCTTACGCATATTTTCGAGCCCTTCTTTACAACGAAAGAACGCGGCAAGGGCACGGGGCTTGGCCTTGCAACCGTTTACGGCATCGTCAAACAAAGCAACGGCTATACCGGGGTGGACACCGCTCCAGGCAAGGGCACTTCTTTCCAAATCTACCTCCCTCGCTATGCAGGTCAGTCCGTGGTGGAAGAGCCAGAACACTATTCGCCGGACAAGTTGCGCGGCTCGGAAACAATTCTTCTGGTCGAGGATTCCGAACCATTACGAAAACTTGTGAAGACTTTTCTCGACTCAGCCGGATACCTGGTCTTCTCAGCCGACAGCGGCGAATCCGCCCTGGAAGTCTCCACAAGCATCGGCCGGCCTCTGGATCTGCTCCTCACCGATGTCGTTATGCCAGGCATGAACGGCCGCCTGCTTGCCGAACATTTGATTCCGCTCCATCACGGCATGCGAGTCCTCTACATGTCCGGGTACGCCGATACTTTCATCGCCGGCCACGGTGTTCTCGATCCGGGAACCCACCTCTTGCATAAACCCTTCACCGAAGAAGTCTTTCTTCGCAAGGTTCGCGACGTTCTGGACGGCGGCAAAAAGCCGTCCGCCACTCCAAATTCTTTTGCGGAACTATCCGGAAACGCGATGCGGCCCGGACATTAGGAGGAACTCTGAGATGGATAAGCTCTTGGTTGTCGACGATGACGAGGCCATCCGCCGCTTGATTCGCCTTGAGTTGTGCGATGCCTTTGAAATCATCGATTCTGGCGAGCCTCAGCAGGGTCTCGCGTTGGCCCTCGAACATAAGCCCGACGCCATCCTGTTGGACCTTCGCATGCCCAACTATTCTGGCTATGAGCTCCTTCAAACGTTCACCGCCTTCAGCCACACGCAAAAGATCCCTATCATTGTCGTCAGTGGAGAGGCCGGCGCACATACCAAGGAACACTGCAAACAGCTTGGAGCCTTCGCCTACTTCGAGAAACCCATTGACTTCGATGGCCTCCGGGAATGCCTCTCCCAACTCACCAAGGTCCGGCGTTTTACACCTCGATCGGAAGTCCGCGTTCGCTTGCGCGTTCCGCTAAGGCTGCGGCATACAGACAGTAATGGGATAAAGGTCGAGCAGGATACCATCACGGAAAATGTTAGTCTCAGCGGCTTTTTGTGCACCTGTACCGTGGCACTCGCCGCAGGCTCCATCGTGGATGTGTATCTCACCACTCCCGGACCAACTCACGTTGGCAAGGCTAAGATGGTTCACTCCGACACAAAGGCCGCTCCCCTTCGCCATTACGGATTCCGCTTTCTTGAGAAAACTGGGCCCTGGGTGCTGGATTAGGGTTTCGCGTTGACTCCGGGCATGCCCATCGCTAACGGCTCCGCTCCTCGACATGACGAGACCATTACTGACCGAGTTGCGCCCCAACGCGCCTCTGCCGTTCGCGTTCTCGCCGTCGACGACGAGCGCGCCGCCTGCAAACTACTCGCTATCATGCTGCGCCCTCCTGCATTCTTGTGCTCCACCGCCACCAGCGGTGAAGAAGCGCTCCTCGCATTGCAACGCGAGCGTTTCGATGCCGTCATCTCCGACCTGCAAATGCCCGGCATTGGCGGATTGGAGCTTCTCACCCAGGTTCGCGGCTGCTATCCGCACGTGGCTTTCCTCGTCACTACTGGCGTTGATGACGTGGAAGTGGGCGTCCAGGCCATGCGTTCCGGCGCCGACGACTATCTCGTCAAACCTCTTCTGGAGAGTGCCGTTATTGCCAGCCTCGAGAAGGCTCTTCATAAGCGGCACCTCGAACAGCAAGTCGAAAACTACCGCCAGCATCTCGAAGAGATGGTCGCGGACCGCACCGGACAACTGCGCCAAGCTCTGCAGCAGCTCGAGCGCAGTTATGAAGACACCTTGCAAGCACTTGGCGCGGCGATCGACCTCCGGGACAATGACACGGCAGGCCACTCCCATCGCGTCTGCCGTTACTCGCTGGAGATTGCCCGCGCCATGGGCTGGTCCGAAGAGCAATTGGGGAGCCTGGCAAAAGGAGCCCACCTGCACGACATCGGCAAACTAGGAATCCCAGATGGCATTCTTCTAAAACCGGGCTCGCTCACCACGGAAGAACGAAAACTCATGCAACGCCACGTGCAGATCGGCTACGACTTGGTCAAAGATATCGCCTTTCTAGCCGACGCGGCCGAAATTGTTCTGACTCACCATGAACGCTACGATGGCGGAGGCTATCCCCGCGGCCTCAAGGGCGATGAAATTCTTCCGAGCGCCCGCATTTTCGCCGTGGCCGATTCCTTTGATGCCATTACCTCGGATAGGCCCTACCGCAGGGCCTCGACCTTCGAGGCCGGGCTTCAAATCATCCGCGGATGTTCGGGTACCCAATTCGACCCTCGCGTAGTAAAAGCTTTCCTGAGCCTCCCTGAAGAAACATGGCCCTCCATCGCCAAGGACTATCGCCAACGTCCTTCCCGGCCTTCAGAGCTGATGGAAGGCATGCCCAACGTTCGCAAGGACCTCGCAGTACCTCTCTGAATTCCTTTGGCTGCTCGATAGTCCTCGTACCATAGTTTTCGCTCTATCGAGCCGGACGCTGCGATTCGCGGCCACCGTCGCCCTGTTCTAGCGTAATCACCATCCTTCGAGCACGTCTTTATAAGCTTTTCTAGCAACCTTTTTTTGGCGGTCGGAATCATCGGGCATCTGAAAGTACTCGCAGCCACTTCCACCCGTACTTACGCTGAAGACCTTGGACAAGTTCAAAGCAGTTGGTGTCGTCCGTTACTATTCACACTGGATTTTTAGCCAAAACACCCGAATGGTTATGCTTTGGCTAGCGCTGTATGTACGGCGTAACGAAAGAAATCTCAACCGCGTCTCATACACAGGACCGGTGATTAGAAAGAGGTTGCCACATGCTCAGGATCACATTGGTTGTGCTCCTTTTTGCTTCTACGGCACTTGCGCAGGATGCAGCGCCAAACCCATTGGCAGCTGCCGGTTGCGGTCCGAATGATGTTCAGTTCGATGTGAAAACGGACAAGCAACAACACCCGACCTCCCAACCCGAAGCTGGCAAGGCAATGGTATACGTCATTGGCGCTGCGTGGTCCGACACTGTGGCCCTCCACATTGGTACTCCCCCCACACGATTCGGAATCGATGGCACGTGGGTAGGCGCGAACGGCTACCGATCTTACTTTTTCTTTCCCGTCGAACCCGGCGATCACCGTTTGTGCACCAGCGCACAATCGAAACTCGCGCGGGTGGTCAAGTCTTCCACGGCTGCGACCAGCTTCACGGCTGAAGCTGGCAAAACCTACTACTTCCGCACAAAGACCCCCGCTGGGCAGAATTCCACCGGAGACATAAAACTCGTCCCTGTTGATCCGGCCGAAGCACAGGTGCTGATAGCGGGTACAGCTTTCAGCAAATTCCGTTTGAAGAAATAAAATCACCGCCACGCGGCTCTCTACCTAAGGCTCCCTCAGTGCTCCCAGCCCTTATCGCACTACCCGAGACGATTCATAGCCACCTGTCCGGCGATGTGACTTAATTGCCAGATGGAAGTGCTCCCTAAGCGGCCACAATTCGGACGCAGCCTCGAAAGCTTACATCCAGCCGTACACCGGCCTCCTCAACCCCAACTCGCTTGTTGGTATTTTGAAACGATTTCAAGGTCACTGCCACTACGCGTATGACCGTGGTCAGGAGCAAACTCTCTCCGATGCGTTTCCGTCGCTGCGAGAAAACGCTTTCGGCGATGGAACAATCCGTGTCATATCGAATTGTTTTGCACGGGCTGTGCTCGCACGACCAAACGGCAAAATGGAAATTCCGCTTCAAAGCAAGCGGAATCAACCCTTAAGGAGGTTTAAACATGAGCGACACCAAACCCAGAGCATCCATCAGGATACCGAGTGACTTCATATTCGGGGAGCTTCGCGCAGATCATAAAGTGCCGTCCCCTGCCACTCCACCCCCGCCCCTCGGTCCGCTCAGCGCCTTTCGGGGAGACTGGGTGGGTAACGGCTTCAACACCATCTTCCGGCCGGATAACTCGGCGACGCCAACGCCCTTTCCGAATCCCATCCCGCCCCCGCCTCCCCCTCTCGACAACGTTTTGGAGCTGAATCTCACTTCCGAAAGCCTCTCCTTTTCCCCGAGCCTGGGCTCCGTTCCGAACCGCGGGACCACGCCCCAAGGAGACGTCTTCCTCAACGGCGTGCCCTATCTGCAGACCATCAGCGATATCACAATCCATGGCCAGACTGTCGGCATCCACGTCGAGCCCGGCATTTGGATGCATGTTCCGGCGACCACCGTCCCGCCTCTGGGGGAATCGATCGTACGCATGGCGTCGATTCCGCACGGAACTACGATCGAGGCGCAAGGTACTTTTGGGTCCGTCGCTGGGCCGCCGACCATAAACCCCGTCGCTATCACGCCATTCAAAACGGGAAATCCCGCCACGACGATTACATTCGCGAGCCAGACCGCCAGCAATCCCAACACGCCGAGAATCCCACAAGATCTAACCAGTTTTATCGCCGCTGGCACCATCACCCAAGCGCTATTGAACGACCCCAACTCTTTGCTCCGCGCTCACATCAGCAAACAAAATATTACCAACACCATCGCGATTATCATTTCCACTGCGCCGCCTCCTCCCGCTCAAGTCCTGCCCTTCGGAGGCGGAGTCGACAACATCGCCTTCTTGCTGGGCCAAGCCGCAGCTACCGCACCGAACGCCCAGGCCTTGCAGATGTTGGCTATTTTTTGGATTGAAACCGTCCAAGAGGTGATTCTGGTGCCGCCTTTGCAGACAGGTCAGCAGTTCGCCGTCAAGGGCACCCCGAGCGTCCCGGGTCAGCGCGTTCCGACGTTCTCCGGCACCGCACCGTTTGACTCGAATATGCCGCGCAAGATTACGGTCCCGTTTACCCAGATTCAGTACTCGCAAACGGTCCTCCTGAATTTCGCAGGTCTAACTTGGCCACATGTTTCGGTGAACACACTTGTGCCCGCCGACGACATCATCGTTCCGCACTCCCTATGGAAGTGACCTAGTCCCCGTTCAAGATGAGTGACATGCGCTTGGGCTCCTGGACCGTCCGGGCGGCCCGCCATTCCGGTCTACCGGAGCGCAAAGCATCTATACGCTGGCCCGCTTGTTTGGATTCACGGCGAAATAAACTTAACCTTCCAACTCGAGTCGGCCATCTAAGGGGTAAGGCTCGAGAGTCATGTGTGTGGGTTCAAGGGAGGGTCATCAGAATGAACATTTTCCGACGCACCATTGAGCTGTCGCTGCCGCGACTGGCCAATCAGGCCCTCGCGTCCCTGTTGGCATTGCTTTTGTTATTCGCCGCTTATCCTCAGAACGTTGCCGCTCATCAGGACCCACAGGCCGCGTCGGAACCTCCGCAGGGTCCGCCGTACGTGCCACAGAGTCCGCAGGAGTTGCAGCGTTTAGTCGCGCCCATCGCTCTCTATCCCGATTCGCTGGTGGCGCAAATACTCGCTGCCTCCACATTTCCCGAACAAGTCGTCGAGGCCGACCGTTGGGTCCAGACCCATCCGGACCTGAAAGGCGAGGCCCTTGGTCGGGCTGTCGACCAGCAGCCTTGGGACCCCAGCGTGAAGGCACTAACTGCGTTTCCATCCGTCCTTGGGAACATGGACAAAAACCTTTCTTGGACTTCCTCTCTGGGCGACGCCTACTTCAACCAGCAGGAGGATGTGATGGCCGCAGTGCAAGTGATGCGTCGGCGCGCGCAAGACGCCGGCAATCTGAGATCCACGCCCCAGCAAAACGTAACTACCGAGGGTCCCGACATTGAAATCGCACCCGCCGACCCCGAAATCGTGTATGTCCCCGCTTACGATCCGTGGGTCATTTACGGCGGCCCGATCCTTGCTTGGCCGGGATGGTATCCCTATCCGGGAATTTGGTTTGATGGTCCGTTCCTCTCCTTCGGGATTGGCTTCGGAATCGGTTTCTTTGGCGGTTTTGGCTGGGGATGGGGAAATTGGGGATTCGATTGGCACAACCATTACGCCGTTTTTAACCACGGTCAGGTATTACTCCGGGAGTCGCACCTTTTATAATCGCGACGCCTTCTACCGCGGTGGCGACCATCGCGGCGGTTCCCTCGGTCGCGGCGGCAGAGGCGCCGAACCGTTCGGCGGAAATCGGGGCTCTGCTCGAGGTTTCGGCGACGCTCGCGGCCAGAGTGGCATGCGCTCGGGTTCCTTTAGCGGTTTCGGACGTGGCGGGGATGAGCGCAGCTTCTCGTCACGTGGAGCCTCCAGCTTTGGAGGCGGTGGTTTTCGCGGTGGTGGTGGCGGTGGCCGGCGCCATTAAACGGCCTTTCGACCTCGTCGTTATCAAACTTCAAAACGGGAGAGTAGCGATATGCGGAGAACTCAGTTGAACAGAAAGTACCGTCTTGCCGATCTTGCAAAAATCGCCGCATTCGCCCTCCTGTTGACGAGTTGCGTTCCCACCCGTTCCGGCGCTCAACAAAAAGGGCAGAAAACGTTTTCTTCGCCGGAAGACGCCGCCAGTGCTCTCGTCGCCGCGGCACACGCGAACGACCCAAACGCGCTGCTCGACATTCTTGGTCCCGACGGCAAGGACATCATTTCGTCCGGCGACCCCACCCAGGACACTGAACATCGCGCCAACTTCGCAAAGAAGTATGAGCAGATGCACCGTTTCGTGAAAGAGCCCGGCGGCACCATGATCTACATTGGCGCGGAAAACTGGCCCTATCCCATACCTCTGGTGAACAAGGGCAATCTCTGGTATTTCGACACCGCCGCGGGAAAGATGGAGATCCTGTTCCGCCGCATTGGCCGCAATGAGATGTCGGCCATTCGCGTTTGCCAGGAACTCGTGGCGGCGCAAAAGGAATACTACTCCGCGCAAAACAGCCAGTACGCCCAACAAATCTTCAGCGACGAAGGCCAGCATAACGGCCTGTACTGGAAAGCGGCTGCTAGCGAACCCCAAAGCCCCATCGGTCCCCTCGTGGCCGCCGCTGTTGCGGAAGGCTATGTCAAAGGTCAGGCCGGCCCTCCAACTCCCTACCGCGGCTACCTCTTTCATATTCTGACCCGCCAGGGAAAACATGCGCCGGGCGGCGCCAAAAGCTTCCTCGTCAACGGCAAAATGACCGGAGGGTTCGCCTTCATCGCCTATCCAGCGGAGTATAGGTCGTCCGGCGTCATGACCTTCATCGTAGGCGCCGATGGCGTCGTCTATCAAAAGGATCTCGGCAAAAAGACCGACGTCCTCGGCAAAGCCATGCAGGAATACGACCTCGATTCCACCTGGAAAAAAGCGGTAGACGAACCCCAGCAATCCGCTAGCGACCAGAAAACTCAGTAAGCATCGCTCAATCTCTCGTCTGCCGCTGAAGTCCGGTGGCATGCCCTTAGGCACCTGCACCGTCTGGGTGGCGGCTTAGGCGCTGCGCTTTTGGCGAAGCGTGGGTTCGCTCTTACGCCTAGCTAGCGCCTATGCCCGGAGATTTTCTCTTAGTGTGAATCGCGAAATGTCGATTAGCGATATGGCGGAAGCGGGTGGGAGTCGAATTTACTTGGAGCTGATTCTTCAAGTACTTACCAGGAAGGGCTTGGACTGATTTGGAAGGACCTAGCATTCTTCGGAGCGGCTAACGCTGCCTTTTTGCCGCCTCGCATCTACGGGTTTAAGAGCGCCGGGTTCGACCGTTGTGCCATCTCTTCATTCGCCAGCAGACCTGGTAAGAAATCATGTTCTCCGCAGTCGTCGCTAAGCTGCAGCTAAGTCGGGTACCACTTAGGGTCGATATTGTTTGTCCTTCGCGAGCACGGCCCAGGCTATGCGGGCGAGTTTGTTCGCTAACTCCACGGTGGCGACGTTGCGGTGCGCGCGCGATGTGAGCTGTGCCAACCACGCACTCAGACCGGAAGAGTGCTTCGTGCGTTGTTGCATCGCCGCACGTGCGCCTTGCACGAAAAGTCCTTGCAAGTAAGGGTTCCCACGTGCGCTGATGCCGAGCTACTTCTGCTGGCCACCGGTGGAGTGTTCGAGTGGAACTGCCCTCGACGCACATGTCAAGTCCCGTGGAATCAAGAAATCATTCTTCGCCGCTTAGGCGATGCAAGGGGCCGACGCGATGGTATTGGTGAACGTCATGCGGATTCCGTGCTTCGGCCGCAGAATGACCATTGGACGAGCTTCGATCAGTTGGCCCGGAGCCAGCTGAAAATCGTATTTTCTAAGCAGATCGCTCAAAATCATGAGGATCTGCAGCATCGCGTAATTTCCACCGATACAGCCGCGCGGTCCGCCCCCAAAGGGAAGGAAGGTGAAGGGCGTGCGCAGCTTGTCGTTCGCTTTGGTGAAACGCTCCGTCTCGAACTTTTCCGGATTCTGCCAGTAGCGCGGAGCATGGTGCGCACCGTATACATACACAATGACCGTCGATCCCCGGGGTATGGCGAGGTCGCCTACGCGATCGTCCGCGACCGCCATGCGGTCGATCATCCAAAACGGTGGGTAGAGGCGGAGCCCCTCCTGAATGACCTGAGTCGTAAATTCGAATTTGGGAACGTCGGTGTAGCTCAGGGGTGCTTCGCCTAGCACGGAATCGAATTCCTGCCTTACTCTTTCGAGACAATCCGGACGCGAGCTCAAAAGATAAAAGAGCCACGACAGCGCATTCGACGATGTTTCATGGCCGGCGACGAGAAGCTGCATGCTTTCACTGAGGATGAGCTCTTCGCTCATCCCTTCGCCATCGCTGTAACGCGCATCCATCAAAGTCTGCAGCAGATCGTGGCCGGTCGGTTCGTTGCGCCGCTTCCTGATGTATTCGAGCAGAATGGCGTCCGCGCGGGTTCGCATGTCTTCGTGTCTGCGCAGTTCCCCCGAGACGGCGAACCAGGGATTCAGATAGGGCTGTAGGGTTTGCCGAACAATGAATTCCTGCACGGTGCCGATGGTGTGGCTGACAAGATCGATGTCTTCGTCCTTCAAGCGTGCGCCAAATAGCGATCGGGCGACCATCGCGAATGTAATTTTCATCAGCTGGGGGTAGATATCGACGGGGCCGCTGCGGGCCTGTCTGTCGAAATCGCGCAGAGACTCGGCAAGTGAGTCCTGCATGATTGAAGACAGTGCATCGAGTTGCGTTCGATCGAAGCCTTTCTGGATGAGGCGCCGTTGCGTGCGCCAGGCTTCTCCGTGGGTGGTGAGAAGACCTTTCCCAAGGAAGTGGCCCATACGCTTTACTTGAATTTCGGATTTTTGGTAGTTCTCCGAATTGGTCTTTAACACGTGCTGAATGACGGCGGGATCGATCGTGACGATGGCCTCCTTCAGACCACCTAAATAGAGCCGAAACGTGTCGCCGAAGATTTCGTTGTATCTAGACAAAACCTGCACGGGGTTGCGGAACATTGCTCGAGAATCCGCAAAGCAGCGAAACCGGGAAACAACAGGGATAGGAGTGGATGATGTCATAGCCAGGCATCCCGATACTGGTCGCAAACCGCAGGTGATTTCATGTCAATTCTAGGAAGCGGTAGCCGAGGCATCAGTAAAGATAAAATGTTCTGAATCAGTTTTCGTTCCCCAGTTGTTTCAAGAGTATCAGATGATGCCGGATTGCCTGAGTCATGGTGGTGTGCTCCCGATAGGGAACCCCAAACTCTTTAGCAGTTTCTTTCACGATCCTGGTCAGCGGAGCATAGTGGGTATGGCACACGAAAGGGCACAGATGGTGGACGATGTGATGGTTGAGGCCCCCCGCTAGCCAACCGACGAGCGGATTTTCCGTCGCATAATCGGCCGTTGTCGCGAAGATGTGATACACGCCGTTGTCAAACTCACCACGGTCCGTGGGAAAGTAGGTACTGTCGATGGTGTGCGTCGTCTGGAATACAAGCGTCACGGCTAATCCGACAAACAAATGGACCAAAAGGAAGGCTCCGGCGACCAGCAGAGGCGATTTCCCCAGCACCATCACCGGCAAGACAAGCATGTAAGTGAGGTAGAAGGCCTTGCCGGCAACGAGAATGGCATATTCGCGCAGAGGATGTTTGGCACGTTTCAGATAATCGTGGGAAGGAAAGAAAAAACTCTCGAAGTCCCTGAAGAACACATAGTCGAGAGAGAACATGGCATAAAAGAGCAGCGCATAGAGGTGCTGGAAGCGGTGCCATGGCGCGCGGGATTCATGGGGGGTAAAGCGAAAGATGCCGCGTCCCGACAGCGCATCATCTTCTCCGTGGAGATTGATGCAGGAGTGATGGCCCCGATGATGGAGGATACGCCACATGTACGAGCTGATTCCGCACAAATCGAAGACATAGTTCAGGGTTTTGTTGACACGCGGCCGGGACGAGATGGCGTTGTGATTGCTGTCATGAGCGATGTTCAGCAAAAGGAATGTCTGCGCGAGGCCGCCTAAAAGGTACAGGGCAACAAACTTCCATGAATCGGGACGCAGAGCATAGAGAGCAATCCAGGCGCCTACAAGGACCGCCAGACCCACAGCGATCTTGCCCCACATGGTACGGTCCGCTTTGTGAGAAAGGTTCTGGTCGGCAAAAAACCTATCCAGGCGGCGACGCAGGACTTTCGGAAAGGAAGATGCACTGACGGGTTCGGAAATCGACGCCGCTGATGATTCCGATGGTACAAGGTCCGGAGTCTCCGGATCTTGAGTGATCAACACTTCGGATTCGAACCTCACCGGCGCCTCCGCGGTCATGCTAATTGGGCCCGGCGCGTTCCCTACGCCGCATCTGGGGTGATGACCCTGAGCGAAATTGGTGCTCGGGCCGACAGCCTCGCAGCACGATTTTAATGCGGGCCTGTAAAGACAATCAAGGACATTCGGAACGGATGATGCCTAGTTGCAGTGTGTGAACAATGGAAGCGACGACGCATGGCATAGTCCATGACACTTTGTTAGTATATGGCCTTCGATGAACCATAACGAAACGGACTTCCTGCAACGGACCATAGAAGGTCGGCGGAACTCCGCAATTCCCGTTTGCGCCCCTGTGCGCCAAGAAGGACAACATCCATTCCCCAGAACGTCGAGCGACGCTTATGCGGAAAAAAAATTAAACGAACATTCTCACCGTCGGCCTACATTCGAGGTCTGCACTTTCAAACTCAATCGCCGATCACCTCGCTTGCTGGTGAGAGATGTTTCGTTTACTGGCTTGCGTTCTATTCAACATCGGAGGATCGCTGATTGATGACGGCGTCAATTTTAGGCCACCTGGACAGGCTGGCAGATGAGCACCCGGACAAACTTCTTTATTCGTACCTTGATGTCAACGGCGATCCGATAGAGAGCTACACCTACGCGTCGTTTCTCCGGCGAGTGGACGCCATCGCCGGGTATTTGTGGAAAGATGGTCGTTTCGCGGCGGGCGACCGGCTGCTGCTTGCGTACCCGCCAGGGCTCGAAATGATCTGCGCATTCTTTGGCTGCGTGCGCGCTGGATTGATCCCCGTGCCGGTGTATCCCCCCAGTTCGCGTGGCTTCCAGAGCGCTTTATACAAGATGGTACACATAGCTAAGGATTGCCAGACGGCTGGGATATTAACGAGCAGGGACTATCAGGCATCCCTAAAGACGAATCTCGCGAGAAGCGGAGTCTCGGCGTGCGGCATTGACGTAGATTACATTTCCGGTCTTCCGTGGATCGTCACGGAAGATTTCGTGGATGCAATTTCGGACCGGCCGGCTGCCATTCATTCGAAGATCTTGTTTCTCCAGTACACCTCGGGTTCGACGATGGAGCCCAAGGGCGTGATCGTTACGCACGAAAACATACTGGATACGTGTCCGCTGGTGATCGACCATCCCTCGCCGGTCGTGGTTTCCTGGCTTCCGCAGTATCACGATATGGGACTGATCGGGTGCTACCTATACCCAGCGCTGAAAGGTGGTACAACGTACGGTTTCTCTTCTACGGACTTCATTCAGCGGCCGATCCTGTGGTTCGATGCGATGACGGCCTACCGCGCCACCGCGACGGCTGCGCCCAACTTCGCCTACGACTATTGCCTGCGCGGCGGGAGGCTTTCCAAGGAGCGCCTGGAGGCGTGTGATCTCAGTTCGCTTCGCGTTTTGATGTGCGCCGCGGAACCCGTAAAGCCGGATACCTACAGACGGTTTCTGGAAGCGTTTCAGGCCTATGGACTCAAGTCCGAGAGTTTCTATGTCGCCTATGGGCTGGCCGAGAATACTCTGGCGGTCTCACTGGGCGGTCGCAAAATCGTTTCCGTCAACAAGCGTGCCCTCTCGCTGGGGACGGCCCGCATGACCACGGAGGTCTCTGAAATCGACGGAGCCTCGCAGATTGTCAGTTGTGGAACGCCGCTGCCGGGTCTCGACGTTAAGATTGTGGATCCGGAAGGGCATTTTCCTCTTAAGCCAGATCGCACCGGCGAAATCTGGGTCGCCGGGAGCGGTAAGTGCCGAGGTTACTGGAACAATCCCGAATTAACTCTGAAGCAGTTTCGTGCGCGGCTTGTGGACGATTCTCCTTATGAAGACGGCTACCTCCGGACCGGCGACATAGGATTCTTCCACGGCGGCGAACTCTACGTCTGCGGCCGCATCAAGGATATGATTATTCTGCGCGGGCAAAACTATTACCCGCATGACATTGAGAGCGTCGTGGAGAAATCATGCGCTCAGATCCGGCACAACTGCGTCGCCGCGTTCCAGATTCAGGAAGATAGCGAACCTGCGCTGGCAATCGTCGCCGAAGCCAAAAATCCCAGGGCGCTTCCCGACGCACGAAAGATTGCGGCCGCGGTCCGAAATTATCTTAACGCGGAAGTGGCGGTGATTTCGATCATCGCGCCGCGCGCGATCCCGAGAACGAGTTCGGGGAAGATTATGCGGCATAAGACCAAGCAGATGTGGCAGCGAGGTCAGTTCACCGTTCTTTCCGACTTTTCACGGGAGAAGAACGCCGGGAACTCGCCGTACGATTCCGATATGCATTCCTCTTTCGCCGAATTGAAAGCCAAGTACAACCTGACAGGTCAGGAATCGTACAACCTCGTCGAAGCCGGGCTGGATTCCCTGGATCTTGTTGTGTTCGTGCATGAGCTCAAGGAACTCCTGAAAGATAAAGGCGCCGAGATGCTGGCGAGGCAGGTAGATATAGGTATGATTCAGCGTGTCGCCGTAGCTGAGTTGTTTGGACTAGCCGAAAGGTTGAAGCACGCTCCTGAAGAGGCGCTGGTTCATCTGCGCCATTCCCTTGCGGCTTTCCGTGAAGAGCAGCGCGCCGCTGAGAAGCAGATGATGAGCAGCGACAGGAAGCTCATCTTCGAGCCTCCGGTGCCTTTGCCCGTGCCGGAGATACCGGTGCTGAATCAGGTGCTGCTCACTGGCGGAACCGGCTTTATTGGGCCATTCCTCATGAAAAGCTTGCTCGAGCAGACGCGTGCGAAGATCTATGTTCTCGTCAGGTCTTCCGACGAAAAGCAAGGTAAGCAAAGACTGAGGGACGCGATGGAGTCAATCGGACCCGGCGAAGTGGGTCTGATGGAAATGTTCGAAGCTCGAGTGATCCCCGTTTGTGGAGATCTAGGGCAGCCAAAGCTGGGCCTGACGCAGAACGAGTGGGATTTCCTCGCGAGTGAAATCGACACGGTCTTCCACAACGGTGCCACCGTAAACTACCTCTTCAACTACGACCTGATGCGTGACGCGAACGTGCTGGGAACCAATGAGATCGTAAGACTGGCGTTCGAAGGAAGGCCCAAAGAATTCAATTATGTCTCGACTACCTTTGTGTTTGGCTGGGCGGTGAAATCAGTTCTGAATGAGACCGACCTGAACGAGAATATGGAACTACTCGATTTTGGGTACAGCCAATCGAAATGGGTAGCCGAACAGGTGGTTGTCGACGCGCGCAGCCGGGGGCTTTCCGCCCGGATTTTCCGGCCTGCTCTGGTGAGCCCTTCAGTGACGGGCGGAGGTAACAATTTCGATATCGCCGTTCGCCTAATTGCCTTCATGGTGAATCACGGCATTGGCGTTAATACTCTCAACCAGGTCAGCTTTGTTCCGGCTGACATCGTGGCGAACAATATCGTTGCGATCTCTACCAGTCGCAATACAGCGAATAAGACTTACCATGTCACGCGGGACGATTATTCGAACATGATGGATATTACCGGGCTTATTACCAAAGCGACTGGCCGCCAGTTCGAGACATTCGGGCTTCCCGACTTCGTTCCCGAGCTGATCCGCAGGTGCCGGAAGGAAGATCTTCTCTTTCCGCTGCTGGATTTTTTGGTGGGCTCTGTCGACAACATCTCGGCGATGGAGTTTAAACGCTACGACAGCTCTTCTTATCAAAAGGCCCGCGATGCCTCCGTGTGGGGCAAAGCCGATCCGTCTCTGGAAGACACAGTTAACGGCATTCTGAAATTCATGTATCGCAAGGGGATCATTTCGGTCGCGGCTCGTGAGGTCAACGCCGTGTCTTCGAGCGATGGGCTCGCGGACTGGAAAGATACAATATCCGCTAGTGCCTCTTGAACAAGAGCTTCTCTGTTAGCCGCTGGCCTGTTTCCAATGTGCCGGTGGTGGATAGTGTCATTTGCTGCCCTTCCGCGGAAACCACCCACCTATCTTTTTGTGTGACTTGATCGTCCCGCCGGTAAATTGCGTCCACCGTATGAGGATCGACGAGTTCAAGCAGCACGGTATCGTTGCGCGAGTTCTTCAGATCGTATTGTTTTCCGTCAAAACGGGCGTTATAGCTGAAGTCACCCAGAAAACGGATTCCATCGCTTCCGTCCGTCTCGATTTTGAGCACCAAACCTTGCCGCAAACGAGTCTTGCTGAGATCTTGCGTCCATTCGCCTGCGAAGAGGTCGTTGGCGACCTTCCTGCCTCCGCTTCGCGTCCACACCTTGATCTGATCAGCTTGGCCTCCGGTCGCAGTCGTGGCCGTTAGCTCGTTCCCATCATTCGAAATTTGTTCGCGAACCGTTGCCACAACAGCTCCATCCTTTTCTTCCTTGACCTCCGCCTGCCTCTTATCGATCCTGCGCAGCTCAATTTGATCGAATGCGAGATTGCCTGGCGCGGACGATTGGTGTCCGTTCCAATTTGCAGTGAAATCGAGATGAGTTTCGCCGGACATGACGACATGCACCCCGTTATGCAGAGGTGTTATGGCGAGGCGGTTCGGAGGGTCCAGACTAGATTGCGCAGAAATGAGCGTCCAGGAGCCAAGGCGAGGGTCCGCCACTCCAGGTGGGATGGCGGCAAGCAGTCCGAGCAAAACTAGGATACGAATGGATCCTCCTAATCCGATGGAGGCAAAGTTTAGCAGATTCAGATAGGTTCCGTACGTGAGTCCGTGCGCAAGTGTAAACTCGCGAACCTAAGCGCAAACCTACGAACTCATTCCGAATGGAGTACCTCTTTCGCCCGTGTGGTTCTTAGGCGTCACCACAGAGTTTTGGTGTCGACGATCTCATCTGATATGACATATTACAGCTATGGATGTGCGCCGCTTTTGGATGTCAGGGATCGTCCTCGCAGCAACCATCGCACTTCTTCCATTCTCTTTTCACGCGGAGCGCCGCCTGGAGACATGCAACGCGTGTCGAAGGGAGCCAGGCTGAAACTGTCCGGGAGGAGCTGGCCAGTCGTTTTCGGTCGCCGTTTGTAGACCGCGTTGTCCTCGTCATCGAGGGACTCCCGCCTGCGGATTCGGAGGCAGGCGGACGAGCGTTAGAAACCATCGTGGCAGGACTGAGAGAGCAACCCGGCGTTTCAGGAGTGGTGTCCTATCTCGAGTTGCGCGATCCGATTTTTCTGGGCCGTGGAGGGGGAACGTTTGTTCTCGTGGGACTCACGTCAAGCGGCGGTCCGGTCGAGTCGCTTGTTCCGGAGCTTCACAAGCTGGCAAGCGCGCTTGAAAATCAACTGCGGGGTCGTTATCCGGCGGTGAAGCTCGAACTCACAGGCGAGATTCCACTGAACTTCGATATTCGGAAAGCGAGCGCCGCCGACGTGAATCGCGGCGAAAGTCTGGTGATCCCCGCGACCCTCGTGCTTCTGCTGCTGGCTTTTGGAAGCCTTATCGCCGCCCTGATTCCACTGGCGATTGGCCAGCTTGCCATCGCGACCACTTTGGCGATTGCGGGATTCCTGGCCCAGCGCTGGCACTTGTCCATTCTGGTTCAGAATTTGGCCACGATGCTTGGCTTGGGCCTGGGAATCGACTACGCGCTCCTGATGATCAGCCGCTTCCGGGAAGCGATTGCCGCCGGGAACCCCGGCTCGGTGGCCTCGGTCATCGCGGCACGTCAGGCAGGTCGCACGCTCTTGATTTCAGCCTCAACGGTAGCCATCGGATTTCTAGCCCTCTTGACCGTTCCGATCAGTGAAATCCGTTCTATCGGTGTCGCGGGATTTCTGGTGACGGGAATGAGTGTGTTGCTTACAAATACCCTCGTTCCGGTAGCGCTTGTGCTGCTCGGTCCGCGGATTGATCTTGGCCGATTGCCCTTTATTGCAAAGTTGGATGCGCATCGGGCCGCACGTGCGGGAAATCACTGGCGGCAATGGGGAAAGACGATCGTCGCGCATCCCTGGCTTGCCCTCTTTTTGGCGGGTACTCCCTTGCTTCTGCTGGCGTCGCAGGTCAGACGACTGGATACCAGCCTTCCCCGAGGGGATTGGCTTCCGCAGGCGGCGGAATCAGTTCATGCGCTAAACACCCTTGAACGGATGGATCGGGGCGGCGTTGTTGAATCGTTGCGCGTCATCGTCGAACTTCCAACGGATTCCATCGCGCAAACCGACGCGGGGTGGAATGCGCTGGTTCGTCTCAGCAAGCGCCTCGCGACCGACCCTCGCTGTGACCGCGTGATTTCTATCACTACGCTTGCGGGGAACAACCGATCTTCCCTCACTTGATCTCTCGCGGGAGACGCGTCGAACGTTCCTCAGTAGTGACGGACGCGCGGCGCTGCTTGAGGTGTTACCCGCGAGTTCGGTCTCCCTGCGCGACCAGGTCAACTGGGTGCGGGAGCTGCGTAATACCGGCGCGCCAGCTCTCACCGGGGTGCTTGGCGCAACCCTTCTCGTTGGCGGCATCCCGGCACTCAACGCCGACTATGAAACAATTATCAGAGACCGCTTTCCGACTGTTATGGCGCTGGTAGTGGGCGGGACGCTCTTTGCTCTACTCTGCGGGTTCCGATCGATCTTCGCCGCCTTGAAGGCCATCGCACTCAACCTATTCTCGGTCGCTGCGGCCTTTGGAGCATTGGTTTTCGTTATCCAAGATGGGCACGGAAGCAAGTTCCTGGGAGTTCCCGGGGGAACCGGTAGCGTGTTTCCCCTTGTACCGATCGTCGCGTTTGCCATCGTCTTCGGATTAAGCATGGATTACGAGGTGTTTTTGGTCGCGCGCGTTCTGGAAGCCAGAAGGAGTGGACTGAGTGAAATGGATGCGATCCCGGAGGGCCTGGCTAGAACGGCAGGCCTGATTACGAGTGCCGCCGCGATCATGATCGTGGTATTTGCGGCATTCACCTTCGGAGATTTCCTGGTGGTCAAGATGATCGGATTTACGTTGGCGGTCGCCGTGTTGATTGACGCGACGCTTGTTCGTATTGTGATCGGTCCGGCGCTCCTTCGCATTGCAGGCGATTGGAACTGGTGGCCTGGCGGGCTCGCCACCCCCATTCAAAATCAGCCCGGGAAGCGTATCGGATTTAGGTGGTGGAAGTCTGTGGATCGTTGAGGTCGCAAGAATGAACTACTTTGTGTGACTCCTGTTAAGTCGTACCGGAGAATGGGATCTGGGCCGAATTCGCTTGATCTCATAACAACGTCGGTGCTTCAAACCACGATCCGGGACATCCCCAAACTGCTTGCTTTAGACGCGGTAACGATGAGGCAACTACCACCATCTCGGCTCAGTTCGAGGAACCGATTGTCACCAGCGCCGCTCAAAATCAAAACACAAAACCGGTCCCTTTGCCGCTAATACCGCCTTTTGCCGCCTCATTTGATTGCAACTGCCGTCATCTCAGCTAGATATGGCGGAAGCGTGTGGGAGTCGAAGTGTAGCGCGATTCTCTAAAGCCTGTGTTTTCGTGGCATTGCATTCTCCACGCCCCGCCAATCAGTACAAACAGTACAAGGCAGGCTGCGTTAATCCGGGGCCGGGCTGTGCATCCCCCGCCCTGAAAGCCTTGCTCAATGGCGGAGAATGGCACGTCCCATGCTTTACGGGGCTTCGTCGGCGGCTTTCTTTTCATCGGCTTCCACAAGCTTTTCAAATTCCGCCGCCGAATACGGTTTTCCGGCATACCTGAAAAGTCAATCTTTCGCTTCGATTACGCCATGCACATCTATCTGTCCATTCTTGAGTAAAGCAATCTCCCCGCTGCCCTTGATATCAACCCTGTCGTTTCTATGAACGAACCCAGATACCCTTCCAAAATTCAGGGCCATTTGTACCTCCGTCGCTCGCCAAGTTGGTGGAATTGTTGCCCGCCCCATCCTTACCCCATGATTCCGCGCTCGGGCACAAAGCGCGCGCCGCCGCCATCGCCGCCTACAATCCTAATATCGCGCCCGTATTTGCTCACCAAATCTTTCACGAGTCGAATCTGCTCTTCGCTTCTATGCAGCACCATTTCCGCAAGCTGATACCAAAGTTCAGCGTTGCAGGTAGTTTCGGCCTTAAGGGCGTTGGGCACCAAGTATCTCTCCACATCCCCTAAGTGATACACGGCAAGCTGCAACAAATGGTCGGCGGTCTTCTTGTCCACGATAAAATCATTCAGGCCGCTTGCGGCTTGATTCGCCACTTTTGTTCGCCTCTGAATTCCTTCAGCACGGCTTTCAGTCATCGGAATCTCCGCCATCTAAGATGAAGGCTCTTTTGAAAAATTGTGTTTTATGAAATCCCCGCTAGTGTACTGAGCGGATTTGTTGCAGTGTGCGCAGCGAATTCCTGTGTTTGTTCGCATCGTTCCAAAGTATTCAAAAGGGCGGGCACACTTCTTATTCTTGCACTGTAGCTTCCACATCCTTTGTTTTTCTTCCGGCATTTGATGGTCCGCTTACGCCAAGCGTATCACCTATAACTGAGCTGTACCACCGCGCCGGGATTCTGGCGGGTACTTGTCGAGTGAGGTACTTCCGGGCTACGATGCACCTGGAGGCAATCCCCCCCAATGTCGGAAAAGATGATTCACCTTGTATTTACTCCTCAGCAAGCTAACGGTCTAGCGTTAACTGTCAAGGCGCTTAAAGAAATGCTTGCCATCGCGCCCGGAGTACCTGTGTATCCGAACCTTGGTGATTTCAAGCTGGAACGTGACCTTATAAAAGCGGAAGTGGATGCGCTTCAACAAACATTGCTGAAGCAGTTGGAAGAGCAGATGCCGAAGTAAATAGGGCGCATACTTTTTACAGCGCAGTTCCGATACCCCTAGAGGATGTATACTCGCAAACCCTAGGAGCCACGGCGATGGTTGAAGGATTCTGGATTGTGCAATACGAGGGAATGCAGGGTAACGGCGGTGGGGTCGCCTTGTTCATCAAAGGGAAGGTTTTCGGCGGCGATACTGGCTACACCTATCTCGGTTCGTATACAAACGAAGGAAAATCAGTCAATGCGAAGGTAACGGTGCAGGCTTTCCTTCCCAACATCCCGAACGTTACAGGTGTGGTCGGTGACTTCGAACTGAACATCAGAGGCACGCTTGAGAATGATGAGATAAACGGAACTGGCACACTTCCCGGCAATGAAGCCGTGGGGATTGTAGTAAAACTCACAAGGCGCGCCAATCTGCCCGATTAAGCTAGGTTGCCCGTCTTCTTGGATTTATTGTCCACTAGGTCTGGAAACTTTGTCTCGAACGTGGCAACGGGAATCTTCCGCCTTCCCGTGCCGTCCAAAACTTCAAGCAGTAGCCTTCTCAACGCATGCTGTTCCTGTTCTGTGTTTACGAGAAATTCTGGATAGTAGCCGCCCTTTTTTAGATACACCTTGTCGAAGTTGTATCCCAAAACTTTGCCAATCGCGGAAAGAAGCGTTGCGTTAAGGTCGTTGGATTTATCCTCGGCATTCGGCGTGGTCTTAAAGCTCGAGTACAAGTCGTGCAATTCCTTCCACGCCTCGCGTACCGCTTGTTCCTCCGCGGAATCGCCTGTGAATTCCACATCTATCAGATTCAACGCTTGAACATACGCCGGGGATAAGCGAATAACGCGATTGCTTATAAGGGTCCTGAAAATGGTAAGTTTGCGGTTCCGCGATTCGCGCTCTTCGTCTAGCTTTCTTTGAATCTTCAGGGCAGAAATCGGGCCTTGATAGATAGCAACGATGGTAACGATAGTTAGCACAACTCCGATGACTGCGAACACGGTGGCAGTCTTATCCATACGGCGCTGTCCTCCCAAGTCAGCGAAAAACGGGTATAGGGTAGATGATACTACTGAACTAGGAATTGGCGGTCCGGATGAGTTCTACTTCGCCCCAGCCGGTAACTAGTACGGCGGGTGGCATGCCCTTAGGCACTTAGACCGTTCGGGTGACCCACCCTTTGCGCTTTTGGCAAAAGGTGGGTCCGATCTTATGTCTAGCCAGTCCCTATGTCCGCAGATTTTTACTCAGCGTGAATCGCGAATTGCCAATCACTGTTTTGGCGGAAGCGTGTGGGAGTCGAACCCACCATTCGACCCGCTAAGGACCGAATCGCCGGCTTTGAAGGCCGGGAAGATCACCGGACCCCTTTCGCTTCCATCGAAGTATAGGGGTCAGGCGCGGACAGTTTCAATTGCTCCGGCTGGGCCTTGGTACGAATCAACGCCGCAACCAAATCGTACAGCTTAGGGCTGGTGCAGACTTCGTAGTAGGGATGCGAGGATGCTGCGCCGATTTTGCCGTCGGGAAGAAGTTCGCGCGCCAGGCTCTTGCGCAGAACCAGCAATTCCACCGATTCGCCCATGGGCACCTCGCCGTAGTGCAGCATCACATTTTCCTTGCCCCAGGGCATTTCCAGTTTCGTCTCCACGGAATCGAGCGAAATTTCTTCGGACAGATTTTGAAACCCTTCCTCATTCAGCTCGATGCCGTTCATGTTGATACCGCACCAGAAACTCGTCCAACTCCTCCGCCGAAGCTCCTTCCATCGCCGTCAGGAACTGGTAAACGCAAAAGTGGGATTTTTGTCCCGGAAAGCATGCGCTTCGCGAGTTTCGCGCAACCGGAAAGGCGGTCCGAAAGATTCAGCGCCTTCGAAATCATGATCTTCGAGTCGCCATCAGTCCAATACGTCGGCGCCGACCCCTGAAACGCCACACCAAGCCCAAGTTCCAGCGAGGGAAGATCGCTGGCCGCGGCGCGGTCATTATAAGAATTGCATACGGCAAGAATTTGTCGAGACAAAATGCACGCTTTCGCAACGGCCCGCGCATACGTGCGCGTCGATTCCGTTTCAAAGATCGCCAGAATCACCGCATCGCCTTCGATGAACACTTTCTTCGCCCCGAAGCGATCCAGCAATTTCTTTACCGGCTCGTGCAGGTTCAAACTGAAATGCGAAGCCGGGCTCAGCCCGCGCGAAAGCAAATCTTGCGTCATCTTCGTCGAACCGCGCACGTCCGCTTTGATAATCACGTGCGAGACAACTTGATCCTCTTGGGTCTTGGCTTCTTCCTGCAGCACGCACTCGTAAAGCTTGTTATTCAGCCGCGAAAGTTCGCGCGCTTGCTCCGTCGTCACCAGATGCACGCGTTCCATGCACGTCGTCAAATGTTCCGCGTCGCGCAAATCCCGCCGCAAGCGCAGAAAATCCGTCGCGAAATCGCAGCACGAATCCCTGCATCTCCTCCCGCGAATATTTGCGAATCTTTCGCGAAAGTTCTTCGATGGGCTTCAACGAAAGCTGTTTCGCGGGAACATGCTTCAGTACTTGCTCGACTTGCTTCATCTCCTCTTTCGAGACGAGCGCTTTGCGGAGCTGCTGCAAGTGCACTGGTGGGCAATAATCCTTGGCGATGGGCCGAATTTCGTAGCTCGCCAGCACGTGATAGAGCACGTCGTGCTGCTCCAAGCCGATCGACCAGCTGCGCTAGCAGCCGCGCCTTTCTCTGCCGTTTCCGTGTCCCCGGCGAAGCATCGAAGCAGGCGCTTCGCGTTCTCCGGATCATTCAGGTAATCCCCGAGCCGTCCCTTTGTAATCCTTGTTATAAAAATCGAGCTTTTGTTTCGCGGCGTCGATCTGCGGACCAAACTCCTCGAGCTTCACTTCCTGGTGCTTGAGCCGCATCTCGATGTCGCTCAGCGAAGCTTTCAAATCGGAGGGATCGGCGGAAGTTCAGAAATTTGTTAAAGAAGCTTTCGCCGCGATCCAGTTTCTTACGGATATTTTCTCGCTGCTCCTCCAGGCTCGCGATTTCCGCTACGCATTCCCGCCGCTTGTTCGAGCAAGGCATTGTGCGCCTGATTCGCTTCGGTGAACGCCGGATCTTGCCCGATCGTAAGTCCCGGCTTCGCAAATAAATTCCTGGAAGAGCGCATCCATGGCTTCGAAGCGGTCCGGGTCGCGCGCATAATTCCCCAGCAGCACGTAATGCTCCAGAAAGAAAACGTCGTCTTTTCCCCCGTCGAGAAAAATCAGCCGATTCTTCAGCAGCTCGTAAAGCGGCGCAAAATCTTCTCCAAACAGCGCCCGCCGCGTTTTGGCAATCACGTTTTCTTCGATGTCCGCGAGCATCTGCGCCACTTGCTGCCCCACGCCGCGAATCACTTTTCTTCGCGCCGATTGCAGCTCCGAAAGCCGCGCTTTGATCACGTGCGCTTGCTGGCTGCGCTCGAAATATTCGCCGCGCTGGCGAATCCATTCCTTCCCTTCCAGAATCAGGTTGGCGAATTGATTCGTCAGTTCCTGCGTGATGAATTTCAGCAAGCCAAGCCGGAAAACGCAGATCGATCTCGATATTCTTGTAATATTTCGCTTGCGTCAGTGCGCTCTGCAGGAGTCCGGTCAGCAGTTTGCGAAACGCGCTATTGTCCAGGCTCTTTGTGTTGCGCAGCTCGATGCCGGAAAAATACGTCGCGCTCGTGCTCTGGCGAATCAGGTCGAACAAATAGTCGCGCGCTGCCTGCACAAACTTAGGGCTAAGGAATACGTCGTGGTGGATATTGTCCACACCGATGGACAACGACCCCATGGGGATCGTCACGTTATAGCTCTTAAGCTCGATCCGAGCCGCTTCTGTCACGCCTAGTGTGAGAGTCTCTTCCGCCATGCACACTCCGCCCGAAGGGGCTTCTACAAAGCTAGCAGCGCGCACCACGACTCGCAACAGAACTGCCCGCGTTCGGTAACGAGATAGTAAGGACCACGCTGCAATCGCAGAGAAACACAGGGGTTAGAGGGCGGAGGACAGGTGCACGGTCGGGAACAGACTTGCCGAACAGATTTATCGAGCCGGGAGGTATGGTGCAGAGCTTAGCTGAACTGAAATCCGCCGCGAGTCTCCGCCCTGGTGTTCCAGCCGTATGCGCACCTGCGGCCAAGGCGACTCCAGCGGAAACCGCTCGGACCACTCCAATATCACTACCGCCGGCTTGGCAAATACATCTTCCAATCCGAGCGTCTCAAAATCGTGAAAGTTCTCGATGCGGTACAAATCGGCGTGATAATACTTTCTGCCGCCTTTCCGTACACATGCACGAGCGTAAACGTCGGGCTCGTCACTTCATCTTCGCTGGCCGCTCCCAGTCCCGCCACGATCCCTTTCGTCAGCGTCGTCTTCCCGCTGCCCAAGATCCCCGTGAGGAGCACCAGAACCGGCGCTTCGAGCCGTTTCGGAAAATTCCCGCCCCCACGCCGTCGTTTCCTCGGATGACCGCGTAACAATCTCTTCAGCCACCGAATTGAATCTCCTTCAGCAGCCATCTCCCGCGCGTCCGGAATTGTCTCTGCCACTTGATGCGCCAGGATCGCCTGAGGCATCTTCCTCCGCGAAAGCAGGTCCCCAGCCATTCCGTGAAGGAAAACCCCAAGCGCCAGGACGCGCAGCCAGTCCTCCGTACCGAATTGCGCCGTCAGCCGCCGCAAGCACTCCCGTCAGTACGTCTCCCGTGCCGCCTTTCGCCAGGCTCGGCCCACCGGTCGTATTGACGAAAACACGTCCATCCGGCGCAGCAAGTATGGTGTGGTAGCCTTTCAAAATAACGTGCGCCTTCCATTTCTTGGCCGCTTCCGTCGCCGCTTTCAGCCGATCCTGTTGCACGTCGGCGTTTTTCACGCCCAGAAGCCGGGCCATTTCTCCGGGATGCGGCGTTACTGCCAGAAATTGCGTTTTTCGCTGGCCCAGCTTATATGCCTCACCGTCAAAACAATTCAACCCATCCGCGTCCAGAATGATCGGAAGCGTCGCCTCGCGCACCAGTTGTTGCACCACCATGCGCGTTTCCACATGCGTCCCGATCCCCGGCCCAATCGCCACAGCCGCTTTGTCCTCAAGCAGCTTCGTCATTCGCCCCGACGAAGCGTTCGCGGCCGCGATCCCGCCTGTCTTCGTCGCCAGCAGCGGCTCTGTCATGTATTCCGGATATGCCCCCGCCACCACCGGCTGGATCTCATCCGGCGTGGCAATTGTCGTCAGTCCCGCGCCTGCTCGCAAACACGCGTATCCCGCAAGCACCGCCGCTCCGGATTTTCCGCGCGACCCCGCCAAAATCACCGCATGCCCGAAAGTTCCCTTGTGCGAATCCGCTGCCCGCACCAGCGGCATTCCGGCAAACTCATCCGGCCCGGCCCAGCGCATCGTGCCTTTGCCGGTCTGCTTCGATCAGTTTCGCCGGCGAACCAATGCTCACCACTTGCAGCGTCCCGCACGCTTCCGCTCCCGGTCCTGTCAGTTGCCCGGCCTTCGGCGCGGTAAACGTCGTCGTCCAGTGAGCCGCCAGCACCGGCCCTTCCGGAGCTTCTCCATCGGAAGGCAGTCCCGAAGGCGTATCTACCGCCAGAATCAGCGCGGGCCAAGCTTCCCGTCGCCTTGCGTGATCTTTCATTCACGTCCGCAATGGCCGCGCGATTGCGCCGCTCGCGGCCCCTTTCAGGCCCGGTTCCGAGCATCGCATCCACAATCACGTGCGACTCACACACTCCCGGCCACGCTCTCTCCCAATCCGGCTACTCCCTCTACGAACTCAATTTCTCCGCCGGCTTCCAGCCATTTCGTTAAGATTTTTCTCGGCGTCCCCGCGAACATCCTCCTTCTTTCCGAACAGAATCACGCTCGTTGCCAGTTTCTGGTTCTTCAAATGGCGCGCAACGACAAATCCATCCCCTCCGTTGTTTCCCTTGCCGCACAGCACAGTCACACGCGTCCTTATCCTTTACGCCACCGCCCACAATTCGCCCACGCACCGCGTCCGCGGCGGCTCGCCCGGCGTTTTCCATTAATTGTGAACTGGGAATCGCAAATACCTCGGTCGTAAGCCGGTCGACCTCGCGCATCTCGTCTGCAGTAAGGGCTTTCATAGAAAAAAATTCAGCGCAGTTCACAGCATGCTTCGATAGCATGCAGTCAGAGCATCCATCCGCCGCTAACGTTCACCACTTGGCCCGTCACGTACTCCGCTTCGTCGGACACAAAAAACGCCACCGCCGCGGCCACATCTTCGACCGTCGGCGGCCGCCCAATCGGAAATCGCGCATCGCGAATCCGCCGCGCCTCGCTCAGCGTCAATTCTTTTTCATCGATGCTCGAGGGATTCACCACATTCACGGTAATCCCGTTCTTCGCCTCTTCCAGCGCCAGCGAACGCGACAGCGCCACAACCGCGGCTTTAGCCGCCGCATACGCCGAAATCTTGGCTTGCCCAAAAGCCCGCTCCGCTCCCACCGCTCCCAGATTCACGATGCGGCCCCAGCGCCCTTTCCGCATATGCGGCAACGTCGCCCGGCTGACATACAGAACGCTCGATAAATTCGAAGTAAAGATGCCTTCCCAGTCCTCCAGCGAAGATTCCGCGAGCGTCCCCCAGCGAAACCCGCCCACATTGTTGACCAGGATATCGATCCGCCCATACCGATCCGCCACAGTCTGACCAACTGCTCCGCTTTCGCCGCATCGGTGACATCCGTTTCCACTGCCACGCAATCGGCGCCGCTCGCTTGCAGTTGCCGCAATGCGTGCTGCGCGGCCGTCTTGTTCGAGCGATACGAGATCGCGATACGCGCGCCCTCTTGCGCCAAACGGACGGCAATGCCCCGCCCGATTCCCCGGCTTCCTCCAGTGATCAGGGCCACGCGATCAACCAGCGACATTCTTCCCCTCGTCCACAACTACGGAAAGCTTTTCAGTATAGCCCACTCGCGAAACCCGCAACTACCGCGGCCCATGCGATGGTTGCCTAACAGTATTCCGCGCCCCCAGCGCCTACCGAAGTCGCGCGACAACCACCGTCATATCGTCCGCTTGCTCCGGCGTGCCCGCCCACTCTTCCGCCGCCATCATCAGCGATTGTCCCACCACCCGTGGTGCCGAACTTTGCACACGAATCGCCGCTTCCTGCAATCGCCGGATGCCGAACTCTTCCCCGTAAACATTTTCCGGTTCCACCAATCCGTCGCTGTATTCCACAAGCAGCGCGTTGGGAGGAACTATCACGGAGCCCTCTTCGTACACGTAATCCTCCATCACCCCAAGGACCATTCCGCCTTTGTCCAGATGCTTGACGTCCCATTGGAAATCAGGAATCCCGGCAGATGCCCCGCATTCGTATAACGAAGCGTGCGCGTCGTACAGTCATACACCGCGATGAAAAAAGTCGCGAACCGGTCGTCGGCGGTATTTCGCACCATGTGCATGTTCAGCCGTCCGACTAGCTCTGCCATGCTCATCTGTTCGCTGCCGGCCGCCAGAAGCTGGCTGCGCAGCGCCGCCTGCAAGCTGGCCATCAACAATGCCGCCGAAATTCCCTTCCCCGAAATATCCGCCAGCGCAATAGCCAGATGCGTCGGGCTCAGCTGAATGAAATCATAATAATCCCCGCTTACCGTTCGCGCCGCTTTATTAATTGCTTCGAGTTCGACTCCCTGGACCGACGGCAGCTTCTGCGGAAAAAGTTGGTTCTGCACTTCACTCGCGATGGAAAGCTCATTTTCCAGCCGCTGCCGTTTTTCTGATTCTTCCAACAAGCCACTGATCGAGCCCGTCATGTCATTAAACGATTCGCCGAGATCTCCAAGCTGGTCCCTGCGCTCGATCCGTCACGCGATGCGTCCAATCCCGGTTCTTCACGTATTTTGTCGCCTGATGGAGATCGCTTACCGCCTTGGTGATGCGCCTCGTCATCACGATTCCCGTAATCAGCGCCGCAATCTCGATCAGCAGAAAACTAACGCTGATAACAATGAACCCGATTGCAACGAACCGCTCAGCTCCCCGAGCGACGCAAAAATTCGTCCGTTCAAACGCGAGGGTCGCGCATTGAAAGTGACCAGCACCGGCCTTCGCGGATCAAACATCCGCCGCGTTCCCACATAAACCGCATCAAGCCGCGGAGAATCCGGTGATCGAGGGGTCGATCACCAATGAGATGCAGGATGAAGCACCCTGTTCCGCGCAGGAATTCGCCTGGTAGTTTCGTATTGTGTGTCGCCCGAAGTGTAAAGAATCCCTGGCGCGATGCCACCCTCGAATCGCCGCGTGAGGTTCAATTGAATCGCTCCGAGATCAGGTGCAATCGTAGCTAGAAATTCTGGAGAAACAGGGACCCGCAGAGTCGCCACGCGAACGCCATGCGGTTCTGGCATCTCCCGCATGCTCATCAAGTAAAGCGTGTCGGTTTCTTCGACAAGCCCAGCGAACGGAGTTTTTCCCGTACCCGCAACTTTTCTTCAGCAAGGACGGGTCATTGGAGAAATCGATGCTCAAACCTGGGAGTTCCTGGTCGTGAACCATATGGGACTGTGACGGCTAGTACACTGCTCCGATTCTTCTTCCGAAATTCCTTTCGGCAGAGTCCGTGCGCCGCAGCAATGTGATCGGTAACGTCGTCCATCATCGCGATACGCTGGTGGATGTCGTCATAAAGCAGATAGGCCCCAAGCTGCGAATACAGAATTTGGCCGGCAAGCACCACGAGCGTCAAAATCAGCAGAATGGGGACGACGGCGATGAAAAGATACGCGACGATCAGCCGGTTACGCAGGCTCCAGAGCAGCCGCGTTCGCCACCAGCCAGCAAACCGAAAAACCCCATAGACCCTGCAATGATTCCGAAAAATTTTAGAAAGCTGGCGAGTCCTCCGCTGAGATCGAGAAACGCGCAAGTCGCTCCGCCAAGGATCAAAAGAATGGCAAGAATATCGATCCGCGAGAGGCGGCGCCAAATCTTTCTCAGTTTCGCAGGCAGAGCAGTCATCGGGCACTAAAGCGAAACACTACTTTACCAGAACCTCCCCCAACGGAAAGGAAGAGTCGCCCTCCTCCCGCTTTCTGACTCTTTCGAGCGGGAGTGCCCCAAGGACCCGCGCAATTCTCCCAATCTCCCCGCTTTAGCTCCCCATTTTCCCCATTTTTGTTATTGACAAACGGATGGCGCCGGCGTATAGTAGTTTTCAGGTAAACGTGCGAATCGTTCCCGGCAACGCCAATCTCCAGATTGGCGTTTTTTTATTGGCTCCAGCCGCGCCCAGCCAATTCCCCCCGAGGAGTATCGCGCACAGCACTACCCAGTTTTTCGGTGGGGACGTGGTTTCTGAACCTCTTTAAAATCAACACTTACAAAAGTGTAACAAAACAAAGCACTTTAAGCGTCTTTAGAATGAATACTTACGCAAAAGTGGGGTAGGGGCCTGCCTGCCGCCCCTTCGCGGCATGCCATTCGATGCGCGCCTTGCAAACACGCAGGAATTCCCACAACTCGCTTATTTTCATCCGCTTACTTCATAACTTGCGCACCCCCCCGGGGTGGGGGCAGGCCATCCAGCCGCTACCCTGCCGGATTGCGCACCTTGCTGTGTTTCACGCTGTAGGTGAAATAAATCACTAGGCCGATGACCAGCCAGACCACCAGTCGTATCCAGGTGACGGCCTTTAGCCCCGCCATCAATCCGAGCGACACAATCATTCCCAGAATGGGCACCAGCGGAACGAGCGGAGTCTTAAACGGCCTCACAAGCTCCGGCCGCCTGACCCGAAGTATCCACACTCCCGCGCACACGATGACGAAAGCCAGTAGCGTGCCGATGCTCACAAGCTGTCCAAGATCGCCGATGGGCACCAGCGCTCCCACGAACGCAACGAGAATCCCAACAATCGCCGTGGACTTCCAGGGCGTGCGAAAACGCGGATGGATATCGCTGGCCCATTTCCACAGCAAACCGTCCTTCGCCATGGAATAAAAGACACGCGATTGTCCGAGCATCATGACAAGCATCACCGTGCTGAGACCGGCGAGCGCGCCAGCATTTACAACGTAGCTTCCCCATTTCACACCAGTCACCCGCATCGCAAGTGAGACAGGGGCGCCGATGTTTAAGCGTGAGTAATTCACCGTGGCGGTCAAAAGGCCGGACACAATCAGGTACAGAACGGTGCACACGGCCAGCGACCCGAGGATGCCGATGGGCATGTCCTTCTGCGGGTTTCGCGCCTCCTGCGCGGCCGTGGAAACGGCATCAAACCCGATATAAGCGAAGAACACTACTCCGGCGCCACGCAAAACTCCGGACCACCCGAACGAGCCAAAACTTCCCGTGTTTGGGGGAACAAAGACCTTCCAGTTCGCGTGCGCAAGGTCAGGATGATGAAGGACAAAGGGGATCGCGACGGCAATGAACGTCAGGACTGCGATCAGCTTCACGAATACGATTCCGGTGTTGAAGTTAGCCGATTCCTTGATGCCGATGATCAGGATAGTCGTGACCGCGAGAATCGCCAGGAAAGCGATCAAGTTGAATTTGGCCGTGGCCGTCGGTAACCCCGTCAATTGATCCGCGCTCAAACTCAGCGTTGCCAGAGGCGACCAGCGGCCATCCAGAAAAACCCACTTCGCTCCCGGCACGTCACAAATTTGCGGCGGCAGGTTAATTCCATAGTCTTGCAGAAAGGCCACCAGCGTACTGCTCCACCCGCTGGCCACGGTCGCAGCTCCAAAGGCGTACTCCAGGATGAGGTCCCAACCGATAATCCAGGCGACCAGCTCGCCGAGTGTGGCATACCCATAGGTGTAGGCAGAACCGGCGATCGGAATCATCGACGCAAATTCCGCGTAGCACAATCCGGCGAACGCACAGCCGACTCCGGCAAGCACGTACGACAACATAATTGCCGGGCCGGCATACAGCGCGGCCGCCGAACCGGTGAGCACGAAGATACCGGCGCCGATGATGGCTCCGATGCCCAGCGTGATCAAGTTAACCGGGCCGAGCGCACGCTTAAGGCTGTTTTCGCCAGTCTCCCCCGCCTCATTCATAAGCGTGGTCATCGACTTCGTCGCGAACAAGGGGTTGCCCATGCAACTCCTCCTTTAGGCGGTTTGCGCCCGAATCTCGTCTGCCACCGCTTTGCAGCCAAATTGGACGTGCACATTGTAGGGTCGCGGTACGCCGCGCCCCTACAACAAAATTTCACAATTTAGTCGCCGGAGGGCGCGGCCTCTTTCGCCAAACCACGGCGCCTCGACCACAACCAGTACACCGGCAGCCCCAGCAGCACGATGATCAAGCCGCCGCCAGCCGTCTGCGTTTGGTACAGAAGCAGCACGATCATGATGACCGTTGCGGCCACAATATAAAGCAGCGGCACGAACGGATAGCCAAACGCGCGATATGGACGCTCCGCGCCCGGTCGCTTACGTCGCAGCACGAAAATCCCGATGATTGTCAGCACATAAAATAGCAGCACGGCAAAAACCACGTAATTGAGCAAATCGCTGTACAAGTTGCCGTAAGTGACCGCCCCGGCGGCATCGATCCGGCGGGTGCGCAGCAAAATCAGCACGACGACCCAGATCCCCTGAAAGATCAACGCGCTTTGCGGCACGCCTTTGTGGCTCAGCTTCCCCGTGGACTTGAAGAAAAGTCCGTCGCGCGCCATCGCATACGAAACGCGTGCGCCCGCCAGAATCAGCCCGTTGTTGCACCCAAATGTCGAAATGATGATGGCCACCGCCATGATCGCCGCTCCGGGCGCGCCAAAAATCGCGCTGAGCGCGGCTGTGGCCACTCGATCATCCGGTGCAGTCTGAATCTGCACCAGCGGCAACACGAATAAATACGCCAGATTTGCCAGGCAATAAAGCGTGATGACGATACAAGTACCGAAAGCCATCGAGAGCGCCACGTCGCGCTTGGGATTCTTCACTTCGGCGGCCGTGAACCCGATGTTGTTCCACGCATCCGCGGAAAAAAGTGAGCCGACCTGCGCGACGCCGAAGGCCACAATCAAGCCAATCACGCCGCTCGCCGCCGTGACCGTCGGCATCCAGCCACGCAGGAAATTCGCGCCCGGCTCAATGGGCACTGCACCACGAATCGCCCAGAAGTGCGTGAAATTCTCGGTCAGCGCGCCCGCGTTTTTTCCGACAAAAATCCCCAGAAGAATCAGGCCAACGAGCGACAATGCCTTTGCGCTGGTAAAAACGTTCTGAATCAGTTTGCCGAGGCGCACACCTTGGGTGTTCAAAAACGTGAGCAAAACGATCATCAGGACGCCAACCAACTGTTGTAAAGAGAGACTTATCGCGAGCCTGGACCCCAATGCGATGGGGGGAACAACCCAGGTGTTCGGCGAAATAGAGGGAAACAGAACTCCCAGGTACCGCGCAAAACCCACCGCGACCGCCGCAATTGTCCCCGTCTGGATCACAAGAAACAGCGTCCAGCCGTACAAAAATCCCCACAGCGGCGAGTACGCCTCGCGCAGGTAAATGTACTGCCCGCCGGCGTGCGGAAACATCGCGGCCAATTCGCCATACGAAAGCGCCGCGGAAACGGTCAGCAAGCCCGTCAAAACCCACGTCAGCAGCAAGCCCCCCGGTGAGCCGGTTTGTCGCGAAATGTCCGCCGCCACAATGAAGATGCCGGAGCCGATCATCGAGCCAACCACGATCATCGTGCCGTCAAACAATCCGATCGCTCGCACGAATCCCGGCTCATTTTTTGCGGGGCTTTGCGGCAGAGGATGCGTAGTGTCAGCCATTCGGGAGATGCCTCAGACCGCCGCCGCGTGTTTCGCGGATGCAAGTGTCTCGATGTATTGCCGCGCACGCTCCGCCGGATCGGGCGCGCTGAGAATGCCGCTGATGACGGCAACAGAGTCGGCGCCAGCTTCAATCACCGCCGCCGCGCGTTCCAGCGTGATTCCGCCTATAGCCACAATGGGTTTAGCCGTACGCGGGCGCACCTTGCGGAGAAAATCCAACCCCACGACTGGGTCCGGATTCGTCTTGCTGGACGTGTCGAAAATCGGCCCTACGGCAATGTAATCCGCCGAACTCGCCGCCGCCCGCTCGAACTGCTCCAAATTATGAGTCGATACGCCAATCAGCTTGTCGCGCCCCACAACCTGACGCGCCTGTTCGACGTCCAGATCATCCTGACCGACGTGCACGCCGCTCGCCCCGGCCAAGAACGCCACATCGGCCCGGTCGTTCACAAAAAAGGACACGCCCTGCGGCCCCAGAGCATCCGCCAGTTTGCGAGAGGAATCGAGATACTTTCGCGAGGAAGCGGATTTGTTCCGGTACTGGAGCAGACGGACTCCAGCTTGGGCCAGGCTTTCCGCGCATTCTCTTTCGGAGGAAGTAATCAACGCTGCGTCTAGTATCACATACAGCCTGGGGAGGACAAGGCGCATAGAAACTTATTTTCCGTTTGTTCCGAGCAATCTTTCGATGAAGTGAGTGTCAAAGCGCCCAGCGGCAAAATCCGCGTCCGCCAGAATCCGCCGGTGCAGCGGAATGGAGGTCTTGATTCCTTCAATCACGAACATCTCTAGCGCGCGCTTCATTCGCCCAATGGCTTCGGCGCGGTCCCGCCCTTTCACGATCAATTTCGCGATCATAGAATCGTAGTACGGCGGAATCACCGCATCCGTATACGCCGCCGAATCCACGCGAACACCCGTTCCCCCCGGAGCCTGAAACGTTGTAATGCGCCCCGCCGACGGCACGAAGGTCTCCGGATCTTCCGCATTGATGCGGCATTCGATCGCATGACCCGAAAAATTCATCTCGCCGACCGCGTCGTCCATCCCCTCGCCCGCCGCGATGCGAATCTGCGCCTTGATCAGGTCCACGCCGGTTACCAATTCTGTCACCGGGTGTTCCACCTGGATGCGCGCATTCATTTCAATAAAATAGATCGAGCCGTCTTCATCCATCAAAAATTCTACGGTCCCGGCGTTCGTATATCCGACCTTTTCCAGAGCTCGAACCACCTTCGCGCCCAAGTCTTTTCTCTTCTTGGCGTCCATCACCGGCGAAGGGGATTCTTCCACAAGCTTCTGGTGACGCCGCTGAATACTGCACTCGCGCTCGCCCAAATGAATCACTTTGCCGTGCTGGTCGCCCAGTACTTGAAATTCGATGTGCCGCGGATGCTCGATGAATTTCTCGGCGTACACGTCCGGCGTGCCGAACGCTTGCTGCGCCTCGCTGCGCGCCGTCTCGTAAGCGTTCAATAGCTCCGCCTGCTTATGAACCACGCGCATCCCGCGCCCGCCGCCTCCCGCGGAAGCTTTGATGATCAGCGGATAGCCGATCTTTTTAGCTTCTATCGCGAGCTGCTCTTCTCCTTCGATCACGCCATCGCTTCCGGGAACTGTGGCCACGCCCAGCGCCTTCATCTCCCGCCGCGCCCGGTCCTTTTCGCCCATCATCTCGATCACTTCGGGCGTTGGGCCAATAAACGTGATCTCCGACGCTTCGCAGACCTTAGCGAAATTGGCGTTTTCCGAAAGAAACCCATAACCCGGATGGATGGCATCCACGTTCGTGATTTCCGCTGCGCTGATCACTTGCGGGATATTCAGATAACTCTCGCTGCTGCGCGGCGGCCCGATGCACACCGCCTCATCCGCAAAGCGCACGTGCAGCGAATTCCGGTCCGCCTCGGAGTACACCGCGACCGTGGAAATGCCCAGTTCCTTGCAGGCACAGATGACCCGCAGCGCGATTTCCCCGCGATTGGCTACTAGGATTTTCTGGAACATGGCTTCGGGCGCCGGCTACCTCTTCCGGCTGGGACGGATGCCGAAGAGCGGCTGGCCGTACTCCACAGGCTGCCCGTTCTCGACAAAGATGCGTATCAATTCGCCGCTTTCGTCCGATTCAATTTCGTTCATTAGCTTCATGGCCTCGACAATGCACAGCGTCTGCCCGGACTCAACGTGCGCGCCAATCTTCACAAACGCTTCGGCTCCGGGGCTTGGCGCTTCGTAGTAGGTGCCCACAATCGGCGACTTAACAAGGTGCAGGTCTTCGGTTGCCCGCGGCTCCGGCGCTGCCGCCCCGCTCTGCGGAGGCGGCCGCCGGCCTCTCCGGCGCCGCTCCCGGAACGATGATCTCCGGCACTCCCATGGGCCGCGAGTAAATCGGCACGCCAGCGGACGGCTTCTTCAGCCGGATCCGCAAGTCCCCCCTCGAGTACTCAAACTCCTCCAGGTTGTGCTCGCTCATGAAGCGGAGGAGTTGCTCGATTTGCTGGACTTCTGGACTCGCGATGGAAGAGCTTTCTTTTGCTTTCGAGGGCTGTTTTCGTTTCATGCCTGTGTCAAAGCTCGATGAGATCCCGCGGTATGCGGGTCAGTACTTCGGTGTTCTCTGCGTGCACGGCAACGTCATCTTCAATGCGAATTCCTCCGACGCCCGCCATGTAAACCCCAGGTTCAATCGTGACCACGAATCCCGGCTCCAGCCGCACTGTTTGCCCCCGCGCGACGCGGGGATCCTCGTGAACTTCCAGGCCTAGTCCGTGCCCCGTGCTATGAGTGAAGAGCCGGTCCAGTTTGTAACCGGCCAAAACTTGCCGCGCCGCCGCGTCCACATCCCCGCAGCTCGCGCCAGCCCTTACCGCCGCAATCGCGGCGATCTGTGCTTCCAGAACTGCCCTATACCATTGTTTCACACGCCCAGGCGCCTTGCCAACGTACACCGTGCGCGTGATGTCGCTGCAATAGTGCGCGAGTATAGCACCCAGGTCTAGTACCACCAACTCATTTTTCCCCAGTCGCTTGGCCGTGGGACGCGCATGCGGCAACGCGGAACGATCCCCAAAAGCCACGATGGTCTCAAACGCAGGGCCGGAAGCGCCCCGCTTCCTCATCTGATACTCGATCTCGGCGGCGATTTCGTTTTCCATGACGCCAGGCTTCAGCAGGTTGATCGCTCCCGTGAGTACGTCCCCCGCCAGGATTGCGGCCTGACGCATACGGGCCAACTCCGAGGGCTCTTTTCGAGCTCGGAGGCTCCCGATGAGTCCAGGCGCGGAAATCCATTTTGTGCGAGACCCAGCCGCCTTGCGCAGGAGTTGCAACTGGGCCACCGAGGTCTGCCCTGGCTCAAACCCCACCCGCTTGATGGCCTTTTCGCGCAACAGCCGCCCCGTGGACTCCATTAAGGAGCCTTTTTGCTGCAACAGCCGGATAGAAGAGGTCTCCTGGCGCACTTGCGTCGCGAATCGCCCGTCCGTAATGAGCGTCGCCGCGCCACCGCTCACTATGAGCACTCCGGCTTCCCCGGTAAATCCGGTCAGGTAATACCAGTTTGCGGGATGAGTGATCACCAAAGCGTCCAGCTTCGCCTCTGAAATTAGCCGGTTGAGCGCTTTTCGCCGGGTTTTGAACGGTGAACTCATAAATGAAAGAGGGAGACCGCAGTCTCAACGATCCCCCGACTCAGTTTAACCGCGAATTTCCTGTCCTGCGCGCATGTGCTAGCCGAACGCTTGCCGCGAAGTACAGTGGCTCATTATGCACAAACGGAGCACGACCTACGGGCCGCTTTTGTCCCTCACCGCTAAGATGATTCCATGCCGCTCCTGGACAGCAAATCTCCCTCTGCCCCTCCCAGAACTGTTGCGGGTTCCTCCGGCCAGAGCGATGCCGCTTCGTTATCCCAGGATGTGCGGCAGTCAGGCGCATCTATCCGACACGACCGCGGCCCAGGCTTCTATTCTGCGTCGCCCGCTAGCGATGGCTTCGCTTTTCGCATTGGCCGCTTTGGTGATTTTGTTGCCCGGGCTCGGCAGACCCAAAGCGATGTTTTTCGACGAGCCTTATTTTGTTCCCGAGGCACGGGCCCTGATTCAAGGCGTACCTAACCCCGAGCCTTTCGCCCCGCCCCTCGCTAAACCTCCCCTGGGCAGGATGATCATAGCGATGGGCATGAAGGTTGCCGGGGACAACTCGTTTGGCTGGCGCATCGCCGGGGCCGTGTGCGGGGCGCTGACGGTCGCTGCCGTTTATCTGTGGGTCTTTCTGCTGTTGCAGGATTCTGGGCTGGCGTTCCTCGCGGCTGGGCTAGCTCTTTTTAACAATTTTCTGTTTGTGATGTCGCGCATCGCTACGGTAGATGTCTTCCTGTTGTTTTTCCTGATGTGGAGCCTGGTGGCTTTCACCGCGGCTGTCGTTCTGCCCGTCAAAGCGCGGCACGAGAAGATTACTGTTATGCCTCGCGGGAGTGTTGGTGGGTCTGGCGGGCGCTTGTAAATGGAATGCCATAGATACGCTGGCGGTGTATGTTCTTGTGGCTTTCGCGCTCTTTTTGGTTTCGCGCTACAAGCCTGCGGCGTCCAATCCTTCCCTTTCGGCTCACGCCCGCAACATTGCCCAAATGGGGATTCCGTTTCTGCTGCTCGCCTTGATCGTGGCTCCCGCCGCGGCTTACAGCTTCGTTTTTTGGCCGTTTTGCCGGCTGCTCCACATCCCCTTCAGCCTTCATCAGTTGGCGGCGATCAATGTCTTCATGTGGCATTTCAATCGCACTACCGTCACAAATCCCTTCCTGATCTCGAAGTGGTACACCTGGCCTTTCAAATTGAGCCCCTTTCGTGCGTTGTCCTACCTGGTGGGCAATCCGTTCGTTGCCTGGACGGGCCTGCTGGCGCTGGCCCTCTGCTTGCGGCGCTTCTGGAAAACCATGGCGCTGCCCGAAGCGCTGGTGCTGCTCCTTTTCGCCGCGAATTTTCTGCAGTGGGCCGTTACGCCGCAGAGCGGGCTTTATTATTACTACTACTATCCCTGCGTGATGTTCCTCGGTGTGGCCATCGCCGTCGCTCTACGCAGCTTGCCGGCGCGCATCTTTGGACTGCGCATCAGCCTCCTTTTGTTGCTGGCCGCAGGCATTTTTTTCGTGCGCTGCTACCCGCAGATGGCGCACCTGGGAACTCCCTGGGACTGCCTCTTCGGTTGTTGGCCGTAGGGCTTGCGCGGTCCTAAGGCTGCATGTCGACCATCGTCCAACCGATTCATTAAACACTAGGTGCTTCGAGCGAGACACTGCTCCTCAGGCAGAACGGCTGCCCGTTCATCGGACTTGCGAGTGGCACGCTGAAACTCCGCAGCGCAACATACCTCGCAATGTCGGTTCACCCCATCGCGAAGCGCGAGTTCGCCATCGAAGGTCGACTGCTCTTGGCCATTGCGCCGGAGTCAGAGCGAAGCTAAACCTGGAAGTTGAAACTAGAGTGCGGCGCTCTCAGACAAAAAGGCCGTCTTCTTTTGGCATCTTTCGCGAATCGTTTCCGCAAAGATGCCTAAGAGGACGGCCTTTTCTAATCTAAAGTCCAGTGGACTGCCGATACCGCGTTGCTCAGCCGCACCCAGGAAATCCCGGTGGAACTTACCCCGGGATGATTCTCGGCGTCAGGAAGAACAGCAACTCCTGCGATTGGATGGAGACGGTTGTGCGCTTGAAGAGGTTGCCGATCAGCGGCAAGCTGCCGACGACCGGAACTTCCTGGATGTTCACGTTCTGTGTGTTGACGATGATGCCGCCAATCACGACCGTGCCGCCGTCCGGAACAAGCACTTTGGTCTGCGCGGACTGCGTGTCCAAAGCCGGGATACCTTGCACGCGCGGAATACCTTGATCGATCTGCGTGTTTTCGACAAGCACGTCCATGAAGATCGTGCCTTCGATGGTGATCTGCGGCGTGACTTCCAGTTGCAACACGGCGTCGATGAACTGCACCGAAATCGTATTGTTGATCGTCGTCTGAATGGGCAGCTTGACGCCCTGCTTGATCACCGCTTTTTCGTTGTTCTGCGTCACGATGCGCGGCTTCGAGAGCAATTTGCCGACGCCCTTAGCTTCGGCGGCGGTGATGAAGAAGTCGAGAGCGAAGTTCGCTGACCGAGAAAGAGTATCCGGCGCCGCTCGTGGGAACGCCCGCGGCCAAGCTGGTGGCCAGCGGAATACCGCTCGCCGGGCCGCCGCCGCTGGTATTGGTCGGAACGGAGATGAGTGGTGGCGGAGGCGTCGAGTTGATCGGACCCGGGCTGACGCCAACCTGAGGCGCGCCGTAGAATGTGTTCTGGTTATGCGGTGGTGGTGCTCTGGCCGGAGAAGCCCAGTTCTGTGCCGATATCGCGGGAGAAAGCGCGAGATGCCGAAATCACGCGCGCTTCGATTTCCACTTGCTGCGACTTGCGGTCCAGCTGGTGGAGAAGATTGTCGATGGTCGGAATCACGGACGGAATATCGCGAATGATAATCTGGTTCGAACGGTCATCCGAAAGGATATCGCCGCGCGCACTGAGGAATTTCTTCAGCGTGTCCTTCATAGTGGCCGCTTTCGCGTAGCTAAGGACGCGCGTTACGGTCACGGGAGCGATGGCTTCCGCCTGAGCCTTTTCGAGGTCGCGCTGGGTTTCCGCTTCGTTCTTCAAAGTGGTGCGTGTCGCAATGCGCAGCACGTTTCCGTTGAGCTGTTTGTCGAGGCCGTTGTTCTGGAGAACGATATCCAGAGCCTGATCCCAGGGGACTTCATCGAGAACGATCGTCAAAGTGCCCTTGACCGCCGGGTCGAGAACGACGTTCAACCCGCTAATCTCGTGGATCAGCCGGAAAAAATCCCGCAGATCGACGTCCTTGAGGTTCACGGAGATGGGCTCTCCCGTGTACCTTCCAGCGGCTGCTGGAGGAGCCGACGCCTGCGATCCGCTGCGCCTGCGCCGACGATGCCGCCATTTTATTGGCCGCTGCATTCGACGCCTGGGCCGCTTGCTGCGCCGCATCTTGCGCTGTTGCCGGACGCGCTGGCTCATTCGACCCGCCGAAAGAGGCCAGGGTGAATGAGGGCTGGGTCAGTTCGCCGGGCAAAGCGAAGCGAGGAGCTGGAATCTGCAAGGAATTCGCGGAACGTCCGCTGGTACGTGGCGCTGCCGCGCTGTATGCAAACGACGTACGCGGGTTCTGCTTCTTCCGTCGAAGTCACGGTCTGAGGATTGGCAGGGGCCGCGCTGGGTGCCTCCGGCTGCGCGTCAAAAAGGACCACTACGGCTGCCCCGTCATGCGAAATCTGGTAGGGAGCAACGCCAGTCAGGTCGACGACTACGCGCGCAACATTGGGCCGGTACTGGCCGAGACGCACGTCCCGAACAGGTTCCGAAACGCCTGGGATCACGGTCTTATCGACCGCCAGGCGAGCGCCGGAGAAATCCAGCACTAACCGCTCCGGATTCTGCATTCGCGAGACGCGGACATCAAGCCGCCCTTCGCCTTCGACACGCACACTGGCGCGTTGCGGCGCTTGCGTAATCGCCACGCTGGAGATCACCGCGGATGCCGCGGTCGCGCCGGCGGGCTCCTGCGTCTGCGCGAGCATCGGGCTTGCGCCCAACACTGCGCTCGAAAGGATCAGGAAGCCACCCCGAAAGGCGGGCCAATTCGTCTTCATTGCTGTTCTCCTGCACTGGAGTAAATTCTCTTGTTCACTTGGCGTTCCACGGGCTTGCCAAACGCATCTTTCCCGATTTCATGGAACGAAACGCCATCCATCGCAATCTTTTCCACGCGTCCGTCGTAAAGCTGGTCGCCTTCACGGAGAAAATAAGTCCGCGCCTGAGGGTTGGTTACCACGGCAATCATGCCGTTCGGCGCTTTCACGATGCCATCCAGCCTCAGCGTGCTCACTTGCAGCCCCGCTTTGCCTGGAGGAAGCGCCGCCGTCGCATTCTTCTGCGCCTGCTGGCGCGCCACCAGAGATTCAAAGGATCGCGCCGCGAAGGACTTGTCCTCGCCTGCCTGCGGCGAGTCTGGATTCACCGCTTCTTCGACAGGTTTGGCGGGCCTGGGAGCCTTCGCCACTTTATTGCGTTGCGGGCTTTGCTGCGGGCTTTTTCGCCCCCGCTGCCGCCGGTTTCCCAGCCTGCGGCGCGCCTTGCCTGCTGCTCCTGGCGCAGGCTTCGCGCCGGCCGGAGCCGAAGGATTGGCTTGCGCACGCAGCCCAGGTGCGGCTGCTGCGAGCAAAATCCCTAGTACGAGAGTTAGTGCTGAACGCATAGATCGCTCATTCCCGCTCAAGGGTTATTTCCCCGCCGGCTTGACTGCGGACTTCGCTCCCGGTGCTCCAGGGGCTGGACCCACATCAGCTGGCTTGGTAAAAAAAGTCGTTGCCGTAAAAATCGCAGATACCGTCGTTCCAGGACGCACCGGATACTTGGTGCCCTTGGACTTGTCTGGATCCGCAAACTCCAAATCGCCTACGTTGATGATTCTGGACAGCCGGCCCAAACGTCCGAAAAAGTCCATGAGGTTGAAATACGGCCCGTCCGCCTGTACTTCGAACGGCATTTCGTAATGAAACTCCTTGCGGGACGATGGCCTCCGCGGTCAAGCGGCGCAGCTGCACGTTGGACGCGGCAGCCGCTCCCTGCAGCAAGCGGATGAACTCGTCGGTCTCTTTTTCTTCAGGAACGATCGTCTTCAGCGTATCGAGCTGTTTGGAAAGCGCATCCATCTGCTGTTTCAATTCGCCGTAACGCTGCCTGTAAACCTGCAATTGCTGCACTTCGGTATTCAAGAGTAGAGCGCTGCTGAACGGCCTTGTCCACGGAATCGCGCTCCTGGGCCACGGGAGAAAGCGGAATATAAACTCCCAGAAGAAGGACCACCACCGCGATGGCTACCGCCACCAGCCCTTGCATGAACACCGACATGTCTCGAAACGGATTGGCCATGGTCTTCCCTTATCCCTTCTTGGCCGGAGTCGCGCCTGGCGCGGCTTTCGCCGGCACGTTCGCCGGCTTCGCCTGCGCCGGCGGAGCTGAAACTATCTGCGGCGGAGTGATTTCAGCAGAAAGCTGGAAATTGAATGTCTGCACCGACGTGTTTTGTCGTCCTGCTTGGTTTCCTTGATTTCCACCTTTTGGAAGTACCCCGAACGCTTGAGCGCGGTAATGAAATTCGCCACGGCGTTGACGGAAGCCGAAGAACCCTCGATGGTCAGGTTCGTGCCCTTTCGGGTCATGGTCGTCAGCCAAAGATTTTCCGTGCGCGAAACCGTGTTCGCCACCATGTCCAGCAAATCTTGCCCGCCCGTGCGGTCGCGCTGCAACTGTTCGATCGTCGTCACTCGCTGTTGCAGGACTTGCTTCTGCTTGTCGAAAGCTTCCACTTGCTGCTTAATGCTTTCGAGGTCCGTTTTTTGCGCTTGCAGCGTTTTAATCTTGCTGTTCTCGGTGTTGAGCTGCTGTTGCCACGAATAGTAGAGAAAACCAAGAACCAGAACGCCGAGAACCAAGCCGGCGCCAATAAATAGCACAGGAAGCGCGGCCCCCGTATCGACCGGCCGTGCGCGATGCTTTCGGCCGTAATTTGTCCGAGAAGGTTTATGCGGATCATGGTTAGTCAAAGCTCCTCAGTGCCAGACCCACGGCAATGGCCAGCCGCGGCGACATCTCGCGGATTTGGTCATCGCTGTGCCGGCTGGGATTGACGAGCACTTTCCGGAAAGGATTCAACTCCTCGACGGGCATGGCAAATTCTTCTCTGAGCAAGTCCACCAGCCCAGGAACGCGCGCCGTTCCGCCCGCCACGACGATGCGTTGAATATTTTCACCGCTCGCCGTCGCCCGGAAGAAATCGAAGGTCTTCTGAATTTCCAGAGTAAGAATGTCCGAGACGCTGCGCAGAATTTGCTGCTTCTGCTCGTCGGTCACGCTGGGCAGCGTATCGCCCTTCTTCAGGCGCTCGGCATCCTCGAAGCTCAGATCCAGTTCTTTTTGCAATGCGTCGGTGTATTGGTTGCCGCCCACGCTGACGTCGCGCGTAAACAGCGGCACGCCGCCGCGGACGATATTAATGTTCATGACGCTCGCGCCAATATTCAGCAGCGCCACCGTTTGCCCCGCATCCGGCTCATAATTCACTTCAAAGCAGTTCTGCAAGCCGAACGCATCGATATCCACCACAACCGGCGTCTTGCCCGCCTGCGCCAGCACGTTGGTGTGGTTCAGAATCTTGTCCTTCTTTAACGGCCACCAGAAGGACGTCCATCTGCGCGTCCATCGACTCCAGTAACTGGTAGCTGAGATTCACGTCGGCAATATCGAACGGAATGTGCTGGCTGGCTTCCGAAGGGATGCGGTCGTACAACTCTTCTTCGGTCATCAATGGTAGCGGCACCCTCTTCACAATCACCGAGTGTCCGGAAACCGAGGTCGCCACATTCTTGGTCTTCACTCGCTGTGCATCGAAAATCTTGCTGATCGCGTTGGCCACTTGCGGCGCATCCATGATCGCGCCATCCACGACCGTGTCCTGCGCCAGCGTTTCCATACCAAAGCTAACAAGCTCGTAGCCTGCTTTCGTCGACTTCAGCTCCACTGCCTTAATCGAGCTTGAGCCGATATCCAGCCCTACCAGCTGCCTTGATTTTTTGCCCATTCCCAACATATCGCGGCCTCTTTCGCCTTCACTGTCGGCAAACTATCGGCGCCTCGCATGCGCTTGGCTCATTTTCCGTTCCATCCAGCGATCCAGAATCGTCTTACGCAGTTTCCAACGATTACCCAGTTTGAACGCGGGAATTTCGCCTTCGGTGATGTAACGGTACAGGGTATCCGGGGAGATGCCCAGATACTGCGACGCCTGTCTCACATTCATCACTTCACGCGATTCAATCACGAGGAACGTCACCCTGGCGCCCGAACTCACGCCAACCCCACCACCGTCAAGGGCACCCCTACTAGCGCTGCGGATAACTCGAGGTGCGGCCCGTGCAAGGTTTATCCCATTGAAAAGCTCAGAGCGTCAAGGGATTCTCTACCGCAGTTGCCTTAAAACTACCCCTATTCTTAGGCAGTTCTGGGGTATTGGGGGTTGTTCGTACTATGAGTTGTGGGCATATCTACAAATAACCACAACTAATTGTATATTTTCGCGCTTTCTGCCTGTCCCTAGGGACGGTTATTCTTTGTAGGCAGTCCGCCTGCTTCCGTCCGCCGAATATCACAATTGCAGCGTTTTCCAAATAGCGGCGATGCGGGCGCGCGTTGCTTCATCCATTTTGATTTCATCCGGCCACGGGCGCGTGAAACCTTCCGTTTCCCACTTGCGCGTGGCGTCGATTCCCATTTTCGAACCGTAGTCCTGCATTCTCTGCGCGTGATCCAGCGTATCCACTGGCCCCAGCGAAAATTGCACGTCTCTTTCCGGATCGAGCGCGCACAATGCTTTCCACACCACTTCACTGTAGTTGTGCACGTCCACGTCGTGATCCACAACCACAATGACTTTCGTGAACATCGCTTGCCCCAGCGACCAAATCGCGTTCATGATTTTCCGCGCGTGCCCCGGATACGACTTCCGAATCGCCACAATCATCAAATTGTGAAAAATTCCCTCGGCTGGCATGGCGACATCTGTGATTTCGGGATATTGCATCTTCATCACGGGCAAGAAGACGCGTTCCACCGCATAACCCATGTAATAGTCTTCTTGCGGCGGCGGGCCTACCACAGTCGTCAAATAAATCGGATCCTTCTTGTGCGTCACGCATTCCACGTGAAAAACCGGATATTCCCCTTCCAGCGAATAAAATCCCGTGTGGTCGCCGAACGGGCCTTCCGTCCGCATCTCGTTTAGATTGACGTAGCCTTCCAGCACGATTTCCGCGTTCGCTGGCACTTCCAGATCGTTCGTCTCGCATGTCACCATCTCCACCGGTTCGCGCCGCAAAAATCCCGCAAACATCATTTCATCCAGGTCCGGAGGAATCGGCAGCATCCCGGAGAGCGCCGTCGCAGGATCGGCGCCAATCGCCACGCTCACCGCAATTCGTCCTTCTGGATTTTTCGCCCGCGCGCGCCGGAAATGCTCGGCGCCGTGTTTTTGCGTCTGCCAATGCATGCCCGTAGTGCGCTCGTCATAGACCTGCATGCGGTACATTCCGACGTTGCGTTTCCCCGTTTCCGGATTTTTCGTGAACACCAGCGGAAACGTGATGAATCGCCCGCCATCCTGCGGCCAGCATTTCAAAATCGGGAAATCGAAAAGGTTTACGTCTTTTCCGTGATGCATCACTTCCTTGCAAGCGCCCGTTTTTATGTTTTTCGGAAAGAACGATCCAAGCTCGGCCAGCTTCGGCAACATCTTGATTTTGTCGAACAGTCCCTGCGGCGTATCCATCTTCAAAAATCCCTGAATGCGCGCCGCGACCTCGTCCAGTTCGCCTACTTCAAACGCCAGCGCCATCCGCCGCACGCTGCCAAACGTATTCACCAGCAGCGGCACGCGCGAGCCCTTGGGCTTTTCAAACAGCAACGCTGGACCGACGCTATCGGGCAGCCGGTTCTTGTCTCGCGCCACGCGCTGCGTCACTTCCGAAATCTCCAGAATCGGGTCCACCTCCGCGCGTATCCGCTTCAGCTCCCCTTCCTTCTCCAGCTTCTGGACAAACTCCCGCAAATCCCGATACGCCACGGATTCCTCCCGGAGTATTCCAACGCCGACGTGTTGGAAGAAAACTGTATCACGATCCGCGAGGTCCACTGCGAAAGCTTGCCGTTCCAAATCAGTTGGGATTCTGTGCCTCAGCAACCCGAAGAGCGGCCTGGCGGCCGTCGCCCTCTAAGACGTGGTCATAAAACGAACTCAACTTGCTGTACTGAGCCAGTGGATAGAGAGAGCCGGAAATCCGAAACGTGCGCATCATTTGAATCGTGTTGCCTTCTTTTTTCGAGGAAAACTCATAGTACACCGCCCCTTGATCCGTTTTCGTGTCCGTCGGCAGCGACTCCACTTCTATTCCGGCTGGCATCTCCATCCGCACCTCCTCATAGGATTCATGCGGGTAGCCAAAATAAACAGAGTGTGTGCGCCGGGGCGTCGCCAATGGATTTTTTTCATGAGCATGAAGAACCCCAACCGGCAGAATTAGCCGCTTGCCCACGGGCACAGCAAAATTGGGAATATCCACCTCGAATTCGGCCCGCAGGGGAACTCCTGAATCTTCCCATCCCTCGACCTTGACCAACTTCACCGTCGCGCCTTGCATCAGCATGGTCTTCAGGGATTCCTCCAGCCCCTTCCGGCGCTCCGCCTCATCTTCGCGAATCGCTTCCAACCTCTCGCTCAGCGCTTCTTGTCCAAAATAGAGAAACACGACTCGCCCGCTGAGACCTCCATCGGCGCTTAACTTGAGGTTTGCCTCCCTTCTCACCATGGCTTCCTTGCTCTTGGACGCAGGTATGCTTCCGAGAGCCGGATGGTCGGAATCCTCCAATACGCCGCCCGTGTCCGCTTCGTCCCAGGGAAGCAATCCGTACGGGCAAAATCGCGTCGCCGGATCCAGGTAGACCGAGCCTTGCCCAACACGCACGAGGACAACCATGGCATTCAGCTGCCGTTCGTTGGGATAGCCATTCATAAAAAAACCGAGCTTGCGCGAACTTACCGCCACCGGAGCCGCTCGAAATCCTGCGGCCCTCGCCAGCGCCACGAAGAGCAAATTGATCTCATTCGCGTAGGCATAGCCGTGTGTGAGCACATCTTCCGCGCTGTTGTTCTCCTTGAGATTTTCCTGCTTCATCTCTTTTTCCGTCTTCGAGGCCTCATAACTCACTGCGCGGATCTGTTGCACTCGGTCGTAAATCAGACGCAACTTTTTCTCATCGGAATCCGCGCCGGTCACCAGCCTCGCCGCTTCCTTCTGAATCGCCTTTGACTTGCCTATGAATTTATCCACCGCCTCTGCGTTGCGCCTGGCCACCCCACTCCAGTACATATTTTCGGAGAAAAAGCCGACTACGTAAAACAGGTTGGCCCGGATCTTCACGTTTTGTTCCGGCGGCGAATCTTCCTCCTCCTCGTAGGCGGGAACATTGTCAATATCGATTTGGAAGGTACCGTCATTCAACTTCTGCCGTTTGGCGTTGGTCGGCAGAGCTACATAGAAATCCTGGATCTCCGCGCCCTTCACAGGGTGCAACGTAAAGTGCCCGTGACGCACAAACAGGCTCCGCTGGATCTCCCACTCTGCCGCCGGATACGTGTAGGTCTCTTGAATCAAATAGCCTGCTGGATGCCGGAAGACATCCGGAATTTTTTCCTTATAGTGCAGACGATAGGAATACTCGATGATGGTCCCAATTTGGACGTTCGGCAGCGTCAGCACTTTGGCATTCACTCGAATCTTCTTGGCCTTCACGATCTCCCGGTCGTAGGCCTGTTCCGTGAACTCCGCTATCGTTCCGTCTGGCCCAATGGTGCGGGCCCTGATCTCCTCCACTTGCGTCAGTTTATCGTAATACGGAATTTCAACGTTGGCGTACTTCCTTCCTTCGTCCTGAAACACCTTGATTCGAAAGGACTCCGTTTCGGTCCCATTGCGATTGTCCGTGTCCACCGCGTAATAGAGAATCATCGCCGCCGAACCTTTTGAGGCCGGGTTATCCTTCAGCGTCAGGTCCTCGGGAGTGATCGCAGGCAGGTTGGGGAGCTCTTGAGCACGGGCAAGAGGCGCTGCGGCCAGTGGCAGCAGCAAACACATCCCAAGAGCGAACAAAAACCCTGCGCGCTTCATGGATCCCCCATCACGTGTTACCGTTGCGCACAGCTTAGACCCGCCAGAAACGACCTGGCAAGCGATAAACTGCCTCAACGGCGCGACAGGACGCACTGAGTTTGGCGCGCGACTTCGTTATTTTACCTTGGGTTATTGGACGTGGGCGTCGAAGACGCCAGTCTCGACTTGGCCGGCCCGTTTGACCTCGACAAAAATTCTGTATTCGCCCGGTTTCGGAAAACCATACGGGAAACTTACTTCGGGATCCAACGCTCCGGTCTGCATCGGCATGGCCATGCCGCGCATGTCTCCGCCCATCGCCGCGGCGGGATTCCCGTTCGCCAGCTCCAGCGCCGCCATCGAAGCGGAACCGGCCGGATGGATATGCGCGAACACGCTCATGTCCGAACTCACAAATTCCGCATGGCCCGCCATGCCCATGTACGGCTCCATGTCCTTCGCGGGCTGCCCATCCTTATCCTCAAGCTTGAACTTAAAAACCATCGCCGCATTCGCAACCAGCGAGGCGCTTCCCCGCTCCCAAACGATCTTGTATCCGTCGGCAAGCTGAGCAACATTCGTGTCTCCCGCTTGCGCCGCCAAGGGAGCGCCATCCCAGGTCGAGTCGTCCCCGGTCATCGGCTTCCCATGAATCTGCGGCAAGTCCGTCTGCCCCACGAGCGTCCACGGAAATCCCGCTTTGTCCACAATGTCCGCGAAAACTTCGTAATGACCAGCCGGCATGTCCGGCAAGTCCTCGACAAATGCTCCCTCGTCGCTGCGCTGCGGATGCAAATGCCACATGCGTTCCATTCCCGGCGTGCTGATCAAAAACAGATGCATCAAATGATTGTGATCGGGAATTACCTCGCCCATATCCACGCGCTTTGACCACGCGGGGTCTTGCCCCTTCGCGTGAATCACCAGCCGGTTTCCATTTTCAAGTTGCGTCTCAGCCTCCGGGGGCTTGAAGAAATTCACGCCGCGCCTGTAGTTCGAAGCTTCCACGCCCCACCAGGCTTTGCCCAAATAAATAATTCCGAACACGATCACCGCAGTGATCACCATGACGATCCGCGCGCGCTGCTTCCTTGCATGGGACGGCGTTTCCCCCGGCTCAAGATTCCCTTCGCGCGCCGCCGCTCCCGCGATAAACACTAGCCCCACCGCCAGAAACACCATCAGAAATCCCAGCAGGCCGCTCAGCGAACGATCCATCGGCAGCGTTCTCTGAGCAAAGGCCGGTACGGGCACCGCCAGCTCCCCTTTTCCTTTACTTCCCTCCACCGACACGCGCACCTTAAGGGCGCCCGACTCCATCAACCACAAGCTTCCCGTGAAAAATTGCGGATCCTGCTTCGACCGCTCCGCCACGTCCGGCGTCGGCGGAAAATCTGATCCCGCTCCGCTCAGCCGCATCGGCACAATCTCGATCTTCTCCACGTCGTTCGAAGCGCTGCGCACCTCAATCTCCGCGATCCCCGGAATCACCTGCGGCACCCGCACCGTTACAAACAGGTGATACGGCCCAGCATCCCCCTCAAAGAACACATCGGGACTACCCACGTGCGCGCTTACAGAAATCGCCGCCAATAAAATCACCGCGCAAATCCCGATCGTCCGTCGATGCATGTCTCTCCTCAATCTCGCCGTAGTTTCCCCGGCCCGCGCAACCGCGCCGCCCCGCAATCTCCCTCTCTTCTCTGCGACCTCTGTGCCTCTGCGTTTCTTTATTCTTTCCCTCTTCAACGCCGCATCCGCCGCATCCAATCTCCCCAAGCAAACCCCAGCCGCGCTGTCACCACGCTGACCACCAGCGCTATGGCCATCAATCGCACAAAAACAGCTAGCGGTTCGCTCGCGTTAAGCTGGTAAGGATCGTAAAGTATCGTAGCCGGATCGAAATAGGCGAAATACGCCATCCCGAAAATCCGGTTCCGCGCCGCCGGTGTCATCAGAAAATCGGCAAACGGCCACTGCACCGCCATAAAACTCAGTACAAAGAGCGGCCCCGTCACCGCCGCCAGCTTCCATCTTCCCCACTCTCCCGTCTTTCGCCACATCAGGTCCAGCACAATCGCCGGCACGATCAGCAGCAGCGGAAAATGCAGCGGAACCAAATGCGTGATGTGCTGATACACCGGACCCAGTTTCGGCTCCGCTGGAAACAACGGCAGCACCCACTCAAAAGTTAGCAAGATGATCGTATAAATCCCGGCGACCGCCGTACAGCCCCACTTCCACTGGGATGCCCACGCCGGCGCGATTAGCACAGCGGGAATCGCGATCGCCACCGCCAGATAACAAGCCGCCCGATGCATTTCCGTGGGCCAGGTGCTCGTCGTCAGAATCGTTCCCATCTGCGCCACGCAACTCGCCCCGATATAGAGCAAGAGCACTCCCAGCGTCCGCCGCACACTTTCCGTCGCCCGGCTCATCAACCCCGCCAGCAAGGCCATCAGCCCAATCTTTATTGCCAGCGAACCGAGCGACAACAGCGTATGCGGCGGGCTGACGATCTTCACGTCCAACCCGTACGCGTTGTGCCACCAATTGTCGAACGGCGCCGACGTCAGCATCGCGATGCAACCCCACACCGCGATGAACGCCCCCAGCGGCCCGCGGAATCCCCAAATCTTCACCGACGCATCTTGGGTCGCCGCATCATGCCCAAACGTCGCCGTCAAAATCATGTACGCGCACGCGATTCCCACCAGCACGCCCGTCAACTGAATCAGGATGTGCGCGGGCGTCCAGAACGTATCTCTCCCAATCGACATGTGCCAGGAAATGTCCCAAGGCCCGCCGATCATCCCGCTCACAATTCCCGCCACCATGCACCAAATCGTCCACGGCACGGACTCAACTCGCGCCAGTTGGTCAATATGCGCCGTCAGCGGCGGTCTCGCTATATGTTGTCCAAAAGGGATCGATTGTCCCATCGCCCGCCACCCCTCCGCCGCCAACACGAGCGGCTTCTTTACAACCTTCCCGCGAGTCTACACCGCACGGCCCGTTCCGCAAACCATTTGCCGCCCTGCTAGCGTCAGCAGCTACTCCCAATTTACGCAATGACTTGCGTTTTGTTGCGCTTCCCAAAACTAGATGGAACATTCGAGCCACTTCTTCGTCTTTCATAGTGGGGGCTAAGCCAGCAATCTCACTTTTCGTTCACCCAGCCCCGGGGGGATACTGTTAATGCGCACAATCTTTGGCCATCTGAAGCAAGTGTTCCGCCGCCTGGCTCACGCCCCGCTCTTCACCGTCATCACGCTCATCACCCTTGCCGCTGGCGTTGGCGGCAACACCGTCGTCTTCAGCGTTCTTGAGGGCGTCCTTCTCAAGCCTCTTCCCTACCCCAGGCCCAACGAACTCATCGGCGTCTGGCAAACCGCCCCCGGCATCAACATCCCCGACCTCAACATGGCGCCCTCGAACTACTTTATCTATCGCGAACAGAATCAAACTCTTCAGGACATTGGCATCTACAACCGGGATGCCGTCAGTATCACTGGCCTTGCTGAACCCGAACGCCTCGAGGCTCTTGACGTTACCGACGGCACTCTGCCCTTGCTCGGGATTCCGCCGATGCTAGGCCGCTTCTTCACCCGCCAGGACGATTCGCCCGGTGCGCCGGACACCACAATCATCACTTATGGTTTCTGGAAAAAGAAATTTGGCGGCTCCCCCTCCGTCATCGGGCAATCCATCACGCTCGATGGAAAGCCGTACGAAATTATTGGAGTCCTTCCCCAACGCTTTCATTTTCTCGATTGGAACGATCCCGCCGTGATCCTTCCCTTAAAATGGGACCGCAGCAAAACCAATCTGGGCAATTTCAGCTATGAAGGCATCGCTCGCCTCAAACCCGGCGTCACCATGGAACAAGCCAGCGCCGACATTGCTCGCATGTTGCCGATCGTCTCGCGCACTTTTCCCGCGCCTCCCGGATTCAGCGCCAAGATTTTTGACGACGCGCGCATCGCCCCGAATCTCCGCCCCTTGAAGAACGACGTCATCGGTGATGTTGGCAGCACGCTCTGGGTACTCATGGGCTCCATCGGCCTCGTCCTGCTGATCGCTTGCGCCAACGTCGCAAACCTCCTCCTGGTTCGCGTCGAAGGCCGCCGCCAGGAACTGGCCGTTCGCTCCGCTCTTGGGGCCAGCCCGTATCGCATCGCCGGCGAGCTTTTTCTGGAGAGCATGACCCTCGGCTTCTTCGGCAGCGCTATCGGATTAGGCCTCGCCTACGCCGCCTTGCGCGCCCTCGTCGCCATCGCTCCCGACGGCCTCCCGCGCATCAACGAAATCGGAATCGACGGCCCCGTTCTCCTCTTCACCTTCGTCATCTCCATTCTTGCCAGCGTTCTCTTCGGCTGCATTCCCATTTTCAAATACGCCGGGGTGCGCCTCAGCACGGGCATTCGTGAAGGCGGCCGCGCCAACAGCGGCAGCCGCGAACAGCACCGCGCGCGCAGCGTTCTCGTCGTCGTGCAAGTCGCGCTCGCCCTTGTTCTGCTGATCTGCTCGGGCCTCATGATCCGCACTTTCCGAGCTCTCACGCACGTTAATCCCGGATATGCTCAGCCCGCGCAACTGCAAACCTTCCGCATTGGCATCCCCGACAGTCAAGTTAAGGACAACGAAAGCGTCGTCCGCACGTTCGAGGCAATGCGCAGCAAAATCGTCGCAATTCCCGGCGTCTCTGCTGTCACCATATCCACGTCTTTCCCCATGGATGGCAACTCGAGCAACGACCTCGTCTTTGCCCAGGACCGCGCCTACTCCGAAGGTCAGATTCCTCCGATCCGCCGCTTCGCCTTCGTTATTCCAGGCTTTTTCGAAACCGAAGGAACTCCTTTGGTTGCAGGGCGTGATTTCACCTGGACGGACATCTACAAAACGCTTCCGGTCGCTATCATTTCTGAGAATTTTGCCCGCGAATATTGGGACTCGCCCGCCAACGCCATCGGCAAACGCATTCGCGTCGCCTCCACCGACGACTGGCGCGAAATTATCGGTGTAGCTGCAAATGTTTATGGTGACGGCGTCACCAAAACGCCTCCATCCATGGTCTATTGGCCCATCCTGCGGGTTAATTTCGAGGGTCAGGCCCACGACGTTGCCAACTACGTGGGCTTCGGCATTCGCAGCCCGCGCGCTGGCTCGGAATCCTTTCTAAAAGAGGTCCGCGAAGCGGTCTGGTCCGTCAATCCCAATCTCCCGCTTTCCCGAGTCCATACTCTCGAGTATTACCATTCCCTTTCCATGGCCCGCACTTCTTTCACCCTCATCATGCTCGCCGTCGCCGGCAGCATGGCCCTCCTCCTTGGCGTCGTCGGGATCTACGGCGTCATCTCTTGCTCCGTCTCCCAGCGCGTTCGCGAAATCGGCATTCGCATGGCTCTCGGCGCGCAACAGCAATCCGTCACCGGTATGTTCATCCGTCACGGCCTCGTCCTCACCGGCATCGGCGCTGCCTTCGGCCTCGTCGCCGCTGCCATCGTCATGCGCCTGATGTCATCCCTCCTCTTCCACGTCAGCGCTGTCGATCCGCTCACCTACGCGGCCGTCACACTAGGCCTGGTAGCCACCGCTTTCGTCGCCAGCTATCTCCCCTCGCGCCGCGCCGCCACCGTCGACCCCGTCGAGGCCCTCCGCGCCGAATAGGACTCGCATCCCGCACGGCCTTGACACCAACTTCGCATTTTGCGAAGCTTGTCCCGTGCGGGTCATCAGCCGGAAGAGAATCCGCGACGCAAGCAAGGCTCACCCCGAATGGGAGGCATCCTTATCAGCTTGGTACAAAGCCGCAAAAAACGCAGAATGGTCCCATTTTCCGGACGTAAAACAAATTTGGCGGAACTCGGACATTGTTGGGGCCTGCACTTTCTTCGACATTAGCCATAACAAGTGCCGTCTAATCGCCTGGGTCAACTACAGAAGTAAGAAGGTCTTCGTCAGATTCATTCTGAGCCACGCGGAGTACGACAGGGAGAAATGGAAACATGACTGCGATCGCGATTGAAAAATACAATATCAAAGGCTTCCCGGCGCCGCAGCCCATCGAATCAGAGGCTCAAAATGACCACTACACCGAGGTGCTCTACAACCTCGAGCGCCGCGGGAAGCTCTCTGCTGCGGAAGAAAAGTACGCCGAACTCTTGACCGTCCTGATTGAAGCTTACGAAGAGGAACACTATCCCATTCGCGAAGCTTCGCCCGTCGAAGTTCTGGCCGAGTTAATGGCTGCCAACAATCTCAAACAAAAAGACCTCGCGCCACTCTTCGGATCCGAAAGCATCGTCTCCGAGGTCTTGAATCACAAACGCGAGCTGAACAAACACCACATCGAAAAACTCAGCCGCCGCTTCCACGTTTCTCCCGCAGTCTTCTTTTGACCGCTGCAGTATCTGCCTTGCGAGGCCGGCCGTTCCTCTCTCCTTGCACAGACCGTCCCCGATCTTCCCTTTTTGGACACGCCTCCTTCCGCCCCCTGTGCCGCCACACGCCCGCCGTGCTGCAATAAGAATACGGAGGGCGCCGCCATTTGAACGCCAAGGCATTTCGACTCGCGGTCGTAATTCTTCTCTGCCTTTTCTGCAGTCCCTACTCTCACGCTCAAAAAACAAAACACATCGAAAAAGAGGAAATCGCGAAGTGGATCAACCGCATGGAGGAATGCCCCGATGATCAACCACCCTATTTTTCGCAAGTGGACTATCACGATTTCAAGGGAGACGGCACGCAGCAAGCGATCGTGGTCGCCTCAACCTGCATGACCGGTACCGCCGGTCCCGACATCCATTCCGTACTTTCACGTAACTCCGATGGCGAGCTGGAAGAAATGAAAATTGCTGAAGTCGATCCCAAGACTTACGACAGTCTCTTTGGCAACCGCAACTACACGCTCTCCGTCGAAAAGGGCCTGCTCGTCGCCGACTTCACCGACGGCTCCAACACGGTCACCATCAACTACAAATGGAACGGCAAAGAATTCGCCGTCGCCAGCATCGACAAGCCCGGCATCTATCCCACCAGCTTCGATTGCACCAAAAGCCTCACCGAAGTCGAACACATGATCTGCCACGTCGAGTCTCTTGCCGCCCTCGACGTACAACTGAATACTCTTTACAGATCACTTCTCGCTAAACTCGCCGGTCCCGAACGCGATGCCCTCCGCGATGAACAACGCAATTGGCTGGCGGCGCGCGAAAAGACCTGCAACTTCAAAGGCTGGCACGGCTGCCTCACCGACTACTACCAAAACCGCATCGACATCCTCAAAAAGCGCGGCGAAACTCCCGCTCCAGCAAAGCCCCCCAACCCAGCCTGAACCCGACGCCGCGCAGCGCACCGCAAAAATGGCAAAGCCCTCGACGAGAGGCAACCATCGTCGAGCGCTTTGTGCAGTGGAGTGCGGCAGCTCTGCTGCCGCTTTTCTCCTATGCTTCCCCTTTTTTCGCAGCCTCTCTAAATCGCCGAGTGTTGCAACGGCCCCGCCGCCGACCGCCCGACCTGCGAAGCAGCCTCCCATTTGCTTGCCTGCGCAATGCAAATCACGTGCAGCATCAGGAATAGCGGTACAAGAAAAGTCGGAATCAGGCTCAGCGGCAGCACCGTCATCGCCGCCATGGAAGGCCCGTGCGGCGCAAGCAATCCGGCCGTTGTACCCAGGCTCACCGCCGCGATCAAATCCAATATCCCCAGCGCCTGCCAAAAAATAAAACTCCCGCGATGCCCGGGCTCCGCCAGCTTCCATGCCGCGAACCCCGCCGTCGCTCCTATGAACATGTCTCCATATCCCGCCGGAAAAGCAAAGACGCCCGGCAACACGTTTCGCGCCTCCAGCAGAACAAACGTGAACCCAACAATCCGCCACACCTGCACGGAAGTCAGAACTCTCGGGTTCAGCGAAAGCGCAAAGTTTTGAAATTCCTCCGACGCCGCAAACCACAACGAAAACACAATCATCGGCGCCAGCGCCGCCACGGCAACTCCAAGCCCGAACCGGTTCGATCCGTTCTCGAATAGATGCGCAGCGGAAGCCGAGAAAACTGCCACAAACCAAACCGCAATCAATCCTGCCGTGATCTTTCCATACTTGCTCATAGCGAACCTCCTTGTGTCTTCACGATTTTTGTTACGTGATGCGTGAGCTGCAAAAGACTCTCCCACTCTCGCTTCCCCAACTTCCTTCGAAGCCGCGCTTGCACCCTCTCCCAGACCGGCGTCGCCCGTTTCAGTTTCCGATTTCCCGCGGACGACAACCGGATCCGCCGCTCCCGCCGGTCCTCCCCTCGCTGCTCCGCAACCCAACCCGCGCGCCGCATGATCCCGAGCGTCCGTGTCAGGCTCGTGCTGTCCATCGCTAGCATCTCCCCCAATCGCCCTTGCGAAACTTCCCCCGCCCGCGACAACGTTTGCAGAATCGTCATCTGCGTCGCCCGCAGCCCCACAGGACGCAGCGCCTCCTCATACATCTGCGTAAGCGCCCGCGCCGTCCGGCGAAAGCCCGCGCACATGCAAGGCATTTCGGGTATGGACAATGAGCTCATGCCAATATAGATGTATATGCATCTATTTTAGTTACACCGCTCCCCCCGTCTTTAGTTCGCAAGTAAGGTTCTGTCGTCCAGGGACGTCAGCCCAATTCCCCGAAGCCGCGCCGTTTTACGCCACCCAAATCTACGGATCCTTTTATCTCTTCGGATCCCCCGAGCTTCTCAACAATGTGATCCCCGATCACCAGCCCATTTGCCGCATCCGCTCCAGAATCAGTCCGCTATAGCGATTCATGTGATCGGGCCGCCGCTTCAGCGGCAACGGCAGAATGGCGGCCAGTTGGGCCGCTTGTTGCCGGTCGACACTTCGGGCGGAGCTTCGGTAGTAGTAACGGCACGCCGACTCCGCTCCATACACACCAGGGCCCCATTCGACCACGTTCAAGTAGAGTTCCAGAATGCGTCGCTTCCCGAGGACCAATTCGGCCACCGGAACGAGTGTGAACTCCGCGCCCTTGCGCAGGATGGAGCGGCTGGTTCCGAAAAACAGGTTTTTTACCAGTTGCTGCGTCAGCGTGGACCCGCCGCGAATGCGGCCGCCTGCCATATCCTGCTCAGCAGCGATTTCCATCGCGCCCCAATCGAATCCATGATGTTGGTAGAACCGCGCGTCTTCCGCGGCGATCACCGCATGCTGGAAATCGGGCGAGATTTGGCTCAGCGGAACGAATTCATATCGCTCGTGATACGGCGTGTGGTGAATCCACGCCTCCAAGCGGCGCTCTATATGCACCGCTGTGGTCGGTGGATCGATCCACCGGGCAGCCACAAGGATCAGCACAGCAAGCAGCCAAAGAAGCGCCACCCCGATGAGAAACCATTGCACGAAGGATCGGAGAGTGCCTTTCCAATGCGGAGTTGTCCGTGGGGTCTCGCGCGGGACCTCTGGCTGGGCCGTCTCTGGATTTTCAGTCACACCTCAGAATAATCGGTCGGGCTGGTTTGCCATAGCACCAGTTGAGCCGACAGCGCTTGACGGGCGCTTGATGATGTTTCGTCCTACGACAACCACCGGATTCCGTCGTCCTTAACTTCAGCGGTGAGGACAGCCTGGCCAGCAACAAGGCCGGCGCATTCCTTCCTTAAGTTCCGTTCGTACCCGCTCGATGTGCTGCCTTCTGGTTTCCGGTTTCTTGACCGAGATAACCCAGCAAATCCACTCATTGCGTGCCAGTGGCGTAATATCCTCCCATTTTGCCCGTGCCACGGGGTCAGAAATGAGAACCCTTCGTAAATCCGCAGGTACGCTGTGTACCGCGCCCGGAGAGACCGCACTCTTGGTCATGGATTTCATTCTACATCGTTACGCAATCAGTCTGGGGAGTCCCCGGATGCCGCACGAATTGGAGGTCGCGTTATTTTTTGACTTGCGGCTTTGCCGGTGCTTTTGCTGACGGCTTTGCGGGCGCTGCGGTTGTGGCGAATGTGCAGGCCGGATTACTCAGCATGCTGAGAGACATCTGCAAAGGACTGAGATGGCTTTTGGATAGCAGCGCACTGAAGGCGACGAGATCTTCCGACTGCGTTTTTTTCCATGCCGCTACCGTGGCGTTGTAATCCTTGCAGGCGGCTTCCCAAGAATCGATCTGCGCCTGCGTGGGCGCTTCATCCAGTCCCACCTGTGACGTGCTGACGATGGCATTGAAGCTTCCATTCAGCGTATTGAATGGCTTGATCGCGCCCGGAGGGGTCTCTCCGCGACGACCTCCGAAGCCTCCTTCCCCGTGTCCAGCCACGACGCCGCCAAAGCTGGCGAGTTTAACATCGATGTCTTTTGTGGCTTTGGCCACATCTTCCGGAAGCTGACTGGGATTCAAGGACGCCACTTGCTGGCGGATCGCCAACACTTCCGAGTTTCCGGCAAAGGAATCCTTGGCCCCTTGGTACGCCAACATCATGAGTTTGTTCTTCGCGCTGAGGTCGGCCATGACCTTGGGACTCTCGCCGACGCGCGGGTCATTGCGCACGGTGACCGACTGCGTGTAACTCTGGCCGTCCACAATGAGCTTCAGAGTGTAAACGCCGGGGATCACTTGCGGACCGTGAGGACCGGGAGTGACAAATCCGCCGGGAGCCACATTCATTTGATTTTCGAGGTCCAAGTTGATCGCGGGCGGATCATCGTAACGCAAGTCCCAATTCGTTCGGTTGGCACCGACTTTAGTCGGCAACGCGAGGTCGGAGCCCTTGGCTACCCAGTATTCGGGGTAAGGCCAGCGCTCCGGAAGCAGCGGCGGAATGCTCGACATGGTGCGAACGAGTTTGCCTTCGTGGTCGAAGACCTGCAGTTTGATTTCGCCGGAGGGCGGGCGCGTTAGGTAGTAATCGAGGATGACGCCGTAGGGTGGATTGGACGCGTGCGGCAATTCGGGATTAAGGGGCTGGTCCCAGTTATCGCTGACGCGCGCACGAATGGCATCGCCGGGCTTGAAAAAATAGAGGGGCGCCGCGGCGATTTCCTGCGACTTGACGGCGATTTCGCGGAGAGGAGTAGTGTCATCGAGAACATAGAATCCGCGGCCGTAAGTTCCGATGACGAGATCGCTCATGTGGTCGTCGGTGTGAAAGACCATGTCGCGGATCGAAGTGCTGGGTAGATTCTGGCGCAGCGATTGCCAATGCTCGCCGTCGTCGAAGGACACATAGACAGTGGTCTCCGTGCCGGCGAACAGCAACCCCTTCTGTCGCGGGTCCTCGCGGATTACGTTGACCCAGCTTCCCGTAGCCTGTCCGCTGGGCAATCCATCGACGATCTTGCTCCAGGTTCTGCCGCCGTCGTTCGTGCGCCAGATCAAGGGGAAGTTGCTGTTGGTCTCGGATACCTGGTGTCCGGGACGGTTCTGCCGGCGACCCGACAGATAGGCCGTCTTGAGATCGCCGTGGCCGGCTTCAATCGTATTGAAGTTAACGTCAGTGTTTTCGGGAACCTCGCTCACATTATTCCAGTGCGCGCCGTTATCCATCGTGTTGTAGACCTGTCCATTGCTGCTGACCGTCCAGAAGACGCCCTTGCGGACGGTCGAGATGGCGAAGTCGTTGATGAATGGCGGGGGTGGTGGGCTGGCCCGTCCGGCGCCCGGTGCTGGAGGAGGCGTTTCGGCAGGAACCGCCGAAGGCGCGGGCGTCGGTGGCGGTGTTTGCGCGCCACAAGCGACCTGTGGTTTGTCTCTTTCCACGGTAAGGTCGGGGCTGAAAATTTTCCAGGAATGGGCCATGTCGCGCGACACCATCAAGCACTGCATGTTCGTGTAGATGGTGTGAGGATCGAAGGGGTCGATTCTCCGCCAGGAATCCCGGCTCGCGTGATATTTGGTGGCATTCACTCCGAAATTGGGCGCGACGTTTTCCCATTGGCCTGTGGTGAGGTTAATTTTCACCAAGCTGCTGCCGCCACCGGCAGCGCCATAACCGAGGCCGTAGATGATGTTCGGATCGTTGGGATCCGCGGTGAGCGTGCCGAATTCAGACGCGGGCAGCGGCGACCAATCTACTTCTGAGATTTGGCCGATGTCGCCGCGCGTCCGCGTCATGACGGCGCCCGTGTCCTGCTGCGTGGCCATGACCCAATACGGATACCGGTTGTCGGTAGAGATGTGATAGACCTGCGCGACGGGCAAGGCGTAGTAACTGCTCCACGCCAGCCCGCCGTCAAACGTGATGGCTGCGCCTTGATCCACTCCAAAAAGCATGCGCTTGCTGTCATTCGGATCAATCCAGATGTCGTGCATGTCTTCGCCACCCGGAGCACCTTTGAAAGGGATGAAAGTCTGGCCGCCATCCGTCGACTTATAGGCGGCGGTGCTGAGGGTGTACAGCACATCGGGATTTTGCGTATCCACCCAGACGCCACAGATGTAGTCTCTGCCGCCGATGCGCGTATCGTCGCCGGCCATGTGTTTCCACGTGGCGCCTTGGTCGTCCGAACGGAAAAGTCCGGACGCATTCTGCTGGGGCGCGCCGACCAAATAAATGCGTTGCCCGTGGGTGTGCATGGCTACGGCGACGCCAATGCGTCCGGTGGTCAAGGGATTGGAAGTGATTTCCGTCCAAGTCTTGCCTTCGTCGAGAGATTTGTAGAGCTTGGTGTGGCTGGGACCTGGGGCGCGCGGGTTCGGTTGGGCTGCGGTTGGCGGAGGTCCTCTTCGCTCCGTCTGTGTGGTCGCAAAAATCACGTTGGGCTCGTCAAAGGGCGAAGAGAGATCCCGGCCACCGGTCTCATCGTCGATGTGCAAGACATTGGTCCAGGTCTGGCCACCGTTATCGGTGCGGAAAATACCACGCTGGGTGCCGGTGGCGCCGCCGATGGCGACGACGATCACGATGTTGGGATCTTTGGGATCAACAATGATCTTCGGGATTTTGGTTGTGCCTTCGAGGCCGATGTGCGCCCAGGTCTTGCCGGCATCTGTCGACTTGTACATGCCGTTCCCATTTGTGCCGGTGGTGGGGCTGGAGACCGCATCGCCGCTTCCCGCGTAAATGATGTTGGGGTCCGAGGGAGCGACTTGGATGGCGCCGATGCTATCCACCTCCATCATCTGATCAAATATCGGATACCAAGTCATGCCGCCGCTGGTCGTTTTCCAAATTCCGCCCTGCGGCAGGCCGACATAAAAAGTGCCCGGCTCACCGATAACGCCGGACACGGAAGCGATGCGTCCGCCGTGATACGGGCCCACGCTGCGCCACTGCAAACCGGAAAACAAATCCGGCGCGACCTGCGCCGACGTGCCGAGAGCGAAGCAGAGGGCAACAGTCAGAGATATCCAAAGCCGGTTAAAGCGCAGGGCGATTCGAATCATTGCGTAGCTCTCCGCTAACGGAAGTCCTTATCAAACTGGTCCGCGCCAAATATACATCAAATGACTCTTGCCGGGTGCGCGTCGTTCCCTTAGCTTCGATTTGATCGGGTCGTGGTGCGGCGCCTGCCGGCGATCGCCTCACTAGTGCCGACTTCGACGGTAAAGGCGTTTACCAGGCAAGTGGATTACCTCCGTGCAGCCCGTGATGCTTCCGCAGTGAGCAACGGCAAACAGAGAAAGGCAAGGAGCACTGACAGAGAGCCGCACGACTATTGCGGGAGACGCGTTTCATAGAGAATGGCATTGTGGCGCGGGTCAGGGCTGTACGGGTCGTATACTGGAGCGCCTTTACATCGATAACCGCTTGTCTTTAACAGTGGAATTATTTCGTCTGCTTGCCTTTTTCAGTTTGAGCTGCAAGCCCATATCGTATTGCCGCTTCAAGCGTATCGATGTTTATCTCCTTTAGAGCTTTAAACCGAATGCAATATCCGGTCACGCTCGCCTTGCCCAGTTTTTTTCCATACGTTTTGGCTAAGTACTTCTTATCTTTGAGACCAAGAAGATAGACAGAGATTCCGGTTTTGTTTCCGCTCACCCCAATTTGAAAAAACTCTCTACTTTTTCCATCGGCATATTTTATTGTGTGGAATCCATAGCCAATCGTAGGGTTGGAAACAGTATGATTTTTGCTGTCTTTACCATCGAAGAACCATAATTTGCATTCTGGTGACACTTGAAGTGTGAGCCGGTGCAACTCTCGCAGGTCACTGCGTTTTGGCTCAGGTTGGCTGGTAATATACTTCTTGATTTGCTCTTGTACGTTCATATGTTCCGCTCCCCCGTTGCGCGCACGAGATTATACGCCGTTTAATCCTTCTCCCTCTTGCGAAGGCGGCCCTAACCGTTGAGGTCACTCGACCGCAAGGACGCCCCGCAAGCTGTTGTTGCGTGGGGGCTTTTCAGAATTCCCAAAGGCTTGAAATGTGCGGAGCGCCGAGAAGCGGGCAGATGGGCTGGAGCACATGCACCCCAAGCCGAGTTCACATTCCGGACGTATTGTCGGCAATCCGGAAGTTATGCTCGCCCCGCTTGGCAGCGGCCACTTGGGCCTGTAGTCGGGTTATCGGAAACTGGCTCTTGAGGCTGGCCTTTCGACTTTTCCACACTTTTCCACAGCCGTAACACCCCAATTACCCCTCCGCTAACTGCTTCCTTCCCTGCTACTTCCGCAAGCCGCGTTCGAACCCGCGCTCGCCGTTCGAATACTCATGCGATACTATAAATAACTAGTAGACAGTCATCCGTTTTCCTGCTACCATTCCGTATGTTTAGCTCGCGCCACAACGCAGCTCCCTCTGCCCTTCTGCGCGCATCCCATTTGCGTCCACCACATCGCTCACGACCTCCCCGCCCCCTTCGCACTCCGCGGGCTGCACAATGTCATCCCGAGCGTAGCGAGGGATCTGCTTTTGCCCGCCCCTTAACGGCTGAGGGCGCGCCGAGTTTCGCCCATTCACTCCCCCCTTATTCCTCAGCCGCACTCCTGCACACACGCAGGAATACCCGCAACTCCAATCCCGTCATGCGCTTACTTCATAACTTGCGGATACCCCGGGTGGGGGGCCGCCCCATGCCCCTTACCGCCTGTCAGCCCACGCACGTTTTTTGCTTCCCCCACGGAGAGCCCGCTCCGGTCCTCGAACACACGTCGATCACTAACCTCTTTAGAATGCGCACTTACACAAAACATGCCCGTAACCCCTTTAGAATACGCACTTCCAAAACACAGCACTTAAAACCCTTTAGAATCCGCACTTACGGAAAAAACGGGGAGGGGGTGCTGCGCTTGGGCCGATTCTCCGATCTCTCCACCTCTCGTCTTTCCGTCGCTCATAGTATGCTGAGACCTGCCCCATGAACCGCGTCTATCTCGATTACAACGCCACGACGCCCGTCGACCCCGCAAGTCCTCGACGCGATGCTTCCCTATTTCTCCGCCGATTTCGCCAACGCCTCCTCCATCCACACCCCCGGCCAGCGCGCTCGCTCCGCCGTCGAAACCGCCCGCGAACAAGTCGCCGCCCTCATCGGCGCCAGGCCCCAGGAGATCGTCTTCACCAGCGGCGGCACCGAATCCGACAACCACGCCATCTTCGGCGTCATAGCTCACCGTGGCACAGCCAATCCTGGCTGTGCGCGTTTCGTCCAACCAACTCGCCGCCACACATCATCACCACCACCATCGAACACGAAGCCGTCCTAAACGCCTGCCAAGCCGCCGAAAAGCAAGGCGTCAGCGTCACGTATCTTCCTGTCGACCGCGAAGGCCAAGTCGATCCCGAATTCCGTCCGCAACGCCATCCGCCCCGAAACCGTTCTCATCACCGTGATGCACGCCAACAACGAACTCGGCACCGTCCAGCCGCTCGAAGAAATCGGCCGCATCGCCAACGAACACAAAATTTATTTCCACACCGATGCCGTCCAGTCCGCCGGAAAAATTCCCATCGACGTAAACGCCCTAAACGTCGATCTGCTCTCGCTCTCTGGCCACAAGCTCTACGCACCAAAAGGCGTCGGCGCTCTCTATATCCGCAGCGGCACGCGCTTCCGCCAACTTCTCTACGGCGGCCATCACCAGCGCGGCTTCCGCCCCGGCACGGAAAACGTCGCCGGAATCGTCGGCCTCGGCAAAGCCGCGGAAATCGCGCGCAATTCCCTCGCGAGCGACGCGCACCGAGTCTCGGCACTGCGCGACAAACTCGAACGCGGCTTGCTCGAGCGCATTCCTCAAGTCCGCGTGAACGGAGCCGCCGCTCCGCGCACGCCTAACACAACCAACATCATGTTTGCAGGGATCGAAGGCGAAGCCCTCGTCATCGCGCTCGACCTTAAAGGGCTTAGCCTGCTCCGTCGGCGCAGCCTGCTCCTCCGGCGCCGTCGAACCATCGCACGTCCTGACCGCCATCGGCCTCTCGCAAGAAGAAGCCAAATCCAGCCTCCGCTTCAGCCTCGGCCGCCACACCACCGAATCCGAAATCAATTTCGCGCTGGAAGTGATCCCCGCCGCTGTCGCCCAACTCCGCGCCATCTCCCCAACCTATCGCAAAGAGGCCGCCTCCCATGTCTAACGCCGCGCCGCTTCGTTTTTCTCTTCTCTGCGAACCCTCTGCGCCCTCCGCGCCTCTGTGTTATCCTTTCTCTTTCTTCGCTTCTACAGCTTTCTCCCACCCCATGCGCAGCAGCGTCGAATCCGCTAAACTGAGATAATCAGCCATGAACACCGCCACCGAATTCGAGACACTCCGCCACCCGCGAAGAAACGCAGCGCGGCCTGGTCGCCATCGCCATGTCCGGCGGCGTCGACTCTTCCACCGTCGCCGCCGTCCTCCAGGAACAAGGCCAGCCCATCGTCGGCCTCACCATGCAGCTCTGGAATCAGCGCCGGCTCCCGAATTGCAAGGCGACGGCCCCAAGCAACACCGCTGCTGCTCGCTCGACGACGTCTACGACGCCAAGCGCGTCGCGCAGCACCTGAATTTTCCGCACTACGTCGTAAATTTCGAGCAGCAATTCGAGCAGCGCGTCGTGCGCCCTTTCGTCGATCAATATCTCGCCGGCCGCACGCCCATCGCCTGCACCAACTGCAACACCGACGTGAAGTTCGAGCCGCTTCTCCGCATGGCGCGCCAAATCGGCGCCGAGCGCCTGGCCACCGGCCACTACGCCCGCATCCGCCGCAACGAGCAATCCGGCCGCTGGGAACTTCTTGCGCGCGCGCGATGACAGCAAAGACCAATCCTATTTTCTCTGGGGCCTTTCGCAGGAGCAGCTTTCGCGCAGCGAATTTCCGCTAGGCGAACTGACCAAAGAAGAAGTTCGCGCCCTCGCGCGCCGCACAAATCTGCCGGTCGCCGAAAAGCCCGAAAGCATGGAGCTTTGTTTCGTTCCGACCGGCAACTACGTCCAATTCATCCAGGCCTATTCCAAGGACGCGGGAATCTCGCTGTCGCAAGCCGAAGGCGAAATCGTCACCGAAGACGGCGCAGTCGTCGGCCATCACAACGGCGTCCACAATTTCACCATCGGCCAGCGCAAAGGCCTGGGCTTTTCCGCCGGCAAACCGCTCTACGTGCTCTCCATCGATACGCAGAACAATCGTGTCGTCGTTGGCGACGACGATGCCCTGCGCACGACGTCATTTGAGGTGAACGAAGTGAATTGGGTTTCGATCGACAACCCGCCGGACCGATTCGCGCGGCGGTAAAAATCCGCCACAAGCACGAACCAGCTCCGGCTACCGTCGAAGCCCTCGACGATTCCCGCGCGCGCATTATTTTCGACGCGCCGCAACGCGCCATCACGCCCGGCCAAGGCGCCGTCTTCTATGACGGCGACCGCGTCCTTGGCGGCGCCTGGATTAAATAAGTGAGTAAGCTGATTTGAGAAATCAGAGCGAAGCAAGTAGCAGAGGTAATGAAAGAAAGAAGTAAAGAGGTAACGAGAAAAGCGTCCAGCAGGCGGTGATCAGAGTTTCGAGTTTCGAGTTTCGAGTTTCGAGTTTCGAGTTTCGAGTTTCGAGTTTCGAGTTTCGAGTTTCGAGTTTCGAGTTTCGAGTTTCGAGTTTCGAGTTTCAGCTTCGACTCCTAAATAAACAGCTCTTCTTCCTGCTCGAGCGGCTCGTCGGGACGGCGGCGTTCGCGCCGCGAACGCAGCAGATCGATTCCCACTTTGATTCCCTGAAGCAGCGCGGAAGCCTTCTGCATCGGCCGCCAAACCGTGCTCTCTGAATTGCGAGCCGGCATCTTCCACGGTTTCCAGCGCGCCGGTCAAAATGCGGTCCGCGTGACTCAACTGCCCTCGCAGGCGGTCCGTGGCATCGGTGAGCACGCGGTCCATTTTCTGCGCCTGGCCGCGCGTCAGGTAAACAACGTGCGCCGCATCCGCGACCATGTTCGAAATTTTCGGCTGCGTGTCATCGAGAAGAATTTGCGCGCGCGTCAAAATCGGCCCCACGCGGGTCTGCAAATCCGTGACGAGTCCGTTGACCTTTTTATTGGTCTGGCGAAATTCAAAAAACAGCGCAATGAGCATGGCGCCTTGAACGACCAGAGCGATCGCCGCGACAATGCTGAAAATCATGAGCCAGGTTTCCATACGCGCCCCACGCGTCCTCTCAGGAGAACGAAATCATTCGCCGTGCCAGATGCTTCAGCCTGCTATGCAAGTTCACTTCGAAGCCCTCAGGGCTTAGCCGCGCCTCAAGACTTGGAAGCTTCGCGGCGATACGCTTCGCGCGCGCCTTCGACCGCCGCGGAGATCGAATCCTTGCCGCGTCGCCGCGACGTCTTTGCTGCGCTCGATCAGATCGTCCGCGCGCTCGCGAAGTTCTTTCGCTTTGCGCTGCGCAAAGTCGCGGCCCTCATCGGCTTTCTTGTGCAAGAAACTCGCGCGTGTCTTCGCCAGATTTCGGCGCAAACAAAATGCCGACCAGCGCGCCGACGCCGAGACCGACGAGGAAGTATGTGACCTTGGAACCTACATTGTCCGCCATGAGAACCTCCACAAAAACCGTAACATAGCGGCCAGAGACGCGCAATACGGGCTAACCGGTATGTCTTATTCAGTCTGGTTATCGGTGCGCGCGGCGTTCGAACGCAGCGCGCCGAGATGTTCGAAGAGTTTTTCGGCGGTTTTTCGCGGGATGACTTCGCTGATTTTGTCGAGGCCGGCGCGGCGGACGTTCGAAACACTGCCGAATTCGCGCAGCAGTTTTTGCGCGGTGCGCGGGCCGATGCCAGGGATGCCATCCAATGCGGATTTTGTCTGGCGTTTGGCGCGGCGTTGCGCGGTGGAAGGTGACGGCAAAACGGTGCGTCTCGTCGCGGATTTGCTGGATGAGATGCAGCACCGGCGAGTGATGTTCGAGGACGATAGGTTCGTCTTCCTGGCCGAAGACGTAAAGAATTTCTTCTTTCTTGGCGATGCTGGCGAGAGGTTGATTGATGATTTGCAACGAATCGAGCGCTTGCGCGGCAGCGTGTAGTTGGCCGATGCCGCCGTCAATTAGGATCAGGCTTGGTAGCGGTTTTTTTTCTTCCTGCAGGCGGCGATAGCGGCGCGTCACGGCTTCGCGCATGCTCGCGAAGTCGTCGTTTTTCGAGATGGGTATTTTGACGATAGGAAAGGGATTGTCTTGCGCAGGACCACTCGGCAGCGGATTCTTTACGTCTTGGCCGCGACCTTCATCGCCCCGAATGATGAATTTTCTGTAGTCGGATTTTTTCATGTGGCCGTTTTCCCAAACGACCATGGAGGCGACCGTGTCCGTGCCCTGAATGTGGGAAATGTCGAAACTTTCGATGCGGTGCGGCTCTTCGGGAAGATTGAGAGCGTTTTGCAGGGCTTCGCCGATGGCCTTCGAACTTGGTTTCATTACGCGGAAGCGCTGTTCGAAGGAATGCTTGGCGTTGCTTTCGACGAGGTCAAGAAACGAGCGCTTGCTGCCGCGCTGCGGCGTGAAGATTTCGACTTTGTGTCCGGCGCGCTCGGCTAGCGTTTCTTCGAGCAGTTCGCGGTCTTCGAAATCGATGGGCACGTGAATCGCTTTCGGCAAATATTCGGCTTCCAAATAGAGCTGCTTGAGAAGCGAGGGGACGAATTCCTGGGGGTCGAATTCGTCGAGATCTTCCCAGTAAAATTCGCGGCGATCGACGACGCGGCCACCGCGCAGGTGAAAAAGATTGGCGGCGACGAGCGGAGGTTCGGCGTAGTAGGCGAGGACGTCGGTGTCGTCGCCTTGCGCGGCAGCGATGCGTTGGCGCTCTTCGATATCTTCGAGAGTGCGCAGGAGATCGCGATAGGCGGCGGCTTGTTCGAATTGCTCTTTTTCGGCGGCGGCCATCATGCGGGCTTCGAGGCTCTTCATCAGGTCGTGGCGGCGGCCTTCGAGAAATAGGCGGACGTCGCGGGCGGCTTCAGCGTAGCGCTCGTCGGTGGTGAGGCCGGTGACGCACGGGCCGAGGCAGCGATGAATGTAATACTGCAAACACGGGCGCGGATGGCTGCGCGTGAGATCGACGGTACAGCTCGGAACGAGGAAGCGTTTGTGAACGAAATGGAGAATGCGGCGAGCGAGACCGGCGGGAAAATACGGGCCGAAATAGAGCGATCCGTCTTTTTTAATACGGCGCGTGAAATAGACGCGCGGATATTTCTCGGCGGCGGTAAATTTGATGTACGGGTAGGTTTTGTCGTCCCGAAGCATGACGTTGAACTTCGGGCGGTATTGCTTGATGAGATTGTGTTCGAGAGCCAGGGCTTCGCGCTCGTTGCCAACAAGAATCGTTTCGAGGTCGGCAATTTCGCGGGCGAGCGAGCCGGTTTTGGCGTTCACCCAGCTGGATTCGAGAAAATACGAGCGGACGCGGCTGCGCAGTGATGCCGCTTTGCCGACGTAAAGGACGTTGCCGCCGGCGTCTTTGAACAAGTAGACGCCCGGGCTCTCCGGCAACAGATCGCGGCTATTTCTCGGGGTTCCATGGGAATGCAGCGCGGAATTTATGCTTAACCGCCAAGCTTCCATCATACTAGAATTGTAAAGAGGGGCTGGGGAGCGTGAGCCGTGCCCGTGTTCCGTGACCCGTGAAGAACTTGCAGCGGTGGGTGGACGAGAGGAGTTTGCAACATGCGGCGTGAAAGGGAGCATCCAACGAACGGTATGAGAAGAGACTTTCGAGACGTGTTCTGCGTAGGTGTTGCTTGGGTTCTGCGCTGCTCGCCGCTGCCGACGCGCAATTTTGCGCAGGACCCGCCACCGTCCGCCGCCGGACAAGCCCGCGGCTCCCGCGGACAAACCGAAGTCCGCCCAAGACAAATGCGGACAACGCGACGCAGAATGCGCCGGATCAGCCGACATGGGATCCGCTGCGCGCGGAAAAAGACATGCAGGTGGGCGAGTATTACATGCACAAAGGCGATCTGGACGCCGCCATCGACCGCTTTGAAGACGCCACACTTGCCAAGCCCGGCTACGCAGTTCCCTTCCGGTACTTGGGCGAAGCGCAAGAGAAAAAAGGGAATGAAGAAACAGGCCATCAAATCCTACAAGCGCTATTTGGATTTGTATCCGAAGGCGGAGGACAAAGACAAAATCCAGAAAAAGATCGACAAGCTTTACAAGGACGTGGAGAAAGAAAAGAAATCATAGAACTACTTACATACAATACCTCTGTTCACTCTTCGTCGCGAGGCCTCTGAATGCGTCCCGCGAACATGCCAGAACCATTGCGCGCCAAGGGCCACTGCCCCTCCTGCGGAGACCTGTTGTCGCCCGGCCGGACGGCGGACCCTTGGGCTGTCTGCTTGGTTTGCAAACAAGATCATCGTTTCTTTATCTTGCCAGAGGCTCCCCTAGCCGTTGATAGCGCCCGCGCCGCAAACGCCGGTTTCCCAGAAATTGAAGGTCTCGCTACCCAGGCCCTCGCGTCATTCTGGTTATCAGATCCCCGCGCGCGGTCAATACTCAACGGACAACTCGCCCAACTAATTCGAGTGATTCTGGAGTCTCGAAGTGTGCTCGCCGAGCCGCGCCTGTCCTTTTGTGCGGCCTGCGGGGAGTCTCTCAGACACTGGGAGCAATCTGATATTTATGTTCAAGGGCTCGACTGCGCCAACGGCCATCGCTGGACATTGTGTGGTGGGCTGCTCGCCTCAAAAGTCGAGGGGGAATGTCTTATTCTCCAAGCCGAATATACCGACACGACGGTGAGCACACTGCTAGTGTCGTGGCTGAAGGGCGACCCTCGCTTGGACACCAATCTAAATGAATCAATACGGCGCATTTTAGTGAGTTCACCTTTATCTTCTCCAACAAAATGAACCTCAGTAATTGACGAGGTTCCGGATCGTCGCTGGCGCGGAAAGTCAGCGGGCGAGGCGGTCTAGGATTTTGCGGGCTTGGGCGAAGTGGGCGAAGAGTTTTTCTTCGGCGCGGAATTCGGGGGAGTGGGAGACGAGGCTGCAGCCGGAGCGGCGCGTGGGATGCTTGACGTGGAGCAATTCGTGATTGAGGACGTATTTGATGACGACTTGGACCATCCAAGGCTCCTAACCGGCACTCCGTTTCTTCGTCAAAGCAGATAGATTGGTGGGAACAAGGCGAGGCTTGGTAGCGTATTCCGCCTAGGATTCCTATGGCCGTTGTTCACAGAACCGGGGGGACAGATGTGGCGAGACATGCGCTTCGCGCTCCGGATGCTTCTGAAACAGCCGGGGTTTAACCTGATTGCGGTGTTGACGCTGGCCCTGGGAATCGGGGCGACCTCGGCGGTTTTCAGCTTGATTCAAGGAGTGCTACTGACGCCGCCGCCGTACAACCGCCCGCAGCAGCTGGTGTTGATCCCGACCGCGCGAACGGACGGCCAAAAGCAGGATAGCCCGCGCGCCTGGCCGGCCCAGCAATGGTTGGAGTGGCAGAAGGAAGCGAAGTCTTTTCAGGGAATCGCCGCATACAACTGGACCTTCAATTTTCTGATCCGCAACGAAGGCAGCCAATCGATTGAAGGCATGGCGGTGACGAAGGACTATTTTCAGGTCACCGGATTGCGGCCGGTGATGGGGCGAACCTTTGAAGAATCCGACATGGGGCAAGGACCCGTGAAGGTGATTTTGCTGGGGTACGAGTTTTGGAAGCGCACATTCAACGGCGATCCAAAGATCATCGGCAAAACGGTGCATATCAGCCGGTGGGACGTGCCGCCGATGGTGATCGGGGTGATGCAGCCGGGAGTACGCTTTCTTCCCTCCCCTGGCTCCGCCAAGGAGCCGAACTACAACGTCAACGCGCTGGTGAACTTCTGGATTCCCGTGTCGCCCGACCCGCAACACCTGAAGGATCCGTATTGGGATGTGGTGGCGAGACTGCGCGATGGAGCAGGGCTTCCGCAAGCGCAAGGAGAGCTGACGGTCCTTGCCGCGAGCGAGGCGCAATCGGACCACGACTTTCAGGGGTTTACGCCGCAGGTGCAATCCCTAAGAGACGAAATGAATCTCGACGGGCGAAGAATCCTGTTTCCGCTGCTAGGCGCGGCGGCGCTGGTTCTCTTGATCGGTTGCGGCAACGCGGCAGCGCTGCTGCTGGTGCGCGGGTTGCAGCGGCAGCAGGAATACGCGGTGCGAAGCGCGATGGGCATGGGACGCATGGCGCTCTTGCGGCAAGTAACTACGGAGAGCTTGTTGCTGGCGCTGCTCGGTGGAGGATTTGGAGTCGGGCTGGCGTTCGGAGTCGTGAAACTGTTCAAGTTGATTGCCGGGCATGCGATTCCGCGGCTGGATAGCGTGACCGCGGGTTGGGCGGTGCTCGCGTGGGGATTGGGTGCTGCGGTTGCGGCAGCGCTTTTCGCAGGGGTTTTTCCGGCGCTGCGGGCTTTCCGGTTGGATCCCATGGAAGTGCTGAAGAACGCCGGTCCCAAAGGAACGGCGGGGATCGGCGAACGACGGCTTCTGCGCAGCGTCACGATGGTGCAGACAGCGCTGACGCTTGCACTGCTCGTCGGGGCCGGGCTGCTGATCCGAACGATGTTCAATATTGCGAAAGTCCCCTCGGGATACAACACGGGACGCATTTTAACGATGAGTGTTACCGAGGTGCGGGACTATTCCGAGTGGGCCAGTTTTCACCGGCACGCCCTGGAACGGGTCGCTGCGATTCCCGGCGTGCAATACGCAGCTTTCGCCTGGGGAGTGCCGCTCACCGGCAACAATTGGCCCGCGACTCTGGAAATTGAAGGCCAGCCTCCGGCAATCAAGGAGAGCGACAAGACCGCAATGCCGCTGCGCGCCGTGACGGAGGACTACTTCAAACTAATGGGCGTGACACTGATCGAGGGGCGGCAGTTCCGTGCGAGCGATGAGGGCAAGACGCTAAACGTAGCGATCGTCAACCAGGCATTCGCGAATCGCTATTTTCCGCACGGCGATGTGATTGGACGGAAGTTTTGGCTAGACGGGCGAGACAAGCCAGGCACGGAAATCGTTGGCGAGGTCTCGAACGGCCGAACGGATGATTTGACGCACGCAGCGTCGCCGGAGGTTTATCTGTCGTTGTGGGAAGCCACGGCGTTTTCGAAGCATCTCGTGATTCGCACGACGGCGGACCCGCGCGCTGTGCTGGTTGCGGTGGAACGCGAGCTGCATAGCGTCGATCCAACCGCTGCCGTCGAAGATCCGAAGACTTTGGAACAAATTCGCGATGATTCGCTGGCGTCGCGTACTTTTGCGATGCAACTGCTGATCGGATTTTCGGTTGTGGGGAGCGTGCTGACGCTGGTGGGAATTTACGGCGTCATTTCATTATCGGTGGCTTCGCGGCGGCGCGAACTGGCGATTCGCAGCGCGGTGGGCGCAGAACAAAAGGATATTCGGCGGCTGATCTTCGGCGAGGGATTTCGGTTGATTGCGAGCGGCGTACTCGCGGGAGTGGCGCTGGCGGTCATTTTGTCGCGTGTGCTGAGGAGTTTTTTGTTTGAAGTGCAGCCTAGCGATCCGGCGACATTGCTTGTCGTGGGCGCGTTGTTCGTGGGAGTGGCGCTGCTGGCCTGCTGGGCGCCGGTGCGCCGTGCCGCGAAGGTCGATCCTCTGGAAGCGTTGCGTTACGAGTGAATGGCGGCGCGCTGGAGTCAGCGGGCGAGATGATCGAGGATGCGGCGGGCGCGGGCGAAATCGGTGAAGAGTTTTTCTTCGGCGCGGAATTCGGGGGAATGCGAAACGAGGCTGCAGCCGGAGCGGCGGGTGGGATGCTTGACGTGGAGCATTTCGTGGTAGAGGACGTATTCGACGGCGACTTGCGGGAACGCGCGGGATGATCCATGCGGCGATTTAGCAGGATTTGATTGGGGCCTGGGTCGTAGCAGCCGAATTGGCGGCGCCAGCTTCGCGTGCTCCAGCCGATGTGCGGGCGCTGCAAACTTCCAGAAAAATATTTTCGGTTTAGATCTTCAAACATTTTTTCGAGGTCGAAGTGGCGGCCTTGCGGGCCGGTCGCGGCGAGGCGAACGCGGCCGCGGCGCATGCGGCTGATGCGGCTGCGCGTGCGATTGGAGCGGGCGTAGTTCAAGTAGGGCGCGACCAACGAGCGCGGGGCTTTGCGGCGATAGACGCGGGAGAGAAGCAGCGCGGCGGCGCCTTCGAGAACGGGGAGCGGAGCACGTTGTAAGAGATCGGAGAAGCGCACGTAGACGACGTCTTCTCGACGGCGAATGGTGAGGACGAGGCTGGCGTAGGGATAGAACTCGACCCGGAAGCGCGGGGGACGGCCATCGCAACCGAGGCGCGTGAAGACGCGCTGGAAAAGCGCGGCGCCTCCGGGTACAGGAGAACTTGCGCGGCGGGGCAGCTTGCGATTTTTCTTCGTGACGGTTTTCTTGGCAGTCCCATGCGCCGCGCGGCGGGACCGCGGGAGTATGGAAGTGCCGGGAGATGCGGCAGGCCGAACGGGAGGGGCAAGCCCCTCCCCTACAGAGGGGGCGGGGTGCAACACTTTTGGGGCGGTAGTAAGTTGAATGGGGGACGGAACATCCATCAGCAAATTCAGTTGCTGCGGCGAGGACTGTTGCTGCGCCGGAATTATTTCTTTCCCTGAACTCATTTCTTTCTACGGACGGGCGGCGGCGCGACATTCTTCTTGGCGGCTTCGGCTTCCTTGGAAGCATCCTGGGTGCCTTCCACGGCGTCGTCCAGATTGTCCTTATAGTATTCGGCGCCGGGCGTATCGGTAGGAATTTTCTGCAAAGCCGCGAGGAAATCTTTTGTGCGCGAGGCCATCAGATCGATGCCTTTGCGAATGTTCTGTTGTTTCTCGATGCCCAGCTGGATGAGGTCGGCGGCATCATCGACGCAGCCCACGTAGGCGTTCAGCAGAGAATTAATCATCTCGGCGTGGTTGGCCTGCGAGGGATGTTCGAGCTCGTACTGAAGCTTCTTGAGGCGGTCATCGGCGAAGGTCAGAAAGAGCGTGATGCGCTCGTTAGGCGTTTCGGCTTCGCGGATTTTGTCGGCCTCGATGGTGGAAAGATAATCCTTTTGCGTCTGAGCGCCGGCGCGAACGGCGGCGGCATTGTGAAACATTACCGCGGACAGAAACAAAATGCAGAGACGTAGTTTCATGATGGCACATCCGGATCAGGTGGGGTGGCCGGTGGAGCTACGGGAGCCGCCGGCTTGTTTTCGTGTCTTCGTGGAAAGAGCGAGCGCAGCAACTCGTCATCGAAATCGACCAAATCTTTGCGAACAATCTGGAGGGGAGGCTTGAATTCCGGGGGCGCGACGAGCAGAAGTTCGTCGATTTGGCGCAAGCCTTTTTGCACGTGCATTTCGAGCTGCTTGTAACCATTGGGATGGCGCTCGCCATCGGGATTATCTTTTACGAGAGCTTGGGAAGCGGTGCGCACATTGTCGCGGTATTTTTCCATGAGCAGGTCGACGGTGGTGTAGTCGCCGGATTTCTCCGCGCGGCCGGCCTCATCGAATTCGGCGTCGCCAAGCTTTTGCAATCATTTTCGCTTTGTGAACCCCATTTGGTTCGCTATCGAAACGCGCTTGCAGCTCGCTGAGCTTGTCCGCGGCGGCCGCGCCGGTGGCACGCAACAGCGCGGCCAGCAAGATCGGCAATGCGACGCGGCGCGCCACGCGCGGGCTCATGCGGCTACCTTTTCTGATCCAGCATGCGACGCAAAACCTTGCTGCGCTGCTGCGCTTGCCAGACCTGGTCAGGATTCTTGTCCTGATCGAGCTCGAGAAATTTCTCGTAGGCTTCGAGAGCAGGCTTGGGCTGCTTAAGATTATCGTAGCAGAGAGCGCGGACAAACCATTCCCCCGGGCCGGGAGTTTCGGCTTTAGCGATCAAGTCCTGGGTAGCGAGGGTAGCGGTCCAATTTCCGGCGAGATAGTAAGTGGTTCTGAGGTCTTTCCAATAGACAAGATTGGTTTTGTCGAGCAGCAAGGCGGCTTTGATTTCTTTTTCGGCGGATAGGAAATCGCGTTTTTGCAGGTAGACGCGGCCGAGACCACCGTGGAGCTGCGCGTCGTTGGGAGCGAGCGCGATGGCTTTGCGAAGCGTGACGATGGAGTCGTCCCACTTTTTCTGGGCAATTTGGATGTCGGCGCGGGAACGCAGCGAATCGAGGGAGGGAGGTTTGCCGGCGTCAGCGCGATCGAGTTCGGCGAGCGCGGCGTCATACTGCTTTTGTTCAAGAAGGAGATGGATGGTGCGGGATTCCGCGCCGGGAGTGTCCGGCTGAACGGCGAGATAATCGCGATAAGCAGCGGCGGCTTCGGGCTTCTTTTGCGCGTCGAGCGTTTGCGCGAGGCCGAGGAGCGCTGGCGGGGATTTTGGCTGGAGTTCGAGAGCGGCGCGGAATTTTGTCTCGGCGTCGGAATAGCGTTTTAGGCCGACGTAGAGATTGCCGAGATGGATCTGGGCTTCGACGTCGCTGGGATCGAGATGCAGCGCGGCTTCGTAGGATTCGACGGCGCCGGGAATGTCGCCGGAGCGCTCTTGCGCGTGGCCGAGCAGGAAGCGCGGGCGGCTTTGCGCGGGGAGGAGATCGACGGCGCGGCGAAGTGGGGCGACAGCGGCGGCGGGATCTTTTTCGCTGAGGAGGATGCCCAGATTCAGGAAAGCTTCGGACATTTTGGGATCGAGCGTGGTGGCGCGTTCGTATTCGGCGCGGGCTTCGTCGGGGCGCTTTAGGGCGGTGTAGGCATAGGCGAGTTGAAAGTGGGCCCAGGCGATGTCGGGTTTTTCAGCGAGAAATTTTTGGAGCGGCACGATAGCGGCTTCGAATTGGTTGGTGTCGATGTCGTGTTGGGCTTCGTCGAGCAGATCGTTTAGGGGGTTGGCTAATTTTTGCGTGCGGGATTGGGATGAGGATGGAGAGGATTTTTGTTGCGTGTGCGATGGAGCGGAGGGAGTAGCGGCGGAACAGAAGACGGGCACGGCTTGCCGTGCCGCTACGATTGCTAGCGAGATGACAGCGCATCTGACGAAACTCATAAGAATCATTGTTCGGGCGATGGATTTCCTGCGCCATTGGCGATTGTACCTGAAGGCGCTGCGGACTTGGATGCGCCGTTGGCGGGGCGCTTTGCCTGGGCGTTGCCGTTGAGGACGCGGGCCAGGAACCGGCCCGTGTGGGAATTTTGATTGCGGGCGACTTGTTCGGGCGTGCCGGTGGCAATGATTTTGCCGCCTTGGTCGCCGCCTTCGGGGCCGAGGTCGATGAGCCAGTCGGCGGATTTGATGACGTCGAGATTGTGTTCGATGACGAGGAGCGAGGCGCCGGATTCGAGGAGTTTGCGGAAAGCGGAGAGGAGTTTGGCGATGTCGTCGAAGTGGAGACCGGTGGTGGGCTCGTCAAGGATGTAGAGGATGCCTTGGTTCTCAGTGCGCGCGAGATGCGCGGCAAGTTTGAGGCGCTGGGCTTCGCCACCGGAGAGCGTGGTGGCGGATTGGCCGAGGCGGAGATAGCCGAGGCCGATTTCATTAAGGATGCGAAGCTTGCTGACAACTTTGGGAACGCCGGTGAAAAAGGAGAGGGCTTCGCGCGCGGTGAGCTGGAGAACTTCGTGGACATTCTTGCCGCGATAGCGAACGTCAAGAACGCTGGTCTTGAAACGCGTGCCGCGGCATTCTTCGCAGACGAGTTCGACATCGGCGAGAAATTGCATTTCTACCGTGACGGTGCCATCGCCCTGGCAAGTTTCGCAGCGGCCGCCGGGGACGTTGAAAGAAAAATGGCCGGCGGTGAAGCCGCGGCGCTTGGCGTCCGGCGTGGCGGCGAAAACTTCGCGGATGGCGTCGAAGGCTTTGAGATACGTGGCGGGATTCGAACGGGGCGTGCGGCCGATGGGCGATTGGTCGACGATGACGACTTCGCGGATGTTGGCGTCGCCTTCCAGGCGGTCGCAGAATTCCTTGACGCTGCCGCCGGTGCGTTTGGCGGCCAGGGCGCGGTAAAGAACGTCGTGTATTAGCGTGGATTTACCGGAACCGCTAACGCCGGTGACGACCGTGAGCGTGCCGAGCGGGATCATCAAGTCGATGTTTTGCAGATTATGGAGCGTGGCGCCGAAGAGGCGGAGAAATTTGCCCGTGGGTTTGTGGCGATTGTTGGGAATGGGGATAGAGAGTTCGCCGCTGAGGTAGCGGCCGGTGAGGGACTTGTGGTCGGCGAGCATGCCTTCGTAGTTGCCGGCGAAGAGGAGTTTGCCGCCGAGTTCGCCGGCGCCGGGGCCGAGGTCGATGACGCGGTCGGCGGCGCGAATGGTGTCGGGATCGTGTTCGACGACGAGGACGGTGTTGCCGAGGTCGCGCAGGGATTTGAGGATGTCGATGAGGCGCTGGGTGTCGCGGGGGTGCAGGCCGATGGAAGGCTCGTCGAGCACGTAGAGCGCGCCGACGAGATGGGAGCCGAGCGAAGTGGCGAGCTGGATGCGCTGCGACTCGCCGCCGGAGAGCGTCGATGTGAGGCGATCGAGCGTGAGGTAATCAAGGCCCACTTCATCGAGAAATTGCAAGCGGCTGCGAATCTCTTCGAGGATTTTTTCCGCGACTTTGGCTTGCAGTTCGGAAAGTACCAGCGTGGAAAAGAAAACACGCGCTTCTTTCACGGTGAGCTTGCAAATTTCGGTGATCGAGCGGCCTGCTACGCGAACGGCGCGGGCTTCGGGTCGGAGGCGCGTGCCACCGCAGTCGGGGCAGGTCGCGTAACCGCGGTAACGGCTTAAGAACACGCGAACGTGCAGCTTATATTTCTTGCGTTCGAGCCAGTTGAAGAAACCTTTTACGCCTTCGAAATCGTTTTCGGGATCGCCTTCGAGGACCAGGCGGCGCTGCTCGGGCGTGAGCTGGCGCCACGGCACGGTAAGCGGAATGCCGCGATTGCGGGCCCATTTTTTGACGTCCTGGAGGAGGGCGCGATAGCGAGGCTTGGTCCACGGCTCGATGGCGCCTTCGTCGAGGGACTTGCTGGAATCGGGGACGACGAGATTGAGATCGAAGTCGATGGTGTTGCCGAAGCCCTGGCAGCGCGGGCAAGCGCCGTAAGGATTGTTGAAGGAAAAAAGGCGCGGCTCGGGCTCCTGATACAGCGTGCCGTCATTTTTGCACTCGAAGCGCTCGTTGAACGTGAGGCGTTCCGCGCGATTGCCGGCGGCGTCCGCTATGAATTCGAGGATGGCTTCGCCACCGCCTTCGCGATAGCAAATTTCAATGGAGTCCGTGAGGCGGCTGCGCGATTCGGGACTGACGGAGAGGCGATCGACGAGAACGTAGACGGGCTTCGAGAAGTCGACGTCGAGCAGAGTTTCCGGAGAGGAAAATTCGTGGACGCGGCCATCCTGATAGAGGCGGTTGAAGCCGCGCTTTTGCATGTCGCCGAGCGCTTGCTTCAACGCCTCTTGCGGAGGCGCGGGAGATTTTTTCTTGGGTACGCGTCGCGCCCCGCCGGTGGGTTGCGGCTCAGTGGCAATGCGAAGCGGGTACATGATGTAAAAGCGGCGGCCCGCGGCCAGCGAAAGAACGCGCGTAGCGATTTCGTCGGGGCTGTCGCGGCGGACTTCGGCGCCGCACTTGATGCACAGCGTTTGGCCGCAGCGAGCGAAGAGGAGCCGGAGATAGTCGTAAATCTCGGTGGAAGTGGCGACCGTCGAGCGCGGGTTGCGCGTGGAATTTTTCTGGCGAATAGCCACGGCGGGCGCAATGCCGGAGATTTCGTCGACGTCGGGCTTTTCCATGCGCTCGAGGAATTGGCGAGCGTAGGAGGAGAGAGATTCGACGTAGCGGCGCTGGCCTTCGGCGTAGACGGTGTCAAAGGCGAGCGACGATTTGCCCGAGCCGCTGACTCCGGTAACGACGGTGATGGCGTTGTGGGGAATCTCGACGGTGATGTTGCGGAGATTGTGAACGCGAGCGCCGAGGACACGGATGACCTCTTGTTCGCTGAGCACGGGTGTGAGTTCTTTGGTGGCCAAGGGGAAGCCCAGACAGCGCGTTCCGAGTGTGCTGTCTAAACTTTTGATTATACGGCCATAGGAAAACGGGAGCAAACGTGCTTCCTGGCCAGCCTTTGTCGCCATCCACGGTCTCAATCCGCGCGGCGACCCTACCGCCCAGTTTGCAGCAGCTACGGTTCTTCCGTCAGAGTTATGGTGCCGACGCCGCCTGCGACTTTGAGGTGAATCGTTACAGGCGACTTTCCATAGAGGTCGTTGGTGTACTCGTCGCCATCGTGTTTCAAGCCGTGCGCGCTGATCGTGCCGAGGCCGCCGCTGGCGTTGACAATCACGCCGATGTTTTTCGGAAGCCGTATGTTGGCTTCGCCGACTCCGCCCTCGATGTCGGCAGTCAGGTCGGATTTGCGATCTCCGGTGAGGTCGATATCCGCCTGGCCGGCGCCCATATCCAGATTGAGCCGCGTCACGTCGATGTCGCGCAGGCGCAAGATTGCCACGCCCAGCGCCCATGTCGATTTTGATTTCCAGCGGAATGTCATTGGCGAAGTGCAGCGTCCAGTGATTGTCGCTGGTCGTGTGAATGTGGCTGTCGGAATCGTCCTGAGAAATGCGAAGGTCGCCGGTGGTTCCGCTGACGCTGTAATCCACTCTGGGAGCGCCGGAAGATGAGCGGTAATCAAAATCAGATTCGAGAAGATGGCTCGATCCCCCGCTCAAGTTAAGCTCGCCTGCGCCCATCTCCAAAGTGGCGCGTACGGACTTGGCATTCAACCGATCAACTGTGTGCGACTGGTGTTGCATGGCGTAGACAGAGCTGTCGCGCCAGTGATTGAATCTTCGTCCGTGCCAGAGAAGCGCGACCAACACAATCACAAAAGCGATGGCGCCGAGGCTTGCCCCCACGGAGTAACCGCCGGTTCCGGCCTCGGGATTCTGGCGGCGCTGCCAACTATCCCAGATTTTTCCTGCGCCGACGAATATAAGGATGAGCGGCCAGTAGGTCCAGAGGATTGGCCAGGGATCAAAAGAGGGGCGCCAGTTGCTGTAGAGGACGATGACGCCGACGGCAATCAGGAGGATCGGAAAAACCAGAGAAGCGCGCCGGGGATTGCCGTTTTCAGCCATAACACACCTCTTCACTCTGTAGTACGCGCAAAGTAAGAAAAAAGTTCAGCCAAGAAAAGATAATCCGCTGGTTTTGGAGAATACCGGCCACATCGGCATGGGTCAACGACTGTCTGCGGGGCATCCTATCAGGTTCGGGCAGCCAGGGGAGACCTATGCGTTTATGCTAGAGTGCGGCGAAGGATTAGAAGCACGAGCGATTGGTCAAGATGAGGTTCGGCCTTGCCTAGATTTGAGCGGATCATCTGGATTGTGCTGGACAGCGTGGGCATCGGCGAATTGCCCGACGCGGCGGATTATGGCGACGTGGGAAGAACCACGCTGGGCCACATCGCCGAGTCGCGGCCGTTGGCGCTGCCGACTCTTCTGGGCCTGGGGCTAGCAAACATCGCCCCGCTTGCGCACTTGCAGCCTGCCACATCGACTCTCGGCGCGTATGGTAAAGGCGCCACGCGCTCGCCCGGCAAAGATACGACCACCGGACACTGGGAAATGGCCGGCGTTTGGCTAGACCAGGCGTTCCCTACGTATCCCCACGGTTTCCCGCTAGAACTGATCGCGGAGTTTGAAAAACAGATTGGGCGCGGAACGCTAGGAAATAAGCCTGCGTCCGGCACGGAAATTATCAAGGAACTGGGCGAAGAGCATGTTCGAACGGGTAAGCCGATTGTGTACACCTCGGGCGACAGCGTTTTTCAAATTGCCGCGCACGAGGACGTGATTCCAATCGCCGAGCTTTACCACATGTGCGAGATTGCCAGGAAATTGCTGGATGGTCCCAACCGCGTGGGCCGCGTGATCGCCAGGCCGTTCGCAGGCGCACCAGGACATTTTGCGCGAACAACGCGGCGGCACGATTACGCCGTCGATCCGCCCAAGCCTATGTTGCTGGATGTGCTGGCCGAACGCGGCGTGCCGGTTTTTGGGATTGGGAAAATTCATGACATCTATAACGGGCGCGGCGTGGAAAAGTACGTTACCACCACGGGAAACGCCGACGGCATGACGAAACTTACAGCGGCCTTGAACGCGAGAAAGAACGGGCTCATTTTTTGCAATCTCGTGGATTTCGACATGCTTTACGGCCATCGCAAAGATGTCGAAGGCTTCGCGCAATCGCTCGAGGAGTTTGACCAACTATTGAAACCCTTCCTGGCGCTGATGATTGCTTCCGATTTGCTGATCATCACTGCCGACCACGGCTGCGATCCTGATCCGCGCTGGCCGACGACGGACCACTCGCGCGAGTACGTGCCCATTCTGGCGTATTCCCCCGGGAGCGGCGCGGGTGTGAATCTCGGCGTCAGGTCAACACTGGCGGACATGGGGCACACCGTTGCCGAAAACTTCGGCGGCAGCATTCCGCACGGCAAAAGCTTCCTAAGTGAAATCAGCTGAGGATTGCTTCAGCGGGCGGGGGAATGTCCCTCTGTCTTAAAACCGCGTTCGCGCCGTAAGAGTCTGCAGGCTCGAAACCTGTCTATTTTCTGCGGCTTAGCGCATCATGACTTCCTTACGTGGCGGGTGGCAGACTATGCGTACATAGTCGAAGCAGCCATTCGCAGAGAGAGGGAGCAACGGCATGGACATGTTTAGAAAAGGCGGACGCGACGACGCGGAATTTGAAATGAAGCGAGCCGCTCCGTTTTTGAAATTGGGAATCATCGCCATTGGAGTGCTGCTCGTCTTGTTAGTGATGGGCCTGTTTTTGATTCGTGTGACGAGAATTGAGCCGGGACACGTGGGCGTCCAAATCAACCTGGCGGGAAACCAGCGCGGCGCGTCCGAAATACCGGTGCGAACGGGATGGGTGGTTTATTCTCCGCTGAGCACGGAAATCATTGAGTTCCCTACGTACGTGCAGACCGTGAAATGGACAAAAGACGTGAATGAAGGCCACCCCATCAACGAAGAGATGGGCTTCAATTCGAAGGAAGGCATGGAGATTTTCGTGGACGTTTCGCTGTCGTATGCCATTGAAGCGGCGAAAGTGCCGGACTTCTACGTGAAGTATCGCGTGTCGGACATGGATACCTTCACGCACGGCATCCTGCGCGACGTGGTGCGCAATTCGCTGAATGAAGTGGCCTCCACGTATGTGGTGGAGGATATTTACGGAGAAAAGAAGGCGGACTTTCTGCACGAAGTCGAGAAAAAGATCGAGGATAAAATGAAGCCCGTGGGTGTAACCGTCCAGCAGTTCGGGTTTATCGGGGCGCCGCGCGTGCCGGCAGTGATTGCGGCGGCCATCACGGCAAAGGCGCAAGCTATTCAAAAGTCCGAGCAGGCCAGAAACGAACTGGCCACCACGCAAGCCGAAGCCGCCAAGAAAATCGCGGAGGCCGAAGGCGACGCCAAATCCCTCGTAACCCGGGCTCAAGGCGAGGCCGATGCCAACCGCATCCGGCAGAACTCGCTGACGCCGCAACTCCTCGAACTGCGCCGCATCGAGAACAGCCGTGCGTTGATCGATAAATGGAATGGCCAGTTGCCGACGGTTGAGGCGGGCCAGGGCAGCGGCATGATCCTGCAGCTTCCCAAGCCGCAATAGCGAGAGTGGTGGTCTGGCAAGTTTTCAGGCGCCTGCCAGTTTCGCAGCGGGCGGCTGCCCGAGTTCAGCCAGGCTCAGGCAAACTTCGGACGTGTGGAGCACGCAGGTCTCCGACGGCTCGTGGGTGTCGCGGCGTACCGACTTCAGTTTCAGCAGCCCGCCGGATCTCAGCGCTTTCACCATCAGCGGCTCCAGCGTGGAAACCCGCAGATTGCCGCCGGAGAAAATACCGACGGGCGAAACCATCTCGGCGGAGTAATCGCCGCCTTTGCGGACGATTTTAGTCATAATGCCCTGCCCCAACACTGGATTCACGGCCATGGTGAAGGGCACCACGAGACGGCCGCCCTCTCGCAAACGGTCCAGCCAAAGCGTCTGTGGATGCGTCACTCCGCAGTTCACGAAGATCGCATCGCAGGAGCCGGGATCGAAGGCTGCACCATCTCCAGCGTGGACGGTTACGTTCGCGTACCCGTCGAGATTCTCTTTCGCGCGCGCGGCGAGGTCTGCTTGCAACTCGAGGCCAATGACGCTACCGCTTGGCCCGACGACTTCCGCAATGATCGCGGTGTAGTAGCCCACGCCGCAGCCGAGGTGAAACGCGCGGTCGCCAGGTTTTAGCTCCAGCGAATCGATCCAACGCGCGAGCGAGCCGGGCTGCCCATTGTTGAGGTCTTTCGACCGGTCGATGGCCACCACCACGTTGTGATAAAGATCGCGGGGATCTTCAATGGACAAATACGACATCTGCGCCAGGCCAGCCGCGGACAGCGCGCGAGCTTCCGCCGAACCGATATACCAGGGCGCCGGCCCTAGAAACTTCTCGCGCGGGACGCGCGCAAAGGCTTCGAACAGAGCGGGGGTCGTCACATTTGCCGAAAAACGAATCTCTTGAGCGTAGAATGCGCGGCAATCTTCAAGCGTCATCATGGCTGGCTCCTGCTAGGGCAGCGAGTGGTTTCGCAGATGGATCTTTAGTTTACGCCGGAATGGGGGCTTGCGGAATTGTCGAGATGTTTCACACACCCACATTGTCCGCCGCCGATCGCACCGACGGCAGGCAGCTACTCTAGACTTCCTCAGGTTGGCCGTTTCAATTTGTCTGTCGTGAGAACAACGGCGTATCTGCGGAGCGTGCCGCCGCTGTCATCTCGGATGTCTTGCGCCAATTCACTTCATTTACGTCCACGCCGCCCTTGCGGCCTTGCACGTCCACGAACATCAGCAAGTCGCCGTCTCTCTGATACTTCGTCACTTCATAAGTCACGTCCGACTTTAGCGCGAGGATCGTAAGCCTTTCCGTCGCTCGCGTTTCGCCGGGTTGCGGAGCCGTAATCAGAAGGTTTCCAACGTTGCCCGCCGCGGGACTCACAGTTTTCCCAGCCGTCAACTGCATCGCGTTCGCTTGCGGGACTACGTTGTACGAGCTCTGTCGCGACGAAGCGTATGGCGGTCGGTCAGGATGCAACAGGCTTTGCGGCAAGACGATGTCATCCATCAGGCGCAGTTCAAGTGGCTCTTCGCCCTTCAACGTGGGCCTGGGGCCACGCATTGGCAGGGTGATCACCTTCCACGGCCACAACGGGGGAAGCATCCACTCCACGACGTCACGCGTAGCGTGGCCATTGCCGTCGATGGCGCCTTGTTTGTCCACTTTATAGCCGCGAGCCTGGATTACCTTTGCAGGTACGGGCAGATCGCCATTTGGCAAGATGATCCGGTCAAACGTGATTTTTATGTAGCCCTTCCCAACGAAATGCCCCGGGTCTTTCTCGGCTTCCAGATGCCCTCCTAACATGCTGCCTCTTGGAAACAAGGGCCTGCCGAACTCCTGCGTGGTCCTCAGGTGGCAGAGCACTGGGTCACCTACTGCGGCAGTCGCCGAGGAGAAATTCGGCTCGTCCAAAGTACATTGCAGCAGCGTGCCGGCGGGCACGAGTTGATCCTGGGCTCGGATACCTGTTGCCAACACCAGTAGCGCCGTCGCGCTCACCAAAATGCCGATGAGTCGTTTCATGGTCGTCCTCCAGATTGCGGTTTTCTAGCAGCGGCCAGGCGAGCTAGCCGCTTCCGCCGGCAGGAGCGCCCGAAAGCTTCCAAGGAGAGACACTCGCAGACATCACCCCCGGTTGTCCGACCCAAACCCAGGCGTTCCCAGAAAGTCGCTGACAGCATGCTTTATTTCTTAGACAAGCAGCAGATGTCTCCGCGCGGTCCCTCGTCAGCAGCCAGATTCGCTTTGGTCCGCGCCTTACCGGGCCACAGAGCACAGAAAGATTCGCAAGCAATTCCTGTGGAAAAATCTTGACGATCTCGGAGGTACGGTATCTTCATGATGATAAACGAGTTACAGAGCTTTAGCGCTGGGTCGCCCCAGGCTTTTCGCCGTAAGTGTGCTATAGGGGATTGCACTGCTGACCGCCCTAAAGGTAGGATTGGCTTGTATCCCCGATCATCCCCAACCCTGAGGAGTGTCATGAAACGTTTAGTTCCAATACCTAGCGGTTTTGTCGATAACCTGAAGCGAACGAAAGAGACAGGCATCGGCTATCAGGTGGTATCGGTGGAACTGCGCGACGGCCGATCCTTCGATCAGGTGGTCACCAGCGAAGGCTGCGTGATCGAGGTCCGAGGGTTCAAGGAAATCCCCTTTTCGTCCGAAGACGTGGCGTCCGTGATCGTCAATCACAAGCACTGGAATTTTCGTGGCGGGTCGGAAGTACGTCCCAAAGCTCGGGCTGCCACTGTTTGAGTTTGCCGTTTCGCTATTCGCTTTCCATCGCAAATCCTCCGCGCTAACATCTCTGCACTTTGCCAAATCGCAATAAGATTCGGGGACGCTATCGTGACTAATCGTGTGACGAGGCGTCTCTTTATCCGCGCGGTCTGCTTCGCGTGTTTGCTCCAAGCCGTAAAAGGTGGCGCGCGCGCCCAGCAACAGAGCGCGGCTGACGTTCCTGCCCCTGTCCACCTCACCGCCGAACAGGATCACCAGCGAACGATGGATTTGCTGCACATTAGCTCTCTGCGGCGCGGCGCGGACGGCGACCGGAACTCGCCCAACGCCGCCAATTATGACGAGGGCAAGGCGAAGCCCGATCCCAAGCTGCCCGACCCGCTGACGCTGAACAACGGGATGAAGGTGACTACGGCGAAAGCTTGGTGGGAGACGCGGCGGCCGGAGATTGTCGAAGATTTTGACCGCGAAGTGTACGGCCGAGCGCCGAAGGCCACGCCAAAGGTAACTTGGGAAGTCACCGGCACGGTTAGGGAGATGAACGGGGATGTGCCCGTCATCACCAAAAAATTGCTGGGGCACGTCGATAACACTTCCTATCCAGCGATCCACGTAGATATCCAACTTACTCTGAGCACGCCAGCCAATGCGCTTGGCCCCGTCCCCGTAATCATGGAGCTGAGCTTCAGCCCGGAATTTATGGCTGCCATCGCGAAACGAATTCCCGAGATGACGGCTGCGGCAAACAAGGGACCGGCCTGGCAACAACAGGTTTTGGCGAGGGGCTGGGGCTATGCCGTCTACATTCCCACCAGCGTGCAGGCCGATAGCGGCGACGGGCTGACCGAAGGAATCATCGGCTTGGTCAACAAAGGGCAGCCGCGCAAGCTGGATGATTGGGGCTCGCTGCGCGCTTGGGCGTGGGGCGCGAGCCGCGCGATGGACTATTTCGAGACGGATAAGTCGGTCGACGCCCGCCAAATCGGGATCGAAGGCCATTCTCGTTACGGTAAAGCGACGCTAGTTACCATGGCGTACGACCCGCGCTTTGCAATTGCCTACGTGAGCTCTTCCGGAGCGGGCGGAGCGGCCCTCTATCGCCGCAATTTTGGCGAGCAGATCGGCAACGTTGCCGGCACACGCGAATATCACTGGATGGCTGGAAATTTCTTAAAATATGACGGGCCGCTGACGCCCAACGATTTGCCCGTGGATTCGCACGAACTCATCGCCCTAGCTGCGCCCAGGCCTGTATTCATCGGCGGCGGTGCGACGCAAGGCGATGGCTGGCAGGACGCGCGAGGTATGTTCATGGCCACCGTCGCTGCCGGACCAGTCTACCGGCTCCTCGGGAAAAAAGATTTAGGCACGGCGGAATTCCCTCCCATGGAAACTCCGCTGATCGATGGCGAACTTGCATTCCGGCAGCACAGCGACGGCCACACTCCCGGCCCCAATTGGCCTACCTTTCTGACATTTGCCAGCCGTTACCTCAAGGGACCGGGAGTCTCAGCCAGCGCCAAGCCGGCTTCCCCCCGATCGCGCGCCGCAGTCCCGTAAAGCGCGCGCTCCGCTCCGTCAGTTTCAAAGCCGCGAGAATCCGCGCGAAAGCGGAACCTGAATCGGCGGCAGCGCAACCAACTCGTTTTCAAAGCGATGGATTAGTTCCCTGCTGCTGACGAAGGACCGCCCGGCGCGTAGTAGCCGTTGCGCGTGCGCGCCACGAGCTTGCCGCGGCCGCGCGGCGGAATCACCTGCACGCTGACCGCGCGGAATGTCCCGTCTTTCTTTGTGTTGGAAGGATAGTAGGCCAGCGTGTACTGGTTGCGGATATCGTGCGCCACCTGCTCGCAGATAGTGTGCACGTCGTCCACGCTTTCCGGAAAAAAAGCCAGGCCGCCGGAGGCTTCGGCGATATGCCGAAGCGCCTTCATGGCGCTGTTTTTCTCTTTCCTTTTTTCGTCGCCGAGCAGGCCGATGGTGTAAATCACCGTGTCGGTCTTCTGTATTTCCCGGATCGTTTTTTCGAGCGAATTGTGGCTGGCGTTGTCTTCGCCGTCGGTCACCACCAGCAGCACCCGCTTGTCCTTGCCGGCTTTTTTAAGATGATCGAGCGAGCCGATGATCGCGTCAAAGAGCGCCGTGCTGCCGCGCGAATCGATGCGCTCCAGTGCTTCCTTCAGCTCCGGAATGCTGTTCGTGAAATCTTTATCCAGGTCCAGATAAAAATCGTCGTTGAAGTTGACGACGAACGCTTCGTCCTGCGGATTGCTGGCCTCGACCAGCGTGAGCGCCGCTTCGTTCACGCGCGGCCGTTTGTCGCGCATGCTGCCGCTGTTGTCGATCACCAGCCCCATGCTGACGGGAACATCCTCGCGCTTGAAAGTAGCCAGCTTTTGCTCGACTTTATCCTCATACACCCGGAAGTTTTCCGCCTTCAGCCCGTCGGCGAACTTCCCGCGATCGTCCAGCACGCTGGTGTGCAGGACCACCAGGCCGACGTCGATTTTGATCGTCGAGCCCTGTTTTGCGGCGTTGGGATCCTCCCGGGCGGAAGCGGCTGCGCACTAGGAATCGGAATCTGCGCAAAGGACGGCGAGACGAAGAGCGCCATCGCGCAAAGAAACAGCAGAAACCGAAAGCAGGAAGAATTCTTCAACGGCGCAAACTCAGTGGCTCGGCGCGTAGTAACCCGTCTTCGCGTAAACATTGAGCGGCGGCAGCCCCTTAGGAGCTCGCAGCCTGATTTTGATTTTTCGCCAGCGTGCATCGTGGGCCTTATTGCTCGGCCGGTATCCCAGGACATATTGATTTCGCAGCTCCATGCCGATTTTTGAGGCGATGTCCGGAAGGTCCTCCAACTTCTCGACGGAAAATACCCGTCCCCCCGTCATCTCCGTGATTTCCGACAGCAACGACGGACCGTTCAGTTCTTCCGGCGTCCGGTTACGATATCCAAGCGCATCAAAGATGCCGATCGCATAGAGCTGGGTGTCTGCTTCCTTCACCAAGCGCTTGATATCTGTTTCATTGTAACGACTATGATTATCTCCTCCATCAGATAAGATGAGCAAGGCGCGTTTGCCGTTGTGTGCACCCCTCATTTGGCTCAGCCCGAGGTAGATGGCATCCAGCAGCGCCGTGCGTCCTTTCGCGGACGTCAACATCAGGCTGCTCTGTAAATCCTCCACGCTGTTCGTGAACGCGCTGGTCAGCTCCGCGCGTTCATTGAAGCTCACCAGGAAAAATTCATCATGAGGGGTTGGCGGTCTTGAAGAACTGCACGGCCGCTTCGCGCGCTTTGCCCACTTTATTGGACATGCTGCCGCTGAAATCGAAAATCACGCCTATCGAAATCGGCACGTCCTCCGCCGAAAACGTAACCACTTCCTGCTCGACGTTGTCTTCAAAGACGCGGAAGTTCTCCATCTCCAGCCCGGTGACCAATCGATTGTAAGGGTCGGTGACCGTGACGTTGACCAGCGCCAGGTCCACGTCCATCTTCAACGTCCGTCCAGGCTTCAGCACTTGCCCGGGCGTATCTTTTCTTACATCGTCCTGGGGCTTCTTCTCGTTTTGCTTGGGGTCTTCGGCCGGAGATTGCGTTCGCGGCCGCCGCTAGAATTGCCGTACGGGATACGGCAAGGCAGGCAAATAACAGGACTACGAAGGAAAAAATAAAAACGCGAAACCCATGTCTATCGCGTTTCACGGCACCCCCATCGTCCCGGTTACCCGAAACGGCCGCGCGGCTCGGTCTAGCCGTGATTCTACCACTCGCCGAAGCGAAGACAAGGCAAATCCTGTACTAGACGCCACATGGTACCGAAGACTCGCTCGAGAACTTCGCCAATCCTCGCATCAATGTCGGAAGTCGTCGATGTACAAGATTGCCAGTCCTTGCATGTCGCGGCAATATGCGAAAGACCGCTGGCAGTCCTCAAATATTCCCGAATGTGGGAGACTCAGTGCCCAGGGTGACTCGAAATTATGGCAGACTTGCGGGTCATGAGTTCAGCCAAACCAGAAGTCGTCATCGTCATTCCCGCGCGCTATCGGCGCGACGCGCCTGCCGGGCAAGCCGCTCGTTTCGCTGGCCGGCAAGCCCATGATCCAGCGCGTCTACGAGCGCGCCAAGCTGGCCGCTCGCGCCAGCCGCGTGATTGTCGCAACCGACGATGAACGCATCGTGAAAGCCGTGGAAAGCTTCGGTGGCACCGTCCGCATGACGCGCCCCGACCATCGCACCGGCACCGAGCGCGTGGCGGAAGTCGCCGCCCATGAATAGGGCGACGTCTTTGTGAATGTCCAGGGAGATGAGCCGCTGCTCGACCCTGTAGCCGTCGACACCGCGGTCGATGCCCTCCTCGAAGAGCCCGCCGCCTCCATCGCCACGGTAGCCACTCCTATCAAAACGCCCGCGGACATCATGGACCCCAACGTCGTGAAAACCGTCCTCGATTTCGACAACAACGGCCTCTATTTCTCGCGCGCTCCGATTCCCTGGGTCCGCGACACCGCCAGCAAAATCCAGGTCCGCCATCTGAAACACCTCGGCCTCTACGTCTTCCAACGCGACGCCCTCCTCGAATATCCCACTTTGCCCCAAGGAGAACTCGAACGCATCGAACAGCTCGAGCAGCTCCGCTGGCTGGAAAATGGCTGGAAGATTCGCGTAGCCGAAGTCGAGCACGACGCCGTCAGCGTGGACGTCCCCGAAGACGTCGCCCGCGTCGAAAAACTTCTCCAACAAAAATAAAAACCGCCCGGCGAACTTCACCGGGCGGCCTCATGCCTATCTTGGGATGGCGCTCTATGGAGTTTGCGCGGTTAATACACCCGCGATGAGCCGCGTGCCACTATTCGCCGTCCCCATCACCAGGATGGTGCTTGGGATTTGCGATGTATGCAAAATAGTTGATCGTAGTCTGCGGCGTCCCGGTGATGGTAGCCACGAACGTGCTGTGCTGCCCGGTGCTTCCGGTGCCATCGCCCCCAACCGTGATGACGCCATTGAAGGTATTGTTGAAGAAGAGTGATCCCGTGCCGAATTCATTGAAGTCCACCAGGCCGTTCTGGGCGGCGCTGGCAGGTGCAAAGCTGCCGACGAAATCTTCTTCGGCCGGCTATTACGCCCGCTCCAATTAAACGCATAGTTCGTCGCCAGGCTGCTGGAAGAAAAGGGAGCGCCCGGTTTGCGCCAAAAGCGCCCCGTCCGCCACCTCTACCGGCGTAGGAACCCCGGCGATCTGGACTGTGCTGACGTCCTGAATCACGCCCTGCGGTCGCCGAACTCAAATAAAAAACGAACTGTGAAGTTCCCGTATTCGACGGTGTCGGTAAAAGAGAACGTCCCTCGTCCAGATCCGTCGCCATCCAGCGTCACCGTTCCGTCGCTGAGTACGCCCGTGGTCGGTACCGAAGTTTCACTTCCTTCATTGTTGTCGTCCAGCAGGATCGCCGAAAGGGCTCCTCCCGTGGCCGTGAGCCGAACTGCGCGCGTGTGCGGTCCGCCATCGGTGACGTTGGAACCGCCCAAAACGAAAACAAAGCTGCTGTTACTAAAAGAGCTGACATTCGTTGGCGTGCCCGCCTGCTGCAGCGACGGCTTCGCCAAGATTCGTCCCGACAGCCACTAGATCCGTGATCGATATCCATAAATTGCACGTGCTGGCCGTCGATGACGTAGTAGACGTAGTCCAAACCGTCGATGGTGGCCAAGCCTCTTCCAGTCCCGGGATTGGTGTTGTCCGTTGCATAGCTCCCGCCGGAGATCGAAGCCTTGGTAATAAAAGTTCCGCCGATCGTTGATGTCCCAGAAGCTGCCCCGGAAAAGGTGCCCGCTGCCTGCCGCGTTGCGCGATAAAGTCGCCAACAACGAGAGACGCGTTGCCCGATCCCGGATCTATCCCCGAAAAATCGAATATATAAGTGCCCGCAGCCAGCGCAGTCGCAGTTTGTAGCTGGAAGCTGCCGCTCGCTGTCTCCGTGTCAGCGTCGTGCTGGTACCTGAATCCACGTCCACCATATAGCCGTTGGTCGGCGAGGTACAGTGCGATGCTGTACTGGAACCGTGCCTCTGGAGGTGATCAGGTTCAGGTCTCCGCGCCCATCGGCGTTGACGACATAGCTGCCGCCGGTAATGGTGAAACGTATTGTCCGCTCCAAATGCATGAACGTCTTCCAGGCCGCCTGTCGTCTCAATGTTGCCCCCGCCATCGGCGATAAACACCCCAACTCGCGAAAAAGCAGCCTACCGAATCGGTTGCGGTGTCCGCCGCCGTACCGGTCATCGAGAAAACGTACGTGCCTTTCAAGCTGGCGTTAGTGAACCCCGCCGGCGGCGGGGGAGTCGGCGTGGTAGAACCGCCTCCGCTGCAAGCCTGTAGCCCAAGCCATCGCGCAAGCCGCGACTGCCATCAAAAGCCGGTTCATCGCGCACCTCTCGCAACATGCACGCCAGGCATTTGCAGCAACTTGGCCCTTCGTGTTGCGCACAGTGACGGATTGCGATCCATTCTCAATAATCCTCGCAGCAAACGTGCTCATCTGCCCGATGGTGATCACTTCACCTTTCACCTGGAACGAATCTCCCGCCGCCAGCGTGAAGTGGTTTTGCTCGAGAAGTTTCGCGCTGCCCAGATGCACATCCACGGGCCCGTAAACAGTCTGAATGCTCACATGCGCGCCGATGGGAGGCACGCTCGATTCCGCCGTGTAAGAAATCACTTTGCCGGTGAGAGTGGTTTCACGGCTCAAGCGTACGTAGCCATGGTTGGATTGTGTAGCCTGTGTCTGTTGCTGCGCACCCGCAAAAGTTACGGAGAGTAGTGCGCCTGCAAATACGGCACTGCCCAAGCAAAATCGCATATTCAATTTCATTACCCCTTCCCCACGTTCGAGAGACTCAGAAGAATCTCTCTGGATAGCGTCGCCGCTTTCTTCTCGCGGCTCTACGCAGATGTACCACTGCTTGGATGATTACAACACTGCAAACGGTTTCCAGGCCGAATACATTTTGTTCAAATCGACAACACTTTCGTTCGCGATCCGATTGCGCAGAGACTGCCCCCGCCAAATGCAAACCCGTTCCGCCGAGAAAAGTTTCGCGCTTCGCATCCTTCGCAAGCTTCAAGACTTCCACGTTTGCTCCACACTCTCCCGTTCTCCAGTTCCCCCATTTGAATTTTGAAGTTCCCCAAATTAATTCTTCGATTTGACACCCGCTCGCATTCCGATGATAATTATGCGTACGTCACTCCTGTGGAGGGCTGATAAGCTCGCGCATCTGGGAAATCCCAAACGCGGGCTGCATGGATGGCGCCAAAATATATTTTTGTTACCGGCGGTGTTGTTTCCTCACTTGGAAAGGGAGTTGCAGCTTCCTCCATCGGTTGTCTCCTCGAAAGTCGCGGTTTCAAAGTCACCCTTCAGAAATGCGATCCGTACCTGAACGTCGATCCCGGTACGATGAGCCCGTTTCAGCACGGGGAAGTCTTTGTCACCGAAGACGGCGCGGAAACCGACCTCGACCTCGGCCACTACGAGCGCTTCACCCACGCCAAGCTTTCCCGCGACAATAACTGGACCACCGGCCGCATCTACGAAACCATTCTCACCAAGGAGCGCCGCGGCGACTACCTCGGCAAAACCGTCCAGGTCATTCCCGCACGTCACCGACGAAATCAAAGCCACCATCAAAAAAGTTTCCGAAGACGTCGACGTCGTCATCGTCGAAATTGGCGGCACGGTCGGCGACATCGAATCGCTTCCCTTCCTCGAAGCCATTCGCCAGATGCGCCTCGAACTCGGCGCCGAAAACACGCTCTTCGTCCACGTCACACTGGTGCCCTTCATCGCCGCCGCCGGCGAACTGAAAACCAAGCCCACTCAGCACAGCGTCAAGGAAATGCTCGGCATCGGTATTCAGCCCGACATTTTGCTCTGCCGCAGCGACCGCCACATTCCCGCCGACCTCAAGAAAAAAATCGCCCTCTTCTGCAACGTCGCCGAAGCCTGCGTCATTTCCATGGAAGACGTCGACACCATTTATGCCGTCCCGGTAGAACTCAGCCGCGAAGGCCTCGACGCGCAAATCCTGCGTCACATGAAGTTGGAAGACCGCCCTTCCGACATGCGCCCCTGGCTCGACCTCGTCTACCGCATGCACAATCCCGCCGGCGAAATTCGCATCGCCGTCGTCGGCAAATACGTCCAGCTCGAAGACGCCTACAAAAGCCTCCGCGAAGCCCTCCTCCACGGCGGCCTGGCCCACAATCAAAAAACCGTCCTCGAATGGATTGAAGCCGAAGAAATCGACTCCGCCAGAAACCGCCGCCGCGCGCCTGCGTGGCTACGACGGCATCCTGGTCCCCGGCGGCTTCGGCAAGCGCGGCATCCAGGGCATGATCAACACCATTCAATTCGCCCGCGAAAGCAAAATCCCCTTTTTCGGTATCTGCCTCGGCATGCAGTGCGCCACGGTTGAATACGCCCGCGACGTCGCCGGACTTGAAGCAAGCCGACACCACCGAATGCGATCCGCAAGCCCCTCACCGCGTCATCTATAAACTGCGCGAACTTCTCGGCGTCGACGAAATGGGCGGCACCATGCGCCTCGGCGCGTGGCCCTGCAAACTCGAACCCGGCTCCTTCGCCGCCAAAGCCTACGGCAAGACTCGAAATCAGCGAACGCCACCGCCACCGCTACGAATTCAATCGCGACTACGAAAAAACTCTAGCCAACGCCGGCCTCCGCATCACCGGCCGCACTCCCGACGAAAATTACGTCGAAATCATCGAAGCCCCCGAGCACCCCTGGTTCCTCGGTTGCCAGTTCCATCCCGAATTCAAATCCAAGCCTCTCGAACCCCATCCGCTCTTCGCCGCCTTCATCGGCGCCGCGCTGGAACACAAAAAGGCCCGCTCGCGCGCGACTAGCGAGCCGCCACGCGTCCAAGCCGCCGCGATAGCTCCCCACGCTAACGCCTGATCTCAAGAATTTGTAGGGGCGGGGCTTGCCCCCGCTCGTTTCTCCGCGCAACCCCTTTTTTCAGCATCGCGCTTGTGAATTGACCTCGCTCCGCGCCGGTGGCCATAAACCGGCCGAGTTGTTGGCCACAACGTTTTTTCCCACCCCCAAAAAGACTGCATCGCAATTCAAAACCAATTCATCTATTCGGTGCGAGTCGAGCTAATAGCACCTCCTAAGCATCGACTCTTCGCGCGGGCCCCTTAACCGGAACTTCCGATTTGGCCGAGTTCGGCGCTGTGTTCCTTTCGCTGCGCCAGCTGTCACGATTCGGGCTTGCTGGTCATGACAAGTGCTCTGAAAATGGATTCAGCATTCAAGGAGGAACTATGATGAAGCGAATCATCTTCTTGCTGCTTGCAGCTGCAACTCTTGCCGGCGTTTTCGTTTTCACGGCCCCCGCGCCCGTGGGCGCCGATGAAGACTCCTCTCCCATCTACGGAGTCAAAATCCCCGAGGGCTACCGCGATTGGAAAATAATCGCCGTGGACCACCTCCTGCTAGCAGGCAAGTCTGATCAGTTGCGCGCGCAACTCGGCAACGATATAGCGATCAAGGCATATAAGGAAGGTACGCTCCCTTTCCCTGACGGCGCCATCATAGCCGCGATCCATTGGACCCGCGTCCCTTCCGAAAGCAATAACAAAGTCCTCAACGGTCCGTTCCCCGGCACTCAGTCGTTCGTTATCGGGTCTCGCGTGAATGTTCAGTTCATGGTCAAGGACTCAAAGAAATATCCCGCGACGGCCGGCTGGGGGTTCGCCGACTTCAAAGATGGAAAACCGGGCGACAAGGCACTGCACCAGACCTGCTTCCCCTGTCATACACCTGCGAAGGATCACGACTATGTCTTCACCCGTTATGCGCCTTGAACAGAGCATGCGCGCCGCGCAATTACAACCGAGACAAAGAAGCGACACAATTCAGGAGGCAGCCATGAGCGCCAAAGCAGTCCGTAGTAATGACCCGAACAGCGACCCGGGCACCGCGAGAGTTGATATGCAGCTTGAGGTGGTCGTCATCCCCGTTTCGGATGTCGATCGGTCGAAGGCGTTCTACGCGAGACTCGGATGGCGGCTCGACGCCGACTTTCCCTTCGATAACGGCTTTCGGATCGTTCAATTCACGCCGCCGGGCTCCAGTTGCTCGGTCCAATTCGGCGCGAAGATTACGCCGGCCACGCCCGGCTCAGCCCAGGGCCTTTACCTGATCGTCTCCGATATCGGCGCTGCTCACGACGAGATCGCCCGCCGCGGCGTCGCTATCAGCGACGTGTTCCACGCCGGATCGCCGGGCGCTCAGTTCCAGCCCAGCGGCGCGAGCGGCCGCGTCAGCGGGCCAGCTCCCGATCACGCTACCTACGGCTCTTTCGCCACGTTCAGCGACCCCGACGGCAACGTCTGGCTGCTGCAGGAAATTACGACGCGGCTTCCCGGGCGTGTCGACCCCGCTGCAACCTCATTCGGCTCCGCTGCCGACCTGGCGAGCGCGCTTCGCCGTGCCTCGGCCGCCCACGGCAAGCATGAACAGCGCATTGGCAAAGCCGATCCGAACTGGCCCGACTGGTACGCCGAGTACATCGTGACGGAACAAGCCGGGTCACCGCTTCCGACCTAAGCGACTGCAGCGTCATCACCGTCGTTCTCTAAGCGACGGGTGGCCCGGACCGAGGCTGTTGTTTCTTTGAAATGACCGCTCGCATGAAGGATGCCATCTCGATAATCTCGTGATGAGCAGAAGGATCACAAGTGCCCCACCCTCGTTTTGAGAGGGTGGGTCTTGGGGTTCTGACAAGCAGCGTTCGAAAAGAAGAGTGAGAACACGGCGAGAGCGGGACACGGTACGACTGCTTCGTACGTTTAAGTAACAGGAATGCAATGATTCTGCTTGGTTTGGAAGCTGCGTCGTGGAAACTGCATAAATCGCGGAAGACTTCAAATCTCAGCTCAGATAGCCACGGCTAGCCAATTCTCCAAATCAAACCCGCCTATGCTATCTTCGATATCTTCGATGATCCCCGCTCACGACATTTCTCTCGGCTCCCTACGCCTGGGAATCGGCAACCCGCTCTTCCTCATCGCCGGCCCGTGCGTCATCGAAAGCGAAGCCCACGCCCGCAAAATGGCCGAAAAAGTCTCGAAAATCGCCGCCGACGCCGGCGTCCCCTACATTTTCAAAGCCTCCTACGACAAAGCCAACCGCTCCTCCGTCAAAGCCTTCCGCGGTCCCGGCCTCAAAGAAGGTCTGCGCATCCTCGCCAAAATTAAATCCGATCTGAATCTCCCCATCCTCACCGACATTCACGAATCTTCCCAGGCCCAACCCGCCGCCGAAGTCTGCGACATTCTCCAAATCCCCGCCTTCCTCGCCCGCCAAACCGATCTGCTCCTCGCCGCCGCCAAAACCGGCCGCATCGTCAACGTCAAAAAGCCCCAATTCGTCTCTCCCTGGGACATGGCCAATGTCGTCGAAAAAATCGCCAGCACCGGCAACACCGACATCATCCTCACCGAACGCGGCGCGACTTTCGGCTACCAAAATCTCGTCGTCGACATGCGCTCCTTCCCCATCCTCCAAAAGTTGGGCTACCCGGTCGTCTTCGACGTCACCCATTCCGTCCAACTCCCCGGCGGCCAAGGCCACGCCAGCGGAGGCCAGCCCGAATTCATCGAACCGCTAGCCCGCGCCGGCGTAGCCGCTGGCGTCGACGGCATTTTCCTCGAAACGCACGACAACCCCGCCAAGGCCCTCTCCGACGGCCCCAACGCCCTGCCCCTCTCCCAACTCCCCGCCCTCCTCAAACGCCTAAAAGAACTCTCCACCGTCGTTCGCCGCTGGAGCGTCCAATGATCCCCGACCACGTGCGTCGACCAGTCCCGCCGCTCGGGGCTCGTATGCTCTCCGCTCCGCCCTTGTTCGTTGGGCCACGCCACGCCGTACCCGTCCTCTCCGTTGCGTCCACCCCCACAGTGAACTTAAGTCCTTTAGATGCAACACTGACGAGATTCGCCGCAACTGTTGCAAATAAACGACTTACAAAAACGCTAAGTCCTTTAAACGCAACACTTACAAAATATCGGGGGGGGCCTTTTGACACCTCCGGTCTCATTTCAATTCACTCTCTAGCAGAGCAGCATGTTCACCCGGAGCCTCGAACGGCTGCGCCCCCAAGGCCCAAGCTCCCAACGATCCCGCGTTTTTCACCAGTCACCACTCACCAGTCACGAGTCACCCATCCATGAGCCTCGACACCGCCCGCCGCGTCCTGAAAATCGAAGCTCAAGCCATCCAAGATGTCTTTGCGCGCCTAGACGCCTCTTTCGAGAAAGCCGTCGACATCCTTTTCGCCTGCAAAGGCCGAGTCGTCGTCACCGGCATGGGCAAATCCGGCCTCGTCGGCCGCAAAATCTCCGCCACTCTTTCCAGCACCGGCACCCCTTCCTTTTTCCTCCATCCCGCCGACGCCCTCCACGGCGATCTGGGCATGCTGGCTCGCGGCGATGCCGTCCTTGCGGTTTCCTATGGCGGCGAAACCGAGGAAATCATTCACCTTCTCGAAGCTCTGAAGCGCCTCGAAGCCCCGCTCGTCACACTATCCGGCAAAGTCTAGCTCGACCCTCGCCAAAGCCAGCGACGTGACTCTCGACGTCAGCGTCCGCGAAGAAGCCTGTTCCCTGAATCTCGCCCCCACCGCCAGCACCACGGTAGCCATGGCGGTCGGCGATGCCCTGGCCGTTTCCTTGCTGGAACGACGCGGCTTCCAACCGCAGGATTTCGCCGATCTCCATCCCGCCGGCCGCCTCGGCACAAAACTTTTGCGCGTCGAACACACCATGCACGCTGGCGACGCGCTCCCGCACGTCGCGCTGAGACGCACCCATGCCCGAAGTCATCCACGAAATGAGCCGCAAAGGCCTGGGTATGACGACGGTGCTCGAATCCGACGGCCGCCTCGCAGGCATTCTGACGGATGGCGACTTGCGCCGCCTGATGGAAAAACACCGCGGCGCCACTCTCGAAATGACCGCCGGCGCCGCGATGACGCGCAATCCCCAGACGATCGGCCCCCACGTCCTGGCCAGCGAAGCACTCAATCAAATGGAAAAACGGAAAATCACCAGCGTGGTCGTCGTCGACGAATCAAAAAAAGTGCTTGGCGTGGTACATCTCCACGACCTTTGGACACTGGAGCTTATGTAACAAACGTTCTCCGTATTCGCGAGTTCTTTGTAGGGGCGGACCTTTAGGTCCGCGCTTTTCTCCATCCTTAAAACAGGAGCGTACCTTGGCAAAAGGCATGATCAAAATTCCCGCAAGCCTCAAGAAACGCGCGAAACAAATCCAAGTGCTCCTGATGGATGTGGACGGCACCATGACCGACGGCTCCGTCATCCTTCTCTCGCAACCAGACGGCACCGCTCTTGAAATCAAAGCTTCGACGCGCACGACGGCCAAGGCCTCACGCTTGCTCACACGGCCGGTCATCCGCACTGGCGTCATCACGGGACGCGAAAGCCCCGCGCTCCTCCGCCGCGCAAACGAAATGAAAATGGAATTCATCTACCAAAAGCAACCAACGAAAATTCCCGCGCTCGAAGAAATCCTCAAAAAAACCGGCGTGCCCGAGTCCGCCGTCGCCTACGTCGGCGATGATCTGCCAGACCTGCCGATTATGCGCCGCGTGGGACTGGCCGTTGCCGTCGGCGACGCCGTGCTCGAAGTAAAACTCGCGGCGCATTACGTCACCAAAGCGGTCGCGGGAAGAGGCGCCATTCGCGAAGCCGTCGAACTCATACTCAAATCGAAAGGCATCTGGGACGAAATGATTGAGAAGGCAAGAGCCTAGCGCCGCATCGCGCTTGTATCGCTGCGATTCCCGTTATATGGTCCAGCCTCGACCCGGAGGCATGCATGGCCCAGCCCGCACGTTCTCGCATTCAGGTGCTCACCTATCTCGTCATCGTATTGGCATTCAGCTCGGTCTTTTATTTCTTCATCATTCATTCCGGCAGCCTCGGCTATGGCCGCGGCATGTACGTTTTCGGTCTTGATGTGGTGCCCCGCGCTAGCGGGCATGCTCACCCTGCGCCTGAATGGCCGCAGCATCGCTGATCTCGGCTGGAAATGGGGCGAAACCAAATATCAGATTCGTAGCTGGTATATTCCCTTTCTGTACGCTTCCATCGCTTACGCCATCATGTGGATCTTTCACTTCGGCGCTTTCGGCAATCCCGCATATTACGATTCGTATGACCAAGTCCATGCATCTGGGCGGTCCGCCGTGGATTTCCGTCGTTCTGGGAATTTTTCTCTCGGCACGTACGGCTGGTTCGCAGCGTTTCCGCGCGCTCGGCGAAGAGATCGGGTGGCGCGGCTTCTTGGTTCCCGAACTATCAAGACGACTTCATTCACCGCGACTTCGCTCATCAGCGGCATCGTCTGGTCTCTCTGGCATTATCCGATTTTGATTTATGGAGACTACAACGCCGGCACTCCACGTGGTACGGCTCACTGCTTCACGGTGATGGTCATCTCCATAAGTTTTATTTTTGCGTGGATGCGCCTGAAATCCGGGAGCCTTTGGACCGGCGGCGATTCTCCACGGCAGCCACAACCTTTATATCCAGGGCATATTCACTCCGCTAACACGCGACACGGGGAAGACGAAGTGGTTCATCGACGAGTTCGGTTGTGTCTTGCCGCTGGTGGCCATCGCGTTCGCGATTTATTTCTGGACGAAGCGCCGCGAATTGCCGGCCGAACGGCTAGAAAAGAGGGCACGAAATGCCGTGCCCCGCGCCGTTTTGATACACGTCGATTCACTTCTACATTCGGCCTGATCGAGTAACACATTCGGCGTACTTACTCTTTTGGAGAGCGGGCGCATTCCGGAGATAATGGATTGCAGCAATCGATGACGCCTTAACGAAGGATGTGCCCTGATGCTTCATGCCTGGCATGATGTTTCTCCAGGAAACGAACTTCCCCGCGATTTTCAAGCGGTGATCGAAATTCCGCTCGGGCTCGAATGTGAAGTACGAGCTGGACAAGCCGAGCGGCTTGCTGAAAGTGGATCGCATCATCCATTCCGCCGTTTTTTATCCGGCGAACTACGGATTTATTCCGCAAACATATGCCGAGGACAACGATCCTCTCGATGTGCTGGTTCTCTGCCAGGAGCCCGTGCAGCCGCTCGCGCTCATCAAAGCGCGAGCCATTGGACTGATGTCCATGATCGATTCCGGCGCCAGCGATGACAAGATCATCGCGGTAGCCACCGGCGACCCGGAATTCAGCAGCTACCTCGAGGCGCGCGATCTTCCGCCGCACCGTTTGCTGGTGCTCCGGCGTTTCTTTCAGGATTACAAATTGCTCGAAGGCAAAAAGGTGGAAGTCGAGGAAATCCGCCCTGCGTATGCCGCGCTCACCGTTATCGAGCGTGCTTTGTCGCGCTATAAGGCCGAGCGCGAACACTTGCTGGCGAAAGACGCGCGCAAAGTAGCGGTGAGGATTCGCGCTAGTGCAAAAATGCTATTCGCTCGGCTGCGGCTGGGTGTTACGGTTTTCCGCAATCATGTGTGGCATGGACGGATTAAACGAGTGGAACTATCTCACTCGAGTCTGATTCCGAGTGCGGCAAGATTTTGACGGGCTGAAAAAACCAAAATGATTCTCTTCTTGGAAATGGGGCATAGTCGTATTGTTTGGTGGTTTTGCTGGCCGCATTTCTCGCTTTCTGCAAGATGGTCGAAGGCCCCAAAGGTGTGTACGGGATGCTCCGCTATGCTCTGCCCCACATGCGCCGCGGCACCCTCAAGGTCGGCGACGAGGCACCCGACGCCCGGCTGCTCGCTCTGGATGGTTCCGATCACTTTCATATTCGCGAACGAACAGGCGCCGGCCTCTGGTGGTCATCTTCGGCAGCTACACTTGACCACCCTTCCGCAGCCACGTCGGTGACGTGGTGCAGATTTACAACGACTACAAGGAACACGCCGATTTCCTAACGGTCTATGTGCGCGAAGCGCATCCGACCGACGAGTGGCAAATGAAGTCCAACGTGAAGGAAGACGTTTGCTACGCGCAGCCGAAAAATATCGCGCAGCGAGTGGCTATCGCCAACGATTTCATCAAGCGATTCAACTACCCCATCGCATTCGGCATCGATGATATCGACAACGCCGCCGATGCCGCCTACTCCGCGTGGCCCGAGCGCCTCTACGTTATCGATGAATCCGGCCGGATAGCGTATCGTGGCGGCATGGGCCCCTTTCATTACGATCCTGCGGAAGTACGCGCCTGGCTCGCCGCCCGCTACGGCGAAGCGAAGCGCGATGCGCCCTTGTCACCACGAAATCCAGAGGCACCAGGCTCGAGCTAGAGAAAGTTCAGTCGGTCGATTCTTCCGACGGTTTCGCAGGATGCGGCATCTCGATAAAACAGTAGCTACCGGGTCTCGCCGCATCCACGGCGATCGAGACCGAGTCGCGGTAAACACGAACGACACGCCAGATATTCGACCCAAAGACGACCAAGGCCAGACTTCTCCCTGTCAAGTTTTGCTGAAACGTAATGTTTTGATCGCAGGTGACCAGAACGTTGAACCCTTCCGTCTCGGCGGCTCGGAGGAGCTCCCCGTTTTGAAGTTTGGACGGCCACTTTAGTTCAACGACGGTTCGAACTTCATGCTTTCGCAAAAAGTGGCGAACACCAACCGGAACGTTTTTGTCAAACAGGATGCGCAACGCGATGGCTCTTTGCGTACGCCAGGATCGCCTGGACGATCTCCTCAGACAGTTCAAATTGTTCTGAGATTTCGGTTACACTCGACCCGTAATCAAAGTTGTCTACAATCGCGTTGGCCGGCATGCGGGTGCCGCGCAGCACTGGCGCCCCGCTAAGAACGAGGGTGGGTCAACCTCCACCAATGAGCATTCCGACCAGTCGATTTTATCTTGTTCGGCCATGGCAAACTCCTGTACGCCATATTTCCATATCTCGACTCAATTCGCTAGGAGGATCCGCCCGAACCTTGCCATCGCGTGGGTCTCAGACACAATGCCAGGCCTAGCTCGTTCGCTTTGTAAACTAGGTTTCTGTTCCAGAATGCAGGCGGCGCAACTGATTCGCGGTGGAAAAGTGCGCGTGAATGGAGCGGTCCGGCGCGATCCGGAGGCGCCGGTTAGGCTTGGCAGGGACCGTATCGAAGTCGACGGGCACAGACTTAACGCCGCAGCGAAAATCTATCTCGCGATGAATAAACCTCGCGGGATTGTAACTACGGCTTCGGATGAAAAAGGGCGCGAGACCGTGTACTCGCTTCTTGGGGCCGAGCTTCCTTGGGTGGCGCCTGTCGGGCGGCTGGACAGGGCAAGCGAGGGCTTGCTGCTGCTCACGAACGATTCCGAGTGGGGTGCTCGCGTGACGGCGCCGGAAACGCATTTGGACAAGACCTATCACGTGCAAATTGGGAAAATCGCGGACGCGGCGCTGCTGGAAGCTCTGAAGGATGGGGTTCGTACGAAAGAAGGAGACACGCTTCGCGTGAAGGGCGCTTCCCTTCTCCGTCAAGGGGAACGCAATTCGTGGGTGGAGATTATTCTCGATGAAGGAAAGAATCGGCACATCCGGCGCATGCTGGAGACTCTGGGTATTGAAGTTCTGCGACTGATTCGCGTAGCGATCGGCCCGCTTGCGCTGGGCGACCTCGCGAAAGGCACCGTCCGCCAACTGACAGCCGAGGAGAAACTGACACTCGATCGCGCCATGCAGCGAATAACGGAGAGTCGTTTCGCCGACGGCGAGTGGCGTCGCGCTAAAAGGCCCGGCCACATATGGCAGGTTCCGCGTGGCTTTCGCGCGCTGCTTTCACGCGTCTTACTTCTTTTTTGGCGCGGGTTCCGGCTTGGGTTCGACCGCGGGCTTCATATCTTCGGCAGCTTTTTGCAAGCCCGTGACCACGACTGGATCCAACTGATAGAGCGCGGGTTCACCATCGCGCTTGGCGACGTAATGGTCGCCGTCCTTCGAAATCAAGACTTTTTCGACGTTTTTGCCGCCATTCGAGGTCGCCGTCAGTTCCAACGCTGGCGAGCCGAATCCAGAGTCCACAAATTTGCTGGCGGCCAAATCGCGCACTTTCTCGACAAAGGACTCCGCGCCAATGGCGTCGACTTTTTTGCCGTCGCCGGAAAACCAATCCGAGCCGCCTTTGGTCAGGAAATACGTTTTGGGTCCATCGTGGAGTTCGATCTTATCGGGATCGGTGAAACCCAAATCAAAGAGCTTTTTGTTGCGAAAATCGTCGACCGTTTTGTCGAGCGCCGCGCCCAAATCGCTTCCGACTTTGTAGACGCCTTCGACCGCACTCGATTTCGCGTAGTAGTCTTCTTTATTTTTGCGGACTTGCAGCTCTTCCGTTCCGGAGGCATCGGTCACTTTGGCGGTCGCCACGGCAGTTCCGGAACTAAACGCCGCCGCGGCCTTCTTCTGATCGTCCTCGGAAACGTTCAAGTCCATTTTCGCGTCGCCGAGCTTGCGGATGAGATCTTCCACGTTGGAATCGTCGGCGCGAAACGGTTTGGGCTTCACAATTTGCCACTGATCTTTGTTGCGGCCGAACTCGATGTCCTGTTTCTTTGTGGCCAGCTCGACTCGGCTAAGTTTGTCTTGCTCGAAGATGAGCAAGCGCTTGTCGCGCAAATCCTTCGCGCTCTTGTCGATGCTGGTCTTGTTGTAGCTCGCGAGCGTGAAGACGCGGGGATCGCCGGCCAGCGCCACATATGCGGCATTCTTCTCCGGGTGTTTCATCACCGATCAGCAGTTTCTGCGTTTTGTTGTCTTTCTCAGTGATCGTCACTTCGGCGGCAGGTTGGGCGAGACCATAGTCAGCCAAGTTGCCGGCTTTCGCTTCGATCAGCCGTTCGGAATTAAGAGAAGACAGCGTGGAAAGCATGCTGGAAACTTCGCTCTGGTCGGCACGAAACGGCTTTGGCGCCGGTAATTTGCCACTTGCCTGCATCGTTTTTCTCGAGCGACAACTTCATCGCCGCTCTTTTGCCTGATTTCGACTTTGGTGATGTCGTCTTGGGCGAGCGTGAGAATTTTGGGAGGCGTGTCCGCGGAGACTTTCACGGCGTCTCTCGCGGGCTTGCGGTGATTGGACCAGTACAGAACTCCAGAAAGGGCCGCCAAAACAATCGCCGCAGCCAGCAAACTATTCATTTTCATTGGAATTGCCCCAGCATTGTGTGAACTATTCTTCGCCGGTCCGGAAACCGCCTTACCTTCTGCGCCACCAGACCGAAAATCCCGTGCCAATCACGATGAGAGGAATCAAAAGCAAACTGGTGATTCCGACCCATCGCACTTGAGCCTTCGTCATGGTGAGCTTGCGGTCTTCAGGCTCTTTCGGGCGGATGGAGATGAGATCTTCGTCCGAAGACAGCCAATTCAGGGTGTTCAGCGCAAGATCGCGATTGCCATTGAAACCAAGAAACTCGTTAGCCGACCCACTGCGAGCTGCCCACGACAACGAAGCGGCCTTGCGAATTATCTTTGCCCGTTTTGTAGGTGCCAGCGGCAGCGATGGTCAGCGGGCCTTTTTTGTTTTTCGGGTCGCTGGGGTCGATTCTGTCGGAATCCAATTTCGTAGTGGCAAGGCTGCTTTCCGAACTGTCAAACAGTTTGTCGACGGTAGTTTTGTCGCCGTTTTTTGTGTCCAGGGAACGGGACATGGGGAATCCCGGTGGCCGTCCCTTTCAAGTCGTTCACGATGGGCTGGGACTCGTAATGGGTGACGAGCGGGACTTGCGGGCCGAGGCCGACCATCTGGCCCACAGGATTGAAGTCGAGAATCAAATCTTTATTCGGGGTGACGCCCCAGCTTGCCAGCAGCGTCGGTAAGAGCATCGTTATCGCCGACTTCTTCGCGCCCGACTTTCAGCGGCGGATCGAGGAGAAACAGGGCGCGACCGCCGTCTTCGACATACTTTTTCAGGGCATCGACTTCGGGCTGAAGATAATCGCCGCGCGGGCCGCCTACGACGACCACGGTGCAGTCGCCTGGGACTTCGGCTTTTTGCAGGAGATCGATCGACTTTGCCTGGTAATCATCTTTGGCGACCAATTCCTTGAGTCGCGAAAAGCCGGTGCGGCCAGAATCGTCGATCTGATGCTCGCCGCTTCCGGTAACAAAGCAGACCGTCCGTGTGGTGTTCTTTAGATCGCGGATGATGGCGCCGGTCGAGATCTTCTTCGCTGATGCTTTTTGCTTCATTCTTATTGGCGCCGATTTGCACGATGGCGGTGTTCAAATTCTTGAAGCCCGCTTGCGTCGCGACCAGCGGCTTTTTGTCGGGGTCCACGTAGACGACGTGAAGCTTCGGGGAAAGATTGGCATAGAGGTCGAGCTTGTCTTTGGCCTGGCTGAACTGCGAGTCCTGGGCAAAGTAGGTGATGGTGGCGTCTTGCTTGAGGCCCTTGACCACCTTGATGGTTTGTTCGGAGAGGCTGTATTGCTTGTTGGCGGTGGCGTCGTAGGATTTGTCGTAGCGGTCGGCGAGGATGTTGGCAACGGTCACGACGGCGAGCGCCACGAGGATGTAGAGGGTGGCGTAGGCTACGTACTTAGTTTGTCTGGCCTTCAACAACTCGGTATTCAATTACGACCTCCAGCGCAGCGATTCCATCGAGCGCGCCGTAAGAAATAGTCCAACAGATAATGACGGTGACGTAATAGATGGCGTCTTTCGAGTCCAGCGTGCCGCGCGTGAAAGATTCCATGTGCGTGGCAACTGACAAGTAAGCCGACACCCGAGCCCACGTATCGCTGTTGTATTCGCCCACCCATCCGCATACGAAGAGCAACAGGCACGCGCAAAACGTGGACGCCCCCGCAATAATTTGATTTTTCGTGAGCGTCGAAAGAAACGTCCCGATCGCCAGTAACGCCGCGCGCCTGCAGAATCAGTCCCAGATAGCTGACCAGAATCGGCTTCCAGTCCGGGTGGCTGTAGATGAACAGGAACGCGATATTCACCGCGCTCAGCAGCAGCAGGATGCAATACATTGTCGTAGCGGCGAGCCATTTGCCAAGAATGACTTCTCCGTCGCGGATCGGCGAGGTCGTTAGCAATTCGATTGTGCCGGTGCGCTTTTCTTCGGCGAAGAGGCGCATGGTGATCAAAGGAATGATAAAAAGCCCGGTTACGGGGATGTTCCCGAACAGCCGTCGGGTAATCTCTTCCGGCATATTCATAGGGAACATTTCGCCGCGCATCTGGGCTTCCATACTGAATTGCAAGTAGGCTTGCAGGAGGCTCCAAAAGAAAAAGCCGAAAATCAAGGCGCACATCAGAAGCAATATGTAAGCGATCGGCGAAACAAAATAACTGCGCATCTCTTTGCGCCAGATGAGCCAGACGTTTCTCATTTGCTTGCTCCCGTCGACGGCGACTTCTTCTTTCGGAGCAGCCTCTTGCGTTCCGGTGAGTTCCAGGAATATTGCCTCGAGACTGACGGCGGTGGAGCGCAACTCGTTGAGGTCCCAGCCGGCTTCGACAATGGCGCGCGCAAGATCGCCGCGGACAAAGTGGTCTTTTTGGGTTTCGACTTCAAAGGTGGAGTGGGTCGGCTGTTTTTCCTTCAACATTATGCGGTTAACTCCGGAAACTTTGCCGAGCCGGGCTTGCACAGCGGCTGGATCGAGGTCTGCCCATTGCGGCCGGCGACTTCGACGAAAACGGATTCAGCGCCGCGCGAGCGGTTTTGCAGATTGTCTACGGTATCCGTGGCCACCAGCTTGCCTTTGCTGATGATGATGACTTGCTCGCAAATCTGCTCGACTTCCGAAAGAATGTGGGTGCTCAGAATAATGGTGTGATCGCCGGCGAGGCTTTTGATCAAATCGCGTGTCTCGTTGATTTGCTTGGGGTCGAGACCGGAGGTGGGCTCGTCCAGAATCAGCACGTCGGGATTGTGGATGATGGCTTGCGCAAGTCCGACGCGCTGGCGGTAGCCTTTCGAGAGCTTGCCGAGCTGCTTGTTGCGGACGTCGGCAATGGCGCAGCGCTCGCTGACGTAATCGATGCGCTGCTTTAGCCCCGCGCCGCGCAGTCCTTTAAGGCTCCCGACGAAAGACAGGTATTCGCCGGTCATCATTTCGGGATAAAGAGGAGGCGTTTCGGGCAAATAGCCGATGCGCTTTTTTACTTCCATGGGCTCTTCGAGGACGTCGAAGCCGGCCACAGTGGCGGTGCCCGCCGTCGGCGGCAGGAAGCACGTCAGCATGCGCATGGTCGTGGTCTTGCCGGCGCCGTTGGGGCCGAGAAAGCCGACGATTTGGCCCTTCTGAATTTCGAAGGAGATGTGGTCGACAGCCGTGTTGCGCGCGTACCTCTTCGTAAGCTCTTTAACTGTGATCATGAATTTTTATTTCTTGACGCGAGATGCACAACGTTTTGAACCGCCCCAAGGAGATCTGAAATGTTCAGCCGTGAAGCCTCATGTTATGAACTCGGACGGGCTTGTGTCAACCCTTCCTTCGAAAAAAAACAAAACAACCGGTATGGAGTTGTACTGAGGCGCTGCGTACTTACTCAAACTGTTTTCGAAACTCGGCAAACTGGCCGTTCAGATCGGCGACCTCTTTTTGCAAGCCTGCGATTTCCGCTTCCAACTGCGCTATGCGCTGCGTTTTCCAGAGGAATTCTGGAGGCCGTGGTATCTTTCACTTACGGCACTTCGCGGATTTCCACGTCTCCTGATAATAGATGCACGTAACGCGCCTCTTTGTTGCCCGGTTGCCGAGGAAGCAACTTTCACGAGCGGCGGCTCGCGTTCCATCAAATGTTTCAACGTTGAGTGAACCACGCTCAAATCTTCAAAGGGATGCATGCGTTCGGCGCGGCTGCGCAATTCTCCGGGGGTTTGCGGACCGCGCAGCAACAATTCGCACAGAATCGCGGTCTCTGGTCGAGTGAAATTAAAAGTATCAGCGAGGCGATGCTCGTATTTTGCAACGCGGCTATCGCCGCTAGCCGACCTCGCAAGCATCTGGTCGCCGAGCGCTCGCAGAGCTTGGCGAACGGCGTCTTCTTCCAAATTCATCAGCGGATCGCGATTGGATTTCTGGTTGCACGCATGGACCAGGGCATTTAGCGAGAGAGGATAGTATTCGGGCGTGGTGATTTCCTTTTCCACAGGCAGCCGAGCACTCGCGCTTCAACATCGCTGAGGACAATATTCACGGACAAAATCATACAGAAAGGCGAACAAGTTCCCAAATGCGCGCGGTGGCACACGCGGGCCGGCAATTTTGATGTACCATCCTCCCTTCCCTGAGGCCGCGATTTCGGGGATTGCGAAACCCTCGCGAGTAAAGGAACGAGGAGATGAGGAGAAAGAGCGATGAAGAGTTTAGCGTGATGGTTTTTCTGTGGATGGCTTGGTGATTGCGGTTCGGCGCGAGCTTTTCTCCGATGCTCTTCGCGCAGGACGAAGGGGACGCATGGGGAAAGAAGAAATCTTCGTGGCTTCTGCTCACACCTGCGGAGCGCACGCAAGTTCAGGATTTCTCCGAGGACTACAAAAATTATCTGAACATCGCAAGATCGGCGCTGGGTTCGACGCGCGAGGTGATTCGCCGCGCACACGCTGCGGGCTTTACGGAATTCAGCAAACCTGATCAAGTGAAACCTGGGGCGCGACTGATTATTCCCAATCGCGACCGTAGCCTTGATTCTTGCTGTGATTGGCTCCGAGCCGATCATGGATGGTTCGCGGGTGGTCGGAACGCATCAGGACAGCCCGCATATTGAATTGAAAGCGCGGCCAATTTATCCGGCGGGAGGCTTCGCGCTTTTTAAAACGAAATATTATGGCAGGGATTAAAAAATATCAGTGGTCGAATATTCCGCTTGCGCTTGATTGGCCGCATAGACACAAGCGACGGACGAACCATTGAGGTATCCATCGGTTTGAATCCCGGCGAGCCCGTATTTGTTATTCCGGATGATGCGCCGCACTCGGATGTGGATTTGCGGACGCGCACATACACGAACGTGCTGCAAGGCGAAGAGCTCGATCCCGTGATGGGCAGCATTCCTGGGCGAGAAAGAATCCGTAGCGGTGGAAGTGACACGACTTTTGACAGTCCACCTACAAGATCAAGGAAGAAGATCTGGTGAGCGCGGAGCTTGCGTTGGTGCCCGGCGTCGCATCCCGGCGGACGTTGGCTTTGACCGGGGATTAATCGGGTCGTACGGGCAGGATGACCGCGTTTCTTCTTATTGCGCCGCGCGGGCCATCATCGATATCAAAGGCACGCCTAAATTCACGGCGCTGGCGTATCTTTCCAATTTTGAAGAAGTGGGTTCGGTGAATAACACGGGGGCAGGCTCGGAATTTTTGAACTCGACGATTGCGCGGCTGATCGGGGGCAGCGAGGCTCGGCGTATAACGATTTGGATTTGCGGCGCGCTTTGCATAATTCACTAGTAATTTCCGCTGACGCCAAGGACAGCTTGAACCCAATTTTCCCTGCCAGTTCGGAAGCCCACTAACGCGGCACGGCTCGGTTACGGCGTAACCATCAAGCTTTACGGGGAAGGGTTCGATCCTCCTTCGGAATTTACGGCGAAGATACGCGGCACTTCTGGACCGCAACGGTATTCCGTGGCAGACACACACTTACAAAGTGGATGTCGGCGGCGGCGGAACGATCGGCGGATTCATGTCTCGCGAGGACATGGAAGTGATTGATTTCGGCGTGCCGCTGCTTTCGATGCATTCGCCTTACGAGATGTCGTCGAAAGTGGATGTTTGGAATTTTTATCGGACGATGAGCGTGTTCTACATGCAGACAGTAGCGGACGACTCTTCGAGTGAAACGCGAATGAGATTTTCTTCAGCGGGCTGCAGCGAATGAACGCCAATCTCGCTAAAGCAACGGCTGTCGGCGCGCTGGGCGGATTGTTGTTTGGTTTCGATACCGCGGTTATCTCTGGCACTACCCACGCGCTGACAATTACCTATGGATTGTCGCCAAAAGCCTTGGGCGTCACGGTGGCGATGGCGCTGGTTGGGCACCATTATCGGCGCGATGACCGCTGGAATCCCCGGCCAAAAATGGGGTGGCCGCGAGACGTTGCGCGTGCTGGCTGTTTTTTATGTGATTTCGGCATTGGGTTGCGCGTTTGCATGGAGTTGGCACGCGCTTCTCGTGCGCGATTCATCGGGGGGCTGGGCATCGGCGGGTCGTCCGTGCTTGGGCCGGTCTACATCGCGGAACTGGCGCCGGCAAAAACGCGCGGCCGGTCTGGTCGGCACTTTCCAAATAAATATTGTGATTGGAATTTTGCTCGCTTATTTGTCCAACTACCTCATTGGACTGTTGGGGCTTGGCGCGATGGAATGGCGATGGCAGCTTGGCATTGCGGCAATTCCTGCGTTTCTATTTCTTGTGTTGCTCTTTGGCATTCCTCCAAGCTCGCGGTGGCTGGTTACGCGGAGAGCGGGTGGACGAAGCGCGCACGGTTCTGCAGATCGATGGGCGCGGAAAATCCCGAAGGCTGAGTTGCGCGAGATCGTAGATTCGATTCATCTCGAACGATTGCAGACTTCCGAGCGACTTTTTTCCTGGAAGTACCGCTTCCCTCTTTTCCTTGCGATTACCATCGGCATGTTCAACCAGCTTTCGGGCATCAATGCGATTCTTTATTACCTGAATGACATTTTTGCCGCCGCGGGATACAGCAAAATGTCGGGCGATTTGCAGGCGGTGGCTGTCGGCGGGATGAATCTTGCGGCGACGCTGCTGGGCATGTCGCTGATCGACAAACTGGGCCGCAAGACGCTGTTGTTGATCGGATCCGTCGGAACGGCGGCTTGCCTGTTCGGTGTTTCCTGGGTGTTTTTCGAAAACAGCCACCAGAGGTTATCTTCTGGTGTTCCTCGTCGCTTACATCGCGTTCTTCGCGATTTCGCAAGGCGCGGTGATTTGGGTGTACATCAGCGAGGTATTTCCCAATCGCGTGAGGGCAAAGGGACAGAGCGTGGGCAGCTCTTCGCATTGGATCATGAACGCGATTATCGCTTATACGTTTCCGCAGCTTGCGAAGTCTTCCGGCGCGTATCCCTTTGTGTTTTTCGGAGCGATGATGGTGCTGCAATTCTTCGTTGTGCTGTTCTTCTATCCGGAGACGAAGGGATATACGCTCGAAGAAAATGCAGCAGCGCCTGGGCATCGAGTGATTCGCCAACTAAGAAACTTAGGGCTGAGACTTTGAACGCAACTCGCACATATGCGCTAGGTGTGGACATCGGCGGAACGAAGGTGGCCGCGGGGCTCGTGGACTCTGCGGGCACCATACTTTTTCAGACGCGTGTGGCGATGGCCGCGCGAGGGAGCGCGATGGAAGGATTTGCCGCAGTGCAATCGGCGATCGAAAGCGTTTTTTCGGCGCATCCGGAGGCGCGGATCAATTTGACAGGAATAGGCATTTGCGCTCCGGGGCCACTCGACCCCGTGACTGGCGTGATCCTCAATCCACCGAATGTGCCTTGCTGGCGAAATTTCCCGCTCGCGGCGGAAGTGCGGCGCGTCACTGGAATCTCCGCGCGCCTGGATAATGACGGAAATGCGGCGGGGCTGGCAGAGGCCATTTGGGGTGCGGGCGTTGGCTTCAGAAACGTATTCTACGCGACGCTTGGCACGGGAATCGGCTCTGGGATTATTTTCGATGGGCGAATTTATCACGGCCGCACGGGTAGCGCTGCGGAAGGCGGCCACGTGACCATCGATTACAAGGGCCCGAAATGCGGCTGCGGGAAGCGCGGGTGCATTGAGGCGCTGTGCTCCGGCCCGGCGATTGCGCGGCGGGCAAAAGAGCGGCTTGTAGCTTTGCCCCAGGCCGGAACACATCAAGGTGAGCCGCCTCGGACGGAATCGAAAATGCTTGCTCTGGCCGGTGGGAATGTGGATGCCGTGAATGCTGAAATTGTGGCGGAAGCGTATCGCCAAGGTGATCAGGTTGCGGCCGAAGTTCTGCGAGAAATGGCGGATTTCCTGGCGATTTGGGCTGGAAACATCATCGACCTGCTGGAGCCGGACGTTTTTATTTTTGGCGGTGGCCTCGCGCCGCTCATGTGCGAGTTCTTATCGCGCATCCGGGAGCAGTTGCCAAAATGGTGTGAGAACCAGCGTTGCACGGAAATGCCGATGGTCTTAGCCAAGTATGGAGCGGATGCCGGAATCGCCGGAGCTGCCGCGCTCTGCCTTGCCTAGCCCTGTGTTTCCGCGATCCGGAAACACGTCCCTTCGCGGCATTATTGTCTCTATTTTCGTGACGCGCGCATCCAACGGTTGTGGGTCAATTCAGCAGAAGAACCGACAAGGGACAAGACCATGAGCGACAAAACGGAAGCAAAAGATGGAAAAGGAAATTCCGGCAAGAATTTGCCAGCGGCGAAGAGCGGGGAGTTCGTGATTGACGGAGATCTGCCAGTGTGGCGGCTGGGATTTGGAGCGATGCGAATCACCGGCAAGGGCGTCTGGGGCGAGCCGCAAGATCATGACGAAGCGATTCGCGTGCTTCGGCGGGCGGTGGAATTGGGTGTGAATTTTATCGACACGGCGGATTCCTACGGTCCGGAGGTCAGCGAACGGCTGATTGGCGAGGCGCTGCATCCTTATCCAGCAGGGTTGGTGATTGCCACGAAGGCTGGGTTTGACCGTTCGGGGCCGGATAAGTGGACGATGAATGGGAAACCGGAGCACTTGCGGAAAGCTTGCGAAGGAAGTTTGCGCCGTCTGAAGCTGGAACGAATAGATTTGTATCAACTGCACCGGATAGATCCGGCGTATCCGGCGGAAGATCAGCTCGGAACGCTGAAGGATTTGCAAAGCCAGGGCAAAATCAAACACATCGGGCTCAGCGAGGTAAGCGTGGCCCAGATTAAACATGCGCGGACAATCGTGCCGATCGTTTCGGTGCAGAACCGCTACAGCCTGGCGGATCGCGCAGCCGAAGACGTACTGGAATATTGCGAGCGCGAAAGTATTGGATTTATACCGTGGTTTCCGCTGGGGGCCGGTGAATTGGCGGCGCCGGGCGGGAAACTTGAGCGCACGGCCGCGGAGCTGAAGATCACAACTTCGCAGTTGGCGCTGGCTTGGCTCTTGTGGCGATCGCCGGTGATGCTGCCGATTCCGGGGACGTCTCGCGTGAGTCACCTGGAAGAAAACGTGGCGACGGCGTCGGTGAAGGTGGAAGACCAGAAGATGCGGGAATTGGGAAAATTGGCGAAATCCGCCTGAGGAACTAAGAGCTTAAAGAAATGGCACGATGTATCGTGCCCCTACAAAGAAGGCTTCAGCGGGCGACGGGCATGGAAATGACATTCGCTTGTTCGCCGGACTCGACGAACACACCGTCGCGAAAGGCTACGGCCCTGCCGGAATTGGCGGCTACTCGTTCACCGGGAACGACTATGCCAACCAGATTCAGCGGATCAGCAGCGGAGATGGTGATGACTTCCCCGGAGGGCGGCTGATTGCGCGTGGCGCGAAGTGAGTCGACGGCCACGCTGAGAGCAAACTGCTCGCCGAGGAACCCGCTGACGAAACGGCCGCCGCGAATTTCGCCGCGATCTTCGAGGCGGCGGAATGTGATGAGCAACTCGCGCCATTTAGGAAGAATGGTCTCGCGGTTCAAAAGCTCTCGGAAGACGATTCCGTAGCGGCGGAGAAGCATCCAGCACGTAGATTCGAGCGAGCGCGTGCGGTCGTGAGCTTCGCCGGAGAAGAGTAGCGACCAGCGGCCAGCACTGTGACGGGGACGTGCAGCGCGGCCAATCCCCTGCCCTGAGCGGCGCTTGGGATCGATGAGCGCGCGGAGATTATCGAATCCATCGGCGGTGAGCAGGCCGGCGGCTACAAGTTCCCACAGTGCGCCTTCCACTTCGGATTTTAATTTGCCCGTGCCACGCACGATGTCCGCGAAGAACGAGGCACCGCGCTGCCGCAAGAATTGAAGAACCGCGGTGGCATCGGGGCTGAGGCAAGTGACTTCGGCCTCGCCGGTTTCGCGGCGCGGAATCATCCATTCGGAATCCTCGCGCACAAAGAAAGTGATGGGAGCGACGCTCGTGGGAATGACACGGCGTTTTGCGTCCGCAGATGGCAGAGTTTCGAGACTAGCGGGATGCGGCGAGAGACGGCCCCAACCTACAGCGCCCGTGAGGCAGAGCTGATCGAGAACGGCCGGGTCGAAATCAGCGACGCGGCGCTTCAGAATTTGGCGCTCCCAGGAATTGGCTGGAGCTTCGAAACCTTGCAAATGACGAACTGCCTCCAGCGTGCCGCGCTCGCCGAGAAGCTGGGTGCTCGGGGCAACGTGTTGCCAGCGCAGCAGCCAGTTCATGAATTGAGCGGGGGTGACGGACTGAATTTGCTTGCGGAGTTGGCCGAGCGTCAGGCGGTGGATGCGCGCGAGCAAGCGGCGTTCGCACCACTCGGTTTCGGCGGCGGCGGGATTCGTGAACTTGCCGCGCAGAAGGACTCCGCTGGATTCGAGACGAAGCAGAGACTTTTCGATGTCTGGAGCGGGGAGAGCGAGCAAGCAGGCAAGTTGATTCCCGGTGACCGGGCCGGAGTGCGCGATCCAGCCGGTAGTAAGGGAAAGGAGAGCGTCTTCTCGATTGAAGGGCGCCGGATTTTCGAACCCGGGAAGAGGTGATTCGTCGAAAACAGCCAAGGGAAAGATTTGCGAGAACACATGCATACGCTCGGCGGTGACCCAGTAAACTTCGCCCGCCGCCATCGCGCGCGATGCACGGCGATCCTGGGTAAGCTGTCCGAAAAGCGCTTGCCAAGCGGGAAGTGATTGATGCAACTTTTCGTTCAACGAGCCGATAGACGACGCGCGCACTTCGTCGCGAACAGGCAAGGCGATCAGCGTGAGCAATGCGTCATGGAGTTCCTCGGCGTCGCGCACATCGGGCCAAGCATCGTCGCAGACTTCGGCAATAGCTGACGGATCGAGGCGTCCAATTTCACCGAGGACGGCTTCGGGAAGAACGCGGCGCATCTCGACGGCGCGGGCGCGGCGCTCTTCGAGGGGAGCATCATCCAGATAGGCGTAGGGATTGGCGTTCAGAATTTCGTGGGAAAACTGCGAGGGCTGTGGCGTATCAACAGCAAGGCACGTGATGCGGCCTTCGACGATGCCTTGAAGAATGCGCTCGAGGCCTTCAATGTCCATCGCTTCGGTGAGGACGTCTTTCATCACTTCGCGAATGAGCGGGTGATTGGAGATGGCGATGTCGCCCTCGATGTTTTCCTGGCACGCCTGAGCTTCCGGAAATACTGCCGCGAGTAAATCGTCGGCGCGCATGCGCTGGATCGGCGGCGGAACTTTCTTGCCGCCGCGAAAACGAAGGAGCGCGAGGGCACGGCCGGCATCCCAGCGCCAGCGCGTCGTGAAGAGCGGAGAGGTTAAGACGGCTTGCTCGAGCACGGAACGCAAGGAGTTCGGGTGAAGGAAATGAAAGACGTCAGCGAGTGGAAAACTGTGCTGTTCGCTGAGGGAGATATTCAGACCGTTGTCGGTGGCGGCGGCTTGTAGCTCGAAATTAAAAGAGCGGCAGAAACGCTTGCGCAGGGCGAGTCCCCAGGCTTTGTTGATGCGACCGCCGAAGGGGGCGTGGATGACCAGTTGCATGCCGCCGCTTTCGTCGAAGAAACGCTCGGCGATGATCGTGGATTGTGTGGGAACGGCGCCCAGCAGAGCGCGACCCGCCAGGATGTATTGGACAGCCTGCTCGGCGCCGGAATCATCGAGGCCGCACTCGAGTTTTAGCCAATCGATTGCGGCGGCGGCACCGGCAGCGGATCCGGAGGAAATGCCTTCCGAGGCGTTGCGCGGGAGAAAGTCACTGATCTTCTCGCGAAGCATGGAGAGATGAGCGGAGAGCTCGTCGGTGCGCGCAGGAGCTTCGCCGCGCCAGAAAGGAATATTCGGAGAAGCTCCCTGGGCGTCTTCCACCAATACGCTTCCCGCGTGTACGCGGCGGATACGCCAGGAAGTATTTCCGAGGAGCATGACGTCGCCGGCAATGCTTTCGACGGCGAAATCTTCGTCGATGGTGCCGACAACGATGGACTCGGGGAGGGCGACAACGCTGTACAGGGAATTTTCAGGAATGGCCCCGCCGCTCGTGATGGCCGCGAGACGGCTTCCCCGGCGACCGCGGACCATTCCGTTCACACGATCGCGATGGAGGTAGGCGGCGTAACGTCCGCGGGCGGAGTTAATGCCCTCGGAGAGCACCTCGATCAGTTCATCGAAATCTTCACGGGAGAGATTGCGATAAGGATAGGCGCCACGCACGGAACGGATTAAATCGTCTTCCTTCCAATCTTCGGCGGCGCACATGGCGACAATTTGCTGCGCGAGGATGTCCAAGGGCTGCTCGGGAATGGCGATACTGTCCAGGTCACCTTGACGAATGGCGCGAACGAGCGCGGCGCATTCGAGCAAATCGTCGCGCGTGGTGGCGAAGAGGCGGCCCTTGGGGATTGCACCGCGCCAATGGCCCGCGCGTCCGATGCGCTGCAAACCGACCGAGATCGAACGCGGGGAGCCAATTTGGCAAACCAGGTCGACGCTGCCGATATCGATTCCCAGTTCGAGGGAAGCCGTCGCTACTAGCGCGCGGATTTCGCCTGCTTTCAATTTTTTTTCCGCGGCGAGGCGCAGCTTGCGGGACAGGCTGCCGTGATGCGTGGCGACGGCGTCTTGTCCGAGGCGCTCGCCGAGATGATGCGTCATGCGCTCGGCAAGGCGGCGCGTGTTGACAAAAATAAGTGTCGAGCGGTGCTGCGTGGCGAGTGCGGCCAGGCGGTCGTAGATTTCGTCCCACATCTCGTTGGACGCGATAGCGCTAAGCTCGCTTCCGGGAACTTCGATAGCCAGATCGAGTTCCCGCCGGTGGCCGACTTGCGCAATGACGGGGTCGGGACGAGCCGAGCCGCCGAGAAAATGGGCGACGAGTTCGATGGGCTTTTGCGTGGCGGAGAGGCCGATGCGCGTGAGAGGTTTGCCGGCTAAGTGATCTAGCCGTTCGAGGGAAAGCGCCAAATGGGCGCCGCGTTTGTCGTCGGCAACGGCGTGGATTTCGTCGACGATTACGGTTTCGACAGTTCTCAGGACTTCGCGGCTTTTGGCCGCGGTCAGGAGGATGTACAGGGACTCGGGAGTCGTCACCAAAATGTGCGGCGGGCGCACCAGCATCGCGCGACGCTCGTGGGCCAGCGTATCTCCCGTGCGGACGGCGGTGCGTATATCCGGCATGAGGAGGCCGCGCTGGCCGGCAAGCTGCAAGATTTCGCCGAGCGGGACTTCAAGATTTTTCTGAATATCGTTGCTTAGTGCTTTGAGAGGCGATACGTAAAGAACTTCGGTTTGATCGGCCAATTCTCCACTGAGAGCTTTGCGGACCAGGCGATCAATGCAAATGAGAAACGCGGCGAACGTCTTTCCCGAGCCGGTAGGGGCGGAGATCAGCGTGGTTTCACGAGATAGGATACTGGGCCAGCCAAGTTGTTGCGGCTCGGTCGGCGTGCCGAAGCGTCCGACAAACCAATCGCGGACGAGCGGATGAGCCCAATCCAGGTGGGGAGGGTTCGGCGGCGAAGTATGGGTGTTCATCAAGCGGAACTAGATTATAACGCAAGCCATTTCGCGACGTCGGCCGTGATAGGAACCGGCTGTAAAGCGATCTTGTCATACGCAAAGCTTAGGACTTTTTTGCGGCCCCTCCTGAGCAGCGCGCCCGCCGCAACAGACTTTTCTGAGCACTTCTAAGATTCTCCGCGCGAAAGCCCGAGAACATCGCGAATGGCCTTCTGGTCAGCGCCAGAGCTGGCAAAATCGTCAAACGTACTTTTTGCCGCCTCGATGATATGCCTCTTAATAAAGGGCGCGCCTTCTCTGGCTCCCTGCTCGCTGCTTTTGATACAGCACTCCCATTCTAGAATCGCCCATCCCGGGAAATCATACTGAGTGAGCTTAGAAAATATCGTTGGGAAATCAACCTGGCCGTCGCCCAGCGAGCGAAACCGCCCAGCACGCTGCAACCACGGCTGGTAGCCACCATAAACACCCTGCTTACCGGAGGGACGAAATTCCGCGTCCTTGACATGAAACATTTTAATGCGCGGGTGATAGAAATCGATGAATTGAAGGTAGTCGAGCTGCTGAATAACAAAATGACTGGGATCGTAAAGCAGGTTACAGCGGGGATGATTGCGCACGCGTTCCAGGAACATTTCGAAGGTCGCGCCATCGTGAAGATCCTCGCCGGGATGAATTTCAAAACAGAGATCGACTCCGGCTTCGTCGAAAGCGTTGAGGATCGGGAGCCATCGTTTGGCGAGTTCGTCGAAGGCAGTTTCAATCAGGCCCGCGGGGCGCTGCGGCCAAGGATAGATGTAGGGCCAGGCCAGCGCACCAGAAAACGTAACGTGCGCTTGCAAGCCGAAATGCGCGGAAGCCCGCGCCGCGAAATTCAATTGCTCGACGGCCCAAGCCTGCCGGGCTTTTGGATGGCCATGCACGTTCGCCGGAGCAAATCCGTCAAACATCGTGTCATAAGCGGGGTGGCAGGCAACGAGTTGTCCTTGCAAATGCGTGGAAAGCTCTGAGATGACAAGGCCGTGCCGCGCGGCAACACCAGCAACTTCGGTGCAATACTCTTTGCTTTCCGCGGCGCGCTTCAAATCAAACAGCCGCACATCCCAGGATGGAATCTGCACGGCTGCATAGCCCAGACTTTTCGCCCAGGCGCAGATCGTGTCGAAGGAGTTGAAGGGTGCCTGATCCGAGGCGAACTGCGCGAGAAAGATACCCGGCCCTTGAATCGTTTTCATCTGATAGCTCCAATTGCAATCGAGATTCGTCAAGTCTTGCCTGAATCAGTGAAGGAGTTTACTGACCAGCGCGAGTATTTGTACCAGTTTCAAAAAGAGAGTCTACCTCATGGCCATAGGCTGCGAAATTGGATTAGGTGGCGCAGGGCACCTCCGGAGAAGAGGTCGGATGGGCCGAGGAGTGAGTCCGCCGCGAGAGCGGCGAGACTGCGCCTCGAGGACCTGAGTAGCAACCCAGCCCGCGCGTCGGGCTGGCCACCATCGAGCAACCTAGACTGAGCAGAGTGGCTGACCGTAGTGGGAAGGCGCCTAGAAACCAAGGGAAAAACCAGCAAGAACCTCCCAATGGACAAAGAGGCCTAAAACCACGCTGCGTTTAACTTTGCTCTGAGAGGGGTCCTGAGTGCGCGTGGTTCTCTCCGCAGATGGGCATTTACAGTTCCGAAGCCGACATGGCATTTCAAGAATATCGCTGCCGCTTTAAGGTATATTAGCCCCGACGGACTAGGGCTGACGGAGGTGCTTTCTACCGGTATCTGGCCTGAAATGTTTCGGCTGTGGATGCTCACGGGTTTAGGTGGGTGCGGCCACCGCACAGGGAGGGTGTGAGCAGATTTTGAGCACACATCCGGAGTTACGTCGATTGAGTTGAGCTGGTGGCAATTTGGTCGGCGCCGAGTCGTGCCGTTCCGAAGTCTAGTTGACGTTCGTAAAATGGCTTCGGATTTGACGATTAGGATACCGCTTTGGTCCTCGTATGCAAGCTTGAAAGCCGGTGGCCGAGACGCAATGAATTTCGACGGGCTCGCCATGGCAGGTGAATGAGCGTGGAGAAGTTAGGCAAATATCTGATTCAGAGAGAGCTTGGGCGCGGGGCCGGAGGTGTGGTTTACCGTGCTCGCGATCCAATCATCAATCGTCTCGTCGCACTGAAGACGATCACGACCGGGCTCGCCGAATATCCCGATTTGTTGCAACGCTTTTACCAAGAGGCCCAGTCGGCGGGAGGCTTGCAGCATCCCAACATCGTCACGATTTACGATTTGGGAGATGCCGACGGCATTCCCTATATAGCCATGGAGCTTCTTGAGGGGGAAAGTTTAGACCAGCTGATCAGCCGCCGGGCGCCCCTGCCTGTCCCATTGAAGCTTACTTACGCATTGCAAGCCTGCCGTGCGCTGGACTACGCCCACAAAAGGGGGATCATCCATCGCGATATCAAGCCCGATAACGTGATGCTCACCAGAGATGGCACAGTGAAGGTTGTGGACTTCGGCATAGCCCGCGTCCTGGAGACTTCGAAAACGCAGACCGGTATGCTGCTCGGTACTTTCGCCTACATGTCTCCCGAGCAATATCACGGCGAACATGCCGATGCGCGTTCGGATATTTGGTCATTCGGGGTGCTTTTGTATGAGTTGCTGGCGTACCAGAGGCCCTTCAAGGGGTCGACTCCCGCGAGCCTGATGCACGGTATTTGCCAGCAGGAACCGCCTCCCCTGCACGATGTTGCCCCCGATTGTCCCGAGGCTCTCGAAAAAGTAGTCCAAAGGGTCTTACGAAAATCGCCTGACGAACGATATCAGTCGATGGAAGAACTTCTTCTAGACCTGGATCCGATCTGCAAGGGATTGCAGGCGGAGTCCGTCGCCGCGCTGGTCGTCCAAGCGCGCAATTTGTCGGAACAAGGTGACTATTCCCAGTCCCGTGATTTGCTGCGCCAAGCACTCCAAATCGATTCAACGAACACCCAAGCCAGGAATCTTCTGGAAAAGGCAAATACCGAGCTCAGACGCATTCTTATTCGGCCGAAGTTGCAGCAACAAATCGAAAAGGGACAACAGTTGCTGGCCGAAGGGAAAACGCAAGAAGCGAGGATAGAGGCCGATGTCGTCTTGCAGTTGGACCCCACCTTTGAGCCCGGCCAGGAGCTGCTGAAGCGCGTCCAGCAAGAAATGGACCGCGCCCGGCAAATCGCCGAATGGATTGCGGCTGCCGAGCAACGTTTGGCGCAAGGCCTCCCGGAAGAAGCCGAGGAGCTACTGTCGAAAGTCCTGGAAGCTGAGCGCGGCAACGAGCAAGCAAAAACGCTGCAGCTACAGGTGACGAACGAAAAAGCAGAGCGCCACAAGCGATTGCAATTCTTCGAGAAAATGCAGCAGGCGCGCGGCTTGTGGACGCAACAAAATTATGCGGAATGCATCCAGCTTCTCGTCGAATTGCGGAAGGAATTTCCGGAGGATGACGAGATTCCAAGACTACTGGAAACCGCCCAGGAAGATCAGGCGAACCAGAAGAGATCGCAGGGTTTGGCCGACGCCCGCAGCATGCTCGCAAATCGGCGCTATGACGAATGTACGGCGCTTCTTGCCGAACTTCGAAAGGAATTCCCTGGCGACGAGGAAATCCTCAAGCTGCAGAAGACAGTGTTCGAGGATCAGCGAAAACAACAAAGAGCGCAAACTGTTGCGGAAATTCGAAGCCTTCTCGCGGCCAGACGCTACGACGATTGCACGTCCCTGTTGAAATCTATCCTGAAGGAGTCTCCGGACGACGATGAAGTGCTGCAACTTCAAAGAAATGTGCTGGAGGATCAGAGAAAGGAACGAAGATCGCAGGCAATTGCGGAAGCTCGAAATCTCTTTGCCGCGAGGAGGCACGACGCTAGCACCTCCCTGTTGAACTCCATTCTAAAGGAGTTTCCAGGCGACGACGAGGCGATACAGCTGCAAAAGAATGTGCTGGACGACCTTCGAAAACAGCGGATGTTGGATTCCTTGAGCGAGGCGCGAAACATCCTGGCCGCGAAGCGATACGACGAAAGCATCTCCCGGCTGATATCCCTTCAGAAGGAATTTCCAAACGAAGCTGATATCGCGCGGTTACTCGAAACCGCCAAGGCGGAAAAGGATGAACAACAGCGGCAGCAAAGCGTCGCGAAAGCCCGAAAATTGCTGGCTGGGCGCAAGTACGATGAGTGCGGTACGCTGCTTTTGGAATTGCAGAAGCAGTTTCCCGACGATGACGAAATCCCGAAACTTCTGGATGTGGTTCGCAAGGACCAATCCGAGCAGCGCAAGTTGCAAGGTTTGACCGAAGCGCGGAGTTTCCTGCATTCGCGGAATTTTGAGGAATGCCTCGCACTGCTCGGAAGGCTGCAGAGCGAACATCCCAATGACAACGACGTCGCCAAGCTCCTCGAGACGGCTCTCGGAGAGCAGTCCGAGCAGCGTAAACTGAAAAGCTTGTCGGAAGCCAGAAGTTTGCTGACCTCTCGCAATTACGAAGAGTGCTTAGCGTTGCTCGCCAAGCTGCAAAGCCAGTATCCAACAGACAACGAGATCGTAAAACTAATCGAAATAGCCCGGGACGATCGCGCGGAGCAAGAGAAGCAGCGTCAGCTTGCAGACGCTAGGAATCATCTGGCTGCGCGGCGATTTGCAGACGCCATGGGCGTGCTGGACGGGCTTCGCGAGGCTCACCCAAAGGACTCCGGGATCATCAAGCTGCAAACTCTAGCCCTCCAGGAGAAAGAAAAACAGGACAGTCGCGAACGTCTGCAGGCCGAATTGAAGGCCCTGAAAAAGTTGGTCAGCGAAAAGAAATATGCCGCTGTTCTTGCGCAGTCAGAAAGGATCCAGAAGGAGTTCCCCGGCAATACCGATTTGAGCCGACTCATCGAGTTTTCGAAGGCCCAACAGGCGGAGATCGACCTGGAAGCGCGACTACAAACAATTCTTCAAGGGGTGAGGAAACTCTTCGATGCATCCCATTTTGAGGAGGCGTACCAGGCCGCCCTGGCTGGCCTCAAGACCTTTCCTGACAACAAGGAACTGCAACATTTGCGGGAACAGGCTGATAGCCAACAAAGGAAACTCGAAACTCGTCAACACATCGAGCAGAGAATTCGGGAAATCAAGGTCAAGATCAACCGGGGAAAAATTAGCGATGCGATAGATCTGGCCAAGCAGACGCTCATGACCCTGGGCCCGGACACCGATGTGAATCAATTACTAAATTCTGCCCGGGTTGAGCTCGAGGCTCGTGAGAAAAAGAAAGGCCAGGAAGAAAAGCTGGGAGAAGTTCGGGCTCTGATTAGCGCAGGGAAGCTGGTCGAGGCGACAAAAGCGTTGGACCTAGCCGTCGAGGCGAAGATTCTTGAAGTCTTCGATCCTCGCGTCCAGCGCGTCTGCGAAGAGTTGGACGCCGCCAAGTCTGCTGCAACAGCCGCCGCCGCAACCGTGATCTCCCCTCCACCAATGACTCGGTCCAAAGAATATGCGTGGTTGCAGAGGCCGCCGGAGCCGGAAGTCGCCTCTCCGGAAGAAACGCGCCCTCCCACGGAAGTGCCAGAAGCAAAGGGGTCCGCGAGCCAGACAGTTTCATTGCCTGTGCAGCCGGTAGTCCCACCACCAGTCCCACAGCCTCTGCCTCCGCCACCTGCGGACAACGTTTCACGAGTTTCGGCTCCGCCTCAGCGCCCAGAAAAACCCTCTACTAAACCAGCTGTGCCTGCTCCAACTCCAACTATTGCCGTGCCGCCTGTTCCTCCCCCGCGGAGGGATACCAAGCCGCCGATTCCTCAAGTTTCAATCCCCGAGGCGATACCAGTTCCAGGGGTGGCTCCGCCTCCGAATAGGAAGAAGGTCGCACGAATTGGTGTTTTGGTTTTGTGCGCGGTCGGACTGATTTGGGGACTAACACGTGTGGCTACGTTGCTTCGAACGCGCGAGACCGCGTCCGCTCCGGCCCTCGTGAAACCGCCCGCGAAACCAGAGCCAAATCCGGTTGAGGTTCAGCAGCGCAACGCTTTGAATTCTGCGGATAAGCTGGTTGCTTCGAATGACCTCGAAGGCGCACTAAAAATCCTTGCGCCGGCGGCGGATCTGAATGGTCCACTGACTGCCGAGATTAAGAAAAAGCAATCAGGCATCGAAGAGTCGATGCAGAATCAGAACCTGCGTGACCTCAGGCGCCGGGAAGAGCAGCTGTGGCAGCAGGCAAACGACGATGTCGCAGGCGGACGCTTTGGGGAAGCGCAGAAGAAACTACATCAGATACTAGCGCTAGGCGACGGGGGGCTTCGCAAGAACGACGCGCAACAGTACCTCACACATACAATTCCCGCACGCCAGGAAGAAGAAAGACTATTTTCGCAGGCGCGCCAGGCCGCTCAAAAGGGCGATATAAACAGTCTGCAAAGCGCCTCTGACATTCTTAGCCGTCTGGCTTCAGGGGAGGGGCCGCGGAAGCCCGAAGCAGAGAAAATGCTGCAGGACGTACGAGCAAAACTATCCAGCAGTTACGCAAGCAGTGCTCGTCAGGACTTGCAGCGCGGAGATTTCCATTCAGCCCGTCTGAAGGCTGGCCAGATCCAGCAGAATGGCGGTGATGCCGGAGCGCTTTCCACGGAGATCGATCAAGCCGAACAGAGCCGCCTCACTCAATTGGAGGGCCAGTTGAATCAGCTCAGACAGAGCGACGACGACTCCGCAGCCCAGCAACTCAGCAACCTGCAGCGAGGGTTTCAGTCGCTGGCCGATAGTGCGGGGCCACGATCGGAGGAAGCCAAAAACTTCGTCAATAATCTGCCTGCGGCGATACGCGAAGTCCATGACCGCGCAGCAGCTAAGCGCACGGAAGCCTCCTATCAGCAAATCGTTTCCAAGTATCAGCAGGCATCGAGCACCAATGACAAGGGCGGTCTGGATGCCGCCCGCACTGCCTTCCAGTCCATCGCAAAGGCCGGCGGTCCTCACGCCAGCGACGCTCAACGATTCGCGGACGAAATCGGCGCAAAACTTACCGCTTTGAACCAGCCTCCCCCTCCAGTAACTCCTGTCAAGCCTCCACCAGTCTCGGGGCCTGTCGACAGCGATGCTGTGCTAGCCCTGGTCAAGCAGTACTCTCAAGCCTTTGAGCAAAGAAATCCGGATGCATTGCGTCAGATTTGGCCGAATATGGGAAAGCGATACGATGGGCTTAAAAACTCATTTGAGAGCGCCTCTTCCATTAAGTTGCAAGTCCAAACGGAAAGCGTGAAAATCAGCGCTGATGGCCTTAGCGCGACTGTGACGGCTCAAGTCACACAGGAATATACTCCGCAGGGGCAAAAGCCAAAAAGCGTCAAGGGCCGTACCATCTTTCAATTCGCAAAGACGAATGGGTCCTGGGTCATCACGAACGTCCAGTGAGTCCGATTTACCGGCAAACCCAGGGGGCAAGGGTCATCAGTTTCGGATTCGGGCATTCATACGGAATCTAGACTGGTTCTGACCTGCCACGAGGGCGTGCTCCAACAAGGGTGTGCTGTCAGTTTGGTGCGATCGCCATTTCGTGTGAACGGTCCAACGCGCGACGACTGTCGGATCGTCTACTAGACGAGGTCCTTGAACGGGGTGAGCACGGGCAGTACAATGCCGCCACTGATGTCGCTGTCCGAGCTGCCTCGCGGCCGATACGGGGGTGAAATTTGAGATCAGGATGGCGAGCCATCACATTTCTTTCTTGCATATTCTGCTTGAGCGCGGTGCCCGCTTGGGGCGACGGCGAGGGACCCGCATTCGGATATTCCACAGCTATCTTGAGTCCAGGCAATGCAAGTATCGAAACAACGTTTATGTGGCGCTCCGACGCGACGATGTTCGGCCCGCGGCTGAGTTACGGACTCATGGAAAATCTCCAAATCTCAGTCTCGGCTCCCTTTCACCTTGATCACGGAGATCTTCCCACCGGTCGGTTCACCGCGCTGATGCCCGGCGATCCGCAGGTGGAGATACTCTTAGGCTGGCGGTTTTTTCACAAATCAACTGGAATCGGCACACGAAATGAAGCCACTCTTTATGTGGGCGGATCTGCTTTAACCCAGGAACTTCCGCGCGCGGATGGTCCACCTCTCCGACGTCAGCCGGGTTTTTATGTCGCAGGAGCGGCTGGGCACGTTACTCGAAGATACGATGTGTGGGTAGGGGCTGGCTATCAAGGTTATGGCACGTGGACCAGGGGCGTAGACGACCGTCAGAGCAGCTCGTTACTGACCAGTTTCGTCGTCGGTTGGAGACCGCCGTTCCTCGACCATGATTATCCCAAGCCCGATGTGCGGTTTTTCTGGGAGACAACGGGCGATCTGATTGGCCTGGCACAGCGAGACGTGCCCCCGCCCGGTAGTTCCAGCGGCGGCCACGATCACGGCAACGCCCCGCCGCCACCGCCCCCAAACTCCAGCGGCATCGTCATTTTGCCAAACTCTGGAGGAACAGGGATATTTTCAGGCCCAACCTTTCTTGTTACTTACCGCAGCGTGGCTTTCCAAGGCGGTGTACTGTTCGCGCTTTGGAACCAGCCGAACGGAGTGCAGCCGGCTGAGAAAGTGCGGGCCGTAGCTGGCGTGACCTATTATTTCCTAGGAGGGCGGAGATGAGCTTTTGTTGGATCAACATGCTCCGCGGTGTTGTCCTTGCTGGATTGCTGCTCGCAGTTGAGCCGGTTCACGCGGAATATCTCCGAATTCAACTTCGAGTTTACGGGTTGGATTGTGGACTTTGCGCCCGAGGCGTAAGTGCGAATATCCAAAGAATGGCCGGCGTGAAATCGGTCGACGTCAATCTGAAGAAGGGACTGCTGGAAATTGTGCTCCTACCCGGCAACACGTTCAAAATGAGCGATCTTCGCAAGCGCATCCGCGAAAACGGGTTTCGCTCAATGGAGGCAACGGTCACAGCAGTCGGCGAGTTTAAGGGATCGATGTTTGAGGTTCTTGGGTCGGGTGAGTCATACAATGTTGGTAGTCCTGACTCCGGTGCCTCTGCCACTGTGGAACGCACTTTTGACGTGCGCTGAACGATTTGACTCGACACAGCGCTCGGCTACCGGCCCGCATAACAGCTTGACCAAATTAGACCGCATGGATAGACTCTGCCAACTCACCTTCGGGTGATATGAAACGGCTGTTCCGTTCAGTATCTTCTCATCGGCCTGACCAAGCCTCTCAAGATTAAGGAGAAAGCGTCATGTTCAAACGTGCGGTTCTGGGGTATGCCGTTTTGAGCTTGCTCACAGCCCTATCTTTTCTCGTCTCCGCCGGCAGCGCCTCGGCTCAGACGTGCCCGTTGAACGGCACGTTGAGCAACAAGCTGGTATGCCAGATTCCACAGGTGTATGGACCGTTTGGATTCGGCACTGCGACGGACCCAACCCAGTCGCTTTTGTTCACGGGGGACCATCACCAAGCTCATTTTTCGAACGGTTTCCTCGCCTCATTCGCGCCGATCGATGAGGCCGTCGGCATCCAGGCGTCACAATTGCCCAGCGCCTCACCTTCGTCCGGTATTACTTTCGTTTATGACCCGGCCTTGAAGACGTTCTCACCTTCCACCGATGAAAGTCTCGGGCCAATAGTGGGCAATCGCGCGACCACGATCGGAAGGCGCAAGCTCTTCCTGGGTTTCAGCTACCAGTACTTTAATTTCGGCTCGATCGACGGACAAAGCTTGAGCAATATTCCGGCCGTCCTCCAGCATCAACCGTTTCCTGTACCTAATCCTGAGAACATTCCGTCGTGCGATAACCAAACCGCGCTGACGGCCGCCAATGGGTATGCCGGGGACCCGTGTTTTGTGCGCGACTTTATACAAACAGTGAACAACATCGACCTGACGATTCATCAATACACGATCTACGCGACCTATGGGATCACAAACCGTCTCGATTTTTCCGTCGCCATCCCGATTTTGAATGTTCAGATGGGCGTCACATCGCAAGCCACGATTGTTCCCAATTCTGCTGCTCCTGCAGCGGCGGGCGCCCCAGGCAATGTGTGGCATTCCTTCAATACCACCAATCCTGTACTTACTTCCCAATGTGCCTCGCAGGTTCCATGTCTCAGCGCCAAATTTTCTGATTCGGGCAGCGCAACCGGAATCGGCGACGTAGTTCTCCGCGGAAAGTACAACGTATACAACGGGGAGCGGTTCGCCGTGGCGGCGGGCGTGGATGTGCGTCTGCCCACCGGGGATGAATTGAACTTTCTGGGCTCTGGCGCCACGGGGGTGAAGCCCTTCGGAGTTGTTTCGTACAGGGCCCGCATTTCTCCGCACGCGGAAGTGGGTTATGAATGGAACGGCGATTCCACTCTCGCTGGAACTAACATAGTGCCCGCGGCGACTGGCGTAACGCCAACGAATACAGGCAAGCTTCCCAACCGGTTCGTCTACATTGTGGGCGCCGACATTCGCGTCGTGAAACGACTCACGGCCGCGTTTGATATTTACGGCCAGCGCTTGTTCAATAGCCCGGAGCTCGTCTCCCAACCCTATACGGGCTTAGGGAACTGCTCCGGCCCTACAGATCCGACTGGCGCAGCGTGCGGGACATATACGCCCGGGACGACTCACCCGGACATCGCGCAGAGAACTACGGACGTTAATATCACGGAGGCGTCGCTTGGTCTGAAGTACCGTCTGGTCGGCCGGCTGGTGATGACTGGAAATGTGCTTCTCAAGTTGGATGAAGGCGGACTTCGCAGCAACGCTCATACCTCTCGTGGGTATCTCGTATAATTTCTAGCGCCTCAATAGCCTGAACGAAGTGCGAGGGCATAGACTGAAACTGTTGGATTCAAACTCACAACGGATGAAAAAGTCAGCTCTTCGAGATGGATGTCACGCGACGATTCCCTTTCTCTCTGGTATCGGGAGTGGCGCGTAGGCCAGTAATTTCTTCTATGCGAATGAAGAAAAACACCGAGACCGGAGGTTTGGCCCTCCGGCGAACTTGGGATGCCGTATATCCGCTCTGCCACCACAAGGATCTTTTCTCTAGCAGGGAGCGAATCTCTTCCCGGCTTTTCGCGAATTCCCGTCTGTTCGGAATTTCCACGTATTGTCCTAAGACCACGACGCTCGTCCATTCGTCGTGCGCGCGAATTTCATCGACCTGCACGCAAACCAGCGGATTCAGCCGCATCCACTCAATCTTCCGCCCCAGGGTGGAGAAGCAGCACAAACGGTCCCCGTCGAACACGTAATAAAGGGGAACGATATAAGGCCGGTTGTTTGAGGCACAGGCGAGTCTGCCAAAACTGAGACGCGAAAGCATCTCTCGACATTCCCTGCTTCGCATTTTGGTAATTAGCATGGGTGATCTAACCGCTGGTTACCCGGCCCGCATTGAGGCGAGTCGACATATCCTGGGTTTATCGTGGCCTGAGAAAGCGGCACGGAGATGTACCTCGCTTGCGCACAACACTGCCATCCTAATTTGATATAGCGCTACTATGCAAAGGGTTGGTCAATAAAAAGTATGTTGACCGAACGCATCAACTCCCGGATGGTAGGCTGACGGCAAGGTGCGCGGCCTCCATGGTGCGGATTAATCCTGAGAAGTCGGCCAGTGTTTACGGATGACTTTCAGGGAGATGATTTCCCAGGCATCCGACCTACGTCCTGATACCCGCTGTTACCTGAGATCCGCCCCGATTTCCGTATACGGCGTTCTGGGAGAGGCTTCCTGAACCTCCAGTGCGGCGAATTCGGTTATCACGCGCACCGCTCAACGCGCACCAAAAAAAACAGACAAACGGTCTCATCTGCCTCTGATCGCCCACGCGCGTTTTTGTTAAGTGTCCATCCATCAGGAGGATGGATGGTAGGGACGGTGGGGATCGAATTTATCAAGGCGCAGAATCTGAAGGAACTCTGCGGAATGTGTTGTAGTCGCAAGTCGTTTGTTGTCTTGAGTCGGAACTACTGCTGCCCCGGATTGCCCCCGTGTTTTTGTGAACAATTTCACGCCGTTCTTCTTTCGGGCAAAATCATTCGAACGACTTTGCTATTCGCTTCTCGCAGTGCTGGTGACACTGTGTGCGTGTAGATATTCATCGTGGTCCGAATGTCCGAATGCCTCAGAAGTTCTTGTTGAACCTTCATGTCAGTCCCGTATGCGTGCAACAAAGTCGAATACGTATGACGAAATGTGTGCCACCCGATTCGACCGATGCCCGCCTTCTCTGCGGCTGGCCGCAGGTGATACCGCACAAGTTTGTGCGCCCACCACGGCTTGCCAGTGAAGGGACTCGCGAAGACCCAACCTGTTTTCAATAATTCATCGGGCATTTTCTCCCGATGTCGACGAAGAAGGTCAGCGAGATTCGCATCTAGAGGCTACCATTTTTCTGAGCCTTCGGTCTTCACTGCTTCCACTCTGCCGTAGACCCACGACCTCTGAATTTTGACTCGCAAACTTTTCCAGTCGAAGTCTTCCCAACGCAACCCAAGCAGTTCACTTGCTCGAAGCCCGAGCGACGTGCGCATCCGTTTCGTCAAACGCAAGTTACGTTGGCGATCGAGGTGAACGCGACGGTGAACGGGCCGGTGAACCGAGCATTTCGTCCCCCGTTCACCTTTAGGCATGCTGGAATCATCGGACCTCAGTGCCTCTGCTCGTGTATTCAGTGGTTCGAAGTGAGTTTGTATCGCACTAAACGGAAAGACAATTCGATTGGAACCATCCTCGGCCACGGACTGCATGCAACTCTCAACGTGCCCCGCAGTCCAGATAGCGCGACCATCAACGCGATCGATGTTTGGTCATGATTTGCGCAAAAACGGGAGGGAGCGACCCCGATAACTTTTTGGGCGGCTCTGAGCCGAAAAAGTGGGGTCGCTCCCGCCCGTTTTGGTGGCTTTTTCACAGTGACTTTTGTCCGCATCGCATTGCTATCTCCCACGCTTCAAAGAAATTGCTCTGGCCACGGGCTGAAGAACTTGGAGAAGACGCAGCGGAAGCATGTAGTTCTTACATTCTTCACTCCTTCCCTGCTGGTTCCTCTGCAGGAACCCCGACCCGGCGCAGCACTTCGGTAGCGAAGTGCTCCCTAACATCGTGCTTGCTACCACCGAACTCCTGAACGATGCTGGATTCAGTCACTCTTCAGTGTAGCCGAAGGCCTTCAATGCGTCGATATGGACAGAGGCGATGTTCATAACACTATGATTCGTGGAGCGTTTTCGGGTTCGTCGAGCGCACGGCAAGGCCCCGCCGGGCGTACCGTGGTAGGGAAACCGCCTTCGACAGGCTGGCTGCCATGCAGCGACAGGCACTTAGCGGAGTAACTGACGGAGTAGGAGAGCTCCCGCGAGCCTAGGGAGAAGCGAGCGAGAGCCCCCTCAATATACTAAAAGGCCCAAAGAAAGGAAAAACGCAATCAAGAACAACAAAGCGAGGGCTGAATTCTAGTGCCTATCGGCCATGTAGAGAGACGCGGAAAAGAATGAAGGGAGAGGCCTCTGCCCGTAGCGGTACCAGACCCGCAATTAAGAGATTTTGTCGGTTGTCAACTCTGACCTCCCTGCTGGACTCGAGTTCATAGTAAGACTGTGAGCACTTTACCGGCAGCGTTAATCAGGAGTCGGTACTCCCTCACCTTGCCCGTGCTGAGGCGCACTCCTTCCGCTGCCTCGCAAAGCGTCAGCAAACGGTCTCCAATCGGAAGCGCGTCAACACGCGTTGATTCAGTAGCCTGTCAGCGGCTGTACAGGCCGATGAGTTCGGCCTGGGCGCGGATGTGGTCTCGCATGGCGCGTTCGACGTCGGCTTTGATGGCGCCGGGCTTGAGGTGAAGTTTCGTATCGAGCGCGTAGAGCTTGAAGAAATAGCGATGAGGCTTGCCCGGAGGAGGACAGGGACCACCATAGCCAAATTTGTTGAAATCGTTACGCCCCTGGTGGGCACCGTTGGCGATCTGTTCCCGGTTGGGGATGTTTTCCGCGAGTTCGCGATCTCTGATAGGCAGGTTGTAGAGAACCCAATGGACCCAAGTGCCGGCGGGGGCGTCAGGATCGTCCATGATGAGCGCGAAGGATTGCGTAGTGGCGGGCGGATCGTTCCAGGTGAGTTGGGGAGAAACGTCAAGGCCGTCGCAGGTGAACGTCTTGGGGATCGACTCGCCGGGAGAGAACGCGTTGGTGGAAAGTTGGAAGGATACGGCCGCTGCTGAGGCTTGATGGAAGAGGATAGTGATAGTGACGCCGAACAAGAGGACACCGGCGAGGCGAAGAAGGCTCTGCGGCGCGAACGGGTTTTGCATGAGCAAGATCGTAATTGGGAGGATGTGTGAAGGCAAGTATCACCTGGGAGGAGCGGCGGCAAGCGGCGGACCCCCAAATTGTGTCGCCGAAAACGGCCGGGCTGAAGCCCAGCGCTTACACGAACGAAGACTGGCCTTCAGGACGCCACTTGGACGGTAACGGCGTTAATCGTCCAAGTGAACGCAATACCCTGGGTAGCTCTACACTGCGCGACTTTTCGAAGATAATTGCATTCTCGCGCTCGTTCCGCTTCCGTTTTCTGGGTCCCTGAGCAAATCCCCATTCTTCGTGGTAACCGGAGAGCAACCCGAGTTTCCGGTGATGCGATGCCCGTATTGATTCCGAAAAAGATCGGGATCCATTGACGATTGTCAAAGCCGTGTTGGGCAGCAGCTATTTTCCGGTTTAGGGACTAGGAGGACAGCCCGCACCCCGAAGGGCGCCGAGCGCATCGCGTAGGGTGTCGAAAATGCGAGCGGGACCAACGGCTTCGGTCAGGTGATGGCGGTCCAGATCGGGCTTGAGATCAGACTGCACGTGAGCAAGGACAAGACCCGTGTCTTGAGCGGCGAGGTCCTTCTGGATTTCGCGCACGACACGAGCGGCCGAAAAGTCCACATTGGTGATAGCCCCAGCATCAACGATTAACCAGCGCAATGGTGAAGACGCCGAAGTGGCCAGCATCCGCACTTCCTCGGAAAAACGATTGGCGTTGGCGTAGAAGAGTGGTGCGAAGTTTCGTTGGTCGAGTGGTGCGAGTCGATTCGATTACCATGCAATAGTCCTTTTCATTTGACCCGAGAGAGGGTAATCTCGCCGCGACTGTTCAATATTGCACACCCTGAAAAACGCTGTCGTTTTATTATGCAGCGGATAGCAAAGCTGAAAAGCACTATGCCAAACGACTCGCACCTGAGAGCTGCCGAATTCCACGAACTCGCCGCGCACGCGCACCGAGCTGCCGCGGTACACCACGGGAAAGAAGAGCACCAGACCGGACACGAGCATTCTAAACAAGCATTGGAGTATGCGTGTAAAGCCATGCAGTGGTCGGAAGATGCTCATCGCAAATCCCAGAAAGCAGCGGGGAAGCCTCAGGCGGTTCGTGGAGCGGTCGCGGCGCCGGCTCGCTCAGCGTTTCATTCGAATCTAGGAGTGCAATCCGACGCGCCCTGAATTACGGAAGACAGGAAAGCTTTCTGGCGTGATCTGCGAATGGTATGGAGCCTGCTATGAGCAGCGGGGCGGTCCAATCTGAGCGTCAAACAGCAACTCCTCGGGAGGTGTTTATATGTTAGCAGCCTGCCAACTAGGGCTCGTCGAGGCTCGCCGCAAACGCGTTTACCGGCCACCCAGAAAGAGCGGCAACCTCTGGTCCAATTTGTTTAACAGGCTGGGGGTATTTGCGCTCCCAGCCTGCCACCCAAAGGGTGCAATCTTATTCGTTGAAGGCGAACCTTCCCGAGGCGTACTTGTTCTCTGTTCAGGCCGCGTAAAGCTCTTCACGTCGTCGGCCCAGGGTAAAACTGTAATTCTAGGGTTTGCTCATCCGGGGGCGATCCTTGGCCTAGCTGGGACTCTGTCGGGCCAGCCGCATGAAGTGTGGGGAGAAACAACGGAACCGACGCAGACGGGCTTCGTCGAACGCAGACGTTTCGTTGGTATGATGCGGCGCCATGGTGAACTGGCAGTGCAGGTAGCCGTACAGTTGGGTGAGTCCTATTGTTCGGCAATCGAAGGGATACGCGTGATGGGGTTTTCGCGCTTCGCGAGCCAAAAACTTGCGCTTTTTCTTCTCGATTGGTGCGAGAGCAATCGGCCGCTCCACGATGAGGCCGGCGCGCGGTTCACTCTCACTCATGAGGAAATCGCTCAGGTCATTGGCGTATCCCGCGAGACAGTGACACGACTTCTGTCAGGGTTCAAGAAGAAAGGGCTGATTCAATGGAAGGGCGGTAGTTTGGTTCTTATCGACAGAGCCGCACTGGAGAGTTCGGCGACAAACTAATCTACAGCCGCTGAGAAACGCTCGCTACCAGAAAACGCTTTGGTTAAGAGTGAACCGACCTATGAAACGAACAAGGCAGGTAACTTCCCAGCTTCGTGGTTTCCCTTCCGGAGCCAGCTTGGGCGGCAAGGTCTCGCACTATCGGGACAAACAGAGCATCTACAAACAGGGCGCGTCTGCTTACACACTCTTCTATATTCAAGCAGGCGGGGTGAAGCTCAGTACCCGAACGAAACAGCAGCCATCCGCAGTTACCGCGATACTAGGGGTGGGTGATTTCTTTGGCGAGCTTTGCCTCGTAGGATATCCGCTTCGGATGTCCACGGCCGTCGCGTTGACCGCCAGCTCCATCCGCACTATCCAGAAAAAACAGATGCTCCAAATGCTTCGCAAAAAGAATAAGGCGTCAAACGCTATGGTGGCCTATCTACTGTCTAGCGTTCAAAAGTACAAGGATCATGTTTCGGAGTTACTGACTTCTTCTGCCGAGCAACGCCTGGCACGCGTGCTCCTGCGGTTAGCCAACCTGGATAAGAGAAATCCAGGGGTTGTTGAAATTCCCACCTTAAGTCACGGAGTTCTCGCGGAAATGGTCGGAACAACTCGCTCGCGAGTCAATCTCTTCATGAACCGATTCCGTAAAAAAGGATTCATAAACTATGACGGCGGATTAGAAGTGCACCAATCGTTGTGGAAAGTTCTCCGAAGCCGCTAGGAGTCATCTAAGGAGTAAGACCCAGAAACGTTCTAACCGAGATGCACTTGGAGATGACCATGGTTATGCGCCTTACCGTTCTGTCTGGTGTTCTGATTCTGATGGTCTGCGCCGCGGCCGCTCAAGATAACCCGCCAGGGGACAAAGTTTCGGCTCCACGGACCATTGCGACGTCCGGCAAGCAGACGTACATACATTATTGCGCTTCCTGTCACGGTGCTGAAGCTCGGGGCGATGGACCGGCGGCGATCATACTCAAGGCAACGCCGCCTGATCTAACCACGCTCGCCAAACGCCACGGCGGGAAATTCCCGTACGAATACGTTTTCGATGTGCTGCGTTTTGGCACGCCCTTCGCGGCGCATGGCTCGTCCGAGATGCCAATATGGGGGCCAATCTTCGGCTCCATGGACAAATATGACGAAGTTGCTGTGCGAAAGCGGATCAAGAATCTCAGCGAGTTCCTGGCGTCTCTGCAGCAAAAGGAATCCCAGCGCAAGCCAACGGCGATTTAGGAACATCGGGCAGGTGGGACAAACGTGCGCGGCTCTTCATGTGTATCCCGCGCTCGCCCTGAAAGGCTATGTATGTTGAATGTAGATAACTTTCGCCAGCCATACTTTTGACGTTATACCGAGCGAGACAAAGTGTCCGATATTAGACAGTTGGCAGAGCACATCGTAGTTTACGACTTCTTGTGTCTATGGGGACGAACTGCATGGGGAGGTCAAGCTCATGGCCGACAAACTAGAGGAAGTTCTCGATTCGGCTGCCGTGACGAAGAAAGACATCGACTTCAAGAAGAACGAGGTTATCTTCTCTCAAGGCGCCCCGGCGAAGGCCGTCTTCTATCTGCGGAAGGCGAGCCAGTCAAGCTGACGGCGAAGCCTGGCAGTCGGCCTTGCGACCCAAGCGCTGCCTTCTTTCCATCAACCTGAAGCTGCTGAACATCGTTGCGAGTAAACTGATTTTGGACTGGTCACCGAAGCAGATTTCCGGCTGGCTGAAGCCCCAGTATCCCGATGATGAGAGCATGCGGTGGGCTACTACAACACTGGCGACCGCATGAAATATTGGGGTAAAGTGGGTGCGTTCTGGGGAGGTTTCTGGGGGCTTCTGTTTGGATCTGCTTTTTTCATCATTCCGGGTCTCGGCCCAATCATGGCGGCGGGGCCGGTGGTTGCCTGGATTGTGGGAGCGCTCGAAAGTGCGGTGGTGGTAGGAGGGGTCAGCGCGCTGGGAGCAGGCCTCTACAGTATGGGAATTCCTAAGGACAGCATTGTGAAGTACGAAGCAGCACTCAAGACGGATCAGTTCCTATTGATCGTTCACGGAACGGCTGCAGAAGTAGCGAAAGCGAAGGACATCATCGAGACTACTGATCCCAGTCAATGCTCGCTGCATTCAGGTGAAGCGGCAGTGGCCGCAACAGTTTAGCTTGCCTGCAGCTTGCTAGGGAGATTCGTAAACGTCTAGGAGTACCGCCGCTCGGCGAAAAACTTTAGATCGCTTTTGAGGGAAGGTAGGTGAGTTGTGTTTCGCCATACGATTCCGATTGGACGCGTCCTGGGAATCCCCATCGAGTTGGACTACTCCTGGTTCTTAATCGCCGCCTTAATCACCTGGATGTTGGCCGTTAATTACTATCCGATTGAATTCAAGGGTGCCACAAGCGTTGAATATTGGCTGATGGGCGCTGTGACAGCAATACTGTTTTTTGGAAGTATCGTTATACATGAATTGGCCCATTCTTGGGTGGCCCTTCGCTACAAAGTACCCGTAAGCCGGATCACTCTGTTCATATTTGGAGGCGTGTCGCAGATTGCAGGCGAACCGCCGAGTGCAAGCGCAGAATTCCTAATTGCAGTCGTCGGGCCGCTCACTAGCTTTGCGCTGGCGGCTCTTTTCTTCCTTTTGGGGCGGATGCTCGTGAACATCGCGCCAGCCCTGGCCGTGGCCAAGTATCTGGCGCTTATTAACGGTCTCCTGGGACTGTTCAACCTCGTTCCAGCATTCCCGCTGGATGGGGGCCGCGTTTTTCGCGCCGTCGTTTGGGGAGTGAACAAAAGCTTTCGCCGCGCGACTCTGATTGCCGCCAGCACGGGCCGATTCATTGGTTTCCTTTTCATCGTTTGGGGCGTATGGCAAGTGCTGAGAGGAAACGTTGTCAACGGATTGTGGATTGCCTTCATCGGCTGGTTCCTCGAAAGCGCAGCCGGAGCTCAAGTCCAGCAGCAAATGGTGCAAGGCCTGTTAGTCGGCCACAAGGTATCGGAGGCGATGGGAAATGCATGCACCCACGTATCGGGAGACACTTCATTACAAAAGCTAATCGATCAGGAGGTTCTGTCACACGGTCGACAGTGCTTCCTCGTGGACCGCGGAGACCGCGTGGTCGGAATGCTGACCCTGCACAACATAAAGGAGATTCCTCGACCGTCATGGACGGCGATTACCGCAGCTCAAGCCATGACACCCATCGAGAAGCTAAATCGGATCGATCCCGGTGCGGAATTGTGGACCGCAATGGAAAAGATGGGCCGGGACGGAATCAATGAAATGCCTGTTATGGTGGAGAACAACCTCGTCGGATTGCTCTCGACGGGCGACATCGTCAAGTATCTTCACACTCTGCAACAAGTACGCGCGTAAGGAAGCGGATCTGAGCTTTGAGATCCTGCGCGCAAGCGAATGGCTGCTCTTCGTTGATCTGCAAAAAAGTCGGGTCCTCGGAGCCGTTACCAAAGCACAGGATAACGTAGTCACGGGTGCCATCGAAGCGCAGTCCAATGGAGCAGCTGCGTAACCGTTTTTTCACCCCTGAAGCTGATCTTGAGTTGAGTGGTTCTCGGGATCGTATTCTTTGAGTTCGACCCCACCATGCTCGAAGAAGAACCGTTGTAATCCGCTAGTGAAGCTTGCTGCAGGGGTGTGCAAAAGTGAACAGCGGTGGGGTGGGCTGGCAAGGCCGGTCACGCGAAATGGTGATGTGGCGCACAGCGCTGCTGGGGCGGCCAATGGTGGAATGCGCTTGAACGCGGACATGCAAGCAGCAGCTTGGAGGTAGTTATGGAGAGTTTGATTAGCGACGCGCCGAGGCTAGCGGGCGTTAACGCCATGCATATGGCGATGCCCCGACCTGGGCCAGGCAATGGAGAAGTCAAAACAAGAGTTGAGGAAACGCAAGGCTTTGACGCGCAACGTTTTCTCGATGCGGCGGGGGTAACGAGGAAGGTCGCAAAGTATGAGAGGAAGGATATCATTTTCACGCAAGGAGACCCCGCAACGAGCATCTTATGTATTCGGAGGGGAAGCGTGAAGCTGACCGTTCTGAATGAGGCGGGGAAAGAAGCAGTGGTAGCGATATTAGGCGCGGGCGATTATCTGGGCGAGGGATGCCTTGCGGGGCAAGCGCAGCGGGTGAACACTGCAGGCGCAATTACACCGGCGACGCTGGTGGTCATAGAAAAACGAGAGATGATTCGAGTGCTCCACGCGGACCGGGTGCTTTCCGATCAGTTCATCAAACACTTGCTTTCGAGACACGTTCGAGTGGAAGAAGATCTGGTCGATCAGCTCTTTAACCACAGCGAGAAGCGCCTGGCTCGCATTCTACTGCTGCTCGCGCACTATGAAGAGCCAGGGCAGACGCAAAAAGCGATACCTGACGTATCGCAAGAAGTGCTAGCGGAGATGATCGGTACGACGAGGTCGCGCGTAAATTTCTTTTTGAACAAATTCAGGAAGCTGGGCTTCATTGATTACGACAGCAGACTGAGCGTTCTGAAAATTCACGACTCGCTTCTAAGCATCGTCCTAGATGGCTAAATCTTCGAGTTTTGAGAGAATTGCGATGTGCCGAGTTTGTGGATTCGAGGCGGAAGCTCGTCGGATAGATTTCTGAATTCTTCAATGAAGACCAAGCCGAGCCCAAACGCCGAAACAGGCAACCCGAGCCAGAGCGGTAGGAATCGTGCTAGCTATGGCGCTTGTTTGTTGCGGGCTTGTTTGGTTCTATGCAGCGCGCTGACGGCGGGGAGCTTTGCCCTTCGGGCGGCGCCGAAAGCTCCGAAACAGACTCCGATCCAGGCTTTGCACGTTCCGGAACTTGAGGCGGGTTTTCACCTGCTCTATGAGTTAAAGCCTCGGGAGGCTCGCAAACAGTTTGGGTCCTGGCAGAAATCTCATCCGGAATACGCTCTTGGGAGCGCCTCGGAGGCGGCGAGCTACCTGTTTGAGGAGTGCTACCGGCAAGGCGTGCTGACCTCCGACTTTCTCCTGAACGACAAGCGCTTTCTGGGGAAGATTCCTTTGAAGCCGGACCCGGAACTGCGCGCGGCGTCCTTTGCGGCGGACGCGCAGGCGCAGGAACTGGCGCAACTTCGGCTCAAGACGGACACGGAGGATGCGAACGCGCTCTTCGCCATGGCGCTGAGCGTTGGTATGCAGGCGGACTATGCGAGTTTGATCGACAAGGAGCAGCTCGACAGCTTGAAGAAGATCCGCGAGGCCGATAAGTACGCTAACCGACTCTTGGCCATCGCCCCGGACGCGGCTGACGCGTATCTCGGGCTGGGCACGGCGAATTACGTGATCGGGAGTCTGCCGGGGATCAAGAAGTTTTTCCTGGGGTTCGCCGGAATCCACGGAGACAAGAAAGCAGGAATCCGGCAACTGGAGATTGCCGCCGACCGCGGACACTGCCTGCGGCCGTTTGCGAAAACTTTGCTGGCGCTGGCGGCTCTGCGCGAGAAAAAGACAGAAGTGGCTCGCGTACAAGTTACAGAACTCGCCGCGGAATTCCCGGAAAACCCGCTTTTTACGAACGAACTTTCCAAGCTCAAGGCTCCTCCTGTCTCGACAGTCCGCCCGAAAGATTGAATTTCTCCTGAGTTAAATTTCATTCTTGAGTCCATCGCATGCTGATTTTTCGAACGTAATCGAATATCGATGATAACTATCTATTTATATATATTTGACCGCAATACTAAGGGATGTCCAATCACCCCCTTCTAGCTACTGTCTCTTATTGCACAGTCTGGAGTTTCGCCTAGCGCACATTGATTCGTGACCAGTGTCACCGACGAGGATTGCGTCGAGACTTCAGCATAGCAGTGAAAGGAGCACGCCAGTGAAACGAGACGAACGAACTGGCAGCGCCTTTCGAGTAGTGAGTTCCGTGTGAAGGGAGAGAAATTTATGGTGAAGCGTCTTGCGATCGCAACAATGTTAGCTCTGCTCGCAACTGTAAGTGCGTTCGCCTCGGATCGCGAGGACGATATAAATCGCACTCACAAAGCGGCACAAGTGTTCAAGGAGATCATGAATACGCCGGATCGCGGCATTCCTCACGATTTGCTGAAATCGGCGAAATGTATCGCCATCGTTCCCGGGGCGATCAAGTTTGCCTTCATTTTCGGCGGCAACTATGGCAGGGGAATAGCAACTTGCCGCACTGGGAATGGATGGAGCGCCCCTATGTTCGTGGCGATTGACGGCGGGAGCGTGGGTTATCAGATCGGGGGCTCTTCCACCGACCTGGTGATGCTTTTTATGAACGATCACGCGTTGCAAAGCCTGCTCAGCGACAAATTCAAGCTGGGCGCGGACGCATCGGTAGCAGCGGGGCCGGTAGGCCGGAGCGGCGCTGCAGGCACGGATGTAAAGTTGAATGCGGAAATCTTGTCCTATTCGCGCGTCAAAGGAATTTTCGCCGGCGTGGCGCTTGACGGCGCGGTGGTGCAAGCCGACAAGAGTGGAGACCAAGCGATGTACGGAGAAAATGTGGACCGCCACGAAATTCTGGGTGGAAAGGTTGCGGTGCCCGAATCGGCGCGGACGCTGCTGCGTGAGATTGGAAGACATGCGTAGGAAGTCAAACAACCGTTGTGAACACCAGGCGACGGGGGCTGCGAATTGCTCCCGTCCCAGGGTCTGGCGCCGCGGGTTTGAGCGTAGTGCGGCAAAAGACCCTGAGGCAGTCTCTTTCCGGACATTGCTCTTGACAGGAGAAGGATCCGGAAGTTGCTTCATGGCGGACTGGTCTGATCGCAGAGAGAAAGGAGGCCGATAGGTCATGCCATTACTTCAAATACTGATCGTGCTGGTTGTGGTGGGCGTCCTGCTGTGGCTGGTGAACAGCTATATACCGATGCAGGGAACCATTAAGTCGATTTTGAATGCGGTAGTGGTTATTTGCGTCGCGTTGTGGCTGCTGAACGTGTTTGGACTTTTTCATTCGTTCGCACACATCCACGTCCGCGGTTGAACGGCCCGCGCCGGCGAAGCGGAAACGGGAGTTATAAGGCGGCCACGTTGGTAGCGATGAGAGACAACGAAGAGAGTTGAAGGGGATCTGAGAGGAGAAAGTCATGCTTTGGACAATTTTCGTGATTCTGCTTGTGCTGTGGTTATTGGGACTGGTCACTTCCTACACCTTTGGTGGGTTCATCCACATTCTGTTGGTTTTGGCGGTGATTGTACTCGTCATCCGGCTTCTTCAAGGGCGACGAATCGCGTGAGAAGAGAGAGACGCGGGAAATGTCGTAAAGGAGGCAACTTATGAAAGCAAGATTTATCAGCCCGGGGGTTCTGCTACTTCTTCTCGGGGCATTTGCTCCCATGTACGCACAGCAAGAGGAGGCTAAACCACCGAAACAGGAGCAGCAGGCCAAGCCGGTAAAGCAGCAACAGGAGCAGGCTAAGCCAGAAAAGCAACAGCAGGCTAAACCGGAGAAGCAGCAGCAAGAGGCCAAGCCGGCAAAGCAGCAACAGCAGCAGGCTAAGGGTCAACAGGAACAACAGCAGAAACAGCAGCAACAGGCTAAGTCGACGAAGCAGCAGGAACAGAAGCAAGCCAAGGGCCGGCAGGAACAGCAACAGGCTAAGTCGACGAAGCAGCAGGAACAGAAGCAAGCCAAGGGCCCGCAGGAACAGCAACAGGCCAAGTCGACGAAGCAGCAACAACAGCAGCAAGCTAAGGGGCAGCAAGAACAACAGAAACAGCAGCAGCTTAAGCCGGTGAAACAGCAACAGCAAGAGCAAGCCAAGGGTCAACAGCATGCGTGGGCCCACAACGGTCAGAAAGATAGTCGCGGCCATGAGTACAGCGAAAGCAGATTTGGACGTGAGCATCATGCCCGCTTTGAACAGAATGGTGGCCGCTTTTATAACGGACGTCGGGAGTACTCTTACGGTGGATACTGGTTCTATGCTGGAGCCTATCCGGCGTGGTTTTACCAGCAGGACGTGTACTTCATTATGGAAGCGGATGGCCTATGGTATGCAGTTGCATACGGCGATCCTTCCTTGATGTTCGAAGTCAATATAGAGTAGCGCGATAAATGTTCGTGTAACGGTACCGCTAGTCGGGAAGGAGTCGAATTTACACCTTTCTTGCTTAGTCGGATACCCGCTGGAGTAGTCGGCGGGTATCCGCGCTTCCAGAATGGCGGCTTTTGGTTCGGTTTCATGGACCCGTGGCTAGAATACTGACTTTGAAGCCAACTCAGCTTTGGCAACCCAGTTGAGATATCAGACTGCGCATTCTTGTTGGAGTGACTCGATGTGGTTTGTCAGTCTCTTGATCGGGGCGGAAGTCTGGATGATGTCGATTGGGTTGGAATGTTGTGCGCTGCGACGAGCGCTTGTCCTAGGCTCAGCCCCCCATCGCCTGAAGGAACCTCGGATTGCGTGAAAACATGAAATTCCTGGGATTTCAATTCGCGAATCAAATCTTCAAAGACAAGCAGATTGTTGAACGTACCTCCGCTAAGACATATCTGGTTGATAGAAGATTCTTCTCGGAGCAAGCAGGCAAGGCGCGCAAGGACTTCGACCAGGCCATTGTGGAATCGGCGACTGATAGTTTCCGTGCTTACCATCTGGCGGAGATCTTCCACGACGGCGCTGAATAAAGGAGAAGGGTCGATCTGCCATCGTCCGTCTTGCCGACGAATGGCTAGGGGATACCCGGCCGAATCGTTCGATGACCGCGCCGCCATTTCCAGTTCAATGGCAGCCTGAGCTTCGTAGCTTACTTTCTGGCGAATTCCAATCAGGGCGGCTACAGCATCGAATAAGCGGCCGCAACTCGAGCTCAGTGGCGAATTTATCCCCTGGGACATCATACGAAGAATCAAATCTGCCTTTCCGCGATTCAGTTTCTGTACGAAAGGGATATCCAGACCGAGGAAATCCTCGCCAAAGGCCTCTGCCAAGTAGCTCACTGCCATACGCCAGGGTTCACGAATTGCTGCGGCGCCTCCCGGCAGGGCGGCGTATGCGAGATGTGCGGCGCGCTCGAAGCTTGCATAGTCTGCGAATAGTGCTTCACCGCCCCAAATGTGTGCGTCAGTGCCGTAACCGGCTCCGTCCAGAGAAAATCCGATCACTCGCCCCTCGATATGGTTCTCTGCCATACACGCGGCGATGTGCGCGTGATGATGCTGCACGGCGACCAGATGCAAGCCCTTCTGCGCCAATGCCCATTTTGTGGAAAAATAATCTGGATGGAGGTCGTGCGCGATAATTACTGGCTCGATTTCGAGAATTCTCGAAAGATAAGCGATGGTGGCACAGAAGAAATGGAAGCTTTCCTCGTTTTCGAGGTCGCCGATGTGCTGGCTCAGAAATGCTAGATTACCACGGGTAAGGCAGATGTTGTTCTTCAGCTCTCCTCCGACCGCAAGAATCTGCGGAATCTCCTTGGGCAAGTAAACAGCGGCCGGTACGTAGCCCCGCGACCTTCGAATCTGTCGTAGCCCGCCAGCAGAAGAACGAACGACCGAGTCGTCACAGCGAACGAGAATTTCTCGGTTGTGGACGAGAAAGTAGTCGGCAATGTCCCCCAACCGATCCACCGCCTCGCGGTTGTCTATGGCGATCGGCTCCTCACTCAGATTTCCACTGGTCATGACCAATGCTTCGAACTTGCCGGCGGCGAAGAGCAAGTAGTGTATAGGGGTATAGGGCAAGAACAGCCCCAGGTCGCTCTGCTTCGGTGCCACAATCTCAGCGATTGCAGCGTCTTTCATTCTTGGCAAGAGCACTATGGGTCGTTGCCGGCTGGTTAAAAGTCTCTGTCCTTCAGTGTCGACCTCGCAAAGGCGCCCAGCGCCTTCCAGATCCCGCACCATGAGGGCAAAGGGTTTCTGAAAGCGCCTCTTGCGCTGGCGCAGCCGTTCCACAGCACCCAGGTTCATGGCATCCACGGCAAAATGGAATCCGCCGAGACCCTTGACTCCGACTATCTCGCCTAATCGGATGTGTTCCGCGGCCTCCGCGATGGGGTTAAGTTCTTTCATCGCTCGGCCCTGAGCGTCCCAAAATTCGAGTTGGGGACCGCATTCCCAGCAAGCATTCGGCTGCGCATGAAAACGGCGGTCTTGTGGGTCCTCATACTCCGCCCGGCATTTGTCGCACAGTGGAAACGCCGACATTGAGGTGCGCAGTCGATCATAAGGAATGTCTCGCATGATCGTGAAGCGCGGCCCGCAGTTCGTACAATTGATGAACGGATAGAGATACCGGCGATCCTGAGGGTCAAACAACTCGCGAAGACAGTCCTCACAAACGGCCACGTCCGGGGAGATCAGCGCGGTAGCGTGCTCGGCGGTATGGCTCGACAGAATTTCAAAGCACCGATCCGGCTGACACGGCATCTCGCGAACTAACACGCGGGCAATCTGTGCAAGTGCCGGTGGGTGCTCGGGAAGTCGCGAGACGAAGTCATCGACAAGAGCCGGCGGTCCCTGAATTTCGATCGTGACTCCTGCCGGGGTGTTGCTGATGTTTCCACCGAGGTTTCGATCAACCGCAAGCCGATAGACGTAGGGGCGGAATCCGACCCCCTGCACGATCCCAGATACCTGGATTTCCTTACGGACTTGCATGACTCATCAAGCTGCGGACGTAGCGGCCCGCGAGCTTTGCCGCTTGCGATCCAGCCAAGCCAGCCATGTTGCAATTCCCTGGCGCGCCTGGCAAGATACTCGAACAATCTCCATGTTACGGTGGACGCTGCGCGCATTTTCCTCGGCAGCAGCAATATCGAATGGCACGTAGGGCAGCAGGTCGATTTTGTTCAGGATCAGGAGTTCCGACTTAAAAAAAATCGACGGGTATTTTAGCGGCTTGTCCTCTCCTTCCGTAACGCTGAGAACGACCAGTTTTGCGGACTCGCCCAGATCATAGCTCGCGGGGCAGACGAGATTCCCGACGTTTTCGATCAGCAACAAATCGATCTCTTCCAAACGCCAGTCCAGAAGCGCTCTCTCGATCATTCGGGCGTCCAGATGGCAGGTGCCCCCCGTGGTGATTTGCTTCACGGGAAAACCGAACCGGGCCAGGCGTTTCGCGTCGTTTTCCGTCTGAATGTCACCAGTAAGAACGGCCACTCGTTCGCTGCGCTCGAAGCTTTCGAGAGTGCGTTCGAGCAGACTGGTCTTTCCCGATCCGGGTGAGCTAATTAGGTTCAGGCACAGAACATTGTGATCGGCAAAACGAGCCCGCAGTCCGGCTGCAATTCGCTCGTTTTCGCTTAAGACTTTACGTTCCAACAACACGCGCTCCATTTTCGACCTCCAGATAGGCGAGCTCCAGTTCGTCGCCTCCCAAGAATGTTGATTCCATCATCCCGCACGCCGGACAGATTGCGTTCTCTCTTGAGGCCGCGTAGGAGCGCCCACAAGCACGGCATTGATAGCGGCGCGGGCAGTATTCAATTTCGAGTGCAAGCGGTTCCAATTCTGTGCCACGCACGAGGGCCTCAAAACAAAAGCTCATGGCGTCCGGATCAACACCTGCTAGCTCACCGATCCGCACGCCCACTTTGAAGACGTGGCCATTCGGGAAACGACGGGTTTCGGCGCGAATCGCGTCGAGCACCGCATTGGCTATTCCCATTTCATGCATGGTTCAGCAGATTCTCGGCAATTGGTCGCCAGAGAGGAGATCGACGATCCGCGAGGTTCCCAGCCGGGTTCGCAAGGTGACCATTCCTGGATGGGCCTGCGTCACCCTTCCGATCATCCGCGCATTGCGGCCCAGCGGATGCCGACGCATTGCTTCGAGAATCGTTACTGCCGCCGTGGATTCTACTATCGCCACCAGCTTGCCTTCGTTTGCCACATACAGGGGATCGAGGCCCAACATTTCGCAGGCGCCTTGGACTTCCTCTCGGACTGGGATCGCGCTCTCATCAAGCTCAATGCCAACGCGCGACCGAGCGGCAATCTCGTTTAAAGAACTTGACAGGCCGCCGCGCGTAGGGTCGCGTAGACAACGAATTTCAGAACTCGCACGAAGCATTTCCGCTACAAGAGTGTGCAAGGCGACTGTGTCGCTCGCAATAGCGCTTTCGAACTCAAGGCCTTCCCGTTGAGAGAGTATGGTAATTCCATGCTCTCCAATGGTCCCGCTCAGCAGCACGCAATCTCCCGGGCGCGCCTGATCAGCGGAAAGCCGCACGCTGGATGAAACGAGTCCGATGCCTGAGGTGTTCACAAACAAGCCGTCGCCGCTTCCTTTTTCCACTACTTTCGTGTCTCCCGTGACGACAACGACGCCCGCAAGAGCAGCGGCGACGCGAACAGACTCCATGACGCGCCGGAGGGTATGGAATGGGAACCCTTCTTCCAGGATAAGTGCGAGGCTCAAGAAAAGAGGTTCCGCTCCTCCCATCGCGAGATCGTTTACCGTTCCGTTCACTGCCAGCGTTCCGATGTCGCCGCCGGGGAAGAACAGCGGCTTCACGACGAACGAGTCTGTCGTAAACGCAACACGAGATTCGCCGATATCCACGATGGCTTGGTCGTCCAGACGCTCGAGCACGGGATTTTGCAGCGCCGGAAGGAGAATATTTCGCAGCAGGTCGCCGCTCATCCGACCTCCGCTGCCATGACCCAGGAGGATGGATTCCTTCGCCACAATCGGAACCGGACAATGCAAGGACACATCGAATTTCGTTTGTGGCGGCATCAATGGCCTTCCCTCGCTGCGATGGCATACCGGCGATATTGGAAATATGCGGCGCAGGCCCCCTCGGAAGAGACCATCGGAGCGCCCAGTGGATTTTCCGGTGTGCAGCGCGTCCCGAAGGCGGAACAATCCGTGGGTTTCTTCAGTCCCTGGAGCACCTCTGCGCTAATGCATTCCGCAGGCTCGTCGGCCGTCACTCCCTCGGTCCCAAAGATGCGATCCGCGTCGAATTCTGAGTATTCTTCGCGGAGGCTGAGACCACTCTCGGGGATTCCACCGATCCCGCGCCATTTCCGGTCACACACTTCGAAAACCTCTGCCAATACCTTTTGTGCGCGTAGGTTCCCTTCGTAAGTTACCGAGCGGACGTACTGGTTCTCGACTTCCGCGCGTCCTAGTTCCAGTTGCGTGACAAGCATCAGGATGGCTTCCAGCAGATCAAGGGGCTCGAACCCGCCCACAACGATCGGCACACGAAACTCTCGAATGAGATCCTCATATTCTCGATAGCCCATGACCGTGCAAACATGTCCCGGGCCAATGAAGCCTTGCACGCGATTGCGCGGCGAACTCATCAGCGCCCGAATCGCAGGCGGCACGAGGACGTGGGAGGCAAGCATGGAGAAATTCATAAGTCCTTCACGCTTCGCTTGCCAGACCGCCATGGCATTCGCCGGCGCCGTCGTCTCAAAACCCACGGCAAAAAAAACAACTTTGCGATCCGGATTTGCCCGGGCGAACTTCAGTGCTTCGGTCGGGGAATAAACCACTCGCACATCTCCGCCCTGGGCCTTCACATGGAACAAATCCGTGCGTGAGCCGGGCACGCGCAGCATGTCACCGTAAGAAATCAAAGTGACTCCAGGACGTGAAGCAATCTCGATCGCTTTGTCGATCGTTTCGAGAGAGGTCACGCAAACCGGACAACCCGGACCGTGAACCAGCTCGATCCCGGCTGGCAGCATTTCGTCGATGCCGTACCGCATCAGCGTGTGTGTCTGCCCTCCGCAGATCTCCATCAGCACCCATGGCCGCGTCGCGCGCCGCGCCAACTCGGCGACTATTCCTCGGGCAATTTTCTCGTCCCGGTATTCATCCAAATATTTCATGTTCTTCCTTGAGGTGCTCCGCCATCACAGAGCTCCGCTCACGAATCTTCCAAATCCGATGCCAGTTCTCCTTTGAGTAGGCCCATGGATTCGAGTAATTCGTAGCTATGCTCTGCCTCTTCGCGATCCACCCGGCTAATTGCAAATCCCACATGCACAATTACGTAGTCTCCGACGGTGGCTTCAGGAACAAAATCAAGGCAGGTTACCCGCGTAATCCCACCGAATTGGACGCGCCCTATGCGAATTCCATTCTGCACTTCACTGTTGATGATTTTTCCAGGAATCGCGAGGCACATCTTATAAACCTCCTTCATCACAAAGCGCCGAAGCATTCGGGTCCGAAGATTTTCCCGGGGTCAGCAATGGGGTGTGCAATTCCGAACCGCCCTGTTGTGATTCGCTCCAAACGCGCAGCTGCGCTACGGCGGCATCCACCAAGGGTGCCAAGGCGGCTTCCACCTTCGCAGATAGCGTCGTGCCCCAATCGGTGTTGCCAGGTTGCATGCCCAGAAGAACAATCTCCTGGGGAGAGGTAGTCACGAGCAGAAGAGCGGCGATCAGATCGGCAACACCTAATTGATGGGCGCTCCATCCGCCGCTCATTCCCAGCAAATCTCCTCCGGTCATTCGCGTGAGGGTTCCGGGAGCACTGCCCGAGTTGACCGCATCGAGGAACAATATGCGAGACGCACCTGAAAGATAAGGCAAGAGCTCGAGACCGATTGTGCCCCCGTCAAGGATCTTTACCCCCTTGGGCACTCTTGGGTCGTCCTCGAGCAACCGTGCCGCATGTACCCCCACACCATCGTCTGAGAGGATCGTGTTGCCAACCCCGACGACCGCGGTATCAAAGCGCTGCGGTTCGCTCATCTCAAGCTCCGGACTCGGAACGTGCAGCGCTGACAGGAGAAGTAGGAGTCTTCTGAGGCTCGAGTTCCCAGTCCTCAAGCATCCCCTCTTCTATCGCTTCTCGTAGTTCGTGTTCGGGGACAAATTTATATCCGCTGAAGATGCTTTCCATCACCCCATTTTCCTCCTCTACAGAAACGAGAATTGCCGTATATAGGTGGTGAATGAAGAACATCCAGAATCCGAACATCACCAGAAAATGAATCTCGCGGAGCCATTGGATGTCGAGGACGTGAGGAATCCAACCAAAGAAGAAGAGAAGAATCCGGTTCCCGAGGATCTGAGCATAGAGAGAAAGACCCGTGATAATTTCGACCAGCGCCATGCCGAAAACGGCGGCGTAGGCGGCTCCGGCCATCGCATTATGACCGATGTGGGGACTCGGTGACCAAACCATGAATCCGTAATACTTGGCCGTGTCGATGAGGTCTTTTACTCGTTTCTTGGTGGTGGGGATGAACTGGTCCCAACTTGACCACGGATTCCCGATAAACATCCAGACAAGGCGGAGCAGGACCGCGCAAAGAAACGCGAAGCCGGAAAGCAGATGAATGAAGCGCACCTTTCCCATCACGTATGCAGTTCTTCCATGCGAAATCAGAAATGGAGAATGCATGTAATAGCCGGTGATGGAAAGCGAGACGATCGTCGCAAAAATAATCCAGTGAGCGAATCGGACCGGCCATTCCCAAACGTATACCCGCACTTGTCCCTGCGCCGGTTTCTTCCATTCCGCTTCGTGCCCGTGGTGCCTCAGTGTCTTTTTCATACACGGCCCTCTTGCGTGTCAGGCTTCTGCGTGGGCGTACTCGTGCCCGCGAGCGTCCACGACATGAACGGCGCAAGCCAAACAGGGATCGAAAGAATGGATGGTGCGCAATAGTTCGAGCGGGCGATCGGGATCAGCAACTGGCGTGTTGAGCAGCGCGGATTCGTACGGGCCGCGTTGCCCGCGGGCATCTCGCGGACCTGCGTTCCATGTGGAAGGAACGACCGCCTGATAATTTTTGATGGCCTCGTCTTCGATCTCCACCCAGTGTCCCAGCGAGCCGCGCGGCGCCTCGAAAAAGCCAAACCCCTGTGCAGATTTGGGCCAAGTGTTTGGGTTCCACTTTTCGCCGTTGTGAATGCGTACATTGCCGCTCGCCAAATTGTTTCCAAGCTCTTCGATCCAGCCAACGAGGCGATTTGCGAGGAGCTGCGTTTCCAGCGCGCGAGCGGCAACGCGGCCGAGCGTCGAGAACAACGCCGACGCAGGGGCCTTCAATTTCGTCAATGTGGCATCGACCAAGGCCTTGACGTCCGGCTGGCCGGAAGCGTATGCGACGAGCAATCGCGCCAGAGGCCCAACCTCCATCACCTGATCTTGGTATCGCGGAGCCTTCAGCCAGGAATATTTCTGATCCACTTCGAGGAATTCGTAGGGCGGCTTTGGACCGGAGTATTTGGGCTTGGTCTCCCCTTCGTACGGATGCTTGGCCACTTGATCTCCACCCGAATATTCGTACCAGGAATGAGTCACGTATTCCGTTACATTCCCGAAATCCACCGAGTGAACTTTTGTCAAATCGCGATTCAGGATGATTCCGCGCGGAAGAAAAAAGTCCGCTGGATTCTTGATCGGGCCTTGCGGATAGCCGCCATAACTCATGTAATTCCCAACGCCCGCGCCGAGTTTGAACCACTCGGGATAGAGACCTGCCACGGCAAGGACGTCTGGAATGTAGACCTGATTTACAAACCCGATCGCAGTCTTGGCCACTTCCAACAAGAAATTAATTCGCTCCGGATTTATCGTCGCGTCCGGCTCGTTCGGATCCATGGCAGTGGACATGCCACCCACAAGAAAGGACTGCAGGTGAGGATTCTTGCCGCCGAGAACCGCGTGAATGCGGATAAATTCCTTTTGGAATTGCAGCGCCTCGAGGTAATGCGCGACGGCCATGAGATTTGCTTCGGGCGGAAGATGGTACGCGGGATGTCCCCAATAGCCAGCGCCAAATAGGCTGAGTTGTTTGCTCGCAACCAAAGCGCTTACGCGATCCTGAACGCCCTTGAAATATTTTTCGCTCGACATCGGCCAATCGGAGATCGATTGCGCTAGCTGTGCCGTCTTCGCAGGGCTAGCCTTTAGCGCGGAGACTACATCCACCCAATCCAGCGCATGCAAATGATAAAAATGAATGACGTGATCCTGGACGGTCTGCGTCGCTGCGATAATGTTTCGAACAAGGCGCGCATTATCGGGAACTTCGATTCCAAGTGCGTCCTCGACGGCATTGACGGAGGCGAGCGCGTGGACCATCGTGCACACGCCGCATATACGTTGCGCCCAAATCCACGCTTCGCGCGGATCGCGACCGCGCAGGATTAGCTCAATTCCACGGAACATGGTCCCCGAACTCCACGCATCAGCGATGATTCCGCCTTCGACTTGCGCCTCAATGCGAAGGTGGCCTTCAATTCGCGTGACTGGATCAACCACGATCCGCGCCATTGGTCCCTCCTAGACTTCGCCAGAATCTCCAGGCTTCTTCGTGTCGTCGGTGCTCTTTTTGGGCCGAATCTTGTCGCGCACGAAGTTGCCGGCGACTTGTGCAACCATCGCCGCGGCAACCGCTCCAGTAGCGACCCATCCGATTTCATCCGCCGTGACATCCACGCCAAATCCAGGAACGGAAGGCAGGCGTTTGTAGAAGGGTGACTTCGTATCCCAAAAACGGTGCGAGGCACACGCGATGCAACCGTGCCCAGCCTTTACCGGCCAACTCGTTCCGTCATTCCACCGCACTGTGGGGCAGTTGTAGGTTGCTTCGGGGCCCTTGCAGCCCATTTTGTAAAGGCAATATCCTTTGCGGTGGCCTTCATCACCCCACTCCTCAACAAACCGACCCGCATCGTAATGAGCGCGTCTCTCGCATTGATCGTGAATGATGTTGCCGTAGGCAAAGAGGGGCCGATTGTATTGATCCAAGGCGGGCATGTCGTGGAAGGTCAGATAGTGAGTCAGCACGGCAGCGGTATTCGCGGGGTTGTGCGGGCAGCCGCCCAAATTGATCACCTTTACTCCAGGGACTGCCTCCTGCAATCCCACGGCTCCCGTTGGATTTGGGTTCGCGCGAACCAAACCGCCATCCCAAGCGCAAGCGCCAACAGCGATATTGGCTGCCGAATTCGTGCAAACGTGTTTCGCAATTTCGAGCGCCGTCCTTCCCGCAATCGTGCAGTAAACTCCGTCGTCAGCCGTCGGGATAGCGCCTTCCACCACCGCGATGTATTCACCTTTGTGTTCGCGAACGACTCTCTCGAGTGCCTCCTCCGCCTGTTTTCCCGCGCCAGCCATGATCAGCTCGTGGTATTCCCACGAAAGCAGCTCTAGCACAAATTCGGTAACTGAGGGATTGCTCGTGCGCAGCATCGATTCCGAGTTTCCCGCGCAATCCTGAAATTCGAGCCACACCAGCACGGGACGCGTTGTCTGGCTGAGCGCTTTTCCAACGGCGGAAACATAACGCGGTGGCAGCGCGAGCGTAGCGACCATTAAATTGCAGAATTTCACGAACTCACGCCGAGACACGCCGCGAGTTTTCAGAGCTAGTGGCAGTGGGCTGTGCGGTGACTTCATAATGCGCACCTCTCGTGCGATTGTCCTCAGTCCGCCATCTTTAAGGTTCTTCTCCGTCGTCGTTTAAGTCCTAAAGCATTAGGGCTATGCTCACGCCGGCACCCACGTCTGTCTGTGACAGTGGTCACATGAGCTCGTGCCACAAGGCAGTGCGGTACCTGTAGATGGTCAAGACGTTGTTCCATCGCCGGAGCGGCTGATGGGCGGCTTGTAGTTGAGGCTACCATGAGGTCGCTCGTAGTTGTAGTAGTCGGTCCAGGGCTGGAGTTTTAGGTCTCTTTGGTCGGAGTTGGGCCAGTGCTGGGAGTAGGCCCACTCTCTGAGAGCGGTGTGGATAAAGCGCTCGGCTTTTCCGTTGGTTCTGGGAGTGTAGGGTCTGGTGCGGTGATGTTTGATGTGCATACGCGAGCAGGCTTGGCGAAACTGTGCGGACCGGTAGCAGGAGCCGTTGTCGGTGAGCAGGGCACGAATGCCGATTCGGTGGGTGGCGAAGAACTCTATCGCCGCATGCAGGAAGCCGATGGTGGTCTGGGCTTTCTGATCAGGCAGGATCTGTGTGAACGCGATGCGGGAGTGGTCATCGATGGCCACGTGGAGAGCTAGAAAGCCAGGGTGCTTTTGCTTGCCGCGCAAGCGGCCATCGCCGCGCAGACGCACTTCCGAAAAGCGGGTCAGGCCTTTGATATCGAGATGCAGTAACTCGCCAGGAGTTTCGCGCTCATAGCGCTGCACGGGTGGCGGCGGGTTGAGGTCGCGCCATCGGCTGAGCCGGGCGCGGCGCAGGATGCGGCTGACCGATGCCGGACTGAGGCCGGTGCGTTGAGCGATCAGATAGCCGGGCAAACGCTGGCAGCGCAACTGGACGACGTGGTGGGCGAGAATGTCGGGCAAACGGCGCGGGCTGCGATGAGGCCGTGAACTGCGGTCCTGCAATCCATCGAGGCCAGCGACGCGGAATCGGACAATCCACTTGGCGGCCGTCTTGGCACTGACGCGGAAGGCGGCTGCAGCCGCCTTCCGCGTGGCCCCCTGCTCGATCACAAACCTGACTAGACTCTCTCGACTGCGGAAGCTGAGTCGGGCATTCTTATGAATGTCCATTCGATTCCTCCAAAGAAACCTAGTTGCTCGTCACAACCAGCTTCTCCGAGTCAAATCGAATGGACAACCTCTTGAAAGATCACAGGTACCCCCCAACATTTTGACTTTGGAGTCGGCGAGAGAGGGGAGGTCTTCATGAGACTTCCGAGCAAATCAGTCGCACACTATTGGGATCTGCGTCGTCCAGAACCCTCGCCCGAGGTTGTGAACATGAAAGGCCAAGCCCTGCCCATGCATGAGGCAGGGCAGTCAGAGCGAAAGCTCATTCAGAGAATTCGTGAGTCTGGCCGTGAGGTGTCATTTGAAAAGGGATCTGTTCTTTTTGATCAAGGCCAGAAAGCAAGAGGCATTTACCTGATTCTCGATGGAGCCGCCAAGCTTTCCACCTTATCCCCAGCGGGCAGGGCGCTGATTGTGAAATTTGTGGGCTCCGGAAATATTGTCGGTCTTGCCGAAAACATCCTTGGGATCCCCTACGAAAAAACCGCAGCTTGCACGGAAGCGACGAATGCGTTCTTTCTGCACCGGGCGGCTTTTCTCACGTTGTTGCAGGAAGACGCACAGCTTGCCTTCGAACCTGCGGAACTGCTCAGCGAGCGATTCCTCAAGGTTCTGGGAGAACTCAAAAGGATCGGCCTGTCAGGATCCGCTCTGCAGAAACTCGCGGTCTTCGTTCTGGGTCTTAGTTCCACTCAAACGGAGGATAGGACGTACCTACGGCTGCCGGGAGCAAACCGAGAGGACCTTGCACGGATGATCGGAATTTCTCGCGAAACGACCAGCCGCCTGCTGTCGCGGCTCAAGGAAGGCAAGATCCTGTACTGGACGCATTCGGGGCTGGTCATCTAGGATTTGCCAGCTTTGGAGAAAATCGCAAGCGCCGGGCGGGGAAAACTGCCGGCTGAGAGCTGCAAGGCGACAGTCGGCGGGCGCTGACCCTAGATCATAGAGCCCCCAGAACTGTGACACCGGTCACAGCCAGACCTCTCTATCTACTGTAAAAAGTCGACCCTATCGTATTCTTGGCGGTATGCCTGGTGGAGGTCCGAAATGAATTTCTGGCGGCACAGAGCAAATGCTGCTCCGCTCGCTTTGCTGGCGTTATCGTTGTTTCTTGCCGCCCCGGGCCGGGCCCAGAGCGATGCCGCGAGCCTCTATAAAACGAAATGCGCGGTATGTCATGCCGCGGACGGCAGTGGCGATACGCCTGCCGGCAAGAACCTTGGCGCGCGCGATTTTGCCTCACCCGAAGTACGCAAGGAAACAGACGAACAACTGGTGGAAATCACTGCCAAAGGCAAGAATAAAATGCCCGGCTACGAGAAAAGCTTGAAAGAAGCCGAGATCAAGAGTCTGGTTGCTTATATCCGCGAGCTCAGCAAGAAAAAATAGGCGCTGGAGCGGATTCCCTCGGACGAACGTCGATGCGCCGCTCAATTAGGCTTTGCTTGAGGGAGGTTGCATGTTCGGTCCAATTGGCATTCTTATCGCGTTGATTGTTCTGACGATTGTGTTGGTCGCCGTCTTTTTCGTGCGCCCTTCCGTGACCGCAGGGACTGCTGGAAAAATTTTGGCGTTTATTGCCTTCGGCGCCCTTCCCGTGCTCTGCCTGGGAGCGGGGATGTTCACCCACATGCAGCGCTCCGAACAGACGAAGTTCTGCATTTCCTGCCACGCCATGGAAAATTACGGAAAAAGTCTGTATGTCGATGATCCGAAATACCTGGCTGCCCAGCACTTTCAAAATCACCGCGTGCCGCCGGGCACTGCTTGCTACGCCTGCCATGCCGACTACACTATTTACGGCCCGCTTAAGGACAAACTGGCGGGCGTGACGCGCATCTACATGCAGTACGTCAGTACCCCGCCGGCGCACATCACCATCCCCGGCGGCTACAACAATCACCAATGTCTGCGCTGCCATGGCGGCGCTCGCGACTTCGAAGCGAATCCCGTTCATCAAGCCCTCATGGACACACTCACTTCGAATCAAATGTCCTGTATTTCCAGCGGCTGCCACGACACCGTTCATAACGCATCCGAAGGAAACACCTTGAAAATGTGGAGGCCCGCGCAATGAAACTCAGTGCGGTTGGAATCGATAAATTTCTTCGGGTCGCTGGCGCGTTGATCATCCTGGGCTTGCTGGTGGAAATGGCCAGCCTCGGATGGATTCATCCTCTCGCGTTCGCTCTTTTTGCATTTGTAGGGGCGTCTTTTATCGGTTTGGGGATCCTCATTTACTTGGTGTCCCTGGTCTTCGCTGTCATCCCGCCAGTCGAGAAAAAAGGATGAACACCCGGGATCCACGGCCGGTTTCAGACTGCCTTCCTACCCCGGCTGAGTTTCACGACTCCCGGCGGCCGGTTCCGGACATCTTCTTTGATCCTCGCCTCCGGGGCGTGGGTTGGCGCGATCTGGTCCGGGTTACTCCGTTCGAGATTCTTCTGGAAGTCCTCCTGCCTCTTACTTGGCTCTCCGCCTCTCTTTTGATGGCTGCCTCCGGCAGCTATGTACTTGCACTCAGCTTCTCATTCGTATTTTTTCTGACTGGCCTTCGGGTCGTCCACAATGCGTTCCACTTCTCCCTGGGACTTTCTCGCCGGGCAACGGACACCGTTCTGTGGCTTATGAGTGTGCTGATGCTGGGGTCGATGCACGCCGTTCAGTTCAACCATCTTCGGCACCACAGACTCAATCTGGGCGAAAACGATATCGAAGGAAAGCATGCGGAGATGCCCGCCTGGCGCGCGCTGCTGTTCGGACCTGCCTTTCCGATCCTCATTCACATCACCGCGTTTCGATATGGCAGCCAAAAGCTGCGCGCAATCGTCGCCGCGGAACTGCTCTTGAATGCATCGTGGATTGCCTTCGCGTTTGTTCTCTGGAACAACAGGGTCCTACGGTATCACTTGACCGCGATGGCGATCGGGCAGTGCCTAACTGCTTTTTTCGCGGTCTGGACCGTGCACCATCATTGTGACCGCACGCACTATATAGCCAGGACTCTGCGGAACAAAATCAAGAACGGAATCACATTCAATATGTTCCTGCACGTCGAGCATCATCTCTTTCCGCGGGTACCGACTTGCCATCTGCCGGAGCTCTCGCGTCGCATCGATCTCGCGGCTCCCGAACTGAAAACTAAAATCGTCTTTTGAGTCGATGGGGAGGCTGTTGGGGCCGCGTTCGAGGAGGTTCGTAATGCAGCTACATCTGCCATTCTGGTTTTTGGTGATCGGCCGTATTTTGTTCGTATCCTATTTTGTGGCGATGGGCACGAGCCATCTACTAAAGTTCCGCGAGCATTCGGCACACCTGGCTCGTAAAGGCGTGCCGCTACCGCGCGCAGCGACTATCCTCACTGTTATCATGATGGTTGGCGGCGGTATCTTAGTTCTATTCAATTGGCATCCGGGGCTTGGAGGGGCCTTGCTGTTCGGCATAATCTTTCCGGCCCCGTTCTACTTGCACCGCTTTTGGAATGAAACCGACTGGTACATGCGTCTCAGCGAGTTCGCGCACTTGATGAAGGACCTCTCCTTGGCTGGCGCGGCGCTGATTCTGCTTATGATAAGTTAGCGCACGAAGTATGCAAGGTCGCCGACCTTTCACAGAAGCATATGAGGGTCTTACCATCTTTGATGACTAGGAGACCACTCGCGCTACCTTTGACGGAATCCTTATTATTAGTCCGCCATAAAAAGGGTCTCCTGCCCGATTCAATAAGGAAGGCCTGGAAATGACCGGCTCTTCGATGGCCAACACCGCGGTTTGGAACGCCGTAATATCATGTATGCTGGCGGGAACGATTCTTGGACTTCATGAAGCGCGAGAAAAGCAAACCGAGAAATCTCCGAGCGCTTCCTCCGGGGCGCCATCGGGTGCGGAGCTTTACAATAAACATTGCGCCGTCTGCCATGGCCCCGACCTAAGAGGCGCTGGTCCATTCCCGGCCCCGTACCGAACGCCGCCCGATCTGACCACCTTGGCAAAGCGACACGGCGGCAAATTCCCCACGGCTTATGTTTCGAATGTGTTGAGGAATGGAGTGCGACTGCCCGCTCACGGCCCAGCTGAAATGCCCGTCTGGGGAACAGATTTCGTAGCCAGGGAAGGATTGGACAAGACTCAGAGCAAGCTGCGAATCGAGGAACTGACAAACTACATCAAGTCAGTTCAGCAGAAGTAGGGAACCTGATGGCTCGACCGAGCCCCGGCCATTGACAGAATATTCTGTGTCTGATGCAATCAGTGATTGAGATTGCTGTACAACCGCTGTCCCTATAATTCAAGGTGCGGATCGAGTTTGTAAGGAAGGTAAGTCGCCTTCCCCCTGTATCTTGCGTTTACGCCTGCGGTTGCTCGTTGTTCCGGAAGTTTTCTTCCCTTTTTCTTACTTCCTTCTGGGTGTCTTCTGCTTGTCGCCACAGTCCTAATTTTCTTCACAGCCGGTCTTCTTTCTCTTGCGCCTCGAGCGCGTCGATCATTGGGAACGTATCGCATCCCGCGGAGACCGGCCTTCTCATCCCATCTGGTTAGTTGGATAGCAGGTCAAGTATCCTCAGGGACTTGAAACACGTTGTAGGCTAGATTCAGCAGGGCAACCGAACTGTGGCAAGCTCCCGACAAACCTCGGCACCAGACACTGCCAATACGGCCCGACGGCCCTAGCCGACCATAAGACTGAAGGTGCGAGACCTAAGCCAACTGTTCAATTCGATGGATCCTTCTCCGTTTATTGAAAAGGATCTTGACGACGCGGAAGAATTCATCGTCAGTTGGGCCCAAGAGTTCTCCCGTGACGCTCCCATCAAATTGCGTATCTACTTGGACCAGTGGCCAGCCGAAGACTCTAAGGAACTGATCAGGACGGCCGTGCACAACCACTTTGCTCACCGCGCGAAAATTACCGACTTGGAGTTCAAGCGCCTCCTGAGACAAGGTCGCACAAGCCTTTTCATCGGTCTGCTGTTCTTGGCTGTCTGTCTACTTCTCAGCAAAATGTTGTTAGGTCGCGAGGCAGGCACCTGGGAGGCCGTCGTATGAGAGAGCCCTAAGATTGCCGGATGGGTCGCCATGTGGCGACCGATGCAGATTTATCTTTACGATTGGTGGCGTCTACTTCGAAGGAGTCGAATTTACACCAAACTGAGCCACATGCCCGTGGAACTCGTCCCGAAAGGCAAAGGTTGAGTGGTTTCCCATAGAGGACCCTCGCCCATTTGCCTGTCCCATGTCTTCTCCGGAGTTTATGGACTCTTTCCAGCCCACAACATGAGATGTCTAGTACGACTTCCGCGTAGTTTGGCAGTCCCCGCGGTTGTGTAAATTGTTGTAAACCCTAACCACGGTACGCTGATAGTGTCGCGTTTTCGAGGGGGAGCTTCCCGGTTGTGGACTTGTGGACCGGAATTCCGGTTGTCACCCGTGCCGCTACAAAGAAACACAGAACCGGATCATCGGCCCAATCTGCCCCTTTTTGCCCCCGCGTATTTTGTTAAGTGTCCACCAATCAGGAAGATGGTTGGTAGGGGCGGTGGGGATCGAACCCACGACCTTCGGCTTAAAAGGCCGCTGCTCTACCACTGAGCTACGCCCCTATACTGTTTCCGCCGCGGTAGCCTGCACGGAACTTCCCAGGACGCGGTTTTGGCCGCTGCGACCTGCGGTGCTGCTTCCTGCAAACTCCAAGCAAGAATACCACCGCCCCTGGAACACACGCCGTGTAAGTTCGCCCCGCTCGTGCACAACCCTGAGGGCGGCCACTGCACCTACACTTACCAGGACGTATGTGGGTTCTTCGTCCGCGAGACCTTCAACAAACTGCCTCGTAAGTCTACCACGTCCGATGCCACTCCGTAACGGCTCGCCTTGCCCGAACGGGCGCTCATCGCCGGCGCCGCATTGCGTTCGTGCCAGCGAGCGACCCACGCTGTCGCAATCACTTCTCTGCCGGGGCTTCTCCAACTACATATTCAGATGCTCGACGCGATTGTAATGTTCTGAATTGCTCTGCGCGGCAGGCACAAAATTTTACATACGTCTTGGAAAAGATCAGCGCCCAGGGTGCGAGCGATGCGCGCCAATCTCGACTAGCTCTTCTTCTTCGTTCGTCCTCGGAACCACTTGCGAGGAAACTGCGGCAACGAAGCGCGACCTGTTCAAGAAATAGAGGTATCCGAGTACGGCGACCGGAAAGAGCACCGCCGCACCATGCCAGACGTTGGAACGCGAGAAAGCGCTGCTCAACATGCCAGCGAAAACCATGCCGCCCATGAAATAGGGAAAGACGCATTCGTAGCAAACTCTGCCGACCTGCCACACCGACCGGCCTTCGACAAGCCCGATGACCACAGACACCAATGCCGTATTGAGAGGAAGATACAGGCTGCCTGCGAGCACCGCGAAGACAAGCGGCGAATTCGTGGAGCTCAATCCCAGGAGAAAGTGCGCACATGGAAAGGCCGCGCTGGCGCTCAACACAAGAGCTGCGCCGCTAAAGGCAACTTGAACAAGCCGCGGCCGTCGGGCCGTCCATAGGGATTGCACCAGCGCTGCCACCATCGCAATCACCACCACTTCCGAGAAATTGCAGCAGAGCATGGCCAGCAGCAGAAAGGCAAAGTTCGGCGACATGGTGCTCTCGATACCGGGGATCCGGATTTTGAGCGTCGAAGAGACGGCCGCGAAACCCAGAAGTGTCAGGAACTGGGGCAGGCCGGCAGAAGACCACTGCCCTGCTGCGAAGGGCAGGACGGCGGCTCCGGAACACAATACCAGCGAAATGTAAATTTTAGCTGCTCGCGGCATCAGTTGCCCCAGGCGACAGAGATGGCCCAAACCGACGGAGTTGCCCCAAACCACGGAGTTACCCCAAACAACAGAGTTACCCCAGACCACGGAGTTTCCCCAAACCACGGAGTTACCCCAAACCGAATGCACGGAATTGCCCCAGAACATTCGGATTTGTCCACACCGTCCCCGGGGCCCCGGTAATCGTTACGCTGTTGGTGGCCTGGTTGTATACGGCCGTAGGGGACATTGCAGATCCCAAAGTCGCGGGGGCAACGTCTGTGCTCGAAAGGGCGGCAGCAGCGTCAACGGCGCCAGCGCCCGCTGCAAACATGTCTTGTTCGATGGTGTAGGTAACGCCTGTCCCCAAATCGGTTGCTGTCGTGTATTGGCTGAACCCACCCCATGCCGTCTCCATCAACCGGGCTTTCACCTGGTCTGGAGTGAAAGTCGGGTTTTCTTGCAGAAGCAGTGCCACCACACCGCTGACCACTGGCGTGGCCATGCTGGTGCCGCTCATGGTCATGTAGTTCGCCGGCCCGTACTGCGAACCACAATTTACTCCCGGATGGGTCGCACGGGAAAACCGCCAGCGACGGATACTCAGTAATAAGCGTGGTGTTCGGAGATGCTAGAAGCGAAACGACGGAATTGCCCGGAGCGACGAGATCCGGCTTCACCACGTGATCAAATGCCGTAGGGCCTTTCGAGCTGTAGCTTGTCACCGTTTGGGAGGCTTGCGTGCCAGTGCCATGAGTATTGGTAGCGCCAACGGTTATCACATAGGGATCGTTGCCTGGCGCGCCGATGGTGGCGTATCCCTGCGTGCCCGCCGCGTAGTATTCACCCATGTTGCCTGCTGCGGCCACCACCACGATGCCTGATTGCCATGCGGATTCCACGGCTTGGCAAAGCGGATCGAGCGTATAGCTCTCATACACACCGCGAGACAGCGACAGATTAATGACGCGAATGTTGTAGGTGCTCTGGAGGCGATGGCCTGTTGTATGGCAGCAATCACCGAGCTGTCGACGCTGGCGCCCGTGCCGTCGAGCACGCGCAAGCTAATGATATTGGCTTCCGGCGCGATCCCGCGATATACGTTCGGGTAGGTCTGCAGGCTCGTGGAATCGTAGGCATTTCCGGCAACGATACCCGACACATGCGTTCCGTGACCGTACGCGTCAGCTGTGGAAGAATCGCCAGGTACAAAGCTTTGGGTATAGACAACTCGCGATGGGCTCACATTTCCATCGGAGTTCAATCATCAACATATCTGACCCCGCTGTCGATCACCGCGACACCTACACCGGTGCCATTCCAGCCGTTCGCATAGGCGATGTCCGCATTGACCGCGGTAACGACGGGGTCCATCGCGCCACGTACCGTGCGGTTCGGGGAGATGTACGCCACTTCAGAATGTGAGGCGAGGCTCGTCAGATTCGAGCCTTGCACAGTTACCAGCTTGGCGTTGATGAGCGGCAGGTCCGACTTCAGAGCGGCGCCGTCAGCGCTGAGGTCCGGAGGTTCCCGTCGCCCTCTTAAACTGAACTATAACGTCGACCGGCTTTGCAGGGTCGACCTCTCGCAGGTCCGGAGCAATCTTCGCTGCGATTAGGGCCTGCGGATTCGCCGTCCCCGATGTCAGCCCGCCTGAGAGCGGGTCCTGTTGGGTAGCTTGCGCCGCCTTCGCGCCGCTGGAGTTACCATGCTGTTCAGCGACGCCGACTATGACGGCCAAGGGTACCCCGGCAGAAACCGGCCCATTTGCTTGGACACCGATCGGCTGTTGGAAAGCCGGGGCGTTATTTAGGCCAAATTTGCTTGAATGGGTGTTGTAGGAGTGTTGGGCAACCGACGGAACCCCACCGTTTTGCCCAAGCCCCGTATTTCCCGCTGTTTGAACAACTTGCGGACTGCCAAACGGGTGCAGGACGTAGCTCGTCGTCCCCAAAAGACCCATTAATAGCGCGATCGCGATCAGGGCGCCCCACGTGGTCGTCTTCAACGGCCCCCCATTTTGGTTATTCGAGCTCTTGTTGGGCGTGAGGTCCATTTTCTCTGTCTCCTGGCTGAAACCGAGTACAAGGATCCTGTTACGAAAAGTGGCATTTCGCGCTTCACAAGTTTTACGAGATGGGGGTCGATCTGGTCGATAGTACCGGAGTGGGACAGCACTAGTACTGCTGAACAGCCATTTTGGTACAGGTAGGTTATCCCTTTCCCGCCCCCACTGCCCCTCACCGGTCACCCGATAAGCTGCCCATCTTAGGCCGGCAATGGTCGCTATCTATGTTCCTTATATAGGGTTAGTCTTGGGACAAAACTCCCCAGTCGTACTATGGGCATTCCTGTCTCTATTACGGACACTATCTGTACCAAATGGGACCAGTAAGTTTATGAGTCACCGGTGCAAGAACGCATGCCCACACCACTCACAAACGATGGGAATGGTCCCTTGAATTCTGCGCGTACACCGGAATCGGTGAGCGGGGTCCCCGTCGTTCCTGGCTTCCCGAAACTCGTGGCTCTACAACGCATTTGGCAGATTTGCCGAGCAGCCATCGGGGCGGGGAAGCGCTGCCTCTGGTAATCCAAGCCAAGGTCTTAGCTGGCCGGCCGCCTCTTTTATCTTGGTCCAGGTGGTCATCGGTCTTCCGCTGTTACCTTACGCGCTCCTGCATTGGCACCCCCAGAGCGAACTCCGTTTCGCCTGTTTCTTCGCCGTTGCTCTGGCGGCTTCCATTTTCAAGGTGCGCCTACCCGGGATTGAAGCAACCCTATCGGCAAATTTCCTCTTCGTCCTCGTGGGGATACTGGATCTGTCCTACCCGGAGACTTTGCTCATGGGTTGTTTCGGCGGTTTGGTGCAGTCGATTTGGCAAGCCAAACCTCGTCCGAGGTTAGATCAGATTTTGTTCAGCTTTGCTAATCTCTCCATTTCGATCACGGCGGCGAATGCTCGTTTTTCATAGTAATTTTGCTTCTCATTTTGGGCTTGCCTGGCCCCTGCTGCTGGTTTCCGCATCCACGACTTACTTCGCCATAAACACCATGTCCGTTTCGGGCATCATCGCCTTGATCCAGAAGCGCAATCCTCTCCAGGTCTGGAAAGAATGCTACCTGTGGTCGTTTCCTTACTACTTATTGGGAGCGGTGATCGCTGGGGGAGTCAGCCTGCATCAGCCGAGCTTTCGGCTGGCAGTTCGCCATCCTCGTCCTTCCGCTTGTCTACTGGATGTACCGTTCTTACCGCATCTACCTGGACCGTCTCGAGGCAGAGAAAAAACACACCGAAGAGATTGCGGACCTACACCTCCGAACGATCGAGGCTCTGTCCCTGGCGATCGAGGCTAAAGACCACAGTACCCATGATCATTTGAGGCGTGTTCAGACCTACGCCGTCCAGCTGGGCAAAGATCTCGGGCTGAGCGAGGCGGAACTAAACGCGTTGCGTGCCGCCTCCATGCTTCACGACATTGGCAAGCTCGCTGTGCCGGAGCAAATCCTCTCCAAACCGGGGCGCCTGACTCCGGAAGAGTTCGACCGAATGAAAATCCATCCCATCGTCGGCGCGGAAATTCTCGACCGCGTCCAATTCCCCTACCCTGTCGTTCCGATTGTTCGGTCCCACCACGAAAAGTGGGATGGCAGCGGCTATCCCTACGGATTGAAAGGAGAGGCCATTCCGATCGGCGCGCGCATCCTCTCCGTTGTGGATTGTTTTGACGCGCTGACTTCGGAACGGCCATATCGCCGTGCGATATCTGTCGACGAGGCCATGAAGCATCTGATTTCGGAAATGGAGACAGGCTTCGATCCGCGAGTCGTCAGGGCGATAGAAAAGAGATATCTCGAACTCGAGCAAGTCGTCAGTCGGTCCGAGACCACAAGGAGTCCCTTTCCTTTCGTAACTAACCCCAATCGCCCTGTCGCCCCATCGGCCGGATTTGCGGAGGTGCCAAACGCCGCCGAGGTGCGAGCCACTTCTTTTCTGGCCTCCATCGTCTCTGCTCGCCAGGAAGCCCAGCTACTATTCGAATTGGCCCAGACCCTTGGAAATTCCTTGAGCTTGCGTGAGACCCTCTCCGTTGTGGCCGTACGGTTGAAGGAAATGGTTCCCCACGACTTGATCGTTTTCTTCGTGTGCCAGGATCAGAGGCTGAGTCCGCGGTACGTGCACGGAGTCGATTACGACCTTTTCCGCGCCTTGGAGATGCCGATAGGCCAGGGAATTTCCGGCTGGGTCGCCCAGCACAAGAAGCCCATCATCAATGGCGACCCCATGGCCGAATCGAAACACCTGGGAGATCCTTCGCGCGTTTCCGTTTTGCGATCCACTCTCTCTATTCCTCTTCAAGGCAGGGATGGCGTCGCCGGGGTTCTCACGCTCTACCGAAAAGAGAAGCAAGCTTTTACAAAAGACCACCTGCGCATGCTGCTGGCCGCTAGCTCCAAGCTTGGCTTGTCCGTCGAAAACTCTCTGCAGTTCGAGAAAGCCCAAGACACGGCAAGCACGGATTTCCTTACTGGGCTGCCGAATGCCCGCTCGATTTGCGCGCACTTGGATAGCGAACTGTCGCGCTCCGAGCGCAGCGGCTTGCCTCTCGCCGTCCTGCTTTGCGACCTCAATGGATTCAAGACCGTCAACGACAACTATGGACATCTTGTCGGTAACAAACTGTTGGTCGAGATCGCGAAGAATTTCCGCACCGTATGCCGCGAGTACGACCTAGTTGGACGCCTGGGGGGAGACGAATTCATTCTGGTTCTCCCGGAATTTACGCTCGCCACCGTCAAGGAACTGTTGCCGCGCGTGCAACTTGCGGTCGAGGAAGCCGGCCAGACCGTGTGTGGCAAGAAGGTTGTTACCGCCAGCGTAGGAGCGGCGTTTTATCCGCAAGATGGCGTTACCGCCGAGGAGCTGCTCTCCGAAGCGGATCGTAGCATGTACGAAGCGAAGGAAACGCACTATCGGGGACGCGGTTTGCCCTCGCAGTCGCAGTTGGTGGTTCCCACGCCTGGATGAATTTGAAGCGGATAGAGTTCTTGTTGCCTGGCGACCATGACACCTGGAATTCTAAAATTCGCGCGGAAACTTCTTCTGCTCGCCGCGCTCGCGATTGTGGGCGCGCTGTTGTGCGCGACCATCGTGCGCTTCGCTCCGGGTTACGGTGTCGATGAACACGAGCTCGACTCGCGCCTTTCAGAAGCCTCGCGAGATGCCATTCGCAACCAATTCCAGTTGGGTCACGGCCTTCTCTCTTACTACGGCGCCTACATCACTGGTCTTCTCCACGGAAATCTCGGCACCTCGGCCTTCCTCCAGCGCCCTGTCGCCGGACTCCTGAAAGAACGCGCTGCTTTTACGGCCCGCACCGTTTTCCTCGGTTGGGCCTCCGCCTGGGGCATCGCCTCGTTCTTGGCGCTTCTCACCCTTCGCTGGCAAACCTGGCTACTGGAATATTTCGCCACCGCCGCCACCGGGATTCTAATCGCCTTGCCCACCGCAGTTGTAGCTTTGCTTTGCCTCTATCTGCGCGCGCCACTTTTTCTAGGCATTGCCGTTATTACGCTTCCAAAGCTCTTTCGTTACCAGCACAACATCCTCGCTCAAGCGCACACTCAGCCCTTCGTACTCGCTGCCCGCGCCCGCGGTGTCAGCCCTGATCGCATCCTCTTTCGCCATGTGCTGCCAGTGGCTTGGCCTCCACTCCTGGCACTCCTGGGAGTCTCCGCAAGTTTGGCTCTTGGCGCCGCGATTCCCCTCGAAGCACTCTCCGACTCTCCTGGCGTGGGGCAACTCGCTTGGCAAGCCGCCCTCAATCGTGATTTGCCGCTACTTACCAGCATCACGCTATTCGTCACTCTACTAACTGCGGGCGTCAATCTTCTTTCGGGCGCTCTGCAAGAGAGGCGTCCGTGAAAGCCCAGCGCGCTCTGCGTTTCCTTTGCCGCGGCGCTCTGCTTGCCATTTTGGCTTCGGGGATATTCGCAGGCAGCTTTACGCATTATTCTTATGCTCATCAGTTCCGCGACATCCCCAACGCCGCTCCCTCCGCGGCGCACTGGCTCGGCACCGACTCTCTGGGGCGCGATCTCTTCACCCGCCTCGTTTATGGGACTCGCGTTTCGCTCTTGTTGGCGCCCGCTGCCGCTCTCATCGCCTCGATCATCGCAGCCATCCTCGGGGCCCTCGCGGGACTTCGCGGTGGTTGGCTCGAAAAGATCATTCTCGCTTCCGCTGATCTTTCCATGTCGTTGCCGCTTCTTTTCGTGCTGATTGCTCTTCGCTCGGTATTGCCTCTCGATGTTTCTCCCATTCTCTCTGTCGTCGCCACTTTCCTTGCCTTGGGCCTTATCGGTTGGCCTGCATCCCTGCGTGTGGTCTGGGCCGCCTCGCGAGACTTGCGCGACTCCGACCACATCCTCCTCGCGCAAGCGCTCGGCTATCGACGCTCCCAAATCTTATTTCGTCAAGTGCTTCCATGCCTTCGCCCCGTTTTCTTGGCTCAGTTTTGGATTTCGATCCCGCTCTTCATTCTCACGGAGGCCACCTTGAGCATGTTAGGGCTGGGAGTCATGGAGCCACTGCCCTCCTGGGGAAACCTCTTGCGCGGCTCCGAGGATTTCTCCGCCATGGCCGCCAACCCGTGGCGGCTCGTTCCGTTAGTCGTCCTGGTCCTTACCGTAATCTGTTTCCAGTTTATCTTTCCTGCCTCGGAGGAACTTGCCTGATGCGCTGTTCTCGACGATGTGCCATCCTATGCCTCGCTCTTTGCGTGTTCGCATTTTTGGCGCCCTCAAGCCGCGCTCAGTCCGGTGCCGAATTGCATTTTTGTCTCCATGGAGAGCCCAAAACTTTTAATCCCGTTCTTGTGGATGATGAAGCATCCGAAAACATCCGTTATTTGACCGGCGGCGTTTTGATTCGCGTCAATCGCCAGACCCAGGCTCTCGAACCTGCTCTCGCCGAATCCTGGCAAGTCTCCCGCGACGGCCGCAAAATCACCTTCCACCTCCGCAAAGGCCTCTATTTTTCCGACGGCGCTCCCTTCTCATCCGCCGATGTGGCCTACACCATGAAACTTCTCATGGACCCGCAAACGCATTCCGCCACCGGAGACGCGTTTCGAACCAGCGCAGGCGCCATCGAAGTCCAAACGCCCTCACCGGATGTCGTCGTCATCTCGTTTCCGACGATTGTCGCCGGCCTCGAGCGCCTCTTCGACCAGGTCGCCATCCTTTCTTCGAAGTCTCCGAAAAAAGAGATGAGCGTGCTTGGCCCTTACTATGTCTCCGAATACGTGCCTGGCTCCTACGTTCTTCTTCGCCGCAACCCCAATTACTGGAAGCACGATGCAGACGGCCATCCCCTCCCCTACATCGAAACCGTCCGCCTCGATATTCAACGAAACCGCGACATCGAGCTGATGCGCTTCCGCCGTGGCGAACTGCAGCTCATCAACCGCCTCGACGCCGAACAATTCGATCGCCTTCAGAAAGATTTTCCCGGCGTCGCCAAAGACGCTGGCACTGGCCTGGATGGCGAAGAATTCTGGTTCAATCAGACCGTCACTTCCAATCTTCCCGATTACAAGAAAAAGTGGTTTCAAACCACCGCGTTTCGCCAAGCCGTTTCCCTCGCCATCAATCGCGCCGACCTCGCTCGCGTCGTCTTCGACGGCTACGCCACCCCAGCCTACGGCCCCGTCTCTCCTTCCAATCACTTCTGGTTTAACGCTTCTCTTCCCGCTCCCAGGCACGATCCCCAAGCCGCGCTCCTTCTCTTCACTCGTGCCGGATTCCGCCTCGAAAATGGCACCCTCAAGGACGCCGCTGGCCATCCCGTCGGGTTCACCGTCATCACCAATTCCGGCAACACCGCGCGCGAAAAAATGGCCACCATGATTCAACAAGACCTTTCAGAGGTCGGCATCACGCTGAAAGTCGTCACCCTTGATTTTCCCTCCCTAATCGAACGCATCACGCGCACCTTCGATTACGACGCCTGCCTCCTCGGCCTCGTAAACACCGATCTCGATCCCAACGGCCAGCTAACCGTCTGGCTAAGCTCCGGCGAAGACCATCAGTGGAACCCCAATCAGAAAACTCCCGCGACGCCCTGGGAAGCGGAAATCGACAAACTTATGCAAGAACAGGCCTCCACTCCCGACGAAAAACTTCGCAAAGCCAAATTCGATCGCGTCCAGCAAATCGTCGCCGAACAGCAGCCCTTCATCTATCTCGTCAACAAAAATGCCCTCTCAGCCATCTCGCCCAATATCGCCGGGGCATCTCCCGTCGCGCTTAATCCCCAAGCCTTCTGGAATATCGAAACGCTCCGCCTGAAACCCAGTCAAGAAATGGGAGCGAGCAAATGAATTTTCAGGACCCGCTCCTGGCCGCCAATCTCTCGGTCGACTACCCCAATAAAACCGGCGTCCTCCGCGATGTTTCCTTGCGCATCGGTCGCCAGGAAATCCTCGGCCTCGTCGGCCAGAGCGGTTCTGGAAAAAGCACACTTTCTCTCGCCCTCATGGGACTCCTCTCGTCCAAATCCGCCTCGGTCCGCGGCGAAATTCTCTTCCGCGGCAAAGATCTCCGGAAGACTTCCGAAAAAGATCTCCGCGCCATCCGCGGCAAAGAAATCAGCATCGTTCTACAAAGTCCGCTCGCGGCTCTGAATCCCACTCTTTCCATCGGCTCTCAGCTAACCGAAGCCTGGAGGGCTCACGAGCGCGGAGACAATTTGCGAGGTGCTTCGTCGATCCAATCGGCTCTGACAAGCGTTAGCCTGCCGCACGACAAAGAATTTCTCCGCCGTCGTCCTTCGCAGCTCAGCGTCGGCCAAGGCCAACGCGTCTGCATCGCCATGGCCGTCCTTCACCGTCCGGCACTCCTCCTCGCTGACGAAGCCACCAGCGCCCTCGATCCCATCACGCAGTCTGAAATCCTGAATTTGTTCGCGTGCCTAAATCACGAGATGGGCACGGCCATCCTCTATATCTCCCACGACCTGCTCTCGGTTGCGGCTCTCTGCCACCGCATCTGCATCCTTCACGAAGGACAGATCGTCGAGTGCGGCACGCCCGAAGCTATCTTCAATTCGCCTCAACACGAATACACCCGCAAACTGGTTGCCGCCCTCCCCAGCCCTCCGCTTCGGAAAAACTTCGGCGCCAAGCAAACACAAAACGCCGAAAGCGTTCTCCAAGAAGTAATTCCCCATTGAATTGTTCGTCTGAACTTTTCTGAAAACCGGCAGGAAACGCTAACGCATCCTCGTAACCGCTTCTCACTTCCGCCTTCTTACAACATTTTCTTCCCGTGCATCCCGAAGCTTGTCACCGCGGCCGGAATGGCCTCGAGCCCCAACACTTTGTGCGCCGCCCCGCGTCGAATCGCTTCCTTCGGCATGCCAAACACAACGCAGCTCGCTTCATCCTGCGCGATGGTAAACGCCCCCGCACCGCGCATCTCCAGCAATCCGTCCGCCCCATCATCGCCCATACCCGTCAGTATTACGCCCAGCGCCGAGTTCCCTGCTGCCTGCGCTACGGAACGAAAGAGTGCATTGACGCTCGGTCGGTGCCGCGAAACCAAAGGCCCGTCATTCACCTGAATCGTGAGATGCCCGTTTGTCCGTCGTATCGTGCTATGCCGGTTCCCGGGAGCCACAAACGCGCATCCCGCCTTCACGCGGTCCCCATCCGCCGCTTCCTTCACATGCATCGCGCAATTCGTATCCAACCATTTCGCAAACGCTGCCGTGAACTGCTCCGGCATATGCTGCACGATCACAATTCCGGGAGAAACCTCTGGCAGCGCGCCCAATATATGCGCCAAAGCTTCCGTTCCTCCAGTCGAAGCCCCAATGACGACGATTCTCTCTTCGTTACTAGCCGCATTTTTTATACCGGTTTTGCTCGCGGAAGGATTGCGCTCCGCCGCTCGCATAGCCAAGCCGTTTCGCCTCCTCATGCGCGCCGAAGCCGCCGAGCGCACCGTATCAATCAACATCACCGCCGATTCATGCAGAAAATTCCCCACTCCGAGCTTTGGTTTCGTGACAATCCCAATCGCACCCTCTTCCAATGCCCGAATCGCCGCAACCGTTCCGCGTCCCGCCACGCTCGAGCAAATCAAAGTAGGAATAGGGTCTTCCGCCATCACCTTCCTCAAAAACGTCAGCCCGTCCATCTGAGGCATCTCGAGATCCAAAATAATCACGTGCGGGCGAACCTGCTTCATTTTGTGAAGCGCAATGATCGGGTCCGCGGCAACGGTTACCTCCATATCGCTTTCTTGCGATAACACTGCCTGCATCACCTGCCGCACCACGGCGGAATCATCCACAACCAAGACCTGGATGCGGGGCGCCGCGCTATCGTGTGACATCGGCCTCGGGCTTCGCTTTGCTAATGGGAGCATAAACGGTGGTCATCACACTGCGTACTGCGTCATGCATCGTGTGCAAGCTCTCCGCGTGCCCAACAAACAAGTAGCCGCTCGGAGAGAGATAGCTCAACAATCGCCGCACGATTCTTTCCCGGTCTTCTCGATTGAAATAAATCAGCACGTTTCTGCAAAAAATCAAATCAAATGGCCCGTTCACGGCAAACGCCGGCTCGTTCAGGTTCAACCGCAGAAAACTTACTACGGCCCGAATCTCCGGCCCCGCCTTGATCTTCCCTTCCTGCCCCCGGCAACCCCGCAACATGAACGCCTTCAAATAGTTCTCCGGAATTTCTCCTCTTGCCGCGAATTCCCAAGTCGCGCCCCGCGCAATGGCCAGTGCCCGGCTCGATAAATCCGTCGCGACAATTTCAATCTCCCAGCCCGTCGACGCCGGAAAGTGGTCGCACAAAGTCATCGCCAGCGAAAAAGGTTCTTGCCCCGTCGAGCAACCTGCGCTCCACACCCTGGCTTTACGCGCACGCACACCCCTCGCCACTTCCGCCTGCCACTGCGGAAAAACTCTCTGCTTCAGAAATTCAAATTGTCCGGGTTCACGAAAAAAACGCGTCTCATTCGTCGAGATCGCGTCCAGCATGCACGTTTGCTCTTCCGGGTCGCTCGTCACCACGCGATAGTATTCGCTGAACGTCGCAAGCCCGAGATGGCGCAACCGCTTCGAAAGCCGGCCCACCAGCAACGCCGACTTCGCAAACGTCAGCCAAATCCCAGATACGCGGTGAATCAGCTCCTGAAAACGCAGGAACTCTCTCTCCGTGATCGTCTTAGTCTGAAACTCCAGGAACACGTCCGGCGCCTCAGCCTCCGGTTTCTCGGAGACTCTGCGTTGGAGCACACTTTCGCTTGTGTTTGACCGTCCCAAGGGCCCACCGCTCATTCCATATTTTGCGTTTTCGACTTGCCCGCTCTGGGATTCGCGGTGGCGTTCGTCGTAGTATTTTTCGGCTCATCCGCCCGAACTCTCTCCGTCCCATCCGCTTCCGTTCGAACCGCCTGTGCAGGCACTTCACCGAGCCTCACCAACTCTTCGCCCGACAGCACCTTGTGAATGTCCAGTATCAACGCAAACTTCTTGCCTATCTTGGCCATCCCTAGCAAATACTCCACGCGCACGCGCGTTCCGAACGACGGCGCCTTCTCGATATCCTCGGCAGTAAAGTTGGTCACTTCATTCACGGCATCCGCGATTACCCCCATGATGCTGTCTTCGCCGTCCAGCTTAATCTCCAGGATGATGATGCACGTCGTCTTCGTGACCGGCCGCGCCGCCACTCCGAACTTCACCGCCAGATCCACCACCGGCACCACGCTCCCGCGCACGTTGATCACTCCGCGGATCCACGCCGGCGCTTTCGGCACTCGCGTGACCGCGCTGTATTCGATAATTTCCCGCACGTGCGGGATTCCGACGGCATATTCATCGTTCGACATCTGGAACGTTAAGTACTGCTGCTGTTCCACCGCTTCTCTTACCATCGTGAATTCCATCGGATTCTCCCGTTAGAACCGCACGAAGTCGCGTTCCGCCTCGTTCACGCTGTCTTTATTCGAAGAAGCCTCGTCTGTCGCGAACCGTGCGTCTCTCCCCACTCTGTTCCGCCGGTAAGCCCGCGGATGTAACCTGTCGTGCCCTCGCGTGCCACCAGCAACAGCATCCGTTCTGCCATCCTCCACCTTGAAAAACCCCATGAGCTGTTGCATTCCCTCTGCCTGCGAAGACATCTCTTCCGCCGCGCTCGAAAGTTCCTCCACCGAGGACGCATTTCGCTGTGTCACCTGATCCACCTGGGACATTGCCTTGTTGATCTGGTTCACCCCGGAAGCCTGCTCGCGCGATGCAGCTGTCACTTCCTGCACCAGATCCGCTGTTTTCCGGATCGCCGGCACCAGCGTGCCCAGCAATTCACCGGAACGTTCCGCGACCTTTACGCTTTCGCCTGCCTGGCCAGCTATTTCCTTCGCTGCGGCCTGGCTGCGCTCCGCCAGCTTCCGCACTTCCGTCGCGACCACGGCAAATCCTCGCCCGTGCTCTCCCGCACGTGCGGCTTCAATCGCCGCATTTAACGCCAGCAAATTGGTTTGATAAGCAATCTCCTCGATAATCGATATCCTTTGGGCAATCGACACCATTGCACTGACCGTATCTGCGACCGCGTGCCCGCTCTCCTCCGCATCCTTCGCGCCCTTTGTGGACATCTGTTCCATTTGCCGGCTGTTTTCCGCGTTCTGGTTAATTGAAGCGCTCATCTCTTCCAGGCTCGCTGTCGTCTCTTCCACCGAAGCCGCCTGTTCGCTCGATCCTTGCGAAAATGACGACGCCGAAGCAGAAACTTGCGCTGCTGCGGAAGCCAGCGCGGTCGCTCCGTTGCGGACCTCTTCCACCATATTTGTCAAGCTCCCCTTCATGTTCTTCAAAGACTCCAGCAATTGCCCGGTCTCGTCTTTTGTCTTAACTTCCAGATTGCCCCTCAAATCGCCTTTCGCCACCTGCTGCGCGATTTCCACCGCCGCTTTCAACGGATCGGTGATGCTGCGCGTAATCCAAAATGCAAATAAGGCGCTAAACAGCGTAACCAGCGCGCCAATCGACACGATAATCGCGCGTCCCCGCGTGTATGCTATTCTTGCCGCGTCTCGATCCGCCGCTGTCTGCGCCACTTGGTAATCGATCAGTTTGTAGATCTCGTCCAGATATGCCGTTTGCTCCGGCACAATCTTTCCTAGGAACTGCTTTTTCGCTTCATCCAGGTGATTTCCTTCGAATAGCCGGAGAAACTCGTCCTCGTCCGGCACGTACTTGTTGCGGGCTTCCATCACATTTTTCACCAGCTCCCGGCCCTGCTCGGTGTCGATGGTCTTTACCAAATCTGCCCTGTAGCCCGCGCGCATCTTCTTAAACTCTTTCAGATGCGCGAGCTGTTCGCTCGTCGAGTCGTGGTCAAGCAGGTAGATGTTGCGGATGTAATTCCCCGTTTCCAGCAACGAATTTGCCCACTTATGCGTTATCACCAGTTGTTGCACACGATCGTTCGCGAACTCCCCCAGCAGCTCGTCCTGCGATTCCAGCCGCACCACGGCCAGCCCGACAATGCCCAGCACCATCACCAATAAGCTGGCGAACGCCAGTCCCAAGCGCGTCCCAATCTTCAAATTTCCCAAGAACATATTTTTCTCCTCGAAAACAGTTGCTGATCTTTTTCCCCTGTCCCGCCAAACTTTGCAGAGCGGCTCTGCCCTGCGCGTTTCCGCTCCGGTTCCTCGTCACTCGCCCCTAAGCGACCCTCGCCGCTTCCGCTTCAAAACTCCGCATCAACGCCGGGACATCCAAAATCAAAGCGACCCGCCCATTTCCCAGAATGGCTGACCCGGACACGCCAGGAACATTTCTAAACACATGTGGCAAAGGCTTTATGACCGTTTGCGTAGCCCCGTAAAGCCGGTCCACAGCCAGCCCTGCTCGGTTCGCATCGTGCTGCACCACCACGACGTTCTGCCTCATCGAGCGAGCCCCGCTGCTTTGAAAATGTTCTCGCAATTGCACGTACGGCAAGGGCTCGCCGCGAAGCTCCAGCACCCCCGTCACGCATCCCGAGTTTCGTTCTTTCGCCGGCAGTTCCACGCACTCGATCACCTGGTCAACGGGAATAACATACGTATCCTCTCCAACGCCGACCCCGAACCCCTCGATGATCGCCAGCGTCAGTGGAAGTCGGATATGAACGCTTGAACCGGCTCCCGGCTCGCTGGTTATGAATGCGCTCCCACGTAGCGCCTGTACGTTCCGCCGCACCACATCCATCCCCACGCCGCGGCCTGACATATCGCTCACCGCGCCCGCCGTGGAAAAGCCCGCCTCAAAAATCAGTTGAAAGAGTTCCTGGTCCGCCAGCTTCTCCGGCTCCGCAAAGATCCCCCGCTTCCGCGCTACCTCGCAAATCCGTTCCCGGTTCAATCCCGCCCCGTCGTCGGTCACTTCAATCACGATGCTGCCCGCTTCGTGCGCTGCACGCACGGTGACTGTCCCGGAGGCCGCCTTACCTTTCCTTTTGCGAATCCCGGGCGTTTCGATTCCGTGGTCAATCGCGTTTCGAATCATGTGCAGAAAGGGATCTTTCAGGTGTTCGATCACCGACGTGTCGACTTCCACCTCTTCCCCTTCGATCTGCAGTCGTGCCAGCTTGCCGTGAGCCTTTGCCAAATCGCGCACTGTCCGCGAATACTGCCGGAAGAGAGGGCCTACCGAAACCATCCGCGCTTTCAACACTGTTTCCTGAAGTTCGGTATGGAGAGCATCCGCGGCTCGCGACGTTTCTCGAATAGCCTCGAGATCGGCCGCGCCCGGGTTCTCCAGCAACTGCGCGATTCGCCCCCGCGCAATCGCAATTTCGCCTGTAAGATCCAGCAGTCGATCCAGCTTCGCGACGTCAACTCGCAAACTCCGCAGCGAATCGTTCGCGTGGGCTGTCCGCGGAGCCCCAGTCTCTGCTCCGCTTCCATTTTCTTCTGCCGTTCTCTCTGGGCTTGCCGGCGCCCGGCCTTCAATGCATTTCGAAATTCTGCCCAGCACTTCCCGGGCTCGCGCGCTCGTTTCATCCCGCCCTTCAGCCGCGCTCGCGGACATCTCCCGTAGAACATCTAGCGAAGCGAGCATCAGATTTATAATTTCAGGCGTGACGCTGAGACTGCGGCCTCTGACTTCATCCAGCAGATTTTCGAACGTGTGCGCGAAGGCTTGCAGCTTCGGCAATTCCAGAATGCTCACGTTTCCCTTGATCGTATGCACCACGCGAAAAATCGTCTGGATCAACTCCCCGTCTTCCGGCCGCTCCTCCAGCTCCAGGATGGCCTCCTCCATCTGCGCGAGGCCTTCGCCCGTTTCCACCACGAAGCTCTTCAAAATCACGTCCCGCTGAATTTCCATCCTAATTTCCTATTAGCTTCAACGTCGTCGCCCCTGTGTCTGTCCGCATCGTAATCTTCCGGCTTTGCTCGCCACCCGTATCTCGTTTCTCGATGACAATCGATTCGCGCGCCAGCACTTCCAGAGCAAGCTCCACGTTCTTGTCTCCTATCAATTCGCTCGACCCGCTTCGAAACGCCTGCAGCATGGACGCGCCCCCAAAAACGTACGCCCGGAGATCCTTGTTCCGGCTGCCCAGCTGCTGCAATTCCTGCAATAGCCGCCTGATGGCCACATCCCCATAGCGGGGCGAAGCCAATCCCTCGCTTCCCAGCGTCGGCAACAAATAGTGCGTAGCTCCTCCCACCGACAACCGCTCATTAAAGAGGCATACTGCCACGCACGAACCCAAAATAATCGTGATGCTCGCCGGCTCGACCGAAGCGTACATTTCCCCAGGATGCAGAAACACCGGCTTCAGCTCCGCCTCGCTTCCACTCTCTTCCGTAAACGCCGGCCAGCCCTTACTCCTCATTTCCGCTTTTACCGAAACTCCAAAGCCTCTCATTCGAAACTTTTCCGCATTCCTAGATCCCAAAAAGGCTGGGTCCCACATAAACCGAAAGCAATCCCAGCAATTCCCGATCTCCCGAGTCGAACGATTTTCTCTGTGGCAGTAAATTAAAAAATATGATGGCCCCCGCTTTCTGTCCTTGAGTCAGCGGCGCCAGCGCGGTGACTCCGATGCTTGCCAAAAATTCGTCACCCGCGATCCGCTTGTCCACTATTCGTGCCTGCCCTCGCTTAATCTCCGCCGCAATCTGAGTGAACTTCGACGCAAGCGCGTGCCGCTGCGTGGCCGACACGCCCACCGATGCCAAAAACGACATAAGTTTCGTTTCCGCGTGCAATTGCATAATCACAATCTCTTCGCATCCCAGAAGATTCGACCCAATTTCGATCACCGCGTCGGCCACATCGCCTTCACGCACCGCCATGCTCAGCCGCTCGCTCGCGGCGTACAGCCGGCTCCAAATCGTGTGCCGCTCCACCGAAGGCGCCGTGTCATGGCACCTACGCAAGTAGTCGCGCGCCCGCGTCTCCAACTGTTCAGCAAGCGCCGCTGTCGCAGTGTTCTCGCCTTTTCCCAGCGTAGGTGTCCGCGTCATCGTTTGCTCTTTCCTCGACCGTCTTTCATCCAGCGCCCTTCATCCAGCTACTTCTCGCGCCTTTCTTTCGTGGTTTGCTTTTGGACTGTCGCCTCTGTCTTTCGAATTTCGCTTTTCCAGCCTAGCGCCCTTCTTCCACGCCCAAATACCCATTCACCATCTGCACCAGTTCGTTGCTTTCGATCGGCTTCGTCAAATAATCGTTGCAGCCGCTTTCGAATCCCTTCTCCACATTTTCCGCCTCGCCCCGGCTGGTCACCAAAATGATCGGAATCTTTTTTAATTTCTCCTGCCGCCGCATCTCCCGGCACGCCGCAAATCCGTCCATCTTTGGCATCACCACGTCCATCAAAATCAAGTTGGGCAACTCCTCCAGCGCCACTTTCACCGCCTCCTGGCCATTGCGCGCCTGCACCACTTCAAAATTGGTGTACTTCTTCAAGAGCATCGCTTCCATCAAAAGCGTGGTGCTCGAGTCATCGACAATCAAGATTTTCGGGCGCATCTCTTCGTAGAGTCCCTTCGTCTATTAGGGCCTTGGTTCACGCAGCCGAGAGGCAAGCAGAGGATTAGGGCAATGCAATCTCCAAAATCCAGAAAAGAGCCCCGCCTGGTGCGGTGTCTCTCGGAAAGTTACCTCAGCGTGCACATCCGTTTCGATTGGATTTCTTTAGGAAGTAAGCCTTTTTATTTCAATAGCTTGCCTAATCACTCAGGCTGGTAGCAACTGCCTCTCGACTTATCGATTTCCCGGGACTTTAGACAAGACTTGCCAGAGTTGGCCTGTCATCGTCTCAGTATCTCGGCAAACCACCCTCTAATTCTCAAACTGAGATGGCCGGGAATCCGTACATCCGCGCAGCCCAGCGCCTATAACAGCGCTTCCACCGCTGGACGCGACGGGCGCGGGCGTTTGCGCTTCCATTCGTAATCCTTGCGCAGCCGCGACTGGTGCTTCTTCACTTGCGATTCCAGTTCGCTGAACGCTTGCTTGCAACTGGCGCGCACATTCTCGCCGGTTCCGGTGGCGTGCAACGCCCCGGTGGGCAGCGACAAATTTAGCGAAAATGAAAGTTCCTCGCGGTGTGGATTTTTGGAAAAAACCCCGTGCAACAGCACGAGGTCTGGTTCATAACTTTTCAAAATACGGTTCAGTTTGCTTGCATAAAGCTCGACTTCTTTTTCGGCGGGCTTGTGCGGCTCGACATTCTTGTAGCTGATGGACAGTTTCATGGATGCACCTGTAGGAGTTCTTGTGGAAGAGGCGGGCGACGCGGAATTGCTCTTTCAACCGCATCATGGTTCCAGCATACCAGCGCGCCGCGCGCGCGGCAATCGTACTGCGAAAAAATAGACGCAACCAAGCACATCACTCTGCGTTGACAGCTGCGGCTGCACCGTGGTCTTGTAGCACAGGCACTCCTGCCTGTGCGGTTTTGCACGTGGTAGCAAGAAAAGCGCACAGCCAAGAGTGGCTGTGCTACCAGCGACGGGCACAGCATGCTGTGCCACCACAAAGACATTCCGATCATGCCTCCAGCGAAAAAAAACTCTTCCAGCTTCAATGCCTCCTCGGCCAACGCTATCATTCGCGTTGGTCCTGCGGGCTGGTCCTATCCAGACTGGGGCGGCTACGTTTATCCGTCGCGACGGCGCAAGGGTTTTCACGAAGCGGCGTATCTCGCGGAATTCTTCGACACTATCGAGATCAATACTTCGTTTTACAATCCGATCCGGGCGGATCATGCCGCGCAGTGGATCGAACGTGTGTCGGCGAATCCGCAGTTTCTTTTTACGGCGAAACTTTGGCAGCGCTTCACGCACGAAACAGTTCCGGCGACTGCCCCAGGCGCCACGGGCTCGGCCGTCGCTTTGACAACCGCTGAAGACGAGCGCGCCGTGCGTGCCGGCTTCGACGTGCTTCGCGCCGCCGGAAAACTCGGCGCCGTCCTGCTCCAATTCCCTTTCTCGTTTCACCGCACGCCCGAGACGGTCGCGCAGCTTACGGCGCTCTTGAAGCGGTTCTCGGATTACCCGCTCGTCGTCGAAGTCCGGCATGCCTCGTGGCAGACCCCGGAGACTTTCGCACTGCTGGCAGAATCCAACGCGGGATTCTGCAATATCGACCAGCCGATCATCGGCCGCTCAATCGAGCCGAGCGCCGAAACCACGTCTCCCATCGGCTACGTGCGGCTGCACGGCCGGCGCTACGACACGTGGTTCACGGACGATCCAGCCGTCCCGTCCCATGAGCGCTACAATTATCTGTACTCGACCGAGGAACTTGCGCCGTGGGCCAAACGCACCGCCAAAGTCGCCGAGCGCTCCCGCGAAGTCTTCGTCATCACCAACAATCACTACCAAGGCAAAGGCGTGGTCAACGCCCTCCAGCTGATCAGCATCTTGAAAGGCTCCAAAGTAAAAGTCCCCGAGCCGCTCCGCGTGCAGTATCCAGAGTTGGAAGCGATCGCCGATTCGCCGCCGGCGGAGCCGAGTTTGTTTCCTCTGGGAAAAAGTGAGTAGAGAATAGTGAGTAGTGCAAACCAAGAAACGCACAGACTGAAGTCTATGCCACCTCGATTCTCGCTTCCTAAACGCCGGAGCCACCTACCTCGTAGAATTTTACAATCCTTTCACAAAATCGGTTTAATAGTGCGTTTTGCATATCCCGGCGTTAAAATTCGCGGCGGCGTCAGAGAGGCGAAAATGATTCATCGTGGAACGCTGGTCTTTGCGACTGCATTGATGGGCGCGATGAGCTTGCTGGTTACGGCGGGAGCACAGGCGCAGGCGAGGCTCTCGCCCAAGTGGGAAGAACTGACGGCAGCCGATTTTCGGCAGGGCGTGATCCAATCGAAGGGAACGTGCCTGTTGCCCTTCGGCATTTTGGAAAAGCACGGACCGCATTTGCCATTGGGAACGGATTTGTTGAATGTGCGATACGCTTCGCTGCAAGCGGTGGCGCAGGAATACGCTGTCGTTTTTCCGGAATATTATTTCGGACAGATCTTTGAAGCCAAGCACGAGCCGGGGACCGTGGCGTACAGCCTCGACCTGCAACTGAAATTGCTGCAGGAAACAACCGACGAGATGGCGCGCAACGGGTGCAAGAAAATCCTTATCGTAAATGGCCACGGCGGCAATGAATATCTGCTCCCTCTTTTTGCGCAATCGCAGATGGACAAGCCGCACGACTACGTCGTCTATGCGATCGTGGGAGAACGAAGCACGCCAGGCGGACCGGCGAAGAAATCCACCGGGATTGACTACCACGCCGGTGAAAACGAAACTTCGAACACGATGGTCTCGCGTCCAGATTTGGTGCATTTGGACCGCGCGGCGAGCGAATCGGGCGCGGATCAGAAGCGTGTGAATTTGCCGGAAGATGTGTACACGGGAATCTGGTGGTACGCGCGATTCCCGAATCACTATTCCGGCGACGGTTCGGTCGCGACCAAAGAACTTGGCGAATGGAATATGAAGAATTGGATCGATGCCATCGTTGAGGCCATTCGTGCGGCTAAGGCGGATGACCAAAGTTTGAAAATCCAGAATGACTTTTACGAGAAGAGCAAACATCCGCTCGATACTCCACAGTGACCAGCCCGAGCCCATCCTATGACTGACACGAACAAGACGTCCTCGGAAGATCATTCCATTGGGATGGATAATTCCATAACGCGGCGGGATTTTCTGGGTTCGACGCTGCTGGCTTCGGGCGCGAGCTTGCTCAACGGGCTGAATCCGGCGCAGCTTCTAGCGATGGGAAGCGGTTCGCCGCCCGCAGCGGAAAAAGGCGACTGGACGAGTTACGGAGGCGTCGGGGAGTACAGCCGCTCGAACGGAAATACGTTCGAGGTGATGAATACCGGGCACAAAATGCGTGATGGCGCCTTCAATCCGCTGCCTGCGGACACCATCGACACGGGCGAAACGTACGACTGCGTGGTTGTTGGAGGAGGAATCAGCGGACTGGCTGCGGCTCTCTTCTTCGCAAGGCAAACGGCTCAGCGGGCAGGCGGGCGGGAAAAAACGTGCCTGATTCTGGAGAACCATCCGATTTTCGGCGGCGAGGCGAAGCAAAATGAATTCGAGGTTGATGGAAAAAAACTCGTGGCGCATCAAGGATCGGCCATTTATCTGGTTCCCTACCCGTACAGTTTCATTGCGCGATTTTACGATTCCATCGGGTTGCGCGCTCCCAAGCTGACGTACCAAAAATGGTCCGGCTCCGGGCCAGAGATGGCGCTGAGCCACACACCTTATGATTCGGCGGGATTGAGCCGCGGGCAGTATGGTTTGTGGTTTGGTGCGAAGTTTGGACAGAAGCCAGGGATGTGGCTCCTCGATCCAGTCGGAAAAAAGATGGAGGGAGCGCCGGTTTCCGCAACTGCGCGGCGCGAATTGCTGCGATGGTTTTCGGGAGCGGCGGCGGACGAATCTAAATTTGATGCGCCGAAATACGAAGGCGATGAGATTTCACGGAAGTTGGATGCGATTTCGCTCGAGCAGCACATGATGGAGCGATACGGATTAAGCCGCGAGACGATCCGGACGTTTCTATCGCCGGTGGAAGGCGGAGGATCGGGACTAGGTCCGGATGCGCTGTCTGCTTTTTGCGAGTACGCCGCGGATTTGCTGCATCCGTGGGACGACGGGTCGGGCGATGCGGTGCAAATGTTCCCTGGCGGAAATACGACGATCGCGAGGCTGATGGCCAAGGCTCTTTTGCCGGCTTCGATCGATGGACCAGCGACTGTTGAGGGAGTGAGCCGCGGCGCGGTGAATTTTTCCGCGCTGGATGCACCTGGCGCGAACGTCCGGCTGCGGCTTTCCGCAACGGCGGTTTCCGTGCAGCACGACGGCGATCCGGCGAAGGCCAGTTCCCTTTCGATTGCTTACGCCAAGGACGGAAAAGTGTTTCGCGTGAAGGCGCGCTCGGCAGTGATGGCCGGAGGAAGCTGGACAGCGAAACACATCATCAAGGATCTGGGCGAGGCGCAGCGGGATGCATACGCGCAGTTTTACCGCTCGCCTTGCATGATGGCGAACGTCGCGGTGCGCAACTGGCGGTTTCTGCAAAAAATGGGAATCACGGGATGTAGATGGTTTGAGGGCTTTGGAAATTATTTTGACGTGCGCAAAGTGGCCGTTTGCGGCGGGGTCGAACCAACGATAGGCCCGGATGAGCCGATTGTTTTGACGCTGAAAGTTCTCTATTCGTATCCGGGCCTCTCGACGGAAGACCAGGGACATCGGGGGCGCGGTGAGATGATCACTACGTCGTTTCGCGAGTATGAACGGCGCATCCGGGAGCATTTTTCGGAAATGTTTGGCGGAGCTGGGTTTGATGCGGAGCGCGACATTTCCGGGATTGTCTTGAATCGATGGGGTCATGCATATCTCAACCCGCAGCCGGGATTTTTCTTTGGCAAGGATGGAAAGCCGGCGCCGCGCGATGTGTTGCGTTCCGCGCCTTTCGGGCGGATCGCCTTTGCCAATACCGATTTGGCGGGAGCGATGGACCATCGCTATTCGATTTTGGAGGCGCATCGGGCCGTGGGGCAGCTGCTGGAGGAGGTGATTACGTGAACGGGCGTTGGAATGTTTAGAGGTTGAGAAGGCGCCTGGGGCGGCCATAACGGGCGAGGAATCCTGAGCCCGCCGCAGCAGGCGGAGCCCAGGTTGAGCCGGCGACTAGCGTTCGCGGCGGAGCTGGTCTAGCCAGCGGTTGAGGATGGAGCTGGAGGCGGATTCGATGTCGAGAAATTCGAGGCCCATCCCGATGCGTGGTTTGACGATGCGGACCATGGCGAGAGCCTGGACGGATTCGCCTTTGCGAGTGAGCGTGACGCGGGCGCGGGATTTGACGTCCAGGGGCTTACTGGTGCAGACAAAGCAGCCGCCAAGAGAGATGTCCGAGGTGACGCCATCGGAGCGCGAGCCGGATTCGAGATCGAGGACTTCGGCGTCGGCGGCAAAAGGGTAGCGAATAGCGTAACGGCGGTCGCGAAGGCTAACTTTGTGCGACACACCATCGGCTTTTCGGTCGTTCATGGTAATGACGTTGCCCACTGTCAGTTAAACCGGGGAAGGGAGAGTCAGGAGTAACCGGTGGAGCGTTCCCCTCTTACTAATAAGGGTGCCAGAGAAGGGAAAAAATAGGGGAAATGCGAGCAGAGAGAGGGCGAAAAAGGCAACAGGACGAAGCTCTAGGGCGCGGCATAACGTCTCGTCGCGGACGCGATGACCTCGCGGAGTTTGGACGAGAAGAGGCAGGCGGAGGTAGGCGCAGCGCGAGATATTAGTTGGTACGACAAAGGGAAGTGAGGCGAGGAATAAGGCGGCGGGAGAGGGTGCTATTCTGCAATGGCAGATTATACCTTCATGTTAAACGACACGATGCGAAGCGACGGACTGCGACAGAGCGACCGCGTGAATTTCCGGATGCCGGTGGAAGCGTCATGGACAGGCAGCGACGGAGCGGCCGTGAAGCACATCGCGGAGACGCTATTGGTTAGCCGCAATGGCGGTGTGTTGCGGTTGGAGGAAAAGCTGACGGCTGGGCAGGAGATTACGCTGCGGCGGATGGAAGGCGATTTGGTGAAGACCACGCGGGCGCGCGTAATGGCGGAAATCGATCAGGAGCCGGATGGATTTTTGTACGCGATTCAGATTACCGAACCGCGAGCGGATTTCTGGGACATCGACTTCCCTGCTCCTTACAAGGCGGATGAAGCGCTGGCGAGGCTGTTGATGGAGTGCGGATTTTGCCAGCGGCGCGAAGTGGTCTATTTGAATGAGCTGGAATTGAAGTCGTTTGAAGTGCGGAAATGCGTGGCGCGGCTTTGCAAGCATTGCGACACACCTTCGATCTGGATCGAGGCGCAGTCGGAAATCAAAGCGCAGGAAAAGGGCGCGCATCCCTTGACGATGGAAGAGCGCGTGATACCGCGGCGGAACCGGACGCGGGTGAAGGCGCGGGTCTTGGCGTGTATACGGCGGAGGGGATTTCAGGAGGAAGTGGCGGTCTGCGAGGATCTCTCGAAGGGCGGGATGAGTTTCCGGAGCAGGAACGAGTATCCGGAGGGGTCGCGCGTTGAGGTGGCCGTGCCGTTTACGCCGGGGAGCGGCGCGATTTTTGTGCCGATACGTATTGTGTTTTCGCAAGCGATTCCGGCGGCGGGATTGTATAGGCACGGAGCGGCTTATATTCGGCCGCCTAGCGATTCGGCGGATTAGAGCACAGTTTAGTTTGTTGTTGGAAGAGCTTGTGAAGCTACGGCGGTTTCTGCAATATCCCCAAGAGAAAAATTAGGAACAAGCGTGCGGAGCACTTAGAGCGTGCTGGAGAATAAGTTTTCGGCACAGACGGGCACGGCGTGCCGTGCCCCTAAGGAATTAATCCATCACGTTGGCGATGTCGCGTTCGTGGCGACGGCGATGGAGATAGTGCATGGAGATGTTTAGATACGCTTGGCCGCAGGGGGTTTCAATGGCGATCACCATGGCTTCGGTGTCGGCGCTGCCGGAGAGGCCTTCTTCGTTCATGTGAATTTCCGGCGGGAAAACTTTAAAGCGAAAACCCTGGTCGTTGAGAAGCGTGACGGAGTTGCCGATCACCATGTTGGCAAGCTCGCAGACGGTTTCGCGCACGACTTGATCGCTACTGGGGACCTCTTCGCCGGCGAGATGGCTGGCGACTTTCATGGCGACTTCCGGTGAGAGATCGAGAATGACGCGGCCTTCGATGTCGCCTTTGATGGCGATGAGCGCGGCTACACCTTTGCGGCGATAGGTGTTTTCGTCCATCGAGAGGTCGAGGATTTTGGTCGGCGCCTGGAGCGATTCGGCGAAAACGGCGTCAGCTGCGTTGATAAACGGCTGAATGAGTTCCATTCTCATGCGCGGTGCTCTCCTGCGAAGGCGACGGGCGCGCCAGCGGCGTTGGGATCATCACTGAGAACATAACGGAGAATTTCGTAAAGGACTTCGGGCTTGACGGGTTTTTGCACGAAGTGTTTCGCGCCCTTCTGGAGCGCCGCCAGAATATTTTCCTGGTAGCCCACCGACGAGACCATGACGATGCGCGCTTCGCCATGCTGGCGAACGATGCGCTCGACGGCCTCGATGCCTTCCATCTGCGGCATGGTGATGTCCATGAGCACAATGTCGGGCTTGGTGCGATTGAACTCCGCGATGGCGGTAAGGCCGTCGCCGGCTTCTCCAGCGACTTCGCCGCCGAACATCTCAATCATCTTGATGATGTTCTTGCGGGCGAAGACCGAATCGTCCACCACCAGGTAGCGAACGGGTTGATTGTCTTTCCGTAACAGAGCGGCAAATTGTTGCATGGCCTTCTCCTTCTCCCGGCACGGTGTTAAGTGCGATGGGAAGAAACGGGTGTCCTTTCCGATTTCTCGTTCTTATCGTGCTTGTCGTTATTTTCGTTCTTGTCGAATCTCTCTGAGCCAGAGCGGTCGCCGCCGTAGTTTTGAATCAGAAACGCGGCAATACCTTCCAGCGGAATCACTTTGTCGGCGTAACCTTTGGAGATGGCGGCGCGGGGCATGCCGCTGACAACGCAAGTGTCTTCGCTTTGCGCGATGGTGACGCCGCCCGCGGCTTTGAGCGCGCCGAGGCCTTCGGCGCCATCTTCGCCCATGCCCGTCATCAGGAGGCCGACGGCGGTGAGGCCAAATTGCTGAGCGACGGAATGGAAGAGAACGTCGACCGAGGGGCGGTGGCCGTTGACGGGAGCGCCGTCGGAAAGAACGGCCATATCGCCGCGTGGCATGCGGCGAACCATGATGTGGCGATTGCCCGGGCAGATGAGGACGCGGCCGGCAACGAGAAGATCGCCGGAGCGCGCTTCCTGGACTTCGAGAGCGCAGCATTCATCGAGGCGCTTCGCGAACATTTCCGTGAAGCCTTCGGGCATGTGCTGGACGATGAGAATGCTGGCCGGAAAATCGCCTGGGATCTGCGAGAGAACGTACTGAAGAGCGTTCGGGCCGCCGGTGGAAATGCCGATGGCGACGATGCGATTCGGCGCGATCGTGGAATGCGTTTTCTTTTTTCCCTTGGGAGGATCATCGGACACGACGGCGGCGGGCAGCTTGCGGCCGACGGCACGCTTGGCGACTTTAATTTTTTCGATCAGCTGGTCGGCAATGGAATCGAGATGGCCGGCGGCGGCGTCTTGCGGCTTCTGGACAAAATCGATGGCGCCGAGCGCGAGGGCTTTGAGAGTGGCGTAACCACCCTCTTTCGAATGGGTGCTGAAAAGAATGACGGGCATGGGAGCGCGGCGCATGATCAGGCGGAGCGTTTCCATGCCGTCCATGCGTGGCATTTCGAGGTCGAGCGTAACGACGTCTGGATGCAGCTCTTCGATTTTCTTCAGCGCGAAAGCGCCATCCATGGCGGTGCCGACGACTTCGATGGAAGGGTCGCGAGCGAGGACTGCGGGAATGAGCTTCCGCATGAGGGCGGAATCGTCGACGACGAGGACTCGGATGCGGGCGCTCATGCGATGGCTCCGAGGGGAACGGCGCGAGAAAGGCGGGAGAGGACCGCGGGCACGTTCAAAATGAGGACGACGGTGCCGTCGCCAAGAATCGAGGCTCCGCTGACGAGGTCGCTGGAGACGATGTCGCTCGGCAGAGCCTTGATGACAAGCTCTTCTTCGCCGACCATGCTGTCCACAACGAGGCCGAAGCGTTTTTCGGCGGCGCCGATGACGATGACAAAGTGCTTCTTTTTTGCGGGCTCGGTGTCGATCGAGCGGAGGCGGCTCAAATGCTCGAGGCGCACTAGAGTAAGAATTTGATCGCGGAGACGAAGCACTTCGCGCTGGTCGACGCGATGAATTTCTTGCTCGTGGATGCGCGAGATTTCGACTACGGACGAGAGCGGGACGGCGAAAAGGCGGCCGCCGACCCGGAAAAGAAGAGTCTGAATGCTGGCGAGAGTCAGCGGGGCGCGGAGTTGAAAAGTCGTGCCACGCGTTTTTTGCGTCGTGATATGGACGGTGCCTTTTAGCTTGTCCAAAACGCTGCGGACGACGTCCATGCCTACGCCGCGGCCGGAAACTTCGGTGACTTCGGCGGCGGTGCTGAATCCTGATTCGAAGATAAGGTTGAGCGCTTCCTGATCGGTCAGGCGAGCGGCTTCTTCGGGTTTGACAATACCCTGCTTGACCGCTTGTTTGCGCACGTGGGCAGGATCGATGCCGCGGCCGTCGTCACGGACTTCGATGACGACCTGGGTGCCTTGGTGATAGGCGTTGAGATAGACCGTGCCGCGGGCGGGCTTGCCGGCGGTCAGCCGTTCGTCGGCAGGCTCAATGCCGTGGTCGACGGCGTTGCGCACGAGATGCATCAGAGGCTCACCGAGCGCGTCGAGAATGCTTTTATCCAGATCGGTGTGCTGCCCGGAAATGTCTAGGGCGACATCCTTGCCGCATTGCTTGGCGACGTCGCGAACGACACGCGGAAAGCGGCGGAAGAGCTGCTCGACGGGCACCATGCGAATTTTCAGAACGCACTTGTGGAGTTCGTCGAGAACGCGGGACTGAAAGCCGAGCGCTTCGGCGAGCTTTCGCGCGGACAGGATCGCGTGCGTGGCGCTGGTCGAATTCCGTGAGTGCGCGATGCAGCATGGACTTGCCAATGATCAATTCGCCGACGAGATTCATGACGGCATCGATGCGATTGGCTTCCACGCGCAGAGTGCTTTCGGCCACGGTGGCCACGGCGGAGGCGGCTTGGCCGGCTTTGGCAGCATCGGCTGCCTCAGCCGTGCTCGGCGGCGTTGGCAACCACTTGCGCCGCCTGGGCGTCAAGAAGATCGCCGAGTAGCTCGTGGTCGGGCGTTTGCGCGCTGGTGGCGCGTTCGACGCGCACGTCCGAAACAATACTGGGAATGCGGCAACGTTTTTTGATGGCGTCTTCGGGCTGCACGCTGGCAAGCGCGGCCTCGACAATTTCGACCGTTGCGGCAGTAAGGCTGTCTTCCGGGCGGAGCGCAATCAAGGTGCCGCAGCCGTGGAGGACATTTCGAATGAGTTGAAAAGCGGCGGCGCGCATGAGGCTGTCCGGATCGATGCGCAGCGCCACGTTGTAAACTTTTTCGCCGCGGTGAACGGCTTCGGAGATCATGAGTTGTTCGTATTCGGTCCAGGCGAAACTCGCGGGCACAGCCGCTGGGACTTGCGGATTTTCTGCCGGCGGAGCTGGGGCCGCCATGTCAACCAAGAGGCCACGGATCAAGCCGTGGAGTTTTTCGAGCGAGGGAAGTTTTTTGCCGCGCTGATAGGAGGACAGCATGGCTTCGAAAGAATCGGCGGCGGCGAGGACAACCTCGGCGAAGCGCGAACCGTGTTTCTGAGCGACCTGGGGCGTGAGGATATCTTCGAGTTCGTGCGCGAGTTCGCTTAGTTTGTGGAAACCGCAGGCCGCCGAATCACCCTTGAGCGTATGAACAGCGCGGCGCACGCGGCGAATGACTTCTTCGTCCGCGGGATGCGCCTCGAGCTCGAGCCCTGCCTCGTTCAGGGATTGCAACAGCTCATTCGCGCTCTCAAAGAAGATAGCGCGAAGCTCGGGGTTCCGATCTTCGGGAGACTTGCTCAAGAATTCGCCTCTATGCGTTGATATGCGGTGCCATTGTTTTCATGCACCATCCGAAATTTCTGAGTGAGTCCGAAAAGGCTCTCTGCATGGCCCACAAAGAGATAACCGCCGGGATTCAAGCAGTGCCAGAACTTTTCAATCAGGCGCTTTTGTTCGGCTTCGTCGAAATAGATCATGACGTTGCGGCAGAGAATGATGTCGTTGCGGCGCGGCAGAAATTCGGTTTTGAGATTGTGGAAGTCGAACTGGACGAGCTGTTTTAGCTGCGGCTTGATCGCGTATTTATCGCCGGATTTTTCAAAGTAGCGCAGGCGGCAGGTGTAATCGACCGGCTCCATCTGCTGCTCGGTGTAGACGCCTTCCTGGCCGACGCGCAGGCTGGCATAACTGATGTCCGAAGCGACGATTTCCAGCTTCCAGGGCGGAGGAATCAAGGGCTTGGGCGACGGCATATCGAAAGGAAGCGGGTTGCGCAAATAGTAGTAGGCGAGAGCGTCGCAAATCAAAATAGCGACAGAGTAGGGTTCCTGGCCGGCGGAGCAGCCCGCGCTCCAGACGCGAAGATTCCAGTCGCGGCGTTCCTGTTTTTTGCGAAGCAAATCTTCGAGGACCGTTTTCTGGAGAAGCTCGAGCTGCGGCTTGTTGCGGAAGAAGCTGGTTTCGTTGACGGTGAGATTTTCGAGGAGCAGGGCGAGCTCGGCGCGGCCTTCGCGGCTGGTGAGCAGGCGGTAGTAGCTGTAGAAGGAATCGAGCTGGCACACCTTGAGCCGGCGCTGGAGCCGGTCTTTCAGGAAGTGCGAGCGGCGCTCGTCAAAGAACATGCCGCATTCCTGATAGACCAGCGTCTGCAACAACTTAAGTTCAGCTTCCGTAAGTTGGATCTGAGCGGTTAGCGTTCCCATGAAATAAGCGGCAGTCCGGCATTTCGGCTGTTCCCTATGCGAGCGGGGCAGCGTTACTTTGCAGTGGCGACGGTTTCCGCGGCCTCCTCGAGTCGTTTGAGCTCCGGCCGATGCAAAAGCTTGGAAATATCCAGCAAAATGATGAGGCGGCCCTTTAATTTGCCGACTCCGGTAACGTATCCGGACTCTCCGTCGGCAAAGACGGAGCCGGGGGCTTCAATTTCAGACGGCGGGATCTTGAACACTTCGGAAGCGGAGTTGACGATGAGACCGAGCAATTTGTTGTCGAGCTCGACGACCAAAATGCGATTTTTCTTGTCCGAGGAAATCTCCGTGTGGCCAAACCTTTTGCGAAGATCCATCACGGGGATGATTTTGCCGCGCAAATTGATGACGCCTTCGACGGTATCGGGCGCGCTTGGGACGGCCGTGATTTCCGGGACGCGGACAATCTCGCGCACGGCGCCGATGCGCACGCCGTACGTTTCATTTCCGATGCGGAAACCGACGATTTGTAAGTCCTTTTCCATCAAGCGATCTCCGTCTCCTTAGGAACGCACGAGCTCGGCGTATTCCGACTCGCGTTCACGGCTGGAACCTTGATTCTGATGCCCGCGACGCGGCGCGCTGGATTCTTGTTGGCGGCTGCGGCCCTGGCCGGAACGGTCGAGGACAAAGCGGTCCATGCTGTCGAGCAAGTTGCGGGAAAGTTTGAGCATCTGCTCGGCGGCGGCGGAGAGTTCGGTGGAGCTGGACGCGGACTGCTGCACCAGCTCGCGCATTTTGTCCATGGCGCGCACAACGGCTTGCGCGCCGGAAGCCTGCTCTTCGACGGCGGAATTGATTTCCTGAGTGATTTCGGTAAGGCGGCTGGTGGCCTTGGCGATTTGCGAAGAGCCGACGGACTGTTCGTTCGTGGCGGCGCCGATTTCCTGCGAGAACTTGTAGACTTCGGTGACCACGTTGGAAATCTTGTGCAACGCGGTGCCGAGTTCGTTGCCAAGGCTCAGGCCTTCTTCCACGATGCGCGTGCTGCGCTCCATGTTTTCGACGGCTTGGCGCGCTTCGCGCTGGATACTTTGGATCAGGTCGGCGATTTCCTTGGTGGATTGCGTGGATTTTTCCGCGAGTTTGCGGACTTCGTCGGCGACGACAGCGAAACCCAAGCCGTGCTCGCCGGCGCGCGCCGCTTCGATGGCTGCGTTCAAAGCGAGAAGATTGGTTTGCTCCGCAAGGTCGTCGATGACTTCGATGATTTTGCCGATGTCGTCGGCGCGATGGCCGAGGATGTTGATGATTTCCGCCGAAGATTGAATGGCTTTGTTCGTGCGGTTGAGGCCGTCCGTGGCCTTTTCCATGGTCTGGATGCCGGTGACGACTTCTTCGCGCGAACGATTGGCGATATCGAGCAGAACTTTCGCGGTGTCCGCGACGCGTTGAATCGAAGTGACCATCTGATCGATGGAAGCGGAAGTCTCCGCAACGCTGGAGGCCTGCACTTGCGTGTTCTTCACGACGTTCTGCACGTTGATGCTCATCTCGTGCATCGTGCTGGTGACTTCTTCAATGGCCGAGGACGCCTGGACACTGACCTTCGCGGATTCGTCGGCTGCACCCGCAACCTGATTCGAGCCTGCGGAAACTTGGCCGGCGGAATCGCGCGTCGTGCGGACCAGTTCCTGAAGCCCATGAGACATGCGAAGGAACGCATTGCCGAGAGTGTCGCGCTTGGAGCGCGGCACAACTTCCACGGTCAGGTCGCCTTCGGCAACGGCCATGGAGACGTTCGCCATTTCTTTCAGATACGCGACCATATTGTTGAAGGTAGTCGCGAGCGCGCCGATTTCGTCGTTGCGATGAATGTCGATGTTCTGATCGAGGTCGCCGGAATCGCCAATTTCGCGCGCCACGGTGATAAGGTGGGTGAGCGGCTCGCTGATGGACTTGGCGGTTTTGAGGGCCGCAAAGATGCCAACGATGCAAGCAACGAGCGTGCCCAAAGTGGTAAATCCAAAACTAATATACTGGCACGCTTGGCCGACTCCGCGGATTCGTCCGACGACTTGGTGATGTCCGCGTTCGTTTGATCGAGGACTGCCGAGGATTTTGTAAGCCAGGACGCCGGGTCTTTCTGCAAATAGAAGATTTGAAGATCGGAAACGGTGGCGTCACCGGAATCGACCTGGTGGCGCTTGGCAAGGAGCGGCTTGGCAAAATTGTCGGCCCAGCTTGCTTCGGTGCTCTCGACCTGAATCAGAGCGGTTTTAAGGCTGTCGTTGCTGGTCTGCGCCTCGCCGCGCTTGATCAGGTCGTTGATGTCGCCGAAGCCTTTGTTGACCTTTTCTTCGTCGCGGGGATCGCCGCTCAGGAGGAAATTGTCCATGTTGTGGCGGTTCAACATGATCTGGTAGCGCACTGACGCAATGGTGTCGCTCGTTTTCGAGCGCGGCCATGAAGTCTTTACGGGCAGACTGTTCCCGGAAGCCCGCCCCGATGTTGACGAAGAACAGCAGACCCAGAATTATCAGAATCGCGCCAAAACCTATGTAAAGCCTTTTCCCGATCGTCATCGCAAAATGCCTCCACTCCCCCCGGCGACGCGGCTTGGTGAAAACCGCTCCTGCCGTTTTCTGCAACTCCCTTAGTTCCCGACGTTGTTGAACTCAAATTCGACGATCTGCGTGGTTTCTTCGGGCGCAGGCGCAAATTTCCATTCCTTCACCGCATCCTGGCAGGCCTGCACGAGCAGCGGATGACCGCCAATGACGCGAGTGCTTTTGACGCGTCCGTCCGGCGTAATCACGACTTCAATTTTTACTTTGCCCGTGACACTCATGCGCTTGGCAAGTTCGGGATACGCCGGAGCGACCTTGGACTTGACCTTGCGCTTTCCTTCGTCCGTGGTACCTGTCTGCGCCAAGGCGCCCGTTCCCATGCAAAGACCGACGGCAGCTGTGGCAGCTCCACGTAGAAACCTCCATCTCCATCGCGACTCTCATCGACACCACCCCTCCCAAGAATAGGGAAACCCCACGGTAGAGAAGGCACGTCGGGTGCCACCGTGGAAAACGCTCGAGCGATGGAGAGCGCGAGAGCCGTTAGAGCGACAAGTGGCGTAGAATGAGGGGCTAGTGGGGTTTTCTCGCCGCGGAGAGCTGCGCAGGAAAAGCGAGCGAGTGTCTCAGCGAATGCGTGATCTGTTTGCAGTGAGGTCTCATGCTGAGACGTTCTCAGCGAGGCAGAGGCGGCGAGAGTGGACGATTCGGCAACGCGGCTAAGAACGGCGATTGACTCAGAATGAGATGAGTCGCTAGGGTGGTAGTGAGCGGCAGAAATCAAATTGAGACGCGCGTCCACCCCCTAACCCCTGATGCGACGAAACGAAACCCATCCGGACTCCGCATTTAATCGCTCGGTCAAATAAAGGCTGATTCCGTGCCTCCGTCCTCAAAACAAGCCGACGAATTGATGGAGTTGGCGGTGGACGCCGCCCAGTCACGGCAACTTCCGGAGTTCCTCGAGCGATTCGCGCGGCGAGCGGCGCGGATGCTAGATGCCACGTGGGGCGGGGTAGCGGTATTTCGCGGCCGAGAAACAGATCTGTATTCGACGAGTGAGGATGAAAAGGGGGTCAGCGGCGGGCTCAAGAGCTGGATTATTTCCTCCGCTCGGGAAAGCCGGGTTGCCGCCCTTGTGCGCGCATTGCCGGTTGAGGACGCTAGGCCGACGGAAGGCAGCGCAGCGGCGACGGGCGCGGTGTTCGTGCCGATAAGCGCCAGCGATGGAGAACGGCTCGGAATGCTGTGCTTGTTGCGGCGGCGTAAGAGTCTGGATGGCAAGGAAAAGAAGCTGCTGCACGCTTTGGCAAGCCACGCGGCACTTTCGCTGGAAAATTTCAGGCGGTTTTCGCAGCTGGAAAAGTCGAAACGGCAGTGGGTCGAAGATATCGACGCGATCAGCGACTACATCGTGGTGCATGACCGGGCGTGGAAGATCGTGCGCACGAACCGCTCGCTGGCGTCGCATCTCGGTGTGCCGCCAGTGGCACTCGTGGGCGAGGCGATGAGCGGGCTGCGGCAAATCGCGGAAACGGGCAGCGATCTGCCCTGCCCTTTTTGCCGCGACACGCAGCGGCCGCGCGAGGAATACGTGGCGGCTTCGGCGGAGCGGATTTTTTTAGTGTCGACTTCGCGCGCGCCGGGAGTTGTGGAAGACGACACGCGCACGATTCACGTTTTGAAGGATATTACGGACCGGCGAGAGGCGGAGCGGAAGTACCGCGAACTTTTCGACAGCATTCAGGAAGGACTTATTTTTTGCGACGCCGGACGGGCGGTTTCTGGACGTAAACGACGCGATGGTACGCATGCTTGGCTATGCTTCGCGCGAGGAAATGCTGACGCTCCGATGTGAGCCCGCACCTTTATCCCGCGCCGGCGGCTCGTGAACGGTTCTTGCAGGCGCTGGCCGACCGCGGCGTTTTGCGAAACTATGAAGAGACGCTCCGCCGCAAAGATGGCGCACTGCTCCACACACTGCAAAACATCACCGCGGTGCGGGACGCGCAGGGGCGCATAGCGCAGATTCGCGGATTGATGCTCGATGTGACAGAGCAAAAGTCGTTTCAATCGCAACTGCAGCGCGAGCGGGACTTCAACCAAAAGATTCTCAATACCACGCAGAGCATGATCCTGGTGTTGGATACGGCGGGGCTGATTAGCTACGCCAACCGGCGATGCTACGAAGCGGGCTACCGGGAAAACGAGTTGATCGGCCACCGGCTGGTGGATTGGGTAGAACCTTCTCACCGGAACGATTTCGAGGGGGCGCTGGAGACTACCGCGAACGGGCAGCAGGTGGAGAACCTGGAATTGCAGGTACGGCGGAGCGACGGATCGATGGGGCACTTTTCCATCAGTCTGAGCCCCATGCGCGATGAGCAGAGCGCGGTGAACAACCTGGTCGTGGTGATGACGGACATTACGGATGCGGTGCTGCTGCAGGCAAAGCTGGCGCACTCGGAAAGAATGGCGACAATTGGGCGATTGGTTTCCGGCGTGGCGCACGAAGTAAACAATCCCTTGGCGGCGATTCTGGGATTCACGGACTTGTTACTGGAGAACCCCGACGTGCCGGCTTCGGCTCGGGAAGACTTGCAGATTATTTTGCAAGAGACGCAGAGAACCAAGGATATCGTCCAGGATTTGCTGAGTTTCGCGCGGCAGCGGCCGGTGCAGCGCGAGCCCGTGCAGGTGAACACCGTTCTGCGGCAAACGATCAAGTTGCGCAGTTACGATTTTGCAAGCCACGGCGTCGAGGTGACCGAAGAGTTCGACGAGACGCTGGAGCCGGCGCTGGGGGACGCGCAACAGCTTCAGCAGGTATTCTTGAATATTCTGAACAATGCGTACGACGCGGTCCAAGAAACCGGGCAGGCGCGGGACGCATTTCGATTCGCACGGAGCGGGGCGGGAATAGCGTTCAAGTCGTGGTCACGGACAATGGGACGGGGATCGCCGATCCGCAGCACATCTTTGATCCGTTTTACACCACGAAACAGCCGGGTAAAGGTACGGGGCTGGGACTGAGCATTTGCTATGGAATTGTGCGGGCGCACGGCGGCGAGATTCAGTGTTGGAACAATGCGGAAACCGGCGGGAGCACGTTTGTCGTGCGCATTCCCCTTGCCGCGGAGCAATTCCTGTAGTGGCCGCGAAAGAGGCGGGAAGATGACCTTGGAAGCGGCGGTTGGGAAGATTGCGCCGATTTTGCTGATAGAGGACGAGCCGTCCGTGATTGCGTTTCTGAAGGCAGCGCTTGAGCGGAAGGGTTACGCGGTGGTCAACGCATCCTCGGGAGCGGAGGGCTTGAAACATCTCGCGCACAAACAGTACAGCGGTGTGATTTCGGACATTCGCATGCCGGGAGCGGTAAATGGAGCCGAAGTGCATGACTGGATCCAGAAAAACCGGCCGGAGCTGGGATCGAAGATTATTTTGATTAGCGGGGATACGGCCAACAGCGAAACACAGGCGCTGCTGGCGCGGAGCGGGACGCCTTGCATCGAAAAGCCGTTCCGTGTACACCAATTAATATCCATTGTGGAGAAAACGTTTGGGAAACCATGAGTGAAGACTTAAAAGTCCGTTTGCTGGTCGTGGATGACGAGCAGAGCATCCGCAAGCTGTGCATGACTATCGGCAATACCTTGGGATATTCCTGCTTGGAAGCGGAAAGTGCCGAGGCCGCTCTGGCGAAATTGGATGCCGATGCTCCGGACCTCATTCTGACTGATCTGAAGCTGCCTACGCTTTCCGGCGTCGAGCTTTTGAAGCAAGCGAAACTGATTTTGCCCCGTGCGGAAATCGCGATTATGACGGGACATGGCTCGATCGAATCGGCCGTCGATGCGATGAAATTAGGCGCGTACGACTACATCGAGAAGCCCTTCCGCGTGGAAAAGATGAGGCTTTTGCTGCAGCGCATGGCCGAAAAGGTACGGCTCGTCACGGAGAATGAGTTTTTGCGCGAGCGAGTGAGCGCCGAAGACAACCTGGACGGAATCATTGGCACTTCGGCGAACATCCAGGATGTTTTGCGGATGGTTTCGCGACTGAAGGATACGCGCACGCCTGTTCTGATTTCCGGCGAGAGTGGAACGGGCAAGGAGCTTGTCGCTCGGGCGATTCACTTCCGCGGAGCGCTGGCGCAGACGCCATTTGTGGCCGTGGACTGCGGTTCGCTGGTGCCCACGCTGATGGAGAGCGAACTTTTCGGCTACGAAAAGGGTGCATTCACGGGGGCCATTAAGACCAAGGCGGGGCTCTTTCAGGCGGCCAACGGCGGAACTATTTTCCTGGATGAGATTGGCGAACTGCCTCTCGAGATGCAGGCCAAGCTGTTGCGCGTGCTGCAAGAGAAAGAAGTTCGGCCCGTGGGAAGCAACGCGAAAGTGAACGTGGATGTGCGCGTGATCGCGGCAACCAACCGCGACCTGGAAGCAGCCTATCGCGAAGGCACTTTTCGGAAGGATCTCTACTTCCGGCTAAACGTGGTAACCGTGCACCTGCCGGCATTGCGCGACCGACGATCGGATATCCCCATGCTGGTGCACCATTTCCTGGACCGGTACGCACCCGATTCGCACCTGCAAGTGACCTCGGCGGCCATGAAGAGTTTGCTGAATTACGAGTGGCCGGGAAACATCCGTGAACTGGAAAACTGCATCGCGCGAGCGATTACGCTTGGCGACCGCCGCGTCATCGATGTGATCGATCTTCCGCCGGCTATTCGCAGCGAGCAAACGGAGGCTTCCGGCAGCACACTGCAAGATGCGGCGTCGCTTTCGACGACGGCCCTCGCGGAAATGGAGAAGATGACCATTCTGCGGGTATTCGAGCAGGCCAACGGAGACAAGGCGCTGGCGGGCCGCATGCTCGGGATCAGCCGGGCCACGCTGTATCGCAAGCTCAAGCGCTATAACATCCCGCTTCGCGCCGAGCCTGGCGAGGCAGAAGACGCTTCCGAAGAGGCCACGCAGCATATGGAGTGACGTCTCAAGCAAGCGCTAGAAACGCGAAAGCGGGCTAGCGCTGAGACGACGACGTTTCAGCGTGAGACGAGTGAGCCACTCAACCTCCACGCGAAAATCCTAAGTCGTTCCCTTTCTTTCATTTCTGGGACTGTCAGCTTTCGCCGTCTTTGGCGTACAGCGTGCATCTCCATCGCGGGGACGTTGTGTCCGTTTGCGGGAGTCCGTGTACCAATCCGCTACGGACGCGCGATCCTTAGTACGAGAGTACTGCGGCGGCGTGAGAGGCGAAGTGAGACGATCCAGCGAAGTAACGCTCACCGCGAACGAACAAGGCTGCGCGGAGCGATTGGCTCGCTTTTTTCCGCGCGCTACGGCCGTTCGAGTCCCAGTGCAGATCACCTCACTGCGGGCGGGGAGCGCACGATTGCGCGAAGCAACCGTGGTGGAGTTCGGGGGCTCGGAACATGCCATTTTTCTCTCGAGCTTGCCGCTTGAGTTTGATGACCGGGTACGGATTGAACGAGACCGGAACGGTGGCACGGCAGAGGCGACAGTGATCGCCGTGCAGTATTACGAAGGACGTAAGGCGGTGGCCGTCCGGTTCTTACAGGGGCCCTGCGCGTGGGTGACACAGCCGTGAACAAGACGACTTCAACTCTCAACACTCCAGCCCCGCCCAAACCCGCGCACTCGCGGCAGGCGAAGTGGGCCGAGGATCGTTCCGTATTTCCCATTTATCTGGCGCTTGCGAAGCAACTGGAAATCGAGATTCCCTTCCCGCAAGAAAGCAGGAATCTGCCGCAAAAGCCGGATCTGGAACTGTTCGACGAAGTGGAAGCCTGGTTGGACGAGATGGACCAGCGCGTCGCCGTGCACGAATTGCGCAAGCTGCTTCAGACGACGACCCTGAACGCGAACGAAACCAGCCTGTGCGCGCTCATCCATCGCCATCTTCAAAAACCGTCAAAGACCAACATTGACCGCGACAAAGTAGACTTCTTGCTGGTGCAATATTTCGCGCTTTGCGCCCCGGCGAAGATTTACCACAAGCAGATCGAGCCTCACGACGTGGCGCATGTGATGAAACCCGTGTTGGGCGATGTCGATGATTCGACGCTGGAATGGTGCGAGCCGCTTGAGCAAATGATCGAGAAGTTGCGGACCTTCCGCAGCCTCCGCGAAATCCTGAAGACCAATTTCATCGAACAGGGACGCAAAGTGAAAGAGGCCGCAGGCGGGATGTTTTACGATCCGGCGGCTTTGCTGACCTTCGTGCGATTCAATTTTCTACTTCGGCGCACGTTCATCGAACTGATGCATGCCGACCTGATTGCGATTAGGTCCGGGCTTTCGCAGCTCGAAACGGCCGGCGCGCGGATCATCGATTGTCACCACTTCGGGCTCTCGGCCGAGGAACCGCTCGCAAAAATTCGAGAGGTTGCCGATGAATGGAAACAGCCGTTCCAGAAGGAATACACGGAACGCGCCGTAAATCAGACGTTTGAGAAGCTGCTGGGGCTGCGCACGGATGTAGAGAAGGCTCTGGAAAAGGTTGCGCCAAAAGCGCCTCAGATTGCCATTGGATCTGAAAAGCCTGCCGCCCCTCGCGGCGCGGAACCGGCGAAAAAACCAGCACGAGACGCGGCAGCTTCTGAGCCAAGCGCCAAGAGTGCGGAGAAGCCTGCCGCCGAGAGCGCGGTTAAGCAAGTCACCGCGATGGCGCTTGATTTTGAAACTTGCCTGGAGAAAATCTGGGAACAGTTGATCGCCACGCCGCCGACGCGCGGGCGCTCGATGACCACGGTGAAGGTCGGCGCGGCACGGATCTTGCTGTCTTCCTGGGAAGTAACGGCATTCGTGAGCGAAGACGGCCCGTCGGCGGAGGACTTGCGCCGCGCAGTCGTGGCTCGTGCGATGGTGACAGCGGCCGTCGAATCCGCCAAGGAAACCGGAAACGCGACATCCATGGACAAGGCGCTCTCGATTGCGCGCATCGAAGTCTCGCGCTTGCAGGAGCGTGTGGACATCGCGAAACAGGCGAAGGACACGGAAGCGGCCGTCAATCTGGGCATTAGCACGAAGAGATTACTCACGGCGTTAGACGAGGCCGAAAAGCTGTAAACGATCAGAATCTTTGCCGGTCATAACAGGCAAATACCCTGGGAGCAGGTCGTCTGTGCGAAACGCTAGCGTACTAATTCTGACGGATGAATCAGAGTTCGCACGTCTCTTGACCGCCTGCTGGCAAACAGAGCGGCAAGCGCCGGGCATCACGGTGCTCAGCAGCGAACTTTGGAAAGACCACGAAGCCACTCCGCACGATCTCGTCGTAGTTGGGCCGGTCCTCGAAGGAAAACTCCCTGGCATTTTGCGTTCTCTGGAACCGGCTGCCGCTGTGATTTTGTGCGTGCCGGCGGATTCCCGCGAGCTTGGCCAACTGCGTTCGCGATACCCCCGGCTGGTTCACATTCCCTTGCGCGAAGACTGGGCGCAAACACTGCTTCTTGTGGCCGGCGAATCCTTGCGCCGCGCGGAAGCGATGCGGCTTTCCAAGCAATCGGAACGGCGCGCGGCGAAAAACGAACAGCAGGCCACGCTGGGCCGCTACATGATGGACATGAAGCACAGCGTCAACAATGCGCTGACTTCAATGCTTGGCAACGCCGAACTGTTGCTCTTGGAGCCGGGCCAGCTTTCCTCGCAGTCCCTGGCACAGATTAAGACGATTCATAGCATGGCACTGCGAATCAACGAAATCATGCAGAGATTCTCATCACTGGCGAGCGAGATGAGGGAAGCTGAGACTGCATCTCAAGCTGAGACGGAAGCAGAACCGGCCTCCCCGGTCACCCGCCGCTAAACCGCGTTGCTACATCCGTAAGCCACTCAAAAATAAGCTCTTATACCAAATAGACAACAGCGCGGGCGAAACTCTCAAGCTGGCTGCTGACGTGCACCTCTTGTCTGCGGAGAAATATGGGGAGATGTCGATGCTGCAGAAAAAAGTACTCATCGTCGATGACTCGCCCTCGCAAGTGAAGCTGATCCAGGGCTTTCTTGAGCATGAAGGCTACCGGCTGGTGGGTATCAACGACCCAGAACGCGTCGAGGAAGCGATTGCCATTGAACGGCCGAGCGTCATTTTGCTGGACGTGGTGATGCCCAAGCGAAATGGCTTTCAAGTTTGCCGGGAATTGAAGAATCACTCGGACTACAACGCGATTCCGGTGATTTTGGTGACGTCGAAGAACACGGAAAGCGACAAATATTGGGGCCAGCAGCAGGGCGCGGATGGGTATGTGACCAAGCCTTTTACACGGGAAGAGTTATTGCGGGCTGTGCGGCGATTTGCATGATTGCGGGAATGATTCGAGGATGATGCGGCGATGAGCGAAGATTTTCACCTAGTACCGCTTCCCGCGGATGCGGACGACCTGCTCGAAGCGCTCGGACCCATGGAAGAGCGGCTTCCGGAATCGCAGTATTGCGTTTTCCGCAGCGGACGCGAGCGGTTTTGTTTGCCGGTGCTGGACGTCGAGGAAGTTTTGGACTGGCCGCTGTTGACGAAGCTGCCGCTGGGCCCGGCGTACCTGGCGGGGATTTTCAATTTGCGCGGCTCCATCGTGCCGCTGATCGATATCGCGATTACGGAAGGGCGGCGGCCTGGATTGCTGCCGAAGCATGTGGTGGTCGCGTCGCTTCGCGGCGAGGGTGCGCACGACGATTTGCGGATTGGGATTGCGGCGGATGAAGTAATCGGAACCTATTCGGTGAATGCGGAAGATTTGTTGGAACAGGCTCCCGAGAATGTGCCGCATTGCACCGGAATGCTTCGCCACGACGACCGGCTGGCGCTGATTATCGATCTTAGGAGAATGCTCGAAGTTTTTCCGGGACCGAGCATTTGATTTTGCACCGGTAAGTTTGCGTGTGCCCCGCCGCATGCGGATAGGGGCCACAGCAGTAGGGATTTGGAGGAAGGCATGAAATCGCGACTGAGTTCCACAATCTGGACGCTGGTCCTGATGAATGGCGTCATTCTTTTCGCCGTGCTGGGCCTGGCTTACAGCGCCGGACGGCAATCTGGCGGAGCGTCCCTGTTCGACTTCGGGTCGCTGCCGAGCGGGGCGAGCGGCTCCGTAATGTTGGCGGTGCTGCTGGCGTTAGGCATGGCCATCTTTCATGGCGTGGCGGCTGGGAAGCAAGTTACTGACGCCGGTGCAAGAGCTCGCGCAATTTTCCGAGCGTATCGCCGCCGGCGACCCGCGTGCGCGCGTCGAAGTCAACACGGGCGACGAACTCGGCTATATCGCGGAGAATTTGAATCGCGCGGTGGCGAAGGTCTCCAAGGCGACGAGCAACCAGGATGCGAACGACGCTTTGCAGCGTAGCATCACGGAACTGCTGACGGTCATCAACCAGGTCGCGCGCGGCGATTTGACGCTGCGCGGAAAAGTCACCAACGACGCGTTGGGCAACGTCGCGGACTCCATCAACTACATGCTCGACAACTTCACCAAGGTTCTCGAGCGCGTCCGCAAAGCGGCTATGGAAGTCACCGCGTGCTCGAACAACATTCTTGTGGCCGCCGACGAAATGCAGGCCGGCGCCACGCAACAGGATCAGGAAATCACGAATACATCGAGCGCCGTCGAAGAACTGACGGTTTCGATGAAACAGGTTTCGAACAACGCGGAAGCGAGCGCGGAAGCTGCTCGCCGCGCTCTGGATGCCGCCGAACAGGGCAACCGCGCCGTGCGCGACACGCTGGAAGGCATGCAGCGCATCCGGGCTTCGGTGCAAGCAACCGCTAAGAAGATCAAGTCACTCGGCGACCGCTCTTTGGAAATTTCGGAAATCATCAACGTCATCAACGACATCACGGAGCAGACCAACTTGCTCGCGTTGAACGCGGCCATCGAAGCGGCTCGCGCCGGTGAAGCGGGACGTGGTTTCGCGGTCGTCGCGGACGAAGTTCGCAAATTCGCGGAACACAGCCGAAGCGCCACGAAGGACATCGCGGCACTCATCAAGGCCATTCAGGCGGAGACGAACGAAGCCGTGGTGGTCATGGAAGAAGGCACGAAGGAAGTGGAAGGCGGCGCAACGCTGGCCGATCAGGCCGGACGCGCGCTGGACGCCATTTCAAACGTCGTGCGCCAGTCGGCGGAATTGGTTCAGGAAATTTCGCTGGCTTCCAAACAGCAGGTGCGCGGTACCGAAGGTGTGGCGCACGCGATGCAGATTATTTCGAGCATCACCCGCCAGACGTCCCAAGGCACGCGCGGAACCGTCGCCACCGTCAGCCAGCTCGTGAAACTTTCCGACCAACTGAACGAAGCTTTGGCGCAATTCCGCGCGACATCGAAGTCCGGCAATGTTTTGGAAGATTCCGAGCGGCCCGTCCCAGCCGGCGCTCTGCGGTAGACAGTGATTCTCTGCTCGGGCAAGAGACCAGAGCTAAAGCGGGACGGTAATGAGCGAACGGCAGGGACCGGCGCACGGTCTTAGTGAACATGAGTTGAGCGAGATCCGCATGCTGATCGAAGAGCGGACGGGCATTTGTTTTGATGAATCGCGGGCGCGATTTTTCTCCACGCGCGTGAAGGAGCACTTGCGCGCGAAAGGACTCGAACGCGGGACGGATTTGTTGCGCGCCATGCGGAAATCGAATGTCGAGTACGAAGCTCTGCTTGAGGGGCTGTTGACGCAAGAGACCAGCTTTTTCCGGTATCCGAGCGTATATGAGGCGTTCGAAAAGCGCGTTCTGCCCGAACTGCACGTCAAGAAGTTTTGGAAGAATCCGCGCACTTTGCGCATCTGGAGCGCGGGCTGTTCCACGGGCGAGGAGCCTTACTCGATCGCCATCACGATTGCGGATTCGCTTTCTTTCTCCGATTCGTGGAACGTCGAGATTCTCGCCACTGACGTGGGACGGCACGCTTTGAAGCAAGCGGAGCGCGGCGTTTACTCGGGCCGCAGCATCGGCAGCGTCAGCCCGAGCAACAATTGTCGACGCACTTTACGCAAGGCTAACAGCGGACATCAGGTCAAGCCGCGGCTGCGCAAGATGGTCACGTTCGCGCAGATGAATCTGGCCTCGGCCGTTTACGTCGGCCGCATGGACATGATTTTCTGCATGAACGTGCTGATCTATTTCTCCGAAGAACGGCGGCGCGCATTGGTGCAGCGCTTTTACGACACGCTGGAGCCCGGCGGCTACTTGTTTCTCGGCCATTCCGAATCGATCTCGAAGATGCCGGTAAAATTTCAGGCCATCGTCTTGAACGACTGCATTTTGTACCGCAAGCCCACGGCGGAAGAGCTACAGAAACCCGAACTCGTGGCGGAGGGACGCGCGTGAGCATGCCGGACCGCGAAGCCGTCGAGATGTTCCTTCAGGAAGCCGCGGAGCACCTGCAGTATTTGCGGGAGTACGTCAGTGTGCTTGCAGGAGATTTCGCCGCGCCGCGAAGATCTCGAGCGGCTCTATATTTCCGCGCATACGCTGAGCGGAACTTCCGCGAGTTACGGATTCCCACGCTTTTCCGAAATTGGCGCGAAACTCGCGCACGTCTTCCAATACGCACTAAACGCGCCGCTTGGCGACGATTTGCATGGTCCGCTGACAGAATTCTTGTCGGACGGCATTTCTCTGCTGGAAACGGATCTCCTGGAAATCAGCGATACGGGCAAGGAAAGTGTCGATGACATCGCTGCTTTTAAAGAACGCTATCGTTTTGCGTTTCCGACGGAACCGCCGCCGCTGAATTATCCTCAATCGCAGACGTACGCGGACGCCGCCAAGACCTCCGATAAAGAGGCTGTCGTATCTGCCGCAACGGGTTCGTATTTCGACGCGTTGCCCTCCGATGAAGAAGTGTCCGACGAAATTCTGGAATTCTTTCAGCCGGAAGCCGAAGAGCATTTGCAAGTGGTCAGCGATTGCCTGATTTCGCTCGAAGGCAACAACAACCCGGAAGAGATCAACAAGCTATTTCGCGCGATTCATACCGTGAAAGGGTCCGCGGCGCAAGTCGGCCTGAGCAGATTAGGAGCGATTGCCCACCGCGTGGAAGATCTGATCGGGCGTCTGCGCGACGGCGAACTCGAACCTTCGCCAGCCGTCGTCGACATTTGCCTCGAATCCGTTGACGTTCTCAAGAAGACGCTCCATCGACAGTGGGCCGACGAGAAGAGCATGCGCGCGGGCGTGGATTCCCTGCTCGGGCGCATTGCGGAATTTGCTCCGGTCGAAGTGGAGGATTCCGAGACTGTCGCGCGCCTGTGAGCGGCGAAGATGTTCATGCCGAGGGAGCAGAAGAAACCGCCCCGGCTGCTACGCCTACAAAGAAAGCGGCCAAACCCGCGAGCGCGGCGGCTGCTGCAAAGTCCGTGCGCATCGCGCTTTCGCGGCTTGACCGCATGATGAACACGGTCGGCGAACTGGTGATCAACCGTACGCGAATGGTTGGGCGCGTGGCGGAACTGGAAAAGCTCGTCGATACGCTGAGTTTTTCGAAGGAACGCCTGCAAGGAAAAGTCGGCGAGTTTCAAGAGAAATACGAGTTCAATCGCATTAGTTCCACGCGGCAGACGGGCCCTTGGAGCCCTTCTACAGCCCGCCAGACGCTTACGAACGCGGCCTCGGGCGACACCTCGTTCTGGTCGGATTTCAGCGAACTGGAAATGGACCGGTACGACGACTTCAATATTCTTTCACGCTCCATGGCGGAAATTTCCGCGGACGTCAACGAAGTCCTCTCGCAGCTCGAGGGATTTATCGGGCGCGTTGAAGGCGACATCGACGAGTTCACAAAGCTCGCGCACCATCTCCAGGACGAAATCACCGCGGCCCGCATGGTGCCGATCGGCACGCTGTATTCGACGGCTGTCACGCGCCGTGCGTGACGCAACGAAATCTGCTGGCAAACAGGTTGATCTCGATCTTTCCGGCAGCGAGACCGAACTCGACAACAACATCATTCAGCAAATTTCCGATCCGCTCGTCCATCTCGTTCGCAATTCGGTGGCGCACGGTATCGAGCGGCCCGAGGACCGCCTCTCCGCTGGGCAAGCCGGAACTGGGCAAGGTTTCTCTCCGCGCCTATCATCGCGGCAACCACATTTATATTGAAGTGGAAGACGACGGCCGCGGCATCGACTACGAACGCGTGAAGCTAAGCGCCATCGAGCGCGGCCTTGTTTCGCCAGAGACTGCGGATCGCCTCACGGAGCGCGACCTTCGCGAAATGCTGTTCCATCCCGGCTTTACTACGGCTCCCGTTAAGACCGAACTTGCTGGCCGCGGCGTTGGCCTGGACGTTGTGCGCGCAAATCTAAACGCGCTGAATGGTGAAATCGATATTCAGAGCGTCAGCGGGCAAGGCACGAAATTCACGCTCAAAGTGCCTCTGACTTTAATCATTTCGCCTGCGCTCTTCGTGCGTTGCGGAGTGACCAACTTTGCGCTGCCGCTCGCCGTCGTCGAAGAAATTCGGCGCCTGCGTGCAGACGAAATTGAGGACGTGGGCGGAAAGCTTCTGACCAAAGTCCGCGACGTCGTCACCGAGGTCGTGAGACTCGATACCTATCTCGGTCTGCCTCCGCTCGAGCCGGTGAACGGCTATTTCCGCATGGTCGTGGCAAATGCGGGCAACCGCCAGATTGGTTTGGTCGTGGAAGAAGTTCTCGGCAAAGACGAAATCGTCATCAAGAATCTCGGCGAATATCTGCGCCGCGTGAAACTTTTCCCGGTACGACAATCGCCCCGGACGGCAGCCTTATTCTTCTGATCGATTTGAATCGCATGGTTGCGAACGAGCCGACGGAACGCCGGCCGCTGCAAGCCAGCGCCAGCGCCGCGCGCATCTTCGCGCCGGGTTCGGCTGCCGTGGCACGCGGAACCATACCTGCCGAAGCTATCGACCGCGTCGAGCAGGAACGCCTCATCGTCGTCGCGGACGATTCCATCAGCGTGCGCAAGTTCGTCGGCCGCATGCTGGAAAAGAACGGCTACCGCGTGAAAGCTTGCCGCCGACGGCATGGAAGCCGCGGAACTTGTGACGCAACACGGCTGCCATTTGGTCATCACCGACCTCGAAATGCCGCGCATGACGGGCTACGAGTTAATGGTGCAACTTGCGCCAGAGCCCAACGACGCGGCGCATTCCCGTGATGGTGGTGACTTCGCGCGCAGGCGCCAAGCATCGCGATCGCGCAATGAAGGAAGGCGCGGCAGCCTTCCTGACGAAACCGGTGCAGGAAGATCAGCTGATCGCCGCCGTCGAACAACTCATGGGATCGGAGGCGCGACCAACCGTTCCGGTTGCATAGACGCCCATGGCCGCCAGCGCAAACAAAAAGTTCCGCGTGCTGATCGTGGACGACTCCGCCTTCATGCGTAAAGTCCTCGAAACGATCTTCAATGCAGACGACCAATTGCAAGTCAGTCGGCCATGCAAAAGACGGCCGCGAAGCCGTCGCCCTCGCCGAATCGCTCAAGCCCGATGTAATCACCATGGACATCAATATGCCGCACGTGGACGGTTTGCAAGCCACGGCGCAGATCATGACCACGAATCCGCGCCCTATCGTAATCGTTAGCTCCGAATCGCGCGATGGCGCAGCCAGCACATTGAAAGCGCTCGAGCTGGGCGCCATCGAGTTTGTCGCCAAGCCATCGAGCGGCATCGACCTCGATATGCAAAGCGTGAAAGAGGACTTGCTGCGCAAGGTGCGCATGGCGGCAAAGGTCCGCGTCGTTCGCACAGCTTCCCGGATCGCTACGACCGTGCAGAAATCGAACGGCGCTTCGGCAACTCCCGCGCCACCTGTCGCGCCGCGTCCTGCGGCAAGTTCAGGGCTCGACCAGCGATTCCCCGTTGTCGTGCTGGCTGCGTCGACGGGAGGTCCCGCGACCGTGATGCGGCTAGCGCCTGGCTTCACGCGCGAATTCCCAGCTGCCGTCATTCTCGTGCAGCACATGCCGGCCGCCTTCACCACGCAGTACGCGGCGCAGCTCGCCGAGTTTACCGGCATCCGCGTCAAAGAAGCGGAGCCGAACGAATCTCTGCAACCAGGCACGTTTTACATTTGTCCCGGTGGCCAACACCTGCGCGTCACTCCAACTGGGCGCATCCAGTTGGATGGCTCCAGTGGCCGAATCAGCGGTTACTTGCCGAACATTGACGTGACCATGGAATCCGTCGCCGCCTATGCTGGCGCGATGAGCATCGGCGCGATTCTTACAGGCATGGGCAACGACGGCACGAATGGCGCGAAAGCGATCAAAACGGCAGGCGGCTTGGTGCTGGCTCAGGATGAGGCGACGTGCGTCATCTTTGGCATGCCCGCGGAAGCCATCAAAGCCGGCGCGGTCGATCAAGTTCTCGGAATCGATGACATTTATCCGGCCATAGAAAAACGCGTCATCGGAATTTGCCGTACGACACCCGTGGGAGTCCGCTAATGCGTGTGGCTGCACCACCTGCGAAGCCCCATGCTGCTGCGCGCACGGAGCAGCTCATTCTTTTCCGTATTTCCGGACAGCCTTTTGCCGTTTCTTCCGCCTCCGTCCAAGAAGTCCGAAGCGTGGACAGCCTTTCGGGGGCCGCGACGGGAATCGATCTGCCGACCTTACGAAAAGTGAGGCACGTGGTGCGGCGCGGAGAGAAAGCGCTCTACGTCGTGAGTGGAGCCGCACACTTTGGCTTGCCCGCCGCGGCGGCTGGACTTGTTTTCGTTCTTCGAAAAACTCGCACCGCCCTATTGGTCGATGGCATCGATAAGATGGCCACCATGACCCGCTTGCAGGCGCTTCCGCTCGCCTATTGCCACGAAGAACGGGCGTGGTACCGCGGATTGACCGCGCTGGATCAAAACGTGATCCCCGTTGTGAACCCCGAAGGCTTCTTGACCGCCGATGAGTTTGCTCTGCTGGACGCTTCCCTTGTCGCGGAAACACTGCCCGACGAACTCGCCGGCGAAGGGATGGACTTGCCGGAATGAATCCGCCCGTCGAATCTGCTTCGCAATCCTTCGTTCTTCTGCGGCTTGGCGAGCGGCGCTTTGCCGTTGCCGCCGTGCAAATCTCGGAGTTGGTGGCCCCGAGCCGCATCTTCCGATTTCCTCATCGCACGCCAAAGCTCGAAGGCGTGATTTTGCGCCGTGGCCGGATCGTTCCTGTTTGCGACGTAGCGGAAAAGTTGCTTGGCAAGGGGCTTACTTCGCGCCGCTTTTATCTGATTGCCGTTCGCCATTATGGCGAGAAGTCCGAATGGGTAGCTCTACCGGTAACCGGCGACTGCGAATTGATTGCCGCGGAAATGACTAACGCGGGCGAAGCAGACGCCCCTCACGTGGCCGGTTGGATTTCGCACAATGGCGAAGTGATTGAAGTCCTGAATTTGGATGCGCTTACGCCCGGCGCGGAGGAATTGTCCACCGCCAGCGCCCCTGCCGCTGCTCTGGAGGCCAGGCCGTGATGCTTCCGGGACGCGGGCCGAAAATTCTGCTGATCGATAGCAATGTGTACTTCGCGAAGCGCCTTGGCGATGCACTGAAGCGCGAGGGCTTCGAAGTCATTTCGAGTACCCAAGCGGCGTACGCTCTCACTACCATCGAATACGACGCCCCTTCCGCCATTCTGTGTTCCACAAGTATGCGCGAAATGGGTGCTCTCGAAATTGCCAAAATCATTCACGCGGACCCGAAAAATGCTTCCTTGCAAATTATTGCGCTCGGAGACGGCAGCCAGCGCGCGCTAATGGAAGCTTTTCAAGCGGGTTGCGACGATTACATAGACCGCCAGACCGCGCCCGCGGCGATCGCTTCGCACGTCAAGAGCATCATCGTCAGCAAAGCGGAGGGGTTTCAGCCGACGCAGATGCTGGCCCAGTCGGACACCAGCCTCAGCGGCAGCCTGACGCACCACGACCTCACCGGCGTCATGCAAATGCTCGGACACGCTCATCAAACCGGCGCGCTGCACATCAATGCAGGCGAAACCGATGCCGTACTTTTCTTTGACGCAGGAGAAATCACCCACGCGGAATGCGGCAGCCTTTTCGGCGACGAAGCCGTCATCCACATTTTGAAGGGCTGCGTGCAGGGCGGCTCCGGCGTCTACAAATTTGCTTATGGGACCACTTCACCGCAGCGCACGGTGTTGCGCTCGGCGACCGATTTGATGCTCGATGCCATGCGCGAGTTCGATGAGGGAGAACGCGACATGGCGGACAAGGAAGCGCTATGAGCGAAGCGATGACTGTTCCACCGCTGAATGAAACGGAAGCGAAGCGCACACCAACGGTTTATTTCATCGATGACAGCGCAACCATGCGCGAAGTCATCAAAATCGCGTTTCGCCGGGAAAGCATCAACGTGATCACCTGCGCGGATGCCGCGTCCGCGCTCGCCCAGTTCGAGCAGAACAAGCCCGACGTCGTCATCACCGACGTGATAATGCCGGACCAGGACGGCTATTCCGTTTGCAGCCAGATTAAGCAACATCCCGATTACGGCGGCGTTCCCGTGGTGCTGATGTCCGGCGTGGTGAATAAAAGCGTCGCCGACAAGGCGGTGGCGGTAAAGGCGGACGAACTGATTCGCAAGCCCTTTCAGCCGCAAGAATTGATTGGACGCGTTAAGAGCTTGTTGGAACCGAAACGCGCCGCGGATGCACCAGTCGTAGAACGACCCGCGACGCCAAGCGCTCTCAACAGTCTATTCGCACCGCCGCCTCCGCCGCCCGCTCAGCGGCAACTCGCTCCTCCTCCTAACGCCGGAGACCAGCGCGTTCCGGAATCCATCTGGCCTCGCGCGCTTGCCGAAGCGTTTACAAGCCCGCGGCCGACTGATGCCGCAATGGCTCAGCAGAATTTGCAGCAAGCAGGCTCAAGCCTTCGGGCAGGCCGGCTCCGACCGCTGCGGACATACAAAAGCTGCGCTCTGAAATCGCTCGCCTCGATCTCCTGGTCAAAAAACTGCAAACCGAAATGCAGATCGAGCGGCAATACACGCAGGCACTGGAACTCCAGATACAAACGCTGACGCGAGTCGAGTAAGCGCCGGAAATCAACCCTGCTTTTTGGGGGCGTTAAATCCTAATGTTGACGCTGCGGGACGAATTCGGTAGCTTCGCTCTTTGCTCTTCGCGTATCCATTTTTGCGACTTTGGGGGCCCCATGGATGACAAGAGCAGTTCAGCCATTACGCGGCGTGAGTTTGCCCGGCGGGCGGCGTTGGCTTCCGCTGTCACAATGGTTCCTGCCGGAGCGCTCGCTGCACCAACGCTGGCCGCGGCGCCTTCCATCACGCAAACACCAAGCACGCCCTCACTTTCCGCCGAAGCTCAGGCGGAGTCTGAAGCGCGGTATCAGGCCATTCTTGCTGTTTATGCGTCGCGGTTTTCTGACACGCAAAAGGCCGATCTTCGGCGCCTCTCTTATGCAGCCCAGGAACCCCTTGACCGCCTCCGCGCGTATACGATCGAAAATGGCGATAGCCCGGCGCTCTATTTGAAGCCACTCATCGAGCGGGAAAAGAAAACAGAACCTGCGGTTATTCCTCAGTCCGCCGGCGCCCCAACGAATAAACCTTGAGCGTACTCTCACATGCCCACCGAAGAAATCTTCTATCTGCCGCTAAGTGAACTTGCCAAGCGCATCGAGACCAGGAAACTCTCGCCAGTCGATCTCACGCAACTCTACCTCGACCGCAGTGCGAAGCTCGGTCCCAGATTTAACGCCTACGCACGCTTAACGCCGGAAACCGCACTCGATCAAGCCAAAGCTGCCGAAAAAGAAATCCAACATGGTCATTATCGCGGGCCTTTACATGGCATCCCCTATGCCGCCAAAGATTTGCTCGCGGCAAAAGGAGTCCCAACGACCTGGGGCGCGAAGCCCTTCGCCAATCAAGTCTTCGACTACGACGCGACGGTGATTGAACATCTGAACCGCGTCGGAGCGATTCTCATCGGTAAAGCGTCCATGATCGAGTTGGCGGGAGGCATGGGCTATCGCTTTGCCTCCGCATCGCTGCAAGGTGCGACGAAAAATCCGTGGGACACAAAATGCTGGACGTGCGGATCTTCGTCCGGCTCCGCAGCGATTGTTGCCGCGGGGCTTGCCGCCTTTGCGATCGGAACGGAAACTTGGGGCTCCATCATTTGTCCATCGGCGTTCTGCGGGGTCAGCGGCCTGCGGCCCACCTATGGGCGCGTGAGCCGCTTCGGCGCCATGGCGCTTGCGCCTTCCATGGACAAAATCGGCCCGCTGGCGCGCAGCGCGGAAGACTGCGCGCGCATCTTCGCCGCCATTGCCGGGCATGACCCGAAAGATCGCAGCACGGTGCCCATCGATAAAGGTGCGTTCACCTATTCTCCGTCCCTGGACCTGAAAGCGCGGCCATTGAAGGTCGGCTGGCTCACCGAACGCGTGGAAAAAACTGGATTCCGGAGTGGCGAAGGCTCTGCTGGCCGCGGAAAAAGTTGCTGCGCAAATATTTTGCCAGTGTGAGATCGGCTTCGCTTCCCGATGGGCCGTTCGAAGACGCCGCGAACGTCATCATTGCCGCGGAGTGTGCCGCGTCGTTTCGAACGTTGATTCGTTCCGGACGCGTCAGTGAACTGACGGACCCTCTCGGCCAAATCGCGGGCTACGTCAATGAACAGTATTCCGCCGCCGATTATCTGCGCGCGCTGAGCGTTCGTGAAATCTTGCAGAAAAAGATGGAAACTGTTTTCGACTCGTTTGACGTTCTCGTAACGGCTGCCCAGCCTGTTCCTGCTTCTCCGCTCGAGGCAAATCTAGAAACCGATTTCTCTTTCCCGGATCCGCTTGGCGCCATCGGCAATCTCTGCGGCCTTCCGGCCCTGTCTGTTCCCTGCGGCTTCACCGAAAATAATCTTCCCGTTGGATTGCAATTCGTGGCGCGCGCCGGCGACGACTTTGCCGTGATTCAAGCGGCGCGAACCTTCCAGCTTCACACCGACTGGCATCGCAAACATCCAAAGATAGTTTGAGTGCGCACGTGAAAGTACCGCTGTGCGGGCGCCAGCTTGTCAGGAATTGCGTGGGACGTTGAGAGCTTCCCGCACTGCGCGCAAAATGCTGCCGCGGCTAAACGGTTTGGTCAGCAGCCGCATACTTGCATCGACTTGCGTCGTTTCCGCTGCCGTCTGCTCGCTGTAGCCAGACATATAAATCACGCCAAGCCCCGAATGCTGGTGCTGCAATCTCACCGCCAGCTCTTTCCCGGTCATGCCCGGCATGACCATATCGGTTACAAGCAGGTCGACGGCTGTGTTGTGCTCGGCTGCCAGGCGCAGCGCCTCGGCGCCATTGTGCGCTTCAATGACCGTATAGCCGCCGGATTCCAAGAACTCGCGTGCCACTTCCCGTACGTCTTGCTCATCCTCCGCAAGCAGGATCGTTTCTGTGCCGCGAGGAGCTTCCGAAAAAGCCACCGGCAGGCTTCCCTTGTCCTCGGGCTGGTCCACGCGTGGGAGATAAATCTTGAATGAAGTTCCCTTGCCCAATTCGCTGTAAACCCAGATGAACCCGCCGCTTTGCTTCACGACACCATATACCGTCGCGAGCCCGAGCCCGGTTCCTTTGCCCGGCTCCTTCGTCGTGAAAAACGGCTCGAAAATGTGCGCTTGCGTTTCCGCGTCCATTCCCGTGCCCGTATCCGAGACGGCGAGCAACACGTAACGCCCAGGTTTCACGATCGGATGAGTCGTGTTGTACGTACGGTCGAGATCGGCATTCGAAGTTTCGATGATCAACCGGCCGCCTGCCGGCATGGCGTCCCGGGCGTTCACCGCTAGATTCATAATGATCTGTTCCATCTGGCTGGCGTCCACGCGAATTTTGCCGAGGTCCTGCGCCATCCGAATCCCTAGCTCGACATCTTCGCCAATCAACCGCGGCAGGAGTTTGCCCATATCCTCGACTACCCCGTTCAGATTCATGACGCGGGGCTGCAGAACCTGCATCCGGCTGAACGCCAAGAGTTGCTTCGTGAGCGCCGCCGCGCGGTCCGCGGCGCGATCGATCTGCGAGATTTTTCTCGACATGGGGTCCACATGTGGCAAGGCATTCATCAAAAGCTCGGTATGGCCCTTGATGACCATCAAAAGATTGTTGAAATCGTGCGCCACGCCGCCGGCCAGCCTTCCCACAGCTTCCATTTTCTGCGCCTGGCGGAGTTGCTGTTCCAGAATATGCCGCTCGCTGATATCCTGCGCTACCACGAGACGCACTCTTCGCCCGGCATAGTCAAACTGGTGTGAGATCAATTCGACTTCAAAATCCTTTCCGTCCTTTTTGCGGTGCTTGCATACTCCCTGGAAACGCCCGGCGGAATCATCCGTACGCGGGCGCACGTCGAGCGACGCGCTCTTTTCTTCCGGCCGGATGTCGAGCAAAGTCATCCGGCTAAATTCTTCTGGTGCAAAACCGTACTGCCGCACTGCCGCCTCATTTACTTGTATGAACTGCAACGTTTCGTCGTCCATCACCCAGGTTGGCAGCGGATTGTGCGAAAAAAGTAGCCGGAAGACAGATTCGCTTTTGCGCAACAATTCTTCGGAGCGCCGCCGTTCAATCGCCAGGGCGATGTGCCCACCGACGGAATCCAGGAACTCGAGATCGCGCATGTCGTACGCGCTCTCATTCTGATAGTGCTGCACAACGAGAACGCCGATGGTCGCTCGCGGCGTTTTCAGCGGTACGCCTAGCCATGCCGGAGAAGGCGAACCGACGAGTTCGACCTCGCCCTGCTGCGCAAGCCGGTCAAACTCGGATTGCGGAATGAGCATGGCGCTGCCGGTGCGAAAAACAAACGCTGTACAACTGCGTCCGACTTTTTGGGGCGGCGGCACCACGTCGTACTGATCTTCAAAAAAAGGAAAGTAGAAAGTGTCTTCTTTTTCGTCGTGCAAAGCGACAAAACAATTCTCCGCATAGAGAACTTTCTTGAGCGCCTGGTGGATGCCTTCGAGCAACTGATCCAGGTTAGCCGTCTGATTCAATGCATGGACGATTTCCGAGATAACCTGCCGCTCGGCTTCCATGCGATGCAGCGCCGTTACATCCACGAAACTCGCCACCAAACCGTCGACAGACGGATTCCCCAAACAGTTGCTTATCGTCGCCTCGAACCAGCGCCACTCTCCGGTTTTACCTCGCAGTCGGCAGCGTACTTTTCGCGTCCCGTTCGGCGCTTCATCTATTTTCTGCAGAAGACCCCGCGCGGCCTTCTCGTCATCCGCGTGCACGAACTCCGAGAGCGCTCTGCCCACGAGTTCTTCAGGACGCAAGTCGAGCACGCGTGCCGATCCCGTGCTCGCATGCAGAATGATTCCGTCCGGGCTGAGAATGGCCAGAAGCTCGCGTGCGCAATCGAGCAAGGCGGATAATTGCTCGGGCGTGGCAGATAGATTCGGTTCGAGAGCGGGGCGTTGTGACATAGGGTCGCTGCTAGTGTAGACGTTTTCGTACCCCAAGGGACTGCGGTGGATACGATCTCCTCCGCCTTACGATCGCGTTCTAGAACGACCTTACGGGATATGGATTGTCGAAACGATTAATCATAGCGAATTAGCGGATTCCGGTGAGGGGATCAGACTGTCCTGTTGCGAAAACATGACTGTACGAAAGTACAGGTTGCGCGCTTAAGCCGGTCCCGCCGAAACTGGCCTGCTTTTCCCTCCGAGCCGAGCGTGCTACCCTCCTCTTCGTTTCTGGTCAAATCTTCTCGTGCTCGATTTTTGGAAAATATCCGCTTGGTCTTAGGAGGCGATGTGCCGACACATGACATCTGGAAAGATATGTTCGTCCTGGGGTTGCCGCTGCTGGAGAAAATTCTCCGCCCAATCATCGTCTACATGTTCCTGGTGGTGGGCCTTAGGCTTTCCGGCAAACGTGAGCTCGTGCAGCTCAATCCCTTTGATCTCGTCGTTTTGCTGACTCTATCAAACACCGTGCAAAACGCCATCATCGGCGACGACAACAGCGTCTCCGGCGGCCTAATCGGCGCTACTTCCCTGCTCCTCATCAACTACCTCGTGGTCCGTTTTCTTTACGGCCACAGCAAATTGGACCAGATCGTGGAAGGAAAATCAGACGTCTTAATCGAGAGTGGGAAAGTGAATGTTGAGCGGTTGAAGAAAGAATTGATCACCGCCTCGCAGCTCGAAGCTGCCGCGCGGAAACAGGGCTTTGATTCGTTGGAAGACGTCGACAAATGCATTCTCGAGCCCGGCGGCACGCTCACCTTTGCAGGAAAAAAGCCCGCAACCGAAGACGTCCGGCATCAGGAACTGATAGGCCGTCTTGAAGACTTGACAAAAGAAATCATGCGGCTGAGAGGCTCGCAACCGCCGGCGCACGCCTAGCGAAGATCTTCGCGCGAGCTCTCTTTAATGAACCAAAAACGCCGTTAACGCAAACGCGACGCCGCCCGCCCCAATCAGCATTCCAGCAAACCAATATAGCCGCCGTTTGGTGAGCAGCGTCATCGAGCAAATCACCAGTCCAACCTCGATGAGTCCTTCGCCCCCGTCGAAGCGGTCTGCCCGGCGGCTCACGAAGTCGCGCTCTTTCTCCAGATCCTTGGCCTTCTCGCTGATGTCCTCTTTGTCGCCTTCATAACGCTCTACTTCTTTTTTGTATTTCTCCGCCGCCGTTGCTGTCTTCTCCTTATCCGCCGGAGCCAGCGTGGCGAGCATGTCAGCGAATCCCTGCATTTCGTGCAGCCGGATGTTTTTCGCCTGATAGTAAGACCATTGATCCGTCGCTTGCGACTGTAGCAGCAGTTCCTCTGTATGGGCCCGATGGCCAAGCAGCGTGACCCCGGCCACCAGCACGGCAAGAATCGAGATCGTTACCGAAACCGGAATCAGAAATGGATTGCCCTCATGCTCTTCATGCGCTTCTGGCAGTTCGATACCCTCGGGCATAGTTTTGCACTCCTTTGGAAATTAAGCAGTCGGTTCCAGGGCGATGGCCTTCAGAGAATCTCGCGCGGCCGCAATGGTTCGAGTAATGTTTTCAGAGCTGTGCGCCGCCGAAACGAACGCAGCTTCAAACTGCGATGGCGCAAGAAATATGCCTCGGTCCAGCATCTCCCGGAAGAATCGCCCGTATCGTCTCGTGTCGGCCCGCTTTGCATCGGTGTAATTTCGCACCGGCTCCGCCGTAAAGAACAGCGTCGCCAAAGAGCCCGCTGCGTTAACTGTCCCGGGAATTCCACTCTCCTCCAGCGCCTGCCGCAGCCCTGCCACGAGCCGGCCGGCCTGCTCGTTGATACCAGCGTACAATCCCGCCCGCGTCAGCTGCTTGAGTGTAGCAATCCCCGCACGCATCGCCAGCGGATTCCCCGCGAGCGTCCCCGCCTGATAAACCGGCCCCAGCGGCGCCACATGATCCATCAGCTCAGCGCTGCCGCCGTACGCCGCGACCGGCAGACCTCCTCCGATAATTTTTCCCAGCGTCGTTAGATCAGCCTGCACACCAGCCAGTTCCTGCACCGCGCCAAAGTGCATGCGAAATCCGGTGATCACTTCGTCGATGATCAGCAGTGCCCCATTTCGCTTCGTGATTTCGCGCAGCCCCTTCAGAAATCCGGAGGCCGGTTCGACCACTCCCATATTCGCTGCTACCGGTTCAATAATGACTGCCGCAATCTTCTCTTTATGCTGCGAAAATAATCGCTCGACCGCCCCCAAATCATTGTAAGGAGCGTTCAACGTCAATTCCGCGAGCGCCTGAGGAACGCCCGGACACTCTGCGATTCCCAATGTGGCCAGTCCGGAACCCGCTTGCGAAAGAAAACTATCCGCATGCCCGTGGTAGCAACCCTCAAACTTCAGGATAAAATCGCGTTTGGTCACTCCGCGCGCCAGACGCACTGCGCTCATCGTGGCCTCTGTTCCGCTCGATACGAACCGGATCTTCTCGATCGCCGGAATCGCCTGCGTGATCATCGTGGCGAGTTCGACTTCCAGCTCCGTCGTCGCCCCATAGCTCGTTCCGCGCTGTGCCTGCTCTCCAATCGCTTGCGTCACCGCGGGATTTGCGTGCCCCAGCAGCATGGCTCCCCACGAGCAAACGTAGTCGAGCAATTCGTTCCCGTCGGCGTCGTAAAGGTATTGCCCGCTTCCGCGCTCGATGATCAGTGGATCGCCTCCCACCGAACGAAACGCGCGCACCGGGCTGTTCACGCCTCCAACCAGAATCTTTTCGCCGCGCTCGAAGATCTCCCTCGAACGCCGTCGCTCCACTCTGGATTTTGTAGGTGTTGCGCTCATGAATGCTCAGCCGAACCCATCACGCCTTCAACCATCGCGCCGCGTCTTTCGCGTGGTACGTCAAGATAATATCTGCCCCCGCACGCTGAATCCCCGTCAAGATTTCCAGCGCCACCCGTTTCTCGTCCAGCCAGCCTTTCTGCGCCGCGGCCTTCACCATCGCGTACTCCCCGCTCACGTTATACGCTCCCACCGGAACGTCAAACCCGTCGCGCACGCGCCGGATTACATCCAGATACGCCAGCGCCGGCTTCACCATCACCATGTCCGCGCCTTCCTCCAAATCGAGCGCAACTTCTTTCAAAGCCTCGCGCGCATTCGCCGGATCCATCTGATAGCTGCGGCGGTCGCCGAATTGCGGCGCCGAATCCGCCGCCTCGCGAAAGGGTCCGTAAAATCCCGAACAGTATTTGGCGGCGTACGCAAGGATGGCAACCTCGCTGAATTTGTGCTCGTCGAGCGTTTTCCGAATCGCCGCCACCCGGCCATCCATCATGTCCGACGGTGCAACGATGTCCGCTCCGGCGCGTGCGTGCGATAACGCCTGCTCCGCAAGGATTGGCAGCGTCGCGTCATTCGCCACATCTCCATTCTCGATCACGCCGCAGTGCCCGTGGTCCGTATATTCGCACAGGCAAACGTCGGTGATGACCAACAGCTTCAGCTTCGCTTTTCGAATCCCTTCGATCGCGCGCTGCACCACCCCCTGCTCCGAAAGCGAGCTTGTTCCCCTCGCATCCTTCGTTTCCGGCAATCCAAACAGAATGACTCCAGGCAGTCCCAGCGCTTCCACTTCCCTGCACTCTTCGACGATCTCATCGGCGGATTGCTGGTGCACACCGGGCATCGAACCAACCTCTTTGCGCACCTTCGTACCCGGGCACACAAACATCGGATAGATCATTCCCGCGGTCGTCAACCGCGTCTCGCGCACCAATCCACGGAGCCCCTCGCTTCGCCTCAGACGCCGCGGCCGCTGTGTAGGAAAGCTCATTCCTCTTTTGCTCCAACCGCCGATCTTCTCTTCGTCCGCGCCAAGTGCCCCACTAACACCTCGATGACCGCTTTTGTCGTCGTATCCGAAGCTCGTGCAATCCTCTGAATCCCCGCACCACTCAATGCCGCCGCCGTTGCCGGCCCGATGGCCACCATTACCGCTCTCCCCTGCACCGCCGCCAACCGCTCCCGTCCCAGCAGCTCCAAAAAGTTTTGCACCGCGCTCGGACTGTAAAACAATACCCCATCCACTCCATCTCTAAGGATCTCGCCTAACTTGTCGCGATCCGTGCCGTTCGGCGGCAAATTCCTATACGCCACGACGTCCGTCACCAACGCGCCGGCTTTTCGAAGCGCCGCCGGCAATTCCGAATTTGCTCGATCGCTTCGCGGCAAAAAAACTTTCTTGCCTCGTAGCTCCGTTCCAAGTTCCCTTGCGAGCCCCGCTCCGCTATGGTCCACCGCCACATACTCTACCGAGAATCCAACGCCTTCCGCAGCATTGGAAGTGGCCGGACCGACAGCCGCGGCTAGCGGTAACTTCGCGAGTTCGTCGAAAGCAATCCCCAGCTGCTCTCCCCGCCGCTCAACCGCCTGAACTGCGTTTGCGCTTGTAAATAAAATCCAATCAAATGCTTCGATGCGAGACAACGCTTCGTCCAGCGCGTCATAATTCTCCGGCGGCGCAAACGAAATCAATGGCAACCTTTTGACGATCGCGCCCCGGGCCTTCAACTCCTCGCAAAGCTCGTTGCTCTGCGCTTCGGCTCGCGTGACGATGACGACTTTTCCTTCCAGTGGAAATGCGATTGCGTCAGCCACGTTGACGGCTCACCTCTTCCAGAATGCTCTGCGCCCCCGCTTCCATCAACAAATTCGCCATGTGCCCGCCAAGCTCCGCCGCTTTCTCCGCCGGCGCGGTAGCTCTCTGCTTTACATACTGCAAGCCGTCCACCGAACACACACACGCTTCCAGCACAAGTTCGCCACGCTCGATCCGCGCCCAAGCCCCGAGCGGCACCTGGCATCCGCCCTGCAGCGCGGCCAGCAACGACCGTTCCGCGATAATTGCCGTTCGCGTCTCCGCATCGTCCAGCCCGCCGACTACCTCCGCCGCTTCCGTGTCTTTCAACCGGCACTCGACCGCGATCGCTCCCTGTCCCACGGCAGGCAAAAAAACCTCGGGCGACAACGTTTCCGTAATCCTCCCGCTCCAGCCTAAGCGGTCAAGCCCCGCCTTCGCCAGCATCACCGCTTCGTACTCGCCGCTCTCCACCTTTCGTAGCCGCGTATCCACATTCCCCCGCAAATCCCGCACGTCCAAATCCGGCCGAAGATGCCGAAGCTGTGCCTGACGCCGCAAACTGCCCGTGCCCACCCGCGCGCCCCACCGCAAACTCCCCAGCGTCGCCCCGTTCGCCCCTACCAGACAATCTCGCACATCCGCGCGCCGGCACACTGCCGGAAACATCAGCCGCGAAGGCGTGTCTGTGGGCACGTCCTTCACACTGTGCACCGCCAGATCAATCGTCTCCTCAAGCAGCGCTTCTTCCAGCTCCTTGATAAAAATTCCCTTACCCCCGATTTGCGTAAGGGGAGACGATTGCAGCTTATCGCCCGACGTTTTGATGATCACGATTTCCGTTTCGATTCCCGCGCCCGCGAAAAGTTGTTTCGCACATACTCCGCCTGCCATTTTGCAAGCACGCTGCCGCGCGTGCCGATACGCAGATGTCTCACGGCTTCTCCCGGTTTGACAAAAAAAGATCGCGCAACGCTTCCACATTCTGAATCTTGCGCCGAAGTTCTTTTTCCCCGCGCAGCCGTTCTGCCGGTTCCAGAAGCAATTTCTCCAGCAATTCGTCCATCATCGATTCCATTCGATCTCGTTCCATCGCGCTCAGATGATTCATGCTCTCCATCCGCGCATGAATAAAGGCCGCTCTCTCCTCTTTCAATCGAGCACGCAGAGCCTCCACCAATCCCACCAATTCCACACTCGCCTGCCAGGAAAGAAACTTCCCCACGTGCTCGTCCACGATCGTTTCCGCTTTCGGAACTTCGCTCTCGCGCGCGTGCCGGTTCTGTTCGACGATCTCCGTAAGGTCGTCAATATTGTAGACATACGTGTTATAAAGTTCCGCCGCGGAAGCCTCCACATTGCGCGGCATTCCCAAATCCATCAGAAAAAGTGCGCGATTTCCGCGGGCCGACATGGCCGCCTGCAAAATCTCCCGCCGCAACACCGGCTCTTCCGAGGCCACCGAAGCCACCACCACGTCCGCCGCCGTCAGCGCCGTTTCCCACTCACCCCACGCCACAACTTTTCCGCCCACGCGAACCGCCAACTCCTCTGCCCGCTCCCGCGAACGGTTCATGATGTACAGCCGCGCAATGCCTCGGTCCCTCAGCTGATTCACGACCTGCTCGCTGATCGTTCCCGCTCCCAGCACAAGCGCGCTTCGTTCGTTCATCTTTCCGAAGATGCGCTCCGCCAGCTTTACTCCTGCGGACGCCACCGACATGGGCCGCGTTCCCAACTCCGTCTCCGAACGCACGCGTTTCCCAACTTCCAGCGCGCCCTGAAACAATCGGTTCAGCACCGGGCCCGTGGCGCCATACTCGTGCGCATACCGATATGCTTCGCGCACCTGCCCAAGAATTTCCGCCTCGCCAAGCAGCATCGAGTCCAATCCTGCTGAAACACGGAAAAGATGCCGCACCGCCTCCCGGTCGTAATGATGATAGAGCGATATTCCCAGCACATCCGGCCGCACGGAATGAAATTCGCTCAAAAAGGAAGACAGTCCCGGCGCGCACTCATGCGAACTCTCCGGCGGCACGCCATAAATCTCGCTGCGGTTGCACGTCGAGAGCACCAGCGTCTCTTGTAAAATCCCTCGCGACCTCAACTCTTCCGCCGCCTTTCGCGATTGTTCCGCCGTGAACGACACCCGTTCGCGCACCTCAACAGGCGCCGTCCGATGGTTCAATCCGACAAGAACAATTTCCATTCCTACTCCACCACCGCTTATCCCATGCTCCCGGACAAACCGAACCCGAGCCCCAGAGCGAAAAATACTCGTTTTTACCGTCTACCCGCCTACTCGCCGCCCACGCTTTCAACTGAACGGCAGACTCTCACCTTCTTCGCACTACTCACTATTCACTACCCACTACTCACTTCCCTTCTAAAAATACCGGTGACTCTGCGACAAATACAAATTCACCACCGTAAAGCTCATCACCACCACGAAAAAATTAAAGATGCACAGCTTCGACGCCCGCGCCCCGCGCCAAGCCGCCGTCCGCGCCAGTTGAAAATAAAGTACGTAAAGCAGCAGCACCACCAGCGTAATCACATATTTCGGATCGTAGTACCAAATTTGCCCGTGCAGCCGGTCTACCCACACGAATCCCAACACCGTCCCAATCGCGATCGACACAAGCCCAACGAAAACGCTCGACCGGCTCATCCGCTCCAGCAATTCCAACGGCGGAAGCCGCCACACCACATTGCTCATCTTGCGGCTTCGCAAAAGCCGCTCTTCTCCCAAAAAGATCAAGCTGAAAACAGCCGAAAGTGCGAACGCTGCATACGCCAGAATGCTCAGCGTTACGTGAAACGCAAACACCACTCCCCGTGCCGGTGCCGGCGACAATCGATCTGCAGGCGCCAGATGTGCCGCCAAAAAAAACACAAGAATGAACGGCAATACAAACGCTCCCACCGACCTCTGCCGGTGAAAAAGCTCCAGCCCCAAATACGTCAGCGCCAATAGCCACCCAAACAGCGACATCGACCCATAAAGATCATGATACGGAACGGTGTGCAGACCGCGCGATCGTTCCAAGAGCGCGAAATAATGCGCCACAAGCCCAATCCCAAGGAGCAGCGTCGCCAAACGCCCCACCGTCTCCTTGCCCGTGTTCAGAAAGCCCAAGTAAAAAACCAGGCTTCCCACGTACGCGACAATCGTCAAAACCAAGAACAAATGACTCATGAATTCCACGATCCTGTTTTCACCACGGTCGGGCCCGGCATCTCCAGTCGCGCCGCAACCCAACTCAGTGTTTTGGACGTTCCCCAGAGTATAGCCCACCCGAGAGTCACCCCGCACAACCCTTGGCTCCTCCTTTTCGAGCTTCGTATTTCAAGTTTCGTTTGTCGAGTTTCGCCTTTCGAGTTTCATTTTTAGAGTTTCGCCTTCTGCAATCATCCCCCGGATTTGCTATCCTCTTCGATAGGCGCATGATGACCACCTCCGCCCCTCTCAATCGAAAAGACTTATTCCTCGGTGCGTGCCGTGGCGAAACCCTCCCGCGCCTTCCCGTCTGGATGATGCGCCAAGCCGGCCGCTATCTCCCCGAGTATCGCGCCATTCGCGCCAATCACCCGTTTCTCGAGGTTTGCAAAACTCCCGATCTCGCCGTTGAGGTCTCCCTCCAACCCTTTCGCTTGCTCGGCGTTGACGCCGTCATCGTTTTCTCCGACATCCTCATTCCCGCGGAAGCCATGGGCCTCAAACTCGAACTCGGCGACTCCGGCCCCAATCTCCCCGATCCCGTCCGCTCCAAGCGTGATGTCGAAAAGCTAAAACTCTTCGACCCCGAAGTCGAAACCGCCTTCCTCCCCGAAGCCATTCGCCGCATCGTCCGCGAAGTTGGCCCCACCGTTCCCGTTCTCGGTTTTGCAGCCGCCCCCTGGACCCTCGCCTGCTACATGGTTGAAGGCCGCACCAAAGAAGGCTTTGCCACCGTAAAAAGTTTCCTTCTCAGCGAACCCGCCACCTTTCGCGACCTCCTCCATCGCATCGCGCAAGCCACCATCCCCTATCTAAAAGCGCAAATCGCCGCCGGAGCCGCCGCCGTTCAGCTCTTCGACACCTGGTGCGGCGAACTTTCCTTGCGCGACTATGAAGAGTTCGCTCTCCCCGCCGTTCAAGAAATCATCTCCGCCCTTGCCTCTGCCGCCCCACAAACCCCCGTCATCTACTACACCAAAGCCTCTCATCATTTGCTCCCCGCCGTAGCCCGTTCCGGTGCCGACGTCCTTAGCGTCGACTGGCGCATCGACATGCGCCCCCTCCGCGAAAAACTCGGCCCCAAAATCGCCATCCAAGGCAACGTCGACCCCGCCGTCCTCTTCGCCCCACCCGAAGAAATCCGCCGCGCCACCCAGCAAGCCGTTGCCTCACTCGCCGGCACCGGCCACATCCTCAATCTAGGCCACGGCATTCTGCAAAATACCCCGGTAGAAAACGCCCAACTCTTCATCCAAACCGGCCAACAACCCATTTCGCAAGAACCTGTAGGGGTGGGGCTTGCCCCACCTGCCGTTGTTGCCGCACGCACCGGCCACGGAACTCTCTCATGACGCTCGCAAATCCAACCCTCCAATCCATGCGCGAAGAACTCCGCGTCAGCGAAGAATTTCTCGCCCGCTACAACCGCCCCGGCCCTCGTTACACCAGCTACCCCACCGCCCCCGTCTGGAACGATTCCTTCGGCCCCGCCGACCTCGAAAAAGTCCACGCCCAGGCCGACGCCGCCAAATCCCCCGTCTCGCTCTACATGCACATCCCCTTCTGCGAAAGCCTCTGCCTCTTCTGCGCCTGCAACGTCATCATTCAAAAAAATAAAGCCGTCGCGCCCCCCTACCTCGAAATCCTAAAACGCGAAATCACCAGCGTTGGCCGCAGCGTCTCCAAAGATCGCCCCGTCGTCCAATTCCACTGGGGCGGCGGCACTCCCACCTATCTCACTCCCTCGCAAATCGAGGATCTCTTCGGCTTCACGCGCGACCATTTCACCTTCTCTCCCGACGCCGAAATCGGCATCGAAGTCGATCCCCGCGTCACCAGCCGCGAACATCTCGAAACTCTCCGCAAGCTCGGCTTCAACCGCCTGAGCATGGGCATCCAGGATTTTCACCCGCTCGTTCAAAAAACCATCAATCGCGTCCAACCTTACGAACTCACTCGCGATCTGATCCAATCCGCCCGCGACCTCGGCTTCGACTCCGTCAACGTCGACCTCATCTACGGCCTCCCCTACCAAACCGCCGAAACTTTCGCCCACACCGTCGAGCAAATCCTCACCCTCACCCCCGATCGCGTCGCCCTCTTCAGCTACGCCCATGTCCCGTGGCTCAAAAAACAGCAAAACTCCTTCGAAGGCCATCTCCCTGAAGGCATGCAAAAATTCGAAATCTTCCGCACCGGCCTCCTCAAATTCCTCGAAGCCGGCTATCTCTACATCGGCATGGACCACTTCGCCAAACCCGGCGACGAACTAGCCACCGCCCAGCAAAATCGCACCCTTCACCGCAATTTCCAGGGCTACACCACCAAAGCCGGCGCCGACCTCTACGGCATGGGCATCACCGCCATCAGCGGCATCCAAAACGCCTACGCCCAAAATCAACGTGACATCCCCTCTTGGGAAAAAGCTGTCAACGAACGCGGCATCGCCACCATGCGCGGCTACCACCTTTCCGAAGACGACCGCCTCCGCCGCGCCGTCATCAGCCGCCTTCTCTGTCACACGATTGTCTTGAAGGATGAAATCTCAAAAGAATTCGCAATCGATTTCGATCGGTACTTCGCCGACGAACTAGCCCGCCTCGAACCCTTCCGCGAAGACGGCCTGGTCGTCCTCACCCCCAACGAAATCCGCACCACCCCGCTCGGCCGCATCTTCATCCGCAACGCCGCCATGCTCTTCGACCCCTACCTCGAAAAGCAGCACCTGAACGCCAAACCCCTCTTCTCCAAAACTCTCTGACCCGTCACCAAGTCCACCCAACGGTCATTTCGAACGAAGCAGGCCGACGCCTTTTCTTTCACGTTCGCTTCCTGCGAACGTGTCGGCCTGCGCAGTGAGAAATCTCTCTTCGTCCTTTTTTTGCCGGCAGAATGAATCGTACGGCGCTTCTCACGACTCCAATAATGGCCACATGCCAAAAATTAAGCTTCGTATCCAAGCTCTCCACTTTTCGGCACCAAACCTCTCGCCGCGCTTTCCCCTTGTCAAACTAGGAGAGCATCCGGTACACTCCTAGTCTAACTAGGGGACAACTGCAAGTGACCAAAACCGCGGAACTACTCCCAGGCACACTCGATATGCTGATTCTCAAAGCGGTGTCCTTGAAACCGCTGCACGGATACGGTGTGTTGGTCCGCATCCGCCAGATCTCAGGGGACGCGCTTGAGATTCCACAGGGCTCGCTATATCCGGCCCTCTATCGCTTGGAGCACCACGATCTCATCGCCGCCGAATGGGGGCAGAGCGAGAACAACCGCCGCGCGAAGTATTACACCTTGACATCTGCCGGGCGCCGCCGCCTGCGCGACGAAACTGCCGGCTGGAACCGCCTGGCTACCGCCATCGCCGCGGCCTTGAAGACGACGTCCGAGGAGGTCTGACATGTTCAAGCGTTTGCGTTCTCTATTCCGTGTCCTTGCTCGGCGGCGCGAATTCGAAGACGGCATGACCGAAGAGCTTCGCTTTCACATCCAGCAATACACTGAGGAACTCGTCCAATCCGGCGCCTCCCGGGAAGAAGCAGCCCGCCGCGCACGAATCGAACTCGGAAGCTTTACCAACATCAAAGGCGATTGCCGCGAGGCCTTTGGCGTTCACCTCTTCGATGAGTTTCGCCGTGAACTAAGTTACGCCGCCCGCTTGCTGCGAAAGACGCCCGCCTTCACCGCTACCGCTCTTCTCACTCTCGCCGTTTGCTTCGGCGCCAATCTGACAATTTTCGCCGTGATCGATTCCGTCCTGCTTCGTCCGCTGCCATTCCCCGAGCCCGCCCGCCTCGTCACCATCTTCAACACATATCCGAAAGCCGGCGTCGATCGCGACGGCTCCTCCCTCACCAACTATTACGAGCGCCGCGGTCATCTTCCCGACTTCGTCTCTCTCTCGATCTACAGGTACGGCACGGAGATCATCGGCGACCCTGGCTCAACGGAACGCGAACCTACTATGCGCGTCTCTCCGGATTTTTTCTCTACGCTCGGGCTCGGGCCCGCGATCGGCCGCACTTTCACGGACGAGGAAACCACTTCTGATACCGACCATGTTACCATTCTCTCCGACACCTTCTGGCGCCAACAGTTCAACGCCGATCCCCGCGTGCTCGGAAAGCAGATTCGTGTAAATAGCGTTCCCCGAACCGTGATCGGCGTCCTTCCTCCCGGCTTCCGCTTTCTTTCTTTCGATACGCGGCTATTCCTTCCGTTTGCCTCGCGCCCGGAAGATCGCACGCCCAGGAACCGCCATTCCGGCGGAAATGTGATCCAAATGATTGCGCGGCTTGCACCGGGCGCCTCGCTCGCACAAGCCCAGTCTCAGCTCGACGCGCAGAACGCTGCACTCGAAGTGGACGATCCGCAGGCCAAAATGATGGCTGATGCCGGCTTCCGTTCCCTGATCGTGCCATTGCATGCCGATCATGTCGCCGCCATCCGCCCCACGTTGCTCTTGCTCGAAGCAGGCGTACTCCTCCTTCTTCTCATCGGTGCAGTCAACCTTGTAAACCTGCTTCTCATCCGTGCCAACGGCCGGGCCAAAGAACTCGCCGTCCGCCAAGCCATCGGCGCTGGTCAGGGCTACATCGTCAGTGAAACGCTCGTCGAAACCACATTGCTCACGCTGGCAGGAGGAATACTCGGCCTCGCCGTTGGCGCCGGCGGAATCCATCTTCTGCGCGTGTTGGGTGCGGACCGCCTTCCCTTGGGCAGCCGCATCGCCTTCGATGCTCGTTTGGCGTTGGCCGGCCTTGCCGCAGCCGTTGTTTTGGGAATTGTGCTCGCTGCGCCCATCGCTTGGTTCAATCTTCGGCGCCATCTTGGCAACGCGCTTCAATCCGAAAGCCGCGGTGGAACAAGCAGCCGCGCCGCTCAAATTCTGCGCCATGGCTTCATCGTCTCTCAAATCGCCTTGGCATTCATGCTCTTGGCCGGAGCTGGTCTGCTGGCCCTCAGTCTCGAGCGTGTGATGGCCGTTTCACCCGGCTTCCAGTCCGACCACGTCCTCACCGGCCAAATCCTTCTTCCGTGGGCAAACTATCCGGTCGCCGCTCGTCTGAAATTTGTGGAAAGTCTGCTAGACCAAACCGCCCGCATGCCCGGGGTGCTGTCTGCGGGCGTGGTCGACAATGTCCCCTTCAGTGGCAAAACCGGCAAAAGTGCCGCCACCGTACGGGGCTACATTGTCCGTCCAGGCGAATCCGTGCGCGGCCACTACTCCTACGGCGTCAGTGGCGACTACTTTCGCGCCATGGGCTTCTCCCTGCGCGCCGGGCGTTTTCTCACCGCCGACGATTCCCTCCGCTCCGAGCGCGTCTGCGTTGTCGATGAAGACTTCGCTCGGCACTACTGGCCAAACACCAGCGCCATTGGCCAACAACTCTGGGATGGGTCCGAAGAGGGAAAGGATTCGGACGCATTCACAGTTGTCGGCGTTGTCGGCGGCGTAAAACAAGCGGGGCTCACCGAAGACCAAGCCCAGGGCGCGGTTTATTATCCCTATGCTTTCCGTATCGGTGACAGTTTCTTCGTCGCCGTCCGCACCAGCCTTCCTCCCGAATCGCTCGCGTTGGCGCTCCAAAAAGCAGTGCGCCAAATCGACCCCAACATACCGGTCAGCGACCTCCAGTCGATGGCCACTCGTATCACGGATAGCCTTTCCGCCCGCCGCTCACCCGCACTTTTGGCTGCCCTCTTCTCTGCGATCGCTCTGCTCCTCACCGCCATCGGCACTTATGGCGTCCTGAGTTATGCCGTGGCCCAGCGTCGTCGCGAAATCGGCGTGCGCATGGCTCTGGGAGCGCAGCCCCGCCAGATACGCATCCAATTTCTGTCTCTCTCGCTACGCTTGCTCACCGCCGGAACGCTCTTAGGCCTGCTCGGCGCATGGCAAGTCGGCCGCGCCATGAACACGGTCCTCTTCCACGTCCAGCCCCTCAACCTCCCCATCCTCGCCACCGCCGCGTTCGTCATGGCCCTCGTCTGCTTCGCCGCCTGCCTCCTCCCCTCCCAACGCGCCGCCCACGTCTCCCCCCTCGAAGCCCTCACCGAGGAGTAGAGAATCCGCTCAACCCCCGCCGCGCCCCGTCCGACCGACCGTCAGTTCGAACGAGGCAGGCCGACGCTTTTGGTCCCCCCCTCCCAACAGCACCCCGGCCGACCAACTGTCATTTCGAACGGAGCAGGCCGACGCCTTTTCTTTCACGTTTGCTCCTGCAAACGTGTCGGCCTGCGCAGAGAGAAATCCCTCTTCTCTCCCCAGCCAGCCAATGCCACAATCCACCGCCATGGAGCGCGTCTTCCACGTCTATTTCATGGCAGGCAATTCCGGTGTCATCTACCTGGGCGTCACAAGCCATCTAGCCAAGCGCGTTTTCCAACACCAACAAAAACTCACCCCTGGCTTTACGAAGAAATACAACCTCACCAAGCTCGTCTGGTTCGAGCCTCACTCCACCGCTCGTTCCGCCATCGCTCGCGAAAAAGAAATCAAAAAGTGGCGCCGTTCCAAAAAAGCCGCCCTAATCGAATCACTCAACCCCCGCTGGAACGACCTCAGCCCCAGCCTCTAGCCCAACCACCGTCATTTCGAACGGAGCAGGCCGACGCTTTTTCCCTCACGTTCGCTTCCTGCGAACGTGTCGGCCTGCGCAGAGAGAAATCCCTCTTCGCCTTTCTCGTACCGCGCCGCCCGCGTCTCCCCCTGGAAGCCCTCACCGAGGACTAGCCACTCCGCTCAACCCCGCCCCGCGCCCGACCCGCCGTCATTTCGAACGGAGCAGGCCGACGCCTTTTCCTCCACGTTTGCTCCTGCAAACGTGTCGGCCTGCGTAGGGAGAAATCCCTCTTCGCCTTTCTCGTACCGCGCCGCCCGCGTCCCCCCTGGAAGCCCTCACCGAGGACTAGCCACTCCGCTCAACCCCGCCCCGCGCCCGACCCACCGTCATTTCGAACGGAGCAGGCCGACGCTTTTTCCCTCACGTTCGCTTCCTGCGAACGTGTCGGCCTGCGTAGAGAGAAATCCCTCTTCGGCTTTTTTATCAAGGGGGATGGCCCGGACCCGAAAGAATTAATATCCGTGAATGCAGGAATCGCAGATAAAGCACCAGCGCGGCATTTGGAAACAAAGTAAAGAGAGGCGCAGGGTGCGGGCGGCGCAGAGATTAGGGAGATGGCGAGCTCTGCGTAGCAGGTTTTACTGTTGGGAGTGCCGCACCCCTGCGGTCTTCAGGGCGCGGGTTTCGACTTCGCTCCACGCGCGGCTGACGTCACCTCAAATCCCACTCAAATCAACTGTTCGTAGCTTTTATGGTCCCCAATCCAGAACCACAAAATCCGCCAGCCCGTTTAACACCCAGCGTCCGATAGTTCAGCGTGACCCGCGCCGACCACACTTGCTGGCCGCGGGATTCTCCAACTTTCTTGAATTGTAGCGAAGGATGCCGCGGATTGCTCTTCAGCAGTGCAAACTGCTTGTCAGCCCGATTTTGTATCTCAAGGGGCAGCGCTTGGTAGGCTCGCCAAAATCCTTCCGTGGCGCGGTGATCGATTCACTTACAGCGGACGGACCCTTCCGTGCTTCTCATCGTCCAGCGCGCTTTGCACGGCTCCGTCCAGTCGGCCCGCAACCAAGTCCCCTTCAATCCTGCGATCGATCGGTCTCGGTCCTGCGTACTCATCGAGCCACAGCCGCAGTTCTTCCAACTCCTCCTGCGTCAGCGTCCCAATCACCCGTGTAATCTCTTCAACCCTTTTTGCGCTCATATCCAGCGTCCGCTCACCATTCTTGTCCGTCAATCGACAAATATAACATCTTCACGCCTCGCCTCCGCCTCCCTCGCGATCTACGTGGCTCAGCCGGACCTCACACAAACACCGTTTTCGACCACCAAATTCCTACGCATCCCCAGCCCCCTCATCAACTTACGCCCCATGCACACACCGTTCGAATCATTACTACATAAGAAATAACTTGACACGTTATCAAAAGTGCGGTATAATGCACTGTGAATCTAGCTTTCCAGCCCTGCCCAACGTCCCCCTCTTCCCTACGAAACCTCCGTGCACTCCGCGTCTCTGCATTCTCCTTTTCTTGTCCTTTCTCTCGCCGCTCTCTACCGCTCCGCGCACACGCAAGAACGCCCACAACTCCAGTCCCCTCAGCAATTTACTTCATGACTCGCGTACACCCCCGGGTGGGGGGTATCCAGCCTCGCCGTCCTTCCTCTGTGGACTCCGGTCACTGCGCCTGCCCCGACCCAGTCAGGGCGCTAACAGGAACCCGATCCTTTTCTAAAGTCGACCCGCTCAGCCCCGCGCCCCCCGTTGACGTATCCGCTTTAAAATCAACACTTAGCCGCCCTCCCGCAACCGTTGCATCTAAAGAACTTACGCCAGACCTAAACCCTTTAGATGCAACATTTACAAAAAACCCGGGGGGAGGGTCCCGAGCCGCCATCGCCGGGGCCCAGAGGGTCATCCTTCCGAGGATGACCGCCTCCCGCCTTGTACTCTTCACGCTCGCCCCGTTCAACCCTTGCCAACTACAAATTGTGAGCTGTCGGCTGTCGACCACTCGGCCGGGTCACGGAGCACGGGACACGGGCCACAGTTCACGGGACACGGTTCACGATTTCAAAATGATACGATGGCTCCCGCATCCCATGGCCACCCACGTCCCAGTCCTAATCGTCGGCGCAGGAATCTCCGGCCTGGCGTGCGCCTACTACCTGCGCAAGTCCGGCATCGACGCCCAAATCGTCGAAGCCGAGCCACGTCCCGGCGGCGTCATCCGCTCTCAACGCCGCGACGGCTTCCTCCTCGAACTCGGCCCGCAAAGCTTCAGCGGCACTCCCCAACTTCTCGAACTCTGCCGCGACCTGGCCATCGAAAACGAATTAGTCGAAGCTCCGCACAGCGCGCCCAGATTCCTCCTCATAAACGGCCAACTAAAACCAGCTCCTCTTAGCCCGCCCGCCTTCTTCGCCTCTCCCCTCTTCAGCGCCAAAACAAAATGGAGCATCGTCCGCGATCTTTTCGGCCGAACCAATCCTCCAGCCGACGACGAATCCGTCGCCGCTTTCACGCGCCGCAAATTCTCCGCCGAACTCCTCGACAAACTCGTCGGCCCCTTCATTTCCGGAATCTACGCCGCCGACCCCGAAAAACTCAGCCTCCGCGCCGCCTTCCCCCAACTTCACGAAGCCGAACGCACCGTCGGCAGCGTCATCCGCGGCATGATGCGCGCCGCAAAATCCAAGCCTGGCCCCAAACGGCGCCCGACTCTGCAATCCTTCAAAGATGGAAACGAGACTCTGATCAAAGCGCTCGCCAAGAATCTCGGCACTGCTCTACGCTGCGGCGTGGAAGTCACAGCGATTCAGCGCAGCGGCCCAGAAACCGCCTATTCAGATGAGCCATTTGTGGTGGAAGCTCGGACCGCAGCCGGCACCGAGAACCTAACCGCCGACCGTCTCGTTCTCGCCACGCCGACCTATGTTGCCGCGAAACTCGTCCGCGCTCGAACTCGCATCTCCCATGGGAGAAATTGCGTACGCTCCCCTTGCCGTCGTCTCGCTCGGATACGACAAGCAGAACGTGGGGCATTCACTCGAAGGCTTCGGCTTTCTCATTCCGCGTTCCGAAGGCCTCCGCACACTCGGCACCGTCTGGAATTCGTCGCTCTTCCCCGGCCGCGCCCCGCAAGGCTCTGTTCTACTCACCAGCTTCATCGGCGGCGCGATCGATCCTCAAGCCGTTGCGCTCTCCACCGAAGAAATACGTCGCGCATCGTCCATCGCGAAATCGCCCCGATCCTCTCCATCCGCAGTCAGCCGACTTTCTCCAACGTCGAGATCTACCAGCGTGCTCTGCCTCAATACAACCTCGGCCACACCGCGCGCATCGCCAGTCTCGAGCGCGAATCTTCTTCTCTTCTAAATCTCAAGCTTGTGGGAAACTATCTCCGCGGACCGGCCATCGGCGCCTGCATCGAACAAGCCCTCGCCGTGGCCAACGAAATTCGCGCTGGCGTTTCAGGAGTAAGCTCGTGATGACCGAGACCAACACCCAGCTGTCATCCGAAACGCCGTTTCCGCCGTATTGTCTTTGAGGAGAGGAAGAAGCCGACACTCGTGTTCCTGGCGGCTTTCACATCCAGTGGCCCCCGCGAAGTGTCGCTCGACGCGACGCTGCTGTCGCGCCTTCTGCAAAAAGACGTGAGCGCCTTTGAACAGCTCTACGACCGCCACTCGCGCCTCGTCTACGGCCTGGTCCTGCGCATTCTCCAGCAGGCCTCGACGTCCGAAGAAGTCGTCCAGGACGTCTTTCTCCAACTTTGGCGCAACGCCGATCAATACGACGCCTCGCGCGGCCCATTCGTCCCCTGGCTGTGTACCATGGCGCGCAACCGCGCCCTCGATCATCTTCGCCTGAAGAGCGAACGCCAGCGCCGCCGCGAAGATCAACCCGACGAATTGCCAAGCGTCGTCGTTGCTCCCGACTACGAAAAAGCGCTCGACGAAAAACGCCGCGCCGAACGCGTCCGCGCCTTGATGGCTTCGCTTACGCCGCAGCAAAAACGCGCCATCGAACTGGCCTATTTTGAGGGCCTGAGCCATTCCGAGATTGCCGCAACGCTGAAAGAACCACTCGGCACGGTAAAAAGCTGGATCAGAAACGGTTTGCTTCGCTTGAAAGAAGGATTGCAGGCAACGACGTGAAAAACTGCGACCAATTCCGCGAGCTGATCGAAGCCTACGCTCTAGGTGCGCTCGATCTCGATGAGCGTTCGCAGCTCGAAGCGCACCTCGCCACCGGCTGCCCCGACTGCGCCAAAGCCGTCGAAGAAGCGCGCTGGCTCGTCTGCCAACTCGCCTACACGGCTCCCGAAGCGGCTCCCTCGGACATGCTCAAAGGCCGCCTGATGCAAACGGTCCGCGCCGAGGCGCAATCCCAGGCGAAGCCTCGCGTGCTCCCGGCGAAGAGCGTCATCCCTGCTTGGTTATGGGCAGGCGTAGCCGCCCTTCTTGTCTTTTCGATTTATTCCGCATGGAACGCGCGTCACCTACAAAATGAAATTCGCGAAGCCAATCAACGCGCCGCTGCGCTGATCGCCGAGCGCCAAAAAACCGAAGAACAACTCGCCGACGCCAAGCGCGAAGCCACGATCATGATGGATCCCACGTCCCACAAAATTGCTCTATGGGGCGAACACGCCCACCCGGAAACGCTCGAAGCCAAATGGCATTCGCAGCTCGGCGTGTGCATCGTCGGCGACAAAGTTCCGATGCCCAGCGCCAATCATGTTCTTCAAGTGTGGTTCATTCCCAAGAAAGAGGGCGCGAAGCCAATGCCTTCGGCGATGGTTCGGCCCGATGCCAACGGAAAAATCATGATCTACGTTTCCGCTCCGCCCGAATCCATGGACAACACCAAAGCCATCGCCATCACCGAAGAGCCCGCCGGCGGAAGCGGCTGGCCCACCACACCCATCTTTGGTCCGGCAACGTCACTTAGCGCTGAATAGATGTTTAACTAACGATGTGTTTTTTTCGCTCGCAATCTTTTTTCTTCAACTGACGATGTGCCGCTTTTTTCCGCCGACGATGCTTCTTTTGTTTCAGCTGACGATGTGCCGCTTTCCGTAACGCAACGCGAGACGAACTTTGCGACGTTTTGCGGCTTCTCGAAAGCGTTGCCTCTCTTCAGCGGTCTTCACGATCAGCGGCGCGACGGGTTTCGGCAGCCGCGTAAACTCATCAATGGCTACAAACGTGACGTACGCCGAAGTTGTGTGTTTTCTCTCTTCGGTCATCGCGTTTTCAGAATACACTTCGACGCCCACTTCCATCGACGTCCGGAACACGCGATTCACTTGCGACTTCAAATTAACAATCTCCCCCAAATTCACGGGATTTCGAAAATCGATGTAGTCCACCGACGCCGTCACGACATAGCTATTCGAGTGCCGGTGCGCAGCCATCGCCGCGACCATATCGACCAAGTGCATCACCTGCCCGCCCAGCAATTTCCCCAAGGGATTTGTCTGCGCCGGCAAAACAATCTCCGTCATTTCCGATCGCGAAGCGCTCACCGGCTTCCCTTTTAGCTCTGGTTCTCCACTTTTCTGTTCGCTCTTCACTCTCTTGCTGTTCATTCGCTTTTCCGCTCCGGGCTGATTTGGGCTGCAGCGACTCCACCCGTATAATACGAGCAAACCATGACGGAGCCGAAGAAAACGCGCCGCGAGATGCTCGAAGAGTTCGTCACCAAGAAACCTGACGACGCCTTCTCTCGCTACGGGCTTGCCATGGAATGTATGAACAGCGGCGATCCCGCTGCCGCCGACACCCATTTCCGCGCACTGATCGAACGCAACGCCGACTACGTTCCCGCGTACTTGATGTTTGCGCAATTCCTGGCCCGCGAATCGCGCAACGACGAGGCGAAGCAAGTCCTCACGACCGGCATAGCCGCCGCCGAGAAAAAGCGCGACGACCACGCCCGCTCGGAAATGGAAACGCTGCTAAACGACTTATCCTGACAAACCAGGCGCAGCCCCGACATCGTCGCTTGCCAGCCTCTGCCTCTGGTATGATTTGTGCAGGACTAATGCGGCCCGATCGTATCCCGCTCTTTCCACTGAACGTCGTTCTTCTCCCCGGCGCGGACCTTCCCCTGCACATCTTCGAGCCGCGTTATCTGGAGATGGTGAGCCGCTGCTTGAAGGAAAAATCGGAGTTCGGCGTTCTTTTGGCGCTTCCCAAGGGAGTGGCTCGCGTGGGCTGCACCGCGGAGATCATCGAAGCCGCCAAGCGCGACGACGATGAGACCATGGACATATTGACGGTGGGCCGCGAACCTTTTCGCGTCATTGAGTTCTTTGAAGAAAATCCACTCGCCGAGGGGCAAGTGGATTACCTCGAAGACCGGGAAACGCGTGTCAATCCCGCGATGCGGCGGGAACTGATCGAACTCTACGAAACCTGCCACACACTGATCTTTGAGGACTATCCCAAGAACACCGATAGCGACGCGAGTCCGATCAAATCTCGTACATTATCGCAGGCACGCTGCCGATGGATTTGCTCTGGAAGCAGCAAATCCTCGAGCTGCGGTCGGAAGCGGACCGGCAAGAGCGCCTCGTGGGGTATCTCCGCGCCTGGGCGCCGCATCTACACAAGACAGGCGTTATGCGCCAGCGCGCCGGCGGTAATGGACACGGATTGAATTAGCACGAGTTGCAGCATCATTCTGAGTGTCCCGTTCAAACGGGACGCGGAACGAGGCCACATGACGGCAAGCACTTCCATGCACTCCTCAGCGCATCCGAGAGCCCGCACGCTCGGGGAGCTCAAGCGCATCCCGGATTTCGACGCGCGGACGGTTTCGCGCTCGGTGAAGGCCGAGATGCGCGCAGAACCTTCTGCGCATGATCGAAAAGAACGAGCCGCTCTTCCCCGGTGTGCATGGCTATGAAGATACGGTGATCCCGCAAATCATCAACGCGCTGCTTTCGCGGCACAATTTTATTTTGCTGGGACTTCGCGGCCAGGCCAAGAGCCGCATTCTTCGCGGCTTGGCGCAGTTCCTCGACCCGGAAATCCCGGTGGTGGCCGGATGCGAAATCAATGATGATCCGCTGCGCCCGATCTGCCGCGCGTGCCGCGAGAAAGTGGCCGCGGAAGGCGACGAGACGGCCATCGCCTGGATGCCGCGCGATCACCGCTATGTGGAAAAGCTCGCCACGCCCGACGTGACCATGGCCGACATCATCGGCGACGTCGATCCCATTCGCGCCGCGCGCGGGGGTCGCGACCTTTCCGACGAGCTGACCATCCATTACGGCTTGATGCCTCGCGCCAATCGCGGCATCTTCGCTATCAATGAACTTCCCGATCTAGCGGGAAAAATTCAGGTGGGCTTGTTCAACATCATGCAGGAAGGCGACATTCAGATTAAGGGTTATCCGCTGCGGCTTCCGCTGGACGTGCTTCTCGTTTTTACGGCGAATCCAGAGGATTACACGGCGCGCGGGAAAATCATCACTCCGTTGAAGGACCGCATTGGCGCTGAAATCCGCACGCACTATCCGTCCACGCTGGAAGAAGGGATGGCCATCACGGCGCAGGAATCCTGGGTGGGTCGCGATGCCGTGCGGAAGGTTGAGGTTCCGGCTTATCTTCGCAACGTCGTGGAAGAGATCGCGTTTCAGGCTCGCGAAGATAAGCGCGTCGATCGGCGCTCGGGGGTGAGCCAGCGGCTGCCCATTACCACGCTCGAAAGTCTGGTAAGCAGCGCCGAGCAGCGCGCCGCACGCACGGGCGAGAAATCCTCCGTGGCGCGCATTGCCGATGTCTACTCCGCGCTTCCCGCCATCACCGGCAAGCTCGAACTCGAATACGAAGGGGAGCTGAAGGGCGCCGACACCATCGCCCGCGAGCTGATTCGTACGGCCGTGGGCCGTGTCTTCAGCAAACATTTCGCGGAAGTGAATTTTCAGCCTGTGATTCAATGGTTTGAAATCGGCGGCGAACTGAAACTTCCCGAACTGGCCAACACTTCCGTGCGTTACCAGGAGCTTTCGAAAATTCAGGGATTGATGGAGCATATCGGCCGGCTCGGCGTGCAGGACCGCAAAGATGCGGCCGCAGCGGCATCCGCCGCGGAAATGATTCTTGAAGGCCTGTGGGCGCATCGGCGGATCGGGCGCAGCGAAGAGCGCGGCTTCTACGCCGACAAGCCCAAGCAGCAACCGGAACAACGCGAAAATCCGGGCCGGCCGCCGCGGCGGCAATTTAATTGATGACCCCGCGAGGGCTCGCCATCTTGAAGAGCAGCGCGAAGAGGCATCTGATTTATATGACGAACGCGACTAAGGACCGCCCATGAAATATATCCGCTACGGAAAATACACCGGCGAACCGGCCGATGCGATCGACCTCGAAGAGCTGGTCAAACGCATGGGCGATTTTTTTCTGCAGAGCGGTTTCGAATCGCAATTCTATGGCGTCTCGCAGATGGATCCCGACCGCTCGATGGAAGCGCTTCGCGAGGCCATTCTGCGCGCGCTGCAAGAGGGCGACTTGCTTCCGGAAGATGCCATGAGCGAAGAGCTGCGCGAGATGCTGCAGAATTCCGACGCGCAGAACAATCAAGCCGTGAAAGATTTGATCGAGAAGCTGATGGACCGGCTGGCGCAGGAAGGCTATATCAACCCGCAGCAGCCTCCGCAAGTGACTCCGCCGCCGCAAACTTCCGCGCGCGGGCAACTCGGCCAGGCGCACGAAAAGCCGCCCGAGGCGCGCTTCGAAATCACCGACAAAACCATCGATTTCCTCGGCTTCAAAACGTTGCAGGATCTTCTCGGCTCGCTAGGACGCAGCAGCTTCGGCCGGCACGATACGCGCGATCTCTCGACCGGCATCGAATCCGGCGGGGTCTCGCGCCCCTACGAGTTCGGGGACACCATGAATCTGGACATCAGCGAAACACTCTTCAACGCGGTCCGCCGACAAGGTGCAAAAGTTCCGATCGATATGAGCTATTCCGACCTGATGGTGCATCAGTGCGAATATCACAGCTCGTGCGCCACGGTCGTTCTTCTCGATTGCAGCCATAGCATGATTCTCTACGGCGAGGACCGCTTCACTCCGGCGAAACGCGTGGCGATGGCGCTATCGCATCTGATTCGCACGCAGTATCCGGGCGACACACTCAGCCTCGTCCTTTTTCACGATAGCGCCGAAGAAGTTCCCCTCGGCGAGCTCGCGCGCGTGCAGGTCGGGCCGTATTACACGAACACGCGAGAAGGACTGCGCCTGGCGCAGCGCATCTTGCTCCGACAGAAAAAGGATATGCGCCAAATCATCATGATCACGGATGGAAAGCCTTCGGCGCTCACGCTGGAAGACGGGCGCATTTACAAAAACGCTTTCGGCCTGGATCCGTTCGTCGTGGGGCAAACACTCGAAGAGGTGAACAAATGCAAGCGTGCCGGGATCATGATCAACACGTTCATGCTCGCCAGCGATTACAGCCTCGTGCATTTCGTGCAGAAAATCACGGAAATGTGCCGTGGCAAGGCGTACTTCACCACGCCATACACTCTCGGGCCAATACTTGCTGATGGATTACATGCAGCGCAAAACGAAGCAGATCCACTGATTCCGGTTTCCGTCACAATCCGCTGGGAACGCGCGGCCGTTTCTTATAAACTGCTATTTCTTTTATGCCCATGCAACGCTGCCCGCAGTGCGGAAGAGAATTTGAGCGCGGTTTCGGCGATTCGCCGGCTTCGGTGAATTGTCCGGAATGCGATGAGCGCCTGGCGCAAATGGCGCGCGCCGGGCGTTTCCTCACCGGGGCGGGCTCTCGTTTACGCCTTCCTTCGTGATCACCAGCGGACTCATCGGATTGAACGTGCTGGTGTTCGCCGTTATGGTGCTGCGAGGAGTGTCGCCCATTTTGCCATCGCCTCAGCAAGCGATTGCGTTTGGCGCGGACTACGGGCCGCTGACGCTGAACGGGCAATGGTGGCGACTAGTGGCCAGCATGTTCGTGCACTTCGGCATCGTGCACATCGGGCTGAACATGTGGTGCCTCTGGAATTTGGGGCGCGCTGCCGAGCAATTGATGGGGCGCGCGTCCTATTTGCTTGCTTATTTTGTGAGCGGAATTTTTGCGAGCATTGTCAGCGTCTATTGGCATCCGATGGCGGCGGGAGCGGGCGCGTCCGGTGCCATTTTTGGAATGGCTGGCGTGCTGGTTTCCTACGTCAAATTGAAGAAGACGCCGGCGCATTTGACGATCAACAGCAAGATGCTGGGAAGCCTGGGGACATTCATCGCGTACAACCTCGCGTTTGGAGCGCTTCCGGGGATCAGCAACGCCGCGCATATCGGCGGACTCGTGATGGGCCTGGCGGTCGGAGCCGCGCTACCGGCTTCAAGCGCTAGCGAGCCGGAGCGCCGCACGCGGTTATCGCTGATTGCGATTTTTTCAGCCGTCGTGCTTGTGGGCTCCGCCGCCGCGGCAAAGAAACTTACTAAGGGTGTGAGCGAACTCGCGAGCGCGCAGCGTTTGCTTGGCGAGAGGAAAACCGACGAGGCGCTGGCGCAACTGCAGCAACTGGCGGCGCGCGAGCCGCAGTTTGCTCCCGGGCAGGAATTGCTTGGCAATGGTGTATCTCAGCAAGAGGCAGTATCCAGAAGCGATCGCGGCGCTGCAAAAAGCCAACCAAGCGAATCCGGAAAACGTCACGTATCAAAAGGAACTTGGGTCCGTTTTTCTACAGCTCGGGAAGTTCGATGAAGCGGCGGCATTTTTCCAGCATTTGAAAGAGCAATATCCGAAAGAAGCGTTCGCGTATTTTGGACGTGGACAAGCTCTGCTGGCGCAGCAACTGTACGATTCCGCGATTCCCGAATTCCGGCAGGCGCTTGGCGCTCGATCAACAGATGCGTGGGGCGGCTTTTTCGCTCGGGCAGGCGCAATTGCAGGCGGGGCGCTATTCCGACGCTCAGGCAACGTATCGAAGCATCCTGGCGCAGACGCCGGATGATCAACGAGCGCAAGCCGGACTGGATTACGCCAGCAGGCAGGCGCGTTAATATTCAAGGCGCTTGCGCGCTTGCACAGCGCAAGATTGCGCTAGAATTTTAGAATGGCGATATTGCAGCGACACTTTACGGTGGCTGGGAGCAAACAAAGAGATGACTCACATCATGGCAGGAAATATGGCGCCGGACTTTTCCCTGAAGGCTTTGGACGGAAAGGAATATTCGCTGCGAGAGCGGTTGCAAGCAGGGGCCGGTGGTGGCCGCGTTCTTTAAAATTTCTTGCCCCGTCTGCCAATTCACGTTCCCTTTTCTCGAGCGGATTTACAAACGATATGGGGGCGACCGACGTGACGTTTCTCGGGAATCTCGCAGGACGATGCCAAGGCGACGAAAGAATTCGCCAAGGAATTCGGCGTCACTTTCCCGATGCTTCTGGACCTAAAGGAAAAGAGACTACCCTGTTTCGAACGCGTACGGCTTACGAATGTCCCGACGATCTTTCTTATCGAGACCGACGGCACGGTAAAAATCAGCTGCATGGGATTCGACAAGAAGGACTTGGAATCGATTGCCGCCGCGCTTGCCGAGCACAAAAAGATCCCGCCGGCCGCGCTTTTTCGCACGGACGAATCCGTACCCGATCACAAGCCTGGATGAGGATCGAAAAATTAGGTCCGGTCCGGACCTAACCAACGCGAACTGAAACTTCGGCGCTTTTGGAAAGGCGGCAGAGACTGCCGCACTCGAACGGTTACTCGGCCTCTTTTTCCAGCCATTTTTTCTTGTGCTTGGCCGGGTATTTGCGTTTATCAGCGATTACGCGCGTGGCCGCGGGCGCAATGCCGGAATTGCGAGCCGCTCGCCGCGCCTCCACGCCTACGTCCAGAATTTTCTTGCTGCCGCTTCTTCATCGTGTCAACCGGGCAAATTACGCGGTCCCAGGCTCGCGCTCCGCAAAAATAAGCGCGAAGATTTAGAACGTGAACTGTACTTGCAAATCGACCCGGCGGTTCGCCGTCGGAGCATAAGAAAACGGCTGCCGGCGCAAGTGAATTGGCTTCGCCAAAGAGCGGCGAACTCAAATTTCCGATCGGCGAGCCATAATTCACATTGTTAAAGATGTTGCGCGCGCTGACGCTGAAGGTCAGGTTATAGCGCGAATTGGACGGCGTCCGCCGCCAAACATCCCAGGACCGCCGCCACGGCCGCCGTCCACCGCCTCCTCCACGTCCAAACGCGGCCGCCTCCGCCGCCAGGGCCGCCACGGCGGCCACTGCCTCTTTCTTCTGTCCAAAACCAAACGTTTTGCTCAGCCGCAGGTTCATCGTAAAACGACCAGGGCTCGTCCCGTAATTCATGGGGATGAGGGCCTGACCGGCTTGCGGCTGCGCATTAAAGCAGCCGAACGCCGTTTGAATATTGCCGGTGGCAGCGCCCGCGCCGCAGGTGCCGAACGCCGGACGTGCATTGAACTGGGCGTCGCCGTAAAGGTCCTGGCCGGTGGTGATATTGAAGGGAATCCCGGAACTCGCAATCAGGAATGGGCTCAGCCGAAAACCGTACGGCACTCCAATACGTGCCGCCAAAAAAGAAGACGCTGGCGAATATCAAATGCGGCTCGCCCGTAATCCGCGCTGGGATCACTGGGAATAGAGGGAAAGTAGTTTGCGTCCGGAGGTATCGCTGTTCGCATAATTCAGCGTGTAGTAGCCAAAGAGCGAAAGGTCTTTACGGGTCCGTGCGGCGTCGGAATGCGCACGCTGCTGTTCAGGATGAGCTGATTCTGTTTAAAAACGCCTTCCGACTGAAATGCATATTCAATCTGGCTCGGCGGAGGGGGACCGGCTGCCCCGGCAGCGACCGCCGGCGCATTGATGAAATTCGAGTAAAGCTGATGGTCGCCGCGGGAGTTCAAATAGGTGACGGAAAGATTTGCAAATTTGGAAAGCTGGCGCTCCAGCGTCACGCCGGTCTGCATGGTGTAAGGAGTCCGCAGATTGGGATTCTGTACATAAATCGCTTGGGTGGAGGTGGCGGTCGTTGGAAACAGAGGACTCGTCGGCAAAATAGTTCGTTTGGTTGAAGAAGGCTGGATTCTGAATGAGGTATTGCTGCTGGATGAGACCGTTCTGCAGCTCTTGCTGCAAGAATCGAGATTTTCGGTGAAGCGGTCGTAAAAGATGCCGTAACCCAGCCGCAAGATGGTTTTCGCGGACTTGTTTTTTCCGTTCCCGTCGATGCCCCAAGCGATCCCTACGCGAGGGGCAAAATCGTCGTGGTCGCCGAGATTATTTTGCGTCCTCGTAACGAAGTCCATAGCTACGGTTATGTTGGGCCGGAATTTATAGTCGTCCTGCGCAAAAAGACCGGCGTCAAAAAAGTTGACATGAGCGGCCGCCGTTCCCGCCGGGTTGTAGTTCAACGAATAAAAGCTTGCTCCGCCGCCCTCCGCGATCGCCGTGGCCATATTGTGTCGGTGTAATGCCGGATCGGCAAAGCCTATCAGCGTAATTTGATAAGCCTCGATCCCGGATATCGTCGGGCAAGTCGTGGGAGGATTGGGCACGTCGCACCCGGAACTGTGGGATCAACGCGGCTAGCCGAAGGAGTACGCACCATTAAAGCTGGCATTCGAGGAGCTCATGTCCATGGTATCGCGGAGGCGTCCGCCGATTTTCAACGCATGCTTGCCCTTCGTGATGTACGTGATGTTTTGCAGTTCATAGCGGCTCTGAGTGTCGCTGTTTATGCCGCTGGTGTTTCCTCCAGAGACGAACGATCCGGGCACATTGATCTCCGGCGCGTGTTAAGGGAGTGCCGTTGTCGATTCGTGAATATATTGAAAGCGCGTCTCGTTGATGATCGTCGGACTCACCGTTTGTGTGTCGGTAACTTGCAGCGTATTTTCACGTTTGTGGAGTTCGTGCCCAGGGAAGCAAGATTGAAGAGCCCCGACATTATCGCCGGTTTCCACGTTGCGCCAATACTGGTATCGTACGCTCAAGCGTATTCGATGACGTCAATTGATAGTCGAGCCGCGGGCTCAAATTGAGCCGCGTCTTCGGATTGGCCACGGCGTCGCTGAACGGGTTCGATCAAAAATGTAGTTGGATTGACGATCGGTCGCGCTAACCACCGACAAATCGTTGATGTCGCGCCGCTCAATATTGAAGAAAAACGAAGCTTTCTTACTCAGCGGACCGCCGACATTGGCGCTGCACTGCGTCGTGTCGTACCCCGGCGACGAAGTGCCCGCAGGCAAAGCCTCAAAGGGGTTGCGCGAATTGAAGCCCGCGGTGGTCCCGGTGAAAAAATATCTGCCCGTGAAATTGGTCGGTGCCCGGCTTCGTGAGAATTTCAATCCGGCCATAACCCGAGCTTGTCGTATTCCGCCGAAAACGGATTTTGATTGATGCGAATCTCGCGAATCGAAGCCTTCGGCGGCAGTTGTCCCGCCGTAAATCCATCGATGTAAATCTGGCCGCCGTTTGGCCCCGCGGAGGGTCCCGCCAGCGCCTGCAACTCGGACTGGAGCTCATCCGGATCATCGGAGAGCGCATCCAGATCTTTTCCTTGCATCACGATCGCGCCCGCGTTATTCTCCGGATTCACGTCCACTTTCGTCGTGGTATCCGTGACTTCGACCTTTTGCTCCTGCACTTCAATGGACATCGATATATTCAGCTTTTGCGCCGGCCCCGCTGTGATATCAATCCCGGGGTTGTCGTAGGTTGTAAATCCCGGTGCGATCACCTTCACGCCGTATTTTCCCGGCGCCAATCCCGTCACTTCAAATACGCCATCCCGGTTCGTGGTTGCCGTGGTGGCCGCACCGCTCGGCGTGGTGACCAACACCGTCGCGCTCACAACCGCCGCGCCCGAAGGATCGGTTACTTGCCCGCGCAGAGTTCCCGTAGCTGTCTGCGCTTGCCCCGCGTTCCCCGCGGCGGCGGCCAGCAAAAGCGCCCCCACGAAAACAATGCATCGATAGATCAACCTAAAGATCATTCCTTCTCCTGACCTCTGAAGTCTTAGACTCATTTATGATGATTGGGGTGCATCAAGGCGCCGTGTCCGCAGGCGCTGAGCCCAGGCTCCACTGCGCCAAAAGATTGGAAGCTCCGCCCGTCGGCGAAGCTTGAAGAATCGGTTCAACTCCGGCGAGCAACGTGATCGCCGTGACGCGACTCTCCTGCAAACCATCTGTGGCCACAATCATCACCGCATCGCCTTTCTGCAAATCGGTGAGCGTCACGGCGGGCATGCGGCTAAGCGCCTGTTGTAAGTCGCCGCCTCCGCCGCCGAGTCGTCCCGCGCCTCCCGATTGCCCGCCTTGGCCGCCTGCAGGATGGGCAGCCGCCGTCTCCGCGGGCCTCGACGCGGAGCCGGCTGCTCCGGCTCCCCCTGCCGCGCTCGCCCCCGCGCCCTTTAGGCGCATGGCAATTCCCTGAGCTATCATCGGAGGCAGCTTGCGAAGCTGGGAATCGGAGGTTACTTTCACCGTGACAGCCTTCTTAAGGACCAAATCCATCACGGTGATCGTTCCCGCCGCGGCATCCACCGCGCTGACCGTCCCGGCTATATTTCGAAACGTTCCGGAGACCACTTCCTCCGCAGCTAGTTCCGTGCCATCGGTGCTGCGCGTTCCCCGCGCGCGAAGCTGGTCTCCCACCTTGATCTGGTCGATCGGCGCAGGCTTGGCATCATCAAATTTTACGGAGTTCGGTGCGTAGCGGCGAAGAATGGTTTGTTTCGCAACCTTAATTTTGACTTCCTTGCCGGGGCCCTGCGCATTCGTCGAAATCGTGATCGTACCGCCCGCGGCATCGATGGCCGTCACTAGCCCGCCGGCGCCGTGCCTCTGCCATTCCTCGCGCTCGTGCTGCTGCTTCGTGGCGATGTCGGCAGATTTCATGGCGATTACAGAGGCCGCAATCACCGTCTTCCCATCTGGCCCCAGGGCACCGCGAACGAGAATGCGGTCGCCGGCCTGCAAGTCTTCGAGCTGAAGGAGAGCCGCATTCTTCAAATCTTTCGCACCAGGCTCAATGCGAATCAGCCGCGCATCGTCCTGAACCTGAATGGTAACCTCCGCTCCGGCATCCGTGGTCAAGACAATCGTTTTTCCCGTAATGGTCTTGATTGTGCCCACTGCGCGAGAAGCGGGATTCGGCGCGGTTTGCTGCGCGGCTTGGGCGGCTGTCGCGCCAAAAGCGCAAGCGACGAAAAGCGCCACTCCGGCAAATGCAGCAATCACTCGCAAGCGCCCCAGGCGCCTTTTTTCCCACATTTCCATCGATGACTCCTGCAATCTAACGCGAAATGCAAACCACGGCAGTGTTTGCCTGGGAGGGTAATGAGGCAGACGCGCCATTCCCTTTGCGTCAAAGGTTAGACGTGCCGGACACCCCGAAATGTTTCAAAAATTCTCAGTTGCAGGGCCCGGACGGCTTTGCCTCCAACCATCGAGCGCCCGGCCAGCAGCCATTCAATCTCAACGACTGTGAATTGCGCCATAACCAATCCGCCCCTCGCAAAAAGGCCGACCGGGTGTACAATGCCGCCCGTTGGGGTCCCCAGGCAGTCGCCCTATCCTTGACGACCGACCTGCGCCTCCCCAATCACAAGACGCAACCGGAGCCAAATCTAAGGATGGCTTCGACGGAAGAATCCACTCATCCCCCGGGGGTAACGCATCGATTCCACAGCACCGGGCAAAGCAGAAAGCTGCTCCACCCGGTCGTTCTTTGTACAGACCCAATAAGCAATTTGGCGATTCGATTGAGGATGACGAGCATGGCTCTGCCCACGGACAAACACTTTACGGCGCACATTATCGAGCGCAAAGATTTGTCCGCAGATTTGTGGCTGATTCGCGTTGATCCTGGCCGCCCGTTTCCCTTCAAGGCCGGGCAGTACGCGACTCTCGGCCTCGATCACGAAGACAAGCTTATCGAGCGCGCCTATTCCATCGTTTCTTCCCCGTACGAAGAAAGCCTCGAATTTTTCATCGAGCTCGTGCCGCAAGGCGCCCTCACGCCGCATCTTTACAAACTCAACGCCGGGGACACGCTACTTTGTCGAAAAATTTCCAAGGGCCGCTTCACTCTCGACCTGAGAAGTGGCCGCACTAACCACTTGCTGCTCGCCACCGTCACCGGCATTGCTCCCTTCGTCAGTTATGTCCGCACTTTGTACAAGGATTGGAAGGCGGCGACAGCCCCATGCCCGGTGAACACAAATTTTTCTGTCTGCACGGTGGAAGCCGTTCGTGGGAATTTGGCTATCGCGAGGAACTCGAACGGATCGCCGCGGAAGTTCCCTGGTTCAAATACGTGGCGACCATCAGCCGGCCGTGGGAAGATGCCCCCTGGAAAGGCCAAACTGGCCGCGTCGATGATCTCGTGCGCATGTACATCGACGAATGGAACCTTCGCCCCGAATCCACGACGGGCTATCTCTGTGGCCATCCCAGCATGTGCGAAAACGGCCAGGGCATTCTCACGCGCGCGGCTGGCAAAGAGGGTCCATCTTCGAAGAGGTTTATTTCATCCCTGGCAAAGAAGCAGGAGCCGGATAGAGCGGCGGCGATTCCAGCGGTAATTTGTTTGCACCCCTCGCCGTACGAATTCGATGTAGAATGCCGCGCGGACGGGGCAAGCCTGGAATCGTGGTTGAATTCGGAAGCTACGGAGAACGTGACGGAGAGAGTACCGGAGGAAGTTTCATGATCGTCGGAGTGCCACGAGAAAGTTTTCCTGGCGAGCGCCGCGTGGCGATGGTGCCCGCGGTCATTCCCAGCCTCACGAAAGCGGGCCTGGAAGTTATGGTCGAAGCCGGCGCGGGAAAAGAAGCCGGCTATCTGGACGCGGAGTACGCCGCCAAAGGCGCGAAGATTCTCTCCACCCGCGCGGATGTTTTCGGCGCCGCCGATATCGTCGTCCAAGTGCTCTGCTACGGTTCGAATGATAAAACCGGCAAAGCGGATGTCCCGCTCTATCGCCCCAATCAGGCGCTGATCGGTTTTCTGCGCCCGCTCGGCTCTCTGGAAACCATCCAGGAGATCGCCTCAAAAGGCGTCACCGCTTTTTCGATCGAATTGATGCCGCGCACGACGCGCGCGCAAAGCATGGACGCGCTTTCCTCGATGGCCACCATCAGCGGCTACAAAGCCGTGCTGATCGCCGCCGACACGCTTCCCAAGATTTTCCCCATGCTCACCACCGCCGCGGGAACCATCACGCCCGCGCGCGTTTTTATCATCGGTTGCGGCGTTGCCGGACTCCAGGCCATCGCCACCGCGCGCAGACTCGGCGCGGTCGTCTCCGCCTACGACCTTCGCCCCGCCGTGAAAGAGCAAGTCCAAAGCCTCGGCGGCCGCTTCGTCGAGATCGCCGTGGAAGCCAAAGACGCGCAAGACGCGCGCGGCTATGCCACGGCGCAAGGTGAGGAATTTTATAAGAAACAGCGCGAACTTCTCGGCAAAGTGGTCGCCGAAAGCGACGTGGTTATCACGGCGGCGGTCATCCCCGGAAAAAAATCGCCGATTCTGGTAACCAAGGAAATGGTCGAGGGCATGGCGCCGGGTTCGGTGATCGTGGATCTCGCCGCCGAGCGCGGCGGAAACTGCGAGCTCACTCGCGCCGGTGAGAAAGTCAAAGAGCACGGCGTCACCATCATCGGCTCCATCAATCTGGCCAGCACCGTTCCCTACCACGCCAGCCAGATGTACGCCAAAAACGTCGCCACGTTTCTCTTGTACATGGTCAAGGAAGGCAAACTGCAAATAAATCCGCAGGATGAAATCGTCCGAGAAACTCTTCTGACCCAGGGCGGAGAAATTGTAAGCGCCAGGCTTCGGGAAATTTACAAGCTGCCGGCGCTGGCTGCGAAATCATAAGGAGGCATGGATGCCCGCGGATTTTATCTCAAGTCTGTTTGTGTTCATCCTATCGGCATTTTTAGGTATCGAACTCATTAAACGCGTTTCGCCGCTTCTGCACACGCCGCTGATGTCCCTGACGAACGCCCTCGACGCCATCGTCGTGGTCGCCGCCATCATCATCGCGGGCCGCCACGAAACGCGGCTCTCCACGATTCTCGGGCTTGATCGCGGTGGCCGCCTCTTTCAGCAACATGGTCGGCGGCTTCGTCATCACCGACCGCATGCTGGCATGTTCAAGACCGGCAAGGCGGCGAAAAAGCCATGACCCCGCCGACCGCAACAACTCATCGATTCACGTACATCATCGCGGCCGATCGGCTTCATTCTGTCGATCAAGTGGCTGGGCTCGCCGGTCACCGCCAAGCGCGGCGTCTTGGTCGGCGAGATCGCTTCGGCGTCGCTGTCATCGCCACTTTGTGCGATCCGCAAGTCAGCCAGTACAAGTGGATCATCATCACGCTGATCATCGGCGCCGCCGTCGGCGTGCCCCTGGGCATGGTGAAGATGACCGCGGTTCCGCAGCGGACCGCGCTGAGCCACGCATTTGGCGCGCTTTCGGCGGCGCTGATTGGCATCGCGGAATATTACGTCGCTGCTCCCGCCGTGCCGAGATTCCAGATGGCGGAAATCGGGCTGGAAGTGATTATCGGCTCGCTGACCTTTACTGGCAGCTTGATCGCCGCCGGCAAACTGCAGGAAATTCTGCCGCAGCGTCCCATCACTTATAAAGGTCAGAACTATGTCAGCTTGACCGTTCTCGCGGCCGCGCTTGGACTGGTCGTCGCTCTCGTCATTCATCCCGAGATGACGTTTCTCTTTCCGATCATGATCGGCGTCGCGCTGATTTTCGGCATCATGCTGGTCACTCCCATCGGCGGCGCGGACATGCCCACGGTCATTTCGCTTTTGAACTCCTATGCGGGCTTCTCCGCATCGCTGCTTGGCTTCGTCCTCAAAACAAAGTCTGATCGTCGCCGGAGCGCTGGACGGCGCTTCCGGCTTCATCCTCTCCGTCATCATGTGCAAGGCCATGAACCGCTCGTTCACGAACGTGTTGTTTGGCGGCGTTCGGCCAAGTTCAGGCGTCCGCCGGCGCAAAGGAAGAGCGTGCGGTTAAGAGCGCCATCGCCGAAGAAGCCGCCGCGATTCTTGGCGCTGCCAACACGGTCGTCATCGTTCCCGGCTACGGCATGGCCGTCGCCCAGGCGCAGCACAAAGTCCGCGAACTCTACGACATCCTCACCAAACGCGGCATCGACGTGCAATTCGGCATTCACCCCGTCGCCGGCCGCATGCCCGGCCACATGAACGTTCTGCTCGCCGAAGCGGACATTCCCTACGACAAGCTTGATGGAGATGGACGAGATCAACGGCGAACTACCGCAAACCGATGTCGCTCTCGTGATCGGCGCGAACGACGTCACCAATCCCGCCGCGCGCACCGACCAACCAGCCCCATCTTCGGCATGCCCATCATCGACGTGGACAAAGCGCGCACCGTCATGGTCATCAAACGCAGCATGGCCGCCGGTTTCGCCGGCATCGACAATCCTCTCTATTACCTCGACAACACTCTGATGCTGTTCGGCGACGCCAAAAAATTCGTCGGCGACATCGTCCGCGAACTCAGCGGCGGCGGCCACTAACCTTAGGCAGGTGTCTTGGAGGTAGGGCGAAGTTATGAGCAAAAACGAGAGGCCCCGCACGTCGATTCGACGTGCGGAGGCCTCTTGTCACTATCGAATTGATTCACCTCAGCGAGCGACACAACTTCAACGCGTGCAATCAAATGCCTCGCTGGTTTGTCTCACCGTCCCATCGGCTCAATGCGATTTAGCGTTTTGGCTCAGTGGCGTGGCCACGCCCATCGCGCTCTTCGTTTCCTTTGAAGTGGTCCTTATCGACACGCTTCGCCGGCTCGGCCTTCTCGCCGCGGTTTGGCTTTGCGCCCTTATAGCCGTGCTGTGGATCTAGCCGGTTATCCACGTTGCCGCGGAAATCGTTACCGCCGTGAAACCACGGGCCGGCGCCAACGAACACGTCGCCGCTAAACCATTCTGGTCCGTAATAGCCCGCAGGAGCGCAGTCGTAAGGAGCGATGTCATAGTAGCCGTACGGGCATACCGGGGCTACACCGATCTCGACACTCACCTGAGCCTCCGCCTTCGGTACGGTTGCCGCAAAGCAACTTCCCACAACTGCTGCTGCTATCAGAAATCTAAATGCGCGCATAATTTCACCTCTTCATCTCAGTCTCTTGTTTCCTCGAACACCTCATGCTAGCGGCTTCACCTTTCCGCGTCTGTCCTATATGAGGCACTTTCAGAGATTAAAGAAGGATAACCGCAAGCTCTTCTGGCCTGACCCGCCATCGCTTTCCTGCTTCTTGGAGAGTGAAGCCAAGGTTCTCTTCTTTCCCTTGGTTGGACTACAATGTCCCCGCATTCTGCTGGAGGATCCATGCGCGCAGACAGCGTAGAAGTTTCCTGGGACAGCCAGAAGTCCGATTGGGTGGTTCGTATTCAAAGTGGCGACGAGGTGATCCGGCGGCACAGCAAAGCGCCGAAGGATGCCGACGAGAGCATGCTTCGCGCAAAAGCCGCCGAAACGGTGCGAGACGAAGGATACGAAGCAAATGACGCGGTCGTGACTGTCAGGCGGTAGGCACTTGGAACGCGGGCGCTGAGTGGCGCGGGCACTTCTGGCTTTGCGTTTTTTTGAGGTGTTGCAGCAAGGCGCGCAGCCAAGGGTGGCTGTGCTACCGGCGATCCAAGCCCTTAGCGCGACGCGGTCCATTGGACATATGTTTCTGGAGTGTTAAAATCTGAGTTGAGCCCACATGCCGCCAAAAACACTCTACGAAAAAATCTGGGATTCCCACGTTGTACACGAAGAGGACGGAAAGCCCGCGCTCATCTATATCGACCGGCACCTCATCCACGAGGGCACCTCGCCGCAGGCATTCGCGGGGCTGAGCGCCGAAGGGCGCAAAGTGCGCCGGCCCGATCTTACGTTTGCCGTCATGGACCATTCTGTCCCAACCACCGAGAAAGATCGCGTCCTGCCCATCGTCGATACCGACGCGCGCTTGCAGTTTGAAGCGCTTGAAAAAAATTGCCGAGAAACCGGCGTGCGCCTCTTCGACATGAACAGCCGCAACCAGGGCATCGTGCATATCATCGGTCCGGAGCTCGGCGTCACTCAGCCGGGACAGACGATTGTTTGCGGCGACAGCCATACTTCAACGCATGGCGCCTTTGGAACGCTGGCGTTTGGCATCGGCACGAGCGAAGTCGAGCACGTGCTAGCGACGCAGTGCCTCGTGCAATCGCGCAGCAAGACGCTGCACATTTTAGTGCATGGCAAGCGGCCGCGCGGCGTCACGGCGAAAGACATCATCTTGGCGATCATCGGAAAAATTGGCATCAGCGGCGGCACAGGCCACGTTGCGGAATATGGCGGCGAAGCCATCCGCGATTTGAGCATGGATGGCCGCATGACCGTCTGCAACATGACGATTGAAGGCGGAGCGCGCGCGGGAATGATCGCGCCGGATGATACGACGTTCGCCTACATGGAAGGACGGCCGTTTGTGCCGCGGGGCAAAGCGTTTGAAGAAGCGGTCGTGAGATGGAAACAGCTCAAGAGCGACGACGGCGCGAAGTTTGACATGACCGTCGAGCTGCAAGCGAAGGATCTCGCGCCGCAAGTGACCTGGGGCACAAATCCTGGCATGGTGACGAGCGTGACTGGGCGAGTTCCGGAGCCTGGATCCTTCGGCGATCCCAACGATCAGAAAGCTACTGAAAGCGCGCTGAAATACATGGGGCTTAAAGCCGGCACGCCGATCATGGATATTCCGGTAGATCGCGTGTTCATCGGTTCCTGCACGAATTCGCGGCTGGATGATTTGCGCGCAGCGGCGCATCTGGTAGCTGGCAAACACGTGGCGCACAGCATCAAGCAAGCGCTGATCGTGCCCGGCTCGCGCGGGATCAAAGCGCAAGCGGAAAAAGAAGGGCTCGACAAGATTTTCCGCGATGCCGGTTTTGAATGGAGGGACGCCGGCTGCAGCATGTGCATCGGCATGAACGCCGATGTACTGCCTCCCCACGAACGCAGCGCCAGCACGTCCAATCGCAATTTTGAAGGCCGTCAGGGCAAGGATAGCCGCACGCACCTCGTCAGCCCGGTCATGGCAGCAGCAGCAGCCATCGCGGGGCATTTTGTGGATGTACGATCGCTCGACGTGGCGAGTGTCGAGTAACAATCGTGAGCAAGATCAAAAGTCCGGCGGAAAAGAAAGGCTTGAGCCTTAAGCGTGATCGGCGCAACATCTTTCGTGAGAATTCCAAGGCGAGCCGAAAAAACATCGCGAAGGGTAAGCAGCGTCGGCAGATGAATGAACGGCGCGAAATTGCCCAATTGCTTGGACAGCTAACGGGACAGGTAGACGACGATGCGGCTTCCCATGCGGAGCTTCGCGTTAAATTGACGATCACTCACAGCAAGAACCGTGGTTTTGAGAAGACTCCAGACAAGCCTCTCGCCGAGGTGCTTCGGCGGAAGCAAGCACGGAGACATCAAAAAGGAATGCTAGGAGCTGTGGCAAATGGAAGCGTTTAACACGCACACTGGAATGGTCATGCCACTGGACAAAGTAAATGTGGACACTGACCAGATGGTGCCGAAGCAATTTTTGAAAGCACTTACCCGCAAAGGATTTGGCCGGATCTTGTTTTATGACTGGCGCTATTTGCCGGGAGAAAAACCGAATCCGGAATTCGTGCTGAATTTTCCGCGCTACGAGGGCTCATCGATTCTGCTGGCGCGTCACAATTTCGGCTGCGGCTCGAGCCGCGAGCACGCACCGTGGGGCGTGAAAGACTACGGCTTCCGCGTGATCATCGCGCCAAGCTACGCCGACATTTTCTACAACAACTGTTTTAAGAACGGCATCCTGCCCGCCTCGCTGAGCGAAGAGCAGGTCGAGGAACTCTTCCAGCGCACCGAAAAAGAAGAGGGCTACATGCTGACGGTGAACCTGCCGAATCAGACCATCGCCGACAGGCATGGCTTGATGTTCCGCTTCGACATCGCCCCGTCGCGCAAAGAAGTGCTGCTGAAAGGCCTCGACGATATCGGCACCTCGCTGCAGCACGAAGCCGATATCACCGCCTACGAAAAAACCCACGCCGCAACGGCTACCATGTATGAAGCCGTGGACGTAAAAAACTACTCGAACGCCCCATGACGGCGAGCTGGCCGCGATCGCCGCGCAAAATACCTAAGACGGACACGACGCGTCGTGTCCCTACGCTACGCTCACTGCATCGCGCGCATTTTCCCCCGTAGGCTCTGGCGATTCCGGAGCGGCGGGCGGGCCGAGCATTTCGGCAATAAGGATTCCTGCCAGTACAAAGGCTGCTCCAAGTAAGGCCCGGCTACCCAACCTCTCGCGCAATAGAATATAGGATGTCAGCGAAGCGAACACGGGCTCGAGAGTGAAGAGAACCGCCGCGTGGCTCGAGCTAGTGTACTGCTGCGCCCAAAGCTGGACCGAGAAGGCCACTGCGGTGGCCAGCACCGCGCAAATCGCAATTCCCAGAAGCGACTGCGTTTGCCAGCCAAAGCGGACAGGTTGCCAGCCCGCTGACGCCGCCAACGCGGTCGCGAGCCACGCCAGAGCGGCACACGCCGCGACCTGGAGCACGCTGAGCGCGGCAACGGAGTGCTGCCGAGTGTACTCCCCAACCAGAATGATGTGCATGGCGTAGAAGGCCGCAGCGACGAGTGTGAGCACATCACCGCGATTGAGGTGCGCGAGGCCCTCGGCAGGAACCGTGAGGAAATAGAGACCGAAGACGGCCGCAAATACGCCAGAGTAAACCCAGAGAGTGAGCCGGCGTGCCCAAAAAATGCCAAGAAGAAGCGGAACCAGAGCGACGCTGGAGCCGGTGAGGAAGCCGGACTTCGCCGGAGTGGTGTACTGCAGCCCAGCGGTCTGGAAGGCGTAGCCTGCGAACATGAAGAACCCCAGAGCGGCGCCGGCGAGCAGCTCTTCCCTTTTCAGCGTCCGAAAGACGCGCGGGCGAAAGGCAGCCATGAGAAATGCGGCGAGAGTGAAGCGCGCAGCCAGAAAAGCAAAGACGGAGGAGTAACCCAGGGCATTCTTTACGACCACAAAAGTAGCGCCCCAGAGCAGGCTGCAAAAGGCCAGGGAGAGATCTGCGCGGAGACGTTTGGTCATGAGTGGCGCAGCTCATTGCGGAGCAGCAAAAATGCAAAACGGGGAAGGCCGTGGTGGCCTTCCCCGTTTTTGCGGCAAGTTTGTGAAGACTTGCCGAAAGAAGTTAGAACGTCAGCCGCAGACCGAACTGCATCGCGCGGGGGTTGTTGCCCTGTGTGGTCAACGTACCAAAGGTGGAGGGGCTGTAGACGGCGAGCCCTGAGTCGTAAAAGACGGGATGGTTGAATACGTTGGTCACGGTGTACTCGAACTGAGTGCTTACGCGCTCGAAGATATGAATGTTCTTCACCAAGCGCATATCCACATTCCAATACCCGAGACCGCGAATTACGCCCACGCCGCCGGTTCCGGTGTCGAGACCAAGAATCGGATCACGGAGGTTGTTGAAAACAGTGGCGGGATTGGAAAATTCATTGATGCAAGGCCCTGTGGCGCAATTTTGGGTGCCAACGCCATTTGAGCCGGCGTTGTTATTGTGAACGCCAGCGCTAGTGCCAGCCAGTGAATTGAAGATGCACTGTTCGTTGTCGAAGAAGTTTGCGCCGTCACCTGCGCCGAACGACTGGGCATCCGTGTTGGTGTTGCAATAGAGCGGAGCACCGCTGCCGATGGCGAGGATGGGGGCCAATGACCAACCGCCAGCGATGTGGCCGATGAACCCTTGCTGGTTCTTGTACCAGGGATCGTCGATCAGAGCCAAGACGTTGAAGACGAACTTGCGGTCGAAGTTCTGCAATCCGTACATGTTGTTGAGGTTGAACGGATCGTTCGGGGTGTACTCGCTGGAGGCCTGGACGAACGCGCCCGTGCCTAGGGCCTTGCTGTAGGTGAAATTTTCCTGAAGGGTGATGCCGTGCCATTGATTCATCTTCAGGGAAACGAAGCCACCATTATAATTGCCATGGCCAACGCTAGCGTTAACAGCCACGCCGCTCGACATCTGGCCGTTGCCACCGCAAGTGGCGGGCACCGCCGTCGTTCCGCAATCCAGCGGACCGCCAACGATGGGAGTGTTCATCATGCTGCGAGGGAAATTGAAGCCGCCGTTGTCGAGGTCGCTCCAAAGGCTCCAAACGCTCTGGGACTCCAAGTTACTTCCGGCTATGCCCTCGTTATAGACGACGGCTGCGGTGCAACTAGTAAAGCCGTTGCAATAGCCGGTGCCTTTGAGGGCGGCTTCGAAGAAGGGCTGCGGGGTGAATGAATTGGCGTAGGCGATCTGGTTTGCCATGCCAGTGGGAACCGCGGCGCCGCAAGCAGCAATGGATTTGGCGCAACCGAGACCCACTTCGACAGCCGCATAGGCCTTCTGGAATTGCTGGCCGCCCAAAGTCATCATATAGGGAACAGCGTTGATGTTGATGGGCTGGTATTCGTGGGTGATTCTGCGACCGATGTAGCCCACTTCCAGCAGGAACTTGCTGGAGAGCTGACGCTGAATCGTGAAGTCAAAAGAGTCCACCACGTTGGGGCGGAAGTTGGGATCGAGCGCTTCGCCGGCGGCTGCCGAGGTGTTATTAACGCCCGGGAACGTCGGCTGAGGAAGCGTGGCCGAAGGGGCGGGAATGGGAGCGTTGTTGCCATCGATGCCAATGCGGAACGCGTTGGCAACGGTTAGACCGCCAGCAGGCGTGCTGCAAGTCCCATTCATGTTGTTGGTGCGGCAATCGACGGCTTGGATGAGGCCAGTACCTAGCAGGGGCACCAGGACGAGATCCACACCGTTAAGGCGTCCATAGACGCGGCTGTAGCCGCCACGGACGACGGTCTTATTGCCGCCAAGCACTTTGCCCAGGAACCCATCGGTTATGTTGGGGTTCCAAGCGGCAGCGAGGCGCGGGCTGAACGAACCATAGAACGGATTATAAGGATACTTCTGGCCGTTGCCCGTGTTTCCCACGAGGGCAAAACCGATTTCAGGATTGTAGACTTGCCCTTGCAGAGCGGCGTCTTCACGCTGTTTGAGGTAAGCCTCAGCGCCGATCGCCTGGCCAGCTTGATCCACAAGCTCGATCTGCTTGCCTTGAGCCTCTGTAGGTGGCATTTCCAGCGTCCAGCCCAAACCGTAGGTGAACGTGAAGGACGGCTTAATGTGCCAGGAGTCGCTCCAATAAACGTTGTAGTAAGGGATGGTGCTTTGGTCAAACGCGTGGGTGAGCGGCGGATTGAGAGCCAGGTCAGCACCGGAGCGTGTGTATGCAATTTGCGCGTCGGTAACGATACCTAAAACAGCGGCGGAGTCGCGACCCCAAACCGTCGAGCTTACACCGGCAGGGTTGGTGCTGGCGAAGTCCACGAGACCTCCGCCAACTGAATCGCCGAATAGGTAGCTGGGCTGGTAGTTGATACCGCCGCCGTTGTCGGAGCGCTCGTGCCAATCCCAGTTTCGTTGATAGGCGCCGCCGAATGTGAAGAGATGATTGCCTTTCAGCATGGTCCAGTCATCGCGGAGGAAGTTGTCATGGCCGTCCCAGAATCGAGTGCGGACGCTCTGCGTATTCACGTTATAGGGAGAGAGCGTTAGTTGTCTCGCCGAAAGGGCTCGAGGGAGCGCCACCGAGCGGAGCCGAGTCCGCAATGCGGCACACCGCCTGGATTCGACCAAGACCAATAGTTGCGAAGGAAGCTATAATGCAAATCGTTAGTGGTATTGGAAGAGACATTGATAGTCAGGCCAGCGACGTAAGTACCAAGGCTGCTGGGGGCGCACGGACAGAGCCGTCGGAGTGCCGAGGGTATCGCCGGTGAAGGAGCCGCCAACATCCACTTGATTCGTGGTGGTGCGAGTAACTTATAGTATCGATAGCTGCATTGAAGTGGAATTTCGATCCAAAGTCGTGGTCGATGCGGGCCACACCAAATTAGAAGTATAAGGAATCTCGACATTGCCTTCGTAATCCAATTGTCGTTGACGCCATCGCACCGCTGATCCAAGACCAACGACATTGCAGCTCGGGTCATTCCCGACCGGCTCATACTTGTTCCACAGTGCCTGGACAGAGGGGTTAATTCCGATGCCGCGGGGATCGCAAGCCGACATCCGCGTCCGGGCCGCAGTTATGACCGGTAGTATATTGAATTGAGTCGGGAACGGGCGGATTCCATTAGATCCGCCACGCAGGCAGCGTCGCAAACGTTCATCGTCAGGATACCAGCTCGCATATTCGCGGACGGGACGGAACCTCGTAGGTTTCGCGTCATTCCAGCGGAAACCTTCGTAATTGGCGAAGAAGTAGGTCTTACCGCCGAGAAATTCTTTATGACGAGGGGGCCACCGCCAGAAGCGCCAAAGCGGTTAAAGTGATAGCTCGGCAGCGGTGTATCGGTGATATTGTTTTCCACGAATTCGCGTTGAAATTATTGTCGAAATAATATTCGTAGGCGCTGAACCGTGCCAAGCGTTGGTGCCGCGTCTGGTGACGACCTGAACTTGGGCGCCAGCGGAACTGTTGAAGTCCGCGGTCTGGTTGGCGGTGTTTACTTTGAATTCCTCAACGCTGTCGATAGGCGTGGGCATAACACCGGTAGGGCTGCCGCCGATGGTCGTTGGAGACGATGCCGCCCGTGCGGATCACCGGCAAAGCTCGGCGTATAAACCTGCATGCTGCCGTCCATGTCATTGGTGTTCTGCCCGCCATCGAGCAAGAAGGTGCTCTGGTCAACGACCGCGCCAGCCACGCTGCCATCGGGAGAGACGCCGGGTTGGAAGGTGACGAAGGTCATGGCGTCGCGGTTAATCGGAGGCCAAGTTCTGACAGTAGTATCGCCGCTGATGGTGCTGCCCACGGTGGCGTTCAGGGTCTGGAGTTCGGCGCCCGTGGTGGCCGTTACTTCCACGGTCTCGGCAACAGAACCAATCTCGAGGGTGAGTTGAGCGTAAGAGACGCGCCAACCGTAACCACCTGGTCAACGAGCTTCGAAACACGAAAGCCAGTCTTGCTGACAGAAACGGTGTATTTGCTCGGAACCACGTTCGCGAAGAAGTATCTTCCCGTTATCGTTCGTTGTTTCCGTGCGCGCAATGCTTCGTTGCAGTATCCGTCAAAGTGACTGCGCACCGACAATGGCGCCTCCAGATGGATCCGTAACCGTGCCAGCTACCGTACCCGTGCTGGCGCCTGGCCGAACAAAGAGGACGGAGTCACAAGAAACATAACAAAACAACACAGCTAGGAGCACTGCCACTCGCTTACTTGACATTCAACTACCTCCTGGATGGGCCTTTAGAGCCCTACACGTCTCGAGCAAGTAAAACAAAACCGCCAGAGCCAACTACTCCGAACGATCCGAACTTTCCTTGAATTGGGCAACCACCACAAAAAAACCGTATAGCAAAGACATTTGCAAGCCAGCTACCAATGCTCGAAAAAAAGTTAAACCGAGTGCTCTCTATAAATTATCTAAACTTGATATCACTTTTTCCCAGCATCGATATATGTCCAGCCATATTTCGCTACATGGTTTCATAGCAATTCAGAAATTGCTTCGTGCACAAGACGGCGCGCTGGAAAAAAGCTCCGCCGAAGCGGTAGCTCAAATTCACCGCAAATTCTGCCGATAGCACTTGGCAACGGCAACCCCACCACAGGGTTGTAGGGGGCTTATATATTGCCGCAGAGGAGCTTTGTCAACGGGAATGTGACGAAGAGCGATGTAAAATTTAGATTTAGTCGATGGAAAAGGCGGAGCGCGCAAGTGAGAAAGGACTATACGTCCCAGTACCAGACATTTTGGTCCAGATTGGTCTTTGACTCCGTCAAAGTCTCTCAAACGAAAGGATCCGTTTGAATCATCAGTGACTCATATTGATGATGCAGAAAATCGGCGAATAAATCTTTGCAGAGCCGAGATGGACTACTGCAGCGAAGTTGCGTCCGGCGAGTAGACGGTGCGGCCGCCGACGACCGTGAGCAGAACCGTGGTCTTCGTATACTGCTGCGGTGGAATTTTCGTAATGTCGTTCGAAAGGACGATGAAGTCCGCGAATTCGCCAACTTTCAACTGCCCCTTCTTCCCTTCCTCGAATTGTGCATAGGCGGAGCCCGTGGTGTAGGCACGAATGCAATCGTCGAGCGAGATTTTTTCCTGAGGCTCCCACCCGCCGGCGGGGCCACCTTCCGGCAGCTCGCGCGTCACGCAGGCGTAGAGACCTCGCATGGGGTTAATGGGCTCGACGTCGTAATCGGTGCCAAAAGCGAGGTGAGCTCCGCTTTTCAGCAAAGAGGCCCAGGCATAGGCGCCTTTAGAGCGATCGGGACCGAGGCGTTGCGCCGGCCCAGCGCATGTCAGTCGTTTCGTGGGAGGGCTGCATGGAAGCGATGACTTTAAGCTGCGCGAAACGCGGCAAATCTTCTGGGGAAGAACTTGAGCGTGCTCGACGCGGTCGCGACGGTCGCGCGGACCGTTGGCTTTGGTGACGGCTTCAAATACATCGAGTGCTACACGGTTGGCGCGGTCACCGATGGCGTGAAAATTAATTTGGAAGCCGGCTTTGTCGCGCTCGATAGCCATGGTGCGGAACTTATCCGGATCATTGGTCAGGATTCCGCTGGTGGAAGGATCATCGGAATAAGGCGCGAGCATGGCCGCAGTGCGTGAACCGAGCGCACCATCGATAAACCCTTTGAGCGCTCCGGTCTTTAGCCACGGGTCGGTGGTGCCTCCTTGCGCGCGCATATTCAAGAGATCGTCCATGGAATTGAAGAAACGGCAGCCATTCCGTGATGCGCAGAGTGAGCTTGCCTTCTTCTTTCAATTGCACATAGACAAGAAAATCGGCCCAATCGGAAAAATCCTGCGCGGAGGTCACGCCGTTTTTGGCGGCGTCGGCAAGGACCAACTGGATGCCACGGCGGCGTTGGTCGGATTTCAGATCGGGAATTCTGGCGGAAACCAGGCTCATCGCGGAATCTTCTTCAAGCATGCCGGTGGCGGCGCCGTCAGCGTCGCGCTCGATCATGCCGCCGGGCGGGTTCGGAGTGTCCTGTTTGATTTCGCCGTGCTGCAGAGCGAGGGTATTGGCGACAGCGACGTGCCCTGAAACGTGCACCAGGAAAACAGGATTCTTAGGCGCGACCGCATCGAGTTCTTGTTTATTGGGGAATTTCTTGTCGGCCCACAGCGTGTGGTCCCAGCCACTGCCGGTGATCCACTCGCCTTCTTTGTGCTGCGCCACGGCATCGGCGATGCGCTTCTGCAGCTCTTCAATGCTGGCGACGCCGTTCAGCCGCACGGAGAGCATGTCCGCGCCCGCGTTGCCGAGGTGCACGTGGGCATCATTGAAGCCGGGCATGACGAATTTGCCCATGAGCTGAATGGTTTCGGAGCTCGGATCGTTTCCGCCACATTCGAGCAGGACGAAATCGATTTTGCCAACACAACGAATTTTGCCATCGCGAATGGCCATGGCATCGGCCCACGGCTGTTCCGGGTCATTGGTGTAAATCCGGCCATGCAAATAAACGATGATGTGCGACTCGGTCTGCGCCGATTGGCCTTTTGCGCGCAGAACAAATATTCCCGCGCAGAAAACTCAAAAGGACAATGCCAGCCCAAATACAGCAAGCTGGTTCTGCGAATCTTCATTTCGTTTTCTCCGGCGCCACTTCCGCGATTCCCAGCAGAGTGAGCAGGGCGCGTTTCAATCCCATTTCGCGGCCTGCTGGGTCGTACCATTCCTGGAGCGAATGTGCGCCACCGCCGTTGCCTCCCGCGCCAATGGAAATCGCGTCGATGCCCATCAGAAAGAGGAATATTGGCATCGGTGGAAGAACGCTCGATCCGGGATTCGTTTTCCACGATACCATCCGCCGCGCGCAACGACGCGAGAAGCGGAGAGTCTGCCGCCAATTCGCCACCGGGCCTGCTGCCGAGGAGTTCTACCTTCCATTCGAGCTTGCCTTGCGAACGGTCGCGCGATGATTCCATTTCGTCGCGAACGCCCGCGGCTATGCATTCGCGCAGAGCGGATTCGAGGCGCCCCAGCTCGCTTTCACTTTCGGAGCGCACATCTACCTTTAAGATGGGCTTCGTACGGGATGGAATTTATGGATGTGCCGCCCTCGATTTGTCCAAGATTGAACGTGGTGCGCGGCGATGCGGGAACTTTGGTATTGATGAAGCGGACGGAGCCGCGAACCAGCGCATTGATCGGATTGGGCATGCCGAAATCCGACCAACTGTGGCCGCCGGGGCCGTTGATGACCACTTCAAGCCTGCGCGAGGCGAGCGCGATGGTCGTTACATGATCTGTGCCTCGCGCCATCCAGAACGATCACGGCTTTTAGGTGGCTGTGGTAGGCATCGACCAGGGCGCGCATGCCGCGGAGATTGCCTTCGCCTTCTTCGCCGACATTGGCGACAAACAGGATCGTTCGCTGCGGTTTAATTTGCGCTTCGTGAATTGCTCGCGCAATGGCCGCAAGCGCGGCGAGGCCCGTGCCGTTGTCGGAGATGCCGGGAGCGAGCATGCGGCTGCCTTCGCGGCGCACCTTCACGTCCGTTCCTGCCGGAAAAACGGTATCGAGGTGGGCGGAGAGCACGACGATTTCTTTTTCGTTCACGCCGCGCAGCTCTCCGATCACGTTGCCGATGGAATCGATTTGCACATTCAGACCGGCAGCCGCGAGCAAGGCTTTGAAGGCTGCCGCGCGCTGGCCCTCTTGAAATGGAGGCGCGGGGATTTCGGTGAGGCGCACCTGCTGCTCATTGATCCAATTTATATTGGGCGCGAACCAAGCCAGTGCCGCGCGCACCTGCGCGTTTTCGCCAAGCTGGATGGAGGGAAGCGGAACGGGGACTGTGTCGGGCGAGAGAAGAGCGAACCGGCATAGCGAAGAGAATAACCCAAACAAGGACGCGTTTCACTGTCCTGCTCCGCGCTGTTGCGGTGATCAATGCCGTGTGGCCTCGGAGCAGAGCGCCAAGATTTCAGCGTCGGTCAACACGCGAGCTGATTGCTTGGCGGCATCGAAGATGCGATTGACGAGCGCGTCGTCGGCTGGAATTTTGTGGCGCTCGAGCCAGAAGAGCACGTTGGATTTGCCGCTCATGGGGCCGATTTCGATCACTTGTTCGAGTCCGAAGAGATGCGAAGGCACGCCGCTATAGACGGAATCAGCGAGCGCTTCGTTTCCCTTGTGAAATGCTTTGATGATGGCGGCGGCGTGAACGCCCGTTGCCGTGCGGAATGCATCGCGGCCAATGACCGGATAATTCGGCGGAATAACGGTGTGCGTGGCGTCGCGACTTTTTCGCAGTACTCCCGGAGCCGCGACAAATCCTGGTGAATGACGCCCATGAGGCGCAAGTTTACGAGCATCAATTCCATCGGCGTGTTGCCGACGCGTTCGCCCAGCGAATTGGCCGCGGCGTGCACTTGATCCGCGCCCGCCGCAATCGCTGCCAAAGAATTCGCGATAGCCAAGCCGCGATCGTTGTGGCCATGCCAGTCCACGCGAATTTTTTCGCCGCTGGGTTTCACGACTTCTTCGATAACGAATTTCACGAGGTTGTACACGCCGTTCGGAATGGCGTGGCCGACGGTGTCGCAGAGCACAATCGCGCGCGCGCCGCTGCGAATCGCCGTCGAGTAAAGACGCTTCACCGTTTCTGGATCGGTGCGAATCGTGTCTTCCGTCACGTACATGGACGGAAGTCCGTGCTCGATCGCGAACTTCACCGCTTTTTCGGTCGTGCGCTCGAGATGATCGACGGTCCAATCCTCGACCAGCCGGCGGATGGGGCTTGATCCCAAAAACGTTGCGGCTTCAATCGCCATTCCCACGCGCTGCGAAATTTCGGCGATGGGCCGAATGTCGGCTTCGATCGTTCGCGCGGCGCAATTCGGCTTGATCTTCATGCGCTTGGTGACGATTTCACGGGCGAGGGCTTCGACATGCTCGACGGCGCGCGGGCCGGCTCCGGGCAAGCCGATGTTGAGCGAATCGATGCCCAGCGCTTCCATCAAGTGCAAAATCTCGATTTTTTCTTCGATGCTGGGATCATGCACGCTCGGATTTTGCAATCCGTCGCGAAGCGTTTCATCGTTCAACAAGTACGCGCGTGCCCGGCGCCAAGAGCGGCGCCGCGGCGACGTTCCAGTCGTAAATCCACTCGTTTTGCTGCGCCGGATCGTTTTGGTGCATCGGGCTCGCCCTCTTTCCTATCTTGCCGGTCGAGATGGCTGCTTCTCTGCTCGCGCCGCGAAATTAGAAGCCGTGATCGCGGAACATTGTTTTCACGGCGCTGCGGGCATTGCGCAATTTTGCAGCCAGTCCCCCGCCAAACTCAAATTTCAGAAACCCGTCGGCGGCGCGTTCCAGATCCGCTCCATAACGATACCACCACGGCTTTTCGCGCCCTGGCAAACGGTCTACATCGATGTATTTGGTTTGCACCATCTCGCAGCAGGCCTGCTTTGCCGTGGGTGCGTCCCCATCCGCTGGCGCCGCAGCCGCCGTGGGGAGCCTCCGCAATGCCAAAGTAGCTGATGGCGTCGTTGACCATCACTGCGCCCGCGCGCAAGCGTGCGGCAATCGCTTGGCCGCGTTTGGCGTCGCTCGTCCACACGCTTGCCGCAAGCGCGAAAGTAGAATCATTCGCGCACGCGACGGCTTCTTCCGCGTCTTTCACAGATTGCACGGCGAGAATAGGACCGAAGGTCTCTTCCTGAAAAAGTTTCATCGAGGAATTTACGCCGGCAATGACGGTCGGCTCGAAGAAATTCGCGCCAAGGTCAGGGCGAGGTTTTCCGCCGCACAGGACGCGAGCGCCCCGCGCCACCGCATCGGCAACCAAATCGCTCATGCGCTGCACATGCTGCGGACGAATCAGCGGACCAACATCGGTTGCCGGATCGCATCCCGGACCGAGCCGCAGTTTTTTCGTTTTTTCGACGCACAGCGCAAGAAACTCTTCCTCGATGGACTGTTCCACAAAAAGCCGCTCGACGGAAAGGCAAACCTGCCCGCAATTCGTGTAGCTGCCCCAAACGGCGGCGCTCGCGGCAACTTCGAGGTTCGCATCGGCAAGAACAATCATCGCGTCCTTGCCGCCAAGTTCGAGCACGCTAGGAATTAATTTTTTGCCACACGGCTTCCGCGACGCGCCTGCCTGTAGCCACGCTGCCGGTGAACATGATTTTGTCGGGACCGGCGTCAATCAGCGCTTGGCCGACTTCCCCGCCGCCTTGAATCACCGTGACAAGATTCTTTGGGAAGCCTGCGTCCAGCAAAAAGTTTTTCCATCAGAGCGCCGCAATGCGGGCGTGAAATCGCTCGTCTTGCAAATGACAGCGTTCCCCGCGGCCACAGCGGGAATGATTTGGCTCAGGGGAATGGCAAGTGGATAGTTCCAGGAACTGATGATGCCGATCACTCCGACGGGTTCGTAAAACGGCGTCCCGACTTGGCTTTCCCCGCGCTGCTGTGATGCGGCACGCGTTCCGGCCGCAAAAGCTTCGCGCCACTTTTTGCAAAATATTGCGCAGTGTCCAGCGCAACAAAAAGTCCGCGAAGAGCGCTTCGACACGCGGCTTCCCGGATTCCGCCACGACCGCATTGGCCAACACATCACGCGAAGCCATCATGCAGTCACGCAGCACACGCAGTTGCGTACACCGCTTCCCGACAGGCAATGCGCACCACGCGCAATTGCGCGGCACGCGCTCGCAACAGAATCTCCGGCAAAGCTTCCGGCAACGTCTTCTCAAATTGTGCAAGGATTTTTCCCGTAGCAGGATCAATCGACGGAATCGTCTCGACGGGGATGGCCGTGGCCGCCATAGGCGATTCTAGCTCAATCCAGACCAAACTGGCCGGGATTGCTCATGACTCTCCAAGGCTGGGCAACGAATCTAAGGTTTGCCGATTTGCCAAGCTTCGTCGTGCATCACTTGCACCATGCACAATCCTTGCGGCGGCACGGTCGGGCCGGACTTGGAGCGATCGCGCAATTGATAGAGGCGGGGAATATCGTCAGGCACAAGTTTGCCTCGGCCAACATCCAGCAGCGTCCCAACCATTTTGCGAACCATAAAGCGCATGAACGATCGGCCTCGCACCGTATAGACAAGTTCTTCGCCATCGTCGCTGCGCACTAATTCGCTCGCATAAATCTCGCGCACGGTCGAGCGCTCTTTGTCGTCATCCTCGGAACCTGTAGATGCGGCAAATGCGGCGAAATCGTGCGGGCCGACGAAGCGAGAAGCCGCGATGCGCATAGCGTCCTCATCAAGCGGAAACGGATAGTGCAGCACGTAGCGCCACACCGCTGGCGGAACAACTTTCCCGCGGTACAAACGATAACGATAAATTTTCCCAAGCGCCGACCATCGCGCGTGAAAGTCGGGGCCCACTTCCTCAGCTCCCACAATGCGAATCGCAGAAGGCAGCAGCGCGTTCAGACGCACGTTGAAACTCGCCTGCCGACAGGCCCGATTGCGTTCGAAAACTGGCCACCTGCCCGAGCGCGTGCACGCCCGCATCCGTACGCCCCGCGCCATTCACCATCACATTCTCCTGCGTGAGCTGCCGCAGCACGCTGGAAATTTCTCCCTGAATCGTTGGCTTATCGGTCGACTGAATCTGCCAGCCGTGAAAGTCCGTCCCGTCGTAAGCGATCGTAATCTTGAAATGGCGCATGAAAAGAAAGTGCTCTAGGTCTTAGCGGTTAATTTTCAGAGGGGCGTGAGATTTGGCAAGCGCTTTAGGTGGGCGTCACGGAGCGGTGCGCGCAAATCGGCTGCCGGGCTTCACGGCCGCGCCACCTTCGCGGCACAAAGGACAGTCCTCAGGCTCATACTTGGCGATCGGAAGGTCCAGCAAAGCTTGCGTCTCGACACCGAGTTCCAGTGTGCCGCCGCTACGGTCGATTAAAGCTCCGGCAGCAATGACTCGCCCGCCCGCTTCTTCGACTACTCGAATCGTCTCCTGCGTCGAGCCGCCAGTCGTCCACACATCCTCGATCACCAGAACGTGCTCATCGGCTTGAGCGAAAATCCGCGGCGAAGAGTCATCGTGCCGCTCGCGTCGCGCTCTGCGAAAATAGCCGGCACTCCCCTGCCTGCGGAGCCTTTTGGTTCGGGCAACGCACTCGCTACTTCTTGCCCAATAATCACTCCACCCAATGCAGGTGAGACAACCGCCGCAATGATGGCGTCAGAAAACAGCGCCGCCAGCGCCTGCCCAAGCTTCTCGGCGAAATTGCGGGTACTGCAAAACAAGCGCGCATTGCACATAGGTCCCGCTATGCAGCCCGCTGGAAAGCTCAAAATGGCCATGCCGGATGGCTCCGGCGGACTCAAACATGCGCAGCAGTTCTTCTCGTGAGAGCATCATTTTCCGCCTGCCGCAAATACCACTAAACATCATTGGTGAGCAGCCTAGCCGTCATACGCCGCGTTGTCAAGGAATGGAGCGCCTGCTAAACTGCGGATCGAGTTTCCGGGCTGGGCCGAGACTTTCCGGCTGCTTTCCGGGTCAAAATCGTGATGGATTCCTCTGAATAGACCTGTCTCTCCGCCATGCGGGCTGGGATTTTCCTTCTGCCCGGCAAGAAACCTGCCAACCGAGTGTACCAATGCCTGTTCAGGGCACGTTCCACAATATCAGTAAGAATCAAATCGGTCTCAATCAACTCTAGTTTGAAACAAATACGTCCCACAGGGACAGAACTTCGAGGAATAAAAATCGTCATGACAACTCTATGGGGACGCATCAAATACTTCTTTCTGGACGGCAAGCAAAAGGCAATCCGGTCTGCTCAAGGGCGTAAAGCGGCAGGGTTTGCTTGCTGCCAGATCTTTCCTTGCCATTTTGATGGCGGCGCTGCTTGTTGCGGGTCCGCTGTCGCCGGCCTTCGCGCAGAGCTCCTCGCAGAATCCTCCGCGAACCCCGGCTCCGCGCCATCCATCCGCGGCGCCGCATGGCTCATCCATCGCTCCGGTCAGCTCCCTGGGCCTCGCGAAATACAATTTCACGAACCGCCGCAAAGCCTTCCCAAGTCTCCTCAAGCCTTACCAGCAGATTCAAAGTCGAGGAACCGGTGATCACCAATTCTCCGCGGCTCGATCAACTGGTCCACGATGGCAAGCTGGAGTTGACACTGCAAGACGCCGTCGAGTTGGCCCTCGAGAACAGCCTGGACATCGCCGTGCAGCGCTACTATCCGTGGATCGCGGACGCGTCGATTCTCAAGGCCAAAGCGGGCAGCCTGGGCTATGCGACGCCCGGCGGCAACTTTAGTTCCTCGACCGCAAACCTCCCTAGCTTTTCCTACGACCCGACGCTGACAGCGTCAACGGGCGTCAACGATGCCTCCACGCCGATCAACAATCCCTTCATCGCCGGCACAGGCGTCGCCGGGGTCCTCGATCTGGTGACTCATACTACAGACTTCAATACGCAGTACTCTCAAAACTTCGATACGGGGACGAATTTCAGTGTAAGTTGGAACAACACGCGCAGCAGCTCGAACTCGACGGAAAATTTCTTCAACCCCGCGGTGCAATCCACGTTGACGATCGGCTTCTCTCAGGCGCTCCTGAACGGCTTTGGCATCGCCGTCAACACGCGCAACATCCGCATCGCCAAAAACAACCGCAAGATCGCGGACTGGGCTTTCGCGCAGCAAGCCATCACCACGATTACCAACACCATCACCGCTTATTGGGAGCTCGTTTACGCGCGCGCCAACGTCAAAGTCGACGAGCAGGCCATCACCGTTTCGCAAAAACTTTACAACGACAACAAGAAACAGCTCGACGCCGGCACCATGGCGCCGCTCGACGTGACTCGCGCCCAATCCGAACTGGCCACCGACCGCCAGAATCTGATCGTGGCGCAAACCGTGCAACTGCAGGACGAACAAATCCTGAAAAATGCCATCACGAAAAATCCTCTGGCGCCGAATGTCGTGAACGTCGAAATCATTACCACCGACCAACCCACGCAACCCGCCATCATCGAAAATCCCTCGTTCGAGGATTCCATCAAGGAAGCCTTCGCCAAGCGCCCCGAGCTACAGGAGCAACTCTACAATTTGAAGAACGGCGAGATCGATATTGCGGCCACGCGGAAACGCGCTGCTGCCCACTCTTACCCTCAGCGGGCAGTACAGTTCTGTCGGCTTGGCCGGCAATGCTCCGATCCCCGGCGCGACAACTTACACAAGCAGCGGCGTGCCGATAGTCGATGCCAACGGCAACCCGATTAGTCGATGTAATGGCGTCGCCGGTCCAATATTTGAGCCTGTCGTGAACACGGCAGTCGTCGGCACAAATCAGCAAGGCCTCGGAACGGCTCAGAGCCAGATCTTCCACAACCGGTTCCCCGAGTATTCCGCGCAGCTGACTCTGAACCTGCCCTTGCGAAACCGTTCCGCTCAGGCAGATAGCGCCCGCGCGATCCTGACCCAGCGCCAGCAGGAGACTACGTTCTGCAGCAATTGAAAAACGCCGCGCTTCTTGACGTTCGAAATACTTACATCGCCCTGACACAAGATCGCGCACAGGTGGACGCCGCCAGCGAAGCGCGCCAGCTTCAACAAGAAACCTTTGACGCCGAGCAAAAGAAATATCGTCTGGGCGCATCGACCGTCTACAACGTTATTTTGACGCAGCGCGACCTCATTGCTGCGCAAGGCACGGAGCTTCGCGCGCTCGCCAATCTTGAGGAAGCCAAAGCCAATTATGAACGCGCGCTCGGCCGCACACTGGACGTGAATCACGTCACCATCGCGGACGCCAAATCCGGCGAAGTCGAACGCGAGACACTGATTCCCGGCACGCTTCATGGCAAGGTCGTTGGCACGGAAGACCTCTTCGAGAGACGGCGGCATGCGCTAAAAGTGAGCGGAGCCGCGACGGAACTTCCCCCGCCGCGGCTCCCTCTTCACTTCCGAGATGTCTGCTCCCCGCTCTAAGCCCCAACCCCAGAAAAGGGCGCTTCCGCTACACACTTCGATTCGCTCCTGAACTGCTCCAAATCCTTGTTTTGTCTACCCTGTGTCCTTTATCCTCAATATACCGAACGCGGTCGTGTTTCTGGTTCACGGCACAGGGTTTATTGCTCTTCGTGCCCCCAAATCCAGCCCGCAAATGAAACAAAATCCATGGTTCGAGCGTTTTAAAGTGTTAGGTCAAATTACAAACGTCCCGCTGGGACAGAATCTCGAGGGGTAAAGATCATTATGAAGACACTGAGGGCGACCTTGAAGCGGTCCATCTTAGGGGCAAATGCCCGTAGGGCGGCTTCGCAATGGGCCCGATCACTGTTTGCAATCGTTTTGGCGGGGCTTCTCGCCGGGGGGCCGCTTTCACCGGTTTTCGCACAAACTCCTGCCCAGAACCCGCCGTCGAACCCGGTTCCTACGGCAACCACGGCGCCGGATGGCACGTCGATCGCCCCGGTCTCTTCTTTCGGCTTGGGTACTCACGACTACTCGCACGTTCCGAGATCCTTTCCGAATATTCTCAAGCCGTACGAACCCATCCACATAGATCCACCCATGCTCGTCAATTCGCCGCGCCTCGATCAGCTCGTGCGCGATGGCAAGCTGGAGGTGAGTCTCCAGGACGCTGTCGAACTGGCGCTGGAAAACAGCATGGACATCGCCGTGCAGCGCTACTAACCCGTGGATGGCCGACGCCGGCATTCTCAATGCTCAGTCAGGCCAAGGTGGCTTCGGTACACCGGGGGCTACCATCTCCAACTCCTCGGCAGCCATCAATCCGTTTGCCCTCACCATCACGACCTTTGATCCGATCATCCAGAGTAGCGCATCTGTGGCCTCTATTTCTTCGCCGGTGAACAACCCATTCACTTCTGGTACCGGTGAGGCGAGTCTCACCGCGATCCTTACCCACTCGACGCAATTCAACAACTCTTATTCGCAAACATTTGAGACGGGAACGAACTTCAGCGTCGCTTGGAACAACACGCGCAGCAGTTCCACCGCCGCTGCTAACCTGTTGAACCCCTACGTGCAGTCGACGTTCTCTGTTTCGTTCACCCAGCCCCTCTTGAACGGATTCGGGCTGGCCATGGGCACGCGCAACATCCGCATCGCAAGAAACAATCGCAAAATTGCCGATTGGGCTTTTGCCGCGCAGGCCATCACCACCATCACGAATACCATCACCGCATATTGGGAGCTCGTTTATGCGCGAGAAAACGTCAAAGTCAACCAACAGGCCGTCGCCGTTGCCGAGAAGCTCTATGAAGATAACAAGAAACAGCTCGAAATCGGCAGCCTGGCTCCCCTCGACGTGACTCGCTCCGAATCCGAATTGGCCACCGACACTCAGAACCTAATCTTTGCGCAAACGATCCAGCTCCAGGATGAACAAACCCTGAAAAACTACATTTCCAAGGACCCGCTGGCGGCGAACATGATCAACGTGCAAATCATTCCCACGGACCTGCCGAAACAGCCGGCGGCCATAGAAGCCGCATCCTTCGAAGATGCCCTGAAAGAGGCCTTTGCGAAACGGCCGGAACTGCAGGAAGAGGCCTTGAATTTACTAAACTCGGAAATCGATGTGAAAGCGAACCGCAACGCCCTTCTTCCGACACTCTCTCTCGGCGGTTTCTACGAATCCCAAGGTTTGGCGGGCAATTCCGCGATCCTCGGCGCGCCCACCACAGTCGGCAACCTCAACGCGCCCATTGTTGATGCAGCTGGCAACCCCATCCTCGTCGGTGGGCTTCCTATTTATGAGCCAGCCAGCTCAGCGGCTGTCACCGGCACATCTCAGCAGGGCTTCACAACCGCGCAAAGCCAGATCTTTCACAACCAGTTCCCGGAATATGCCGGTCAATTGACTTTGACGCTTCCCTTGCGCAATCGTGCCGCGCAAGCGGAATACGCGCGCGCCCTTCTGTCCCAGCGCCAATTGCAAACAACGGAGAGGCAATTGCGAAATGCCGCGCTCTTGGATGTCCGCAACTCTTACATCGCGCTCACGCAGGACCGCGCGCAAGTCGCGGCCGCAGTTAAGGCCCGCGAACTCCAGCAGCAGACATTCGATGCCGAACAGAAGAAATATCAGCTCGGCGCTTCCACCGTTTATACCGTCATTCAGACACAGCGCGACCTCACCCTCGCGCAAGGTAATGAAATCCGCGCGCTTGCCAACCTTGAGGAAGCCAAAGCGGGCTACGAGCGCGCCGTCGGCCGCACGCTCGAGGTCAACCACGTCACGATCGCCGACGGCAAGTCCGGCGAAGTGGACCGCGAAACGCTGATTCCCGGCACACTCCACGGAAAAGTCGTCGGCACAGACGAGCTATTCAAGAGTCTGAGCGATGGAGGGAAACGGTAGCTTTTTCAGCGAGGCTGGATGGGTGTCGCAACCATCCAGCCTCGCTCGTTTTCTCTCTGCTGACTTCTGCGCCCCGCGCGTCTCCAGTCCCCTTGCCCCGCTTTTCGCTTTCGCATAGCATGGAATTCTGTGTTCTTCTGCACCTGAGAACGGAACGCGCACAACTTGGAGCGCCTGACGATGAGCGATAAGGTCAAAGGAAATTCGACGACCATCACGACCGGCGACGCTCCCGCCGCCCCGCGCCTACCTTCCGCGCAAGAACGCGCCTGGGAAGAAAACACGCTCCGCCCAACGCTCGAAAAAAGTCCCGAGCGCCAATCTGAATTCACTACGATTTCCGGATATCCGATCCGCCGTCTTTACACTCCCGCCGATCTCTCGGGATGGGATCCCAACCGCGACTTGGGCTTCCCCGGCGAGCCTCCCTACACGCGCGGCATTCATTCCACGATGCATCGCGGCCGGCTGTGGACCATGCGCCAATTCGCGGGCTTCGGCACCGCCGAAGACACCAATCAGCGCTTTCGCTACCTGCTCGCGCAGGGCCAGACCGGCCTCTCTACCGCTTTCGATCTTCCCACTTTGATGGGCTATGACTCCGACCATCCGCTCTCCGAAGGCGAAGTCGGCAAATGCGGCGTGGCCATCAGCTCCCTCGCCGACATGGAAGTGCTCTTCGACAAGATTCCGCTCGCCAACGTCACGACTTCGATGACCATCAATTCGCCCGCCGCCGTCATCTGGGCGATGTATCTCGCCGTCGCGGAAAAGCAAGGCGCGGACTGGAAGAAACTTTCGGGAACACTGCAGAACGACATCCTCAAGGAATACATCGCGCAAAAGGAATACATCTATCCGCCCGAGCCCTCGATGCGCCTGGTGATCGACACCTTTGAATTCGGCGTCAAAAATACGCCGAAGTTCAATCCCATTTCGATCAGCGGCTACCACATCCGCGAAGCCGGCTCGACCGCGATTCAGGAATTGGCGTTCACGCTGCGCGACGGCATGGAATACGTCGAATACGGCATGCGCCGCGGGCTGGACGTGGATCAATTCGTCCCGCAGCTTTCTTTCTTTTTCAACGCGCACAACGATTTCTTCGAAGAAATCGCCAAGTACCGCGCCGCCCGCCGCATCTGGCACAAAGCGATGGTCGAGCGCTACAGTCCTCAAAACCCGCGCTCCTGGGCGCTGCGCTTCCATTCGCAAACCGCGGGCTGCTCGTTGACCGCGCAGCAGCCGTACAACAACGTAGTCCGCACCGCGATCCAGGCGTTGGCCGCCGTTCTCGGCGGAACGCAGTCGCTGCACACCAATTCGCTGGACGAAGCCTGGGCGCTGCCCACCGAATTCGCCGCCACCATCGCGCTGCGCACGCAGCAAATCATCGCGCACGAAACTGGCGTTACCAACACCGTCGATCCGCTCGGCGGCTCTTATTTCGTCGAAACGCTGACGAATGAAGTCGAGCGCGGCGCGTGGGACTACATCGAAAAAATCGACGCCATGGGCGGCATGGTCGCCGCCATCGAGCGCAGCTATCCGCAGCGCGAAATCGCTGAAGCCTCCTACAAATATCAGGTGGCCGTCGACAAAAAAGAAAAAATCATCGTCGGCGTCAACGATTACGTCGCGCAGGAAAAGCCGCTGGACATCTTGCAAATCGACGAGACGGTCGCCCACCGTCAAGCCGAACGCCTCTCCAAGCTGCGCGCCGATCGCTCCAAAGCCGAAGTCGATCGCCGCCTAACCGCCCTCCGCAAAGCCGCCGAAGGCAAAGACAACCTAATGCCCTTCCTCTTCGACGCCGTAAAATCCTACGCCACAGTCGGCGAAATCTGCGACACCCTCCGCGAAGTCTTCGGCACCTACGAAGAAGTCGCCATCACGTAATTCTGTTTGGGATTTAACTTTTATGCGTGCTGGACCGAGCACTCGCCTGGGAATCTCCGTGAACCTTTGCGTACTCTGCCCTCTGCGTTATCTTTTCTCTGCTTCTCGACTCATGAAAGACCAGAACTAACTCACGATCATTGGAGCTGCGATCGACGTCCATCGCAATCTTGGCCCGGGTCTCCTGGAGTCTGCTTATGAAGAATGTCTCTGCCACGAACTTGCATTCCGTAATATTCCATATCGACCGACAAAAACCCGATCCCACTAGTTTACAGAGACCAAAACTCGAATGCGGTTATCGTCTGGATTTCCTCGTAGGCAAGACGAGTGGTCGTCGAAATCAAATCTATTGATGCGTATCGCTCCCATCCACGAAACTATCATGCTTACCTACTTCCGTTTATCGCGAATCTCCCATCGGACTTCTAATCAATTTCAAGTCCCTGTTCTGAAGGACGGCATTCGGCGATATGTTATGGCACTCACAAGAGGGAAAAACATTAACACAGAGCCGCAGAGAACACAGAGGAGCACAGAGAAGAATGCCTGAAAAGAAATCCGAGTGTTGATTGCCAAGCCCGGCTTGGATGGCCACGACCGCGGCGCCAAAATCATCGCCCGCGCCCTGCGCGACGCCGGCATGGAAGTGATTTACACCGGCCTGCGCCAGACCCCCGAGATGATCGCCTCCGCCGCCGTCCAGGAAGACGTCGACGTCATCGGCCTCTCGATCCTCTCCGGCGCGCACAACACCATCTGCCCGCAACTCATGAACCTGCTTCACGAAAAAGGCATGAACGACGTCACCGTTCTCGTCGGCGGCATCATTCCCGAAGCCGACATCCCCGCCATGAAACAATCCGGCATCGCCGAAATTTTTTTGCCCGGCACTTCCACGCAAGACATCGTCGAATTCATCCACAAGCGCCTCGCGCGCTAAGGTCTCGTCGAACGCGCTAGCTACGCCGGCGCTTTTTCAAATTTCACGCGCGTGTACAGCACCTGAAATCCCTGCTGCACAATATTCCGCTGCGAGATGCTCCCCGGCTGCGCGATGCTCACCGCCAGATCGCTTCCCGCCTGCGACGCACGCGCCAGCCGCCTTTGCAGCAGCGCTGTCTGCACGCCGCGTTTCCGCGCCACCGGCAAAGTGCTGGCGCCAAACAATCCCGCCACTCCGTCGTGCAACGCCAGAGTTCCCCCGCCCGCAATTTTTCCATCCACCCGCGCCAGATAACATTCCGTCTTCGGCCCGAACGCAAACAGTTTCATCACTTCGAGCAATTCCTGCGAGACCGGAAATTTTTCCGCGAATCCTTGCGAAACCGTCAGCGTCCATACATCAATCTGGTCCTTGCCAATTTTTTCGATCGTCACGCCTTCCGGCGGCTCAGGGCAGGTCTCGTCCGGACTCACCTGCCGCGCCATGACATTGGAAAATTCCGTAACGCGATAACCGCGCTGCGCGAATTGCTCGATGAAAGTAGGGTCGGCCAGCGGACAGGTTTCCACGCGCACGGTTTCTTCGCGGCTGCGGTAAAACTCCTCAAGGCGATCAAACTCTTCCCCACTCACCGGCCCGTCCAGTCCCATTCCCACGGCTTGCGTGATGGGCGAATCCTTGCCGCAATACACCGCAAATCCTCCGGCAACGCGCCGCACCGCCGCCCCGCTCGTGGGCCGAAACCGTCCAAGCGCCTCGGCGCATTCGACGGCCGCTTGCGCTTCCGCAAGTTCCACACGACGAGCCAACTCCAAATTCAGAAGTAACTCTCTCATAACTGGTTTTTAGTTTTTCCCTTTGTCCCGGTCCCGGTAGTTCTGTTTCACTTGACGCATTAATATCTTAATACGTTTCTTTTGCGTCGCGCTAGTTTCGGGGTCCACTTTTCGCAAAAGAAACTCCTGCTCGCGCTGCAGTTTGCGCCAGCTTTCGAATCGATCGGGGTCAAGAATGCCCGCGCCGATTGCTGCTTGCACCGCGCAGCCCGGCTCCTGCTGGTGCTGGCAATTGGTGAAGCGGCACTGCGACGCAAGTTCATCAACGTCCGCAAACGTTTGCGTCAATCCCTCCGCCGCGTTCCACAACTGCAGTTCCCGCAAGCCTGGCGTGTCGATAATCATGGCGCCGCCCGGCATGACAAAAAGCTCTCTCGAGGTGGTCGTGTGTCGCCCGCGGCTGTCGCTCTCGCGCACTTCATGCGTCGTCTGCCGCTCCTCTTGCAGCAAGCGGTTGACCAGGGTCGACTTCCCTACTCCGGAAGATCCCAGCAGCACGATTGTTTGGCCTTTCCGGAAGCTGGCCCCGAGGGCATCCAGCCCTTCTCCCGTTTTTGCGCTGACGAGAAAGATCGGAGCGCCCATTGCGATTCCCTCGATTTCGGCCGCAAGTTCCCGGGATTCCGCGCAGGCATCTACCTTGTTCAGAACAATCGCCGGTCGCGCGCCCGACTCCCAGCACTGCGCCAAATATCGCTCGATGCGCCGCACATTGAAATCGCCGTCCAAAGCGGCCACGATCAAAGCAACATCGATATTCGCGACGATCACTTGCTCCGCGATCTGTTTGCCCGCGACTTTGCGCACGAATCGGCTGCGCCTCGGCAACACTTGCTGAATCAGACCGCTCTGTTTTTCGGAACGTAGTTCCACCGAAACCCAGTCGCCGACAGCCGGCCAATTTCCGCCGGATTCAGACTCTTTGCGAAATTTTCCCGAAGGCTCCGCCCAACATTCTTGAAAATCACCGGCGACGCGCCACAGCCCCCGTTGCTGCGAAACAACCCGCGCCGGCACACACCCGTCCGTCGCACGCTCGTTCCATTGCGCTTCAAAATACGCATCCCAGCCTAAATCCTGGATTAACACGCGAAAATCCTCCCGCCGCTCGCAAGCAGCCATGCGCGCATGCACCGGCCGAATTTCGCCGAGCAACGCGGCCTCGCGTCCCGGAACGGACCTCTAAACCGTCCGAAAACGCAGTAACTCAATTTTTGGAGAAAAAGTGGGCGGGATGCGCTCGCGACTAAAGCTTCGATGAAATCGAACCTTCGCCGGAGACACGTCCGCCCGCCGTAACTTCGACTGAAGTTTTCACAGGCGCCTCCAGCAAAAAGATTCAGTGCCCTTGCGGCACCGTGAAGTCGATTCTAGACGCGCAGCGAAATCCCGTCAATCCCGCGCGGACTTTGGCGTCGTGTCCGCATCAATTTCCGGGCCGGCTCCAGGTTACCTTTTGGATTCGCAGTCCTGCAAGATTGCCGGGGAAAGCGCCGCGCTCTTAAACTGAGCGTGGGGAATGATGATGCTGAGCTATACCGTCGGACCGTTTCTGGCTTTCCTGCCGAAGCGCTGGCGAGAGTCGCTGCCATTCCAAGCATCAATGGAGTGGGGGCCTGCGGGGCTCCTCAGCGGGATTCTGGAATCTTTTCTTGCTCTCATAGCGCTCGTCTACTGGTATTCATACTCGGTAACCCACTGGGCGGCACAAGCGGTATTTTCCGCCATCCAGCGCGGTGCTGAGATCGATCCGAAGGCGATGGGTTTCGCCGGAATGGCTGTCATGTTCCTTCATCCTCTCACTTGGATCATTGCGTACTTCGGCATGGAAGGCATAGTGCGCCTTCTGGCAGCATTCACAGACACCACGCTCGGCGTTCTCCCTCTCTATTTGGCGGATAGGGCATATCTTCAATTCGTTCGTGGCGGAAATCCCTTAGCCATGGGCGCAGACAGGTTTTCGCAAAGTCATCTTGCCTCCGGTATCCGCGCGGTGCGAGAAAAAGCGCTGGCGGCGTCTTTGCCGCTGCTTCCGGACGAACTTCGGATCACGAAGAATGGGCAGGAGGAGCTTCTTGAAATCCGTGCATGCCGCCCAAAAGTCGACTGGGCTCCTCCGCGCGTCGTCCGGCACGAAGATCGCTATTACCGGCTGGAATCCTCCTCAACAGGAACCGCGCCGCGTCCTTTTGTTTACACGCTGCGGCGACTGCCGGCAGGCGTTCCCGGCCGCACCGTGCTCGTTTATTCTCCAGAGCAAGCGCCAGTCCTTGCGGGTCGCTGATCGCGCTACGTTTCCACAACGAAATTCCACGGAGTCTCATACTCGCGGAATTCTGCGGCGGACCGTATACTGTTTCTCGCGGCGTGCGGCGGAGCTTCAGCGCGCCTCTTTGATTCCCAGCGCGAGGTCGGCGAGTGGCTGCGTCCGTTCTGAAAACCGGGGTGAAGGCGAAGTCGCCCGACTTTGAAAAAAATCACCGCCGCATCGTTGATCTCCTCACGAAAATTAAGAACGAGGAAGAACAAATCCGCCAGGGCGGCGGAGCGAAAGCCATCGAATCGCAGCACAAAAAAGGCCGTCTCACGGCGCGCGAGCGCATCGCGAAACTGATCGATCCGGGCTCACAACTTTTCGAGCTGGGAATTTTTGCGGGTTACGAAATGTACCAGGAGTGGGGCGGCGCGCCCTCGGCGGGGACGGTCACGGGTCTGGCGAAAATTTGCGGCCGGACGATGATGCTGATTGCCAACGACGCGACCGTCAAAGCTGGCGCGTTTTTCCCGATGACCGCGAAGAAAGTGATTCGCGCGCAGAATATCGCCATCGAAAATCACATCCCGACGATTTACCTGGTCGATTCCGCCGGCGTTTTTTTGCCGCTGCAAGAAGACGTCTTCCCAGACACGGACGATTTCGGTCGCGTGTTCCGCAACAACGCGGTGATGAGCGCGATGGGCATTCCGCAGCTCGCCGCCATCATGGGCATGTGCGTGGCTGGTGGCGCGTACCTGCCCCTGATGTGCGACCACATCCTCATGACGGAAGGTTCCGGATTGTTTTTGGCCGGCCCCGCGCTGGTGCAAGCGGCCATCGGACAAATCACTTCGGCGGAAGATTTGGGCGGCGCGAAAATGCACTCGCAGATCAGCGGCACCGTCGATTTTCGCGAGCCCGACGACGACGCATGCATCGCAAGAATTCGCGCGCTCGTCGATAAAATGGGCGCAGCGAATCCTTCGCCGTTCAGCCATGTCGCGTCGCGCGAACCGCTCTATCCGGGCGACGAAATCTACGGAATCTTCTCCAGTGATCCCGCCAAGCAATACGACATGCGCGAAATCATCGCGCGCATCGTGGACGCCAGCGAGTTTGAAGAATATCGCGCGGAATACGGCGAAACGGTCCTCTGCGGTTACGCCCGCATCGGCGGCTGGGCCGTCGGCATCGTCGCCAATCAGAAAAAGCACGTCCAAACGCAAGCGCGCGGCTCGGACCAAAAGCGCATGGAATTCGGCGGCGTGATTTACACCGAGTCCGCCGAAAAAGCCGCGCGCTTCATTCTCGACTGCAACCAAAACCGCATCCCGCTCATTTTTTTGCACGACGTAAACGGCTTCATGGTTGGCAAAGACGCCGAGTGGAGCGGCATCATTCGCGCCGGTGCAAAGATGGTCAACGCCGTCGCCAACAGCGTCGTGCCAAAAATCACGGTGATTTGTGGCGGCAGCTTCGGCGCCGGAAACTATGCTATGTGCGGCAAAGCCTATGACCCACGCTTCATGTTCGCGTGGCCTACAGCAAAATTCGCGGTCATGAGCGGCGACGCCGCAGCCAACACCCTCGCCGAAATCAAACTGAAGCAACTAGAGCGCGAAGGCAAAAAAGTAGACGAGAAAGCCCGCAAAGAAATGCTCGAAAGCGTAAAAGCCACCTACGAACACCAAACCGACCCGCGCTACGCCGCCGCCCGCCTCTGGGTCGACGCCATCATCGACCCCGCCCACACCCGCGACGCCCTCATCAGTGCCCTAGAAGCCGCCGCGCTAAATCCCGAAATCCGCGAATTCAAGACCGGAGTCCTACAAACTTGAAGAAGTCGACTGTTGACCTCCTTTCAGCGCATTGAGGCCAAATGGAAACCGTAAAGTTGATCGAGTGCCCGCGCGACGCATGGCAAGGATTGCCGGACTTTATTCCCACGGAGTATAAGGCTGAATATTTGAAGCAGCTTATACTCGCCGGCTTCAAACACATTGACGCAGTGAGTTTCGTTTCGCCAAAGCATGTCAAGCAGATGGCGGATAGCGAAGACGTCATGGCGAAACTCAGCGCTTCCCTTCCAGATGGCGTAGAAATGCCAGAAATTATCGGGATCGTCGTAAACGAAAAAGGGCTCGAGCGCGCCCTCGCTTCTCCTGGCGTTACCACAATCGGCTACCCCTACTCCATTTCGGCTTACTTTCGGCGGGCCAATGCAAACATGACGCGGAACGAATCGCGCCTCCTTGTCGAAAAACTACGCAAAGAAACTCTCGCCGCCAAGAAAGACCTCGTCGTCTACATCTCGATGGCCTTCGGGAATCCATACGACGAACCGTGGGGGCCGGAAATCGTCGCCGATGCGCTCGAATGGCTGAAAGGAATTCGCGTGCACACCGTTTCGCTCGCGGATACTGTTGGCACAGCCTCTCCCGAACTCGTCGGCGATCTCTATCGCCAGGTGAAAGACGAAGTCGCAGGCATCGAACTAGGTGTCCATTTGCACAGCCGTCCCGAAACCGCGGAGGCCAAAATTCTCGCCGCCTACGAAGCCGGCTGCCGCCGCTTCGACAGCGCCCTCACCGGCCTCGGCGGCTGCCCTTTTGCCGGAGACAATCTCGTCGGCAACATCGCGACCGAAGACGTTCTGGCCGCTCTCAAAAAAGCCGGCGCCGATCCAGGAATCGATTCCGCACGGCTCGGAACCTTGTTCACCATGACCAACGTAATTCGCGCAAAGTATGCACACGCACCGCTTGTGAATTAGAATCATTGGGCGGGGTTTGCGTGCCGTGTAGGGGCGCCGCATGCTGCGCCCCTGCCATCTTGCCGTTAGCGTGCGATTCTTTCTAGGCGAGTGGTTTCGAGCTTCGCGCGGATCGCGTCGGGCCCGGAGATCGATACGTGGAGCGTCAACATGTTTGAAACATTGACACTGGAATTTACCGGACAGCTGGCGACGTTGACGCTCAACCGCCCCGACAAACGCAATGCCATTAATTCCAGAATGGTCGCGGAGATGCAATCAGCGCTCGACGAAATCGAGAACGGCCATTCGCGCGTGGCGATCATCACTGGCGCCGGCAAATCGTTCTGCGCCGGCATGGACTTGGAAATGCTCTCCGACATCGCCAGCCAGTCCTCCGCGGAAAACATGGAGGATTCGCGCCGCATGGCAAAGATGTTCCGCCGCATTTGGGGATTTTCAAAGCCGCTGATCGCCGCGGTGAACGGCGCTGCCCTCGCCGGCGGCTGCGGCATCGCCACCCTCTGCGATTTCACGCTGGCGGTGCCGGAAGCGAAATTCGGCTATACAGAAGTAAAAATCGGTTTTCTCCCCGCCATCGTTTCTGTTTTTCTCACGCGCCAAATCGGCGACAAGCAAGCGCGCAATTTGCTCCTGACCGGCCGCCTCGTCGAAGCCGCGGAAGCATTGAGTCTGGGTCTCATTACCGAAATTGTCCCGCGTGAACGTTTGATGCAACGCGCGCAAGAGCTTGCCGACGTGCTGATCGCCGCAAGCCCGGTAAGCTTGACGCGCGCCAAGCGCTTGCTGACCTCCGCGGCTGCGGCTAGCGTGGACGCCGACTTGGAGCGCGCCATTCTCGAAAACGCGCGCATCCGCTGTACGGCCGACTTCAAGGAAGGGCTCGCTTCCTTTCTTGAAAAGCGCAAACCCGTTTGGAGCACGGACGTGGAATAATCCAAGCCGAACGAGCGCCTCGATTCACAGGACATGCGAATGATCGAATATCACGACGCCACCGTACGGGTGCGTTACGCCGAAACTGACCAGATGGGTGTCGTCTACCACGCCAACTATCTCGTGTGGTTCGAAGTCGGCCGCGTGGAACTGATCCGCGCCATGGGCATCGAGTACAAGCGCATGGAAAAAGAAGACGATTGCCATATCGTGGTTGCGGACGCCCATTGTCGTTATCTTCTCTCGGCAAAGTACGACGAGGTCCTCCACATCCGCACGCGTATCGCGGAATCGCGTAATCGCATCGTAAAGTTTTCTTACGAAGTGATTCGCGACGCGGACCGCAAGTTGCTCGCTACCGGCGAAACGACGCACATCATCTGCGGAAGCAACGGCCGCCCGAAATTGCTCCCTGCAAAATACCAAAACGTTTTTAAGGCCGTCGCAGCGCCGCATCCCGATCGGAGAGACGCATGAGCATCGCCTCGAACCTCTTGCTCAACGGGAACGAGCTCACGTTTGAACAGCTTTATGGTGTTGCGCTCAAGGGCGCCGCCGTTAGCCTTTCTCCGGCCGCCGTCGAGCGCATGAAAAGTTCCCGCGCCGTGGTTGACCAGCTTGTCTCTTCCGGCACGACGGCCTACGGCATCAACACAGGTTTCGGCAAGCTCGCCTCCGTGCGTATTTCGGCCGAGCAGGTGCGTACCCTGCAAGTCAATCTTGTGCGTTCGCATTGTTGCGGCGTGGGCGCCCCTCTCAGCGAAGCGGAAACGCGCGCGATGATGCTTCTTCGCGCCAACGCGCTCGCCAAAGGACTAAGCGGCGTGCGCCCGCTGGTTGTCGAAACGCTCTGCGCGATGCTGAACGCAAATGTGCATCCCGTGATTCCCTCGCAAGGATCCGTCGGCGCTTCCGGTGACCTTGCGCCGCTTGCACATCTCGCGGCCGTGGTCATCGGCGAAGGCCGCGCTTCCTACAATGGCGAAATCCTCGATGGCGACGAAGCACTGCGGCGCGCGGGAATCAAGCCGGTCTCGCTGGAAGCCAAAGAAGGCCTCTCGCTTCTCAACGGCACGCAAGGAATGCTGGCCCTGCTCGCTCTTGCGCTTCGCGAAGCAGACATTCTGGTCGATAGTGCCGATGTTGCCGCTGCTCTTTCCCTGGACGCCTTGCGCGGCAGCCCCGGTGCGTTCGACGCACGCATCATGCACGCGCGCGCGTATAACGGCGCCGCGACGACCGCGCGAAATCTCGCGCACCTGAACGAAGGCAGCCAAATCCGCGAATCTCATCGCTCTGCGGAGAAAGATCCTCGCGTGCAAGACGCCTATAGCGTGCGCTGCACTCCGCAAGTCCACGGCGCGGTGCGCGATTTCCTGGCGCAAGCGCGCGAAATGGCCGCCGTGGAGTTGAACAGCGCGACAGATAATCCTTTGGTCTTTGTGAAAGAAGACGGCGGCGGCGACATCATCAGTGGCGGAAATTTTCACGGCCAGCCACTGGCAATGGCCGCCGACCAGGTTGCCGTCGCTCTTGCCACACTCGGCGGCATTTCCGAACGCCGCATCGAACAGATGACCAATCCGCTCACAAGCATGCTTCCGGCATTTCTCACGCCAGAGCCCGGCCTGAATTCCGGCTTCATGATCGCCCAGGTCACGGCCGCGGCGCTGACCAGCGAGAACAAAGCGTGGGCCGTGCCCCATTCCGTGGACTCAATCTCGACCTCGGGCAATCAGGAAGACTACGTCTCGATGGGCATGAGTGGAGCACGCCGCCTAGGTCGAATGCTCGAGAATCTGCGCTACACAATTGCGATCGAGTTGCTCTGCGCGTGCCAGGGCATCGATCTCCTTGCACCGCTAAAGACCGGCACGCTCGCGACGAAGGCTTACGAGGCGGTAAGGTCCAAGTCGGCCAAGGTCACAAACGACCGACCGCTCTCCGCTGAAATTGATGCTGTCTCGTCGCTGCTGGCTGCCGAATCCGTCTCCGCGATTCTGCGCTGAGCGGCCTCAGCCCGCGGTAATTCCTCACCCAGTTTGTCCAAATCTTCGAGAAGATTCGCGGCTTTTCGAAGCCGCCGCGGTTTCAGGGCTTGGCGGCCAGGCTGGCTTTCAAGTCGGGGCCGATCCGCTCCACGATAGACTCGGCGGGCGCTTCGCCCACGATTTTCTGCACCACGCTCCCATCACGCCCGAGCAGCACGTATGTCGGAAGGGCATTCACGCCGTATTGATGCTGCAGGCTCCCGTCCGAATCAAGCCGCTGGGCCCACGTCATGCCGTGACCAGAAACAAAGGCCCGCCATGCAGACTCGTCGTCGTCCTCGCTGATGCTTATCAGCACGAAATCAGCGCCGCCATAGACCGCCTGAAGGCGCTTGATATTTGGCAGGGCGTTGCGGCAGGGCCCGCACCAGGAAGCCCAGAAGTCCAGCAGCACGACTTTGCCGCGAAACTCAGCCAAGGGTCCGCCGGGGGACGCGCTAGCCAGAGCTTGCGTGCCCGAAGCTGCGTCTTTGGCTGGTGGCAAGTCCTCGGCATAAACTCCCCGCGGCATGTTGTCGTCGTCCAGCACAACTTTAGATACTTTAGCGGCGGGCTTGCCATCTCCTTGCTTTTTGGCACGAGCCAGGCGCGCCAGTTCGGCTACGGACATAGGCTGATCGTTGCCGTCTGTGCTGGCTATCGGCTGGTTTTGTTGAGACGCGGCTGCCTGCCCCGCAGCTTGCGGCGCGGGTTGGGGTGCGTTTGGAGCAGGGTCCTGCGACTGCGCGGAGCAGCAGCTAGCCCAGAAAAGGGCCATTGCCACCGAGAAAATCAGTCGTTTTCTCATCATCGCGTCCCGCCTGAGGGTTGGGTCCTAGTTTCAGGCTAGACGAGGCAGTTGGCACGGCCAATGGTACTTCTGGTTCAGAATGCTCAGATGGTCAGCGGTAGGGCGGCTTGGTTGATGTCGCGAGATTCTAGAACGCGTTTTGGATAGCCCTTCTGGGCCACGCGGATCATGGCGCGACCGAGGAGTTCCGTGGTCGTGACGTATTGGGGAAGCAGCCATCTTAGCAGCGGGAGGATCGGCCTCATCAAGGCATACATGATGCGGTAGCTTTGCGTCCTCGATCGGATGCCGTGCAGCGGCTGAATCACCCCCGGCCGGAACACGTAGGCGGCTCGGAACGGCAGGCCAAGGACGGCGTTCTCGGTCCTGCCTTTCACGCGAGCCCACATTACGCGGCCTTTTTCGGTGCTGTCGCTGCCTGTCCCGGAGACGAATAGAAATGCCATCTGCGGATTGCGCCGCGCAAGCGTTTCCGCAGCAACCAAAGTCATGTCGTAGGTGGCGCGAGAGTAGCTTTCTTCGGTCATCCCGGAAGACGTAACGCCAATACAAAAAAAACAGGCGTCGTAACCGGTGAGCTCCGATTCCACGCCGCTGAAATCAAAGAAATTCTGGTGGACTAGTTCCGTGAGCTTGGCGCTTTGCTGGCCGCTTGGCTTGCGCACGATCGAAAGAATCCGCTCGACGCCGTGTTCCAGAAGGCATTCGCGCAAAACTCCTTGGCCAACCATACCGCTCGCTCCGAAGAGCACGACCTTCATTTCTCCGCCTCCGTTTCGCTAGCGTGGATGATGCGCGGCCAGGAGAGAAATTCGTCGAGGGAGGCAGCGACTTGCTCATTCGCCAGCGGGTCGGTATGCGCGAAAAAAACCGGCGCGTCAGGCTGCCGGGTTCCGCTAGCGGGGACCCAGTAGAAATTGCCTTCGCCATCCGTAGCGAAGCAAAAGCCTTTGCCCCATCCTTGCGCAAGCAAATCGAGCGCGTATTTCTGGCTCTCGAGGTCGAGAGGAAGAAATGCTTCGATCCATTCCGCGGGATTTTGCGGTTCCAGAGGATTTTCAGGGTTGGCAGCCGGGCGCCGGATTTCGATTTGCTCGGAGAGGACGGTTTGGTGGTCGTCGTAGAGAGCGATGAGCTGCTCCGGAAGCGCAGCTCCCATTCCCTGCTCCACTTGCGATGCATTGGGATGGATGAGCCGACTGCGGAATGAATCCCGCGCCGCTTGAATCTGCTCAGGAGTGAGGCGATGGCGAAGTTGATGCACGAGCCGCCGCGCGGCAACCACAGCTACAAAAGCCACGAACGCGACTACGAGAGGGCCGAACGCCTCAACGAGCAATGTCTGCATCACGTGATGATACTAGAGGCGCGGTCGAAAGAAACCGAGCGAATCGCGAGTGGCATCTCAAAACGCTGTTCCGAGAATGCTTAATGTTTAGGGAATCGCCGGAATTACATCGGTTTTGCGGAAGTCGTCGCCTTTAAAGAGAAGCGGTTCTCCCGTGGCCTTGGCGAGAGCGTACGAAAAGCAATCGCCGAAATTGAGGCCGGCCGGATGCCGCCCTTTGCCATAATCGGAATAGCCTTCGCGCGCAAGAAGTGCTTGCTCGGCGGTGACTGGTTCAATCGAAAGCCCCGCCCGCCTAAGAAGTGATTCGAGGAAGCGCCTTGCGTCCGCGCCGCCTCGGGATTCGAGGACGATGGAAGTCTCAACAAATCCAGCGGCGGAGAGGCGGCAAGAAGGCGCCCGCGTAATGGCGTCGTCGAGTATTTCAAAACCAGGCTCGCGCGCCAAAATCGCAATAAGCGCTGAAGTATCGACGATCACTTTGGAAGTCCATTTTCGTCGTACAGCATTTCGGCGTGGTCGATTGGGGGCCCCTTCAGAAGGGCGGCGGACTTGGCACTGATGGCGCGTATGTCCGCAAGCATGGTTTCACGCTTGCGGCGGCGGCGAACGGATTCCAGGCGCTCGCGGAGCGCGGTCGTGACGGCCGTGGTTAAAGATTCCCCAGTTTCCCGTGCCAGTTGCCGAGCAAGCTTGTGAGCTTCGGAGTTCTTAATGTTCAGGTGCATGATTCTACCATTCTACCAACAACTCTACCGTTCTGTACAACCGGTTCCATCTCATTTCGCGACCAGGATGCGTGCGCGTACCACCCCTGCTTCAATGCGCGAGCGCGGAGCGAAGGAAGGATAGAACGCGGTAGCCAGCAATGTAGCTGAAGGGCGGAAGTTCCAGCGAATAGTGGCCGCAATGGAGCTGCAGGCTGCGTGGTTTAGCGCCGTGACGGCGAAGGGAGTCGAGCATTTGACGGCTCAGTTCCGGAAGCATGGTCGGATCGTATTTGCCGTAGACGAGGAAGGATTTTGTTGCGGCGCCCATGCCGCGTTCGACATAAGGCATCGGGCTGATAGGCGCCCAGTATTCGCGGAGCTCGTCGACGGTGACGTGTTCGCGGAGGCCCTCCCAAACGTGGTTCGTGGTCATACCCTGGCTCACAACGTCGGCGTAGTACGTGGAGAAGTGGAAGAAGCCCCCGGCTTTGATCGCGGGGTCGTGCATTAAGGCGATGTAGCCTACCGAAGAGCCCAAGCTTGTTCCCAGGAGTCCGATGCGGGAATGACCCCGCTGTTCGAGCCATCGTAAGCAGCGGCGCGCGTCGTGAACAGCTTGGCGGTTCGCTTGAATCGTAAGCCCGATATTGGGGCCGCAGACTTGGTCGGCGCGTTCATGGCCCTTCGCCATGCGCCGGTCGTGGTAAGGCATGCTCATTTTTAGCGCGGTAATGCCGATGCGTTGCAGCCATTCGCATAAGCCGCGCTGGCCGTGCCATTTGGCGTTCCAGTTCGGTAGCACCAATACGGCTGGCGATGCTTTGCGCTGGCCGTTCGAGTTTGCGGAGGTTTTGGCCGGGAAAAGTTGTGCGTGGACGGTGTTGTTTTCCGGCCAGGCGAGATTCGATCGAGCTGGTGAACGTCAGGACGTTTTCATTGTCGAGATGGTAGTCGGTGGCGGGGCTGGTGGCGAACCAATCCTCGCTATTTTCGATCGCTCGTTTGGCGTATTGGCGGACGTAGTCGCCTGGATTGGGGTCGGCGGGACTGCCGCCGATATGCTCGAGCCCCCAGTCAAAGGGTTGCACGCGGCGGTTGTCGTCGGTCGTCCAGCGGCGGTGCTCGTAGCGGCGTATTTTGCGTTCAAACCAGTGCATAGAAGAAGCGGCCAGCTATCAGTTTACAGTCCACCGCCTGAGAAACAAACAACCTGAAGCCCCCGTGGAGTGCGGCAGCTCTGCTGCCGCTTTTCTCACCACCAGCGCAACTCTATCCGCGGTGTCGCTCCGCAGATGTTAGGAATGGGGCACGGAGGGAGTCGCGCTTTGTTGAGGCGGCTAGGTAGGTGTGGGAGAGTACTAATGCGGCCGAAAAGCGGCCGGCTAAACTGTGATCATCGCCTACTTTTTTCTCTTTGGGATTGTGATTGGCAGCTTCCTGAATGTGTGCATCACGCGCATTCCGGAAGAGCAGTCTATCGTCTCGCCAGGATCGCGGTGCCCGCGCTGCAAAACGCCAATCAAGGCTTATGACAACGTGCCGGTATTTGCATGGCTCTGGCTGCGCGGAAAATGCCGGACTTGCGGGCTGCCCATTTCTCCGATGTATCCGCTTGTGGAGCTGGCGACCGGACTTTTGTTTGTCGGCTGCTACCTGGAATTTGGGATTACGCAGGCCACCGTGAAGTGGTTGTTTTTCATTTGCCTGATCATCATTTTGACGGTGACCGATTTGCGCGTGCGGCTGCTTCCCGACGTGATCACCTGGCCGGGATTTGCCGTGGGCGTGCTCTTCTCTGCCTTTGTGCCGCCGAATGACGACGTGGCTATTCGACTGTGCTTGCGGCTTTTCCACTGGGTGCCTCCGGAGCGCCTCTTGGGAGTGATTGAAGCGCTCTTGGGCGCGGCCTTTGGCAGCCTGATGCTGTGGGGAGCGGCGGCGCTTTATAAACTCTTGCGGGGGCGCGAAGGAATGGGCATGGGCGACGTGAAAATGATGGCCATGGCTGGGGCGTTCCTGGGAATCCGAAATGCGTTTCTGATGATTTTGCTGGGAACGCTGCTGGGCAGCGTTTTGGGAATTGGGGTGATCGTGACGATGTACGCCAGCGGAGCGGGGCGGCGGCTCGCGGAGCGGGCCAGCAAGCGAGGGCTGGGCACGGTGAACAGGATTCGCTGGTTTCTCGCGAGCCAGTATCAACTTCCGCTGGGAACTTTTTTGGGGATAGCGGCGCTCGTCGTGGTGTTTATGTTTTCTTCCTTTTCAATAGATCTGGCGCCGAGATTGCGCTGAGATTCATGCCGGTACGAGGCCGATTCAGGCGATGACGTTGGCAGCATTCCAAGCCGAGAGTCCACAGCGCGTCTGGGAAATCGCCGCCGGCATGGCGGTGGGAATCCTGGCCGTCGTGGGAATCGTCTTTTTACTCCTGCGCCGTTTTTATCAGAGCACACAAGAATCGCATCAAGCGGACGTTTTGATGACGCCCCCGCGAACGGAGAACCCGTCCGCGTTTATGGCCGCGTCCATGCAAGGAGTGATCCGCCAACTGCGCGACCAGGAAAAGGAACTCGAGCGGCTCCATAAGATCGAGCGGGAACGCGCGGAACATACGGAACGGCTGAGCGAAGAAGTGACGCGCAACATGCCGGCAGGGCTTGTTGTGGTGAACGCAACGGGGATTATCTCGAGCGCGAACCCCGCCGCCGAGCAGGTGCTGGGGATTAAAGCACTCGGATTCCGGCGGTACAGCGAAGTGCTGGGAGAAAAGTCGGAACTTACGCGTCTCGTTGGGGAATGCTTGACGAAGGGAAGCATTTTCCGCCGAGAGCAGGTGCAGCACGAAGCGCCCAGCGGCGACGTGCGGCTGCTCGGGGTGACGATTTCGCCGATCCGGCGCGGCGCGGAGAAGATTAACGGAGCGATCTGCTTGTTGACGGATTTGACGGAGCTGGCGGCGCTGCAACAACAGATTCAGTTGAAAGAAAGTTTGGCGGCCGTGGGGGAGCTTTCCGCGGGCATCGCGCACGAATTCAAGAACGCGCTGGCTACGATTTCCGGCTATGCGCAGATGATCAGCGCGGAAGCGGGCGCGGGCGAAGTGGCGGACTCGGCGGAGAGAATCCTCGAGCAGACGCGGAACATCACGCACGTGGTGACGGAATTTTTGAGATACGCACGGCCTCTGGAGATTACGAGCGAGCCGGTGGCGCTGGAAGCGGTGGTAGAACGCGTCGTTTCCGAAGTGGCGGAAGCCATGCCGCAAGTGCGCATCCGCTTCGAGGGGCCCATGGGAAGCGTAGCGGGTGATGAAGGCCTGCTGCGGCAAGCGCTTTTGAATCTTGCGCGCAACGCGGCGGAGGCAAGCGTCTCTGCCGCAAACGGCGGACGGGTGCTTCTTGCGTGGAGAAGTGGTCCGGCACGAAGAAACGTACACGCAGCGCATCACGATTTTCGATAACGGCCCCGGGATTACCCCTGCCAACTTGCCCAAACTTTTCCGGCCATTTTTCACGACAAAAGCAAAAGGCACCGGGCTGGGGCTGGCCGTGGTCCAGAAGATCATCGTGCAGCATGGCGGGCGCGTAGAGGCCCGTAACCGGACCGAAGGCGGGGCGGCCTTTATTGTTACGCTACCCGCGTGCCGCAGCGTCCCGGAAGCGGTAGAATTGAAGAAGGACAGCATCTAAGTAGAAGGCTGGGGAGTCCAGCTCGCCCCGGGAGAGGCGGTATACCATGCGTGTGAAAAATTGGTTTGCAGCTTCAGTGCTCTTGCCAGGCCTTTGCTTGGGAGTGTTCCCTGCGTTCGCGCAGCAGCAGCAATCGCAGGCGAGTCCCGCGCAGCAATCAGGTGATCCGGTGGCCGATGCTGCGCGCAAAGCGCGCGAGCAGCAGAAAGCCGCGCCTAAGCCGAAAAAGGTTTATACAGACGACGACGTAAAGCCTGCCACTCCTGCAAGCGATGCGGCGGCTCCTGCATCCGGCGGCGTACCAAGCTGGCGGATAACGGAACAGGGGCGGCCGCGAATCCTGCCGGTGCGGGAAAGGGCGACGACCCGGAAAAAGTCTGGCGCAAGCGCTTTCAGGATCAGCGCGACAAGATTGCCGGCAGCCGAGAAAGAGCTGGACATCTTGCAACGGGAGGACGATAAAGCTCAGGTCCAGTATTACAGCGACCCCACCAAAGCGATGAACGAGCAATACTCGCGCAAAGATATCAACGACAAAAACGCCAAGATCGAGCGAAAAAACAGGAAATTGCCAATCTGAAGCAGCAACTTTCCGATATGGAAGATGAGCTGCGGAAGTCGGGCGGCGATCCCGGCTGGGCGCGATAGTAAAGTCGAAATACGAAAATCGAAATTAGAAACTCGAAAGACGAAATTAGAAATTCGAAATTGGAAATTCGGCACGCGGCTCGGTAAGCGAAGTTCGTGGTTTGTGTTTCGTGCTTCGCGTTTCTAATTTCGCGTTCCGAGTTTCGTACTTTGGCTTTTCCAGATCCTGTGGTTACTTCCCTTCTCTACACACCTGCTTGCGCGTTCCCGCCGAGGTGTCCCTTAATTCGTGGTAGAAACGAGAGAGATGGAACCTCTGCTCCTTGTTGAAGATAAGAACGAACTGCGCGCCATGCTGCGGAAGGCATTGGAGCGCGCGGGCTATGCCGTGGACGAAGCGCCGGACGGCACCACCGCGATTCAGAAGGTGCGCGCGCGGCGCTACCTGATGGTGATCACGGATTTGAAGATGCCGGGAGCCTCCGGGCTGGACGTGCTTCGCGAATCGAAGGCCGCGGACGCAACGATTCCGGTGCTGCTTTTGACGGCGTTTGGATCGGTCGAGGAAGCGGTCTCGGCGATGAAGGAAGGCGCGTTCGACTTTCTTCAAAAGCCGGTGGATCTGGACCACCTGAAATTGTTGGTGCAGCGAGCTACGCGACAGCAGGAGATGCAGCGGGAGAACCTGCTGCTGCGCGAGGAATATACGGCGCGGTATGGATTTCCGCGCATTGTTGGCGAGCACGCAGCCATTCGCGAAATCAGCCAGCAAATTCAGAGAGTGGCGGCGACGGATTCCACCGTTTTGCTTTTGGGCGAAAGCGGCACGGGCAAAGAGTTGTTTGCGCGCGCCGTGCATCACCTTTCGCAGCGGCGCGAGCAGCCGTTCGTGGCGCTGAATTGCGCGGCGATTCCCGAAGGTTTAGTTGAGAACGAGCTTTTTGGCCACGAGCGCGGCGCGTTTACTGGAGCAGGCGCGCGCAAAGTTGGCAAGCTGGATTTGGCGCATCGTGGGACGCTCTTTCTCGACGAGATTGGCGAGTTGCCGCTGGCCATTCAGGCGAAGCTTTTGCGCGTGCTCGAAGAACGGAAATTCGATCGCGTGGGCGGAACGCAGACGGTGGAAGTGGATGTGCGCATCGTAGTGGCGACGAATCGAAATTTGAAGAAGCTCGCGGAAGAGAAACTGTTTCGCGAGGATTTGTATTTTCGGATTTCGGCTGTGCCGATGACGATTCCTCCTTTACGCGAGCGCGGCAACGACGTATTGCTTCTGGCGGGCCATTTCTTGGAGAAGTTCAGCCGTGAATTCAAGAAGCCCGGGCTGGAGCTTTCCGAAGAGGCGAAAGAGCGATTGCTGCACTATCGCTGGCCGGGCAATGTACGCGAATTGCAGAACACTATGGAACGCGCCGTGATTCTTACGGACGGTCTGAGCATTACCGCCGACGGATTGCAGCTTCCTCCCACAAAGCCGGATACGGACCAATTGCCGGCGGGAATGTTGCCGGAGCAATTCAGCTGGGAAGGAAGTCTTGAGGATGTAACCGGGCGTGCGGTCGGCCACATCGAGCGCGTGCTGCTGGAGAGCACGCTGCGCGAGTGCAAGTGGAACAAGACCCGGGCGTCGGAGAAGCTGGGCGTTTCGCCGAAGACACTTCTGGCGAAATTGCGGAGCGCTGGGCTCGAGGAGTAGTGGCCCCTTGAAGCTCGGGATAGACGAGCGGTACGGCTAGTTAAGCATATCGGACCCTCCCCCCACATTTTCTGTAAACGCGGATTCCAAAGGCTTTAAAGTTGCCTGTTTTGATACACTTATGCAGGTGTTGATTCTAAATAACTTAGAGAATGGCCGAATAGAAGGACTTCTGAGCCACCCGCAAGACCGGTCCGAACGACTGGCGGAGCGTCTTGGGGCTGCCTAAAACAAAAAGCGGCCTGCGGCCGCTATGCAAGACCCGTAATTTTACCTGAGAATAGGTTAGCACAAATCAGGAAGAAATCAAGGTAAAAATACGAGACCTCTCAATCTGCTGAAAATCAGAACTTGAAGATCGCTTGAAAGCCGCCCAAGCAAAACCTGCTGGTACGGCTTTCTGAAAAAACGCGCTGCCCGTCCGCCAATTGGAAAGCCCGCCCTCAGAAGAGGGCGACTACAGGTTGCTAGGGGAGAGCCCGAATATTCATACTAATAAGTTCACTATAAATATGTTATAAGTTCAGGTATGACGCGGTTACGACGTATCGAGGAGCTTGACCGCATTTTCTTTGTTACCTTTAACGTGGAGCGCCGCGTCAAGGTGCTTGCTGATGCCGAACGCGACCTCGTCCTCCGGACACTGGGTGAATTGAGAGGGCCAAACGATTTTGCGCTGTTCGGGTACGTCGTCATGCCGGACCACGCGCACTTGCTGCTTTGGCCCAGGAGCGTCTCAGTGGTCCGTATTCTGCGGGATCTAAAGTCAAAGACCGGATTTAGTATTGCCAAAAGCCGGCGGGCGCACGGGCAAATCTGGCAGCGCAGTTACTTTGATTTCATCTGCAGACGAGCGCGCGATTTCGGAGCGAAGCTGGAATACATTCATCAGAATCCCGTTGCAGCGCGGCTGGTCCAACATGCGGAAAATTGGCCATGGTCCAGCTATCGGTATTACGCGCGTCTCGGAGAGTCTCCCATCAAGCCGGACTTTATTGAGTTCTCTGGAGACCCGAATGAATTGTTGTGGCCGGCTCCCTGGCACCCCAGATGAGACGCTGTAGCCGCGGTCTTCAGACCGCGGGGCTTTCGCGTGGTGATGGCATGCTTGGTCTAGTGGCTTAGACCGTGCTGGATGGCGCGGAAAGACCCGCCCTCTGAAGAGGGCGGCTACAGCGTGCCACTACGGACGTTTGGCGGTGTGGAGGGCGACGGTGCCGAAGGTCCAGACTTTGAAGGCGACGGATTGGTAGCCAGCGGCGGACATGGCGGCGGCTAGTTCGGGTGGGCGGAAGAACCGGGAGACGGATTTGGGGAGGTAGGTGTAGGCGGTGGGGTCGCCGGAGAGCCAGCCGCCTATGCGCGGGAGGATGGCGCGGAAGTACCAACGGTACAGATTCCCCAAAATGTTGTCAGGCGGTTCGGTGAATTCCAGGATGGCGACGGTGCCGCCGGGTTTGAGGATGCGGTGGATTTCGCGGAGGCCGGCTTCGTAGTTGGCAAGATTGCGGAAGCCGAAGGCGGTGGTGACCAGGTCGAAGGATTGGTCGGCGAAGGGGAGGCGGAGGGCGTCGGCCTCGACAAGGGGGAGGATTTCGGCAGTAAGGCCGGAATGGCTGGCGGCCTGCGCACTTTTGAGGCGGGCGCGGGTGAGCATGGTGTGCGCGAAGTCGGCGCCGATGATTTGTGCTTGGCCGGCTTTGCGGAGGGCCAGGGAGAGATCGCCTGTGCCGCAGCAGAGATCGAGGACTACGGCGTCTGGGCGTTGGAGGATGGGGCGGAGGCGTTTGGCGGTGCGGGCACGCCAGAGGCGGTCGAGTTGGAGGGAGAGGATGTGGTTGAGGGAGTCGTAGCTGGGCGCGATTTGTGTGAACATCTCGCGGACTTTGCGGGAGGCGTCGGCTTCGGTGCGGGCGCCTTCGGGTTGGGTGCCATGGGCGGGGGCGTTAGTGGGCATGTGGGTTTTGGGGAGAGTCGACAGACGACAGTTGAAAGTTAAAAGTTAGGAGTTCACAGCTCACAGCTGACAGCCGACAGCCCAGAAAAGAAATTCCTTGTTGTGTTATTTCGAGATGGAGATTAGGCACGGCGCTGTTTACCTGTGGGGTTGATGAAGTGAGGGGCGAAGTGGAGGACGCGTTCCAGGGTGCCGAGCGGGACGTTGTCGTGGGTTTCGGCTTTGCCGATTTTAGGGGAGAGGACGAAGCGAAGTTTACCGGCGCGCGTTTTTTTGTCGGAGCGCATGGCGTCGATCAACTTTTTTGGCGGAACATTGGGCCATGGCGGGAGCGGAGCAAGGCGGCGGATTAGCGAGACGATGCGGGAGACTTCGTCGGCGGGGGTGAGATCGATTTCATGGCCGAGAAGGGCGGCGGCCATCATGCCCCAGGCGACGGCTTCGCCGTGCTGGTAGACGCGGTAGTTGGTGACGGTTTCGAGGGCGTGGCCGAAGGTGTGGCCGAAATTTAAGATTTCGCGGAGACCGGATTCGCGCTCGTCGCGGCTGACGACTTGGGCTTTGATTTCGAGCGAGCGCGGGATGATGTACGCGAGGGCGGCGGGATCGCGGCGAAGGACGGCGTCGAAGTTTTTTTCTAGATACGCGAATAGCTTTGCATCGGCGATGACGCCGTATTTGATAACTTCGGCTAAGCCGCCGCGGTATTGGCGTTCGGGGAGCGGCTTCAACATGGCCGAATCTACTAGCACGAGACGCGCCGGATAGAACGTGCCGACGAGGTTCTTCCCTTCCGGCAGATTCACGCCGGTTTTTCCGCCGACGGCGCTGTCCACTTGTGAGATCAGAGTGGTGGGAATTTGCACGAGAGCGACACCGCGCTGGCACGTGGAGGCAGCGAAACCGGCCACATCCCCAACTACGCCGCCGCCTACGGCGATGATCAGTGCATGGCGATCGATTCCTGCGCGGACGAGCGAACGGGAGAGTTTTTCTAGCGTGAACAGATTTTTGGCGGACTCGGCGTCGTCCATTAAATGCGTGACGTGGATATTTTTCAGGCCTAGACGGCGCTGAACACTCTTCCCTACTGCCCGCCACACTTTTGGCGAGGAAACCACATGGATACGCGAGAATTTGCCGAGCTTGCGGATTTCTTCGGCCGCCTGGCGGAGCACACCTGCGCCGCAGACGATAGAGTACCGGCCCGCCGACGAGTTTACGGAGATGCGTTTCTTTGTCATTCGCGAAAGAGTTCTTTGGGGCGATTTAAATTTAGCACACACTGTGCGGCGGTGCGTGACAGCGAGTACTCCGGGCGTCGCGATAGATCACTTGTTGGGTATGACTAAAAAGAGCGTCGTGCTCGGCGCTGACAAAAGCGGCAGCAGAGCTGCCGCACTCCATATCATTTGGATTGGAGTTGTTTGACGGATTCGAGGAAGACGTGGCCGACGATGGCTAGAGTTTTGGGGCTGATTTTGTCGAGGGAGTCTTGGGGGGTGTGCCAGTAGTAGACGTCGCCGTTGGGGCCGTTGTCGAGGTCGATCACGTCGACGGAGGGGACGTGGCGTTTTAGGAAGGATTGGTGGTCGTCTTCGATGGGGGAGGAATCGTCGACGAAGATGTTGCCGTAGCCGAGTTTTTTGGCGACGGCCCAGACTAGATCGACTAGCGATTTCGTGGAATAAGATTCGCGCTTGAAGTGCGGAGTGTTTGTGCCGACGAGATCGGCCAGGAGGAAGGCTTTTATTTTTGTGAGGTCGCCGCTATTGGCGAAACGGGCGGCCATTTCGCGGCTGCCGTAGCAATTGTCGGGATCTTGCCATTCGGGGCGGACGGCTTCTTCGCCGTCGAAGAAAGCGATCCAGACGGCGTATCGGCCTGTTTTGTGAACAGAGGAGACGAGCGAGTTCGAGCATGACGGCGGTCGAGGAGCCGCCATCATCGGCGCCGACGAAATTTTCAAGACGCTTGGTGTCGTAGTGCGTGCCGAGGAGAATGACGCCGGGTCTGTCTCCCGGAATCTTGACGAGAATGTTTTTCATGGCGATGCGGCCGGCGGGAGTATCAGAGCTGAAGGCATCGACGTCAGTGGTGCAGCCGTAGCTTTTCAGCTCGGAGAGGAGGTAGTCCTGCGTTTGGGCGAGCGCTGGCGAGCCGGCGGGGCGCGGGCCGAAGGAGACTTGTTTGGCGACGTGGGCATAGGCGCGCTTGCCATCAAAGCCATCCGTTTTGTCGGGAGGAGGAGCTTCATCGCCGGGCTGCGTTGCGGCTTGCGACACGGCCGGAGGCGGCGCCGTAGTGAGGGCGCTCATGAACGGCGCGTCTTTCGCGGCGGGCTGAGGATTATCAGCTTTTGGCTTTGCAGCCGGCGACGATGAACAGAAACACGGACACGCAAACTGCAGCGCAAATCAAATTTCTGAGAAGTTGATTTCATCTAGTGAGCCTCCGCGGCTTCACGCTTTTTCTTTTTTCGCACCACCGCCCACGACACGGCGACGCCCACAAAGTACAAAGTGATTAGCACCAACATGAAGAGCACCATGCTGAGGGCGTCCGGCGAAGGCGTAAGGATGGCCGCGAGAAGGGTGATGACCAGGAGAGCGTAGCGGAAATTCCTGATCAGAAACTGCGGCGTAACGATGCCGAAGAGGGACAGAAAGAAAATGAGGACCGGCAATTCGAACACAAGGCCGAGTCCGAGAAGGACCAGAAGAATCAAATCGAAATACTCGTCGATGTTGATGAGCGGGACGACCGGGCCTTGAAAGCTGATCAAAAAACGGAGGACATAGGGCAGAGAGACAAAGTAGCCAAACGCGATACCGGCCAAGAACAGGAAAACCGTTGAGAACAAAAACCCGGTGATGGCGCTGCGTTCGTGCTTATAAAGCGCGGGAGCAACGAATTGCCAGATTTGAAAGAGAATCCACGGGGAGGCGATGACAATTCCTATGTAAATGCTACAAGTGATGAGGAGGGTGACGTAGCCCGCGGGGTGAGAGTAGACGAGCTGCGGGTTGAGATGGGCTTTCCTCAGGGCCTCGACCATGGGTTTGACCATGAAGTTGACGAAATGAGGGGCGATGACCCATCCAATGGCAGCACCAATGACGATCGACGCGAGGGAATTGATGATGCGTTTGCGCAGCTCGACGAGGTGCTCGAAAAACGTCATCTGAGCGCCGGGCTCTTCCTGGTTTGCGAGGATCGCGGAATCAGACTGGCTGCTGTTGGTCATGAGAGGGGGCTTGGGAAGGCTCGGGCACGGCTTGGCCGGGGGCTACATCACTCGTTGCATCGCTCGTTTCGACGCTCGCTTCAGAGGCGTGCTGTGACGGGTCGCTCTCGGTGCGTGGTATTGACTCGGCAACAGGGGTGACCACCAGCGCTTCCGTCGCGCGAGAATCAGCGTCTAAGCTAGTTGAGGCAGTTTCGGTGCCGGCTGTGGTGGCCAGAGTGGCGGGCTGTTCGGCTCCAACTGCGGCGGCGGCAACTGCTTCGGCTGCTTTCTTACGCTCTGCTTGAAGAGCTTGGCGCTCGATGTCGCGCATCTCCTGCTCGAAGGCGCTCTTGAAGTCGGTGGAAGCCTTGCGGAATTCGGCCATCAATTTGCCCAGCCCCCGGGCGAGTTCGGGCAGCTTATTCGGCCCGAAAACCACCAGGACGACGATAAACAGAACGACCATGTGGGTCATGCTGAGCATAGGAGTTAGGTAGCCGAAAGACGGCCTGTTGGCATCATAGAAAGGGCGTCCCACGGTGTCAAACCACACTTTGGGGTATGCTATAATTTAGGCTGCATGATTGCGTGAGGTCCGAATGAAATCTGAACGCCGTGGGTTGGTACTAGTCGTTGCGGTCATCCTCATATCTGCTGTGCTTGGAGGAATTTACGGCCCCAACGTGGGAGCCACGACTTCCTCCGCTGAGGACGAGCACACGGCGTTAAGGCAATTCGCCAATGTGCTGGATGTGGTGCAGGCGAACTACGCCGAGCCGGTGGATGTGGACAAGGCTGTCTATCAAGGCGCGATCCCCGGCATGCTGCGAGTGCTGGACCCCCACTCGAATTTCTTTGATGCACGGCAATTTGCGCTGCTGCGGGAAGATCAGCGCGGGAAATATTATGGCGTTGGCATGGTGGTTGCGCCGCGCGAGAACCGGACCGTGGTCATGCAGCCCTATGTTGGCGCGCCGGCGTTTAATGCAGGAATTCGGCCGGGCGACGTGATTATGAAGGTGGATGACAAGTCGACAGACGGGCTTACGACGACCGACGTTGCGGACATGCTGAAGGGCCCGAAGGGCACGGTTGTAAAAATCACCGTGAGCCGGGAAGGCTACGACCAGCAGCTTGTTTTTACGGTGACGCGCGACGAGATTCCGCGGCATTCCGTGGACATCGCGTTCATGCTAAAGCCGGGGATCGGCTACATCAAACTCTCCGGATTTAATGAAACGACGGACCATGAAATTGCCGATGCGCTGAAGCAACTGAATGCGCCGAGCCTGGATGGTTTGATCCTCGATATGCGCGGGAATCCCGGCGGGCTGCTGAATGAAGCGGTCGCCGTGGGCGACATGTTCCTGGACAAGAACCAGCTGATCGTCTCGCACCACGGGCGGACTTCGCCGGAGCGGCGCTACTTTGCGCTGCGCGGGAATCAGGGAATGACGACGCCGCTCGTGATTTTGGTGAACGGAAACTCCGCATCTGCCACAGAGATTGTTTCGGGAGCGGTGCAGGATCACGACCGCGGACTGATTGTCGGCGAGACAACGTTTGGCAAGGGTTTGGTGCAGACGGTTCAGCCGCTCAGCGAAAACACCGGACTTGCGCTGACCACTGCGCGCTACTACACACCCAGCGGACGTCTGATCCAGCGCGATTACAAATCCATTTCGCTCTACGAATATCACTACGAGCGCAAGGTGCCCGAACATCCGACGGAGGTTAGGCTCACAGACAGCGGGCGGCAGGTAACGGGAGGCGGAGGCATCACGCCGGATATCGTCGTGGCAGCGCCGAAGCTCAATCACTTCCAGGAGAATTTGTTCCGGGCTGATGTTTTCTATCCCTACGAGGGCGGCGTGGGAGGCTTCACGCGGTTTTACATGGGGAACAAGCCGGTGGTCACGCGGGAATTTGAAGCGAACGACGAGGTGATGAAGACCTTCCGCGAGTATCTTGCCAAGCATAACGTGCGCTACACCGAGCCGGATATGTCCGAAAACCTGGATTGGGTGAAACGGAAGATCAAGCAGGAAGTGCTGGTCTCGAACTTCGGCATGCAAGAAGGGTTTAAGGTTCAACTGGAAGCGGATCCCCAAGTGCAGAAGGCTGTGGAGGCCATTCCGCAGGCGCGCGCCCTCTATCAAAACGTGCGGAAGATCGTAGCACAGCGCGCCGGCGGCAATCTCGATTCGCAGCCGTGAAGCGGCAAGTCCTTCGCAGCACATTCTTTGTTGCTGAGCGAATGACCGGAGCGTAGAGGTTTGTGCTGTGGCGCTCTCACTTATACCGTCCGTGGTGCCTTTTATCTCGTTGTAAATCAGGCTGGCGGCTTCTGTTGGCAAGGCTCGGAGCGTCTGCTAAGATTTTGTTGCTACTCGTGGGCGAGTAGCTCAGCTGGGAGAGCGCCTCGTTCGCAACGAGGAGGCCGGGGGTTCGAATCCCCTCTCGTCCACCAGATTTCGAAGGCTCCAACGCGGAGACATGGGTAACAGAACATACCGGCTACATGGGTAACAGCTTCGGGCCGAACGGATTCTCGAGTGGTTCAAGCACTCGAGTGTCGAGATCGAAGTACCCCAAATCATAATCCATAAAGCTGACCAGCCAAATGTCGTCGTGGACTTCTTTCATGCCGACGCGTTAATCTACTCCTTCGTTGCGAGAGAGAGGAAACCCCGTGCAGACATTGCCCTTGCCAACATGTATTCGACGGATGGCCATCCTGCTCTCTTTGGTGGTCGCCATCGATGCTGCAGCCGATTTCCTCACCGCTAGACCCCAACTGTGGTGCGCGCTTATTCCCGTACTCATCCCTCTTTTCACTCCCGCAGTCATCTTTTCGCGCCGTGTCCTGTCTGAAAGCTGAACATTTCGCGCTCACAGGATGGCCACTTCTTCAACAGATTCACCCCCCAGTGTCGATCTGTAATCGATTGTATGTTGACCAACCGCTGGCTTGCGCACCAGTCTCGACTTTTCCGATTTTGGCGCTCACCAGATCTTCAGAGATGACGGCACTTCCCTTGCCTGACTCGACGAATGGCCGTTAGATTCTTGGAGGGTCCAGAAACCCAGAGGGATAGATTGAGACAAAAAAAGACCGGGAGGCAACTTCGCCTCCCGGCTTTGGTTTATCGCACGTTCGACAGTTTTTCTTCAGAATGAGCGAGGGCGCTAGTTCTTATCCTTATTCTTGGTCTTGTCCTTGTGAATTTCCTTACTCGTCTTGTTCTGCTCTTTATTCACCTGTTTCTTCTCTGCGGCATTCAGCTTGCCGCCGTTGGCCGCGCGATCATCCTTAACTTGGTGATTGATGTGCGCCTCTTGGTTTTCGACTTTGGCAGTCTCGCCGGGCGTCATTTTGCCGCTGGCGACGCCATTGGCGATGCGCTCCTGCTGATTGTGGGCGCGTTCTCCCACTCTGCTCATCGCGGGATTCGCGGGACGTCCGTGATTCGCTGAAGCGAAATTAGACCTGTCCAGGCTGGCGCTGTGTTCGTGCGACATCTGTTCGGACGTCGGTTGAACGTGCGGCTCAGCCGCGGCCGCGCGCTCCTGCGCCGTTGCTACCGCGACCGTTCCGCCAGGACCGTTGAAACTCGCGCGGACGCCCACGTTGGCGTTCACTACGACCGTTCTGTCGACGAAGGTGTTGTGGATGACCGCTGTGTTTACGCTGAGCACGGCGGTGTTATACGCAAAATGTCCGCCGCGCCATTCGCCTCCCACAAATCCCGCTCCGCCATAACCGAATCCGTAATTCACGCCGCCGTAGAATCCAACGTGAGGTCCCCAGTAGCCGGCATGAAATCCGTAGACTCCTCCGGCGAAGCCCCAGTAGCCGGGAGTCCACAACAAGCCCGCGCTCGGGGGGGCCACCCATACGCCGGGCACCCAATAGTAGTCACTCTCGCCATAAGCCCAATAACCGGGCGTCCAGAGATAGCCCTCGGTCGGGCATGGAGGTTGCACGTAAACGGGAATGGCCGGAGGTGCCACGCGGATGGAGATGCCCACCGCGATTTGCGCGGAAGCAGAAGACGCCGTGCACGCGAGCCCCAATGGCAGGCACAAAGCAAAAAAAAGTACTCGAACGAATGTTCGCTTAGGCATTGCAAATTCCTCCCTTAATCAACTTGGCTGAACAGCAGCCTTCCATTTGTCCATGCGGATCGAAACTTAAAACGGGCACGACCCTTACTGCTTCAAACACCGGAATTCGAAAAACGTTTCGAATTATTTGGCACAGCAATTGGGTTCGGATAATTCCCTGTATGCCAATTATACGGTCGTTGAAAAAGGTGGGAATCCCGGCGGCAAAAGTACTCCCCGAATCGGTTAACACCATTCTAAGTTTTTCATAAAAGGAGGCTTATCAAAACTGCGGCGCTCTGCACACGTTCCTCGTTCTGGCTCTTTGGCAGGCGAGCCCATCGGGCCACAGTATTTCTAAGTACACTCGCTTGCGCGAGTAAATCGTCATTGGCGCATTCTCCCCTTCACTGATGCCCCGGATTCGCGTGCAACAATTGTTGCGAGAATCAAAGCACCCTATCTCGTCCCTAATCGGCAATTGACACCGCATCGCTCTTCCCCCAGACTAACCCGGTCATTATTAGCACTGGGCGAAAGCATCATTTGTTGCGCATTGCTCCTGCATGAGAATCGGGCGTCGCAAGCCATCGTGTAGCGGCTCGTGCGCACCAAGGAAGATTGCGCATACGGGGAGATTTTTGTTCACCCGCAACCAATCGCTGCTTCGTCCAACGTTGGCATTGCACTCTTAGGGAGAATAGCCGAGATGATCCTTGAAGCCCGCAAAACCATCGCCATCCTTTTGTTTTCGGCGCTTGTCCTGTTCGCGCCGCCCATCTCACGGTCGCAATCCGGCGCCACGTCTAGCCCCAAGGTGCTGCAAGATCGCTTGAATGAATTGGCTGCGAGCTTTCCGGGAAAAGTCGGCGTCTACGTTCGCAACGTGGAAACAGGAGAAACCGTGGCCGTACGGGCCGACGACACCTACCCTATGGCTAGCACCTATAAAGTCGCCATCATGCTGCAAGTTTTTCGCCAGGTGGAAGCTGGAAAAATCTCTCTCGATGAGAGAGTCACGCTGACGCAGAGCGATCTCCGCCCGGGAAGCGGTTTGCTTTCTTATATGGCACCGGGCATAGCCCCGACGATTCACGACTTGCTGTTGATGATGATCACCGTGAGCGATAATGAAGCCACCGATATCTTGCTAAAACGCGTCGGAGCCGCCGACGTAACCTCCACGTTGCGAAGTCTTGGGATTCAAAATTTTCGCGTGGACCGCCCCACGGAGCAAATCATTGCCGATTGGCTTGGCGCGGCTGACCCTCAATTCCGCGGAAAGACCGCGGCGGAAATTCTCGCGCATCCCGAAGCCTTCGCAAAGCTGACCCAAGAACAAATGGACAAAGCCGGTCAATCGCTCACCGATGACCCGCGCGACCACGCCTCTCCGCGCGCCATGGGCGAACTCCTCGAAAAGATAGTCAAGTCAGAAGCAGCCACCGAAAAATCCTGCCGCGACATGCTCGGCATCATGCAAAAGCAGGAACATCGCGGCCGCATTTCCCGCTATATGGGCGATATGACCACGGCCACAAAAAGCGGAACCATCGGGGCCACCACGAACGATGTCGGCGTTCTCTACGTTGGCAAGCGGCATGTCGTCATCGCCGTCGATACCATCAAGGCCAACTCTCTCGTTCAGACCGATCAAGCCGAGGACTTGATAGGCCGCATCGCCAAAACGACTTACGACTATTTCAATGCCACCGGCGGCTTGCGTTAAACGCTGGTTTCAAAAAATAGTGTCTGGCTTTCGCGCGCTCGAACAAAGCGCATTGGGGTGCATCCATTTTTCACTGGCGGATTTCCTTGCTATTCTGTTTTTTCTTGTCTCTACTCTGTGTCGGAGAATTCCGCAGCCCGACTGCCGCTCATTCGCAAAGTGCGCGGAATTCGTCCCTCGCGCTGCCGGATAAAGCTCACTCTGAACAAGCAGTAATACCTCAATCTCCAGAGGGTTTTACCGTTGCCACGGTGGGCGACATCATCGCCACCCGCTCATTTGCCAGCGTAAACGACCCCAACTTTACCTCCGTCAGAAACATCATCGAACGCTCCGACATTGGCTTCGGCAATCTCGAAGGAACACTCCTCGATTTCAAAAACTCCCACGCCGCACCCGAAGCGGAAAACGGTGGTATGTGGCTCATCGCCGAGCCGCAAGTCGCCGCTGAATTGCGCTCATTTGGCTTTCGTATGCTTGCGCGAGCCAACAATCATTCCACCGAATGGGGACGCGACGGAATGCGCGAGACGGACAGGGCTCTGGACAAGGCCGGCATTGTTCATGCCGGAACCGGGGAAAATCGCGCCCTCGCCCGTGCCGCGGGTTATCTCGCAATTCCAAAAGCAAGAGTTGGCCTCGTTTCCATGGCCTCAAGTTTTACGCCCAGCTCGGTCGCGGGCCCGGCACAAGCAAATATCGTCTCCAGGCCCGGAATGAACGCCATTCGCACGGAAGAATTTCACATTGTTAGTCCGGACATGATGGATGCTCTCCTCAAAATCAACGCGTCCCAACCGGAAGGAGCCTCGAGCGTCAGCGGCAAAGCCGCGGCAGAAAAACCCACCGAGATGACTCTCTTCGGCGTTTCCTATCGCGTCGGCGAAAATGTCGGAGAAAGCTCCTTCGTTATGAATCCGGTTGACCTGGCAGAAAACCTCGCAAGCATTCGCGAAGGCAAAAAACATTCCAATTTCCTGATCGCCACGATTCACACCCATGAACCCGGCAACTGGAGCCAGCAACCTCCCCATTTTCTGATCGACCTCGCGCATCAATCCATTGACGCAGGCGCCGATGAATTTGTCGGCCATGGCCCCCATCAGCTCCGGGGAATCGAAATCTACAAAGGCAAACCGATCTTTTACAGTCTCGGTAATTTCCTGTTTGAAGTCGAAAAACAGACTCCCGTGCCTCTCGAGATGTATGAATCGCTCCAACAAGATCCAAGCAAACTCACCGACGCCGATCTGGACCGCTTCTTCGTAAGAAAATTTCTGAATAGCGAACTTTGGTACGAAAGCGTCATCGCCGTCTCCCGCTTTAGCAATGGCCGCCTCTCCGAAATTCGCCTCTACCCCGTCGAGTTGGGCTTCGCCACCCAAGACGATCGTCGCGGTCTTCCGCGGGTCCCCCCGCCCGCCATCGCTCAGGAAATATTGAAGCGACTTCAACAACTCTCCAAACCCTTCCACACCGAGATAAGCATTGAGAACAATGAGGGCGTGATCCGTCCCTAGCGCAACCAACAATCCTTGTTCGCTTCCATTTTGATGCCCTGAAACTCAATGTAAAGCCAGCTTCCAAACATTTCTGCCACCTCCCGCTGGGCTATATAACGGCAGACCTGGCTTACTGGGACTCTACTTGTAAGATGACGGCCGCCAAGCGCGACTTTTCCAAACATCCCGGAAATCTTCACTGATGCGTGACACTTTGCGCGATTTGCGTTATACAATCGCGCTCGAATGCGCGGGGGGCAGAGATATGACGAATCCTGGGCGTCATTTCGTGGCGGTCATCGGCGGTGCGATTTCAGGCTCGGTGGCTGCGGAGATTCTCGCGGATCACGGAATTCCCGTCGCCGTGTTCGACCAGAACACCCGCCCCTACGGCAAGATCGAAGACGGGCTGCCGCGTTGGCACGTCGAACAGCGCAAACAGGAATACGCCCGCATCGACGCCCGCATGAAAAAGCCGAATGTCCATTTCATCCCCTCAACCAAACTAGGCCGGGATTTTAGCCTCCCCCAGCTTTTCGAGTGGGGCTTTTCGGCCGTGATTCTTGCCAATGGCGCGTGGCGCGACCGCGAATTGGGCGTGCCGGAAGCAGAGCAATACGTCGGCAAAGGCCTCGTCTACCAAAACCCTTTCATCTACTGGTACAACCACAAGAACGAAAAAGACTACCTCGGTCCGCGTTATGAAACGCCCGACGAAGCCGTCGTGGTGGGCGGCGGCCTGGCATCGCTCGACGTCGTCAAGGTGCTTCAACTCGAAAACTATGAACGTGCTCTAAAGGCTCGCGGCGTTCACACCAGCATGCATGAGCTCGAAAAAAGTATTCCGGAGGTCTGCAAAGCCCACGGCATCAAGCCTGAAGAGCTCGGCGTAAAGGGTTGTCTCTTGATTTATCGCCGCCGCGAACAGGACATGCCGCTGGCCCAGCCGCCCGACAACGCCACGCCCGAGCAGATCGCCAAAACCGAAATGGTTCGCCAGAAAATGCTTCGCCTGGCGCGCGACAAATTTTTGTTTCGCTTCCAGGATCGCAGGCTGACGACCGGAATCATCGTGGAAAATGGACGGCTTGCAGGGTTGAAAGTGGTGGAAACGAAAATCGAGGGCCGCAAAGCGGAACCCATCCCCGGCTCGGAACACGAACTCCGCGCACCGCTCGTCGTTTCTTCTATCGGCTCCGTGCCGGAGAAACTTTCTGGCATCAACATGGATGGGGAATACTACACATTTTCCGGGAAGGACCTCCCGCGCTACACCCCGATGGACCGCGTTTTCGGCGTCGGAAACGTCGTCACCGGACAGGGCAACATTCGCGTCTCGCTTGTGCATAGCCAGAAAGTGACCAAGCGCGTGGTGGATTGCATGATGGGTGGCGACGGAAACGCCAGCTCTGCAGCAGCCAGTCCGGAACAGCATGTCGCCGGAGCCATGGACGCCATTGGCAAGCAGCTCGAACTGATCCCGCAGCTTTCAGACACCCAGATGGCGGAGGTGCAGCGCCACGTTCATGCCCTTCAGCAAAAAGCCGGCTTCACTGCCGACTACGACTCCTGGATCGCCGAGGTCACTCCTCCCGACCTCGAATAGCGAATAGCCCGCACCCCCCGCAATTCGGATGCGTTTGCGCCTACCACCCTTCACCTCTTCCTATTCTGCTCACTTCGCGCCCGCCGGCGAACCCGCAAGATCGATGTCTTTTAACGCATTTCTCGCGCAACAATTTTCGCCCCGCTGGGTTGTTGCTCAGTGCGTTGGTTAAGTCGAACGTGCATGGGGAACGCAGGCGCGCTGGATTCCGATTCCTGTTTTAGGGGACGGGCAACCCTCCGGCCGTCAATCCCATCTCTTTCTTTACCAACTGCAAGCTAGTTCGTACGTAGCTGGTGTCGGTGAAGTACGCGCTTGTTGCCGCTTGGGCACTCCCTCCTCTGTCCTTGCTTACAGCACAAGCTTGTCTCAATGCGAGGGCAGGCTAGTTATGAACCGAAAAATTTCTTGGCTTCTCTCTCTTTTTTGTGCGAGTTTTTTCGCTGTTCCGGCGTTCGCGCAGTGCAAGAATCAGCAGGACCGCTCCTGCTGGAGTCTCCAATATATTCTCTACGCCGCCGAAACCGATTTTCGTGAGTTTCGCGGCACTCCGCCTCTCCAACCTGGAGATCCCAAGCTCACCCCGCCGAATCCCGATCTTTCCGTAGGCGCAATCCATGTGCCCTGCCATTCCGACATTTGGCTGCGCAGCGAAGTGCCCGTCTATATGTGCTCCGCGCGGCTTTCAGCTCAGGAAGCGGAAGAGTGGTACGCCAAGACCATGGCCGACCTTCATGAGCTCCAGTATTTGTGGCACTTCAAAAGCGAGTCTCCCGGCGCGGATCATTATGTTGACGCGGGGCCGCAGGGTTGTGAGGTAGCTCGCTTCGAAACAATCAACTATGGCGGCTATCACCTGGAAGGGCCTTACATCGCGGATGGACCTTATCTCGGCCAGTGTCCTTTGCATCTGCAAACTGTTCGACAGAACGACGGCACCGCGCGGATTTCCTTTTGGCTGAACTCTTCGGTGAATCTCGCGAGGAATCCGGCGCCGCCGACGGAAGCTGTCGAGCTTTCGGCATCTGCGAAGCCGGAACCGCTGCTGCCGCCCACGGTTTCGGCTCGCACAGCCACGCCGCAGCCCGACGCAGCATCTCCTGCGTCCGCATCCCCTGCCTCGACAACTTCCACCTCAACAACGACAGACAACTTGCGCCCAGCTCCTGCTCTTGAAAAATCTGCCGAGCATTCCCCCAACCGCTATGCCAGCTGCGACGATTTGTGCCAGGGGCTCAAGCGCGTGCTGGAAAACCGCTCGAGTTCCTTCCGCCAACTAGCCGTTAGGAGCGCCAGTTCCCTGCCTTCCAAAACGAACTCCTTCGCGGATACCCTCAAACTTTCCGGTGCCGGTAGCTGCGTGATTCATGCGGCGCCTTCCGTTGGCGTCAGATCCTCCGCCAGAAGTGAATCTCTCTCGAGCGCCTTTTTCGCCCCGGTATCCACAAGCGGCGCCAAATCAAGTGCGTCGCGCGCGCCGGCCAGGCCCGCAACGCAGTACGTTTGCTACTGGCCCCAAGATTCGGAGGCGGCCGCGGAAAATGAGTTTCATGATCTTGCAGGCTTGCTGCAGATGCTGATACCTTCCGTCTGGTTGACGCAACAGACCCTCGAGGCCGACGAACTTTCAGGCGCGCAGATGACTGTCTGGTCCGCTCGCGATTCCAGGAATCGCGCCGCTATACGCCTCTACCTCAGCGGCAGATCGGTTGGTTTGCATATTTCGGCGAGCCACTAGGCATCCGAATTTCGCGTCGCTCGGAGACTGCCGGGACTCCCAGGCGCTGTTCATGGCGCTCCAATTTAGCTGGCTACTTTTTTTACTGAAAATCCGACTACGCCCGGATCCTCCGCAACTGGCGGCCTATCCTCGGTCCACGCGGTTGAGCCCGCGCTCCTTATCAGGCATCTGGAATTCTTCTATTTTGAATGGGTGTACCAGCTTAGCACTCGGAGTGCGCGCAGCGTATTCCAGCGGCTTGCGCTCCCCACAACGCTCTCCATCTCCAACGGAATTTGTTCGCGATGCAGCAGGTTGAGCGGCCACCGCCCGTTCTGGTGCCGGCGCTCCATCACGATCTTAATGGCTTCCGCCACGCGTCCGTCGGGTTTGCTTCCCGCATCTCGCAGGTAATCGAGTCCCCGCAAGACGTCGTAGTGCCAAAACGTCGGGTACGTGAAGCGCAGCCAGCGTTCGTCGATCACTTTGCCGGTTCGAAGCGAACGAAACATGCGCCGCTCCAGCAGATAGTTTTCGCCACGCTTGCGCGCTTTCGTGACGGCTGCCGCTTTCCCCTTTGCCCGCTCGTACTCCAGCAGTCCTTCGAGCACGCAAATCGTGGTGTGAAACGAAGAGCGCCGGCTCGGCGGGCGTTTCGCCGACAAGAAGGGCCACGCTTCGCAGTTCCACCCGCCATCTTCGAGTTGCTCGCTCAAAAGTTGCTTGGCCAGCGCGTCGTTCGGCGCCTTGAAATACGCGCCGATGCCGAGGATTCTGCCGTTGATGCAGGGCTCCGTTTCCCCATGCAGGTAAGGCCGGTTCTTGAGCGGCTTAAACACCAGCCGCTGGTCCACCCGCTCGATCATTTTGCGAGCCTGCTTGCTCGCCGGGTCGAGGCCGAGGTCTTTCAATACTCCGAGACTGATGAGAGTAATAAGATCCCACTTCGCACCGCCTCCCCAGTGCCCGGCGAGAGATTGGCGGGCCAGAAGCTGCGCTCCCCACCCTTCCGCAGCGACGCGCGACCGCTCGGCTGCAATCGCCCCTGGGGCTTCGCCGGTCAGGTCCCGCATCACCTGCCAACGAATGCCCGGGTCAGAATCCAGAAGCCATCTAATGTGCGCGGGCCTGGGCGCATAATCATGTAAGCGCATTCGTCTCTTATAGCACGCGGCGCGTAACTTTTAACCCCTCCGCTGTCCAACTCGGCTCCTCCAGAAGAACGGGGCAAAGAGTCTTTCGCGTGGACTCAACCGGCGATGTCCACTCCTAGGAATTCTTGGGAGCCTGCGCTTCGCTGAAGGCCAACTGCAACCGGCGCCGCCAGAAGTAACGCGCCGGGAAATAAATCAGCGCCGCCCACAAGGCGAGCAGCGGGCCATGGGCTGCCAGGAACAATAGGATCGAAGAAAGGCTGTCCAGCGCATCGCTCAAACCGCCGATCCCGGCGTTGCGAAGTTTCGCTCCCATTGTCTCGGCCGTCGAGGTGCGCTCCTCCCTTAGGGAAAAGAACACGTTGGCGAAAGAGACTTGGCTTTGGGACGCCGAGCGCTCCGCTTCGATGCGCTCAATTTCGCCACGCAGTATCGCCACTTGGCGTTCCAGGGAACCATAATCACTGTCTTTGTCCGCGCGATTCTGCAGAATTCGCTGGATGCGCTGCTCTTCGTTTTGCGCGTTCACCAGCCGCGCTTCGATCTCGCTGTGCTGCTGCGTGACTTCGTCGGCAGATTCTTCCTCATGTTCCACCACGCCGACCGCTTTCAGTTCACTCAGGGCGGAGCGATATTCCGACGACGGGACGCGCAGCGTCGCCGATAGGATGCTCCCTGTTGGCTCCCCCACCATCCGCAGTTTCGCCACGTAGCCATGGTGGCGTTCAAGAATTTCTTCCAGGCTGGCGCGCGTATGCGCGAACTCTCGCGTCGCCACGGTCAACTCCGCGGAATAGACGACCTGCGGCTCGCGGTACGCGCTCGAGGTATCCAGCGGTGCCGGGGAAAAGAGTTTGGATGGCACTCCAGCGGACATAGCCGCGTGGAGTTCTTTTGTGTTATCGCTCAGTGATTGAAATCCCTCCGGCTGAGCCCATTCGCTGGCTGTGCTCGCGCGAGCCGGCGCGAACGTACCGCTACTCTGGTGTGCGGGCGCAAGATTCTGCTTTGGCAGCGACAAGAATAGGAGAAAAACCCCGGCGGCGGCGCAAACCGTCAACACCAATCGGGGACGAGCCGCAAAAGCCTCACGGATTCGAACAAACATGGCTCGCAGACGGTCTTCCATGACAATGCCTCCTGTTACTTCCCGATTAGAACGCCGAGCTCCCGATTTCTTGCACCCCACACACTTTCCGCTTCCAGCGCGTTCAGCTATCGGATGGCGGGCAAGCGCTGGTCGCAGGAAGCGTCGCGCCCGGGTCGGGCCTTGTGGCCTGGCAACGGAGCCAGATCTGCTTGCCCGGCGGACCTGGCACGGCTATTCGGGAGTTAGAGTAAGCCTTCAGTTGGAGTTTTGGTTGAAATGCGTTTGCCGCTTCGTGTTATTTTGATGGCCTGCGAGTCTTGAGATGTCCGAGGCTGGAGCCCATGCGAGGCGGGAGCGTCTACTGCTTTAGCAAAGGCAGCGCCCGAAGAAAGCAAAGAAAACATCATGACCTTCGTGGCGAACAGAGACATCCCGACTTCCTCACCCGTCGATTGGTCTCTGCAATATATTCCATCTTCTAAACAGTCGGCACCTTGGAATCAGGCAGTCTTCCGTCAAAATCTGTCCTAATGCCTAATGAGCGCTGCTCGGGCAAGCGGATTTCAAGTTTCCGATTAGGCGGCTGATCTGGAATTGACCTCTAGAGCTTCATTGGAACGCGAAGAAGAGCGCGATGATTAAAAAAACCCCCACCCTTCGCGAGCGGTCACGAAGGGTGGGGAATATATACGGAAAGAAAGGTCAAAGAGAAACTGGCGAAGGCGACCTGGTTATTGTTATTACCCCGGTTGTTGCCACCCCAGTTGTTACAGACCCCAATTGGGCCCACCGTGGCAGGAGCCGACGCCCTGGTCGGTGAAAGTAGCCGGTGTCCCGGCAGGCGCTACAGGAGCTTGCAGTGCCGACTGGAAATACCACTTGTAGCCGTTCGGCTCAAGCGTCAGGGCCATTACACCCCAGAAGTTCCCGGTTGACCCCCCCTCGAGATTCAATGCGTTGAAGTTCGGGTTGCCGGTAGGATCCTCTTGGTTTGTTTCGTTTGCGCCGCTCGTCATCGTGGTTGTAACGACCGGATCGAGTGTCTCGCCGCCCGTGCCCACGATGAATTCACGGATGCCATTTTTGGGATCGTAATTCCCGGAAGGGTCAAGGGGCCGGTAGTGGGCATAGAGGTGGTCGTGTCCGTTCAGCACCAAGTCGGCTTTGTGTTCGTAGAGCAGTTGCCAAAAGGCCTGAGCGGCAATGCCCTCTGGTGTGATGCCGTTAGTCGCGCTGAACGTGGGCTGATGCCAGTAGGCGGCTGTGCAGGCCGAATGATTCTCCTCGAGATCCTTTTTCAGCCATGCGAGTTCGGCGGCGAACCAGGAGCCTGTGTTCGAGCAGCCGCCCGGCTGCGTCGAGCACTCTATATTGAGTGAGATAAGGTGCCAGGAGCCGAGATTGTAGGAGTACCAGCCATCTCCGATTCCGCTCCCATTTGCGCCTCCGTTCGCCCCCAATTCGAAGTGCCCCGCCTGTCCGTCACCCCGCGGTATGGGTTGGGGGTTGGGAGTGGTAGCGCCCGAGCCGCATGCCGCCGACGAAGCTGGCGGGCACGGGTCCGGGACCGTAGTCGTGATGGGATTTCCGTTGGCATCGATCTGGAAGCCGTTGTAGTAGGAAAAGTAGCCGTAGCCGGCAACGCCCGTCTCACTATGTTCGTCATAAAACTCGTGGTTGCCGGGCGCCGGCCGATGGAGAAATTTGAAAGCGCCATAGGTCAAGTCGAACGATTGTTCAAAGTCCGAATATTGGCCTACCTGGTATTGCAGATCCCCAGCGATCGCGACGGCGTCGGGCTGCATGGCCTCAATCAGATTCGCCGTGGCCTCCTGGGATTGCCACAGAGAAGTGCTGGTGTAGGGGGACTTGGGGTTGCTGCAGAGTTCATGCGCAGCCTCACCCGTAGGCTCCACGATCGTGCCGTTCTCCACTTCGCCTGGCTGGCAGGCTATGTCTCCAACCACTGCAAGCACAGGCGAGCGACCCGTCGTTGCGTGCGGCCATGTATTGTCGTTGGAGTGTTGATCGTGCTTGACGTCTTGTGCCTTTGCACCAGCTGCAAATACTAAGGCCGAGACGGCCGCCCCCATGAGCACTGCCGTTCGAAACCTTCCCTGGGCTGACTTCATGCGGTTCCTCCCGTGCGAATTGGTTGGACAGCTGCGAGGACGCTGCATTTCACTCCTGCAATATTTCGTGTGTATGTCAAATGTGTGAAAAAGCCTTAACATGGATTATTTGGGAGGTCGTTTAGACCATCCGCAAATGAGTATGTCCTTGACGCTACCGAGGACTAGAAAGGCTTGCCGTATGCGAATCCGGCGCCGATTCGCAACGACCAGGTTAAAGCTATGCCGCTGACGGATGCACAACCGTAGGCTTTGCAGATTCGCCACTTATCTAGTTTGCGCGCGATTCGTTGCTTAGGCATAGCGAAACAACGCTTTGAAGCCAAAGTCCATGTGCTGCTGGATATGGCAGTGAAACAGCGTGAGGCCCGGCTGGTCGGCGACCAGATCCACCGCAGCGCGTCCGAATGCGGGAACGATCACCGTATCCTTCTTGATTCCCGCACTAGGCTTCCCGTTGATCTCGACGATCTCGAACAGGTGCCGGTGGATGTGCACCGGGTGGCTGTCGTCACTTCGATTGTGAAACACCAGCCGGTAGCGGCTTCCCTGCCGGAACACGAATTCCCGTTCATGCGGATATTCCTTGCCGTTCACGAGCCAGTGATTGATCCCGTGCGGCCCGCCAGGCACTTTTTCAAAGACCATGTCGATGGTCTGGTCTGGCGCGGGATGCGGCGCCGTCTTGCCAAAGATGGTGTAGTCCCAGCGCGCGTTCGCAGGCGGAAGCCATTGCGGGCGTGGCTGTGCCTTATTGGCGTACTCCACCACGATGCCCATGCCGGATTGCCGCGCGGTATCGCGCAGCTCGCCTAAAATCCAGACGCCCGGCAAGTTCATCTCTACGATCGCATCCACGCGCTCACCTGGGGCGATCTTAATCACATCGACCAACTGAGGCGTAGGCACGGGATTGCCGTCAAGAGCGATCACCCGAAAATGATGACCGAAAAGACCTATCCAATGAATTTGCGAGGCGCTGGCATTTAGCATGTGCATCAGGATGCGCTGACCCGACTTCACGCGGAGTGGTTCCCCTGCGCCCAGCATTTTGTCATTGATTGAATAAAGAGGGGCGCTGACTTCGAGCCCGTCGGGACGCGGGTCCGGAATGGCTGGCTTTTCGGGCATCGGATCGTTGGGATCCCGCTGCTCCTGGTCCGGGTCCGCCGCGGTCAGAAAAGGCTCCCATTCCCGCAGCGCCAGAAAAACCTCTTGATCGTAGAGCCCAGGCTCATTCGCGGAATCGATCATCAAAAAACCGAACTGGCCGGTGTAGGCGCCCCGATGCAGATCCATCATGGCTGCGGCGTGCGAGTGGTACCATCGCGAGCCCGCCGGCTTGGCCACGAATTGATACCTCCGGTGGCCGTGAGCCGGAACGGGGGGAGTCCCTTCTTCCTCCGCCCCATCCACTTCCGACGGAACGAATAGGCCATGCCAATGCACGTACTCGGGAACGTCTGTATCATTTACAACGTCAACGATGACGGTCTGGCCCTCGCGCATCCTCAGGCGAGGGCCGGGAACCATATTGTTGTAGCCGATCGTGCTGATGACCACCTGCGGGGCTAGCTCAACCGGCATGGGTGCAATTCGCAGGCTGAAATTCGCCGCGCGTCCAGTGGCCTTCGGTTCCGACATCGCCATCTGCGGATGCTGTGGCAGCCCCGGAACGTGCCGGAGCGCTAGCGACTCCGCGAATGCGGGCCGCAGCTTTCCTGCCCCCGCCCCGATCACGGTGGCCCATCCAATCCGCACAAAATCCCTTCGATTCATATGATCCTCATCCCGCCTGCAATACCAACGCGGGCGCGACCGCCCCTACGAACGAGGTGGCTACGAAAATTACGCGGGCGATTTTGCCATTGTCCCCTTTCTGCTTTTGGTCGAATCGTTGGAAAAAACGAACATTCTAAGCGTTCTTAGAAACGACCGTAAGGAGTTTTTTGGCCAGTCTCGGAGCTCTCTGTGCGGGATCTCCCCGGTGTGTGAGGCTACCTCGTGGTTAACACGCTTACCGGAGAAGTGCATTTAGCCCCCAATTCCATTGCCCGGTCAGCGGGCGCTCCCCCCTCGCGGCTCTCCGCGACCTCCGACACCAGTCGCCGCCTAATCCTCTAAAATCCGCAGTTACGAAAAAACTGGGAGGCACGCCAAGTGTCTAGGGCTGGGTGGGACAGGCCACAGTCTGTCTCCCTCCCAGCTCACACTTGTCACGAATTTCGTAAGTAAGTATTGTCCGTCACAGGCGGGCAAACGACTCAATTCATGACCGCCGGCGTTCGCGGTCATCCGGAGCGGCAGCAATTCCCAGCCGCCGGAGTTCGTCAGCGTAATACTTGCGGTAAAGAACGTCCCACTCTTCGCTGCCTTCAAGGATTTCTTTTTTCTGCGAGGTGATTTTCTTGCGGACTTCGAGGTCGGCCTTTTCTTCTTCATGCAACGTCGCAGTCAGGATCTGTACTACCTGCTGCCGAATCGTGTCTCGGTCTTCGATGAATTCCACATCGTCGCTGGAGACCAGCACATCCGTGAGTCTGGTGGGAGATTCGCACAATTTTTTCGCGGCTCAGTCGCATCCCGGTTCGTCTTCCCTCTAGTCTTTCACTTTGCGCCGCATGGCTATAGCGAGCGGCAGCCGAACGCGCACCAGACCGAATGCACCCACGATTCGCTGTCCCAAATTAAACTCAAATCCTCACTGCCAACAGTAGCTCGTGCTATCGCAGAACCAGCTTGCGGTCCCGCGCCAGTTGCGCCTTCACTTTCTTATACATCTCCTGATACGAAACGTTCGTCCGCCGCATTTCTTCCTGATGGTCGGTGAGGATTTGGCGCACTTCTTCGTTCAAGCGGTCTTCGATGGTGATCTCTTCCATCATCCGCTGCCGCAACCGCTGCGCGACTGCTTCCGCACCTTCGTCTCGATCAACTTCCCTTCCACCAGCCGCTTCACCACTTCCGTTGCCATGTATCCGACGTAATCTCGTGCGATCAGCATCCCAGAGTGAGTCCTTTGCGCGTAAGCAAGAGAAAGAGTTTACTGTCTGCCCCACCAAAGTGCAAGGAAGGGCTCGACCCGGTAGCACAGGCACTCTTGCCTGCTGCGCCATTTAAAACTCATCACAATACATTGAAACTCCTTCACATGCGGGATCCGGCAGGGATTTCAAGTCGTTTCGTTTCAGTGTTACAGGAAAAATTGGAGGCGCGGGGCGGAATCGAACCGCCGATAAAGGTTTTGCAGACCTTTGCCTTACCACTTGGCGACCGCGCCCCTTCTCAAAGGAGCCCATTTACTAGGAGCCGAACAGCTCCCACACGAAAGGAGCCTTCCAGCCCAAAGCAAACGATTGCTGCAATTATAGCATCAACCTAACCGCAACTTGCGAAGCAAATCTTTGCTCCACTGCCGAAAAATAAATCCCAATCCGCAAACAAGCAGGGAAAGTGAGAGTTTTTCCTCGCCCAGTTTGGATTTTGCTTTTGCAGTGCGCAGCTTGCGGTATGCGGCGCCGTTATGCGGTTCTCAATTTGCCCTCCGCCGTTTGCGGTTCGCAGTCCACAGTTTGCGCTGTGCCACTCGCAGTTTGCGGTGTCCCGCCTGCAGTTCGCGGATTACCGGTTCGCCGTTCACCCTTTGCAATCTACTGCTAGCTGTGCACGCCCGCCAACTGGAAATATCCGTCGCGAATTCCAGGAGCGTGCAGCACGCCACTGAAAATCAACTTTGCCGCCCGCGTTGACGCTTCGTGCCGCTTCCTGTACGATGAATTGGGTAAGGGCGCTTAGCTCAGCGGTTAGAGCGTTCGGTTTACACCCGAAAGGTCGTCCGTTCAAATCGGACAGTGCCCACCATTGCTGTGCATCACTTGGTCGTGCAACACTCGGTAGTGCAGCACCTGTGACGTTTCACCCTTCAGCGGGGACGTAGTTCAGTTGGTTAGAACGCTGCCCTGTCACGGCAGAGGTCGCGAGTTCGAGTCTCGTCGTCCCCGCCATTCCTAATCAAGCACTTACGCATGTGGAAGAATTTTCCCGTGGGCACAAAAAGGTACAAATTCCGCGCACGGTTCGCCCATAACAATGTTTACGTTCAACCCCAGCCTAGGGCTGATCGCTCCCGATCGTGCCCTAGACCACTTCTATTCGCCATTTCCAACAATCAGCGAGACTACCGCGGTGTGGGCTGCACGCTTGGCGGCTGTCACCGCCTGGGTGTAAGTATCCAAAGTCACACGGATCGTGGAGTGTCGCAGCAGTTCCTGCATTACTTTCAGATCCGCTCCCATGGCCCGAAGCAATGTGGAGTAGGTGTGCCGGAAGGTATGCCATCCGATGCACTTGGCGATCCCGAGCTTCTCGGCAACCGGGCGGATGTCCCGGCGCATCAGCTGTTGTCCCCAGTACGGATTTTTTCCACCGCTACTCGGACTCGCAAACACCCAATGCTGCGCCTCCTTGTAGGGATTCTGCTGGCGCCAGCCCTTCAGGGCCTCGATCAGGTCCTCGTGAAGTGGAATGGCCTTTTGAGAGGCCTCGGTCTTGCAGGTGCCGACCACCTGACCTACCACCGATCGCGTCACTCTGAGCTCTCCGATTTCGAAATCAATATCCCGCCATTGCAGGCCGAACAGTTCGCTCTGTCGCAGCCCGGTACTTACGTCCAAGAACACCAGGATTCTTTCTCGCGGCGGTAGCGCTGCCAATAAATGCCGCACCTCTTCAATCGTAAGTACATTGGGAGCACTACGGCGTTTTGCGCTTTGGCGCACCCATTGGATAGGGTTGCCATCGAAGAGATCGTACCGGCGTGCATGGTTGAATAGCACACTCATCACATTGCGGATTTTCGCGCGCGTGCTTCGTGCGCGTTGCACACTCGCCAGCCACAATTCCACTTCTCTGGCTTTGATGTGCTGTAGTGCATTCTGTCCCCAGCGCGGCACAATCCATTTCGTCAAGTAGCCGGCATACGTTTTTTTGGTGGAATAGGTAATCCGCATGTTGTTGTCGAGCAACTCCCGTTGACGAAAATGGTCCGCTAACTCTGCCACGGTCATCAACGTCGTCTTGGTGCGGATGTCGTGCGAGTTGATTTCCCTTCGTAGCCCCACCGTCGCCTGGTTCGCCGCCCGTTTGTCACGAAGTTGCTCTACCGTGCCGAGAATGATTCGCCGGTGTATGCTCCTGCCGGTTGGACCCGACTCCCACCACCGGTAGCACCAAACATCCGAGCTCCGCTTCCGTTGCTCTCTGCTAAGGCTGCCGTTTTGCATGACGCCGTCCTTTCTTGCCTGAATAGGCTGTGCTGAGGTTTTGAACCGGCGATTGAGAACTGGGGAGGACAGGATACGCTGGGAGGGCATCGAGAGGGTGGCTACTGCCGCGGCAAAGCAGTGACGGCGAATCGTTGGACATAAACAGCGAATCGTCCAATCACGTTCTACAAGCCGACTTCGCGGTACTCTATCCCGCACAGGTAGCGTGAACCGAAGAGAGGTGCCTCGACATGCCCAAGATACTTCCCGCAATCTTTTTTGGTCACGGCAATCCGATGAATGCCGTCCTCGACAACGCCTATACAAAAGCATGGACCCGCATCGGGCAGACAACACCCAAACCCAAGGCCATTCTGTCTATCTCCGCTCACTGGTTTGTTTCGGAAACTGGTGTAACCATCGCCACTTCGCCGAGAACAATTCACGATTTCGGCGGATTTCCGCGGGAATTGTTTCAGGTGCAATATCCTGCGCCGGGTGATCCCAAACTTGCCCGTCGAGTGCAAAAATTGCTCGCGCCGCTGGAGGTCAAGCTCGACAACTCCTGGGGGCTGGATCATGGGACATGGTCGGTACTTCGCCACGTCTATCCCGATGCTGACATTCCCGTCGTCCAACTAAGCATCGACGAAAATAAACCAGCATCATTCCATTTTGAGATTGGCAAGAAGCTCGCGCCCTTACGCGAAGAGGGCATACTCATCATCGGCAGCGGCAATCTTAGTCCACAATCTCCATGCGTATGCTTGGGGTAGGCACATGCCCGACCCTTACGATTGGGCTGTTCGTTTCGAACGAGATGCAAAGGAGATGATGGTAGCTGGAGAGTACAAACCGCTTATTGAATACGAGCATCTGGGACCAGAAGCATTGCTTTCGATTCCCACACCGGATCATTACTTGCCCATGCTGTATGTCATCGCGACTAGGCAGCAGGGCGAAATTATCACTTTCCCCATCGAAGGTGTCGATGGCGGATCGATATCGATGCTAACCGTGCAGGTGGGTTAGCCCACTGGTTCTGCCGCTACCGAACAGGAAGAGTACACGATTCCCAAAAACCTCACATAACTCCAATCTGTTTTAGCAATCCGACCAAGTCATAAAAGAGTTTTTCTTCGATGATCTCGCCGTTCTGCCAGTGTGCGACGGTGCAGAACTCGATATGAAACTTCTTGTTGGTTGGCGCGATCAGCTTGCCGTCGGAACCCTTCATCGGTCCCTGCATCGTACCTGTAAAATCCGCAACAGTGCAGGTCCATTCGCCCTGAGCAATCTCCACTTTATAGGGATGATTGATCAGATGATTGTCGGGGAACGTTTTGAAAAATTCGATGGACTCCGCTTTGTGATTGTCGCGCCCTCTTGTCGGCTCTGCCTGACCGGGCCAAAATACGGTGGTGTCCTTGGAATGCCGCTTTTCAAACGTACCCCAGTCCTGTGCGTTCCACGAATCGTCGAGTGTCCGCATGAGTTCAAGATTGTTCTGTGCCATCGAACCTCCGAAATTACACGCCAGCAGTGGTTCGCCTAAACAAGTGCTAGGCATCAGCCCGCCGGGGCTTATTCTATACCTCGGCTGGCCTTTCAGCTTAGGCCACTAAGAAGTCGGATAGGAGGCCTGGTGCCTTCATCCAAACTTATGGCGCGTGGATCAAGAACTCCAAATCATGATGTGGGTTATCGCAGCATAGCGATAGACAACCTAGATAAAGTGCAGTAGACGGTGAACAAATATGGCACAACCCGTGTTGGTGACAGCTGGGACTTCTGGAATGGGAAAGAAAAACAAAGAAATGAGCAGAAGTATTCGTCGATGCATTTGCATGGCCGTATTCTTAAGCATAGCCTCGGCGGTGGTTCTAGCGATGCAACTGATCGCCCAGGTTCTATCGCTTGATCCCGCAAAGATGCCTGCTATTGGCACGGTCGATGAGCGCTTCCAGTCCTACAACATTGAAATGGTGGAAGTGATCGGCGGAAGATTTTGGAAACCATACGGGAGCAACACGAGCGAAAGTAAAGCGCAAGAGCCCGCCCCCCAGGAGGGTTTCACTCCGGCAGGCATAGACCCGAACCTCTATCAATATCGAGCACCCATTGATCTTTCAAATCCTCGATTGCGAAAGCTGGCAGCGGCATTGGGCCCTGCATATGTGCGAGTCAGCGGTACGTGGGCCAATAGCGCTTATTTTCAGGATTCGGAAAATGCCGCCCCAACCAATGCGCCATCAGGATTCAGCGGAGTCTTAACGCGAAAGGAATGGAAGGGCGTCATTGATTTTTCTCATGCAGTGAATGCCGAAATCGTCACATCGGTGGCTACGGGGCCAGGATCGCGTGATGCTCAAGGCGTATGGACCTCGGACCAGGCGCGGCAATTGTTCGAGTACACCAAATCTATTGGAGGGCGGATCGCCGCAACGCGAATTCATGAATGAGCCGACATATGCAGCGATGGGCGGCGCACCGAAAGGATACGATGCCGCAAGCTTTGGCCGCGACGTTGCGGTCTTCCGTACGTTCCTTCGGAAAACTGCGCCCGATACACTATTTCTCGGTCCAGGTTCAGTCGGCGAGGGACCGTTCGCAATGCCAATGGGTGGCGGAGTACTGAAATCCGAAGACCTGCTCCACGCAGCCGGTCCCGTATTCGACGTTTTTTCGTACCATCTCTATGCGGCTGCTTCGCAGCGGTGCGCAAGCATGGGCGCATCATCACAAACAACGGCGGCAGCGGCACTTTCTCAAGACTGGCTCTCGCGCCCGGAAAAGATTGGCGCATTTTACGCGGACCTTCGAGACAGGTTCGAGCCGGGCAAATCACTTTGGATTACGGAAACCGCCGATGCAGCCTGCGGAGGAAACCCCTGGGCGTCGACTTTTCTGGACACCTTCCGATATCTTGTTCAACATGCGAGCCTCGCCCAGCGTGGCGTGAAAGTGATTATGCACAACACACTGGCATCAAGCGACTACGGTCTGTTAGACGAAAATACCTTCGCACCACGTCCTAATTACTGGGCCGCTTTGCTTTGGCGACGCCTCATGGGTGCGACGGTTCTCGATCCCCACACATCGCCAATCCCGAATGTGTACGTCTATGCTCACTGCCTTCGGAACCATCCCGGCGGCGTCACGCTTCTGGTCATCAATGCCGACCGACAGCAAGTCCATGAAATTACATTGCCGTCTGATGCAGAACGCTACACGCTGACTGCCAAGCAACTTCAAGACACAACCGTCCAGCTTAACGGGAAGACGTCTTCAACTGAACAGAGATGGCGACGTGCCACAATTTCTGGGTCAGCCAACGCGCGCAGGTCACATCAGTTTCGCACCGACTAGCATTACATTTCTGGAAATCGCCAACGCGAACAACAGCAATTGCCACTAAGCCCATAGATGGCGACCTGACGTCAGGAGACTAATTTCATGAGCGCGAACAAGCCGACAGAAATCCTTGCAAGTCTCGCCACATTGCTTCCAGAACTGGAGGCCGTCTATAAAGACATACATGCGCATCCGGAATTGTCGATGCAGGAGACCCGAACGGCTGGTATTGCTGCGAATCATCTGAAGGCTCTGGGATTTGAGGTCACTACGCGGGGTCGGCAAAACTGGCGTTGTAGGTATCTTGCACAACGGCGATGGGCCCACTGTCATGCTACGCGCGGACATGGATGCTCTACCCATCAAAGAAGCGACTGGCCTTCCCTACGCGAGTACCGTCACGGGGACTGACCCTAGCGGCAAGAGCGTACCCGTAGCTCACTCGTGTGGGCACGATATGCACGTTGCCTGCTTGATTGGCGCAACAAATCTTTTTGCAAAGAGCCGCGAATCCTGGAAAGGGACGCTGATGGCGGTCTTTCAGCCGGGCGAGGAGACCGCGCAAGGCGCTAAGGCGATGATCGATGACGGGATGTTCAAACGATTTCCAAAACCGGACGTTGTGCTAGGGCAGCACGTCATGAGCTTGCCGTCGGGCAACATCGATTGGCGTGCGGGTATTGTCACCTCTTCTGCCGATAGCCTGCAGATTCGCATGTTCGGGCGCGGCGCGCACGGCTCGATGCCCGAGTCCAGCATCGACCCCGTCGTCATGGCCGCCTCAACCGTAATGCGGCTGCAAACGATCGTCTCCCGGGAGGTCTCTCCCACGGATTCGGCTGTGGTGACAATCGGGTCGCTGCAGGCCGGCACGAAAGAGAACATTATTCCGGACGAGGCATTGATCAAATTGAATGTGCGCACATTTGACGAGGGTGTGCGCAAGCGTGTGCTCGCGGCGATTGAACGCATTGCGAAGGCTGAGGCAGCGGCATCAGGAGCGCCAAGACCGCCAGAGATCACGCCACTCGATCAGTATTCGTCAGTAAGGAATGATGCCAACGCGACAAAGAAGCTCGTCGATGCATTTCTCGAGAACTTCCCTGCCGGTTCCATCGAACAGACAAAGCCCACTATGGCAAGCGAGGACTTCGGCTGCTTTGGAGCTGGGTGGGATGTTCCGGCAGTGTATTGGTTCTTCGGCGGGGATGATCCAGCGGTGTACGCCAAGGCAAAGAAAGAAGGAAAACTCAGCTCGCTTCCAACCAACCATAACCCCGCCTTTGCACCAGTCATTCATCCGACTCTGGAAACCGGTGTGAAGGCCCTCGTTGTTGCGGCGCATGCGTGGCTGGCCTCGTGAACAGCTTGCTGATCCACGGATATCAACTAGCAGGTCCTTTTCTGGATGCTGTGGATCTGCTTGGCACGTTTGTTTTCGCACTCAGCGGTGCGGCAGCGGGTGTCAAAAGCCGGTTCGATCTGTTTGGTCTGATGGCACTCTCGTTCGCGGCCGGTAATGCCGGCGGGATCACACGAGATGTTCTGATTGGCGCGGTGCCACCAGCGGCCATTAGCGACTGGCGCTACCTGGGGGTCTCTCTTCTGGCAGGATTGGTGACGTTCTTCTGGTATCCCGACATCGACAAACGTCGCAGGCTGGTGTTGTTATTCGACGGCGCGGGACTCGGTCTGTTTGCCGTCGCCGGCACACAAAAGGCACTCATCGCGGGACTCAATCCGGTGATGGCGATTTTTATGGGAGTGCTAACCGGGATTGGCGGTGGAATACTACGCGATGTGCTTGTCAACCAAACGCCGACGGTGCTTCAGGCGGATATTTATGCTGTTGCTGCGCTAGCTGCTGGCGTCGTAGTAGTGATCGGATATGTTTTGCATTATCCGGCTCTTTTTGATGATGACCGTGGGCGCACTCCTGTGCTTCTGGCTGCGAGTTATGGCGATATACCGAGGATGGCATTTGCCCGTCGCACGGTCGCAGAATCAGTCGGATTGAATTATCGCTCGCTATGCGGTTCCGGGAGTTGACAACCAACTTTCGCCGGCAGCAGCCACGCCACTTGAGGTCGTCTTCGATTCGTTCTCTATACGGGCCGTGAGTTCGAGTGCCTGGGGCTTTCCGTCGGGGTTCTATTGACACGAACCGTCGTCTACAAATTGATTGGACGACGCGATCGACGCTAGCGATTGCCAGCACGTCAATAGCTTCTGATCCAGCGGATCGCTATTCAATGCGTCGGGCGCCAAATAGTCTCTGCTCGCGGCAACTTTCAAATATTTGTGCGTCAACGCGTCCATCGTATTGAACTCGTTGGTCAGCAGCGGAAGGGCCCTTTGGTCCATGTCGGTGCTGGCCGCGGCTTCCGTCTGCTTCAGGCTTGATTGAATTTGCCTCCTGAAATTGTCGAACCATACATCCGATAACGGATATCCCCGCTCGATACCATTCTTCAACGCAGCATGCCATTCAAGGATTTCCCTCATCGTCTCGATCCCCGCGCTGAGGAAAGGCCTGGAGAGGGCAGTTGCGGGTGCGGACTGGTCGGTCTGAGGTGCTGCATGGGCGCCGCCAGGCAAAGTCAAAATGATTTGATTCCCCTCGAAGCGCAGCGATCCACCTGTGATTCGCGCCAGCGCTTCGACTTCTACATAGTTCTTGCCTTGCACCTGAATGACTCTTGCCTGCCCTTGGTGGCCTTCGATTAAAAGTGCACTCGTTTCTTGCGCAACGAGAACCAGCAAAGGTAGCAGTAGGATCGTCACCAGCATTATCGATGCCCGAATCGCGTTCCGCATGTCTTCTCTCCTAATGTGAATCGCAGTCCCCTAGGAAAAGGCACGCGCGTTGCCAAACCGAAATAACGAAAAAGACCGCGCAATCTGCGTGATTTCGAAGTTCTAGCGGCACACAACTTCAAAGCCTTTCTCACGCCCCGAGAAGGTTGCCCGCATTCGGGCACCGTGCCCGGCGGCTTGGCCACTAGTGCGGCACACAAGATCACTACAAACTGACCCAGGGTGGCCTTCCAGACGCCGACTGTGTGAGAGGGTCTCGATATGGAAGAACAGTTCTAGTGGTGCTAGTCTGATGCGCATGCCGGAAGACAATGGAGGCCCCGCCCATAGCAGATATCGAGCCTTGCTCGATGTGTCCGCCGCGATGGGCGAGCAACCGACGGTAAAAGCCGTCCTCCACAGCCTGCGCGACGTTTTGTCCAGTAGCGTTCGTCTTCATGGCACTGACCTATACCTCCTGGACAGTGGTCAACAGACTTTGCATCTTCTCGAGTTTGATCGAGAAGCGGACGCGCCCGCCATTAGAATTGGCACCAAAATTTCACGGATTGGCGCGGCAGCACAAGCTCTGGAGCAACAAAAACCAGTTTTCCTGCCTGACATATCGCAGGAAATGTTGAAACACCCCGAGTTGGCTCCGTTTGCAGCCCAATCTGCTGGCAGAAGCGCTTACATTTTCCCTGTGTTTACCTCCCAGCAAAAGTACGGATTTTTGGTTGCGACTAAGGAGCGGGGTCAGGAGTTTGTGCGCGAAGATATCGAACTACTCCGCTCTCTGACCTCCCACGTTGCGATTGCGCTAGAATGCGCGCTGGCCAGGGATTGTGCAGAACAATATCAGCGGGAACTTGCTACCGAGCGCGACCGCCTTCGGCTACTTCTCGAAATCAACAATCACGTCGTTTCAAAACTGAATATGGAAGATCTTTTTCGATCGGCTTCAACTTCGATTCGTTCGTATTTCGACAATCATCTGACGGGATTCTGGCTTCTCGAAAAGGACTCACATCGCCTTCAAAGTGTGGTGCTGGATTTTCCTGACGGCAAAGGGTTGCTGGCGGAGATGGGCTCAACGAATCTGACTGAAACGGAGTGCGAGAAACTTCGCGCCCGCAGGTCCGACATATTGTCAGTCGACGATATCGAGAGACTTCCGACGACCATTGCCGACAACTTGCGAGCCGAATCCATAACCTCGGTTGCCGTTGCTCCGCTTGCGACCGGGAGCGGACCGCTGGGTCTGTTGGCGATCGGCAGCCGGAAGCCAGACGCTTTCGGGCAAGAAGACCTGGATTTGCTGACGCAGATTAGTATTCAGATCTCCCTCGCGCTGGATAATGCCCTCGCGTACGGGCGTCTGAACGCATCGGCAGCTCGTCTTGAAGAGGAACGCCTTTACCTTGAATCGGAAATTCGCGCGGAACACAACTTCGAGGACATCGTCGGCAAGAGTGCCACGCTGCGCAGAGTGCTAGATCAAATTGCGATTGTCGCTCCAACAAGCTCGACCGTGCTATTGCATGGCGAGACCGGGACCGGGAAGGAACTGCTTGCGCGGGCCATTCACAATCGCAGTCCGCGTCGCGAGCGCACGTTCGTTCGATTGAATTGTGCCGCTATTCCTTCCGGATTGGTTGAAAGCGAATTGTTTGGGCATGAAAAGGGCGCGTTCACCGGTGCACTCATGCAGAAACGAGGTCGGTTCGAGTTGGCCGATCGCGGCACACTTTTCCTGGATGAAATCGGGGACATCAGTCTTGACCTGCAACCGAAGCTCTTACGCGCTCTGCAGGAACGCGAGTTTGAACGTTTGGGAAGTACGAAAACTATCCGAGTTGACGTTCGTTTGATCGCCGCAACCCACCGCGATCTGGAAAGCATGATACGCAACAACCAATTTCGCGAGGACCTTTTTTACAGATTGAATGTTTGCCCGATTGAGATCCCTCCGCTTCGCGAGAGGCGCGAGGACATTCCCCTTCTGGTTCATTATTTCGTTTTGCGCTTGTCCCGCCAAATGCAAAAGCGCATTAAGTCTGTCCCGAAGGACGCCATGGAGGCGTTGGTGAATCACGACTGGCCCGGAAACATTCGGGAGCTTGAGAACTTTATCGAGCGGTGCGTGATTTTCACGCAGGGGGACGAGTTGAAAGTTCCTCACGACCAGCTAAAGAGGGCGGCTAGCCGCCGGTCCGTTGGATCAGCATCATCGACATTCGAGCAAGCGGAGCGGCAGGTAATCGTCGACGCGTTGAAGGCCGCGTCCGGAAGGATATCGGGCAAAGGTGGGGCGTCAGAACGCCTCGGACTGAAACGAACGACCCTCCAAAACAAGATGCGCAAGCTAAATATAGGTCGCGCCGAATATTCCAGCACATAAAGATTCCGGGTTCGCGTCGTGAAGCAAGAGCCGAGAAGGCGATCAATCATCCTGAGTGTGGTGGGATTCCAACCTCTGTTTTATCGTCGCGAGGACCCGTCCGAGCGAGGATCGGGCTTTGTCTACGGCCACCTTGCGCACGATGCTTCCTTTTAGTCCGGTGAGGCCGGCCTGCTTCGACCCTTTGACGGTAATGATGTAGAAGCCGGGGCGTTGCGCATCTCTGACGCAGACCGTGAGATCGAGTGCCGTTTCGAAGTAGTGGCTTGCGTAGAGCTGTTTCTCCGCTAATGCGTAAGCAGGGTCTGTTGGGCTTGCTCCGCGATACACGATCCTCTGAACGATCCGAAATGTAGGCTTCAATCCAAAATTAACCTTCTCCCAGTAGAAGCCTGCTTGCACGTTAGCTGACTTAGCCTTCGGATATTCAAGAAGATATTCGTTGAGTTCGGGGAGGTATTCCGGAAGTGCGCTTAGTCGTGTTAACAGCGCCGCGAAGGTTTCCGCCACCGCAGCAGGGTGGTTTTTGTCACGATAGACTCCCAGGGCCGTATTGCCCCCATTCATGTAATTGAGCAGCGCTTGCAACGCCATTTGGCGGGCCAGGTGATTCACCCTGTCGGCGGCGTCAGGCGCGGACCAGTCTATGGATTGCTTAAAACCCTCCATCGCCTCGGTTGGCAGTTGAACCTCACAATGTCCCGCCTTGCAGTTTTTCAGTTCTTCGATGTCTTGCTTTTCAAGAGTGAAACCCTCAAGGTCCGAAAGTTGTGGCGGATCACTGAAGCCTTGAATTGCCAGATAGCCTGGGAGTTTGCGCACCGCGTCGATGTCCGAGGCGAGCTTGAGGTAGCTCTCTGGACTCGCCTCCACGTATACCGAGCCGAAGACGAAGACTTCGTCAGGAGTGCGCGACTCGATAACCTTGGCAACCGCCTTCCCTGAGCGGATCGCTGCTATCTGGTCTTCACTCAAGCCAACAAACTCTCGGAAGAATCTATACGGCTCGTCCGGGCGCCTGAGCCTCAGTGACAGGTGCCATCAGCAGCAACAGGACTACAAGCGCGATGCAAAATCTGGTCCTTATCATTGCCCTTCACCTCCATTGTGCTTTGTCGATCGCGCCTCTCTTCATCACTGTCATGCAGGTGGCCCCGACTGCTGCCCAGAAGATGGACCGCGCTCGCCGGCACAAAGCCAACGTCAATCCTGCGGTGCCCGTCACACCAAACATATTTGCAATGAGCATATTCCCACCTTCGTAAGTCCCGAGGTTACCCGGACTCAGCGCGCCAACAAGGTTGATCACCTTGGTCAAGCCTTCCAGCGCAATTGCGCCGACCAGGCCAAGATCTGCTCCCATAAATCGCAGGATGAGATACACCTCCAACACTGCCATCGCGTGCCACAGGAGATTGAGGATCAGGCTCGCCCAGAACGCGACAGGCTCTTCGCGATAAAAGGTGAGCAGGTTATGTTCGGCTGAATCAATGACCGACAGCTTGCCGCTGACCAACTTGTGAAGCCGAGGCAATCGCCCAATCGCTCTGGCGGCGTTTCCCATCAACCGCCACCCGCTTGCGACAGCCACAGCTGAAATGGCTACTATTGCAATGAGAACGGCAGCGAGCAGCAATGCGTAAATTCGCCACCGACCATCAAAGAGGCGCAAGCAATAAAGTGGCGGTGATTCCCAAAACTGTGACCACTACCGCTGTGAAAGCATGCAATCCTCCATCAATCGCGGAAGACGATATTCCATTCGCTAGCGGCACGGCAGAACCAAGCATGGAAATGCGCAGGCCCTCCCCAAGTAGCTTTCCGGCAAAACCAAGTTGCCCGACACGCATCGGAGGACGAGCTGCGCTCCAAGACTGCGCGACCAGCGAGAGGGCGCTGATATCGCATGCAAAAGTCTGTCGCCATGCGCATGTCTTAATCAGCTGAGAAAAACCTCCCAGAATGATGATCAAAGCCAGGCCCCAGCCGACCGCCTGAACTTGCTTCCAAACGGCCCCGGGGCCGGCTCGAAATACCATGTACCCCAGTAGGCTGACCCCAAGGAGCAGAACAAACGATCGAAAAAAACGTCGAGACGCTTTGCGATGAGTATCAAGTCTTTCAGTAGACGTCATATTCAGGCTCCGATGTAGTTACCCTTTCCTAGGTTTGGATCTGTTGGCACCAGATCGGTCGCCGTTTGCGGGAGGCTCCCCTAACGTGCTCAGGTGCGAGCTGCTATTTGGAGCGACACCCAAATTCAGACGCTCGCACACATCGAGCGCGTAAGAATTGGGGGCGACAAACTGGGCTCCGAACTGGCCAAGGAAAGACAGCACTTCTTCCCCTGCCGCGTCGATGAATACCACTTCCGTCAGATCGACGAGAAGCGTTCCGCGCGCGGCGAAGCGCGCTGCCAGCATGCGAGTGTGTTCTGCATCATCACCGGTGAATCGGCCTACCATCCTTAGGATCAAAGTCTCAGCCGAATCGCATATTTCCACGCGGAGCATCCCGCCTCCTTAGTATGTGAGTAGCCGGAAAAATCACCGGCCATGCCCGTTTCAACGGGCGTTCCCCTGCGAACTATCGTCCAATGAAATAGCAGGTCTCGTGCCAGAAGGCGGCCCGGGGTAAGTTATTCGAATCAATAGAGATTGCAGAATGCATTCGGATAAAAGGCGCCCCAATGCGGGCAAAGCCGCGATGTGGGCACGGTATGTCCTTTTCCAAAAAGCAATGAAGGCCAAGCTGCTAACTGTTTTTTCGAGGCGGCAGGCAGCGGCAATCTAGCCAGTCAACAGTTCCACCTTCCGCAGCAGATCAGCCTTGCGACTGTTGTGTGCCGGTTCTGAACAGAATCAGACGAGGTCTCGCGATTGTGCCTGCGACCATCGCTCACGCGGCAGCATTGCCCGCATTCGGGCACGCCGAACTTGGTTGGGATGCGTCGGCCCCTATTAGATCCAATAACTTGCGAGCTGTGCAGGTTGGCATGGTCGCTGCATTACTCACAGCGGGGAACGCAAAATGAATCCACTGACCAAAAAACACACATCGAGGGCCCGACAGAACGTCGGACCCTAGAAATACTTTTATCCTGCGTGGTTCTTATTCTGTGCCTCCAGCTCACCGTCCTTTCGGTTGGTTGGGCACAGACGCCGGATACCTCTACCACTACTGCGCCGCTATTGACCTTGGACGAAGCGATCCGGATTGCAAGCGGCACTAACCGAGACATCCACATCAGCAAAATTGAAATTATCAAGGCGCAAGAGATAGTCGCGCAGGCCAAAACAAATTACCTCCCGAAGCTGGACGCGAACGTTCTTGCAGGAGTTCCGCTACAGCCGCTGAATTTTAGAGTTCCCGCTGGCAGCCTCGGCACCTATCCAGCGACTGGTCCTATCCCAGCGACCGATACCAACATTCACTCACCGGTGAGGTTCGGCGCGTTTGTGAATGCCTCCGCAACGCAACCGCTCACACAACTTTTCAAAGTAAATCTTGCTGTCAAGCAGGCCCGACTCGGAATCGACCTCGCGAAGGAAGGAGTGCGTGCTCAAAGTCAAGACACAGTGCGACAGGTGAAGGAAGCCTACTACCAAGTGGCGGAGCTACAGGCGCAAGTCGCCAGTGCAAGAGCAGCTGTTCGGTCGTTGAGCGAGCTGTCCACGTTAACGGAACAGCGACTCGCACAGGAAACCGTGTTGCTCTCCGACTCCCTCACGGTAAAGGCCAAGTTAAAACAACAACGCTACCAGCTGCTTACTGCGGAAGACGCCTTTGAGCTACAGAAGCAGAACCTGAATCGTCTTCTGGGGCGCGAGCTACGCACCCCTTTCTCGGTGGAAATGCTCCCGTTCGGCGAGCTTGTTGAATGGGATCTGGATACGGCTCGAAAGCAGGCACTCGAACAGCGGCCCGAACTGCGTGGAGCCCGGCTGCAGACCAAGATTGCCGAACTGGATGTGCGGCGCGAGCATGCGAAATACATTCCTGATCTGAGTCTTCAGGTCAGCTACCTAGGATTCCAAAACGTCAATTTCCTTCCGCAGAGCACCGGCGCTGTCGGATTCGCCTTTCAATGGCAGCCCTTCGATTGGGGATACAAGAAGCACCGGATCGCAGAACTGAAGGCTACGACAGAGCAGAAGGCAACGACGGAAAGCGACATTGAACAGCGCATTCTGCTGGACGTTGAAGAAAAGTTTCGCAAGCTGGAGGAAGCACGCATCCTGCTGGATGCGCAAACGGATCAGCGTGAGGCGGAACAGGCGAAGCTCGGTGAAGTGACAAACCGCTACAACCAGAAAGCAGCGCTTCTGTCCGATCTCATGCAGCAACAAGCCGCGGTGTCGCAGGCGGAGGCGCAGTACCAGCAAGCACTCGCGGGATTTTGGACGGCACGGGCCAACTTCGAAAAAGCGATAGGAGTGGAGTAAAGACATGAAAAACAAATCAAGCATGGGGCTACGGAAAGCAGCAGCTGCACTATTAGTGCTAATCGCAGGGGCAAGCGGATGCCAGGAACCGACGCAGGTAGCGGCGAAATCTCCAACGCCTGTCCGCGTAGTGGATGTTGCGCTCAACTCTTCTTCAGAAAGCCTACGCTACTCGGCTTCAGTGTTGCCGCTGGCGCAGGCGGCGTTGTCCTTCAAGTCCTCGGGATACGTCACCGAGATCAAACAGGTCATTGGGCGCAGATGGGAGACGCCGTGAGATTGGAGCAGGCGACTATGTTGCTCGCGGCGCATTGCTGGCACAGATTCGCCACCAGGATTTAAAAAACCAGCTTGACCAGGCCGCAGCGGCAGTAACGCAGGCCGAGGCGCAACATCTCCAAGCTTCTCAGGATTACGAACGCGCTAAGGCGCTCTACTCCACGCACAGCCTGACGAAGCCGGAGTTTGACCAAACTCAAGCGCGATTCGATTCAAGCCGAGGTGCTGTGGACCAGGCAAATGCCAGCTTGCGACAGGCACAGTTGGCTTTGGCCGACGCGGATTTGGGCGCGCCCTTTTCCGGCTTCATCCTGGCTCGAAATATCGAACTCGGAAATCTGGCGTCGCCCGGAACTGTCGCGTTCACGATCGCTGACACCAGCGCGGTAAAAGTGAGTTTCGGTGTTCCAGAGTACGCCGTTAAGCAACTCCGCTTGGGCCAGGAATTCAACATTCACTTGCAAGACGATCCGAAACAGTACAAAGGCAAGGTGACAAGTATTGCCGCGGGCGCGGACGAGAAAAATCGCGTTTTCGCAGTCGAAGTGACCGTGCCCAATCCCAAGAGTTATCTGAAGCCGGGAATGATTGCTTCGCTCACTCTCTCTGGCGTTGAAAAGGCTCCGGCACCTTCCGTGCCTTTGGCAGCTGTTGTCGCTGACCCGTCCGCATCTGGGCGCTATGGCGTTTTCGTCGCCAGCGAAGTGAACGGCAAATGGACCGCACATTTGCGAGCGGTGACGTTAGGTGAGACCCACGAGAGTGACGTGGCAGTGGAAGGTGTGAAACCAGGGGAAAAGATCGTCGTAGTTGGAGTCGCCGATTTGAAGGATGGCGATTTAGTTCAAGTTCTCCGATAGGGGCATAGAAAAATGGCACACGAAAAAAATCAAGACATCAGCAATCGTCGCAGTATCACTCGGTTCTTTGTTGAGCATCCACACATTTCCTGGATGATGCTCGTCGCGGTGCTCGTTTGGGGCTGGTTCGGTTACACATCCATGCCGCAGCGAAAAGACCCGGAAATCCCCGTGCGCGTCGCCGTGGCGGCTTGTCCTTGGCCCGGAGCGACAGCAGAGCAGGTCGAGCAGTTCGTTACCCGGCGCATTGAAGACGTTGCCGCAGAGAACAAAACGATTCATCCCGGAACGGACGCAGACTATGGCGTCAAATCCATCTCTCTCCCTGGCTATTCGTTTGTGTACCTACAGCTGGATGAGAGTGTGAAGGATACGAAGCGCCAATTCAGCGACATCAATCTCAAGCTGAATGCGCTTAATGCTCAATTACCGCAAGGCGCGGGCCCTATCGTTTTCCAAAGTGATTTCGGAGACACCGCCGCGTTGATGCTAACGGTTGCAAGCCCGAAAGCGGACGACATTGAAATAGCAGCCCGCGCCAATTCCGTTGAAGCGGCACTTCGCAAAGCCCGTAGCTCAAAACAGCAGAATAGAACGGGCCAGCACGTCACGATCGTGGATTCGTTTCCACAATCCATTTCGGCGCGCGAAGTTCTAGACGCCGGATATTTATTTCAACAGGAAGCCCAGAGCGCTGGGATTATTCGAGATTCGGAAATCGTTCAGGGTAGTGGTTTTATCGGTTTAGATGGAATTTCCGAAGCCGATGACAGTGCGATTCGGACCTTCATCCAACGTTTTTTGTCGGACCGGCTGAAACGATCCGAGCTGCATCCGGATGCATGGGAGCTGGCGATCATCCGCGATCCCAGCGAAACAAGAGAGAAGCTGGCCAGCGTTGCCGGCGACAAATACAGTTACGCCGACCTCGATAACTTTACCGACTTGATCGGCCGTACGCTTCAGGGCGCTACCGAGGTCTCGAAAGTCGAGACCCGGGGCGTTTTGCCGCAAGCCGTCTATTTAGACTATTCGCAGGATCGGCTTGCAGCTTATGGATTGCGCCCCGCCGATCTATCCAAAGTACTATCCGCCCGGAACATTATTGCGCCGGGTGGAAATATAGAAACGGCCGACCGCAAAGTCGCGCTTATCCCTTCGGGGAAATTCGATACGGCGAAGAGCATTGGTGATCTCGCGGTTTCGACTACATCAGAAGGTGCTCCGGTGTATCTGCGAGATCTCGTCCAGATCAGCCGCGGCTATCAAGCCCCTGCACAATATCTGAACTACTACACCTGGCAGGACAAGAGTGGGCGTTGGCAGCGCAGCCGCGCCGTTACGTTGGCAGTCTACATGCGCGACAAAAAACAAATCGCGAGCTTCGGTGAGTCGGTAAACGAAAAGCTATCGCAGCTTCATCATATTCTTCCTGCAGACCTCATTTTGGCGCACACGTCGGATCAACCCCTTCAGGTTAAGGAGAACATCCATCTTTTTATCCGGGCACTCCTGGAAGCCATAGTGCCTCGTCGTGATTATTGCGTTGCTCGGCTTCTGGGAATGGCGTCTGGCTTTGATCATGGCGCTGGCGATACCAATTACGCTGGCGATGACATTCGGAATCGTTTATGTGCTGGGAATTGATCTTCAGCAGGTTTCGATTGCGACACTCATCATCGCTTTGGGGCTTCTCGTGGACGTGCCGGTGGTGGCGGGAGACGGCATCAAGCGCGAGCTGGCGGAAGGCTCGCCCCGCAAGATTGCTTCCTGGCTCGGTCCAACCAAGCTTGCGACTGCGATTTTCTACGCGACGATTACGAACATCATTGCGTACCTGCCGTTCCTGATGCTGACCGGAAATACCGGCGAGTTCTTGAAGAGTCTGCCGATCGTCATGACGGCCTCGCTACTGTCCGCGCTATTCGTTGCAATGACGTTCGTCCCATTCTTGGGCTACTACATTCAACGTGCCCCGGCAAAGCCAGAACCTACCATCGAGGAAAGACGCGAACGAGGCTTCTACGGTTTCTACAACCGGCTTGTCCAAAGAGCCATAAAACATCGTTGGGCTGTTCTTGCCGGATCTCTTGTTTTTCTCGTCGGTGGAGGACTTTTCGGTTCTCGCTTGAAGACTCAATTCTTCCCTGAGGATGTTCAGTATTGGTTTTATCTGGACGTTTGGCTGCCAAATGACGCGCCTTTGAGTGCAACCAGCGATGCCGCAGTCCAGGCTGAAGAAGTGGTTCGGAAAGTGATCGAAACTTCGCCCGAGCTTGGATCGAAGGACGAGCGTGGCCATCTTCTCAAGTCGCTGACAACCTTTACGGGTGGCGGCGGACCGCGTTTCTGGTTTTCCGTCTCACCGGAAATGCCGCAAACGAACTACGCGCAAATCATTGTTGAAGTGACGGACAAGGAAGCCACTCCGAAGCTGAAACGTCCGATACAGGACGCGCTTGCAAAGCAGATCCCAGGCGCATGGATCACTGTGCGGCAGCTGCAAACAAACCCGGTCGAGAATCCCGTAGAGCTGATGATCTCCGGCCAGGCGGACGTGGACGCGAAAAACGAAGCTGACGACATCCGCACGTTGCGAACGATCGCTCGTCAAGCCCAGGACATCGTTGCCCAGTCCCCGGCATTTCCGTTCTCCGGGATGACTGGTTTCCGGACAATCTTCAGCTACAGGTTCAAATCGACCCTGACCGCGCGAACGTCGTGGGCATCACCAACGCCGATGTCGCAAGCGCGTCAAGCGCGGCAATAAGTGGAACCCAAGTAGGCGTGTTCAAGGAGGGGAACAAGAACATTCCTGTTGTGGCGCGCCTTCGCATGCAGGAGCGCGGTCAGCTTGCCGACATCAAGAACCTTTACGTGTACAGCTCACAGACGAATAACCGCGTGCCTCTACTGTCGGTCGCAAATTTGGAGCACCTCCTCGAAACCGGTCGTATCGCGCGGCGAGAACACTTTCGCACCATTTCCATCTTGTGTTATCCACAGCCTGGAGTTCTCGCATCGGAAGTAATCGATCCGATTATTCCGAAATTGCAGGAGTTCCAGAAAAATCTTCCGCCCGGATATCAGCTGCGGATTGGTGGTGAAAGGGCCAAGCAATTAGACGGCTTCGCAAATCTCAAAATCGTTCTGCTGATTTCTTTGATTGGGATTTACTTGGCCTTGCTCGTTCAATTCAATAACGCCGTCAAACCTCTTTTGGTATTCGCTGCTGCTCCTTATGGCGTGATCGGCTCTCTGATCGCCCTCGCGATCATGCATACGCCGTTCGGGTTCATGGCTTTTCTCGGCATCGCCAGCCTGATAGGCGTGATCGTCAGCCACGTCATCGTGCTGTTCGACTTCATCGAGGAAATGCACGCAAAGGGCGAGCCCCTAGTCCAAGCGCTGGCCGATGCGGGCATCCAGCGAATTCGCCCTGTAATGATCACAGTGGGAGCAACGATCCTGGCTCTTTTCCCGCTTGCTCTCGAAGGCGGTCCGCTGTGGCAGCCTCTTTGTTACGCGCAGATCGGTGGACTTGGCGTCGCTACCTTTATCACTCTGCTCTTGGTGCCGGTCCTTTACAGCATATTCGTGCTCGACCTGAAGATCATTCGATGGGAAGCCAATGAGTCCGCCATGCATGACGAACTCCCTGAAGCGGCTAAAGCCGTTCCGCAAACAATCTGAAGGCAATGAAAATGACACTCATACCCCAAGCCTCTGCCGCCGCTCTTCTGTTAGTCCTCACACTCTGTTTGCAGTGTGCTGGGGTTGCGGCGCTCGTTGAGTGGCTACGGGGCGTTACGGCCAAGGGCGGCCAAGGATTTGGTCCGGTTCGCTCGGCCGTCCTCGTGGTGAAATCGACGATCGCAATCATTATTCTCCATGGGCTCGTAATCCTTCTGTGGGCGAGTTTCTACCGGTTGCAATGCTTTCCTTCGTGGGAACTCGCTTTTTACTTCTCCTCGAGCAGCTATGCCACCGTTGGTTACGGCGACGTGACCCTTCCCAGTAGGTGGAGGCTCTTAGGGCCTCTTGAGAGCATGGCGGGAGTGCTGATGTGTGGAGTATCGGTCTGTCTTCTGTTCGCCACGATCACACGGTTGATGGACCGCGACCCACGCCACTCTCGAAAACTGGGCTATGCAAACGATCCGGTAGTCCCTGAAGGGGAATCGCTATGCTCAGTGAGCAAAACTATGCCTAATACCACCACAGAAACTCCCGATTGGCTTCGCGAGATGGAGACGATCCTCGAAGAACTCAATGAAGGTGTAGTCGTCGTTGATGATCAGCTTCGAGTGATCTTTGCAAACGAAGCGCTTACGCGCATGGGACACTTCGAGCGCGACGAGATTCAGGGCCGCACGCCCGATGTGATTTTCCCAAGCGAAGACCTTCCCTATATCAAACGGCAACACGAATCAGGCCACCGTTACGGCCGCAACCGAACCGAGTTCTACTTTCCCGGTAAAGACGGTGGCAAGATCCCAGCAATCTTCAGTGGACGAGTCATTCAGGGTCCCGACAAGCAGGACTACGTCTTACTTACCGTGACCGACATTAGCGCACAAAAAGGAATCGAGGAGCAGCTTCGCGAATCGAATTCACTGCTTCAAAAGCGGCAAGATGAAATGGAGGCCGAACTCGCCCTCGCCGCACATGTGCAGCAATCCCTTGCGCCGCGTAGTCTGATTTGGAAAAACCTCGCTGTGGAGGCGTACTACAGCCCAGCCCGCACCATTGGCGGCGACTTTGGCGTAGTCCTCCCGCAAGGCGATGATTCTCTCAGCATTGTTCTATCCGACGTTTCCGGGCATGGCGTCGGCTCGGCGTTAATGGCCAACCGCATCTATTCTGAAACTCTGCATGTGCTGGGGCGCAAACTCGAGCCAGGAGCTTTGCTCCGGGAGCTTCATCATTTCGTACATACTCGGATCCCGGTGGACGGGTTTTTCTTCACGATGGCCGCGGCCCGATTCAGCCACGATGGACGTCGACTAAGCTTTTCTGCCGCCAGCCATCCGCCGGCAATACTCGTCTCAAATGGCACTCTCCGCCGGCTTGAGTCGCGAAACGGTATCCTCGGTTGTCTCCCCGAAACTACACCGTCCGAGCCATCCATTGAAGTTGAATTGTCACCGGGTGATCGCCTCATTTTGTACACCGATGGCCTCGTTGAGGTTTTCAACTGCCTCGACGATATGCTTGGCGTCGAAGGTCTCGAAGATCTAGTCCTCCAATCGGCAACCCTAACACTCGCTGATATGCAGAGGACGATCCTCGACGGCGTAGCTGCCTGGAGGCACGGCCCCCTCGCCGACGACGTCTCCCTCGTTATTGTCGAAGTCCGTTGACCGTGGGTTCAGAATCGTATCCTCTCCTCGTCGGTTTCTATAACCGTTTGGACGAATAGTCGGCTATTCGCAGAACTGACTTCGCCAGGATCTGGACGTCCAACTAGCGCCCAAAATCCCAGGTTTTTGGGGGGTGGGGGCGACCAACTGTAAGGGCAATTGAATCATCAAGACTTAGGGTTCGCTCGACAATCCGATAACCCGAGAGTCGTTCGTCAAATTCAATTCGCTTCCCCGCCCTAAGCTCTCGGCCAAAACTCACCCTAGCATCATCCGCCCGCGCCATTGAAACTGAAAAGTAACTCGGCCAAATCTGGGTACAATAAGGGGACGATAAGAAGTGACATCCGGTACCTTGTGGTATCAAAAGATGTCCGCCGACACCGTTTGATATCAATCAGTTACATCAGCCATGAGCCCTGTCACGGCAGAGGTCGCGAGTTCGAGTCTCGTCGTCCCCGCCATTTCTCTCAAGCGCCTAAGAATGACCAGGAAAAAATCTGGGTCGCTGGGCTCCCGGAGGCCTTCAAACCTGTCCGCCAACCGCACACTCTTTCGAACGCATCCAAGAACGTGCTGGATTCCACGGTTCATGGCTTCGCCGGGCAGGCACGCGACTCACCAATCGCTGTATCAGCATTGCGCGTTCCCAGGATGAGTTGCATCGTTCTAGCTTGTGTAAGCCTACCTCTCCTGAATTCCCCTTTTCATGCCGCCATCGCGACTTGGACCAACGCAACCTTCACCATTTCCCACTGCTGGAGACTGCTATTTGGTCACCGTCAGGTTCAGGGGCACGGTTGTGCTAAAGTTTCCCGCCGTGACGTTGACTTTTATAATGAAATTACCAAGCGAGCCTCCACCACCACCTCCGCCGTTCACGAGGCTCGCGCTGGTGCACCCGGACATGCTGGCGAACAGCACCGCCATCAGGAATCCCGCAGCGTATAGCAGCCGAGGCCGCGGCCGATTCTGCCGCGCCCACTGGAACGCCATGAGCATTGCCAGGAGCACTCCGAAACCCACGAGAGGCAACCGCATAGGGTTGTTCCGTGGCCCGTGCTCCACAAGCGGAGCACTATTTCCAGCACTCGGAAGCACAATCGTGACAATCACCGAATACACGAACGGACCAACCGATGTAACCGTCGCGCTGCACTGCGCATTCGGCGGACAGCCAGTTACTACTGCATTCGGCGCGGCCGCGACATCGGTTGCAAGGCAAGTCGAAAAAGTGAACGTCACCGTTGTTCCCTCCGCCGACGTTTGCGCTGTCGGCAGAGGTCCGCACGCCGTGATCTGCACCACGCTTACCGCAAACGGACCAGAAGTACTGGGCAGTAGCGTGCTTGAGTTTGCGTCTGGCGTGTACATCGCTGCAATCGCGGTGCTCCCCGTTCCCAACTGCGGTATGGTAAGTGGGCATGAGCCTGCACCGTTGGAGGAGGAAGTCAGCATTACGGGAGTTGGGCACGCGCTGTTACCGCCGACCACAGTGACCGTGCCGGTAGCAGGACCGGGCGCGCTGCTCGATGTCGGCTGAACCTTGAAGTTCACCGTGATCGGGTTTCCCACCAACGCAAAGTTCGCTGGCAGAGCAAGACCCTCGTAGGTGGAACTCGTCGACGCGATGGTTGTGGTTGTGGTGCTCGTACCACCCGTGGCCGTGACCATAACGGTGTCGGTAACTGTGATCGGCTCGCTATCGACCACGTCGGGGAAGGTCTCGGTGTCGGTCACTGTGATGGTCTCGTTGTCGGTGACCATAGCCGGCGATCCTGCTGTACCGCCAGTTGTTCCGCTAAGCGGAAGCGAATGCGCAGCCGCTCCGTTGGCTTGGATCGCAACCGGAATATTGCTCGTCTGAGCGTTGTCGACGATCGTAAATAAACCCGACGCCGCTCCAGTGGTTGTTGGGGTGAACGAAAGTGTGACAACGCAACTGGCGCCGGGAGCCAGCACATTCGAATACAGCGCGCTGGTCACAGGAGATGGATTTGACGGGCATTGGCTTAGGTTCGCGCCGAAGGGGCCGACAACCGAATATGGCAAGAAGTCGAGTGGCGCCGTTGCGACCGGGGCCGTCCCGGTATTTGCAATCTGGGTCTGTAGAGTAACGGTAGTTCCAGTTTGAGTGGTGCCAAGGTTGGCGCTTGAAATTGGATTTCCATTCATGTCTTCAAAAATGATCGCGGACTCTCCACCCCATCCCGTTAAAGTGACGGTCTGGGAAGCCACGCTTGTGCCGCTGAACGAAATCGCGGCCGCTTCTTGTTGGCCGACAATCGTTGGAGCGAAATCAATCTGTGAAGTGCAGCTCTGCAGTGGCAGGAGTTGCGAAGTGGCTTGGCAATCGTTCGAACCCGTGCTCACATAAGCAAAGCCATTGGTCAAATTGGCAAGCGAGACAGCCACGCCTGTGAGTGTTGAAAGAGGACTCGAGTTCGTTACCGTGATCGTCTGTGTTGCGCTGGTCGCCGGCGGAAGCACGTTGCCGAAGTCGAGTGCGGTGGGCGCAATCTGCAGCGCCGGCAAGGTGGAACCTGCGAATCCCGAACTCAGTCCGAGATACACTCCCCCGCTCATTGGCGTCGGGTTCTGCGTGGTAACCGGGTCACCACCGGTGCCGAAGGAAACGAACTGACCGGTCGCATCGATGGAAATGAAATCGCTGCCATTGCCGAACGCGGCGCCGCTGGAATCCGCCGAGACCAAGTGCAGCGTTGAGCTGCAATTGGCCACAGCCGCGCCGTTAGTCGTGCAGGTGTCGTAGGCGTAGATCGCCTGCGGGCCTGTAGGCAAAAGCAGCGGGCTGAACGAGGTGAACAGCGCTAGCCGGCCATCCGCGCTCATAGCAGGCGGCCCGACCGTCGAGCTCAGGAAAGTGTCCGGCTGGCCAAGCTGGTTGAACGAAATCAGTTTCGGTGGCGCCGCCACGCAACCTTGCACGGGCGCTCCGTTGTAGGTGCATGTGTCCGCCAAATATTCTTCTTCCGGTGAAGTCCCAGTGCATCCGCCGGGCAACAAACTACACGCAAAAGAAGCAAAAATGATGAAGCGGCCTCCGTTTGCAACCGCCGCTCCTTCACCGCCAGACACGGCCATGCCATTTACATCCACCGAAATGGCTGTCGTTGTTGGTGTGCAGCTTCCCGTGGCGCCGTTGCAGGTATCGCGCAAATAGAGGACCACGGCATTCGCCGCGAAACTCTTGGGCGCGACCGTGGGCAAGTTTGTATCACCGGACGAAAACACGACATATCGACCATCCGGACTAATCGAAGGCTGCTCGGTCGATGCGGACGCAGGCGTAGGATTGCCGTTGGTTTCTTGCGAGATCAGTGCGTTGGCTGTGCAGGACGTTGATGGCGGAGTGCAATTCGCGTCACGCAAGAAAATCTGGCTCACGAAATTGCTCGTCAACCCCGCTACGTTGGACGAAGAACTGGAGTACGCGAAGTAACGCGCATTGGCGCTCATCGAATAGGCGGTCAGCCCGCCGTTGAGAGGATTCCCGTTGTCGTCCAGTGAAATCAAACTGGTGCTATTGGCCGCCACATTTCGCAGATAGATCTGAGTTTCGGGAGTGGCGTTTTGAACAGGCACGCAGGAGTCCGACAGGAAGGCCACGAACTTTCCGGTCGAATCAATGGCCGGCTTGTCGCTGCCGATGTAACCACTGCCGAAGCATGGCACCCCGCCATTGGCGTTTGGCCCTGACGTCGGCGCGTAAGAAATATAGTTGGTTAATTGTGTGCAGCCGATCGCCGGAGGAAGGCAAATCGAGCGCAAGTAAATAGCGCTGCCCCCCGGGCCGGGTAGATTCGAGGCGGTGGATTCGAATGCCACGTACTGCCCGCCGGAGCTCACCGCGGAATGAACGGGAGTGATCGCGTTGCTGCTGCCGGAGTTGGCCGGAACCGGCGGCACATCGTCGTTCACGGACGCTAGCACAGGAATCGCCGTGGGGGGCGCCTGCGGAGTGCCGCTCGTACCGATGAGGGCCACATCCAGCGGCGTAGTCGGCGTGTTGTTTGGTATCACCAGCACAAGGTCGTCCTGCGTTCCAGCAGCGCTCACAGGAGCGAACGTCAAATTAATCTGACAGGAGCTGAAAACAGAAATCGTCTGGCCGGAGCAGGTATCTCCGGATGTGCTCATATCGCCAGAGGTCCCTCCGAGCGGCAAGACCACCTGGAGCGTGCCGAGAACCAGAGACGCCGTGCCGCTGTTCCGAACCTCAATCGTTGCCGTTGAGCCGGACCCGCCTTGCTCGACGGTCCCGAACTGAACGATATCGTTGAAGCTGGTGCTGGTCGTGCCGTTCTGGATGAGAGTGAGCGCGATCTCCGGAAATGGAGCGACGCCAGCTCCTGTCAGACGCGCGGTTTGTGTCCCGCTCGTCGCACTGTCTTGCAACTCCAGCGTGGCGCCGTAAGATCCAATCGCGGGCGGAGTGAACGAAACGCTTGCATTGCAACTGGTCGAGATGGCGATGCTTTTACCAGCGCAGTTGTTGGATTCGCTGAAAGTCCCCGCAGGCGTTCCTGTATCGGGCACGATCGTAATTCCGTACACGCTCAGCGGCGCTGATCCTATGTTCTCCACCAAGAGAGCCGCCGCGCCACTACCGGTGAGCCCCACATTGCCAAAATTGACTCCGCCTGGCGGCACTATAGAGACAATGGGATACGTCGACGGCGGAGTGATCCCCGTCCCGATGATTTCCGCCCAACCGTGATATGTCAATCCGGTAGTGTCTCCATCGTAGACAGAGAAAGTGCCCGCTGACAGGGCGACGTAGAAATTGCCCGAGGTTTCCTGCCCCGCGATGTATGCATTCCCCGAAGAGTCCAACACAATGGCATTGGCAAAGTCGCTCGCCGTATCGGAGCCTGCGCCCGAGTAGGAAACGTTTCCCACCGTGGACGGATAAGTCAGTCCACTCCCGCCCAAATACGTCGAATACAGCACGCTGTTCAAGCCCGAAGGCAAAACCGCAAGAAAGATGCTCTGAGTATCCTGCCCACCCACCAAATAAGTAGATGGCAAAACATTCTGGATGGCAGTGGAGCTCATGGCGAAATTCGGCAAGGGAAAGTCGGTCGAGTTTGTCCCGCCCACGACGAACGCGTTTCCCGCCGCGTCCACGGCAATCGCATTCGCGGAGGTATACGGGGCATAAGTGGAGACGCTGTGCACTCCGCCCAGGTACGTCGATGCGACAAGCGAGGCGGAGCCCGTGGCGTTCGTATTGATTTCTGAAACAAAACTGCCCGGGCAAGTGGCCCCGCCTCCGCTGAGAGAGATGCACGAATTATTCCCCGGTGTGCCGACCGCGCCTGACGTGGTGGGAAAGTACAAGCCTTGGTTATTCAGGCCATTGACCTGATTCCCGGTGTTCCCTGTAATGTAGGCATAGCCGGAGCCGTCCTTCGCCACGGCCACTCCATTGCCAACGTACTGCACAGGCGTGGACGTGCTCGGGCTCGGCAAACCGAGGGTCGTGGAATAGAGCAACCCGTTGGCGCCGGCGGTGGGGTTGAGCTTGGCGAGAAAAGCCAGCGTGCAGGTTGCCGTGAGTGCGCACGTCGCCTGGCTATATCCCGCTAAGCTTGCAGTCAGGGGAAAATCGTTCATGGAAGTTGTGCCAGTGATGTACACCATCCCCTGATTGTCCACGGCGATCCCGTTGATGAAATCTCCTCCGTCTACCGGCGCTCCGCCGCCTGGCGGGATCACAAACGCGCCTTTCGTTCCTCCAAAAAAAGTCGCGTAGAGCACACAGTCCACGGCCGTCGATGGGCACGCAGTCGTCGTCCCAAGCTCGGCTATAAATCCGGTGCTCAGGCCGCTGCTCTGCGCTGGACCGGACTGTTGATAAGCATTAACGGGCGTGAATCCATTCGTGGTGTTAGGCGTCAGAGAATCGCCTTGAAGCGTGCCGGCAACAAAAATGTGCGGCGGACTGGCTGCATCGAGCGCGAGTCCGTTTATTTGCGAGCCGAGGCCCGCAAACGTTGTGGAGAATATGATGTTCCCGGTGGGATCCAGTTCTGCTACGAAGCTGCTACCTTGGCAGCCTGTGCAGGGGTTCACTACGCCGAAATCTCCCGACGCCGTGGTGCCTGCAACGTAGGCATTTCCCTGCGAATCCACGGCCAGCGCGTTACCGATATCGCCGTTGGGAGGCACAGTTTGCCCAATAATCTGCACAAAGAAGAAATTCCAATAGGCAAGCTGCGGACTATTTCCCGGCGTCCCACTAAAGCTAATTTTGAAGACAAACAAATCCCCGGCAGCGCAATCGAGATTGTTGTCGCAGCCGTCGCCCGGCGTGCTTGGAGGGAAAAAATTATCGTCCGATGTTGTTTGGCCTGTAACGTACATGTTCCCTTGCGAATCCAGGGCCACCGCTCGAATATAGTCATTTCCATTTCCGGCAAAGTAGCTGAAAAACGACATCACCGGATCAATCACAAGCGGCCGCGTGTGATCGTACGGACCCGGCGAAAAACCCACACGCCTCGGCCCGCGAAGCACAAAGCTTCCCTTCACTTCTGTGCGTCCAGTCGCCGCTCCGGATGCAGGCTGATACAGCCCCGGCTTGAGCAGGCGCAGTTCCCCGCCGCTCGTACTCAGGATGAGGTCGCCATGCCTATCCAGGCGCATGCGGCGCGCACCGCGAATCTCCAGCGTGATGGCGCTGGGGTCCGCGCCGGGAGCCACGATGAAGTCCGATTCCAATTGGCGCTGGTTGCCGTAATAAATCTGATCCACACCCGGATAAACATTCGCGTATTTCACGCGGGCGTAATTTGGCACGTGCGTGTGCCAGTTCTTGCGGTCGCTGCCGTTGAAATAATTCGTGACACCCTTTTGTGCATCCAGGCCGCTGACTTCCGCAGCGGGGTCGGCCCCCACCACCCGCATGGTGAGCACGTCAGGGCGCGCATGGATTTTGGCTGTGCGGGGATTGGAAGGTTTGCCTCTTCCTTTCGTCGGGAGCGAGAGCACGGCTTCCTCACGCGTCAAAAAGAGGGTGTAGCCCGCCCCGCGAGAAAGGAATTGCACACGCGGATCGGTCTGACCCCGGTTCGCTTCAAACGACATGGGCAGCCCAGCGAAGACCTTCATCGCTTGCGCCGTCGTTACAGGCGATGTCGCCGGCGAGGAAATCCCAGCGGGTGGCAAAGCCAAGGCGGACGATTCGGGGGCAGGATTTTGTTTCGTCGGATGCGAGATCGAGAGAGACGGTACAGCAAGTGTGGGTGTGGCTGTGAACGAGGGCTGCGCGGCGCGGTCGCTCGATGACAAAGTTGTCCTAAGGGGCGAATTGCCGTTCAGCTTCGCTGAGTGATGCCGTTGAATTCCGCCTTCCAGCCCGGCCAGCAGGATGGCGCCGCAAACAATTCCCGCTGCGAGTTTCCAGTGATTCCTAATTCGCTTCCCGCCGCTCATTTTCCAACCTCCTGCGGTTCGACGCTACCCCGCTGGTTTGCCTTGGCCGCCGGTCGCCATGTCAGGAGCGTGCGCCGCTCTTTCTGTACCTGCACGTCTTCACGGCTTAACTCCGTACAAATGAATCAGCGGCGGATCGCCGGCACCGAAGCACCTGAAGTTGCAGGTGCGGGGGAAAAACTGAACGTCACCGTCACCGAAATCGATTGGTACTGCTGCACGGAAACTGTGGGCGTCAAGGAGGCTAAGGTGAAGCCAACAAGGGTCGAGTACGAGGAGGCTCCAGGATTAGTAAAGCAGGTTGACGGAGCAATGATTTGCTCGGCACTCGAAAGACATTGGGTGATATCGCTTTGCACGGTGTCGATAGTTACTGTTCCGCTCAGGGGTGAGCTCGGGATATTGCCAGTAAGAGACAATGTTGCTCCGCTGCTGCTTAGTGCGATTGCCAGTGTCGGGTAGCAATAAATCGCCACGGCAGTATCAGTAGCACCTCCTCCATAAGTGGGGGAAGTGGGGCAATTGGTAGCACTCGCCCAAGATCCGCCCTGCTGCTCGAGCCTCAAATCGAAAGTGTTTGTAGAGCTCGCAGTAGGATTACAAATACTACCGCCACTGTTGCAAAGTTGGATTTGCCAGGCACCGGGAACGTTGTAGCCGAGTGGCGTGCCTTGGTTGGTAATTGCACTCGCGAGGACGCCCTGACCTGTCTCGGTCAAGGCATTTTCAAACTCGCGATGGATGACAACCTTTCCGTCGGGATTGCGGACCTCAATGGTCCACCAGCCATAAACAGTGATGCCTTCGGGTCGGCCCTTCGGCGCGGGCACCTTGGCGGACGAACTCTGGGCGCTCGTCTGCCCTGCTGCGGCCCTGGCGTTGGAGGATTGTGCGCCGGGCGAAATTGCGGGCACTGTCGCGACCGCGACGGGGCGCGCCACCGCCGATTGAGTCTGTGCCGGCTGCGATTGCGCCAATACTTCTCCGGCGCAAAGCAGGGCCAGGCTAGCCAGTCCGGCGAGGCGTAGAAGTCTCTTCCCCGTGCGGACAACATTTTCTTTGCTGAGTCTCGCGTTCATCTGACGTCTCCTTCATTCCCGGTCGTTTTCTGCGAATCTACATCGGCTTGCAAATCGCCTGAATCGGTACGTGCGCGCAACTGTGCCCACTGCGGTGCCCAGACGGCAGAAAGCAATTCTTCGAAATCCATTTCCGCGTTATTGGTTATGCCTGAATCCACTGGCATGCGGCTCCCGAGGAACATTGCGCGCCACTCTGCGAGAAAGGCTCCCCGAGGGTCAATGGACAGGCTCCGTACTGCTGCCGAACTATTTCTGTACCCGCAAGTCGCTGTGAATCAGCACGTTACGGCACTGGCCGGGGGTCAGCAAAGCGGCGACTCCTCAAGCTTCCAACCGTCCCGTCTCCTGACAACGCCCAAGCGGTCTCATCGCAAGCGACCTCTCTCGGTGAGGCTAAGTCCTTTATCAGCAACATTTACAAAAAACGGGGGAGGGGTCTCACTTCAACGCCATCAACTCAGGGCACAGCCACCCGTGCTTTCGATGTGTCTCCAGTCCCCTGGTCCGCTAATGCGGGGCTTTTCGCTTAAGGTGAGCAGGGCACATATTTACGCTGAAGGTGTCGGTCGAAATCCTGACCTTTATAACCGTCGTCCGGGGCGACTCCGAAGCCGAATAAAAAGACCGCGCAAGTCCCACCCGCCGAAGCGTTCAGGAACTGCGCGGTGGATTACCGTGGGCTCAGGACGCGGCGAAACGCGTCACTGGACTACATTTATGTACGGAGTCGCGGAGATAATTTGGCCATAATTTCCCAATAGAAAAGACACTTCCAGCGTCACCTGCACCTGTCCCGCTACTGGGCCCGCAGTGAACACGCCAGTCGGGCTGATCTCTCCATCGTCGCCTCCCGAGATAGTCCAAGTGAGGCCATACTGAACACCATTTATAGTGGTCGTGGCGGTGGTAATAGGCTGCGACTGGGAGCCGTCCGCAAATGTGAGCGTCACCGTGAATTGCGTGTTTGAGTTGATGGTAACCGTGCATGTGGCGGGAGATAGGGAAAGCGAAGATGAGCAAGGACCGATTGGACCAGCCTGCGTCGGACCATTCACGGTGAGCGCGGTGACGACACTCGGAAAGAAGTACAGCTCTTGCAAGATGGGCCCCGCGTTGGAAGGGGACCCGGCCGCGGCCGTGTTGGTGGTATTGGTCATGGCGGGATCTGTGTTCGGCGTACGCGCCGGGTCACCAGAGGTTCCGGCTGCTTGCATCGCCACGAAATCACTCATGGATACTTGGACGACGCCCAAACCCGAGCCATCCACAATGTAGCCATAAGGCTGATTGTTGACCTGGCTGGTAACGATGCCAGCGGAAAAAGGTTCATTGTCAAAAACGAAATAAGGAATCGAAGTGTAGGAGGAGAAGATGTCCCAGAACCTCCAGTCGCTCAGCCCCAGCCAGGGGCTCGTGGACGGAGCCTGGAGAGCGCCAACGGCAAACTCCGTGCTGTCGCCGGCCATGAACATCGCCAGATGTGAGCTGGAATCCACAAAAGAACCGGCGGCCACAAGACCACTTGTCGAACTTGCGAGAGTCACCTGGGCGGTCTGCGCGGGCGGGATCGAAAATGTATTGAGATTTCCGCCCGTGCCGTTCTGCTTTTGAGTGTTCGCAAGATTGAGAAACGTGACGTCCGCGTAGCCTTCATACGTGAGAATTCCCACGCCATAGTTCGTGTCAATCGCGCTGCCGGAAAGTGCCGGGGGCGCTATGCCGTCCGGCGCTGTGGGCGCTGGGAAACTAGCCGCTGTAGTGTCATCCCAATAGTAAGACACCGGCGGAGTCTGGCTCACATCTATGAGCTGCACTCCTCCGGAGGGCGTTGAATACCCGCTGGAGTCTCCAATCAGAATGAGGTTTAGCGCAGGATCAACAGCCATTTGCATCCCGACTTGCTGATTTGGATCCGTGACGGGAACCAAAGTTGGCGAGGTGCCTGTGAGGCTGCCTGCATTGAAGTTGGGCGTTAGAACGTAGTAGCCGTCGCCGGTGTTGGCGTAAATAGAATTCGTGGTCAAGGTTGCACCCTGGATGTAGCTGGGTGCGCTGCTCAAGTAAAAATTTGCTTGATTGGTGATCGGCAAGGTCGCGCTGAGCAGAACAGGGTCGTTGGTGCCCGGCGTGAGGGCGGTCGAGGAAGGCGGCGCCGTGCCCAGAGCAAGAATCGAGCTGTCCAAGAGCGCTGCGCCCGTTCCGTAAAAGGAAAACGCAAGGAGATAACTTTGCTGCTCGACCGGAAGAAGGCCGGTGACTTGGGCGGACTGGCCACCCGCACCCACGACCGCAGCGATTTGCGGCCAGAGGTTGACCAGCACTGGCTGGTTTGGATTCGAAAAATCATAAACTGCGATGCCGTTGACGCCCGCTGCCACGAATAAGTATTGCGTTCCGTTAATGATCTGGGTGACCACGGCAGCCGAGCTTGGTGTGAGGTTGGCATACGCGGGAGTTGAAGCATTGGCCCCTGCGGCAAGCTGAATCGCCTGTTCCACTGCCGCGAGGGCTTGAACGGATAGAGTGGCAAAGACTTGGCAGCCGGGAGGAACCGGCAGACCTTGCGGCGTCTGAGACGCTGCCTGGTCCAGGCACTGGAGAAGAGCTTCGACGAACTCGGATGTTCCAGCCAGAGGATCAAGGTTTTCCGTTGTTCCATCTACTGCAACCGGCTTGCTGGCCGCCTTCATTCGCCTAAAGGTCACGATTTTCCGGACCGCATCCAGAGTTATTGGAGTTCCGCTGGATTTGCCGTCCCACACACCGTCAGAAATGTCCGCGGAGAGCGCGGCGATCAGCGCATCGGGGTCGGTGGGAGAGAGCGACTCACCTTCGAGCGTATACGAAGAAAGAACCGCGCCCATCTTGAAGGCGTCCGGCGAACCAGTGATGTCCGCGGCACCAAACTTGGGTGTCAGCGCCTCGGGGTGAACACCGGGAGTGAGGCCATAGAAAGTGTCGAGTTGCGTCGTGGCAGCCGCGTGCGCCGCAACAAGCGAAGACGCTTTGCCTGAGGACAGATCGCCCACGGCGAGCGAGTTGACGAAATCAGAAATCGGCGTGATGGAGAGGCCAGTGAGACCTGCGTCAGGCACCTGATCGATCAGTGCGCAGATCTGGCTGCTGCTGGTAATCGTCGAGCCATCGAATTCGCTGGTGTACGTACCACCAGCAGCGCAGGCGCGAACAGAGCCGGACGGCAAGGAGTTGAGCGTACAAGTGAAATTACCATTGGCATCGGTCAGACAAGTGCCAGCCGTCGCGCCGTTGGTGCCATCGGCGTTCACGGCCGTAATCGTGACCGTGGCGCCGGTGACGCCGCTCTTGAAGACGATTCCGGCGACGTTGGCGTTCGCTGCCGTGACGTTAAAATTGAAAGATGAGTTTCCGCCGCCCGGCGCGGCGTTGGTCACCAGCACGGGGTAAATTCCGATGGTGCCTAGGTCCGTTGCCGTCAATGGAATAGTGAGCGTTGTTGCATTGACGAACGCTGCCGCTTTGGCATTTCCGTTGAACGTGACCGAGGAAGTGGACACGAAACCTGTGCCGTTAATCGTTAGCGCCTGGGCTGGGGTTCCGGCGGTCAAGAAAGCGGGGGTCAGTCCCGTCACCTGAGGTACTGGGTTGTCGACCGCGAAGTTAGCCGATGAATTGCCGCCGCCCGGGGGAGGATTCGTCACCACCACCGCGAACGATCCGCCGATGGCCTGATCGGCGGCCGTCAACGGGATCGTCAAGGTGGTTGAGTTCACAAATGTTGTTGTGTGCGCAACGTTGTTGTAGGTGACCGTCGAACTCGAAAGGAAATTCGAGCCATTGATCGTGAGAGTCTGCGCAGCAGCGCCCGCAGGAGCAAACGCGGGCAGGAGACCGGTAACAGAAGGCGCAGGGTTGTTCATGGTTGTAACACTCTTGCCGGCGCTGCTGCACGAGGAAAGGAAAAGTGTGGTTGTTACGCAGAGCACGAGCCAGAAGCCTGCGAACCTTGTCATTCTCATGGTGCCTCCAGTAAGTCGCGGAGCAAACGCGGGCGTGCTCCAATCAAGTGGAGTGTGCTAGATACTCAAATGCCGGCCTGAGTGGCTACTCACAGCTCGCTCCGCCTTTTTCGAAGTTCAGCCAGTTCATGTGCGGCACGGTGCGGTTAAATCAGTTCGCAGGTCAATGGACGGAGACCGGACAGTTGCTGAACTCTTCCCGAACGGCTAACTTGCTGGCTTATCACGAGTTAAGGACCTACGCCGCCAAGCGTTACAATCCTTGCGCGTGACCGGGCCGGGTGCTAGCATGCGCTTCGCGTCCCCAATCTAGGGTTTGACCACTTCCATGGACTCGTCAAAGGAGTCTCAGCCCTCATTCGCCTTCGGTCCCTACGAAGCAGACATATCCTCAGGAGAACTTCGCAAAGGGGGCTCGCGCGTTAAGATTCAGGACCTGCCATTGCGGCTCCTGGGTGTGCTCGCTGAAAAGCCGGGACGAGTCGTCACTCGCGAGGAACTGCAAAAGCGTCTGTGGCCGGAAGATACTTTTGTGGATTTCGAGGACGGCCTGAATACCGCCGTCAAAAAGCTGCGCGAAGCTTTGGGCGACGACGCCGATAAGCCTCATTACATTGAAACGATTCCGCGCCACGGTTACCGGTTTGTGGCAGAGGTGAAAAAGCGTTCCCCGGCGGCCTCGGCAGTGGTTGCGGCTGCGGAGATGCCCTCGTCCGAGGCGCCACGCGAAACGTCAACGGCGATTCTTGGGTTGCGGAGCCGATGGAAGACTTGGGTAGCCGGGGCTGCGGCGCTTCTAATCATTCTGGCTGGCCTGGGTGTTTGGCTTCTCTATGGAAGGCCCGCTTTTTCCTTCAGTCCCCGCGATTCCGTTCTGGTCACCGATTTCGAAAACCAGACTGGCGATCCCCGTTTTGACGAAGCCCTGCGCACGGCCTTCACCGTCAGCCTCGAACAATCCCGCCGCGCCAATGTCTTTCCCCGTGTCCGAGTTGCTTCGGTCCTCCAAATGATGGGCAAGCCTGGAACGCAGCGCGTCACTCCAGAGGTGGGACGCGAGATTTGCCAGCGGGAAAATATTCGCGGACTGATCACCGGGAGCATCACTCGCACGGGCCAGGAGTATGCGCTTTCCGCCGAATTGATCGACCCACAAACCGGAGCGACGGTGCGCTCCTACCTGGAACGCTCTTACGGCGAGGACCACGTCCTGGATGCTCTTGACGTCATCGCCGCGGATGTCCGGCGCGACCTCGGCGAATCGCTCTATCAGATTCACCGCGCGGACCGCCCGCTCCCGGAAGTAACCACAAGTTCGCTGACGGCGCTCAAGCAGTATGCGGATGGCACGGCGCTATGGCATCAGGGGAAATATAAGGAGGCGGCAACTCTGCTTCGTGCCGCGCTCCAGAGCGACCCGGACTTCGCCATGGCCCACGCGGTCCTCGGTTCCGACTATTTCAGCTATATCAGCAACCAGCCCGCCCTGGGAAAAGAAGAATACGAGAAGGCGCTCGCGCTCTCCTCGCGCACTACGGATCGCGAGCGCTTGATTATCCAAACCAGCTTTGCAGCTGATCAAGGGCATATCGTCGACGCTGACGCCCTCTATCGTGCCTATTTGAGCCGGTACCCGGATGATTGGGCCATGCTCTCCAATTATGCGAACCTCCTGCGGAGACATGGACGTGAGCCCGAGGCTATCGCCCAGTACAAGGAAATGATCCGAGTCGCTCCAGACGACGCCAAAACGTTTATCGAAATGGCAACAGCTTATCGGACTCTAAATCAGGTGCCGGAAGCGCTCGGCGCCTATGCGGAAGCTTTCCGGCTGGATCCGCACTGGCTTGTTGCGGGAGACACCAGCCGAGAATATGGGTTTCTCCTGATCCAAAATGGCGAGGATCAGAAGGCGGTGCAGATCTTTACCGGCATGCTGGAGAAGCGCGAAACGCGGGAAAGCGGCATGCGCTCTTTGGCTCTGCTGGACATGTATCATGGGCGTTTTGCGAGTGCTCGAAAGCGCTTCGGCGAATGTCTGACCATCCTGCAAAATCAGCATGCCCCTCTGAGCATGGCCCGCGTCCATCTTTGGCTGGCCATTCTGGCGGAAGGCCAAGGAGATTTGCGTACCGAGCAGCGAGAGCTTGCCAACGCTTACGACAATTTTGACGCGCTTGGGCCGAAAGTCATCTTTGGCGTTTGGCTTGGCCGGCAGTATGTGCGCGCCGATGATTTAGACAAGGCCGAAAAGATGGAAAGTCTCATCGCGACGCTCACCGATGCCAAGAGTGCCGAGCAGAGGGGCTATTTGCAGCTATTGCAAGGGGAGATTGCGTTGGCTCAGGGACATGCCGATAAAGCGATCGAACTCTTCACCTTTCCAACACCGAGAACTCTACCGCCTTCAGCGTGGAGGCTATCGCTCGCGCCTATCAACAAGCTGGAAAAACGGATGAGGCCATCTCCTGGTACGAAAAATTTGTGAGTATGCCCAATCGCGCTATCTCCTGGGAGCCTCAGCAACTCTGGTTGGCAGCTCACTATACTCTTGCTTCCGATTACTTGGCCAAAGGGGATCGCGTAAATGCCAAACAGATCCCTCGCGCGTCTTATTGATTTGTGGAAAGACGGAGATCCGAACCTTCCTCTCCTAAAGCAAGCCAAGGCCGAGTACGCCAAACTGCAATAATTGGGTGTTTCCTGCCCGCCATGAGCGCCTGGCCGGAGCGCGGAGGGCGCTCAATCGCATCCGGGCCGGAAACACGCACCGGACGAGCATCCCTGCCCACCGACGGAAACCGCCGATTGGAGCCCTCAACTTTCTTTAAAATATACCTTGACACGTATATGCGCCTGGAGTATATTAAGAGCATGGAATCCGTATTCGAAATCATTGCAGAGCCGAACCGCCGCGCGATACTTGAGCCTGCTGGTCTCGTCACAACAGTCGGTGGGTGAGATCGAGAGTCGGCTCGGATGACGCAACCGACGGTGTCAAAACACCTGCGAGTGCTGCGCGAGGCCGGTTTCGTGGAGTCCACAGTGGACGCACAGCGCCGTCTCTACCGGTTGAAAGCCTGGACCATTTCAGGAGGTCGAAGCCTGGCTGGAGAAGTTCCGCCGGTTCTGGTCGGAGCGCGTGGATGCTCTCGAGCGGCACCTCGACCGCATGGAGCCTTACAGCAACACGAGCAACACCAACAAAAGCAAGACAAAGAGAAATAGTCGCGGCTCAAACCGCGAACATAACAAAGGAGAAATGAAATGAAAATCAAAGTGACTAGCGTATACGTAGACGACCAGGACAAAGCCTTGCGCTTTTATACGGAGACACTGGGCTTCACCAAGAAAAACGACTTCAGCCAGGGCCCGTATCGCTGGCTGACGGTGGCTTCGGCAGAGGAGCCGAACGGCGTTGAGCTGCAGCTGGCGCTAAACAACAATCCCGCGGCGAAAGCGTATCAGCAGGCGATTTTTCTGCAGGACCAGCCCGCGATCATGTTCTTCACCGACGACATCAAGGGCGACTACGAGAAGATCAAGGGGCACGGTGCCGAGTTCACAATGCCGCCCACCGACGTGACCGGCTCGACCATTGCATGCTGAAGGACACCTGCGGCAACCTTATTCAATTGACGCAACTCGCGAAGTGGTAGGGCGCCCGGTCACGGCGGCACGGTCGATCGCGGATGGAGCGGGCGCAGTAACGACAAGGAGAAGACAAATGGGCGATCTCGAACGATACGCACCCGGTCCGGCCTACGGGGCGCAGATACAGAAACGGACGGCGATAAGTGGACGCTCATTCTCGTCAGAGAACTGCGCCACCCGCCCGAGAAAGTGTGGCAGGCGCTTACCGATCCAGCGCATCTGCGCGAATGGGCGCCCTTTGATGCCGATGGGAGCCTGGGAACGGTGGGCGCCACGGTGAAGCTCACCACGGTGGGAGGGCCGGCGGTGCATGAAACCGCAACGACCGTAACGGTAGCCGAATCTCCCCACGCCCTGGAGTACAAGTGGGGTGGCTTCGATATGCGCTGGGAACTCGAAGACCTTGGCGGCGGCACGCGGCTGACGCTGTGGACCAACATCGGTCACCGCTTCATCGCCATGGGCGCCGCCGGGTGGCACATTTGTTTCGATGTTCTGGATCATCTTCTCAGCGGAACTCCCCTCGGCCGCTTGGTCGGCCCGATGCGATGAAATATGGCGGCTGGCAGCGGCTGAACGCGGAGTACGCCAAGCAGTTTGGGATCGAATCGCCCAACTGGCCGCCGAGGGCGGCTCAGAGGTAGTGAATAAAAAGTAGTGAATAAAAGGAGGGGATTCGTCATGAAAGAAGCCACCAAACGTTCGATTTTTCGCTGGATTCACATTATCTTTGGCATTCCGATCATCGGGTACATTTATGATTCGCCGACGGATACTCCGAATTACGCTTGGTCTATTCGCTACGCATTGTTGCCCGTACTCCTGATTTCAGGATTGTGGATGTGGAAGGGCCATGTCGTTCGAGGCTTTTTTACAAAGAGATCGGCCCAACAAAACGCCGCGGCTAACCCATAGCCACCTTATTTTCGGGCAATCGAGGCGTTTTCTGCGAGCTAGCCGTTTTCGACGCGCACCTTTATATCCGCGTAGGCCGCGTCGACCAGCTTGCGACAGCATCGGCGTTCGTGGCCGTTTCCGGTATTAGCTTCACATGGCGCATGAACTTGCCGGCGCCTTGCAATAAGCGAGATGGATCCGGCAGCGCTGAGCCGTGAAAGAACCCCACGTTTACGTGCGAGGTAAAAACATTCACGTAGCCGAAGGGCGCGTCTCCCAAACAGGCAACCGGGCAGCCGTCATGCAAAAGCTCGCGGACTTCGTCCCCGCATTTTCGCATCACCTTAAACCACCGATGCGCGATAGCTCCCAATTCGCCCGCGCGCTGTTTCATCCACGCATCGATGGCGGGATCGCGCTCGACAGCGCCGTCGAATCGGAGCAATTCCCTTCCCATCGTCGCCCCACTCTTTTCTTTCGAGATCTACGGTTGCATAGCTTACACGAGAAGGCCGGTGGCTGGTGAAACGCGAGGGTTGCAGGTTTCCCCCAGCGCAGATAGATTAGGACCGAGAGTTGGAGCCGAACATGAAAAAATCCGCGCCGGTGGAATCTGCCTCTGCATTAATCGACGAGAAAATCAGGGAACTTGGGGACTGGCGCGGGAAGATGCTCGCGAAAGTACGCGAAATCATTCACAAGGCCGACCCGGAGATCGTCGAAGAGTGGAAGTGGATGGGAACTCCGGTCTTTTCGCACAGCGGCATCGTCTGCACGGGAGAGACATACAAAAAAGCGGTCAAGATGACATTTGCCAAAGGAGCGGCATTGGAAGACCCCAAAAGTCTGTTCAACTCCAGCCTCGACGGGAATATCAGGCGCGCCATCGACATCCACGAGGGCGAAAAAGTCGATGAAGCGGCCTTGAAGGATCTCATTCGCGCGGCGGTGGCGCTTAATCTCCATCTCAAAAGCAAGGGCAAGGAACTAAACGTTGAGGCAGGCGTGAACTTCAACGAGCGCAACGATCCTTTGGCTTTTTCAGTGGTCAGGGGCTGGGTGAGGCGAGCATTGGCAACTGGCACGTTGCGCGTGGACCCAATTGGCGTATCTTTGTGGCGTGGACGAGCATCTACCTGTGAAAGGCTGATTTAAGAGGACATGTCATGAATCGCCGTGATTTTTTGTGCTCCGCAAGTATCGCAGCAGCAGGCATTGCGCTCCCGAAGACCAGTAGATGGATTGCGCCGAACGCAGCTTCTGATGGCTGGCGAACGTTCGAAGTGACGACACATGTCGAAGTTCTGAAAACTTCGGGCGGCACGCGCATCTGGGTGCCGGGCGCCCTCATCGTCGAGACGCCTTTCCAAAAAACACTTTCGAATACATTCAGCGCCGAGGGCGGGTCCGCGAAGCTGGTGGAAAGCAAGACGGATGCGCTTTCGATCATCGCCGCGGAGTTTGCGTCCGGGATAAAGCCTAGCTTGACGGTCACGAGCAGAGTGGCCACCAAAAACGCTGTTGTCGATCTCTCCGCCCCCGGCCATGCGCCGAGCGAGGACCGCGCGGAATTGGAGCATTTTCTGCGCCCCACCAAGCTTCTGCCGACCGACGGCATTGTGAAAGATACGGCTGCGGAAATCACGAAGAACGCAAAGACCGATGTCGAGAAGGCGCGCGCCATTTACGAGTGGATTGTGGACAACACCTTCCGGGATCCGAAAACGCGAGGCTGCGGCATAGGTGATATTCGGTTCATGCTAGAGACCAGGGATTTGGGCGGCAAGTGTGCCGATCTCAATGCGCTTTATGTCGGGCTGGCAAGAGCGGCGGGGCTTCCGGCGCGGGACGTCTACGGAATCCGCGTGGCCAAGTCAGAGTTGGGCTACAAGAGCCTAGGCGCTTCCTCGGAAAAAGTGACGAAATCGCAGCATTGCCGCGCGGAGGTTTATCTTTCCGCGTTACGGCTGGATACCCGTCGATCCTGCGGACGTGAGAAAAGTGGTGCTCGAGGAGCCACCGGGAAATCTGCCGATGGATGATGAACTGGTGAAGAAGGCGCGCAAGCGGCTGTTTGGATTCTGGGAAATGAACTGGATGGCGTTTAATTTCGCCCATGACGTTGCGTTGCCGGGCTCGAAAGGTGCGCCGTTCGGATTCTTTATGTATCCGCAGGCGGAAACAGCCGAAGGCCGGCTCGATTGCCTGGACCCCGACGGGTTCAAGTACGAAATCACCTCGCGAGAGACTACACCCGCGAGCATCGGATAGAGTCGCGCGAAGAATACGAACGTCGCGGCACGATTCCCGTAGCCCCCAATCATTCCGCAAAAATGCTGAGCGTGTGTAGCCGACTTGCGCTGGCCTTCAGAAACGGTAATTCAGTTCGGAGTAGCCCAGGGCCCCGTTGGAATTGCCAGGGTAGATTTTTTTGATTACCTCGCCGCCCACCGCATATCCGAAATACAGTCCGAATGAAACGCCGTGCTTCAGCTTGTAGTCGCCGCTGATGTCGTACAGCGTCGCGAGGGACGTGGAGCCATTGGATGGCCTGCCATTGAAGCCGAAGGTCCAAGGCTGAAACGCGCCGCCGCCCGAATACCACAAATCGTTCTTGCTGCTCAGCCAGAGGCCGTGCACGTCGCTCCGGATGGTGAGCCGCTTCGTGGGCCGCAGCACCACTTCGCCGAAGAGATCGGTATTATTCATGGAGTTGAAAAAAGGAAAGCGCGCGTAGACGCGAGGAGTGGGAAGAATGGCGAAAAACGTCCCGTGGGTATTGTCGTTGGGATTTCCGTCGCCGCTGGAATAGTAATAGCCGGCGCGCAGCCAGGGATGCACGCGGGCTGCAAAGTCCGGCTGCCAGCCTCCTTCGAGGGCTCCCGCGCCGGACCGCTGTGTTAGTTCGCCCCAACTGCCACTCTGGAGCGCGCCCCAGCCGAGAAAATCAAACGTTCCTGCGGAGGTCGGCGCGGCGAGAATCAAGTGTCCGCCGTAGGTTCCGATATCGATGCCGCCGAGATCGGTGGCTCGGACCGCCGCGGGGCGGTTGTCCGTCTTCACCAGAGGGCGATCATCGTTGTAATAAATGCCAAAAACGCGCCACTCGGCGTGAGCACTGCCAAAATCACTTTGGCGTGTGAGCGCCACATAAGTAACCGGAGTTTTCACCCAGCCCCAGCCATCGACTTGGAAGACCCCGCGATCCGGAATCGCGCTAAGCGCTGTGAAGGTCCAGGGACCGTTGGAATAGAGGTACTGCAAACCGTCGAGGCTTCGTTGGACGTCGGAAAAACCGAAATTCCCGATCAGCCGCTGGCCGATGCGGTCCGCCTTCAGCGATGCCAACGTGGGATCCTTGGGGGTTACCTCACTGCCGTCGGTGAACTCCATGCGTCCCATCCGCAGGCTGGAGTGTTCTCCCTTTACGCGGAAGAAGGCCTGCTTCGGGAAGATAAAGGCGGCGTTTTGGCTGTTGTCGTTCGCCGCGTAATAGGATCCGCCCAGCCCGTATTGCCCCAGAGGCGCGGCGTGAACCGCACCGGTCGGAATACCTAGCAGAATGGGCGTCTCAAACTCGATGTTCCAATCGTAGTGCTCGTGCTTTTGCGAAAACCCGAAGCGTACCACCGTTCCGGAGTAGCCGTAGAGAGTCTGGCCTCCGGCAGCGGGCTGGAACCAATCCCATACTTCGTATCTCTCGCGGATGTTGCCGGAGAAGGTCACGTTTCCGAGTTGGATTGGCTGCGGGTCGGGCTCCTGCGCTACGGCGACGGAGGCAGCCAACAGAAATAGAAAGCAAGTAAGCAAGCTTCTCACGAAGTCTCCTGATCCAGCGGATTCCACACAAAATGAATGCGAAAGTGGCGTAAGTGTATTTAGAAAAAATCCGCGCACAATAATCGAAATACACTACGCGCAGAGGAGATCGGAGGCTGTTGCCGATCCGCGGGGTCGAGAATCGCAGGCGTGAAGGAGCGGCGGGGAACGATGCGCGCATGAACCGCTCGAATGCTGGGTTTTGGCCCGGGAGATGCCGGCTAGTATGAATATACTATTGATGGCCCTAAGGCTGTATGGGAGTATCCCCCGCCGGGGAAGACCTATTCCTTTAAGTCCTTGTTTCTCTTTGCGTTTTGGAGGATAGCGGCATGGCGGTTTCCACTCCTGCAATCAGCGATACGCACTTCCCGGCGGCCACAGACTCCAGCCTTTACGACAAGTTGAACTCCAAGTGGCATGAGCGGGCTCTGCAAATATTTATGCTCATCGTTCTAGGCCACTGGGCTGAACATCTATTTCAGGCGTATCAGATTTACGTGATGGGGTGGCCTCGTCCCAAGGCGAATGGCCTCCTGGGCCTTTGGTATCCCTGGCTGATTAAGTCCGAAGTGCTCCACTATGTGTATGCGCTGGTGATGCTGATTGGGATTTGGGTCCTGCGGAAAGGATTTACGGGGACAGGGCGCAAGTGGTGGACCGTTGCCCTGATCATTCAATTTTGGCATCACTTTGAGCACCTGCTGCTAATCACCCAGGCGACCATGCATCATAATTTCTGGGGCAAGCCCGTTCCGGTAAGCATTCTCCAACTGATCGTTCCCCGCGTTGAGCTTCATCTCTTTTACAACTCGGTCGTGTTTGTCCCGATGGTCATCGGCATGTACTACCACATGTTTCCGCGCAAGGGCGAGGAAGGCTTGTCGGTTTGCTCTTGCGAGTGGGACAAAGACATAAAGAATGCGGAAGCTTGCGCAGCGTAAGGCTCTATTTCCGTTTTAAGCCCAAAATCCGGCCGGAGTTTTGCATGGGTGACGCGCTCTGATGGTCCGTAACCGAGGAATGATCTTGTCCTTTCTCGCTGTGCTAGCGCTGGTGAGTTCATGCGCGGCAGGTTGTTCCAAATCCCAAGCCGGCCAGAACAAAATTGGTTTCACCTGTGAGAGTGAGCCAATGCCGCCTCGCGTCGGTGTCAACACTTTCACCGTCGCTCTGGTCGGCGCTTCCGGGGAACTTCTGGCGGGTGCGCATGTTTCGCTGGAAGGCGACATGTCGCATGCAGGGATGGCTCCCGTCTTCGGCGAAGCGAGAGAACTCGCTCCAGGCCGTTATCAGGGGAAGCTCGACCTCAACATGCGCGGTGACTGGGTCATTTTGTTTCACATCATTTGGCGAACGGCGAGACCTTTGACCGGCAACTGGAAATTCGAAATATAAAAGCGAGCTAGTCCGTTGGCCACCCTACCCTCCAATTCGGCCGTCTTGTCCGTCGATGCGCCCCGCTTTGACTTGCTTCGCGTCCCGGTTATCGGCGACTTTTTGCGCTGGCGGCATTCCCGCACCGTTCTGCAGATTCCCCTGTTCCTGCTTGCGGTCGTGATGATTCTCCACGGATTGCTTGGCCCCACGCTGGCGCCAAAGAATCTTGCGGCCGTGCTTACCTGGATTCACTTCCGCGGCGCGTTAGTCCTGGTGCTGCTTTGTGCCGGCAACTTTTTTTGTCTGGCGTGTCCGTTCATGCTGGTGCGAAATGCGGCGCGCCGCCTGTTTCGGCCGCGATTCAACTGGCCGAGAGTGTTGCGCAACAAATGGATCTCCGTCGCACTGTTCGTCGCCATTTTGTTCACCTATGAACTTTTCAGCCTGTGGTCCTCGCCCTGGTGGACGGCTTCGCTGGCCATCGCGTACTTTCTCGCGGTGCTGCTGATCGACGGGTTGTTCAAGCATGCTTCCTTCTGTAAGTTTGTTTGTCCGATCGGTCAGTTTAATTTTATTGCCTCAACGCTCTCCCCGCTGGAGGTTCAGGTCCGCGACCAAGGCGTTTGCGGCCGCTGCGCGACGAAGGATTGCATCCGCGGCCGCCGGGAGGACGGTGTTGGGCAGCAGCCTGCTCCGAAGCGAATCCTCATGCGGGCCGCACGACCAATGGCCTCGTGATTCTCCAGCGCGGTTGCGAACTCGCCCTCTTCCAGCCTCGCAAAGTGGGCAACATGGATTGCACCTTTTGCCTCGATTGCGTGCATGCCTGCCCGCACGACAACATCGGCGTGACGAGCCGTCTGCCCGCCGCGGAATTAATGATCGATCCCATCCGTTCCGGCATCGGATATTTCTCGCGGCGCAAGGATATCGCGGCGCTTGGCGCTCGTTTTTACCTTCGGCGCGCTCGTCAACGCGTTTGGAATGGTCAGTCCCGTCTACGTGGTCGAGGCCTGGCTGCGCAAGATTCTCTCCGTCAACAGCGCAGCGCCTGTGTTAGGCGTGATCTTCGTGGTGTTTCTGGTTGTCGAGCCTGCGATCCTGCTCGGTGCGGCGGCTTGGCTGACGCGTGCGCTGGGAGGCAGCAAGCTCACTCTCGTTCCGCTTGCCGTACGCTACAGCTACGCGCTCGTTCCTTTGGGATTTGGAATGTGGCTGGCGCACTATGGTTTCCATTTCTTCACGGGAATTCTCACCATCGTGCCGGTCAGCCAGGCGGCGCTCGCTCATCTCGGCGTGCATCTTTTTGGAGCACCGCTTTGGACGTGGACCGGTCTGCCCGCGCGATTTGTCCAGCCTCTAGAGCTGGGATTTCTCTCCTGGGCTTCGCGGGTTCCCTTTTCGTGGCTTATCAACTGGCGGAGGAGGATTGCGCTTCACAACCCATGCGAGCTTTTCTACCTTGGGCCGCTGTTTGCTTGTTGATCGGACTGGCGTCCGTCTGGCTCATGTTTCAACCGATGGAAATGCGTGCGATGTTGATGGGAGGCTGAGGGAGCGCGGCTGATCCGAGATGAAGAGAACGCAACATTTTCGGGTATCATGCACGTTGCCCGCTTGCCTGCTGGCGAGTTTGCTCTCGATACTTTGTGCTCCGGGTGCGGCGGCGCATAACGGTCCGCCCTTTCCGATCATCACGGACCAGCGGGTCGGCCCGTACATCATTTCTCTTTGGACTCATCCGGACCTTGGCACCGGCACCTTCTTCGTCATGATCGATCCCGTGCCCGGGGGAACCGTGCCAAAGGACTTAAAGGTTCAGATTGCTGTGCAGCCCGCGAGCGGCAGGCTTGCCGAAGCCGTCTATTCCGCGTGGGTCGAGGATTTGCGCGGCCAGGTGGAATACAAGACAGAGGTTCAGTTCGACCAGCAGGAAAATTGGAAGGTCCGCCTCATTCTCGCGAGTTCGGTCGGGGGCGGCGAAGCCGTTTCGCAGGTGGAGCCGACTCCGGCGGGCTTTGGCCGGTGGGATCTGCTGCTCTTTCTTTTGCCATTCTTGGGAGTCGGGTTTTTATGGTCGACGGCCATCACAAAGCGGCGCCGGCTGCGAAAAATCCGCGCGCGCCAGGCTGCCTGAAGTTTTCCGCCGGTGCGTTCTGTGTGAGAGACTTAGGGACAAATTATCGTGAACACGTTCTACACTGCAATGAAGGCGATAGATGAGGCTAACGATGAAAAGCCATGACGCGAGGAAGCTCCTCGATCCATCGGCCTGTCGCCGCACGTCACTTTCTTTCCGCACCCGTTGGCTCAGTTTCTTACTTCTCATCGGCGCGCTGAGCGTGGTTTTGTGCGCCTGCGGCTCCGGCACAAAGCTTCCTCAAAAATCTTCGAAGGAATACGCGGAAGCCGTGTCCGCCTTCTACATCGGACTCGGCGCGCTGCAAGTCGGCGACGATGTTCATGCCGAGAGTAAACTCTCTGAACTAACGACCATCGTGCCTGGCGAGCCGGCAGGCTGGGCGAATTGGGGAGTGCTTGCCCTGCGCCAGCGCAAATTGGATGTGGCCGCGCAACGAATCGAGCGAGCTCGCAAACTGGCCCCCGACAACGACCAGATCTATCAACTCCTCGGGCTTCTGGAGAGCAATCGCGGAAATTCCGCGAACGCTATCGCCGACTGGCGCAAGGCCGATTGAACTCAATCCGCGCAACTATCGCGCCGCTTATCAACTTGCCGAAGAAGTGGAACGCCAGGCGGACGCCAACAGCGACGCAGAATATCAGCGATTGATTCAGAAGATTCTGGCGGCTCAGCCGGAAAATCTCGCGGCGCAGCTTGAACTCGCTCGCGTTGCCGCCAAGACCGGAGACACTGCAACGCTGAAATCCATGCTGGCGCAGATCCACTCGCGTTCCTCGAATTGGCCAGCCGAGGTGAAAGCGCAGTTGACTGCCGTGCAGACGGCGGCCGATGGCCCGACTCCCGCGCACGGCCGCGACGCGAACGACTTTCTTGCGCAACAGCGCTCATGCGCGTTCCCGAATTTCGCGAGAGCCTGGCTGTCTTGAAGGCGCCGCCAGGCGAAGAAGCGGAACCATTCACTCATTTTCTTGCGCTTGGAATCGCCGGACTTCACTCCCGCGCCTGCGGACACCTCACTTGACATTTACGCTAAAGCCGGTTCCTGGTGGAGATACCAGCCGTGCGACCTGGATTGGTGCGGTCGCGCTTGGGAGTGCCGGGGCTCCGGTCATCGCGCAAGCGAACGGCCAGGAAGTGCGCTTGTCCACGGGAGCGAAATTTCCCTTTCCCGGCGGTCGCTCCGGCACAGCGCCCGCTTCCCGAGGGCATCTTGCAGATCGATTTTAATTACGATTTCAAGACGGATCTTGTGCTCGCCGGCGCGGGCGGCGTGCGTCTGATGCGGCAAGATACTCCGGAGAAATTCACCGACGTCACCGCAAACACCAAGCTGCCCAAAAGTGTAACGAATGCTTCCTACACCGGAGCATGGGCCGTGGACATCGAGGCCGACGGCGACCTGGACATCGTTCTTGGAAAAAAAGAGGGCGCTCCACAGGTCTTGCGAAACAATGGCGACGACACTTTCACCGTGATTCAACCGTTCCCGGGCGTCTCTGGCGTGCGCGCATTCGCCTGGGCGGATTTCGATGCGGATGGCAATGCCGACGCGGCAATTGTTGATGGCGCCGGGCATGCTTCATATTTTTCACAACGAGCGCCAGGGCCAATTCCGCGAAGTTGCTCTTCCGGCGAGTCTGCCACCGTAAAAGCGCTTGGCGTTGCAGATACCGACAACGATGGCGTTCTGGATTTGCTCGCCGTTGAATCGAGTGGAGACATCGTTAGCGTTTCGTTCAATGAAACGAGTGGATGGAGCGTTGCGACGCTCTTGCAAGTTCCAAATCCCACAACCTACCTCGCCGGCGAGGTGCGGCTGCAAGTCGCCGATCTCGACAATAATGGTGCGCTTGACCTGATTCTCAGTCACGTCGAGTCGCCGCTCCGCGAACCCGCAATACGCCGCTGATTTGGCTGGGAGATTCGACCTCAAAATTTACACTTCTGGATCATGCAGCAGGACTCAGCACCATTTGGGATATCGCAGATTTGAGCGAAACGGACACCTCGACCTGCTCGGTTTCGATGCTCATGGCTTGCCAGTCGAAGGCGTGAATCACGGTTCGAAGAACTATCACTGGCAGATCGTTCGGCCCCATGCGAAGCAGGCTGTTGGCGATCAGCGCATCAATCCGTTCGGCGTCGGCGGTGAAATCGAAATTCGCTCGGGACTGCTGGTTCAGAAGCAACCCATCAACTGGGCCGCAGCTTCACTTTGGTCTGGGCAACCAGACGAGCGCCGAAGTTGTGCGCGTGGTTTGGCCAAACGGCACCGTGCGCGCGGAATTCGGAGTGCAGGCCGACCAGGAAGTCGTCACCGAGCAGCGGCTTGAAAGCGTCCTGTCCATTTCTTTTCGCCTGGAACGGCACAAAGATGGAATTCGTGAAGGATGCCGTGCCGTGGGGCTCTGCCATCGGACTGCGTATCAACACGCTGGGCTCCGCGAAAATCGCCGCGACCGGCGAATGGTACAAAATCCGCCGCGATCAGCTCGTTCCGCACGACGGCTACTACGACCTGCGCATCACCGCGGAGCTTTGGGAGGTGTATTACTACGATCGTCATCGCGCTCATGACCGTGGACCATCCTGCCGGTACGGAAATATATGTCGATGAGCGTTTCGTGATTCCGCCGGCGAAAGCTCGGTTTCACCACCGTGGCCACTCCTCACAAGATTGCCCGCGCCATCGACGACAACGGCAAAGACGTTACGGACATCGTCAACACGCTGGATGGCCGCGCGCTCGATTCTTTTGGCCGCGGCCAGTATCAGGGAATCACGCGCGACCATTACGTTGAGAGTCGATCTTGGGCGACGACGCTCCCAAGAGCGGCCCACTCTATTTGATCGCGCAAGGTTCCATTCACGACACCGAATCGTCACTCAACGTGGCGATCACCCAGGGAAACCGCTGGCACGCCCAAGGCATGAGCGTCGAAGTTCCCGATGGCCACGGCGGATGGACGACGGCTCAATCGAATCTCGGTTTTCCGGCTGGCCGCAAAAAAACGGTTCTCTTCAACCTCACGAATATTTTCCGTCCGGGAACTCCGCGCCGCGTGCGCTTGCGTACGAATCTGGAAATCTATTGGGACTGCATCGAATGGGCTCAAGGCGATCCCGGCGCACAAGTGAAAACGCAGACGCTCGATGCGCAGGTCGCGGACTTGCATTATCGCGGATACTCGACCGTCGCTACTCCAGACCCAGCCGCGCCCGCGCCTGAAGTCCCGGACTATTATCAAATTCTTGGAACCAAGCAGCGCTGGCGCGATCTGATCGGCTACTACACGCGTTACGGCGATGTGCGCGAACTGTTGAAGAGCGTTGACGATCGCTACGTCATCGTCAATTCCGGCGACGAAATGTCGCTCCGTTTTGCCGAGCAGCCGCCGCCACCCGCCGGCTGGCTCCGCGACTTTATCGTTGTCGGCGACGGTTGGATCAAGGATGGCGATTTCAACTCCACTTTCTCCAAGACCGTCTTGCCGCTTCCCTATCACGCAAAGAACGAATACGTCGAGCGTCCCGGCCGTCTGGAAGATGAATACGTCTACCGCCAGCATCCCGAGGATTGGCAGAACTACCACACGCGCTACGTAACGCCCGACGTCTTTCAAAATTCCCTCAGGAGCGCCCCGCCCCAGTGAAGCAAGGCATCGCAGCAAGAATCATTCTGGCGGTCGTCTTCGCGGGCTTGGTCTTCTCTCCGCTGATCATCAAGCGCTTTGCGGCGCGTCACGATGAATCCAAAACGAAGCTGGACCTTCAAACCGCCCTCGCTCGCCATGGCTTCTATTTGCAGGAAGTCTCGCACGCTGCCGGTGTGAATTTTGTTCATCAAGCGCCCACGCTCGATCCTCGTTTGAACCACATCATGCCGCAAGTCGCTTCCATGGGCGCGTCTGTTTCGATCGTCGATTTCGATCGCGACGGATGGCCGGACATTTATGTCACGAACAGCAAGGAGGGCGCGAAGAACGCCCTCTACCGACAATATGCACGACGGCACTTTCAAGGATGTCGCGGAAGAGATGGGCATCGCCGACGTCAATCGCCCCGGCACCGGCGTCTCGATGGGTGCGGTTTGGGGCGATTACGACAACGACGGCTATGAAGACCTTTTGTTGATCAAGTGGGGCAAGCCGGAATTATTTCACAACGATGCCGGCCACGGCTTCACGCGCGTGACCGATCAAGTCGGTCTGCCGCCTTGGATCAACGCGAACACCGCGCTCTGGTTCGACTACGACGGCGATGGCCTGCTCGATTTATTCATCGGCGGCTACTATTCCGAGGACGTCGACCTCTGGCATCTCGCTTCCACCAAAATGATGCCGGACAGTTTCGAATACGCGAAAAATGGCGGCCGCAAATATCTTTTTCACAATCTTGGGAACGGCAAGTTCGAGGAAGTCAGCGAAAAAGTAGGGATCAATAGTCGCCGGTGGGCCCTGGCTTCCGCAGCGGCGGACCTCCGAGGCACCGGCCATCCCGATCTCTTCGTTGCGAACGATTACGGCGTTTCCGAACTCTATTTCAACGACGGCAAACGCTTCCATGAAGTCGGCGAACAAACAGGCGTCGGATTTGCTCCCAAGAGCGGGATGAATGCCAGCTTCGGCGACATTCTCAATCAGGGCCGCTACGCCGTCTACGTTTCAAACATCTCCGAAGAAGGCGTGCTCATTCAGGGAAACAATTTGTGGGTACCGAAAGAAAACACCAGCGGCGACAAATTGCAGTTTGAAAATTTGGCGCGGGATTTCGGCGTGGAAATTGGCGGCTGGAGCTTCGGCGCGCAGTTCGGCGACCTAAACAATGATGGCACGCTCGATTTGTATCTGACCAACGGCTACGTCTCGCTCGATCACGATCGCAAGCTACTGGTACGATTTTTCCAAAATCGCCGGCGGACACAGCGCCATCATCAACGATGCGAAAAATTGGCCCGCGATGGAAGGGCGCAGTTTGTCCGGCTATCAAACCAAGCACGTCTGGCTGAACGATGGCAGCGGAAAATTTGTCGACGTGGCTCAGGCGGTCGGTGTCACGGATACCTATGACGGCCGCGCGGTGGCTTTGGCGGATTTGTGGAATCAAGGCGTGCTCGACGTGATCGTCGCCAATGAGCGAGGGCCTTTGCTCATTTACAAAAACACGGTGATTCCCGAGAACAAGTGGATCGAGTTTGAGCTTGAGGGAACGCGGAGCAATCGCAGCGCGATCGGCGCGCAAGTCACTGTCTATCTGGAATGGCCAGCAGCAGGTGCAGGAGGTTTCCGGCGGCAGCGGCTTCGCCGCGCAAAATCAGCGCCGCCTGCATTTTGGCCTCGGCAAATTCCCGCACATCGAAAAGGCCGTGATTCGCTGGCCCTCGGGCAAAATACAAACCATCGACAAGCCCGGCGCCCGAACGAAAACCACGTGATCAAGGAACCTTCATGAGCCAGCAGGGCGTTCCTATCGCGTCACCACCTGCGCACAACAGCTCCGTGGAAGCGTTTCCTCAGCCCGGAAAATCGCTACCTCGCGCCGATGTTCATCACTTGCATTCTCATTGTCGGCCATTTGTCTTTCGGCATTTTGGAAAGCTACAAAAAAACTGGGCTGGCCATCGCGGCAAGCTTGCTCGCTGAATTGTTCCTTGGGCGGCTCTTCGCCGGCAAGTGGCCTAACCTCGCCAGCGCTTACATCACCGGCATCAGCGTCGGCATACTGGTTCGGTCGCCCGCGTTCTGGCCCTACGCAATCTGCGCCATCGTCTCCATCATGTCGAAGTATGTCCTTCGCCTAAAAGGCCGCCACATCTGGAATCCATCGAACTTCGGCATTTCTGTGTTGCTGTTTCTGGCGCCCGAAACGGTCGCGAGCTTGAGCATTCAATGGGGCAATTACCTGCTGCCCATGGTGGTGATTTGGATTCTCGGATCGATCATTATCTGGCGAGTGCGCCGCTTCCACATCACCGGCACCTATGTCGTGTTCTTCATCGTTTTCGCCTTCCTGCGCAGCTATCATCACTGGCAGTCCCTGGCAATCCGAGATTGCTCCGCTTACCGGCCCAATGTATCAGCTCTTTATTTTCTTCATGATCACCGATCCGAAGACGACGGTCCGCTCCAAGTTCTGGCAGTGCGTCGTTGTTGCTTTTGTGGCTCTGGCCGAAATGATTCTTCGCCTGTCGCAGGTAGTCTACGCGCCATTTTATGCCTTGTTCCTGGTTGGGCCTGCCGCGCTGCTGATCGAAATGTGGTTTGATTCCCGGCGAACCGTCCCAATGCGCGTGGCGGCATGAAGAGTCGATCCTTAGCGAACAGATTTTTCGACGGGAAGTCGCAACAAAGCCGGCTGCTCTTGCTTGCAGTGTCGTTTCTCGCTTTCGGCTGCAACGGCAGACCAGTGTCCGAAGCTGCTCCAAGTCCGCCTTCGGTAAACTCTCCGTCTACGCCGTCTTCTCCTACCGCGATTCAGCCCACCGCAGCGTCAGCCGCGATCCCTTCTGCGAACGCAAGCAATGCCAGGCCTACCGGGCCCATCGAATTCGTGGATGTCACGGCGCAGGCGGGCATCCATTTCAAACACAACAGTGGCGCATTCGGCAAAAAATACTTACCCGAAACGATGGGCAGCGGCGTCTGCTTCATCGATTACGACAACGACGGCTGGCAGGATATTTTCCTGGTGAATTCGATGGACTGGCCGGAGCACAAGACTGGCAAGTCTTTTCCCGCTTTGTACCACAACAATCACGATGGAACGTTTACGGATGTAACGCGACAGGCTGGCTTGGCCATCGAGACCTATGGACTGGGTTGCGCCGTCGGCGACTACGACAACGACGGATTCGACGATCTCTATCTGACGACTGTCGGTTCCAACCACCTCTTCCACAATCTCGGCAACGGTAAGTTCGCTGACGTCACCGCGAAAGCGGGCGTTGCCAGCCCCGGATTTTCCGCCAGCGCCGTCTGGTTCGACTACGACAACGACGGCAAGCTCGATCTCTTCGTTACCCACTACATCGAATGGTCCGTCGAGAAAGATCAAGTACTGCACGCTCGACAACAAGAACAAATCCTACTGCACGCCGCAAACCTATAAGGGCGAGAGCTCTCGCCTTTACCACAACAAAGGCAACGGAGTCTTCGAAGATGTCACAAAAAAAGCTGGGCTGCTCGATCCCACCAGCAAAGCGCTCGGCGTCGCGCTTCTCGATTACGACAACGATGGCTGGATGGATCTTTTCGTTTCGAATGACACCGAGCCCAACAAGCTCTACCACAACAATCACGACGGCACGTTCACCGACGTTGGCGTGACCGTCGGAGTTGCCTTCAGCGACTCGGGCAGAGTGCGCGCCGGCATGGGCACCGACGCCGCCGACTTCGACGGCTCCGGCTTTCCGAGCCTCTTGATCGGCAATTTTACGAATGAAAGCATGTCGCTTTATAAGCAACGATGGCTCGGGTTTGTTCACCGATGAATCGCTGCGATCCGGCATCGGACAGATGACCACCCAGTCGCTTACGTTCGGCTGTTTCTTCATGGACTACGACTTGGACGGGCTTTTGGACATCGTTGCGGCGAACGGCCACGTCTCCGACGACATCGCCGTCGTTCAACCGACGCTGAGATACGCGCAACCCGCCGGGATTTACCGCAACATGGGAAACAGAAAATTCGAAGACGTATCCACGAAGCTGGGCCGCGCGATTGCAGAAGCCAGTGGTTGCGCGAGGGATGGCCTACGCCGATTATCGACAACGACGGCGACCTGGACCTGGTCATCACCGCGAACAATGGCCCGGCTCGGCTTCTCCGCAATGAAAACGCAAATCAAAACGACGTGTTGCGCGTGAAACTGATTGGCACAAAATCGAATCGCGACGGCATCGGCGCAAAAGTGACGCTCACAACGAACAGCGGCGCAACGCTGCACGCGCATGGTCAAGTCGGGCTCTAGCTATCTGTCGCAAAGCGAGCTGCCTCTGACGTTCGGCCTCGGGAAACCCGGCAGCACGAAGACTTCCCGTCTTCAAGTCTCTTGGCCAAGCGGACAAAAAGATTCGATCGCCGGCGTGACACCGAATCAATTCCTTACCATTCAGGAAGGCAAAGGAATAGTTTCTTCCGCTCGCCTTCCCTTCCCTACGCTGGGACGGCGCGATCCGTAAATCTGGCAGGCCCAGCCGCGCATGAAACCAGACATTTCTACATTGCACAAACAGGACGTTCTCACTTTTCGGCGACATAGCCGCCATGGCCCGCGCACAAGAGACAGATTCTGAATATAATGATACGGCGCTGTACGCCCTCCATATGGTGTATGGTCACTTCCGGGAGTATTTTTGGGGTGGAACGAATGAAAGAACATCTGGGTGTGAAGCCGTGGATCACGACGTCTAGGGTTTTCCCGTTCGCGCTTTGCGTATGGGCGGCCGTCGCGTGCTTTTCTTCCAGCGCTCGCGCGCAAACCGTCGATGAAGTGATCGCCAAAAACATCGAGGCGCGCGGAGGACTCGATAAGTTGCAATCCGTTCGCAGCATCCGCACGACCGCAAAGTTCACTCAGGGTTCGTTTCGCGCCGATTTTCTTCAGGAAAACAAACGCGCCGACAAAGTCCGCGAAGAGTTCATTATCCAGGGGATGGCGCAGGTGCAGGCTTACGACGGCAAAACGGGATGGCAGATCTCTCCTTTCGGCGGACGCAAGGATCCGGAACTTCTCTCGCAAGACGATTTGAAAAGCCTCGCCGTGGACGCCGATATCGACGGGCCTTTGATCCAATACAAGGAGAAAGGCAACAAAGCCGAGCTTGTGGGCCATGACTCGATGGAAGGCACGGACTGCTTCAAAATCAAGCTGAGCATGAAAAACGGGGATGTGCGCTACTACTATCTCGACAGCGATTCGCATCTCGAATTGAAGGTCGAGATTCAAACCACCATTCGCGGAGCGCTTCAGGAATCCGAGCTGTATTACGGCGACTACGAACAGGTGAACGGAATCTATTACCCCTTCACCATCGAGCAAGCGCAAAAAGGCAGTACGTCGCGCGCTCAGATTTCGGTCGAGAAGATCGAGCAAAACATCCCGCTGGAAGACGCGCTTTTCTCGATGCCCGTTTCCAAGCCCGAGTCCAAGGCGCCCCCGGCCGGAAAGTGAATTTTGAAGAGAGGGCTGGAACGAATGCCTCTCGCACACCGAACATCCATGAATGGTCCTACGCGAAATTGCTTTACCTTCTACTCTATATCTGAGGAATCCGCCGATATGAGCAAATCGATTCGTTGCTTCTATTTTGCCGTGACCCTGATGCTTGCTGCGACCGTTTTTGCCGTGTCCGCACCAGCGCAGGAGGCGAAGTTCGATTCGGATTCCATCTCTGGGCTTGGCGCTCGAAATATCGGTTCGGCGACCATGAGCGGGCGCGTGTCGGCGGTCGCCGCCATAAAAGAAGACGGCCGGCTGACGGTCTATGTCGGAGCGGCCAGCGGCGGCGTCTGGAAATCCTCGAACGGGGGCACGACGTTCAAGCCCGTCTTCGACAAAGAAGCGGTGCAATCCATCGGCGCGCTAGCCATCGATCCAGAAGCGCCCAAGACCATCTGGGCGGGCACGGGCGAATCGTGGACGCGCAACAGCGTCTCGATTGGCAATGGCATCTACAAGTCCACGGATGGCGGGGATAGTTGGACAAACATGGGACTGCCGAATTCGGAGCGCATCTCCAAGATTATTGTCGATCCCAAAGACGGCAACATCGTTTATGCATGCGTGCCGGGAAAACTCTGGAGCGACAGCGCGGACCGCGGGGTTTACAAAACGACGGATGGCGGCAAAACCTGGAACAAGATTCTGAAGGGCCCCAATCTCTCGACGGGCTGCTCGATGATTTCGATGAATCCGCAGGATCCCAAAGTCCTTTTCGCGGGCATGTGGGATTTTCGGCGCAAGGGCTGGACGTTCCGTTCGGGCGGCGAAAGCCCCACCGCAGCAAGCGGCAGCGGCTTCTTCCAAACCGCGGATGGCGGAACGACGTGGGCGGAGCTGGATGAAAAGAGCGCGCGCGGGTTGCCGGCGAAACCGTGGGGCCGGATAGCGGTCACCATCGCGCCATCCAAACCAAATGTGGTGTACGCCTTGATCGAATCCACGCGCAGCGCTCTTTTTCGCTCCGAGGATGGCGGCAAAACGTGGGAAGAGCGCGACCGCAGCAATTGGATGGTTTGGCGGCCATTTTATTTTGCGAACTTGATCGTCGATCCGAAAAACGAGAACAAACTTTACAAACCCGACCTTACCTTGATCCTGAGCGAAGATGGCGGCAGGAGTTTCAGCTCCATCGGCGGCAGCGCGCACGGTGATTTCCACGATGTGTGGGTGAATCCTGAAAATACGCAGAATCTGATTGCCGGAGACGACGGAGGCATCTGGTATTCCTACGACAGCGGGAACAGCTGGTGGAAGGGCAACAATCTTCCGATCTCGCAATTCTACCACGTGAGCACGGACAACGCTGATCCTTATCATGTGTTCGGCGGCTTGCAGGACAACAGCGTGTGGATGGGCGATTCGCAGTATCCGGGGGGGATCACCAACAGCCGGTGGGAAAATCTTCTTGGTGGAGATGGATTCTGGGTGTTTCCCGATCCCGCCGACGCCAGCTATGTCTACGCCGAATCGCAGGGTGGATTTATCGCCCGCGTCAATCGCTTCACGCTGGAATCGCGCATCATCAAGCCGCAGCAAAACTATGGAGAAGGCAAGCTGCGCTTCAACTGGAACACGCCGATCCACATGAGCCCGAATGAAAAGGGTACGATTTATATCGGAGCGCAATTTCTGTTTCGCTCGCGCGACCACGGCCAGTCCTGGGAGCGCATCTCGCCCGATCTCACCACGAATGACCCTGAAAAGCAGAAGCAGGAAGAATCCGGCGGGGTCACGGTGGATAATTCCTACGCCGAAACGCACACGACGATCTATTCCATCAGCGAATCGCCACGCGATGGCCAAACCATCTGGGTTGGTACGGATGACGGAAATGTGCAGGTTACGCGCGATGGGGCCAAGTCCTGGACGAACGTAGTGGCCAACGTTCCCGATCTTCCGAAAGCCTCCTGGGTATCGTGGGTGGAAGCGAGCCGGTATGACGCGGGCACGGCGTACGCAACGTTCGATCGGCATACGTTCGGAGATATGGAACCGCACGTCTACAAGACCTCGGACTATGGAAAGACCTGGACGCCGATCGTGGCGGCCGGCAGCGGCGTGCGCGGCTTCGCGCACGTCATTAAAGAAGATACGGTGCGCGCAAATCTGCTGTTCCTGGGAACGGAATTCGGCCTGTGGATCTCTCCGGATGGCGGCAAGCACTGGGCGCAATATAAAGGACACGATTTCCCTGACGTGCCTGTCCGGGACATCGTGGTGCACCCGCGAGACTCGGATCTTATTGTGGCGACGCACGGCCGCGGCATCTGGATCGTGGACGACATCACGCCCTTGCGCAACCTGACGCCGGAAGTGATGACGCAAGAGGCGGCGTTTCTCGCAGCTAAGCCGGCACAGCAGCGGCTTCCCGCGAGCGGCGGCTGGGGAGAAGGAAGCGCGGTGTTTACCGGGCCGAATCCTCCGGACGCGGCTTTGATTACCTACTATCAGAGCAAGCGGCATATTTTTGGAAAAATGAAGCTGGAGATTTTGGATGCGCAGGGAAAGCTCGTGGACACGCTTCCGCCAAACAGCCGCCGCGGCATCAGCCGAGTGGAATGGCCGATGCGGCTGAAGGCGCCGCGCGTCCCACCCGCAGCCACGGCCGCGTTTGAAGCGGCGCAAGGCCCGCGAGTCTTGCCGGGGACGTACACCGTAAAGATGACGCGCGGAAAAGAGACGTACACGACGCAACTTACGGTGGAGCTCGATCCGCGCGCGAAATTCACGCTGGAAGATCGCAAGATGGAGTTCGACGCGGCCATGCGGGTGGATCGTCTGCTGGGGGACATGACCTTCGACGTCGACCGCATCAACAGTGTGCACCACGCGCTTCTGGAGCGGAGCGCGAAAGCGAAGGGCGACGCCGCGCTCGCCAAGCATCTGCAGGAACTGGCGGACAAACTGCAAGCGATGCGGAAGAAAATCGTGGCCACGACGGAAGGCGGGGCTTTGACCGGCGAAGAGCGCATCCGCGAGAAGACCACGGAACTCTACGGAGAAATCCTGAACTATGAAGGCCGCCCAACCGATTACCAGACGGCGCGCATCGACTCGCTGAAGAAGGAACTGGATGATGTCGCGGGCGAATTCGAAGTGTTCGTCACCAACGAACTTCCGGCGGTGAACAAATCGCTTACGCAGAGAAAACTGGAACCGATCCAGCCCATGGACCGAAAGGACTGGGACGCCGGGGATTCGGATTCCGGAGCGGGCGGTTCGGGCGGCAGTACGGATCTGCGTGGGATCGAATGGAATTGAACCCGTAATCGAAATGGGGCAGAGTTCCGTACCTCCCGATGGTCGGTTGGGATAGATATCCTTTACGGCAGGATCGGGACCGTCCGCCGGCGAATGATAGGCGGCTGAGGGATAAACGCTCTTCGGCTGGCTATATTAAAGAGAGCGAAATTTGCCCCTTACTACAGACCATGCCCACACCATGATTGAGGGCGCAGTAAGGGCGATGGGTATGGTTCAGGCCGGGCAGTGAAGATCGACCTCTCAGCCCGGCCTATGTTCCGATTGGGAATATTTCCCGTAGAGAATCTTGAGGAGCCTGAGGTCGGCGAGGGCGGTGCGGATATCGGAAAGCTCTCGAGTTTTTCCCAGGACAATTTGCGACAGGCATTGAGCGTAGGCGCGAATGGCAAGATCGGCCTCGCGCTCCTGATGGCTCTTGTTACCACACGCGCGCAATGCGGTACGATAGGAATTGCGCCATTGCTTATGAGCCGTCATGGGGACACATTCCCTGCTCCGGCACCGTCGGCAGTGATGCTGGACACTGATTGGCGGAGAGTTTAGCACAAGCCAGCTCTGGGCGCGCTTCCCGGCTGGCTACATTCATCAAGAATCGATGGGGCGTTGACGGCTAGAGGAGGCGGGGCTAGCCACCAGGAAAAGCGGCGGACGCCTTCACCCTTGCTTGCCTTGTGGGCGAGTTAGTGGAATAATCCCGGCATGGTCATAGGCGACAGACTCCGCGAACTTCGTGAACAGAAAAAACTAAGCCAGGGCGACATCGAAAAGCGCACAGGGCTGTTGCGGTGCTACATTTCACGTGTCGAGAACGGGCACACGGTGCCAGCGATCGAGACATTGGAAAAGCTGGCGCGCGCTTTCGAAGTGCCGATGTATCAATTGTTTTACGACGGGGACGAGCCTCCCAAGCTGCCGAACCTGCTGACGCGAAAATCGTCTGAGGAGATCGCCTGGGGAAGTTCGGGCAAGGATGCGAAGTACCTGAACAAATTGCGGCGTCTCCTTGGGAAAACGGACGAGGATGGCCGCAAGCTGCTGTTGTACACCCTTCAGAAAATGGCGCGTTAGCCAAGAAGCTCTGGGCCGCAGGCCGCCAGGCTTGTGCGCCGCCGATCCGCACGACAACTGCAAACGATACGACAAGAGTGGGTTTTACGCCGGAAATTGATTGGCGTAGCGATTATTGCTCGCGATTTCTCGCGGCAATTCCCTTCCCTTTCATCTGATCCCAGAATTATTCGAGTATCGGCTTGTGGAATCGGCGGAGCTATGGAGTTGCGGACGCATAACGGGAGATGGGGAACGGGAAAAAGGAAGGAGAGAAAGAAAAAGAGAGAGAAGAAGAGAGAAAGAAGGCACGGGCACGGCGTGCCGTTCCCCTACGGGGATGGCGAGAGGCGCAGGCTAGTTCGCTTTGGATTCGTGGACTTTTTCGGAGACTTGGGCGGGAGTGGGGAGCTGCGAGAGGTCCCAGCCGCCGCCGAGGGCTTCGATCAATTGGACAGAGGCCGTCATGGCCTGCGTGCGGAGGGAAGCGAGAGTCTGCTGGTCGGAGAGCAGGGTGGTTTGGGCAACGAGAACGTTGAGGTAATTATCGACACCGGTGAAGTAGCGGGCTCTGGCGAGCTGGAGATAGCGCTCGGCGGACTTTTCGGCCTCAACCTGCTGCTGGATTTGTTTAGAGAGAATGCGGACGGAGGCCATGGAGTCTTCGACCTGTTGAAAGGCGGTGAGGACGGTCTGGCGGTAGCCGGCGACGTCGGCGTTGTAGAGGGCGATGAACTGCTGGACGGTGGCGCGGCGGAGGCCAGCATCAAAAATGGTTTCGGAGAGCGAGGGACCGACGGACCAAAAACGGCTGGGCCAGGCGAGGAGATTTTTGAGGGCGGAACTTTCGAAGCCGCCTTCGGCGCTGAGAGTGAGATTCGGATAGTAAGCGGCGACGGCAATGCCGATTTGGGCGTTGGCGGCAGCCATGGAGCGCTCGGAAGCGGCGATGTCGGGGCGGCGTTCGAGAAGCTGGGAAGGAACGCCCACGGGAAGTGCCGGGGGAGCGGCGCTTAAGGGCTTGACGGGAATGGAGAAACTGGAGGGGTTCGCGCCGATGAGGACGGCGATGGCGTGTTCGAACTGAGCGCGCGCGATGCCGAGATTGGTGCCTTCGGATTGGGCGGTCTGCAAGGCGTTTTCGGCCTGGACGAGAGAGATTTCATCATCGACTCCGGTTTCGTAGCGGGCGCGGGAGAGGTCGACGGATTTTTTGTCGGCTTCGACGGTTTCGTCGAAGATTTTTTGCAGGGCGTCCTGGCCGCGGAGTTCGAAGAAGAAAACGGCGAGGCTGGCCTGCTCGGTTAGGCGCTCGTTTTCGAGATCGGCGGCGCTGAGCTGGGCGTTGTACTGGGCTTCGTGAATGGTGTTGCGGACTTTGCCCCAGAGATCGGGTTCCCAAGAAGCAGCGGCGGGAAGAGAAAAAATCTGGCTTTGGAGCTTGGGCGCGGTGGTTGTGCCACTGCCACCGGAACCTGCACCGGCGGAGGAGCTGCCGAGATTAGCGGAAGTGCGAGAGCGGGTGTAAGAAGGCGTGGTTCCTATCGTGGGGAAAAGCTGGGAGCGGGCCTGCGCGACGAGAGTGCGGGCTTCCATGAAATTTTCAAATGCCTGCTTGATGTTCTGGTTGTTGACGTTGAGCTGTTCTTCGAGCGCATTGAGTTCCGCGTCGTTGTAGATTTCCCACCATTTGCCGTGGAGCATCGCATCCTGAGGTTGCGCGACTTTCCAGTCACCGGAATTGGTGAATTGGGCAGGGGACTCTTTGTAGCTGGCGGGGGGCGGCTGAACGGTGGCGGTGGGCGCGTGGTATTTGGGGCCGACGGTGCAGCCAGCAGAGAGCGAGCACCGCGATTGCGGCGGTGGCGGCTAGCAGCGTTTTGTTTTTTAGCTGAAGAGTTATGCATAGTTTATTTGCCCTTGTGATTAGTCCGCGGCGCTAGGGGCTGGAGAATCCGTGGGACGAAATGTGTCGCGCTCTCTTCCGAGAAGACGCAGGCGGAGCTTATCGAGCGTAAGGTAAACGACCGGAGTGGTATAGAGCGTGAGCAGCTGGCTCATAATGAGGCCGCCAACAATGGTGATGCCGAGGGGGCGGCGGAGCTCGGAGCCGGTGCCCGTTCCAAAAGCGAGAGGCAGAGCGCCGAAGAGGGCGGCCATGGTGGTCATAAGAATCGGACGAAAGCGCAGCATGCAAGCCTGAAAAATGGATTCCTCGGTGCTGAGGCCGCCTTCGCGTTCGGCCTGGAGGGCGAAATCAACCATCATGATGGCGTTCTTTTTGACGATGCCAATCAATAGGACGATGCCGATGATGGAAATGACGTTGAGGTCCACTTTGAAAAGCATGAGAGCGATGATGGCGCCAACGCTGGCGGAGGGCAGAGTGGAAATGATGGTGAGGGGATGAATGAGACTTTCGTAAAGGACGCCGAGAACGATGTAGACGGCGAGGAGAGCAGTGACTACGAGATAGCCTTCGTTGCTGAGGGAACTCTGGTAAGCCTGGAGAGTGCCAGCAAAAAACCCGCGAAGGGTGGAAGGCGCACCAATACGTTGCTTCATGCGGTCGATGGCCAGAGTCGCGTCGCTGAGAGAGACCCCTGCCGCAAGATTGAAGGAAGTGGTGACGGAGGGAAACAGGCCGGTGTGATTGAGAGCGAGGGGGATGGTGTTCGTTTGTGTGGAAGCCATGGTGAAGAGCGGGGCGTTGCCAGTAGCGGTAACACTGCTGCTGCCAGGGGGGTGGAAGTAGATATTTTTCAATCCGTCAGGAGTTTGCGAATACTGAGGATCAACTTCGAGGACGACATAGTATTGGTTCAATTGGGTGTAGATGAGGGAGACTTCGGCTTGACCGAAAGCGCTGTAGATGCCGTTATCGAGAGACTGAGCGGTTTGTCCAAGCTTGGCGGCGGTGACACGGTCGTAGTTGAGAACGATGTCGAGGCCGCCATTTTGCTGATCGGAGTTGACGTCCTGAAAGCCGGGAAGCTTTTTCATTTCGGCGAAGACGCGTGGACCCCATGTGGCGAGATCGGAAATATTGTCGGACTGGATGGTGTACTGATAGAGAGCGGCGCTAGAGCGCCCGCCGATGCGGAGATCCTGGGAAGCCTGAAGGAAGGCGGAAGCTACGGGTAGGCGATTCAATTGCGGGCGCAAACGGTTGATGATATCCGGGGCGCCGATTTTGCGCACGTTGAGAGGTTTGAGAGCGACAAAGATGTTTCCGGTATTTGTGGCTCCGCCGCCACCGGTGAAGCCCATGACGTTCTGAACGGCAGGATCTTTATTGATGACCGCTTCGATCTTCTGGATGGCGTCGTTCATAGCCGGGAAGGAAGAGTCTTGAGGGCCCTGGATGGCGCCGGCTAAGAGTGCCGGTGTCTTGCTGAGGAAAGAAACCTTTGGGGATTTTATAGACGAGGACAAAGTTGAGAATGATGGTCATGAAGAGGACCATGAGGGTGAGTCCGGGATTGTCCAAAACCCAGTGAAGGCTTTTGCGATACCAAGAGAGAGTACCTTCAAAAACTCGTTCGGAGGCCTGATAGAGGCGGCCGTGCTTCCGACTGCGCTCGTCGCGCAACAGGTAGGCGCACATCATCGGAGTGGTGCTGAGGGAAATCACCATGGAGACGAGGATGGCGGTGGAGAGGGTGACGGCAAATTCGCGGAAAAGACGGCCAACGATGCCCCCCATGAGCAAGAGGGGAATGAAGACAGCGATGAGGGAAATGCTGATGGAGAGAACGGTGAAGCCAATCTCCTTGGCGCCTTTGAGAGTGGCGGCGAAGGGCTCCATGCCCTCTTCGAGGTGACGAGTGATGTTCTCCATGACGACGATAGCGTCATCCACGACGAAACCAGTGGAGATGGTAAGGGCCATGAGGGAAAGATTGTCCAGGCTATAGCCGCAGAGATACATGACGGCAAAAGTGCCGACAAGAGAAGCAGGTACGGCGACGGCGGGAATGAGGGTGGCGCGGCCATTCCGCAAAAAAATGAAGACAACGACGATGACGAGGCAGATCGAAATCGTGAGGGTGCGCTCAACATCGCTAACGGAAGCGCGGATGGTCGTGGTGCGATCCAGAACGATGGTGGTAACGATACCTTGTGGAATCGAGGCCTGTATAGAAGGCAGTTCAGAGCGAATGCGATCGACGGTCTCAATGATATTGACGCCGGGCTGCCGGAAAATGATTAGCAAAATCGCGCGTTTGCCATTCAAATAGCCGGCGGCGCGAACATTCTGAACAGAGTCAATGACATTGGCGACATCCGAAAGATGGATGGCGGAGCCGTTGTTATAGCCGACGATGACGGGTTTGAAGTCTACGGCATGGGAAATCTGGTCGTTGGCGAGAATGTCGGCAGTGGTCTTGCCGTCCGAAATTTGGCCTTTGGCGAGATCAGAATTTTGAATGCGGAGGACGGATTGCAGATCGACCATGGTGAGGCCATAACTGGCGAGCTTCGTGGGATTGACTTCGACGCGGACCGAGGGCAAAGCGCCGCCGCCGACGTTGACCTGGCCGACGCCTTGAATCTGCGAAAGTTTTTGCTGAATGATGGTGGAAGCTTCGTCGTAGAGCTTATCGGGGCCGTACTTATCGGAGGTAAGGCCGAGAATCATGATGGGCGAATCCGCGGGGTTGACTTTGCGGTAGGTGGGATTGGCGGGCAAGTTTGCAGGCAAGTAGGTGCGTGCGGAATTGATAGCGGCCTCAACATCGCGCGCGGCGCCGTCAATATTGCGGCTGAGATCAAACTGGATCGTGACGGAGCAGGTGCCGAGGCTGCTGGTGGAAGTCATCTCGGTAACGCCGGCGATGTGGCCGAACTGTCGCTCGAGAGGAGTGGCGACGGAGGAAGCCATGATTTCGGCGCTGGCGCCGGGCAAGCTGGCGTTGACGGAGATGGTAGGAAAATCCACTTGCGGCAACGGAGATACTGGAAGAACTTCGAAAGCGATAGCGCCGGCGATGACGATGGCAATCGTCAGCAAAGTGGTGGCAACAGGACGGTGGATGAATGGTTCCGATACGTTCATAGAGATCCTGCGGGTTGCGGCTCGGCGCCAGAGTCGAGCCACTTCCGACTTTCTGGAGAACCGCTGCGCCAGTTTGTCAAAGAAGATGTAGATGACGGGCGTGGTGTAGAGGGTGAGCACCTGGCTCACCAAGAGACCGCCAACCATGGCGATGCCGAGCGGACGGCGCAATTCCGAACCGATGCCTCTGCCGAAGGCGAGAGGCAAACCACCGAGCAGAGCGGCCATGGTGGTCATCATGATGGGACGGAAGCGAAGAAGGCAGGCCTCGTAGATCGCATCGGTGGAGTTTTTTCCGTGGTTGCGCTCGGCATCGAGGGCAAAGTCGACCATCATGATGCCGTTCTTTTTGACAATGCCGATAAGGAGCACAAGGCCGATGATGGCGACGACGCTGAGATCCTGACGGAAAAGAATGAGCGCGAGAAAAGCGCCAACGCCGGCGGAGGGCAGCGTGGAAAGAATGGTGATGGGATGGATGAAGCTCTCGTACAAAACGCCGAGGACGATATAGACGGTGACGAGAGCGGCGAGGATGAGCAGAGGCATGTTGGAAAGCGAATTGCGGAAAGATGCCGCGGTGCCCTGGAAATCGGCCTGCAAGGCTGGCGGGCATGTGCATGTCTTTTTGAACTTTGGTGATGGCGGAGATGGCGCCGCCGAGAGCGGCGTCGGGAGCGAGGTTAAAGGAGACGGTGATTGCTGGAAACTGGCCCTGATGGTTGATAGAGAGCTGTTCTGTTCTGGTTTCAAAATGCGAGAAAGCGCCGAGAGGGACAGCGCTGCTCATCGTCGAACTCGTGGAGCCGGCGGAGGTCGAGCCTTTGCTGGAATTTGCGGTAGAGGTGCTGGAAGTAAGGGCATTGGCGGGAGGAGTCAGGGTGTTCGCGGAAGCGGTGTAAAGAGCGGAGCCAGTCAGCGCGTTGGATCCAGCGGAAGTGGAGCCGTTGCCGGTGGAGGAAGCGGCGGCGCCGGTGGTGCTAGCAGCGGAGTTGGCCTGAATATAGAGTTTGTTCAGCTTGTCGGGGTCGAGCTGAAACTGGGGCTGGGCTTCGAGAATGACGTGGTATTGGTTGGACTGGGTGTACATGGTGTTGATCTGGCGCTGGCCGAAGGCGTCGTAGAGAGTGTTGTCGATGGTGGTGGGAGCGATGCCGAGGCGGGAAGCGGTGGCGCGATCAATGACGAGCGAAACGGCAAGTCCACCGGGTTGTTGGTCGGTGGCAACATCTTCTAGTTCCGGCAATTTTTTCAGATTGGCGACGAAACGATTGGTCCAGTCGTTCAGTTCGTTCGGGATCTGGATCTTCGAGTGTGTATTGGTATTGAGTGCGGCTGACGCGGTCGTCGATGGTGATGTTCTGGACGGGTTGCATGAAAAGCTGAATGCCCTGTACATCATTCAGACTTGATCTGCAGCCGGCGGATGACGTCGGAAGCGTTCAGTTTGCGATGTTCGAGAGGCTTCAGATTGATGGACATTCTGCCGCTGTTGGTGGTGATATTCGTGCCATCAGCGCCGATGAAAGAGGAAAGACTCTCGACCGCCGGATCCTTGAGAATGACGTCGGCGAGCTCCTGCTGTTTTTCGGCCATGGCGTTGTGGCCGATGGTGGGAGGAGCCTGAGAAATACCCTGGATAATCCCAGTGTCTTGGACGGGAAAAAAACCTTTGGGAATGATGATGTAGAGAAAGATGGTGAGCAGAAGAGTGCCCACAGCGACGAGAAGAGTGATGGTCTGGAAGCGAAGCACAAACTTGAGGGTGCGGCCGTAGAAGGCGATCATGCTGTCAAAGGCATCTTCGGAAGCCGGAAGAAGCGCCCCTGCTTTTGACCTGGGATGCTGCTTAAGGATGCGCGAAGCCATCATGGGCGTGAGCGTGAGCGAAACAACAGCGGAGACGATGATGGTGACGGCCAGGGTCACGGCAAACTCGCGAAAGAGGCGGCCGACGACGTCGCCCATGAAGAGGAGTGGGATGAGCACAGCGATGAGCGAAACCGTAAGGGAGACGATGGTGAAGCCAATCTGCTCGGCGCCCTTCAGAGCCGCTTCCATGGGAGGCTCGCCTTCTTCGATGTATCGGGAGATGTTTTCGACCATGACGATGGCGTCGTCGACGACGAAACCGGTGGAGATGGTGAGGGCCATGAGGGAGAGGTTATCGAGGCTGTAGCCGAGCGCGTACATAGCGGCAAAGGTGCCGACAAGGGAGAGGGGCACAGCCACGCTGGGAATAATGGTGGCGTACACGTTGCGCAAAAAGAGAAACATGACCATAACAACGAGGGCGATCGTGAGCATCAACTCAAACTCGACATCGGAAACCGAGGCCTGAATGGGGGTGGTGAGGTCGGTGAGGGTGGTGACGTCAATGCCCTTGGGCAGGTTGGCTTCGAGCTGGGGGAGCAGGGCTTTAATGCGCTGCACGACGCTGATGGTGTTTCCGCCGGGCTGGCGCTGCACGTTTACGATGACCGCGGGAGATTTGTTCATCCAGGCAGCCTGAAAATTGTTCTCGACGCCATCCACGATTTTTGCCACGTCGGTGAGCATCACCGGCGCGCCGTTGCGATAGGCGACGACGACGTTTCGATAGTCCTTGCTGGTGACGAGCTGATCGTTGGCGTCAATCTGGAAGTCCTGACGCGGCACCGTCAAAATTTCCTTTGGCGGCGTTGACACTGGCTTGCGTTACCGCCGTGCGCAGGTCCTCGAGATTGATACCGTACGAAGAAAGCGCCGCCGGGTTGGCCTGAATGCGAACGGCAGGCTTTTGGCCGCCGCTGATAGTCACGAGACCGACGCCGCTCAATTGCGAAATCTTGGGAGCCAGCCGGGTGTCGACGAGGTCTTCTACCTGAGAGAGCGGAATGGTGCTGGAGGTAACGGCCAAGGTGAGGACCGGGGCATCGGCAGGATTTGTCTTGCTATAGATCGGAGGCGAGGGCAGGTTAGCGGGGAGAAAGCTTTGAGAAGCGTTGATGGCCGACTGTACTTCTTCTTCCGCGATATCAATATTCAGGCTGAGGTTGAATTGGAGAACGATGACGGAGCAGCCACCCGAACTGCTGGAAGTCATCTGGCTGAGGCCTTGTAGCTGGCCGAACTGGCGTTCGAGGGGGGCGGTTACGGTGGTGGCGACGACGTCGGGGCTAGCTCCGGGATAAAAGGTGAGGATTTGAATGGTGGGGTAGTCGACTTGCGGCAAGCGCAGATACCGGCAGTTGGGTATAGCAGACGATGCCCACGAGGAGGATCGCGGCCATCAGCAGCGCCGTCGCAACGGGCCGTCAAAATAAAGGGGCGTGACGGACTCAAGGAGCAGCGCTCCCGGCGGAATTTCCGGAAGCAGGCTTTCCGGCGATTACGACTTTTGCATTGTCCTGCAACTTATCGAAACTGCTGTTGGCCAGTACATCTCCGGGGTTGATCCCCGTCACGGCCGTCTTACCTGCATCCGTGACACCAGACTTGATGCTGCGCATATGTGCGGTGTCGTCCTGCAGAACATAAACAAAGTCAGCTTGACCGTTGTGTTGAATCGCGGAAGCGGGTATCAGCGTGGCTCCTTGGAGGGTATCGACCAGCAGCCGAACGTTGACGAACTGATTCGGGAAAGAGCAGCAGGTGTCTTTATTCTCGAACGAAGCGCGGGCCTTGACGGTTCCCGTGGTCGTGTCGATCAGATTGTCGAGCGTCAGGAGCTTTCCCGTTGCAATTTTGTTCTGGCCGGCGCGATCGAAAGCATCCACGGAAAGCATAGCGTTCTTGTGAAGACGCGGTTGTACCGGGCCGAGAGTGTCTTCGGAAATCGTGAAGATTACGGTGATGGGCTGAAGCTGCGTAATGACCGCAAGCGTGAGCGTTCCCGAGGACTGCACGACGTTGCCAGGATCGACAAGGCGCAAACCGACCCTTGCCGGTGATCGGGAGCGGTGATGTGGCAATATTCGACCTGGATCTGGTCGTACTGCACAGTGCCTTGATCGATTTTCACCGTGCCTTGATCCTGCAGCACGATCTTTTCCTGATCATCCAGAGTTTGCTTTGGGATGGCGTTTCTGGCCCAGGCATCTTTATAGCGTTCGAGGTCCATCTTAGCCTGGCCTAAAACGTTTTCGTCGCGTTCGAGGGTGCCTTGCGCCTGCAGGAGAGTGGCTTGGTAGGTCCGCGGATCAATATCAATGAGCGGGTCGCCCTTGCTGACGATTTGGCCTTCCTTATAGTGGACGGCGGTGACGATGCCGTTCACCTGGCTGGTGATCGAAGAGGTATAGACAGGTGTGACTGTCCCGATCGAGTCCAGATAAACACCGATGTCGCCTTTCAGCGCGGTTGCGGTCGTCACCGTGACAGGCCCGCCGCCGCCCCTCGGGGATTTGGCGGCTTTCGCAGTGTCATCGTGGTGGCGCAAGATGAGCACGATGACAACAGCGAAGACGGCGAGCAAGATTACACCTACTAACACTTTTACGCCCTTGTGCTGCGGCGGCGAAGAAACTGGAAGATCATGTTCCGGGCCCATGATGGGGCGTTCATTTTGATCAGCAGGCAAGGCGCATCCTTATCGAAAAGCTAAGATCGGACCCCGACACAATAGTCCGTGAAGTTTTGACGAGAGTCGACCGGGTTCTGGATACAGTCAAGGGCAAAGATTGATTGGCGATAAGGCAGGCGGATTCCGCCGGGAGAGCAGGGCAAAGGGGGCAGAAGGGGCGGCTAGAGAGAAGGAGAATGTGCATTGACGGAGGCCAGCTATCTGGCAAGTCGTTGATTTACATGGATTTTACGCGAATCGCGCTAAAAAAGGCGAGCGGTATTTGGGGGCAGAGGTTAAGGGAAGTTGGTGTCTGACGAACGGAACTGGTGCCGGCGTGCGGTGGCATGCGGTTCGATTTTGAAGAGAAGACCCATCCGAAAGCTTCTTAGAGGTTCCTTAAGCTGAGGTTGCGATTGCTGCCGGACAGCCCAGAGGTTGCGAAAAACTGTCATAAAGGAATCCGGAAAAGAAGCGGCTCAAGCTTCGACGATATTGTGGCGAACGGCGTAGCGGACGAGGGCAGCGGTGGAGTGAAGGTCAAGTTTGAACATAATGCGAGCCCGGTAACACTCCACCGTCCTGGTGCTGATTGCGAGAATGGAGGCAATCTCCTTGCTGGATTTGCCATCAGCCAAGAAATGGAGGACTTGGCGCTCGCGCGGGCTCGGGCAGCTAACGAGGGGATCTGCCTCAGTCGGCGTCTCTGGTGATGACGGCGCATCGGCGCGGGAATCGGAAAGTGGGAGGGGGGAAGAGAGCGCCGCGTGGTACACCGGATTGGGGGTCATATACAAGGCATGCCGAACCAGGGCCAACTCCAATTGCGCCGCAGAGGTATGGAACCGTAGATACAAAGAGTTCTTGAGCAGAGCAACGGAGCGATTCACGAGCTCGAAAGCGCGCGCCGATATCTCGGAAAATTCCTCTCCAAGGACATGGGGTTGGCAAAGTCCGTGGGAATGGAATTTATCCTTGAGACGAGAAAGCTTTACTTCCACGGAGCGTCCCTTGGTCAAATCGCAAAATGTGGTAGCAACCAGACGAATTTGTCTCGATTCATCTGTAATGGGATAGAGGTTCACTCCCCAGCGGGCCGGATCTGGCCGGTCCGGCAACTGAGCGGTAAATTCCACGTTCGACAAGGAGTTGCCAGTGGTCCAAACGCGCCGGAGGGCCAATTCCAACTTGGGGGCCCCGACGGCAAACACCTGACGCAACTGTCTGCCAATTTGCCCCTCGAGGGGGACGTCGATAATTCTGGCTAGGGCGCCGTTGAAGGCTCTGCAGTGCAAATTCCGATCGAAAAGGGCGACGCCGATGGTGGAATTACTTAGGAGAGTTGTTAGAGAGCCTAGAGTCCCAGCCGAGGGCCGGCGGAACTTGCCGGCGGCATCACCACAAAGAGATTCGGCGCGGGTTCTTTCTCCATGTCCGAGGCCGGCCAAGCTGTACCTCCAAAAAGATTCGACGCTTCTAGAAAACGTGCCGCTGAGGCCCGCGGGTCACGCCTGGAGTGACGCGAAACAGCACGCCTTAGCCCGCTCCATGCTTCGATAGGAACGCCAGCCGATCTTGCATGCTTCGCCGCGCACCTCAAGAAGCGCAACGCCTGGAACCATGGGACAGTGTTTTCGCAAGTATAGTCATTAGGTTAACACAATGTAAAGCTAATACTGAATGGTGGAAGACTATAGTTAATTTGTCCGTAAAAGTAGCCATAGCCGCGCGGGGTATAACAGTAAAAGCTTATGTCTTGCCGCCAGTTTTACCCGGAGCGATATCCACGATGGTGATCACCACTCCTTCGATCTTATTATCGATGGTTCGATATGGGAGAATTTTAAACTGGTAGTGAATGCCCATACGGTCCGTCAGCTCCCTCTCAAGCGGGTGGAAATCCGAAACAACCTGAAGCACCATCGACTGAAGATCCGCAATTTCAATGGTGGGATTGATATTCGAAAGCGGGCGGCCTATGTCGCCGGGGATAAGTCCAAGGAATTTCTGAGCTTTGGGAGTGAAGCGGCGAATGGTGAGATCGCTGCCGATCATAATGACCGCGATATCAATGCTGGAGAGCAAGTTGATGAGGTCATTGTTGATTTGCGTGACTTCAACGTTGCGGCTCCGCAGTTCGTCGTTCACGGTGGTCAGTTCCTCGTTGGCGGACTGCAACTCCTCCTTGGCTGTTTCCATTTCTTCGTTTGTGCTCTGCAATTCCTCGTTACTGGAGAGGATTTCCTCGTTGGCGGACTGCAGCTCCTCATTCATGGCTTCCTGAGTCTCGATGACGGATTGAAGGTATTCCTTCGTCGCGGCGAGCTCCTGTTCGAGCTTCGCTTTCTGTTTGAAGGCGGAAGTTACATCTTCGCCCGGGCCGGCTCGGCGAGAGACGGGTCTCCGCGGCGGCTCGGAGGGCGCATCTTGAAACACTATCATGAAGCACAACTCTTTCGTATTGCCAAGCGCGACCGGGAGGACGTCGAAGTTCACCAATCGCGTGGGATTCGCCGAGCCCGGCTTCTCGCCATTCCGGTCTTCGTTCTTGATTCGGAGATTTCTCTTTTCAACAGCAGCGTTATCCTTCTTCGCGCGGTTGATGGCGTTGCGCAATTCGACCAGAAGCCCCTCGCGAGCCATTTTTAGAAGGCTTAAGCTGGCCCGGCCGGGTGCGAGTTTGAGATAGCGATTTACATTTCCACGAGTGTGCAGGATCTCCATTTCCTCATTCACAAAGACCGTCGCGGGCGCGTATTGGTTCAAGAGCCGCCGGTCGAATTCCTTTTGCGCTTCCGCATAGTTCCAGAGGGAATCCGGCTGCTTCATGGGAACCCGGATTGGTCCATATTCTCTGCGCTCTGCCTGAGGATCGACTGAAAGAGCGCCGCCCTGGCGTACGCCGCCGCCTTTTCTTGAAAAGATCTTATGAGTCCGGTCTTCCGCCGCGAACAAGACCCGTTGTTGCGGCAAGACCTTCGGAGCTACCCAAAACCAAAAATCCGCTGGGTCTCAGCGCATAATGAAAGAGAGAAATGACCTTGTTTTGGAGGACTGGCTCAAGATAGATAAGCAGGTTCCGGCAGCAAATGAGGTCCATGCGGGAAAAAGGAGGGTCGTTCAGAACGTTGTGCTGGGCGAAAATGCACATATCGCGAATCAGTTTGCTGACCCGGTAGCCGTTTTCTCCCTTGGTAAAAAACTTCCGGAGTCGCTCCGGAGATACGTCCCCCTGAATGTTCTCGGGGTAGAGGCCGTTGCGGGCTTTGGTCACGCTCAAATCGCTCACATCCGTGCCGAAAAACTGAATTGGGATTTGGGCCGCTTTGTCGCCCAGGAACTCGAGCAAAGCGATAGCGATCGAATAGGTTTCCTCTCCGGAGGCGCACCCCGGAGTCCATATACGGATGCCCCGCTCGCGAGAGAGGCTTTTCAGGATCGCGGGGAACACCGTTAATTTCATGGCATCGAAGACGCGCGGACTGCGGAAGAAGCTCGTAACGTTGATGAGCATGTCCTGGTAGAGCGCTTTGACTTCTGCCGGATGGACCTGGACAAACTTGGCATAGTCTTCGATTTGGTCGATTTTGTGGACCACCATGCGCCGCTGGATGCGGCGCAAAATGGTGGTTTGGCGATAGTGCGTGAAGTCCACGCCCGTGAGCCTGCGCAAAACCTGGAAAATGGAGTGCAGCCCGGCGGCGGCGATCGGGGCGGCTTCCGCCGCCTGTGGGAGCGAGTCGCGGGAAACGTAGGGATGGCGTGCGATACGAGTGAGTTCCTTGGCGATGCCCTCGGGGGAAAGCACGTAGTCGACATAGCCGGCGACGACTGCGCTTCTCGGCATGCCGTCGTACTTGGCGGAGGCTTCATCCTGGGCAAAAGTCACGCCGCCGTGGGTCTGAATCTCTGCCATGCCCAGAGTTCCGTCGGTGCCCGAGCCGGACAATATGACGCCGATGGCACGATTTCCCTTTTGTTCGGCAAGGGCGCGCATGAAGTAGTCCACGGACATGTGCGTGCCGCGTGATTCCTCGCGAGGGGCGAGATGCAAGGTCAGGCCGGAAATGGACAACATGGCGTTGGGCGGAATGACATAAACATGGTTGGGTTTCACCACTATGCCTTCGGACACTTCGGTTACCGGCATCGCCGTCTTCCTGGCCAGCAACTCTGTAAGAATGCTGTGATGCTTGGGGTCAAGGTGTTGCACGAGGACGAACCCCAACCCCGTATCAGATGGGAGGTGGGTCATGAGATCCGTCAGAGCTTCTATGCCGCCAGCCGAAGCACCGATAGCCACAATCGTGGTGTCATCCTCGTGTGCGGCCGGTGGTGCGCTTTCTGGATTCGTAAGGTCTTGTTCAATGTTTTTGCGCACAGGTTTCGGGCTCATAAATTCCCCTAGGTCTTCGGGGCCACGGGCGCCCCACCTGCGGGAGAATCACAGGCTCAACGCAAATTCCGGAATGTGCAATGGGCCGATGAGGGCGTTCCCTGCTCCCCAAGTCACCAGGACAATCGTTCGCGCCCGATTCTAGTCCATATTCTCCTTCGGGGACAACACCTTCTTATCTATTATCAGTACTTTTATTATTTAGTACGAGCGGGGCTTCCTTCTGAAGGACGCCTTCTGAGGAGTCTTGTATGAAAGAGCAGCCTCGCAGGCCCAATAAAAGCGCCAACTCTCGTGAATCCTGCTATTGTCATGGCTAGACCTCTCCAGACGACGCGCGGCCGCTTCTGGCCCTCGAACCTACCCCTCCATCGCCGCGTGAGACCCGCTGGTAGCTGCTTTCGTGAATATGTGGATGCAAGGAGGTTTCTTGAAGAGACCAAAGAATGTTCGACGGCCATCGCTGCCCAGGCGCTCAGCAGATGTTCTTAGTTGCGTGGGAGCTGAGCGACGCAGAATTGCCGCACTCTCAAGAATGAGCGGAACACTGCGAAAACGCGGCAAGCATTTGCTGGCTGAATCAAACTCCCTTGCCGAGAGATTCGGGGAAGCCAGCAGGAACCTGGCCGAGACCTATGCAGAGACCCAGACGGCGATGGCGGGGTTACGACTTCTCGGTTCAGCGAAAAAGCTTGAAGCTTCGACGCCCCGGAAGAGTGTGGTGGAGCGAGTGATCGAGGACTCACCGGATACTGTCGAGGCGCTTCAACAGGCCGCGGAGATCTTGAGGATGGAGTTTTACGATTCGGAAGGCAGCGGGCGCGAAACTCTGCTGAAGTGTGAGCGAGTGCTGAAAAGAGCCCGGAGAGTTTGGACGATAGAATTGCCGCTCGATTGAGCCGCGCGCACTGCCATAACATTAGCCGCCAACCGGCCGCCTCGCACTAGTGTTTCGCCTCGCCACTGTCTTGTCAGGTGCTCGAACATGAGTAAGTCTTTGATCTTGTAAAAATGGCGATATCCGCGCTGTTACACGTCTTGGAAAAGCCGAGGCAAATCCTCGCCCTCAGTGAAGCGCGCGACACGGAAAGCGAGTCTTCCTCGAAATCATAAGAAGAGCGAGGATTGCGCGACCTAAAACTCAAACCTGAGCCCGAGCTGGCCAGTGCGGTTCCCGCTGTTCTCCGCGGTTTGAACGCTCTGGACGATTCCGAAAGATGACGACGTCACGTTTGTTGGAGGCGGCGCAAAGTTTGGGTGGTTGAGCAGATTGGTAAAAGTTCCCTCAAAACGAAGGCGCATCCGTTCGTTCAAATGAAATGTCTTGGAGAGTCCCGCTGCAATCGTGCTCGTGCCGGGGCCTTCGAGAATACCAACTCCACAGTTTCCGACTGGACCCGACGGAATCGGATTGAAGGCGCTTAGACTGAACATGCTGCCAGTCGCAAGATTCGCGATGTTGCCATTGCCAATGCAATCGGGCCGTTGGAAAGCGCCACGATACGAAAGACTCAGATTCCCAGGATCGTAGCTTGAGCTGGTAATGGGCGTGAGATAAGGACCCGTTTCCCAGAGGCTGACTGTGCTCAGGGACCACCCGCCAAACGCAAGATCAGTAGCGCGGTTCATGCGCGAAAAGAATTTGCGATTCTGGCCGACAGGCAAATCGTAAACGGCGGAAAGCAGAAAGCGATTGCGGCGTGTGTCTGCCATGTTACCGCGGTTGGCGACCAAGATCGAAACGGTTGGCCACCGGCGTGCCGTAGATAATTTCCGGATTAAACGTGGTGGGATCGTCGCCGCCAATGTTGCCGAGGCTTTTGGCCCACACATGGCTGGCCTGGAAAGTAAGGCCGCCGCGCGCCCGCATGTTGAGCTCGGATTGCAGTCCGTTGTAATTCACGTGTCCCGAATTCGTTGTCGAGAGAATACGGCCCCAGTTGAGATAAGGCTTGGGGTTAGGGTTTGGAGCAATCGTGCTCGGCTCGACTTGGTTGAGATCGACAGTCTGGCTCATCCGGTAGGAGCTCATCCCAACATAGCTCTCGCGAAGCGTAATGGCGGGGGCGAGTTCGCGCTCCACAGTCAGATTCCACTGCGCCGATTGAGGGTCGCGGTAATTGGTGAGGGTATTTTGGTAGAAATCGCCCGTGCCGGCGATTGTCGAAGGATCGTCCAACGTCCGCGCGCTTGGAAATTGGTAGGCCGGCTGGCCGTTGGTGAAAGAATTGGCTGTGGTGCGGACGACGGAGACGTCGATGTTGGTGGTGTTGAAGGAGAGCTGGCCAAGATTGGTCATCGTAAAAATGCCGAAGCCGCCGCGTACCACGGTCTTGTTGTTGCCAAAGGGCCGATACGCAAGGCCGAGTCGAGGCTGAAAATTCTTCCAATAGAACTCACGCAGGCCCGGGCCAAGGCCAACCTGATTGGCATACTCGATGGGAGCGCAGGGCATGCTGGGAGAAGCGCCTAGAACGGGGACGCAACCAAGCGCGATATCCGCCGCCGTCGGCGTACCGCAAGGATCGTCGGCGTTGGCGGGATCTGCGGGGTTGCATGTATTAATGCTCGCAAGAAAACCAGGCCGCGGCTGGTTTCCGACTGGGATGATGATGCCGCCGTTGTGAACGTCAAACGCGGTGAGATTCCCCAGATCGCTTACGAACGCCGGAAGCGCCTGCCATCTAAGTCCAAAGGTCAAGGTTAGCCGGTCGCTCCACCGAAATTCATCTTGCGCATAGATGCCGGTTTGAATGGTGTGGGCGTGTACATCGGGGCCGGACTGCGCAACGTAAGTCTTCGTGGGCAATCCCAGCAGCAAATTGGCGAACGCGTTGCCCGTGAAAATTCCCTGGTCAAAAGTGAACGCGCCAAAATCGTCAGCGCCGCCGAAGCTTTCGAGGTCCTGGTAGCGAACATGGCGCACGTCGACGCCAAACTTCATGGTGTGGTGACTTTTGATCCAACTCAAATTGTCAGCGAATTGGATCGTCTGCGATTTGGTTGTGCCATCTTTGTCCCGGCCGATGGGCGAGTAATTGCCCGAATCGTCGCTGAAATTGAAGATGGGAAAAGCTCCCGTGTCGGGATGGTCGCTGAGGTCCAGTCCGGTAAGTCCAAGAGTCGAAATTGCCGACGCGCCTTCGATCGGAAAATTTACCTGGAATTGCCATAAAGAGACTCCAAAGCGGGCTTCGTTCACAAGATTGTTGGTGATGAGGTAGTTGTGCGAAACGATGAGATTGTTGTTGTGCTCGGAGTCCTGATCGGGCGGCAGAAAATTGTTCACCGTGCCCAGGGCAGTATCCGTCAGAGATTGCGCGCTGATGTGCTTCCAGCTCCATCGCACGAACATGGATTGCTTCGAAGTTATGGTGCGATCAAGGCGGGTGTCGAAACCATTCGTGTCGCTGGGCGTCGGGGTCTGCTGCAAATAGTTGGCTTCCGAGCCAAAATCGGCGGGGCTCACATTGATATTCGGCGCCGGTAGATAGTTGTTGAGCAAGCTGATGGCGACGGGGTTGATGCAATCCAGCGAATTGGCGCACGCACTCCCGCTCGGAATTATATTTCCAGGGTAGGGCTTGCCTGTGAAAGGATCCATCAGCGGAGTCGAAAGCGCGGAAAAATTGCCCACGCGCATGGCGTTCGAGGGGACAAACAGAAAAAGGTCGGTGGTAAAGCGACGGCGATTGGCTTCGAAGTCGGTGAAGAAAAAAGTCTTGCCTTTGGAAAGTCTGGGAAGAACCAGCGGACCACCAAGGCTGCCGCCGAAAGTATTAAAAGCCTTGTGCGGCTTGTCTCCGGAGTTCCAGACCTCCGCATCAAACGCGTCGTTCTGCAAGTACTCGAAAGCGCTGCCGTGGAATTGATCGGTGCCGCTCTTGGTGGAAATTGTTACATCGCCGATCTGCGCAAACTCCGCGTTGTTATTGAACTGCGTAACCTTGAACTCGCTGATGAGTTCGGAGGACGGGTTCATGTTTCCGAGCGCCCCGTTCTGGCGAATGTTCACGGTCGAGGACCCGTCGACGGAATACTGCACCTGTGAAGGAAGGCCGCCACCCACGGACACATTGCCATTGGCATCTTGCTGCGCACCGGGAACGGTGGCCAGCATCGCCAACGGGCTCGTGGTGGCGCCTCGATAATTTACGGGAAGGCCGGTCAGTTCTTTGAAATCCTTCGTGTCGCCGATGGTGCCGTTTTCCGTGTTGATCACCGGCCCGCCTTCGCCAGTGACTTCCACAGTCTGCGTTGAGCCGGCCAAACTGAGAGCTACGTCGAGACGAAGACTCTGGCGAGCGGCAAGCTCAAGCGAAGAAATCTTGTATTCCGCGAAGCCATCCGAGTGCACATCGAGTTCGTACAGCCCGGGCTTTAGATTGATGAGTTCGAACTCTCCGTTGGCGTCGGTGCTCGTGGTGCGCTGAGTCCGGTCCTCCAAGCTGGTGAGCGTGACGTGTGCGTTCCCGACGGCCTCCTGACTCGGATCTTTTACCACCCCAACGATTCCGCCGAACGTCGATTGCCCGACGGCCCACGACGCCACCAACAAGATGACGACTAATAGCATCGATATTTTGCCTGACATTTGAGGTCCCCTGGTCTCTCGCGCGCGATTTATGCGCGCACTGCAATGCGACCAACGTAGATGGAACCGCATAAAGAAACCGTGAGGGTTTCCCCAAAGAGTCATAAGCGCCTTCATTAAAAAAGTGATATCTCGTATGCATTTTTTAAATCCGGCGAGTTACGACTTCCGGTAAGGTTGACTGATTGTGGGAGTCGATTCTGGAGGCGAGGGAGACTCCAATGGCCAATCCGATCCTGCGGCGGTGGCTGATGAGCGGCCACTGCAGGTCCTCGGGTGATCGCCCTATTGGCGGGTGCGGATAGCTTTTAGTTAGTGTGAGGCTTGAAAAACAAAGTTGACTGCTCGAGTTTCGCTTCCGGAGATGGTGATTTCCTGCCTGCGTGTCCCGTAGGTTTCATGCCAGGCAGTCACCGTATATTTGCCTGGTGGAAGTTCGGGAAGCCGGAATTGGCCATCCTCCCCGGTAACAGCAAAATGTCGAGGTCTTCAATACTACAAAATAGGCCTGCATCCACGAGTGAATATTGCACTTTACGGGAATGAATTCCTCCTTGTCATAAGAATAAGAGAACGGCGGGGTGCCAGGAGGCTGAATCCTGTTCCACTCGCGGTTGATTTTCGCTAGCGGGTGAATATTGTGCCCAAATGGATCGCTGTTGGAGATATTTACGTCCTGCCCCACGCGAAATGCAAGGACGTGGGTGGCGTAGCGGCAATTCTGCTGATCGAAATTCACGGGGGTAGCGGGGACTGGAGAGTTCTCTGAATCGCCTGCGGAAATATACACCACAACATTTTGCAGTGCGTTATCCGGTCCGGGGACCGACTTTCTCCGTCATCAGCGGCCTTCGAGAATACATTTTCACGCATTCGGGCTGTTTGGACATATTAATGGCTTCGGGCTTCGTCAGCGTGCCCGTAAAAGTGACTCTTCCAGAGATGGTCCCAGTCCCGGAGCCGGCCATCGCCGGGAGGGACACCATCAGTTAGCGCTGCGATAACAGTTTTTCCCATCGCATTCCTGTTCCGTCCTCCTCTTTCTAACATTAGATTCCGTCGAGATTGACCTGGACGCGGCCATTTGCCAGCGCCAGGCAGCAATCGGCGCCTTTTCAGCTTGCAACTGATTCAAATGAGCTCCAAGCTAGGAAATTTTAATGCCGGCTATCGCCAAACCTGGAGAAACCTCATTGGCGATTCCTAAAGAGACATTAACCCTTAGGGACTGGCATCGATCCCGAGGCATAGGCAGAACCCTGCCGATGACCCCGTAGCAAGGAAACTGCAGAGACCCGGGCGCTCAAAGCGGGGGCCGGTGTTCGGGAGTCCACACTCCTGTCGTTGGGTGATTAAGCGGATTCATGCACAAGCTGGAGAAGTAGGGGAAGGCGCGTGAAAAGAGGATAAGAATCAATCGGAGAGGAGTGAACTCAATGAGCCATTATTGGAATCGAAACGCCCGCGTCAGGAGGCTTTTTTGATGCGGTTCAGGGCTCGCAACGGCGAGCGTTTCGATGGTTCTGGGACTACGGGCTAATTTTCTAGTCCTAGGCCTCCTATCAGCCTACTAGTAGGTTGCGGTGGTGACGGGTGATTTCTGCCTGTACACCGCCGCGGAACTCCGCCCTCTGGACTACTCTATGTGATAACATGGTCAAACGGATTACGCCTGAAAATAGTATGACCTGCTTAACTCTATCGCTTATGATAGAGATATAAGGTCACATGAACTAGCTCTTGGTTGGGGCCGAGCTTATGTTACAGTTTGCGCCGACCTGAGCAGGGGGTATGGCTTTGCCCGGAGCTGAGATTTCGACAGGGAGCAGGGTGCAGATTCGGACTCTTCGAAGCGGACCTTGCGCGAGGAACTCTCAGTCGGCAAGGCACGCGCCTCAAGGCTGCAGGTACAGCCGTTCCGAATTCTAAGCACTCCTTCTTCAACAACCGGGCGAGATTGTGACTCGAGAGCAATGCCGCCAGGCGCTCTGGCCGGAAGGAACCCACGTCAATTTTGACGGCAGCCTCAATGCGGCCTTAAAAAAGCTTCGTGCGGCATTGCAGGACGAAGCGGAAAATCCCAGATTTATCGAGACCGTGCCCCGGCAGGGATATCGCTTCCTGGCCCCCATCCAGACTATTAATGATGCAGTCGCATCCGTCCAAGAGGGGCGGCTCGCGCGACTGGGTAATGGCGATCAATCTATCGAAGTACGTCTGCACCTGCCGCCCGACATTGCGCAGGGGTTCGCTACCCCGCCGGATTGGGACCGCGAAAGGGCGGAACGCACCCAAAAACGGTTCGACCTGATCCTGCTTTCTATCGCAATTCTGTTTGGATCCTGGCTGCTCTTCTTCATCGTCTACCCTGTGCCGCATCCCAGCATGCAGCATATGGCGCGCATTACCAATGCTGGCCGGATTGACGAGTGGGGAGGAATCGTCTCCGACGGAACGCGAATTTTCTTTCTGGAACGTAACGATGGCCACTGGAATTTGATGCAGACTTCCGTGGAAGGCGGTAATGCGGAGAAGATGGCGACGCCCTTTGAAAACACACGCCTCTTCGCTATCTCTCCCGACCACTCTCAGTTTCTGATCGGGCAGTTCACCGGCCGCGACGAAGAGATGCCTCTCTGGCTCTGGCCGGTTCAAGGAGGAGAGCCCCGCAGGCTGGGACAGGCCACGGAGCTGATCCAGCATGGTCCCCTGACGGGACGCAGATCGTATTCGTGCGTGGGCAAAGTTTATACACAATCCATCGCGACGGCACGCAAAACCGGCAATTGGCTCATGTAGAAGGCCATCCGCGTTCACCAGCTTGGTCGCCCGACGGAGGAAGCATCCGGTTCACACTGGATCTCGGAGAGTTCGGCACACAAATCGATCTGGGAAATGACCGCCAGAAGGCAATGGACTGCACGCAATTCTGTCAAAGACAGAGCATCCTTCACGCCAATCCGCTGGAAATTGGACAGCAGACGGCAAATATTTTCTGTTTTCCGGGATGCGAAGGAATACGACTGCAACTTATGGGGCATTCGGAATGCGTGGAACTGGTTCCGCCGCTCACATCACGAGCCATTCCCGCTGACCAGCGGTCCGGACTCTCTGCACGTCACGATTCCCGCCCAGATGGGTTCGCGCATTTTTGCTTTCAGTTTCCGCTCGCATCGGGAGTTGGAAAAAATTGACCCGCAAACACAGCGCATTTCGACACTGAATCTGGATACATCCGATCGCGCAGGCAAGCTATTTCGCCTGACGATGAAATGGTCGTCTATTCGGACAGCCCCGATGATTCCCTTTGGCGCAGCCGGTTCAATGGCGAAGCGCGCATTCCATTAACGATTGCTCCGCTGCACGGCCGCTATGCGCGGTGGTCGCCAGACGGCAAACTAATTCTCTTTACAGGCGCCCGCCAAAATCAGCCACGGAACATTTACTTTCATTTCCCCCGACGGAGGATCTCTTCATCCGGTGCTTCCCGGCGGATGGGAAGGCTCGGAGGCGGATTGGTCGCCAGATGGCTATCGCATCGTCGTGTCCATGCGAAACCAAAAAGCCCAATCCGACTATGGACTCTATACGCTGGAGCCCACGACCGGAATGCTAAAGGAGTTGCCGGAGGTCGAAAGAGTCTGACGGAACCCCGTTGGTCGCCCGACGGCCGGTATATCGCGGCGATCGATAAGCCAGGCGCAAGACTTCTGGTCTACGACATGCAAAAATCCAGATGGACTCTGCTCGCTTCCGGGGGCCTGCTTGAGTCGCTGCACTGGTCGCGTGATAGCTCTGATGATCTATTTTCAGGACCAAATCGATGATCAAGAATCCATATTTCGCGGCGAACATTCACTCTGCGAAAGGTAGAGCGAGTTTTTGGCTTTGGGGAGCTGCTGCGCGGAAGCGCCAGCACACTGCTACTTCACCGGTTTAGACCGGGCCGGTTCATTTTACGTGATGATTGAACGCGGCATGACGGACATCTATGCTCTGGACCTCGATCTTCCCTGAGCCGGCGAGCTACTCTTCGTTGAACTGATTGCGCTTTCTGTAGGCCATGAAGGCGAGTCCAGCGCAGATCAACATCGGAGGAAAAACCAGGATGAGAATGCCGCTGCGCAACGCTTGGATCAAGCGAGATCCAGAGCCGGCAGCTTGCGTGTAGCACAACGCACAGTTTTGCGCGTATGTCAGCGCCGGCAGCAGTAGACCCGCCAGCAAGGCCAAACTGCGTGATAAGAATTTCGAAGTCAGGTTGATTTTCTTCATAGCGAATGCCCCGTTCGAGTTCGATCCCACACGCTGGAGGAGCGCCCTGCGCGTCCCCTCCCCAAAGCCTATTCCTTAGCTTTTCCCTGCCCGAAACAACTCGCTCAGTGCGCGAAAGGCTTCATATGCAGCAGGCGAAAACTATCGGACCACAGCATATTCATCATTATTAGAACGAAAATGACCGCAGGGATCAACGTCAAAAAAAGGCTGCGGCGTTCTTCATTGAGGTGCATAAAGTACATGACCGCTAGCGACCCCCGCAAAACGCGAGAGTGAGCAGGATAGCGATAAGCACTCCCGGCGAAAAGCCTTGATACGCGAGCACGACTTCCAGACCAGCGATAGCGATCAAGACGAAGTAAACAGGAAGATATTTTACGATCACGTTCCCTGATTTTTTTGACGCTGCCATATTTCCCTCGTTTCGCACTCCGCCGGCGCTATCGGGCAAGGTTCAGCAAATAGACCAACGGAACAACGAACATCCATACTAGATCCACAAAATGCCAGTATAAGCCCGTGGCTTCCACATGACCCGCAGTGAGCTGCCTCGCGAAAACCCGCGCGAAACGACGGCAATGGCCACAACGCCTCCCGTAACGTGAAGCAAATGCAAACCGGTTATGCTGAAGAAGGTCGCGCCAAAGAGCGGCGAACCCCAAGGGTTTTGGAACATACTGACGCCTTCATCAATAAGCCCAATCCATTCACGGATATGAAGGCCGGCAAAGATCACTCCCAATAACATCGTGGACCACAGAAAACGCCGGGCTTTCGCCTTGTCGCCGGCTTTGGCGGCATCGACCGCTCCAAGCATGGTCAGGCTGCTTGTGAGCAAAATGAAGGTCATGATCATGACATTCAATATGCTCGGATTAAAGCGGAACGGAGCGGGCCAATCGGTGCTCGCCGTGCGCAAATAGCCATATCCGAAAAGCAGCGCTCCGAACGTCATGGCGTCGGAGATAATAAACAGCCACATCGTCAATTTTCTGGAAGGAATGCCGTATGGCGAACCCTCCGCCAGAGGAACCGCTCAGCGCCATGCATGGCCACTTCTGACTCGCTCACAGTTTTTTCTTCCCCCTTTGCGATTACAGACGTACGCAAATGACGACGAGCAGATAAACCCAGAGAGCGGCCATAAAGTGCCAGTAGATGGCCACGCCATTTACCAGGTTTCGCCGGACAGAGCCGCGAGCGGACAGCTAGCGCAAGCAGATAACCCAAAGCCGCAATGCCGCCGAGAACATGCAATGCGTGGACGCCGGTCAGAAGATAGAAAAACGAGCTGTTGGGATTCGTGGCCAGGTAAAGTCCCTGGGCGGCAAGATCTCTCCATGCCAAGTACTGTCCACCCACAAATAGCAGGCCGAGGAGCAATGTGGCTGCGAGCAGCATCAGCCCCTTCCCTCGTTCCTTTACCTGGGAAACTTGCGGGGCGATTCCGTCGAATCCACGCCGCGACATCTCAATTAGTGAGACTGCTGAAGAGCAGAATAGCCGTGCTGGCAAACAAGATGCGGGGCGGCGCAATATGCGTCCAATCCGTGGAAGCCTGCCGGATGAATAGCGCGCTCGTGAATGCTGCAAACGACATGGTGATCGCAAACAGACGCGATCCAAATTCCGCTCTCGGATCCCTTGCCCAGATCCGAGCGGCGGGGCAGAACCAGGGACGAATGTATCGTGGTTGACATGAGTTCCTTTTAGCGGAAATTCAGCTTTGTAAATCACATTTTCGCTGCGCCGCACATCGCGGGCTCTATTCGTTCAATATCTGCTCTGGAGAAGTCTGCATCACGAAATCGCCGGTGGATCCTTTCACGCCATACTGATGGGGATCGTGATAAACAATCGGATGCTCCCCACCAAAATTGTTCCAAGGCGGAGGAGACGGAATGCTCCATTCCAGCGAGGTCCCCCTCCACGGATTTGCGGATGCCTGCTTTCCGCGAAAACGGCTGTGGATCAAGTTAAAAAGGAAAATAAATTGCGCGGCGCCGGTGGTGAGAGCCGCAATGGTGATGAATTTGTGCAGCGGCATAAGCGCCGGCATGAAATCGTCCACGAAGGACGAATAGCGCCGCACATTGCCGACAAGCCCGAGATAATGGAACGGCATGAAGATGCAGTAGGTGCCGACGAACGTGATCCAGAAATGGAGCATGCCGAGAGTCTCGTTCATCATGCGCCCGGTCATCTTGGGGAACCAGAAATAGGTTCCGGAGAAAATGGCAAAAATGGCCGCAACTCCCATTACCATGTGGAAGTGCCCGACTACGAAATACGTAGCGTGGAGGTAGATATCGATCGACGGCTGCGCCAGAAAGAATCCGCTCACGCCGCCGCTGACAAACATGGAAATGAAGCCCAAGCGCAAAAAAGGATGCGGTATTGATCTGTATGTTCGCCCCATACAAACTTCCCAGCCAGATCAGCGTGATGATGGTGGCGGGTATGGTGATGGTGAGCGTGGGGAAACGAGAAAAGCAGCGACGAGAAAGGATTCATGCCGCTGACGAACATGTGATGTCCCCATACCATCCAACTGAGAAAGCCAATGGACATCATCGAATAGATGATCACTTTCGCGCTCAAGAGGGGCTTGCGCAGGCTGTTGGTCAGAACGTGCGAGACAATCCCGACCGCCGGCAAAATGGCGATGTAGACTTCGGGGTGCCCGAAGAACCAGAACAAGTGCTGCCACAGAAGTGGCGAACCGCCGGCGTGGTTCTGCAATCGATCGCTGACCACGAGTCCGGAGGGGATGAAGAAACTTGTTCCGGCCATGCGATCGAGCAGCAAGAGCAAGCAGGCCGGCAATAGCACGGCGAACGCAAGCAACCCGATGCACGAAGTGATGAACCACGCCCAGGTGGATAATCGGCATACGCATGAGAGTCATGCCCTTGGCGCGCAAATCCAAAGTTGTGGCGATGAAATTCAGCGACCCGAGCAACTGCCCGATACAAAAAATGGCGATGGAAATGACCCAGAGATTCTGCCCCCAGCCAAGGCCGGGGCCCGCATCCTTTCCAATCGCGCTCAGCGGAGCATACGCCGTCCAGCCGGAAATCGGCGGACCATCGGGAATGAAGAAGCCAGCACCAGAACGACGAAAGCCACAAAGGTCGTCCAGAACGACATCATATTAAAGCGAGGGAAACGCCATGTCTTCCGCGCCAATCTGGATCGGAAGGAAATAGTTGCCGAAGCCGGCGAATGGCGCGTTGGTGAGGACAAAAAACACCATGAGCGTGCCGTGCATGGTGAGAAGCGAAAGATAGTATTCGGGAGTGATAATGCCGCCAGGCGCGCCCGTTTTTGCGATAAGCTCAAGCCCGGGAATTTTCGCGTTCGGCCAAACCAAGTGAAACCGCATCAGCCAGGACAGCACCATTCCCATAAAGACGGCTGCCAGGGCGAGCGCATAGTATTGTTTGCCGATCACTTTGTGATCGAGGCTGAACACATACTTCTAAGAAAGCCTTGCGGCGGCGCGTGCGCGTGAGCCTGGGATTTCAGCGCTTCTTCCAAATGTGCACCTCGCTCCCGAGAGAAGCACCAACCAACTCCATTCCGGCAAGCTCAGCCAGCTAGTCTGAGCTATTGCTCCGACACTTTCTGTTTCATCCACTTATCAAAATCCTCTTGAGACAAAACGTTGAGGTACGCCTTCATATTGTAATGACCAAGCCCGCAGAGTTGCGTGCATAGGATTTCGAAATGGCCCGTCTGGGTCGCCGTGAAATGGAGCGAGAGGTCCAGCCCGGGCACAAAATCCTGTTGAATTCTCAGCTCGCGAACATAGAAGGAATGTCCCACGTCTTTCGAGTGCATCAGCAGATGAATTTCGCGGTTTACGGGAATGGCCATCTCCGCGGTGACGATGTCATCTCGCGCTTCCACGTCATTCGCGGGATCCAGGCCGAAATAGTTTTGATTTCCTTCATCGATTTTGTCTGGATGAAGAGGGCCAAACTTCCCGTCCGGTCCGGGATATCGGAAATAAAATGCAAATTGGCCAGCCTGCGCCTGGACCTGCAAGGGCGTCCGGTTTGGGCGCCGTAAAATACACTTCGGCCCAGGCCTTTTGTCCAAGAACGCCCAAAGCCAGAACTTCCGTTCCTACAAGAATAAACGCGGCTGCGACCATCAATCTCGCGCCACCCCAGGCAAGTGGAAGACCTTGGACGCCGTCCTTCCGATTGGAAAATCTCCACACACAAAAAGCCAATAGAAGTTGAGCCAGCACAAACGAAAGCCCGGCTTCCGCCATGGTGTCCGCCAGTTGCTCATCAATGGCATGCCCGTGCGTGGAGATGTCCACCGGCTGCACGTACATGTGGGTCACGATCGGATATGCGGAAGCGAGCGCAATGATCGTCAGGATAACTCCAAACAGTTTTCCCATAGCACCTCAACCATGCCGGAACTCACGCCATGCATAATTCGAAACCTAGAACAATTGATTTAAGTCGTTTGAGCTTTAGAATCCACAACGCCACGCGCGATTTCCTAGTAGGGTTTGGCCTTGAAACGTAAAGCTCACGGTTTTCGTTTCGCTTCCCGAAATCGTCACTTCTTGCGATTGATCGCCGTAGGATTCATGGAACGCCGTGACGGTGTATTTTCCCGGCGGCAGGTTGGGAAGCGTAAAGCTTCCGTCTCGCTCCAGAAATCGCGAAGTGAGAATTCTTCATCACGGCGAACGTACCGTGCATCCACGGATGGATATTGCACTTCACGGGGATCATTTCCGCCTTGTCGTATTTGTCAACGATCGGAGGCGATCCCGGCGGCTGCGACTTGTTCCACTCGCGATTGATCTTGGCGAGCGGATGGATATTGTGCGACGTCTGATCGTCATTCAACACATTCAGTTCCTGGTTCACCTGGAAGGCGAGAACGTGGGGCAAATAGCGGCAGCCCTTCTGCGTAAACACCGCCGCCTTGGAAGGAGCGCGCCTCATCCGGCGCTCCCGCGGAAATATAAACCACGACATTCTCGAGAGCATTGTTCGGGCCGGTGACGACCGTTTCCGTCGTCGGAGGAGTGGTGTATTGCTTCGCGCAAGTCGGTTCCTTGGACATGTCGATCGGCTTCTGCTTGGCCGGCGTGCCTTCATAGGTGATTTTGCCGCTTACGGTCCCGCCGCTGGGCCGAGCAGGGGCCAGCATCGAGACTGCAAGGACTGCGACTCCTGCCAAAAATACATTCTTTACTCGCATTCGATTCATCCCTCCCAAATTTCTCTGCAACTGCTGTCGAGTTATTGCGCGACCCCCGCACCCGTCGGGGTTCCGCGGACTTTCTGTGCTTTTACGATTTCGGCGCCCTCTTTCGTGCCTTCCCAAAGTGCTAGCTCCGGGCTCTTGTGGCTGACTTGCAGAGTTCGCAAGTAATGCACGAGATCCCACGCATCTTCGGGCTTGATGACGTCAGCAAAGGACGGCATGGGTGTGCCATCCAGTCCTGTCATAAATATCTTGTAGAGGTCGTGGTTCGTGGTGCCGCACTTGAAGCGCGAGCCCGCTGCGAAATTGTAGGGCCGGATAGGCTGATCGTTGCTGTCGGTGAGAGTGGATGCCGAAGGTCCATCTCCACGCCCTTCTGGACCGTGGCATTTCCAGCATTCCAGCTTGGTAAACAGTTCTTTACCGTGCTGGATGCTCTGCACGGTGAGCGCCGGCTCCGCCGGAACATTAATCTCCGCCCCGGCTTTTTCGGTCTTCCAGCGGTCCGAGAGCGTTTTGATGAAGGCTACCAGGTCGGCCCGGTTCTGGTTTGTCAGGGTAATCCACGAGGGCATATTGGAATTGGTGAGCCCCCGCTCCAGCGAGTTGTAGATATCTTGATCCGTCGGCAAAGTTCCCGTCGGTGTCGAGCGGCACTTAAACGTCGCAGCCACGAAATTTCGCGGTTGTATGTTCAGGTACGGCGCGTTCGGGTAGGAGCCGGTGGGAAGCCAATTCTCGCCGTTGCCGTCTCCGCGGAAGCCATGGCAGCCCCAGCAATAACGAAAATAAAGCTGCTTCCCGGCGCCCGCGTTGCCAGACGACTTGCCGATGTGTGATTCGCCCTGTTGCGCCGAAACGAGCAGCGGCGCAGCAAAGAGGGCGGCGATTGCTACAAGACATTTTGTAATATTCATTTTTCTCATCGTCTTCCCCCTTAGAACGCGAAGTCAAAGCCGAACAAGCAAACTGCTGAAATCAAGGTTCTGGCCGGTTATCGGCGATGTGCCAATCTGATGGCTGAAGGCGTATTCACCGTGAAAGGCGAAACCTGCACGGCTGGAGATGAAAGGGTAGTAGCGTCCGCCAAAGGTGTAGACGTCCTCGTTGCCGAAGCTCAACGAGGGAACGCTTATCCCGGGCGTATAGGGAGTTCCAGCAACAATCGGAAGCGCTTGCTGCGACATGCGCACCAACTCGACGCGCTGGATCAAGATAAATTGCGGGTTGGGTGTGTAATGGCTTTCAAACAGCGCGCCGTTCCAAACCGCGTTTTGCGCGCCGGTTGGGAGCGTGCCGTAGGCAGCGATTCTGACGGCGTGCCCGTTGCCAGATATTTATTGTCTGGCTGAATGGAAATACATCGCGGTAAGGTCATACTTCTTGATGTAAAACTGGCCGATCAAGCCCGCGCGGTAAAAGGACCTATTGCCAATACCTGTGCCGGGCAGACCGAAAGCAGCATTACCGGGGATGCCGCTGGTGTTGCCCTCCGTGAACTGAAAATATGTGGGCGCTTGCCCGATATAGTCGAACGCCCCGATGCGCTGCAGTCCAAGACTTCCGGCTTGGAAAGCTTGGCTGAACGTAAAGAAGGCGTCGTAGGTGCGGCTCGTTGGCAGGTTCGGGCTCCCGTCGTTGGAGCTCAAGATCGAGGCAGAGTAGCGCGTCCGATCATCCTTGGAATGCCCCATCACCTCGAGTCCGACTTGATTGTCGCCAATTCCAAACGTAAACAAGGGGAAGGCGGGATTGAGTCCGTTGTTCTCCGTAGCAGGCTGGAAATGATAGTTGGTATAAACGCCGGAAACGTTTGTCAGCGTAAGGATGCGCTTCTCTGACAGCAGGTTATCGAGCTCGAATTTACCGAGCTTGATGTTGAACCAACTGCTGCCCGCAATATTGTCCAGACGGGCAAACACTGTTTCAAAGTGGAAAGCGCCCGTGTTGTCTGAGGAAGGCAGCACGTAGAAGGAGACGTTTTTTGCGAGCGTGCCGCCAGTATGGAAATCGAGGCCGCTCCAATCAAATCCGTGCGTCGTGACGTTACCTTCGATCTGTCCACCGGTGGTGCTGGTGGGGTCGTCCACTTGGGCGCGGTTTTCGTTCTCACGGTGCCAAATAGGGGTGATGCGGAATGTCACCGGCCAATACGCAGGGTTCTGATAGATGGGGGCGTCGCGCTCGTTGCCCAGTTGGTAGCCGTTGTCCTTGAACGCCTGTCCGAACGGGCTCAGCATGGGCCATGCCTGATGACACGCAGAGCACGGCATGCCGTACTTTCGCGCGAATGCAGGAATGGCACGCACCGATGCCCCGGGAATGGGAAGGGCAGAAACCGGGCGGGTGTCCACAAGCAAAACGGCAAGAACCACAGTCGCAGTTAGAGCAGAAAATGCGTGATACCGCATTTTCTTGTTCAGCAAGGTGGAATCCCAGTGGGACATGTTGCCTCCTCAGCTTAAAGCACACAAGGCGCTAACGGTCCAAACGAGCAATTTAAATGGAGCACAGCGTGGAAGGGATAAGGCGTAGATACACACAGCCCATCGGATATTGAAGATACCCGCGATTCGTCATGCAATCGAAACGGAGCAGTTAGCAAGACGCCCATAGAGAATCGCGGCACCGCTTCTCAGACAGATAAGCGCGCCGAGTCCTCAAGTCCCTGAACCGCGCGCATCCTACCCTTGGCGAAAATCGAATGCAAGAGTTTTCTTATCTGCATCACATTTTTTTTTAACACTTGGTTCTGGTACCGGATTCCTTCCTCTGCGGATGTGTGGTCCTCGACTTCGCTGATTACCTCTGCGCGGCCCCGGAAGAATCCGCATAACCAGCAGTTGCGAAACTATTCCGCTTGAACTGAACCGAGCTGGCCGTGCCCATTCGAATCCACCTTAAACTGCCCGACCAAATGGCGCAGCTCCGTGGACATCTGCGCAAGCTGTTGCGCCGCCTTCTGCGATTCCGTCGCGCCCGAGGAGGTGCTCTGCGCTGCCGTAGCCACGCCGGTGATATTCTTGGCCACTTCTCCGGAGCCCTTGGCTGCTTCGGTCACGTTGCGCGACATTTCCGAGGTCGTGGCTGACTGTTCCTCAACGGCCGAGGCGATCGTCGCCGAGATGTCGTTCACCCGGCCAATAATCTTGCTGATCCTCCCGATGGCTTCCACCGCGCTTTTCGTGTCCGTCTGGATGGCCGCAATCCGGTGACTGATGTCTTCGGTGGCTTTGGCGGTCTGCTTAGCGAGTTCCTTCACTTCGTTGGCCACGACGGCGAAACCTTTGCCAGCCTCTCCGGCACGCGCTGCTTCAATGGTGGCATTCAACGCCAAAAGGTTTGTCTGCTGGGCGATAGAGGTGATCACCTTAATGACCTGGCCGATTTCGGCGCTTGATTCTCCCAACTTGGTGACCGTGGCATTCGTTTCCACCGACGACTTCAGCGCTTCGCCCGCCACTCTAGCCGCTTCGCTGGCGCTCTTGGCAATCTCGCCGATGCTGGTCGTCATTTCTTCCGTGCTGGTGGCCACGGTCTGGAGGTTGCGGTTGACTTGGTCGGTCGCTGTGGACACGAGATTGGCTTGGGTGGAAGTCTCCTCCGAATTTGTAGTGATTTGTTGGCTGGTCGCTGAGAACTTCTCACTGACGGCGGAGATCTGCTCTGCGCCGGCCGAGATCGAGGCGATCACTTCTCGAAGGCTATGCTGCATCATGTTGACATTGCCGGCAAGCTCCCCGAGTTCGTCGGCGCTGCGGACGGCTAAATCCTTGCTCGTAACGTCCCTCGCCGCCACCCGTCTCACCACTTCTCTTATTTCTCTGACAGGGCCGGCGATCAGCCGGCTGGTCGCAAGCACCATGAGAACACTGAGCAAGGCAACCGCGAACAGCATTCCTAGGATCCATACTCGCGCCCGTTTGTAAACCACCGCACTCGCCTTGCTGGCCTCCGCCGCCCCGCTCACTTTTAGATCTATTTCCGCCTGGACGTCGGACATGCTTTGACTAAAGTACCCAAGAGCGTTTCCCAAAACCTCGCTGATCGCATCCGCGTTTTTATTGCTCTTCGCGTAACCCATGATTGTTTGCGTTTCGGTCTTGCATTGCTCGACGTCTTGTTTCACGGTTTCGAATAATTTCTTCTCCTCCGGACTCTCGAGGAATGGCTCGAGCTGCCCCTCCGCCTTTACGACCTCCGACATCCCCGTTTCCATGTTTGCGATGCGCAGCGCGCGCTCGTCATCATCGGTCGCAAACGTGTAAGCCATCTCGGCTACTCGATATTTCATCAGACCGGCTCTCAAATTCGAAAGCGCCTGGATTGCGGGGATTCTGCGCTCCGACATGTCGACCGTCGTGGCACGCACGGCAGCTAGCTGCACTAGCGCAAACACTCCCAAAAGCATGGCCATGACCACAACCACGGTTATCGCCAAAATCTGCTTCGTTGCGATTCCGGCATTCATGAGCCGCTTGAGCATTTCTCTCCTTGTTGCCTATGTGGTCGTCACATCCTTACGCGTCCGCTATTGTTGCCTTTCCCCTTGTTCGGAGGCGCCCACCCTGTAACAAAGCAATCGCTGTGCCAGTTGAAACGCACTACAGTCAGGCGCTCCCCGTGGCCCGTCTAAACGGTCTTTCGCTCGTTTTTTGAGGAGCGGCCTCGCCTTTTCCTTCTTGTTCGATTGTGGGAAAATTGAACCAATCACAGAGGATGCGCCGGATTTCGGCTCAAGCAGCAGGTTAGCCTCAAAAGAGAGGGCCTTTCCGTTTCAGAATGAAACAGCTGCCGCGCATCCACAATTTGCGCCACCCGTCCCCCAGTGCACGTACAGTTCATCTCGGTCCCTGTCTCGACCTAGACCTACGTATCCAGCATATCCCCGTGCACTTACCAAAGTGTCACAAGCTGCGCTAGAAATTCGATCGCCGCTGCGGCTGTGGCTCCCTTGATCCGACTGGGCGGCTTCCGCGTCCAAAACGATATTCCGCATGGGAAATTCCGCCCAAATCGGGACCCGCTACTTGGGAAGTGAGTCGCTTCCCGCGAATGGCGTCACCCCAAACTCGTCCCTGCATCCTCGCGACGAACCACTTCTGCAAGACAAGCTGCATCCTACTGGGCGGAATCTTGCAAATTAGGAATTTACCGTTCGATTTGACAGCCCTCACGGAATTGCAGTACTAACAAGAGACCGCTTCACACTCCAAAGAGTTGAAGCGAAATGAGCAGCAGACCGAGAGCAGTTTGGGTCGGAACATCATGAGTCAACATACAGGAGCAACGCAGAAGGTTGTAATCCGAAGGGATTCCAGCTCTTTTCTATCGCAGTTCGCCTTACTTCTTGTATTTGCTCCCTTGATTTTTCCGAGTTCCCTGCCCGCCGCGCATGACAAAGAATATCCGCTGGGCCCTGGCATTACTCGAGAATTCTCCGCGACACCGGACGACCTGCTCCAGGCCGTTCGCGAAGTCCTCGAAGACCAAACCATTCACGGCACCTGGATTTATGACAAGCAGCCCGTCCTGACCGGCGCCCTAGTGGTGGATTCCACGCCGCTTTTCGAACCCTGGAAGCAATCTGGCAAGGTTTTCTACAAGATTCGCAAGGGCGCCATCGCGCCTCGCCATTTTCTGGACGCTGCCGACCAAGGCACGATCGCCGTCCGCTACATCGTGACCACCATCGGCGAAGAGCGTGTTCGCCTGCATATCGATGCCCTCTACGTCGAAACTACGCATCGCACTCCGCACATTTCTGACGGCACTGTAGAAGCTAGCGAAGCGAAGGTTATCGAGGATCATCTCCACGCCATTCAAACCACGGAGCAGGAAAACCTCGAAGCCATTCGCCGCCGCGACAGCGCCAACCTCGTGAGAGCCACCGAATTGCGCCAGCGCGATGACGAAAAAACGCTTCTGGCGGCGGCTCAGTCTTCCTCACAGGCGCTGGAGCAACAAATAAAAGAGTTGCGTCACGAACTCACCCGCCGCGTCAAAGCCCCAGGTATCGAACTCAAAGGCGCCCCCTTTCATTCCGCCGCAGACATCGCCACGTTGCCCGCTTATACCGAGGTAATCATCGTGATCGTCACTCCGCACTGGTATGGAGTGGAATTGCATGACGGCCAGCACGGCTGGATTCATGTGGACAACCTGGAACCCCTGCCGTGATGAAAATCAAATCACCCCGCATGAGGATTTGCCTCTTTTGCCTTGGACTATCCGCTGCTCTTCACTTCGGGGCGCCTGCGCCCGTCGCGGCACAAGCGATTCCCTATGCCCGGACTTTTCCGAAGTCAAAGGAAGATGTCGATGCGGCGCTGAAGGAATTCCAAGCTTACGCCGGTCAAAAACTGCCCATCGTTGATGGATTCGTCGCCATGGGACAGCAGCCGCTCGACCGCTTCGAGCGCGCCTTTTACCAATTTTCTATCGAGATCATCCCCGAAACTCCTCAGAGCACGGTAGTCAAACTCACCGCGAAGATCACGGCTTGGTATGCCGATCCGGATCCTGCAAAAGCCGGTTATCAGGCGCTCCCATCCAACGGGAGACTTGAACTGGACTTGTTGGATCGCCTGAGCGAAAAACTCGGGGGCAGGCTCTCTGTTTATGTCCCTCGCTCCACCTTGCGAGCCCCACGCCCCAAAATCGATGCCTCCGGAAATCCTCTGCCGGAGCTTTCATCCACTTTGACCGGAGTTTCCAATCTTTCTTCAGGTAGCCCGCCTGACGCTGCTTCCGTTGGAACCACTGCAAGTGACGTCGCCGCGCTCAAACTGCAGCGCGAAAACGAACAAAAACATATGCTCGAGCTGAAAGCACAGCTCGAAAGTTTGCAGGAAATTCAGCACAACCAGGCGAAACCCCGCAATCTCGTCATCGTTTTAAAATCCAATTCGCCAGTGCTTGCTCGCCCCGCGGCCAATGCGAAAGTTCTGTTCGATGCTTCTGTCGACGACGAGTTCGAATTTATTGAAGCGGAAGGCGAGTGGTTTCATATACAAATTGCCGGAGCTTCGCGTGGCTGGATTCGCCGTTCGCAGGTCGAGTCTATGGATCCCCGATGGAACACGCCCGCTGAGCCGGCGCAGGCGGAAACGGCAGGCACCCCAGTTTTTAAAGTGACGCGCGAAGAGAGCGGCCCGTTCCCCGGCACTTGGGCCCCGCTGAAAGATAGGACCGTGAAGATCTATTGGGTGCAGCCTGCCGACTCACCGGCAACTTCAACGACCGCGAACCAAAAGCGCGAATTCACGAAAACTCTTCTCGAGCGAGCCTGGAATGATTCCAAGCGGACACGAACCACCAATGCGGGTGTCGTAGTCGTCTTTGATACGCCCGATGGCGGACAAGTCTCCACAACCTTGCTTCTCCTGCAAACCTGGATGGAAGGGAAAATTAGCGAACCGCAGTTCTGGCTGCAGTCCACGGTCGATCCTCCCGAACTGTTTACTGCTTCCGCTAAGCAATAGTCGGTAGTTCGAAGTGGCGCGAGCACTTGCCCGGCTAGGACAAATCAGCCGTTTTCGAGCCGCCGTCAAGCCAAGCGGCACCCTTGGTGAAGCATGTCTGGACGGACCGATTCCGAATGAGAGAGCCGATCGCGGCCGTCTCCTTCCAGCTCTCACAAATCAGTGTGTCCCAGTCGGGGGCTGTTTTTGCGGAGCTGTATCCATGAAGACTTGCTTTGCAGCCGGAGGGAGATCGCTCATATGCGAAAGAAAAGTCACGAGCTGCCAAAGCTGCTGGTCTGTCAAAACATTTTTCCAGCCAGGCATGCCCGTCCAGCGGATCCCATGTTGCAAAATGAAAAAATTCTGATTCTCGGGCATATCCGCCTTATCATCCATGAACTGCGGCGCGGGCGGATTGAGCGAATCGTTTAGCGGAGCCTTGGGATGCGCCGGATCACCATGGCAAAGCGTGCAGTGCTCAAGATAAAGTCGAGCCCCGGCGACCAGGTTTGCCTCGTCGGCGGAAACGGGATTGCTTAATTTGGTAGCCGCACGAGCCACGCTGGCGTCCACGGCGCGGCCGGCGAGAGCAGCCTCTAGGCTTGAGGGCGGCTTATCAGCACGGATGTTCACGAAGCCGAGCAGCGCGAAAATGAGACCCAGCGCGAGAATGAGAATCATTGTCAGGATGCCGAAGAGGAAACCTTTCATGGCGCGCTCCTGTGAAAAACGATGGTCCGGGCAGGTTGCAGACTCGGGCTCGTCCTGTCGCTTGACTTGCTTTGTAAAATCAATCGGCGTTTCGATTTCTCAATACTCACATTACAGACTTGGCGTTGCACCAATATTACTACGGCTGGGGGGACCCCACAGCCATGAGGTCCCTCAGTCCGTCGTCCTGGAAGCTGTCGGCCCCCAACTCGATGTGCAGATCGAGCTGCTCCTGCAAAGTCCCGCGATTGATGCAGGGTGAAATTTTGTAGCGGGCATGTTGGGCTGTCATTCGTGCCGCTACAAAAAACCCACGACCGAATCGTTTGCGCGATGCAAAAAATCCGGCTTTCTCCGGCTCAGGCCCTAACAGATGAGAAGCATTGCCGGTTTATGATTGGCCGGCACTTGATCTGACTAGGACGGAACCCGGCCATCATTCGGTCCGGTCAATTAAGTCATCAAGGTTTACGAAGCGGGCGAGGGGAAGCGAACCAAACGCCCAACACAACTACGCCACTGAATTAACGAACCGCAGCCGCTAGTCCACTCTTCAATTTCGCTTGATGATGAAGACGGTCTTATCGTCGATACGATCTTGTTCTCCAATTTGCCGGAGACGATCGTCTTCCTTTAGAGCGCGATCGAGCAACGCTTTGCATATGTCCTTTGCTGGTCTCTGGTGGTGCTCGCGCATGACTTCCTCGAGCTGTTGTCGTGCTCCTACGTCGCTGCCGTCATAAACTCCGTCTGTATAGAGAAAGAATATGTCGCCCGGACTCAGCAGTGTTAGTTCGGCGAGGTCGGAGGATTTCACTGGTCTCCTCCGGAAGTCCAGGGACAAATACCTGTTGCGATCCGGGTGATCTTCCGGGATCTGCACGCCGAGCGGAAGGAATTGCACCATTTGACTCCTGTCGATGTCCATAAACTTGCGATATTCAGCGGAAAAGACTAACGGAGGAGGATGCCCGAAATTCACGAATCGGAAGTGCCCATAAGGGCGCACCTCCCCGTAGAGCATGGTCGCGATCTCCTGGGCGTTCTCTTGCTCACTCCTACCGAGCGCATTGCGGGCGGTGACCGAAAGCGCCAGCCGCAGATTGATTCTCTCAAATAACTCTGGTGTCGTTTTCCCCCGGTGATCGAGTTCTGAGAGCATCAGTGCATGAAACGTGTCGTGGACCGTGGATGCAATTTTCGCTGAAATGATTCCATGCCCTTGGGCGTCGACCAGTAGGACTCCCGCAGTGCTGTACAACTCGCGCAGATCTTCGGCGACCCGCACCTGCTCCGAGCTTCTCGCCTCTCGGTACTCTCTCTCGAGCTCTGGTTTGTTGCCCGACTTTGATTTCAGCCATTCCACATGATCGTCCACCGAATTGCGCGGCGGCGCCCCTGCCGGCAGCGCCTCGAGATACTCTTGCGATCGCTTCAAGGCCCGCTGAATGCGCGCATCGATGTCATAGCGTTGTTGAAAGTTTATGTATTCGAACAGATCGCCGCCGACCGTTCCCGCGGGAATGGAACTACCGTACATCTCGATGCCCTGCACATGCGGGATCGCGCCTTCCACGGGCATAAGGCGTTTCCGCAGGTATTCATCAATACTCGGAGGTGTATAGGGTGTGGTCATGGAAAAAGTTTAAGGCAAGACGAACCCCGTGATGGCCATCAATCTTCAGTCCTTCGATGGGACGCACGAAATGGGAGTGTGCTTCTGCAAGCTACCTCGCTGCTGCGTATTCTACACGTCAACCAGAGGGCTATTTCTTGCTGACTTTAGTTTTCGTTCCAGCCGCCGCCGGAGCCAGCGTCTTGCATGGAAAATCCGCGACTTAACGGCGGCCACGGTCAAACCAAGACGCCGCGCGGTCTCCTCGTTCGTGAGTCCTTGAAATTCGCGGAGCAGAACAACGGTTCGCAGGTTCTTCCGGAGATCTGAAATTGCTTGGATGAGGACGGCTCGAAGTTCGTTTGCGGCCACCGTTTCTTCGGCAGTCGGCGCCTGGGCCGCGAGATGCAGGACAAAAGGGGGTTCAGCGTCCTCGCAACCGGTGTCGGAGAGTGCGATGGTTGCACGCCTTTGGCGGAGGAGCGTCAGCGCTTCATTGATGGCTATGCGAGTCAGCCAAGTCGAGAACCTTGAATCTCCGCGAAACCTGGCAAGATTTGTGAAGGCTCGCTGAAAGCATTGTTGAACCGCGTCCTCAGCATCTTCCCTCCGGCGAACCACGCGCAAGATCGTGTGATAAACTTTTACTCGATGGCGCTCGTACAATTGCCCGAAAGCCGTGGCGCATCCAGATTTCGCCCGGACGACAAGCCCCCAATCATCGCTGTTTTCGTTCGCTTGAGACTGCCCCTGCATCCGCCTCTTGGCAAACAATAAGACTTGTTCGGCGTTCATAGGCTTCGGCTCTTCTCCTCTTCGTACGGAATCTTTAAATGAAATGCCGTGACGAGGTCGCGTCAACAACATCGTGGGCTGGCGGCGCTCCGGAAAACCGCCGTGTCAGATGTTGAGGTGGGTGCGTCGCGCCGCGAGACCGCGTCAGCCTTTGCCCGCGGGTGTGATCCTAGTGATTTTGTGTTACCTCTGCCGGTCTTAGCGCCGCCGCTCCGAAATTCACGCTGAATCGTTTGCACCATATCGATACCGCGCGATATTTCGCCAGGTCCAGGTCGCTTCCGAGCGTGTAATTTTGGTCGCCGATGTTGCCCTTGATGACTCCCAGGTCAACGAAACCGGCCTTTCGCACAGTCGCTGCGTCCTTAGCATCGTCGGCGGCAACCATATAGACGTGCACATCAGGACCATTTGAGGTGCTGAAGCTCGTCAAACGAAGAAGACGAGCACCATCTCCCATCTGGTAGATTGTTGCGGTGCCTGCCGTCGGGTGCAAAATGCTGTAGAACTGTCCGGATTCCAGAGGCCGCGCCGAGGCGGCGCCTGGAGCGTTCGGCATTGCTTCGCTGACACTTCGATTGACCACAAGCCGCTCGGGTCGAAATACATACCAGGCAACCAAGAGCGCGACCGCGGCGACAGGAATGGCAACTTTTATCCACTTTTTCATTGGTGTATCTCCTCCTTGAGTTCAGGCATCCGGGCTGGTCCCTTTCTAAATGTGCGGCACTAGGAAATCGTCAATCGCCCTCTTATGCACCAAGGAACTGTTTGACGAGAACAGCGGTGTCGTCAGGATTTTCTTCCGGGAAAAAGTGGCCGCCCTTCATGGGCTGTCCTTGCGCCCGTGGAGCCCACTGCCGCCAAATGCCGAGCGGACCACCCTCTTTTGCATAGAAAGTGTCGAGCGGGCCAGATTCGGCCCATAGATGGAGCATCGGGCATGCGATTCGTCGGGACGCTTCCTTATCAGCACGGTCGTGCTCGACATCGATCGTTGCCGCGGCGCGATATTCTTCGCAGATTCCGTGAACTCGGGGCGGATCGCGATAGTTGGAAACGTACGCTTCGAAAATTTCTGGACCGAAGGAGCCATGTCCAAAGGGGTTTTGGAAGACGGCCTCGGGCGCGCCGAGAAGATAGCTTTCCGGGAGCGGAGACTTTTGCGACAGCAAAATCCATGGCCAGTAGGTCTGTGCGAAGCGCGCATCTGAGCGGCTCCACGCTTCGAGAATCGGAATCACATCGAAGACAGCGAGACGCTCCACCTTCTCGGGATGGTCCAAAGCCAACCGGTAGGAAACGCGTCCCCCGCGGTCGTGACCGATCAGCGCGAAGGTCGGGAAGCCGAGCTTGTCCATCACTTCGACCAATTCCTTTGCCATCGCTCGCTTTGAATAGGGAGAGTGGTCGTCCGTGGAAGCGGGGATTCCGCTGCCGCCGTAGGCCCGCAGGTCTGCGCAAATCACGGTGTGGTTCTCGGCAAGCTTCGGCGCGAGGAATCGCCACATCAGACTGGTGCGAGGGAAGCCATGCACCAGCAGAATGCCCGGCCCCTTTCCATAGCGGCGCAGGAATACCGTGTTGCCTGAGACTTCGACCTTGGAAATCTCGAAAGAAATGTGATCAGCCGGGCTCGTGCCAGCTTGTGCGGCGTTTTGTGCCGTCGCAAACTCAGAAAAAATGCCCTCCGAGAGGACACCTAGAGATGCGCCGGCAAGCGCACCAAGGAAACTGCGGCGTTCCAACCTTTCCTCCTCGCTCCGACTCCTGGTTGTGATTTCCATTCAATCCCTCAAGGCATAGTGCTGAATTCCGAGCTCTGGGCTACGGATTTAGTGGTCATGACACCGTCTTTTTAGAATTTTTCGGCGCAGATCTTCCGTTCGCCGGTGAAGGCGCTATCCCGACAGGGTTTCGCCCGCCGCCTGCAACATCACGTCGATTACAAGGTTCGGCTCTGTATACATCGGAGTGTGATCCACATGGTGCGACCTGACCTTTGCGCCCATCCGATCGGCCATGAAACGCTGCGTCTTGGGGTTGATCATGCGGTCTTCTTCCGCCAGCAAAAACCATGAGGGTTTTGATTTCCAGGCAGGCACCGGGGACGGTTCTTGAATACACGCAAGTGCGATCGGGCGTTGCACGGCAGCCATAATGCTTGTTTGGTCGGTCGAGGCCTTATGGGCAACCGCGCGGCGAAATCCATCTTGGGGCATCCATAGGAAGCCATGGGCGTCCGGTGCCAACTTAGGCGCCTCCGGATGCGGCTCGTCGCGATAGAACACCTTTGCCACGGTCTCGCCCTGATCAGGCGCGAGCGCCGCGACGTAAACCAGCGACTTCACTCGCTTGTTGATTACCCCTGCGATCACTGCCCCCGCATAAGCGTGCCCCGCTAGAACAACCGGACCGCTGGTTCGTTCCAGCGCTTGATCCAAGGCGGCGATGTCGTTCGCCAACGAGGTCAACGGGAGTGGCGCACAGATCACGTTAAGCCCATGCCGTTGCAGAGGAAGAATCGCGTTGCTCCAACAAGACCCGTCAGCCCATGCTCCGTGCACCAACACGACTGAAGAGTTCTGCGGGAACTCGCTCATCTTGCGAGCCCGCTTTCTTCGCTTCGAGTCGCAATACCCTGTGCCTGGAGGAACTCTTTCATCGCGGAGGCGATTTTAACGACGTGCGTCTCTAGCGCGAAATGTCCGGTGTCCAGGAACTGAACCTTCGCGCTGGGCAGGTCTTTGCGAAAAGCTTCGGCTCCCGGGGGAAGGAAGAAAGGATCATTCTTGCCCCAGATCGCGAGGAGCGGTGGTTTGGACTTACGAAAATATTCCTGGAATTTCGGATAGAGCTTTACGTTCGAGGCGTAGTCCAGAAATAAATCGAGCTGAATCTCTTTGTTCCCCGGCCGCTCGAGCAGAGCCGTATCCAATGTGTACGACTCTGGGGGAACCTTCTCCGGATTTGCCACGCCGTAGGTGTATTGCCAGCGCGTTCCGCCCGCTGTCAGAATGCTTTGGCGCAGGATGTCCCTATTTTCTGCAGTGGGTGCGGCCCAGTACTTTCGGATCGGGCCCCAGGCTTCACCTAGCCCTTCTTCGTAGGCGTTCCCATTCTGCGAAACAATCGCGGATACTCGCTCGGGGTGCGTCATCGCCAAACGGAGGCCGGTTGGCGCCCCATAATCGAAGACGTAAATTGCGTAGCGGTTAATCTTCAGCGCTTGTGTGAATGCGTCGATCGTGTAGGCCAATCGATCGAAGGAGTACGGATATTTTCGTTCAGGCGGTACTTCAGTGAATCCGAAACCCGGAAGGTCTGGCGCGATCACTCGGTAGTCGCTAGCCAGGCGCGGAATTAGTTCGCGGAACATAAACGACGAGGTTGGGAATCCGTGGAGTAATAAAACTACGGGCGCATTTACTTCGCCAGCCGCGCGGTAAAACACCTCCACGCCATCCGCTTCGACCCTGTGGATGGAAGTAGGAGGCAGGCTAAATCGCGCTTCGCCCAGGCTCGGCACTGGACGTCTTATGGCTGTTCCTGACGTGGCTTCGCTCATCGGTCCCTCCTCACTTCCTTGGTTTCTAACGCATGTGAGATACCAATGAAGACGCGACTCACTCGAAGAGGGGATAATCAATGCAAACCGTTCTGGCGACTGAGGTTTGTGAGGAAGGATGTCGGCAAATCTCAAACCGTACGTGACGAATCGCTGACGGATATCCGTCGTTGACGAGTTTCCGTCGTATTCACTGTCACCGGTAGGTAGCCTGCATATAGCCGCTTGAAAAACTCAGTCGCCGCCCGCTCCGGCGACGCGGCGCTTCTGCGGGACCTCGGCAGGCCGGCGAATAGCAAGCTTCTTCATTCTGTAGACCAACGAAGTTCGCTTCATCCTTAAGCACGCGGCCGCGCCACTGATCACCCAGTTGCTCGCCTCCAGCGCACGGAGGATATGATCCCGCTCGACCTCGGCGAGACCATTCATAGGCGCGTCGGACCCTTTGTGGGGTTGGAAAGGCTCCAGCTCGGAAGTTGGCGCCCGCAGTGTCGACTCTGGCGACAGAATCACGGCACGTTCGATAAAGTTCTGCAATTCGCGGATGTTTCCGGGCCATGGGTATCGCGCTAACGCATCCATGGTATCCGCGGAGATTACCTCTATTCGTTTGTTCATGCGTTGGGCGTAGAGTGCTGTGAAGTGCCGCACCAATCTCGGAATGTCCCCTGTGCGTTGCCGCAGCGCCGGGATCTGTATCGGAAATACTTTCAGACGATAGTAAAGGTCCTCGCGAAAGGTCCCTTGTTTCACCATCGCGGGCAAATCCCGATGCGTGGCCGCGATCAGTCGCACGTCAACCTTGTGCGTGCGGTTGCTCCCAAGCCTCTCGAACTCCTGCTCCTGCAGGACGCGAAGCAGTTTCGCCTGAAGTTCCAGCGGTATATCGCCAACCTCGTCTAGAAACAGCGTGCCTTTGTCGGCCAGCTCGAACCGTCCCGTTTTCTGGGCGATCGCGCCTGTAAATGCTCCTTTTTCGTGGCCAAACAGCTCACTCTCGAGGAGTCCGAGAGGGATCGCGGCGCAATTCAGCTTCACGAACCCCTTCTCGCTGCGGCTGCCCAGCTTATGTATCGCACGCGCAACGAGTTCTTTGCCGGTTCCCGTCTCTCCCAGGATCAGCACACTGGAATCCGTCGGGGCCACTACAGACACCAGGCTCAACGCGGTCTTAAGCGCCGGGCTCTCCCCAACGATTTCCCCAAACTCGGCGCGAATTTCCGCTTCGAGATAGAGTCTCTGTTTCGTTTCTTTATCGCGATCCTTTGTAGCCTTTTCGTACTCCAGTGTGTTCTCCACCGCAACCGCTACCTGACAGGCCACTTGCTCGAGCAAGATGACGTCGTCTTTCTCAAAAGTATTGTCCGAACGTCTGCAGAGCATCAGAACCCCAACCACGCGATCGCGGCCTATAAGCGGAAGATAACACCCCGTCCTAAGGCCTTCTTCGATAACGCGCTCATAAAGAAGCTGGCCGTCACTATTCCCGTATATTTCAGGATCTTCCCGGGCCTGTTCGAAGCTATCAATCCGTACGTTCTTTGCCTCCCGGAACACCTGGCCCGAAATCGAACTCTTCATTGGCACCAACCATCCCTCGCGGAAGGGTCCTCTCGCGTCGGGATTGTATAGGGTAGTGACGCGCAACTCGCCGCTCTCGGAGTCGGGTAGCAACAAGGCGGACACATCACATTGCATGACCTTGAATAGATTCGCCGAAAGCGCCTCAAACACTTGCCGGAGGTCCAACCTGGAGGTCACGCTGCTTGAGATTTCCAGAAGCAATCGCAGCCGATCGCGTTCACGCTGCAACGCCTGTTCCTTCATGTGGCGCTCAATCGCGATCCCCGTAATGTGGCTGGCATTCTCGATCAACTGCAGGTCGTTGGCGCTGGGGCTGCGCGATTCATGATAATTGATGGAAAAGGTGCCGAGGGCTGTCCCTTCGCTCGTGAACAACGGACGCGACCAAACGGAACGAATTCCATAGGGCAACATGCGGTCGCGATAGAGGTCCCAGACAGGATCGGTCAGAATGTCGGTTACATACACGGGCTCCTTTCGATAAATCGCTGTGCCGCAGGATCCGCCTTTCGGACCTACAGCCATCGTCCCCGCTTGATCGATGAAGCCGGGAAGGCTGGGCGCAGCAGCGCAGTGCAGTTCCTTCCCATCTTCGTCAGGAAGCCAAATCGTGCAAAACAGGCCTTCAGCTTGCGATTCAACCAACTGAGCAATGTTCGCTAGAATTTCGGACAGAGGAGAGCCAGCAAAAATCAATTTCTGCAGATTGAGGACGGACTCGGTAGAAAACAGCGCCAGCTCGCCCTTCGCTGGCGCGCCCAGCGATGAAACTCCTGCGGTGGACTGTATGGCTTTCTCCATGAATCGCCCTTCCTTGCGGTATTAGATTCGTCTGTTACGCCCTAGGTTCCGACATGGAAGCAGAACGGAGGCAGCGCGGACAGTGCCGTCGAGAAGCTCGACCACCTTCCGCCGTCTCGCAGGGACTCACTGGTTCGTCTACCGCGGGCCGAGTTCACAATTGCCAACTCCAAGCCAAGTCACACTCCACTTTAAGCCGCAACGAGCGAAACTGCCAGAGTTTAGGAAAGGGAGTGAGGTGGATGTGGAGGCCTCACTGTTTTCGAGCGGATCAGTCGCAGTAGCGCTCGCGTCCCCGGGGACAGCCACCTCTTTGAGTACTCGGCATCCGGTAGCGCCCGGCTTAGGGTAGTAACGGTCTTCGAGACCGTTGTCCAACGAAGGGCGCATCCAGCAAGAGAAGTGCGCCGGTCTCACTGGCGGCTGTCCATGCGATCTGTACTCAGAAATGGACATCCGAAGAGTTTGAATCGACCTTCCAATCGAGTCCAGTACCGCGCTTCTTGTGGCACTTCTGAACCTGACGCTATGCACGCTGAGGCTTTCTTAGCCATCTCGAATAGCGAACCTCGTCCCGCATGTGCTTGATCGCCATTTCGGGCATGTTCCTCAAGCCAGGCCCTGAACTCATCGTCCTTGCGAAACAAAAGCTTCAGCGCTTCGCTGACGACATACGATTCAGACGAATCGATGAATTCAGCGTACTTTTGGAGTTTCGCTCTTATTTCCTCCTCGACCCGGATTTGCACTGTCTCGTTCTTCGGTGGTCTGGGCGGTGATTTCAGAATTGCCATATGCGTTTCTCCTTCTTTGCATGCGCTCTTTACTAAAGTGCGCATGCGAGTCCGTCTCGTCCGAGCTTTGCACGCGGGCACTATGGGGTCACGCTTCGTGCGTAACGGGCGGGAGCGACCCCACGAACTTTTTGGGCGGCTGAAAGCCGAAAAAGTGGGGTCGCTCCCGCCCGTTTTAGTGTTTTGCCCGCCGTGACTTTTGTTGGCATCGCTTCTCTATCTCCTACGCTTAAAAGAAAATGCTCTGGCCACAGGCTGAAGAACTTGGAGAAGACTCAGCCGAAGCATGTAGTTCTTACGTTCTTCACTCCTTCCCCGCTGGTTCCTGTGCAGGAACCCCGACCCGGCGCAGCACTTCGGTTGCGAAGTGCGCCGTGACATCGTGCTCGCTAGCACCAAACTCCTGAACGATGCTGGATTCCGTCACTCTGCCGACTTTCCATCCGCGATACAAATATTCGAAACGTTGTCCGGTGAAGCGCATCTTGGCCTGATTTCGAAAGATCAAATCAGCTTCAGTTAGAGATCCGTAGCGGCCGAGGTCCCAGGCCTTTCGGATTTGGAAGTAGCGCAATAATTCTGCCGATGCGTCCGATCCCAGCGGAACTGCGACCAAAGCATGGAATAGTTCTTTGGCCCTTCCGAAGTGCAAATCGACACTCGCCAGATAGAGAACCCGGAATTCCGAGAGCTGCCGGAAGAGAGGAAGGTAGAATTCGAGATGATGCACAAATTCCGTAAGACTGGCTTCTGGCCCTTGCAGGTAGGTGAACGTCACCACAGTCGAAGCAGCATCGCCGTCGAGAAACATTGGAAACTTGTCGACGAAGTAGCGAAGCGTTGGCCGCGACGTTCTCTGTCCGCAATAGATCTTTGAAGGCAGAAAATGACGCGGAACTTTTAGCTGATCACAGAAAAAGCTCACCTTTTCCGGTTCGGTTTCCAAGTACCTGTACTTGGGGTTAGAAAGGACAAAATCGAGGATTCCAATGCGCCGCTGGGTGTATTCGATTTCGTGTTGCCGGCGGTTGCGGAGGTTCTCGCGGTCAATCTGGTGGTAGAGCCGGCGGGAGAACAGATGGTACACGACGCCGCTCTTCGGGAACCTTTCGGTGCGGGCATGCTTATTGGTGTGAAGCTTGTTCCAGAAGCTGGTGGTGCGCTCCCCCCAACGAGCGTTGGCGAAGGCCAGGAATTGACGGGCCACAAAGTAGCCCGAATGCGTCGCCGCGATGTAGAGAAAGCGAGCTTCCGCTTCGGTGTAACCGAAGGCCTTCAATGCGTCGATATGGACGCGGGCGATGTTCATGGCACTATGATTCGTGCAGCGTTTTCGGATTCGTCGAGCGCACGGCAAAGCCCCGCCAGCGTACCCTGGTAGGGAAACCGACTTCGCGACCGGCTGGCTACCATGCAGCGACACGCAACATATCGGAGCAACTGACGAAGTGGGAGGGCTCCGGCGAGCCTTAGGGAGAAGCGGGCGAGAGCCCCCCAAATATACTAAGAGGCCCAAAGAAAGGAAAAACGCAATCAGGAACATCAAGGAGAGGGCTGATTTGCGAGGCGGCGCGGGACGGTGCAATTAGAAGATTCATAGAATCCCTTCGCGCAGTGAGCCTGCTAGGTCACCCGCACGACCTCATTGATCTTTGGCGGGGGGAATATCTTTGACTTCCTTCGCTCCTGTGGCCGCATCCACGACCTCCATCTTGACGCCGGTAAAGGAGTGGACAGACCACTTCACGTAGTAAGACTTCCCCGCTTCTATTTCAATTTCAAGGGGCTTGGCAAGTGTGGAACGGACGAGTGTCGCGAATGCGTGGCCCCAGAATATATTGCAAGTTTGCAGGTCTCCCAGGTCATACAGTGTTCTCCCGTCCATGCTTTTTCCGTAAGTACGAATATGGCATATCCGAAAGACCAACTCGGGCTCTGTTATCCCGCCGCCCACGCGCGGCGCTACGGTCGCGTCACGGGCCTTTTCCAATGCCGCCAAGCAACGCTCCGACAGCAAATCGGCGCACTCTGGAAAGGCCCGGGCGGCGGCCTTGAGGGAGTCCCGATCGTCTGCGTGAGTTGCAATGACCGCAGCTTTTCCTGTTGGAACAGCAAGCTGCACGTAGCTGTTGTTGTTCAGGTTACCCAGAGCGACGCGATTGACAAAAATTGAGATGTATAACGCTGGTGGCGGCAAATGTTGTCGCCGGTAGACGTAAACCAACCCCTGTGGTTCCGGCAGCCCGGGTGAAGTGGGGAGAGCCTTTGCGGGGCCCAGCAGTTCCGCAACGTCCGTGTGACTATTGGCCTCCGCGAGGCCCAAAGCGGCGAGGCCGCTACGCGCCTTGGCATTGACGTCGGCTCCTTTGGCGATCAACAACTCCGCCACTTCCCGGTGACCAGCGGCCACCGCTATTTGCAACGGGGTAACGCCGTCGTTGGTCGCGGCGTTGACGTCGGCCTTGTTTGCGATCAGAAGTTCCGCCAGTTCCTTCCGACCTAAACTGGCCGCGAAGCTCAAAGCAGTGAAGCCGCTGCGGGCCTTGGCATTGACGTCGGCTCCTTTGGCGATCAACAACTCCGCCACTTCCCGGTGACCAGCGGCCACCGCTGTTTGCAACGGGGTAACGCCGTCGTTGGTCACGGCGTTGACGTCGGCCTTGTTAGCGATCAGTAGTTCCGCCACGTCCCGCTCACCGTTACTTGCCGCCGCTTGCAAAAGGGTCAGGCCCGTGCTGTCCTTGGCGTTGACATCGGCTCCTTTAGCGATCAGTAGCTCCGCCACGTCCCTGTGGCCACTGGCTGCCGCGAGGTACAAAGGAGTTATGTTCCCGTCTTTGGCGTCGACGTCGGCCCCTTTGGCGATCAGTAGTTCCGCCAGTTCCTTCCGACCTAAACTGGCTGCGAAGCTCAAAGCAGTGAAGCCGCTGCGGGCCTTGGCATTGACGTCGGCTCCTTTGGCGATCAACAACTCCGCCACTTCCCGGTGACCAGCGGCCACCGCTATTTGCAACGGGGTAACGCCGTCGTTGGCCCCGGCGTTGATGTCGGCCTTATTAACGATCAACAATTCCGCCACTTCCTTGTGGCCGCTGAGCGCCGCGAAGTACAAAGCAGTCTGGCCTTTTCCATCCTTGGCATTGACGTCGGCACCCTTGTCGAGCAGCCTCTGCACCGCGCCCCGGTCGCCACGAGTCGCCGCGGCGATCAGGTCCTTCCCGGACCCCGCCGCAGTTAGCGAGCCGAAACCCAACAACAGCAGCAGCGAAATCAGTGTCGCTGTGCGATGAAGGCTGATCTTCATCTGGGTCTCCTTTTCCACATTCTCTCGATTTCCGCGTTCCGCAGGGTCCGTTCGCGCGCATTCGCGGAAAGATCCACTTCGCTCCACAGGTCCACGCCCGTCGCTCTGCCAGCCGTCGATTTCTTCGCCGCTCCAATCAACAGCAATCCCGCTACAGTCCTCACGTCTAGCACTTGCTCATCGCCGCGCCAGCTCACCGACGCCACAAACAAGTTCCGTACCACGGTGGGTCCACCGCGTAATCCGCCTTCATTCGTCCGCTAGCCCTCGGTCTCTCCTCTCTGCGAACCTCTGCGCCCTGGGTCGGCGCTGCACTGCACGTGTGGAAACGCCCGCGCCTTGAGAGAGCCCGCTAGCGTGATACAGGATCACATTGGAACGCAGCAGAAAACAGCAGCGATGCATGCTCCTGAATGAGTCGCGCTTAGAAACGGACGTGAGCCTATCTGGTTTTTCTAACCTTTTCAAGAATCGACACGTCCGTGTCAACGATCATCCAGGGTCGCGCATTTACCCAAGTGGCGGCCCCGTCGTCCTTCTTCTCGAGTTCTCTCACCACCTCTTCAGAAACCTTTATCTTCCCGGCGAGAGCGGCGGCATCCACGCGATCCCAAAACGCACGGAACGTGTCCGTAGGATAGTGACGCGTCCAAGCATCCAGGAACCCGCTGGTGTCCAGACTGTACACTCAGCAGCTACCTCCCTCCGCCCGCGAGCGAAACTTCTTGTTTCACTTCTGAGAGGTGCCTAACGCGAATTTCGAGGTAATCTGAAAAATCGCTCGTGGTAATTCTGTTGCGATCCAGGCCCTCAAGCACGAGGCGTGTGAAGGTCGGACCGGCGTTGCTTATTGCCACGGCGTGAGGAGCCGCCAAGCCCTTGGCGTTTGCTTGAGCCTCTTGATACTTCTTATTTAAACTCTTCTGTTTTGCAAGATAGTAGTCCCATGTGGTCAATTCGAGGCCGAGGAGCCGTACTAGGGCCGCTTCCCTGCTCCCCCCAAATTTTCGAGAGAGTTCCTGAAGTTCAAAGTCTGTCCACTTCGCGTCGCCCTTCCTGTGTTGACGGACAACGGTTGTAGCTAGAAATTCTTTCTACGGGAAGAGAGTGGCACCAGCCACTCGATTGCAAAACATTTCCACTCGTGACGTTGGCGAGTTTCCGCGACGGTCATCCCCAATGTCACATAGCCCACTCTGATTCAGCATCACGTGAACAGCTTCATGAAGGAAGGTAAAAATCCGGCCTCGCGACGAACCTGACGCTATGCACGCTGAGGCTTTCTTAGCCATCTCGAATAGCGAACCTCGTCCCGCATGTGCTTGATCGCCATTTCGGGCATGTTCCTCAAGCCAGGCCCTGAACTCATCGTCCTTGCGAAACAAAAGCTTCAGCGCTTCGCTGACGACATACGATTCAGACGAATCGATGAATTCAGCGTACTTTTGGAGTTTCGCTCTTATTTCCTCCTCGACCCGGATTTGCACTGTCTCGTTCTTCGGTGGTCTGGGCGGTGATTTCAGAATTGCCATATGCGTTTCTCCTTCTTTGCATGCGCTCTTTGCTAAAGTGCGCATGCGAGTCCGTCTCGTCCGAGCCTTGCACGCGGGCACTATGGGGTCACGCTTCGTGCGTAACGGGCGGGAGCGACCCCACGAACTTTTAGGGCGGCTAAAAGCCGAAAAAGTGGGGTCGCTCCCGCCCAATTTGGTGCTTTTTTGTGGGTCACTTTTCTCATTCTCCTGTCCCTTTTTTCCTCGTCATCCCGAGACCTATGCGCATCACAAGGTGAAGAAGATGGTGAAGACGAAGCTGAAGAACGTAATTCCTACCTTCTGCGCCTGCTTCGCGCAAATTCTCGCCGCGCACACCGAAAGAAGTGTCTTGTTGGGCTGGAGCGACCCACGACTCAGTTTGGACACGGAACCGTGTGTAAAAGTGGGATCGCTCCCGCCCAACCCGGTACCATTCCGCGGCCAAATCATGCGCTCTGTCATGCGCAACCTCTTCTCCATCTGGCACTTACTCGATCGGAAGAGTGAACGCGGAGGTGAACGACAGGGTGAACGGAATGTTTCATGCACCGTTCACCTTCCCGCGTTGCAAATTGGGATCGACACCCACAGAAAATAATCAGGTCCCACATCATTAAGTAAGAGGCCTCGAAAATGGAAAAGCTCAATGAGAAAATTTGCGGCCTGTCCCAGCACAAGCATGGGCGGCATGATAGGTAATGTTCTAACTCGCGGCAGCAAAAGTCGGTATCATCGCTGTTCTGGACCAGCGCCATGCCGATGGCAACTCGCACATTTCGGATTTATTGTCAGTTCGACCTTTGAAGATTTGGAGGCCGAGCGCGACGCTCTGCAGCGAGAGGTGTTCCCGAAGTTGCGCGGGCTCTGCGAACAGAACGGTGCGCGCTTCCAGGCCATTGATCTGCGAGGCGGTGTCCGCGATGGGGCAGCTCCTGCTGACCACGCGCGAGGACAAACGGAGTCCGCGGAGTAGATAATGCCGTACGATCTATTTATTTCTTACTCTCGAAAAGATAATGAACTGGGACGGATCACTGAGTTGAAGACTCAGATTGAAGCGGACTACCTTCGATTCGCAAACGAGGAGCTGAAGTGTTTTTTCGACATCACGGACATCGGATCGATGGACGACTGGCGACATCGGATTCTGGAGGGGCTACGTGACGCGAATCTCTTGCTGCTAGTTCTATCGCCTTCCTACCTTAACAGCCCGTATTGTGAGTGGGAGATTGTCGAGTTTTTGAAGTACGAGCATTCACGCTCCGTCGGAGGTCAAGGCGTAACTCCGGTGTATTTCGTGGATATCCCCGGGCTGGATGATCCGGATTTTGAGCAAAGAGCCGCCGCGTGGGTTGCCAAAGTGCGTCGCCGCAACCAAGTCGATCTCCGGCCATGGTATGACGAAGGCGCCGCGGCCTTGAAGCGAGCCGACGTTCGCAACCGGCTCGATGACCTCGAGCGCTCGCTGCGGTCGCGCGTCTCCAAGCTCCGCCGACTTCGTGAGGCTCCCGGGAATCTGCCTGGGCTCAATCCTAGGTTTGTCGGTCGTGAGGTGGAGATGCAGCGATTGCATGAGGCTGCCGGCCTCGGGCGCTTCGGAGTGCTTACGGCAGTGCAGGGCATAGGTGGGGTGGGCAAGACGGCTCTTGCGATCCAATACGCATACGCCTATGCCGATTTCTATTCCGGCGGACGATGGATCGTCGGCTGCGCTGGAGAGTCCAATCTCGCGTCGGCCATTCGCCGTCTGGAACTGGATCTAGGGGTTAGCCTCAACGAAGGAGAGAAGCGAGACGACGCTCTTGCCGCTCGCCGGATCCTCGCCGAATTGGAACGCCGTGCGATTGAGGGAGCTCGATCGCGCTTCAATGAAACGGATCGGGTTCTGCCAAAGTCGCTTCTGATTCTCGATAACGTGGACGCACCCGCACTCCTTCAGCCTCCGGAATTCGATCTGCTGACGGGTCGCCAATGGTTACATGTTCTGGCTACGACCCGGCGTGGTCCGGAAGAGTTTGGCAACGACTCCGAACAACTGACACTTCTTTCCATTGATGAACTTCCTGAAGACGACGCCGTTCGCCTCATAGAAAGCTACCAACCCGGTGGGAGCTTTCCTTCCCAGCAAGAACGAGATTCCGCACACGAATTGGTCAAGCTCGTCGGCGGTTTTACCCTGGCGGTCGAGGTGGTAGCCGTGCATCTTGGCGAACGCGCTGGACGTGTGACCTGTGCCGCGTTTCTTGAACGCATCAAAAAGGAAGGCTTCAAAGGATTGGAGGGCGCCGCCTTGGCGACTAAAGGAGGAATCAAGCACGGCGAAAAACTCTTCAGCCTGACGCTAATGCCCACGCTCGACTTGCTGTCGAAAGCGGAGCGGCTGGTCCTTGACTACGCTGCGCTGCTTCCTCCGGACGCGATTCCTCTCCCGTGGCTGCGAGCAATAATCGCGGCAGATTATCCCGAGATAGATCGGGATGCCGATCCCGGATTCGACGACCCATGGCTTAGCCTGGTCAACCGTCTCCTTGGGTTACGCCTCCTACAAACGGTTGACCTTGCTGAGGACGGGCGCACACCTCGACTCGTTCGCATGCACCGTCTGGTAGGAGAACTGATGAGTAGTACTGCCCGGGAATCAGCCTTGCTGTCGTCGCGCATGGCGAACTATCTCACAACCCGCTGCAACGCGATTGAGAATGTCCACCACTTGCACCAGTGGGAAGTCTCTCCACTGATCTCGTATGCTAATCGTCTTCTGGACCAACACGCGGCGACTGCGCCCAAATTCGTCCGGGCGCTCTGCCAGTGGCTTCCAGCTATCGACAATGGCCGTTATTCAGAGGCGATTCTTCGAGCTAGCCTATCTGAGATTGAGGAACACCCGACGGGTGATCCGGTGGATCTCTCGGCCACCCTTTCCAATCTCGGCTGGACGCTGAGATACCGCGGCAGATACGGCGAAGCCGAACAATACTTACGAAGGGCGCTGGACATTGACGAGCATGCCATCCCAATCTACGAAGACGCCGTGAGAGTTCGTTGCGTCCAACTCGCTCAGTGCTTGGGCGAGCAGGGTAAATTGGCCGAGGCCGAGCCTTTCTGCCGACGCGCCTTAGCAATCTCAGAACGCGTGCACGGTCCCAACCATCAAGCCGTTGGCGTCAGTCTTGGCACTTTGGCTTGGAATCTCGAGGCCACCAACCGGCTCGCTGAGGCGGAGCCGCTGATGCGACGCGCGCTTGAAATCGCCGAGCGGAACTCCGGTCCCAATCACCCCGATGTCGCGCGCGCACTTGGCCTTCTTGCCTCGCTGCTCCGGGGCACCAACCGGTTCGCCGAGGCAGAACCGCTGATGCGGCGCGCTCTTGCGATTAACGAGCAATGCTACGGAACTAACCATCCAGAGGTCGCGTCAAGACTCAGCAGCCTTGCCTTGTTGCTCCAGGCCACCAACAGGCTCGCTGAGGCAGAACCGCTGATGCGGCGCGCTCTTGCGATTAACGAGCAATACTACGGAACTAACCATCCACAGGTCGCGTCAAAACTCCACAGCCTTGCCTTGTTGCTCCAGGCCACCAACAGGCTCGCTGAGGCAGAACCGCTGATGCGGCGCGCTCTCGCGATTGGAGAGCAAAGCTTCGGGAATAATCATCCAAAGGTCGCGACAATGCTTAACAACATTGCCTTGCTGCTCAAGGCCACTAACCGGCTCTGCGAGGCGGAGCCCCTAATACGACGTGCCATTGCGATTGATGAGCAGAGCTACCGGAAGGACTTGCCACTCAACGCCGTTCATCTTTGGACTTTGGCCTCAATCCTCCTAGGGACGACTCGGCTCGCAGAGGCGGAGCCGCTGATGAAGCGAGCTGTAGCAATTTTCGCTGAGTCCGCCCGCACCACTGGCTACACCGACCCGAGCATGAAAAGTGCAACGAAGGCCTACCGCAGCATCCTGGTCCAGATGGGCCTGTCGGCGGAGGAGGTTAAATCAACGATCCGAGATATTGCGCCGGACATGTGCAGCGACGAAGGCTCTGCAAATGTGCAAGACGGTCGCTAGAGGACCCATCCGAAAGCGCGTGGCGTTGCCATGGATCCATTCAAGCAAAGCGAATGTGCGATCGCTGTGGTGTGGTGAACGATGTAACTCGGGGGGCCCAGATGGCTGACTTCGAACCGATACCGTACCGAATCCGCATTGGCGTCACCGGCCACCGGAAGCTGGAAGATCCGGCGGCAGTGCGAGCGCTGGTAATAGAAGGCCATCGACATCGAAGTCGAGAAACTGTTTCCGGAGAAGTCGAGGCAGAACATCGAGCGCGTCCGGCGCGCGGGGACGACTCCCGTTTTGTTTCGCGTTCTGAGTCCGCTGGCTGAAGGGGCGGACCGGGTGGTAGCGCGCGCTGTTCTAGATTATCCAGACGCGCGTCTCGATGTCGTTCTTCCGCTCACTCTCGAAGACTACCTCGAAGAGTTTGCGACTGAAGAGTCCCGAAAGGAGTTTGGGGAATTGCTCCGGCGTTGCCGTAAGCCGGTTCCTCTGCGAATGCGCCGCATCCGGGATGACCGCCACGATCCAGGCGACCAAGCCGAACTGCGCCGCCAAGCCTACCGCCAAGCTGGCCAGTATGTCGTCGATCATTGCGACGTGCTCATCGCCGTCTGGGATGGGCAACCGTCGCGCGGCCGCGGTGGTACAGCCGAGACGATCCAGTACGCCCTGGAGCAAAATCGCCCGATCATCCGCGTCTGGGGAGATTCGTTTGAAGTGCTTAACCGCGACAGTAACAAGGGTCTCGATGCCTCCGCGCTCGACGCCATTGACCGGTTTAACCGGCAGGCGATCACGCCCGAGCAGAGGGCGAGTTATGTGAAGAACCTCGACCGCGAACACTTTGAAGAGCCGGAGACAGCGCGTGACATCCCAGCCAACGCGCGGAAATTCGTTAAAGATCGCCTATTCCCCTTTTACGCGCAGGCCTCGATCATGGCCAAGGAGAGTCAGGAGCAATTTCACCGGGCGGGCAAATTTATCTATGCGTTTTGCGCAGCGGCAGTCGGATGCGCCGCTCTGGGCGTTCTTTTTCCGTCGCTCGCGGGGGCAGGGTTCAGCGCGGAACTGGTGCTGTTGATCATAATTTCGCTGACGTTATGGCGGGCGCGTCGGAAACACTCTCACCAAAGTTGGATTGAGAACCGGTTTCTCGTCGAACGCATCCGTTGCGGAATCTTCATGGCCATCTGCGGCGTTGAGCCGAGGCCCATCGAAGTGCTTCCGTACATGGGCCACTCGCAGACTGTCAACGACTGGACCGTGCGCGTGTTTGACGAGATTTGGGACCGGCTGCCACCGCTTGCGGGTTGCAGTCAAGCGAACTGCCTGAACCTGAATCCTTACGTGCGGGACGTGTGGATCGGCGAACAGGTAAATTTTCACAAGGACAAGAAGGAACGTGAAGGAAGAGCTCGGAAACGCCTTGCCACGGCGAGCATGATCGTGCTTCCCACAACGATCGCGGCGGCGGCGCTTCATCTTTTGCTGCTCCTTTGGCATCCAGCCGCCGCGGCGCCAGAATCTCTGCACTTACTGCATCAAGGGTTGCATCGGGGATTGGCGTTTATTGCTTTGCTGTTTCCCGCCATCGCTGCGTCGCTGGCGGGCATGGAGGCACATCGCGAGCACTTGCGGCTGGAAAAGCGCAGTGCGAACATGGCGCCCCAACTAGAAAGATTGAATAAGCAAATGGCGTCGGCGACCGATCCGGAACGGTTCGAGAGTCTTCTGCAACAGGTGGATGAAATTATGCTCCGCGAAACACAGGACTGGCTAATGCTGATGCGCTACGTTGAGATCAAGGCCAGCTAAGCTGGCCTTCGGGCCTCGCTGGTAGCGTAATTACCGGAGATTGTTTCGATAGTTCGATTCTTGCAGATACGTCTGGTCAGGCGGGGAGTGATCGGCTACCCCTTTCAGGCTCGTCTGGCCAAGGGGAATCCAACGGCATGGCCTTCGTGGAATTCCAGATGTCGAACCGTTCCAGATCCGCGACCTTGCTAGGTTCGTTGAGGGTCGCCACGATGGCCACGAGTAAATCAGACTTTCCCGGCGTAAGCAGTGAACGCAGATGGTCGAGAATGTCGGCTGCTGCCCACTGCCGATTGATCTCGCCCAGACACGAGAGTTCAGGCTGGGCCAATAGCGTTCGTAGTTGGCCGAGATATTGGTTCGCATCCCCGTTCCGAAGCCAGCAGAGGGCGATTCGGCAGAGGAGAATCCGGCCGCTAGTGACGTCGTGCTGGCCGGCCTTGAGCGACCACGCCTCTGCGTTGATTCGCTGAGCGTCATCGAGCTGATTGGCGAGCATGCATACAATCGCCAGGTTGTTGCGTCGGTGTGCACGTTTCGGATGATCTGGAGGGAGAAGTCGATCTTCGATGCCGATGGCACGCTTCATGTAGGCGGCAGCTTCATCGAAGCGTTTGAGCCTGCGAAGAAGAAGCGCGTGGTTGTTCAAGTCTATAGCGGATTGAGGTTGCTCGGCTCCGCCAGTCTTCCCTCTAGCATCCAGCGCCAGACGATACAAGGGTTCCGCCGCTTCGTAGTCGCCTTTGCTTTCCAACACGCTTGCCAGACTCGTCAGGCTGGTAATCCGCGCCAGAGTGTCTGGGTGTCTCGGCCCCAGAACACGCTCGCTCACCTCCAGCGCCCGACAAAAAAGCGGCTCGGCGGCAGCCAGGTCCCCTTTGGTTTGGAGCAGACCAGCCAAGCTGCTCACGCTCTTGAGCGTGTCGGGATGCTCCGCTCCGAGCACGCGCTCGCGGCTCTCCAGTGCCCGGCGGAAAAGCGGCAGCGCTCCCGCCGCGTCGCCCAGCGCCTGTAGGCAATGGGCCAAATTACTAACGGCGATGAGTGTCTGAGGATGTTCCGGGCCGAGCACCTGGTCCCGGCTCACCAGCACCCGGCGGAAGAGCGGCAAGGCTCCCGCCGCGTCTCCCAGCGCATAGAGGCAATACGCCAGATTGTCCGCGGTGTTGATCGTGTCCGGATGCTTCGGGCCGAGCACGCGTTCATAGCTCTCCAAGGCTCGGCGGTTGAGCGGTACGGCTCTGGCCGCGTCGCCCAGCGCTTGCATGCAATATGCCAAGTTGTTCAAGCTGTTGAGCGTGTCCGGGTGCTCCGCGCCGAGCACGCGCTCCCGGCTCTCCAGTGCTCGACGGAAGAGCGGCAGGGCCCCCGCAGGGTCACCTACCGCTTGCATGCAAGCTGCCAGATTGTTCACACTGGTGAGCGTCTGCGGGTGGTCCGTGCCGAGCACGCGCTCGCAGATCTCCAGCGCCCGACGGCACAGCGGCATGGCCTCGGCGCCGTTGCCGACCGCCCGCAGACAATTGGCTAGGTCGTTAATGCTGGCAAGCGTGTCCGAATGCTCCGCGCCGAGCACGCGCTCACGGCTCTCCAGTGCTCGACGAAAGAGCGGCAAGGCTCCCGCCGGGTCACCCACCGTGTGCATGCAAGCCGCCAGATTGTTCGCGCTGGCAAGCGTGTCGGGATGCTCCATGCCGAGCACTCGCTCGCGGCTCTCCAGTGCTCGACGGTAGAGTGGCAAGGCTCCCGCCACGTCTCCAATCCCATACAGGCAGCTCGCCAGATTTGTCACCCCGATGAGAGTCTGCGGATTCTCCGCGCCTTTCACGCGCTCGCAGAACTCCAGCGCTCGGCGGTAGAGCGGCAAGGCTCCTAGCGCGTCTCCCAACGCGTGCTTGCAAGCCGCCAGATTGTTCACGCTGGCAATCGTGTCGGGATGGTCCACGCCGAGCACTCGCTCGCGGCTCTCTAGTGCTCGACAGTAGAGCGGCAAAGCTCCCGCCGCGTCGCCCAGCGCGTGCATGCAAACCGCCAGATTGTTCACATTGGTGAGCGTCTGCGGATGCTCCGCGCCGAGCACGCGCTCGCAGACCTCCAGCGCTCGGCGGTAGAGCGGCAAGGCCCCCGCCGGGTCACCCACCGCCTGCATGCAAGCCGCCAGATTGTTCACGCTGGCAACCGTGTCGGGATGGTCCACGCCGAGCACGCGCTCGCGACTCTCCAGTGCTCGACGGAAGAGCGGCAAGGCTCCCGCCGCGTCGCTCAGCGCTGCTAGGCAATGCGCGAGGTTATTCATACTGGTGAGCGTCCGCGGATGCTCCGCACCGAGCACGCGCTCGGTGCCCTCGAGTGCCCGGCGCTTGAGCGGCAAGGCGCCGGCCGTGTCGCCAAGAGCCTCCATGCAATATGCCAGATTGCTCACGCCGTTGAGTGTGTCCGCATGGTCCGCGCCGAGCAGACGCTCGCGGCTCTCGAGCACGCGACGATGGAGCGGCAAGGCCCCTGCCTCTTCGCCTAGGGCTCCCATGCAAGACGCTAGGTGCGAAAGGCTGGTGAGCGTGTCCGGATGGTCCGCGCCGAGCAGACGCTCGTTGCCCTCCGCCACACGACGATAGAGTGGCAAGGCCCCTGCCGCGTCGCCCAGCGCCTGCATGCATGCAGCTAAATCGAGGATGCTGCGGAGCGTGACAGGATCCTCCGCGCCCAGCAGGCGCCCACGGATCTCCAGTGCACGACGGTAGAGCGGCAAGGCTCCCCCCGCGTCACCGCTACCTTGCAAAAAATGGCCAGCTGCCGTGAGCAGCCGCGTAAGCCCTATGCTCTCGTCGCCCGGGCCGAGACGTGCCACCAATGTACGCTGGTGCGACAGCAGCTGGCGGCACAGTGGCCAGGCGGGCGGGTCACTGAAGGCATCAGGGAAGACCGCGATCAGGCACAACAGCGCTTCGTTGCGGGCCACCTCGTCTGTTCCCTGGGCGGCGGCCCGCAGGCGCTCCACGGTTTGCACCAGGCCATGCACGCGAAACGTAGTGTCGGTAGCATCCAGGATCATTGAATAACGCGCCAGCCCAGTTAGCGCGTCGCGTATTCGCAGTTCCGCCGCCGCAGGACCGGACAGCGGCTTCACAGGATCAAAACATGCCGCCAACTCAAGCACGCTGGCGGCGGTGGCTTCACCCATAACCAAAGCACGCGGAATCGGCGTGTCGGCGCACCAAGCGCACAGGCGCAGAATGGCTCGCGATTCTGGCGACAGTTTCGCCACCGTCGCCTGCCAGGTTGTAATCACTGCGTCCGGATACTCGGTCGAACCCAGCGCCTTCCGCGCCAAGAGCTCACAGGCTGCGGCCTCGTATAGGCTCAGATAACCGGAGAAGCCGACACCGGCGCCTGGGGCGGCGATATAGGCAGCAGCCTGCTCCAGCGCGAGCGGCAGATAATCCAGAGCCTTGGCCAGTTCGTCGCAGGCAGCTAGTTCCGTCCCTTCCGCCGTCCGCCCGGTGCGGGCCAGCAGGAATTGGCGGGATGGTCCCGACTCAAGCACATAAAGAGGAATGGAACGGACGCCAGCGGCAGCGGGAAAGTCCGAGAAGCGGGAAGTGATCAGTGTGTGGCAGCCGGTCGTGGCGTCTCGCGGCAACCAGGGGCGAACCGATTCGGCGTCCTCTGCGTTGTCGATCACTAGCAGCCGCTCTAGTTTGCCGGACAGTTCCACCCGTGCCAGGCGCGCCTTCTCCGGCTGCTTCAGGTCTTCGCCGGCTCGGCTCGGGAACAGCTTCTCGAACAGCAGCGCGAAACCGCTTTCGAGTCCCGCTCGCGCGTCCACCCACAAGATCTGCGGATAGAGCCGCCAGAACCGCCGCGCGTATTCGTTGGCGAGCGTGGTCTTGCCCACTCCCCCCATCGCCGCCAGCACCCGCACCCGCCCCTGCGTGAGCGCCGCCACCGGGGCTTGGTGCAGTTCCTCATGGACGCGCACCAGATCGGCTTCGCGGCCTGCGAAGAAGGGATTCGCCGGATAAGGCAGATCGAGGATGCGCGGCGCGCGCTCCGGCACAGGCTCGGCAAGCTTAGCGCGGAGTGCGTCGAACAAGTATCCCCATGCCGCATCGTCGGCCTTTAACGGATCGAGCTCATGTGCGTTCCACCGCCGCAAGGGCGGCGGCATCACCTCCTCTGGCTTGCCCTCAGCCAGCACCGGAATGACGGCATCAGAGGCGTAAGTTTCGTATTTCGTCCACGGCGAGTACTGCCAGCGCGGCGTAAGGAGCGGCAGAACGACGCGCGCTGCCTCGCAGGCAGCTTCGATTTCCTTGTGCCAGTCACAGCCCGCATTCAGCCTGGTCTTGTCGAACCAGACGGAGAACCCCTCACCGCTTAACCGGCTGTATAGGGCTTCCGCAAGTTTCAAATCTGGGGAGGCGTAGGAGATGAACAGGTCATGCCCCATACGCAATCCTTTGTTTCTTCTCAATCATCGACGTCGTTTTCTCCGAGTGAGCTGGTAACAGTCGGATTTTCGGAACGCTTCTCTCGCACTTAACAGAGCCTGCCAAGCACCCTAAGCACAGCAGCAGTATCGCGATGCCCCATCACTCTGCTCTTTGGTCTGCTTACTTCTGCATGGCAGCCCGCGCTCGCCCGGCTTCACTCCTCGACTCAACGATTGTGTAACCGGTATCCTTCAGAATCGCGGCAATCTTGCGAACCGCGGTCCGATCTTTCTCTTTCTCTTCTTCGGGAAGCTCTGCGTCTCCGAGATACTCTGCAAAGCCCGCATACGGAGCCAGGTCTCCCTTGCGCCACGGCAGCAAGCAATTGTGAAATAATTTCGGCTTGTCGGTCTTCGGTGAATACCGCCATCCATCTCTGGCCTTCTGACGCATCCAGCGCGTGTGCTCCATCGAAGCCAACTCCTCCAGCAAACTAGGAGGAAACTCGAAGGCCGGCTCGCCCTCTACCGCTGGCACCATGTAGCATCCTGCGTGGGCCAATTTGCCGGGTATGTCGCGCACCTGTCCGCGGTTCTGCTCCTTCTCATCTTCCGGAAGTTGGTCGAACGCGACCAGGGAGGGATTCTCTTTGGTGTCTTCGTTCTTCTTAGGACCGTGTTTCCAGCCGAGAGCAGTTTGCTCCTCGCAGTAAATCACGTGTGCGGCCTTCGCCAGGCGTTCCAGAACCTCGCCATCGAGTTCGAGTTGATGTACATGCGCCAGGAAATCCTGTCCGTCTACATGCAAATCCAATTGCGCTTTCGTTGGGAGACTGGAACGCTCGAACCGACTCTTGCCGTCCAACTGGCTCATGGCGATGACGGATTCCATCGACCGCGCTCCGTGCTTGTATCTCCAGGTCAGCAAGAGCGCCCGCAGCACACCGGAATCGATTTGCAGCTCATTGTTACGTAGCAAATGTTTGGCGTCCCGGGAAAGCATCGAGCGCAGAAGAATAGCTCGTCGCAGCACGTAGTACGGATCGTCCACGCCGGATTTCGGATTGGGGCCAAGTACATTGATATAGCCTTTTAGGCGGCTGACGAAGTCCGGGACCTTCGCCGCGCGCGCCTGCTCTTCACTCGTGTTTTTGCCGAAGTTATCGAGCGCCTCACTCGTGCCGCCCGCGAACACGAAGATCGATTTGCCAATGGGGTGCGTGATATCCCCTTCCTGGAACTTGCCATCCTGCATCGGTGCGAGAAAGTAGCGCAACCAGCCATAAATTCCCTTATAGTCGCTGTCGAATTCGTCCCAAAATACCAGAGGGATTTTCCCGCTCAGCCCGATGTCGCGCACCTGATGCAAAGCCGACAGCAGTTCGTCCGTGGATCCGAGCTGAGACATATTGAATTCTTTCGGCTCGATCTCGCCCGGACGGAGCGCCAGCGCAAGCTGCGTAATTCCGAACGATTTTCCCGATCCGGGAGGACCAAACACGGCGATCGACAAAGGACGCTTGGGATGAGGCTGAGAAACATACTCGCTGACCAGCGAACGAATGCTGCGCAAGCTTTCAATCTCCTGCCGGTCCACGGTTAGCAGGGCTCCGAATCGTCCGAGTGGAACTCCTTTGAGCACCCGCTCAGGCCCTTTCAAGACTACCTCGCGCGCAACCTCTTCGAGATTTTTGTGGTGTAAATCTCCGAGGATGGTCCAATACTTATTGCCAGTGCGCATCGGCACAGTTGTTTCCTGATACGGGCTGTCGCTAGTATTTAGCGCATCGACGACGGTGCGAATCGGGAAATCGAGGTTGACCTCGACTGCCGAGGCGCCGCGTTGACCGTAGCCCTCTCGATGGAGACGGCGGAGCGCCGAAAGTCCCGCGCGGATTCCTTGCCGGATATCGGGCGTATCAGGTGCGAGCATTAATTCCTTGGCGATACCGGCAGTAATGCAGGAAGTGTGACCCACCATCCGTCCTGGGTAACCCTGTTCCCACGTGCCCTCGACAATTTCTGGATCGAAGAGGAGTCGGCACGGCAATTCGCGGTCACTGTCTCGTGAATAAAGGAATGCGCCGGCGGCGTTGAACGAAATGACGACATGGGCGCAGCGCATCAGACTGCGCAGATCGCTGTTGTACATCAGTTCCCAAACGAGGTCCTGGGCCGTGCGCTCCCAGGAAAGTCCATGAGTAATCTGTACTTCCGTGAGGCGTAGGTCGTTCACCGTCATAATCGCAATGAGTTTATCGGCGTGATTCGCATAGAGGTGATTCCAGAGTTCGCCTTGTGCGACTGGGCGACTCATCTTCACAACAACCCAAGGCCTACTGCCAGGCTCCGTCAGACTGGAGGGCCAGAGCTCGCGTTTCGAGCGAAACCCCAAATCGGCGTCATCGAGCACAACCATCTGCGCGCTAGAGCTGTCATTCGCCACCCGAGCCCATTTCGCCTGAGCCTCTGTATTCGAGCAGCGATTGATACCCAGAAACTCCGCGACCCGCCACGCCAGTTTCTCCTTCTCGGCGCCTTTGGCGGCGAACGGAAAAGGCATCCAGGTGGCATAGGAGTGATGGTAGCGCGCGTCTTCGGGTCCAATACAAGCATCAGCCTCGTTCCCGATGCGACGTGGCGTTGCGGGCTGGCGGATTTCGAAAATGACACGGTCGCGGATTTGCACTGCGACACCTTCCATCAAATCAGCCAACAGCGCGGCCCCGCCCCGCTGCCACCTCAACCGGGAACACACCGCCGGCTCCCAAACTCCGATTTGCGCTTCCAGCCCTCGGCTACGTGCCAAGTTCCAATCCAGCGTGAAGTCCCCGCTGACTACAATGGTTTTCGCACCCGTTCCCGTGCGCAGTGTTGGTGTCTCCCCTGGTTGAGGCAAGATGCCCTCCGCTAAAACAAGGAGATTCTACATCGAATTGACGGATGCGCTGGTCTCAGAAGGTTCGTCGGCTGGTCTAAATTGGAAATGTGAGTTCATATGTGGCATACAGCACTAGCATCCGCGTCTTGATTATCGCTCTGCTTGCCCCTAGCGTTGCCGAAAGTAGCTCCATCGAAATGCTACGGGGGCTATTGGCCTTAGCTCGTTGGCGAATTACCCCCGTCCAATGGACTTTCGTACCGTCCAACTACCGTCCAAAATGGGGCTATTTAGAATCGGATTCAGGGAACTTAGCCGTGTAAGGTCAACTGAGTCATCAGGGTTTATGGAGCGGGCGATGGGAATCGAACCCGCGTCCAGTTTTCCGCAAGTTATTGAATGTACTCACCTGATGTCTCCGATTTGGGCGCACTTGGGCGCAGAATCTCGCCCACTTTGTCCACTGCGTCGCGCTGGGAATCACCGATTACGTGGCCGTAAACTCCTAACGTGACACGCGCGTCTGAGTGCCGCATTTGATCTTTCGTCACGGCCATGTTCGCTCCAACGTCCATGAGTAAACTCGCGTGGCAATGCCGGAAAGCGTGCATTCCCGCGCGTGGTATTTTGAGTTTGTCGAGCACAGGCCAAAGCCCAAACTCGACAACTTTGTTAGCAGCGTAAGGCCGACCGCTCCGATTGAGAAAAAGAAACCCCTCGGGATTTTCTTTCCACGTCGCCAGGTATTCCCCGAGCAAGGTTGCGAGCGTGTTCGCCATCGCTACTGGCGCTTGGCTCGCCTTGCTCTTTACGGTTTGCACCCGGCTGTACCACGCCGACCGTCGCACGTGGATCACGCGGCGCTCAAAGTCGAGGTCCTGTTTTTGCAGGGCCACAACTTCTCCGACGCGAAGCCCCGTCATTGCGGCAATGCCGAACATGGTACGCCACGGGTCGCAAGCGATCGTGATTATTTTGCGCGCTTGCTCTCCGGTGAAAAAGCGCGGTTGATTGTGGATCTTGTCCGCCGGCAAGGTTAGCTGTCCCGCCGTGACTGGCTGTGTGCAGTAGCCCCACGTTTTCGCCGTCCGCATCATCGAGGAAAGAGTCCCGAGGACGTTGAGGCAAGTTTTGCGTGAGACTTTTTGCGAAAGCAGTGTCACGAAGTTTTGCTGAATTTGCGGCGTGAGTTCGTGGAGAAGAATCTTCCCCAGGTGCTTCCGAATGTAAGTTTTCAGGTGAGACTTCACGGCCTTCACGCTGGAAGGTTTCTGGTGCGTGAGCACCTGAATCTCCCAGGCGTCCGCGAATTTTTCAACTGAGCTAAACTTGCTTGGCCGATAGTCGAAAGAGTTGATTCGCGCGAGAATAGGGTCAAGCAAACGTTGCGCGATTCGCTTCGTTTTGAGTTCGGCAATTGTGCCGAGCACCATTGAACGCTCAACCCGGATTGTCTGTTCCCCTTGAATCACGTCCTCCCGCCATCGGCCAACAAAAACTTCATTCGGTTTTTTCCCGCGAACAAATACACGTCCTGTTTGGTGTCTACGCCTCGCCATCGAGCTACCTTCTTTGCTCGTTGGTCCGGCTACCCTGTCACGGACTGTACACGCCGAGTCAGCATCCGGCAAAGCGAATTGTGGAGCGCTCGCCATCGGCTAAGCTCTTGTGCCCCCGTTTTCGCTGAGGGCTGTTTCGCGGGCCGAAAGAGACCGGGTAAGGGGGTAGTGCGGGAGAGGCGATTTTTGCGCCTGCAAATCCTTTGTTTCCGGTAATCTGCGAGGGGGTTTTCCGTTACGCTGGACTCTCCCGCGAAATTCTCTTTGCCGCTCCGCGCTTTGTAGCCGTTCTGCCCTCCGTCTTGCATCCTTTGTTGCGTATTTGCGCGGCCTTCCACCCTTCCGGGCTGCTCGCCCCTCTCCGTCACCTCGGCACTCGCGTGAGCACCAAACGCCGGATTCGCAGCGCCGCGAGAAACGAACCGCACCGAGCACGAGTCCGCATCTGTCGCAAATTTCATGCGCAAAGACTCCGTGTTTCGCAAGGAGCTCGTAACTCTGCTGGACGGTGAGCAGCATAATTAGGACTGCACCTCAACGGGACGCGATTCCGGCGGAAGTGTGTGCAACGCGAGTTTTGCCAAGGCTGTCATTTCAAACTCTAACGGTCTCCGGATTGCAGATGTGCACGCGAGGCTGACTCATGCACTACATCTCTGATTCCAAAAAAGGTGCCCTGCTCGCGAACATGTGGGCTGGAGCGACTCCACGCAACACTTGGGCGCGCTGCGTGCACAAGAGGTGGGGTCGCTCCAGCCCACTTGTCCTTCGTTCCGCGGCCAAACACTGTGGCCTTTCGTGCGCACAGCCTTTTTTCTCTTTCACTTGCTCCAGAGACAGGGTGAACGGGAAGCTAGCGAAATGGTGAACTGTGTCTTTCATGCACCGTTCACCCTTCCGCACCGCCGAAGCATTTGAAATCTCTTCGCGGTCATCAACGCCGCTACCAGTAAACAGTTGTAAAAATTTCCGAAGGTGGGAAAGAATTTCACGGGGCGTTCGGTTTCTCATGGGCGCATCCGCCAATGGCTGCAACGCGAGTTTTGGAGCGGTTGCCATTTACGTTCGCTTCACCCCGTACTTGGCCTTGATCTCTTCGGCCTGTCTTTGCAGGATTTGCCAACGTCGCAGCGTTTCTGATTCGCTGGGAACCGGCGAAACTCCAATTTCACGCTTCACGGCCTGAAGCGTTTTATCCGAGACCACTTCACCCAGCGAAGAGAGGTTTAGACCTTTACAGGTAGAGGGTTTCTCTTTGGTGTTCGTTTGCCTTGGAAGGGAAAGAGAGAGCGGGGGGGCCGGGGGGCGGAGCCCCCCGCCTGTAGCCGTGTTTAGATTAGGCGGGCAATGCGACTTTCTCTCCCGCTCGGAGCGTAATCCCTTCCGGTAGGCGCGCTCCTTTGCAACCTCCTCGCGACCGCTTTTGCAAACTTCGTTACACAGCTCGTAGAACTTTGGATCGTCCAAGGTGACTCGGTACGCGCTGCACCTCCGCGTTATCCCGAGTCTCACGCCTTGATGGATTTCGATCGCGTGGCGCCTTGCCAGTTGCTTCAACGCTTGGCTTACGCTTGCGCTGCTACCGACTCCGGAATATCGCATGATCGCTGCGTAGCTCAATTGAGTGAGGCCCGAGTCGGGATCGCGAAATTCCCAAAGAGGTTGAAGGATGCTCCGTTCGGCTGAGGACAACTGGCCCCACAGGCCGGACTTCACGAGAACCTCGAAGTCTGAGCCATGAGCGCCGACCCGATAGGGAGCGGGTTCCGCCGCGCGGTGTCCTACTGGACGACCGGGCTTGATGTTTGGAACCGTGAATCGTTCGCCAATCCAGCGGACAGCGGAACCTACGTCCATGCCGAGAACACCCATCACAAGATCGACGCAGGAATGCCCGCCGTGCATGTCACAGACAAAACAACGTACGCGGTTTCGTTGCTCGTGAAAACGCACGGACGGATCGGCATCGCTATTCCTGTGATTTTCAGGTCGCCAACACTTTGCTCGACCGCGACGAATGCGCATTCCGAGCGTCTTCGCAACCTCCATGACGGGGACATTTTTCTTGATCCAGGAAATATCCGGGCGCAGTGATACATGAGAACCAGGCACAACCGCGAGCGACGCGCTCACGAACGCACCACCAGATCGAAAAGCGGTAGGCCGGTCGCTCGCGGCCGGTCTTTCCATTCAGGTTCAGGCTTTGGAAGTTCAGGAGCCGGTGCGGGCGAGTTGACCAGCCGGAACCAACTGTGCCGAACGCCATCAACGCTGTCAGTGTGATTTTCGACGCTATAACCCATCCGGCGGAGTTCGAGGATTCGCGCTCCGTACTGGGCAATGCCCAAGGAAAGAATCTCCGGCAATGGAACCCAGCCGCCAGAAGCAGCGACCAACAGCGCAAGGATTTTCCCACGCTGCGTCTCCGCAAAAGTGATTGCGCGGCGCGGCGAGAGCCGAAAGCGGAGCTTGGGTTGGCTCTTGCGGGAATCTTCGAGCTGTGTTTTACTGCGCATGTTTGGTATCTCAAAAGTCCGCCGCCGTCCAAAGCACGCGGATGATTTTGCCGAGGCCGTCAGATTTGCCCCTGACGGCTTTGGCGTTTTTAGGCTCCCGTATCAACCGCCTTCAATGTCCGCGTCGGCGAACTGCATAGGAGAGTCGGATGATCGGTGCGCAGGAACGCTTCCAACGAGCGCATTGGGATAACGGTGCGATGCCCGATTTTCCGAGCGGTCAGAAGTCTGGCGGCGATGTATTTCTGGACGGTGCGAGGCGAAACGCTCAACATCCGCGCTGCCTCTCGCACGTTAACGGCAAGTTTTTCGTTAGCGCGTCTCATGCGCGCAGATTAAGGCACTCACACGCAATGCGGGAACCCCGCATAAAACACGTGGCACACGTTCCAATTTATGCGGGGGGGTGCTTCAGGAGGAGCTGAAGCTCGCGGACGCTTCGCTTCAGTAGTTTGCCGATTGGAAAAAGTTCTCTCACCAGCTTGGCGGCTTCAGCCTTCTTACTCTCAAAGGGGAGCCCGAATTTGCACTGTAAGGATGTCCGAATCTTCGGTGCATCGAGAGATTGGTCGAGATTTTTTTCTGTGACTCCAAATCCATCAAGCCAGAGGAAAACCAATTCTGCAAAATCGTCCCGCTGACGCGATAGTGTGCGCTGGCTGGGCTTGCCGGGAACCATCCCCTCACTCTTAGCGATCTTCCCCCAGGACAGCCCTTCGACATGCTTTGCAAGAGAGACCCTACTCGCTGTCGCGATCCATTTGGGATTGTGCTCCTCCCTTGGTCGCCCGGCTCGATTTGACGGTCGCCTTAACACAGCCTTCCGTTGAGCGATCGCCTTCTCAATGCGCTCCAGCCGACCAAAGGATGCACTCCAAACAAAATTCTCGACATCTTCGAGGAATAAATGCGGGAAAGAAGAGTAATAATGCAAGACTTTCTCTCGAAACTCTTCGAGCGAGCCACGAGGGGGGCCGAATGAGTGACCTGTCTTCATTTGAAACGCATGATAGCTTCATCTTGACAGGGTTGTCAAGAAGTGGCATAAGAAAGTCATGAGTTTGAAGCTCTACACCACACGTGAAGTCGCTCAGCGAGCGGGAGTTTCCCGACAGACGTTACAGGCATGGATCGCGGTGAAGAAGATCAAGGCTCCCGCAGTTATGCAGGCGGCTGGTGTCAGGCTTTGGACCGATGCGGATGTCAACCGGGTCTTGAAGTTGAAGCCGCGCAAGTATCCCCGAAAGGCCAAACCGAAGAAGCATCGTTAAAAGAAGCGAAGCCGCGCGGTGCTTGTAACACCGAGCGGCTTCTGACCGAATGACACACAGGAGGTGTCACATGGCTGCATCGAGTTTATCCCACGAAAATACCCGCGTCGCAATCTACGCACGAGTTTCCACCACAAACCACGGCCAGGATGTGAGCTTGCAGACCCGCGAGCTTGAGCAATTCGCCACGGCGCGCGGCTGGCATCTGGTCGATTCCTACCTCGACATCGGGATTTCAGTGGCAGCAAAGACAAACGCCCGGAGCTTGATCGCCTCATGGCCGACGCCCACAAGCGGCGCTTCGATGTGGTGATCGTGTGGAAGTTTGATCGCTTCGCTAGGTCTGTGTCGCATCTTCTCCGGGCGCTCGAAAACTTCAATGCGCTCGGTATCGCGTTTCGTCAGTCTCAGCGAACAAATGGACACCACAACGCCAGCCGGCAAGATGGTATTCACCGTTCTGGGTGCCGTGGCCGAACTGGAACGCAGCTTGATCGTGGAACGTGTCCGGGCCGGGCTGCGGAACGCACGCGCCAAGGGAAAGACGCTGGGCAGGCCGCGCAAGGTCGTGGATGCCGCCAGAATAGGCTGTCTGCGCACGGCGGGGCGCACGGTACGCGAGATCGCCGGGGAGCTAGGGTATTCCCGCAGCCTTGTCCACAAAACCCTCGCGAATCGCGAGCCTTTCCGCGTTGCAAACGCAGCCGATTAGAGATGCCTCGAAGTTGTCCACAAAACAGATGTTTTCCGGGGGCCTCGTCCCGTGCCAAGCGGGTTATCTCGGCCTCACCCAATTTGTCGACGAAGGAGGCGAGTCAGCGACACCGAGACACGTGAGCCAGGTTCAGAATCGCATTCAAAATCATTGCGAAATTGGCTCTCTGTAATGACAATTCCCCAGTCGTGAGGCCGAGCCTGGCGGTGACATATCTAAACACCGGGAAGCTTTGGACCGCGGGCACGGTCGTAGATGAGCAGGGACAGCCCGTGAACGGGCCGGCCATTAGGATGGGAAACGACCTCGTGTTCACCGACAACGCTGGAGCAGTTTTCTTGCACGTGAAGAACGAGCGGCCAGTTTGCCTGGCCGTTGTCCCTAGCGAGTTCACCACT
>CAWDQW010000003.1:0-1132138 GCA_963804545.1 uncultured Acidobacteriota bacterium
ATAAGTTTACAAGAAAATGGGGCGCGGTTTATTGCGCCCCACGATGACGGTGCATTAGAACAAACGGGATAGTCTGTCTCCTCTACCCAAGAAAAGACAGGAGCACAGACAGGAGTGTCTGTGCTACTAACTACGTGCCTTCTTGCCAGGAAGCCAGATAGTGCTCCTGCTCGGCGGTGAGCTTGTCGAGCTTGTGGCCCATGCTGTCGAGCTTGAGGCGCGCGATTTCCTTGTCGAGGTTTTCCGGAACGACGTAGACCTGCGGCTTCAACTGCTTGTGGTTCTTGCAGCAGGTATTCGGCGGACAGAGCTTGGTTGGCGAAGCTCATATCCATCACCGCGGCCGGATGTCCTTCCGCGGTGGCGAGATTCACCAGGCGGCCTTCGCCGAGCAGATAAATTTTGCGTCCATCCTTCAACAGGTATTCGTCCACAAGCGGGCGCACTTCGCGCTTGCCGCTCGACAACTTTCTCGAGCGCCGGAATATCGATTTCCACGTTGAAGTGGCCGGAATTGCAGACGACCGCGCCACTCTTCATGGCTTCGAAGTGCTCGGAGCGAATCACGTTCTTATTGCCGGTGACGGTGATGAAAACGTCGCCATCCTTGGCGGCATCGGCCATCGGCATTACGCGGAATCCATCCATCACCGCTTCGATGCCCTTGGTCGGATCGATTTCAGTGATGATCACGTCGGCGCCGTGGCCCTTGGCGCGCATCGCAACGCCGCGGCCACACCAGCCGTAGCCCGCGACGACCACTTTCAGTCCCGCGAGCAGCAAGTTGGTGGCGCGAATCACGCCGTCCAGCGTGGATTGCCCGGTGCCGTAGCGATTGTCGAAGAAATGCTTCGTCTTCGCATCGTTCACGGCGATGATCGGATACTTCAGCGTGCCGTCCTTGGCCATCGCGCGCAGGCGAATGACGCCGGTGGTCGTTTCTTCGGTTCCGGCGATCACGTTGGCAACGAGGTCGGTGCGCTTGGTGAGAAGCATGGTGACCAGGTCCGCGCCATCGTCCATCGTGAATTGCGGCTTGTGCTCGAGCGCCGCGCGCAAGTGCGAGTAGTAGGTCTCGTTGTCCTCGCCCTTGATCGCGTAGGTCGGAATGTTGTAGTCGCGGTTCAGCGAAGCGGCGACTTCATCTTGCGTGGAAAGAGGATTCGAGGCGCAAAGAACCGCATCCGCTCCGCCATCGCGCAACGCGATCATCAGGTTGGCGGTTTCGCTGGTCACGTGCAGACAAGCGGAAACGCGCAGTCCCTTGAGCGGCTGTTCCTTCACAAAGCGCTTACGGATCGATTTCAGAACGGGCATCTGCTGATGCGGCCCACTCGATCTTGCGTTTGCCGGCATCCGCCAGCCCGATATCCTTCACATCACCTTTTTTCAGTTCAGCTGTAGCCACACTCTTTCTCCTTCAGTGCGAATATTTGCGCCGCGAGGGGACATCGCGCGGAAAAGCCGAGATGCCGGAGCAACCCGGCGTTATGTAGCAAAGTCCTAGCGGTGTGCCGCCAGCTTCCACTGTGGCTGACGCTGCAAGACCAGCGGCCTTGCGCAGAGCATCCGCGCGATCCGTGCGTTCCCAAGTGAAGCCGGGGCCGCTGCGTCCGAAATGGCCATAAGCGGCGGTGTCCTTGTAGATCGGGCGGCGAAGATCAAGCGCTTCGATGATGCCCTTGGGCGTCAGCGAGAATATTCGCGGATCAGCGCGGTGATTTTTTCTTCGGAAACGGCTGCTGTCCCAAACGTATCGGCCATCACGGAAACCGGCTCAGCTACTCCGATGGCGTAAGCAAGCTGAACTTCCGCTTTGCGCGCCAATCCCGCCGCAACAATGTTCTTCGCGATATAGCGCGCCATGTAGCAGGCGGAGCGGTCCACCTTCGAGGGATCCTTGCCGGAGAACGCGCCGCCGCCGTGACGGCTGTAGCCGCCATAGGTATCGACGATAATTTTGCGTCCGGTCAAACCCGCGTCGCCCATCGGTCCGCCGATGACAAAGCGGCCCGTGGGATTGATGTGATATTTGGTTTTGCTGTCGAGCATCGCCGCGGGAATGATCGGGCGAATCACGTGCTCGGTGATCGCATCACGCAAATCCGCGTTGGAAACCTTCTCGCTGTGCTGCGTGGAAATCACCACGCAGTCGACGCGAACTGGCCTGCCGTCGCGATATTCAATGGTGACTTGGGATTTGCCGTCGGGACGAAGAAAATCAACTTTACCGGCCTTGCGAACTTCCGAGAGGCGCTGCGTGAGGCGGTGGGCGAGTTGGATGGGCATGGGCATCAATTCGGCGGTTTCGTCGCACGCGAAACCGAACATCAGGCCCTGATCACCCGCGCCGCCGGTATCGACGCCCATGGCGATGTCCGGCGATTGGCGCTTAACGGTGCACATGACGGCGCAAGTCTCGGCGTCGAAGCCGTATTTTGCGCGGTCGTAGCCGACGCCGCGGATGGTGTTGCGCACCAGCGTGTCGTAGTCAACGATGCGCGCTGGTGGTGATTTCGCCGGCGACCACGGCCAGGCCGGTGGTGACGAGCGTTTCGCAAGCCACGCGGCCCTTCGGAGTCCTGCTTCATCACTTCATCTAGAACGGCATCGGAAATTTGGTCGGCAATCTTGTCGGGATGGCCCTCGGTGACAGACTCCGAGGTAAACAGAAAGTTGCGTAAGGCTTCGCTCAAAAGACATTCTCCTTCGTGAACCGCAGCGGTCCGCCGCCAGGACATGGCTATTTCACAGTGCATTGGATTAACCTAACAAAAGTACCATCGCAGATGCCCAAGAATCAACGCATTGAAGCTTAAATGAGTTATATGAGCAGCGAACGGTCGAAAATGAAGGGTGAACGGCGGCTGGGTGCATTATACGGGGACGGGCCCGGAGGAGCTAGGCGGCGTCCTCGTCGTCATCCAGCTGAATATCCAGCTTCCCCTTGGTCTTTTTGGCCATCAGGTAGGAGCGGATGAAGGGGTCGATGTCGCCGTCCAGGACGCGGTCGACGTCGCCGGCGCTGAATTTGGTGCGGTGGTCCTTGATCATACGGTAGGGCTGCATGACGTAGGAACGAATCTGGCTGCCGAAGGAGATGTCCAGCTTGGATTCGTCGAGCTTATCGGTGTGGGCCTGGCGTTTTTGCATTTCGAGGTCGTAAAGCCGGGAGCGCAACATCTTCATGGCCATTTCGCGGTTTTTGCCCTGGCTGCGCTGGGCTTGGCAGCCTACGACGATGTTGGTAGGCAGGTGCGTGATGCGGATGGCGGTTTCGACTTTGTTGACGTTCTGGCCGCCTTTGCCGCCGGAGCGGAAGGTGTCGACGCGCAGGTCTTCGGGGCGGATGTTGATTTCGATGTTGTCGTCGATTTCGGGGATCACGAAGACAGACGCGAAGGACGTGTGCCGGCGCGCGGCTTGATCGAAAGGCGAGATGCGAACGAGTCGATGAACGCCGGTTTCGCCCGCGAGCAAGCCGTAGGCGTTTTCGCCGGAGAATTGGATCGTTGCGGACTTGATGCCCGCTTCTTCGCCGGGAGTTTCGTCGAGAACACTCGCGTCAATGCCTTTGCGTTCCGCCCAGCGCAGGTACATGCGCAGAAGCATGGAGGCCCAATCCTGCGACTCGGTGCCGCCGGCGCCGGGCTTGATGGTCATGATGGCGTTGAGATGATCGGTTTCGCCGGAGAGTAGCGTTCTAGTTTCGAGTTCGCCGACGTAGGTTTCCGCAGCCGTTAGCTCGCGGTCGAGGTCCTTCAGCAGATCGTTGCGCTGCTCGGCGTTGGTTTCTTCTTTTGCGAGGCTGACGTACGTTTCGATGTCGCCGGAGATGGACGGCGAGCTTATCTTCGGCGGCAATTTGTTCTTCGGCGCGCTTGCGGTCGCGAAGAACGGCTTGCGCTTCTTCCTGGTTGTTCCAGAAATCGGGGTGGGCGACGCGGGCTTCGAGCGATTTCAGGCGTTCGCGGTATTGCGGGGCGTCAAAGATAACTCCGGACAAGCGCGATGCGGGGTTTCAGGAGTTCGTAGCGGTGTTGGAGGTCTTCGAGAATCATGTCGATGTCCGGGCGCGTGCTCGCCGTTGGGGAGCGGACGCTAGACTGCCTTTCTGAAAGTTAGCCCTAACAGGATAGCGGAAACCAGCACGCAGAGCCAAGCGAACCAATCGCCGAAGCGCGTGTAGAGGGTCTTGTCCGTGCGGAAGTCGTAGGGCAAATCGGCGGCGGCGCGCACGTCTTGCGGGCAGCGGGCGGAAAATGCGGCCATAGGGATCGATCGAAGCGGTGATGCCGCTGTTCGTGGTGCGCACGATCCAGCGGCGATTTTCGACGGCGCGCACACGCGCCATGCGCAGGTGCTGCTCGGCGGCCGCGGAGTGGCCGAACCAGCCGTCGTTCGAAATGTTGACGAAGAGCTGAGCGCCATTGGCGGCGAAGCGGCGAATCTCGCCGGGATAGATCGCTTCGTAGCAAATGAACACGCCGAAGGAGTTTCCGTTCGGAAACTGGCCGACGGAGTATTTCGTGCCTTTGCGAAAGCCGCCGACTTCGCTCGAAACGTTGTTCACAACGCGATGGATCAGCGGGAAGGGTTCGTACTCGCCGAAACGGGACGAGATGGATCTTGTCGTACGAAAAGACGCGGTGGCCTTCCGCGTCAAACATTAGCGCGCTGTTGTATGGCGCCATGATCGTGTGGCTGCGTTCCGCCGGCGGAAATAGTCTCCGGCTTCCACTCCACCACGCCGACGATGAACGGATGCTGGAAGTGAATCGCCAGGTTGGAAGCCAAATAGGCAAATGGCGAATCTTGAAACGAAAATGGCGCGGGAGCTTCCGGCCATACCAGGAGATCGGGATGGTGAGCGGAAGGCGCGAGACTTAAGCGCTGAATTTCGGCGAGATCCGAAGCATGCTGCGTGAACCAATCGTTCGGATATTGGTCTGGCTTCGGGGAAATTGAGTTGCACGGCGCGCGCGGTATGATTGGCCACGGGCGTTGGCACAAGGCGCGGCCCTGCGATCATGACCACGAGCACCAGAGCCGCTGCCCCGAGCAGAATGGCGAGGCGGCGTTTCGGCGAATAGTGCGTGTCCGCGTCGCTCCACGCAAGCAGCGCATTGAATGAGGCGACGAGAAACGAGAATCCGTAGATTCCCGTAATCGTCGTTAGCTGTACCAGAGCGACGTTCGCCGAGGCTGGATAGCCAAGCAGGTTCCAAGGAAAACTGATTTCCGGCAGCCAGGTGCGAAACATTTCGAGGGAAACCCAGAGGAAGGGCGCGCCGAAACAAGCGAGCGTGATGCTTCGCCGCGAAAGCCGGTTGATCGCCCAAGTGACCGCGCCGTTTGCCGCGGCCCAAACCGAGCCAATCAGCAGCAAAACACCCCATCCGCCGGCGCGAGAGAGTCCGCCGTGCACGGAAAGTACTTCGGCAATCCACGGGACAGACGTCAGCACGAAACAGATGCCGTGCAGGAATCCGCAAGCGAAGGCCACGCGCGGGCTCGCGCCGAAAAGCGCGATGAACAAAACTCCCACGCATACCCAGGAATAAATGCTGAGGTAAAAGCCGGTGTAGGAAAACGAGAGCGCGGCGCCGGATACCGCAGCGATGAAAAGCCTGAGCCATGCGGGAGTTTCACTGCCGGGATGCGGACGAAAATAGCCGAGCCACGGACGCCCAGGCATCAGCGCTTGACGATGGCCTTGAAGCCGGCCACCTCGAGGCCTTTCCTGGCGTTGTCGATCGCTTTCTGATCGGCGTAGGGGCCGACCAGGACGTGGTAATACTTGTCGCCCTGCGGCGACTGCACAAACGTCGGGAAATTTTTCTTGCGCAGAGTGTTTGCAAGCGCCATGGCATCCGATTCTTTCGTGAGCGCGGCTACCTGCAAGTTTGTCCCTGCGCTGGAGTTCGCAGGCGCGACGCCGATGGATTTCGCAATCGGGCTGGGTTGCTGCTTCGTGGGATTGCCGCTCTTTCCGACCGCGGGTGCTGCGGATGGGTTTATCGAAGGCGCGGCGACCGGCTTCAGACGGTCATCGGTCTTGTTCGAATCGCCCGCGTGGTAAAACTCCCAATCGGAATTTGCGGAGGCGGGTTTGTCGGCTGCAGGTTCTGGCGCAGATTTTTTGCTGGAAGGTTTCGGCGCAGACTTCCGGCTTCGGCAAAACCGTGGAGTCCGGCAAACCGCGCAAGTTTGTGGAAGCGCGGACTTGGCCGTCATATTGGTTGCGTCCCATGACGTAACCGAGCGTAAAAAATACGCCCGAGAACAGCAGCATCAGCATGAAGAAGCCGATGACGTGCCGTCCTTCGAGCACGCGCTCTCCGGCGTTCCCTCGTTTTCCCCCAGAAGCCATTCTTACTTTTTCTGCCCCCCTAACGCTTGTACCCAGCTATTAATGATATCGATGGGCAGGGGGAAAACAATCGTTGTGTTCTTCTCGACACCTATCTCCGTAAGCGTTTGCAGGTAGCGCAGCTGGATGGCAGAGGACTGAGTTTCGAGAACTTTCGCGGCATCGGCAAGTTTTTGCGAGGCTTCGAATTCGCCCTGCGCGTGAATGACTTTTGCGCGGCGCTCGCGTTCCGCTTCGGCTTGCTTGGCGATGGCGCGCTGCATCTGTTCCGGAATGTCGACTTGCTTCACTTCCACCTTGGAGACTTTGATGCCCCAGGGCTCGGTGTCCTGATCGAGAATGATCTGCAGCTTGCCGTTCACTTTGTCGCGCTGCGACAGGATTTCGTCTAGCTCGAACTGGCCGACGATGCTTCGAAGCGTGGTTTGCGCTAGCTGCGACGTCGCATATTGATAGTTTTGCACTTGCGACATCGCGAGGTTCGCGTCCACTACGCGGAAGTAGCAAACAGCGTTCACTTTCACGGATACGTTGTCGCGCGTGATGATGTCTTGCGGCGGAACGTCCAGCGTCTCCAGCCGCAGGTTGATGCGATAGAGCGTTTCGATCGGCCAAAAAACCAGATTTATGCCGGCGCCTTTGGCGTCAGGCAGTAATCGTCCCAGCCGCAGGACCACGCCGCGTTCCCATTCTTTAATGATGTAGAGCGAATTCCAAAACCAAATCAGAAAAATACCGGCGATAATCGCTGCCCCAAGAAGTCCAAACTCTGGCATGTTTATCCTCCCATCCGTGAATGCATTCTACTTGTTTTCCGCGACTCCCGCTTCCTCCGGCTCCACGTGCAGCTTTAACCCTTCGACGCTTCGAACGCGCACCGGCTTTCCTTGCGGCACGGCTCGCGGGGAGACGGCTTGCCAAAGCTCGCCGTGAACGCGAATCATGCCTTCCGTGCCGGCGCCCAATCCGGAGATGGCGATTCCCTCCTCGCCTATCAGCTCTTCCCTTCCCGTCGTCGATTTCCACGAGCGCGAGCGAAGAACGAGCCGCATCAAGAAAACGGTAATGAGTGCGAACGGAAGCGTGGCAGCGAATGCGACTCCTAGGCTCACACCACCGGCTGTAAGCGGCGACCGAATCAAAAACATCGCCCCCAACATCATCGAAACGATGCCGCCGATGGCGAGGACGCCGTGGCTCGTAAACTTCGCTTCCAAAATGAAGAGTGCGAGCGCCAGCAGTATCAGCAGGAATCCCGCGAAATTCACCGGCAAAATGTGCATGGCATAGAGCGCCAGCACCGCGCAGATCCCGCCAATCACGCCGGGCGCGATCATTCCGGGATGCGTGAATTCGGTGTACAAGCCAAGCACCCCGACCATCAAAAGCACGAAGAAAACGTCCGGTTCAACGATGCGCGCGAGGAAACTCTGCCGCGCGGAAAGCTGAAAGGAGCTGATCGACGGGATTCTTAAGCGACAGAACAGTCTTGGTGCCGTCGAAACGCGTGATCGTGCGGCCGTCCAGCTGATGCAGAAGATCTTCGGGAGAGGTCGCGATCAAATCGATCAGCTTCCCGTCCAGCGCTTCTTTTTCCGTGAACGCTTTGGCATCCGTCACTGCGGTTTCCGCGAGCGTGGGATTGCGGCCGCGCTTCTCCGTGTAACTCCGCAAAAAGGCGGTGGCGTCATTGAAGATTTTCTTGCGCATGGTCTCGTCGATCTGCAATTGGAATCCGCCGATGGCAACCACGGGGGATGCCGCACCGGTGTGGGTGGCGGGAGCCATGGCTGCGATGTCCGCGGAGAGAAGTATGAAGAAACCTGCCGAAGCCCCACGCGCGCCCGTAGGCGATACATAGACAGCCACTGGCACAGGTGACGTCAAAATGTGCTGGATGATGTCCTTCATCGAATCGCTCAAACCGCCGGGCGTATCCATGGTGATCAAAACAAGCGCCGCATGGCGGCTCGCGGCGTCGGCAATTCCTTCATCGATATACGTCGCCAGCACGGGTTCGACTTCGCGGTCGAGATTGAGCTGCAGCACGAGCGGATACGCGGAGTGCTCATCGGCTGTGGCGGAGGGAAGCCCTAGAAACGCCGTCGCGATGCATGCGCCGCCAAGAATCGCCAGCGCCCAAGAGCCGAAAACTTTATGCACACAGAATCTTCGAACCAAACGATAAGCGCTCATTGTGCGCCTCCCGCGGGCTTCACTTTCTGCAAATGCTCCAGCAATTCTTTCGCATCGGAATACTTGGGCGCCAGCTTAAGGGCGCGCTCCAACTCGGTGCGCGCCAAATCCATTTTTTTCTGTTCGAGATAGACGCGCGCTAGCGTCGTGCGAACGGCCGCGGAATCGCGAATATCCAGCGAAGCTTGGAGTTCCTTCGCCGAGTCATCCAGCTTGGCGCGGCGCCGGTAGACTTCCGCAAGGCCATTGTGCGCGGAAGCACTGCCGGCATCTGCCGACAGAGCCGCCCGAAATTCAATTTCGGCTGCGTCGACGCGGCCGGCAGAGAGCTCTTGCCGCCCGCGCCGGATGTGCGCCGCGGGAGTGTCGGCGGCTGCGGTTGCGGCCGCGGCATTCGCGGAATCCCCCGCCGATACAATCTCCAAACGCAGCGCGGTTGTGTCCATCTCCGTGCGCACACGCTCCAGATGCAGCAAGGTATCTTTCTTCGCATCCCATTGCACGTCGGGAAGCGCATCCGGGCCGAAGGTCTCGGCCGCTGTATCGCGCTCTTGATCGGCTTCCGCTTTCTTGCCCGCTTTGTCGAGCGCCAGAATCAACAGGGCGCGGTTTTCCGCTTTGTCCGGCTCGCGCTCGGAAGCTTCGCGAAAATAGTCAGCCGCGCCGGCGAAATCGTTCGCGTTAAGCGCGAGCAATCCCAGATTGAAGGGATAATCGTTCTCGTCGGGATCCAGCTCCGACGCGCGGCGCAGATCGGCCAAGGCCGCCGGCGTTTTGTTCTGTCGCGCCCGAGCCAGCGCAAGATTATTCAGAATCTCCGGCAAGTCCGCGCCGGAAACCAAATTGTTTCGCAACGCTTGCTGCAGCGACAAGAAGACTTCCTCGGCTTTGTCTGGCTGGTTCATCAGCAACCGGCACACCCCGTCGCGAACACCGCTTCAACGTAGCGGTCGTGCGCTTTCGGAACTTTCGCGAACCAGATCAGCGCCGAATCGCAATCTCTCCGCGCGTAATAGGCGTCGCCAATCGCGAAATCCGGATCGGGCCACTCTGGTTCGAGACGCGCCGCTTCCCGAAGTTCACGCAGCCGCGGGTCATCCTCGCTCGCCAGCAATCCGCGCACGTAATGTTCGAACGCATCCAGCCGCAGATGGCCGCTGCGCTTTCGAAAAATCCTCTAGGCTTCGCGGGTAGGCGTGATCGTTGGCCGAAAGCAGCCGCCACAGCAGCCGCACATGCAGGTCCATCAGCGAATCGAGCGGGCCTGTTTCCCGAATTGCCGGAAGCAGCCGAGGCGGACTCACGCGCAGAATCTGCGACTCGACCATGAGCGTTTGCCCGTCGGAGGTAAATCTGCCAAAAATCACATAATCCGCGTCCATGTTTTGCGCGATGCGCAGCATCGAGGCGCGGCTAAGTTTTGCGATCGGCGGAAGTCCCGAACGGTCCAGTTCCGCCGTGCGTCCGGCATGCGAATACACTTGCTGCCCGGCCGCGGAAAGCCGCTGAATGGTGAGCTCTTCAAGCCCTTCGCCAAGCCAGTCCAAATGAGGAGAAGCTCCGGCATTTTCAAAGGGGAAAACGAGATAGATGCCCTGCTGGGAAGATTCAACCGCAGCTCTCCGCGCAGCTGTCGAGGCCTCCGCGCCGATGGATGATTGTTGCGCACCAGCGAAAGAAGGGATCAACGAGAAAATGGCAACTGTGCAAAATAGAACAATCGAACGCGCGCTGAAAACAGACCGCTTCATGCTCGTTTCATTGTAGCAGAGGGGGGCAGCGCTATTGCTGAGCATTGCGTCAGAGCCGTTAGGAAACGCCGCCCATGGCGAAGGCAATGCAATGCGGGAGAATGACGGAGTTGATGCAAGCAGATCGAAAGCGAACAGATGACGGCGGCAGTTTCTGGTATTCGCCCGGCTACGGCGGCGTGACACTCGTCGTGTTAAAGCTGGGTAGCGTCCAACGGCTTTGCGACGAGCAACTCCTGCACGACAGGATCTTTCAGTGCCGCCCCGAAGGCCGGATCTTTCTTTATGTCCGTGAAGTTCTTGTAGCCTTCATCCTTGGCCTTGCGCAGGTAGTGGATGCAGCGGTCGAGGTCGCCGGCTTGGGCGTAGGATTTTGCCAGCATGTAATAGAACCGCCCACGATCCTCGACGGAACGGTCTTGCAAAATCGAACCGCTGCGAGAGCCGTTGTGCTCGAAAAGCTGTGGGTCCAGCGTCAGGGCCTGACGGAACGCGAAAATCGCTTGCTCGTATTTCTTGTCTCCAAAATAGGCGTAGCCCAGATTGCTGTAGAGCACGGCCATGTCGCTCCGAATCGCGATTGCTTTTTGGTACGCCTTTACGGCCTTCTCGTATTTCTTGCGCTGATACCAAATCGTGCCGACATTGTTTTCCGCGTCCGCGTACCGCGGATCAACTTTGACGGCTTTCTCATAATATTTCAGCGCCAGTCCCAGCGCTTCCTGCTGGTGCAAAGCGATCCCCAGCTTGTTCAGATAGACCGGATTCCGCGGGTCTTGATCGGAGAGTTTTTTGAACATCCCCGCCGCCTCGCGATACTGCTTCCGGACCATATACAGGTCGCCCATCTGCTCATCCGTCAGTTCCGGGCGCACCACGATTACGGGGTCCTGCGCCGAAGGCACTTGCGCCACACCGGGCGCCATTACGCATCGACCGTGTACTTCGAGTGTTTGTCCTGACAGCAGGAATCGAAAGCGTCAAGAGGAGAATACTGGCAGGAAACGCCACTCGTACCTGAGTCATGGCGAATCTCCCTTCTCCGGCGGAGGCGTATCTGGTTGAGGCTTAGCCTTGTCGGGGTCCTTCTTCTTACCCCCAAAGATACCAAAAATCTTCTGTAAAGGGTTCTTTTTCTTTTCGGCGGGGGTGCCGGCAGGGTCACTGGGAGTGCCCTGGCCAGTCGCATCGGGTGGCCGGTTGGGATCGTAGGGAGGAGGGGTTATCGGCTTGCCCTGCGCATCCGTTTGCGGCGGTTTGGGCTGATCGCCGCCAAAAACGTGGGAGAGCCAGGAACCCGAGGAAGAAGCCGCGGCGCTCCCGCCATGCAATTCGCAAAATGGCCGTGGGAGCTGAGCCTGCGATGTAAACTTCCTCGCGCGTCGTCGGACAGTTTGGCGTGGCAAGCTCGAGCGATTCGGGATCGATCAAAACCGACTGCACGCCATCCGGCATGGTGAAGTCCTTGACGTCGCGGTAAGCCGGGAGCGCCGTAGCGCGAATCATGAAGTCGGCCCAGATGGGAGCGTCCGCCGCGCCACCAGTCAGGCCCAAATCGCGATTGTCGTCAAAACCGACCCAGATGACCGTCAAGAGATTCGAAGTGTATCCAGCGAACCAGCCGTCGCGCGAAGTTCCGGTTTTTCCGGCCGCAGGCAGCGTAAAGCCGCGCGCGCGAACTCCCGCGCCGGTCCCCTTATTCAGTACGTCTTTGAGCAGGCTGGTAACCAGGAAGGCCACGCGCGGATCGAGAACCTGGTGCGTCTGCGGCGTGAATTTTTCCAGCACGCTGCCGTCGGCGCTTACCACGCTGTGCAGAAATTGCGGTTCCGCGCGCACGCCGCCGTCCGCGAACGCGGTGTAGCCTGCGGCCACATCCACTGCGGTCATTTCGTACGCGCCCAGCGCGACTGCCGGCGTAGCTTGAATGTTGTTTCCCAGCCCCATCTGTCGCGCGATTTGTACGACGCGGCCGTATCCGATTAATTCAGCGACTTTCACCGTGGCCACGTTCAGCGAATTGGTCAACGCTTCGCGCACCGTAACGTGACCCATGAACTTCTCGCCATAATTATTCGGCGTGTATTCCTTGCCGTCGAATTCGAACGTCGTGGGTTCGTCGTCGATGGTCGTCGCTGGCGTGATCACCGGCTGCACGCCGTCCACCGCATTATCAAACGCCGCGGCGTACACGAACGGTTTGAAAACCGACCCGGGCTGACGGTGCGCCAGCGCATGATTCAGTTGGCTCTGGCCGTAATCGCGTCCCCCGATCAACGCTTTGATCTCGCCCGTCCGAGGATCGATCGCCACCAGCGCGATCTGCACCTGCGGAATTGGTTCCGTGCTTCCCTTCTTCGCCGCTTCCTTGCGCCACTTCTCGTATTTTTTCGCCAGCAGGAGATCGACGTTTTTCACTCCCGCATCCACGGCCGCCGCCGCAGCGCGCTGAAGCGCCGGATCGAGCGTCGTGTACACGCGGAAATTCTGGCTGAGCAGCTCATTCTCGGAGAATTTGTCGAGCAGATGGTCCTTGACCATATCCACAAAGTACGGCGCTTCGCTCCCCGAGCCCGCCGTCCGCACGATTTTCAGCGGCGCTTGCTTGGCATCGTCCAACTGCTCCTGCGTGATGTACTTATTCTCCAGCATCTGCGTCAGCACGCGGTCGCGCGCTTGCACGCCGCGCTCCGGATGCCGGTCGGCTGAGGAATAGTAGTTCGGCGCGCGAATGATTCCCGCGAGATACGCGCACTCCGCGATCGAGAGCTGCCGCAGATCTTTTCCGAAATACGCCACACTCGCCTCGGAGAATCCGCGAATTCCGAAACTGCCGCGGTTTCCGAGATAAACTTCGTTCGCATATAGCTCGAAGATCTGTTGCTTGTTAAAACGCTGTTCAAGCTCGATCGAAATCATCGCTTCGGCGAGCTTGCGCTGCCATTTCCGTTCGGTAGAGAGGAAAAAGGTTCGCGCCACTTGCATGGTGATCGTGCTCGCGCCCTGATAGTGCGTGGAACTGTGGCGAATATCCGCCCAAGCCGCACCCACGATGCGAATGAAGTCGAATCCGCCGTGGTCGAAAAATCTTTTGTCCTCGGCGGAAAGAATTGCATGCACCAGCTCCGGCGGCAAATCTTCGTAGCGCACCGGACGGCGCTTTTCTCGCGCGCTGTCGAAAAGATTGGTGATCAGTTCCGGCTCGATTTGCGCCGTTTCCAGGCTTCCTCCGCCGCTCAAGGGACGAATCGAGCGAATCGCTTTCCCGCTGAATTGCACCGCCAGCGCGTTCGAACCGCCAAAGTAGGAAAGCTTCGAAGGCCGGATATCCACCGTGTTTCCTTCGACGGTGTATTGCCCCAGCGAATTGTCGTCCTCCTCCGGGCGGTATCCGATGCGCGTCAAGTACGTGGTCAGATCTTCCGCGCTCCAAGCCTGCCCGGTGGAAATATATTCGGGCGCGGAGAAAATCTGCGTGGTGTTCTGCAGCACCTTGCCGGAGAGCCGCGCATCGATCATCCGCGAATATTTGACGTAGTAAAAAGTGAAGATGCCGCCGGCGGTGAGGAAGAGGGCGAAGACGATTCCCAGGAGCGTCAAGCCCCATTTGGAAGTGAAAAAACCTTTTCGAATTCGAATGCGCAAACGAACGCTCCCGGGGCTGAACTTCTATTGTCTCGCAACACCCTGCACTAAGAAAGACGGAGTTCGCGGCAGAAATGTTGCTTGAATCAGCGCATCGCGTGCCGTCGCAGAATGGAAACGGTGCAGCGAAGTGCCTGCCACGCCCGAGCCAGCGATTCGATCGGAGAAAGCCGAACCACTACATAATCGATTTGTTTTCACTGGAAGGGGAAAAGTGCAGCTCGGTGCTGTAGAAAAGCAGATCGACCGGAACGGTGTAGTCCAGCGAGACTTTCACGGCCGCTTGCGTTACCGATACTTTGATGTCTTCGCGCTTTACGGGGAGATCCAGATCCTGCACCACCTTGAAGATGTTGTCGCGAACTTGGTCTTCCGAATATCGGTTCACGATCCCGAAGCGCGCCATTTCCTGCATCTTGTCCTGCAACTGGTATTCGGCTACGTAGGGAGGTACAAGCTTGAAGGCCAGATAGATACCCAGCAGAAGCACTATTGTGAAGACTATGGCTTTTAATTTGCCCTCGCCGCGCTGCAAGCGACGGCGTTGCCTCATCGAATTCCGTTCGGTGGTGCCATCAGAGTGCACGAAAATCTTCTCCCGGCGCCGCCAACGCCGCCTCCACAGCGTGGCATTGCGCGACAAAATTCAGCCGCTGTCCCTTGATTAACGCTAGCACTCTCTCCGCGGAGTGTCGAGATGTTGCGGCACGGCATGTTTCCGGAAAGCCACGGGCGTAAATGGGGCAGGCTTCAGCCTGCCTGTTATTGCAGTGATCTGCTCTGATCTGTTCGGATTTGTTCGGTGCCCACGTCCGCCCAAGCTTCAATAAGCTCGCGCAAAAATAGCCCGCTCGAGCGCCGGCTTGCCGCAATACACGCATGGTCCGGAACCGCCCGCCTTCGCATCTCCTTCGCCGAGGCTCTGATCGATTGGAATGCAGCGCATCGTAGCGCGCGTTTCTTCCTTGATTTTTGCCTCGCAGTCCGCGCTTCCGCACCAATACGAGTAGGCGAAGCCGTTTTCCACCGCACTCTTCAATGCATCGTAGCTCGTCGCATCGTGCGTGTTGGCTTTTCGAAAGGCCAGCGCCTTGTCGTGCATCGCCTGCTGAATTTCCACGAGCAGCTGCGCAATCGCCTGCGGCATTCCCGCTAGCGGCGAGCTGATCTTCCCTTCTCTGCCGGGACGATCTCGCCGCGCCAGCACGGCTGCGGCCTTGGCCACGTCCTTGGGCCCCAGCTCGACGCGCACGGGCACGCCGCGCATCTCCCAATCATTAAATTTCCAGCCGGGGCTCGGCCCTTCGCGCTCGTCCAAAGTGACACGCACGTTGGCCGCAACCAATTCCGCTTTCAGCTTGCGCGCCGCGTCCATCACGGCGCTCTTCTCTTCGTCGGTCTTATAAATCGGCACGATCACCGCCTGATACGGCGCCAGCTTCGGAGGCAACACTAGCCCCTGATCGTCGCCGTGCACCATGATGATCGCCCCAATCACGCGCGTCGAAAGTCCCCACGAAGTCGTCCAGCAATGCTGTAACTGGCCGCCCTGGTCGAGATATCTCACTTCGAATGCCTGCGCGAAATTTTGCCCCAGGAAATGCGAAGTCCCGGATTGCAGCGCTTTGCCATCGCCCATCATGCCTTCGATCGAATACGTGACGTCCGCGCCCGCAAATTTCTCGGCGTCCGATTTCTTCCCGGGAATCACCGGAATGGCCGCATCGTTCACCGCGAAATCGGTGTAAATATCCAGCATCTGCCGCGTTTCGATTTCCGCTTCTTCTCGCGTGGCGTGCGCCGTGTGCCCTTCCTGCCAGTAAAATTCCAGCGTGCGCAGAAAAAGTTTCGTCCGCAATTCCCAGCGCACCACGCTGTTCCATTGGTTCATCAACACCGGCAAGTCGCGATATGACTGGATCCACTTCGACCACATGTGCCCGATAATCGTTTCCGAAGTAGGCCGGATCACTAGAGGCTCCGCCAGCTTTTCGCCGCCGCCAATGGTCACCACCGCCAGTTCCGGCGAAAATCCTTCGACGTGGTGCTTCTCTTTATCGATGAAGCTGCGTGGAATCAGCAGCGGAAACGCCACGTTCTGGTGCCCGGTGGCTTTGAACCGCCGGTCCAGCGCCTGCTGCATGTTCTCCCATAGCGCCCAGCCGTACGGCCGCACGATCATGCAGCCGCGCACCGGCGCGTAGTCGGCGAGCTGCGCCTTCAAGACCAGCTGGTTGTACCACTCGGAAAAATCCTGTGCGCGTGTAGGTAGCTTTTCTTCAGCCATGCGGCGGTATAGTCCGTTCTCCTCGGCGCGATAAATTCGCCTGAGTAAACTCAAAAGCGTAACGGACGCGCCGCAACGTGTCAACGAATGGGAAGCTAGCGAGGCCTATGCGGAGATGGTTTCGGGAGCAGCCTGTGAAAATCAATGTGCGAGCTGAATGTGCGCCCACCCTGACGCCGCGCCACCATTCTCTAAATTCCCAAGAAGCTTTTCTGTGCCCTGCGAGATAGGTGTAGACTGTCCGCGCCTTCGAACGCAAAAGGAAGATTCGCGCTTTCTCGAGCTTTTGCCGACTTGGCATTCACGTCCTTCGCCCTATCCAGGCCGCCGAGGACGCCGAAGTCCCATCGCGCAACCAAACGAGGAACTCGTGTCCACGCCGCCCAATTACGAACTACAAAGGAATGTGCTGCCTCCCGGAATGATGCCTGTTCAACGCAAAAGTTGGCTGGCCCGAAATTGGTTTTGGCTCCTGATAGCGGCGGCAGTGTGCGGAGCAGCTTTCCTGATTGCCATTTTCAGCCTGATTTTAGGCGCTATTCGCGGTTCCGACGTGGCCAGGGAATCTGTGGCCAGAGCGCAGTCGAATCCGACCGTGACGCAGCACCTTGGGACTCCCATCAGCGAAGGATGGCTCGTGCTGGGGTCGATCAACGTTTCGGGCACTTCGGGAAATGCAGATCTAGCCGTTCCGCTCTCTGGCCCGAAGGGCAAAGCTACCGTCTATGTGAGGGCGCGAAAGGCCATGGGAAAGTGGAACTACAGCTTGATGCAGGCGGCGATCGAAGGCAGCGACGAAAGAATCGACCTCCTCGCCAAGTCCGAGGCGCCCGCGCCTTAGCTCATCGAGGCAACTTCATCTTTCCGTTTCCGCCTGTTCGCCCACCTTACTCGCTGCTCCTGGAAACCCGAGGATTACCTGCAAGACGCAGCGCCGCGCGATGAAACTTCGAGCCAGACTTGAAACATGGTACAAAGTTTGAGATGCCCTTGATGACGCAGATGAAGCCGGAGATGGCCACGGAAAGCGCTGCGAAGAATCCGAGAAACGCGGCAGACGCCGCCCCCGGCTGGCGCACCTACGTAAACGCCTTTCTCGCCGCGGAGATTTCCGCGCTGACGAGATATTACGACCGCGTGATCCAATGGCTGCCCCGTGAAGACGACAAAGGCGGGCTGCTTGCCGCGATCGACGCGCCGCGCAAGGAAACCGTCTTCAAAGACGAGCCCTTCCCCGACTTGACCCACGAGCGCGACAAGCGCACAGCCATTCTGATCAACGGAACCTTCAATCACGACTTCGACATTCAAGCTCTTCTGTTACAGCTCAAAGCAAAGCTCGCGCGCACCTCGCGCCTCGTGGTTGTTCTTTACAATCCATATTTGCGCTGGGCCTACTACCTCACCAACCGCATGGGAATCCGCAAGGGCGACCTGCCGAGCACCTTTGTGACGCGCGTCGATCTCGAAAACATCGCCAAAGTGGCCGGCTTTGAGATCGTGCGCCAGCGCCTCGCCGTCTATTGCCCATGGAAAATGCTGGGCCTCGGTACGATCATCAACCGCGTTATGCCTCTGGTACCGCTGGCGCGTTGGCTGAGTTTGACGTCGGTGGTCGTGATGCGGCCGCTCGTGCCTTCCTCCCAGCAGGGACTCTCCTGCGTTATTCCCGCGCGCAACGAACGCGGCAACATCGAGAATGCGCTCAAGCGCTTTCCGGACCTGGGCCGCGAAGCGGAAATTATCTTTGTCGAGGGCCATTCGACGGACGGAACCTGGGAAGAAATTCTGCGCGTCTCCACGGTCTACCGCGATCAGTTTCGCATTCTGGCAGTGCAGCAGCCCGGCAAAGGCAAAGCGGACGCCGTGCGTCTGGGTTTTTCGCACGCTCGGGAAGATTTCCTCATCATTTTGGACGCCGATTTGACCATGCCGCCCGAAATGCTTTCGCGCTTCGCCTTTGCATACGACCAGGGCCACGGTGATTTTATCAACGGCTCGCGCCTCGTCTATCCGATGGAAGGCGCGGCCATGCGCTTCCTGAACCGCATGGGAAATATCTTTTTCGCAAAAATGCTGAGCGCCGTTTTGGATGTGCGCCTCGGCGATTCGCTCTGCGGCACAAAGCTGGTCACGCGGCACGATTACGAGCGCATGGTGGCGTGGCGAAAAGATTTTGGCGAGTTCGATCCGTTCGGCGATTTCGAACTGCTTTTTCCCGCGGCGGAGCTGGGCCTGGAGATCGTGGACGTGCCCGTGCGCTATCTGGCGCGTACGTACGGCGAAACAAACATCCAGCGCTTCCGGCACGGCCTGCAACTGCTAAAGATGACGTGGGTGGGCCTCGTGCGCATCAAGATGGGATTCAGAAAAAAGCCGGCAGCAAGAAACGCAGCAGACCTAACACATCGAACCTCTCGCAATCCTTGTAGGGGCACAGCACCGCTGTGCCCGTTTCCAAGCGTATGATCAAACGTTTTCACCGCATCGCACGTTAGAACCAGCTAGACAAGATTTTCCTGGAACAAAGCAGATCGACGTAGCCGGAGCGCTCCACAGCGATCGATCGCCTGATTATCCGAAGCCAGCGTGGTGGCGCCGCGAGTCAAAATGTGAAGCTGGTAGCCGGCGCCGCGAAAAAAATCGAGCAGCGCCGACGGCTCGAAGCCCAGTTCACGCATCCCATCGGGAGCGTACTCGAAAGCGATGCATAGCGACGGAAATTTCTCCATCGTGCGCCGCATCCCTTCGCAAACCGCAAGCTCGTAGCCCTGCACATCGATTTTGATGAAACGAGATATTCTCGCAGATTCCGAGCCGTGACAAAGTTGTCCACGCTGGTAACGCCAACCGTCGTGATTTTCTCGCCGGCAGGCCGCGATACTTTGAACTGTTCCGTGACCACGCGATGATCGGCCGAATGCTCTTCATTGTGCCAAAACTCGAGCGAGCCATCGGCGCTGCCAACGGCCATGTGGAAGACTTCCACCGAGTCGCCGAGATTTCTTGCGGCGAACCGTTTCTGCGAGAGTCGCAAAGCTGGCGAGATCAGGCTCAAACGCATAAATTTTCGCCGGGGGCTTCCTCGCCGAGGCGAACACACAAGCCGTATAGCCGATGTTCGCGCCGATATCCAGAATATCGCCGCTCGTGAAAAGCTCCGGGCTGCGTTTGGCAAGCGCCCAGAACGGATCTTCATACCAGCGCTTGTACAGAAAATAGGAAAATAAAAACAGTCTCTTGAACAGCGGGATTTCAAAAAGTCCCGCGGTACGCGCCAGGTTGTACACGCGGGTGAAAACATTCGAAGACGATTTGTTGCTCATGCGATGAGTTGCTTTCCGCTTGAGGCATTTCGAGCGCGTGGCATCTCCGTTTGCCCTAGCTGATTTTCTCAAGCACGAGCAACACGCGCAGAGCGGCGAGGCGGCGCCACAACGGCGAAGTGGTGCGCTCGAATTTCGAGAGCGCCGGATACAGGGACTGCGGCAACAGATTCATCGGCTTGAATCCTCCGCTCAGCAGATAGGCAAAGAGGCAAAATGGTTCGAGCCTCTCAAGCTTCAGCTTCGGCAAAGAACCGAGAGTCTTCAAACGATGCTTGGGCCCAAAAAGAAGATACGGAATGGCCTGATTGCCGTCAAAGGCCATTTTCTCGGGACCCGCGCCCGTTTGGTTTGCTACCCAGGGGTTTCGGAAAGATCGCAGCGCTCCTGATGAAAAAAGCGAAAAATAAAATAAGAGAAAGGCGTGATCCACGGCTCGACGAGAATCAAGCGGCCACCCGGAACCAGAATCCGCGAAACCTCGTTTAGAAAAGTCATCGGCGTGGCCAGATGATGCAGCATGTCCAAACCGAAAACAGTTCGCGACACTATTCGACCGAAACGGCAGTCGCTGCGCGTCGGCGATAGCATCGAGCCAGGGACACCAGATGAGGTCTGTCGAGACAATGTCCGGCGCAAATTGTTTAAAAAAACCTGGGCCGGCGCCGACTTCGATGGAAAGCCATCTGGGCTTGCGACAAGAGAGCAGTCGCGCGAAAAATTCCTCGTTGTAGACGCGCCGCAAAATGGGTTTTTGCTCCCAAACGCGGCGGTGCCGTTGAACTGCTCGTGTGCTTGCGTATCGATGGCCACTGTGTGTTTTTCGATTGTACTGAGTTCGACGCGCCGCGGATGAGAAGCTCTCGGCATTGTTCGGTTGTCGTTATCAAAAGAAGACTGGCGCGAGACCCGGTAACTAATGCTGCTGCGCCATTTTCGCGGCGCAACGGAACGTCCCGCAGTTTTGATAGGCTGGTCTCACGTGAGTTCTCTTTCGCAAACAGACGAGACATCTGATCGCTCGCCCGGATTTTCCGGATCCAGCGCAGCCGAAAGACTGGCGTCTCGTCGCTTTTTCTCGCCGTGTTGCTCGCGCTGGCAACCGCGGCGGTCTACGCGCCGGCGATGCGCAATGGATTCGTCAATCTCGACGATCCGGATTACGTAACGCGAAATCCGCACGTCCTCGCGGGATTGACATGGGCGGATGTCCGCTGGGCCCTCGGCTCGAGCTATCCTTCTTCAAATTGGCATCCGCTGACGTGGATTTCGCACATGGCGGACGTGCAATGTACGGGCAAAATCCAGCGGGGCATCACTTCACAAGCGTCTTCCTGCATATTCTCGGCGTGGTGTTGATGTTTCTTCTAATCGAAAGCGCCACTGGACGCGCGCTGCGAAGCGCGGCAGTGGCCGCGCTTTTCGCCGTGCAGCCTTTGAATGTCGAAGCGGTCGCGTGGATCTCCGAGCGCAAATCCGTGCTCTGCGTTTTTTTTTTTCTCCTGGCCATCGGAGCGTACGGCTGGTACGCCAAAAAGCCAAGCGTCGGGCGCTATCTGTGGGTCGTTTTGTTTTTTGGCCTGGGAATAACAGCCAAAGTGATGGTCATTCCCTTCCCGTTTGCATTGCTGCTGCTGGATTATTGGCCGCTGGGCCGGCTTCCTGGAACGGACGCGCAAGGGAAACCGCGAGCAATTTTTCCCGCGCTGCGCTCCCTGGTGATCGAAAAGATTCCGCTTTTCGTGATGGCTGCGGCCGGCGGAGCCGTGACCGTTTACGTGCATTCGCGCGAACATGCGCTGACGGCCACGATGCCTTTTAGTTGGCGTTTCAAAAATGCGATTTTTTCCTACTTGGCCTATCTAGGAAAAGCCGTTTGGCCGGTTGGATTGGCTCCCATATTATCCGCATCCCGAAAATACTCTGTCGTGGACACGGTAACTCTCGCGGATTGGCGCTGGCCGGGATCAGCCTGCTCGTCTGGCGATTCCGCGAACGCAAATATCTGGTGATGGGCTGGCTGTGGTATCTGGGCACGATGCTGCCCATGATCGGCTTTATCCAAACGGGCCGCCAAGCCATGGCCGACCGCTTCATGCATATTCCGATGATGGGCTTGCTCTTTGCCTTGGTTTGGCTGATCGCAGATTTGGCGGCGGAAAAGCACTGGCAAAAAGAAATTCCCATCGCGCTATTTTTGCTGGCTCTCGCGCCGTTCGCCGCCGTGACGTCAAGCAAATCGGCTACTGGCACGACAGCTACACGCTTTTCGCGCACACGCTCGAAGTAACCAAGAACAACGGCTTCGCGGAAAATGATTTCGGCGTTGCGCTGATGGAACGTGGCGAGCCGCAGCTTGCCGCCCAACACTTCATCGCCGCCGTTCGCTACAGTCCGGACCTGGCATCGCCCCATTACAACATTGCCGTTCTGCTGCAAAAGCAAAACCAACTTCGATGATGCGGAGCACGAGTATCGCGCCGCTCTGGCGCTCTCCAGCGACCAGGCGGAAATCGTGCAGTCGCATAACAATCTAGGAATTCTTTATCTTGGCGAAGGCAAATATGCTGCGGCGGTGACGGAGTTGAGCGCGGCCATCGCCCTCGATCCGAATGCGCAGAAGAGTTACATCGGGCGTGGCACCGCCGAAATGCAAACGATGAACGTGGACGCAGCGATCGCTGATTTTGCAAAAGCCGCGCAGATCGCGCCATCGCCGCTCGCACTGTATTGGCTGGGGCGAGCGCTGGAAACCAAAGGCCAGGTGCAGCAAGCGGCGAGGGCTTACGCTGCCGCATTGCAACTAGCGCCCGCGATGAGCGAGGCCCGGGCAAGGCTTGCGGTTTTAGAGGCGATGCCAAAGTGATGGAAACTACCAAGACAAAATAACAATCGGATGGCGCGCTGAGGGGCGATTCGGCTCAGAACTTTTCACTTCGCAGGTAGAAAATTATTCGTAATCGAAAATGGTCATAAATCCGAAGTCCATGTGAAGTTGCTGGTGGCAGTGGAAAAGGGTCAAGCCGGGATTGTCGGCGACAAAATCCACTTCTGCTTGTTGATAACCACCCAGCATGAACACATCCTTGAAAATTCCCGCCGTCGATTCCCCCGCAATGTTAGTCAGCTCAAAACTGAGACGATGGAGATGGATGGGATGGATGTCGTCGCTGGCGTTGCGCATCCGGATGCGGTAGCGCCTGCCCTGTTGAAGGTGAAAGGGAGCAGGAGCAATCTCGCCAGTCATTGGATAAGAAACGCCGTTGATTGTCCACCGATTAAATCCTTCTTCGGCGGCGTTCTCTCTCGCGAGGGTCATGTCAAACGTTTCGTCTGGCGCTGGAGCAGCGGCACCGGGCTTCGCGAAGCGCAGGTAGTTCCAGCGAAAAGGTGGAGGCGCAAACCACTGCGCATGTCCGACACGGCCGGCATACTCCACGACAATTCCCATTCCGTGCGGCCGATCATCGTTATCGAGATCGCCCAAGATCCACACGCCGGGATGATTCATCTCCACGATGGCGGAAACGCGTTCGGCGGTGCCGAGCCAAACGACGGGAACTTTCGCGGGATTTGGAACGGGGTTTCCATCGAGCGCCACTACTTCGAACGAGTGACCCGGCAAAGCGAGGCTGCGAATTTCCGTGGCGCTTCCATTAAGAATGTGAAACAGAGCGCGTTCGCCTTGCTTCACGCGGATGGGCTCGCCGTGCCCGAGCATACGCCCGTTGATCGTGAAAGAGCGGTAGCCGACCTCGTAGCCGTGAGGCATGCCCTTCGCAAGCGAGGCTTTCATGGAGGATTCGCCGGTTTCCTGAAGGGCCTTGTCCGGCGCGGCGGGCGAGAGAAAATCCAAGGCCATGTCGCCGCCACGGCTGAAGGTGGGCTCGAACTCCTTGAGCGTGAGAAAAACTTCGCGATCGTATTTGCCGGGCTCGTGGCGCGGTTCGATATAAACAGGACCTACCTGGCCGCTGTATTGTCCCGCGGCCAGATTCGCGCCCGCGCGATTGTGCGTGTGATAGAAGCGGAAACCGACAGGCTTTGGGTTGAAGCTGATGCGGCGCTTGCCGCGGGCTGGGATGAATGGTGTGCCTTCTTCAGAGGCGCCATCCACATCGACTGGAACCTGCTGGCCATGCCAGTGCAGCTGCTCGTGAGTGTCGGTGTCGTTGTAGACGTCGATGATGGCCTTTTGTCCTTCCTTGAAGCGAAGAAGCGGCCCTGGAAATTGACCGTTGTAGGTGGTCGCCGAAATGATGCGCTTGGGGGCGATCTCTAAAGGCGATGTTTTGATGTGCAGCGTGTACTCCGCAGTATCGAGATCGCTAGGCGTCGCGCTTGGACGGCCGCTTTGCACGCCGGATTCGCAGGCGCCAAGTCTGCCCTTTGGAGAAAGCAAAATCGCCCCGCGAGCGAAGCCAATCCCCTTCAAAAACCTGCGCCGAGAGTTCGCAATGTTATTCATGGAATCCTGCGCTGTTCAAGACCCGAACCGGGCTGCCCGCGATTTCCACGAGATCAAGATAAGAAGCTATTAAGTCCGGCTGGCTACCTGCTCTTTCTCGGCGGAGTAATCGTCAATGCCGCGATACAAACGATGTAAAGCGGAGTAAACGACGCCGCTCTTCTGGAGCAGCACACGGCATTCTCCGGCCAGCGCGCGCATCTCCCCGTAGGCGTGACGAGCATGTTGGGCGAAGACGAATTCTCCCACCGGCCGCGAAAGGAAGCGGCGCCAGTAGTACACCGCAAACGGACGAGGAAGCCAGGTGAAGAGCACTTTGAGAGAATTGGGGCGAACGGGCCGGCCCAGCGCTCGTACGGCCTTAAATCCTTCGCGCACTCCCGCGACCATTAGCTCTAATGCCGCTGGGCTGCGACTTAGCTGCACGGAGTGTGCCCCGGCCAGATAGATTGCACCGCAGACGGACGTCACAAAGAAGGCATGGCAAGCTAACCATGCATCCATGTCGCTATCGATCCGCATCTTGAACCCAGCCGCGCGCATCGCTTGGGCTAATGTCTTCAGGCGGGCGGTGAACTCTCCTCCGGGTTCGCCAAGCGTTGTAGGTTGTTGCGCGATCATCGCGTAACGGACGAGGTGCCCATCAAGCGCGCCGCCAGCGCCTGGGAATCCGAGCATCACTCGACCCGGTCCAAGAGCATCTCTTAACCCAGCGGAGCCTAGTGGATTGTTCAACAGGAAGAGCACAGTGGGAATCTTATTGTTCGCCGCAAGATCCGGCAGGACGCTCGAAAGCTGATCTTTCCTCACCGTGACCAAAGCCACATCGTAACTATCTTGGGCGTGAAGCCTCTCGCTGACAGATATCGGTGTGACCGACCGCATGCCGCTAGCGAAATCTTCAAGCACCAGACCGTAGCGTTGAATATTAAGGAGTCTTGAGCCGCGAGCTAATACAGTTACTTGATGCTGAGCTTCCTGAAGCCGGGCGGCATACAGCGTGCCGATGACTCCCGCTCCATAAACTAAAATCTTCATCAGGCATCTCGCGGACTTTTAGTCTCCAACAGCCAGCTTGTGTCAGTGGGCCGCCCATAGTGGCACCCGTCCCGGCCTGCACTCACGGCAACGCAAAAGTGAAAAGCGCCGAACCTGCCGCTACGGCGATGTACTGTTTGCCGTCGACCGCGAAAGACATCGGCGACGAATAGACGGATGCGCCGCATTGAAAGTGCCACAAGGCTTTTCCCGTGGACGCGTCGAGTGTGATGAAATTTCCTTCCGCATCGCCGGTGAAGACCAGGCCGCCCGCCGTCGAGAGGACGCCGGACCAAGTAGGCGACGGATGCTTCCATTCCCACTTGATCTTGCCAGTATCGGGATCGATGGCGCGAAGCGCGCCCCAGAACGGAGCGGTGTCGTCGTTCGGAAAATAGGCGCTGCCGTAATAAGCGTGACCTTCTTCGTATGGCTGCGGCGCCGTGCTGAAAATGTCGCACTGCTCTCGTGCCGTGACATAAAAAAGCTTCGTTTGAGGATCGTAGGTCGGAGACATCCAGTTCGTCGCGCCGGCAGCGCCGGGGCAAACGCGGCTGCCTTCCGGAGTTGGAGAAGCTTCTTTCAGCGAGATGGGGCGGCCTTCGGCGTCCTTGGAATTGCTCCATGTGGTTTTGGCATAGGGATTCGAGAAGACAAGCTTTCCCGTGGAACGGTCGATGACGTAAAAGTAGCCGTTGCGATTGGCTTGCGCGATGAGGTGTTTTTCGCCCTGGTCGATCATCACGGGAACTTGCGTGGCATCCCAATCGTGTTCGTCGTGCTTGGTGAATTGAAAATACCATTTCAGTTTGCCCGTGTCGGGATCGAGCGCGAGCAGCGAGTTGCTGTAAAGATTGTCGCCGGCGCGGCCTTCGCCGCGATTGCTCGGCGAAGGATTGCCGGTGGTCCAGAAAGTTGTATTGGTGGCGGGATCGTAAGAACCGGTGATCCACGCGGGCGCGCCGCCAATTTTCCACGAATCGCCTTCCCAGGTTTCGTGGCCGGGCTCGCCGGGGCCGGGAACGGTGTAGAAGCGCCATTTGCGTTCGCCTGTGCTCGCGTCGTAGGCGTCAATGAAACCGCGAATGCCGTATTCGCCGCCGGAAACGCCGACGATGACGAGATTTTTGATTGCCAGCGGCGCGAGCGTGATGCTGTAGCCTTTGCGATAGTCAAACGCCGTCACATCCCAGATGACGTTCCCGGTTTTGGAATCGAGCGCGATGACGTGAGTGTCCAGCGTCCCCAGGAAAACCTTATCGCCGAGAATCGCGAAGCCACGATTGATGCGTCCGCAGCACGGGCGAATGTCAGCAGGAAGCGCGCGCTGGTATTGCCAGATGGGGCGGCCGGATTTAGCGTCAAGAGCGAACGCGCGATCGTCCTGGCCGGTGGCGTAAAGAACTCCGTCAACGACAAGCGGCGTGGTTTCAAGTTTTCCGCCGGCCATCGTCTGGTAAGCCCATTTGGGAACGAGCGCGCGGGCGTTCGTCGTGTTGATTTGCTCCAGCGCGCTGAACCGATGGCCCGCGTAATCGCCTGAATACATGAGCCAGTTCTGCGGCTCTTTCGCGGAGTCAAGTAGCCGCTGCGGCGTGACTTGGGAGCGGGCGCTCGAAGCGGTGAAAATCGCTGCCGCGAGCAGCACGATCGATGCGTGGCATGAACTCCTTGGGAACAGTGTCCTCACTGGGCACCTACACTGAGCAGAAACGCGAGAATGTCCTGCAAATCCTTGTCGCTTAGCATTTTTTGATCGTAAGCGGGCATGAGAGATTCGCGAGATTTTTCGTACGAGCGGAGCTTGTCTTTTTCAAAGAGATGAAGCTGTTCGCGCAGATCCAGCATTTGCAAAGTAAAATGATCTTCGTTTAGAACCACGCCGGTAAATTTCTGGCCATCCGCGGTTTCGACCTTCACCGTTTCGTATTCCTGTGAAAATTCCTTCATCGCTTCGGAAATCCCCTGCGCCAGCCGCCGGCTGGGGTAGCGCACGGATTCCACAAGATAGCCGGTCGCGCGGGCCGAGCCGGTAGTGGTGAGGTCGGGGCCCAGGCGGCCTCCCTTCCCTTCGATCATGTGGCACGTCGAACAAGCCGCCGCGCCGTAGAAAAGTTGCTTGCCATGCGCGGCGTCGCCTGGCGGCTGTGCGGGGGTTTTCACTTGCACGCTGCGAATGTAGGCGATCACTTGCCAGATTTCCGTGTCGGTCATGCCCACGCCTTGCTGGGTCGCGCCGTTCGGCGGCATCGCCGTGCCGGGAACGCCTTCGTTGATGGTGCGGAAAAGATCGGCGTCGGAATTTCCGTGGCGTTTTTGCGCGCGCGTCAAGTCCGGGCCGCGGCCCCCGCCGCGCGCGCCCAGCCCATGGCAGAAAGCGCAGTTGGAACGGAATTGGAATTCGCCCAGTTTGGATGCTTTGGGATCGTTGGCGAGGGGATTGGTGTCCTGCGCGGAAAGCTTGAAGTCCGCGAAACAGAAGAAGAAGGCCACGAGGAACGCGACCGAAATGTAGCGGCGAACGATGAGCCGCCGCATCCGAAAAAGGCGTGGATTTTTAGTGGATTCGTTCGAGGCAGGCATAGTGACGGAACCTCCCGCGGAGCTGGGGAAATCCCGGTCACTATACCACCCTGAAGCGAGCATTCGGCTCGGAGAAAAATCGCGCCAATGCAACGATTTCATGATGGGCGCGGAATTATTTCATGGTTTTTGTAAACGCAATGTTACGGACTCGGCCGGCGAAGAGATCGCAGCCGGTGACGTGGCCCGCGGCATCGCGACGGAAAACGATGGCCGTGCCGAACGGTCCCTGGAATTCATCGCGAATGCTTGGATCGAGCACGGCGGGCTCTTGCCAGTTCGTGGCCAGCGTGAGCTTGCCGTCCTTGACGGCGAAGCGGTAGGTGGCTTGCAGTTCGCTGCTTTTGTACTCGCCGGCGTATTCGGAGAGGGCTGCCGCGGAAGGCTTGATGGCTTGAACTTTTTCAAACGCCTGCGGCGCGGTGCTTGCAGAAGTAAGAGTGAACCGCTTGGGATTCCCAGTGATGTGCCAAAGTCCATTTCCAGACCTTCAGAGGCTGCGAAATGGCTGGCGTCGAGAGGCTTGAAATGCAAGCCGTAAACAGACAAGTCGCCATCGACCAGCGGAAACGTCAAGAACAGAGTGCGATTCCGCGTTTCGATACTGTCCCGCGTAAGGCTGCGGGTCTACCTGCGCTGCCACATTGGCAGGACGATTGGCCGCAAGCTGGCCATCGAGATAAATGTCGGCGACTTGATTGGCCAAGCCACGAGGGGCGCTGGTGCCTAGATTGCACAACGTGATGACGGAAAACTTCTGTTGAGGGAAGCGCAAGAGCTCGGTGCGGTAGCCGAAGAGGGCGCCGCCGTGTTCGACGATGGGTAGGCCGCGATAGGTACTGATGAAAAGACCGAGCGCGTATTCGATTTTCTTGCCGTTGTTGAGCACCCCTTGCGTCTGCATCTCTTTGAGCAGCGTGCCTTTGCCGAGCTTGTTGTCGTAGAAATTGCGGTCCCAGAGAAGCAGGTCGTCAACGCTGCTCAGCAGGCCGCCGTCGCCGACTTTGTCGAAGTTGGTGGACCAGTCAACGCGGAAGCCGCCGCTGGGCCGCGGTTCGTAGGCTGGAACGCGGCCGGGGACGACGACGGTATGGTCTTCGTAGAAGCGCGTATGAGTCATACCGAGCGGCTTGAAGATATTTTCATCGGCGAATTGCGTGAGAGTTTTGCCGGTCGCGCGATGGATGATCACGCTCATCAAGAAGAAGTTCGTATTGCTGTAGAGGAATTCCTCGCCGGGTTGATAGTTGAGGGCTTTTTGGCGGGAGAGGAGGTCGAGCAATTCGGGCGTGGGATGAATGTCCTCGAAATTGCGGCCGGCGAGAAGAAGCAAGCCGAGAATATCGCGAAAGCCGCTGGTGTGATGCAACATTTCGCGGAGGGTGATGGTCTTGCCATAAGAAGGAAGCTCGGGAACAAATTTGCGGACGTCATCATCGAGCGAAAGGTAGCCCTGCTCAGCCGCGAGGACTACGCTGGCGGCGGTGAATTGCTTCGAGACACTGCCCATGTAGAAAACGGATTCCGGGGTGATCGGGACGCCGAGTTCAAGGCTGGCTTCGCCATAGCCTTTTTTGTAGATGAACTCACCATCTCGGACGACGCCGAGCGCACAGCCGGGTGAATCGGGTTTGTCGAACGCCGCAAATACTTTATCGACCTTGCGCTCCAGATCGCCAGCGTTTTGCTGCGCGAAGCAAGCAGGCGCGGCCAACGAGCCGGCGGAAAGCAGAATGATTGCAGCATTGCGGCACAAATTCATGGCGAGGCCCCTTGGAATGCATGGAATGACCGGAGCCTATATCGGCTTCGCACGCAAAGCAAAGCCTTTTGCCAGCCGTAACAGAGCAATGCAGCGTGAAATGCGTTCACAGAATCTGCTAGTTATTTTCAAAGGTTATGATTACTTTTCCTCGGGCATGCCCCGTTTCCAGATACCGGATGGCCTCAGGGACCTCGCTCAATTTGTAACACCTGTCGACGACCGGGGTGATCTTTCCAGACTCCATTTTCTCGCGCATGAACATCAGGTCCGGTTTGCTGGGTTTCGCAAGAATCATGAGGAGCTTCCGGTTCCCGAACAGCGACAACACAAGAGAGGAAACTGCGCTCAACAAGGGACGGATCATCCAGTTGTCTGTCGTTCCCCCAGCACCCACGTATATTCCCTTGGGATTTAGAACGCCCCTGCAAGCTAACAACGAATGGTTCCCAACGCCATCGAAGAACAGATCATAGCGTTGTGCACTTTTTGTGAAATCCTCCTGGGTGTAGTCGATAACGCGATCTGCGCCGATGGACCGAACCATGTCAAGATTCCTGGTACTACACACGCCGGTCACATCCGCGCCAAACGACTTGGCAATCTGCACAGCCAATGTACCCACACCTCCCGCAGCACCGTTCACCAAAACTTTCTGCCCTGCTTGGATATGTCCCTTGTCGCGAAGACCCTGCAATGCAGTATAGGCGGCCACGGGTACGGAAGCTGCTTGCTCGAATGTCACGTTAGCTGGCTTCGTGACCAATACTGATTCGGAAGCGCACACATACTCGGCAAAGGCACCTTTGCACGAGCCAAAAACCTCGTCGCCGAGTTTGAACTGCGATACTTTGGCGCAAAGCGCTTCGACCTGGCCGGCAACATCAACGCCTAGCCGTGGGAATTTTGGTTTGCGCAGCCCGGCGATGATGCGAACGGCGTACGGCGTGCCTCTCATGAAGTGCCAGTCAAGCGGATTGAGGCTCGCCGCGCGAACCTTTATCAGGACTTCGTCGCCCTTGGGAACGGGTTTCTCGACGTCTGCGATTTGGACAACGTCCGGGGGTCCGTATCTGGTGTAGACAGCGGCTTTCATTGGAGTTTCTCCGCGGCGCTGGCCTTTTTCTCGCTTCAAACCTATGCAAGAGCAGGAACTACTTCTTTGATTGATAAATTTAAACGGTGATCAGATGCCGCCATCGTATCCCACACAGTTGCTCGCGGGGAGTTTATGGCCCTTCATGGCTTCAAGCCTTACAGCCACCGGCTCATTCACAGGCTACGCAGCAACTCAACCCTCTCCCGGCGAGCCGCGCCGCACCGCCAACTCAGAACCAATGAGAGCGTGCGGGCCACCTTGGGATGTATCGAACCAGGGAGAAGACTATATCAGTAACAAATTCAAGCAACCTGCATATATGGGGTCGCTGCGCGCGCATCCCGCAGAACGGTCGCCCACCAATACAATCTCGCCAACATCACCGCCATGGACTTTTGGGCGCGTTCCGGCTGCAGCAGCGTCCCTTCTTTATCGAATTGCTCCCACGCGCTGGAAAAACTCACCGTATCTCGAATCGTGACAGTATGAAGCTCCGCAAACACCAGTCGTAGTTGTTCGACGGCGCGCAGCCCTCCCGAAATTCCGCCATAGGAAACAAACGCCACCGGCTTGCCATACCATTCAGCGCCCACCGAATCGATGACCGCTTTCAGCGGCGCTGGATATCCGTGGTTATATTCCGGCGTCACAACAATGAATCCATCCGCGGCTGCCAACTGCTTTTGCATAGCGTCGCTCTCAGACGCCGCCGGATCAACAATGTCCACCCTGAATTTGCTACTGTCCTGAATCTGCTCGGCAACCCATCGGCCGACCTTGTCGCAGAAGCGTCCCTTGCGTGTGCTGCCGTAGATCACTGCAATTCTGATTTTGTTGTCCATTTTTAAGCTGCTCCTCCTCCTGGAACTTTCTAGCAACGAGCGTACAACCTCAAGTACACTTGAGGTCAAGGAAAAACATGACTAAGATCGCTCCCGCAAGGATGTCGAAGGAACTGACTGTGGGTGAAGTCGCAGCTCGCAGCGGAGTGTCCGTCGCTACCCTCCACTTCTACGAAGCGAAGCGACTCATCAAGAGCTGGCGAAATTCGGGAAATCAGCGGCGCTATGCCAGAGAAGTGCTGCGCAGAGTGGCCGTCATTAAAGTCGCCCAGCGCACAGGCATGTCTCTTGCCTCGATTCGCAAAGCGCTGAATTCCCTGCCAAAAGAGCGCACACCCACAGCCGACGATTGGAAAAAGCTATCCGCGACGTGGCGGAATGATCTTAGCGATCGCATAACCCGGCTGACGAATTTGCGAGACCAGCTCGATGACTGCATCGGCTGCGGCTGCTTATCCTTGGGCGTCTGCCCCTTGCGCAATCCTTGGGACAAACTTTCTGAACAAGGCCCTGGCCCAAGGTTGCTAGATCCCAGCTAAGGAAACGGATCTTCAATGAGCGGGTTCGACGGGCGCCGAGCGTTTCCTAGAATCAAGCGGGCGCGGTAAGATGGTGCACTCCTGAATTCAGTAATGCCAACGAGCTGTGTTGATAGGACAACCGAGATGACTACTGAAGCTAACGAACGGATGCAGAGGCCGCTTGAGGCGGTGGACCCGGCGATTGCGGAATTGTTGCAAGAGGAAGCGCAGCGGCAGGCTACTGGGTTGGAATTGATTCCCTCGGAGAACCTCGTTTCGGAAGCGGTGCTGGAGGCGATGGGGTCCATTTTTACGAACAAGTACGCCGAGGGGTATCCGGGGAAGAGGTATTACGGCGGATGCGAGTACGCGGACAAAGTGGAGCAGTTGGCGATTGACCGGGCGAAGGAGTTGTTTGGGGCGGAGCACGCCAACGTGCAGGCGCATTCGGGGACTTCGGCAAATGTCGCGGTGTATATGTCCACCTTGCAAAAGGATGACGTGGTTTTGGGGATGAACCTTTCGCATGGCGGGCATTTAACCCATGGGCACCCTTTGAATTTTTCGGGGCGGATGTACAAGTTCATTGCCTACGGTGTGAAAAAAGAGGATGAGCGGATCGATTACGAAGAGATTGAGAAGCTGGCGCTGGAACACAAGCCAAAGATGATTGTGGCGGGGGCCAGTGCGTATTCGCGCATTATTGATTTTGAGCGGATTGCCAAGGCGGCGAAGTCCGTGGGGGCTTTGTTTTTTGTGGATATGGCGCACATCGCAGGGCTGGTGGCCGCAGGAGTGCATCCTAGTCCGGTGCCGCATGCGGATATTGTGTCGACGACCACGCACAAGACTTTGCGCGGGCCGCGCGGCGGGTTAGTTCTGTGCAAAGCGGCGTTTGCGAAGGAGTTGGACAAACTGACGTTTCCGGGGACGCAGGGTGGGCCGCTGGTCCACACCATTGCGGCGAAAGCCGTGTGCTTGAAGGAAGCGATGGAGCCGAGCTTTAAGGAATATCAGAAGCAAGTGGTGGCCAATGCGAAGGCTTTGGCGGCAGCGATTGCGAAGCGCGGGTTCCGGATCGTGACCGGCGGGACGGACAATCACGTATTTTTGGTCGAGGTGCATTCGCGCGGAATTACCGGGAGCGATGCGGAGAAGGCGCTGGATCGCGCGGGGATCACGGTGAACAAGAATTCGATACCGTTCGATCCGTTGCCGCCTATGAAGGGCGGCGGAATCCGGCTGGGAAGCCCTTCGGTGACGACGCGGGGAATGCGCGAAGCGGAAATGGAGCAGATTGGCGGTTGGATCGGAGAGATTCTTTCGCATTTGGGCGATGCGGAAACCGAGCACAGGGTTCGGAAGCAAGTTGCTGATTTCGCGGCGCGCTTCCCCATCTACGAATCGCGTGTGCGCGGAACGTCCCGCGCGGAACACGCGAGCGTATGAACCCGCAAAGGAAGCAAGGAATCATTGAAGCGACGCTGGAATTTGAGAAGTGGCTCGGCGGGCAGCTCCCGATCATCAAGCAGGATCTACGACTTAAGCATCAATACATGGCGGAGGCGGCGTTTCCGTTTTTCCGGGCCACGTTTTACCGGTGGCTGGAACTGTGGCCGGAAGTGTGCGGAGAACTAGCGAAAGCGCCTAAAGTACTCGCGGTCGGCGATTTGCACATCGAAAATTTTGGGACCTGGAGGGATCTGGAAGGACGGCTGATATGGGGAGTGAACGATCTCGACGAGGTCTATCCAGCCTCCTACGCCATTGATTTGGTGCGGGTTACGACGAGCGCCTATTTGGCCATATTGGGCGAGCACCTCTCGATGGCGCGCCGCGAGGCCTCGGAAGCCATTGAAGAGGGCTACCGAGATGCGCTGGCGGCGGGCGGGAAACCGTTCATCCTTGCCGAAGATCACCAGTGGCTGAGGCTGATGGCTCTAAGCAAGCTACGCGACCCAGTTCATTTCTGGGAGAAACTTACACATTTGCCGCCTTTCACCACAAAAGCGCCCGAGGAAGTGCGGAAATTGCTGGAAGAATCGCTGCCGCCCAAGAGCGTGTATCAGCTGAGGAAGCGTATCGCCGGGCTCGGGAGCTTGGGGCATCCGCGAATACTGGCGATTTCTTCCGCTGGAGGGGCGTTTATTGCGCGCGAGGCCAAAGCCATTCGTCCTTCCGCGTCCGTTTGGCACAACAGGGATTCTTCGAAGGTGGTTTACGGGCCAAAGCTGCTCGCGCGCTGTTTGCGCGTACCAGACCCCTTTGTTCGCTTTCACGACCGGTGGGTGGTGCGGAGGCTGGCCCCAGATTGCTCTCGAATCGAACTGGTTTCGCTGGCAGCCGAACGGGATGAAGCGCGGCTGCTTTATTCGATGGGATGGGAAACGGCGAACATGCATTTCGGCACACCACAGGCGATACCGAAAATCAAGCGCGATTTGGCGCGGCGGAAAGGCCGATGGCTGCATAAAGCGGCTAAGGCCATGTGCAAGGCTACACTGACCGATTGGGAAGATTGGCGCAAAGGCTGGAAGAAGCTTACGAAGTAGGGGTGCGCGCAGGATTCGAGTTTTTCCCGGGCTTGGCTCTTTCGAAAAATCAAAACGCTAAAAAAGCGGCTGTGGATGCGGAGATTTTACATACTGTCCTCGCCGAGACCGCTACTACTTCAGTGCGGCTGAACCAAGACTGTCCCACGGGTCAGTAGATTCTCGAGGAAAGTGCGCGTAGGTTCAAGAAGCACTGGGATGGGAACCGAAAACGCGATACTGCTCTCCGCTGTACCGAACACCACTTGGGTGAACGCAACATTTTTATGGGTGACCGCGAAGCTGTCAACTCAGCCAAGCCCGGCACCCGGGCGGTTCATGACCTTTTTTCGCAGCGCGCGGCAAGTTTCCAGCTTCCCGGGGAGTCCTAATCCTAGCCGATCCTGAAAAGGACGGGGGCGAACGAGGTGAATCCATGATGGACACGGAAGCGTTCCGCGAATTCAAGACCGGGTTGACGCTGCTGCGAGACAACTACGCGGTAAAGGCGTTGCCGCACATGAAGCGTGCGGTAGACCTGGATAAAAATAATCCGTACTACATGTCTTACCTGGGAGTGGTACTGGCGCGGTCCGAGCAGAAGTGGGGCGAAGCCGAGCGGTTGTGCGATACGGCGGTGAGGATGAAGCGGAACCAGGCCCAGCTTTACTTGAACCTGGCGGAAGTGTACGCGACAGCGGGACGGCGTGATGAAGCCGTCGAAGCGCTGCAATCGGGGTTGAAATTTGCGCGGCGGGACGTGCGATTGACGATCGCCATGAACCGGCTCGTCGAGCGCCGTCCGCCGGTGCTGACGTTTCCTGACGCGGCAGCACCCCATCAACCGGCAACTGGGAATCATTCGGCACAAGACATTGAGAATATTCGGACAAGATTAAATTCGAGTTCTCTCCAACCCCCAACAACAAGAAAGGGCGGATGGCCTATAAGCCATCCGCCCTTTTTTGTTTTTGAAAATGAGTAAGAGTCGCGATGAGCGCGCGGATTACCTGCGCGTGGACCAGAGGTCGTTGACCGTGGGCTGTTGCATGCCCATCTCCATGAGGATTTTCAGGCCGACGCCGAACATACCAGTGGAAAGGGGATCTCTGCGAACCACTTCGGCGAGGTATTCGCGATTCATCGCCATCGGATCCTGGGAGTAGGGGAGAGTGAGAAAAAGGCGCATGCCGATTTCATAGGCCGGCTCGCTGGTCTGGAAATAAACGCCACTGCGAGAAACGCTGAGGGTTCCGCGCATATCGTCGAAATGATCCTTTTCCGGATCGGAAGGACGAATGCGCATGAGCTGAGTGATTTTGCAGCGGCGACTGCCGCGACGTTCTTTAGTTTTGGGTTTTGAAACGGCAGTGCCAGTAGTGCTGGGTGTTTTGCCCATGATGCCTTGCTGGGTCTCCATGAATGCCTTGCCTCTCGCCGATGGGACGTTTCTAGAGAGAGTGTAAGGCTGGCTAAAACAAAACCTATAGCGGAGGCGTACCTGAGAAAAGTAGGACGCTCTGGAGGAATGATAGTACGGAAGTACTGCGAAAGGAAGAGAGGGAGGGAGGGAATTTTCGCTAAAGGAAGAATAAGAAGGATTTAATGGAGTGAGTTCCGAAGTGAAGCGAGGGACGGGATTGGTACCGATGTGGGACTGGGTAGAACTGCGGTCCCCACGAAGTCCGGCCCTAAGAGATAGGTACGATGAGAGATATTTGGGGACTCGAAAGTAGAAAGAGGACAAAGGCGGCTGTGAAATTGCAGAAGTGGGTTGCTGTCCGCAAATGCGAACTTCGCTTAGAAGAGATGTATTTGCAGGAGAGCAACAGAGATCGCGGGAGAAAAGCCCACTATGAATACAGCGAGCGCGCCGAAGCTCTAATTTCTCAGGAACTGGCCAGCGAAATGAATTATCGCTGAGGAGAGCGACGGGGCAATATCCCGGCTGGCGGAAGAGGCACCGCGCGCACGAGCGAACGAGTGGAGCGAAGTGCGGGCGCGGGTGTATATCGCCGCGGAGAACCGGCTGTTGCGGGAAGCGCTCTCGCGAATGTTGATCAGGCAGGGCGACATCGAAGTGGTGGGATTGAACTCCCCGGGCCCTTCCGAGTGGAAGCATTGATCGAGGAGAAAGCCGGATATCTTGCTGCTGACGTCGCGGGGAAGCCTGGGCGAAGACGTTTTTGTGATTCGACAAGTGCGATTGACGGCGCCGACGGTGCGCATCCTGCTGGTGGGAATGACGGAAGACGAGACGGAATTTTTTCAGTACGTGCGCGCGGGGATCAAGGGGTATCTGCCGAGGGACGCTTCGGCAGAAGACGTCCTGGAAGCGATGCATGCGGTGCAAGCGGGAGAGGCGGTGTGCCCAGGGTCGCTGTGTGCCTTGCTGTTCCGGTTTTTCGAGCGAGAGGCTACTTCGGTGCACTCGGCGACCATTCACCCGAGGCTGGGCTGACGAGGCGCGAGCAGCAAATCGTTCCCCTGATCGCGCAGGGGCTGACGAACAAGGAAATTGCGAACCAGTTCTGCTTGTCGGAGCAGACGGTAAAGAATCATCTGTACCGAATGAAGCATAAAGTCGGCGCAGGAGATCGATTTGGAATCGTGCATCTTTGCCGCACGCAGGGATTTTTGGTTTAGCGCGTTGTTTTGTTGATCCGATTCCTTCTGTACGATAGGCCATTTTGCCTGGCGGATGTTGCGGGGTTCGCAAAGAGGCGCACCGCCAAGAGTGGCTGTGCTACTGGGCATTTCCTACCTTTAGGTGACTTCTTTCCACCGTTTGTGCGATTCTCTTCCTCGACAAAACTCGAGGAAGTGCCGATGCTCAAGAAATTCAAAGATTTATCCGAAAAAGAGATTCTGGCGTTGGCCATATGCGTCGGAAGAGGAAGATAGCCGCATCTTCGGCGAGTTTGCGGATGCTTTGCGGGAGACGTACCCGGCGACGGCAAAAATGTTCGAGGAGATGCGCGCGGAAGAAGTCGTACACCGAGATCGGCTGCTGGCGATGTTCCGCCAGCGTTTTGGCGACCACATCCCATTGATCCGGCGCGAAAACGTGAAGGGATTTCTGCAACGGAGGCCGACGTGGCTGGTGCGGCCGTTGGGCGTCAAATGTGGCGCAGGAAACAAGCCAAGGTGATGGAGATGGAGGCGGCGCGTTTTTATTCGCGTGCCGTCAGCCGCATTACGGATGCTCCGACGCGAGAATTGCTGAACAAACTGGCGGACGAAGAGCGCAAACACGAGGCAACGGCCGACGGGCTGGAAGAGAAACATTTAACGGAGCCTGCACGCGCGCAGGAAGATGAATCGCACCGCAAACTGATTCTTCTTCAGATCGTGCAGCCGGGGCTGTTGGGATTGATGGACGGTTCCGATCTCAACGCTTGCGCCGCTCTTTGCGGCAGCATTCGCAACACACAAGAGCTGGGACGCATTTTCGGTTGGTCTTGGCGGCGTCGATTGGCGCTGGCATTTCGATGGCATTTTCGGAAGACTTAATCCGACGACGGTTCGCTGACAGGACGAGGGTCGCCGTGGCTGCGCGGGACAGTCACCGGGACTAATGACAACAGCCGGCGGAATCGGGCACACGCTTGCCATTTCTCATCGGCAATTTTCACATAGCGATGATTGTGGCGGTTGATTGTGGTGGCCATCGAACTACGGCGATTATCAGCTACATCCGGCACCAGTACATGGACACGACCGTTCTTGCAAGCGGCGTTTCAAGTGATGGTGGGGGGCGTGCTGGTTTTCCTCACCGGATACCTGATCGGCAGTTCGTAAAGAGTAGAGGGAGCGCGTGCTCGCTCCGCTGCCCTTGTAAAAAACCAATCAAAAATGGGAGTACGAAATCGCGTCCGCCTGCAGTCCGTCCGGCGGGGAGCGGGCAGGGCGTGGCCGTGCTTGCGCTTGCCTTGCAGCCAGGTTTGCAGGCGATCCATGTAGATGTAAACGATGGGCGTGGTGAAGAGCGTGAGCATCTGGCTGACGATGAGGCCGCCGATAATGGTGATGCCGAGCGGGCGGCGAAGTTCGGAGCCGACGCCGGTGCCCAGAGCCAGAGGCAACGCGCCGAAGAGCGCGGCCATAGTAGTCATCAGGATGGGCCGGAAACGCAGCAGGCAAGCCTTGTAGATCGCGTCCAAGGGCGAGATATGTCTCCTCGCGTTCGACTTGCACCGCAAAATCAATCATGAGAATGGCGTTTTTCTTGACGATGCCGATCAAGAGAATGATGCCGATGAGGGCGATCATGTTGAGATCAGAGTTAGTAATTCGAATGGCGAGAATGGCGCCGATGCCAGCCGAAGGAATGGTGGAAAGAATGGTGATGGGATGGATGAAGCTTTCGTAGAGGATGCCGAGGACGATGTAAACGGCGACGAGAGCGGTGATGACTAGCAAAAGTTGCGACGAGCGCGGAAGTCTTGAAAGGCCTGCGCATTGCCCTGGAAAGTAGCGTGGACCGTCCGAGGCACTCCGATTTCACGAGTGGCCGCTTCGATATCCAGAACGGCAGGGCCCAGAGAGGCGCCAGGCGCAAGATTGAAGGATATCGTGATCGCCGGAAAAACGCCCTGGTGATTGATGGAGAGCGCGGTGTTGGAGGGCTCGTAATGGGAAAAGGCGCTGAGAGGAACTAGTTTGCCGCCCGTGGCGGGCACATAAATGGACTTCAGAGCCGCGGGATCCTGCTGAGCGCTCGGCATGACTTCCAAGATGACGTAGTACTGATTGAGGCCCTTATAGATGGTGGAGACCTCGCGCTGGCCGAAAGCGTCGCTCAGCGTGTTGTCAATCGCTTGCATGGAGACGCCGAGGCGGCTGGCGGTGTCGCGATCAACGACGAGCGAGCTTTGCAGGCCATGCATCTGCTGGTCGGAGTTGACATCGCGTAGCTCAGGGATCTTGGCCAGCCGCGCCATGAGCAGCGGCGCCCAATGATTGAGGTCGTTGAGATTGTCCGCCTGCAGATGTGTACTGATATTGCGCGGCACCGAATCGCCCGCCCACACTGAGGTCCTGCACAGCCTGGAGAAAAAGTGCGGCGCCGGGAACGTGGGCGGTGGATTCGCGAATGCGGGCGATTACTTCGTCCGCGCTTATCTTCCGTTCGGCTGAGAGGCTTGAGCTGAGCCAAACATGCGGGCGGTGCTGCCGCCACTGCCTCCGCCGGTGAAGGAAGTGACCGTATCAATGGCGGGATCCTTCATTACAATGTCCGTGAACTCGCGCATCTTCTGCGACATGGCCGCGAAGGATAAATCCTGATCGCCCTGAATCATGCCGCTAACGCGTCCCGTATCCTGTTGGGGGAAAAAGCCGGAGTTTACGTGAGCGAGCCAGATAGACGCATAGGACGGCTGTGAGGAACGTCATGCCGAGGATCAACAACTGGCGGCGAAGGACCCAGCGGAGCGAGACATCGTAGAGATGAAGGAGGCGGTTGAAAGCGTTTTCGAAGAAGTTGTAGATCCAATTGTGCTTGCCGCTTTCATGCTTGAGGAAAACGCGCGCACATCATGGGAGTGGTAGTGAGGGATACGAAGAGCGAGACGACGATCGCCACGCTGAGGACTACGGCAAATTCGCGAAAGAGGCGGCCTACAATGCCTGGCATCATCAAAATCGGGATGAAAACAGCGATGAGCGAAGCGCTCATGGAGAGTACGGTGAAACCAATTTCGCTGGCGCCCTTCATGGCGGCTGCATAAGGCTTCATCCCGTTCTCGATGTGGCGGGTGATGTTTTCGATGACGACGATGGCGTCATCCACGACGAAGCCGGTACAGATCGTGAGAGCCATAAGGGAGAGATTGTCGAGGCTGTACCCGCAGAGATACATGATGCCAAAGGTGCCGACGAGGGAGAGCGGAACAGCGACGCTGGGGATGATGGTGGCCCAGGTACTGCGCAGAAAAGCGAAGACCACGAGGATCACAAGAATGATGGAGATGATCAGAGTGATTTCGACGTCGTGAACGGAAGCGCGAATGGTAACGCTGCGGTCGATGGAGACGGTTAGATGCAGCGACGGAGAGATCGAAGCGCGGAGAACCGGCAGGATGGAATTGATGCGATCGACGGTCTCGATCATATTCGCCGCAGGCTGGCGGAAAATGGCCAGGAGCACGGAACGCTTTCCACCGAAGAGACCCATGTTGCGGGTATCTGCCACCGAATCGACGACTTCGCCGATATCCTGGAGCCGGACGGGAGCGCCAGCATGGCCGGCGACGATGAGCGGCATGTATTCGTAGGCTTTGAAGAGCTGGTCGGTGTCACCTACGTACCAGGTTTTGTGCGCGTCGGCGAGAGAGCCTTTGGCCAGATTAGAATTGGCGGATTGCAGAGAACCACGAATGGTCTCAAGACTGATGCCGTAGCTGTTGAGCTGGTAGGGATTGGCTTCGATGCGGACGGCCGGACTCGCGCTTCCCCAAACGAAGACTTGCCCGACGCCTTCTACCTGGGCGAGTTTTTGCGCCAGGATGGAATCAGCGGCGTCATAGATTTGCGCGGGAGGAAGATTGTCAGACGTTAGCGCCAAAATCATGATGGGAGCGTCCGCAGGATTGACCTTGCGGTAGGTAGGCTGCCCGGGAAGATCGGCGGGGAGTTGGTTGCGAGCGGCGTTGATGGCGGCTTGCACGTCGCGAGCGGCAGCGTTGATATCGCGATTGAGATCAAACTGCAGCGTGATGCCAGTGGATCCAAGGCCGCTCGAAGAGGTCATTTGCGTGACGCCCGCGATGCGGCCGAACTGGCGTTCGAGCGGAGTGGCAACGGCGGAAGCCATCGTTTCCGGGCTGGCGCCGGGGAGGTTGGCGCCAACGGAAATCGTAGGGAAATCGACTTGCGGCAGAGGAGCTACGGGAAGAAAACGAAAAGCGACCGCACCCGAGAGAAAAATTGCAATGGTAATAAGGCTCGTGGCGACAGGCCGGCGGATAAAGGGTGCGGAGAAATTGGTCGAGGAAATCATCGTCTAATCGCCGTGAGCCGGCTCCTCGATAGGATTGCCGATTTGAAAAGCGAAGCGGCGGGATAGCCAGTCGAACGCGAGGTAGACGACCGGCGTGGTGTAAAGCGTGAGCAGCTGGCTTAGAATGAGGCCGCCAACGATGGTGATGCCGAGGGGCCGCCGCAATTCGGAACCAACACCAGTGCCAAGAGCGAGCGGCAAGGCGCCGAGGAGAGCGGCCATCGTGGTCATCATGATGGGACGGAAGCGCAGCAGGCAGGCCTCGTAGATGGCGTCGAGCGGGGTCTTCCCTTCCTTGCGCTCGGCTTCGAGAGCGAAGTCGATCATCATGATCGCGTTTTTCTGGACGATACCGATAAGGAGAATGATGCCGATGAGCGAAATGACGCTGAACTCCATGCCGAAAGAGAAGCAGAGCGAGAATCGCGCCAACGCCGGCGGAAGGCAGCGTGGAGAGAATGGTGATGGGGTGAATGTAGCTTTCGTAAAGGACGCCGAGAACGATGTAAACCGTGATGAGAGCGGCAAGGATGAGGATGGGTTCGTTAGCGAGCGATCTTAGAAAGGCGGCGGCGGTGCCTTGAAATGTCGCTTGGACGCTGACGGGCATATTCAAATCAGACTTTGCCTTGTTGATGGCGTCGACGGCGTCGCCGAGAGCGGCGCCAGGTGCCAGATTGAACGAGACGGTTACGACCGGAAATTGTCCTTGATGATTGATAGCCAATGCGGTGGCGCCGGGCTCGAAACGCGTGAAAGCGCTGAGCGGAACTTGCGGGCTGGCCGCCGAGGTAATGTTGGCCTGCGCATTCGTTGAAATATTTGCCGTGGCGCCGGAGGAAGTCTGCGGAGTTCCTGAAGACTTCACATAGATGTTTTTGAGAGAGTCGGGATTCTGGTGGAACGCGGGATCGACTTCCAGGACGACGCGATACTGATTGAGCTGGGTATAGATGGTGGAGACCTGGCGCTGGCCGAAGGCGTCGTAGAGCGTGTTGTCGATATCCGCGGGGAGAATACCGAGGCGGGAGGCGGTGTCGCGGTCGATGACGAGCGTTGCCAGGAGGCCCTGGTTCAGCTGGTCGCTGGCAACGTCGCGCACCGACGGGGATGGATCTGCAGTTTGTCCATGAAGCGCGGCACCCAATAAGCAAGCTCTTTGGGGTCGACGTCTTCGATGCTGTACTGGAATTCGGTGCGGCTGACGCGGTCTTCGACGGTGAGGTCTTGCACCGGTTGCATGTAAAGCGAGATGCCATCGACTTTTGCGAGCTGCGGCTGGAGACGGCGAATGACGTCGGAGGCGCTGATTTTCCGCTGCTCGAGCGGCTTGAGATTGATCTGAATGCGTCCGGTGTTGAGGGTGGTGTTGGTTCCGTCGACGCCGATGAAGGACGAAAGGTTTTCGACCGCCGGGTCTTTCAGAATGACGTCGGCGAGAGCTTGCTGGTGCTGGGACATGGCAGCGAAGGAAATGTTTTGCGCGGCTTCGGAGACGCCCAGAATGAGGCCGGTATCCTGTACGGGGAAAAAGCCCTTGGGAACGTAGATGTAGAGAAGAATTGTGCCAACGAGAGTGCCGACGGTGACGAGAAGCGTGATGGTACGGAACTGAAGTACGAATTTCAGAGTGCGTCCGTAGAAGGCAATGATGGAATTAAAGGCGAGTTCGGACTTGTGATAGAACCACGTCTGGTCTTCCTCTTTCGTGTAGCGAAGAAGTTTGGCGCACATCATCGGAGTGAGCGTGAGAGAGACGAAAGCGGAAATCAGAATGGTGATGGCCAGGGTGATCGCGAATTCGCGGAAGAGGCGGCCGATGATATCGCCCATGAAGAGGAGGGGGATGAGCACGGCGATGAGCGATACAGTGAGAGAAATAATCGTAAAACCGATTTGTTCGGAGCCTTTGAGCGCAGCGTTAAGGGGCGTATCGCCTTGTTCGATGTAGCGGCTGATGTTTTCGATCATGACGATGGCGTCGTCGACGACGAAGCCGGTGGAGATAGTGAGCGCCATGAGGGAGAGGTTGTTGAGCGTGTAGCCGCAGAGATACATCACGCCAAAGGTGCCGACGATGGAGAGCGGCACGGCCAGAGCGGGAATGACCGTGGCGCGCAAGCTCCGCAAGAAAAGAAAGATGACCATGACGACCAGCGCGATGGTGAGCATCAAGGTGAATTGCACGTCCTCGACGGACGCGCGAATGGTGGTGGTGCGGTCGGTGAGAATTTGGATCTTCACCGAGGCAGGAAGCGAGGCCGAAAGCTGCGGGAGAAGCTTTTTTGACGCGATCCACGACGGAAATGATGTTCGCGCCGGGCTGGCGTTGAATATTTAGGATGACGGCCGGGTTTTTGTCGGCCCAGGCCGCCTGGTTGACGTTTTCCGTGCCGTCGAAAACCGTGGCGACGTCGGAAAGCCGCACGGGAGCGCCGTTGCGATAGGCGACGATGAGGGGGCGGTAGCTGGCGCTAGTGATGAGCTGGTCGTTCGCGCCGATGGTGTAGGCCTGATGCAGCTCCGTCGAAGGTGCCTTTGGCCTGATCGACGTTGGCGGCGCCAAGGACGGTACGCAAATCTTCCAAACTCAGGCCGTAAGACGCGAGCGCCGTGGGATTCGCCTGGACACGGACGGCAGGGCGCTGGCCGCCGCTGATGCTTACGAGCCCGACGCCCGTGAGCTGGGAGATTTTCTGCGCCAGCGTCGTATCCGTAAGATCTTCGACCTTGGAAAGGGGCATCGAATCCGAAGTGAGCGCAAGAGTGAGGATAGGAGCGTCGGCCGGATTGATTTTGTTGTAGATCGGGGGATTCGGGAGGCCTTGGGGCAGAAGATTGGAGGCGCCGTTAATGGCGGCCTGGACTTCCTGTTCGGCGACATCAATATTGAGATCGAGATTGAACTGCAACGTAATGATGGAGCTGCCGAAGGAACTCGTCGATGTCATCTGGCTCAAGCCGGGGATCTGGCCGAACTGGCGCTCGAGCGGGGCGGTGACGGAGGAAACCATGACGTCCGGGCTGGCGCCGGGATAGAAGGTCTGAACCTGAATCGTGGGATAATCGACCTGAGGAAGCGCGGAGACAGGAAGCTGGCGGTAAGCGACGAAGCCAACCAGCAGCACCCCGATCATCAGGAGGGTGGTTGCGACAGGCCGCAGAATGAACGGCCGGGACGGACTCATCGCGTTTTGCCTCCGGACGATGGCTTGGCAGCGGACTTGCTTCGGATCTGCGGTCCACCGCTTGCGTGGCGGGTTGGGACGGAAGCTCCGTACGGCGAAGCGCCCGCCGTGGGAGCGGCGTTCGCAATGACCTTCGCTGTCATTCTGAAGCTTGTCCTGGCCGTCAATCACGACCACATCACCCGCATTGAGCCCGGAGCTGATGCCGATATTGTTGCCGGTGGTCTGCGCGATGGTGACCACCGGATGTTCACGGTGTATTCGCCCGACACAACATAGACATACGTGCCTTGCGGTCCGCGCTGAATGGCTGCGGCGGGAACGATAACCACATTGCGCTTGGTATCGACGAGCATGTGCACATTGACGAACTGATTCGGGAAGAGGACGTTGTTCTCGTTGGAAAAAATGGCTTTGAGCTTGTACGTGCCCGTTGTCGGGTCAATTTGGTTGTCGATGGTAGCGAGCTTGCCGTCGGCAATTTTCGTGGTGTCATCGCGGTCGTAGGCTTGGACGGGAAGCAGTCCTCCGCCTCGGATTTTGCCCAGAACCTGCTGAAGCTGGTCCTGCGGAAGCGTGAAGATGACGGAAATCGGCTGTAGCTGGGTAATGACAAGAAGTCCAGCGGTATCGGTGGCATGCACGATGTTTCCGATATCCACGAGGCGCAATCCTACGCGGCCGCTGATGGGCGCCGTAATGCGGGAATAGACGAGCTGTAATTTGGCGTTATCGATAGTGGCTTGATCAGCCTTAATCGAGCCTTGAAATTGACCCACCTGGGCTTGCTGCGTGTCCACCTGCTGCTTCGGGATGACGCCTTCGTTGTAGAGAAGCTCGTGTAGCGCTCGAAATCGACTTGCACGTCGTGGAGCTGCGCCTGGTCTTTGGCCAGCTGGCCTTCCGCCTGTTCAAGCATGACCTGGTAGGGACGCGGATCGATTTCGATGAGCGCATCGCCTTCATGGACGAACTGGCCCTCGGTAAAATTGACCTTGACGATTTGGCCGTCAACACGGCTGCGCACGGTAACAGTATTAAAGGCAGTGACGGAGCCAAGACCGATGAGATAGACCGGCAGATCGCCCTTTTGTGCCGTGGAGACCACGACCGGGACCGGCCCGGACATGAAAAAGCCTCCGGGGCCACCCTTTCCATAGGCGCCGGCAGCGGCGTTGCCGCCAGCCTCGCTCGTCGCGTGAGTTCCGCGGTAGTACCAGACACCGACGGCGATAACGCCGAGAACTATAACCCAGAGCCACCAACGGCTCTTGGCGGGCTCTGCGCGGAAGAATCACGCGTGCCCTGTTCGGGAAGCTCAATAGAGTCGAGATGGCCCATCCGTTCTCTCCTGTCAGTAAAACCAATAAAGCTGATGATCCGAGTGAGTCTGCCGGGGCAAGACAATAGGGGTGATACGCGTGGGATCCCCGCCGAGCACTATGAGCCTACCGGAAAAACAGACCTGCGCACAAATTGGACGGATTTCGGGGGCAAATGGTTACGAAGCACAGGTGAGACGGATGGTGCTCCGAGGCCGTGGGGGGCAGAGGTCAGGAAGGGGGACGCACAAAGGCGTCGGCTGGCGCAGACATAATTCTAGTGGGCATTGGGGTGGGCAAAGTTTACACTATCCGCCCGCCAACGTCTGGCGGTGGGGCGAACGCGGCGGGATTCTGAAAAAGGGCGGGTGAAGGAAACATGATAAAAGGCATGATTGTTGGCATTCTGCTTGGGATATTGCTGGTCGCGGCTTGCGGCTACTTCTACTTTTCCACCGGCCGCGTCACCGGTGGCACAACGGATCCCCGATGCTATTTGAAAAGAAATTTGCGCACATGGCCTCTGGATGCGCGCATCGAGAAAGAGAAAATCCCGAATCGCCGGTGACTGCCGACGAAAAGAGCTATTTGAACGGCGCGGAAGTCTACAAAGAGAATTGCGCGGTCTGCCATGGCCTGCCCGATCAGCCGAAGACAAACATTGCGCAGGGCATGTACCCGCCGCCGCCCCAGCTTTTCCACGGGACTGGCGTGTCGGACGATCCCAGCGTCGGAAACCTATTGGAAGGCGGAGAATGGCATTCGTTTGACGGGCATGCCGGGTTTAAAGGGCGTTTGACGGAAACGCAGATTTGGGAAGTTAGCGTATTGCTGGCAAATTCGGACAAATTGCCGGCTTCGGTGAAGGCGGCGCTCGCCCCATGCGCCTGCGGCCCGGACATCCCTCCCGCTGGCGGTCTACGCCATCTCGCGCCAAAGCAAAGCCATAAACCGCTAATCCATTTCTCCCGTTTCAGCCGGCACGCATGGATTGAAATTACCGCGCGGGCCGAGCCGTCACGCCGCGCGGCTTGGCAGCGAATGGATTTGCTCGACTTTTCTCAACTCCGGGAAACGCCACGCCCAGATGGCAGTCACGATGAGTGTGCCAATTCCGCCAATCACGACGGCGGGGAGCTGTTCCGAACCATTGCGCGGTGAGGCCGGACTCAAATTCTCCGAACTCATTGGAAGCGCCAATAAAAACCATGTCGACAGCATTGACCCGTCCGCGCATTTCGTCGGGTGTGGCGACCTGGATAAGCACGGCACGAACGATGACGCTAACCATGTCCGTCGCGCCAACAAAAAACAGGGCAATCAGAGAAAGCACGATGCTTCTCGAGATCCCGAAAAGGATCGTGAAAAAGCCAAAGCCTCCCACGCACCACAGCATGATCAGGCCGACTTTGCGCCGGAATGGGCCGATGCGCAAGGAAAATAGCCATCGCGGCGGCTCCCACTCCTGGGGCGGCGCGAAGCAGGCCGAGGCCCCAGGGGCCGGTCAGCAGAATTTCGCGGGCATAGACGGGCAGGAGCGCGACGGCCCCGCCGAGAAAGACCGCGAACAAATCCAGCGAGATGGAACCGAGTACCACTTTTTCGCGCCAGATGTAGCGAAGTGCCGGCGGAGACAGTAGCGAGATTGATGGGCTCGCGCGAGCGAGGCTTCGACTGCGTTTTAACTTTGAGTGTGCAGATCACTGCGGCGATGGCCATGAGTACTGCCAGGACGTAAACCGCCGAGGGGCCGCGAAAGAAGGCGTAAATGAGACCGCCAAGCGCGGGACCAAGTATGGCCGCACCCTGGAAAATCGTCGAAGCCCACGCCACGGCGTTGGTGAAATGCTCTTCGGGGAGCAATTGCGGCACCAGCGCGCGGCTGACGGGGCCAGTGAAGGAGCGCACGACGCCGAGAAGGACGAGCACGCCGAAGATGTAGTAAACCGAGCGGACACCCCGCACCGAAGTGAGCAACAGCAAACCGCAGCACAGAGCGAAGCCAATGTAGCAAACAACGATCAGCTTTCGGCGATCGTGGCGATCGGCGACATGCCCCGAAACGAGAAAGAGCAGAATGCCGGGCAGAAACTGCGCCAAGCCCACAAAGCCGAGATCGAGAGGCCGTTTGGTGATTTCGTAGACTTGCCAGCCGACGGCAACCGATTGCATTTCCGTGGCGAGGACAATGAAGAAGCGGGCCGTTTGAAAAAATACAAAGCTGGGATATTGGAACGCGATGAGGCCGGCGGCTCTGGAGTTTTCGGGTTCGGCCATCACATATTACTTTGCCACAAAAACAAAGCAGGGACGAGTTTGGCGGGAGCGCGCGGATTGTTGCGTGACTACTCTGGCGTTGAGGTGGAAACGAGTTCACTTTTGGCAGGAGGTGCGTTTGCTGCTTGCGATTTGCGCCGAATCATCCAGTAGGCAAGCGAAATGAGCAGGAGGAATGGAGCGAAAGCGGGGACGGTGTATTGCAATCCATCTACAAAGAATGTGCTTGCCGCGATTCCTAGCAGTGCGGCGATGCCCAACCCGGTCGAATAGGGAAAAAAGCGCAGGCGCATGGGAAGCTGAGCGACACGCTCAGGGCCGAGAGTTCGGCGGAAGGCGACGTGCGTCAGAAGAATGACAATCCAAACGAAAAACATGCCGGCCACGGCCACGCCATAAAGCATCAGGAAAGCGCGCTTGGGCGCATAAATCGCGAGCAGGATGGCGGCGATCATGCCTGCTGTAGAAACGGCGAGCGCGCGGCGAGGAACGCCATTGCGGCTGAGATGGCCGAGCCACGGCGGCGCGTAGCGGCCGCGGGACAGGGAAAAGAGCATGCGAGTAGTGAGATAGAGATTTGTGTTGGCGCTCGAAAGCGCGGCCGTGATCACGACCAGGTTCATGATGCCCGCGGCGAACGGGATGCGCGCAATCGAGAGAGCGCGGACAAAAGGACTGGCGGTAAGGTTATTCCCGGCCTGATTCCACGGAGTCATGGCCAGCATGATGCCGATGGCGAACACGTAAAACAGGACAAGGCGGAAAACGATGGTGCGCATGGCGCGCGGAATGGATTTCGCCGGATTTTGCGCTTCGCCAGCTGTCACGGCGATCACCTCGACGCCCATGTAGCTGGTGATCACGAGCGTGAGCGCAAGCCATACTCCCTTCCAGCCAAACGGAAGAAAGCCTCCGTTTGCCGTGAGATTGGAGAGGCCAATCGCAGGCGCGGGTCCCAAGCCGATGATCAAACCCAAGCCCAGAATGATGAAAACGATGATGGCTACAACCTTGATCAGCGCGAACCAGTATTCGAACTCGCCGAAGCGTCCGACTTGAAGCATGTTGACGGCAACCAGGCAAACGGAGACAGCGACCACCCACATCCACTGGGGCACGCTAGGAAACCAAAACGCGAAGTAAATCGCCACGGCGGTCACTTCCGCGCCGATGGCGATAATTTGCACCAGCGCATACGTGGCGCGGACGGAAAATCCCGCCCACGGACTTAGATAAGTTTGCGCGTAGACGCCGAAGGAGCCGGCCACCGGCTGAATGACGGCCATTTCCGCGAGCGAGTACGCGACGATCATGGCGATGAGCGCGCCGATGAGGTAGGTGACGATGACGCCTGGGCCGGCGAGGCGAACGGTTACGCTGCTGCCGAGGAAGAGGCCCACGCCTATGGCGCCGCCAATGGCGAGCATAGTGAGCTGGCGCTGCGTGAGTTTGCGCTTCAGCTCGCCGGTTTCAGGAGGAGTCGCATGTTGCAAAGCTTCGCCAGAGGATCTCCGGCGTTCGCGGTTGAAGCGAATCAGAGGGGTCACCCATTCTTTGTCAGATCGAGCAAAGCGTTCCCGAAGCTATGAATCTCATCCAACGTGTTGTAGTGGACGAGAGAGGCGCGCACCACGCCGCTTTCCAACGGCACCCCGAGCCGTTTCATCAGGCGCGGCGCGTACATGTGCCCGTCGCGAATGCCTATGCCGGCGCGGGCGAGAGATTCCGTAACCTTCGCTGGAGCGACATTTGGCAGATTGAAGCAAAGTGTGGGGACGCGCTCGTGAACCTGGTTCTTTCCAGCAAAGCCGTAGATTTTTGCTCCGCAATCTTCGAGGACTTGCAGCATTTCGCGTGAGAGCGACTCTTCGTACGCGCGGATTTTCTGCATGGCGCGCGCGAGATTCGCGCGCTTCGCATTTTTTGCTGCGGCGTCGCCTGTAGACTCCGCCCGCTTGCCGAGGGATTCCAGATAAGAAATCGCGGCATCCATGCCCGCCACATTTTCGTAAATAAAAGTGCCGGCTTCGATTTTTCCCGGTGGCTCGTCGGGGATGAACTCTTCACGAAACGTCGGCAGCTTTTGCAAAAGTTCGCGCCGTCCCCAGAGAAAACCCATGTGCGGACCGAAGATTTTGTAGCCGGAGCAGACGAGATAGTCGCAGTCGAATACTTGCACATCCATCTGGCCGTGAGGGCCGAAGTGCACGCAATCGAGAAAGATTTCCGCTCCAGCTTCGTGGGCGACTTTCGCGGCGGCGGCGACATCCACAATGGAACCAAGAGAGTTCGCAGCGACCGCGCACGCGACCAAACGCGTCTTGGCCGATACGAGAGGCTTGAGGTCGTCGACGTGAAGGTTGCCGTCCTCACCCATCTTCCACCAAAGTATCTTGGCGCCTCCTTTTTCGAGCGCCAGCCAGGTAGCCACGTTGGCTTCATGATCCATGTCCGTGACAATAATTTCATTGCGCTGGCCGAGCGTTTGTCCAATCGCCAGGCTTACCAGGCGAATGAACGACGTGGCATTCATCCCAAACGCGATTTCGCTCGGCTCCCGCGCGTTCAGGAAATCGGCGACACTCTGGCGGGCCCGAGCAATCGTGGCGTCCACTTCCTGGCTTTTCGCGTAACGGCCGCCTCGCTGAACATTGCACTCGAGCAGATGGCGATTGATGGCGTCGAAAACGATCTGCGGCACCTGCGCTCCGGCTGCGTTGTCGAAAAAAGTGAACGCTGGAGGCCGATGTAGCGCGGGAAAACAGGAACGAACGGTCTCGATCGGAAAATCTAAAAAATGCTCAGAGTGAAATTCTGTCCCGCGGACATTTTGCGATTTGGCCTGCAAACTCTTGCTCCTGAATAAATCCGAAAAACGCGGCAATGGAAGGCTTCTGAGATGAACAAAGCGAACGCTATACCCCGGTTGCAAGGCGTGTCAAGCGCGGAGCGTATTTTGCGGCTGATACACAAGCTAGAGAGCTAGAATATGCCGCGCTCGATTAAGCGATAAGGAAGAACGATCTGCATGACGAAAGCAACCGCAGAGGTCTACTCCGCGCTCCGCCGGCAATTCCGCGGCGATTTGCTGCGTCCCGGCGACGGCGAATACGACGGGGCACGCACCATCTGGAACGGAATGGTGGCTCGCAAGCCGGGCTTGATCGCGCGTTGCTCGGATGTCGCGGACGTGCAACTCGCGGTGCGGGCTGGAGCGGCAGCGGGTGCGCTGACGGCGATTCGTTGCGGCGGCCATAGCCTCGCCGGCTTCGGCACCTGTGAGGATGGCCTGGTGATTGATCTTTCGCGCATGCGGAGGGTGAGCGTTGACGCGCAGAATCGGCGGGCGCGATTTGCCGGCGGGTGCCTGCTCGGAGACATTGATTCGGCCACGCAAAAGGCAGGGCTCGCGTTTCCTGCAGGAGTGGTATCGCATACGGGCGCTGCCGGACTTGTCTTGGGAGGCGGGACAGGTTGGCTAAACCGTTTGTACGGGCTTTCTTGCGACAACGTCACGGGCTTTAGATTGGTCATCGCGGACGGAGAGGTTGTTCGCGCAAATAACGAGGAGAATGCGGATTTGTTTTGGGCACTGCGCGGAGGCGGCGGAAACTTTGGGGTCGTAACGGAGTTCGAAGTGAATCTTCATCCGGTCAGTTCCGTTCTCTTCGGCGCAGGCCTGTGCTTCGGCGACGATGTTTATGCGAGCGTGCAGCACTGGCGGGATTTCATGCCCCATGCTCCGGATAATTTGCGATGGGGAATTTCGCTGACCATCGCTCCGCACACGGAAAATATTCCCGAACACTTGCGCGGGCGTCCAGCGGCGAGCCAAGGTTTGCTCTGGATTGGCGATCTGGAAGAAGGGCGGCGCTATCTGGAAGAAGGACTTTCTCTCTGCAACGCGGTGGCGGTGACGAAGAGTGAGCTCTCGTTTGTGAACCTGCAAACCATGGCGGACCACGAATTTCCGCACGGGCGCCGCTACTACACCAAGTCGGGCTACTTTAAGAAATTGGACGACCAGGATATTCGGCGCATGGAGGACGCGCTGGCGACAATTCCCTCCCCCGCGAGCCAGATTGAACTTTCTTACTTGGGCGGTGCGGCGGGAAGAATCGACGCTGGCGAGACCGCGTTTGGCGATCGCAGTTCTCCGTTCATTGTGAACCTGCTGGGAAACTGGTCCGACCCAGCCGAAGATGCCGCGAAGATCGCGTGGATACGCGCGCTATTCGCGGAGTTGCGCCCTTCGATGACGCCGGGAGTGTACGTCAATTTCATGAGCGGCGACGAGCAGGATCGCGTGCCGGAAGCCTATCGCGAACGGTGGGATCGCTTGGTCGACGTCAAGACGCACTACGACCCGAATAACTTTTTCCGGCTGAACCAGAATGTCCAACCGCGAAAAAGCTAGCAAAACTCGATTGGAAATTCTCGATCCGTTAGGCTACTGCTTGTCGACGTTGATGTAATAAAGATCGGTCGCCACGCCGAACTCGTCTTTCGTTAGCGGTGTCTTCATGGATTGCCACTCCTTGGTGGCCTGGATGATCTGCCAGTCTTCTTTTTTCCCGACGCGCACGGGCATCGCGAATCCCGGTTCATCCACTTTCCAGCGATAGGCGACCGTTCCCTGCCCTTCGTTGAATTTCAATTCGAGGATGGGAATGGCCGTGTGGCGCAGGTACTGATTGAAGATCGCCGTCAGGTCCTTGCCGGTCTTCTGATTGAAAAATTGCACGATGTCTTCGGTCATGATGTTTTTGTATTTGAAGTGCTGGTAGAGCTCATGGATGAGCTTGAACCAGCCCGGATCGTCATTTACCACGCTGCGCAGCGTGTTCAGGAATAGCGCACCTTTGAAGTATTGGTCTTGCGGCGGCTCGGCGTTTATGCCGCGCTCGGCAATAATGGGTTTGGAGTTTTTTACTTTGGATTTGAGGCCGTTGACGTACTTGATGGCGTCGTTGTGGCCCCACATATATTCGACGTAGAGGCATTCGAGGTACGTGGCCCAGCCTTCGTGAATCCACATGTCCGACGGATCAGCCGCCGTGATGGAGTTCCCAAACCATTCGTGCGCGCTTTCGTGGATGATGATGAAATCGAACTGCAGGCTGATGCCCACGCCGGTCCAGTCGCGTTCCAGATAACCGTTTGCAAAATGATTGCCGTAGGTGACGGCGCTTTGGTGCTCCATGCCGGAATACGGGACCTCGATCAGCTTGTAGCCATCTTTCTTAAAAGGATATTCGCCGAAATAGTGTTGAAAAGCCTGGAGCATGCCTTTGGCTTGCACGAACTGTTTTTTCGCCTTGTCCAAATCTTCGGGCAGGACGTAGAAATCAAGCGGCAGATCGCCGAGCTTGTCCGAGAAGTGCTGATAGTTGCCGATGTTGAGCGACACGTCGTAATTGTTAATCGGGTAGTGGACGAGCCAATCCCAGCGCGTGTAGCCGTCGCCGAGATCGGTCTTGCCCATGAATTTTCCGTTGGAAACATCGACGAGTCCGTTCGGAATCGACACGCTGATCCGCATGCTCTCGACTTCATCGCGCCACTGGTCCTTGTTTGGCCACCAAACGCTCGCGCCGATTCCTTCGCAGGCCGTGTTGATCCACGGATGGCCTGACGGATCCTTGCGAAACGCGAAGCCCCCGAAACGGCCCGTCTCGAGCGGGTTTCCCGAGTAGTAGAAATCGATCGAGTAAACGCGGCCCGCGCGGAGCGTTTGCGGAAAATCCACGAAGACCGCGCCAAACTCGCGCTCGTATTTGAGTTCGGTCGTGCCGAGCAGAATCTTGTCCACGTGGAGCGAGGGGTGGAGATCGAATTGAATCCGCGTGCCGTCTTTGAGCATCTTGAAGCGAATGGTGTTCTTCCCGCTGATGAATTTCTTTTCCGGATCGACGCGGACATCCAGATGGTAGAAGAGCAGATCGTTATTGGCGCGATAAGGACCGTACGCTCCGCGCAGAATGTCGGCGCGCGTCGGCGCGGCTGGAGTTTGCGGCGTTTGCGGCGCGGGTGGCGCGGGCGGCGTTTGCGACTGCGCTGGTTGTTGAACATTCGCAGCCGGAACCGGAGACGTGGTTTGTGCTGCGACTCCGGCCGTCATGCCAGTCATGACGGCAAGAATGCGAATCACGCGCCCGAAGGAAACTCGTCCCAACATGCTCAACCTCGCGGAAGGATACCCGGTTCGACTGGCAAGGTAACACAGCCGCATCGTCGCAGCCGCAGAAACTCGCGAACCACCAAGGACACTCAGAGGAGGTATACAGTCGCGGATAGTTCAATTGACTCATAACCATGAGTCAATTAAACTCATCGTATGTCTAAGCGGCTTCAAGTCATTCTACGGGACCCTGAGTACAGGGAAATCCAGAAAGCGGCGCGCTCGCGCCACATGTCGATCGCAGAATGGGTCCGCCAGGCGCTGGCTTTGGCTCGCCGCCGGGAACCATTAACTGACATCGGGAAGAAGCTCGATGTTGTGCGTGCCGCCGCACGTCACGGCTTCCCTGCCGGGGAAGTCGGCGACATGCTGGCCGACATCGAAAGCGGCTACGTTGGCGGACCACAGCCGTGATTTTTGTGGATTCGAACATTCCGATGTACCTGGTCGGCGCACCGCATCGTCATAAGGCCGACGCACAGCGGTTGCTGGAGAAACTGATCAGCGAACGCGAACGACTCGTCACGGATGCCGAGGTGCTCCAGGAGATCCTGCACCGTTATGTTGCGATTAACCGTCGCGACGCCATCCAGCCTGCGTTCGACGCATTGCTCGGTGTCGTCGACCAAGTCTTTCCAGTGGATCAGTCAGCGGCGGAACGCGCGAAAGAAATTGTCCTGGGCCATCCGCAATTCTCCGCCCGGGACGCGCTGCACCTCGCCATTATGGAAGAGCATCAAATCGCAGGGATATTGAGCTTTGATACGGGCTTTGACGAATATCCCGGGATTACGCGCCTGGGGTAAACAATAGCGCTAAAACTGTCCCAGCCATCGCGGACCGGACGTAACGTTCGAGCGGACGATTCGAGAAACTATTTGGCGGATGAGCCTGTAAGCCGGATTCTGTGCGGCGCGCCATCCCGTGAAGGACGACATGCCGCGGCGATCATTCCTCTAGGCCGCAACTCGCGCTACGGCTCCAGCAGCCTACCCGAGGGTTGCTCTCAACGATGGATTGCTCCCTCGTCGAGGAAGAACGCTTGCTCTCGCAATCGTTCTCGGCGAGCCGGGCCGGCTCTCCCCTCCTATTTGGCCTTGCACCACGCGGGGTTTTCCGTGCCTCCGATGTTGCCACCGGAGCGGTGGGCTCTTACCCCACCTTTTCACCCTTGCCAAACTGAGCGAGCGTTTCGAAGACGTCCCGCAGGTTTTCCTGCGCGATGCCACCGTGCTTCTCCCAGCCGGCGGTATATTTTCTGTGGCACTTTCCGTGGCGCCGTTGTAGCGCCGGGCTTCAGCCCGGCATCTTCGACTTCGCCCCCTGGCGTTACCAGGCGCGTTGCCCTTTACCCTGAGCCTGCAAAGCAGGCGAAGGGTTTACCCCGAAGCCCGAAGGCCTCGGATTTCTTCGTCACCGGCTCTCGCGAGCCTACGACGACGGTGTCCGGACTTTCCTCCCGCTGCGCCCGCGTAGCGCCGGGCTTTAGCCCGGCATTCCACGGCGCCGCCAGCGATCACCCGGCTCACCCGCCGAGCTTATTATACCGCGAGACAATGAGGATCAAATGGCAGATTCGAGAGGAGGCGTTGGGGGAGTTCCTTCCGCGATTTCGTTCGGCGCAAAGGGCCAGTATCGAAAGAGCACAAGTGCGACGAGCGCCCATTCGAGTATGCGGAGTTCACCGTTCCATGGAATTGCATCACTGACGCCGGCGACTACAAGGACGTTGGATACAGTATGGGCAATTCCGGCGGGAATAATGGACTTCCAGCGCAGGGTCATCCACGACAGGACGTAGTTCATTGCCAGGCAAATGAGAATTCTATTGACTAGGTGGAGGATTACGCCGCTGACGGGCAGGCCAGAGTAGTAGTCGAAGCGAAAATGGTACGCCGCCCAAACGGTTCCGGTCAGGAAGATTCCACGATGAAAGCCGTAGCGAGTCATCAGTCTAGGCAGAAGAAGACCGCGAAAGACGAATTCCTCTGCGAAAGCGCCGATGGCCATAAGAAGAAGCCATGGGTCCTTCGCGCGAGCCAACTCGAAGTACGAAGTGAATTGAGGGGCGGATGCCTGGTGAACCGCGTAAATGGCCCAGTTCGTTCGAGCAATGAGATAGCCCGGCGCGGAGAGCAATCCCGCAAACCCGAGGGGGAGCGAAAAGGCAAAAAACGCGTCGTGCAGCTCCGGTAACCGAAACGCGCTTCGCGCCGTTTTTCTGCCGGACTGACCCAGAATCAAGAGAGCAAGGGCAATAAGAACCGCCGCGTCCAAAGGCGACGATATGATCCTAGCTATGTTCAGGTAGAGGGGTGTAATAGGATGACTTGAAAGAATGGCGATAAGAACGAGTGGAGATTCGCCGAGAGCATCCATTAGAAAAAGCGGACAAAGAAGAATGAAGATTAGAAGCCAGATTCTGTTCCAGGAACCAGGGTCTTCACCTGATGAAACCGACGAGAGCGGCAAGGCGAGGGGCAAAAACGATTTTCCGAACTGAAGTCTGACTACAAAAGCGAGAATCAGGAGCAGCGAAAAGACGCTGAAATACAGACCCACGGGAAAATCCAGAATGTTCGACCGAAGCCATTGTAAGCTGAGGGAGAATGAGGTCGTAGGCTCGAGCACCGAAGGAGGTGGCCGTGAGATTCGGTAGAAAATGGGGAAAATAAAGGACAAGCTGAGAGCAGTTGGCAGGAATACCAACCACAGAATGCGGCGGACAGGCTTGGGACCAGGATAGAAACAAGTAAGGTAGGCCAACAAACCTGCGAAAACCATGGGACAGAGAAACAAAGGCACTAACCCGATATTCTTGATTAGCACGTCCGAATCAAGGCCGAGCGGAATCGCTTTGGCCGCAAGAATCATCGGGTCAGGACGCCACGGCAATCGGGGCGATACGAATAGAAGTACCGCGCCCGCCAAAAATACAAGTTGCCACGGATCGGCCGGGATGACAGAACGCAGGAATTGGCCAAACCTTTTCATGGATGATTGGCGGACCGGATTATTACTTAGCTGAGCATCAAAAGCCAGCAACTGTTTGAAACTTCGCAGACCTCACGGTGTCTTAACTCGACCGGAGGAGTTTCTCAAATTCCGCTTCGGTAAGGATGGTTACGCCGAGTTCCTTAGCTTTGTCGTATTTCGACCCAGGATCGGTGCCCACTACCACATAGTCCGTCTTCTTACTCACGGATCCGGAAACTTTTCCGCCATGCTGCTGCACCAATTCCCCTGCTTCTTCTCGCGAACGATTGGCTAAGCCCCCCGTGAACACAAAACTCTTCCCTGCAAATTTGTCGCTCTTCACTTGCGCGTTTTTCCGCGGTGGGATGCACCCCTGCTTTGCTCAGCCTTTTAATGAGCTGCCGATTCGCGGGCTCCGAGAAAAACTCAACAATCGAAGCCGCGACCTTCGGCCCGACTTCATGCACAGCCTCAAGCTGCTCCTCCTTCGCGGCGGCCAATTCCTCCAGCGAAGAAAAATGCTCCGCAAGCAACTGCCCCGTTCTCTCGCCCACGGAAAATATCCCCAACGCATAAATCAGCCGCGCCAGACTGTTTTTCTTGCTGCCTTCAATCTCCTCGAGCAAATTCTGCGCCGATTTTTCCGCCATGCGATCGAGCTCGGCAACGTCGTCCTCTTTCAACGCATACAGATCGGCGACATCCTTCACCAGCCCTTTGTCCACAAGTTGATCGACGATTTTGTCGCCCAGCCCATCGATATTCATCGCGTGCCGGCTCGCAAAGTGCAGCAGCGACTCCTTCCGCTTCGCCGGGCACGCCGCGTTCACGCACCGGTACGCCACTTCCCCTTCCACGTGATGAATCGCGCTGTGACATTCCGGGCAATGTTTCGGCATGCGAAACGGTTTGCGATTCTTCCCTTCCTTGACCACTTTCAGCACATGCGGAATCACTTCCCCCGCGCGCTCGATCAGCACAGTGTCGCCAATCTGCACGCCCAGCCGTTCCACCTCATCCATATTGTGGAGCGTGGAACGGCTGACAGTGACGCCTCCCACTTGCACCGGCTCAAGCACCGCGACGGGCGTCAGCGCGCCCGTCCGGCCCACCTGCACGATAATGTCGTTGACGACGGTCGTCTCCTGCCGCGCCGGATACTTGAACGCGATCGCCCAACGCGGAGCCTTGGCCGTAAACCCCAATTCGTTCTGAATGGCCGTGGAATTGACCTTGATCACCACTCCATCGATCTCATACGGCAGTTTTTCCCGCTTCGCATCCCAATCCTCGCAGTACGCAATCACCGCATCGATCCCCTTGCACAACTTCCAGTCATCCGAAGCGCGGAACCGCAATTGCTTTAAAGCTCCGAGGCTATCGGAATGCTTTGCAAACGGCACTTTGCCATCGACGAAAAGGTAGTAGGCGAAAAAGTCCAGCCGGCGTGCGGCGGTGATCGAAGGATCGAGCACACGCACGGCTCCCGCCGCCGAATTGCGCGCGTTCACGAAAATCTTTCCGCCCGTCAATTCCTGCTGCCGGTTCAGCGCTTCAAACGCCTTGCGCGTCATCAGCACTTCGCCGCGCACCTCGAAATCCGGCGGCAGCTTGGCCTTCTTCAGCGCCGCCGCATCCATTTGCAGCGGAATCGACCGAATCGTTTTCACGTTCGGCGTCACGTCTTCCCCGGTCGTTCCATCACCCCGCGTCACGCCGCGCACCAGCTTTCCGCCCGCATATTGCAGCGAAATGCTCAATCCATCGAATTTGTGTTCGGCGATGTACTCGATCTTCTCCGTGCCAATCGCCTCGCGCACGCGCCGGTCAAAATCGCGCAGCGCGTCGTAGGAAAATGCGTTGTCGAGGCTGAGCATCGCCCGCGCGTGCTGCACCGTCTGGAAACCTTCGCGGGGCGTCCCGCCCACTCGAACCGTCGGCGAATCCGGCGTAATCAGCTCCGGATACGCCGCTTCGAGCGCCTGCAATTTCTGCATCAGCTTGTCGTATGCCGCGTCAGAAATTTTGGGGTCGTCGAGAACGTAGTAACGGTATTCGTGCTGCTCGAGTTCCTTGCGAAGCTTCTCAATCGCTTTCTTGATGCCCGCAGGCGCGGCTTTGGCCACGAAACCCTCCGCAGAAGGGATAGCTCAATTTCGGCTGACATTATATAGAATGAATACGGCAAGTAACGAACAAGCAGCACGCCCTGTGGAGTGCGGCAGCTCTGCTGCCGCTTTTCCGAGCGAATCACACAACTCCAAATTTGGAGAGGCTTAATCAACCTGGCCCGATCTGAGTATGACCACGGAAATCCAAAACGCGCTGCTGATTCACAACCCCAATGCCGGGAACGGCGGGAATGGCCGCCGCGCCATGCTCGATGAAGCCCGCCGCATTTTTTCCGACGCCGGCATTCACACGGATCTCGCCGAAACCACAAAAGCCGGTGATGCCACGGAAATTGCACAGCGCGCTAACGAGGAAAAACGTCAGCTGGTTATCGCTTGCGGTGGCGACGGCACACTCAATGAAGTCGTAAACGGCCTCGCCGGCCAAAAGAATGGCCATCGCGTCCCGCTCGCGCTTCTCCCCGGCGGCACCGCCAACGTTCTCGCCAAGGAATTAAAGCTGCCTTGGGACATTCCCAGCGCGGCGGAATTGCTCGTTCACGGCGTAGTGCGCGAGATTCCCCTGGGCCTCGCCACTCCGCTCAACGAACCCGCCAAAACAAAATATTTTCTCAGCGTCGCCGGCGCCGGACCCGACGGCATGATCGTCTATTCCATCGATCTCGACCTCAAAGCGCGCGTAGGCATTCTCGCTTACTGGTGGCAAGGCGCGCGTGAAGCCTTCCGCTACAAGTTCAAACATTTTCGAGTAAGCGCCGCAGGCAAGGAAGTCGACTCCTCGCTCGTGGTCGTAGGCCGCACCAAACACTACGGCGGTCCATTCAAGATCACCACGGACGCCGATCTCTACGAAGACCAGTTTGAACTGATGACGCTGACCACCCAGAGCGGTTTGCGCTATCTGAGCTATCTGCCGACGCTCTGGCTGGGAAAACTCCGCGGCACCGAGGGCGTCCACTTCTGGAAAGCGGACAGCGTCCTGTGTGAACCGCTCGGCGACGACCCCATTTACGCGCAAGTCGATGGCGAGCCACTCGCTCGCCTTCCTGTCGAGTTCAAAATTGTGCCCCGGGCCCTAAAGCTGCTCGTGCCACGCAACGGCCATTCCGCCCACTTGAAAGAAGCCGCGAAGACGTAGCCGTGGACGTCGTAACTCATGGACTGGCATCGCTCGCCGTGGCGCGAGGCTTTTTTCCTCGAGCTGGCAAAGCCGCCCTCGCCAGCGCCGTTCTTGCCGGCTGTATTGCCGACGTCGACTGGCTGAGCAATTACTTTGGCCCTTCCGCATATCTCACGTGGCGCGGCACCTACACTCACTCGATTCTCGCAGCCGCCCTTATTTCAGCAGCCATCTCCGCGATTTTCTTGGCCAGGCTTCTCAGAAGAGGGCTAAGCATCAACGCAGAAACACGGGGAGGCAATGCGGTTTCCTTTGACCTGCGTTCCCTGCGCTTATTGGTTCTGGGCACATTCTTCGCGCCGCTGTGCGCCGCTTTGCTGCACATCGCTATGGACGCTTGCCAATCCGGTGGCGTCGCGCTCTTCTGGCCGTTCAGTTCAAGACGATTCGCAGCCGACTGGCTCCCCCCGATCGATCCCTGGATTCTCACCATTCTCATTGCGTGCATTGCCCTGCCCGAATTGCTTCGTCTGGTCAGCTCCGAAATTGGCGCCAAAGACAAAAAGCCGCGCGGACAAACCGGCGCCCTCATCGGCCTGGCTCTGGTTTTGATTTATGTAGGTGCGCGAGCGACTCTACACTCCAATGTGCTGGCCACCATGGGATCGCGCACGTTTCACGGCGAAACTCCGCGCCGCGTGTCCGCTTTCCCGGAGTCTCTCTCAATCCTCACCTGGCATGGAGTGGTGGAGACGGAAAGCGCGCTGGACGAAATCGAAGTCAGCGCCTTTTCCTCTGACACCTTCGATGCCGACACCAGCGTCCGGCAATTCAAGCCGGATCCCTCTCCCGCTCTTGACGCCGCCAGAAATACTTCCGCAGCCAGGCGATTTCTTGCGATGGCTCAAATACCCAAGGCCAGCCTCGAAAAAACCGAGGCGGGCTCCGTCGTCGTCTTGCGCGATCTGCGCTATGTCGCGGCCAGCGACACGCAGCATGAGATTGCCGCCGTTATCGAGCTAGATCCAAACAACAAGGTCACGTCTCAGGGATTGGTTTGGGCGCGCGACCTGCGCCAATGACGGTCCCCTCGCTCTAGTTTTGCGGGTCAGAGTGCGGCTTGTGCCGCAGTATCCAGCGCGAAAGGCCATAGCTAACCACGACGAGGGCGATTACGAGCGCTGTCACTTGCAATTTGTGTGTCACGAGATAGGGCATCGCGTCCGCCCCATACCGAACGGCAAGATAGCCCACGCCGAAATAGCGAAATAGACGGGCCAGCGTGATCGCGGAGGCAAATCCAAAGAGCGGCGCTTCAAAAACACCCGCTGCAAACACAAATATTTTGAAGGGCGTTGGCGGCGGCAACAGCGCCGCAATCAACATGCCACCAAATCCGTTGCGTTCAACCCAATGGCGAATCGCATATGCGCGCGCCCCCGCCTTGCGGTGAAAATAAGCCTCCCCTCCCATGCGCGCTAAAAAGTAAAGCACCACGCATCCCAGCACCGAGCCGACGGTCGCCATCAGAGCGTAGAGCGGCATCCGCGCATGGTTTTGCATCGAAAGCTGGATAAGCAGCAGGTCGTTGATAATCGGAAACGAAAGCACCGAAGAATCCAGAAAGGAAATGAGAAACAGGCCGGGCGCTCCCAGCCCGCTTGCAAAGGCGATGATCTTTTGCTTCCACCTGTTAGGATTGAATGACAATCGCTACTCCAGCCTTTACCCATTTTCCCTGCGACAGACTGCCAACTTTTCCCGACACGCGTGCAAGCAAATACATCCGCCGCTTTCCGGACGATCAGTCTAGCAGACAGCTCATTCTGTTCTGGAGCAACCGCAGGGCCACGTCGTGCAATTATTGCGAAAACGCCGCCCGGTCGAAGTGGTTCATGAAGATCTGCATCAGCGCGGTGCGGTGAAGATTCGGCAGCCGCGGTATCTCGCCGATCACCCGCACGTGTCCAAACTTCTCGATGGTCTCGCGATTTTCCCGGTTCTGGTCGCCAATCAATACCACGCCATGTACCGGCAATTCCGCCGCGTGCAAAGCCGCCAGCGTCAGCAATGTGTGATTGATCGTCCCCGCTCCGCTCCGCGCCGCAAGAATCACAGGCAGTTTGAACTTGACCATCATGTCCAGCATGAACTGCTTCTGGGTTGATGGGAACCAGCACCCCGCCCAACCCCTCGACCACCAGCCAATCATTCAGCAAGCTGGTCGGCATATTGATGCGTCCCAAATCGATTTCCACGCCCGCCCAGCGCGCCGCCAAGTCCGGCGAAACCGGCGGCACAAATTTGTAGACCTCGTCCAGCGTGCGGTCCGTTCCGATTCCCGCCAGCCGCATCACCGTTACGCGGTCCGATCCTTCAAGCGTTCCCGTCTGAATCGGCTTCCAATAAACAGCATCCAACGCCGCGCAAAGCAGCGCCGACAGCGTCGTCTTCCCGACGCCGGCATCCGTCCCGGTAATAAAGAAATGATGTCTCACGCGTGTCTCGCGGATTGCTCGTTGTGTTTTTGCGTGCGAACGCTCAATAGCCCGAAGAGCTGCGGCGAAGGATCGCGCCGCCCTTCAAGCGCTTTCCGTCGCGGCAAACTGCATCGATGGCAGCTGCGCGGCTTGCTGCCTGCGAAAAATCTGTTCTCATGGGCTCCCGTCTATACCGGGTTGTTTCCTGCTCTGGCAATGAAGGCATGTTACCATCGCTTTGCAATTGTTTTTCGTCCGCATATTTGCAGCGGTATCGTCCTATACACCTCCCAAATAGGCCTGGCTTGGACCTCTCCCTCGCGCGCCGTCCTCACAGGCAGTGCTCCCCCGGCAGCGTTTGACCCGCCACTCCGCTAAATGTTATAAATCAGCGTTTTGTGTGCGCCCGTGTTCGGGCCCAACAGGGGCTGTCCGCTCTTTTTGGCTTGGCAGAGAGGTTGAGTTCGGCTGCTGGCAGCCTCGGTCCGGCCGGGGAGCACAAAAGCAAAAGTTTATTCCTGTCCCGTCCGAGGTGGGAGCCTTTTGAAATCCGGCAAGGCAATCCCCCGACGCTCATCGAGACGCGTTCGGTTGAAATGGTGTGCCGGAGACGAGTTTGCAGGGCTGCGGTTGACCCTGAATCCGATTTTTCTTCATGGAGGAGTTTTAATGCGCACCTGGCTTGCAAGTGCCTGGTCCTTGGGAATTAGATTCGCTAAAGGTAGTGCCGCGGCCGCTTTCCTCACGCCTTTGCACGGGCGCCGCAGCCTCGGTGGCTCAAGAAGCCGGCGGTGAAGCTGGCCTGAAAGTGCCCGATCTTTCGCAGGTCACCTTTCTCGGAATCGATGGCCACAAACTGCTTCTCTTCGGCATCGTCTTTTGCGTCCTCGGGCTGATTTTCGGACTGGCGATTTACAGCCGCCTCAAAGGCATGCCCGTCCACAAATCCATGCTCGACATCTCCGAGCTCATCTACGAAACCTGCAAAACCTACCTTCTCACCCAGGGCAAATTCCTCGTCTTCTTGTGGCTTTTCATCGCCGTCGTCATCGTTCTCTACTTCGGCGTTCTCGCTCCCGTGCATCCGACGGCAGTGACCTTGCCGATTATTCTTATTTTTAGCGTCGTCGGCATGGCCGGTAGTTATGGCGTGGCCTGGTTCGGCATTCGCGTGAACACCTTCGCCAACTCGCGCACCGCGTTCGCTGCGCTCCGTGGCAAGCCTTATCCCATCTATCACACGCCTCTCGAAGCCGGCATGAGCATCGGCATGATGCTCATCAGCGTTGAGCTACTGATGATGCTTATTCATCCTTCTATTTATTCCGGGTGACTACGCAGGCCCGTGCTTCATCGGCTTCGCCATCGGTGAATCTCTTGGCGCGGCGGTGTTCCGCATCGCCGGCGGCATTTTCACGAAAATCGCCGATATCGGCTCCGACCTGATGAAGATCGTCTTCAAAATCAAGGAAGACGACGCGCGCAATCCCGGCGTCATTGCCGATTGCACCGGAGATAATGCGGGGGATTCTGTTGGCCCCAGCGCCGATGGCTTTGAAACCTACGGCGTGACTGGCGTTGCGCTGATCACGTTTATTCTTCTTGGCCGTCAAAGACCCGACAGTCCAAGTCCAATTGCTCGTCTGGATTTTCGTCATGCGCATCATGATGCTCGTCTCCAGCGCGGGCGCCTACTTTCATCAACGGCTTCATCGCCAAAGCGAAGTACGGCAACGCCGAAGAAGATGAATTACGAAGCGCCGCTCACATCGCTGGTCTGGATCACTTCGATCGTTTCGATCGCGCTTACTTACGTGATCTCGTATCGTGATCATCCCCGTCCTCGGCGGCGACGCCTCGCAATGGTGGAAACTTGCGACGATCATCTCTTGCGGCACGCTCGCAGGCGCCGTCATTCCGGAGTTGGTGAAAGCATTTCACTTCCACGGAGTCGCGCCACGTTAAGGAAGTCGTCGCTTCCGCGGAAGAAGGCGGCGCATCGCTCGGGATTCTCTCCGGCTTCGTCGCGGGAAATTTCTCGGCCTACTACATCGGCCTGGCTATGGTCGTCCTGATGTCCCTCGGCTATCTCATCAGCACTCTCAACCTCGGTCTGCTCATGCTCGCGCCGGCCGTTTTTGCGTTCGGGCTCGTGGCTTTCGGCTTCCTCGGTATGGGCCCCGTCACCATCGCTGTCGATTCCTACGGCCCGGTCACCGACAACGCGCAATCCGTTTACGAACTCTCGCTGATCGAGCAAATTCCCGGCATTCAGGGTGAACTGAAAAAAGACTACAACATCGACGTAAATTTCGAGCGCGCCAAGGAAATGCTCGAAGCCAACGACGGCGCGGGCAACACCTTTAAAGCCACCGCCAAACCCGTGCTCATCGGCACCGCCGTCGTCGGCGCCACCACGATGATTTTCTCCATCATCATGGCGCTCACCCACGGCCTCACCGAAAACGTAAACAATCTTTCGCTTCTTCACGCGCCTTTCGTGCTCGGCCTCATCACCGGCGGCGCAATGATCTACTGGTTCACTGGCGCAAGCACGCAAGCCGTCACTACCGGCGCTTACCGCGCCGTCGAATTCATCAAAGCGAACATTCATCTCGAAGGCGCAGCCGCCGCCAGCATCGCCGACAGCAAAAAAGTCGTCGAAATCTGCACCAAGTACGCGCAGAAGGGCATGCTCAACATTTTCATCGCCGTCTTCTTCGCCACGCTTTCTTTCGCCTTCGTCGAACCTTTCTTTTTCATCGGCTATCTTTTCTCCATCGCCATCTTCGGCTTGTATCAGGCCATCTTCATGGCCAATGCCGGCGGCGCATGGGACAACGCCAAGAAAATCGTCGAAGTCGAACTCAAGCAAAAAGGCACGCCGCTCCACGACGCCACAGTCATCGGCGACACGGTCGGCGATCCTTTCAAAGACACCTCCTCCGTCGCGCTCAACCCGGTCATCAAGTTCACGACGCTCTTCGGCCTGCTGGCCGTCGAGCTAGCCGTACAACTGACCGCCAACCAGGGAGGCAACGGCTTAACGCACATACTTGCCGCTGCCTTCTTCGTCGTCTCTTTCGTTTTCGTCTACCGCTCGTTCTACGGCATGCGCATCCGAGGCTCCGCCGCCTAGTAGGACAGACACTCCTGTCTGTCCTCTTGTCGTTCTATCGAAAAGCAAAATAAAAAGGGCGGCCGCCAGCCGCCCTTTTTGTTTGCGCTCCGCTATATTTGTCATCGAATCAGAGTTAGAATCCTCGCGCATCGGAGCCGAGGTCCGACCCCATGAAAATTAGCCGTACCCTGCTTTTGTCCGTCGCCATCCTTGCAGCGAGCCCTAGTCTTCTGCTGGCCCAGGTCGACACCAAGTGGAAGATCCACGATATGAATCGCCCCGTCCCGCCGGTCGTCGATCCCGGCAGCGCCAGCACGCAGGATGTGCCAGGGCACCCGCCGTCGGACGCTACCGTCCTCTTTGATGGAACCGATCTCTCGAAGTGGCAACATAAGGACGGCACACCCGCAAAATGGAAAGTCGAAAACGGCTACGCCGAGGTCGTGGCGAAGTCCGGCTACATCTATACCAAGCAAGCTTTCGGCGATTGCCAACTCCACGTCGAGTTTCGCGAGCCCACGCCCCCGCACGGCGAGAGCCAGGAGCGCGGCAACAGCGGCGTTTTCCTGATGGGCCTCTACGAAGTGCAGGTTCTCGATTCCTACGAAAACAGAACGTACGCCGACGGCCAGGCATCCGCGGTGTACGGCCAATACCCGCCTCAAGTAAACGCCTCGCGACCGCCAGGCCAGTGGCAATGGTATGACATCGTCTTCCACGGCCCGCGCTTTGATGCCAGCGGCAAACTCCTTCGCCCCGCCCGCGAGACCGTCTTTCACAACGGCGTTCTCGTGCAAGACAACGTCGAGCTTTCCGGCCCCACCGAACACGGCGAGCGCCCGCCCTACAAACCAACGCCGGAAAAACTGCCCCTAGCGTTGCAGGATCACGGCGACCCCGTCCGCTTCCGAAATATCTGGATTCGCGAGCTGAAGCCCGGGGAATGATTTGGCCCGGCGACTGGCTCGGCAATACACGATGCATGCATATGCTATAGGCGCCGGGCGCTCCATGACCTTTGCTGGGGGGTAGTCGGCCATTTTCCTGTTACCGCTGCCAGCTCAACTGGCCAGCGCAATCGAAACTCATTTCGCCTGGCTTCGACAGATGGTTTCCCGGTGCTACCCCCACGCCCCGCAAGCGCCCCAAGCCCAATTAGTTGATTATCCCGCCGAGGTGCAGGGAAAGCCTTGCGGCCCGGTTCCTACGGAATTGGATTGTTCTTTGGAATGGTCCTAATGGTTGATTTGCTCGCAACGATTAATACGTTATTGGGCATAGCCTTTCCTCAGCCCAATTCTGTTCGAGTATTCTGGTTACAGAGGCAGCAACCATCTCAAGCGAAAAGCAAGATCGAAGCCGGTACCCCACGGTGGCCGGGCAGAGTGGGTCTGTTCAGCTATTGGACGCGCAACAAAACAACGCTGCCGCTCCATTCAGCTGGTTTTCTGCCGCCGAACAGCCACCCGATTCCGGTGAAATCGATAGTCACCACACCCTCCTCGCCCTGGTGCATCGGATCTACTCCCAGCACCTGACCGGCAAGTTGCAGCTCGTCTTTGGCCGGGTGGAAAAGGCGCTCTTTTTCGATGCCGGGGAACTGGTGTTCGCGACGAGCGGCGACAGGCAGGATGGGCTCGGCGAAGTAATGCTTCGCGCCGGAGCCCTGACCCAAAGCCAGTTTGAGGAGGCGTCGACGCTTGTCGAGACAGGCCAACGCTTTGGTTCTGCAATTGCCGAGATGGGCATCTATGGAGTCGAGCAGATTGTCAGCTGGGTGCAACGCCAGGTCCTGCAAATCACCGCGTCCGTGCTCGATTATCCTGCAGGCCGCTACTTTTTCTTCAGCTCTCTTGAAAAAAATGTGATCCCGGAAATCGGCACTCCTGTGCCGTTGGGAAGGCTGCTCTTGGCGGCCGTGCGCAAAGCAGCTGACCTGCCGCTTGACCAACTCGCCGAAGACGCCGAGCTTCGCGTCGAGCTCTCATCTGACGCGCAGCGCCTTTTTAAGCCAGAAGACCTGGAAGATGGAGAGCGGCGCTTGCTCAGCCTCATCTCCCAGCCCGCTTCGGCCAAACACGTCGTCGCGCAAAGCGGGTTACCCAGGCCTGAAGCCTCTCGCGCGCTCTATGCCCTGTTGCTCTCGGGATTTGTCGTCGGTGTACCAGGCAATGTACGGCCGGAACCAGAGCCTGCCGTTCCCAGTTCGCCTGTGGCGCCCGAACAACCGAGTGCGGTCGAAGCTCCCAGCGCCACGAAAATTCCAGAACAACGAACTGGGGATGTCTCGGTCCCCGGGCAGGAAGCGGTAGCGAAGGCAAGCGAAGCGCCTTCCTCACAAGACATCAAGCACGCAGAGCCTCACGTCGAACAGGCACCGGGCGATCCGGAGGAACCGATAGGAATGGAACCACTTCCTACGACTCCCCTCCCGCTTCTGAAACCGAATGCGATCTCACGCGTAGTGCCGGTGCGAGCGACAGGTATTTCACCCGAGAAGAATGAGGCGGTGCGCCAGCTTTTCAATGAAGAAACGACTTCTGTCCTGGTGGCCGAAACTGGCGGCGTGATTCGATTGTCCGCCGCGGTGACCGCAGGGCAGCTGCTGATTCTCGCCAACGTGGAAACCAAACGCGAGGTGATCGTCCAGATACTGCGGAAGCGCTCCTACAAACCGACAATGTGCTATCTGGAGGTTGAGTTTGTCGAGGCTGCGCCGCGATTCTGGGGCACGGAGTTTTCGGCGGCGACGGCTTTGTTGCCGAAGAACACTCAGGATGTGGAAACGGCCGCGCTGGTGATCACCGCGGAGGCCACCGCGGACCAACCCTGGATTTTGCCGACTGCGCCCGACGCGAGCGAACTGCTAACGTTCAAGCGGGAAGTGGAAGAGCTGCGCGGGAAGCCGGCTTTGACGGAGACGCCGCCCACGAACGCAGAGGCCAGCGCCCTGGCGCAGCTGAGAGGCGAACTTTACCCGGCTTCTGCGATCCCTGAGCCGGACAACCCGTTGAGCACGCAAGCGATTCTCGAAAGCGGGCTGGATGCCGCGGGTGCGGTCGCGCCGGCCAAACGCGCCGCGGATCCCGTGCGATGGCAAGCGCCCGAGCAAGTGGAGACGCCCCAGCCGGTTAGCGATTTTATCAGTTCATTGCCGAAGTCGAAGCGATGGCGCTTGCCGCGCGGCGGCTTCACCCCCGAATTTAATCGGGTATTGCTTATGCTGGCGATTCTGCTGCTCATGCTGGGGATTGGCACGGCCTGGTTCAAGAATTGGTTGCCCTGGAAGTTGGGAGCGAAGCTCAAGAAACCTGCAGCCTACGACAAAATGAGAGTAGCGAGCGATGTTCCGCTGACTTCGCCAGGAATACCTGCGAAAAGCGCGCCGGTATCCGATGCGGGCGCGCCAGCCCCCGCGGATGGAAGTGCGGCATCTGTGGAAGCAGCCCCTTCGGGTGCCGCGGTTGAGCCCATGGCGTCAAAGAAAAAACCGTCTCGCACGGCGGCGGCGAAGGCCTCATCCGTTCGGCCTGCGGCGAAACCTGTAGCGAATTCGGAAGCGAATTCCGGGAAAGACAGCGCTGTCGTCCCGCCAAAATTGATTCATTCGGTGCAAGCAGTAGCTTCCCTCGAAGCTCTGCGCGATTTCGAAAGAGGTGATGTGGTTATCGACGCCGTCGTGGGTACGTCGGGCGAGGTGCATCTTATCAGCGTGATCTCCGGGCCTCCGTCACTGCGCGAGCCAGCGGTAGAATCCTTGAAGGAATACCGGTACGAACCGGCAACCCGGAGCGGCCAGCCCGTTCCCGCGCACGTTACGATCACCATTCACTTCCGTTTCGAACCCTAAAGAGTCTTCGCAAGCAGCCCGCTCGTGGCGCCTGGCAGGCCGTGCGAGCCCAATTGAAAACGGGGCCGCTACCGCCAGTGTCGGAAAGTATTGCTTTACAGGGACGTAGCGGTCCATGTATACTAGCGCTCGTAGAAAACTACGCTTCGACTGCGGGAGATCGCTCTCCCGCTTTTTTCATTTTAGGGGCGCTTCTGACCCCTGTTCTATCTTGGTGCGAGCTTCGGAGTCGGCGCACGGGCCAGGCCGTCCTCACTGGATCCTCGCCTCTCCGTGATCTCTGGGCTCTTCCTGCAGTGCCCCCTGTACTAACGCATTCTTTGATTGGCGCATCCCATGCCAGACAAACAGCAAATCGTAACTTCCATCGCAAAAATCGCCAGAAAGCTCGGTCGCGCTCCTTCCCAAAAGGAATTCAACTCCCTCTCGGACCTCTCCACCTACCATGTCCTCCAACATTTCCGCAGTTGGAACGACGCCGTCCGCTCTTCCCGCCTCCGTCCTTATACGCTGAACATTAAGCCCAAAGACCATGCCCTCCTCGAAGACTGGGGCAGAGCCGCCCGCCGGCATCGTGGTGTTCCCCCGCGCCGCGTCTATTCGCGTGAGGGAAAATTCAACCCTCGCACGCTCGAAAAGCGGTTCGGCCCGTGGTCAAGATTGCCGGAAACGTTTCGCAATTTCGCCCGGCGCAAGCGCGAGTGGACCGATGTCGTGTCCCTCCTTCCCGCTCCCTTGTCGCCGGGTCGCCCGCCGGCAGCAGACCGCTCGCATCCGCAGGACAGCTCCTCCTTTTCCGCACCACCCCGCGAAAAGTGGCATGCCCCTCGTAAAGGCCGCCCCGCCTACGGCAATCCCACTCGATTCGCCGGCTTGCCCCACGAACCCATCAACGAACAAGGCGTCGTCCTCTTGTTTGGCATGTTGGCCAAAAAGCTCGGCTACCTGGTCGAAAACGTCCAAACCGGCTTCCCCGATTGCGAAGCCCTGCGCCTGATCGCTCCCGGCCGTTGGCAGCGCGTCTCCATCGAATTTGAATTCGAGAGCCGCAATTTCCGCGACCACGGCCATCCTGAAAACGGTTGCGACGTAATTGTCTGCTGGCGCCACAATTGGCACGACTGCCCGCGCCACCTCGAAATCCTCGAACTTTCCACCGTAATTAAATCTCTATCCAGCCCAGGAAACCAGCCTTAACAAGCCGGCGCAACCCAAAATGACGCGAAAAAAGGCCTCCTCTGGCAACCGGCTTGATGACTATGGCCAGTTTGCGGTTCGGCATGACTCAGAGTTCGGCATTTGCCCAGCATTCTCGAGTTCCTTGGCAAACGCCTGCGCCAGAGTTCACGGTGGCGATTGAGCCTCCCGGCGGACGCACGACAGTCAACAGTGTTCGTGGATGTACTTTGCAGGCGGTCGAGCCGAAGGCAGTCCGAACAACAGGCCAATACCGAAGTATTGGTCCGAATGCTCGGGTGTCACTCAATGGAGTTCCACAGTGAATGGGTGGTTGAAGCGGTAACCGTCAAAGCGCCAATACAGAAGGTTCACATTTCGGCTGCCTACAGGGATTCCCGTAGGTTCCCTACCTCCTCAACCGAACTTCACTTGTCCGGTAACGCAACTACTCAGGCATTGACTACAATCCGTGATAGATTCGGTTTGCGATTCTTGAGCGACTAAAGTGTGGCCGTGGGCCAGAAGGCGAATCCACAAGTCATGATGGCCAACCGGATCGGCAGACTTGAACTTCTGTTTTGGTATAGTGCTTCAGTTTTTAGCGCTGTAGTCCTGGTGTTAATCATTGATACGCTTACGGGCACTACAGTTGGACCGTCTCGATACCCCTTGCCACAAGCCGTCATCTTGATAGCTGCGTCACTCTTGGCGCTGAGGGCTGTGTGGTCTAGGCTCCACGAGATCGGCTGGCCGGGATGGATGCTTTTCTTCATGTTTGTTCCATTTGTGAACGTCCTAGCACTGTTGCTCTTGGTGATCGCGCCCGGTCAGAAAAAAACAAATGCGTACGGCGCGCCCACAGTTTTTCTCCAACGCTTGCGGGATATCCGAAGCACCCAAGCGCCCGAATGACCGAGATTATCGGAGAGGCTCGTACCATGAGCACTTTTCCGCTAAGGCGACTAACCAGGCATCTTGGACGTTATCGAGACAAGAGCTTTGCGAACGGCAATCGAGATGTTCGGGAGTAAAGGTGCGGTTTGAGAGCGTCAGGAACATCATCTGCCTCCTCTGGCCTTGTAATTCGTAACTCGTCCTTCGTGTTGAAGAATTCCGACCACCGGGGTCTTAGTGTCCCGTTTACGACGGGGCCCTCCTCCCTGAAACCCCATCCCCAAGCAGTCCGCAGCTGAAATCTGAGAGACAGAAGATGGCCCGTCTTGCTGAAACAGTAGTCGGTGTAGGCATTAAAATCCTCACCAGGTTCTTCTAGCTTAATCAGAGTCCTGCCATCAGGCCCCGGCCAAAATCTCGCTAACTGGCCAAAACCGAGCTGGAGTTCAGGCACATCCATTACAGTTCGATACTCGCTCCAACCATTTTTGCCATCTGAGTCGGCGAAAATTCGCTTTGCAGGTCGGTCGTGGTCGACTTCACATTGCTGTGCAGTGGAGTTCTTAGACGGCTGGTTTTCCTGAGCTGGAGGGCTTTCCTGATATCGATGACCGTCAAATCTGTAGATGTTGCTATATCTCTGGCCCCCCGTCGGAAGACCCGCTTCGATATCTCGAAGTCCGTTCGTACTGGTGTCCAACAGAGCCAGGTCGTGCGTGTCGACGGCCAAGACGATTTCGTAGCCTTGCGGTGTTTGGCGCAGAATCCAAAAGCCCGCGCTATAGGGACCTAGAGAAATGCCAATGCCCATAACAACCAAGTCCGTTTCGCTCTTCGGTCCGAGGTGGACTTCAGACGCCGTGAACCAATCTTTGGGAATGCTCTCAATCGAAAGCTGGTCATCTTTCATCACGTCCGCTATGCCGCGGTCGGTGGCAATGGCTTTTTTCGCAGCCTCGCTGAGAGGAACAGGCTGCTCAAAAGGAAACTCCATGCTGAAAGAGGTTTGCCCAACGGCATTCTTTTTTTGAGTGATTTGGTCGTTCGCTGGAAACGGAAGGAAGCTGGTGAGAAGAAAGTAAGGAATCCAAGCCTTTGGTGACAGGATGCCTGCAAGATTCATGGACTGAACCCTTTCGTTAGTCACCCTGTGAAACAAGCATAACATCGGAGAGCGGGAAATCGAATCGCAACTGGTTCGGATTCGTGAGCGAAAATTCCCGGCAAATCTCAGTGCCTGATTAACGCGGTTATCGCCCAAGTGGAGTACTGGGACCCCAAGTTGCCGGTAAGCCGACAAATCAGGAGTTACGTTCCACTGTTCGCGCCTGCCACTGAATTGGACAACCTAAATGACCTACAATGAATCGTTTCAGACTAGGTGGGTCGGGCATGATCCTCGATTCAACAATCCGCATTGCTGTTCTTTTGATTCCGGTTCTCTTTACGGAGCCGCTTTTCGCGCAGGATCAGTCACAAGCCAGCGATAGAGATTTGAACCCTGTGGCGATAGGTATCGCCCCGGAGTCACAGCACCGACATTGTTTTGAACAACCGAATGGCGCAAAAGATGCCATTCGTCGGCTTCCTCCGAACGCCCATTATTGGCTGGCAGAAGATGCCATCTATATCATCACCCCAGAAGAACGTTGCGAGTTTGTGCATCTGAATAGCGACGAAGAGAGAGAGCAGTTCATCGATCAGTTTTGGTATCGCCGCTCCGTCGATCCCATTTCGCTAGATTATGACTTCAAAACTGAGTTCTACCGCCGCATTGTCGTCGCCAATGAAAAGTATGGCAGCAAACTATTCGCCGGACGAAACACGGACCGTGGAAGACTCTATGTGATCTTCGGCCCACCGGACTCTACGGATGATCCGGCTGCGCCGCATTCAATGGAGACGTGGCACTACCACTACATCAAAGGGATCGGCGAAAACGTACAAATCCGCTTTGAGTACAACGCCCGTTACGACGACTATGTTCTCCCAGACGCTGATCGAGAATTGGTTGGTCGGCGCGGGCCGAATCCCGACTACTTCCCAGTCACGCCCGAGGGTATAGACCGACTCGCCGCCGTCTATGGGCCTCGCAAAGTAAGGTTCAAGGATTTGGAGGCAATCTCGCTTTCACGGGTACTTCGTGAACAGGTGAAGTTTGGTCATCGCATTGAGTTCACTCCTGCTACCCGGGCCACTACATGGGCCAGCATCAATATTCAAATACCTTGTGAAACTTGCACCCATGAAGGCCAAATCTCTCCATCATCTGCATATCCACTTTTCATCCGTGTTACCCGACTGGCGAGCCGGGTTGTCGCTACGTCGGAGCTAACTGCGGACAACGCCGTGCGCGACCTACCACATTCTGGGTTCAATTTGAATGCTAGGGTGGGCATCCCCTTGGCACCAGGTGTTTATCAGCTAGCGATAGTGGCCAAGAATTCCACGACGGGCGAGGTAGGGGTGCTCCATACCCAGCTTGAAGTCCCCACCTATGAATCGCTGGGAATGAAAAATTAAGAAACCCGAAGCCCCGATAAACGCGTTTACCAGAGAAGTGGACTTCCAGCACGAATTTCGGATTCAGCTTCGTGTCACGGTTTGACTGTGGCTCTTATTGCGCAAATTCTCGCGGACCACTGCCACTCCGAGAATGGCGGGAACGCCCACGAACAATCCTCCGAAAATGCACACGTACAGGAAGGGCGAGTGGGATTCCTTCGCACCCGGCATAAGAAGTAGGGCGCACAGAACACCAAACGCTATGAAGAAAACGCCGACGCCCGTCGCAACAGGCTTTCCGCCAACCTTCATTTGTCGCCTCTTCAAGTTCAACTCGTCTAGGTGATTATAGGCGCAAATGGCCGTAGGTCTTGGTAAACGCGGTTATCGGAGAAGTGGATTTATACTTCTCAGGTAGAATCATCGCCGGTGAAGAATCTTGCTTGCTCGCAATTATAAGACCGGGAGTTGGCTAGGATTATGCAGCATCGTTCTCGCAGCCATCCCTCTCTCTTTCCTCTTAATTCCCAGTATCCCCACAAACGATTTGATTGGATTCCTAGGAATCCGTGGTTCCTTGGTCATGGCTGTGGGGGCGGGTCTCATCGGTTCAAGGCTATGGTTCATTGCACTTCTTGAGCCTGCACTGGCGATATTTTTTCTGCTAGTTAGCCCTTGACTCGTTGCCAGGTCCTGATAAACGCGGTAATCGGGAAACTGTGTCATCGTTACTTCGCATCAAGTACGCACCCGGAGTTGATTAACGGAGGAACTATGAAGAGAGCCGCATTGTTTGCCCTGCTGCTACTCGCCACCCTCGCCCCGGCAGCACCAGCGCCGGAGGAGTACTCGATCAATGTCCATGTGACGTCATCGTACCTCCTTCCCAGCGCGCAAGGGCTGGATGTCGTCATCCACTCTAAGAAGTATCAGCTTAGTGGGGTCCCCAGAGGCGGAATATTGGCACTTGGCGACTACAAGGCCAAGCTAGTCAAAGATGACCATCAGACCGCCTATGAGGCAGATCAGGAATACGAATTTCTCTTCCCCGACAATAAAACCAGGAAGTTCGAGGTCGTCGGGCAGAGCGAGTGACATTGTCCGTAGCCTAGAGCAAAGCGCGCAGGAAAATTGTCCCTGATAAACGCGGTTATCGTACAAGTGAAATTTGGCCAAAACCGCTTGTCCGGTAACGCCTGCGAGCTCAGCCGGCCGACGCAACACTTTTGCGACCACAGACATTTCCTAATCCCTCGCGTCCGTCTCTGTCTGCTATGGAAACGTCAGTTTCTTGTACCGCACTCGATCTTGCGACGAACGAGAACTGCGTGCGGTGACTCCCAACCGACTGCGCCATAGAATGGCTTTGACAGCGGGAGAGCCTGCTCCCGATTTTTATTCCTAGGGTCGGCACATGTTCACGCGAGTGCGCGTAGATTCTTCCGCAGCCGATCGGCGTCACCATTCCGGAGAAGCGCTTCGACGGCAGCATGGTTCTTTCTCCAGATCGGAACCGCGCGAGCCAGCGCCTTTCGTCCCTTAGCGGTCAGCATCATCAGACGGCCGCGGCGGTCCGCCGGGTCCACCAGGATGCGGACCAGCTTGCGGCGCCGCAAGGGCTTGAGAGCCGCCGTCAACGTGGTGCGATCCATCGCCAGCAGCGAGGCCACTGCCTTCATCCCCGGCGGTTCCGGCCGGTTCAGAGACACCAGGAGCGAGAACTGCCCGTTGGTCAGGCCGAAGGGGCGCAGCGCCTCGTCGAAGCGCCGTGCCAGCGCCCTTGCCGCTCGCTGTACGTGCAGACAGAGACAGCAATCGCGAATCAGGTGCGTGGTCTCTAAGCTCGTAGTCAGAGCGGCAGCCATAAACAAATAATATGGATATCAACGTATCTTGCCAATAGGCTGCGACGCATGATATACGTTGATATCAATGTAGATTGCCGCGCGCCAGGCGCCGGCATCGTTGCCCTCGGAACTAGGAGAAGTCATGAGCCGAAAAAGAGTCAGGACCAGCGGCCTCAGCATCGCCGTAGTGTTTCTGTTTGCTGCGCCGTGGCCGGCAAAAGCTCAGGACGCCAAGACGCACTATCCAGCCATGGCCCCGCTCGAACAATACCTGATGCCGGATCGCAACGAGGAGATTAAGCTGGCGCGCAGTGCCGCGCCGGACTCCATCTCCGGCGACGCGGAAGTTCTGGTTCTCGGGAAAGCTGGCTATGAAACTGCCGTTCAGGGAAAGAACGGTTTTGTGTGCTTGGTAGAACGATCCTGGACTGCCGGAATCAACGATCCGGACTTTTGGAATCCTAAAACGCGCGGTCCTCTCTGCCTCAATCCTCCGGCGGTACGAACCTATCTTCCGCGCACCATCAAAAAGACTGAACTGATCATCGCTGGGCGGACCAAAGCGCAGCTCTTCGAGGCGATCGCCGCGGCCATCGACAATAAGGAACTGCCGGCCCCGGAACCTGGCGCGATGTCCTACATGCTGTCGAAGCAAGGCTATCTAGGAGACCAGGCTGGCGGACCCTGGCTCCCGCATCTCATGTTTTTCACTCCTAAAACCGATTCCAAAGCCTGGGGAGCGGATCTGCCGGGGTCGCCGATTATCACGTTTCAAAACCCAGAAGAACGCCTTACCGTGTTTCTGATTCCCGTGCGCCGCTGGTCGGATGGTACGCCCGGTCCCCCTCCGGCTGCGCACTAGCCTTCGCTCTCGCGCGCGTCATGGAGATGGAATGAAAGCGAATAGGAAGTTAAATTGAAGAAAGTCGTCTCGAGTGGTCAGCTTCGTCGACGCATGCCCTCAGAGTTTGGAGTGCGGGAGCTTGCTCCCGCTTTTCTGGCGGCTCACACTCTTCCTCGGGCTTCTGACGCCTGACTAGCCAGAACGATTGCGGATGGAAGAAATTCAGCGGCAAGCTGCCGCACTCCAAATCACGCCTTGATCAGTCCGGTAAACTTGCGCGGATTATTGTCGAAGCCTGGAAATACCGGCGCAAGATCCTTCACGCCAATGTGCTTCGTCAGAATTTCGCCAATCATGCTGCGGAAGTCTGTCGTAAGCGCCAGATCGTATTTGAATTTGAGAGCAGGAATTTCCGGACCCACGACCATCGTGTAAGCGGATTTGTTGTGATTGTCTACTGGCGGCACAACTGGCCCGACTGCCCCAAACACCTCGAAGTCCTCGAACTCTCTACCGCCTTCAAATGCCTGTCCAACCCGCATAGCTAGGCGGTCACAGCGTTTGGGGGTGCGGAGCGCGCGGCAACCTACCGCACCGCCCGACCGGACTCCGAAGTCAGGGTCGCGCTATTGGCGTTGAGAAAAGCCAGGCGAAAAAGACGATGGCTTCTTCCAAGTGATCCGTACAGGCTCAACTTCCGCTGTCCGATTTGTCGCGACGGACGATTTGACGAAGTCTCCACTCAGGACGTAGAGGTTCCCGGCGCCCCAGCCCCCCGGATTTTGCGTTGGAGCTCCGATTACCGTAGTGAAGGCTAATCCGCTGGCGCCCCAACGCACGAAACCAGTGGGGTTACCGACGACGTTTGAGACGACGATGGAACTGATCGGCTTGAAGGTGGTCTGGTTGAACGATTCGACCGTGAAGTTGGTCGAACCTTGCTGAGCAGCAGTTTGTCCAACAAAGAAGACTTGATTCGTGCTTGAGTCGGGAAGTGGTATTCCCGATGCCCCGAAGCTTCCCAGGATATTTCCGGTCGAGGGATCAATCACGTCGCCCATACAGTCGTAGAGCAGCCCCGTTCCTGCGTCGTACCGGATGTCAAAATCTGCTCCGCACAGATTGAGAATTCTCGAATAGTCTGTGGTTACGCTGATGCCGTTCCCATCGACTGTAAGTACGTACAGGTCTGTCGGACTACCCTGAGAATCTGAGTAAAGTGTGGAAGAACTGTTGCCCCAGGCAATCGAAGAGTAAGACAAGGATCCCAGACTCCAGCCCGGTGCGGAAACGGGCCGCGCAGTCGCATTATCGTAGATGAAAATTCCGAGCGCCGAGGTGGGCGAGACATCAAAATAGCCGAAGTTCACTGCCACAGTTTGCGGACTGCCAGGAGCGGCTGCCAAGCCGAGCGCAAAATATGGCCCGTTGAACGAGTCTGCTCCTAAAGTCCAACTAATATCCGGAGTCATCGCGGGAAGATTGAGCCGCTGAACTGTATTTGCACCATTCAGGCCAACGTAAAGATATTGACTACTCGCGGAAAGCGCTAATTTATAGGGATCGCTACCGATAAACGGCGTGGCGTTCACGGTGCCGGCGACTGGGTCTACCGTGACGATGCGATTGCCCAGAGCGCCCTGAATCCCAGCGGAGCTGATATAGAGTTTCTGCTGGACGGGATCCCAAACCAGGTCGTTGCCACCTGCATTGTAAACGGCGACTTGCGTTCCAGAGGGCGGTGCAGGATTAACCGCAAAAATGAGGGCATTCGAGCTGCCGCTTCCTGCTTCCGGATCGCTCACGGTAAAGGATAGCTGTCCGGCGGCCGCGAGCGCAGACCCAGGGATTTGTGCCTCAATCTGCGTGGAGCTGGTCACGGCGGCGCTGATCGGAGTTCCATTAAAGGAAACAGTGGCCTGCGGCGAGAAGTTCAGGCCAGTCAATGTGACGGGCACGGCGCCTGCGCCAACGGTGGCACTCAACGGAGTAACAGAAGAGAGAATCGGCAGAGGATTGATCGGCGATCCCATAGTCGTGTCCGCTGGACCACCCGGACTCACAAAAGCCCCATCAATGATGTACAACTCGCCTGTATTCGGGGCTGATCCCAGAGTGAGGAGAGCCAAACCGGACTGTCCCCAGCGCAAGAACGCTCTCGGCCCGCCAACTACGTTGGTCAACAACAACGACCCGAGAAGCGTGAACTGGTTTTGGTCATAGACGCGTATCTCGTAATCCCCAGAGTTCTGACTTGGGCCCAAGACAAAAGCCCGTTTTTGAACGGGGTCGATAGTGGAAAGAGAGCTGAAGGGCTGGGCCCAGCCGTCCGCGTAATTGCCGACCGGACGGCCTGATGCCGGATCAACTATTTCGCCGGTATCCGTGTAAACAAACGCGGTGGTCGAATCGTATTGCAGGTGCGGCCCCCAAAGACGGAACTCGCCGCCGTAAAGGGTCGGGCTCGCCACTCCCGAAGAGTTAATGGGAACCGTGTAGAACGGGCGGTCGCTGGAACCTTGATCTTCGCCAAAGATTTCAGTGCCGTCCGGCTTCCAGGCAACCGAGTAAATACCGTATGTGCCAGTTGTGATATTCGGACGCATAGTTGCGTTATCGAATATGGCGAGCGTGTCCTGAAGTAACTGAGCGTTGGTCATTGTTACGGCGACTGTATTTGGCTGGCCCGGCTGTGCTTTTACATTCAGCGGATAATAGGGTCCAAAAACCGAATCTGTACCTAGGGTGAATTTAATGTCTTGGGCAAGGCCAGGCAGATCGTACCGCGCAACAGAATTTTCGCTCGCCAGGCTGGCGTATAGAAACTGCCCATCGTCGGTAATGGATAAAGCGCCCGCTTCTGAGCTGATGCTCTGGGATGTGGCAATTTGCCCGGCGATTGGATCCACGACAGTGATCGTCGTTCCGTTCGTTGGCGAGGACGCGGGAACCGAGACGTAAAGCTTCTGCCTTGCGGCATCCCAAGCTAGGTCATTTCCCTCCAGCTTCAGCACCGTGAGATTGGTGCCTGCGGGATTAATCATGAATGTCTCCGGACCGGACGTCCCGCCGCCCGGTGCGGGCGTTACTACCGTGATCGAAGCATTTCCAACGCTTGCGAGGTCGCTCGATGGAATTTGCGCGCTCAGTGAAGTTGCCGAAACAAAGGTCGTGGCCAGCGCGGTACCATTCCAAGCGATTTGCGAAGCGGAGGCGAAGTTCAAGCCCGTCACAGACAACGTGAACCCTGCGCCACCGGCGCTCGACGAGGTCGGCGAAAGTCCCGTTACGCTCGGTGAAGGATAGTCTACGGTGAAGCTTAACGCTGTGGACGTTCCTCCTCCCGGCATAGGATTCACCACAGTTACGTTGAACGAACCGGCGGTATTTAGATCGGAGGCTGGGAGCGTTGCCTGCAATTGCTTGCCGGATACGTATGTCGTATTCAACGCCACTCCGCTCCACTGCACCGCAGAAGAATTGATAAAGCTACTTCCGTTTACGGTGAGCGCGACTGCGGCCCCTCCTAGAATCGCTGACTGTGGATTGATAGAGGTAACCGCCGGCACGGGATTGGGATTGCCGCCTTCTTGGCCAGAGTTATATCCTCCGCCACAGCCAATGGCAATTATCAAAAGGGAAGTTATAGAAATAAGGATAGCAATACGGAAGCTGGGAAGGGGCACGGTTCTAATTCCTCGAGGGGGCGACCCGGCAAAATTTAAGCATTAAGTATAGATCGAGTCAATGGTGCCGAGCATATAAGCCCAGCGCCACACTGATCCACACGTATCCGCCCTGCCGCTCCGGACTACTCACCACTCCGGAAGTGATGGCGAACTCCCAATTCTAGGTCTGGATCAGGCCGGGGAATCTGCGGAGATTGTTGTCGAAGCCTGGAAACACCGGCGCAAGATCCTTCACGCCAATGTGCTTCGTCAGAATTTCGCCAATCACGCTGCGGAAATCCGTCGTGAGCGCCAGGTCGCGCCCTTCGTTAAGCTGGTGGTCATCAAGCCCGGGCCACTTGCCATACACGCGCCCGCCCTTCACGTCGCCGCCCATCACAAACATGCAGTTGGCGTGTCCGTGGTCCGTGCCGCGGTTGCCGTTTTCCTTCGCGGTGCGGCCGAATTCGCTCATCGTCACAAACACGATGTCCTGCATGCTGTCGCCCATATCTTGATGGAACGCCGCCAGCCCTTGCCCCAGGTCTCGCAGCAAATTCGAGAGCTGCCCTTGCACGCCGCCTTCGTTCACGTGGTTGTCCCAGCCACCGCAATCGACGAACAAAACTTCCACGCCGATATTCGCCTTCAGCAGTTGCCCGATTTGCTGCAAACTCTGCCCCAGCTTGTTGGTGGGATACTGCGCGCCATTTTCTGGCTGATACTTCGCCGGATCGGCTTTGCGCAAAAGATCGATGGCCTCAAATGTTTCCGCGCCGGTGCCGTGCAGCGCGTGGTCGACGGTTTGCGCGTACATCGCCTCGAATCCGCCCTCGACCATTTGCCCCGATCCAGGCGATTGCGCCATCACTTTAAATTGCTTCAAATCCGGCAGAGCAATCGCCGGAGCGCTTCCGCGAAGCATGCGCGGCAAATTTGGCCCCATCGCCACGGCGCGGAACGGCGAAGCGTCTTCCTCGGGCACAATCTCCAGCGCGCGATTCAACCAGCCGTCGTCCGTCGCCTTCACGCCTGGCGTTCCCGACTCCATGAAATCCTGCGCGTCGAAGTGCGAGCGCGTCGGATCGGGCGATCCCGCTGCATGCACGATAGCCAGTTGATTCTGGTGGAACAAAGGCTCGAGCGGCGCGAGGCTCGGATGCAGCCCAAAAAATCCATCCAAATCAACGGCCGCGTCGGCTCCGCCGCGCTTCGGCTGCGGAATCGCAATGCTCGGCCGCATTCGGTAATAGTTCGGCTCGCCAAACGGAACCACGATGTTCAAGCCGTCTGCCGCCCCGCGCTGAAATAGCACGACGAGCTGCTTCTTACCTGACACCGGCGTCGCCGCCACGGCGCGCTGCAAAAACGCCGGCATCGCGCTTAGGCCAACCATGGCCACGCCGCCCTGCTTCAAGAAATACCGCCGCGAAAATTTTAACCCTCGCACGCCTTCGCAACATTCATGGCTCATCGTAACCTCACTAGTTCCGAATACGGACTGCGGCAGCTTTGCGGCCGCTTTTGCTTCCGTGCTCTACCGTGGAAGCGGAAAAGCGGGAGCAGAGCTCCCGCACTCCAAAACACTACCTTCGCTGAAACTCCGGCGCTCCCAAAACCAACCCCGCCACGACTCCCAAATCCACCTGCCGGACAGGATCATCCAGCTTCGCTTGCACCACCTGCGGGCTGTCCAGCTGCTTCTGCAGCGTCTCCACGGTCGTCGGCGCAACTTGCCCGCCCAGAAAAACCTGCACAGCTCGCTCCAGCGCGGCCTTCGCGTCGCCGGACGTTTCCACTGCAAGCAGCGCAGCGACATCCGTGCGCGATCCGCGCATTCTGTTTCCCGCCAGCGCCAGAGAATAATTCAGCCGATTAAGCAACGCGCCCGTGTTTACCCACGTATCCGCTTTGTCTGCATATCCTGTAGGAGGCTGGCATTGATACAGCGGCTCGCCGATCCGTCCCACCCAGCCGACCAGCGGCTGCGGCATGTCCACATCCGTCCCCAGCGCGCGCGCCGCGGACACTACCAGTTCGAACGGCGTCTTGATCTTCGCGCGATACGTTTCGCGCGACCAGAACTCCGGCGAATAAATCATCGTCCGCATCACCGCTTTGATGTCGCCGTCGCTTTCCGTGAACGTCTGCGCCATGCGATCCACCAGCGCCGGCGGCGGAGTATCCGAAACAAATCGCCGCGCCAGCTTCGTGGAAATAAAACGCGCCGTGCTCGGGTCGTGCGCCAGCAGGTCGATCACTTCCTCGCCGTCCTTCATTCCGCCGGCATGAATCTTTTTGCCGAGCACAAATTTCGGATCGGGATCATGCAGACGATCGTCAAATTTGAATTCGGGATTCTGCCGCGGCTTCTCGATCGTCCATCCGGTGAAAGCACCGCGCGACTTCCGTCACATCTTTTTGCGTGTAGCCGCCATCGACGCCGAGCGTGTGCAGCTCCATGAGTTCGCGGCCGTAGTTTTCGTTCAGCCCGCGATCGTTTTTCTTTTTCTGCTCGGACGGGGGCTCCGGCGGGGGACCCCAGCCTCGATAGCGGGCCATCTGCCGTGCATACCGTTCCTGTGCCTCGCGCTGCGCCGCGCGCGGATCGGCGCTCAAAAAATTATCCAGATAAAACAGCATCGCCGGACTCTTCGCCGAAGCCGTCAGCAAGATCCTTGAATTTTCCCAGCGTGTGCGGCTGGATGACGTCGCGCTCGTACGCGGTCAGGTAGTAGCGGTCTTCGCCCTTCCCTGCAAACACATTCAAATGGTTGAACCAGAAATCGTCCATGACCTGCTGAAGCTGCCGCTCGCTGTAAATCGACCGCGTCATTTTCGCCATGGCCAGCTCGGCAACGACGCGCTGCGGACTCTTGCTGTCTTCGCCGATGGCTCGCGGCACATTGTTCGGGTCGCTCGCCCAGCGCGTCCCGTCTTCCCTTTGCCCTTACGCTTCCGAATTCTCTTGCGCGGGATCGTCCTTCATCGGCGCGGGAGCATTGGCATCACCGCCATCAGGCTTGCGCCATCGCGGGGGGTTGATTCGCGTCCGCCGCGAGTTTCCGAGGGAGCCGGCGCCGTCATGCATATCTTTCGAGACGATTGCGGCGGCGGCATCCGAGCGCGTCTGCTGTTGCTGCTCCATTTGCGCTTGCGCGCGCTTCGCTGCCTGCTTTTCCTCCTGCTTTGGCTTCGGATATTCTTCGATCAGCTTCGCAGAGGACATTTTCAGCGTCGGGTAATTCTCCAGCCGCGCGTCCAGCGCCTTGTCATCGATCGAATTGGGATTCAGTTGCTGGTCGATCCATTTCGCGAGCCCCATCTGCCGCACTCGTTCCACGTCGCCCGGCCGCGGGCCGTAAGCCAAACGGTTCAACGCGTGGAGAATCGCTTCATCCGCGCTAAGCTCGGTGATCGGCAGATTTTTTAGGGCGGGATCTGGCTTTGGTTTCTTGTTTTTCGCGGCCGCTGGCTTTGCCGCCAGCGATGGCAAATCCATGCCTATTGAGAACACGCAGGCGACAGAAAGAACAGCCGCGAGAAATGACCGGGGTGCCGTCGAAATCGAAGCCGAATGCGAGGCGAGGCCTTGCTGCACGCTCATGACTCTCTCCTGCCGGGCGGAATGGTCCGCAAACACTTGTCGCTTCCTAGAATAACCCTATCGCTGCCAGGAAGTTGCGTGCCAAGAAGTCCAGTGTCGAATCCCTACTTTGGCCATTCGTACAGTGCCGTCCCTAACCGCCTTATCTTCTTGGACCTAAGTCCCGGCCAGGCCGCATCCCCTGGTATTGACGCACTGCCACGCTGCCCTTATTCTCGGTCTGCTTCCCCGGGAGGGTTCGTGCTGATTCGTAATTTCATTTTCTGGCTTTCCACAAAGCGAGGCGTGACGAATCGCATCGCGCGCCACGGCATGAAGAATGGCTTCGCGCGGCGTTTCGTCGCCGGCGAATCTCTTGCGGAAGCTCTCGCCGCAAGCCAGGAACTCTGCTCCCAGGGCCGCAACGTCAGCCTGAACCATCTCGGAGAAAATGTCACCAGCGAAGCCGCCGCGCGCGAAGTCCGCGCCAGCTACTCCAAATGGTCGAAGAGCTGCACGCCAAGAATCTCAGCGGCAACATCTCCATCAAGCTCACCCAGCTTGGCCTCGATATCGACAAAGAGTTGTGTCGTTCGATGGCCCGCGAAATCGCCGCCCGCGCCGCCGCGCTCGGCCGGACGATCGAAATGGACATGGAAGGCAGCGCCTATACGGACGCTACTCTGGATATTTTTGAAAGCGTGCAACGGGAACTCGGCAATTGCGGCCTGGCCGTGCAAGCCTACCTTTACCGCACGGAGAAAGATCTGCAAAGGCTTGCGCCCATCAGGCCAAAGATCCGCCTCGTCAAAGGCGCTTATCGCGAGCCAAAAAATATTGCCTTTCAAAAAAAGAGCGAAGTCGACGCCAACTACCAGAAACTGACGACCTTGCTCCTCGAAGGCGCCGCGCAAGGCACTTTCTTGCCCGCCATCGCTTCTCACGACTGGAACATGGTCGCTCACGCGCAGGCCGAGACCGCCAGGCTCAAGCTGGATAAATCCCGCTACGAATTTCAGATGATCTATGGAATTCGGCGCGACTTGCAGGCGCAGGTGCGCGCGGCGGGAGATACATTGCAAGTCTACGTGCCGTTTGGCACCGACTGGTGCCCCTATTTCATGCGGCGTCTTTCGGAGCGCCCGGCGAATTGCTGGTTTGTGCTGCGAAGTCTCTTCGCCGAATCTGGAAGCGCGTCGCGGCAACCCGCGGCTTAACCGTAACCGGCCTCCAACATCTCTGGCGAACTCTCTCCGCGCCGTATCAGTCTGTAATATCGAAATCCACGACGCGATTCGCGGCGCGGTGCCCCAATCCATCCGTGGCCATCATCACCAGGCGATAACCGCCGGGGGCAAGATCCTTCACTTTAATGTCCAGGCCTACGGGGACCGTCGGACTGCCTTTTCGAATGTAGCCGTCCAGCTTCACCGCACCGGTCTTTACCAATATTTTCCCGCTGGCCCGATCAAGAACGGCGTAACCGGCGGCAACCTCCGGCGGATTCGCGGAAGTAAGCAGCGGCTCGTAGACCTCCGTGTACAGCGCCACGGTGTCGGTCTTCTTGAAGCGGTTGCTGGGGGACGGATTTATCTGCATCCCTTGCACCACCAGGGGCGTGCGGTCCTCGAGCAAGGTGGCATCGAGGCTCGTTGGAATGTCCGTCAGCTTTTGCATGGAGTTCGTAAGCACCACCCCGCCCAAGCTGAACTGTTTGCCATCGTAAGAATCAATCTGCAGCGGCGCTTCGTATTTGCCGAAGGCATCGTTCCCCGAGCTGACCACAACCGTCAGCTTATAGGTTCCCGCGCCCGCGTCGAACTGGTTCTCGTAAAAATACGGCTTTTTCGTGAATTCCTTCACTTCGTCTTTTTCCAAATCAAGATTCACGGTGTCACTGAACTTCGCTCCAATGCTTCCGTCCGGCTTGTAAGCAATACCCAGCACGTTCAGACTGGCGTGGTATTTTCCTTTATCTTTGTTGAACTGCACGGTATTCGAAGGGATTTCCATTGCCAGATTGACGCGCGCTATGTTTGGCGCGGTATAAAAATAGGGCACTTCGAACGAGCCATGCATCGTTCCATCTTGTGAGCCCGTTGCCCGCGCCTCGAGCTGCTTCTCCACCGGCGTTCCTTCCAGTATGTTCGTCGGCTTGGTGTTGCAGTAGCCGCTGCGCGACCGTACGTTCATTCCGCCGTGGTTCATTTTCACTTTCAGCGTATGGCAGCTTCCCTCCGCCGAGTCCTGCGGCACATAGCCCAAGATGTAAAATTCGTTTTGCTCGCGCCCGATCTTCTCAAGCCCGCCGAGCAAGTCGTTGGTATTGAAAATCGTGAACCCGCCGGTACCATCCGCCAGAGCAGCGAGAATCTGCTGGTTGGTGGACGCAGAGGCCGGAAATGGCGGAACGATAGTCCTTGGCTGGGTATAGATGGAATTCGGATTGTTGGTGTTCGGATTGGTGACAACCCCCCCGGTGTGACCCGTGGTTCCTCCGCCAGTTCCTCCCGTCGTTCCGGTGCCGCCTTTGCCCCCTGTGCCACCTGTGCCACCCGTGCCGCCAGTCCCGCCGGTGCCACCGCGGCCGCCTGTTCCGCCGCCTCCGGTTCCGCCCGTTCCCCCTCCACCCGTGCCGCCACCTCCGCCTGGCTTTTGCGGCTCAAATAATGCGCTGGAGTACGAAGCGAGAACCACACGTCCGCCTCCGAAATGATCGCCGCGCTCAGACTCTTCGGCCACCGCGCTCTTCCCATCTTCTTGGCGCAGTAGTTGCGAATGTCCGGCAGGGGGCGTGGCCAACAGGCCGCGCACATCGAGCGAGTAGATGGCCACATTCGCTTTATTACACGCGTCAATCGTGGCCGTAAGTTCGGACTCGCTCTCGCTCGTCATCGGGAAACCCGAGGAAAACAGCACCACCATTTTGCGACCCGGGACCCCGCGCAGATTCTTCGCCAGGCTGCGAACGGAGAGCAGCATGCTTCTGGCTCCAAAATCCGCTTCCGCGTTGCTCATCCCCGAAAATGGCGAGCTCATTCCCGAGGAACCGCCCAGAGGGCTGGCGGATGGCGAAAGTCCGGCCGAGGCCACTTGCACGGGCGACTGCGCGTTGGGATCGACCGACGAACCCTTCGCGCCTCCCACCGCTGCACGGAGAAGGTCCGCGTTCGCCGTAAAATTCTGCACGACCTGCAAGGCCCCGCCGAATTCCACCACCGCCATCAAGCGGTCGGGCCCGGCGTTCGCGTCGATGAATTTTTTCGCCGCGTCCCTCGCCTGAATCTGATCGGGCATGGCCATCGTGGAATTATCGAAAAACAGGATGAGATATCGTTTCTGGCCCTGCGCTTGAATGGCGGTGTCCGCGCCAAAGGAAAAACTTGCCACCGCTTGTTCCTTGTTGTCTTCGTAGACCTTGAAATCGTTTTGCGTCAGGTCGTGAACGTAGTTGCCTTTCTTGTCGGTCACCACCGCATCCACCAAGACGAGGCGGGACTCCGCTTTGATGGTCGCACCGCTCTGCTGCACCGCATCCTGTCCCGGCGGCGCTGGCGAGGCCGGCGCCTGCCCCGCCGGCGTTTGACCTGCCAGTTGTGCGAAAAACAAACAAGATGTGGCCGCGGTCAGCCCGGCAAGCCAGCCCCAAGAAATCCGTCCCTGCCTCTTTTGTGTGTTCATGTGCTCCCCCATCAATTCGGTATTACTACGGCGCCGTTGCGCGCCGCAAGTTGCGATCCCTCCGAGTCACGCACGACCTGTCTTACCAGGTACGTGCCCGGTTTCAAGTCGAAACTCGTCTTGAAATTCAGCCCCGACCTCATCAACCGGTCGTACGTGGGGTCGAGAAGCTTCATCTCGACGATCTTCTCTCCGCCCGTCACATAATTCCCATTCTCATCGAAAATCGCCGTCGCGACGGTGAGATCGTCCCGAGTGCGCCCGTCGGCCTTGCGGAAATGCACGCCTTTAATATCCACATGCGTCAGAACCGCCAGCTTCGCCTGGTAACTGTCGGTCTTGAAGAATTGCGTGTGCAAATCCACTGGCAAATCGCGAATTTCGTCCTGCGAGAAAAGGGCTTCCTGAATTTCTTGTTTGGCCGCCTCCACGGGGTCGACCACGTGGCGCGGAGCGAAGTAGCCATGCCGCGCCTGGATGGTGTAGTTGGTTTTGTGCACGAAGGACACCTTCAGGGTGTGCATGCTTCCGTCAAGCTTCAAATTTTGCGGCGAAAAACCAAGGAGGTAAGTCAGACCTGGAGCGGCTCCCGCTTCGCGCAGGGCCTCGTCCACGTCGTTGCGGTTATGAAAAAAAGTTCCGCCCGTTCCATCCGCAAGCTGCGCCAGCACATCCTCCTGTGCCGACTGAGCCGCCACCCTGTACATGGACCTGTACCCCGCTATCTGAGGCGGATCGATGTTGGGGTTGGATATGTCTCCCATATCCGGCGTGTACAATCCCCGCGCATCGATGGTGTTGATCACGATATTCGCCTTCGTCGCCCGGTCCACCACCTCGCTGAATTCCAGTTGCAGAGTCGAGGGGATAAATCCCGGTGAAACGAATACCATAATCCGCTGGCCCGGCTTGGACGCCAATTGCCGCATAGTATCTTCCATGTGCCGCAAGGCGTATTCCGTGGAGGAATCCTCTAGAGCGAGGACTTGCCCGGCGGTGGACTGGGCCATGGATTGCGCGGCGGCCCTCTGCGATTCGTCGCCGCCGAAGGCGCACTGCACCGCGTCTTCCGTCGCGATGGCCAGAGCCTGCACATCGGACTTGTTTTGGATCATGTCCGCTTCGTAGTAGCTGATATCCGGACAATCGTGAGCTCCCGCAGTGGGCGAATGCGGCACTATTTTCAAAAGCATCTTGCGCAGCAGCTCGTGGTCATCCGTGAATTCCTGCGTGAATTGTCCGGACGTGGAAAATATGCCGACGCGATCGGAAGCCGCCAGGGAATCAAAAAACTTGCCGGCCGCGTTGCGCACGAACATCGCATCCTGCATGTTGAGATGCTGATCGTCGAACACCACGGAGACAAAACGCTGCGGCAATGCGGCGGCCACGGCCTTCGCCACTTCCGGATCGGCGGGCGTATTTACATTGGCGCTTACCGTGGTGTCCATTGCACGAGAGGCTGGAGTCTCCACGCTGAACGTGGAAATGGTCTGCGGCTTGCGATTGTCCGTGAGCTGAAAATCTTCCTTGTGCAGGTCTGGCACCACGTGGCCTTGCCGGTCGCGCACCACCACCCGCACCAGGACCAGGTTTACGCGAACCTTGAACGTCGGGGCCGTATCGCGGCTCGATACTTCCGCGCCGTCGCTGGCCGAAGCAGATTGCGGCTTCGCTGGCGCCGCTGGTGTCTGGGAAGGCGCTCCTCCGGCTGGAGGGGCAGGCGTTTGCGCGCTCGCCTGAACGCAAAGCCAGACGAGCACCGACAGCAACAACGCACAATTCCAGCGCCGCGCGAACGGGAACTGCGGTCGGTAGGACATACTCTTCCTTCTCTGATCCGCATCCGCAGGCACCGCTGGCTTTCTGGGAAGCCAGCACCACGGGGGAACCTTGGGACGACAGTCGCGGAATGACTATACGCTGTGGTTAATTTTAGTGTCAACGCGTTTGGCAGCCGCTGCTTAGGAGAGCCGGCGATAGGCCGTCAAGCTCCACACATCCTGGGCGTCATCGCGCCGCAAGATGTAGCAATTTCCATCCACTGCCAACACGCGAAAGTATGTCGCTCCGGGGGAATACCAGCGGTCCTCGACTTCCCTGATATCGAGTGTGTGGCCTTCGAAGAGGATGCGCAGAGGGCGTTCTTCCGCTTTAAAGCCGGAGTAGCATTCCACGCGGACGATCTGCTCACTCATGTTCTCCCATCCACTTGTTCACCCGCGTGGTGCAGCTAAGTCCGCGATCCGCGCCGGCTTTCCGCCAGCTCCGCATTCCATGCTGCTCCCAGAAATACAATCACTGCCGAAAGCTGCATCCACACCATCAATCCAATGACGGCTGCCAGCCCTCCGTAAACAATGCTGTACGGCACGCGGCGCACGTAAAATCCGAATAGCACGTTTACCAGCCACCATAGCGACGTCGCCACCAGCGCCCCGGGCAGCACATTCCGCAGGCTCTCATCCCCAGGCCGCGCCATCCAATAAATCACCGTCAGCGCGAGCATCGCCAGGACGATCGCCACGGCGGGAAAGAAAAATGTCCACCAACCTTGCAAAATATGAGTCGTTCCCAACTCGTCGGAAATCCAATGACGGATCGGCCGCCCGAGCACGCCGAGTATCGCCGCCACCAACAGAGGTGCAATCGTCACCAGCAGCAGCGCCAACCCCCGAAGTTGCCGGTTCCAAAATCCCGGCTGCTCCTGGTCTCCATAAATTCTATGAATTCCTTCCATCAGCAGGCGCATTACTTGCGAACCAGCCAGCAGCGTTCCCGTCCACCCGACTAGCGCCAATTTCCAGGCTTCCGGCCCGCGCTTCACCAGAAACTCGGAAACAATGGTCTGGCTCCCCGGCGGCATGAATTCCGTGAGATCCCTGATCAAATCAAAGAGGCTCGTTCGTCCGCCGATGCGACTGGTGGCGAACCCCACCATGATCAGAAGCGCCGGGAAAAATGCCAAAAATAAATTGAAGGCGATGGCCTGGGAGATCATGGCGCAGCGCGGAAACACCCGTGCCAGCATCCGGAACGTTTGCCGCGGGAGAGAAAGGCTGGGACCCATAGCGCGCCATTATACGCATGACAGGCCTTCCGCCGAAGCGAAGCCTCCTGCTCACGCTTAGCGAACGGGGGGATCTTGTGCCTCGCTTCGCTCCTCCAGGCTAAAGGTGCCGGTACATCACCAATGCATCCACTGCACCCAGCGCGGGATGCACAAACGCTCCAGGAAGCCGCCCAACAATTTCAAAGCCCATGCTTTGCCACAAACGCACGGCGCGCTCGTTGCTGCTCACCACAAAATTGAATTGCATCGCGCGAAAACCTCGAGCCTTGGCGCGCTCCAGCGAATGCTGGCACATCGCGCGCGCCACGCCGCGGCCGCTCGCCCAGGGCGCCGTCATGTATCCGCAATTGGCGACGTGCGCTCCGCCGCCCTGCTGATTCGCGCGCAGAACGTATGTTCCGACGATCTCGGCGTTTTCTTCTGCGACGAACACTTCGTGCGCCGGGGAGTTCCAATAGGCCAAAGCATCGTCGCGCGTCATGTCCGCGGGCAAAGTGTAGGTATCCGCGGCCCGAATCACTGGTTCGAGAATCTTCCAAATCGACTCGTTGTCGCGCGCGGCGGCTTCCCGGATCTTCATTGCGTTTGGCCTGGCTCTCGCGTGCCTGCGTCCTGCTGCAGCGCGCCATGCTGCAACGCCCAATCGACAAATCCCTGCGGCGCGTTTTTCACACCGAAGATATTTGCGTTCTTAATATTGGCGATGTGCCGCCAATGGATGTCGCGCAGGTCGGCGTTCGTCAAATCCGCGTCGGCCAGGCTCGCCTGCGTAAGGTCCGCCCCCGCCAGATCGGCTCCGGTTAAATCGGTGTCGTCCAGAATCGCTCCCTGAAACGAAACCTGTTCGAGATTGCTTCTGCGAAAATTGGTCGAGCGCAAACTCGCATTCGAAAAATCGGCCGAAAAAAACCGGCCGTCGCGCACGTCCGCCGCGGAAAAGTTGGCTCGCAGCAGCCGGGCCTTCTCGAGCCGGACTCCCTGCAGGAACGCCCCCGAAACGTCCACGCCCACCAGCGGAACGCGGTCCGCATTCAATTCCTGCAGCGCTTCGATCCTCCCGCCGCTTCCGCCTTTTCCTTGCGACGTGTTCACCACTTGCCACGCCTGGTAGTGCCTCTGCTTCACGCGGTCGCCCGACTCCGAAAAATAAAAAATCACCGCGATGAGCACGCTGAACGTTTCCAGGTAATCCAGAACCTCCAGAAACGACCAGTTGCTGAGGCCGTAGGCCATCCACTCCCACATGCATTCGAGCGCCACAAACGGCAATATCCATGCGTGTTTCGTGCGTAGTTTGCGTTCCGTCCACGCGGCGGGTCTCTCTTTGCGGATGTGTATCCTCATCGTCGCCTCTCCTGATGGAGCCTGCGGCATTTAATGTGAAATCCGCACGCCATGCAACTGCATCGGGATTCCCGGCCGGGCGAAGCCTCCTACATGGTCAGCATCCCGCGAAACTGCGCCATCCCGCTCATCGTTCGCCCGAACGCCCCGTTCTCCCTCTTAAGCGGATACTTTTCGATCACCGCCCTCACGTCTGAGACATTCTGAATTGGCTGGGAACCGGTGCATCGCACGCTCAGATCATCAACGACTATCCGGAACTCACTGAAGAAGACATCCTCGCCGCTCTACAGTGGGCCTCCAACTTGAAAGACAACACCCTCATTCACTAGGCGGGATGGCCCCTGCTTGCCGCGCGTTTCTCCGCGTCGTACACTCGAAGATCACAAAGCTTACGCTGAGGAAGCGCTTATGACCACGCCCGCAAAACCTGTGCCATCCACGATTTCGCGCAGCGAAGAAGTCGTCGCCAAGCACAAAAAATACATCTGGCCTTCGGTCACCAACTACTACCAGAAGCCGCTAGTCGCCGATCACGCCGAAATGCAGCACGTTTGGGACGTCGAAGGCCGCAAGTATCTCGATTTCTTCGGCGGCATCCTCACCGTCTCCGTGGGCCACTGCAATCCCAGAATCACCAGCAAGGTCAACGCGCAGGTCAACAAGTTGCAGCACCTCTCGACACTCTATCCGAATGAACAGATTGTGGCCCTCGCCGAAAAAATCGCGCAAATTACGCCCGGCAATTTGTCGTCGAGCTTCTTCACTAGCTCCGGCAGCGAAGCCGACGAAGCCGCGATCCTCATCGCGCGCATGGCCACCGGCAGTTACGACATCGTCGCCCTGCGCCACGCCTATTCCGGCGGCTCGTCGCTTATGAAGTCCGTCACCGCTCACGCGCCCTATCGCAAAGCCGCCGTCATCAGCGTCGGCATCGCGCACGCCATCAATCCTTACTGCTATCGCTGCCCGTTGCACTTGAAGTATCCCGAATGCGAAGTCGCCTGCGCGGGAGATGTAGAAAATCTCATCCAGACCGGCACCAGCGGCAGCATCGCCGCGTTCATCGCCGAACCCATCCAGGGCGTCGGCGGCTTCATCACTCCGCCCAAGGAATATTTCAAAATTGTTTTCAACATCGTTAAAAAATACGGCGGCCTTTTCATCTCCGACGAAGTGCAAACCGGCTGGGGCCGCACCGGCAAAAAATGGTTCGGCATCGAGCAATGGGAAGTAACGCCGGACATTCTCACCAGCGCCAAAGGCATGGCCAACGGCGTTCCTGTTGGCCTGACGGTCACCACACCCGAAATCGCGGCAGGCTTTCAGGGACTGAATATCGCGACGTTCGGCGGCAATCCTGTTACTTCCGTCGCCGCTCGCGCCACCATCGAGCTCATCGAAGAAGACGACCTCCTCGAAAACGCCCACACCGTCGGCACTCACTTCCGCGCCAAGCTCGAACAACTTCAAGAAAAGCATCCGCTCATCGGCGACGTTCGCGGCATGGGCCTCATGCAAGCCCTCGAACTCGTCAAAGACCGCAAAACCAAGGAGCCCGCCCCCGCGCAGACCACGCAAGTCATGGAGCGCGCCCGCGACAACGGCCTGCTCATCGGCAAAGGCGGCCTTATGGGCAACGTCCTCCGCCTCGCCCCGATGCTCAATACCACTAAGCCCGACGTCGACGAAGCCATCCGCCTGCTCGACAAGTCCTTCAGCGAAGTTGTGATGTGAATTGATTCCAGGAATGCAAACAGCCCTCGTCACAGCTTTAATTTTCTTCTCCGCGCTTCCGCAAACTGCGCCTCCCGATAAAAAGTCTGTCTGGAAGCCGGTGCAATTCGCCATCGTGCGCTTCAACGACCAAGCGCCGCAAACCTGGAATATCTACCACTCGGAAAAGCGCGACGCGCTACTCGTGAAACTGTGGAAACGCTATCTTTATCTGGACCTAAAAGAAGCCGAAGTTTACGAGGTCGATCCGCAAACCGTGAAGCCGCAGGGCGACAACGTCGAATGGTCGCTCTCCGACCTTCCCGGTGATCCCATCGAGATTTCCGATTGGAAAATGCGCGACGTCGGCTTGATGGTCCGTCGCGTCCGCTTCCGCTTCGGCAAGAACGGCCACTACCTCGACATCAACCTGCCCCTAAAGCCTGACGGCAAACCCAACTACTAGCGCGGTAGCACAGGCACCCCTGCCTGTGCCCTTTCCTTTCGCTTTTCGCTTTTCCCATTCCGCGTCACTCACCGCCGATACACCCCGTAATACCACGGAATCCCCAGCGCCCCCGGCTCGACCGCCACCACCACCTTGTCGCCCGCCTGAAACCGATCAAAATCATCCGCATCCACCGCCAATCCTTCCACTTTCTGCCCGGCACGCCACGACCTCACGTGCAGCCGCCGGCTCCCGCGCACAATCCCCTTCATATTGTATTTGCTCACCACGGACGTCGGATAGTACGCCAGGTTTTTCTGCGAATCGAGCCGCCCATTCATAAAAAGCGTGGCCGCCAGTATCCACGGCAGCGGAATGAATCCCGCGTAGATGCGCTTCAATACTTCAATCTCCTTGTGCTGCCGCGCACGCCCTTCCAGAATCACCGCAATTGTGAGCGCCAGAAAAAAGAGGAGCCCGAAAAACACCAGCATCAAGTCCAAATCCAGCGGCGGATAAATCTGGCTGACATAAGGAAAGGCCAGCGAGCCCACCAGAAAAATCGCGGTCCGCGACACCAGCCGCCGCCGGAAGAGCAACTCGGCCGCTACCGACGTCAAGCCACACGAGGGACATTGGTCGGCAGTTCGCGGGGAACCGCAATCCAGGCATCTGGTCAAACTCATACGACCTCAAACACCGTTCCGTAACGAAGGGGGCGAATACATTTTGACTCGCGCGGACATCGCGAGCCGCGCGAAGCCGCCCGCGCCGCAAGCATAGTATAAGACGAGCTTAGGAACCTGTGTTGGAGAGAGAAGCCAGAAGATCCTGATACCGCTGTTCGTTCTGCTCTTCGGAAAGCGTCACGGAAACGCCCATGCCCAGCCCCGGTTCGATGCGCTTCACCGAGCAATCCACTTTTAGACGCCGGTCTAGCACCAGGTGCGCCGTAAAACCCGCACCAATCCACAGAGGATCGGCCGATTCGATGAACATGCCATTCGAGCTGATATCGCGCGTGCTGGCGCGCAGGACCGCGGAACCCCATTCGATCTCGAGGTTGGCGCGAAACGAGTAGCGCGGCGCCCAGCGCCGGTCCGACCGCCGGGACGTTTGGTCCCCACTGCCCATGAACTTGGTGAACCCCCCTGCCAAGGATCCCAAGGTGCGGCGCCAGGGCCATCTCGCCGCTCGTTCGTCTTAAGCTTACGCCTGCTAAGGGCACATCCTTACGACGCCGTTAGCGGATGTTTTGTTCCCAGCAATCCACTCGGCGGCGCCGGACACGTTCCCTCGAAAGGTCGCTCCCGCGTTTTGGTTAAAGGACCCCGCTAGTCCTGGATTAGACGCCGCCGAAGGCCCGGAGACATCGTCCTTCGCTGCGGATTTTTCTCCCGCGCGAATCCGCCGCTGCACTTCGGCCTGCAAATACTTGCGCAGGCTCTCCGAGACAATTCCCGGAGACGCCAGTTCGCGCAAATCGGAAACGGTAAGCTCCGGCAGGTAGGCAAGCACGGTAGCCAGCGGCGACAAGGGATGCCGCACCAGCGCCAATCGCACATTGTAGGTGATCGACCACTTGCGGTGCTGGGAGATGTCGCGCACTACCACTGGCGGAAGTTTTTCTCGCGAAAGCACTCGCAACACTTGTGCCTCCGTCAAATACGCGTTATCCAGAACGATCGAAACGATTTGCGCGTGCCCCTCCGTGAGAAGCGCGCCCGCCAAGCGCGCCGGTCCGCGCCGCGCCAAAGTGATTTTTTGCCCGAGCGGCAATTGCGGCAGCCGCGAAACCAGCTGGTCCTCGGCGTTCCGTTTCAACTCCGTGGGAATCCCCGGCAATAGCGTGATCTGCACCAGATCCATCAAGTAAAGGTCGCGCAGCAAACGCAACGTAACGAGCCGCGGCGTCCGCGGATGAAACGCCAGCGCCTTTTTGACGCGGTAGCTTTTCAAGAGCGGCTTGCGCCGCGCCACTTCTTCCAGAATTTCCGCGGGGAGATTTTTTCGCTCGAGCAACATGCACAGCTGCGTTTCCTCGAGCGAGGGATTATCCAGCAGCGCCAGCAGGACTTCCGCATCGGTATGATGAAGTAAGGCCGCCAGTTCCTCGCCAGCCGCGGCGAGCGCGCGATCCCGATTTTTCTCCGCACCGGCCATCTCAGTGTCCCGCGCCATCCGCACTGGATAGCAGCGCCAGCGCCAGGCGCGCCGCCGCTTCCGCCGGAGCAATTCGCAAGCCTCCCAGCTCCGCCAGCGGAAACGCAATCCTTAATCGCTCGTCGATCGCGCTCTCCAGATATTTCGACCGCCCGATCATTCCGCCGGTTTTTGCAACCGCAAACCACGTCTCGCGCAAATGCAAGCGCTCCGCAAGATTCTCCGCAAGCAAAGCCAGATCAAACGCCGCCGCGCGCAGAATTCCCCGGGCCGCATTCCTCGCCGCGGTTTCCTCATGAGTCTCAGACGGAGTTTCAAGCCAATCCGCAACCATCGCCACAACCGAAAACAATCGCGGAAACACTTCATCCGAAGCGGCTTGCGCCCGCGCTTTGACCTCGGACCAGTTCGCGCAACCAAGCTCTCGCAGCAGCCGCTGCCCCAGCAGAGCATCCGTCCCCGTGCGGTCGTTTTCATGCATCGCCGTCAAAACCGCTCGCCGCCCAATATCGTAAGCGCTTCCTTCATCCCCAATCTGCGAACCGTATCCGCCCGCGCGTGCCGTTTCGCCCGACGCGTTACGCCCGACGGCAAAGGAACCCGTCCCGGCGAGCAGCACGATCACGGCTCCCTCGCCGGCCGCTGCCAGCGCGAGATCCAGATCGGTGCAAACTTGAATTTTCGATTTTGGAAATTCCGCGGCGAGCAGCGCGCGAATTTTTTCCGCCGATTCCGGCGGCCCCGCTCCTGCAAGCCCCGCGCAAATCGCAGCTGGCGGCGCGCTTTCGGGCAAGGTGGCCTGGGCGAGCGCTTGCCGCGCCGCCTCGCGAATCGCGTCCAGCGCCGCGCCAAATCCAATACGCAGCGGATTCGATGGCCCGGCCTGCGACCGCGCCAAAACCGCGCCGGACCCGTCCATCAACACGCCATCCGTCTTCGTTCCGCCGCCATCCAATCCCAAGACAAAGCGCATACAAAAAGTTTATGCGAGAAAGGCGCGCAATGCATTCGCGCCTGGCATCCGCGTGCGCAAACGTGCGCCCTGCCCGCTGGGACAGCAATCGGCCTGAATTTCGCCCAACAACGCCCACTCCGAGAATCCTGTCATCCTGAGCGTAGCGAAGGATCCTGCCTCAATCCCGCCCCTTCGACCATCGACGAGACCTCAGTCTCAACCGCATCGCATTCCCACACATTCCTTGACCTCCGCCAGCCCTCCCACTATTCTCGCTTCTCTTTCAACCGCGAATGCGCATCCACCCACTCGACCTCGCCATCGTCATCATCTATCTCCTGGCCGTAACCGCGCTAGGCATGCGCTTCCGCCGCGCCAAAAAAGACGTTGCCGGCAGCAGCCGCGATTCCGTCAGCCTCGATTATTTTCTCGGCGGCCGCACCGCGCCGTGGTGGGCGCTGGCTCTCTCCATCGTCGCGACAGAAACTTCCACGCTGACCATCATCGGCACGCCGGCCATCGCCTACTCCACCAACCTCACCTTCCTTCAACTCGTCATCGGCTATCTCATCGGCCGCGTCCTCATCGTCCTGCTGCTCCTCCCCGGCTATTTTCGCGGACAATTTCTGACCGCCTACGCGCTCATCGAAAAGCGATTCGGCGAAAAAATGCGCGCCGTTGCCGCCAGCACGTTTCTCGTTACGCGCGCCATCGCGGAAGGCGTTCGCGTTTCCGCCATCGCGCTCGTCGTCAGCGTCGTTCTCGGCACTTCCGAGAGACTTGCCGTCGTCATCGTCATCGCCCTCACCATCCTCTACACTTTCGAAGGCGGCATGACCGCTGTTATCTGGACCGACGTCGCGCAACTTCTTCTCTATCTCACCGGGAGCGCCGTCACATTTTGGATTTTGCTCCACCGCATTCCCGGCGGCTGGACAGAGGTGACGCAAGTCGCCGCTGCCGCCGGCCACAAATTGCAAGTCTTCGATTTTTCCTTCAACCTCGCCACCAAATACACGTTCTGGTCCGGCCTCATCGGCGGCGCTTTCCTGACCATGGCCAGCCACGGCACCGACCAGACCATCGTGCAAAGGCTGCTCGCCGCCCGCAACGAAAAAGACAGCCGCCGCGCGCTTCTCACCAGCGGCGTCATCGTCCTCATGCAATTCACGATTTTTCTGCTTATCGGCGTCCTGCTCTACGTCTTCGCGCAACATGCGCCGCTTCTCGCGGCAGGCGAGCGCCCCGACCGCATCCTCCCGTTATTTCTCGTCCGCGAAATGCCCACAGGCCTCGCCGGCCTCCTCCTCGCTTCCATCGTCGCAGTAGCCATGTCTAACGCCAGCGGCTCGCTCAACTCTCTCGCCGCATCAAGCGTTCTCGATTTCGCGAAACTCCGCGGCCACTCCGCCGACGCCGTGAAATTCCTCCGCCTCTCGCGCCGCATGACGCTCGTCTGGGGCCTCATCCTGATGTGCTTCGGTTTCGTGAAATGGGGCCCGCTTCTCGAAACCGGGCTCACGGTCGCATCTCTTCCCTTCGGCAGCCTCCTCGGCCTATTTCTTCTCGGCACGCTCGACCGGCGCGCGAACGCCACCGGCGCTCTCATCGGAATGTTTGCCGGCCTCGCCAGCGTTCTTTGCGTTTGGCAATTCACCCCGATTGCGTATACATGGTACGTGCTCATCGGCAGCGTCATGACGTTCGCCGTGGGCGCCGCCGTGAGCCGCATCCATTCAGCAGGAAAGATTGCCGATGCGTAGCGACTCGCTTCAGCGCGTCACGCGGTTGCAATTGGACCGGCGGCGCTAAAATGTCGCCCAACTTTCTATGACCGAAACTCCTTTCTCCACGGATCGCGGGACACGGACCACGGGTAACGGCTCGCCCCGCCTCGAACTCGTCCGCGGCCTCGGCGCCTGGGCCTCCGGCGCCATCGTCGTCGGCACCATGATCGGCACCGGCATCTTCCTGAAGCCGGCCGAAATGGCCCGCGAAGGCCGCTTCGTCAGCGTCGTTTTTGCCGCGTGGATCGTCGGCGCGATTCTCTCGCTCTTCGGCGCGCTCTCCTTCGCCGAACTCGGCGCCGCCATCCCCGAAGCCGGCGGCGAATATGCCTATCTCCGCCGCGCGTTCGGCCCCGCCGCGGGTTTCCTGTTTGGCTGGATGCACTCCATCGTCGGCCGGCCCAGCTCGCTCTCGTCGATCGCCGCGGGCTTGATGCGATTCCTAAGTTTTCTGATCCCCGTCGTCGCGGCTCCCGATCTTCACACTGCACATCGCCATCCCCGGCCTCACCGCCTGGATCAAGCCTTACGATTTCGTTTTCACCTGGGCGCAGCCGTTCGCCGTTCTCTGGATCGTCGGCATGACCGCTATCAATTATTTAGGCGTACGCCTCGGCGGCGCCGTCCAGGTTTTTCTCACCGCCATAAAAATTACGTCCGTCGCGATCGTCATCGGCGTTGCGTTTTTTTCGCACGCCGCTCCGCACAGCACTCCCGATCCGATGTGGCCGAGCGCGCTAAACGGCGGCGTCCTAAGCGCGTTCCTGGCCGCGCTAGCTGCCGCGCTCTGGGCTTATGATGGCTGGGAAGATTTAAATCTGGTAGGGAGCGAAGTAGAAAATCCGCAAAAGAATTTTCCCCGCGCGCTAGTCGGCGGAGTCGCTCTAGTCGCGCTAATCTATTTTCTCTTCAGCGCCGCCTGCCTGAAAGTTTTGCCGTTCGCCGCCGTCGCCGCCTCGCCTCACATCGCTTCCGATGTCGTCCAACACGTCGCCGGCCCCATCGCCGCCGCGTGGATTACCGTCGCCATGGTCATCAGCGCCCTCGGCTCGATGAACTCCTCCGTCCTCAGCGGCGCACGCCCCGCCTACGCCATGGCCCGCGACGGCATCTTCTTCAAAATCGCCGACGGCGTTCACCCCAAATACCGCACGCCGGCCCGCGCCCTGATTTTTCAATGTGTGCTTGCCAGTCTGATGGCGCTTAACAGGAACGTTCGAGGAACTCACCAATCTTTTCATCTTCGCCGGCTGGATTTTCTACGGCCTCGCCGTCGTCGCGCTCTTCCGCCTGCGCTACACCGAACCCAACATGCCCCGCCCCTACCGCTGCTGGGGCTACCCCGTCGTCCCCGGCCTCTTCGTCGCCGGCGCCCTCGCTCTCACTTTCAACATCTGGCTCAACCGCCCCGGCCGCTCCAGCATCGGCTTGCTCCTCATCCTCGCCGGTCTTCCCTTCTACCGCTACTGGACAAAAGGAACACAGAGCACATGCAGCCGTCGATCCTCAGCGCTGATCTCCCGAAACCCGCAGGCCTCACGAAACGCCGCCCGTCTGATCAAGTTCCTAATCTACTCTGGAGCGGTAGTCGCGCTTCTGTTGGCCTACTTTGTCGCAAAATTCTTTTTCTGGGCCAGATGTTTTGAGCTGCGCGCTTATGTTTCTCGCGGCGGCTCGATGTGCCCTGCAATTTGTGAAGACGAGAGGGTCATCGCTGGCATGGACGCCTTCAACGCTCGCGCACCACAGCGAGGAGAAGTAATATTTTTCGACCTGAAGGCAGGCAGGACCAATTATATTAAGCGCGTCATCGGCGTTGCAGGCGACACCGTCGCCCGCGGACCGTCAAATACCATTCTTGTCAACAACAAGCCGCTCATTCTCCCGCTCGCCGTGCGGCGAGAATAACGCATACACTCGCTTGGCGGACGAGGGTCCGCCTTTTGAAACCGTCAAAGTGCCCGAAGGCTCTGTTTTCGTGATTGGAGACAATCTGGACAACAGCTACGACAGCCGCTTCTTCGGCGTAGTCAGCTTGGATAAAGTAAGAGGCAAAGCGCTGCTCATTTACTGGTCGCACGAACACGTCTCGCATCGGCTGCAAGCTCAATTAACCTCGCCTTGAGTGCGCGAAGCTCTGCTGCCACTTGTAGGGGCGCAGCATGCTGCGCCCCATCGAGCAAGATCGCTACGCCGAAGCGGGGCGGCGGGACCGCAAGAGTTGCACCGGAAGCCCGCCAGCAAGCAAAGCCACTGCCGGGCAACACCACCCAGGCGACCAAACCCATCAGTCAAGGCGCTACGCATGGTGTTGTGCCCGATGTGGTCGTCCAGAAGGAGCGACACGGGAATCCAAATCACGAAAAAAACTGGAATACGGCAAGACGGGAAACAAAATAGAAGGAAGCACAGCACGCGGTGACGCTTCAGCGCGGCCCGCCAAATATGCTCCCATCGCGCCGATCAGAAGCAACGACAACAGCCACGGCACGTAAATCACCGCGACAGGAGCCGTCATTCGCCAGCCGGAAGTGCTCACGATAACCGGCTGCGGTCCAAAGAACTGAATCAGCATCGAGCAGCATCATCGAAAGAAACAACGTCAAAAATCCGGGAAGCCACACTTGTTTGACTCGGTCCGTCATAACGTCCTCCTTCGTCGCGCCTTCTGAATTTTCCGTCGAAGCGATGGCCAATTTCCTACCTGCGAAGAGTGCGCGCCCCGCTGCCCTTCTTCCGAAAGCCCTTGCTGGCGTAATTCCTCGAATGTTTCTTCGAGATGCGCCGCAAGCTCCGCGATCACTTCGGCCGCTTCCTTCGGTTCAAGAGAAAGGCCGGCGAGCTGCTCGCCGACAAGCGCTTCCCAATCACGCATGGGACACCTTGGTGAGGCGCTTCAATGCGCGAAACAGCTCGTCCCATTCGCGTCGAATCGGTGCGAGCTTCTTCTTGCCTTCCGCTGTCAGTCGATAGCAGCGCCGACGGCGGCCCGTCTCGCTGGTTTCCCAGGCGCCGCGCACCCATCCGCGCTTTTCCAATTTGTAGAGCAGCGGATAGAGCGACGCCAATGTGAATCGCAGCGAGCCGTGCGTTTGCTCCTCGATGCGCCGCGCCATCTCATACCCATGCAGCGGCCCGTCTTCCAGCACGCTCAGCACCGCCAGTTCCGCCGTCCCGCGCTTAATCCCCGGTGCAATCATCACGTCTCCTATACATAAGAATCCTATATATAGAGTCCATGCTTGTCAACTGTACTTTGGAACAGTCCGAAGTAGCTTTGTAAGGGGAGTTGCCCCGCCCGAGGTTAATCAACTAAGCGGAAGCCCCATGATGAGGATGGAAGCGCCTTATTCGCCAAGCGGGGCGGCAATTCCCAAAAAGACCAGCACCGCGCGATTCACCCGGAGCATGTCCTTATCAGCAAGTTCGCCGACACGAACTCCGAGCTTTGTCTTGGGAACCGTCGTCAGTTTATCCACCATCAGCCGGCACTCCCCTCGCAGTCCGTTGCTTTCGCTTGTCTTGATGAGCAACCGGAACAGCGGCGCCTCCGTCGTGTCGGTCGTGAACGCGCACACCGTCCCAGAGTCCGTCCCGCCGAAACGGTCGTCTTGCAGGATCACTACCGGCCGCGGCTTGCCGTAATAATCCGCGACTCCTGCAACCGTCCAAATCTCCCCGCGCTTCATTTTGCGCCCGGATCGGAGATCGCATCGATAAAGTCCTGATCCTGCTTGGCGTGAGGACTCTTGGCAACCGCGAGCGACTGCCTGCGGGCTTCCGCCACAAAAACAGGCGAGCGTAGATCGGGCACCCAAATCTGGATGGGCCGCAAGCCTTGCTTGCGCAAGCGCACGCGGTGCGCCCTCACCTTGTCGCGGGACGTCTTCGGCCGGCCCTTTGTTCCCATGTAAACCCTCCTGGCGGGTTACATGTAACTTACCGCGGACACGGCAATGTTTTCCACTTTGCTGGACCGGCTGTTGCCTTACTGCCTCAATCGTGTGGAACTTGTAAGTGATTCACCTGCCGCGCACTTAGGCCGATGCGGCACGGAGAGATGTGGAGACCACACCCCCTGGCGCCGAAGAAACCGGCAGCATCACGCGTTCCGCCTCTGCGCTGACCACAACGTGGGGATGCAGAATTTTTGCCAGGGCCTCGATGCCGGTAATCAGCCGCGGCCCGGGTCGAGAAAAATATCCGCTGGCATCCAGTGCATACACGCGCGAATTGCGCACGGCAGGCATCGCGCTCCACTCTTCCGGAAAAGACACCGCGCGGTATTCATCGCGAGCTTGCTCCGCGCTGTAGCCGCATTGCGCGATCAAAAGAATTTCTGGCGCTGCATCAATCACATCTTCGGCGGTAACGCGAAACGAAGGCGTGCGCTTCCGCCCAAGCGCATCTTTTCCGCCAGCAATTTCGATCATTTCCGGCACCCAGTGCCCCGCTACATAAAACGGTTCGAGCCACTCGAGGATCGCCACGCGCGGGCGATGCTCGATGCCATCGAGCTGGCATTCGAGTTCGCCAAGGCGCGTCCCGATTTTCTTCAGCAAATCCTCCGCCTCATGCCCGCGGCAAGTCGCTTCGCCAACCCACAAAATATCCCGCCACACATCGCCAATATCCTGTGGATTCAAACAGAGCACTTCTGGCGGCTCTGGAAAACGCGCGAGCGTCGTGGCTAAATCGTCTGGCGAAGCCGCGCACACCTGGCACAAATCCTGCGTGATAATTAAATCCGGCGCCAATTCCGCGAGCGCCTCGGCATCCACCGAGTAAAGGCTCTCCCCGCGCGAAACATATTCACGTACCAGCCGATCGATTTCCGCAGGGGACGCATCGTGCGGCAGACGCGAATGAATCACGACGCGCTTCCCTCGCGCCTGCGCCGGAAAATCGCATTCATGGCTAACGCCAACAATTTCCTTGTCGAATCCCAAAGCAAACAGGATTTCCGTAGCCGACGGCAGCAACGACACGACGCGCATGCGGAGACTCTAGCATATCTGCCCGATGGTCAGATATCAGGGATCCAAGCGGGCAGAGAAGAAACAGTTAGAATTGCATGCTTAGTTGACATTACGGTAATTATGCGCTCAACTTTCACTGGGCAGGCACTACTTTTCGATAGGTTTTGCTATGGAAAAACCTAAAACTGACAAAAAGGAACCACCAACTTGTAATTGCGAATGCGTGCGCTGCGATATTGGCAACCACTGCTTCAAGCGTCCGCTCTGCCAGCACCCTCGTTGGAACGAAATCCCGCCTAAGCGAAAGCGGCCTCGGGGCGGCTGACGCCGCTCGCACGAGCTTTCTTGGACTCTTCCTTTTTCACCCACTCGGCAAAGAGTTGCTCGAATTCGTCCTGCGTGTAGATTCCCTTTTGAATCAGCAACGAATTCATCGCATAAACCGTCGCCTTGAACGCCTCGTCCCGGGACGCCAATCTCATCGCTTCTTCGTATGACATAGTCTTTGGTGCCCTCCATGCCAACATCCAATCGCCACGATCTCGCCGCCTTATGGTAGCGCCGCTAGCTGCTAAGTGACAATGATCTTCGCTGAGATGGCGGGACTCTTACTTGTAGAGAAAATATTTGTGGCGCGTCGCGTCGAAATTGGCGAGATCCGTCGACCAGCTCGCCACGATTTGTTCTGGGGAGACGCCGGCTTGAAGCTGGCGGATGGTTTCCGAGTTGCCGACGAGGACGAGCAATTTTGCCGGATCGAAGTTCTTGGGATAGAGCTTTTGCAAAATGACGGCGATCTCCAAACCCACGCGCACGGAACGGACGGCGGCGCGGTCCGTGATGCGGATGCCGACGCCTCCGCAGCGCTCTCCAGCGTATAGCCCGGAAACCGGGATGAACGGTTGATCGACGAAACGCAAGCCGGGCAGATGCCGCGCGTTCAATTCGCCGGACACCGCCATGCCATCCATCCACGGGGCGCCAAATTCCTCGAAGGGTGTTTGCGTTCCGCGACCTACCGAAACGCCAGCGTTCTGCAATATCTCGATGCCGGGATAAACAATCGAACCTTTCACCGTCCGAAGATTGGGCGATGGCGGCACCCAGCGAATCCCCGTGCTCTCGAAAAAATAATTGCGATGCCAGTTTTTCATGGCGATGACGTGCAGGTCGCAATTGATGTGATTTTCGGCGTTGAAGAACTGCGCCAGTTCGCCAATGGTGAGCCCGTAGCGGATAGGCATCGGAAAGTAGCCGACGATATTCGTCTTGTCCGAATCCAGCATGGGCCCTTCGATGACATCGCCGCCGAGAAGATTCGGCCGGTCCAGCACGTAGAACGCGATGTTGTGCTTGGCGGCTTCCTCCATGCAGTAGGCCATAGTGGCCGTGTAGGTATAGAAGCGCACGCCAGCATCCTGGATATCGAAAACAAGGGTGTCGATGCCCGCAAGCATTTCGTCGGTGGGCCGCAGCGATTCGCCGTAGAGGCTATAGGTGGTGAGGCCGGTTGTCGGATCCTTGGAAGATGAGTATTTTTCGTCGGCGCGCCCGGAGATGCCATGCTCCGGGCTGAACAGCGCCACAAGTTGCAAACCCGGCGCGTGAAAAAACAGCTCGATCGACGAACGGCCCTGAGCGTCGAGACCCGTGTGATTGGTGATCAATCCGATGTGCTTGCCGCGCAGGGGCGCGAATTTTTCCGCTTCAAGAACGTCGAGCCCGGTTTGCACGCGGCCGGGACGGCCCGATTTCCTTACGGCGGCGTGGACGGGAACAAAGGGTGCGAGCAGAAAAACGAAGCTGAGCGAGACACGAAACGTATTCTTGAGACCGCCGCGAAGTTGGGGCAAAGCATTCCCTCCGGTTGTGCGTCACCAATGATATTCTGGAACGCTTCGTTCGGGGCTGCGTTGTGAGCGTGAAGTGCGTGTGTTATATACAGGCGCAGGATCCGGGCGTCAACCGGGAGACCCACAACTGATGAAAGGACGCGGTACAGGCGTTCTGCTGCTCATTCCTTTTGGTTTGTTCCTTCTTCTTATGGCCCACACGACACGCAGTCAGAACAAGTCTTCACCCCCGGCCTCTGTTTCTTCGACGCCCACTTCGTCCGCAAAAGATGCCTCCGGCGCAAAGAAAAGCGCGGCGTCCGCGAAGCCCGCACAAAAACTATCTCCCGCGGCTTCGCAATGGGTGGAAACGACACTTGGTAAAATGACGCTCGACGAAAAAGTCGGCCAACTGATTTTCGCCACCTATCACGGAAGTTTCACGCCGACCGACGCACCCGCCTACGATGAGATCATGCGCGACGTCGAGAAACTGCACGTCGGCGGCTTCATCAACATTACGCAGAGTTCGCCGCTGGGCATCGTCAAAAGCCAGGCGTATCCCACAGCCGTGCTATCGAATCAACTGCAAGCGAAGTCGGAAGTCCCGCTGCTGATCGGCGCGGATTTCGAGCGCGGCACGGCCATGCGATTGGATGAAGGGACTTCGTTTCCAACCGCCATGGCGCTGGCCGCGGCGGGGAATCCCAAAGACGCGTACACGATGGGCAAAATCACCGCGCTCGAAGCGCGCGCGGTCGGCATCCACTGGATCTACGCACCGGACTCCGACGTAAACAACAATCCGAATAATCCCATCATTAACACGCGGTCTTTCGGAGAGGATCCGCAGAAGGTTGCCGAGTACGTGACGCAGTTCGTCCACGGCGTGCAAGAAAATGGCGGCCTCGCCACCGCAAAGCATTTTCCCGGACACGGCGACACCGCGGCCGATTCGCACATCGATCTGCCAGTGATTCACGCGGACCGAGAGCGCCTCGAAACTTTGGAACTCGTTCCCTTCCGCGCGGCGATTGCCGCCGGCGCGGACAGCATCATGACGGGCCATCTTTCCATTCCGGCGCTGGAGCCGGACGTGGATACGCCGGCGACGCTCTCGTCAAATATTCTGACGGGCCTCTTGCGCAAGGAGCTGGGCTACCAGGGACTGGTGGTTACCGACGCGATGGACATGGGCGGAATCACGGTGCGGTACGCGCCGGGCGAAGCGGCGGTGCGGGCGTTTGCGGCGGGAGCGGACGCGCTGCTGATGCCGCCGGTGCCGGATGCGGCCGTGGAGGCGCTGCGCGACGCCGTGACGTCCGGGCGCATCTCGCGCGAACGCCTCGACGCTTCGGTGCGAAGAATTTTGCAGGCGAAAGCGCGGATTGGACTTTACAAAGAGCGATTGGTGGATGTGAACGCGCTGAACAGTCATTTCGGCAAAGTGGAGTGGCAGCGCGAGGCCCAGGAGATTTCGGACCGCGGCGTGACGCTGCTGCGCGACACGGCGCATCGCTTGCCGCTCGATGAAACTAAGCCGACGCGGGCGCTGCTGGTTGCGCTGTATGCCGATCCCGAACCTTATCCCGGCGAGGATCTGGAGCGCGAACTGCGATCGCGCGTTGATTCGCTGACGACGTTGCGAGCGGATACGCGGTTTGTGAAAGCGGACAATTGGAAATTGCCCGCGCCGGATACGTACGACGTGGCGATTCTGGCGTTTTTTGTGCGCGTAAGCGACCGCAAAGGGAATGTGGACATTCCGGCGGAGCAGGCGGCGCTGGCGGAAAAAGTTTACAAGAACGGGAAGCCGGTGGTGACGATTGGATTCGGCAGTCCGTACCTGGTGGAGCATTTTCCGCAAGCGGAGACGTGGCTGGCGGCGTTCGGCATTAGCGACGTGGCGCAGATTTCCGTGGCGCGCGCGCTGTTCGGGCAGATAGCGGTGCGCGGGCATTTGCCGGTTACCGTGCCCGGCGGGGAAATGAAAGCGGGATTCGGCATCGAGCTGGCGGCGAATCCCATGACGGTGCAGCCGATGGACGTGCGCGCGGAAGCGCAACTGCAGCCGGCGTTCGACGTCCTCGAGCGCGCGATTGCGGACAAAGCGTTTCCTGGCGCGACGCTGGCCGTCGGTTACCAGGGAAAAGTTTCGCTGCATGCGTTCGGCAAACTGAGCTACGACGCGAAGTCTTTGCAAGTGAATGTGCGGACGATGTACGACGTTGCGTCGCTGACAAAAGTGATTGTCACGACGACGCTGGTGGAAAAATTGGTGGAAGGCGATTTCAAATCGCCGCTGAATCTGGATGCGCCGATCGAACGCTACTTGCCGGAATGGACCGGGGGCAATCAGCCTCAGCAAGGATTGAAAAATCTCTTTCACGAAAATCCGCAGGAGCTGGAATGGCGGCATCGCGTGACGGTGCGGCATTTGATGACGCACACGTCCGGCTTGCCACCTTTCAAGGAATACTGGCGAACATCCACGGGCAAACAGGATACGTTGAGAATGATATTCGCCGAGCCGCTGGAGAACGAACCCGGAACGAAAATGGTGTACTCCGATCTCGGAATCATTTTGATGGCCGAAATCATCCAGCGGCTGACGGGCCGCACGCTCGACGACCTGGCGAAGGAATATATTTTCGGGCCGCTCGGGATGAACGATTCCATGTACAAGCCGCCGAAGAAACTTTGGCCGCTGATTGCGCCGACGGAATTTGACGCGAATTTCCGAAAGCGGCTGATTCAAGGCGAAGTGCACGACGAAAACGCGTTTGCGATCGGCGGTGTATCGGGGCACGCGGGAGTGTTCAGCACGGCGCCGGATTTGGCGGCGTTTTGCCAGATGCTGCTAAATGGCGGCGTGTACGCGCATGAGCGGATATTGCGGCGAGCGACGATAGCGCAATTCACGGTGCCGCAGCAGCTTTCCGGCGGCACGCGCACGCTTGGCTGGGTCGTGCCCACCGAAGGCAGCTCGAGCGGGCACTACTTTTCGGCGCACAGTTTCGGCCATACGGGTTTTACCGGTACTTCTATTTGGATCGATCCGGACCGGCAGTTGTTCGTTGTCCTGCTGACAAATCGCGTGAATCCGACGCGCGAGAATCACAAAATCGCCGAGGTGCGGCCAGCACTGCACGATGCGGTGATGCAAGCGCTGGGGTTGGCGACGGCGGCACCGCTTACGAAATAGGTTGCCACAAGCGGAGACCCTCCGGCGATGGTCTGCGGATACCCACTCCCTAGTTTCTTATAAATGTTGCTGATAAAGGGCTTGCTGGCTGCTTGGGTGCGGTGGAAGAGGCAGAGTGCCGGGCTAAAGCCCGGCGCTACAAGAATTAGGATACCGGTCGCGAAGTGGTCGGACGGGACGCCCGCACCCTAGGACGGTTTCAACCAGCCTTGTACCTGAAGCCAATCGGTGAATCTCTCGATCCAATGATCGGTGGGGAGGTTCTGCGTTCGCATTCCGAAGCCGTGGCCACCCTTGACATACATGTGCAGCTCGGCGGACTTGTGGGCCGCCGTCCATTTTTCGTAGAGAGCGATGCTGTCGGGGGCGAGGCCGAGTTGATCATCGGTGGCCGCGGCAATGAACATGGGCGGCGCATCCGCGGGAACCGGAGCGTCTTTGAACATCGCGGCGGCTCCATAGATCGGGGCGACAAAGGCGGGCCGGCCTTCGGGCGCGTAGCGGAAGGCAACTCCGGCAGCGACGGTGCCACCGGCGGAGAAGCCAATGATGCCGACGCGGTCGGGAGAGACTCCCCAATCCGAGGCATGCTGGCGAACGTAGGTGACGGCAGCCAGCCCATCGGCGACGGACAGAGGAACGATCTTCGCCAACAACTCCGCAAATTTCTGGTGCTCGGCAAACATCGCCGCGAATTCCTGGGTGGCGTCGTCACCAGTGTGCGCGAGGCGGTATTTCAAGACAAAGACGGTGACGCCTCTATCGGCAAGGTACTTCGCGACGTCGATGCCCTCACTGTTGATGGAAAGGGCCATAAAACCACCGCCGGGACAGATCACGATGGCAGTGCCGTTTTTCAAGCCCGGAGAAGGCTTGAAAAGGGTGAGCGTGGGCTTGGTGACGTTAGCGACGACTTCGGTGTGCCAAGAGTTCGAGAAGTAGGATTTCTCGGGATAGTTTTCGGCTGTGGAGCCCGGGGGCGTGCCGGGGTAGAGGGGAATGACCTCTTGCGCTGAGAGGCGTGCTGCGAGGAGGAGTACGAGGCAGAGAGTTCGAAGGAGCAATGTTTTCATGGCTGGGTAGTCTAGCAAAGAGCGGGGGTTGTGGGGGTGGGAATGGACTTGATGATGGCCACTGCCGCGATGATTGTTAGAAAGCTGAGACGAGAAGGTGTGATCACGATCAGCTCCAGAAGCCGGCGTTCTCCGTGAGCCGCCGACCCAGGCGACTGAGGCTGTCTTTCTAGAGGGCAGCGCCCTTAGCAGTTTGACTGCGCAATAAAAAGGTTTTGGGGTAGGGCCCGCGGCCGCAGAGCTTGAATGAACCGAAGTCCTTGTACCAATCCCCTTCAGGCACTTCAGGTTGCGATGCAATCCAAAGACGAAGTTGATTCAGGTCCGCGATGCTGATAGAGCGTTCGCGCATGCGGTCGACGAGATGCTGGCGGATGTTAGGAGGCAGATTGTCCCAGGACTCGATCCTGGGCATTAGTCACCAAAGACCATTCGGCCGAGTTTGTCGCCGAGACGCTTGGCTTCTTCCGGGTCATCGGCGTTGCGGAAACGTTCGGCGAGTTCGAAAAATTCCTGCTGCTTGCGTTTCTCGGCCTCGATGCCGTTTTCGATCAGTTCCACGAGCATGCGGTTGGAGCTTAGCTTGCGGGTTTTCGCGAGGCTGCGTACTTTGGCCGCTGTGGTAGCCGGGAGACTAACGCTTTGGCGGACGGTTCTGTTGGCGGTGCTCATGGCACCAGTATGCACCAGAATGGTGCGAAGTTACAAGTTTCCGTAGTTTGAGCCAAGAGATAGATCTTGCTGCAAATCGAGGGAGGCTTGGGCTAGGTCGGCGGGTTTGCCGAGGTCGCGCCAGTAGGAGTGGTCGTGGCGGAAGGCCAGGATTTTTTGGGAAGGGGAAGAGAGGCGGAGGTAGGAGTCGATGATGGAGAAGACGGGAGTGGATTCGGTAAGGAGGGGGAGGAGGTGAGGGGAGATTACGTGGATGCCGGAGAAGGCCAGGGGGAGGAGGGGGGAGAGATTTTGGGATTGGGGAAGTGCCGAGTGGCTAGTGGCGAGTGGCGAGTGGGAAGAAAAAGCGGATTCCTCGCTTTGCTCGGAATGACAAGTTTTTGCCTTTGCAGTGTCAGCAGCGGCAGGGGTAGGAGAAAGCGGATTCCTCGTTTCGCTCGGAATGACAAATTTTTCGCTAATGACAAAATCTTTGTCGCCGATGCGGCGGCCGGCGAGTTGGAGTTGGTCGTTGAAGAGGAGTTGGCGGGAGGATTGGCGGGATTGGACGGCTAGCGTGGCGAGGGCTTGATGTTCATTGTGGAATTGGAGCATGGCGTGGAGATCGATGTCGCTGATTACGTCGACGTTGTGGAGGAGGAACGGTTCGTCGAGGTGGGCAGGGATTTTCTATGAAGAACCAGGCGGCTTTTTTCAGGCCGCCGCCGGTGTCGAGGAGTTGGTCGTCTTCGCGGGAGATTTCGAGGCGCATGTTGAAATTGTTTTTGGAGTGGAGATAGTCGACGACCATTTGGGCGTGGTGGTGGACGTTGATGATGGCTTCGGTTACGCCGAAGGTACGAAGGCGGGTGAGGGTGATTTCCAGGAGGGTGCGGCCGTTTAGCTCGACTAGGGCCTTAGGCCGCTTGTCGGTCAACGGCCGTAGGCGCGTGCCCAGACCCGCAGCTAGGATCATGGCTTTCATGGAAGAGGACTCGTGAGTAGTGAATAGTGAATAGTGAGTAGAAGAGAAAAGAAAAAGATAACGCAGAGACGCAGAGTGCGCGGAGGCAGCGCAGAGGAAGAAAGAAAAACCGAGTGAGCGGTGGGTAGTGAGTAATGAGTAGACGGAATAAGCAAAGACAAGGATTTTACACAGAGGGGCACACACACACAGAGGACGCAGAGAAGAGAAGAAGTCATTTGCGGAGGTTCTCGAGGCCGAGGTGGCGGAGTTGGACTTCTACGGCGGGTTTGGTCCGGAGGCGTTTGGCTAGTTGCTCGGCTAAGTAGACGGAACGGTGTTGGCCACCGGTGCAACCGAAGCTGACCATTAAATTTTTGAAGCCGCGCGATTGGTAGCTGGAGATGCTGGCGTCGACAAGGCTGAGGACACTGGCGAAATATTGGTGGACGGATTCTTGTTGGTTGAGGTAGTCGATGACCGGGGCGTCCTGGCCGGTGAGGGATTTGAAGCGGTCTTCGCGGCCGGGATTGGGGAGGCCGCGTCCGTCGAAAACGAAACCGCCGCCGTTGCCGGTTTCGTCCTTGGGGAAGCCTTGATGAAAGGAGAAGCTGAAGACGCGGACGACGAGATTGTCGGCGTCGCTGGCGAGGCTTTGCAATTTTTCGGAGGCCAGCATGCCTTGGAAGGCGGCCATGAGCGCGGGAAGCGCAATCGGGAGTTCGGCGTGATGGAGGAGCCAGCGAAGATTTTTCAGGGCGTAGGGGACGCTTTGGAGGAAGTGGGCTTTGCGTTCGTAGAAACCGCGGAAGCCGTAAGCACCGAGGGCTTGCATGATGCGCACGTAGACGTAGGCGTAGTAATGGCGGATGAAGGATTCGCGATCGACGGGGATAAACTTTTCGAGCGCGCGAAGATAGTCGTAGAGAAGCTGCTGGCGAAGTTCGGGCGGCAGATCGGCTTTGGCGTCGTAAAGGAGAGAGGCGATGTCGTATTGCAGGGCGCCCTTGCGGCCGCCCTGGTAGTCGACGAAATAGGGCTGGCCATCGCGGAGGAGAATGTTGCGGGACTGGAAGTCGCGGTAGAGAAAATAATCGCGCGGGGCGCTGAGCAGAAAATCGGTGAGGCGGCTAAAATCCTCTTCGAGGGAGTGTTCGTTGAAGGGGATGCCGGCGAGTCGGAGAAAATAGTATTTGAAATAGTTGAGATCCCAGGCGATGGATTGGCGATCGAAGCTGGCGATGGGATAGCAGACGGAGTAGTCGAGATCGCGTCCGGCTTCGACTTGGAAGCGCGGGAGGATGGCGACTACTTTCTTGTAGGCTTCGACGACTTGAGGAGCGATGGCGCCGCCTTGGCGATTTTTGGAGAGGAATTCGAAGAGCGTGGTGTCGCCGAGGTCTTCTTCGAGATAGGCGCCGTGATCGAGATCTTCGGCGTAAATTTCGGGCACGGGGAGATTGTGCTTGCGAAAATGTTTGGAGAAGGCAAGGAAGGCGGCGTTTTCTTCGCGGACGTTGTAGAGAATGCCGATGGCGGTGCGGGGTCCGGCGGTGAGGCGGATGATTTTGCGGCCAGAGCCGCCGAGTTCGCCTTGGAGGGGAGTGACACGCTCGACGGGGGCGTGGAAGTGGTGCTCGAAGAGAGACTTTAGGATGTCGATGGACATGAGTTCGCGTCGCGCCGTTTTCGATAAATCAATAAAACAAACCGTTTTCTAGCATAGCTGATTCTTTGTTGGGAGATTTGGGCGGAAGTTTGGGTGTGTGCTTAGAAATGTGGAGCACGGGGAACCGGCGGAAGAACATTTAGACAGAGGGCACGGAGAGCACAGAGGTCACAGAGAAGAGCACAGGCTGAAGCCTGTGCCACTGGCATGGTTATAATCGTTGGATGCGATCACGGATGAATTCACGAACAAGCAACGAGGGAGAAACAGAGCAACGGCTGGCGGCTTCGAAGAGGCTGGACCGGATGACGGCGCTGGAGATCGTGGAGTTGATGAACCGCGAGGACCGGCGGGTGGCGGCGGCGGTGGGGCGGGAGTTGCCGGCGATTGCGCGGGCGGTGGACGCGATTGTGGCGGCGATGCGCCGAGGCGGGCGGTTGATTTATGTGGGAGCGGGATCGAGCGGGAGGATGGCGGTCTTGGATGCGGCGGAATGTCCCCCGACGTTTGGGATTTCGCGGAAGAAGATGGTGGCGTTGATTGCAGGCGGAAGGCGAGCGGTTACCGGGGCGGTGGAGGGGGCGGAGGATTCGGCGGCGAATGGGGCCGGGGATTTGCGGCGATTGAAATTGGGAAGGAAAGATGTGGTTGTGGGTATCGCGGCTAGTGGGACGACGCCGTATGTGTTGGGGGCGATGAAATTTGCGCGGGGGCACGGGGCGACGACGATTGCGGTGATGGCGAATCGGGATATGCCGCTGGCGCGGCTGGCGAAAATTGCGATTGCGGTGGGAGTGGGAGCGGAGGTGTTGACAGGGTCAACGAGATTGAAGGCGGGGACGTCGCAGAAGTTGGTCTTGAACATGCTTAGTACAGCAGTGATGGTGAGGCTGGGGCATGCGTATGAGAACTTGATGATTGATGCGGTGATGTCGAATAAGAAGTTGCAGGGGCGGGCGGTGAGGATTTTGATCGAGGCGAGCGGGGCGGGAGTGTCTGCGGCGGAGGACGCTTTGCGGGCGGCGGGACACAGCATGCGTGTGGCGCTTGTCATGTTGAAATTGGGAGTGGGGGCACGAGAGGCCAGGGAAAGATTGAAATTGGCGCGCGGGAAGTTGAGAGAGGCTTTGAAGGAGGAAGGAAGATAATGGCGCTGCTTGTTTTGGGAGGCGCGCTTCTCCTCGTAGCTGTGATTATGGATTTCTTTTTTCGTGCGCGAATGGCTGGCAAAGGACAGTGGACACCGTTGTTCCAAGGAGGCTTGTTTAACTACGCCGAATATCATCGCGTTCGAAACGCGCAAGGCTGGGCCGCTTGGCCGGTGTACATAATGTGGGCTTTGTACATTTGCGGAATCGGACTACTCATCACGGGGTTTTTTGTGCATTTCGGGACTCAGCCGCACCACAGCTCATAGGGACAACGATGGATAAGTTTTTAATACGGGGAGGGAAGGCGCTGCGAGGGACCGTGGCGATCAGCGGGGCGAAGAATTCGGCGCTGCCGGTGATGGCGGCGTGTTTGCTGACGGCGGAGCGCGTGGCGGTGCACAACATTCCGAAGGTGCGGGATTTGGTGACGATGAGCAAGTTGCTGGCGTTCATGGACGCGAAAGTTTCGGTGACGGAGATGCCGGCTAGCGATTACGTGATTGAGGCGCCGCGACTGAACCACCACGAGGCGCCGTATGAGTTGGTGAAGACGATGAGGGCGTCGATCTTGACGCTGGGGCCGCTGATGGCGAGGCTCGGCGTGGCGCGGGTTTCGTTGCCGGGTGGATGCGCGATTGGGGCGCGGCCGGTGGATTTGCATTTGTCTGCGCTGGAGAAGATGGGCGCGGAAATTACGATGTCGCACGGGTATATCGAGGCGCGCGTGCCGGGGAACGGAGCGAAGGGCGGGAGGTTGAAGGGCGCGCACATTGTGTTTGAGAAAATTACGGTGACGGGGACGGAAAATATTTTGATGGCGGCGACGCTGGCGGAAGGCGAGACGATTTTGGAGAATTGCGCGAGGGAGCCGGAAGTGACGGATCTCGTTGCGATGCTGCGGAAAATGGGGGCGCGGATTGAGGGCGACGGAACGGCGACGTTGCGGATTCGGGGCGTTCGCGAATTGCATGGGACGGAACACAGCGTGATTCCGGACCGGATTGAGGCGGGGACGTTTTTGGTGGCAGGAGCGATCACGGGCGGGGATTTGACGATTACGCATTGTGCGCCGGAGCATCAGGGAGCGGTGATCGCGAAACTGCGAGAGGCGGGCGCGTGCATCGAAATTGTGGATAAGACGACTTTGCGGGTGCGCGGCGGGAAGAAGTTGGTGGCTGCGGACATGACTACCGAGGAGTATCCCGGATTCGCTACCGATATGCAGGCGCAGTACATGGCGCTGGCAACGCAGGCGGAAGGGACTTCGGCGATTACGGAGACGATTTTCGAAAATCGATTTTTGCACGCGAGCGAGATGATTCGAATGGGGGCGAATATTTCGATTGAGGGGCGGCGGGCGGTGGTGCGCGGGCCGGCGGCGCTTTCGGGAACGACGGTGCAGGCTTCGGATTTGCGGGCGAGCGCGGGGTTGGTGCTGGCGGGATTAGTGGCGAGCGGGGAGACGGTGATCGAGCGCGTCTATCACATCGATCGCGGGTATGAAGGGATTGTGGAGAAGTTGCGGGCGGTGGGGGCGGATATTGAGCGGGTGCATGGAGCTGGTTCTGGCGTACACACAACTGCGCCTGCTCCGGTAGCTTGAGGATGGGCGACGCGCTACTTGATCCTTATTTTTTGAAGAGTGAGCGGTTGGGGTTTCGTTGGTGGACGGAGGAGGATTTTCCGCTGGCGCGGGCGCTTTGGGGTGATATCGAGGTCACGCGGTATTTTGGTGGGCCATTTTCGGATGAGGAAGTGCGGGTGCGGTTGGAGCGCGAGATTGAGCGGGGGAAGGAGCACGGGTTTCAGTATTGGCCGATTTTTTTGTTGAGTGAAGGCACGCATGTGGGTTGTTGCGGGTTGCGGCCTTATGGGACGAATTCGGCGGTGCCGGAGTTGGGATTTCATTTGCGGCCGGCGTTTTGGGGGCGGGGATTGGCGGTAGAGGCGGCGCGGGCTGTGATTCGTTATGCGTTTGAGACATTAGGTGCAAGAGGATTGGCGGCGGGGCATCACCCAGAGAACGCGAATTCGCAGAAGGTCATGGCGAAACTTGGATTTCAATACACACACGACGAATTCTTTCCGGCGCTTGGAATGAACATTCCCTACTACCTACTGAAGCGACCTCAGCAAGCGACAAGAATAATTTCGAGGGTCGATCAGTGAAGACAAGCAGCAAATTGTATTGGCTCATTTTTGCCGCGGTGCAAATCGTCGGTTTCGTGTTGTTTGCCCTTGGTGACCCTCATCTCCATGTCGTTCTGAAAACTGTTGGCTGGGTGCTGCTGCTCCCGGGGACGTTAGCCGCCTTGGTGTTTGCAGAGATCGGGGTGGGGATCGACATTTCGCTTGCTGCTGTGCTTGGCGGAGTTTTGCTAGCTAATTTTGGCGCTTGGTACGCGGTTAGAAGAATCTGGCTCGCAGCTTGGTCACGGGATCGTAGGGAAAAGTAAAAACGCCTCCGATTTTGCCGGGGCGCTTGTTTTGCGAGATGTGGGATTCGTGGAAGCGGGAGGGGCAAGCCCCTCCCCTACAGGTTGGTCGGATTATTCGGAGGAGCCGGAGTCGTGGCCGGAGTCGGAGGTGACTTCGCCGCCGGTGGGGCCTTGGCCGCCGCTGCCGCTGGCTGCGGCTTTTTGTTGTTTTTCGCGGGCTTCCTTGATGAGGGCTTTGCGGCTGAGGCGGACTTTGTTGCCCTCGATGGAGAGAACTTTTACGAGGACCTGGTCGCCAAGCTTCAGTTCGTCGCGAACGTCGCGGATGCGATGTTCGGAGATCTCGCTGATGTGCAGAAGGCCGTCGGTGCCGGGGAAGAGTTCGACGAAAGCGCCGAACTCGGCGAGGCGGACGACTTTGCCGAGATAAGTTTTGCCGATTTCGGCGGAAGCGGTGACGTCGCGAACCATTTGCAGAGCCGCATCACCGCCAGCGCCGCTGGTCGAGAAGATGTGGACGGTGCCGTCTTCGAGAACGTCGATCTTGACGCCGGTGGCTTCGATGATGGACTTGATCTTCTTGCCGCCCGGCCCGATGAGGTCGCGGATTTTGTCCTGCGGAATCTTCAGCTTGAAGAGGCGCGGAGCGTAGGCGGAGATTTGCGTGCGCGCTTCGCTGAGCGTCTTTTCCATGGTGTCGAGGATTTGCAGGCGGGCTTTTTTCGCCTGGGCGAGGGCTTCGCGCATCATGGCAATGCTGATGCCGAGGACCTTGATGTCCATTTGAAGGGCGGTGATGCCTGCACGCGTGCCGGCGACTTTGAAGTCCATGTCGCCGTAGTGATCTTCGGCGCCGGCGATGTCGGTGAGGATGGAATATTTTTTGTCATCGCCAACGACGAGGCCCATCGCGATACCCGCGCACGGAGCCTTTAGAGGAACGCCAGCATCCATGAGAGCTAGCGAGCCGCCGCAAACGGTGGCCATGGAGGAGGAACCGTTGGATTCGAGAATGTCGGAAACGAGGCGCATCGCGTACGGGAAATCCGCTTCGGGAGGAAGCAGGTTGACGAGCGCACGCTGCGCGAGTGCGCCGTGGCCGATTTCGCGGCGTCCAGGGCCACGCAAGAACTTCACTTCGCCGACGCTGAACGGCGGGAAGTTGTAATGGAGCATGAAGCGATTGAACTGGTCTTGCTCGAAGAGCAAGTCGAGGCGCTGCATGTCTTCCTTGGTGCCGAGCGTCAAAGTGGCAAGAGCTTGCGTTTCGCCGCGGGTAAAGAGCGCGGAACCGTGAACGCGAGGGAGCAAGCCGACTTCGCAGGAAATGTGGCGAATCTGGTCGAAGGCGCGGCCATCGGGACGGCGGCGGGCGTTCAGAACGTCATCGCGGAAGATATTTTCGCGAAGGCGTTCGAAGGCGCGCTTGGTGAGGGTGCGCTTCTCGTCCATTTCTTTCTTGGGTTCCTCGGGGATGGCCTTGATGATCTCTTCCTTCAGGGCATCGACGAGCTGATAGCTTTCGTGCTTGGGGTGCTTTTCGGTGTTGAGGGCATCGCGGAGCTTCGCGCCATGCTTTTTGTCCAGATCTTTGTAAATGGCTTCATCAAACGGCAGCGGCTTGACAACGACTTTGACGGGCTTGAGCTGGGCGTGAAGTTCCTTAATGGCGGCGACGATTTTCTTGACCTGAGCGTGACCGAATTCGAGGGCGTCGACGACCGCTTCTTCCGAAACTTCGAGAGCGCCGGACTCAACCATGACGATGGCTTCTTCGGTGCCAGCGATGACGATGTTGAGCAAGCTCTTTTTTTGTTCGGCAACGGTGGGGTTGGCGACGAGCTGGCCATCGAGCAAGCCGACGCGAACGCAAGCAATGGGCTTCTCAAACGGGAGATCGGAGCAGTAGGAAGCGGCGGAAGCAGCGGTAACAGCGATGACGTCGGGATCATTGTCGCTATCGGCGGAGAGCACCATGGCGACGATTTGGGTTTCATTGCGCCAGGACTCGGGGAAGAGGGGGCGCATGGGACGGTCAATCAAACGAGACGTTAAAATTTCCTTCTCCGAAGGGCGGCCTTCGCGCTTGAAGAAGCCTCCGGGAATTTTGCCAGCGGAATAGGTATTTTCGCGATAGTCGACGGTCAACGGAAGAAAATCACGGTCGTTGGCCGTGGGCGCCATGCAAGCGGTGGTGAGCACAATGGTGTCCCCGTAACGGGCAGTAATCGCGCCGTTCGCTTGCTTAGCAATTTTTCCAGTTTCGAGAATGAGGGCGCGTCCCCCGATTTCGACAGAAACTTGATGTGGTGCTGGTGTGTGCGTGTTTTCGGACATAAGCAATCATTTCCTTTGGTTCCGGCCGAGCCGGAACAGGTTCAGAACGTCCACAGGAGCGACGACCGCGCAGGAAGAAACAGCCGCTTTGCGGCCTAGAAACTATTTCCCTGCTTCGAGTAGGTCGGCGTAAGCCTGGCCTGGATAACCCCAGAAAAGAAAAGAAGGGAGAATTACGATGGGAGCGCGTAAAAGCGATCCGGATTAGACCACGAGAAACGCCGGCCAAAAGGCAACCGGGGGCCTGAAGATTTCACTGACAGCGAAACAAACAGCTATGCCGTCAGACATACTTCTTATGGAAGTTGTCGCTGGGTGAAAACGCAGAGGTTTCTGCCCGATGAAACTTTTGGATGAAAGGCAGTTACTTGCGCAGGCTAAGACGTTCAACAATCTCGCGGTACCGATCCGGGTCTCGACGGTTTAGATAGTCCAGCAGGCGGCGGCGCTTATTGACCATCATGATCAAACCGCGCCGGGATGCATGGTCTTTGACGTGGGACTTGAGGTGCGTTGTCAGGTAGCTGATCCGCTCGCTCAAAAGTGCTATCTGGACTTCCGGTGAGCCAGTATCTTTCACTTCCCGCCGGAATTGCTCGATCAACACCGCTTTGGCTGTGCTCAAGTGCCCCTCTCCGTCGTCCCTTGAATTTTTCCTCTTCTCTTCGACTCATTCAGGCTAACACAAATATGTTTTGAGTGTAAAGGAATGTAAACATGATTGGAGAGGCGGGAAATTTGAGACCGGAAGGGGCGGTGAGTAGTGGGTAGTGAGTGGAGAGTAGTGAAAGCCCTTTGGCGATTGGGCCGCAGGGACGCACGGCGAGGGTTAACCGCACATACGAGTTGCGTTGCGGCTGCAAATTGGGTTGAATGCTTGCTGCGAGTGCTGAGATGATTTGAGAGGAGAATGAAAAATGCAGAAGCGAATCGCGATCGTTGCCGGGGCTTTGCCTTAGCTTGGGATTCTTGGCCACGCAGGCGTCCGGTCAGTCCGACAAGAGCAAGCGGCCGAGTCCGCCGGCGACGGCGAGCTGCGACTTGGGCGGAGGAAAAACGCTAACGGTGGACTATTCGAGCCCAAAGGTGAAGGGCCGCAAGATTTTCGGAGGCCTGGTCCCTTACGGGCAGCCGTGGCGCGCTGGAGCAAATGAAGCGACCACGTTTGTGACGACGGCAGATTTGAAGGTAGGCGGAAAGGATGTGCCCGCGGGCGACTATACGATTTTCACGATTCCTGAAGAAAATAAATGGACTCTGATCGTCAGCAAGAAAACGGGGGAATGGGGAATTCCCTACCCGGGCGCGGGATCGGATCTGTTGCGGGTGGACATGAAAGTGGGGAAGCTGCCGAGTAGCGTCGAAGACTTCAAGATTTCGTTCAGTAAGGCGGGTAGCGGGTGCACGATGAAGATTGCCTGGGAAAACACGGCAGGCTTCCATCGAAATTGCCAAGAAGTAGGACAGGCAATCCTGCCTGTCGGAGTTTCTTACATTCAAGACCGGAAAAAGGCGGACAGGCATGAGTGCCTGTCCTACTTTACGAATTCTTCGTCCGAACGAGGGACAAAAATTCGTCGCGCGTCTGCTTGTTGTGGCGGAAGCCGCCGAGCATGGCGCTGGTCACGGCTTGGCCGTGCTGTTTTTCGACGCCGCGCATCTGCATGCAAAGGTGGCGCGCCTCGATGATTACCCCAACGCCTTCGGGGCTGATTTTTTCCTGAATGGCGGCGGCAATCTGGCTGGTGAGGCGCTCCTGGATTTGCAGGCGGCGCGCGAACATATTGACGAGGCGGGCGACTTTGCTCAGGCCGATAACGCGCTTGTTGGGCAGATACGCGACGTGGCACTTGCCGAAAAAACGGCAGCAGGTGGTGCTCGCAGAGGCTGAAGAACTCGATGTCCTTCACTACGACCATTTCGTCGTAAGCAGACGCTGAAGGTGGCGCCATTCAGAATATTTTCCACGTTTTGCAGATAGCCGCTGGTCAGGAATTTCAGAGCCTTTTCGTAGCGTTCCGGCGTTTTGCGAAGCCCTCGCGATTCGGGATCTTCCCCAACCAGCTTGATGATTTCGCGGACGTGGCAGGCAATCCTGCTTCGCATCGAGCGGTTTCTCTTCATTCAGGATGATTTCTTCCGTCGGTTTGGCCATAATGGGTTTACCCCTCGAATCCTTGCTGGATTGTCTCCGGCGTACTCGAAACTGTTGTTGGACGTTTCCTGAACGCGCATGCGTTCGAGCTTCGCATTGGGAAACAGCTTGCAAGCGGCGGAAAATCTCGATGCACAAATTTTCCGTGGTGGGAACGATGCTGCGAAACGCCGCAACATCTTCATTCAGCGACTTGTGATCGAACGGCTCGAGGACTTCGCGTTCGACAAAGCCATCGAGGTCCGCGAGATTCGCGATCATGCCGGTGGCAGGATCCACTTCTCCTGAACACGAGGACTTCCAAAACATAGTTGTGCCCGTGGCCATAGGGATTATTGCATTTTCCATAGAGGCGGCAGTTTTCTTCCTCGCTGAGCGCGGATTGTGCAGGCGGTGGGACGCGGAAAAATGATAGCGGCGGCCTAGTTCCGTTTTCACTGCGCTGTTTTGCTCGCGGGGCGCCATCACGCTTTAACCTTTTCTGATCCGTTGCGATAGCAATCCGCAAATAAATCCGGCGTTTCATACAGCCGCACGCGATGAAGCTTTCCTTGCTTGATCTGGGGATCGAGCAATTGCCAGATGACTCGGGCAATGTTTTCGCAGGTGGGAATCTGCCCGGCGAGCTCGGGAACTTCGTAGTTTAAAAAGCGGTGGTCCATGCGCTGCATCACTTCGCGTTCGAGAATTTCCTTCAAATTCTTCAGGTCCAAAACCATTCCGGTGACGGGATCAGGCTCGCCGGCGACGGTCACTTCCAGAGTGTAGTTGTGGCCGTGTCCATGAGGATTATTGCATTTGCCGAAGATGCGCCGGTTTTCCTCCGGGGAGAATTCCGGATTGTGGTAGAGGTGCGAGGCAGCGAACTCGATTTTACGCGTGAGCAGGACCATGGCGATTGGCATTTCTACCTGGGCGCGCCGGGAAGAGTTACGGGAACTTCCCGTCCTTTCCATTCGACCTTGCCGTTGGCGTGGCCGCGGTAGGAAGCCCAGAGCACAGCCGCGTATAAGGCCACGGCGGGCACATAATAAAGGATGAATTTGAAAGGGATATTGGTTACGAGATATCTCCAAACCGTAGGTCAATTGGCGCATCAGCAAAAACAAAACCCCCAAAAGCGTGGCGACGGGAATTTTTATTCCGAGAAGGATGAGCGCGATGGGAATCCACGGAAGAATAGATTCCAATTCGCGAAAGACGGCGCCGGGAGTTCCGCCGACGAGCAGATAAAGATTTTTCTTCCAGCCTTGCCACATCGCGCGAAAGGAGCGGTACATGCGCACGCGGACGATTCCCTGCCCTGAGCCGAACCAGAGTGCGAAATCCGGCAGCTTTTGCGCGTTTGGCGAGTGCGACGTCTTCCAGCACTTCCGCCGCGACGCTGGCGTGGCCGCCGATGGAATCGTAAGCATCGCGCCAAATCATGAGGAATTGTCCGTTGGCAGCGGCGGCCGGCGAAGCAGGATTGTTCACATCCTCGTAGGAAAAATGTTTTGCCAGGCGGCTGTAGACAAACGGAATGAGCGCTTTCTCGTACCACGACTGCGTGATCTGCTCGCGGCGAAAAAGAGATCAGCGCGGCGCCGGTTTCTCGGGCGATTTGCAAAGCTCGTGCGGCGGCGGCGGGTAGCAACTCGGCATCAGCGTCGGTGAAAAGCAGCCAAGGGTGCTTGGCTTCCTCGCGCCAAGGAAAACCGCGTTGTTTTTGCCGATCCAGCCGGAGGGAACGCCCGTTCGTTTCGAGAAGACGAAGGTGCGGAATTTTGACCATCAGGTCGCGAACGATATCCGCCGTTTTGTCGGTGGACTGGTCGTTGACGACAAGGATTTCCGCGATTTCCGGTTGCAGCGCCAGCGATTCGACGCAAGTGGCGATGACGTCTTCTTCGTTTCGCGCGGGCACAATGGCGCTGATGGATGGCGGTTGAGAGAGCGGCGAAAGGGTCGAGTTTGGCGATTCGTTGGCCACGATAAAATTTGGGGATGAGGACCGGTTTCCGATCCCCTGCAGATAAGTTAGTATAGCATCCGATGAAAATAGGTCCGAAAATTGTGGCGTGGGGAGGCTTGGCGGTCTTCCTTGCGATTATTGTGGTGTTTGCGCTCCCGAGTTACCGTCATGGCGAAGCGTCGATCGCTGGGAAGCGCGCGGAAGATTTTGCGATGCAGCTCGACGGCAAGCCGGCGCGGCTTTCGGACTTTCACGGCAAGGTGGTGGTGCTGAATTTTTGGGCTACTTGGTGCCCGCCCTGCATCGAAGAGACTCCGGGGCTGAACCGCTTGCAGAAATATATTGATTCGCGCAACGGCGTTGTTCTGGGCGTTGCGGCGGATGAAGATCAAGGACTTTACGAACAGTTTCTCCGCGATCATGGCGTAATTTTCCCGACGTACCGCGACCCCGCGACGAAGGATAACCATTCCCCCATCGCCGGATCCTATGGCACTTCGATGTATCCAGAGACGTATATCATCGATCGCCACGGGAAAATTGCGCGCAAGATTATTGGGTTTCAGGAGTGGGATTCGCCGGAAATGCTGGCGTATTTCGATTCGATCCTTGGGCAAACGTGATGAAGGTTCTTGGAGGGCGGGGCAAGCCCCGCCACTACGGGCTTTGCGATTGCTGCCGGAAGCCCGCTTCAGAGCGGCGCTTTGCGGAGGCGTAGCGCGTTGGCGATGACCGAGACGGAGCTGAAGCTCATGGCGGCGCTGGCAAGCATAGGGCTGAGAAGCCAACCGAAAATCGGATAGAAAACACCTGCGGCAATGGGGATTCCCAGCGCGTTGTAAAGAAAAGCAAATGCCAGATTTTGTTTGATGTTGCTGATGGCGGCGCGGCTAAGTTTGCGTGCGCGCACAATGCCGCGCAGATCGCCTTTTACAAGCGTGATTCCGGAGCTTTCGATAGCGACGTCAGTGCCTGTGCCCATGGCGATGCCAACATTTGCCGCGGCGAGCGCAGGGGCATCGTTGACGCCGTCGCCGGCCATGGCCACGATGCGTACCCTGAGCGCGCAGGCGCCTTATGACTTCGCCTTTTTGTTGTGGTTGCACTTCGGCTTCCACGTCTTCAATTCCGAGTTCGCTGGCAACCTTGGCGGCCGCGGCGCGACGGTCACCCGTCAGCATCACAATTCGAATGCCATCTTGGCGGAGCGCGCGAATCGCCTCCGGGGTGGATGCCTTGATCTGGTCGCTCAGAGAAAATGTCGCAGCTACTTTTCCGTCGACCGCCAGATAAACATTGGTGACTGCGGCGGAGTCGTGATTCGCCGAGGCAGCGGAATGCTCGTTCGCGAGTACTTCGATGCCCCGCCGTTTCAAAAAGGCTTCCGTGCCGGCAAGAATGCGTTTGCCCTGGACGCGGGCTTCGACGCCGCCTCCGGCGGTAGCGAGAAAATCGCCCACCGGTTCCAAACTGCAGCTTCTTTTGCTCTGCAGCGCGAACAATGGCGCGGGCAAGTGGGTGTTCGCTGGAGCGCTCGAGACTTGCGGCCAAGCGCGAGCAAGGTATCTTTTGAAAAGTCGCTTCCTTCGGCGACTTCGATATTGGTGATTTGGGGTTTGCCTTCGGTGAGAGTGCCGGTTTTGTCGAGGACGAGGGTGTCGACTTTGGCGAGCGTTTCAAGGGCTTCGGCGTTTCGAACGAGCACGCCAGCGTGAGCGCCGCGGCCGACCGCGACCATGATGGACATAGGAGTGGCAAGGCCGAGAGCGCAAGGGCAGGCGATGATGAGCACGGCGACGGCGGCGATGAGGGCGTGAGCGAAACGGGGCTGGGGGCCAAAGAGCGCCCAACCCGCGAAGGCCAGCACGGCCGCGACGATTACTGCGGGAACAAAATAGGCGGCTACTCTGTCGGCAAGGCGCTGCATCGGCGCGCGGCTTCGCTGAGCTTCGCTGACGAGCTTGACGATTTGCGCCAGGAAGGTTTCGTTGCCGACGCGTTCGGCGCGCATCACGAAACTTCCGCTGGTGTTGAGCGTGCCGCCGGTGATTTTGTCTCCGGCGGATTTTTCGACGGGCATGGGTTCGCCGGTGACCATGGATTCGTCCACCGCGCTGGCGCCTTCGAGAACCATGCCATCGACCGGAACGCTCTCGCCTGGGCGCACGCGCAGCCGGTCGCCTTGTTTCACAAAATCCAGCGCGACACCATTTTCCGCGCCATTCGCACCGAGACAAGTGCGCTTGCTTCGGCGCCAAATTCAGCAGAGAGCGAATCGCGCTGCTGGTTTGTTGGCGCGCGCGCAGCTCCAGCACCTGGCCGAGCAACACCAGCGTGGTGATCACCGCCGCGGCTTCGAAGTAAGTGGCGACGGCGCCATGCATGTCGCGAAATGAGACGGGAAAAATTTGCGGGAAATAGCGTTGCGACGACACTGTCGAGATAAGCAGCGCCGGTGCCTAGCCCAATCAGCGTGAACATGTTGGGGCTGCGATTTACAATGGAAGCCCAGAAGCGCTGGAAAAATGGCCAGCCGCCCCAGAGAACGACCGGCGTCGCAAGAATGAATTCGATCCAGTTGCGGGTCGCTGGACGAGATCGGCAGCTTGAGTGCATCGCCGAACATGGCGAGCAGCAGGACCGGCAGAGAGAGCGCGCGCTCACCCAAAACCGGCGCAACATGGAATCGTATTCAGGATCGGCTTCTACCTCGGCGAAAACGTCCATCGGCTCGAGAGCCATGCCGCAAATCGGGCAGCTTCCCGGACCAAGCTGAATGATTTGCGGATGCATCGGGCAGGTGTAACGCGCGCCCTTTGTGGCCGGCGTGGTCGGGTTGGAGCGGGGCAGCGTGGCAGGCGTGAGCATCCTGGCCGGCGTGCACAGGAGACTTCTGAACCGGCATTTGTCATGCGCCGCCAGATATTTCTCGGTTCCTTTTCAAATTTTTCCGCGCAGCCTTTCGAGCAGAAATAGTAGGCGTTCCACCGGCATTCGATTTTGGCGGCGGGATTTTGTGGATCCACCATCATCCCGCAGACGGGATCTTTCACGCGCGGCGTCGGAAGCGAGAATGGGCAGGCCGGCATTCCGTGGCTCGGGCATAGGGAGCTGTTCAGACATGAACTATATTAGATGATTCAAGGGTATGATCAGGCGGCTAAGCGGTAAAGGGAAAGCTTGCGCGGGCTGGTATAATGCCGGCATGACACTCATGGAAATCACTTACGAATTGCAATCTCCGCTGACCCAGGAACCAACTGCGCCTTCTCGGCGAATTTTCCAATACTTACGGGCTTCGGCGCTTCCGCTTCGACGAAAGCAAGAAGCACCTGTCGTTTGAGTACGACGCTTCGCGGATTCGCGACACGCAGATTGCCCACGTGCTCGGGCGAGCGACGATCGCCGTGGCGCGCAAAGTCACCGAGACAGGTGCCCAGCCGGAATTCAAGAACTAAGGACGCGGACGGCGCAGCGGCGCGGTACTTTCTGGTTTGGCGTGCATGGCGGCGGCAGGAAGCGGAACCGGCGGGCGAAATATCAGGGCTAGGTTGAAAAAATGAGGCCCCCGCTTGGGATCGGGGGCCTCGGAGAGTGCGTTTCGTTGTCAGTGTCGTTTTCACACCGACGCGTGGGGTCATCCATCCTAGCTTCCCTCTCAGAGGCAGGTGGGAACGAATTGTGAAGAGTGGCGAGCAAGCCCCTTCCCCCTCGCTCGCCTCTCTTCTCAACTCGTCATGTGAAACGCACTCATGCCCTCTCTAATGCACGGGCTGCGCCAATCTCGCGCAGCGCTCTGAGTTTTTAACAAGTCATTTATTAACAAATACTTGGGCGGAGGAGCCTGGGATTCCGCGTGCCGCTCCAAATCCGTCCCTTCGGTCCACTTTGGAACTCGCTAAAACTGATTCGGGAACCCTGTATTTTGCGATCATCGGCCCTCGTTCGCGCCAGCCAGTTCCAGGACCCTGGTAACAAAATATTCAGGCTCCCGGCGCTATCGGTTTTGTGGCGGATTGCCTGGCAGAATTGCTTCATGCCCTTGCTTCCCGGCAAGATTCCTCATTCGTCGGACGGTTGTGACTTGCAGCTGCCTGCTTACTCGTGAGTTTTCTTGGGTCTGCGCTCATTCTTTCGGCGGACACTCCGGGAGAGTTGCGAACAGCCGACGGTTGGCACTTGCTATTGCCATTGCGCGGAGTCCAGCGCGAACCGGGACTGCGTGAAGATGTGTGAAATCGCCGAAGATATGCCGCAAGGCGCTGGGCGACGACGTGCGCCAAGCCGCGCTTAAAGCTCCCGCTGAAAACCGGGATGCGGGCCCTCGTTTCGAGCATCCTGGGCGGAACGAAAGGGCGCGGAAACGCAAGCCAACGGCGGCCAGCTAAGCGTGAATATTTGGTGTGGATCGCCGGCGTCGGCCGAGCGCATCGGCGGCCTCCGCGGATTCGCCCAAAAGCTGAGCTAAGATCTCTGGAATCTCAAAGATAGCGCTGATTATTCAGTGCAGCCACATTCTTTGCGAAATTCCGCAAGCCGTGCGGGTTCCAGTATTTGGCGGACACCTTCCACGATTTCGTTGAAAGAGTGCTTAAGCACAATGCCGACGCGCTTTTCCGTAACCCATTCTGCGTTATAGCGTTCCTGCGGCAGAGTCCACGAATTGCACTCGATGAGCACTGGGAGTTTGCGTACCATCGCTTCGGCGATGCTGCCAGGGCCCGGCTTGCCAATCAAGAAATCGGCCGCGCGCATGAGTTTGTGAATTTCCTTCGTAAAACCAACAACATGCACGGGGATGTTCCATTTTCGAGCGCGAAGTTTTGCGGCGAGCTCCTCGTTGCGGCCGCAGATCAGGATCAGTTGCAGGGGCACGTCTGCGGCATTCAATCGTTCGGCTATAGATAACATCACTTTGGAGCCGTGTCCGCCGAAAAGGACGATGGCGGTGGGCAAATCGGGGCGCAGGCCCATCTCTTTCCGAAGGGCAATCGGATCGACATCTTCTTCCACGTAAAAATCAGGACGCAGGATCATTCCAGATGTTTCGAAAAATATGGGCTTCGTCGTGACCGAAGGAGCGGGCTTGCTCGGCGGCGCGTTCCGTGCCGGCAATGACGTATTGTTCCTTGATTGGCTCAATCCAGAAGCGGGGCGGATAGTCAGCCAGGTCCGTGATCAGAGTCACAAAGGGCCGACCGGGATAAACGGCGTTCCAGCTTTCGCTGATTTCGCGATTGAAGTGCGGGATTACGGAGACCAGCAGATCGGCGGGATGTTCACGCCAGAACTCTTCGAGCAGCCGAACCATGGGGCCGTGCAACAGGCGGATCGTAAGTTGCAGGACGCGCAAGAAGATACTTGCTGCCAAGGGTCCAGCCATTCTGCAGCATGATGTTGTATTGCTGCTGAATGCGGATGCCGGTCAGTTTGCGGAGCACGTCCAGGTGATCGGTCAAGATCTTGAAATTGCACGAGCTCCACTTGCCAATCGCTGACCCTGTTGGGCGGCAATCGTCTGAAGAGCGATAGCGGCATTGCGATGTCCACCGCCGGCGTCGTGGAAGACAACATGGATTTTTTTCATGGTGTTGATTCTGCCATGCGATTTCGAGTTCGCCGCGAGAGCAAGCTCCATGCCATGTGGATAACTTTGGAAGTCCAATGTGTTCAAGGAGTTCCATGGACACATTCATCTACAATTAGCGACCTCTTCATGGCCTGTTCATATCCCGGATTGACAATAGTTTCATGCGCTGCGACCTCCACGTTCACTCGATCGCATCAGGCATGTGTAACACTCCCTTACTCAGCCGGATCTGCCGCGAGTCGTACAATCAACCCGCGGAAGTTTACACCCGGCTGAAGCAGCTTGGTATGTCCATCGTAACCCTAACCGACCACGACTCCATCGACGCTGGGGAAGTTCTCCGGAAGTATCCCGGATTTCTTCCTGAGCGAGGAAGCAACCGTGCACGATGCCGGGTGGAACCGAAATGCATCTGGGTGTCTACGGAATCACGGAACGCGACCACGTTGAGATTCAACGGCGGCGTAAAGACTTCATTTCGTTGATGATGTACCTGACAGAGAAAAAGCTGTTTTTCAGCGTCAATCATGTTTTCTCCGGGCTGACCGGGCGCCGGCTTGATGAGGACTTTTGCTGGTTTGCGTCCTATGTGCCGGCGTTTGAACGCGTAACGGCCAAATGTGGCCGAAAGCGAATGAGAGCGCCGCGCGTCTGGCATCGCGGCTCGGGAAGATCGCGATGGGCGGGAGCGATTCCCACACCATGGCCGGCGTGGGGCGCACTTACACAGAGGTTCGCGGCGCTCGCACGGCAGAGGAGTTCTTTTCCGGGCTGCGAGCGGGCAAGGGGCAGGTTCACGGAGTACACGGAAGCTATGGCAAATTGACTGCGAGACGTCTTCCGCATCGTGTGTTCTTTGTGGATGGAAAAGCCATGGACTCTTGCACTTATGCCGCTTGCTCCTCTGGTTCTCGCTTTCACTGCTGGCCACTGGGCGAATGAGATTCGCTTTTGCCAGAAGTGGGCGGCAGCGCTGGAGCGCGGGGAAAAGCGGCAACGCATGTTTTGGGATATGGATTCTAGCTTCGAGGCGAACTGGGGCTAGATGGGCTAAATACTATGGCTGTCGCACGCACCCTTTGGGGATTCATCGAACGGCGGGATCACCGCGTAATGCGGCGGATGAACCGCTGGCGAGCACCCCGGTGGGTACGGCTGTGGATGATCCTGGCCACGCGGATGGGAGATGGCTGGCTGTGGTACGGGCTGGGGATCATGTTGTTGATCGATGGAGGGCCTCAGAGGTTTTCCGCGATTGGGGCGGCAGGGGCAGCGGCGGTATTTGGGATTTTTATCTTTAAGGCGTTGAAAAGACTCAGCCAGAGGCCGCGGCCTTGCCAGCTTGAGCCGCATTGCTGGTCAAAAGTTTTGCCGCCGGACCGGTTTTCGTTTCCGTCTGGGCATACGATGACGGCGTTCTCAGTAGCGCTGGTAGTGAGCTATTTTTACCCCTCCATGGAAGGACCGCTGTTTTTTCTGGCTCTCAGCATTGCGGTATCGCGGATTGTGTTGGGGATGCATTTTCTTAGCGACGTGCTGGCGGGGATGGTTTTGGGCGTGGCGCTAGGATGCGCTTCGATTACGACGTTTGCTTCGCTTGGATGGGTTTAGAGTTCGGCGACCTCACCAGATATCCAGAATTTTTGCGAAAACAGAATATTGAGCCTTGACGAGCCCATAGTGGTGCGAGTGGGAGAGAAAAGCGGCAGCAGAGCTGCCGCACTCCAGGGGGCTTCGATTTTCTCCTACAGAGGTTTCGGGTGGGCGGCTAGGGCTTCCCGGAAGGCGGCCAGGTTGCTTTTGTCTACTACCGCGGTGCCGGTGTCGACCCAAGCAGGCATGGGAGCGGCGGGGGCGGTGCGCCAATCTTTGAATTCGTGGACGGCGTTGTGGTGCAGGTCGTCGGCAAACTTTAGGCCGTAGTAGGCCATGATGTAGGGCTTCTGCACGATGGTGGCATTGATCCAGCCCTTTTCGATGGCGTCGAGCGTCTCTGGATCTTTGTCGAAGGAGACGATGGCGATTTTGCCGGTCTGGTCTAAGCGGTGAAATGCCTCGGCAACTCCCGAACCACCCGATGCTTCGAGACAGATAACTCCATCAATCTTTTCCTTCTTTGCGAGAAGCGCGGAAATGCCGTCGTTGGCGTCGCGGGCGTCCCCCTTGTCGTCAATGGTTTGGATAATTTTGATGCCGGGGTATTTCTTGAGAGCTTCGTTGACGCCGCGAACACGCTCATCCAAGTTCAGCTGACCGGGTATGGAGACGATGACGACTTGACCTTGGCCTTTAAGGATGTCGGCCATGCGCTTGCCGCTTTCCTGGCCGGCGCGGAAGTTATCGGTACCGACGAACATAATGCGGTGTGAATCGGGCGCATCGGCATCGATGCAAATGACGGGGATGCCCTGGAGAACGGCGCTGTCGATGGCGGGCTTGAGAAGTTGCTGACTCATAACGGAAATAAGAATGCCGGCGGGATGGAGGGCGACGGCTTTTTGAAAGGCGTCGAGCTCTTCCTGTGGAGAGAGAGTTGTGGGGCCATCCATTTCGGCTTTGACGCCCATACCTGTGGCGGCGTCGCGCAAGCCGGCCTCGGCTTCCTGCCAGTAGGGCAGGTTGATATTTGCGGAGATCAAATAATATTGCTCTTCTTTTTGGTGATAGGGCTCCTGGCAGGCGGCGAGAGTTGCGCCCAGAATGACAGCCAAAGCGGCGATGCATTTGGAATGGAGTTTCATCAGAGGTCTCCTTTGCACGAAGTAGCGGCTCGGGATCGACAGAAAACTAGAGACCCGAAGTTCCTGGCGCAAGAGGGTACCACAAGAGTTGCCTAGTACAACCGGGGGGGGTGCAGGATGATAGGTCGGTTTCCGATTATAGCTGCGGGCACAGAGAAAGTCTGAATTCACATAACCACAGGCCGAAGACTTTTGAGCGCATCCATGCCCAATCACACTGTGAAACCTCGCCTTTCCTCGATACAGTGGCGTGAACGGCAACCCATTCCCAAACTAGATATACATGCACCCACGACGTCCCCTCGTTGTCCTGCGTCGATGCGGCGTCAATATCACAACCTTCAATCGTAAATGATAGGTTCACGGGCTCCCATTTCCCTCCCGCTTGGGTCCGTTCCGACAACCGGTGCATTGCGGACACCTGGGGACCCTGCTCATGCAAGAAGCTGCTTATCTGCAAAAGGCATGTATCGCCTGGCATCCAGTAACTTGCTACTTTCGGGTCGGTGTCTTCTGCAATCTCGTTGGGCAGCAGCAGCGACAGGGACGGGAACGGGTTCGCTCTCTTCATACGACGTTGAATACAACCGTTTGAAAAAAGATTCCGGGAAGCGGCAAGCGATTCAAATGCCGGGTTAGTTGCGTAACCGGAAACTGACCCATTGCCGACCGCAGGAGCCGGACGGAAGGGAAGGAGGGATGATTATTTCCGTATCCGCGCTTTGGTACCCGTTTGGTCGCTCCGTGCGAAAGGCGCACTGGGAGGAATCGCTTTTCTATAGTCTTCTTGTAGAGATTCCACATCTTGAGTTCTCGGCAACAGTCTAAACGAAAACAGGGAGTCGTGACTTTGGAACCGAGCTTGCCAGCTTTGAGTGCGGACAGCACAGAACCTGCGGCGAAGAGCGCGCGGACATCTGAACTTGTTTTTCTCTTGCAGGTTTCGCGGCCGGGGCTTTGGAGCACTACGGCCTTGTTTTATCTGATGCCGCTGGGGCATGCGGATTTCTTGCATTCGCGGACGCTCTGGCTGGGACTTTTTTACGTTTTGTTTCCGTTGGGATTTCTATTGTATGGCGTGAATGACATCGCGGACGCGGAAGCGGACCGGCTCAATCCTCGCAAGGGAACATTTCTGTTCGGTTCGCTGGGCGGGACGGAACAACTTGCCACTTTGCGATGGAAAATTGCGGCGGCGCAGATTCCTTTTTTGATTGTTTTCTTCTTTCTTGTTGGGCCGCGCATTCTAATTTGGTTCGCGGCTTTGTTGCTGGCAGTGGGGATTTACAATGCGCCGCGATATGGGTGGAAGAGCCATCCTCCTTTCGACGTTTTGATCCAGGCGAGTTATCTTTTGGTGTTTGTTCTGAGCAACTGGCTGAACGGGGCGGCGCAGCTTCCGTGGCAGACTTTTGTGTTTGGAGCGATGTTCGCCATGCACTCACATATCTTCGGCGAAGTGATGGATATAGAGCCGGACAGGCTGAGCGGTCGGCGGACGACAGCGACGATGATCGGCGCGGGGGCTTCAAAACTATTGATCGCGGGGATTTTGTGCGTGGAGACGGGGCTCGTTTATGTATTTTTTGGAGATTTGGTGATCGCAGGATTTCTCGGGTTTGGAGCGGCGTGGTTTGTGGTGGATGCTTTGGTTGTTTGGAAAAATCGGCCGTATAGCCCAACGGAAATGCGGCTTTTTATGTGGGGTTGGAACGCAGCAGCCTTGCTGGGCATGTATTGGAATTGGTCGCACGGCAGCCTGACGCAAGCGATTCGGCTGGCTCGCCTTTGAGCCGTACTCCTGCCAGCTGAGACTTCCCAATTCACAAGAAATCGCGTAAATTTCGAGAGTACTGGAGTTAAACACCATGTATCTCCGATTTGTTGTCTCCCAGGTAGATCCGATTTCAAAAGTCGCTACGGGTGTCTTCCACGCCGCAGCGTGACTCCGAGACTCCGGACAGCTTTCCAGTTTTGAGCAAGATTGACTGCAAGAGCTGACCGAATGGTTCAGCGAGCACCTCGAAAAACCAAGCCGCTTTCGCCGTTCGAGGACACCACACGCGGAAGATAAGGGTGTGTGCTGGTTCAAATCGTCGGCGAAGGTTCACCTCGCCAAAATCCACGAGATGATCTGTATCCTTGAGCAGCACGGGCTATTCGTCACGAAGTACAAGGAGCGCCGGCCCGGTTACATCGTGTTCGAGGACGAGCATCAAGTGGTTGCGGAGCCGGTTTCTGACCTGAATCTCTGATGGGGCGTGGCATTCGAAGACGTCCAATCTCGCGAAAATTCGGGCTGATGCTAGACTCGCTAGCGTTGAAGTGCAGGTTGGACATGCTCGGAAACTTTTCTCTCGAAATAAGTGTGGAGAGCGTCGAAGCGGCCGCGGCGGCGGAACGCGGAGGGGCGTCGCGGATTGAGTTTTGCAGCAATGCGCACGCGGGCGGGACGACTCCGAGCGACGAGTTGCTGAGAGCGGTGCGCGGGCGAGTGCGACTGCCGGTTTTTTCGATGGTGCGGCCGCGCGCGGGGAATTTCTTTTATTCAGAGGATGAATTTGTGGCTATGCAGCGCGACATCGATGCAGCCAAAGAATGCGGAATGGATGGAGTTGTTTTGGGTTTGCTGACAGCCGATGGCGAAGTGGACGTCGCGCGCGCGAAGCTGCTTGTCGAGCAGGCGCGGCCACTCCCGGTCACCTTTCACCGGTCGTTCGATGAATGCGCGGATCTGCGCGGGGCGCTGGAAGCCGTGATCAAAACAGGAGCGACGCGGCTGCTCACCTCGGGAGGAAAGCGGACGGCGCCGGAGGCGTTGGAATGCTGGGGGAACTGGTGCGAATCGTCGGCGAACGGCTGATTGTGATGCCGGGCAGCGGATTGCACGCGGGGAATATTCGGGAAGTGGTTGCGAAGACTGGAGCACGGGAGTTTCATGCGGGATTGAGTTCGGTAGTGGCGAGACCGGCGGAGGAGCTCGGCGCATTTGAAGAAGAGGTAAGGAAACTAGTGACCGGTGTTGCGCGATTGCGAATGAGGATGATGGAGAACTACCGACGAATCCCCTGTTGATTCCCACGCAAAAAAAAGAGGGCACAGCGTGCCGTGCCCCATGGTCCGAGAAAACCAAAAATTTAACGAAAAGGCGGTTAGGCTTTTTGGGCTTGGCGGCGGAGGAATGTGGGGACGTCCAGGTCGTCGGCAGGGACTTCGCGGCCTGACGTCGCGGATGTTTTGCTGGACTTGGTGGACGACGTTGGGAAGCGTTTGCTGCTGCGGGGACGGGTTCTTCGACTTCGCGGCCCGCTTTCCAGGTCTTGGGAAGGAACGAGGGCTTTTGCACAACGTTTTTCTTGTTGGCTTCCTTGAAGCCGGCGGCAATCACGGTGATTTTTACCGCATCCTTCATCGAGTCGTCCATCACCGCGCCGAAGATGATGTTGGCGTTTTCGTGGGCGGCTTTTTGGATGACGCTGGAGGCTTCGTGAACTTCATGCAGCGTGAGGCTGGAGCTGCCGGAAATGTTGATGAGGATGCCTTGCGCGCCCTGGATGGAATTGTCTTCGAGTAACGGACTGGAGATGGCGCGGTTAGCGGCGTCGATGGCGCGATTCGTTCCTGTAGCGATAGCGGTGCCCATGACGGCATAGCCCTGGCCGTGCATGATGGCTTTCACGTCGGCAAAGTCGCGATTGATGATGCCGGGAACGGTGATGATGTCGGAGATGCCTTGCACGGCTTGGCGAAGGATGTCGTCGGCGATGCGGAAGGCGTCGAAGAAGCTAGTGCCGCGTTCGACGGTGTCCATCAGGCGCTCGTTGGGGATCACGATGACGGTGTCGACGGCGCCGATCAGTTCTTGCAAGAGCTTGTTCGGCTTGCAGCATACGGCGCTTGCCTTCGAACGCGAAGGGCTTGGTGACGACGGCGACGCTTAACGCGCCGAGTTCACTGGCGAGCGAAGCTACCACGGGTGCGGCGCCGCTGCCGGTGCCTCCGCCGAGGCCGGAGGTGATGAAAATCATGTCCGAGCCTTCGAGGGCTTCGATGATTTTGTCGGTGTCTTCGAGCGCGGCTTTGCGGCCGACTTCGGGATTTGCGCCCGCGCCGAGTCCTTTCGTCAGCTTCGCGCCAAGCTGAAGCTTCGTCGGCGCCTGCGAAAGTTTCAGCGCCTGCAAGTCGGTGTTGGCGGTGATGAACTCGACGCCTTCGACTTTGGCGCGGATCATGCGGTTGATGGCATTGCATCCGCCGCCGCCGACACCGATGACTTTAATTTTTGCGGGCTGCAGCTCTTCGCTGAAGCTCATGCGAATTCCTGCGTCTTTTGCGGTCATGCGTCCCTCAGCCTTCTCCATATTCGCGGCGCTGCGCTCGGGCAGGGGTCACGAGGCACCTGCGAACATGGACTTCAATTTGGATACAAAATTTCCGGCGCGCTGCGGTGGCGTTGCGTCGCGTTTTCGCGCCGTACATCACCAAACCAACGACCGTTGCATATTCCGGCTGGGCTACCTGTTCGGGCAGATCAGCCAAACCTTTGGGCTCCGCGATGCGGACCGGGCAGATGGAAGGATTGCTCGGCGAGATCGATCAAGCCATTAAGGCGCGCGCCGCCGCCGGCGAGGATGAAGCCGGCGGGGATTTGTCCGTCGAGGCCGGCGCGCTGGAGATCGTCGCGGATGAGCGCGAGAAGTTCCATGGCGCGCGGCTCGATGATGTCGGTGAGCATGCGAGCGAAGATGGTACGTGGAGGGCGGTCGCCTACGCTGGCGATTTCGATGGAAGTGTCTTCGTGTAGAAAGCGAGGATGCGGCGCAGCCGTGGCGGCGCTTGATTTTTTCTGCTTCGGGGATCGGCGTGCGGAGGCCGACGGCAAGGTCGTTAGTGAAATGGTCGCCGCCAACGGGAACGGCGCCAGTGTGACGGACCACGCCGCCGCCGTAGACGATGAGTTCGGTGGTGCCGCCGCCGATATCGAGGAGGCAGCAGCCGAGGTCGCGCTCGTCTTGCGTGAGGCAGGACTTCGGCGGAAGCGAGCGGCTCGAGGACGGTGTCGCTGACCAAAATTCCGGCGCGATTTGCGGCGGTGACAAGATTTTGCGTGGCGGCGATGGAGGAAGTGACGAGATGAACGTTGGCTTCGAGGCGCTGGCCGACCATGCCGACGGCGTCGCGAATGCCATCTTGGGCGTCGACGCATGAATTCATGCGGGAGAACGTGGAGGACTTCGCGATCTTCGGGAAGCGTGATGTTGCGGGCGGCATCGACGGCGCGGCGAACGTCGTCGCGTTCGATATCGCGGGCGCGATTGCCGAGCGTGATGCCGCCGCGGCTGTTGACGCCGCGCACGTGGCTGCCGGCGACGCCGATCACCGCGGATTCAACAGGAACGTTGGCGACGCCTTCGGCTTCTTCGACGGCGCGGCGGATCGAGCTGACCGTGGAATCGAGATTGACGATGAGGCCTTTGCGGAGGCCTTTGGATTCGGCTGCGCCGAGCGCGAGAAATTTCACTTGCTCTTCGTCAATTTCCGCGATCAGCGCGCACGTTTTCGTGCTGCCGACGTCCAGCCCGACGATGTATCGATCTTTTTTTGCCAAGCCGCCGCCCCCGCTAAATTGGCCGCTACTTCTCTGCGCTTAATTTTTCAGCTTCGCGGCGTTCGTGTTGCTATCCGCATTCACAACTACCTGCCGTGAATACTGCAAATCGATGGACTGCACGCGGCCGGCGTTGGCCTGCCACTGCGCGAAATTTTCGACGAGCATGCGATATTTGCCGGTGAAATCGCTGTTGCCGAAGTGAACGGTGACGGCTTGCGAATCGGTTGCGGAAGCCAGGCCGGTCATGACGACGCGCAGATCTTTTGCGTTGGAGAGATCGACTTCGCTGACGCGGTCGGAGGATTCGGGGCGCACTACGTCGGCGTCTCTCAGAAATTCCTGATAGGTTTGCATGCGTTTCTCGCGCTCTTCGCGCGGCATGCTGTCCGGAAGGCCGGCGACGATGGGGAAATGCAGATCTTCGCCTTCGGGGCGGTCGAGGATGACGCCGTGGGCGTCGATTAGGGCCAGCTCAGTGCCATTGCGCAAAAACGCGATGGGAGTGCGTTCGTTAGTTCTACGCGGATGCGATTGGGAAGAATACGTTGCACGCTGGCGGATTCGACCCAGGGCAATGCTTCGAGTTCGGCGCGGCGGGCATCGAGCGGAATGCGGAGCACGCTGCGGTTGCGGTCGCGGGCAAAAGGCTGAAGAACGGCTTCGCGGCTGACGATGTGGTTGCCGGTCAGCTCGATTTGATCGGGCTTGAGAAGCAGGACTTGCGGCGAATAGAGCAAGAAGCGGCCAGCGACGATGGCGCAGCGTGATGCCCGTTGCGCCGACGACGGTCCATACCAAAACGCGGCGATAGAAAGTCCAGCTTCGGCCGCCAAATTTTTTGCGGCGAATTTCGAGAGGCTTTTGGCGGCGCAGATAGCGCGGCTCTTCATCGGCGAGCAGCTCCGGGCGGTAAGGCTCGGCGGCCGCGGCGTTGCCGCGTTGCATGGCTTTTACGCGTTCCAAACGACCACCTCGTGCTCGAGAATGACGCCGAAAGATTTTTCGACGCGCTCGCGGACGTCGGCGATCAGCGCGAGCATGTCCTTCGCGGAAGCTTTGCCTGCGTTTACAAAAAAATTGGCGTGGCGGTCGCTGACGCGGGCGTCGCCCACGCTCAGGCCTTTGAGGCCGAGCTCATCAATCATGCGTCCGGCGGAAGCGCCTGGAGGGTTTTTGAAGATGCAACCGGCGCTTTTCTGCCCGAGCGGCTGGCTTGCGCGGCGCTTTTCGTTGCAGATACGAATCCCTTTGAGAATTTCGCGATACGGTTTGGAGGGTAATTCCAGCTTCACTGCGAGCATCATATCATCAGGCGCAAAAGATGTGTGCCGGTATTCGAAAGAAATTTGATCGCCTTCGAGAGTTTCGAGTTTGCGGGCGGCGGCACGGTAGAGCTTGACCTCGCGGACGTAGCTGCCGATTTGCATGCCGTAGGCGCCGGCGTTCATGCGGAGGGCGCCGCCGATGGTACCGGGGACGCCGATGAGGCCTTCCATGCCGCCGAGGTCGTGCTTGGCGCAGAAGGTTACGGTGCGGCCGAGGTCGGCGGCGGCATCGACTTGGGCAAAATTGCCTTCGAGGACGATGTCGGGCGTTGGAGAGGCGAGTTGGAGGACGACCCAGGGGAGTTCGCCGTCGCCGACGAGCAGGTTTGAGCCGCCGCCTAGAAATTTGTGGGGCACGTTTTGCGCGTCGAGCAGGTTTAGGAGGTCAGGAATTGCTTCATGATTCGTTAGGCGAAGCAGGTCGGTCGTGCCGCCGATGCCGAGGGACGTGAGCTCGGCCAGGGATGTGCGCGGCTTGAGCTGGACACCCAGCTCGGGCAATGCCACGACGATTTTGGGATCTTCAATGCGCATGAGGAGTCGGATCGCGGGTCGGATTTTCCGTACCTAGAAGAACCATGAGTTCGTTGCTGGCGCGGCTGACGTTTCCGGCGCCAATAGTCATGATGGCGTCGCCAGCGCGAGCTTCGTGCAGGAGGAATTCGATGCCGTCCTGCATGGAACGGAAATAGTGAACATTTTTGTGGCCGACTTCGCGAATGGCGTTGGCCAGGGCTTCGCTGGTGATCCCGGGGATAGGCGCTTCGCTCGCCGCGTAGATATCTAACAGGACGAGAATGTCGGCTTGGTTGAAGGCGCGGCAGAATTCGTCCCAGAGATGCTGGGTGCGGGAGAAGCGGTGAGGCTGGAAGAGAACCAGCAGGCGGTTGAACTTGCAGCCACGCGCCGCTTCGAGCGTGGCGCGAATTTCGACGGGGTGATGGCCGTAGTCGTCGATGACGGCGATGTCGTTGACGATGCCTCTGATATCGAAACGGCGGCCTACGCCGGTGAATTTCGCGAGGCCTTCGCGGATCAGGTCGCTGGGAACATTTAGATAGAGGGCGACGGCTGCAGCGGCGGCGGCGTTGCGGACATTGTGGATACCGGGGGGATGCATGAGATGGAACATGCTGAGGTCTTCGCCTTTGAAGGTGAGCCGGAAGTCGCTGCCGAGTCCTTCGAGTTTCACGTCGCTAATGACTAGGTCGGCTTGGCTCGAAGTGCCGTAGGTGATGATGGGGCGCTTCACATCGGGAAGAATGGCTTGCACGTTTGGCTCGTCGAGGCAGAGGATGGCGGCGCCGTAGAAGGGGACGCGATTCACGAACTGGATGAAGGCGCCTTGAATGTCGGCGAGCGAGGTGTATTGGTCGAGGTGCTCGCGATCGATGGTGGTGACGACGGCGACGACCGGGGCGAGCATCAGGAAGCTACGGTCGCTTTCGTCGGCTTCGACGACGAAGTATTCGCCTTTGCCGAGGCGCGCGGTGGTGCCGGCTTGATTGACGCGGCCGCCGATGACGAAGGTTGGATCGAGATGCGCGGCGTTGAGAACGGAAGCGACCATCGAGGTAGTGGTCGTTTTGCCGTGGGCTCCCGCGACGGCGATGCCGTATTTGAGGCGCATTAGCTCGGCAAGCATTTCGGCGCGCGGAATAACCGGGATTTTTCGTTTGTGCGCTTCAACGACTTCGGGATTGTCTTGCCGGATGGCCGAAGAAGTTACGACCACGTGGGCGCCTTCGACGTTGACGGCTTTGTGGCCCTCGTGGATCGTAGCGCCAAGATTTTGCAGGCGCTCGGTGATGTTGGAGGGTTTGGTATCGGAGCCCGAAACCGAATAGCCAAGCGTGAGCAGCACTTCGGCGATGCCGCTCATGCCGATGCCGCCTATGCCCACCAGGTGAATGCGCTGAAAATTGCGAAAAGAGACCATCATGGGTTTGCCCTCGGAGCAATTCCTTGCACGTTGGCGGCCTCTTCGATCAGGTTGACGATGTCGCGCGTGGCGTCAGGGCGGGCCAGCGAGAGTGCGGCGTTGGCTTGCGTTTCGATTTGGTCCGGATGGTCGATCAAGCTGAAAATTTCGCTGGTGAGACGCTCGGCAGTAAGCTCGTTTTCCGTAATGAGCACGGCCAGCGCCGGCCCGCTGCATTTCTTGCGCGTTGCGAAGCTGGTGGCTATCGGTGGCGGCTCCGAAGGGGATGAAGATGGCGGCGCGTCCGGCGGCGGCGATTTCCGCGGCGGTGATGGCTCCTGCTCGGCAAACGATGACATCGGCCCAGGCAAAGCGCTCGGCCATATTGGTGAGGAAGGGGACAACCTCCGCGTTAATTTCGCGCCGCGCATAGGCGGTGCGTACCGCATTATAATCGCGTTCGCCGGTTTGATGCACGATGGAGAGATCGTTTTTTCGCGCGGCGAGCCGATCCATGGCATCAACGAACGTGCGATTGATGGGCAGCGCGCCCTGGCTTCCGCCGGTGATGAGCAGGCGGAAGGGCTTTTCGAGTTTTCGGGGAGTAATCGAGAAAAACTCGGAGCGGACGGGGCAGCCTGTTACTACGGCCTTTTTTCCCCAGGCCCGTGCAGAAATTTCATAGCCGGTGGCGATGCGTTTGGAGAGCTTCGCCAAGGAGTTTGTTGGTTAGGCCGGGCTCGGCGTTTGGTTCGAAAATGACGATGGGGACATGGTTGAGCCATGCCGCCAAAAGCATTGGACCCGCGGCATAACCACCTACGCCAAAGGCAGCGATGGGTTTGTGCTTTTTTAGGACGCGGCGCGCGTCTTGCATCGCGGGCACCAGCATGGCGAGATTTTTTAGCGAGCGTGGCGCCCCCTTTCCCTTTTAGGCCGGCGACGCGCAGCGTTTCCAGCGGCAGGCCGGCTTGGGGGACTAGCTTCATTTCGATTCCGCGTTCGGTTCCTACTAACACGACTTCTCTTTCTTTGCCGCGGGAAAGCCATTCTTTGGCAATGGCTATCGCGGGGATTACGTGGCCGCCTGTGCCGCCGCCGGCGATCAGGAGTTTCATGGTTGCGGCCTGGGCGTTCGGGCGGGGCAAGCCCCGCCCCTACAAAGACGGGCTCGACGTGGCGTGCCCCTACGGGGACATGCTTCGCGACTCGATCTAGATCGCTCATGCTTCTGTCGCCTGCTGGCTGATGTTTAGAAGGACTCCTGTGGCTAGGAGCATGACCATGAGGCTGGAGCCGCCGTAGCTGACAAATGGGAGCGGGATGCCTTTTGTGGGCACCATGCCGAGAACTACCGCGAAATTGATGAGGGCTTGGCTGAGAACCAGGGCGGTGATGCCAAGGGCCAGCAGACGACCGAAACCGTCCGGGGCGGCGAAGGCGGCGCGTAGGCCGCGCCAGCCGTAAACGAGGAATAGCGCGATGACTAACACTGCGCCGATGTAACCGAGTTCTTCGCAGATTACGGCGTAAATAAAATCGGTGTGGGCTTCGGGCAAGTAGAAGAGTTTTTGTTTGCTTTCCATCAGACCGACGCCGGTGAAGCCTCCGGAGCCGACCGCGATAAGCGACTGCATCAACTGAAAGCCGGCGCCTTGCGGATCGGAATCGGGATGGATGAAAGAACTCCAGCGCGCGTTGCGGTAGGCCACGCGAGTGATCGAGAAGATAGGCGATGGGCAACGAAGTGGCAAATCCGCCGACAATCCATTTCCAGGACATCCCGGCGGCAAAAAGAATCGTTGTGGCGACCAGGACAATATCGACGGCAGTGCCCATGTCGGGTTGCGCCAGAATCAAGCAGACGAAGATGAGCACCGGGCCCGCGGCCGGAAGGATGGTCTGGAGCAGATCCTCTTTGCAGAATTCCATGGACGCTTTATTGCGGCGCTTTTGGTCGAGGAACCACGCAAGATAAAGAATGACGGCGAGCTTGGCCAGTTCGGATGGCTGAACGCCAACGGGGCCATAGCGGATCCAGCGATGCGTTTCGTGCGATTTGTCCAAGAACAAAGTTCCGACCAGAAGCAGCAGGACGAGGCACACGCTCGAATAGACAACCGCGGGCTCGCGAAGGCGGCGGTAGTCCGTACGCATCAGGGCGAACATTCCCAAGAGACCGAAGGCCAGCCAGATGGCTTGGCGAACGAGAAAATAATAGGAGTGGGAGTATTTACTTTCGGCGGTGACGGCGGAGGCGCTGAAAATCATCACGGCGCCCACCAGGCAAAGCACGAGCGTCACGCCAAACAGCCAACGATCCATTTCGAGACGTCTCGGCACGTTCGTTCACCCTTTTCCGGAAGTCGCGCCCGCGGCTTGCGTTTCGAGCTGCTTGACTAAATTTTTGAAGACGCGTCCGCGCTGCTCGTAGTTTTGAAATTGGTCGAAACTGGCGCACGCAGGCGCGAGGAGCACGACGTCGCCGCGTTGGGCGGCGTGTGAGGCGGTTTCGACGGCGCGATCGAGCGTTTCCGCACGTTCGAGGGCCACGCTGCCGGAGATTTGGCTTTCGATTTTTTCGGCGGCGGCGCCGATGAGCAGAGCGAGAATCGCTTTTTCTCGCAGAGGCTTTTGCAGGACGGTGTAGTCGCTCCCCTTGTCTTTGCCACCGAGAATGATGAGGATGCGGCCGGGGAAGGCGTCGAGCGCCTTGAGCGTGGCGTCCACGTTGGTGGCCTTGGAATCGTTGTAATAGCGCACGCCGGCGATTTCCGCGACAAATTCGAGGCGGTGCTCGACTCCCGCGAAGGAGCGCACGCCTTTGGCGATAGCTGAGGCGGGCGCACCGGCGATACGCGCGGCGGCAGCGGCGGCCAGCACGTTTTCTACATTGTGCGCACCGGCCAGCGGAATGTCCTTGAGCTTTAGGAGAACTTCTTCCGAGCCGTCTTGCCGAAAAACGATTTCCTCGCCGCGAACGTAGGAGCCTTGCGCGACGCGCTGCTTTCTGCTGAACCAGTAGACGCGCGGCAGCGACGGAGCGTAGGGCGTGGTGGCTGCATCATCGGCATTCAAGATGGAGGCATCGTCGCCGATTTGATTTTCGAATATTCGCGCTTTTGCGGCGCCGTAGGCTTCGAGGGTGTGGTGGCGGTCGAGATGGTCGGGAGTCAGGTTCAGAAAGACGGCGATATTTGGACGGAAGGTATCGATTAGTTCGAGCTGGAAGCTGCTGAGTTCAACGACTGTAAAGGTGTTGTCCGTCATCGCATCGACACAGCCGATGAGCGGCGTCCCGATATTTCCCGCAAGGATGGTCTGCATCCCGGCGGTTTTCAAAACGTGTTCGACGAGCGAGGTGGTTGTGGTCTTGCCGTTCGAACCGGTTATGCCGATCAGGCGGCCTTTTAGAAAGCGGTAGGCCAGCTCGATTTCGCTCCAAATCGTGACGCCTTTGGCGCGCGCAGCTTGAAGATGCGGTTCGTCAGCGGGCACGCCGGGGCTGGGAACGATCAAGTCCTGCTCGATAAAAGTTTTCTCGCGGTGGGCGCCAAGTTCGAGAGCCACTTGCGCGTTTTTAAGTTTGGCGATGGCTTCGCCGATTTCGGTTTCGCCGCGGGAATCGGTGGCCGTCACACGCGCGCCCCTCGCGGCACAAAAAAGCGCGGTGGCCACGCCAGTACGCGCCAGCCCAACGACCAGCACGCGCTTTCCCCGAAGTTCGGTTGCAACAGGCATTGTTTCTTTGCAGGCGCGCTTGGATGCAAATGCGCGCTACCTCAATTTCAGCGTCGTCAGCGCGAAAAGCGCGAAGACGAGCGCGGCAATCCAAAAACGGACAATGACCTTCGATTCGCTCCAGCCAAGCAATTCAAAGTGGTGGTGAATGGGCGCCATGCGGAAGATGCGTTTGCCGCGCAGCTTGAATGAGCCGACCTGCAAGATCACCGAAAGTGCTTCGATAACGAAAATGCCGCCCACGAAAAACAGGAGAATTTCCTGCTTGATGATGACCGCGACCGTGCCTAGCGTACCGCCCAGGGAGAGCGAGCCGACGTCGCCCATGAAAATCTCGGCGGGGTGGGCGTTGTACCAAAGAAAGCCGAGCGAGGCGCCCACCAGCGCGCCGCAAAAGACAGTGAGTTCGCCGACGCGCGGGATGTACTGAATTTCGAGATAGGTGGCCCAGCGCGAGTTGCTGCTGACGTAGGTCAGCACTGTGAGCGCGCCGGCGGCGATTACGGTGCAGCCGATGGCCAGACCGTCGAGGCCGTCCGTCAGGTTCACAGCATTGGAAGAGCCGACGATCACGACGCAGACAAAAGCAAGGAACGGAAGAAACGCCAAGGGCCAGAGGTGCGGCGAATTCATCAGAGAATGGAACACCAGGTCGGGGTGCAGGCGTTTGAGAAACGGAATCATCAACTGCGTTGAGTATGCGTAATGCGTAACGAGCACGAGCAAGGAGATACCGACTATCAAGCTAACAAAGACCTGAAAATAGATTTTCTTTTTGGCGGTCAGCCCGAGGTTTCTTTGCTTGGAAACTTTCGCATAGTCGTCGATGAAACCAATGGCCGCAAAACCGATGAGAGCGAAAAGCGAAAGGAGAATAAAGGGATTGGTCAAATCGGCCCAAAGCAGCGTGGGCACAGCCGTCGACAAGACGATCAGCACACCGCCCATCGTCGGTGTGCCGGCTTTTTTCTGATGCTCCTGGGGGCCCTCTTCGCGGATGTACTGGCCGATTTGCAGTTCGCGCAAGCGGCGAATGAGCCAGGGACCGAAGACGAGGCCGAGAAACATGGCTGTCAGGCTGGCGTAGACGGTGCGCACCGTGATGTAGCGAAAAACGTTGAGCGGGCTGAAGTAACGCTGCAGAACGTGGTAGAGGAGGTAGTAGAGCATTTTAGTGGCGTACCTCCTGCCGTGGAATTTCGCCGGGAGCGGCGTGACGAGTGAGAAGCGTTTCCACGATGCGCTCCATTTTCACTCCCCGAGAGCCCTTCACCAGCAGCACATCACCCGGCGCAATGAGCTCTTCCAAAAATCTCGCCGCGTCTTCAGAAGAGGGGAAAAAGCGCGTCTGCGCACGAGGAATTCCCGCGGAAATGGCACCTTCCACGATTTCTCGAGCGTCGCCTTCGACGCCAATCACCCAATCGAGCTTGCCAGTCTTCGCTGCGAAAATGCCCGCCTCGCGGTGCAACGCCGGGGATGCAACGCCGAGCTCGCGCATTTCTCCGGCGGCCAGAATTCTGCGCTGAAAATTCGGCGTTGCCGCCAGAACCGAAACCATGGCGTGGAGAGCAGCGGGGCTCGAGTTGTAGCTGTCGTTGATCAACGCGGCACCATTGGAAAAACGCAGCAGTTCGCCGCGCATCGCGGGAACGCGCAGCGTCCGAAAAACGCTTTGCGCTTCGGCAGCGCCGATGTTCCAAACACTTGCCGCGGCGAGCGCGGCCAGCGCGTTATAAATCGCGTGGCGGCCGGCGACGGGGAGCTCGAGCCGCACCCGGCCTTCCGGACTCACATAGTCAAACGCTGAGCCCAGTGCACCGCGGTCTTCGATGGCGGAAGCAGAGAAAAACGCCGGCGCATCGATTCCGTAAGTGAGCACGCGCCCGGGGGCAAACGCACCGAACGCGGCCACGCGCGGATCGTCGGCGTTCAACACGGCAGTGGAATCATGTCCATTCAATCCTTCGATCAACTCGCGCTTTGCCAGCGCAATCTCTTCGACCGACGAGAAAAATTCCAGATGCGCGGGAGCGACGCGCGTCACCACGCCAACATCGGGGCACGCAATCGCCGCGAGGCGGGCCAACTCGCCGCGCCGCGACATGCCCATCTCGAGCACCGCCGCTTGATGCGTTTCTTCCAAACGAAAAAGCGTCAGCGGCAAGCCGTACTCGTTGTTAAAATTTCCTTCCGATTTCAGGACCCGGAGCTTCGCGCCCAGCAGTGCCGCCAGGATCTCTTTCGTAGTGGTCTTGCCCACGGAGCCTGTGACGCCGGCAATTTTGCCGCCCCAGGCTTCGCGAACCGCGCGGGCGAGCTGCTTGAGCGCTTCGAAAGTGTCGCCCACGACGATGCAGCGATTCCGGATGGCTTCGCCGTAGCGGTGGGCTTGCGGCTCCGCCACCATCGCAGCGATGGCTCCGCGTCCCAGCGCACTCGGCACATGATCGTGTCCATCGTGACGCGGTCCGTGGATGGCAACAAACAGTTCTCCGGCACGTAGCGTGCGAGAATCAATCGAGACGCCGGCCACCCGGGCCAGGGGGTCGAGTCCCGCCCCCGCCCTAGCACCCAAAGCGCCAGCCACTTGTGCAATCGTCCACCGCATAAATGCCTCAAGGGGTTTGCTTTACGCAAATACCCCGCGTATCGGTTTGTAGTCACCGTATTTTGAGGGCTCCTCCTTTCGCGAGTTGACATCTGGCTCGCGCGCCCTCGCCACACTTTCTAGCCAAGCTAGACAAGCGCGCTACGTGCCAAACTTTGAGCCGTTTTTCGGCGTTCCCCTGCCAATTTCTGTATGAGCTTCGGCATAGCCTCGTTCCCGCAGAGCACGCCTCGCTATGTCGCGATCGTCAAATTCCAAGGTCCGGTCCGCGAGAATTTGATAATTTTCGTGGCCTTTGCCTGCGAGCAGAACGATGTCTCCCGCGCGCGCTTCGTCCATTGCCACACCGATGGCTTTTTCACGGTCCGGTTCGATCAAATATTTTCCGCTGGTTTTTTGCAGACCCACAATGATGTCGCTGATGATTTTCAGCGGATCTTCGGTGCGCGGATTGTCGCTCGAGAGAATCGTCAGGTCGCTCAAACGTCCCGTCACTTCGCCCATGACTGGACGCTTGGTGCGGTCTTTTCCGCCGCCGCATCCGAAGAGCGTGATGATGCGGCCTTTGGGATTTAGTTCGCGCGCGGTACGGATGAGATTTTCCAGCGCGTCGTCGGTGTGGGCGTAATCGACCACCACGAAATAGGGCTGGCCCAGATCGATGCGCTGGAAGCGGCCGGAAACGCTTTCGAGGCCGCGAATTCCGGCTTCGATGGTCTCCGTGGAAAGCCCAAGAGCCTGCGCCGCGCCAATCGCGGCGAGAATGTTGTAGACGTTGATGCGGCCCACGAGTGGCGAGGCAACTTGCACTTTTCCATCCGGCGTTTGCGCCGTGAAGGCCAGGCCGTTGAACGTGAGTTGAAACTTTTTTGTGGTGATTTCCGCATCGGATTCGAGGCCATAGGTCACGGTTTTCTTTGCCAAGCCGACCAGCCGCTTGCCGTACTCGTCGTCCGTGTTAAGGATGGCGACTTCCGGGGCGCCAGCGCCGGTGCCTTCGAACAATCTTTTTTTCGCCGCGAAATAATCCTCGAAGGTCTTGTGATAATCCATGTGCTCGCGCGTAAGGTTCGTGAAAACCGCGGCGGCGAAATGGCAGCCCCACAGGCGGTCCATCGCGAGCGAGTGCGAACTCGCTTCCAGCACGCCATAGCGCCCGCCTGCATCGCGAATCTCGGCAAGAAAACCCTGGAGGTCGACGGATTCCGGTGTGGTGTTCGGCGCGGGATATTCGCCTAGCGGCGTGTGATAGGCGATCGTCCCGAAAAGACCGGTCTTGGCGTCCGAAGCTTTGATGATGGCATCCACCAGCGACGTGGTCGTGGTCTTGCCATTGGTTCCGGTGACCGCTACGAGTTGCAAAGCTTGCGCGGGATGCCCGAAGAAGTTCGCCGCCGCAACTGCGAGCGCTTTGCGCGCGTCGCGCACTTGAATCCAGGCCACACTCGAGGGAATGCGCCGATGGCGCGGCATCTTCGCTGGCGATCGCTGCCGCGCCACGAGAAACCGCATCGCGAATAAACGTGTTGCCGTCCGCTTTCGCGCCGTGCAGCGCAAAAAAAAGCGCACGAGGCTGCACTTTGCGGGAATCGCAAGCGACTTGGCGAATTTCCAGTTCTCCCGCGGAGGGTGCAATGCTCGCCTCCGTCCCTTGCAACAAATCGCAAAGCTTTATCTTTCGAATGGAAGCGCGGGACGGCGACGAATCTTCCCGGCACTCTTCGGTGTGGTTCGTTTTGCAGTTGCTGGTGTCTTCTAGTTGGCTCAATCCAGTTCTCATCCTAATTCCTGATTCCCGGGCGCAGCTTCGATTTCTTCTCGAGCGGTGTCCCGAACTGCACGGTGATTTTGGCGCCGCGTCTCACCTTGGCTCCGGCCGCCGGGGATTGATCGGTAGCAAGATTGCTTCCAACCAGAACAGGCTCGAGACCAAGCCGCAAAACAATGTCCGTTACGTCACGCATCGTTTTTCCCGAGAAATCAGGCACTTCGATGTCGCCGCCTTGATCCACCGCCACCGTCAGGACCGGCTTCATGGAGGCCGGCTTTTGCCGCCCGGCAACATTTGTCATCTGGGATGCGGCTGGGGCCGCGTCGGGCTGGCCAGAGAAATCCACGGCCGAGGAATCTTCGAGCGCGCTCGCATCCTCGCTGGATCGCTTCATATAAGCGGTCTCGATGAGCTTGGGATTCAGCGGAACATCGCGCGGGACATCGAGATACGCCAAAACCTGTTCGGCGATGCGTTTGAATACCGGCGCAGCCACCTCTCCGCCTTCATGCAGCCCGACGGGCGAATCCAGCGACACAAGAATGGTCACAGCCGGATTATTGATGGGCGCAAATCCCGTAAACGAAGCGACGTATTGCGTCGGCGAATAGTGTCCGGTCGCTGGATCGATTTTTTGCGCCGTACCCGTTTTCCCGGCTGACGTCCACCCATCAAGATGGGCCAGAGGTCCCGGTTCCGTGCAAGATGACACCTTCCATCAACCGGCGCAGGGTCGCCGCCGTTTCGGGGCGAATGACGCGCTTGGGTTCTTGCTCCGCCCATAGTCCTTCTGCCGGCAGCGCGTTATCTCCACGGCGCAATTCGGAAATCACGCGCGGCTTGTAAAGCAATCCGCCGTTGGCAATTGCGGAGACCGCACTGACCAACTGGATCGGCGTGACTCCGACTTCCTGGCCCATAGAAATCGAGCCGATGGCGATTGGTTCCCAATCCTCAACGCGCGCTAGTTGGCCGCGGCTTTCGTACGGCAATTCCACACCGGTTTTGCTCCCAAAACCGAACGCGCGGATGTAGTCGTAGAATTTCGGAGAGCCGAGACGCAGCGCAATTTTGATCGCTCCCACGTCGCTCGAATTTGCGAGAATGCCAGCAACGTTCAGCAAGCCATACGGCTTGTGGTCGTGAATGCGGTGCCCGGCGACCAGGACACTTCCATTCTCGCAATCAAACACTTCGTCAGGCCGCGTAATCCCTTGATCGAGCGCCGCGGCTAGAGTGATCAGTTTGAAGGTTGATCCAGGCTCATAGATCGCGCTTACGGCGCGATTCATCCAATTTTCGGATGGCGCGTCGCCTGCTTTGTTGGGATTGAATTTGGGCCAATTGGCCAGCGCCAGAATTTCTCCGTTGCTGGGATTCATTACTATGACCGTACCCGCGGAAGCGTGTGTCTTGGCAATCGTCGCGGCAAGCTCCCGCTCCGCGGTGTATTGAATCTTTTCATCCAGAGTTAGGACCACGCTCGCGCCGCGTTCGCGCTGCGCTTCTCCGCCATCGAACCAGCGCTGCTTTGCGTCGGCCATCACCACGATACGTTCACTCTTGCCACGAATCTGGCTGTCCAGTTCGCGCTCGATCCCCGCCAGTCCCTTTTCGTCGACGTCGACAAAACCCAGCACGTGCGCGGCAAGATCGCGCTTCGGATAAAAGCGCTGGTTTTCTTTCTGGAGGTAGATGCCCTTCAGGTTTAGCTTATTGATCGCATCGGCTTTTTCGGGCGGCAGCTTTCGCGCGATCCAGGCGAATGCCCGTGAAGATTCGAGCCGCGCTTCAATCTCTTCTTGCGGCTTGTTGACCACACCCGAGAGCAGCCGCGCCGCGAGATGCTCATCCACGATTTCCGAGGGCACGGCAAATGCGGAATCCACGGGAATGCTCATAGCCAGCGGCTGGCCGTTACGATCGTAAATCGCGCCGCGCTCGGGAGTTATTTCGAAGGTGCGTTGCTGCTGGCGCAGAGCGCGCGAAAGATACTCGCTGTGGCGATAGAGTTGGAGGTAGGTGAGCCGCCCGAAAACCGCGCCCATCCACAAGAACGCGACGCCGGCGATAATGAGCAAACGGACGTGGACGCGATCTCGTTGCATGATGAATTCAGCTCGGCAAACACTCCGTTTGGGAGTTCAAACTAACGGGAAATTTTTCGTTTTGGAAAACAACGCCGGTCGGCGGAATCACGGCGCTCGATTGGGCCGCACATACTGCACGGCGGCCTCTTCCGCGCCATCCGGCGCTTCGTAGTCTTGGACGTGCGTCGGCAAGGGTTCGGTCAGACCGAGACGGCGGCGAGCGATCATATCGATGCGCATGGGATCGCGGAGTCCGGCAATCTCCAGTTTCAGCTCCGAATTCAGCGCGGCGGCCTTCGTCTGCTGGCCTTTCAAATCTTCGAGCTGAAAACTCAAATCGATGCAGCGGAAATGCTGAAAGATATAGAGCATGAAAAACGCAGCCACGAGACTTCCCATCGCCACGGTGCGCAACAAACTGCGCATCTTTGCCGGCTCGAGGCTGCGCACCAAACGCGAGTTATCAATCCGCTTGACGGTATGGAATTCCGCCGTCACGACTCTCTTCTTCTTGCCCTTCATAACTACACTCTTTCTGCGCACCGCAGTTTCGCGCTTCGCGAACGCGGGTTGGCCGCCTTCTCTTCTTCGGTCGGCTGGATCACGTGCCGGGTGAGCACTTTGAGCGTTCTCTGACGCTCTTCCTCTTGGAACGCGTGCTTCACAATGCGGTCTTCGCGCGAGTGGTAGCTAAGCACCACCAGGCGGCCGCCGGAATTTAATGCAGCAGGGGTCCGTGAAAGAAACTGCCCGAGTTCCTCCATCTCTCGATTCACCGCGATCCGCAGCGCCAGAAACGTTTTTGTTGCGGGATGCAGTCTCTGCCTTCCCCATTGCTTACGGGCCCCTGCCACAGTCGTTGCCAAGTGCGCGGTATCACGTACGGGCCTTGCCCGCACGATCGCCTTGGCGATCCTTCTGGAATCGTGCTCATCCGCTTCGCGGTAGAGCAGGTCGGCGATTTCTTTTTCCGACCACTGATTCACAATCTCGTCCGCCGTCAACTCATCGGCGGTATTCATGCGCATATCCAGGGCGGCCGCTTCGCGGAACGAAAATCCCCGCTGCCCTTGATCAAGCTGCATGCTCGAAACTCCCAAGTCGGCCAAGACCCCGTCCACCTTCGGAATCCCCAACTCTTGTACGACCTCCGCAATCCTCGAGAAGGGCGACTGCACGACCGTCACCTTCGCCCCGAAGCTCTTCAACCGTTCCCGCGCCAGCTCTAACGCCTGTGCGTCCCGGTCCAGGCTGATCAACCTGCCCGAAGTCAGCTTTGCGGCGATCGCTTCCGAATGCCCGCCGGCTCCCAGCGTTGCGTCTAGGTACGTTCCTTCCGGTTTGATGCCCAGCCATTCCAGCACCTCTTGCAACATCACCGGCGTATGCGCCGCACTCAATCTGTTTAGCCCTTCGTATTACCGCCCCGCCCCATCGAACCTGAAACTTGCAATTCGTTACTTCATTATTTCCTTACTTCTTTACTTCCTAAATTCCCAGCGCCGTATCATCGGCAGCCGTATACGGCTCGTTCTTCAACTTATCGAGCATCCGCGTATGGTTCATCACTTCGAGATAATTCAGCGCCCCGTACACATCCACTTCCCCCATCGTTTGCGCGGCGTCGCGCAGCACGGAAGGCAATAGCACTCTGCCCTGCCCATCCAATTCGGCCTGCTGCCCGAAATAGCTGGTCCGCAACAGGAACTTCTGCTTCGCCACGTGCGTGCTCGGCAATTGCGCCAAGCGGTCCTCGATTTCCGACCAAACCTTCATGGGATAAATTCTTGCCGTCTCGCCCGTCGTACTTGTGATATAAAACTGGTTGCCGTACTCCTTGAGCTCGTCCAAAAACACTGAGGGAATCTTGAGACGCCCCTTCTCGTCGACTTTCGCCGGACAGTTTCCCCGCAGCTTCATAGTCCCTGTTCAATGGCTGGTTTTGGACGCCCAACGTGCTTACGTTCACGATTGCCCTCGAGAACGTCTGGATGGCCCCGGGAGAAGCTCTACTTTGCTCTACTACTGACCACTCTCTCCCACTTCTCGCCACATCATAGGTTGGTTTTGCGCTTTGTCAAGAGAAAATATGCGGCCTGTTGAAAAATTTGTGTTTTCTTACTACGCTGGAGAATCTGGAATTTTCCCTACTACAGGTTGTGGTTTTTCTTGTGAGGCATCTCTACCCTTCGTAGGACTGCTTACGCCACTGCAACACACCACTTTTAGGTGGGTTCTTCCCTCCAGTTCTTTGTCGTGATACACTGCAAAACGGTTTGATTCTCAATTCCCGTGTGGCATCAGGAGCCTCCGACCATGGAATGGACAACGCCTCAGCACGAAGAGATCGATCTGAACTGCGAGATTAGTTCGTACGCCAACGCCGAGCTGTAAAGCCTTGACCGCGCCCCGCGGTCATCTGGCGGCGTGCTTGTATGCGCGTTAAAGTCCTCGGCTCCGCTGCCGGGGGCGGTTTTCCCCAATGGAATTGTGCGTGCCCCCAGTGTGTCGGCGTGCGTTCCGGCACGTTGAAGGCTCGGGCTAGAACTCAGACGCAAGCCGCAATCTCACCCGACGGCGCACGCTGGTTTCTGTTAAACGCTTCCCCCGACCTCCGCCAACAGATTCTCTCTTCCGCTGATTTTGTCCCACCGACAGGCTCGCGAAACTCGCCGCTCCACTCCGTGGTCTTGACAAGTGCCGACGTAGACGCAGTCATGGGGCTGCTTCATATGCGCGAATTCCAACCCCTGCAAATCTTCTCGACGATAGCCGTGCGGCGCATCCTCACGGAAGAAAATAGCCTCTTTCGGGTGCTGGCGCGTTCCCAACCGCCCGTCAAGTGGGAGACGCTCCCGCTGGATCGCCTTGTGCCTCTCATACCGGCGTCGGCAGCGGATAAGAAAAGCGGCCTTTTCTGCAAAGCGGTAACGCTCAACGGAAGCTTTCCGGATTACGTTAGCGAATCGCTGCGCAATACGCTCGCCCCGGAAGAAGCCGTCATCGGGCTGACGTTTGTTTCCAAAGAAAAAAGGCTTTTCTATGCCCCAAACCTTCCCGGAATTGGCGACCACTGGTTGCGCCTCGTCGAAGAGAGCGACCTGGCCTTGCTCGACGGAACTTTCTGGAAAGACGACGAGCTCAACTCGATCCAAAAAGGAAGCAAATCCGCCCGCCAAATGGGCCATTTGCCTTTGTGGGGCGACCGCGGCCTGCTCCGCCAGGCGTTTCGGCCGAGCAAAACGCGCCGCGTCCTCGTTCATATCAACAACACCAATCCGATATTGAATGACGAGAGCCCGGAATCCCGCATCGTGCGTGATGCCGGGTGGGAAATCGCCTATGATGGAATGGAACTCGCGATATGACTCAAGTCCAGACCATCTACGCGCCGCCGCTTTCGGAAGCCGCCTTCATCGCGGGATTCCACGCTATTGGGGAAGAGCGCTATCACCACAAGCACCCATTTCATGCGCTCATGCACGAAGGAAAACTGACGCGCGGCCAGCTTCAGGCATGGGCTTTGAATCGCTATTACTATCAAAGCCGCATTCCCATCAAGGATGCGGCCATCCTGGCGCGTAGCGAGGATCCGGCTTTTCGGCTCGCGTGGCGCAAGCGCATTCTGGATCACGACGGCGACGGCGTGAAACCGGGAGGCATTGAGAAATGGCTGCGGCTGGTCGAAGCCACCGGCCTTTCCCGCGACCAGGCACTGCAAGGCGAAGGAATTCTTCCGGCAACGCGGTACGCCGTTCAGGCTTACGTGGATTTCGTCTCGACGCGTTCGCATCTCGAAGCCGTAGCTTCTTCACTTACTGAATTATTTTCGAAGAAACTTATCACGCTACGCATGGATCGCTTGCGCCAGCACTATCCCTGGCTCTCGAGCGGGCTGGACTATTTCACCGGCCGTCTCACGCAAGCTCCCGAAGACGCCGACTTCGCGCTTGCTTGGGTCGTCGAACACGCACGCACTCGCGATGAGCAGGACAAAGCGCACGCCGCCCTCCGCGCCAAATGCGACATTCTCTGGGCGCAGCTCGACGCTCTCTATTTTTCTTACGTGAATCCCGGCTGGCCTCCGCCAGGTGCGTTTCGCCCCGCGGCGGAGGCGGGCTCCGTATGAGCATCGAACTCGATAGCCGTCCGCGACTGGCCCCGGGCTGCCGAATGAACGAAAAGAGCCAGCAGCCGCGCACATTGCTCATGCCGGAGCGCGCGCTGCGACTGAATGGACCAAGCCTGGAAATTGTCGAGCGCTGCGACGGCCGGCACACCGTTCAAGAAATCGTCGCCGAATTGCAGCAACTCTACTCGAAAGCCGACCCGGCCAAAGTGGAACAAGACATCCTCGGCTATCTGGCTCTCTTGCAGAAAGAACGCGCGCTCGATTTCGAGCCGTAACCTTGGGGTGCGGCAGCTCTGCTGCCGCTTTTCACAACTTGCGCTGCAAATACGCATGACATCTACCCCCACCAATCCGCTGGCGCTAATCGCCGAACTCACTCATCGCTGCCCGCTCCACTGCGTCTATTGCTCGAACCCTCTTGAGCTTGAAGCTCGCGCGACGGAACTCTCGACCGAAGATTGGTCGCGCGTTTTCGAGCAAGCAGCCGCTCTGGGCGTTCTTCAAGCTGATTTCACGGGCGGCGAGCCTCTCACTCGACCAGATATCCTTGCATTGATCCGCGCGGCGCGAGCCGCCGGCCTCTACGTGAATCTCATCACCTCCGGTTTGCCGCTCGACGAATCGCGGCTCGAAGCTCTCGTTGCAGCCGGCCTCGACCACTTTCAATTGAGCTTTCAGGGCGCCCGCGCGGAGATCGCGCAAGAAATCTCCGGCACCAAATCCCATGCCCAAAAGCTTCGCGTCCTCGAATGGCTCAAGCGCCACCGCGTCGCGGTCACTCTCAACTTCGTCATTCATCGCCGTAACATCGATCAACTCGGCGAAATGCTCGCACTGGCCGAATCTTCCAGCGCGACTCGCTTGGAGTTCGCAAACGTTCAATACTACGGCTGGGCATTTGCCAATCGCGATTCACTGCTGCCCACGCGCGAGCAGCTAACGCAATCCATCGATTTCTTGAAAAAGGCTCAGGAGCGACTGGCAGGAAAAATTAAATTGGAATATGTCGTTCCGGATTACTACGCGAAATATCCGAAGCCCTGCATGGGCGGCTGGGGCCGCAAACTCATGCTCATCACGCCAAACGGCGACGCACTTCCCTGCCACGCTGCCCGCGTAATCCCTGGCTTGTCTTTTGAAAATGTGAAGAACCGAGCATTGCGAGAAATCTGGGAGGAATCCGGCGCGTTTCAAAAATTCCGTGGCGAATCCTGGATGCAGGAACCCTGCAAAACCTGCGACCGGCGCACACAGGACTTCGGTGGCTGCCGCTGCCAGGCCTTCCTTCTCAGCCGGTGATGCCGCCGCGACCGATCCGGTCTGCTCGCTCTCGCCGCAGCGCCCCAAAGTCGACGCCATCCTGAACGCAATCAACTCTGTTGGGACGGAGCTTGTTTGCCCTGAGTCCGTTCGAAGGGCCCCGCCCGCTGATGCGCCGCTCACCAAACCCGACTGGCTCTACCGCCCCAATCCTTCGTAAACCTAAGCCGTCGCCGGCGCCTCCGGTTGTCGTTGCAACGGCATGACTACGAGAAAAATAAATACGATGCTCCCCAGAAAACACAGCGTGCCAAACACCGCCAACGTATACGGCGCCCCAATCTTTTTCGCTACGCCACCGGCGATGAGCGACCCGATGGGCTGCACACCCATAAACATCGTCGCGTAAACCGCCATAATCCGCCCGCGCAGTTGATCCGGCACGCGATTCTGCAAAGTCGTATTCGTCGCCGCCATCTGCACCGTGGCGCAGAATCCGACGACGAGGAGCACCGCCATCGAAAGCCAGAAAACTTTCGATTGCGAGAAAATCACCAGACCCACCGCGCACAGTGTCGAGGTCGCCGCAATCCACCGCGCCAGTCCTTTGTAGCTGGTCCTCGCCGCAAAATGCAGCGCGCCGAGAACTGCCCCCACACCCGCCGCGCTCATCAATAGACCAAATCCTTTGGCGCCGCGATGCAAAACCTCGCTCGCAAAAATCGGCAAAAACACGGAGTACTGCAATCCCAGCAAACTCAGCATGCTCAAAAGCAGCAGCGTCGAGCGGATCGGCAAATCGCTCATCGCGAAGCGAAATCCCTGCATCAAACTCTGGAACGGCGAACCCGCTTCCTTCTTCGTTTCCCTCTTCGTAATCCGCATCGCCAGCAGCGCGCCGATCACCGCCAGAAAACTTACGCCGTTCAGAAAAAAACACCACGCCGGGCCTTTCCACGCCAACGCAAACCCCGCGATCGCCGGTCCCACCACACGCGCTCCATTAAAGATCGAAGAGTTCAGCGCAATCGCGTTCGGCAAATCTTCCTTCACCACCATCTCGACCAGAAACGCCTGCCGGATCGGCACATCAAACGCATTCACAACGCCCACAAGAAACGCGATGAAGATCAGCTCCCACACCTGGATGATGTTCGCGAACGTCAGCGCGGCAAGCCCAAACGCCAGCACCATCGAAACAGTTTGCGTCCAGATCACACCATGATGCCGGTTATAGCGGTCGCCGATATAACCGCCCAACGCCGCTAAAAATAGAATGGGAACCTGATTCGCAAAACCGAAAACTCCAAGCAGCGCCGCGGAATTCGTCAGCTTATAGACCAGCCAAAGCTGCGCCGTCGTCTGCATCCACGTGCCGATGAGCGAAGTAAGCTGGCCCGCGATAAATAATTGAAAGTTGCGATGCTGCAGTGCGCGAAAACGCGGCGACAAAACGGGAATGGCGCCCTCCCCTCGTTGGATGCGCGCGACGTGACCTAGTCACGATGCCGCGAGAAGAGCGCCATTGTCAACGAGTGCGCAAAAATGCGCTTTGCGCACGCGAGTGCCAGATTGGCTCAAATGAAGTTTGTGGTGGCGGGACTTGCCCCGCCTTACTTGTGGATTGTTTCCGTGTCGCCGCTATTCTGGAGCGAAGCCGCTTCTATTTCCCGCCTTTGCGTTGGGTCGTAGGGTGTCAGCAGTGAACTGTCAGCTTCGCTACTCGCCCGGCGGATCCGGCGCTCCGCCAACATGCAAATGACTCAAATCCCGCAGCGTCGCCTTATCCTCGTCGCTCATGCCTTCCGTGAACCTCGGATCGTTTAGCCGCTGGTTCCGCGCCGACTCCGGCATATTCTGCAGCACACGCAGCCGCTGCCGAATCGCCTGCCGCCGCTCCAACGGCATTTGCCGCCACTTCGGCAAGACATCGTTTCGGATGTGATCTTTCTGCGCCGGCGTCAGATTCTTCCAGGTCTGGTAGCGCTCCTGCAATTCCTGCCTTTGTGCCGGAGTGAGATTCTGTTGCCTCCGATAGTTCTCTAATACCTTCTGCTTCTCCTGCGGCGACAGGTCGCTAAATTTTCGTTGCTGCGGCGGAGCGTACGACGACGGCGGCCGGTTCGGATTGCCGTTAGGGTTAGGGCTAGTGCGCGGCACGGAGTCCGGCTGGTTTCCGCCATTGCCCTGGGGATTGCCCGCGCCGCCGTTCGCGCGCTTCTCTTGTTGCGCTTCTTTTCTCGCTTGCTGGCGCTGCTGTCTTTGCTGTTGCCTCGCCTGCGATTTTGGAGGAACGTGCTGCCCGCCGCCAAAATTTGCGCGCACGCGCTGCGCCATCGAAGGCCCGGCTAGTATTGTGCCGAGCCCCATCGCCAGCAAGCATCCCGCGAGTTGGAGTCGAAGTTTCATCAATTACATTGTCTGATTCTGCGTGTCGCTCGGTTTCTGATTCTGGTTCTGGTTTTGATTTTGATCCGGCGTGCTGTCGCCGGTATCTTCCGGCTGCACCGGCTGCGGTAGCTCCGTCAGCGCTCCGAAATCCGAAATCACGTCAAAGTTCTCAAGCACTGGCAAGTCCTGATTGATCTGCGCTTCGTCCGCGGCAGTCAGTGGATGATCCACGGGCTGCGAACCAATCCACACCGTCGCCAGCAACAACAACGAAGCCGCAAACGCCACGCGCGGCGACGGCGTAAACCACGCCCACCAGCCCTGCTTCACCGGCTCCGCCGCCACCCGCGCGCGCACTCTCACATCAAACGCCGCCGACGGCTCGATTTCCGGCAATTCATCCAAAAATCCCGCCACCGCGCGAAATTCATTCACGCGCAGTTGGCACGCTCCGCACGCGGAGAGATGCTTCTCCATCTCCAGCCGTTCGCTCTCTTTCAAGCGCCCGTCCACGTACGCCAAAATTTTGTTTTCCATTCGCGTACAGCTCATAACTGCCTTCCTTCTCTACCCCTGGGTCTACTTCTACTTTCCCCGCAGCTCGGGTTGTAGTTCCTCTACTTCCCTTGCCTCGCCACGAGGGGGGCTAGTTCCACTCGCAGCGTTTCGTATGCCCGGAAGAGCAGCGATTTAAGCGCGCTCTCCGAACATTCCAGAATCTTTGCAATATCTCCGTAATCCAGTTCTTGATACTTATGCAAGAGCACCGCCGCGCGCTGTTTCTCCGGCAATTTATCAATCGCGTGCCGGATCATCTTCTTCCGCGCTTCTTCCACCATGTACTGCTCGATGTTCGGATGTTTCTCGGCGATGTCCAGCACTTTCTCGTCGCCGTCTTCCGCATCGATCGTCACCGGCGCATCCAGTGAGACTTCCATCCGCTGGTGACGGTTGTCCCGAACCGAGTTCAACGCCAAATTTGTCGCGATCCGGAAAAGCCACGTCGTGAATTTGGCGCTCGGCACATAATCTTTCCGCGCGCGATACACTCTCAAAAACACTTCTTGCGCCAAGTCTTCCGCCTCTTCCCGCGCCCGAACCATGCGGTAGAGAAAGTTGACAAGGGGTGTCCTGTAGCGCTGGAGGAGAAGCTCGAACGACTGTTCGTCGCCCGCCTTCACGTCCAGCATCAGTTGGACGTCCGACCTGGCCATAGCCGCCACATTCTATCGAACCCCAGCAGGCTCTTAAAGTTGCAAATGAAGCCGGTCACGTGAAGGCGAAGACAGGGCGAAATCAGACGTGGAATAAGTGCTGCATTATCAATACCGTGGCTACGCCCACAAACACAAGCGCCGCCATCCTCCAATTCGGTTCCCGGTTCACTTCCGGCAGCAAATCCGTCGCTGCGACATAAACCGTCACTCCTCCGGAAAGTGGCAGCGCATATTTCAGTTGGCTCTGCAGCACGCTTGTCAGCAAAACTCCCATCAACGTCGCTGCACCTAGTAACCCGGCCGCAAGAATTGCGTTGCGCCGTCCCTGTCCGCTGGCGAGCACCACCGACGCCACCGTGAATCCCTCCGGCAGCTTGTGCAGAAACACCGCGACGAAAATCATCGCTCCGAGCCACACGGAAACCAAAAATCCCGCCGCAATCGCCACGCCATCGAAAAAGGTGTGAATCGTCAATCCCAATAAAATGGTCGTTCGCGCGTGATGATGGCTCATCTCTTCGTGATGCGTCTCTTCCCCAAAATGAAAATGCGGCGCAATCGTGTGCTCAAAGAGGTGGATGATAAAATATCCAATCAGCACGAAAACCAGTGCCTGCTCGCCCGCCAAATGAATGGACTCCGGGATCACATCGAGGAACGCCACCGCCAGCATGTAACCCGCGCCTAGCGCCAAAAAATACTGCAAATACTTCCGCGGCCAATCCCGCCGCACCACAAAATACCCGCCAATCAAATTCCCCGCCGCCGCAACCAACCCCAGCCCCGCCGCCAGCCCCGTCCGAAATGCCAAGTCATGTCCCATATATAGTGGCACAGGCTTCAGCCTGTGCGTTTACGCATCACCACTCAAAGTCGTCGCGTTCGCCAGAGTGTCATTCCACAAGGAGTGTCATTCCGAGCGAAGCGAGGAATCTGCTGTTTCTTTTCTTCTCTGCGTACCTCTGTGTTTCTGTGTTTCGGTTCTTCTCTCTTCATCCCGAATGCCGGAACAAAATCACATCCCCCTCTTGCACAATATATTCCTTCCCCTCCAGCCGCACTTGCGCCTTCTCTCGCGCCGCCGCAATACTCCCCGCCGCCAGAAGATCGCTCCACTTCACCACTTCCGCCCGAATAAATCCCCGCTCGATATCGCTGTGAATCGCTCCCGCCGCTTTTTGCGCCGTCGACCCCTTGCGAATCGTCCAAGCCCGCACTTCCGGCTCCCCCGCCGTAAAAAACTGAATCAATCCCATCAAGTCATACGTCGCGCGAATCAACCGGTTCAACCCCGGCTCCTTCAATCCATACGAGGCCAAGAACTCCGCCGCCTCTTTCTCATCCATCTCCGCGAGTTCCGCTTCAAGCCGCCCGCAAATCGCCACCACAGCCGAATTCGGCTTTCCCTGCAGCGCGCTCAACTTGTGCCGCTCCACCGCGCTATCCAGCTTATCCGCCTCGTCGTCGCCCAAATTCAGCACATACAAACACCGGCCGCGCCGACAAAAACAAAAATCCCCCAATCGGCTTGCGCTCTTCCGCCGTCAACTCCAACTCTCGCAAAGGCTTCTCCGACTCCAAATGCGCCTTGCACTTATCCAACACCGCTTTTTCCGCCAGCAAAAGCGGATCGCTCTTCTTCTTCAAATCTTTTTCAAGCCGCTCCAACCGCCGCAAAATCTGGTCATGGTCCGAAAGAATCAATTCCAATTCGAGGTTCGTCGCATCCCGCAAAGGATCAATGCTCCCCTCCGAATGCGGCACCGACGGATCGTCAAATACGCGAATCACATGCGCAATCGTGTCCACCTCGCGCAAAGGAGCCAGCGCATCGCGGTTCTTTTCCTTCTGCATGCCGCCCAAATCCACATACTGCACCGTCGCATACGTAATCTTCTTCGGGTTATAAAGCTTCGCCAGCTCCAGCAGCCGCGGCTCCGGCACCTTCGCCACGCCAACATGCGTCGCCGACCCGCCGCCCTTCCCCTCGACGTTCGCCTTCGTCAAAATCCGAAACAGCGTCGTCTTCCCAACCTGTGGCAATCCAATAATCCCTGTCTGCAAGTCGCGTCCTTCCTCTGTTGCTTATTTCCCTAGACTGAAACCCACAATCCTAGCACACCGCCAAGCCCTAAACTCTCCGCGCGACTCTGTGTAATCTGCGCCTCTGCGTTATCTTTGTCCTCTGTCTTTCTCTTCTCTCTTCATCGTTACCTCGTTACTTCTTTACCTCTCTCCGCCATAATATCCAGCCGGGCCAGAAGGTAGCCCACTCCCTCTAAAATGCAGATCACCCTCCTCGACCTCTCCGCCTACATCGGCCTCACTGCCGTCGGGGCCATCACGATCAACATGCTCCTCGGCGTGATGATGGCCTTCCGCTACAGCCCCGTACGCAATTGGCCGCATCGCCGCTTCAACTACTTCCGCCTCCACAACTGGACCGGCTACATCGCCCTGGTCGTCACGCTTCTCCATCCCTTGCCGCTGCTCCTCAACAAATCCCCGAAATTCCGCGTCCTCGACATCGTCTATCCCGTCCACTCCCCACAGCAACCCCTCGAAAACACCATCGGCGCCATCGCTCTCTACCTCATCGCCCTCATGGTCATCACTTCCTACTTCCGTATCCAACTCGGCCGCCGCACCTGGAAAGCCTTCCACTTCACCGTCTACCTCGGTGCCGTCGCCCTCTTCTACCACTCCCTCTTTACCGACCCCGACCTAAAAGGCGCCCCCATCGACTGGCTCGACGGCGGAAAGGTTTTCGTCGAAGCCTGCGCTGCCATCATCCTCATCACCGCTCTGCTCCGCTATCGCCACTCCCGCGCAAAAGCTCATCACGTTCAAACTGTCCGCAGTGGCTCAGCCGCATCTCAGAAACCCTGATGCCACTTTTTCTGGTGAACTAGGCGGACTCCATGTAGGTGTGAGATGAGTTTTCGGGGTTTCGCGCGACCTGGAACGTCTACCGGGCAGCGTTTGATACGCGGATCGTCGGCGCTGTGTGCTTAAAACTGAGGAACCTGCCTCTTTTCGTCAAGGGAACATCAAGGACGCGCGTTTATGTCGGCCTGTGCGGCAGCCGTGGCCGGTACCACTGCAGCGGGCTCTCCCTGCCGCGACAGATAAAGAACGAAGGGCGTAATCTCAAACGGCAGCTTCTCGTATTCCGCCACGGTGCTCACGGGCTTCGACTTCAACAGCTCCAGCCGCGTGCTCCACGGATCGATCTTGATGCGCCCGCCCAACGGCAACGCGATGATCGTGTTGCCGGCATTTGCCGAATTGTCCGCTTGGGCGCTTCCGTTCGCCTTGTTCTCACCTGTCTGGCCGTTCGAAGCGGCCGCGAGGTTCCAACTTGTCGGCAGCCGGTCTCCCAGATGTGGACTAATCAGGTTGGGTATGCCCTTCGAGCGGCTTGTCAGCGCTTGCAAAAAGAGCCGCGCCTCTTTGGTCTGGTCCTTGTACGGAGAATTGCTTAGCAGTTCAGCGCCTTTCTGATTTGCCGCGCGTTCTTCTTCCGGCGTTCGCGTGAACCCGAAGTGGCGGAACGTGTCCTTCTCATCGAACCGCAAGTGATTCAGGAATCCGTATTGCGTGTCCATGCGGTGTCCAAGGACAACGTGAGCGAGTTCGTGGGCAACGATCGCCGCGAGGCTCGCCTCGTTCGGCAATACGTCGATCAGTCCTCGACTGAGAACGATCGTGCGGCCAACGGTGAAGGATTCGAGCGTCGAGGTCATCAGCACGCGGCAACGGACCTCGGGCTGGATGTCGAGATCGTTGGTGACTTCCAGATTGTTGACCACCGTCTCCAGCACCTTGTCCACGCTGCCGTATGGGGCCATTAATCCTTGCCGCTCCATCGTGTCGAGCACGTTATCCTCGGCCTGACGCGCCCAGTTACGTTCTGCCAGCAGCGGAGAATAGTCGTTCGCCGACCCGGCCTGGTCCACCGAACCTTCCACGAGCACCTTCGTCAACGCCTGCTCCGAATTAGAGGTCCCTGGCGAATAGCCCCAAAGCCGAGTCTGCGCTTTGAACGGTTTGAAGGCGAGGCTCTGCGTCAACGGATCCTGAAAATCTCCCTGCTGGCTGTAGATGAAGGCCGGGAACCACTGATTTTTTCCATCGTTCACGCGCCAACTGTCGAAGCTGAAATAATCCTTGGTCAGCGAAGCCGGGCCGTAGCTGCCGTTGAAACGCACGATGTGGTAATCCTGGTCCTCAACCCAGATGCGCCCCACAAAGCGCCACTTTCCAGACTTCGGGTAAGGCGTGAGGTCGAAGACCAGGCAGCGCACTTCTCCTAGGAATTCGCGGCGAACATAGGTGAATTTGTAGCTGCCGCGGTTGACGCCTTCGGGGTCCACAAAGATCATTTGCAGAAAACCTTCGGGCAAAAACTCTTTTCCGAACGCAAGAAAATTTCCCATCGAACCGAGGAACTTTTTCTTGTTTTGCGAATCGTTCAGCGAAACCACGTCGATGCCATGCGAGAAGTCCGCGCGGCCGAGAAAATATTTGTCGCCATCAGGCACCGAGCCCTGCTTCTTGTCCGCGCGGTAACTTTGAATGTAAGTTTCGACCAGCGGCGAGTACTGGCGAATGAACCGCATCTCTTCCCATTCGCGGTTCATAATCTTATCCTCGACTTCAGACTGCGTCGTTGGCTGTTGGGCGGGTGCAGTCAGCGGCAGCGCACTGAAGGCGAGCGTCACACTGCAAATTTTGAGTAGACGCATGTTCGTTTCCAGGTCTGCAAGGCTTGCGATGAATTCCCCACCCGGCACGCTACGCTCCGGTGCGGGGAGTGTCATCTGTCCCGACGTTCAGTTTAGGGTCAGCCGTATTGGCGGTTGGCCCTGCAGAACGAGTGGCCGCGGTTTGGAGCGCGCATTTATTCAACTCACAGATTCTTGACCGCGCCGTCCAACTTGCTAATCTATTCTCCCGATTCCAGAATGGAGCAATTGTGACCGCCGCCCCACCCACTCCGTCCTTCGATCTTGTGGAAGCCGTCAAGCACCTCGCCGCCCGCGACGAGAAACTAAAATTCCTGATCGCCGAAACGCAATCCTTTCAGATGGACCCCGACCATCTGCAAAGCCCTTACGAAGCTCTCCTCGAAGCCATCGCTTACCAATCCATCTCCGGCAAAGCCGCCGCCACCATTTTCGGCCGGATCAAAGCCCTCAGCTCCTCCGGCCGCGCCCCGAGCCCGCAAGAAATGCTCAAGCTCCGCAAACAAGCCCTCCGCAAAGCCGGCCTCTCTGGCGCAAAAGCCGAAGCCATGAAAGATCTCGCCAAGAAAACCATCGAAGGCGTCGTCCCGACTCTCGAAGACGCACACAAACTCTCTGACGAAGAACTCGTCAAGCGCCTGACCTCCGTCCGCGGTATCGGCGCTTGGACCGTCGAAATGTTCTTGATTTTCCGCCTGGGCCGACCCGATGTTCTCCCCATCCACGACCTCGGCGTACAAAAAGGCTGGTCCGTCACCTACGGCAAAAAGCACAAGCCCAAACCCAAAGAACTCCTCGCCTTCGGCGAACGCTGGCGCCCCTATCGCACCGTCGCCAGCTGGTACATGTGGCGCGCCTGCCACCGCGCCGGCAACGCCGCTCTCCGCAAAATCCGACCCGCCAAAGTCCGCCGCAAGCCCAGCAAGAAGGCCAAATCCAGGCACCGTAAAATGTAGGTGCCGGGCTCTAGCCCGGCCCAATTTTTCATCTTTCTAATTCGCTTCAATCCGCGCCCTCATGCCCCATATCCCTCCTGCAACCAGCAAGAACCAAATCGCCTGCCCAAAAATCAACATCCCAAATCCGTGCCGGTGCGGAGTCAAATACCCCGATCAAATCCCCGCCGCTGTCACCACGCCCAAGACGACGCCGTAAATGCCAACTCCCATCCCCAATGTTCGGTACCGCAAAATCGACACCGACCACAACACAACAGCCAGCGACGACCCCACCGCATACACCCGCGCAAACGCCTGATTCATCTGGAAGTTGAAGCTCATCAGCGTCTGCCACACATCGCGCGTTTCGGCAGTCGCCGCCACAATTTTCCGCATCAGCACCGGCGCCATCAATCCATCGCACACCGCCGCATTCATTACGGCGATGCTCGCCAGCGCGTAAAGCACAAGCCCAGCCCACGCGAGCCGGTCCGCGCCGGCGATGCGCCGAGTCATTCCCCACGCCCCGAGGAAAATAACGGGAATGCTCGCCAGCGCCAGCGAATGCACAACAATCAACATCCGCGCCACATGATCTACTTCGGCGGGAGCAATCTTGCCGCCTGGGTGGGAAACCATGGTTATAATCATTCCTACTGACGCTGCCATTAGCGCGATCGCGCTTCTACGTTCGTCCGTCATGCGTCGAACAGTAAGAACGCTTCGCCAGACCGTCAACGCCAATTCGCCGCACGCGCCGAGATACCGAACAAAGAGCTACCCAATGTCCAGAAACGCGACACCGCCCTCGCCAAAACTCGTTCGCGGAACCGCGCAGCAATCGTCCAACTGGCCCGCGGCAAAGAAGAAAGTCCCCTTCTCGCCAGTCAAAAAGAAAATTGACCGCCGCGTTCGCGCCACGCGCGACAATCTTGGCGATGCCCTGATCGCCCTCATGCACGAGAAGCCGTTCGAGACCATCACCGTCCAGCATGTCCTGGATCGCGCTAAGGTCAGCCGCTCCACCTTCTATTCCCACTACAGCGACAAAAACGATCTCTTCCTTAGCGACGTCGAAGACTTTTTCGAAATGTTCTCCACCGCCCTTATTCGACACAACGACACTTCCAATCGCGTCGCTCCTGTCCAGGAATTCTTCGCCCACGTCGCCGACATGCGCCAGTTCCTCACCTCCATGACCGCCTCCGAGAAAGTTCGCGACGTCATGGAACTCGGCCAGGGCCATTTCGCTCGCGCCATTGACCAGCGCCTAGCCACTCTTCCGGCAACGCGCCATCTTTCCCCGACCCGCCGTTCCGCCATAGCCCACGCCAGCGCTGGCTCCCTCTTCTCTCTCCTCAACTGGTGGCTCTCTCACGGCGGCTCCGCCACTCCCGCCCAAATGGACGCCCTCTTCCACCAAACCCTCTGGTCCGGCATCAATCCTCCGGCGGCGCCGCGGAAGCCCGTCACTCCCAGGTGCCTCTGACTACCGCGCCGCAAGGTTCCTCGCCGTTCGCCTCCCCAATCCGACCGTTCAACCCCCAATTTTCGCCTCTCACTGTCTTTCTCTGGACCCAAAAGTCTGCGCTGGGTTATTATTCGTGACGGGAGAAGTCCTGCCCGACCTCGATACCTTCAAACAAGGCACATACGGTCCGCGCACACGCAGGAATCGACGCAACTCCAATTTTTTCATGGGTTTACTTCATAACTCGCGCACACCCCCGGGGTGGGGGTACAACGGAAGCAGAATCTAGCGGGGGAGCCCTTGCACGGCAACTAACTCCCTTACCATCAGATACATAGCGGCAATCCCAGCCAGCAAAACGCCGCTCTCGAGCGAAACCGAAATCCGGTGCAACCGGCTGAACTCCGCAAGCAAGGGACTGTCCACCGCCGTTGCCTGAATCGATCCCATCTGCACCCTCAGAACGGCCATCTTTGCGCTCACCGTGTACTGCGACATTGCTGTCAGCGCGATCATGAATACCACGCAGAGTGCCGCCGGACTTACAAAGCTCGCAAAACCCCGCGTCCGCAACAAGCGCACCAGCAAGAAGGTTACACCCAGCACAATGCCACCGAGGTGCATACGCGTCAGCGAGAATCCGACGATGGCTCCAGCCTGGTCGCGATTTGGCGCCAACACCCGAAACGCGCCGGGCGCCACGACGAAGCTCAGAAACACATCGCTCCCAAGCCATAAGCTCAGTGCCAGAAATTCAACGGTGCGAAGAATGGATGTCACGGCCGGATTATACGCCTGCAACGTAACTTGCGGACGAGGTAGCTCGTATGCGGCCTCGTTTTACCGATAGATGCAACCACCGATTGAGCACACGTTTTCCTACTTTTTGATTCGCTAGGAAGATTAGTGCCAAAATGAGAAGGTTATGGTGGGCGACAAAGGACTTGAACCTTTGACCTCTCCCGTGTGAGGGGAGCGCTCTAACCAACTGAGCTAGTCGCCCGGCCCGTACTGCCGCGACGCTCGAAAGCGTCATCTATCTATTTGTAGCAGGAAGGACCCAGGTTTTCAACCGATGTCCACGGCCACTTCGCAGATCGTCTCGCAGCTTCAGCGCTCGATCTCCCGCGCGATCTACGGCAAGGAAGAAGCGATTCAGCTCGCGCTAATCACGCTGCTCGCCCGCGGCCATCTGCTGATCGAAGACGTTCCCGGCGTCGGCAAAACCACGCTGGCCCAGGCGCTCGCTAAATCGTTTCATTGCACCTTTCAGCGCATCCAGTTCACTTCGGATCTGTTGCCCAGCGACGTGCTCGGCGTCAGCGTGTACAACCCCGAGTCGCGCGAGTTCGAGTTTCGCCCCGGGCCCATTTTCGCCAATGTGGTTCTCGCGGATGAGATCAATCGCACCACGCCTCGAACGCAGTCGGCTCTTCTCGAAGCGATGAACGAAGCTCAAGTCACCGTGGACGGCAAAACGCTCAAGTTGCCGCACCCATTTCTGGTCATCGCTACGCAAAATCCCGTCGAGCACCACGGCACATACCCTCTGCCCGAATCGCAGCTCGACCGCTTCTTGATGCGCATCAAAATGGGCTATCCGTCGCACGAAACCGAACGCGAAATTTTGCGCAAACACATTCACGATGATTCGCTGGCGGCTCTCGAACCCGTCGCGGGCGTCAGTGACGTCCTCGAAATGCAGGAATCCGTCGCGCGCGTAAAGGTAGACGCGAGCTTGCACGACTACGCCCTCGAAATCGTCAATCGCACTCGCAAAACCGAGCAGCTTGCCCTCGGCGTCAGCCCTCGCGGCACGCTCATGTTGCAGCGAGCGGCGCAGGCTCGCGCTTTTCTCGACGGCCGCGACTATTGTTTGCCGGACGACTTCAAGCAGCTTGCCGTAGCCGTTTTTTCGCACCGCGTGGTTGCCAGCTCGCGCCACGCTTCGCTACAGAAAAAATCGGAGACGACCGAATCCGTCCTCCGGGAGATCGTCGACTCCGTTCGCGTACCTCTGTGAGTCTCGCCTCAACAGCCGCGCAACTCTGGGCCAAAGCCGACCGCTCCGCTGTGCGCGCCTTCTTTCTCTCCATTTCGGCCCTGGGTTTCGCTCTTCTCCTTGCGCTTTATTCCGGCACGGCCGCGGAGTTGGGTCATCTGGCTCTGGCCATTGCCTCCGCGCTCGCTGCCCTGCTCGTCGCCGCCTGGGTAGCGATTACGCTCGTCCCGGTTCTCGCCAAGCGCACGCCCCTTCGCTGGATCGGCTACAGAATGGAGTATCGCGTCACGCGCGAAGGCTGGATTTACATTCTCGGAATCTTCCTGGTGGCCGTCGCCGCGCTGAATACCGGCAATAATCTGCTCTTTCTGATTCTCGCGAGCTTGATTGCAATTATTTTGATGTCGGGAATTCTTTCTTCGATTACGCTCTCCGGCGTCGAAATGCGCTTGCAGTTGCCCGATCACATTTTCGCGGGGCAGCCGGTGCGCGCTCTGGTTGAAGTGCAGAACGAAAAGCTGACGCTGCCTTCGTTTTCGCTGCGCGTCGAAGCGGTGCGCGGAAAAAATGCCGTGAATGCCGCCATGCTCGAGACGCCGGTTTATTTTCCGTACATTCCGAAACACGACCGCGTGCAACAACACGTGCCCATGACTTTTCCGCGGCGCGGCATTTATTCGCAGGAAGCATTTCGCATCGTTACGAGATTCCCTTTTGGTTTTTTGCAGAAAGCGCGGCGCATCGATTTGAAGTCCGAAGCGCTCGTCTATCCCTCGGTTGAACCGACCCGAGACTTTTTTGAAGTACTCCCAGGCATGCAAGGAGCGCTCGAAAGCCTTGCTAAAGGCCGCGGCCAGGATTTATATGCGCTGCGCGACTATCAGCCGCGCGACAGTTCGCGCCACGTGCATTGGAAAGCGTCCGCGCGACTGGGCTCCCTGATGGTGCGTGAGTTCACACGGGAAGATGATTGCCGGGTCATTCTCGTGCTCGACCCGCATGTTTCTGCCGGCCTCGCCGCCAAAGAAGCCGAAGCCCGTTTCGAGCGCGCCGTGACGATGTGCGCCGCCCTCGCCTGGCATTTTTACGAACGCAACGCCGTCCTGCAATTTCGCACCGCGGGCTTTGAAACTCCGCTGGTCGAAGCTGACGAAATTATCTTTGACGTCCTGCGCCATCTGGCCACGGCGAAGCCTAGCCCGCCGGACCCCAAGCGAGTTCTTCTTTCCGATCTGGCCAACGTGCCCGAGATCTTTCGCGTGATTGTCACCAGCGAATCGCGCGGCACCATCCCCTCCAGCATCTGGAACCAGTCCTGGGTCATCTTTCTTGAAGATTTGGTTCCCTGATCCACGCGCTCTAACTTTGAAGATTTATTCGTAACGCAGCGCCACAATCGGATCGACGCGCATAGCCCGGCGCGCGGGAATGTAGCATGCGGCGAATGAGACGATCGCGACCACCACTCCCACAGCCGCAAACGTAAGCGGATCGTGCGCCGTGATTCCGAAGAGCAGGCTGGCCATCAAACGAGTAAGCAGGAAGCCGCCAGCCATGCCAACCGCCGTCCCGAGAATGGCCAGCTTCATCCCTTCGCCCACCGCCATTCGCAACACCCGCCCGCGCTGAGCGCCCAACGCGATGCGCACGCCAATCTCTCGAGTGCGCTGGCTGATCGAATAGGAAAGCACGCCATACACTCCGACGGCTGCCAGGAAAATTGCCAGCACCGCGAAGAGCGCCACCAAGGCAAGGTTGAAGCGCTGAGGCGCGAGCGATTTATCAATCGCCGCGTCCATGGTTTTTAGGTCGTCGAGCGCAATCTGCGAATCAATCGCCGCCACCGACGAGCGAATCGCCGTGAACACGAGCGCGGGATCCACGCTGGTTCGCACCGCAAGGTTAAGCGTGCGGAGTTCGTCAAAATTCGGACTTTCCAGCGTGGCGTTTGGTTCCTGCAAATAGGGCGTGTATCCGTGTGGACCGGCGGGCGCTTGCAGCGATGCATCCTTCACGTCGGCGGCAACGCCAATCACCGTGCGCCAATTGTCGCCGCCGTACCGGATCCGCTTGCCGAGAGGATCCTGGCCCGGCCAATACGTTCGCGCGGCCGTTTCGCTCACGATCACTACGTCGGGAGTTCCAAGGATTTCCGCCGGCGTGAAATCGCGTCCCCGCTTGAGTGTGATGCCCATGGCGCGAAAATAATCCCCCAAGATCCAGCTCTGCATGATGCTGGGCTGATCATTCCCAGTGCTTTCGTTGCCATCGATGGTCACGGCATCACGCTCTTCCACATCCAGCGGCAAATCGGTGGAGAAACCGGCGGCGCTGACACCCGGCAGATTTTCCGAGCGGGCTAGCAATTCCTTCCAGAAAGCGCGGATAGAGTCGGCTCTGGAATACGCGCGAAGCGGCAAAGCAATCGTCGCGGTCACCACGTGCTGCGGGCGGAAGCCGGGATCGGTTTTGAGCAGCGTGGTGAAGCTTCGCGTCAAGAGGCCCGCGCCAATGAGCAGCATGACGGCCAGAGCCGTTTGCGAAACGATCAAAAGGCTCTGCAGTTTCCGGCGCCCGCGCGATGCTCCGCCGCCTCTGCCGCCTTCCTTGAGCGATTCGAGCGGATCAATGCGCGTGGCTTCAATGGCGGGAGTAATGCCGATAAGAATGGCCGTCGCCAGTGACAAGACGAGAGCGAAAAGAAACACGCGCCAATCAATCCGAACTTCCTGCATGCGGGGCAGGCCGGCAGGTGCAAGCGACAAAATCAGCTCCATGCCCCAGCCGCCAAGCAAAATCGCGGCAAGACCCGACAGCAAGCCAAGGACTGTACTCTCCGTAATCATCTGCCGCGCCAGCCGCCAACGATCCGCGCCTAGCGCCGCGCGGAGAGCAATCTCCTTCTGCCGCGCGGTAGAACGCGCGAGCAGCAAATTGGCCACGTTGGCGCAAGCAATCAGGAGCACAAAACCTACAGCCACGAGAAGCAGCAGCAGTGGCAGGCGCACGTCGCCGGTCACCACCTGGCTGTACGGTGTCACGACGGCTCCGACATGCGCGCCATGGAAAAGGGCCACCAACGGCGCGGGGTAGAGGTTTTCCACTTCGGCCATCGTGCGGTTTGCATCGCCCTGAGCCTGTTCGAGAGTCACTCCGGGCTTGAGCCGGGCCACTACGCTATGGTTATACATGTTGCCCCAGCCCTGTCTCTCTTCGGGCGTAAACGACATGGGCACCCACAGATCGGCTGGCGTGGTGCTCCAGACACCTCCGCGAAGCGGAAATTCAAACGTCTTCGGCATCACGCCGATGACGGTATACGGTTGACGGTTCAGCTGGATCGCCCGGCCAAGAATGTTTGGGTCCGCGCCATACGCTTGCTGCCACAGGCCGTAGCTCAGGACCACAACCGCTTGTCCGGACTCATCCTCTTGATTGGTGTAGGTGCGGCCCAGCATCGGCGAAACACCAAGAAGGGGAAAAACGGAAGCAGACGCGCGAGCTCCCGTGATGCGCTCGGGTGTTCCCGTCCCGGAAAGATCGAAATGCTTGTTACCGTAAACTCCCATCTGCTCGAACGATTGCTGGCGCTCGCGAAAGGCGTTGTAGTCTGTCGCATTCATGGGAATGCTGGTGCTGAAGCCGGGTAGCCTTTCGAGGATATAAACGATGCGGCTGGAATTTGGAAAAGGCAGCGGGCGCAAGAGCACGCTGTTTACGACAGAAAAAATCGCCGTGTTGGCGCCGATTCCAAGGGCTAGAGTCGCCACCGCAATCAGAGTTACACTCCAGGATTTGAAGAGCACCCGGATCGCGTAAGCCAAATCCTGCTTGAAGCCGTCCATCGTCCCTCCAAGTGCAACGTTTGGCGAAAACACTTTTGTACGGAGAGAGTACCAGCAATGGGACGCCCACGGAGAGGCGAGCAACTCGCCCGTTTTCAGTAGCTTAAAACGTACAAGAGCCGATGCGGAGGTGATTGTCGTTCGATTTTGGGATTGACTGTCCGCTGCCGGACAACTCCAACACAGGAGCTAGCGCGGTTGCATTGCGAGCGCTTGTTTCCTTTTCTGTGGGAGAATCCAGCCTGACATGCTGACAGGTGGCGACCTCAAGAATTTCCGCAAACAGTTGCTCGCGTGGTTTCGCAAGTTTCAGCGCGATTTACCGTGGCGGCGCACCAAAGATCCCTACGCCGTATGGATTTCGGAGATCATGCTGCAGCAAACGCGCGTCGCCGCCGTGATTCCCTACTACGAGCGATTTCTGGCGCGCTTTCCGGATGTGCGATCACTCGCCGAAGCGCCGCAAGAAGAGGTGCTGCGGCTATGGTCCGGCCTCGGGTATTACAGCCGCGCGAGAAATCTACAAAAGGCGGCGCAGCAGATCGTTGCGCTGCCTGGTGCAAAATTTCCGCGCGACGAAGAGACGTGTTCTGGCGCTTTCCGGTATCGGTCCTTACACCGGCGCCGCCATTCTCAGCATTGCGTTTGGCGCGAAACATGCCGTCCTGGATGGCAACGTCGCGCGCGTGCTTGCGCGGCTCGGCGCGGTTCGCGGCGATCTCCGCGAATCGCGGCCGCTGGCAATCGCTTCAAAAGTCGGCGGGAGAACTTCTCGATCCGAAATCACCTGGCGATTGGAATCAGGCCATGATGGAACTCGGCGCCATGATCTGCGCGCCGCGCGCGCCGCAATGCTTGGTCTGCCCCGTTGCCAAATTCTGCCGCGCGCGCCAACTGGGCGACCCCGAATCTTTTCCCGAAAAACGGAAGAAACGCGACCCCGTGCAAATCGTTCTCGCCTCCGCCGTGTTTTGCACGCCGCGCTGCGAAACGCTTCTTCTGCCGCCGCCGCGAAAAAAAAAGGAGAACAAACCCGCTGCCGACGACGTCGCCACGCTCGTCTCGCGCATGTGGCATTTTCCGACCATCTCCATTCGCAAAGATGCTTCGAAGGAATTAAGAGATTTCCTGGCCGGCGCATTGCCCGCTGGCAACAACGCGCTTCACCTGGAGCCGCTCGCGCGAGTCCGCCACGCGGTGACCTATCGCAACGTCACAGTTTTTCCCTTCCGCGTCGCGGTTGCAAAACTCCCGCGCTTCCAGGGCTCACGAAGCATTCCCTTGGAGGAATTCTCAACGTTGCCGGTCTCGAATCTCACGCGCAAAATCGCGCGCGCCGCGCTTTTGGAAGCGACGGAGCCCTCCGCAACGCCGGACTCCCTGAAGTGGCCGTTGAAGCCATAAACGTTATCGTTTCGCGCGGCCTTCTCCGCCGCGGACCGCCGAAGTGCTAGGATGAAATGGTCCCCTATGGCCGCCTCCGCATCCGTCGCGAGTGTACCTGCGCTCCCCGCCGAGCGTTTCTTTCGCACTTCTCTTTTCCTGCTGATGCTGACGGCCGTTGTCACCCTCGTGAGCACGGGAAAACTCGATCTGATCACGATGATCGTGGCGCCTTCCGCCGTCCTCTATAAAGGCGTGCGTTGGTGGCGGCGTTGTCCCGCGGAAATTCCGCAGCGTATCGCTACGCGACTCGTCGTCGCCTATTTGCTCGTTTTTCCAATTGACGTTATCTTTCTTTCGCGTGCCTTTGTGGCGGCGTCCTCCAATCCCGCGCTTTACGCCGCGCTTCTCGGCGCGGTGCATTTTCTTTTGTTTGTGATGCTCATCCGGCTCTACAGCGCAAGCACGGACCGCGACGCGCTTTTCCTGACCATGCTCTCGTTTCGCGGCCATTCTCGCTTCCGCCGTTCTCACCATCGATACGACTTTCCTCGGTCTCTTTTTTCTTTTTCTCTTGTTTGGCGTCGCCACTTTCGTAGGGCTCGAAATGCGGCGCGGATCGAAGGGCGCGATCGCGCCGGAAGTTGATGTCCAGCCTAAACAGGAACGCCGCCTCGATCGCGCGCTGGTCCTTGCCGCGCTCAGCGTAGCTCTGGGAGCCATGATTATCGGTGGCGCGCTGTTTTTCTTCTTTCCGCGTTTCAGCGCCGGTTATCTGGGCCGCACCAGTTTGCAGCCAACGCTGATGTCCGGGTTCAGCGACGATGTCGAGCTCGGCCAGATTGGCGAGATCAAGAAAAATTCGGCCGTCGTCATGCGCGTGCGCACCGGCAAGCCGGTGGGTTATCCCAGCGCTGCGCTGGCGCGGCATCGCGCTCTCCGCGTTCGATGGAAAACGGTGGTCCTCGCCCGACCGCGACTCCGTCACCATTCCCGCGGGGGCGAATGGCGTGATAAATCTTGTGGAACGGCCCACGGAGCCGGCGGATCCGACCACGACCCCCTTGCGCTACACCATTCTTCTGCAGCCGGTCGCGACGGACACGGTGTTTGCACCCGCGAACGCCATATCGATTCGCGGCAATCTTTCCGGCGAGGGATCCAACCAGGACCTGGGCGCGCGGCGCAGCTATATCATTCGCGATGCGACCGGCTCACTCTTCAATCCTTTCCATAATTTCTCCACGATACGGTACGAGGGATTTTCGCTGCTGCCGGCGAGGAATGCGACGCGATTGCGCGCGGCTTCGACGGATTATCCCGAAGAGATTCGCAACACCTATCTGCAGTTGCCGAAACTCGATCCGCGCATTCCGGAATTGGCGAAGCAGATCACGGCGCGCGCGCTGACGCCGTTCGACAAGACCATCACGCTGGAAAATTATTTGCGCTCGCACTACGCTTACAGCCTAAACCTGACGGGAAAGCCCGGCGATGATCCGCTTGCCCATTTTCTCTTCGAAACCCGCTCGGGCCATTGCGAATATTTCGCCTCCGCGATGGCCATCATGCTGCGCACTCTGGGTATTCCCACGCGGGAAGTGAACGGGTTTTTGCCCGGCGAGTACAACGACCTCGGCGAGGACTACATCGTGCGCGCCAGCGACGCGCACAGCTGGGTGGAAGTGTATTTCCCCGGAACTGGCTGGATGACTTTCGATCCTACGCCGCCGGGAGCGGAAGATGCCGGCGGTTTCTTCTCGCGCCTCGGCCAATATATGGACTGGTTCGAGCTTTCCTGGAACGAGTGGGTGATCAACTACGATTTCATTCATCAAATTTTGCTGGCGCAGACCATGCAGCGAAACACGCGCTCGTGGACAGAGATCGCGCGCTCCTGGTTCGTGCATCAACAGGCAAAAGGGCGGAGATGGATGAGGTCGTGGAACGGCGGGCTGCGCTTGCTGCTTCCTCTCGCCGTGGTGCTGTTCTTGCTCGCGCTGCGCTTCGATTTGGTGGTCGCCCTGGTGCGGCGCTTGTGGCTCTCTTGGCAGCTTCGTTCGCCGGAGCTAGCGCGGTCGAATCCGCAGCTTGCTTCGCGGCTGTACGGCGAACTTTTGTACTTGCTGGCACGGCGCGGCTTCGCGCGCCAGCCTACGCAGACGCCGTTTGAGTTTGCTGCTGCCGTTTCGCAGCCGCGTGTCGCGCCCGCGCTGCAAGAATTCACGCAGCACTATACGCAAGCCCGCTTTGGCGGCGCGCCTTGCGACACGATTCGGCTGCGCGCGCTGCTCGAGCAAATCCGTTCCTCCTTCGCTTCGCGATGAGTCTCAGGTCTTAAGTGGCACAGCCACTCTTGGCTGTGCATCGCATTGCAAGGACTTCAAAACGCACAGGCAGGGGTGCCTGTGCTACCTCAGTTTGGTGTCCGTCCTTGGCCGCGTGTTACAATTGAGAATTGCGCAAAGGCGCTAATTTACTGCCTATGACTAAGGTCGGATTTGTCAGCCTGGGATGCCCGAAGAACCTCGTGGATAGCGAGGTGATGATGGGCATTCTTACGCGCGAAGGGTATGAGCTGACGCCGCGCGCGGATGAGGCGGAGATTCTCGTCGTCAATACGTGCAGCTTCATCGAGTCGGCGCAGAAAGAGTCGGTGGATGCGATTCTGGAGATGGCCGAGCACAAGAAATTTGGGGCGGCGCGCAAGCTGATCGTCGCGGGATGTCTTGTCGAGCGTTTTCGCGAACAGATTCTCGAGCAGGTTCCGGAAGTGGATGCCGTGGTGGGAACCGGCGAAGTGGAGCGCATTCTGGAAGCCGTCGACGGCGATTTGCGCGTGCTGCCTGCGGCGCCGCCAGCGTTTCTTTATCACGACCTGACACCGCGCGTCATCACGACGCCGCGCCACGCCGCCTACATCAAGATCGCCGAGGGTTGCGATCATCCCTGCACGTTCTGCATCATTCCGCAATTGCGCGGAGCGTTTCGCAGCCGGCGCTTTGAATCCGTCGTGCGCGAAGCGGAGAATCTGGCCGCTTCGGGCGCGCGCGAAATCACTTTGATCGGACAGGACACGACTTCGTATGGCGAAGACCTCGGCCTTCGCGATGGCCTGGCGCAATTGCTGGAGCGGCTGGCGAAAGTCGAAGACTTGCTTTGGGTGCGTTTTCTTTACGCGTATCCGAATCGCGTGACGCAGAAATTGCTGGATACACTCGCGGCGCATCCACGTCTGGCTAAGTACATGGACATGCCGCTGCAACACGCCAGCCGCAACGTTCTGGCGCGCATGAAGCGCGGCTCGCACGGCGACGCCTTCTTGAAACTTCTCGAGCGCATTCGCGCGACGATTCCCGGCGTTTCGCTGCGAACTTCGTTTATCGCGGGATTTCCCGGCGAAACGGAGAAGGACTTCGAGGAACTTTGCGATTTTGTGCGCGCCGCGAAGCTCGACTGGATGGGCGTGTTCGAGTATTCGGACGTGGACAACGCGAACAGCTACGGGCTCGATGCGAAGGTCGATCCGGAAACGATTGCCGATCGGCGCAATCGTCTGATGGCCATTCAAAAGAAAATCTCGCGCGAGAAATTGCGCGCCTGGAAGGGCCGCACAGCTACCGCGCTCGTCGAAGGCCCGTCAAAGGATAATCCGCTGGTGTGGGAAGCGCGCCTCGAAGGCATGGCGCCGGACATCGACGGCAAGCTTTATCTTACCGACATTGAATTGCCAAGCGGCGAAACGGCCGAGACGGGCGACGTTGCGCGCGTCGAAATCATCAAAGCGGACACCTATGACTTGATCGGCCGCGTGGTCGAGATTCGGCCTCGGCCGCGGCCCCTCGCTCGCGGTACAGCGATGCCCCGCCGGCGTCCCGCGTCCCGCCAGCTGAGAAACTGCCACGTATTCAACTGGCGCACCGCTTCGCGTCCTCGGCTGAGCTATACTCACTCTTCAAGAAACTGTGCTCCGCAGTCTCGGTGAACGCTGCGTCCTCTGGGTAAAGTCCTTTTTACACAGAGATCGCAGGGAACGCAGAGTTCGCGGAGAATGAAAATACCGGCATCGTGATTTGGCGAGAGGCGAGCCGCGAGCCGTCGGGAGTTTTTCCAATGAAACATCGCTGCCCCATTTGCAAAACGCCGACCGATTCCGAAACCAACGCAGACTTTCCCTTTTTGCAGCGAGCGCTGCCGCGACCGCGACCTGGGCAACTGGGCGACGGAGAAATACGTCGTGTCCGAGCCGGTGTTTGATATGAGCGAACTCGACGCGGCTAAAGATCAGGGTGAACAAAAAGCCGTGGACGAAGACGAGGACTTTAAGGGGTTCCGCAAGCCCGATGACACCATCCACTGAAGTTCCCGCGTCGCGACAGCGCCGCCGAAAAAACCCGCGACTGGCGATGGCGATCGCGACTGTGCTCGGCGTGGGTTATCTGCCGAAGGCTCCGGGCACGTTCGGCTCGCTTGTAGGGGTCGCTGACGGCCATGCTCTCGGCAATATTTTTTCTGCAGCCAACCTCGATTCGCGGGTCTTTTTCTTTGCATCCTTTACGGATGCTGTGTTCACGGACGATCATTTTCTTGTTCCCGGCAGCGACATCCACAATTCCGCGCTTGCTGCTGCCGCTCGTCTGCGCTCTCGGACTTGTTGGTGATTCTGGGGGCATTGGCGTGTGGAGCGCTTCGCGGGCCGCCGAATTTTCAGGGATAAAGGATCCGCAATTCGTGGTGATTGACGAAGTCGCAGGGCAGCATCTCACATTGATTGCTGCCGCTTGATTCCCATTGCGCTGCCGCATTTGACAGAGCACATGGATCTTTCGACCTACGCTATTTTCTTCACGCTGAGCCTCGTGAACTGGAAATATCTGCTTGCTGGGATTTGTGCTCTTTCGCTTGTTCGATATTTGGAAGCCCTTTCCCGTGCGCCAACTCGAAAAACTTCCGGGCGGATGGGGCATCATGGCGGATGACTGGATGGCGGGCATCTACGCTGCTATCCTGTTGCGAGTGGCGTTACACTTTGGGTTGCTTGGTTGGTTATGAAATTCGGCTTCGGGTCGTCGGCAGAAAAAAACGGCATTCCCCGCATTGACAGAGTCGCGCCTGCGGCTGCCATTCCCGGCGGCGAGATCGTCATTCACGGCAGCGGATTCGCTTCGCGCGCGCACCCGCGGCCGGTGGTGCGATTCGGCGAAGTGGAAGCGGGGCTGGCGCTGGCCAGCGAAAATCGTCTGATTGCGCGAGTTCCGGAAGGCGCGACCAGCGGCATGGTCCGCGTGTTCAGCGCAGCAAACGAAAGCCAGCCGCATCCCGTATCTATCGGCGTGCAAATTGCGGACAATTTGCATCCCATCGCAAATCCTGCCGTCGATGCGTATGGCAATACCTACGTTACGTTTTCCGGGCAACCGCGGGCAGCGCGTTCCCGTTTCGCTTTACAAAATTACGGCCGAACTACAGCGTGAAACCGTATCGTCACTTCGCTGGTGAATCCCAGCGGTCTGGCGCTGGACCGCGCGGGAAATCTATTCGTGTCCTGCCGGAACGACGGCACGATTCACCGAATTACGCCGGAGGGCCGCGCCGAACAGTGGATCGAAGGGATGGGCGTCGCCACGGGCATCGCGTTCGACCGCGCCGAGAATCTCTACGTGGGAGACCGCAGCGGAACTATTTTCAAAATTAGTCCAAGCCGCGAAGTTTTTGTTTTTGCAACGATCGAGCCGTCGCTCTCCGCGTATCATCTCGCGTTTCATCCCGAACGGCGACCTTTACGTCACTGGGCCGACGACTTCCAGCTATGACCGCGTCTATCGCATCACGCAGGGCGGCGAAGTCAGCACGTTTTTTCGCGGACTCGGGCGTCCGCAAGGGCTGGCGTTCGACCGCGACAGCAATCTCTACGTCGCCGCTTCCTATGGCGGGCGTCGCGGCATCATTCGCATCACGCCGCAAGCGCACGCCGACGTCGTGCTCAGCGGCTCCGGCCTCGTAGGCATGGCGCTGCAATCCTCGGGCCGCGCCATTCTCGCCACCACCGGCGCACTTTTCACGCTCGATTGGGACGTCCGCGGCTTGCCACTTCTCGGATAATTGACACGATGAAAGCAGAAATCATCGCAGTGGGTTCGGAGCTGCTAACGCCGGACCGGCTTGATACCAATTCGCTCTTCCTGACGGAAGAGCTGAACAAGATTGGCATCGAGGTGGTGCGAAAGACGGTTGTGGGCGACAACCACGATTTGCTGAGCGAGGCGTTTCGCGACGCGTTGAATCGCGTGCCGCTGGTCATTTCGTCCGGCGGGCTCGGTCCAACGGAAGACGATCTTACGCGCGAGACCGTCGCAGATCTTCTCCATCGCAAGCTGCGCCGCAATGACGAAATTCTTCGCCACATCGAGGGCCGCTTCAGGGCGCTGAATCGCGAAATGCCGGAAGTCAACGTGCGCCAGGCGATGGTGCCCGAGGGCGCAGAAATCCTGGAGAATCCGCGCGGCACCGCGCCCGGCTTGTGGCTGGAAGACGGCGGACATTTCATCGTGCTGCTCCCCGGCCCGCCGCGCGAACTGAAACCGCTCTTCCGGGAACAGGTTTTGCCGAGGCTGGAGCGCCGCGCCTCCAGCGTGCGCATGTTTCACCGCGAGGTTCGCGTCACCGGCCTGGGCGAATCGCACGTCGAGCAGCGCATTATGGGTATCTACAAGCGCTTCCCCGAGGTGAACACGACCGATGCTCGCAGCCCCTGGAGAGACGCAAGTCCATTTGCGCATCTGGACGGACAACCCGGAACACGCGAAAAAAGTATTGGACGAAATCGTAAGCGGCTTCGAGATCGCCCTGACGGACCGCATCTTCAGCCAGGATGGCTCGCCGCTCGAGGAGATCATCGCTGCGGAATTGACGATGCACAACGCCACGATTTCCGCGGCGGAAAGCTGCACCGGCGGCTTGCTGGCGCAGCGGCTGACGAGCATCGCGGGCAGCTCTTCGTATTTTCTCGGCGGGAGTGGTTTGCTACAGCAACGAGCTGAAGACGGCATGGGCGGGCGTGCCGGCGGAACTCATTCAGGCCAAAGGCGCGGTCAGCGCGGAAGTCGCGATAGCGCTCGCGGAAGGAATTCGGCGCCGCGTGGGGAGCACATTCGGAGTGGGGATCACGGGAATTGCGGGCCCCGGCGGCGGCACGGAAGAAAAACCCGTGGGAACCGTGCATATCGCGCTCGCGCATCCCGGCGGCGTCAAAGAGCGCGGCGTGCGCTTCCCCGGCGACCGCGAATCGATTCGCTTTCAAGCTTCGCAAGTCGCGCTCGATATGGTGCGTATCCACTTTCTCTACAACGGCAAGCAGCCCCCGAACTCGAGCCTGAACATGCGCCTCTTTGTCGCGCTGGAGATTCCCGCAGCCGTGCGAGACAATCTCGCGGCGCAGATAAAAATGTTGCGCGATTTCTCGGTTCAGGTGGCGGACAAGCGGCCGCGCTGGGTGCGCCCGGAGAATCTTCACGTGACGCTCAAATTCATTGGCGAGCTATCTCCGGCAAAGTTCGAAGGCATCCGCAGCGCACTTGCGGCGATGCATTCGGATGCGCCTGTGCATCTACACTTTCGCGGGCTCGGATTTTTTCCCAACGAACAATACCCGCGTGTTCTATGGGCAGGAGTAAACGCTTCAGCGAATTTGCCGTCGCTCGCGGCAGATATCGATAGCGCCCTTGGAACGCATGGCGTTGCGCGCGAAACGCGCGCTTTTTCGCCGCACTTGACGCTGGCGAGGTTCGAGCCTCCCGGCCTGCACGAAAAACTACGCGCCATGATCGAGCAAAACAGCCAACACGCGAATTCGGTTCGTTCGAGGCGCGCGAATTTCATCTGATCGAAAGCAAACTGAAACCTGCCGGAGCCGAGTACACTTCCCTCGCCTCTTTTCCCTTCACCCCGGAGGGCTAGCGCCAGATGATCGAGCTGAACGAGACACTGCTTTCGATTCCTGCGGCTGCGTACCTGCTCGGATCGATCCCTTTGGGCTGCTTGTGGGCAGGCTCTTTGGGGCGGCGGATGTGCGCAAGGCGGGCAGCGGCAATATCGGCGCAACGAACGTGGCGCGCGTCGCCGGGCCGCTCGCGGGGATACTCACTCTGCTGCTCGACGCTGCGAAAGGGGCGCTTGCCGTGGTTGCTCGCCGCGCGGCTTACAGAACGAGAGCGCGCGCTGGATGATGATTGCCGGCCTCTGCGCGCTCGTGGGGCATTGCTTCCCGATCTGGCTGGGGTTCCGTGGAGGCAAAGGGGTGGCTACGGCGGCAGGCGTTTTTCTCGCGTTGTGCCCGCCTGCGTTTCTCGGATCGCGTAATTCTTTTCGTGCTGGTCGTAGTGTACTGGCGCTATGTTTCGCTGGCATCGATGTCCGCGGCGGCGGCCATGCCGCTTGCTGATTTATTTTTTCTGGGCGCCGCATCATGCGCCGCCTTACGTGGTCACGTTCGGCTCGCTGGCCGCCGCGCTGCTGATTGTCTATAAACACGACGCCAATATTCAACGACTGGTGCAGGGCGACGAGCCAAAATTTTCCTTCCGCAAAAAGCAAACGAAGAGGATGCGCATTGAAGCGCATCGCCATCCTGGGCGGCGGAAGCTGGGGCACGGCGCTTGCTATCGTGCTATCGCGCGCGCACAAGCCGCATGAAATTTCCCTTTGGGTGCGCGAGGCAGCGCTCGCGGAATCCATCCAGCGCACCGCGAGAACACAACCTATCTGCCGGGCCACAAACTGCCGGAAACCGTCCGCGTGACGCATGATGCGAACAATGGCGCTGGCAAACGCTGAGATGATTGTCGGAGCCATCCCTGCCGTGCACGCTCGCGGCGTTTACCAGCGAGTTTTGCCGCACGTCGCGCGGAGGGCTCGCGATTGTCAGCGCCACGAAAGGGCTTGAGCCCGCTACCCACGCGCGCGTGAGCGAGGTAATTTCTCAGGTTTTCTAGCCGCCCCGTCGCAGTTCGCTCCGCGCGTCGCGGTTCTTTCGGGACCGTCCTTCGCCGCAGAAGCCGCCGCCGGACAGCCCACGGCGGTGGTACTCGCCTCCAGCGACCCTGTTCTTGCGGGCGAACTTCAGGAAGAATTAGCTGCGCCGAATTTTCGCTTGTATACCAACGACGACGTCCTGGGCGTCGAACTCGCTGGCGCCATGAAAAATGTGATGGCGATCGCAGCAGGAGTCTGCCAAGGCATCGGCCTAGGCTCCAATCCCCTGGCAGCGCTCATCACACGCGGCCTTGCGGAAATGACGCGGCTGGCCGTGGCTCTTGGCGCTCGCCCGGAAACGCTCAGCGGCTTGGCGGGGCTCGGCGACCTGGTGCTGACTTGCACCGGTTCGCTGAGCCGCAATCGCCACGTTGGCATCGAGCTCGGCAAGGGGCGCTCGCTGTCCGACATCCTGAAAGGCATGAAAATGGTCGCCGAAGGCGTAGGCACTGCCGGAGCCCTCTTGACCCTCGCGCAGGGAGCTGGGATCGAGATGCCAATCACGGAGCAAGTCGATGCCATCTTGCATCTGGGCAGACCTCCTCGGGACGCTATCCGAAGTATCATGGACCGGCCTCTGAAGCGCGAATAACCCACGATTTTGGGCCTTTTTCCGGCCTTTTGCAGAGCTTCAAGGGCAAATCGGCACTGGGAACAGCCACTAGTACCAAGGTTCCAGTTGCAAATGCGCGACGCGTAGCCATTCGCAAACCCCGCTACCCCTGTTCTTCCCCTAAAATTGAGAGTTGAGATGCCCGAACCCGGCTCATCCACGTGGCAACGCCTGCGCAAGGGACGTGTGCGCATATTGTGGCTTGTTCTAGGAGCGCTGCTTCTCGTAAGCGCGCTGCCCATCGGGCTTTACCACCGCCAGGTGCTCCAGCTTAGCCAGGACAAGTTGGGAGACAACGAGCGCGTTCAGCAATCCGATTTGACCCGTTCCCTGGCCCAGGAAATTCAGCTTTTCGAGTTCAATCAGACCCAACAACTCTTTAGCGAGCGGCAAATTCTGACTTTGACGGGGCTTATCGACAATGTCGAAGACCCCGCCGCTGAGCCCAAAGTCACCAGGCTCCTCGAGGACTTTGTGGACAGCAACCGCGACACGTTTCTTTATATGACCGCGGTCGACAGGAACGGCAAAGGCACTAGCGCCTCACAAGGCAATTTCCGCGCGGATCAGGATCCGTTTGTGGCCAAAGAGCTGCAACGGGCCTTCCAGAACTGCATGCAATCCGACCAACTGCACATTGTCAAATTTCGCAGCGAGCCTCTCGCGCTTGCGCCCAACAATGAGCCGGCCTTCGTGCTGGCCGTGCCGCTCAAGGATTTGACAGGCGACTATACCGGCATGCTTGCCGCGGTCGTTTCGCTCGAGCCGATCATGCACCGTCTGCGGGATGCCAGCGTGCGCGGACGGACGGTATTTGTCGTGGATCACTCCGGCCACATCGTCGCTCATCCGGATACGAAAAATTTTGTGCCCGGCGCCGAAGCCAGCGGAAAGCTCGTTGACCAGATTCGCGCTCTGCCCCGTGACCTCCGCAATACGGAAACGATTCGCTTTGCGGAAGGCGGGAAAAAGCACCCAGTGGAAATGATCGGGACTTACAGCACGTTCCCAGAGGTCAATTGGGCGGTCGTCGCCGAACGCAGCCTGAACGATGCGCGCGCCGACGCCGGCGTCAACGAATTGAACAAACAGGCTCTGGCCTTCGTCATCGTGGTAGTCCTCGTGGCTATCCTCTTCGGTTACTTTTTTGCCGTCGGCATCAGCGGGCCGATTCGCGGGCTGGCGGCTTCCACGCGCGCCATCAGCCGCGGCGAATTTCACCAGCGTTCACCGGTGCGCGGCGCCTCGGAAATCAGCGAGCTGGCTGAAAACTTCAACAAGATGGCCAGCGACATCGAAGAGTATATCGAGAAGCTCAAGGAAGCCGCGGAAGAAAACCGCGAACTGTTTATCGGCTCGATTCGCATGCTCGCCGCCGCCATCGACGAAAAGGATCCGTACACGCGCGGTCACTCCGGCCGCGTCGCGAAGTACTCGGGGCTGATCGGGCGGGAACTCGGGCTTTCCGCGGAGGAGCTGGACAAGTTGCGCGTCGCCGCGCTGCTCCACGACGTGGGCAAAATCGGCGTCGAAGACCGCGTCTTGAAAAAGCCCGGCGCGCTGACTCCGGAAGAATTTGATTTGATGAAGCAGCACACCGTGAAAGGCGCGAACATCATGCGCCCCGTTTCGCAATTGAAGGAGATGCTGCCGGGCATCGAGTTGCACCACGAACACATCGATGGCCGCGGTTATCCGTACGGCTTGCAGGGCCAGCAAATTCCGCTGATGGCGCGCATCATCGGCGTAGCGGACACGCTCGACGCCATGACCACCAATCGCCCGTACCAGTCCGCGATGGACATCGAGTTCGCGCTGAACCGCATCAAATCGCTCACCGGCTCGAAGTTCGATGCTGTCGTCGTCAACGCCCTCGAATCCGCCATCAATTCCGGAAAGCTCCGCCTCAGCGCCGTCGAAGTAACGGTCTAATCCTAGCCATCTGCTACAATTTATGGTTGCGCTCGCCGCAGAGCGCCAAACCTGATGATTTCGCTCTTTGGAAAACCGGAAAAAGTCGAGCCGTCGCTGCTCGAACGGCTGAAAGCGTCGGTCAGTAAGACGAAGGCGGCGCTGTCTGAGTCCGTGGAAAATATTTTTCTCGGCGAGCGAAAGATTGATCCTGCGCTTTTGAAGAAGCTGGAAACGGCGCTGCTTTCCGCCGACCTCGGCGTGAAGCCGACCCGCGAAATTCTGGATGCTGTACGGGAAAAGCTGGATCGCAACGCGCTCTCGGATGCCAGCCAGCTCAAGCGCGAAATCAAGTCGCACATCGTTCGCATCCTTACGATGAGCGAGGGTCAGGTTGCGGACGCCGCGACGGCAAAAGCAGGACCTGCGCCCGCGCCAAATCCGGCAAGCTCGCCAAACGGCAGCGGCCCGCGCGTGATCTTTATCGTCGGTGTGAACGGCGCGGGAAAAACGACGAGCATCGGCAAGCTTGCGAATCGCCTGCGGCAGGAAGGCCTCAGCGTCGTGCTGTGCGCCGCGGATACTTTTCGCGCCGCCGCCGTCGAACAGCTTGAAATCTGGGCGAAACGCAACGGCATCGACGTAATCAAGCAGAAGCCCGGCGCCGATCCTGCCGCCGTCGTTTACGACGCCATGGCAGCTGCGAAGGCGCGAGGCGCGGACGCCGTCATCGTGGACACCGCCGGCCGCCTGCATACCAAATCGAATCTCATGGCTGAACTCGAAAAAATGAAGCGAACCGCGGCGAAAGTCATTCCCGGCGCGCCGCACGATGTTCTGCTGGTGCTCGACGCGACCACCGGCCAGAACGGCCTCGCACAAGCCCGCGAATTTACTTCCGCCGTCACCGTTACGGGCATCATTCTCACCAAGCTTGATGGCACCGCCAAAGGCGGCATCGTTGTCGCCATCGCCCGCGAGCTTGGTTTGCCCATTCGTTTTGTTGGCACTGGCGAGCAAATCAACGACATGGTGCCTTTCGACGCGGAAACCTACGCGAACTCTCTTTTCGATTAGACCTGCTGACTGAAAAATGGACGCTCACGCCACGCGCTTCATGGAACACGCCCTGGAATTGGCTCGCAAGGGTATCGGCCTCGCGAGCCCCAATCCCATGGTCGGCTGCATCCTCGTTCGCGAAGGCCAAATCGTCGGCGAAGGCTTTCACCAATATGAAAAGCGAGATCATGCGGAAATCGTCGCGCTGAAAGCCGCCGGCGAAAAAGCGCGCGGCGCGACGATGTACGTCACGCTGGAGCCCTGCAATCACTCCGGCCGCACCGGCCCTTGCACAGAAGCGATTATCGCTGCGGGCGTTCAGCGGGTCGTTGCGGCGATGGAAGATCCCAATCCCGTAAATTCCGGCCGCGGCTTCGATCGCTTGCGCGCTGCGGGCATCGAAGTCTTCACCGGCGCTGGTGAGGATCTGGCTAGGGACTTGAACGAAGCCTTCGCTTGCTGGATTCGCACAAAAAAACCATTCGTCACGCTGAAATCCGCGCTGACGCTCGACGGCCAGCTCGCTCTGCCCCGCGAGCGGCAAAAAACGCGCAAGAAATCCAGCAAACAAAAAGAGAGAACCTGGATTTCCTCGGAAGAATCCCGGGCCGAGGTTCACCGCATGCGCCACGCCGCGGACGCTGTGCTCACCGGCATTGGCACTGTCAAAATCGACGACCCACTTCTCACCGATCGCAGCGGCCTTCCACGGCGCAGGCCCCTGCTGCGGGTCATCCTCGATTGGGGCTTATCGCTTTCGCCGCACTCGCGCATCGTGCAGTCGGCGAGAAATGATGTTCTGGTTTTTACGCAACAGCATCCAAACACGCGGCGAGTCCGGGCTCTGGAAAAATCCGGCGTCGAGATTGTACGCGCCGCTTCACGCAATGGGCAAATCCATCTGGAGACGGTCCTCGCCGAACTTGGCCGCCGCGAAATCCTCAGCGTCCTTCTCGAAGCAGGCCCGACGCTCAACGGCGCAGCGCTTACCGCGGGAATCGTCCACAAACTTTTTCTCTTCTATGCCCCAAAAATCGCGGGCGAGGCACGGGTTCCGTTCGCCATCGCGCCGAACCTCAAGCTCCCGCCGCTGCAAAGAGTCCGCACCAAAGCATTCGGTCCCGATATCGCTCTCGAAGCTTGCGTCACCGTGGCTTGTGACAGATGAAAAAGCCCACGCCCTACCCTTTTGTTCACTGGTATGGAGGCCTGCTGATGCTAGGCGGCCCATACATACTTCTTTCGGCCAGGTTTCGCCTTCCGAATATCTTGTTCTCCCTTCCGTTCCTTATTGGTTCCTTGTTTTTGTTGACGATCGGGCAGGTACAACCTTCAGGAGATCATTTACGTTATAGACGGTTCCGCAAGTGGAGGATCATTCCGTATTCCGACATTCGGAGCTGCGGCAAACGCTGGATTTTTGGCTATCTGAGAACATCCGGTTATCTGCGACCCTGGGGCAGACTATACTTCACCCTGGATCAGGCTGGATTTTCATGGGATTCAGAAGCCATCGGGGAGATTAAACGCAAATCCAGTTTGGATTAGGTTGCTTCGTTCACTCCCAAAACCGCTGCACCTTCAATGGCGTCATTTTTCAAGGCGTTCAACGCGCGGTTGGCCTCGCTCAGTGGATAGATTTGCGTGTGCATGCGAACCGGAATCTCCGCCGCGACGCGCAGAAAATCCTCCCCGTCCTGCCGGGTATTATTCGCCACGCTGCGAATCATTCGCTCCTGATACAGCAAATCGTAACTAAACGAAGGAATCGCGCTCATGTGAATTCCGCCCAGCACCAGCACGCCGCCTTTGCGCAACGCCGCAAGCGCCGCGGGGACAATCTCGCCGGCCGGCGCAAGAACAATCGCCGCATCCAGCTTTTCCGGCGGCGCATCGAACGTGCCGCCGGCCCACGCTGCGCCCAGTTCGAGCGCCAGCTTCTGGTGACGAGCGTCTCGCGTCGAGGCGTAAACCGTCACATTCCAATGGCGCGCCACTTGAATGGCGATGTGCGCCGCCGCGCCAAAACCATAAAAACCCAGCCGGCCGCCAGGCTTGATTCCCGAAAGCCGCAGGCAGCGGAATCCGATAATCCCCGCGCAGAGCAACGGCGCGGCCTGCTCGTCGCTAAATCCTTCGGGGATTGCATAGATAAAATCCTCGGGCGCGACAATGAACTCCGCGTAGCCGCCATCCACGCTGTAGCCCGTGAACGTCGGGTTGTCGCAAAGATTTTCCTCGCCGCTCCGGCAGTACGCGCACGTTCCATCCGTGTGGTGCAGCCACGCAACGCCAACACGCGTTCCGGCTGCGTGGCGCCGCGCGCCTTCGCCAACTTTCTCAACAATGCCAACAACTTGATGGCCCGGAATGACTGGCGATTTCCGCGGCGTCAATTCGCCTTCGATCACATGCAAATCCGTTCGACACACACCGCAGGCGCGTACGCGAACCAAAACTTCGCCCTTGCCAGGATTCGGCACGGGCACGTCGGTGAATTGCAACGGATTCGTTTCAATCCGCGCGGGAGCATTGAGCAGACAGGCCTTCATAGTGCGACCTCAATCATTTGGCGTCGAGAGTTGAGCATTCCTCTTCAGTCTAGTGCTTTCTGCCTCCGCGAAGAAATGCTGTACACTCAAAAGCAAAAGCACGCGCGTCGACCGAATGGAGGCTAACGAGCCAACTGTGTTTACTGGGATCATCGAACATCTCGGAACCATTGATGCGCTCGAGCTCAAGCCGGGCAGCGGGCGCGTCACGATTCATGCGCCCAGCCTTGAGTCCACGCTAGCGGTGTCAAACAGCATCGCCGTGAACGGCTGCTGCCTGACGATTGTCGCTCTCGAAAAAAATCATTTTTCCGCCGATCTTTCGGGCGAAACGATTGAAAAAACATCCTTCGGCGCGAAAAATGGCGCGCTGCAAAAAGGCGCACGCGTCAATCTCGAGCAGCCTCTCACCGCAGGCAAAGAATTTGGCGGCCATTTTGTGCAAGGACATGTCGACGGCACCGGCCGCGTCTCGCATCTCGATCGCGAAAGCTCTGGAAGCGACAATTGGTGGTTCGGCGTCGAAGTTCCGGAAGATCTTGCACGCTACATCGTGCCGAAAGGCTCCATCACCATCGACGGGATCAGCCTCACCGTCGCGCGCTGGAATGAAACCACGCGCATTGCGGAAGTCGCGGTAATTCCCTACACCTACGAGCACACCAATCTTCGGGATCGCAAACCCGGCGACGCGGTAAACCTCGAAGGCGATGTTCTGGGTAAATATGTCGAGCGCTATCTCCAAGCGCGCAACGAAACAATCGCCGCGCCGGCTTCAAAACTCAGCGTCGAACAATTAATCGCCGAAGGATTCTGAGGAAACATTAAATTGCTTACGATTTAACTCATTGCATCCCGCGCCTTCGCGCGCGCTCCGCGCCAATAAAGCACCAGCCCGATCACAATCGTTGCAACCGTCCCGCCAACAAGCTTCAGCTCAAATGCAAGTTTATTCGCCGAATCGCCCGGCGGAACCAGCGAAACGAAGATGCCGATCAGCACAATCAGAAAGCCGGTGCCGGAAATGGCCCACACGCCTGCTTTCCCGCCCGGAATCAGAATGGCTTCCGGGTTTTCCGCCCGGTCCTTTCGCGAATAGAGCCGGATCGCCGCCGCAAACATGTAAAGAAAGGGAATAAAATAAAGAATGATCGTGGCATCCACAAGAAACTGGTATGCGCCTCGCGTCGTCTCATTGATCTGGCTGGCCAGAAGAATCGCGCACGACACGACAGCTTGCACAAGAATCGAAACGTACGGCGTCTTCCATCGAGGATGGATTTTCCCAAACGCCTGCGGCAGGTAGCGGTCGATGCCCACCACGAATGGTACGCGCGCGATCCCCGCGACGGTGCTGCCTACGCCTCCGGCATTCCCGACCGTCACGACAATCGCCGCGACAATTCCCAGGAATCCAATTCGCAGCGCAATCGAGCCGACGGTGATGGCGTGGAACACGCCGCTAGTCGTCGAAACTTCTGCCGCAGGCACGAGCACCAGCACGGCCATCGTCGCCAGGATGTACATCGCTGCAATGAGCACAGCCGCGGCGTAAAGCGCGCGCGGCAGTGTGCGGCGCGGATTGCGAACTTCCTGGCTCATTGCGGACACAAGCTCCAGCCCGCTGAACGCGAACGCAATCTGCGACCAGAAATTCACCGTGTCCCAGTTCCACGCCGGCATCATGTTCTGGCGTGTGAAATGCGTCACAGCGCCGTGCTTCATCGCGATAATCGCAGCTACTACGACCACCGCCATCAGCGGCAAATACGTCGCCACACCTCCCGCATTCTGCAGCCATTTGCCGATGTTCAATCCAATGATGTTCAAGCCCACGGCGACGACGAGCAATCCCAGCGAAATCCACAGCAGAAATGTGCGGTCGTGTTCCAGCGCTGCGCCCCGTTCGCCCATGATGTACGCGCTCATCGCCGCGCTGGCGAGCAAGAGCCCGGGGAAATAAAAAACGGTATAGGCCCAGTAATTCCATCCCGCGACGAAGCCGTGAAAATCGCCGAAGGCTTCCTTCGTCCAAACGTAAAGACCGCCCTCTTCTGGAAAACGTGACGAAAGCTCGTTGATCACCAGCGCCGATGGAATGAAAAACAAAACCGCCGCAATTACCCACAAACTTATCGAAGATGTTCCGTTATGCGCCGCGGCGGCCACCCATCGCGGCCCCAGCACCGTCGCGATGTTGAAGAGCAGCACATCCCAGAAGCCCATGGCCCGGGGCAATTGTTTGATGGGATCGGCAGCGCCGCCGCCAGCGCCCTGGCTCACAGAGTCACGTCCAGCGCGGGAATCAAGGCGTCTTGCATGCGGAAATTGTGGAGGAAAGGATCTTTCGAGTTTTCGAAAGCATCCCACGGCCCGAAAAACGCGACCCGGCCGTCCTGTAAAAAAACCACTGCTATCGGCGAGCTTTTTCGCGAGATGCGTGTCGTGCGTCACGACAATCGACGTGCGATGAAACGCTTCCTTCAGCCGCAAAATTAAATCGCCCATGTGCCCCGCCATGATCGGATCCACCATGGTCGTCGGCTCGTCAAACAAAATCGCGTCGGGATTTTGCGCAAACGCGCGCGCCATGGCCACCGCGCGCCTCATTCCTGTCGATAATTCGCCCGGCAGTTTATCGAGCACTTCTTCGACTTCCAGCATCTTCGCCAGCTTCGCAACGTAGGCGTCGATATCTTCGTCTTCCAGGCCCGGCTGCTTTTCCAGCGGAAACGCGATATTTTCCGCGACCGTCAGAGAATCGAACAGAGCGCCCGACTGAAACACCATCGTCACTTTGCGCCGCACTTCTTCAAATTGCTGCTCGTTGAAATCCGTAACGTCCTGGCCGTCCACAAAAATGCGCCCCGAATCGGCCTTCATAAATCCCATGATGTGCTTGAGCGAAACGGATTTTCCCACGCCGCTGCGCCCCATGATCACGCACGTCTCGGCGCGCTTCACCTGAAGCTGACATTTTTCAAGCACATAATTGTCGTCGAAAGACTTGTTGACATCGCGAAACTCAAAAAAGTTTTCAGCGTGCTGCCCGGCGCCGCCTTCGTTTGCCTTGGTGTCCGCGGCCGAGGACGGCCCGCGCGCTCCGCCGCTCTCCATGGCCGCAACACCGCGTGCAATATCGTTTGTGTCCGTCACTCTTTGAGTCCGTCAGCTCTTGTTTCGAGTCTACAATCCGGCGAGCTTCTTCGTAATCCGCCGCCGTATTCATGTTCCAGAAAAGCCGCCCTGCGCTATCAAATCGTTTCCAGTCTCGCTCGTCAAGAACTTCCGCCTGCAGGAGTGAGATTCCTTGGGTCACTTTGCGAACGCCTCGTTCGAAGGCGGCCCGCAATGTCGCCAGTGCGCCGGTTCGCCAGCATGTGCAGAGCGGCTCGGGCCCATGTCCGGAATGCGCCAGAACCACTTGCGCGTCGCTTTTCGCCGCTCGCTCGACGAGAAAATTCATCCAGTCCGCCGTCAAAAAGGGCATGTCGCAGCTGACGATCACATTCCACACGCGCGCTGGTTCCTTTTCTTGCGCGTCCAGTAAAGCTGTGACGATTCCGCCGAGTGGCCCGTCCCCCGGCCAGCGATCGCACAGAACTTCTGCTCCGAACTCCGCGTATTTTCCGGGTGCAGCAACCACCTTCACGCTTTCCCCGATTTCGCGCAGCAATGCAATCATTCGCGCCAGCATGGGCTTTCCCGCAAATTCCACGAGGGCCTTGTCGCGCCCAAATCGCGTGCTCCCACCGCCAGCCAAGACATATGCGCCTATGCTCTGTTCGCTTTTGCCTAAGGTCATGCGTGGTATCCCGGCCTGCTCTCTTCTCTGCGTCCTCTTTGTTCTTTGCAACCTCTGTGTAAATTTCTATTCGTCTTCGATGGGCTCGCGCCCCGGCCGCCGAATCCGCAATTCGCGCAACTTTTCCTGCAAACTCTGCCGGTGCAACCCAATCGTCGCCGCCGTCCGCGAAACATTCCACCGATGATCCGCGAGCTGCTTTGTGAGATACGCCATTTCGAATTTTCGCTTGGCCTCGCGAAAATCCTTCTCACTGAATCCAGTCTCACCAGCGCCGTCGGAATTCCTGTGAGGCGCCGCTTCTCCGTTCACAACTTCCTGCGGCAAATCCTCCACGCCGATCTCTTCGCCGCGGCACAAGACCAAGCTCCGCTCCAACGCATTCTTCAACTCCCGAACATTTCCCGGCCAGTCATGCCGCTCTATCGCCGCCAAGCCCCCCTCGCGCGTGAGCCGCGCCGTTCGTCCGAGACGCGTTCCGTGCATCGCCAAAAATGCTTCAACCAAAATCGGTATATCCGCCTTATGCGCCCGCAGCGGCGGCAACTCAATCGTTACCACTCGCAACCTGTAAAACAAATCCTCGCGAAACTTTCCCGCGCGAATCTCCGCCGGCAGATTCCGGTGCGTAGCGCTAATCACACGCACATCAACGGCAATCGGCTGTGTCCCGCCGAGCCGCTCAATCGTCCGATTCTCCAAGGCGCGCAGCACTTTCGCTTGCGTCACCGGATTCATGTCGCCAATCTCATCCAAAAACAATGTCCCGCCTGACGCCAGTTCGAACTTCCCCTTCTTCTGCTGCGCCGCCCCCGTAAACGCTCCGCGCTCATACCCAAACAATTCCGACTCAATCAAAGTCTCCGGCAACGCCGCACAATTCACGGCCACATATGCTTTCCCCGCGCGCGGCGACCGCGCATGAATCTCCTGCGCCATCAAATCTTTTCCGGTGCCGCTCTCGCCGAGAATCAAGACGGTCGAATCCGCCGACGCCACGCGATCCGCCATTTCAAACGCCCGCCGCATCTCTGCGGTCCGCCCGATCATCTGTCCAAACTGCCCTTCCGTCGCCATGCGCCTGCGCAACGAATCATTCTCTTTTTCCAGCGTCGCCAGTTTCAAAAGATTCGCCACGCGTTGCCGCAGCTCCTCTAGTTCGAATCCCTTCACCAAATAATCCGCCGCGCCAAGCTGCAGCGCTTCCACCGCCGTCTTCGCCGTGTCCAACGCCGAAACCATCAGCACAGGAACGTCGTTCCCCTGCTCGCGTATCCACCGCAAAAACTCCAACCCGCTCTGCCCCGGCAGCACCACATCGAGCAGCACAAGGTCCGGCCGCTCCGTGTTCAACGCCAAACGCGCCGCTTCCGCCGAATCCGCCTCCGCAATCCGGTATTTCGCCTCCAACGCCCGCCGCAATCCATACCGCGCCGCCGGCTCATCATCCACAATTAAAATAGTTCTCATCGCGCCTCTCGCTCCAACTGCCTGTAGGGGCGGGGCTTGCCCCGCCCGATGATCAATAGCGTAGCCTCACTCATTCGCGTCGCCCGATCAGCTTCTCTTTCCTTGCTCCCGCTTCCTCCCACCAACAAGGGGAGGGGCTAGCCCCTCCCCTACAAAGGCAAAACCACTCGAAACCGGGTCCCCCTGCCGTCCTTGACCGGGCTCTCCCAATCCAGCTTTCCCCCAAACTCCGCCACACGCCGCGCCACAATCGCCAAACCAAGACCCGTCCCCTGCGTCTTCGTCGTAAAAAATGGCTGCAGGATCTTCTCGCGCACGTTCTCCGGAACACCCGGCCCGTCGTCCTCCACCGTAAACAAAAATCCGTCGCCATTCTTGCTGCCGCTCACCCTCACATGCCCACCACGCGGCAGTCGCCTCCAGCGCATTCACCACCAGATTCGACAAAATCTCGCTCACCGCCTCGGCGCTCGCGGCCAACCGTATCGTCTCCGCCCGCGACTTCCAACTCAAGGACAACCCCGCGCCGCTCCGCCTCATGCCGCAAAACTCCGCTGACCTCTTCCGCCACGGCTCGCGCATCGCAGCGTCGCCGCCACGTCTCCGCCTCGAATCGCCGGCCGGCTGAATTGCAGCAACTGGTTCAGCTTCGACGACAACCTCCCAATCTCCTCCAGCACCATCTTCGTTTCGCTGCGAATCGACTCCGGCAATTCCGGGTTCTCCATCTGCACCTGCAAAATCGTCTTGATCGACCCCAGCGGATTTTTCAAATTATGCGAAATGCTAGCCGCCATCTGCCCCAGCACCGCCAACCGCTCCCTCTCCGCCAATTCCCTCTCCAATCTGCAATTTCTCCTCAATCAACCGGCACAAATCCAGTGCCCCCGGCAACTGCTCGCACAAAAACTCCAACGCCGCCGCCGTTTCGCCGGACAACATCGCTCCATGAGCCCTCACGCGCAGCGTCCCCAAAGATGCGTCCGGACTGTCGTATGGCAAAAACTTCTTCGGATGCCTTCTGCTCCGAATCGGCCTCCCATAGCACTTCCGAGAGAAAGCTTCACCTCAGCGAGTTGCAACTCGTCCCCGACCCACCTCTCGATAAAAGCCGTCAGCTTCCGCAAGATTGCCGAGCCGCGCCACCTCCTGAATGGGCGCCATCATGCGCTGCGCGTGGTCCATCTCCATTTGCGCCGTTCGCCGCAAAATTCTCCTCATCAATCGTTGCAACGGTTCAAAGAACACCACAGGGAGAAACAGCAAAATGGCGGCCGACGCCTCCGGCGGCAGATACGGCTCCATCCACAAGCTCGCGCGCCGAATCAAACTCAAGATAAAGCAGCGCCAGAAACGTCGCAAATACCGCATAAATAAGATTTCGCTGCCGGCCGATCTGCAAGAAATTGAATTTCTGAACATTCCGGATCGAGAGTAACCAGCGGGGCCAGCGCAATGACAGCGATGAGCCATTCGTAGGATGCGGCGCGACTCTGCATTTCCGGCGATCGCCATAGGAGCGCATGACCAACGAATCACCAATAACGCCAGGCAAGACGAAATTGATGTGCAATGACCGGTGGAAGCGATCTTTGCTCCTTGTCGGGCGCGGCCTTCCGAAATCGTCCATTGCCAACCCGCCGCAGAACACAATTGCGATGACGAGCCAAACTTGGAAGGCGATGCCCAGCGAGTTGCTGGGCAAATCGAAGTCCAACCGGCCCGCAAGCGCAGCGCCGCGTAAAAATAGGGAAGGAGCAGGACTCGCAGGAGCGTAGGCTGCCGCAAGCCACAACCTTTTCGTGCTTCCCGGAAGCAATCAGCGCTCGGACGTCTGCATATTCGACATGCAGATGCATCAACAACGACGGTAAGAACCACAACCCCAGGCAAACCACCGTCCAAGCAAAAACTCCCAGAGTGCCGAGGAATCTCGTGTAATAAAGCTGGGCGTTGAGCGCTAACAGGGAACCCCGAAAAAGAAAACCAGTGACAAGCACAAGAAAGAAAAAAATGCGCTCGAAATTTCGTCTGGCGGCGGTGACCGAGAATCACCACCATCCAGAAAAACGGCAGCAGCGTTCCTGCTGTCAAGACGATCAGCCGAGGATAGATGTGATGGGGCAACAGATTACCTCGTGCAGATTCTAAGCCCACAATAGGAGCACGGCAATCGCCAAGTGTCGGATTTTTCTTGCACCATCTAAATTATTATAAATAATAGGGCTTAACTCGCGAGGAAATTTACAGCCCGACCATCTATCTGTCCGCTAAATCCTTGACATGCAATCGCTTTCTGCTATATTAGCAGTCGACTGTGAGGAGTGCTAATTCCCCTTCCGTGCTCCCAGTCTCTGTTCAAACCGTAAGATCAACTATGGAGGTTCTTCCAAGATGGCAGTGAATCTGACCCCGCTCCACGACCGTGTTATCGTGAAGCGCATTGAAGAAAAAGAGTCCGTCAGGGGCGGCATCATCATCCCTGACTCCGCAAAAGAAAAGCCCATGGAGGGTGAAATCATCGCCGTTGGCGCTGGCAAGCGCGAAAAAGGCGAACTGATCCCTCTCGACGTGAAACCAGGCGACCGCGTTCTGTTCGGCAAGTACAGCGGCACCGAAATCAAAATCGAAGACGAAGAGTACCTCATCCTTCGCGAAGAAGAGATCCTTGCCAAGCTGAGCGGCGCAGCCAAAGCCGCCAAGAAGTAACCACGTAGCGCCGGTCTGTAGGCGCCGGGCTTTAGCCGGCAGCGTTGTAGTGGCCGGTCTTTAGACCGGCGCAGTTTTCTCAAAGCAACTCAGCAGCTCGCAGAACGAAATCAGGAGGAAATACCAGTATGGCGAAGCAGATTGTAACAGGTGAGAATTCCCGCCAAGCGATTCTTCGCGGCGTGAACGCTCTCGCCGACGCAGTAAAGATCACCCTCGGCCCCAAGGGCCGCAATGCGGTGATCGAAAAGAAGTTCGGCGCGCCGATCATCACCAAGGACGGCGTCACCGTGGCCAAGGAAATCGAGCTGCAGGATCCCCTCGAGAACATGGGCGCGCAGATGGTTCGTGAAGTCGCTTCGAAGACGTCCGACGTCGCCGGCGACGGCACCACCACCGCAACCGTGCTCGCGCAGGCGATCTTCCGCGAAGGCGTTAAGACTGTCGCCGCAGGCGCCAGCCCCACCGCTCTCAAGCGCGGCATCGAAAAGGCCGTCGAAGTGGCGGTCGAAGAGATCCGGAAGCTCCACAAGGACGTCAAGGGCGAAATGATCGCTCAGGTTGGCACCATTTCCGCCAACAACGACAAGCAAATCGGCGGCATCATCGCCGAAGCCATGAAGAAGGTCGGCAAGGATGGCGTCATCACCGTCGAAGAGTCCAAGACGATGGAGACCACCCTCGAAGTCGTCGAAGGCATGCAGTTTGACCGCGGCTACCTCTCGCCCTACTTCATCACCGACCCCGAGCGCATGGAATGCGTCCTCGAGGACGTTCGCATCCTCATCCACGAAAAGAAAATCTCCTCGATGAAGGATTTGCTCCCGTTGCTCGAGCAGACCGCCAAGATGGGCAAGCCCCTCTTGATCATCGCTGAAGACATCGAAGGCGAAGCGCTGGCGACCCTGGTCGTCAACAAGCTCCGCGGCACGCTGCAGTGCGCTGCCGTCAAGGCCCCTGGCTTTGGCGACCGCCGCAAAGCAATGCTCGAAGACATCGCCACCCTCACCGGCGGCAAGGCCATCACCGAAGACCTCGGCATCAAGCTCGAGAACGTGAAGCTTGAGGACCTCGGCCGCGCCAAGAAAGTCACCATCGACAAGGACAACTCCACGATCATCGAAGGCGCCGGAAAGTCTTCGGACATCGAAGGCCGTGTGAAGCAGATTCGTTCTCAGGTCGAAAACACCACCAGCGACTATGACAAGGAAAAGCTCCAGGAACGCCTTGCCAAGCTCGTCGGCGGCGTTGCCGTCATTAAAGTCGGCGCAGCGACCGAGACCGAACTGAAGGAAAAGAAGGCGCGTGTCGAAGACGCAATGCACGCCACTCGCGCGGCTGTCGAAGAAGGCATCGTTGCAGGCGGCGGTTCCGCCCTGCTCCGCTGCATCGCGGCCGTCGAGAAGCTCAAGCTGCACGATGACGAAGCCGTTGGCGCAGGCATCGTGAAGCGCGCTCTCGAGGAGCCTTCCCGCCAGATCGCACTCAACGCCGGTTTCGAAGGCGCTGTGGTGATCGGCAAGGTTCGCGACTCGAAGGACGAAAACTTCGGCTTCAACGCCGAAACCGGCGAGTACGGCGACATGGTCAAGATGGGCGTCATCGATCCAGCAAAAGTCACCCGCCTGGCGCTGCAAAACGCAGCTTCCATCGCGGGCCTGATGCTCACGACCGAAGCCCTCATCGCTGAAATCAAGGAAGAAAAGGCTGCAGCAGCTGGTGGCGGCGGCGCCCCCGGCGCAGGCGGCATGGGCGGCATGTACTAAATCCAGGTGCGCACAGGCACTCCTGCCTGTGCTCCGGCGCGGCTTTACCAGCCGCCCAAAACCTCAATCCAAAGGGCGTCCTCGGTGCAAACCAGGACGCCCTTTTTGTTTTGTTACCTTCTACCTGCCAGCAGCTCCTTATATCATCTTTTGCATTTAGCGAAGTAAGATGCCCTTCAGGCGTGAAGGAATCTAAACGTGAGAATTGAACGAAAACATTCGCGGCCGGGAGAAACCGAATTGGCGTGGAGGACCAAGCTTGGCTACCAACTTGCCGATCCTCGCAACGGATCTGAGCGACATCATGCAAAGTACGCGATATATGTGCAAACGCTTGAAGAAGCCGCTGACCGAATAGAACGCCTCGGGTATTCGATTCGCATGGGACGCAAAGGCTTGCCAGCATCTCTAGTTTCACCTGACGCTGTTAGCATAATCCGTTGACTTGAGCTCGGATCAAATCACAGGATAGCAGCCTTCCTTGCCTCCCTCCCCCTCCTCCGCTAAACTCTCCGTGCCTCACCACCGACTCTTCAGGGGAGAGTCACCACATGCCAGGACTTTTGCAGCGGCTCATGCCGCGCGAAGAGGGTTTTTTCGACCTTTTCGCCCAGCAAGCCGAAAATATCCACAACGGCGCGGAAGCCCTCCTCAAAATGCTCTCGCACTATACGGGCGTCCCCGAGCAAGTGCAGATCGTCAAAGCCATCGAGCACGAAGGCGACGAAATCGCCCACCATCTCCTCATCAAGCTGAACCAGACCTTCATCACGCCTTTTGACCGCGAAGATATCCACACACTCTGCAACCAACTCGACGACGTCATCGACCTCATCGACGCCGCCGCCAGCCGCTTCGTCCTCTATCGCGTGGATTCCATCCGCGAGGGCACCGTGGAACTCGTCAAAGTGCTCGTCTCCGCCACCGTCGAAGTCACCGCCGCCGTCAAAGCCCTCGGCACTCCCGAAAAAGCCCTCAAGCACTGCATCGAGATCAACCGCTACGAAAATGAAAGCGACCGCCTCTGCCGCACCCTCATCGCCCAGCTTTTCGACGAAGAAAAAGACTCCGTCCAGATCATCAAATGGAAGGAAATCTTCGAAGTCATCGAAACCGCCGTCGATAAATGCGAAGACGTCGCCAACGTCATCGAAGGCGTCATCATCAAGAGCGCCTTGATTCGCCGATGACCACCCGATGACCAGCTTCCACCTCCTAATCGCCGTAATTCATTCCTCACCCTGGCCTTCGAGTTCTCCAACGGCTGGCATGACGCCGCCAATTCCATCGCCACCGTCGTCTCCACCCGCGTTCTCACGCCGTTCCGCGCCGTCGTGTGGGCCGCCTTCTGGAATTTCGTCGCCGCCTTCGTTTTCGGCACCGCCGTCGCCACCACCATCGGCAAAGGCATGGTTCACATCGAAATTGTGAACCAAACCGTTCTGCTCGCCGGGCTCCTCGGCGCCATCTCCTGGAATCTCATCACCCTGATCCTGGGCCTGCCTACCAGCTCCTCGCACGCTCTGATGGGCGGTTACGGTGGCGCCGCGGTCGCCCATGCCGGTATCAAAGCGCTAATCCTCAGCGGCTGGACCAAGCCCGTTCTTTTCATTTTCCTCTCGCCATTCATCGGCATGTTCATCGCCATGGCCGTGACCATCGCCACCAGTTGGATCGTCCGCAAGCAGCGCCCGCAAAAAGTCGATAAATGGTTTCGCCGTCTGCAGCTTCTCTCCGCCGCAGGCTACAGCCTCGGCCACGGCACAAACGACGCCCAAAAAGGCATGGGCATCATCACCACTGCGCTCGTCGCTGGCGGGCTCATGAGCACCTACGCCGTGCCCTACTGGGTGATTATTTGCTGCTATCTCGCGATGGGCGGCGGCACCATGGCCGGAGGCTGGCGCATCATCAAAACCATGGGCCAGCGCATTACCAAACTTACGCCTTTCGGCGGCTTCGCTGCCGAGTCCGCCGGAGCGCTTACGCTACTCGCCACCGCCCACTTCGGTATTCCCGTCAGCACCACCCACACCATCACAGGCGCGATCGTCGGCGTCGGCGCCACCCGCCGACTCTCCGCCGTCCGCTGGGGCGTCACCCGCCGCATCGTCTGGGCCTGGATCCTGACCATCCCCGGCGCCGCCATCATCGGCGCGCTAGTTTTCCACCTCATCGCCCCCATCCTCCGCTAGCGTCGCCGCCCTGTGGGGGCCGGTCTTGCCCGCCCCAATCTCACTCCGCCCGTCCACCGCGTCGCCGAACCTCCTTGCCTTTTTTCCCTAACCTTTGCTACACATTCACTATCGAATCACCGGAGGCTCCCATGAGCACATTTAGCCGGTTGACAGGCGGCGCGCGCGAACTCAACCTTGAACTACTCATCATGCGCATCGCCTGCGCTCTTCCCTTCATCTACCACGGCTGCGCCATCCTGTTTGGAATGTTCGGCGGCCCGGGCCCGCAAAACTTCGCCACCTTCATGAAAGTGCCGTTATTCGTCGGATACTTGGTCGGCTTGGCCCAATTCGCAGGCGGCATCGCTATCCTTCTCGGCGCTCTGCTCCGCGTCGGCGCCGTCTGTGTAATGATCGTCATGCTCGGCGCCATTTTTATGGTCCATCTGCCCCACGGCTACGATATTGGCCACGGCGGCCTCGAATACGCACTCACCGAGCTGCTGCTCTCCTTCGGTTTGTTGCTTGCTGGCCCGGGCAAGTATTCGCTCGCCGGCATTCTCCCTGCTCCGCTTCGCAAGTTGTAGCAAGCGACAAATTTGCGTCTTGTCATACACCAAGAGTGTAGAATGCGCGTAGGAAAGTCTGCGGTTAACGACTTCCGTGCTGGTGAAACATTGACTCCGTCCCGAGGATTGCATTCGCTGGCGAGGTGTCCGATGCGCTTGATGAGATTTGTCGTCCTTGCCTCAGCTTCCCTTCTTGCCGCACTGCTCTTCACCGCACCTTCCAGAGCCCAAAGCACGGAGGACGATTCGTCTGGACCTCGCGGTAGCGTTCCCCGGTCCTCCGCGAACCGCTACCATTCGCATGCCCAGAGCGACGGCGCGAGTGTCGGAGCGGAAATGCTCACTCCCAAGCAAGTGGCGAAAGCTTTTGTCTCTGATTTGAATCGCTGCTGCATCGTTGTGGAATTCGCCTTCTATCCCAACAAGGAAAAAGTTCCGCAAGAATTGTCGCTGGATGATTTCGCCTTATACATTTCCGGGAGCGATATCGGCACAAAGCCGCAAAGCGCGACTGTAGTCGCTGCTTCGCTGCAAAAGAAAGCAGGTTCCGCGTCTCCAGTTACAGTGCAAACCGGCGCTAGCGTTGGCTACGAATCCGGCACTTACACTGATCCCAACACGGGGCAGCCTACGAGAGTTCACGGTGTCTATACGGCGACGGAAGTGGGAGTTGGCACGGGCCATCCAAACCCCGCCCCGGGTTCCACGGAGCGGGATCGCCAGATCATGGAAACGGAATTAAGCCAAAAGGGTCTGCCGGAAGGGAAAACAGAGGCTCCTGTGGCTGGGTATCTGTACTTTTCCATTCGCAATCGCAAAAAAGACGCCAAATACAAGTTGGAATACGATTGCAACGGCGAAAAACTTGTTCTCTCGCTGCCTTGATCTCCCTACTGCAATTACAACCATTGCTCTGCATACAACCTCTTTGTCTCTCTGCAATTCATAGTCACCATCTTCCGCTGTCATCCTGCGCCATCTCCCGTTGTCATCCTGAGCGCAGCGAAGGATCACGGCTTGATTGCCAAGTAACGCCAATCGCTGCCCTGATACAAAAGCTTACCCGCCGCATCCAATTCGCGTGCGCCGCAAATCTCATCCCTGGGGGATTCCTCCCTGGACCGTCGACTTCCGCCCCGTTAAACGCCCGATTCCCGGCGAAGTCGATTTCGCCGTAATCGGGGCCGGCTTCGCAGGACTTTCCGCCGCAGCTTGGCTCGCTAAACTAGCTCCCGGCAAATCCGTTCTCGTCCTCGAATCCGAATCGATCGGCAACGGCGCCAGCGGCCGCACCGGCGGCATGGCTCTCTCCGAAACCGCTGCCGGACCGCTCCCCGGCTTCGGTGACGTTCTCGCCGGCTACAAGAAAATCCTCCGCGCCCTCCACGTCGATTCCCGCCTCACACTTCCCGGTGCTTGGGAACTCGGCCGCTCTGGCTCCTCCAAAAACTCGCCCATCTCCTGGAACGACTCCGGCAATCTCCACGTCGTCAAAAAAGTCCCCGGCGGCACAGTCGACCCCGGCAAAGTCGTCTCCGGCCTGGCCCGCGCCGCGCAAAACGCCGGCGCGCAAATCATCGAACACGCTGAAGTCGTCTCCTTCTCGCTCACAGCCACTAGCCGTGGCAAGCGCCGCGCGAAAGCTGCACGCTCTGCCAACACCGCCGCGAGCGACTCCGACGCTCCGCCGCTCGCCCTCCGCATCCGCCTAAAAACCAGCCGCCGCATCGAACAAAAAACCATCCTCGCCCGCCAAGTTCTTCTAACCACCAACGCCGCCTCGCTCCATCTCACCGGCCTCCACAACCTAGCCGTACCCAAGCTCACCCTCGCCTTGGCCACCGCCCCGCTCACTCCCGCCCAACTCCGCTCCACCGGCCTTTCCGCCCGTCACCCCTTCTACACCGTCGACCTTCCTTACCTCTGGGGCCGCCCGCTAGAAAATAACGGCTACATCTTCGGCGCAGGTCTCGTCCCGCTGCCCATTTCCTGGGACGCCATGTTCTCCCGCGATTTCTCGCGACGAAAACCCCAACACACCTTCAGCGAACTCCTCCGCTTCCACACCGATCGCGGCTGCACTGCGGAGCGCCTCGACTGGCTCGAATCCCGCGTCCGCAACCTACATCCCGCCCTGAAAAACATCCGCGTCACCCATCGCTGGGGCGGCCCCATCCTAATCACCAAAAGCATGCACCCCGTCTTCCGCCACCACCCCCACCACAAAAATATCGTCATGCTCGCCGGCTTCAGCGGCCACGGCGTAGCCCTCTCCGTCTACCTAGGCCACTGGGCCGCCCAATCCCTCCTAGGCCGCCGCTCCCTCCCGCACTGGCCCCACTAAATCCCCATGTTAGCCCCGCCTACCCAGACCACACACAGCGTTCCGCACGCGTTAAGCTTTGCGTCGGACGCGTGATAGACTAGGCCACACCGAGGGACAATTTTGAATTCTTCCTCCTCTACGTTTGTGACAAGGGTCAGCCTTAAGAACTACAAGAGCATTGCTGACTGCGACGTCCGGCTTCGTTCCTTAACTTTCCTTGTTGGACCGAATGGATCGGGCAAAAGCAACTTTCTTGATTCACTGCGCTTTGTCACCGACGCATTACGAAGTTCTCTCGACCACGCACTTCGGAATAGAGGGGGAATCAAAGAGGTTCGTAGGCGTTCCGGCGGACATCCGACTCATTTCTCGATGCGGCTGGAGTTCCAACTGAGTGAGGGAGTAACCGGGCACTACGCTTTCAGAATCGGCGCCCAACTTCGAGGCGGGTACGAGGTTCAAGAAGAAGAATGCGAGATTCAGAGACGCGCCACGACCGCGAAACCCTCAACCACTTCATTTTTCAGGGTTCGAGGCGGCAAAGTAACAACGAGCGCTTCCGTCTTCCCTCCTGCACCGAACGATAGGCTTTATCTCGTAAATGCCTCGGGACTCCCTGAGTTTGTCGATTTGTACCAGGCTTTCTCGCGAATGGGATTCTATAGCCTCAATCCAGCGAGGATTCGAGATCTACAGCCTCCTCACGCCGGAGACCTCCTTGATCCAGAGGGCGGAAACATTGCGAGCGTCCTCGGACGATTGGCGTCGTATGACAGGGCGGCCAAAGAAAGAATCGAAGAATATCTCGCGAAGGTCGTACCTGGAGTGCACGGCGTAGATGCGAAGGTCATCGGACCTCGGGAAACGCTGGAGTTTCGACAACAAGTCGCCGGCTCTCACGACCCGTGGCGTTTCTTGGCTGCAAATATGTCGGACGGCACCCTCAGGGCCTTGGGAATTCTTGTGGCTCTGTTCCAGACAAGCAACGGTGGAATGCTCAGGGTCCCTCTAGTAGGTATTGAAGAGCCAGAAGTGGCGTTACACCCTGCGGCAGCCGGCGTGTTGCTTGACAGCCTGCGCGATGCTAGTAGAAAAACTCAAGTCGTCGTGACTAGTCATAGCCCAGACCTACTTGACGACGAGAACCTCGATACTGACTCAATTCTCGCAGTTATTTCAGAAGGCGGTGTAAGTGAAATCGGACAACTGGACGAGACAGGAAAATCCGCTCTTCGAGACCGACTGTATACAGCCGGCGAGCTTTTGCGCCTCAACCAACTTGTTCCTGAAAAGGTGGAAACGGTTAGGGCGTCTGGAGACCAGCCAGATTTGTTCGGAGATCGCGAACGCTAGTGGCGAAGCGCATTGCGTGCATAGTTGAGGGGCACGGCGATGTTGAGGCTGTTCCCATCGTCATTCGCCGAATCGCCGAACAAATGTTGCCACCCATTATGGTGCATGTCACGGCGCCACTTCGGACGCCAAAAAGCAAGTTAGTAAAACCGGGCGAACTGGAAAGAGCTGTAGAATTTGCCGCCAGAAAAATCTCGGGCAGCGGTGGAGTTCTAATTATTCTCGATAGCGATGACGATTGTCCGGCAACAGTCGGGCCGGCACTTCTCAGTCGCGCGTCTGGAGTAAGGAACGGATTACTCGTTGCCGTAATACTTGCAAAGCGCGAATTCGAGTCTTGGTTCATAGCGGCAGCGGAGTCGTTGGGTGGCAGGGCAGGTTTGCCCGTTGCGCTACAGGCGCCCGACCAGCCCGAGACGATTCGTGGCGCAAAGGAATGGCTAACTGAAAGAATGTCGGGCACACGAAGCTATTCGCCAACGTTAGACCAGCCGAATCTCGCGCGCGAGTTCGACCTACACGCAGCCCTGGGGACTGACTCATTTGAAAAGTTCCATCGGGAAATAGTACGACTGCTCTTAGACGCCCCCGAGGTTCCATGACCATGACCGCAAATAGGCTTTGATTACGCCGACTTCGCCTTTGTCCCCGCCGCGCCCGGCACCTTGGCCGCCAGCAGCTCCAATTTATGAACCTGCGGATCCTTCGCGAAAAGCTCTTTCGCCTTCCCAAACAGCGCCTTGGCAATTTCTCCGTTGAGATGCGCCTCGCGCCCGCTCTCGTCCGCAAACGTATCGAAAATTCCAAACTTCGGCCCACCCAGCTTCATCGCGTACCAAGTAATCGTTCCCTGCTCCTTCTCCGCCAGCGCCTGCGCCGACTTCAAAAATTCCGCCACCTCCTGCTCCTTACCCGCTTTCGCTTCCACTTCCGCCCAAATCGCTAGTTTTGGCATTGTTCTGCCCTCCAAACTCTAAGATGCTTCGCGCTACGCTAAGGTTCGACGGGATTCTCGCTATCATGTCGGTTTCGCTTCAACTCATAAGCGCGTTCAGTGCAAAGCTCTGCCGGCGCACTCCAGGTAGCGCGCTCTGATTTTTTTTCCACAGCCCGTTCGAACGGTACCAACAAAGTACTTAACATTGCGTGTATCCAATGTTAACATCCCCTGTGTTCGCTGCATCGCCATCGCCGCTTTCCGTCCGCCCCGAGCCGCTCGCTCCTGTATCCTCTTTCTCCCCCGCGCGCTCTGCCAGTTCAGCGTTAAAATCTCCACGCGACCTCGCCAACCAATCGTCCCGTTCCATGCATCAACCCAACTACTTCCCTCTTTTTCCACACCCAGTAAACATCGCCCACGCAGGAACGCCCGCAAATCCTTCCCCCTCTATCGTTTACTTCACAACTTCCGGATCCCCCGGGGGTGGGGGCACCAGCCCCTCTTGCCCACATCGTTTGCACTCAGCGCCGCACCCTAACCCAGCCCAAGTTCGTCCGTAACTCGTTTAAACGCAACATTTACAAAAAACACGGGGGCCTCCCTCTCCATCTCATTTTCTCGGCTGCGCCATTTCATTACCTCATTACGTCTTTCCTTCAATTTCGCTACACTATGGCTTCGAGGCACACTATGACTCTTGACCGTCCCATTTTCGCCACCGTCGAGGAAGCCGTTGACGAAATCCGTCAGGGCCGCATGATCGTCCTCGTCGACGACGAAGACCGCGAAAACGAAGGCGACCTCACCCTGGCCGCCGAGAAAATCACTCCCGAAGCCATCAACTTCATGGCCAAGTTCGGCCGCGGCCTCATCTGCCTCGCCCTCACCGAGCAGCGCTGCGACGAGCTCCATCTCCCGCTTATGTCGCTGATTAACACCTCCGTTCATGGCACCGCCTTCACCGAAGCCATCGACGCGAAAGTCGGCGTCACCACCGGCATCAGCGCCTCCGACCGCGCCATCACCGTCCTTACCGCGATCGACCCGAAAACCCGCCCGCAGGATCTCGCCCGCCCCGGCCACATGTTCCCGCTGCGCGCTCGCAACGGCGGCGTGCTCGTTCGCGCCGGCCAGACCGAAGCCAGCGTCGACCTCGCCCGCATCGCCGGCCTCAACGCCAGCGGCGTCATCTGCGAAATCATGAACGAAGATGGCACCATGTCCCGCGTGCCGCAGCTCCAGGAATTTTGCAAGCAGCACAATCTAAAAATGCTGACGGTTGCCGACCTCATCCGCTATCGCATGCAGCACGAGCGCTACGTCCGCCGCGTCGCTGAAGCCGTCCTGCCTACGCGCTACGGCGACTTCCGCATGATCGCCTACGCCAGCGACGTCGATCACGATCAGCACATCGCGCTCGTCCGCGGCAACCTCGAAGGGGATACGCCCGCGCTCGTCCGCGTTCATTCCCACTGCTTAACCGGCGACGTCTTCGGTTCCACCGCTTGCGATTGCTCGAACTCGTCGCCCGCTCGCTGGCCACCATCGCCAAGGAAGATCGCGGCGTTTTCCTCTACCTCCACCACACCGGCCGCGGCTTCAGCGTCGAAACTTCCGGCGAACCCGGCGCGCTCCCCCAAATTCATTTTCACAAACGCGGCCAACTCGATCGCGAACCCGCCCGTCAGCGCATGGTCCAGCACGAAAGCGGCATCGGCGCCCAAATCCTGATCGACCTGGGCCTAAAAGACATTCGCGTCCTCACGAACCACCCAAAAAAAGTAGTAGCTCTGGAAGGCTACGGCATCCGCATCGCCGACCAAGTCCCCCTGCGCATCGAGCAGCCCAAGCTCACCCACCAGGTCCTCTAATGTGCCCACAACTCGTCGTTTCCACGCGATCTGTAGGGGCGGGGCTTGCCCCGCCCTCGCTCCATTCTAGGCGAGCGTTGAAATGAGGCAATCGTATAGAAAAATTGTCATTCCGAGCGAAGCGAGGACCTCTGCGCTTCCGAGCGGGTTGCGCGAGGAGAATCTGCTTTTTCTTGTCTGCGGCGAGAGTGGCGCAAATCAAAGCGTAGGATCAGGCGGGTCCGCGGGAACGGTTGACGGCTTTGGCGTGGTTGGAGGCTTCGGCGGAGTCACAGGCGTCTTCGCCGACGCTGGCTTGCTTTGCGATGGCGCCTTTGCCACCGTCAAATACTTGCGCATTTTTTCGAGGCGCTTCGGACCGATACCGCGAATCGCGCGCAAATCGTCCACGCTTTTGAAAGCTCCGTACGACTTGCGCATCTGCAAAATCTTTTCAGCCGTCACCGGACCAATCCCCGGCACCAATTGCAACTCTTCCGACGTAGCGGTATTCAGGTTGACCGGCGCAGGAGGCGGCTTCTTCTTGGCGGGAAGCCCGCGGCAATCGCACAGAGCGCAACGAAAAGAAGAGCGACTCGCGGAAGGCAATGCCGCAACATAACGGCATGATAATACAAGATCTATGTTAATAAAACAATCATTAGAAAGGCCGCAGCCCTAGCCGAGCTTTTTCCCTTGGGCGTCGAAGACTTCGAGTTCGCCGAAGAGCGCGGCTTGCGATTCGATTTGGGTGCGGTCGCCGACCACGACGATTTGCATGTTGGCGGAGTCGAGGTATTTGCGCGCCGTCTCAAGCAAATCCGCCGGCGTCAGCGCACGAACTTTCGCGCGGTACGTTTCGAGATAATCGTCCGGCAATTCGTTCAGCGCCACGACGGCGACTTGCCCGAGCAATCCGTTTTGCGTCGCGAGCCCCATGGAGAATACGCCGCTCAAATAATTCTGCGCGTCGGCCAATTCGGCTTCCGGAACCGGCACGGAGCGCAGCTTGTCCATCTCGTAGAAGATTTCCGTAAGCGATGCCGCCACGACATCGTTGCGCACCGCCGCCGAAACGGAAAAGTAACCATGCTCTCGCAACGCCGTGACGCCGCTTCGCGGACTGTACGTGTAGCCTTTGTCTTCGCGAATGTTCATCACCAGCCGCGAATTGAACGCGCCGCCGTACAAGCTGTTCGTCAGCCCGAGCTTGATCCAGTCCGGATGCTTCCGCGTGATGGCGTGGCAGCCCGCGAGAATTTGCGTCTGCACGGCGCCCGGCAAATGCACCAAATAAACGCGCCGCCCACGCGGATTCGCCGGCGCGGGAAACACGCTCGCTGGCGGTTTTTTCCCTTGCCACGCCCCGAACACTTTTTCGGCGCTTTTTAACATCGCGTCCGGCTGAAAATCGCCGACGAGCAAAAGCAAAGCATTTTCCGGCGTGTAAAATTCGCGGTATACCGCTAGCAAATCGTCGCGCCTGTAGGCCGCGACCTGCTCTTCGCTCGGTGCAACCTGCGCGTAAGGATGCGCGCCAAACAGAACTTTGCGCAGGCGCTCGCCGGCAAGGAATCCGGGTTCGGTGCGGCTGAGTTTCACTTCTTCAAGTTTCTGCCGGCGTTCGCGCTCGAATTCGGCTTCGGGAAACGCCGCTTCTCTCGCCAGCTCATTCACCATGCCGAGGAGCGGCTCGGCCAGCTCGGAAAGTCCGGCAAAGGAAATCGAGCTCGTGTCCGAACCCGCGCTCGTAGCGAGATCCGCGCCGATGCGCCGCAGATCTTCTTCAATCTGTCTGCTAGCGCGCTTGGCCGTGCCCGTTCGTGCCACGCTGGCCGTCATCTCCGCCAGACCGGGTCCCCGATCGATGGCCGCAGCGTTGCCGGAGCGGAAGTACAAGTCGCCATGAAATTTAGGAATCGTGTGCGACTCGACGAGGATCACTTCGAGGCCGTTCGAGAGCCGCGCCCGCTTCCGGTTTGGCCATGTGACTTGCCGTTCGGCGGAGAGCGCCGGCACGGCATCGTTCACTTCCACCGCGCGCGTCGCCATTACGCAGCCTCCTTTACGCCAGCCGTCGCGGGAAGCCGGAACACGATGGCCCGCTTTTCCCTGCGCAGATATTTTTTCGCGGCTGCCTGGATTTCCTCGCGTTTCACGGAGAGAAAGCCGTCGAGCACGGTGTTCACCAGTTGCGGCTCGCCATCAAACAGCGTGAAACATGCCAGCAGATGCATCAGGCCATAACGCGGCATGCCGCCGTGCCCGCCTTCCAAAAGGGAAAAATAGTCCGATCGCCATTTCACTTTCAATTGCGCGAGTTCGTCTTCGCTGATTCCCTTCTCCTGAATTTCATGAATGACTTCGTCAAATGCGGCGAGCGCCTGCTCGCTCGAATATTCCGGTTTGTGCAGAATGCGCGTCACCATTTGGGTCGGTCCGTTATATCCAAAAATATCTTCGATTCCTCCGTCGAGCTCGACGGCCACCTGTTTTTCCAGCACCAGGTCACGGTAGAGTTTTCCCGCGCGCCCGCCATGCAGCGCTTGATCGAGCAGGGCCATCGCGCACCAATCGGCAGTGCGCCTCTTTCGGCACCACATAGCCGATGGCCATCGCCGGCAACGTCCCAAATTTTTCTTCGACGTTGCCGCGACGCTCTTCGGCCTGCTCGGGTTCAGTGGGATCTGCAAATGGCGGCGTCGGCCCCGCGGGAATGTCGGCGAACAATTTCTTCGCCAGCGCAAATCCTTCTTCCGGCTTCACATCGCCCAGCATGAGCAGCACGGCGTTGTTCGGAACATAATAGGTCTTGAAGAACGCCTGCACATCGGCAAGATCCGCGGCGTCAAGGTCGTTGAAATCGCCGTAGAAATTATGCGAATTCGCCCAATTGCGAAATGCCACCGGCGGCAGATCCAGCCACGGGAATCCGCCGTAGGGCTGGTTCAGGACGTTCACGCGAACTTCTTCCTTCACCACGTCGCGCTGGTTCCGCAGATTTTCATCGTCCACTTTCAGGGCGCGCATGCGGTCCGCTTCAAGCCACAACACCCTTTCGAGTGCATTCGAGGGCACGGCCTCGTAATAATTCGTCACATCGTAATGCGTTGAACCATTCAAAACGCCACCGCTCGAATTGATAAGCTTGATGTGCTGCATTTTCGGTGCGTTGGCCGAGCCTTGAAACATCATGTGCTCGAAGAGATGCGCGAAGCCACTGCGTCCGCGCGGTTCAAGGCGAAATCCAATCTTGTAATACACGCCCACGGTCACCACGGGCACGGTCGTATCCGGCGCGATGACCACTTTCAATCCGTTGGCCAGCGTCGTGCTCTCCATCGCGATTTGCGGTTGCTTCACGCTTCTCCCCCTGTCACCTTTACTTTTGATTTTCTGCTCACAGCCACTTTCTCCAGCTCCGCCAGCATGGCGGCGAAATCCTGGGCCAAAACGAGCGCGGCAAGCCGATTCACCGCCTCATAGGCCAGCGCGAATTCTCCAGGCAAATCCTTCATCGCCTCGGTGTGCGCGGCCACCACTCCATAATCGCCGCGCGAAAGCGGCCCCGTCCACGCAGCGCGCGGGCCCAACCGTTCAAAATTTTCAAGCACCTGTCGGGTCAAAGGCAGAAGAGCGCGCACCGCTTCTCGACGCTTCATCCCCGCGGCCGTCATCAGCCGCGTGGCCGCTTCCATCAACGCTAAAACGTTCCCGGCAGCCAGCGCGCCCGCGGCGTGATAAAGCGGCTTCTTCGAGCTTTCGATGCGCACGGGAACGGCGCCGAGTCCGCGCGCAATGGACCTGGCGACGCGGACGGCGTGGACGTCGCCTTCGATGGCAAACACTTTGCCCTCGAGGGGCGGAACTCCCACGCCGCTGAAGGTCTGCAAAGGGTGCATCGACCCAACCGCAGCTCCGCACATTTTCACCGGAGCAAGGACGCTCGAACTGAGAGCGCCGCTGGTATGCAGAACAATCTTGCCGCCCAGTTCTTCCGCGCCGATGCGGGCCAGATTTTCCGCAACCGGTGCAACACAGTCATCCGGCGTGGTGATCAAAATGACCTGCGCCGCGAGCACCTGCCGCGTCAGGAACGCATGCGCGTGTCCGGAGCCGATAAAACGCACCGCTTTGCGCGCGCTCGGCTCGCTTCCGGCAACCACAGCGCCGATCTTCCATCCCGACTCACGCAAAGAACGTCCCAGCGCGCGGCCTACGCGACCTGCACCGACGATCGAAAGGCTACCTGGCATTACATGTTAGGATAACCTGAGCGCAGCGCTTGTTACCAATTTTGATGCACACGCTTGGTCTCGTTGTTTTCTCTCTCGTGGCCGCCTTCTGGGTGTTCTACGGTATCCGCGGCGCTTATGGCGCGGCAAAACTTCCCTGGCTCAGGAATTATGGTCCCGCGAAGATGCCGGCTGCCCGGGAATTACGCTCCTCTTTGCCGCGCGGGATGAAGAAGAAAAGCTGCCTGCCTCGCTTGCGACTCTTGCCGCTCTCGACTATCCGCACCTGGAAATCATTGCCGTGGACGATCGTTCGCAAGATGCCACCGGCCGCATTCTCGATGAGTTTGCGGCGGCGCATCCGCGTTTTCGTGCTGTGCACGTCTCCGAACTTCCGTGCGGCTGGCTGGGCAAACCCCATGGGCTGCAAAAAGCGTTCGAAGCCTCTTCCGGTGAATGGCTTCTGTTTACCGATGCCGATGTGAGTCTGAAGCCCGATGTGCTTCGGCGCGCGATGGCGCTGACGGAACAGAAGAATCTCGATCACCTGACGCTGGTCTGTAATGTCGAGATGCACGGCTTCTGGGAAAAAACCCTGCTGACTTTTTTTGGGGTGGCCTTTCATCTATCGACGGACGCCCAGAGCGTGAGCAATCCGAATTCACGCGCGTATCTCGGCATAGGAGCCTTTCAGTTGCTGCGGCGGAGCGCGTACGAAGCGGTGGGCACGCACCGGCGTTTGGCGATGGAAGTCGTGGACGACATGAAACTCGGGAAACTTGTGAAACAATCTGGTTTTCGTTCGTGCGTCGCGATCGCCCAGGAATTTGTTTCGGTGCGCTGGCATGCGGGAGCGAGAAACATCATTCGCGGCGTGACAAAGAATTTCTTTGCCGCCTTCGGATACAGCGTGGCGTTTGCTGTAGTTGGGCTAACTGGCGTATTTCTGCTGAACGTGCTTCCCTTCCTTGGCGTTTTTGCCGGGCACGGATGGATTCGCATTTTTTCCGCGATTGCGGTAGTTATCGCGCTTTGCATGCACGCCGGCGTGAATATCGTGAACAAAGTTTCGCCTTTGTACGCGCTGACCCATCCGATTGGCGCTGCCGTGTTTTGCTACATGATCGTGCGGTCGGTGGCCGTCACGCTGTGGCAAGGCGGCGTGACGTGGCGCGGCACGTTTTATCCGCTGAAAGAATTGAAACGAGGAGTGGTTTAAGGCTATTCCGCCGCGTGGCGCGAAGTTACCGGACTGCCATGAGAACGGGCTGGGCCCTTCCAGGCAAAACAATCCCCGCCTCTACAATTTTGCGGCGGAGGCGCCGGGGGTTGCAGGGGGCGCTTCAAGTTCAGAGGCGGGAGCCGGGGCTTGCTCGATCGAAAACAAGCCGGTGATATCTCTTTGTTTGAGCGAGCGGATGCGGTCGCGGAGTTGCGCGGCGCGTTCGAATTCGAACTTTTTCGCGGCTTCGCGCATCTGTGTTTCGAGCTGTTGCAGCATCTCGGCGAGTTGCTGCTCGTTCTTGATCTTGGAAGTGGCGGCGTCCAGCTCGGTGTCGTCCGCGGGAATGGTCACGTAGTCGGCTTCGACGATACGCGCGAGGTCCATATCCACGGACTTGATGATGGACATCGGCGTGATGTTGTTTTCCTTGTTGTACTCGAGTTGCTTGGTGCGGCGGCGGTTGGTTTCGTCGATGGCTTGATTCATCGAGCCGGTGCGCCGATCGGCATATAAAATCGCGCGGCCTTCGACGTGGCGCGCGCAGCGACCCATGGTTTGAATCAGCGACGGTCGCGCTTCGCAGATAGCCTTCCTTGTCGGCATCGAGAATGGCGACCATCGACACTTCCGGCAAATCCAAACCTTCGCGCAACAGGTTGATGCCGATCAGTACATCGAATTCGCCGCGCCGCAGATCGCGCAGGATTTTGATGCGGTCGAGCGTTTCCACTTCGGAGTGCAGATAGCGGCAGCGCACGCCGACTTCCGTAAAATACTCCGACAAGATCTTCCGCCATGCGCTTCGTCAGCGTGGTCACGAGGACGCGCTCGTTTTTCTCCGCGCGTTTGCGAATTTCTTCGAGCAGATCGTCTACCTGGCCCTTTACCGGCCGAATCTCTACTTGCGGATCGACCAGTCCCGTCGGACGAATCACTTGTTCGACGACAACTCCGCCGGACTTCGTCAACTCGTACGGGCCCGGAGTCGCGGAAACGTAGATGACTTGATTCAAGCGATGTTCGAACTCCTCGAAAGTCAGCGGGCGATTATCCAGCGCGGAAGGCATGCGAAATCCGTAGTCGACAAGGGTTTGTTTGCGCGCGCGGTCGCCGTTGAACATGCCGCGCACCTGCCCAACGGACTGGTGCGATTCATCAATGAACATCAGAAAATCCTGCGGCACATAATCGAGCAGCGTCGGCGGCGCTTCGCCGGGCAAGCGGCCGCTAAGGTGGCGCGAATAATTTTCGATGCCGTGGCAGTAGCCGATGGTGCGCATCATTTCGATGTCGAACATGGTGCGCTGCACGACGCGCTGCGCCTCAACGAACTTTCCCTGTTTCTCCAGTTCTTTTTTCCACCACCAAAGCTCTTCCTGGATGGTGATGATGGCGCGGTCGCGGTTTTCCTGGGGCATTACATAATGAGTCTTCGGAAAAATGGTGACGCGCGGCAGGTCTTCCTGGCCGCTTTTGACTTCGCCGGTGAGCGGATCGATCTGGCGGATTGTGTCGATTTGTTCGCCCCACATTTCGAAGCGGAAGCCGTCGTCCTGGTAGGGCGGATAAATTTCGATGATGTCGCCGCGAACGCGGAACGTGCCGCGGCGCAAATCTTCGGAGCGTTCGTACTGGATGTCCACGAGCTTGTGGAGCAATGGCTTCGCGCGAAATGTGCTGGCCTTTTTCAAGGGTGACGAGCATGCCGTAATACGCTTCCGGCGAGCCGATGCCGTAGATGCAGGAGACGGAGGCGACGATGATGACGTCGCGGCGTTCGAAGAGGGAGCGCGTGGCGCTCATCCGGAGTTTGTCGAGCTCGTCGTTGATGGTGGCTTCCTTGTCGATGTAAATGTCGGCGGAGGGAACGTAAGCTTCGGGCTGGTAAAAATCGTAATAGCTGACGAAATATTCGACGGCGTTTTCGGGGAAGAACGATTTGAACTCGTGGTAGAGCTGCGCGGCGAGTGTTTTGTTGTGCGCGAGGACGAGAGCGGGCCGGTTGCAGGCTTCGATCAGCTTGGCCACCGTAAATGTTTTGCCGGAACCGGTGACGCCGAGCAATACCTGGTGCTTGTCGCCGGCTTCGATGCCGCGAGAGAGCTGTTCGATAGCCGCGGGCTGATCGCCACGGGGCTGATAATTGCTGCGCAGCTTGAAGTTCATGGAAGGGGTCTCCCGGCACGAATTTCGCGCACTGCCGAAACCTTTATTATACTCCTCGATGCAAATCGGTGTGGCTGACGGAGGGAGCAGTCCAGGCGAGAGCCTGCCGTCCGCGATTACCAGCTATCGCCGCCAGCCCGCGGAGGCCAGGCGCCCAACGCACTCCGCACAAGAACGATCTGGCCGACGTGGTAACTGTCGTGCGCCAGAGTTTGCCAGAGAATCGCGCGAACTGTGGAGGTGTGCGTTTCCTGCTTCGAATGCATTATGGGTACTTCGCGATCTAACTCGTTCGAATTGGCCTCGGCCAAGGTGGCTAGCGCACCAATCAGTTCGGCGAATCGGGCGGCTTCCTTTTTCCATTCGGCCTCACCGGCGGGAGAGCTATGGCGCGGCCAGCTTTCCGACGCATGGTCCGGGTAGTGTGGTTTTTCGCCGCGAATTCGGCGGAGTTCGTAGTCCGTCCAAAAATTCATGTGCCAAACAATTTGCCATACGGAATGCGGAAGATGATCCACGTGGCGGCCAGCCAATTCCGCGGATAGGTCTTCGACGCAAGCTAGCGGATTCGCGTGCGCACCTTTTCCATAGAGCAACTCGATCAATGTGCGTTCCGGCATGGCGGTTTCCCTTGGGAGCAATAGTGGCTCGCGTGTCAGGGACGATCGATGTGAGTCTCCGCGAGCAGCGTCACTTGTGCGTGGCTCTCCGCATCGATCAAGTAATGGACGCGATTCGAACCGTCCGTTTTCGCAACGATAACGTTCATCGATTGATTGGCGTCTTCGGTCGCGCGCACGACCAGGCCCGTCCTAAGCGAAAGGTAAGTAATGATTTCGTTTTTGCCTTTGGCGACGCCCATGGTGCGCAGGTCGTGAAGCTTGTAATCCTCAGGCGTGGCGTCTTTTTGCGACGATTTTTGTTTCAGGATCGCAGTCGTCAGAATCACTGCGCAATTTTCCTGAGGCTGGTCACCCATTGCTAGATCGCCTTGCGCGGTGATCTTCATCGCGCCGCAGGGCGCATCGTTCACATATTCCGATTCTTTTTCCCAGGAAAGGCCGGCGAGCAACGCGTCTGGATATCGGTTCTTCCGATTTCCATTTTTCTCCGGGTTTCATGTTTTTCTCGGGGGAAGACGCGCTGCCTCCAAATCGCGCCACCCATTCCCGCCAGGCGGTTTGCTCGTCCGGAGAAAGTCTATCCAGTCCTTCGACATCGGTGACTTGTCCATCCGCGTGAAGAATAAACTCCACGGCCTTTTCGGGCGCAGCGGATTTTGCGGAGGCGTCCGGATTTTGGTGCCGTTCGGCGTCGTCGCGAAGCCGGCGACAGCATCCGGCTCGAGGATTCGCGTGCGCAGACGCGCCACCGGCTTGCCAGCATCGACCGCCCAATCTTCCACCTCTGCAAGCAGAAGAAGATTTTCGCTGGTCTGGCCGCCTGCCGGAGCCATGGGCGCGGCCACGGTGCTTTCGGTCGTCCATGCTGGATTTGGCGCTGTAGCCAATTTGATAGCGAAAGGTCTGGCCGACCGCGAGCTTGGGAAAGAACAGGACGCGGCCGGTGTTATCGCGCGCTGCGCACGGAATCGCCGCTAAGATCAGGCAGCAGCCGAGCAGTCGTAAAAATTTCATGATGGCGACGCATTCAAGGCAGGCGCGCCTGCCAGGCGTTATTTCTCCGGCATTTGAAATGCTTGTCGAAAAACTCGATCGTTGCGTGATACGCAGCCAGCCAGGTTCGATGCAAGAGAAAATCATGAATCTCATCGGGAAAAACCAATTGTTCGAACTCGACGTTTTGTTTTCGCAGCGCCTCGGCGAGATCAACGGTTTCGGCGAAAGGAACGTTGCGGTCGTCGTCGCCTTGAATCAGGAGAACGGGGGAACGCCAGGTGCTGATGGAAGAAAGGGGAGAAGATTCCCAGGCGAGGCGCGCGAAATCAGTGCGATCCGTTGGCCTGTAACGCCGAAGCGAAAGTGGGGATCTCGGTGTTCCAATCGTGAACGCCGTGCATGTCCACACCGGCGGCGAAAAGATCGGAGGAGCGAGCGAGACCGAGAGCCGTCAAGTAGCCGCCATAACTGCCGCCCCAGAGGCCGATGCGAGCGGGATCCACGTCGGGACGCGAGCGCAGATAGAGGCCCGCGCCTTCGACGTCGTTGAATTCACTTGCTCCAGCCGCGCCGTAGTTGAGCGCTTCCCGAAAATTGAGGCCATAGCCGATGCCGCTGCGATAGTTCACCGCGAGAACGATGTAGCCGCGGCTGGCGAGGTACTGATTCATCGCGTAGGCGTTGCTGTAGTACATCATGTAATGAAAGCCGAGGAGCATCTGGCGGCGCGATCCGCCATGGAAAAAGCAGAGCGCGGGGTGGCGCGAGCCGTCGCCAGCATTGCGCGGCAGAAAAAGTTGCGCGTGAATTTGCATGCCATCAACGACGGAAAGTATCACTTGCTGCGGCGTGACCATGGCGCTTGCGGGAAAATCCGCAGGGAGAGCCTCGGGAGCGAGGTCTCGCAGTTCGCTTTTGCTCGCGACGAGCGCGGGACGCATCGTGGTGTGCGCATCGGAACGAAGAACCAAAATTGTTTTGTTATCGCTGGCGATGATGGGCGCGGTTTCGATCCCGGCACCGGAGGTTACGGCTTCCGGATGATCGCCGGTCGGCGAAACTTTCCAGACATGCCGGCGGTCAATGTCATCTTGATTGGAGGAGTAGACGATCGTCCGGCCGTCGGCGCTGGACGCGACGTACTCGACCTCAAAGTTTCCCGGCGTGAGCAACTTGGCAGCCCCGCCGCTTACGGGAGCGGACCACAGATGGAGCCAGCCGCCGTACTCCCAGGGAAAAACGATGCGGTCGTTCGCGGCCCAGATCAATTGGTTGTCGGCCACGACTTCATGATAGACGCTGCCGCTGCCGGCGATCGGCATGCCAAATTTCCTGGCCTTTGCCGGTCGTAGCGTCAGCGATTCGAATGGACCATGGTTGTCCTTCGCGATCCGGGCTGAAGGGCAGCTTGCTCTTCGCGACGGCGATGCGAAGATAGGCGATTCTGCGGCTGTCCGGCGACCACGCGGCTTGGATGTCGGTATCGACGCTGGGCTCCAGATAGATGAGCGACTTAGCGGCGAAATCGTAGACGCCGATAAAACCGTGGTCTCCCCGATGGCTGGCAAACGCGAGCTTCGAGCCGTCGGGCGACCAGCGCAAATCGCTCGCGCCGCCGTTCGCATGAATCAGTTGCTCGGCTTTTTCGCTGCCATCCAGCTTCGCGAGCCACACCTGCGTCTTGAAAATGAACGCAACACTGCCGCCCTTTGGCGATACGGCCGGCGAATGGCCTTCGCCGAGTTTTTTGGGAGCGCCGCCGTTCAACGAAACGGCCCAAATATCCTGCTCGACGCCCTGCGGCGCATTTGTGGGGTTAGGATATCCCGCATTGGCGAATTCGAGGTCGCCGCCGTGTGTGTAGACAATCGTTTCGGCATCCGGCGCCCAACTGAGCATGCCGAGATCTTGCCCGTCGTCGTCCTTGTACGAAGTGATCTGCCGCGACTTGTAGCTACCGTCCGCCGCGGGCTCCGCGATCCACAGATTGCGCGCGCCCTGCGCGTTGAAAACCCATGCGACGCGGCCCTTGGCGGGCGCCGCGGTCAATTCCGTCGGAAACGGTCCACTCAGAAATTGTTCGAGCGTGGGCGCTTTTTGCGCCCTCACCGCCGGGCAAATGCAGCATTGCTAGAACGATCACGAACGGACAATAGCGTTTCATCAACAGCCTCCACGGGTCGTAGAATTTTGCCGCCAAATTCGCCTCTGGAAAATCGCGCTCAAATTTCAGTCCGCAGGCAGGCGCGCCGCCACTTTTTCAATCGAGACGCGCGGCCCATCCAGCGGCCCTGATATTTTCAGCACGCGGCCGCCGTCGTTCACACCGATCGTCCTGCCGCGCCGTTTCCCCGCGTTCGCCGTTTCAATGGTAAGGTCGGCGTCGCGAGCAAAACTCACCGTGCCTTGCAGCGAAGTCCTCTCCGCGCCGGATTCCAAGTCAGATGTCTCGACGGTGACGCCGCGGTTGCGCATCGTAAACGTCCCCTTCGCCGCTTGTCCACCTCGATGTGCCGGTGTGTGGCGCGCCGTCGGCCACGCTGGCGTTCACGTCCCAGCCTCGAAATTCCGCATTTTTGAGCTGAACCTCGCCGCCGCCCGCCAATTTCTGCAGGAGTTCGTCGCGCCCGACGCCCCCCGTCTCAAGGTGCACCGTGCCCGAAGCCAAACCCGCAAGCCGCTCCGCGAATCGCCCTGCCGCGGGAATTTCCGCCAGATTTACGCGATCGAGTTTCGCGGTCACATCGTATTTCGGCAACTGGAGCAAACTTCGCCTTCACTTGTGCGTGCACCGTTCCGCCCGCCCATTGCGCGTCCGCTTCGCGCACTTCCAGTTGGAGATCGTGCAAGCGATCCATCCGCGCGCACATTCGCAAGTTTTAGTTTTTCGACCGTCAATTCCCCAATATTGAGTTCGCCCATGGGCATTAATCTGGCGAACCAATTCGCTCGCCGCCGGACTTGGCGACGACCCGCCAAGCAGCGAGGATAAAAGTCTCTGCAACCAGTTTGGCCGCGCGCGTGGGCCCGACCCAGCGGTCAAGCTCGGCAGCATTCATTCGATCGGTAGTTAAATTAAAATTCCATTCCGGGCCATTTTCGCTTCCGGTAATGATTCGCTTGCGTGATCGAGCCGGACCAGGTGCTGCCGAATCCGCTCACCTTCGTCAAATCCACGGAGCGCGCCCCTCTTTCCAATTCACGTGTGCTTGCGTCCACGGCCAGCGGCTGGTTCAACCCGCAATCGCCAGCTTCGCCTTGCTAAAGAGAATTCTGCCGTTCCAACGCCCAACGAAAGGCTTTCTGCCATTCCCATCTCATAACCGCGAGCGCATCCCCGGTAAGCTCCCATCCGTGATTCACGGGCCGCCCTAACGCCGACGCTGCTCTCAGCACGTCTTCCGCTTTTTGCACATGGCCTTCGATACTGATGCTGCCGGATTGTGTGCTCAGATCCTTGCTGAAGCGTAATATCCGCGGCGTTTTCCATCAGCGTTGCGATGCGCCGCTTCTTGGGCGCGAAGACATCGCGGGCCGCGCCGCCCAGAGCGATCCGCACCGGCTCAGAAACCAGTAGGTTTCGTTCGCGTCCAATGCGCACGGGGCCGATGCGCAACGGAACCTTTAGCCCCGGCACTTTTACGACGCCGCCGTTGCTCGAGAAGGCAGCCTCGTCGATCTCCAACGGCCAGCCGTGCAGCGCCATCGCGCCCGTAAAGAACTGCTCCGCCGAAATTCCGTCATCTACGCCGGGGTGAAACGCGCGATACCATGCGAGCAGATCGCTCGCTTGAATCCCAGAGGAATCGAGATGCACCTCGAACGCTGCCGCCGGGCCGGTAACATAATTTGCTCCGCCCCGCAGATTCGAATGCGGCCCTTCGATCGTCACTTCTTCCGCGCGCACGCTTCCTGCGGCAACGTTCCAATGCCCTTTGACGCCAAGCCGTAGCCTCGGATTGTCGCTGCGCTCGATCAAATCCCAGCGATGGATTTGCGCCGCGCGTGCTTCCAGCGAAAAAATCCATTCTCCCGGCGGCGTTGCTGGCGCTCGCGCTTGAGCCGGAATCCGGTGTACCGCTCTTTAGCGAGCCATCCAGCGTAAACACGCCCCGCATGCCATGATCGCGGCCGCTTAGCAGCCGGAACAGGTCCGCGAGCGAAACTTCCTCCCAGTGCACGTTAATCTGCGCAGGCTGCAGCCGTACCGAAGTTCCCGCGATGTCGCCTCGCACCCTCACCGTTCCCGCCGATTGCAGCACGACGCCGCTGCGCCACGGTTGCGCCTCCAGGCGCAATTGCCAGCGCCCGGGCACAATCTGGTCGACGCTTCCCGAAACGCCGGTCAGCGCAAATGGAAGCTTGTCGTCAGTATTCTTGAAATTGATGCGCCCATCATCGAAATCGATTTTCAGCAGCCGGTTCACCGGCGCTATGGCAGATGGCGGTCCGTAAACGCGCGTGTTTGTTTCCGCGGAAGATTTCGGAGGAGGCAGCCAGCGCTCCAGATTCCATTTTCCCTGATTGTTGCGCACCAAAATCAAACTCGGCCGGCTCAGCGAGAGGGTTCCAAATTCGAAATGGCCGAGCAACAGTCCGCTCCACCGCAATCCAGCGGACAAATTGTCTGCGCGCAGAAAATATTCGTTGCCGAACGCGGGATCTTCGCCGACCGTGATTTGTTCCGCATCCAGGCGGGGAGCGGGCAGCAGTTGCACCGCGAAGTGGCCGACTTCGACCGGCCGGCCAAAGGCCTTCTCGAGCTGCGCCGTGAGATATGCGTGCATACGCCGCGTGCCCACGGCCAGCGACACGCCAATCTGCATGGCTACCAGCAGCGCCAGGATCGTGAGCCCCAGCTTCCACCACTTGCGCGGCATCTTCATATTGTTCGGAAGTTTCGCAGACTAGCCAGCTAATGAAAAGCTATCGAAGGACGCACTTCGCCCTGCTTTGTTTCGTTCCAGAATCCGTCTTGCCGCGAACTTCTTCAAATGCAAAAGAAAGTCCGTCAAAGAAGCTGGGCCTAGCTTAGTGCACGGTATGCAGCATCCGGCTCCAGCGCGTGCGAGCCGGAAGGTGTGCAAGCGTGTCGAAAACTCCCACCAATCGCTGGAGGAAAGTGGTTTGCGTATAGTCGCTGCTGGTTGCGTCGACCGACCAATAAATCAGGAACGGCCGCCCCATAATCGCGCTGCGATCCACGAAACCCCAGTACCGGCTGTCCGAGCTGCGATCCCGGTTGTCGCCCATAGCGAATAATTTCCCGGGCGGCACCACAAGTTCGTCGCCCTGCATATAGCTGCGCAGCGTTTCCCTCCAGCCAGATTCCGGAACGACCTGCGGGGAAATCAACATCCCCCGCGCGGGAGGAAAAGAATAGTTGAAGTTGTCGTACGGCGCCGTCGGGTCATGCACCACGTAGGGCTCGTTGAGCGGCTTTCCGTTGACGTACATCTGCTGATCCACGAGCTTCAGGCGGTCGCCCGGCAAACCAATCACGCGCTTCACAAAATGCTGGTGGTCCGCATATGGGTATTTGAAAACGATAATGTCGCCGCGCTCCAGCGGCCGGTACGGAAGCACTTTTTCATACCACGCCCCGCTGCCGCCGAAGATGAACTTGTTGACCAGCAAATGGTCGCCAATCAGCAGTGTGCCTTCCATCGAAGCCGAGGGGATTTTGAACGCTTGAACGACAAAGCTGGTCCCGAACAGCGCCAGAAGCACGGTGACCAGCAGCGATTCCAGATATTCGGAAATCGTCGTGGGATCCTCGTGCAGCTCTTCTTTTTTCGGCTCCGCCGGAGCCGCCGGATTCACAGGCTCTTCGACCTTCAGCGCCGTCTCTTCCGCCATTCGTTCTCAGCCTTTCCGTTCAGCGCGCACGTTCAATTTTTCCAGCAGTTCCATCGCGCTCTGCGCCGCCCGCTGCTCGGCTTCTTTCTTCGTGCTGCCTTCGCCGCTAGCCATGCGTTCGCCCTTGATCCAAACTTCCACCTGAAAAATTTTCTGATGATCGGGCCCGCTTTCGCCCGACAGCCGGTATTCCGCGGGAGGTTTCCCGCGCCCCTGCAAAAATTCCTGGAGCGCTGACTTGCGGTCCGAGTCCGCGATGCGCTCGCCGCGCTCCTCAAGCGCCTGTTCGAAAAGCAGCCGCTTAAGCATCTCCCGCGCGGGCCCGAGTCCGGCGTCCATGTAAACCGCGGCGACCACTGCTTCGAATGCATCCGCCAGAAGCGCGGGCTTTTCCCTCCCACCGGTCTTTTCTTCGCCCCGCCCCAGCCGCAAATGCTCGCCAAGCCTTAACCGGCTCGCCGCGTCGTACAACGAGTGCGCGTTCACAAGCCGTGCCCTGCTCTTCGAGAGCTGGCCTTCACTCCATTCGGGAAACGTCTCGAGCAGATATTCTCTTGCCAGCAACTCCAGAACGGCGTCCCCCAAAAATTCCAGCCTCTCATTATCCCGGATGGCAGGCGCTTCCGCGGAATCTTCCTTGTGCTCTGAACGCAGTTCCGGCACCGCCGAGCTATGCGTCAATGCGCGCTCCAGAAGCTCCGGTCTTTTGAACCGATAACCGAGACGCTCCTCGAGTTGCTCTGCGTCACCTTGTGTCATGGATCTCTGGACGGAGCGCTACGCGCTCCCGACGCTTATTTCGGCGCGCTCAATTGCGTCGCGCCCAATTTCTTGGCCTCTTCGGCGCCGTTCTTGCACGTCGGTTGCAAGCTGCCGGGAATGGACGCGCATTTGTTGAATGCCGCCACTGCAGCGTCAAAATGGGAAGTCTTCTGATCCGAAATCGCCAGTACATAATACGTCACCGGATCGGCTTCGGGATTCGGATCCACCTTTGCCGACGCCTCAAATTCTGGTATCGCGTCCTCATACTTGCCCCGGCGGAAATAAACGAGCCCCAAACCCCCATGGGCCATCGCCAGCGTCTGGTTTTTGGCCAGCGTGAATTGCGCATCCGACATGCCCTCGGGCTTGGCAATCGTGGGAGTGAGTTCGATCGCCGACTTGGAGAATTTCTCCGCCTTATCCAGTTGCTGCGCGGCGTTCGGCATACTCGAGTTCCACGCTCGCGGCAGTGTCTGGCCGAGTATCGCCAGCGTCTGCACATCGGTCGGCGCCAAAGCCACGTCTTTCTCGCCGGCGTCTTGCATCTTTTGAATCTCGTTTTCCGACAGATAGAGTTTTACGAGACTCGAATACACGGGCGGAAGGTAGCGGCTCTGCGGATATTTCTGCACAAACGCTTCGCCCGCCTGAATTTTCGTGGCGCCGGCTGTAAGCGGTATGACATCGAACGCCTTGAAGTCTTTATCCTCTTCCGGGTTCACCGGAGGCGCCGGTGTGTCCAGCGTCAGCGAGTTCGCTTTGTCTTTATCCGCCGGCTGCTGGGCGGGCGGAGCGCTCTGCCCGCTTTGCCCGCTCTGGGTGCTGCCGCTCTGGGCCGCCGCCCCCGCGCATCCTAACAGAAGTAATCCTGCAATAGCCCCTGCTTCCATCCACCTCTGCCACATCCGCTTCATTTCCCGCCTCCTATTTTATTTCTGAAATTCGTCTCCCAAGTCCGCAGTCTTGCCTTGCTCTGAATCGTTCGTTCCAATCCGCTTCCCGCTCCCTAAATCTAAGGCCGCTCGGCCGGTTTCTCAAGGTTCACGGCTTCGAGACCCCGTTGCGCCGCTTGCCTTGCCTGCTGTGGCCCGCCCGGCACGGCGAGTGCTGCCTGAAACTCGCTTTTGGCGAGGTCCTGCTGTCCTTCGTCATCATAAATCCGCCCGAGGTAGATATGCGACCACGTCAGCACCATGGGGTCCTGCTTCGCCGCGTGCTCTCCGGTCGTCAGCCTTCCAAAAACCTCTTTGGCGCGCGGACCATCGTGATCCAACAACGCCACCAATCCCAGACCGTACCACGCGCGGATTTGGTCCGGATATTTCGCCAGCACCTTTTGAAACGATTGCTCCGCCGCGCGAGGATTTTTCTCCGCGATCCGCTTTTCCCCATCCGTTAGCTCGGCGATCGCTTCCGCATCGTTCGGGACGGTCGTCGGTTGCATCACCTTGCGCCGCGTCACCGCTTCGCTGGCGGTATCGTCCGTGCCGTTCCCGCGATCCGCGAGCGCAAATTTGACGCCTTGAATGCGCTTGGTTTCCGTCGCCAAATTGATGCCTCGCACCAGATCCGGAAAATAGAGCGCCATGGAGGGCTCGGAACTTTCGTATTTAGCCAATCCCAGAAAAATCGGTCGCACCAGCACGTACCCGTCGGTGTCATCGCGGTCCATTGCTGCATCTCTTTCGCCTGGCGATAGTCCCTTCAGTTTGAGTTCCACCGCCCGCACCAGGCACTCGGCGAAGTAAGACTCATAATCTTCTTTCAAATCCGGCGCCAGCCGCGGCGCCAGTGCCGCCTTTTCAAAGAGCGACCGTTTCACCGCCAGCACGTGCGAATATTGCTGCGGTAGTGGATCGAGCAGGAAATGCAGGAAGGCGTGCCTCACGATGTCCGTCGGAATTTCGTCCGAGCCGCTCAGAACCATAGAGTAGTGCTCGCCCGAGTTCCGCACATTTGTAATCCGTCCCACCAAGGGTTCCAGAATGATCGTAAACGTCCGGTCCGTGGTGGGATCTTGCAGCTCTCGCAAATAACCAGTCGTCACAAACACAATCTGCGACACTGGATCGTGCACTTTGGCGATCTCTCCGTTGTAGATGGGCTGCAATCCACGCCACAGTTGCCCGATCTTTTGCTCCTTGTAGTAGTTTGAGAGAATTTCGCTGAAACCCTCCAACGCCAATACTTCCGTCGGCTGGTCGTCTCGCTTAAGGGTCATCTCGAATCTTGGCGCAGGCCCCGACAGCAGTCCAAACCAAATGTAGCGCGAGAGCGTAGCCCCCGAATCGCGCAGCACATGTTCCTTGTAGAACTCTCTCACCGCGTCCACCGCCGGCCCTTGCTGATGCTGCATCTGCTCGCGAAGCCGCGCGCGCAGCGGGTGCCAGTTTTCCGCGCTCACGTTCGATTCAAATCCAGCCGCCAGCAGCGCGCACATCGTCGTAAACATGGCTTCGCTGCCGTCCACCGTGATGTTCGTGGCTGGCGCAGCTCGCCGCGGCGCCGGCGGCAGGGGCAATTGTCCGCTCGCAACTAGCGGCCCCAACAAAAACACCGCCGCCGCGCACAATGCCGCCACCGCTCTTCGCTGAAGTTGTGTTGTCATGAACTCTGCCGCAGTTCTCGCTCGAGTTTGCTTCTCTCTCAACCGCTTGTTCAGCCTCTGATGTGCGAGAGACGCCGGGTCTGTCTCCCCACTTCTCCGCCTGAATCCCCTGGGGCGCTCACTGTCCTGTGGCCACCCTGCAGCATCCTGTCAATTTACAAGCGCCCTTCCCATCCGTCAAGGAATCAACCGCTGCTTCAGCCCGAGCGCCATCCAACTCTTGCTACTCTGGCAAGCATCTGTTAACAGTGAGGATGCGTTCACACCTGCCGCGGGATGGCCCGACCCTCATGTGTTCCCTTCTTTCAAAAGTAGCCGGCGTTTTCCTTGCCTGTTGCGCCCTCGCCGGGATATTTCCCTGGTCTCTCGACGCCCGGCTCTTGAGTGAAGGCGCCACGAAGTCTGCGCATCATTCTGCGCTTGCGCCCTTTGCGCAGGATTCAGCAGCCGCGCCCGCTCCGTCCGGCAAGCGTCGGCTCTCGCAAGAAGTTCAGCTTACAGGCGACTCTTCTTGGGTGGACACGGGAATCGACGTGCAAGCAGGCGAACACGTCGTGGCCACCGCGACCGGAACTCTTCGCTACTCCGACCAGCAAACCGATACAGCTCCCGCCGGAATCGCTCGCAGCTTCAAAGATCTTCTGCGCAATCTGCCCTTCAACGGAGCAGGACGTGGCGCCGTCATCGGCCGCATCGGCGATCAAGACACCTCGCAACCGTTCCTCATCGGTGCGAAACGCGACCTCGTCTCGCCCGTCTCTGGCCGCCTCTCGATCGGCATCAATCAACTTGGCAGCGACACAGGCGACGGCACCTATTCGGTTCGCATCGAGATTTTCGCTGCCGACGCCAACGCCGTTCTCTTCACCGCCAAAGCCGTGCCTTCCATACCCGGCGTCGACAATGACCTCTTCGCGAAAATTCCGCGCCGCATCTCCGATAAAGCTGGAGATCCCGGCGATATGATCAATTTCCTTATCATTGGCTCCCAGGACGCCATGGAAAAAGTCTTCACCACCGCTGGCTGGGTTGAAGTCGATGCCAACGTCAAAGAAACCGTTCTCCACGGTTTCCTCGAAAGCATCTCCAAGGAATCCTATCTCACCATGCCCATGAGCCCGCTTTACCTCTTCGGCCGCCAACAAGACTACGGCTGGGCGCACGCCGAACCCATATCCGTCGTCGCCTCGCGCAATCACCTGCGCATCTGGAAAGCTCCCTTCGAGGTCAACGGCCGCACGCTCTGGGTCGGCGCCGCCACCCACGATGTCGGCTTCGAAAAAGATCAGCGCAACAACGGCCTCACTCACAAAATCGATCCCAACATTGACCTCGAACGCGATTACGTGGAAAAAACCCTTATCTCCACTGGCCTCATTGCAGAGGTCACGCATGTGCTTCCTGCGAATCCCATGCAGGAGGCCAAAACCGCGACCGGTGGCAGCTTTCACTCGAATGGTCAGGTCCTTGTCCTAAAACTGGGGGAATCCTCGCAGAAGTGATTTGCACATAAATCTCGGAAATAGCCGCACCTAAGTGGCAGAGGCGAGTCGCCGAGATAACCAGGCTTGGCCCTGAGACGCAACTTACGCTGTGTTCCTCATAAGACGTTGAAAATAATAGCCTTACAAAGATAGCGGCCTCTCTTTAGAACATGTTCAAAATTCTGCTTGACATCTGAGCGCGATTCGCGCAATATTTGAACATGTTCAATTCAGCCGTCTCCTCCTCCAAGGCCCTTATCACCCGCTCCCATATCCTCTCCACCGCCCTCCGCGTCTTTCGAGAGCGCGGCCTCGACGCCGCCACCATGCGCGAACTTGCCGCCGCCGCTGGCGTCTCCCTCGGCTCCGCCTACTACTACTTCCCCAGCAAAGAGGCCATCATCCAAGCTTATTACGACGACGTCCAAGCCGAGCACGCCCGCCGCGTCACCGCCGCGCTAGCCGCCGCGCCGCTCAATCTCAAAGATCGCCTCCGTGCCGCATTCCATTCCAAGCTCGACATTCTTCAGGGCGACCGCAAACTGCTCAGCGCGCTTTTTCGCTATACGGGAGAGCCGCACCACCCCCTTTCTGCCCTCGGCGATGGCACCCGCAAAAATCGCCAGCAGAGCATGTCCGTTTTTCTCTTCGCCCTCGCCGACGAGCGCCTCCCGGACGACATTCGCGCAGCTCTCCCCGCCGCTCTCTGGGCGCTACACATGGCCATCCTTCTTTACTTCATCCATGACGATTCTCCCGAGCAGCAGCGCACTCGCCGCTTGGTCGATGGCGTCCTCGCGCTTATCGTGCGCGTTCTATCGCTGGTAACACTTCCTATCTTCAAGCCCGTCCGCGGCAGCATTTTTGAGCTTCTCCGCGACGCCGGCCTCTTGCCCGGCCAGGAATCCCCGCAGCAGCTCTTCGTTCAGGAGTCGCAACCATGACCACAAACTCATCCAATCAACCGAACCATACGCCCCAAAAAGATGGATACAATCCCGTCACGCTTGACGACGTGCAAAAACACGTTCAGTCCTCCCTACAAGTCTACATTGGCGAACTAAGAGACCCGGTGGCTCGTTGTATCGCCGCTCCTCTCCTGTTCTTCATCCTTGCGTTTGCGTTCAGCCACAGAGAGCCTCTCCTCGTCGCTCTTTTGACGCTTCTGCTTCTCCTCGGCTGCCTCGTCTTCCGGCTAGACAGTCACACTCGCCAGATCGCGGCTGTCCCACTGGCGCTGGCCGCTATCAAGCTAGCCTTTCAGATGATCTCGCTCTCGGACACCACCGCACAGAACACTTTATCCACGCGTAATTTCTCGATGGATCCAGGATTTATTTGGCTCCCGGTGTTCTTCTCTGTTTGCTTGGCGTTCATTCCGCGGCGAGACTCCGTCACCTTCCGGATCATTGTTGCTGGCTCATGCGTGCTCCTCGCCTCGGGACTTCTCCCTGGGCAGGGATTTGTCGTTATCTTTTATTTGCTCGACGGCACACTCTTCCTCGCCTCGCTTGTCGGAATCTTCGTGGACTTGAAGACCTACATGCCCGCTCAAGCCCAGAATGTTGCTCGCCCCACGAACTAGTCCGGCCCGCGTTGCCCACTAGCTTTGTGCCCAACAGAAAAGCGGCGCCTCGAGTTTCCCCGGCGCCGCTTTCCTGTTCTGCGCATTGGTTGATTCCATCGCTGTGCCAGTCCTCATCGGCCGATTCTCCGCGAATCTCAGCGCTCTCCGCGTCTCTGCGTTATCTTTTCTCTCTTCTCTTTTCTTGTTTCGCCTCTCTCTTGGCTTCTCTCATGTGACTCCCCAAGGCTCCCCGGTCGCGCACGAGGCGCGATTCGATGACTTGGAGTATGATAGCCGCCGCCGAATGCCCTCCATCGGCCGGTCGAGTTTTCCGGAGCCAATCATGCCCGTCACGAAACCACTCAACGAAACAGCGCGCCTCGCCGCTCTCGAGCGCTACGCCATCCTCGATACCGATCCGGAAGAATCTTTCGACGATTTAACGCAGCTCGCTTCCTTCATCTGCAAAACGCCCATCGCGCTCATCTCTTTAATCGATGACGAGCGCCAATGGTTCAAATCGCGCATCGGCATCGATGCCACGGAAACCTCGCGCGAAGTCGCCTTCTGCTCCCACGCGATTCTCCAAACCGATGTTTTCGTGGTTCCCGACGCGCTCAAGGACGACCGTTTCCGCGACAATCCGCTGGTCGTCTCCGACCCGCACATCCGCTTCTACGCCGGCGCACCGCTCATCAACGAAGATGGCTACGCCCTCGGCACCCTCTGTGTCGTCGACCAAACGCCCCGCGAATTGTCTCCCGAGCAAACGGATGCCCTCAGGTCCCTCAGCCGCCTCGTCCTCGCTCAAATGGAATTCCGCCGCAACCTGATCCTCTTAAAAGAAGCCCTAAGCGACCGCACCAAAGAGGAACACGAGCGCGAGCAAGAGCTCCTCAAATTGCAAGCGACGCTGATGCGCGTCCTCGGCCTTCGCCACTCCGTCTCGGCCAGGTGATCCGAGGAACCAGAAAGAGTTTATTTTTGCTTGTTTTCATCGAGACTTGATGCTGCTCGACGATCGAATCTTCTTTTGGCTGCCAACAGGATGGAGACGAACACGCACCACGCGAATACCGCCCACATCACGTGAATGAGAGACGCCGAAATTTGGTCCTGGTTTTTGCTTATGAGGTAGGAGCGGTTGGCGATAATTTTTCCATATTCTTGAGTGTTACAACCTCTGTAGCTCACGCTAACAAAACCCAACACAGCCGGTAACACTATGCCCACCGGAAAGAGCCGCGATAGCAGGTCTCGTAACGCTTTCCAAGGCAGCGAACTCGCAAGTCGGTGAAACGGAGCCCTTAGCCAAAAGTAAGCCACCAAGCCGATCACCACGGAAATCACGGCGACGTAAAAGTAGGAAACGACTAGATACTGCTCATTTGTCATCTTTGGGCTTCAGCGCGGCCACGAGGATAGTCATGAGCACGAGATATATCGCAAGTGTGAGGAAAATGTACTCTAGGGAGTCTCCCAGGCCCGCAGCGACGAACCAAACGTACTCCATGAAGTGTTGGCCCACCTTCACATCCGGGTTCCCTGTCACGGCCTGTCCGATGACTCCGAAGATGAGCAAGAGCAGAAATGCGCGGGTGAAGAAAACTACGCCTCCAGGCACGGCCACCGTTCGAGACAGCAGCTCTCCTAGGCCACGCCGCGTCAGAAAATACACGAGAATTGCAAGCACAATCGCTAGAATGACCACAACGAGGTGGACAACAAGAACTGGCGACAAAGGCCCCTCCTCTGGAGTTAGTGATGTCTTAATCTCCAGGTCGGTAGCGACCTAATCCGTTATATAGCCGCTTTATAGAGACGAGATTCTGTTCTGCGCAAGCGTCCCTGTCAATGCAATCTAAGCGCATCCCATCGCCTGCCGCAATACCTCTCGCGAAATATTGGCTCCGCTCACAACTAGCACCGTGTTGTCGCCAAACTCCGCGCTCCCCGCAAGCAGCGCCGCCGTACTTGCCGCCCCCGCCGGCTCCGCCAAAACGTGCTCTTCCACCAACAAAATCTCAATCGCCCGCAGCATTTCTTCCTCGCTAACCAGCACTACGTCATCCACAAGCCTCTTCACATCGCGCACATTTTCCACATTCGGCGTCCGCGTAGCCAGCCCATCCGCAATCGTGTCGCACGTCTCTGTCCCCACCACGCGACCCTCCTGCCACGACCGAAAATACGCCGGCGCCCGCTCCGCCTGCACCCCGATAATCCTCACCCGCGGCGCCATCTGTTTTGCCCCTGCCGCAATCCCTCGAATCAAAGCCGTATCTCCCATCGGCACCACAATCGCGCTCACCTCTGGCAGTTGCTCCAAAATTTCGCAACCAATCGTCCCTGGCCCCGCCGGCAAATTGGCATCGGTAGCGTCATCCAAGAAATAAATCCCGGGCCGCTTTGCATACTCGTTCGCCAATGCAAACGCCGCCGCCAAATCCGTCCCGCCACTCTCCACAATCTCCGCCCCCAGCGCAGCAATCCTCCCCCGCTTCACCGGATTGCACCCCGCCGGCAAAAAAATCCGCGCCCTCACCCCCAGCAGCTTCGCCGCCCAAGCCACCGCCGCCCCATGATTCCCGGTACTCGACGCAATCACTTCCTCAACGCTTCCGCGCTTCAACCTCGTCGCCAGCCCCCACAAAGCCCCCCGCACCTTAAACGACCCGGTTGGTAGCTCCGCCTCCAGTTTCAACCAAACCCGCTTGCCCACCCTTTCGCTCAAAAACGGCGCCGCCACCAATCGCGTCGCCGCAAAATGCTCTGCCAGGAATCGCTGCGCCTCTCGAATCGTGTCCAGCTGTGGCCGAATCTCCAAGGTTTCCTCGCGGAACCGCCAAAGAACTATATCGCAATAGCGTTTCTCGTTTGGGGGGATGCTCGAATCTGGGGAGCCCTCAGGCAGTCGCCCTGGTACTGAACTTCTCGAACTCCTTTTCCGTAAATTACGTTATCATCGGCCAACTCTCTGTGCAGGGTCGCGAGTGGCCTACTCACACCTCGGGAGGTAACGCGAACATGCGTCCTTTCTCCTGGTTCCATAACTTCCTGCTGGATCTTCGTTACGCTGCCCGCGGGCTTCGCAAGAATCCTGGCTTTGTTCTAATCGTCGTTCTTTCTCTTGCCCTCGGCATCGGCGCCAACACCACGATCTTCAGCGTGATGAACGCGCTCATCTACCGCCCCCTTTCTTACGATCCTCACAATCGCCTCGTCGCTATCTGGGAAACGCCGATCGGCCACCCGGACCAGTGGCAAGCGCCTCCCATTGCCGAGTCGCTCGACTGGCAAGCACAGAATGACGTCTTCGACGATATCGCTCTAGTCGGCGACACCGAATCCGCTGTCATCTCTGGCCCTGGCGGTCAGGAAACGGTACGCCTCTCCGACGTCACTCCCAACTATTTCTCTCTACTCGGCGCCAAACCCCTCCTTGGCAGACTTTTCACCGCCGAAGAAATGCAGGAATTCACGCAAACCGTCGTCGTCAGCAACTCTTTTTGGAAAACTCATTACAACAGCGACCCGAACGCCATCGGCAAGACCTTCACTATTCGCAGCCAGGGAATTCTCTGCACCATCGTCGGAGTCATGCCCGCAGGCTTCAACGATCCCTACGGCCAGCCGGTCGACTTCTGGGAACCCAAAAACGCCGCCAGTCCGCGCTATTCCGCCCGCCAGGATCACTGGCTCATGCCCGTCGCGCGGATGAAAGCAGGCGTCACGCTTGCGCAAGCGCAATCCGAAATGGATGTTATCGCCCGCCGCATCGAGCTACAGCATCCCGAAACGAACAAAGGCATCGGCAAAAAAGTGCAGCCCCTCCACGACGCCATCTTCGGGTTCGCCAAAGCGCCCATGTATCCGCTTTTCGTCGCCGTCTCCCTCGTCCTGCTCATCGCCTGCGCCAACGTCGCCAATCTTCTGCAATCGCGCACCGAAACGCGCCGCAGCGAATACGCCGTCCGCGCTTCTCTCGGCGCCAGCCGCGCCCGCCTCGTTCAGCAACTCTTCGCGGAAAGTTCGCTTCTCGCGCTTTCGGGTGGCCTTCTCGGTGTTCTTCTTTGCTTTTGGGGCATCAACATTTTCCGCAGCCTGACCGACGACTTCCCTGGCTCGTCCATCATCCGTGTTGACTTCCGCGTTGTCCTCTTCACTCTGGGGACCTCGCTTTTCACCGCATTTCTCTTTGGCCTCTTCCCCGCCATTCAAGCTTCCAATCCGGACGTTAACGCCACGCTTCGCGAAGGCTCGCTTCGCACCTCTACCGGCTCGCGCGGCATCACGCGCCACGCCATCGCCATCAGCGAAATTGCTCTTGCCATGGTTCTCCTTATCGCCGCCGGCCTAATGATTAATTCCCTGCTTCGCGTGCAGCGCGTCAATCCCGGCTTCGACTCCACGAATCTTCTCACCATGCGCGTGGAGCTTCCCGAAGGCGGCCGCTACATGCAACGTGTCCCGGGCGGCGATATGGAGCGCGCCACGCCGCAAGTCACATCCTTTTTTCAACAGCTCGTTGAACGCGTCAACGCGCTTCCCGGCGTTGCCTCCGCCGGCTCCATCACCGGCGCTCCTGGCCGTTTTGCGATGGAGCACAGCTTCTCCATCGTCGGCCACCCCGCGCCGCCTGAGGATCAACGCCCCGATGCCGGCTACACGGAATGCTCTCCTTCGATTTTTCAAACGCTGAAAATCCCTCTCAAACGCGGCCGTTACCTTGACGCCCACGATTCCGGCGCCGCTCCCTGGGCCGTCGTCGTCAACGAAACTTTCGTCCATCGCTTCTTCCCCGAAGAAGACCCCATCGGCCGCCAACTGTTGCTCCGCTACGATCCGTATCCCGTGGACGAAGATCGTCCCCGCGTCATCGTCGGCGTCGTTGGCGACGTCAAACAATACGGCCTCGGCAGAGACACGCCGCCTTACATTTACTCCTCCAACCTTCAGCAACCCGCCGTTTTTCCCGGCGGCACGATCATCGGCCACCTCCGCCAGGATCTCGTCATTCGCTCCGCCCCTGGCATGCGCACCGAAGACCTGACTCTGTCCGTGAAAAAAATCGTCTCCGACCTCGACACGGACCAGCCCATCGAGCGCGTCATGACCATGAACGCGGTCCTGGACCACTCCACCGACGACTACCAATTTTTTATGAAAGTTCTGGGGGCTTTTGGCGCTTTCGCCATGCTGCTCGCCGTGATGGGCATCTACGGCGTTATGTCTTACTACGTCAGCCAGCGCACCCGCGAAATCGGCATCCGCGTCGCGCTCGGCGCGGAAACCACGGACGTGCTCGCTCTCGTCATCCGCCTCGCGTTGAAACTCTCGCTGGTGGGTATCGCCGCAGGCAGTCTCCTAGCCCTCGCGGCCAGCCGTGTGCTGACCCGTTTCCTCTACAACGTTACTCCCAGCGACCCGCTCACCTACGCCGCCGTCGCTGCCATCCTGCTCGCCGTGGCCCTGCTCGCCGCCTTCCTCCCAGCCCGCCGCGCCACCAAAGTCGACCCCATCACCGCCCTCCGCTACGAGTAAGGGCTGTTGATTTTTGTCATGCTTTCGTGGTGAACCACCCTATACCGGTAAAATCTCGGCCGTCCTCTCGACCGCCAATATGCCGAATCGAAGTCCTGTTCTTCCAAACCCGTTCGCACCAGGCTGAGAAAGCCGTGATGCGCCGGATTAACCACAATTCCCAGATGCCCCGGCCACGCAATCACGTCTCCCGCTCGCGGATACTTCACGCGCGCAAAATTGTCGTTACCTGAATAAATCTCGAACGAACTCGCGTAGGGATAGGCAAATCCAGCAGTCACATAGACAGCGTGTACCACGTGTGAACAATCCCTCGCTTCCTCCTCCCGTTCATCCCTTTGAAACGCCGTCCGTACAATCGCACGTCCTTCTGCAACACTCATCAACCGCGCATTCGGAGAATTCTCCCTTGCAGGCAAGGCCGTCTGCGCCTCGACGCTCGCGGCGCCCATGACGAAAACACATCCTGCCCACAAAACAATTTTCCTATAGCTAGTCGCAAAACCCCGCGCCCCACGCGAAACTGTTTCAACCTTCGCATCGCTATCGCAGCCCAGCGCAAGCCGGCGGAGTAACGTTTGCAAAGCTGGAAAACCCATGGAGTCTCCCGCGCATCGTCCCGCTCGAAAAGGCGAGCGAGACCCGCGCAACAAGGGAAAAAGCTCCCTTCACTCCACGAAAACATTTGGTTTTCAGCGAACAATAGAACTTTGCGTTGGAAGTACTTGTCCCTTCGGCCAGTGGCCAAGAGCAATGGGGTAAACCTGCTTTAATGTGTTGCTGCGGCCGCGGCGGCGTTTTCTTTTGCTCTGGAAGCCTTCCACAATTGAATGTACGGCTCGAGATCAGTCATCATTTTCTGAAATTGCGGAATATCCAGCGACTGCGCGCCATCGCTGATCGCCTTTTCCGGCGCGGGGTGCACTTCCACGATCAACCCGTCCGCGCCAATCGCCACTCCCGCCCGTGAAACCGCCGGCACCAGGCTGCGCTTCCCCGTCGCGTGGCTCGGATCGAGAATCACCGGCAGATGCGTCAATTCATTCAGCGCAGGAATCGCCGCGATATCGCACGTATTCCGCGTTTCCGTTTCAAACGTGCGAATCCCGCGCTCGCACAAAATCACCTCGGAATTTCCATGCGCCACGATATATTCCGCCGACATCAGCAGTTCCTTGATCGTCCCGCTCATCCCGCGCTTCAACAGCACCGGCCTCCCGCATTTTCCCAGCGCTTTCAGCAGCACGAAATTCTGCATGTTTCGCGCGCCCACTTGCATGATGTCCGCGTACTGCGCGATCAATTCCACATCGCGGTCGCTCATCACTTCCGTAATGATCGCCAATCCCGTAGCCTTTTTGGCCTTCTGCAACAACTTCAGCCCTTCCTCCTCCATGCCCTGAAAATCGTACGGCGAAGTCCGCGGCTTGAACGCGCCACCGCGCAAAATTTTCGCGCCCGCCTCGCGCCACGCCCTCCGCTGCGCGCATGATCTGCGCTTCGGATTCCACCGAGCATGGCCCCGCCATCACCACAAACTCGTCGCCGCCAATGACCGTGCCGTTCACGCGCACCCGCGTCTTCCCCGCGCGAAACTGCTTGCTCACAAATTTATACGGCGCCGAAATGCGCACCACTTTCTCCACCTGTGGCATGGACTCGACCGACTCCATGCACGCCGTCACATCGCCCACTCCCACCACGCCGATCACCACGCGCTCTTCTCCCTCGATCGAGTGCACCTTGTAGCCGAAGTGTTCCACCTGGTGGCGCACTTCATCGATCTCCTGCCGCGTCGCGTGCATCTTCATCGAAATAATCATGGCTTCGTCCTCTCGCTTCCATTTTGTTTTCCCGGGAATCCTTCCAAACCCATCCTTCAACGAAACGCTTTGCCCCAAAAACAAAAAACCCACTCGGTGCGAGTGGGCTAAACTTTTCTCCGCTTTTGCAATTACAGAATCGCCCCTCGCCTCCTAGATGGGTGGGTACCAAAATCGAAACCAATACGAATAGGCGCCGCGATTCATGGGCATAGTCTATTTCGTCTTTCTCCTGGAAACAACAGAAATTTCACTGCGCGCTCGCTCCCCCGTCTTCTCCATGGCCACGCACATTTTGCGTACCTCTAATCGTCCGCACCCATCGGCCGCAGCTCAATTCAGCATCACGGCGACGCGGTAGCGCGTGAAATTTGCAATCTTGCCTCCGCCGCATGCGCCAACGGTCGCCTTGCGATATTCCCGCGTGCTGATCTTTTGCAGCAGTTCGTCGGGGAGCTTGTTGAGATCCGTCACCTCAAAACGAATCACGTACAAAACGGCAGCCCCCGCGAACCCTCGGTCCATGCCGCACGTCTTTCGCGCGTCCTCGGTCGCCTCGACGCTGCGCAGATTTGTTGCCTTCAAAAGTAAAATCACCTTTTCTTCTTGCTCCTGCAAACTCAAGTCTTCCGCCGGCCTCGAAAAATCTTGCACGGCGAAGAGTCCTCCGTTTCCCCGCATGGCGGCGATTCCTACGGCGCTGATTTCGCCGTTGAGAATGTTTTTCCGGTGGCCTGGGGAGTGCATCCATCCGTCATGAATGCTCTCCGCGTTCGGTCCCACGGCGATGTTCTCTGCGATCAGCGAGAATTTCGCGCCAGCCTGCGCCGCGCGTTCGTCGAGCGGTGGCTCGCCGAGGCACTGATGCAAGAGCAAATTCTGATTCACCATGACTTCCAAGTGCGCTCTCGCGGCCGCTGCCAATGCGCTATCCCATCGCAGAGGTTGCAGACTCGCTGCGGCGCGTTCGCGGTTTGCTGCGTCAAAAAGAAGCTTCTCCTCCGCGGATGGACGCGATGCAATTGACGGAGTCGGAATTGGCGGGCGATTCGGCGAGCGCTCCTGTGAATAAGCTGGGCAATGAAGGAAAACAAAACAGAATGCCGCCGCTGCCGTTCGTAAGGAGCGCCAAATTTTCATGGAGTGTTAGCCGCGGACGTGCACGGCGCTGAAGTTGAGAATCACGTGGCCGCCGGAAGTGGGCCGGCCAAAACTCAGCATCGGCCGGAAGCGCGAGAAAAGCAGAACCTCGTCGAGCTGATGCCGCAGCGTGGGGCTCGCGGGGCCTGAAAGAATTTCGTAATCCACCATTTGCCCGCGGGCGTCCACGGTGACGTAGACTTGCAGTCCCTGGGGCAGCGAAAGCTCAAGCTCGTGCTGCTCCGACCCCCAAGCTTGCGGGTAATCGGAAATGGAAACCAGCTCGGCGGGCCGCAGTATGTCGAGCGGCACATCATTCGGCACGGCTTGCACGGTAATGCCCGGCGCCATCAATTGCAGCACCAGTGCGAACACCACCACGGCCGAAAAAACTCCGCCCGTGGCAGGAACCGTCAGCGGCCGCAAAACGTGATCGAGCAGAATTTCGGCGCGGTCGCGTACTTTGCGCAGCCGGCTCGGCCAGTCTCGAGAATGCTGCGCCTGTGCCGCGGCCACTTTTATACGCACAGCCAGATCGGAAGGCGGAACATTTTTCGGCACGCGCGAAAGCAGCACGGAAAGCTTTCGGAAACGCTCCAGCTCCGCGCGGCAAACCGTGCAGCCGTTCAGGTGTTCGCCAATTTGCACGCGCTCGGCAGCCGACGTGGTGCCGCCGATGGCATCGTCGAGATAGCCCGCAAGTTTTGTCCGAACCGTGGTGCACTTCATGGAAGCCCCTCCCCTGCGGCGCTTGAGCGCAGGGAGCTCTCTTGCGAAGAATCATTTACGCGCCGCGCGGCGGAATACGCATCGCCGAATGGCGACGGCTGCGGCTCGACCAAGGCGCCATGCGAAGAAGCTGGCGGTTCGTGCTCGCGCAGCAGCGGCTCGAGAACTTGCCGGAGAGCGCGCCGGCCGCGAAGTATCCGCGACTTCACCGTTCCTACGCTGCACTCCAGGACTTCCGCGACTTCGTCGTAACTCAAACCCTCAAGGTCGCGCAAAATCACGGCGGTGCGAAAAACGTCCGGCACTTCTTGCAAAGCGTGCTGCACCGCAATCTGAATTTCACGCGCAGCGAGCTGCTCGAACGGCGTCGCGCCCAGATCTTCGATTTCGATCGCGGCGTGGCCTTCCACCGGTTCCGCGTCGATCGAAACATTCTTTTGCAGGTGCCGCTTGAACCAGCGCTTGTGATTCAGCGCTTCGCGAATCGCGATTCTGTAGAGCCACGTTTTCAAAGAGCTGCCTTGCCGGAACTTACGAATTCCGCGAAAGGCCTTCAAAAAGACTTCTTGCGAGCCGTCGGCCGCGTCGGAAGTATCGCCGAGCATGCTCAAGATCAAATTATAGACCGGGGCGTGGTAATGGGTGACCAGCCAGTCGAATGCCGTTTCCGAGCCGGCTTGCAGCTCAGAGACGAGTTCGGCTTCATCGCCGCCCCAAGAAAGGGCGCTGGCCCATTCGGACACTGCCGGCCTTTCCGGCCCGGTTGCTGGCTTGCCCGGACCACCCTGCTATCAGGTCCACGTCAATACGCCACGTTAGAACGTTGGACCCAGGCCTTCTTGCGAGTGCGATCCCCTGGTTGCCGGTTGGATCGCCTTGCGACCGGGCTTGGCAGTCTGCGGATGCCGAACCCGATGTCCGCTCTCATTACTTTAGACACCGGGAGAGCGGAAATGTTTCCGGTTGCCACCAAGCTCTAACATCCGTGATTCTGGCACTTTGCGGGTTGGGGCGCAACGGTACCTGGGGACCATTGGGAACGAGGCCCGTGTTCCGTGACCCGTGATCCGTAAGCCGTGATAGGCACTTCCGTCTCTGGAAGAAGCCGCCTGATCTCTCCTCGGGACGCTTGAAAGAAGAGACAGCCAAGATTGGCTGTCCCACTGGAGGGGGCATGCCCCTGTACCCCACCCCCGGCCTGTCCGCGAGTTATGAAGTAAGTGTATGAGCGGAATGGAGTTGCGGGATTTCCTGCGTGCACCGAAGCGCGGCGAGCGGATAGTGACAAGTTGCAAAACATTGGGGCTGGAGATGGGGCCCTCCCCCTGGTTTTTTTGTAAGCATTGCTGATAAAGGACTTAAAGTGGAGTGGAATCAACAGTTGTGGAAGTGTTGATTCTGAACGGGTTGTAAGAGAGCGATTTTTATTAAGTGGTAACCCGGGTAGAGCTGAGGATTTTGCTGGGATTTTAGGGACCGCGCGGCGGAGGCGCATAACTTCGGGACGCGGACAGGGTCCGTGTCCCAATCGACACACCCATTATAACATATTAGTACCGACTGTCAAGTGTAAACTATAAGCCGTTTGTTTGGTGCGGGTTGGGGCGTGGGATGGCGAGCAGCGAATAGTGAAGTAGAGGCGGAGAAGCCCGGCGCCGGGATGGTAGGCGGCGGAGAATAGGACGTTGGCGTCAAGGAAGAGCCGGTCCATGAGATGGCGTTACTTCGGGCGGCGGTGGGGGATGGAATCGGGGTTGAGACCCATCTTTTTGACTTCGCGGCGGGCACGATTGTAGTCGGCGCGATTTGTTGCCGTGGTGAGCAGGAATTCCGCTTTGCGTTCGGGAGTGTACTTCTCCAGCGGGACGAGAACGGCGGGGCGCAGCAAGATGCCTTCGTCGCGTGGCTCTGCGGTGACGTAAGAACCTTCTTCCAGGCCAAAGCGACGGCGAAGATCCGCGGGTACGACAATGGTGCCGCGTTTGCCGATCCGGGCGGAATTCAAGCGCGTGCCTCCGTCATAATGTCAGAAAGTCAGTATATCAGATATTCGGACGATAGGAACATGGGTGGGAGCGGCCGTTCCCTTTGCGAGAAAGAGAGGTGAAAGGGAACGGCACGCCAGAAGAACACAAGTCAAAATCGTTAAGGTTTAGGCTGAGGCATGCTCCATGCGCCAGCTAGGTTCAAACCAAGCCGAGATCTGCGAGCTTCGCCGCACCATAGGCTGCCTTTAGCCGGATCGCGAACGAAGGTTCGACAGCGTTTACGTAAAAGCGAGCCATCCCCTTAGCGACGAAACGTCCTCCTCAGACATTCCTCCGTTCAAGAATCGATGCACCATCGCACGAAGCTTCCTTTTGCGGTTTCTTCGACCAAGTGACACTGTCCCGCTGTTCGTTAGGACGAGTCCTGTGATCCGGCGACTGTATTTCTTGGAGACATGAATTGTCTTTGACGGATTGATCCTAAGTCGAGGAGAGCGTGTTTCATCGACGAGATTTGTTACCCACTTTTCTACCTCTTTCAACCTCCAAGGCTCATTGCATGAAAAGGACATGTCATCCGCATAGCGCGTGTACGAGACCCCAGTGCGCCTGCATTCCGTTGAAACCAAGACATCGAAATCATAAAGAAGAATGTTACAGAGGATCGGTGACTGGAGCCCCGATAGACATGACTAATGTTTGAAGGCCGGGGGGGCGCCAAAAGAATCTGTAGAGTTGTTGGCGATCGCCTTGGTCAATGGCGGCATTTCGCCGGTCGAGAAATTCCAGAAGATCATGGCTCGTTATCGAATTGAAAAAATTCGCAAAGTCCATTTTTAATAGGAATCGATTTTTTTTATGGACGGAAGCGTTTTTCAGAATGCTGGAAGTATTTTTGTACAGTACGACTCGTGTATGATGTCTTGATATGTTTTTCACAACCACCGTTGAAGCTCTTTACCGCGGTGCAGGCTGAGCGATTGTACGCCCCTTGCACTCTCTTCGGAATCGAGTCACCTTGTAGCGCTTGGAGCCTCCGGATGAGAGCCGGAGATCTCGCGGCGGAAGGAGAGTCGCGTGCGATTAGATTCACCAGACTATCCATTTCCTCATCTCTGTGAGTCGTGCGTCACCGCTTTCAGCGCGCAACGCTTTCTGTCTGGATCCGATCTGTAGGCGCTTGTATTCGTCGCGAAGTAGCGCTTCTTCCGGCGTCGTTTTACAAGGGCTAGTTGGGACAAGCTCCATTCGACAACGGTTTGCGCGCGAATACCCTTGGTTCGAGTGCTCGATTCGTCGATCAGCCCACTTTCTAAGTCATACAGATAGCGACTTACTGTGTTCCGACAGAGGGAACTTGTTTAACCTCTTGATTTCAGACACGCTGAGCGTCAGAAGACATCGATGAGCCCGTTAGACCATCTCTCGCGTCGCTGATCTTGACTTCCGGTAGTGGTTGTAGATAGCATCTGTGAGTCCGTTCCGTTTCTGGAGCTTCGGCGAGTTCCTAGTTCGTTGATTTTTGTAGCCGACTCATCGTTGATTACGCAGAGCCATCCTATCTAGCCAAGACGCGTAGACTAGTGACCCTCATCTGATTGAGAGTCTTTGTTGGACCGAGATAGATGACGATATTTTTTCTCTGTATTGATGTCATTACCGCCACTACCTCTCGAGGATCGTCCTGTTCTCGTGACGCGCCAATTCTGCGAGACCCGGCGCTTTCACATAGAGATTACTGCGACTATCTCAGCGACAGGCGTTCTAAGTTCAGCGATCCTTGACCGATTTGTTCTTGTTCGCCGTCTCCGACATTACTTCAGCAGAACAACGTCGTGTGTTAGGGGACTGCTTGTCTGTTGGAGGTATCTGTAAAAGAAGTGGCGGGCGCAGGCGGCGCGTTGCCCGACATCGGATTTCGGCATCCCCCGCCGCACAAAAATATTTGGGTGGGGCGCTTAACCCGGACTTCATCCGCTCCGACAGCGAACGAAATTCGTGAGCAACCGCGATATCATGTGGCTCTTTACCTAAGAGCGTGGCGCAGCGGGGCCTGATGCCCACGCCCGAGGGCCCCCGGCCTCGGCGGGCGGCAGCGGCCCCGATGCGCCGAGAATGCCGTTCAAACCAAACAGTCTGTCGAAACAACAGACTTGAGACCTATTCGTCTCAAACGCGTAAAGAGCGACCCCACGATACCGCTCCCGGCGGATCACTGTCAATGGTCGCTGGCGAGCGTTGAAAATTAAGGGTCAAAGCCACTCCTTGAAATCGGCAGGGGATATGGCACTTTCCTTGTCCATCCGCCACCCACCAAGAATGGAAATTAGGGCACTGGGCCGTCCGTGATAGACTTCGGCTGTGGAATTGACGCTGCACATTCCGGACGAGGTGGCGAAGCGGCTTACCACTTCGGGAAGCGATTTGTCGCGGCGCGCCTTGGAAGCTTTTGCGCTGGAGGAGTACAAGGCCGGGCGGTTGACGGATCTACAGGTGCGCCAGCTCCTCGGTTTTGAGACACGCGACGATCTCGATGGTTTCTTGAAGGCGCATGAAGTGTGGCTAAATTTTACGCGAGAAGATCTTGAACGGGAGCGCGCCGCGCTGCGGCGACTCGGCTTTGGAAATTAGATGCGGGTTGTGCTCGCGGACGCGACGCCGCGGCACCATTTGATTCTAATCGATGCGGTTAACGTTTTGCCCCGCCTGTTTCAGAAAATCCCCCGGCGATGAATTTCAAGCGGACAAGTCGAACGCAGGCGGTGGTGATGGGCGCAAGCGTGGCGGGGCTGCTTGCGGCGCGAGTGCTTGCGGACCACTTTGAGAACGTCACGGTTTTGGAGAAGGACGCGCGCCCAGCAGATGCGGCGCCGCGCGCGGGCGTGCCTCAGGGGCGGCACACGCATATCCTGCTGCCTGCGGGGGCGCAGGTGCTGGAGAGGCTTTTCCCGGGGCGGCTTGCGGAATTGGTGCGCGACGGCGCCAGAAAATTCGACTATGGCCGCTCGCGATTTTATGTATCGGGAAAATGGCTCCCGCGCATCAACGCGAACCTGGAGTCGTTCGCGCAGACCCGCCCATTTCTCGAAGAGCATTTGCGCCGTTGGGTTGGCGAACTGCCGAACGTGCGCATACTTTACGAGACGAGTGCATTTGCGCTGTTGCTCGATGAAGCAAAGGCGCGCGTTGTCGGTTTGGAGATTGGCAAGGGCAACGCCGCTCGAGAGCAACTTCGCGCAAATCTGGTAGTGGACACCACGGGCCGGCACTCCCGGCTGCCCGCATGGCTCGCCGAAAACGGTTTCGGCGATGTCCCGGAGACCATCATCGGCATCGATTTAGCGTATGCCACAGGCCGCTTTCAGGTTCCCGCCGACGTACTTCCCGATCACCCGATGCTCTACATCGTCGGTCCTCCGCCGGAGAAAACACGCGTCGGCGTCGTGTTTCAAGTCGAAGACGGAATCGTCTTCGGCGGTTTGGCCGGCTACCACGGAGACTATCCGCCAACGGGTTTGCCTGGCTTCCTTGAATTCGCAAAAAGTCTTAGCGAGCCGGACGTCTTCAAGGTGCTCTCCCACGCAAAACTTTGCGCGCCCATTTCGCAATTCCGGATTCCAACAGCCGTTCGGCGCCACTATCAAAAAATGCGGCGATTTCCGGCGGGCATTCTTCCCATTGGCGACACCATTTGTGCGCTAGATCCCGCGTTTGGCCAAGGCATGACGGTGGCGGCTCTGGAAGCTGAAATTCTATCGCGGTGTCTTCGGCAAAGTGCGAATGGAGGAGCTTTCGAGCGCAGCTTACCTCCTCGCCGTGGATGCTTGCGTCGCTATTCCCTGGACGATCTGCGCTAGTGAGAATTTCAAATATCCTCAAACCACAGGACCGCGGCCGTTGGCGTTCCCGCTCATCCGCCATTTCATGGATTTCCTCACCACTTGCGGCGATCCCGTCGTCCTGACTCAAATCTATAAGGTCTTCACGCTCACAGCTCACCCACGGATACTCCTTCGGCCAGATATCCCCGTCCGCGCCTTGCGTCGCAAGATTTGGAATCGCAGTCTCAAAAAGGCAAGCCGCTGACTGCGACCGCCTCCATCGAAGTGCCGAAGTAGCGACTTAAAGATGAAAAGCAGCCTTGGTCGGGAATCTGGCAGTCTATTGCGGGACGGCCGCGGAAACTCCCATGTCTTTGAGTGCTTGCTCAGCGACTTGGCCGGCCATGGTGGGGGTGCCGACGAGTTTGCGAAGAGCTTCGATGCCGCGCGGATCTCTGATCGCGCCCAAGGCGTGAGCGCATTGGGTTGCAAGAGCGCTGGAGGGATCCAAAGCCACTTCTGCTTGCATCGTTTGAATGAGGGCGGGAACGGCTTGCGGATCGCCCAATTTTTCCAAAGCGGTTATGGCTTCGATTCGCAACGGAACCTGGACTTGCTTGTCCTGCATCACGCTCACTAGCGGCGCGACGCTAGCCGGAGATTTCAGTTTTCCGAGTGCTGTCGATGCTGCGTAATTGGTTTTGGCGGCTTTCCCCAAGGGACCCACAGCTGCCGGATCGCCAAGATTTCCTAGCGCTTCTGCCACTTTGACGCGGACGTCGGCATTTTCATCCGTAAGCGAATGAATGAGAGCGGGCAGGACGCGCGGATCGTGGAAATGCGAAAGCGCGGTGGCCGCCGAAGCGCGCTGGGAATAGTTGTCCGCTTGCAAGGACTGGATGAGCGCCGGAACAACTCGAGGATCTTGAAACGCCGCGAGCGCTTCTGCAGCTTCAGGCTGAATCCCGGCGCCTTTTGTTTGCAGGACATCGAGCAGCGGCCCAACGGCGCGCGGATCGCGCAAGATGGCAAGTCCGGCTGCGGCGTGCCGTCCGGCTCCTGGGTTGAGAATATTTAGAAATTTGATAAGCAGCGGTTCCGCTTCTGGGCTGCCGGTCCTCGCCAATACATCGATTGCATCATCGATCGCCGGTCCCTGGAACCCACCAGATTCGCTGGGCAATTCGGGGCGTCGCCTGCCATCGGCGATAATCCACACGTTGTACTTCAGAATGTCCAGGATAGGATGAGCCGCGGCAGCGGGCGGCGATTTTAAGAACGTGAGTGCTTTGAGCGCTGCATCGCGAGCTTGCGGGTCGGAGAGCGCCGCGGCAAGAGCTGGACCAGCCGCCTGCTCGAGCGCTGATTGTTCAGGAGTGCGCTGCGGGTCCGATATCATGCGGTAGAAAGCCAGTCCCAGCACGGTGGCGGCTTGGTTGCGCAGCAATACGTCATCGCTGCTGAGAAGAGGAACGACCTTTTGCATGTCCACCGGCGCGCCGCCGACGTTAACGAGCGCGCTGAGGGCGGCGTGGCGCACATCTGCATCGCTGTTCGAAAGCAAATCTGCCAGCGCTTTGCCGGCGGCCTCGTGGTCTTCTTTCGAGAGTACATCTCTCGTGTAATCGGCACCGGCAACCAGGGCGCTGAGGGCGTTGGCAGCGGCGACGACGACCTTTGGCTTGGGATCCTTCAACAGGTCCATCAACGGAGCGGTAGCGGACTCGTCACCAATCACGCCGAGGGACTCCGCCGCGGCGGCGCGCACAAGGGCATGCGCATCTTTCAAGGCATCGATGAGCGCAGGGACTTCGCTTAAATCTTGGTCACGACTTGCGCCGTTCATGCTGTCGCTGCGGAAGTCGAGTTTGCCGAGCTTGTCGGCCGCGGCCGCGCGAACGAGCGAACTTGGATCGGCCAACAGAGGAATCAGTTTGGGGATGGCTGTTTGTTCGTTCCACCCTTTGATCCTGGCGAGTTTTCGAGATTCGTCGGAGCCTTGCGCGGCGGCGGGGTGGCGCTCCGTGGTTTTTGGGATGGGCGTCGCATCGGGAATTGGCGCTGGCGCAGGGGCGGCGGCCGTCAGCGCCGTGGCCACGAGTTGCTTGACGGCAGGCTCGGGGTCGTTTGCATGAGCTTTCAGAATGGTGATCGCGCCGGCGCCGCCGATGGCGCCTAGAGCGTCCATTGCAGCAACACGGACTTGAACGTCGCGATCGGCGGCGAGAGATTTCAGCGCAGGGAGCGCCGTGCTGAGGCCGAAATCGGGATGACCCATTCCTGGGTCGTTGATCTGCTTCGTCATGTCGGCCAATTGCTGGATGGCGGTCGCGAACGCGATCCGCACAGCCGGGATGGCATCTGACGCAGCTGGCAGAAAAGCTTCGACGAAGGCGGAGCGTGGTGGGTTTTCGTAAAAGGGATTCTCATCGGCACAGTCGGCAAGCAGAGCAACGATGTTGGATTTTTGTGCCGCGGACTTTGAGGTTTTCAAAAGCGGAGGCAGCACCTTCAAGCCCAGCTCGGGAGCGGTCAAGAACGCATCCTCAACGCTGGCCTTCGTAGTTTCGTCTTCAGAGGCTGTGGCATCCGCGACGGCTTGGATTCCCAGAGGCCCCATCTGCAACAGCTGTTCCGACGCGGAGTTTCCAGCTTCGCCTTTCAGATGGTCAGCGAGCGCAGCAATCGATCGCGGATCGTTGAATTTTCCGAGCGTGTGAATGAGCACCTTGCACTCGTTGGTGTTCGTCCCCGCGTGTTGCAAAGCAGAAATCAGCAAAGGGACGGCGGCTGGGTCGTTCAACTTATCGAGCGCTGCTTCCGCGGCCCCGCGAACCGCAGGATCCTTGTCAGTCAACTCCTCGAGCAATTTCGGAACGTCGGCTGCCTTCGTCTGCGCGCGCAAACCGGTGCTCGCGAATGCCAGAAGCAGCAAAAAAATGAGTGAAAGATGCGCTAGTCTTGTGCCGCGAAAATTGAGGCCGCGTTTGCCAAAGCGCATGGTGATTTGCCTCCGTTGCGAGCTCTCCCAGTAATTCCAACATAGGTTGTTCCATAGGAGAGCGCAACGCTCCAGGCGGTTGTCAGTACGAAGGAGGCAATAACCGGAAGGCACATTAGGCAGTGAGGAGCGCGGACAATACGTTGAGGCGATTACGGTTTGGGATGGGAGGCGAAGAATTGCCACATGATGTCGGACGCGGGGACGTGGTTGCCGCTGATGCGTAGGCCGGGCCACATGTGGTGGCCGCCTTGAATGGCGTAGAGGGCGACGGCCGTGCCGTCCTGGCAGCCGGAATAAAAGTCGGTATGGAGTTCGGTGGATTCGCTGTGTTTTGGCGTCGACGAGCAGCCATCTCTCTTTATCCAAAAAGAAATGGCCCCGGCGACCGAATTGTCAGAACGATGCGAACCGACCTGGAAAGGGGTCGAGCCACCGTTGAAGGGAACCAGATGATCGTCGGTGCCGTGAAAGACAAGCACGGAAACGCGCTCGGCGGGCGTGCATTCCACGTTTTGCGCTCCTTCGACGGGAGCAATGGCTGCCACTTTGTCCGAGAGCTCGCAAGCCAATCGAAAAGAAAGCATCGCGCCATTGGAGATGCCCGTGACGTAAACGCGCTTGGGATCGACGTTGTCCTCGCGCTCCAACTGTTCGATCAGCGTGCGCAGGAAGCCGACATCATCGACGTGGTTCTCCATCGCGTAAGCGCAGCAGTTCCCTGCATTCCACGTGGGAATCCTGGCGTCTGCATCTCGCCCCGTGCCGCTCGGATAGACGGCGATGAAATCGTTCTTGTCGGCGAGCTCGCTCATGCTGGACATGCGCTCGGCGGACTCCGCGCTTTGCGTGGCGCCATGCAAGACCATCACCAGCGGAACGGCCTTACCCGGATCGTGGCCGGGCGGGACATGCAAAATGTACCGGCGGGTTCGTCCGCCGAATTCCATCGTCAGCGGCTTGCTGCCGGCGGGATAGGCAAACGCCCGAAAGGCTCTGGCCGCGACCACCAGGCAAAAAAGTGCACCCAGAATTCCAATAGTGAGCAGTCTCTTCGAGTTCATGCCCGGTTCCTAATTCATCTTAAATAATTAAACACGGATTCTGCGCAAGAGTTGCCACGGGGTGTGCGTGTGGGGAACGGGGCCGCGGCTATTGACTGCGTGCATGATTGACGGTGTAACGATTGCCAAATTGTAGGGCGCAGGCCCGGAAAAGCTCGACAGCGGACTCCCTTCGATTATAAAAGTAGAGCTGGCATCCATCACGACCCATTCAGAAGAACTTCGCACGCGGACCGGGAGTTGCTATCACTATGTCCACGCTGACCGAGCTCGAATTCCTCCTGGTGTCCAACGACTACGCCACACTGACCGCCGTTTCCGGAGGCGTGAAGAAATACGGAGCAAAGTTAGGATTGGTGCCGACCGCCGAAGCCGCGCGGGACTTTCTGGAACGCAAAAGGACGGATGGCGTGTTTGTGGATATGCAAGTCGCGGGCACTCTGAGATTGATTGAGGCAGTCCGAAAGGGCACGTCGAATGGGAAGGCGGCAGTCTTCGCCGTCGTGCAAAACGGCGGAGAAACCACGGCGACATTGAATGCGGGAGCGAATTTTGTGTTGCGAACTCCGCTGAGTGTGGAAGGCGTGGCGCTGCATATCACCATTGCGAAAGACATTATGCTTCGCGAGCGGCGGCGATTTTTTCGCCACGCGGTGAACCTGCCGGTGACGCTCAAAGATGGTGAGGGGGAACAGCGCGGCCGGGTCATCAACCTTAGCGAAGGCGGGATGGCGGTTCGGGCGGTGAGAGTCCTAAAGCAGTGGACGGTGATAGAGTTTGCGCTGGAGCTTGCTCTTGGCGTCGATTTGAGTGGGAAGGGGGCAAGTTGCCTGGACTAGCTCGGAAGGGATGGCGGGAATTTTGTTTCAGACGTTGCACGGCATGGGGCGCGGGTATTTGGGATCGTGGCTGGCTGGGCGCGAGCAGCTTTCGCGGAAGTCGGAAGCGGACGAGAATCCGCGATAGAGTCCCGGCTAGGAGGCTCATGGAGCGGCCCCGAGGAGCTGCGAACTGGGCGGAAGAGAGGGATTGATTAAGTTGAAAAAGCAAAGATAGTTAGGTCCCCGTTAGCGTGAAACCTTTAGTAAAATGGAGGTTTACGGTGGAAAAGCGAGGCGTTTTGGACCGAAGCACAGGCCCAAAATGGAACACTTGCGATGTGTAAACGTAGTGCTTGATTCCCTCCCCCGGATAGAAAAGGGCGAGGCGGAGAAGACGGAATGACGCGGTCGGAGGCGATGAAAAATGCGGCGATAGTAGCGGGGCTAGCCGTGGTGTACTTCATCGCCGGGAAATTGGGATTGCAACTGGCCTACGTGCATGCGAGCGCGACGGCGGTGTGGCCTTGTACTGGCATTGCGATCGCCGCGCTGCTGATATTCGGGTACAGAGTTTGGCCGGGGATTTTGATTGGGGCGTTTTTCATCAATTTGACGACGGCTGGCAATACAGCGACGTCGATTGTGGTTGCCGGCGGGGATACGCTCGAAGCCTTGGCGGCGTGCTATCTGGTAAGCCGGTTCGCCGGAGGGAAGGAAGCGTTCGCAAGGGCTGCGGACATTTTTAGATTTGCGCTGCTGGCGGGAATGGTTGCGACAACGCTTAGCGCGACGATTGGGGTCGCGACACTGGCGGCCTGGGGTTTCGCGGACTGGAACGCGTTTGGCTCGATCTGGTGCACGTGGTGGCTGGGCGACGCGGTTGGCGCTGTGACCGTGACGCCGCTGCTGCTTCTTTGGTGGGAGAATCCACGCCTCCGATGGACTCGCGAGCAGGCTACGGAACTGGCCTTTCTGTTCTTGGGGCTTTTTGCCACCTGTTGGGTCGTGTTTGGCAAGCCGTTCCACGCCGAACTCAAGAATTATCCTCTCGAATATCTGTGCATCCCCTTTCTGATTTGGGCGGCGTTTCGGTTCGGGCGGCGCAAGGCGGCAACGGCGCTCTGCGCGCTTTCCGTGATGGCAGTGTGGGGCACGTTGCACGGCTACGGACCGTTTGCGCGGGAATCGCAGAACACTTCCCTCCTCTTGATGCAGGCGTTCATGGGGATTATCGCGATCATGACGCTGGCTCTGGCGGCGGAAGTTACGGAGCACAAGCGAGCCGAGGAGCGCGTGAGAAATTTGGCGGTGAGCGATCCCTTGACGGGGTTGGCGAATTACCGGCAATTGGTCGAGGCGCTCGAGACGGAGATCAAGCGGTTTGGGAGAAACGAGCGGCCGTTTGTGGTGCTGCTGCTGGATCTGGATGGTTTGAAGAAAATCAATGACGCGCTCGGCCACATCGTGGGGAGCCGGGCGTTGTGCCGGTTGGCGGATATGTTGCGGTTGTATTCGAGGGAGATGGATACGGCGGGACGGTATGGCGGAGACGAGTTCGTTTTGATTTTGCCGGAAACGGATTTCGAGGCGGCACGGATGGTGGCGCAGAGGATTTCGAGGCGGTTGATGGAAGATGGCGAGGAGCCGAAGATTTCGGTGAGCATCGGCATGGCCGTGTTTCCCGGCGATGGCGAAACCTCGAACGAAATTTTGGGCGCGGCCGACCGCGACCTTTACCGCGAGAAGGGCGTTCCGAAAAAGAGATTCGTGCTGCCGAGCTGAAGCCTTGCCACTGCGAGCGGTGTAAGCTGATCTGACGTTCCCGACCGTCGGAAAGAAAATGCTGAAAGACCTAACGTTAGCTTCCTTCTTGCTCGCAGCTGCGAGTCCTGGGATCGGATTGTGGGCCGCGAAGTGCATCGCGCAAACCGCTCTCTCCAGCGAACCGCAGGGCTCGCCCAAGAATGTTCCAGCGCCTCAGCCTAAGTCCAATGACATCTTTAAAGAGATCATTCCGTTGTTGCTTCAGAAAACTCGCGTGCCGCTAAGACTGCCCGAATATGTTCCCTACAGCGATGACAAGGGACTGTATGCCATTCTCGAAGTCGCGCAGCCAGATGCTTATTCCATTCAGCTAGCGTGGGCAAAAGACTGTGAAGGTGGCAACGCCTGTCACGTCGGGTACATCGGAGCAAGCAGAACCCGCCCTCAACCCAGCTATAAGCATAAAGTTCCTGTGACGCTCACCAGGGGCATTAAAGGGGCATTCGTCGATTTCGAGTGCGGCGCGCATTGCGATGATGCCTCTATACATTGGGGCGAGGGAGAGTTTTACTATGAGATCTGTAGTGCTCCCCACTAATTTAGACAGTCAGGGCCTCGTTTTTTAGTACGGCTGCGAAAGACAAGAAGGCCTCGTGAGGAGTGCGATTTTGGACTCCGCTGTGAGGCCGGTCGTGATTGTACTCCTTGATCCAACGAGCGATCGATGCTCGTGCTTCTTCTAAGCTCTGATACTCCGCCGTCCAGACTTCCTCCTCTTTCAAGCTGCGATGGAAGCGTTCGATGTAGCTGTTGCCTTCCGGGTGATGATACGCCGTCCGCCGATGGGTGATGCCGAGCCGGTTGAGCGTCTCCATGAACCGCGTCGAAGTGAACTGTGTCCCATTGTCTGTGGTCATCGTCAAGCGAGCCTCGCGGCTGCCCTCAGGTAGCCGTTCGAGTACCGCCTGCTCGACTGCTGCAAGCGCGTCCTCGGTCCTACAACGATGTGAGAGATTCCATCCCACGATCTCCCGCGTGCAGCAGTCGATCACATCCACCAGGTAGGTCCAGCCCACGTTGGCCCCGGCCCACACTTTCGTCATGTCCGACTGCCAGATCTGATTCGGCTCACTGGCTTCCACGCGGCCCCATTCTTTCTTGCGTCGTGCGCGCAGACGACGCGAGCGCACCAGCAACCCACGTTCGCGCATCACTCGCAATACGCGTTTGCGATTCACTGGAAGGTGCTCCTTTCGTCGCAGCCACCAGGCCACGCGGCGATACCCGTACGCGGGTTTTTCCCCGCAGGCCACGACGATCTGTTCGTCGAATTGCCGGTTCGCTCGGCTCCCTCGCGGCCGCTTTCGGTAATACAAACTCGACCGGCTGATGGCCAACGTCGCCGCTACCATCGTGGCCGTGAAGCCCTGCGTAACCATCTCTCGTGCCTGGGAGTGAACGGCACCACAGCTCACTCCCCCACGACGTTTTTTAGGATTTCGATCTCCAGCGCCTTCCGGCCCAGCGTGCGTTCGAGTTGCCGGATGCGATGGTCCTTTTCGGTTTCCGCCGCGGCAGCGCTTCTCCCCCCAAGCGCTGCCTTCGCTCCCTGTTCCGCTTCATCCTTCCAGCGATAGAATAGATTCGGAGCGATCCCATGACGCCGACACGTCTCCGAGACGTTCCCGCTCTTGATACCTTCCTGCACGATCTGCCACTTCTCTTCCGGGGATCGATCTACGCGTGGTTTCCTGCCCATGTTGCCTCCTGTTTGGAGGCCCTGATTCTACCTAACTGAGGTGTCCAGTTTTAAAGGGGTGCACTACAGATCAGTCTCAAGGCCGGCGACAAGGAAACGCTCATGCGCATGGCAAACACCGCGATTCGAGTAACCACGAAATAAAAAGTCTCTGACTCTCCAGGTCACTTCAAATTAGCGGCGAAAAATTTGCTGGCCATGGTGACGGTTTGCGCGTGGATTTCGTCGCGGAGGATGCCGGCCTGGTCGAGGCAAAGCTGCGGCTTGGTGCGGTCGCCGAGCTCGGCGCAGGTGTCGAGAAACGTGTAGTGGCCTACCGATTGAAAGATCGTGAGTTGCGCGCCGGGAATTTTGGAGGCGAAGAACTTGGCGCTGGTGTCGAGGGGAACGATGTTGTCCACGGCGCCGGCGACGATTTGCGTGGGGATAGAGATTTTCGCGAGCGAGGCGGGATCGAAGGCGGGGCCGAGCGCGGGGGCCATGGCGAAGATGGCGCGGATGCGTGGATCGCGATGGGATTTCGCGCCTTCGCGTAGGGCGGCTTGCATGGCTGGATCGGTTTGCGCGAGGGCGGTGGCCTTCGCAGTGAGGCCGGGGAATTCCGGAGGGTCGGTGCAGAGGCCATCAGCGCGCGGAGATTTGCAAAACTCCTGAAAGCGAGAAAGCTCGCCGATGCCGCCAGCGATTTCAATGACCGTAAAGCCGCCAAGAGAAAAGCCGGCAGCGCCAACGCGCCTGGGATCGATGTGCGAGCCGAAGGTGGCGTCGGCGAGCATTTTATCGAGAACGGCGCTGAGGTCGGCGGCGCGTTCCCACCAGATAGAAAACCCCTGAAGCGTGTAGTCCTCGAGACCGTTATTGCCGGGATGATTTACGGCGGCGACGATAAAGCCGTGGGAGGCGAGCGCTGCACCGAACCAGCCCATCATGGCAGCGGAGCCGCCCGTGCCGTGCGAGAGCAGAATTAGCGGGAATTTTTCGGGCGTTGCCATGAGCGCGGCATCTGGCGCGGCTCTGCCAGCTTTGGCAAAGGGCGAATCGGGCGAGCCGATCCACTGCATTTGCTCGACAGTAGCGGGGTCGGCCGGATACCAGATTTCGGTGACGAGGGCGTGCGTTTTTGCGCCGCGCCAATCGTAAGGTTCCGGTGGAGTGAATTGGCGGTGCATTACGCCGACCTTATAGATGACGGTTTTGGGTGCAGCCGCTTGGGCCGGCGAGAGAAAGATGGCCGACCAGAAGATGCAAAGAACGAAGACGATAGGGCGAATGTGATTCATGTAGCTTCCCAGGTCATGGAATTCCAGAAATACTTTAGACGATTTGCGGGGCGAGATGCGAATTGTTAGAGGACGAGCCATAGCTCGGTATTGGTGGTCACGTTTGGACTTACGTTTGCAGGGCACGAGACTGAGTGAAACTTGTCCAGCATAAGCGTTTTTGGCGATGACAGTGTCTCCGTGGCTGAAGTCAGCGTTAGACCGGCATAGGCAAATCCGGCGTGTGGCGCACGCGGCAAACTTAATCGGAGCTTGTGGGGGTAAGTCGGATGGGCTGGCCTTTGTATGCGCTTGCGAAGCGGACGCGGAGTAGCCAGAAGATGAGCAAGAGTAGCGGGAGCAGGGTGAGGATCAGGTAGAGGGCCGTGCTGAACAGGGCGGCGGGAAGATGTTGGCCGAGGCCGATCCTCGAGAGCAAGCGGAGTGGGCGGTTGGAGGGGCCGAGGAAAAAAGAGCCTGAGGCGATGAAGAGGCCAAAGCACATACGCCAGAGATGGCGCGCGATGCGCTTTGCGCCAAAGAGGCCGTGGCGCACGAGCATGCGAACGTCTCCGGCAGCGGCTAACAGCATGATCGATCCCATGAAGAAGGTCATTCCAACGGGTACGCCGTCTTGCGAGCTGGCTCCGTTGCGGACGATTTTTATTCCGTTCATCCACGTGAGGATGCCGAGCGTTAGCGGAATCAGGAACAGAAGCCAATCGAAGCGGCTGGTTTCGCCGTCGCGGCGGCGGGCGGTCAGCCAGGCTGTGCCGATCAGATAAAAGGTGAGAATGCCGCCGCCAATGTTGCTTTGTTGATGCTTCACGATGGCGAGGTAGGTTGCGCCGACGGCCATGGTGAGCATCGCAGCAACGAAGATTCTTCCAGCGAGGACGTGGCGGGGGGAGCCTTTTCGGAACACGATGGCGGCGGTGCCGGAGAGCAGGCCGATGGTGCCGGCGAGGATGTGGACGAGAAGTATGGGTGAGTAGGCCATGGGTCGTGCTCAGTATATAGACGAGGATTAGGGCGCGGTTATTTCACAGGGCGTGCTTGTAGTGAACTCTAAACCCGCACACATAGGACCGGCGTGTGGTGCACCCGGCCCACGGCTTCAAACTACTTTTGGGGCTGTTTCGCGGATGAACCATTCAGCGCTGCACCGACCGTCCCGCAGTTGCCGGAATTCATGTCATAGATGCCAGCCCGCAGATAGATTTCGCCCGGAGGCGCATCGATTTCCTCGTGAATTTGCATTCCCACCTGCTGGGTCGCTTCATACACCTTAGAATCCATCGTTAGATTGCTACGCTTCCTGACGATGTTCAGGATGTTCCCGCCCGGACCGAATGCAATGATCATGATTTCAATACGGCCATGACGCGTGCCGTTGGCGTCTAAGGCCATGGCGATGTCAGGCAAAGCCACGGCGAAGTTGACATCGTATCGGGTAAACGGCGCCTTCAATTTCGTGTTGTTTCCCGCACGCGGGGCATTCGCGGGTGGCTGCGGATTCTTCGACACGACCTGCAGCTTGAATAGGATCTGGTCGAAATCCGGCATGTCTAAACCGATAAGCGGCACGAAAGGGTCGTCGGCGCCCTCTTGAGAAGTGAATTCGTGGCTGGGTTGGTCAGCGAAGTAGCCGCGGCGATAGGAAAGTGTGTAGTTATTCTCGTCGAGGCCGACCTGAATGCGGCGGAACTTGCCGTCATTCTTATCGTTGGCAGGTGAATAGGCCAGCGTGTAGTAGTGGGAGCCGTTGTCTACAGCGTCTTTGACCGCGTCGCTCAACGCGTTCGTGCTGTAAAAAGCGCGCCCTCCGGTCTCCTGGGCAATGGTTTCCATGGCGATTTGATTCGCGCTAAGGCGGGCTTCGAGTTCCCGGCGCGAACCCGCCAGTTTGCTTGCATCGAAGGTAGGGTCTCCGAGAACTCCGAGCGCGGAGACAGGATAGATCGCGACCTGTGCCGCGGTGAGCATGTCCGACGTTTTCTGAACGTGCTCCTGATTCTTGGGAACTTTGCCGCGAGTGTCCGGAAAGAAGCTGACCGGGAAGTTGTCTGAGAACCAGATCAGATTCTTGCGGGCAGGAATTTTGGAAAGATAACGGGCAATTAGCTGGAAGGCTTGCAAGGTCAACTCGATGCGGGAATTGGTGCGCTCGGCGGCCTCGTCGCGCTGGAAAGACTCCACGGAATCAATTGCTGAAGGCGCAGCCTGACTGTTGCGCATTTGCCGGAGAATTTCCGCGTCGCTGTATTGGTTAGCGTCAGTCTGCAGATTGCGAGAGACCTCGGGCGCTACGCCGAGTTTCTTGTCTTCCAGCGTGGCCGAGATGCCGGAAAAGTCGGTCGTAAACCCTCGGACGATGCGCAGATGAGAACTGAGCGCGAAAACGGCAAGGCGCGTGCCCGACGGAACTTCGCCGAGGTATTTGATGACCTGCTGGCGGACGAATGCCTGATTTTGCGGTTGTGTGTTGAGGAGGTCGAGCAGCAGAACGTTGACGGAATCAGCGCCACGAGCCGTCGGAAAATTACTGAATACGTTAGGCGGCATCGGCGGCAACTTCGTTTCGTTAGGAGCGGCGCCTTTGTGTTCTTCGAAAGAAGTGACAACCTGCGGGCCACCGTCCTCGGAGAGGTGAAATTCATCCTTGCGAAGGCCGGGAACGGATTGTCCCTGTTTGTCTGTGACAACCACGTCCACCACAACGATGCGACTTTCGACTTTGATGGAAGGGCCCTGTGTCGGCGCGGGAACGGGCGGTTCTTGCTCGCGGGATTGAGGGAGACAGAGTCCTGCAAGAAGGAGGAGCGAGGCGACGGAGAGTAGCGAGCGAGTCACTGTAAATCCACAGAAAGTCTCTCACAGAGAACCTGGAGAGTACACAGACTGCAAACGGTAAAAGCCCGCGAGGATGTAGCGAGTCGGATCTTGTGCATGGCAAGAGTACATAGCGCCTTTTTTGGGGACAGCTGTTACCGCGCTCAGAATCAAGGAAAGGCCACGCGGGCTGCCCGCATCTGCGCCTATTCGGATGGCATGCGCGGGCGCGAGGCAACCGTGGCGCCCCAGGAGGCGGGGTCTACGTCGCGGGCGTGCTGTGAAAACAGCCAACGATGGCCTTCGAGGTCGGTGACGCCGTATTGCAATTCTCCATAGACAGTTTCCTGGAGGTCTTCCCAAATTGTGGCGCCGTGGTGTTTGGAGTTGGCGTAATGCGCGCGGACATCGGGGACGAGGATCGTGAGCATTTGCGTTCCGAGGCCGAGTTTGCCCGGTGGTTCGAAGCGGCCTTGGCGAGGGCCGCTGATCATGATGTGGGCGTCGCCGAGATAGAGCTGGATGCCGCTTAGGGGCTGGCCGTAGCGGTAGTATTCGGTGAAGCCGAAGACGCGGGTAAGCCAGGCACCGGCATTCGCGAGGTCGTGGTAGCAAAGATGCGCGAGGATGGTGGAGGTCGGCACGGAACGGTTGTTCATGAAGACAGGCTCCTGCGAATTTGAGTTCAGACTAAAGACGATGGTTGCTTCCACTTTGTTGCGGCCCCGTCGAAGGAATTTCGGTGATTGCAAAGAGGCGCAACCGGAAACTGACCGACAGTATGAGGGTGGATGGGGATTGACAGGGGGGCGCATCCAGAATACCGTTCGCGGCCAACGAGTGAATCAGATTGAGAGGGATGAAGAACAAACTTTTGTGGGCGCTGATTGTTGTGGCTACGGTGGCGATAGCGGTGTCGCTGCTGGAGGGATGGCGCGTAGTGTCGGTGCCGGTGGCCGTGCTGGTGAGTTTGCGATGGGCGGCGATTGCGGTGCTGGCAGGGTATGCGGGGGCGAGGCGGTCGCTGACGGCATGGATTCTGGTGGGGCTGGCGGCGGGGGCGGAGCTGGGGCACGACTGGCCGGCGGCGGCGGAGAAGGTGCAGTTTTTGGGGACGATTTTTTTGCGATTGATCAAGGTGATTATTGCCCCACTGCTTTTTGGGACGCTGGTGGTGGGGATTGCGGGGCATGCGGATTTAAGGAAAGTGGGGCGGCTGGGGATCAAGTCGCTGATTTATTTTGAGATTGTTTCCGTGATTACGCTGGTGATTGGACTTGCGGCGATCAATATCAGCCGCGCAGGCGAGGGCGTGCATCTGCCACCCGTGGCCGGCGGCGCGCCGCTGGCTGCCGTGCCGCATACGGCGGCGCAACTGATTACGGATATTTTTCCGGAGAATATTGCGAAGTCCGTGGCTGAGGGGCAAGTGTTGCAGGTGGTGGTGTTTAGCCTTTTGTTTGCCATGGCGCTGGCGCTGGTGCCGGAGGCGAAGCGGCGGCCGATGCTGTCGTTTGCGGAGAGCCTTTCGGAGACGATGTTCAAGTTCACGAACATCGTGATGTATGTGGCGCCGATCGGCGTGTTTGGGGCGATTGCGTATACGGTGGGACATTTGGGGTTGGGCGTACTTTTACCGCTGTTGAAGCTGCTCGCGACGATGTATGTGGCGCTTCTGGTTTTCATCGTGGGCGTGCTGCTGCCGATTGCGTTGCTGGTGAAGACGCCGCTCAAGGAATTTTTGCGGGCGGTGACGGAGCCGGTGACGATTGCGTTTGCGACGGCGAGCTCGGAGGCGGCTTTGCCGCGCGCGATGGAAGAGATGGAGGCGTTTGGAGTGCCGCGGGAGACGGTGGCGTTTGTGCTGCCGACCGGTTACAGCTTTAATTTGGGGGGATCGAGTTTGTACCAGTCGTTGGCGCTGATTTTTGTGGCGCAGGCGGCAGGGATTCATCTGACGATTGGGCAACAGACGGTGATGATGCTGACGTTGCTGATCAGCAGCAAAGGGACGGCGGGAGTGGCGAGGGCGTCGCTGGTGATCGTGCTGGCGGCGGCGACTTCGTTTCATTTGCCAACGGAGCCGTTGTTTTTGCTGTTTGGGATCGACCAGCTGATGGATATGGGTCGGACCGCGGTGAATGTGCTGGGGAATTGTTTGGCGTGCGTGGTGGTGTCGCGGTGGGAGGGCGAGTTTCGAAGCGAGGCGGCGCGTTGAATCCGGCGTGTGGGCGCGGGGAATAGAAAGAAAGAAAGAAAGGAAGAAAGAAAAGATAGGACGGGCACGGCCCTTCGAAGCTCAGGGTAAACTTGCCGTGCCCCTACGGTTACATTTCGCGGTAGTTCAAGAGCAGGAGGCCGATTAGGACGAGGCAGGTGGGCCAGAGCCAGGCCATCTTGTCGCGGACTTTGTTTTCGGCAGGAAGGCGAATTTCCAGCCAGCGAGACCAGCCCGCTACGATGCCGGAGACGGCGAGCGGGGCGTGGCTCAGTTCGGCGAGGACTTCTTCCTTGATGTTGCCGAGGCTGTGGGAGTGGGTGAGAAGCAGGGCGCTAGCTGCGGCGACGAGTGCGGGGAAAATCAGGCGGGCGCGTTGCGTGGCGACGCGGCCGGTTTGCACGCGCCATTCGAAGATGGCGAGAGCGATGACGAGCAGCGCGAAAATGCGGTGAAGCAGGACTTCGGGGTCCTGGAGCGTGACCCAGAAACCGTTGGGGCCGAGCGGCCACGTTTCGGGATCGCTCCGCAAGAAAAGAAACAGGGATAGACCAAGAAAGAGGAGCGGCCAGTTTCTGGCCCAGGGGAAATGCTGCGTCTGCGCGAGAAAGGCCAAGAGGCCGATGGCCAGAACGATGAGGCCGGCCCAGTGGTGGTTGTACTCGGACCAGGATTTTTCGGCGACAGTGTTGGGGCGCGTGCCGGCCTGGCCGGGAACGAAGGACGCGGAGGAGAGCGTGCCGGCGTCGAAGGAGGTGACTTCGGCGGCGTAAACGTCTTCCGGAAGATCTTGAATGGCGGGGCTGGCGAGGCGGGGGATCTGCGGCGTGAAACGGGCGGCGATTTCCTGCCGAGAGACGCGATCGGTTTTTAGATCGATCGCGGGAGGGAGCGAGGTGAGCGAAGCGGCGGTAAGAATGACGGTGATGCCAATGCCGAGTTCGGCTTCACCGAAGCGCTTTAAGCTGGATATGACGGAGCCGCCGGAAGGCGAGCGGGCAATTTGAAAATTTAGAGCGCCGAGAAGGAGGAGCGTGCCGAAGAGAACGACTTTTGTGGCGACCATGATGCCGTACGAGGTGCCGTAGACGGCGTCGAGCGAGCCGACGTAGGCATAGCCGAGCGTGAAGCCTGCAACGGCCAGGACGGCTACGCTAAGCAACGCCAGTTTTGAAAAGCGCGCGATGAGTTGGCGCGCGAAATCGTTGTCGGGCGAGCGCGGAATGGCGATTAAAAGATAGAAGAGACCTCCGAGCCATGTGGCCGTGGCTCCTTGATGGAGCGCGGTGACGACGGCGAGCGGAAAACGATAATCGAGGCGAGCCATGGCGTGGCTGGTCATCACGGAGGAGATGAGAATGAGCGCGGCGGGCAAAACCATGAAGGCGTATATTTTTGGGGAAGGAGCGCGGGAGATTGCGGCGATGGTCAGCGCCGAGGCGATGGCGAGAATGCCGGCCAGGACGAAATTGGCGCCGCTGACGTCGCTGAGCGTCATGTCCGCGGACTGCATCAAGATCAGCGTACTGGCCAGGACGTAAGCCACCTGCATGACGGCTAAGGCTATGGCGGCGCGGCGAATCCAGCGAAGGCAGGCGCGATGTATGCCATCGGATTGCGAATTTGGGCTGCGCGCCACGAAGTTCAGAAAGACGATGCCGCCGATGGTGAGCGATTCAAAGGTCAGCGTGCCGCCGCGGAAGAGGACAGAGAGAAAGCCGAAGATTTGCAGAAGGCGAGCCATAGAGGGTGGTCAGGGCCGCATAACTTGGAAGGGGATTTCGCCACGAGTGATGTGGCCGTCGGAAGCCAGAGCTTGCCAGCGGATGCGGTATTCGCCGGGGTTTACTGCATGAGCTTGCGACATTAGAGTGTCGGCGGGGGAGCCCTTGGCAATCGCCAGCGGCTGAACGGTGGCATCCGGCCTGACGAGCGTGAGGCGGGAACGAGCCGCGTCAATGCGCACATTAAAACGCAATTTGATGGGGACGTCCGGACCGGCGACGGTGGCGTTGGCGGCTGGGCTGGATTCCAGAAGGATGGCGTGGGCGACGGCCGAGTGAGCCACAAGAGAATGACAGGGCCGGCAAACAAACAGACTGCAAGAAGAACTCTCTGACCTGGGCGCATCGCTCTCCGCTTCGCACGAAAATAAAGGCTCGCGACGAAGCCTCCGTTGAAGAACAACGACGAAAAACAAAATGAAACTAAGGACTATGTTAGGGCAATTCGCACGGGCTGCCAAGACGCAAGAGTGATTTGCGTGGGCCGCGCACCGAGGATTGGAACGAAGAGCGTGGGGGGATAGGCACCGACGATGGTTTTTGTGACGATGAAATAGATGTCTGGCGCGAACGCGGTCGATCTGCGGGGATTTCTGGCTGTCGAGGTGCTGTTAACACTCGCAGCGATAGCCGCGTCATGCAATGCGACGCGATGTGTGTGGCTCCAAAGGGTTGCGCTGCACCACAAATTGCTCCGCTGGATGACGCGAATGCCAATGCATGAAACATTCTTGCAGGATGTGCGTTACGCGTTGCGAGGATTGCGAAAGAATCTGGGGTTCGCAGCTGTGTGCGTGCTAACTTTGGCGCTGGGCATCGGCGCGAACACCGCGATGTTCACGGTTTTTGATGCCGTGCTGCTACGGCCGGTCCCTGGCGTCGCGAATCCCGGCGAGCTCGTTATTCTGGAGCGCCTGCAGAAAAACAATCCGGATTTTTCTTTTGGCTACCCCGACTATCTGGATTACCGCGATCAAAATCAGTCCTTCTCTGGACTGGCGGCTCGCTGCCGCACGGCTCTCACGTTGAACCACGGAGCCACCGAGCGAATCACGGGCGAATTGGTTTCCGGCAATTACTTCTCGGTGTTGGGAGTGAGTCCCGTGCTTGGCCGATTGATCGCTGTGGAAGATGTGCAAACCGAGGGTGAGGCGCCCTTCGCGGTGCTGAGCTACTGGATCTGGCAGAGAGTTTTCGGTTCGGATCCGGAGGTCGCTGGAAAAAATATCCTGCTGAATGGACAGAGGTTTACGGTCATAGGAGTCGCGGCGAGACAATTTGCAGGAACTACCGTCGGTTCCCCCACAGACGTCTGGGTGCCGCTGACCATGCAACCGGCGGCCATGCCGCGCATGTCTCGCGGTGTGCTGCGCAATCGCAATGCGGGATGGATCGAGATTTTCGGGCGGCTGAAGCCGCAAGTTAGCCTCGATGCGGCCCGCAGCGAGCTGCGGATCATCGCGGCGCGGATGGCCGCAGCGTATCCCGAATCGAACGAGCATCGCGGTGTGGACGTGATTCCCAGTTTTGGCATGGATCCCGACGATCGCGAAGCGCTTCAAAAGTTTTTCGCGCTGCTGATTGCTTCGGTGGGGCTGCTCCTGCTGATCTCCTGCAGCAACGTGGCGAACTTGTTGCTATCGCGCGCGGATTCGAGGCGCCGGGAAATTGCGGTGCGCTTGGCACTGGGAGCGGGCCGTGCGCGGCTGGTACGGCAATTATTGACGGAGGGACTGCTGCTCTCTTTCCTGGCGAGCGCCCTTGGACTTTTGCTGGCGCCCTGGGCGGGAAACTTGATTCTCACTTCCCGCCAACCGCTCTACGCTTTGCAAAATGTAGATACGACGCCGGATGCGCGCGTTCTGGCATACGTGCTCTCCGTAGCCATACTGACAGGAGTGCTCTTCTCACTCGCGCCCGCGCTGCAATCTTCAAAGCCTGACCTGGTCGTCGCTCTAAAGGACAACACGCCGGGAGCGGGTCGGCGCTCGCATCTGCGGAGCCTGCTGGTTTCTTCGCAGGTTGCTCTCTCTGTAGTTCTGCTCATCGTGGCCGGCGTGACGGTCCGCAAAATGCAGAAGATCGTGAATCTGAACCCGGGATTTAGGACGAGCCATATCCTGATGATGTCCCTTTCCCCCAGCATCCTGGGATATTCGGAAGCGCAGGGAGAGCGATTGTATGAAGAGCTACTCGCGCGCGTCGAGCGGATTCCCGAAGTCCAGTCCGCTAGCCTCGCCGTGACTGTTCCACCGGAAGACTGGAGCACGCGGGTCTCCATTTTTTACGAAGGCCAAGTGCCGCCGCTGGATTATTTTCGCGGACATGAATTTGAAGTAGGCATTCGAGTGGACATGAATACGGTGGCTCCGAACTATTTCAAAACGATGGGGATTTCGCTGCTGCGAGGCAGGGATTTTACGGAACGGGATCGCTCTGGAGCGCCGCTGGTGGCGATCGTGAGTCAGCAACTGGCCCAGCGCCTTTGGCCGGGCAAGGATGCTGTGGGCAAGCGCATTGAGTGGCCTTCGTGGGAGGGAGCGCCACGTCCGCCTCTCGAGATTATCGGCGTTTCTGCCGACGCCAGATATCGTTCGCTGATTGCCGATGCCCCGCTCCTACTTTACGTGCCGGAATTCCAGAATTACGGGGGAAGGCAGACGCTTGTCGTTCACACTGCGACCGATCCTGAGCGACTTCTCGGCGCTGTGCGCGGCGCGATAACTTCGCTGGACCAGAATCTGCCGGTCTTCGCCGTGAAAACCATGTCCGAACAAATAGGCGACTCTCTCTGGCAGCCGCGCATGGCCGCCGGAATACTGGGGAGCTTCAGCATTTTTGCGCTGCTACTAGCCGCGGTGGGGCTTTACGCGGTGGTCTCGCAGTGGATGGGGCAGCGGACGCGGGAGATTGGGATTCGCATGGCGCTTGGCGCAAAGCCGCAGGACGTGATGCGTTTGACTCTGGGTTACGGAGCGGGACTAGCGGTCTGGGGTATCGTGGCGGGCATTCTCTTTGCATCCGTACTTACGCGATTTGTGTCCGCCCTACTCTTCGGCACGAGCAGCTCAGACGCGTTGACGATGGCGGTCATCGCCCTTTTTCTTCTGCTCGTGGCACTGGCGGCGTGTTACGTGCCGGCGCGGCGCGCGATGCGAGTGGATCCAATGGTGGCATTGCGCCACGAATAGGCGAAGGCCAATGAGGCTTACGAAAGCGCGCGGCGCGGATTTGCAAAGGCCTCCCGGTTATCTTTCGCCTCTGACAAAAGGCAAGAGCGCCATGGGAATGGGCTGCGCGAATTTTCGTTTGAGATACCAGCAGGGCCAATCACCATTGTGAGGAAACAGTGCGTGGACGCACACGCCAGTTTGCTGGGGATTCACCGGATCGACGCTGTATTCCGTTTTGTTTCCCTTTTCGTCGATGGCCAATATCCGCAGCGACGTGATGGTTTCAAACGGATCGCTCGGTTTCGCGTGCGCCATTCGCACGCGAACGGAAACGAAGTCGCAGACGTAAGCAATAGCGACGATCACGACCAGCGCGATTAGAATGCGCTTAGCGAGTGTGCGGACAGGGACCAAACGAAGATTTCCTCCCGGTAAGTAGACAACACGCGCGGCGCATGCGTCACTCCGTTCTTATCAGCCTGCCTTTAGAAAACACCTACTGCTTGTCCTTGGGGACTTCGGTGGCCGGGCCGATCTTGATGGTCGATCCGAACCGCTTGTAATTTTCGTAACGTACGGTCATGCGAATGCGGACGCCGCCGCTGCTGAATTGCAGAGTGTCCTCGGAGTGGGTGTACGTCGGAAACCAGAAGTGGCCTTCGATATTCTCGCGGTAGGTTTCAAAACGCGGAAAGACGTTCTCCTGCCCGTGCTTTTTGATATCGGGAACGGCTTTGCCGTCGGTTTTGACGATGCCCATGTCCTTTTCGTCGACCCAGATGCGTCCCTGGAAGTAGCGCTGATTTTTTTCGATTTTTTTCGGGGCGACATCAAAAACGTAGGCGTTGATTTCATCGAGCTGCTGCTGACCGGCATACTTGACGTCGTATTTCGGCAGTTCGTCCGTGGTGAGGACGAAAGGCTGAACGTGCTCGAGGTCGTCCAGATCCTGCTCCGAGAGGGAGATGCGCTGAAGAGAAGGCGCGGGCGCGTCGGTCACATGTTCGTAGCGCTTGCCGGCGGGCGTAAAGAGGATGTCGCTGGTCATGCGATATTCGCCGTCGGGCTGGCCGGAGTACTCGTCGATGGTTTGGATCACGAAAGTCTGCGTGTAGGTGTAATTGTCGCGCTCTTTTTTGAATTCGAGTTCGCGCTCGGCGAATTTCTGAATGATTTGATCGGGAGGAACCTTGGGCGGATCGGTGGAGAGCGGCGACTCGGTGGTGGTCTGGTGGGGGGCGGTGGCGCCGATGGAAGCTGACCGCGGCATCGGCGGGGCCGACGGTGGGGTATACGTTGGAGGGGGCGGCAACGGGCCGGTTTGCTGTGCTTCCAGCGGCAGCGACAGAAAAAGCGCCGCAAGAGAAACCGCGAACGCCAGCACGGCCGGCGCGAATCTTTGGTTGGTTTGTGTCGCGAAAATGTCTTGCATTCCTTTCCAATTCCTTTCCCTGCATGCAATGGACTAGGAGTTATGAGCTTCAGGATAGCGCCAGGGTTGCTTCTCGTCCAGAAGGATGCGCGATCCGGCGCGGGGAGCAGATCTCGCGGAACCTACTAGGAAATCGCATGCGCCGTGCGGTATCTTTCGGGTTGCGAGACCCGCGGGGGAGGCATGAGCGGCAACTTACACTCGTTTGAGCTGATATTCCTGCTGCTGCTCATATTCGTGGTGTTGTTCGCGTCTCTCGCGCGCAAGGTACACACGCCCTATCCGATCGTCCTGCTGATCGCGGGTTTGTTTCTGAGTTTCATTCCAGGAATCCCAAAAATCACGTTGAACCCGGATGTAGTTTTTCTGGTGGTGTTGCCGCCGCTGCTCTACCACGGGGCTTGGCTGACTCCGTGGCGCGAATTCAAATTTAATCTTGTGAGCATCTGCCTGCTGGCGTTTGGGCTGGTGGGATTCACTATAGCGGGAGTGGCGGGGACGGCGAAGTGGGTCTTCGCGGGATTCGATTGGAGGCTTGGGTTCGTCCTGGGGGCCGTAGTAGCGACAACCGACACGATTGCAGCGACATCCATTGCCAAGCGCGTAGGGCTGCCGCAAGGCATCGCCGATCTCCTGGAAGGCGAAAGCCTTTTGAACGATGCCACGGGCCTTTTGGCGCTGGAGTTCGGTGTAGCCATGGTTGTAACAGGGGAAACGCCGACGCTGGGAGGCGGGCTCCTGCGGCTGAGCTATCTCACAGTCGCAGCCGTGGCACTCGGGCTAGCGGTGGCCGTCGTGGTGGAAGCAATTCATAGGCATATCGATGACGGGCCCATCGAGATCACCCTCAGCATTCTGGTTCCTTATGTAGTTTATCTTGCGGCCGGGGCAATTCATGCCTCAGGTGTGCTGGCGGTAGTCGCTTGCGGTTTGTACTTGAGCCGGCATAGCTCGCACTTTTTTTCGCCCAGTGTGCGGATTCAGGCGTGGGCCGTGTGGGATTCCTTGACCTTTGTTCTGAATGGCCTGGTATTCGTGCTGATCGGCCTGCAGTTGCCGTTCGTGCTTGCGGGGATTCACGAGTACAGCCTTCGTCAACTTCTACAGTACGGCGTGCTTTTCAGCGGAATCCTGATTGTGCTCCGCATGATATGGATGTTCCCTGGGGCCTACCTGGCAAATCTGATTCGCAGGCGGGTGCTGCATCAGAAGGTCAAATTACCGCCAGGGCGGCAGATTTTCGTTGTCGGCTGGACCGGGATGCGCGGCGTGCTTGCCCTGGCAGCGGCGTTGTCGCTGCCCGAGAGGTTGGCGGACGGGACTGCATTTCCGCAGAGGAACCTGATCATTTTCCTTACGTTTTGTGTCATTTTGGTGACGCTGGTCTTGCAAGGGCTGACGCTGCCGCCGCTTATCCGCGCGTTGGGACTGGCGGGTGCGACAGGACACAAGGAGGAAGAACAAGAAGCCCGGCGAGCGATGATCGAAGCTGCGTTGGCGTACCTCGAAGGAGTGCGGCTCAAAGACGGTGACGAGTTTCCGAGTGTCTACAACGAGATTGAGAACCGCTACAAGGATCGGCTGGCAAACCTCATCGGGCACGACGATCGTGGAGTTGCCTCGGATCGCCGCGCCCATGCCCGCTACCTGGAACTGTCGCGGAGCCTTCTGGTTGCGGAACGGCAAACTGTTTTAAAACTGCGTGGGGAAGGCCGCATCAATGACGAAGTGTTGCGGAAAGTGGAGCACGAACTGGACTTGACAGAGACACGACTAGCCCTGATGTCATGAGTTTGCATTGGCCGGTAGTTGGCAAGCGGCAAGGATGTTCGCGGCGGGGTGTGATAAACTTTTGGAGTGTTCCCCGGTGGGGCCGTGGCGCAGTTGGGAGCGCGCCTCGATGGCATCGAGGAGGTCGTGGGTTCGAATCCCATCGGCTCCACCAAGATTCCTCTTTGGTTTTCGATCCTTTAGCGATTTTCACTGTAAGCTAACTACTGTCGATCCAAAAGCGTCACACTCCCAGTGGCCGTGAATCCAGATTTGGTTTGAGAGGACTTCTCATGCTCATGTGCCGAATTCTAATGCCTCTTTCCTGCTTCGCCGTGCTGACGGTGCCTTGCGTTGCGCCGGCAAACGCGCAGCGCGCCGGGGGCGTGAAATTTGCGGCCGAGGTGCCGCTGCTGGATTGCGACGGCATGCCTTGCGTGGAAGCGCGGATCGGGAGCGGCCCCAACTTGAAGATGGGAATTGATACGGGCAACGTGGACTCCGTGTTGGATGCGTCGTACGCGGAAGCGGCCGGCTTGAAGTCGACGGCTCCGTTGCCCGCGGGAGCGCCTGCAGGAATGTATCGCACAACCATCCCATCTATCAGCGTTGGAAATGCAAAACTCACCAACGTCGGGACGCTGGCGCTTGGCCTCTCGGAGATGATCGCGCAGAACCAGATGCCGCACGTGGATGGAACGCTGGCATATACGGCATTCAAAGACCGCATCCTGGAGATTGACTTCGTAGGACGCAAGGTGCGTATCTCCGAAGTGTTGACCGCGCCGGTGGAATGCAAGGGTGCGTGCGACAAAATCTCGCTGATTAAGTTCGGCAACGAAGGGCCGCCGATTGTGGTAGCTGAGGGATTTGAGATTAATGGAAAGAAAGTCTCGGCGCAGGTAGACACGATGTACAGCGGGACGCTGCTCGTGTATACCGCCTCGATTGAAAAATTGCAGCTTGCCGATGCGGCGAAAACCACGAAATCGCGGGATTTTCCTTTCACGGACGGCGGAGTGCAGATGAAAGAAGCTCCGGCAGAAAAGGAAGGCTTTCGCGGGTTGACGCTGAGCGGCCCGGCGCCACTGGTCTACTTCCCTACCCCGGATGTGCACGAGCCGGACGGGCTGTTCGACGCGACGGTGGGGCTGGAATTGTTTTACAAAGCGGCGGTAACGCTGAATTTTCACGACATGACCATTTCCGTGGAATTGCGCTGAGTCTGGGCTACAGCGGGATTCGCAAGGTTTAACGAGCGCGCGAAAATAGAACGACGTCGCTAGTAATCGAACCACGGGACATCGCGATATTGGCGCCATCCGGCGACAGGGAAATGCTGAAGATACGTCCCGAAAGAAAATGGGTGAGCTGCTGAGGCGGCTTGCCGCTCAGCGAATAGGCCCAAAGATTCGGAGCTCCGGAGCGCGCGTCGACATAAACCAGTGTTTGCTGGCCGTGAATCCAGCGCCCATCGCGCAGAATACTGGTCCTTGGCGTCGGATTCAAATACGCGACAGGCGCGCTCGCATCCATCGTCGCCAGCCCCACGCGCAATCTTTTCTCTGGACCCTCCTCCAACGTGGCAAACAAAATGTGCTTACCGTCCGGAGCGAGGTTGATGCCGATCGCGGTCTCCGGAACGATCGCGGAGTCCGGACCGCCATCCAGCCCTACTTTTCGCAAGTTGCCGCCGGGCGTGGCCTCGTCTTCACTCACGTATGCGACCCAACGGCCTTCCGCAGGGCAATGGGGATAGACTTCGCCAACGCCATTCGTAAGTTGCGCGGTGTTCGTTCCGTCCGTTTCGATTTTCCAAAGATGATTGCCACCTCCGGTGTTGGACACGAAAACAGCCGTGCGTCCGGAATCGCAAACGACGGGCATGCTGTGATAGCGCGGCGCGCCGGAAATCACTTGCGAAGCGCCGGTCGTCAAGTCCACGACGGAGAGATCCCAATTGCCGGAGTCGTTGGAAGTGAAAACAATCTTCTGCGGCGAAGCAAAGTCCAGCCCATGTATGCCGTCATTTCGTCCCTGCGTGACTTGCTTGATGTCATCAGGATGGTCGGTGGGCGCAATCCAAAGGTTGGCGTTGACGTTGGTCTGCACGGCCACAACAGTTCCCGCATCCTGCGACAAGCTGACGCTCCCGTAGTCCTCGAGATCGTTGGTTACGCGCTGCTTCGCTCCGTCGGCGTACGACACGTACCAAATCTGCGTCGGGTCGCCAGCGCGCTCCTGGGCCGTAACCAGTAGCCCTCTTCCGTCTCTGGTCCAAAGCAAATTCTTAACGGTTCGCCAACGGGAAGGCAGGTCCTCGGTTTTTTTCGAGACGAGATCGTACGTCTGCAAATGGGCCCGCAAACCTTGCGGATCTTCATCGACCAGCGTTTCAAACGCAATGCGCTTGCCGTCGGGCGACCAGGACGGTCCATAGTGAGGCGTGTTCCATTTCGTAAGCAAAGTGCGCCCGGAGCCATCGGAGTTTACCTGCGTGAGACAAATTTCGAGGCCTTCGCATCCGAGCCCCAGAAAGGCAATCTTCGTGCCGTCGGGAGAGAGCGTGAAGGTCGTCGAAAGATGGTCTGCGATTTTACGCGGCGTTCCTCCCAGCACAGGAACGACGAAGAGCTGCATGTCGTTAGATCCTTCCGAACTGCCTCTGGTGAAATAGATGAAATTCGCATCTGGCGAAAAATTCGGCCAGCTGAGATAGGTCTGCTCGGACGCCGGCACGATTTGCTGCGCGCTGGACGTAGCCGTTTGCCGCACCCACAAGCTCTCCTGACCGCCTTCGCGAATGACATAAGCGACATAGCGGGCGTCCGGAGAAACCGCAGTCGAGGTAACATTGCCGCTCGTTGTTAAGCGGGAAAGACGCGCATTGGTCACCAGCGGCAATCGATCCAGATCGCTCTTTACAAGGAACCGGTTCCATACGAGAAAGCCGCCGGCCGCGACGACGGCCAAAACTATTACGATTCCAAGCACGCGCATCCATCCGAAGGCAGTTGCGGAAGCTTGCGGTATAGCCACGCCGCTCCTGCCTGAACTACTGTCGCGCCTCAATCGCTTAAGATCGGCTTGCAGCTCGTTCGCCGACTGATAGCGCAGGTCCCGGTCTTTCTCGAGGGCCTTGGTAATGATCCGTTCCAGTTCAAGGGGCACGTCCGGATTCAACCGTACGGGTGCCACGGGCACTACATGAAGGATCGCCTCGTAGATTGCAGCCGTGGAATCGCCGCGAAACGGAAGAGAACCCGTGGCCATTTCGTAAAGCACGACGCCAAAGGAAAAGAGGTCGGAGCGTGGATCGAGCGGCTTGCCGAGCACTTGTTCGGGAGACATGTAAGCGACCGTGCCCAGCGCGGTCCCAGGACTTGTCAGATGTTCCTCCGAAATTGTATGCGCTTTAACGGGGGACCGCGTGGCAGTTTCATCGCCAAGCGGCGCGACTCCTGTAACTTTTGCGAGCCCAAAATCGAGGATCTTGGCTTGCCCACGATTGGTTACGAAAAGATTCGATGGCTTGAGGTCGCGATGGATAATTCCTTTTTGATGAGCCGCGTCCAGCGCATCGGCCATCTGGATGGCCAGCTCGACGAGCCTTTCGATGGGAACGGGCTTCGTGCTTATTTCATGCTTCAGCGTGTGCCCTTCCAAAAGCTCCATGACCAAAAAGGGCTGGCCGTCATGCGCCGCGATCTCATGAATCGTGCAGATGTTTGAGTGATTCAAGGCGGAAGCCGCGCGGGCTTCCCGTTGAAAGCGCTCCAGGACCTGAGGAGTTTTCGCGAGAGCTTCCGGAAGAAACTTCAGGGCGACGTGACGGCCGAGGTTGATGTCCTCGGCTTCGTAAACCACGCCCATACCGCCTCCACCGAGCGTCCGAAGGATCCGGTAATGCGAAACGATAGTTCCGATCATGGACGGAGGTTCAGGCAATTTATTTCCAGTTAGGAGACACGGAAACGATTAGGCTGGCCTTTGGGGCCTGCTTGCACCGGATCGAATCAACTGGGCAGAAAGTATTGTCTGTGGCAGGCGGCAAGTCAACCAGAGAGGAAATGCGGCCAGCCGAAGGGCGATTGCACCACTGTATGGATTGGACTCAGCTTCTCGCATTAGCAGGCTCTCTGAAACTAAATGGCACCGGGTATCGTTTAGAATGGCAGGCCTATGGCAAAGCTCACGTTTCTCGGCGCGGCGGGGACCGTCACGGGATCAAAATACTTGGTGGAAGCAGCAGGAAAGAAGCTGCTGGTCGATTGCGGGATTTTTCAAGGCTCAACAGAACTTAGCGAGCGGAATTTCAAACCGCTCTCAGTCGATCCCAAGACGATCGATTACCTGGTGCTGACACACGCGCATCTGGACCACACCGGCTGGCTGCCCGTGCTGGTAAAAGATGGTTACAAAGGACCCATTTTCGCCAACCCGGCGACGATCGACCTTACTGAAATCCTGCTCAAGGATTCGGCGCATCTCCAGGAAGAGGATGCGCTACACGCAAAGGCCGAGAAACACAACCATCACGAGACTCACGACCCGCTCTATGTGACGGATGACGTGGAACCCGTGCTGAAGCTACTGAAACCTGTGCCGCGCACCGGCGCCTTCGCTATCAGCCCGGAGTTTCAATTCACCGCCTACGACGCCGGGCACATCCTGGGCTCAACCAGCCTGGAACTCGTCATCGCAGAGAACGGAAAGAAGATCGTGGTGGTGTTTTCCGGAGACATCGGCCGGTACGATCAGCCTATTTTGAATGATCCGGTAACGCCGCCCTCGCAAGCGGATGTGTTGCTTTGCGAATCGACGTATGGCGACCGCGAGCACGCCACGGGTGACCCGGCCGAGCTGCTAGCGAGCATCGTAAATCGCGTCGCGGGGCGCGGCGGCTCGATTGTGATTCCCGCCTTTGCCATCGGGCGAACGCAAACGTTCATGTATTACCTGCGCCAGCTTGAGGATCAACAGCGCATCCCGCGGCTTCCCGTGTATGTGGACAGCCCCATGGCGCTCAGCGCCACGGACCTGTATTTGAAATACAAGGAAGATCACGACCTGGACTATTCGCGCCTCGAAGCCGGTGGGAAGGGCGATCCACTGGACGTCCACGAATTTCATCTCACTCGGTCGGTCGAGGAATCGAAGGCCATCAACAACGTCAAGACGCCCTGCATCATCGTCTCCGCGAGCGGAATGGCGGCGGGAGGCCGTGTTGTGCACCATCTGGCGCAGCGCTTGCCGGATGCGCGCAACGCCGTCATTCTCGCAGGCTTCCAGGCGCAGGGCACAAGGGGGCGCGCGCTGCAAGAAGGCGCCAAAACAGTGAGTATTTTTGGCCAGCAGATACCGGTCTGCGCCGAAATCGTGGAACTGGGACAATTCTCCGCGCATGCCGGGAAAAGCGAACTTTTGCGATGGCTGAGCGGCCTGCCTGCTCCCCCGAAGCAAACCTATTTGACCCACGGCGAACCACAAGCGGCCCAGGCTTTACATGCCGCCATTCAGGAGAAGTTCCAATGGAAGGCGGCGGTGGCGCGCTACCTGGATACCGTTGATTTGTAAGGTCGATGGAGTCTAGAAATATTTTTGCGGAATCAGGAAACTAAAATCGCGCTGCCATCGTCTATAGATACAAGACCACTCGCGGGGTAGGGGGCTAACCACCACAGGGCAACCGACCGTCAGTTCCCTACCCCTTAAAAGTTCGGAAGACACTGTATTTCCGCGGTTTATCTAAAATTCAGAACTCTCTGAGCTATCTCATGAGAGCAAGAGCGGACTTCAAAGAATCTCCAACAATTTTTCGACGCTTAGCTGGGCCTCTTGAAGAATGGTGCGTAGAGTGCCAACGCGCAACGTTTTATGATTTGGCACGGTCACGCGGGCGAACGGAGAGTCTCGTCGAAGGATAATGTGGCTCCCGCGCTGCCTTTGGATTACAAAACCCATCCTTTGGAGTGCCTTGATGAGATCCCGTCCGGACAGATCGGTAGGCAGCTTTGCCATCAAACGGCGGCTGTAACTTCGACGTATTCGCGACCGTCCTCAATGGGTATCGGCTCGCCGGCAGCTTTGACGTCTTCGAGATAAAGCTCTATAGCCTCTTCGATATTCTTGAGCGCTTCCTCGCGCGAGTCCCCCTGAGACACGCAACCGGGCAGTGCCGGCACGGTCGCTACATAGCCTCCGTCATTCTCGCGCTGTAGGATAACCGTGTATTTCATGCCGTCTTCCTTTGAGGAAATCTAATACACTTCAAATATTACTCCCGTGGAACACCCTCGTAAAGAAATCTTCTCGGATGCGCTGCTAGACCAATCCCGCTTTTTTCAGCAAACAGTCATCGTCGAACGACTTGCTCAGCTAGACCAGAAAGCCTTCCCTCGGCGGCGGCGAGAGTAGATTCCTTCTTGCAGAACGTGAAGCGGACCTGCGACGACCCGTCTTGGGCATCGTTGTAGAAGCTGGAGCCCGGGACAACCGCGACTCCGATTTTTTCCACCAGAAATTTGGCGAACGAAACGTCCCGCGAGCCGGCTGGATATTGGTCCGCAGGGAAAGCAAAGTGTGCGATGTCCGTCATGATGTAGTACGCGCCACGCGGCTTGAAAACGGTGAAGCCGGCGGCGGTAAGAATTTTCAGTAATCGCTCGCGGCGCACCGTGTAATCCGCCGCGAGCTTGTCGTAATAAGACTGCGGCGATTTCAGCGCAATCGCGCCGGCCTGCTGCAAAGGAGCCGCTGCGCCCACGGTAAGAAAATCATGCACCTTGCGGATGGCCGCGGTCGGTTCCGGCGGAGCAATAGCCCATCCCACGCGCCAACCCGTCACGCTGTAGGTCTTGGACATGCCATTGATCACAATCGTGCGGTCGCGCATGCCGTCGATGCGCGCCATCGAAATGTGCTCGGTCCCGTCGTAAAGAATGTGTTCGTAGATTTCGTCCGTGACGCAATACGCGTTCCAGCGAACGCAAAGTTCGCGGATAAATTCGAGTTCAGCGCGCGTGAAAACCTTCCCGGTTGGATTGTTGGGCGTGTTCAGGATAATAGCCTTGGTGTGCGGGCCGAACGCGGCGGCCAGCTCCTTTTCGTCGAAACTCCAGACGGCCTTCTCATTTTCCGGAGGACGCATTTTCACGAAGCGCGGTTTCGCTCCGCTTAGAATCGCGTCCGGTCCATAGTTCTCGTAAAACGGCTCGAACACCACAATTTCATCGCCGGGATTGATGATCGCCAGCATGGTGGACATCATCGCTTCCGTCGAGCCGCAGCAAATCGTGATTTCGCGCTCAGGGTCGACGCGCACGCCCTGCGTCCGCTCAAATTTCTCGACAATCGCATCGCGCAGCGGCTTCGCGCCCCAGGTGATGGCGTATTGGTTGATGTCGTCGGCGATGGCTTGCCGCGCCGCTTCCTTGATTTCCGCCGGCGCCGCAAAATCCGGGAAGCCTTGCGAGAGGTTCACGGCGCCGTGCTTCATCGCCAGCCGCGTCATCTCGCGAATCACGGATTCGGTGAATTGTTCCGCTTTTGCGGAAAGCATGCGCCGCGCTGCCTGCGCCATGCTGGTTTCTGAGGAAGTCATTTAGCCCGCCGAACGATCTGGATTATCAGCGCAATCAAGCCGAACGAACTCGGCCGTGCCGAAATTTTATCGGCCTGTCCCGCCGCCGAAGTTGTAGAGGCCGGCGCACCCGATTGCCCGTAAATCATCCGGTAGACTTCGGAATTGCGCAAGACGATTTGCACGTAATCGCGCGTCTCGCTGAAAGGGATGGATTCCACAAGTTCGGGGATTTCGTCGTAGTTGCGCTCGGCTTTCCACGCAGGCGATGCGGTCTTCGCCGGCATCGAACGCCGCTAGCGCGTATTCGGGCGCTCCCGTCAACTTCACCAAACCGGAGATGTACAGCATCCCGAGCTCGAATGTTGTATTCAGGGTCAAAAAGCTTCTTGGTCGAAAAACTGACACGAAGCTGCCTGGCAAGCAGCTTCCCCGTTTTCGGCTCGACCTGCATCAGGCCGATCGCATTCGTAGGCGAAAGCGCGTCGGCTTGGAATGTGGACTCCTGCCGCATCAGCCCCGCGGCGAGCAACGGATCGAAATTGTTCTTGGCTGCTTCTCGCCGTATCACTGCTTCATAAGGGAACGGATAGAGCACTTTCCAGACGTTCAATCGGCAAATCGTCGATTTTGCGCGCGTCGAAATTGGGAACGATGATGCGCCCATAAGCCATGCCCGCCGCAAAATGTCCCTGATCAAAAGCCGCTTGCGCGGCTTCATACAGGAATCGCGGCGAGGAAGTGGCGAAATACGCGTTCTTCAGCTTCAAGCTCGGCGCTCGCATCGAACGCAATCGTGCGCAACGCCTGCGCGCGCGCCCAACGGTCGGCCGCTGCGGGAGGAATCGGCTCATCGAAAGGACGCAGCGCGGGCGGCGGCGGAATCTTGTCCAGAATCTCGGGCGGGTCGCCGGCTGCAGATTCCAGCTTGGTCAAACGCATGGCCGCGGCGTGCCCGAAATAGGTCTGCGGAAAGCGGTCCACATCTTTCTGGTAGTAGCTGCGCGCTTCCGCGAGTTTCCCGTTGCGCTCCGCGTCGCGCCCCAGCCAATAGACCGCGTCGGGCGTATTTGCCGAGGCTGGATATTTCACCAGGAAATTCTTGATCTTATCTTCCGCGTCCGGCTGCCGGTTCAGATAGGCGACCCAGGCGACGCGCCATTCCGCGTTAAACGCATTTCTCCCGCTCGGAAAAGTGTCCAGCACGCGCTGGTAATAGCTGGCCGCTTTGTTGCGGTCGAGGCTCCACCCAATAATAATTTCCCAGCCGCCATGAATCCTTCTTCGTTCCATTTGCTGAGCGGATATTTCTGGGTGAGCTCATTGAGCGCCGCGAACATTTCATCGAACTTCTTGTCCGTGCGATAAAATTGCGACAGCGCGTACAAGCGTTCCGCATCCACTTCGAAATCCGGCGTCTTCAACGCCGCCACCAGCTTTGGCGAACCCTTCAGCTGCACCCGCGCTTCGGCGACGCGCAGTTCGGCGAGTTGGCGATTGGGATTCAACGGATCGTTGCAGCATTCCCAGGAGTTTCTCGAATTCCACGCGCGCTTCTTTCCACTTATGAACGTCAAAGAAAGCCTGCGCGCGTTGCTGCTGCAAGCTCCACGCCCGGGTACGGATATTCCTTGCCCATCTCATGCAGAATCTTCTTCAGCGCGATTTCCGCTGGTTTTGCTTCGTCGCTCTGCGAATTCTTATAGAAAATCGCCTGGTAATCCTTGGCGGCTCGCGGCAAGTTGATGCAGCGACTGGTAAGCCTGCGCTCTCTCCAGCAGCAGCGTAGGTTTGCTTCCCGTCGCCGGATAAGAATTCAGCGCATCGATCGCGTCCTGCGCCCGGCCCAGTTCGATGGCCAGCGGCGCCAGACTCTCGAGCAATTGCTCCTTCATCGCCGTGTTCGGATAGTCGTGCTGCGACCGTCTCCAAATCGGCCAAGCGCCTCATTCGAGCGCCCCAGCGCGTGCTTCGCCTGCGCCGTCCAATAAAGCACGTACTCGCGCAGCAGTGTGTCGCTGCTGGCTTTGGTAAACCACGCGAGGGCTTGCTGCTCGTGCCCTGCGAATGATCCTCGATAGCCGAGCGCCAGCGCCGCGCGAGCGCCCCAAACATTCGCCGCATTTTTTCCGGCAAACTGCGGAAAGCTCGTTATACGAGCCAGGCGCCGCGTTATGCATCTCGCGCGCGAGTGGCGAAGCTCTTTTTGCCGCGCCTGATCCTCGGGCGTGTCTCCCGCCATCATCCCTGGGCCGGCCGTCGCCAGCACACACCCGACCCGGCAGGGTACCGCCGCCGGTTTTTTTACTTTTTTCTGCTTTTTTCGCGAGTGTGTGTTCTGCGCCAGAACTTCCGGCGCAGCGCCTGCGAGAAGCGAGAAACTCGAGAACAATCGCGCACACACTTCGCGACGCTGCGGCCCACGAACTGGCCGCAGCCGCTTTCCTAGCCGCAATCTTAGCGATGCCGCGCGGGCGTGGCGTACGGGTATTCGCCGAGAGCGTGTGCATCGCCCTCCGCGAGGATTTCCACCATCCAGCGATAAAAGTAATCCACTGGGTGGTCCATGATGGGTTTGAAACGCCGGTCGTATTCTCGATGAGCTTTTTCAATGTCGTCTTTCAATCGAATACAAAGATCTTTTTTCTCGCGACCGAGCCGCACTTGCTCCGGTCTCAGCATTTTAATATCTTGCATCGAAACTTTCGCCACCCGATTTGCCCGCCTGTGCAGTTCTTGTTCTTCGGGCGTCAGATGGTTGACGTCAAAATCGCCCTCGAATTCGGCTTCCGGAGAAATTGCCGGAGCCTGCGGCTCGATCAACTCGATCGCGTCCCCCTCGGCTTCCAACTCGATCAAAGGCTCGGGTTCGATAGCGGCGGCGCAACGTGTTGCGCAACCGCTGGCGCCACGCGCGGCGGCGCTGGTGCCGGAGCGTGCACTGTCGCCTGCGCAGGCGCTTGTGCCATCGGCGTAGGCACCGCCGGTTGCGGACGCACCGGCTCCGCGGCCGGCTCGGGGCCCGCGGTACTGATTAAGATGCGCAATTTGTGCTTCTAGCGGAGATCGCTGCTGCCCAGGCTGCACCGCCATCGCCACGAATCGCGACAATACTTCCAGCGCCGCCGACAGCGATGCCGCCGAAGTCTGCGCTCGCAACATCGAAGGCAGCGCATTGGTCGGCTTGGTGCTCGCACAAGCCGCTACGATATCGCCCACGGCTTGGTGCAGCTCGTCGGCATTTCGCTGTATCCGTTCGAGGTTCTCACGCAAGGCGCGCGATACGGCTTGTTCCACGGCGTTTGGCTCTTGTGCCATTCCTGGTTTCTGGGGTCTCTTCCCTACTCCATATGCTCTCGACGGCTCGGTTCGCCCGATCCCTTCGGGCGATATACCCCGTTCCGTGATTTTGGAAGGCAAGCCTGTTTGAGTCAACCGCCTAGCAGTACCTATGTGCCTAATCGTTGCTTAACCGTCTCTCCCACTCCGCCTGGCAGCCGCGGGGGGCTTCCCTCTCGCCCCGGCGCCTCGAACCCCGGCGCTCCTGAAGTGAATCTTTCTGATTCTCAGAAGTGCTATCCTCGTCCTATGCGATCTCCCTAGAGCCGAAGCCCGTCCATTCGCCAGCCGCTCCGCGTGCTCAGCCATTACCAAGTTCAAGGAAGGCGGGTCCCTTTCCGTGCTACGGGTCACAAGCAGAAACAGCATGTCCCCGCGAACGGGCGTGTCCATCTCTTCTCTAGTCTTAGCTACCGCGGCGGCCATGGCAGCCGCGACGACGGGGGCTGGGGCAGTCTCATCGCAAGAATTTTCTTCCTCTTCAGCGTCTATTCAGCAGCCGAACGCTGCCTCTGCTGGTACCCAAACTTCGCCGCCCCTTACCAACACTGTTTCGCACGAAGGCCCGTATACCCTTGGCACCCAGCAATACTCCGTGATGCTGCAATATAGAGCGATCCCCGAAAACTCCTCGCGCCTAGCGAGCGCCGCCAGCTTCACCTCCACTTTGGGGCGTCTGGAAATTCTCGATGCCCAAGGAAAATCCGTTTACCAGGAGAGCTTCCCCTACACCGTCGAGCAGCGGCGTTTCACCCAAACATTGTCAGCATCCGCATCGCCTCTCCCAGGCACGGCGGGCGTGGCCCTGGTGATTCGATTTCTCGAGCGCCTCGCTCCATCCCCGAATGCCGATCCTGCCTTGCCGAAAGAGTCGTGGCAAGTCTTCGGCGTAGTGAACGGCCACATCGCTCCGTTTGGCGCTGTGCTTCCGCTCGGGCGTGGCACGGACATCACCGTCGGAGGCGCGGTCGCTGCCGTAATGATCAAGGGAGGCATTGAGGTGATGCCCATGGCCAGCACGGCGGAGGTATTAGCGTTCCGTGTATGGACCGGCCACTTCTACGCCCTGGTGCCCGTGCGCTTCGATTGGCCGCACGGCAAATGGGGCGAGGGCGAGCAGTGCTACGCCACGGACAATGGCACTCTCCGCGAAAGAGGCTGCATCATGCACATGGAAGCCGTCCCGGAGCCTCGTCCGCCTGATGCAGACACCATTTATGTGCACCTTTTCGAATCCCCGGACGGAAACCTGGACAATTCGGTCAACGTTCCCATCAGCCCTGACGCACACCCTGAATTCTTGGACATGATGGCCATCGTTCAATGGGAAGCCAAGGGCCAGCGCGTCGAGTGCAGCTTCCAAGACCTATGGCTGCGCATCCGCATCGATGGCAAAGAAGGCTGGGTCAAAGGTCAGGAAGCCTTCGACGCCCTCGGCCTTCCGCTGGCAGGTCCGCAATAACTTTCCTGACTTCTTCCGGGAGCACCCTGGACGTAATGTGGCGGCATAAATCGAGGCACACAACGCCCATTCGCAAAAAATGCTAAAATGGACTCGTACTTAGGGGGCGACTCGGTTTCGACGGAAGCTGTCGCGGCCCGAAGGCATGCCGGGACCCACCTGCCCGTAACTTGGTGGAAACTAGAAATGCCAACAACAACTTGGCACTTGCTGCTTAATTAATTAAGCGCACGCTTCCCCGGGCTTCGCTCATGGGCCCGGCAAGAGGCGTCACACAGTGAGCTGGCCTTGGACCTTTCGGTCCGTAAGGCTCGGGCGAGAACCATCGGACTAGTTGGTTGCGCATCTTGCTCATTCCAAGCGCCGCCGGCGAACGCGCGATCAGCCCGCAAGGGCCGGGTCGCACACCGAATTGAGATAAGCATGTAGGCTTCGTGTCCGTAGCGCTTTTCGGACGGGGGTTCGACTCCCCCCGCCTCCACCAATTTTCGACATCGATCCGGTGCGCGGAAAAGCCAGCGCCGTTCCACGCATTCCCATTCCTTGCCACACAACAATGCGTCGCGCCGCGAAGCCGCCAAACTTCTTTTCGAGTCCATTTCTTCCGCAAGAAAAATTTCTTCCGCGAGTAAACAACAACAAAACCAAACGAAGGTTGCGTTACAGAGTGCGACAGCGTAATAAATGGGACGATAGTGTCTCTCCTTGGTCCGGCCCGAGCCGCGCGGAGCGCGGAGATTATTCGAGCAGAAAATTGTCTCCCTCTTCGCTTCCCACTGCATCGAACGTGAGCTTGGCAGATGTGCGGTTGCCCAGAAGACTGCAGCCGGACTAGGATATTTTCCCCCGCACCGCCGCTTAGCCAAATGCGAGGCCAAGGAGGCTCCCTTGAAGCTCAGCTACGGACCTAGCCGCGCGTTTCTTTTCGCCGCGAGGCTTGTTGTGCGGAGCACCCACACCCTTGCGCAAACGGACACGACAGAGTTCGATACGCCAGGCCAAGCCATTCCCGGAACGCAAGGAGTGAGTCCATTCGCTGGCAGCGTCCCGACAAAAGCCGTTCCCGGAGTCCTGCCGCTTTCCTTGCGGGACGCCATCGACCGTGGGTTGAAGCAAAATCTCGGAGCGCTCCTTTCGAATGCGGAAATTCGTTCTGCCCGCGGCCAGCGCTGGGAGCAATTGAGCGCTCTGCTGCCGCACGTGACAGCGTCGCCCGCTGTGGTCGGACTTCGAAGATCAATCTCGCTGAGCTTGGAATTACAAGTCTTGGCCCCAACACGATACCGCCATCTGATGGCCCCTTTTCTTATTTTGATGCGCGCATATCCGTAACCCAGTCTCTGTTTGATTGGAAGTCCATCAACGCCGCGCGCGCCGCTACGCAAAACTTAAAATCCGCCGAATATGCTTTCAAGGATGCGCGCGATCTCGTTGTGCTGGCCGTCGGTTACACCTACTTGCAAGCCATCGCCGACGAAGCCCGCATCGAAACGGCGGAAGCGCAAGTCAAGACGGCGCAGGCGCTCTACGATCAGGCAAACGACCAAGTGAACGCGGGCACTTCGCCGGAGATTGATGGACTGCGCGCCAAGGTCGAGCTCCAGACCCGCCAGCAGCAGTTGATTCAGGCGAAGAATAATCTTGCTATCCAGAAGTTGACCGTGGCTCGCGTTATCGGCTTGGCTCCCGGGCAGGAATTCGAATTCACGGACAAGTCGCCTTATCAGCCGTTCGATGGCATCACTATGGAAGAGGCCCTGAAACGCGCCTACGCTTCGCGCTCGGATTACCTGGCGGCCATGACCGATGTCCGCGCAGCGGAATACTCCCGCAAAGCCGCCGTGGCCGGATATTTTCCGTCGCTTGCCTTTAATGCGGACGTTGGCGAGGCAGGCTCGCATCCCTCGACGGCAACGCAGGTTTTCGACGTTCGCGGAACATTTCGATTCCGATTTTACGGGAGACAGCGTCCACGGTGACATTTTGCAGGCCGATGCCAGGCTCGAACAGAGCCGCGAGCGCCTGGACAATCTGCGCGCGCAGATCGACTCCGACATTCGCACCGCGCTGCTCAACTTGCAGTCCTCCGCGGATCTCGTGAACGTGGCGCGCAGCAATATTGACTTCGCCGAACAGACGTTGGCTCAGTCTCGCGATCGTTTCAGCGCGGGCGTTACGGATACGGTGGAAGTCGTGCAATCGCAGGAAGCGGTGGCGAGCGCGCACGAACAATACATCTCCAGTCTTTATAGCTTCAATTTTGCAAAGATCTCTCTCGCTCGAGCTCTTGGCATCGCGGAAGAGGGAGTCAAAGAGTATTTCAAAGGACAATGAACATGGCGGACGAGAATCCACCCCGTTCGGTGCCGGCTGCAGGGAGCGATTCTCCCGTCGAGCCATCGCCTCTGACGAACACAAATTACGCGTCGCGCGCTCGCCCGAACCCCAAGACGCCGAAGAAACATTGTGATTTTGATCGTCGTGCTCGTCGTTCTGGTTGGCGGCGTGTTTTTGTGGCGCTACCTCAACAGCTATGAGTCGACCGACGACGCCCAGGCGGACGTCCATCTCTATCCAGTCAGCGCGCGAATTTCCGGCTACGTGATCAAGGTAAATGTGGATGACAACCAGTGGGTCGAGAAAGGCGCCGTGCTCGTCGAGATCGATCCGAAAGACTATGAAGTTGCGGTGGCGCAGGCACAGGCGAATCTCGCCAACGCCGAAGCGACGGCGCAATCGCTGAATATCACGGTACCAATCACTTCGGTGAATAGTTCGAGCCAACTTAAGTCGACAGAATCTGACATCACAAACACTAACGCGGGAATCATTGCCGCGCAGAGGCAGCTCGCGGCCGCGCAAGCCCAAGTGGAGCAAGCTCGCGCCAACGACGTCAAGGTGCAAGACGATCTGAAACGCTACAAATTACTGGTGGACAAGAAAGAGGTCGCCGAGCAGGTTTACGATCAGGCGCTGGCCGCGGCTAAATCCAGCACCGCTGCTGTGGCGGCAGCTCTCGCCAATGAGTCCGCCGCGCAGCAATTTGTTGAGCAAGCGCAGAGCCGCCAGGTGCAAGCGGAAGCCAATCATCAATACGCGGAGACCGGGCCCCAGCAAGTTTCGTCGAGCCAGGCTCGCGCGCGCGCGGCTGTCGCTGATGTTGAGCAAAAGCGCGCCTTACTGGAGCAAGCCCAGCTGAATCTTCAATACACGAAAATCCTCGCGCCGGTCTCCGGCGAAGTGAATAAGTCGGTCGTTGTCGGGCTAAACGTTCAAGCCGGGCAGCAACTGCTCACAGTCGTGCCTCTCGACGAAGTGTGGGTCACCGCCAATTTCAAAGAGACGCAACTCAAGCACATGCGCGTTGGTCAGAAAGCGGAGATCCACGTCGATTCCACTGGACGAACTCTGAAAGGGCATGTAGATAGCATCGCGGGCGCTACCGGTCCGCTCTTCAGTCTGCTTCCCCCGGAAAACGCCACCGGCAATTACGTCAAAATCGTCCAAAGAGTTCCGGTAAAAATCGTTCTTGAACCGGGAGAAAACCGCGATCGCCAACTACGTCCCGGAATGAACGTGGTCCCCGACGTTTACCTCCAATGAGCTCCGCCGCTATCACCTTCGACCAGGACGTCTGGAAGCCCAAATTCAATCCTTGGCTGATTGCTGTCGTCGTGGCGCTGGCCGCGTTCATGGAAGTTCTGGACACCAGCATCGCCAACGTAGCCTTGCCCTACATGGCCGGCAATCTGGCGGCGAGCAACGACCAGAGCACGTGGGTCCTCACCTCTTACCTGGTCTCGAACGCCATCATTCTCCCGATCAGCGGTTGGTTCGCCAACACCTTTGGACGAAAGCGCTTTTTCATGTCCTGCTTGGCGATCTTTACGGTCAGTTCCCTTCTTTGCGGTTTCGCGCCGAGTCTCGGGTATCTGCTTCTCTTCCGCGTGCTGCAAGGCGCGGGCGGCGGCGGACTTCAGCCCATGGCTCAAGCCATCCTCGCCGACACCTTTCCGCCTCAGCAGCGCGGCTTGGCATTTGCACTGTACGGCATTACCGCCATCACGGCGCCCACGATCGGTCCAACCCTCGGCGGGTGGATCACCTTCAACTATTCCTGGCGCTGGATTTTTTTCATTAACATCCCGGTTGGAATAATTACCTGGTTTCTGGTGCGCCGCGTTGTGGAAGATCCGCCCTATATCGCGCGGCTCAAGTCCGCCGGAATCAAGCTGGACTACATCGGCATCGCCCTGCTGGCTCTTGGCATCGGCGCACTGCAGATCTTGCTCGACAAGGGTCAGGAAGACGATTGGTTCGGCTCGCGGTTCATCACGACGCTCGTCGTTGTCGCCACCGTCTGCCTCATCTCCCTGGTTATCTGGGAATGGCATCAAAAAGCGCCGATCATTGACGTCCGCATGTTCAAGAGTTTCAACTTCGCGAGTGCCAGCCTGATGTTATTCGCCCTGGGCGTCTTGTTGTTCAGCAGCCTGGTCCTGATGCCGCAATTCCTGCAAACCCTTGTCGGCTACACCTCGGAACTCGCCGGCTTAGCACTTTCCGCCGGAGGACTCGTCTTGCTTTTTCAAACGCCCATCGTGGGTCAACTGACGACGAAGATCCAGGCGCGCTACCTGATTGCTTTCGGCTGGCTGGCATTGTCTGTCGCTATGTACTATTCCACGCAGCGCATCGATTTGCAGATCAGCTTCAAGGCCGCCACTTTGCTGCGCATCGCTCAGGTCGTTGGTTTGGGCTTCCTATTCACTCCGATTACGCTGGTCGCCTACATCGGCATCGCGCCGGAAAAAAACAATGCCGTCGCCGGGATCGCCAACTTCATGCGCAATATAGGGAGCAGCGTAGGAACCTCGATGGTTACCACGCTGGTTGCGCGCCGCGCGCAACTCCATCAAGCCCGGCTGGTGGAATATGCTCGGCCCGACAATCCCAATTTTCAAAATCAGGCAAATGGTCTTGCCCAGCATTTGGCGCACTCGGGCATTGGCGCGCATGAAGCTTACGCGCGGGCGGTCGCGACGATTTACCAGGGATGTGCAAGCGCAGTCCACTACCTTGGCCTACATCGACATCTTTATGGTTCTTTGCGTGATCTCGGGGATCATGTTCTTCCTTTCTTTTCTTCTGAAGAAGAATGATCCCGGCGGCGGCAGAGTGTTGGCCGAATGAGCGAAATGAATTCATTTGCTGTACGATCGTCTTTGGCCATGTGGAGTGCGGCACCTCCGCTGCCACCTTTCTTAGCCACTCGTACGATTCCACGCTTGGCGAGGCTCACTAGATGATCAGAATACTCACGGTCGAACGCGAATACGGAAGCGGCGGCGGCGAAATCGCTCAACTGCTCGCTAAGCAACTGGGCTGGAAGCTTTGGGATCAGCTGCTCACGGAGGAGATCGCGCGCCTCGCGAATTGTCCCAAGGACGTCGTCGAGGTTCGCGAGGAGCGCACCGATCCTCTCTACTACCGCCTCTTCAAATCTTTTTTGCGCGGAAGCTACGAAGGCAGCCTCAACGCTCACAAGCTTAACGTGGTGGACAGCGAAAGCATTTTGAAGATGACCGAACGCGTCGTCCAACACGCCGCGAAAGCCGGCAACTGCGTCATCGTGGGGCGCGGCTCTCAGCATTTTCTCAGGAATCGCCAGGACACTTTGCGCGTGTTTCTCTACGCATCGAGAGAGGATAAAGTGCGCCGCCTTATCGCTCGCGGCAAAACCGAAAAGGAGGCGCAAGAGCGCGTCGATACCGTCGATCGCGAGCGCGTCGAGTTCATCCAAAAATACTTCCACGTCGAATGGCCCGACCGCACCGCTTATCACGCCATGATCAATACCGCCACCGGCGATCAGTGCGTCGCGCACATGATCCTGGATCTGATGAAAACACTCGACGCAAAAATTGCCTGCGCACCTGCCCCGGCGGCGGGCTGACTCTGACGCGGGCGCTCTCCCCACCGCTATTGCAACCCTAGAAATCTTCCTCCCACTCCCGGCCCACTTTTCGCCCTTCCCTGCATCAAACTAGAATCAGCCGCTGGGGACGGCTACCCGCCCTGCCCAAGCCGCGCCTCGTTCGGTTGTGCAGCTCAACTCTCATTCGCGCTCGAAAGGATCTATCGCTATGAAACGCCTGTTCCTGCTTAGCTTGGGGCTGTTTTTCTTCGCACTTCCGTCGCACGCCCAATCCTCCGTCGACGCGTCGGTCGGCTATTCCTACTTCCGCCTGGGCGGCTCCAACGGCATCAATCAGAACGGCATCAGCGGTTCTGTCGCCTACAACCCCATCCCTTATCTGGGTATCGTGGGTGACGTTGGCGGCTATCACGCCTCACCCGGCGGCGTTTCGCTCAACACGTACACTTTCATGTTTGGCCCGCGCATCAACATGCACAACCCAACGAAGCTCACTCCCTTCGTCCAGTTCCTCGCGGGTGCCGGGCATTTGACCAATGGCGCCGGCGGCCCTTCCAGCAACAATTTCGCCTATAGCTTTGGCGGCGGCGTGGATATCGGTGTTCTGCCACATCTGGCTCTGCGCCCCCAGCTTGACTACGTCGGCTTACATGATTCCGGCGGCACCGCCAACTGCACGCGCCTCTCAATTAGCGCCGTCGATCCACTTCTAAAGCTCGGCGCCGCTGCAACCGCACGCGATTCTTTTTCGGAGGGTCGATTTTCTTCGACCCTCTGCAACTCGCCGTTCCCGCGCGAACCTTTTGTGCTGTTTTGTCTTGTGTTGTTTTGTCGAGCCGCTTTTACGCTTTCGCCGCGAACGCGCCAAGCGCCGCCGCGCTCAGCGACGACGCCGACTCTCTATCCAAATAAACCGTCGCCGCCGCATGTCTCCGCAAGATCGAAGCAGGCGCCATGGGGCCAATCTCTCCTTCGAAACACAGCTTCACAGCGTTTGCTTTTCGCGCATCGGGCACAACGGCAAGAATTTCGTTCGCTTTCATAATCTGCCGCACGGACATCGAAATCGCCTTCCGCGGCACTTCCGAAATGTCCGCAAACCACCCCTCGCCCACTTGTTGCCGCCGGCAAGCTTCGTCCAGCTCGACAATCAGATAAGGCTGCTCGCTCTCGAAATCCGCCGGAGGATCGTTAAACGCCAGGTGCCCGTTCTCCCCAATTCCCACAAACGCAATATCGATCGGCGCTGCCTTCAAACTCTCTCCTATCCGCCGTGCCACTTCGCGCGCATCGCCTTCGCCATCAAGTAAGTGATAGTTTGCAATTCCCGCCTTCTGGATAACATTTTCAAGAAGGTACTTGCGAAAGCTGGCCGGGTGCGTCATCGGCAATCCGATGTACTCATCCAGGTGAAACATTTCGACGCGCGGCCAATCAATCTCTTTTTTGCGCGTCAGGGCATCCAAAAATTCCAGCTGCGACGCCCCCGTCGCCACCACAATCCGCGCCAGCCCGCGCTCTTGAATCGCTCGTCGCAAAGCCGCACCCGCCTGCTCCGCCGCGGCTTGTCCCATCGTGCGCTTATCCTCAAACACTTTTATAATCATCGCAGATTCTCCCGAGCCCCTATCAGCTTCACCGCTTTCGAATGTCCTCTGCCTCGGCCCATTTGCTCAGCCGGCTCAGCCTACGACAGAACTTCCATCCTCCGCATCCTATTTCAGCCGAGCCGCGAGAGAACCTCCTGACCATCACAGGAGCATGCCCAAAAGGCGCTCTAAATAGAAAAGCAGAAAGTGTTCGAAACGTGACAGCCCTTCCTCTTCTTTTTAACTACAGTTGTCTCTGACGAAGAGAAATACAATCTCCAATCCAAAGCAGTGGCAGTGGCTGGAGGAGAGAACGTAACGAATCAACTCGAAATCGCGCCTTCGAAGTAACTCTACAGAATCCGAAACCAGCGTTAACTCAAAGGAGAAATAGAAATGTCATCCAAAAAAGTAGGAGTATTTGGAATTTATTCGACTCGCATCGCCGTCGAAAATGCCACGCACGAACTCGTCAAGGCCGGCTTCCCGGTTTCCGACGTATCCGTGCTTCTGCCTGAAAGTCTTGGCGTGCCCAAGGAAATGGGCACGGAGAAGGCTTCGAAAGCACCCGAAGGCACAGTTGCCGGCGTGACGACCGGAGGGGTAATTGGTGGCACGCTCGGCGTCCTGGCGGGCCTCGGCCTGTTGGCGATTCCTGGCCTTGGGCCATTCCTCGCCGCCGGTCCGATTATGGCCGGTTTGGCAGGATTGGGTGTTGGCGGCGCCGTCGGCGGATTCACTGGAGCTTTGATCGGCATGGGCATCCCCGAATTCGAAGCCAAGCGCTACGAAGGCCGTCTGCAAAAGGGCGGAATTCTTCTTTCCGTTCATTGCGACACTTCCGGGCAAATCACGCGCGCGAAGGAAGTCCTCAGGGCCACTGGCGGAGAGCATGTTTCCTCCACAAGCGAAGCTTTTGTTGATAGCAAGCAACCAGATCGCGAACTTGCCGCCAAGGGAACGACCGGCTCGTATTAATCACAATCGAGGAAGCCGAAACCCGGCTTCCTCCATTTTTTTCTTGGAAACAATTCCGGGAGCCGCACCAGCATGAAGCATCACATCGAAGAAGCACCGGCGCAAAACCCCAGCCATAAAAGGACGGAAGCGATGAGACACAATAAATGGTCTAACAAATACACTACCTTTGCCGTGGGGATCGGAGTAGGCGCCGTTCTTGCCCTGCTCTTCGCACCATCCTCCGGAGAGGAAACGCGCGACTACATCTCCAACAGCGTGAAAAAAGGCATCGATGATGTGGCCTCGACCGGAAAGCGCTGGAAGCGCCGCGCACAAGAAACTGTGGACGACGTGACCGCCAGCGTAGCCGGCGCCGTCGAAGCCGGCCAGGAAGCTTATCGCACAGTTAGAGACGCCTAGATTCCTCGTTGGGCAATTCTGTGTTGAAGACCGGGCGGGTGGGGCCGCGGACTGCGCCGGGGTGCCGCTCCCTGCGTTTTTCAGGGTGCGGGTTTTGCTTTTTCCTTTCTCCCTCCGTGTGGCTGTCTTCTCCGCGTCCAAACCGCACCAAACAAACTACTTATAGTTTTTACTTGACAACCAGTACCACTATGTTATAACTAGTTTCGCGATTGGGACACGGATCTTGTCCGCGCTCCCGCTAGTCATGCGCCTCTGCTGTGCGGTCCCTAAAGCCACCTTAATCTCATCAGTGCCAGCCGGGTTACTATTTCATAAAAGCCGCCTTCGCCGAACTCGTTCAGAATCAACACTTCCACAAGTGTTGATTCCACTCCACTTTAAGTCCTTCAGAAGCAACACTTACAAAATACCGGGGGAGGGGGCAACACCTTCAAGCTCCAAAGTTTGGCAACTCGCCACTAGCGGGTCGCCACATCTGCGCGCACAGCATCGCCCGGAACTCCTTTCCGCTCAAGGGCTTACTTCACAGATCTCTGGATACCCGGGGTGGGGGGCTTGCCCGGCCATCCGTCTGCCTGGAAGCGCCACCTGCCCCCGATTTACCGCGTGCTATACTCCCGCCCGTTTGCGCAAGCGAAGCTCCCAGCTTTCCGCGCGCACCAGCAGGAGGCGGCAAATCTCTTGATCACGTTGCCGGAAAATTTCAATGTCGCCACCCACTTCGTGGACCGCAACGTCCAGGAAGGCCGCGGCGCGAAAGTGGCCATCGAGTGCGGAGACGAGCGGGTCACCTATCAGCAGTTGCTGGAAAATACGAACCGCGCCGGCAATGCCCTGCTCGCTCTCGGCGTCCGTCCCGAAGAGCGCGTCCTTCTTTTGTTGCTCGACACGCCCGAATTTCTCTACTCTTTTTTTGGCGCGATCAAAATCGGGGCCGTCGCGGTTCCCGTAAACACGCAGGCCAAGCCGCAGGACTACGAATACATTCTCAACGACTGCCGCGCGCGCGTAGCCATCGTGAGCGAACCGCTGCTGCAGCATTTGCAATCCATCCCGAAAGAAAAACTTCGCTATTTGCAGGAGATCGTGGTCAGCGAAGTAGAAGTAAAGGAGGTAAAGGAAGCAACGGCGTCCGGTGGGTCGAAGCCCGAGCCTCTATCGCAAGCGCAGATCGCGCACGCGCATCATTCGCTGCAAAATCTGATCGCGAATTCCTCGTCCGAACTACGAGCCGCGCTCACTTGCAAAGACGAGCCCGCTTTCTGGCTCTACTCTTCCGGCAGCACGGGCGCCTCCAAAGGCTGCGTCCATCTTCATCACGACATGGTCGTGTGCTGCGAGCTCTACGCCAAAGGCATTCTGCAAATGAAGGAGACCGACCGCTGCTTTAGCGTGGCGCGCTTGTTTTTTGCGTATGGACTCGGCAATGCCGGCTACTTCCCTCTCGGCTGCGGCGCTACGACGATTCTTTCGCCCGTGCGACCCGTTCCCGCCACGATTTACGCGGACATCGAGCGCTACCGTCCCACGCTTTTTTTCTCTGTGCCCACAAATTTTGCGGCGCTCCTGGCGCATCACCGCGAAGACGGAAAAGAATTCGATCTTTCCAGCGTGCGCCACGCGATCTCTGCGGGCGAATCGCTCCCCGCGCCGCTCTTTCATCGCTTCAAGGAACGCTTTGGCGTCGAAATTCTCGATTCGCTGGGCTCGACGGAAACTCTGCAGATGGTGATCGCCAACCGCCCCGGCGACGCGAGACCCGGCTCCAGCGGGAAAATCATCCCCGGCTACGAAGCCAGGATCGTCGACGAGAGCGGCGCCGCCGTCGCTCCAAACGAGATCGGCGATCTTCTGATCAAGGGCGACTCAACGTGTTCCGGCTACTGGAACAAGCACGAAAAAACAAAGGATACCTTTGTCGGCGACTGGTTTCGCACTGGCGACAAATATTTTCAGGACGAAGAAGGCTACTTCTGGTACGCCGGCCGCTCGAACGACGTTTTCAAAGTCCACGGCCTGTGGCTGAGTCCCGCCGAAGTCGAAAGCGTTTTGATCGCGCATCCCGCGGTGCGAGAAGCCGCGGTAGTCGCTCGCGAAGACCAGGACGGCCTCACCAAAGCCGCGGCATACGTGGTCTTAAATGCGGACTTCGCGCCGAGCAAGGAGTTATCCACTGAATTGCGTGAATTGGTCGGACTAAAAATCGGCGGATACAAACGGCCGCATTGGATCGAATTTTTATCCGAGATTCCCAAGACAGCCACGGGAAAACTCCAGCGCTTCAAACTGCGCGAAATGCAGGCGACGCAGAGTACACTGCAAGGCGGGCAGACGGAAGGGAAACCTTTATGAATCTGGCGAATTTTGTTTGCGGGGAATGGCGAGCGGGAGGCGGGGAGGGCGAACCGCTCGTGGATCCCGTCACCGGCGAAGAATTGGCGCGGGTTTCTTCACAGGAGATCGACGTCAAAGCGGCTCTGGAGTTTGCGCGCGCCGAAGGCGGTCCCGCTCTGCGCGCCTTGACCTACCGCGAACGCGCGGATTTGCTCGGCAAAATTGCGGAAACGCTTCAGGCCAATCGCGACGAATATTTCCGCCTCTCGCTGCTTAATCTTGGCGCAAATTCCGCGGACGCTTCGTTCGACGTGGACGGCGCGATCTACACCATGAAGTACTACGCAAAAATCGGCCAGTCCCTCGCGAATGGAAAATTGCTGAAAGAGGGAGCGCAAGTTTCCATATCGAAGACCGGCGTTTTTTTTGGGCAGCATTTTCTTCTTCCGGCCAAAGGGGTGGCCGTTTTTATCAACGCGTTCAATTTTCCGGCTTGGGGTTTCTGCGAAAAAGCTGCGCCCGCGCTGCTCTCGGGCGTTCCGGTGGTCGTAAAACCGGCGTCGCCCACTGCCTGGCTGGCGCACAGAATGGTCGAAGACCTTGTGAAGGCGGATATTCTTCCGCGCGGCGCCATATCGATTCTGTGCGGCTCGGCGCGCGAGCTTCTCGATCACGTTGGCGAGAGCGACGTGGTTTCCTTCACCGGCTCGGCCGAAACGGCGATCAAAATTCGCTCCAATCCAAATGTTCTGCGCCGTTCGGTTCGCGTGAACGTGGAGGCCGATAGCATCAACTCCGTCATTCTCGGGCCATCCGACGCGCCGGGAACAGAGATCTTCGATCTACTGGTGAAAGAAGTCGTCCGTGAGATGACCTTGAAGGCCGGGCAAAAGTGCACGGCGATCCGGCGAATTTTCGTGCCACGCGGACAAATGAAGGCGGTAGGCGAAGCCATAACGGCAAAGTTGAGTGCGCTGAAAGTGGGGAATCCTCGCAATGCGGAAGTAAAAGTTGGGCCCGTTGTGAACAAGGCGCAGCAGGCCGCCTGCCTAGAGGGCTTGCGCCAGTTGAAGCAGGAATGCTCCGTGATTTTTGGCGGCGAAGAAAATTTTCAGCCTCTCGATGCCGACCCCGCCAAATCCGCGTTTGTGCAGCCTACGCTGCTCGCTTGTAACGACGGGATGGGCGCGAAATTCGTGCACGACGTGGAAGTCTTCGGCCCGGCAGCCACGCTCATCGCCTACGACAGTGTCGGCGAAGTGATCGCCTTGGCACGGCGCGGGTTGGGGTCTCTGGTGGCTTCAATTTTTGCGACCGATGAGGCCTTCACTCAAAGCGTCGTGCTCGGCATCGGCGATCTCCACGGCCGCGTCATGGTCGTCGACCCAAGCGTGGGCGCGCAATTCACCGGCCACGGCAACGTTGTGCCCAGTTGCCTGCACGGCGGCCCCGGTCGCGCCGGCGGCGGGGAAGAACTCGCCGGGCTGCGTGCCCTGTTTCTCTACCATCGGCGCTTCGTCGTGCAAGGCCCACCAAGCTTAGTCGGCGCCCTGACGAGCCAATCCGCCGACGCCAGTCTTCCGCTTTCTTAGCGGCGCAGCGATTGCAGAATAATGCATACTGCCTGGACTGCGCAACGCAGTTCCCTTCAGAAGCAACTCTTCGCATCGCACTGATAATGAATATCTTACCTTGAATTGCAACCCAAAGTAGCGCCGAGCAAGACCCCAGGTAATTCCAGTTGACGTGACGCAAGTCACATGCGATATACTGCAGGTGCGAAGCAATCCTTATATATATGGCCTTGCAGACAACGACTCACTCCAAAGCAACCGGCTCGCAGCGCATGGACAGCGTTTCGAATGACGGGTTTCTGCTAGCGCTCGGGAAGCGCGTGCGGGAATTGCGGAACCGGCGCGGGCTTGACGCGCAAGATGATGGCGCGCGAAGCGGACGTGTCCGAACGGCACCTGGCGCAATTGGAGGCTGGCGAGGGAAACGTTTCGATTGTACTTTTGCGGAGGATTGCGGCAGCGCTGCATGTTTCCCTGGCGGAGTTGTTTACCGCGGAAGCGGAAACGCGGCACGAGAAAATTTTGATGCAGAGATTTTTGGAGCGGATTCCAGCGCATCGAGTTGAGGACGCGATGTCGCGTTTGCTGCGGGAATTTGGAGATGAGGAAGCGGTGCGGCGCAAACGCATCGCGCTGATTGGATTGCGCGGAGCGGGCAAATCGACTTTGGGATTGCGGCTGGGCCAGGAGTTGGGCGTTCCGTTTATCGAACTCGACGGGGAAATTGAAAAAGATACGGGGATGCCGCTCGGAGAAATTTTTTCGCTGTACGGGCAGACGGGTTATCGCTCGATCGAGAGGCGATCGCTGGAGCGAGTGCTGCATGAGCAGGAGCGCGCGATCGTTTCGGTGGGCGGCGGAGTAGTTTCGGAAAAAGAGACGTACGACTATTTGCTTTCGAATTGCTATACGGTGTGGATCAAGGCGCGGCCCGAGGAGCACATGGCGCGCGTGATCGCGCAAGGGGATTTGCGGGCGATTGCCGGCGGGAATCAGGCGATGGATGATTTGCGGCGGATTCTTGAGGCGCGCGAGCCGCTCTATCGCAAGGCGGACATGTATCTGGACACTTCCGGGAGTTCGGTGGACGAGAGTTTTGAGAAGCTAAAGGCGGCATTGCAGATCGAGCGAGAAGTAGGAGGCGATCTGTGGACGTTGCAGCGACAGAACAACTTCAGGCAAAGGTGGAACCGCCGGATTACCGGACGGAGCCGGGCAAGTACAAACATTGGAAGCTCGGCTTCGACGGGCCCGTGGCGACTTTGACGATGGACGTGGCGGAAGACGGCGGACTTCGGCCGGGATACAAGCTGAAATTGAATTCGTACGATCTCGGAGTGGACATCGAGCTGCATGATGCGTTGCAGCGGATCCGGTTTGAGCATCCGGAGATTCGGTCGGTGGTTATCACGAGCGCGAAGAACCGGATTTTTTGTTCGGGCGCGAACATTTATATGCTGGGTCTTTCTTCGCATGCGTGGAAAGTGAATTTCTGCAAGTTCACGAACGAAACGCGGAATGGGATTGAGGACTCGAGCGCACACTCCGGATTGAAATTCCTTGCGGCGTGCAACGGAACGACGGCGGGAGGCGGCTACGAGCTGGCGCTCGCGTGCGACGAGATTATTTTGGTGGATGACCGGTCGTCGGCGGTGAGTTTGCCGGAGTTGCCGTTGCTGGGCGTGCTGCCTGGGACGGGCGGTCTGACGCGGGTGACGGATAAGCGAAAAGTACGGCGGGATTATGCGGATATGTTCTGCACAAATCCGGACGGCGTGCGCGGGCAAAGAGCAAAAGATTGGCGGCTAGTGGATGAAGTGGTGAAGCCGCAGCAGTTTGCGGAGCACGTAAAGCAGCGTGCGCTGAAGCTGGCGGAGCAGAGTGACCGGCCCTCGAACGTGAAAGGCGTGGCACTGACGCCGGTGAAGCGGACCGTGGATGAAGCGGGCGTGCATTACGAATTTGTGGATGCGCAGGTGAATCGAGAGGCGCGAACGGTGACTTTGACGGTTCGTGCGCCGGAATCTGTGCCGAATTACACGATCGAGAACGCTGCTTGCTGCGGGCGCGAATTGGTGGCCCCTGCAGATGGCGCGAGAGCTGGATGACGCGATCCTGACTCTGCGCACGAACGAACTGGATTTGGGATTATGGATCCTGAAGGCGACAGGAAATCCGGACGCGGTGCTGGCGGCCGATGAATTTATTTTAAGTCACCAGGACAACTGGTTTGTGCGGGAAGTTTTGGGAATGATGCGGCGGACGTTTGCGAGGATTGATGTTTCTTCGCGGTCATTGTACGCGATTGTGGAGCCGGGTTCGTGTCTTGCGGGGACGCTTTTCGAACTGGCGCTGGCGGCGGACCGCGTCTACATGCGTGATTCGCAGGACGGCGAGAATGTGGCGAGCGTCGTGCTTTCGCGAGTGAATTTTGGGGCGCTGCCGATGGTGAACGGGCTCTCGCGGGTAGCGGCGCGATTTTATCAGGACTCCGAGCAAATCGAGAAGCTGCACAGTTTGGTTGGAAAAGTATTGACCGTGCATGACGCGATGGAGGCGGGACTAGTTACGGCTGCGCCGGACGATCTGGATTGGGAGGATGAAATTCGGCAGGCGCTGGAATCGCGGGCGGCGCTTTCGCCGGATGCGTTGACGGGGCTGGAGGCAAATTTGCGATTTGGGATTAACGAGACGCTGGAGACACGGGTGTTTGGAAGATTGTCTGCCTGGCAGAATTGGATTTTTATCCGGCCGAATGCCGTGGGGACGAACGGGGCCTTGAAAGTTTACGGGACGGGTGCTCCTGTGAAATTTAATTGGGAGAGAGTTTGAGAATAGGAAGTAAAGAACTAATAACGTAAAGAGGTAAGGAAAAAGATCATCCGAGCGGAGAACTATCATGATTGATTACACGGAAAAGATTCCGAATAACGTGGATTTGGGGAGAGACCGCGGATTGCAGCGAGCGCTGGAGCATTGGCAGCCGGCGTACATGGGGTGGTGGTACGACATGGGGCCGAACGAGAGCCACAACTATGAGGTTTATTTACGGACGGCGATCAGTGTGGAAGCGGACGGATGGGCGCAATTTGATTACGTGAAGATGCCGGAGTATCGCTGGGGAATCTTTCTGCAGCCGCGCGACGAAAAGCGCGAAGTGAATTTCGGGATTCACAAAGGGCAGCCGGCCTGGCAGGAAGTGCCGGGGGAATACCGGTCGACGCTGCGGCGCGTGATCGTGACGCAAGGAGATACCGAACCGGCTTCGGTGGAACAGCAGCGGCTTTTGGGTTCGTCGTGCCCTTCGATGTATGACTTGCGAAATATTTTTCAGGTGAATGTGGAAGAGGGGCGGCATTTGTGGGCGATGGTGTATTTGTTGCACCGCTATTTCGGGCGGGATGGGCGCGAAGAAGCGGAGGCACTGCTGGCGCGGCGATCCGGCGATGCGGACAATCCGCGCATTTTGGGCGCGTTTAATGAACCAACGCCGGACTGGCTGGCGTTTTACATGTTTACGTTTTTTACGGACCGGGACGGGAAGTTTCAGTTGTGCGCTTTGGCGGAGTCGGGATTCGATCCGCTGTCGCGGACTTGCCGGTTCATGCTGACCGAGGAAGCGCACCACATGTTTGTGGGCGAGACAGGCGTGACTCGCATCATCAAGCGAACCTGCGAAGTGATGAAAGAAAATAAGTTGGAGGATCCGGCGCAAGTGCGCGCGATGGGAGTGATCGACCTGCAGACGATTCAGAGATACCTGAATTTTCATTACAGCGTGACACTGGACCTTTACGGTTCGGATGTTTCTTCCAACGCGGCGAGTTATTTTACGAACGGGCTGAAAGGGCGCTTTCGCGAAACGAAACTCGAGGACGATCACGTTTTGAGCGAAGCGGAGTATCCGGTGTACGAAGTGATCGGGGACAAGATCGTGAAGAAGAACGTTCCGGCGCTGACGGCTTTGAACGAGCGACTGAGAGACGATTATATCGAGGAGATTGCGGATGGAGTGGCGCGATGGCAGCGGGTGATTGACGAAGCGGGGATTCCCTTCAAGCTGACTTTGCCGCACAAGGGATTCCACCGCGCGATTGGGAATTTTGCGGGGCACCACATCAGTGTGAATGGGGATGTGTTGAGCGCGGAGGCGTGGGAAAAGCGCAAATACGAATGGTTGCCAAGTCCGGCGGATGAGCGGTTCGTGCAGTCGCTGATGACGGGACGAGTGGTGGAGCCGGGGAAATTTGCGAATTGGATCGCGCCGCCGTTGCGGGGGATTAATAGCAAGCCTTTGGATTTTGAGTATGTGAGATTTAATTAGCAGAAGTAATGACGTAAAGAGGTAACGACGTAAGGAGAAGAGAAAAAGAGAAGAAAAAAGAAGAGAAACGATAACGCAGAGGCGCAGAGTTCACAAAGGCTCGCAGAGAAGACGGGGCGGTGAGGAGACTGGTGCAGGCGATCATCGATATTCACATACACATCATGCCGTATCACATGATGAAACCGTCCGCGATGGATTTGATGAAGCGCGGGCGGAAGGATTACGCGGATGTGATGCGCTACTGCGAGGATCCGAAAGCGTTTCTCGGACACCTGGATAGCCTGGGGATCGAACGCGCGGGGCTGATCAATTATGTTGCGCCGAAGATAATCGGGTTCACGCCGGAAGTGAACGATTGGAGCGCGAAGTACTGTAGCGCGGCGCCGGAGCGTTTGATTGCCTTTGGCGGCGTTCTGCCGGGAACGGTGCCCGATGCGGGAGCGGAAGTGGACCGCATGGCAAAGCTGGGGATTCGCGCGATCAAACTGCATCCGTCGCATCAAGTGCTGACGCCGAATTCCTACATGAATGGAAACACGGATTTGGCGGCGATTTATGAGCGCGCGCAGGCCAACGGAATGCCGGTAATGATTCACACGGGGACTTCGATTTTTCCTGGCGCGAGAAATTTGCACGCGCAGCCGATGCTGTGCGACGACGTGAGCATCGATTATCCGAACCTTGTGGTGATTCTGGCGCACGGCGGAAGACCGCTGTGGATGAACGAGGCATTTTTTCTGGTGAGGCGGCACAAAAATATGTACATGGACATTTCGGGGATACCGCCGCAGAAATTGATGGAATATTTTCCGCGGATCGAGGATATCGCGGACAAAGTTTTGTGGGGGACGGATTGGCCAGGGCCGGGCGTGCCGGAAATCAAGGGAAACATCGAGAAGTTCCATGCGCTGCCGATTGGGGCGGAGGCGAAGCGAAAGATTTTGTATGACAACGCGGCACGATTGTTCCCGCGATGAGCGCCGGGCGAAGAGGCGTCGTTGACATTTTGCTTGCGAGGTGCGTCGAGTGATTTCGATTACGCTGCCGAACGAATCGCAGAAGACGGCGCATATCCGCTTGATGCTGAATGGCGAGGCGACGGACGTTTCGTTTGCGCCGTACAAGACGCTGCTGGAAGTGTTGCGCGAGGATTTGGGGCATACGGGGACGAAGCACGGGTGTGAATTGGGCGAGTGCGGGGCTTGCGCGGTTTTGGTGGAAGGCAAAGCGGTGCTTTCGTGTTTGCTGCTGGCGGTGGAGTGCGACGGGAAAAGCGTTTTGACGGTGGAAGGGCTCGGGGCGGACGGAAAGCTGCATCCTTTGCAGGAGGCGTTTGCGGATCTGGGGGCGGCGCAGTGCGGATATTGCACGCCGGCGATTCTGGTGACGGCGAAGGCGTTGCTGGATGCGAAGCCAAAGCCTTCGCGCGCGGAGATTCGCGAGGCACTGGCTGGGAATTTATGCCGATGCACGGGGTATCAGCAGATTTTTGAGGCGGTGGAAGAAGCGATGGTGCGGATTGCGAATGGAAACGTATCGATCGAGGGAGGGGCGAGCCCTTCCCCTACAGCGGAACGTTCCATCGAGCAGAGTTCGAGATGAGTGATCGCAGCGAATTGCGGGTGATTGGTGCGCCGCGGCGGCGCGTTGATGCGCGCGCAAAAGTTACCGGGCAGACGCGCTTTGCGGATGATATTTTTTTGCCACGGATGGCTCATTGCAAGTTGCTGCGGTCTCCGCATCCTCACGCGCGCATACGAAAGATTGATACTTCGCGGGCGGCGGCGCATCCCGGCGTGTATCTGGTTCTGAGCGGAAAAGATCTGCCGATTGAATATGGAATTTTGCCGGTGAGCCAAGACGAGCAGGCACTTTGCGTGGACCATGTGCGGCACGTGGGCGATCCGCTGGCGGCGGTAGTGGCGCGGGAAGAGTTGACGGCGTTTGAGGCGCTGGATTTGATCGATGTGGAGTATGAACTGCTGACGACGATTGCTGATCCGGAGGAGGCGCTGGCGACGCCTGCGCCGCGGATTCATGAATACGGCGAAGAAGGAAATATTCACAAGCGCGTGTCGCTGGAATTTGGAGATGTGGAGCAGGGATTTGCGGAAGCGGATGTAGTTTTCGAGGATACGTTTTTTTATCAGGGGAATACGCACCTGCCCATCGAGCAACACGCTTCCGTGGCGATAAAAGATCCCGAGGGGAAGCTGACGATCTGGAGCAGCACGCAGACGCCGCACTATTTGCACCGAGCGCTGGCAAAAGTTTTGCAAATCCCAGCGGGGCATATTCGCGTGATTGCGACGCCGAATGGGGGCGGATTTGGCGGAAAGAGCGATCCGTTTAATCACGAAATTGTGGTGGCGAAGGCGACGCTGCTGTTGGATAGGCCGGTGAAGATTTGTTTGACGCGCGAGGAAGTTTTCTATTGCCATCGCGGCAGGCATCCGGTGCTGATGAAGTTTAAGACTGGCGTGAAGAAGGACGGCACAATCACCGGGATGCATTTGCAGACGCTGATCGATGGCGGGGCGTACGGCTCTTACGGTGTGGCGAGCACGTTTTATACCGGCGCGCTGCAGACAGTGACGTATCACGTTCCGCGCTACAAATTTCAGGGGTGCCGGACGTTTACGAACAAGCCGCCGTGCGGGCCGAAGCGCGGGCATGGGACGGTGCAGCCGCGATTCGGGCAGGAGGTGCAGCTGGACAAGATTGCCGAGAAGTTGAGTATCGATCCAGCGGATTTGCGACTGCGGATTGTGGAGAGTTCGAATGCGGTGACGGCGAATTTTTTTCGACTGAGCGTCGTGAATCTATCGGAGTGCATCCGACGCGTTGTAAAGAAATCGGATTGGAAGGATAAATTTCGCAAGCTGCCAAACGGGCGCGGCGTGGGGCTGGCTTGCTCGGCGTATTTGACGGGCGCGGGGCTGCCGATTTATTGGAACAAGATGCCGCACTCGGGAGTGCACATCAAGTTCGATCGCGGCGGAGGCGTGGCGGTTTTTTGCGGAGCGACGGAGATTGGGCAGGGGTCGGACGATGTGCTGGCGGGAATTGTGGCGGAAGTTTTAGGGCTGGAGACTTTTGATATTCGTTTGTACACGGGAGACACGGATTTAGGGCCGGTGGATTTGGGTTCGTACTCGAGCCGAGTGACGATAATGGCTGGCAACGCGGCGTTGCAGGCGGCGGAGCGGGGACGGGAGATTATTGCGCAGGCGGTTTCCGAGAAGTTGGAAATTCCCAAGGAGCGATTGCGGTTTGCGGATAAGCGCGTCTTCGATGCGGCAGCGCCGGAAAAAGGGTTGACGTTCTCGGAAGCGGTGAGTGTAGCGGAAGCGCGATACGGAACGATTGGCGCGATGGGATCGTACACGCCGCCGAAATCACCGGCGCTCTATAAAGGCGGGGGCGTGGGGCCGTCGCCGACATATTCGTACACGGCGGCGGTCGTTGAGGTGGTGGTGAATCCGGCGACGGGATGGATCAGCGTGCCGAAGATCTGGATCGCGCACGATATTGGGCGTGCATTGAATCCGACGCTGGTGCGTGGACAGGTGGAAGGCAGCGTTTATATGGGGCTGGGCGAAGCGTTGATGGAGGAGCAGGAGTTTCGGCGGTTGCCGAAAAAGCTTTCCCATGCGCTGGTGCACAAATTTCCGTCGATGCTGGAGTACAAGAGCCCAACGTCGCTGGATATGCCCGAGGTGATTACGGAGTTGATCGAGGAGCCCGATCCGCGTGGACCGTTTGGGGCGAAGGAAGTGGGGCAGGGCCCGCTGTTGCCGATCATGCCGGCGGTGGCGAATGCAGTCTACGACGCGGTGGGCGTGAGGATTGACGAGGTACCGATCACGCCGGAAAAGATTATGAAAGCGCTGGCGGAAAAAAAGGCGGGGCGAGAGGCGCGCTTTGGGCCTAGCCATTTTCCGAAGGTGGATTGGCCGGAAGCGCTGCGCGTTCCTCCGTCGTGGGAGGGGGGAGACGGGAACGCGGTGAACGACGTGCCGCGTCCGGCGAAGCGCAGCACGGAAAAAGAAAAGGTACTCAGCTCATGATGCGGCTACCACTTTTCGAGTTTCGCGCGCCGCGCACGATTGAGGAGGCGGCGCGGATTTTGGACGGCGAGGGAACGAAGGCCATGCCGCTGGCCGGAGGCACGGACTTGCTGCCCAACATGAAACGAAGGCAGCAGGTTCCGAAGACGCTGATGAGTTTGCGGTACATCGAGGATTTGCATCGCGTTCGAAAGGATCCTGCGGCAGCGAGGCTTGGCGCGTGCGTGACGCTTGCGGAGATCGCGGCGGACGCGCGGTTTCGAAACGGTTTGACGGCGCTGGCGCAGGCCGCTTCGCTGGTGGCCACGCCGCAGATTCGAAACATGGCGACGCTTGGCGGGAATCTTTGTCTGGATACGCGCTGCAACTATTACGATCAGAATTATGAGTGGAGGAAGGCGATTGATTTTTGCTTGAAGAAAGATGGGGATACGTGCTGGGTGGCGCCGGGAAGTCCGAAGTGCATGGCGGTTTCCTCGACGGATACGGCGCCCGCACTGATCGCGCTGGGCGCGCGCGTTCGACTGGTTTCGAGAGCGGGAGAGCGCGAAGTATTGCTCGCGGATCTTTATAACAATGACGGACTGGATTACATCAAGCGAAAGCCAAATGAAATTCTGGCGGAAGTGTTGGTGGAATCGCTGCACGGATGGAAGAGCACCTATTGGAAGCTGAGGCGGCGCGGGTCGTTTGACTTTCCGGTATTGTCGGTCGCCGCGGCAGCGCGCCTTTCGCAGGCGGGTGTGGTGGAGGACGCGCACATCGTGATTGGTTCGGCGGCATCGCGGCCGCTAGTCGCGGTGGAGGCAGCCAAAGCTCTTGTGGGTCGTGTGTTGAACGCGGAATCGATCGCGGAGGCGGCCGCGCTTGCCGCTCGTATCGCGAAGCCTCTCGACAACACGGATTTCGATATGAGCTGGCGCAAAAAAGTGACTGGGGAGTTTGTGACGTACGCTTTGCGAGAATTAAGGGGCGACGACGTGCGCGGCGAACGCGCGAGCTTCATGCGCACGAATTTGCTTTAATTGGGCGGCACTCACCCAGGAAGCCGCCCTGGCTTTGGCTAGTTTATCCGCGCCAGGCTGAAATAAGGATGCAGCGCCTTCGGGCGCTTTTCGTCATCAGGCCGAGACATTCAAACTGCTGCCGGCTGACGTGGAGCTGGTAGTCCCGCCGGTGCCAGAAGCGGCCCCGCCGCTGTTGAATTGCAGGAAGTCTTGCTGCAAAGAGCTGTACGTTTGTTGTGCCGCGGTGAGATTTCCCGACTGAAGCTCCTGCCCCAGGTTGCCGAAGAGGGTGGCGATGCTATTTTGCTGGCTCTGCTGGCCGGAGGCTTGCGAGCCTCCCGCGTGCTGATGATGGTGGTGGTGAGCTTGCGTGGATCCGGTGCTCTGCTGCTTAAGATCCTGCTGGAGGGTGGCGAGGTCCGACTGCGCCGCCGAAAGATTGCCGGCGTTCAAGTCTTGTCCCAGTTGGGAGACCGCCTGCGCAACCGGATTGCTTGTCTGCGAGGCGGATTGCGTGCCGGTTGTCGCAGTTTGCTGCTGCCCGGGAAGCAATTGCTGAAGCGCGGTGAAATCGGTCTGCGCTTGAGACAAATTCCCGGATTGAAGATCCTGACCGAGCTGCTGAAAACCCTGTTGAATCTGCTGAAACTTGTTCTGAACCGTCGTGGAATTATAGCCGGCGAAAAAACTGCTTCCTGAGATTCCAGACACGGACATATTAGGCTCCTGTAATGTTGGCCGACCCGGAGTCTCCTGTCTCCGCTTCGACAGGATGGCTATCGGCAGCTTGCGCTTTTCCTTTAACGCCGGATGAGAGCGATGCTGCCAACCAGATAACCGGTGAGAGCCAAACTCTCCAGAGAACAATGGCAAGCGCGTTGCCAAAGAGTTGCTCGGAACGCACCATTGGCGTGTTGAATCGGCATGACTTAATCGGATGTAAGGGCGGGCGCGAAATGGGGAGAACGAACGCTGGGTAAAATTAGGCCTGTCGGAAAGCATGACTAGGCAATCCGTGCCTACCATTTCCGTTGGGCGAGACGTTCAGAAAAATTTTGATGCGGCTAAAACTCGACGTGCAGACGGAGCGTGGGCACCAGTACGGGGCCCCGGTCGCGGTTGTAACCCGGATTATTGATGTGCTGCAGCCCAAAGGCTGGGTAGAGGCCGCGCCAGGCATGGAGCGTGTAGTAGGTTTCGATGATATTTTCGCGGCCATAGTTCAAGCGGCCATCTCCCAACAAAAAGCCTTCGCCGCCCAGCGCTAGGTATTCCTGGTGAACGTGAGAGATTCCGTTGGAAACGAAAACAACGCCAGCGCGGTCCCATTCGCGCTTCCACAGCGTGCCTTTGACACCGGCGCCAATCTGATCCGTTTGATCCACCTCCGTGTAGGCGTAGGATTCGTGCTCGCCCTCGTTCCATCCCCAGCGTCCGAAGACACCTAGCCAGTCGTTCAAAGGCTGCTCGAAATTGGCGCCAAAGCCGTACTTGATGGTGGTTTGAAGCGGGTGGTCGGTAATTTCTGGTTTGGGAGTGAGGCCGGCAAGAAAATTGTCGATGGCCTGCTGATAATCGCCCATGTTTGCGTGATTCACGAATGTGAGCAGACGAAAGACGCCCTGTTGATGGCGGATGGTCTGCCTGTGAAATTCGAATTCGATGTTCTCGGCTCGGGCGCGCGCGAGGTCCGCGTCGAGATTGATTCCGTTAGCCACTTTTGGCATCAACGCTTCGGCGAAGCGCATCGTCCACCAATGGTCGTGATATTCGAGCATGGCCGCATAGGTGTACCCACGAGTGTCAGCGGCGTAGTCATAGGTGCCGGCATTGTCGACGGTCCAATTCATGAACTGAAAATTGGAGTCGCTGCCGTAGGAATTGACGTCGAAGAAATCGGCCAGACTGAATTTACCGAAGCGCACTTCGATGCGGCGTTCAGGCAGTTCGCGGAACATGGAAAAAGGAGTTTGCTCCGCGGATTTTTTCGCGCTGCCCAGCGGAATGATTTGATGGATCATCAGACGGGCGAGGTACGGGGTCTTGCTGAGCGTAGGATTGCGAACGACATCAAGGTTTGTGAATCCCGCAAGGCCCAGGGCTTCGCCAATTCCGTGTCCGCCCGTTTCTTGCAAGTCGCAAAGCAGGGCGGTGGTGGCGGTTAGGCGTATCCCGGTAAGCAGTGTCAAGACGTGAGAGCTGGCATCCTGAGCCTGAGGGCTCAGGCTGTGGGGCCCTTGATAAGGCGAAGGAAAGGCGGGATGCCACTGCGAGATGATATTGACTTGGCCTGAGAGCCAGAGCCGATCCCACTCCTGATGAGGAAACATCACAGGAAGCGGATCGGTGGAGGGAGAAGCCTCGTCGGTGGCCGGAGCATCCTGCTGGGGGGCGAGTGGATCCTGCGCTTGCGCTGCCGGCACCGCAAGCGTGGCGGCCACCAGCCAACTCCAAGCAAGAACGGCCAATCGTTTGGCGAGTCTTCCCATCGTTACGCTGGATTGGGCGTTCCGACGGCCACGCCAGAATCCATCGGGCGCACCGGCGATGGCCGAGCCGTCTTAGCTGCAAGGCGCGCCCCCGCTAACAAAAACATTTTACTTTTCTTCGCATTCTCCCACGCCATCGGACTTCCGAACGACTCGCTTGGGCTTTCGCGCCTCGAGCCGGGCGCGGGCATCTTTGACAAATCCGACGAAGCGCTGCGCCAATTCGCGGATTCGTTCGGACTGACGCCGCTCAATGGCTTCCGTGGGGATAAGCTCGGTGCCAACGCCGATGGCCGTTGCGCCAGCCAAAATAAAATTGGCCGCGGTCTGCTGATTCACGCCTCCCGCGGCAATCAAGGGTATTTGCGGCAGCGGAGCTTTCAGAGCTTTGATGTAGCTATCGCCACCAACTTGCGCGCAAGGAAATACTTTGACGAAGTCGGAGCCAGCCCGCCAGGCGGTGATCACTTCGGTCGGCGTCAAAGCGCCAGCGAGAACGGCGACGTCCTTTTTGGAGGCGAATTCGATGATCGTGGGATCGAGTCCGGGGCTGGTCAAGAAACTGGCTCCCGCATCGATACACTTGCGTGCCATTTCGGTGTCCATCAGTGTTCCGGCACCGACGATCATCTTGGGATGGAAACGAACCAGATGGGAGATTAAATCAATCGCTCCGGCAACGGTCATCGTGATTTCCACGATCGGAACTCCGCCACGCGAAATGGACTCCGCGGCAAAATGGGCGTCCTCGGCAGACGACACTCTGATTGCCGGAACGATGCCGATCTGTTTAATGCGCGCGCACACTTCCATCTTGTTCATGATGCAATTCCTTCCGATGGCCGGGGCGTATTCATCAGCGGCAGATGAAACGCCCCTGTCGCAAGAATGGCGCCCCACCCGAGCCATTGCCTGAACGACATCCACTCTATCAAACGCGGAATGCGTTAGACGGCCTCCTCAGGCTGCGGAAGTTTATCACCATCGCGCGCAAACCAGACGTAGAGCGTAGGTAGAAGGAAGATACTCATCACGAGGTCGGAGATGAGCCCACCAACGATCACGATGGCAAAAGGCCGCTGCGAATCGGATCCGATTCCATGGGAAAGCGCGGCAGGAAGCAAACCCAGCGTCGCGACCAACATGGTCATCATGATGGGCCGAAGCCGCAAAACAGCTCCTTCCACAGCGGACTCTTCCATCGTGTAACCCGTGGCACGAAGTTGATTGATGTATTCCAGCATGATGACGCCGGTTTGCACCGAAACGCCGAAAAGCGCGAGGAAGCCGACGCCGGAGGAAACGCTGAAGTTGGTATGAGTGATGAATAAGGCCAGCAAACCGCCTAATCGCGCCATGGCCACATTGGTGAGGATGAGAAGCGCCCACTTCATGGATTTGAACATGGCGTACAGAATGACGAAGATAACGAGAACGGTGATGGGCAGCACAAGCAAGAGCCGCTTCTCGGAGCGTTTTTCACTCTCATATTCGCCGGCCCAGTCAAACGTGTAGCCCGGCGGCAGTTTCACGGCGGCGTTGACCTTTTTGATCGCTTCTTCCACAGTGCCGCCGAGGTCCCTGCCTCGAACGCTATATTTAACCGCGACGTAGCGCGAGTTCGACTCCCGGTAAATTTCCGATCCTCCGTCCGTGACGGTGACCGTCGTCAGTTGGCTGAGCGAGACGCGCTCGCCGGTGGGAGCCAGCAGTCGTATCTTTTCGATGGCTTCCTTGGTGTCTCGATACTCCGGCAAATATCGCAGCACGAGATCATATCTTTGTTCCCCGACGAGAACTTGCGTGAGAGCGTTGCCGCCGACGGCGGTCTGAATGGCATCCTGGACGTCGGAGACATTGATGCCAAACCGTGCAGCCTGATCTCGATCGACGGCAAAATCAAGATTCGGCTGGCCGAGAACGCGAAACAGTCCAAGATCCTGGACGCCTCGAACGCCCTGCATCACGCTGACAACCTCATCTCCTTTTTCTTCCAGTGTTTTAAGATCGTCTCCGTAGATTTTGACGGCAAGCGCGCCCTTGACCCCGCTGACAGCCTCTTCCAAATTGTCGGAAATGGGCTGGGAGAAATTCCAGATGACGCCCGGAATTTTTTCCAGCTCGTGGTTCATGGCGGCGATAAGCTTTTCTTTGTTCTGATGGAAGACGGGACGCCATTTTTCCTTGGGGAGGAGGTCCACGAAATATTCCGTGTTGAAAAAGCCGGTGGTGTCGGTGCCGTCGTCCGGACGACCAACCTGGTCAACCACTTGCGGGACTTCGGGAAACGAGCAAAGTACCTGGCGGGCTCTATCGGCGATGCGAGCGCCCTCGGTCGGCCCAGTGCTGGGCGCCAGTGTGCCGCGAACCCAAATGGCGCCTTCATCCAAATGTGGCAGAAATTCCGAACCGATCACACCGCCAAAGGCCAGAAAAATCGCGAAGGCAAAACAAACGGCGGCGGCTCCCACCGTAATCGGTCGGTGGCGGACGGCCCAAGTGACTGCCGTTCTGTAACGGACGGTGAGGTAAGCCATCACCGGGTTGTGCCACTCCTTGACGCCCGAGCGAAAAAAAAGACTGGCCAGAGCGGGAGCGATAAGTATGGAAAAGATCAAGGCCCCGAGAAGCGCGAAGGCCACGGTCCATGCCATGGGTTTGAACAATTTACCTTCGACGCGCTGGAGTGTGAAGATGGGCAGGTAGGCGGTGATGATGATAGCGATAGCGTAGAAAACCGGCCGCTGCACCTCATGCGCGGCTTGGCGAATCCGGTCAAGAGGACTTCCTTGATCGGATCCATCGTGGTTGAGATGACGGACGATGTTTTCGACCATCACCACGGCACCGTCAACGACCATTCCGAAATCCAAAGCACCGAGGGAAAGCAGGTTCGCCGAAATGTGGCGCAAATCCAAACAAATGGAGGCAAAGAGCAGCGCAAAAGGAATCGTGAGCGCGACGATGATGGCAGCGCGCACATTGCCGAGAAATATGAAGAGGATAATTACGACCAGGATCATGCCTTCGATGAGGTTGTGCATGACCGTGTGCGTGGTGTAGCGCACGAGGTCGTCGCGATCGAGGTACGGAACGATCTTCACGCCCTTGGGCAGTATTTGATCGTTTAATCGCTGAACCATGGCATGGATGCCTTCGAGAGTCGTGGCGGTGTCCGCGCCCTTGCGCAAGAAGACGATGCCTTCCACCACGTCATTGTCATCCACCACCACGCCATCCGCCCGGTGGATTGCTTTTCCGATTTGGCCCAAACGGATCTTTGGGCCCTGGGCGACGACGGCAATGTCTTTCAGTTGCAAGGCAGTGCCGTTCTGTGTTTTGAGGACGGTCTTCTCGATATCTTTAATGTTTTTTACCAAGCCCACGGCTCGTACGTTGATTTGCTGCGCCCCTTGTTCGATAAAACTTCCGCCGGCATTCGCGTTCGCGTTCGACAATTGCTGTTCAACCTGCGCCAGACTCAGGCCGTAGGAGACCAATTTGTCGGGATCGACGCGGACCTGATACTCGCGAGTAAGACCTCCGAAGGACGAATCATCCACGACATCAGGCACGGACTTTAAGTATTTTGCGACGACCCAATCCTGAAGAGTCTTGAGCTCCATGACGTCATACGAGGGATTGGTGCTCTTGAGCGTGTACCAATAAATCGAGCCAATGGGACTGAAATCAGGGCCAATACTCGCGCTCAGGTTGGGAGGCAGGGTTACCTGCCCGATCCGTTCCGAAACTTTCTGGCGATCCCAGTCGTTATCGGAATCATCGTCGAAAATCAGATTGACGACGGACAGCCCCGCTAAAGAGGCCGACCGGATATGCTGGAGATGCGGCATGCCATTCATCTGGATTTCGATCGGCACGGTGACTTGTTGTTCCACCTCTTCGGCGGCGCGGCCAGGCCATTGCGTAATCACCTGCACCCAGGTGTTGGCAACATCCGGGTAGGCTTCCACCGGAAGCAGCTCAAACGAGATGATGCCCCAAACGAAGAGCATGAAGGCGAGACTGAGCACGATGAAGCGGTTGTTCAGCGAGAAGGCGACCAGCGCTCGGATCATTACTGCTGCACCGTATTCTGCAATTCCAGCGCATTGGCCACGACTTGATCACCGGGGGCAAGTCCCGTCAGGATTTCCTGCATCTCGCCCGGAAGCATTTCGCCGCCGGTAACTTCCACCCGGCGAAATTTCTTTTCTTTCGTCGGGATGTAGACCCAATCGCGATCGTGCAGGTGCAGGATGGCTGTCGCCGGAACGGCTGCGTGTTTTTCGCTCTTCTGGCCATGGAATATGGCCGTTACAAACATGCCGGGACGCATCAAGCCCGGGTTGCGCACCTCGATGCGTACTTTTGCGGTGCGGATAGTGGGATCGAGGATGGGGCCAATGTTGCTGATCACTCCGCTGAACATCTTTTCAGGGTAGGCGTTTAAGCGGATGTCGGCGCTTTGCCCTAGCTGCACGTTCGAAAGGTCATTCTCGTAGACGTCGCAAAGGATCCAGACGTAGCTCAGGTCGGAGATGGTGAACGGATTGGGCGAACCAAGGCCTGCGACGCCTGACGCGTTGGTGACTTGTTGGTCGGTGATTACGCCCGAGACAGGCGCGCGAATCTCGACAATGCCGGAAGGTTGATCGAGGTTGGTGTTACCAAGCACTCGAAGCTTTTCGGCGGCCGTCTTCACGTCCACTTTAGCCTTTGCGTCGGTGTCCTGGGCAACCTGAAGGTCATTTAAGGAGATAGCACCTTTGTCGTAGAGGAGCTGCGCCCGCTCCATCTGCGTGTGGGCGAGCTGCTCATCGGCAACGGCTTTTTGATAGTCGGAAAAAGCAGCCGCGATGTCGGCGCTCTGAACGCGCAGCAAGAGTTGGCCTTTTTTTACCGTGTCTCCCAAACGGGCGGCAATTTCCACCACGCGGCCAGTGGCGACGGAAATGACGGGCACATTTCTGGAAATATCGGGAGTGACCGTTCCAGTAGCCTTCAACCGCGGTTGGGCGAAATGTTCAATCGCTGTCACCAACGGGAACTGGTCAGGATGATCGACTTGAAAAACATCCGGAGCGCTCGCCTGCTCGACTTTCAGCGGAGGCGGTGCGCCCGCATTTGCATCCTTGCCGGCGTCTCCACAGCCGTCCGAGAGAGAACCGAGCAGCAGGCAGATACCGAGCGTCGCAAACCCTCCCGGTCTCATCGGATAGCCTCAAATCTCTGCGCGGAGAGGCCTGTAGAGTTCAGGGGACATAGGGAAATCGTGAAAGCTTTCCGCGGAAACTGAGCTCTCTTAGCCGCGGGTGGGTCGGTGGCAATTCGAAACATTTTGATCTCACTGTTCGCATGTTGAGGCCGATGCGCTGAAATGTGCTCCTGGGAGGGTAAAAGGCGTTCTATTACAATACGATGAACGCCGCACGGGACACGAAAGAGTTGAAATGGCTCGAGTGCATGTACTAGGGTGCAGAAGGCCATTGCGGAAGCGTCCCGAGCCTTGATACCATACCCCTGTAGGGTACACAAGCAAAATGTCACATACCACTCGCGAAAAGTTCGACCTCGTGACGCGCACCAAGAAGGTTATCGGCCAGCTCGAAAGCGTGCTGCGCGCCCTCAACGAGGATGAGCCGTGCGCGGAAGCGCTTCAGCGTCTGGCCGCGGCCCGCGGCGCCATCAACAGCCTCATGGGCGAGTTGATGGAAGACCACATCCGAAATCACATGCCGCGAAATTCAAAATCTTCCGAAGAGGCCGCCGACGACGTCATTCAGATCGTGCGAACTTACCTGAAGTAAAGAAAAAGGCAGTCGCGTTTGCGGCTGTTTTTCTGTATCTTCCGTGCACCCGAGTCTTGAGAACGAGAATCCAAGACCGGAGGGAGACCATTCCTTGAGACGACCGGCGACGCTGCTTTTCGCAAGTTTGCTTTATGCGGTATTGCTATGCGCTCCGGACGCGAAGGCGCAGGCCGGCCCGGAGGATGGCGGCCACGATCTGCAGATATGGACCGGCGGGGGCCACGGGCTGAATGGAAGCACGGCGGACAGCGGTGTCTGGAACGTCGGGCTTCGTTACGGCTGGATTTTGACGGCGCCGCACGGCCCGGGATTTCTGCGGGGGCAGTTCGAATACGCCGTGGACGTGGTACCGGTCTTCGTGGTGGATCAGAAATTCGACACCGCGTACGGCTTCGGGCTGAACCCATTCGCGCTGAAATGGAATTTTACGAAGCCTCGCAAGGTCGTTCCTTATATTGAACTTGGAGGGGGCACGCTGTTCACGGATTATTATGTGCCACCGGGAACGTCGCGCGTCAATTTCACGTCGAGTGGCGCGCTGGGCCTACACTTTCTGCGGAGCAAATACAACATCAGCGCCGAACTTCGCTTCATGCACATTTCGAACGCCTCGCTTGCCAATCTGAATCCCGGGATTAACACGCTGCAACTGCGGCTGGGCTTCGGGCGGTTCACTCATCCGAACTAGCGCGGGCTTTTGCGGAGCGTTACTATGTAACCCGCCCAGCTTGCATGAGCGTCTCATTTACGGGAAGAAATCCTTCGCGGAATAAATCAGAACTAAGGCAGGTATATGTGTAAGGGGAAAACCATGAACATGAAAATGATCAAAATTGCATTGGGGGTATTGCTCTTGACGGGGTTGGGTTTGGGAATCCGCGGAACGCGAGCGGATGGCAAGGCGCCTGCGGTCGGAAGTCCCGCGCCGGATTTCACGCTGAATTCTCAGGAAGCCAAGCCGGTTAGCCTGCACGATTTCAGGGGCAAGTGGGTGGTGCTTTACTTCTACCCCAAGGATTTTACGAGCGGATGCACGCTTGAAGCCCACAATTTCCAACGCGATCTGGCTCAATACGAGCAAAAACACGCGGTAATCGTTGGCGTCAGCGTGCAGGACGAGGACTCACACCAGAAGTTCTGCACCAAGGAAGGGTTGAACTTCAAGTTGCTGGCCGACACCAAACAGGAAGTTTCCACGCTCTATGATTCGGTGATGAGCTTTGGCGTTGCAAAATACTCGGCCCGCCACACGTTTCTGATCGATCCGGACGGCGTTGTTCGCAAAGTCTTTCTCGAGGTCAAGCCTGCCCAGCACAGCGAAGAAGTCCTCGCCGCTCTTACGGAGTTGCAAGCCGGCGGCTCGAAGTAAGTTTACACCGCAACTCATCCAATGATGGGAGCCTGGGCAAATGCAGGTAAAGACAGGCTTGCCGGACCGCTGGAGCGGCAGGCGCGTTTGCTGCTCCCATCCAAGAGTCATGACAATCTCACTCATGAATCGCAAAATGGTTGGGTCCCTGGCCGTGTTGGTCCGCCTCGCCGTCGCTCTTCTGCTTCATGCTGATCCTGACGAACGGAAACCGTAACGTACAGAAACGGCGATGAAGCCGTCAGCGGATTTCTCATGCTGCCTGATTGCGGAGGCAAAAATCTTCGATCGCCGTTATTCACGAACGAGGAGCCCTAACGATCAAGTGAAGGAATCTGCGCAAGAATTGGCCGCGCTAAGCTTCGTTACCGATTCGGTAGCACCTTTAGGTTGGGCACATTTAGCAGCCTCTCGTCGGCGGTGACGAGCGTGAGATCATAAACCTTAGCTGTCGCGACCAGGAACCGGTCCGCCGGATCGCGGTGCCCCAGCCTTGTGTTACGTAATTCTTGGGCCACTTCCCAGGTTATCGTTGCTTCGCGTAATTGAAGGTCTGTCATAGACTCGACTGCCCAGATTCGGAAATCCTGTTTCAGCTCGACCCTTTTCTTCTCGAGTAATATGGTCATTTCCCAGATGCTCACCGGAGAAAGCCACAGTTGATTATTTGGATTCGCTAGTTCGCGATTAATTTCTGAACTGAGTTTCTCTGGCGCGGTTTCATTCCAGATCCAAATATGAGTGTCGAGCAGCAGGTTCATTTCCGATCTTCGCCTTCGTCAGACTCCGGACCGCGCGCCGCCTCCCAATCGGATTCGTCTCCAATCGGTCCGACGATGTCCCCGAGAATCACAGCCGACCCGATGTGACGTCCGAAACGACGCGGGGGCTGTGGGATAGACGGCGGATTGATCTCAGCGATGACTTGGCCGAAGCGGGTCACGCGAATGGCCTGCCTTGTCTTGCGCACACGCTCCAAGACAGCGAGGCAAGTGGCCTTAAATTTGGAAATGGCAATTTCTTCCATGTATCCCAGCTCCTATGAGCAGTTTACGCGGGATACCGACCACAGTCAAATCATAGTCTGACCATGGTCATAGTGCGATGCGTATCCTTCCGGCCATGGACGTTCTCTGAAAAACCCTCCAGCGCTTCGGGAGTCTATAGTTATAGAATCTCTCAAGCGAATCGGAGCACGGAGGCATTTGAAACCATGGGAAATCGCTCGCAAACACTCCGCAGAATCGCAAGAGTCGTTCTCGCGATGGCTGTCCTCGGCCTCCTGCTTAGCAACTCGCGGAGCGCACAAGCCCAATCCGCCGTAGTGGACATTCCGAAAACCCCTGCCGGCGAGCAATTCGCGGCGTGGTATGCGGCTTTTAACAGCGGCGACAAGGCCGAACTCGAAAAATTTCGCAGCCACTTCGACAAACCCGAGGAACATAAAGTGGAAGGTGTGTTCGCCTTCCGGCAACAGACAGGAGGGTTTGACCTCAGGAAGATCGAGGAATCCAGCGCGACGAAACTGACGGGTCTGGTGCAAGAGCGGGATTCGGATCAGTTTGCGCGGTTCAGCCTCGAAGTGGAGCCCGCCGCACCCTATCACGTCACACGCATCGACTTGCGAGCCGTCGAGCGCCCGGCGGAATTCGCGATTCCCCGCTTGAGTCAGAGCGACCTGCTCGACGCACTTCGCGGAAAGCTACAGAAGGACGTCGCGGCAGACAAGTTTGCGGGCGCTGTGCTTCTGGCTAAAGACGGCAAAGCGATTTTCACGGGCGCTTACGGCCTGGCCGACCGCGAAAAGAAAATCCCCAACTACGCTCACGACGAAATTCCGCATCGGCTCGATGAACAAGATGTTCACTGCCGTCTCGATTCTCCAGCTCGTGCAAGCCGGAAAGATTTCGCTGGATGCGCCCGTGGGCAAGTACATCACGGACTATCCGAACAAAGACGTCGCGACTAAAGTCACGATCCAGCAGTTATTAACCCACACAGGAGGCACCGGCGACTTTTTCGGCCCGCAGTTTGACGCGCATCGCCTGGAACTGAAGACTCTGCAAGACTATCTGAAGCTTTATGGCGAGCGAGCGCCGGAATTCGAACCAGGCAGCCGCTGGGAATATAGCAACTATGGCTTCTTGATGCTCGGCGTTGTCGTGGAACGCGTAAGCGGAAAGAGCTACTACGATTACGTCAGCGAACATATCTATGCGCCCGCCGGCATGACTTCCACCGGTTCTCTGCCGGAAGACCAAAACGTGCCGGATCTTTCCGTCGGCTACACCCAGTTCATGGGCAACGGTGTTCAGCGCAACACGGACACGCTGCCGTATCGCGGCACATCTGCCGGCGGCGGCTATTGCACCGTCGAAGATTTCCTGCGCTTCGCCAACGCCCTCGCCGATCACAAATTGCTGAACGCGCAGAATACCGAGCTGCTCACTAGCGGCAAAGTGGCGACACCAGGCGGAGAAAAATACGCTTTCGGATTCATGGACGCTAAACCAGGAACAGCCCAGCACCATTTCGGCCACGGCGGCGGCGCTCCTGGCATGAACGGCGATCTTCAAATCTTTCCGCAAAGCGGTTATGTGATCGTGGTGCTTTCGAATCTGGATCCCCCCGCGGCCACTCGCATTTCCGATTTCATCGTGAACCGCCTGCCGGCAAGCTAACGCTGAATCCCCTGGATCACACCCGACCGGGAGCTCCGCTTGCGCCTCCCCCCAAGATATTTTTTCTTCGGGGACAGAACAAATCCCGGTCAAATCCGTCTACTACTAATAACGGGGACGTGTCCTTTCGATGGGGAGAATCTGAATTCTTCATTTGACTCGACGGGGATTCTATACAGAATCCATCCCAATATTTACAGATAGCGTCTCGTGGTCAGACGCAGGTGCGAATTTGGAGGAGAAACAATCCATTCCCGAAGGACGGGTCCAAAGTCGAGCTGCTTGATCTATGAATTTTGGGAGGCGCCATGAGAATTCGCATTCTATTTATATTTGTTTTAGTCAGTATTTTGCCCGCACTCATCTCCGCGCAAGTCGCCGTCACCGGAAAAATCACTGGTGTGGTAACCGACTCCTCGGGCTCAGCAGTTCCAAATGCCATGGTAACGGTCAAAGGCAGTGCGCTGATGTCTCCTCGCTCTACGAGCACAGGATCAGAAGGGGCTTACTTGTTTGACTTATTGCCGCCCGGCACCTACGAAATCACTGTCACAGCGAATGGCTTTCAGACTTTTGACGAGACGGGAGTCGAGATCACAGCGGGTTTCACGGCAACCGTGAACCCCAAGCTCCAGCTCGGTGAAGTGCAGCAAACGGTGAAAGTGGAGAGCGAGCCGGTCGTGGACGTGCAAAACGTCCAATCGTCCACCACGTTCGACCAGAATCTCCTGCAGGATATCCCCAGCGGACGCGACCCTTGGTCCACCGTCGCCCAGGTGCCCGGCGCTACGATCAGCACCGTGGACGTCGGCGGAAACCAGAGCTATCAGCAATCTACTATGCAGGTGCATGGCAGTACGCCAGGCGAACAGGTCTTCAGTTTCAACGGCTTGGATTTGAATTGGCCGGGAGCTAACGGCGGATACACGCAGTTCTACACCGACCACGATTCGTTCGACGAATTTCAAGTGGTCTCCGACAACGCTCCCGCTTCCGTTGCGATTGGCGGAGTTTACATGAACATGGTGACGAAGTCCGGTTCAAACCAGTGGCACGGGCAAGCGGCCGCCTATTACGCCAGCGCGGGGTTTGAGGCCTCCGCCAAATCGCCAATCTTCGATGGCAGTCCCGTCAAGGCCGCTTCGCCCATCAACCAGGATCGCGATACGACGGTCGGAGCCGGTGGCCCGATCCTGAAGGATCGCCTGTGGATATTCGGCTCGTACCGCCGTTATGATTTGCGCGAAGACGTTCTTTCCATCGTGACAGACACTGGCGGTCCCGGCGTCGACGTGGACCACCAGACCAACACCGCGCTTCGCCTCGACTGGCAGGCCAGCGCAAAAAACAAAATAAGCCTCATCTGGCTCTACAACGAACAAAATCGCTTCAATCGTCGTGACACTAGCTACCAGTTTGTCTCCCCGGCGGCCAGCTGGGTGCAAATCGAGCCGGCCTACATTCTTGAGGCGCTATGGACGACCCAAATTACCAACAACCTTCTGGCCGATGTCCGCTTTGGCTATAACAAAGAGGTGTTCCCTCTCGGATATGCACCAGGTACACCATCCACCGCGATTAACACCACCGATGTGACGCTTTCGACGGAAACGGGCGCCGCGCCCTTTGCTTTCGTGAACCCTTCTTGGGTCCATCAGTTCTCGACCAGCGCTTCTTATTACAAAGGTGGCTGGGGAGGCACTCACAACTTGAAGGCAGGATTTGAGATCGGCGGCGCTCTCAATCCCTATCTCTACACCATGAATCAAGGCATTCAAGAGCAGTTCAACAATGGCGTGCCGATCGATGTGTTCGTCTATAACGCGCCGCTCACTGTCAAGACCTACATGAATAACGCCAGCCTCTTCGTCCAGGACGCTTGGACCGTCAAAAGGCGCCTCACGCTGAATCTCGGCATTCGCTATGACCGCTTTACGACTCACTATCCGGCGCAGTCCATCGCCCAGTCTCCTTTCTGGCCCACTGTTTTCGCGGCTCAACAATTCCCCGCTTCCGGAAATATCGTCGATTGGAACAATGTTTCGCCGCGCATCGGCGTGGCTTGGGACTTGGGGGGCCACGGCACGCAAGTGTTGCGAGCCAGCTATGGCCGCTATTACTTAATGGAGGGCACCCAGCTGGGCGAGGCCGTAAATCCTGTCGGACTCTCTTATGTGGAATACAGTTGGAACGGAGCGGTTACCGCCAGCGGAGTTCCCACCGGCTTCCTGGGTACCACTCCTATCGGCAGGAGTGGCGGCGCCTTCACTCACATCGATCCGAATCTAAGCCGCCCCTATTCGGACGAGGTCAGTGTCAGCTACGAGAGAGAGGTGTGGCACGACCTCCGCGTTGGGGTCGCCTACTATTTCCGCGATAAGGGAAATTTGATTGGCACTCTGAACACCGCGGTTCCGGCCTCGGACTACGCTCCCATCACTTCTCTCGGCGGACAACCCATTATGAATGGCCTCACGAACCAGCCGCTCACCCTTTACAATCAAATCACCGGGATAGGCCAGGTCAGTGATTTGGTCACCAACATCCCGCAGCTCGACACAAACAGGTACGACGGCGTCGAGTTCACCGCCACCAAGCGTCTCTCTCACAACTTCATGTTGCTCGCGGGCTTCACCATCCAGAGCCAGAAGGGTGTCTACGGCAACGGAAGCGCCGATGAAGCCTTGAGCGACAACTTCAACGATCCCAATTTGAACATCAATCGCCAGAACAACGTCTTGAATATGGACTCGACCTACGTCTTCAAAATCGACGGCACCTACCAACTGCCGTGGAAGTTCAGCTCCAGCATCAACTTCCAGCACTACACCGGCTTTCCCATCCGCCCGACCGAAACCTTCTCCAGTCCGGATCTCGGCCAGGGCAGCGAAACCGTCGCTCTGCTGCCTGCTGGCCAGGTCCGCTATCCCAGCGTCAACTTGCTCAATCTCCGGATCGCTCGCGAGTTCGTAATCCGCGATCGCTACCGTATAGAACCAATTCTTGATCTATTCAATATCACAAACGCTCAGACGGTGGTTTCCGAGAACTCCGCATTTGGCTCGGCATATCTCGCTCCGAGCAATACCGTCAATCCGTTCCTGGCCAGAATTGGCCTTAAGGTCAGCTTTTAAACTCTTTGGCTTTTGGCGCGTTGCCGCAACCGTACGTATGGCTCGGCGGGAGTGCCGTTACATGCGGTACTCCCGCGTGAGACATCGGCCCTAATCTTTGGTATCTTTCGAACGGTCGACCCTCTCACTCGCAATCGCGGCGGTCTCTGAAGTGAGTCGGCGCCCCTCATGACTTTGCAGGATTCCGATCAAAAGCGATTATGATGACAAAAAAACTTCAAGTCCTCGCAAGCATTCTGACGCTCGCAACCTGCGGATGGCCCGTGAGCACGCCGGCGCAAACCACCAACCAGAAGCTCACAATCGAGCAGTTGATCGACATCAAGCATCCTTCCGAGCCGATCTGGTCGCCCGACGGCAAGCTTGTGGCGTTTGTATGGGACCGCGCTGGCGTAGCGAATCTTTATGTCGCCAACGCCGATGGCAGCGGCGCTCCCAGGCCGCTCACTTCGTTTCCTCAGGACAAAGTGGGAGGAGCGTTCTGGAGCGAGGACGGCGATGTCGTCTACTTTCCGCACGAAGGCGATCTGTGGCAGGTCGCGGCGGCTGGTGGCGCTCCCAAGCCTGTTTGGAGCAAACCTGATCCGGGCAGCGGTTACGTCCCATCACCGGATGGCAAGCGCGTTGCCTTTGTCCGCAGCAAGCGTGCCGCGAACGACGACGGGCCACACTCGAGCGACCTAATTATTCGCTGGATCTCCGACGGCACCGAAGCCACCACTGCGCACGACGACGCCGGCATTCACGGCATCTTGTGGTCGCCCGACGGGTTGTCGCTTGCCTACGTTGGCGGCGCAAAGATTATTCATCACGATGAATCGCCCTCGTATTCCGGCGCAAAACTTGTCTATCGCGTTTCCGAATATGTCCCCGGCCAGATTTACGCGATCAAACTTGCCGACGCGAAAGCCATCCCTGTCGCCAAGCCGGCTGAGTACGGCGGATTAGCTTGGGTCGATAACGCACATCTCGTTTTCGATGGGGAGTCCAGCGATTTCAAAACCTATTTCATCTATCTCGCCGACGCCGCGACCGGCAATGTAAAAACGCTTCATGAAATTCACGAAGAAAAATTCTGGAGCATTCCCGACTGGGGCGAGGCGGGCGCGCAGCCATGGCCCTCGCCCAACGGTAAGTGGATCGCTTTTTTAAGTGATGAGGACGGATGGGATCATCTCTACGTCATGCCCACATCCGGCGGCGATGCGGTGCAGATTACGAAAGGCAAATTCGAGGCCTGGCGCCCGGCATGGTCGCACGATAGTACGCGCATCGCCTTCGACGCTAATCTTGAAGATCGGCCCGGGGATCGCGTCTTGGGCATCGCTAAAATCGGCGATGATCCCGCGCACTCCGATGTCACTTACATTCCCGCCGAGCCTGGCACGAATATTGAGCCGCACTGGTCGGAAGGCGACGGCCGCCTCGTCTATCAACATACGGATACGCACAACAGCGCCGACCTTTACACCATCGGCTCCAATCCTGGCGCTCCTCCGGTTCGCCTCACGGATTCCATGCCCGCCGGAATGGACCGCTCTCAATTTGTCGAGCCGCAATTCGTGCATTTTCCCGGCCCTGACGGGCAGCAAGTTCCCGGCTGGCTCTTTGTTCCAAAAAACATCAATAAAAACGTCAAGCATCCCGCCATCCTCTGGATTCACGGCGATGGCGTGAATCAGAACTATGACGGCTGGCACGTTCAGCGTAATTACGCCGTCTACTACAGCATTCACCAGTATTTTCTACAAAAGGGCTACGTCGTTTTCGCGCCTGATTATCGTGGCAGCATCGGCTACGGCCGCGACTGGCGCACGGGCGTTTATATGGACGTCGGTGGCAAGGATGCGAAAGATGCCTGGATGGGCGCGAACTATCTGAAGACTCTTCCTTACGTCGACGCGGATCGCATCGGCGTTTGGGGCTTGAGCTACGGCGGCTTCTTCACGCTGATCGCTATGACCGATCAGCCCAAACTTTTCCGCGCAGGCGTGGATGTCGCCGGGGTTGCCGATTACGCGATGTACTACTCCGATCCCTACCACGGCGGTTGGACCGCCAGCCGTATAGGCACTCCCGAGCAGAATCCCCAAGTCTACGCCAACGCTTCCCCGCTCTCTCACATCGACCGTCTCGAACGCCCTCTGCTCATTCTTCACGGCACTGCCGACGTAAACGTCCCATTCCTCGAATCCGTCTGGCTCATCGACGAAGCCCTGAAGAAACACAAAGGCGACTTGATCTCCTTCATGATCTATCCAGGCGAGTTTCACTACTTCACGCGCGAGCACGTATTATTGGACGCTTGGCACCGCGTCGATGACTTTTTCGACGCCAACCTGCGCGCACCCGCTACAGCCAAACCCAAACCGAAGTAAATCGGCGCTCGCTAGTGGGCCGGTTCCAGAATCAGCTTCTGCACGCGCCAGTTCAGGAGTTCGGCAACATACAGGTCGTTTTCCGAGGGGCACGCAATCTCGTGAATCCATCCGAACTGTCCGAGTTGCTTGCCTGTTTTGCCAAACATCCCTAGCACTTTTCCGTCGAGGCTGAGTTTGTAAATTCGACCTGGAAATGCGTCCGACGTGTACACAACTTGGTTCGGCCCCGGCGTGATGCAAACCGTCCACGGCGCTCCCGGCGCCATCGTGCCGGTCGTGGCAGTCGGCTTATTCCCAATCGCCGCGCGCGCATCCGGAGGAGCCGGCACATCAATCGTCATCTGCCTCAAAAACTTTCCATCCCCGTCAAAAACCTGTATCCGCCGATTCCCGCGATCCGCCACATAAACATTTCCCGCCGCGTCGACTGCAATGCTGTGCGGCACATTAAATTGTCCGGGCCCATCGCCCGGTTCGCCCCAGGACTTCACCCAGTTGCCGTCCTTATCCACCTTCGCCACACGCGAATTGATATAACCGTCGCTGATAAACGTGTTCCCGGCCGCGTCCCACGCTACGTCTGTCACTTGCCGGAACATTCCGTCGACCGGCGTCAGCGGCGGCTTGACGTGCTTCAGCGGCCCTGTGCCTTCATCCGAGGCTTCCTGCTTGCGCCCAAACACCATCACCACGCGCCCCTCTGGGTTAAACTCGATCACCATGTCCGAACCTTTGTCCGTCACCCAAATGTTGTCTTGCCGGTCGACCTTTACGGCGTGCGCGTACGACCACGCATACAAATTGTGGCCAATCTCGCGCAGAAATTTTCCGCCTGCATCAAATTCCAGCAATTGCGCGCCCGCAGCGGCATAGGCAGGCCCTGTCGTATTTCCCCGCGAGAAAACAAACACGTGCCCTTTCGAATTGACCGCCACTCCCGCCACTTCCCCAAAATAAACGTCCGCCGGCAATTTCAAAAAATCTGGAACGGAGTGATACCGAATCTCCGGCGGCTGTTGCGCACAAAGTTCACCACCCGACAAAAGACACAAAAAGGAAACTACAAGCAAGCGCCGCATCTGAATCACCTCGCTAGATGAGTACGATCAATGGCCCGTTAACGCCGCATATTGAGCTTTTGTGAGAGGCACTACGGAAAGTCTTCCTTCGCGAACGAGCGGCGAACCCGCGAACAGCTTGTCGGCTTTCACTTGCGCCAAAGTCCACGGTTTCGCAATTGGCTTCCCGGCTTTGATCTTGACTATCGGTACTTTCGGATTGGACGCGTCCACGGAAACCGCCGTAGCCGTTCCAACGGCGCTCTTCCGATTAGCCGTCTCGTAGATGATCAAGCGAGCGCCGGGTTGCATTTCGCGCAAGTGCTTCACTCCGGCGGGACTCGTTACGCCCTCCCACACCGTTTCGCCGTCCTTTTGCAAATCCGCAAACGAATATTCCGATGGTTCGGTCTTGAGTAGATAGTCGATAGACATTTCATCTCCCCTTTCACGGAGCCTTCTCAGCGACAACGCCGATATCCGCGATGTTGTCTCCTTTTTTCAGCGAAGGAACCGCGTTCACGTGAAGTATTACACCCGAAGCGGGAGCATGCGCTTCGAGAATCACTTTGCCAAAATAGTCCGTCACGTGCCCGAGCACCATCCCTTCCTGAACGTACGTGCCGCGCTTGACGACCGGATACCAAATGCCTGGGCCGTCCGAAATCACGTCGACGACTTTCCCCAGCCAAACTGGATTCTCTATATAATGCGGCTCGCCGGGAATCATCTTCAAAGCGCGCATGGTGCTCAGCGTCCCGTCCACCAGCATCGCCACGTCATCCGATTCGACCGTGCCCGCGTAGCCCGCTTCCACGACGATCGATGGTTTGCCGCGAACGGAAGCGGTGTTATCCAGGTATCGAGTGGCAGCAGGATCGGTCGGTCTCTCGCTCCAAATAATGATGTGGTCCAGTCCGAACGCCAGCACCATCTGTTTTGAAATCTTGTCCTGCGCTTCCCTGCCCGTCGCTCCCCAATACGCGTAGGGACGCAAACTCTCGTCCAAATCCCCGCCGTGGTAATCGATCAAATAGTCACAGCGGTCCACGACTTCCTTTGTAATCAGAAACAGCGCCCGATCCGTCTGCGTGCCATCCATTTTGCCGGGATAAAAACGGTTCATACTTTTGTTGTCGATCGGATTTACGTGCGGTACTTTTTGTTCGAACGAAAGCACGTTCACCAGCGGCACGAGGATAACCGTCCCAGAGAGTTCCGCGGGATTCAACTCGCCAATCAATTTTTCCACCGCGATGATCGAAACGTATTCCGTCCCGTGCGCTCCGGTAACCAGCGCCAGCACCGGCCCAGGCTTCGCTCCGTTCACCACCACCACCGGGATGTTTGTCCCCGCGTCCACACCCGCGGGCACCTCGATAAAGCCATTTGCTTTTTGTCCCGCAGCCGCGGTGGCTGTACCCACGGTAAATGAAGCGCGCTGCGCCAACGCCATAGATGGCAGCAACACAAGCGCCACGACAAGCGCGGGCGCAAAACGAAGTGTGCGACGCATGAAGCCTCCTCGAAGCAAGCCCTTCGGCAATCTCAGGGCGAGTGAGCATAACGCGAGCCAGGCGGCTCGGCAAGAACGGCCGAAGAACGCAGGTTCCCGAATGAACTCCGCGGCACGGCATCGCCGTATCGGACGCAAGAGCGTGCAAGGACGCGCGAGAGTCTCTTACCCGAACTTGCATGATGATAAGATTTCGAGCGGCTGTGAAATTCGGCTCAATGGGGTGGCTCATGATTTTCGATCGCAGACAATTCCTGAAAACGGCGGCGGTAACAGGCGCTGCAGCGGCCTTCGGCGGCACGGCTGCGTTCGATCTGGCCGCGGACACCAAAACACCCGGCTCTTTCGAATTCGTTTTCTTCACCGATACGCACATCGAGCCGGAGCTCGAAGCTCCCCACGGCTGCGACCTTTGCTTCAAAAAAATCGCCGCGCTCAAACCCGAATTCGCCGTCATGGGAGGCGATCACGTCTACGACGCCACCTCTGTCGGCGCCAACCGCGCCAACACAGTCTTCGATCTCTACAAAAAGACCGAGCAATCCCTGCAAATGCCCATTCACCACGCCATCGGCAATCACGATCCCTTTGGCATCATCGAAAAAAGCGGCGTCCCCTCCAGCGATCCCGCCTACGGCAAAAAAATGTACGAAGACCGCATCGGAAAAACCTACTACTCGTTCGATCACAAGGGCTATCACTTCATAGTCCTCGACTCTATCCAGCCCACCGACGACCGCCTCTGGGAAGCACGCATCGACGACAAGCAAATGACCTGGCTCGCCGGCGATCTGCAAGCCACTAGTGCCAACACGCCCGTGATCGGCGTCGTTCACGTTCCGCTCGTTACAGCCTTCGCCACCTTCGGCGCGGATCCCACACGCCCCGCGGGCAAATACAGCACCCTCACGGTCGCAAACACCCCGCAAGTGCTCAAGGCCTTCGAAGGTCACAACCTCATCGCCGTCCTGCAAGGCCACACGCACGTCAACGAAATCGTTGAATACAAAAACACGAAGTTCATCACCGGCGGCGCCGTCTGCGGCAATTGGTGGCACGGGCCACGCATGGGCTTCCCCGAAGGATTCACGATCGTCAATCTGAGCGAAGGCAAAATCAGCACGCGCTACGAGTCTTACGGCTTCCAGAGCGTCGATCCCCGCGAAAAATTCTGACTCTGCGTGATCCCGAATCGCGACCGCACCTGTGGGTTGCAACTAGAACAAATCACGCCAAGGAATATCTTTCCTCACCTGGGCTGAGCGATAAACTGTCACAAGATGTTGCACTTTTAGTGCTGGTTTGGCTCGGCTTTTCCCTCCGCCAAACCTCCCTCTTGGCACCTACGCTCGGAAAGTGACGCCCAGCTATGTTTGATGAACGCCTCAGATCCGGAAACGGTCATGCCGCATTGCCGCCGGACGATCGCCGAAGCCACCCGCGTTTTCATTTCTGCGCGGCTGCGGAGGCGCTCGATCCCCAGCACCGCACGCGAATGAACGCCCGCACTAGCGACCTCGGCAGAGGCGGCTGCTATGTCGATACCTTTAGTCCTTATCCTTTGAAGACCACCGTGAAAATCCGGCTCACGCGCGAAAAAACGTCCTTCACCGCAGAAGCCAAAGTCGTCTACTCCAAAATCGGCATGGGCATGGGCTTGTCCTTCACTTCCATTGACCCTGGCGAAATGGGCGTTTTGGATAAATGGATTGGCGAGCTGAGCGGCAGCGTCCCGGCGGAAATATCCGACCTTCCGACCATGAGGGAATACCAGCACGTTGGCGCAGGCAGCAGTTCGCGTGCGAGAGAGTCCGGCTACGTCTTGAACGAACTGATTATTGCTCTGATGCGCAGAGGCGCACTCACCGAAGAAGAAGGCAAAACTATGATTCTGCGGCTTCTTCATCGCGACTTTCTGCCCTAATCACTTCCGAGCCGCACTTCACTCGCGCGATCCAGCTCCCGCTTTAATCGCCGGTGCCGCCTTTGGCTCCGGTGTCGCGGGCGTCGCTTCGCCCTTTACGTAGTGCGCGTACCAAGCGAGGTAGCGCTCCAAACGATCCTTGATGTGCGACGGCACCGTGAACCCGTGATATTCGCCGGGATACACGACGAGTTCGGTCGTGCGCCCTAGCGCCTTCATGGCCTGATACATCTGCTCGCCTCCGAGAATCGGCACGTTCGAATCGACGTCACCGCCCATGAATAGCGTCGGCGTCGTGATGCTCTTCACTCGATAGAAAGGCGAGATTTTGTCCCAAAGCGCCTGATGCTCCCAGGGGTAGCCCAATTCCGTTTCGTAATCGCGCTGATAGTGGTCGTGCCCATAAAAACTGGTGATCAGCGCAACGCCCGCGCCCGAGATGGCCGCTTTGAACTGCGTGGTCTGCGCAATGATGAAGTCCGTTGAAATCCCGCCATAGGACCAGCCACCCACGCCGAGTTTGTCGGGATCAGCGATGCCTTGCGCGATCGCGTAGTCCACAATCGCCATGTCGTCTTGAAAGTCCTTGTTGCCCCAGTCCGCGTAAATGGCCGCGCAGAATTTCTCGCCGTAGCCGGAAGAACCGCGCGGATTCGGCAACAGCACCGCATAACCATTCGCCGCATAAAGCTGCGCGAGATGGTTAAACGACGCCTCATATTCGCTGACCGGCCCACCATGCGGATTCAGCAGCGTGGGAACTTTTTTTGTCGCGTCAAAATCCACCGGCTTATAGAGGTAGCCGGCGACCGCCGTTCCGTCTTTGCTCTTGAAATGCACGTACTCGGCCTTGGCCAGGCGCAATTGAGAAATAAGCGCGTCATTGGTCTTCGTCAATCGTGTGAGTTCGCCCCCGCTCTGCAGAAAAATCTCGTCGGGGCGATCCGTTGTCCCGATTTGCGCGGCGATAGCTCCGTCCTTGCCCAGCGAATACGTCGCCACCGTGAGGCGCCCGCCGATCACACGGCTGATGTCGCCGCCCGTGGTCGCGATGCGGCACAGGTTTTGCGTGCCATCATCGACCGCAATGAAATAGATCGAGTTGCCGTCGGCCGAAAATCGCGGCCGCCGCACATTGCGGTCGAACGTGAGCGTGAGCACTTTCGCCTCCCCCCCGCTCGAAGGCGCAATCGCGAGATGTTGCGTGGCGTACCAGAATAAGTGAGGGTCGAGCTGGGTGACATACGTGATCCATTTGCCGTCGGGAGACCACGCGGGCTGGCTGTCGGCTCCGGGATTGGTCGTGATCTGCGTCACATGCGCGCCTTTATCCGTATTGTCCGCCGCCACCACCCAGATATTCGTATCCCGCGTAGCGTCCGGATCGGGCATGCTGCGGTTGCTCGTAAAGGCCAGCTGTTTCCCGTCCGGTGACCAGGTGGGTTGCTCGTCGTCAAAACTGCCAGAAGTGATTTGCGTAACGGTTTTCTTCTCGACGTTGAACACGTAGAGGTGCGTGCGTCGATTGTCGAGATAACCGATCGTGTCTTCCTTGAATTGAAGCCGGTCAATCACATACGGCGGCTGGGTTTTCGGGTTTCGCCAGCCGGCTTGTCTTTATCTCGCTTCCGCGTCTTCCGGCTTGGGATCCTGCAGCACCAAAACCAGCCGCGTGCTATCCGGGCGACCACTCAAAGTCTCCGACACCTTGCGAGATGTCCGTAAGCCGAACAGCTTCGCCGCCGAGACGATTAAAAAGCCACACTTGGCTCTTGCCGCCGTTCCGGGAAGAAGTGAACGCCAGAACTTTTCCATCAGGACTCCACCGCGGATGGCCCGAAGAAACACCTTCTGCCGTCATCGGAAGAGCGGATCGCCCCCATGCGTGGGAACCATCCAAATCCGCGTTTCGTTTTTGTCTTCTTTCAGCATTTTCGTTCGAACCGTGTACGCCACCCACTGCCCGTCCGGGCTCAGCTCCGGCTGCCCCACGTCGCGAATCTGAAAGTAGTCATCAATAGTGATATTGCGAAGAGCAGTTGAAGAAGGGGTACGTGACTGCGGCGGCGCGGACTCAGCGCGCTGCCCGGGGAACGAGAACACTAGCACCAAGAAAGCCAAGACAAAGCTTCGAACGATTTTCATGCCGTAGATTCCTCCAGGTGCCATCCATGTACAAATCGTGCGAAGTGTAGCAGAGGCACGGAGAATGTAGCAAAATGGAACGCTTTCCAAATGGAGGGAAGGGGCTGGCATGTACATCCACATGTTCGCGTTTCGATTTAAGGCTGGAGTGACAAAGGCGCAGAAGGATCACGTCGTTGCTGAAATACGGAAATTGCAGAGCCAGATTCCACAGGTGCTCGAGTCCTGGGTGGGGATGAACGATTCGCCGCGCGGACAAGGATACGAGATGGGCGGCGTGATGAAATTTGCGGACAAGGCGGCTTGCGAAGCGTATGGCGCGCACCCGGTCCATCAGAAATTGTTGAGTTGGTTGATGCCTTTGATCGAGCCGATTGAAGTGGATTTTCCGGTGGCCGCGTAGGCGGCCTGTCAGCGTTCATCTCGGAAGAGAAGAACCCTTATTCATACCGTAGCGCTATCAATGGGTCGAGCTTGGAGGCGCGATGTGCCGGCCAAAAACTGGCGAACGCCGCTACCGCGGAAAGCACGACCACGGCCGCCACAAGCGTGATCGGATCGCGCGGCTTCAATCCGTAGAGCAACGACTTGGCGGCTTGCGCTGCGCCCAATGCCAGCCCGGCGCCGATTACGAGTCCCGTCACCGTCAACAGAGTCGCTTCGTTGAGAATCAACTTCAGAACATCGACGCGTTCCGCGCCGATTGCCATGCGAATGCCGATCTCTTTCGTGCGCTGCACGACCATGTACGAAATCACGCCATACAAGCCGATGGCCGCAAGCAGCGCCGCGAGAAATCCAAAGAAACCGGAAAGCGTAGCCATCAATTGATCTTGCAGAAGCGATTCGTGGATGCTGGTTTTCATCACCTTGAAATCCAGATCGATGCTGGGACTCACATCTCCGATCGTTTCTTTGAGCGAACCGATTAGGCTGGTTAAAGGCAGTGAAGACCGCACCAGTATCTGATCGTAGGGACCCGGCTTCTCCTCCTGCGCCGTTGGAAAATACATGAAGGACAAAAATTCCTCATGCATGTCCCGCCATTTGCTGTCTTTGACTACACCCACAATCTCATAGAGCGGGCGCGGCTTACCCGGAGGTTCGTGGATGCGAAACCGCTTGCCGAGGGGAGTCTTCGTGCCATCGAGAATCTTGCGCACGAACGCTTCGTTGACGATGGCTACTTTGACAGACGTGGCGGTGTCCTGCTCGTTGAAATCGCGGCCAGCAAGCAGCGGCGTGCCGATCGTTTGAAAATAGCCCGGGCCAAGATTGTTGATCCAGGCGACACCTTTCTCAACGTCGGATCCTTCCGTGAGCACATTGTCGTTCGAGGAGTTGTCTCCAAAGGGCACCATGTCGGCGTCGGCCACGGCCTCGACGCCGGGAAGCGCTTGTATGCGTTTTACGAGATCGCGTTTGTATTCATTGTTCCGCTGGTCGGGAATGTGCAAACGCTCGAAATCGACGGCGGTTACCAAAATACCGCTCTGCTGAAAGCCGGTATTGAGAGTGGTCAAGTTGCGCAAGCTTCTGACGAAGAGCAGCGCGCCCATCAAGAGCACAACTGAAAGCGCGACTTGCGATACGACAAGAATACGGCGAAGACTGAACCGCTCGCGGCCTCCGCTTGATCCCCGGCTCCCAGATTGCAGCAACGTCGCGGGCTCAGCGCGAGTTGTCCGAATAGCAGGAGCCAATCCAAAGGAGACCGTCGTGAGGACGGCAAGCAAGGTCGTGAAGGCGAGCACGCGCCAATCCATTCCCAAATCCAAAAAAATTTGATTGTCGGACGTGCTGATGAACGCAACGAGCAGGCGGCTCACGGCAAACGCCAGGAACAATCCGCAAACCGCTCCGCCGACGGCAAGCAGCAAACTCTCGGACAGTAGCTCGCGAATCATGCGCCAGCGTGTCGCGCCCAGCGCGCGGCGAATCGTAATCTGCCGCTCGCGAGCGCCGGCGCGTGCGAGCATCAGGTTTGCCAAGTTCGCGCACGCGATGAGCAAGACTAAACCGGAAATTCCAAGCAGCAGCCAAAGCGAAGTTTCGGAGTCCTCGCGCAATTCGGAGAATCCCGTGGCCGCCGAAAAAGCGCCGAGTTTGTATGCAAGATAGTGCTTCGCGCCGTCCGCATCGTACGTTGGCGGAATGGTTTCTTGCAGAATCTGCGGCGTGACGGCGTTCATTTGCGCATTGGCCCGCTGAATGGTCCATCCCGGTTTCAATCGGCCAATGGTCGCCAGCCACCAACTGGCGCGCTCCGGCAGACGATTGTCACGCGGATTGAGAATGGGTTCGACGCAAGATAGGCACGGCCACATCGAACGTATTCCCGACGGAGATGCCGTTGAATCCCGGCGGCGTGATGCCCAGCACTTCAAACGAATTGCCATCGAGAGAAATGCGTTTGCCAATCGCGGAAGGATTGCCGCCAAAATTGCGCTGCCAGAACGCGTAGCTGATATCTACTCCGGACGCGGGGCAACCAGGCTGATCGTCTCCGTCGTTAAGAAGCCGGCCCAGAAACGGCTTCATGCCGAGCACGCGAAAAAAGTCGCCGCTAATCCACATCCCTTTCGCAAAGTGCACTTCACCACCGTTGGCCAGATTGAAGGACTGGTCGCCCCAAGCAGAGATCGCAGAAAAACCTTCCTGGCGCTTCCTGATTTGCTCCCACATGGGAAACGTAAGCTGCGAATATTGGCCCTGGAAATTGCCGGAACCCCAGTGCCGGTCGGCGATGCGAACGGTTCCCAACTCCTGGGGATTTTTGACCGGAATGGTGCGCAGGCGAATCGAATCGATCAGCTGAAAAATAGCCGTGTTAGCGCCGATGCCCAGCGCGAGCGTAAGCACCGCCACAATGGTGAAGCCCGGGCTAAGCCGAAGCAGGCGAAAAGCATGGCGAAGGTCGCGCAAGAGATTGGTCATAGTTAATCCCTCAGCACCATAAGACGATGGCGGGAGGCAAAGGTCTTGCAAGGTGAAACCGCGCCCAGGGAGCGAAAACGTGCAAAGCAGTAAGGTCAGAATGCAGAGAGCCGCCCCAAGGGCGGCCCCTACAGAGGCGCGGAAAGTATTGCGTTTCGATCTCATGGGAATTGACGGACGGGTTTCGCTTTGGGCAGCGGTTTGCGGGGAATCATTTCGTCGCGGTTGGCGGTTAGGTAGACGAAACTCGCAACGATGACGGCCATTTGCTTCATGTCGGGTTCCTGAATGCGTTCGTAGACGTCCATGTTGGAGTGATGTGTGCGCGTGTCATAGTCCAGCGGGTCCTGGATGAACTGGAAGCCGGGCAAGCCGACTGCATCGTAGGAAAGGTGGTCGGTACCGCCGGTGTTGCGGATCGTAAGAGTGGTCATGCCGAGATCGTGGAAGGGGACCATCCAAGCGTTGAAGATGGGCGCGACGATTTCATTGCCCTGAAGATAGACACCGCGGATTTTGCCGGTGCCGTTGTCGATGTTGTAGTAAGCGTCGAGCTTCGCGTGCTCCGGGAGAGTCTTGATTAGGTGCGTGGCGGGATCCTCGACTGCAGGATCGCCGAAATGCTGCGAGACATAGGCGCGGGAGCCAAGAAGGCCTTCTTCTTCGCCGGTCCAGAGGGCGATGCGGACGGTGCGGCGCATTTTGAGGCCGGTGGCTTTTAGGATGCGGATTGCTTCGAGCATGACAGCCGAGCCAGCGCCATTGTCTGTTGCGCCGGTCCCCGATTGCCAGGAATCGAAGTGGCCGCCGAGCATGACGACTTCGTCGGCTTTGGCTTTATCAGAGCCGGGAATTTCCCCGATGATGTTGAATGAGTCGAGGTCGTCGTCGTAGAACTTATTTTCGATATCGACGAGCATGCTGACAGGAACCTTTTTCTCGAGTGTACGAACGATGCGGCCGTAGTTTTCGTTGGCGACCGCTACGCGGCACGGAGCGGGAGGATCTTTCTCTTTGTCGCGCCCGCCACCTTGCTGAACGAAAACGGTTCCGTCATCGCCGCGCGACGGTTCGATCCACGCGGCTACACCTTCCTCAACCAGAAACTTTTGAACCTTGAGCTGGAATTCGCGTAGAGCGCGGAACTGGGCAATGCGGTCTTCCTGGCTCGTTTGTGCTGCGGGGACGGGCTGCGCGACGAGATCGGCAAGCTCGGCGTCGGTATAGCGGTGCGCTTGCGGATCGAAGCGCTCTGGACTTTCCGGAATCGCCGCGGTGAGGACGAATTTGCCTTTTAGCTGGCCCTTATATTTGGCGAAGTCTTCTTCCTTCGTGATCGGAGCGAAAACCGCGTCGGCGGTAACAGGGCCGCCCGTGCCGGGAGTCCACGCTTTCGCGTAAGCGATCAGCGGAAATGGATGCGGCGCGATGACCTGCACATTGGTGCGCTCGTTCGACCAGCCGCGTCCGAAAGGACCCCACTTCTCGAGATGAACGTTGGCGAGTTTCCATTCGTTCATCGTGTCGGTGGTCCATTTGGCGGCTTCCTTCACGTTGGGAGAGTTTGTAAGGCGCGGGCCGTGGACATCAGAGAGATAGCTGATGATTTCCATGACTTTGGAAGTCGCGGGGCTAAAACCTTCTTCCCTGATTTGATGAATGGCCGCAAGCTCGGATTGGCTTACAGCAGGGGCCTGCGCTCTGCCCGGCACAACCGCCAGGAGCAAAGCTAAAATCACAAACACACTCGCATGCTTACGCACAATCTCCTCCGTTTTAGAACTTTCGTTTCTGATTCTTCATGGAGCCGCCACAGGGTGCTGCTTGCATGGTGTGTGACGCCAGCGGCCCGTGAATGCGTTTCACCGGGGCTGGCTCGTTCCGCTTTAGACTTCGTTCTTGCGGAAGCGGCCAATCAGGTGATCGCAAGCGCGAACGGTGATCGCCATCATGCTCAGCGTGGGGTTCTGGCACGCAGAGGAAACGAAACTCGCGCCGTCCATCACGAATAAATTGTTCACGTCGTGCGACTGATTGAAAGGATCGAGCACGGATTTCTTCGGATCGTTTCCCATGCGCGCCGTTCCCAGTTCGTGGATGGCCATTCCCGGCATTTCGACGTTGGATTGCACATGAATGTCTTTTGCGCCGGCGGCTTCGATCATTTCCGCTGCGGTGGCGCCGGCATCCTGCATGAGCGCGGCTTCGTTGTCGCCGTGCGACATGTTGATGTGCAGCGCGGGAATGCCCCAGGCATCTTTCAGGTCGCGGTCGATTTCGATGTAATTGTCCCAGCGAGCCAGCGATTCGCCGAAAGCGCCGAGCGAAACCGTATATTCGCCTTCTTTCACGGCCCTCTTGAGCTGTGTACCGTAGCCTTCGGCGTTGAAGTTGAATTCAGCCTCGGCTCCGCCCTGGTAGCCGTAGCCGCGGATGAACTGCGAATGCTTTTTGCTTGAAGGCGTATTGCGGAAGCGCGGAACGTAAATTCCGTTGGGCCGCGCGGGCTCGTTCGCGTTGGGGAGCGGATTGAAATTTGGCAGGCGGCCCGAGGCTCCGCCGCCAACGACGTGATCCATCAAATAGTGGCCGAGCGCGCCGCTCGAATTGGCCAGCCCATTGGGATATTCGCGAGTGGAAGAGTTCAGCAAGATGCGCGTGGATTCCAGCGCTTGCGCGCAGAGAATCACCGATTTGCCGCGGACCTCCTTGACTTGCCGGGTCAGGCGGTCGACGTAGGTTACGCCGCGCGCCTTGTTGGCAGTGTTGTCCATATCCACGTGGCTCACGACCGCGTTGGTGATGAGCGTGCAGTTGCCGGAAGCGATGGCATCCTTGACGGTCGTAAACGGGCTGCTGAAATACGAAAACGTGATGCAGCCCCGCTCGCACGGCCCGCAATAGTGGCACTGGAGGCGGCCATTGTGATTCTGCGTGAGGATCGCGGTGCGGCCGATCGTGACGGTGTGGCCGAACTTCGCTTTAACGCGCTCGCGGAGCTGAATTTCTCCGCAGCTCATTTTCATGGGCGGGAGAAATTGGCCGTCGGGCAGCATCTCGTTTCCTTCGGCGGCTCCGCTGATGCCTACGTATTTCTCGACGATATCGTAATACGGCGAAAGATCGGCGTAGCTGATCGGCCAGTCGTCGCCATAACCGTCGCGGCTTGCCGCTTTGAAATCGTTGTCGCTCATGCGGTAGCTCTGGCGGCCCCAGACAAGGGAGCGCCCGCCGAGAATGCGCAGCCGCTGCCATGTAAATGGTTTGCCGGCCGGCGTGCTGTAAGGATTTTCGAGGTCGTTGACGAACCAGTCGTAGTTGTATTCCATGCACGCGTAGCACTGTTTTTGGACGGGCCGCGTGCGCGCGACTTCGGGCGAGTGGTCGCGATATTTTAGCTTGTACGCGGGCATGTGCTCGGTAAACTCTTTTGGACTGATCGCCCGGCCTGCTTCGAGCAACGCCACTTTCAATCCCGCTTCGGAGAGTTGCTTCGCGGCCCAGCCGCCAGTGGCTCCGGAACCAACAACAATGGCATCGTAGGTTTGTTGCAGAGGGTCTTGTGCCAATCCAGCGTTGAGAGTGATATAGGTCCCGCTCACTTGTGTTCCCCCTCTGGATGTTCGCAGCCTTGATAGGGACCGTGCGCAAACGCACCGTCCCACCCTAATTCTTTTTCACCGATCTGCGAGCTGTAGTAGGCCATCATGATGCGCTCTTTTAGAGCTACAAAATGAGTGTGGCCTGGATCGGCCACGGCGCCCGTATCGCCAGCCCAGCCGCCACCGACGCGGGGGTAGGCAAGCGCGTGAAGCAAGAGATCCTGGTCGTCCGCGGAAAGGTAGCGAAATGCGGATTTGAAACGCTTCATGCTTTCGCCATCCAAATAGCCGAGCGAATTCAGGAAGGCTCGCTGCGTGTCGGGCGTTTCGGCGGCCAGGACGAGATCGATGTAGCGATTAACGAGGGCTTCTTTGGCGCCGGGCGTGTCCGTGGCGGGGATTATGAGATCGCTTAGGATGATGAGCGTTTCGTTTTGGTGTTCGTCCAGGAAAAGCGGCTTCCAGCCGGGAGCTGAGAGATCTTTTGAAGCGTCTACGCCACTTTGGGCGGGGGTTAGCTCGGAGGCCCGCGCCGGAGTTTGAGCTCCAGTCCGGGCATTGGAAAGGGCGGGGCGCAACGCCGCCGCCGCGCCAACAAGAACGCTTGCTCGTAACATCTCGCGTCGCTTCATGAAAACTCCTCGCTTCCAGCGGGATTACCACGGAAAGTCTACATCAAACCGACGTGGAAGTTCGATGGCCGGACACGCGAAAGCGTTCAAACATTCGTCACGCCATCGCGTGCAGGTAATCATAGTCGATCCTGATCGCTTCCATGGCAGGCGTGGTGGTAAACGGCGGCTCCTGTTCAACGTAATATAATTCCACTTCCGTTTTATTCGCGGCGGCGAAAATCGGTTTGTAATCAATATGCCCGCGACCCAACTCGGCCGGCTTTGGACGGACACTTTCATCGAGTCCGACCGAAGGGCTGGCCGTCGGCTGAAAATCCTTGATGTGCAGCAGCCTGTAGCGCTTCGGATATTTCGTGAGGTAGGCGACGGGATCGTGGCCGGCCGCAGCCATCCATCCGCAGTCGAGCTCGAATTTGACGAGCGACGGATCCGTTTCGCGCAAGATGAGGTCGTAGCCGATTGCGCCGCCGTCCAGCGGCCTGAACTCAAAATTGTGATTGTGATAGCCGAACTGCAAGCCGGCTTTCTTTGCTTGTTCACCCATTTCATTGCAGCGCGCAGCGATTTTCTTGAAGTCGTCCGCGGTCAGCGCAGAGAGTTGCGCCATGAATGCTTTCATATCGAACTTGCCAGGCTCGGGAACTTTAGGCAGCGTCACGGACGAGATCACATATCTCGCGCCAATTTCTTTTGCATAGGGGATCGCTTCTTCCATTCCTCCAAAACTCATATGAATGGCCTGGCATCCCAATCCGGCGTCTCGCAGCGACTTTTTAACGTCGGCGGCCTTGTGCTTTGGTGAGACGCCAGTTTCGACTTCCTTATATCCGATCGCGGCGATTTGCCGAAGCGTCCCGTCGTAGTCCTTATCCAGCTCCGCCCCCACGGTGTACAACTGCAAGCCGATCGGCTTGCCCAACGGATTCGCAAACAGGCGCGAAGGCCTGGTCAACCCGAATGCCATGGCCAGCAACGCGCCGCTGCCGTTGATCAAAAGCTCTCGCCTCGAAGGTTTCACGATAGCCTCCCACACAAAATTCGCCCGCGCCGGCACGAGTCCGCCGTTAGAGCGTGCAGATTGTATCCGACTTTCCGGGCTGCAGGGAGGGAGACGTGACCTTTGGAGATCCGGGAGGTGGCGGGAGGTCGATGCCACCCTACCCCCCCATGTTTTTTGTAAGAGTGGCAAACACAGGAGTTAAGGTTGATGCGGTTCGTAAGAGTGGCAGCGAAAGAACTTCAAATCGCTGGAATTTCGGTAAGTTGCGGAGAGGCATCAAACGTAGCGGGGATGGGAGCTGAAGAAACAGTTTGGGGGGAGTCGAACCCGAAGCGAAATGAGAATCGAAAAGGAAGGATGGCATGAGGCTGGCAACCCATCGCCCGGATATCCAGAGAACCGTGAAGTAACCGCATGGAGGGATTGAAGTTGCGGGCGTTGCTGTGGGCGCGATGTTATCTGGGTGTGAAAAAAGTGGGGAACGGTTGGGTGATATTGGAGGGACAAGTGGAGGAAGCGGGAGGAATAGGCGCAAAGGAAGGAAAGAAGAAATGAGGGACGTGGCGGTCGAAGCGAGATGTAAGCGGGTTTGGGGAGGAGAAGACATGAAGGTGAAGCATGGGATTAGCGAGAAAGTTAAAATGTTTTAAGGGCATAGTCGATATTTAGCGCTGAACGGCTACTCGGGGGATTGAGCGGAGATGTGAAGGTTGTAAGAAAAATGAAAAACCTCGGGCGCAAACCTGGCTTGCTGGGCACCCGAGCCGCCATTCCACAGGCGAATGCGCCCATCGGCGGCTCCGGAGGCGAGCAAACTGCCATCGGGGCTGTAGGCAAGCGCGTATATCACCCCATGGCTGGCATTCCAAGTACGCAAGGGAGTTCGCGCGGTGAGGAGCCAGGAATTGATTGAGAAGACGTCCCAACCCCCGCTGGCACTGGCAAGAACTCTGTTGTCTGGCCTAAATGCAATTGTTGTGGCATCACCGTGAAGCCCGAAGAAGGAAAACGCTTCCTTTCCGCTGGCGGGGTCCCAGAGTTTGAGGAGAGCCTTGCGGTCACGGGGAAATAGCTGGATCCCACTGGAAGCAAGGAGTTTGCCATCCGGGCTGAAGGCCACCGAGAGAACGCGCGAATTTTGACCGGAGAGAGTGCGGAGTAAATTCCCTGTCGAAGGGTCCCACAGCTTAATGGTGGTGTCGTTACTGGCGGAGGCAAGCAACTGACCGTCGGGACTCAAAGCGATGGCGTTGATTGCCTGCTTGTGCCCTTCGAGAGTGCGGATCAGCTCTCCCGCAGAGACGCTCCAGATGCGGATCGTCCCGTCAAGGCTTCCCGAAGCGAGCCAGCGCCCGTCCGGGCTGACGGCGACGCCGGTAACGGGACCCGTATGCCCTACAAGGGTGTGAAGCTCCACGTCTTTTGCGGGGTTCCAAAGTTTTACCGTCTTGTCTGCGCTACCGGTTGCCAGCAGGCTTCCGTCGGAGTTGACGGCGAGAGAAGTTACGCCGCCCTGGTGGCCCCGCAGGGCATGTATGACTTGGCCCGTCGAGACATCCCAGAGGCGAGCCACGCCGTCGGTGTTGCCGGAGGCGAGCCAAACTCCTTTGGGGTCGTAGACAAGCGCCAGAACAGGGCCTCCCATGGTATTCCAATCCCCTTGGGGTCTTGCCACGACTGGGCGATGAGCCGCGGGTGGCGGCAAACCGCAGGCGGACCAAAGGACGACCAGGACGATCAGGGAGCCCAGAGTAAGCAAAAGCTGAGCCCAGAAGGGATAGAGGCGGAATTTTCGAAGGAGAGAGCCGGCGGATTTCATGATGGCTCCAGCGATTCGGGTCGTATGGTTCGGAGGAGGTTTGTAGCGGGATGAGTGAATGAGGCGGCGGAAGAAGCAGGCAGAGCGGCGGCGCGAAGAGGCGCGAGACGGGTTGTTTCGAGGTCGTCGCGATAGAAGAGGTTGTAAGTATCAAAAGGAATCAAGCGGCCGTCGGGATGAACGATGTGAATACAGGATTTCTTGACGGAGCGAACGTCGAAAGCGTGGGCGTCAAGAAACTGGACGATGAGCACTCGGAAAATATTTTTGTAGGTTAACTCGGGAGGGGCGTCGACGCGCGGGAGGCAGCAGAGCAAATCGCGGAGGGATGCAGCGCCGGACTCTGGCGAATGATTCGTGGAAAAGAGTTTGAAGAGACAATCGCGAACACCTGGTTCTTCTTCGTAGACGATGGTATTGCGCGCGCCGTTGATGAGCACCTGTGGCTCCATGATTCCCGTCAAGGGAACGACCTTGCCGCCGACTTTCAGTGCGTAGGCCATGGCCAAGGCATCGGGATGGCAAGGAACGGGAATTACGTCTTCCGCTCGAAAAACATTTGTCTGTTGCAGGATTTTTCGGCGGACTTCCGTGAGAGTCAGCCGGTCGGTGGCGGGATCGAAATTCTCGAGGCGGCCGGCGTCCTGAATGGGTTGCAGGGTGACGCCGCGGACGCAGGGCTGGGTGAGGGCAAAATCAATTACTTTGCCGATTTCGCCGTCGTTCAGACCTTTCTTCAGGGTCACGACCAGAGTGGTCGAGATCTCGTACTTATTCAGATTATCCAATGCTCGTTGACGCACTCCACGAAGATCTCCTCCGCGCAAGTCCAGAAGTGCTTCGCGCTCGAAAGAATCGAATTGCAGGTAGACCTCGAAACCTGATTGATATTCGGCAAGGCGCTTCACAAACTCTTCGTCCTGGGCGATGCGCAGGCCGTTGGTATTCACCATCAAGTGGCGGATGGGCCGCGCCTGGGCCATTTTCAAAATCTTGAAAAAATCGGGATGGAGGGTCGGCTCGCCCCCGGAGAGTTGCACGACATCCGGCTGACCTTCGTTGCGCACAACGGCGTCCAACATTTTCTCGATGAGGGCGAGGGGACGGTGTTCGGTGCGCTCGGGACCGCTTCCGGCGTAACAGACGGGGCAACGCAGGTTGCAGGAGTCGGTGAGTTCGACCAAGGTCAAGCAGGAATGTTGTTCATGGTCGGTACACAATCCGCAATCGTAGGGACAACCCCACTTCACGGGCGTGTTGTAAACCTGAGGCATTTCCGGGCGCTTGAGGAACACTTCGCGGCAGCGGCGATAGTAGTCGACGTCATCCGCGACGAGGACGCGCTCGGCACCGTGCTCCGGGCAACGCTTTAGCAAGAACACTTTGTCGTCCTGGAAAACGATCTTGCCTTCGAGTTTGCGAAAACAGGTGGAGCAGATGGTAAGGGCGACGTCATAGAACATATAGGGGCGCACGCGGGCGGTCATGGTTGTTGGCTCCTGGAGCGTAGGACATGCAAGACAATCGCCACGATCGCCCAGATGACCCCTGCAAGAAACGCAACGACTCCGGCGATCATTCCGCATACAAGCAGCGTGTTTGTCGTTTTGCTGGGACCGCTGAAATTGATGGCCAATCCAAAGCAGGAGCCGACGGCGAGCAAGGCTCCGCAAAAAATCGTAAGCACAATGGCAACGAGGCGGGATTTCCTGACAGGTGGAGGAGGAGGACCGACACTGCGGAAGATTGACGGTTCGATCAAGAAGTCTCCTCGGACTGCGAAAGGGACGCCGTGGCGGGGGAGGCCGGCGTGACTGCCGCGCGGCACCAGCGATGAATGTCCGCCGAATAATAGAGCAGCATGGCCACGCAGGCCCATTGTATGGAGGACAAGCGCAGAAAAACGCGAACATCGGGCTTTAGGAAATCGATTGCCAGGCGAAACGAGAAATAGCCAACCATGAAGATTTTGAACAGATCACCGTCAGGAAATGGTTGGCGAGAAACTCTCCACAGGAGAGCCGCAAGAGCCAGGACATAGATGATTTCGTAAATTTGAGTCGGGTGGCGCGGGACGCCGTCTCCGAAATTTACCGCCCAGGGCAGCGAGGTGGGGGAGCCGGAGGTGTGGTCTTCCAGTCCGGTCAGAAAGCACCCGATGCGTCCGATGGCAATTCCGATGCAAAGCGGGATGGCAAACAAGTCGCCGGTCCTCTGGGCAACTCCAATACGTCGTTTGGCCCATTCGACGGCAAATAATCCGCCGATAAGGGCGCCCACTATGGTCTTGCCACTCATCAGGAACGACGGGGCGTTCCAATTCGCCAGCGTCAAGCGTGGATCTTCAAACCAATAGAGTAACTTGCTGCCGAGAACGGCGCCGACCGCCGCACCAGCGATGACCCACCAGCGGTTGGCATCGTCGATAGCGTCGCCCCTTCGTCTGCGAAGCCACAGATACACTCTGAACGCTGCAAAGTATGCGAGGGTTTCAAAGACGAGGTGTGGATGGAAGCGGAAGGGGCCGACGTGAAGATAAACAGGGAATGACATGAAAGGGTGTCTGCGTTCTTCTCGGGCAAGGCTACGCCACGATCCGGAAACCGTCAACGGAGCTGACCGGGGGATCGGGCTTCGCATTGTAACTGCGAATTGCATTGGTTTTTTCGGCTTGGCAAGAATCCTCCCATTGCGATGATGGCTGGGCTATTGCCGGCACGTTCGAAGCTGCAGCTGATCGAGGTTGGTGCGGAGTTGGGAATGCGAAATTGCTCGAGAAGGCAGCGTCCTTCGGCGGCGTCATCTTTTTGATAGGCTTGAAGGACGGGAGAAAACTGGGCGCTAAAGCCATCGGTGGTTTGCGAATAGGCGGGCGTGGTTTGTGCTTGCAGCTCCTGCGCCAGCGCGCGTTTGGGACCAGCAGAAGAGTAGGCGGCTAGGAGTCCGCAGAGGATTGTTGCCAAATTTCCTCTTCTTCGCGTACGCCCTCCTTGCCATGCGTAACAAAGCCGAAGGCAAATCCTGTCAAAGCCTGTCGGGGTTAGAGCATGTCACACTACGACCTTGGGTTCTGGAGGATTAGGCGGTGCGGCAAATTCATGATCAGCTCGCGCCGCCGACACGGTAAATGATTCTGCTAGTCGGCCACAGGGCGCCGACGGCTGCGCCGCCAACGAAGCCGACCGCGCGCCAAAGGCGGTATCGAATCCCTTGGAGAAAAAAGGCTGCCCACAGATGAGGGCGATCCCACCTGCGGGTGTGCCTCCCTGTCCGCATTTCTGGCGGTAGGACGCTGCGCCGATGCCTGCCCCCGCGCCGGCACCGATGCCAGCGCCAAGGAGCGTGTTACGCAGACGATGCTTGTTTTTCATAAGACGGACGATGCGGACGTCTGGCCGCTCGATGGTTTTCTCACCGGCCTTTTCTTGGAGGGTGATGCCGGGGTCGGAGACATTCAGGAATGTTCCGGAGATTTTTTTCGAATTGATCTGAACAACCTGGATCTTCTGCCCGGGTTGAATCACGCTCAAATTCGTCCACGATGCACTTGCCGCCTGCGCCGAGGAAAGACACGGCAACCCCAGAACACAAAACGCAATGATCGTTAAGCGCATGAACGGTTCCTCCAATTTCCACCGCGAGCGCGCTAAATGGTGCGGGCCCGCTCCCAATCGAGAAGGAGAACCGCTTAGGAGGCCGGCGCCCGTCGATCGACCGATTCTTGCAGGATCACTGCTTAACCGCGAGCTTCGCATACCTATTGAAGAGCGCCTTAAACGCGCTCCAGTCCGGCGTTGTCGGCACCGCATTGAAGAAAACGCGATTGCCGAGAGCATTAGGCGTTCTGCAGGTCACTCCTGCCGGTAGAAAGGGACTGGTCGGTTGCGCAAGGTCGCTGACTATCCATGAACTCGAATCGCAGGTGATGATTTGTCCTTGCAGGTTCCCGCCAAACGTAACGCCCGTAAAATCCGCACTGGAGTTGACCAACGCCAGAATTCCCGGTCCGTTGTTTTGTGTTACCTGACCGCCACGCATCAGAACTTGCGAGTTTCCATCCACACGGATGCCTGCACTACGCGGGTCCGAAACAGTGCCGTTTTGCAGAACCTGGTTCGCGCCGTTGAAGTACGCCTGGCTATTCGAGTAGACATCCACGCCGGCGCTGGTATGGTCCGAAATTTGAGCGTTGACCGTCCCGGTGATGTCGTAGAAGGTGACTTGGCTGCCGAGACCCACCGAAACCCCTACGGGCCCGTTGCCCTGAATCACATTTGGCTGCCCGAGACTGAAGAAGGAAATCTCCGAGTTCTCTTGTAGAAAGGCCCCGCCTGCTTGGTTTCCGGTGATTGTATTCGGGCCATACAAGCTGCCGATTTGCGCCCGCGCGCCGCCGAGAATTTCGATTCCGTATCCAGGATTCGTCCCCACTCCGGAAACATTGTTCGTTATGGTCGTTGGGCCAAGGGTCGAAAACAGGCTACCCGCAGACTCCCAGACTCCCGGTCCATTATTGTTGCTGATGTCCACCGGTCCGGCCCAGGCAACCAGAGCGACGAGCGAATTGCCGTTGATATTGATTCCGCCGTTGCCGTTCTTGTCGAACGCTCCGCTGGCTCCCACGGTCACATCGGACATTCCAGCAACGCTCAAGCCCATCCCGGCATTCCCGCTGATGGTGCAAACGTTTATCGAAGTCCCTCTGCTGTTGGACACCGAAATGCCGTTTCCTGCGGTGTTGGTCACGTTGAGCCCGTAGAGCATCACATTTTGTGAATTAATGATGGAAATTGAGCCATTTAAGGTTGCCGTCTGCCCATAATAGGCGCCCAGGCTTAGCGCGTTCATGCCGCTGATCGACACATTTTCCGTACAGGGCCCGGTTACCAGGATGAAACTGCCGGATGTCGCATTCGGCAGCGCTGCGTTGATGCTTGGGTAGGCGTACGGAGTTGCCCCTGTGCAGTCAACGATCAGGTACTGGGCACGAACTCCTCCTGGGCAGAACAAGAACAGTAAGAGCGGGAGAATGATTGAATAAAAACTCTCGGCCGTTAGCTTCTTGGATGTTTTCACAGCGGCTCCTTTTGAGAATAGCTCGCTCGGAAATGCAAGAAAGAGAAGATGTGACAGAACTCGCTCATGGCTGACAGGTACCGAAATCCTTGCTCACTTTTTTGGTTTCCCAGGTGAGGGTATTTCCGCCCTTGGTTTTGATTTTCTTGAGGTGTAGCGTCATGCGGTCGCCGGGCTTGACGCCGCCCGTGTCGCCGGAGAGCGCGTAGACTTTTTTGTCTTTTTCGTTGGTCACCAGCATCCCATCCGGGGCCGAACTGACACATCCCGTAACCGTGCGATTGGAAGACGATTGGTGAATGACTATGACCGTTACGACCACTACGACCGCAACTGCGGCGACAATGCCAGCGATCGCTTCCTCTCCAGTCGTTTTCAATTGATCCGCTTGGACCGTGGTGGAGAGAGCCACGCAGAGAAGGCCGATCAGTGCTACACGCCCCAGGTATCTTAAAGTCAAGTTGATCCTCGTAAATGGTCAGGATTAGTTCTCCATCGATGGCCCCTGCCGAGGACAACGATGGAGAACTTTTCCTGCAGCCGCGTGGCGGGTTGTTCCCGGAAGCGCAATGGACGCACACGACCTGCCTGCTAGTCTCACTTGTGCGGCTGCGAGGTCAATGGAGGGAAGCTGAAGAATTCGTGGATTTATGTCTGATGGTCCAAGCTACTGAAAGCGCAGATTTTATATTGGACATGGAGACGGGAACGGAACAGAATGACGGCAAAGTTTGACGGGGTGTCCTTTGGAGAACCCTTCCAGAAACTTCTCTTTCGGCCCATTTGAACTCCGCGCTCGCTCGCAGGAGCTGTATAAGCACGGGGTCAAACTCAAACTGCGGCCGCAACCTTTCCGAATCTTGAACGAACTTCTTAATAGTTCCGGAGAGCTGGTTACCCGCGAAGAACTGCGCGAGAAACTGTGGTCCGCAGAGACGTTTGTAGACTTCGAACAAAGCCTTAACACTTCCATCAAAGAGCTGCGTGCGGTGCTCGGGGATTCGGCGACGGAGCCCCGTTACGTGGAAACGATACCGAGGCTCGGGTATCGGTTCATTGCCAAGGCAAGAATAATGGAATCAACGGCGGGCAACGGGAATTCCACGCACAGCCAAACTACTGTCGATGCAGCACTGGCAGAAGCTGCAGGGCGAACCAATGAAGGCTGGCAACGGGCGGGCACCGATGGCGATTTGGAGTTGGCTCAAGAGGCGAGGCAGTCTGAGGTGGGCGAAGCAGCGCGGCCGACCAGCCCGCGTTGGAAGATGGGACGCCTCGCGAAGGCATTCGCAGCAAGCGGCACCTTGTTGCTGGTGGGCTTGCTAGTTTTTCGAGTGGTCTCGCCTTTGCCACCGCCGCGAGTTCTGCAAATTACACAGCTTACGCATTTTGGCCATGTTGAACCGTCGGGTGGGCTAACAACGGATGGTGCGCGGATCTTTTTCCTCAGGAGGGACCCCGACCGATTTAAATTGATGCAGATGCCCGTTTCTGGGGGCGAAATGCAACCCTTTCCTTCATCTTTAGAAAACGCCCAGATCGCAGACATTGCGCCGGACCGTTCTGAGTTTTTGGTGCAAACAACTCCCTCCGGTTCGTCAAGTAACTACGAATTATGGCTATTGCCCTCGGTCGGCGGTTCACCCCGTCGCTTGAGCAATTTGTCTGGCAGGGATCCAACTTTCTCTCCTGATGGGCGCGAGATCGCATACAGCAAAGAAGACGGAATTTACGTTTGCGAAAGAAATGGGAGCAACGCGCACAGGCTTGTAGGCCTGCCATGCAATTCCTGGGGAGTGGCCTGGTCGCCAGACGGAAAAGTACTACGGTTCACCTTATCGGATGAGAAGAACTACGAATTCTCTCTTTGGGAAGTCTCGAGGGACGGGAGTAATCTCCACCCGCTGTTTCCCGAGCGGCATGCCCCGCAATTTGATTGTTGCGGGCAATGGTCTACGGATGGCCGGTATTATTTTTTTAGCTCCAACAAGGGAGACCCGAATGTAGGCATCGGGAGCGTGTGGGCCCGGCGCGAGAAAGGAAAACTCACAGGCTGGTTCAAGCCCGGGCCCCCCGTGCGCTTGAGCGTCGCGCCAATAAGCCTCGGGCCCGTGCTGCCCAGTGCAGACCCACGGAGATTTTTTCTCGTTGGAATCGCAAACGAGCAAAATGAGTTGCTTCGTGTCTCACGCAACAAACTGTCGTTTTCTTCGGTCTTTGGCTCGACTGAGGGTCGTGCCGCGAGCATTTCTCCCCAAGGAGACTGGCTGGCCGTGATTTTAGGCGACTGGACTTTATGGCGTAGCAGGCCAGACGGAACGCAACGGACGGAACTGGCGATGGACTTGATGGCTTACAAGGCTTTCCCGAACTGGAGCCCCAATGGACATTGGATCGTGTTCCAGGGAGCAAAGATTGGACGTCCTTCCAATCTTTATAAGGTGAGCGTCGATGGCGGACCGTCAGAAGAGTTGCTACCGAATGACCGGCCTCATCGGACGCCGGATTGGTCGCCCGATGGAGAGTCCATTGTGTATTCCGTGCCCCTGGACAGCGACGCCGATCCGAAGGATGAGAGCGGCTTCTTCATCCTAAATCTGAAGTCGCGCAAGACGGTCAGAATTCCTGAATCAGAAGGTATGACGGACCCGGAGTTTTCTTCCGACGGGCGGTACCTCGTGGGATTCATTGGAGGCGAGAAGTCCTCGATGATGGTGTTCGACTTTCAGACGCGCCGCTGGAAAACCGTAGCCCACGGCAACAATTTCTATCACCTGCGAAAGACGTCAGACGGAAAATATTTTTATTTTCAGGAGATTCCTTCACCGGGAGAGCCGCTCTTTCGAATGCGTGTTGGAGATTGGAAAGTGGAACGAGTTATGAGCTTCGAATCGATATTGCAGGGCAACGTCGTGCGATGCAGGTTTGCGGAGATGATGCCAGACGGATCACCAATGGTCATCGCCGTCCGAGGCGGGTACGAAATCTATTCCATCGACTTGGATCTTCCGTAGTGTCCGCGTTATAGCGCGCTCCATTGCAGAACAGATGCCGAAATGTATCGGTCGAGGCAGGCGCAGCGGCGATCAAAAGAAATTCCATAACCAATTCCGGCTCCCCGGGCGGGGACGTGCGAGGGATTTTGCGCGGAGGCAGTTTGAAACGCCATGTCGCGGCCGATCATTTGGTTGGTTCGGCTGAGGACTCGGCCGGGCGGGCGGGAGTGCCATCGCCTTTAACGAAGTGGGCGTACCACGCCAGGTCACGTTTGAGGCGGTCTTCAATATGAGAGGGCAGGGAGAACTCGTGGTATTCGTCGGGGTAGACGACTAGCTCGGTGGTGCGGCCGAGGCGTTTTAGGGCTTGGTACATTTGCTCGCCGCCGAGGATGGGGACGTTCCAATCGATGTTGCCGCCCATGAAGAGAGTGGGGGTGGTGACTTTGGCGACGTTGCGGTACGGGGAGACTTTGGTCCAGGCGGCTGGGTTTTCCCAGGGGAGGCCTAGCTCGGTTTCGTAGTCCTTTTGGTATTGGTCGTGGCCATAGAGGCTGGAGAACTCGGCGGCTCCGGCGCCCGAGATGGCGGCTTTGAAGCGGGTGGTTTGCGTGATGATGAAGTCGGTGGAGATGCCGCCGTAGGACCAGCCGCCTACGCCGAGTTTGTCGGGGTCGGCAATTCCCTGCTCGATGGCGTAATCGACCATGGCCATGTCGTCCTGGAAGTCTTTGTTGCCCCAGTCGGCGAAGATGGCTTTGCAGTAGTCCTGGCCGTAACCCGTAGAGCCACGTGGATTCGGAAATAAGACGGCATAGCCGTTGGCGGCGTAAAGCTGGGCGAGGTGGGAGAATTCGGCGTAATAGGCCCAGACGGGACCGCCGTGCGGGATGAGGAGAGTGGGATATTTTTGGCCGGGAACGTAATCGAGCGGTTTGTAGAGGTATCCGGAGACTTGGGTGCCGTCTTTGCTTTTGAAGTGGACGTACTCGCCGTGAGTGAGTTTGAGTTGGGAGAAGAGGGCGTCATTGACATGGGTGAGTTGGGTGAGTTTGTCACCGAAAAGTGCGTAGATCTCGTCGGGGCGGTCGATCGTGGCCATTTGGACCACTGTCGTGCCGACAGCGGCATCCCCGGCAGCGCCGCTCCCGACCGAGTAGGAACTAACAAAAACAGATCCGGAAACTGGGCGAGCGCCCATTTGACCGTCGCCAAAACGGATTCGGGCGAGATTTTGCGTGCCATCGTCGTCCAGCGATGAAGTAGATGGATCGGCCGTCTGGAGAGAAACGCGGGCTGGAAACCATGCGATCGAGGGAGAGGGTGAGGACTTTGGCAGGGCCACCGGCGGCGGGAGAGATGGCGAGGTGATGGGTGGCGTAATCGAAGAGTTTGGGGTCGAGCATGGTGACATAGGCGATAGATTTGCCATCGGGGGACCAGGTGGGTGAGATGTCTATGCCGGGGTTGGTGGTGATTTGGGTGAGGTGTGCGCTTTGTCGGGTATTGAGGCGGCGAACGACCCAGATGTCGGAGTTGTAGTGAGGTCGGGGTCGGCGGTGGAGCGGTTGCTGGTGAAGGCGAGGAGTTTGCTGTCAGGGGACCAGGCGGGTTCGGAGTCGTCGAAGTCGCCGCTGGTGATCTGGGTCAGAGACTTTTTGGCGAGGTCGAAGACGTAGAGGTGGGTGCGGCGGCGATCGAGATAGCCGACTTCATCGAGCTTGAATTGGAGGCGGTCGATGACCCAAGGCTTTTTGGATTTGGACTTTTTTGTCTTCGGGGTCGGAGATCAGGAGGCATGTCCGAGGGATTGAAGCAGCGCGGGATTTTTCTTTGGCGGCGTCGAGTTCTTCGCTGCTCGGGATCTTTGAGGACGAGGACAATGCGGCGTCCATCGGGAGACCATGCGAAATCTTCGACATCTTGAGGCGTGTCAGTAAGTTGCTGGGCTTCGCCGCCCTGTCGATTAAGAGCCAGACTTGCGTCTTGCCCTCGCTGCGTTCGGAGAGGAAGGCTAGAAGCTTGCCGTCGGGGCTCCAACGAGGGATGGGCGGAAGAGACGCCTTCGGCAGTCATGGGGAGGGCGTCGCCGCCGGTGACGCGGGATCATCCAGATGCGCGATTCGTTTTTATCAGTTTTCAGGGTGGATGTGTCCACGGTGTAGGCGACCCATTGCGCGTCGGGGCTGAGTTGGGGCCGTGGACAGTTTGGATTTGGAAGTAGTCGTCGATGGTGATGGGGCGAGGCCTAAGAGCCTGGGCCGACTGGAGCACGAATAGCTAAGCGAGGGGCACGAGTACGAGCGACGAGAGGGTAGTGCGAGGGAACGAGCTTCATGTCGAATGGCTCCTAGGATGAACCGTGCGAGTCGAACGAGCGCGAAGAAGGAAGGCGGAGTTTAGCACAGGCCGAGCGGAGCAGCCGGAATGAAGCGGCGCAAGGCGGAGAGTTGTTGCGGCGGTAGAAGGCACGGTTGGGATGGTGACGTTGTTGAGACTCTCGCGCTCGTCGGAGCACAGGCTGAAGCCTGTGCCACGTGGGGCTGGGCGCCGCGCGAAAGTTGTGGCTGCATGAAAAAATATTCAGCGGGGTGCATTTTTTTGTTGCATGCAGGGGTGAACCTTGTATTCTGCGAATGCGAACTCACTTTACCCATCGCGCGAGTGAGAATCGCTTAGGAGGACGAGAGTAAAAATTGAGTTCTTTATCCCTTCCTGCCCAGATTCCTTCCCACTGCAATTTCAACCGCGAAAAAAAGGGTCGCAAAGCTGACGCTCTGGCCGCTTGTGGCGGCGACATTTTTCATGGTGTCGGGCGGGACGTATGGGACGGAAGAGATCGTTCATGGCGCGGGTTACGGGCATGGGATTTTGATTTTGCTGTTCTTGCCGGTGTTGTGGTGCTTGCCGACGGCGTTCATGATCGGGGAGCTTTCGAGTGCGCTGCCCGCGGAGGGCGGTTACTACGCCTGGGTGCGGCGCGGGTTGGGGAATTTCTGGGGATTTCAAGAGGCTTGGCTGTCGTTGGTGGCGAGCATCTTTGATATGGCGATTTACCCGACGCTGTTTGTGTTTTATTTGAAGCAGATGTCGCCGTGGTTTGGGTCGGGAAGCCATGCGGTGATGGCTGGGTTGTTTGTGGTGGTGACTTGCGCGATTGCTCAACTGCTAGGAATTCGCGTGGTGGGGATCACATCGCTGTGGCTGTTCTTTTTTCTTTCGGCGCCGTTTGCGATGATTGTCGTGATGGCGCCGTTTAAGATCGGAGCTTTCGCCAGCGGCGGTGGTCACGGAGCAGCCGAAGCAACTGGCCTGGGGTTGCTGGGCGGTGTGCTTGTGGCGATGTGGAATTACATGGGTTGGGACAATGCCTCGACGATTGCGCAGGAAGTGGAGAGACCGCAGAGGACGTATCCCGAAGGCGATGATCGCGGCGGTGGTTCTTGTTTCGTTGACCTACATACTGCCGTTTCTTGGCGGTTTACTTTACGGGGATTCCGGCCTCGACTTTTGGCGCTGACGGATCTTGGGCGACGATCGCGGGATTGATGGGCGGGAAGATTCTGGGATTCGAGTGGCTGCGCTTTTTGATCGTGATTGGCGGAATGATGAGCGCGTTTGGAATGTTCAACGCGCTGGTGATGAGCTATTCGAGGCTTCCGCTGGCGATGGCGCGGGACGGAATGCTGCCGAAGGTGTTTGCCAAGACAACCGCGAAACGCAAACGCCATGGGTGGCGATTCTGGTTTGCGCGAGCTGCTGGGCGCTGTGCCTGGGTTTGGGATTCAAGAAGCTCGTTACGCTGGACATTATGCTTTATGGCGCGAGCTTGATGCTGGAGTTCGTGACCCTGGTGGTGCTGCGAATACGGGAGCCGGAACTAAAGCGCGAGTTTAAGGTGCCCGGAGGGCTGGTTGGCGCAATTTCCTGCGGGGTCTTTCCGCTTTTGCTGATGAGCCTGGCGATGGTTGAGAGCGAGAGTGAAACCATTCTAGGAATCAATGGGCTGATGTTTGGCTTGATCATTATGATGGGCGGGGTCGTTCTGTACGCGGCGACGAAACCTTTGCGGCGATCGGTGATTGCTCCGGCGGCCACGCCGAACGCGGTTACGGGCGACTAGAAAAGCTCGCCGAATGTGGAGCGTGCGAGTCGCTGGGGAAAGCGGCAGCAGAGCTGCCGCACTCCAAAGGGTGCCGCACGGCGTGCGCGCTGCTGGTATACTCCACAGTTCATTTCTAAATTCTATTTCCATTTGGAGATTAGACCGTGAAAAATTTGCGGCTTTTCCTACTACTCCTGCTAGTTGCTGGTGCGGCACTATTTGTGCACGCGACTGCTGCGGCTTTGCCGCAGGCGGCGCCGAAATTCGATCAAAAGTTCTTTGGAGAGATGAAGTGGCGGTCGATCGGGCCGTTTCGCGCGGGGCGGTCGCTGGCGGTGACAGGAGTGCGCGGGCAGCCAGACGTCTACTACTTCGGGTCGGTGAATGGGGGCGTTTGGAAGACGAACGATTCGGGTCGGACTTGGAATCCGATATTTGATCCGAGCCGGTTGGATCGATCGGTGCGATAGCGGTGGCGCCTTCGAATGCGAAGGTGATTTACGTGGGATCGGGCGAGGCGGACATGCGATCGAGCATTTCGTATGGAAATGGAATGTATAAGTCGACCGATGCGGGAAAAACTTGGGCGCACATCGGGTCTGGAAGATTCGCGGCAGATTGCGCGGATAGTCGTGGACCCGGACGATCCGGAGAAAGTTTTCGTGGCGGCGCTGGGACATGCATACGGGCCGAACAAGGAGCGAGGCGATTTTTCGTTCGAACGACGGCGGGAAGACTTGGCAGCAGGTGCTCTTCAAGGATGAAAATACCGGCGCGATCGACTTGGCGATGAAGCCGGGAAATTCGCAGATTCTTTACGCAGCTTTGCTGCAGACGCGGCGGCCGCCTTGGAGTATCTATCCACCGTCGAAAGGGCCAGGGACTGGGCTTTATCGTTCAAAGGATGGAGGCGAGCATTGGGAGCAATTGACGGGACACGGTTTGCCTGCCGAGGAATTGGGGCGGATGGGGATTGCGTTTGCGCGGAGCAATCCGGAGCGGATTTACTTGATTGCGGATGCGAAGGAAGGCGGACTGTACCGCTCGGACGATGGCGGGGAGAATTGGGCGCGCGTTTCGAAAGATGCACGCATTTGGGGACGCGGATGGTATTTCTGCGAAGTGAGCGTGGATTCGCAGGATGCGGACACGGTGTATGTGCCGAACACTTCGATGTACCGTTCGCGCGACGGCGGAAAAACGTTTACCGCGGTGAAGGGCGCGCCGGGCGGGGACGATTATCACCAGCTATGGATTGATCCGGACTACGCGCAGCGCATGGTGTTGGGATGCGATCAAGGCGTGATCGTGACGCGAAATGGCGGAGAGACTTGGAGTTCCTGGTACAACCAAGCGACTGGGCAGTTTTATCACGTAGCGACGGACAATCGATTTCCTTACTGGGTGTATGGCGCGCAGCAAGACAGCGGTGCGGCGGCCACACCAAGCCGCAGCAAGTGGCGAGCGCTGAATTTTCAAGATTGGCGGCCGATGGAAGCGGGCGGGGAGAGCGACTACGTGGCGCCCGATCCGCTGAATCCCGAAATTATTTATGGTGGATCGGTGGTGCGGCAGGATTTTCACAATGAAGAAGTGCAGCAGATTCCTCCGACAATGATGTATCCCGGAGAATACCGGCGGACATGGACTTTGCCGCTGGTCTTTTCGGAGATCGAGCCGCACGTGCTGTACTTCAGCGCGCAAGTTTTGTTTCGAACGGCGGACGGCGGAAATTCCTGGCAGAAGATCAGCCCGGATTTGACGCGGGAAGATCCGGGGATTCCGGCGAATCTGGATGCGGCGACGGCGGCGGATATCCCACCGGGAAAAAGGCACGGAGTGATTTATACGATTGCGCCGTCACCGCTGAAGGCGGGCGAGATTTGGGTGGGAACGGATGACGGGCTGGTGCAATCTGACACGCGATGAAGGGAAAACCTGGAATGACGTTACGCCAAAAGAGCTGACGCCGTGGAGCAAAGTCACTCATATTTCCGCGTCTCGATTCCACTCCGGCGAAGCGTATGCGGCGGTGGATCGCCATCGGTTGGAGGATTTGCAGGCATATCTCTACCGCACGAAGGATTTCGGGAAGACGTGGGAGCGGGTTTCGAATGGGATTCCTGAAGGAAGCTTTCTGAATTGCGTGAGGGATGATCCAAAAGTAGCCGGACTCCTTTATGCGTGCACGGAGAAAGGCGTGTACGTGTCGTTTGATGATGGGAACAACTGGGCGCCGCTGCAATTTAATCTGCCGACAACTTCGGTGCGCGATTTGGTGGTGCATGGCGATGATCTGGTGATTGCGACGTTTGGGCGCGCGTTCTGGGTGCTGGACGATGTGACGTCGCTGCGGCAGTGGAGCGCAATATTGGCGAGCGCGGACGCGTGGCTGTTCGAGCCGCAGACGGCGTATCGCGTGCGGCCGGGCGCGGATCAGGGGACACCGATACCGCTCGACGAACCGCAAGCGGAAAACGCGCCGACCGGAGCGGTGCTGGATTACTACTTGAAAGAGAAGCAGACGGAACCCGTGCAACTGGAGATCTTCGATGCGGCGGGGAAATCGATACGGCGATTTGCGAGCAGCGACGAGATGCCAAAGACCAATCCGGACGAACTGGATATTCCGATGTATTGGGTGCACGACGCCGAGCCGCTGCCGGCTGAGGCCGGGATGCACCGGTTTGTGTGGGACTTGCGGTATGCGTTCGCAGGAGCACGGCGACGATCTCGGCGCGGTAGCGGAGGCCCGTTGGCGGTTCCCGGGCAGTATAAGGTGAAGCTCACGGCAGCGGGAAAAACCGTTTCTGTGCCGCTGGTGGTGAAGATGGATCCGGACGTGAAGACGAGCCCGGCAGATTTGCAGCGGCAGTTTCAGATGGCTTCGAAACTGGCTGCGGGCGTGGGAGAGTTTTCCGCGGCAGTGACGCGCGCGGACGATTTAGAAAAACAAATTACGGCGCGAAAAAAAGAAGCTTCGGGAAATGCGGAGGCCGTGGCAGCCCTGTCGGAGCTGGAGAAAAAGATTGGGGCCGTGGCGGGGTCTGCAGCGGGCGGCGGCTTTGGAGGTTTTGGATTCACCATGCCGGGACCCAACCGGCGACACTGCGGCAAGTGTCGGCGGCGCTGGGAACGCTGATGGGGATTGTCGAGGGAGCGGATGTTGCTCCTTCAGCGGATGCGTCCGCGGCTACCGAGAAGTGGGAAGCAGCGGGGAAGAGCACGCTGGCACGGTGGGAGGAAATTCAAACCAATGGAGTCGTAAGCGTAAATTCGTCACTCGGGAAGGTGCGTCTGCAACCCCTCAAAGTGCAATAGACCGGACGAACTAGCGCGCTAATACAAAAGAACTACGCCGCTCGGCTATGCGATGGCCGAGCGGTTTTTTTATCGAGCAAGCGCTGCGGGATCTATCTCGCGCAAGGAATTGTGGCATGTCTTTCAGAATGAAGGAGAAGCGGCAGCCAATTCCTGAAGGACAGGTAGCGCGACATTCGGCAGCCGTGCGGGTTAGATGAGGGTAAGTGATAGAACGCCAGCCCGGAAGAGAATGAGGACACCCCAATGATCAGTAAGAACACTACAAAGCAGCTCGCGATTGCCGCCGGATTACTGGCGCTGACTTTTGCGCCGGCAATCAGCCGCGCACAAAGCGGCTCCCAGCCACCGGCACAAGATCAGAGCCAGGCGGCTCCTGCCGCGCCAGCGCAGCAAGAAGGAAGAAAGCATGGCGCGATGCAAGGACTGAACCTGACTGACGATCAAAAAGCGGCGATGAAGAAAATTCACGAGTCCACGAAAGCGCAATTGGCTGCCGTCAACGAGGATGAATCGCTAACGGCGGATCAAAAGGCAGCGAAGACTCATCAACTGCGGCACAGCGCCCGCATGCAGATGGTGAAGCTTTTGACGCCAGAGCAGCGGCAACAGATGCGTGCCAATGTTCGTGCTTTGCGCGCATCTCGGCGGGAACAACAGCAGCAACAGCCTCCGCAAGCGCAGCCGCAGGGCTGATTGCGGCGGGAGACTTTGGAGCGGTCCGATTCGCAACAACAAAGCGGCTATCGGCTGAATCAAGTTTGCCATCGCGATTCGTGAGGGGACGGTCCAAGGGCCGTCCCTTTTTCGCAGAGGCTTGCATTCGAGCAGCGCGGAATGCCGAAGAGATTTGGTATGCTGCTCGACGTGGGAAATATCGCTCGAATGAAGCAGCGCGCCTGGGTCCTGAACGGACTTCGGATAGGCGCGCTTTTTTTCTTGCTTTTTTCTGGAGTCGTGGCGCTGAGTTTCTCCTCGCCGGCGACTCCGCAAACGGCGCCCGCTTCGTCTGCAGCGCCATCTCAGGCATCGCCTGCAACGGCGGCGATCGCGCCGCCGCAAAGCCTTCCCCAAACCATTCCATCAGCCGTGCCACGAGCAGGGTTGAATATCGTGGTTCTTGATCCGGCGCATGGCGGGACGGATCCGGGAGCGCGGGGAACAGGCGGGATTCGCGAGAGCGAAATCGTGCTCGATTTTGCGGCCCAAGTGCGCCGGGCGCTGGAATCTCAGGGATTTCAGGTGGTTCAAACGAGGCAGGGGAATGAAGACCCCTCGTTTGATGACCGCTCGGCGATTGCGAACGCGCAGAGCGGGGCGGTATTCGTAACGCTGCATATCGCTTCGACGGGACTGCCGGGGACCGCGCGGGTTTACGTCAATTCTGATTTGCCGGCCTCGACGGAAGCGGGTGGATTGATACCCTGGGACCGGGCGCAGACGCCGTTCCAAGGATTGAGCAGGAAAGCTGGGCGATTTGGTGCAGGGATTGCTGGCGCAGCGATTCAAGGGATCGCCAAGCACGGCGCAAACCGCTGCTGTAAGACAATTGCGAACGACAGCCGCGCCGGCGATTGCGGTGGAAATATCGAGCGTTGTAGTGGAAAACCGCGCGGACCTGGATCGAATGGCGCCGGGAGTGGCGGACGCGATCGCCACGGGCATCGCTGCGTTCCGGCCTTCTTACGTAGTGCCAGCAACGACAGGAGGAACGCCGTGACAGCGCGCTGGATTAGATGGACGGTCAGCCTGCTGTGCATGGCGGTGATTTTTGGAGCGATTTACTTTCCGATTTTGCGGCGGCGATTGCGGGCGGCGGCGAAGTTACAACAACAAACCACGGAGCAGGCGCGGAGAGAATTGACGCAGACGGTTCCCGTGAATCCTGGCGAACCGCGAGTAAAAGCGAAATTATTTTGGGCTTCTGGGAATGACGATGGAGACGCTGATGGACTCGACGGTGGAGTTGCCACTTTCGAACGATCCGGTGCTGCGCGCGAAACAGGTGCTGAATACGCTGCTGGCTGGGCCAGTGGACACGGATCTGCGAACGCTCCCGCCGGATGCGGTGCTCCTTGCGTTTTATCTGCTGCCAGACGGGACGGCCATTGCGGATTTCTCCGAGCCGCTGGCAACGGCGACACCTTCGGGAATTCAGAGCGAGCAGTTAGCTGTGGATTCCATCACGCGAACGTTGGAAGCAAATGTGCCACAGGTGCAGCGGCTGAAGATATTGATTCATGGACAGGAAGTGGAAACGCTGGCGGGGCATTTGGACCTGACGGGAACTTTTCTTGTGAACACGAAAGGCGGTCTGACGGCGCCTGGCGCGGCGGCGCCGGCGGTAACGCCCGGATCGTCGCCGAGCGCGGAGAAGCCTGTGGCTCCTGCTCCTCCAAGTGACAAACCCGCGCCTGTGGCCGCCCCGGCAACGAAACCGAGTTCACCCAAGGGAGCTTGAAGATTGACACTCGCAAACACGCCCGGCAAACTGGCGCAGCTTGCGAGGAAACGGCAAGAACACTGATGGCCAATGCGATGACAGCAGGAGGAAGAGTGCGAGTTGATGGACGCGGCCCGGACCAGATGCGCCCGTTGAAAATGACGCCGGATTTTATTTCGACGGCGGAAGGGAGCGTGCTGATTGAGATTGGCAGCACGCGCGTGATTTGCACGGCGACAGTGGACGACGGCGTTCCGGGATTTATGAAAGGAACAGGCAAGGGCTGGGTGACGAGTGAATACGGAATGTTGCCGAGGGCGACAGAAGAGCGCACGCAACGCGAAGCGACGCGTGGCAAACAGTCAGGGCGGACGCTGGAGATTCAGAGGTTGATTGGGCGGTCGCTGCGAGCGGTAACGGATCAGGAAGCGCTGGGCGAGCGGACGGTGTGGATCGATTGCGACGTGATTCAAGCGGATGGCGGAACTAGGACAGCTTCTATCACGGGTGCTTTCGTGGCATTGGCGTTCGCGTTCGAACGGCTGGTGGCGAGCGGGGATTTTGAAGAGTTCGCCGCTGATCGATACGGTTGCGGCAACGAGCGTGGGAATTGTGGATGACCGGGCGCTGCTCGATTTGGCGTACGAGGAAGATTCGCGCGCGGAAGTGGACATGAACGTGGTGATGACGGGCAGCGGCCATTTTGTCGAGATTCAGGCGACGGCGGAGGGGCGGCCGTTCAGTGGGAGCGAGATGCAAGATCTACTTGCGTTGGCCGCGGCTGGCATTCGCCGGCTGACGGAAGAGCAGCGCGCGGTGTTGCCGGTTAAGTTCAGCGCGCGCGCCCGTTAATGTGTGCGCTTGTTAAGTTGTTTCTGGCGTCTTCGAATCCAGGAAAACTTGCGGAGTTTCGGGCGATGGCGTCGCCGGATGCGCGGGGTGTGACCGCTGCGCCTAATGCGCTAGATGCGCGTACGGAAATCGCGTTGTTGCCAGGATTCGATTCCCTGCCCTTGTTTGAAGAGGATGCGCCGACCTTTGCCGAGAATGCCGCAGGAAAGGCGTTGCATTATTCGCGACTTGGAGATGGTTGGGTGTTTGCGGATGATTCCGGGCTGGTCGTGCCGGCGCTGGACGGAGCGCCTGGAGTGCGATCGGCGCGCTATGCTGGGGCGAACGCGACGGACGCAGATAGGATTGCGAAATTGCTGGGCGAGCTTCGTGGAGAGAAGGATACAGAACGGGCGGCGCATTTTGTGTGCGCCATCGCTTTGGCGGAACGAGGGCGAGCCATCGCGATTGTGACGGCACGCGTGGATGGCGAAATTTTGGAATCGCCGCGGGGGAGCGGCGGGTTTGGGTATGACCCGGTGTTTTACTTCCCCGCTCTGAAGAAGTCCTTTGCGGAACTCTCATCCGGAGAGAAGAATCAGATAAGCCATCGCGGAAAGGCGTTTCGAAAGGTGCTCGCGGGGTTGAAAACCTTCTAACGCCGCGCCATTCTACGCCATTAGAACGGCAGCAAACGCTGCCGGCCAAGAGGGGAGGCGGGCAAGAAGGTCTGTCCCACCGTGTATGATATTCTTGCGCGTCATGCCGACAAAAAAAACAAAGAAGAAAACGAAGACGCTGCGGAAGAAAACTGGAGCGGCGAAGCCGGCGCGGACTGCCCGGAGTGCGGGCGGGGCGAAAACAGCCGCCCCGGGATCCGACCCGAAACGGGTTGCATCGATTTTGGCGAAGCTGGACGAAGCGTATCCGGCCGCGACGTGCGAGCTAAAGCACGACAACGCATTTCAATTGCTGATTTCGACGATTCTTTCGGCGCAGTGCACTGACGTGCGCGTGAATCAGGTGGCGGAGACGCTCTACAAGAAATATCCGACTCCGGAAGCCTTCGCGCATGCGAATCCGAGCGAGCTGGAACAAGAGATTCGGCCGACGGGATTTTTCAGGAACAAAACGAAATCGATTATGGGAGCGAGCAAGGCCATTATCGAGAGATTTGGCGGCCAAGTGCCGCGCACCATGGAGGAGTTGCTGACCGTGCCAGGAGCGGCGCGTAAAACGGCGAATGTGGTGCTAGGCACGGGGTTCGGTATCGCGGCGGGAATCGTCGTGGACACCCACGTCATTCGCATTTCGAACCGGCTGGACCTGACGCGAAATGAGGATCCAAAAAAAATCGAGCAGGACCTGATGAAAGTGATTCCTCAGGAAAAATGGATTCTTTTTTCGCACCAGATCATCTGGCACGGGCGGCGCATATGCCATGCGCGCAAACCAAAGTGCGTGGAATGCAATCTCGAGAAGATTTGCTATTCAAAAGACAAGACCATTTAGGCGCGCAAGCAGCCAGTCCCTACTCGCACCGATTCTGGCAAAATCTCAATTCCATTTATTCGGCGAGAACTCTGGGTTCCTAGCGGACCGGTGGGGCTGCACTCCGCAGCGTACTTTCACGTATCATGCAGCCATGCGGATTTTACTGGTCGAAGACGATCCAGGGGTGAGCCGGTTTGTTGTGAAAGGACTGCGCGAACAGGCTTATGCGGTGGATGCGGCAACGACCGGTGAAGATGCGCTCTATCAGGCGGACATCAACGAATACGATCTGATCATTCTCGACGTGATGATTCCGGCACCCGACGGGTTCGAAGTGTGCCGCAAGCTCCGCAAAGCCGGGCGGCACATGCCAATCCTGATGCTGACCGCGCGAGATGCCGTGGAGGATCGCGTTAGCGGACTCGATCGCGGGGCGGACGATTACCTCACAAAGCCATTTGAGTTTCGCGAACTGCTGGCGCGTCTTCGCGCGCTGCTGCGTCGCTCGTCAGAATTGCATCCGCCGCGGCTGAATGTTGGAGACCTCGTTTTGGATACTGCGACGCAGAGCGCAACTCGCGGAGGACTCGCGATTTCGCTGACGCACAAGGAGTATGCGCTGCTGGAATATTTGGTGCGGAATGCCGGACGCGTGGTGAGCCGAGCGGACATCGCCGAGCACGTCTGGGATGAAAGTTTCGACCCCTTCTCAAACTTGATCGAGGTTTATGTCAACCGGCTGCGCCGAAAGATCGATGCGGACGGAAGCGCGGAGCTCTTACAGACGCGGCGAGGCGCCGGTTATATTTTGAAAGCCGTGGAGGATGCCGAGGGCACGGGGCGCGCGCAGGACAAAACGTATGGCCGAGATCACAAGAGACATGCTTAGTTCCGTACGCGTGCGGCTAACGGCATGGTACTCGGCGGTGCTCGCCGTCGTATTGGTACTCGTTTCCGCAACGACCTATTTTATCGTTCGAAAAACGTCGATGCAGCGGACGGATGGGGATCTCGCGGTGCTGGCGGACTCGTTCTTGGTGACATTTCAGGCTGAGTTTGCAGGCGCCGCGAGCGCGCAGAGCAGTGCTGTGCTATCTGCGGCAAAACAGTCGATGATCGAGCATCGTTCCGACAGCGACTTTTTCTTTGTGCTGAATTCTGTCGGGGAGGTCGTCGCTACGTCCGGCGAAGCTCTCTCTTCAGAGGCAAAATCCGGCGGTTCGGTGTCCCGTATGCTGGCGTCGAACGATTTTCAGCGTTTCGCACAAACCGCTGATAACAAAGAAGTAGCTTTAGAAACAATTCGAGGAGAGCACGCTCGATTCCGAGCTTATTCGCGCCAGTTCGGTGCAATCAACCAACACTATGTGCTTATTATTCTCCATTCATTGCGCGCGCAAAACGAAGTGCTGGAAACGATACGTCTGACATTTACGTGGATGATTCTCGCGGGGCTGCTTCTCGCGGGGACGGGCGGATACTTCTTGGCGAGAAAGAGTTTGGCTCCAGTCGTCGCGATGGGAGCGCGCGCGCGGCGCATCGGCGCGAGCAACCTTCACGAACGGCTGCCTGTCCTCAATGCAAACGATGAGCTCGGGGAACTGGCCACAATCTTCAATGATCTTCTGGACCGGCTCGATCAATCCTTCGAGCGTCAACGTCGGTTCATCGCGGATGCTTCGCACGAGCTTCGGACGCCACTGGCGATTCTGCGCGGAGAAGCGGAAGTGGCGATATCGCAGCAAGGCCGAAAGGCGGCAGACTATCTAGAATCGCTGCGGATTCTGCATAAAGAAACATCGCGGCTGATTAAGATCGTGGAAGATCTCTTCACGCTGACACGAGCAGACTCGGGACAATATCCCTTACTGCAAGAAGAAGTTTATTTGGAAGAAGTGGCGGCGGACTGCGCACACTCAGCGCGAACGCTGGCGGGGGAGAAAAAGATTGAATTGTGCGTCGATGCTTCCGCGGAATGCATGGTCCGTGGCGATAAAGCGCTGCTACGGCGGATGATCCTGAACCTGCTGGACAATGCGATCAAATACTCCGCCGAGGGCGGCCGCGTGAAAATTGCTTGTCGTGCTGATGCGACGGGCTGCGAGGTGCACGTTACCGACACGGGGATGGGGATAGCTCGGGAGTTGCAATCGCGCATATTCGAACGGTTCTTCCGGGCCGATCCCGCGCGATCGCGTTTAGGACGCGAGGGAGGGGCCGGACTGGGCCTTTCGATAGCTTTGTGGATTGCTCAGGCGCATCACGGCAGGCTTGAATTAGTCCGCTCTGATGAGGCAGGTAGCCACTTCGTTGTATATCTGCCGGCGCCACCAGTTGTCGCCGCGAGCATGGATTAATCGTCTGTTTATCTCGGAATCGCTACATTTTCATTGGGATTTATTCGGAGCATGTGAAGGTTTGCGACGACTCGAGAAAAAACTCGTGAACAATAGCTATTTCTGCCATCGACCGGCCACTCTTGCTTTCCCTGCGCTCGTGGCCTCCTCTTACCCATGCGCGGCACAACAGCCTGGCTCCCGGGCGCCAAAGTCAATCCAGTCTGCTCGAGCCCAGCAACCGACAAACATGTGGCAGAGTGAAGAGAGAGGGGAGGCGCGAGGCCAAGAGTGCTCTTTGATCCCATTGTATTCTTTCTGCTGGCTCGTCTCGACCCTTCGCTATGTTGCGTAGCCTAATCCTCCTTTTGGTCCTCTTCATTGCCGTCACACCCGCATTTGCCCAAGGCGGACCGCCATTCTACACAAACGATCCGGGCACACCTGGCAATCTCGACTGGGAAATCAATCTCGGCTACATGCCATTTTTCTATAGCGATCAGTCCGTCTCGCACACCCCTGACGTGGACATCAATTTCGGCATCGGCGATCGTATCCAGCTCACGTATGAAAATGCCTGGTTGCGCGTCCAACCGCCCTCTTCCCCGACGAAATTTGGTCTGGGTCAATCAAATCCCGGCGTCAAGTGGCGTTTCTACGACGGAGGGGAGGATGGCCTGTCCGTCTCGGTTTTCCCGCAGCTCTTTCTAAACAATCCCAACAATGCCGTCCGCCGTGGCATCACTTCTGCCAGCGATACGTTCCTCTTGCCATTCGAGTTTTCCAAGAAATTTGGCCCGGTCGACGTAGATTACGAAGTCGGTTATCAGTTTGTCCACAAAGGCCCGGACGGCTGGCTCACAGGCCTGGTCATCGGCCACGATGTAACTTCAAAACTCGAAATGGACCTGGAGCTCTATTCGCAAGGCACGTTTCATCCATCCAACAGCCAACCTACGATTGGCTTGGGCGGTCGTTATAAGATCCATCGCCCGGCGATTCTGCTTTTCATGGCCGGTCGCAGCCTCGAACCGACGCGCCCCAATCAGTCCTATTTTGTTGGGTATTTCGGTGTTCAGCTTCTGTTACCCCCTCGATCCTACAAATCCGATTGATCGGCCGCGAAGGATTGTGAAAGTTTCTACCACAAGCACGAAAGGCGTCGTTCGGCGTGCGGCTCTGCTGATTGCAGGCTCTGCCGGAATCGCCCTTCTTGCGGCCGCGGGCTTCAAATTGTTGGAAGCGGACTCTTTTGCAACGCGGCCTGGCATCCGCAAGCCTACCTGCAAGAGCGACTTAGAATTCTGAGCACACGAAGCCTCCCGAGACCGTGACTTCAGTTCCCTTTCCGCAGCGGTCCTAGTAAAGTTGATAGTGGAGATTAATTATTATCATGCACGAAGCCGCGGCAAAGAACGTCACACGCATGCATGGCCGAAATACAGCGGTGCCTCTCAGCAAGAATGAACATCTCTTGCGCTGGGTGGAAAAGATGGCGGAGCTAGCGAAGCCGGCCGCGATTCATTGGGTCGATGGCTCCCAAGAAGAAAACGAAGCATTGTTAAGAGAGATGGTTGCGTCCGGGACGCTCATCAAGCTGGATGAAAAGCTTTGGCCCGGATGCTATTACGCGAGGTCGGATGCGAACGACGTCGCGCGCGTGGAAGACCGCACATTCATTTGTTCGCTCTCCAAAGACAGCGCGGGGCCCACGAACAACTGGGAAAATCCGTATGAGATGCGGAAGAAGCTGAAGAGCCTTTTCAATGGCGCCATGCGCGGGCGTACGATGTACGTTCTTCCGTACAGCATGGGCCCCTTCGGCTCGCCCATGTCGCAAATCGGCGTGCAACTGACGGACTCGCCGTACGTAGTGGTTAATATGCGCATTATGGCGCGCGTCGGATTGCCCGTTTTTCAGCAGATCGACACGGGGATACCCCGCGTCGTCCCGTGCATGCACTCCGTGGGAGCGCCGTTGGCTGCTGGCCAGAAAGACGTGCCGTGGCCCTGTAACAAGGAAAAATACATCGTACATTTTCCGGAGACGCGGGAAATCTGGTCCTATGGCTCCGGCTACGGCGGCAACGCGCTGCTCGGCAAAAAGTGTTTCGGATTGCGCATCGCCTCGAACATTGCGCGCGATGAAGGCTGGATGGCTGAGCACATGCTGATTCTTGGCGTGGAAAACCCCGCAGGCGAAAAGACATACGTGGCCGCCGCTTTTCCAAGCGCCTGTGGCAAAACGAATTTTGCCATGCTCATCCCTCCCAAGGGATTCGAGGGCTGGAAAGTTTGGACGGTCGGCGACGACATTGCCTGGATTCGGCCAGACGAGCGCGGGCTACTGAGGGCGATAAATCCGGAAGCGGGATTTTTCGGCGTTGCACCGGGCACTTCTGTGAAAACGAACCGCAACGCGATGGCCACTCTCGCCAAGAATTCCATTTTCACGAATGTCGCGCTAACTCCTGATGGCGGGGTCTGGTGGGAAGGCATGACGGACACCCCGCCTGCCGAATGCCTCGATTGGAAAGGGCAAAAGTGGACGCCTCAAATTGGGAAAGAGACTGGCGCTAAGGCATCGCATCCGAACGCGCGGTTCACGGCACCGGCTTCGCAATGCCCGACGATCGATCCGGCGTGGGAAGATCCCAGCGGCGTTCCCATCAGCGCGATTATCTTCGGCGGACGTCGTGCCACAACAATGCCACTTGTTTTTCAAGCTTTCAATTGGAGCTCGGGCGTTTACATCGGGGCCACGATGGGATCGGAAACGACCGCGGCCGCGGCAGGCGCGGTTGGAAAAGTGCGCCGCGACCCGATGGCCATGCTTCCTTTCTGCGGTTATCACATGGGCGATTATTTCCGTCACTGGATAAAAATGCAGCGGTCGCTTACTCTGACGCCGAGAATTTTCCACGTGAACTGGTTCCGCAAGGATGGAGACGGGAAATTCATGTGGCCGGGATTTTCGGAAAACATGCGCGTGCTGAAATGGATTGTGGACAGAACAAAGGGCCGGGCGTTGGCGAGAGAAACCCCCATCGGCTGGATGCCGCGCTACGAAGACATGGAATGGAAGGGCATGGATCTGCCCAAAGAAAAGTTCGAGGAGCTGCAAAAATTTGACCGGGAAGCCTGGCGAAAGGAAGTGATTGAGCACGAAGAATTGTTCATCGGGCTTCACGACCACTTGCCGAAAGAAATGGTTTATGAAAGAGAGCTGCTGATCTGCCGCCTGTAGCTAGAAGTGCAGTTCGACGTAAATGAGGTAGGCGGCGAGCGCCAAGCCGAAAAACGCGGTCACGATTGCCACGAGGTCGATAATGAAACCCGCGGGCTTGAAACTTCCAGAGTCAATTTGTTTGCTGGTCTGTCGATAGCGAACTAACCCCGCCAGACCAACAAGCACTCCCCCAAGAATCGCCGCCGCTCCAAACCAGACCGAGAATCCTGTGCTCGGTATAACATGTCCCGCACCCTGTATTGCCATCCACTGTCGGATGGCAATGGCAAAGCGGCCAATCGCGAAACCAAAAACGACGATGGCCACGCTAGTGCGCACCCAGGCGAGAAAGGTGCGCTCATTGGCGAGATGATCGCGAGCCAGGTTGGGATTTCCGCGAGTCGCCTCCGGAGAATCCTTCGCGGCGTTTTCGAGCATATATTTTCACCAGACGATCGATGCTGCCCGCGGACCGGCCTACTTTACCGCCAATTGAAGAAGCGGTCCGGCAGCGCTGATATTCTTCACCAGATCGGCGGGGACATTGTGCCGTTGCTGGAGATATTCCGGGCTGTTGTACGACACCCACACTTTGCCGCCAGCATCCTCCCAAATCAATGCTTTCAAAGGAAGATCAATGGCGATGGTGGGAGAAGCAATCATCACTGGTGTGCCACCCTTGGGGCTGCCGAAAAGGATGAGCTGCGTCGGTTGCATTTTCAGGCCGACCTTTTCCGCTTCACCGCTGTGATCGATGCGGCAAAATATCGTTAGGCCCTTTTCGTGCAATAAGGATTCGACGCGCTTGAGAGTTTCGGGAACTGAGTAGGGGCTGCTAAGGTGCTGCATTCCGTTGTCGGGAATTGGCGTCATGACTCCGCTCCTGGAATCGAAGGACATATTAAGCTGCGGACTTCACCGTCGGGTCAAAAAGGGTATGCCCCGCGTTCGGCCTCAGTTCCCTATCGCTGCGGTTCGCAGACCGCGCGGTGCAGTTCGAACGATGAAAGGCAGCCGTGAACGATTGGTGCGGCCGGGCTTGATGGATTTCAGTCTCGAAGCTTTGCGGAGTGCGGCTTTTGCGTGAAACAAACGAGCCTTTGCGGCCGGAACCGAAATGCCAATTATGGCCGCGGTTTCCTTCATGGAGTGCTCTTGCAATTGCTGGAGCTCGATCACTTTTCGAATTGCCGGCCGCAAATTGCCAATCGCGCCACGAAGAATATTTTCCCTTTCCCTCTCGGCATAGCGCTTCTCAGGGTTGGGAGCACGGTCCGGCACCTCCCAGGCCACGTGCTTCGCGTCGGAATCGGCCGAACCTTCGATCGCGATCTCCTGTGAATTGCGCTTCTTCCGCAAGAGCATTAGAGCGGAATTGATGGCAATACGAGTGAGCCAAGTGGAAAAAGTCGACCGTCCATCAAATTCCACTATGTGAAGATACGCGCTGAGAAAGGAATCCTGCAGAGCATCTTCGGCATCCTCGCGGTTCTTCGTTATGCGGTACAAAGACCGCAGAATTCGAGGCGCGAGGCGCTCGCAGAGTACATCGAAAGCCACGCTCTGCCCGCACTTTGCTGCTCTGACCAAGCTCCTCTCGTCCAGCCCCTCACACTCATCCCTGAATGCGAGATTCTCGGCCGCCAAATTTTCTTCCGTACAAACAACCACACGCTGACAAGCCATAATTCCCCCGTCGTTCGCTTAACTTTGTCGTTCTCGTGCGATCCACTCACGGATGTAAGGCGAACAGTGCACGAGCTCGATGCCCTTGGCCTCGCACTCACTAAGGAATCGCACACCGTCGACATCCACGAGAGTCACGTGCTCCATATCCAAAACTGTTCCTTCTCCTCGGCCCTCGACTTCCATCTTTAGCTCCTCGAGATGCTCCGACCCAATTCTTCCGCTGACGCGAAGCACGGTCTTTGCACAGTCCGACAATTTTTCTATTCTTAGTGTCATCCTGCCCTTTCGGTGTGAAGAGGATGTGCAATCTGTTGACCTTCATCAAGTTATTGAAAATAAAGGATTTTGTTTGATAGATCCCTGCCCAATTTCGGCTTTTGCTGATTTTCAGCAATTGACGCAGAGATTTCAGGCGTAACTCGCGTTGGATCCATGGGAAGAGCGAAAGGACTCAATAGCAAAATAGTGGAGTAGAACTGGATAAAGGGGCGGCGTATTAAACCTGGCGGTTAAATAAGGGTGGCTTTTGGTTGGGGAATTAGACCGACTTGAACCTGTGCTTGTTGATTCCCAAGTTCGCGATCTTGGACTCGAGGGTCTGGCGGGGGACCCCAAGCAAGGCAGCCGCCCCGGAGGGGCCAGAAACTCGGCCAGCGGTTTGCGCCAAGGCGGCTTCAATCATTTCCTTTTCCGTTGTCTCGTCCAAACGCCCAATTCCTTTCGAAATGGCGGTCAAGAGGGACGACTCGTGGGGTAGTTCCCGCTTGAGCCAGGTCTCATCCACGGAAAACGTCTCGCTGTCGCACAAAACGACGGCGCGCTCAACGACGTTTTGCAGTTCACGAATATTACCGGGCCAGTTGTAATCCTGAAACAGACGCAGGGTGCTCTTGTCGATGTTCCGGAACTTTCTACCCGCTTTTTTCGCGTACCGCTCAATGAGGTATTCCACGAGCAGTGGAATGTCGTCCGCCCGCTCTCGCAACGAAGGCAAATGAATCGGAAAGACATTGAGCCTGTAGAACAGGTCTTGACGGAAAGTTCCGGCTGCAACGGCTGCCTTCAAATTTCGGTTTGTGGCCGATAGGATTCTCGTGTCGACAGAAACAGATTGGCTTCCTCCGACCCGCTCAAACTCGCGTTCCTGGAGCACGCGCAGCAAAGCGCTCTGAGTTTCCGCTGGCAGTTCTCCGATCTCATCAAGGAAAAGCGTGCCGCCGTCAGCCAATTCAAAGCGGCCCAGGCGGCGCTGAGACGCCCCGGTGAAAGCGCCTTTCTCATGTCCGAAAAGCTCGGAAGCGATCAAGGTGGGAGGAATCGCCGCGCAATTCACACGGATGAAGGCGCGATTTGCGCGCTTAGACCGACGGTGAATGGCGCGGGCGATCATTTCTTTTCCTGTGCCGGTCTCACCCAGGATGAGCACTGTGGAGTCGGTCGCGGCTACTTTGGCGACTTGAACGAGGACTCGCCGGAGGGGCTCCGAAGAGCCGACAATCTCCTCGAACATGGATACCTTGTCTACTTCTTCTCGGAGCGCGATGTTTTCCTTGTAGAGCTGATCCTTGAGCTCCCTGATTTGTTCAAAAGCGGTTTCGAGAGCGGCTCTCGCTTCGCGCTGCTCGGTGACGTCCATGGTGGTACCGACAACTTCGGTGATTTCTCCCAACTCGTTCATCACGGGATGCGCGATGGAGTGAAGATGCTTTATTCTTCCATCAGGAAGAACAATTCGATAGTCGCCTCCGGAATCCGCCCTGTCCTTGCGAGTGGACTCTGTAGCAGCTCTCTGTTGGACTCCGGCCCGATCTTCCGGGTGGACCCTGTCGAGAATGTGCGGCCACGTGGGAGTTGTTTTCTCAGGGTCAAATTCAAAGATACGAAAGTGCTCTCGGGACCAGAAGAGAGCGCCGGTACGCACATTCCAAGCCCAGCTTCCGCTGCGCGTCAGCCTCTGCGCCTCAGCTAGATAACCTTCGCTCCGCCGGAGTGTCTGTTCCGCACTCTTTCGCTCGGTGATATCCGTTGAGCTGCCCACAAACTGGATCAATTCTCCGGATACATTCAGCACAGGGTGGCCGACAGTGTGGATGTATCTGACTGCGCCGTCCGGCAACAGGATTCGGAATTCCACATCGTATTCCGAGCTTTCGCAGATCGCTCGTTCGATGGTTGTTTGCCACTTGTCGCGATCCTCCGGATGGATCCGTTCGAGCCGTTCTTCCCAAGGCGGCGGGCCTTTATCTGGATCAAAGCCGTAGATGCGATACCATTCGTCGGAAAGATGCAGCGCTTCTCTGTCCGCCACGCGCCACACCCAGCTTCCGGTATGCGTGAGGCGCTGGGCTTCTTCAAGGTACGCCTCGCTACTCTGCAAGGTCTGATAGAGAGAGCGCAATCTCATGGCGCTGTCGTTGAACACCTGGCCTAGTTGCGCTAGTTCATCCTTCCCCAATACAGAAACTTGATGCTCAAACTCGCCGCGGGCCACGGCCTTCGAACCCTCGACGAGCAGCCCAAGCGGCCCGACGATACTGCGGGTGATGGCCAAGCCTAGGAAAGCAGCGATGAGCAAGGTAAAGACGGTTGTAAGCGGGACAATCAGGAGTACACGTCTCTGTAAGCGCGCAACTTGCAGGGCGGCTTTAGCCTGCTCATCGGCAACCTGTTGATCGATGATTTTGACCAAAGCCGAACTTCTGGTCTCCAGGGGCCGGATTTGGTTAGCAAGGCGCAGTCGAACAGCCTGCCAATCCTTCGATTTGGCCAGGTCGATGATGGCCCCGAGTTCCGCCGGCAGTTCGTCCTGAATGGCCTCAAGGGATGGTAGTAGAGTTGGGTCCAGGTTTGACTCCGGCGGCAAATTAGTCAGGGCGTTTCTGGTGCGCTGACTGTCCTCAAGAAGGTCAGTACGAAGAAGTTCCGCTTCGGTCACGAGTTCGGCGACGTTTTCGGAATGGGCTAGCGTATCGAGGCGCTCATAAAATGACATGAGGTTGGTATGCGCCTGCAAGACGACAATCAACTCCTGGTCGACACCGTCTAGGCGCTCGGCTTGAACGCGAGCCAGATGGAATTCCCAGAGCAGAACAGCATTGCCGAGCAGCATCGCTAGGATGATGAGGGCAAAGCAAATCGTTAAACGAGGTCCGATGTTAAGCCGATGAAGGCCAAACGATCTCTTGCCAGTCTGTTTAGTCCATCCGGCAAGTTTAGCGACCACTGGTGACTCCCCATTGTTTGACTGAACCAAGATTGTCCGTTTTCGTTCGAGTAAGGACTCGAAGCCGGGAAACGTCAAAGAACAAGCGAAGCTCTTAGGGCCCCTTTTCCCGGAGAGTCAATTCAACTTGGAGGGCGATCCCTGACGGAATCCAGTTATTTCCACCAATCGCTTCTCCAATTCCGCAGCAGCCACAGATGCAAGCTTTTCGCCAGTCAAGACGGAGCGAACGGCGCCGATGTACGCCCTGCTTACCTGTTCGTATTTTTCACCCGCAACTACGGATGGTCGCGCCACGAGACCGGCTCCATGTTCTTTAGATTTGGCAAGCTGGGGATACGGATCCAACATCGCAGGCAGTGCATAGAAATCGACGTCCCGCGGGGGCACGGAATGCTCCTTACCGCTCGTAAGTTTGGCATCTCCTCGCAAGAGAAACCGGATAAGTTCAAGCGCTTCGCGCGGGTGCGCAGAAGCTCGGGAAATCGCCAATCCGTTCCCACCCAGAGTGCTTGCTCGCCCCGCTGTTCCGCCCGGAACGCTGGTTAAGCCAATCTGGGCAGAATTGCCAGTGGACGAAGGTGACGGCTCGCCCGAAAAAGGCCAGCCGCCAGTGATCACACTATAATCGGATTGCCAGCCGCGAAGGAAGGCGGCATTTCCAGAGCCCCAGAGGTTCTGGGCGTCCCACAATCCGTAGGCCGTTACGCCAGGTGGTGAAATGGAACCTACCCAGCGTGCGGCGCGTTGCCATGCCCGAATCACTTGCGGGTTATTCACGCTGATTGTCCGGTTGTCTTCGATGATTCGCCCGCCGCCATCGCTGACTTGCCATTCCAGGCCGCTGCAGGTCAGATCTTCGGTGACGCCACCTTGCCATACGTAGCCCCAAAAGTCTTTCTGGCCCTTGGCCCTTTCACCCGCTTGTATACGAGCGGCCATCTTCTCAAGCTCATTCCAGGTCTTGGGGGGCTCCGGATAACCGTACTTTCGCAAAAGATTTGGACGATAATACAAGACACTTATATAGGCGTGATGGGGTATAGCCACCAGTTTGTCGCCCACAGTGTAGCTCGCGAGCACCACTGGATTTTGCGAGGAGAGCTGGGTGGCAAAGTAAGGCTTTAGATCCATGAGATACTGGTTCAAAATACCGGACCAGATCACGTCTATGCTGACCACATCAGGAGTGGCAGCGCCTTTCTGGAGCAACTCACGCCACAGAGCGAGCTGATTGAGAGAGCCATCGGGGCGAGGAAGGCGATTGACCTGGATCCCAGTTTTTCTTGTGAACTCTTGTAACTCGTGTCCTAATCCGGGGTTCAGAGTGGAGGTGTCCCACTCCACGTCCAAAAACGTTACCGTGACCGGTTCTTGCGAAGGTTGCTTCGAACAACCAAGCGCGAAAAAGAGCAGCGAAAAGCCAACGCGCGAGGCAATGCTTACGAACCTCGACGGCTGGAATAGACGAGCCTGGAGATTACAAAGGGAAAGGGGGTTCATCTTCCTTCTTGCCGTGATTTCCGACAGCTTGCCTCGAACCTTGCTAAGTGTAGCGCAAACAGGACATTCTTAGACGGCTTCCGAAGCTGAAATGCAGCGATTTACCGGACATCATCGAGGCGTAGCGCCCCTAGCGGGCGGCCCACTCAAGACCATACAAGTGGACGCAGCCTTTGCAACCAGCCGCTCTTTTTCATCGGTGATTTTGCATTCGACCTAATCGACGCTGCTGCCTCGTTGCACTTCGTTACCCTCTGTTTTCAGGAGTGCCTTCGAAAGTGGGCATCATGGCATGACGGCGGCGCGTTGTGAAAGGAGAGAAGCCGCTCGCTCACTTGGTGTGAGGCTTTGCCGGGTGGACAACATCTTTAAGGGCGCACCTGGTTCCATCAGGCAGATGCGTGTTGCTGAGCACGAGATCGACTGGGAGCGAACTCAGGAGATCGGAGGCTTCTCGCAGATTGCTGACAAAATGGCATCGGAAGCCCCATCGCCGCAGACGGTCCGTTAATGTAGAAGCGTCATGAAAACTCCGTCCGACCAAGAGCACGTCCGTCCCGGAGATGGTCATTTGTTACCTCGAAGATGCCGATGCTGCACTTCCGTTGATAGGAAGATTCGGTGCTGTGTGGTTTCAAACACTCTTTGCAGCTTCGACGCTTGAGGTTTTATGGGTTCGCCCGGGCTTGCTGCACGTATGCGTGAAGCTCGTGCAACAAAGGCCGCGCCGATTCCGGAACCGCAACCTTGCCGCTGAGGATTTCATGGCGGTCCACATCGTCGCCATACATTGCTTTGTCTCCGCTCTTGTCGGCTTGTACTACGGCACCATCCAGGCTGACTCCAGCGAAGACGCCTTTCGCACGTGAGTAAGACAGTATCTCGGCGTTCAATTTAACGTCAGTGCCAGCGGCGGCGTTGCGGCCCACGGGGCCGGCGGCAACAGAAGCATCAGCTCCGAGTTTGAATTTGTCGCTGAGCAAACTGTGCAAGGCGTGATCGTTCATAAAAAGCATTACGAGGTCGGTAGAAGAACCCCCGATCTGATAGCCCACGCTCCCGCCGTCAATAGCTAGAAACATAGGAGCGCTCCAGCCATGCTCGGTGCGACAAGTGACCAGTCCTCTGCCATAGCTGCCGCCGAAGACAAAAGCGAACTTAACGTCTCCCGGAATGATGGCGACACACTTCGCCGATTCCAGGAGATTCTGCGGAATGCCCTGATCGGGAGCGTTCATGATTTCCTTGAACACCTGAGTAGCTTTTTGCATGCGAGTAACATCATCCTCGCGGTCGGAGGCAGCAGCGATCAGAGTTACAAACATGGCCAGCGTTGTAAAAGCCAGAAGACGTTTCAACATTTGTTTATCTCCCTCAGAGTTTTAATTCACCAAACTGTGGTACCAGTTCGTCGATTCCAGAACTCGTGTCAGCGCGTATTCAATCGTGAACGCTGTGGACGGAAGGCTCGTAACGAATCTCGCGTTCACGAACCGCTAAGCGAATTGGTTCGGACGTTTTGGCCTTGCAGTTGGCGTATTCCAAAGCGGAATTCTAGGAAGTCTGGAAATGGGAGTCTGTTCAATACGGGACACCGTTCAATCTTTTACATGTGCAGCGGGGAAGGCGTGGATGTGGCGGAAAGTAGGATGGCTTTGCCGAGATAACCCATTTTCTCGGGCTGTCCAATACTAAACAGTTTAGCTTCTTGCGCGGTGCGACAGTCTGGAGAGGGACTTTGCCTGTCGGCCTATTTGTGAACACGCTCGGTAGCGGTAGTCAACCTCCCGCCCGAATTGCGACACAGTTCATTGCTTAGGAGAAGTCATGACTAAAGTCTTGGCAGATGTGTTGAGCAGCCATCTTCGGCCACTTTGCTCGCGCGACAACCACGTAATGAAATACGAATCTGGCGACTCAAGTGCGAATACCGGGTACCAAGCGTCGTATCACTGCTCTTCCGGAGGATGCAGCGTTCGGTATGATTCAGCCGATGGTTATTACATGCTGATGGCGACGGCCGGCCAAACATATATCGTCGACGAGCCTGGCGTAAACACCGAGAGGTGTCCGAGACACAACCACTGGCTCTATCGCCGAAAGAATATCGATGCTGAACCGGGTGTGCACTGGTGTTGTGGAATCGAAGGTTGCGACTACGTTTACCTCACCAAGACAAAGGGCGATTGGCTCAAGGCTTAGACTAAAATGGGCAGACAGGCAGCTGTCGTGCTTTACGTGGTGGCGATGGCGGCTGTCATAGTCGGGGTAGATTTCGTGTTCTTCAGAAACCGATTCTGGGAACGGCTGACAGTGAACATTGGCATTGTCCTGGTGTTCGCAGCTCTCTACTTTAGATTCCTCAGGCGTCCATGAACGGGGCGCGATCGCGTTCAACGGAAACTGCCACATTCAAATACTCGAAGATGTTCCTGTTGGTGGGTGTCAGGCGGGATCCAAGGTTATAAGTGCGTGCTTATCGCTCTTCGGCAAATGGCTCAAATCGTCGTGTTCGGCTTTTAAACCTGTGGCTCGTTGGCTTTCTGGCTCAGAGACGATTCTGGCCGAGTCGATGAGAACCTCCGGATTCAGTCTCGCGCCAGCCTAGTGATGCAGGAAATCACGGAGAAGAGAACGATGAATCTGGAGTGCGCGGTTGTCGTAGTCATCGCTCATGCAGCCAATTAATGGGTACAGGTTCGTTGTAACTTTTTCGGTATACCGAGCCGGAACATTGGCTCGCGCGGGATGTGGTCACTAGTTTGTTGTGAGCGGTCCCCTTTTTCTGCGTCACCCCGAGAGTGAGTCTCCGGCAGTTTTGGTGCTTGTGAATTCGCGGCTAGCCGCGAATTCACAAGCGATTTCGTGTGGCGTCCTCTCCCCGTGAGCCCGGTGAGGACGACTCTCATTGTATTCTCGTCGCCAAGCCTCGATGATCTGCTTTGCGTCCGCCAGCGACGTGAACCAGTGGGCGTCCAGGCACTCCGACCGCAACGTGCCGTTGAACGATTCCACGTACGCGTTGTCGGTCGGCTTCCCTGGCCGCGAAAAATCGATGCGCACTCCTGCATGATACGCCCACAGGTCCATCGCTTGAGAAGTGAACTCCGTGCCGTTGTCACAGAAAAGCGTTTTCGGAACCGCCCGTTGCAAGCCAATTCGGCTCAGCACACGCACCACGTCTTCTCCCTTCAGATTTTGCCCCACCTCGATCGCCAGACTTTCTCTGGTGAACACATCCACCACCGTCAAAGCTCGGAACCTTCGTCCATCCGCCAGTTGATCGGCCACGAAGTCCAAACTCCAAACCTGGTTAGGAGCTGTTGGTTTGCCTCGCTCCCGGCGATTCGTTGCTGCGCATCTCCGCCGCCGTGGCTTGTAGCGCAGTGTTAGGCCCTCTTCCCGGTACAGCCGATACACCAGCTTCTTGCCCACCTGCCAGCCCTCGCGCTTCAGCAGAACCCGGATCTTGCGATACCCATAACCGATTCGGACCTGAGCGATCTCTCGTATCCGCAGCCGAAGAGCGGTTCTCGGCTCGCGTCTGCTTCGGTATCGAAGAGTCGACTCTGCGACTTGCGCGGTGCGACACGCATGTCGCTGACTCACTCGATACGCGCCGCACAGGTAGTGCACCACTGGGCGGCGGCACGAGGGCTTTAGAATTTTTTTGCGAGCACATCCTGAAGCATGGCCTTGTCCAAACTCAGCTCGGCCACCAGCTTCTTCAGCTTCCCGTTCTCCTCCTGAAGCTGCTTCAACTGCCGGACCTGATCGATCTCCAAGCCCACGTATTTCTTTTTCCATCGATAGAAGGTTTGCTCGGTAATCCCCACCCTCCGACACACCTCCACCACCGGCACACCTACCTCCGCTTGCTTCAGAACCGCCACCATCTGCTCTACAGAGAAGCGTTTCCTCTTCACGGCAAATCTCCCTTCCTCCAGGTCAGATTTTGCCGGAAACTAACTCTCAGTATGCATCAGAAAATGGGGTGCCCATCAGTTGCACCGATTGTGCCAGCAATAAACGTTAGTTCAGTATTTCGCTTGCGCGGCAATTGGATCTACCAAGTATTACCTGCGTGGTCGAGTCGCAAACAAAAGAGCGAAACCGCAAATGAGCGCCACGCCGCCGAGAACTGGAGGTACCAGATTGATCTCATGCGGTTCGATGTCCTGAACCATAAGTCGCATAGGTGACGCAAAGTAGGCAAGCGTCAGGATCCCCAAGACAATCAAAATGATCCCGAAGACGGCCCCCGCTTTCATAAAATCCCTTCGCTGCACACATAATGTTCCTTGCGTGAGCTTGGACCTCTCTCGCGCATCGTACGCTTCCCCCGCCTCCCGATACAACAAATTTGCGATCAGCGCCGGGCTGAGAGATCCCTCACAGCTTAATTGCGTGCAAAGGAAACGGCGTGATTCCTGCAAGCTTACTGTTCGAAACGGAACAGTTTCGTTTTCGGCACACTGGCATATTTCAGGTAGGGACTCAGCTTCTTGGCCCGAGAAAGAAGGCGAGTGCCCAGGGAGCTTACGAAATGACGACACAAAATTCGGTTGTCGCAGTTTATTCCACGCATACGGAAGCGGATCAAGCGGTGAAGGAGCTTCAGCGCGGCGGAGTCGACATGAAAAAATTGTCGATCGTTGGGAAGGGATACCACACGGATGAGCATGCGGTGGGCTACTACAACAGTGGCGATCGCATGAAGTATTGGGGCAAAGTCGGCGCGTTCTGGGGAGGTTTCTGGGGACTATTGTTCGGCTCTGCTTTTTTCATGATTCCGGGTCTTGGCCCAATCCTAGCAGCGGGACCGGTAGTCGGATGGATCGTAGGAGCGCTCGAAAGCGCAGCTGTGGTCGGCGGACTTGGAGCGCTAGGAGCAGGACTCTATGGCATGGGAATCCCCAAGGACAGCATCGTGAAATACGAGGCTGCGCTAAGGACAGATCAGTTCCTGCTCATCGTCCACGGAACGGTTTCAGAGGTAGCTAAGGCAAGGGACATCATCGAAACTACCCATCCCTCCCAATATGCAGTGCATGCAGGCGAAACAGTAGCAGCAGCCGGAGCTTAGCCTTCAGACGTGTTAGGTGGGCAAAACTTTGTCAATGGGCCTGCCCGCCGCTGCTCGCCTTCGACTTGTTTTATCGGCAGGCCTAAGCATAGCAACCGATGCAATCACGGCGGAATAGCTGTGGAGCTTCAGTGGCAGACCCAATTGACCGAGCTGTTTCATCCCCGCTTTCCTGACCAAGCTCAAGCGTTGCCAGCGGTATCGCGGGAAACGTTTCGGTAGTGCGTGGCGGTATTTGCGATGGACTGACATTCCTTTGAGTCGAACTAGAGAAAAAACGTGAATGTGCGCGTGATTTCCAGGGGTGCCAGGAGATCGTCGGCCGCGTCATCCAGACGGACCGCGGACGCATGATCGTCGAGTTTGTTTGCGGCGTTGCCGGCCTCTACTGACAAAGGAGAACGGAACCATGAAGACACAAACTTTTTCCCTGGAGCTCTCCACGGATGTTTCTCCGAATATCTCCCCGGAGCTGCTCCACAGAATGGATGCCTATTGGCGCGCCGCCAACTATCTTTCGGTCGGCCAGATTTATCTTTACGACAATCCGCTGCTGAAGGAGCCGCTGAAACTATCGCACGTGAAGCCGCTGGTGGTCGGGCATTGGGGCACGATGCCGGGCCAGAATTTTATCTATGTGCATTTCAACCGGGTCATTAAGAAATATGATTTGGATATGTTTTACATTGCCGGTCCCGGGCATGGCGGAGCCGGCCATTGGTGGGCAACGTCTATCTTGAAGGTACTTGGAGCGAAGTTTATCCGAACGTTACCCAGGACGAAGCCGGGATGAAAGAAGTTATTCAAGCAGTTTTCATTTCCAGGCGGGATTTCCAGCCACGTCGCGCCGACGACGCCGGGGTCGATTCACGAAGGCGGCGAGTTAGGATATTCGCTCAGTCATGCCTTTGGGGCGGCGTTCGACAATCCCGATCTGATCGTCGCCTGCATCATCGGTGACGGTGAAGCGGAAACCGGCCTCGTTGGCGACCGCATGGCAATCCAATAAGTTTCTCGATCCAATTACCGACGGAGCCGTGCTGCCGATCCTGCATCTCAATGGCTACAAGATCAGCAATCCGACCGTACTGGCGCGCATTGAGCATGAAGAATTGGAGCAATTCTTTGCGAGGTTGCGGTTGGACGCCTTACTTTGTAGAAGGTGATGATCCAGAAGAGATGCATGAACTGATGGCCACGACCATGGAAAAAGTCATCGAAGATATCCGTCAAATACAAAGGAATGCCCGGAATAAGAAGGACAAGACTCGTCCACGCTGGCCAATGATCGTCTTGAGGTCACCCAAGGGCTGGACGGGGCCTAAATTCGTCGATGGTCTGCAAATCGAGGGGACTTTCCGGTCGCATCAGGTGCCGCTTCTGGTTGATCCCGAACATCCCGATCATGTTGAGCAGCTTGAAAGCTGGATGAAGAGCTATAAGGCAGAAGAGCTTTTCGATAAAAATGGGCGGCTCATGCCGGAATTGGCTGAGTTTAGCACCAAAGGGTGATAGGCGGATGGGGGCAAATCCTCACGCCAATGGCGGGATTCTATTGCGTGATCTGCGAATGCCTGACTTTCAGCAACATGCGGTAAAGGTGCCTTCACCCGGCGCTGTTGACGGCTCAAGATACACTCATATTGGGCAATTTTTTACGTGATGTGGAAAAGCTGAATCAGGACCAGCGTAATTTCCGTGTCTTCGGTCCCGATGAGACGATCTCGAATCTTTTGGGAGCGGTTTTTGAAGTCACCAATCGTCAGTGGGACGCCCGGGAAGTAGCAAATGATGAATTTCTCGCGCCCGCCGGACGAGTGCTGGATTCGATGCTCAGCGAACACCAGTGTGAGGGCTGGCTCGAAGGATATCTTGCTTACCGGACGGCACGGATTATTTAATAGCTATGAAGCCTTCATTCGCATCGTAGATTCGATGTTCAGCCAGCACGCCAAGTGGTTGAAGGTAACTGTCTGGAACTGCCATGGCGCCGGAAGATTGCCTCGCTGAACTATTTGCTCGCATCCCACGTCTGGCAACAGGATCACAACGGCTTCACACATCAGGATCCCGGTTTTCTCGACCACGTCATCAACAAGAAGGCCGATATCGTACGCGTTTACCTTCCGCCCGATGCTAATTGTCTACTGTCGGTTTTTGATCATTGTCTGCGCAGCTGGACATTACGTCAATGTGGTGGTTGCTGGAAAACACGCATTGCCGCAATGGCTGACCATGGATGCGGCCGTCGTTCATTGCACGGAAGGAATTGGCATCTGGCAATGGGCCAGCAACGACCAAGGTGCCGAACCTGACGTGGTCATGGCCTGTTGCGGAGATACGCCTACACTGGAGATATTGGCTGCTGTTTCTATTCTTCGCAACATCTGCCCGATTTGAAAATACGAGTGATCAATGTCGTCGATCTGATGAAGCTGCAGTCTGCAAGCGAGCATCCGCATGGACTGAGCGAAACAGATTACGATTCACTTTTCACCAAAGATAAGCACATTATTTTTGGCTTTCATGGATATCCGTGGCTGGTCCATCGGCTGACCTACCGCCGGACCAACCATAACCTTCATGTCCGTGGTTATAAGGAAGAAGGCACAATTACTACGGCTTTTGATATGAGGGTGCAGAATGACCTGGACCGATTTCATTTGGTGCAGGACGTGATCGATCGGCTGCCGCATTTGGGTGCCAAGGGCGCCTATCTGAAGCAGATGATGCAGGACAAACTCATCGAGCACAAGCATTACATCGACCAGCATGGCCAAGACCTGCCGGAGATTCGTAACTGGAAATGGACGGGACCGGGCTCGAGCGGCTTAGCTCCGAAATAGTTCGGCATGGAATTAGAAAGGCAGGAAACCGATGCATGAGAACCAGCACAATCGCCAAAAGGACGTAGCGGTGGATGGCGAGCATGTTCATCACGACCCCGGCCCTTACTGGAAGCGCGCTCATCACGATTGGCGTTTTTGGATTGGCATGTTCCTTATGGTGGTGGCCATAAGCGTCTACTTTATGAGCGATGACTTGTCGCTCGTACCTAGCAGCCAGCCGCGGCCGCCGGCGTCTACCGCCGTCAAAAGATAGAGAAGTTCCATGAGCTTTTGTAAATAAGGAACAAGAACAGGTGAAATCACCTACTCACAATTGCAGCGCGATAGCTCCTCGAGGAGAGTTAGACCTGCTAGCGATAGATGAGACTGAAGAGCGAGTGCGCCTCAGTGAAACACATCTATACCCGCTGCAATTCGAACCCATCTTTCAGTATCGCCTCTGGGGAGGCCGGCGATTGGCGGACTTGCTCTCCGCTCCGCTGCCCGCAGGTGGTCCCATCGGGGAAGCGTGGGTCCTCAGCGATCGCGATGACCATCCGAGCCTCGTTGCCAGCGGACCTCTCAAGGGGCAAACAATTGCTCAATTGCTGGAACACTCTCGGGAAGAAATGTTGGGAAGGCTGGCCAACCGCTTCCGCCGATTTCCGCTCTTGCTGAAGTTTCTCGATGCACAAGAAATGCTTTCCGTCCAGGTTCATCCCTCCGATTCACAAACCGATCTACTACCAGCCGGCGAAACCGGGAAGACAGAGGCATGGGTCGTACTTGAGGCGGGAACGAAAAGCCGCATCTATGCAGGCTTAAAGCCCGGTATCAATGCAGACGATCTGCGCCAGGCGCTCAAGAACAAAACAATCGCGGACGACCTCGCATGCTTCACGCCGAAGCCCGGCGACGGCGTTTTTATACCGGCCGGGACGGTTCATTGGCTCGGCGACGGCGTCGTGGTGTTCGAGGTTCAAGAGAACAGCGACGTAACGTTTCGCCTGTACGACTGGGATCATATTGACGCGAAGACCGGCCGGCCGCGGCCACTCCAAGTCGATCACGCGCTGGCCAGCATTAACTTCGCGGACGGTGTGGGCGGCCGAGTGACGCCCGTGCTGGAGGCGACGGCTCCAGTAGAACGCGAGAGACTCTTTCATTGTGCACATTTCTGGTTGTGGCGTATGCGGGGGCACGCGCCATTTACTGTGGGTGCCGCTGGTGTTCCACGTGTGCTCGTATGCATCGAAGGCTCCGGACAGGTCGAGCACGGCGGCGCACCCTATGCCGTCGGAAAAGGTGATGTGTTGCTTTTGCCGGCTGTGGTCGGAGCTTGTGTTTTTCGGCCGAGCGATGAGGTGAATTTGCTGGAGATTGGAATACCAGAATAGTTTGCGGCCTGGTAGCAGCGACGTGGCCGGCAAGACGAGAAACGCTTCTCCAGAGCCCAGGTATCTAGAGGTGGAAGGCTTGTGAAAAAGCTAATTGTTTTTGATCTGGACGGCACACTTGCCGAAAGTAAATCGTCTCTCGATATCGAAATGGCTGCACTGCTGCATGACCTCCTCGGCATCGTCAAAGTGGCGATAATCTCCGGCGGCGATTGGCCACAGTTCCAAAAACAACTGCTCTCCAATCTTCCCCATGACGAATGCCTAGCGAATCTCTCGCTCCTTCCCACATGTGGAACAAAATTTTTCGAATATAAGAGCGATTGGCAAAAACTGTACTCGGAGGATTTCACGGCGGATGAAAAAAAGAAAATCATCTGTTCGCTGCAGAAGGCGGTGGCTGAAGCAGGCTTCAAGGTCGAAAAGGTCTGGGGAGAAGCAATTGAAGACCGGGGTAGCCAAATAACATTTTCGGCGTTAGGACAGCAAGCCCCTTTAAAAGAAAAGGATAAGTGGGATCCCGATTACGCCAAGCGAAAAAAAATCAAAGCGATCCTCGACCCTTTGATTCCAGGATTTTCTGTCCGCATGGGTGGCGCGACATCTATCGACGTCACAAAACCAGGTATCGACAAAGCTTACGGCATCAAAAAATTGCGCGACCTTTTGGGAATTTCCCTGAGAGAGATGATTTTTATCGGCGACGCCTTGTTCCCCGGAGGGAACGACTATCCGGCTGAAGAAGCAGGCGTTATCTCCATTCCAGTTCGTGGTCCGAGCGAGACTAAACCGGTGACCAAAGCAATCATGGCTTGTCTAGAAAGCAATCCATGAGCGCTACCTCGCGAGTGAATGTGGTGACTGGGTTCAAGCTTCAACGACTGGGCATGTTGATGGAGCCCGAGCCGGGTAATCCTCAGGAGATCGAAGGCGTTCTGAATCCGGCTGCGGTGCGTGGCCCTGATGGGGCGCTCTATCTCTTTCCGCGGATAGTCGCAAAGGGAAACTATTCGCGCATCGGCATTGCGCGTGTGCGATTCAATGGAGCCGGCGACCCCATAGGCGTCGAACGGCTCGGCATAGCATTGGAGCCGCAAGCCGATTATGAACGGCGGCCCGATGGCGGCGGAGGCTGCGAAGATCCTCGTGTCACGTTCGTGGTACCCCTCCAGCGCTACATCATGTCCTACACAGCATTTTCGCCTGAAGGGCCACGGATCGCTCTGGCATCCTCAGCGGACCTATTCCATTGGCTGCGTCTGGGACTTGCGACCTTTGGTCCGTGGCACAACACGGAATTAGGCGACGTGGACGACAAAGATGCCAGTCTATTCCCCATCGCCATTCCTAATCCATCCGGACATCCGGAACTGGCAATGCTCCACCGGCCGCTCTTTCCCGGCACTCGGCCAGAGGAAACGGCCTCTCATCCCGCTTCCCGTGAAGTTGATCTCGATCGCGAAAGCATCTGGATATCCTACTGCCCGATGGCCTTGGAGGGACCTGATTCAATCCGCTTCGGCCGCTTTAGTTCTCATCATCGGCTGGCAACTCCGGTATCGCCGTGGGAGCGGCTCAAAATCGGCGGTGGCACTCCCCCCATCCTGACGCGCCACGGCTGGCTGATTATTTACCACGGCGTGAGCGAAGCGCCGAAGCGGAACGATGACCGACACCCCTTGCGCTACTCAGCCGGAGTGATGGTGCTTACTAAAGAACATCCGCAGGTGATTCGCTATCGTTCGCCGGAACCAGTCCTGAAGCCGGAGTTGCCGCAAGAACACGACGGGATCGTCGCCAATGTTGTGTTTCCCACGGGCATCGACCGCCGCGACGATCTTGGCGCGCCGGACCGCTTCGACGTCTATTACGGCATGGCCGACTACCGGATCGGGGTCGCGCGCCTCGACTTACCGGATTCTTTGCCGCGGGGAGGAGTCGCTGACTCGCCAGGAGCAAAAGTGTAGGCCACTCGATTCTGGGAATTCAAAATCGTGAATGAAACTACCGCTGCGGCGCAGATCCACTGATTTCTTGCGACCTCGCGGAGCGAGATTCGGTGGAGGGAAAGAGAACGGAAAGGATATTCAGCATGAAAGCCGTTGACGAACCGACCAAAGCCCCGGAAGCAAAACCGGAATCGAAGCCCAAGACTTCCGAACCGAAGCCGGGGTCCAAGCCCAATGCGGCCGACCCGAAAGACGATCTGAAAACCCTTCCTATGCCGGAAGTGGAGAAGAAATTGGGGTCATCGCCGAAAGGCCTCAGCCAAGCCGAGGCGCAGAAACGGCTGGCGCAATATGGTCCAAACCAGATCACGGAAAAGAAAACCAACGTATTCCTGAAGTTCCTCAGTTATTTTTGGGGCCCCATTCCGTGGATGATCGAAGGGGCGGTGATTCTGTCGGGGATCGTCCGCCACTGGCTGGATTTCTTCATCATTCTCTTTCTGCTTCTTTCCAACGCGATGGTGGCATTTTGGGAGGAACATCAAGCGGGCAACGAAATTGCCGCGTTGAAGGCGAAGCTGGCGGTCACGGCCAAGGCGCTGCGAGATGGAAAGTGGGGCGCCCCGAAGGTCGCGGAACTGGTGCCAGGCGACGTTATCCGTCTGTGCCTTGGAGACATCGTGCCGGCCGATGCACGCTTGTTGCCGGGCGACCCCATTCAAGTCGATCAGTCAGCATTGACCGGAGAGTCTTTGCCTGCGACGCGCAAACCGGGCGAGGCGGTGTTTTCTGGCTCGATTATCAAGCGGGGCGAAGCCGACGCGATGGTCTACGCCACCGGCGAGAAGACCTACTTCGGCAAGACGGCGCAGTTGGTGCAAGGAGCTCATACCGTCAGCCATTTCCAACGAGCCGTGCTCAAGATTGGCGACTACCTGATCGTTCTCGCTGTGGCCTTGGTGGCGGTGATCGTTACCGTGGCGCTCTTCCGGCACGATCCGATTCTCAGCACGTTGGAGTTCGCCCTCGTGCTTCTGGTGGCCGCGATCCCCGTGGCCATGCCCACGGTGCTGTCGGTAACGATGGCCGTCGGCGCACGTCTCTTGGCAAAAAAGCAAGCGATCGTGACCAAACTGTCGGCAATTGAGGAGCTAGCTGGCGTGGATGTGTTGTGCTCGGACAAGACCGGCACCCTCACCCAAAACAAGTTGACGCTGGGCGATCCCTTCTGCCTGAACAATATCCCTGCCAACCAGGTCATTCTATGGGCCGCACTGGCTTCGCGCGCCGAAGATAAGGACACCATCGACCTGGCCGTGATCGGCGGCGTAAAGGACGATAAGGCGCTGAAAAGCTACCAGGTACTCCATTTCCAGCCGTTCGACCCGGTGCATAAGCGCACGGAAGCAACCGTCAAAGCCTCGGATGGAAAACAGTTTTTTGTGGCCAAAGGCGCCCCGCAGGTCATTCTGCAAATGTCCAGCAACGCCGGCGAAGTAAAACCCGCCGTCGAGAAAGCCGTCAATGAGTTTGCGGGGCGCGGCTTCCGTTCCTTGGGCGTAGCCCGGGCGGATCAGGAAAATAAGTGGCAGTTCGTCGGTGTGTTGCCCATGTTCGATCCGCCGCGCGAGCAGGCCAAAGCAACCATCGCGAGCGCCGGGCAGATGGGTGTGAAAGTCAAGATGGTCACCGGCGACCAATTGGCCATTGCCCAGGAAACAGCTCGGCAACTGGGGATGGGCACGAACATCCTTGATGCCACTGTGTTGCGCGATTCGAAGAATAAGCAGTCGGCGCAGTCGGTGGAGGCCATCGAGAAGGCGGACGGCTTCGCCCAGGTATTCCCCGAAGACAAATACAACATTGTCGACGTCTTGCAAAAGCACGGGCACATCGTCGGTATGACTGGCGATGGAGTGAACGACGCCCCCGCGCTGAAGAAAGCGGACTGCGGCATAGCGGTTTCCGGCGCGACTGACGCCGCTCGCGCGGCGGCATCCATCGTGCTGCTGGCGTCCGGCCTATCCGTAATCATCGACGCAATCAAGGAGAGCCGCCGCATCTTCCAGCGGATGAACAGCTACGCGATCTACCGCATCGCCGAAACGCTGCGCGTGCTCTTCTTCATGACCCTGGCGATCCTGGTCTTTAATTTCTACCCAGTGACCGCGGTGATGATCGTGATGCTCGCCGTTCTGAATGATGGAGCCATCCTGTCCATCGCCTATGACAACGTTCATTACAAGGACAAGCCCGAGGCCTGGAACATGCGCCTGGTGCTGGGCATCTCCACCGTGCTAGGTGTCATGGGGGTCGTGGCTGCGTTTGGCCTGTTTTATCTTGGCGAGCGGGTATTTTACCTCGACCATGCGCACATCCAGACGTTGATGTATTTGAAGCTTTCCGTGGCAGGCCATCTGACGATTTTTCTGACGCGCACGCGCGGTCCGTTCTGGTCCATTCGCCCCGCTCGGATTTTGTGGGTTGCAGTTCTCGGCACGCAGACTGTGGCGACCTTGATTGCCGTCTACGGGTTGTTTATGACGCCCCTCGGCTGGGGCTGGGCAGCGTTCGTATGGGGCTACGCTCTGATTTGGGCCCTCGTGAATGACCGCGTGAAATTACTCGCTTATCGGATTTTTGACCGCACGAAAACCCCATTGTCGGCGAAGAACACGCCCAATCTAACAACGCAGATTGCCGCTCGCGCCTACGAACTCTACGAGCAGCGGGTCCAAGGCGAAAGCCAAGCAGATCAGGACTGGCTGGAAGCGGAGCGCGAAATTCGGAAGGACCCGGCGGCAAAGACGTAGCCCGTATGAACGCCGTCCTGAGCCGCGTGAGTGGGGAGCGTAACCGGCGCCGCTCGTGACACCAAGAGGATGAAGATGAAAATCAATGCAAGGGATTTCCGCACACGAGGCGAAAAGGTCAATCTTAAGAAATGGCCGACGATCATCAAGCCCTTCTGCAAGTCCAAGAAACGGTATCAAGAACTCCTCGAAGAACACGTCGAAAAGCTAAGCGCGCTGCAGCAACTTCATTACGCCTCCAACCGCTATGCTTTGCTGTTGATTTTTCAGGCCCTGGACGCTGCCGGCAAGGATGGCTCCATCCGGCATGTCATGTCCGGGGTCAACCCCGAAGGATGCGAGGTGTTCAGCTTCAAACAGCCGAGCGCCGAAGAACTTAAACATGACTTTCTCTGGCGCACGACGTGCCGCCTGCCTGAACGCGGGCGTATCGGCATCTTCAATCGTTCTTATTACGAAGAAGTGCTCGTCGTTCGAGTGCATCCGGAGATTCTTCGGAATCAGGGCCTCTCGGAAGAGTTGCGCGATGAGAAGACGATTTGGAAGGAACGGTATCGTTCCATCGTGGATTTGGAGGAACACCTCTTCCGTAACGGCACTCACATCGTCAAAATCTTTCTCCACTTATCGAAGAGCGAACAACGAAAGCGCTTCCTCGAACGTCTTGATGAGCCGGACAAAAACTGGAAGTTCAGCCTCGCCGACATTCACGAAAGAAAATTCTGGAAGCATTACACCAAAGCGTACGAGGAGTGCCTGCACGCGACAAGCACCCATCACGCGCCCTGGTACATCGTTCCCGCCGATGACAAAGAGAACGCCCGGCTGATCGTTTCCCGAATTGTTATCGGTGCGCTCGAAGATCTGAACATGGCCTATCCCAGGACCACGGCAAAACGCCGGCGGGAATTGAAGTCCATCGGCAAGCAGCTCGCGAAGTGATTTGTGAATTTGGGCCAATGGTTGACGAATACTTGAAGAAAGTGGATGCCTGATGACAACTTCCCATTCGGACGCGCTGGTGCTCTTCGGTGTGACGGGCGATCTTGCCCATAAGATGACCTTTCCGGCTCTCTATGCGATGGCAAAACGAGGTGTCCTCAAGGTCCCGATTATCGGCGTCGCTTTCCCGAAGTGGAGTCTGGAACGCCTTCGCAATCGCGTCACGGACAGTATCAGGCGAACCGGGGGCATCGATAACAAGCCTGCCCTGAAACATCTTCTGTCCCTCTTCAGTTACGTGAGTGGGGATTATAAAGACCCCGCCACGTTCGCTGCGTTAAAAAAAGCGCTGGGTAACGCTCGCTGCCCCGCGTACTACCTGGCCATTCCGCCCTCGCTTTTCGAAACTGTTATCAAAGGCCTCGGCGCCGCGAAATTGGCCGAGCACGCGCGCGTCATTGTCGAAAAACCGTTTGGACGCGATCTGGCCTCCGCGCGGGAGCTCAACCGCGCTGCCCTGGCGGTCTTCCCGGAAGATTCGATCTTCCGCATCGACCACTTCCTCGGCAAGGAAGCGATCATGAACATCCTCTATTTCCGCTTCGCCAATTCCTTTCTCGAACCGATCTGGAATCGCAACTACGTGGCCAGCGTTCAGGTAACCATGGCCGAGGATTTCGGCGTGAAAGGCCGCGGCGCATTTTACGAAACCGCCGGCTGTTTGCGCGACGTGATCGAGAACCACCTCTTTCAGATCGTCGCGCTTCTTGCCATGGAGCCGCCGTGCGGCAGGGACTTTGGAGCGGTGCACGACGAGAAAGCTAAAGTCTTTCAAGCCATGCGCCCCCTGGAGTCCGATAATTTGGTGCGTGGCCAGTACGCCGGCTACCGGCAGGAGCCACACGTCGCGAAGAATTCCGATGTCGCGACTTTTTGCGCTCTGCGTCTTTTCATCGACTCGTGGCGCTGGGAAGGAGTGCCGTGGTACATACGCGCCGGTAAATACCTGCCCGAAACTGCGACCGAGGTTCTGGTCGAACTGAAATCGCCTCCACAAAGACTGTTTGCTGACTCAACACCAAAGACCGGCTGCGCGAACCATTTGCGTTTCCGGCTCTCACCCAACTCGGCCGTCGCCCTCGCCGCTCGCGTCAAGCTCCCAGGAAAAGAGTTCGTCGGCGACCAGCGAGAGCTCTACTTGTCCGAAGAAGAGCCGGGAGAAGAACCACCCTACGAGCGGCTTTTGACCGACGCCATGGCTGGAGACGGTGCGCTTTTTACGCGTGAAGACGCGGTTGAGGCTGCCTGGGCGGTAGTCGAGCCAGTCCTCAAAAATCACCATCGGGTTCGCCCCTATAAGCGCAAAAGCTGGGGGCCAAAACAAGCTGACGCGCTCATCGCTTCAGACGGCGGTTGGCACAACCCCGAAGCCTAGGAGCAACGCGGCTCGATCTAACCGTTCTCCACCGTCAGGCCTCTGCTTCGGCAAGCGCTTCGAAAGGGATAGAGTCCCAGCATGAAGACATCACTGAATAAGATTCTGCTTCCGATTGACTTGCCAAACACACAGCCGCGGGTGGTTCATCAAGCCGCGTTTTTGGCCCGCCATTTTCATTCCGAGATCATACTGCTGCATGTGGTGGCTCCCCTGAGCTTTCCCGCCGGTATGCTGGCGAGTGGGCACGAACTTACGGCGCGCGACTTGCATGCCGAAATCATCAAGCGGGCCCAGACGGAGTTGAACCAATCACTGCTTCAGGAACTAGATGGTATTGATGTAAAGCGATTGTTGCTCAAAGGCGATCCGGCCGGCACCATCGCGCAGACGGCGCGCGACGAAAAAGTGAGCCTGATCCTGATGTCGACGCATGGCCATGGGGTGTTCTACCGCTTTCTGCTGGGCTCGGTAGCAGCGAAAGTGCTACACAACAGCGATTGCCTGATCTGGACCGACACCCAACTGGAAGAAGCGCCACCGAGAGAGTTCACCATCCGCAATGTACTTTGCGCGGTTGATTTGAGCCATCACAGCCGAAATACGGTGTCGTGGGCCGCGCAGTTCGCTGAAGAGTTCGGCGCGCGGCTTACGCTCGTTCATGTCACCGCCAGCGTCGAGGTTTTTGGCCCCGGAGGATCCCATGTCCTTCCCGAGTGGAAGGAAGAGATCGTCGGCTACGCCGCCCAAGAGATCGCCAAACTTCAAGAGGACGTGGGCACGAAGGCCGAAGTAATCATCGAAAGCGGAGATGTCCATATGCAGTTGAACCGCGCCGCGCGGCAAACCAAGGGTGACCTCCTGGTCATCGGGCACATGCCTTCCGGCGGTCATTTAGGGGCTAACGGAAGTGGTTATTCAATTATCCGCGAGTCGCACATCCCGGTACTGAGCGTTTGAAGACCGTCTCTTTCATTCACCTGTCCGGTCCCGCAGTAGAGTCGACTCCGAGCGTGCCCTGCGCGGCCGTGCCGCCTGCCGCCGTGGGCTTCCCTCTGAGAAGCCATTCAAAGCCCACTCCGATCAAGCCGCCCAGGATGGGCCCGGCAACGTAAATCCAAGTCGTGTGGAAATCGCCGCGCACCAGATCCGGTGCAAGGGATCGCACCGGGTTCATCGAGGCGCCGGTAATGGGAGCTGCCCAAAGTCCTGCTAAGGCAATATACCCACCTACGGCGATGGCGCCGTTCGTGCCAATGTTCCGCGCTCCGGACGCCGTTCCAAGGATCGTGTTTACCAACCCAGCGGTCAAAAGAACCTCCATCGCTAGCGCTTTTCCGCTGGTGACGCCCGCGCTCGGCAACGTCGCGCCGAGTGCGCCCACTGTCCCAAACATGGTCCGAAGGAACCCGGCCGCCCCAATTCCTCCGATCACTTGTCCCACGATGTAGCCCGGGACTCTCTTCCAAGGAAAGTTGCGCCGCAATGCGAACGCCAGCGTGACCGCCGGATTCAAGTGCGCTCCGCTCACTGAACCCATAAAGTAGATGATCGACATCACCATGATTCCCGGCGCCACCACCATCATGCCTAGGGTGACCCTGCCGTTACTGATCGCCCCAACGACGACGCCGCCGGCAGCCACCACCACCAGGAGGAATGTGCCCCAGATCTCCGCGAAAACGCGTCGCCACTCAAGGGCGTCATCTAAGAAATCGGGTACCAATTGCCGATGAACCATCAGTCGTTGCTGCGCCTCCTGACGGGGGCCGTGCCCAGTCGACTCCATGCCAACCTCCAGTTCGATGCTGCGCCCGCCTAGGGTTGCGGGACTGCAGCTCGGATCGAAAACGTTTAATTTTTCCCGTGCTGGACAACTTCCACGGGCATGTGGCTAAGCTTCAAAAAAATTCTGCTCCGACGCCGCAAAGGCCACCAATCGTAAAGATAGATCTGCATCGGTCGCCACATAGCCACCCATCCAGCGATCGTAAGGCTCTCTCGCACGACAGTTGCCCAGGTTCCAACGGCACGCCCTAGCAGCATCTTGCTGAATAGCAGACAAGCGGCCAAGAACACCAGCCCTATGAAGAGACTGGTTCGGCCTTGCTTCAGTAGGCGGCTAAATTCTAAGTGAGTAATCTTGGCACGGTGAGCAAAGTGGTTGTGGACCGCCGTCTTGATGAGTTCTTTAGGATCTTCGGGCGGCCACTGGTCCAAATAGATACGCAATTTGAGCGGGGCGCTAGGTGGGAATTCTTGGGCCAAGCTTACGATGAATTCCTCAGCATCCCCGTCGAGATCCTTTTCAATGAACGGGGAAGGATCCATAGAATTGAAGAGCTGGCTGAGTTCATGCAGTTCTAGTCTTATGACATGCGGATGTCCCTTGTCCGTGACGGTAGTACCCGATAAAGAAAAGCGCATACGGAATCCCTATTTTATCCGATCTTGCAATTATCTTCTCCGTGGCCCGCGGTGGGAATCAGCCGTGGGTGTGTTTTCGACGTCGAACTAGGCCCGCAGTATCGAAGGAACCGATCGCGTCATTCAGAGCCCTTCAAATCCTTCGCCGTAGGGGCGGAATACCGGCGGTGCAATATCTAGGTTTACGACGTGAAGTTCATCTCACGGCGGCAGGGCCTGAGCTATCACCATTTGCGTGGCCGCTTTTGAGAACTTAAAACCATCGATTGCAAGAGGAATTCACAACACCCAACTCCTGCTCAGTTTCGGATGGCAAAAACAGAAGCATATTTCCAAGAAACCTGCTCAACGCGGCCTTAGATGCTCGGCCGGTGATTCCTCCATGCGCTTCAGGGCTGCCTGAAATTCTCTTCTCTTTGCATTCAACTAATGGACTTGAGTAGGCAAAGAACTCAGGTATGCGATGATCGCCTTCGCATCTTCATGTTTCATGTGGTAGATGTGCATGGGTGGTCTCAGAATTTCGCCCTCCGGGCCCGGTGCCCTCTTCAAGGATCCGCTCGCCTTGCTTTTCTGTGTAACTGCCAAATCCCGTTAGCGCAGGGGCTCGTTCGGCCCAATTGGCGATTGGTTTCACTGGCATGATCCAAATCGGAGCGCCCTGTAACCATGCGTTTTTGTCCAATTCCCCCGTGGCGTTCCGCGGCGTGTGGCACTCTGCGCATTTCGCCACTTCTTCCACGAGATAGCGCCCGCGTTCAATCTCGCTTTTGTCCATGGTTGCCGCGGCAGGTGGGGAGCTCTTGGAAACTGTTAACAGGGCAAGTGCTGTAATGAAAGCAAATAGAACTGTTCGTCGCGCCGCTCCCATGGTTATGTCTCCTTTAGCAGAATTTCCTCTATTTGATCCGGTCGTGCACGTTGAGCTTCCTGACTACCTGTGTAAATTCTCAACGCATCACTCCTTGTCGCCACCAAAAGGTTAAGAGCGGTCGTTATTTCGACCGCTTCACTGCCTCAACAAGACCGGGATAGGGGTCTATAGCCTTTCCCCTCGACCACTGCTTTTCGGGCCCCAACTCGAAAATTGCAAAATGCAAATGTGGCGCGCTTTCAACGGCGTTCCCAGTCGAACCCACAAAGCCGATGACGTCCCCAGGCTGGACCGGCATTCCCTCGTGCAACCCTTCCGCGTACCGGTCCAAGTGCGCGTAGTAGTAGCAATACTCTGACTTCTCATCGAACTCGTATATGGTGATGCCGCCCGGTTTGCTTAAAAACATCTTGCGAATCGTTCCGGGCACCACCGCTCGCACGGGTGTTCCTCTCGGCTCTATAATGTCCGTCGCTTCATGCCGATGTCCGTTATGAATTTCTTCAAACGAATCTCGCAGATTCGCGAGGGTCAGCCCGCGGATGGGCGGAGTCATTTCGAGAATGGAAGAGGTCCCACCAACAGCAAGACCCGCCAGGAGAAGTACGGGAATACAAACCAATAGCTTCAAACCTGTTCCTCCTTGCCCATTCGTCTAGGAGATAACCAGTGTACGGCGCTCGCTCATTCCTCGAACACGACCCGCGTACCCTTTGTGACCAGGCTAGCGAGTTTGCTGGCATCCCAATTTGTGAGCCGGACGCAACCGTCAGACTGGGAATAGCCGATCTCTCCCGGGTCAGGCGTGCCGTGAATACCGTAGTGGGGATCACTGATTCCAATCCACACCACACCCACTGGATTGTTCGGCCCCGCTGCGATGGTCGCCTTGGCGCTGGCGGGATTGGGGTCCCAAAACAAATTGGGGTTGTAGTCGTAGGTCGGATTTCGCCGCACCTCAGTGACCCTCCAAGTTCCGAAGGGGAGCGGAGCGTGCACACTGCCGCTGGTCACCGGGGCGAAGAAAATAATCCGCCCATTCCGATCAAACACTTTCAGGGCCGACGCCTTCTTCGAAACAACTATTTTGATCATTCCAGCGCGGGCCCGCGCCTCGTCCAGTCTCTCTTCCCTGGTACCCGTCACATTGGGCACTCTGATTTGCTCGCCCGCAAGGAATCGAGCACTGGGGTTCAGGCGCTTGAGCAGGGCCGGCGCCGAGTGGAATTTCGCGCTTAGCTCCTGCAGCACGGATGTGTAGTAAAGGCCAGGAAGTTTCGACATCTCGATCATGTCTTCCGGAATCTTCTCGCTAAATGGGCCCGCCGCGTCTTCTGTGGTGATCGTATAGGAGACAACGGGCTCAACAATGGCACCTGCGGCGAGCGCCTTGAGCAGCGCCGCGCGATTCCGCAAGCCTGGAGCAATCCCACGCGAGGCCTCGAACGCCGCCACTGCCTTTCTGCTGTTCTTACCGCTGCTTCCATCGATCTCACCCGGCGAGAATCCGGCCCGATCGAGAAGGACTTGCATTTCGAGCTCCGAGGTCCCGGCTGTTGAAATTGACAGTGCAGGACGTTTCGTTGCGATCGACGTGGATGCACCAAGCAGAATCACCACGCTTGCGGCGAGACACGATAAAGTCCTGCGAGCGAATATCGTGGCGCATTTCGGCGCGACGACGTATCTTCTTCTTCCCAAGATGTTCAACCTCACGCAACGCAAACTTATCAGGCCTCGATTTGCCGCGTCTGTTCAACACCGCACACATCAAGAAGACATCGCACAGGACTGATCGGCCCGGTCTATTAGTCCAGCAGAAGTGAGGGTCTCCCAAATTGCTGCGCGTTGAAGCGACAATGAACTTGGAGCGCGACTCACAGAAAACGATTTTGCTTGGGCATAAAGGCGAGACGCTCAGGAAAAGTGGCACGCAGGCGAGAGATAAGCTTGAAGGGTTCTCCGGCATGAAGATTCAAGTAGGACCGTTCGTGAAAGTCGTGCCGGATTGGCGCCAAAATTCGCGGAGCGTGATAGAGGTGGATTGGCAACCGCTACTCGAAATGATAGCGGTGCACGACGAAACCAGCGATTTCCGACATCCGGTCGATAATTCCATACTGACCTGCCAAATCGCCGAACGTGTGCACTTCGGAACAGTATTCGATGTTCGTCCCGGCGAAAATAACCGCGTTCTACAAATCAGATGTGATCTGATTCGAACAATCGCCACGATACGGTTCGTAGCGCATCCGAGCGCTAAGGATGCCGAGGAACGGTTTATGAAACTTCCTGCGATCGGAATTCAGCGCTATCTGCAAGCTTCCAGCGCCTTGATTATTCTGGGCCTGTCCGTGGAAATTGTGACACTCCTGTGGTTTCATCCGCTCTCGTTTGTACTCTTTCTTTTTATTGGCGTAATCCTAATCGGGTTTGGAATTGTGGTCTATCTGCTTTCGCTGGTCTTCGCGGTTTCCGCGCCTGCCGGCAAGAAACTTGGGTCGTCCCATTTCGCTTCGAGGGAAGTCCAGAAAATAGAAGTCCATGAGGAACGGATCGAAATCCCGATCAACGGCAGAAGCATTGTTCCCAGCTACGAGAAAACATTTTCGGAATCGTAGACCAAGAATCACGTCGCTCGCACCCGCGAGCTGGGTCGCAAGAAGTAAGGAGTTGGCGGCACGCACCTCGGCGCTCCGCTGCATATTCAGGTGAGTGGGTGGCAAGGAGGAGTTTTGCTCGGACTAACCGGAGTCCTCATCGCATTAGTCGTACTGACGATCGTGCTGGCCGCCGTGTTTCTTGTGCGTCCCTCGATCACTTCGGGCGCCACAGGCAAGATCCTCGCCTTTATAGGCCTCTTCGTTCTTCCAACACTATGCATCGCCTCGGGCATGTCCTTTCACATGCAACGTTCCCAACAGACGGCCTACTGCATTTCGTGCCATAGCATGGAAAGCCACGGAAAAAGTCTGTACGTCCAGAACGCGAGTTACATCCCTGCCCAGCATTTTCAAAACCACCTTGTGTCGCCGGACAAGGCCTGTTATGCCTGCCACACAAACTACACCATGTACGGCCCTTTGAAAGACAAGCTCAAAGGCCTTCGCTACCTCTACATGGAGTACGTGAGCACGCCACCCAAGACAATCCATTTAGAAGGCACATACAGCAACCTGCAGTGTCTTCACTGCCATGACGGTATGCGCAGCTTTGACGAGAATCCCACGCACACGGCGATCATGGGCTCGCTCAAGACGAATCGGACGTCGTGCATCTCTTGCCACAACACGATTCACAACGCATCCCAAGTGGATCACTTGAAAATGTGGGTGGATGGCGATGCCCCAGCTTCTGTCGCTGCCGCGGCTGCGCCAGCCACGGCGGAGCCAGCTGCAGAGGCAGCATCGACAAAAGAGCCAACTGGAGGTTCGCCAGTTGCGGCTAGTGCCGCCGCAGGAAAAGCCATTTTTGATTCTCAAGGTTGCAGCGGATGCCACGGAGCAGCCGGAGTCGGTGCCTCTGGTCCAGCGCTTACTCATACGTCCGCCCAATATCCGCCAGCCAAATTGACCGCCGTTCTGAAAACGCCCACTGCCGCGATGAAAGCTGCCGGCATGGTCCCGCTCACTTTGAAGGCCGCGGATATGAAATCGTTGGTCTCCTACGTGACGAGCCTCGGGGGAACGCGGGCCACCGCTGCGGCGGCACCGCCTGCTGCAGGGTCGGCCCCATCTGCTCCAGCGAAAGCCGCACCAGCTACGGCAGCCGCGACGAAAGCCGTTCCGGCGGTGACGCCACCACCATCGGCCCGCTGAGCCGACCAACGAAAGCGCCAGCTGGGGGAACACCAGTTGCGGCCGCCGCCGCGGGAAAGGCCATTTACGATTCTCATGGCTGCAGCGGATGCCACGGAGTGGCCGGCGTCGGCGCTTCTGGTCCAGCGCTCACTCATACTTCCTCTCAGTATCCGCCTGCGAAATTGACAGCCGTTCTGAAAGAACCCACTGCCGCGATGAAAGCCGCGGGCATGGTCCCGCTCACTTTGAGTGCTGCGGAATTGCAAGCTCTGGTTTCCTATGTGAGCAGCCTCGGGGCAGCGCCGGCGGCCTCCCCCGCGACGCCACCTACTTCCGGCACGGCCCCATCTGCGCCAACGAGCGTGGCACCGGCAGCTTCGGCGACTCCACCGGACGCCGCTTCGAAAGCACCCGCAGGGGGCGCGGCATCGGTGGCCACACTTGCCGCGGGGAAAGCCATTTTCGATTCGCACGGCTGTAACGAATGCCATGGAGCGGCCGGGGTCGGCGCCTCTGCGGGAGCGCTGACTCATACCTCGAGTCAGTATCCACCCGTTAAATTGACAGCCTTGCTGACGGCGCCCACAGCACCGATGAAAGCTGCCGGCATGGTGCCACTCACTTTAAGTGCCGAGGATCTGCGAGCTCTGGTTTCTTATGTGAGCAGCCTCGGGGGAACACCAGCCGCCGGGTCGGCACCAGCTGCGCCAGCGACGCCGTCATCAGGGGCGACAGCCACACCGTCGAAACCAGAATCCAAAGCCAAACGGAGCCTTAAATGGCTTTTCGCGCCGTCTTTTCCGCACTGACGTTGCGCCGTTAAACTAAAGCTAGACAGATGCACAATACCGGGACTCTTCAAAAACCCAGACTTTTAGAAACCAAGAAAGATATGAGCGAGGTGCTCCTTCAGAGGGCGGGATACTGCCGGCCTATTTGATCCTCGGTTTGGCGGCCCCGGTACGACCTATGCAAACATGGGTAGCGAATTCTTTGTCACAATCGATTTCGTACATTCGATTCATTTCATCCAGTGTTTTGCCAACAAGCGTGCCCGAGGGATTATAAACCCAGTTACACGCGGAGCAACCGAAGCCCTGAGAGCTTGGGTTCTCAATCCACACCAACTTGCGCGACATCGAAACAGTATATGCCGAGGATTGTTCGGTACGGAACTGTGTTCAGGATCTGCTGGAGGCTCGACAAACAAGCAGAAGTGCTTATCTGTCACGACAGTCTAGTTGTACCTGGTTTTACAACAACAATCTACACAAACGCGGGCACTGCCAAAATGTGCGGACGTTGTCGGAGATCGCGAATTCAGTTCTCTCTGGCCCACAATTGAACTGGCGCTCATGCTCACGAGGCATCTGGTTTCTCTCGAAGAGAGCACAACTGCTTGGCAGCCAAATGCGGTGACCCTATTTTGTGTTGGGTTGAATCACTCAAACGCCCTGCCGATCGTTGTCGTGCTGCATCCACCAAGGGGACTTCAAACTTCGCACCGGGTGCGTTCGCAGCTTCTACGAACTTTATTTGAAATACGAATGACCCATCCGTGGAAATATGCCGGGCCGGAAAGTTCAGGGGGTGCGCGCAGTACACATCTATACTGTGGTCTCCCCTGCCACCCCAGGATTCGACGCCTGGAACAAGTTCTGCTTTGAGCAGAGACTGACAAAGCCACTCGAATTGGTGCTGTAGTGCACCCCTTTAAAACTGGACACCTCAGTTAGGTAGAATCAGGGCCTCCAAACAGGAGGCAACATGGGCAGGAAACCACGCGTAGATCGATCCCCGGAAGAGAAGTGGCAGATCGTGCAGGAAGGTATCAAGAGCGGGAACGTCTCGGAGACGTGTCGGCGTCATGGGATCGCTCCGAATCTATTCTATCGCTGGAAGGATGAAGCGGAACAGGGAGCGAAGGCAGCGCTTGGGGGGAGAAGCGCTGCCGCGGCGGAAACCGAAAAGGACCATCGCATCCGGCAACTCGAACGCACGCTGGGCCGGAAGGCGCTGGAGATCGAAATCCTAAAAAACGTCGTGGGGGAGTGAGCTGTGGTGCCGTTCACTCCCAGGCACGAGAGATGGTTACGCAGGGCTTCACGGCCACGATGGTAGCGGCGACGTTGGCCATCAGCCGGTCGAGTTTGTATTACCGAAAGCGGCCGCGAGGGAGCCGAGCGAACCGGCAATTCGACGAACAGATCGTCGTGGCCTGCGGGGAAAAACCCGCGTACGGGTATCGCCGCGTGGCCTGGTGGCTGCGACGAAAGGAGCACCTTCCAGTGAATCGCAAACGCGTATTGCGAGTGATGCGCGAACGTGGGTTGCTGGTGCGCTCGCGTCGTCTGCGCGCACGACGCAAGAAAGAATGGGGCCGCGTGGAAGCCAGTGAGCCGAATCAGATCTGGCAGTCGGACATGACGAAAGTGTGGGCCGGGGCCAACGTGGGCTGGACCTACCTGGTGGATGTGATCGACTGCTGCACGCGGGAGATCGTGGGATGGAATCTCTCACATCGTTGTAGGACCGAGGACGCGCTTGCAGCAGTCGAGCAGGCGGTACTCGAACGGCTACCTGAGGGCAGCCGCGAGGCTCGCTTGACGATGACCACAGACAATGGGACACAGTTCACTTCGACGCGGTTCATGGAGACGCTCAACCGGCTCGGCATCACCCATCGGCGGACGGCGTATCATCACCCGGAAGGCAACAGCTACATCGAACGCTTCCATCGCAGCTTGAAAGAGGAGGAAGTCTGGACGGCGGAGTATCAGAGCTTAGAAGAAGCACGAGCATCGATCGCTCGTTGGATCAAGGAGTACAATCACGACCGGCCTCACAGCGGAGTCCAAAATCGCACTCCTCACGAGGCCTTCTTGTCTTTCGCAGCCGTACTAAAAAACGAGGCCCTGACTGTCTAAATTAGTGGGGAGCACTACAGTGCAATCCGAGATCTTCCAGTCGATAGCGAATCATTTGGGGACGCCGATTGTGATTTGTTCGGTCCTTATTCTAATACCAATGAGATGCCTCTGGATTCTGGCACAGCCACGATTCAGCGAGAGTATTTGGCACAGCTTTGGGACGCTGTGACCAAAAATGATGAAGCGCACTAGGAGTAACGTTAGGAAGTGTTTTAGAATGAAGAAAGCAATCACTGTCGGGGCGTAGCGCAGCCTGGTAGCGCGCCTGCCTTGGGCGCAGGAGGTCCCGAGTTCAAATCTCGGCGCCCCGACCACTTACTTCTTTATTATCAATGGACTGTCCCCGACACTGCAGCGTTGGAGACCAAACTTGGGTCCAATTTGGGTCCAAATACAAGTCTCTCCACGCTTTCTACTGCACGACGCTGCTCTTCTGGAATCGCGTGCAAATAAATTTCGCGCGTGATTTCCGGTGCTGAGTGCCCCAACAGTGCCTGCATGGTTCCTATTGGAGTACCTACGCCATCAAGCATCGTCGCGTGGCTGTGCCTCAGAAGATGCCAAGTGACACCTGAAAGGCCTAACTTCTTCGCGGCAGGCTTCAGGTGCTTGCGCAAGAGATTCCATCGGTCTAATGGCGTCTGATCGCTTTTGGCAAATATCAGGCTTCTGGCATCAACCGTCGCTGGACGCAGGGCAGCTAGAATTTCCGCCGTCTCTGCTCCAATTGGGATTGTGCGCATGCCTCGCTTCGTCTTGGGTTTGTCGAAGTGACCGTCGTACACCGTTTCAACTACTCGAAGTAGTCGAGCCTTCAAATCGACATTGCCCCATCGAAGCGCAAGCAGCTCACCGACCCTCACACCCGTCAACACTAGCAGCAATGTGAACGAACGTACTGGCTCTCTCAAAGCTTCAGCAAGCATTTGCACTTGGACCGGAGTAAGGACGATTCGCTCCGTTCCATGTTGTCGTCGCGGGAGCTTCGTCTTCAGAGCAACGTTCTCGGTGACGCAGCCCCATTCTTCAGCTGCTCCAAGAATCTTGCTGAGCCCACACTTGAAGTGGTGAACGGTTTCCCACGACAACCCGCTGTTGAGCTTCCGACCTAGAAATCCTTGCAGATCTTCTCGCGTCAGATCCCTAAGTTGTGATTTACCGAAAGCCGGAATCAAATGCACGTCGAGCATATAGCGATAGTGTTTCTGGGTTGCGAACTTGAGCGTTGGCAAGATCACAGGCATCCAATCATTCTTTACAAAATCTCCGAATGTACGGACGGACTGTGGTCGAGCATCGCCGCGGTTGATTGCCCTCAACTTCTGAGACAGTACCTGCATTGCTTTACGGCGTGTCGGGAATTCGGCAACCGTTCCGATCACTTCTGATCGCCTCAAACGCCCGAGCGTGCCGTCTACTTGAATTACATCCTCCCACCAACGAGCTACCCAAAGTTTTCTTCGAGTGCCGCGCTGGAAAAGAGTGCCTTGCTGGAAACCTCTACGAGCCATCGTTCCTCCCTTTTCAGGGACCTCGATGGCCCGCCCAGCTTGTTCTGCGTCAGTTTTCAGTTTAGCCCTCATGTCAAGCAGCATGCGATCCGCCGCAGTGAGAATCGACCCACGCCAATACTTCATCCTTGCGGAAGCGCCAATATTTCCCAAGCCGGTAGCCTGGCAGCCGTTCTAAAGAACGTTTGCGCATGCGTCCGTAAACCCAGGACACGGGCACATGCAATAATTCGGCTACTTCGTGCACATCGAGAAGATGGCATCCGTCTCTCGCATCTCTGCCTGTGGCCTCGTCGTGCGACGCGGCATGCAAGGGGTTCTCGGGGACTTTCACCGAAGGCGCGTTGCGTGACGAAGTAGGTTGGGCTTCCGGTCTTTCTTCCTCAAAATGGGCAATATTCGAACGAGTATCTGATGCGACGCGCGAGGCATGCTGTCTTAACGACGCTGTATTCTCGCGCACAACGAATTTGGTCGGACGGGGTTTCATGTTTGTTAGACGGCCTTCGCAAGAACGTCTCCTTTAGCTTTTCCATTGTTGTGGTTATTTGTGTGTTGGTCTGCCCAGCGTCTGAAGTCGTCGTCCTTGCGGAAGAGCAGCTTCAGGGCTTCGGTGATCACGTAAGACGGCGAAGCATCGATGAACTCAGCATAGAGCTCCAGCTGAGCTTTTACCGATTCTTCGACACGCGCTTGGATGGTGACTGCTTTGGGCTGTTTTGGTGGTGACTTCAATATAGACAACGGGCTTCTCCTTTCGTTTTCATACAAAGTGTCAGACATGCTTGTCTGACAAATTCTCAGGTCTGTGTATACAACCGCGCAAAACGCGGCCCCTAAGTTCCTGTGAGGGCGGGAGCGACCACACGGCAACCGTGACGCACCGTGCGTCAAAGGGTGGGGTCGCTCCCGCCTCAGGCGCGGTCTGGGCCGCGCACAATTTCGTTCTTCGGGACGATTCATCTGATTGATTTCCGTAATGCTGTGCTCGATCGAGAGTGAAGTAGCAGGTGAGGTTGCGGTGAAGTAGGGGGGTGAAGCCCACTTCACCGGAACTTGAGGATTTGACGGCCAGGAGCGAGGCTGCTTCGCCCTTGGCGAAAAAACATGCGCACCGGAATGCAGCAACGGGCGGGAGCGACCCGGACAAAACTTTTGGGCGGATTGACTGCCAAAAAGTGGGGTCGCTCCCGCCCAATCTGGTGTTTTTTTCCGTGTCACTCTTCTCATTCTCGTGTCGTTTATTTCCTCGCTTTCCCGGGACATTACGCGCATCCCAGCGTGAAGAAGATGGTGAAGACGAAGTTGCAGTGGGTAATTCTTACCTTCTGCACCTGCTTCGCCCAAATTCTCGCCGCCGCGCACCGAAAGAAGTTTCTTGTTGGGCTGGAGCGACCCACGATTCACTTTGGCCACGGAATCGTGTGCAAAAGTGGGGTCGCTCCAGCCCAACACGGTGTTTTGCCCGCGTCCAAATTGATCGTCGCGCCATGCGCAACTTCCTTGTCCTTTGGGCATTTGCTCGTTCGCCAGGGTGACCGCGAGGGTGACGGGTAGGGTGATCTGTGTCTTTCATGCACACATCACCTTCCGCGCTGCTGAAAGTGATCGGAATGCCCTTCAGCATCGTCCACTCCTCTACTAATAAAGAGGCTTTGAGAACGGAGAAAGTAAGAAAAAAATTTTGCCCCCTGACCTACTGGAAACCGTAGCGAGTCTCTTCATCGCAGAAAGTCCACCGAGCCCCTCTACTTACTAGGGAACATCCAGTCGAGGAAAAGTAAGAAAAAACTTTAATCCCTCCAGAGGAGTCCCAGGGGGAAGAGAACTCCTGGCCACAGCCCCCTACTTATATAAGGAACATCCAAACGGGAAAAAGTAAGAAAAAATCTTAATCCCGCGGAAAAGTTCCCGGCTGGCCGAGAAGTCTCGGTCATAGCCCCCTATTTATTTAAGGAACATCGAGAAGGGAAAAAGGAGAAAAAATCTTGGTACCAGTACGTTTTTCTTGGAGTCGTCCGGAAGAACGCGCCCACAGGGGGACGAGACTCAGTCGAAGAGCGCCTCGTCATTTCGGTGACGCGACGGTCGGCGCCGCAGACACATCGCCTTTAAAACCCTAACAACGTCCTCCACCTTGACCACAATCCAGGAGGAAATTTCTCTATCTCAAGTCGACAGACACAGGCGCAAGGGGCCTAAGTAAATATTTCGATCTCCTGGCGGCATCGTCGGAACTGCATAAAAGTCAGGACAGTTTCATTCACGGGAGGTTACGAGTGTTGGCGCTGGCTGCTCTGCCCGGGCAGCCTTAGTCAAAAATCCTATGGTGAATCGCGATGGCCCACCGCTCATTACCTCTCGCTCCTATTGTGCCCTAATCGTCAGCGAGGCGGATGAAGTGTCAACAGTCTGCCCGTTTATGGTCGTGGTGGCGGTGGTCGAATAAGTTCCAGGGCAGATTCCTTTCGGAATCTTGAAGGGGAATGACAATGATTCCAGCGTGTTCGGTTTTAGGGCAAAGGGAGGCAGTGAAAACATTTCGGTCTTGGTGGGGCTGCAGCTATCTGGCTGCGCCGGCCCCGACAGAGTAAAGGTGAAACCTACGGTTTGCGTTGTACTCGCGCAAGATCTCAGCGTCCAGTTGACCGTAATCAAACCGCCTTCTGCCACGGTGGACGGAGACAGTCCGATGGAAATGTAGTGGCAGCCCACGATGAGCGTTCCTGAAACATAAGAGATCGTGTAGTTCGCGGCGGCAGCGCCTGAACACGTGATCGGATAACTCCCGGCCGGACTGGTCGTCATTGCTGTCGTGGTGCATGTGGGAAGTGTTGTGAGGACGCTTGTAGTGTCACCGTTGACAAATCCCGTCGCGGTCCACGTAAGCGTGGGATTCGGCGCATCGAAATTCTTCGTTAGGTTGTTCGCCGTAATCGTCAGCGCCGCTGGCGTGACGGTGAGCTGGCCCGGCGCGTAGGTTATCGAATAGTTCGTAGCGCTTTGCCCGCTGCACGTAATGGGATATGTGCCGACGGGACTCGCCGGTGTAGCGGTCGTAGAACAGCTCAATGCGCCTATCAAGACGGACGCGCTATCGCCATTCACGAAGCCGGCGTAACTTGCGGTGAGAGTGGGATTCGCGCTGCCGTACACGCGCGTGACATTGTTCGCCGCGATCCTCAAAGGCGCTTGGGCCACGGATATCGCGCCGCCCGCTGAGGACGCTAGGAAGTTTCCTTGGGCTGCAAAAGTTGCAGAGAGAGTATGCGTGGTTGCATTCAAAACGCCGAGATTGAAAACCGCAGAGCCGTTAGAGAGCGCCATCGTTGACGCGGTGCCGCCATCCACGCTCAGCGACACGCTGCCCGTCACCGTCCCACTTGCGGAGCTAACCGAAACGGTCACATTCCCCGGAGTTCCATAACCAACGGCGGGCGCGCTGATTGAGGTCGTTGTGGGAAAAGCACTCGGCTGGAACAGGGCGAATGGCGAGAAAGAACTTGTTGAGCCGCAAACGATCATGGTGGTCACGTTCACGGAAGTCGTTACATTTGTCCACGCACCGCTCTGGTAGTGGAATAACTGCGGCGGCTGGGTAAACGTGATCCCGGAGTAGTTAATGCAGATCATCACCGAGCCGGTATAGGTGGCCGTCGTTGAGAGGTTGTAATAAACACCAGGATTGCCCAGCTGGAATCCGGAAGGCGCAGCTGGCCCCGTCGAACTAGTCGTCAAAGTCGTTACGCCAGGTTGCGCTACGTTTGCGAACGTCAACGTCACTGGCGTCGTGCCCGTGGTCGTGTCCACGGGCCTTACGAGGACATTGACGCCGACACCCGTATTGGGAAACATGGGGGCGTCTGTTACGCCGACCGGTTCCTGAATCACGATGGGAACGTTCAGCGTTGCGGATGCCGTAGCAGTAACCAAGTTCAATTGAGCGCTGATCAGCGTAGTACCCCCGCTCACACCAGTCGCCAATCCGACCGTTCCAGCAGAATTGCTGATCGAGGCGACACCTGGCAAAGAACTGGACCAGCTGGCCAGCGAAGTCACATCGCGCACGGTGCCGTCCGTGAATGTGCCCAGGGCATCGAATTGAAGAGTTGCTCCAGGATTCAGGAGTTGGTTGTCGGGCGAAACGCTGAGGGTTAGAAGTGTGGCGCCGCCCGGCACGCTCGTGCTCGTCGAGCCGCTCAGAGGAATCGTCTGTGTGTAATTTCCATTGCTTCCCGCGTTACTCACGTTGCTGAGGGGTGCATTGTCCATGAACTGGATCGCGCCGGCTGGCGAGCCGTTTGAAGCATTGTAGGCGATGGTGACGGCACATGCCGCTCCGGGCAGCAATGTGGTGAGCACGGTCGCGGAGCCATTGGAACAATCAACCGAAGCGATGGAATAAGCAGAGCCGTTGATCGTAACGTTGGTCACGGTGAGGTTCTTCGCACCGATATTCGATAGCGTAAGTATCTGCGTGCCCGACGACGAGAAGCCTAGACTGCTAAACGAGTAAGATGCAATCGCGGCATTGTACGAGGTAACGGCTGTAAAGAAGACAGTGTCCTGCACCGACACATTTTCCGTAACGGACTCTGGTGTCGGTCCCTCGGAAACCGTCAAGCCGACTGCAGTGCCAAATGCAACGAGTGTCCCAGCGACCGGGCTCTCGCTAATTATGCTGCCAAGAGGCACGGTGTCGCTGTACTGCATATTGACGGGTCCAACGCCCAGCCCCATATTCGTCAATACCGTTTGAGCGGTTGCTTGGGCCTCTTCGACTACATACGGCACAGCGACCGTCGCCGAAGCCGCACCAATGATCAACTGGCCGGTGATGGTCGCGTTGTAACTGGCGAGGATGGTTACCACTCCCGACGTCGTGGATGAGGGCACTGTAATTTCAAAGGTAGCGCTCGTTTGTCCAGGAGCGAAGAGGACGCTGGAGGGAATCGTGATGTTGGGACCGGACTTCGTAAGGCTTACATACAAACCGGGGGACGGCGGTGCACTATTCAGGGTAAGGATGCCGGTTGTGCTATGGCCGGATTCCACGGCGTTCGGATTAAGCGTGAACGATGTAAGCGAGGGACCAGCGACAACCGTCAGGCTATAGTCCTGCGAACCAGTATCGCCGTTCGCGTCGGTAGCGAAGACGTTGAACGTATAGGTCCCCGCGGATCCAGCTGCCGGTGTCCCGATTATTTTGCTGAAGCCATCCCAAGACAAGCCAGGCGGGAGCAGCCCCGAGCACGGGGAGATGCTGCCGTTGCTGACACAGCAAGAAGAAAGGGTGGGGCCTCCTGCTGAGTTTGTGGCACAGAGTTCCAAAGTGAGCGGGCCTTGCGCATTAGGGACGCTGAACGCCTGGGAGTATATGAACCCAGTGGTGGCAGAGGGCAGTACCGCCGCCACGTTCGTTGCAGTCCCCGCTGGCAGAACCTGCAAGGCCACAAGCGGGGCGCGTCCGTAGCCTGTCAGTGTTACGACTTGAGGCGTATCCGGAGAATCGTCAAGAAAAACCAGTGCCGCGTTGGTCTGCCCATAGGCGTTCGACGTGTATTGCACAGTGACGCTGCACGAGGCGCCTGCCGCCAGGTTGGAATTGGTGCAACCGTCCGAAGTGATTGCAAAAGAGGGATTACCGGCCGGTACCAAGGTGGATTTGAATTGCGAAATGGGGGCCAGCGGCGCGTAGGAATCAGTTCCGTTGTTCGTCACTGTAATCGTTTGCGACTGAATTGTCCCCGCCGCCAAAAGTGCGGTGGAGGCCCCAAAAGTAAGCGAAGTGGCTGAAAGCGTCAGTCGAGGCCGTGCGGTAGGTGTAGCACCATTCACAACCACAGTTCCGTAGTTCGGCGGAAACCCCGAGCTACCGTTGGTCGCGTTTTTCACGAATGCCGCCCGGGTAAGAGGGTCGATGGAGACCACAAAACTTCCGCTGACGACACCGTTGTTGCTGAGCTGCGCGGGGGTATCCAAGGTTATATTTTGGGAGGTGAATTCCCCGACACCCAGGCCGTCGTAAAGGTGCAGGACAGCGCCCGAAGTCGCATCGCAAGTGGTGATGTATGCCTGCCCGAAACCATTTGCACCCACAGCGACGCTAGTGGGGCCGCAATTGGCGCCAGAAGCTGGTGTGATAATAGCCGGGAAATATTCGTCCAAAGCCGCGTTGAGCAGATTCACGGTCCCGTAACCGTCGTGAACGTAAGCCAATTGGTAGTTTGTGTCGATGGCCACGTAGTTCGGATTGGTCGCCCCAGTTGAATATTCCTGGTTGATCGACTGCGTGGATTCGTTAAAGACGTGAAAATTCGAATCGGCCGCATCCGCGGCAATGACGTATCCGTTGCCGAGTGGCTCGACTCCCAGGGCACTTGTCGAAACGCTTGTAGAGCTCGCATTCGTCAAGTAATTGAACTGCCCGGCCACACTGAGCGATGTTTCGTCAATCATCGCCAAGGTATAAGTTTCCGAACCGAGCGAAGCAACCCCCGCGACGATGGCGTAGACCAGATGGCGGGTCTCATCTACCCCAATGGGACCGAGCGGCAGGACTCCAGTGATAGTCGTCTTGTAATTTGCGGGCGAGCTGCTTGCCGACCCAACTCCACGCACGGGCCCCTGGATTACATAAACTCCGCTGACAGCTGAATTTGTGGCGAAGGCTAATCCTGTTAGCTCGTCCACAGACGATGGCCGTCGCCTCGCCCTGTGCCGCACCGGGCGGCAAGGGCAGGGTTACTGACGAATTGATTGTGTCCGTCTGCGTATCAATCACGGTCACGGTATTCGAGGTGTCCAGCACGTAGACCCAGCCGTTCACATTATCTGCTGTGAGCGAGACCGGAATTGCCGGGATCGGAATGTTAGCAACCACATTGTCGTGCGTCGGAGACGCGGCCAGGGACAACCCTTGGTAAACCACGACGTCGCTCACGCCACCCACAGTGCCCGTACCTCGGAAGACGCCGAGATATAGCTTGGATTGCGTCACACCTCCGGACTGGCCCCCATAATTGGCTTGTGCATGACCCACATTGGGCAGCACATCACTTATCGCCATCGTTTGAATGCCGCAAGCCGTAGTGGAACCGCCGGTCGGCGTGGGAGTAGTGACTCTGCGCACCAGGTTGTTTCCCGAATCCGCGATGTACAGATTGCCGAGGGAATCCGTGGCGAGCCCCTGGGCAGCATTGATCTCCGAGGATGTGGCGTAGCCGTCGCCGTTATAGCCGAAGGCACCGGTTCCCGCGTAAATCGTCGTGGTGCCGGAGGTGATGTTGAGCTGCACCACGTTGCTGCCGCCATTGGTGGTCAAATACAGATTGTTCGCCCGGTCCACAGCTAGCGCGACGCTGGCGCCCGCGCCCAGTGAAATCGCGCCTGGACCCGCCAGTGGCTCCGCAGTGTTGCTGCCAGGCGCAATCTTGACCGGGTAGTCGTAAGAGGAGGAAAGATTCGGATTCACGACGTAGGTGTAAACGTTTCCCGCGGCGTCAGCGGCCAATCCGGTGATTCCACCTCCGAGGCCGGATACATTGCCGATAGTGGGGCCGATAAATGGGGAGCCATTCTTGGTGATGATGGCGAGACGCGGATCACCGTTGCTCACCAAGGCGTACCAGTTTCCCAGGCCGTCCACCGCCAGGGCCAGGACCGAACCCGCAAAACCAGCAATATTTTTGGCTCCTTGCTGGGGCGACGCGGAATTCACCGTATAAACCTCGCCATTACTATCCGAAAAATAGACAATGCCGCCGCTACCTCCGGCGACCGCAGTTACGGGTTGGCCTTCCGGATTCACGATCAAGACGGTTGGTGTGCCCGTGCCATAAAGTCCAAGGGCAACCACCCTTTGATTTGCCGTGTCGGCCACAAAAACATTGCCGCAAGGCATCGACGCCAACACCGTTGGGATTGAACAACTGATTTGGTTGCTGCCGCTCTGCAGCGTCGGGCTGGTCTGCCCATCAATGGTCGTCATCTGCTGCGCGTGCGCGCCTCCGGAGAAGAAGAGCGAGAGAGCCAGAAGCAGACCGACGGAACTCAATCGCCGGGATGCGGCCTTCGTACCTACAGCTCTGGGTGCGAGGCGCCGTTCTTCGGCGTGTTTTGCGTGGGCGGTAGCGGCGCGGGCTTCCGATTTGACGCAAGACCTTGAGGTTCGTAGTTTCCTTCTTCACAGCCTGCTCCTTCTCCGCATATCGCGTGAGGGTGTGTGGTTGAATCGAGGTTGCAGGGTTTAGTGGAAACTAATCTGGACGGTGACGCTGACAAGTTGATTGGGGCTGATAGAGACGGGAGCCGGGAGAGGACCCAGTTCCAGTGAGATAGGCGCCAGTGAGTTGAAATGGACCTTAAGGCCGTGGCCAGGCAAGCGCTTAGCAGAAGCCTGGCTAGCGACGTGCAAGTACCGAAGCTGGTTCCCACTGCGGTAATATTAACTGGAGTTGCACCACTCGGAACAGTGAACTGGCCCGAAAGCGTTAGTTGCCCATTATTGGGAGATTGGGCGCTGACCAGAGCCCCGGAAAGCAGGAGGTAAGAGCCGCCACTCCTTGAGACGGTAGACAGTATCCGGAGTCGCCGCCCACCGTTAGAAAACTACTGCCCGTTTGGACCAGGGAATACAGGACGCTAGGCAAAACGGCGTTCGAAATGTATATGTGCCACAGGGTGGCGGTGGTGTTCCTACGGGACGGCCGGAGTCCCAAACTCAACTATTCCACCGCCGATCAAATTGGTTCCACCCAATACTCCCGCTAGGAGGACATCACCACTGCCTCCTTGGGATGCGACGCAAAGGCCATTTTCGAATTCGACGTGGCGGGCCAAGCTTCCATCTGGATTCTTGACATCAATCGTCCAGCGGCCGTGAACCTTGATACCTTCCTGCCCGCCTCGCGGGGCTGCCTTTGCTTCAGCGGCTGGAGCAGGCTGCATGGAGCCCGTCTGCGCCTGTGCTGAGGCGGTCTTGCCGTCGTCCGCCTTGATTCCGGAAGATGCGGAAGTCTTCGTCTGCGCAGAGGAGTAGCCCGCACCGAAGACGGTGAACCCTACTAAACCAAGAAGCAGCAATCCCCGCCGGGCGATTCTTCCAAGCAGTTCGTGTTTACCGTTCATCTTCATGATGCTGTATCTCCTTCACTGTGTTTTTTCTGTACGACTTCAAAACTCGTATCCTTTTGCTCCCCGCATGCCGCTGCTTCTTCGCGCAGCTTCTGGCGCTGGCGCTCCATCGCTGTTGCAAGTAATTTCTCGAACTCGGCTTCGCTGGAAATCATCAGGTGTCGCTCCATGGGCCGCTGACCGCGGGGACAAGTGGGCGCGAGTGTGCGGTTCGCCCAAAGAAAGAGCAATGGATGGAGGAAAACCTAGTTCTTTAATAAGTCTTACTTGGTAGCTGACTGATAATGGAAAGGTTACGGCTCTTCGCCCATTCTGGCGCCATCGAATCGGTTCTATGCTAGAATCCTCCCAATTCCCGGCTGTCCCCCAAAAGGATTTCCATGGAGCAGGCTCCCAGGTCGCCAATGCTCAAGTTCGGTCAATACCTCGTGGACTTGGCAGCTGGAGAGGTTCGCAAGAACGGCTCGCGAATCCGGCTGCAAGAAAAACCCTTACGCGTGCTGGCACTGCTTGCCGAGCGGCAGGGGCAACTCGTCTCCCGCGAGGAACTGAAGAAACACCTGTGGCCCGAAGATACGTTCGTCGATTTCGAGACTGGACTAAACACCGCTGTCAGCAGGCTGCGCGACGCCCTCTCCGATAGCGCCGAAAAGCCCCGTTACATTGAGACGATTCCGCGCCGCGGCTACCGATTTATTTCTGCAGTTGAATTTGTCAACGGACACCAGCCATGCGCAGACCATTCCGCCAATGGCCAAAAGTCGGCGCCCGCATTCGCGCCGGCGCCGAGCCCAAATTCGCTCGACCTTCTAGCCGACCACGGCAGGCAGCTTCAACAGGTCCGCAGCTCCAGCGCTGCTTGGCTTCGCGCAACTATCTTTGCCGCCGCGCTCCTGCTGCTCGGCACCACCTGGTGGCTTACGCCACTTCCTGATCCGCGTATCACGGACATTTTTGCGGTGACGCAAACGGGCCGGCTGGATTTTCTCGTTCGGCCCGCCACCGACGGCATCCGCATTTTCTACGTGCAACGCGCTGGCGACCATTACGATCTGATGCAGTCCTCGACAAGAGGCGGTGAAGCGCAAAAGCTCGACGTCCCGTTCCCCAACGCGCTGGTCTGGGACGTTTCCCCAGACGGAACCAAATACTTAGTGACCAGCTTTCAACGCCGGGGCGAACCCGCGCCGCTGTGGACCTGGCCGGCAACTGGCGGTTCCCCCGTCAAGATCGGGGACATTGTTTCAGGCAGCGCGACTTTTTCTCCGGACGGGAAGCAAATCGTCTATCACGTGGGCCACGACCTGTTGGTCGCTAATGCCGACGGCACAGGAGTCAGAAAGCTAGCGAATTTAGGCCGCGAGGAACCCGATTCTCCAGTCTGGGCGCCAGACGGGCGAAGCATTCGATTCAACCGCAACGATCCCGAACGCGATACGGAATCGATATGGGAAATCGCACCCGACGGAACGAACGCTCATCCCGTTCTGCCCAACTGGCAGGAACAACCTAAGCAATGCTGCGGAACCTGGACTCCGGACGGCCGCTACTTTCTCTTTGTGGCAATCGTCAATCCATCAACCCGGCTTTATGCCATTCGAGAAAAAGGTGTTTGGTGGCGACGCAGCCCGCGAGGACCTTTTCTAGTAGCAGCCGAACCTTCGGGCTCGTGGAGCCCACTGGTCAGCCGCGACGGAAAATATATCTACTTTTATGGGAAGAGTGTGCACAGCGACCTCGAGACAATTGATCCCGCCACGGGGCAATTCTCCACCGTTCTCAACGACACAAGGCCAAGAATGCTCAGCGTTTCCCCTGATGGCCAATGGGTGACCTACATTCAGTCACTGTCTGGAATGCTTTGGATAAGTCATTTGGACGGCAGCGCCGCAAGGCGGATTCCGCTACCGGGCTTGGAGGGCGCATTCCCGCGTTTATCTCCAGACAACCAGAAAATTATTTTGACAGGCATTAAATCAGGGCTGCCGCATAACGTCTATGTGGTTTCAAGTACCGGCGGAACTCCGCAGCCCGTCCTTGCAAACGTGACTGGGATGAGCGACCCGGATTGGTCACCGGACGGGGCCCGCCTGGTGGTCGAACGTACCGTACAAGTCTCGTCATCACCGCCCCAGAGCACGGTCCTGACTTTAGTGGATTTGAAGACCTCGCTGATTACAAACGTGCCGGGCTCGGAGAACCTTCACCAGCCGAGATGGTCGCCAAGCGGGCGCTATTTGGTGGCCGTTCGCGGGGCCGGAACCGAGTTAATGGCATTCGATAATAAATCGCAGGTCTGGAGTAAGCTGGCAGAAGGTAAGAGCCTGAGCTTCCCCGTCTGGTCGGCTGATAGTGCCAGCGTCTATTCGCAGGACATTCTCGCGCCGGGCGAGCCGCTCTACCGAATAGATATAGCGAGTCGCACGCGTCGCGTCGTCGTGTCCTTTGAGAAAGCGCTCAACACCGGAGTGCAGCGCTGTGCCTTCGTCGCGGTATTGCCTAATGGCGTGCCCTTGGTTGCATTCGACCGGAACAATTCCGATATTTTCGGCGCCCGGTTGGTGCTTCCGTAGGTTCATCCAAGCGGGTCCGCCTGAACTGGGGTAATAACTAGTTTTTCCTGGTCGAGGGATCCATCTTTCGCCCGCGCGCTACCCTGGCTGATGAGAGCTGGTGGCTATACATCAAAGCGAGCATATTGGATCCGCACCTTCCTGGCAGACGATTTTGGCTTGGGTCCGTTCCACAAATCCGGGAATTCACCGCAGTTCATCTATTGCTTTTGGCCGTAGTAGGCCGTCTTGCCGTGTTTTCGAAAGAAGTGTTTGTCGTGGAGATGTTTTGAAAGTGCGGTGGCTTTCGGATTTGCGGTGATGGTTTGCAGCGCGAGCGCGGCGATCTCCTCGAGAACGACGGCGTGATGCGCTGCTTCCGCGGGAGTTTGGCCCCAGCAGAAAGGAGCGTGGCCGGCAACGAGAACTCCCGGCAAGCGAAGCGGATCCAACTTCGCGAATCTTTTTACGATCGCATGCCCCGTGTTTGCTTCATAGTCCGATTGAATCTGCGATTTGCCGAGAGGCTTAGTCAGCGGAATCGGGCCGTGAAAATAATCGGCGTGCGTGGTGCCCAAGCAAGGTATCTCTCGCTGCGCTTGTGCCCACGCGGTCGCCGAGCGCGAATGCGTGTGGGCGATGCCCCCAATGCCCGCAAAAGCGCGGTACAGAATGAGGTGGGTCGGCATGTCGGACGACGGACGGAGAGTTCCTTCAACAATCTTGCCGTCGAGATCGACAATGACGAGGGACTCTGGTTTCATCTCATCATAGGGAACGCCGCTGGGTTTAATCGCCACCAATCCCTGCTCACGCGCAATGCCACTGGCGTTTCCAAAGGTGTAGAGCACCAAGCCGCGCCGCACAAGCTCCAGATTGGCCTCAAGTACTTCTTCGCGCAGAGTTTTCAGAATCATACGTTTCCTCTCGCTGCGGAAGCGATGCGGCGCAAGCTTGGTAGCACCCCCCCCGGCCGGATGGACGAGCCGTCGTTCTTGCCGAAGCCAAAATAAAGCTCGCGGTAGATTCCGTAAAGCTCTTCGTACACTCGTGCAGCTTTGGGATCTGGCTCGATAACCCGGTGCTGTGGACAGAGCGCGTCCTGCGCTTCCTCGAGATTGCGAAAAGCCTTCGCTGCGAGCGCAGCGAAAATCGCCGATCCGAGACTGGTGACGTCTGATTGCGGGATAAGAATGGGCTTGTTCAAAACATTGGCGTAAACGCGATTCAGCACTTCGTTCTTCTGCGGAATACCACCCGCATTAATCACGCGCTGAATCGGAACTCCGTGCTCCGCCATCCGCTCAAGAATAATCCGCGTATGAAACGCGGTTCCTTCGATAGCGGCGAACAATTCGTCCTGCGGACAGTGCGTGAGATTCCAGCCGAAGGTGACTCCCCCGAGCTCCGGATTGACGAGGACGGTGCGGTCGCCGTTATCCCAGGCGAGACGCAACAACCCCGTTTGTCCCGGTAGAAACGTTTCGAGCCCTGCAGAAAGAGCACTAACGCTCGTGCCACCGCGGCGAGCGATAGCTTCGAAGATATCGCCCGTCGCGGACAGCCCGGCCTCCACTCCCGTCTTTTTCGGGTGCACAGATCCGGGCACGACTCCGCAAAGCCCAGGAATCAGACGTGTTTCGTCGCTCATCGCAATAATACAAGTGGACGTGCCGACGACATTCACCACATCGCCTGGACGGGCCCCTGCGCCAATCGCATCCCAGTGCGCGTCGAACGCGCCGATAGGAATCGGAATTCCCGCGCGCAACCCAAGGTTTGCGGCCCATTCCGGCTCCAAAGTGCCAGCCAACTCGTCGCTCGTTCCATACCTGCCGCCGAGTTTGGCGCGAACGCCTTTTAGCAGCGGATCAACGCTGGCAAGAAAATCATCCGAGGGCAACCCGCCGAGTTTTGGATTCCACATCCATTTATGCCCCATGGCACAGGCGGAGCGTGGCGCTTGTGATACATCGGTGATGCCGCAGAGCACAGCTGCAACCATGTCGCAATGCTCGAAGGCGCTGACGAAGCGAGAGCGTTTTTCCGAATTGTGGCGCAGCCAGTGCAGCAACTTAGAAAATCCCCACTCTGAGGAATAAACGCCCCCGCACCAATCTATCGCTTCCTGTTTGGTGCGGCGCGCAGTATCCGTGATCAGCGAGGCTTCGCGCCACGAACGGTGATCGCACCAGAGATAATAATCGTCCAGGGGCTGCAGCTTTTCGCCTACTGGAACTACGCTCGAGCCAGTCGTGTCGATTGCGAGAGCGTCGACCTGGTTGCCTGGCACACCCGCGGAGGCAACGGCCTGGTGAGTAGCCTCGGCCAGAGCTCGCATATGATCGTCGTGACTTTGGGTCGCGAAGTCTGGATCGTTTTTCTCGCGGTGAAGTGGATACTCCGCAACCCCAGAAGCGAGGCGGCCGCGCGACGTATCGACGAGCGTGGCGCGAACGCTCAGCGTTCCGAAATCTACGCCAGCAACTATGGCCATCCGAGTGTTCTCCGAATCAGTGACTCACTGCCCGGTACGGCGGCCTGCCAGCCGCTAGTCACCGTGGCGGTTTTTGAATCATCTTAATCTCTGCGACTCTGGCACCGCCGTCCGCTTCCAGCGGATCAGACACAACTCTGCGCGGCATATGGCTAGAATCCCGTTCAGGCCAGCTTAATCTGGAGCAACGTTACCGAAGCTGGCGCAAACGAATATCGGACTGTCGAGCCCGATCCCTTGAACTCTTCCGCACGTGGACGCACAACGTCCGGATTTTCAAACGTATTATGCGCATGAATGTCCGCGTGAGTCAGCGTTGTAACGGTTCCAGAAGACATTGCGCCTCCCAGCAGATCGATGCTCGCTTCCCTGGCCTGCATCACATCCGGATTGACGACCGTGATGGTGAGGTCTTTCCCACGCACGGAGGCCGAGCCCTTCAATCCCCAAAACGTGGCAGCCTTCCCGTCCCGATCGTAGCTGATGGATGGCGACGCGAAGAGCGCTCGCACAGCCTGTGCGCCTTGATGCGCCGCGTACATTCGGAAAACATGGTACACAGGTGTTACGACAAATCGGTCGCCGTGCGCGATGAACAAACTATTCAGGCAGTTGATGAGCTGCGCGCAATTTGCCATCGTCACTTTTTCTGGGTGCCGGTTGAGAATGTCCAGCGTCTGAGCGCTCATCACCGCATCCCGCAGCGTGATCATTTGTCCCAGAATGTCGGTGGCCGCTACTTCCGTTCCGGGTTTGTACCACGGCCCCCACTCATCCACGACGAGTTTCACTCGCCGTCCCGGATCGGACTCACCCATCACCTGCCAGTGCCCTTCGATCAGAGTTTCCAGGCGGTCTGCTTCGCGCATCAATTCATACCAATCCACCGCCTCGAATTTCACCGCGTCGCCTTTGCCCTCCACCCAATTCTGCGTGCGCCCGCGGCTCAAGTTCCACGAATAATAATGAAGCGATAGTCCAAAAACCTGGTTCAACGCGCCGGGCCCTTTCTGCATCAATCCTTGTAGGAATCCCCGCGTCCAGTTGTAATCGTCCGTATTCGGCCCCGAAGCGATCAGCGACAAATTCATTCCGTAGCGCGGAACCCACGCCGTAAATCGCCGGAATTCCGTTGCATACTCCCCCGGCGTCATTTCGCCTCCGCACCCCCAGGACTCATTCCCGATGCCCCAGTAACGAACGGCGAGAGGATCCTTGCTCCCCGTCGCCGCCCGAAGGTCCGCCAGCGTCGTGCTTCCCGCCGGCGAATTGCAATACTCCACCCAACGGTAAAAATCTATCGCCGGCAAGCTTCGGACGTTTGCCGCGAAATAGGGTTCGCTTCCGGCCAGCTTGCAAAATTGCACGAATTCGTTCGTGCCGAATTCGTTAGGATCGTATTTTTGTGGAATATTTCCCTGCTCGCGAACTTGCGGCTCGTCCGCCCAAAAATTGGTTCGCCGCGGACGTTTCGCTCTGGGACCAACTCCGTCCTTCCAGTCATAGCTGTCCGCAAAGCATCCGCCGGGCCATCGAATCACTGGCGATTTTATTTTTTGCAGCGCTTCCACCAAGGCTTTTCGAATTCCGTTGACGTTATCCACCTTAGAGTTCTCGCCGACCCATATTCCGTCGTAGATCACCCCGCCAAGATTCTCCGTGAAATGGCCGTAAATGTTCGGAGAGATAGTGCCGAGCACTTCATCCAGCAAAATCTCGATTCGCGCTTCGGAGGACGCGCCGCCAAACGCAGCCTGCCGGGCCAGCAGTGCGGCGCCAATCCCCCATGCCGCATTGCGGACAAATTTCCGTCGAGTCGTCTTCATGCAGAACTCCTTGAATGATTGCTTCACCCCAGATTTTGCCGCTAACGGTCCGTTTCAGTCAAAGCATCACAGGCACCTGCAAACACGGAAGTGTCGAACTTCGCCTCCGCTTGCTTCTGAACTTCGCATTGGGAGATCGTCTGCCCCTAGTATCATCTCTGAGTACTTATTCTACTTCCGTGATTCAGTGCCTTTCGGGTTCGGCACGAATTTGTATCCGACGCCTCGAACGGTGAGGAGATATCGGGGTTTGCCGGGTTCGTCCTCAATGTAGCGGCGCAGCCGGACAATGAAGTTATCGATCGCTCGGGTGTCCGTATCTTCGTGTAGATTCCAGACATCCTGCAAAAGTTGTTTGCGAGAGACAGGGCGGCCACTGTTGCTGATCAAGCAGCGAAACAGATCCGATTCCATCATCGTGAGCGGAATGATTTGAGCACCCACAAGGAGTTGCAGGTTCTGAAAATCCACAACTTTGTCGTCGAATCGAAAGCTTTCCAGCGACGGTGAGCCGGTGCTTGGCGGAGCTCCCTCAGTTGATACCGGTCGCGCCGACGCAGATTTGGCCGTGGCCAGCCAGTTCTTGCGCCGCAGGAGGCTCTCGACGCGAGCCATCAGAATGGCAAGATTAAATGGTTTCGGCAGATAGTCATCCGCTCCGGATTCGAATCCCTTAAGAACATCTTCCGGGCGCCCGCGGGCCGTGAGCATGAGCAGCGGCGTGTAGTTTTGCGCTCTGCGCAGCTCGCTCGCGACCAAAAATCCGTCTTTCCCTGGCAGCATCACATCCAGGACCAGGGCGTCGAAACTTTCGCGGTCCTTCAGCATCCGCTTCAGCGCATCCTCGCCATTGTCGCTGATCTGCACGGCATGGCCTTCCGCCTCTAGATTGAAGCGCAGACCTTCCGCCAGGTGCGCTTCATCTTCAACGATGAGAATGCGGCTCATGCGTGGTAGACCCTCGGAAGACGAATGGTGAATGTGCTGCCCTGCCCTTCCCCGGCGCTCTCGGCAAAGGCGTCCCCGCCGTAGCGGCGCGCGATCGAGCGCACGATAAAGAGACCCAAGCCCGTTCCCTTCACTTTATCCGCCTTGGAGTTCGACGCTCGATAAAAGCGTTTGAAGATGCGCTTCATTTCGTTTTGCGGGATGCCGATACCGCGATCGTGGACACGCAGCAAAACTGTGTCGATATTGGGCGTGAGCAGGTCCACGACGATGTTCTTTTTTTCTCCGGAATATTTGATGGCATTGTCGAGCAAATTGAATACCGCCGTACGGAGCTCTTCAGGATTGCCCAAGACCACGATTTCAGCGGGCGGCGTTGTGCCCAGATACAAGACCTCTGGCGCAAGATTTTGGCGAAGCCGCGCAAGAGCGAGGACCTCGCGCACAATGGCCGAAAATTGTACTTCCTGCCAATTCTTTCGCTCGCTGGCGTGCCGGACCTCGCCCGCTTTCAATACCTGTTCTACGGTTCCAAGCAGCCGGTCGGTGTCATCCAACATGATGCGATAAAACTCGCGGCGCTTCGCTTCATCCAAATTCCGGCTCGCCAGCGTTTCCAGATATAACCGAATCGAGGCGATCGGGGTCTTTAGCTCGTGCGTGACGGCATTGAGAAAGCTGTCCTGCTGCTCATTTCGCCGAATCTCACGGACAAGAAAGATGGTGTTGACGACCAGTCCGGCGATCAACACACCGAAGAAAATGATGCCAAGGACCAGTGGCACCACTTGACGCCAGTGAAAAATAATCCAGCTGACATTCAGGACGATCGTCAGGGCGACAAGACAAGCCCCGAGAGCGATGAAGAACGCGATGGCTTTGGTGCGGCGCGTGATGCGCATGACGTCTTAGTTTACGCCAGAGCGGAGTCAGCGCCAGCTAGGAAGGCGCAGGAAGAAGCGTCCCAGTTTTTTCCATTGATGATCTGGCCCGCCATCCGCCCTGGCGCTGTTCAGTCGCCGCTGGAAATCAGCACGGGAGCGGCTGCCCGCGTAGCGTCTGGAGGAACGACGGTGTGCCGATCCCCCGGCTGGCCATGTTGCGCAAGCTTGTGGCGCTTGATGTCCCACGCAAGTCCAAGCGTCCGCAATGCGCAAATCCCGTACCAGTTCATGTCGAACTCATACCACGCGAGGCCGTGACGCGCCGATTGCGGAACTGCGTGATGATTGTTGTGCCAGCCTTCGCCGAAGGTAAGTATGGCCACCCAAAAACTGTTTTTGGAAGTATCGTCCGTCAGGAACCGCCGCGACCCCCACATGTGCGTCGCGGAGTTGACCAGCCAGGTGGCGTGCAGCCCGACGACTGTCCGAAGGAAGACTCCCCACAAAAGAAAGGGCCAGCCACCGATCGCAAAGAGTGCAATACCCAGAAGTGTGAGCGGGACCCAGTGCCACTTGGTGATCCAAAGATGAAACTTGTCCTTCCGCAGATCGGGGACAAACGGCAGAAGCTCCTTCGCGTTGCTGTGCATCGCTTGGCCCGTCAGAATCCAGCCCATGTGCGCCCAGAGGCCGCCATCCTGCGGCGAATGCGGATCACCCTCTTTGTCCGTGTTCTGGTGGTGGACCCGATGAGTAGCCACCCACGCGATTGGACCGCCTTCCAGGGCCAGGGTCCCGCACACCGTCAGAAAACGCTCCATCCACTTCGGCGTTTTGTACCCGCGATGGGTGAGCAGGCGGTGGTAGCCCATGCCGATGCCGAGGCTTCCCGAGACCCACCAAAGCACAGCCGCGAGCGCAAGCGCTTTCCAGCTGAAAAAGAACAACGCGGCGATAGCGCCGATATGAAATGCAAACATGAAAAAGGATGTCGTCCAATTCACGGGCTGCGTAAATGTTTTGTCGTGGCCTAGGATGCTCATGTATCCAAACGTAGCACGCGGCCCGCTGGGCTTCTGTAATAGTTCTGTAATCCCTCGCGCGGGAAGTTCCATGGAATCGTAGCGAAAAAGTTAAGAGCAATTTAATTTCGCGCGCGCGCTGATCGAGACGGCCTGTACTTGGAGACAGGTCGCGGCCATGGCAGAAAACTCGGCAAAGTTAGAAATGGAAGCCCAAAGGAAAGGTTTGCGGATGGGACCCGAAAGTGGGCGCGAATAGCGTATACTGGGAGAGTTCAATTTCCAGAATAAAGGTACCGTCACCCGAGCGCGTCGGGATGAACGAAGTTTGCATGACGGTGGCCGCGGCGAATCTACCGCCAGAATTACTACTCGAGTCCCTGCCTTCCGTTTGCCTCAAAAAGCTCATGGTCCTTTTTCTTAAACCAGGGTGGGGTGTGCAGGCAGTACCGACAGTTTCGCGAGATGCCGTTCAGGGAGAAAACGCTTGGCGCTACTCACTCAGGAAAAGCACGATCTGGCCGGAAACCTAATCAACCTCGGTAAGACCCGTGGCTATGTGCTCCACGAAGAAGTCAACGAAGTCCTGTCCGCCGAAGAACACACCACCGAAGAGATCGACAATCTCTTCTCCACCTTCGAGCGCGACGGCACTGAAATTTTCGAAGATATTTCCGCTGCGCGAGCCGCACACACCGCCATCGAAGTCACTCAACGCGTCGATCTCGGCCTTAGGAATGACCCTATCCATGAGGAAGAAGCCGACATCGAGCGGCCCGTGCACTCCGTGCAGAAAAGCACCGACCCGGTCAGCACCTACCTGCGTGAGATGGGCGTGGTGCCCCTTCTGACGCGGGAAACAGAGATTACCCTCGCCAAGCGCATGGAACGCGGCAAGCTCCGCGTGATGAAGACCGTCTCGCGCTCGCCGCTCGTGGCCAAGGAATTGATCGCCGTCGGCGCGGAGCTTCGCAAAGGCTCTATTTCCATCAAGAAAATCGTCCACCTTCAAGAAGAGGAACTGCCCGAAGACAAGGTCGAGGAAAAACTGCGCGAAACATTGCGCACCATCAACCAGATTGAGAAGCTTCACCTAGCGGCAAGGAAACTAGGGCTCAAACTACAGAACACGGCCCGATCCGATAAGCAGGCACATCTCCGAGCGCGACGCCGTCTGGCCCGAACGCGCATTGAAATCTCGCTTCTGGTCCGCTCTATCGATTTCAACGAGGGCGAGAAGCGCCGGTTGATCGACGTATTGCGGCTCACGGTCGAGCGGCTGCATTCCCTCGAACGCGAAATCGCCAGGTTCGAACGGCGCGTGAACGCCGCGCGAAACGAGAGCGCAACTGGAGCACGCGAGGAACTGCGCGCGCGCCGGGCCGAACGAAGGGAGATTGAGGAATCGAGTGAGGTTGGTTTGGACTCGCTGAAGCGCGCGCTTGCGGCCATCCGGCTCGGCGAAGCGGAAACCGAGCAGGCAAAAACGGAACTGACCGAGGCCAACCTCCGCCTCGTCGTTTCCATCGCCAAAAAATACACCAACCGCGGTCTGCAATTCCTCGATTTGATCCAGGAAGGCAATATCGGACTCATGAAGGGGGCCGACAAATTTGAATGGCGCCGAGGGTATAAATTCTCCACCTATGCGACCTGGTGGATTCGCCAGGGCATCACCCGCGCCATCGCCGATCAGGCGCGCACCATCCGCGTGCCGGTGCACATGATCGAGACAATCAACAAGCAGGCTCGCACCAGCCGGCAATTGGTCCAGGAGCTCGGACGCGAACCTACTTCGGAAGAAATCGCCAGGCGCATGGATCTTTCCATCGACGCGGTCTGCAAAACGAAAAAAATTGCGCAGCAGCCCGTATCCTTCGAGACTCCCATCGGAGAAGACGAAGAGTCGCATCTTGGCGACTTTGTCGAGGACAAGGGCGTCGTGTCGCCATCGGATGCCGCCATTCATCTCAATTTGAAAGAACATTTGGCTTCCGTGCTCAAGACCCTCACGCCGCGCGAAGAAAGAATCATCAAGATGCGCTTTGGCCTGGAAGACGGTAATGAATTAACGTTGGAACAGGTGGGTCAATCCTTCGCCGTGACTCGCGAACGCATCCGCCAGATCGAAGCCAAGGCCCTGCGAAAGCTTCGCCATCACTCGCGCTCGCGGCGGTTCCGAATCTTTCTCCAAAGCGCTTTCTAGATATCCATCGCGCGCTGGTAGGCTTGTAAATCACATTCTAAACATGCCAGGGAAGTTCTGCGCTTGCCCTCCGTCGGCTCGACGTAAAAAAACGCGGAACCATCGGCGGGTGCAGATCTCGACTCCTGCGCCAACCAATTCGCCTCCCATTGCAAATTGTGTGTTAAGAAGTTTCTAGCTATCGCGTCTTAGGTTGTAGAAGAGCCGAGGAGGGCAGCTTGGCGGCCGCGATAGAAAACATCATGGTTACTCAAGCAGCGGCAGAGCTTGAAGACGTCTTTCGCACACACCAGTCTTGTGTCCTCAAAGCCGCTTACCGGGTTACCGGCAGCATGGCGGACGCCGAGGACGTGGCACAATCCGTCTTCCTCCGTTTGGCACGCGGGTACCGTTGATCACAGCCGAATCTCCAATCTACAAGGTTATTTACACCGCTCGGCGGTGAACGCCGCCTTGGATCTCATTCGCTCGAGAGGCCATCGAGAAATCGTGCCCGTGGAAACGGCTGACGAACTGCAATCCAATCCCAGCTTGTCGCCGGAACGCGCCCATTCCTCCTCCGAAATCAAGAATTGGCTTCGCCAAGAACTCGCCAAGTTAAGCCCCCGCACCGCCGAGATGTTTACGCTGCGCTATATCGAAGGCCTGGACAACCCCGAAATCGCCGCGACTGATGAACACATCTCAGGCGGTGGTTGCGGTCACTCTTCATCGCACTCGCGCGCGTCTGAAGAAGAGCCTTCGTGGCTTTAGGAAAGGTGCATCATGAATTTTTTTCGGTCGAAGCAAAACGATCCCCTGGATCAAGCGATCTCCGAGCTCCGCGCGGAACAGCCCGACGCCAAGACGCTTTCTGCGTCCGCCGAGCACGTGTGGCAGAAGCTGCAAGCAGGTCTAGGCGAGGAGCATGCAACTAGCTGCGTTACAACCCATCCGTGGCTGCGCCGATATTCGCGCTCATGTTGCCCGCTTTTCATCAGCAAGAGCTGCCCGCCCGCTCGCGCGCTCATCGTGGAAGATCATCTGCGGGAATGCGTTTCCTGCCGTTCCTATGCTCACGGCCGTGCCGTTGGCGGAAATACAGGCGTCAGCTGGCGGATGGAACCTGCCTCGCGCGGTTTTCAGTGGAGTTTTGCCAGACTTTCCTTCGCGGCAGCCGCCTTGGCCGTTTTGGTCGCTTTAGTTTGGGCTGGGCGCAACTGGTATGTCATGGGCCCTCCAGGCAATCGCGCTCAGATCGACTCCATCGCTGGGCAAGCGTTCCGCGTTGGCCCAGCTTGGTGAGCAAGCCCTCAAAACCGGTGACCAAGTCGCCCAGGGTGAATTCATTCGCACAGCCGCCAATTCCCACGCTACCGTGCGGCTCTTCGACGGCTCAAAAGTAGAAATGAATCAGCGTGCGGAATTGGCCGTCAGCGCGGACCGCCGTAACACCACCATCCACCTCGACCAAGGCAGCATCATCGTCCAAGCCGCGCATCGGCACACCGGCCATCTCTACGTGAGCGCTCCCGACTGCACGGTAGCCGTCACCGGCACGGTCTTTTCCGTAAACTCCGGCACCAAAGGCTCGCGCGTCTCCGTCATTGAAGGAGAAGTTCACGTAAAGCATTCTGGCGTGGAATCCATCCTGCACTCGGGCGATCAAGTCGCGACAACGCAGAGCGTTGGGACTGTTCCCGTCAGCCAGGAGATCAGCTGGAGCAGCGACCTCAATCACGAACTCGCTTTGCTTGCGGAATTTTCAACGCTTCGCGAAAAACTCGAGGAAATTCCGACGCCCGGTCCGCGCTATGAAAGCAAGATTCTTCCCCTGCTGGCACCGGATACCATCCTTTATATTGGCATTCCCAATCTTGGGGGTGCCCTTCAACAAGCCAATCAAATCTTCCAGCAGCAGCTTTCGCAGAGCAAAGTTCTGCAAGACTGGTGGAACAAGAGCGGTAACTCGAATCAGCATCCAACTCCCGAAGAGTTGATTGGACAGATTCAAGCCATAAGCCAGTACCTGGGCGACGAAGTGGTGATTACCTTCAGGTCCGGCCCCGCTGCCCGCGACCAGGGACCTGTCCTTCTTGCCGAGGTGAAGCAAGCCGGATTGGAGGATTACTTGCAGAATCACCTCGCTGCTACGCTTTCGAACAAGCAGGTCACATCCAATCTTCGCGTCGTGGACCCGCAGTCGCTCTCCTCACTTGACGCTGGTGAGCGGGGAATGATCATGCTTGTCCGTCAGAACATGCTCGTCGTCGGCGGCGACGCAACTTCCGTCCAGCAAATGAGCGCACAGCTTGACGCGGGAACAACCCAATTTGCTGCCACCGACTTTGGTCAAAGAATTCTGAATGTTTACAGCCAGGGCACCGAAACCCTGGTCGCCGCGAACATCGGCGAGATTCTGAACTCTGGCCAGCACCAGCTGCATGAATCGAATGTGCTTCAAAATAGCGGCTTTAGCGACATAAAGTATTTGATTGCCACGCGCGGCCAGGGCCCCAGTCAAACGGACAACCGCCTCACTCTGGAATTTAATGGCCAGCGTCGCGGCATAGCTTCCTGGCTGGCCGCTCCCGCCCCAGTAGGCTCGCTCGACTATGTTTCCGCCAGCGCCGGTGCGGCGGTCTCTTACGTCGCGAAGCGGCCAGCGCTTATGCTCGATGACGTTTTCAGCACCTTCAGTGCCGCGGATCCTAATTTCGGCCAAAATCTGGCTCATGCGAACGCTGAGCTCGGCCTCGACATTCGCAATGACCTTGCGACCGCTCTAGGCGGAGAGATGACGCTGGCTCTCGATGGCCCGGTCCTTCCCACACCCTCGTGGAAAGCAATCGTCGAGGTCAACCAATCGGGCACCGTTCAGCTTGCCATTGAAAAAATCGTGCAGCTTGTCAACCGGGAAGCGCAGAAGGCGAATCAGCCTGGCTTGGTACTCAATCAAGCTCAAGTCGGTGGCCGCACGTTCTACGTCCTCCAATCGCAATCTCCAGGACTTACATCCCTCACCTCCGAGTACGACTACACCTTTGCGGACGGATACATGCTCATTGCACCCTCCCGCGCACTGCTCCTCGCCGCGCTTGAGACTCACGCAAACGGCACATCGCTTGCCCGCTCTGCTTCGTTCCGGGCTCTCCTCCCGAGCGACAACCAAACGAACTTCTCGGCGATGCTCTACCAAAACCTCAGCCCGATTCTGAAACCTCTCGCCTCCCAGCTCGATTCCGGGCAATTGGCGATGCTTCAGCAATTGGCAACCGACTCCAAGCCGAGCGTAATGTGTGCGTATGGCGAGAGCGATCGCATTGAAGTGGCGAGCAGCGGGAAGCTCCTCGACTTGAATTCGAGTCTCCCCACCCTCCTTCACTTGCTGGGTGTGGCGGATCATGGAACTTCACGTTAGGATAATCCGTAATGATCTGTAGATGATGACTCCCACCATTGAACTCGATGGTCTCGAAGTAAAACTCGGCGGCCGCACCATTCTTCATGGGCTCACCGGAGTTCTGAAGAGCCGCGCCATCGGGCTCCTCGGGCCCAACGGTGCCGGCAAGTCGACCCTCATCAATACGCTCTTGGGTTTTCACGTCCCCTCCAAGGGGAGCGTCCGCGTCCTCGGCCTAGATTCTCACACCAATAGCAAAGCCCTTCGCTCACTTGTCGGCTACATGCCCGAGAACGACGCATTCATTTCAAAAATGTCCGGAGTGCGCTTCGTTCGTTACATGGCGGAGATTTCCGGCCTCCCTCCCGATCAAGCGATGGAGCGCGCCCACGAAGCGTTCGTCTACGTCGGCTTGGGCGAAGCTCGTTATCGCCCTGTGGGCACGTATTCTCTCGGCATGAAGCAACTCGCGAAGCTCGCCCAAGCCATTGCCCATGGTCCTAAGGTCCTCATTCTGGATGAACCGACCAATGGCATGGATCCGCCCGCCCGCAAACGCTTGATCGAACTCATTCGCGAAATCCGTGAGGCTAGCGATATTTGCTTGCTGCTCTCTTCGCATCTTACTGCGAGACGTGGAAGAGACGTGCGACGAGGTACTCATTCTCCGCAACGGAAAAATCGCCTCCATCTGCAATCTCGTCGAAGAGCGCCAAGCCAATCGCAAGTTCCTCGAACTGGAAACACTCGGCGCGGAGGCCACCTTCACCTCTGCGCTCGAGAGCCTTGGTTGCGAGTGCGCGGTTTTCAGCAGTGGCCGCATCAAGGTCGTCATGCCCGACAGCGTCGAAATCCGCGAAGTGTTCAAAGTCGCCGCGGATCGCGGCGTCCAGATTCGCCGCATGAATCACCGCCGCGATTCCCTCGAAGACATTTTCCTCAACGCCATGGAGCAAACGGGAGCGCCCGATGGCCGTCTATAAGCGCCGCTACAACTCTTACACCGGCCCGCTCACACGCGAATGGTCGCGCTTTTTTGTCTTGACGCGCTTTGCCTTCGCCGACCTGTTCAAGTCCCGCTTCTTCGTTATTCTTCTGATTCTCTGCTTCATTCCCTGCCTGTTTTTTGCAGGTTACATTTTCGTCGCCAACAACAAAACCGTTCAATTATTCATGCAGCTCCGCGGCAATGACCTTTTTAAAGTGGAAGGCGAATATTTCGTCTTCATGCTCATGGCGCAGACGCAGGCAGCGTTTCTTTTGAACTGCTGGGTTGGCCCGGTTCTCATCTCTGGAGATCTGACCAACGGCGCCCTTCCGCTTTTTCTCAGCCGTCCGTTCAGCCGCGCCGACTACGTTCTGGGAAAACTCTCCGTTCTCGGATTGCTGCTCTCCGCCATCACTTGGATTCCATGCTTGCTCTTATTTGGCTTGCAGGCTGGGCTGGCGAAGGACGGATGGGTCTGGCCGCATCTATGGATGGTCGTCCCCATCGTGATGTGCTCCGCGATTTGGGTCTTGATGCTTTCCCTTATTTCGTTGGCCGTGTCAGCGTGGATCAAGCTGCGAATCGTCGCCACCGGCATAATTTTCATCGCATTTTTCGTCCCCGCGGGCCTCGGAGAGATGTTCAACGCCATCATGGGCACCGTCTGGGGCCGTCTGCTGAATTTTTCCTACATGTTCCAGCTCATCGTGTCGCATGGATTTCATGAGGAATCCGGACGGCTGGCCGGGAGGGGATGGTACGAAATTCCAGTTCCCGCTGCATGGGGCTCCCTGATTTTTGTTTGTTTGCTTTCGCTCTTCATTCTCAATGCGCGCCTGCGCGCTCGTGAGACGGTGCGCGGATGACGCCGGACGCACGCCAAATCGTTTTCGACAATGTCTCCAAGTTCTACGGAGAAGTTCTCGGCGTGAACAAAGTGAACTTCTCTCTCGACCCAGGTATCACAAGCCTGGTCGGCCCCAATGGTTCTGGCAAAACCACGCTGATGAACTTGCTGACCGGCTTGATCAAGCCGTCCCACGGCGCTATTTACGTCCTCGGCCTTACGCCTCAGCAACCAATCGAGTTCTTCCGCCAGGTAGGTTACTGCACGCAATTCGATTCCTTCCCTCCTGGCACCAACGGCTACGATTTTATTTATTGGCCGCTGCGGCTTCACGGTTTTGGCCACGATCAGGCCACCAAGCTGACGAATGAAGCCCTCGAGCGCGCCGGAATGGCGCAAGTTGCCCGCCGCAAAGTCGCGGGCTACAGCAAAGGCATGCGCCAGCGCATTCGCCTCGCTCAGGCCATCGCGCATCATCCATCCGTGCTCGTTCTCGATGAACCTCTCAACGGCCTCGATCCTATGGCCCGCTCCGAATCCATCGCCTTGTTTGAAACCATCGCCAAACAAGGTATGCACGTCATCATCTCCAGCCATATCTTAGAAGAAGTCGACCGCATCTCCGACCGCGTCGTGCTCATGAGCAGCGGCTACGTCGTCGCCGAAGGCCAAATCAAGGAAGTTCGCCGCGAAGTTCGCGATCACCCCATGCAAATCCTGGTCCGTTGTTCGAATGCTGCAAAGCTGGCATCCGCTGCGTTCGAACTCGATCACGTCGTCGAAGCCAAGATTCTGAGCGACGGCCAGAGCGTCCTGGTCCGTACGCGCGATGCCGAGCAGTTCTCCCTCTTGCTCAATAAAATTGTTTCCGCGGGTCTAGTCGAAGTCGATGCCGTCGCACCCGCCGACGACGACGTGAATTCCATCTACCAATATCTCATCGGATCGGATGGCAGCCCGACATGAGCATCGAGGAATCCGTAGCTCGCGCCCAAAGCTCGTTAAAAGAGCAACCCTGGCGGCTATATGCCAGCCAGATCTCCGTCCTCGTTCGCACGGAAGTTCGCCGAAACCTTTTTACTCGCAGGAGGATCGGGGTTCATCTGCTCGCCTGGATACCGGTGTTGTTCCTGGCTGCCCATCTTATCTTCAGCAGGTACCATACCGAGTCATCCTCAATCGAAGACGATACCTTTGTCCTCGCCGGAATTATTCAGGTCTATTATTTCCGCCTGGGCATCTTCTTCGCCTGCATGGGTATCTTTACCTGGCTCTTCCGCGGCGAAATGGTCCAGCGCACGCTTCACTATCAATTCCTCGTTCCCGTCAGAAAAGAAGTCCTGGTGATCGGCAAATTTCTTGCCGGCGCGATCATTTCCATCGCACTTTTCGAAACAGCCGTTTTTGCTTGCTTCTGCCTCATTTACGCGCGCTTTGGTTCCGAAGGCAGAGCTTACGTCTTTGACGGCCCCGGCCTGGGCCAACTGGGCTCCTATCTCCTGGTAACGGCTCTCGCCTGCCTTGGCTACGGCGCCGTCTTTCTCGCTCTCAGCCTTCTTTTCAAAAATCCCATCATCCCCGGCGCTATGTTGATGGGCTGGGAAACGATCACTCCGATCTTTCCTTCCTGGGCACAACATCTCAGCGTCGCTTTCTATCTGAAACATCTCTGCCCCGTCAAACTCCCAATCGAAGGGCCCATGGCAATTTTCACAATCGTCGCCGAACCCGTCTCTCCTTTCATCTCTGTCTTCGGCTTGCTCTGCCTCACTGTCGCGATTCTCGTTCTATCCTGTTTCCTCATCCATCGCCTCGAAATCACCTACACGGCTGAGTAGACTCACCTAATTTGTTACACGAACAATCTTGTAATTTTGCCCCCTTCGAGCAGGGGACTGGCAGCCCTTCCATTTGAATCCTCCATCGGACCCTATATTTTTTCGCCCTGACCCTGCCCTTTTGCGTGAGTGCGCTGAAGTATCCAACGCATGAAGTTCGCCCGAGAGTTTCCATGAGTTTTGATGGAGGGAATCATGAAGAAACTATCTGTGTTCGCAGTTCTAGTGATAGCAACGCTGCCCCTACAAGCGAAAGACAAGCCCGCTTATGAAAAGGGCGTGCTGCTGCAGATGGAATCGTCTTCTTGCGGTTACGCAGAGAAGGAAAGCAAGACGCTGGCGGGAGAGATTTTAGGCACAGACGGGCAGCACAAGAACACGCAGCAAGTTCTCTGCCAGGAATACACCCTTCAAACGGACCGCATCACCTATCGCATCCGGCCTAAGGATGACAAGCATCCCGCGCTCCTGCCCATCGGCGAGACGGCCCAGTTTCGCATTCACAAGGACAAGCTTCTCCTCCGCGTCGTTGAGTCCGAAGACAAAGAGCGTGAGTACATGGTTATTTCCATGACCCCGCGAACGGATCTAGCGTCGAGCCAATCCGCATCCGATCGCTCCGTTCGCTAGGAAAGCGCCCCTTTTTCCCATTATGCAATTCAAACCGAGCCTGGCCTGCGGAATTGGGCGAGCCTCACCGCAGGCCACGCTCGCCTGTACCAAAGGCCAGTAAGTTCCTACTCGTCAATAACTTTCCTGCGCAGGGAAATATGTCCTTCTTGTTCGCCTGACTTCCTTAACGGACCATGGATAGTGGCGGGAAATATCCGCCCCTGGTCCATGGCATGACGTGTCTCCTTGAAGTAAAAAATCTCCGCGTCTCCTACTCCGCCCGCACGGGCGAACTCTGCCCTGCCCTTGCAGGCGTCAATTTTGACCTCGGCCCCGGTGTAATCCTTGGTGTACTCGGAGAATCCGGCTCTGGCAAAAGCACGCTTGCCGCTGCTCTCTTACGACTTCTTCCATCCAACGGAAAAATCCAAAATGGTTCTGTTCTCTTCGATGGAAAAAATCTGCTCGCGGCACGTCCCCAAGAGCTTCGGAAAATTCGCGGGGGACGCATTGGCCTCATCTCTGCAAGAGCCCTCTTCTTCCTTCATCCAACCTGCAAATCGCCAACAGGTTACCGACGTTCTGGCCGCTCACGAAACTTTGGATCAGCGCACTCTAATCGAGAAAACCAGCCAACCTCCTCGCCTCGGTTTTTCCTGAGAACGCCGAACGCATTTCCCGCTCCTATCCCCACGAATTGAGCGGAGGCCAGCGCCAGCGCGTCCTCATCGCCCAAGCCATCGCCTGCGGCCCTTCCCTCGTCGTTGCAGATGAGCCCACTGCATCGCTTGACCCCACCACCCAACAGGAAATCCTGCAGCTCTTTCGCACCCTCCGCCAGAAGCTAGGCCTCGCCATGATTCTCATCACCCACAATCCCGCTCTCCTCGCCGGCCTCGCGGATCGTATCCTTGTCCTGTACGCAGGACGCGTCGTAGAAATTGGCCCTGCAGCGCAAGTGCTCAACTCGCCTCGCCATCCTTACACAGCTGGATTATTGCGATGCTTGCCTTCGCACTTTGCCGAAGGCCAGAGTGTGCGCAAAGCCAGGCTGCACGTTATTCAAGGGGAACCGCCAGACCTCTCGCTACATGAAAACGGCTGCCTATTCGAGCCCAGGTGCACCGAAAGAATGGAAGTTTGCAAACGTGACGAGCCCTCAGCAGCCGCTGTGAGCGAGCTTCACGAAGTTTCGTGTTTCAAATTTGCCGGCTGACCTTTGTCTAAGGAAGATGACATGCAGCCACTCTTGAAGGTCGAAAATCTCGTGAAGCATTACGCAGCAGGGCGATCCGCGCGTTCGAAAGACGCACTCGCCGCCCTCGATGGTGTTTCCCTATCGCTTGCCCCGCAAACAACTCTCGCTCTCGTCGGCGAATCCGGCTCCGGCAAAAGCACGCTCGCTCTCTGCATCGCCTGTCTGGAATCTCCGACCTCAGGAAGCATCTCGTTTGAAGGAATCGATCTCACGACGCTCGGCGAAAGTCAGCTCCGCCTCCTCCGCCCGCAAATACAGCTCGTGTTTCAAGATCCCGCAAGTTCGCTCAATCCCCGATGGACCGCCCTCGATATCGTCAGCGAACCTTTTGTCATTCAGCGACGTTTCACCAAGCCAGATCGCGCCGTTAGAGCCCTCCAGCTTCTCGATCGTGTCGCCATCCCTCGCAAACTGGCCAGCCGCAGAGCCTGCGAGCTCAGTGGCGGACAAAAGCAACGCCTCGCCATCGCTCGCGCCCTCGCTCTCGAACCAAAGCTCATCATCCTCGACGAAGCGCTCTCCGCCCTCGATGCTTCCGTGCAAGCCCAAATCTCAAATCTCTTGCTCGAGCTGCAGTCCTCTCTCGGCCTGACCTATCTCTTCATCACCCACGATTTTGCAATGGCCGCTCATCTTGCCGATCAAATCGCCGTCATGGATCGTGGCCGCATTGTCGAATCCGGCCCCGCGGAAAATATTCTGCGCTCGCCAAGCCACGAAGCCACTCGCTCCCTCCTTGCAGCGACGCCCCGCTTTATGGAATCGCCCGGCGTGTTGGTGCCCGCCTGATGCGCTACTTCCTTCGTAGAGCGCTGCATGCCGTCTTTCTCCTGTTCGGCGTATCCCTGCTCACTTTCCTTTTCTCCGCCCTTACTCCCGGAAACTATTTCGATGAGATGCGCCTGAATCCGCAGATCTCTCCGGAAACGGTCGCCGCCCTGCGTGTGCAATATCAACTCGATCGGCCGCTCCCGGTGCGCTATGCCCACTGGCTCAACGCCATTGCCCACGGCGAAATGGGATTCTCCTTCGCTTACAACAGCCCCGTGGCACCGCTTCTCTGGGCTCGCGCGCGAAACACCCTCCTTCTCACCGTAACAGCCATGCTCCTCGCTTGGCTCTTGGCCCTTCCTCTTGGCGTCTGGAGCGCCTCCAGATTCGGCCGCGCGCCCGACCGCGTCCTCTCCTGGACTACCGCCTCGCTTCTAGTAATCCCCGACCTCGTCCTTGCTCTTGGCCTGCTGATTCTCGCCGTCCGTACCGGCTGGTTTCCAACGGGAGGTCTGGTCTCTGTCAACTTTGACGAATTATCCGCGCTACAAAAGCTCCGTGACCTTGCTCAGCACATGGTGCTTCCGGTCATCGCCCTTGTCCTCGCCACCCTGCCGATGCTCGTTCGCCACGTCCGCGCATCCGTCGCCGAAGTTCTCGATGCTCCCTTTCTGCGAGCAGCCCTCGGCCATGGCATCCCCCATCGCAAACTTCTCTATCGCTATGCGCTTCGCGCCGCCGCCAATCCCCTCATTTCTCTTTTTGGATTTAGCGTCGGCATGCTCTTGAGCGGCTCTCTGCTTGTCGAGGTCGTCATGAGCTGGCCCGGCCTCGGTCCTCTTCTTCTCGAATCCATTTTGGCGCGCGATCTTTATGTGGTTATCGGCGGCGTTCTACTATCGATGATTTTCCTCGTCGCCGGAAATCTATTTGCCGACGTTCTGCTCTATTGGGCCGATCCCCGCATCCGCACCGCCGCGAGCGCAAAATGAATCAGCGCCGCAAACTCACGAAATGGCTCTTCGTCCTGGTGGCGCTCCATTGCATCGTCGCCGCCGCGGGTTTTTTCGCCCCTTACGATCCCACCGAGCAAGACCGTGAGCACCCCTACTTTCCCCCCATGCACCTTCACATGATGGACGCGCACGGCCAACTCCACCTGCGTCCGTTTTTCTATCCATTTCGTTTGCGAGAAGGTTCCTTCGACCAATACGAAGAAGACACAGTTACAACTATCCCTCTTCGATTCTTTGCGGGCGGCGCGCGCTACCATCTGCTGGGCTTTGTACCCTCCCGCTTGCACTTGTTCGGCACTGCCGGCGCTCGTGTCTATCTTCTCGGCAGCGATGCCTACGGCCGCGACCAGCTCTCGCGCATTCTCTACGGCGGTCAAATCTCTCTCCTCGCCGGTCTACTCGGCGCTGGAATCACCCTTCTGCTCGGCGCGATCATCGGCCTCGCCGCCGGCTATTACGGTGGCTGGCGCGACGAACTCTTGATGCGCATCGCCGAACTTTTCCTCGCGCTCCCTTGGCTCTATCTCCTCTTTGCCCTGCGAGCCTTTTTGCCTCTCGCCGTCAGCCCTCTCGGAGACTTCCTTTTCGTCGTGATCGTCATCAGCTTGGTCGGATGGGCGCGCCCTGCCCGTTTGGTCCGCGGAGTTGTGCTCAGCGCGAAAGAGCGCGATTTCGTCCGCGCCGCGCGCGGCTTCGGCGCCTCCCATATTTATTTATTGCGACGCCACATTTTGCCCGAGACAGCCGGCGTGCTCCTCACGCAAGCCGCCATCCTCGTTCCCCAGTTTGTCCTCGCCGAAATGACGCTCTCTTTTCTCGGCCTCGGCGTCCCCGAACCCATGTCCAGTTGGGGGAATCTCCTCGCTAGCCTCCAGCAATACAACGTTCTGGTCTCTTACTGGTGGATGTACTTACCCGCCTTGGCAATACTGCCGTTCTTTCTCGGATACCTCAGTCTCGCGAGTGCATTGCAGGACCGCACCAGCCCATACAAGATAGAAGAGAAGACTAGCTGGAACTTATCGTGAGAAAAGATCGTCCCTCTCTCCGGCGCCGCTGCTTCACTTTGAGCCTCCTCCTGGCTTGTGCCTCAACCATTGCGCTGCCTGTCATAGGATTTCCTCAACCGCCGCAATCGAATGCGAAAGAAGAATTGCTCACCTTGCCAGGTGAAATCGGCCGAGCCGGCGGGCGTCTCGTCGTTTCGCTCCGTGCAGAACCAAAAACTCTGAATCCTCTTACTGCCGCCGACTCCCTATCTCGCGAAGTGATCGGCACAATGCAGGCCGACCTCGTGCACATCAATCGCGCCACGCAACTCACGGAACCAGCTCTCGCCAAATCCTGGAAAATTTCTCCGGACGGTCTTCAATACACGCTCACTCTCCGCCAGGGTTTGCGTTTCTCGGACGGCCATCCCCTCGATGCCGACGATGTGCTCTTCACTTTCCGCGTCTACCTCGATGAAAACGTCCACGCGACCCAGCGCGATCTTTTGATCGTCGGCGGAAAGCCTATTGCCGTTCGCAAGGTGAACGCGCAAACCCTCGTTTTTCAATTCGCAAAACCGTACGGCGTCGAAGAAAGACTCTTCGACGGTTTCGCCATCTTGCCGCGCCATCTCCTCGAAAAACCGTATCAGGAAGCCAAGCTCGGCCAGCTCTGGACGCCCTCCACACCGCCGAACGAATGGGCCGGCCTTGGCCCCTTTCGCCTCAAAGAATACGTCGCCGGCCAAAAGCTAGTTCTCGAGCGCAATCCCTATTACTGGAAAACGGACGCAAAAGGAAATCGTCTCCCCTATCTCGATGAACTCGTCTTCCTCTTCGTCCCCAGTGCCGACGCCCAGGTTCTGCGCTTCCAATCTGGCGAAACGAACCTTATCACCCGTCTCGGCGCGGAAAATTTCTCGGCTCTCGCGCGCCAGCAGCGCGGCTACACCATGACGGACGCTGGTCCCGGCCTCGAGTACAACTTCCTCTTCTTCAACTTGAACGACCTCGGCGAGAAGGCCTCTGCCGATCAGGCGCGCAAACAGAAATGGTTCCGCGAAGTGAAATTTCGCCAGGCCATCTCGGCAGCCATCGATCGGGACGCCATCGTCCGCCTCGTCTATCAAGGCCGGGGCGCCGCGCTTTGGGGCCCAGTCACGCCCGGAAACCGCCGCTGGGTCAACACTGCAATCCCGCATACCCCGCGCTCGCTCGATCGCGCGCGCGCCCTTCTCAAGGAAGCCGGCTTTTCCTGGTCCACCTCATCGAATGCCGAAACGACGCTTGTAGACGCGAACGGCAAACCCGTCGAATTCACCATCCTGACGAGCTCGTCCAACGCCGACCGCACCAAAATGGCCACGCTGATTCAAGACGATCTGAAGCAGCTCGGCATGCACGTTCAGGTCGTCCCCCTGGAATTCCATTCCGTGATTGATCGCGTCACGCAAACCAAGGAATACGATGCCTGCCTCCTGGGCCTCGCCAGTTTCGACGCCGATCCAAATTCCGATCTCAACGTTTGGCTATCGAGTGGCGGCACGCATCTCTGGAACCCCTCGCAATCACATCCAGCCACACCCTGGGAAGCCGAGATCGATCGCCTGATGGAGCTACAGCTCGCCACTCCCGGCTATGAACAGCGAAAGAAACTTTACGATCGCGTCCAAGAAATCCTCGCTGAGAATCAACCGATGATCTTCCTCGCGAGCCCCGACATCTTAGTCGGCGCAAAAAATTCCATCGCCAATTTTCGTCCAGCCGTTCTCGAACCGTACGTCCTTTGGAACGTCGACCAACTCTTTTTCCGCAACGCCCCGGAGAATGCCAGCCGATGAGCCCGGTGCTTACCAAGAAACCGAAAAAGGCGCCCGTCGCCTGGACCGACGAACGCCTCGTCAAGGAATGCCTCGCCGGCAACGAAGAAGCCTGGTCGCTCCTCATCGAAAAGTACAAAGCCCTCATCTACTCCATCCCCGTCAAGTACAGGTTGCCTCCCCACGAATCCGCGGAGGTTTTTCAAGCCACTTGCGTAGAGCTTCTCAAACGCCTCCCCGAATTGCGTGAACCGCGTGCGCTTCCCAAGTGGCTCATGCAAGTCGCTCATCATCAATGCTACCGCTGGAAGCAGCAACAGCAGCGCCTCGTCAGCCGCGACGCAGATCCGAACTTGCCAGTCCCGGAGACGCCGGCCATCGCCGAAACACTTGTCCAGCAAACGCAAGAAGAACAAATGTTGCGCGAAGCCATGGCCGCTCTTTCGCCTCAATGCCGCCGGTTGGTCGAACTTCTTTTCTTTGAAACTCCCGCGCGCCCCTATGCCGAAGTCGCCGCTGAATTGGGTCTCGCCGTCGGTTCCATCGGTTTCACGCGTCAGAAATGCATGGATCGCCTGCGCAAACATCTCGGCGAATTGGGTTTCGACTGATGCCCACCGCCCTCAAAACGATTCCCACGCAGGAACTCCTGCAGCTATTGGCTGGCTTCGAGACCGATTCTGCCCGCCGCAAATTCCTGGCCAGCCACAAAGAATTGTTGCGCAGCGAAGTCGTCAAGCAGCTCGCCGATCTCGTCCTGGAAAAAATCCGCGCGGATACAAAAGAGGCTCTGCGCCTCGCCGAAGCCGCCGTCCTTATCGGCAGCAAGCTCCGCCGCAAGGAAGACATCGCCCTCGGCACCCGCGCCAAGGCCAACGCCCTCTACGCCTGTGGCGACAATCGCGCCGCCGTCGAGCATCACGAACAAGCCATCGAAATGTACGAATCTCTCGGCATCCTCAAAGAAGCCGCCCGCACTCTCAGCAGTTCCATCCAGCCGCTCATTTTGCTGGGCGAATACGACCGCGCCTTCCAATCCTCCGAACGCGCCCGGGAAATCTTCACGCAAATCGGCGAGACTCGCCGCATCGCCAGCCTTGAGAACAACGTTGGCAATATCTTCCACCGCCAGGACCGCTTCGAAGAGGCCATGCTCCACTACGAGCGCGCCTACAAAACCCTCTCCCAATACGAAGACTGGGAGCGCGCCGCCGTCACCCTCCACAACATGGCCATGTGCCTCATCAGCCTCAACGATTTCGCCAAATCTCTCGACTGCTACCAGAAATCCCGCGAACTCTGCGTCCGCTACGACATGCCCCTTCTCCGCGATCAGGCCGACTACAACATCGCCTACCTCTACTATTTCCGCGGCGAGTACAGCCGCGCCATCGAAATGCTTTTCACCACCCGCCGCGCCTGCGAAGTCACCGGTGACGCCTACCACCTCGCTCTCTGCCACCTCGATCTTTCTGAAATTTATCTCGAGCTCAACCTCAGCGAAGAAGCCCGCGAAATGGCTCACGAGGGTTTCCTTCGTTTCGAAAAACTCGGCATGGGCTACGAAGCCGCAAAAACCCTCGCCAACGAAGCCATCGCCTACGGCCAGCAGGGAAAAACCCTCCTCGCCATCGAACGCTTCACAAAAGCCCGCGCCATGTTCGCCACCGAAAAAAATCTCGTCTGGCCTTGGCTCCTCGACCTTTATCAAGGCCTCCTTCTCTTCCACGAAGGCCGCTATTTCGAGGCCCGCCGCCTGTGCTCCGGTGCCGCCGCCTTCTTCGACAAAACGGCCTTACCCGGCAAAGCTGCCCTGGCGCATCTTCTCCTCGCACGCATCGCGTTGCAGGTTGGCGAACTTCCAGCCGCACAAACGGAAACAGACGCCGCCATCGCCAAGATTTCCGGAATCCAAGCTCCCGTCCTGGCCTACCAAACCCACTTTCTCTGCGGCCAGCTCGCCCAATCCGCGGAGATCGCCCCGCCGCTTACGCTGCCTATCAAGAAGCTCGCAAATCTCTCGAAGCCCTCCGCAGCCGCCTCCATGCCGAAGAACTGAAAATTTCCTTCGTAAAAAATCGTCTCCAGGTCTACGAAGCGCTTAGTCGATTTCCATCTCAGCGGCGATGGCGGCGATTCCTCGTCCGCTGAAGCCTTCTCCTGCATCGAAGCCGCAAAATCCCGCAGCATGACCGAAATGATTTTCCAAAGCGGCCAAAGCCTGCCCCTCGGCGATGCGGGCCAAAGCGAACTCGTCCGCAGAATTCGCGACCTCCGCGAAGAATTGAACTGGTATTACCACCGCATCGAACTCGAACAACTCCGCCCCGAAGAAACCTCCGCCCAGCGCCTCCAACAACTCCAGGAAAAAGCCCTCTCTCACGAAAACGAATTCCTCCGCACCCTCCGCGAACTGCCCGCCCACGAACGCGAAAACGCCACTCTCGAAGCTCCCGCGGATTTTTCCCTTGAAAAATTGCAATCCGCCATTCCCGCCGACTGCCGCTCTAATCGAATACTATTCAACCGGAGATCGTTTGGTCGCCGCCGTCGTCACCCGAAACTCCATCGAAATCACTCCCATCACCGTATTCTCCCGCGTCTTCCATTTCCTCCACCTTCTCCGATTCCAGCTCTCCAAATTCCGCATGGGCGCCACTTACACGCAACGCTTCGAGCAACCGCTCCTCCAAGCCACCCAAAGCCACTGGAATCCCTTTACGCCGAGCTAATCGCCCCGCTGCGCCAGCATCTTCAAGCGAAACACCTCATCTTCGTCCCCCACGGCCCGCTTCATTTCCTGCCCTTCCATGCACTCAAAAACGGCGACACCTATCTCTGCGACACCCACACCGTTTCCTACGCGCCCAGCGCCACCGTCTTTGCCCTCTGCCAGGAAAAACCGCCCAGCGAAATGTCCGCCTCCCTCGTCATGGGCATCCCCGACGAGCGCGCTCCCCAAATCCTGGACGAAGTCCAATCCGTAGCCGCCATCCTCCCAAACTCAGATCTCCTCCTCGGCGACCAAGCCACCACCGAAGTCCTCAAGAAAAAGGGGTCCCAAAGCGCCCTCCTCCACATCGCCACACACGGCACCTACCGCCAGGACAACCCCATGTTCTCCGGCATCCGCCTCGGCGATGGCTACCTTAACCTCTACGACCTCTACCAGATGCGCCTCTCCGCTCGCCACGTCACCCTCAGCGGCTGCGCCACCGGCATGAACTTCGTCGCCGCCGGCGACGAACTTCTCGGCCTCCAGCGCGGCCTCTTTTGCGCGGGCGCAGCCTCTCTCCTGCTCTCCCTCTGGGACGTCCACGACCGAAGCACTGCCGAACTCATGCAATCCTTCTACAAGGGCTACATGGAGATCCGGCGATATGGCGCATTCCCTCCAATCCGCCATGAAGCAGCTCCGCCAGCAAAATCCCCACCCCTATTTCTGGGCCCCTTTCGTCCTCGTCGGTCAACTCGCAGTAAATAAAAGACTTAACTAAATAATCTCACCGCCTATATTTTTAGCCCCCCTATGCCTCCCTTATGCATGGGAGCTGTTGAATCGTTGCCCCGCTGGGGAGCGGATAGGCAGAGAAGGAAAGTAGGGGGGAAGAGAGATGAAGCACTTTTCTACAGAGGAGTGGGTCGATTTCGTGAACCAGATCGTCACCGCCGGCCAAAAGGAAGCAATGCAAAAGCACCTCGCAACCGGTTGCAATCGCTGCACGGAGACAGTTTCGCTATGGCAAAAGGTCAGCCAAAACGGCAGCTGCCGAGGCCAGCTATCAGCCTTCCGCGGACGCCGTGCGCCTGGCCAAGGCAGCCATTCAGCGACTGGCGGTGAATGCAAGCCGGCAAAGCAGAAATCTTCGCGGCTTGATCGAGGTACTGTTCGACAGCTTCCTGCAGCCCGCCCTCGCCGGAGCTCGTTCAGTAGTAATAGGAACAAGACAAATGCTTTATAGGGCAGATCCTTACCAGATCGACATTCAGATCGAGCCCAAGCCGGGCAGCAATCGCCTCGTCATCACTGGTCAGTTGCTTGACCTGAGCAATCCCGGCATCATCGGTCGAGGCATCCAAGTGACTCTCTCCAATCATCGCGGCCACAGCGTTATCGCGGCAACAAATCAGTTCGGCGAGTTCTCCGGCGAGATCGAAAACTCCGGCGACCTGGAGCTTTCCATCCCCGGCGAGGGAGACCAGCCCATCGTCATTTCCTTACGGAATGCTTTGGGTAACTTCTCCGGAGGCAAGCAATGACCTGATCGCCGGAACACCTTTTACAAGGGAGTCCCATTTTGGTACGAAGTACCAAAATCCCTTGTAGCTTTTGATTGGCACCTCGAAACCACCCGTACCATTTGCTCAAAAGGAAGATTCCGCAAGACTTAGTGGGTATCCCTTTGTGCGGATGTGCGGCTGGTTCGGAAGCAGGAGACCCGAAAGGGACTATACAAAACTATGAAACGCAACCTTTGCATCTTCGTGATTCTAATCGCTCTCTTCTCCCTGGGACGACACCAGCAACCGCGCAGAACCGCTACATCGTCCGCACCTCAGGTGGCCTCGGCTCCGTCCTGAAGCTCTGCCTCTCCGCAAACTGCCAGGTCCAAGGCTCCTTGGACGGCAATCTAGGTCACACTTATCTTGTGACCTCTTCGCAAAACCTGATCTCGAACCTCCTCGGCTTCGTCGGCAATCTTCTGGAATCTTTGCTTGGTATTGAAAGCGTTGAGGCCGACCAGCTCCTCGCCCTGCCTCAGGAGCCGATTACTACGATCCCCGCCGGCCTCTACGACCTAACTCCGGTAAATTATTACGGGACCAGTCACCATCCACGGCTATGTCGCCCAACCCGCACGCCACGATCATTCGCCTGAGCCGATGCCCAGAACGGTTTCAACGTCGCCGGCTCGGGCATCGTAGCCGTCATTGATACTGGCGTGGATATAAACCACCCTGTTCTTACTCCAGTCCTTCTTCCCGGCTACGACTTCACCCGCAACCAGCCGGGCGCCTCCGAGTGGCTCGACGTCCCCAATTGCAGCCCGAGAATTCCACAGCGGCAGCTCCAAACCGAGCAGCCCGTCGTAGTTCAGCAGTCCAGCGCCGCCATTCTTGATCAATCTTCTGCGGCCATCCTTGATGGCGGTGGCAGCTCCTACTCGGATTTCGGCCACGGTACGATGACGACCGGCCTCGTTCACTTGGCCGCGCCGAACCGCAAGATCCTTCCTCTGAAAGCGTTCAGCGCAAACGGCTCAGGCTATGTTTCCAACATCGTCGCCGCCTTGTACTACGCCGTTCAAAATAACGCCAATATCGTGAACATGAGCTTTGACGTGTCCACGCCTTCTGCCTGCGTTCTCTTCGGCAATCTCCTACGCCAACCAATCCGGCCTTGTCCTCGTCGCGGCCGCCGGCAACGGAAACACCAACGCGGCTGTCTATCCCGCCGCACTCAACTCTAGCGTGATGGGCATCGCCTCCACTAGCGATACCGACACCAGTCTCGACCTTCTCCAACTACGGCGACACCGACGTCTGGATCGCTGCTCCCGGCGAATACGTCATCAGCACTTACCCGGGCGGCACGTACGCCGCCGCATCCGGAACATCCTTCAGTTCGCCCCTCGTTGCGGGCTCGGCCGATCTCGCTCTTAACCTTGCAAAGCCGGCTCTCAACCAAACAAATGCGGCTGCGCATTTTCCAATGCCGTCAAACTCACGCCGAACCTTAACCACGGCCGCCTCGACGTCTATCAGGCCTCTCTGCTTGGACTAAACAGCTCGAGCTGTAAATAACTGAGCAGCATGTCGAATCGGGATGATTCCGGTGCTCACCAAGTCCTCTACTCCTCTGTGGACACCGGAATCCCTCCGCATCAAGCAAGTCGAAGAACAAGTCTCTGCCCTGCGCACTTCAGTCATCTGCGCATTCAATCAGCTTCTCGATCTCAAGGATCTCAACACCGGCGTCCACAGCACCCGCCTGGCGGAATGGGGCATGCGCGTCGGCCAAGAATTAGGCCTCGAGGAAGCCGAACTGCAGAATCTCGAAGTCGCCGCGCTTCTTCACGACATCGGCAAAGTCGGCATTCCCGATTCCATTCTAAAAAAGCCCGGGAAATTGGACGACGAAGAATACTGCCCTGATGAAGAAACATCCGGAGTACGGCTGGGCAGTTTTGCGGATGCTCCCGGGATTCGAACGCGCCGCTCTCGATATTCTTCATCACCACGAATCTTTTGACGGCAAAGGTTACCCAGCCGGCTTAAAGGAAACAGAAATTCCGATCGTCTCTCGCATCGTGACGGTCATCGACGCCTTCGATGCCATGGTCTCTTCCCGCCCCTACCGCAAAGGCCTTCCGCACGAAGAAGCCGTCCGCCGCCTCATTCAATGCAGCGGCACGCAATTCGATCCCGTCGTCGTGCAATCGTTCTTGTCCTTCGCGCAAGCGGAAATGGACACCGTCTTCGCCGCCGCCGGCACGTCCGTCTCTTCAGCCCTATAAATCCAGCTTACGTTGTTCTATCCGCCCTTGGCCGACCGTGCGCCGCGGCCAAATTCCGCAAGCGCGTCCAATATTCCCGGCCCATACAATTCCGTCTTCTTCTCTCCGAAGCCTGAGACATTCCGGATCTCAGAGAGCGAACGGGGTTTCACTCTGCAGAGCTCGTCGAGCGATGTGTCATGCATCACGATGTATGCGGCGGTGCCCCGTTCTTTCGCGGTTGTCCGCCGCCACTCGCGAAGATATTCGCGCAACTCCGGATCGATCCCCGCAGCGAGATGCTTGGCGCTCGGATCCCCTGCTGAGATCCGCGTCGGCTCTCGCCGAATTTCCTTCGCCTGGAAAGCCGCACGGTTGCTCGCGCCCGCTGCCGCGGCTGCTGCCATTGGGTTCCTCGCCTTCTTCGTAACGGCGGCTCGGCGGGGACCTCCAGGTTGCAGCGGCGGCGTGAAAAGCCACTTCGGTTCTCCGTTGCAAACGTCACAGGCACCGCACGAATTCCATTTCCGACTCTCTCCGAAGTGGGAACAAATCTGATGGTGTCGGCAGGTTCCCGATTCAACGAATTCGCGAACCTCGTTGTATCGTTCCCATCCGCGTTTTTTCTCCTCCGGATCGTTTAGCAGCCCTATAAAGTGCGCTAGCAGGCCGATGTCACGCCTTCGCCAAAGCATGACGCATTCCGACCGCTCGCCGTCTCGCCCAGCACGCCCTGCCTCTTGGTAATACTGCTCAATCGATTTCGGCAACGACAGATGAATCACCGCGCGCACGGCCGCCTTGTTGATCCCTAGACCAAACGCCACCGTTCCTACGAGAATCCGCACCTCGTCAGACATCCATTTCTCTTGATTCTGCCTCCGGGTGTCATTGTCCATCTTCCCGTGATATGCAATCGCCGAAATCCCCTGCTCCCCCAGGAAATCCACCGTCTCTTCAACGGTCGCGATCGTAGGAGCATACACAATCAAGCTGCCGGTTGGATGCCTCCGCACGGCCTTAATTAGAAGCTCCCCCTGCGTTTGCACATCACATTCCTTCACGATGTAGTTCAAATTCGGCCGGTGAAAACTCGCTATATATTTGTCCGGCTCCCGCAACTCGAGCTGCGCAATAATGTCGTGCCGCACCCGCCGCGTCGCGCTCGCCGTAAACGCCGCAATCGGCAATTCCCCAAAGTGTTTCCGCAGCGAACTCAACTGCCGGTATTCCGGCCGGAACTCGTGTCCCCACTCCGAAATGCAATGCGCCTCATCAATCGCAAAAAACGAAACCGGCACGCGCCTCAACCATCCAATCGTGTCCTCTCGTGCCAGCCGCTCCGGCGAAAGATACAAAAGCCGGTACGCCCCCTCGATCGCCTTGTGCTGCACCCATGACTGCACATCACCCGTCAGCGTACTGTTCAACAGCGCCGATGGAATTCCCATCTGCGTCAACTGCGCCACTTGGTCCTGCATCAGCGCAATCAACGGCGACACAACCACCACCGTCTTCTCATTCAAAATCGCCGCCGGCAATTGATAGCACAGCGATTTCCCGCCACCCGTAGGCATCACCACACACGTGTCCCGCCCGCCCAGCAAACTCTTCACAATATTTTCCTGCAAAGGACGAAACGCGTCGTAACCCCAATATTTCCGCAGCGCCCCAAGCAGTTCTTTTTCCGAATTCATGCATCGAGTATAGTACCCGGCTCGAGTCTGGTCTACGAAGCTCTGCCCTCGTGCCATCTGTCCTCCGCAGGCTGCGCCGTCGGCACCATTGCCAACCCATTATGAACACTCGTTCACACCCGCCCGTTCGCGCGCACCGACTTATCCCTTGACAATGGTGTGCCAACAACGTAACTCATCCTCCGAAAAGCTCGCTTTCCCATCCGGGCGGCAATCGGCGATCATAGCCGTTCCCTCCGGCAAGGTTTCTGGCCGAGTTCATGACCATCAAGCTGAAACACCATTTAGATCTGGAGGCCCAACTGTGACCTGGAATCAAATCTACGATCCCCTCGGCCACTGGTGGCTCTCCACTCTCGTCGCCGCTCTTCCCGTCGTCGTCCTTCTCGGCTTGCTCGCCGGCTTCAAAGTCCGCGCGCACATCTGCGCCGCCGCCGGCGCCGCCACTGCCATTCTCTGCGCCATCCTCGTCTTCCACATGCCCGCGCAAATGGCTGTCAGCAGCTTCCTCTACGGCTCCGCCTACGGCCTCCTCAAAATCGTCTGGATCGTCATCGCTGCCGTCTTCCTCTACGACATCTCCGTCGAAACCGGCCAGTTCGAAATCATGAAACAGTCCGTCGCCGCCATCACCCCCGACCGCCGCCTCCAACTTCTCCTCGTCGCCTTCTGCTTCGGCGCCTTCATCGAAGGCTGCGCCGGTTTCGGCGCTCCCGTTGCCATCGCCGGAGCTTTCATGATCGGCCTCGGCTTCAAGCCTTTCCACGCCGCCGCGCTCAATCTCATCGCTAACACCGCTCCGGTCGCCTTTGGCGCTATCGGCACTCCCATCCACGCGCTCGCTTCCGTCACCGCCCTCAACGAAAGCGACCTCACCGCCATGATCGGCCGCATCCTTCCGATCACCGCGGTCATCGTCCCCTTCTGGCTCGTCCGCACCATGGTCAGTTGGTCCGAAACTGTCGAAGTCCTTCCCGCCATCCTCGTCGTCGGTATTTCCTTCGCGGGCACCCAATGGTTTTGGGCCAATCACATGGACAGCAATCTCGTCGACATCGCCGCTGGCGTCGTCTCCCTCATCGCCACCATGATCTTCCTGCGTTTCTGGAAACCCAAAAACATCTGGCGCTTCCCCGAAGAGCGCGAAGCCGACGCCACCATAGGCGCCGCCGCCGTCCAAACTTCCGTCATGGACACCATGGGCGACGAATGGAAAATCCGTCAACGCTCCCTCGCCGGCACGCGTTACTCCGCCGGACAAATCGCCAAAGCCTGGCTCCCCTTCGCCATCCTCACTCTCTTCGTCCTCGCCTGGGGCCTCCCCAGCATCAAGCTCGCCATGAACAAAGCCACCACTCCCGCCTTCAACGTCAAGCTCCCCGACGGCAAAAATCGCCCCGGCCCCGCGGGTTGGGACTGGCCCGCCCTCCACAACAAGGTCTACCGCACCGCTCCCGTGGTAGCCAAACCCGCCCCGGAAGCCGCTCGCTTCGATTTCAACTGGCTCACCGCCACCGGCACTGCCTGCTTCCTCGCCGCTCTCGTCGGAGGCTTAATCCTCGGCCTCGGCCCCGGCAAAATCCTGAGAATCTTCGGCGGCACTCTCGTCCGCCTCCGCTTCGCCATCGTCGCCATGACCTGCATGCTCGGCCTCGGTTACGTCACGCGCTACTCTGGCATGGACGCCGTCCTCGGCCTCGCCTTCACGCGCACCGGCTGGTTCTTCCCCTTCTTCGGCTCTTTCATCGGCTGGCTCGGCGTCGCTCTCACCGGCAGCGACACCTCCTCCAACGTCCTCTTCGGCGGCCTGCAAAAAATCACCGCCCAGCAGCTCAACCTCAGCCCCATCCTCATGTGCGCCACCAACTCTGCCGGCGGCGTCATGGGCAAAATGATCGACGCTCAATCCATCTGCATCGCCACCGCCGCCACCAACCAGGTCGGCCAGGAAGGCTCCATCTTCCGCTTCGTCTTCTGGCACTCCGTAGCCCTAGCCTCCATCGTCGGCGTCATCGTCATGCTCTACGCCTACGTCTTCCCCCACCTAATCCCCAACGGCCTATCCTTCATCCACTAGGCCGTTGCCTCTAGGGGCAACCCTCCGTCATGCGTGAGGAAACATTCGCATCAGCGGTTGCGGTAGGTGCGCTTGCTGTACGTTATGGCTGCGGGAATCCGAACATTAACCACGACTGATTGGCTACCCAATGCGGGTACAGCTCCGTCATCTGATCGAACAGCTCCTGGTCGGATGTCGCGGTTTTCTGCAACCGATCGAAGTCCTGCAGGTAACGCTTGGTGTCTTGGATCGTCGAGGGAGCGTCGGGCGCTCCAGTCTTCTTGTGACCGGCCACAACCATCGCCGGGTTCAGCGCCGCCAACCGGTCCAGCGCCGCGATCCAATTCTTTCGGCTCTCGGGGGTGGTATCGCCGACGTACATCCGGCATTGGTTGTATACAACGTCGCCAGCGACGATCAGGCCGATCGATGGCACATATAGAGACGTCGAATCCGGACTATCGGTGCGGCCCTGCTCGATGATGCGCAATTCGTGCCCCTCGAGAGTGAACGTCTCGTGCTCATACGGCTCGGGTGGAACCAACTTCGTGGGCACTTGCCCAGGAAACATCCGGCGGGCTAGCCGCTCCACTGTAGGAGTGAAAGACATCTGCATGGCGTTCACCGCGTTGGGCGTTGCTATCGCCCGAGCGCCCGGGAAACGGTCTAGCAGAATGCTCAGACCGTAGAAGTGGTCGAAATGCGCGTGCGTTATATAGATGGTCTCCAGGTTGCGATTGTGCAGTGCGACCCAATCCGCCAGAGCCTCGGCCTCCGCCACTGTCCCCATTGCGTCCACCAGCACCGCGTCGTACTCGCCGAAGATTAAAGTCGACGTGATCGGATCAAAGGCCAGCGCTTCGCCGAAGGGCTTTGGCCGCTCACCGACCATCGTCTTTCCCGGGGCCGTAAAGACGTTCACACTAAGCGTGGTTTCTTTCGGTCCCTTTGTGCCGTCCATTTGCTACCCCTTTCGATGTCAGAGCGAGTGACCGCTCAAGGCGATATTGGCTGAAGCGTGACGACAACTCTACTGCGCGAATGTATCGATCCATACGAAAGCAGGGATTGAAATATCGCAACCTGTTTTGATTTTTGCGTACGCCGCCGGAGCTTCACTCAGCCAATAGCGAAGATTTGATCCGGCTCAGGATGCGCCAGCCGCCTCACTTCTTCTCTCGTTCAGTGCCGGTAGAAGAAGTTTCAGAAGCGCTTCGTCCGAGAAAGGGTTCTGACCTGAGATCAACTCGCGATCTTGAAGGACGTAGCTCTTCCATGGAGCGACCACACTTACGTCACCGCCCGCTGTCTTCAAGGCGAAGTCCGGATAGAAGAGAACCTTGCCACCAATCTCAAGCGGCTCCCGCTGCTGCTCTTCCGCCGTCGAAAAGATGGTCATCTTATATCCAGCATAAATCCATCCTTGAGCCTTTGCCCGCGCTCCAGCGGCATCGCCCGCAGCCAGCGCTCCGACCACCTCCGTCGAATTCGGAAGAGCCGAGAGAAGCGAAATCGGGCCATGGCAGAGTACCGCTGTAGGCTTGGCCGTTTCATGAAAATGTCTCATCACCGTGCCAGCGTCGGGATCATCGAGAAGATCTATCATCGGGCCATGGCCGCCGGGGACGAAAACAGCGTTATATTGATTCAGGCCCGATGCGATGACATCCGAGATGCGAGTTGGATTTTTGAGCCCAGTCAGGCTGTCGCGGAATTTTAGATAGTCCTGAAGCTTAGCCTCGTCCCCACCAAAGAACTGGGCTGTAGCTGAATTGACATCCAATTGCGGCGTATTGCCTTTGGGGTTGGAAAAAGTGATTTCGTAGCCTTCCTTCATCAAGGCGCGAACCGGAACTGTCAGTTCGTTGAGATAGTAGCCAGCCCCGGCATAAACCTTGCCATCTTTCAATGGCAAGCCGTGACCGCTCGAGACCAGTACCAAGACTTTTCCTTTTGTTGTCATTTTGTTCTCCTCTCTGAAATCGAATCTGTTTCCCGAAATCCTAGCTTGCACCGAGCAACCCAATTTGCGAGAGCCTCTGCCTCAGCGACCTCATCATTGAATCTACCAGCGCCGCGTCATACTCACCGAAGATTAAAGTCGATTTGATCGAGTCAAAGCCCAGCGCTAACCGTACTTGAGAGACGTGCTTTGTCCGACCTCGATGATGTAACCGTCAGGGTCGCGGATGTAGCAGCGAATCTCGCCGTACTTGGGAATCGGCGGCGTCAGGAACTCGGCCCCTCGACTTTTCCACAATTCGTAGCACGCTTGAATATCCGCGACGCGGAAATTCATAAAGCTGTTGATGTGATTCGGGTCGGGCACGCTGAGCGTTACCGTGGGCTTGTCGGGGGTCGGCCCGCCCCCAACGTTTAGAATCATCCAGATATTCGCAAGCTGAAGGTAGGGAGGCGCGTTGCCGTCACCCATTGTCAGAATGCGAGCGCCGAAGACCCTTTCGTAGTAGCGAGCCGATCGCTCCACGTCCGCGACGGTGAGAAAATGCGCGACGGTGATCCCTTCGCGCGGGGGCATCTCATAGCTCTTCTGTTCCACTTGTATCGCGTCCATGGATGGCTCCTTTCGATTCCGTGCTCATTCCCGACCTATACGATGCCCCAAGTCCCGCTCCCAGCTATAAAAAAAACGATCGCCCACTTTTCTCAACTGGTCATCCCGAGCATAGTCGAGGGACCTCTCCACCCTCCTCTTCCATCCACCCTTCTCAAATTGTCATCCCGAGCGTAGTCGAGGGACCTCTCCGCTCTCCTCCTCCATCGTCGGCGTCATCGCCATGCTCTACGCCTACGTCTTCCCCCACCTAATCCCCAACGGCCTATCCCTCATCCACTAACCGCTCCCCCGGCTTGTCATCCCGAGCGCAGTCGAAGGACCTCTCGGGCCTGTGGCCTAGGGGGGCGCAATTCCTCGCGTCTCTTCTTGCCTTTGTAGAGGCGGGTCTTCAGACCCGCGTTTTCTAGCCCGCCCACGCCCACAACGCTTTGGCCAGCGCTATCTTGATTTCCCGCGACAATCGGCTCGAAAAACGTGCGGCCGACAACATTCGAGCCTTCGAAAAAATTGCCGACCAGCGGAAGCGCGTGAGCGTCGAAGTGGATCCTGCGAAGCTCAAATACGAATACGCGTAAGCCGGGGTATCGGAAACGTTCCGTCTGTCCCCGGATTCTCTATCTACCAATCCAAACTTTGAGTGTTGAAAAGCGAAGAAATGGCGAAGTATTTCTCTTGACGCCGACGAATCTTTCTGCTTTATTTGCCTCGCACTGCAATGCAAGGGTCTAGGAAACATGGAAACATGTGGACAGACGGGACGTTTCCTAATTTTTGAATTCTTCCACAGATTCCCACAGTCGTATCAAATGAGTTAACACCCACCCAACACCTTCAAATCCTTCAACTTCCGTCAATCTCGCACACGACAACTCGTGCGATCAGCTCTCGCGCGATAGGCTATTGATAAGAACGGAGACCTCGAACATGAAGCCTCATGAACCTAGCCGCACAGCCCTTATGATCGCCCGGCAACGGGCTGCACATCAGGTGCTCGATCATGGCGCAATCCTCGATGACCCATTTGCCATGAGGATTCTGCATGAAGACGAAAAGGACGTGCTTCAATTCGCCAACGCACACCCCTTGGCCAGCATCGGACGCCTGATCACTGCCGCGCGAAGCCGCATTGCGGAGGATGCTTTGTCAGGAGCTGTCGAAAGAGGGGTTCGGCAGATCGTCATCCTTGGTGCCGGACTCGACACTTTCGCTCTCCGCAATCCCCATGGGGGACGACAAATCCGTATCTACGAGGTCGACCACCCTGTGACCCAGGCATGGAAACGACAGCGCTTGGCGGAAGTTCACATCGCGCTTCCGCCATGGCTTATTCTCGTGCCAGTCGATTTCGAGCGGGACGATGTGGGAGAGAAGCTCGTCGCCGCAGGCTTTCAGCAGAACTCGCCCGCGTTTTTCACTTGGCTCGGGGTTGTGCCTTATCTGACGCAGGACGCTATCGGCCGCACTCTGGACTACATGTCGTCCATCCACGACTCGGAGGTGGTGTTCGACTATATGGAACCTGCCGAGGCATCCTCCGAAGAGCTACGCCAAATAGAAACGGAGCGGACCGAACAGCTCAAGAAAATGCAGGAAAGTTCGCTCAGCCGTTTCGAGCCGGCTGGCATGGCCGCGATTCTTCGCTCGCACGGATTTTGTGCCATCGAAGACATCCATTTCCAGGAGATCGCGTCCAGGTTCGGCCGCGCCGTTCAAGGACTCGCGCCCGGGCACCTGGGTGTTCACGTTGTCCACGCCAAGCACTAATGGAACGCTGTCATCTATTGGCGGGTGGAGCAGAGAATTCCGCCAGGGTGCCCACCCTTCGGTTTTAAGGGTGCGGGTTTTAACTCTTTTTTTTCCAAGAGTTCGACGGAGACCATGGGACGTTTTCTAAATTTGAATTCTTCCACAGATTCCCATAGCCGGAACAAATGAGTTAACCCCCGCCCAACTCCTTAGAATCCTTCAACTTCCGCCACTCCCATTCGAATGCCAACTCAGTAATCCAGAAAGTTGTTGACAATCGGTAACTATCGTGCTATAATTCCTTATGATCGCCGCCAATCCCACCCGTTCCGTTTACCCTGAGGAACGAAGGGTTCACCCTGCTTGCACTGAGCGTAGCCGCAGTGACTGGCCGTCGAGCGCCCGTCCATGGGCCGAGTCTGTCATCCTGAGCGCAGCGAAGGATCCCGGCTTGATTGCCTCCGCCCCCGCTTCCGAATCCTGCATCTCTCCGTCCATCTCTCCGAATCTTGACGCTCTTGACGCCGCGTCAACCATAAGTCCTTTGTCTGCCACTCTTACAAAAAACACCCGGGGGTGGGGGTATCTCTATGTTTAGTTCTCTTTCTTTGCCTTTCGACTTTAAACCTCTTGCCCTGAGCATAGTCGAAGGGTCGACTTTCAACCTTCCAACCTTCAACTGTTTTTCTCCTATCCCCTTTAGAACCCGCACTTACCCAAAATCCTCCCGTAACCCCTTTACAATGAACACTTACAAAACACAGGACTTAAAACTCTTTAGAATGAACACTTACGAAAAAAGAGGGGAGGGCCCTCGCATGTCCCGCCGATGCGAGGATTGCGGTAGTATGCTCTTCCTGTAAATCCCATGAACGCCTCTCTCCTCACCGAGCTCCGCGCCATCACCGGCCCCCGCGCCGTCATCACTTCCCCCGAAGAACTCCACACCTATGACTCCGACGCCCTAACCAATTTCCGCACCATGCCCCAAGCCGTCCTCCTCCCCTCCTCCACCGCCGAGGTCCAAGCCATCCTCCACCTCTGCCATCGCGAACGCATCCCCTTCGTCGCCCGCGGCTCCGGCACAGGTTTAAGCGGCGGCGCGCTCCCCGTCGAAAACGGCATCGTCATCAGCCTCACGCGCATGAACCGCATCCTCGAAGTCGATCTCTCCAACGCTCGCGTCGTCGTCGAGCCCGGCGTCATCAATCTCGACGTCACGAACCGCGTCGCCGCGCAAAACTATTTCTACGCCCCCGATCCCTCCTCGCAATCCATCTGCAGCATCGGCGGCAACGTCGCCGAAAACTCCGGCGGCGCTCACTGCCTGAAATACGGCTTCACCACCACGCACGTCCTCGGCCTCGAAGTGGTCCTCCCCGACGGCACCCTCGTCCACCTCGGCGGCAAAACGCTCGACACTCCCGGCTACGATCTTCTCGGCGTTTTCGTCGGCTCCGAAGGCACTCTCGGCATCGCCACCAAAATGATTCTCCGCATCGTCAAGCGCCCCGAGTGCGTGCAAACCCTCCTCGCCGCTTTCCAGGACACCAATGAAGCTGGCGCCGCTGTCAGCAGCATCATCGCCGCAGGCATGCTCCCCGCCGCCATTGAAATGATGGACACGCTCGCCATCCAGGCCGCGGAAGCCGCCGTCCACGCCAACTATCCGATGTGCGGCGCGCTCCTACTCGTTGAACTCGACGGCCCCATCGCCGAAGTCGAATCCCTCATGGCTCACGTCAACGAAATTTGCCGGGCCCACGCCGCCTCCGAAATTCGCGTTGCGCAATCCGACGCCGAGCGCGCCCTCGTCTGGAAAGGCCGCAAAGCTGCGTTCGCCGCCATGGGCCGCATCTCGCCCAACTACATCGTCCAAGACGGCGTTATCCCCCGCACTGCCCTCCCGCAAGTCATGAGCGAAATCTCCCGCCTCAGCGCCGCCGCAGGCATTCGTGTCGCCAACGTCTTCCACGCCGGCGACGGCAACCTCCACCCGCTCGTCCTCTACGACGCACGCATCCCCGGCCAGCAACACGCCGCCGAATCTCTCTCCGCCAAAATCCTCGACCTATGCATCGCCGCCGGCGGCTCCATCACCGGCGAACACGGCGTAGGCCAGGATAAAAAGTATGCTATGTCCAAAATGTTCGCCGAACCCGACCTCGCCACCATGCAACGCGTTCGCTGCGCCTTCGACCCGCTCAATCTCAGCAATCCCACCAAAGTCTTCCCCACTCCCCGCCTCTGCGGCGAAAAACCCGGCGAGTACGTGCCGCATCCGAGCGAACTCTCCGGCGCCGCCGACCGCTTCTGATGCCATCCAACAGGAACGACGGGCACACGCACGGGCCGGAGCACGTCAATGAGAAACTGAATAACCGGAACAGGACGAAATCGTCGTGGGCCTTTTTGCTCGATCGAGCATCCAAGGCAGCGGAGGCAAGACGATGCGCGCCTTCCAATCGCTCCCTTGGATCAACAACGCGCACGTCTCCGGCAGGGCGTGCCTGTTGTCTCTCATCCTCGTGTCATTTCCATGGCTGTCCCAAGCCCAGGCCCAAGCTCATACGAAGGAACATCTCATGCCTCATCCAGCCGTTTTTCGCTCTATCCAAATAGACGGCCTCTCCATCTTCTACCGAGAAGCCGGCCCCAAAGACGCCCCCACGCTTCTCCTTCTCCACGGCCTTCCCTCTTCCTCCCGCATGTTCGAGCCCCTCTTCGCCCGCCTTTCCGATCGCTACCATCTCATCGCGCCGGATTACCCCGGCTTCGGCCACAGCGATTGGCCCGACCCGAAAAAATTCGCCTACACGTTCGATCACATCGCCGAAGTCATGAATCATTTCACCGAAGCTCTCGGTCTCTCCCGCTACCACCTTTATATGCAGGACTATGGCGGACCCGTCGGTTTTCGCATGGTCCTCGCGCATCCCGATCGCGTCGAAGCTCTCATCGTCCAGGACGCGGTCGCCCACAACGAAGGCCTCGGCGCAAACTGGAAAACCCGCCGTGCCTTTTGGGCCGATCGCGCCGCCAACGAAGCCGCGCTTCGCACCAATCTCCTCTCTCTGCAAACAACGCGCGCTCGACACGTGGGCGACGATCCCAACGTCGAGCGCCACGACCCCGATCTCTATACCGACGAATTTTATTTTCTCAACCAACCCGGCCAGGCCGAGATTCAAAGCGATCTCTTCTACGATTACCGAACCAACGTCGACAACTACCCCAAATGGCAAGAATGGATGCGCAAAAATCAGCCGCGCCTCCTGGTGCTCTGGGGCAAGTATGAATCCTCCTTCGACCCCTCTGAACCGGAATCCTATCGCCGCGACGTCCCGAAAGCCGAAATCCACATCGTCGATGGCGGCCATTTCGCCCTGGACACCGCCGCCGACGACATCGCCATCTACGTCCGCAAATTCCTCGTCTCTTTACATTGAGGACGGCTAAACCCGGTTTCAGGCTAACCAATCATTGAGACAAAACGCGATGACGCGCATCCAATTCGACGAGGTATTCCCATGCGACCCGACATTGTCCCCGGCTCCAAATTCCCCGACTACGACCTTCCCGACCACACTGCGAAACACCGCAAACTCTCCGACCTCCAGGGCCCTCATCCCATGGTCCTCGTCCTCAGCCGCGGAGGCTTCTGCCCCAAGGACCGCCGCCAGGCTGAACTGCTTGTTCAACTCCATCGCGAACTCGAGGTTGCCTATTGCCGCCTTGTCACCATTAGCACCGACAATATCACGGAGACGAATGAATATCGCACCGGCGTCGGCGCCCACTGTCCCTTCTTATCCGATGTGGGGCGTACCGTCCAAAAAGATCTCGACATCGCCGAATACACCGATCCTCTTCACAATCCCATGATTCCCCACGTGATTGTCCTCGAGCCCGGTCTCCTGATTTATAATATCTACAACGGCTACTGGTTCTTCGGCCGCCCCACCATGGAAGATCTCCGCCAGGACCTCCGCGCCGTCACAAAAAAATGCCTCCCGGACTGGGACATCACCGTGCCCGAATTAAAAGCCGCCTGGCAGCAAGGCCACAAAGACCTCTTCTACCCCTACGGCAAAAACTACGTGCAAACTCTCGGCGAGCAAGATTAGAGACCGCGGGCGGCTATCACCGTCTTACCGTCTCACGGCCGCTTGTCTATCCGTTCTTCCAAAACCACCGTCACCGTGTCTCCCTTTTCTTTGCCGATCGCTTGGCGTATGTCCGCTCTTATCGGCAGCATGTGCTGCCCGTCGCCCATCGCCATAAACGAACTCCGGAATGGATGCCCATCGATTTTGCCGCTGACTTTCACCAACCCACGAGTTCCAAAAAATTTCACCGAGGCAGGCCATATCACATACGTCCAGCCGCCCTTGGTCCTGCTTTTCTGTAATTTAGCTCTGAATTTTTTTCGCAGCATGCTCCTCCAGCCTTTCAGGCGTCACGCTCTCGCGACTCCGTGATGCAATTCCAGCCACAGAGTATTAGACTTCTCTTAGCACGCCCGCGTGTTCCTCACAGCCATGTTTCTATGCTGCAAGGAGGGTAGCTGCATGCCGCAAGACGTCCTACGCTCTTCCATCTCCCAAAGAGTATTCCTTCTCGCCGCCTGTGCGTTAACTTGCGCCTGGTTTCAAGCTCCTCTCGCGTCAGCACAACATGTAGGCCACCCTCATCCCGCAGGATACGCGGGCGGGCAGTTCCGATCCGCAGGCTCGATAAGCGCTCCACGTGTCGCCGCAACGTCGCGCCCGATGTTTTTCCGCCCGTCCAACGGTTTCCCGCACCCCCCTTTTCTAATGCTTCGCCAACCATTCTTCCTGCGCGCGCCGTTTCTTTGGTCTTGGGAAGCCTTCAACTCTTCTTGGTGGCTCTACTGCGGTCCCGTCTGGGGCTGGAATTCCGGCTGCGACGATTTGTTCTACTCCTCACATGTTACCGAACACTATCTCGCGCCGCCGCTTACCTACGCGACTCCCATTTACGTCTACAGCCTCGATGGACACCCGCTCGTGCAACTTTATCTGAAGGACGGCACCGTTTACAGCGTCAACGATTACTGGTTCGTCGACAAAGACATCCACTTCACCCTGCTAGACCAGAGCGCCACGAAATCCGTCGAGCAGGTCATCCCCTTCGACGACTTAGACGCCCAGCGAACGATTGATGTGAATTCGCGCCGCGGCTTCCGAGTGGTCATGCGCAGCGAACCACTCGAGCAATATCTGCGAGATCATCCCGATCTCTCGCCGCCGCTCCTCGAACCCCCACAAAATAACTAATCCGCGCCTGTCCGCCATCGTTTCTGCGTTGATTCCCACCGCCTTTTTCTTGCCGGCGTGAGCGCACTAAGCCCGCTGCAGCACGCGCACTCCATAGCCCTCCAGGGGAATCGAATCGGTATATTTCGTGTTGGTGATGATATCGGTGAATCCGCCCTTAGCCTGGACAGTCTGAGCTTGCGAAGTATGGTTCAGGAGATAGATCCATTCCCGCTTTTCGTGCTCCCGCCGCGTAACTTCCACTCCTTGAGGAGCGGAGATTGGACTGTATACGCCGCTTGAGGGCAGAAGAGTGAGAAGCACGCGCCCCAGGTCTTGCGGCTCAAGACGCGGCCCGATGTAGATGGCTTTGCCCTTTCCAAATTTGTTGGAAGTTATCGCCGCTTTTCCTTCGTAATCGCCTCCCGTATAGGTGGCCAGGACTTCGGCTTGCCTGGGCGAGAGAATATCCGCCCAGATGTGGCACTCCGCATTCGGCCCGGTCAGCCCGCCGGAGAATTTTACGTTCTGTTTTTGCGAATAGATCGGCTGGTAGTCGAACAGTTCGACGCCCATCACGTCTTGGAGCAATCCCGGCAGCGGCGTTTCAACGATTCGACTCTCGGCGTCTTTCACGCCGAGACGGAATCCCGCGATAAAGGTCCCGCCGTTCCGCACGAACGCGCGAATTCTTTCAGCCTGCGGTGTGCTGACTATGTACATCAGCGGCGCACATAAAACCTTGTAACGCGAGAGATCGCCGCTTGCATCGACAATATCTATGCCGGCATGGGAGGCGGCCAGCGCCCCGTACCATGGCAGAAATTCATTCAGGTATTTGAGCTTTGCCTGGCCCGGTTGGATGGCTAACGCCCAGTCCGATTCCGGGTCGAAACACAGCGCAATTTCCGCCGCGTAGGAAGCATGGAGTGCTTCTTGTCGAAGCGACTTCAACTCCGCCATGGTCTGCTTGAGTTCATCGAAGCCGGCGCTATGCGACCGGTCGTGTTTGAGGATGCCGTGCCAGAACTCCTCGCCTCCGGAAAGCGCCGAATCCCACCGGAAATAATTGATTCCCATGGCGCCATGCGCGACCGCCTGATACGACCATAGACGGAGTTGGCCGGGTTCGGGCTGCGGTGTCATGGTTGCCTGCCCGCCCTTGCTCGATTGCTCCTCCATGATCAAGAAGGGCTTGCCATCCTTCGCGCTGCGCATGAAATCGTGCGTGAAGGAGATCATCGGAGCGGATGCCCAGGCGGGCATCGCAACGCTCGAATCCGAGCCGCTCAGGAACATCTCGAAAAGCCCCGGATAGTTGTCCGAAGAGACGAAGTCGAGATTGCGATACAAACCGTGGAGATCTATCGTGTCAATCACTCCACCGACGTTATTGGTGGTAATGAAATGATTTGGGCAGAGTTGCCGGAGGACGGTCAGTTGCTCTTCGAGAAACGAGATGTTGGCGTCGCTTTGATAGCGGTCGTAGTCCAGAGCAAAACCAGGATTGGGAACGCTACCCGAAGGAAGTGGAACGGGGATTTGCGCAAAGTCCGTGTACGTATTGCTCCAGAAGACGGTCCCCCATTTCTGATTGAGGGCTTCAAGCGTCCCGTACCTTTCTAGAAGCCACTTTTGGAAACCCGCGCGGCAAAAACGGCAAAAGCAACGCGGCACATTGCCCAATGCCAGTTCGTTGTCGATCTGCCAGCCGATGACCCCCGGTACAGTCGAAAACGCGCGGGCCATCTCGGTGGCGATAGCAAGAGACAGACGACGGTACGTTTGATTCGTAGGGCATGTAAATCGTCGGGTGCCGGGGCTTAGCGTGACTCCATGTTCATCCACCATCAGAATTTCGGGATACTTTTCCGAGAGCCACGGTGGCGGGGCCGCGGAAGGAGTCCCGAGAATGACCCAGATACTGTGCTCGTGAAGAAGCTGCACGGCACGATGAAGCCACGCAAAATCAAATTTTCCTTCCTCCGGCTCCATCAGCGCCCACGCGAATTCCGCCACACGCACGTTGGTGATGCCCATCGCCGCCATGGCAAAGGCGTCCTCTTGCCAGAGATGTTCGGGAGTTTGATCGGGGTAATAATCCGTGCCGAAAAGAAGCGGCACATTCCCGGCAGAGTTTCCCTGAAAAATGCGCTCAGCGGCACGCGCAAAGCGATGCGGAGCGAATGCCAACACGGAACCTAGAGTCGTGCCCGTTGCAATGAAGTGCCGGCGATCCATCGCTCATTTTCCTCCCGGCGAGTTATATCACATGGAAAAACGGTGAACTATCTCAACAGCCGGCGCAGAACGGCGGGCCTTGGTTTCCCTAACCACCTTTTTTCGAGGCCCGACTTCCATTCCCCGATCGCTCGTACGCCCGCCGGCTCTTCTGAGAGATCCCAGCCTCAGTGCGCGGAAGGCTGAGCGTAATACCCCTGACTGGTGCGCGCCGTCAGCTTCTTGTCGGACATGCGGACTTCCAGATGGTGATATGAGTCTCGCTTCTGGTCCAAGGGTGGCGCGAAGGAGATCTCGTAATACGCCAGCGTGTCGTCCAGGCACTCTTTCATCGAACCTGTGATGTCGTTGCTGCTAGTGCGAACCAATCCGCCGCTCTGCGTGGCAATCACTTGTAGAGCTAAGTTGCCCCAGTCGGCTTGACTCGGTTTGCTGACTCCTTTTGTGAAGCCTTCCCAGCGGAAAGCACGTCCCCCGAAGTCGGCGGTGCCTAGAGGATCGATGCTGTAGAGCGTGATGTGGCCCTGCCGCAGCACAGTCGAGAGTCTCTCGACATTGTCGAAAATCTGTTGCTGTTGCTTTGCGCCTAACTGCTGCTCCATGCCCGGGGTGGAAAGGAGGGGCCAGCCCGGGGAAATCCAAAGAATGAGTTTCCGCCCAGGCCGGGCAGCTGCGCTTGCCCCCAGTTCAAATAACGCCTTCATCGAAACCTGGAAGCGCTCCATGTCGCTGTAGATGCCACCGGAGCGAAGAATCGTATGTAAGCCCAGCGTGTACTTATCCAGCGCGGCGCTGAGCGCATTTCCGTCACTCGAGAAATCTCCCTCAACCTTGAGGCCGTCATCCGTCAGAAACGCGAGGATGATCGGGTGGGCCAGTTGCCCGCCATCGGTCTTCAGGAATTTGTCGATCTCCGAACGCTCGTACGCGATGTGTTCAATTCCGGTGTTGACATCATCGACGACCAGCACGACCTCGATCGGCGCCTCGCGCCCGCGCACCGCCCGGAACGACGTAATGGTCTGCGGAACCTTGTTATCCAAAATCGTGAAATCCTGCTGCTGAAGACCGCTCACGGGCGGGCCGGACTTCGCTGTCACGACCACGTCGAGATTGATCATCCCGGCGTCGATCGGAGCAGCTGGACTCGGCTCTTGCGCCGAACCAACCGCGTTAGAAAACATGAAGACGAGTAGGAAAAAGCACAGTCGCGCGTCGCTAAACATCAGTTCCCTCCGCCCGAGCCAGATCCGACGGCTCTCAACCGAAACGCTTCGCCAAAGTAGATAACTGAGGTTCTAACCACATAGACGCTGCCGGGCCCCGTTCAGTTACGAAAGTTACGTCCAGCTACAGCGTGTCCCACTTCAGGAAGCAGACGCAGGAAGGAATCGCGTATCCACTGGCCCAACGCGACTTTGCCCGCCTCGCTCGCACTTGCTTCTCTCGCTCTAAGGCCGCGCCTTGACGACGGGCTAGCGATGTAATGTACTGAGTCTTTCCAATGCACATCCTCTGGCAAGATCTTCGGTATGGAGCGCGGAGTCTTAAGAAGAGTCCGGGTTTCGCACTCGCCGCAGTCCTGTCGCTTGCGCTAGGCATCGGCGCCACAACCGCCGTATTCAGCGTCCTCTATGCAGTACTGATCCATCCTTACCCCTACGTGGGCGCCGACCGCATGGTCCGGCTTCAAGCTGAGGACAAAGCGGGAGTCCCGAGAATTTTTTTCTTGACCGGCCCACAACTTCAACAGTTGCGGCAAGCGAACTCGGTCGAGAGTGTGCTGGCACAAACAAACTGGGAGCTTTCGACCACGGGCAGCGAGCTGCCGGAAGATGTGAGAGCAGTTTTCCTAACAAGCAACGCGTCCAGCTTTTTCGGAGTGCCGGCGTTGCTAGGCCGGGGACTGCTTCCCTCGGACGCACCGGATGGCCAAGAGCCGCAGCCGGTGGTCGTTCTTAGCTTTACCTTTTGGCGGCGGCATTTTGGCGGAAACTCCGATGTCTTGGGCAAGTCCCTGGGAATGGCCCACAAGAACTACAGAGTTGTGGGTGTTCTCCCGCCGCGGTTCGCCTGGAGCGTTGCAGACGTTTATCTCCCATTGAAAGTCACGAACGACCTCAGGGACCTCGTTTGGGCGTCTTGCGTGAAGCTCAAAGAGGGTGTGAGCCATGATGCGGCGCAGGCGGAGTTCCAGTCATTGCTGGAGCAGTTTGCTAAGGAGACCCCGAAGAACTTTCCGGGAACCTTTCGCGTCCAACTTGCCCGATTGATGGACGAGCATGGGAAGAGTTTTGAACGCACGCTTTATCTTTTATTTGGCGGCGTCACGCTGCTGCTAGCCATCGGCTGCGCCAATGTGTCGATCCTGCTGCTGGCGAGAGGCGCCGCGCGTCAGCATGAGCTGGCGGTCAGAGCCTCTGTCGGGGCGAGCCGTGGCCGCATCCTCCGCCAGTTGCTCACGGAATCCTTGCTGCTATCGTTGGGCGGCATAGCGGTCGGGATACTGCTTGCCTATGGCGGTCTAATCTTGATCGTGCGGTGGCTCCCGCGGTGGGCTTATCCCTATGAAGCGGTCGTCCAGATCAACGTGCCGGTATTGTGCTTTAGTGCTGGAATAGCGCTTTTGACCGGGCTCGTGTTCGGGCTTTCTCCCGCGCTTCAATTTAGCCGCCCCGACGTAAGCCGCGTGATGCAGTCCAGCGCCCGTACCGTTCGAGGCGGAGCCCGCGCGAAACGCACGCATAGTGTGTTGATCGCCGGCCAGATTGCGCTAACGCTGTTGCTGCTGGCCGCCGCAGCCGCAGCCATTCAGAGCTTCGTCCACTTGATGAACGCGCCGCTTGGATATGATCCGCGCAGCACGCTGGTTGCCGGCATACCGCTTCATGACAACACCTATATGAAATGGGAAGAACGAGCGGCGTACTTCCATCAGCTTCGGGAGAGCGTGGCCGCGATTCCTGGAGTGATTTCAGCCGCCATTTCCACCGATGCTACGCCGCCAACGAACGGAGTGGACGAGAGTGTGGAAATCATGGACAGGCGCGTGGCCGAGGAGCAGCAGATTCGCCTAAGTCTGGTTAGCCCGGAGTATTTCTCCACGCTCCATATCGCGCTGCTCAAGGGACGAACTTGGGACGAATCCGAGACGATCCGCGGGGCGCACCTGGCGGTGATTAATCAGACCATGGCACGGGAGTATTGGCCCGATGGCGATGTCCTGGGCCGGCAGATCCGCATGCCGCAAGTGAAGAACAAGCCTTTTCTTCTTGCGGCACCGGGAAGCGACGGGTGGTTCCAGATCGTTGGAGTCGTCGCGGACGCAAGAAACGATGGCCTGGCAAATCCTGTGCGACCTGCCGTCTACGTGCCTTACACGATATGGTTGGGAGTCTATTCGCATATTTTGGTGCACAGCCAAGGCAGCCCCGCTTCCCTAATCCGCTCTGTTCGTACACAAGTGCGTTCTGTCGATCCCGATCAGCAAGTGGAGGGACAAAGCTTTACCTTGGAAGAGCTGCTCGCCCGAATGCCGGAGTGGCAGCAAGGGCATCTGGCATCGATGCTGCTTGGCGCTTTCGCGTTCGTGGCGCTTGTGCTGGCGCTCGTTGGGCTCTACAGCGTGGTGTCCTACACCGTTGCGCAAAGGACGGGCGAATTCGGCATACGCATGGCCCTCGGCGCTCAGCGCAGAGATGTGTTGTGGCTGGTCTTTTCGGCCGCCACGTTCAGCGTGGGTACAGGCCTTGCAGTGGGAATTTTTCTGAGCCTGTCACTTACAAAGCTGCTCGCTCAGTGGACAGAAGGAAGTTCGCGCGACCCGCGGTTGCTTCTCTTCGTCGCTCTGCTTTTGATCGGCGCTTCCACATTAGCTTGCCTCCTCCCGGCTCGCCGTGCCTCGTTGATCGACCCGGCGGCGGCAATACGCTGTGAATGAGCCGGCTTACTGCTGTAAGCTCACATTTCCCTTTTTGAGGTTGGCCTATGTGAACATATGATGGCGCTAACGCCAGTGTTCCACCAGCTCTGAGCGCAAAATCGACTCTTGGAGGTCCAGGATCTAATGGGTGAGAAGCAAAATCAACCTATTCGCCTGTCTTTCAACAGCGCTTTTAATGCGCAAGATTCGAAATCTAATGCAAAGAGGAGACTCCCTATCTCGCCCAGCCAAAATCGTGATGGCTTGGGGAAACAGTCCTGCCGAACCGGCTGTGATTTTGATCCTCAATTTGTAAAGGGGTGCAAATGAACTATTCAAGTCTCGCGTTGGCGGCGCTTGGTGGCCTGGTCGCGTCGTTTGCCTTTGGTTTCTTGGTGTTTTGGCTGGTGCCGGCTCTCATCAATGAAGCCCACAAGTTCCCGGCTGTGTTCCGGCCTAAGGAAGAAATGAACAAGGTTATGCCGATTGGAATCGTCGCAACTTTCATCTCGGTCCTAGTTGTCGCCATAATTTTCGCGATGCTACATCCAGGCGGATCGGGCGCGGCGGGAGGTGCGCGCTTCGGCGTTCTCATGGGCATTTTCGTGGTTTGCGCATTTGTGCTGCACAACTACGTGAACCTGAAAATCGGGCTGAAACTCGCTCTGATGCAGGCTGCGGCTTACTTCGTCCAGTGGACTATCATCGGAATAGTTATCGGTCTTATTTACAAACCGCTCGCTACACCATAATCGTGAATATATCTGTTGTTTTGCGTCTAAAGCCTTGATTGTGGTTTTTAGCTGTAATGTATTGAGTCTCTCCAATGCCAACGACTCCGCTCGATATCGACAACGAATTCCGCGCGATTCTGGCCTCAGATTGTATCCGCGCGGCCACTGCGGCTGACGCAGTTTGCGGCGTTCAGCCGAGGCTTGTTCTCGAACCCGCCAGCGAACAACAACTTGCCGCTGTTCTTCGGCTCGCAAATGGCGCGGGACTCGCCGTGACTCCCCGTGGAGGCGGCACAAAGCTTTCCTGGGGAAATCCTCCCGCTCGCGCCGACGTCATTCTTTCCACCGCACGCCTCGACAAAATCATCGAGCACGCCTGGGCCGACCTCACCGTCAGCGTCGAAGCCGGTTGCACCATCCAAAAATTGCAAGCAGCCCTCGCTCAACACGGCCAGCGGCTGGCCCTCGATCCTCTCTGGTCGGGGCAAGCCACTATCGGCGGCATTCTCTCCACGAATGACAGCGGCTCGCTCCGTCTTCGTTTCGGCGCGCTTCGCGACTTGATCATCGGGGTCACGCTCGCGCTTCCCGATGGCACGCTCGCCTCGAGCGGCGGCAAAGTCGTAAAAAATGTCGCCGGCTACGACCTTCCCAAACTCGTCACCGGCGCTCTCGGCACGCTCGCGGTCATCACCCGCGCCATTTTCCGCCTCCATCCGCTTCCGAGGAACTCCAAGACGCTCTCTATTTCCGGCTGCACTCTGGAAGACATGCAACGGTTTATCTTCAGCGTGCAGGATTCCAAACTCGCACACACTGCTCTCCAATTGCGTATAACGCAGGATGTCGAACCTGTCGCGGACATTCTCTTTGAAGGCACCGAAGCAGGCATCACCGCACAAGAATCCAGGTTACGCGAACTGGCCCGTCCCGCAGCCGCAACCGAAGCTGCATCCACTGTTTGGGCCGCTTCCCAAGAACTCTGGGACTCAGCGAACATCGCGCGAGCCGCCGTCGCAAAAATCACCGCGCTCCCGGCGTCCATCTCGCGTACCGTGGAAACCGTGCAACGCGCGGCGAGCTCTCGCCAAACGCTTTGGAGGCTAACGATGCAAGCCACAGGCATCGGCTGGCTGCGTTTGGATGCCACACCGGATAATCTCCACGCCGTGCTTTCCGATCTTCGTTTCGCGCTCGAACACAGCTGCGGCTCGCTGGTGCTCTGCTATCATCCATCGGAGACGCCGCAAGCTCGACGCCTGGGGACAGCCAGGCGACGCTCTTCCGCTCATGCGCGCGATAAAAAATCAGTTTGATGCGAAGAACATGCTGAATCCCGGCCGCTTCGTCGGAGGCATCTGATAAAGGAGGCTTTTCCCATGAGGATATTCCGTTGTGCGTTTCCGCTTGCCGCTATTTTATTGATCGCCGCCCCGAATCGCGTTTCAGCTCAAGCCGCTTCAATGGCTGCAGCAGCCGATTCTCACCCGCAAGTTCACGCTCTTAAAATTACGATTCTCTCGACGATGCTGGCCGACGACGGCATCGGCGAATGGGGTTTCGCCGCGCTGGTCGAGGCCGATGGCCGCAAAATCCTCTTCGACACCGGCGCTCGCCCCAACACCGTTCTCGAAAACGCCCGCGAACTGAAACTCGACCTCAGCGACGTGCAGGACGTGATCCTGAGCCATTTTCATGACGACCACACCACCGGTCTCATGACTCTCCGGCGCGAATTCTCCAAATCCAATCCGAAAGCCCTCTCGCGCGTTCACGTCGCGCAAGGAATTTTCCTCGAACGCCGCGGCCACAATCCCAATCCTATGATTCAGATGAAAAAAGACTACGAAGCCACCGGCGGCGTTTTTGTCGTGCACGAAAAACCCGAGGAAATCTTTCCCGGGATCTGGCTCACCGGTCCGGTTCCGCGCGTCTATCCAGAGAAGAATTATTCAGCAGGCACGGAGGTCAACACCGGGACGGCGTGGGTCGAAGACACCGTTCCCGACGATCAATCTCTCGTCTTCAACACTTCCCACGGCCTGGTCCTGCTCTCCGGCTGCGGCCATTCCGGCATCATCAACACGCTCCAGTACGCCCGCGGATTTCTCCGCCCCGCTCCTGTCGACGCCGCCATCGGCGGCTTTCATCTCTTCGCCGCCTCCGACCAGCAAATAGCCTGGACGGCCTCCAAGCTGAAGGAATACCAGACCGCCCACGTTCTTGGCGCGCACTGCACCGGCATCGAGAGCGTCTACCGCTTACGCGAACTTCTCGGCCTCACGCGCCAAACCTGTCTCGTAGGAACCATTGGCGCAATTTACGATCTAAATAGTGGAATCACAACCGGCCCCATCGCACGATAATTTCAGCCAAAGGCTTGTAGGGGCGCAATTCATTCCGCTCTTTTAGGCAACGCTGACGAGGTGCGCAAATGACTTTCGTACTCGCTTCGAGGCGTCTTGAAAAATTGGCGCTGCACTCGATTGCATGGTTTTTGTCTTTGCTAGTTGTCGACAACACTGTCTTCAGCTCAATCACCCGCTGTCACGCCATCCCCGTCCGAACACGCCAACCCCGCCGTCCTCCTCGAAACTCTGTCTTGGGACGAAGCGGAACGCGTCCTCACTCCCGAAACCGTCGTGGTGATCGCCCTCGGCGCCGAATCCAAAGAGCACGGCCGCCATCTCCAGCTCAACAACGATTTCCTCATGGCCGAATATCTCAAAAAACGCGTCCTCGACGCCGCCTCGCAAAACATCGTCGTCGCTCCCACCATCAATTACAGTTACTACCCCGCCTTCCTCGAATATCCCGGCTCGACTTCGCTCAGCATCGAAACAGCTCGCGCCATGATCATCGACATTGTCCATTCGCTCGCACACTACGGCCCGCGCCGCTTCTACATCCTCAACACCGGCATTTCCACGCTGAGGCCGCTTGCACAAGCCGCGGGTGATCTCGCAAAGGATGCCATCGTCCTTCACTACACCGATCTCACCAAAGAAGATCCCGTTGAGACAAAGCTTCGCCAATCCGGCGGCACGCACGCCGACGAAATCGAAACCTCGATGATGCTCTACATCGCGCCTGAATCCGTGCGCATGAAAAAAGCGGTCCGCGATCTCAATCCCGATCAGCCCGGCCCACTCACGCGCAACCCGCAAGGCAAAGGCATCTATTCGCCGACTGGCGCCTGGGGCGATCCCACGCTCGCCACGCGCGAAAAAGGCCGGGCCGTCACCGAATCCCTCGTCGCCACTATTCTCAGAGACATCGAGGAACTCCGCCAAACTTCTCTTTCGCCGCCGAAGTGATTGCGCGGGCGATTCTTCGAAGTTTGCCAGCAGCACCGCCATTCAGTTATGTTCACGGAGAGGAACGAGCAGCGCGCGCTCATGGCTAAACTCCCAACACTAAACCTGCGGCCACCGCTTTCGACGCGCACCATCCGCCTTCGACAGCAAATCATCGAGACCTGCGTCCACTGCGGTTTCTGCCTGCCCGTCTGCCCCACCTACGTTCTCTGGAACGAAGAAATGGATTCGCCCCGCGGCCGCATCTACTTGATGAAACTCGCCAGCGAAGGCAATGCGACGATAAATCCGCAATGGGTCAGCCATTTCGACTCCTGCCTCGGCTGCATGGCTTGCATGACTGCCTGCCCCTCCGGCGTCGACTACGGAAAATTAATCGAAGCCACTCGCGCGCAAATCGAACGCCATCATCCTCGCACTCTTGGCGAGAAATTTCATCGCCGTTTTCTCTTCGCTGTTTTCACGCGCCCGGACCGTCTGCGGCTGCTGCGTTGGCCGCTGCTCGCCTACCAAAAATCCGGCTTGCAATCGCTGGTGCGCTGCACCGGCCTTCTGAAACTTTTTCCAAAGCGGCTGCAAGCCATGGAAGCGCTGATGCCGCAACTCGCGAAAAACGAGCGCGTCGCGGAGGTCACGCCGGCGCAAGGCGCGCAGCGCAAACGTGTCGGCCTGCTCCTCGGCTGCGTTCAGCGCGAATTCTTTCCGCAGGTAAACGCCGCAACGGCGCGCGTGCTCTCAGCCGAGGGCTGCGAAGTCGTCGCGCCAAAAGACCAACCCTGCTGCGGCGCGCTCATGGTTCATTCCGGAGAAGAAACAGGCGCTTTGGCGCTCGCCAGAAAAACGATTGACGCCTTCGAACGCGCCAACGTCGAAACCATCGTCACCAACGCCGCCGGCTGCGGATCCAATGTGAAAGAATACGCTCACCTGCTTCGCGACGATCCTAACTACGCCGATCGTGCCAAAGCCTTCGCCGCAAAGTGCAAGGACATCACGGAAGTTCTCACCGAACTCCCGCCGCGCGCCACACGAAATCCCCTCCGCATGCGCGTCGCCTTCCACGATTCCTGCCACCTGCAACACGCGCAAGGCGTCCGCTCACAACCACGCGAACTGCTCGCGGGCATTCCCGGCCTTGAGCTATCCGAAATCCCTGAAGCCGCGATCTGCTGCGGCTCCGCCGGCATCTACAATCTCGTGCAACCCGACGCCGCCAATGCGCTCGGCGATCGCAAAGCCCAACTCATCACCCCGCTCAACGCCGAAGTCGTAGCCACCGGCAACCCCGGCTGCCTCCTGCAACTTCAATCATCGCTGGCCCGCCAGGGCCATCTGATTCCGGTCGTCCACACGATTCAACTCATCGACGCCTCGATTCGCAGCGTCTCTATGCCGTTTTCTTTTTCCACGCCCCCAGAATCGCGCCCATCAAACACAAACCCACCAGCGGATAAAACTCGTTGATTGCAAAGAGCTGTATAGGCCGCATCTCATACATATACGTGGTGTAAACGATCGGTCCCACAATTCCGATCCAGAGAAAGACTCCCACTGCCGCCCCACGCGCGGCCGTGTTCGCGTTGCGCCAGATACAAACCTGCGCCAGCACAAATGCGATCAATATATTCAGCAGAAAAGTGAAAATGAACGGCCAGATCCACACCGGATTCGCCGAACTGGCTTGCTCCGGCGACATTTTTTCGAGCGCCATCCATTGCTTGCTGAACAATAAGTCGAACCACAGCCCTCCGAGAATCCAGTACGCCACCGCCGAGACCAGCACCGCCCAATAATTTGTCTTCATCGCTCACTCCTTATCTATCTTTTTCTTTGGCCCGGGCTCATCAACGATATCCGCGCACAAAAAAATAAATCGTCATACCCGCTCCCACCAAAATCACAAAAGCGCGAATCCACGCTTGCGGCAGCTTCTGCGCGTAGTGCGCGCTGGAAAATCCGCCTATCAAAGATCCCGCCGTCATCACCAGCGCTTGCGGCCAAAAAATTGCCCTCGTAATCACAAAGGTCAGCGCCGCGACTCCATTGATCACTCCGCCCAGCAGCACTTTCAATTTATTCATGGCATGAATATCCGTCATGCCCATGGCCGCCAGCATGGCCAGATTCATGATGCCGATTCCACCGCCGAAGTAACCACCATACACGGCAACGAACAATTCGAAGACCGACGCGCCCACGACCGCCGCATTGTTCGAATCGTGGGAAATGCCCGCCGAAATCCGCCCGGTCAGGTGCTTCCCAAACGCGAAGAGCAGCGTGGCGCCAAGCAGCAGCCACGGCAGCACTTTCAAAAAGGTCTGCGCGGGCGTCTTGATCAGCAAGATGGCTCCCGCCAATCCACCAATCACGCTGGTAACAATCAGCGGAATCATCACTCGGCGCGGAATGTCCAACTTCATGCGGTAGGCGCCGCCGCTCGCGGTCGTTCCCACCCAAAGCGCCAGCGTATTGGTAGCGTTGGCGGGCACCGGCGGCACGCCCGTAAACAACAGCGCCGGAAACGCCACAAAACTCCCGCCGCCAGCGACGGCGTTAATGGCTCCTCCGAGGGCCGCGGCGAAAAATAGAAATATGGCGCTGTGAAAGTTCAAGCAGACTTTCTACCACGATTCCCGCCTGCAGCTCTAGTTGGAATAGAGCGGCGCGCTATAAAAACCGGCTTCTCGGTGCGCAACTTGCCTGTCGGCTCATGTCTCTCGTGCGTATCCGCCTGGCACAAATCCTTTCTTGACACACAACCCTGCTCCGTAGATCTACAGTCAGTTTTTTATGACTCTTCTCCATCGGAAGCGTGTTGCTCAAGGAGACCTACGGCCACAAGATCTGGGACGAAGTCGGTGGAATGAAATAGCACCAACGCGCTTCCAAGCGATCTGTAGTGGGTCATTTTCGCCGCGAATAGTGCATTATCATGAAGTCATGCGTCTGCTGAAGCAGTTAGCAGTAATCGTTTTTTGGTTCTTTCTGTGGACTGCGATTCCTGCTGCATTACTCTATCCATTCGCGCTCTGGATGGAGAGGCACACGCGGATTTCAGGATTTGCGGTCGCTCAGGGCTACGTTTTCGCTATATGTCTGTTGTTCTTGCCGACGGGATTTCTCGTTGACTTCATGTATCAGCACTTCGTCCGCGACCGACAGGCCAGCAAATCGCCGTATGTGATCGAGGCCCCAAAGTGACCCACTGCCAAGCGATCGCGCAGATTGACTCGCGCGCCCGCGTGGGAGCATCATTTTCGGCGGGCACGCGTGCTCCGTTTGGGAAATGAGTCTGTCCGAACCGGGCTGTCCTTCGTTGTAGAGACACAACCGAAAACGATCCTTGAAGGGGAGTTCTCGCCGTGGCCAAAGCTCGCCAGAAAACAAGTCCGAAGGCGTCGAAGAGCAAGAGCAAACTCACCGAAGCGCAAATCGCCGTCCACTGGAAAGAAGAAGAGTACTTCTATCCGTCCAAGAAATTCATAGCCCAGGCCAATCTCGCCGACCCGGCCTTCGTTAAAAAATTCAGCGAAAAACATTTTCCCGAATGCTTCGATGTTTACGCCAAGCTGCTCGATTGGGACAAACCCTGGCGCAAAACTCTGGATACCTCTAATCCTCCGTTTTGGAAATGGTTCGTCGGCGGAAAACTAAACGCCTGCTACAACTGCGTGGACCGCCATCTCGCCAAACACAAAAACAAAGCCGCTTTGATTTTCGTTCCCGAACCCGAAAACTGAATCCGCCACCGTCATCACCTATCAGGAACTCTACAAGCGCGTGAATGAAGTCGCCGCCATGCTTCGCGATTTTGCCGGACTTAAAACCGGCGACCGCGTCACCATTCACATGCCCATGATTCCCGAGCTGCCCATTACCATGCTGGCCTGCGCCCGGCTCGGCGTGATTCACTCTGTCGTTTTCGGCGGCTTCAGCGGAGAAGCTTGCGGGCTGCGCGCCGCCGATTCCGGCAGCCGCATCCTCATCTACGCCGACGGGTATCATCGCAACGGCAAGTGGGTGGACCACAAGCCCAGCGCTGACATCGCCGTGGAAACGGCAAAAAAAGAAGGCCAGCACATCGATAAAGTTCTCATCTGGAAGCGCTACCACGGCCGCTATCGCTCCGAATCCCCGATGATTATGGACCGCGACTATTTCGTGGAAGACGTTCTAAAGGATTACCGCGGCCAGATCGTCAAGCCCGTCTCTCAGGATGCCGAAGCTCCGCTCTTCCTGATGTACACGAGCGGCACCACCGGCAAGCCCAAAGGCTGCCAGCACCGCACGGGAGGCTATCTCGCCTACGCGGCAGGCACTTCCAAGTATTACCAGGACATTCATCCGGAAGACGTCTACTGGTGCATGGCCGATATCGGCTGGATTACCGGGCATTCTTACATCGTCTATGGGCCGCTGGCGCTCGCCGCTACCAGCGTCCTGTATGAAGGCGTTCCGCAGTATCCCGACGCCGCGCGCCCGTGGAGAATCGCCGAGCGGCTGGACGTCAACATTTTCCACACGTCGCCTACCGCAATACGCATGTTGCGCAAAGCTGGCGGCGATGAGCCGAGAAAATATAACTATCATTTCAAGCACATGACCACGGTCGGTGAGCCCATCGAGCCGGAAGTGTGGCGCTGGTATTACGATGTCGTTGGAAAAAAAGAAGCGGTAATCGTGGATACCTGGTGGCAAACCGAAACTGGCGGCTTCCTCTGTAGCACGAAGCCCGCGCTTGATCCCATGAAGCCGGGCAGCGCAGGACCGCCCGTCCTGGGCATCTACCCAGTGATTTGGGACGAGAACGGCGAAGAAGTGAAACCTGGCGCGGGCAAGGCGGGAAATATCTGCATTCGCAATCCGTGGCCTGGCATCATGCAGACGATTTGGGGCAGCTCGGATCGCTTCGTCAATCAATACTACAAAAAATATTGCAAGAATCCGAAGAGCAAGGACTGGCGCGATTGGCCGTACTACGCCGCCGACGGCGCCGTTCTTCCCGCGGACGGTTACTACCGCATCCTCGGCCGCGTGGATGACGTTATCAACGTAGCCGGGCACCGCCTGGGCACCAAAGAAGTCGAATCCGCCTGCCTGAGCATCACGGAAATCGCCGAAGCCGCGGTCGTTCCCGTCGTTGACGAAATCAAAGGGCGCGTCCCGGAAGTCTACATTTCGCTGAAGCCCGGCGTTCCTTCGAACAAAGCCATACAGGACAAAGTCATCTCAACCATTGAGACGATCATCGGAAAAATCGCGCGGCCGAAGCACATTCACATCGTCCCCGACATGCCAAAAACGCGTTCCGGAAAAATCATGCGCCGCGTGTTGGCCGCGATTTCCAATCACATGGATACCGGCGACATAACCACTCTTGCGAATCCAGATATCGTCGCGCAGATTCGCGAGCTCGTGCAGGGCCGCTATACGGGACCTCTTCAAGAAGGCCCCGAAGATATAAAATTGTTCGGAGAAGAAAAGTAGCCGTCTCTCTCCATACCCTGTAGGGGCGGGGCTGACCCCGCCCGATTCAAAAATTGCAACGCTGACGAACGAACTCAAGGAGCCCAAAATGCCGAAAATCCCAAGAAGAGAATTCTTGAAAGCTGCCGCAAGAACGGCAGCCGCGACGAGCCTCCTCGCTTCGAGCGCGTTCGAACTCCAGGCCAATCCGCTGGGCCTGCCTATCGGTTGCCAAACGTGGCCGGTAAGAGAAGGCATCGCCAAAGATTTCCCCGGCACAATCAAAGAGCTAGCGGCCGCCGGCTTTCAGAACATCGAACTTTGCTCGCCGGTGGGCTACGACGACTCCGGCTTTGGCGGCCTAGCGAAATACAAAGGCTCCGAACTCAAAAAGATGCTGAACGATTGGGGAGTCACCTGCATCAGCTCGCACTTCAGCATGGAAGAGCTTCGAAAAGATCAGCCGGGCCGTATCGCTTGGGCGCAAAACCTGGGATTGAAACAAATGCTGGTGGCCAGCCTGGGCGGTCCCAAAAACCCAACCATGGATGACGTGAAACGCGCCGCCGACGAATACAACAAGATGGGAGAAAAAGCCGCCGCCGCCGGCATCCGCCAAGGTCTTCACAACGAAGGCTTCGAGGTTTCTTCGGTTGATGGCAAACGCACCTACGACATCCTCATCGGCTTGCTCGATCCCCGTTTCGTCAATTTCCAGTTCCAGGTTTCCACGATCAGCGACGGCTTCGACGCCGCCGAATATTTCCTAAAATATCCCGGCCGCTTTTTCTCGATGCACGTACAAGGCTGGTCGGCGACCACGAAAAAAATAGCGCCGGTGGGCCAAGGCACGCTGGACTGGAAGAAAATCTTCACCGCCGCCAAAACCGGCGGCCTGAAAAACTACTTCGTCGAAATGAACCTAGACTTCATGAAAGCCAGCGTCCCGTATCTTCGCAAACTCCAGGTCTGAGGCTCGAGAACGCTGTTATGCGATTCGTGACGGCGTCTTCATCCAGCGAGCGACAACAGTATTCAGAATAGTCTAGGCTAGCACTCATGAACCCCGACCGCCGCGGTTTCAGGTTTTCGTTCAACGCTTCCGCGGAGATTGCCCCGGAAAATTCCCCGAGCGCGACGGTATCGGTGCGCGCTACGGAAATCAGCCTGCATGGCTGCTACCTTGAGACGCCCGCCCCATTTGCGGAGCTGTCGCCGGTTTTCGTGAAGATTTTCTACGCGGATGAATATTTCGAGTCCAAGGGAACGGTGGTCTACGTGAAACCAGCCGCGGGGATGGGTTTGGAATTTCGCGAAGTGAAACCGCACTGCCGCATCGTGTTGCAGAAATGGATCCTAGCCGCTCTACAAAGCCGGGCGAAGTCGACGTAAAGCGCAGCCACGCCGAGCCAAGCCGGGAAGGCGCGTGCAAGGGACGCCGCGGCTGTGCGGCCCGAAAACAGGTTTCTAGCGCCCAGCCATTAAATAATTCGTGATTGGCGAACGCGGAGCGTCAGCGCACGGCGCCGCAGAGGCTGCGCGTTTGCGCCAAAACGTCCGCGTCGAACTGCGCGGCCTGCCATCCGTGTGTCGAGCAAACTTGATCGGCCGTCAATCCCAGGGCGCCTCGGAGATCCGCGCCTGCCACACTGGCCCCCGTGATTTCCGTTCCGCGAAAAATGGCCCCTCCAAAAAACCCTCCGCGAAGGTCCGCGTTCCGCAAGTCCGCGTCCATCAAAATCGTTCCCTTAAACTGGGCGCCGGTCATGTTGGCATTCATTAATTTAGCCGAAGAGAAATCCGTCTGCTCCAAATTTGCGAACGAGAGAACGGCTTGTTCCATTCTCGTGTCTCTCATGTCCGCGCGCGACAGATCGGCGCGCAACAACCGCGCGCTCCGGAGATTGACGGCATAGAGCGAAGCGCCGGAGAGCCGGGCATTCGAAAGCACCGCGTTCTCGAGCGTCGCGAAGGACATATCCGCCCCGCGCAAATCGGCGCCTGTAAAATTGACGCGGGTCGCGTCGGCGGAGACCATCACCGTTTTCGACGCCAGGACGCGATCTAAAATCGGCATCTCGCAAAACGGCTTCGCGCAAATTGGCTCCTCTCATGTCCGCTTCGGAAAGGTAAGCTCCTTCCAAATTTGCTCGCCATAATTTGGCGTTCACCAGATAGGACTTGTAGGCGCGCGCGAATCGTAAATTCATTTCATTCAGTTTTGCTCCGGGGACCGCCGCGAGCGCTTCTTCGCTCCAGTTTCCGTGCGGCGGAGGGCCGGACAACATGGCCTCCGTCAACTCCGCGTAGGGTCTGTAGCCGATGGATTGCATCGCTTCGGATGCCCACCTAAGCAAACTGGCTTGCGAATGTTGCGTCGCAATGTTGCTGTCGGAAGGCAGTCCGTGATTGACGCCGAGGGAGAAAATCAGAAGCGCGCAGCCGGTCAGAAGAGCCACGCGAGCGGTCGCGAAACTCAGGCGGAGAAGATTCTTCGACTTTTGCCGCAACAAATCTCCCGGCTGCAGGACGCGTGCAACGATTGTCGGCACGCAGGTCGCTGCGGCAACGGAAAGCGTCAGGAGAAAAGCGTGGAGAAGAGTTCCGCGAAAATCCTGTCGCACGAGATAGCGTAGCCAGAACAAAAACAAAGTTGCGGGAACGACCCAGTAGGCTAGAACGGTGGCTACAATCGTTTCGAGAACCCAGAAGGGCGAGCGGCCCTCGCGCATCCAGCGAAAATGGCGCCGCACCAATCCCATCAAATACCACGGGCCGTCTTTTTCGAGCGTTTGTCCGTCCTTGAAAACGGCGGGCAGTCCAGACATGCTGCCCCACAAACGCAACAGCAAAAAATGAAACCGCAAATACAAAATGAAGAGTACGAGCGGCGCGCCCAAATAAAAGCTGGTCATGGAAATGATTTTGGGGAAGCGCGGCACGGGAATCGCGGAAGCGTCGACGATCAGACGCACATCGGTGGTCATGCCAATCAAAGCGATGCAAGCAAGGCTTGCGCCGAGGATTAAGAAATAAAACCATCGTGCGACTTTTGACGCGTCTGAGATGGCTTTGGTGCTGTCGAAGGCCGCGATCGTCTCCGGCAGAATGGCATCAAATAAATTTGTTCCGCCGAGACGCCCGACCCACACACCTTCCGCGCCATAAAGATTGGCGCCCATCAAATTGGCTCCGCGTAGTTCCGTTCCAAGTAAATTAGCTTCTCGTAAATCCGCTTGTACGAGGCTGGCTCCGCGCAAATTGGCCATCGACAAATCCGCGCCGATTAAATTTGCTCGTTGGAGAAAAGCGCCTTCCAAGTTGACGCCGGTCAAATCGGAGTGCGAAAGATTGACTCCGCAAAGATCCGCTTTGACGCCGGATTCTCCGCCGGATTCGACCCAGATTTTGTGCTGATCGAGAATTTCCGCCAGGTCGAGAAGCGAAATCGCGCCAGTGGCTTCTTCGGCAGAAACCATAGAAAGTTGGTTCTGCGAATCTTGCATTTCCGCAAGCATCTTGAAGCTTTCCCCCACTCGACGTTTTTCACTCAAGACGATGCGGCCATTTATGCTATTCATGGCTCTCACACTAAGGCTGACAGTAGCCGAGTGTGACGGGCCCTCATCGCCGGTTTGCTTGTGGTGGACCGCTGCTGGGCGAAACTCCATCATCCCTATAAAGGCACACGAAAATCGCCTGCCCAAGAGTACAGGACGCGCAGAGGTAACTGTGCTGGCTGTGGATTTCCGCGCGCGCAGTACCTCCCTGCTCCCATTTACCAGAAACAGCTACCCCTATCTGGCTACCCTCGTTCGGGAAGAAATGTGAGAGGATTTGTGGCATCCAAGCAGGTACGAGGTATCCGTGGACGACGCAGCCGGTGTACCTATTCCAGAATCGCCTATCAATCGCTTCGAAACTGTGGCTAGTTCCGTCCACACTGTGTTTCTTCTCATTGTCCTGAGCGCGGTTTGTGCTCTCGGCTATGTCTCCGTCCATCGCCGAGCCGTGGCGCATAATCCGAATCGCTTGCTTTTCTATCTGCCTACCATGGCTTGGGAATGGCTTGTTGTCGGCTATATTCACTGGGGGTTGCGCCGCCACGGAAAATCCTTTCAAAACATCGCCGGCGAGAGATGGAAGAGCGCGTCGGAGTTTTTCCGGGACATCGGTATCGCATTTGCGTTTTGGATCGGCGCGATATTCATTCTCAGTCTCATTTCTCACTTGGTTCACGCAACTGGAATGGCCGAAGCTGCGCGCCTTCTTGCTCCGCAGGGCTGGCTGGAATCGATCGTTTGGGTCGCTCTCGCGGTTACCGCCGGCATTTGCGAAGAGACCATTTTTCGTGGTTATTTGCAGCGGCAGTTTGTGGCATGGACTGGCAGCGCTCCAGTTGGCGTGGTGCTGTCGGCGGCGCTGTTTGGCGCGGGGCATGTCTATCAGGGGCCCAAAGCGACGGTGGTCATTGCTGTGTACGGCCTGATGTTTGGAATCCTTGCGGAAACGCGACAGAATTTGCGGCCTGGAATCATGACGCATGCGTGGCACGATGCGATCACCGGATTGGTTGTTCGTTTCCTGCCGAAATAAAATGAGCTTTACGCAGCTGGGCTCCGTCGCAATTCCAGATACGCGGAGGCCAATCCCCAAATGTAGAGCGCGAGCAGGGCCGCAAGGCAGACGGTGCCCAGCCGGACGTACCGATCGACCATTTGCAGAACCGACCAGCCGTACATTTCGGTGAGCAGACTGGGATCGGAGAGGTTCACTCCTTCAATCTCGCCGAAGGGAAGATCCTCGAGCGGCCCTCGCCACATCAGAAAAACGTGCATGAAGCTCAAGGCTCCGATGACGAGCAATCCCCAGCGCAACCCCCAGCTCTTATAGAGCCGACTTTCGCGCGTCGCGTAAAAGGTCGCCATCAGCAGGGTAGCCAGCACCAGGGCGCCGCCATCCCCGAAAAAAATGATCGTGGCTTCTGCCGGCGAAGACAGAGCGACCAGTTGCAGGACGAGCAGCGCAGCGGCGGCAAGAAGCCATCCCGGGCGTTCCATCTCCCACGCCAGAAATCCGGCAAAGCCGATGACGGCGGTTACCAGCAGAACGATCGCCCAGGAGCGTTCCTGGCCATGCGGTGTAACCCAGGGCAAGGGCACGGCCCAGCGGCCGGTGAGCCAAGCAGTGATGGCGTGGCCGCTTTCGTGCAGCACCATGGCGAGCATGCCCGCCGCTATGCGCAGCGGCGTGCCCGCAACGAGGCGCGCCAGAAGCAAGGCCAACGGAAGCCCGAGGATGCGGTACTTCAACTCGGCCCGGGCATCGCTGCGGCTAAGGCTGTCGTTGTCAACGGTAGCAGGCTCGGCCAGTGCGCGAGGAGCGGACACGGCCATCGTTGACATGGCCATCGGGGCGTCAGGATGAACCTGGTTCGCGGCGCTTTCCAGCGGCGCGTGGTAGCGCGAGAAAACGATTCCGCACTTCAGACACTCGGTGGTCTGCAGCGGATGATCGAATTGGCATTTTGGGCAGCGCATCCGGATGGCCGAAATCCATTGTACGAGGGCAGAACCATCCGGAGAGGAACGCGTCGGCTGGACGCGCTTATCGGTAAAGTGGCTACTGGTATCGACGGTCGCAATTGGTGGAGGTGTGATAATCTACGGGCATGAAATTGACTGCCGTTTTTGAGCCCGCCAAAGAGGGTGGGTATACTTGTTTTGTGGAAGAGTTTCCCGCCGCGATTTCGCAAGGCGAAACCATCGAAGAGGCGAAAGCGAATCTTGCGGACGCGTTCAAACTGGCGCTGCAATGCCAGCGCGAGCTTGCAGAAAAAGGCCTTTCCCCACATGCTGTGCGCGAGGTTTTCGAAATAGCGGAAGCATGAAACTCGGGGAATTAGAACGCCATCTGCGCCACCAAGGTTGCGTTTTGTATCGCGAAGGTGGTGCGCATAGCATTTGGCTTAACCCTACCTTGCACAAGATCGCCAGCGTCCCGCGCCATCGCGAAATCAAAGAGGGGACGGTTCGAGCGATTTGCAAACAACTGGAAATTCCGCGGCCATAAGGCCGACACCCAGGTAGAAAAGCGCTACCTGGGGCGTCCGGCCAAGTCGAGGAAACGTTCGGACTGTATCCTCCGACTCCCTGAAAGGTAAATTCAAAGAGGCTTGCGAAAAACAGCCCCACCCTTGCGAAAAACAAAACCGCAAGGGCGAGTGGCCGACCCGCCACCCAAAGGCGTCTTTGCGGATGGAGTGCCGGCCACCCGCCGGCCGTCCGAAAGAACACTTATTTTATGGAGTGAGGTCTCTGACTATGTGCTCCAGAGCGGCGACGGATGATAGGGCCGTGCCTCGATCATGCTTCTGTCCCAGCCGTTGCGCGCGGCCAGGGTGAATCAAGTTGCGGAATTTCTTGGCTAGTCGGGCCTCTGTTACGGTGTCCGGTTTAATGATTCCCAGGTGGGCCTCTACCTCCACGTAGTGATGTAAGCTCCATTCCTCGGGATCGCTGGGTGGCTGCTTGTCGAATGTTTTGTTCGCGACCAGGGCGGAAACTGCCGCCGGGAAGATTGCCTGACGCCGGTTCTGCAGGTCCCAAAGTAGAAGGGCTTCGATCACAGAGCCTGCAAGAATTGTCGCGGCCTTCCATTCGCCGTCCGCGAGAGCTCGGTTAACACCCCCAACGTCGTTTCGAAGATTCGCTCGGAGGTCTTTGTCGGTGATGAAGCCGAGTTCAGATGTGCTGGGAGATGGAGATTCGTCCTGGCACTTTGCGAATGCACTACGGATCAGCGCCAGTGGGCTTCTCGACGCGCTGAATTGGTAGACGCTCCGATCGTGGCCTGCGTTTTGGTTTGAGGCCCAGGTTGCGAGTATCTCTTTGATTTGCGCTTTGCCATAGACGAAGTATGCATAGCTATCGCTATCCATCGTAAGGAGTTCCTCGGGAACCTGCTCGACTAGGTCGAGGGTACCAGCAAGCATCGCTGGGTCTACTTTGTTCATCCTTGCCATACCGTTGAGCTCGTGAGGGGGAATGCTGTCGATGAAGCGCACGACCTGAGTGGGAACGACTCTGGGCATTTGGGCCTCTACCATCGATTGAGAAGCGAGTCTACCAGATAACTTGCGCGATACTTAGTTGTGTTATAGCCTCGCGACTCTGGGACCGCTAATGCTGAGCGTATTCCACGGCTCATGGACAAAGGTCAAAAGGGCCAAAAAGCACATCGCGGACCTTCACGAACTCGTCTTGGCTTTCTCGAACAGTGACTTTCACTCGGCCAGCATCGATTACGACGCAGAGCTTAGAACAAATTATCTGTGCTTCGACCTCGACTTCGGAAGATTCCCGTACGATGACTGTGCCGTGATTACCGGAGACGCTCTGCACAACCTTAGAAGTGCTCTCGACCTCCTGTGGCAAGTTGTAGTTCTCAAGTGCGGCGGTAAACCTACTCCCTGGAGTCATTTCCCCATTTACGATTCGCGGGACACGTTGGTAGGTAAACTTAACGAGGCTTTGAAAAAGAAGCTCATCACTCCCCTAGTGGCAACGCACATACTGGATCCGGTTAAGCCCTACCTCGGAGGGAATCAATTCCTGCACGCCCTCCACACACTCAACATTGGTGACAAGCATCAACTACTCATCCCGGTGTTGAAGCTTGTGGGCGTGTTTGATGTCGCACTTGAAGACGAGCGGGGCAGGGCTGTCGGTCGGCGCGAATACATCATGGATGAGTCTTGCCGTATCAGACTACGGGATGCTCTGTACAGCAAGGTCACGGTGAAGAATAAGGGCCGCGCTACCGCGCAAATACTCTTCGACGAGGAAACCGCCCTCGGTGGAACCGCAATTAATGCGACGCTCGGCCACATCGCCGAGATGGTCACCCGCACGATCGAGTCTTTCGAGATTCTCCTTCGCCAAGCCTGATGAGCGCCGCCGGGTGCCCCAGACGCCGGCGCTGCGTCTGGGGGTTTTGGCGGGTGCCACAGACGTTTGATGGGGTGCCGCATCCCGGCGGTTTTCAGGGTGCGGGTTTTGACTTCAACTCCAAGTCCCTGAAACATGGGGAAACATGGGGACGTTTCCGAATCATTTTTCCTGAAACTCTGGCTGCCTTCGAACACCGGTCACCCGACGATAGGAAGAAGTTCCGACGGTCCCCGGTTTTCCCGCGGTGTCGGACGGCCATGCGTGCCGCGTATTCTTGAGGAAAGCCTGAAACGAAATGGTTTCCTTTCCGTAATAAAGACAAGGGGGTTCTATGCTGAAGTGTGCGCTTCGATTCCTGCTGGTGGCTTGCGTCGCCGCGGGTGCGTTAGCAGTGGCGAACGACCCCTTCCTTGGCGAATGGAAGCTGAACGGGGCCAAGAGTAAGCTTATCGACGTGATGAAGGTCGAGAGCGTGGCCGGCAACAAGTACGCCTTTGACTTTGGCGGCGGGAGCGCCGAGACGATCGTGACGGATGGCACGGACCAGCCGGGGCTTGCCGGCACGACCTTGGCCGTCACCATTGAGGGGACCGACTCCTGGAAGGTTGTCCGCAAGAAAGACGGCCGTATTCTGCTGACGGGGCTCTGGAAGCTATCGAAGGACGGCAATACGCTGAAAGATGACTACACCGAGTTCGCGCCGGATGGGTCGCCCAGCTTGAACGTGAAATATGCGTATCAGCGGACCGCGGGAACGTCTGGCTTCGCGGGGACATGGGAGGCGAGCGCCACGATGAATGAGGCGATTGTGCTTAAGGTGCAGGCTTACGAGGGGGACGGCCTTTCGTTTATCAATGCCTCGGAAGGGCAGACGAAAAACGTGAAGTTTGATGGAAAAGAGTATCCGAATGCCGGCCCGAATGTGCGGGCAGGCTCCGTATCCGCGGCGCGGCGAGTGAACGAGGACACTCTGGAGATGACCGACAAGTTCAACGGCAAGATTAGGAACACGCGGGAGATCCAGCTCTCCGGCGATCGCAAGACCTTGACCATGACGGTGCACGTTCCAGGCCACCGCGAGCCGGACATCTTCGTATTTGAACGGCAATAGAACACGGGCCGAGCCGGAGTGCGGGGAATCCGGGGATAGACGGGATGTTCCCGAATCATTTTGGCTGAGACTGTGGTTGGGTGCGAGCAGCGGTCATCGGAGGGTAGGAAAACGTTCTGTCTGTCCCGGGTTTCCCGGAACGATCAGTACAATCGAATGCGCCACCGCCCTGGGTGCGTTCCCGATCTTGAAAGAAGACTCGCCGCTGCGCCTTCAAAACCAGCCCCCGGACGGCACGAGGCCATTGAGACGCAGATATGTGACGAGATTGCCGTAGTGCAAGGCGTCATGATTTCCGACTTGCGTCAATATGAACATCTTGTTGGTCTTGAAACCAAAGAAGTCAGCCGGGTCATTGAGGTGCGCGTCGGTGAACCCGGAGTACACGCCATCGCAGTAGTCGAACGAACCTTTGAGGTAGGCCATGAGCTGGGTCTTCGAACCCCTCACAGAAGGCGTGGCGGGGGGCGCTTCACTTTTGGCGTTTGAACACAAAATGTAGGATATAGCCGCCACGTGATCCAGGATCTCGGCAAACGAGCGAACGTCCTTCGTCGGCCGGTAGCTGTACTTGGACTCTGGCATCGCTTCCGCCGACTTCATGATCTTGTCCTGCATATTGCTACGAAAAATGGACAGCGTCGTCGTCAGCGGATTCGGCGCCGTGATGGGATTGGGCAGGTTCGGCGAGATTTGGGCGTTGGCCAAGGACGCCAAGAGGGAAACAGATACCATAGCAACAGGAACCAAAACGCGAGCAATGGATCGGAACATTGAGAATCCTCCAACATCTCCGGGTCGCGGGGATGGTACGGGTATAGACGAAGTTGGTTCGAGAAAAGTTTGGCGAGGGCCAAATCCTTCTAGCCGGCTGCAGCGCCTTTCGATTCTGCGACGCACCTTTAGCTCTTCTTCAACTCAATCCCGCCGTTCGTCGTCGCGACCTTCAAATCACGCCCGCCGCCGCCCACCGTGCCGGAAAGCGTCTTCGGGCCAAACGATCCCTGCACCGTGATCGGAAAGTCCGAGCGAATCCCGCCATTGGTGGTGGCCGCATCCACCTTGAATTCCGCGGAGGCGGGCAGCGTCACGTCCACGCTGCCATTGGTGGTCGTTAGCTCCAGCTCGCCGCTCCACTTGGCGTTGCCCATGGCCACGCGCACGCCGCCATTGGTGGTTCTCGCCGAAGCCCACTCGCTGGTCGAAACTTCCACATTGCCGTTCGTCGTGGCCGCCTCCACGACGCTCTCCAGGTTTACGCAATGCACTCCGCCATTGGTGGTCAGCGCATGGAAGCGCACGCCGTGCGGCACTTGCACGTCAAAGTTGATCTTCGCGTGATGCCCATGCCACCAGTTGCTGGACTCGGACGACACGCCACCGCGATGGCAGCGCCCCGGCGTGTGATCCTTCGCGTACACGGCGCAAACCGTGACTCCATCCGCGTACTCGACCACTTCGATAAACAGTTCATGCTCGTCATCGCTGACGCCGCGCATGCCTGCGACTCGGGCCGCATCCCCGGAAGCGCGGTTCGCGGCAATCTCTCCATTGGTGTTGACGACTTCCAGCGTCTGGCCGGCCTTCAGGGCGCCTTGCCAATGAAAATCGCCTGCGTCGAAGACTGTCCGCTTTTCGCCCTGCGCCTTGGCGGGCGTGCCCGCCACCAGGAATAACATCGCGACACAAACTGCCGCCGCCGAAAGCCAGCCCTGCAATAAAGCTTTGCCGTTATTCATCATGCCTTTCCCCCCAAACGGATATCTGACGCTTGAACCGCCCCGCCCGTCTTATCGTGTACCGAATATACGGAGTTCGACCCACTTTGGTTCCAAAGAGATTTTGCGCTCTTCAGATGCGCATACCTAGGAAACGTGGGAAGAGCCGGGACGTTTCCGAATCATTTGAGCTGAAACTGTGGCTGAGTTGGAGCGCGGGTCACCGGACGTTTGGGAACCGTTCCGTAGCAAAGGCCCAAGTCTACCCAATCGTTTGGGGGGTTCGACTACCGGAGCTGGCCTCGTCGCAGGCTCCACAGTCCGCGTACCGCGAGGATAAAGCAGAACAGGCCGATCACGCCCAGCGCGTGAAGCGTCCAAACGAACAAGAAGGCTGGGCTGGATCTGGCGATCGCGCCGTGAAAGATGCCTGTTGGGCCGATGACGTGGGCGACCGGCATGCCAATCGCAAGGAGTGACCCGACGAGCATGATGATGTGCCCCGACCGCCGTTCCGCGAGCAGCAGCGTTCCATACAGCCAGACGGCGAGGACGGGCGCCCCAACAAGGGTTGAGCCCCCTGCCTCGGGCGTCCCGGCCCTGGCGTGGATCGTGTCGCTCGTGAGGTGAAGCGTCATCAACAGGATCAAGAGCAGAGAGGCGATGGGCAACATGAGGTTCTGTTTCATTTGAGATTCTCCTCGTAAATGCGTGTCTGCTGCTCGATGAGGAGGGCAACCTCCTTAGCGCCGGCAGGGCAAACCTTCAACAGGGTTATCCAGGGAGGATAAAGCGTGCTTCTTCCTGAAAACTATACGCGGACCTGGCCACGAAAGTTTCATGTGCAGCTGAAACTGGTAAAGACTGCGCGGTCTGAAGACCGCCGCTACAGGTTCGAGGCGTGTGTGACGGGGCGCGGCTTTATGGTTGGTGTTGACGGATAGGGCACAGGGAAAAGGCGGCGTGGGGTGGAAGGTGTGGTATTTTGGGAATGGAGAAACGTGCGCCCCGACCCTTGGTCGGGGCTTTTCTTTTTTGGGGGGATTGCGCGTTGCACGCATGTAGTCCGATTCCTGTTGATTCCTATTCCTGTTAATTCCTGAAAAAACGAAAGAAGTGGCTGCGGCTGAAATTGCGGCCCTTGCTGGGGCAGGGGTGTGCGAAGAAGGGAGCCGGCAAAATGCCGGCGCTACGAAATATGACAAACAAGAGGCTGGACGGCGTACAGATATGGAAGCAATTTGAGGATTTGTTGATTCCGGGGCTGCGGCTCTCGGTGATTGAGCGGGCGGTGTATTCGCATCTGCTGCGGCATAGCCGGCTGGAGGGGAAACAGCGGCTGCTGTTTTCGATTGACTGGCTGGCGCGCGGGGCGGGGCTTTCGACTTCGTCGGCTCGCAAGGGAGTGCGGCGACTGGCGGCGAAAGGCGCGCTGCGGCTGGCGGAAAGAAGCAAACGGGGACACGTGATCGAGGTGCGCTTGCCTGAGGAGGTTCGCGGCGTTCGGGCGAGAAAAATTGCAGAAGGAAAGGCGGAGCGGCTGCGCGGCGCGGCCAGTCTGGAAGAAACGGACTTTCTGGAAAGGCGGGAGCTGCGGGAAGCGATCCACGCGCGCGAGGGCGGCCACTGCTTTTATTGCCGGCGGCGCGTGACAACGGCGACGCGGTGCCTCGATCACATCATTCCGCAGGTGCGGATGGGACGGAATGGCTATCGCAACCTGGTCTAGAGCTGCGCGGAATGCAATTCGCTGAAAGGCGAGCGGCGGGCGGAGGATTTTCTGCGGTGGCTGTACCGCGAGGGCGTTTGGAAAGCGGCGAACTGAAGGAGCGGCTGCGAGCGCTCGGGAAGATGGCGGCGGGAAAGATGCGGCCGGGGGTTGCTGGGGAGAAGTGAATCGTGAATGGACGTAAATGAGGTAAAGGAAGTAAAACTCGAAATACGGAAAATCAGGGAGTAAAAAATGAGTGTGAAAAATGGAGCCGAGAAAAAAAGCAGCCGGGGCACTCCGCTGAGGGGCCGAGGGACCCCGGCTTATCCTGCCCGCCTCCGCAGTGAGCGAGCAAGAAACCTGTGAAAAATTTTTGAGTTGCAGGCGCGCCGCGGGCCGCATTCGCGGTTTCCGCAGCGATGCCATTCCAGCAACAAATTTTTCAGAAGTCCGGCTACTCGGCGATCCGGATACCGCGAATTTCAGCCGGAAGACGAACCGGTTGCGCCGAGAAGCTATTGCTTCGAGTCGTCCTCGCCGCGGAGGAATTCATAGCGCTCGATGGCGGCGACGACGCCGATGGCGCCTTCGTCGCGCGGCTCGGTTCGCTGGACGCGGCCGAGGCAGCGCACGCGTACCGGACCGGCCAAGGTGATTTCGTTCGGCAAGGTCAGAAGAATTTCGACGGGCGAGCCTTCCCGTACATCCTTGGCAAGGAAGAAGTAGACGCCACGAGAACTGACGTCGCGGGATTCGGTGCTTGTCTCGCCAACCGCAGCGCCCGTTGTCCAACGGACAGTCAGCGGCAGCCGCATTTGGAAGCGTTGAGTAGTGCGGCGTTCAGAACCGGTCAAGGCATACCTCCTGATTGAAGGGAGAGTGTATCTGGGAGCGGTCCAGGGAACAATAGGACTGCGGGTACAAAATCGATTCAATTCTGGGAGGTACGCGTGTACTAGGACGCGGCTTGGGGCGCAATTTGGGAGACGCGAGCGGGGCAGAGGAGGCATCGGGCATGTAAAAGCATGAATCGAAAGGGGTTGCAGGGCGGAGGCCGTGTAAGAAATTGAAAATAAGGGGGATAGCAGGCTTCGTTTGGGGCGGAAACTTGGCGAGGGCAGCCCAGTTCACGTGGTGATCTCCGGGAAAGAAAAAAGAAGGGCGCTCTCGACATCGAGAGCGCCCGTGGATGACTGCCCCTGCCAAAGGTAAGGCTGGTTCCGGCTAGAAAATAAACCGGCCGCTCAGTTGGAACGTTCGCGCGTTTGTGGCCGTGCTGGTGTACGTGTTGAACTGCGAGCTGCCGAACGTGTTTATATAACCGGCAAAATTCGGGTGGTTAAGGAAGTTGAAAGCTTCCCAGCGGAGCTGAAAGTACTTGCTTTCGGTAAATTTGAAGGACTTGCTGAAAGCGGCGTCATAGTCTGTGAGGCCGGCCAGGCGCAACTGGTTGCGTCCGCTGGTTCCGTCTTGTTCTAGCAAGGGCTCCGAGACGGGAAGAGTCGTCGGAACGGTGTAGGACGAGAAGAAAGGCACGGGGTGGAGCAGCGTGGCGTTCCCATTCACCAAAGTGTTGGGAACATTTCCGCCGTTGTTTGTTCCGTTAAGCAGCAGGTCATTGATCGAGACCAGGTTCGCCGCTGGGCACGCGGAGACGGGTCCTCCGGAGGAGCACAGAGTAATCGGAGCGGCGAAAATGGAAGCTGGCAGACCCGATTGAGTGGAAAAAATGCCGCTCTGGCTCCAACCATCGAGGACGTACTTCTTCCAGCCGTGGAATCCTTTGGCAAACGGAATCTCGTAGGTGTAGCTCAGCACGAAACGATTCCGGATATCGAACTCGGAGTTGGCGCGTTGGAAGGAAATGGGCTTGGACGCATCGAGGGGAACGGCGCTGTCGTTAACCAGGACGTTGAGAGCATCGGAAACGTCATCGATGGTATGCGCCCAAGTATAGTTAGCGTCGAAGGTAAGGCCGTTCTTGAAGCGGCGGATGCCTTCGACTTGCAGTGCATTGTAACTAGAGTTGCCGGTGCTTTGAACCTGAGTGACGTTATCGAATCGTTGGTCGATGAGATTGTTCAACCCAGTAGGCGTAATGGGATTGCCGCCGACTTCGCTCTCGGCCGCGTCGATAAATTGCACTTCTCGCGCGGTCTGATCGGCAAGACTGGTAGGAGCAGCCGGGATATTGGCGGGATTTACGAGGTTGATCGGCTCGCTGACTTGCAGATGATCGCTGTGGCTACCGACATAAGTGACTTTCAAGACCAAATCGTGAGGAGCCTGGTACTCGACGCCGAGGTCCCATTGCTGGTTGCGGGGGTTTTTGAGGTTTTGGTCGACGGGATCAAACCCTCCAAAGTCGGAAACGGTGGGAGAAAAAGTGCCTAAGCTGGCGAGGGCCGCGGTCTGAATAGGGGCGGTGCCGGCGAGCAAATTGGCGACGGTATTGCCGTTGGTGAATGAGGATGCTCCGACGGTAATCGCACTCGTGAAGGGTGGAGCGAAGCGCAGGTTGGTAATCGGATTCAGATAGATGAAGTCGTAGGCGATTCCATAACCGCCGCGGAGAACAAGCTTGCTGCCGCGGGGGTTCCAAGCGAAACCCAAACGTGGCGCGGGATTATAGTTGCGGTTGAAAGCCGTGCCTCCCAAATCGACGCCGCCAAGAGGGCCAAGACCCAGAGCGCCGATCGGCGTGTGATTGAGGGGATCGAGATTGGAGAGGAGATTACTGCCTTCCGACACGCCTCCCGAAGTCTCAAACCGGAAGCCTAGATTAAGGGTGAGCGTTCGAGTGACGCGGTAGTCGTCCTGGACGAATCCGAAAGCATCGAGCGAGAAGTTGTGCCGTTCGGTGGGACCCAGGATCTGCGTCCAAGAAGTGGGGGTTCCCGCCTGAAAAGCGGCGATGTTCGCATAGGATAAAGTTCCGAAGGCATTGTCATCAAAGAAGCTGGGCGCCTGATAGCGGTCCATTTCGCCGCCAAACTTAAAGGTGTGCTTGCCTTTCGTCCAGGACACAACGTTCAGATATTGAAATGTATTTTGCACACGTCCCTGAGGGAGGATGAAAGTAGTTCCAAAGGAAGACGTTCCATCGCCGAAGAAAACCTCCGGGCCGGTGGGAAATGGAGAATTTATCGGGAAATTCGGATTGGCTCGGCCAAAACCAAAATGAAAGGAATCCACAAGATTAGAGCTCAATACGGAAGTGTAGCCGACGGTGAGATCGCGAGGTTCCGCGGTGACGGAAGCGCCAAAGCCAGGAAGATTCGAGAAGATAAAGGTGAGACCCGGCGAAATGGTGGTGGCGGGGCTTTGGCCATACTTAACGAACAGAGTGTCTTTCCCGCCGCGCAAGATTTGATCGACACGAAGGGTCCAGGTATCGCCATGCGAGGTATTGGCAGAGGACTCCGCGAGACTGCCCGTCGGTGAAGTGAAAGCGCCATCGGCATTAAATATGGCCAAGGAAGTGGGATTGGTTATGGCCGCCGCCTGCGCAGGAGTCAGAACATTCGCGATGACCGTCTGGCCCGCGCCAGCCGTTCGATCCACTTCCCAGGTGCCGTAGAAGAAGGTGTGGTCCTTGATGATGGGCGCTCCAAACGTCACTCCACCCTGGTTTTGCACGAGCTTGGGCACGGCTCCGCCTTCCGGCGTGAAGTAACCGCGAGCATCTCCCAAACCACTGTTCTGGAAATACTCATACGCAGAGCCGTGATAGGCGTTGCTTCCGCTCTTGGTGATGAGCTGGACCTGAGAGCCGGAATTGCGCCCGAACTCAGCATCAAAATTGTTGGTGATGACTTTGACTTCGGCAACGCTGTCCTGCACGAAGGCCGCGCCAGACTCGCCGGTGACCGAGACGTCAGTAGCGGTGACGCCGTCGAGGGTAATGTTATTCGATCTGCCGCGAGAGCCATTGGAGTTAAAACTTCCAGCTCCCAGGAAGGGATTGTTAACGGAAACAGGAACCGTGCCCGGGGAAAGCGTGGCGAAGACCACAGGGTCGCGCGCGAGATTCGGGAGGGAAAGAACTTCTTGGGAATTGAGCGAGTCGCTGACCTGGGCGGTGGCTACGTCAAGAGTGGGAAGCGCGCTGGCCTCGACGCTCACCGTCTCGGAGACATTTCCGATCTGCATGCGCGCGTCGACACGAGTCCTTTCCCCGCTGCGAACGATGACAGTCTGAGTGAATGTCCTGAACCCATCTTTTTCGATGGTGATTTGGTAGCTTCCAATATCCATTTGGTAGGAAGAGAATTCACCCGCATCACTGGCGACGAGTGTCCGAGTCGCGCCAGTACCTAAATTCTTGAGAGTGATTTTAGCCTGGGGTACGGTGGCTCCGGCGGCATCCAGAACGGTGCCTTGAATGTCACCCGTGATATCGGCAAAAGCCGAAATCGCGAACAAAAACGCAACAGCAAGTGTCACGGCGAATCTTGCAACTGACTTCCGCATCAAAATCCCCCTTTTGGTCAAACTTCCCTGCAGATGGCACTGAAATTTCATTTGCGCCGACGCTTTAGGAGCTTCCTCGCAGTGCTAACGAGGGGCCAGGCAAACTGTAAGCACGAGAGAAAAAATTCTCACGTGACCGGCGCGTGACGAGGGAAGCAATCAAAGAACCAAAGGGGCTGGAGCCCAGCGGGGATTACTTAACGTTCTGTTTTCTTGTAGTTACGAAGAATATTCCGGGAGGAATTTGCATAATTTATTTTTGATTTATACGCATACTCACATAGAAACATCGCCTATCAATAGTTTCGTATCTGTCGCTGAATGGGTGAAATTGTGGGGGCGCGCTCACGCGGCGAGAGAATCTTTTGTTGTTGAGATTGCGCCAAAAATGCCGAGGATGAAGGTCAGGGCGCCAAGAGAAAGCGCAGCTCAGACTACCAAGCCAGTCTGGACGGCAACAGTGCTTGTGCAAATGAGACGAAGAGGATGCGCTACGTTCACAAGTCTTTCGCATCTTTCGCAGTGGCGGGAGCCTCGAGAATGGGTAAGAGACTCGCGAGGCGATCGAAACTGGAAGCCATGCCTTTCGCCATGCCTGTGCCCAAGGCAGCGTCTCGATCCTCTTTTGACGGATACAAGACGGTCATCGTGGCGGTGGTTTTGCCGGCTTCTTCGGAAAGAATGAGCGTATTGAGCGTTTCCGGCCAGTTTCCACCCCAGGATTCCTTGGATACGAGGCGTTCCGGCGGTCTGAGTTCGCTATAGCTGCCGCGCATTTCCATTTCCGTGCCGTCCGACTTGCGCCAGAGAAAGTGCCACGCGCCTCCAGGGCGAAGATCGATCTCGCAAACTGGCATGGTCCAGCCTTCGGGACCAAGCAGCCACTGCGGCACGTACTTGGGATTCGTCCACGCTTCGAAGACCAGCCGGCGTGGCGCATTGAAGATGCGCGTCACGACGATTTCGCGGTCGGTGGGCGTGGTAATTTGGAGTGTTTCGGCTTTGGTCATCGGGATCTCCTTTAGGCTTTTTTGTGGCGGTGTTTCTTTTCTTTGGTTTTTAATTCATCAAGTTTGAGTTGGTCGAGAAGGGCGTCGAGGCGCTGGAAATTGGCGGCCCAGAGGCGGCGGTATTTTTCGAGCCATTCGGTGGCTTCGGCGAAGGGCTTGGCCTCGAGGCGGCGGGGGCGGCGTTGCGCGTCCTGGCCGCGGGAGATGAGGCCGGCGCGTTCGAGGACTTTGAGGTGTTTGGAAATAGCGGGCTGGGACATTTCGAAAGGTTCGGCGAGTTCGTTGACGGAGGCTTCGCCGGAAGCGAGGCGAGCGAGGATGGCGCGGCGGGTGGGGTCGGCGAGGGCGGCGAAAGTGGCGTCGAGGCGTTCGGAGGAGGTCATTGCATAACTCAGCGGTTCTACAACCCTATAGTTATATACAGAGCTGGAGCTTTCGTCAAGCGTGAAAAATTCTCAGGAGCGTCCTAATTTGCGCAGAAGAAACTGCAGGACTGCCGTCACCTTAAGAGCGGGAACGGGATTCACGCTTTTTTGACCGCGGCGATGGCGCAGCTGCTAAAGCGGCAGCAGGGCTGCCGCAGTCCACAAACGCCGCCAGATCATCGGCGGTATTTACTTTGGAAAATCGCGAAGATATGCTCTGGCATGCTCAAAACAAATAAATGTGGCCTGGCGTTCGTTGCTATCGCTGCATTCCTTTGCGTTTCTGCCTGCGTGATTCCGTGTGGCGCGCAAGTAGCGGTGACGGCGAATCCGTCGCCTAACGTGCCTACGCCGGAATCGGTGCTTGGCCACAAGCCGGGCGATGATTTTTACCTGGCGAATTATGACGAGTCTCGCGAATATTTCCGCAAGCTGGCGGCGAGCTCGAACCGCATCAAGCTGATCAAGGTGGGCAAAACGACGCGAGGGCTCGATTGGGATATCGCGATTATTTCTTCGCCGGAAAACCTCGCCAGCCTGGACAAGTATAAAGAAATTTCGCGAAAGCTGGCCGACGGGCGGGGCTTGTCGGACGCGGAAGCGCACGAGCTGGCGCGGCAAGGCAAAGCGCATCGTGCACATCGATGGCGGCTTGCATTCCTCCGAAGTGGCGGGCGCGCAGCAATCGATCAATCTGGCCTACAAGCTGGTTTCCTCGCAGAACGACCCGGAAGTCGACGCGATTCTGAACAACGTCATTTTGATGCTGTGGCCGACGCTGAACCCCGACGGGCAGAACGAAGTGGTGGCGTGGTACCGAAGAAATCTGGGCACGACGTACGAGGTCAGCCCGCTGCCGGACCTGTATCAGGAGTACGTGGGCCACGACAACAATCGCGACGGCTACATGAACAACATGATGGAGTCGCAGGATGTGACGCGGACGGAGATCGAATGGGACCCGGTGATTTTTTACTGTCACCACCAGACGGCTCCGTTTCCGACGCGCATTTTCATTCCGCCGTTCGTCGAGCCGATTTCTTCGAACATTCATCCGCTGATGGCGCGCTGGCTGAGCGTGATGGGCACGAGCATGGCGGCGTACCTGGACGAGCACGGCATGCCTGGCGCGGTGAACCGCGTGGGCTTCGACAACTGGTATCCGGGGTTCCTGGATTACACGCACATTTTCCGCAACAGCATTTCGTTTTTCACGGAGACGGCGCTGTACCGTTACGCGACGCCGCGATTCTATCCGGTGGACGAATTTCCGAAGGAGCAGCGCGGGTTGCGTTCGGAGATGTTTTACAGCAGCCCGTGGAAAGGCGGCTGGTGGCGGCTGCGCGATGCGGTGAATTATATGGAGGGCGCGTCGATGTCCGTGCTGGACACGGCCGCGAAATATCGCGAAGAGCTGCTCTACAACCGCTATCAGGCGGCGCGGGACAACGTGGAGCGATTTCGCAAAGAAGCGCCGTTCGGTTACGTGATTCCGCGAGAGCAGCGCGATCTGCCGGCGACGGCCACGCTGGTGGAAAAGCTGATGGTCAATGGAATCGAGGTGCAACAGGCCACGAAGGCTTTCCACGCGAACGGGCGCGAATACGCGCCGGGAACATGGGTGGTGCTGATGGACCAGCCCTTTTCGCCGCTGGTGAAGGAATTGTTCGAGCCGCAAATCTATCCGGATCTGCGAGAAACACCGAGCAGCCCGCCGAAGTTGCCCTACGACGTGACGGGTTGGACGCTGCCGATGCAGATGGGCGTGCAAGTGGCTCCTGTGCTGCAACCGATCGGAGCGGCGGAGCGCGGCGCATTGGAGAAGCTCGAGAAGTTCACGCCGCCCGCGGGGAGCGTGAGCGGAACGGGGAGCGTGTACGTCTTGAGCCACAAATCCAACGCGAGCTTCAAGCTGATGAACGAAGTGCTGGCGAGCGGAGGGCACGCCGGCTTCGCTGCCTGGCGAAACCGAAACTCCCGATGGGAACGAAGCGGGCGCGATGGTGGTGTCCGGGATCGAGCGCGACAAGCTCGAAGGATTCGCGAAGGAAAATTCGCTGACGCTGAAAGCTGTCGCGGCGGCGCCAAAAGACTTCGTTAGCGTGAAGAAGGCGCGCGTCGGGTTATATCGTGCGTGGGTTCCGTTCATCGATGAGGGCTGGACGCGGTGGATACTGGAGAATTTCAAGTTCGATCCGATCACGTTGCGCAACGGCGATATGCAGGCGGGAAATTTGCGGGAGAGATTTGACGCCATTGTGATTCCGGATGGCTCGCCGGAAGCGATTTTCAACGGCTTCGGAGCGGGGAGCGTGCCGGGAGAGTACGTGGGCGGGATCGGCGAGCTAGGAGTGATGGCGCTGCGAGAGTTCGTGCTGGCGGGAGGCACGCTGATCACGTTCAACAATGCGTCGATGTTCGCGGTCGAGCAACTGGGCCTGCCGGTGAAGAACGTGCTGGGTGGTGTGAAAGATGAGGAGTTTTTCTGCTCCGGCTGCTTGCTGCGGGTCGAAGTGCAGGATATGGCACACTCGGCGACCTGGGGACTGCCGCACGATCCGATCGTGATGTTTGAGCGAGGCCCGGCGTTCGAGGGAAAAGAGGGTTTCCGTGGACGCGTGCTGGCGGCGTACCCGAAGGACGAGAGCCCGCTGATGAGCGGGTACTTGCTGCATCCGGAGCGTATCCAGGGAAAAGCCGCGGCGATGGAAGTGCAGTACGGGAAAGGGCGCGTCTATTTGTTGGGATTCCGGCCGCAATGGCGCGGGCAGTCGCTTGGCACATACAAATTTTTCTTCAATGCATTTTATGAATCGCAAGGGCTCTCGAAGCCGGGGCCGGCGGCGCCGGCGAAGAGCGCGGAGACCCCTGCATCGCACCCGGAGGCATCTCCAACGAGCAAGCCGACAACACGGTAGGCCGGGAGGGAAATTGATCTAGCAGGCGGGAGTAAGACCGGTGGGGCTGCCGGAAGAAGCCGACTTAGATTTGCGATTGGCGACCCAGCGAAAAAACCGGGAATCGCATTCCTCGCACCGATAAGGACGGAGGCTGAGCCTGGCCAAGAAGGACTCGAGAATACCGCGCGTTTTTGACCTGCGGATATGGCCGCTGTGACACGAAGGACAATGCATTTGGGTTGTGAGCCTTTCCACGAAAAGAAAGGGTGAGGAGAACAGGAAGCCGTTCCAGCCCAGCCCTCAATCGCTCGAAGGGCCTCGTCTAGCTGTTCTCCCGCCATGCGTAGAATCGGGGAAACGAGATTTTTGGGGTATCGGGTGAATCCTGTAAATGCGGGGGGGGTGAAAAGCCCGTTGCGGGAAAGAAGCTAGGTCTGGTCGATCAGGCGATGGTGGATGGCGTAGAGGGCGAGTTCGAGGCGGTCGGAGACGCCTAGCTTGTCGAAGATGTTGTGGAGGTGATTTTTTACGGTTTGCTCGCTGATGAAAAGTTTTTCGCCGATTTCCTTGTTGCGGAAGCCTTGAGCGACGAGCTGGACGATTTCTTTTTCGCGGTCGCTGAGAAGCGGCTTTTCGCGGCGCGGGCCGGACTCGGAGGACTTCGAGAAAGCTTTCATGACCTCGGCGGTCATGCGGTTGTCGAGCCAAATTTCGCCGGCGTGAACGCGGTGAATACTCTTTACTAAAAGATCGGTAGCGGACTGTTTGAGAACGACGCCGCGCGCGCCGAGGCGCATGGCGCGGACTACATCGCGATCGTCTTCGGCGGCGGTGAGTACGATGACGCGCGTGGGCAGCGTGTCGAAATTGACTTCTTCGAGGACGGCGAGGCCGTCTTTATCGGGCATGCGGAGATCGAGCAGGAGAATCTCCGGCTTGAGTTTGGCGAGGAGCTTGATGCATTCCGCGCCGTTCTGGGCTTCGCCGACGATGGTGATGTCTTCGTCGGAATCGAGGAGTTTGCGGAGGCCATCGCGAAAGATCGCGTGGTCGTCCGCTAGTAGGACGCGAATTTGCTGTTTAGTTTTGGCCATGTCAACCGAGCGGAACTTCGATTGTCAGTCGCGCTCCATGGCCAGGGTTCGACTCAACGGTCAAAACGCCTCCCACAGTACGCGTACGCTCCTTGATGGAAATGGGACCAAGTCGCAGGCGGTCGAGTTCATCCCCAGTAAACCTGCCGGCGAAACTGAAACCTTCGCCGTTGTCGTCAACTACCAAAACGATGCGACTGTCGTCCTGCGACAGTTTTACCACGACATGGGAAGCCTTCGCATGCTTTTTTATGTTGTTGAGTGCTTCACGGTAAATCTGGAAAATCTCGCGACAGACGCGGTCGGGAGCGTGAAGGTCGGCGGATTCGATGATGACGTCGAGGGCGAGGGTCGATTCGTTGCGGAAACGTTCGGCGAAACCTTGCATTAAATCGAGAAGATCGGCGCTTTGGACGCGGAGGGGGCGGAGGTCGGTGACCATGCGGCGGAGTTCGGCGGACTCGTTTTTGACGGTGTGCTGGAGGTTGCCGAGGCTGGCCTCGGCCTGGTCGGGGGCGGCGGCGACCTTTCGGCGGAGGACGTCGAGCTGAATTTCGATGCTGAGGAGGGTCTGGAGAATGCCGTCGTGCAGGTCGCGGGAGATACGGCTGCGTTCGCCTTCAATGGCGCGGGCGCGGAGATGGCGGAGGAGGAAGACGTTTTCGAGGGAGGGGCCGATGTGGCGGGAGATGCGTTCGAGCCAGGCCAAATCGGGGCGCTCGAAGGGTTTGCGGCCATTGACCAGGAAGAGGCGGCCGGCGGGCTGGCCGAACTGGTCGAAAGCAACGGAGAGCATGGAGCGCAGATGGAGCTCCTGCTGGGTGGGGCCGGGGAGGCGCGGAAGAGTGGCGAGGCGGCGGCCATCGCGGCGGTCCCAGCCGAAGCCGCTGCCGGCGCCTTCGAGGCTGTTCCAGCAGACGGTGGCGTCCATATCGTCGAGGAGGAAGCCGTCGGCGCGGGCGAGGGAGTAACTTTCGGGGACGAGGCGTTCGCTTTCGCCGGTTTTGAGGCGCCAGAGGTAGATGCGTTCGAGATCGGTGTCGCGATAGGCGAGGAGGGCGACCTCGACGTCGAAGGCGCGGGCGAGCTCGTCGAGGAGGAGGCGGAGGGATTCGGCGAGGCCCTGGTCGACTTGGAGGGTAGCGGTTATGCGGGAGAAGAAATCGTTTTGCGAGGCGAAGTGGCGGCTGCGGTCGGCTAGGAAGGCGAGTGCGGCGCCGCCGGCGAAAGTGCCGCCGACGAGACCCACCCAAGCGACTACGCGCATCCAGCCTATTTCGCCTTTGACGGCAGTGAGGAGAACCAGGATGAGCGCGAGCGCGCCGGCGAGGGGGATGGCGGCGCGGAGTCCCCAGCGCATGCCTGCGACCCAGCAGATGAAGAGGTAGGGAAACCAGACGGGAACGGAGAGCGGGCTGATGTACATGAAGAAGCCGAGAGCGAGGAGATCGCAAGCGATGGGCAAATGCCAGGCGCGTTTGCGGAGGAAACGCTCGAGCGGAATGACAGCGAGAGCAAGGATTAGATAGGCGACCATGAAAGAGATGGCGCGCTTGGCGGCTTGGGGGTCCGGCTGCTGGAGCAATGCCAAAATGGAAAGCAAAACGACGATGGGGCGCGCGTAGACGATTTGCCGCTCGAGATGGCGGCGATCCGTTTCGTGGGGGCTCATGCGCGGGGACGCGATTCCTCTGGAATAGTTTAGCAAGGGGTGGAGCGGGCGTGAGGCGGCGTATCCAGCTTGCAACGATTTAAGCAACGGGGTTCGCGCTCATGGCTACTTGGGCAAGCCAGCGCGCAGTTGGGCGGAAGGTCAGTCTACGGGAAGAGCGTGCACTAGGAGTCGAAATCTCGCGTTTAACAAATCCTCACGGTGCCATAATAACGGGGCATGAAGCGTTTACCAACAGGGTTTCTTCTGGTAGCTTTACTGGCCCACGCGCCTGACGCCACCGCCAAACAGCTCTTTACGGGACGTTACCATCCTGAAAAAAAACAGTACTTGGTTGGCGAACCGATCATCGTCGATCTTGAAGTGGTCAACCACGGCGACAAAGCTGGTGAGATCGGCGAGTCTAATTGCATAAGCGTCGGTCCGGGGCCCTTGGAGGTGGATGCCGCAACTCGCAAGAAGAAACCTGTGCCCTTTGGTTGCAGCCCCGCTGGTTTCGCCGTCAGTTGCCTGGTAGGCGCCCGTCAAATCCCCGTCGGGGGTAAGTATATTAGGCGCATATTTCTAAATGGGCCGTTTGTGCTGAATTCGCCGCGCACTTACCATGTCCGTGCCTCAAGCGAGGAGGATATTGGGCGCTGGGGCCAGAGGGAAGACCTCGTGCGCCTGCACGTTGAATCGGAATTTGACGTGAGCCTGCGAGTTCCTCGCGAAGGTGAGCTTGAGGCTGCTTACCAACCTTTCCTGAATGACCTGAACGGGCCAGATTTTGAGATTCGTTATTTCGCGGTCACAGCTATCGTTCAGCATCCTCCGCCATTCGTCGAGTCAGTTTTGACGAAGATCGTCGATAGCCCCGGAACGACAATCGGAAACATCGTGGATGCCAGCATCGAGGGTCTGGGACGATTGGGAACGCCAACCGCTCGGGCAGAGCTGATTGCGATGGCGTCAACCGGTCCTGACGAATTTCGACAACCGGCAATTCAAGCGCTCGGAGAGCTTGGAAACCCCAGCGACTGCCGAGCATTGCTGTTCATCGGAAGCCAGAACAGGGATTACTCGCAGGGAGAGGCATACATGTATGCCGGTCGAATTTGTAAAGAGCGGTCCATTCCAGCTCTGTTGCGGCTCCTTCCCAACGCCGATGCGCCGCTGTCTGGATATCTTGCAATCACCCTCGGAAATACATTGTCCCGTGATGCAATTTCCCCGCTCATCGGCCTATTGGCAAGCCCCGATAAAGGTGTCCGTCGCGACGCGGAAGAATCCCTCGAAACGCTGACCCACCGGAAATCGCAATACGGCATTGCAAACGCTGAATCCTCCAACAAAGAACGCATGGAGTGGACGAATTGGTGGGCCGTCAACGGCAGCACCGCGCCCATCTATGGCCCCGATCAGTGCATCGCCGCGCAGCCTCTGCGCTGATAGCGACTTGGGCGCCGAGCGGACGCGTGATCCCCTGATCGGGAGCTGACCCTCCGGGGGACTTCGGCGTAATTCCAATCTAGGAAATACAGCGCGTAAAGTTGGAGGGCGCTCTTGTGCGGGCGACGCGTCGCGTTTGCGCGTAGCGTTTCGGCGGGGGCGTGCATCAAAAATGGTATGAAGTTTAAGAAGATAGAACCGGATGCGTTTGTGTGCAGTACGTCGGCGGCGCGGCCGTTTGGGTGTATGGAATTGTGGGCGGGAAACGAAAGGGCGCACCGTACGCTGGAGCTGGCGGGGCTGGAGGCGGACGTGATTGCGGTGCCTTCGGGTGCGGAGAGAGGCGGAGACCTTTCGGCGGTGTTTTCTTGCAGCGACAATATTGCACGGGTGGTGCTGGCGGATTGCGTGGGGCATGGGTATGTGGCCAGCGGCGTGGCGCGGCACGTGCACCATTTGCTGCATAAATTTCAAGATATTCGGGATACGGCGGGGCTGCTGGCTTCGTTGAATGACGAGTTCACCTTGGATTCGGAGAAATCGAAGGGTGCGCTGCGACTTACGACCGTGGTGACCGGGACATTTGATGGCGGGACGGGCGAGTTTAATTTTGCGTATGCGGCGCATCCGAGGATGCTTCTCTGGCGGGCCCGCGAAGGGAAGTTTTTTGAGCTGGGTGAGGGGATGGAAAATTTGCCGCTGGGCATCGTGACGGGAGAGATGTACAGCGAGCAGAGCATTCAACTGCGGCCGGGGGACATGATTCTGGCGTTTTCCGATGGGGCGACCGAAGCGCAGTCGCCGGCGGGCGAACAGTTGACACCACGCGGGTTTCTGGAGATGGCCGAGGCGACGATGGCCAAATTGTCGCAGCCAGTGAGGCTTACCGACTTATCGGCGGCGCTGCTCGAGGGCGTGCAGTCTTATAGAGGAAGCTCGGAGCTGGACGACGACGTTACCTTGTTGACTTTGCGCCGCTCCGGCTGAGAGCGGCGGCGGAAAAACCGGAAAATCGAAAGACGGGCACAGCGTGGCGTGCCCTTACGGGATTTGCAAGAAGCCTGTGTTACGGAGCAGACGCCGCGGCAGGCGGCGACGGCGGATGCGCGGCGAAATATTCATCGAGGCTGGCGCGGCATTCGGCAATGCCTTGCTGGACATTCTTGTCGAGGGCCGAGACAATCGCGTCAACGGTTTTCCCCGCAGTGGGTTCGTCATGCGAATAAAAGTGCGTCCAGACCGTGGTCGCTGTTTTGACGTTGCGAAGCTCGAGCTCCATGGTGACGCGGGCTACCTCTGAACTGCCCGAGACTTCCTTGAAATCGTAGAGACGGCCGTGCAAAAGAAAATCTCCATGGATATCGCTGCGCAAGGTATAAACTCCGCGATAGTGGCCGGAAGCGCGTAACTGGCGGAGCATAATTTCCGCGATCATCTCCGTGGGCGGCTCGGCCCAGCGATGATATTCGTAGGTGCCCATGCCCTCGCCGCCGGAACTGTAGACAATCTCGTCCTCGCGATAGAGCGCGGGGCCTGTCAGGCGGCCAATCAGCAGCGTGACGGGAATCGGATTTGGATTGGCGGCGGGCGCCAAGTCCCCGGGAACTGTAAGTTGATAGTATTTGCTGGGGCGGGCAGCGCCGCAGCCGGCCGCTAACCAACAGCAAGCGCAAGCATACAAAGACGAGAGTTTCGCGGCCGCATGACGCAAAAACCCGCCATTCACGTCCGGCGCGCGCCGATGCAGTGGACAGTCCAGTGGGGTTGGTCATGAGTTCGTTATGTTCCTCGCTTCATTGCTTTTCACCGGGTTTGTGTTCCGGCGGATTGGTGGCGCGAATGAGAGTGTAAGGACGCTTCTTGATGGTGTCCGTGAATTCCTTGAGATTCTGGAGACGCGGCGGAAATTATCGAGGAGTTCGTCGATATTTTCCGAGTTGACGTCGAGGGTTTGGTCGATGCGCGAGGTAATGTCGGTGAGGGTGGTCAAGGATTTGCGAAGTTCGACACGGCTTTGCGCACATCGTCGCGATTTTCTCCGAGAAGCTCGTCGATATGAGTGAGGGCTTTGTTGGCTTCATCGGAAGTCTTGTGCAGATCCTGAAGTAAGGGTTCCATTTTCTGGCTCGCGGCGTCCAGATGCTGAATGGTGGATTGATTTGCTGGTCGGTTTTCTTCGATCATGCCGCGGGTGTCGGCGAGAGTGGCGGAAAGATTTGCGCGGTTCTGGGCGCTGAGCAAGTCATTGACGCGGGCAATGGTCACTTTCAGTTCCGTGGCGCGATCATTCAGTGATTGAATGAGTTGCTTGGCTTGCGGCGCGAGGTCATTGATTTGAGCGGTAAGGGCGTTGAAATCGACATAAGGATCGACTGGCAATAAGCGAGCCGGGAGGAGCGAGGGCGGTTTGCGCGCTGCCGGAGAAAATCTCGAGGTGATTGTCTCCCAAGCGGACTCATGCTCATGATCTTGACGTGGCTGTCCGTTTTGACGGGCAGATCGGTCTCCACGCTGAAAACCACGTCGATCCGCGCGGGATTTTTCGGGTCGATAGCCAGTTTTTCCACGCGGCCTACTTTGGGGCCTCCCGCGTAACGCACGGTGGCGCCCCGTTCGAGCCCGCCGGCGAACGGAAAGTAAGCGTGGTAGGTCTTCGCGGTGCGGCCAAAGGCGCCTGAAATGGCAAACACCATGCCGATCAGAACCGCGGCGGCAATGATAACGAAAAGCCCCACAAAAACCTGGTCGCGCTTCCCTGCCATCACGTCCTCTTTCCCCTGCTGGCGCTCGTCACAAGCGGCGGTCTTGCGTGAGCATTTGCAGATAATCCATTTCGCGCGCGACTTCGGGTTCGGGCACGCGGTCCAGAAATTGCCGCACGACGCGGCTGAGTGCTGGCGCGCATTTCCGCGGTGGTGCCGATGGCTACGAGATTCCCTTTGTCGATGAGCACCATGCGATCGGCGATCAAGTACGCGCTGGCCAGTTCGTGCGTGACCACGATGATGGTCATGCGAAAGGCTTGCTTCAATTCCAAGAATGAACTGGTCGATGCCGGCGGCGATGATCGGATCGAGGCCCGCGGAGGGTTCATCGAAGAAGAGAATCTCCGGGTCCATGGCCAGAGCGCGAGCGACTGCCGCACGCTTCTTCATGCCGCCGCTGAGCTGCGAGGGCATGTAATATTCAAATCCCGGCGAGGCCGACTTGCTCGAGCTTGAGCCGCAGCATGATTTCGATCGTGGAGTCTTCAAGCTTGGTGTGCTCGCGCAGGGGCAAGAGCCACATTTTCGCCGACGGTCATCGAGCCAAACAGCGCGCCGCCTTGAAACGACATGCCAATTTTTTTGCGAATTTCGTCCATCTCCGCATCGGAGATCGCCGCGATGTTTTTGCCTTTGATCCAGATTTCTCCGGAACTCGCTTTTTCAAGGCCGACCAACGTGCGCAAGAGGGTGCTTTTGCCGGAGCCGGAGCCACCGAGAATGACCAGGGTTTCGCCGCGCTTCACGTCAAACGAGACGCCGTGCAAGAATCTCGACGCTCGCCGTAGCTCACGCGGACATCGCGCAAAGAGAGCATCACTTCCGACTCGAGGGAGTCCGTGTTTTCCGTTTCTCCATGGCAAAGTCACACTTCCCTAACTGCCGCTTACAAAAAAGAACAGGCATCGTAAAAACCAGATCGACCAGCACAACAAGAAAAATCGACATCACGACAGCCCTGGTCGTTGAACGGCCGACTTGCTCGGCGCCCGCGCCAGTGTCGAGCCCTTCCTGGCATCCGACGGCGGTGATAGTAATCCCAAACATCACGCTTTTCACCAGGCCGGTCATGATATCGCGCAGAAGGAGGGAATCCAGCGAGGCTTGGATGTAACGGCCAAACGTAAAGTCGGCCTTGCGCGACGCCGAACAGCGAGCCGCCGAGAATGCCCATGGCGTTGGCCCAGATCGTGAGGCAAGGAAGCATCACAATCATGGCCAGGAATTTCGGCGTGACCAAGAAACGAATGGGACTGATGGCCATCGTTTCGAGCGCGTCGATTTCTTCGGTGACTTTCATGGTGCCGATTTCAGCGGCGAAGGCCGAACCGGAGCGGCCGATCACCACGATGGCGGTAATGAGCGGGCCAAGTTCGCGCGACATGGAAATCGCGACGGCGGTGGCGACATAGTTCATCGCGCCAAAACGGCGCAACTCATAGGCGCTCTGCAGCGCAAGGATCAACCTATGAAAAATGTGATCAGGGAGAGAATCGGCAAAGCGCGGACGCCCACGTCCATGGCCTGGGATACGGCGCGCTGCAAGCGCAGCGGCTTGCCCTGGAACGGCCCTACAAAAGTGTAGTAGGCCGCGCGGCCGCCGAGCGACGCGAGGGAGCCAACGTAGGCAAGGCTGTTCGTAACGTGCCGCCGATTTGTGACACGAATTGCATCGCGTATTCGCAGTAACCCGATTCCCTGAGACTCAATTCACTGTAATTCGGGAAAACGCGGTGCCCTCAACCAAACTTTTCAGCCTGCCAGCGCCTGCTCTTCGTTGTCATACACTTCAAAAATTCTCAAGCAAACGCGAGAGCTGTAACACTTCGCGCGCGGAAGTGCTCAATCCAAAAAGAATAAATCGCGAGCCGACGTCCCGAGAGGCCTTGAGGCCTTCGACCAAGGAGGCTACGCCGGAACTATCGATATAGCGCACCTTGCTCAGGTTCATCACCACGCGCGGCGTGCGATTGTCCCGTACTTCCTTCAACAGCGCCTTTCGAACCGCGGGGGAGTTCGCCAGGTCGATGTCTCCCGTCACATCGAAAATCGTGGTCTTATCGAGTTGCCGGCTGGAAATCTGCACAGTGTATTCTCCTTCAAACGATTACGAGTTCACTTCCTGCTTCGGCGCACGGACGTACTTGACCAAGCGGAGACAGTTGGTCCCGTTCGTGCGTTTGTATTCGACGATATCCATGCTTTGTTGAATGAAATGCAATCCCAGTCCGCCGGGCTTTACCTCTTCCAGCGCGCGCATACAAAGCCGAGCCCGCTCTATCGACGGACCGTGATCGCACAGCAGGATCTCCAGTCCAGTCGACGCCTTTGGATCAGCCTCGCCATGAACGGAGCGAATGAACATCTCAATGGGCTTATCCGGGCGGCCATTGTACGCGTGCCTGATAATATTTGTCAGCGCTTCGTCAACCGCGCGCGTGACCGCGCGACAATCTGGCGCGGAAAATCCGAACGATTCCGTCAAACGCTCGACAGCCCCGCGTACGGCACAGAGCAAGCTAGGGTCGCTCAGCAACTCTAGCCGTAGGAGCGGGCCTCGGCCCGAATCGCCGTTACGGTCCTTGGCTTTGCTTCGCCTCGTTGGATGGAGGAATTTCATTTGAAAACCAAACTTCCCCTCCGGCTTAACTTAGCCTCCGGAGCGAAAAGCCGATACGCTCCTCAGATTCACTGCTCTCGCCGCAAGATATTCAGGCACGTCTCGCGTGAAACGAAAAGCAACGGCCTTTTGCAGCGCTCTTCGCAAGGGTCCGAAAAGCGCAGGCAATCCCAGAGGCTCGAGGAAGGCCGTTCCCAGCAGCCTCGGAGAACGGATTCGGAAAACCGGGTTCTCAGGTCTGGGCTGAGTTTTGCTTAGCGTACTGTAAGCGTTTGGGCCTGCTTCATGCAATCCCCGCGACAAAAATTGGATGCCGGGCGCAGGCCCGTTGATTCATGGTAATCAGCGGCGGGGGTTGGACCGTTTTCTTCGCAAGTGGGCGGTGTTAGCCCCGCTCAGCGGAGGCTTTTTCGTGGCGCTTTTCCGTCGCGAGGAAGTAGCGTAAACTAGAGGAATCGAACGGTGGTGGGAGTAGCTCAGCTGGTAGAGCGTCGGTCTGTGGCACCGAATGTCGCGGGTTCAATCCCCGTCTCCCACCCCAACCTTCCTTGTTTTCCCGGACTTCAGTAGTCTATAGGGCTTTCGCAAAGAGACTCTCGACATAAAGGAACCGAGTAGGCCGATGATTGTGATTCGTTGTGCCGCGATGCTGTTTGACATGGACGGTGTGCTGGTGGATTCCACTCCGGCCGTGACTCGCGTGTGGACTGTCTGGGCGCGCAGGCACGGCCTCGATCCAGACGAGGTGGTGCGCAAAGGGCATGGCAGGCCGAGCATCGCAACGATCCGCGAACTATTGCCGCATGGCGATCAGGAAGCGGAAAATCGCGAGGTCGAGCGCCAAGAGATCGAGGACATCGCGGATGTAGTGGCGCTTCCTGGAGCTTTGGAACTCTTGCGAACCATTCCGGAAGCGCGCTGGACCGTCGTGACCTCCGCGAGCCGCCGGTTGGCGGAAGTGCGTTTGCGCGCGGCAGGATTGCCGGTGCCGGAGCACCTGGTCACCGCAAGCGAGCTGCACCGTGGCAAGCCCTTTCCCGATCCGTATCTGAAAGGCGCGGAGGTACTTGGAATTTCCCCGTCGGAGTGTGTAGTTGCCGAAGACGCCGCCACAGGAGTGCGCTCGGGAAAATCGGCGGGGGCGCGCGTGCTCGGCTTGCTCACGACTTCGACGGAGGCTGAGCTTCTGGCCGCGGGCGCGGATTGGATAGCGGACGATTTGAGCGCGCTTTCTCTCGCTTTAGGCGAGCAAAAAGAAGGTCTCACACTTCTTCTGAAGACAAAGAAGTAACGCGAACCCGCGGCAAAAGAGATACAATTCTGCGTTTCACCGAGTGGCCGAAATCAATCAGGATGGAGGAAGTCGCGATGAGCATTTCGAAGCACTGCAAGTTTCTTTTGGCGATGATTTGGTTTTTCACCGCGTTGCCGCTCGGCGTTCAAGCGCAAGATAAAGACGCGAAACCGGCCGACAAGCCGGCCGAAGCAGCGGCGGCCCCTGCGCCAAAAGAAGAGTCTTCCGTCACGGACCACTCGATCAAACTCGGTTCGCAAACCATTCCGTATAAGGCGACAGCCGCAACGATTCTCTTGAAAAACGAAAAGGACGAACCCACCGCGCTGCTCTATTCGACGGCTTATACGCGAAGCGACGTGAAAGATCCGGGCATGCGCCCGATTGCTTTCGTCTATAACGGCGGGCCGGGATCCGCGTCCGTTTGGCTGCATATGGGCGCGTTTTCGCCAAAGCGCGTGGTGACAGCGAATGCGGACGCGACCCCGCCCGCTCCTTACAAGCTGACGGACAACGCGAATTGCCTTCTGGACAAGACGGATTTGGTTTTCGTCGACCCTGTCGGAACGGGCTTCAGCCATGCCGTGGGAAAAGCCGCAGGACAAGGATTTTTGGGGCGTGGACCAGGACGTCAAGTCGCTCGCGCAATTCATCAATACCTATATCAGCCGCAACAATCGATGGAATTCGCCGAAGTTTTTGATTGGGGAAAGCTACGGAACCTTTCGCTCCGCCGCGCTTTCGAATTATTTACAGTCGCACGATGGCATGGATTTCAACGGCATCGTTCTCGATTTCTTCGGTTCTCGACCTCGGAACGATTTCCTTCAATCCAGGCGAAGACATGCCTTACGTCTTTTATCTGCCCAGCTACGCGGCGACGGCGTGGTATCACAAGATGCTGAAGGATCGCCCCGATAATTTGGCTGGATTCATGGAGGAAGCGCGGAATTTTGCGCAAACGGGGTATCTCAGCGCGCTGGTGAAAGGATCGAAACTCGGCGCTGCGGAAAAATCCGAGGTAGCGAAGCAGCTTTCCCGCTACACCGGCTTGAGCGAAGACTATCTGATCAAAGCCGACCTCCGCGTGAACCTCCCTCAGTTCATGAAAGAGCTGCAGCGCAGCCGCGGCTTAACTACTGGCCGCCTCGACGCGCGCTTCTCCGGCTATAGCTATGATCTCCTCGGCGAGTACGCCGAGTACGATCCGCAGGATACTTCGATCACCGGACCGTTCACCGCCGCGTTCAATACTTACGTTCGCGAAGAGTTGAAGTTCGGGCAGGACAAGGTCTATCACACAGGCTCCGACGAAGCCGGCAGTGATTGGGACTGGAAACATCACAGCGGAGACAATTTTGGCTTCCCTGGTTCGCCAAACGTCGAGGGCGATCTGATCCAGGCGATGCTTACCAATCCGCATTTGCAAATCGAAGTCGAAAATGGATTGTACGATTTGGCCACGCCGTTCTTCGCCACGGAATATCACGATGGAACATCTGGGCCTTCCGGAAAAGCTGCAAAAAAATATCCATCTTCAGTATTACGACGCGGGCCACATGATGTATCTGCGCGACGAGGATCTTGCCAAACTTAAAGCCAACATCGCGAGCCTTTATCGACAGCGCTTCGAAGTAGGATTCACCGTTATTTTGATCAGCGGCCGCTTGCCCGGGCGGAACTCTGCGCCGGGGGTGTCATTCGCGAACTCGGCGGTTGCGCGCGCGTGGACGCGAACGCGCGGTGCGGCTATGCTTTCGGTGTAGGAGCGCTGGTTGTACGCGCTGCTCCCGGTAACTTTTAGGTACGTCTGCGGAGAGTTACCTCCCTGCCAAGCGATCCTTCGCATACAATCGGCACTGTCGTTACGCGTTCGAGCTATGCCTTTCCTCAGGTGACCTGGTTAAAGAACTATGGGATCTCCGACACAAGTAGCACCAGCGCAGGCGGTACCATCGCAAGTAGACCCCGTGCAGCGCAAATTGGACACGGCGCAGCTCATCACCGCGATGCTGAAATCTCACGGCCACGTCAGCGACTTGATTTTTTCTCCCGGCCGGGCGCCTCAAATTGAGGTCAGCGGGCAGCTCGTCGAACTGAAGTTCAAGGGGCTCGAACGATTGACCCCGCAGGATACCAAGCTGCTCGCTCAGGACCTCATGGCGAACAACGAGCACGCAGCCAATAAGCTGGAGCTGAGGAAGGCTCGGCCGACCTTTCCTATGGAGTTTCGGGAGTGGGCAGGTTTCGCGTAAATATTTTTCGCCAGCGCGGAAGCTGCGCGATTGTCATGCGCGTAATCCCGGACGCGATTCCGGGATTTGAAGAACTGCATCTGCCGCCGCAGTTGAAAGAGATCGTTCAGTTGAAAAACGGGATCGTTTTGGTGACTGGACCCACGGGCTCGGGGAAATCTTCCACACTCGCTGCAATCATCGATTTGATGAACACGGAGAAGGCCTATCACATCCTGACCATCGAAGACCCCATCGAGTTCTTGCACAAGCACAAAAAAGCCACCATCCACCAGCGGGAACTTCACAGCGACACGCCAACGTTTGCCCTCGCTTTACGCGGCGCTCTTCGCCAGGCGCCCAAGATTATTCTGGTTGGAGAGATGCGCGATCGCGAGACGATTGAAATCGCTCTGGAGGCCGCGGAGACCGGGCACCTCGTCCTGTCGACGCTGCACACCATCGACGCCGCGAAAACCATCGAGCGTATAGTCGGCGCCTTTCCGCTGGCTGATCAGCTAGCCATACGCAACCGGTTTTCAAAGGCGTTTCGCTGCATCGTCTCTCAACGACTTCTCCCACGAAAAGACGGCAAAGGGAGGATCGCGGCGATTGAAATTCTCAAGTCCACCATGCGGACGCGGGATTACGTCGAAAAGGGCGAGGCGGAAGGAAAATCCTTGCTGGATGCCATGCGCGATGGCGATACGGAAGGAATGCAGTACTTTGACGGTGAAATTGATAAGCTCATCCGCAGTGGCGTCGTGGACTTTGACGCGGGCCTCGCCTTTGCCTCAAACGCGGGAAACCTTAAGCTCGAGCTCGCCGATTTCACGGAATCGGGAAGCAAACGTGCATCCCCGGCCACGCCTTCCGAAAACATCGAAATGGAAATCGAGCGCTGATCGCGCCCTCAATACGCTAGAATCCCTGCACGATGACAATGGAGCGCTTCTGCGTCCGAGCATTGCGGAATCGATCCGCATCGAAATTCCTATTCGCTAAATGAATCCACTCGGAAGCCAATCGGACACCCATTTCTGGCCCTCGGCCGAAATCGCGCTCCTGCTTACTTTGCTATTCGGACTGCTGGCTCTGTGGAGACCGAGCACCGGCAGCCGCGCCTTTCAAAAAATAGAGCAGGCTCTCTCGCGTTTTGCGGAGCATAAAAAACTTGCTGTGGGGTTGATGTTTTCTTGCATCGTGGCAGTCCGCCTCGCAATCTTGCCGCTATTGCCTGTGCCTATTCCTGGGATTCACGACGAATTCAGTTACTTGCTCATGGCGGACACATTCGCCCACGGCCGCCTCGCCAATCCAACGCATCCGATGTGGATGAGCTTCGAGACTTTTCACGTCAATTGGTTTCCGACCTATTCCTCGATGTATCCGCCTGCTCAGGGCTTCGTGATGGCCATCGGACAATGGCTCGGCAATCCGTGGATCGGCGTGCTGCTGAGCGACGCCGCGATGTGTGCCGCGATCCTCTGGATGCTGCAAGCGTGGATGCCTTCGCGTTGGGCTTTGTTAGGCGGCGTGTTTGCCGCCTTGAATTTGGGCGTCGCCAGTTATTGGATGAACAGCTATTGGGGCGGAGCGGTGGCCGCGGCAGGAGGGGCGCTTGTGTTGGGAGCTTTGGCGCGCATCTTTCGTCGTCCCAGCGTGGGCCATGCTCTGCTACTCGGCCTAGGTGTAGCCATCCTCGCGAACAGCCGTCCTTACGAAGGGCTTCTCTTTTGTGTTCCGGCTGGATTGTGGCTGGTTTGGTGGCTGCTCGGAATAGCAAGATCGCGCACCGCGGCCGGAGCGCGCTTTCGCATCGTGTTTCTCCCGCTTTCCGCCGTCCTCGTTTTGACCTTGGCCTTCATCGGCTACTACAACTGGCGGCTAACGGGAAATGCGCTTCTCATGCCTCATGTTCTGAACACGCGCACGTATCATTCGACTCCACTGTTCCTATGGGAACATCTCAAACCCGAACTCGAATACAACAACCAGCAGTTTGAAGCTTTCTATAACGGCTGGGAGCGCGAAGACTATCGAACCACCTGGAAGGATGTCCGCGATGTGACGGCGGAAAAACTGGCGAGGATGGGCGTCGAGTTCTTCTGGCCGGGCGCGTTGTTCCTATTACCCGCACTTCCGTTCGCTTTTCGCGAGCGCAAGATGCGTTTGCTTGTAGTGACACTTCTCCTTTGCCTCGCGGGCGTTTTTGTGGTGATTTGGTCGGCGCCCCACTACGCCGCGCCGGTCACCTGCGTGATTTACGCGCTGCTGACGCGATCCGCGCGTCACTTGCGGAGGATGAGATGGAAGGAACGGCCGCTAGGCCTCGCGTTGTCTCGCGCGGCCGTCGTCCTGCTCGTGCTAGGTACATGCATTAACACGGCGCGCCGCGCTTGCGATCCGTTGTGGTGGACCTGCACGGGCGATCCGAGCCGCGTGGCCGTCATGAAGCAGCTTCTCGATACGCCGGGAAAACACTTGATCATGGTGCGCTATTCCGAGAATCACAACATCCACGACGAATGGGTCTACAACGGGGCCGATATCGACGGCTCTCAAGTCATCTGGGCGCGCGAGCTCGGTAAAGACCAAAACGCGAAACTCTTGGCTTATTTTAAGGATCGTGATATTTGGCTTGTCGAACCCGACGTCGACAACACCGAAATTCAACCCTATAGCCCGCCACTAGACTCCCATCCGTAGCGATGCCGCCCGTTCCACCAGGCCGAGCTTCAAACCGAAGTGGTTTCTTCAGGAATCTTAAGCTCAATCGCAACGTTCACTCTTCCACGAGCGCTTTTAGCCTCGACAATGCCTGATCCCACTGCCCCGAGACACGATCGAGATATTTCTTGAGTTCATCCATCGGCTCCGGGTCGAGCGCAAACAGGCTCTCGCGACCCGTGCGAACGCTATGCACAATTTCTGCTCTCTCCAACACTCGAAGATGCTTGGTAATCGCCTGGCGGGTAAGCCTGGAGCCCCGCGTGAGCTGCGAGATGGAGCGTTGCTGGCCGCCGGAGAGTTTCGCAACAAGCAATAGCCGCGTCGCATCTCCGAGTGCGGCGAAAACCCGCGCGTGGACCTGCGACCTGGCGACGATTCGGTTAAGGCTTCTGCGCGACATAGCTTTCAATGTTTTTCATCTGCGCTGTCCAGCCTCCGTCGTTCCTGCGGAATGCTTCAAGGAAGCGTTCGCTGGGAATTTTGTCGAAGCCAGACTCGGTGAGCAGCAGCAGTGTGCCTTTGGCGGTTTTTTCGAGCCTGAATTCAACGAGTGTGGGAGTTTCCTTCGAATAGTCAATCTTCGGATCGACGGCATAAGGGTGCCAGGTGAAAGAAAAAAGACGTTCTGGCTCTATTTTCTGCACCACGATCTCCCATTTGACGTGTTCATAGCCAGGATGGGTGATGCGGCCACGGGAAACCTGCCCCGCCGCAAATGGCCCCTCCAGCTTCACTCGGAACCATTCACCGAATTCACGGTAATCCGTTAGCGCACGCCACACCCGCGAAACCGGAGCCGCTAGTTCGATGCGCTTCTCGATTCGATTTTCCATTGTTATGCAACCTCTGGGTTGCAGATTAGCAGGCCCCAAAATAACAAGCAACCTTTTTGTTGCTCTTTTAGGGGAACATACTTTCGGTCCCGCACACTGGCAGGCGCTGGGCTGCTCTTCCGCTAACGGGACGCAACCATCAGATTGTTAAGGCCCAACTCAAAGCGGCGATGAAGAAATTTCTGAAAGCCGATGACCTGGAGCATCTGCTTCAAAGTTTCGACGGGAATGCGCTTTTGGTGCTCGTCGCTCTCCATTTCATCGCTGATTAGGCGCAGAGTATGCAGAACATTCAAAATGGGATCAACCATCGAGGATGGCCACGTCATGATCAGTGAGCCGCCGGACGCAAGCACCCGGTGCGCCTCGCGTAAGACTCTTTCTGGTTCGGTAAGATGCTCGAGGACGGCAAGCATAACGACGTGATCGAACTCGCCGTCCGGAAACGGCAACGGCGCACGCAGATCCCCGCGCACTCGCTGCCAGCGGCCTTGCACCCCGTTCGCAACCTGGTCGTCGAAGCCGACGCCCGTGGTGATGCAGTCGGAAGCGTAATCCAGAAACGCAGCTTCCAGGCCGCAACCCAGGTCGCAAACGCGCGAGCCGGGACGAATATGAGGATACGCAGCACGAAAGCGCATCCAGGCAATGAAATGGTCGATTCCGGTATAGGGCATTTATTTTAGGTCGTAGTCGCCGATGTACGTGCCGCGGCTGATGCCAAGCATGCTCAGAAAAAAGGAAGCGAAAATGATTTGCACGCCGATGAACAGCCACATCGACCAGAAAAGAACCTGGCGGACCTGGGCCAGCGGACCAAAGCCACTTGCGGCCCACTGCCATGTGACCCACGCACAGCCCGCAAATCCCGCAAGAAACAACGCGCCACCGAGAAGCAAACCAGTTTCCAGCGTGACGCGCTTCAGCACGCGCTTCAACGACACGGTGTTGCGATCGAATCGCTCGGCATAGCTGAAAACTTTCGCGAATGAGCCAATGGAGAGGATCTGCACGCCGAGAAGCGTGAAAATCACTCCGAATATCATCGTGTGAATATCCAGAACCACGTGTGGCGAGACTCGGCGCGGTCCTGGCAGGAGCCAAAAGACCAAAAATAGGCCGGCTACGACGAGCGATGCGCCGGGCAAAAGAAAAAGCCAGTTAGGTGCGTACATCAGCATGAAACGCAAATGGCGCCAGCCATCGCGAAAACTGCGCAGGTGCGGCGGACGCCCGCGCTTGTCCGGCCAGAGCGTGATAGGAATTTCCGTTATGCGCGCGCCGAGTTGTGCCGCCTTGATTACAAATTCGGACGCGAATTCCATTCCCGTGCTGCGCAAGTCCATCCGGTCGTAAATGGCTCTGGTAAAACCGCGCATCCCGCAGTGGCTGTCGCCGATGCCGGCGTGAAAAAAAAGATTCAAGAGCGAGGTCAGCGCGGGATTGCCCACATACTTGTGATGCCAAGGCATCGCGCCGGGCTTGATTTCTCCGCGAAAGCGGTTGCCCATCACCACGTCGTACCCCTGCCGCCACATCTCGACGAAGCGCGGCACCTCGCCGAAGTCGTAGCTGTCATCCGCATCGCCCATGATAATGAAGGAGCCGCGCGACGCGGAAATGCCCGCACGCAGCGCCGCGCCGTAGCCGCGCTGCTCGACGCGAATCACCCGCGCGCCGAGTTTTTCGGCGATTTCGATCGAGGCGTCTGTCGAGCCGTTATCGGCAACAACGACCTCTCCGCGCAATCCCGCCGCCTGAAAGGACTTCATGGCCTTTTCGACGCAAAAGGAAATTGAATTCGCTTCGTTCAAGCATGGGATAACGACCGAGACGTCCGTGGGCGGCGCGTCGCCGCTCACATCGAGCCGCGTAGTTACTTCCGTCTTCAGTATGGGCGCGCGGTCTACGGCCAAGGGCACATCCTCCCTATCCATTTCGATGCGGCATCCAAGCTGACTTGCTAAGGAACATTGCCAAGAGCAATCGTTCCAACGGCAGAGTTCCGGCTTGCATTTTGCCGCGCCGCCATTATGATGGCGGAGTTTCCGATACATTCCTGAGACTCCACATTGTCTAACACATCGGCCGAGTCTTCCACCAGCACCGGCGCCGTAACGACAGGGACAACGCGCGGACGCGGAAAGCTGCTGCAGGTGCTGGGCATGTGGTTCGGCATCGCCGCAGCGGTCGGCAATACCATTTCCGCGGGCATCGTTCGAACGCCGGGCGACATTGCCAAACTTCTTCCGAATGCGTGGTTGTTTCTCGGCGTCTGGATCATTGGAGGAATGTACGCGCTTTTCGGCGCGTCCTCGATGGCGGAGCTGGGAGCATCGATTCCACGCAGCGGCGGGCAATACAATTTTTCGCGCCGGGCGATCGGTGAATACGCGGGATTCATCGTTGGGTGGAGCGACTGGCTCTCGACCTGCGGCACCGCTGCCGCTGTCGGTATTGTGATCGCCGAATACAGCGGCGATCTCTTTCCCATGCTCGCTGGACACGTAAAAATGATTGCTGTCGCGGTCATCGTGGGCTTCGGCGTCTTGCAGTGGCGCGGCATCCGCTGGGGCCGCAGCACGCAGCTGATAACCGCGGCGATCAAATCCGCCGCGTTCATTATTCTGGTTATAGCCTGTTTTGCGCTCGGTGGCCACGCGCGCGCTGCTGCTCCGCTTTCAAACAACATTCTCCCCTCGATGCCTGGCGGCTGGCCGCTTGCCGTGGCCATCATGCTCGGATTACAGGCCGTCTTCTACACGATTGACGGCTGGGATGGCGTGATTTATTTCGGAGAGGAAGTTCGCAACCCGGGCCGCGATATTCCCCGCGCCATTTTCGGCAGCGTTTTTTCCATCATGGGAATCTATTTGCTTTTGAATTTGGCGGTGCTCTACGTTCTTCCCATGAACGAAATCGCGGGCAACGATTTTTCCCTGGGCACGGTTGCGATACGCATCTTCGGGCCGTTCGGCGATCCCATCATTCGCTCAATCATGGTTATATCGATGCTGAGCTGCCTAAATGCCAATCAGCTTTTCTGCTCGCGAACGCTTTACGCGATGAGCTGTGACGGCTTGTTTTTCCGCCCGGTCGCGAAAGTCAACGCGGGCGGGACGCCAGCACTTGCGCTTCTCCTGAGCACGATTGCGGGAGTTCTTTTTGTGATGGGTACGTTCGAACAGGTGATCGCCATGTTGTCGTTTTTCTTTGTGGCGAACTACACGCTGACGTATACGTCAGTCTTCGTGCTGCGCCGGAAAGAACCGGAGATGGCCAGACCCTATAGGGCGTGGGGATATCCTTGGACAACCGGAGTTGCGCTGGTCGCCTCTGTTGTGTTTCTTGTCTGCTCGATTCTGACAGACAAGAAAAATGCGCCTCGTGCTTTGCTGATGCTGGTCTTGAGCTACCCGGTGTTTCTCGTCCTGAAATGGGTGTCGCGTCGCACAAATACGGCAGCGAGCTCGCCCGGGACTTAGCTGGGTAGTTTTTCCGCCACGGTTTTTCCCTGCATAAAGAGCAGCAGGTAATCTCTTCCGCCAGCTTTGGAATCGGTGCCCGACATATTGAATCCGCCGAAAGGATGAGCGCCTACCATCGCGCCCGTGCACTTGCGATTCAAATAGAGATTTCCGACATGGAAGTCTTCCTGTGCTTTTTCGAGTTTCTCGGGATTTTTCGAGTACACCGCTCCCGTCAGCCCAAACTCAGTATTGTTGGCGATTTCGAGAGCATGATCAAAGTCCTTCGCTTTGATGACCGCGAGAACCGGCCCAAACACTTCCTCCTGTGCGATGCGCGCTTTGGGATCAACGTCGACGATAACCGTGGGCGGAACGAAGTAGCCATCTCCGGGAGCGCGTTCGCCGCCGAGGACCAGCTTGCCTTCTTTCTTGCCTACATCAATGTAGCTCAAAAATAGTTTTCAGTGCGGTTTCGCTAACGACGGGCCCCATATAGTTCCCGGGATCTTCGCTGGGGCCGACGGTGACTTTCTTGGCGCGCTCGAATAATTTCCGAACAAACGAGTCGTAAACCCTCTCCGAGACAATCGCGCGCGAACATGCGGAACACTTCTGCCCTTGATAACCGAAAGCGGCTTGTGCAACGCCCTCGACCGCGGAATCAACGTCGCCTTCCGCGTCCACGATGATGGAATCTTTGCCGCCCATCTCGAGCACTGTGCGCTTGATCCAAAGCTGGCCCGGGACTTTCTTGCTCGCGTTTTCACTGATGAGCAGGCCGACTTCCTTGGAACCCGTAAAAGCGATGAAACGAGTCTTGGGATTTTTGACGAGCGCGTCGCCGGCGGTTTCACCAGGGCCGGTAAGAAAATTCAAAGCTTCCTTGGGCACGCCCGCTTCATAGAAAATCTCCACGACTCTCGCGGCCACCAGCGGCGATTCTTCCGATGGTTTGAGTACGACAGTGTTTCCGGTGACCAGCGAAGCAGCGGTCATGCCCGGCGGCGATGGCCGCGGGGAAATTCCACGGCGGAATCACGGCGCCGACACCCAGCGGAATATATTTGAGATAGTTTTTCTCGCCCTTCATGGCAACGACGGGCTGGGGCCCGGCAAGGCGAAGCATTTCGCGGCAGTAGAATTCGAGAAAGTCGATGGTTTCGGCGGTGTCGGCGTCCGCTTCGGCCCAAGACTTGCCGACCTCGTAACAAATCCAGGCGGAAAGCTCGAATTTGCGCTTCCGAATAATGTCTGAGGCGCGAAGCAGAATTTCTACGCGTTTTTCAGCGGGCACTTGCTTCCAGGAATCGAACGCTTTGTAGGCGGCTTCGACGGCCTCATTAGCGTGCTCGGCAGTGGCTTCTTGAAAGATGCCGAGGACCTGCGTCGGGTGTGATGGATTTGTTGAGTTGCGCTTCGCTGTGGTGATGACCTTCTGGCCGCCAATGTACATAGGATATTCTCGGCCGAATTCGGAAGCGGCCTTCTTCAACGCGTCTTCCATGGCCTTGCGGTTTTCCGGCTTCGAAAAATCGACAAAAGGCTCGTTGGCGAATTCGGAAAGGTGGATTTTGACTTCAGCAGTGGCCACGGCGCATTTCCTCCTCGATGGGTAAACAAGTGATTGTACTGCGAGCGCCGAATACGCGACAAGGATTTGGCCGCGAGAATTCGGCGGAAACCTTTTGGCCAAACCCCGCGTGTATTGGCCGCGGAGCAGGCAGACTGATGCGTTGACTTGACTCGGACCGGCAACCTAAGATGACCGGACCATGGCGGAACCCCAGCCACTCATTGGGCAGACCCTCTCGCACTACCGCATCACGGAAAAGCTTGGCGGCGGCGGAATGGGTGTCGTCTACAAGGCCGAAGACACTCGACTGCACCGCTTTGTCGCGCTCAAATTTTTACCCGACGACGTGGCCAGCGATCCCATGGTTCTGGGCCGATTTCAGCGCGAAGCACAAGCCGCCTCGGCGCTGAACCACCCCAATATTTGTACCATTCACGACTTCGGCGAGAAAAATGGCAAAGCGTTCATCGGCATGGAGTTTCTCGATGGCGTGACGCTGAAGCACAAGATCCAGGGTCAGCCCTTGGACCTGGAAGAGCTTCTCGTACTCGCCATAGACGTCGCCGACGGGCTGGACGCGGCGCATTCCGAGGGCATCGTTCACCGCGACATCAAGCCGGCGAACATTTTCGTCACCAAGCGCGGTCACGCAAAAATACTGGATTTTGGACTCGCTCAGGTTGTTCCCGGCTCTTCGGCCGCAATTTCCGGAGCGAAATCGCACTCAGACTCGACGGAGGAACTGTTCTTGACGAGGCCCGGAACCGTGTTGGGCACGGTGACCTACATGTCACCGGAACAGGTACGGGCCAAGCCGCTCGATTCCCGCACCGATCTTTTCTCCTTTGGCGTGGTGTTGTACGAGATGGCGACGGGCATGCTGCCCTTCCGCGGCGAAAGCACAGGAGTCGTCTTTGACGAAATTCTGAACCGCGCGCCAATCCCTGCATCGCGCGTGAATCCCCATATTCCGCCCAAACTCGAGGACATCATCCACCGGGCGCTTGAGAAAGACCGGGAGCTACGCTACCAAAGCGCGAGAGAAATGCGGGCGGAGCTCCTCCGCCTGAAGCGCGACGTGGATTCGGTAGTCACCGGGGCCGCGATTTCCGGATCGAGCGAATCAGGGCAAGAAGGCGGCCAGCAGGCCGCCGCGGCGCGACTGGCGCCGAGCGCCGTTTCCCTGGCTAGCCTACCGGCTAGTCAAGCCTCGCAGGCAGCTTCTGTTCCATTGCCGCATGCACCCGAAAAGAAAAAGTGGAAGCTGATGATTGCCGCGGCGGTGGCCGTCGCCGTTTTGCTGGTTGCCGGCTCGTTTTATTTCGGCTCGCATCAGAGTAAGGGGCTTACGGAGAAAGACACCGTCGTTCTCGCCGACTTTGCGAACAGCACCGGCGAGGCCGTATTTGACGACACATTGAAGACGGCTCTCAGCGTTTCGCTTAGGCAATCGCCGTTCCTCAACGTGCTCTCAGATAATAAAGTCGCGACCACGCTGCAACTGATGTCGAGCCCCGCGAACAGCAACCTGACTCCGCCTGTTGCAAGGGAGCTTTGCCAGCGCGCGGATGGCAAGGCTTATATCGCGGGGTCGATCAGCAATATTGGCAGCCAGTACGTGCTCGGATTGAAGGCGGTGAATTGCCAGAGCGGCGACGTCCTCGCGCAGGAGCAGACGACTGCGCCGGCGAAAGAGAAAGTGCTCGACGCACTGGGTGTATCCGCTTCGGGACTCCGCCGCCAACTCGGCGAATCGCTGGCCACCGTGCAGAAATTCGATGTGCCGCTGGCTGAGGCGACGACATCCTCTCTCGACGCTTTGAAAGCATTCAGTCTCGGCGAAAGGGCGTATCGCGAAAAAGGCCCTTCGACGGCGTTACCTCATCACCTGCGCGCCATCAGTCTGGATCCGAATTTCGCGATGGGTTATCGCGAAGTCGGAGTGGACTATGAAGGCCTGGGCGAACTGGGACGCGCGAGCGAGAATTACACTAAAGCTTTCGAGCTTCGCGGGCGCGCCAGCGAGCGCGAAAAACTCGTCATCACCGCCGACTATTACTCAACGGCCACGGGAGAATTGGAAAAGGCCGCCGAGACCTATGAAGAATGGATCTCCAGCTACCCGCGCGAGTACCGCGCTCATCTTGACCTCGGCCTCGTTTACAGCGCGCTCGGAAACTATTCCAAAGGTTGCGATGCGTACCGCGAAAGCCTTCGGATCGCCCCCGATGCGGGCGGCCCTTACAGCGATCTGACCAACAGCTTGTTGGCCTTGCAGCGCTTCGATGAAGCGCGCGAGATCATTCGACAGGCGCAAGCGCGGAAGGTCGACGACCTGCTTTCGCACAGCGCCTTGTATGCACTGGCCTTTCTCGGAACGAATACCGCGGCGATGGCGGAGCAGCAGCATTGGTTTGTGGGAAGTTCCAACGAAAACGTGGGATTTTCGCTCGCGTCCGACACGGAGGCGTACGCCGGGCATCTTGCAAAGGCCCGTGAATTGACCAGGCAGTCCGTGATCGCGGCGAATAGCGCCGACAGCAAGGAGAGCGGCGCTGTGTGGGAGGAACATGGCGCGCTCCGGGAAGCAGGTTTTGGCAATTTTGCCGAAGCTACACGGGCGGCGGCGGAAGGGTTGAAGCTCACACCTACCAGCCAGGGCGTGCAGATCGAAGCGGGCCTCGCGTACGCAATGTCCGGCGACGCGGCTCACGCGCAATCCATTTCCAGCGACTTGAACCAGCGCTCGCCGTTAGATACGCAAGTGCAATCGCTCTGGCTTCCTACTATTCGCGCACAACTGGCGCTGAACGCGAAAAATCCTGCGCAAGCGATTCAGGAACTCCAGGTTGCGGCACCCATTGAGTTGGCGCAAATCGGATTCGTCGCAAACATTTCCTGCCTCTATCCGGTCTATGTTCGCGGGGAAGCGTACATGGCTTCGGGAGACGGCGGGGCGGCGGCGGCCGAGTTTCAGAAAATCCTGGATCATAGCGGTATCGTCTGGAATTGCTGGACGGGGGCGCTGGCGCGTTTGGGCGTCGCTCGTGCAAACGCGCTGCAAGCAAAATCCTTGCAGGGCCCCGATGCATACGCCGCGAAGGGACGCGCAGTTGCCTCTTACAAAGAATTCCTGGCGCTATGGAAGAATGCCGATCCCGAGATTCCCGTCTTGAAAGAAGCGAAAGCGGAATATGAGCAGTTGCAGTGATTCTTCCCAGCCACGAGAACGGCGGTTCTTCGGCAAGGAAGACAGCTCAGACGGGCGCCTCGTTCCCTTACGCGGTGAGTTCGCGTGTGGCTTCGGCAAATATCTTCGTGTGCAGGTCGATATCGGACTCGCTGGTTGCGGGGCACATCAGGGCCATATTGTGGAACGGGGTAAGAAAGACGCCGCGGTCAGGAGTGTAGAGATGGAGGAAGCGCTCTAGTTCGAAATCCGCGGCAGCGCTGAACGCGGCTGCTCGGCGACGAAGCGTTTTTCTCCGCGCTGGTGAAGCGCCCGAAGACGAGTGCGGTCGATGTGCGTCATACGTCTGACACCCAAACTAGCTGACTCGCTGCAGCCCCCGAATGATTCCGTCCCGAACTATATCGCCATATCTTCCCCCGGGAAGGTTGCTCATCTTGGCTTCTGCCAATTCGTAGTGTCTCTTGGCTTCTTCCCATTTGCCAAGATCCTCGTGAGCCTTTCCCATGTTTAGGTAGAGAGAGGGATAAAAACTGTGAACTCGCTCATCGTCTACGGCATCCGCACGGTCCAGCGCCTCTTTATTCCAATGCAAAATTTCTTCGGAAGATTTCTGGTGTCTCGCAACATAGTGAGCCGCGATGCATGCGTCATAGTCATCCTTGCTTTCTCCCCACGCTTGGAGAAACAGCGCGCGCGCCTCGTCAGTTCTCCCTTCCATTTCTGCCTTCATACCTTCCGCGCATAGTTTGATGACCGGATTGTTAGGATCCATAAGCACCTAACTTCGCGGAACAATTAAATCCATCGATGGCAATTACCGCAGGTCGCGGATGATTTCGCCAGCCGCATTGGCGCCCGATGCACCCGTGAGCCCGTTGCCGGGATGCGTGCCGGAACCGCAGAGATAGAGTCCGCGGATAGGCGTTTTGTAGCGCGCCCAATCGAGAACAGGGCGCATCGTGAAAAGCTGATCGAGCGCGAGTTCCCCATGAAAAATGTGGCCACCAGTGAACCCATAGATCGTTTCCAGGTCGTGGGGGGTGATGACTTGCATGTGTTCGATGAGGCTGGGGAGATTGGGTGCGTATTGCGCTAGCGTTTTGACCACCGTGTCGCCGAGATCTTTGCGGCGCGCGTCCCAGTTCGATTCAGATTTGATGATCGTTTTGCCGTCCGCTGATGCGCCGGCGAGTTTGAACGGAGCAAATTGAACGTAGGCGGAGAGGACGTGCTTGCCCTCTGGCGCAAGCGACGGGTCGAGAAGCGTGGGAATCGTGACGTCGAGATACGGCGCGGAGGAGAAATCCCCGTATTTGGAAGCGTCGAACGCCCGCTCGAGGTAATCAATCTCTGGGCCAATATGGATGCGGCCGGAAAGCGAGTTTAGAAAGCCTTCGACAGGGTCGAGGGCCGTAAAAACGGGGAGACCTCCCAGAGCGAGATGAACCTTAGCCACCGTACCTGCAGCGCGAACGTTACGAATGCGCAGCGCAAAAGTGGGATCGAGCTGAGTGGGATCGAGCAGTTTGAAAAAAGTGCGCTTGGGATCGACACCGGAGACGATGGCCTCGACAGCGATTTCTTCGCCGTCGGCGAGAACGAGCCCCGCGACGGCGCCGTCTTTCACGCGGATGTGTTGAACCTCGGCATTCGTGCGGATTTCCACGCCGGCGTTGCGGGCTGCATCGGCGAGCGCGCGCGTTAGCGAGCCAAGTCCGCCGCGCGGAAATGCAGCTGAGCCGACGGGATGTGAATCGGCCGCGGCCCGGAGCAACAGGACGGCCGTCGAGCCGGCCGACCACGGACCCAGCGCGGTACCAAAAATGCCGCGAGCCGCAAGAACAGCGCGGAGCAGCTCCGTTTCGAAAAACTCAGAAACAAAATCGGCCACGGCCATCGGCCCCCAACGGAGCAAATCGAAAATGCCCTGCTTGCCAAGGCCTCGGACGCTGCGGCCAGCCTTGAAAAGATTCCAGAAATCCTCGGGCGAAGGCGAATCAATGGCAGGCGGCGTGATGGAAATGAGTTCGCCAATAACGCTGAAGAGGTGATCGAGCGTTTCGACGAATTGTTCATATTTCGCGGCGTCTTTTTCGGAGTGCCTGGCGATTTCAGCGGCAGTCTTGGCGTGATCGTTATAGAAGAGAAGCGACTTGCCGTCGGGTGTGGGAGCGAAAACCCGCGGATCGGGGCGCAGAATTTCGCAATCCAGTTTATGAAACTCCAAGTCGCGGGCGATGTCGGCGCGAAGCGGTCCGATCGTGTGCGAAAGAGTGGAAGCGTGAAAACCCGGATGAAATTCCTCTGTGATGGCGCCGCCGCCAACCATTTCTCGGCGTTCGAAAACGACCGGTTTGAAACCGCCCTTTGCTAGATAAAACGCAGTGATCAGTGCGTTGTGGCCGCCGCCGACAAGAGCTACGCGCTGTCCGATGGGCATGATTAGTTCTTACTCCCGCTCGAACGAGAGGATTTTTTCCAATCCTTGAGGATGACCTGGCTGGCGATGCGGCCGGGAGCCCCCATGATGCCGCCGCCGGGATGCGTGGCGGATCCGCACATATAAAGGTTGTCGATGGGCGTGCGGTAGTACGCCCAGCCGGGAACGGGGCGCAGAAAAAAGAGCTGCTCGAGAGAGAGCTCACCCTGGAAAATATTTCCTTGCGTGAGGCCGAACTCACGCTCCAGGTCGAGCGGCGTGAGAATTTGGCGACCGGTGATAATTTTCTTGATGTTGGGCGCGTGCTCTGCGATGGCGTTGACGGCGGCGTCGCCGAAGGCTTCACGCTGCTCGTCCCACGTGCCCTTGGCGAGTTTGTACGGCGCGTATTGCGCGAAGCAGGACATCACGTGCTTGCCGGGAGGCGCAACGCTCGGATCGGTCAGGCTCGGGATCACAATATCGATATACGGTTTGCGCGAAAAATTGCCGTACTTCGCATCGTCATACGCGCGCTCCATGTATTCGATGCTGGGAGAAATGGATATCGCTCCGCGCAGATGCGCGCCGGGCCCGGGCAAGCACTTGAAATCGGGCAGCCCGTCCAGCGCGAGATTTACTTTGCCCGAAGAGCCGCGGAATTTGTAGCGCTTCACGCTTTCCAGGAAATCTCCGGGAAGTTCGCTCGGATCGAGAAATTTTTCAAACGTGAGATGCGGATCGACGCTGGATGAGACAACGTTTGCGGAAATTTCCTCGCCGCTTTGCAATGCCACGCCGCGCGCTCGACCATGCTTGACGAGGATCTTTGCCACGCCCGCCTGCGTCCGAATTTCCACGCCGGATTCGCGCGCCGCCTCGGCAATGGCATTCGAAATAGCCCCAGTCCCGCCACGGCTGAAACCCCAGGAGCGAAATGCGCCGTCGATTTCCCCCATGTAATGATGCAAAAGAACGTACGCTGTTCCCGGCGAGCGAATGCCAAGAAATGTCCCGATAATGCCCGAGGCAGACATCGTGGCCTTCAGCACATCGGTTTCAAACCACTGGTCGAGAAAATCAGCCGCGCTCATGGTCATGAGCTGAACGAGCGTGTAACGCTCATCCGAAGAAAGGCTGCGAAAACGCTGCATCAGGAAATGAAGCTGCTTCAGGTCGCCGGGCTTGAGCGTCGTGGGATCCGGCGGAATCATCGAAAGCAGCGGCTTCACGAAGCGGCACATCGGCGTCATCATTTTCGAAAATTCGTCGTACGCCTCGGCGTCAACACGAGAGTGCCGACGAATCTCACGCTGCGTGCGCGCGTGATCGTTCATGCGCCACAAGTGGTTGCCGTCAGCCATAGGTGTGAACGTGCCGTCCAGCGGAAGAATTTCGAGCCCGTGCCGCGGCAGGTCCAGCTCGCGAATGATTTCCGGGCGAAGCAGCGACACGACATACGAACATTCCGAAAAAAGAAATCCGGGAATAATTTCTTCAGTGACGGCCGCTCCGCCGAGAACGTGCCGCCGTTCCAGCGCCAGCACCTTCTTCCCCGCCTTGGCAAGGTAAGCCGCGTTCACAAGCCCGTTGTGGCCGCCGCCGATGACGATAACGTCGTAATGCCGCGCCATGCAGAATGACCCCGCTAAAAATGCACACTGAATAGAAGATGCGATGCGACTGGAAGACGGGACATTTTACTGGCAGCCGCCATGGCATACAAGGGCTTGAGAAGAACTTAGGAACCGAAGAGAAAGGGAAAATTTTCCGATTTGGAATTTGTTGATTCCCGACTCGGGAAATGGGGAAAACAAAGATCAAGCCGATCGTACGATATGCCTACTTGCACCCGCCGACTTCATACAGCGTAACCCTCGCATTCTTCGAACATTAGTGGAAAGTAAGATTTGGCTCCAGACCCCTGCTCCGCATTGGCGCACTGCGTGCATTCCTCGATCTGACACTAGCCAGGATGCATGGCAAGTAAATCGGAATTCACTCGGGGGCCGGAATGCGCACAACTCATCTAATGCGGCTAATTGCGGTCTGCTTGCTGGCGGGGAGTGCCGGCGCTCTTGCGCAGGCTCGACAATCTGAGCCGCAAACACAGCGAGAAATCGCTTCCAGTCGAGAAGGAATTCTCGATCAAACAGCTGTGGCCACGCAGACAGCGCGGGCCCCAGACGGCTTGAAAGGAATCATTGAGCGCATCTTCCTCCGGGAAAAACAAGAACAAGAGATCATCACCAGCTACGCGCCGGTGATCGAGACTTACATTCAAGTCGAGAAATCGAATCCCCTGATGGGAACGGTCCCGAACAACGACTACTACTTCCTCGGTTTGGCCGATTTTCGTGGGAAGAACATGAAGGTACATTCGATGACGGACCGCACACCCGAAGGCTCGATCTTGTGGTCTTTCGAACCATCGGGATTTCTGCAGATGATTTTTGCGGATTGGGACGGCTTCAACCAGGACAACTACCGCCTTTCTTACGCAAAGCGAGAATTCCTAGGAGAAGTACGCTGTTATGTTTTCGATGTGCAAAGGACGCCAAAAGCCAAAGGCGCGCGATTCGTGGGACGAATTTGGGTCGAAGACCAGGATTTCACCATCGTTCGAATGAGCGGAACTTATGCCCCGGAAGCAAAATTCTCCATCAAACATTTTGAAGACGAATTCTACGTCCACTTTGAGTCATGGCGCACAAATAGCAAGCCCAATGAGTGGCTTCCTAGCGAGATCTTCAGCCAGGAAATAAGCGATCATGTGCCTACCGGAGGGCCAAGGTTCAAAGGTCGGACGCATCTCTGGGGCTATGGCGTCTTGACGCGAAAGCGGCAGGAGGAACTTGGGCGAATCCTGGTCGAGGGCGGAACGGGAGTGAAGGACGAAACAAATCAGCACGACACATCTCCCCTTGATCAGCAGCGCGGCTGGAGACATGACGGGGAGGTCAACGTGATGGAACTGTTGGAGGAGAACGGAATTGCCGCACCTCCCGGAGACGTGGACAAAGTGCTGGACACGATTGTCAACAATTTAATCGTGACCAATGGTCTCGAACAGCAGGTGCCAGAATTGCACTGTCGCGTGCTGCTGACCAGCAATCTCGAACTGTTCTCCGTTCACAATACCATTGTCCTGAGCCGGGGCTTGATTGATGTCGTCCCGAACGAAGAGACGTTGGCAGCCCTGTTGGCGTTTGAAGTGGCCGACGCGATGGTTCCCAAACCTGCGCAAGACCAGTATGGCTTTAGCGACATTTTGCGTTTGAAACCGACGCAGGTACTAAAAAAGGTCTCCTTTGTCGACAAGCCCGATGAAGCCGTAAAAAACAGCGAGAGAGCAATGGAATTGCTGAAGAAATCTCCTTATGCCGGAAAACTGCCCAACGTCGGACTTTTTCTTGCGCAACTCCAATCACAGCGGAAAACTCTGAAGCGCCTGATCAGTGCCAGGCTGGGAAACCAGGTCTATTTCACATCGCAACTTTTGCAGCTGGCACCCGCCCTTGATCCCGCAAACGTGCAACAGATCGGGGCGCTACCCATGGGATCGAGAATCAAAGTAAATCCGTGGAACGACAGCGTCACCCTAATGAAGACGCAGCAAATGGCGCCCATTTCGCCGCGAGAAAAAATCCCGTTCGAAGTGACGCCCATCAACCTGTACTTAACGCGTTATGTCGAGTCGGCCGAAGCAGAACACTCCATCTTGCCGAGGCCGCAACTTCCCGTCGCTGACGCTAATGACAAAAACTGATGAGATATGCGGCGCTGACACGCGCTATTTCGCGGCCGGTGGATATTTTGGCGGGATCTCGGCATAACCTGGCGCCGCAGTTTTAAGGTTGGGAGAGACGGAAGCTTTGGCATCCCCGATCGCCCAGCGAATTCCGCCCGCAAGCAAATTCAAGTGGAACGGATTTTGCCAATTCTCGGCGCGGTCGCCGATCGCGTTGTAGAACACTCTCCCGCGGCCTTCCATACGCGCCCAGACGACAGGATACGGCGCTCGCTTGTAGGCGTTGCCGTTCATCGTCGAAGTGTCTAGCTTACAGATCACGTGCAAATCCGGCGCAAAGTCCTTCATCGAATACCATTCTTCCATCACGCTGACGGGTGAATGCACTCCTTCGAGCCCCGGGAAGCTGGGATCGCTGATGATAACGTTGGCGGTCTGCAGGCGCGGATCGTTCTGCTGGCCGTGGATGATGAATTCGCCGCCGATCATCCGAATGTAAGGATCGGACTGCACGCCATGCGCGATGTAGCGATTGGCAAGATCGGGCGTGTCCGGCGGCGTATGGAACGTGTCGGTCGCGGCATGAATGCCGACGAAGCCAAGCCCATTATGGACCGCGTCGAGAAAAGCCTGTTTGCCTTGCGCCGACATCGGCGGATTCTTATCGGTGCCTTCCTGGGTGAGATCGCCGGTCGTGAAAAAAACCACCGCCGCGTACTCGTGAAATTCCTTTGAATCAAAAATGCGGCCGTCTTTCGAGGCGCGTCAGATCGAAATGGTTTTGCGCGGCGAAACCACGGATAGCCGCTTCGGCAATGCTGGGTTTGCCGTCCGTCACTTTGATGACGGCGTGTTCGAAGCCCGAGGATTTCGTGAACAGTAGTACCGCCTTGTTTTTCGCGGCACGCGCCGGACGCGAAAGCACAAATCCGGCCCCGGCGGCCGCCGTGGTGCGAAGAAAATCACGTCGAGTCGAAAGTGAATTCATTTTGTTTGTCCGTCGAGATCGAAGATTAAAATCCATCATTGCAAATGCGTCCTGAATGGAAGACGGCGTAGTCTACTGCGAGCAGCAGAAACGGGGCAAGGGAACAAACATAATGCACGGGCAATCCGTGTTTCCGCACAGTTCCGCGAGCGTCAATCTCGCCCTCTTCTCGCAACTCACGAAAGGAAACACTATATCTTCCTTCTTGTGGGATACTCTGCGCGTCGAAAGAGTGAGACTTTCTGCTCGCGATGAACGAGAAACCGCTCGATAAAACTTACTCATGCCCCCCTCTCTGGACCAAACATTTCCTGAAGCCGAACGCATCCCTCGTCGCCGGTGGGCGATCGCGTGTCTGCTCGGCTTCGGGGTCCTCGTCAACTACTTCGATCGCGTAAACCTTTCCGTCTCGAAGGATGCGCTCGACGCCGCCTTCGGAATCTCCGCAGTGACGTTCGGTTACTTGTCGAGCGCTTACAACTGGACGTATGCAGCGCTCCAGCTCCCCTCAGGCCTATTGCTGGACCGGTTTGGTGTAAAGAGAGTGGGCCGTTGCAGCACGATTCTCTGGGCCTTTGCTTCCTTCGGCGCGGCCATCTCCACGGGGATCGGCGGCTTTCTCGCCGCGCGGCTTTTCCTCGGCATCGGCGAAGCGCCCACCTTCCCGGCGAATTCCAAAGCCGTCGGCTATTGGTTTCCATCGCAAGAACGCAGCCTTGCGACGGCTATTTTCGACTCCATGGCCAAGCTTTCTTCCGCCATCGGAGTGCCGCTGCTCGGCATTCTGCTCCTTCATTTTGGCTGGCGTTGGAGTTTTGCCGCGACGGGATTCATCAGCCTTCTATTTTTTGTTTTGTTTTATGCGTTCTATCGGAATCCCAGCGAAGATCGCCGGCTTTCCGAAGCTGAGCGGCAATTCATCTCGAAAGGCGGAGCGCAGCCCGAGGACCGCGCGAAGGCTGCGAAAGGAGCGCCGCTCTGGTATCTGTTGCGGCAACGGAGGGTTTGTGGGTTGGCGCTCGGATTTGCCGGATACAATTACACTTTCTATCTGCTCTTGACCTGGCTGCCTTCTTATTTCTTGGCCGTCCATAATGTGGATTTGCTTCACTCCGTTGCGTACACCAGCGTGCCCTGGCTGTTCGCGACGCTCACCGACCTGATCGTTGGTGGATGGCTCGTCGATGCCCTGATTCAGCGCGGCTGGAACGCCGTGCGCGTTCGTCAGGTGGTTCTCATCGGTGGGACCAGTCTCGGACTCGGCATCCTCGGCGCCGCGCATGCCAGAGCGCCGCTGCTGCTCTTTTCTGGATCAGCCTGTCTATCGGAGGATTGTCCGCCGCATCGCCGGTGGGATGGTCGATTCCGTCGCTCATTGCTCCGAAAGAGAGTGTCGGCACGGTGGGCGGAATCCTGAATTTTAGCAATCAGCTTGCCGCCATCGCCGCGCCTATCGTTACAGGATACGTCGTGCAGTCAACGCACGCGTATTCGTGGGCTTTTGTCGTGGCGACTGCAATTCTTCTCATCAGCATTGCGGCCTATATTTTTCTGCTGGGACGAATGGAACCCGTGCCGGAGCCCGCCTAATTCGTAATATTCTGGCGAGCCTAGTCTCCGGATTTTGCCGCGTAGTGTTTCGTCGCTTGCGTTCTCGCGTTGTAAACGTCGAAGCTGCCATCCGAAGAGGCCGTCAGCTTGAGATAATTCCCCGCATCACCGGCCCCGTGCCGATTTGCGATGAAGGAATCAGCCACATTGTGCGCCGCACCGCCCTCGATTGAAAAGTGAAGCTGCCAGAGGTCTTCCAGCCTGGGCGATTTCTCGATGGCGTCCCAGGAAGAGGGAGAGCCGCCCTTTGTAGCGCCATTGTCCATGATGGCGACGCGCGGCGCGATGCTATTCAAAAAAACAGGACTGTTGCTTTGCGACCATCCATGATGAGAAACGACGTAAATGTCGATTCTCCCGAGTCGATTCACCGGGCACACGAGTTCCCTCTCTTTGTCTTTCGTCAAATCGCCCAAATCCAGGATGCGCAGCTTCCCGAATGTCAGAAGTACTCCAAGCGAGCGGACATTTTCTGTTTGATCCGTGGGAGGTTTTGGAGCTGCATCGCAGCCCGGATTCGCGCCGCCCGCCCCGGGCAACGGCCTTTCGAGCAGCGCGCCGTCCGCGCTGATGACTTTCACCTGCACGCCCGCGACTGGCAAATCATCGCCGGGTTTGGCGATGATCCGTTTCGAATTTCCCTTCGCCAGCAGCGCTTGATAGGCTTGCCACGCTCGCTGCGTATCCGCATCTCCAGGTTCGCGATTCTCTCCATGATCGATGAAAGTTCCTATGGGGATTTTCGCGGCCAGTTGCGGGACGCCGCCCGTATGATCGACGTGATAGTGCGTGAGCAGCACGAAATCAATTTTCGCTATGCCCGCCAATTTTGCCGCGGCGACGATGCGATCCGCGTCACGGCCGTCGAAATCAGGCCATCCCGTGTCAATCAGCAGCGACTTCCCTGCCGGAGTCACAAAAAGCGTCGCTTGGCCGCCTTCCACATCTACAAAATAGATTTGCAAATTCTTGTTTTTCTCAACAGCGGGTGCCGAAAACGAGGCTGAGAATAGCAACGCGGCGCAAAGCCCGCCCACTGCACCTCTCCGCGGTCCAGCTAGCGGGCCGCTGCGACGCGCGGCACTTGAAAAAACGGCGTTGCTCATTTTCTGAACTCCTAGTCCGATTCTCGCGGAGGGTCCGAGGCCATCTTTGCAGGCTCAACCAGTGCGCGCGTCGCGCCCGTCGAAATTCCCCCATCCACAAGAAAGGTTTGCCCCGTTATATATCGGCTGGACTCCGCCGCAAGAAACACCACCGCCGCATCCAGATCCTGAGGCTGCCCCGGACGCTTCAAGGGAATGCGGTCGCAAAGATATTCGACCCATTCTTTGTTCTCATACAGAACCTTGTTTTGTTCCGTACGAAACCATCCCGGCGCAAGGCAATTCACGGTGACGCCATGTTTGCCCCAGTCGTCCGCCAAACTCATCGTCAATTGCTTTATCCCGCCGCGGCTCGCGCCGTAGGGCGCAAGTCCCGCGTAGCCCGCAACCGTCGTAACCGACCCAATGTTGATGATGCGCCCGTAGTGCCGCGCGATCATCCCACGCGCCACGGCCTGCGCGACAAAAAAACTGCCCCGCAGATTAGTCTCCAAAATTAAATTCCAGTCTTCCCACGTCACCTCGATAGCCGGTTTACGGACATTGCATCCCGCGTTGTTCACCAGGATATCCAGATGGCCGAAGGCAGCTTCCGCTGCGCCAACCATTTTCTCGATGCTTTCGTGGCTCCGCACGTCCAGCTCCGTGGAAAAAGTGCGGCGGCCGATCGCCTTTATCTCCGCTTCGAAGGTCGCCAGTCGATGGACGTCGCGGCTCGTGAGCACAAGATCCGCGCCCGCCTTGGCCAGCGCCCGCGCCATATACTGCCCCAGCCCGCGGCTGGTTCCCGTAACGAGCGCAACGCGGCCCGTCAGATCGAACAACCCATCGCTCACGAAGCCATCTCCGGCGAGAGTATGACTTTCATCAAGTTGGGTTCGCACGCGTACAGTCTTGCAAACCAGCGCGGCCCCTCTTCCAGAGGCGCAACCGCCGTAATGAAGGGTTTCACCTGAATCGCACCGCCAGCCACGAGCTCGATCGCGCGCGGATACTCTCCGGAAGATGCGCACGATCCCTGCAGCCGAATTTGCCGCGTCACCACTCTCTGCAGCGGCAGCGTCACTTCCGGCGAAATATTTCCGACCAGGACCACCGTCCCGCCTTTGCGAACGCTCTCGATGCTCGCTTTCACGGTTTCGTTTCTGCCCACCGCTTCGATCGCCAGGTCAACTCCCACTCCGCCCGTCAATTGCATAATTTGTTCGACGACATCCGTCTCCGCAGATAAAACAGCCGTCGCTCCCACCTCTTGCGCTAGCTTGAGCCGCGTGTGATCCAAATCCGCCACAAAAACGCGCGAACACCCCGCCGCGCGCAATGCCTGCAAAGTGAGCAGTCCGATCATCCCTGCCCCGAGCACCAGCGCTGTGCTCCCCTCGGAAACTTGCGCCAGGGACACCCCATGAAGCGCTACGGACACCGCTTCAAGCATCGCCGCTTCGCTGAACGAAAGACTCTCCGGCAACCGATAAAGAATGCGCGAAGGAACAGCGACATATTCCGCAAAAGCTCCGGGCCGCCGAAACTCGCCGCAGGAAACTCCCAACACCTGCCGGTGGTCGCAAAGATTCACATCACCGCGCCGGCAGTTGCTGCAAGCGCCGCAAAAAATTGTCGAGTCAAATGTAACTCTCTCACCCACCGCGAATCCGCGGACTCCATTTCCGAGCGCGGCAATCGTCCCTGCCGCCTCGTGTCCCATGACGATCGGCGGGATACGCCGCCCGGAGGAGCCGTCGTAACCGTGGACGTCGCTCCCGCAGATTCCGCAAGCGGCCACGCTCACCAGCACTTCACCGTCGCCGGGCGTCGGGCTCGGCAACTCTGCAATTTCCAGATGCTTGTACTCCGAGAGCAAAAGAGCTTTCATCCAGCTGTCCCGTCGCCTTTCACAGCGATACTCCCCGCTTCCACGGAATAAAATCGTCTTGCCCGAGCAACTCCGCCTTCGTGCGCGCTTCCCCGCTAACCACCTGAATCACTCGCTCCAAAATCGTTTCGCCCATTTTCTCGATGCTGGTCTCTCCGGTGATCACGCTGCCCGTGTCGATATCGATGATGTCGGACATGCGCTGCGCAAGTTTCGAATTCGTTGAAATTTTTACCACCGGTGCGATCGGATTGCCTGTAGGCGTCCCCAGTCCCGTGGTAAACAAAATCACATTCGCCCCCGCCCCCACTTGCGCCGATACGGATTCCACGTCGCTCCCAGGTGTACACTGCAAGTTCAATCCCGGCTCGGTGCAATATTCCGGATAGTCCACCGCTGCGGTCACGGGAGAAGTCCCGCCTTTTTTCGCTGCTCCCGCCGATTTCATCGCATCCGTCAGCAATCCGTCGCGGATGTTGCCGGGGGAAGGATTCATCTCGAAGCTCGCGTGCACGGCCTTCGCGCGCGCTGCGTAGTCTCTCATCAGGTTCGCGAAGCGCTCCGCAACTTCTTTTCGGACGCAACGATCGATCAGTTGCTGCTCCACGCCGCACAACTCCGGAAATTCTGAAAGGATGCCGATGCCGCCGAGCGCCGCCACAATATCGGACACATGCCCGATCGCCGGATTCGCCGACAGACCGGAAAAACCATCGGACCCGCCGCATTGCAGGCCAATCGAAAGCTTTGACAACGGGGCAGGCTGCCGCGTGATTTTGTCCGCTTCGATCATTCCCAAAAACGTTTCGCGAATGGCTTTGCTCAGCATCGCAGCTTCGGAAGCGCTCTTCTGCTGCTCGAAAATCAGCACCGGCTTTTTGAAATGCGGGTCCCGCCGCTTGATTTCTTCGAGCAGCATCGGAACCTGCGCGTGCTGACAGCCCAGACTCAAAACCGTGGCCCCGGCGACGTTTGGATGGTGAATGTAACCTGCCAGCAGCCCGCACAGATTTCTTGCGTCCTCGCGCGTCCCGCCGCATCCGGCTTCGTGCAGCAAAAACTTGATGCCGTCCAGGTTCTTGAAAACTCTTGGAGATGCGCTCGCCCGTTGCATCTCCCCAAACGCGGCCTTCTTCAGCTCCTCCGTCTTCCCTTCCCGATATAGCCGCGCCAGCTCCGCAACCTGGCTGCGATAAATTTGCGGCGCCGCAAAACCCAATTCTTCCTCAAACGCCTGTTTCAAAACCGCTAAATTTCTGTTTTCGCAAAACACAAGCGGAAGAACCAGCCAGTAATTCCGCGAACCCACCTGCCCATCATCTCTGTGATATCCAAGAAAAGTTTTGTCTGCCCAGTGGGAAACATTCGGCGGATTCCAGCGAGGCCCGGTGCTCTCCCTTTCCTGAAAGGAAGCGGCCGCATGACGAATATTGCGAGTCGAAAGTAAATCTCCGCACCGAAGATTCTCCACGGCGTGGCCCACAAGAACGCCGTACATAAAAATGTCGCCGCCCGCGCCAACGTCCCGCGTCAGAAACTTGTGCTTCGCCGGCACGTCGGACAACAACGTGAAGTCGCTTCCCAAATAGCTTACGGTTTCGCCTTTGCGCAAATCGGTCAGCGCAACGAGCACGTTGTCGTTCGCATCCAGCCTCAATACTTTTGCCTGCGCTGACCCGTTCCCTGGCATTTTCATCCCGCCTTCGTCCGCGTCTCTGCTCCTCATTCTATCCGGGTCGCTCCACACGCGCTAGGGCGCTCCGTTTTCAGAGTGCCGCGACTCGCGCACAGTGGCTTGCTTGCTCGCGAAGTTCGCACCTATAATCCGTTTTCGCCCCTGCGGCTCACACCGCGGTGGAAACTCGGAGGCTTCGTGCCCGTCGGAACCGCATTTCACGAGAAAACGCTAGCCCTCTGCGAAAGTCTGAACTACCGCGAATGGTCGGGCTATTACACGGTCAGCGTTTACGAGATGCACCACGAGCATGAGTACAATGCCATCCGCAATTCCGCCGCGCTCATCGATATCTCTCCACTCTTCAAGTACCGCATCACTGGAAAAGATGCGACTCGCTTTGTAAACCGCGTCATTTCGCGCGACATCAACAAAGTCGCGATCGATCAAGTCATTTACTGCTGCTGGTGCGATCCCGAAGGCAAGGTCATCGACGACGGCACTATCACGCGTCTCGGCGAAAACGACTACCGCTGGACGGCCGCGGATCCGAGCTTGCGTTGGTTTCAGCAAAATGCCCTGGCGCTCGACGTAAAGATCGAAGACATCTCCGAACAAATTGCCGCCCTTGCGCTCCAGGGACCGACGTCCGGAAAGTTACTTCGCGCCGTGACTGACGCGGACGTGGCTAATCTGAAATACTTTCGCGTTACGCGCGGCCAAATCGCCGGCGTGCCCGTCGACATCTCACGGACCGGCTACACCGGAGATCTCGGCTTTGAAATTTGGATGCCCTGGAAAAACGGCGGAAAAGTCTGGGATGAACTGATCAAGAAAGGCAAAGCGTTCGACATTCACCCTGCGGGAATGATTGCCCTGGATATCGCGCGAATCGAGGCTGGCCTGATTTTGATTGAGGTGGATTACACATCCAGCAAGAAGGCGCTCATCGAATCGCAAAAGTTTTCGCCGGCGGAGATTGGCCTCGGAAAACTGGTGGACCTGAAAAAAGACAATTTTGTCGGCCGCGAAGCTCTGGCACGCGAAAAGAAAAAAGGCGGCGCCGAGCGCGCGCTCGTGGGCCTCGAAATCAACTGGAACGAAGTAGAAGCCCTTTACGACAAGATGGGAATGGCGCCCCAAGTGCCCAGCGTGGCGTCGCGAGTGGCCGTGCCCGTTTATCACCGCGGCAAGCAAGTAGGAAAGGCTACCTCCACAACTTGGTCTCCGACGCTCAAGAAGATGATCGCCATTGCGTGTGTGAATCGCGATCAGTCGTCAGTGGGAGCCACGGTGAATATCGAGATGACAGTCGAGGCGGTTCGCCACACGGTGTCCGCAAAAGTCGTGGCCTTGCCGTTTTTTAATCCCGCGAGAAAAACAGCCGTGCCCACCGTCTAGCTCGCGATCAAGGAACAAATGTGAGCATTGCGTCAGCAAAACGTTTTCACAAAAGTCACGAACAATAGTCCCGCGATCCAAAATGTCTGGCTCAATGGGCCTTGGCAAAACTCTCTTCCCTGGTTAGAAGTTCATCCAGAAAATTCCTGTCCAGCAATTTCCCCCGAAGGACTACCGCGCGAATCTTCTCCGTGTTGTGAATGTCCTCCAGCGGGTTCGCGTCGAGCAACAAGAGATTGGCGATTTTTCCCTCCTCAATCGTTCCTTGCGTCCGCAGCTTTCCCAAAAATTCCGCCGGACGCTTCGTTGCCGCCTGCAAAGCCTGCATCGGCGTCAGCCCCGCCTGCACCAACAGCGCAAGTTCTTCATGCAGGCTCGATCCCGGAAAAACATAAGGCGCCGTCGTGTCCGTCCCCGCCATCATCGGAACGCCTGCCGCATTCATTTTGCCCACGATCCGCAGCGACGCTTGCATCAGCCTGGAACGTAGCGCGAACTCCTCGGCCGTCGCTCCCTTGTCGCGGTCCTTCGTCCCTTTCTCCCAATTCGCCAGAACCTGCAGTGGAATGTACTTGCGTCGAGGATCGCGCGAGGGATCGCTCTCTGGCGTCGGAAATGCGTCGTTGCGCAGAAGGATCAAAGTCGGTACCTGCCAGGTCTGATTGCGGACGAATTTCGCAATCAGCGCCGCTGCCTGCTCGTCCGAATAGCTTTGCAACAACTCGATCTGCCACGCGAGTTCGCGATTCACCGATTGTCCCACCGTCCCCTTTTTGGGCCCTGCCGCAAACTGTTTTCGCATCAGCAAAGGCTCTTCGCTGGAACACGCACGAAGCACCCCGGTAAGATGCTCGATGCTTTTCTGCCCCGCATCAGAGGCTTCGGCTGCGCTGACGCGATCCGGAACGTGCCCGACAAAAGTAATGTGGTCGCGCCTGCAAACATCCGCGATAGCGAAATACGCTTCGCGCCTGAGGTTTGATTGCACCTTGATGAAATCCGCGCCGCGTGAAATCAGAGAGTGGACATCCTCGGCCGCTTCCGTGGCATTGGTAACCACCAGCGACGGCTGGAAAAATGGCGGGCTCCCATCGAGATAAGGGCCGGCAAAAAAAATCTGTGGGGCTTGCAGTTTGCCGCTTTCAATTTCCTTCCTGAGTTTCAGGAGAGCGTCGAGATCACCGCCCATGTCACGCGCCGTCGTGATCCCGTTCGCAAGCAGCAGTGGCAGAATAAATTCGCGGCTCCCCGTTGGCTCGGAAGCTCCCGTTAAATGCACGTGCATATCGACAAGCCCCGGGATCAAGAATTTCCCGGTCGCGTCGAGAGTCTTTGTGGTTCGAGGAATGAACACCGATCGTGACGGCCCGATGGCGGCGATTCGTTCTTCCGCGATAAAAACCGTCACATCCGGTAGGGCCGCGGCGCCCGTCCCGTCGATGAGCGTGACGTGCGTAATCGCCAAAGAAGGCCGCGGAGGCGACGAACACGAATAAACCAGCGGAATAGCCGAAAACGCAAAAAAAACTAATCCAGGGACGCTCCATCTGCAATGCAGAAAGCGCGATTCCCCTCGCGTCTGCATTGAAAAGAAATTGTCGAGGAGTTTCATTGCACCAGGCGGTTATATTTCTTTAAAACTTCACGCAAGCGATCGTGCGGTAACGCAATCACCTTATGATTCTCAATGCCCGTCATGGTTTCCGCGGCGACCATGGCGTTGATCACCGCTTCCTCCGTGGCCTGCACCGTCGAGGCAAACACCGGCTCGATCAAATCGTTGGGAAGCATTTTAAGTTCGACGACGTGATCCGCGCCGTCCACGCCAGGGTTCGCTGTTGAAAACGCGATGAAAATATCGCCAGAGCCGTTGCCGGAAATACTCCCGTCGCGGCCCAGCCCGAGAGATACACGCCGCGCCAGGCGTTTCAGTTGATGCGAAACGAGCGGCACGTCCGTTGCTACAACAACAATAATCGAACCCCGATCTACTTCGCCAAATGACGCGGAACTGTAAGCCGCTTCTTCAGGAATTTCCTTGCCGACGGGAACGCCGGCGATGCGCAGATTCGGCCGCACCCCGTAATTGCACTGCACCAGAACGCCCACGGTGTAGCTCGTGCCCTTTATCCCAAACGTGCGCGACGAAGTTCCGATGCCTCCCTTAAATTCATTGCAAACCATTCCCGTTCCGCCGCCAACCGCCCCTTCTTCCACTGGTCCGCCATGCGCCGAATCAATCGCATGAAACGCGTCCTCTGCCTTCACATGAAATCCGTTGATGTCGTTCAGCCATCCGTCCCACGTCTCCGCGACCACCGGTAGCGACCACCAATATCCCGTGGGATCAGGCTGGCCGTGGTTCACGCGCCACTGAATCACCGCATCGCGAACGACTCCGACGCTGTGCGTGTTCGTAATCATCACCGGGCCTTCGAGAAATCCCGACTCTTCCACCCACGTCGTCCCGGTCATTTCGCCATTGCCGTTCAGCGACCACCATCCCGCAAAAACCGGATTGGACATCGTATCTTTTCCGCGTGGAAGAATTGCGGTCACTCCTGTGCGCACCGGCCCCTTGCCAATCTGCAGTTTTCCTTCCCCAGAAATAAGAGTTGTGTGCCCGACCGTAACACCGGAAACGTCGGTGATGGCGTTGAGCGGGCCGGGCGTGCCATCGAATGGAACGCCGAGATCGCGTGCGCGAGGCTTAGCGGGAGGCTTATCCTGAGCCGGGACTGAGAATGATGTTAGGAGTCCTGTGCAGAATAGTAGTGCGATCTTGAAGGAGAGACGGCGCATTTTCGATTTGGCTCCTCTAGGCAATGCAGAGACAGACTACGCTACCAACAAGAAAAACAGCTACGCGTTAATTGGAAAATACATTCGCCAGGGCTGACGCCAGCGCCGCCGCGATTATCCCCGACTCCTCGGGCGTAACGATAAAAGCAGGCGCGAGCAGAATGTGGTCGCCGCGCGTGCCGTCCACGCATCCCGGCGTCGGATAGACCAGCACCCCTTCTTCCATCGCAGCAGCGCGAATTTTCTCGGCAATGGCTTGCGCTGGCTCGAAAGGCGCCCGCGTCGCCTTGTCGCGGACAAATTCAATGCCGACAAGCAGCCCGAGCCCGCGGATGTCGCCGACGTGGCGATGAGAAAGAAGCGGTGCGAGAGCATTGCACAGCGCCAGTGCGGCGCCAGGCACGCGCGCGAAAAGATTGTGCGACTCGATGTAATCGAGCACGGCGTTGCCGGCAGCAGTCGCGACAGGATGCGCCTGGTACGTAAATCCGTGCTTGAACGTGCCGGTCCCCTTTTCAAATGCTTCCACGACATTCGGCGCGACGAGAACCGCACCCAGCGGCGCGTAACCGCTCGCAATTCCCTTCCCGCAGAGGATTATGTCCGGCTCGACGCCCCAGTGCTGCACGGCAAATGGCTTGCCCGTGCGGCCGATGCCAGTCATAACTTCATCGGCCACGAGAAGAATTCCCTGCTTGCGGCAAATCTCGGCGATGCGCGCGACGTAGCCCGCCGGCGGCACCGCGCCGCCAAGAGTTGCGCCAACGACAGGCTCGAAGATGAAAGCGGCGGCGGAAGCAGCGTCGCTCCCGGCCAAAAAAGCATCCAGATCATCGGCGCAAGCTAGATGGCATTCAGGAAATGTTTTTTCAAATGGGCAGTGATAGCAAAAACAAGGAGCGATGTGGCCCCATTCCGCGAGCATCGGCTGATACGGCGCCCGGCGCGCGACGTTGCCGCTAACGGTCATCGCCCCCAGCGTGCTGCCGTGATAACTCTGGCGGCGCGAAAGCACCCGGTAACGAGCGGCCTGCCCTTTTTCCAGATGGTATTGACGCACAAGTTTAATGGCCGTTTCCGCCGCTTCGGATCCACCTGACGTGAAGTAGACGCGGCCGCCTTTTTGAAAATTTGGCGGCGCCATCGCGAGCAGTCGCGCCGCAAGTTTTTCCGCCGGCGGAGAATGGAATTGCGAACTGTGCGCAAAGGCGAGTTTCGACGATTGCTCGGCCATCGCCCGGCCAATTTCCGGAACGCCGTGGCCGATGTTGATGACCGCGGCCTGCCCTGCTGCATCCAGAAACTTGCGTCCATCCGCGGAAAAGAGCCAGCAGCCCTCGCCACGGACGGCGATGGGTAACTCCTGACGAAAATTGCGCGGAAATAGAGCGGCGTCGTTTGACATACGGACTCGCTGAGCGATTGTAGCAGACCCGCGCGGTCCGCCACGAAGCGCGCGGCATGCGAACTGGTTCGCGCAGAATTTCTGAGCGTGCTTGCTCGCCCCGCAACTATGCTACGCTGGCGCAAGTTCTAGGGAGACCTCATCGATGTTCAAGCGCATTCCTTGCTGGATTCTGCTGACAATCGCTTCCCTCTTTATTCCCGCCGTTCCAGTGCGCGCGCAAGCTGCGCGAAAACCCGTGCGTCTCAGCGTCGATTTGCGCGAAGCTACGAAACATATTTTTCACGCGAAAGTGGTGTTCCCGGTGACGGCAGGCCCGCTCACACTTGTCTATCCAAAATGGATTCCTGGAGAACATTCTCCCGTTGGGCCGATTGTCAACCTGACGGGCCTGCTCTTTCGAGCGGATGGCAAACCAATCGAATGGCGGCGCGACGACGTCGGACATGTTCGCCTTTCACTGCCAGGTTCCCGCCGGCGTGAGCGAACTTGAAGTCTCACTGGATTACGTCTCGCCCGCGGGGCCCAGCGCCGGACGCGAGAATCCCTCGGCGACGGCGCAACTCGCCATCTTGAACTGGTACACCGTGCTTCTCTACCCGCAAGGCGCGAAGAGCGATGATCTCACCTACGCAGCAAGTTTGCGGATTCCGGCGGGATGGAAATATGGAACCGCGTTGCCTGTCGCAACCGAGGCCGGTGGATCGATCGAGTTTCAACCGGCGAGCTTGACGACGCTCGTGGATTCCCCGGTGCTGATGGGCGCGCACATGCGTGTGATCGATTTGTCGCCCGGGCAAAAACCCGAGCACCACATCTACATTGCTGCGGAAACCGAAGCCGGGACTGGAGGTCGCGCCCGACACTGTTCAGCAGTGGCGGCAGTTAGTGGCGGAAACGGGAGCGCTTTTCGGCGCTCGCCATTACCGCCGTTACGATTTCCTGCTCACGGAAAGCGACAACGTGGAAACGGACGGCGTCGAGCATCACGAATCGAGCGACAACCGCGTGCCGTCTCGCACTTTCCAGGACGCCAACATCGAAGACGCCATGACGGATTTATTGCCGCACGAGTTCACGCATTCGTGGAATGGAAAATATCGAAGGCCCGCGGGGCTCGCTACTCCGAATTATCAAGAGCCGATGAAAGGCGATTTGCTCTGGGTGTATGAAGGGATGACCCAGTATTACGGGACGATGCTTTCGGCGCGCATCGGAAGCTGGACTCCGGAGAGGTTGCGAGAGAATCTCGCGTGGGTGGCGGCGTACTTGGACAACCGAAAGGGGCGATCGTGGCGCGACCTGGAAGACACGGCGGTCGCGGCGCAAATGCTCTATGCATCGCCGGATGAATACAAGACATGGCGCCGCGACACGGACTACTACGACGAGGGCACGTTGATTTGGTTGGAGGCGGACACCATCATCCGTCAAGTGACCAACGGAAAGAAATCGCTGGATGATTTTTGCCGGAAATTCGAAGGGGGAGAAAATACGGGGCCGAAAATCGTGCCGTACACTTTTGAGGATGTCGTTGCGGCCATGCAAGAGGTCGCTGCCTACGATTGGCGGACATTTTTCACGCAGCGCGTGAATTCGCACGGACCGGGCGCGCCGCTGGGCGGCCTGGAAAATAGCGGATGGAAACTCGTCTATACGCGAAACTCCGAACGAGAGCCGCGAAGCGGGCGAGGCCGCCATGCACCTGACGGATGTGCAGTTTTCGCTCGGAATTTTAGTGCGCGACACGGGCGGCGATAACAGCGACGAGATCATCGATGTGATTCCCGGCTCCGCGGCGGCCCAGGCGGGAATCGCTCCCGGGCATGAAGCTGCTTGCGGTCAACGGCAGGAGATGGAATCCGGACGATCTTCGTGCCGCGATCCGGCAAGCAAAGGACGGCGTAGCGCCGATTGAGCTGCTGATCGAGAATGAAGATTTCTTTCGCACCTACAGCGTCGACTATCACGGCGGCGAGCGTTATCCACACCTGGAACGCCTCAGCGGAAAGCCGGACCTGCTCGGCGAAATCGCAAAAATGAAAGCGCCGCCCGTGGCTTCCGCGAAAGAATAATCGCTCGCGCGAGCCCTCGCTTGGAATCACACACGAATCGTGACATTATCCAGAGTTCCGCACTGAGAAATGCGACTCACCGTAAACCACCGGGAGGCAACCCAATGCAACGAAACATTCTGCGCTGCAGCTCGTTTTGCGCGGCGCTACTCGCCATCAGGCCGGCGTGCACGCGCAAGACGCCGGAAAACATGCCATCACGTTTGACGACATGATCCAGATGCATCGCGTCGGAGAAGCGCAGGTGTCGCCGGACGGCAAGTGGGTGGCGTACTAGCGTGTCGACGCCGGACATGGATGCCAATCGCGGCGTGAGCAATATCTGGATTGTTCCGACGGCAGGCGGAGATTCGCTGCAACTGACACAGAGCGGGCACGACTCGTCGCCGGTGTGGTCGCTGGATGGAAAGATGATCGCCTTTTTGTCGTCGCGCAGCGGTGATTCGCAGGTGTATTTGCTCTCCATGGATGGTGGCGAGGCGAAGCCGTTGACGCATATTTCGACGGGCGCGGACATTGTGAAGTGGTCACCGGATGGGAAGACGATCGCGTTCACGTCGGGCGTGTATCCGGATTGCAAAGACGATGCGTGCAACAGCGCGCGAGACGCGGAGAAAGAAAAAGACAAAGTGAAGGCGCATGTCGCCGAGCACCTGCTTTACCGGCATTGGACGCACTGGAACGACGGCAAACGGGGCCATCTGTTTGTCGTTCCGGTGGACGGTAGCTGTAGCTCCGCGCGATCTGACGCCTGGAGCGAATTATGATGTGCCTCCCGACGAGCGCGGCGGCCCTGGCGATTTGAATTTTTCGCCAGACTCGAAAGAGATTTGTTTCACGGCCGTGACCGATCCCGTTGAAGCGATCAGCACGAACGGAGATTTGTTTGTTGTGCCCGTGGCGGGCGGCGAAGCGAAACGAATCACGACGCAGCCTGGCTTTGATGGCGGGCCGGCGTATTCGCCGGATGGAAAGTACATTGCGTATCACGCGCAATTGACGGCGGAATACGAATCCGACCGCTGGCGCGTGATGCTCTACGACCGCGCGACGGGAAAAATCGAGAATTTATCGGAAGCATTTGACCGCAGCGCCAACGAGCTGACTTGGTCGGCCGACAGCAGAACGATTTATTTCACGGCGGAAGACGAAACGCTGCAGCCGATTTACACGATGGCCCCGCGCGTGGGAGACGCGCCAAAGAAACTGATTGCAAACAGCTACAACCTGGGCCTCTCCTTGAGCGGGGACGGCAAAACGCTGGTATTCGAGCGCACGAGTTTGACGCATCCTGCGGAGATTTTTGCGGCCGCTAGCGATGGAAGCGGCGTGCGGCAGCTTACGCATCAGAACGATTCGATCCTCGCGTCGCTGAAAATGAACGAGCCGGAAACATTTTGGTTCGAGGGCGCGAGTGGAACCAAAGTGCAAGCCATGTTGATTCGGCCGCCGGATTTCGACGCCTCGAAGAAGTATCCCCTATTGGTGCTGCTGCACGGCGGGCCGCAGACGATGTGGTCGAACGCGTGGGGCTACCGTTGGAACGCGCAAGTATTTTCCGCGCCGGGGTACGTGACGCTGATGATCAACCGCCGCGGCTCGACCGGCTACGGCCAGAAATTCACCGATGAAATCACCAACGACTGGGGCGGCAAGGCGTACGTGGACGTGATGGACGGCGTCGATTTCGCCCTGAAAAAATATACCTACATCGATGGAACGCGCATGGCGGCTGCCGGCGGATCCTTCGGCGGCTACATGGCGGACTGGATTGCCACGCATACCGGCCGCTTCAAGGCCATCATCAGCCACGCCGGCATTTACGACAAAAACTCGATGTACGCCACGGAAGAGCTATGGTTTGAAGAACACGATATGCAGGGCATGCCGTGGACAAATCCCGAGAGTTACCGCAAATGGGCGCCGATGACGTATGCGAGCGACTTGGGAAAATTCAAAACGCCAACGCTGGTGATCGCCGGCGAGCGGGATTATCGCGTGCCGTATACGCAATCGCTGGAATTTTTCAACACCATGCAAAGACAGGGCGTGCCGTCGAAGCTGGTCGTTTTTCCGGATGAAGGCCACTGGATTCTCAAGCCGCAGAATAGCCAGTTCTGGTACAAGACGTTTTTGGATTGGCTGGCGACTTATCTTAAGTAGCGCTCGACGCGCCTGGGCGAGGAGAACGTCGCCCTCCTCGGTAAGAAAAGCGGCAGCAGAGCTGCCGCACTCCACATCGTCTTAGATTGCGAACAGCTTTTGCAGCGCGCGCCGCGCGAATCGGAAGAGGTGGAATAGCAAAAAAGCGGAGAGCGCTACCAGGGCGACGACGATGATCGTTGTGGCTAAGGGATGCGCAGTAGCCATCCACGTCAGCCAAACTGCCAAGACGTCTTCTCCGAAACTCAGCGCCCAATTGCTGAACGGCTCCGGCGTGGTGTTAACGGCGGCGCGCGCGCTGGCCTTCGTGCCGTGAGAGGTTAGCGCGACGCCACCTGCGAGAAGCGCGGCAGCCCAGCGCCACTCTGCCGGAGCAGCCCCGGCAGCGCTGTATGCCAGGAACGCGGCAGCGGGCGGACGAATGAACGTGTGAAGCGCGTCCCAAACGGTGTCGACGTACGGAATTTTGTCCGCAAAAAACTCAACAATATAGAGAACTATCGCGATCGAGAGAACCGCGGGGTGCGCAAGCGCGTGTAGCGACTGCGGAAGATGGATGATTCCGAATCGTTCCAAAATTCCGAGCGTCGCGACCGTTGCGTAGAGATTCAATCCCGAGGAAAATCCAGCGCCGAGAGCCATCCCCAATGTTTCAATGGGATTCATTCAACTCATCATAGCAAAGCCCGTTGGCCATGGTAGGGGTTGCGGTTCAGCTTCCGGTTACCGCGTTCATCCGGTCTTAGCGATTTGGTTGCGACGAAAACTGCTAATGGCTCGACCAGATAGGCTTTTGATTCACGCCGAAGAGAACAATTTGTGGTTCCCCAGCGCGAGAGGAAATTGAAACGGAATCCTTCGAGTCGTTACCCATAATCAGCTTTGTCTCGGCTCCCACGTCGATGTGCACAAAATGGGAATTCATGGCGTCACTAATTACCAATGCAGGTTGAAAGCGAGTCAGCGGTTCGTAAGAGTTGAAACCTGGTGTCAGTGTTGCACGTGATTCGCTTTTGACATTGTGAAGGTCTAGGCTGCTGCCCTCACTATCCTGAACGCACAGATTCGCCATTGAAACATTCTGTTTCGCTGTCAAAGTCAGACAGGTATCACTGAAACCATATTGCCCAAGTCGAGCGACAACATTTCCTGAGTGATCTTTGAGAAGAAACTCGTTTGCTTCGACGGTCGCGGGGTGTCTCCTCCAATTAGCCACGCTGACCGCTGCCAGACATAGGAACACTGCCGCCGCCACGCATTTCATCCAGAGAATATCTCTGCGAAGTTTTTTGATTTGCGCTAACAGATCGAGTTGGCTGTCCAAGATGAACCTCCCGTTATTTTGGCAATAGGGAGCGACGATTATACTGAATGGTTGGAAGCTCAGTCTCCATATTCAAGTGCCTGTTCAGTTGGATTGTTGGAAGATGGCCCGGTGCCCTAGAGGACAGTTACTTCCGCACCTACCGGCGAGGCGTTTCGTTTGACGATTTGGCGCGGGCCAGAGATGCTGCTTACAAGGGCGGTCGTCCATGTTTGGCTTAAGCCACCTCTTCTATCCTTGGGGATTCATTTTGCAGATCCTCGCGATCGTGCACTTCGTCCGTCGGCGGCCTGAGAATTACTGGTTCTTCGTCATTTTCTTCGGCGGCTTTCTCGGCGCGGGCGTGTACATCGTGGCGGAAGTGCTGCCTGATCTCGGTCTTCTGCGCGGCGTGTTTCAAGGGTTTGGGCGAAGGTCGCGCATCCAGATCGTGGAAACACAGATCCTGGACAATCCTTCCGCAGCAAACTTTGAAGAGCTTGGCGAGCTCTACAAGGACCAGAAACAATTTGAAAAGGCGCACGAGGCGTTTACGAATGCGATCGCGGCGCGCAGCGATTCGGTTTACACATTTTATTACCGCGCGCAGGCTTCGCTCGGATTGGCCGATTTCGCAGCGGCGATCCCCGATCTGGAGCGCGTGGTCGCAAGCGATCGAAAGTTCGATTACTACCGGGCCGCCGGGCTTCTGGCGGATTCCTACGCACAAACGGGGCAATTGGAGCGCGCCGAGCAGCTCTACGTTGACGTGGCGCAATTCTCGACGACGACCGAGACACTTTACAACTATGCGAATTTTCTGAAGCTTGCGGGCCGGCCCGCGGAGGCGCGCGAGTGGGCGCAGAAGCTGCTGGCAAAGAAACGGACTTTGCCCCGCTACATGCAGCGGTATGAGCGGCCTTGGTTCCGCAAGGGCAAGGCGCTGCTGAAGGAACTGGATACGCCGAAAGTGCCGGCAGACGCCCAGCCGAGAACGCAGAGTTGACGGGTCGCTGCCGCTCGTCTGAGCCACCATTCTTCAAAGAATGATCACGGACTAGTTTGTCAGCGATGCCCCCCGGCTATACCCTGTATCGCCTACCCCCTCCCCCTCTTTTTTGTAAATGTTGCATCTAAAGGACTTAGCTTTTCTGTAAGCCCTTTAGAATCAACGGTTACAGAGGTCTGTAAACGCTGATTATAAAGGACTTACTGGCGGCCCTAGCTCAGGGTCTAAATTCGGTGATGTGAGTCGGGAAACTAGGCAGCGTGAGCTTCCCAGCTGCATCTGGGCGCTACCGGGAAAGACCACTGGGAGCTGCCCTGCGGTCCATTTTTTTGGATGGGTATCTCGGGATGAACTGCGCACCGCCAGGATTGGCGGTGCCACCTTGGGAGAGCCCAAAAAAGAAAAGACGGCAGGACTGCTGCCGCGCTGGGAACCCGTAAAAATGCCTGAGATAAGGATAGCAGACGGAGGCGTGTCGTCAAGTAGGAAATCTGGGGCATAGAACCTTGCGCAGGTTGCAATGGCTCGAATTCGGGACTCCTTTCTCTTGTGGAAATGTGCTGTCCTTTGGGACAGCTTCCGCAACGCAGTACGTTTGTACTATCGGCAGGGAGGCAGAAGCCTGCGAGAATCGTGCGTTGTCTGGGCCGCTGCGTGTGGGGCCCTCCGCGGCCTGATCGTCTAATAAAGATGCGTCGCCCTCCGGCGCACGAGGGACAACACAATCGTGGCTTCCGCAGTGGATCATATTCCTTCGACTGTCTCGCCCTCGGCGAGCCCCTTAAAAACTTCTGGGGAAACCGCTCCCAACAAACCCAGGATGAATGCCGTTGCTTGCGAGGTGCAGGTGATCGCCATCGGTGCGCGCCCCTCGGAAAAGGGCGGGCAGCGTGAGCTCTTCACGGAAGAGACCACCACGGCGCTGGTTTTTGAAAATGGCGGAGTCTTGAAGCTGTCCTCGAGCGTCATTGCCGGGCAGCTGCTGTTTCTAACCCACAAGGAAACGAAGCGCGAAGTGGTGGCGCAAGTGACGCGCAAACGCGACTTTCGGCCGACAATTTGTTACGTCGAGGTGGAATTCAGCGAGGCCTCGCCCGGGTTTTGGGGCATCGAGTTTCCCAAAACGACGGCGGCGGCTCCTGCCGACGCCCAGCAAAAAACAGCAGATCACCCGGCGCCAGCGGAAGAAGACTTTATCGGCGACGAACCCATCGAGCCCACCCTAGCTCCAAGCGCCGAAGAAGTCTCGGCGTTGAAGGACGAAGTGGAAGTTCTGCGCGAGCAATTGAAACTGTTGCAGACACAGATTGTGGCCGGAAGTCCTTCCGTCTCCGCCGTGACGCCGAATGTTTCCCGGGCAGCAATTCCCGAAGCTTCGCGCGCGCCCGCCGGTGTTGCGCCGCAGGTTCCTGCAACGGCAGAGGGATCCAGCCAAACGCCTCCAGAATCGGAGGCGGCGGATGGAGAAGCGCCGCCGAAATCACCGGCAGAAATTTCCAGCGATCTCGCCGACGCCGTCGTCGCTCTTTCTCCTGAACCGAGTTCCCTGCCGAGCGGACGCGTCGAGCCCACATTCTCCGCACAAGATCTTCTGCCGAAGGCTGCGCTGCATTTCGAAGGCGCAAAGGAGCCGGCGAAGGCCCCTACCAAGCCTGCGCAGAAAATCGCGGCGGACCCCCAGCGCGCCGCGATGCGCAAAGACGTACTTTTTGCAGCGTTTGTAATTATCACGGCGGCCGCGGCGTGGTATCAAAACCTGCTTCCGTGGCTGCCGCAGCGGAAGAATGTTCTTTCCAGCCCCGCCGCAAGCGTTGGCGCGCGCCCGGCAGCTCCGCACGCAGAGCAAAAAGCAGGGATCGCTCACGCCGAGGAGGGCAAGACGCCACAGGCGAGCGAGATTGCGACAAGAGCGCCAGGTACGGAGGCAGAACAGGCAACGCAACCCACGCCGTCAAAAGCAACGAAGACTCACTCGCCCTCGCTGACAGAGGAAGGGAAAGAAGCAAAACCAGCGCCTGACGCGGGCGCAGACGCGGAAGCAGCGCAGGAAAAACCAGAGGCCACCCCCTCTGCCGGAAAGCGTTCCGCGCCGCTGGGATTGAGCAAAGCCGCCATGGTTTCCGCGGTGCCATCGACAGACGGAGCGGGCATCGTGCCCCCGAAATTGATCAAGTCCGTTCGCGCGGTGGCTTCACCGAGCATGTTGCAATATTTTGCGCCGGGCAACGGGGATAGCGTGACGCTCGACGCGCTCGTGGATGCGTCGGGGCACGTGAAATCGATGAAGGTGCTCTCGGGGGCGGCGACGCTGCGGAACGCGGCTTCGGAGGCTCTGAAACAGTATCAATACGAGCCGGCCAAGCTTCACGGCAAACCGGTGCCCGCTCACGTGACCGTCACGGTCAAATTTCTGTTCGAGCCGTAGTGTCCTTTTCCAGCCCTGAGGGACAACCGTAGCGAAAAGAAATTGGGTTACTTTTGGCTAATTTCAGCGATCCAGAACTGCACCTTTTTCAAACTGCCCTCCGAAAAAGGAGCGGGCGACGAACATTCGTCAAAGGAGGGCGCCGGGCTGCAGTGGAGGATAACTTCTTCATTTAGCGCAGCGCCGCCACAGGCCCGCGAATTGCACCAAGCGTGTACTACAGGTTCATTGAACTCACCCCACAGAACTTGAGAAACCGAGACATCCATATGCCGACGGGGAATCACCGACATCGGAGCCGGGAATTGGGGCAGCTTTTCGATATTGGTGACGCTGCCGACGAACACAAAGGGGCGATTCTGATGGTCGTTGACCATCGCAGCCGATATTGCGGCCCGCTTGCGTAGGAGAGCCGCAGATTGAAGCAATGCTTCATGGATTCGAAGGAGCGCGGGGTCGCCCTCCTCGTGGAATAGTTCCTTGAGCCAGACCTGAATGGTTCGTAGGTTTTCGCCGGTGAACAGGACCGGAGGAAGACATTGGAAGAAGCCGAGCCGCAATCCGCAGAAGACGATGACCTTTGCGCCGACGGCGAATTGCGGAATGGGAAGCTGTTTTTGAGCACAATAGATAAAACCCTTTTCAATGCTGTAATCGGGAACGACAGGCGAATCGGGTTCAGCCCACAGTACTTCCGTGACGCGATAAGCGATTCTGTGTTCGACTCCGGCTTTGCAGGTTGGGCGCGGAATTGTGCGGTTCAGGGAAACGGAGCCTAGGAACACGAAAGCATGATCTTGCGCGAGGCCGCGGTGATCTTCGAGGCGCGCCTGGAGGGCCGGCAGAGGGCCGGCGGCTTGAGGAGGAGCCTGAGCGAACGCCATTGCCGGAAGATACAGAAGGGCAAATACCAAGGCGGCGAGGTAACGGTGGAAGATTGACACCGTCGTTTCCGGCAAAACGCATCCGGTTACCAAGAGTAGTGGACCTGATAGGTGAGGATTTTTTCGCCGTCGGGAGGGATTTCGACGGTGAACGCGGCGGTTTGGGAGTCAACCTTTTTGAAGGGGTCGGAACTTTTGGCGATATCCCAGTTGGACCAGCGGTAGAGATGTTCGACGATGCGAAGTTCGACGGGTGTAGTTTTGTGGTTGCGGACTTTGATTTCGAAGCTTTCGTCGACCCAGCGGGCCTGTTGGTTTAGTTTGAAGTCGACGCGGCGGCGTTCGCCGGTCAGGTCGAAGGCGTTGCCAGTGTAGATGCGGATTAATTCGTCTTTCGGAGTGTGATCGATTTCGTTTTCGCCGGTGAATTCGAGCTGGCCGTCGTCATCGCGGCGGTAGAAACGGACGCGACCTTTGGGGAGCGGCATGCCGAGATGATTTTCGGCGCTGTTTTTGAATTCCTGCATGACCCAAACTTTGGGATTGGACTGCGTGCCGAAAGCGTCTGCGGTGCGGATGTTCTCCATGGGCCAGCCACGGTAATTTTGATCGGCTTTCCAGCCGTCGTAGACGTAGATGGTTTTGGATTTGACGCCGGCGGCGCGTACGAATTCGACTTGCTTGGTTTCGCGGTCGTGGAGAGTGGTCGGGCGCTCGAGAGTATAGAGGTGATATTCGTCGAAGGTTTTCTCGGTGACTTGTGGCCCGCCCATGATTGCTCCATCTACTGAAATTGCGGCTGATTGGCCTGCGCTGTACATTCCGTTCTGCTGGATCTTGTTGACGTCTCCAGCCATCAGCTTGATGCGTGCGTCGCGGAAGGTTTTTCCGCTCTGGTTATCCAGGGTGACCCAGCCCAAAAGGTCCAGATTATCCCCCTTCGGCGGCGCGACGAGGTTGTAGCTGGCTTCCCAGTTCATTCCGCCGGTGACGTAGCTCAGTTCGGCGCTGGCTTTACCGGGCTTGTCGGTTTCGAGTTCCCAAGATAGTGTCGGTTTCAGGACCGTGTCATCGGCAAGCGCGGGAAAAAGCGGCTGCCCCGGCAATGTAAATTGCAGCTTGCCGTTTACTTCAATCACCGGTTGCCCGGCGCCCTCTTGAACGAAAGTAGCCTGAGCCTGGTAGTAGCGCTGGCCATAGACGGCGGTGGAATGTGGGACGAAGCCGCTGCGAATAATCTTTCCCTGGACGGTGGTTTTGTCGGGAGCGAGAAAGTCGATGGTCTTGCCCTCGTAGAGCGACAGCAACAATTGCTCGGAGACCGGATCGTTGCGATAGTTCTGCTCGAGGATCTGCAAATGCCGGCTCGCATCGAGCGAGCGTAAGAAGACGGAGTCGGGTTCCAGGTGGCCGGTAATATCGGTGACTTCGACGTGGTTTTGCCCCGATTTCAGGTCGAGCGCCAAGCCGTGGCGCACTACGGCGAATTGCTGGTTGTAGATGGTCAGCGCGGGCGACATGACCACGTCGTTTTTGACCGCGTCCCTTGTTTGCGCGGCGGCATTCCAAAGCAACAGGGCCGGCAGAGCGATCAGGCACACCCCAAGCCCAATAGTCCGTTCAGACATCTTCATGAGAACCCTCCGAAAGAATTCGTCTCGCGGTTAGAACGATGTCATGAAGTTATCTTGCACTGCGTCGGGGGGAATTTCTGAAATCTCGGGGCTTGCGTTACCCACTGAGTACTAAGCCGGACGGTATGCAAGGGCATGCTTCGCGCGCGTTCTATACTGGAGGCAGCAAGCGCTATGCTGCAGCGACTCTTGACCTTCGTGGGAATTCTTTGTTTCGCCGTAGTGTCTCCCGCGGGACCGCAAAGCGCGTTCGAAGCGCAGCATCAGAAGGCTCTTGCTGCAAATCCTCCGGACGTACACCTCAAGATTTCACTCGATTCGGTGCAAACGACGTTTCACATTGGGGAGACGATTCGGCTAAAGTACGAATTCACGGCCGATGCCCCCGGAAAATACGTTGCCGCGGCACGGTATTTCGATCGCAGCCAGCGATCCGTGCTGGAAACTTTTTTCACGGATCGTCCGGGCGACGTTCGAGAGCCGCTGCGCGAATTCTGGGACTTTCACAGCGCGATCTCCGGATCTCATCTTTTTGCGCCGCGCGATCCAACTTTAAAACTGGGCGGGGCGCCGCAATTTGACTCCATCGAGATCACACATTATCTGCGCTTTTTGAAACCAGGGCGCTACCGGCTATACGCCGTCACGCATTCGGTGCTGCCGCCCAGCGCGGCGGTGAAACCAGAAGGCGGCCCGGCGATTGCGTCGGAAAACATGGTCACGTTTCGAATCCTGGCGCAAGACCTGGCGGCTGCGTCGCGCGAAGTGGATGAAATCGTGGCGCGGGCGCACCAGCAAACCGCGCCACGATTCACGCCGGTCGAAGCGTTAAGGTTGTTTGAAATCGCGACGCCGAAAGCGCGAAAAGCTGCGGCCTCGCTTTACACGCACCGCAACAACTATGGCGGAGCGGACGCCATCGCTCTGGCTACGGTTCTGGCGGCGCCGAACCACGCCGAAGCGATTGCTTTGCTGCGCGCGCGACTGCGCGATACAACGCTGCTTGTCGACGAGAACCTGATTCAGGAGTTAGCTCTGCTGCAAATAGCAGCGAAAAATCCCACACTGACTGCAGCGGCAATCCGCGGGGCGGATCGAGAAGCTCTCGCTGGCTGGCGATCGCAGCTTAGCGATCAAATTGTGGCTGACTGGGAACTCGTTGCATCTACGCTGGACCGGCGCGCGCCGGACATTCGCGCTTCGACGCTGCACTCACTCGACCATCTGAGCACCTATTATTTTGGCTCGGAGCTGCTGCCTGTTCCGATCGAAGACCGAGATCGCATTCGCTTGCAGCACCTGACTTCGATGCCGGACCAGCCGCCCCAGGAACTCGCCAATGATCTTCTGAATTTTCGCTGGAGCCAGACGCTGCCGTCCGATCAGGTGCTGGCTATCCTAACGCAAATTTATACTGCGCCTCCGGCGCAAAATGCGTCGTTCATCCGGGAAACCGCGCTCAAAGAGATCGCCAAGCTCGACCCGCAGAAAGCGCAAGCGCTGTTTCAAGAACGCGTGTTGGCGTTTGACACGCCGCTGGACTGGAACCGCATTCATGCGATGAATCTATTGCCCAGCGCGGATCTAGACGCCGAGTTGATTCGAATCCTCGAGGACCGGTGGACGGAACGCATGTCGCGCGCCTCGCCGATCATTGGGCTCTACGCAACGGATGCGATTTTGCCTCGCGTGAAAAAAGTTTATGAGGTTTACGGGGCGGATTGGCCGTGCTCGATGCAGGCGGGGATACTGACTTATTTTCTTCGCGTCGAGCCTGCGTATGGCGTGGAAAAAACGGGACCCGCTCTGACAGCTTATTACGCGCGGGGCGGAAGCGACTGCCATAAAGGGAGCTTGCTCGTCAACATGGCGCTGCTTCGGAACCCGCCGGAATTGCAGCCCTTCGTAGCCTCGGCGCTGAATGATCCGAGGCCGCAGGTGGCAGCGGCCGGAGCGCAAGTCACGGCGTTCGGCGATCAGGCGAAGATGCCCCTGCAGCCTTTGTTGAAGCGGCTACGCGCACTGCACGAAGAGTGGGCGGATTTTGATGCGCACAGCGGCGATGCGGACTACATGAGCAGATGGAATTCGGGGTACAACGACCTTGAACGAGTGCTGTCGATAGATTTCATGAACGCCTCCGACGCGGCCGAAAATGCCGGCATCTGGAAACAGGCGCTGGAGGCTTGCGTCACCGAGGCGTGTCGCAACAACCTGCGCCAACGTATCGCGCGGAGCAAATTCTAAGCCGAAGTGGCTTTCGCCAGGGCCTCGTCCGGGCATTGATTTTAGCCGAATCGTCGCTAGCGCATTGCTGTATTAACCCAGAAAAGCTCAGCCTGCTGAAAGCCTCGCATCTGTAGCTGAAGACTGCTTGAAAATGAATTGGTTTGGGAATTTAGTACGACGTGCAAACGTTCGAGCCCGCGATACGAGTCACCCAGAAAAATTGCATCGAGTTTGACGAGCCACTGCCGGTGTCCCACAAGGAGAAAGCCAATGGCCCTCCACCGGCATGATGCGCCAGGAAGAAATCCCGGTTGCCGCGCATGCAATTCCCTAGCGGTTCCAGTGACTTTTAGCGAGCCGACAGTCAGAATGTACGCATGTCGCGCAGACGGCCGAGGTGGCGGCTCTTCTTTTGCATTGTTGCTCTAGCAAGCTTGAGCTCGCAAGTCCAAGCGCAGGCTCAGAGCCCAACTGACCCCCTAGCTGATCTACGAAGATCCTTCGAGAATCCGCCCGACGATTGTCGAATCATGATGCGCTGGTGGTGGTTCGGCCCGTCTGTCACGCGGGATGAACTGGAGCGGGAGCTTCGGACAATGAAAGCCGGTGGTATCGGCGGCGTAGAAGTTCAGACAACCTACCCCCTTGAGCTCGACAATGCTGCCTCTGGCTTTCGCAACTATTCGTTTCTTTCGGAAGAGCACCTGGACGCGCTCCGTTTTGCTTCCGAGAAAGCGCGTGAGCTGGGTCTGCGCTTTGACTTGACGCTCGGCAGCGGGTGGCCATACGGCGGAGCGAACGTCCCGGTTACGCAGGCTGCGGGGAAGCTGCGCGTTTCGGCAGTTGTCGTGCCCGATGGGGCAGGCTCGGTTGCCTTACCTGATTTGGAAGGTGGAGAGCAATTCCTTGCAGCGTTTTTGGTTCGCACCGCGCAAGGCAAAATCGTGACTGAAAATGCGGTACGGCTGCCCGATCCTCGCGATGGCAACCTATGGTTGCCACGTTTCGACGGACCACACGCCGTGCTATTTTTCATCGCCAGCCGCACGGGGCAGCAAGTGAAACGGCCGGCCATCGGCGCGGAAGGATTCGTACTGGATCACTACGATCGCGGCGCAATCGAGAACTATCTTCGGACAACTGGCGACCGCCTGATGCAAGCTTTTGGATCGAATCCGCCTTACGCCATCTTCAGTGACAGCCTCGAGGTGTACGGATCCGACTGGACTGGTGACTTTCTCAAGGAGTTTCGGATGCGGCGCGGGTACGACCTGACGCCCTACTTGCCAGCCTTGGCCGGCGAGAATGGCACCTTGGCCAGCGAAATTCGGCACGATTGGGGCCGCACACTAAGCGAGTTGGCAAACGAAAACTACCTCATGCCCCTTCATGACTGGGCAGCTCAACATGGCACGCGGTTTCGTTCCCAGAATTATGGCACGCCGCCCGTGACGCTATCGAGCAACGCACTGGTTGACCTGCCGGAAGGAGAAGGCTGGCAATGGAAAGGCTTTTCGGCCGTGCGCTGGGCTGCTTCCGCTAATCATCTTTTCGGTAAGCAGATCACCTCTTCGGAGACATGGACTTGGTTGCATTCACCCGTCTTCCGCGCGACGCCGCTCGACATGAAAGCCGCCGCCGATGCTTATTTTTTAGAGGGCAGTAATCAGTTGATTGGGCACGGATGGCCGTATTCTCCGGAATCGGCTGGCGAACCGGGCTGGCACTTCTATGCGGCCGGCGTATTCAATCAGCACAATCCATGGTGGTTCGTCATGCCGGACGTCGCAAGATACCTTCAACGAGCCAGTTATGTGCTTCGCCAGGGGAAGCCGGCCATAGATGTAGCTCTGCTGCTGCCCACCGACGATGCGTGGGCACGATTCAGCGCTACAATCACGAGTCCTACATCTGAGCCGGGCGGCTCATCCCCGATAGGGGCCACCATCTCCGTCAATCAAGTCGCAGCCGTGCTGTTAGGGAACAGGATAATCCAGCAAATTCTCGACGCCGGCTTCAATGTGGATTTCATTGACGCCGAGGCGATCGATAAGATCGGGATTTCTTATCCTATTCTTGTTCTTCCCCACCTTGAGCGTCTGCCGCTTGCCACGTATCGCAAAATCGATGCCTATGCCCGGAGTGGTGGTGCGGTCATTGCAACGGGAAACTTGCCTATGCTCGCTCCCGGGCTTAAAGAATCCGAGAAAGACTCTTCGGAAGTCCAGCAGATCTCCCACGCACTCTTTGAGAAACCGGGCGCGCCCGGTCATTTTCTGGAGGACGAAGCCGATCTTGGCCAAACGCTCGTGCACGTGATGAAGCAAGACGTCTCTCTGTCGCCGGCGGCTCCGGAGATCGGCTTCGTGCATCGAAAGCTGCCATTCGCCGATATCTATTTCCTGGCCAACACGGGAAATCGGAGGATCCGTACGCAGGCGAGTTTTCGCGCCTCCAAGGATCAGGCCGAGCTCTGGGATCCTGTTTCCGGAAGCACGCAAATTCTGAGCGCGGATTCTCCGGTACAACTCACGTTTGAACCGTATCAGTCGTGTATTCTCGTCTTTTACCACCGAGAGCCAGGCAGCAAGCGACCGAAGGTTCTCTCGGCTAAGCGCAACACGCCGCCACCAACACTGGATCTAGCATCGGACTGGTCCGTGACATTTTCTGACTTGGGCCGCACCCTCAAAATGGAAAGGTTGCACTCGTGGACTGACGATGCTGATACCAAATACTACTCAGGGGCTGTTGTGTATGAGAAAAAGCTGAACGTTCCGGCGGAACTGTTCAAGCCTGGCATAAATCTCTATCTCGATTTTGGGCCTGGCACACCTATTCCAGTACCCACAGTGCCTTCTGAATCCGGAGCAGATGGCACCGGCTCCGGCGCACCACGCATGCAAGCTTGGCTCGATAGTCCTGTGCGCGAAGCGGCTCTGGTCTTCGTAAACGAGAGATTAGCAGGGGCGGTGTGGCTCCCACCCTATCAAGTAGACGCGACCAAATACCTACATGGTGGCGACAATCAACTCAGAATCGTCGTGGGCAATCTCGCTATTAACGAAATGGCAGGCCGCGCGCTGCCGAGTTACCGTCTGCTCGATGACCGTTATGGAGAACGCTTTCGCGCTCAAGATCTGACCAATCTTCAGCCCTTGCCTTCTGGGATTCTCGGGGATTTAAAGTTGGTGCCTCGCACGGCCCCATGAAGATTGCGCCACCCTTCCGGCTTTGACCATGAAAGGTGGCGGCGGCATGAGTGAAAGCTGCGCGAGCTGGAGTCTTGTGGAGTCTAAATGGATGCTGAAATGGGGTAAAATGACTGCAGCATGATCGAAAGTCGTTGAATCCACACGGATGCGCCCGTAGCTCAGTTGGATAGAGCGTCTGCCTTCTAAGCAGAGGGTCGCCAGTTCGAATCTGGCCGGGCGCGCCATTTCTTTCAAGAAAGCAAAGCCCCGCAATACCCGCATCGAAAACCAAATGTAGGCACCCTCCGCTTGGTTTGTTTTTGAGAAGTAGTACAAAGGTGTGCATGCATCCCTTGGCATGCCACCAGAATTTTCTCTTACGTACCCTGGCCACCCGCCGGCTTTCGGGCGAACGGACAGCTTCGAGAAAAACAAACTTGGTGCCGAGATAGCAGCAGTGGCCGGGTCGCGCCATTAAACCTGCGCGGGCGCGACATTCCGAAAATACTTTAGATATCAGGTCAAGCGTTCTTCAGCCCGCCGGTCTTCGAGGGAGCCGTTTCCGTCATGAATAGAGCCACAAGCAAAACCAGGATGGCTCCCGCGCTGGCGATCCAAAGCGGTGCTCCCAGTCCGTAACGGTTTGCGGCGGCGCCGGCCACCGCTGGCGCCATCGCGCCGCCGACAATTTCTCCCACCAGCGTCGCCAGTCCGATCGCCGTAGCGGCAAACTTTGCCGGCACGCTCTCCGTCGGAATCAGCACCAAGACCAGCGGCGCGATGCTATGCCCAGCGTTCGCAAAAAAACCCGCGGCTGCCATCAACCACGGGTGCGCGATCAGAAATGGCACTAGAAAAATCAACGGCGCCGTCGCGGAGACCAGAGCAACAAACATCAACGTCGGTTTTCGTCCCGCGCGGTCGGAAATCCACGGAAAAATCCAGCCCCACAAAAAAGCGCCCAACCCGCCGGCGCCAATGATGAAACCTGCTGTTGTCGCGGACCGCTTCGAAACTTCGGTGATATATAACGGGGCGAAGGAATGCATCACGAAGAGCCAAGTCATGAAGCCCGCCGCCCCGGCGCAGCAGAGCAGCATGTTGCGATACTTAAGGAGAGACAAATAATCCTTGAGCGAAGGTTTCGCGTGATGCAGAGCGCCGGATTCCGGCTCCTTCACAAATTTCCAAATCAGAATGCCCAGAATAATTCCGGGAATTCCCGCGACAAAAAATGCGGTCCGCCATCCGAATCGCGTCGCGATTTGTGTCGTCAAGTACCGGCGCCAGCGCCAGTCCCGCGAGCGCGCTCGCGCTAACGACAATTCCTATGTTGCGTCCCCGGCTCTTTGGCTCGGAAGACGCTTCTATCATGGAAGTCATCGTCGGCCATGTCGGTCCCTCCGCGATGCCCATCAGTGTGCGCGTAAACAGCAACTCTCCAAAGGAGCGCGCAATCCCCGAGAGCCAAGAAATCACCGAAAACAGAAACACCATGGGAATCAGCACGGGTCGTCGCCCGATGCGATCGGATATCGCTCCGAAAATCAATCCCGACCCCGCCCATGCGAGCGCCAAGCCTGACGCCAGAAGCCCAACCTGCGCGTGACTCAAATGGAGATCCGGCGCAATGAACGGCGCCAAATACAAAACGCTCATGCGTGCCAGAAAAACGCTCCCCCACGTGAAGAAAAAAAGAACCACCAACCCCGTTTGATATCGCTTCGTATTCGGCACTCTCTTTTCCTCTCTGTACCGCGAACGAACGCTTCACTCCATCGGCAGCCCCACATAGTTTTCTGCAAGCGACACTGCGGCCGCCCGCGAACTGGTAACGTAATCCAGCTCCGCTAACTGGCGCCGCTCGTCGAACGCGTTCTCCTCCGAAAAACGATGCAGCATTGAAGTCATCCACCACGAAAACCGCTGCACTTTCCACACCCGCCGCAAGCAAGTTGCCGAATAACTCTTCAGAAGCTCCGTTTTCCCCGATGCGTAATATTCCCCCAGCGCGCGCGAAAGCACGCGAATATCCGCCACCGCCAGATTCAGTCCCTTGGCTCCCGTCGGCGGAACAATGTGCGCCGAGTCTCCCGCAAGAAAAAGTTTCCCATACTGCATCGGCTCAACAACAAAACTCCGCATTCCCGTGATGCCCTTCTGCAGCACGGGCCCCTCCGCAAGCTTCCAGCCCTCAATGCACTCGAGCCGCGTGTGCAGCTCCTGCCAAATTCGCGCGTCCGGCCAATCCGCGATGTCTTCGTCCGGCGCGCACTGAATATAAAGCCGCGAAATCTCCGGCGAACGCATGCTAAGCAAAGCGAAGCCGTTTTCGTGGTACGCGTAAATGAGCTCTTTCGAAGAGGGCGGAGCCTGCGCCAATATTCCCAGCCACGCAAACGGGTAAATCCGTTCGAATACCTTCAACACTCCCGCCGGAATCGACGGCCGGCACACGCCATGAAATCCGTCGCACCCCGCGATGAAATCGCAACTCAACTCCTGATCGGCACCGTCCTTGCGAAACTTAATTCTCGGCGTATCACCATCCAACTCACTCACGCTGACGTCTTCAATCTCAAACAAAAGCTGCCCATCCGCCGCGAGGCGCGCCTCGATAAGATCCTTCAACACTTCGTGCTGCGCGTACACCATCACCGACTTCCCTCCGGTGAGCTCCTGAAAATCAATCCGGTGCCGCCGCCGTGCAAATTGCAGTTCAATTCCGTGATGCACGAGCCCTTGCCGCATCATTCGCGCGCCCACGCCCGTTTTGTTCAGCAGATCCACCGTACCCTGCTCGAGAATCCCCGCGCGTACGCGCTCTTCGACGTGCTGCCTGCTTCGCGCCTCCAGCACGACCGATTCGATCCCCTGCAAATGCAAAAGATGCGAAAGCATCAGCCCGGCCGGTCCAGCTCCGACAATTCCGACTTGAGTTTTCACGGGAAGCCGCTTTCAGTGCGCTGCATTATTAAGGAATGGTTTCACGGCTTGGGCTCGGCGATGACTTCCATCGCGATATGGAACGCCGAATTTGCCGCCGGCAATCCGCAGTAAATCGCGCTCTGCAGAAGCACTTCCTGAATCTGCTCGCGTGTCACACCGATGTTCAGCGCCGCCCGCAAATGCATTCGCAACTCGTCGGGACGATTCAGCGCGACCATCATCGCCAGCGTCAACATGCTTCGCGTTTCCTTGGGTAGTCCCGGCCTGCTCCAAATCTCTCCCCAGGCGTACCGCGTTATCAAATCCTGAAACGCGTCCGTAAATTCAGTTCGGTTCTTGAGCGTTGCATCAACGTGCGCGTCTCCCAAAACGCTGCGGCGCGTCTTCATCCCCTGCTCGTAGCGCTGGCGTTCATCCATGCGAGTACCTCCTCGGACCCTCAACAATACACAAAAACGAGCGGCCAATTGTGGTCACGCGCGATAATCGGATTTCCGCGGCAACTTCGACGGCCGAATTGCCACGGAATTTGTTGTCGCGGGGCGAATTCAACATGCAAACGCCGTCAAGATGGTATAGCTTCGCTTCCGGCAGCTCGCATTCTATCGATTCCGGAGCGAAACGTTGAGCACCGTGAGAGAAGTCACGTATCAGGTTTTGCGCGATTTAGGCATGAATCTGATCTTCGGCAATCCTGGCTCAACCGAATTGCCTTTTCTTCGCGACATGCCGCCCGATTTTCAGTACGTCCTCGGTCTGCACGAACGCACCGCCGTCGGCATGGCTCTGGGATACGCGATGGCCCGTGGCAAGGCTGCCTTTGTCAACGTGCATTCCGTCGCCAGCGTGGGCAACGGTCTCTCCGCCTTGATCGACGCGTTCTATTGCCACGCGCCTCTTGTCGTGACTGCGGGACAACAGGATCGCCGCCATGTCCTCGCCGAGCCTTTTCTTGTCAGCCGCGCGGTTGAAACCGTCAGGCCCTATGTGAAATGGGCTTACGAGCCGCTTCGTGCGGAGGATGTGCCCACAGCGATCGCGCGCGGCTACTACCTTGCGATTCAGCCGCCCATGGGCCCGGTCTTCCTCTCCATTCCCATGGACGATTGGACTCAGGAATGCCAAAGCTTGAGCGTGCGCGAAGTCTCACGAATCGTTCCGCCAGATACCGCAGCCCTCGACGAAGTCGTTCAAGCGCTCAACTCCAGCAGCAACCCCGCCCTCGTTGTAGGCTCGCAAATCGAAGAAGATCACGCTTGGAACGAAGTCGTCGCTCTTGCCGAGCACCTCAATGCCGACGTGTATCACCAGCCCATCCCTCCGCGCTGGACTTTTCCACGCACGCATCGTCTTTTTCGCGGAGGACTGTTGCCCGCGCAGCGCCCGCTGGCCAATCAACTTGCCGAATATGACGCCGTCGTCGTTCTTGGTGCCCCAGTCTTTCTCTACTACACCTACGTCCCCGGCCACACCATCAAACCCGGGACGAAACTCTTCCAGATCACGAATTCTCCGCAGGATGCCGCCGCCGCGCTGGCTGGAACCAGTATCGTGGGCAACCTCGCCTCAGCCGCCGGATACCTTCGCGCCCACACCGAGCCCCGAGACCAAAAAACTCTATCTGCTCGAAAAGATCCAGCGCCTCCGGACCCCGCGTATCCCATCACCGCCGCATATCTTTTCAGCGTGCTCAACAAAGTCATGCCGCGAAACGCGATCGTCGCCGAGGAATGTCCTTCCTCAAAAGGCGATCTCGACAAATTTGTTCTGCTCGACGAGCCAGGCTCATTCTATTCCGTGCCCAATGGCATTTTAGGATTTGCTCTACCCGCCGCTGTCGGCCTGCAACTCGCCCATCCCGAGAGGAGAGTCGTATGCCCGGTCGGCGATGGTTCTATCCAATATTCCATCCAGGCCCTTTGGAGCGCCGTTCAGTACAAAGCGCCCGTGATTTTTATCGTTCTGCGCAATGGCGAGTATACCGCGCTGAAATCCTTCTGCGATTTCACGCAAGTCGGACGCAATGTTCACGGCATGGATTTGCCCGGCATTGATATCGTGAAAATCGCCGAAGGCTATGGAATGCCCGCGCAAGAAGTAGAGCAGCCAGAGGAATTCGAATCCGTGCTGAGAGAAGCGTTTGCTTCCCATGGCCCGCGGCTGATCAACGTCAACATCACAAAAGGCGGCGAGACCTGCATGGGCATGGATCAGTCCGTGAATCCGCCCAAGTACGGCTAGAATCGGGGCTGTTATCGTTGTCCCGTCAAGGCGGTTTGCTCGATACTTACGACACCTTCTGCCGCCGGCAGCCTGAACTCTGGGCTATTCTCAATCGCGTTCTTGCTCAAATCCTCGCCGCGAACGCTTGGCTCTTCTGCCCGCCGGCGTCCGCCGGGGTTTTTGGGAAGCCAATCGCACTGCCCTTTTTAGCAAATCCCGCAAAGCGTCGGAGGGCACGCGCGAAAGCCGCACCAAAACCCACGGATAACTCAGATAATGGTCGGTGATGTAGTAGGTCTCCGGCTCAGCGGCCATCATCTCTTCTCGCTCTTCAAAAGTCGTGCCCACCACGAGCGATTCTCCATCCTCTTTCAGACGCGCGATTAAATTGCCGCCGATCTTGAATGCCGCCGTTCCATACGACGTGCCTTCTTCCACGTGTTCGAGCGATAAGGCGAGCTTGCGAACGTCTTTAAACGTCACCGGCATTGCGCCTTCCACCTCCTGCGAGTATTAGCAGCGCTTGCGGTCATAGAAAGAAGCTACGGAAGCGGCCTCGCGGGCCAGTATAAGCTCGCTCGGTCGCTTTGCAACGATGTTGGCTGCCGTGGAAGAAGGGAAGAACTCACGTGTTTTGTCGGCAGTGTTCGCGCGTGAGAGCGCGCAGATAAGCAGGGCGGAACGACCCTCATCCATCGTGCCGCGCGCCGGCGCTAAAGCTCTAGAAAGAATACTTCAGCGAAAACTGCAATTGTCGCGGGTTAAACATCGTTCGCGGTCCACCAAATAGTGGATTGGGGACAGGAGGTCCGCCGCCTCCCATTTCAGCGGGACATGCGAATTGTTGAACGCGCTCAATGGCAAGGGACGAAGCGTCCTTATAGTGCACGGGGACGGGGCCACAGAAGTTATACGTTCCATACACCGACGTCACTTCATTGACGTTGGCACGGTTCAGCGCATTGAACGCATCCACAGCGACCTCGATCCTGTCGTGCTCCCGGAAATTGAAGTGACGCGACAAACGAAGGTCCCACGCCTCGAGAGAGTCTCCCCAATACGTGTTTCGAGCCGCGTCTCCGACCCGGTCCGTCACCGGGTTCGTGTCTCCGTTGGCGTCGAAGCCCACAAACATAGTGAACGGACGGCCCGATTGCGCCGTGATGATGCTGCTTAGCTCGAAATTTCGCAGCAGCGTCTTTTCTGGCCCATCCGCCGTGAAATTGGCGATAAAGCGATTGCGGATATCCTGGTTGGAGTTAGCCCGTTCGAGCGGACGGTCATAGAAGTCTTGCGGCGTGCTCACAAACGTCGTGAACGTTCCATCGTCCAGCGTTTTCGAGTACGTATAGTTGGCATTAAACCGCAGGTACTGCCCGAGGTGCTGGGTCGCCTGGATCGTTCCGCCATGGTACACGCTGTTTCCGCTGTTGTCCGTAAAGTAGAGCAGACCAGCATTCGTATAGAGTGCGCCGCTGAAATTGGCTTTTCCGGCTGGCCAATCTGGAGGTGGTGGCCCGGCAGCTGGGCAACTTGTAGCCGTAGTTCGTGAGGCCATCCTGAGGACAGACGTTTAAGTTCTCCGCACGCACGAGCTTGTGCGCGGCAACAAAGAGATAACTTGCGCTGACCACCAGCCCGTGGCCGAGCTCTCTATCAATCTGCAAAGTAGCCTGCTCCGAGTAAGGAATGCGGCTGTTGTGGTCAACCATTCCGGCGCCGGCCGTGACGGTCGTCCCGGGAGGCCCGGTAATATATTCTGGCGGCACCTCGCCTGTGGTGATCAAGGTCGCCGCAGCCTGCGCCGGCAGTATGGTTTGCCCGCCAGGGTTCGGCGGCCCCGGCGTCAACTGGTTCAAAACCCACGTCGCGGAGTTCGCACCATCTCGAATTCCGGGCAGGTTTTCATTCGGAATAATCACGGGCTTTTGCGGCTGCGTAATAAACAGGAACGACAGGTTGTAGCGGTCATCAAACAATCCGAACCCCGCACGAATGACTGTGTGTTTGTCCGGCGAATAGGCTAAGCCGACGCGCGGCTGCCAGCCCCGGTAATCCGGGTTGATTTGCTTTTCCAAACCCTTCTCGAAGTCCCACCGCAAACCGTAATTGAACGTCAGCTTCGGAGTGATTCTCCACTGATCCTGAGCGTAGAAACCGTAATAGCTGTGGTTCAACGTCTCCGAGAAATTCGCCGCTTGCGAAGGCAAATAGGCGTTTGACCAGCTGTTCGCAGTACAAACGTTCCCGGGGCAAAGCGTCGGTGGCTCAAAGCCCGGCGTAACTGGGCCAGACCCAACCGGAGCTCCCCAAAAAACAATTGGCGTGCCATCCAGGACCGGCGGCAGCGGACACGTGTCGCCGGGGTTCGTGGACATGGGTATGTCCGCGCCCGGGTTCACAAAATTGGCGAACTCCACCAGACAGTTGATGCCCGGCAGAACGATTCGCATCGGCGTGAATCCCGGCCAGATCACAAAGTTATTGATGAAGTTTGTGTCCACTCCGAATTTGGCCAGATGCGCCCCTTTCACCCACCCGATCGAGTCCGTAGCTTGCACTCGGCTCTCGTAAATTGCGTCCAACACGCCAAAGTTGTGGCCGAAGAGCAAGGTGTTCGGGATGTCCAGGTTCGGCTGCCCGGTAACGCCAGGAAAGTTGTAGTGCCGCCGCGACCATTGCACGAGGGCTGTGTTCACGAGGCTCGGAGAAATCTGTGAATTGAGAATGCCCACTAGCGCTTGATCGCGGATGAATGCATCGTGGCCGCTGCTCGGCGCTCCAATGCCTCCGCCGTCCAGTGTGTCGCCCACCAGCAAGTTCAATTCGCGGCCGTCGAAGATGTTGTATCTTGCCGAGAGCCGATTGTTCTTGTTGATCTGATGATCGAGTTTAATAAGACCGTTGTCGGTGTTTTTCGTGGTCAGGATATTGATGTTTTCTGGCGGAAGCCCCAAAGCCTCTTTTGCCTGATTGATCAAGGCGAGCTCGGTGGATTCCGTTCCATTCGAAAGCCCCACCGGCCCCACCAGCGTAGTTGGATAAGTGGGAGACTCGGCCCGCCTCTGTCCCTCGTAATTCATGAAAAAGAACGTCTCGTCTTTCTTGATCGGGCCGCCCAGCGTCGCCCCGAATTGATTCTGCCGCAGTGTGTCCCCTTGCGGAGCAGGCTGCAGCAGGGATCGCGCGTCCGTCGCGTTGTTCTGCAAATAGTCGTACGCCGAGCCGTGCATCTCGTTCGTGCCGGATTTCGTCACGATGTTGACGATCCCACCGAGCGCCCGCCCATACTCCGCTCCAAACCCGTTGTTTACGACGCGGAATTCGCTCACCGCTTCTTGAGATGGCGTCGACCGCTGCGATCCCGTCGCCGTGTTGATCGTGTCTGCTCCGTCCACCGTGACCGCATTGCTCAAATCGCGCATTCCGCCGAACGAAATGCGCGTCACTTCAAACTCCGTGATCGTGGATTGCAAGCTCGTGCGCCCCGTGGCCACTCCTGGTGTCAAAAGCGCGAAATCCGTGAAGAGCCGCCCACTGATGGGTAAGTCTTGAATCTGCTTCGTATCGATGACCTGGCTGATCTCCGTCCTCGTCGGCTCGACGGGCGGCGTTTCCGTTGTTACCACCACTTTTTCCGCGCTCTGCGCCACGCTTACTGAGACGTCGATCGTTGCGACCTGACCCACCGTCAGCACGATTCCCGTTTGTGTGGACTTCGCGAATCCCGTGGCTTGCGTCGTTAATTCGTAACTTCCGGGAGGCAGGCTGGGGATCACATAAAAACCGTTGTCATTCGAAACGGCGGTGTACCTACGATTGGTGCTGACGTCCCGCAAGGTGAGGGTGGCCTTCGCAACCGAGCCTCCGCTGGCGTCCCGCACCGTTCCATTCAGTTGGGCGGCGCTCGCTCCACCTTGCGAAAATGCCGGCTTCGCCCAGCCGCAGAGAATCATGATCCCAAGGAGAGCCCAGACCCCTAAACTTCGCCTCATCAATCACCCCCAAGAAACGATTCGAACCAGCGATGCTCGCCATCCAAATCCTGAATACACCCCGTCTGGCGTGCAGGTCTAATGCTTCGAATCGCCGCTGTCAAGTCTTTAATCGGGCGTCCGTGCGAATATCGCTCACGTCCCCGCGCAAAAGCCTTCCCCCGCCGAGCCTTCCAACTTATCATCCGCCAGCTTTGCTCATCGTTAAGTCGCTCCGTGCACGGACAGGTGTTACCTGACTATCTCGCAGAGTTCCTGAGCTGCGGATTTGAGGTGCGGAAGAAATCTGACTTGCAGATCCTGGATCGAAACGCGTTGCGCATGCGCGCCCACGTTCAGCGCCGCGACCACCCTTCCCGCGGAATCGCGAATCGGCACGGCCATTGAGCGCAAGCCCGACTCCAGCTCCTGATCCACGATGCAGTAGCCGTTGCGCTGTACCAATCGTAGAACCTGGCGCAGCTTTTCAGCGCTTGCCACGGTTCGCTCCGTGTGGCGCTTGAATTCGACGCGGGCGAGAAATTCATTCAGTTTCTCGGCTGGCAGGTCCGCCATCAATACCCGGCCCATCGAAGTGCAAAAAGCAGGCAGCCGGCTTCCCACTACGAGATCGATGGACATGATGCGCGTCACGTTTACGCGAGCGATGTAAACGATGTCCGTGCGATCCAATGTCGCAATGGAACAGGATTCGTGCAAAATATGGCTGACATTTTCGAGAATCGGCTGCGCCATGGCCGCCAGCGGCATCGAGGAGATATAGGAATGGCCGAGCGCGAGAACGCGTGGCCGAAGATGAAAGTGCCTGCTGTCATCGCTCGCGGCGAATCCAAGCTTCGCAAGCGTATAAAGGCATCGTCGCACGGCGGCACGCGAAAAGCCCGTTTTCGCGCTGATTTGCGAAACAGTGAGTTCGCGCTGGCGTTGCGAAAACGCCTGGATCACGGCCAGTCCCCGCGCCAGCGACGTCATGAAGTTAGGATCGCCGCTATATTCGTCAATTTGTGCCGATATCGTCGGCGGCGCGGCGGGCAACGAGTTCGAACCGGGCTTGTTCGAGACCGGCGCGTGCGAACTAGGTTTGTTCGAAACCTGTGGCCTCGACGTAGGTCCGCCTGGAACCGGAGGTTTCGAATCAGGTCGGATGGGCAATTGTTGTTTGGTGGCGGACCCGGCCACAAGCATTTGTTTGGAAGCGTTTACGCTTGGGGCTTGTTGCCTGGAGCCCGGACCGGAAAAGGCAGGTGCCATGCGAATCTCCCTTGCACCGACAATCAAAAAAGCGATGCAGCGAGAGAGAATACACGATTCTGGCCGATATGCGCCCAGAATTTCGATAATCGGCATTGCGGGCGCCTATGGGGTGCCATAAAATCGCCGGCGCGGGGAATCGGCGGTGGGATGTTTGGATGATAGGAAGTTGGGACGTCAGGCCAGTGGGAGGATTGTTGGATGAATAGGATTTTGAGATACCGGCGATACGTCACCGGCACGCAGCCGCCTCATTTGCATGGTGCTTATGTTTCTTCGATAAAGCGCGCGCCGCGGGAGACTTTGGTGCGACTGCCGCAAACGCTTTCTGAAATTACAGGGCCGGTATTTGGAGCGGCGATTGCCGATGTGAAAGCTAGCGACCTGACGCGGCAGCATTCCGGCGAACCGCTGGGCGAACGGATTATCGTGAGCGGGCGCGTGCTCGATGAAAACGCGCGGCCAGTGCCGCACACGCTGGTCGAAATCTGGCAGGCTAATGCAGCCGGACGCTATCTTCACGGAAACGATCAACACAATGCGCCGCTAGATCCGAACTTTACCGGTTGCGGGCATGCGGTGACGGATGCCGATGGGCGCTACCGATTCGTTACGATTCGGCCGGGCGAATATCCCTGGGGAAATCACCACAATGCGTGGCGACCGGCGCATATTCATTTTTCATTGTTTGGGCCTGCGTTTGCTACGAGGCTGGTAACGCAAATGTACTTTCAAGGCGATCCGCTGATTCCCTTCGATCCCATTTTCAATTGCACCGACGATGAAAACGCGCGGAACCGGCTCATTTCGCAGTTCGATTGGGAGACGACGATTCCGTCGCAAGCGCTAGGCTACCGGTTCGACATCGTCCTGAGCGGGCGCGAAAGCACTCCCATGGAAACTCATGCGCACGGAGAAAAGTCATGAGTCTTACAGCGACAACATGGCAGACGGTTGGTCCGTTTTTCAGCATTGGTTTTTCGTGGCTGTATCGGGACAATTTGGCGGGGCCTGGCGTTTCCGGCGAGCGCGTGGAAATCGCGGGACGCATTCTCGATGGCGACGGCAATCCTGTGCCCGACGGGATCGTGGAAATCTGGCAGGCGAATTCACAAGGCAAGTACGCGCATCCGGATGATACGCAGGAAAAAAGGATCGAGGAGGGCTTTACAGGCTACGGGCGCGTTCCCACGGACGACGCGGGACGTTTCCGCTTTACGACGATCAAGCCCGGGCGCGTGCCTGGTCCGGACGGAAATTTACAGGCGCCGCATCTCGAGATTTCTGTTTTTACGCGAGGATTGTTGCGACGGCTCGTCACGCGGTTTTATTTTCCGGACGAGCGTAGCAACGCCGAGGATTTCGCGTTGAACCTTGTGGAGGCTGGGCGGAGGAGCACGCTTATTGCAAAACGGATTGATGAACGCTCTGGAGTTCTCGAATGGAATGTTATTCTTCAGGGGCCCGGAGAAACCGTCTTCTTTGATGTTTGATTTCGCTTACCTCGATAGGGCGGGACAAGCCCGGCCCCTACAGTGTTTTTCGCGCTGAGGGCGACTCTTGCGAGGCAGAGTGCGCGTTCCCGATCGAGTGGGATCGACTGAACGTCCGTCACGCTAAAAAACCGATCAGAACGGATAATGGCGGCGGCCAGTTTGGATAGTGACCCATTTTACTTCGGTCATTTCGTCGGTGGACCATCTGCCGCCCTCGCGGCCCATTCCGGAATCTTTTACGCCGCCGAAGGGGACGGTACCCTCGTCGTGGATAGTCGGGCCGTTTAGATGAACCATGCCGGCTTCGAGTTCGAGCGCAAAGCGCATGGCAAGCTGTAGATTATTTGTGAGAACAGCGGAAGAGAGGCCGTAGGTCGAGCTGTTGGCGAGCGCGAGCGCGTGATCGGCATCGTTGGCTTTCGTGACCGCGGCGACAGGGCCAAAGAGTTCGTCGCGAAACGCGGCCATTTCGGGCGTGACGTCGGCGACCACGGTCGGATGGTAGAAATTCCCTTCATATTTTCCGCCGGTCAGAAGCCGCGCGCCGGCCGCGACCGCGTCTTTGACTTTTTTATCGATCATGGGGCATTGCGAAGAACGAATGAGCGGCCCAATCACGGTGTGCGGGTCGCGCGGGTCGCCTACTTTCATCGTTTGGGCCTTGGCGGCGAAGCGTTTCAAAAATTCTTCGTAGATGGGCGCTTCGACTATGATGCGCGAACCGGCCATACAGATTTGCCCTTGATGAATAAAAATGCCAAAACACGCGGTGTCCACCGCGTAATCCAAATCCGCGTCTTTCAGAATAATAAGCGGGCTTTTGCCGCCCATTTCCAGCACACAACGCTTGCCACGCTTGGCGCACTCAACGGCGATGATTCGTCCGACCGCCGACGACCCCGTAAAGGAGACGAGCTTTACGCGAGGATCGTCGAACAGCACTCTGGCAAGCGTTGGGCCATCGCCGGGAACCACGTTGAAAACTCCTGCCGGCACACCCGCGCGTTCAAAGATTTCTGCGAGCTTCAACCCGACGAGCGAAGTTTCTTCTGACGGCTTCAAGACAAACGTATTGCCGCACGCCAGAGCAAACGCAACCTTTTTCAGCGAGAGCACGACTGGAAAGTTGAACGGAGAAATACCCGCAACGACTCCCAAAGGACGGTGGATGGCCATGGAAATCATTCCCGGCACATCGGAAGGAAATACGTCGCCGCGAATGCGGCGCGCTTCGCCGGCGATCGAACGAACGAGGTTTGCGGCGAAAGGCACTTCGAAATGAGCTTTGCCGAAGGTCGAGCCCGCTTCGTCGATCAATAGCTCGATCATTTCCTCGGAAGCATTCTCGAGTTCATCGGCGGCGCGCATGAGGATGCGTTCGCGCGCCGCTGCCAAGGTCGCGCCCCACGCGTTCTTGGCAGCCTCGGCAGCATCGATCGCAGCGCGCATGTGTTGCTCTTGCGCCATAAAGATGCGCGCGAAAGGCTTTTGATTCGCGGGATTAATAACGTCGGAAAATGCAGAGGCTGGAACATCGATGTTTTTGCCAGCGATGTAGGGAGTCGAAGACATGTGATTTCCCAATTCTTCCGCCGTGGGTCAGGCGAGATTGCTGATTTTTCTCCGGGCTGTTAAGAAAGTCAAGCCGACTCAAATTCGGGTGATGTCCCAATTTGCGAAGGCGAAGGGGCGAAGCCTCACTGGCGTAATCCGGAGTGCGGGAGCGTGGCTCACACTCTTTCCGCTGGAGTAATGGCACAAATGCGAAAGCGGCAGCAGAGCTGCCGCACTCCACAAATCGCGGCGAAAGCATGGATCTGAGACTTGCTCAGCGAAGATCCATTGCGGAGGAGTCTGGATATTTTGGAAGGAAGAGGTTCATTACGGCTGCCAACGCTAATGCTGCTGCGAGGACTACCAGCAAAGAGGTATAGGAGCCAGTCAAATCAAAGGCGCGGCCCAGTATCACCGGACCAATGGCTCCCGCGGCGGCATAGAACGTCCAGGTGAGGCCGTAGAGAGTGGAAAAAGCGCGCAGGCCAAAATAACGTGTAAGCAAGTAAGGCGTGATGGCCGCTTCGCCGCCGGCCCCGATGCCAATGAGTGCGGCAGCAAGGCAGCCAGCGGAAAAACTATTCGCGTGGGCGAGTAGAAAAATGCCGGCCGCGGTAGTCAGATTCACCACAAGGGCGACGCGTGCGCCGAAAAACCGGTCCAGCAGCCAGCCCACGCCGATCCTGCCGAGCACGCTCGAACCACCCAACAAGGACGCGCATAACGCCGCATCACCCGGCGTGATTCCTCGATCCGTCAGCAAGCGCGGAGAGATGTGTGATCGCTCCATTCATGCTGATCGAACTCACGAAAAGGATGGCGACGATAATCCAGAAGGCAAAAGAGCGCAGGCCTTGCTGCCACGTCAGTCCAGAATGCGCAACAGGAGCAGACTCGCGCCGAACGGCGCCGCGATCGACGATATAGCGCCAACTGAGCGGCAGCCCGAGCAGCAAGGCAATACAACCGAGAGAAAGGTAGGCAGCCCTCCAGCCAGACCGGCTGATGATCGCTTGCGCGACAACCGGTAGAATCATGGCGCCCAGAGCCCGCTCCGACCATTACGAAAGCCAGCGCCATTCCCAAACGCCGCTGAAACCAGGTAGAAATGGATCGCGAATAAGCCAGATGAGCTGCACCGTTCCCGACCACACCCAGCACGATGCACGTCAAGTAGAACTGCCATAAGTCGTGAGCGCAAGAGGGCCAGCGAAAGGATGGCGCAGCCATACACCGTCATGCAGGGAAGAATGATGCGGCGAGGGCCAAAGCGGTCGATCCACCGGCCGAGGAGCGGAGAGATCACGCCCAAAGTGATGGCGGCAAGTCCGAAGCCGAGCGAGATGGATTCGCGGTTCCAGCCGAATTCCGCGCTCAGCGGTTTCACAAAAACCGCGAACGTATAAACGAACAGCGACCCGAAACCCTGCCATTACGCCAAAGCATGCCGCCAGAACCACGCGCCAGCCGTAATAGCCGAGATCGAATTCAGTCAGTTCGGCTGCCGGTCCGGCACTTCGAGATGTATTCCCGGGAACGGGCTGCATCAAGGCTCAGCCCCAGACGCGGCGGGCGGTGTCGGCGACGAGCTTTAGCTTGGCCCATTGGCGGTCTTCGGTGATCAGGTTGCCTTCGGCGGTGGAAGCGAAGCCGCACTGCGGGCTGAGTGCCAAGTTTTCCAGTGGAACGTAGCGTGAGGCATCTTCGATGCGCTTGGCAAGCTCCGTGGAATTTTCCATCTGCGGAACCTTCGAACTGACGAGTCCCAGGACGACGGTTTTTCCTTTGGGAACGAAGCGCAGGGGCTCGAATGTTCCCGAGCGCTGATCGTCGTATTCCAAAAGAAACCGGTCCACATCCAGCGTACCGAATAATTTTTCGGCGATGGCATCATAGCCGCCTTCCGCGTACCAGTGGCTGCGGTTGTTTCCGCGGCAAAGATGGATGGCAAGGGTTACGCCGGGGCGGCGCGCCGCGTGGAAACAAGCGTTGTCGGCTTTGACGGCTTCCTCGAGGGCGGCGTCCGGGTCTATGCCAATTTCCGTGCGAATCCACTCGCGCCACTTGGGATCCATGTAGTAGCTGTAGCGGGGCGCGTCAATCTGAATATAGCTCACGCCGGCGCTGGAGAGAGCGTCGAGATCGCTTTTCATGATATCGACCACGGCCCAGAGCAGCGCGGAATGATCCTTGTAGACGGCGTCCGTAACGCCGCGCTTGAAGGAAATCGCGGGAAATTGCGTGGCGCTTGGCAAAGTCATTTTGATATTGCCGGGGCTGTGCGATTTCAAGTAAGGAAGTTCGTGGCCGGTCAGCGGCCTGACCTGGCGCAACTTTTTCGTGACGATGCCGGCGACGCTGCTGACGGGAGCGGCGCCTTTGTCTCCAGCGCTCCAGCTTCGTGCGACGGCATCGCCAAAGTCGAAGCCTTCCACGGCATCCGTGAAATCGCTCATGAAGTTGCGGCGGCGCAGTTCGCCGTCGGTGAAAATGTCAAAGCCAAGTTCCTTTTGTTTGGCTAGCACTCGCAAGATGTGCTGGTCCTCGAGGGTGCGCAGCTTCTCCGCGCTACTGGCGGACTGCCTCGCTTCCAGCAAATCAGCCGGCCTCAAAAAACTTCCAACATGATCGGCGCGATACGGTGTTGGCATTCGAAATGACCCCTAATCCAGATTTAATGAAACGAAAGGAGGATTGATTGTCGCAAAATCAGGGGGCCGCTGCCAAAAAGTTTGGATAGCCTTGTGGCGCATTTCTTGACGAGCTCGATCTTCACGCTGGCATGCACGAGTAAACATGAAAAAAGTTCGCCTTAAAGAGGTCGAAGATCGCGATTCCAATCGCCGGCTTTTACTTCACGGGCTTTGAATTCGCCAGCGACTGATTCGCGCGGAAAATGACGTAGGCGCGGATAGCTTCGACTTTTTCCTTCGAAAGTTCCTTGGAAAAAGAGACCATACCGAAGGATTGGAGCGAGCCGCCAAGGACAACATCCGTCCATGCGGAATTTCCGAGCGTGGCGGAATAGCGCAGGTCGGGCAGAACGCCGCCACTTACGGCGACGTCGCCGTGGCAAGTCGAACAGTAAGTCTGGAAGAGCGCTTCACCTTTTTGAACGGTCGCAGCGGTGGCGGTTGCTAGCGGCGGCTTCAAAGGAGGTTGCGAAAATGGGGGAAGCGGCGGCAGGCTCGCTTTGCCACCCAGTTTGAAAGCGAGCACTCGGCTAATGTTCTGCACTCTCCCTGCTTTCAGGGCAGGTTCACCGCTAGCGAGAGGAAACACGCCGCCCCAGCCAACGACGACAGCAATATATTGTTCGCCGCCGACGGTGTAGCTGATCGGAGCGGCAACCACTCCGCTTTGCGTATCGGCCGAGAACAATTTTTGGCCATTGTCGGCGCGATAGGATTCGAAACTGCCTCGCGCAGTGCCCTCGAACACAAGATTCCCGGCTGTCGAAAGAATTCCGCCGTTCACAGGGCTGGTGCGATCGACGCGCCAAATTTCTTTTTGCTGCATCGGATCCCATGCCGAGAGATGTCCCTTGATGCTAGCGAGAATGCTTTTTTTCACTTCAGGATTCTGGGGCATGCCTCCAGCAACGAAGTCGATGGCCGTGTTGAACGCGAGATTCCTTTCCTGAAAATGTTGCTCCGACTTGTAGAGGAATCCGGCCTCCTGAACGGGAATGTAGACCAATCCGGTTCGCGGGCTGTACGACATGGAATGCCAACTGTGGCCGCCCAGCGGTCCGGGAGAAAGCGCGGCGGCTTTGCCATCGTTTTCGTAGCGAGCGCTGGCGTTTTCGAGCGGGCGGCCTGTCGCAGGATCGATACCGATCGCCCAAGTCACGGGGGTATAGGGCTTCGCGGAAATGACCTGGCCAGTGGCGCGATCGAGAACATAGAAGAATCCGTCTTTGGGCGCTTGAAAAAGAACTTTTCGCGGGGCGCCGCTGATGGTGACGTCGGCAAGAATGATGGGGGCGGCCGCGTCGTAGTCCCAGGCATCGCCGGGAACCTCCTGATAATGCCAAACGTACTCGCCCGTGTCGGGCTTGAGCGCGACGATCGAGCTGGTGAAGAGATTGTCTTTTCCTTGCGGGCTGCGGGCACGACGATCCCACGGAGTTCCATTGCCGGTTCCAATGTAGAGCAAATCGAGTTCGGGATCGTAGACGATGGAGTCCCAGACGGTGCCGCCACCGCCGAGCTTCCACCATTCACCGCTCCAGGTTTTGGCGGCCATCTCGAGCGCAGGACTTTCGAATGGTTTCGAGGGATCGCCCGGGACGGTGTAGAAGCGCCAAGAGAGCTTACCTGTGTCCGCATCGTAAGCGGAGACGTACCCGCGCACGCCCATCTCGGCGCCACCATTGCCGATAAGAACTTTTCCCTTCACGACGCGCGGGGCGCCGGTGATCGTGTAACGATACTCAGGATCGATGGTGAGAGTTTCCCAGACGGGTTTACCATTGGTGGCGTCGAGAGCGACGAGGCGGCCGTCCAACGTGCCGACAAAAACTTTTCCGCGCCAAACGGCTACGCCCCGATTGACCACGTCGCAGCAGGCGTTGATAGCCCACGCTGGAGGGACCTTAGGATCGAAGGACCAGAGCTTTTCGCCGGTCGCGGCGTTCACGGCAAAGACTTTGCTCCAAGCGGTGGAGAAGTACATTACGCCGTCGATGACGAGGGGAGTGGCTTCTTGTCCGCGCTGAATGTTTATGTCCGTGTACCACGCGAGGCCAAGTTGGCCGACGTTTTGGTCGTTGATCTGCTTGAGTGGGCTGAAGCGCTGCTCGCTGTAGGTGCGTCCGTAGCTCATCCAGTTGCCGGGTTCTTGATCGGCTTGTAACATGCGGGCCTCATTCACGCTGGCGGGAGAAACACTTTGCGGCGATTGGCCCGGACTTCCGCCTTTCGAATGGCAACCGGCGGCGCTTAAGAGCGTTAGACCAAAAGCAAGATATGGAATTGCTTTTCGCTGCATGAAAACTCCTGCCGGCGCGAGCTAGCAAAATTGCCAAAGAAACTGGCATATTTGCCTTGTTCGAACTGAGCTGAACCCTTGCGGGCTATCTATATATACTTCAGCCGCGCTCTTTCCAAGCGAAACGAGTGGCTAGCGGGCCGCCATTTTTCATCTTCTTGCCCATCCGCAGGGTGTGTAATAGTTTGGGCGCATTCCGCCGTTGTGGAGAGGCGAGCGAAGAAGGGCTCTTAATGCGGAGCCGACGTAGGAAATGAAACCGGGAGAACGCACAAATGATGACCAAGGTAGTGCGGTTTCACGAATTTGGCGGGCCGGAGGTTCTGCGAATGGAATCGCTGGAGGTCGGCGAGCCGGGAGCTGGCGAAGTGCGCGTGCGTGTCGAAGCGATCGGGCTGAACCGGGCTGAGGCGGCGTTTCGCTCGGGGAGGTATATCGAGAAGGCGCAGTTGCCGGCGCGGCTTGGTTACGAGGCTGCTGGCGTCATCGAGGCGCTCGGGGAGGGAGTCAGGGGATTCTCCGTCGGCGAGCCTATATGCGTGATGCCTGCATTTTCGATGAACAAGTACGGTGTTTACGCGGAGCGAGCTATTGTGCCGGCAAATGCGCTGTTAAAGCAGCCGGGTGGGCTGGGAACGCATCAGTGCGCGTCTATTTGGATGCAGTACCTGACCGCGTATGGCGCGCTGATCGACATTTCCAAGATCGGCGCGGGCGACGCGGTTGTTATTACGGCGGCTTCCAGCAGTGTGGGGCTTGCGGCCATTCAAATCGCGAACCACGTTGGCGCCGTGTCGATTGCGGTGACGCGAACGGCGGCGAAAGAGGCGGAGCTGCGAAAACTTGGGGCGGCTCATGTCATCGTAACGGAGAACCAGACGCTTGAGACGGAAGTTCTGCGCATCACCGGAAGCAAAGGAGCGAAGTTGGCGTTCGATCCCATCGGAGGCCCAATCGTGGCGTCGCTCGCCGCGGCGATGGCTGCTGGCGGATGGCTGATTCTGTACGGCAATCTCAGCGGACAAGCGCAGAACACGGTCTTCCCGTTTGGCCCGTCCGCGATGAAGGGGTTCGTCATGCGCGGCTATCTCGTGTTCGAGATTATCCACGATCCGAAGCGATTCGAACGCGCACGCCTCTTTGTTGAAGAGGGCTTGCGCGCGGGCTGGCTGAAACCGATTATTGCGAAGACGTTTCCGTTCGAAAAAATCATCGAGGCGCACCGCTATTTGGAAGCCAACGAACAAATCGGAAAGGTTATCGTTACAGTTCCCTGACAGCGGCCCCCAAAAGGAGGGTGTCGTTTTGCGATGCGCTGGGAATTTGCCTCTAAGCAGAAGCCGGTGGCGCGCCAAGTCCGAGCAGCCTGCAAGCGTTCTCTTTGAAGATGAGCGAGTGAACTTCGGGTCGAAAAGCTGCCTGTTTAAAATCCTCCATCCAGCGATCCGGCGTGATCAGCGGAAAATCCGTGCCGAAGAGCATCTTGTGCTTTAGCAACGTGTTGGCGTATTGCACGAGTTGCGGCGAAAAGTATTTCGGTGACCAGCCGGAGAGATCGATGTAGACGTTGGGCTTGTGCAGACAGACGGAAAGCGCTTCGTCCTGCCAGGGCCACGACGGATGCGCGATGACGATTTTCATTTGCGGAAAATCCGCGGCGACATCATCGAGGTGCATCGGATTCGAATACTTCAGCCGCAGACCGCCTCCGCCGGGCATGCCCGTGCCCATGCCGGAATGTCCGCTGTGGAAGATTGCCGGCAGGCCGTGTTCCGCGATGACTTCGTACATGGGATAAGCCATGCGGTCGTTCGGGAAAAATCCCTGGCAAGTCGGGTGAAACTTAAAGCCTTTGATGCCGTGGTCTTTCAGCAGGCGGCGCATTTCTCGTACACCGAGCTTGCCTTTGTGCGGGTCGACGCTGGCAAAAGCAATCATAATGTCGGAATTCGCGGCGGCGGCTTCCGCAACTTCTTCGTTGGGAATGCGGCGGCGGCCCATTTCGAATTCGCTGTCCACCGAGAACATGACCAAGCCAATTTTGCGGCTGCGATAGTAGTCGATGGTCTCGGCGATGGTCGGAAGTTTGCCGGACTTGAAATACTTTACCTTTGCATCGTCGAACTCCTTGGCGAATTCATCGAACGGCTGTTGGCAGGAGACCTCGGCGTGGGTATGGACATCAATGGCGATAAGCTCGGCGATATTCATGAGTGGCCTTTGTAAAGCGAGAGAAGTTCTCCCACGTCGTGGACCGAAATGTGGGGGCGCTGTTTGCGCGGCAGATGCGCGAAGGAGTCCGCGGCCCCGATGCCGGTATGGACGGCCACCGCGAGCGCACCGCCGCGCAACGCCATCGGCACTTCCAGAGAGGGATCATCGCCGACAACGGCGAGCTCTTTCGTTCGAACGCCGAGACGACGTGCAGCGCAGCGCAACGCTTCGAGCGAGGGCTTGCCGACGATGTGGATGCGGGCACCGGTGAGATCTTTGATCATCGCGGAGATGGCGCGTGACGTGCCGAGCGCTTTGCCTTGGGCGGTTGCAAAGTAGAGCGACTGCGAGCAACTGTAAACTTTGGCGCCGTTCCACGCTGCGTGGCAAGCCGCTTCCAGTGCGGTCATGGTGAACTCGCGGAACCAGCCGACGAGCACGGCGTCAACAATGGGGTTGCCGGCCGGCGGGACAATTTCCATGCCGGCGTCGCGCAGCGGCTTCTCGAGCCCTTCGCCGCCCAGTGTGAGAACACGCTTGTATCCGTGACGTCGAAAGAGATCGGCCGCGCTGCTTGCAGGCGTCATCACGCCATTGTCCGCCAGTGAGAATCCGACGTCGCGCAACATTCCAACATATTGTTGCGGGGTGCGGGCAGCGCCGTTGGTGAACAAAACGAATGGCACGCCGCGGGAGCTCAAGAGGCTGGCGATTTCAAGCGCTCCGGGAAGCGGGTTTAGACCGTGATTGGACTTGTCGCCCAGAACCAACGTGCCGTCCATATCAAAAACAAAAGCGCGCGAACCGCGCAGCCGCTTTAGCGCCTTCGCGGAATGTTCGGACGCCGGAGGTTTTTTGGCGGCTTTAGGCATGGACCGCATCCCGAGCTCGCGAACTGTGCAGCTCCAATCGAAAATCCGGCTTTTCGATGACGATGTCGGAAGCCGCGGGTCGCTTCTGCAATTCTCGCAACAATTTGAAAATCGGCTGCATGTCCGGATTGTAAGTTCGCCGGGCTGGGCCGGCGGCTAGCATCGCGTCCACTTCCTCGGCAGGCATCGACGCGCGCAGCAGAAACTCGTCGTCAGAAATTCCGGGTTTGAAACGCTTGCGTAGTTCCTGCGGCGGCAAGGGCGGCGGCTCGTCGGCCAGTTCTTTGGCATGCGGACGGGACAGGATGCGGTCTTTCACGTCAGCATCGACGGGCACAGTGGGGCGCCCGAATTTTCCGAGGACATAGCGGATGACCTGATCGGAAACGTTTCCGTACCGCTCCGCGCCGATAATATTGTAGAGCGCCTGCGAACAGACAATTTGCGGAAAGGGCGTAACCATGATCGGGTAGCCAAGTTCGGCGCGGACCTGAACGACCTCGCGCATCACCGCTGGAAATTTGTCCTCGAGGCCGAGTTCGGCAAGTTGCCGTCGCGTAGTAGTCATGACTCCACCGGCAACCTGATGTCGCAGAAACGACGCATCGTATTCCTGAGGCGTGCCGGAGGGTAGGTTTTCCGCCTCGGCTAGGCGCGTGAAGTACTCAGCGACCGCTGCAAGTGCGCGATCGTCGATGTTAACGGTGTGGCCGAGCTCGCGGAGGTTTGCCGCCACGCGCTGAGCGTTCGGCAGAGAAGAACCATTAGCCAGCGGCCCGCAAGCAACGTGCAGAACTTCGACGCCGAGTTCCGCCGCCGCCATGTAACTCAAAGCGGAGAGGCCAATCGTGCAGTGGGAATGCAGCTCCAGAGGCAGGCGCCCCAACTGCGCACGAACGGCGGGAATAAGTGTTCGCGCACGTTCGGGCGTCAACAACCCGGACGGGTCTTTTATATAAGCACGATCAATGTGCGGCGACTTCGACACTTGCGCGGCAAGGTTTGCGTAGAACGAGTCGTCGTGAACTTCGCTGATCGTAAACGTCAGCGCCGCGATAATTTCGGTTGCGCCCGCTTTTCTAATCATGCGCGCTGATTCGAGCAGGGCATCCGCGTCGTGCATGGGATCGAGCACTACAAATCTTGAGATTCCGTTGGCGACCAGCCGGTCGTAAACAATTTGCATGAACTCCGGGTGCTGGCCTTCCCAAGAAATGAAACGAAGTCCGGTGCCGATGAATTGGAGGGGCGTGTTGGGCATGGCTGCGTGCGCGCTGCGGATGCGTTCCCAGGGATTTTCCTTGTGCGTGCGAACCGCGACGCCCATGTGCGTGCTCGAAGTAAAATCAAGCGCGCGGAATCCTACACTGTCCAGGACGGGAGCAATGCTCAGAATTTGCGGCGTCGTAAAGCCCATGGCGCCCCACAAACTCTGATTGCCGTCACGAATCGAAACGTCGAGAAGCTGCATGTTTGCCATTTCAAGTTTTGGCACAAATCGCCGTGCGCAGCGGCAAATTCACGCCACCTCCGCATTTCGATTTTGGAGGAATCGCGGCAAGAAAGCGGTGTTCACGCCGCCGCGAGCGAATTCATCGTTGCGCAACAGCTCGGAATGCATGGCCAGATTTGTCGAAACGCCGGAGATTTCGAGATTCGCGAGCGCGCACTGCGCTCTTTTGAGCGCTTCGGCCCGGCTCTCGGCATGAACGATAAGCTTTCCGAGCAGCGAGTCGTAGTAGGGCGGAACTGTCGCACCGGCCTGCATGTGTGTGTCCACGCGAATTCCTTGTCCCGCCGGAAAAAGCGCGCGGTTTACTGTGCCCGGGCTGGGACGAAAATCGCGAGTCCAGTCTTCGGCATTGATCCGGCATTCGATGGCGTGGCCGGCAAACTCGATATCGCACTGCGCGTACCGCAGCCTGCGGCCCTCCGCGACCGCGATCTGCTCTTCCACAAGATCGAGGCCGCAAATTGCTTCGGTAACGGGGTGCTCGACCTGGATGCGCGCGTTCATCTCGAGAAAGTAGAACGAGTCGCGATCGCAATCCACGAGGAACTCCACGGTCCCCAAACCTCTGTATTCTAGATGCTTCGCGAAGGTGACCGCGGCGCGATGCATCTCTTCCCGCAGAGTTTCGCTGAGATTCGGCGCAGGCGCTTCTTCCAGAAGTTTTTGGTAACGCCGTTGAATCGAACAATCGCGCGTGCCGAGATGGATGACGTCTTGGCCGTCGCCGAGAATCTGCACTTCAATGTGGCGGCCGTGCGAAATATAGCGCTCGAGGTACAAACGAGGATCGGCGAAGCTTGCTTGCGCTTCGGCTTCCGCCATTTCCATAGCGGCAGCAAGTTCGCTCGCGTCGTGCACTTGCTTCATACCTCGGCCGCCGCCTCCGCCCACGGCCTTAATCAGGATGGGCCAGCCGAGCTGAGCTGCAAGCTGATGCGCCTCGTCGAGACTGCGAACTTCTCCGCCGGGAACTCCCGTTAGCCCCGCGGCAGTGGCGTGCGCGCGTGCTTTAAGTTTGTCGCCGACGGCGTCGAGCTGCCCGACCGTAGGTCCTATGAAACAAATGCCCGCGCGATCGCAAGCGGCGGCCAGCTTCTGGTTCTCCGAAAGAAAACCATAGCCGGGATGAATGGCATCGGCTTTGCCGGCGACAGCGGCGGCAACAACTGATTCGACATTCAAATAACTCGCAGAAGAATTTGCAGGGCCAATGCAAATCATGCGGTCCGCCAATCGCGCGCCCATGGAATCCAGATCCGCTTCAGATGCGGCAAGCACAGTTTCGATGCCGAGCCGCTGGCAGGTTCGATTCACGCGCACGGCGATCTCGCCGCGATTGGCGATCAGGATGCGCCGCAGAATCATGCGGCTCCCGGCTTGATGCGCATCAGCACCGCATCTTTTTCCGCAAACTGGGCGTTCTCAAAACAAATCTCGACGACTTCGCCCCGCGTGTGTGCGTGGACGGCATTCATCAGCTTCATCGTCTCGATAATTCCCACCACTGTATTTTCTTGGACGAAGCTACCTAGCTCAACGAACGGCGGCGCGCCCGGATTTGGGGCGCGATAAAATGTGCCCGGCAGATGGGCGCGAACATCCATCCACATGGCTTCCCGCGGATCCCGAGGCTTCGCCGTTGCCGCTACGGCCACGCGATCCCCGGCAACTGACGCGCCGGGCGAGGCTTTTATAAGATTCGGCGCGGAGAGCACTTGCGTTTCTTGCGACCAATCTCCGCTTTCCCGGTTGCGACGGAGCGTCAGCCTGAAGCGTTCGGTTTCTAGATGTAGCTCGTCGAACTTGGTGGCGTCGAGCAACTGCAAAATCTCTCGCACATCCTCGTTGGTGAATTTCATTTTTTGCCGGCTCCTCCGCCGAGGAGCGAGAACACGTGGTCGAACGGCTTGCCTTTAGGCGCGGCGACGGGCGCAGCATCCTTCGCCGCCCATACCGTTTCCGGGCGGCTTTGCAGCAGAAATATGTTTTCACCTGGCGGAAGCCCGCGAGCGATGGCCCACTCAATGTCTTGTGGGCAGCGGTAGTGACGCTCGACCCGCTTCGCAATCTCGACCAGCGCGTGGAGTTCGTCGTCACCAAGGCAAGCGGCGTTTTGTTGATGGAACGGGACCTCTTCGTCGACAACCCCGGCGCCGGCCGCGTTCGGCCGGTGCATCCGCATCTTTGCAGAAACCGTGCGATTGACAATCTCGCCGGTTATTTTTCCGACCACATATTTGTCCGGCGTGACTTCTCCGCTGACGATTGCCGAACCCAAACCCCAACTGCCTTCCACCACCACCACGGAACGGTCGCCGGTAGTCGGGCTGCGCGTGAACATCACACCAGAGCACCGCGAGTCGATCATGCGTTGAATCACGACACCCATCGCTAATCCCTGCTCCGGCAATTTTAACCGCCGGCGGTACATGACGGACTCCACCGCGTACAAGCTTGCCCAGCATTTGCGCACTCGCTCGATCACGGAATCTACCCCGCGCACCCACAAGTAGGTGTCTTGCAGTCCCGCGAAGCTGGCATCGGCGCTGTCTTCGCTGGTTGCACTGGAACGGATGGCCACCGGCTCGCTCTCTCCGCTAGCGGCTGCTCGGGTGTGAAGCTCTCGATAATGGTGCGCGATCTCCGCCTGGAGATCTTCCGGCAAGGTCGCACTTTCGATTTGCGTACGCACTTCCGCAGCGGTGCTGGTGCAGGCTGCAAGATCGTCCGCCGACAATTGCTCAATTTGACGGCGGATCGATCCCTGCGGATCCACGCACGCCAAAAATCGCTCAAAAGCGGCAGTGGTAACGACGCAGCCTGGTGGCACACGAATCCCAGCACGCGCCAGCTCGCCGAGGCTCGCACCCTTGCCCCCGACAGCCGGTCTGTCGTGGATGCCGATTTCGGCAAAGTGTCCAATAAGTTTTAGAGGCGCCAAAGTTATCTTCTTTCAATCCAGAATTTGCACGATGCCGCGATTTCCATCCACACGAAGCCGCTGGCCGGTCTTGATGCGCTGCGTGGCTTGGCCAGTGCCGACGACGGCAGGCAGCCCGTACTCGCGGGCGACAATCGCGGCGTGAGACATCGTGCCGCCAATATCGGAGACAGCAGCCTTTATCTTTCCAAACACGGGGCCCCAGCTTGGCGCCGTGACCGGGCAGACCAAAATCTCGCCTTCGCGAATCTGCCCAATGTCGTTCACGTTTCTTAAAACGCGAGCACTGCCTTCCACGACGCCCGGCGACGCAGCAAACCCGACAATCTCCTTTTCGTTTCCGGCTTCCGCCGTTCTGGACCACGACTCCAATGTTTCGGAAGTAATGCCCCAAAGCATTTGTAACGCGGGATCATTGATTTGCGATGGGATCGGGCCCAACGCCGGCGGCGGATTCCATTCCTTCAGTTTTTCGAGGATGCGCTTGCGCTCAGCAACAATTGGCCGCCAATGAGCCGCTCCCATTGGCTTGCCGCCGCCAGCCCACGCAAGGCTTACGTCAGCCAGCGCGCTTTCGATTTCCACGTATTGCAGCTGGAACACATCTCCGGCTTCGGCCAGCACGCCATAGGCGGCCAGCAACGCACCAAACTCGCGCACCTTTTTGAAGAAAAGAGTTGTGAACCAGTGCTCGCAATAGAACTTGTGATTTTCCACGAACGGAAAAACCAAGTGGCACAGGCCGAGCATCTGGTCGAAAGCCTGGCGCTCGTCTTCGCTGCGAAGAAGTTCGCGATATTCGGCAATAATGCGGCCGCGTTCGGCTTTCAATCTTTCCGTGGGGCGCTCGAGTGATTCGCCGCGGCGAAGTTGTTCGACGTACCGGGGCAAAGCAGCGAACGGCACGGAGAGATCCTCGTTCCAGCTCAAGTGATGATGATAGAAGCCATCGCCGGTGGACATGTTGAACCAAGGCTCGCGCGACTTGTCGAGTTCCTTCAGCCAGCGATGGCCCGCCTCGCCGCGGGCGCGCAAGCCGGCTAGCACTTTCTTTGCATCGCAATCGGCGGGGAAGAGATCGTCGACGCCAAACTCGATGGCCAGCTTCGCCAGACGCTTGAGTTCATCGTCTGGCCGGAACATAAGCACCTCGATGCCAGCCACCATGCGGGCCACAGTCTGGTCCGCCGTCTCGGGAAAAGCTTTCTTGCAGAAATCGAAAAACACCATATACGCGCCGTAGCCGAGCATTAGCATCTCGAAATGGTGATGCCACATTTTCGAAAAGAGCTCGGTGACGCGGTGAAAATTCTCGCGGACGTAATGATTCTGGCCCAGCCCTTTTGCCTTCGTCACTACTACCGCGTCATCAAATTCGGGCAAGCTGGGAACTTTGACGGCTTCGAGTTCATGGATCAGATGCTCCATGCGAACTTTCCACTCGCTGAATAATCGTTCCCAATTCTCATAGTAGTAGCCGGCGCGCTCTTGAAAAATCGCAAGCCGCCGCTGGATTTCCGCCGGATCGGTGACCGGGTTCGCCGTTATGTAGATGCGGCCGTTGACGATGCGGTGCTCGATGCCCATCGTGGTGGGAAACGCAAAAATCCGCGTGGTGAACGCGCCCAGTGCCTCGTAGGGGATTTCGGCCGTGATGGCATCGAACGCGGGCATCGGCTCCGGAAAATGCATGGCGTTGTAAAACCAGAACCGCTGATCGTCTTCCGGCTGGAAGCGCGTGTAGTACGGATACATCGACTGCCAGGCCGCGGCTCCGGGCGCATCGGCAAGCTGAGATGGCAGCGTAAAACTGCGGGTCTTGTGGTCAGCGCCCATCGGTTTTCTCCGCACTGCGAGCTTCAATTATTTCGCTAGCAGGTATTCGGCTGGAGACGAGCGAATAATCCTTTTGCGTCTTCGCGTAATTCACAAAAAAATCGAGCGAATCGGGATTGGCCATGGCGTTGCGATTGGCAGCCTGCTCGGCCGGCGCACCCAGAAGAATCTTGCGCACCGGCACTTCCATTTTTTTGCGCGTGAGCGTCACGGGAATTCCCGGCGCCTGGATGACGCGGTCTGGAACGTGGCGCGGCGTGTATTCGCGCCTGAGCCGGTCGCAGATTTTCCGCTCGAGCTCGGCATCCAGCCGAATCCCGTCGCTCAGCTTTACAAACAGCGGCATGAAAAACTTTCCATTCGGCAAATCAAGATTCACGATCAGCGCATCTTCAATTTCTTCGAGCTGCGCGAGTGCCCGATAAATTTCAGCGGTGCCGATACGCACTCCCAGGCGATTTAATGTGGCGTCCGATCTTCCAAGTACGAAGCAGCCGCCTCGCCCGTTGACGCGGAAAAAATCGCCATGGCGCCAAACGCCGGGATAGACGTCGAAATACGATTCACGATAGCGCGAGCCGTCTGTGTCATTCCAAAAGTAGATGGGCATCGATGGCATAGGTTGGGCAAGCACGAGCTCTCCAACTTCGTCCACCACGCTTTCGCCTTTTTCATTGAACGCATATGCCGCCACACCCAGCGAGCGGCCCTGAATCTCGCCGGCGTAGACAGGCTGCGTCGGCACGCCACCGACAAAGCCTGTGCAGCAATCCGTACCGCCGCTGCCTGTCGCGACCAAAAGATCCTGTTTCACATTCCTATAAAACCACGCGGTGCATTCCGGAGATACCGGCGAACCTGCGGGCATGACTGCGCGTAGATGCGACAAATCGAAGCGTTCGCGCGGAACGATTCCAGACTTGGCCATGACCTCGACGTAGGCGGGGCTTGCGCCGAAGAAACTGGCGCGCGAATCCTGCGCCACCTTCCAAAGCACGTCCGGCGTGGGATACGCGGGATTTCCGTCGTACAGAACCGGACACACGCCGCTCAACGGCATGCTGGCCAGAAAATTCCACATCATCCAGCCCGAGGTCGTATAGAAAAAGGCGCATTCACCGGCGCGGTAATCCATGTGAAAGTGCTGCAGCTTGAGTTGTTCCAAGAGAATGCCGCCGTGGCTTTGTACGATGGCCTTCGGCAAACCTGTTGTGCCTGAAGAGAAGAGCACCCAAAGGGGATGGCCAAACGGAACCTGCTCGAATTCGAATTCCTTTGGCGAGACGGCAGCACGCTCCAACAGATCGCTCCAGAGCAAGGCGCCATCACTCGGACCGGCGCGATCCTCGGCGTTCAAGTACGGCAAGTGCACGACGTGCTCCAGGCCTTCGAGCGCCGCAATAATTTCGGTGAGTTCCTTTTTGCGCTCGAATGTTTTTCCGCCGTAACGGTAGCCGTCGACACAGAAAAGCACTTTCGGGGCGAGTTGCTGTATACGGTCGATCACGCCGCGGGAACCGAAATCCGGCGAGCAACATGCCCAGATGGCGCCGATCGCCGTTGTCGCGAGCATCGCGATCATGGTCTGGGGAATATTCGGCATATAGGCGACAACCCGGTCGCCGGGCCGCACGCCCAGTTCGCGAAGTCGCGTCGCAAGGGTACGCACTTGGCCGGCAAACGTTTCCCAGGGCATTCCCGTTAGCGGGGCCGACTCGCTCATAAAAAGCAGCGCATCGATTCCGGGGCGTTCGTTCCTCAAAACGTGCTGCGCGTAGTTAAGCTGCGCACCGGGAAACCATTCCGCGCCTGGCATCGTGCGCTTGCCAAGTACTCGCGTGTGAGGCGCGGACGACTGAATGCCGAAGTAATCCCACATCGACTGCCAAAACTCTTCCAGCTCGGTGACGGACCAATGCCACAATGCGTCGTAACTCGTGAATTGCAAACCTCGCTCGCGCGCCACCCACTTCGCGAATCGCGTCAGGTTCGCATTCTCGATCTGGGAAGCGCTCGGCGTCCAGAGCAGTTCGCCTTCGCGAACCCCGGCCGCCTCGGAATCCATATTGGCCACGCGGGTTATGATCCGTTCAGTCATGCGGCATACCATTTCGCCGTCCAGCGACAGGCTATTCACCTTAATGGCGCGCGTCAAGCGAACTAGGCCCAGCAAAGATTTTTGCGTCCGATTTCCGCACAAACGCGAGAATTACAGGCCAAGCGAGTCGGTCGAACGCCAAGCGGCTGCTTCAAAATGATATGCTGCTTCCCGCAGATAACGTTCTCTTGGGACAGATGCAGATGATGGACTCACTTTCGCGACGCGTGTTCCTCGAAAAGCTGTCCGCTCTTGCGGCTGGCGGACTCATCGCGGGCGGCGTGTCTTGCACACCGGTAAACGCCGATTCCGAGCCGCACATCGCTTTTCCCACTCATCCCCGCGAGCGCATCTGCGTCGCGTCGTATCCATTTCGCGCCTACATCCTAAGTCCTGATAATCGCGATCGCGATACCACGCTCCCGGGGATGAATCTTCTCGAATTCCCGGCTCACGTCGCCGCGAAATTCAACGTTCATAACATCGAGCCGCACAGCCGCCATTTCACGTCCTTGCAGCCGGACTATCTCGATGATTTCCGGCAGATTTTGGTGAAAACAAAAGTGCACGCCGCAAACATCGCCGTCAGCGCAGTCAACAGTTTCTACGACAGCGACGCCGAAGCTCGAGAGAAAGCTGTCGACTTACGCAAAGAAGTGGGTGGACGTCGCTGTGCGCATCGGCAGCCCCGGAATTCGAACGCACATCGCAGCCGCAAGGAACTCTACTCCGAATGTTGAGCGAACGGCAGAGAGCCTGCGCGAAGTAACCGCATACGCTGCTGACAAAAACATCGTGGTTACACTGGAGAACGACGATTTAGTGAGCGAAGACGCGTTCTTCCTCGTTAAAGTGATCGAGGCCGTCAACCATCCCTATCTTCACGCGCTGCCCGATTTCGCGAATTCCATGCTGAGCGGCGACGCCGATTTCAACTACCGCGCTCTACAAGCGATGTTTCAGCACGCTTACAATATTTGCCATGTGAAAGATGGCGAGACCAATGACGACGACAAGCAATTCAACGTCGATCTGAAGAAATCTTTCGATATTCTGAAAACGAGCAACTACCGCGGCTATTGTTCGATGGAGTTCGACGCTCCCGGCGATCCTTATGGGCCCACATCGAAATTGATCGAACAAACGATCAAATACCTTTCTTAGTTGGCATAGCGCACGCCGCGGCGCGCTCCACACAGCGGTCGCCAACACAGCTGCCTATCACTCAACTCGCCGGCGCCCGATCGCTGAAGGTTTCGCTAGCCGCATCCCAGTATTGTTTCTTGCCGGACCAGTAGGACTCCGTCGACATCATGTTCGCCACCGAATGCGCGAACCCATCTTGCACTGTGCAATGCGGCTGTTGCCGGGACCTCATGCATTCGAACCAGTTCGCCATGTGCTCCAGCGTCCGGTCATCGATTTCCTGCGGCGGAAGACCCGTTTCCCCGGGCAACTGGACGAACCTCGCGGCTCTCTTCTTCTCGATGTCGGCATCGTCTTCGTGATTGCCCTTCTCTTCGACCAACTGATAGCGAGGGCTGCCCTCCCCGCCGATATTCGTTAGCGTGGCTTTCTTTCCCATGTAGCGCGTCGAAGCCGGCGAATCGTTTCCAAAGCTCGTCGCGTAGCTCACCAGAAATCCCTTCGGGTATTCGAACAACGCCTGAAAGGTGTCCGCGTTCTCGCGGCCATCGTGCCAAGCAAAAATTCCGCCGTGGGCCATGGCCGAACGGGGAAAACTGTCCTTCATAAACCAGTGCACCAGATCGATCGCGTGGCTCATCCATTGATCCGGAATTCCGCCCGAAAATTCCTTGTACAAACGAAACTCGCAGTACACCTTCGGATCGAACGGCCGGTATGGCTTTGTCAAAAGCCACTTGCGCCAGTCCGTATCCTGTTCGCGGATCAGTTTCGTTTCTTCGCGCCCGCGCCATCGCGGCCCGTGGTAATTCCAAACGATTTCGATTTTGCTCACATCTCCTAGCACGCCGGTCTGCACCAAATCGTGCGCGGCTATTTGATACGGCTCGCTGCGATGCTGCGTGCCAACCTGCACTATCCGGTCGCTCTTCGCAACGGCGTCCCGCGCCGCTTTCACTTCCGCCAACACGTTGCCCATCGGCTTTTCCACGTAAGCGTCTTTGCCGGCTGCGACCGCCATCTTGAGAATCGGCGAATGCGCGTGTTCCGGCGTCGAAATAATCACAGCATCCACGTCTTTCAGCGCGAGCACATCTTCCAGATATTGAAACGTTCGCGGCGCCCGGCCATAGTATTCCGCGTTGGTTGCCGCCGCTTTCTCACGATTGTGCTTCCACAAATCGCAAATCACCGTCATTTCGGCGTTGTGGCTGGTCTTCAATTGCGCGGCGATCCAGTCCAAATCGCTTCCGCGGCTGCCCGTCCCGATATGCGCTAGAGAAATGCGGTCGTTGGCGCCCACAATTCTGCCGTAGGAAAGTGCCGTGCCCGGCAGCGCTGCGCCTCCCGCAATCAATGCGGCGGACTTGCCTAAAAATTCTCTGCGGTCGATTGTTTCTTTCGAATCGCTCATTGTCTGGCCCCCTGACTTATTCAATCTTTCACCAAGCTCATTCTCAAGAAAATTTTGGCTCACGTTTTTCGCGATAAGCCGACATAGCTTCACGATGTTCTTCGGAGCCCAGCGTTTTCTCCTGGCAGACCATATACTCCTCCAGAAAATCCTTCCAATTCAAATCAAACGTCTTGCCGAGCAAGCGTTTCGTTTGCCTTTGCCCCTCGGAGGCAATCTTTAAGCAGTCCTCCGTCACTTCCTTCACCTTGCTCGCAAATTCCGCTTCCGGCACAAGGTAATCGACTAAACCCATCGCATAGGCTTCTTGCGCCGGGAAGTAGTCTCCGGTCAGCGCGATGCGCTTCGCGCGCCCCAAGCCAATGTAGCGCGCTAGGCGAAACGTCCCCAAGCCCGGAATCAAACATTCCTTCACTGCGGTCAACGCGAACTGCGTCGTGTCCGTAGCAATCCGGAGGTCGCACACCAGGCTCAGCTGCAGTCCGCCGCCGATGCAGTACTTATGCATGGCGCAAACCACAAATTGATCCAACTCCTCGACAGCCCGAAAGGCCAGCTCCGTTTCTCGAAACCATTCGAGCGGTATCCCGGCCCCCGAAAGCGCCTTCAAATCAATCCCCGAGCAAAACGCCCGCCCCGCGCCGGAGATCACCACCACTTTCACTCGCTTGTCCGCGGCCAAAATCGCGCAAATCGCCGACAAATCTTTCGGCCACGCCAGATTCATGGCGTTCAACACTTCAGGCCGGTTCAGCGTGATATAGGCGAGCGGACCCTCGGTCTTGTACTGCATCGTCGTGAATTCTGGACTTGGCATTCGCCTCGCTCTCGATTCTCTCAGGCGCCGGCTTTTTCCTTTTATTTCCAGCGAAGGAGCACGCATCTCGCTTCGCGCGAACTTGAATGGCCCGGCCGCAGGCATTGTGTGTTCCGTGCTGCGGCTTGTCAATCAAACTGGCAGGCCAAAAGTCCTCGAGTCGCGTTGACAAGCCCTTGCCGCTAGTCTTAAATGTCCACCGTGAACGTTCACGGAAGCTGCTGGCGCCGTTTTCTCGCCAGGTTCTTTGTCTAAAGTTTTTGCGTAACAAGCTCGGGTAACAAGGAGGCAGTATCCCAATCCTCGGCATCGACGTGGGAACAAGCGGAACGCGCGCCGTCATCCTCGACAACCACGGCACTGTCCTCGCTTCGGGCACGGAAGAGCACGCCAATTTCTCCAGCCCGCAACCAGGCTGGGCGGAGCAAGACCCGCGCGACTGGTGGCGCGCCGCTGCGCTAGCTGTTCGCAAAGCGCTCCAGGCCTCAGGCCTCGCGGCTGATTCCGTTGCTGCTGTGGGCTTTTCCGGCCAGATGCACGGCGCCGTCCTGCTCGATGAAAATGACGAAGTGATTCGTCCCGCGCTGATCTGGTGCGACCAGCGGACTGAAGCGCAATGCAAAGAGCTCGAGCGCACCATCGGTCTAGATCGCCTCATCCAATTGACTTGCAATCCCCCGCTCACAAATTTTACGCTTACGAAACTTCTCTGGGTCCGCGAACACGAGCCGCAAAACTGGCAGCGCGTCCGCAAAATCATGCTGCCGAAAGACTACGTGCGGCTGCGGCTGACCGGCGAATCCGCCATTGACGTCGCCGACGCATCTGGCACGCTGATGCTCGACGTCGCGCACCGTACCTGGTCGAACGAAGTCCTCAATAAAACAGGCATCGACGTCAAACTTTTGCCGAAACTTTTCGAATCGCAAGAAATCTGCGGCAAACTCTCGGACGCAGGCGCGAGTGCCACTGGTCTCCGCGCGGGAACTCCTGTCGTCGCAGGCGCGGGCGATCAGGCCGCCGGCGCCGTCGGCATGGGCATCACCCGCGCTGGAGTGGTAAGCGCCACCATCGGAACTTCCGGCGTGGTATTTGCGGCAACCGACAAACCGTCGCTGGATCCTAAGGGCCGATTGCACACTTTCTGCCACGCGATCCCGGGGCGCTGGCACGTCATGGGCGTTACGCAAGCCGCGGGCTTGTCGCTGCGATGGTTGCGCGATCGCATCGGCGCGGGACCGGATGACGGCCGCGATCCTTACGAACGCATGTCTGCCGAAGCTGCCAACGCTCCCGCCGGCTCCGAAGGCGCGTTCTGGGCGCCTTATCTGATGGGCGAGCGCACTCCGCATCTCGATCCCTTCGCGCGCGCCGCGTTTGTCGGCCTCTCCGCTTCGCATACCCGCGCCCATCTTATCCGCGCGGTGCTCGAAGGCGTTGCTTACAGCCTGAAAGACACGTTCAGCATTTTTGATGAAATTCACGTTCCGGTCGAACGCATCCGCCTCGGCGGAGGAGGCGCGCGTTCGCCGCTCTGGCAGCAAATTCAAGCGGACATCTATGGCCACGAAGTCGAAATCTTGAAGGCAGAAGAAGGCGCAGCCTACGGTGCCGCGATTCTCGCAGGAGTGGGCTCGGGATGCTGGAAGAGTGTCGATGAAGCGTGCGACGCTGCAGTTAGTGTTGCGAAACGCGTCAGCATAAACAGGGAAACCAGCGCGACCATGCAACGCGGCTATCAAACTTACCGCCGGATTTATCCGGCCCTACATTCCATTTTCTCTGAAACAAAATCTTCTTCCGCAAACTGAACCCTGAATCGCGAGAATCTCACCCGAGGCCGGGACTCCGCACTCTCAAGCCTTTTTCTGCCCCGGCTTGTAACGAATGCAGTAAACCGCTCCGAGCAACGTCATCAAGGCGCCCCACCAAACGCTCGCGTGCAGGTTATACAACACGACTTCATGCGCCGGAGGATGCCAGATCTCGTAAACGCCGGCGCACAAAATCAGCGCCCCGTTCACGAGCAACGATAGCCCGATGAAAAACCAAATGGAAATCATCCTTCAGACCTCCGCGTCCCTGTACTACCAGAAAGTGATATTGAGAATGAAGAACACGACAACCACTACGCCAGCCCAGAATAGCGGCTTCTTATACCACGGAACATTCTCGACAGCCGGAATCTTGGTCAATCCGTACACCAATCCCGTCAATTCCGCGTCCGGTTTCGGCTTCGTCGCCAGGCTCACCACGACCGTCACAATCACGCACACCAGAAACGACCATAGTGCCTGAAACATATCCTGCGCCAACGTTTTTGCGTCCGCCGAGAGCGCCACGTATCGCAGCGCCGTTGGATCAACCTTGACCCATGCCCACAGGCTTACGGAAGACACGATGCCGCAAAGCAATCCCCAAAAGCCTCCCCAGCCTGTCGCCCGCTTCCAGAGCATCCCGAGGAGAACTGTGCCGAACAAAGGGGCGATGAAAAAACTGAACAAGTTCTGTACGTAGTCCATGATGCTTGCAAACTGCATCACGAAGTACGCTGTGCCGATGCTGATCAGCACGCCGACTACGGTTGTCCAGCGCCCCATGCTCACGTAGTGCTTATCACTGGCCTTGCTATTGATCAGCGGCTGGTAAATGTCATACGTCCAGACGGTAGTGAATGCGGTCACGTTCCCCGCCATCCCGGACATGAAACCCGCGATCAATGCAGTAATGCCCAGCCCGAGTAAGCCCGGCCCGCAGTAACGCGCCAGCATCAGCGGAAGAACGTCGTTATAGGTGAGTGCTCCGGCAGCGGAGGCCGCTGGCGATTCGGCCACCAGTTTCACGGGCAACACGGCCAAGCCCAGCAACCCGGGCAAAATCACAATCAGCGGAACAAACATCTTGAATCCCGCTCCGATGATCGGCGCCATCTCCGCGCTGCGAATATCCTTGGCGGCGAGGATGCGCTGCACCACCAGAAAATCCGTCGTCCAATAGCCCATCGAAATGACTGCGCCCAGCCCGAACACAATCCCGACCCAATTGATTCCCATCGGATTGGTGCTGAAGTGGCCCACGCCGGACCACAAGTGAACGTACTGCTCCGAAAACCTGTGCGCAATTTGCACTTTCAGGTTGCCCCAGCCGCCCGCTTCATAAAGCCCAAGAATCGGAATCAGCAGAGCGCCCGCCCAAATCAAAAAGAACTGCAGAACTTCGTTGAAAATCGCCGACCTAAGCCCGCCGAGTGCCACATAAATCGCCACGGTCAGCGCCGACACCCAGATGCTGAAATTGATGTCCCAGCCCAAAACAATCTGCATCACCTTGGCCATCGCGAACATGTTGACGCCGCTCATCAGCACGGTCATGAACGCGAACGAAATCGCGGAGACAGCACGCGCCGGTTCTCCGAAACGCAACTTCAAATAACCTGGCACGGAATGGGTCTTGGAAATGTAGTAGAACGGCATCATCACCAGCGCGAGGAACAGCATCGCCGGTATCGCGCCAATCCAGTACCAATGCGTCGCCAGAATGCCGTACTGATACGCCGAACCCGCCCAGCCCATCAATTCCAAAGCTCCGAGATTCGCGGAAAGGAAGCTAAGCCCCGCCACCCAGGCCGTCATCTCGCGCCCAGCCATAAAGAAATCTTCGCCGGTATTGGCGCGGCCCTTCAGGTAAAAGCCAATGGCCAGTACCAGCGCGAAGTAGAAAACGATAATTATGCCATCGACGAGAGATAGGTGAACGAGCTGCGTGGGCACTACAACCGCGAAAGGAATGGTCATAGAATTTCTATCCGGTTCTCCTCTGCGAACTTCCTACGTATCTCAAGAATCGCATTCGACCCGGCCGCCAATCCCCGGGAGAATGTCTCCGTCACTTCGCCGAAAACTTGTAAATCGTCTCCGAATGAAAGTGTTCGCCCGGCTTCAATTCCGCCGACGGAAAATTGGGATGATTCGGCGAATCGGGAAAATGCTGCGTCTCCAAACAAATGGCGCCGTACTTCTCGTACGCAACTCCGCCTTTGCCCTTGATGCTCCCGTTCAATCCAATCGCCGAATAAAATTGCACTCCCGGCTCCGTCGTCAAAACTTCCATCTCTCTTCCGGATTCCGGATCGGTTACCTTTGCGGCCACCCGCAGCGTCCCGGCCTTCCCATTCAACGCGTAATTGTGGTCGTATCCGCCGATCTCTTTCAGCTCAGCGATGCGCGCACCGATAGCCGTCGGCTTCAGGAAATCGAGCGGCGTGCCGGTCACGCTTGCAAGTTCGCCCGTGGGGATCAGCGTCGAATCCACTGGCGTGTACTTGTCCGCGTTTATGTAAAGAATGTACTTGAGAATGTTGCCGGTGTCCGTGCCCGACAAATTGAAATAGCTGTGGTTCGTTAGATTCAAGACCGTGTCTTTGTCCGTCTCGGCGGAATACTGCAGCTTCAGCTCGTTCGTGTTCGTCAGCGTGTAGGTCACGCTCACTTTGAGGTTTCCGGGGTAGTTCTCCTCCCCGTCTTTGCTCAAATAGCTGAAACGAACCGCCGCTCCGTCTTTCTCTTTCAACTCCTCGGCTTTCCAGACGCGCCGGTTAAACCCAATTTGACCGCCATGCAGGCTATTCGGCCCGTTGTTAAGAAGCAGTTGATACTCTTTTCCGTCCAGCGTGAACTTGCCCTTCGCAATCCGGTTCCCATAGCGCCCGATCGTCCCGCCAAAATAAGGATGCTGCCCCAGGTATCCTTCAAGGTTGTCGAACCCCAGCACCACGTCGCCCATCTTGTCGTTCTTGTCCGGAACGTGGAGTTCGGCTAGCGTAGCGCCGTAGGTGATCACCTTTGCGGAAGCGCCCTGCGAGTTGTAGAGCGTGTAAGCCTCGATCGCCGTCCCGTCCGGCAACTTGCCAAACTCCGCCTTGTCAACATGCGCGCCCTTCTTGGCGGCCTCTTGCGCATTTCCGCCTGGCGCTGCCGACGCAAACTCCGGTCCCAAAGCCATCAAAAACGCCAGCATGCAGACTCTCCCACGGAGTACCATTCCGACCCTCCTCCGGTCCCCAGCCACTCACGATGCATCAATTCTTCAACACGCCTTGTATCACAAAAACGCATCAATCGCGAATCTTCCCCTTATTTTTCTTAGACTTGCCGAACCTGCTCTGTAACGACCGCTGTCCCGCGTCGTTTGTGGAAGCCGTTGACAACCCCCGAGTTGCGGTGCCAATGTGTCTTCCGGCTTCCGCTCTAAAATAACGTTATCGTACACGGAGTTCCCTAAATTTCATGCGACCCATTTCCTTTTTGCATGCTTATAAGTACATCGCTTCCCTCCTCGCCTTTCTTTTTCTGGCGGCTGCTCCCTCCCCCTCGCTCGCCCAATGGGTTCCCCTCAACTCCGTCCAAGCGGTAGGTCTCGAGCCTGATGGCGCCGTCTTCGTCCTGCAAACCGGATTTCTGCGATTTCAAGTCTGCTCGGACTCGATCGTCCACGTCATCTACTCCCTCGAACGAGACGTCCCGCAGCACCCCGATAATCTCGTCATCAAAAAATCCTGGCCTAAAGCCGAGTTCTCGCTCCACACCGACGACCCCAAACTCATTACCCTGACGACGCCGAAACTGAAAATCGAAATCACTCGCGCAGACAGTTCCATCCTTTTCTACGATTCCGCCGGTCACAAACTCGCACAGGAAAATACGCGCACGCTCACGCCCACCGAAGTCAACGGCGAAAAAACGCTGCACTCCGAGCGTTTCGTCAATATGTGGGACACGCAGGAAGCTTTCTACGGCCTCGGCCAGCACCAGGCCGGCGTCTGGAACTATCGCGGCGAAGCCATCGACCTCTCGCAGGACAACACCAACATCTCCATTCCCTTTCTTCTTTCCAGCAACGGCTACGGCATCTTCTGGAACAACGGCTCACGCAGCCGCTTCAACAATCGCTTCGTCCACGCCTTCTATCTAAGCTCAGAAGTTTCCGATGCGATGGACTATTACTTTTTCTATGGCCCCGATTTCGACCGCCTCATCGCCGACTATCGCGAACTCACCGGTGCCGCGCCTCTCTTCGGCAAATGGGCCTACGGCTACTGGCAATGCAAAAATCGCTACGACTCGCAGCAGGAACTCCTCGCCATCGCCCAAAAATATCGCGACCTGCACATCCCTCTCGACAACATCGTTCAAGACTGGTTCTGGTGGAACACCATGGGCGAACCCGTCTTCAACAAAAACTATCCCGATCCCAAGGGCATGATCGACGCGCCTCCACAAAGACAACGTCCATCTCATGATTTCCGTCTGGCCTTATTTCCGCCCCGGCTCGCCCGTCTACGACGACATGGACAAGCGCGGTTTCTTCATCGACCGCACCAAAGTCCAAAGCTTTCATCCTCCCCGCATGGCGCTTTACGACGCCTTCAATCCCGAAGCCCGTAAATACTATTGGAATCTCATGAACGAACGCGCTCTTCAAAATCGGCGCCGATGCCTGGTGGCTCGACACCACCGAACCCGAAACCGAAGGCCGCGAAACCAATATTCTCGTCACCAACAAAGTGAACGGCGGCGAAAATGAGCGCGCGCTACGCCAACGAATTCCCCCTGATGACCACCACCGCCGTCTACCAGGGCCAGCGCGAAGCGAGCGACAAGAAGCGCGTCTTCATTCTTTCCCGCTCCGCCTACGCTGGTGAGCAGCGCAACGCCGCGGCCGTCTGGTCCGGCGACGTCGATCCCAACTGGGAAACGTTCCGCCGCCAAATTCCCGCTGGACTCAACTATTCCGTTTCCGGTCTTCCCTACTGGACTACTGACATCGGCGGCTTCGTCTCCGCCAATCCCGACGATCCCGCTTATCGCGAGCTCTACATTCGCTGGTTCCAGTTCGGCACCTTCTGCCCCATCTTCCGCGCCCACGGCACGCGCACCACGAATCAAAACGAAATTTGGTCCTACGGCCCCGACGCTCAAAAAATCCTCACCGCGTACGACCAACTCCGCTATCGCCTGATGCCCTACATCTATTCGTTAGCGTGGAAAACCACCAGCGAGGGCTACACCATCATGCGCCCCCTTGTGATGGACTTCCGTGAAGACACCCGCGCGCAAAATATCGGCGACCAATTCCTTTTCGGCCCCGCCATTCTCGTCAATCCCGTCACCGAGCCTGGCGCAGCCACTCGCCGTCTCTATCTTCCCAACGCCAAGTGGTACGAATTCTGGACCGGCGCAGCAATCCAAGGCGGCCGCACGATCGACGCTCCATCTCCCATCGACCGCTTGCCCCTCTACGTCCGCGCCGGCTCCATCCTTCCTCTCGGCCCTGACATTGAATATGCCGCTCAGAAATCCGCCGACCCCATCGAACTCCGCGTCTATCTCGGCGCCAACGGCTCTTTCACTCTCTACGAAGACGAAAACGACACCTACAACTACGAAAAGGGCGCCTACGCCACGATTCCCTTCTCCTGGGACGACGCCGCGCACACCCTCACCATCGGCGACCGCTCCGGCTCTTTCCCCGGCATGCTCGAAAACCGCACCTTCCGCATCGTCTTCGTCACTGAAAATCACGGCACCGGCGGCGCGCTAACCGAAAACGCCGACAAAACCGTCCAGTACTCCGGCAAGAAAATCACAGTAACGCAATAAGCTAGCCTTTACTGTCCGGCGCTGTTCTTGTGAATTTCTGCAGGAGCTTGTCTTTCACCAATTTCGCCTCGTGCTCCATCAGCAGCAAATCCGCCTCGAACTCACTGGGCAGCTTGTCGATTCGTTCGTGAAGATCATCCGCTTGCATAAACAACGCCACGCCGTGCAGCGCCGTCCGCTGCAGATCAGAGACGGGCTTCTGTTTAGCTCCGAAAAAAAGCTGCGAATGAAGTATTGAGCTAACTTCTTCCTTAAGTTCTTCCAGCTTGGAAGTTTCCGGCTTCGGAATCTCCGGCCGGTCTGTTCGCGCGGAGGCCAAGCTCAGCGCCGCGCTGACATCATCGGCCGCGGCTTGCCGCAGGCCGAGCTGTCCCTTCGGCAAATCGAAACAATTCACGACCGTGCTCAACACCGAAGTGTGCTCAAAAATGCTATTGATCCGCATCTGCGGCGGCGTATACGCCGATACCACGATCGCCGGCACCCGCGGCCCCAGCCGATCGAAATTGAACCCCGTGCCGCCCGGCTGGTTCGTGGGGATAACTTTGCCGTTCCCGTTCGGATTGGTCGCGACTTTGCAATCGCTCGCGCTTGGCGGCGGCACGTGGTCGTAGCAGCCTCCATGTTCGTCGAACAGCACAATCAGCAGGGTGCTCTCTCAGTCCGGACTGTTTCGAACCGCCTCATACACCGTCCAGAGCAGCTCCTCGCCCTTGTGCAAATTCGACGGCCCATAAAACTCGTAGAAGTTGCACTCCGGGTGCATGTCGTTTTGCGCGCCCCACACCATCGAATCAAAATAGATCGGCTCGATGAACGAATAATTCGGCAATCCACCTGCCCGGCCAGCCGCCGCCAAAAAATCCTTGAAATGCGCGAACCTTCTCGTCAGCGCGTATTTCCAAAGCGGCTTTTGCGTCAGTAGCGTGAAGCTCTCCAACAGCCAGCTTCCGTGGAAAATCTTCCAGCTCTTCCTCGCGCACTCCAGCAAATCGAAGATCGTCGGCGTCTCGTTCACAAAACACAGCCCACCGCCCCCGTTGTTCACGTACCCAGACGACGTACCCGCGTGCACGAACGACCGGTTGCAAAACGTCTGCGTCGGTATCGACGCGAACCAGTGATCGAATACCGCATAATTGTGCGCCAGCGCCGAAAGCACCGGCGCAGTCTTCGGCGTCAGCGAGTTCATGATCGTCGCCGGGTCTATCTTCGGCTCCTTGGCCACTTCCTTTTGCACGGCGTAGTTGCGAATGAATCCTTGCATGTTCGGCGCCTGCGGCGGAACGGGCGGGACCTGGTTCGCGGCCACCAGCGGCACGTCGTACACCTGGCTGTAGACGTCTTCGTAAGGCTCGCCGGGATTCGGCTGCGGCCCTCTCGCGTCGAAGGATTTTCCAGCGGCCACGACTCGTCCGTCTGGCGCCTTATTGGAGAGCTTCTTACCGGACAAACCCTCAAAATTCTCCGGAACAACGTTGTAGGGAGGCTCGTTCCCGGGATCGTAAAGCCAGCCCAGCAAGTTATCGAACGAGCGATTCTCCATCATCAGCACAACGACGTGTTCGATCCTCTTCAGCGGATTCGTCACAGGTTCCAACGGGTTTCTCCCTTCATGGGCGTTTCGTTTTCACCTGGTAGCCGGAAGCCGCCCCGCGAATTCACGGCATTGTAATTTTCGATTTTACTTGCGTTCACAAGCCCGACATACTCTCGCAACTTTGTCGGGGGAGCCAGGGGTTATCCACAGGCCGGCGCTCGATTTCTCCGTCGGGTTTGTGATACATCCATGTAAAAGACAGGTCAGTTGAATCTTAATCTAAGGGGTGTATTGAGATGAAAAGTGCGATGAGGCATGTCCTGATTTGCCTAGCCCTCCTTTGCGTCTGTATTTGGCCTTCGCAAGCGCAGCAAACTCTAGGCTCTATAAGTGGCACGGTAGTAGATAGTTCCGGCGGCGTAATCCATGGCGCGACCGTTAAGATTCTCAACTTGGCCACCGGTCTGGAACAGACAGCCACAACAAAGTCAGACGGCTCCTTCAGCGTTACCGATCTCCCCATCGGCATGTATAGCGTCACGTTCTCTCGTGAGAGTTTCAAGACCGAAATCCACTCGCAAATCCTCGTGCAGGGGAATCGCACGACCACAGTGAACGGCTCCTTGCAGCCTGGCGCAGTGAATGTCACCGTCACCGTGACGGCCACTCCGCTGATGAACCAGACGGACACCACCAACGGCTACGTCGTCGATCATCTAACCATCGAAGAGACTCCCCTGGGCACTGGCAGCTTCACGCAACTCGCTATTCTGAGTCCCGGCGTTCACGCCGATTTCCTGGGCGGCGCCGGCTCAAACTCCGGCCTCGGCAATCAGGCGATCTTTGCCAACGGCAACCGCGACACCAGCAATAGCTTTTCCTTGAACGGCGTCAGTACGAACAATTTATTTAACGGGAATTCCACGAGTCAGGTTGGCGAGAACCGCTTCGTCCTTAACACGGGAGAAAGTTTCGGCTCCGGCGGCGGGATTCAGACCAGCACATCAGTCTATGGAGCGATCGGCCAAGCCCTGCCCACGCCTCCCCCCGACGCCATCCAGGAAATCTCCGTCAACTCGTCCATGTATGACGCATCGCAGGGCAACAACAGCGGCGCGCACATCAGCGTAATCACGAAATCAGGCACCAACGAAATCCATGGCGCGGTCTGGGAACAGTTCCAGAACAGCGCCATGAACGCCGCGCCGTTCTTCTACAACGCCGCGGGGCTCCCAAACCCCTTCCTCAATCGAAATTCGTTCGGCGCCACGGTCGGCGGGCCCATCAAGAAGGACAAACTGTTTTATTTTGGCTCCTATCAGGGTGTTCGCATCGCCGATGCCGAGTCCTCTATGAAGGACATAAACGTGCCGCTGGACCTAACGAACGACCGTAGTGCGCAAGGCATCGCGAATATGATTAACACAGATTATTGCAGTGTTCCGAAACCGCCTTCGGGGTGCCCGTTTCAGACGAGCCAAATCAACACAGCCGCGATGAACCTTTTGAATGCCAAACTCCCGAACGGCCAGTTTCTGATTCCGAGCGCGACCTACAACGCGGCTCAACAAACGGCGCTAGGCTACGATGCCGTCGTTCAAGGTCCTAATTCTGAGTCCACCGTCAATCAGGTGATTGGCAGCGTGGATTATGTGCCAAGCACGAAAGATCGTTTGTCGGCGAAGTATTACTTCCAAAACGATCCTACCAATAATCCGTTTGGGGCCGTCGGCTCCCTGCTTGGTTTCCCTCAGCAGCTCGCCGCAGGCAGCCAGGTCGCTTCCCTCTCCAACACAATCGTTCTATCCCCCAACCTCACATGGGAACAGCACGCCGGTTTCACACGTCTGCGCGCTTACGCGAACACACAAGAGGGCTTTAGTGCCGGTTCCATGGGCATCACGCTGCCCGGCGGGGCGACGTTTCCCCAGTTTGAGATCAGCACGTCCTCTCCGACTTCCAGCGATGGCCTTGAATTCGGCCCCAGCACCAGCTTCGGCAATGCCGGCATGTTCCAGAATCAATGGGGAGGCGGTTCCACGCTCAACTGGTTGAAAGGAAAGCACACCATCAGTTTCGGCGGCGAATGGGACCACACCCAGCTCAATATCATCAACAACAACACAAATACGGACACCGTCGACTTCACTACCTTCCTCACGTTTGTAGAGGGGACATTGCATGGCGGCGATGAGTTTGCAGGTTCGGCGGATCGCTATTATCGCTCGGATACGGCCGGTCTGTTCATCAACGATAACTACAAGGTTCGCAGCAATCTGACAGTAACCGGCGGCCTGCGTTGGGATTTCGATGGGCCGCTCTCGGAAAAGTATGGTCGCCTGACCTCATTTGATCCATCGAAATACAGCTATGTGCAATGCACAGTCGGCGGAGTTGCGGCCGACCCTGCTCTGACCGAGTACAACTACGGCCAATGCGATCCTGGAACCGATCAGATCACTAGTTCGGGATTAGTCGTCGCATCTAACAACAAGACGGCTGGCACGCCTGGGGCCGGCAATTCCTTGATGAAAAACCATCAGTGGGGTTTCGCCCCCCGCATCGGCGTGGCTTGGTCACCATTTACCAAACTGACCGTGCGCGCTGGTTACGGGCTGTACTTTGATCGCGGCGAGCTTTTCAGCTATTTCTCCCCAAGCGCCGGCTCGGGCTTCAACGGGCCGCTCGGCGTGACGCTGGCGCCTCCCTTCGTCTCGCCGGTCTCCACTGCGAAAGGAGCGACCCTTTCGGAACCCTTCGGCAGCTCCTTGCCTACCGTGCCTACACCCTCTGCCGCGGGCTTTCTAAATTACCTGCCGAACCTGCAGGATACCGCCTGCGGTTATCCGGGATGCTGGCCGTCCGGCAACCTCTTCGGGCCCTTCCTGTTCGGTGGTTATGACATCCACAACAAACTGCCATACACCCAGAACTGGACGTTGGACCTCCAATACCAGTTCGCCAACAACTGGCTCCTTCAAATCGGATACGTGGGCAATCACGGCACCCACTTGGTGCTTCCCATCCCCTTCAATCAGCCTCTCCTCGCCACCCCAACGAGTGTCGTGAACGGGCAAACCTCTTCTTATGGCGGCACGAGCCCCCTGGCCAACCAGAACTACTACGGTGGCACGCCCCTACCCCTCGATACCGAGCCCATTTACACCAACGAATATGCAGGCAATGCGCCAATCCGCGTGCCCTATCCCGGCTATGACATGAATTCTGTGCTGTATGAAGCCGAGGGCATCTCCAACTACAACGCGCTCCAGGTTCAGGTTCGCAAGCGCTACTCCTTCGGCCTGCAACTGACCGGCTCGTACACCTGGTCCCACGCCCTCGACGAACAGAGCGGACTAGGGCTGTTCTTCACCGGCAACAATCCTCTCAATCCCAGATCCAACTATGCTTCCTCGGACTTCGATCAGACCCACGTCTTCCTCATCAACTACAGCTACGCACTTCCGAAGCTGGTCGAGAGTCGCGCTCTGGGTTATGCGGTCAATGGCTGGATCATCGGCGGGCAGACCGTCGCGCAGAGCGGCCAGCCCTATAGCGTCTACGACTATTCCGGTTCGGTCGCCAGCCTCTACTATGGCACCAGCGACTACATCACCAACCCCATCGTTCCTCTCGCTCCGGGCGTAACTCCCGCCCAGGCAAAACTACAGGGCACCCTGGGTGTTAATCCCGGCAAGCCTGTCCTCAACGCCAACGATTTTGCTCCACAGTTTGTCGCCCCTGGCACAAACGGCGTCCCGGCTTGCGACGCGACTGGTTGCGACCTCTACGAGTCTCTCTACGGAAGTTCCGGCCGCAACCTTTTCCGCGCTCCCTTCCAGGTGCGCTTCGATATGAGTCTCGCAAAAGAGTTCCCCATCAAGGAACGCTTCCGCCTGCGCTTTGAAGTCGACGCCTTCAACATGTTCAACCATCCCGATTTCGACGCGCCCAACAACGACGTGGACTTCTTCCCCAATTACGAAGGTCCGCCTTCCATTCCTCCCGTCGGCAGTCTGGGTGTGATTCAACATACGGTGGGCAGCCCGCGTTTCCTGCAGTTGGGTTTGCACCTCACCTTCTAAAACGCCTGAATAATCTATTTTGGCGGGACAAGGACTGGCGGTTCGGTCCTTGCCCCGCCTTCCATTTTTCGAGATGTAGGATTCAGTTCGCCGGAGCGCGTTGCGTTTCTTCTCTCCCCTCAAAACTTCCTCGCTTCTCTTTGCCGTCCGCTTAAAAAAACAATTCTTCTCAGGAATCTAAGTCCATCGAGATTCTTGCCGCTCGTGAGGAATTTATCCCTCTCTCGCCATGCCCGAGAAGGAGACGTGAGAACGTTTCGCTTGACGCCGTCCATCCTGCGGACTAGGCTCGCCTCAACTGGTCGGGGGCCTTCATGCTCTTTTCCCGCGGAGGGGCCCGCAATTGGGTGCATGTGCCGGCTCTCGTGCGAGCCATGCACTTCCCGCGCCCGCGCATCCCGCGAACTTCTCTCCGCATCGCACGATTTTTCATCCTGATGACGTCCCCCGCTATCTTTGCTTCCCCAGCTTGCCCCCAAGACGACAGCGGCAGCACGGCAAACGAGTTCCATGGCAAAGGATCGGAAATTACGGTGACCGTGCACGATAGCTCGGGACAGCCCATCTCCGCAGCGGCCATGGTCAAAGTCTACCGGGACGGAACGACGTTAAGCAGGCAGGGAGAGACGTCTCGCGGCAGCGCCGTACTGGTAGTAAATCTTCTGGGTGAGTACACCATCACGGTGGAAGCCCCGGGATACGAGGAGGTGCAGAAGCAAGTTTCCGTTCAAGTAACGGGAAGAACGCAGGTGGATGTCTATCTGCGGCAGATCTCGGCGGGTAGCGCGCCGGGAATTCCGGGGAGACCGCTGCTCGCGCCCAAAGCAAAGGAAGCGCTCGAAAAAGGTTTGCTTGCGCTTGGCGCGGACAAGCTGGGAGAAGCCGAAAAATTTGCAGCCGAGGCGATGCGCCTGGCGCCCAGTCATCCCGACGTGTTGTACGTGCAAGGCGTAGTCTGGCTGAAAGAGCGCAAATGGACGCAAGCGCAGGACGCTCTGGAAAAGGCCACGCAGATCGATCCGAATCATGCGCAAGCGTTTGCGGCTCTTGGAATGGCGCTTTGCGATCAAGATAAATATCGCGAAGCAATCCAGCCGCTTGAGAAGTCGCTGCAACTGGATGCCGCCAGTGCGTGGGAAACGCGATGGGCGCTGGCTAAAGCCTATTACCACAACGAGCGGTACGACGAAGCCCTGAAAATGTCGCAGGATGCGCTGGCCGCGTCCAATGGAAAAGCGCCGGAGATCGCCCTGCTCGTCGCGCAATCTCTCACGGCTGTCGGCCGTTACGAAGATGCCGCGCAGATGCTGCGCGCATTTCTCAAAGGTCACAGCGATCGCCCCGAAGCGCCCACGGCGCAGCGTTGGTTGGAACGCCTCGCCGCAAGCGCAAAAATTCAGCCAAACCCGAATTGATGGGTGCCTGCGGCACGGCGTTGCAGGCAGGATTTACACAGAATCAAAACTCGCGCTCTCCGCAAAACCTAAACGAAAAGGGCGCGCCACCTAATTCAAGAACCATGCGACCCGCCCGGATCTACGCAGCCCCGCACGCGATTGCCGCTTCTTAAACGCCGTCTATTAATATGACGTGGTAGGTTGCCCCTTGGAAACGATGCTCGCGTGCCTTGCGGTAGGCCGGGCCGTCGTACCAATCTTTCGCGGCCGCAGCGCTGGGGAATTCGAGGATTACTGTGCCTTCCGTGGGAGCTCCTTCCAAGTCTTCATGCCGGCCATACAAAGCGAGAAGTTTTGCTGGATGCCCAACGAGTGTCGGTGGCACTTCCTTTGAGTACGTGGCCAACTCCTGCGCATCTAACGTTTTGTCGCGCGTGAAAATCAGGTATGCACTCATGGCCGTTAGGCGTTCGTGCCGCCGTCAACGGTCAGGTTCGCGCCGGTGATGTAGGCCGCCTCCGGACTAGCCACGAACGCCACCAACGCAGCCACTTCGTCCACAGTCCCATAGCGGCCAAGCACCGTGTTGGCTTTCTGCGGTGCTGCCCAATCGCCCGCCGCTGGATTTAGATCGGTGTCGATCGGACCCGGCTGCACGTTGTTTACTGTGATGCTGCGGCCGCCCACCTCTCTCGACAATCCTTGCGTGAACATCTTCACCGCTCCCTTCGTGGCCCCATAAGCCACCAAGCCGGGCGTCATATTTCGTTCCCCTATGCACGAGCCGATGTTGATGATGCGGCCGCCGTTCTTCATGTTCTTCAGAGCGGCCTGCGTCGCGACCAGCATCCCGCGGACGTTGATGTTCATCATGCGGTCAATGTCCTCCAACGAGGTCTGCTCGAATAACTTCGGGATGGCCGTGCCCGCATTGTTCACAAGCACATCGATGCTGCCCAACGTAGCGACCGTCTTCTCCACTGCGGCCTTCACTGCATCCGCATTGGCCGCATCCGCCTGAATCGCCAGCGCTTCGCCGCCGCTCTGTTCAATCGCTTTGGCCACTGAAGCCGCTGCCCCAGCTTCTTTGGCGTACGTGATAGCCACACTCGCTCCATCCGCCGCCAAACGCTTCGCGATTGCCGCCCCAATCCCACGCGACCCGCCCGTGACGAGCGCAACTTTACCTTCCAGCTTCCTGGACATTAGCTTTTCTCCCGTTTCCCGTTGCGTTGTGACCTACGTGAGATGTTTGAAGTGGCTGCAACGGTACACAGACTTTTCTTCGCTACCTCATGGAGACGAAAGTCTGGTCGCCCGGCGATTAGGTTTCAATCTTCCGGTGGCCATCTCTGCGCACCGTGAATGACGTTTGCGATTTCCACGATGTTCGTGAAGACGCGGTAAACCAGTACGAACGGAAGCGGCGGTAGGGGAAGCTCCCACGTGCCCTCTACGCGGCCTGTTCTGCCCTTATTGGGAAAAGACTTTGGAGACCCAGCGCTCGCGTGGATTGTCATCGCGATGCGTTGAGCGGCGGCTGGATTTTCCTGCCGGACATATTCAATGATGCGGTAAAAGTCTTCAGCGGCGGCAGGTGACCAGCGAATCTGCATTTACGTGCGAAACATTTTGTCGATGCGCGCCCCAACTTCCTCGTGACTAAGAAATTCCCCGCGGTCGAGCTGGTCCAAACCCTTCTTCACCTTCTGACGGAACCATGCGTCATGATCCAGGTAGTGCTCCACGAGCTGCTTGACGTACTCCTCTGCCACGCTGTTGTTTTCAGCGGCGGCTCGGTCCACTTTCGCTTGTAGCTCCGGCGGTAGCTTCACTTCCATATTTTTCTAGACTATGTACAGCAGCAGCTGGTGTCAAGAGCTACAAGGCCTGGGCGCAGTGCCTGTACGTGGGGTTCGCGGCACGTCTTAGTTTTTCTCGCCCTCCGGTTCATTTCGTCGCCTAAGGCCGCGAAAGGGGCTTTGCGTCGCGAATGCCGGCGGCTTCCACGATCGTGTAGATGGTATCCGCGGGCACGTTTTCCAGAGTTTCGACTTTGCCGCTGGGCCAGCGAATTTCTACCGAGTCGATTTTTGCGGATTTGCCCAAGCCGAAATGGAGGCGGAGATCGTTTTGCGATAGATAGCTCCCGCCGCCACGCACTTCGGCGATTTGGCGAACGCCTCCGGCACGAATGGTGACGCGTGCGCCGATAGCGGCGCGATTGCTCTTCGTGCCGATGAGTCTGAAAAGCACGCGGTGATTGCCGTCATTGTTTAGATTGCGCAGCAGCGTGGGAGCTTCGCCAACGTTAAGCAGCACGACGTCGATGTTGCCGGTATTGAAAATGTCGCCGAACGCGGCTCCGCGCCGTGATTTCAGCGGCAAGTCGCTCAAGCCAGCTTCTTTCGCCACTTCGTCGAACGTGCCGTCGCGGTTGTTGCGCTCGAGAAATATGGGTTGGCGATAGTGCGGGCCGTTTTCGAGCGAATCCATCTGCGGATAAACATGTCCGCACGCAATAAGGAGATCGAGCCAGCCGGTATTGGCCATATCGAAAAAACTCGTGCCCCAACAAACATCCTGATAACTTGGGCGTCCAACGCCGGAGGACCAGCTCACATCTTCGAATCCGTTCGCGCCCATGTTGCGCCAAAGCGCTTTGGGCTGCTCTTGAAACGTGGTGATGAAGAGGCTGAAGCGCCCCGAGTGGTCGTAATCGCCAAAATCGACGCCCATATTGCCAAGCTGCGTCCCGTCTCCGCTCAGCGAAATTCCCGAAAGCATGCCAACCTCGGAAAAAGTTCCGTTGCGATTGTTGTGATAAAGATAGTTGGGGACGGAATCATTGGCCACGACGAGATCGGGCCAGCCGTCGTTGTCGTAATCGGACCACATCGCGCCGAGCCCGTAGTAGCCGATCTGGTTGTGCACGCCGGCTTTCACCGAAACTTCCTCAAACGTGCCGTCGCCGCGATTGTGGTAGAGAAGATCGCTCTCGCCCTCCAGTCCCCACGGGCCGCATTGCACTTGCAATCCCTTATATAAACAAAATTTGTTGCTCCCGGGCGCGGGCATGTGCGCGAGGTCCACGTGCACGTAGCGCGAAACAAAAAGATCGACGTTGCCGTCGCGATCGTAATCGCCCCAAGCCGCGCCCGTGCTGAAGCCGCCGCCGCGAACGCCGGCTTTTTCGGTGACGTCCTCAAATTTGCAGTTGCCGAGATTGTGGTAGAGCACGTTGCCCCCGTAGCCGGTAACAAACAGATCGAGCTTGCCATCGTTGTCGTAATCGGCCACAGCGACGCCCATGCCCCAGCCGAGCCGCGTCAAGTCCGGCTTCTTTGGTGATGTCCTTGAACTTGCCGTCGGCCTCTTGATGATAGAGGGTGACCATGGGGTCGCCGCCTTTTTCGTAGCGGTCGACCGTCGACCCGTTGACCGTGACGATGTCGAGGCGCCCGTCGTCATCGCAATCGAAAAGGCCAACCCCTCCGCTCATGGATTCCACGATGTAGCGCTTTTCGCCGGTCGATAGGTGGGCGACGGTCAAGCCCGCCGCTTGCGCGATGTCTTTGAATTGCGGGATGGGTGGAAAACCGGGCCGGGCAACCTTTGGTTTCGGTAATTTTGCGGAGGGTGGAAGAGGCACGCTCGTGCTTTGCGCGCGCAGCGATTGCCCCGTTGCGGAACTTAAGATAGCCAGAATGGAAAAGATAAGAAGGGAGGAAAGGCAAGCACGGGATCCACGCATCCAGAGCATTCTAGCGCAAAGAAAATATGCCCCCAAACGATTCCCATTCGCGTGCGTCCAATATTCTCATATTCCCTCTATCGGGAAACTCTTCTGGGGTGGGCCAAAGGAGCGAATCGACAGCGGTCCCTGCTATACTCGCGGCACGATATATTGCTGGGATCCCGAGGCAGACGAGGCCCGGCAGGTGCACGCGTACTTTTCGAACCGCACGAGAGATTGTCGAGGGCGTCTAAATGACACCGACCCAGAAGAAGAAGGCCGGGCCACGCAGAGAGAACAAGAAAGTCACTCTGAAAACGGTCGCGAAGCATCTGGGACTTGCCGCCGGGACGGTCTCCGCCACGCTGAACGATTCTCCGGCGGCGCGTTCGATCCCCGAACATACCAAACAACGCATTCTTGCGGCGGCGCAGGAGTTGAATTACCGGCCGGATTTTTTTGCGCGCACGCTGCGAATGCGTCGCACCTTCACGATCGGCGTGATTGCGGAAGAGATCGGAGACGCTTACGGTTCCCAGGTAATCAGCGGGATTGAGAAATACCTGACCGCCCAAAACTATTTTTTCCTGACCGTGGTGCACCGTCATGATCCGAAGCTGCTGGAAACGTATTCGCAGATGCTCCTCGAGCGCGGTGTCGAGGGTGTGATCACCGTGGACACATCCATTCTCGCGGAGCCGTCGTTGCCCACCGTGGCTGTAGCCGGACACCGCCAAATTGCAGGTGTCACGAATATTGTCCTGGACCATAAAAGGGCGGCGCGGCTTGCGCTCGAACATCTTAAAGAGCTCGGGCACAAGGAGATCGCCTTTTTGCAGGGTCAGATTTTCAGCTCGGACTCGGAAGATCGCTGGAAAGCGATTTGCGAAGTGGCATCCGAGCTGGGTATCCGCATTCAGCCGGAGTTGACGATACGCATCGAGAGCAAGGTTTCCACGCCGGAAGTGGGGTTCCCCGTCACGAAAGAGTTGCTTGCGCAGGAGAGAGCCTTTCACGGCGCTCTTTGCGTACAACGATATTTCCGCGATTGGGGCCATCTGGGCGCTGCGCGAAGCGGGGTTGCGCGTCCCGCAGGATGTGTCCGTCGTGGGATTTGACGACATTCCCGGCGCCGCGTTCGCAAATCCCGGACTGACGACCGTGCGCCAGCCGCTGCTGCGCATGGGCGAGATCGCGGCGCAAACGCTCGTCAATCAGATCGAGGGACGCGAGGAGTGCGTTGCGGAAATCGCGATCGAGCCGGAGTTTGTCGTGCGCGACTCCACGGCGCGCGTCGCGCAGCCTCGCGCACTGGGTTCCAGAAGTTAAGGCCCGGCAGCGGTTCTTCACGGCTTTCTCGCCGTTTTCCTTTTTTGCTCGCCGCTCTTTCCCTACTGTTCAGGGTTTCGAAAGAAATTCACTCAGACAGCATGTGGAAGTGGTGCACGCCGTTTTCGCGTTTGACGGAGTATCGCCCGCGGTCGTACGTCGAAGAATTCAGCCCTCGCTGGACACTCCTGCAAAGCTCGATGTCTTCCTGCTGCACTTCGTCGCTGAACGCTATAGCCCGTTGGATGCGTTCGCGAACTTTTTCGGAATGCGCGTCGTGGAAAAACCATTCGAAGATGGTGAGCGTTTTGTCGTGCGATAGAGGAACGATCACGTTGGTGGAAAGATTGTCGGGATAAATGTTGAGCATGAGATTGGGAAAAATCCAGAAATAGAGAGCTTCTTGAAGGCCCGCTGCCCGGAGCGTAAAAGCGCTCGCCTGCATCTTCCGGCTTCATCGCGCGAATCGGAGCGAATTGCTGCGAATAGTAGCGATACGTATCGGTGCGATATTGCGAGTAATCAATTTCGCGCATCAGACCCGGGGTGCGCGATGGGAATGTGGTAGCCCTCGAGATAGTTGTCGACATACACCTTCCAGTTGCAATCGATGATGTAGTCGCGGCGCTCGACGGATTGCAACCCTTCAAATTGGAAACCCCGCGCCTGCTCCGGAATTTTCCCTAGATAGATGGAGAGCGGCTCGGCGTTTTGATCGAAGTTGACGAAGATCAGCTGTTCCCAAGTCTCCAGCCGCAGCGGCACCATGCCCATCGTGCTGCGATCGAAAAACTCGACACCTTCGACGTCCGGCGTCCCAATCAGTCGTCCATCGAGCGTGTACGTCCACCCGTGATAGCCGCAGCGAAAAACATTTTTGCACCCGCTGCCGCACGCGATGGGGCCGGCGCGGTGCCGGCACACGTTGCTGAACGCGCGCAGCGTCCCTTGTTTGCCTCGCACAACAACGATAGGTTCTCCGACAACATCCGCAGTGAAGAAAGTCTCCGGATCGGCGATCGTGCGTTTCGCGCCGTTCACTTCCCCGCAAGAAGTGTTAAGCGTGCCGACCAACTGCCAGGTGCGCCGAAAGATCCGGGATCTTTCAGCCTCGAGAATCGCCGGATCGGTATAGAAATTCGAGGCGAGCGTGTGCGCGCACTCAATTTGTTCGTGGACGTCAAGTCGTAGTGGATTTGTGGCCATAGGAGGGCTACAACGCTATTGAGATTTGTCGTTTTTTGGCTTCAGGTCTAACAATGGAATAATTGCGGGCGCATTCTCTGGCAGCTTCACGCCATGCCATGGGCAAAACTTCCAGTTAGCTTCGACGCGTTCTTTTCCGATCGGACAAAACTTCGGTGGACTCAAGCTCGTGAGAGGAAGCCTCCATTCAAAAACGAACTGCCGCTGCCCCGAAGGTTCATCCACAGTTAGGGAGAAGTTGCCTTCTCGAACAGGATCAGCAATAAAAGCCCCCTTAGCTGTTTTAGCAGGGAAAAACATGATTTGTAGATTCTGCCCCATCGCCCCCAGGATATTCGTGAGCACAGGTTTGACTACGGAAGCGATGCCTCTTGCGTCCGCGGAGATATCCGTCAGCGGCTTATAGGTTGTACCCTCAAAGTCGTGCAGCGTCGTGTTCGAGCGCAGTTCGCTTTCCGAATACCAATTGATATTCCCAATCCCAATCTTGCCCACTGCGATCAGGACCGTTGTGTACTCGCGCATGGGAGCGAACGTCTGACGCGCTTTCTCCGGCGTGGTACCCTCCTGAATTGCTGACTCCTCCCAGAATTCGGTTGGAATCCACCAAATCAGGCCGGTGGCACCATTTCCTCCAACGGATTTCTGCGTCTCCTTTGTAATGTCATCCAACTTGGTGTTGCTCGAATCGGTAGCGGCCGCCGCAGGGCCCTGCGCGGATAGGACTGGAACCAAGGCGAACGCAACCGCAAAGAGGAGGCCAAGGCGGAGCCTGAGAGGGGATGCATTCATGAAGGAGTCCTTTCGGGCATCGCTCAGTCGGAGATCGAAGGCTATGAGGCTTCGCCGTCAAACGAACTTGCTACGGATTGTATCAGAACTTGCGTGTCTCCTGACGCGACCAGCGCTCCACCACGATTTTCGATTCCGTATAGAACTCCACGGCGTCGCGCCCTTGCCCGTGCAGAATGCCGAAGAAACTTTCTTTCCATCCGCTGAACGGGAAATAAGCCATCGGCGCGGCGACGCCAATGTTGATGCCGATGTTTCCAGCGGGCGCTTCGTAACGGAACCGGCGAGCGGCGCCGCCATTGGTAGTGAAAAGAGACGCTTGATTGCCGTACGGACTCCGCCGCAGAAAGTCCATCGCTTCGTCGATCGAGTTGGCGTGAATCAGGCTCAGCACCGGCCCAAAAATTTCCGTGTTAGCAAGCTGGCTCGAAGCCGGCAAACCGTCGAGAATCGTCGGCGTCAGAAAGCTCCCCGATTCATGATTTGCAATCTTTGTGTTCCGCCCGTCCACCACGGCTTTGGCGCCTTCTCCGACTCCAGCGGAAATGAGCGATTCGATGCGGCGTTTGCTATCTCCCGAGATCACCGGCCCCATCTGCACGCCAGGTTCGAGCCCGTAGCCGACTTTGATCGAGGAAGCGGAATGCGCGATCGAATCGCGAAATGTCTTTTGCGCTTCGCCAATCGTGACGGCGACTGAAACGGCCAGACAGCGCTGGCCGGCGCAGCCAAACGCGCTGTCGCTAATGATTTGCGTGGCGAGTTCCATGTCCGCGTCGGGCAAAACAATCACATGGTTCTTCGCCCCGCCCTGGCACTGCATGCGCTTCCCGCTCGCCGCCGAACGCATATAAACATGTTTCGCAACGGGAGTGGAACCCACGAAACTAATCGCGCGAACCTGCGGATGATCGCAAAGCGCGTTCACCACGTCCTTGCCGCCATTCACCAGATTGACGACGCCTTTCGGCAGCCCGGTCTTCTCCAGCAACTCAAACGCACGAATCATGCTGAGCGGCACACGCTCGGAAGGCTTCAGCACAAACGTGTTCCCGCACGCAATCGCGTACGGCAGAAACCAATACGAAATCATCGCCGGAAAATTAAACGGTACGATGGCCGCCACCACCCCCAGCGGCTGCCGGATTTGCATCTCATCCACGCCCGGCGTCACATCTTCCAGGTTGTAGCCCTTGCATCATCATCGGAATGCCACACGCCACTTCGACATTCTCGATGCCGCGGCGCAATTCCGCCTTGGCCTCGCGCAAACGTCTTCCCGTTTTCCATGGTGATCAGCCGCGAAAGCTCGTCGAGGTGCTCTTCCAGAAGATTTTTCAGCTTGAAGAGATACTGCACGCGCTCGCCCGGGGGCGTCCGCCGCCAGGCGGGAAAAGCGTCCGCCGCCGCTTGCACTGCCGCATCCACATCCGCCGGCGATGACATCGGCGTGCGCGCCAAAACTTCCGTCGTGGCGGGATTGGTAACCTCAAAGAATTCCGTCGAGGAGGAACGGCGCCACCCGCCGTTGATATAGTTCTGCAACTCGGTGACTTGCGTCGTTACGGCGCTGCTCATGACTTGCTCCTTGGCACGTCGAATATGGTGGCTGGCACAAATTCAGAAGGGCTTCAGTACCTCAGTATTCTACCAAGAAAACAGCTGGTCAAGTCCGTGGTCCGGGCGCTAGCGATGAGGGGTGAATTACGGCGATGCTCGTAAAGCGGTCGAAATCTCCAGTGTTGAAGGTCAGTAGAGCGTTCACTGAATAGACCGTCATGATCGCAACAAGGCGAGCATCGTGCACTTGGACGCCTCGCACCTTGTGGCCCTTCACGATCTGTTTCCAAGTTGCGTAGATCTCTGGAACGTCGGGCAAGAAAGAAAGTGAACTCTCAAATCCAGCGATTTCTTTCAGCACTTGGTCAGGCGACAATCCGAAGCCATTATGTTCGATGGGGCGCGTAGCGACGTTCCAGAATTCCATAATATTTTGCGGGCAGAAAAACACTAAATCATTTCGACGGACCAACGATGAGATCGCTTGCGTGGCTTGAACAAAGAGTGGATGGTTAGACTGAACAGCGCGAAGCAGGACATTGGTGTCCACAAGGACACGCATCAGCGATCACGGTGGCGATAAATCGATTCGCGGCTGACCGCATCATCGGAGAGCGGAGGAGCAAAAGGCGGATGGCTCCTCGCCCATTCCTCGAAGGCCGCCGCGCGTTCCTCGCCAGTGGCTGCTCTGGGGGTGCTCGGAACCAGGGCGCCTTCAACGACGGACAGCAGATATTCCTCCAGCGTCATGCCACGAGCCTCAGCTTGAGCTAGAAGGCCTGCTTCAAGTTCCGGTTTTATCTTCAGCGTAACCGTCATTGTCCCGGCCATCCTTGCGGTATTTCAATTTTACCAGCGCCCAAGACAAATTGGAGAGATTTTCAAGATTGCCGTGACTGTAACGGGCAAGGAGGATCAGAGGACTGAGTCAGAACCCGCCAAGCGCGTAGACGAGACAGCCGCGAACCCGCCCTTCCTCACGAAGACGCGGGCCTCCGCGCCGCAATTCCATCTCACTCGAATAGAACTTGCCCAAGGAATGCGACGGATTCTGGTTCGAGGTACGTGCGATTGGAACTGCGGCTCAGCGTGGCAAAGAGGCTAGCGCTTCGTAGGCTGCGCCCAGAAGCGGCGCGGATTCGTTAAGTACGACGGAGACAGGAATGTCCCCGAGCAGGCTTTCGAATTTCCATTTGTCGCGGAAAGCTTCGAAGAAGGTCCCGTCTTTGATTTTTTCTATGATTTTGACGGCGATGCCGCCGGCCACGTAGACCCCGCCAAGCGCAAGTACTTTCAGCGCGAGATTGCCTGCTTCCGAGCCATAGATTGCCGTCCAAAGATCCAAAGTGTCGACACACACGGGACACTCCTTGGAGAGGCCAAGCTTGGTGATTTCCGGGGCCGGATCCATGCCGGGATCCTCGAAGGAGTGATGTATTACGCTGGGATTAAGGAACTCGTGAATGGTGCGGAAACCGCGGCCGGAAAGGATCAGCTCCCAGCTCACTTGCGGATAACGCCGCCGCATGTAACGCAGCAGTTCGATTTGCTGCTCGGTGTGCGGCGCGAAATCGGAATGTCCACCTTCGGAGGGCACGACGCGGTAACGGGCGCCGTCCCAAACAAGAATGGATTGTCCGAGGCCGGTGCCCGCAGCTAGCAGAGCACGCGTTCCGCCGTGTTCTGGCTTGCCGGGATTCAGGACGCAGTATTCGCCGGGCGTGAGATGTTCGATGCTATGGCCCGTCGCGCCTAAATCGTTCATCAGCACCACGTCCGCGAGATTCAGTTCGCCTGCCAGAACAGTAGCATCCACGGTCCACGGTAGATTCGTGGCGCGTACTTGATTATTGATGACCGGGCCAGCCACGCCAAACCCCGCCGCGCGCACGCGGTCCTTCGTCAGGTGGGGCGCGGCCAGCCGGGAGAATTCGCGAACGATCAGGTCGAACTGCGCAAAATCTTTACTTGCAAAACGCTGGCTGAAAGACGGAAGTGAGCTTGCCGTCTTTTTCCGCGAAGAGCGCCAGATTGCATTTCGTGCCGCCAACGTCGCCCGCAAGAATCACCTATTCCCCCCGTCCTGTTGCTGTTCGTTGTCGCCGCGTCGGCGCAAAATCATGGGTTGTACCACTGCCTGCCATCACGATCGAGCAAGTGATCCGATTCGCGGGGGCCCCAGCTTCCGGCGGAGTACTCCGGCACTTTTCCTGTTCTCGCCGCGCCCCATACGTCAAGAATAGGATCGACGAGAGACCACGCGGCTTCCACGTTGTCGCCGCGATCGAAGAGCGTGGCGTCGCCGCGCAAACAATCGTTCACCAGTGTGGCGTACGCGCTGCGCGACACTTCGCCAAAACCTTCCTTGTAGCTGAAATTCATCGTCACGTTGCCGATGCGCATATCCGTGCCCGGGCGTTTGGCACCAAACGAAACGGAGATGCCTTCTTCGGGCTGGATATTCAGAATGAGGCGGTTCGGCTCGACTTCGCGATCGCGAAAGACGATGTGCGGAGCGCAGCGGAATTGGATCATGATTTCTGTGCTGCGCTTGGCCAGGCGTTTTCCGGTGCGCAAATAAAAGGGGACGCCAGCCCAGCGCCAGTTGTCGATCAGCAGGCGTGCGGCGACAAACGTTTCCGTCCGGGAGGCCTGGCTCACACCCGGCTCTTCGCGGTAACCGGCCAGGCGCTTGCCATCGAGCTGGCCGGGCGCGTACTGGCCCCGCACCACCGATTGCGCCACCATTTCCAGATCGAACGGCCGGATCGATTGCAGCACTTTCAGTTTTTCGTTGCGCACGGAAGTGGCGTCGAACGAGGCGGGAGGCTCGACCGCCACCAGCGACGTCAGTTGCAGCACGTGGCTCTGGATCATGTCGCGCAATGCGCCCGCCGTTTCGTAGAAACCACCGCGCCGCTCGACGCCTAGCGTTTCCGCCGCCGTGATTTGCACGCAGTCCACGTAGTTGCGGTTCCAGAGCGGCTCGAAGATGCCGTTCCCGAAGCGAAGCACCAGCAAATTTTGCACCGTATCCTTGCCGAGATAATGATCGATGCGGTAAACCTGCTGTTCCTCAAAAACCTTCAGAACGATCTTGTTCAGTTCCTTCGCGGTGGCCAGATCGCGCCCAAACGGCTTTTCGATGATGATGCGCACCCAGGAGTTCGGCGAAGACGGGCCGCGCCAGTCCGGCACGTCCAAGTTGCTCGACGATGTGCGGATAAACTTCCGGCGGCGTCGAAAGGTAGAAGAGCCGGTTGCCGCCGAGTTTTTTGTCGGCTTCGAGCTGCGTCAGCCGCTTGGCCAGTTGCTCGTACGCCTGCGGATCCGAGTAATCTCCAGAGTTGTAATACAGAGCAGGAAGCAAATTCGTCCCATTGCTTTGGGTCCACCGGGCCGATTTCGGACATCGTCTTTGCCGCTTCGCCCGTCGTCGCTCGAAAATTTTCGTCGCTCATCGGCGTGCGCGCGAATCCCACGATGACGTAGCGCGAGCCCAGCGAATTGTGGTTGGCGAGATCGAACATCGCCGGTATCACTTTGCGCTTGGCCAAATCGCCCGACGCGCCAAACAGAACTACGGCGCAGGGTTCTGCCGTGCCGCCGTATAGACTCCCGGATCGCTTGATTTCCTCGGCCATGGGTCCCCTCAGCTCGCTAGCGCGCCTGCCGCGCTCGAAAATGCGTGCACGAAACTATACCTCAACGCCGTAATTTCGCAGCTCGGAACGCAATTGCTCGGCATTTTGATGGTGAATCACATGTAAGCCCAAACGCCGCGGGCTCTCCAGATTCAGCAGCCGGTCGTCGATGAAGACACATTGCTCCGGAGGGCGTTGCGTCACCTCGAGTGCGACGCGAAAAATCGTTTCTTCCGGCTTCCGCGAACGCACGTAGCAGGAGCTGAAGAACACCAGAAAATCGCGGCGCAAGTTGAAAGCCTCGATCCGGTATTGGTTCAGCTCGAAGGGTTCGTTGTTGATCGATCCGATAAAGTATTTTCCCGTGCGCGCGGCATCCGCGAGGACTGCTCGCGTTTCCGGATATTCCTTCGATTGCGCGAACATAAACGCCGTGAACTCCTCGCGCGTAAACGAGCGCGCCCGGTAAAATAGAGTGCGATCGAGATATTCGTTCAGCGAAATTTGGCCCGAATCGAACGCTGGAAAGGAAAGATCGTGGCGATCTTGAAATTCCTCGTAATCGAATTGAAAAGCAGTGGCCGCCTCGCGGCGTGCGCCGCGATCCCAGCCGTTGGTAAGAATGACTCCGCCGATGTCCCAGAAGAGCGTCGTGATCTTGGCCAAAAGCGCGGCACCTCCGGCCGTGCTGTAAGGACACCCATGATAATCGTTTCGGTGCAAGAAAACACGTGAATGCCGTGTTTCAAACGGTTCAACTTGAGGTGCGGCCCGGGAGAAAGCTGTCTCGTCAGTGCCGTAAATCGCGCGAAAAAAACCCCGCCGGAGTCTTGTTTTTCCCCGGCGAGGCGTCTGCGAACTCGAGCGCGAACGATTTTATTTGTTCGGGTTTGGCTTCGGGCTCGGGCTGGCCGGAGTCTGCAACTGAGCCTTCTGCTGAATCGACATCAGCTCCACTTCAAAGATGAGTGTCGCGTTCGGACCAATGCCCCCGCCGGGTCCGCCGCGCGCGCCATATGCAAGATCCGCTGGAATAAAAAGCTGCCACTTCGAACCGACAGGCATGAGCTGCAGCGCCTCCGTCCAGCCCTTGATCACTCCGCTCACCGGAAAAGTCGCCGGCTGGCCGCGCTTGTACGAACTGTCAAACTCGGTGTTGTCGAGGAGCGTCCCTTTATAATTGCACACCACCGTGTCCGTCGTTGTCGGCTTGGGGCCGGTGCCTTCCGTCAGTATCTTGTATTGCAGGCCGCTAGGTAGCGTGACCACTCCATCCTTCGTTTTGTTCTCGGCCAGAAAAGCTTCGCCTTCTTTTTTGTTCGTCTCTCCCAGCACGGCCATCTTCTCTTCCTGCTTTTTGCGCAGGTCGGCTTGCAAGGCGACCATTGTGGCTCGCGCTTCATCATCCGTAAGAAGCGGCTTGTTCCCCGCCAATCCATCTTTCAGGCCGCGCAGCAAAATAGCCGTGTCCACGTCGACGGAGTCCTTGTGCATGCTCTTTCCGATATTCAGCCCGATGGCGTAACTTGCTTTGTCTTTCTGCGTGTTGAGCGTCAGAACGGTGGGTTTTCTTGCCGCCGTGGTGCCTGGCTTCTTGGCCGCGGGCTTGGGAGTCGTCGTTCCCGGAGTCTGTGAAGCGCTTGCCGGGGGTGTCTGTGGAGTGCTCGCTGGGGGAGTCTGCCGTGCGTCCGCATAGCCAAGCAGCATCGCGCCCGCTGCAACTGTCGTTACCATGAAAGTGAGTGGTTTTCGCATAGTGGTATTGTCACACTGGTCCGCCATCTCCGCAAACTGCCATTCTCCGCCGGCTTGCATGAATGGATAATGAAGCGCTCGTGAACGCCGGCCCCCACGGGCCCGCGCCGCGCGCACTAGGCATTTCCCGCGAGTTGCAGTATGTTGAGAATTGGCAATTCTGATGAGGTGATGCGAATGGCGAATGACTCCTGCGATCCCGTTCCGGCCCCGAGCGAGCCAGCCAAGCCCGGCGCGCGAATGGTCATGTGCGTGAAATTCGGCAAAGAACTGCCGGGCCTCGATCGCGTGCCCTGGAGCGGCGAGCTCGGCAAGCGCGTTTACGAAAATGTCTCCAAAGATGCCTGGAAGCTCTGGATCGAGCATTCGAAGATGATCATGAACGAGTACCGCCTCAATCCCATCGACCCCAATTCCCAGAGAATTATGGGCGAACAGTTGGAAGAATTTTTCTTCGGCGCCGGCGCCAAACTTCCCGAAGGCTACGTCGCCCCCAAAGCCAAAGGCTAACCCGAAACGCGAACCTCGCCAACGCTGATCCCGCCAAAGGCGAACCTCGAATGGTTTACTCTGTAGGGGCGGGGCTTGCCCCGCCCGCCGCGCCCAAATCCCGGCTAATCAACTACGGCTGGCAAGCGCCCGGTCCCAGGATGCTCGACCGGCAAGCGCGGTCTTAGCTCAAAGCGCAATTTCGCATGCGCTGCGCGAAGAGCTTCCTCGACTTCTTCCGCGCCATTCCCCGTTGCAAACAAAAACCCCAAATAGCTCGATCCTTCCGGCCATGCCGCGATGTAGTCATGCAGCCGCGCGGTGATTTCCAGCCCCGTAATTCCGCCAATGCCGCGCGCCGCGTCTTCCCCTTCGATTTTTTCGAGCACTCCGCTTTTCGGAACGGGAATCATCATCACGCCGCTGGCGGAATTCTCGCGCGGCCAATCGCTGCCCGGCAAACCCAACGCGTGGCGCAAAAGCAATTCTTCAAGGCCGATGGTTTGGCTCGCCACATCCGGCGCAAATCGCAATGCCCGCGCGCACAGCCCGCCAATCGGGCGTGGCGCCACTTCGAGCGGCCACACTCCATCCTCATTTATGCGAAACTCCGCGTGGACCGGCCCCTGCGATAGTCCCAGCGCGCGAACCGCATCGACAGCGCAGCGTTCGATTTCGCGCTGCTGCGATTCCGTGAAGCGCGAAGGTGTGATGTAAATAGTTTCTTCGAAATACGGACCTTCCAGAGGATCGGGCTTGTCAAAAATCGCAAGGACGCGCAGCTTGCCATCCGTCAGCAGCCCTTCCACCGCTACTTCCCTGCCCGGTATGTATCCTTCAACGAGAATTTGATCGAGATTCGGTTCGCGAGTCGCGCGAATTTCCGGCGATTCCAGCAGCCGCCGGATTCGCGTGGCGGCAGCTATAAATTCTTCGCGCGAATTTGCGCGCACTACTCCCTGGCTGGCCGATAACGAAAGCGGCTTTGCGACGCAAGGATAAATGATGCCGAGAAGCGCACGGCTCCGGCGTTGGCGTAAGCGCAATCGCACGAAACCACGGCACCCGCAGGCCCGCTTCGCGAAAAACTTCGCGCATGCGCAGTTTGCTGCGGCAGGCTTCGACGGCGGCGGGATGATTATGGAGAATGCCGAGGCCGCGCGCCACATAGGATGCCGCCACGGCCGGACGGTCGCCGAGCGCGAGAATTCCATCAACATTTTGCCCGCGCACGGTCTCAAGCACAGCGTAAGCGGCTGCGTCAGGCGACTCAAAATGTACTGGGATGGCGCGATCGCCCCAGGGATCGTCCAGTTGATGGCAACGATCCGTAACAAAAACGAGTTCGACTCCGAGCTTTCGAGCCGCTTCATCAAAGCTGCGCGTTTGGTAACCAAGTTTGGCGGTGAAAAGCAGGAGTCGCGGCATCTTTATATGGAAGGCGCGTCGAGCGTGCCCCTAAACGTAACTGCCCGTGGCCGGCATCGGTTCTTCTATTTTTTTCGAGACTTGCCCGATCGAAACAAACTGTTCGCGCGTCGGCTCGGCGCAGCAATACCACGGCTCGCTCAGAAATGGAATCGCGGCTGCGGGCGCTTGCTCTGCTTCCAGCTTGGGAGCTTCGAGTCCGGCAGCAACATGCGCAGCTTTCCAGATACGCTCGAAAACCACGGGGCGCGATTCTTTTCGCCGATCGCCTTCCGCGGCAATCGCCTGCACCATTTCGCTCAGCGCGTCCACGCGCGGGTCGTCGTGTTCCCATGGGTAAAAAAGTGATTCGGGATCAAACGGTCCAACGTTGTCCCGCACTTCGTCCAATTCCAGAAGGCGCGAACCCTCGGGAATCAGCAGCCGGATGCCAAGCTGAATCGGCGCAACATTTTCGATCAGCGATTCAGCTTGGATGACGTGCAATAGATCGAGATAACTTTCCAGCGTCGTCCACTGCGTAAAAGGAACGAACGTCGGATGCAGCGTCATGCCCAGCGAACGGAACGTGCGTACCACATGCAGAAAATCCTCGCGCGTGTGGCCTTTATCGAGAGCGCGGAGCACGGCGTCATCCAGATATTCCACCGCGCTGATCACGAAGAGGCAGCCCGTGTCGCGAAGCGTTGGCAAGTGCGCTTCGTATTTTCTCAAATGCTCGATTTTTATCGTGACGTCGTACGTCACGCCAGGAAATTCGCAGTGAAATTCTCCCACCAGCTCGATAGCATGGCGAATGCCGTTAAAAAAATCCGGATCGCCGAAGGAAATGTGCTGCGCACCGGCTGCCACTTGATTCCGAATGTCCCGCATCACAACGTCGCGGCTGACAATGCGAAAGACGCCCTTATAAACCGGGACGATGGGGCAATGGCGGCAAAGATGCTTGCAGCCGCGGCTGGCTTCCGTCGACCCCGCGAGGCGGAATCCGCCGCCCGGAACTATCAGATGGGCGTACTTCTCGATGGCGGGCAATTCCGAGCGGTCTGGGACTTCAAACGCAAGGCGTTCGAGCGAGACAAGAGGTTCTGGTTGCGGCGAAACCGCTGAGCCGTCGTCTAGTGGCGACCGAGTTTGCAGACGTTCCGCCAGTTGAGCGAGTCCCTGCTCGAATTCGCCGCCGAGAATTGTCGCGACCCCGAGCCTCCGCAAATAATCCGCGTTCATCGGCGCATACAAACCGTAGCAACAAAGATGCGCTTGCGAATTCATCTCGCGCAAGCGCGGAAGCAGCTTTGCGGCGAGGCGCGTGGCCGTGTGCATCGGCAAGTAGATGGCGATCAATCCCGCCGCGCCAATGGCCGCTTCATCGAGAGCTTGCCTGGAAAGATCGAGACAAACCACATCGTGCCCGCGCTTGCGCAGCCAGGCCGCCGGCGACGCGAGCCCAAAAGGCTGGCGCCCCAGTTCGTAGGTCGAAATCAGAACGATGTTCACGTGTTCAACAGTATAGCTGGCTGTCCGCCGCAAAGAATCGTTTTCGGTTATCATAGGGGGCTGCTGAGTTGACGGAAAGGACCGAGAGAATGGCCATCGCCGCAGGGAATTCCTTCGGAACGCGCGACAAACTGAACGTGGGCGCGCAAGCATTCGACATTCACCGGCTCGAGTTCCTCGAAAAAAAAATCTCCTGCCAATTGGCGAAGCTGCCGTTTTCTTTGCGCATCCTTCTCGAAAATCTCTTGCGCTGCGAAGACGGGCGTTTTGTCCGGCCCGACGATATCAAGTTCCTCGCTAACTGGACGCCGGGAGCGTCGGAAAAAGAAATTGCGTTTATGCCCGCGCGCGTGCTGCTTCAGGATTTCACCGGAGTTCCGGCCGTCGTCGATCTGGCCACCATGCGCGAAGCCATCAAGCGCATGGGCGGCAACCCCCGGCTCATCAATCCCCTGTTCCCCGCCGAGCTGGTCATCGATCATTCCGTGCAGGTGGACAGTTTCGGCAGCGCGAACGCTTTTGGTTTGAACGCCGAACTGGAATTCCAACGCAACATCGAACGCTATGCATTTCTGCGCTGGGGACAGACCGCGTTTCAGAATTTCAAAGTCGTGCCGCCGGACACCGGCATCTGCCATCAAGTAAATCTCGAATATCTTGCGCGTGTGGTTTGCGCCATGCCCTCGGGAAGCCGCGTCGAAGCGTATCCGGATTCTGTTGTGGGCACGGATTCGCACACGACCATGGTGAATGCTCTCGGCGTATTCGGCTGGGGCGTAGGCGGCATCGAAGCGGAAGCAGCGATGCTGGGCCAGCCTTCTTCGATGTTGATTCCTGACGTTGTCGGATTTCGCCTGCACGGAAAGCTTCGCGAAGGGGCCACGGCGACGGACCTCGTTTTGACCGTGACGGAAATGCTGCGCAAGAAAGGCGTCGTTGGCAAATTCGTGGAGTTCTGCGGCACGGGCCTTTCCAGCTTGAGCGTGCCGGACCGCGCGACGATCGCGAACATGGCGCCGGAGTATGGCGCGACGATGGGCTTTTTCCCCGTCGATGCGGAAACTCTCGCGTACCTGCAGTTCACGGCGCGCAGCGCCGAACAAGTTGCGCTTGTCGAAGCGTATTGCAAGGAACAGATGTTGTTCCGCACGGATGACATGGCGGATCCGATTTTCAGCGACAAGCTGGAACTCGATCTTAGCACCGTGGAACCGACCGTTGCGGGGCCCAAGCGTCCTCAGGATCGTGTGTCGCTGCGCAATGCGAAGAGTTCCTTCACAAAAGTTGTGGAAGGAACGCCGGACAAGCACGTGGCTGTGCGCAACAACGGCGACACGTTTGACCTCTCGAGCGGCGCGGTAGTGATTGCCGCCATCACGAGTTGCACGAACACCTCGAATCCTTCGCTGATGCTCGGAGCGGGACTGCTCGCGAAAAAAGCCGTCGAGCGCGGGCTGCACGTCAAACCCTGGGTCAAGACCAGCCTCGCGCCAGGTTCGAAAGTGGTGACGGATTATCTCGATGCCTCCGGCCTGACTCCCTTCCTCGAAAAACTGAATTTTCATCTCGTGGGATACGGCTGCACGACCTGCATCGGCAATAGCGGGCCCTTGCCTGACGCGATTGGCGCCGCGATCAAAGACAACAACTTGATCGCCGTATCGGTGCTCAGCGGCAATCGAAATTTTGAAGGCCGCATCCACCCGCTAGTGCGCGCGAACTATCTGGCTTCGCCGCCGCTCGTTGTGGCCTACGCGCTCGCGGGACGCATGGATATGGACCTGACGACCGAATCGCTCGGCACGGATTCCGCGGGCAAGCCAGTTTATCTGCGCGACATTTGGCCCACACCGCAGGAAATCGAATCCACTGTTCGTGATTCGGTGACGAGCGAAATGTACGCCAAGGAATACGCCAACGTTTTCGAAGGCGACGCACACTGGAAGTCCATGCCCGTTCCCGAAGGGGACCTTTACCGCTGGGATCCCAAATCCACGTACATCAAGCAGCCGCCGTTTTTTGAGAACATGCCGAAGACGCCGCCGGCTCTTGCGGATATTCGCGGCGCGCGAGTGCTCGCGATTCTCGGCGATAGCGTGACCACGGACCACATTTCGCCCGCGGGCTCGATTCCGGTGGATTCGCCTGCTGGAAAATATTTGATCGCCAACGGCGTGAAGCCGCACGAGTTCAATTCCTATGGAGCGCGGCGCGGCAATCATGAAGTGATGATGCGCGGGACATTTGCGAATATCCGGCTGCGCAATCAGCTCGCTCCTGGAACGGAAGGATGCTGGACGCATTTCCTGCCGGGCAACGAAAAGATGACGATTTACGATGCCGCCGTCAAATATCGCGAAGGAGGCGTGCCGCTGGTTGTGCTAGCCGGCAAAGAATATGGCTCCGGGTCATCGCGCGATTGGGCAGCCAAAGGAACGCGATTGCTCGGCGTGCGCGCGGTGATTGCGGAGAGCTATGAGCGCATCCATCGCAGCAACCTGGTCGGTATGGGCGTCTTGCCGTTGGAATTCAAGGCCGGCGAAAACCGAGAAACACTTGGATTGACGGGCCAGGAAATTTTCGAGATTGAGGGTGTCGCGTCGCTCTCGCCGAAGAAAGCCATCAGCGTGCGCGCTCACTCCGGCGATGGCACGGCGAAGACGTTTACGGTGATCGCTCGCGTCGATACGCCAGAGGAAGTCTCCTACTACCATCACGGCGGCATCTTGCAGTATGTTCTACGGCAGATGCTGTAGCCTGAGAATCACCGGATTTTCCGTTTGCAAACTATTGGGAGGATGTGAGTGCTTCAGCGCTGCTTTCTTATTTTCTGTCTGTTCCCTTTCTTCTTTTCTTCTGTGGCCGCACAGCAAGCTCCGGCCCCAGCCGCAGTCACCGTGATTCGCGCAGGAAAACTTGTTGACGTGGATGCCGGCCGGTTGCTCAGCAACCAGACGATCCTGATACGCGGCGGCAAGATCGAGGCGGTCGGAGAAAATCTAGCTGTGCCGGCGGGCGCTACCGTTATCGACCTGTCGAAAATGACCGTGCTTCCGGGCCTCATCGACTGCCACACGCACTTGGCCGACGGAGCGCGCGATCCCGACCCGATTTCTCAACTGAAAAAGACAGCGGCGCAGGTCGCCCTCGAATCCGTGCCAAACGCGCGCATCACTCTGGAATCCGGATTTACTACCGTGCGCGACGTGGGAGTGTATCGTGCGCTGGGCGACGTGGCGCTGCGCGATGCGATCAATCACGGTTATATCGTGGGCCCACGTATGTTCGTCGCTGGAGCTTATATCACCATCACCGGCGGAGCCGGCGCGATGACGGGATTCGCTCCCGACATTCAGCTTCCGTGGGATTTGCACTACGGCGAGGCGAACAGTCCGTGGGAAGTTCGGCAAAAAGTGCGGCTGCTCGCGCACGATGGAGCGGACCACATCAAAGTGCTCTCCACGGGCGCGGTGCTCACGCACGGAAGCAGTCCAAATTCGGTCGAGTTCACTCCCGAGGAGCTGGAAGCCGCCGTGGACGAAGCCAAGCACTTCGGCCTGCGCGTCGAAGCGCACGCGCACGCTCCGGAAGGCATAAAGAATGCGATCCGCGCCGGCGTTGCCTCGGTCGAACACGCCACGCTGATCGACGACGAGGGCATTGCCCTGGCGAAAGCGCGCGGCACGTACCTCGACATGGACATCTACGACGAGGAGTGCATCCAGGAAGATGGCAAAAACGGCGGTGCACCAGCGGATTTTCTCGAGCACGATCGCGGTTTGGGCGAAGCGCAACGCCAGCGATTCACGAAAGCACTCCGCGCGGGCGTGAAAATGTCATTTGGCACGGATGCTGGGGTTTGCCCTTACGACGCGGCGCCGCGCCAGTTCGCGTTTATGGTGAAGTACGGCATGACGCCGATGCAGGCGATCCAGGCGGCCACGCACAATGCGGCCGATCTGCTGGGGAAATCGGATTTGCTCGGCTCCCTCCAGCCGGGGAAATACGCCGACATTATCGCGGTGGCGGGCGATCCGCTCAGTGATGTTCGCGCTCTCGAGCATGTGAGCTTTGTGATGAAAGAAGGAAAGATTTACAAACAATAGATCGAGCCAAAAGAATTTTCAGAGAGATTCGTGCGAGTCGCTCAGAAAAGCGGCAGCAGAGCTGCCGCACTCCACATGGCTTTGCTGGACTAAGCGCGGCCTTCGCGCTTCTGGGCTACTACCAATCCTCTCGGCGTCGGTAAGAGAACCAAGGAAATGAGACCTTCGGCTTCGAGCTTGAGCGCGCTCTCGCGGACCGTTTTCATCAACGAGCTGGCATCGTGCATGAGGATGAGTCCGTGCGGATTCATCTGCGGGAGAAACTTGCGAACTTCCTGCTCGCGCAGCGGAGCATCACTGTCGCAAAAAAGCAGATCGATGCGGCCTTCGACTTTCATATCGAAGCTGGATTCGTTGCGCGCGTCAATCCACTCGCCAAGACCAGAAGAAGCAAAGCGCTGCTGCGCGAGCGCGAAAACTTTCGCATCGTATTCACACGTGATGACGCGGCCGAAACCGTTGGCTTTGAGGCCTTCGGCGAGGCGCAGGGTGCTCAATCCGGAGAACGTGCCGGTCTCGACGATGAGTTCGGGCTTGATCGTGGTGACAATCGCTTTCAAGAAATCGAGCACCTCGACTTCGGCGCTCATCGAATCGTACATGTGCCAGCGTTCGGGATGCGGACACTCCGGCGTGGGGCGGTGATATTCGGGCTGGAGAACGTCTCCGCGCGCGGCGATATGCTCTACGATGCGGTGCTCTTTTTTCGCGCGGTGGAATTTGCTTTTAATACGCCAAAGTAACACCGCGCCAAGAAGGATGGAAACAGCGCTGGCGGTCTGGGCGTTGGACATGCCGAAAAACGAGCGCGGATTGATGCGAATAAATTCGATGAGGAAGCGGGCGATGCCGGTGAGAATCAGGTAATTACAGAAAATTTCCCCCTTGGCTTTCGGACCTTTGAGGGACTTCGTGCCCATGTGCCAGAGAAATGCGGCAATGGCCAGCCAAATGAAAAATTCGTAGAGCGGAGTCGGATGTACGCGCTGGGTCGTGGGGACAAGGCCTTTTGGAAAACTCATGCCCCAGGGAAGCGTTGTCGGGACGCCGTAATCGCCGTCGCCGGAGAGCAGGCAGCCGATGCGGCCGATGGCGTAGCCGACGCAGGCAGCGGGCGAGCAGATGTCCAGAAATTCGAGAACGGGAATTTTCCACCAGCGCGCCAAAATCACGAGAGCGATGAAGCCGCCGAGAAACCCGCCAAACCAGGCGAAGCCATAGCGGCTGAAGAGCTGCGGCCACGGGTCTGCGAAAAATTCGTGCGGGCTTTCGAGGACGTGGTAAAGCCGTGCGCCGATGAGACCGGCGAGGCCCGCGATGCCGATGATGAGGAAGCCTTCGTCTCGTTCGTTGGCCGTAGAAGTTCTTTGGAGTTGCGATCTGCGGCGATTGAAATCGGCTTGCAAGATGTAGGCCGAGACGAGCATGGCCGTGGCGACCATCAGGCCGAAGGTGGGGATGGCGATGGGGCCGAGATGGAGGAAAGGGATCATCGATTAGAGTGCTCCAAGCGCATCGCAGAGTATACATGACACTATGGGCGTGAGTTGAATGGGCTGCGGTTTGGGCGCGGTGTGGCGGGCCGTGATCGGTGATGGGAGAGTTTTGCTTTGCCAAGGAAAACGGCGTTTGGCGGCCGCGTTGTTTGGTGCGGGATTTCGAGTTGGGGCCGGGGGTGGGTGCCCTCCTTTTTTGTAAATGTTGCTGATAAAGGGCTTGCGGGCTGCTTGGGTGCGGTGGAAGAGGCAGAGTGCCGGGCTAAAGCCCGGCGCTGCGTTTGGGGGTTACACGGGTTTGCCGTCGATGAATAGGCGGTGGGTGTGGTCGTAGCGGACGGCGTAGTGGTCGTGGAGGGGTTCTTGGCGACGGGGTGGCTTGGGTGGGGGATTCGCGGGAGCGGCGGGGGTGGTTGGGAGTTGGGTTGCGTCGGTGGGTGAGGGGGAGGGGGCGAGGCAGGGTCCTTCGCTTCGCTCAGGATGACAGGTTGTTGATATGGGGGCGGCGGGTGGGGCGGCGGGTGGGGCGGCGGGGGTGGTTGGGGGAGCGGGGTTGGGTTGGGCGGGGGATGGGGTTGGGGTTAGGGCGGCGCGGCTCGGAAAGAGGGAGCGGGCGACGTTTAGGGCGGCTTCGGTGTCGGCAGGGGAGGGGCGAGATTGCGTTTGGGGGGCGGGCGAATCGGGCCGGGCAAGCCCGGCCCCTACAGGCGTTGTGGGCTTGGGTGGCGTGGGAAGCGGGGTTGAGGCGGGCTGGGCCGGAAATGGCGGATTAGGTTGGGCGGCGGGGGCGGGCGGGTGGAGGTAGCCGTGGTTGGCGTTGACGGAGGAGCAGACGGCTTTGCGCCAGCCGTCGGTGCCGAAGGCGTTGATGTATTCGTGTTGGGCCAGGTGGGTGGATTGGAGGAGCGTTTGGAACATGTAGGCGACGGTGCGGGCCAGGCGAGGTTTGATTTCGCCGCGGACGACGGCGGGGATGAGGCGGGAGAGGGCGGTGTTGAGATCGTTGGCGGAGAGGTAGCCGCCGGAGAAGAAGTAGGCGAGGTCTTTGCTTAGCTTTTCGGCGGCTTGGAATTGGGATTCTTTTTGGGCGTGGTAGAAGCAGAAGTGGGGATGGTTGCCGTGGCGGGGCGTGAGACAGCGGCGGCCATCGGAGAACGAGAATTGACAGAGAGAAGCGCGATGCTTGGAACTGAGAGAAGGCATGGAAGTCTCCTTGATTTAGATTTGAGATTTACGAGAAAAAAAGTGAGTAGTGAATAGTGAGTAGTGAGTAGCGGGAGATGCGGCTCTACTTACTTTTCATTGCTCGACGGTGCTTGTGGTTCGGGCCGGGTACGGAGCGGAAAAGAGCACAGGCTGAAGCCTGTGCCACCTAAAAACAGAAACGCCTCGCGGGTGGCGAGGCGCAGTACTGAACGGGAAGATTGTACCAGAGCGTATCTAGGCGATCAAATGAAATTTTTGGGTGGGCTGAGGTGAAGGGGGGAATCAACGTACGGGGCGGGGAGAGTCAGAGAATGAAGAGAAGAAAGAGAGAGAAGAGAAGAGAAGAGAAGAGAAGAGAAGAGAAGAGAAGAGAAGAGAAGAGAAGAGAAGAGAAGAGGAAGAAGAGAGAGAAGAGGAAGAGGAGAGAGAAGAGGAAGAGGAAGAGAGATTTCTCACTGCGCAGGCGGACCGCATCACGGGAAGTGATGCGAAAAGAAAAAGCGTCCGCCTACTTCGTTCGAAATGACCGTTGGGTGGTTTTAGATTGAAAGTTGGGGGCGGCGGTGGAGGAGGGCGCCGAGGAGGAGCCAGATGGCTAGGGCGATCCATTCGGCATGGGTGAAGTGGCCGGGGAAGGAGGGGATCAGTTTCATCAGCAGGAGGAGCAGAGAGACGGCGATGCCTGCGGCGGTGAGGGCGCGGGTGGCGATTCGGGCGACGCGGCGTTCCGAGGCGGGCTTGGGTTCGGAGCGATCACGCTGAGACCGGCCGATGGTGGCGGATTCGGAATGGACACCCAAGTTGCGGTCGTGAATGGCGGGGCCGGGTTCGGGGAAAATAGTTGGCGAGCGGCGCCCGACTAGCCAGAAGGAGAGGCAGGCGGCAAGCCAGCCGAGGGCGGAGGCCATCGAGCCGACTTCGGTGACGGGAACGAGGATGGCGTCGCCAAGGAGGAGGGCGATGAGAGTACCGACGGTGATGCCGACGATGGCGCCGGACGGGGTGGAGAATTTGGGGTGAATGGCGGCGAAGTGGGAGGCCACGGTGCCGCGGCGGGCATAGGCGAAGAGAAGGCGTGAAGAAGCGGCGAAGTTGCCGTTGAAGCACTGGAAGAGGCCGAAGAGAGACATGACGAGGATGAGTTGGACGGGCCAGTGTTTGCCGAGGCCGTGCTCGAAGGCGACGGCGGTGGCGAAGCGCTTGCCGAGGAGGGACTGCCAGGGGGCGATGTAGCCAACGGAGAGGATACAGAGCGCGTAGAAAAATGCGCCGACGCCCAGAGCGAGGGCTATGGCTTGCATGTAGCTTTTGGGGCGGAAATCGGGATTGGATTCTTCGGCGTATTTGGGGACGGATTCAAACCCGGTGAGGAAATAGGGGACGATTTGAAGAGTGAGAAGGATGGAGAGGAAGGGAGTGGCGTGGAAAACGGGATGGAGATTCGCGGGGGCGCCGCGGAAACCGCTTATGGCGACGAGGGCGACGAAAATAACGAGGACCATCGAGGACATGGTTTTCTGGAAGAGGGCGCTAAGGCGGACGCCGCGGTAGTTGATGATGGCGAGGAACAAGGTAAGAGCGATGCCGAGAATGAGACGGGGAAGAAAAATGGGCTGGCCGGAGACACGGTAGAGAACGAAACGATCGAGCGAAGGGAAAATGTAGGCGGCGATTTTCCCGATGGCGACGGCTTCCCAAGGGCAGACGATGAAGTAAGCGAGAAGCATCGTCCAGCCGGTGAAATAGCTGACGATGGGCGGGAAGACTTGAGCGGTGTAAGCGGCTTCGCCGGCGGCGTCGGGGAGACGCTTGACCCATTGGCCGTAGACGTAGCCGACGGGAAGAAGAATGAGGCCGCCGATGGCAAAACCGAGAGCAGCGCCGAGCGGACCGCCGCGACCGAGCCAGTCGTCCATGAGGACGAGCCAGCCGGTGCCGATCATGGTGCCGAAGGCGAGGGCAAAATAATCGTGGAGGCGAAGTTTGCGGGCGAGGGCGGGCATTTAGAGGACGCAGAGCAATTCGTAGAGGAGATTGGCGGCGAGGAGCGAGGTGATTTCGCCAGTGTCGTAGGGCGGAGAGACTTCGACGAGATCGCAGCCGACGATGTGGAGGCCGCGGAGGGCGCGAACGAGTTCAAGGATTTGGATGCTGGTGAAGCCGCCGACTTGCGGAGTGCCTGTGCCGGGGGCATAGGCGGGATCGACGCAGTCGATATCGAGAGTGACGTAGACGGGTTTTTTGCGGAAGGCGCGGAGATGGCGCTGAACAGCGGGCAGGCCTATTCTGTGAAAATCCTCGGCGGTGACCATTTTTACTTTGTGGGCGCGGGCGAAATCGAAATCGTCTTCGCCATAGACCTGGCCGCGGAGGCCGACCTGCAAGACGCCGCCATCCAATAGCAGACCCTCTTCAAAAGCGCGGCGGAAAGGCGTGCCGTGCGAATACTTGCTGCCGAAGTACTCGTCCCAAAGATCGTTGTGAGCGTCGAATTGGATGAGGGAGACGGGGCCGTGTTTTTTGGCGACGGCGCGGAGGATGGGGAGGCTGATGGAATGATCGCCTCCGACGCAAACACAACGCACTCCAGCTTGGAGAAGCGGCGCAATTCCCTGCTCGATGCGGAGAAAAGTGTCTTCGATGGAAAGCGGATTGACGGGGAGATCGCCAAAGTCGGCGATGCGATATTTTGCGAAGGGATTGACGCTGTAGGACGGGGTTCCAGGGGCGAATGATGGCGGACTGGACGCGGACGTTGCGTGGGCCGAAGCGAGGGCCGGGGCGATAGGTGGTGCCGCCGTCGAAAGGAACGCCGATAATGGCGAGTTCGAGCTCTGCGGGGTCGGGGATGTGCGGGAGACGCATGAAGGTGGGGATACCCGTGAAACGGGCGTAGCTGAGTGCGTCGAGAGGCAGGGGATGAGGCAAGCGAAAGGAACGTCGGGGCTTAGGCACGGCGAGGCATAATAGTTTCGCGAGGCGAAGGAAGTCAACGCGAGCAGGACGAGAGAGCGGCAGAAATAGTGGAAACGTGGCTGGGCCGACCTGTACTGATGGTACCGGGCTAGCGGACTTTACGATGGCTGCACGCGGTATTCACACCGGCGTAACTTTTCGCCCGTAGTGTCAGGGCGTTTGTGTTGACTGCTGGCCAGCCAACTATCCACGAAATCCATGGAGGATCCACAAAGAATATGCGCAGAGTGTTCGCGACTTTACTCGCGGGAGTGTTGCTCAACCCGGCGATGATCGGAGCAGTTCCGCAGCATCAGAATTTTGGCGGCACTGCAACACCCATCAAACATCTGGTCGTCATCTTCCAGGAAAACATTTCGTTCGACCACTATTTCGGAACCTACCCCGCAGCCAAGAACCTTCCAGGGTGAAAATCCGTTCTACGCGGAGCCGGGAACGCCGACAGTGAACGGCTTCAGCCCCGCCCTTTTGAACAACAACCCGAACCTGAATCCCGCGAACGGGACCGCAGCGACGAATCCCTTCCGGCTGAGCCCGGCGCAAGCGGCGACGAACGACCAGGATCACAACTACACGCCGGAGCAGGAAGCGTACGACGGCGGGTTGATGGATTTGTTTCCGCGAGTTCACGGGAACAACCGGGCCGCCGCCAGGAGCTCCCCCCATCGCGGATACAAAGGGATTGGTGATGGGCTATTACGACGGGAACACGGTGACAGCGCTGTGGAACTACGCGCAACATTTTGCGATGAGCGACAATTCGTTCGATACGAACTTTGGGCCTTCGACGCCTGGCGCCATCAACGTGATCTCAGGGCAGACCAACGGCGTGATTGATAACAGCAACGGCAGCGGAGCGATCGTGGCGGATGGGAACGGCGGGTTTACGGACAATGGCGACGCCGATCCAGCGGGCGACGTATGCTCGACAACAACGGGAGAGACGTTTAGCCTGAGCGGCCAGAACATCGGGGACCTACTGAACGCGAAGGGGATCAGCTGGGGCTTTTTTGAGGGCGGCTTCAACCTCAGCTTGACGAACGCCAACGGGACGACCGGCTGCGCGCGGTCGACAACTTCCACCATCACGCTGTCGAAAAAGGCGGATTACATTCCGCATCATCAGCCGTTCCAATATTACGCGAGCACGGCAAATCCGCTACACACGCGGCCTGCTTCGATCGCGGAGATCGGACACAACGGCCCCGCGAATCATCAATATGACACGCAGGACTTCTTCAGCGCGGTGAGCGCGGGGAACTTTCCGGCGGTGAGCTACCTGAAGGCGCCTGGGTTTCAGGATGGGCATGCGGGTTATTCGGACCCGATCGACGAGCAGAACTTCATCGTGACGGTGATCAACTTCCTGGAGAAGACGCCGGAGTGGCAGAGCACGGCGGTGATCATCGCGTATGACGATTCGGACGGATGGTACGACCACGTGACGAGCCCGATTGTGAACCAGTCGGGGACGGCAGCCGACGAGAATACGCAAGGACTTCCGATGTGCGGATCTGTTTCCAGCGCAACGGCGACAGCCCTGCCAGGTGTGACGGCGGCGCATGCACAAGGGCGTTGCGGGTATGGACCACGCCAGCCCTTTATGGTGATTTCGCCGTTTGCGAAGAGGAACTTCGTGGACCACGGCATTACAGATCAGAGCTCGGTGGTGAAGTTCATCGAGGATAACTGGCTAGGCGGGGAGCGAATTCCCGGCTCCTTCGATGCGATCGCCGGTTCGATCACAAACATGTTTGACTTCGACCGCTGCCGCGAGGACGGCATCCTGCTACTCAGCCCGACAACGGGCGAGCCACAACCACCATCGTTCAAGTACTAAGCAGAAGCGGCGGGGACCGAGGAAATTCAACCCCTCCGCACTGAATAGGGATACCAGCGGGCGTGCGAAGAACGATTCGCATGCCCGCTTTTTTTGCCGGGGGTGTCATACAATGACTTTCGATGGCACGGGGAGAAGGCGTGGCAATTAATCGACGTGAGTTCTTGCGGAAGAGCGGTTTGATGACAGGAGCGATGCTGACGCATCAAGCGGGGCACAAAGGGCCCGGCATGCAGGCGCATCCAGCACTGGACCCCAACTCGCTTACGCCCTTCGTCGACCCGCTACCGATTCCAAACGTGGCGAAAAGCACGGAGATGCGGCCGAGCCCGACGAATGCCGCAGTCAAAATCCCGTATTACCGCGTGCCGATGCGGGCGTTTGAAACTAAAGTGCATCGCGACATGAAGCCTACAAACATGTGGGGATTTGGCGGGATGTTCCCTGGGCCGACGTTTGATGTACGGGGTGGACAGGAAATTTTGGTGGAATGGGCGAACGAGCTGCCGCAAAAACATTTTTTGCCGATCGATCACAGCCTGCATGGAGCGGAGAAGGATAAAGCGGAAGTTCGCGCGGTGTCACATCTTCATGGCGCGAAGGCGCCGCCGGAGAGCGACGGGTATCCCGAGGACTGGATCGTGCCGGGAAAATCCTCTCTGTATCACTATCCAAATCAGCAGGACGCAGCGATGCTTTGGTATCACGACCACGCCATGGGAATCAACCGGCTGAATATTTTTGCGGGGCTGGCGGGGGCGTACATTTTGCGAGATAAAACGGAGGAAGAGCTGCGTCTGCCGCGGGAGCGATTCGAATTGCCTCTGGTGATAACCGACCGGATGTTCGATAAAGATAGCCAGCTTTACTATCCGGTGTCCGACAAAGCGGAGTCGCCGTGGATTCCGGAGTTTTTTGGCGATGCGCGATTGGTGAACGGGAAACTGTTCCCTTTTCTGGAGGTTGAACGCACGCAAATACCGCTTCCGGGTGCTGAACGCTTCGAATGGGAGGTTCTACCGGCTTTCGCTTTCGAACAAACAGACATTTCACCAGATTGGGACGGATCAGGGGCTGCTTGCGGCGCCAGTGGGGGTGCAGAAAATCATGATCGCGCCGGGCGAGCGGCTCGATTTGATTATGGATTTCAAGGACGCAGCAGGAAGCAAAATCATTTTGAATGACGGGTTCGTGGGCTTGCTGCAGTTTCGAGTTTCAGCGGGAGGGGTGAAGGATGACAGCGTTCTGCCGGGGGAGCTTCGAAGCTTGGAAAAGCTGAAGGAGGCCGAGGCGGCAAAGACGCGCGTGCTTTCGTTGGATGAAATCGATGATGCGGTGCAGAACCCTGTGAAAATGATGCTGAACGGATCGAACTGGCACGATCCCGTCACGGAAAATCCGGCGTTAAATTCGACGGAAATTTGGAGCTTTATCAATCCAACGGACGATTCTCACCCCATTCATATTCATCTGGTGAGATTCCAGATTTTGGACCGGCGGAAGTTCGAAACGTTTGGGTATCTGACCAAGCAGAAGCTGCGATTCACCGGACCGCCGGTTCCTCCCGACCCTGAAGAGGCGGGGTGGAAAGATACGGTGCGCGCGGAGCCGGGGATGGTGACGAGGATCATCGCGCGATTCCAGGGATATGCCGGGCGTTACGTGTGGCACTGCCACATTTTGGAACACGAAGATAATGAGATGATGCGGCCGTACGACGTGGTTGCGCCGAAATAGAGAGAGCAAGCGCAGAAGCACAGCACAATTACATTCAGGCGAAACTTTGGGCGGAAGAGACAACCCCGCGTCGGCGGCGCTCATCCGTAAAGGCTAAGGCGTCCTCCTGGTGCAAGGAGGGATGAACGTGCGTTGGCTAATTGCGGCGGGCGTTGGCGGAGTGTTGTTTGTCGGTGTGGGATCGCGGGCGGGTTTTGGAAACGAAACCGCTCCGGCGAACCACGGGAGAGGCAGCGCGCTTCTCGAATCGTCAGGTCCCCTCATTGATGAGATTGAGTTCGCGGGGTTGCGGCATATCGCGGCGGAGGCGGTGAGGGCGCAGATTTCGTCGCGCGTGGGCGGAGGAGTTGACGCGAAAATTATCGAGCGGGATGTAAAAGCGCTCGGGCGGCTGGGATGGTTCGGCGAGATTTGGGTGGAAACGCAACCGGTGAAGGATCGGTTGGCCGCTCGTCCCGGAGCCGCGGTGACGGCAGTGCGACTGGTGTTCCACGTCGAGGAACTGCCTTTTCTGGCGAAAGTGGAATACACGGGTTCGCGGCTGCTTTCGGCGACGGAGATCGAAAAAATCCTTGAGGAAAAACGAGTAGCTCCCCGATTGGGCGAACCTGCCGATACGGCAAATCTGGTGCGGATTGCGAATACAATCCGCACGGCGCTGGGCGAGCTGGGCCACCCGCAGTCGCACGTAGAAATTCGGCAGGAGAAATCCGCAAACGGGACGGTGCGCGTGCGCTTTGCCATCGAGGATGGGCCACATATTTCCGTGGGGCGCATCGATTTCGAAGGGCACGCTGCGGTTGCGCCAAAATTGCTTCGGCGTGAGATGCGGCGGACGGCGCCGGGCGCGCTATTTGCTTCCTGGCGCGAGAAGAGCGCGTATACGCGCGAGGGATTCGAAGAAGATCGCTCGAGAATCCTCATCTACTATCAGGATCACGGATATCCGGAGGCGCGAATCGGCGTAGTTCACACTTCGGTTTATGAAAAAAAGGCGAGCCGTTGGATGCCGTGGCCGTTTCGCACAAGTGGGAAGAGGCTTGCGGTGGGCGTGCCCGTCGAAGCCGGGGCTTTTTATCGGGTGGCATCGGTCAATATCGGTCCCGAACTCGCTGCTGCCGGCGGGAAGCATAGCGCGAAACTTCTGGCGTTTTCGAAGACGCAGGCGGGCGCCGCGTACTCGGCAAAAGCGGCGGAAGATTTGCGCCATGCGTGGGTGCCGGCTGTTGCATCAAAACGTGGGCGTGAAGAGGCAGGCGCGGAGCGGAGCATTGAAACGTCGCGGAACTTCGATCCGCAAACGCACCTGGTGCGCGAGAGAATTGGATTGAGCGACGCGCCTCCCTATCTTGTGGGACGGATTGAGTTCATGGGTCTTCACCGATTCAGCGACCGGTACGTGCGCAGGCGCATCGGATTGCGGGAAGGCCATCCGTTTGATGAGCGCGCGCTGGAAGCGGGGCTCGCGCGGCTCGCGAAGACCGGCTACTTTCATCAAATCAAAAAGGAAGACGTGCGGGTCCGCACGGACGACATCACGCGCACGGCCGACCTGACGATCCGCGTTTCGGAAGCGGGCCAGCAGCGCACGTCGTTTTCGGGAGGTCTTGGGCAGTTTGGGAGCACATTGGGGATCGCTTATTCCCTGTTCGATCTTCTACAGCGAGAGGAATTGCTTTCGGCGCAACTGGACGGCGGGCCGGATAGTCTGCAAATCGTGCTTGGCCTCGTGATGGAGGGCTTTCTCGGATCGCGCAGCTCGCTGGCGTTTTCGATATTCGATAATGTGCTGCGGCCGCGCTTTGCGAGCAGTGTGAAGGGACCATTCTACAGTTCACAAAGCAAGGGACTAAACACGGGTTGGAGCTACCCGTTAACAAAAACCGATTCTTTGGCAGTGAACTATGGCCTTTCGCATACGAACACGGTTTATTCCTTCGCTCCCCCACCTTCGACGTCAAGCTCGCCTCCCATTCCCAGCGATTTGCGCGCTGATACTTCCAGCAGCGCCGTGGGTGTGGGTTGGGCGCACGATACGGGCAGCGAGCGACTTTCCGTGGCTAATTCCATTTCCGGCGGGTACCTTGGCGGAACTGAAAATGTAATTCGGTCGAACGAAGAGTATTCGCGAATTTTTCCCGATCCTTTCTTCTACCACCGGAATGCCTGGGCTTTTCGGACGACGTTCAGCGGCGTGGGGAGTTATCAAGGGGACATGCCGCTCTACGCGCTGCTCTTTTCCGGCGATGCACAAGTTCGCGGACTGAATTCGGGAGAGCTAGGGCCTTTTGCCGTGGTCCCATCGATTTCGAGTTCCGGGACGCAAAGGTATTCGGCGCAACCGGCGGGAGCGAATATGGTGAGGGCCGCGAACGCGGAGTATCGCGTTCCCCTCGGCGGAGGAACGCAAGCAGGTGGCTTTTTTGATTTGGGATCGGGATGGCTACTCCCCAACTGGCTGGGGCAGACGCGGCCAACGCTGCTGGATGGGACGAACGGAATTCTGCATGGCTCGATCGGAATCGAGCTGCAGTGGACAGTTCCGGGCATTCAAGTGCCCGTGCGCGCAAACTATTCCGTAAACGTGCTGCGATTGAACCGCTTTTTGCTGCTGCCGGATGGCGCGTTGTTCCACGCGCACAACAAGTTGTTCGCATTTGGCTGGGCACTGGGAACGCTGTTCTGAGCAGCTACTCTGTACTAGACTCGCAGCACTATGAAATATCGAAAACAAATCAAGATGGCCGCGCGGCTTGCGGAACCTTACTGCGTTTCGAACGGCGAGAAATTCCGCTTGAAGGATCACGATACGAGCGACACGGGAAACGTGAAGAAGATAGAGCAGAGCCAAAAAATCATGGATGACCGCGTGGGCCTGCTGAGCAACTTGCAGGAGAAGCTCTATGCGCAGGATCGCTGGGCGCTGCTGCTGGTGATTCAAGCGATGGACGCGGCCGGCAAAGACGGGGTGATCAAACACGTTATGTCGGGAGTGAATCCGCAAGGGTGCGACGTACATTCTTTCAAGACGCCGAGCACGGAAGAGCTCAATCACGATTACTTGTGGCGGGCGCACAGCCGCGTACCGGAGCGCGGGATGATTGGAATCTTCAACCGTTCGTACTACGAGGAGGTTCTTGTGGTGCGAGTGCACCCCACCCTGCTGGAAACCCAGAAACTGCCGGACAGTTTGATTACGAAGCACATCTGGGAGCAGCGCTACGAGGACATCAACGCGTTTGAAGAGTATTTGACGCGCAACGGCGTGGTGATCCGCAAGTTCTTTCTGCATGTCTCGAAAAAGGAGCAAAAGAAACGGTTTCTGGAGAGGCTGGAAGATTCAAAGAAGAATTGGAAGTTTTCGATGGCGGACGTGAAAGAGCGCGGCTACTGGAAGGACTATCAGGAGGCCTACGAAGAGCTGATCCAGAATACGGCGACAAAACATGCGCCGTGGTATGTGGTGCCCGCGGACAACAAGTGGTACACACAACTGATCGTGGCTTCCGCAATTATCAGCACGCTGGAAGAGCTGGACCTTTCCTTCCCGGATGTGGACAAAGACAAAAAGAAGGAGTTGGAGAGCGTGCGCGAGTCGCTGCTGCACGAGAAAGAATAAACGTGGCCGCGAGCGCACCCTGAAAATAGCGGGCAGCACAGGCTTTATGGAGGCAGACAGGTGTCGCGAGCCCTTGTATTGGCCGATGCTTCGGAAGATTGCCCTGGTGATAGAATAAATGATGCAGATTGCGCGATCTCGCAAGCCAGAGAGGTAATGATGGCGAAGCCGATCGAACTGGAAATTAACGGCAAGCAGTATGAGGTACGGTGCGCACCGGAAACCCCGCTTTTGTCCGCACTCCGCGAGGAATTAAACCTCAAAGGAACCAAGTACGGCTGTGGCGAGGGCCAATGCGGCGCCTGCACGGTCTTGATCGCGGGGGCGCCACGCCGATCCTGCCAGATCCCGGTGAGCGCAGCGTCCGCAAAACCCATCACGACCATTGAAGGTCTGGAGAAAGACGGGCATTTGCACCCGGTGCAACAGGCATTTCTGGATGCAGGGGCTTTCCAGTGCGCCTACTGCACCTCGGGGATGATTTTGAGCAGCGTGGGACTTCTGGCGACGAATCCGGATCCCAGCTCGACACAGATCGTTCAATTCTTACAGGGCAATATCTGCCGTTGCGGAACGCATCCACGGATCGTCGAGGCGGTGCATCGAGCTGCCAAGGCAATGCAGGAGCGCGGACGATGAGCGGCCGTGGTGATAGGTTTGTGCCGGAACCGGAGCGATACGAGTTCAGCGCCGGGCCGATGCATCATTTCGAACTGGCGCGCCGGGATTTCTTCAAGTTTCTCGGGGCAGGGTTAGCCGTTTTCGTGGTGGCAAAAAACTCGCTGGCCAAGCAGGAAACGGCTCCCACGCACGGATTCCACCAGGAAGAGCTGCCGGAAGCAATAACGGCCTGGCTGCACATCGGGGAAGACGGAGGCGTGACCGCATTCACAGGGAAAGTCGAGATCGGACAAAACATTCGGACATCGCTGGCGCAAACGGTTGCGGATGAATTGCGCGTGCCGTTTGATACGGTGCGCATGGTGACGGCGGATACGGCGCTAACGCCGTTTGATTTCGGGACGGTGGGGAGCCGCTCGATGCCGACGATGTCGCCACAGCTTCGGCGTGTAGCAGCCGCGGCGCGCGACCTGCTTGTGGGTGCAGCGGCGAAGGAATGGAATGTAGCAGCGGAGGGGCTTACCGCTGCGGATGGAAAGGTTACCGATCCAGCGACGGGGAGGACCATTCGTTACGCGGAGTTGGCGCGCGGCAAGACGCTGGCGCAGAATCTTCCGTCCGAAGACCCGGTGACACCGGCGAGCGAATGGACGATAGCGGGCAAAGCGGTACCGAAAAAAGACGCGCGCACCTTCGTCACCGGCGAACACCAGTACACTCCCGACCTGCGGCGCCCAGGAATGCTGTACGGGAAAGTGCTTCGTCCGCCGTCCTTCGGCGCAACGCTAGCCTCTTATGATGCGAAGGCCACGCAAGAGATGAGTGGAGTGGTGATCGTGCACGACGGCGACTTCATCGGGGCAGCGGCGAGCAACGAACGGGAGGCAAGCAAAGCACTCGAGGTTATCCGCACGGAATGGAAGGAAGTGCCACAGACTTCGAGCAAGGAGCTTTTTTCCTACCTGAAGGAGAACGCGAAGGCGGGGAACGATGATCGTTCTCGAAGAATAAAAGGCTCGGTCGAGAACGGCCTGGCTTCCGCAACGCACCGGCTCGATGCGACGTACACCGTCGCATTCATCGCACATGCGCCGCTGGAGCCCCGCGCGGCGGTTGCGGAATGGACAGAAGGAAAACTGACGGTCTGGACGGGCTCGCAGCGACCTTTTGCCGTGCGAGATGAGTTGGCCGATGTATTTCACGTGGCAGAGACCAACGTGAGAGTGATCGTGCCGGATACAGGCTCGGCCTACGGCGGCAAACATACGGGAGACGCCGCGCTCGAAGCGGCGCGGCTGGCGCGCGCAGCGGGGCGCGCCGTGCAGGTGGTCTGGACGCGAGAAGAAGAGTTCACCTGGGCGTACTTCCGCCCTGCGGGGGTGATAGAAATAAAGAGCGGCATTGCGGCAGACGGCACGCTTACGGCTTGGGAATTTCACAACTACAATTCGGGAATGTCCGCGATGGAAACACCGTACGTCGTTCCCAACCAGCACATCGAATTTCATTCGACGCAGTGCCCGCTGCGAAGCGGGTCTTATCGAGGGCTGGCGGCGACAGCGAACTTTTTCGCGCGAGAAAGCCAGATGGACGAACTGGCACGGGCGGCGCAGATCGATCCCCTCGAATTCCGGTTAAAAAATCTGTCCGATGGGCGGCTGCGAGCCGTGCTCGAAGCGGCGGCAAAGTCTTTTGGGTGGCCGTGCAAGAAGACGCAAGAGGGCCAGGGATTTGGCATTGCGGGGGGCCTGGAAAAGGGCGGGTACGTGGCGACGTGTGCGGAAGTGATGGCAGATCGGACTTCCGGCGCTGTGCGCGTCGTGAGGATTACAACAGCGTTCGAGTGTGGCGCCATTGTCAATCCCGACGGATTGCGCCATCAGGTGATAGGGGCAAACATTCAAGGACTGGGCGGAGCGCTTTTCGAAGCCATCGAATTCGAGAATGGCCGAATTACAAATGCTCGTTTTTCGCGTTATCGCGTGCCGCGATTCCGCGACGTGCCGGACGTCGAAGCAGTGCTTGTGGATCGCAAGGATCTTCCATCGGCGGGCGCGGGGGAGACACCCATTATGGGTGTGGCGCCGGCGGTGGGGAACGCGATATTCGACGGCGCGGGAGTCCGGTTGCGGGGACTACCTTTGGTCCCCGGGGGCTTGCCAGCGAGGAAAACTTGATGCAGATCCAGCCGGAGTAGAGAAGAGCGGGAAAGACGCGATCTGTTCCACAGTGAAATGGTTCCTAGAGTTTGTCCCGACCTGGGAATTGGGGTGTTCCGCCGGCCTGCTCTGAACCCGATAATATGTTTTTTTTCAGCAGCTTACACGCAGGCCTGCAGGGGAGGACTGGCCTCCGTCTTGCCCCTAAGGCATGGGTGTCGCTGTGCGTTTTGGCCAAAGCCCTGAATTCGCCAGTCCCAGGACGGAGTGCCCGGTGCATTCGCTTCGTCTTTTTCAAGCAGGGTGGGCGCGCGACTTGCGGGTCGTTCAAGGGAGAAGCGCTTGCAAGTGGATGGAGAGGTTGCTGCGTGGGGCAATTACTGCGGGATTGCTAGTGACGGTGATCGTTCCAATGCGAGAGTCGCGCGCACAGGGAGGGATGGCCGACGAATACCGGGCGAAGGCAAGTTTTCTGGCGGCCTTTCCGAAGTTTATCGAGTGGCCCGCGGACGCGTTTCCATCCGCGCAGGCTGCGTTTCTTGTGTGTGTTTTCGGATACTTTTCCTTCGGGACATCGCTGGCGGAAATGACGCGGGGAGTTACCATCCGCGAGCGGCACATCGAAGTTCGATGGATGCACAAGGAACAAGAGCTACACACATGCCAGATTCAGTTTGTGAGCCGCTCGGAGAGCAAGAAATACGCAGGAATCTTCAAGGCGCTGCAGGGAACAAGCGTGCTGACGGTGGGCGAGACGCCGGATTTTCTGGCAAGCGGCGGGGCCAGCGCACCGCTGATTGAAGCGGACAAGCTGCAGTTTGAAGTGAGCATGGTCGCGGCGGCGGACGCGCGACTGAACATCAGCGCGAACATGCTGGCGCGGCATGTGGTGACGCGTGCGGTAGCGGCGAAGAGTTAGATGGCAACGGCCGGCCGGGATCGCGCGGGCGGCGAAAAGAAAAAAGAAGGATGGAAGTGACACCATGAGCAAAAAAGAAGAAAGCGTTTCGGAAGCGGTCTGGAACCTGGGGGAGCTGCTGGACAGGGTGGACAACGATCAGGAACTGCTGCGGGAGCTGCTGACGATTTTCAAGGAAGACTTTCCGCGGACGATGCAATCCCTGGAGACGGCGATAAGGGCGGAGGACTTGAAAAACGCGGCCCGACTAAGTCACACGCTCAAGGGGATGCTATCGAGTCTGGGGGCGACACGCGCATCGGGCGCGGCGGCAAAACTGGAGAGTCTATCCTCCGCGGGAGAAACGGCTTCGCTGGAAGGGGCGTTTAGCGCGTTGGAAGCCGAGGCGCACAGTCTGCTGCCGGAGCTGGAAGCGTACATGGCGGAGGTGCGGCATTGAAGATTCTGATCGCAGACGATGAGGCGCTATCGCGTCGTTTGCTGGAAAGAACGCTGGATCGCGCGGGGTACGAAGTGATCGCGGTGGAGAACGGCAAGGAAGCTCTGGAACAACTTTGCAAACCGGAGGGCCCGCGGCTGGCATTGCTTGACTGGGTGATGCCGGAGTTGGACGGGCCGGGGGTGTGCCGAGCGGTGCGCACGCGCTCGGAGCAGACGTACGTGTATATGGTGCTGCTAACCTCCAAAGGGTCGAAGGAAGAGACTGTTCTGGGGCTGGAATCCGGTGCTGACGATTATCTGACAAAGCCGTTCAACGGGGAAGAATTGCGAGCGCGGCTGCGGGTGGGAGAACGCATTCTGCTGCTGGAAGACCGGCTGGTGGAAGCGCGGGAGAATATGCGATTCAGGGCCACGCACGACCAGCTAACTTCGCTGCTGAATCGCGGCGCAATCATGGACTTGCTAACGCGAGAACTGCACCGTTCGCATCGCGAGCAAAAATCCACGGCCATCCTGCTCGGAGATATCGACCACTTCAAGCGCGTAAACGATACCCTGGGCCACATCGTGGGAGACGAAGTCCTCATGGAGATTGCCAACCGCCTGCTTGGGTCGGTGCGATCGTATGATTTCGTGGGGCGCTACGGCGGAGAAGAATTTCTTGTGGTGCTAAACAGTTGCGATCCGGTGTTCGCGCCGGGACGCGCGGAAGCGATTCGCAGATCGATCTCGACTCGAGCGATACAGACGGCGAAAGGCCCGCTCGCACTCACCATGAGTCTTGGACTGCTGCTGAGCTCGGAGTGGGGACTGAAACCTATCGAGGAGCTTTTGCACGAAGTGGATAACGCGCTGTATGAAGCGAAAGCAGCGGGGCGCGACTGTCTTCGGCTGGCCAGACCGTCGAAGGCAGCGGAACCTTCACCGGCAACCTTGCCACAGTCCGTGCGGCTGAGGCATTGATGCGTCGTTTGCGAGATCGATCTTTTGCCGCGCAGAAAAGCTCAAGCACCGTTGGTCTTCTGGCGGGCTTGATCCATCAACTGGCGCATCGCCGCGCTGGAACCCGGAGCTTTCTTCTCGCGCCAGGCCTCGAGACGTTTGCAGGTATCTTCAATGTTTGAAAAAAGCTGCGGATTCTTGAACGCGGACCGCCAAATGGGCACGATGGTGTGCATGCGGTCCCAGACGACCCAGATTTCTCCATTGCTCTCGAAGAATAGCTCATCGTTAATCAAGCCGCGGTTCACGATGCTGGCCACCATATCCCAATAACTGATGACCATACGGATGAAGGTGTTTTCTTCGCCTCCTTGGGGAAACTTCTGAATCATGTCCTCGGGTGAGGTGGGATGAAAGTGTTCGAGGAACCAGCCACGCGCCTGGCGCAGCCTGGGTTCGCGTCTCATTTCGTAGAGCTTCAGCATCAGATTTACTTCTTCATAGGTAACTTGGCTCATGACGGATTCTCCCTGCTCTAATTTTGATGTTCTGGCTTGGGTGACTCTTGCGGAGAAGGAGAGACGCCCGCCAGTTCGACGCGCTGGACATTCGATAATGGAAGGCCTTGGCGATGAAATTCGATTTGGATGCGGCGGCGGAGTTCGCGGGAAACCTCGTCCTGGCGAGTTGGGGCGGTGCGGACCTGCAAGCGCACAGTCAGGGCGGAACGGTCAAAGGCCTGGACGCCCAGGATGCGCGGGCCATCGACGAGGGCCTGAGACCAGGACGGGTCGCCGCGCATTTCGGCGGAAGCGGTTTCCAAGGCATGCATGCTTTTTTCGAGGGACATTTCGGGCGCAATGGAAATGTCCACGAAAGCTTGCGACCAGTCGCGGCTAAGATTGCTGACGCTGCGAATTTCGCCGTTGGCAATGGTCACGAGCGCTCCGCGAGCGTCGCGCAGAACGGTGCGGCGCAAGGTCAGGATTTCGACGCGCCCCGTGATGTCTCCAACCTGGATTGTATCACCCATGACGAATTGGTCTTCGAAGACGATGTAGAAGCCGGTGATGAGGTCTCGGACGAGATTTTGGGCGCCAAAACCGATGGCGACGCTAGCGAGGCCGGCGAGAGTAAGGGCGGGAGTGGGGTTAATGCCTACTTTGTCGACGGCGGTGAGGAGGGCAACGAGCCAGACGACTTTGCTGGCGGCGCTGTAAAGGACGCCAGCGAGAGTGCGAGTTTGCTGTTCGCGAACCTGAGCGGCGCGGCTCTGGGTGGCGGCGGGTTTGATGATGAGTTTGGTAAGAACGCGGAGGAAACGATTGGCGAGCAGCGCGATGAGGAAGATGGCTGCGAGGTCAAGTATGCTGCTTAACGTGAATTCGGGCCAGTGAATGGAGAGACTGGTCATCGTTTTTTCGGGAAGGAGAGTATAACATTGGACGAGCGTGGATGCGCGGAGGAAGAAAGCTCCGACTAGAGGGCGCGGTCCACGCGGTGAGGCGATTATGTCAGACACAAGGCGCAAGTTTTTGGCGGGTTTGGCCGGCGCTGGGACGCTGGCCATCCTGCGTGCGGAGGCTCAGACGGGGCAGGCCAAACCTTCGGGCCGGCCATCGCCTCCAGACCCAACTCCGGACGCGGATGACCCCACGCCGCTACCTGGGAAGTCTCCCACCAAGATGATGCTGGAGGCCAATGAGAAGGATATTAAGAAGAACATCGAGAAGTTGTATCAGTTGGCGACGGATTTGAAAGCGGAGGTGGAGAAGACGGACTCCTCGCAAGTGCTCTCGCTGGGAATGCTCAAAAAGGCGGAGGAAATTGAAAAACTTGCACACGATATCAAAACGAGGGCGAAGGGCTAAGGAAGAAGGTTTGAGCTGGCGCGGCCGCCAAGCGCCACGCGTCACGCAAAGATGGGATGGGGCGGCGGAAAGCGCGCTGGCGCGGAAGAGGCGCAAGCGTTAAAATGAGGACTCGCAAGAGTTTTGCGTTGATGCGTTTCGAATGACGGCTATTGAAACGCAACCGTGCGCCCGTAGCTCAGATGGATAGAGCGACAGCCTCCGAAGCTGTAGGTCGTGAGTTCGACCCTCACCGGGCGCGCCACTTTCCCCACTAGAAATGTTCACTCTTTGAGAAAAAAATCCAATGCACCAGAATGCAGCAGATTGTCCGCGAACTGTGGGAGTTGCCGAATGTTGGGCGTAAGTGTCAGCCGTGAATAGTGCTTGAAGAGGCCAGCTTTTCGAGATTTCCTTTGGTATTTTTGCAGGTATGCTCGGACTAATTCAATCCTCCTTGGCTCCCCTGGCTGCTGACCCACGTCGGGGGGCACCGTCTGGTGGTGAGCGGTCCGTTTTCCTTTACTTTTGCAAACGCGACCGTGTCCCAAGCGGCTCAGGGATCGACTTGCTCTCCGTGAAAACGATGAGGTGGTTCGTCCGTGGGCTTGTGCTAGCAAGCGGCGTTTTCTTCGCCTCATTACCATCCGCGGTGGCCCAAACAGAAAGCTCGCTAGCTGTTCGCGTGGACTCCGATCAGGTTTTGGTTCCGACCTTCGTTTTTGATAAACAGCGTTTTGATAGTATAGCTACTTCAGCGGAATATCGATGCGTAACGGAGAGTGCGAAGGCCCTCCAGGAGAAGAAAATCAGCGTGCGACAGCTCCCGTCGAGGTGCTGGCGTGGGTCCATTCTGGATCTCGGCCCTAAGGACTTTCGTCTATTTGAAGATGGCACTGAGCAAACGATTCAAAGTGTCACGCGCCAGCGGAGGCACGAGTGGCAACTCTATGATAATTACGGCATTCACCGCGAATACTCTGGAACACCGACAGGCAAGTGGAGCACTTCGGACTTAGGCTCAACGGACTGGACGCCTCCGGCCGATGTCGAGTCTTATGTCATTGCTTACGCGCCGCCGCAATCCACCAAGGGAAGCTGCCATCAAATCAAAGTGAGCGTGGACCGCCATAACGTGGTGGTCTTTAACCGCTCCGAATACTGCAACGTGTCGCATACTCCATCGGATCCCCTGGAAGGAACGAAGTTCGGCCAGCAGATGGAAGGCGATCTGGCATCGCCAACCAAGCCGAAAATCCCCATGTTAGCTGCATCGGGTGTGTTCTTTAGGGATTCCGGAACTCCGCGTGTGCGGCTGGTCCTGGAGTTTCCGTGGAATTCTTTGCACCGAGAATGGTCTGATGGGAACGACCGCTTGTTTGCCACAATCGGCGTTCTGGGCATGGTGTATCGGAAGGACGGAACCCTAGCCGTGCGCTTCAGCGATCAGGCCTGTTGTCCCCGCGATGCACCTTCCTGGCACTATCGCTCCGGCGAGGCAGGAGGAGATGTTTATTCGATCCCCGGCCGGTATGAGACTCAAACGGATTTGCCTCCTGGAGACTACGACCTCCGCGTGATTCTCAGCGACGGCAAGAAATTTGGTCGTCTTAACATTCCGGTAACAATAGAAAGCTACGGCAAGGAACATCTCGCGATGAGCTCGGTTGCTTTGTGCAAGCGCTTCCACAAAGTAGATCCACCGTCATACACAGAAGGTGTTCTTCCCTCGAAGTTGGTGCCTCTTGTAAGCAAAGGCACCGAATTCACGCCCGCAGCCGATACGACCTTCAAGAACCGCGATCCACTGTTCGCCTACTTTGAACTATACGAGCCCCATCGCACAGGTGGCACAGCTGCCGACGTCCAATTCCAGCTGCGCATCACCAACGCCGAAACCGGCCAGCTCAAAATCGACAGCGGCCCGCGCCCAGCGACCGAATTCCTTCAACCCGGCAAAGAAGTGATTCCCGTCGTGCAGGAAGTCGCCACCCACGACCTTCCCAAAGGCACGTACCGTCTAGAAGTGCAAGCTAGCGATTCCGAAGGCAATCACACACCCTGGCACAGCGCAGCGTTCACGATCCGTTAGATCAGTTGGCTAAAACGGAGAGACGGAGGGACAGACGAATAAAAGCGGCATGGGCTATGCCTGCAGGCTCGGAGACAATTGAATGCCTTCGACGGCTGGCACGAGAAGTCCCAGAAAAACTTTAAAATCGTCCTCTTGGGCGCACCGTTTCTTAAATCTTAGATGAAGGCACATTTGCTGAAGGTATTGCGTGCTCTTGAACTGCTGCGCCGGTTAGGGCGCAGCCGCTGCGAGTGCGGGCGTCAGTCGATGTCATCGGAATCGTCTGATTCCGGCTGTGCGGGTTCCAGACGAATTTCTGGAAGGCCTGCGCCTTGCAGCAGCCTGTTCAACGCCGGAAGATCGACGGACTTGAGTTCTTTCCACTGCTTCGAAACTTCCGCAAAGGTTTTTTCGGTGGATGCAGTGGCGCTACTTTGCGCGGCAGTGGGCGTGGCGTCGGCTCGTCCGATCTCGGCATAGAGAGTGGACGCATCTCCATTGACGCGGCCGAGCGTGGGCTTCGAAGAAGGAGGAGCAAAAAAGCCGCCTCCGCCGAGAAGAGCGGAAAGTTTTTTGTCGAACGCGGAGATGGCATCGGCAACGGAGCCGCTGGCCTGCCCAGCAAGCTTCTGCAACTGTTCGTGGGCGGGGCGGGCTTCCAAGAGGGCTTGCGAACTTTCCGTCATCATTTCGGCAAGCTTCGACTGGAGCTGAAACATCTGGACGAGGCCTTCGCGAGGAGTCTTTATGCGCGGGTCCATCTTGACGGTCAGTAGTGCAGTAGAAGTATGACCGTCAACGGTGAGTCGAACGGTGTACTGACCAGGAAGCGCGCTCGGGCCGAGAGGAAGACGCGGCGTGTCGCCCGGGACGGCGGCGATGGGATAGTCATAACGCGTGGAAACCGGCGTGGTGTAATGGAGATCCCAAACCCAGCGGTGCATGCCCGCGGCGGTCGCGAGAGTTTTCTGTTGGCGGACCCAGTAGGGCGGAATCAACTGCTTTGCGAGATCTTCTTCGGTTAACTGCGGCTTATCGGTGCTGGAGTAGCGCCGCACAACTTTGGATTGGGCATCCAAAATTTCGAGTTTGACGGGTCCCTCGGCGGGTTGCGCGAGAAAATAGTCGACGATGGCGCCGTCGGGGGGATTCTGCGCGGTCGGTTCATCGGGGGGAATGGGCGTGTCGGTATTGGTGTCGCGCATGACGCGATAGGCCGCGCCCGGCTTGAAAAGAAACGCGGGAGATTTTTCCATGGCCTCGCTGAGCTGCCGAAGGGAAGTGATGTCGTCCAAAACCCAGAACGAACGGCCGTGGGTGGCGACGATCAAGTCATCGTCGTGAATCCAGAGATCGCGCATCGACGAATGCGGCAGATTTAATTCCAGGCTTTGCCAGTGGTCGCCATCGTCGAAGGAAACCCAGACGCTCCTTTCCGTGCCGGCAAACAAGAGGCCTTTGCGCACGGAATCCTCGCGCACGGTATCGACCGGGGAGTTATCGGGAAGGCCGCTGGCGATGAGCTTCCAGGTCTTTCCGCCGTCATGCGTGCGATAGATGTAGGGATGGTTGTCATCGATGCGGAAACGGCTGACGGAAGCGTAGGCCGTCTCGTTATCAAAATGGGAAGCGACGATCTGGGTTACCTTGCTCCAGGGCGTTAATTCCGGAGGCGTCACATTTTTCCAGTTTGCGCCGCCGTCCCGGGTGGTCCAAATCAGGCCTTCGTCGGTCCCCGCCCACAGAGTGTTTAAAGATTTGAACGAAGGGGCCAGGGAGTAGATGACGCCACGCTGCTTATCGGCATTGGGGTCTTTGCTCGCGGCGGTGCCCACGCTCGGCGGAACGCCTGAATGTTCGCGCGTAAGATCGGGGCTGATGGTTTTCCAGTTGTTCCCGCCGTCCATCGTTTTAAAAAGAAAATTCGTGGCGTAGTAGAGAACATGAGGATCGATGGGCGAAAAAATAATCGGCTGGGTGCGGTCGGCACGGTACTTGGGGTCCGCTACCGGAATAGGCGCGACATTTTGGACCTGGCCGGTTTTTAAGGAGTACTTCGTAACTTCCCGCCGGCCCGCTCCATAAATAATGTCGGGATTCAGCGGATCGGGCGCAGCGTAACCGTATTCAATGACGCCGACAGGATGCCAGTCGCGGAAGGTAATCTCGCCGTCGTTCCCGCGGCTTGAAACGCAGACCGAGCCGCTCTCCTGCTGCCCGCCGCAGACGAGGTAGGGGAACGAATTGCTGGTGGCGACGTGATAAAGCTGCGCGGTCGGCTGGTTGTACCACGTGCTCCACGTTTTCCCGCCATTCAAACTCACCTGTGCGCCCTGATCGCTCACCAGCAAAATAATGTTCGGATCATTCGGATTGAACCACATATTCTGGTAATCGTCGCCGCCGGGAGCGCCATGGAAACTCGACCAGGTTTTTCCGCCGTCGGTCGATTTCATCGTCACCGTGCTCGTGCAATACACGACATCAGGATTTTTCGGGTTGACTTTGGGCATTGGCAAATCGCCTCCACCGATGCGCCCAGCGGGCCGCGGATCAGTGGTGATGCGTTGCCAGTTTTCGCCTGCGTCATCGGAGCGGTAAATCCCAACTTCGGAGCCTTGACCGGTTTCGCCACGCGCACTGGCCACCGCTGCGAAGAGCCTGCTGGTCTGGCTCGGCGCGATGGTTAGATTTACTTGGATGACGACTTTGGGCAGGCCGTTCGTCAGCGGATGCCAGGTCTTCCCGCCGTCCGTCGATTTAAAAAGCCCTCCACCGGTGCCCTGATATTCGTTTCCGTCTTCCCAAGGACCCAAGCGCAATTCCCAAAGTGCCGCGTAAACAACGTCCGGATTTGCCGGATCGATCTCGACGTCGGAGCCGCCAACGTTTTCACCTTTGGAGAGCACCTTCTCCCAATTTTGGCCGCCGTCCGTCGAGAGATAAATGCCGCGCTCTGGATTCGGTCCATAGGGGTGACCGAGAGCGGCCGCAAAAATGCGGTTTGGATCGCGCGGGTCAATGGCGATGGCCGGAATGCCCTGGCTGTCGCGAAGGCCGAGATGCGTCCAAGTTTTGCCGGCATCGGTGGATTTGTAGATGCCGTCACCTTCGGCGAGATCAGGGCGGGCCAGCCCTTCACCGCTGGAAACATAAACAATATTGGGATCAGACGCGGCGACAGCGATAGCGCCGACCGCCTGGGATGGCTGATCATCGAAAATCGGCGTCCAGGTGCGGCCGGAGTCGTCGGTTTTCCAGACGCCGCCGTTCACCTGGCCCACATAAAAGACATTTGGCTGCCCCGGCACACCTGTCGAAGCGCGGGTCCGTCCGCCGCGCGTGGGACCGATCATGCGCCAGCGCAACTCTTGAAACGTACTTTCAGGATATTGCTGCGCCTTAGTGAGCTTCGCGAGGGGAAACAGGCAGAGGCAGCCGAGCGCAACTATCGAGAGTAGTTTCATGCGATTCACGTAGCACCTCATAAGATAATTTTGAAGGGCGCAGCAGAGAACGAACCTCGTCCGGCTGTGGTCTGCCGAATCCGGAATTCCGCCCGCAACAAGAACCAAATTACGAAAGCAAGCGCCGGGCAGAACTATGAACCCAATCGCGAGAAAACTCAATCCGCCCGGTGGCAAGGAGCCCTCGAGAGACCTCTCATCCTTGTGGGGTTCCCAGTCACAAGGTAAACTTTCGCCAGCATTGGTGAATGATGCTCGTGGGAGGTAGTCATGGCCCGTGTCGTGCGCTGCGGCCTTATACAAGCCAGCTGTGAATGGTCGCCGGAGAAGTTTTCGCTGGCGCAAATCAAACAAAAGATGATGGCGAAGCACGAGCAGCTGATTGCGGCGGCTGCAAAGAAAAAAGTGCAAGTGCTCGGATTGCAGGAACTTTTTTACGGTCCGTATTTTTGCGCGGAACAACAGACGCGCTGGTATGAATTGACCGAGGCCGTGCCCAACGGGCCGACCGTGGCCCACATGCAAAAACTCGCGAAAAAACATCAGATGGCGATGGTCGTGCCCATCTACGAAGTCGAGATGACCGGAGTGTATTTCAACACCGCCGCCGTGATCGATGCCGACGGACGGTATCTCGGCAAATACCGGAAGCATCACATTCCGCACTGCCATCCCGGCTTTTGGGAGAAATTTTATTTCACGCCGGGCAATGCGGGTTATCCGGTTTTCGAAACGCGGCACGCGCGTGTGGGCGTTTACATCTGCTACGACCGGCATTTCCCCGAAGGCGCGCGCGTGCTCGGCTTGAACGGGGCGGAGATTGTGTACAACCCGTCGGCAACCGTCGCCGGACTTTCCGAGTATCTTTGGGAACTGGAGCAGCCGGCGCACGCCGTCGCCAATCAATATTTCGTCGCGGCCATCAATCGCGTCGGCACGGAGGCTCCCTGGAAAATCGGCGAATTTTACGGGAAAAGCTATTTCTGCGATCCCCGAGGAAAAATCGTCGCGCAGGCGAGCCGTGACAAAGACGAACTGCTCGTGGCCGAACTTAACCTGGACGAAATTCAAAAAGTGCGGGACACGTGGCAGTTTTATCGCGACCGGCGTCCGGAATCGTACGGAGAAATTACGCGTACACGCGCGGGCCAAACATCGGAGGCCGCCGATTGAGACCACCGCCTTTCATCCATGCGCCGAGGCGCCCTGATTCCCCGATGCTGACGAAAGCCACCACTTGCTATGAATGACGCGCGCTCCGGTGGCTTGGCTGCGGAGACGATCAGCAGCAGCACGCTTTACAACGAAGACCTGGCACCGGTGCCGGCGGAGCGCCGCACCTGGGGCACCTACAATTACGCCGCGCTGTGGATCTCGATGAGCGTCAACATTCCCACGTATTTGCTCGCGAGCGGAATGATCGCCGGCGGGATGAGTTGGAAGCAGGCGCTCTTCACCGTTTTTCTGGGCAACGTGCTTGTGCTGATTCCCATGCTTTTGAACGCGCACGCAGGTACCCGCTATGGCATTCCCTTCCCTGTTTTCGCGCGCGCATCTTTCGGCGTGCTGGGCGCCAACGTGCCCGCGATATTGCGCGCGCTCGTAGCGTGCGGCTGGTTCGGCATTCAAACGTGGATCGGCGGGCAAGCGATCAACGCCATGCTGATCGCGCTGGCGCCGAGCTGGCAGCATTTTCAGTATGGCGCGGCTGCTTGCTTTGGTTTCTTCTGGCTGCTCAATGTGCTGGTGATTCTGCGCGGCATCGAAACGATTCGATTTTTGCAAGGGGTTTCCGCGCCGTTCTTATTGCTGATCGGGCTGGCTCTTCTGCTTTGGGCCAAAGGGAAAGCTGGAGGCTTCGGTCCCATGCTGGCCACGCCCTCGAAATTTCAGACCTTCGCCGAATTTTTTCGATTTTTCATTCCGTCTCTCACCGGCGTTGTAGGATTTTGGGCTACTGTTTCACTCAACATCCCCGATTTTACGCGGTATGCACGGAGCCAGCGCGATCAAATGGTGGGCCAGGCACTGGGCCTTCCCGCGACGATGACGTTTTATTCTTTCATCGGTATTGCGGTAACGTCCGCCACTCTGATTATTTTTGGCCAAGCGCTCTGGAATCCGGTCGACGTACTTTCGCGGCTGGGGAATCCGCTGGCCGTCGTGATCGCCATGATCGCGCTGCTGATGGCGACATTGAACGTCAACGTCGCTGCTAACGTGGTGTCGCCCGCGAACGATTTCTCGAATCTTTCGCCGCGGCGCATCAGTTTTCGCACGGGCGGCTTGATCACATGTGTGATGGGAATCGTGATGCAGCCGTGGAAGCTGATGGCGAGCTACGGCAACTATATTTTCGGCTGGCTGGTCGGCTATTCGGGATTTCTCGGACCGATCGCAGGGGTGCTGATCTGCGATTATTTTGTGATTCGGCACAAAAATCTGTCGACACAGGATCTCTACCAGCGCGGCGGAAGATATGAATATTCGCGTGGCATCCACTGGCAAGCCATTGCGTCCCTCGCTGCTGGCGCGGGTGTCGCGTTCGTGGGGCTCTTCGTTCCCATGCTCCGGATTCTGTACAACTACGCCTGGTTTGTCGGTTTCGCGGTGAGCTTTTTCGCGTATCTTATTCTGATGGGTAAAGTCGAACCCAGCGCCGAGACGGCGCGCTGAGGAGGGCCACTTTCCATGGATTTCGGCATCACCATCAAACCCGACATTCACATCGACCGAATCGTAAGCCTCGCACAACAGGCCGAGGCCGGGGGCTTCTCCTACGGATGGATTTTCGACTCCCACGTGATCTGGAAGGAGCCGTTTCCGTTGTTGACGCTGATGGCCGCCAGCACGCAGACGATGCGGCTGGGCACCTGCGTTACGAATCCGGCGGTGCGGGACGTAACGGTTTCGGCGAGTCTCTTCGCCACGCTGAATCTGGCTTCGCGAGGGCGCATGCAGCTCGGCATCGGGCGCGGAGACAGCTCGCGGCGCGTGCTAGGGAAAAAACCCACCACACTGGAAAATCTCGAATCGTTCGTGCACGTCTTCCGCGATTTAAACGCCGGGAAGACAGTGGACCTCGATGGCGTGCCCACGAATTTTCCGTGGGTCAGCGGCGAAGTGCCTCCTGTTTGGGTCGCGGGATACGGGCCAAAAGCATTGCGGACCGCGGGAAGAATCGGCGACGGAGTTATCCTGCAGTTTGCCGATCCGGATTTGATCGATTGGTGCCTGGGATTCGTGCGCGAGGGCGCGAAGGAGGCGGGCCGCGACTTCAGCAATTTCCAAGTGATGTCCGCCGCGCCGGTATGGCCCTCGGACGATTTAAAGACCGCCAGAGACCGCGTGCGATGGTTCCCTGCGCTCGTCTCGAATCACGTGATGGACCTGATCTCGAAATACAAGCCGGAAGAATTGCCGCCCGCGCTGACGTCTTTCGTCAAGAACCGCGGCGGATACGACTATCACCACCACTGTGAGGTTGGCAGCGACAACGCCGATTTCGTGAGCGATGAGGTTATCGACCGTTTCTGCATCATTGGCCCCATCGAAGCCCACCGCAAGAAACTCGAAGCGCTGCGCAAGGTTGGCGTCACGCAGTTCAATATCTATCTGATGTGCGGCGAGGAAGAAAAAACTCTGGATGCGTACTCGCGGGAAATCCTGCCTTTTTACGCGAAGTGATTGCTGCGCGCTGATTTTCAGAAACAAGAGGGAGGGCCCGAAATGCGTTTTGACACGATCATCCGAAACGGTACGGTCGTCACAGCGTCGGACACGTTTGTCGCGGACATAGGAGTAAACGGCGAGAAGATTTCTGCCATCGCCGCGCAGCTACCCATCGAGAACGCCGGCCAAGTGATCGACGCCGCGGGCCTGCTCGTCATTCCTGGCGGCATCGACGTGCACACGCACCTGGACATGCCTTTCGGCGGCACGACGAGCGCTGACGATTTCCAAACCGGCACGATTGCAGCGGCTTTCGGGGGAACGACAACGCTGATCGATTTCGCCATCCAGTATAAAGGACAGACGCTGCGGCAGGCGTTTGACACGTGGATGAAAAAAGCGCACGACAAAGCCGTTACTGACTATGCGTTCCACTGCATCATCACGGATCTCGGCGCTGCGCAACTGGAAGAGATGGGAGAGCTGGTGCGCGAGGGCGTGACAAGTTTCAAATTGTTTATGGCCTATCCCGGCGTGTTCATGCTGGATGACGCCACCATATTCAGAGCGATGCGGCAGGCGGCCAAACACGATGGCTTAATTTGTATGCACGCGGAAAATGGCGGCGCGATTGACGTGATCGTCCAGCAAGCGCTTGCGGAAGGCAAGAAGGCGCCAAAGTATCACGCGCTTACGCGGCCGACGACGGCCGAAGCGGAAGCCACTTCGCGCGCGATCGCGCTGGCGGAGATGGCGGGCGCACCGGTTTACATCGTTCATCTTTCGTGCAACGAAGCGCTGGAAAAAGTGCGCGAAGCTCGGGACCGCGGGCTGCCAGCGTACGCCGAGACGTGCCCGCAATATTTGTATCTCTCTCTCGAAAACATGGATGCCCCGGGGTTCGAAGGCGCCAAATACGTTTTTACGCCGCCTTTGCGCGAAAAATGGCACCAGGAAAAACTGTGGCAAGGCCTTGCGAAGGATACGCTGCAAGTCGTTTCGACCGACCATTGTCCCTTCTGCTTCAAGGAACAAAAAGAACTGGGCAAGGACGACTTCACGAAGATTCCGAACGGGGGCCCCGGCATCGAGCACCGGCTCAGCCTGATCTACACAGGGGGCGTGCATGGCAAGCGCTTCTCCGCCAACCGTTTCGTGGAACTTGTCTCTACGGCGCCGGCAAAACTTTTTGGACTCTATCCACGGAAAGGAACCATCGCGGTGGGTTCCGATGCCGATCTCGTGATATTCGATCTCAACGAAGAGCAAATCATCAGCGCAAAGACCCACCACATGCGCGTGGACTATTCCATGTTCGAGGGTATTCAAATCAAGGGAGCGCCGCGCAAGGTTTTCTCGCGCGGGCGGGCCGTGATTGACGGAGGGAAATTCGTCGGGCGTCCGGGCGCCGGCCAGTTCCTCCGGCGCCAAACGCATACGAGCGCCAAGTGACGAGAGCGCGCCGTATGGATGTTGAAAAAAAGGGCTGAGGCCAGGCCCTTGGATGGGAAGAACCGAGGAGGCTACGGCTTTTGTTTGGCTTGGTCGCTCGGCCCGGAATCTGGCACGGCAGCGGCGGGTCCTTCATCGACTTTCGGCGTTGAAATTTTTTGCTTGTCGTCCACGGCGAAGAGCAGGTAATCGCTGAAACTATGGCGGCGATGAATGCGCTGCCCTTTCCAATCGTAATAAACATCCGCGCTCTGCGGCAGCCACATATTCACATTGCTTTTGGCAAATTTCACGGGGCCGTACTGAATGTCCGCGCGGTCGGCGAGCAATTTAATTTGCGGCACAGGCGCGACGAGGTCTGTTTCGAGCCTGACGATCTGGTAGGTGCCGGCTGAAATCCAGGCGCGCCCCTTCAGGGCGACGGGATAGGATGGCCCGTCGACGCCAATGCGGTAGCGCTTAATGACGTTTGGTTTGTCGGGCCTTTGCCTGAAATGGACTTGCCAAGCGGGCCCGCTGGATAGCTGTGCCAAACCCTCGCAGCTCATCGCAAAGTTGACGGCATTGTACGGATGGAAAATCAGGACGAGCGCAGGAAGCCCGTTCGTCGCGACTCCCCCAGGAAAATCCGCGGCCGCACCGTGGCTGCCGTTGCGGTATTCCTCGACATTCAGAAAACCGTGCTGGACTTCCTGGATGGACGCGACGTAATTGAATTTGCGCTTTTCCGGCGCGGAAGCCATTCCATATTTGTTGATAGATTCGTGCGTAAGAGTTTCCGTGGCTGCGAATCGATCAACATCCTCTACCAGGACCATGATTTGTTTCCCGGCCTTGCCCACTACATCATTTACGTCGCAGCTAGCGCCCGCGACGACTGGCGGCACGGTTTCATCCACATCCGGCGGCAGCCAGTTGGAGGGTACGGGCAGGGCGGTGGCGTCTTTGGTCATCGCCGTCATCTCGCTGGCCGCGGCCGCGGAATCACTGGGGGCAATTACCGCACGAGGATCCTTCAATACTGCAAGGTCTTTGCCAGCCGCGGCGTCGGAAGGATGCGCGTCAACATAGGCTTGCAATATTTTTGTGGCTTCTTCCCTGTCTCCGCGCGCTGCCAGAGCCCGCGCCAATATAGGCTGAATAATAGCGGCCCGCTCGTGGCCCAACTGGATGGCGAGTTCAGCTTGCTTGACCGCGTCATCGTACTTGCGCTGCAACACCAAATCTTCCGCAAGGAGCGCATGCGCGCGCCAGGAAGAGGGGGCGACCTCTGTCGCGCGCGTGAGATAGGGCAACGCTTCGGATGATTTATTGTCCTGGAGAAAATCCTGGCTAACAGCGAGAAGCGCACTTAAATGTTTGGGGTTAAGTTCAAGAGTTTTTAGCCAGTAGGCCCTTGCCTGGACCTTGTCGTTCGCCTGGGCCGCATACACTCCGAAGAGATATTCGATCTCGGGGCTTGTGGGAGCCGTTTTTTGGGCCGCTTCGAGATGCTTGCGGGCATCATTGGTTCTGTTCGCCCGTAACTCCTCAAGCGCCTTCCCCACTTCCCTCTGCGTTTTGGGAGCAAGCGCGTAGAAACCCTCGGACGAAGCGATATCTTCCGCGTCGGACAACGCAGCCATCTCGACTGTAACCTTGGCGAGCGAATGTTCCTGAACTTCGACCGGCTTTATGGCTGCCTGGTATTTGGGAGACAACACCTGAAGTTTATACTCCGACGCACGGACGCCATTAAACCTGACATAGCCATTTTTCGTCGTTTGCTGGTCAACAAATTCGCCGTTCATCTTTGCCAGCGTCACCACCGCCGAACCCTCCAGCGGCGCCCCGTTTGGTCCTTTAACGAAAACATCAATGCTGCCCTGCAGGCTGGCATCTTCCATGTTGGCTTGGCCCGGAATAATGGCAATGCCAGGGCCGGGAGCTTGTCGCCCGCCCGGCGTCGGTGCTGGGTTCCCAGCCCACATTTGGATGGGAACGAACAAGCCGCAGGAAAGAATAGGGATGACGCGGAAGTACTTCGAGACCTGTGCCAACATAACCCACCCGTGGATTGCTTTGTCAGGGGACCGTAAATCTAAAGTAATGATACTACTAATCCTTAGGCATCGGCTAGCCTAACCGAGCGACTCGCCACCGCAAGATTATATGGAGATCCTTTTATCGCCGGCCGCGCACCCGTACGCTTCTTTGTAGCGCGGATGATCCGCTGCGCTTGAAGAGCAGGGTTCCGTTGCGAGCAGAGGGCTTCTCGACCCATTCCATTTTGTAGCCGGAAGCTGGGATGGTAGAGTACGCGCGAATCGCGCATACCAGAGAGTAGCAGTCCAGCGGAGTAAACCACCGTTCCAGCTCGATCATCATGACCGAAAACCCCATCAAAAAAGCAGGGCAGGCTAGCGGACTGGCCCGGCAACTCGGCTTGTTTGGTACGACGATGGCGGTGATGGGGGGAATCATCGGGGCTGGGATTTTCATCAACCCCTATCTGGTCGCCGATCGAGTGCATACGTCTGCGTTGATTTTGAGCGCTTGGATCGCCGGTGGGCTCATTGCGCTGGTTGGCGGGTTCATCTACGCAGAGCTAGCCGCAAGATTGCCCGTGGTTGGCGGCCAGTACGCTTATCTGCGCGAGGCGCTACATCCGGCGGTGGCGTTTCTTTACGGCTGGGTACTCCTGCTGGTGATCCAGACGGGCGGGATGGCCGCCGTTGCCGTCACGTTTTCGCGCTATTTTCTCGAGCTGAGCGGCTGGCATGTTGGCTCTTCTCTCATCGCGGCGTCCGCGCTGGCGCTGCTCACCATCATCAACTGCCTCGGAGTGCGCGCGGGGAGCCGGTTCCAATCGGCGATGACGCTGACGGCGATAGCCGCGATTGGTGTGCTCGAGCTGTTCAGCTTTCTGCGGGGAGGACCGTCGCAAATCTCGTGGCGGCCGGTGCTGGACCAGCCAATGTCGCTGCATTTGATCACGGCATTCGGGTCGGCGATGACGCCGGTGCTGTTCGCGTACGGAGGTTGGCAGACCTCGAGCTTTCTTGGCGGCGAAGTGCGCAACCCAGGCAAAACGCTTCCGCGGGGCCTTGTACTGGGGGTTCTCGGAGTGATCGCGGTATACACCTCTGTAAATTTTGTTTACGTGCGGGTCCTGGGGCCTGCCGGGCTGGCTGCCACGATGACGCCGGCATCCACCGTTATGCGGACACTGCTCGGACCGCGAGGCGGGTCGTTGATCGCCGCCGGAATAGCGTTCTCAGCCTTTGGCTTCCTTGGACAATCGATGCTGACGGCTCCGCGTGTTTATTTTGCGATGGCGGAAGACCGCGTCTTTTTCCGGGGAGTTGCGTGGATCGATCCACGAACGCACGTGCCCGTAGTCGCTATCCTCCTGCAGGGCGTTTGGGCGATCGTCATCGCGCTGACGGGAACGTACGCGCAGGTCGTCAACTACGTGGTAGCAATGGATTCTCTGTTCTTTGGGCTGACGGCGGTGTGTCTGCTCGTGATGCGGCGCCGCGCGGCGGCTCAGGGAGCGCCTGCGATCGAGTATCGGGTGCCGGGGCACCCGTGGACCACTCTGCTGTTCATCGCGGCGGAATGGATCGTCGTCGTCAGCACGTTTGCGCACGATCCGAAACGCGCGTTTATCGGGCTTGCTATCGCTGTCGCGGGTTTGCCCGCATACTATTTATGGCGGGCGAGAAATAAGGGAGAAGCGGCGACATGAGCGGTTCGGGACAAGCAAAACGCTCGGTATACATGGAATGGGCGAAAACGCGTTCGCACGCGCGCTTTAATCTGGCGACGAGCGGCTTGATGAGTGTGCCTTTGCGTGAGTTTCCAGTGCGCCTGGAGGATTTGGAGATTACCGCTCCTGGCGCTTACGGTAACGCAGCTCTACAGCAGCGGCTGGCGCGTCACAACGGCGTGCCCGAGGAGTGCGTGGTCGCCGCAACGGGCACTTCGATGGCGAATCATTTGGCGATGGCCGCGGTGCTCAATGCGGGCGACGAGGTTCTGATTGAGCAGCCGGTCTATGGGCCACTGCTGGACGTCGCGGAATACCTGCGAACGCGAGTGAAACGAATCCCGAGGCGTTTTGAAACAGGATTCGCGCTGGAACCAGCGGACGTGGAGCACGCCATTACGCGCGAAACGCGGCTGATTGTGCTGAGCAATCTGCACAATCCGAGCGGCGCGCTGATGCCCTCGGCGACGCTGCGCGCGATAGGCGAGATGGCACAGCGCGTTGGCGCGCACGTGCTGGTGGACGAAGTCTACATCGACATGCTCTTCGACCGAGGCGCCCCGTACTGCTTTCCTATCGGCCAATCCAGCGCGGGTGCGGGTGACAACCCCTTCATCGTTACCAGCAGCTTGACGAAAGTCTATGGATTGAGCGGTTGCGCTGCGGCTGGGTGCTCGCGTCGCCCGCGCTTGCCAAGCGCATGTGGCTCTTGAACGATTTGTATGGAGCTGTTGCGGCGCACACTGCCGAGCGGATGTCCGTGATCGCACTCGATCATCTGAATGGATTTCGCGAGCGCGCACGAGTCGCTCCTCACCGCCAATCGCGCGATAATCGATTCCTTCCTCGATTCGCGGAGCGATCTCGAGTGTTTTCGCCCGCCTGCGGGGACTGTGTTTTTCCCCGCCTTACCCACGGCAACCCTGAAGCGTTTTTCGTGTTACTGCGCGAGAAGTACGAGACGACGGTCGTGCCGGGCTCGTTCTTTGAGATGCCACAGGCATTTCCGGATTGGCATTGGTGGTGAGACGGCGGGCTTGCGCGCCGGGCTGGAGCGATTGAGCGCTGCTCTCGATGATCTCGCGACGCAATAGCCTGTATGGCCAATGCGCGCGTGGATGTTACTAGCTCTCAATTGGTGACAGGCTGGGCACCAATCCTGCAGGCTGGGGCCCCTTGTAGCCCCATCGTTTATGGTGGAATACGACCATCCCGAACATTGAGACGAGAATGAAAAAACTAAAATTCCTGGTTTCGCTCACCACCAACGATAACGATTATCAAATCGAGCAGTCGGAGTCCGCGGAGCAGGCCGCGCGCAAAACTAGCGTGGACATCCAGATCATCCACGCGCAGAACGACGCCATCAACCAGAGCACGCAGTCTTGAAGGCCATGCAGGCGTCCGAAAGAGTTGCGTCCGGACGCCATCATATTTGAGCCCGTCGGCGGCACCGCGCTGCCGCAAGTGGCAAAGGCTGCCGTCAACGCGGGAATCGGATGGGTGATCCTGAATCGCGACGCGATCTATATTGAGGAACTGCGCAAAACTTCCAGCGCGCCGATCTTTGCGATAAGCTCCGACCACGTCGAAATCGGGCGAATACAGGGCCGCCAGATGGCCGCGTTGCTCCGCGCGGTGGTTCCGTCCTGTATATCCAGGGACCTTCCGAGAATTCGGCCGCCAAGGAACGTACTGCGGGAATGCTGGAAACGAAGCCCGGCGAGCATTCAAGTCACCATGCTCAAGGCACAGTGGACTCAGGAAAGCGCGCAGCGCTCGGTTCGCTCCTGGCTCAAGCTGACGACGTCTCAGCGAGCCGCAATCGACCTGGTTTCTGCGCAAGACGACTCGATGGCCATGGGTGCGCGCGATGCGTTCAAGGAATTGACGAACGAAGACGAGCGCGAGCGATGGTTGAAGCTGCCATTCACGGGCTGCGATGGCCTGCCGAAAACGGGCCAGGCATGGGTGCGCAGTGGACTGCTGGCCGCAACGGTTTTTGTTCCTCCGAACACCGGGCAGGCGATTGAAATGCTCGTCGATGCGATTCAAAATCGAAAGATGCCGGCGGAACGCAGTTACCACGGCCGCTCGTTTCTATCCCCACTCTGGATGCGCTGGGCCGCAAAAAAGCCTAAGCGACGTCTCTTTCAACCATCCGCGCCCCGATCGTCTCGTGGGGGGCCTGGCATCGTTTATGCTGAGCTTCTAAGAGCGTGCACGTCCTGGTCTTCCTCTAGCTGCAGCCACTTCCTGGGCTGTCTCCCATTTCGGCCGAGCTCTTTGATTGTGGAATTCCTACGTTTCGTCACAGCTAAAACGATTTTGTGACTTCCGCCGCCGCTCAAGAGGCGTATAATGCCGCGGGCCGTAATTTGGGCGGTGCGAGACGGCCACTTATGGGGGTTCGGTATGCGCAGCTCGCGCGTTAGTAAATCGGTTGACCGCAGGCAATTTCTCGCTGCGACCGGCGGAGGGTTGCTGGCTGCGGCGGTTCCTGGAGGAGTCAATATGAGGGACTCCATTTCTCGAGCTGGGGTGGACGCAGCAGCGGCTTCGAAGACACAATCGACGGCTTCGCCATCGTCCCGACGCAAAATTCCCATCGGCGTCTTCGATCCTGTTTACGACAATTTTTCGCTCGATGAAATGCTCGACAAAGTGAGCGCGCTCGGTCTCGAAGCGATGGAGATCGGCACAGGCGGTTATCCGGGCACGAAACATTGCCCGGTGCAAGAGCTTCTGGACGATCCCGCCAAAGCCAAGGCCTGGCAGAAGAAATTCACGGACCGCGGGATTCAAGTGGCTACGCTGAGCTGCCATGGAAATCCCGTCCACCCCGACGAAAAACATGCCGAGCGGGATCGCGAAAGTTTTCGCCGGACGGTGCTGCTGGCGGAACGGCTGGGTGTAAAGGTGATCGTCGGTTTTTCCGGCTGCCCGGGCGGTACGCCCACGGATGCGCAGCCAAACTGGATCACGTATCGCTGGCCGCCCGAATACGCGCAAATGCAGGATTGGCAGTGGAAAGAAAAAGTCATTCCTTATTGGAAAGAAGCGGCGAAATTCGCGCGCGAGCATGGCATGCATCGCATCGCGCTCGAAATGCATCCCAATTTTGTGGTCTACAATCCGCGGACGCTTATCAAACTGCGCGAAGCGGTGGGCGAAGAGATCGGCGCGAACAGCGACTTAAGCCACTTATTCTGGCAGGGCTGCGATCCCGTCGAAGTGATTCATTTCCTTGGCAAGCAAGGTGCGATTTATCATGCGCACATGAAGGACACGGTATTTTTTCAGGACAACGTCGCGAAATATGGCGTGCTGAATTTCGCGTTCGAAACCAGCGACCTGGGCAACGCATCGGAAACGTTCCGCGCCGTTGGCTACGGGCACAGCGCGAGCCTGTGGAAGTCCGTCATCCAAGCGTACATGGACATGGGCTACGAAGGCATCCTCAGCATTGAAAATGAAGACCCCATTCTTTCCGGGGAGGTGGGCGTCGAGCGCGCCGCGTATGTTCTGAAAAATGTTCGCAAAGAAATTCTCGAAGGATGAGCAGTCGCAAGAAAACGATGTAGGGAGGCCCTATGCAGCGGCGTGATGCGTTGAAATTTCTCGCGGCGGGCGCGATTAGCCCGACTCTCGCTCCCCAGCTTTTCGCCTTTTTTCAGGAGGCGCATCCGGCGTCCGGCTACGCGCTGCGGACGCTGAACCCGCACCAAAACGCTACCGTCGTTCTGATGAGCGAAATGATCATTCCGGAAACGGATACGCCGGGTGCGAAAGGCGCGCGCGTCAATGAATTCATCGACGTGATACTCACGGAGTGGGCCACGGAGGAAGACCGCGGGCATTTTCTGGAGGGTCTTGCCGGCGTCGATAAGCAAAGTAACGAGCTATTCTCGGAGGATTTCGTCGATGCTTCGCCCGCGCAGCAACTCGCATTGATGCGCGCGTTGGATGAGACCATCGCCATGGGACCGCTGGCCGCCCGGCGCGTCACGGGAACACCGTGCCCGAATGGGACACGCAACTCAAAGGCAATTTCTTTGTCGGTGTTCAAAGGCATCACGCTTCACGGCTATTACACCTCCGAAGTTGGGTTCACCCGCGAACTTGGATGACGATTATTCCCGGCGCTCAGCATGGTTGCGTACCGGTTACGGCAGAGAAAAAGGCTTAAGGGAGACTCGCATGGCGGCCAATACTTACGACGCAATCGTGATCGGCTCGGGAATCACCGGCGGATGGGCAGCGAAAGAGCTCACCGAAAAAGGGCTCAATACGCTGATCCTGGAAGCGGGACGTACCACCGTTCCGGAACGCGATTATGTCGAGCACGTTCCAGTCTGGGAGCTAAAATACCGCGGGTGGGACGATCACGTCACGCGCATGAGGACGCAGCCCATTCAGCGCGAGTGTTATTACGCTTGCGACGAATATTCAAACAAATTTTTCGTGAGCGACGTCGAGAATCCTTATTCCTGCGAGGAAGGCAAACACTTTGCGTGGATTCGCGGGCGGCAAGTCGGGGGAAAATCCCTCACCTGGGGACGGCAGAGTTATCGCTGGAGCGATCTCGATTTTGAAGCCAACTTGAAAGAAGGCGTCGCTGTCGATTGGCCGATCCGCTATGCGGACATCGCGCCCTGGTACGACTACGTCGAGGAATTCGCCGGCATCAGCGGACAGGCCGAAGGGCTTGCCGCAACTGCCTGACGGAAAATTTCTGCCGCCGATGGAAATGACATGCGTCGAGCAGGACGTTCGCGCCGCGCTCGCAAAACATTTTGACGATCGCATCTGACGATCGGGCGCTCCGCCGTTCTGACGCGCGTGCACAAAGGACGCGCCGCATGCCATTACTGCGGCGTTTGTCACCGTGGCTGCATTACCGGATCCTATTTCAGCAGCTTGAGTTCGACGCTGCCCGCCGCGATCAAGACGGGGCGAATTCACGATCCGGCCGTACAGCGTGGTTCGCAGCCTTAATATTTGATTCGGCGACGCGGCGGGTTACCGGCGTGAACGTGATCGATGCGCAAACGAGGAACGAACTCGAATTCAAAGCGCGGATCTTTTTTGTGTGCGCCTCGACTCTCGAATCCACGCGCATTCTTCTCAATTCGGCGACGCCGGAATTTCCCAACGGCCTCGCGAACAGCAGCGGCGAGCTCGGCCACAACCTGATGGACCACCACATGGGCGCCGGCGCCAGCGGAAAATGCCTGGCCATGAAGACAAAATGCCGTTCGGCAATCGCCCCAACGGCATTTATGTTCCGCGCTTCCGCAACGTAAAGACCAAGCAGCCGGATTTTCTGCGCGGCTACGGTTACCAGGGCGGCGGAAGCCGCGACGGGTGGTCGCGCGGCGCGGCGATGGTCGGTCTCGGCCCGGAATTCAAGAACGTGCTGAAGATGCCCGGCCCGTGGCGCATGAGCCTCGGCGGTTTCGGCGAATGCCTGCCGAATCACGGCAATTATGTCGAGATTGAAAAGGGCAAAGTGGATGCCTGGGGCATTCCCACGCTGAAGATCCATTGCGCTTGGGGCGAAAACGAATTGACCATGTCCAAAGACATCGCCATGCAGGCCGCGGAAATTCTCGCTGCTTCCGGCGCGACGGAAATTTCGCGCGTTTCAGAAACCTTCGCCGCCGGGGCTTGGCATTCACGAAATGGGCACGGCGCGCATGGGCCGCGATCCTAAGACTTCCGTACTGAACGAGCACAACCAGGCGCACGACGTGAAAAATCTTTTCCTGCCCGATGGCGCTAGCATGGTCTCTAGCGCTTGCGTCAATCCTTCGCTGACTTACATGGCGCTTGACGGCCCGCGCGTGCGATTTCGCTGTCACCCAAATGAAGCAAAACGAGCTGTAACTCGAGGTCCTCGAAATGTCGCAAGTGATTCGCTCGCCGAAAATGTACGACGTGTGCGTCATTGGGTCCGGCGCGGGCGGCGGCATGGCCGCGAAAATTCTGACGGAGGGCGGCCTGAACGTCGCGCTGCTCGAAGCGGGCCCGCCCGTCTATCCCGAAAAAGATTTCAAGATGATGATGTGGCCCTACGATTTGCCGCATCGCGGAGTCGGCGTCGGCGGGCGCGCGGCGGAAAATTTCGGCGAGTTTCTGGCGCCCAATGGCGCGTGGCAAATCGAGGGCGAGCCGTATACGTCCGCGCCCGGATCAAACTTTCAGTGGTTCCGTTCGCGGATCGTGGGCGGCCGCACGAATCACTGGGGCCGCATCGCGCTGCGTTTTGCTCCGATCGATTTCAAGTCGGCTACACGCGACGGCCTCGGCGACGATTGGCCGATCAGCTATGACGATCTCTCGCCCTACTACGACAAAGTGGAATCCTACATCGGCGTTTTCGGCACGCACGAAAATGTTTCGAGCGCGCCGGATGGGATGTTTCTGCCGCCGCCGAAGCCGCGCTGCACGGAACTGATCGTAAAGAAAGCGTGCGACAAGATCAGCATTATTTGCATTCCGTCGCGGCTGGCGATCCTCACGAAATCCGTGAATGGCCGGCTGCCCTGCCACTATTGCGGGCAGTGCGGCCGCGGCTGCGTCCACGGCGTCGAACTTCAGCTCGAGCCAGGTGATGATTCCGCCGGCGATGGAGACCGGCAAGCTGACGATGATCACCGGCGCGATGGCGCGCGAAGTGATTCTCGGCAAGGACGGCAAAGCCGAAGGCGTTTCTTACATCGATAAGGCCACGCGCACCGAGAAACGAATCAGCGCTCGCGCCGTGGTGCTCGCGGCGAGCGCCTGCGAATCGGCGCGGCTGCTGCTGAATTCCAAATCCGCGCTGTTTCCCAACGGCTTGGCGAATTCTTCCGGCGCCGTGGGCAGATATCTGACGGATTCCGTGGGCAGCGACGGCTGGGGCATCATTCCCGCAGCTCGAAAAAATGCCTCCGCACAATCACGACGGCGTCGGCGGCATGCACATGTACATCCCCTGGTGGAAATTCGACCGCAAGAACGATTTTCCGCGCGGCTATCACATCGAATTCGGCGGCGGGCCGCGACATGCCCGGCGTCGGCGAGTTCGACGATCTCTTGCATGAGGAGGAAGGCTACGGCGCGACGCTGAAGAAGCGCGCGCGACAGGCCTACGGCACCGGCATCGGCTTTGCCGGACGCGGCGAAATGATTCCGAATCCGGACACCTACTGCGAGATCGACCGCGAAGTTGTCGATCAATGGGGCATTCCCGTGCTGCGCTTCCATTTCAAGTGGAGCGAATACGAAATGCGCCAGGCCAAGGACATGCAGGAAACGTTTCGCGCCATCATCGAAGCCGCAGGCGGCGAGTACAAGACCAAGACGCCCATCGGCGGCGAGCCGTCCCTTCGGGATTGCCGCAGGGCGGAAAAATTATCCACGAAGTGGGCACAGCGCGCATGGGCGCTGATCCAAAAAGTTCCGTGCTGAATGGATACTGCCAGGCGCACGACGTCAAGAATCTGTTTGTCACGGATGGCGCGCCGCTGGTTACCAATCCCGATAAGAATCCGACACTGACGATCATGGCGCTGTCCTGGCGCGCTTCGGAATATCTGCTCGACGAAGCGAAGAAAGGCAATTTGTAGGCGCTGCGGGCAGCGGAATCAGCGCCAGAAACTAGAAGAAAGACCTTCGGGGAGACAAGCAATGAGCGAACATCCGTAACGCGGCGCGACATCCTGAGAACACTGGCCGTGAGCGCGGTCGGCGGCTCCGTGCTGCAAGTGATTCCCGCGAAGGCGGCGGAGTTTGCTCATCAAGCGGTCCACAACGAGAAATCGGCGTCGCCCGCGGGGAAATACGCGCCAAAGTATTTTTCGCCGCACCAATACGAGATGCTCACCACGCTTTGCGACACGATTATTCCGAAGGACGAAAAATCCGGCGGAGCGGTGGAAGCCGGCGCGCCGGAATTCATAGACCTCTTAACCAGCGAAAATGAAGAGTGGCAGCTCGCTCTCGGCGGCGGGCTTCAATGGCTGGATGGTTTCTGCTCCGACCGCTACTCGAATGTTTTTCTGGATTGCACTCCGGAGCAACGCAAAGAAGTGCTGGACTTGATCGCTTTCCGCAAAAACGCGAAGACAGGATTCATCTCTCAGCCAGGGAGTGGCCTTTTTCGCTTTCCTGCGCGAGCGCACCTGCGACGGCTTTTACACCAGCAAAATCGGCATCGAGGATTTGCAGTACATCGGAAACACCGCGCTCCGCGAGTTCCCGGGCTGCCCGCCGCTGCCGGAGGCCTAAATAAAAATTGCCCCGGTCGCGCAACTTCGGCGGCAATCCCGGAGCAATTTTATTCTCAACACCGCGCTAATCCTTGCGCGGATCGTCTTATTTGGGTGGCTTACCTTCCTTAGACGGCTTACTTTCGGACTTGGGTTTTGCCGCGGGTTTATTTTGAGGGTGCGACTCGTTCTTCGGCGGCTTGTTCGAGCCATTATTCGCGTGAGAGGCGTTTGTAGAGCTCGTGTTTGTGTGCGAGCTCTTGGAATTCGCACCTCCAGAGCTCGAAGGCGGACGATCCGACTTGTGCGTTTCGGCCGAGCTGCTAGGTGGACGATCCGATTTGTGCACATTGGCCGAGCTGCTAGGTGGCCGATTCCCGGTGTTTGTCGAACCGCCATGCGAAGTTGCTTCTCGGGCGGCTACGACTCCATGGCCTGAAAATTCACCCGGCCGCGCGGTCGCGGCGATGGCGGGCCTCCCGTGATTCTCGGATGCCAGGAGAGACCGATTCGTGCTGGCGGTGTGCTCGTGTTCGGTCTGCATCGCCGTGGGAGCGACGTGATTTTCGTGTTCGGCGGCCATTTCGGCCGCGTTTGGCCGGGCCTGGATGCCTCCCGCGCCGCCGTTGAAGGCGACGTGGTTATTTGCGTTGACGTTGTTGATGACGGTGCGATCCACATACGTATTGTGAATCACCGTCGTATTCACGTGCATCACCGCCGTGTTATAGGCAAACACGCCGCCATTCCAGCGTCCGCCGACGAAGCCAACTCCTCCGTAGCCGAATCCATAGTTAATGCCGCCATAGAATCCCACGTGTGGTCCCCAATAGCCGGCATGAAAAAAGTATCCGCCATTCCCCCAGCCCCAATAGCCGGGCGTCCACAGCAAACCAACGGCAGGCGCCAAGACCCACGTTCCAGGCACCCAGAAATAGCCATCCGGGCCATACGCCCAATAGCCGGGCGTCCAGAGATACCCCGCACCTGGACAGATCGGCTGCTCGTACACCGGCAGCGCGGGAGGACCAATGTGCACGGCGACGCCAATGCTGATCTGTGCGGACGACCGCGCCGGCACGAAGACCATCACCAACGCCAACAAAACCAATCCTAAAATGCTGACTTCTGCGCATTTGCAGCTCTCCTCGGCTGGGCAACACCTTCATTGTACAACCCTGAGCGGCTGTGGAAGTTGCGCTTTATCGCGCTGACAACAGGCCGGATAGCCCGCTGGTTTGTGTGTGCTTTGCCGCAGAATCAGAGGGAGCGCAGCGGTGGAAGGTGCGCCGATCCTCAATCGGAAGCAGACGCCAGAAAAAGTACGGGCGCTCCCTCACACTCTCGAGGAAGTGCCCGCATTCGTTCACAGATGTTCTTGTCCCGGACTCCCTATGTCTTTTGAAAAGCCGCCCTTCGTCGCGGCTAGACCGACTTAATCGTTCCTGAGGCGGGATCCCACACCACCGCACTCTTGCGGAAGTACGATTCGTTGGACATGTGGCACGCTAGCGCCGCGTTGTTTCCAAACACAGCGTCTTCGGTCACCTGCTGGCGGGTCTTCACGCCCTGGAAGTATCGCCAGAGATGCGGCTTCTCATCATCCCAGGAATCGCCACGATACGTATAGCCTTCCAGCATCGGTTCTTTGCCTGGAACGGGATCATTTTTCGCATGCCATTCCGCCACGTAGGCATCCCGCATTTTCTGCGGATAGCCCGAAGTGTAGTAGCTTGGCGACCCATCTTCGCCCGTCTGCGGATAATAGTTAATCGCAAATTCGGTGACTTCCAGAATCCCCTTCGATCCCTGGAAGCGGTAGATCTCCGGAGTCTCGCAATCCAAGATTCAGACCGCAGATAGACCGGCGCGCTTCCGTAATCAAACAGCGTCGCATGTACGTCCGGCATGTTGCGCCCATCCGGGAAGCGCAGAATCGCGCCGAGTGACATCGCCTTCTTCGGCGGAGCATTCCAACCCAGCATAAAGTTCATGCCGCTGACCAAATGCACGAGCAAGTCGCCCGCAAGCCCCGTCCCGTACTCCTTCCAGCAGCGCCAGCGCGCAAAAATATTCGGGTTGAATGGCACCTTGGGCACCGTGCCCTGCCAGGTATCCCAATCCAGATTCGAAGGGGAAAGGTCCGGCGGCGGCGGATACTCCCACGCGCCCGTAGGGATCGTTGCGTCCCAGAGAAGCCTTCCACCAAGCGTCAGCGTGCCAATGGTGCCCTGCGCAATCAATTCCTTGGCCTTGGCGCAAATCACGGAGCTGACTCGCTGCGAACCAATCTGCACGATGCGCCCGTTTTCTGCGCCGCGGCCACCATCGCCAACCCATCCGCCGCGGAATGCGACATGGGCTTTTCGCAATAAATGTCCTTGCCAGCGTTCACAGCGTCCACAACCACTTGCTTATGCCAATGATCGGGCACAGCGGCAATCAGGCAATCGATCTCTTTGTTGTCCAGCAAATCCTGATAGCGCCGCGTCGTGGGAATTTTCTTTCCGACGATTTCTTGCGCCAGCAGGTGCCGCCCGTCGTACAGATCGCAAGCCGCAACGCATTCGACGCCTGGCAACTGCACCGCAGCCGTCAACAGGCCCGAGCCCTGCATCCCAATGCCAATGATGCCGAAGCGCAAACGTGTCGCTCGGCGCCACTCGTTCGACCGCCGAAGGAATATACTCCGGCTTCAGGAAGATGCTCGGAGCCGCCGCCAGCGCGCCCGTAGCCCCAGCCGTGCTCTGCAGAAACTCACGCCGCGAAAAACGGTTCTTGGTCATAACATCCTCCTGGTAGGACTCGGTCTCTCTTCTTCCTAAAGCCGTTGCTTCAAGGGCTGCACACTGGATTCTTCAGCTTTGCGGAATCACGCAAAACTAGAAGCGCAGCGCATTCAAATAGTCGTAGCTGATCTTGATGTCTTCGAACGGCTTCTTGGCATCGTCATTCTCGACAAAATAATGCTTGATGCCACCCTTCTCCGACTGGGCGAAAATCCGCTTGAAGTCGATGGTGCCCTGCCCCGCATCGGCGAGCCGCCCCTTGAATTCCACCGAGCCGGTCGCTCCCGCATAGCTGCTCGTGGCATTCGGATCGTTCACGTAATCTTTCACGTGAACCAGCGGGAAGCGCCCCGGGTATTTCTCGAAGTAGCTCACCGGGTCCTTCCCCGCTACGCTGATCCAGCACAAATCCATTTCCATCTTCACGAGCCTGGGATTCGTTGCGCCGAGCAGATAATCGTAGGCCAGTTTTCCATCCAGACCTTCAACGGGCGAAAATTCGAAGGAGTGATTGTGGTAGCAAAACTGGATTCCAGCCTTCTCGCTGGCTTCGCCGGCTTTGTTGAAGAGCTCTGCCGCCCGCTTCCAGCCATCCGCGTTGCGCTGTTTTTCGTCGAGCCACGGGCAGACGATGTATTTGTGCCCGATGGTGTGGGCCACTTCGATCATCTCGGGCATTTTATTCTCGATAAGATCGTAGCCGAGGTGCGTGGAGGGCGCCGTAAGCCCATTCTTGTCGACGATGGCGCGGACTTCTTTCGGCGAGTGGCCGAAGTAGCCCGCAAACTCCACCTCTTTGTAGCCCGTCGCGGCGACCTTAGCGATCGTCCCTTCAAAATCCTTGGGCATTTCGGTACGAACGGTGTAGAGCTGCAATCCCACCTTTTTGATCTCGTGTTCGCTCGCAACAGCCCACGATGGCCGGGACGCATATACTGCCGCGGCGGCAATCGACGTTCCTATAAATGTTCGGCGTTTCATATCGTTTTCACTCCTCCTGGACAGGCGGAGCGAGTATACAAAAAAGCGATGGCCATTATCAGAAAAAAAGGGCGATCCGGGCTGGCCGGATCGCCCTCCTGTTTCCCGCTCCGTTTAGAAGTAGAACCGCAAGCTGAACTGCATGCGCCGCGGATCGTGCGTGCCGTTCAGTTGCAAGAAGCTGGAGTCGTTAAGGCCCGTGTCGATCGCATTGAATTGCGTATGGTTAAACATGTTGAACATTTCCCACTTGAAGTCGAACCCGGTCTTCTCATTGATCGAGAATTTTTTGGAGAGTCCGAAGTCAAAGTTGAGACGCCCCGGCAAGTAAAGCGTGTCGCGCCCCACATTGCCGAAGGTAAGTCCGGTCGGTATCGCAAAGGCGCCGGGGTTGTAGTAGAGCACGCCGAAGGAGGTGGAATCAATCGCCTGTTTTTGGGCGGCTGTGACTGCGGATGGATTGCCCACCAGGTCAGGACGCGAGCCGGTGCCCTCGCCATTGCCGACGCCGGCGTTATCGCCATACGTCGTGTTATTGACGACGCTGAAGGGGTTGCCGGTCTGGGCCACGGTGATGCCGGAGATCTGCCATCCGGCCAAGGCTGTGCGCTCGAATCCCGAGGTCCCTTTAAAGAACGGTAAGGCATACACGTAGCTGATCGCCAGATTGTGCCGCTGGTCGAACGTCGAGCTGGCGCGATTCGCTGCGTAGTCGTAGGAATTCACGAAAGCCGTGTCGGAGCGGTCAGAGGAATCGTCAATCGAGTGGCTGTAGGTGTAAGCCAGGCTCACTGTCAGATCCCCGATAGTGCGGTTCGCGGAAACTTGCAAGGCGTTGTAGATGGAATTCGCGCCGTCTTGCAAGTTCGGAACCGTACTCACCCCTGGATAGTTTGTCCGGACCAGGTCCGCGCTGTTTCCGCAGGCCACGAAAAGATTATTCAGCGCGGCGCTAGGAACCGGCGTGCCGTTTCCCAGCGTAGCGCCAGGCATCGGCAATCCGGTCAGAGGATTCACGATGTTTGCGCAATCCGCGGCTGTAATCGGCTGCCCGGCCGTGTATGGATTGCTCCCAGCAGGCGCCGGAAAGAGCTGATTGCCGTCGCTCAGGAGCGTCAGATGCGTCCCCTTGCTTCCCACATAGGCGACGCTCAAGACGATGTGCTCCGGCAGTTCCTTCTGCACGTCCAAGTTCCACTGTTGAACGTACGGCCATTGCACCTGAGTTGGGATCTCCGTCAGCGAAAGCGGAAAGAGCGATCCCCCTCCAGCTCCGATGTTCGTATAACCCTGCACGTTGAACTGAGAAGAGGTGAGCACGAAAGGCGCGGAGCCTTCGAGCGATTCCGTGTTGCCCTCGTTGCCGTTGGTGTGTTCGTAGAAGATGCCGTACCCGCCACGAATGGCCATTTTGCCGTCGCCCTTGGGGTCGAATGCAAAGCCGATGCGCGGCGCGGGATTGAAGAGGTGTCCCTTCAAGCAGCCCGCGTTCGCAGAGGAACCGATGGTGGCTGCGGGAAACGCACCTAGAACGCTGGCAGGAATCAATGCGGTTCCTCCAGAGCCACCGCATTGGATGACGCCGTTGAAGGGATTACCGCCAGTCAAAGAACCGTTGAGCGGATCGCTGGAGTTGGCTGGGTCATAGAAGAGTGTCGGCTCAGAGGATGTGCTGAAGTCCGCGGGGTCAAACGCGAAAGCATGCTGGTACCGCTCGCGGTAAGTTCCATAAAGGCTGACACGCAAGCCAAGATTCAAAGTGAGGCGTTTCGTGACGCGCCAGTCATCCTGGAAATAGGGTTCGACGATTTTGTAGCGGTTGTAATACTTGGCCTCCAGGTTCGTCTGGCTGTACTCACCCACATTCCCTACAAGCATATCAGCCAACGAGTTTCCCGTGCTGATCGGCGAGGATGTACTGAAGGAGAGAATGCCCTGAACGTCGGGAGAGTTATCCTCGTTTTTCTGCGCTGCAGCGAAATATACGCCCATAATCAAAGTGTGCTTGCCGGCGATCTTCGTCAAATTGTCGCGATAGGTATACGTCGGGTTGGCGTTGTTCCACGGGAAGTAGCCTGTGTCCTGCGCCAAAGCATTGTTGGCGCCGCCGTCATACGCCGTGTTGCCGGAAAGATTGATTGCAGGAAGCTTCCCGCCAAAACCATTGTTGAAGAGGGCACCCATCGAGCCGGCGGGAAGTCCTGCCGGATTATTGAGCGCCGTCAGGAAAATGTGATCGGCCGTGTAACTGGCCACGAATTCATTTAGCAAGGTCGGCGAGAAGTTCGCGTTCAAGCGTGCTACGAAGCTCGTGCCCGGCCCGACGAAATTGGTCTGGATATTCTGAAAGTCGGAGGTGCCTACACCCCACAGCGGATTGGGCACAACCGTCGACCATGAATCGTGAATGTAGCGGAACGTCAGGCGGTATTTGTCCGAGATGTTGTGATCGATGCGAATGAGCTGTTCACGCCAAGTGGTTGGTGTGGATACGGTGTCAGCATATGCGGGGAAACCGCCGAGCGTCGTGTTAGGCGACGGGATCAAAGCCAGCAGAGCTGTACCGACGGCCGTTGGCGCCACCATGTTGTTGGGCAGCGTATTGAACTCCTGATTCGTCCCGAGCATCTGTCCAGTGGCGACCGTACCTGGGCAGTCACCGTAAGTAGGAGTCGCGGCCGGCGCACTGCCGTCATTTGCGCGTATGAAAGGCGTGCCTGCCGTTGGGCAAAGATCCGAGAAGTTCCCACCGCGCTCGGCCACCGACGGAACGTTCTGGTCAATTGATGACGGATTCTTCTCGCGCCGCCATTCCTGCGAGAAAAAGAAAAACGTTTTGTTCTTGTCCGAGTTGTAGTGGTGCGGTATGTAAACCGGCCCGCCGATGGTGTAGCCGAAATCATTCTTCTTATACGGCGGATTGGGATCACCTGGAATGTTTCCCGAAGACCACGGCCTGGCGTTGAAAAAATCATTGCGGATATATTCGAAGGCGCTGCCGTGGAAGCTGCTGCCACCAGATTTGGTTTCCACTTCGACCGTGCCCGAGCCGTTGCGGCCATATTGCGCGCCGTAATTCGAGGTCAACACCTTGAACTCGGCGATCGCCTCCAGGTTCGGATAGACGTTCAGCGTCGAGTTGCTGCCGTTGTCCATGTTGTCGCCGCCGTCCAGCTCCCAGTTGTTGTACTCGGTCCGGCCGCCGTTCATGCTGTAGGCCACGTTGCCGTAGACTCCGACCTTGCCTTCATCCGTCCCCGTCTCATTCACCACGCCGGGCGTGAGGGTAACGAGCTGGGTGAAGTTGCGGCCGTTGAGCTCCAGTTGATTGACCTGCGTGCCGCTGATGGTCGTGCTAAGGGCCGAGGATTGCGTTTCGACTTGCGCGACGCTCTCGCCGGTCACCACCACTTCTTCCGTCACCGCGCCGACCGTGAGCTGGATATCCACGCGAATCTTTTGCGCCACGTCCAGCACGACATTCTTTGCCGTGTATTTCTGGAATCCTTTCGCGGTTACGACGATGTTGTACGACCCGCCAGGCAATCCGGCGATCACATACGCGCCGTCCCCGTTGGAAGTCGTCGTGTGCGTCGCGCTACCGTTGATGCTGGAAATCACCACTTCCGCCCCGGCCACCGCCGCTCCGGTCTTGTCCGTCACCGTTCCGCCGATATATCCCGTGTCTTGCGCCTTGGCGACAAACGCGGTGCACAAAATCGCGATCATCGCGCAAACCAACAGGCGCGCAGCTCTCCGCAGGCTCATTAGATTGCAGGCAGGATGAACACTTTGTCCCTTCACTTTGCTACCTCCCGGAAATTTTTGAAATGGATTACCGGCCTGGTGTGGGCACAATTACGCCTGCTACCGCGGGCACCCCTGATATCAGCCGCTCGCAGAAGGCCACTCATCGGAGACAGCCCCCACCACTCGACGTTCGAAAACGCACCCAATGTCACTTATTAAATCGGATTAATAAAGCATCCACGCGTCCGTGTCAAGCCGAAAATCGGGCGGCCGCACCTAGCACGCGAGCCAAGCCCTCGTTTTTTCGTCCGTTTACGTCCACGCTCACCGCTTGAAATCCTTCTTCCGCTGCTGGACACTACCGAACGATGCCATTTAGCCTTTCAGCCCGCCTCGCACACTCTCTCTCAATCGTCTTAATTGGCGCTTACTGCCTATGGTTCGGGTCGCCGCTCGCGCGCGCCAGCTCTCTTCCCCTATCCCAACAGCCCTCCTCAAACGCCCCAAACCACTCCGCCGGCATCGATCCCCAAGTCTCTTTCGCACAAGGCCAGGCTGCCCTCCAAGCTGGCGATCTTTCCGCCGCCGAAGCCGCCTTCCGCCGCGTCCTCTTTGTCGACCCGCATTCCGGCGCCGCGTATGCCAATCTCGGCGTCATCGCGATGCGGCGTAAAGAGTGGGACCACGCCCTGGCCCTGCTGCAAAAGGCAGAAAAACTCGAGCCCAAAATGTCGGGCATCCGCCTCAACATCGGCCTCGTAAAATACCGCCGTAGCGATTACGCCGGAGCTATCGCTCCGCTCGCCTCCGTCGTCCGAGACCAACCAGACTCCCAGCAAGCCCGCTACCTCCTTGGCCTCTGCCACGTTTTCACCGAGCACTATGCCGACGCCGTCGGGGACCTCGAGCCTCTCTGGCCCCGAATGTCCAGCGATGTCACCTATCTTTACGTCCTCGGCATCGCCGCGCACAACGCCACTAAGAACGAGCTTGACGAAAAAGCTCTCAGCCGCCTCGTCGAAGTGGGCGGCGAGACTCCCGAGTTCCACCTCATCCTCGGCAAAGCCTATCTCAATCGCGAAGAATTGGACAAAGCCATCGCCGAACTGGAAATCGCCGCCTCGACTAACACAAACTTGCCGTACGTGCACTTTAGTCTGGGACTCGCCTACATGAGAAAGGAAGACCGCGAACGCGCTGAGGCCGAATTCCACAAAGACATGGCCATCGAGCCCGATCTTCCCGACAACTACGAGCAGCTCGGCCTACTCGATCTACAACTGCAAAAGGACGCCGAAGCCGAGCATTTCTTCCGCGAAGCTCTCCACTACAATCCGCGCATGCCGGTCTCTCTGCTGGAGCTGGGCCGCCTCTATCAACGTCAGGGAAAAAATCTCGAAGCGCTTACCTTTCTTAACTCAGCGGAAAAATGGGCTCCGGACAACCAGAACATTCACTTTATCCGCGGCCAAGTCCTTCTCCACCTCGGCCGGCGCGACGAGGCCCAGGCGGAACTCGCTACCTCAAAAAGGCTCGTCGATGCCAGCCTAAGCAAACAACGCGAAAAATACGGCGACGCGCCCGTCCCCAATCCCGAACTAAAACAACCTCCGCAGCCTTAGATATTCGGCGCCTGCCACGATCCCCGGCCTCGCTCAATCGCCTCGGCCACGGCCAAAATCTTTTCTTCCTCGAATGGGCGCCCAATCACTTGCACGCCGATCGGCAACCCTTCCGTCGAAAATCCGACCGGGACTGCCACTCCCGGAAATCCCGCCAAATTCAGCCACTGGCAATACCGCATCGTATCCCGATAATTTTCTTTCTCGCCCGTGCGCCAATTTCCCTCTCCATGCCGGAATGCCAGCCCGGCCGACACCGGCGACAAAAGTATTGTCACCTCGCTCATCTGCCGCACAATTTCCGCGCGAATTGTGTCGCGCTCCGCGCAGGCATTCAGAAAGCCGTCGTACGTCAGTGTCGTCTCTGCGGTCGCCAGCGCAACGTACTCGCGAAGCATCGGACTCATCTCCTCCTCATGACCGGCGGCGCCTTTCCGAATCATGTCCGCAATCACCGGCCCAAAAAAATACCACCAGACCTCAACCGCCCGACCGAGGCCGTTTAGCCGCTTCCTTTCCACAGGGAATCCTTGCTCGCTCAATATCTTTGCGGCGCGCTCGACCGCCGCGGAAGTCTCCGGCGTCGCTTTTCCGAGTGCCTCGCTCTCCAGAATCCCAATCCGCATTTTCCTGACATCTTCTGCTTTCACTGCGCGGACAGGCACAGGCGCCGAGAGCGCATCCCCCGCATCCGGCCCCGCCATCACCTCAAACAACGTCCGCACATCCGCAACTGTTCGCGCCATCGGTCCGACTACGCCGATCCACCCGAACGCTCCGTCGCCGCTCGGATAATGCCCGGACGCAGGAATCCGCCCCGGCGTCGGCTTCAATCCGCAAATCCCGCAGAAATGCGCCGGTACACGCACCGATCCGCCTCCATCGCTCCCCACTCCTCCGGCCGAGCAACCAGCCGCGATCGCCGCAGCCTCCCCTCCGCTCGATCCTCCCGACGACCGTTCCAAATTCCAAGGATTGCTCGTCTTGCCGTTCAACGAATTGTCCGTTTCGTAAGCCATCAAATATTCCGGAGTATTCGTGTTTCCCAAAATAATCGCGCCCGCGGCGCGCAACCTAGCCACCAGCGCCGCGTCCGCCAGTGCCACGTAATCTTTCCTCAGCAAAGATCCCGCTGCCACAGGCCATCCCGCCACATCGATACAGCTTTTAATCGTCAAAGGCACGCCATGCAATGGCCCGGCACTTTCGCCACGCAGCAAGGCCGTCTCCGCAGCGCGTGCCTGCTTCAACGCGCCATCTGAATCAAGATGTACAAACGCATTCAGCTTCGGCTGCAGTTCTGCCGCGCGGTCAAGATGTGCCTTCACAACCTCCACCGGTGAAAATTTCTTCTCGCGTATTCCCGCGGCAATTTCCGAGATCGTTCCAAAAATTATTTGGCTCATAGTCGGGCATTTGAGCGTAAGTGCACGCACACCTCGGGTCAAGCGCCATCCCAAACGCGCGAATGACATGCCGAATGTGGGGGGAGAATCCTTCGAAATGTTAATCGTAGGGCAGCGCCAAGAGCGTGCTAACTAGTGGCTGGTGGCGCCGCTGTCGGTGCTGACCATCAGGCTCGACACATTCACCGGTTCGAAATCCGCCAGCGTCAGCGCGCTGATGCACGACAAATCCGTATCGTTCCAGCGCGCGTCAGGCGTACCGATCAGCCCGCCGCTCATACCATTGTCCGCCAGAATGATCCCGTAGTTGCGGAACGCGGTGATGAGGATCGCCGCTTGCGGGCTGCTGGCCGCGCACGTGGGAGCCGCGACACTCGCTTTAAGCCGGTAAATTTCGCCTGCCGGCCCGCTCATCGTGCAGCTTGTCGGCGGCGAAGACTGAGAGATCAGAGACATCGTCGGAATCGTGGTTCCCCCTGAGCTGCAACTGCCCACCCCCGCGGTTTCTGTCGCCGGCCATACCCAATAATTGAGCATGTGGTTCAGCGTGAATCGTATCGGATGCTGAATCGTCCCATTCGGAGAAGTCGATGTCCCCGTACCGATCACTTCGTCGGCGTTCGCGAGCAGCGGCGCCACCGGAAGGCCTGCCGCATCCGACGTTCCATTGCCCTGCGGCGTCAGCGCGTTTCCGGAGACGTCGGGCCACAGCGCGTTGGAGGAATCCGTCCACGGGCCATTCTCGTAAATGCCCTGCCACATCTCATAGAGCGCCGGTTTGCTGCTGCCGCCCGCCTGGACATAAACAAGCACATGACGATCGCCTGTGGAATTGCTTGTTCCTTCGACTGGCGCATACGCCGGGATAGGCCCTGTAGTGAAGTAAGACTGGTACACCGTCGTCGAAACCGCAACGTTGGGCTGGTTCGCAGGCACCTGTATCGCTGGGATGCCGTTGGGGAACGGACCATCATTGCCAAAAAATGGTCTGACCGTCGCGGACAAATAGCCGCTGTAGATCGCGGCCGCGGGAGAATTGTCCACCGGCAGTCCCGATGTGGCGGCGTCAACGCGATGGTGAAAAATAGAGGCCGCCGGAAAAATGTTTGCCAGGAACGCATTGTTGCCGCTGATCGAGAACGTTATTTGCTGGGTCGCTGTCTGATTCGCGGAGTCCGTCACCACGAATTGCGGGCTGTACGTGCCTTGCCCGCCGATCAGCGAACTGCTCACGGCGCCGGTACTAGTGTCGAGAGACATGCCCTCCGGCAACGGCGGGTAATTCGCATCGGTGCTGTAAGAAAAAGTGTAGGGCGGAGTTCCGCCGCTGGCCGATATCGTGCAGCCCGCATACGCCGCGCCTTGCGTGCCCGCCGGGCAAGAGGTCGTGGCAATGGCCAGCGCTCCGCCGGAACCACCGGAAGTCACAGTGACTTTCGCGGTGGAAGTCGTCGAGCCCGTTGCATTCGTCGCAGTCAGCGTGTACGTCGTCGTCGCCGTCGGGCTGACACTTGTCGAACCGCTTGCGGAAGTCGAGGTGAAGCTCCCCGGCGTGATCGCGAGGCTGCTCGCGCCCGTTGTGGACCAGCTTAGGCTGCTGCTCGAGCCCGAATTGATACTCGTAGGACTAGCCGAAAACGAGTTGATCGCCGGCTTGTTCGCAGCCGGATTCACCGTCACCGTTACAGTCAATGTCGATGACCCGACGGAGTTCGTCGCGGTCAAAGTGTAGACGGTTGTCACCGTCGGGCTGACGCTCGTCGAACCACTTGCGGTAATCGAGGTGAACGTTCCCGGCGTAATGTCGATCGCCGTTGCGCCGCTGGTTGCCCAGCTCAGAGTCGCGCCGGCCCCTGAATTTATGGTCGCCGGGCTCGCGCCGAACGACGAAATGACAGGCACCGAACCCTGCGGCAGTTTCCCAGAGCTGCTAACCCTTGCGCAACCGCTAAACCCAAGAGAGGCAAGTAGCAGCAAAGCCAGCCCGAAACGATTTAGCCAGACGAAACGCAGCCTTCGAGTATTGCCCATCTGAACATTCGCCATCCGTCACCCACAGTCGCGGCGGCGCAAGTCTCCGAAAAACCCGCCGGAGTACCCGTCCGCTCCGCTCCTCGCGTCGTTTGCCATCGCTCATAAGTTTAATAACCTCCGGTAGGCGATAACTACTGGTCGCAAGGCCAGCGTCCGGTTGTACGCATACAGGTCCACCTAGAGCCCAGACTCTCGCAACCCCAATGCTCTCAGTCGCTTACTTCACTGTTTTATGGGTACCCCGGGTGGGGGTCGTCACCCGTCTGCCTCGACACGCGAGGGCCAGCATTTCTGGCACGCGCCCCTTCGTCTCGGTATACTCTCCCCGCTCGACTTGCCAAACCGGAGAATCCATGACGCTTTCTAATCGCTACGCACCCAAACTCTCACTGCTCGCCGCATTCGCCTGCGCACTATCCTTCCTCTCTCCGTCCGCTTTCGCGCAATCCGCCACAACTCTCCCCAACGAAATGCCCCCGCAAGTAAAACTCTCGACCGACGCCTTTGACTACACCCGCCGCGACGTCATGATCCCCATGCGCGACGGCGTAAGACTGCACACTGTCATCCTCATCCCCAAAGGCGCCAGGAATGCGCCGATCCTTCTCACGCGCACGCCTTACAACGCCAGCGATCTCACCTCTCACGCCAACTCCTCCCACCTCGGCCCCATTCTCGAGGGCTACGACAACGCCACCGACGTCATCGTCGACGGCGGCTACATCCGCGTGGTGCAGGATGTTCGCGGCAAGTACGGCTCTGAAGGCGACTACGTTATGAACCGCCCGCTGCACGGCCCGCTGAATCCGACGAACGTCGACCACGCCACCGACACCTACGACACCATCGACTGGCTCGTCAAAAATCTCTCCGAGTCCAACGGCAAAGTGGGCATCCTGGGCATCTCTTATGACGGCTTTACGCCACTGATGGCGCTCGTCAATCCGCACCCCGCGCTCAAAGTTTCTGTGCCGATGAATCCCATGGTCGATGGCTGGATGGGCGACGACTGGTTCCATAACGGCGCCTTCCGCGAACAAAACATGCCCTACATCTACGAGCAGGACGGCACGCGCGACAACTCCGCCCACTGGTGGGTCGATCATTTCGACGATTACGAAACCTACATGCAGGCAGGCTCAGCCGGAGAACTTGGCCGCCGTCACGGCCTCGAACAAATGGGCTTCTGGCGAAAAATTCTTGAACATCCCAGCTACGATTCGTTCTGGCAGCAGCAGGCCATGGACAAAATCCTCGCTGCGCAGCCGCTAAAAGTTCCCGTGATGCTCGTGCACAGTCTTTGGGATCAGGAAGACATCTACGGCGCCATCGCCGTCTACAAAGCACTTAAACCAAAAGACACCAACAACGACAAAGTCTTTCTGGTGATGGGCCCGTGGCATCACGGCCAGGAAATTGAAGACGCCTATTCACTCGGCGCGATTAAATTCGGCAGCGACACCGGCACTTATTTCCGCCAGCATATCCTTGCGCCGTTTCTTGCGAAATATCTCAAGGACGAGAACCCCGAGCGCGAGATTGCTCCGGTCAACGCCTTCGAGACCGGCACAAATCACTGGCGCGAACTCCCGTCGTGGCCTGCCGGCTGCAAATCCGGATGCGCCATTCATCCCACGCCTCTCTATCTCAAGGCAGGTCTGAAGCTCAGCTTGAACGCGCCAGCTGCAGCCGATGCGCCCTTCGACGAATACATTTCCGATCCCTCGAAGCCAGTTCCCTATCGCGCCCGCCCGAGCCAACCGATGGGCTACACCACCGAACTCACCTGGTCGGAGTGGCTAGCTGACAACCAAGTGGAAGCTTCCGGCCGCCCCGACGTTCTCGTCTTTACCTCCGGCGTTTTGACCAAGCCCACGAAAATGAGCGGCCAGCCCATCGCCAACATCATCGCCTCAACGAGCGGCACCGATTCCGACTGGGTCGTCAAACTTATCGACGTCTATCCCGACGAAGTCGCCAGCCAGCCCAATCTCGGCGGCTACGAGTTAATGATCTCCGCCGACATTTTCCGCGGCCGCTATCGCGAAAGCCTGGAAACTCCGAAGCCCATCGCCTCCAACCAGCCGCTGCTATATCGTTTCAATCTCCCCAACGCCAACCACGTCTTCCTCCCCGGCCACCGCATCATGGTGCAAATCCAATCGAGCTGGTTCCCTCTTTACGACCGCAATCCGCAAACGTTCGTGCCGAACATTTTCTGGGCCAAGCCCGCCGACTACCGCAAAGCCACCCAGCGCATCTACCACAGCGCTGCTGACTCAAGCTTCATCGAGCTCCCGCTCGTCTCCGCGCCATGAAGCCAGAACAAAAACGGTTGACGCTGTGCCGCACTGCACACAGAATCTTTGGTGCTCCGTATCGCGGCCATCTGCTATTCGCCGTGCTTCGCGCGCAAGGACAAAGACCCTAATGCAAGCTCCCCTTCGGCGTTCTGCTGTCGTGCTCGTGGTTTGTCTGTGTTTGCTTTTCGCTGCTGCGGCATTTCTGCGCTCGCGCGCGGCGCAAAGTACGGCGCCCATGGTCGGGCAAAAAGCCGCTCCTCATTCGGATCCCGCCGAAGCCTATCGCCTGAACACGCTCGGTGTCGCTTACATGAATCAGCAGCGGCCCGCGGACGCACAAAAACTTTTTGAACAAGCGCTCGCCGCCGACGCGGCTTTTGAGGTCGCCCGGCTGAACCTCGGGATTTCCTTGCTCGCGCAGCAAAAGCTCGAGCCCGCTCGCACCGCGCTCGCGACGGCTGCCGAAAAGCTTCCGCAAGATCCTTACGCCTGGTACAACCTCGGCCTCGTTTACAAAGATCTCGGCGACGCGGAAAAAGGCGTCGCTGCGTTTACTCGCGCGGCGCAAATTGCCAACGAAGCCGACCCCTGGTATTTCGTCGGTTATCTGAATTCCCAGCTTCAGCACTACGACCTCGCCATCGCCGCCTTTCAAAAAGCTCTCGAGCTCTATCCGCTACACGCTTCCGCTGAATTTGGAATCGCCCGCGCGTACCAGCGCAGCGGCAACGCCGCCGCCGCGAAAGAGCATCTCGCTAAATTTCAAAAGATGACGGCCGATCACGCCGCCACTCCCTTCGGCGCAGGCTACGGCGACCAGGGCCGCTTCTCCCTCGCCGAGCTCCCGCGCAGTTCCGTGCAAAACGCGCCGCCGGCGATCCCCGTTCATTTCGTGCAGCAATTCATCTCGACGGCCATCTCTTCACCTGCCGCAACGCCGGTCGGTGGGTCCAACGGCGCGTGCTTCTTCGATTACGACAACGACGGCAAGCCGGACCTCTTTTTGGTGGGCAGCGATTCCACGAACGGCAGCCACCTCCTCCACAATCTCGGCGGGGGCAAATTCGCTGACGTCACGAAAGCGGCGGGGCTCGAGAACGCCGCGCCCGGCTTCGGTTGCGCCGCCGGCGACTTTGATAACGATGGCCACACCGATCTCGCGGTCTGCTTCAGCGACGGCGTGCGGCTCTTTCACAATACCGGAGACGGAAAATTCGAAGACGTCACCGAAAAAGCAGGCATTCGCCGCGAGCCTGGCTGCGTCGGCCTCACCTTTGTCGACTACGATCACGACGGCGACCTAGATCTTTACATCACCATGGGGCCAGCCGCGGCCGGCACGTCCGGCGGAAAAGCCCACAACGTCCTCTGGCGCAACAACGGCAACAGCACGTTTACCGACGTTTCCGCCGAAACCGCTCTTGGCATCGACGCCACCGGCGCGAGGCCTGGTCACCACCGATTTCAACAATGACCGCGCCATCGATTTTGTTTTTGCTGGCGGCTCGGACGGCGCTTCGATTTATCTGAATCCGCGCGAAGGAAAATTCACCGCGCTTCCTGCGATCGACTTCAAAAAAGAAAATCTTCCGCCGGCTGTCGGTGTGGTGGCCTTCGATTTCAACAAAGATGGCTGGATGGATCTCGCGTTCACGCACGCAGGCGCACCTGGCATCAGCTTGTGGCGCAACGTCGACGGCAAGCATCTCGAACGCGTACCGCTTCCGGATTTCGGCTGGCAGCGCGGCTGGGGAATTTCGGCAATTGATTATGACGACGATGGCTGGCTCGATCTCATTGCCGTTGGTGAATCGGCGGGCGGCGGCGAGCTGCGACTGCTGCGCAATCTTGGCGCAAAAGGCTGGGCGGACGTCACCAAGGAAACGCATCTCGACGCCGTCAAACTTTCGCAGCCGCGTGCCATCGCCGTCGCGGATCTCTCCGGCAATGGGGACGCCGACCTCGTCGTTACGCAGCTCGGCAACGCGCCGCTGCTTCTGAAAAACGAAGGCGGCAATCAGCACAACTGGATGAGCATCGATTTCAAACCGCTCGCCGACAATAAAAGCGCCATAGGCACAAAAGTGGAGATGTACGCGGGGACGCTCTATCAAAAATGGGAAGTGCAAGGCGCGAACGGCTATCTGGGACAAAATGCGCCGAGCATTTTGGCTGGCCTCGGCGAAGAGAAAAACGCCGAAGTCGTCCGCCTGCTCTGGCCCACCGGCGTGCCACAAGACGAAATAAATCTCGCCGCGAAGAAAATGCAATCCATCGGCGAACTCGACCGGCGCGGCAGTTCCTGCCCCGTTTTGTTTTCGTGGAACGGCAAGGAATATGAATTCATCGCCGACATGATCGGCCCCGGCGTCGTCGGCCACTGGGTTGGTCCCGGCGAACATGGCGTCGCCGAACGCGATGTCCCTGATCCCGACGAATATTTAAAAGTTGGCGCTGAGAGCGTTCGTCCACTCCGCGGCATGCTGAGCTTCCGCTTCATGGAGCCGATGGAAGAGACCGTTTATCTCGATCAGCTGCGGCTACTGGCGATCGATCATCCCGCGGCGTACGAAGTTTTCCCGAATGAGCGCTTCGTTTCCAATCCGCCGTTCCCGGAGTTTCGCGTTATCGCCAGCCAGAATGCTCATCCGCCGCTCGGCGCGTGGGACGATCACGGAAACGACGTTTTATCCTTGATTGCGCAGCGCGATCGCAAATACGTCACGGATTTTGAGAGCTTGCCGTTCGCCGGCTTTGCAAAACTCCACTGGCTGGAACTCGATCTGGGCAACTGGGACGCCGCGAAACCGCTGCGCCTGATCATCGATGGTTATACCGACTATTTCATGGCCACTTCGATGTACGCCGCCGATCAAGCCGGAGTGAAAGTCATTGCGCCGTATGTGGAAGCGCTCGACGCACAATAACAAATGGATGCGCGTCGTCGAAGACATGGGCTTTCCCGCCGGGCTGGAACGCACGATGGTCACGGACCTCACGGGCAAATTGCCGCCTGGCACGCGCCGCATATTCGCATCGTCACCAACCTAAAAATTTATTGGGATGCGATTCGCATCGATCAAACTCCTGACGTGCAGGAAATCCGCACCGCCGAAGTTCCGCTCGCGAAAGCTTCGCTCGAATTTCTGGGCTATCCGCGCGAAATTCGGCTTACTCCCGCGAGCGACACGACGTATTCCTTCACGAATCGCAGCATGACCGGGCCGTACGCGCACGCCGCGGGAAACTACACGCGCTACGGCGACGTGCTGGACCTGCTCACCGCCGTGGACGATCGCTTCGTCGTGTTCGGCTCAGGCGAAGGCGTCAAGGTCGACTTCGATCCGCGCAATCTGCCTGCGCTGCCCGCAGGCTGGGTGCGCGACTACTTTTTCTACGCGAACGGTTTCGAAAAAGATCTGGATTTCTATGCCGCGTACGCTTTCAGCGTCGAGCCGCTTCCACGCCACACGATGCTGCCCTATCCGTATCCCGCCGGAAAGGAATATCCGGAGGATGCGCAGCATCTCGGCTATCAACTCGAATACAACACGCGGCAGCGTTCGGATAAGCTGCCGCCGAGTTTGAGTTATCGCTATCCGCTGCCGAAGTGAATCAGCGGCGCAGAACCGCGACGACGCAACGTTCGAGTCTAAAGAGCGCGTGGTTGCCGTGATCCTTCGCTACGCTCAGGATGACGGACCGGCGCGTCATAGCTAGGCTGCTTCAATCCCACTCGACGGATTCCCAGGCTCTGGTTTGCGAGCTTTTCAGAATGGTGTCACAGAGAATCATCTCGTCGTGACCGGTTTGGAAGGTTGGAAATTTTCTTGGCGCCGCAAAATCGCCAGCGGCGATGTACTCGTAAAAATCGCGGAAAAGCTGCATGAACGTATCGGGGTAACCTTCGGCGTGGCCGCCGGGATAGACGGCGTAAGGACGCGCCTCGGCTGACATCAAGGAGGGATCCTTGATAAAGGAGCCGTTCGGCGTTTCGCGGCGCCCAATCCATAGAAGGTTTGGATTTTCGCCATCCCACCAGAGCGAACCTTTGGAGCCGTCAATGCCGAAGCCGAGACCGCATTTGTGACCAGCGCTGACTTGCGAGACAGTGACGACGCCACGCAGGTTGTCCTGGAAATGCAGAAGTATGGTGGCGTAGTCGTCGGTGGTCATAGGCATTTCGTCGAAGCCGGTGGCGTCGGCCTTCTTGAACGTTTCGACGCGGCCGCGCGGCTTGCGGCGCACGGGGACAACCGTGGCAAGGTCCGCGCAGACCTCGGTGATTTTCTTGCCGGTGAGAAACATGAGCAGGTCCATGGCGTGCGTGCCGATGTCCGAGACGGCGCGCAACTCGCCGCCTAGATTCTGTTCGAGGCGCCAGTTCCAGTCTGTCGGATTTAGCAGCCAGTCCTGCAAAAATCTTCCGTGCGCCGTGTGCGGCGTACCGATTTCGCCGCTTCGAATCATGGAGCGAGCTTGCTGGCAAAGCGGGTAGTAGCGCAGGTTGTACGCGACGCCGCCGACGCGATTCGACTCTTTTACGATTTGCACGAGCATGGCGGACTCGCGGGAATCCATGGCGAGCGGCTTTTCGCAAAGCACGTGCTTGCCGGCGCGGAGCAATTTTCCGGCTTGCTCGAAGTGGACGTAGTTTGGCGTGCAGATGTGGACGGCAGTGACTTTGGGATCGGCCGCGAGTTCATCGAGCGACGCGTAAGCGTGCTCGAGGCCGAGCGCCTGGGTGGATTCCGCGCCGCGTTCTTTCGAGCTGCCGAGAACGCCGCGTATGGGAATTCCCAGGCGACGGAGAGCGTCCACGTGCGCCCTGCCGACAAATCCCACACCGATTATCGCTGCTACATGCTTCATCACCTTGCTCCTCGTTTTCCGTTCACCTCGCAAGCCGCAAAAGCGAGGCGCTGTTTGCGCTGTCCCCTACGCAGGAGGGAAAGTATCAGGTTTTCGGCCAAGCACAAATAGCAGATGCGTGACGGCGGACTGGCTGCGGCGGAGGGATTAGCGCCAAGGGGCGCCCACTTTAGCGGACGCCCCTTGGGAAGATCGAGTTGTAATCTGCTTATGCGCTTTCTGTTTCCTTACGTCCTTTGCACTTTCCGCAAGTCCGCGCGGCCTTAGAAGCTCAACTTGAGAGCGAACTGAATAATGCGCGGATTGCCATAGGTGTTGGTGATCTGTCCGAAGGTTCCGTCAGTGAAGTTCGTATCCGGATCTTGGAACAGCGGATGGTTGAAGATGTTGAAGAATTCCGAGCGGAACTCAAGGTCAGCGCTGTCCCGCAGCTTGTGCAGCGGAAAGTGCTTGAAGAAAGAAAAGTCAAAGTTGAGTTCGCTGGGGCCGCGGAGAATGCCGACGCCAGCATTGCCGAAGCCTGTGCCGACCGCTGGACAGTTGCCGTCGGGCAGAACTTCGGAAGGCGCGCAGGTGTCTCCTGGTTCCTCGCCCCCGATGACGGGCGGGCCCTTAAAACAGGATGCATTGATGTAATCGGTCAGCTTCGAAGTGACTGAGCCGGGATTGACGTATTGACCCGGGGTGCAGGTTCCGGAGAGTTCGCCGCGATCGCCGGTGATGCCAAACACGTTGTTCGCATTGGTGTTCAGAACGGTCAAATAATGGCCGGACTGAAACACAGTCACACCTTGAACAGACCAACCACCGAGAGCGGTTTGTGCAAAACCATTGCTCCAGCGCGGTTTAGGAAGCTGGTAGGAATAGTTGATAACGAGGCGTTGCGGGCGGACGAAGTTGTCGGGTCCATAGTCTGATGCAAGGTTGTCCTGGTTTCCTTCGATGGTCCCTCCGTTTGGCCCGGTGGTGGAACCGACGGCATTAGAGAGATCTTTGGCCCAGGTGTAAGAAACCTGGAATTGCAAGCCATGACTGAAACGCTTGTTGAGGCTGACCAAAAGCGCGTTATACCAGGAGGCCGCACCGGAGCCGATCTGGTCCATTTCGTTGGCGGAAAAGCCGATGAACGGCACGCGCTGTTGAATGTTGGAGACGGTGTTGGAGGTCTGCCCGTTGATGGGATTCGTTGGGCTGGCGGAAAGAGCCTGGTTGACGGAGAGCTCGTCGATCAGATGCAAGCCGCGAGCGCCAGAGTAGCCAACTTCGAGAACTAAGGTCGGCGTGATCTGGGTCTGCGTACCGAGGCTGTACTCCTGAACGATCGGCGGACGATACGTCGGCTCGAAGAAGGTGATGGAGTTGGCGGTCGATGGGGAATACGGCACGAAAGTCGGGAAGGTCGGGTTACTCAGCGGCAATGGCTGCTGTTCCGAGAACGAGGTGTTGGGTAACTCTTCGCGGAAAATGCCATAGGGCGGGGCCGAGATCAACTGCAAGAACGGCTGGCCGGTCGACCGCGAGTGGTAAACGCCATAGCCGCCGCGAATGACGACGCGGTCCTCGGTCCAGTGATTGAAGGGCAACTGATACGCAAATCCGACGCGCGGATTCCAAGTGTTCTGGCCGTCGCCGTCCAATCCGAAGTCATTGTTGAGTTTGGTGACGCCCGCGGGAACCGTTCCGCTGTAATTGTCGGGAACAGTGGTGCCGGCGAGGGTCCCGGCAAGGGGCGGGTCGGGGTTCGCCAGAGACGGGTCAAACCCAGCGTTGCGGCCTTGCGCGTCGCCGAAGTCGCCGATGCGGTCGTAGCGAAGCCCCAGGTTCAGAGTGAGGTGCTTGGTGACCTTAAAATCATCTTGCGCGTAGCTTCCGACTTCCCAATCGCGATAGGCACGGTTAAACAAACCCAGCAAATCGAGCGAGCCAAACATGTTGCCGATTTGTGTGTTACTCGTACCTGGGCCCGTGCCGCCCGGCAAGCCGAGCATAAAGTCTGCCCAGGATAAAAACAGTTCGCCCGCAAGATAGTGGAAGCCGACCTGGTTGTTCTGCTCACGCGAAAGTTCGGCGCCAAAGCGGAAGTTGTGCTTGCCGTGGGTCCACGAGACGGAATCCTTGAATGTGAATGTGTTTTCCGCGATTTGGACGTTTTGGCCGTTGCCACCGAGGGAAAGTCCGGTGCTACCGCCTGCGTCGATTGCGATTGCTGGGATTGCATTATCTTCGGGGACCACGGTCGCGCCTACTCCAGACCACGTGAACCCTGGAGGCGCCTGGGCAAATGTGGCAAAAATGCGGTGGTAGGCGGCTTCCGCTTCGTTGACGAGAGTCGGACTAAAAATGTAAGTATGGGTCAACGAGAAGTTGCGGAAATCCTGCGTCAAATCGACGGGTGCGCCTGGAGGTGAGCCTCCGCCGGTCAGGTTCGTCTCTGGCAAGGTATAAGTGATCTGGCTGTTCGCGAAGAAGAACCGCGCCATCAACTTGCTCTTCGGAGACATCTCCCAGTCGGCGTTGGTCATGAACTGATCTTCGGTAAAAGGGCAAGCTTGGCTAAAAACCAGAGTGCCCTGGGAGTCGAACGGGACGTTGGGATTAATCGATTGTGGCGAAGGGATCAGGTATTGGCCGTTGGGCAGCTTAGTATTGAGAAGGGCGAGCGCGACTGGGTTGATGTTGGAGCCGTCAGCCGCAATCGCCGTCCCACCCAATGCACCCGTTTGCCCTGCAAAGAGAGCTCCTAAAGCCGCCGCAGAGCGATCATTGGTAAGCGGTGCTTCCTTCATGGAGGAAGAGCAATTCAAGTCCAAGCCATTGAGTTGGCGAGTTCCTTGATAGGAAGTGAAGAACTGCAGCTTGTCCTTTTTGATGGGGCCGCCGAGATCACCCCCGAATTGGTTCTGTCTAAGTTCGGCGCGAGGGGCACCCACCTCGTTGAGAAAGAAGGTGTTGGCGTTGAGATCGTCATTGCGGAAAAACTCCCAGGCGGCGCCGTGGTATTCGTTGGTGCCGCCTTTGGTGACGACGTCAACGTTGGCGCCAGCGTTGCGGCCGTAGGATGCGTCGTACTGGCCGGTTTGGACTTTGAATTCCTGAATGGTGTCGGGGTTGGGGATGGCAACGCCGGCGCTGAAGTAGCCGCTCTGCTGGATGTCGTTGACGCCGACGCCGTTCATTTGGAAATTGTTGTCAGAGGCCCAGTTTCCGGCCGAGACCGTGGGGTCCTGGTTGTTGCCACCGCCGCCCCGGCCCAATTCGCCGGCATTGGCGATTTCGGAGGAGACGCCGGGATTGAGGGCAATGATCTGGGTGAAGTTGCGCATGGCGAGCGGGAGAGAGTTGACTTGTTCGCTAGAAGTAACGCGCCCGAGAGCGCTGGATTCGGTTTGCAGCTGAGCGACTTGCGCTTCGACGACGACGGTCTCGGCAACCTGACCGACCTCGAGCCGGATGTTGAGCGCGTTGGTTTCGGTTACGGTTATTTGGACATGCGGAACGGTAACGGAACGGAAGCCAGTTTGGGAGACTTCGACACGATAAGCGCCGGGCAAGAGCAAGGGAACGGTGAAGGTGCCGTTGGCGCCGGTGGTTACGGAGCGAGTTTCGCCGGAGCTTTCGCTAGTGACCTTAATTTGCGCTCCGACGATAACGGAGGCGGAAGAGTCCGTTACGGTGACGGAGAGAGCGCCGGTGCCAGCGGTTTGGGCATCGGTTTTTGCGGGCAGCCCGCCGAGAAAAAGTGCAACAAGCGTTGCACACAGGAAGAGTCGGCCAGAGCGTGAAGCCCGCTTTCCCAGCATTTCCATGGAATAGATGGATCGTTCGATCGCGGCCATGCGTCAGTCCTCCACTCGATTCGTATCTAAAAAAACATTTCCTCGACTGATGCCGCGAGCGACCTCTCGGCGGCTTTCGCAACATATGTTGCTATCCGAATGGAGAGAGGCTAGCCGCATAGCGCGCCGGTGTCAAGAGGGATGCTTTTCGATAGAAAGCATCGATTTTTTTGCGTCTCCCTAGGCGGTAACATTTGTTGCACAAGTAATGAGAGTTGAACGTGCACAGTATTTGCACCGTGCAAATCGCCCTTGCGGGGAGGGGGACGACATGGACAGGAGAGCGTGGGCCGTAAAAGAACGAGAACTTAGACAGAGAGCGCAGAAAGCAGAGGACGCGCAGAAGAGGGGAGTTGGAGATGTGGAGTGCTCTCGGGCGCGCAGGTATTAGTGACGACGGGGATTAATTTGGGGCGGGATGCGGCGGCCGTGCGATTCGGAGGCGCATCTCGCCCCAAAGGGATTAGAGAAAGGAGCTACGCATGGGTCTGCGTGCGGCCCTCGGTGTGGGTTGGGCGGGCCGCGAACGTGTTATAGATAACGGCGAAGACGAGGGCGGCCACGGCGCCGTCGACGAGGCCATCGAGAGTGCCGACGAGCACGCTGGTGAGAGTGTGCGTCGGATGGAACCAGGGATAGACCGAACTGGTCATTTGCAGGAAGTCGAGTCCATAGCCTGGGCGGGAAAGATTGATCAGGCCGACCAGCAAGATGGCGCTGCCCCAAAGCAGAGCTCCGGCAATGGTGATTGCTTTAAGAGAGAGTTTCATGAGTTTCCTCCTTGAGAAGAAAATTAACTGAAAAAGGTGGCGTGCGGCCCGGCCCCGGCAGGGAGAAGCTCCCGTAGGTGACCTCTGTATTCATCGCCGGGCCGCACATGGATGAAGCGGGCCTGGGCAACTTCAATTGCCGGAAGTGCTGGCGCTCAGCGGTTGAGCAGCGGAAGCGGAGTTCTCCGCCATTTTTACTTTCTTCAGACTAGGTTCGCGGCGCTGCCAGAGAAGGCGAACGTAGGTGACATCATTGGGGTAGTCCTCGGCAGATTGGATGGCCCGAGGTTCCAGAATGATGTCGGCGCGACGGTTATAAGCGAGCCAGGTGGTTTTCATGTGCTTGGTTTCCCACTTTTCGGGCTTCTCTGGATCTTGAGATTGCAGAGCTGCCACCTTTTGCCGATCGAGTTGCTGGTCTTTTCCTTCGGCGCGGATTTCAATCTTGTCTTCGGGAACGCCCTGGGAGACGAGGAAATCCTTGACGAGCATGGCGCGGCGAGCGCTGAGCGCTTGATTGTAAGACTTGGAGCCGCGAATGTCGGCGTGTGCGACGACCAAGAGAGTGCCTTTGTGATCGTAGGGCTGGTAGTCCTTGAAGTGGGCGGCGATGTCAGTGAGCTGCTTTTTTTCGGCTGCGACCAAGCCGTCCTTGGGATGTTTCCTTGTGGGATAGGCAGTTGGATAGAACATGCTGGCGAGCGTGACGGGCGGAGGCGGATCGATGGAGCCGACGACATGGAGCGTCGCGGATTTTACTGTAGTTCCCCCGCAGGCATTGGAGGTGGTAAGTGTGTACGTCTGGTCTTCATTGATGGGGCCGGTGGCGTCCTGGCTGACATTTGCGGTTACGGTCTGGATGCCGCTGGGCGCTTGGCTACCGAGAGGAGAAACAGTTGCGGAAGTGGCGTTGGAGGTGGACCAGTTCAGAGTGGCGGAGTCCTGCTCGACGACTTTGTCGCCGACTTTGTGGTAATGGATCTCCGGCTGGCTGAGAGAGATGCTGGCCGTGGGCTCGATGTTTACGTCGACGGTGATGGATTGCGTCGAATCGCCGCCCGGACCTTTGGCGGTGAGGACGTAGGTTGTGTTGCCGGTGGGAGAGACGGTGCGATCGCCGTGGGCAGGGACTTCGCCGATGCTGGAGATGGAGGTGTCGATGGCGTTCGCGGAATTCCAGCTGAGATTGGTGGACTGGCCGCAATTCAGGCTGGAGGCTTGCGCGTTGAGTTGCGCGGAGACGGGCGGGACGGGAACGGTAGCGCTGGCGATGCCGGCATGGAAACGCGGCTGGGGCGGCATGTTCAGGCCTTCTTTCCATTCCTTGGTTTTTGTCTTTCCGTTTTGATTGAGATAGACGGTGACTTGCTGGCCGGCTTTCGCGGTGACGGGGCCTGACCAAATGGTATTGCCCTCATGGGTGACAGTGACTTGGTAAGTCCCGGGCTTGACGAGCAGGCGCTGGTGCCAAATCCAATTCCAATCGAATTCGTCGACATGGCCAACGAAATAGGCGGGCGTCTGGCCGTTTAGCAAAACGGCGGCACGAGGATCGCCTTTGAGCTCGATGTCGGCGAAAGGACCGGCAACAACATCGCCGGAAGATTGGAGAGCGACGCGGAGGTCGGTGGTTTCGCCAGCACCAACGTGGACGTCCTGGAGCTTGGGAAGATAGCCGGAATTGTAGACGGCGACTTTATGATCGCCGGAAGCGAGAACGATGGTTTGACTTCCGTCACGGATGGCTTTGCCATCGACAAAGACGTAAGCCTGTTTGGGATCAACGTGAATCTTCAGCTTGCCCGTTTCCGAGGAAGACTGAGCAAAGGAAGAGGCCACGCAGAAAAGAAACGCGGCGCAGAAGGAAAGAAGGACTGGACATAAGGAACTCTTTTTCATTTTGGGAATTCTCCTTAATGGACGAAGTATCAAACATGGGGGCATGGGCGGGTACGAGGAACCACGGGGCGGCGCCGGCAGAGAAATAAAAAGACTGGCACCGCCCCGGCGCGCCCATCAGGCCCATGAGGGCCCGCCCAGCCTCGTGGCGCGCTAGCAGGTTCAATATATCGTGATGCGATATAATTTCGGAGCGTTGCCTGGAGAGATGTATCGTGTTACGATATAATTCCGGAAAGTGGTTCCATTTAGGAAAAATGCGGCGCCGGCGACTGAATGGCTTGCCTGCTAGAAGGACGGGGATATTTGCGCCGCGAGGCAACAAAGAATTGAGAAAAGGGGAAAAAATTTACACAGAGGGCGCGGAGAACGCAGAGTTCACAGAGAAAAAATGCTCGCTGGCGCGGGCTGCTGATTACGGCGGGCACGCCAGCGAGCAGGGAGAGTTAGATTTGGGCCATGCCGCCGTCGACGAAGAGCTCGATGCCGGTGATAAAGCTAGCGTCGTCCGAGGCGAGGAAAGAGACGGCTTTGGCGATTTCGTCGGAGGTGCCCATGCGGCCCATGGGCACACCGCTGATGAGCGAGGCTTTGAGTTGGGCGCTATCGCCGACGGTCTGCCCAAGACGATCGATGGCAGGAGTTTCTATGGGGCCGGGGCTGACAACGTTGACGCGGATTTTGCGGTCCTTGAGATCGACGGTCCAACTGCGGGCGAAGGACCGGAGAGCGGCTTTGGTGGCGCTATAAACGCTGAAGGCCGGCATGCCCTTGGATGAGACTATCGAGGCGTTGAGAACGACGGAGGCGCCGTCGACGAGAAGCGGAAGCGCTTTTTGGACAGTGAAAAGAACGCCCTTCACATTTACGTCGAAAGTTTTGTCGTAGTGGGCTTCGGTGATGGCGCCGATCGGGGCGAATTCCCCGAGGCCGGCATTGGCGAAGAGAATATCGATGCGTCCTTTTTGTTGCTTGACGATGGCGTAGAGACGATCGAGATCGGCGAGATTCGAGACGTCGCCTTGCACGGCGGTGACATTTTTGCCGATGAGCTTTACGGCGGCGTCGAGCTCGGATTGACGGCGGCCGGTGATGAAAACGTACGCGCCTTCGTTGGCGAGGCGCTGCGCGGTGGCTAGGCCGATGCCGCTGTTGCCGCCGGTGACGACGGCTACTTTTCCTTCATGCTTGCCCATTTTGGTGCTCCTTTGCGTCGATCGATTATGTGCCTCTTTTTTGCAATGCTGCCGAGTAGGGGCGCAGCATGCTGCGCCCCTACAAGTGAGGCAGTTCCCATTGAAAAATACTCGCGCGGCAACATTTGTGCTGCGGCGCTTATTGAGTGCCGCCGGAGATGACGAGGGTTTCGCCGGTCAGCCACGCGGAATCGTTGGAGGCGAGGAAGACGGCGGCGGGAGCGATGTCATCAGGAAGGCCGACGCGGCCGAGGGGAGCTCTGGCTTCAAAGTCCTTCTGAAAATCGCTGCCCTCGAAGCCGGCGGTCTGCACACCTTCGGTGATGACCAGGCCGGGATTGATGGAGTTGACGCGGATCTTGCGCGGGCCGAGCTCCTTGGCGAGGGATTTGGTTACGGCGTCAACGGCAGCTTTGGTAGCGCTGTAGACGGAAGCGTTCGGAGGAGTAATCGTGCTGACGACGGAACTTATGTTGATGATGTTGCCGCCCTTGGGGCCAAAATACTGCACCGCAGCTTGAGTGCTGAGGATGAGGCCCAGGACGTTGAGATCGAATTGCTTGTGGAAAGAGTCCTCGGTGACGGCTTCGAGAGGGGCAAAACCGTAAATGCCGGCGTTGTTGACGAGGATGTCAAGGCGGCCGAAGGTCTTTTTGGTTTCGGCGAAGAGGCGATTGATGTCGGCTTGCTTGGAGACGTCACCCTGGACGGCGATTGCTTTGCCACCCTTGCTGGTGATTTCTGCGACGACTTTGTCCGCGCCTGCTTTGCTGGAGGAATAGTTGACGACGACGGAGGCGCCTTCGGCGGCGAGGGCTTTGGCGATGCCCGCGCCGATGCCTTTGGAGGCGCCGGTGACTACGGCTACTTGATCTTTCAGTTTGCCCATTTGCTTGTTCTCCTGTTTCCTGCTATTTTGTACTTCACGGTACGAAACTACCATGCGGCACAGCCGAGGTTAACGAGTTTCTTACCGAACGATATAAAACGTATGATAGGATGCGCGAGTATGAAAAAGGGTGCAAAGAAAATGAGGGGGGGCGACCGGGTTCCGGGGCGGCCAGGTAGGCGTTTAACTGTCCGCGTAACCGCGGGTAGAGGAGCAGCGCACCTAGGACGGCCATTGGGCTTCGATCCGGGGAAGGCGCTGGAGGCGGCGCTGCGGGTGTTTTGGGAGAAGGGATATGAGGGGACGGCGCTATCGGATTTGACGGCGGCGATGGGGATTAACCGGCCGAGTATTTATGCGACGTTTGGGAATAAGGAAGCGTTGTTCAGGAAGGCGCTGGACAGTTATACCGCGCAGATGACGGGCTACACCGCTGAGGCGCTGAGGGAACCGACGGCGCGGGCCGTGGCGGAGCGGTTGATGGTGGGGACGGCGGACTTGCTTTCGTGCCCCGGGAATCCGAAGGGATGCTTGATGGTCCAGGGGGCGCTGGCTTGCGGAGATGAGGCGGCCCCTATACGCAAAGAGCTGATTTCGCGGCGGGCGACGGGAGAAGCTGAGTTGCGGGAACGGTTCGAGCGCGCGAAAGTTGAGCGGGATTTGCCTGCGGGGGCTGATCCTGGGGATTTGGCGCGGTACGTTATGGCGGTTATGCATGGGATGTCGGTGCAGTCGGCGGGTGGGGCTAGCCGTGCCGAGTTGCAAAGAGTGATTGATTTGTCGCTGAGGGCTTGGCCGCAGTGATTGGCGGACCGGCACAATCTAGTGATACGGCGATTCCGGTAAAACGAAATTTCGAGTGGTGCGGAAACACGGGGCAGTGTTAGGCTGCTTTCTAATGAGTGACGTAAAAATTGAGTTGTACCAGACGGCCACCCAGCTAGCATTGTGAGGATTTGGTGGCTGCGCGAGGGACGAAGTGATTCTCGCCGGAGACATTGGCGGCACCAAATGCAATCTGGCCGTGTTTGAACAGCACGGCTCTTCCTTGCAGCTTATTTTCAAGCGCCGCTACGCCACGTGTGAATTTGGAAGCCTGGAGAGCTTGATCGGGAAGTTCTTTGGTGAATGCGCGGCGGAGATTGGTGAGGCGCCGGAAGGCAAGATTGACGCCGCGGGCTTCGGAATCGCGGGAGCGGTGGTCGACGGCCGCCTGGTGGCGAACAATATTCCGTGGGAGCTAACGGATTCCGGGCTGGCCCGCAGACTGAACCTCAATCTCGAACAACTGACATTAATTAATGATCTTGTGGCCACCGCGTATGGACTGGTGCATCTAACGCCGCAGGATTTTCTGGTTTTGAATGCCGGCGCTCCGCAATTCAACGGCAACCAGGCCTTGATTGCGGCGGGGACAGGCCTTGGCGAGGCAATGATTATCTGGGACGGCACCCAACATCGGGCGTCCCCTTCGGAAGGCGGCTCGGCCGATTTCGCGCCGAGGACGGAGCGCGAGATTCAGCTGCTGCGCTTTTTGAAAAAACGGCTGCCCCGAGTTTCCTGCGAAGAGATATTTTCAGGCCGCGGCTTCCGGAAGCTGCATGAGTTTCTCGATCCTGGCGTCGTGCATCCGACGTTTAGTGAAGCGGAGGGCGCTTCGGCCAGCGAGATTACGCAGAATGCGCTAGCAGGCACATGTCCGGTGTGCGTCGAAGTGCTGGATTGGTGGATGGATGCGTTTGGCGCAGAGGCTGGGAATCTGGCGCTGCGCGTTCTGGCGTATGGCGGCGTATATTTTGCGGGCGGGATCGTTGCTGAAAATACTTCCGAAATTGGAGCAGAGCAGCTTCTGCCGGTCGTTCGCGGACAAAGGAAGACTGAGTTCGGTGCTGTCCAAGATTCCGATCTCCGTGGTTCTGAATGAGGACGCGCCGCTTTTGGGAGCAGCACATCAGGCTTTCGGCACTGTTGCTGCATCGAGACGCGAAGAGCACGAGATTTTGTTTGAGCTGCAGCCGGTGCGCGAAGGACAGCCGCGGTAGGGAAGTTCTATCCAGGTATTCCAGATTGGAGTTAGTGCGTGCTCTTGACAGCGGCGTGCGACGACGCCAGGTGCGCGCGCGTGTGTTTTACAATCGCCAGAAATTTTCTGGCGTTTTCCGCGATGATTTCCGGCTTGTTGGCTTTCAGGGCGTCGGCTTGGACCAATTCTCCGCCGATGCCCAGCGCCACCGCGCCAGCTTCGAGAAATTCAGCAGCGGTGTTTAGATTGACGCCGCCCGTTGGGATAAACGGGATTTGCGGGAATGGACCTTTGAGAGACTTGATGTATTTCGCGCCTCCCACCTGACCGCAGGGGAAAATTTTGATGAAGTCGGCACCGGCGTCCCAAGCGGACATGACTTCGGTGGGCGTGAGCGCGCCGGCCATGATGAGCTTCCCTTCCCCGGCGGCGAAGGCGACGGTCGGAAGGTTCAGCCCGGGGCTGACCAGGAATTCCGCGCCTGCATCGATGCAACGGCGCGCGGCATCTGCGTTGAGGACGGTTCCGGCTCCGATGAGGACCTCGGAACCGCAATTCTTGACCAGTTCGCGGATCAGCGTCGACGGCGCCGGGGACCGTCATGGTGATTTCCACGATGGGAATTCCTCCCTGGCATACGGCTTCGGCGGCGATGCAAGCTTCGCCCGCGGACGAGGCGCGCACGACGGGAACGATCCCGATTTCGATGATGCGTTCGCGGACTTTTTGTTTATCCATGGGCGGCCACCTTTTTCGGAGGAGACTTTAGCGCGCGATGCGTGCTCCGACTCCTTTCATCACTTGCGTGACTTCCTGGAGCGTGGCCATGGACGTGTCGCCCGGGGTGGTCATGGCGAGAGCGCCATGCGCGGCGCCGCACTCGACAGCCCACTGCGGGTCGTGTCCAGCCAGAAAACCATAAATCAGGCCGGAGGCGAACGAATCGCCGCCTCCGACACGATCGAAGATTTCGAGATTCTCGCGGTTTTTTGCCTGGAAGAATTTGCCGTCGCAATAGCAAATGGCTCCCCAATCATTCAGCGTCGCGGTTTTTGCTTTGCGCAGCGTGGTGGCAACGACCTGGAAGGGATATTGCTTTACGACCGTCGCGATCATTTGCTTGAAGCCTTCGACTTCGAACGTGGAGTGATGCTCGTCCATGCCCGGAACTTCGAATCCGAGAGCGGCTGAGAAATCTTCTTCGTTGCCAAGCATGACGTCCACGTGCGGGGCGATGCGGCGGTTTACGTCCTGCGCGGATTTCTTTCCGCCGTGAGATTTCCAGAGAGAGGCGCGGTAGTTGAGATCGTAAGAAACGATTGTGCCGTGGCGCTTTGCGGACTGCATGGCTTCGAGAGCTACTTCCGGAGTTGTCGCTGAGAGAGCGCAGAAAATGCCGCCGGTGTGAAACCAGCGCGCGCCGTGCTTTCCGAAGATTTCGTCCCAATCGATTTCGCCGGGCTTCAATTGGGAAACGGCGGTGTGGCCGCGATCGTAACTTCCGAGGGCGGCGCGAACGCCGAAGCCGCGCTCGGTGAAATTGAGGCCGTTGCGCGCGGAGTGGCCTACGCCGTCGTGCTCGACCCAGCGAATCAGCGACTGGTCGACGCCGCCTTGATAGATAAAATCCTGAAGGAGACGGCCGACGGGATCATCGGCGAAAGCAGTGACGACAGCGGCGTCCAAGCCGAAGCAGCGTTTCAATCCGCGAGCGACGTTGTATTCGCCGCCGCCTTCGCAGACTTCGAAGGAACGCGCGGTGGCGATGCGGCGGTCGCCGGGGTCGAAGCGGAGCATGATTTCGCCAAGACTTACGATGTCCCAACGGCAATCTTTCTTCGGTTTGATCGTCAAGCCCATGTGTTCACCTTGACTGCTCGATCGATGGGAACGGCGGCTGGAGCATTGTCACGGTTCTCATGAAAAATTTCCAGAATCACGTTTGTGATTGAAAGTCGAGCCTAGCTGGCTGGAGCCGTGGAGCAAGAAGTTGAATCGCGGCGAGCGCCAGTAAATAGGCGGCGCTGGCGATGAGGAACGGAACTTTGTAGCTGCCTGTCCACTGAAGTACGTGGCCAACCAAGGATGCGACGAAGATGCCGCCGATGGCGCCCGCCATGCCGCCGATTCCGTTCACCGAAGCTACAGCTTGGACGGGAAACATGTCCGAACTCAGAGTATAGAGGTTGGCGGACCAAGCCTGGTGGCAGGCTGCGGCCAGTCCGATCAGCAGGACAGCGGCCCAGGTGCTCTCGACGCGATAGGCGAAGACAACCGGTATCACGCCAATGGCGCAGATCAGCATGGCGGTCTTGCGGGCGGAGTTGACGCTGCGCCCACGCTTGATCAGAGAAGAGGAAAGCCAGCCTCCAGCGACGCTTCCGAAATCTGAAATAACGTATATCACCAAAATCGGAAGTCCGAGGCCCGTCAGAGGCAGGCCATGTTTGCTTTGCAAGAAACCCGGCACCCAGAAAAGATAGAACCACCAGACGGGGTCGGTCAGGAATTTTCCCGCGACGAACGCCCACGTTTGCCGCAGCGGAAGCAGGCGCGCCCAGCTGATTTTTCCAACGGGAGCCGACAGGATCGCTGCAGATGTATTGCAATTCCGCCTTCGGAGACTCGCGAGTGATCCTCCGGCTTGCGATAGATCAGCAGCCAAACCGCGAGCCAGACAAAACCGAGTGCGCCGATGGCGACGAATGCCGCTCGCCAGCCCCAGTGCACCACAATCCAAGGGACGAGAAGCGCCGCGAGAATGGCGCCGGCGTTTGTTCCGGCGTTGAAAATGCCAGTGGCCAGCGCACGTTCTTTCTTTGGAAACCACTCCGCTACAGCCTTGATACTGGCGGGAAAAACGGCGGCTTCGCCAAATCCCAAAGCGAAGCGGGAGATGGCAAAGCCGCCAAGAGAATTGGCGAAGGCGGTGCCCATGGAGGCGAGGCTCCAGAAAACCATAGCCAACGCGTAACCTATGCGTGTGCCAAGCTTGTCGATCAACCGGCCCATCAACACCATGCCCGCCGCGTAGGCAATCTGGAAAGCGGAGACGAGATTGCCGTAGTCGATTTCGCTCCAGCCGAAGTCGTGCTGCAGGGTGGTCTTGAGGACTCCCAGGACTTGGCGGTCCATGTAGTTTTTTGTGGTTCCCAGGAGAAGCAGGGCGCAGATGGCCCAGCGGAAGTAGCCGCTGCGCGCGGAAACGGTTGGTGGGGACGTTTGGAGTGCGCTCGCGGCATTGGGCGGCTGCGGCAAATTTCCGGGCACGGAAATGGGGCGTGCTGGATCCATGGTGTGGATGGAAAGCTACTCGTTTTTGCGGCCAGGTTCCAGTGGGGAAGATGAATTTGCCGGATCCGCGGAAAATGGTCCACAGGAGATTGTGCCCCGCAACATTTTTATGACTCTTGGGAACGCGCGTCAACGCAAGTGTGATAAACGATGCGTTTAGTAAGTCTCAACAGCCGAATTTAGGGTCTTGGCTTATGATTTGGCGTTGTTAGGCAGCAGGTCGTCGCGGAAGGGGGCAGTTGGATATGCGCGTTCTTATTGCTGGGGCATCTTTTATACTCGTCATCGTGGCCATGTCGCTGAAATCGCTGGTCTCGGCTGCTCCCGAGCGGGTGTCCGTCGTCGTGAACGAACAGGACCGCCGGGTCGATATCACGATCGATGGAAAACCGTTCACTTCCTATATCTGGCCCACGACGCTGAAAAAGCCTGTTTTGTACCCGCTGCGAACGGCTAAAGGCACGATTGTGACGCGCGGGTATCCGCTTGAGCCGCGTCCCGGCGAACGCGTGGATCACCCGCATCATGCCGGGCTGTGGTTCAACTACGAGAACGTGAATGGACTGGATTTCTGGAATAATTCCGACGCCATTAAAGCGGAAAACGCGCCGAAGATGGGAACGATTTTGCAACGCGCGATCGTTTCCGCAAAAAGCGGTGCGCAGGCGGGAGAGCTGGATGTCGAGACCGACTGGGTTACGTTCGAGAAGAAAGTTTTGTTGAACGAACACACGCACTTCGTATTCCGCGGCGGGCCGGAGTTTCACAGCGTGGATCGCATCACCACTTTGCGGGCGCTGGATGAAAAAGTTTCGTTTCCTGACGAGAAAGACGGGATGTTGGGGCTGCGCGTGATTCGCGCGTTGGAAATTCCTTCGGACAAGCCGGAGGTCTATACGGACGCGAGCGGGCGCGCAACCACCGTGGCCAAACTGGACAATACGGGGGTGAACGGAACCTATCTTACGAGCGAAGGCAAAAAAGGCGACGCTGCCTGGGGCACTCGCGGAAGGTGGTGCAATTTGAGCGGGATGGTCGGCGATGAACCCGTCACCATCACGATTTTCGATCACCCAGAAAATCCCGGATTCCCTACATATTGGCACGCGCGCGGTTACGGGTTGTTCGCTGCCAATCCGCTCGGGCAGAAAGTCTTCAGCAACGGGAAGGAGGAGCTGAATTTTTCGTTGGCTCCCCACGCGAGCGTAACTTTCCGGTATCGCATTTTGATCTCTTCGGCGATCCTCACACCCGAAGCTACCGAAGCCGCTTACAGGGACTTCGTCTCGGCGTATCATTGATTCGTTTTGACGATTCGCGGAATCGCATGACTATTCACATCGGCCTCATCGGCGGCGGCAACATTTCCGAAACGCACGCCCGCGCGGCGCGCGCCATTCCTGGCGTGGAAATCGCCGCGATCCAGGGGACCAGCGCCGAAAAAGTCGCGCGCCTTTGCCGCGAACATGGCGGCACGGCGTATCAGGAGCTTGACGCTTTCCTGGAGCATCGCCCGATGGACTTGGTGATCATTGGCAGCCCGTCCGGGCTGCACGCCGAGCAAGGGGTCGCTGCTGCGCGCAGCGGCTTGCATGTACTCACGGAAAAGCCGATCGAAATCAGCACGGCGCGCGCCGACGCGCTTATCGAAGCCGCGAAACAAGCGGGCGTTCAGCTAGGCGTCATATTTCAGGACCGCATGAAGCCGCACATTCGCCAGCTCAAAAGTTGGATTGAGCAAGGCTTGCTGGGCAGGGTGCTGTTCGTGGACGCGCGCGTGAAGTGGTATCGCCCGCCAGAGTACTACGCCAATTCGCGCTGGCGCGGGACAATTGCGCTCGATGGCGGGGGCGCGTTAATCAATCAGGGCGTTCACACTGTCGATTTGCTGCTTTGGCTGCTTGGCGATGTCGTCCGCGTGCAAGCGCGTACCGCAACTCTGCTGCATAAGATCGAAGCCGAAGACACCGCCGTCGCGACGCTCGAGTTTGCGAGCCGGGCCTTGGGTATTTTTCACGCCACCACGGCCGCGTATCCTGGCTACCCTCGCCGTGTCGAAATATCCGGGACGCACGGCACTGTCATTCTGGAGCACGACCGCATCATCGCGGCGGATATACGAAACGCTCCAGCTGGCGCGAGCGAAACTTACGCTCCGGATGAAAACAAGAGCTCTTCGTCCGCCGCCGTCAGCGATTTCCGCGGCCACCAGGCCGTCCTCGAAGATTTTCTGGCGGCCATTCAGAATAAACGGGCGTCTGCTTGCGATGGGGCAGAGGGGCGGCGCAGTATCGCTCTGGTCGAATCCATCTACGAAGCTGCAAGGGAACCTGAGCGCGTTCACGTCGTCCGAAATGCATAGACCCTTCTCTCTAACTCTTCGTGCTTCGTTCCTCGGTTGCCCGGCTGTACCATAGCGATTCATTCCAGGCTCAGTCAGCAGGATTTTCGAGAATTTCAACGAGGAGTGTATTCGTATGAGTCGTCAAAATAAGTTCGGGTTTGCAGGCATTTTGATTTTGTTGCTTGGCGGCCCTGCCTTCGCGGCAGAAAAATCGACGGCCACTCAACTCATCGAACTTGCCAAAACAAAGAGCCCGGCTCTCAAAGACGCAATCGCCAACACACTCGATACAAAAGAACTTAAGGATGGAACGGCTTGGATTGGATACGGGGCAGACTTCTTCTTTGCTATCGAAGCGACTTCGAAACCTGGGCTCTGGATCGATGGAGCTGCGGGACCGCAGATGCAAAGTTTGGCTGGAACGGAGCTTTGGTACGCCGCCGCGCGGATCGAGCCAGTGGGAAGGCTGCACTCGTTCTATTACCTCATCAACGGAGGCGAAAATTCGGTGGCAGGCTGGATTTGCCTGCGTTTGGACCTTTGTCCTACCAGCAACCCGGAGTTCCAGCAGGGACGCTTTCGCCGAAGCTGTTTCACACCAGCAAAATCTACGACGGCATGAAGAGCGAGTATTGGATTTACGTGCCCGCGCAATACGACCCGCATACGCCTGCGGCGCTTATGGTGTTTCAGGATGGGGAGTGGTATCTCGATCGCGACGGAAACAATCCGGCGCTTAATGTCATCGACAACTTGATTGCGCAGAAGAAAATCCCGGTGATGATCTGTGTGTTCATCAATCCGGGGGACATTGAGAGCTCGGCGGGCACGCCCACCTACAATTTGGTAAAGAAATATTCGGACGAGTGGCAACGGACGCTGAAGGATTCGATGCGGAGCACGCTGTATGACACGGTAAGCGATCGCTACGTGCGTTTTCTCCATAGCGAAGTGCTGGCGGAGGTCGAGGCCAAATACAATATTCGCAAGGACGCTTACAGCCGGGCGATTACTGGCCTTTCTTCGGGCGGGATTTGCTCCTTCAATGCGGCATGGCAGATGCCCGACCAGTTTAGCCGCGTCATCTCCTGGATTGGCAGCTTTACCAGTATTCAATGGAAGGAAGATCCCGCGGTCCCAGATGGCGGCCAGGATTATCCTGAGAAAGTCTTGCATGAGGCGCACCGCAATCTTCGCATGTGGCTTCAGGACGGTTCCGAGGATCTGGAGCTGGATCGGTACGGCAGCTGGGCGCTCGCCAACATTCGTCTCGCCAACGCGCTGAAAATGAAAGGCTACGACTTTCACTTTAGCTTCGGTAAGGGCACGCACAATGCGGGCCACGGGGCCGCAGAGTTCCCTGAGGAAATGGTGTGGCTGTGGCGTGACTATGACGCCAGCAAAACGTCTTATACATACGAGATGGAGCCGGCGGAGAAATCCAAGCCGCTGTTTAGAGTGTCCATAACCAATCGTGAAGCCCAGTAGTTAAGGAATCGACTCGGATTGCACCTCGGGAAACAGAGGCAAGCCTAAATAGGTCATTGACTTGTCCATTCCCTGATCTCTAGGACCTCAGCTAGAAACGAATTCCGTGTCGATAACGTCAGCATAATGTGAACGGAAGTGTACAGTTCCACTTGACGGGGGTATAGACTTGGTTTCCATGAACCAGCGGCGGGTACTGCGGTTCGCAGAAACAACCAATTCGGCGGATTCGAGTTCCAAGTGGATAGATTGACGAGCTAACACTTCAAACGCTTTCCGAGTCATTAGAAGCTATGGGGCAAACTTCTCAACGTAGCGGCAAGCCCAAAACTCTTGTTCTTCGGATCGCTTCCTTATCGCTTCTTGTGGTTATTCCCTTTCTTTTTGTGCACTTCCGGCAAGGACGACCGTCCGCGGACCGGGCGGATTCCCTCGTCAGAGTAGAAAGAAAGAGCCTTTCGCAGACGCTGCGGCTCAATGGAACGACGCAGGCCTCGAGGTCTTTTATCGTTTTGGCGCCGAGGCTTGAGGGGGCGCAGGTCGGGTCGATGGTGGTTACCAAACTGGCGCCGGCTGGCACGCACGTGAAGAGCGGCGACCTGCTGGTCGAGTTCGATCCCCAAGCGCAGACGAAGGATTATCTCGATAAGAAAAGCACCTACGACAACCTGGTGAGCCAAGTGGCTCAGAAACAGTCGGATGAGGATATCGCACGCGCGAAGGACGATACGGCGATGAAGCAGGCCGAGGATGAATTGAAGCGCGCGCAGCTCGAGATTCAAAGAAATGAAGTTGTTTCGCGGATCGATGCTGAAAAGAATCAGGAAGCGGTGGACGAAGGGCAAGCCACGCTGAAGCAACTCAAGGAAACCTATGGGTTGAAGCGTGCCGCGGCGGTGGCGGCGATCAAGATTCTGGAGATTCAGCGAGATCGCGCAAAGGAAGCGATGCGCTACGCGCTGGCGAATGCCGCGAAGATGACCGTGCACTCGCCCATGGCGGGAGTGGTGGTCTACAACACGATATGGCTTGGCGGACGGATGGGCACGGTGCAGCAAGGAGACCAGGTGCGGCCGGGCGTGCCGTTTCTTCAGGTGGTCGATCCGTCAAAGATGGAAGTGCGCGTCGAGCTGAATCAAGTGGACCTATTGAAAGTGCATCCGGGGCAGAAAGCCGAGATGCATTTGGATGCCTATCCGGGAATGGCTTTGCCGGCTGTTCTCGGGGAAGTTTCGCCCCTTGGCCACACGGGCCAGTTCACGGAAATGGTGCGCTCCTTCGCGGCGCGTTTCCTCGTGCAAGGAAACGACCCGCGGCTTTTGCCGGACCTTTCGGCAGCCATGGACCTCGATCTCGGTTCGGAAAACAATGTGCTGGTAGTCCCCTATCAGAGTATTGGGACTGAAGCGGGACATTCCTTTGTCTGGCTGAAGAGTTCGAGTGGTTTTGAGAAGCGCACGGTGAAAATAGGGCGGCGGAACGACCTGAGCGCGGTGGTGGAGTCTGGGCTGGCGGAGGGGGATGTAATCCGCAAGGACGCGGGCCAAGATTCTGGAGCGGCGGAGAGGCCATGAGCGGGGGAAGTCAGAAGTGGAAAACCGAAAAGAAAGTGCTCGTTTGCGCTGCCATTCTAGTTGTTGGCGGACTAGTGTTCGGGGCTTTTCGGCTGGCGAACTCGGCTGTGAATTTTCCGATGGCGGATGTGAAGCGTAAAGAGTTCGTGGATTACCTGGAAATTAAGGGCGAAGTGAAAGCCATTCGCTCGGCAGTGATTGCGGCACCTTACGGGGCCGGAGACCTGCAGATATTGAGGCTTGTCGACAACGCAACGAAAGTAAAGAAAGGCGATTTCCTGGTGGAGTTTGACGCTACCACAGTGAAACAGAAGCTGGCGGAAGATCAGTCCGCCGTCAAATCCGCGGAAGCGGAAATGCAGCAGTCGCGCGCCGCCTCGCGATTGAAGGAAGAGCAGGACGTAACCGACGCCATGACGGCGAAGTACGACACCGAAAAAGCGCGCATGGACGCCAGCAAACAGGAAATCCTATCGGTTATTGAAGGCGAGCAAGCGAAACTGAAACTCGCGGATGCGGAGCAAAAACAAAAGGAAACAGAAGCCAAACTGAAAGCGGATCGAGCGGCAGCCGTCTCCGATCTCGCCAGCAAACAGCAAAAGCACGACCAAGCTGCTTTCCAAGTGGAGCTCGATGAACGAGCGCTCGAATCCCTCACTCTGCGAGCGCCGCTCGATGGCGTTGTGGCGCTGCAAAATCACTGGCAGCCGCAGGGCAGTCCCACCACATTCAAACCCGGCGACCGAGCGTGGCCTGGCGCGGCGATCGCGGAGCTTCCCGATGGCTCCGCGCTGAAGATTGTCGCACGCGTGGAAGAGGCAGAAAGGGGCCAATTGAAAGCTGGGGCAATCCGCCACGGTGCGGCTCGATGCGCTTCCGGATCGCAGCTTCGACGGGCATGTGGACACGATCAGCCCAACGGCCAGCATGGATTTCGGTGCCGGATGGCCAATCCCGCGAAATTTTGCGGTGGAACTGGGCTTGGCGGGGAGCGATGCGCGGCTCACGCCTGGGATGGGGGCAACGGTTCGTATCGCGGTGGCGCGCGTGCCCGATGGAATTGTTGATTCCGACAAATGCTCTTTTCCGAAAGGCGGGACGCACTGTCGCGTATGTGCGGCGGGGATCGAAATTCGAAGAGACTCCGGTGGAGGTATCGCGGCAGAGCGGCGACGAGGCTTTGATTGCCAAAGGGACTGCAACCGGGCGAACGGCTGGCGCTCAAGGATCCGACACTTGCAAAGTAGGAACTTCAAGTTGAGAAAGGGAAGAACGCATGCGAGCGGCATTTCTGCTGGCACTGGCGTTGGGAGCGGGCGGTATTGCCTGCCGGCAAAGCACGGTGCATAGCCGGCGATGCGGAAGTGCCGACAACGACGGTGAAAGAAGTGGATCTTCAGCTGAAGGTGTTTACAAAGGGCGCGTTGCACACGGAGCAATCGAGGGTCATTTCGGCGCCGCCAATCGCCGGTGGCACATTGCAGATCATCCAGTTGGCCGCCGCTGGAACGCAAGTGCACGCCGGGGACGTGGTGCTGGAGTTTGATCCCAGCCAACAAGAATACAATCTGGCCCAAAACCGGAGCGACCTCGAGCAGGCCGACCAGGAAATCGTCAAAGCCAAAGCAGACGCCGCGGTCCAAACGGCGGAAGACCAGACGGCGCTCTTGAAAGCAAAATATGCGGTGCGCAAAGCGGAACTTGAGGTCAGCAAAAACGAAATTTTGAGCCAGATCGACGGGCAGAAAAACGTTCTTGCTCTCGACGAAGCCAAGCGCGCTCTGACGCAGCTCGAACAAGACATCCGCTCGCACGGCGCGTCCAATGATGCGGCGCTGGCGATCAGCGAAGAAAAACATCACAAAGCGCGTCTGGAGATGGATCAGGCGGAGCTAAACATAAAGAACATGCGGATAACTTCTCCCATCGATGGACTGTTGGTTATTCACGGCAACAGGGATTCCACCGGAGGAGTTTTTCTGGACGGGATGACGCTGCCGGATTATCACGTCGGGGATCAGGTAAATCCGGGCAGCTCGATTGCAGAGGTGATTGACAGCTCTCACCTCGAGGTTTCCGCACAGGTCGGCGAAACGGATCGCACGAATCTCAAGCCAGGCCAGTCCGTGGACATAAAGGTGGATGCGCTTCCCGGCGAGTCCTTCACCGGAAAAGTGCGAACGGTTGGCGGAGCTACCGCCCGCGAATTCTGGGACGACAACTCGAAGCATAAATTCGACGTGGCCATTCGAACTGGACCGCGCTGATCCGCGTCTGCGTCCAGGCTTCGAGGCGCAATTAAGCATTCTTGGCGATCACCTTACGCGAGCCGTGTCTCTTCCCGCGGAAGCGGTCTTCGAGCATGACGGGAAGAAGATTGTATATTGCGAGCGCGGCGCGGGGATTCGAAATGCAGGAAGTCAAAGTCCGGGCACTGAGCGAAGGGCGAGCGATCCTTGAAGGGGTTCCGGTCGGAACGGTTGTCGCGCTTGTAAATCCGGAAAAGAAGCGGTCTGGAAAACCCAAAGATGGCGGCGGCGCAACTCCCAGCTTGGGTGCAAGTTCCAATTGAAAGGCGAACGGGGCGGACGATGAAACGCTGGCTCGATGGCTCAGCCGAGATCCCTGGAACAGTGGCTGCCCGATCTTGCTTTTGGCCTGGAAAACCTGGCCAGCCACAAGTTACGTTCCTTGTTGACGATGCTCGGAATGATTTTCGGCGTCGCGGCGGTGGTGGCGATGCTTTCGATCGGCGCGGGAGCGCAACAGAAGGTGATGGCGTTCATCGAGCAGCTGGGCGTGCGCAATCTGATCGTGGAAGCCAAGGAAGCACGCAACGAGCAGGAGCTTCAGAAAGTCAGCAAAAATTCGCCGGGCCTCACGCTCAGCGATTACCAGATTATTCGCCAGAATATGCCGGAGCATAAAGGAGGCAACTCCGCGCAAGCGCTTCACGCCGACGAAAATTCTTCCGAAGCCGCAGCAGGACACGCCGGTCGTTTACGGCGTGGAGCCGAGCTATCTGGAAATCGGCCATCTGCGCGTGACGGAAGGACGCTTCTTCGATGCTTCGGACAACGCCGCTTCCGCGCCAGTGTGCGTTCTTGGCGCGGCGGCAAAAGACAGCTTATTTGGCGCATCCCAAGCGGTCGGAGAGTACATCAAGCTCAACGAAATGTGGTGTCACGTGATCGGGATCGCGGGGCCGCAACTCGCTCCCGAATCCGACGTATCCGGCGTTCGCACCGAGGACATGAATAATCTGGTGTATGCGCCGTTGAATTCGGTGCTGTATCGCCTGGAAGATTCGCAAAGCTGGCTGAAAGACGAAATCGACGGCCTGTACCTGCATCTGGCCTCGACGGACACCAGCATTACGGATGCGGAAGTGGTGCGCGGCATTCTTAATTCCTCGCATCACGATGCGGGCGACTTTAGCGTCATCGTGCCCGCCGAACTGCTGGCGCAGCAGAGAAGAACAGAGCAACTCTTCAATACCGTCATGGTGGCCATCGCGTCGATTTCCCTTTTGGTGGGCGGAATCGGAATCATGAACATCATGCTGGCCGCCATTCTAGAACGCACGCGCGAAATCGGAGTACGCCGGGCCATCGGCGCGAGGCGCTGGGACATCATTCGCCAGTTCGTGATCGAGGCGACACTCATTTCCTTCGCGGGCGGCCTCCTGGGAGTGGTCGTGGGATTCGCCATGTCGCAACTGATCGCCTGGCTAGCCGGATGGTCGACCGTGGTTACGATCAGTTCGATCCTCCTGGCTTTCGTGGTTTCCATTTCCGTGGGATTGATTTTCGGGATCTATCCGGCGGTAAAGGCAGCGCGGCTCGATCCCGTCGAGGCCATTCGTTACGAATAGCAGCGGTTTACGATCAGATGATCCTGACGGGGGGTGATCATGAGAGTGGTGCGCCTTTTCTGTGTTGCGATTTCGTTGTCGACACTGATTGCGGTGAACGGAGTTTCGACGAGAGCGCAAAACGCCTCTCCTCTGGAAAGGGTGCTGGGAATCAGCGGAAAGCAAAAGCCCGCAGCGCCGCTGCTGGCACCACAGGATTTGAAGGACCACGTCGTTGACGGAAAGCTCGTGCTTTCATTGGACGACAGCATTCGCCTGGCTCTCTCCAACAACACCGACATACACCTGGACCACTCTCAGATTGAGACCGCGGAAAACAATCTTCAGCGCGTTTACGCGCCGTTTGATCCACTGCTGACCTCGAGTTTCAGCGATCAGCGCGCCAAGTCGCCCACGTCGACGCAACTCCAGGGAGCGTCCATTCTCAATGAATTGACCCAGGAGACGCAGATCGGCTATTCGCAAACGTTTCAAACCGGCACCAATTTTCAGGGTTCGTTCCTCGCGGAAAAGAATTCGACGAATAGTTCGTTCAATTTTCTGAATCCTTCCACCGCGACTACCCTGCAGTTCATGGTGACGCAGCCGCTCTTGCGAAATCGTGGTCTCTTCCCCAACCGTGCCCCTATTCTGATCGCGCAACGCAACTTGAAACAAGCTCGCGCTACTTTTCTCGGAGAGGTGAGCGACATCATTCAGCAGATTGTGGGCAACTACTGGAATGTCGTACTGGCCCGGGAAGTTCTCGCCGTGCAACAAAAATCGCTGGATGAGGCCCAGAGAAGTTATGACCACGACAAAAAGGCGTTAAGCCTGGGGGCTCTGCCACCACTGGACATCTATCGCTCGGAATCGCAGGTGGCGTCGCGGCGCGTGGGAGTGATTCAAGCGGAATACGCCGTCAAACAGGCCGAGGATCAATTTCGCCAGAGCATCGCCGCGGACGTGGACCCTGCGACTCGCGTGCTCGATCTTGAATTGACCGATCGTCCTGAACCCGTCGGCGAGCTGCTCAACATCGATATACCCACCGCTCTCGCGCGCGCCATTGCGAATCGCCCGGAGTTGGAAGCGGTGCATCAACAGCTCGCCATCGATGAACTGAGCATTCGCCTCGCCCACAACAACCTCAAGCCGGACCTTGAACTCTCTGGGTTTTATTTGGGCAACGGACTGAACGGCTACGAAGCTGGCGTTGCAAATACAGGAATAGGGACGAGCTTGAGCCAGTCTTTCCGTTTTACATTCCCGGCGTACGGCGCGACTCTTTCGTTGTCGCTGCCGATAAGAAATCACGGCGCGGAAGCAAATCTAGCTGATGCTCTGGTAAGCCGCCGGCACGACCAGTACCAACAGAGAGACACGAATCAGAACATCTCACTCGACGTTACAACCGCCGTGCACTCGCTCGAGGCCGCCAAACTCGGCATGGAAGCCGCCAAAGTAGCCGTGGATCTTGCTAAGGAGACGCTTCACGCCGATGAGCGGAAGTACGAATTGGGCACGGAACAAATCTTCTTTGTCCTGGACGCGCAAACCCAGCTCGCCCAAGCGGAGCTAAACCTCATTCAATCTCAGGTAAATTTTCAACTGGCCGTTACGCAAGTGGACCACGCGACGGGGGATTTGCTGCAGCATCATCACGTGCAGATCGTGGAACCGTCGAAATAAACTCTTGGACGGCGGATCGACGGATGGATAAAAGCCGAAGGAGAAACCAATGCCTCTGACGCGGCGTGATTTGTGCTCCATGATTCCTGTGGTGCTGCTTCCCGCGGTCCTTTCGCTCGAGGCGCCTGCCCAACAAGACAGCGCTATGCCCTCCGCAATGTTCCCATTCGACAAAATGCCAGTGAAAACGACGGACAATGCGCAGTACCGCGAGGCGCTTAAGGGGAAACTCGCGACGGGAGAATCGCTCGAAGTTCATGAAACGACGCTGGCTCCTGGAGCCGCGCCGCATCCGCCGCACCGCCATGTGCACTCCGAAATGTGGCTGATTCGCGAAGGCACGGTGGAATTGAACGTGAACGGCACGATCTCCCATCTTGGGCCGGGGTCGGTAGGGTTCGTGCGCTCCAACGATCTGCACGGAATAAAGAATACCGGCGCAGCGGCGGCAACCTATTTTGTCGTGGAGATTGGGCCCGGCGTTGACGCCTGATCAGTGGGCGACTGCTCAAACGTTGGACAGTGTGGATGGCGTCGCAGACGGCGGAGGTGACTTCGCGCGTGGTGGCTTTGCCGCCGAGGTCAGGGGTATGGAGCGCCGGAAGCTGTGACGCATTCGATGGCGCGCATCAGCCGGAGTGGCGGCGTCTTTTTCGCCAAGATGTTCGAGCATCATCGCGGCGGTCCAGAACGCGCCGATGGGATTGGCGATGCCTTTGCCGGTGATGTCGAAGGCAGCGCCGTGAATGGGCTCAAACATGGAAGGAAAGCGGCGCTCGGGATCGATGTTGCCCGTGGGTGCGATGCCGAGGCTGCCGGCCAGCGCGGCAGCGAGATCGGAGAGAATGTCGGCGTGAAGATTTGTGGCGACGACAGTGTCTATGCTGGCGGGTCTTGCGACCATGCGCGTGGTCATGGCGTCGACGAGCATTTTGTCCCAGGTGACATCGTGAAACTCTTTCGAGACTTCGGCGGCGATCTCGTCCCAGAAGACCATGCCGTGGCGCTGCGCATTGGACTTGGTGACTACAGTTAACAGCTTTCGCGGACGCTGCTGAGCGAGTTGGAAAGCGAAGCGCATGATGCGCGTGACGCCGCGACGAGTAAAGATCGAAGTTTCCGTGGCGACTTCTTCGGGAAAACCGCGATGCGCGCGGCCGCCTTGGCCGGAGTATTCGCCTTCGGTGTTTTCGCGGACAATGGCCCAATCGAGATCGGCTGGCTTGCAGTCGCGGAGCGGCGATGACAAGCCTTGCAGGATGCGCGTGGGGCGAAGATTGACGTACTGGTCGAATCCCTGGCAAATGGCGAGGCGCAAACCCCAAAGCGTGATATGGTCCGGGACGTCGGGAGCGCCGACGGCGCCAAAATAAATCGCGTTGAATGGACGGAGGAGTTCGAGGCCGTTGGCCGGCATCATTACGCCGTGTTTTTTGTAGTAGTCCGAGCCCCAGGGAAATGTCTCAACCTTTAGCTGGAAATTGCCGGACTCTTGCGTGAGCGCCTGCAAGACTTCAAGGCCGGCGGAGATCACTTCGGGGCCGATGCCATCCGCGGGGATGGCCGCTATCGAGTACTCGCGCATTGCAACTCCCGGAACAGACTGGCCATGACGGAAAGCCCGTCCATTTTCTATGTGAACTTCGCGGCGCACATTTTGCGCCGCGAAGAGCGAAAAATAGTGCAGGATACTTCCGCCGAGCTCTGCGTTCCTGCGAATCGAGGGAAGATGGACGTCACATCGACGGACCCGGCGGTGGCTGACCGCGCGCGAAAACGAATTGCGTGGCGCCTTCTTCCCTTTCTCTTCCTGCTTTATATCATCGCATTCCTGGACCGCATGAACGTCGGCGCTGCGGCGCTGCAGATGCCTGGCGATCTGGGTTTCAACGACAAAGTGGTCGGTCTCGGAGCCGGAATATTCTTCATCGGCTACCTGGTGCTGGAAATCCCCGGCGCGCTAATAGCCGAGCGGTGGAGCGCGCGCCGGTGGATTGCCCGCATCATGATTTCCTGGGGAATCATAACCGCGCTGATGGCGTTTATCCACACGGCGCGCGAATTTTATTTTGTGCGGTTCCTTGTGGGTGCGGCCGAAGCGGGATTTTTCCCGGCGGTGATTGTCTATTTGTCGCACTGGTTCCGATACCAGGACCGTGCCAAAGCAATTGCCGTGTTTTACGCGGCGAGTCCGCTCTCCTACGTCGTAGGCTCTCCTCTCGCTGGTTTGTTGCTGGGAATTACTTGGTTCGGACTGCGGGGATGGCGATGGCTGTTCATATTGGAAGGGGTTCCAGCAGTCGTGTTCGGAGTGATTACGATATTTTATCTGACGGATTGGCCGCGAGGGGCGAGCTGGCTGCGCGAGGACGAGCGCGATTGGATCAACACAGAGTTGGAAAGGGAGAAGCAGGCCAAAACAGAAAATTCGCTCTTACACGATTTGGCAAGCATTTGCGCAACGCGACGTTATTCTGCTTACGTTATGCTACTTCTGCGCGACGACGGGAGGCTACGGAGTGGCGTTCTGGCTGCCGAGCATTTTCAAGCGGCTTTCCGGGCAAAGTGACATGCGGGTCACACTGTTCGCGGCGCTGCCATATCTTGCCGGCTTCTGTGGTTCAACAACTGAACGGATGGCATTCGGATCGTACTTTGGAACGGCGTTGGCATGCGGCCCTTGCGATTTCCCTTTGCGGAGTTTCTCTATTGCTAGCCGTGATTTATGGTTCGAGTCTCGCGATCGCGCTCGCGATGTTCTGCCTCGTAGGAGCAGGCTATTACTCATTCCACCCCTGTTTTTGGGCCGTGCCGACCGCTTTCTTGAGCGAATCCGCCGCGGCTGCATCCATTGGATTGATTAATTCGGTGGGTAATCTTGGAGGATTTTTTGGGCCGATGGTCATGGGATACCTGGTCAACCGCACTCATTCATTCCGCGCGGGGCTACTTTACTTGGTTGGGAGCTTGTGCCTTTCGGCAATCCTTATGCTTGCCGTTGGAGTTGGACGCGGCGGAATGCAGCAGGGGAGTTCAGCTCCGGCGACTTGACTTAGCGAACGGCGTCACTGTGCTCTGGGGCCGCTGCGTTTGCCCGAGGCGCTCAATGAATTTCGGGCTCGGGAATGGGAGCAGTGCCTTCGAGAAAATCGAAGTCGCAACCCTCATGAGCTTGCTTGATGTGCTGCATGAAGAGTTTTCCGTAGCCGCGGGGATAGATGCCTTCTTTCGGGCGCCAGGCGGCGCGGCGGCGGGCTAGTTCATCATCGTTCACGCGCATGTTCAACTCGGCGGGCGGGGACGTCGAGTTCGACGATGTCGCCTTCTTTCAGCAGCGCGAGCGGGCCACCGACAAAGGACTCGGGCGAAACGTGGAGGACGCAGGCACCGTAACTCGTGCCGCTCATTCGCGCGTCGGAAATGCGGACCATGTCGCGGACGCCGGCTTTGAGGAATTTTTGCGGAATCTGAAGATTGCCCCATTCGGGCATTCCGGGCGCGCCTTTGGGGCCGGCGTTGCGCAGTACGAGAACGCTGTTCGCGTCGACATCGAGAGCGGGATCGTCCAGCCGGGCGTTCATTTCGTCGAAGCTGTCGAAGACGACGGCGCGGCCGGTGTGCTTGAGAAGGCGTGGTTCGGCGGCGGAGGCTTTAATGACAGCGCCGTTGGGAGCGAGATTGCCGTAGAGAATCGCCAGGCCGCCGGACGCAAGAACGGGATTATCCAGACTGCGGATGACATCGGGATTGTAGATTTCCGCGTTGGAAATATTTTCGCCGAGAGTTTTGCCGGTGATGGTCAGGCAAGTCAGATCCAGATGCGGGTGCGAGCGCTTTCAGCAGAGCGCGGCAATCCGCCGGCGTAATAGAAATCTTCCATCAGATATTTGCCGCTGGGGCGAATGTTGGCGAGCATGGGCGTTTTTCTTGAAAATTGATCGAAGCGATCGAGAGTGATTTTGATTCCCGCGCGGCCGGCCATGGCGATCAGGTGGATTACGGCGTTCGTCGAGCCGCCGAGAGCGAACACGGCGGCGATCGCGTTGTTGAAGGACGCTTCGCTGTAGAATGTCGCGCGGCTTCAGGTCTTCCCAGACCATTTCGACGATGCGGCGGCCGGAGCGATTGGCCATCTTGGGATGATTGGCATCGACGGCGGGAATCGAACGTCGCGCCCGGGAGAGTGAAGCCCGAGGACTTCGGTGAGGCTGGTCATCGTGGAAGCGGTGCCCATGGTCATGCAAGTTCCGGCGGAGCGCGCGATGCCTTCTTCGATTTCTGTCCAGGCTTGCAGGTCGATGTTGCCGGCGCGGCGCTCGGCCCAATATTTCGATACGTCGGAGCCGCTGCCGAGAATTTGCGCCGCGCCAGTTGCCGCGAAGCATCGGACCTGCGGGAACGTAGATCGCCGGCAGATTCATGCTGATGGCGCCCATTAAGAGTGCGGGCGTGGTTTTGTCGCAGCCGCCCATCAGGACGCAGCCATCGGCGGGATAGGAGCGCAGCAGTTCTTCTGTCTCCATCGCCAGAAGGTTGCGATACATCATGGTGGTGGGTTTCTGAAACGTTTCGCCGAGAGTGAATGCCGGCATTTCTACGGGGAAACCGCCGGCCTGCCAGATGCCCTTCTTCACGTCCTCGGCGCGCTCGCGAAGATGGCTGTGGCATGGATTAATGTCGCCCCAGGTGTTGATGATCGCGATGACGGGTTTGCCGGCGTAATCGGCTTGCGTGCAGCCCATGGAGGCGGCGCGCGAACGATGGCCGAACGAACGCAGATCGTCGGGGCCGTACCAGCGATAACTTCTCAGAGACTTGGAATCTTTTGGAGGCACGGAATTCCTTCCGAAACTTGCGACTCTATTCCATCAACCGTAGAACTTTGGATTCATCCGGTCAACTGCAAGTCTTATTTGAAAAGCGGTTCATTCTAGAAGCGCTAGTTTTGCACTGTCAAATTCTGGGCATTGGACTTCGAATTTGATTTTGCGGGCTGCGCATGGTGCATACGAGTTGCGAAGATTGTGGTGTAAGCTTTTGCACTGTTTGGGCGGCGACGATGATGAGAAACGACACAATTTTCGTGCTGGTGAGCGCGGCTGAGCCGGCCGAGGCGCAACTCGCGATGCTGAGGCAGCAACTCGCGAGCGTGAAAATTATCGCGGGAAATTCAGCCGAGGCGTTTGAAGGGGCGGCGGCGGAGGCCACCGTGCTTTTCAATTGGTCGGGTCCGCTGGCGTTGTTTAAGCAGGTGTTTGCGATGTGCCCAAATTTGCTTTGGGTGCATTCGCGCTCCGTGGGATTGGAGAGAACGTTGTTTGCAGAGATTGTGCAGAGTGCGGTGCCGCTCACCAATGGGGCGGGCGTGTTTAGCGCGTCGCTCGGCGAGTTTGCGCTTGGCGGCGATCTTGTATTTCGCGAAAGATTTCCGGCGGATGATTCGGAATCAAATGGCGGGCGTGTGGGAGGCATTTGACGTCGAGTGGGCGTCCGGACAAGACCGTCGGAATTATCGGATATGGAGACATCGGGCGGGCGATCGCCGAGAGAGTGCGCGCGATGGGAATGACCGTGCTCGCCGTGAGGCGGCATGCACCGCCTTCGCAGGGCGCGGACCCGGTGGTTGCCGCAGAATTTTACGCCAGAGCGCCGGCTGGAAATGATTTCGCGGTGCGACTATTTGGTTGTGGCGGCGCCGCTGACTCGCAGAGACGCGCGGAATGGTCGGCGAAGCGGAGTTTGCGGCGATGAAACCAACGGCGGTGGTGATCAATGTGGGGCGCGGGCCGGTGATCAACGAAGAGGCGATGATAGGCGCGCTTTCCAATGGACGTATTCGAGGCGCCGCGCTGGACGTTTTTGATCATGAGCCTTTGCCGGCCGGGCACGCGTTTTACAAGCTGGACAATGTTTTGCTTTCGCCGCATTGCGCGGACCATACGCCGGATTGGCTGGACAATGCGATGAAGTTTTTCATCGAGCAGTATGGGCGTTTCCGGAAGGGCGAACCGTTGCTCAATGTCGTGGACAAGAAATTGGGATACTGATTGGCGAGCGTCGCCGAGGGAGTTGCTGGCACCTTCCGGTTTACGCCAGGGCGAGCTGGGCGCAGCATGCTGCGCCCTAAAGGTGATGGTCCATCCTTGATCGTAGGCGATTACTTTCCGGTGTAGCTTATGCGCCAGATGGATTTTGAGCCGTCATCGGTGACAAGGAGAGAGCCATCCGGAGCAACGGTTACACCCACGGGGCGGCCCCAGACGTGCCCATTGTCGACGACAAAGCCGGTCATGAAATCCTCGTATTCGCCGGTGGCGTGGCCAGTCTGATGCAGCGGCACGCGAATGAGTTCATAGCCCACGCGAACGGAGCGATTCCACGAGCCATGCTCGGAAGCGAAAATATCGCCTTGATATTCCGCAGGGAATTGTTTGCCGGTATAGAAAGTCATTTCCAGCGAGGCATTGTGCGGATTCAGAATTACATCCGGCGTGATGACTTTGTCCTTTAGCTCGGGATGCTTGCCTTCGTGGCGCGGATCCTGATGGCCGCCCATGTACCACCAAGGCCAGCCGTAGAAACCGCCTTCCTGAACGTGGGTGATGTAATCGGGCACGAGATTGTCGCCAAGCGCGTCGCGCTCGTTTACCGAACACCACGGCTCACCGGTCTTCGGATTGATCGCCAAGCCAACACAATTGCGAATGCCGTAGGCGTAGATTTGCATCGCCGAGCCATCCGGATTGAACTCGAGAACATCGGCGCGATTCTTTTCTGCAGGAGAGGTGTCGGCGTCGTCGATATTCGAGGCCGAGCCTACGGAGACGAGCATCTTTTTGCCATCGGGTGTGAACTGAATGTCACGCGTCCAGTGGCCGCCGCCGCTAGGCAAGTCGGCAATGTGCTCGGCAGGGCCGCGCGCTTTCAAATCGCCGTTGCGATAAGGAAAGCGGACGACCGAGTCGGTGTTCCCAATATAGATCCATTGGGGGTCCGGCCCTGGCGGGTAAAAGTTGATGCCGAAGGGGCGTTTGAGCCCGGTGGCGAAGGTCTCGGACTGCGCGGGCTTGCCGTCAGACGTAATTCCTCGGAAAACCAATATATTTCCCGCGTGGCTTTCGGCAACGAAAAAATCGCCATCGGGAGCAGTGCGAATCAGGCGCGGTTCATCGAGACCCGACGCATAAAGTTCTACCTTGAAGCCCGGGAGAACCTGCGGCCAGGCATCCTTTGGCCGCGGCACGAGTTGGGGCCCATTTCCGGACGATGCCGTAGCCAGCGGCTCGGGCAAATCTCTTAGCGTGATCTTGCGAACTATGCCGGGCTTTTCAAAACGGTAGTCGGTGAACGGCGCGTTCGGCGGCGGCGCGTTGACGGCGGTGGCGACCGCTTCGTCCGCAGAGAGCTGCACGCGGGGTGACCCGGGTTTGAGGCTCCCGAGCACACGAAGATAGTTGATGATCTGCCATCTCTGCTCTTCCGGCAGACTTACCCACGGCGGCATGCCGTTATTCAGATCGCCTTTGGTGATGTACCAGAAAAGTTCGCCATCGCTGGCGCCCTGCGCTTTGCCGGTCGCCAGCGCGGGAATGTTCCCCGTGCCTTCTCCGTTTGGCCCGTGACATGATGCGCAGTTGTGAAGATAGTCCGCCTTCGCAGAAGCGGGGTGCTGGCCCTCGAAAGGATTCTTCTGTTGCTTGGTGGATGGCGGTGCGTTATGGAAATTCGAATCCTGGGCTGGCAATGGAGCACCCAGAAAAAGAGAAAGAAATGCGGAGCTTGCAAGAGTGACGGTAAGAATGCGAGCGCTTGGTTTCACGGTGAACGATACCTCCTGCGTCGTCGCTGGTTAAATGCGCCAGGCACTTCCGCGCTCAAAATTATATTGGATTCTACAGGCAAGGGTGAACGGAAAGCTCATCGAGTTCGGCCCAAAAGTGTTACCTATGTAGCTGGTACGTTCTGTTACCGATGTCTCCGGGTTGGACCCGACGAATTTGGAGGCGCGGGTGGGATTCGAACCCACGAATGGAGGTTTTGCAGACCTCTCCCTTGGGCCACTTGGGTACCGCGCCAAACTGCTAAGTATAGCAAAAATTTTGGCAGCGCCCGGAAACCCGCGGCACGTTGCACGCGGAGCCCGCGCTATTTTTTTGCGGGCGCTAGGGGCGAAGCGATTTTAGCTTCTCGCAGAAAACGGGCGGATTCTTCCGGTGGCGTTGGGTTGATGTAAAAGCCCGTGCCCCACTCAAATCCCGCGACTTTGGTCAGTTTGGGGATGATCTCCATGTGCCAGTGGTAATGGTCGTTGATTTCTTCGCCGATAGGCGAGGTATGGATCATGAAGTTGTAGGCCGGGCGGTCCAGGACGGCGTCGAGGCGCATGAGCGTGTCTTTCAACATTCTCGCGAGGCTCGCGTACATGGTGCTCTGGTTGTTTTCGTACGAGGAGCCGTGCACTTTCGGGAGCAGCCACATCTCAAAGGGAAAACGCGGGGCATACGGAGCGAGCGTGATGAAGTGGTCGTTTTCACCGATTACGCGCTCGCCGGTATCCCGCTCCTGGCGAATGATGTCGCAAAAAATGCAGCGCTCTTTTTCGTCGTAGTAGTGCCAGGCATTGTCCACCTCCTCGCGCACGCGGCGCGGCACGATGGGCAGAGCAATCAATTGCGAGTGAGTGTGGTCCACGGAAGCGCCCGCTGCTTCGCCATGATTTTTGAAAATCAAAACATAGCGGAATCTTTTGTCATTTTTCAGGTCGAGCATGCGGTCGCGGTAAGCCCAGAGGACGTCTTCGACGGCCCGCTCCGGCAAGGAAGCCAGAGTCGCCACGTGGTCGGGCGTTTCGACGATGACTTCATGCGCGCCAACGCCGTTCATCTTGTCGAAGAGGCCTTCGCCTTCGCGGTCGAGATCGCCTTCAATCCCCAGCGCGGGGAACTTGTTGGGCACGACTCGGACCGTCCAGCCCGGGGTGTTCGCACCCCCGTTGCTGCGGCCGTAGACGAGAATTTCTGGCGGCGTCTTGGCTTCGTTGCCGGGGCAGAACGGGCAATTCTTGGCGTTTGGCGGCGCAGGAACGGTCTCGCGCAGAAAATCGTTTGGACGCTTTCCACGCTCGGTAGAAATAATCACCCAGCGGCCAGTGATCGGGTCTTTTCGCAACTCCGGCAAAGCAGCCCTCCTCGAAAGGGGTAATAGAACCAGGCGCGAAGTGAGCGCGCCTGCGCTCCGATTGTACCGCGTCTCGCGAGGTTGAGAAGGCGTTCGCGGGATTTTCCTGTGGAATTTTACATTTGGGGGCTGAAAGCGTCTTTATGCAGGCGGACAACCGGCGGTTTGCCTGGGAAATTGTCGATCGCGACGACATCAAAGCGGCACGGGCATTCCGCGACGCGGCGTTCCGCCAGGAAGTGTTGCGCGGTGCGAGCGAGGAGGTGCTGTTTGCCCGGCGTGACGCTTAGCTCCGGCAACGCGGACATCTCGTCGCGGACCGTACGCGTGCGGACCTCTACGAAGGCTAGCGTTTTGCCATCGTAGCCAACCATATCGATTTCGCCCTTGGACGCGCGGGGTGTGAAATTGCGCGCGACGAAGACATAGCCGTGGCCGCGGAGATACCAGTAAGCGTACGTTTCGCCGCGAATGCCGGTGCGTCGGGCTTCGTGCTTTTTGGTACCGGGTGGAGGGGCTTCGGAATCGCGCAGGCCTTTTCGCGCGGCCCACTGAATGGTTTTGAAAATCAATCGCGAGACGATGGGCATCGGCGCTCCCCGGAAACGTCCCTGGCGTCGGGCGGTATAACTGAATAATTTATCCGTAATAGTATACTTTTACAATAACAAGGATACAAGACTTTCCACGCAGGGGCGTAGCATGCTGCGCCCCTGCCACTGACAAACGATGATGTGAGTTACTGGAGGTAAAGCGGCGCTAGATTTTCGTTTCCGCTTCGCGGATGCACTCTTCGAGAGTGCGAACGGCGAAATCCGCCTGTTCCTCGTCGATGAGAAGCGGGGGTGACAATCGGAGAGTGTTCTCTCCCGCGCCAAGGATGCATAGCCCCTTGTGGAAGGCGAGGTCGACGATGGCATTGCGCAAGTCGGCGGCCTTTTCCTTGGTGCGCTGATCGCGAACAATCTCAATGCCAATCATCAAGCCGCGTCCGCGGACGTCGCCAACGATTTTGAACTTGTTCGTCCAGCCGGCCAAACGCCCGAAAAGATAATCGCCCATACGACGGGCATTCTCGAGATACTGGCTTTCAATCAAGTCCGCCGTCGCAAGAGCCGCCGCGATGCACACAGGGTTCCCGCCAAACGTGGTTCCGTGCGAGCCGGGCTTCCAATTCATGACACTGGCTGGCGCGAAGATTGCACCGAGCGGCATGCCGCTGGCGATACCTTTGGCGCTGCAGATAATGTCCGGCTCGATTCCCGCAAATTGGTGCGCCCACCACTTTCCTGTGCGGCCCATGCCGGACTGCACTTCATCGGCGATGAGCATGATGCCGTGCTTGCGGCAGATCCGCTGCAGCTCTTGCAGGAAGAAGTTTGGCGAAACGACATAACCGCCTTCACCTTGAATCGGCTCGATGATGATTCCCGCGATTTCCTCGGGATCAAAAAGGCGCTTGAAGATTTGCTGCTCGAGCAGTTCGAGAATTTCCGCGCCGCAAGTTTCCGCGGTGTGGCCGTGCGCGCAGCGATAGGCGTACGGAAACGGGATGTGCTCGACTCCGGAAAGCAATGCACCAAAACCCTTGCGCTGCGTGGTTTTCGAAGCGGTCAGCGAAAGCGCGCCCATCGTGCGGCCGTGAAAGCATCCATAGAACGCGATCATTTGGTCACGCTTCGTGGCGTAACGCGCCAGCTTGATGGCGCCCTCGACAGCTTCCGCGCCGGAATTGGTAAAGAACGCCTTCTTCGGCGCAGCGCCGGACAACGTGTTTATCAAGCGCTCGGCGAGCCGCGGCATACTCTCGTAGTAAAAATCCGTTCCGGACATATGAATAAGTTCAGCGGCCTGCTGCTGAATAGCAGCGACGACTTTGGGATGGCAATGTCCCGTGGAACAGACAGCAATGCCGGCAGCGAAATCCAAGAATGCATTGCCGTCCACGTCTTCGACAATGGCGCCGTGCCCGCGCTTGGCCACCAGCGGGTAATCTCGCGTATACGACGGCGACATAAATTTTGCGTCGCTTTCCACAACGCGCCTGGCGTTGGGTCCCGGCAGTGCGGTAATCAGTCTTGGCAGTTTCGTTTCTGTTGTGGCAATCATCTCTTCCTCCTGGGGAAAATGGTCAGCGGTGAATGTGGATGGGCTACCGCAAAGCAGGTTTTGTGCGTACACCAATACCCAGTGTGCGCCCTGCCAGAAGAGAGGTTGCTTAGTCTACGCCGAAGAGGTTGGGACGCAGCTCGGCCGGGGAGAAATTACCGGGAGATTTCTTGAGATTAGTTTGTTTCATTTGCGTTTCCAACGGACGCTGCCGTCCTTTGAATCTTCAATAAGTATACCACGATCCGCGAGTTCTTTGCGGATGCGATCAGAGGCGGGGAAATCGCGCCGCTGGCGTGCCGCCTGTCGATCGGCGACAAGTTTTTCGATTTCGGCGTCGTCTGGACCGCTGTCGGCAGGGCCAAAACCCAGCGCGCGCAGCTTTTCCGCATCGTCGTCTTCCATGATGGCGAAGACGCGGTCGAAATTCGCGAGAAATTCCTGGACGGCGGCCACATCTCCCTGGCGGAAATCGCCTTTGTCCATCGCGATGTTCGTCTCGCGGAGTAGATCGAAAGCCGCGGCCAGTGCGCGAGCCGTATTCAAGTCATCGGAGAGGCCTGCGTCAAATTCATCCGCGGCTTCGGCGATGCGGTCGGCCATGCCCTTCTGTTTTCCCGCGGGAAATTTCCCTTGAGCCAGTCGCGCGGCGAAGTTGCGCAGGCGCTCGACCGAGCTTGCCGCCTGTTGCAATCCGTCAAACGTGAAATTGAGTTGCTTGCGGTACGGCACACTGGCCAGCGCATACCGAAGCGCCGAAGGTTTGTAACCCTTCGCGAACAAATCGCGCAGCGTATAGAAATTGCCGAGAGACTTCGACATCTTCTCGCCTTCCACGAGCAGATGTTCTGCGTGCATCCAGTAGCGGACAAACGGCTTCCCCGTCGCCCCTTCGCTCTGCGCAATTTCGTTTTCATGGTGCGGGAACGCAAGATCGATGCCGCCGGTGTGAATGTCCAGCGTCTCGCCGAGATACTTCATGGCCATCGCGGAGCATTCAATGTGCCAGCCGGGGCGGCCCTTCCCGATCGGAGTTTCCCAGAAATGCTCGCCGGGCTTCGGCGCTTTCCAGAGCGCAAAATCTCGGGCGCTCTCTTTTTCGTAGCGGTCGACATCGACGCGCGCGCCGGCCTGAATTCCGGCAACGTCAATATTCGAAAGCCTGCCGTAGTGAGGAAACTTGGCGATGCGGTAGTAGATCGAACCTTCGCTGGGATAGGTATAGGTCTTCTCTTGCAGTCGCTCAATGAGCTTGACCATATCGTCGATATGGTCCGTCGCGCGAATCCAGTGTTCGGGCGCCTCGATGCTGAGCGTCTTGCAATCGTCGAAAAAGGCTTGCGCGTACTTCTCCGTGTAGTCGCGAATGCTCACACCGGCGGCCGCCGAATTGGCGATGATGCGATCGTCCACGTCGGTCAGGTTCATCACGTGATTCATCCTGAAGCCGCGCAATTTCAAGAAGCGCCGAAGGATGTCCTGAAAGACGAACGTGCGGTAATTCCCGATATGGGCGTAGTCGTAGACCGTCGGCCCGCAGGTGTACATGCGGACTTCCTTGCCGTTTTGTGGAGCGAAAGCTTCTATCTTTCCGCCCAGCGTGTTGTGAAAGCGTATTTCGTGCATGGCAGCTCAGTCGGCGTTTTGCTCCAAGGGATAAACGTCAGATTGTATCCGAGTGTTCGAGACAGCCGCAATGAAGAACGCCTCGCTATGTATTGGAATGCGATTGCGCGACCTCCCGATAGTCTTAATTGACGGTCGTCGCTTCCGTCGGTAGAGTCCTAGGTTCTCACTCGAGAGGTGAATGGATGAATCGCTTCGTACGGGGCAGCAGCCTTTTCGGTGTTTTGGCGCTCTCGGGCATTGCCGTTGCGCATGAAAAGCCGGCCGTGGATGCGGCCAAGCTGCTCACGCCCGAAGCATCTCTCCAGTTGCGCTCGATTTCCGATTTGCAATTCTCGCCGGACGGTTCGCGCGTCGCCTTCGTTGTCACGGAGCCGCCGAAAAGCGAGCGGCGTGCGCGCCATATCTGGCTGTATGAGAAAGCGTCGGGCTCCGTCCGGCAATTCACCTACTCGGCCAAGGACGAATCTTCGCCGCGATGGTCCCCCGATGGGAAGCAACTCGCTTTTCTTTCGAATCGCGTGGATCAGCAGCAGATTTACGTGATGCGTACGGACGGAGGAGAAGCTTCTGCTCTGACCAAAGGAAAGCGCAGCGTCCATAGTTTTGCGTGGTCTCCCGACGGCAAGCAGATCGCGTTCCTGGCGCCGGATGCCAAAACCGATGGAGAGGAGAAAAAAGAAAAGGACAAAGACGATGCTCATGTCGTGGATAGGGATGACAAACAGCCGCGGCTGTGGCTGCTCACCTTAGCGACAAGCGAAGCCAAGGCGCTCTCCGACTTCAAATGGGAAATCAGCGAGCTTGCCTGGCTGCCCGCTGGCGACCGCATCATCGTGAGCGCCACGGATCATCCGGAGTCCGACCAGGAGACTCATCGGATTTTTTCTGTCGCAGTCGCGGACGGCTCACGAAAGCTTGTTCTAGCCCCTCACGGCCCCTTTCACGACCTGCGAGTGTCCTCTGACGGCGCGACCGTCAGTTACATTGGTTGTCGCGTGGACGGCCCCTCACCGCACGACCTCATGCTCTTAGACATCGGCAAGCGCGCCACTCGCAATCTCACCGGCGCCAGCCTCGACCGCGCCATCCTCGAACATCGCTGGATGAAGGACGGTTCCATGCTCGCCCTCTATGCCGATGGTTTCCGAAACAAACTGGTCGGCTTTTCTTCGGATGGCATGAGCAAAAATCCAACGAATCCGCCTCCCGGAAATATCAATGCTTTCGCTGTCTCCGGATCCGGTGAAGTTGTTTTCGCGGGGCAATCTGCGACAACACCTCCCGAACTCTGGCTATGGGATCAGAAAAATTCACCGCAACAGATTTCTCACCTAAACGATTCCTGGAAACCATTCACTCTCAGCGCGCCCGAATTTTACAGATACAAATCGTTCGACGGTCTCGAGATTGAAGCGGCTCTCTTGAAACCCGCCGGCGCGGATCCAAAAGCCAAATTGCCGCTCATCGCATTGATCCATGGCGGTCCTACAGGCAACTGGCAAGACTCGATCGAAGTCTGGGGCCAGCTCCTCGCGGCGCGTGGCTATGCGGTCTTTTATCCCAATATTCGCGGCTCGGTCGGTTACGGCCAAGAATTCATCGAGAGGAATCGTGGCGATTGGGGTGGCGCCGACTTCAAAGACGTGATGTGGGGCGTCAAGGATCTCGTTGACCGCGGCATCGCCGATCCAGCGAGACTCGGGATCGGCGGATGGTCTTACGGCGGCTACATGGCGGAGTGGGCCATCACGCAAACCAACGATTTCAAAGCCGCTGTCTCCGGCGCCGGCCTTTCCAATCTGATCTCCGAGTACGGAACCGAACAAGGTCCTGCCTACGATGAATGGTTTTACGGGGTGCCCTACGAGCCGGACAGCCTTGTGAAATTCTTGAACAGCTCCCCCTTCACGCAGCTCAAGAATGCGAAGACGCCGACACTCATTCTTCAGGGCGAGGCCGACACCACAGATCCGCCAGATCAAAGCCAGGAACTCTATCGCGGCCTAAAGCACTATGGAGTCGAGACGGAACTCGTGATGTATCCAAGAGAGCCGCATGGCTTGCGGGAAGAAAAGCATCTGCTTGACCGTGTCCGTCGCATTCTCGCCTGGTATGACGCGCATTTGAAGTAGCCGTGACGCGAAATTGCAGCCTGGGTGTTCGCGAGGGATTGTTGCCGTTCCGGGCCTGGGGGGGTCACTGCTGGCTTCCGACGGTTTGGAGTTTCGTGAGTTTCGCGAGGGGTGGAAAGGATTCCAGCAGAGTCACCGTGCGGTCCGGCACGGTTGCTCCCGTGCGTAGCGCGTTGGCCATGAGTTGCACGGCCTGCCCGACCATCGGAGGCGTAATCACTGTGGATGTCAGCGAGCCGGCGCGGACCCACGCCTGGCCTGTCTTCGGCAAGCCATCGGCGCCCATAAACGGCAGGCTCAGCCATTTTCCGCGTTCTTGCGGATTGCTTATTTCCTGGAGGGCTTTTCTTGCGCCCATGGCCATCGCATCATTTTGCGCGGCAACGGCAACAATATTAAGTTTGCTTGAACCACCCAATTTCAGCCAAGTCGCCAAACTGCGGTAGCCACTCTCTTCTGTCCATTTACCGCGCAGCACTGTGATGCGAAGATTTTTCGGGCTGACGGCTTCGAATCCCGCTTTGCGGTCTTTCACCGTCGCGCTTTCCGTGGGCCCAATGATGTACAAAACAGCGCCACCGTCGGGTGCCAGAGCAGCCAGTTGCCGCGCCTGAATCCTCCCGATCTCCGTATGATCGCTCGTCACTATAAAGATCGGAATCTTGGAGCTTCGCCTCAACTCGGAGACATATCCCGCGTCGTGATTGACCAGCCCCCAAGCAACCCCAGCCTCCATCGCCGCCTTCGCCACTTGCGGGAGTCCTGTTCCGCCCGCTGGCTCGACGATGATGCCGTCCGGCCGCAATGTAGGATTGGCTTGGATGGACTTGAGCACTTGCGTGCTCTGCGTGATCGTGTCTCCCTCGGCGTACACCACCTGGAGGTCAATTCCCAATTCGCGTGCGGCCATCTCGCCAGAAGCCGCTTGTTCGAGTTGATAGTCGTTGTCTTTGGTGATCAGTGAAACGAGAAATCGCAGCTTTTTCACGTGGCGGGGCCCCCAAGTTGCGCCTTGCCGTTCTCTTTCTGCTTGTTGGCATAATACGGCGAATATTTCTGGCGTAACCGAAGAAACTCTGCTTTGGTTACATCTTGGATAGCCCCGTACCCGCAAAGTATCCTGCCAACGAGGTATCCCCGCCGAGCCCCTCGTTTCCAACATCGTGCAGATTGTGGTCCTCGCCAATCCGGCACAACCCATTGCGTAGCCCTTTACACTCGGAATTTCTCGTGCTACTCTTTTTTCCCGTACCGCCATCTACGCGCCAGGCGGCTGGGCCTCTGACTGAGAACCTGCCACACGTTTGTCTAAGCGACCGCAAACCGGTCGACTTGTCGCTCCAAAGCCCCTCCCCACGAGGAACAAAGTGTCGTCTCTCTACGCGCGTTTTGCCCGTGGCCCCTGTTGTGAAGAAGAAGTTTGCGGTCTGCATCGCTGTGTTTGAGGATTTGGCAGGGCAATACTCGTTAGGGGCAAACGCGAAGTGGTCCGCCTTGGCTGCGGCCGCGAAACGCGAGACGACTAAAAGGGGACATCTTGCTTAAGCTGCGAAAAGTGGAAATCGTTGGCTTTAAGTCGTTTTGTGATCGCACCGTGGTCACCTTCAGCGGCTCCGGCACAACTTGCATCGTCGGACCCAATGGTTGCGGCAAATCCAACGTGGTTGATGCCATCTCTTGGGTTTTGGGTGAACAGAGCCACAAGTCGCTCCGCGCCGAGCGCATGGCCGATTGCATCTTCAACGGCACCACCAAACGGCCGCCCCTGGGCATGGCGGAAGTAACCATCACCATGGAAGACCCCGAGTTGGCGGAAGCAGCGCGATTCGTTCTAGAGGGCGCGTCTATAGAGGGTCTTGCCGACCCCACCGCCGCAACTGCCAACTCCGACAGTGACTTTACTGCTACCTCTGATCCAAATGTTCAAATTCTCTCGCTTGACCCCGCGCCAGCCCCCGAATCGCAGCAAGACGCCGCAGGATCGCAAGATTCTGCGTCCCAAACCGACGAAACGTCTGCCGCCGCTCCTGAATTTTTGAAAGGCAAACGCCGCAAGAAGGGTGGCGACAAGCCCGTTCTCGCCGCTAAGCCTGGCGAAGTCGTCGTCACGCGTCGCCTCTACCGCTCCGGTCAGAGCGAATACTTGATCAATGGCCGCATCGCCCGCCTCCGCGACATTCAGGAAATGTTCATGGGCGTGGGACTCGGCCCCGACTCCTACGCCATTATCGAGCAGGGCCGCATTGGCCTGATTCTTTCCACCAAACCGATGGAGCGCCGCGCCATCATCGAAGAGGCTGCCGGCGTCACAAAATTCAAAACCAAAAAGCGCCTCGCGGAAGCCAAACTCGAATCCTCAAAGCTCAATCTCGCGCGCGTCAACGATATCGTCGTGGAAGTGGAAAAGCAGCTCGGCTCGCTGAAGCGCCAGGCCTCCAAAGCACGCCGCTACGCCGAAATTCGCGACCAAATGCGCGGCATTGTTCGGCAGATGCTTGCCGGAAAAGCGCGTGAGCTGGATGCGGAAGCCGAGCGCATCGCCAAACAACTCGCCGAATTCACCGCCGCGGAAACCCAGCACGCCCAAACCATTCAACAGCAGGAAGGCGAACAAGACCGCCTCAACCAGCGCATTTACGAGCTCGACGCCGAGATTCGCCAAAATCAAAATGTCCTCAACGCGACGGCGCTGGAAGTCGATCGCACCGAGAACCGCATCTCCTTCAACCAGCAGCGCGCCACCGAACTTAGCTCGCGGCGTACGCAAATTTCCTCCGAAATGGCGGAAGCCGCTGCGCAGGCGACCGAGTGGGAAGCTCGCAGCACGACGCAGCAGACCGCGGTTACCACGCTTCGAGAAGAGTCCGGCGGTCTCTCTGGCCGCGTGGAAGAGCTTGCTACCAGGGCGGAATCCCGCGCCACCCAGATTCAGCAATCCGAGGCGCGCATCGAAGCGCTGCGCCGCTCCGCAACGGAGGCCGGCGAAAGCCTGCTTCGTCTGCATGGCGAGCAAAAGCAAGCAGAAGAAGCCCTGGTCCATCATCTCGAAGCGCTGCGCAAACGCGAGGCAAGTGAACACGAGCTACTCGAAACTTCCATCCGTATTCGCGACGAGGCCGATCAAGCGGCCTACGACTGGGAAGCCGCGAGCGGCCAGCTCAATGCGCTCACGCAAAACGCCGCCGCATTGCAGACGCGCATCGCGGACTTCCGCCAACGACGCGAGGCAACTTCGCAGAAAGCTGATGTGCTTCGCGATTCCCTCTCCGGCGTTCGCGCGCGCCATGAAACTCTCACGCAAATTTTCAACGACCGTTCCTACACCGCCGATGCCGTCCAAAAGCTGTTCGCCGCGAACGAACGCGGCGGCGGGCAAAACTTCCACGCCGTTGGAGTCCTTGCAGATTACGCGGAAGTCGAGGAACAACACGAAGCCGCCATCGAACAATATCTTCGCGATGAACTCGAATACGTCGTTGTCGAAACCTACGACCATGCTCGCGCCGGAGTTTCCCTTCTTCGCGATGAAGTAGGCGGCCGCGCCACTTTCTTCGTCGATTCGCTTCGCAATCTGCGCCTCGCCGAGTACGAGCCCATCATCAATTTCCGCATCGAAGACGGCGTGATCTCGCGCCTGGACAAGCTGGTCGGCTTCCGCGATCCGCTTGGCGCTGCCGCAAAACAATTTCTTCCGCGGCTTCGCTCGGCTTATCTGACCGACAGCGCTGCGTCCGCGGAATCGCTGGCGCGCGATAATCCCCAATTCGCTTTCGTCGCGCCGGACGGTACCTGCTACCAGGGACGCATGGTTACCGGCGGCCGCGCCGATGAAGCCGGCCCGCTCGGCATGAAGCGCGAACTCCGCGCCCTCGATGGCGAGGTCTTGCGGCTTGAGCACGAGATGAGCGATGCGCAGGCTGCGCTCGCGCAAGTGAACGCCGATCTTCGCGAAACAGAGCAGTCTCTCGAACAAATCACGGCGCAGCAGCGCGACGCCGAGCGCAGCGTCTTCTCCGCCACGCATCGTCACGAGCACATGCAAAGCGAATTGGCGCGGCTTGGCCTCGAACTCACCGTTTGCCAGAACGAGCTTTTGCGCCTCCGGAAAGATTCTGAAGACGCAAGAATGCGCGCCGAGCGTGCGAAGAATCAGCACGCTGCCGCCGCTGTCAGCCGCGCCGAAGCGGAAACCGAAAGCGCGCGGCTCGTCGAACAACTCGCGCAGCTTCGCGGATCGGTTCACAACGAACAGAACGAACTCGCGACCGCCCGCGCCGAACTCGCCGCCCTCCATGAACGGCTCGCCGCTGCCGAAGCTCTTGCCGAGCGTTTGCAAGAAGAGCGCGCGGAACTGGATCGCCGCGAGACCCTGCTCTTGCAGCAAGAATCTTCGATTTGGGATGAGACCGCCGCTCTGACTAAGCAAAGTGAAGAGCTCGCACAACAACTCGAAGGCCTGCGCGGCGAAAAACTGCGTCTCGAAGTCCGCCAGCGCCAGCTCGAACAGGAATGGGACTCTGGCCGCACTCGCGTCACGCAAATGGAAGATCATCTGCGCATGGGCCGCCAATCGCTTCAGGAACTTCGCGAAAAGCGCAGCCACGCCGAAGTGGATCACGCGCGCAACGATTCCGACCGCCAGCATCTGCGCGAAACTTGCATGACGGAAGTGAACGCGCAACCCGAGGATCTGATCGCCACCGAAGCCGCCTTTATGACCGGCGAAGAACTTGCGCATCGCGGAAACCAATTACCGCGAGATGAAGCAGCGCATCGAAGCCATGGGCCCCGTCAACATGATGGCGCTCGAAGAGTTCAACGAGTGCGAGCAGCGCTTCACGTTCCTGACGCGCGAGCGCGACGATCTCCTCAAATCCATCGCCGACACCCAACAAGCCATCGCGGAACTCGACCTCGTCTCCCGCGAAAAATTCGAACAAGCCTTCAACGCCATCAACGCCAATTTCTCCGAAGCGTTCCACACCATCTTCGGAGGCGGCATGGCGGAAATGCGCTTGACCGAGCTCGACAGCTCCGGCGACGCGGGCATCGACGTGGTCGCTTCGCCTCCTGGCAAGCGCATGCAAAACGTTCTCCTGCTCTCCGGCGGCGAAAAAGCCATGACCGCGCTCGCGCTGCTCATCGCCATCTTCCGCTATCAGCCCAGCCCCTTCTGCATCCTCGACGAAGTCGATGCCCCGCTCGACGAAGCCAACGTCGGCCGCTTTACACGTCTTGTCGGCGACATGAGCGGCCAAACACAATTCATCATCGTCACCCACAACCGCAAAACCATGGAGACCGGCTCCGTGCTCTACGGCGTCACCATGCAAGAGCCCGGCGTCTCGAAGCTCGTTAGCGTTCGCTGGGAAGGCGACGAAGCTCCCGCGCCCAAACAGAGAGCAGCTTCCGCCGCTTAAGTACCGGCCGGCGCGCCGCCAGCTGCAACCCAGCCGCGTTTGCGCTAGAATTTCATCCCGCGGCGGAGAAATCGAGACCAGTCCATGCACTCTGCAGTTCTGCGGACCCGCGCCGCATTTGTAATTTTCTCTTTCGCCGCTATTCTTCATCCATCACAAAGCTCGCCGCAAAATCCGGCGCAGAGCCCTTCGCAAAACGAGGACACCGCCAACGAGCGCGTCTGGCTCGCCGTCGAGGAACAACCGCGAGGGCAGTTGCGCATCGAACCCATCGCGACAGTGGAAGATTCCCTCTTGACGCCCGTGCAAACCAGTTGCCTCTCCGATGCGCTGGCTTCAGACGATTTCCCGGCGAAGTATCTTCAGCCTGGCAGAAAGTATTCCCTGCTCTTCGGCGGCGCTTCCGTCGGTGAGGGTCAAGTCGGCGAGCAAAATCGAAACGCGGCCACCGCCAGCCTGTCTTACTCCGGCACGATGAAGATTCGTGGCCAAGTTCGCGCCCTCGCCACCAATGCGGAACAGAGCGACTTCCGAGTCGCTTCGCGCGAACCGGCAACCGCCGAGCAGCGCACCACGGCGCTTGCCCTGGCCCGTGAAATTTACAGCCAACACGGAATCCCCGAAGCTCTGCTCCCCAACGTCCGCGCCGAATACGTCACTCGCACCTATCTCGCGCCTTCCCCGCAGCCCAGTCTGATTGGCTCTTTCTCTCTCGATACGGGCGACAACGAAGGCCTCGTCCACACCCTATTTTTTGTCGCGGACCAGCCCGGCGAGAAGCTCATTCCGGAATTCCTCTGGCTCCATCTCTCCGAGGCGGCCACCGATGAGGAGCACCTTCGTTTCGTAGACCACGCCGACCTTTTCGGAAACGGCCAGGATGAACTCGTCGCCAAGCTCGTCTCTCTCCAAACGGAGACTCATCGCTACCTGATTTTTCGCCGAACGAAAGACGGCGCCCATTGGGAGCAAATCTTCAAAACGGAGCCTCTCGGCTGTTCGTCGTGAGCACAGCAGAAAAACAGATCGTTCTTCGCACGTTTTTTCCACAAATTCCTTTTGCCTGCCGCTTTCCCTCCGCGAAGCGCTGCGCTAGAATGCTCCCCACCTTTAGGGGAGAAACTTTTCTGTGGCTGCAAGTCCTGTGAGTCGCATCATTCAAGAAACGCATTTCGCCGGTCTCACACCCGCCACGCGCGGGAAGGTCCGCGACATCTACGATCTCGGCGATAAACTCCTGATCGTCGCCACGGACCGCCTCTCCGCCTTCGACGTCATTCTTCCCACGCCCATCCCCGACAAAGGCCGCGTCCTCACCCAACTCTCTCTTTTCTGGTTCAACCTTCTGAGCGACGTCCTCCCCAATCACGTCCTCAGCTCCACCGACTTCCCCGCCGCTTTCAACGCCTTTCGTGAGGAACTCGAAGGCCGCTCCATGGTCGTCCGAAAAACGCTGCCACTCCCCATCGAATGCGTCGTCCGCGGCTACGTCTCAGGCTCCGCCTGGAAAGATTACCAAGCGACCGGAAAAATCTGCGGCATCGTGCTACCCGCGGGCCTTCTCGAATCTGATCGCCTCCCCGAGCCCATTTTCACTCCCGCCACCAAAGCCGTATCCGGCCACGACGAAAATATCTCCTTCGAGCAAGCCGCAGCTCTCATCGGCAGGGAGCTCGCCGAGCGCGTCCGATCCATCAGCATCGAAATCTACAGCCGCGCCGCTGCCTACGCCGAGCCTCGCGGCGTCATCCTCGCCGACACGAAATTTGAATTCGGCCTCCTTAACGTCGCTCTTGGCTCCCGCGGCGCCGTCAACTCCTTGATGTGGATCGACGAAGCCCTCACTCCAGACTCCTCCCGCTTCTGGCCCGCGTCTCAATATCATCCCGGCGGCCCGCAGCCCTCTTTTGACAAACAGTTTGTGCGCGATTACCTCGAGCGAATCCGCTGGCCCAAAACCCCGCCTGGCCCGGAGCTTCCGCCCGATGTGGTCGCCGCCACACGTGCCAAATACCGGGAGGCGTTTCGCATCCTGGCTGGGCACGAGCTAGACCAGTAGCTGCAAACCGGCCCAGAACGTCCCGAAACAAATTCCGCGGAGCGTGCGATCGTGAAAGATCAACTCGAGGGGCTTGTCATTCAAATGGTCGACCGGGGCATCCTGTTCGAGGAAGCTGTGGGCGAGTTCGAGAAGCGCTTCATCAAGCGTGTCCTGGACCGCAGCAACGGCAACCAATCCCGCGCCGCGCAAGTCCTCGGCATCCACCGCAACACGCTGAGCCGCAAGATCGACGAATACAAGCTCGCTTCAAAAAATCACCACTCCCGCTAAACGTCGTCCCCTCCAACATGTCGTATGGGACGCCACGCCGTTCCCGCCGATCCGTAAAGGTTTCCATAACGCAAAAGAAAAACGGCTCCCAGGCCGCGCCTGAGAGCCGTTTCTAGTATTTTCCGCCCAACCGCTCTAGTTGCTCGAGGGCCTCTTATGCACCGTCTTCTTAGGAGCGGCCTTTTCCTTCGGGATGTCCTCGTCGTTCACCTTGCCTTTTTCCCAGTGCAGCATAAAGGCCGGATCCGGATCGTAGGAAACCAGCGTCCCCGTAAAGTGAATCGCGCTGTCCTTCTCCACGCGCGATACTTCCGGCTGCCCGGCTATTTTCACGTCCATGTTCGGCACCGTTGCGGCATCGAACTCCGCGTCGCTCGTCACGAACGCCACTTTGAGCTCGATGACGTCTCCGGGAATGCTTTCAATCACTTTGCCAGGCACGCCGGGAAATTCAAGCCCGCACGACGCCAGCCAGGTCACTTTCGCCTTGTCGCCGCCCGCCTTCAGGTCTGTCACGACCGACGCGATGGTCATGTCCTTTCGCGCCGCGTCCAGGTCCGCGCTGCTTGGCAAGCTATAGCTCGCCGGACGCTCCGCTGAACTGCCCGCCAGTTGCAGCAATTCCGCCAGCTCCGCGTCCGTTAGGTTGTCGCATGCGGCTTGCTGGTAGTTGACGATCAGCTTGCGCAGATAATCCTTCACCTTCGCCGATTGCGCCTGCGTTGCGCCCTTCGCCGAAACTGCTCGCGCGATCGACCAGAATGCATCCATATGCTGTGGCGGCGTCAGCGCTTCGTACGCCAGTCCCAGCCTGTAACTTGTGATCCCATCGTCCGGGTTCAGCGCCAGCACCGCCTTATAAAAGGGAATCGCCCCGGCGTAGTCCTTGATGTTTACCGAGGCCTGCGCGGCCGTTCCATTGAAATAGATCTGAATTTGCTTCTTCTGGGTGGCAAACGCGTCATCCGACATGCTATCCGGTTTCTTCACCGCGTCCAGGGCCTTTAGCCCCGCCACGGCTGCATCTCTAGCCGCTTTCGCCGTGGCCGGGTCCGCCTGTTGCGCCGCGCTCATGGCGTTGTAGGCAAAGCAATGCGCGTACAGCGCTTGATACTGCCCGCCCGTGTCAATCTTGTCTCCCAGCCCCAGCACTTTGTCCGAATACTCGATCACCTTCTGATAATTCTTCAGTTGCCCGTAAGCCTGCACGTAGAGCGGATAGACATAAATCAGGAGTGCGGAATTTGGATACTTCGAGACGAAATCATCGAGGCACTTCACCTGCGTCGCTGGAACTTTCTCGCTTGCGCAAGCTTGATACGAGTTGTACTCCGCCATCGTATACGGCTGCTTGCTCTGGCCGGCATCTTGCCATCCCGCCGGTGCCCCCGGCCGTGCCAGCGCGCTCGGCTCGCTCCCTAGAATCAGACAAAGCGCCGCGAGCATCGCGAGGCTTGCCACTTTGCGTGTTCCGCTCATTCCCACTCTCCTCGCCCAAGTTTCAAATCTGGATTTTTCGTTGCCGCTCTTGCGTGCACTGCTTAAGCCAATGATTGCGTTGGTTCCAAAACTTGAGAATTATAGGAAAAGCCCCGGTCTATCCGCAAGCTGTCATCTCAGGAAAATGTAAAGAGCCTGTGGAAGCATTCCCTCCCCTTACAAGCTTCTCGCCTTCTTCCCGGCCCAGCTTCAAGGATCCCAAGCCCTGCGGGAACTGCCTAGACTCCTGAATGCTAAGATGAGTTTCGCACAAAAAAGGTGGCAAGCGAGAGGAAGAATTCAAATGTCTCAAAAAACAACTATAAATTCATCTTCTGGCGAAAGCGCGCCGCTTTCCGGGGCCGTTGCCCTCGTCACCGGCGGCAGCCGCGGCATAGGCCGCGCCATTGCGCTCCGCCTCGCCACACTCGGCGCGGCCCTAGCCATCTGCGGCCGCGATGCGCAGGCGCTTGCCGTCACCGAGGCTGAGCTGCAGAAATTAGGTTCACCCGTTTACTCGCAGATCGCGGACGTCTCGCGATCCGCTGATGTCGCCGCCCTCGTGGCCAAAACTCAAGCCGCCCTGGGATCGATCTCCATCCTGGTCAACAATGCCGGCATCGGCCTCTTCGGGCCAGCCCACGAAAAAACCGAAGCCGATTGGGACCGCGTCCTCGACACCAACCTTAAGGGCGTTTTCCTCCTCTCTCGTGCCGTAGTTCCCTCTATGATTCAGCGCGGTGCCGGCGACATCATCAACATCAGTTCTCTCGCAGGCCGCAACGCCTTCGCCGGCGGCGCCATCTATTGCGCTTCCAAGTGGGGACTCCAGGGCTTGTCCGCCTGCATGGCCGAAGACCTCCGCGAGCACGGCATCCGCGTCAGCGTAATCTGCCCCGGCAGCGTCGCCACCGGGTTTTCCACGCGCGGCTCGAAGGATCCTTCCAAGGTTCTTTCGCCCGAAGACGTTGCCCACGCCGTGGAGATGATCGTCACGCAAAGCCCCCAAAGTTTCCTCAGCGAAGTTCACCTCCGCCCAGTTCGCAAACCATAAGCCACCAATCCTTGTAGGGGGCTTGCCCCTCCGTCTTCATCCCAACCGCCCACACGCCCCCGCGAGTTACCCGTCCTTTTCAATTCATCCGTGTCGCACCGCTCTTCCGCTAGCCCAAATCTTTCCTCTTGACATTAGTCGTCATAACAACTATCGTATCCCCATGAGTCGCCGCCCCCCCGCCGCCCATCTCGTTCTTCCCCTGGAGGACCGCCTCTTCATCGCCCTCCAAAAAACCGCCGACTCCCTCGGCCTCGAAGCCGAGCAACTCCTCAAGCCCCACGGCCTCACTGGCACGCAATACAACGTCCTTCGCATTCTCCGCGGAGCCGAACCCCAGGGTCTCCCCTGCAGCGGTATCGGCGAGCGCATGATCTCTCACGATCCCGACATGACCCGTCTCCTCGACCGCATGGAAAAGCGCGGCCTTATTTCCCGCCAGCGCCAGACCGACGACCGCCGCGTCATCAAGACCCGCATCACCCCCGCGGGCCTCGCTCTTTTAAAAAATCTCGATCAGCCTGTTCGCGAGCTTCACAAACGCCAGTTCCGCCACCTGCCCTCTGCGCGTTTAAAGACTCTCGCCCAGCTGTTGGAGGAAGTCCGCGCTCGCGGACCGGAATAAACGCACCAAATTTCAGTTTCGTTTAAAAGCAACGATCAATTAAGGAGGCAACACCCATGGGCCACGTTTTCTCTCGTATCGCAGTTACCGCGGGACTCGCAGCCGTTCTTTCGCTGCCCGCTGCCGCAGCTACGACCACCTGGCAACTCGATCCCGCGCATTCCGCGGCACAGTTCTCTGTCCGCCATCTAGCCATCTCCACCGTTCGCGGCGCATTCACCAAAGTCGCTGGCACCGTCCAACTCGATGACAAGGACATCACCAAGTCCTCCGTCGAAGTCACCATCGACGTAAATTCCGTCGACACGCGCCAGCCCGACCGCGACAAGGATCTCCGCAGCGACCACTTCTTCGACGCCGATCACTTCCCCACCATCACCTTCAAATCCAAGAAGGTTGAGCAGGTCGCGCCCGGCAAACTTAAAGTCACCGGTGACCTGACCATTCGCGGCGCCACGAAAGAAGTCGTCCTGGATGTCGACGGCCCAACAGCTCCCGTCAAGGATCCCTGGGGAAATCAGCGCATCGGCGTTAACGCCAGTTCCAAAATCATTCGCCAGGACTTTGGCATCACGCTACGGCCCAGGCATGATCGGCGATGAAATCTCCATCACTATCGACGCCGAAATGATTCCGGCCAAAAAGTAAATCGGGCCCGTCCCGATTCGGCTCAGACGAAAGGACCGAGGTCACGCTGGCTTCGCCCGCAGAAGCACTCTTCGCCTTTCGGAGCGGAGAACCGAATCTCTTCGCTCCGGCTGGCGGAGGCCCATGAACAATCGCAAACTCAAAATGCCGGTTTACGCGCGCACCTTCCACGCGCTCTCGTTCATCTAATCCCTGAAATCAAACTAAAGGACGATTCCCATGCACAAACCAGCTACGACAGATTTTCCCATTCACGATCTCATTCGCCATCGCTGGAGTCCGCGAGCCTTCTCCGACAAGCCGGTTGAGCCCGCGATTCTCGCCAGCCTGTTCGAAGCCGCGCGCTGGGCTCCCTCCAGCAGCAACGAACAGCCCTGGGCCTACCTCGTCGGCCACAAAGGACAATCCTGAAGACTTCGCAAAAATGTTGAGCGTGCTCGTGGATTTCAACGCCGGTTGGGCCAAGAGCGCGCCTGTGCTTGCTCTCGCCGCTATCGCGTCTCAAGTTCCAAGGCAACGGCAATCCCAATCGCAACGCTTTCTACGATACTGGCGCGGCCACTGTGTTTCTCAGCCTGGAAGCTACTGCCGAGGTCTCGACGTCCATCAAATGGCCGGCTTTGACCCCGCCAAGGCCAAACAAGTTTTCGAAATTCCCGAAGATTGGGAGCCTATCGCAGCCATCGCCATCGGCTATCCAGGAGATCACAACCTCGCTTCCCGCAGAAACTACAAGACCGCGAAGTTGCTCCGCGAACACGCAAGCCCTTATCCGAATTTGTCATGTCGGGCCGCTGGGGGCATACTTCTCCTATCGTCTCTCGATAGTCCGTTACATTAATCAAAGAGGACCCAGCCCAGCCAAATGCACCGCACCATCGAGTTCCTTCTCCATCATGGCTATGTCGTTTTGCTTGCCTGGGTCTTCGCCGAACAGGCCGGAGTCCCCATGCCTTCGCTCCCTCTTCTGCTTGCCGCGGGCGCGCTGGCCGGCTCCCATCAATTGAATTTCTTTGCGTCGCTCTTCGTTGTCGCCTTTGCCGCGGTTTGCGCCGATTCGCTTTGGTATCAGCTCGGCCTCCGCAAAGGCATCAAAGTCCTGCAGTTCCTCTGCAAAATTTCCATCGAACCAGACTCTTGCGTCCGCCGCACCGAAGGTGTCTTCTCCAAGCAAGGTGCGCGCTCCCTGCTCTTTGCCAAGTTCCTTCCCGGTCTTAGCACCGTCGCTCCGCCGCTTGCCGGCGTCTTCCAGATGCGCGCCAGGCGCTTTCTTGTTTTCGATTGCGCCGGCTCCATGCTCTGGGCTGGCACTTTCCTGGGTTTCGGTTACGTCTTCAGCGGCCAGATCGAGCGCATCGCCGAACACGCCGTCTCTCTCGGCGGCTGGCTCGTCTTCATTCTCGTCGCCGCGCTTGCCTCCTATCTCGGCTACAAATTTCTCGCCCGCAAACGCTTTTTGCGCGCGCTTCGCATAGCCCGGATCTCCGTCGAAGAATTGAAGCAAAAGATCGACGCGGGCGAGGAACTCGTCATCGTCGATCTTCGTCATTCCATGGATTTCGAAGCCGATCCCGAAACCATTCCCGGCGCTTTCCGCATGGACGCCAAGGAACTGGAGGAAAAGAACGATCTACTGCCCCACGATCGTGAAATCATCCTCTACTGCACTTGACCAAACGAAGCCACCAGCGCCCGTGTGGCGCTCCTCCTCAGAAGACAAGGCATCACCCGGATTCGCCCACTCGAAGGCGGCCTGGAAGCATGGCGTGAACACAATTATCCCGTCGCCAACGTCAAGCTCACTCAAATTTCCACGCATCTTTAGATTTACGGCCCTGGATATACTGCCTCTAGCGCTTACAACCGCGGCAAAACAATCCCGCTCTGTGCCTGGTACTTCCCTTTCTTATCCTTATAACTCACTTCGCAATCTTCGTCCGACTCAAAGAAATAGTACCTGGCACAAGCCCTTCGTTCGCATAAATCTTGGCGGGCAAAGGCGTCGTGTTGCTGATCTCCAGCGTCACAAAACCCTTCCCACTCCGGCTCGAACGGCGTCACGTTCACGATGATCCCGCACCGCGCGTACGTCGACTTCCCCAAACAAATCGTCAGCACATTCCGTGGTATCCGGAAATATTCCACCGACCTCGCCAGCGCAAACGAATTCGGCGGAATCAAGCACGCCTCGCCCTTGAACGGCACCAGCGACCTCGGATCAAAATGCTTCGGATCCACAATCGTCGAATTCACATTCGTGAAAATCTGAAATTCGTCCGCCACTCGGATGTCGTACCCATACGACGAAACTCCATAGCTGATCACGCCTTCCCGCACCTGCCGGTCCGTGAACGGCTCAATCATCTTGTGTTCCAGCGCCATCTTGCGGATCCAGCGGTCTGGCTTAACGGACATCCATGCCTCCTCGATTATTTGAATTGAACTCAATTTCCCTGCGTTAAAAGAAATCCGTCAAAAGAAAGTTCGCCAAAAGGAAGCACAGTGTAGTTTACCCATCTCGTCTTGACAACCCGCGGCGCACCCTCTAGCATTTGCCTCGGAAGCAGGAGGCGTGTGTGATCAAGCTGGACATCGTGAATGCGGTTGTGGCCAAAACTCTCATCAGCCGCACCAAAGCCGAACAAGCGGTCGAAACCATTTTCGAATCCTTGAAACAAGCTCTCGGCCGCGGCCAGCGCATCGAACTCCGCCGCTTCGGCGTCTTCAGCGTCAAGCCCCGCAAGACCGGTATCGGCCGCAATCCCGCGCACCGGCGAAGAAGTCAGCATCCCTCCCGGCAAAGCCGTCCGCTTCAAACCCGGCAAAGAACTCCAAGGCATCGAAGCCGCAAAAAAATCCTAGCCTCTGTGAACGGTTCCCCGGCAACCGGCTCCGTCTACAAACACAGCTGGAAGAATTTATCGAAAAAAATCCGCCGCGGAATTTAGAATATCAACTCCAGGCACGCCGGTTTTTCAAGAGTGTCCTCTGCCGGGAACGTCGGCAGAGTTTCTGAACTCCGTATCTGCTAGAAGGAGGAGCTTTTCTTTTTCGAGAACCAGTGGTGAATATCCGGCCAGAACTCCTTCAATTCATTGCCGAAGGCGTCGATGCCCATCTGCACTCCCCAATTGTTCAAGCCCGAAGTAAACCCACGGTCCGCTGCTGGATAATAGACGTTCGAGATGGCAATCGCCGTAGCATTGCCAACAAATTCGGGAAAGTTGAACAAACTGCCCCCGGAGTCTCTCCGCGTGACGAAGATTCGGCTAATCGCATACCCAAACCGGCGTACGAATCCGCCGTGTCCCATCTGAAAGTAGCGCGGATCCGTTCTTAGAATAGTTGGATAGACGGCCCCCACCATGATATTTCCATCCACCTGGTCGGCGAGCGCCGCTCCATACCGCTTCCCATATCCCGCTAGCCCTTGCCCAAACGCCGGATACGCATCCTCCGCCTGGCGAATGCCTGCCAGCGCACCCACGATCGTGAATTCGTATGGGTCGAAAGCTCCTCTTGCCGTGATGGCGAATTTCTCTTTCCAGTTGATCGGCGGCACGTTCGCTTGATTCGCTACCGTCAAATAGTTCGGCATCACGTAAAACATCCGGTCGTTCTTCTTCGGCTCGGCCTCTTTTTGGTTTTGGCTGTTTCGCTCTTGGGAGTTATTTTGGCCAGCCGGCTGATCCGCAGGTTTGTCTTGCACCGCAAGCGCTTCCGGCTCCAACGAATAGCATTGCTGTTCGTCTTGAGAAAACGCGGGATACGCAAGAAACATAAAGACAACTGCCATCGCAAAGAAGTTGCAGAAATATCGCGGCAAATCGCTCCGTCCAAGGATCATCATCTGTGATTTCCAAATGGGAACTCTCTCACGCGCATCTCACCATCCCCAACCCCTCCGGCATAACCTATTTGCCGCCAGTGCAGCCCCCGCGACATCGATGAGATGCCAAAAGCTCGTATTAGGTCGTATGACCATCCCCACGTAATACTGAGAAGCCGATCCCTCACACTCCCGGTCGGGAGGTGTCATTTTCGAATTTGGAGCTGATTGCCTATTTGTCGGCTAATCGGAATCTGCCCCATATCCACGCATTGTTGCGGTCTGGAGCCGCTGGCGCAAACTCCTCCACCTGTGCTGTACTTGTATTTGTAAATCTTTTCCGGGCTTCCTAACTTTTTGTGACCACTCCACCATCCGATTCCGCTCTCGACACTCTCCCAGTTCCTGATGATTGGAGCGCTCTTCCCACTCGCGCCCAGTTTTATGTGCCGGTGTTCCCGCGCCCTTCCCTCAAATCCCTCATCCTCGCCGTCGCGCTCTTTTTCTCTCACTCTGTGCACCTGCTTGGCCGCCGGCACACAATTCGCCATCTCCTACGCCCACCACCAAGCCGCCTCCCTCGACGAATTCCTCCGCGCCTTCACCCTCTTGTACAAAGATCCCCTCGCCCTCCTTGTCGGCCTCCCCTTCGCCGCCACTCTCCTCACCATTCTGCTCGCCCACGAGCTCGGCCATTTCTTCGCCTGCCGCCACCATCACATCCATTCCAGCTACCCGTTCTTTATTCCCTTCCCCTCGCTCATCGGCACCTTCGGCGCCTTCATCCTGATGCGCTCTCCCATTCGCACCACCCGCGCCCTCTTTGATGTCGGCGCCTCCGGCCCGCTGGTCGGTTTCGTCTTCGCCGTTCCCGCTCTCCTCTATGGCGTACTTCATTCCAGCATCGTCCCCGCCATCGCTCATCCCGATCCCAATCAAAACACCGTCATTTTCGGCATCCCGCTCCTCCTTCGCCTCCTCGACGCTCTGTTCCATCCCGGCGTCAACCCCCACTTCCTCCTCTTACCCCCCGTAGGCCGCGCCGCCTGGGTCGGCCTCTTCGCCACCACTCTAAATCTCCTCCCCGCCGGACAGCTCGACGGCGGCCACATCCTCCGCTCCGTCCACCCCCGCCTTCACCGCTTCTCCACCCTCCTCCTCCCCCTCGCTCTCCTCCCACTCGGCTATTTTTTCTGGTATGGCTGGTTTGTCTGGGCCGCCCTCCTTTTCGGCATCCGCTTCCTCCGCATCGCCCCCATCTACGACCCCATCCCCCTGGACCCTCCCCGCCGCTTCGCCGCCTTCCTAACCCTCATCGTCTTCATCCTCTGCTTCATGCCCGCGCCCATCTTCGGCCTCTAAACGGGAAGACCTCAAACCCTGAAGATGTGTAGTCCACGCGATTTGTCTTGACTTATGCGCCAACCCCTGGTAGTATTTGTCTCGGGTAATACCACGAATTGAGAAGAGCGGCAGCCATCCTGCCGCTCTTTCCTTTTTCAGGCCCAGCAGTTTCCGTGTTTTTTTCAGCTTCGGCAAACTCTCCGTGACCTCTGCGCCCTCTGTGCTAACCAAGCCCTGAGCCGCTTCTCAGCGCTCGCCACAGAAGCGCCAGGATGTGGAGTGCGGCAGCTCTGCTGCCGCTTTTCTCAGCAACCCGCACAGCCGACGCTAGCCCGGCCCGATCAACCCGGCTCTCACAGCGCATTTCGAGTTTCGCATTTCCAATTTCGTATTTCGATTTTCGCTTTTCGTATCTCGCTTTAGCTCAAATCCACTTCCAAGAGGCTTCCATGACGAACGAGAATCCCAGCGCTGGCCTAGCCACGCGCTGCCAGTTTCATTTTTCCGACGGCCGCTCCTGCCGCATGTTGCGCAGCCCGGACCACGCTTCCTTCTGTTCCTTCCATGCCCGCCAGGAACTTCAGATCCTCGAGTCCCAGCGCTTGGGCGGCGAAATTTCCACTTCCCTCCACGGCGATTTCCTCACCGGGACCGACATCAACCACGTCCTCGGCAAGCTTTTTATCGCCCTCGCCCAGGACCGCGTCCCCGTTCGCAAAGCCGCCGCCCTCACTCGCCTCGGCCAGGTCATGCTCTCGTCCCTCGCCCACGTCAAAGAGGAGTATCCCTTCGCCTACAAGTCCGACCACTGGAACGAAGTCCTCGCCAACGCCGCCCCCCTCTCCAGCCCTCCTGCCCTCCCCGATTCCAACTCCCCTCCCAAATCCCTTCCCGCTCTACCCGCGCCAGCCTCCCCCGAAGAAGAATGACCGTTGATCCATATCCGCGAATCAGCCCGGTTCATTAGCTCGTTAAAGACGGTTGCTTGCCGAATGCCCAGCTTCAACTTCCGGATGGCCCGTTAACCGCCCGCAACGAGAACAATCACATCAGAGCCTCGAGAAATCCTCTCGTCCTAAGTGGCGGAACTGTTCCCGGCAACTAAAACTGCACCGGTAATGCATAGGTCGCTGCCTCAAGGAGCGCGGCTCAGGAGCAAGTAAACTAGAAGGGTGAGATACAGAAAGAGTTTAAAGCTGATGGCGGGCTTTTCTCTGAGGGCGGCCATAGCAGTCGCGATGTTCAGTCCGACCTGCTTCTTGAAGGCCCAAGAGCCCGCTGGTCAAAAAGCAAACATCTCGACCGCAAAACCTTATGCCGGCGACCCGCCGCTGGAAGACTCAGAACAACGCCTCGGCCCTTTCTCAATCGAAGGGCAGAACTTTTCCGTCGTGCTGCATGAGAAACGCCTGCCAGGTGCCATTGATCCTCGCTTTGCGCAGACTCTCCAAACGATCGAAATCCGCGATGAAAAAAACGCGGTTCTGTATGAGAAGACGTTTACGTTTGGAATCGATCAAGGAAAGCTTGAACGATCTCTGAAAGCTTCGGCATCACTTCTGTCTGGGAAATTTTTCACAGGACTGCTCATCAGCTATCGGCTGACGTTAAGCACGGGAGAGGACGCCGAGGCGTGGCAGGTCTTCGGGCGCCAGGACGGCAGGTACAAGGCCCAGGATGCCAGGTTCAGGATTTTCGACAAGCCCGTAAGGTCCGACTACCCCATGGGAAATCCGGCCGCTGAAGTCAAGATCATTACTCCGAATGGCGTGATCACCAAACCCATGACTCCCGAGGGCGAAACCTTTGAGTTCCGCGTCTGGACCGGCAATTTTTATCTGATGTTACCTGTGGGCGTGAACTTTGCGCGTGGCAAACTTTTTCCGTCAAAGCGATGCTTTGGCACTGGCGGCGCAAAGCCGGGCATGCATGAGATCAGCTGCAGCATTCGCTTCGAAGCCAACCCCAAACCGCCCGACGCCGAGATGACATTTCTTCGATTGTACCGCGGCGAGGAGCCGGGCCAGGGAGAAGTGCTTCACCTGGTCCTGAAACAGAATTCCAAGGTTCAGGTCCTGGATGCCAGCGCATACATCGACTGGGGGCTAGCCGGCGACCTCATGCAAGTCGCGTTTCGCGAATTGTGGTTGAAGGTTCGGATTGATGACGACGATCAGAAAGAGGGATGGATTCAGTCCGACGAAGATTTTGCCGCCATTGGATTGCCTTCCAGGAGTCCCGAGCCATGAAGGCCGCGCGTTTGCTTATGATTAGTTTGATCGCGCTCGTCGTGGCTGGCGTCGCCTGGAATGCGGCGCACACCCGTGCTTCGCACGCCCAGAGCCAGCCCGTCCATCCTAGGCAAGTAGCTGTTGCCCCACAAAATGCGCCGATGCCACCCGCGAGTGTTAAGCCAGCAAGCGTGCCCGAGCCGCCTGCACCTGGCATTGCAACACCCGCCGGCGTCGCGGAAGAAAAGACATCGGAGGAGCGCCTAGGCCCTTTCTCGTTTTCGGGAAACAAGTACACCGTGGTGCTGCACAAGAAGCACCTGTCGGTTAACGAGGCCGGGGAGCCATACAGCGCTGACGGCGTTGTAGCCATGGAGATTGTGGATGCGACTGGGGCGTCCACATACGGGAGAACTTATCCGTTGTTTGCAGACGACGAGGAGTTGTCTGCTTGGAGCGTTTCCGCATACATTCTGAAGGGCACGAACGGCACTGGCTTGTTGCTTAGGTCCAGGCCCAGCGAATCCAGCGGATTTTATGAACAGATTTTTGGAGTTGTAAACGGCAAGCTCGTGCCGTTTTGCGGTCCCTTTTCAGCAATGGACGTGAAACCGGACGCCAGCGGTGTGTACCGCACCGCGGGACCCCTTGGTCCGCAGGGTGACGAAATCCGCGTGACCATTAGCGCCGGGCGCTTCGTCATCGCCGTTCCTATTCGTCTTGATTGGGCCCAGGGAAAATTGACCCTGGCGCCGCAATGCCCGGAGTTGGCGGCAGGCAACGCACACGCCATGTGCCAATACCAGATGTTGGATCCAAAAAGCTTCCTGCAGAAACCCAAAAGCTTGACTTTCGTCCGGATGTATTCGAGCCCGAATGAAAACTCAGGAAAGCCGGAAAGAGTTATCGTGAAGCCGGCTTCCCAGATCGACCTTCTCGCCTATCTCGCTGCTATGGAGTTGAAGCAACCGGACTTTTTCCACGCTCCTTTGCCGAAAGAATTTCCGGTGAAAGACATGGCCAGCATCGGTGTCGCCCCCAATTCCGAAAGTTGGTTGCAAGTGCGCATCGACGGAAAAGTCGGCTGGATTCACGGCAACGAGGACTTAGACGCCCTCGGACTGCCTGAACCCCAGGAGGAAAACTGACCAGCGACGACGTTCAACTCCCTATGTCGCCGAGCTTGATTCGGGGGACGCGGCGAAGCAGACTCCCGGTTTCTCGCCCATCCGAAAGTTAGTTGCGGATGCCCCACACGTCGGTTTTACGTGTGGGGCTTTTGACCTTGATTTGTTCGTTCCGTCTTATTCGCCAATTGACTAACTCCTTTGGAATCCGCACTTCCAAAAAAGCGCCTGTAAACCCTCTGGAATGTGCACTTCCAAAACACAGGACTTAAAACTCTTTAGAATGAACACTTACAAAAAAAGGGGAGGGGGCGTGCCGTCCCAGTGTTTCTTGACTGGCCGCAGTAGGACAGGCACTCCTGCCTGTCAGCTTTTGAGATCGTTGGCACACATGATACTTATCCGAAAGCGTTCCGCCCACTGACAGTTAAGCCCACAACAAACTTTCGATTGACCACCTTCCAACTCCAGCTATGATGCATGCCTTGAACACGCGCCCCAAGGTCCGCGCCACCAACTAATGCCGCCACTCCTCAGAACACTCCGTCTGCGCGACCTTTTCTTACTCTTCATCGGCTCGGTCATCGGCTCGGGCATTTTCCTGACGCCCGGCCTGATCCTCCGGCAGCTCAACGGTTCTGTCGGCTACTCTTTCCTGGTCTGGATCGTCGGCGGCACGCTATCTCTTCTCGGTGCGCTAACTTACGCCGAACTCGCCGCAACCAATCCAGAAGCCGGCGGCCTCTATTGTTTCATTCGCGACGGCTTCGGCCGCATCCCCGCCTTCCTCTACGGCTGGTGCCTGTTCCTCGTCATTGCCAGCGGCTCCGTCGCCGCGTTAGCCCGTGCTTTCACCGAGCACCTTGCGGAAATCATCCCGCTAAACGCGCTTGGAAAAACCATCCTCTCCGTCGTCATGATCGCCGTCGTCACCGCCGTCAACGTCTGGGGCACCCGCAAAAGTTCCAATCTCCAGAACTGGACCACGCTCATCAAGGTCGGCATCATCGTCATTCTCAGCGCCATCCTTCTCTCGCTCGGCCGCCACCACGGAGATATTCTCCCCTCCTTTGGCTCAACGCAACATGGCACCGCCCTCCTTTCCAGCTTTGGCTTGGCTATGATCTCCGTCCTTTGGGCTTACGAAGGCTGGCAGTTCGGCACGTACAGCGCCGGTGAAGTCGTCGATCCCCAGAAGGCGTTCCCTCGCGCTTTCCTGCTCGGCTCGCTCGTCCTCGCTGGTCTCTATCTCATCGCGGTGTTCGCGTATCTGGTCGCCTTGGGCCCTGCGGGAGCCACCGCCAGCAACACCATCGCTTCCACCTCCGTCGGCGTCGTCCTTGGCCGCAGAGCCGAAATTATCGTCGCTCTCACCATTCTCGTTTCCACCTTCAGCGCCGCCAACAGCGTCATCCTCACCGCGCCTCGCGTTTTCTATGCAATGGCCAACGACAACCTGTTCTTCAAAAAGCTGGCCGAAGTCCATCCGCGATTTCAGACGCCCGCCTACGCCATCGTCGCGCTTGGCGTGTGGTCTGCGGTTCTCGCGTGCGCCGGCAAATTCGCCGAACTCATCGGCGGTGTGATCTTCATTGGCTGGATATTCTACGGACTCGGCGCGGCAGCTATCTTCCCGCTGCGCCGCGCCGGCAAAGGCTTGGCGATTCCCTACCGCGTCCCGGGCTACCCGTGGACGCCGCTGCTCTTCGTCCTCGCCGCCGCCGCGATCGTCGGCAACGCGATTTACCAGGCTGTGCTGGACCCGTCGAAGTTCGCCAATCTGGCCATTGCCATCATTCTCTTTGTTCTCGGTTTGCCCGCCTACTATTTCTGGCGCAAACGCGCCGCCCCCGCGGCGTAAACTTCGGTGGCCTGCACCGAGGTCCCCAGACGAGGCCGCTCGTTCAGCGGCTTTTCTGGAAACTTTTCGCGGCCTCGCGGTGTCAAACGCAATATCCTGGGATTCCCTCGAAGACTGTTCGCTCGCAGGAAGGCGCCCGATGCTCGAAGCGCAAGGGCTCACGAAGTATTACGGCTCGGTGCTCGCCGTCCAAAGCATCGACTTCCGTCTCGAAGCTGGCCAGGTTCTGGGCTATCTGGGCCCGAACGGCTCCGGCAAGAGCACCACCGTCAAGATGCTCATCGGCCTGCTGGAGCCCAGCAATGGCCAGGTGCTCTTCCACGGGGAAAACATCCAGCAGGATTTGGTCGGCTACAGGAAGCACCTCGGTTACGTTCCCGAAGAAGCCAATCTTTATCCTTATCTGACGGGCCAGGAATACCTCGAGCTGGTTGGAACTCTCCGAGGCATGCCGCAGCCACGCATGAAAGCAAAAATTGAGGCCTTCCTCGAACTTTTCTCGCTTTTTCCGCATCGCCACGTTTCGCTTGGCTCGTATTCCAAAGGGATGCGCCAGCGCATACTGCTGATCTCCGCCCTCATGGACAATCCCGACGTGCTCATTCTCGATGAGCCTCTCTCGGGTCTCGATGTAACTTCCGCGCTCATCTTCAAAAATCTGATCCAATCGCTCAGCGCCAGAGGGAAAACGATTTTCTATTGCTCGCACGTCCTCGAAGTCGTCGAAAAAGTTTGTTCGCGGCTGCTCATTCTCAGGAAGGGCCAGGTCATTGCCAGCGGTTCCACCGAGGAAGTTCGCCAGCGCATCGGCGAAACTTCGCTTGAAAATATCTTCCTTCAACTGGTCGAAGATCGCGACGTCGCCCTCATCGCGAACAACATCGTGGATGTGGTGGTTTCGCCGTGATCGAAGGCGCAACGCAATTCCTCCGCGCAACGTGGGAGCCTTACTCTCGCCGGCCGTTTCCCACGCTTCTCCGCGTATTCATCGGCCGCGTCTTTCATGGCGGAGGAGACTCCGGAGCTTCCGAGATGGACGTGGGTCTCGGCGTCATCCTCGTTCTTTTGGCCATGCCCGGAGTCATGATTTCTCTGCTGCTCTTCGAGAAATATGGCACGCTCATCCGCTGGATGCGCGGCGAAGGTGCCTTCAATCCGTTCAGCGCGACGATCCCCGACGAATATTTCTTTATCGTCCTGAGTATGGCCGTTACCGGAGCCGCGGCCATTTGGCGGTGGGATGCTCTGTTTCTCGACCGCCGCGACTACATCAACATCGTCCCGTTGCCGGTATCGCTGCGCCGAATCTTTGTTGGAAATTTAACCGCCATTCTGCTTCTCGGCGCAATGCTCACCCTCGACGTCAACGCCGCCAGCTTCGTTCTCTTCCCCGTCGCCGTAGTCGGTTCGCAAGACTCGCTTTCCCTCTTCCTTCGTTTTGGAGCAGGCCACGCTATCACGGTAATTCTCGCCAGTGCGTTCAGTTTCTTCGCGGTGTTTGCGGTGATCGGGCTGCTCATGGCTGTACTTCCTTACGCACTCTTCCGCCGAATCTCGCTGTATGTCCGGTTCCTCATCGCGCTTTGTTTTCTGGCTCTTCTCGCGACCAGCTTGGCGATCCCGTCGTTTCTCTCAGAGGCAGAGCGAGGCGCCACAAACGCAATCCGCGCGCTTCCGCCCGTCTGGTTTCTGGGAATCAATCAAACGATATGGGGCCGCGGCAACGATCCGTTCTTCGCGGCGATGACGCGCGCGGGCCTGCTCGCATTGGGAATTTCCATTGGTGTGGCTATTCTTTCCTACGCCCTCAGCTTTCGCCGCTCCTTCATCCGCATTCCGGAAACAGCGGAAGTCGGGCCGATACCGCGCTCGCAATTCCATGTGCTACCCGTCCATCTCTTTGACCGCGCGATTCTTCGCGACCTGCCGCAGCGCGGCTGTTTCCACTTCATCACGCGCACACTGCTGCGCAGCGAAGCGCATTTGCAAATGGCATCGGCGTTTGTCGCCATGGGCTTGGTCGTGGCCGCGCAAGCCATCGCCCCGGCCTTCCACGCCAGCGCGGCAGCCTCCTTGCACCACCCGTCAGAAAGCCTGCTCTCCCTGCCCTACATTTTGAGTTTCTGCATCATCATCGGCATTCGGCTGGCTTTCGAGATTCCGTCGGACCTTCGCGCCAACTGGGTCTTCGCTCTCTGGATTGACCCAGACGCGCTGCAAACCCGACCTATCGCCAGAAAAGTTCTTCTGACTTTTTCGCTCGCCCCGCTTATCCCCGTTTGCTTCCCATCGTCCGCAATTCTCTGGGGCGTGGACACGGCTCTTTTGCATACCGCCATTTTCACGGCCTGCACCGTGGCTTTCGTCGAACTGCTACTCTTGCGCTTCCGAAAAATCCCGTTCACCTGCTCGTACCCGCAGTTCCAGAGCCATTCTGCGCTGATTTTTATCGCCTACCTTTTCGGCTTCCTGATTTTCACAAGCTACGTCCCCGAACTGGAGCTGTGGTCCCTAGCCGATCCCTGGCGCGTCTCCCTCTTCATCCCGCTGGTAGCCGCGATTCTCCTCTCCATCCACCAATACCGAAAGCAGATGCTGGACATGGACAAGCAACTCATCTTTGAAGAAATCTCCGCTTCCGGCTTCTAATCCTTGGTTCTTACAAGAGCCTAATCGCCCCGCGAAATGTCCGCGTTCGCCAGGAAATTCTCAACGCCACGTGAGGCAGATTCCGTTTTCGTAAGATTCCACCGCTACGATGACCAATTTTGTACAGACCGGGGTGGAGATACTCCTTAGTCTGGCAAACGCAGTTCAGTCTCAATCCGGGAGGAATAGAAAATGCCAGTAGCAGCAGCAATGAGATATACCGACATCGTGGCGGCCAACAAGACCGTCATCGGTTGTAACGTCGTCAACGCTCAGAACGAGAACTTAGGAAAGATCGAAGACTTGGTTTTCGACGCCGGCTCGGGGCGCATCGCTTACGCGGTGTTGTCCTTCGGCGGTTTCCTTGGAATGGGCGATAAGTATTTCGCTATTCCATGGAATGCCTTCCATTTTGACCTGGCACAAAAGCGTGCCGTCCTCAATCTCGACAAGAAGCGCCTGGAAAACGCTCCGGGCTTCGACAAAGACAAATGGCCCAACCTGGCCGATCAGCAGTGGGGCGCCATTATCTACAAGCACTACGGCTACACGCCGTATTGGGATGAGCTCCTGCCGCCCACCCGCTAAGAATGTGCGTCTTGAATCGACGAGCAAGGTGCCCCCTGCGTTTCTTTATCGCAGGGGGCCTTTTTCCGCGGTGATCGAGCGTTTTGTGTTTTCGGAATTCGCAGAAGGGCTTCCGACCCAAAATCCCGCCGGCTAGCCGTGAGCCCTTTTCAACATGCATCCTAAAATCTGCTACCAGACATACGTCCCCACGGCACCACCACTCAGTGAAGTCTTGAAGGACTTGGCGTGGTACTGAACGTGAAAAATCTGCAGAGACTCCCCATCATTCGCCACGATCAGGACGATCTTGCCGCCCGCGGATTTAAAGGCCACATTGGGAAGCGTCGCCGGTGAACTGGAAGCGATGCGTACTGAGCCGGGTCGCACAAATTTGGAAAAGTGGGCCATGGCGTAGAACGCGAGATTGCGCGTGACGGCGTCGCCGTCGATGGTGACGGCGCCCTGGCAGATGGGGCAGCCGCCGTTGTCCGTGTGAGGTTCAAACTTGGAGTTTGCGGCGAGATTCCAGAGGAGCACGTTGCGGCTCCAGTTTTGCAATGCGCCCATGAAAGTTCCGATAACGGGTTTGGCGATGGAGATTCTGGCGCTCTCCGTGGGCTCGGCAGCCATGAATTCTGTGAAGTAGAGATTTTTCAGAGGGAAGGCGTTGTGGACGGCGGACATGGCACTGATGTCTCCGCCGTAGAGATGGAAGCCAGAGCCGTCGGCAAAGGGATTCGCTTGATGATCGTTGAGAATGGAGATTGCATATTCGGGAACATCGCAGTTGTGATCGTAAAGGATAATTTTTGTGTGGATGCCCGCGGCTTTGAACGCAGGTCCCAGATCGGCTTTGAGGAAGAGCGCCTGTTCTTCCGCCGACATCAACATGCTGGGAGTATTTTTGTCGTTGAGCGGCTCGTTCTGAATGGTGATGGCGCCGATCGCGATACCTTCCGCATTCATGGCCTGGATGTATTTCACAAAATAATTTGCATAGGCCGCGAAGTCTTCGGACTTTAGTCTTCCGCCTTTGGCGTTGGAATTCGTTTTCATCCAGGGTGGGGCCGACCAGGGCGAGCCGAGGATCTGGATTTCGGGATTTATGGCCAGAATTTCTTTCAAGACGGGAAGGAGATCCTGGCGGTCCGGGGCCAAGCTGAATTTGGCAAGCGAAGGATCGGTTTCGCCGGCTGGCAAATCATCATAGGAAAAAACATGATCGTTCAAGTCGGACGAACCGATGCTGATCCTTAGATAACTAATACCAATGTTCTTGCCGTCCGCAGCAAAAAGTTCTTTGAGCAGCGCGGCTCTTTTGGCGGCGTCCATGTGGGCGAGATGCTGTGCGCTTCCGCCGGTGAGGGCAAATCCAAATCCGTCGATAGTCTGAAACGTTTTCCGATCGTCGATTTCAATGGTTGGTTCTTCAGTCGCGGCCTTGGAGAAGCGGGGAGAAGATTTCTGAAGCTCGAAGAGCGCTGACTTGTCGGCGTTCGTCAGCCACACCTGAACATGCCCTTTCCTTTGCGCCCGAAGCGGCGCAGGGGCGACCATCAATCCGCACACCAACGAACAAATGGCAAATCCTAATTTCATGCCGCTTCTCCTCAGCGAGGCTCTAGCCGCTTTTGCGGCTACGAGCATCCGAGTCAGGCCGGCGCATGTCAACTCCCGCTGAACCAACAAGCAGGAACCTGCGTCAGGATTTCCGGTGATCGGCCCGTACCAGCAAGTTCCTTCATTTTTCACGATGGACCGCCTGGCGTTGGAACCATTTCCGAATTCTCTGCACCCTGCCATGAATCTTTATTTCAAGATCCTCTCGCGCGCAGTTGGGCCGTGGTGAGCGGCCGGAGAGGAGAAATCTATTTGCGTTAATTTTCGGTTAAATTCTCACCGTCCGATTGACCGCCGTCGGTTAGGGCCTTAATCTGAGCTGACTATGAGCAAAGAAGATCTCGATCAGTTGCGTGTTGCCTACAAAAAAGCAGTGGATGAATGGGTGGACACCATTCGCGCTGAAGAGGCGTTGGCCACGCCGGACCACTCGATGGTCGCTATGGAGCACTGGGATGCCGCCCACTTCACGGAGCACGACGCACACACGAAGGCCACGGAAGCGCGTGAAGCGTACAAAGACGGGCTTCGCGAAGCTAACTATAGCATTTAGCTAGATGCAGTTCCTCGCGCAAAAAATTCCAACAGTACACAATCGAGCTTAATTACGGTTCGGCCCAGCGCGAAAAACCGGGGGCTTGGGTGACTGGCCATTCTTGCGCCCAGTCCTGGTGGAAACCTGTGTGCGACAACAGAACCTCCCGTGATAATGTGCGTCGGGCTAAATGGATGGGCAGGAGGGAGAGCGATGGAGAGGCGAATGTTCATGAACCTGACGGCGAGCGCGGCGACGGCGCTGGCGTTCGAGCCGCTGGCGCGCGCGGGCGAGAAAGCGCAGAAAACTCCGGTGGTGTATCCGGATCCGGCGGTCGAGGTGATAGACCCGCGGTTCGCAAAATACAAAGTCGGAAACGCGGCGGTCGAGCGGCTGTATACAGGCACGCGCTGGGCGGAAGGGCCGGTGTGGTTTGGCGATGGGCGGTATCTGTTGTTCAGTGATATTCCCAACAATCGCATGCTGCGATGGCTTGAAGACACGGGAGAGGTGAGCGTTTTTCGCGGCCTTTCCAATTACAGCAACGGCAATTTTCGAGACCGGCAGGGCCGGCTGCTCACCTGCGAGCACGACTCGCGCCGCGTGACGCGCACGGAATACGACGGCACGATCACGGTGCTGATGGACAGCTACCAAGGGAAGAAACTCAATGCGCCGAACGATCTGGTGGTGCATTCCGACGGGGCTATCTGGTTCAGTGATCCGGGCTACGGCATCATGTCGAATTACGAGGGACACAAAGCGGCGTTTGAATTGCCTGCCAACGTTTACCGGCTAGATCCCAAGACGCGTGAGGTGACGGTAGTGGCCAGCGACATGGATAAGCCCAACGGGCTTTGCTTTTCGCCTGACGAAAGGTTGCTCTACATAGTCGACACCGGCGTGCCTAAACATCCCACCGACCCGCACCAGATCCGCGTGTATGACGTCATCGACGGCGTACGCCTGAAGAATGGACGCATGTTTGTGGATATGTCGCCGGGGAATTCGGACGGGATTCGGTGCGATGTCGACGGCAACGTCTGGTCCGCTGCGGGATGGGCGGGAGAAAACTACAACGGCGTGCATGTGTTTGCGCCCGACGCCACGCTGATCGGCAAGATTCATCTACCGGAAAGTTGCGCGAACATTTGTTTCGGAGGCGCGAAGAAAAACCGGCTGTTTATGGCCGCGAGCCAGTCTTTGTATGCAGTGTACGTGGGGACCGAGGGCGCGCAGGCGCCGTGACGGGGCAACTGCCGGCTGAGCACAAAATATGTTTACGTGAAATTTTTAATGGCGGAAGACTTTGCGGAATAGACGAATCATTTCGGCGAAGGCGAGGTCCGTTGCTTCGGGATCGAAACGCGGGCCTTCATCGCGCGTGAAAGCGTGCTCGGCTGGATACAGCAGTGTGCTGTAGCGCGCGCCGGAATTTTTGAGCGCGCTATCAATGGTTTCGCGGCCTGCATCGGGGACGTGCGGGTCTTTGGTACCGAAGATCATCAGAAGTTCGCCGCGGATTTCTTTCGCGCGCGCCAGCGATCCCGCATCGGCGTCTTGCCCGAGCTTGCCATCATGGAGGCCGGTGCCGTAGTAACAGGCGGTTGCGAGCACATCTGGTTGGAACGCCGCACGAAACGCAAGATGGCCGCCGATGCAGAAACCGACGACACCGATTTTGCTACGAGCGACCTTGGAGTGTTTCGAAAGCCAGTCCAGACCGGCGCGGCCATCGGCATCGAAGTGGGCGACGGGAGTTTTCGCGGCGTCTTGCTGGCCGCGGGTACGACCAGCGTCATCAAAGGGGATCACCGTTCCGGGCGGTTCGATGCGACGATAAATTTCCGGAGCAGCGGCGACAAATCCGTAACCGGCGAGGCGGAGGCAGAAACGCAGGAGCGGCGGAGTGAGCTGAAAGATATCGGAATAGCACCAGATCCCGGGATAGTGACCTTCCGCTTTGGGGGCGGCGACGAAGGTTCGCATCGGGAAACCTGGCAGAGGAATGTCAGAGTATTCGGTTTGGACGATCATTGGCTTGTGCTCGGCATATTCTCTCGCGGATTATCAACAAACGACTTTTATGGGGCAGTATCCTTGGCGAGAACCCATTCCAGCGCGTCTTCGAGATTGCGGAAGGCCTGAATGCCCCTTTCGCCAAAAGTGCTGCGAAGAATCTCGTACATTCGGGCAAGCCCAAATGCCGACTCGCTGTTCACCAGGATAGCCCGTTTGGAATCGTGAGCGAATAGGGAAGCTTGGGCTAGCCGGCGCACGTCTTCGGGCCGAAGATCCAGTTTGGTAACGTGAGTAAAGTCCATTAGCTGACAGAAGCTGGGGTCAAAATCGGAATCCTTCCGGAGTTTTTCCTGATGCGCCAGCGCGTCCCCCAGAGTAAACACGCCGTATCCGGTGCTCATTACGAGTTTGCGTTCCTTGTCGATCTTGTAGCTGAAAGGCATCGAGAATTGTTAAATGGGCGGTGTGATTGCAAATCGATTCTATCAAATGTATCAAATCCGGCATGCTGGATAAACGCGGCAACTCGCATGGTTAATGCGGGCGCGCCTAGCCATGCCGGCGCTGCGGAACTCTATCGAGGAACGATTCGGATCGCTTCGCGCAGCAAAGCGCACTTCCCGGACTCGACTGCGCAGACTCACGCTTCGAGCTGCTGATACACTAAAACGCGCAATGTCCTCGCCCTTTTGCAATGTTGCTCTGCCGGTGCCGCTGCGCACGACGTTTACTTACGCCATTCCGGAAATGCTACGCGAGGTGCTGCATCCTGGTACGCGTGTGCTTGTCCCTTTCCGCAAAAAGTCGATGGCCGGCGTGGTTGTCGAAATGGCTGAGCAGCCGCCAGTGAATGCCAAGATTCGCGAAATCACCAAGGTCATGGAGTTTGCGCCTGCGCTGACTCCCAAGCTGATCGAGCTGGCGCAGTGGATCGCGAATTATTATCTCGCTCCTGTTGGAGAGGTTTTCCGCGCGATGCTGCCGCCGCTCACGGAGCTAAATGTGCGCCGCGAGATCCTTTTAACGGCGGCGGGGCGCGGCGCAGCTGAGAGCCTCGGCGGCGGCGAGCTTTCTCATGGCTTGACTGGCGCGGAGGCCGCATTCCTCGAAAAAGTGAGCGCGAAGAAGGAACCGGTAGCGCTGAGTTTTGCTGCGAAGATGAGCGTATCGGCGGCGGATTTGCAACGGTTGCAGCGGCTCGGGCTGATTGAAATTCGAGAAACTCTGCGGAACACAAAGAGAAAATCGCAGACGATCGTGGCTTGGAAGGGATTTGGAGACAAAGCGGAAAAATCGCTGAAGGAAAAAGAAGAGAAGGTGCGCGAGCTGCTGGAAACGGAGCGCGGGCCGTTGCCAATGGCGCAGCTGCTGAAACTGGCGCTGGTTTCGCGGAGCTTGATCGAGCGGATGCTCGCCGATGGATTGCTCGAAAGCTGGGAGGAGCCCGTCGATCCGGCGGAAGATCCGTTTGACGTGGGATACACGCCGGCGGCTCATGCGTTGAATGAAGAGCAAGAAAGCGCGATGAAGAGCATTCGCGCGCGATTCGAGCTGGGGGAATTCGGCGTGCAGTTGCTGCATGGCGTGACGGGCAGCGGAAAGACGGAGGTTTATTTGCGGTGCGTGCAGGAAACGCTGGCGCGAGGGAAGACGGCAATTATTCTCGTGCCGGAAATTGCGCTGACTTTGTGGATTGGGCGGCAGTGCCGGTCGTGGTTCGGCGCGAAGTATGAAGGCGTGGCGGTTTTGCATTCGGCGTTGAGCGACGCCGAGCGGGCGCGCGAGTGGTGGCGAGTGCGGAATGGCGAGGCGCGGGTTGTGGTCGGGACACGTTCGGCGGTTTTTGCGCCGCTGCAGAATCTCGGGCTGATCGTTGTGGATGAGGAGCAGGAGAATAGTTACAAACAGGAAGAGACGCCGCGTTATCACGGGCGCGACGTAGCGATCGTGCGCGCGAAGAGCGAAGGGGCGCTGGCGCTGCTGGGTTCGGCGACGCCCTCGCTGGAAAGCTATCACCATGCGCGGAGCGGAAAATACGATTTGCTGACGATGTCTTCGCGCGTGGAAAATCGGGCGCTGGCGAGCGTGGAGATTGTCGATTTACGCGAGGATTTTCAGAGGACGCATCAGACGAGTCCGATTTCCGCGGCGCTGCATGCCGGGATTCAAGAATGCCTGGCCAACAAAACGCAGGCGCTTGTGCTGATCAACCGGCGCGGCTATTCGTGGTCGGTTTTGTGCAGGAGCTGCGGGGCGAGCGTGCAGTGCGTGAATTGCAGCATTTCGATGACGTATCACAAGAGCCGCAACCGGCTCGAATGCCATTACTGCGGGTCGATCCAACAGGTGCCAAAGCAGTGCCCGAAGTGCCAGTCGCAGTACGTTTATTTTTTTGGCGAGGGGTCGGAGCATCTCGAGGAGAGATTGCGGAAGGAATTTCCGGGGGCGAGGATTGCTCGGCTGGACCGCGACACGGCGCGAACGAAGCGGCAGTATCAGGAAACGCTGGGGGCCTTTGCCGGAGGAGCGCTGGATATTTTAGTTGGCACGCAGATGCTGGCGAAGGGGCACGATTTTCAGCGGGTCACATTGGTGGGCGTGATCTCGGCGGATTCTTCGCTGAGCATGCCGGATTTTCGCGCGGCGGAGCGGACGTTTCAATTGCTGACGCAGGTGGCGGGGCGAGCGGGACGCGGTGAGTTGAAGGGGCGGGTGCTGATCCAGACGTATTACCCAGAACATTACGCGATCCAGGACGCGGTGAAACAGGATTACGCTTCGTTTTTCGAGCGGGAAATGCATTTTCGGCGAATGATGGCGTATCCGCCGCTAACTTCGCTGGCGAACGTGATCGTGCGGGATATTAGTCTTGAAAAAGCGATTCGCTATTCGCGCAAGCTATCGGAATATTTTTCGCCGCACGATGGGCATACGGTGCGGATTCTGGGGCCAGCGACGGCTCCGTTGGCGAAATTAAAGAAAGAGCATCGGTTTCAGTTTTTGCTGAAATCGCCGAAGCGATCCATTTTGACGAAACTGCTGAGCGGAGCCATGACGTATTGCGACGAGCAGGAGATTCCGCAGACGGCTGTGCTGGTGGATATGGATCCGCTGAGCTTGCTGTGATTGGTTTGGCGGCGCGGACGGGCGGGGCCTTTCGCGAAGCTCAGGGTAAACAAGCCCCGCCCCTACAGAGCTTTCCATGACTTGACCCCAGGAGTAAAACACTAGCGGCTGATTAGGAAGATGCCGGCGAAAATGGCGATGATTCCTAGCCATTGCCAACGGGAGATGCGCTCACGGAGGAAAATCGCGGCCAGGCCTACTGTGACCGCGCCATAGAGCGAGGCGAGGACGCTGACAACGGCGACTTGTTCGACGCGCATTCCGAAGTTGTTCATGACGAAGGCGCCGGTATCCGTGAGGCCCATGCCGAGAATCCAGCCAGCGACGCGGTCCGTGGGAGGCTTGATGGGCTTGCGCGCCGCCAAAATTACGGCAGCTGTGAGCAACGAACTCGTCAGGCGGATAAGCCAGACGGTTTGCGTCGCCCCCGTTACAGGCACGATTCGCGTGCCGAGCAGCCAAAACAAAAAGCCAAATCCAATCGCGGAACAGAGACGCCAGGCCGATTCCCTTCCCGGTGCGGCGCAAGCCTTCCACATCGTGGTCCTCGGGAGTTTTTTCTCCGCCCGCGACAAGAACGACACCGAGCAGATGTGAAGACAATGCCGATGGCGCGAGTGGCTTTCAAATGTTCGCCGCTCAAAAAACGGAGAGAAGGACCGTCAGCACCGGATAGCTTGCGGAAATCGGAGCGACGACGGAGAGTTTGCCGATTTCAAACGAGCGATAGAGAGTCAGAGTCGCGACAAAATTCAGTGCGCCTGCTAACGCGCCCCAGGCCCACGGCTGCCAGCCAGAACCATCGGCGAGATGGCCCCAGCCGCCGAGCCAGGGGAGAAAAATCGTGAGCAGCAGGAAGCCGGTGAACTGCATGTAGAGCATGGTGCGAAGAGTGCCAATGCGATGAGTGGCGAAGCGCGCGAGAAAATCCGAACCGCCCCAGGAAAGAGCCGTCAGCAGGCCCAGCAAAATTCCCATGTGGCGTTACGAGGACTTGCCCGCCTCGGCGGACTTGCCTTTCCTGGGTTCAAGGCCAAGAACGGCCATGACTTTTTGCAGGTCTTTCCAGACTTCGCTTTTTGCGCTGGGATTGCGCAGCAAATAGGCGGGGTGATAGGTGGCCATCAATTTTCTGCCGCGAAATTCGAGCCACTGGCCGCGGAATTGAGAGATGCCGCGGTTTGTTTCGAGAACGGTCTGCGCGGCGGTGCTTCCGAGGCAGACGATTACTTTTGGCGCGATGGTATCAATCTGGCGCAGGAGAAAGGGTGAACACTGCTCGACTTCGTCTCGTTCCGGCGCGCGGTTTTCCGGCGGGCGGCATTTGACGACGTTGCAGATGTAGACGTCTCTGCGTTGCAAGCCCATGGCTTCGATCATTTGCGTAAGAAGTTTTCCGGCGCGGCCAACGAAAGGAAGGCCTTGCATATCTTCATCATGGCCGGGACCTTCGCCGACGAAAACGAGTTCGGCTTTGGGATTGCCGTCGCCGAAGACGATTTTGTTTCTGCCTTTGTGGAGTTTGCAGCGGGTGCATTCGCCGAGATCGGTGCGAATCTTGAGCAGATTGTCGTCGGGAACTTTGTCAAAGGCTTCGAACAGCGATGGTCCGGCGGGGACGGGCAAAATATCCGGCATTCGCGCGGCCTGCGGCGGCGCGACTCGCGGCGTTGCTTGGGCGGCTTTGGGCAATTCTGGTTTTCGTGAGATTTTTGGCAAAGCCGCTTCCTCGTGGGAGATTTGTTGGCTGGGCTGGTTCCGCGAAAGACGCTGTGGCTGGCGTTGCTGGCTAACTGAACTCTGCAGATCGCCGCGCTGTTTGTAGAATAGGCGAACGCCGAGGTCTTCGTAGAAGTGCAATCGTTCGGAGAGTTTTTTTTGTAGGGCTTCGGGGATGCGCTCGGCCATGGCGGGATCAGACGGCGGAGCGATGCGATTCGGTTTTGGCGCCCAAGACGCCGCGGAGGCGCAGCACTTCGTCGAGGATGCGCTGGGCGACCTCGGACTTGCTGAGCTTTGGAAGCGCCAAATCGCGGCCGTCGCTGGAGAAGAGAGTGACGATATTGGTGTCGAGGTCGAAGCCTGCGCCTTCGGCGGTAACGTCATTTGCCACGATGAGATCGGCCTTTTTTGCCGCGAGTTTTTTGCGCGCATTTTCCGCGACGTGATCCGTTTCCGCAGCGAAGCCCACAATCAGGCGATTACCTTTCGTTTGGGCGGCTTCGGCGAGAATATCGGGCGTAGGCTCGAGACGGAGTGTCAACGGCTCCTTGAATCTTTTGATTTTTTGCGGCTGTGCTTCGGCGGGACGGTAGTCAGCAACAGCGGCGGCGAAAATCGCGATCGTGGAAGCGGCAAGGCGATCCGCAACAGCGCCGCGCATCTGTTCCGCTGTGCGAACGGAGATGCGCTCGACTCCCGCAGGCGTTTCCAAATTGACGGGGCCGCTGACGAGAAACACTTTGGCGCCGCGGCGCGCGGCGGCTTCGGCTACGGCGTAGCCCATTTTGCCGGAAGAGCGGTTGGTCAGATAACGAACTGGGTCGAGGTCTTCGCAGGTCGGTCCGGCAGTGATCAGAATTGTTTCGGCGTGCAAATCTTTCTGCGCGTGGAGCGTTTCGCGAACGGCGGCGACGATTTCCTGCTGTCCGGCGAGGCGGCCGGCGCCGGTCATGCCGCAAGCGAGATAGCCTTCATCGGGATTGACGATGATGACGCCGCGAGCGCGCAGCATCGCGACATTTTCCTGCGTGGCGGCATGGTTCCACATGTTGACGTTCATTGCGGGAGCGACGATGACCGGCGCGGACGTCGCGAGATAGAGGGTGGTGAGAAAGTCGTCGGCGATGCCGCGGGCGAATTTGGCGAGGATGTCGGCGGTCGCGGGGGCCACCAGAAGAAGATCGGTGCGCTGGGCGACGGCGATGTGTTCGATGGCGCTTTCGAGGTTGGCCTCGCCGGTGGAGGATCTTTCAAACAGATCGGTGATGACCTTTTGGCCGCTCAGGGCGGCGAAGGTCAAAGGCGTGACAAATTCCCGCGCGCCGCGAGTCATGACGACTTGCACGGAGAAACCGTCTTGTTGGAGGAGGCGGACAAGCTCGGCGGCTTTGTAGGCCGCGACGCCGCCGGTTACGCCAAGGGTGATTCGCATCGGTTTATCTCGAGACATCTGGCCAAGCTCGGGCGGGGCAAGCCCCGCCCCTACAAACTCCGTCCCGGCCGCCTGCAAGCCGGCGCCGCGGCGGATTACTTGCGGCGCTTGTTGCCGTCTTTGTCTTCGTCGATGGAAGACGGCTCGGTGAATTCGTACTCGATCAAGCTGTGCTCGAGCTCCTCGCAGGCGATGCGAGTGGCCTTGAGCGTTCTTGGGTTTTCAATGAGCGACGGCGCTCCCGCCATGATTTGGCGAGCGCGTCTCGCCGCTAGCACAACATAAGCAAACTGGCTCTCCGGAGCTTTTGTCTGCACAGTCATTTCAGTCTTTCCCCCCAAACGATGCCAGAAGTTCTTCCACCCGTGGTCTGCGCCGCGCGGCGGAACAGCGAATTGCGATCACGATGGCTTGCGCTTCGTCTCCCGCTCGCTTCACGTCTTCATTCAAAATGCAATAATCGTAAAAACGTCCGGCGGCGGCAATCTCGTCCCGCGCCTTTGCCAAACGCCGCGCAATTTCTTCGTCGGAATCCTGGCCGCGGCTGCGCAATCGCCGTTCGAGTTCCGCGCGAGACGGAGGCAAAATAAAAATCGCCACCGACTCGGGCAGCTTTTCTTTTACCTGCGCCGCACCTTGCACGTCAATCTCGAGGACGAGGTCGAGACCCTTCTTCCGCGATTCTTCGAGCCACTTTTTCGGCGTGCCGTACGAGTGCTTGCCGAAGACGCGCGCATATTCCAAAAATTCACCGCGCGCGACCATGGCGTCAAATTCCGCTTCCGTGACAAAATCATAGCACTTCCCGGTGGCTTCGGTCGCGCGGCGCGACCGGGTGGTACACGATACCGAAGGCATCGTCCCGGGCAACTCCAAAATTCTCTGAACCAGCGTCGATTTTCCCGAACCCGATGGGCCTGAAACAATCAGCACCAGCGGGGCAAGCTTGCTCTCCGTGCTCATTCGATGTTCTGTACCTGCTCTCGCAATTTTTCAATCTCGGCCTTGATTTCGAGGGCCAGCCCCGTGATGGCGAGGGCTTCGCTCTCGACGCCAGGGGTTTTCGACAGCAAGCGTGTTCGCTTCGCGATGCATTTCTTGCAAGAGAAAGTCGAGCTTTTTGCCCATCTCGCCGGCGCCGTCCAGAAGTTTTCCGAACTGCTGGAGGTGGCTGCGCAAACGATCTAATTCTTCGCTGACATCGCCGCGTTCCGCAAGAAGGGCGGCTTCCTGCGCGAGGCGGGCAGGATCGATGCCGGCGCCGCCGAGCAATTCCTTGAGGCGCGTTTCGAGACGCCGCGCAAAAACGGGACGAAGCGTAGCGGCAAGTTCGCGGACTTTTTCGGTCTCGGCAGCGATGCGCGCCAGCCGCGCGCGCAAATCTTCGATCAGATGGCGGCCTTCGGCGCGGCGCATATCATCCAGCTTATGGAGCGCTTCGAGCAAGCAGGTGTCCAGCGCCTGGCCGAGGCGTTCCTGGTCTTCTTCCGATTCGGGGACGGCGGCGGAGAGGCCGGCAATGACACCGGGCAATCGCAGGATGGCCACGACGTCCACATCGGCGGCGGCTCTAGACTGCTGGCGAAATTCTTCCGCGACGCGCATGTAGGTTTGCGCGAGCTCGCGATTGACCTGAACGGGGGCGGCGGCAGCGGGATCGACGTTGACGTGCACCTCGACGTGGCCGCGATGAATGCGCTCTCGCAGAACCTGGCGCAAGCGCAGCTCGTAGAGGTCAAAACCTTCCGGAAGGCGCAGCTTCAGATCCAGAAAGCGATGGTTGACGCTTTTCACGCTGACGCGGACGGCCCAGCCATTTTGTTCGCTGCGTGCCTGAGAGTAGCCGGTCATCGAGAAACATTCGCCGGCTTTTTTGGGTAGTGCAGAGGACTGAGTCATAGGGTTTCCGCTGGTGCCGTTTCCTTCGCCGGAGCTGCCTGTGCCGGCGCGAGAATATCATCGTCCGCAAACTGCAAATCATGGAGGCGCGCATAGGTTCCACCGCGCGCCATGAGTTCCGTGTGCGTGCCGCACTCCCGGATTTGGCCCTCCTCGAGGACGAGAATTTTGTCCGCACGGCGGATGGTGGCCAGGCGATGCGCGATGACGAAAGTGGTGCGTCCTACCATCAGATTGGCGAGAGCTTTTTGCACGTACATTTCGGACTCCGCATCCAGCTCGGAAGTGGCTTCGTCGAGAATGAGGATGGGAGAGTCTTTAAGTATGGCACGTGCGATGGCAATGCGCTGCCTTTGGCCGCCGCTCAGACGGGTGCCGCGCTCGCCGATAACGGTGTCGTACTGCTTCGGCAATTCCATGATGAAATCGTGAGCCAGGGCGGCTTGTGCGGCGGCGACGACGCGATCCTTGGGAACGTTCGTGAGGCCGTAGCAGATGTTGTTCCATACGGAATCGTGGAAGAGGACATTTTCCTGAGCGACCATGGCGATTTGTTCGCGGAGGGAGCGAATGGTGACTTGGCGAATGTCGAGGGCATCGATGCGAATGGAGCCGGAAGTGAGCTCATAGAAGCGCGGCAACAAGTTGACCAAGGTCGTTTTTCCGGCTCCGCTGGAACCCACAATGGCCACAACCTCGCCTTTGCGCGCTGCAAAATTTATCGCGCGGAGCAAGGGCGCGGAGTCGTACGAAAAACAGACAGACTCGAACGCGATTTCCTTGGAGAAAGCGGGGAGGCGCGCGGCATTAGGCGCATCGAGCACTTCTTCGGGAAGATCGAGATAGGCAAATACTTGCGTGGTGGCGCCCTGCGCCTGCTGGAACTGCTGGTAAATGGCTCCCATCCTTTTTACGGGCTCATAGGATCTTAACAGCGCATAGACGAAGGTCACGAAGAGGCCCATGGTGATCTCTTGGAGGCGGATCTTGTCGCGGGCGTAGAGCAAGAGCAGCGCAATGACCACTGGCTGCAATAAATCCATCAACGGTGAGCTGACGGCATAGGCGCGAACCCAGCGGAGCGTCTCGCGCAAGAGCTGGCGCGCGGCCTCGCGGAATTTTTGAATTTCAAAGCCTTCCATGCCGAAGGCTTTGACGACGCGATTGCCGCTCACCGTTTCTTGAAGGACCTGGCTGAGCCCGCCGAGGCGGTCCTGGCTATTGGCGACCGAGCGGCGAATCCTGCGGCCAAGCTTCCCCACCGGCCAGACCACCATCGGGAGGAGAACGATCGAGCTCAACGTCATTCTCCAATCGATGGAAAAAAGCACGGCGAGGAAAGCGAGGAGAGTAAATCCCTGGCGGAAGACGTCCGCCAAATATTCGGAAAGCGCGGGGCGGGCGCGCTCGACGTCATTGATCACCGCGGAGATGAGACGACCGGCAGGCTGGTGCTGAAAGAAGGCGATGGGCTGGCGAATGAGCTTGGCGTACAACTGATTGCGAAGATCGGTGATGGCCGAATGACCGATAGATTGAATCAGGAAGCCACCCGCAAATTCCGTCAGGGCCTTGGAAAAATAGATGATCAGGAGAGAGATCGAAAAAACCGTCCAAACATTGTGGATCGAGGGCGGGAAGAATTGATTAAGATAAATCGTGTGGCCGACGTGCGGAATCTTCAGCAAGGGAAGGCTCGAATCGGCCGCGCCGGGGTTCAAGACACGGTCAAAAACGAGAGCAATCATCATGGCGATGAGGCCCTCGGCCACCGCTACCAGAGCGAGCAACACCACTCCGAGCGTCATGCGGAAGCGGTAGGGGCGGACATAACTCAATAATCTTTTCAGTTGCGGTGAAAACAAACGGGCCACGCTGGAGGCTCCCTGAATATGCACTTGGTACGCTAGTGCGCGGGCTTGGGGTGTGTCAAGTTTTCGAGGACGGGATTGGCAATAGGGAAAATGGAGACCGAGCCGCATGCAAACCGGCGGTAGAATCACCGAGGGTTTTTCCCTCACTCCAGTAGAAAAAGCGCCTGCGCAACGATCCGCCCGTGAAAGCCCGCAGGGCAGCGCCTTTAAATTTCGAATGGTATTCTAATGCGTGCGGACAAAGCGCGAGCCGGATAGCTCGCGGAGCAGCATCCGACTCAAATAGTTTGCGATAGGCAAGCTCGCGGAGACGACTTTTGGCAACTCTCAAGATTCCTGATGACCTGGAAACCGTTCTTAGTGATGCGTGGGAGGAAACGCGGAAGGTTCCAGGCCATCTCACGGAGAAAGAAGCCCGCTTTCTGGGAGTGCTTGCAGCGTGTGTGCCTGCGAAAGGCGCGATCGTGGAGATTGGCAGTTTCATGGGGCGCTCTACCGTCATGCTGGCCAAGGTTGCTTCCCATTACGGCGGAGGCCCTATTGTCGCTATTGATCCACACAACTCGCCCATTCTTTTGGATCACGGCGCCAATCCGGGAGCGTCCTCCTATCAGGATTTTCTCAGACACATCGAAGCCGCTGGTGTTTCCGAGCACGTGGAACCGCACGCCGAGTACTCGAAAGAAGTGTCGAAATCCTGGAACCGGCCGATTCGAATTCTGTGGATTGACGGCGATCACAGCTATGGAGGCGCGAAAAGTGATCTGGACGGGTTCCTCCCACATGTGGTACCCCACGGAATAGTGGCGTTCCACGATGCGCTGAATGCGTTTCCCGGACCGATTCGCGTATTCGTGGAAGAGGTTCTGCAATCCGATCGATTTGGACCTGCGGGATTCGTTCAGTCGATTGCCTGGGCTCAGTTCCGGCCGGAAGACGGTGAGGCGTTTCGTGGAGCGCGGTCCTCGCTAGCCCGCCGAGCCTCGCGGCTTTTTCGTTTTGTCGATAGTGGCGAGGAGTTGCAAGGACTTACAAAGAGACGATACAAATTTAGGCGCTTTCTTGTTCCGCACTCCGCGATGGACGCCAGGAAATGGGTGTCGATTGTGGATTCGAAGTAAGGCCGCGCGCCAAATTCTCGAAGACGGTGAAATTTTGATTCTGGCAAGCCGTCATAATTCCGCGACACGGCCCAACGCGGACAAAAAAACTATTTCTCAATATCGCGGTGAGTGACTTTTGCGGAGAAGCCGCGCTTCGCCAGCGATTTCTTGATTTCTTCGCTGAGCATGACGGAGCGATGTTTGCCGCCAGTGCAGCCGATGGCGATGGTCAGATAACTTTTGCCTTCGCTGATGTAGTGCGGGATCAGGTAGGTGAGCAAGCTTTCGATCCGGCGGAGAAATTCGCCGCTTTGCGGGAACGAGCGAATGTACTTCTGGACTTTGGGATCTTTGCCGGTGTAGCGGCGCAGGGCCGGGACGAAGTGGGGGTTGGGCAAGAAACGCACATCGAAAACCAGGTCGGAGTCCGTAGGGACGCCGTATTTGTAGCCGAAACTGACGACGGAAACCAGCATGGGACGCTGATCGGGATTCTTGAAGCGCTCGGTGACGAAGTGGCGGAGTTCGTGGACGTTGAACTGCGTGGAGTCGATGACCACGTCCGCCAGTTTGCGGATGGGCTCCATGAGAGTGCGTTCGTGGCGCAGGCTTTCGCGAACGGACAAAGCTTTGCCCAGCGGATGAGGGCGGCGCGTCTCGCTGTAGCGGCGGAGGAGCGCATCATCGCTGGCATCGATGAAGACCAGCGTGATGGGATGATCTTTGCGCAGGTGCTTCAGCAGAGCGGGTAGCTTTTCGAGTTGCACGCCTTCGCGCGCATCCACCAGCAAGGCGGCGCGGCGCAAAATCACCTTCGCCCGCGGCATGCAGCTCCGCAAAAATGGGAATCAATTCGACGGGAAGATTATCGACGCAGTAGAAGCCCATGTCCTCAAAAGCGCGGAGGACGGTACTTTTTCCCGAGCCGGAAAGGCCGGTGAGGATGACAAGGTGGCGCGCGTCCTGTCGGGTGGGCTGCTTCACGTGAGGCGGGCGCTCAGCTCTTCACCCGGCGCTGGTGAGTGCTGGGGATGCGCATGTCTTCGCGGTATTTGGCGACGGTGCGGCGGGTGACGTGGATGCCGGCGTCGTCGAGTTTCTTGGCGATCTGCTCATCGGTGAGCGGCTTGGTGGTGTCTTCCTCTTCGATCATTTTCTTGACGAGCCGCTTCAGTGTGAGCAGCGACATGCCGCTGCCTTCGGGGCCGTTCACCGATTCGCTGAAGAAAGAGCGAAGCTCGAGGACGCCTTGCGAAGTGTGCGCGTACTTGCTGGCGACGGCGCGGCTGACCGTGGAGGGATGCACGCCGACTTCTTCGGCGACTTCCTTGATCATCATGGGCTTGAGAGCGTCCGGGCCGTGAGTGAGATATTCGCCCTGGCGGGCGATGATGGATTGGCAGACGCGCAGGATGGTGTGCTTGCGCTGCTCGATATTTTTCATCAGCTGGATGGCGGCGGTGAAGCGTTCCTTGACGTAGTTGCGAACGTCACGATCGGCGGCGTCCCGGGCGAGGAGACGGCGGTACGTGGGGCTCAGGCGCAGCTGCGGCATGTCGTCTTCGTTCAAGAAGACCTGCCACTGATCATCGACTTTGCGGAAATAAACGTCTGGCTCGACGAGACGCGGCTCGGTCTTGTTGTAACGCAGTCCGGGGCGGGGGTCGAGCTTCTTGATCACTTCCAGCGAGCGTTTGACGACCTCCAAAGGACGGTTTAGCGCGCGGGCAATTTCTTTCAACTGGTTGGACTGCACCTGCTTCAAATGTTCAGAGACGATTTGCTGGGCAAGCGTATTCGTGGGATCGAAGGCCTTCAATTGGAGCAGCAGGCATTCGCGCAGATCGCGCGCGCCGACACCGATGGGATCGAAATCTTGGACGACGGCGAGGGCGTCATCAAGATCGTCCTGAGAAAATTTGCCATTCTGAACGAGTTCTTCCGTCGAAGCGGTTAAATATCCATTTTCATCGAGATTCCCGATGATGCTTTCGGCGAGCTCGGTGACGGCTTCGGAGCAGATAGTCATGCTCAACTGCCAGGCGAGATGATCGGTGAGGCCGCTGGGTGAGGAGAGAAACTTTTCGAAAGAGGGGCGCTCGGAGACTTCTCTTTCCTGGGATTGGCCGCCGTCGCCGCCGGTGTCGAGGTATTGGTTGAAAAAGCTGCCGACGTCAAATTCGTCGAAAGGATTGGCTTCGGGCTTTTCGGGAAGTTTTTCCGTTTCGGCTTTCAGGAAGGTTTCGTCGCTGTAGTTGTCGCTCTGGGTGGCTTCTTCGCTGAGCTCTTCGAGGACCGGGTTGGCAATCATCTCCTGGTTGATCATCTCGCGGAGTTCGAGGCGGTTCAGGGCGAGGACGCTCACCATTTGCACGAGGCCGGGCGTCAGAATCTGCTTCTGCGCCACTCGTAGGTTGAGCTTGAGTCCCTGCCAGGCCATGATCGGTTCCGATTATCCCTTCAAAGTCCCCAACAAGATTTTAGTTCAGGCGGAAATGATCGCCCAGGTAAACTCGGCGCACTTCCGCATCGTTGCTTAGTTCAAGCGGAGTGCCCTTAGCCATTATTTTCCCATGATTCACGATGTATGCGCGGTCCGTCACGTTGAGTGTTTCCCTGACGTTATGGTCCGTGATCAGAATGCCGATGCCGGAGCGGCTGAGGCCCCGGATGATCTCCTGAAGGTCCTTCACTGTTAGAGGGTCAATGCCAGAAAAAGGTTCGTCGAGAAGGATGAAAGAGGGCTGCAAAGTGAGCGAGCGTGCGATCTCCAGGCGGCGGCGTTCTCCGCCAGAAAGCGTATAGGCCTTGCTCGTGCGCACGGTTTCGAGTCCCATTTGAACCAATAGCTCTTCGAGCCGGTCTCGCTGCTGCTCGGGAGTGAGAGGAAGGGTCTCTAGAACGGCGAGCAGATTTTCTTCGCTGGTCAGTTGGCGAAAAACCGAGGGTTCCTGAGGAAGGTAGCTGATTCCACTGCGGGCCCGGAGGTACATGGGTAGGTCGGTGATTTCGCCGCCGTTCAGGAGAACGTGGCCGGAGTCTGGCCGGGCGAGACCGACTAGAATATAAAAGGTAGTGGTCTTACCTGCGCCGTTGGGTCCCAAGAGCCCGACGACTTCACCCTGGCCGATCTCCAGTTCAACGTCATCAACGACCTTGCGACCGCGATACGACTTGCTTAATTCGACGGCCTGGAGTTTCAGCATACCTCGTCACGAACGGCCGCTCGGCGGCCGCGTCATTTCTCGACTCGGTGTTTCGTCAACGTGCGCGAACCATTTTCAGAGTCGACGATGATCGTATCATCCGCTAAATAGAAGGTCAATTGACGGCCCTTGGTGGTGCCTTCGGTACTGTCGTAAAGCGTGGGATCTCCGCCGGTCATGACGAACTTGCCGTCGGACGCGGTGTATTCTCCGCGCTCGGCGGTGGCGCGGCGGCCGGCTTGATCGACGATGACGCCGCCGGTTCCGACGGCGCGGCTGATCTGCTGGGCGCCGGGAGTGGTGGGAGTCCGGTTTGTATTGCCGGCCGAGGCGTTTGCGGGACTGCTGGTGCCGCGCGTGAAGTACAAATCCATGATGGGCGCTCGGATTTTTTGGTCGGGCGATTGGACGACCACATTTTTTTCGAGGTGCGCGAGGCTGGTGAGGTCGTTGTAGGTGAGCGTTCCGGAGCTTACGTGCCAGAGAACGGTTTCTTGGCAACCGGTGTTGGCTTGCGTGCCGGATTGCAAAGTCCCGGGCTGCGCCTGGTGCGGGCGTCTGCGGGAAGACGGCGCGAACTTTTCCGGCGGCGTTCAGCACTTTCGTTTCGCGAAGGAGTTCGATGGAGTCGGCTTCCAGAACGGAATCGCCCTGCCAGAGCCGCGCGTGGCCGGTATAGACGGCACGTCCTGTTTTCGAATTGCCCTGCATGTTGTCCGAGGTGATGTTGGCCGGGACCTGGGCTAGTTGCACGGCGTTTCCGTTTGGAGAGAAATCGGTGGAGCGCACGCCGCCTTCGGCGCGAATGTCGCCGCTTGTTCCTGTGAAGAAGATTCGCGGAGCTTGCGTCTCGGTGGTCGCGTCGCGAGCGACTGCGTGTCCGGTCAAAGTCGCCGTCTGCCCGGTGTGCAGGAACGTGGCGTGATCCGCCTGCGCGTTGCGGTCCGCTTCTTTCAACTTCACGTCGCCTTGCAAATCCATTTGCGACCAGCCACCCGAGGCAAGAAGTTGCGCAACCCCGCTCTTGGCCGTAGCGGTCTGGAGTTGGTGGCCGGCCAAGGCGCGCTCGGTTTGGACGTTGCCGGTGGCATCCAGTTGTTTGGGCTTACCCTCTTCTCCAAACGCCAACTGCAGCTTGTCGGCTTGTAACTTCGTGCGCGTGGGGGCCGCGTTGGGTTGTGCGGCGGCGTCGGTCCATTCCATGCTTCCCGCCGTGAGGGTCTCCGCACTGGCGGGCTTGGCGGGCTGGCCTTCTTTTCCTTCGCTGAATTCCATGCGAAGCGCGCCCGTCTGTAGGACTCGCGTGTCGCTGCTCTTGCTCATACGCGTTTTGAGAAAAACTCCGCCGGTGAGATTCATTTCTTTGGCGCGATTGGCTCGCGGCCAAAAATCCAGCGAGCCTGCGTCCGCGTGGACTTCGTCCTCTTCCTGTTGGCCATGACGCACGCCATGCACGCTGCCTGCGCCATCGACTCGAGTGACCCACCCTTCCGGAGCAAGCTGGGCGGTCATTTTGTCCGCGTCGATGAGCATCGTGTCGTCACCGCGTTGCGAAGTTAGTTGCGGCGGTTTGCCATCCGAGCCTGGAATCGCCACAAGCCTCCGCGCGCGAAACGCGGAGTCCAGTTCGAGCGTAAGCTCCCCGGCAGTCAATCGGGCGTCGCTGGAAACAGCCTCCGCGGGCCCCAGGATGTGAAGCAATCTCGCATCGCGGCCGAAGTCGAGACTGCTGCCTTTCACCAGAACTTCTTCGTCGGTTGATTCCGATTTCGCGGGCTTTTTCGCGGTGTCCTTTTTCGCGGGTGGTTGGAGCTTTAGCCGAACGTTCTGTAGCAGCCGGAGAGTGCCTTCTTGGGAGTTGTATTCCGCTCCCACGGCGTCGCCACTCCCATTGGGGAAAGTAAACGTCACGGGTTGGTCTGTGACAGCGGCGCCCGTGCCCTGATCGAAATTCACGCCGCGAGTCTCGACATGCACAATCTGTGGCTGGATGGCGTGATCCTTTGCGCTGCGGGCCACATCCGCCGCGCTCTCCAAATCAATCTGGACATCGCCGTTGCAGGTGACGCCGCCACTGCCTTTCCGGTATTGGCAACTTTGCGTGTGAATCGTGTCGTGCCGGTCGCCGGCTTTTCCAAAAATCGTGACAATGACGTTTTCGAGCAAACTGGCGTTCTGGTCTTTGAAATCGGTCGACTTCGAGGCTTCGACCGTGAAAATCTTGCGCGGCCCATCCATTTTCGAGAATGTCAGTCCGCTGGATTGTTTTTCAACGTTGAGCGGTGCAGGCGGGGGTGCCGCTTTGCTTTCAATGATTCTTTGCCAGCCACGCTTCAGATACACGGCGGCCGTCAGACAGGCCAGCAGCAGCGCCACAGCCGCGGACCAGCGCGCATACCGCGCGGCTTCGCTTCTTCGCATAGGTTCAGTTAAGCAAAATTCTCAGGGGCTGTATAGAAGGTGGGGGAATGCGAGGAAGGGCGCGAGAGAAACTACCCGGCGGATTCGGCAGCGGCCGCGGTCGTGTCCGGCAGGATTCCGATGTTAGCCGCGGCCACGCTGTCGCGGTTCGTATTTTTGACCAGGTACATGGCTTCATCGGCGAGGTGCAGGAGGCCCTCTTTGGTCCGCGAATCGGTAGGATAGGAGGCAACGCCCAAGCTTGGCGTAAGACGGATACCCAAACCATCTTCATCCAGCCAGAGGGTTTCGCGGATCAGTTTATGGAGGCGCCGGGCGACGTTGAGCGCATTATCCTTCGACGTCTGCGGCAGGAGGATCACGAATTCGTCGCCGCCATAGCGGAACGCAAAATCGATCAGGCGGCAATGAGCTTTGAGCGCATTGCCAATTTCCGCGAGCAGGCGCGAGCCAACCAGATGCCCGTGCGTGTCGTTCACCTGCTTGAAATGGTCCAGGTCTATGAATACCAGCGAAAATTGGTAGTTATAGCGTTGCGAACGGTAGATTTCCGTTTCGAGGATGAAGCCCATGTGCCGCGCGTTGTACAGGCTGGTGCAATCGTCGGTGATGGTCAGCTCGTGAATTCGTTTTACGTGCCGGGCATTTTCGAGCGCGATGGCGGCAAAGTCGGAAAGAGCTTCGAGCAGCTTGAGGTCCCGATCGTCAAATCCCTCGGGGCCGAAGCAATTGATCAGCTCGATGACACCGAGGCAAGTATCGCGAAATTTAACGGGAACCGCAACGATCGATTGCGTCTCGGTTTTCGTTTTTTCGTCCACCTTGCCGAAAAAGCGCGTGTCCTTGGAAGTGTCCGGGACGACCACGGTTTCTCCGTGTTGCGCCACCCAGCCGGCGATACCCTGCCCAATCTTAATGCGAACATCTTTCAGAGCTTGAGAAGCCTTGCCAACCGCCAGCTCGAAATAGAGTTCTTGTTTTGTTTCATCAAGCAGGAGCAAAGACCAGTTGTCCGGGCGAAGAAACTCGTCGATTTTCTCCATGATGGTGCGGAGAACCTGGTCGAGCTGCAGCGAAGAGGTCAGCGCCTTCCCCAACTCCTGGAAGATGGCGACTTCGCCGGCTTCGCGTTGCTCTGCGGAAACCGCGGGATTGCGGCGGCGTTCCACGGCTGGAAACTGCTTTACTTCGTCCACGCTCGGTTGATCCCCGCTTTGAAAGTTTTACAGGCCAGACCATCGCCGCCGCGGAAGACAACACCACGAGCGCGATTCGGCGCTGGTCCTCGAATCTTTGCCAGTATAGGCGCCTCGCAAAAAGCGGTGCAAGAATCTCGTGGTACAGGCGTGGCTATCTTGCCATCGGCCGGTACCGGACGTAGCCGCAAGCTCGCAGCATCATCGAAGACTCATCGAACAAATGAACTGTGGGCGCCTTCACGTAAGACCAGGCAGCCGGAAAGTATATCGTGCAGAGCGCGCTTGCTGGGGGCCAGGCCGACGAAGAGGCAGTCGATCACAAAATAGTAGCCGCCAAGGACGGGGACGTGCACCAAGAGGCGTCCGCCACAAAAGCGCAGGCTGGCTCGCCAGAAATCCACGGGCTTGCCGGCGGCGTCGGCGACATACAGCCCCAGGAGCCGCTTGCCGAGCGTCGCATGCCACCGCGAACTCTCTGAAAGCGCAAAGTACAGCCAGCTTTCCGCCGCGAAAAAACAAACGCAGAGGAACAGAAACGTGGGTCCCCACTTGGCGAGCGTCTCGTTGAGCGGCGTTCCCGCGCGATGATTGAAAAAGGGATTCGAGATCCCCATCGCGGCGGCCGAAAAAGGATACAAAGACGGCGAACGGAACTACCAGAAGAATCAGATCGATGATTGCCGCGATGGAGCGAATCCAGAATCCTGCGTGAGGCAAAAGCATAGCTGTGGGTGGGTTGTCGCGAAGAGTTGGTATTTTTTCTTCCAAGGGACTCTCTAAGGTCCTGACTGTGATGGCCAAACTGCGTAGGTTCCAGACACCCAAAACAAATATATACATCATTCCTGCGTTAGAATCGTGGCGATGGGAAAAAGCACGACTATGTTCCTGCGCTTCGTGGTTCCTGAAATAGATGACGATTCTGAGAGAGAGCTTGGCGTCTTTCAAGGAATTAGCAAGTTGCGTAAGTTGGGCGTGCTTTCCCCCCACGAGAAGGACCAGGACGACCTCATTGGCCGATGGTTCGACCAGAATCTACTAAAACCGACTCGGTTTACGACTGCGAAGCCTCCATTTCATAATAAGAAAAGTAGGGCGATCTCGTGGTTCAAAGACACTGCTCACGAACATATTGCTCATGTCAGATCTTTGGTCGCGATTCTTCAGCATCATGGGGTTCCCGTTCGGATGTTGAAGACGGACCGAGTTGGATACGTTGTATATGAGGACGAATACCAAGTCGTGGCCGAGCCATTTGCAGGGGAGAAGTATTGAGAGAAATATCTGCATTATCGAACGACGCGGACCCATGACCGGATTGAAACCGATGCGAGTTCATGCTGATTTCAATGGGCTTTCGGAAAGTTCCTGTAGAATTCCTGTTGTTTGACACTGCCGCGCGACACCGCCTATAGTGCCGTCGAGGGGATTTTTTCCGAATGGCGCGGTCAAGATTGCTGTCGCGCTCGTGCAAGGTATCGGCGAGGACAGGTTTCGATTGATGGCTACGGGAACGTTTGGCGAACGCCTGAAGCGCGAGCGCGAGATGCGTGAAGTTTCGCTGAAGGAAGTCACGACGGCCACACGCATCGGCCCGCGCTTTCTCGAAGCTCTCGAAAATGAGGAGTGGGACAAGCTCCCCGGCGGCATATTCAATCGCGGGTTTGTGCGCTCCATCGCGCGCTACTTGGGTCTCGACGAGGAAAATCTGCTTGCCGAATACGACATGGCGCGCGGCGAACAGAACTTGCCGGTTCCTCAACCTTACGAAAACAAGATTCCCCGCCCGTCTATCTGGATTCCGATCCTCGCTGTGATCGCGTTGCTTGCCGTGCTTGGCGGCCTCATCGCGGGCGGAATTTATGGCTGGCGGCGTTATGCCGCGCATCGCGCCGCGAAGCGCACTTCTTCCACCGCGCTTTTGCCGGCACAGACGCAAGCCGGAACGGCGAGCGTGCTTCCGGCCTCGGCTGCTGAGCCACCTGCTGAGCCCGTGACTTCTTCAGCCACTGTTCCGTTGGACCTCGCTGTTTCCACTTCCGCGGCGACGCGCGTGCGCATCGTCGCCGACGGCACATTGCTTTTGGACGCCGAGATTTCCGCCGGCGAAACGCATCATTTTTCCGCCAGGCAACAATTTGAGGTGACCGCAGCCGACTCTTCGGCAGTGTTGCTGGAATTGAACGGGCGCGCTATGCCGCCCGTTGGAACTCCCGGAGCCTCCGGTACAATAGTGTTGACCGAGAAGGATTTGAGGCAGGCGTCCGGTGGAACCTCTCAGCCCTGAAGTGCTGGAAGATCTTCGCGCAGGCCGCGCTCCCCGCGAGCGCAAGATTGCGGTTTGCGCCGGCGGAGCGCACCTCGCGCCCGCGGATCGCGCGGAAATTCTCGCCGTGCTCGCCGGAGATCCCGATGAAATGGTTTCCGAACGCGCCCAGCAAGCCATTCTCTCGCAACCTGTGGAAACCTTTGTCGAAGCGCTGAAACGCGAGAAAGCCATCCCCGCACTCTTCGCCTACGCCGGAAAACATCTCGCCGACAAACCCGGAGTCTGCGACGCAATGGTGCAGAATAAAAACTGCCCGGCGGAATATCTGGTACCGGTTGCGCGCCATCTCTCTTCTCTCGGTATAACGGCGCTCATGGAAGAGTTGGAGCGCGTCAGCGAATCTCCGGCCCTGGCGGCCGCGCTCGAGCATTCCACTTCCATTACCGCGGATCAGAAGCATCAACTGCACGAACTGCTGGGCTCCGCCATGGATGCGGCGGCCCTCGCGGAAGCGGCCGCCGAGGCCGAGCCGGATATCGTCAAGCGCCAGACGCTGATCGAGCGCCTCGCAAAGATGAGCGTTTCCGAGCGCGTGCAATTCGCCATCAAAGGCGGCTCCGAAGCGCGGCGCACGCTGATTCGCGATTCGAACAAGGTGGTTCAGCGCGCCGTGCTGCAATCGCCTCGCCTTACGGATCAGGAAGTCGAAGCCTTCGCGACCATGACGAGCCTCACGGACGAGATTCTTCGGCTGATCGCCAGCAACCGCAAGTTTCGAAAAAACTACGCCGTGGTTCGCAACCTTCTCAACAACCCGAAGACTCCCTTGGACGTTTCTCTCCACATGCTCCCGATGGTCAATGTCATGGACCTCAAGAAATTGACCAGCAACAAGAATGTGCCGGAAACCCTGCGCACCACCGCCATCAAGCTCCAACGCACGCGCGCGGAACTCAAGAAATAAGGTTTGGCACGACACGGCAGGGCGCGGCCATCCTAACCGGCCGCGGCCCGAATGGAAATGCGTGGCCGCTGCGGCGATTTGGCCCTACAATCGTGCGCGGAGTGAACGGATCATGCTGTTTCCATCCAAACCTCTAAGATGTGCCGTGCTTTTTCTAATTGGCATTTCGGCCATGCTGTCCCTTGCGTCCCTTCTCCAGCCTGCGCATAGCGGCGCAGCGACTCAAGAAAAGGCCGCCGATCCCTGGCCCAGTTCGCAGGTGCTGCAAGCTGCTGACTTCGCGCGCGAACTTGCCGGCGCGAAGGGCGCAAACTCTCCGACAATTGTTTACGTGGGCTTTCGAACGCTGTTCGAGGGTGGGCACGTGCCGGACGCATCCTTCCACGGCACCGCTTCCAAGGAGGAAGGCCTCGCGGAACTGAAAAAATGGCTAGCCACGCTTCCGCGCTCCGCGAATGTGGTTATCTATTGCGGTTGCTGCCCGTTCGATCGCTGTCCGAATATCCGCCCAGCCTACAACGCTCTGCACGAACTGGGATTCACCCACGTCCGCGTTCTTGTTTTGCCGACGAGCTTTGCGGCAGATTGGGTCGAAAAGGGCTACCCCATGCAAAAGGGGCTCTGAAAGGCTGCGGCTTCATCGAGGATGACTTCAGACGTTTCGCAGAACCAGGCAGCTCGCAATCATGTCGTGAATGGCCTGCTTCTTCTGGGTGAAGCCCGCGAGGATGTAGCCAATCGCGAGGGGAATCAGGTTGGTAACAAACTTCGAGAAGTAACGCCCGGACGCTCTGGCAAACGAAATCGGCTGGCCCGTCATGTCGGTAACCGTTAGATTGAGGATCTTTTTCCCCAGCGTGGCTTGCCACGAGGAACTTTCCGAAAGCGCGTAGTACAGCCATCTGACCCCAATTGTTATGGCGAAAAATCCGAGAATAAAACCAAACGCCAGGAAGGCCCCCGCGTCTTCGCTTATATCCTCGCCCGAGGCGATGCGGCTCAGCGCCGCCCCGGCACCCGTCAAGATGAAAAGAGGAATAAGAAGGACCAGGAAGAGGAAACCAGAAACCACGCCATCGATTAAGAAAGCAACGAATCGGAGCCAGAAACCGGCATACGCCACGCCGCCATAGCTCGCTGGAACAACCGGCGTGTATTGATTTGGATCGACAGGAGATAACGATGGAACTGCCGGTGCAAGGCTGAAGATGGCTTGGCCGCACGTGGAGCAGAACGCCGTCGTCGCGGAAATTTCGCTTCCACATTTTGAGCAGTACACAAAGTCTCCTTTTTCTGCGATCAGCCGAACGGCCCGCCAGTTGCGAAAATCGTACTTCCCCTTCTAGCCTTGGTCAATCTCCGGCAATATTTGCGACCTTCAGGCGCAATCCGTTTAGGTGGCCTCGCGATTCTGCACCTCGCACTGTTATACGATTCTGAAGGTCAATTGGTTCAATTCCCGGTCGCGATTCTCGTAAAGCGAAACTGACCCCAAATCACCGTGCGCCTTTGTGGTACATAAAGTAGGACTAGGCCTCTGACTAGGCACCGCGCATCCATTAAGCTTCGCCCGTGCTCAACCACTCAATTACTTCACAACTCCGGATGCTTTCGTTGGAATCCCGTCGCCTCTTGATAGGCTCGGGCGAGTGCCAGCAGCTTAGCTTCTCCGTATAGATTCCCCAGGAAGGTAAGACTTACCGGCGTTCCCGGTCCGCCCGCATTTTGAAAATCGCTGGGATCGTCCGTCGGAGGCTTCGGCGCATCCTCGCCGCGGAATCCGTTTGGCAAAATTACGGACGGTTGCCCAGTGAGATTCGTGATAACGAGTTGCTCTCCGCCGTTTGTCGGCGCGACAATTACGTCGACCGCCTCAAACACTATGGAAACCGCTTCCATGGCCAACCGCCGCGCCCGGCTCGCCTGGATGTATTCGACCGCCGGAATGAACCGCGCTGAACGAAATGAATTTGGCCAGTCAGACGCCCTTTGCGATGTGAGCAATTTATCCTTACCCGTCCGCGTCAATTCATCAAACGCTGCCGCCGCTTCGGCGGACAGCATCGTCACCATGGATTGGTAGGGAAATTTCGGCATCTCCACGGGAATGAGGTGGACGCCCATCTCTTTCAGCTTCGCGAGCGCCGCATCGTTATATTTTCTGTCGTACTCCGCTCGCGCTCGTATAGCCTCCCTGCGCCGCTTCTGTTCGTCTCGCTTCTTCTGCTCTTCCGGTGTCGCCGCAGGCTCCTCCTTCGGCTCCGCCGACGCCTCTTCCGGCCTCGGCTCGAAATCCGCCTTCAGATAACCTACGCGCAACTTCCGCCAATCCAGCGCCGCATCCCAATGGAACGCCGCATTCTTGACGCTTGGGTCCGCGCCGTCCGGTCCGTAAATCGCTTCCAGCACAAGGGCGCAATCCTCGACGGCGCGGCAAATCGGCCCAAGCTTGTCCATGCTCCAGGAAAGTGGCATCGCCCCGGTTCGCGGCACGAGCCCGAACGAAGGCCGCAAGCCCGTGCAACCGCAGCGTGTCGACGGCGAGGAAATCGACCCGAGCGTTTCCGACCCGATGCTGAAGGCCACACATCCCGCGGCCGTCGCGGAAGCCGGTCCGGCCGATGAGCCGCTTGATCCTTGCCCTGGATTCCAGGGATTGCGCGTCACGCCGCCGAACCAATTGTCGCCCAGCGCCAAAGCGCCGAGCGTCAGCTTTGCTACCAGCACCGCTCCCGCTTCATCCAGCCGTTTCACCACGGTGGCGTCTTCATCGATCATCTGATTTTCAAATCCGCCCGCGCCCCACGTCGTTCGATAACCTTTTGCCGCAAGCAAATCCTTGGCGCCCCAGGGCAGGCCGTGCAGAGGGCCGCGATATTTCCCGGCGGAAATCTCGCGGTCCGCCTCTTTCGCTTTGGAGCGTGCGCGTTCTTCCGTTAGCGTTACCACAAATTTTAGTTTGGGATCGTAACGCTTCAGCCGTTGCAGATACATCTCCGTCAGCGCGACCGAAGACACTTTTTTCGTTCGCACTAACTCGGCTAGTTCGCGCACACTCGCAAAGGCCACGTCTTCTAAATTCTTGGGAGTGCCAGGCGCAGCCAGAATCGAAGGCTTCGAGATCCGGGAAGGCCGCCGCTCGGTTTCAAATTTCATCCCCGACACGACTGGATCAAAGATCAGGCAGGGCTCGACGGAATTCGGAATGTGCAGGGCATAAATCGCTTCGTAGCTCTTCGCTTGCTGGTTCAGTTTGTCCAGCATCATCTCTTTGGCATCTTCGGGGATGGGCACATGCGCAATCGCGGCGGCGTTGTCGATCATCTCCTTGGTGATCTTTGTCGCCCCCTGGGTCTGCGCTTGCGCCCAAAGGACTCCGGGAAACAGCGTCCCGCCCAGCCCCAGCCCGGAACAAGCACTCAAGAATCGTCGGCGATCCAGCATCGGCTTTTCTCCTCGGCACACCACAGCCGCGCGATTGTATTACAACACGGGGGGAACACGTATGACTCTGGCTGGATTCTCCATCCGCTTCGCGTGGATGAGGGGGGACGAACGTCTTCGAGGAAGTAACCAGGATTCTCCGATTGACTCAACTCCAAAACGAAAGGCAGCGCCTCGCTTGTTGCAACTTGCGAGGCGCTGCCTGAGGAAGCTTCGCGATAAGACTTAGTCGTTACCTGTCATACTTCAGGCAGATTTCGAGCTGGCGAATCGCTTCGTCCGTTGCCCGGAGTGCTTCCACTCTGTGGCCGCCGAAATCGTGCGCAGCGTGTTCCAGATGCTCTCTCGCGTGACGCAGAGAATTGAGCGCATCGTGAATTTCCGGATGGTCTGCCGGAGTCGCTTTGGCTGGTTCGGGTGCTGGCGCCGGAGCGGGCACTGCGCTCGCACTAGCGGTATTGGGTGCGGCCGGGGCAGAGGCGCTGAACGCCACCGCCAAAATCAAGGCTGCGAGAATCACTACACCTAGGATTTTAATTTTCATGAACCACTCCTCCTCGTCCGATTTTTGGCTCGGACTGCCAGATGTTCCTCGATCCACCGTTTGCACCTTTGCCGCGATGACCCAGCCAACCTGAACGCGGCAAACGCACCAAAGAGGTACTTTCGGCTCGAACGAGCCGTGACTGCTCTTCATTCTTAGGTCATCTTCCGGGACTTTAACAGCGAAATTTTTGGACAAGCGCACAATCAGAAACTGCCCAGCGGGACAGCGGGAACCCGTCCCCCTGCGATCGACATCGACCGGCAACGAAGATCACTCCGATCCCGCGGAGTTGAGCATGGATCGAGCCGAAGAAAACGATAAGGCTTCTTCAATTGCACGCGTTATGCGATAAAATGCGTATTACCGTCGTAGTTCAGGATCTGCCATAGCTTCTCTCGGTCGGAGGCGTTCCATGGCCCGTAAGTTTTCTCATAAGAATCTGGGTCGGCACTCGCAAAGGCGCGTTTGCGTTCACCTCGAAAGACCGCAAGAAGTGGGACTGCGATGGGTCCATTTTTCGCCGGCCAGGAAGTACATCACGTCGCGCAGGATCCTCGCGACCCGAAGCGCCACTACGCGGCGGTCGGGAAACGCCTGGTTCGGTCCGCATCTTCACGCCAGCACCGACAACGGCAAAACGTGGCAAATCTCCGAAAAAGGGCTCGAAGTTAAAGGCATTACCGGTAAATCGTGGCAAGTCACTGAAAAAGGAATGGAGCTGAAAGCGACGCCGGACGCCACTCTCAAGCGCATCTGGCATATCGCACCCGGCGCGGAAGACGAACCGGACGTCGTTTATCTTGGCGCCGATCCCGGCGTGCTCTTTCGCAGCGGCGACAATGGCGCGAATTGGGAAATGGTCGCCGGCTTGTGCAATCATCCGACGCGCGAGAAGTGGAATCCGGGAGCCGGCGGCATGATGGTGCACTCGATTCAATGCCTCGGCAAAGGTCGTCTCATCGTGGGGATTTCCGCGGCTGGCGCATTTCGTTCGAACGACAGTGGAAAAACTTGGACGCCTTTCAACGGAAACGTCCTTGTCGATTTTGGGCCTGAAAAATTTCCCGAAGTCGGCCAATGCGTCCACAAACTGAAAGCCCACCCCGCAATCCGGAGGCCGCTCTACCAACAAAATCATTGCGGCGTCTACCGCGCCGGTTTTAGCGACGAAAAATGGACCGACATCTCGAAGGGTCTTCCTTCACGCTTTGGATTTCGGCTGGCCGTTCCCGCGGCCGAAAAAGACACTCTCTTCACCTTCCCGATCGATTCTGCCGGAGGAGCGCTATGTTCCCAAAGGAAAGCTCCGCGTGGCGCGCAGCCGTAATGGCGGCAAGACGTGGAAGTTTCTGAGCAAGGGCTTGCCGCAATCCAATGCCTACGACCTCGTTCTCCGCGAAGCAATGTCCTCGGACGATCGCGACCCGGCCGGGATTTACTTCGGCACGACGGGTGGAACACTGTTTCATACGCGAGATGCCGGCGATTCCTGGCACGTTCTCTCAGCGCATCTCCCGCCAATCTATTCGGTCACGACTGCGTTGCACTGAGGGGATTAGAGCCGTCTGCAGTGCGTTTCCCGCTTTTCTACGACCGCGCGGCCTCTATGAGGTGCGTCTCGCTTTTATTTTGGGAGCGCGAAAGCCACGTACACCCCGCCTGAGGGTGATTTAAGATCTTTCCCTCCGCCTGCAGCGATCACGACAAACTCCCGCCCGTTCACTTCGTAAATCGCCGGAGTCGCATTCCCGGAAAACGGCAGTGTCGTTTCCCAAAGCAATTTGCCTGTGCCTTTGTCATAGGCGTGAAATTTCCTGTCAAAATCGCTCGCACCGATAAACACCAGCCCTCCCGCCGTCACCACCGGGCCTCCATAATTTTCCGTGCCCGTGTTCTTCAGTCCCTTTGCTGCAAGTTCGGGATACTCGCCCAAGTTTATTTTCCAGACGTATTCCCCGGTGTTCAGATTGATCGCGCTGAGCGTTCCCCAGGGCGGCGCGATTGCCGGGTAACCGTCCGGGTCCAAAAACTTGTGATAGCCCGTGAACCGGAATTTCATGTCCTGCGGGGGAGGCTCCGAACTCGCCAGTTCCTTGGATTTCCCGCTCAGCAGAAAATCCACCAGCGCAGAGATCTGCCCGTCATCAAAATTCGGAAACGCCGGCATCCGTCCTTTGCCGCTCTTGATGGTGGCTGCAATCTGCCGCGGCGGAAAGCCGCTCGCCGACTCCGACGAGCGACGGTATCGCCGGCGGCGATCCCGTCATTTTCTCCCCGTGGCAAACGCTGCACTGGCTCAGATATAGCCCTTTGGGACTGTTTTCCCCCGTGTTCGGGCGCCAGCGCGCCCGTCCAGGCCATTTCGTTTGCATTCACATAAAGAATTGCCGTCTGCGTATCAACGGCGGAGCCACCCCACTCGGCGCCACCATCGAATCCAGGAAAGATAACCGTGTCTTTTCCCACGCTAAACGGAACAAATTGCCCTTCGCTGCGGAATGTTCGGAATTTCTCGAGCGCCCACGCGTGCGCTTCGAGGCGTGCGATTTGTCAGCATGTCCTCGCTAAGAAATTGCCGCGCAAACGGCGCCGGTTTGGCCGGCAAGGGCTGCAACGCGGACGGCAAGCTCGCCGGGCACATCGCTCGGCGGATACTTTTGGTATTCGATCGGGAAGAGCGGCTTCCCGCTCACGCGGTCGAACAAGTAAACAAATCCCTGCTTGGTCGTTTGCGCCACCGCATCGACATCTTTCCCGTCGCGGTTCACCGTCACCAGTGTTGGCGGCGACGGAAAGTCTCGGTCCCACAGATCGTGACGCACTCCCTGAAAATGCCAGATTCTTTCCCCTGTTTCCGCGTTCAACGCAATCAAGCAATTGGCGAATAAATCGTCACCCCGGCGGTCGCCGCCATAAAAATCGAACGCCGCCGATCCCGTAGGCACATAAACGATTCCGCGCTTTGCGTCGACCGCCATTCCCGCCCAATTGTTCGCCGCGCCGCTGTATTTCCACGCGTCTTTCGGCCAGCTCTCATAACCGAATTCGCCGGGATGCGGAATGGTGTGGAACGACCAGCGCAACTTCCCCGTTCGCACGTCGTAGGCGCGAACATCTCCCGGGCGGCGCCGGCAGCGTCTCCGGATTGCGCCCCCCCACAATGATCAAATCCTTGTAGACAATCCCCGGACTCGTCAAAACCACCGACTGCGTTTCTGCCTTCCGCCCCAGATCTTCCCGCAAATCAATCCGGCCGTCTTTCCCAAACGTCGCCACCGGCTTTCCCGTGCCGGCATCGAGAGCATACAAAAAATTCATCACGCCAACCAGAATGCGCTTATCTTTCTCGCTCGCCCAATAGGCCAGCCCGCGGTCCGGTTGGGTTCCTTTTATCCCGGAATCAAATTTCCACAAAAGCTTCCCGTTCGCTGCATCCAGCGCGAACACTTTCTGCGTCGGCGTAATCCCATATAACACGCCTTCGACAATGATCGGGCTTGTCTCCAGCCCTCCCTGCTCGCCGGTGTCGAAGCTCCACGCGACCGCAAGCTCTTTCACATTCGTCCGATTGATTTGCGCAAGGCTCGAGTAATGCGTATTTTCAGGCGCGCCGCCATAAGCCGGCCAATCGCGTCTTTCTTCGCTTGAGGTGCTGGAAATCGAGCTACCGGGAGCCTGGGGGGCGCCGGCGGAAACTTGAGGTCTGCATCGAAAGAATCAAGCCGCATATCGCGAGCGCTCTGCCAAATTTTCCACACCGCTCCTGTAAATATTTTCATTCTCGGCTCCCGCGTCCTAAGAAGCGCCTCACCCACGCGGCGACTCTCCCAGGCGACGGCGTATGTTACTCCAGAAAAAATTCGGCATCGCCTTAAATCTGGCTCTTGGAATCCCGTGGCAACGCTCCATGGGGCTGATATAATCCGCTCGCTTGGCCGTTCGACTCTGCAGGCAAAGTACGCAAACGAGGCAAAACATGTCAGCACCTATTTCTTGGCTGATCGCTTCCTTGATGTTCGTGGCCTTGGTGGCCGGAGGTGGTCGCACTCCTGCGCCTGCGGCTCACGGGATGCTCGTCGTGGCTAACCAGCGGGAGCACACCGCTCTGCTAATCGATCCGGAAACACGCCAAGAGCTTGCCAAAGTCACTGTCGGCGTCAACGGCCACGAAGTCGCCGTCTCGCCCGACTCGCGCTTCGCCTACGTTCCCATCTACGGCAATTCCGGCGTCGGCAAACCCGGCACGGACGGCGCCACCATCGACATCGTCGATTTGCACGACCGCAAACTCGCCGCCACCATCGACCTCGGCAAACCGCTTCGTCCTCACCGCGCCGAGTTCGGCCCCGACGGCCTGCTGTATATCACCGCGGAGCTTTCCAAGTCCGTGGACGTCATCGATCCTGCCACTCGCAAAGTCATCGCCGAAATTCCCACCGGCGCGATCGAATCCCACATGGTCGTGATTTCCCCGGACGGCCGCCGCGCCTACACTGCTAACGTAGCCGCAGGCAGCGTAAGCGTTCTGGATCTCCAGCAACGCTCACTCATAACCGTCATACCCGTCGCAAAAACCGTCCAGCGCATTTCGATTTCCGCCGACGGCAAGCGAGTCTTCACTCACGACCAGGACAGTCCGCGCATAGCCGTCATCGACACGACGACAAACAAGGTCGCCAGTTGGATCGCCGTCCAGTCCACGATCTATTCCTCTTCCCCTACTGCCGACGGGCGCAAATTGTTGGCGGATTCTCCCGCCGGAAAAATTTTCGTCATCGACCTCGCCAGCGCAAAGGTTGAAGAATCTTTCGACATCCCGCCCTCCTCCGGAGAACTCCTTCTCACGCCCAATGGCAAATTCGCCTTCGTAAGCTGCCCGCAGGCCGGGAACAATCGAAGTGCTGGACGTGCCCGGCCATAGACTTCTGCCGCCGATCAAGCTCACTCCTGGCGTGGACGGCCTCGCCTGGGCGCCGGCGATCCCTTAGCCTTCGAGATAGTTCGAGAGGGCTCGCCGATGGATATCGACTGGATCCGAAATCTCTGTCTTTCGTTCCCCCGGACCACCGAAAAAATTCAATGGGGCGAAGTCCTCGTTTTCAAAGTGGCTGGGAAAATTCACGCGCTCACGGTCCTCCAGCCCGCCAAAACTTGGCTCACCTTCAAAGTTTCCCCAGAAAAATTCGCGGAGTTGACGGAACGTCCCGGCATCATTCCCGCTCCGTATCTGGCTCGTGCTAAGTGGATCGCTTTGGAAACAAGGGACGCGCTTCCTTCCGACGAACTCGCGCTCTTGTTGCGCGAGTCCTACGATATGGTGGTGGCCAAGCTGCCTAAGCGAAGCCGCGAGGCTCTTGCTGCCGGCAATCCCGCTCCGCGCCGGAAATCCACCCAAAAGCCCGCGGCAAAACCGCATCCTCGAAAGACCCGCCTCAAAAGGAAAAAGCCCTCCCGCTAATGAGAGGGCTTTCGGTTCCGTTAATCGCCAAATCTTTTGGAAGCTAGGCAGGCCTTAGTATCAAACCGTACGGCGCAGCGGCCTGGCGCCTGGCAGGGGAAAACTCATGTGCCAAAAATTCGAATCCGCCGAAATAAATTCCACTCCCACATACGTTTTGCTCTCGCGGTCGCGTTTTACGGAAACCACTCTGCATTCCACCGTCCGGTCGCTATTCTCATTCACCAGAATGAGCATCTGCCCCACAACAACAGGCTCATCGATCTGCAGCAGCGCCCCATGGCGGTTTACCGATTGCGACTTCGCTTTCACGCGGAACTTGTCGCCGCTTTCGTCCTGCCCGTGCACGGTGATCGGCACCGTAATACTTACCCGCAATGTCCGGCGACGCTCTTTACAGCGAAAATGAAGTATGGCCATGAGAGACACTAACCTCTCGATTGATCTTGACGACTCGGGGACTTAAGCCTGCCCATACTGGACTGGCTTCAGCGTTACACCCACACATATGTGAACATGGCGCCGAAGTGAACGGTCGAAACGAGCGAGGAAACTAGTACGAACGTCGTCCACATTGTTCGTATTCTGGACTTTGGCACCATGCTCGGCAATAGCAGGACGGTACCAAATTGACCCCGTTTGCTCCGGTACTCTAGTACGTTACCCGTTCCAGTTCAACACCATTTTGGGAAAACGCCGCCGTAAAATAGTGCACGCCAACCACCGAACGTTTCGCTCGAACGCAAAATCAGCATGCCACTGATTGCTTATTCCGATAATGCCCACTCCCGATCCTCCCCGCCGTCCCTTTAACATTTTTGTTTTCTTCAGTTTAGAGACCAATTCAAGAGAGCGGCTTAATTTCGTCGCCAAGATCGATGAATTCGACCTTCCACGGCCTGACATCTAGATCAAGCCGTGCCACTGTCGCGGGTAGCTGAAACCGTCTTGGGCCGGCGCTGCCAGGGTTGACGTAGAGAACGCCCTCCTTCTCGGTCTGGCTCGCTTTGTGGGAGTGTCCGCTTACGACTATTTGGAATCCGCCGACAGCCGGATTCACGTCCAAGTCTTGCAGAATGTGTAGCATATAAATATTCACGGAACCAACTGGAATGACTTCCGTCAAGGGCAGAGTTTGCCCCCAAGCGCCCGTATCCACGTTCCCGCGCACCGCTACCACCGGAGCAAGAGCTCTCAATGTCTCCAAAATCTCAGATGAGCCTACGTCCCCGGCGTGCAGAATCACGTCTGAGCCGCGAAGCGCCTGCACGGCCGCCTTTCTCAGCAGTCCGTGCGTATCTGAGATTAACCCGACGATTTTTCTCTCTTTAGGCAATTTTCTTCACTGCGAAGCACTGTCAAGGCAGGTCTACTCAACCTCTAAATTAAATTCGGAAAGGTTGGACCGGCGTCCTCAACTTGTTCCCGCTGAACTGATCGAAGACCCGCAACCCATCTCTGCCAAATCATTTCCCATTATTTTCACAGCACCTTCACGATATCCAGTGCATTCACCCGTGCGTGCTCGACCTGAAGGCCCCAATGCAGATGTGGCCCGGTTACGCGGCCCGTTGCGCCGACCTTGCCCAGAACGGTTCCGGCTTCGACCTCGTCGCCTACTTTCGCGTCGATTTCAGAGAAATGGCAATAGAACGTATAAATTCCTAATCCGTGGTCAACAATGACTGTGTTGCCCGGAAAAATACAGCTCTTCCGCCAGCACCACGCGACCCTTTTGTGCCGCGTGTACCGGTGTACCAGTCGGCGCGGGGAAATCGACACCGCTATGTGGCGAACCCGCGTGTCCATTCAAAATCCGACGCTTCCCGAAGTTGCTTCCCTTGAAGTCCCCGACTAAAGGCATTCGGAATTTTCCATCCCACAAGCGCTCCGGCGTGACGCGATCGTAAATCTCTCGCAGTCGCTTCGTTTCCGCCTCCGCCCGCGCCTCTTGCTCCGGGTTCGGTTCGACAAACTGCTTCTTCACCGTCAGACTTTCCGTCGCGAAATGTCCTTCTGTCACTTCGACTATCGCGTGGCAGCTAACGGTTTCTCCGCCTTGCAGCTGACCCGCGACCGTAAATTCGTACTTCCCTGCTGCTTTTTCCAAATCCACACCGAGCAGTGCCTTTCGGATGTCGGCACTCGCGAACCCACCCTGCTTTCGGCGTTCCTGCCAGAAAGGAACATCTCGATCGTTCCACCTGCCGCTGACTTCCCCCAGCGGTTTCACGCTGCGAATCTCCGCCAGCAAAAGCGTGCCCTGAGCGGTTTCTGGCGAACTCAACCGCAGCTCCACGCCGCTTCCGCAATCCGCCGCGCGGACTGCACCGGCAAGGAAAAATGTCCCCCCTAAGAGAATTAACGCTTTCATTTTGAGAAAAATCCCTCGCAATTTGACCTGGGCAAACTCAAACTTATGTTTTCGGCCTCAATGCCTGAACGCGCTGTTCCACCTTTGCAAACTGCTCGCGCCCCAGCTTCGAGCCCATGATCACCTGCTCCACATTTCGAAACATGTCCGGGTTTTTGGTCTTTTCTCTGAGCTCTTTCAAAAACGGGCGAACCTTCGCAAAAATGAAAAACAATTCGCCGCAGAAAGAGGGGGTAAAAAATAACTTCTCGCTCAGCACACCGTTGAGGACGAACGACCCCGCGATTCCCCAATAGCTCAGCACCTGCCTCAGCCAGTTGTTCTCTTCCGTCCCCATCGACATGACGACCTTCATGTACTCATCCGCGTTCTTTGGCCAAAATGTCGTCAGCCACCATTGCCGCGCCTTGCGCATTTCGGGCTCGCGCTTCAGGTTGTACAACTCAAGAATCAAGCGCGCATCTTCGACCGTCGGTTTTTTCGTCATCGCCGTTCTCCTCAATACTTTCCTACAATGATTCTACCTTCCGCGTGCGCCTTTTTTTCGCGCCTTTTCGACTTTCTTGGCGGGCATTAGACGCAGCCTCTTCCACGCCTCTGTTTCCCCGCGCTTCGTTCTCGTTCCCGTCCTGCACTTCCCGCTCTTTACAGTAGCCTCGATGTCGAGGATGATGCACGCTCAAATGATGTGGCGTTGCCACAAACGGGGAATGTCTATCATGCGCAGAGTACTTGTCGCCGCTGCCGCGGTCCTAACACTCTTTGGGTGCGCCTCGCTGGGCGCGCAACAAGCAACGGTACCCGCCGCGGCCGCTTACTCCTCGCCAAAGCAAAGCGAAACCGATGAGTACACGCGCTACGAACTTCTCGCGCCGGAAACCGCCAGCTTCAAAATCTACTACGAAGTCACCGCCACAACCCCCGGCGCAAAGTCCTTCTACAATCCCATCCGCAAAGGGAGCGTCGCCAGCGACGAAGCCGTCTTCGACTCCATGACCGGCAATCCGCTCTCCTTTGAAGTCGTCAGCGGCGCCGAGGCGCGCAAAGACCCACTCATGGCAGACGCCGACGCGGACACCAGCTTCATCAAGATTTCGTTGGCCAGGCCTGTACCCACCGACGGACAAGGCCGGGTTCTCATCCTCAAGACCTATAAGGACGCCAAGAGCTACTACCGCGATAGCGATACCATCATTTTCAATCGCCCGCTCGGCATCAAGCGAAACAAAATCGTCCTGCCCGCGGGCTACGAACTGGTTGGCTGCAATGTGCCGTCGCAAGTCCTGCCCGAGCCTGACGGCCGCATCGCCGTTTCCTTCCTCAATGCCGGCTCAGGCGAAGCTCCGCTCATTCTCAAGGCCAAGCTTGGCGCGCAGACGGGCTCAGCCGCCGCACCACATCCCGCAACGCAAGCCCGCAGTTGGGAATCGCCTTTCGAAGGAGAATCCGAGCGAGCCCGCCTCTCCGAGCGCGCCCACCAGGATCGCGACATCGTCTACTTCCTCCAACAGCCGGAAACTCACGCCTTCAGCCTCTACCACGACTACACCGAATCCCATGAGGGCGCGGACAAATACCTGAACGTCGTCCGCGAAGGCAGCACCGTTTCCGATCCCTCTGCGTATATTCTGGATACTGGCGAGAAGCTCTTGACTAAGCTAATGACCGGCGCCGATCTCGCCGCCGCAAAAATTGACGCTGGCGAGCCCCTAACTCCCACAACGCAAGTAGTGCTGATTCCCTTCGCCCCAGTAAAAAAGGGCCAGTCGATCCGCCTGCGCATCTCCGAAACCTACACAGCGCCAGCCAGTTACCGCCTCGACGGCGATGAACTTGTTTTCGATCGCAGCTTAGGCAGGCCCCGCAACGCCGTGGTCCTTCCCGCAGGCTGGTATCTCACCGCCAGCGCTATCCCGGCCACCGTCACGCAACTTCCCGACGGCCGCGTCCGCCTGGATTTCTGGAATGGCCGTCCTGATTCCGTCGACGTGCTAATCAAAGCCAAACGCCGCGCCAAGTGACTCGATTGTTGGGACAGAGGCTCACTGCGTAATAGTTCGAGGCCTTGCTACGCCGCGCACTGCACTGAGCAGCTACATCGTCTCGAATCTCCGCGACATCAATTCAACGGCTACCGCCGCCTATCTGCTTTCCCCCGCATTCGATCAGCGCCTGGCAGGCTTGCAGGCACGCATGCTTAAACTCTTGCGCCGTTGCTCTTCAACTCCTCACCCAGTAGCAAGATCGCCGTCCCATGTACTGCGAGACCAGCGCAATTGCCAACCTGCGCATAATCTTCCGCTGATGCCCACCCAAATCCTCCGCCAGCCTCTCTTTCAAGAACTCATAAGAAGGCAAGCGCTCCTTGCGCGCCAAGCCGCTCCGCCCAATCCGAGGTCAGAAGCAAATATTCATTTCCGTTGGTCAACGTGAACTCTAGCCCCAGCCGGCAAGCCTCCGCCTGGACTTCGCAGGTTGCAGCGCCTTGAACATCCTCTCCCTCGCCCTCACCCTCAGAAACTCGATAAGGTCGTGCTTATCCCGGAACCTCTCGTAGAGCGTCGGTGTAGTCGTTTTCGCCGCCAGAGCCACCGCTCGCATGGTGACTGCGTGTTCCCCGCCTTGGCTCCACAACTGATAGGCGGCATCGACAATTCGCCCTTCCAAATGTTTGTCGGCTTTCCTCGGCATTCGCCACTCCTCCTGGCCCCGCTTGAGTGAAATTATATCCTTGACATCGTTAAAGAAACAACGTATAAATATTCTCTCGCCCCCGCCTTACGCGGTTGGCTCGGCCCGAAAAAAACCTAGCAAGGAGAAGTCAGTAACACGTCATGGCAAGATTTGAATATTCCGTTATTACAAAGGCCAGCCCCGCGCTCGCCTGGCTCGTTTTCTCCGATATTCATCGATGGAACAACTTTCGCCAATGTCTATGGCGAACTGCGCTGGCGCGACGGCAACCCCTGGGAACCCGGCAGCCGTCTCCAAATTGAGCTTCTGCGTCCAGTCAATGCCGTCATCGACCACGTAATTACCACATGCGTCCCAGGAAAGAAAGTGGGGTGGATTGATCATGCAATCGGCGTCGCCATGGCGCAATGGGTCACTTTCGAAGAACGTGAGGAAGGTACCCGCATCCATACTTGGGGGGAAGTAATTCACTCCGGCATTACGATCGGCGGACGCACCGTAGAGGAGCTCCTCGCCAGCTTCACGCGAACCTGGTACGACGCCTTTCGCGCGGCCTGTAACCATCTCGTGCTTCCTGGGGGCGCTGGCCCAGATGACTGGGCGTTCGCAACTCATTAGTTCGCCGCTGCCCCGGTACGGCTGAGGCTTAACTCCGCAATTCGTGCTTTTGCCTTAGGCTGGATTCGGAATGCCTAAGCGGGTAGCTCCAAGTTGAAAATGCTTCGTACTTGAGCTGCGCTCATTGCCTGGCGCGCTACGCCGGCGTGCGGTGCTGCATCTGTGGCATAGTCCACTCGCCAACGCTCACAAACAACTCCAATCCAATCGCGAACGAGTCCTTTCCCAAGGGCTCGCAATAAACAACTCGCGCTCTTGACCTTAAGCTCCCCAAAAGGGATCGCACCGTTACATGATCGTTGGGATGCCACGGTTTGCTTGGTCACCACGCGCGCTCCCCGCGCGCTCACGTTTTCCGTAACGCCTTGCTGAGCCACAGTGTGTATATCCAAACCTGACAAGTCCACCGCTACGTGCACCGGAGAACGATCTTCCAACCGGCGGGCCTCGCTATCCATGGGACACCGCGCTGCTTTCTGGACCGGGATGTGGGAGTTGATCGTTGGAGGGGGTTCAACGGCTGGCAAATCATACGCTTCTAACCCCCAAGTTGGTCAAGAAGTTTCCTTGCTGATAAATCATCATGTCTAACTGTCCGGCAACGCGACAGCCCCATCCCAGGAACGAACGACAGCGCCCTTTCTCCTCTCGCCGCTGGAAAGTAACTCCTTACCTGTAAGCAAGTTACGAGATACGCAAATTCGGTGATTCGATTGCCCTATCTTTTCGGTTCGGGTCTTGCCATCATTGCTCGCTTTTCGACAAGGAGGCTTTCATGAAAAAACACGAACGCATTCGAGAAAAAGTCACCATCTTGCCGACTTCCATGTACCTTTCGAAAATGCACGATGCCGGCTGGACCCTGGTCGCCCTCGAATGGGAGCGTGAAGTGGAAACCTCGTCCTCACCCGAGCCTCCCGAAGAGATCACGGGCTCCGAAGAGATCCCTTTCGGCCTGCGCATCGCCGCGGATTGCCATCACCTCGAGGACGATCCCCTCGAAACGCAAACCCTCAAGTTCCTTGCCGAGTTGATCGTCCAGGACGTCTCCTTCACGAGCATGGCCGACGCCCTCAACATCCGCGACTATCGCACCCGCGACGGCCGTCCATGGACTTCCGCCGCCGTCTTCCGCCTCATCCCGCGCTTGATCGACGTCGCCCCGCGTATACTCTCAGGCTCCGAATGGGAATCTCGTAAAAAGGAACTTTCCCGCGTGGCCTGGAACTCGTAGCTGATCTGCTGTCTGTGATTCTCGGCGCAAGATTTTGCGCTTAACGATAAATCTCACTACGGTTCCCGACACGCAGCACTAGAACGACCACACTTAGGTCCTCTATCCGGCAAATCAGCCGGTAATCACCCACGCGGTATCTCCAGAATTCTCCGAATACGTGCGCCGTGCAGTGGCTTTCCGATACTGCGGGGATTATCGAACTTGGAGACTCGTTCTTGAAGAAACTTCAAAATGCGTTTTGCCTGTTGCTTGTCCAGTTTGCTGAGTTCCCGCTCCGCACCGGCCGAGAACTCAATCTTCCACGCCATGACGCTCGATCACGCTCTCCAGCGGTATAGCCTTTTCTTCACCGCTGCGGATCTTCTCCAGCCGCGCCTCTGCCAGGTACACGTCCTCGAGGTCCTCGAGATGCTGCAAAATCGCTTCGCGTACGTAATACGATTTGGTGCGCCCGGTTCGGCGCGCCAATTTTTCTAGACGTTTCTCGATAGACTGGGGAAGCCGTATAGCTAACATGGGAACCTCGCTATACAAGTATAGCACCTCTCACAAAACCTAAGCCGCCCCGTTTTCTCTCTCCTTGACATTCTACCTATCCATGCCCTATATAGGTAGAACGTCTAGGAGACGCCATGCCCATCGAGAAATCCGACCTCCTGCAAGGCACTCTCGACATGCTCATTCTCAAAATCGTGGCTCTCGGCCCCGTCCACGGCTACGGCATCTCTCTGCGCATCCGCCAAATCTCGAAAGAAGTTCTCCAAGTTCAGCAGGGTTCGCTCTATCCGGCCTTGCATCGACTCGAAAAGCGTGGCTGGCTGGAAGCCGAGTGGGGTGAGTCCGAAAAAGGCCGCCAAGCCAAGTTCTACAAACTCTCGGCAAAAGGTCGTAAGCAGCTGGAAAGTGAAGAATTGAATTGGAATCGACTGGCCGGTGCGGTAGCCAGCATCATGCAAACCGCGCAATAGGAGTCAACCATGTCCTGGTGGAAATCTATTTTTCCTAAGCGCGCTTCCGACGCTCAAATGAACTCCGAGCTGCGCTTCCATATCGAAGAGCTCACCGACGAGAACATCGCCGCCGGCATGACACCCGAAGAAGCCCGCCGCCGCGCCATCCTCGAATTCGGCGGCCAGGAAAAATGTCAAGGAAGAAGTGCGCGACGTCTACCGCATCCGTTTCGTCGACGCCACGCTCGCCAATCTCAAATCCGCCTTCCGCTTCATTCGCAAATCCCCCACGTTTTCCATCACCGTCATTCTCACGCTGGCCCTCGCCATCGGCGCTAACAGCGCCGTCTTCTCCGCCATCGACGCTATCCTTCTCCGCCCCTTGGCATTCCCCCAAGCTGACCAACTCGTTCGACTCGAACAATACAATCCCAAAGTTTCCAGCCCCAATACCCTCACCTCCCCGGTGCGCCTCGAGGACTGGAACCGTCTCAATTCAACCTTTCAGAGCCTTACCGGTTACTACACCGAAGACGAATCCGAGACCTCCGGCGCTCTCCCCGAAAAAATCACCCGAGCCCTCGTCGCGTCTCGCTTCTTGCAAGTTTGGGGAATTTCTCCCGCGCTCGGGCGCGATTTCGCTCCCGAGGAGCAGCACTTCGGCGGTCCCAATGCAGTGATGATAAGCGATCGCCTCTGGCGCGCCCGGTTCAACGCTGACCCCAGCGCTATCGGAAAAACGCTCCGCTTCGGCTCGTCCTCCTACAGCATCATCGCCGTGCTTCCTGCGTCCTTCCTTTTTCCCGACCGCGACGTCGACCTCTGGTCGGCGGTTCCGATCGATGCGCCGTTCGCCCAATCGAGAACTTTGACCTGGTTCACCGTTATCGGCCGCCTCAAGTCCCACATCACTATCGAGCAAGCACGCGCCAATCTTGCCACGGTACAATCCCAGCTTGGCCGCCAATTTCCGAAAACCGACGCAGATCTCTCGATCGCCATCCAGCCACTAAAAGAGTTCACAGTCGCCGGCTCGCGCAAATCTCTCTGGCTCCTCTTTGGCTCGGTCACGCTGCTCCTTCTCATCGCCTGCACCAACATCGTCGCTTTGCTTCTCGCCCGCGCCACGCAGCGCCAGCACGAAATCTCCGTGCGCTTCTCGCTTGGCGCTCCTCGCGGCGCGATCGTCGCCCAATTGTTGACCGAAACTTTTGTCCTCGCCCTCCTTGGAGCCATGTTGGGCTTGTTGATCGCCAACGCCGCCTCCAGCGTTTTTCGCTCGCTCGCCGGAAGCCTCCCTCGTGTCGAAGAAATTCACCTCGACGCCAGAATCGTCCTCTATTCTTTAGCCTGCTCCGTCTTTGTTACTCTCCTCTGCGGCCTGTTTCCTGCCCTTCGCGGGACTCGCAGAAATTTATCCGGTGCGCTTGGCCAGGTGAGCCGGACTCAAGTCTCCACCCGCAACCCTCTCCAGTGGCTGCTTGTGGCTATTCAAGTGGCTCTGGCTGTCACTCTCCTCTCCGGCGCCGGACTCCTCCTCCGCAGCTTTCAAGAATTGGGCCGCGTTTTCCCAGGCTTTGACCCAAGTCACGTCCTTACCTTTCAGCTCAGCATGAATTGGGGCGAAACTAAGGATATGAAGGCCTCGCAGCAGTGGACCGGCCACATTTTGGATACGCTTGCCGCAACTCCAGGCGTCGAAGCCTCCGCCATATCTGTCGGAGTTCCTGGCGTGCCCTTCAAGTATCAGACGGAACTAAAACTTGCCGAAGGGCGCGCGGACTCGGAACCTAAAATCGTTGTCCAGAACCGTTTCGTATCAGCGGGCTATTTTGCCGCTTTAAGAATTCCCCTTCAGCAGGGCGCCTTCTGTCGCGAATCCAATGGCCCGCAGACTGCCGTCGTGAATCGCGCTTTCGCGAATACGTATTTCCCTGGCGAGCAAATCATCGGACGCCATCTCGTGGCCTCTGAACTTGGCTATTCTGGCTCAGCCGAAATTGTGGGCATCTCGGGTGATGCTCGCGAGACTGGCCTCGATCAGCCTCCCCTCCCAACCGTGTATTGGTGCGCCCCTTCCGCTGAGCCAGGTACTTATTTTCTGGTTCGAACGCACAATGCTCCCATGACCATGGCGGAGACCATTCGCCTGCAGATGCATGCCATCGAGCCGCTGCGCTCCGCGTACGATTTCGCTCCCCTCGAACAGCACTTCTCCGATGCTCTCGCAGAAAATCGCTTGCGCACCATTCTTCTTAGCTTTTTTGCTGCCACCGCTCTCTCACTGGCGTGCGTGGGTTTGTATGGCACGCTGAGCTACAACGTCAACGTGCGGCGCCGGGAAGTGGGCCTCCGCCTCGCCCTCGGAGCCCTTCGCGGCCAAATCGTCCAACAATTCCTGTGGCAGGGACTTGTCGTCTGCCTTCTCGGCTGCATGGCGGGGTTCGCCCTCGCTGCCGCCTCGTCCCGCGTTCTCGCTGGCCTCCTTTACGGCGTCTCTCCTTCCGACCTTCCCACTCTTTCCGCTGTCATTCTCCTGGTCCTGGTCGTCGCTGCAGCCGCTTCTCTCGTTCCCGCTGTCCGCGCCTCACGCGTAGAACCCATGCAAGTCCTCCGCGACGAGTGAAACGCAACCGTCGCCCTGGGTAGCGGCTTCGTCCACTAACTCCCCTGCCCCTTTCTCCGACCCGCCTTGCCCTCCCGGTCACGGCAGTTGGGTGATTAGCGACGTTCTCCAGGTTTCCCTATATTTCTTCGGCGCCCAGCAGTAGGCCATTCCGTACTTTGAGAAGAGCTCTCTTTTTCGCTTGACAAACGAGTACTACTGCCTCATAGTAAAAGTTAGCGAATTTTGCGTCTTCTTCCGTAGCGCCGGCATCTCGCCGGCGTTTTTGCTTTTCGGCTCCCGTTCCACGACCGAAGTGCTCAATTCCATGCTCGCGCCCAAGCCTATAATGCCCGAAACTACGCCCAAAGACTTCCCGCTTTTTCCACAGCCGCAAAGTGCGCAACACGCAGGAAAATCCCCAACTCCTTTGCCGTCTTACATTTACTTCATAACTTGCGCACCCCCCCGGGTGGGGGTATTCTCCCGCCCCGCTCACCACTGCCCGAAAACGAACTCGGCTTCTGCTATCCTATTTCCTTCCTCAAGGAGAACCATGCAGTCCCTGCGGCTGAATCCGATTCTCAACACTGACTCCTACAAGCTTACCCACTGGTGGCAATACCCGCCGGACACCCGCCACATCTACTCCTACGTCGAGTCCCGCGGCGGCATGTTCGACGAAACCATGCTGGCGATGCTCCAGTACATCGTCAAATCCAACTTTGCCGGCCAGGTTTTCACTTTGGAGGACATTGAAGAGGCTCGCCGCATCGCCCACGCCCACTTTGGCGGCCATCCCAAGTCCTTCAATTACGACGGCTTTAAATCTCTCTACGCAAAACACGGCGGCCGCCTGCCCCTGCGCATCCGCGCCGTTAAGGAAGGCACTGTCGTCAAAAGCCTGAACGCTCTCATCACGATCGAAAACACCGATCCCGAGTTTTATTGGCTCACCAACTGGGCGGAAACCGTTCTTCTGCAGGTGTGGTATCCAATTACCGTCGCGACTCTCTCCCGCGCTATCAAGCAAGTCATCGGCAGGGCTCTCGTCCGCACCGGCGATCCCTCGCTTCTCCCCTTCAAGCTGCACGACTTCGGTTTCCGCGGCGTTTCGTCCAAAGAGTCCGCAGCCATCGGCGGCGCCGCTCATCTTCTCAATTTCCTGGGCACGGATACGCTTGCCGCCATCCAGCTTCTCAATCAATTTTATTCCGCCGATCTCACCGCAAAAGATCCGCTAAACTGTGCAGGCTACAGCATTCCCGCCTCCGAGCATTCCACGATCACCGCGTGGGGCGAGGCGAACGAAGGCCAGGCTTACGCCAACATGCTGGAAAATTGCCCTGAAGGCGTCGTCGCCTGCGTCAGCGACTCCTACGACATTTACAACGCCGTGCGCAATCTCTGGGGCGGCGCGCTTCGCGACAAAATTCTTCAGCGCAAAGGGACTCTTGTCATTCGCCCGGATTCTGGCGATGCCGTCGCCGTTCTCGAGGAACTCTTCAAAATCGTCGCGGAAGTTTTTGGCTACGAAGTGAATAAAAAAGGCTGGAAAACCACCGTTCCCAACGTGCGCTTCATTCAAGGCGACGGCGTGAATTTCTACACCATTCAAAACATCACCGGCCAGCTCACCCGCAAAGGCTGGTCGCAGGATATCTGGAGCTACGGCATGGGCGGCGCGCTCCTCCAACAGGTAAATCGCGATACGCTGAAATTTGCCTTAAAATGTTCGGCCATCGATCGCGCAGGCAAATGGCACAACGTCTACAAAAATCCCAAGACCGATCCATCCAAAGCCAGCAAAGGCGGCCGCTTCAATCTGATTCACATCGGCAAGGAATTCGCCACCGTTGAAGTCGACAACGACGCTCCCAATCCCGATAGCTCCCGGCTCGGCGTCAACGCGCTCGAAACCATTCTCGAAGACGGCAAAATCCTCCGCGACATGACGCTCCAGGAAGTCCGCGACATCGCCGTCAAATACGACACCTACAATGAGGCTGCCTGATTATTCCAACTTCCACACGCGCGCACTCGTCTGTACTGGTGGACCTTCACTTCCGGGCTCCTCGTTTTTTTCGTCTGCCCCCGCGAACCACCGCCGCTCAGCGAAACGGCGCGACTCAATCTTCGCCGATGTCTTCGTGCCACAACGCGGGATTTTCCGAGATAAATTTTGCAAGCATCTCGACACATTCTTGCGAAGCAAGATCGATCACATTAATTCCATTCTCTTGCAGCCAGTCGATCCCGCCGCGAAAATTTACGGATTCTCCGACGACCACCGCTCCAATTCCGAATTGGCGAATCAGCCCGCTGCAATACCAGCAAGGCGCGAGCGTCGTCACCATGATTTTGTCGCGATAACTTCGCTGGCGCCCGGCGTTGCGAAACGCATCCGTCTCGCCGTGCGCCGAAGGGTCGCCGTCTTGCACTCTGCGGTTGTGCCCGCTGCCCAAAAGTTTTCCAGTGCCGTCGAAAAGCGCCGCCCCAATCGGAATTCCACCCTCCGCAAGTCCGCGCCGCGCTTCTTCAATTGCCGTCTCCAGCATCGTCGCGTAACTCGGCCGATCCATTTACTCCTCCCCGGGGCGTCCGCGCCGGCCAAAGCGCGGCGCGATGGCGTAATTCAACTGCACGAGAACAATGAATCCGATGCTCCAATACGTATTGAAAATGCAGAGCAGCGCGCCAAATCCATAGAAGGATTGCGCAATCAAAATGCGGCGGCAAATCGCTGGCGGAACTTCCGGCGGCGTATCCGCCTTGACGAGTGCCGCGTGCGTCGCGCGGCCCCAGCTCAGATACAGCGAAGCACCCAGCAGAAATATGTTAGCCCAGTAGGCGATCAGCGCCGTCCGATAGGTGATGAACTCGTTCAAGAGCCGCGTCGAAAACGGCATCAGCGTGACCAGGAAAAGAAACGCCAAATGAATCCAGGTCAAGTGGCGCTCGGAACGTTCGAGGTGATTGAGCTGCGTCTGCTGGCCCACCCAGAAAATGCCGAGCGTCAAAAAACTCATCAAGTAAACAAGGAGCTGCGGAGCCAGCGCGATAAGCGCGTGCCGCAAATCGCCTTCGCTGTGAATCAGCTCTTTGGCCGGAACATGAAGCTCCAGAAGAAGCAGGGTCATGGCCACGCCGAAAATGCCGTCGCTCAAAGCCGCGAGGCGATCCACGCTTTGGCCCGCAATCGCGTTGTACGAAGTCTTCATGATCGGCGCGGCAGCTCTTACTTCAGGGACGCTTCCACTTTTTTGCCGTACTCGCGCGCTTTGGCGAGAATCTCGGGTTCGTTCAGCGTCAGAAGTTTTTTGTCGCGCATCACGATGCGGCCGCCGATCACCACCGTTTCCACGTCGCTGCCCTTGAGCGCATACGCGAGCTGCGAATACACGTCAAACATGGGAACGGCGTTGGGCTCGTCGAGCGAGATCAAAATGATGTCGGCTTTTTTGCCAACTTCCAGCGACCCAATTTCTTTTTCCATGTGGAGCGCTTTCGCGCCCTCGATGGTGGCCATTTCGACGACGGATTTCGCGCCCAGCGCGCGCGGATCCATCTTCGTGATTTTTTGGAGCTTCGCGGCGAGGTCCATCTCCTCCATCAGGTCGAGATCATTGTTGCTGCCCGCCGGTCCGTCGGTTCCGAGGCCGACCGCAATGCCCGCGGCGCGCTCTTCGATGACTGGAGCGACGCCGCTTGCGAGCATCATGTTGCTCGAAGGATTGTGCACGCAGCCGACCTGCCGGTCGGCGAGAGTTTTCCGATCTTTTTCATCCACAAAAATGCAATGCGCCGCGACCATGTCCGGACCAAGAATTCCCAGCTTTTCGAGATATTGCACGGGGGTCAAGCCGTTTTGTTTGAGGCTGTCGTCCAGTTCCTTTTTCATTTCGGCGACATGGATGAGTAATGGAGCGTGGTATTTGCGCGCGAGAGCGGCGGAGTCTTGAAGCGTTTTTGCGGAGCACGTGTAAATCGAATGCGGAGCGGCCGCGGCATGAATCAGCGGATCGCCCTGCCAGCGTTTCAGAAATTTTTCGGTGTACTCGAGCATCGCGGCATTCGTTTTGTTGTCAGGCGCGGGGAAATCGATAAACGTTTCGCCGAGCACGCCGCGCATTCCCGGCGGCTTTGGTCTCTTCGGCGACGGCGTCTTCGAAGTAATACATGTCCGCAAAAGTGGTGACGCCGGAACGAATTTGCTCGGCGGCGGCGAGGCGCGTGCCCCAGCGCACAAAATCCTCGGTCACATTTTTCGCTTCTGCCGGGAAAATATATTTTCTCAACCAATCGTCCAGAGTCACGTCGTCGCGCAAACCGCGCAGCAACGTCATGGGAACGTGCGTGTGTCCGTTGATGAACCCGGGCAGAATCAATTTGCCTTTGGCGTCGATCGTCTGCTTGGCGACGATGACTCCTTTCCCAACGAACGGATAACCGCTTCCGATCATTCGGATCGTGTCACCGTTCACGGCAATGTAGCCATTCTCGAGGATACGGCGGTCGCCATCCATGGTGACAATTGTGCCGCCGGTGATGAGCAGATCCACGCTGACGGCCTCGGGTGGCGTATGCGCCCGGAGGATGGATGCCGCGATGAGGAGCACGAAGGAAAGAAAGAGAGATAGCATTTTTGCGACGCGATTCATAGACGTTTGCCTCATAAACAAACTTGCGTAGCCCGAAAATCGCGGCTACAGATTTGACGAGTCAAAGGGCTTCGGAAAAAGATCGCGCATCTGGAGCGTTTCCGTTTTGCCTTTCAAGTTGGAAAGAATCACGGGAACATCGCCGCAAAATTCCCAGATCAGCTGGCGGCACGCGCCGCAGGGCGGCGTGAGCGTGTCGGTATCCGTGACGACGGCGATGGCGTCAAAGTTGCGCTCGCCTTCGCTCATGGCTTTGAAAATCGCGACGCGCTCGGCACAGACCGTCAATCCGTAAGTGGCGTTTTCCACGTTGCAGCCGCCGAAGACTCTGCCGGAGGTGGCATGCAAAGCGGCGCCAACGCGAAAATTGGAAAACGGCGCATGCGCATTTTCGCGCGCTTGCTGTGCGAGCGAATTCATGTCGCAGTGCGTCATATTCTAGTGCACCTCTCGCAGACGCTCCAGGTAAAGTGACAGATGTTTTACACGAGGTCACAGAAAGCCGAGAGAGACTTCATAGGTTCGCGGCGATGCGCGGAATCACGATTTTCAGCAGCGCGATGAACTGGCCCTTGACGCGCTCTGCGGTTTCGAGAACTTCCTTGTGGTCGAGCGGCTGGTCGAGAATGCCGGCCGCCGCGTTGGTTACGCAAGAAATTCCCAGCACGCGAATGCCACAGTGGCGAGCGGCGATCACTTCCGGAACCGTGGACATCCCGACCAAATCGGCGCCGATGGTCCGCAAGTATCGTATCTCAGCCGGCGTCTCGTAGCTTGGACCCGGCAGCGCGGCATACACGCCTTCGTAGAGGCCGATGCGGTTGCGGTTTCCAGCACCAACGGTAATTTCACGAAATCTTCTGTCGTAGGCCACGGTCATATCCGGAAAACGCTGGCCGAAACGCTCGTCGTTGGGACCGGTGAGAGGGTTCACGCCTTGCAGATTGATGTGATCCTTGATCACCACAAGCTGGCCTTGCACGAATTCGCGCTTGATCCCGCCGGCGGCGTTGGTAAGGATCACCGCTTTGACGCCCATCCTCGCGAAAACGCGAATGGGAAACGCGGCCTCTTTCGCGGAATACCCTTCGTAGAGATGGACGCGGCCTTGCATTCCGGCCACGGGAACATCCCCAACCATGCCGAGCACCAGTTGGCCGGCGTGGCCGATGGCGGTGGACTTGGGGAAATGCGGGATTTCGCCGTAGGGGATTTTCGTCGAATGGCCAAATTCCTCGGCAAACGCGCCGAGGCCCGAACCGAGAACCAGAGCGATTTGCGGCCGAAGCGCCGTTTTGGAAAAAATGAATTGCGCGGCAGCTTCGGCACGGTCAAATTCGGTGAGCGATTTGGATTTCGACAGAGCTTTTTTCTGTGGAGACATTTGATGATGAGGATTTTACATGGAGTTGCAGGGAAGGAATAGCGGCACGGGCGAGAAAAAAGGAAAAAGGATATCGCAGACGCGCAGAGTCAAGAGAGGTTCACGGAGATGCCGGAGCGAGTGAAAAGCCAGAGAGCACAGGCAGGAGTGCCTGTGCTACTACGAAAGTATGCCGACGATCGACGCGGACATCAGGTTGGCCATGGTGCCGGCAAGCATGGCGCGGAGGCCGAGGCGGGCGAGGTCACCGCGGCGGTTGGGGGCCAGGGCGCCGATGCCGCCGATCTGGATGCCGATGGAGCTGAAGTTGGCGAAGCCGCAGAGCGCGAACGTGGCGATCGTGAAGGTGCGCGGGTCGAGAGCGCTTTTCATCGTGCCGAGTTGGCTGAAGGCCACAAATTCGTTGGTCACCATCCGCAAACCCAGTAGGTCTCCGATTCTTGTAGCGTCGTGCCAGGGAATGCCGATGAGCCAGGCGATGGGAGCAAAAATCCAGCCGAGGACTTCTTGCAGACTGTAGGGGAACCAGCTGATGTAGATGTGGACCCAGCCCATCATGGCGTTGAGCAGGGCGAGAAGAGCGAGGAAGACGATGAGCATGGCGCCGACATTGAGGGCGAGATGGAGGCCGTCCACGGTGCCGCGGGCGATGGCGCCGAGAACGTTGGACTCTTTTTCCATGGCGGGCATTTCCACGCGGCCTGCCGTAAGTGGCTGCTCGGTTTCTGGAACGAGCATTTTGGCCATCAGCAGCGTGCCGGGCGCGGTCATGATGACAGCGGTGAGCAGATTCGTGGGACTTGCGCCGCCGACATGGATATATGCGGCCATCATGCCGCCGGAGATGTGAGCCATGCCGCTGGTCATCACGGTCATGAGTTCAGACATGGTGAGAACCGCAAGAAAGGGACGGATCGTCAGAGGCGCTTCGGTTTGGCCCATGAAAATGCTGGCGGCGACATTGAGAGACTCCGCGCCGCTGGCGCCCATGATTTTCGTCATGATCCAGGCGGCGAGGCGGATGACGAGCTGCATGACGCCGAGATGGTAGAGCAGGGCGAAAAAGGCGGCGATGAAAATGATGGTGGGAAGGACTTGAAAGGCAAAGATCAGGCCGAGATTGGAATCGGACTTGCCGAGTTCGCCGAAGACGAAAGTCGAGCCGACGTAGGAAAAATCGAGGAGATGTTTTGCGCCGTTACCGAGAGTTTGAAAAATAATGCGGCCGGCGGGCACGCGTAAGACGAAGATGCCGAGAACGATTTGCAGGCCGAGGCCCCAGAGAACGGTTTTGAGTTTGATGGCTTTGCGAGCGGTGGAAAAGAGATACGCCAGGCCGATCATCGTTAGCAGGCCGAGCACCCCGGTGTAGCGTCCCATGCGTGGACCTCTTTCTGCCGAACAAGTCTATGCTCAAGTGAGCTGCGAGGAAACCGCTGGCCTCGGCGCTATTCCCCAAGAATACGGCGAATGAGGGGCAATATTTCGCGCGGAGCGGCTCCGCTGATTTCGAAGCTGGCCGCGATCAGGCTTTGCGCCTCCGCCAGCTTTGCGCCGCTATTGTAATGAATTGTGGCGAGAGGCTCGCCCTTTTCCACGCGGTCGCCGATGCGTTTGTGGAATTCGAGGCCGACGGCATGGTCGATGGCGTCCTCTTTCTTTTCCCGGCCTCCGCCCAGCATGGCCAAAGCAGTGCCCAATTGTTCGCAATTTGTCGCGGCGATAAATCCCCCGAACGGGCTGGGCACACCGGCTTTCGAGCTAGCTTGCGGCAGGAGTTGCGGGTCGTCGACCACGCGATCGTCTCCACCCTGCAGCCGAATGCCCTGTTTGAATTTTTCCTTGGCCTGGCCGGTGGCGATCATAGCTTCGGCTAGGAGGCGCCCATCGTCCACGGATTTGGTGCGACCGCCAAGAAAAAACATCCATGCGGAAAGTTCGATGCTCAATTCGATGAGATCGGCGGGACCGCCGCCGCTGAGCACATCAATGCACTCGGCAACTTCGTTCGAGTGGCCTGCCATGCGGCCCAGCGGCTGGTTCATGTCGGTGATGAGAGCGACGACCTTTTTGCCCATCTGCTCGCCAGTTTCTACCATAAGTTCCGCGAGAAGGATGGAATCCTCCTCGCTCTTCATAAAGGCGCCAGAACCGGTTTTGACGTCCAGCACGAGAGCGTCAATGCCTTCCGCCAGTTTTTTGCTCATGATCGAGGCGCAGATGAGCCCCATATTTTCGACGGTGGACGTGGCATCGCGAAGCGCGTAGATTTTTTTGTCGGCGGGAGCGATCTCCGCGGTTTGGCCGATCAGGCCCATGCCGCATTCGCGGAGCACACTGTAAAATTCTTCCAGCGAAAGATTTACGTTGAATCCGGGGATGGATTCGAGCTTATCGAGCGTGCCGCCCGTATGTCCGAGGCCGCGTCCGCTGATCATCGGAACCGTAAGCCCGCCCGCAGCGACAATGGGAGCGATGATGAGAGAAGTCTTATCGCCTACTCCGCCGGTGGAATGTTTGTCGACTTTTCTTCCGGGGAGACGGCCGAGATTGAGAATTTCGCCGGAACACAGCATCGCTTCTGTCAGCGCCGCGAGCTCGGAACGGTTCAAACCGCGGATCCACGTGGCCATCAGCCAAGCCGCCATTTGGTAGTCGGGGATTTCGCCACGGGTGTAGCCGGAAATCAGGAAGTCGATCTCCTCGCGGGAGTGTTCTCCGGAATCGCGTTTTTTGCGGATGAGGTCGACGGCGCGCATGCGTGATTGTGGACTGCCGCGCGAGCGTAACATCGGCGCAATGTGCCGTCAACGCCGCACGCGTACAGACGCCCTATCTATTTCAAAGGTTTAACGCAAGGCTTTTACAAGTCGGGATATCCAAGACGATTCGGGCTAAGTTTGCAGCGAATACCTCGCGTAGTTGGAGGTTATTCCATCCGCAAAGCCGTCGCAGGATCAAGCTGTGCTGCACGTTGCGCAGGAATGTAGCTCTCCAAGAACGCGATAGCCAAAAAAACAGAACGACAGAGATGAAGGTCACGGGATCAGTAGCGCTGACATGGAAGAGTAGGTTTTTCACCGCTCGCGAGAGCACAATTGCTGCCCCGCTACCAATCGCCAATAGCAATGCAACCGTCAGCGCGACCGTGCGACTTTTGCGCATCGTTCGAAAGGAAAAAAGGATGTCCTGTTGGATTGAGTCCAAGAAGCTGAAACTTCTCATGGAGCAGCTATCTCGCAAAGCAAACCACAAAAGTCCCGCTTTAGCGGCCGGCGGACGCGCGTTTCGACCACCTCAAGCGATCGCCGCCTACCAAGGCGAGAGACAAAACGCTCAAATCCCCAGGATCGAATCGGACCTCGTGGTACGAGTTCATGAATTTTCGTTGAATCGTCAGAGACGCGAGAGAGTCTTTAGCCAACAAATCCTTAACGCGTGTCCCCCAGTCGATTAATTTGGATTTGCCGTTCAATTCCACTCTGATTTGGGGGGTTACAGTCACAAATCCGCTGAACTCAACGCAGGCAACTTCACGAGTGGCAGCAAAGTTCTTGCAGCCACCAACTGGTCGCAACCGTAGTTCATGGTCGAATTCGTCCAACTGGCTCGCACTGCTTGCCCCAACAATTGCCGCCGAGAGTTTCTGTTCTTTGGAAACCAATAACGTATAGAAAACTAGACGATAGTGAAATTCAGGCAGAATGCCAACCAACTCTGACTCCTGACTTTCGTCTTGAACCTGTCCTTTCAAAGACGCCGGACTGAATCGAATATCTCCAATCCGACGGAATTGAATTTTCCCATCGTTCCCGGACTCAACATCGAAATTGACCGTGCTTAAGCCCGCAAAATTCTGAGTCGCGTGAACCTCTTCGGCGGTCTTTGCTGGTCTGAAGTAGGCACGCTCAATCTTCAAACGTATACCTGGCTTCAGATCCAAACTGCTCCGATCCGGGCGATATCCGTAATAATTGAATAGGCTTTCAGGCGGCTTCATGGGAAGGCTTTGCACAATGAAATCGCGAATCGTGGAGCCGGCGCCACTAAAGCAACCGTCTTGCTGCACTTGATCCAGCTTGGCCAGGAAAACATACAGTGTTTCCACCGTGTCGCCGTCCCCGCCGGCGAGACCGTTGACGTCTTCAAGCCATCGTTCAGTTGAAGGTAGCGTAATTTGAATAGAATCCGAGTGTTCCCGTGCAAGCTCCACACGAAATGGTCCCTCCTCGGCCAGGCAATTCGTACCCTGGGTTGCATCGGATGAGGGAACATTGATCGCGATGTGAATTGGTGAATTTTTTGAAGTGGAATTTGGGATTGAAGGCGAAAAAAGAATTGACTCGCCGTTCACTGGCTCCAGTCGAAAAGGAGGGCCGGTGGCTCCGATTGGGCGTCGCGCAGAACAACCAGCCGCTGTGAGCGCCGTCAACAGAAATAGCACTAGCAAGATTAGGTCGGACTTCAGATGCACTTGCTGTCCACTTTCCGGTTGCGTCTCTTAAGTGGAACACTAATTAGAGGAATCAAGGGAGTAAATCACCGTGATGCTTGTGTCGACTTCAATGGGTTCGCCATTCAGGAGCGTGGGAGTATAGCGCCACTGACTGACGGCCTCGACGGCGGAGCGGGCGAGATCGGGATCGATCTGGCTGTTCATCACGCGCAAAGAGAGCGGCTTGCCTTCTGTGCTGATGACGGCGTGCAGAATGACGGTGCCGCTTATGCCAGCCGACCTGGCGGCATCCGGATAGACCGGCTGCACTTTGGAAACGAGTTTTGCGGCTTCAAGATCGCCGCCCAGGCGAAGCCGCGAAGGCTTGCCAGTCGTGCCCACTGGCAGCGCCTGTTTGGCGCCCGCCGGGACGACCTGAACTTCTTCCATGAGTGTGCCAACTTCCAAGGAAATGTTTTGCGAGAAATCGCTGCCGGATACGAGATTGACCTGGGGGAGCCGGTAGACCTGGAATCCGGGCTTCATGGCCTTGAGTTCGTACTCGCCAGAAGGCAACGCTTTAAAGCTGAAGTTGCCGTCGCGATCGGAGGTGGTCATGTCGATCGTGTTGGAAGCATGGTTGGACATGATGATGGTCGCGTTGGCTACGCCCGAACCGCTTGGGTCGTGGATGGAGCCCGCGACCTTACCGGAAAGATTTTGGGCGCTCAGGTGAAGAGCGGCAAGCGGAACCAAGAGGCACAACGCAAAAAATGGAATGGACAGTTTCGTTTTGCGGGATAAACGGCTTCGATCGATGCACGGATTCAGCATGGCGGCAAATCTCCTTTCAAGATTTGAGGGACGCGCGATGGCGAGAGCGGTCGACCACGCGCGGCCGTTGTTTTCAAGTGTCCTTGCGAGATCGAGTAGTTGGCTGGCGTACTGGGACGGCGCGATTCCCGAGAGCAGCACGGCGTCATCGGAAGCGCGTTCGCTTTCCTGGCGCAGACGGGCAGCTGCCAGCCATACAAGCGGATGAAACCAGTAGATGGCGCGCGCCAGTTCGGCGAAGATTTGCAGAGACCAGTCTTCGCGAGAGATGTGCGCGAGTTCATGTGAAAGAACTATGCGCCTCCGTTCGTCATCCCAATGTGCCGCGCTTGAGGGAAGGACGATAATGGGGCGGAAAATTCCCCACGTCAGCGGCATGGCCAGCGGGCTGTTACAGAGAAGAAGACGGACAGAGCGCGAGATTTTGTGAGACGCGGAGATCTCCAAGACAGTGCGCATCCAATCACTCTCGAACAGCGGCTTTGAATGCGCGGAGACCCTCGCGAGACGCGCAAGGCCAGCGAAAAGCCTGCAAAGGACGAATGAGCAGCCGATGACCCAAACGAGCAGAACGAAGATGGCCACTCTGTTGAAGATCGGGGAGTCCGCCACAACCTGGATGATAGTAGAGGGAATCGTGTGAGCGCTGGTGTTCGCGGCATCGGCGTGCGCGGGGCTCCAGATTGCGGCGGCGCCGCCGAGCGCGGCGGAATGCCACGCGGGAAGCAGCAGCGCGATGAAAGGGAGCGTGAGCGAAGCGAGAATGGCCGGCCGCCCAGACGTGGTGGCGTTGCGCGGCAGAGGAACGTTTGCGCAGAGCGAACGCGACAATCCATGCGAACGCGAGAAGAATCGTGACCTTGGCGCCGCAGGCAAAGAGAAACGCGAGCAGCGGGTTCGGAGTTCGCGAGCGTGCTCATAATCAGCTCTCCTTCCGGCTCTTGGAAATGAGCCGGGCGAGGCGGTCGAGCTCTTCCGGAGAAATACGGACGACTTCGCCGCCGAGAAGAGCGGCCACAACTTTTTCCGTCGAGCCATCGAAGAATGTTTCGACAAGATGGCGAAGCGCGGAGCGGCGGGCAACTTCGCGCGGCACCGCCGGAACGTAGACGTAGCGCAAGCCATGCTCTTCGTGGCGGACGTGGCCTTTCTCCTCGAGGACGCGTAGCTGGGCACGCACCGTGGAATAGCTGGGGTTTCCGGCGATCTCGGCGAGGACCTGCCCGACGGAGGCGCGTTCGAGCTTATACAGGATGTCCATGATCTGGCGTTCGCGGCGGGAAAGGGCGTTGGGCTTGGGTTTTCGCGTCATGTGCTAGTTTTCCAGCAACTATGCTAGAAAACTAGCAGGACAGCCGTTCCATGTCAAGAACATTTCTTGAACCGCTCTTTTTGCCCGTTTCGCGCAGCGTGGCCGCGTGAGAGAAGCGCAGCCCGGCTCGACACAAGCCAGTTGGTAACTCAAAGGCCGCGGAATGCGTAGTACCATCGAGGGACGATGATGACGACAAGTGATGGCGTGGCCGTGCGCGCGGACCGGGTTTCGCGGCACTACGAAATGGGCGCCGCGGTGATTCGCGCCGTGGACGATGTAACGCTCGAAGTGCGCGCTGGGGAATTTGTAGCTCTGCTGGGGAGCTCGGGATCGGGAAAATCCACGCTGCTGAACTTAATGGCCGGGCTGGACCGTCCCACCGGTGGCGCGATTTTTGCGAATGGCAGGAATCTCTCGGAGTTGAATTCCCTCGAGCTGGCGCGATATCGAAGCCGCACGGTGGGTATGGTCTTTCAGTCGTTCAATCTGCTGCCGCGCATGACGCTCGAGGAAAATGTGGAACTGCCCCTGCGGCTGGCGGAAGTGGATCGCGCCGAGCGCGGCGCGCGAGTGCAAGAGGCGCTGGAACGCGTCCACCTGGAAAAGCGGCTGACTCACCGCCCTAGCGAAATGTCCGGCGGCGAGCAGCAGCGAGCCGCTCTGGCGCGAGCGCTCGTGAACCGGCCATCCCTTTTATTCGCGGATGAGCCGACCGGAAATTTGGACAGTGCGACCGGGGAATCCATCATGTTGCTTCTGAAAGAAATTCAAGAAAAGCTCGGCATGACCATCGTGATGGTCACGCACGAACGCCCGCTCGCGGAACGTTTCGCGGATCGCATCGCCGCGCTCGCCGACGGAAAGCTACTGACCGACGGGGTGAAATCATGAAGGCCGGCGATCTCGGCGAACTAGCCCTGCGCAATTTGCGAGAAGCGGTGCTGCGAAATTCGCTGACGACGCTAGGCGTGGCCGTGGGTGTGGCTTCGCTTGTGGCGATGCTTTCTCTTGGCGTGGGCTTGCAGGAGCTGGCGACAAAGCGGCTTTCTAATTCCGGGCTGTTCGATACGGTCGTGGTGATGCCGCGCAGAAATATGCAAGCGATGCGGCGGCCCGCCGCGAATCCCGTCCCGGCAAAACCAGACCGCGTACTGGACGACGACGCCAGAAACGAACTCGCGCATCTGCCTAACGTACTCGAAGTTTATCCGCAGATTCGCTTTCCTACCGAAGTGCGCTACAACGGAAATCCCTACTCGACGATCGTGGCCGGAGTGCCGGATTCCTCGCGCGACAACGGCTCGTTTGATGGAATCCAGGGAAGTTTTTTTTCCGGACCGAATGCCGACGAAGCGATTCTGCAGATCGAATTCGCAAAAGATTTATCGGAGCAGACGGCGACGCTGATCGGGAAAGACCTCGTAGTGCGTTACGCCGAGCGTGAAGCGCTGCCGCCGCAGAGTGCCGCGGCCGTCGCCGCCGGCAGCCATGCAGATGACACAGGAGCGGGCGGATTTTCCATCGTTCCGCGCGAGAAAAAGTTGCGCATCGTTGGGATTGTGGAGACGGAACCGGCCGCGGGATTTGGAGGATTCGGCAGCGGACGCCTGCTGATTCCGCTCGAAGTGGCCTCTGCCTTGCGAGCGGCCCAGGTAAACGATTTGCGAGATGCCGTCCGCGCCACAAGCGGAAAACCGGTGTATGCGAGCCTGACCGTACGCGTGAAAAGCCCTTCGCTCGTGGAAGGAATCGAAACTGCCGTCAAAAATATGGGGTTCGGCGCTTTTTCCTTGCTGGATGCCACGCGCAATCTGAGATTATTTTTCACGATTTTCGATCTGCTGCTGGCGATTTTCGGCAGCCTGGCGCTGGCCGTGGCCACGCTGGGCATCATCAACACGCTGGTGATGGCCATTCTCGAGCGGCGCCGCGAGATTGGCATCTTAAAAGCCCTCGGCGCGGCTGATCGCGACGTGAAGCAACTTTTTTTCGTGGAAGCTGGCGTGATGGGACTGTTCGGCGGAGTTCTCGGCGTGGTGTTCGGCTGGTTTATTGGAAGGGCGCTGACGTGGGGTACAAATATTTATTTGCACCGCCAGAATTTGCCATCGGCGCACGTTTTTTCCGTGCCATGGTGGCTGGTGCTGGGGGCAATCGCGTTTGCCGTGATCGTCAGCCTGGTCGCGGGCCTTTATCCGGCTTCGCGCGCAGCAAAGCTGAATCCCGTCGAGGCCCTGCGGTATGAATAAAATTTGCCGCGCTGCCTTGACGGCGCTGCTGATGGGTCTAATGGGTGGATCGGCTTTGTCCTGGGTTCACCCGAGGCATTCGCCGCCGGACGCGCCGAATGCGTCTCGCAGCCAAGCAAAATACTCGCCCGCGCCGTCCCCTATTGCGTGCTGCTTCCGCCCAGCTATGACGTGGAGAAAACGCGCCGCTACCCCATCCTCTATTTGCTCCACGGCCTGGGTGACAACGATCAATTCCTCATCCATTCCGGCGGCATGAATCTTATCGAAGACTTGTGGGAGCAGCATGCGTTAGGCGAGTTTTTGATCGTGACGCCCGCTGCCGGCACAAGTTTCTACATCAACTCCCGCGACGGCCACCGCCGCTACGAAGATTTTTTTCTGCAAGAATTTATACCCGGCGTCGAAAAACGCTATCGCGCGCAAGCGGGACGCGGTTCACGCGGGATCGCCGGCATTTCGATGGGCGGCTACGGCGCGTTGCACATTGCATTTCGTCACCCCCAACTTTTCGCGGCCGTGGGCGCGCATAGCGCCGCGCTGGTCGAGCAGTGGCCCAACACCAGCGCGCTAAACTCCCTGCAGATGCGCCAACTGCGTGTTCTGGGTGATGCATTCGGCACGCCGTTCGATCCCGCGTTCTGGAAGCAAAACGATCCCGTATGGATCGCTCGCACCGCGAATCTCGCCGGACTCAAAATTTATTTTGATTGCGGCTCCGAAGATGATTACGGCTTTGATGTGGGCGCGGCGGCTCTCGACAAGCTGCTGACTTCCCGCCACATTCCCCACGAGTTTCATCTCTATCCCGGCGGCCACGACTGGACCTATTTCGCACAACACCTGCCGGACCTGCTCGCATTTGAGTTTCGCGCCTTAGTCTCCTCGTCTCCCCACGCAAATTCACCTCACTGATCCCAGTACCTGTTCCTAGCTTAACTAGCCTCTGCAGAAATTGCCGCAATTCACTTGACAGGCCCCCTTGCGGGCGTAATAGTGCGTTTACCCTATTCGGACTGATCCGATCCCGTTTCTGGAGTGACCCTTCGGCAAAACCAGCAATGGCTGCATGCATCGCTCGGCGCACGCGTTTACGAGCCGCGATGCCAGAAAGGACAGTGGCAATGAGATTTGAACGACGCGACTTTCTCAAGATCGGAGCCGCTGGGTTAACCGCCGGTTTAGTGGACCCGGGGCCACAGTTGGCACACGCGTCCCTTGCCGCTACGAGTGGAGAGCTGGAGAGTGGCACGGGATCTCTTCGTCTTGAAGGGCAGTTAAGATCAGAGACTCTGGTATTAGAGGCGCTGGACTTCATACAGGGGTTAGATCGAACAGTAATCGTTCACGGCACGTACAAATCGAAGAATTTCTACGCGAAGATGTTCAGTCACCACCGCGATAGTACAGTTCTTGCGATCCTGGGTGACAAGGATCACTCCACGACCCTTCTGCTTTCAGATTCCGCTGTGGCGGAAATCGGACGCCTGATTCTTTGGCACGATAACGCAGCCGCGGATAGTTTTCGAATCAAAAAAGCAGATTTCTTGGAAAAAGAAGCCATTGTGGATGAGGGAAGGAAGCAGATCGATTTCGCGGGAAAACGAGAAGCGCCCGGCTTTACTCAGAAGGAGCTGGAAGCGGTTTTCGGCAACGATGCGGAACTCCTGAGGTTCATGCGCGGCAAGAGATCGCACCACAACCCCTCGCAGGATCAGCTGCTGCAGGAATGGATTTGCAAGGTTTTGAGCATATTACCGGGGAGCCCCTTCACTCTATTTTGGGCGGCATTCTAGAACGCCTTCAAGGTTGCAAGGAATTCGCTGATCGCAAGACCGTGGCGCAGGCTTTTCAAGCTGATGAGCACTTATCCTCTTAGAAAACAGTTACACAAAAAACGAATATCCTGAAGATGTAGGTTTAAGGATTCTTGGAGAGGCCGGTGTAGATGAGCAGATCTCCGAATCGCGGATCTGATCGAAGTTCCTGAAAATGGGGCGAAACCTTTAAATGAACAACACCCGGAGAGCGGTCATCCACGGCTTTACGGAGAGACTGCAGTGCGAGTTCTCGTTCACCCAATCCAGCATAAATGATAGCAAGGTGGTAAGACGAAATAGAGCGATGCTGGGAGGAGTCTTGTAACTCGAGCAACATCTGCCTCGCTTCCTCCTTCTTTCCTGAAATGCCGAGAACATATCCGAGATCCGCTAGGGCTTCGGTGCTGCCCGGCGAGAGATCAACCGCTTTCTTGAGCTCTAAAATGGCTTCTGGGTAGAGTCGCTTCTGAATGTAGATTTGCCCGAGATGACGGTGGGCCTGATGGCTAGCTGGGTCGATTTCCAATGTTTTATGGCATTGTTGGATGGCTTGATCGTACTCTCCTGCGTAGTACAACATGGCCGCAAGGTTATCGTTCGTGAACGCCGACAGAGGATCGAGTTGCTGGGCTATTCTTGCCTCGGCGGTAGCTTCAGGCAGCCTTCCTAACTCTAAGAGCAGGTTGGAATACCAGGCGTGAGCGATCTCGTACCCGGGATTGAGCTCAATGGCACGCTTGTACTCTTTTTCGGCGCCGCTCCAGTCCCAGTCATAATCCTCTTTGACGTTTCCGAGGGCGGTATGAGCCTCCGCGAGTGAGTCGTCAAGTTCAAGCGCTTTGAGCGCCGCAGTCCTGGCTTTTGGAAAAGCCTCGCTGGCGGGGACCGAAGTCAACTCAGGCAGTAAGTGATAGGAAGAAGCCAGAGCAGCATAAGCAACTGCATACTTGGGATCTTCTGCTACGGCTCGCTCGAGAGACTCAATGCTTTTCTGAAGTCCCTGCGGCGTTCGCTTGTTCCAGTAGAATCGGCCTGTGAGATAGGCTTCGTGGGCGACAGGATTAACTTGATCGTTCCTCGATAGTTGGGCCTGCTCCTGCGGCGTCAACTTGATCTGAATTTCGTCCGCAATCGCCCGGGCCGCAGCGTTTTGTAAAGTCAAGATGTCTCGTAGATCCTGCTCGTAGCTTCTCCCCCACAACTGAATATCGGTCGAAGCTTGCACCAGCTGGACGTTGATTTGTACCTTATCTTCATTACGCCGCACTGAACCTTCCACTACTGCGTCGACGCGCAGTTGGCGCGCGATGTCTGGTAGCGACCTCTTTGCCCCCTTGTAGGACATCACCGAGGTCCGCGAAATCACTCGCAGAGCACCAATCTGCCCAAGGTCATTAATCAAGGCATCTGTCATTCCGTCAGCGAAATATTCTTGCTCGGGGTCTCCAGAAAGATTCTCGAAAGGCAGCACGGCAAGCGACCGAATCTGCGCAGGCCGAGGACGGCCCAGCAGGCGGTCGCGCCAGCCGCCGATGTTCAGGCCGGTCATCAGGACGGCAAATGCAAACAGTGTTGCCACCACATAGGTGGCGATTCGCGAGGCTCTTCTCCAAACGCCAGGTGAAGGCGGGGGTGGAGTGGTGCGTGCGGTCGCCGATGAGGTTGCGCCCAACCGTCGCAAATCCACAAGCAGCTCTTTGGCGGACTGGAATCGCTGGCCCGGATCCTTGTCGAGACATTTGAGAATAATTCGTTCCAGCTCTGGCGAAATCCGGGGATTGAGAGCACGAGGAGGAACCGGCGGGTGGTGAAGAATGGCATTGATGACGCGCGACGGAAGCTCTTCCGGAAATGCCCGGCGGTCCGTAGCCATCTCGTAAAGCACCGCACCGATGGTGTAGATATCGGCGCGGGCGTCCACGGACTCGCCCTGAAGCTGTTCCGGCGGCATATAAGGCAGAGTGCCGGCGCCCGTTTGGGTATCCGTTAAGGTATCGGCGGCCGTTACCTCGTTCACTTTAGGCAAGAGCTTCGCCAGACCGAAGTCCAATACTTTCGCCTGTCCCCGTTCTGTAATGGCGATATTCCGAGGTTTCAAGTCACGGTGGACAATGCCGCGATTGTGGGCCTCTTCCATTGCCGCAGTAATCTGCATCCCCAAGGCGACCACTTCCTTCTCCGGGAGGGCGCCACTGCCAAGCCGCTCCGCAAGCGTGTTCCCCGGAACATATTCCATCACGAGAAAGTCGATACCATCTTGTGTATCGAACTCGTAGATCGTTTCAATATTGGGGTGGCTTAATTTGCCGAGGGCGAGAGCCTCTTTGCGGAATTGGCGGCGAGAGGAATTATCAGTTATGGTGCCTGGGGGAAGAACCTTGAGTGCCACGTCCCGCTCAAGTTGCTCATCATGAGCACGATAGACGACCCCCATCCCTCCGGCGGCAACTTTTTCGAGAATGCGGTAGTGGCCTAGAGTTTGGCCTATCATAAGGCGGGGCCTGCCTTGGAGCTCATCTTAGGGTCCGTGGTAAGGCAAGTCAACGCACGGCGAAATTTGGACCAGACCTTTCAGCTATTGAGAGATTGAAACGCAGGCTCTAGGCAGGCGTCTAACGAGGTATCGGGCAGGAGGTTGCTATGGAAAACGTTTGGCAGGATTTGCGTCACGCGTTTCGAGCACTTCGGAAAAGCCCCGGCTTCACCGCCGTTGCGGTCCTCACTCTCGGTCTGGGAATCGGCGCGAACACCGCGATTTTCAGCGTGGTTGAAAGCGTCCTGCTCCGCCCGCTTCCCTATCAAGACCCCAGCGCGCTCGTTCAAGTGTGGAACACATACCTGCCGCAGTTTCCAGAAGTGCCAAACTCGGCGGGCGATTTTCAAGATTTCCGGCGTCAAGCTAGAGGTTTTTCGGGGATGGCGGCCTACATTGATATCCCACGAGGATACAACCTCACAGGAGAGGGCGAACCAGAGCGGCTTGAGGCAAGGCTTGCAACATCGGGACTCTTCCCCTTGCTTGGAATCCGCCCGATTGTGGGACGAACCTTCGCTCCCGAAGACGATCAGCCGGGAGGGCCGCGAGTAGTCGTTCTCAGCTATCGCTTTTGGCGGAACCACTTTGGGTTGAATCCCACAGTTGTCGGACACACGGTTGCGCTGGACGGAATAGGCTACACCGTCGTAGGAGTCCTTCCCGCTGGATTCCGCCTTGCTCCCACGACAGACCTTTGGATGCCCGCCGGACAATACGGCGACGATTTAACCAGCCACCTGCATCATGAGTTCAACATCATCGCGCGTCTTAAGCACGGTTTGAGCCTTTCGCAAGCGCAGGCGGAGCTAACCACGTTGAACCATCAGGAAGAACAGGCCTTTCCGGACACGCACAAAAATTGGGGCGTGCTGGTAACGCCTCTGGAAGATCCCTCGGCAGTAAAAATGCGCGTGGCGCTGCTGATTCTCTTTGGAGCCGTGGGGCTTGTCCTGCTTGTGGCCTGCGCCAACATTGTGAACTTGCTTCTGGCCCGCAACGCGGCCAGGCAGAAGGAGATCGCGCTGCGCGTGACGCTGGGCGCGAGCCGCTCCCGGTTGCTGGGACAGCTGCTGACGGAGAGCATCTTGCTTTCGCTTCTCGGAGGCGCGCTGGGAGTTTTTCTTGCCGCAGTCGGTCTTCGTGTGCTCGCCGCTTTCGTGCCCCCTGATCTTGCGAGCGTAAGAGAAACGGGACTCAACGGCTGGGTGCTGGGCTTTACCATCGCCGTTAGTTTTTTTGTGGGCATCGTTTGCGGATTGATTCCCGCGGTGCAGACACTGAAACAGGATTTGCATGGCATCTTGAAGGAAGGAACTCGAACCGCTGGTGCGGCCGGGGGCCAAAAACTCCGAAGTCTTCTGGTCGTTTCCGAGATTGCCTTGGCGCTCATTCCGTTGGTCGGCGCCGGATTGTTGATTCGCAGCTTTCATCGCTTACTGGAAGTCGATCCCGGTTTCCACCGCGACCGCATTCTGTCAATGGAGGTCGACCAGCCCCAATTGCCCCCCGCCGAAATAAACAAGTTGACGGCCGAACAGCAGATTGCGCTGAGCACAAAAACAATCCCTGCAATTCGACCAGCTTGCGCAGAGGATTCAGGAATTGCCGGGCGTGAAGGCCGTCGGCGGGATCAGCGTGATGCCGCTGGGGTCGGCGATGCGGTCCGCATCCCGATTCGTGATTGATGGCCAGCCACTTCCCGCGAATGGAGCCCGGCCCGTCGCGGAGACGCGGGTGGTCAGCCCCGGATATTTTGCGGCAATGGCGATACCGCTGCGCATGGGCAGGCCGCTAAACGCACACGATTACGGCGAGCAAAGAGTGGTGGTGAATGACGCGATCGCCCAACGATTTTTTGCCGGCGATGCCGTCGGGAAACGCGTAAACTTGTGTTCGCTGGATCCGACGCCCTGCTGGTCCACGATCGTCGGCGTGGTGGGCAATGTCCATCAATACGGCCTCGAGGCTGCACCGACTTTGGACATCTATTTCACGGGGGGCTGGACGCAGTACATGGTCATCCGCGCCTCCGCAGACCCGGCGGGCTTGGGTCAGGCGGTCATGACGCAAGTGCATGCCTTTGATCCGACTCTGCCGGTCACGCACGTGATGACGCTCGACAATTTGTTTTCCGATTCCGTCTCGCCGCGCCGCTTCTCCACATTTCTTCTTGGAGTCTTCGCGGGCCTCGCGCTTCTTCTGGCCGCGATGGGAATCTACGGCGTGATGAGTTACGTCGTCAGCCTGCGCACCAACGAAATCGGCATCCGCATGGCTCTCGGCGCGCAGCCGGGCGATATCTGGCGGCTGGTGATCGGCCGCGGCGCGCAACTGGCGTTTGCCGGAGTTGCGCTGGGACTCGCCGGCGCTTTCGCCTTGACCAAGCTCATCTCGAGTCTGCTCTACGGCGTCAAGCCCACCGATCCATTCAACTTTCGGCGGCGTCGCGCTTCTTCTCGTAAGCGTTGCCCTCCTCGCCTGCTACGTTCCGGCGCGGCGCGCGATGCGCGTGGACCCGATGGTCGCCCTTCGCTATGAGTGAATTTCGCTCGATCCTGCAAAAAAATAAGGAACCCAAGACAACAAATTTGGCGGTGGTATACTTGCGCGGCAGTTTCCCAGGCTTCGCGCCATAACCGCCATGGAAAGCTACGATCTCATCGTCCTGGGCTCCGGACCCGCCGGACAACGCGCGGCGATTCAAGCGGTGAAGTTCGGCAAACGCGCTGCTCTTGTCGAAAAGCTCGAAGTTATCGGCGGCACTGCCATCAACACGGGAACCATTCCCAGCAAAACCATTCGCGAAGCCGTCCTGCATCTCTCCGGCTTTCACTATCAAGGAATTTATGGCGTGAACTACCGGGTGAAAGAACAGATCACCATGGCGGACCTCGCGTTCCGCGCACAACACGTGATCAAAACCGAAATCGATGTCATCCGCGCGCAGCTCTCGCGCAACGGCATCGAAGTTTTCACCGGGATGGGCAGCTTCGTCGACCCGCATCACATCCGCGTGGTAGGTTCGCGCGGGCAAGCCGAGTACGAAGCCGCAAACATCATCATCGCCACGGGAACCAAGCCGGCCTCCACGTCCCTCGTTCCCTTCAACAACCAAACCATCATCAACAGCGATCAAATCCTGCAAATGCCGGTGATCCCCAAGACCATGATCGTGGTCGGCGGCGGCGTCATCGGCGTCGAGTATACCTGCATGTTCGCCACGCTCGGCGTGCGCGTCACGCTCATCGAAAAGCGCCCGCGCCTTTTGGAATTCGCGGATGCCGAGATGGTGGAAGCGCTTTGCTATCACCTCCGCGACCGCCGCGTCACGCTGCGCCTTAACGAAGAAGTGGAGAGCGTCGAAGACACCCACGAATCCGGCGTGGTCGCCAATTTAAAAAGCAAAAAGAAAGTCTCCGGCGAAGCGCTCCTCTACGCCATTGGACGGCAAGGAAACGTCGACGAGCTGAATCTGGCCGCCGCCGGACTCGAAGCCGATTCGCGCGGCCGCATCTCCGTGGATGGAGACTACCGTACCAAGCAGCCCCACATTTTCGCCGTTGGCGACGTGATCGGCTTTCCCAGCCTCGGCAGCGTCTCCATGGAACAAGGCCGCATTGCCGCCGCCAAGGCCTTCGGCATGCCCATTAAATCCAATAAAGCTCTCTATCCTTATGGCATCTACACCATTCCCGAGATTTCCTTCATTGGCAAAACGGAAGAGCAACTCACGGACGAAGGCGTCCCCTACGAAGTAGGTATCGCCTATTTTCGCGAAATTCCCCGCGGACAAATTCGCGGCGACACCACGGGCCGCCTGAAACTCATCTTCGATCCCGATTCGAAGTTGCTCCTGGGTGTCCACATTATCGGGGAAGGCGCATGCGAGTTGCTCCATATTGGGCAAGCGGTTTTTGCGCTGAAAGGCACCATCGAGTATTTCGTCGACAGCGTTTTCAACTATCCCACTCTCGCCGAATGCTACAAAACGGCGGCGTTTAACGGCCTGAACAAATTGAGCAAAAGCTAGCCAATAGGTAGGACAAAATGCGCAGGACAGCCGGTGTACTGGTGATGGAGCATATCGCGGTCGGGCTTGTGGAAGGCCACAAGGTCATCGGATCCGCTTCGCAGGTATCCGGAAAAAGAAGATTCTGTGGATGCCCTGCTGGCCATGCCAGCGGACAAAATCGCGGAGTGCATCCGCGAGCAACTCGAATCGCTCGCCAAGGGAGAGAAGATTCACGCCATCGGATTGGGGTTCCCCGGCGTGATACGCGACGGCATTGTCGAAGATTCACCGAACCTGCAGCAAGTGAAGGGCTTCCATTTGCAAGCAGCGCTTGCCGGCGCGCTGCGTTTAAACGGCACAGAAGTCCCCGTCCGCGTTTTCAACGACGCGGACGTCATGGCCGCGGGCATCGCCGCGACGCGCGGCCAACTCCACAAACTGAATCGCGTGTGGACTCTGGGAAACGGCATTGGCTTCGGCCGCTTTCCCTGGAGCGAAGGCGTTTGGGAAGGCGGACACACGGTCGTTACGCTCGACCCCAAGGAAAACTTCTGCGGCTGCGGAGGCCGCGGCCACCTCGAAGGTATCTTGGGATACCGCTCGATGCGGCTTCGCTTCCTGGACATGGAGCCGGAAGAGGTTTTTGCGAATGCTAAAACGGGAGACACGCGGTGTTCCGAGTTTGTCACGCTCTGTCACCGCGCGCTCGCGGCTGCCACGGCGACTAGCATCCACATGGAAGGCCCCGGCCAGTTCTACATCACCGGACCCAATGCGAAATTCATCGATGCGGGCCTGCTGGAAAGAAACGTCCACGAAATGGTGAAGATGAGCCCGCTGCAAGGCAGCCGCTTCGAGGTGATTCCCTCGAACGACGAACTGGGAATTATCGGAGCAGCCGTCAACGCGGAGCGCGCTGCTCTTCCTGCTTGAACACGCCCAGTCCGTAAGCGAAACATTCGCGCTGAGCGTTCCGCCACGCGATCGGAACCCTACAATGCTTGCTGCGTGTACGGTGGCAGCGGACTCGTTTGGCTGGCAACAACCCTCCAGCCGCTTCCGCTGTTTACATAAATGTGCATGACGCGCATCTGGCTGTTCACGCTCTGGCCTCGCACCAAGGCGCGGGCCGACCAGAGACATGTGGCCACCGCCGTTTCCCGGAAGATGTGGATCTTGATATCCGTGGCATTGAAAGCTTCGTATTTGACCGCGGTCGACTGCACCGCATTGATAAATCCCGTCTTGTTGACTGTCTCGCCCCGCGAGAGCGTGCCCGCGAAGTCGTCGCTATATACTCGCCGGAAAAACGTTCCGTCGCTCAACTGGATCGCGTGCGCCCCTTCTTTTTCCAGGTTCACGATCTCCTGCCGCTGCAATTCCGGATCGATCGGCGGCGCGTTGCAGCGGCTGTAACAATCATTCAATGATTCGTTTTGTGGGCTCCACGCTGGCGAAAGCGCCAGCCATATCGTGAGTAAAGCAGCGAGCTTATACATGCGGACAATCCTCCTCAGCAGCACCGCGGACCCACACCGCAGCCATCTTTATAAGGTATATCGATGCCGCCCGGCCGGGGAGAGAGATCCCGATAGATGTGATGTATTCGTGACGGAGTTGACAAGGCCTGCGGCCGCAGCGGATGCGGGCGGCCGGCAGCCTTTTGCCTCCGGGCGGCCAAATAATTTTGATTCTGTGGATGCATATTTTGCGTAAACAGTCGCGAGGCACGATAGGTGTACATTCGCCGCATCCGGGAGGTCCAAGGCTGCGCATCCTGGCCAATAAGGCACTCTGATCCGGAAAAGCACCGTGTGCTGCCCCGCGTCAGAGAAGAGTTTCAAGGAGTCACCCATGCTGATTCGCAAAAACAGGTTTTGGATTATCGGCGTCATCGCAGTTCTGGTTGCGGCTGGAACCCTGGTTGGGAAGGCGGCCGCGCAAAAAGCTTCGGTTCCGAAGCCGCAGAATAAACTGGCGATTGGCGAGGATAACGTCAAGACAATTGCTGCCACTCATGGACACCGACAAGAACGGCATGGTGTCCAAACAGGAATTCATGAGGTATATGGAAGCAGAGTTCGCGAGACTGGACAAAAACAAGAAAGGCGAACTCAACGTAAAGGAATTAACGCAATCGAATTTGACGGCGAGCCGTTATGTCGGGAAGTAAGAGCATTACCTAGCCGTCAGCCGAATCCCTTCCGAGACCATTCGACCCATTTGCGGTGGGAATGGCGACTCCGTCTATGAATAGATATAAGCGTGTCGCGCCGCAGGGCGCTGCTGAAGCGCGTCAATGCGCGCCATCAAAAGCGGCCCGGGCGCAACTCCGCCGAGGCCAACTCTCGAAGCGGCTAGAACTTCACCAAAATAGACAAATCGACAAACGACTCATTCTTGCGAAGATCCGGGAACCAAACGCTGCCGATTCCTCCGCCGCAAGCTGTCTCCGCAGGCCCGAGCGCACTCTGTCCTGAAGAGCTGCCATTGCTGCAGGTGTAAAATTGAGGAGAACCGTTATTTCCGCCGGGCGGCGTGATGCCACCCGCGCCAGACCAATAAGGAACGCTGGCGTGCCGATAATCATATTCCCAGCGGAACGTAATATATTGCTTCGGCATATAGTCAAACGTGACGGACGAGTCCCAAGCTTTGAAAGGGTCCCCGGGGTTCTCGGTAAAATACGGAGAATTCGTGGCGGCGGTAATGGCGGTCTCTCCATCGATAGGCGGAAGCAGAACCAGATAGCGTCCTGGATTGTTGATCTGGCCGCCGCCAACGGTTAAGCCGAACAAATCCCTGTGGAACCAGAGGCGGTTGTACACCATGTAACCGACAAAGCTTTGCTTGGGCCCGCCCTTTCTGTCGCCGTAGCAACTCACTCCCGCGCCGTATTCGCAACCTAGATCGCCAGTGAAAGAAAACGCCATCTTGTCCAGGGTCTTCTCGGGTCTGTCGAAGTATTTCACCTCCACGCTGTCGTCCGTGTGGATGCGGCGACGGCCAGGCGTAAACAGATCATCTTCGCCCACGCCGTAATTATTCGAGATGATGTTGATCCACGGCTCCGGAGTCCACTTGATCTGTCCACCTACTCCCGGCGTGTGATTGGCCGAAGCGTAGGACTGCCAGCCATTAATGAACCAAGGCTCAATCTTCAGATGGGCTGTCGGAAAAATCTGCACACGCACGCCATTGAAAAACCACGGAGTATTCGAGGAAACATACGACGGCTGATAAGCCCAGTTGTCGAAGTTGTAGTAACTGAAAAGGCCGATATAGGACAGGAAGATTCCCGCGTCGACATTGATGCCGTGCAGCACGTTGAAGTGGTACCCGCCGTACGCTTCCGACAAATAGCGGTACGCATCGTCCAGGTCCCATTGGCCGTGCCCGGGGCTCGGGTCATTCCGTGGCGTCGTCACGGAATACATGCCTAACTGGGTCATAAACCTGCCGCGGACGTTGTCAAAGTGGAAGTCGCCGCCGAGGCCGAGTTGTTCCAACTGAACTTCGTATGACCGAAACAGTTCACTCGAGCCGCCGATAGTGTGATCTGTCGGGTGGTTGAAGTCGGCGACGTAGTTCGTGTCGAATCTGATTTCCGGCGTAAAGAATTTCGAGTCCCAATAAATATCTTTTGTGCGCGGGCTGCCGTTCAACCAGGTCCAGTCCGCATCCGAAAAAGGCTCAACATACGCGGGCTTTCCAGTTGTCGAAACCGTCGCCGTATTTGTGGACGTGGTTTGATCCTGGTTGGGAGCAGCGGAAGCCGCGTTGGGCTGAACTGTGCCGGTGCTTGCCGCAATACTGGTCGAAGAAGGGGACGCCGCGCTCACTGCCGCGGTGTTTGCGCTGGGCAAGCCCGTCCCATTGTCGGCGCTCACCGGGCTGGGCTGTGAGACTGCGGTCTCACGTGCTGGAGTAACTGCGGGAGCGGTTGCCGCAGCGGTGCTTTTGGCTTCTAGTTCCGCAACGCGCTTTTCGAGCTGCTCCACGCGATCCAGCAACATCTTTTCGCGCTCCGTCAATCCGGCGCCCGGTGCATCCGGCTTGGCTGGAGCGGCTTTTGCCGTTGGATTTTTCTTGTCCTTATCATCATCGGCAAGCACGATACCGGGAACCGCGCCGGCACAAAGCAAGCCAACCACAATCGCCAATGCAGCCATTTTTTTCTTTATGAACGCGCGCATATTCCTCTCCAATAATCCCTGCCTGGCAACGGAAATGTAGGTGACGGAAGTCGAGCGGCCTCAGAGGGCACACTACGTCGTATCGTTGCCAAAAAAGGGTAGCTTCCCGGGCATTAGGAAATCATAAGAGGCCTGCTAGCTTTTCGTAAGTGGAAATTGCCGGGCAGGAAACGAACTAGCGGCGAAGTGGAGCGGAGGGATCGCGCCGGGAAATTTCCAGAGCCACGCCGCGCGCCTCTTCGTGAATCACTCCGTTCGTGGCGAGTATGACGGGGCCACCCAACTGGTAGGCTTGCCCTGCGAAGTCGCTGACCTTGCCGCCCGCTTCCTCGATCAGCAAAACGCCAGCGGCCGTGTCCCACGGCTTCAGCCCAAACTCCCAGAATCCATCGAAGCGCCCGGCCGCGACGCTCGCCAAATCCAGAGCGGCGGAACCGTCGCGGCGCACGCCGTGGGAGCGCAGAGTGAAATCCCAGTAGTAATGAATGTTCGGATTGGCGAGGCGTTTGTGCACTGGAAAACCGGTACACAAAAGACTTGTAGCCAGCACATCCACTTTCGAAACGAAAATTCTCTTCTCGTTCAGCGTTGCGCCCGCGCCTCGCGCGGCGGCAAACAGCTCGTCATAAAACGGGTTGTAAACCACCCCGGCAAGCAAAGCGCCTCTCTGCGCGAGGGCAATCGAAACAGAAAAACAAGGATATCCGTGGGCAAAATTCGTCGTCCCATCCAGCGGGTCCACGTGCCAGCGGAATTCCGAGCCGCTTTCGTGCCCCGTTCCCTCCTCCGCGGCGATCGAGTGGTCCGGAAAGTATTTTGTCAGTCGCGCTACGATCGCTTGCTCGGAGCGCTTGTCCGCTTGCGTCACCAGGTCGACGTCGCCCTTGTAGCTGATCTGCGCCGGCCGGTCGAACTCTTCGCGCAGAATCTTGCCCGCTTCCCGGGCGATTTCCATCGCGGCTTCGAGGTAATCTTTACTCATTAGAAGGGCCAGCTCACTCCGCTGAAGGGGCGGGGCTTGCCCCGCCCAGACGTTTGCAGGAAATTGCGCCCTTCACTCTATCACCAGCACCCAACAAAAAGCTGCGTCCCTAGAATCCACAATTGCGCTCCAAACTTGCTGCCGGACATTTCATCTTGTTGACCCACGTTTTTGGCGGGCATCTACTCCGCATCCGAGTTAATATAAATTCCCGGCCTGAATGCGAGGGAATATCATGCTCAAAAACTGGCACCTCAAAACCGCGGCGAGTTTGGTTGCCCTGTTTTTCTTCCCACTTGGCACAGCAATCGTCTCCGCGCAAAGCAGCAAAGTCATGGGGGAAGTCCGCTTTGACGGCGACACCCAGCTCGATCGTGATTCCGGTGTGTGGATCGACGGCACATACGTCGGCTACGTCAAGGAGCTTAAGGGCGACAAGAAAGTCCTGCTCCTCCCGGGTAAGCATCAGGTTGTTGTCCGCCAGGCGGGCTATACCGAGTTCACGCGCGAGCTCGTCATCGAGCCCGGCCAGATGCAGGAAGTCCAAGTGAACATGCAGCTTCTTCCTGGCGCAAAAACTCCCGATGTAACCGCCGAGCTGAAGGTCACCGTTCAGCCGAAACGCGCCGCCGTCTTTCTCGATGGCAATTACGTGGGCCACGCCAGCGAACTAGGCGGAAAATTTCATTCCCTGCTCGTCAGCCCGGGAAAGCACATGATTAAAATCGAGCTGCCCGGCTATCGTACTTTCGAGACTGAAGTGAACGTGCTCGCGGGCCAAAAATCCGAAGTAAAAACCGAGCTCCTCAAAGGCAGCATCGAGCAAGCCGGCGCCGACGTCAAGAAGCCACAATAGCTTCTCGAATCACTGAACCGTCGGCTCGCTACAGCGGCCCTCGGCCGGTGAAACACGCACATTTTTTGCCTTTTCTCTTGACAAAAAGTGTCTTCCGGCGTATAGTGTTGTCTGGGTAATATTGGGCCCGGATATTGAGCGCCAGCCTGCTGCTGGCGTTTTTCTTTTGGCGTCCGGTCTTTTCGCTAAAGCCTTTAGAATCCGCACTTACGAAAACGCGCCCGTAACCCCTTTGGAATCCGCACTTCCAAAACACGAGAGTTAAAATCCTTTAGAATCTGCACTTACAAAAATACAGGGGGCGGAATCGACGCTCGCGTGCCGCGTTCCCGGTGGAACGCCCGCCGCTTGCGCCACGCATCCATGCGAAGGCTGCGGATTCTGACTTTTCCTCCGCTGCTTCGTCTGGGGTGCATCGTCTGGGGACCCTGAGAATAGAAGCTCGCTGTGCGGACGCCCGGCAACAGCCGCGAGATTATTATCTTCTGTAGCTTACTTCACGATTCTCCGGATACCCGGCGGGCGAAGAAAACGGCACATAGCTTGGGTCGCTCTTTAAACGCAAGCCCTGCACGAACGAGGGGTCATTGCGGTCCGGTCAGATACGTCTTCCGCGCCCGCACGTGGTAGTCCCCGTTCATTACTTTCACCTCGATGTTGCGATACGTATTCGCCGGCCCGCGCGGCGTCGGGTAGTAGCCCAGCCGGTACTGCGTTCGCAATTCCCGGTCGATCAAATCGAAAATCACGTCCAGCTCCTGAGGCGTGTCCGGAAAAAACATGTCGCCGCCGGTGGTTTCCGTGATCGTCGTGAGTGCGTGCTCGCCCGCCGTGTTGCGGCCGCTCTCCGTTTTGATTGGCCGAATCACAATGGTGTAGAGCAGCGTGCCCGAGCGGACAGCTTCTTTTCGCGCGGCGTCGAAATCCGCTCGGCTGGTGGTTTCTCCCGCGTCGGTAACTAAAATAATCACGCGGCGGCGTTCTTCCCCGCGGTGCTCCAGCGCCTTCGCTCCCAGAAGCACGGCGTCATAAATCGAAGTCCCCGCGCCAGGCGGAATCTTTCGCACCGCGGCCTGCAAGGTCGCCACATTGTCCGAGAATGCCGCCACTTGCGTGACGTTTTCGTCAAAGCCAAAAACCGAGAGGCTGTCGCCTGGGCGCAGCACCTGGCGGATAAAATGCGCCGCGGCTTCCTTCTCGAATGCAATTTCCATATTTGCGCTCATGCTCGAATCGATCATCAGCGCGAGATCCAGAGGCAGCTTCGTTTCGGATTCAAACACTTCGATCTTCTGCCGCACTCCTTCTTCGTAGACCTGGAACGCTTCGAGGGGTAGATCCGGCGAGGGGCGGTTGTGGTCGTCCAGAACGCTGGCCAAAACATTTACGAGCTCCACCTTAACTTTAATCTTGCCCCGCTGCGCTTCCTCGTCTTCCGCCGGCCTCAGCGGCTGTTCCGGAGTTGGGACGATACTGCCGGGCGGCGGAGGGGTTGGCGATGGCAGGGTCGGCGGCACTGGAGCAGTAGCATCCGCCGCAGAGGAGTTGGCTGGCAGCTTGGGCTTCGGCTGTGCCCACGGTGGCCGGTCCGGCTTGTCCTGGGCGGAGGCCATTCCCGCCACGATATTCGCGGCAAAGAGAGCGGCGGCGGCCAAGGCGCGAGGGTTTCTAGAGCTCATTGACTCACTAAGATGCAGGTTTCGCCGCGCGTGTCTCCAGAGGCGCGGGAGGCATCTCGCCGTCGGCCCAGACAGCCCCATCTTCGAAATATTCCTTCTTCCAGATGGGCACAGTCCGCTTGAGCGTATCAATCACGAAGCGGCAAGCCTCGAAAGCCGCCGGCCGGTGCGCCGAGCTGACCGCGATGAAGACGCTCGTCTCGCCAATTTCCAGCCGGCCGAGCCGATGTGCGATGGCGACGAGGTGAACGGGGAACTTCTCATGAATCTGCGCCGCGATTTCACGGATTTTTCCGAGCGCCATGGATTCGTAAGCTTCGTAATCCAGGTACAGCGTGCGTCGCCCATGAGAGTGATTGCGCACGCAGCCATCGAACGTAACGACAGCGCCATCTTCGGCCGCGCGGACATGGCGAATCAAAGCGGCTTGATCGATGGGGTCGCGCACTAGCGCGAGCAGATCGGGCTGTAGAGGTTTATTCATGGAGAATCGCGCTAGCCGCCGCTCACCGGCGGCAAAAACGCAACCTCATCGCCGGAATGCAGTGGCGTGCTCCACGCGGCAAATTCCTGATTGCGCGATGCGACCAGCGAGGCGCGGAAGCGCACGAGCTCGGGATGACTCGCGCCATAGTGCGAGAAAAGCGCCTCAATCGGCGCGCCGTCCGGTAACTCGACGGAGTCTTCCGCATGGCCGACAATCTCCTTGAGGCGGCCGAAAAAAAGCACTTTCACGCGCGCGGTCTGTGCTGAGAGGCTCACAAAGGAATTGTAACCTGCACCAGCGCGCCGGACCATAGCCTGCGCGCTCAGCGCCAACACGCCGCCGCTTGTGGAGTGCGGCAGCTCTGCTGCCGCTTTTGCAAGCGCGTTATTTCCGGAGTCAAAAAGTTGCAACCGTACGCAGATAGCGAAACCGTCGAAACTTTCTATTGCTTGACCCTTGGACAAGGGTTGCGTAGCTTTCTGGAATAGCCGGCTTTTGTCGCAGCGGAAGAAGGTCAAACGAAATCGCCATGAAAATTCTCGTAACGGGGTCGAGTGGTTTGGTTGGGAGCGCGCTGGTACCGGCGCTCGTCAAGGCCGGGCATACGGTGTGCAGACTCATGCGGCCCGGCGGCGTGGCGAAAGATTTTGCGAACGATGGCTTTCGTGTCGCCTGGAATCCAGCGACAGGAGAGCTCGGCGGCGCCGCCGTTGGCGCGGATGCCGTCGTGAATCTTGCTGGAGCGTCGATCGCCGATGGACGGTGGAACGCAGAGCGCAAAGACCTTTTGCGCTCCAGCCGCATCGAAAGCACGCGCGCGCTGGTCGCTGCGCTTGCAAAAATGAATGCGCGCCCCAGAGTGCTGGTTTCCGCGTCCGCGACCGGCTTCTACGGCAATCGCGGCGATGAAGTTCTCACCGAAGAAAGCCAGCCGGGCAACGATTTTCTCTCCAGCCTCGCCAGAGACTGGGAAACCGAAGCGCTGAAAGCCGAAGCGCTGGGCATTCGCGTAATCCTCGCGCGATTTGGAATTGTTCTGTCGCGCGATGGAGGCGCACTCCCCGCGATGATGCTTCCCTTCCGATTTTTCGCCGGCGGAAAAATTGGTTCAGGTCAGCAATGGATGTCCTGGATTTCGCTAGACGACGTAATCGAGATTTTCCGCATGGCCATCGAGAACGGAAACGTCCGCGGCCCGATCAATGTCATCTCTCCGCAACCCGTCCAAAACGCCGAGTTCACGAAAATTCTAGCCAGCGCGATGCATCGGCCCGCCCTCTTCCCCGCCCCGGCCTTCGCGCTCCGCCTCGTCCTCGGCGAAATGGCCGACGCGCTGCTCCTCTCCAGCCAGCGCGTCCTCCCAAAGAAATTGGAGAGTTATGGCTACCGCTTCCAGTGCGCGGAACTGTCTGCGGCACTGAAAAATGCCCTGCACCAATCGTCAGAAGCCTGAAGAGCTATTTCAAGACAGTAAAACTGATTTCAACTTTCACCACTTTGCCGCTGATAGGGTCCGTAGCCACCGTGCTCTCGACGGGCTGTCCTTCACGCAATTTCATATCCAGCTCCGATTTGAAAGCACGGATGATTGGCTCTTGAAAGTGGCCGCCAGAAGGGTCCGATGGAGAGGCATCAGCTTTCGTCACTGGAACAGAAACCTCGCCTTCCACCCAGGAACGCTCAAGAATTAATTGAAGCAGGATGTGGCTGTCGCCCGTATAGGCAGCGCGAGCATCGACGTTCGTGCCCACATCGAGGTACTGCATTTGGCTGTTCCCCGCGTAAATGGGTATGCGGCTCCCGATGCGGAATTTGGTCCAGCCCGCTCGAAGCTCGGTCGAGTCAGGAGCGTTCATGTACATCACGTAGGGCAGACTCTTGGTCTTCTTGTCGCCCTCAAATTCCGTGAAAATGATCTGCACCTTTATTGGTGTGGATGGCGCTTCGACTCTTGCTTTGTCGTCTGCCTTGGGTTTGTCTTGCGCCAAAACGATCGGCGATAGCATACCGAGCAGCAGAAGCGAAGCTATGTGCACTGAACTAGTTCTCATTTCATCCTCCGTTTAGACGTTATTTTGAGCGACCGTTTGCTACTGCTTTTCTTCCGTGCCATGTGGTACTTCGCTTGCGAGTGCTTCGAGCGGCGCAACTTCAAGCTCCGCAATCTCCAGCGGTTTCAAGGTGAGAAGCCTATCCTTGTCGCCCGCGGCCGGAGTCATGACAGCGATGACCACATCGGTTCGCTTTTTCTGTGAACGAATAAACCGGGCGAATGCTTCACGTTCTTCCGGAGGCACGAGGACCTCCAGCTCGGTCGACGATGCAGCCTTCGCTGGAGTGGAACTTCTCAGGGGCGCCACTCGATGCGAATGGGAGGAAGCCGCGATCGCAGGCGCGGCACTCGCTTCGCTGCGAGCGATTGTTTCGGGCTTCTCGCTAGGCGGCACCGAAAAATTCTGCTTAACCTGCGTATCGTTTATTGCATGACGCGGGCGCGCGGCGATGAAAATTGTCAAAACAATCGCAGCGCTAGCGGCGGCAAAAATCAGAAACGGCATCCAACGCCGCCCTGAGGTCGAAACGTCTTCGAGGCTAGCTCGAACAAGCGGAAGAAAAGCAGACGGCACATCGGCATTGGCGGTGGCGCGCAAGCCAGTGTCGATGGCGGCGAAGAGTTGCTGCTCTTCGGTGAACGCCGCGCGGCAGGACGCGCAAGCGTCCAGATGCGAGCGCAATTCGCGTGACGGCGCAGTATCCGTGGCCGCCGCTTCCGTCAGCGCTTCTCTATAGTTTTCGCATGGCATCGCAATTTCTCCGCAAGTTGCTTTCGTCCAAAAAACAATCTTGATTTCACCGTTCCCACTGGCAGGCCAAGCATCTCCGCTACTTCTTCGAGCGAATGTCCCTGCATCGCCGCGAGCAGAAGGACGAGCCGGTGTTTCTCCGGAAGCTCTTCCATCGCGCGGTCGAGATGCTCCTGAAATTCGCTCGTGGCCGCCACGTCTTCCGTCGAAGGCCGCGGCGCCGCTTGCGACCAAAGCGTTTCGCGCACTTCGCGCCGCTTCGAGGAACGCGCTCCGATCGATCGCCAGCCGAAACGCGATGCGCACAAGCCACCCGCGAAACCGCGTGCGATCGCGCAAGCGTTCAAAGCGCCGGTACGCGCGAAGCAGCGCTTCCTGCGCCACGTCTTCCGCATCCGCGCTGTTGCGCAGCACGCCGCGCGCGACGCGATACGCCAGCGGCCCGCATTCCGCGAGCCGCTCCTCGAATTCCCGCCGGAGAGCAGCCGCAGCCGTTTCCTGCGCGAATTCTTTCTCAGCGGTACGGCCTGGCTGGATCAGAACCAGCTCCTGCATTAGGTCTCTTGTGCGAGTCGAAATCACTCGCCCTCCCCGTACACCTGCCAGACGCCACGGCAAGCCATTTGGTTCATGGAAATTCCTGAAGGCCACATATTTAATCTACCGGTTAAAAACGTGGATCGCGTACTCAACCCGTCGATTGAATGCATAGATGAATGAAAATAGCACAACGGGCCACAGGGAGATGACTTCCGTTTTGGAACAGTGGCGCAGTGCCTCAGTTCCATATTGGGGATGCCGTGGAGTTGCGATATCAGAACTTCACTTCGTCCTGGTTGTTCGGAGAAAAATCGTGCACCCTCGAAATCCAGATAAATAAACATATTATTTTCATGATGGTTAGCCGTTCAAGCAGCAAGCAAGGTGGCGGCGTGGGGGCTCATTGGTTTCACTCCTTTCGCTGGCCCTTCGCCTGCATTCCGACACAGCATGCGGCCTCTCACGCACAACTCAGTGAAAGCGAAAGCGAGTCACCGATCCGGACATGCTCTGCGGCGGCTCGCGCCCTCGGACTGCCTCAAGCCACCTTGGTGTGCACTGTATGGTTGCTGGGCTGCGGCGGTGGTCCAGCCTCTGTCATCGCTCCGACTCCGCCACCTCCTCCTCCGCCATCTGATAGCGTCACGGTATCGCCGGCGAAGCGGTCGGTACTGCTCGGCAACTCACAGACATTGACCGCGACAGTCACGAACACGACCGACACAAGCGTGACCTGGAGCGTGAACGGCATTCCGGGCGGAAGCGCGTCCATCGGGAACGATCACCGCCGCTGGGGTATACACCGCGCCGGGCGATCTGCCTTCGCCAGTGGCTCGTCCAAGTAACCGCAACAAGCCAGGCGGACTCGACGAAATCCGCGACGGCGCAACTCACTATCACGAGCGACATCGGAATCAGCATTGCGCCGCCGAATGCCAGCGTCGAACTGGGCGCCGTCCAGGCATTTCATACAGCAATCACAAGCGCGGGGCACCCGGACACCTCGGTGCGCTGGAGCCTCAGCGGCGCCGCTTGCCCCGTGGCGTGCGGCAGCGTGGACCTGAGCGGCAACTACACGGCGCCGGGAATTCTTCCATCTGCCACAACCGCGACGCTCACGGCGCAAAGCGTGGCCGATCCCTCCAAGCAAGCTTCGGCCGCCGATCATCATCACCAGCAATTTCACATTCAAGTCACCGCCCCACAAAGCGTGTCCTGCTGGAGGCGCAGCGACGATCGTCGCCACAATGACGCCCGTCGCAGGTTCCAATCCCAACACGGTTCTGTCGTGGTCGCTCTCCGGCCCGGGCTGCAGTTCCACAACATGCGGGACGCTGACGGTAGTGACCACGCAAGGCTCGGGAGGAGCCGTCACCGCCGATACCGCAACCTACACAGCTCCAATCACGCCGCCTAGTCCTAACAGCGTGACTGTCACCGTAACACCGCAAGCTGATCCTACAAAAAAAGCGCAAGCCACGATGGCTGTGCAGGCAGGCGTAAACGTCAGCCTTTCTCCCGCCACGGACACGCTGGCCGCGAATCACCGCGTGACGCTGACCGCGCAAGTCTTTGGCACCACAAATACCGGAGTGAACTGGAGCGTTAGCGGCGTTTCTGGCGGAAACACTACGCTCGGGCAAATCTGCGTTGTGGGCTCAAGCCCATGCCAAAGCGTTGCCAGCGGAAGTGCGCTGCAAGTGGACTACCTTGCGCCCGGAGCGATTCCCCAGCCGAATCCAGTAAGCGTGATGGCAACAAGCGCGGCGGACGCAACGAAAAACGCGGCAGCGCAAATCACAATCATCAATCATGTGCTGGTTTCGGTGTCGCCGCAGAGCATCACGCTGGCGCCTCTGGCGGTCGAGGGATTCACGGCCACGGTCCTCGGCACCAGCAACCAAAGCGTGGTTTGGCAAATTCAGGGAACGGGCTGCGCGAACGCCGGCGTTTGCGGCGCAATCGACGCAAACGGCAATTACACCGCACCGAGCTCCGCGCCATCGCCGGACGCACTGCAAGTTGTGGCTGTCAGCTCGGACGACACCACACAATCCGGCGCGGCAAACGTAACGATCTCCACAGGATCCAACATCCTTACGCTGCATCCGGCGAGCGTCTACGCGGGCGCGGCCCAAGGCTTCACGCTGCTCGTTGAAGGAAGCGGTTTCACGGCGTCGAGTCCTGGCCCGGGTTCGACATTGATCGATTGCCGGAACTGCGCGAACAACGACTTGCCTGTCGTCGACGGAATGCACCGCGCCAGTCACGGCTGCCGACGTCTCTGTGGCTGGGAATGTCTCCGTACAAATCCAGAATCCCGGCGAGACAGAATCCAACGCTGTCTCATGGTGGTCGTTACCCCGAACACCTCAAACGACGTAATCGCTCTGAGCAACGCGTCACCAACGGCCACAGGCTAAAGACATTGTGGTTGTTGACCCGACCACCGCAGGCGTGAGCGCCCAAGGCAACGACGTGGACCTAAACGTTATGGCTCTTGGAATGTTTTCCGTCTGCGAACAATTCCTGTTCGCTCTCGGGCAATCCGCTGCCGCTGCTACGGCCAGCAAGCGGAAGCACCACATTCAATCTCTGCGTGTTCTCCGAAAGCGGATTGGACACCAGCATGACGTACACCGTGACAGGGCCCGGCGATGTCGCGGTGATCGCAAGACAGCCCGCCGGGCTCGGAATTATCCAACTGACGATGCAGGTTCCGTCCAGCGCTTTGCCCGGCGCTCGCACGCTTTTTATCCAAAACACAAATCTGGACGAGACCGCCGCCAGCGGAGCTCTGGTCATTCAGTGAAAAATCGCGAGGTAAATGAAAATGAACTACGTTCAACGACGCCGATTCTTGTGGATTCTTTTTCTAGGGGGCTTGCGCTGCTCGCGGTTGCGGCGAGCGCGACGACATTGTCGCGTCTGAAACTTGAAGATCTGGCGCAGGAATCCACCGCCGTGGCGCGGTTGCGCTGCCTGGGAGCAACGAGCCAGTGGGAGCAGGGAGAGATTTGGACGGAGACCAGATTTGAAGTGCTTCAGCGCGAAAAAGGCGCTCTGCCAGGAATCGTTACGGTGCGCCTGCATGGGAGGAAACGTAGGACATCTTCATTCCCATGTGGATGAAGTTCCCGCGTTTCGTCCCGGCGAAGAGGTTTATCTCTTCCTTTGGGCGCGCGAGGGAGAGCCATATCAGGTTATGGGATGGTCGCAAGGAACTTTTCGCATTGCGCGCAATCCGCAGTCCGGTTTGGAAATGGTCACACAGGATTCCGCGTCCTCAGTGATTTTCGATCCGCAGGCTCGGGCTTTCCGGCGCGGCGGAATTCGCAATCTGCCCGTGGCCATCTTCAGAGAAAAACTTCATAAAGCCTTGAGACAGGAAAATCAGTGAGGCGCAGGAGAGCACCAATGACCAGACAGAATAAACACCGTGCCATTCACAGTTACATCGCGGCATTTCTTGCAGCTTTCTACGGCGTCTGCGGCATTCCTGGAGCGAGCGGCTATGCGTTCGATCAAATCGTGCCTGATGTGCGCCAGCCGGCGAGCGTTTCCGGAGGTTCGGCGTGCCCGGTGGCTGCGCACGATGTCATCGCGCCAGGCGCCATCGCGGAACAATGGAGCACAGTGCTGGGAACCAATCCGGTGACCATCTTGACGCAAGATCAAACCGCCGCGGGGCGTCTCAATGAAATCGAAGAAGTCGATCACGCAATCGATGGCGGTGTGGACCGGAGTGAGCGGCACAACTCTCGTGCCGGGAACGTTCGCGGCGGTAACGCGAACGGCTACACAAAACGCGTGCGGCTCGGATGGAGTGAACTCCATTTGCTTCGATCAGGCCGACGGGGCGTTTACGCCGGGGATTCTGGCGTTCACGCGGGTGATCACCGCGGACATCATCGGCGTGCAGGTGGGAACGGGCGCGCCGTCGTCACAAGTCGGACAGATTCTGGACGCGGACATTTATTTTGATCCCGGCAATTCCATGATCACGTTTGCGACGCCCGCGGCGCTCGCGGCGACGCCGACAGCATACGATTTCGAGTCTCTGATGATTCACGAGTTGGGGCACACGCTTGGCTTCAGCCACTCCGCCGTGTTGGCCGCGATGATGTACCCCTTTGCGCCGGCGCCGGGCACATTTTCCGGCATGCGGCCGACCGCCAAGAGCCCGATGCTCCGCTAGGAGATGATGATCGCACCGGGCTGCGCGTTTTGTATCCAGACCCCGCGGATACCGTAAATGTCGGATCGATCAGCGGGCACGATCCTTCCTGCCAATCCGCTTTCGCTGCCCGCATCGCCGCCGGGAGTGACGGGAATTTTCGGAGCGCATGTGGTGGCAGTGGATGCGGCAAGCGGCGCGGTGATCGGAGCGACGCTCGGAGGATGGAGTTGTGCCGCACCGGGTCCCGCACAATTCGATGGAACGTACGAAATCGGTCGTCTGCCCGTTGGCCACAGCTACGAGGTGTATGCGGAGCCGCTCGACGATACGGTCTACCCATCGCTGGTCAGCCCCGCCACCGCGTCGCTCTGCCGCAATCCCACCACCGATGCGGGCTGGCCTCCCTTGCAGGCCTGCGTGGTGCCCGCAGTGAACACCAGCTTCACGGCGCGCATGTTGCCAGGCTCCTAGCTCGTTCCCGCAGCCAGGAAACATTAGCCTGCGAGGCAGTTGCCGGTTTTCCGACTCATTAAAAGTCAGCCAGCCTCTTCGAGGGTGGGTAAGAGATTCGCACGAAGTGCGGGCGTCCGCGCGCACCACAAAATTCTCAGTCTTCGTATTGAATCATCGTCATGAAGCCGTAATCCATGTGTAATTGCTGGTGACAATGAAATAGCGTCGGCCCGGGATTGTCGGCTGTAAAATCCACATCGACTTGCGTATTGGCGGGCACGACGATCACGTCTTTCATTACGCCCGCCGTCGCTTTGCCCGCGAATTTGGTCACTTCAAAGCTGTGCCGATGCAGATGGACGGGGTGCGCTTCATCACTTTGGTTCTGAAAGCGTAGGCGGTACTTGGTATTGGCGCGCACTCGAATGGGGTCAGTCTTCGGAAAGGATTTTCCATTGATCGTCCAATTATCCACCCAGTTGTGGCCAGCGAATTTCTTGCGAAAGACGAGCGGCACGACACCGCCCGCCGGTTCGGGTGTCTCCGCTGCGCGGCCAAAAATTGTGTAGTCCCAGGGAGTCTTCTCCGGCGCAGCCCATTGCGGCTCTTCGCTGCGGTTCGCATATTCCACGATGATGCCCAGCCCGGCGTTGCGCGCATGATCGTTCACCTCACCGAGAATCCAGACGCCCGGCCGGTTCATCGTGACGACCGCGTCCACGCGCTCTGCCGGCCCCATCTCAAGCACCGCCACCTCGCGCGGCATTGGCACCGTATTTCCGTCCAGGCTGACGACCTTGAATTTGTGACCGGGTAACGCGATCCGATGTTGTTCGGTCGCGCTCGCGTTCAAAAAACGAAAAAGCACACGCTGCCCTTCTTTCACGCGCAGAGATTCGCCCGAACCCAGCGCGTGGCCATTCATCGAGTACGCGCGATAGCTGACTTCCAGAGTGCCCTCATCTCCCTGGCTGCTCAGAGCAGGTTCCCAGCCGTGAAGTGCCAAGAAGACCTCCGCGTCGTACCGCCCCGGTTCTTCCTTCGGCTCGATGTAAAGGAATCCGAACTGCCCGGTGTACGTGGCTCGGTTCATGTCACGCCCGGCGTGAACGTGGCTGTGATACCAGCGCGTTCCGGAAGGGCGCGGAACGAACGAGTACCTCCGGACGCCGCCCGGCGCCACTGCCGGCGTCCCTTCTTCCTCGGAGCCATCCACTTCGGAAGGAACGAACAAGCCGTGCCAATGAACCAGCTCCGGCGTCTTGGTCTCGTTGATTACCTCCACCGTGACGGGTTGGCCCTCGCGCAGACGCAGGACCGGACCGGGAGCCGTTCCGTTGTATCCGGTCGTCTTGATAATTCTTCGCGGCGCGACTTCCAACTCGATGTGCGAGATGCGAATCGTTACGTCGGCCTTGGCATTCTCCGGCGCAGCTTGCAAACCGATACCGCCTGCCAGCTTGAGGTAAGCCGGAGCGCCGAGCAGTGCCAGAAATTTTCTGCGATCCATATTGTTCCTAGAGGCAAAGTCACAGGCCGCTCACGCGTCGGAACTTAGAAAGGGACCGTGCGCTCAAACACGGGGTTAAAGGTGGACGTTGCCGCGCCTATTGCTTGTCGTAGACAAAAATTTCTTTGGGGCCGTTTGTCTCGTGGGTGAGAGTTCGACCGTCAGCCGACAGCGTCCACGTATCGATGACAGGCTTAAGCCCGGAAACATTGACCACAACATTGGGGATCTTTATTTCAAGCGTGGATTCGATGACCAGCACCGAGTCATGCCAGCTCGCCTTTGAAATCAGTTGACCTGTCGGCATATCCTTCATGACGCGCTTTTGCCCATCAGGCGTGTATGTTTCCGTCGACTTCTTGCCGTCTGTTTTATAATGAAAAATGATCGTCGACTTCTTGTAAGCCACGACGATCGTTTCGGACTTAATCGTACTGTCCTTCGCGAGCGTGCTCTTTGCGGCGCTCAGCACCCATGTACCGGAGAAGTCCGGTGCTGGAGTGGTTTGCGCTAGCACCGAAAACATAACAGCAAGAATCAGCGTAATCGTGACCAGAAGCTGGCGCACAGCAGTGGCACCTCCCGTTGGCGCGGATTGTAATATATTTCCTCCAATAAAGTTCGCTCAAGAGCCGACAAAAGCTGCGAGCATTGAAACGGCTTCCATTTCCTGTTTTTGCAATGCTGATCCACGGTGGGCGTGCTGCGGTACGAGTCGACTTGACGAAGAGCGAATATCCGTAGGTATACCGAGTTCACCGTAAGAACGCGAAATACTCCATGGCGAGGCGCGGCAAAGAAAATGTCAGGGTTCTCCTGATTCAGACCGCTCCAAGTATAATTGCGCGGACCGCAGGTACCTCCAAACCCGCGACGCGGAAAGGCATTCAGGATGAATGAAAAGCAGAGCACAGAAGGCGGCTTGACTCCCAGAGAGCAGGCGCTCACCGAGCTGTGGGAGAAGCACCTCGGCGAAGAGTTCACGACCCGAGACACGAATGCCACCATTGAGACCATGGTGCCGGACGCCTACGTGAATCACATACCGGTCTTGACCGGAGGTGTCGGCCACGACCAACTACGTGAATTCTATTCGCAGCACTTCATTCCGAAGATGCCTCCGGATACGGAGATCGTGCCAATCTCCCGCACCATCGGCGCGGAGCGGCTGGTGGACGAAATGATTTTTAAGTTTACCCACACCATGGAGATGGACTGGATGCTTCCGGGCATTGCTCCCACAGGCAAGCGCGTGGAGTGCCCGCTGGTGGTCATCGTGCATTTTCGCGATGGAAAGCTAGCCCATGAGCATATCTATTGGGATCAAGCCACGGTGCTGGTACAGATCGGACTTCTCGATCCGTCCAAGCTGCCCGTCGTCGGCATAGAAACCGCCAGAAAGGTGGCTAACTCCAGCTTGCCCGCCAACCACTTAATCGAGCGGGCTAAGGCTGGGCGCAGATCGTAAGCATTCGGTGATTAGCCGGACAGAGTGCTCCTCGCCCGCAAAGAGCCCCAACAATTAAGCCGGGCGATCGAATGACGCTGCGAGGCAAAAGACCCAACGGAAAGGTGACGCCAAGCTGCCAAGGCGGCAAATCCGTTGTTTCGAAATCGGGAGAAGTGTACCGTGCAAAAGAGCGTTTGTTTGGCTCCCCGGGGAATATCAGCTGAGAGGAAATTTCATGGAACTTCGCAGGGTTTTCAAGTCAATGATTGGTTGCGTCGGTGCATTTTTGCTTATGAGTCTTTGCGCTTCAGCGCAGACACCCTCCAAGGCGCTTTTGGTCCTGGAGAAGAACGGAACGCAGCTCGACATCATCGATCCGGTGAGCTTGAAAATAGTGGCGAAGGCGCCGGCGGGGCAGGACCCGCACGAGGTGATTGCTTCGGCGGATGGAAAGCTGGCTTATATTTCGAATTATGGCGGGGCGCAAAGTTCGCTGCACATGATTTCGGTCGTCGACTTGGTGGCGCAGAAGGCGCTGCCCCCTATTGATTTGGGCGCGTTGCACGGAGCGCATGGATTGGACTTCGCCGGCGGCGAACTTTATTTCACGGCGGAGACCAATAAGGTAATCGGGCGCTACGATCCTGCGACAAGGGTGATCGACTGGGTTATGGGCACAGGCCAGGACAGGACTCACATGGTCTGGGTGGCTCCGAGTCTGGACAAGATTGTGACGTCGAATGTCAGCTCCGCAACCATCAGCATTATCGAACTGGTTTCGCTACCGAACATGGGATTCGGGCCACCGCCGGGCGCGACGCCTCCTCCAGGCGCGCCGCAGGGCGGGCCACCTCCGCCGCGCGGCAATCAAAAATCTTGGGAAGTGACCAACGTTCCGGTTGGCCGGGGCTCCGAGGGATTCGACGTTTCGCCCGATGGTAAAGAAATTTGGACGGGCAACGCACAGGACGGTACGGTGAGCATCATTGATTTCGCCAGTAAAAAAACAATTCAGACTGTGCCGATTTCGGTGAAGGGAGCGAACCGGCTGAAGTTCACTCCGGATGGAAAGCTCGTGCTGGTTTCTGGTTTGGGAATGTTTGGACCTGGTGCGGCGCCGTCTGCGGCGAATCTTGTGGTGCTCGGTGCCGCGAGCCGCAAAGAAGTGAAGCAGTTGAGTCTAGGCGGCGGCGCTGCTGGAATTCTTATAGACCCGGACGGATCGCGCGCCTTTGTGGCCGTCAGTGGCGGGAACAGGGTGGCCATTGTGGATTTGAAGACTCTCGCCGTGACAGGAGAAATCGCCCCGTTGGGGCAGCCGGACGGCATGGCCTGGGCACTGCGGAAATAGAACGCCACTGCCGGAGATTGATGATCTCAACAGGCGGCAACCTCTACCGCTTTCTTTCCTTTCCTCGCGCAAAGTCGTAACGCGTCCTCGAATGTTCGTTTCACGGCAATGACCACCCAAAAAGCAACCGGCCCCGGAGGGGTAGCCGGGGCCGGTCGAGGTGCAGCCGCAGGCTGCGTTCTACTGACTAGGCAAAAGAAGCTGCGTAAAGCCAGTGGTGTTCACGTCGCGGAAGAGCGGCGTGCGCGGTGGCAACAGAGAAGGAGTTAGGAACTCCGAATCGAAGTTGTAACCGCGGGTTGGCGGCTGATAAACCGTGTTGGATAGACCGTCCTTGTAGGTGCCGACGGCCTGGCGGTTGGAATACATGCTGATGATCGATCCGCGGTAATACAGGGTTTGGCCGCCATTGGCGCCCCAATCCTCGAGAAAGCGCAGGAAGTTGTGGACTCCACCGTCCGTGCCGAAGTCCGCGTAGCAGGCCACCGTTCCGCAGGTCGTAGGCTGCGGGAAGGAGATTCCCTTCCCAGCCATCACAGCGGCCCGGTAATAAGTGGTTACGGCATTGCGCTGGGTGTTCGAGGTCACGTAAGGGAACGCAAAGCTGTTCACATCGTTGAAGTTGTTCGAGAGAAGCGTCACCGCATCCGCGTTGATGGAGACGGCTACGTTTGGATCGTTGAAGCCGCCGTTCGCGGAGTTCGCATTGAAGTCGCCTTGAATGTATGCAGGGTTCTCGGTGGCAATCGCCAAGCCGCAAGGAACCGCGCCCGGGCAAGTGCCGAGGCCGGTCAAGAGATTGCCGTCCATGATCTTTACGGCCCGGCGGAAGAAGGGGTTGGGGTTTTCGCGCGCTTCATTGGCGTGGATCACGTAAGTCCAGGGCCAAATAGTGGATGGCGAGGTGACTGTGCAGCTTGGATTGGCTGTTATGGCATTGGCCGACGCGCCCGACGTGTTCGTGCCATAGAGGTCGCCGGGGCTGGCCAGACTGTACATTCCGTACTGCCCGTAGCTGAGGCCGGTGCCGCCGCCTATTTGGTTTGCGGTCCAGGTCGAGTTGGCGGGCACGACTCCGGCGTCCATGACATATGTGGGGTTCGCGCCGTAGGTGTAGAAGCCCGTGGTGCCCAAGCCGTCGAGATCTTCGCCGGTGTCTTGTGTGCCGTTGGGGCAGCCGTACGCACTGGCTGGGTTTACGAAGTCATCCCAACCGTATTCGCCTGTCTCGTGACCGCTGGGAGAGACGGGCGGCCAGGCGTTCGTGAGCGCGCCCGAAGTATAGTTGCCGCGGCGGTCGGAGATATAAATCGTGATAATCGTTCGGCGCGTTAACGGAATCGTAGGCCAAGTGGCCAGAGCGGCAGCATAAACTCCGGTTCCTGCCAAATAGGCTGCTAAATTCTTGGCATCGACTTCGATGTACTGCATGACGCCACCAAGGGTGACCATCTGCGAGTAGTTAATGAGATTGGCACCGGCGCCCAAACTGCCGGCAGGGACGATGTCGCGGAGGTTCCCTCGCGAGTGTCAAAGAGCGCGTTCGGCCAATAATCCGCAGGGTTCGTCGGAGCAGCAGTGACTTTGTTCGCCACGACAGTCACGCCGCAGGGGTTGGCTGTAGTCCAATTGGAGGGATTGTCTCGCACGCGCTCCAACCGGATGATCGCGTTGGGATGCACGTCGTCTGAGCAGGGGAACCCTGAGCTGTAAGGGGACGCCACTTGGGTCGTTGGCAGGGCCAGCAGCGGTTCTGAGGTGCCGTATTGTGTGCCAGAAGTCAGCGAGCCTTGAGGGTAGATGTTGCGCCCTGCGTAGCCATAGCTCAAAACTTCCAGAGTCACGTCTTTCCAGGTACCGCAAGGATTGCCGTAAGCGGTCTGCATTTCGATCTTGATGAAGCCCTTAATGATAGGCAGGCCCGACGCGACGGAATAGCCGGTGCCGCTCGGCGTCGTCAACCAGTAGCCATTTCCTGTAAGGGAAGCGGTTCCGCCCGGGACGTAGGCCGTCGTCGCCCGACGCGGCACCGGATGCTGCCATCGGCACTGGCAACGTTTGATATCCCGCTGTGTTATTGGCGTTCATCTTTGTGTAGAGCGCCGCTGGATTTCCGCCAAGCGCGGTCCAGCCCGTAACCGGTGTAGCCAGTTGGGCCAGGTTCACAGGCTGCGTACTCGTATCGATGCAAGGAAGCGACATGATGTCGGTCGGGTTATCCGAGAGGAGAACCTGAATGCTGGCTTCCGCGAAATAGCGCAGGTTCGTGACGGACGCGCTTTCCGAAGTGCCGAATGGCCGGCGGATCATGTCCACTGGCTGAGTGGTGCCATTTCCGAGCAGCACGATGCCGAGATTCAACTGATTCGCACCAGTGGCGCCATTCCTCAAGTTGCCGGCATAATCGGCGGTGCCCAGCGAGATAGTCGGCCAGTTGGATGTTAGCCGCGGAGCCGATTGTTCCCACCAAACTGCCCTCTGTCTCTGCCAAGGGACGGGTGCTGCTGCCATTGAACACGTTTACAGTGCCGTTATAGGAGCTGGCAGTGGAATAGCCGTTAGAAAGATTAGTGCGGATTACGTTCAGATAAGCCGCAGACGGGCTCAGAAAGTGTCAGAGGGCCGGGGTTCGTGGCCAAAAACAGGTTTCCATTGGTCGCGGTGCGGCCGCCGAAACTGAAGGCGGGACCGGCAAAGAAGCTCAGGTCGGTGCCGAGAAGATGCCGAACTGGAACATCGGGATGCCGACGGTTTGCGTAGTGCGCTGCAGCTTAACTTCAGAACCGGAGGTCGTGCGCGCCGTCACGTTAAGGGTATACAGAGTCTGAAGCGCCGTCATACCTTCATAAGAGCCGGAGTTGATCACGTTGTTGGTGGCGAGAGGGTTGCCGTTGGAATCCGTCGGAAAAGTGATGTTGTAGCCGCTAGCGCCGTTATATTGAACGTAGTTGATGCCGGTGAGAGCCGGAGGAGTCGTGGTGAGGGCCGTAATCTGAGCGCCCGTGGGCGAATAGTTCGTGTCGAAGAGCGTGCCGATATCCGCCGTCAACTTCTCCATGCCCGCTTCTGCCGCATAAAAAGCTTTGCTGTAGTCATTGTTGTAGCCGCTGAGCTTTTGCCCGGAGCTAATCAGCAGGACGAAGCCAACCAGCAGGCTGGACATGAGCAGCATGAGCAACAAGGTGGTAAGCAGGGCGATGCCGGAATCGCGTCGCATCTGTTTGTTCGGGGCATTCATGGTAAGGCTCCTCATTTATTGATACCTGTTGACGTAGGCCATGCTGCGGAGGCTGAGCTGCGTCTGGAAATTTTCACGGGCGTACTGTTTGGTCTGGCCGAGCATGCTGGTGGAACGCGTGCTCATAAAGAGATTCACGGAGCGAATCTGGCTTTCGGAGTAGCCGGCGGGGACGGTGAGCTCGATTCACTGCGATGCCGTCGTTGAAATTGAAAGTAAATTGCAGATTCTCGAGAGTCTCCCCGACGGGCTGCGGAGCATTGAAATTCACCGCGCGATCGAGCCGGATGTGGATGGGGTCGGTCACGTTATCAAGCCAGTAGGAAACCATCCAAATGCGCGTGGCCGACGTTTGCGGGTAAGTGCCAAGATAGGTGACAACGCCTGTCGTCCCATTAACGGTACGTGTTCTGCAGGTATTTGATTGTGCCGCCGGTCGCGCTGTGATGCCGTTGAGATGGAAAGCATCGCCGGAGGCGAAACTCAGAGTTTGGCCGGACACGCTGGTGACCAACTGGAGCGCCTTGCCATTCGTGTTGCTAAACATGATCAGGTCGCCGGGATTGATCTGCACGCCGCTGGCGGAGAGGCTCGTGAGGTTGAAACAGGTAGCGTCAAAGGTAACGGAATTTCCGGAAGCCGAGATAGTGCCGGCGGGGCAGCTGGTCCCATTGATCGGCTGAGCGTTCATGCCGACGATAGTTCCCGTGGAGCTCGCCGTATTGTCCTCGTAGACGATGGTAAGAATGTCGGTATTCGTGCCGAGGTGGCGTCCGGGGCAGTGATGAAAGGCCCCATCGCATTGCCAGGCTCAATGGCCGGTAGGGTTGTATTGCAAACCGGGAACATGGCTGTTCCCGTTGGAACGGGACGGGCCAAGTTGGAAGTACCGCCGGGACAGGCCGTAGTAGCAGCGAAAGTCGGGATCGTAATGCCGCCGGTGGGCACGCCCATACCGGTCATGATGACATCTTGCTCGAGAAGGTTCAGGCCGGCCCGGATGTTGTCGGCCATATCCTCGTGCTGCGTGACGTTTTGATTTGAATACGTGGCCATCCTAAAGGCCATGACGGTAGCCAGAAGAGCGACCATGGTAACGGCCATGGCTATGCTGAATTCGATTAGCGTGAAGCCCGATTGTTTCTTCATGTGCAAAGTCCTCATAAGCTCTCTAGGCGAACGCTGAGATATAGCTGATCAGCGTGTAGGTGCGATTCATCTTGCCGACTTGATAGTTGATGGTGACGGTGATCATGCGAAGATTAGTTTCGCCGGTCACAGCGGTAATGGCGATAGTGCGCTTCATCCAGGGATTCAGGTCTACCACCTGGTCATCGGCAGTGCCGAGAATTCCGTCGGGCCCGGGGCCGATGGTGATGAGTTCATCGGCGGAACCCTGATCCGTTGTCGTGCCCACCAGTCCGTCGGTGCCAGGAACGAGGATGGGCTGTGGGCCGTCCAGGAAGACGCCATTGGCGCTGACGTTTTGAATGGAAGCCCAGGTCAGCTGCTTGATATCGCGAGCTGTGAAAATCGCTTCGACGGCTTGCTCGGCTTTCTTCTCGGCTACGTAGTCGTATTGAGAAAGACTCGCGAAAAAGATGCCTTGTGCATAGACGGCCGCCAGGGAAAGCACGCCGAAGGTCAGGACGAAAATCGAGATCATGGCTTCCAGAAGCGTGAAGCCGGCCCGTGATCGAGTACGTTTGCGCTGTGTTTTCATAAGTGGGCTTCTCTCCTACTGCTCTTCCTGCCAATTCGCCACTGAGCCGCCCGTCGCTCCGGCAGTCCAGGAGTAAGAACGGACGCGCCCGGTGGTCCCCATAACGGTGACAGCGCGGACCGTATTGGGCTGGCCAGCGATGCCGGTAAAGATCGAGGCGTTGACCGGGTTGCTATTCCCAACCGTGCTGAAGCCGGAAGAGCCTGTCGTGCCTACAAGACTCCCCGATGTGCTGAACATGATGGCCAGGCCTGCGGTGCCGCCGCTTGCGGGAGTGAAGGTAAGTGCGCTGGAATTCCCAAAGCCCATGGGTGTGTCGGGCAATCCGGGGTAAACGTAAAAAGTGTTGCCACCAGGGACTCCATCGTTGAGAAAAACCGGTGCAATGGCTGCCGCTGGGGCCTCGCCCGGAAGGGTCTCGACCGTAAGCGAGATCTCGTTTGGAGCGGTAAAAGTAACCAATACGTTGCGGCGCTTGGTGACCGCTATTTCGCGTGCCGTGCGCAGTTGGCTTATGACCTCGAACATGGCGTCATTGGCCCGCGACGCATATGTAGAACTCGTAGTCGAGACGATAGCCATGCTCGCCAAGACAAACGTGATCCCGACGACGGTGACCAACTCGACCAGTGAGAATCCTTGTTGCGCCTTCTTGCTTCTTCGCTGCATTCCTACACCTCTGCCCCGGGATAAATCCCGTCTTAGTCGCTAGGAGATGTGCACGAGAGCAGCCAGTGGGGCCAAATCATTAACAAGTTTATTATCTGCAGTTTACGAGGAAATTCAGAATAACGCTCTGTCTAGGCGATGGTGGGATGTAACAAAACGTTACAGGTCGCTACCTTTGAAACAGCTCCTCGAGTTAAGCCGGAGCAAGCCATCCGCCCCCGAAAAGGAGGCCTGGGCCTAAGGATGCCGTGAAGATCGGACGCAATCTATCAACCTGCCGGCTCGCTGCCGACTGCAGAATCGCGTCAAGGGCCACTCCGCAGGTGGAAGAGCCAAGATTGCCGAACTGGCGGGCGACGACGGGAAATTTGTCCAGCGGCAGATCGCACTGCTTGGCGAGAAGGGTGACCAGACGCGGATTGGGCTGGTGCGTTGCCAAGCCTTGAACCGAAGACCGGGCGATGCCGCTGCGGAGTTCGATGTCCCGAACCACCTTTTCCAGCCTGGTGATGGCAGCTCTCGAGAGAGCTTCCCCATCAAAGTGCACATCGATATTCCCGTTCGGGGCATCCGCCACGCGAATAGCGCCTGCGTATTGCCCCGCGCAGCCAAAGAAAAATTCGCCGAGGCCGTAAGCTGGTTGCGGCGCGGCGCCGTTTTTCGCGCGCAAAAGAAATGCGCTGGCGCCGTCGCCGAACAAGCCGCCGAACTCCCCCGCCACCACGCCAGGCTTGAAGGTACGGCTATGAACGTCGGAAGTGACGACAGCGATGGTGCGTGCTTGTCCCGAAGCGATGAGTCCTTGAGCGACAGCGAGCGCATTCACGAAACCGAGACAAGCGCCACCCACATCCAACGCGGCGCAGTTTTCGCGAGCAAGCAGTCGAGAGTGAAGTTGCGCGGCGAGAGAAGGGTAACCGCGCTGGGTTTCGGTGGTAGCGATAATCCAATCGAGTTCTTGAGGGCCGCAAGCGGCGGCGCGGAGGACTTGTTGCGCGGCGCGCGCGCCGAGGGAGAGTTCATCTTCGTCTTCGGCGGCGTAAGCAAGCGATTCGATTCCGGCGCGAAGACGAAGTTTACCAACAGGCATGCCGAAGGCGCGGTCAACGTCCTCAGAAGGAATTTTGCGGGAGCCTAGGGCCGCGGCCGAACTTGCAATAATCGTCGGTTTTCCTATGGCTGCTCCCATAAGATCAAAAGCGCCCGATGGACTCGAGGCGATGGCTTCATGAAAGGGTGAAGCAACGGGGCCAGATTTATTCTGCCTAAATGCGGCGAGGTCAGCAAGCGTTGGCAGCGGAGGAGGAAGCCCCGCGCGGGTGGCCGGGCGTAAAGAAGTTCAGCCGGCTCGCTCCTAGAAATGGTCGGGAACGAAGCTGGAGCGGCTAGAGAGGACTTCGCGTGTGAAAATATTTTTTGTTGGCGGAGATCCAGTCCGTGGCGATATCGCGCTGCGCGGTGGCTAAATCAAGTTGTCCAGCGCAAACCATATCGTGAAGCCGGTCCTCAAGCGCGTCTTTATGCACTTACACAGACTCGCTGCAGTTCGCGAGATCTTGCTTGTGCGGACGGTCTTTCTTCGGTGTGCCTGATTGACTTACCGGCGCCGTGCTTTGCCGAGCAGGCGGAGAATTTCCAGATAGAGCCAGATCAGCGTGACCATCAGGCCGAAGGCGCCGTACCATTCCATGTACTTGGGTGCGCCGCCGTTGACGCCGGTTTCGATCATGTCGAAATCCAGCACTAGATTGAGAGCGGCGACGACAACAACGAAGAGACTGAAAAGCGATTCCCCATATCCCGCCTCCGTTGATCGCCGGGATTTGGAAATGAAAGAACACCCTGAGGGCCATGCTCGATCAGATAGAAAACGGAGATGCCGCCCGTGGCCGCGATCACGCCCGTCTTGAACCCTTGCGTGGCGCGAATCATACCAGTTTTATAAGCGAGCAGCATCACGAAAAGCGTGCCAAACGTCAGACCCACGGCCTGTATGGCGATGCCGTGATACGTTCTTTCGAAAATGGCGGAGATGCCCCCGAGCGCGAATCCTTCGAGAAGCGCGTAGATTGGCGCGGTGATGGGCGACCAGCTTTGCTTGAAAATGGTCACAAGCGCGACGACGAAACCACCGAGGAAACCACCGATCATCCACGGGTAAACAGCGTCGGGTCTATTTGAGTGCGAGAGGCCCCAAGTCCAGGCGGCTGTTGCGACCACACAGAGCAAGAGCAAACCTGTCTTGTTGACGGTGCCTTGCAAGGTCATCGCCTCGCCGATCGCTACCTGACCCTTGAAAGCTTTTTCGTTCAGAGCTGGATTGGATGTACGCATTAGACCCGCCATGGCTGGCCTCCGAGAAGATACAGAGTTAAGTTTACGCTGCCTAGACGCACAAATCCAAACGGGATGCTCCTACGAGACGATTTAGCTCAAGCCTGCTTTTGGCTGCCGGAAATCTGGCTTTGGACTTGTTCGCGGAATTCGAGCGGATGCGAGATTTTTTCAAACACTTCGGGAGTGCCGCCGGTACCGCGAATCACGACCGTGCCATAGCCGAGGATTCGGCCCATCGTGGGTTCTTCCACGGCGATGCTTTCAATTCGTGAAAGAAGAAGTTCGATGGTGCGGCGGCTCGCTAGGCCCGTCTTTACGATGACTCTCTTGTTGGTGAGCACCATTACAGTGGCGCTGCGCTTGATGAGGCCAACTCCAAGAAGAATAACTGCGACAAGGAATGCGGCGAGAGCCAGCCAAACCAAAATTTTGGAATGCGAATCGGCGCTGTGCCTGGTGTTCCAGGAAAAAACGAGAAGCGCGGCGCCCGCCAGGACGAAAAACGCCGTCAGGCCGGCGTGACCAAGCATGACGACCCAATGCAGCTTGGTCTGATATTGGATCGTTTCACCCGGAATGAGATGTTTTTCAGCGAAGCTCAAAGCGGTTCCTCACGGACGTCCGGCGATATTCAGTCCTAAGAATAATGACACGATTATAGACAGCATCGCTGACTCGTATAGCACAGCATCGACAATCCATGCGGGAAAAATTTTTGGTAGCGCTAACGGGAATCGAACCCGTATTTCGGCCTTGAAAGGGCCGCGTGCTAACCGTTGCACCATAGCGCCACATTTTGCAGGGTGTGTAACCTATCTAGAATAAGAGAAATTCGTGGAATGAACAAGCTGTTGCAGCCGCCGAAGGCAGCGGCAATCAGCTTTGGCGATCCTCGAATTCTTCGTGCCAGGCCATTTGGATAGCTTCGAGTTTGCTTTCGTTGGAGGCGGCGGGGTCGCCGGAGAAGCCGGGGAGTTCGGTGATCCACTTGTGCATGTCGGTGAATCGAACGGTGAGCGGATCGGTATCGGGAAACTTGTCGGTCAGGCCGATGGCAATGTCTTCGATTTGGTCCCAACCGAATGTTGGCGGCATGCTTGGCTCCTTGAGAGGTGCGAGTTAGTGGCTCGAGTTCGTGTTCCGTGCTCCGCGATCCGTGTCCCGTGAAGAAAAATTCGAAGAGGCGTTAAGGCGGCGCTGGAGGGATTGGCGCAGCGCCTCCAACATCTGTGCTACTGCTTTCAAATCTTTCTCAAGCTTTTCGGAATCGAGAGGCGAGAGGTATCGGAGGTCTCGGCTCAGTATAAGGAAATATCGCAGCTCCTCGAGCGATCCATTGGAAATCGCCAAGAATTGCAGAAGCTCTTTCGTAGAGCGTCTTCCGAAGCCTTCTGCAATGTTCGCGGGTATGGAGTACGCAGCGCGCCGTATTTGAGAAACAACGCCAAATTGCTCGCTCCGCGGAAATGGATTGGTCAGTTTGTAGACCTCAAGTACAACGCCGTGTGCGCGCATCCAAACTTCGAGGTCGGTAAAACTCTTCAACACGGCATTTCCTTAAGGCAAACCGTTCGCCGAGTCTCTTCACGGGACACGGACCACGGGTCACAGGTCACGGTTTTTTAGTGATCCGCTTCTTTGGCGTAATTTTTGTTCCACTCGGGAATTTCCACGACGATGTCGGTGGTGCCGTCGGGAACGGTTTGGCAGCCGAGGCGTGATTTTTGGGTGATGCCGGGGGCCATGTCGAGTTCGTCGAGTTCGGCGTCGGTAGCTTCGTTGCAGGATTCGAGGCCTTGCTTGACGATGACGTGGCACGTGGAGCAGGCGCAGACGCCGCCGCAGGCGTGGTCGAGGCCGGCTTTGATGCCCTCGGAGATGTCGAGAATGCTGCCGGGGAGGCCGTTGTGGCCATAGGGAATTTTCGCCGGATCGACCTCGATCGTTTTGCCGCTGGGAAGAAATGTGACTTTATATTTCTTCGTGGCGGGCGTGTATTTGACTTCCTCAATGTATGGATTGCTGCCGCCCATTTTTGTTTACTCCGTTTCAGGCGATTGCGCCAAAGCGCTCGCCACTTCAATAATCTTGCTTGTAGGGGCGCAGCATGCTGCGCCCCTGCGAATATCAGACTTCGGCCAAGTTGCGGCCTTGCAGCGCACTTGTGACGGCGCTGTTCATCAATAGTTCCGCCAGATGCTCCGTGGCGTGATTCAGTTCGTCAATGCGTTTGCGGATCAGCTTGTAATCCGTGCCGGCGGCGGCTTCTTTCAGCGCGGCGATCGCGGTTTCTATTTTTGCGCGCTCTTCGCTCGGCAGACTGTTGGATTGCTCATTGGCCAGCGCTTTTGCGGTGGCCGCTAGAATGGATTCGGATTCGGTGCGCGCTTCGATGAGCTGGCGTTCGGCAAAATCCTGTTCGGCGTATTCGATGGATTCTTCGAGCATGCGTTCGATTTCGTTGTCGCTGATGCCGTAGCTTGGCTGGACTTCGATAGTGCGCTGTTCGCCGGTGCGGAGATCCTTGGCGGCGACTTGCAGGATGCCGTTGGCGTCGATCAGAAATTTTACTTCGATGCGCGGAAGGCCTGCGGGTGCGGGCGGCGTTTTCAAGTTGAAACGGGCGAGAGAGCGGCAATCTTTTGCGAGTTCCCGTTCGCCTTGGAGCACGTGAATGTCGATGCCGGTCTGGTTATCGACGCCCGTGGTGTAGAGCTCTTGCGCGCTTGCGGGAATCGTCGAGTTGCGCGGAATGATTTTCGCGACGGCGCCGCCGTAAGTTTCGATGCCGAGCGAAAGCGGCGTGACGTCGAGCAGCAGCATGTTAGTGACGCCGCGGTCGAGAATATTGGCTTGGACGGCCGCGCCAAGCGCGACGACTTCGTCGGGATTCAGCTCCGTGTGCGGTTTGCGATCGAAAAATTCCTGGACGGTGCGGCGAATCAGCGGCATGCGCGTGGCGCCGCCGACGAGCACGACTTCTTCAATGTCGATCGGCTTGAGCTTCGCGTCGGCCAGCGCTTGTTTCACTGGACCCATGGTGCGGTCAACGACGGGATGAATCAAAGCGTCGAGAGCGCCGCGCGTGAATTCGTGTACGTAGACGCCGCCATTGGGCAGCGGGAAACGCAGCGTGGCGGACTCAGCTTCCGAGAGCTGATGCTTGATGGCGATCAGGGCTTTGCGTAGTTCTTGCGCGAGTTCGCCGTGAGGCGAGAAGTCGATTTCGTCTTGCTGAAGAATTTGTTCGTGCACGAATGCCTGGAGCAGATTGTCGACGTCGTCGCCGCCGAGGTGGGTGTCGCCGTTGGTCGAAAGGACTTGATAGATGTCCCCTTCGGCGGTGGAGATAAGCTTGAGAACGGAAATATCGAACGTGCCGCCGCCGAGATCGTAGACGGCAACCCGGCCGCGTTGCTTTTCGTGCAGACCATACGCGAGCGCGGCGGCAGTTGGTTCGTTGACCAGGCGAAGGACTTCGAGGCCCGCGATTTTGCCGGCGTCTTTGGTGGCCTGGCGCTGCGCGTCATTGAAATAGGCAGGGACGGTGATGACGGCGCGATCGACCCTTTCACCGAAAAACACTTCTGCCCAACTTTTGAGTTCGCGCAGGAGGAACGCGGAAATTTCTGGCGGCGTGAAAACTTTGTCGCCAAGCATCACGCGGATAACGTTCTTGCTGGCGGGATCGATGCGAAACGGGAAAAGCTTCAGCTCAGTTTGCACATCGGCAGGTCCGCGGCCCATCAGACGCTTCACGGAATAGATAGTGCGCTCGGGCTGCGTCAACAACCGATTGCGCGCGGCTTCTCCGACAATAATGCTGCCATCGGCGTCGAGGCTGACGACCGACGGGACAAAGCGTGCTGCCGTACGGCCCGGGAATACACTTCGGCTGGCCCGTCTGGCTGATCTGTGTAAGCGACCAGGCTGTTCGTGGTCCCAAGATCGATGCCGACGATTCTGCCCATGATAAAAGCCGGGAGGGGCAAGCCCCTCCCCTACAGAAGCTCCTTTTGAACGTTTACGACTAGATTTCTGATATACGAGCGGCGATTCAACAGTTCGTTCATTCGCGCCATTAATTTCTTGCGCGCTGGTTCGTCTGCGTTAGCATCAACCGCGGCGTCCCAGTCGCGAGCCGTCGCTTGGAGTTGGGCATCAACTTCGGCGAGCCTCTCTCCGAAGTTTTTCTCGGCGGACTCCAGGCGCGATTTCAGCGCCGTCAAGTCGTCACCGGCGGATTTTGCTTCGCGCAGTTCATCAAGCGATTCGTTCAGCTCGAAGACTTCTTCGAGCAATTCCGGCGGAGCTTGCTGCTTGTGCTCGCCTTCCTTGCGCATGTTTTCCAGGCCGAGGAGGTACTCGACGCGGGCAACTGGATCGCGCAGGACGCGGTAGGCGTCGTTCAGCTCGGAGCTGCGCTTCAGAGAGAGTTCCCGTTCCGTCTCGGTGGCATTGACAAAATTATCCGGATGCAGCTTCCAGCTGAGCTGCAGGAATTTTTGTTCGAGCGCATTCATTTCGATCCACAGCTTGCGAGGCATTCCAAAAAGCGCGAAGTAATCCTCGCTGCCGGCAATCTGCTGGAGTTTGCCGCAACTCGGGCAGAAGTGCGTGCCTTGGGCGCGCTCGTGGCAGTTCCAGCAGACAAAAGGCGGATTCGTCGCTGGCATCGCTTGGGTCATTTTTGGATATCCGACAAAATCAGTCCGGCTCGTTTAAGAGCACAAAAAAAGTGGCTGGCGGGTGCGGCTGCCAACCACTTGTCTGACTCGCCTTTGAATTCCCCCGCTGGACACAAACAAAAATCGTGCGAAAAAAACCAAAATCAGAAGAGCACAGGCAAGAGTGCCTGTGCTACTTTACGCCGTAAAGGAACTGCCGCAGCCGCAATTTCTGGCGGCGTTGGGGTTCTGGAACACGAAACCCTGGCGCATCAGCGTTTCTTCGTATTCGAGCGTCGTGCCGTTCAGATACAGAAAACTTTTTGGGTCAACGAAGAGGCGCGCGCCGTATTCTTCGAAAACTTTGTCGCGGTCGCGGGCTTGCGTGTCCAGGCGCATCGCGTAGGACAGACCGGAGCAGCCGCCGCCTTGTACACCGACGCGCAGGCCGCCTTGTTCGGGCGAGACGCCTTCCTTTTCGAGGAGCTCGCGGATTTTCTTCGCGGCTCGCTCGCTAAGGGAGATTTTTGCGATTGTCGGATTGGCGACTTCTGTTGCCATTTTCAAATGCTCCAAGGGCGCTTATCGAAGCCCCAAGCCTTGCGGACTGGCACAGCAGTGGCGTGCCCCTACTAACCACCGCGCGACGCATCGACCGGGGCAAGCCCGCCCCTACAGAGCGGCTGGCCGCGGGCAGCACGCGCAAAAGCTAGTGCGCGGCCTTTTCGGCTACCGGCACTTCGATGCCGTGCTTCTTCTTCCAGTCGCCGATGGCGGCTTTGATGGCGTCTTCGGCAAGCACGGAGCAGTGAATCTTCACCGGCGGGAGCGACAGCTCGCGCACGATGTCCGTGTTCTTGATCGAGAGCGCTTCCTCGACCGTCTTGCCTTTGACCCATTCCGTCGCGAGAGATGAGCTGGCAATCGCCGAGCCGCAGCCGAAGGTCTTGAACTTAGCTTCTTCGATGACCTGCGTATCGGGATTGATCTTCATCTGCAGCTTCATCACGTCGCCGCACTCGGGAGCGCCGACCAGACCCGTTCCAACATTTGGGTCTTCCTTCGGCAAGCTTCCGACGTTGCGCGGATTGTTGTAGTGCTCAACCACCTTGTCGCTATATGCCATTAGCTGTTGCTCCTTGCCAAATTGACGAGATTTCCAAAACCTGCGCTCTTGACGGCCTTTTCAGTCAGAGTGACGTTCGGGACGGACGCCGAACGGCCGGCGGTAAGCTGGCGGAGAGCATCCTTGATGAACTCGGCGCCTACACCGAGCATCTTCAAAAAGGCGCGAACTTGCTGGAGTTCATGGAAAGAGCGCTCGCCTGCGGCGGGAGCCTCTTCGCCTTCTTCATAGGGTACGAATGTGACTCGAAAAGCGGCTCCTGTGCCGCCGATCGAGCGGTGAATGCGGATTGTGCCTTCGTTTGCCATCGTGTTTCCTTCTCTTCTTGAGATCTCGTGCTGCCTAACCCTTTAGATGCAGGGTTTAGGCGGTTTGCCACTTCATCTTGGAGATGTCGATACCTTCCTTGGCCATCTCGTAAAGTGGCGAAAGTTCGCGCAGCTTGGTGACGACCTGGACCATCTTGTCGATGACGTAGTCGACCTCCTCCTGCGTGTTAAAGCGGCCGAGGCCGAAGCGGATCGAGGTGTGCGCCAGGTCTTCGCCGACGCCCAGAGCCTTGAGCACATAGCTGGGCTCCAGGGTGGCTGAGGTGCAAGCCGAACCGCTGGATACGGCAATGTCGTTGATGCCCATGAGAAGCGATTCACCTTCGACGTAGGCGAAACTCATGTTTAGGTTGTTCGGAAGGCGATGCTCGAGCGAGCCGTTGATAAAAACTTCGTCGAGCTTGGCTTCCAGACCCTTTTTCAGGCGATCGCGGAGACCGCTCAACCGAATCGCCTCTTCCTTCATTTCCTGCTGACAAAGCTCACAGGCTTTGCCGAGGCCGACGATGCCCGTTACGTTGAGCGTGCCGGAACGCATACCGCGTTCGTGGCCCCCGCCATCGATGATGGCAGAGAGCTGAACGCGCGGGTTGCGCCGGCGGACATACAAAGCACCTACGCCCTTGGGGCCATAAATCTTGTGGCCGCTGATGGCCAGCAGGTCGATATTATCTTTCTGCACGTCCACCGGAATCTTGCCGACGGCTTGCACGCCATCCGAGGCAAAGAAAATCCCGTGTTCTTTGGCGATTTTGCCGATTTCGGCGATGGGATTGATCACGCCAATCTCATTGTTGGCGTACATGATGGTGATCAGAATGGTGGTCGGCCGGATGGCGGCTTTCAGCTCATCCAGGTTGACGCGGCCATCCTTCTGCACCGGCAGATAGGTGACCTCAAAGCCCTCTTTTTCCAGGCGCTTGCAGGTGTCCAACACAGCCTTGTGCTCGATGGCCTGCGTGATGATGTGATTGCCCTTTTCGCGGAACATCTCCGCGATGCCCTTGATCATCAGGTTATCGGACTCGGTCGCACCACTGGTGAAGATGATCTCTTTCGGCGTGGCGCCAATCAGCGAAGCAATCTGCTGACGGGCGGTTTCGACCGCCTCTTCGCCGGCCCAGCCGAAGCTGTGATTCCGGCTCGCGGCATTGCCAAACTTTTCCGTGAAATACGGCAGCATCGCTTCCAGGACCCGCGGGTCCACCGGCGTGGTTGCGTGATTATCCATGTAAATCGGCAGCTTGACGGCCATTTCCTTCGTCTCCTAACTCGAACTCATGTGCGAACCCGAACGCATCGGGCCCGACAAGGCGACAAGCGCGGGCTCATTGGGGTCCTCGCTCATCTGCGCAATCGTTACTGTGCTCAAAACTCCCAAAATGCTCTCATTTACTTTGCGGAGCGGCTCGCGAACCGAGCACCTCTCCGTGGTCTCGCAGTTCCCGTGGCTCGTCACACATGATGTGATAAGCACAGGGCCATCGATGGCGGAAATCACATCCAGGGCGCTCACTTGTCCCGGATCTTTCGCCAATTGGTACCCCCCGGTAGAGCCGTGTTTCGCAACAACTACACCCTCGCGTGCCAAACGCTGCAGCACTTTCGCCATCAGCGTGACCGAAATGCCGTATTCCTCGGCTATTTCGTTCGCGCTGCACGCATGTTCCTGGCGATGCATGGCCAAATGCTTGACGGCAATCAGCCCATAGTCGGCTTTCTTGGATAGCTTAAACATTTCTCACTCTAGTTCCTGCCCCCGCAGGATATGCGACTGAATCAGTCGCAATCAGAGGATACTCTGTTTTGCCTTCCAAGTCAAACTAGCGGACGCGTAGTTACCCCCAAATCCTTGATTTCGTGGAGTTTAGAATAAGACCGAATTAGTCGGACTTGCCACTAAATTCGCGGCGAAAGGTCATATTGGGCAGTGGACAGCCTAATTTGAGGGGTGAATGGCAAGATGAGTGAGAAACATCCAGGTCGTGGTAGGCTGGCGGAAGAAAATATGACGAAAATGGATCAGCGTCGAATGCCGCACTCGTTGCAATTTCAATTTCAGTTTGCGTACCTTGCTTTGCACAAGCAACCCGATCGCCCGGATATCATGGCTAGCCCTTTTGGTCGCTCCACTCTATCCAGTAGGGTGCTCTCAGTCGGCCCAGCCAGCAGCGGTCGAACATCGAATAGACCCGTCACCCTCCCAGGCTTCGGCAGACGGAAAGACTTTCGTTCTTGTGGGCGCGGGCGACATTGCAAGCTGCAAACAACCTGAAGGGGCGCGCGCCACTGCCAAGCTGATCGAGCAAATACCCGGCACGGTGTTCGCAGCGGGGGACCTCGCGTACGAGAAAGGCAGCGCAGCGGAATTTCAAAATTGTTACGGCACGACTTGGGGAGAGTTTAAGGCGCGCACGCGGCCGGCCCTGGGAAATCACGAGTACGGCGATCCCACGGCTTCTGGATATTTTCAATATTGGGGAGCGCAGGCTGGGCCTGCGGGCAAGGGGTATTACAGTTACGACCTTGGGTCGTGGCATATCGTGGCGTTGAACACGAATTGCGGGGCAAAAGATTTGGGCGGTTGCGGTGCGGGATCGCCGGAGGAGACTTGGCTGCGCAAGGACCTGGCGGAACATCCGGATGCCTGCGTCCTGGCTTACGGCCACCACGCGCTTTTCAGCAGCGGCGTGTTCAAGAGTCATGCGGTTCACCCGGAATTGAAGGAACTTTGGAAGGACCTCTACGCGGCGCACGCTGCGCTAATGGTGGTGGGGCATGAGCATTCCTACGAACGATTTGCGCCGCAGGATCCGGACGGGCATGCCGATCCGGTGAATGGAATTCGCGAGATTGTTGTGGGTACTGGCGGGCGGAGCCATGATCCATTGGGGTTTGCGACTGCCAACAGCGAGGTGCGCAACACGGATACGTATGGCGTTATCAAATTGACGCTCACGCCCGGGGCACTACACCTGGCAATTCATTCCGGTAGAGGGGGAGACATTCACCGACGCAGGTTCCGGCGAGTGTCCGCCTCATCCCGCACCTAAGAGCTAGCGCCAGTGCGGGCAAGACCTTCGTCTCTGCAGCGCCTTTCGCCCTTGGAGATTCAGTTCGGCGCACGAACAAGCGCCTCCGGCCGCGGCGGCCTCCACCAGTTTTTGAACGGCCGGGGCCGGCATCAGCAGGAGTTGCCCTTTTGGCTTTTGTAGCTGCAGGAGGATGGCGAGCTGTTGCGCTTTCCAATCATCCGCGGCTCGTTGTTTCTTGCCGATAAAATCCAGGGCCGCAAGGCCGATGCGCTCCTAGAGTCGAAAGATCCTGGGAAGTCGCTGAGACTTCTTTTACAAGGAAAGAACGCAGGGCCAGCGGCTGAAGATTTGCGTCGTTGTCTCGCCAGGCGGTTAGCTGGGCGCGCAGACGTGCGTCCGCAGCGGCGTCATGACAAGACGCGGCGATAAACTTGTCAACCAATTCTGCGAAATGACGAGCGGTCGCGCTTTCCAGCGGGATGGCATCGACTAGCCGGTTCAAAGGTGTTGCGCTGGTGGGTTCGGTGGTTGCGGTTTCCTCACGCGTGTAGTCTTTCACCGGCTCGACGACGCTAGCCAGCGTGGTCAATGCGGCGAATTCCTCGGGAGTGCTCGGTCCAGCGATGCGTTGAAGCATCTGGCGATGATAGGTCTTGTGCGTCAGGCCGAGCCATTCCAGGCGCTCGCCGATGAATTCCATGCGCGTGTGCATGGAGGCGACGTCCGTACGTTTCCTGTGGGGACCAAAGACGCTCCGCGATGACGGCGTTGCGCGGCCAGATGCGCGAATCAATATTTTCCGGATTGATGTACTCCGCCCACATGCAGGATTCGCCGCCAAGAATTCGCGCCTTTTCTTCTGGAGAAAGATTCGCGCCGGCGCCGCTCAGCGGATCCACGGCGTAGTGCCGCGCCGCGGACCATCCGAGATCGAGGTAGTAGCCGTTCGAAAGAATCCCGCGGAAGCCCTGCTTCGCGGCGGCAGCAAGCGCATCCGGGCCGCGCCAGGACTGAATGAGAATATCTTTTGGCAGAGTGGGGTCGAGAACTTCGTCCCAGCCGACCATGCTCTTGCCATGTTTGCTCACAATCGGCTCGAGCCGCTTGTTGAAATAGGATTGCAGGCCTTCGTTGTTCTTCAGCCCGTGTTCCTTGATGAATTCCTGAATTTTTGGATTGGCGTCCCACTGTTTTCCGTTCACTTCATCGCCGCCCACGTGGAAAAAATGATCGGGGAAAAGTTTCGCCATTTCGCCGATGAACTGGTCGAGAAACTTGTAGGTTCGTTCGTTGGTGGGATCGAATGCGGGATCGAAAACGCCCCATTTGCGTTCGATTTCGTAAGGGTCCGGGCGCGCTGGCGAGTTCCGGATAGCCGACGAACCACGCCGTGCTGTGGCCCGGCACGTCGAACTCAGGCACTACGCGGATGCCACGGTCGCGCGCATACTCGATCAGGTCGCGGATTTCGTCTTGCGTGTAGTACAGCCCGTCGGAGCCCATTTCCTGCAGCTTCGGAAATTTCTTGCTCTCGACGCGAAAGCCTTGATTTTCGGAAAGATGCCAGTGGAAAACGTTCATCTTCACCGCTTCCAGGCCGTCGATATTTCTTCGCAGCACATCGAGCGGAACGAAATGGCGCGCGGAATCGATCATCAGCCCGCGCCAGGGAAAACGCGGCTTGTCGTTGATGGTGACGGCGGGAGCGGCAAAGCCCTCGGGCGAGACATCCACCAATTGGAGAAAAGTTTGCAGGCCATGCAATGTGCCAAGCGGCGTTGGCCGCGCTGAGCTTCGCGCCGGTGGCGCTCACTTCGAGGACGTAGGATTCATCCTCGCCCAGCTCCTGGATTTCTTTGCCGGCATGGTCTGTGTGAATCACGAGGACGGGTCTTGCCGCAGCGCCTGGTTTCGCTGCCAGGGGAATTGCCGTTTGCCTGGACAATTGACGAAGAAAGCGTTCGACCGCGCGATCCAGCCGCGGCTCGGTATAGCCAGTGATCCCAACAGAAAAGGAAGAGTCCACCAGGAGCCGCCCCGCGCCAATTTGGACGCTCGAAGGAACGGGCATCAGGTTGAGAGGACGCTGCCCCTGTGCGCTGGCAAACGGTGACATCATAAAAACGCCAAGCACCAACAAACCGAGACCTCGCTTCGAGGGGCCAGCAGCCATGTTTTCAGAGCTCCTTTTGGAATCGCCATCAAGAACAATCCGCAGCCGCCCCGTTTGCAGAGTGGCACGGAGGATACTGTCACAGTCGCTGCCAGGTGCGAAGAGAAAATCCACGGCTCCGAAGCGCGGGGCGCTCCCGGCCGTCCAAACTTTGCGGCGCATCCGCTTCGCCGCATGAGTTAGAATAAGGAATTCCGTGCGGCGCCCATGAAAACGTCCATCGCCATCTATCCCGGTTCGTTTGACCCGGTTACAAACGGCCACCTCGACCTGATCGAGCGCGGCGACAGGATGTTTGATTTGGTGATCGTCGCGGTTTTGAGCAACGCGGAAAAGCAGCCGCTATTTTCGGTGCCGGAGCGCGTCGAGATGCTGCGCGAGGTGACGAAGAAGTGGCCGGGCGTGGAAGTGGACGTGTTTCACGGGCTGCTCGTCGATTACGCGCGAAAGCGCGGCGCAGGCGTGATTCTCCGCGGAATTCGCGCGATTTCCGATTACGAATACGAGCTGCAGATGGCTCTGATGAACCGGAAACTGGAGCCGCGGCTGGAGACGGTGTTCATGCTGCCGGGCGAATCGTTTAGCTATTTGAGCTCGAAGCTGGTCCGCGAGATCGCGCAGCTCGGCGGGTCCTTGAAGGATCTTGTGCCGCCGGAAGTGGAGCAGCGGCTGCGGGCTAAGGTTTTATAGGACTTTTGTGCGCCAGCTCGTCTGGCGCGGAGAGACAATCCAAAGAAGGAGACAGGCTGAAGCCTGTCCCACGGGAGAAAGCAGTGCAACTTACGGAACGCATCAATCGCATACAAATCTCGCCGACGGCGGCGGTCATCGCGGAAGCCGACCGGCTGAAATCGCAGGGCGTGGACATCGCCGACTTCGGCCCGGGCGAGCCGGACTTTCCAACTCCCGATCACATCAAGAAGGCCGCGATCGCGGCGATCGAGGGCAACAAAACAAAGTACACGCCGACGGGCGGAATCATGCCGCTGCGCGAAGCGATTTGCGCATGGCACAAGCGCGAACTTGGCTCGGACTACGCAGCCGAAAGAATGCATTGTCACGGTCGGCGGCAAGCACGGCATTTTTAACGTGATGAGCGTGCTGGTGCAGGCCGGCGATGAAGTGATTATCCCCGCGCCGTACTGGGTGAGTTTTCCGGACATCGTCAAGTACGCGGGCGGCACGCCGGTTTATGTGCAGACACGGCCGGAAGACGGCTTCAGCGTGAAAGCCGCCGCGATTGAAAAGGCCATCACGCCGAAGACGAAACTATTGATTCTCAATTCGCCGAGCAATCCGACGGGCGGCGTTGTTCCTCCTGACGAGTACGCGCGCATTCTCGCAGTTTGCAAAAAGCACAACGTTTGGCTGATGGGCGACGAGTGCTACTCGCACTTCACCTACGCGCCGCACAAACCGTTCTCGATCGCCAGCGCGCCGGACTCGAAGAACAACGTCATCATCATCGGCTCGGTCTCCAAAACATTTGCGATGACCGGCTGGCGCATCGGCTACACGCTCGCGCCCGCGGAACTGATTCAAGCGATGACCAAGCTGCAAAGCCAGTCAACCTCGAACCCAACTTCGATCGCGCAATACGCCGCCGTCGCCGCAATGACCGGCCCGATGGACTCTGTCCCCGTGATGCTCGCCGAGTACGACCGGCGCCGCAAGCGCATCGTCGAAGGTTTGAACGCCATTCCCGGCGTGAAATGCGAAATGCCCGGCGGCGCGTTCTACGCGTTCCCGAATGTCGCCGCGCATCTCTCGAACGGCGAAAGCGGCCACGCTCTCGCAAAAGACACCGGCGAACTCGCAAAGCTCCTGCTCGATCAAGCGCGCGTCGCCCTTGTCGCCGGCGAAGGTTTCGGCGCGCCAGGTTATCTGCGCCTTTCCTACGCCACATCCATCGAACGCATCGACGAAGGCCTGCGCCGCCTCGAGCGCTTCTTCACCCGCGTCGAAGCCGCCGCTTGAAACGTGAGTGCTTCTGCGCTAAAGCCTGAGCCGTTTCGCATCGAGCCCATTTTCAGTCCGCGCATCTGGGGCGCGCGTTCGCTCGCGCCGTTTTTCCCCGAGAAAACGAATCTCGCCGAGCCGCTCGGCGAAGCTTGGTTAACCGGCGTGGATTGCCGCATCGCGACTGGCGCCTTTGCTGGAAAAACTCTCGGGCAAGCGTGGCGCGAAATGCCGGCAGAGTGGCGCGGCACAAGGCTTGTTTCCACGCCTAGACTTCCCGCTGCTCGTGAAATTTATTTTCCCTCACGACAAACTCTCCATCCAGGTGCATCCGAACGACGCCTATGCTTCGAAGTTCACGAGAAAGCCGCCGGGCGGACGCGGCAAGACCGAGATGTGGCACGTCGGTTTCCGCCGAGCCAGGCGCAAGCGTCATGATCGGATTGGTGCCTAAAGCGGATGCCGAGAAAACTTCCTCGCGGCCATCGAAACGCAGACGCTGGAAGATCTCTTCGTTCAATCTGGCGCGTGCACGCCGGAGACACTTTTTTCGTTCCTGCCGGCACGCCGCACACCATCGGCCCAGGAATGGTCCTGTGCGAAGTGCAGGAATATTCGGACCTCACATATCGCGTCTACGACTACGGCCGCAGTGGATGCGCACGGCAAACCGCGTGAACTGCACATCGAGAAAGCCTGGAGGTGATTGAATTTCGGCCGCCCTGTACATGGATATGGAAAGGCATCGCGGATCGTTTGGCCGCAAAAGCGAGCTTTGAACAAGTGTCTGCTCGCCGCTTGCCCCTATTTCGCCACGGAGCGATGGAAAGAATCTGCGCCGATGGAATCTCGGTCGAATTCCGAACAGTTTGATTTGTTTGTAATTTTGCAGGCAGCGGCAGATTCCGCATGGGACGGTTCGTCTTGGCCAACTATCACAGCGGCGAATGCTGGCTGATCCCCGCCGATCTGGGGAACGTTTGCGCTAAATCCGAAAACGAATCCACGAAAGCGCTTGCGGACATACGTTCCGGATTTGCCCAAGCTGCGGGCAGATTTGCGAGCAGCGCGGCCATTCCTGCAAGACATCGACAAAACGATTTTCGACTAGAATGGGAAGCACATAGAGATGGCGAAAATCACCACGCACGCCGTCATTCTCGCCGGAGGACGCGGCACGCGTTTCTGGCCGCGCAGCCGCACGCGCACGCCTAAACAGCTTCTCAACATCGTCGGCGAAGAAACCATGCTCGAGCAGACTGTCGCGCGGTTGCGCCCGCTCATTCCTCCCGACCGCATCTGGACCGTCACGAATGCCGAGCAAACCACGGCCGTCAAGCAAGCAAGTCCCTGCCGCCGCGCGCAAACGCGTTTTGACCGAGCCCCTCGGCCGCAACACCGCTGCCGCCATCGCGCTGGCCGCGTTTCACGTTCGTCACGCCGCGAGGGGCGACGCGCTGATGGCCGTTCTGCCCGCTGACCACTTCATCGCGCAGCCGGAGAAGTACCGCAAAATCGTCAGCGCCGCGCTCGAACTCGCGCGCGAACCGGGACGCATGGTCGTCCTCGGCATTCCGCCGACTCGGCCGGATACCGGCTTTGGCTACGTCGAGCGCATGGGCGACGCTCTCGGTTCGAGCGGCTTTCCCGCTTTCGCCGTCCGGCGCTTCACCGAAAAGCCCGCGCTAGACCTCGCCAAGGAATACGTCGCCTCCGGCACTTTATCAATGGAACGCCGGCATGTTTTTCTGGCGCGTCTCGACATTTCTCGACAATCTGAAAAACTTTCTTCCGAAAACGCACGAAGCTCTCGAATCGCTGGCCGAAACCATCGGCAAGCGAACCTACGAACGCCGATCTGCGCGCAATCTATCCGAAACTTGAGAATATTTCCGTCGACTACGCCATCCTCGAAAACGCCACGCGCCAGGAAGGCCCACCGCGCGTTTTCGTGATTCCCGCGGACGTCGGCTGGAGCGACATCGGCTCCTGGGCCGCGGTCTACGAACTCCTCGCAAAACATCCGGCGACAACGTTCTGGCCGGCCAGCGGCCTGGCTCTCGATGCCACCGGCAATTTTCTGTGTAGCCCGACGAAATTCGTCGCCGCCATCGGCATCCGCGACCTGATCGTCGTCGAAACTCCCGACGCCCTGCTGATCGTCCCCCGCGACCGCGCCCAGGACGTCGCCAAAATCGTAAAATCCCTCGAAGAACGCAAGCTCAACAAACTGCTGTAGCGCACTCCCCAGATCGTCCCAGTCCAATGCGGCTGTTTGGCGGATATATCGCTTCGCGTATACTTCTCCTGCTCTCTATGGCTGCCATTAAATTTGGAACGGATGGCTGGCGCGACGTCATCGCCGAAGATTTCACGTTTGCGAACGCGCGCATTGTGGCCAAAGCGATCGCGCGCTACGTCGTGCGCTGCGAGGACGCTCGCAAAGGCGTGCTGATCGGCTACGACCACCGCTTTGCGTCCGATAGCGTGGCCGCGGCCGTCGCGGAAGTGATTGCATCGACCGGCACGCCCGTGTGGCTTGCGGACAAGCCCTGTCCCACACCCGCCATTTCGCTGCTCGTTCGCCAGCGCGCCGCCGCGGGCGGCATCCTCATCACCGCCAGCCACAATCCTTATCAATGGAACGGCATCAAGTACAAAGCGAGCTACGGCAGCAGCGCGCTGCCGTCCATCGTCGCGCAAATCGAAATCGAACTCGCCGAAGTACAAAAGAGCGCCGCAACTCCGCTTCCTCCTCGGAAAGAATTGATTCAATCGCTCGAACCGCGCGCTCCCTATCTCGACACCATTGAAAAACTGATCGATTGGCAGCGATTGCGCGACGCAAAGTTGCGCTTTGTTTCTGACCCGATGCACGGCTCCGCGACTGGCCTGCTTCCCGCGCTCTTCGCGCGCAACGGAATTGCCTGCGACGAAATTCGCGGCACGCGCGACCCGCTGTTCGGCGGCGTACATCCGGAACCGATTCCGCCGCACATCGATCCGCTGCAAAAGGCCGTGCTTGCCGGAAAATATGACGCCGGCCTCTGCGCGGACGGCGATGGCGACCGCATCGGCGCCGTCGACCGCGACGGCTCGTTCGTCAATCCGCACCAAATCTTCGCGCTTCTCGTCTGGCACCTTGCCGGCACGCGCAATCTGCCCGGCGACATCGCCAAAACTTTTTCCGTCACCAAGCTGATCGACAAACTTGCCGCCAAGTTCGGCCGCAAGCTGCACGAAGTCCCCATCGGCTTCAAATACATTTGCGAGCTGATGCTCGAGCAAAACATCCTGATCGGCGGCGAAGAAAGCGGCGGCATCGGCACCAGCCTGTATCTTGCCCGAACGCGACGCCACAGTTTGCGCGCTTTTTCTGGCCGAACTGATGGCCTGGCACGGCAAGTCTCTCGGCGATATGCTGCGCGCGCTCTACAACGAATTCGGCGAATTCCATTACGGCCGCGTCGACCTCGACGTCACACCGGCGCAGAAACAAAAAGCTATCGCGCATTTTTCCAGCGAGAAGACAGCCACAGCTGCTCGACTGGCCCATCGCCCGCCGCGAAAATATGGATGGCATCAAAATCTATCTTGGCGAAATCGGCTGGCTTCTGGTTCGCGCTTCCGGCACGGAGAATTTGCTCCGTGTTTATTGCGAGACGTCGAAGCAAGAAACCACGCAGACGCGTTCTCGATGCCGTAGCTAAACTTGTTCGGGCTCTGTAGGTGCAAACAATGGAAACGATCAACCTGAAGGACAAATTCAGCCGCTTCTCGGATTACTGGAATCCTCGCATCATCGGCGAACTGAACGACAGCCACATCAAGGCGGTCAAACTCAAGGGCGAATTCGTCTGGCATCATCATGACAACGAAGACGAGCTTTTTCTCGTCGTCAAAGGAACTCTGCGCATGAAGTTCCGCGATCGCGAAGCGCTCATTCGTGAAGGCGAATTCATCATCGTGCCTCGCGGCATCGAGCATTGCCCGGTCGCGGACGAAGAAGTGCACCTAATCCTGATGGAACCGAAATCCACTCTCAACACGGGAAATATCACCAACGAAAGGACTGTCGCGCAGCTCGAGCACATCTGATTTCCGTACCTGCTCCAGCCCGGCTAAAAATCTCCATGGAACATCGCTTCTACACTCTCGATGTTTTCACCAACTCCCGATTCGAGGGCAATCCACTCGCGGTCTTCACCGACGGCGACAGCCTCTCGAACGACCAGATGCTGGCCATCGCGCGCGAAATGAATCTTGCCGAAACGGTCTTCGTGCAAAAGCCGACCGACGAGCGCGCTCTGGCTCGCCTGCGCATCTTCACCACGCGCGAAGAACTGAAACTCGCCGGCCATCCGGTCATCGGCACATGGTTTCTTCTCGCGGAGCTGGGCGTCGTTCCCGCGCAGGAAGGCGGCGTGCACATCATGCAGGAAACTGGCGCTGGCGTTTTTCCCGTCGAAATCCGTTTCAAGGACGGCCGCCCGCAGCGCGTCACCATGACGCAGACCGAAGCGGCGTTCCGTCCCATCGAAATTCAAAAAAGCCGCTCTGCCAAGGCGCTTGGGCCTCAGCGCCGAAAGATCTTCGATCCGCATCTCGAGCCCGAGTGCGTTTCCACCGGCATTTTCAATCTCATGGTGCCGCTGAAGAATCGCGCCGCGCTCGGCAAAATCTCCATGAACATGTTCGAGCTGCGCAAACTGCTCGGAAAAAACGCGACCATGGCCTACTGTTTCGCGCTCCGGCGGCAACAGCAAAGTCTTCTCGCGCGGCATGCTGCCTTGGGAAATCTACGAGGATCCCGCCACCGGCTCCGCCGCCGGCTCGCTCGGCGCGTATCTGGTCGCCATGGCAAGCTCGCGCCCGGCCACACGCTCAGCATTCTCCAAGGTGAAGAAATGGGCCGCCCCAGCCACATCGAAGTGGAAGTCACGCAAAGTGGCAAAAAACTGGTCCCGCGCGTCAGCGGCGCCGCCGTTAAAGTTTTCGAAGGCACGATCACGTCTAAGCCCCATGGGACGCGGCCCGCCGGTCGAGCACGAGCTACCGCGTGGGCAGAACCGATTCATTTAGATCGTTCCCAATCGATGTTAATTTATTTCGCTCGCGATGCTTTTGTGGACGGCGTCCAGGATGCCGTTCACAAACGCTCCCGCATCTTCCGAGGAAAATTTCTTCGCCAGATCGACGGCTTCGTTCAGGATCACCTTTGGCGGCGTGTCCGTGGTCCGCAGCTCGTGAATCGCCAGCCGCAAGATCGCGCGGTCGATAACGGCAAGCCGCTCCAGCCGCCAATTCTCCGCTTGCTTGACGATCAGTTCGTCGATCGCCGCCGTATCCTTGCACGGCCCCTTCGAATAACTGATTCGCAAACGCCCGCGTGGAGTCCGTCGGCTTTCGCGGCTCGCCAGAATTTAGCCTCGAGCTTCGCCGGCTCCTGCTCGCTCATGTCCCATTGAAAGAGCATCTGCATGGCGAACTCGCGGGATTTTGTGCGCAGCGACACGTTATTTGCGCCGCGGCTTTCCGCCGGCCGGCGGCTTCGCCTGTGCGCCGCCGCAATTTGCGCGACAGATGCGCCATCTCAATTGCGCCGAGTCCTGCTTCGAATCCCTTGTTCCCGCCCTTCAACCCCGCGCGGTCGATGGCCTGCTCCAGCGTGTCGCAAGTCAGCACGCAAAACATAATGGGCACGCCCGGTGTCCATCTGCGCGAGCTGCAATCCGCGCGCCGTCTCCGAACAAACATAATCGTAATGCGAGGTTTCGCCGCGAATCACGCATCCAATCGCAATCAGCGCGTCGTAGCGGCCCGTCGCCGCAAGTTTCTTCGCAGCCAGCGGCAATTCAAACGATCCCGGCACATGTACGACATCCACGTCCTTGTTCGCCGCGCCCGCGCGCTCCAGCGCATCCACGGCCGCCGCGCAGCAGCCGCTCGGTGATAAAACTGTTGAACCGGCTCACCACAATCCCAAATCGCAATCCCGCCGCGCTCAACCCGCCATCGATTTTTCCCGTCAGCATTTCTCAGCCCTGCTCCCCATTCTCCGCGAATCTCGGTTAACTCTGCGCCTCTGCGTTATCGTTTCTCTTTCTTTCATCTTCTGCCGTCAGCTACTTCCCCTCAAATTTCGCCGCCCGCTTCTCCAAAAAAGCCTTCGTCCCCTCGCGCATATCTTCGGTCGCGCAAGACAAACCAAAAAGCGTTGCCTCCAGAAACAATCCTTCTTCCTGCGGCATTTCTACTCCGCGCTCGATCGCTTCCATCGCATATTTAACCGCCAGCGGCGCGTTCGCAATAATCTTTTTCGCCAGACCTCAGCCGCCGGCAAAAGTTCCGCCGGCTCATAAACATGATTGACCAGCCCGATGCGCAGGGCTTCTTCCGCGCTGATCATCTCTCCCGCTAGACAAAGTTCGTGCGCCACGCCCTTTCCGCAAAGCCTCGCCAGCCGCTGCGATCCTCCATATCCGGGAATGATTCCCAGTTTCACTTCCGGCTGCCCAAGTTTCGCGGTCTTGCTGGCCATTCGAATCGAACACGCCAGCGCAATCTCGCATCCCCCGCCCAGCGCAAATCCATTGATCGCGCAAATCGAAGGTTTCCCCATCGTCTCCAGCAAATGAAATACGCTCTGCCCAAACAACGAAAACTCTTTTCCGTTCACCGGCGTCTGCTGCGAAAGCTCCCCAATATCCGCCCCCGCCACAAACGATTTCTCCCCCGCCCCCGTCAAAATCAAAACGCGCACCGCATCATCGCCACGCGCATCCAACAGCACTTCCCGCAGTTCCTCCATCGTCCGGCGGTTCAATGCATTCAAAACCTTCGGCCGGTTGAACGTAACAAACGCAATCCCATCTTTTTTCTCGTACAAGATATTTTCGTAGCCCATTTTCTCTTCTCTGTGCCCTCTGCGAACTCTGTGTTAAGAAAAACTTTCGGCTCTAACGCGAATCTTCACCGTCAGCAGCTAGAATTTCATGGCCTTAGGCTTAGCCGGATCCGAATAATCATAAAATCCCCGCCCCGCCTTCCGCCCGTTCCATCCCGCCAAAACCATCCGCTTCAAAAGCGGCGGCGAAGCGAATCTTTTTTCGTGAAACTCTTCGAACATAATCTGCGAAATGTAATACGTCGTATCCAGCCCCACAAAATCCAGCAACGTCAGCGGCCCCATCGGATGGCCGCAACCGAGCTTCATCGAATTATCGATGTCCTCGATCGATCCGACGCCCTCTTCCAAAGCGCGAATCGCATCCAGCAAATACGGCACCAGCAGACGATTCACAATAAATCCCGTCGAATCGTGCGCTCGCACCGCCGTCTTACCCAGCTTCGTCCCAAACGCCACCATCTCTTCATACACTTCCGGATCGGTAGCAATCGTCCGCACCACTTCCACCAGCTTCATCACCGGCACCGGATTAAAAAAGTGCAAGCCCACGAACCGCTGCGGCCGTTTCGTCGCCGCCGCAATTTCCGTGATCGTCAGCGAAGAAGTATTGCTCGCAAAAATCGTCGAAGGCGGGCACAGCGCGTCCAGCGCGGTAAAAAGTTCGCGCTTTGCCGGCAACTGCTCGATGATCGCCTCCACGATCAGATCGCAATCTTTCAAATCCTCCAGAGCCGTCGTCCCGCTCAGCCGCCCGCGAATTTCTCCTTGCACCGCCGCCGTCATCGTTCCCTTCTCCACTAGCCGCGCCAAATTCTTCTCAATGCCTTTTAATCCCTTCTCCACAATCTCCGGCGACACTTCCCTCACCACCGTCGCAAATCCCGCCGCCGCGCAAACCTGCGCAATCCCCGACCCCATCAACCCACACCCCACAACTCCCACTTTTTGAATCGCCATCATTTTCCTCGCTGAATAAACGGACTGCCGCGAACAAATCCCGCGTGGAGCAAAATGTAAGTCTAGCAGAAACTCTCTATTCCAAACTCTTCTCTGCGCGACTCAGCGTACTCGGCGTCTCTGCGCTATCCTTTTCTTTCTTTCAAAGTCGCCGGCATTGCCCAACCCGCAGCTGGTCGTTACGTCGTTATTTCATTACTTCTTTACTTCCCTCAATTCATCGCCTCCACAATCATCGCAATTCCCTGCCCGCCGCCAATGCAAGCCGTCGTCAACCCATATCGCAAATTATTCCGGCGCAATTCATTCAAAATCGTAATCAACAGCCGCGTCCCGCTCGCCCCCAGCGGATGCCCCAGCGCAATCGCTCCCCCATTCACATTCGTCTTATCCCTGATTCAGTCCCAGCACCTTCTCCACCGCCAAATACTGCGCCGCAAACGCCTCATTTACTTCCACGCGATCCATCTGCTCCAGCGTCAGCCCCGCCAACTTCAGCGCCTTTTGCGAAGAAGGCACCGGCCCAATCCCCATAATGCTCGGATCCACTCCCGCCGTGGCCCACGCCACAATTCTTCCAATCGGCTTCAGCCCGCGATCCTTCGCCGTCTCCTCGCGCGTCACCACAACCGCCGCCGCTCCATCCACAATCCCGCTGGCGTTCCCCGCTGTCACAATCCCGTCCTTCTTAAACGAAGGCGGCAACTTCTCCAATGTCTCCATGGTCGTTTCCGGTCGCCGGTGATCGTCTTCGCTAAATACAATCGACTTCTTCCCTTGCTTCACTTCCACCGGCGCAAGCTCTTCGCGAATCCGGCAGGCCTTGTACGCCGCATCCGCTGCCTGCTGGCTGCGCAAGGCATACGCATCCGCGTCCTTCCGCGTAATCCCATGCTGCTCCGCCAATTTTTCCGCCGTCATCGCCATCGGCAATCCGCAATAGCTGTCCGTCAATCCGACAAATAACGAGTCTTCCAGCGCCCCGCCGCCCAGTTTCAATCCCGTGCGCGCCCCGCGAATCACAAACGGAGCCTGTGTCATATTTTCCATACCTCCCGCCAGCACCATCGTCGCTTCGCCAAGCAAAAGCCGCTGCGCCGCCTGCGACACCGACTCAATCCCCGACCCGCACAACCGGTTCACCGTCACCGCCGGCGTCTCCACATTCAATCCCGCTTTCAACCCGACGTGCCGCGCGCCATACAGAGCATCCGCGCTCGTCTGCATCACATTTCCAAAAATCGCGTGATCAAACTCCCCCGGATCGACGCCAGACCGCCGGATCGCTTCCTTCGAAGCATGCGCCGCCAAATCAATCGCGCTCACCTCCGAAAACGCCCCCGCATACCGCGCCATCGGCGTCCGCGCCCCCGCCACAATCACCACATCCGTTGGAAACATACATCCTCACTTTCGAAAAATGCTCTCACACATTCTACGGCCGAGATCGTGGCGCCCAAAATTCGGGCCAGCGATTTATCGAGCTAAATGGAACGGCTTCCCACTTGCTGGAGAATTACCAGATCGTCCGAACGATTCCAGTCCGTTGAATTCCCACATCCGCGCTGATCAATTCGATCCCTTCAGAAATTGCCGTTGCGCCAATCAGTCTGTCGGCAGGGTCCTTTGGGTAGCTCGGCGGGAACTGGATCGCGAGCGCCGCGATCCGCGGCGTTATCGGCAGGATAGCTGTCCGCGAACAAATCTCTTCCACGAATGCCTCGATCGTGCCGGTCAAGTTTAGTCGGCCTCTCCCTGCCAATAGCGCCATTTCCCACATCGTGATGTCGGAAATTGCTAGACCGCCCTTCTCTTCACGAATCGCGGTATTAGCTTTAGCCGAAATTTTTCCCGGTTCTTGAGCCAGCCAGATCAAAACATGCGTATCCAGTAAGATCACTCCTTCAATGCCTCCCAATCTTCCAATGGGGTCACCGGCGACACAATGTCACCCACGATCTCGAATTTCCCCCTCATGAACCCGAATATATCGTCGTTTTCCTGTTCTATAGGAATCACTTTTACCACTGGCTTCCCCCTCTTGGTCACAATCACCGGCTCTCCCGTGGCCTGCACCCGGTCCATCACTTTCAAACAACGTGACTTAAACACGCTCGCCTGCATCTTCTTCATGGGGCTCTCCAACATGGCTATGGTCATGATATCATGACCACTCACTTCACGCCAGATTCGCATGGTCAGCCAATTCTTTGGGATTTTTCCTTATCCAAATCGATATTAGAAAACTGCGGCTTCCTGCCTCAAACTTTCGGCGTATCCAGCGTAACCACCGTATCGCCGCCCTTTTTCCGCGCCTCTTCCACGCTGAACTCCGCCCGGTTAATCAAATCCGTAACAATATCCTCGCTGTCGTACTCATGCTTCGCCACCGCCTCGACAATCCCCGCGCTCAACGTAATCTGCGTCGTATCCCACGGCGGCCGTAAACCCGAAGCCGCGCGCCGCAACTTGTCCGCCAGATTCTGTGCACCGGCCAGCGTCGTGTCCGGCAAAATAAACGCCAGAGACCACGACGTGTACTTCACCGCCACATCGTTCTGCCGCACAATCGGCTGCAATGACCGCGCCAGTTGCTCCAAAAATCTTTCCAGCGGCGATTCGCCCTGCTGCCGCAAAATCTCCGCCCCGCGATCGATTTGCAAAATCGCCAGCGCCAATGGCGTGCCCTGGCTGCGCGCCCGATCCGCTTCCGTCAACAAGCAGCTCTGATACGAGCTGCGACTCAGCAAACCGGTTCGCTCATCCGAAACACCCATGCGCCGTACCAGCGAACGCAGCCGCGTGTGGCTCACGCTCATCAGCATCTGATCGCCGATGGCTTGCAAAAAATAAGCTTCGTTCGGCTTCCACTTGTGCGGTTCCGCGTGGCCAACGATCAGCATCCCCGCGGGCGCTTGCGTCTCTTTGTCGGTAATCATCACGCCCAGCGCCGTCGCCAGCCCCATCTCGGTCAAAATCGATCCCTCGGTCGCATCCACCACCAGCCCGCCGAGCTCGTCCGGCTCCGCTTTTTCCATCTGCGCGAGCAGCAGAACCACCTGCGCTCCCGGTGCCGGCTTGCTCGATGGTGCGCAAAACTCCGCGGACATCTCCGGAGGCCGGCCCGGCGCGCCAACAACCGCGATACAACGCAGCGCGCGCAAATGGGACCCCACTTCGCTCACCGCCGTGTTCAACATCGCCCGCGGCGTCTGTTGCCGGAAAATCTTCTGGTTGATCTCGGAGATCTTCGACAAATCGCGCAACGTTTCCGCGCTGTACACGCCTGTCCGCGTCGTCACTTGCACCGGCTGGGCCTCGACGACCGGAGCCGCCGCCTGAACTGGCGCCGGCGCGGCTGCTTCCTGCTTCGGCTTCGCAGCCCCCGCTGGCCACCAGTTCGCCATCTGATACAGATTCTGCAATCGTGCGTTGCGCGCTTCTTCACCGGGGAACATCGCTGCAATCTTCTGCAGCCGTTCGAGCGCCTTCGTTTGCAGCGAATACTGGAGAAAAATCTCCGTCTGTACGATCAGGTCCTCAAGCGCTTGCGCGTGCCGCCCTTCTTCCGTGTTTGGCGCGGCTTGCGCGACGCTTCCTCCCGCGCCGGTGTTGGCCGGCGGCGGCGGCGCCGTGCTCATGGACTTGGCCAGCCTTCCCCCCACTCGTTTCAAAAATGCTTCGTCGACATGCCCGCGGAGCTTTTCCATCCGTTCTTGATTCCGGTAGTCGTACGCATCGATATCCACAAGCCGCTCCAGCGAATCGCAGGCCTTCCGGAAATCGCCGGCGTTGAAATACACATCAAAGAGTTTTACGAGAATTTCAAAATATTGCGTTTCGCGGTTCAGTTCGTTGTACACCGCGGCCCAAAACTCCATCATGCCTTGCGAGTGCGGGTGTTTTGCGGCTATGGCATCCAACTGCGTGGCGAAATCATTCTGCCGCTTGTCCGCGAACATGCGCCGCTTCAGCGTCTGCAGCACGTCCACGCCTTTGGTCGTCTGCGCGGAAGCCGCGTAGGCGTCGGCAAGCTCGAAAAGCCGCTCCACGCCCGCGTTTTTTTCGCGCAACAATTTCTCAAGCACTTCCCGCGCCCGGTCCAGATTTCCGCCGCGAATCAGCGCGTCGCCAAATGTTTCAAGAAAAACAGTATCGCTCTCCGTAGCCGCAAACGGTTCGAGCAGCGTGGCCGCCTCCGCCGCTTCGTCGCTCCGCAGCTTAGCCTGCGCATAGAGCAGCGCAACGCTGCGCTCTTGCGGCGCTAGCTTGTGCGCGCGCCCCAGAAGTTTCAGCGCATCGGCTTCCGCGCCGCCCGCCGACGCCAGCTGACCTGCCCGGAGAAAAGTCCGAGCGGCGAGCGCGTTCTTCCCGATCTGCTCCGCCGCTTCCGCCAGCCGCAATTGCCGGCTGAGGTTTTCCGGATCGAGCTGCGCAATGCGCTCCCAGCAAAAAAGCGCATCTTCATGCCGTCCGGCGCTCGTGAATAATTCTCCGGCCTTGGTGTACTGGTCTATCGCCTCTTCGGGATGATTTTGTTTTTGCTGCAAGAAAGCATAGCGTGCAATGCGTTCCGGCGGTTGTGGCGTAGCGCCGCTTCGCAGAAAACGATTGTAGATGGCCAGCGCTTTGGTTTCGTCGCGTGGCTCGATCAGTAAATCAAAGAGCAATCCATAATAAACGGCCGCGCGATCCGGCTGCTCCATCCGCGCATAGAGATCTCCCAGTGCCTGCGTCGCTTCCTGGTGCTGCGGCGCCTCATCCAGCACCGCCAGATACGCTTCGATAGCGTCCTCGACGCGGTTCTTTTCGAGGAATCGCTTGGCGCGGTCCAAATGCTTGCTGACGTCTGCGGCCATCCGTCCGGTTTGCCTTTGCTGTGCCTGTCGGCTGACTAGAAATTCTTGTGCCAGGTCGCGCGCGATGAGAGGTGCGCGCGACCTCGTTCAACTATATACCCCGGCTGCGAGCCTCGCAAAACTCGCGCAATCCCGCCTTGTGGTATCCGGCACGCCCAACCCCGCCAAATCCGTGGAACCTTTTGCCATTTCCTTCGTCTCCTAAGCAGGTAACCGCCGGCACGCCTTTCGTCGCCAGCCAGGAGTGCTTTCTTATGCGCAACCTCTTCTCCGACCTTCAGCTTGGCCTTCGCATCCTCCTTCGCAACCCAGGCTTCACCGTCACCGCTATCCTCCTGCTCGCTCTGGGCATCGGCGCCAACACCGCCATTTTCTCCGTGGTGAACGCCGTTCTCCTCCGTCCCCTCCCCTACCAGGACTCCTCTCGCATCATGCAGATTTGGCACGTCCCCCCCGCCAAAAGCTTCCCCGGAATGACCACTTTCTCCGTCTCCCCGGCGAACTACCTCGACTGGCGCAGCATGAACCACTCTTTTGAAGACATGGCCGCTTTCGGCGGCGCTCGCTTCAACGTCGGAGGCACGGAACGACCGGAATCCATTGAAGCAGCACCTGTGGCTGCCGGCTTCTTCTCGATCCTTCGCGTCCAGCCCATTCTCGGCCGCGGCTTTACGCCCGACGATGACCGCCCCGGCCAGGGTCACGTCGTTGTCCTCAGCAACGCGCTTTGGCGCGATCGCTTCGGAGCCAATCCGGCCGTCATCTGCCAGAACATCGTTCTCGACGGCGAGCCGTACTCCATCGTCGGCGTCATGGCTCCCAATTTCAAATATCCCAGTTGGGCCCAGCTCTGGACACCTCTCGCCTGGACAGACGAAAAGCGCGCCGTCCGCGGCAACCATAACTACCTCGTCATCGGCCGCCTCAAACCCGGCGTGGATATCCGCACCGCCCAAGCCGAACTCAGCGCCATTTCCACCCGCCTCGAGCAGCTCTATCCTGAAGACGACAAAGGCTGGGGCGCCACGATCCTTACTTTGCGCGAACAAACCGTTGGCGATGTTCGCCCCGCTTTGCTCGTCTTGTTGGGCGCCGTAGCTTTTGTGCTCTCAATCGCCTGCGCCAACGTCGCCAACCTGGTTCTCGGCAAAATTCTCGCCCGCAAAAAAGAAATCGCCATTCGCTCCGCTCTCGGCGCTACGCGCGGCGCCATTCTCCGCCTGGTCCTTGCAGAAACTCTGCTTCTCTCCCTTGCCGGAGGCGCGCTGGGCCTCCTTCTCGCCAAATTTGGCGTCACTCTGATTGTCAAATTCCTCGCCGACCGCCTTCCTCGTTTTGCGGAGATCACTCTCAGCGCTCCCGTCTTGGCTTTCACCGCCTTCCTCGCCCTGTTCGCGGGCCTCCTCGCCGGTCTTCTCCCCGCGCTGCGTTTTACAAAAACGGATGTCAACGAAGCTCTCAAGCAAGGCCAAAGCCGCGGCAGCTCCGATTCTGGCGGCAGCAAGACGCGCGGTCTCTTGGTTGTCTCCGAAGTGGCTCTCTCGCTGGTTCTGCTGATCGGCGCCGGCCTTATGGTTCGCACTTTGTTGGAGCTTAGCAACGTCAAACCCGGCTTCGATCCGAATGGCTTGCTCACGATGACCGTTTCTATTCCAGCCCAAAAGTTCACAACTCCAACCGCGTATATCGGCTTTTTCGAGCGCGTCCTCCAGCAAGTTCGCGCCACTCCCGGTGTCGAGTCGGCCGGCGTAATAGACAGCCTGCCACTGGACGGTGGTGGTTCGCACCAGCCCGTCGCCATTGAAGGCCAGCCTGTCGTACCCATGGCCGACCAGCCCGAGGTAGACGTGCGCCTGACAACTCCAGGCTATCTTCATACGATGCGCGTTCCGCTTTTGAGCGGCCGGGACCTGACCGATGACGACGTGGCGGGCAGGAATCCTGTCGTGATTATCAGCGAGTCCATGGCCAAACGCTTTTGGCCCAAGGAGAGCCCGCTTGGCAAGCATCTCACGTTAACTTTCTTTCCCGGCGCGCCCCGAGAAGTCGTGGGAGTCGTGGGCGACGTGAAATTGGATTCTCTGGATGAGACCCGGCCAGTTGCGACGGTCTATTGGCCGCTGGATCAGGTCTTCGCTCCGCCTTCCGAAGCCTGGCGCTCGTTCCCCATGAGCCTTGCCGCGCGCACCGGCGCAGATCCCGCGAGCGTCGTCACTGCCGTCACCAGCGCCGTGCATCAGGTCGATCCGGAAACGCCCGTCACGGACGTGATGACCATGAACGAATTGATTTCCAATACTCTGACGCCGCAGCGTTCCAACATGCTTTTGCTGGCCGCATTCGCGGGACTCGCGCTCGTGCTCACTGCCGTCGGCATTTATAGCGTCCTCTCCTACGCCGTGCGCCGCCGCGTCCGCGAAATCGGCATTCGCATGGCTCTCGGCGCGTCCCACTCCGACGTCTTAAAGATGATCGTCACCGACGGCCTAAAGCCTATTCTTCTAGGCGTAGGCATCGGCCTAGCCGCAGCTCTGGCGCTAGGCCGCGTCGTTTCGTCCCTCATCTACGGCGTGCGCCCGACCGATCCGTTCACTTTTGCCATGGTGGCCTTCCTTCTAATCGCCGTCGGCCTTCTTGCCATCGCCGTTCCCGCTTACCGCGCGGCCCGCGTCGAGCCCATTCGCACTCTTCGCGACGAGTGAATCCCAAAACCCAAAAGTAAGGTGCGATCGTTCCGCGCCCTGGACAGCGCGCCCGTTAGTAGCCCTGCCGCTCTCCAATGTCTATCTCGGCTCGATTGGCTGCGGGGAAGGGCGATTTATGGCAAACTGAACTGTCACACGGCACGGTTTTGCGCAGCCTGGTCTCTTGGCTCCTCGAAGCATGCGGCTCCTGCCGGGATCTGAAAAAATAAAAGCAGTCGCAGAGCGGAAGCGATAACCGAATTCCATGGACCCGAAGTTCATACGCAATTTTTGTATCATCGCGCACATCGATCACGGCAAATCCACGCTCGCGGACCGGCTGCTGGAGATGACCGGCGCCCTTTCGCAGCGCGAAATGCACGAACAAGTGCTCGACTCCATGGATCTCGAGCGCGAACGCGGCATCACCATCAAAGCGAAAAGCATCCGGCTGCATTACAGCGCGAAAGATGGAAACATCTACCAGCTCAATTTGATCGATACGCCCGGACATGTCGACTTCTCCTACGAAGTGTCGCGAGCGCTCTCCGCTTGCGAAGGGGCGCTGCTGGTCGTTGACGCCAGCCAGGGCGTTGAAGCGCAAACCGTTGCGAACACGTTTCTCGCCGCCGGCAATAATTTGACCATCGTTCCCGTCATCAACAAAATCGACTTGCCCGCCGCGCAAACCGATTTCGTCAAAGAGCAGATTGAAAACGTGCTCGCGATTCCCGCGCATGACGCTTTGCTCATCAGCGCGAAAAGCGGGCTCGGCGTCGAAGACGTTCTCGAAGCCATCGTGCAGCGCATCCCGGCGCCGAAAGGCAGCTCGGAAAATCCGCTGCAGGCGCTGATTTTCGATTCGTGGTTCGACATCTATCGCGGCGCCGTCGTGCTTGTGCGCGTAATGGAAGGCCACGTCAACAAGCACACGAAAATCAGGCTTTGCTACAGTAACGAAACCTACGAAGTCGAAACACTCGGCACGCTCACTCCGAAGCCCGTCGCGCTCGAGGAACTCGGCGCCGGCGACGTCGGCTTCATCGTCGCAAATATCAAGCGGGTCGCCGATGCGCGCATGGGCGACACCGTTACGGAAGCGGCGCGGCCGGCGCCGCCGCTGCCCGGGTTTGAAGCCATCAAGCCGATGGTTTTTGCCGGGCTGTTTCCCGTTCTCGCCGATGACTACGAGCCGTTGCGCGACGCGCTCGGCAAGTTGCAGTTGAACGACGCCGCGTTCTTTTACGAGCCGGAAAATTCCGTGGCGCTCGGCTTCGGTTTCCGCTGCGGCTTTCTCGGCTTGCTGCACATGGAAATCGTGCAGGAGCGGCTGGAGCGCGAGTTCAACATCAACCTCATCACGACAGCGCCCAGCGTGCGCTACCGCATTACGCGCGTCAGCGGCGAAGTGATCGAAGTCGACAGCCCGGCGAAATTTCCGAATCCCAGCGAAATCGACAAGATCGAAGAGCCGATCATCACCGCGATGATCATCACGAACAATGAGTCGGTCGGCGGAATCCTGCAGCTCTGCCAGGAAAAACGCGGCACGCAGAAAAATCTAGAGTACCTGTCGCCGACTCGGGTGATGCTCACCTACGAATTGCCGCTCAACGAAATCGTGCTCGATTTCTACGACCGTCTGAAAAGCGTTTCACGCGGCTACGCGTCGCTCGACTACCATCTGGCCGGGTACCAGGAATCCGACCTTATCAAACTCGATGTGCTGGTCGCCGGCGAGCCGGTCGACGCGCTGGCGCTGATCATCCATCGTGAATTCGCCCAGGAACGCGGCCGAGAATTGGTGACGCGACTTCGCAAACTGATTCCGCGCCAAATGTTCGAGGTGCCTATTCAGGCCGCCATCGGCAGCCGCGTCATCGCGCGCGAAACCGTCGCGGCCATCCGCAAAAACGTGCTCGCCAAGTGCTACGGCGGAGACATTTCGCGCAAACGCAAACTGCTCGAAAAGCAAAAAGAAGGCAAACGCCGTATGAAGCGTGTCGGCCAAGTCGACATTCCGCAGGAAGCGTTCCTCGCGGTCCTTAAGGTTGCCTCCTCTTCCGACGACGATTGATGGAAGACCTGGTCCGTGAGACTGCTTGCGAATTGGGTTACCGTCGATATCTCCTTTCTTGCTGCCCGATTGCGGCTGCGCTAGACTTTGGTAAGGTGACGAAATGACGCAACCCACCCAATTCCTCACGAACGAAAAAGGCGAACGAATCGCCGTGGTTATCAGCGTCGAGGATTACGAAAAGCTGATTGAAGCAGTCGAAGACGCTGAAGATGTCCGGGCGTATGACGAAGCGAAAGCTTCGGGTGAAGCCCCCATTCCACTCGAAAAGGCTCTGGCTGAGAACCGCCTCAATCGGAAGTGAACTACGCCGTCGTTATATCGCGCCGGGCCCAGAACGAACACGTCGCTATCCCTTCTCCGTCGTACGAGTTGATCGAACGTCACTTGATTCTGCTCGGGGCCAATCCCAGACCGGTTGGATGCAAGAAACTGAAGGGCCGAGACGGCGCCTGGCGGGTGCGAGCAAGCAGCTACCGAATCATTTACGAGATCGATGATTCTCGCGCTCTCGTGACCGTTCTTACGATCTGTCATCGCAAAGACGTTTACCGTTAGCTGCATCAAACTTCCTTCTTCCTTACTTCCGTACTCAATTTGCCGCGGTGGAGTTGGATGGCTACCGCGTCGCCGATGTTGACTTGGGCGGCGTCGCGGAGGAGGTTGCCGGAGGCGTCGGTGGCGATGGCGTAGCCGCGTTCTAGGACTTTCAAGGGGCTGCGTTCCTGGAGTTGCAGGGCGAGCCGCTCAAGCCGTTCTCGCTTTGTGCGCAGGAGGCGTTCGGCACGGACGCCGAGGTCGGCGCTGCGTTTTTCGAGGCGCAGGCGGAACGCGGAAATTTTCATGCGAAAATCGAAGGTGGCGATGCGCAGGTGCAGCGCAGTGAAGCGTTTGCGCGATTGTTCGAGGCGCGCGCGCAAGCCCAGCGCCAGGCGCGACGTCATTTCATCGGCGCGCTGACGCTGCTGACGGAGGAGATCGAGCGGGCGGCGGAAGCCACGGCGCGCGGAAAGTTCGTGGACGCGTTTACTTAGATCGAGGAGGCGGTAGCGGACCAAGCCGGCTAGCGTTTCGCGAAGATCGGCGATGTGCTTGTCGAATTCGCGGCGCGTCTGAACGACGAGCTCGGCGGCGGCGGAAGGAGTGGAAGCGCGAACGTCGGCGACAAAATCGGCGATGGTGAAATCGGTTTCATGGCCGACGCCGGAGATGACGGGAATTTCGGAGGCGGCAATAGCGCGGGCGAGAGGCTCTTCGTTGAACGCCCAGAGATCTTCCATGGAGCCGCCGCCGCGCGCGAGAATCAGGACGTCAACGAGTTTTTTTTGATTGAAAAATTTTAGAGCTTTGACAATTTCCGCGGCGGCACCTTCGCCCTGGACGCGCACGGGAAAAACCGTCAAGTGCACGTTGGGAAAGCGGCGGCGCAGGATGCGGACGACGTCGCGGACGGCGGCGCCGCGCGGCGAAGTGATCAAGCCGATGCGGCTGGGCAGCATGGGGAGCGGCTTTTTGCGGCCTACAGCGAAGAGGCCTTCGGCTTCGAGGCGTTTCTTCAATTGCTCGAAGGCGAGTTGGAGCGCGCCGAGGCCGATGGGATCGATGTTCTCAACGTAAATCTGGTATTCGCCGCGGGCTTCGTAGACGCTAATCGAGCCGCGCACGGTGACGTGCAGGCCGTCTTCGGGACGGAATTTGATGCCGCGCTGTTGTTGTTTGAAGAAGACGCAGCGCACCTGGGAGCGGTCGTCTTTTAGGGTGAAGTAGATATGGCCGGATTGGGCTTCGCGGCAGTTGGAGATTTCGCCTTCGACCAGGAGGTCGTTGAAATTTTTGGCGAGGAGATCGCGGATGCGGGCGGTCAGTTCGCTGACGGTGAGGGCGCGCCGGGTGGGCTGGAGGTTAAACGTGAGCTGGCTCATGGTTGAGCTTTAGCAACCTGCGACTGGCGTCAAGGTTTTGCTGGAACTGGGGCTGGCGCCGAGCTGAAATTGACTTTGGGGGCTTGGCGGGCGCCGGGTTCGGTTTTGAAATAGGCGTCGTTGCGGGTGAAGCCGCCGAAGCTGGCGACGAGGCTGTTCGGGAAGAGCGAGATGTAGGTGTTGTAGTCCTGGACGGTTTCGTTGTAGCGGCGGCGTTCGACGGCGATGCGGTTTTCGGTGCCGGCGAGTTCGTCCTGGAGGCGGAGGAAATTTTCGTTGGATTTTAATTGCGGATAATTTTCGGTGAGGACGAGGACTTTGGCGAGGGACGCTTCGAGCTGGCTATTGGCGGCGATTTTGTCAGCGGGGGTAGTGGCGTTCATATAGCCTTCGCGGGCTTTGGCGATTTCGGTGAAGACTTCGGTTTCGTGCGTGGCGAAGCCTTTGACGGTCTCGACGAGATTGGGGATTAAGTCGGCGCGGCGCTGGAGCACGACATCGACCTGGGCCCATGCGGCGTTGACGGCTTCGCGTTTGATAGCCATTTGATTGCGGCGCGAGATAAACGAGCCGCCAACGAGCAACGCGATGATGATAAGTACGACCAACACAATCAGAACTGCTTTCATTTTGCTTTCCTCCGCAATCGAATCCTTCGAAACAGGTCAAGAACCGGCTTTGCCGGCTCGCTGCCATTCACGCTTGGGAACAATTTTGTCTAAAGCGGAAATTACCACCGTCAAGGCGTTCACGTACTCTCCGTAAGTCCGGACGATATCTTCGGCGGGTGCGTGAGGATCGCGCAACCGGAACGCGGCGGAAAAAGCGCCGGCGTCGGCGCCGGTAAGAGAAGTGACGCGCGCAAAAACTTCGTGAGCGGCGGCGGGAGGCTTCTCGTCAAAGGCGATCAGGGTGTGACGCAGCAGCGCGAGGGCGCTGGAGGCGGATTTGGCCGCGGCGGCGCGCAATTCGTTTTCCTTATGGCCGTTGAGCAGGAAATGCTGGCGAAGCCTGAGGAGGAGCGTGCGGAGGTCGTGCTCGACCTGGACGCGATGGAGATTCATGGGGACAGCGATGCCGGCGATGATGTCGGAGCCGTAGAGAACGCGGCGATTTTCTTGCATGTCGAGAAGCTCGATAGAAAAAACGTCGGCGGAAGAGCGCAACTCTTCGGCGGTGAAAACTAAGGGCGCGGGCTCGCTTTGATTTTTGCACCACCAATGGACGACGGGAGTGACTCGGGTTAGTTCGCGGGCAGTGGCGCTGCGCAGAACGCAGAGGACGTTCAGGTCGGAATGGCCTTCCTTGTAGTCGCCGCGAGCGGCGGAGCCATAGAGAATTAAGGACTCGAGATTGTCGGACGCGTATTCCTTCATGCGGCTTACGAGATCCGTCAGTTTTGCTTCCATCGACAGCATTTAGCTACCGCTCCTTCTGCAAACTCCCTGACTAGGCTCACAAACTGTATACGCAGACTCGGGCTAATAAACTTCGCTTACCAACTGCCGCTGGCTCCGCCGCCTCCGCTGCTGCCGCCGCCAAATCCTCCGAAGCCTCCGCCACCATCGCCCCCAGAGCTCCCGCCGAAACCACCTCCGCCTCCGCCGCCGAGCATGCCACCGATCATGGGGCCGATCCACCAGCCACTGCCTCTTCCTCCGCGACCAGACCCTCCCTTGGACACAGCCCTGATAATGTTTATCACGACGAAAATAAAAATCAGAATCGGCCAGATGGGAATGGAGGGGGAATCGTTTTGGGACGGGCGGACCGGCTGAGCGGGAGGCGCTGCCGTGAGCGTGACACCGCGATCGTCGGCGATGAATTTTGCGAGCTGCCAGGCGGCGGCCTCGATGCCGGCATTGTAGTTTCCCTGGAGAAAATAGGAGCGCATCAAGCGGCCGGCGTCACCGGCGCGCGCGTCGTTGATGACGGGCTCGAGACCGTAGCTGACTTCGATGCGATATTTGCGATCGGTGGGAGCGACGAGCAGGAGGACGCCGCGATTGTCTTTTTTGTTGCCGACGCCGAGCTGCTTGAAGAGGTCGTTGCCATATTGATCGACGTCCTGGCCATCGAGGGAGAGGACGGTAACGATGGCCATTTGGGCGCCGGTTTTTTGTTCGAGCTCGAGGCAGAGACTTTCGAGGCGGGTTTTGGCGTCGGGCGCGATGATGTGCGCGAGATCGGTGACGTAGCTGGTGGGGTGAATGTCCTTGATGTTCTCGGCGTTCGCGGCGGGCGCGAATGCGAAAACAAAGAAAATCAAAAGAAAATGCGACGCGAGAATTCGCGTAGGGAGGGAAATGCGCCTGGAGGGGGCAAACGGCATGCACTTAGGACTATAGGAGGTGCGCGAGAGACTGTAAAGAGACGTGGGTGCGGAAATCAGGGTTTGGTGGCGAAGTCTTTGGGGAGCGGATTGTCGGGGCGTTCTTCGTCCCAGAGGATGCTGACAACCCACCAGCGTTTGCCATCGTTGAGGAGCTGAAAACTGTTGATGCCGCGGGCGAAAGGAGCCTCGCCCGCAGCGTGGCGCGATTCGTAGCTGCTGAAAACCTGGGCGACGTTGCCGAAGGTTTGGACGCGATTGACGATGGGGTGTTCGAAGAAACCGTTCTTGAGGAAGTAGCCGCCAGCGCGCGTGGCGTATTCATCGGCGGTCATGGGACGAAGGCGGACGGCGCCATCGGGACCTTTTGTGGCGGCAGTGAGGCGCGCGGTGGGAAGAAAAAGCGAACGGAAGCGATTCCAGTCGCGTTCACCAGGAGGGCCTGAGATGACGTCGTAGACGGCCAGCATGATGCTATCGATGGACTTCACATCTTCGGGCTTGGGCGCGGGGACATTGGCGAATGGGTCGGTGGCGGCTTGCGCGGGGGCCGCGCTTTGCTGCGCGGGCTTCTCGGAGGAGGACTGCGCAGCGGCAAAGTGTGATACGGCGAGAGCTGCGGCGAGAGTAAGAGGGGCAAATTTCATGAAAGGTTCTCCTGGGTAATTCAGGCGTGCGCGCTGCGGTTCTTCGTCTTTGGACGCGGGAACTATATATCAGGAGGGCGGCAGCGCGGTGAAAATCCGTGGTTCTTCGAGCGGCTGAGGCGGACGACTAGCGGCGGAAATGGGAGAAGAGCCAGAAGAGGAAAGAGAGCGCGGCGCTGAGCACGAGGCAGGTGACGATCGGGAAATAAAAAGTGGTGTGCTGGCCGCGGTGGACGATGTCGCCGGGAAGTTTGCCGAGGCGGAGCGGAAGTTTTCCGCCGAAGAAAAGAAGAGCACCGACGATGGCGAGAAGAGCTGCGAGGAAGAGGAGGGTGCGGCCGAGTTCGCGAAGGGGTTCCATAGGCTGAGTTTAGAGGAATCGTGGGAGGTTAAGGAAGCAAGGGAAGTAAAGGAAGTAGAGGAGCCGGCCACGGCGATCGTTGGCGGAAGACCGCCGCGGCAGTGGCGCGGCCGCCCGGGTCGGACTCCGTACTCTCATGCGCGCGGGGATGCCGCGCGGAAGTGAATTTGATTCCTACAATTTCTTGATGAAGGGGACTGTTTGCCCACCGGTCATTGGGGCCGGAGGTGTCCGCGGAAATGCGCTTGCACTGTATTTACTTATAGTTTAATCTTGTAGTCTATTATTCTACAGTGAATTTTGAAGGCTTCAATCTTCAAAATTCTCGCGGTAGGGATGGTTGCGGAGGCAGCGCATGGCAGGCACCCAGCGCCTTCTGGCGATTGCGATGGCATTTTTATTGGCAGGCCTTCCTGGCAGAGCGAAACCGGACGCGCTTGGCATTGTGGTGCGGGCGGATCGTGCGCTATTAGGCGCTCAGGCCGCATCCGAGGGAACGACGATTTACGATGGCGACCGGCTGTCGACTGGCGAAGGCGGCTCCCTGCGGCTGCTTATCGGCGAAGCGATGATGGACGTGGCGGAGCAAAGCAGCGTGATCCTTCGCCGCGACGCGAACTCGGCGGCGAAAGAGTTCGCGGCGGAGCTTGTCTCGGGGACGGCAGAGATCTCCGTGACTGCAAGCGCCGTAGGTGAAATCGTTGCTAGAGGAGCGCACGTTCGTCCGATGGGCGAAACGCGAAGCGTGGTTCGGGTTCAGATCGCCGCGCCAAACGCCCTCGTCGTTTACGCACAGCGCGGCCCGGCGCAGATTTCCTACCACGGCGAGACCGAGACGATTGCGGAAGGAAAAGCGTATCGCGTACTGCTGAATCCTTCGGACGATGACGCGCCAGCAGACCAGAGCGCGAAAAAATCAGGGAAGCGCGGCAAAGCGTTCGCGGTGATCGCGATTGCCGCAACGACGGCGGCGGGTGTGGCAGTGCTGTGGAGAGGCTCGGGGAAGGGATTGGAGAGTCCGGATCGGCCCTGAGAAGAAGGATAGGAAGTTGAGGAGGTAAAGGAAGTAAAGGAAGTAGAGGGCACTTTGGTTTGCATCCTCGCAAAATGGTAACGGAATCCTGTTCCGCTGATTTCGCGGTATGCTCGGAGGGGGCGGGGCCGAAGCATGAACTTTGCATCCGGGCATTTCCTACCAAGGCGCGGTTGCGCGATTGTCGCGGCGTGTCTTTCGTGCGGGGTGATAGCCTTCGGGGTCAGCCGGGAAGGTGCGAGAGGCAAGCTTGTTGCCGTTCCTCAAAAGATCGAGCAACCCATCCCCGTACACAATGTAAAAATTCTAAAGACGTATCCGCATGATCCGCACGCGTTCACCCAAGGGCTGGAATACTTCGACGGATTCCTTTACGAGAGCACGGGAGAGACGGGACAATCTTCCGTGCGCAAAGTGGATCTAGAAAGCGGGAAAGTGCTGCAGAAGGCGGACCTGGGTTCGGAGTATTTCGGTGAAGGGCTGACGATTTTTCGGGGGAAAATCTATCAGCTGACGTGGCTTTCAAAGATTGGGTTTGTATACGACGTGAAGACGTTTCGGAAGCTGCGGGATTTTCATTTCTACGGCGAAGGTTGGGGCCTCGCACATGATGGATCAAATTTGATTTTGAGCGACGGCACCAACACCTTGCGCTATATCGATCCGGAAACGTTTGCGGTGGTGCGGACGTTGGAAGTTTACGCGGGCAAGGAAGCAGTAACGAACTTGAACGAACTCGAATGCATTGGAAATGATATTTATTCGAACGTGTGGCACGCGAACCGGATCGCGCGGATCGATGCACGCACGGGGCAGGTGCGCGACTGGATCGATTTGTCGGCGCTCGCCGAGAAAGAGCAGAAGGAGCCGGAAGGCGTGTTGAATGGAATCGCGTATGACCCGGCGCGACACAGGTTTTTTGTCACGGGCAAGGATTGGGCGCGTTTGTTTGAGATTCAGATTGAAGGGATCACGTTTTAGAGGAGCGCGGCGCGAGCGACGGGGCAGGCACTTCAATCCACGAGTGCGAAGTCAATCCAAGAACACATTCTGCGAAGAGAGCACAGACAAGAGTGTATGCGCTACTTAGATGAGTTCGAGGCCGGCGAAGAAATAGTTGAGTTCGAAGGCGGCGGTTTCGGGGGCGTCAGAGCCGTGGGTGCAGTTGTTGCCGATGCTGGTGCCGAGATCGTGGCGGATGGTGCCTGGGGCGGCCTTCTTGGGGTCGGTGGCGCCCATGGTGTCGCGCCATTTGAGGATGGCGCCTTCGGCTTCGAGAGCGAGGACGAAAATTTTGCCGGAGCACATGAACTCGCAGAGCTCGCCGAAGAAAGGACGCGCTTTATGAACGGCGTAGAAACCCGCGGCTTCGCCGTTGGTGAGGATCATCGTTTTGATGGCGACGATGCGGAAGCCGGCCTTGTGAATGCGGGCGAGAATTTCGCCCTGCAGGTTGCGGGCGACGGCGTCGGGTTTGATGATTGCGAGAGTGCGTTCGAGTGCCACGAAAGAATCCTCCGAGATATTAAGTGCGAGAGGCCGGGCTAAAGCCCGGCACCTACGGAAATAAAACGATTACTTCAACGCAGCGGCGATAGTTGAGCCCATATCCGCGGGTGTTTCAACGGTGCGGATGCCGGCGGCAGCCATGGCGGCGTATTTGTCTTTGGCGGTGCCTTGGCCGCCGCTGATAATGGCTCCGGCGTGGCCCATGCGGCGGCCGGGCGGCGCGGTTTGGCCGGCGATGAAGCCGACGACCGGCTTTTTCACGTTGGCTTTAATCCACTGGGCGGCGGTTTCTTCGGCGTTACCACCGATTTCGCCGATCAGGATGACGGCGTGGGTATCGGGATCGTCGTTAAAGAGGCGCATTGCGTCGAGGAACGACGTGCCGATGATGGGGTCGCCGCCGATGCCGATGCAAGTGGATTGGCCGATGCCAAGGCGCGTGAGCTGGTCGACGGCTTCATAGGTGAGCGTGCCGCTGCGGCTGACGACGCCGACGTTGCCCTGCTTGTGGATGCGGCCAGGCATGATGCCGATTTTGCATTTGCCAGGGGAGATGACGCCGGGACAGTTGGGGCCGATGAGGCGCGTTTTGTTGAAGTCGACGGTGGCCGCGGCGCGAACCATGTCGATAACGGGTATGCCTTCGGTGATGCAGATGACTAGCGGGAGTTCCGCGTCGGCAGCTTCGAGGATGGCGTCGGCCGCGTAAGGCGGCGGAACGAAAATGACGGAGGCGTTGGCGCCCGTCGCTTTTACGGCTTCTTGAACGGTGTCGTAGACCGGGCGCTCGAGATGCTTGGTGCCGCCTTTTCCTGGGGTGACTCCACCGACTACGTTGGTGCCGTAGGTAATCATTTGTTGCGCGTGAAATGTTCCTTCGCGGCCGGTGAAACCTTGCACGATCAGTTTTGTCTTTTCATCTACAAGAACGCTCATGAGTGAGGTAAAGGAGGTAAATGAAGTAGAGGAGGTAAAGGATAAAGCCTCCAATGCTACAGTTTTCTCCACTCCTTCCAGAGATTGTGAATCATAAATCCGAGCTTCGAATACTCTCTAACTAATGAATCTGCCGTGTGCCTGACAACAAAGCCTTCATCGGCAGCCAGATCCAGCCAATATTTCGTCTCTGCCACTTCGCCGGCTGCAATGAGCAAATGACGCTTAAATTCTGCGGGCGAAACACGCTTTGCCCATTCCTCGACAATATTGGCTCCTACAGAACGAGATGAGCGGCGAAGCTGGCGACCAAGTTCAAACTGTTCTTCGCGCGGCATCGTTTTGGAGAACGTAGAAACCCTTAATGTCAAACGATAAGCTTGCTTATAAACCAATAAATCCGTGTAGTTCTTGACCGGGCCGCTCCTAAGCCGATCCTTTACCTCCTCTACTTCCTTTACTTCCTTTGCTTCCGTTACATCCTTTGCGCCTGCCATTTACGCCTGCCACTAGGCGCGTGCGAGCTCGACAACCTTTTGCGCGCCGTCTTTCATGCCGTTCGCGATGGTGAAGTTGAGGCCGCTTTCACGGAGGATTTGCTGGCCGAGCTCGACATTGGTGCCTTCCATGCGAACGACTACCGGAACTTTCACGTGCAAATCCTTGGCGGCGGCAACGACGCCAGTGGCCAGAACATCGCAGCGCAGGATTCCGCCGAAGATATTAATGAAGACGGCTTTGACTCCGGGATCGCCGATCAAAATGCGGAAGGCGTTTTTCACCTGATCGGAAGAGGCGCCGCCGCCCACATCGAGGAAGTTGGCGGGGGAACCGCCCGCGTACTTGATGATGTCCATGGTGGCCATGGCGAGGCCGGCGCCGTTGACCATGCAGGCCACGGTGCCGTCAAGCTTAATGTAGTTGAGGCCATACTTGGAGGCTTCGACTTCGAGCGGATCTTCTTCGTCAAGGTCGCGCAATTCGCGCAGCTCTTTGTGGCGAAAGAGGCCGTTGTCGTCGAAAGTCATCTTGGCATCGAGGGCGACGAGGCGGCCATCGGCGGTGACGACGGCGGGATTGATTTCGAGCATGGAGGAATCGGTGTCGACAAAGGCGCGGTGCAATGCCTGAAGAAACGGGCCGGCTTTCATGGCCACGTCACCTGAAAGGCCGAGGCCGAAAACGAGCTTGCGCGCTTGGTAGGGTTGCAAACCGACGGCCGGATGAATCGTTTCACGCATGATAGCTTCGGGATGGGTCTTGGCGACTTCCTCGATGTCCATACCTCCGGAGGCGCTGGCCATGAAGACCACTTTTCCGACGCTGCGATCGACGAGAATGCTGAGATAGAGTTCGCGTTTGATGTCCAGTCCTTCTTCGATGAGAACGCGCTTGACGGTACGTCCCCCGGGGCCGGTTTGCGCGGTAACCAGGTTTATGCCCAGCATGTGCGAGGCGATTTCCGCCGCTTCATCGGGCGAATGGGCGAGCTTGACTCCGCCAGCCTTGCCTCGTCCGCCGGCATGAATTTGCGCTTTGACAACCACTACGCTGGACCTAAGCCGGGCAGCGCCTTCGCGCGCTTCTTCCTTGGAAAAAGCCACTTCGCCGCGGGGAGTGGTGACACCGTAGCGGGCAAGAATCGCTTTCGCCTGATACTCATGAATCTTCATCGGGGTTCCGTAGTGTTAGAATTTTCGTGGCATCGCAAACATAAGAGTGTACTCGGAAAGTATAAATCGGGGCAAGGTTGCGGCGGAATCGCGGCGGAATCCAGATGACAAAATCTCTCATTGATGGCGCCGTATCCGGGCAGATTTTCACTCGGGAGGATGCGGAAGCAGTGATGGAAGAGCTGCTCACGGGGCGGGTCGAGACGCAGGACATCGTGCGGCTGCTCGGGGCGATGAATACACGGCCCGTGCGCGTGGAGGAGCTGGCCGGTTTCGCGAGAGTGATGCGGCGGCACGCGGCGCGAGTGTTCACGGATGGGGAACCAGGGCCCGAGCATCTGGTGGACACTTGCGGTACGGGCGGAAAGGGATATGCAACCTTTAACATTTCGACGGCGGCGGGGATTGTTGCCGCGGCGGCAGGCGCGCGAGTCGCAAAGCACGGAAATCGCGCTTCGCGCTCGGGGAGCGGTTCGGCGGATGTGATGGAAGCACTGGGCGTGCGCATCGATTTGCCGGTGGAACGCTTTGGCAAGGCGATCCGCGAGATCGGGATTGGCTTCTTTTTTGCGCGGGCAGCGCACGCGGCGGCGCGGCATGCCGCGCCAGCACGGAAAGAGATTGGCGTGCGCACGGTGTTTAATCTTCTCGGTCCGCTGACGAATCCAGCTGGCGCGCGGTCTCAGGTAGTGGGCGTTCCATCGCCGGAGCTGATCGATTTGGTCGCCGCAACGCTCGCAGAACTTGGCGTGGAACGCGCGTTCGTGGTCCACGGGGTGGGCGGGCTGGATGAGATTTCTCTGGCGGGAGAGACTTTGGTGGCCGAAGTGAGCGGCGGAAGCGTGCGGCGGCTCACGGTGACGCCGGAGGACTTTGGAGTGCCAAGGGCGCCGATCGACGCCATTCGCGGCGGGACGGCGCTGGAAAATGCGGCGACGATCCGCGCTATTTTCGCGGGTAGAGGAGGAGCGCCGCGCGATATCGTTCTTGTGAACGCGGCAGCGGCTCTGGTGGCTGCAGGAGTTGCGGCGAGCTTTGGAGAGGGCGCACGGCTGGCAGGCGAGGCCATTGCAACGGGAGCGGCCAAAGAAAAACTCGCAAAGCTAGTGGAGTTCGCTCAACGGTCCGAATGAGAACTTTCCGGCGAAATTTCCCCCCAGAGCCGGCTTAGGGGCGATCGGGACTCTCAAGGCCCTTGATGACGGTAACAATTATGATCGGTGTGATCGCGGCAACCGGAAGCAAGAAGAAGCGGCTCTGCCCAACGGCTGCTGGAGGATGATACTGGGCGGCGCCGCAGGCGTCTTTGCGCGCCACGCGGTAGGTTTTTCCTTCTTCGAGGATCTTGGTCTCTTTGCCGGCGGTGACTTCGAGATCTTGGGTGCGAGCGGTGACTAGAATGTCGCAGTCATGGAGCGTCACTTCGCCGACCGTTAGCACGGGAGTATGGGGCCGGACGCGCACGTCGTCGGCTTTGATCTCGATTCCCGTCCCGTTTTCCGCGCGAAAAGTTACGGTGCCGCGCTGCAGCGTGGGAGTGAGAATCAAATTTTCGTGATTCATCCAAACAGTGCTGGACTCGGAAAGCGTGAGCTGCACCTGGCCGGAGCGCAGGCTCAGGGCTCCCTTGTCCTGAGTTTCCATGCGGTCGCCGTCGAAGATCGTGGTTCCAATGGCGGCATCGGTAGTGTTCAAGCGTGCGTTCGCGGATTGCAGAACGACACCGGCCGGGGCCGTCTGCGCAGATAGCACAGCCGCGGACAGCAGGCACGACAAAGAAATGGGCAAAAGGCGACGGTTCATACTGGTACAAAACCTCCGAGAAGATGCGAATTCTTAGTTTTGGTTAATGAAACGCCGGGCGCACTGGTACTTTGCGCAATCGGCTGTTACCGGGTTCCGCACAAAACGAAAGGCAGACTGCCCGAAAGGACGGCTGTCCCTTGGTACAGGTAAAATGAGAAACTGAGAGCGCAATTCAGCGATTGCCGTGGCGCTCGGATTTGCGGGGCGACACGGAAGCCATCGAGAGAGTTCCAGGAGAAATTCCTTGAGATTCGTTGCAATGACACTGTTTTGTGGCGCTTTTTGCGTTCCGGCGATGGGGCAGAAGCCTGCATCGCTGGGCGCGGCCCAGGTGGCTCAAGAAGTGCGCGACTACCGGACGGACAACGAGGATCGCATCGTGCGGGAACTGGTGGAGTTTCTTTCCATCCCGAATGTGGCCAGCGACACGCCGAACATCCAGAAAAATGCCGACCACCTGCGTGAGATGTTGGAAGCGCGAGGGATAGAAACGCACCTGTTGCCGATCACGGGGCGCGGTCCGGTGGTTTTCGGCAAGCTGATCACACCGACAGCCACACACACGGTTATATTTTACGCGCATTACGATGGGCAGCCCGTCGATCCCGCCGCGTGGACGGACGGGACACCGTTCGAACCGGTTTTGCGAAGCGACGCGATTGAAGCGGGCGGAAAGCGCATCCCGTTTCCGGAGAATAGCGCGATGCAGCCGGCTGTCTATAAGGATGATTGGCGGGTTTATGCGCGCTCGGCTTCGGACGACAAATCGCCGATTGTGGCGCTGCTGGCGGCGCTCGACGCTCTGCGTGCGAAGCAAATTCCGCTCGGCGTGAATTTAAAGGTTATTTTCGAAGGCGAAGAGGAAGCTGGATCGACGAATCTCGCGCACACTTTGGAGCTGCACAAAAATCTGCTTGGCGGCGACTTACTAATCACCGCGGATGGACCTGTGCATCAATCGGGGAGGCAACTTGTTTTCTTCGGAAACCGCGGCGACATCGGACTGGACATCACGGTGTATGGACCCGTGCGCGCGCTGCACAGCGGGCATTACGGAAATTGGGCGCCCAATCCAGCGATGGAACTTTCGCGGCTGCTGGCTTCGATGAAGGATGCGGATGGACGCGTGCTGATCGACGGCTATTACGACGATGTTGTGCCATTAAGCGAACTCGAAACGAAAGCGCTTGCGGAGATGCCGGTGAACGACGCCGAGCTCGAGAAAGAGCTGGGCATCGCGAAGCCTGAAGGTGGGGGGAAGAAATTAGTGGAGTTGCTGCAGGAGCCTTCGCTCAACATCCGCGGATTGCAAAGCGCATACGTTGGGGAGCACGCGCAGAACGTGGTGCCGGACAAGGCCGAGGCGTCGATCGATGCGCGGCTGGTGAAGGGCGAGGATCCGCATAAGAAATTCGAGCAGATTGCGGCATTTATCAAAAAGCAGGGATATTTTGTGATTGACCGCGAGCCGACGATGGAGGAACGGCGCACGCATGCGTTGATTGCGAAGGTGATCGATCAGGGCGGCTATCGCGCTTCGCGCACGGCCATGGATTTGCCGGTGTCGAAAGCGCTGGTGAAGGTCGTGCAGGATGCGACGGGCAACGACACGGTGATTGCGCCGACTCTTGGAGGCAGCGTGCCAATGTATATTTTCGAGGATTTGGGATTGCCGTGGATCGGAGTGCCGATCGTGAATTACGACAATCATCAGCACAGTTCGGATGAAAATTTGCGGCTGGTGCATTTGTGGCGCGGGATGGAAGTGTATGCGGCAATTTTGGCGGATTTGAATTGGTAGGAATAAAGACTTTAAACAGCGGGCATGGAGAGCGCAGAAGACGCAAAGACTCAGAGGTTAAGGAAATTTTGGAGGAGCTGCTTGCCGGAGGTGGTGAGGACGGATTCGGGGTGGAATTGCACGCCTTCAATTTTGTAGCGGCGGTGGCGGAGTCCCATGATGATGCCGTCGTTCGTTTCAGCGGTGATCGTTAGTTCGCGCGGCAGTGATTTACGCTCGACGATGAGCGAATGGTAGCGAGTGGCTGTGAAGGGCTCGGGCAATTTGCGAAAAATATTTTTGCCATCGTGATGAATTTCGCTGGTTTTGCCGTGGAAAAGCTTGGGAGCACGGACGATTTTGCCGCCGAAGGCCGCGCCGATGGCTTGATGGCCCAGGCAGACACCCAGGATCGGAAATTTCCCCGCGAGACGCTCCACTAGCTCGACGGAGATGCCGGCCTCTTGCGGCGTACAGGGGCCAGGAGAAATGACAATTTTCTCGGGCTTGCGGCGGACAATTTCTTCCACAGAAATCTTGTCGTTGCGATGCACTTCTACCTGACAGCCCAGTTCGCCGAGATACTGAGCCAGGTTGTAGGTGAACGAGTCGTAGTTGTCGAGCAGCAGAATCACGTTATTGGATACCTTCGTCTTACGCCTTCAAGACTTTGTTCACTTCCCTTTTCGATGCGCCGCTTCCAGCGCCGCGAGCAATGCTTTCGATTTATTCACGGACTCCTCGTATTCGCCTTCGGGCGTGGAATCGGCGACGATGCCGCCGCCGGCTTGCACGTGAGCCACACCATTTTTGATGACCATAGTGCGCAGGGCGATGCATGAGTCGAGATTGCCCGCGAAGTCCAAGTATAGAACGCCGCCGGCATAAATACCGCGGCGCGTACGTTCCAGCTCCTCGATGATCTCCATCGCGCGGACTTTTGGAGCGCCGGAGACGGTGCCCGCGGGGAAGCAAGCCATCAGCGCATCGAAGCAATCGACATCTTCGCGGAGGCGCCCGCGCAGGCTCGAAACAAGATGCATGACATGCGAGTAGCGCTCGACGGTCATCAACTTTTCGGGCTTCACGGTGCCGTACTCGCAGACGCGGCCGAGATCGTTGCGTCCGAGATCGACCAGCATGATGTGCTCGGCGCGTTCTTTTTCGCTCGCTAACATTTCGCGTTCGAGGCGCTGGTCTTCGGCCTCGTCCTTGCCGCGCCAGCGCGTTCCGGCAATCGGCCGGTAAAAAACATCGCGGCCTTGGACTTTGACGAGCATTTCCGGCGAGCTGCCAACCACCGCAACGTCGTTCATCTGCAGATAGAAAAGATAAGGTGACGGATTCAGCGCGCGCAGTTCGCGATAGACCTCAAACGGCTCGGCATGCGTTTTGGCAGAGAAACGCTGGCTGATCACGACTTGAAAAATGTCGCCGGCGCGAATGTAATGTTTCGCTTTGCGAACGGCCTCGAGATATTCCGCGCGGCGAAAATTGGAAGTAACGCGGAGCGGCTTGCTACGCTTCCTGGTTTTCTTTTTTGGCTGTTCGGCGGGAGAAGTTTCTTCGAGCAACTGGCGCGTTTTGCGAATCTCACGCACGGCCGCGTTGTACTTTGTGCGGAGGCTGCCTTCCCCGTCGGTGTAAACATTGCGTACGATCCAGAGGCGGTGCTGCACGTGATCGAAGGCAATGATGCCGTGATAGAACATCAGCATGGCGTCGTAGAGGCCGATGTCATCGCGCAGGCGTTTGGGAAGCCGCTCGATGAGGCGCACCATGTCGTAGGAAAAATAGCCGATGGCGCCGGCTACCAGCGGCGGCAGGCCGGGCAGGCGAACGGGACGGAAGCGCTCCATGCGGGCGCGAAGAAACGTGACGGGATCGCGCTCTTCCCAAACGATGCGATTGTGGCTTTCCAGAACGCAAGCGCCGCCCGCATAGCGAAAGATTTCTTCGGGGTTCGCGCCGGCGAATGTGTAGCGGGCGATTTTTTCGCCGCCTTCGACGCTTTCCAACAAAAAGGAATATCGCGCGCCCTGCGCGATGCGCAAATAGGCGCTGACGGGCGTGAGCAAGTCAGCGGGAAAAACCTCGTAGACCGGGATGAGGTTTCCCTGCTTGGCGAGGCGCTGAAATTCGCGGAAGTCCGGCTGGATCATGGGCTCAGTTCACAACTGGCGGCAGCAATTTGGTGTCCGAGGACGGCATTATCGCATTTCTGGATTAACTGTGCTGGCGGGACTTTCCTTCGGAGCGCAAAGCGCCGCAGAACGGCCTTTCGCATGGCGGATTCCGGTGCGCGTTGGCCGGTCCAGAGTTCCCATTGCGCGACGCCCTGCGGAATAAACATTTCCACCCCGGAAATTGTAGCGATGCCTTTGCGGGTGGCGAGTTTGAGCAGTTGCGTTATGTGCGGGCGGTTGATGAGGTCCATAACAATGCGGCAATTTAACTCGCGGGCCGAGAGCGGCGAAATTCGATCATGGGGATGCATGCCGATCGGGGTGGCGTTGAGGATGGCGTCGAAGTATTCGCTTTTCAAGGCGCTGCGGGGGACGGCTTCGCCGCCGACGGCTTTGGCCAGTTCAAACGCGGTTCTTTCCCGGCGCGCGCATATCGCGACATGCGCTCCCGCTTTTGCAAGGGCGAAGGCGGCGGCTCGCGCGACTCCACCTGCGCCGAAGATCAAGACGCGGCTTCCTGAGAGAGCGAGCTTCTTCTCGAGGGCACGCAAAATGCCGAGATAATCGGTATTGCAGCCGAAGAGCGAACCGTTGCGCCGGACGACGACCGTGTTGACGGCGCCAATCTCGGCGGCGAGCGGGTCGCATTCCTGGAGATGCTTCAGAGATGGATTGTTTGTGCGGAATGGTGACGCTGAAGCCGCGAATGCCGAATTCCGGGACAGCCCGGAGAAAATCGCCAAGATCTTTCACTAGAAAGGGCAAATAGACGGCATCTATTTTGCGCGCGAAGAAGCCGGTGTTGTGCAGCAGCGGGGATAGGGAGTGCCCAACGGGGTCACCAATCACGCCGTAAACGCGAGTGCGATGGGTAAGCTCATGGGCGCGGTAGAGGTGTTTCAGGGCGTGCAGGGAAACTTGGCCGGGAGCGGTAGCCTCTCCGATGGGTGCGTACGCCAGTGCGCTGCCTTCTCGCAAGGCGAGGATGCGCGCAGGCAGGCCAACTTCGCCCATGGGTACGGCAACGAGATTGGGGGTGCGGCGAACGAAACGCAAGAGGCGGAGGCTGTCGGCGAAGGTTTGGGTATGCGCGGCAATTTTTTGAGCGTCAGGCTGTGCATGCCCGGCGGAACGGGTGGGCTTGAGATGCGACGGCATGCGCCGGAAGTCGTGCAAGGAGAGCAGGATGTGCGTCGGCAAGCCAAGAGCGCTCAAGGTTTTGCGGCGCGGCAATTCGCGCCAGGTCTCGATTTCCAGGTCGCACCAGGAGCAGCCCGCCTGGCGGGCCATCTTGAGCCAGTAAAGTTCGGCTTCCACGCCTCCTCGGAGCTTGCCGCCTCCTTCCCGACGACGGCATGTAGCGAGGAAACGTGGCGCCGCTTGGCATGTTCCTTTTCAGCCAGCGAAGGAAGCGGGAGCGTTCGGCATCGCTGCGGAGCCAATCCAGGCGCAACTCGATAGTAGGGGTTTCGCAGAGCCCCGCACGGACCAGGCGGGCCATCTCCGCGGCCGTCGAGGCTGCCGCAACCGCGCAGATGCGTCTTATCCCTGCCCCAAACAAACTTCTCCCTTGCGCGATTCTGGCCATGTTATTGAGAATAAGGCTTCTAGCATGCCCGTAGCAAAAGTGTAAAGCGGTCACGGCGTATTTGTTGACGCGTGGGGGCGGCCCTGTTATTTTCGCTAAGAATCGTCCCCGCACGGCCGGTAGGGCGTGTTTGAAGGAGTCTTGAAATGCGCGCTAAATTAGCAGCTCTATCCACGTTTGTCTTTGCAGGCGCTGGGATTTGCTCGGCGCAGACTACCCCTGCTCCTCCACAGGCGAACTTTGCGACCGTCTACTGTTCGGGCTTTGTAACAGACGAAAAAGTTCCCGATGCCACACGCCTGGTCTCCGGTGAGCAGTCAAACAATAAAATCACGTTCGCGCGCGGCGATTATGTATACATCAATCGCGGCACGGATAAAGGCGTGCGGGTCGGTGATCGTTACTCCGTCGTGAGGGCGGAAGGCGACCCCGCGGAAGTGGATTGGTTCAAATGGCAGGCCAAGCTGATGAAGGCGATGGGGACGCATTATTTGGACGCTGGGCAGCTGCGCGTCGTTAACGTTCAACCCAAGGTGGCCATCGCGCAGGTGACGCTGTCCTGCGACTACATGCAGCGAGGCGATATCGTGCTGCCGTTCCAGGAGAGACCCGCGCCCCTATTCAAGGACCCAGGCGCTTTTGATCATTTCGCGCCGATCAGTGGCAAGCCGGTGGCCATGGTGGTTCAGTCGAAGGACTATCAGCAATCCGCCGGGCAGGGCAACACCGTGTATGTGAACCTGGGGACTAACAAAGGCGTCAAAGTAGGCGATTATTACCGAATATTCCGATACCAGGGCTCGTTGGCGGAGCTCGCTCCTCAGACGAAGGATTATCAGGACCGTTTGTATGGCTTTGGCAGCTCGCCCGGGCGATATACCTGGAATGATTTGCCCCGCGAAGTGCTGGGCGAAGGCATCGTGATCAACGTAAGCCGCAACTCCTCTACCGTGCTGATCACGTACAGCACGATCGATATTTACACTGGCGATTACGTCGAACTCGAGTAGATCCCGAGTCACGCCAAGACAGAAACCTCAGGCCCGCGGCGATGCAGTTCTCGCGCGGGCCTTTTCTTTGGTGTGCTCTTTCCAACGCGTCTGTCCGCTGTGGGGAAGTTCAACCAACGCCAGCGTGTGGTTCCTTGGCGTCCCCACGGTCCGAAAAGACATCGCACGTGAATCCTAGAATTATTGTCTCCGGCTCCTGCCATGCCGTAGCGTTCAAACCAGCTTTGCGGCAGGTCTCTTCCAGGAACTGATGGCGGGCAAGTTTGTGCTCGACCGCAACTTGCGGAAGCAGAAGTCCGCGCTTCGAGCCTTGGGAAATCAACAAACCGTGTGTCCCGATCTCGATGTTCTCTGGGAGAATCGGATCGAGTGCAGAAAGCAGCGAGATTTCGATTCGTAGTTCCGGAAGTTCTTCCACGCGGACGGGCGAGAATCGCGGATCACGCAGGGCCGCGCCCGCCGCGCACCGCGCGATGGATTCGCTCAGCGGCTCGATGGCCTCGATGACGCCAATGCAGCCACGCAATCGGCCTCGAGCATGGAGAGTCACGAATACGCCGCGTTTCTCCAAAAGTATCTCCACCTTGAGGAATGCTTCCGGCGGTTTTCTGGAGGGAAACGGCGTCTGCGATCGCTCGGCGCGCCCATTCGAGCATGGCCCTTCGGTCGGCTTCAGAGAGGGATGGCATCCTCGGACTTTTTGTGGCTCTCCATCATACGCAGCTTGCGGCGAAGCTTGATCCGGTCGTCCAGCTGGCCCCAAAACTTCAGAAAGTATTGAGCGGCGGATACCAGGGCGCTGACTACGACCAACCAGAGAAGGTACAGTCCCAGCTTGTTCAGCAAAGGGTGTTGCTCCTGCCGCGCCCCCGCTATGAGGACAGCTACGGCGCACACTTGCAGAACCATTTTGGTTTTGCCCAACAACGATGCCGCGATCGTGAATCCTTCCGCCGACGCGATGTTCCGCAAACCAAGCACGGTGAATTCACGCCCGATGATGATAACGACCATCCAAGCCGGGACGAGATGCATATCCACAAGAGAAACGAACGAAGCCGAGATGAGCAGTTTGTCCGCGATGGGATCCAAAAGTATTCCGAGAGTGGTCACCTGAAGGCGGCGCCGCGCAAAATACCCATCGGCCCAGTCCGTGGCCGCGGCCAACAGCAAAATCAAGACTCCCCAAAACTCAAAATGCATGGGGAAGCCGCGGAAATCGACGTTGGGGCTCTTCGTTAGCAAAACTGCAATCAGCAGGGGAACGAAAAAGATGCGCAGAACCGTCAATGAGTTGGGGAGATTCATAGAAACATGGCGGCGGGGAGGCCGCCCCTTAGGCTTCGGCCACCGCTTGCCTGACTATAGACTTCCGGTGGGCAGGCGTCAACGTCTGTGAGGGTCGGCGGAAGAATCAGACCATGCGCGTGCCGGGTACTGTAACGTCAACAAGTAAAATGAGTTGCGTCTCGCGGGAAGCTGTACTCATCCGTACTCACTCTGCTGCAAACCTGTGCAAATGTCGAAAACCCTCCATGAGGAAGACAACTCGCGGAAGCGCGTTTCGCTCAAGGCCATGTCTCCCGTAAACCATTTATAATCAATATGTTAAGAGCTATAGACGGAACGCAAAACTAATTTCTTGATGTCTCAGTTTTGCGCGGCGCTTTCTTCTAAAAAACAGTTTCCACAAGGTTTCCACAGCAGCCCTGGCCTGGCAAACCTGCGCAAACCATTCAAGAAAGACCCATTTAGCTGCCAAAACCAGTCGCTTTTTCATCGCCGAGGCAGAGTTACTATGCCGCAAACAGAGCAGGCCGTCCGTCAGATGGCTCGCGGCCCTCGCAACATTCGCGCCGGCAGGAAAAAGAGGGCTCTCAAAAACGACAAAACGCCGTGCACGGCGATTCCCGCGATGCGAAACGGCAGGAGAATCAGCCAAACGATGGGATAAACCACCAGCGCAAGCAACGCAAGAGGCCAGCAGAAACAAAACAATATGCACCACAGGAAGAACGCAGCCATGGCAACCCCCTCACTTCCTATTACGCACGCGCGCGGCTCGAAGTTCCATCCTTTGCAAAGGCACTCAGCTTGAGCTTGCGCGCAATCGACACAGGAACCTCGGCGTCCAGCAGCATGTGAGAGTCTTCGACCTCGGAATGTAGCACGCGGCCGAGCGCATGAACAAGCGCCAGCGTGCGGCCCTCCGCAAGGGGCAGCCGCAAGCGATAGCGTGACGACGGGATCGACCGGCAGAGCCGCGTCCATGCGGCGCAGCAACTCTTCCACACCTTCTCCCGTCAGGCCGGAGACAAGGACAGGTCCGCCGCTGGCGCCTGCACCCGGCGCATTGGGACGAAGGAGCGAAGCGCGTTGCTCTGGCGAAAGGCGGTCCACTTTGTTGAACACGCGGAGCCGTGGCCGGTCCGCGACACCGAGGTCATTCAAAATTTTGTCCACTTCCTCATCAAGTTCGGCATGATGAGGGTTCGAGACGTCACTCACGTGCAAAATCAGTGCGGCTTCCTGCACTTCTTCGAGCGTCGCACGAAATGCCGTCAGCAATCCCTTGGGCAGATCGCGGATGAATCCCACGGTGTCGGAGACCAGGACCCTGCGATTGGAAGGCAAACGAATGGCGCGGATGGTCGGGTCCAGCGTGGCGAACATCCGCGAGGAGACCAACACTTCGGCCCGGCTCAGCGCATTGAAGAGAGTCGATTTTCCGGCGTTGGTGTACCCCACCAGCGCAATCGTGCCAAGCGGCACGGCGTTGCGGGCTTCGCGCCGCAGAGCGCGCTGTTTGCGAATATCTTCAATGCTGTTTTGAATTTTGCCGACGCGGTCGCGAATGCGCCGCCGGTCCGTTTCCAGTTTCTTTTCTCCTGGTCCGCGTACACCGATGCGCCCCGCTCCCCCGCCCGCTCCGCCGGAACCGCCGCCGCCGCTTTTGCCTCCGAGCCGCGACATCGACGCGCCCTTGCCGGTAAGCCGCGGCAGCATGTAGTTCAACTGCGCGAGTTCGACCTGCAACTGACCTTCGCGGCTGCGCGCGTGCTTCGCAAAAATGTCCAGAATCAATTGCGTGCGGTCGATCACGCGGCGCTCGGTGGCTGCTTCGATGTTGCGCTGCTGCATGGGCGAGAGGTTGCTGTCGAAAATAATCAGCGGCGCTTTGTGCGCGGTGGCCTCGGCGCGAATTTCGTCCAGCTTGCCGCGGCCCACGAGCGTTGCCGGGTCCGCCGATTCGCGCACCTGAAAAACCGTTCCAGCGATTTCCGCGCCGGCGCTACGGGCCAGTTCGACAAGCTCCAGCAGCGATTCCCTGCCCTGCTCGCCCGCGGGCATGCCAGGAAAGCGCGGCTTGCGCTTCCAGCCCAAGCCAACAAGCAAAGCGCGGTCCGCCGTCGAGGTAGAGATAGACTGCGAAGTTTTGGTCACGAAGTCAGTCCTGAAGCCATTGTGCCGAGGAAGCCATATAGGAGGGGTCTCGCCTCACTTGCACCATTATACGCGCTCAGCTTGCCTGCGGCGAATCCGCCAAGCCTTGCTGACGGAGCCACTGCCGCACTTCGTCTTGCATGCGCGGATCATCGCCAAATCCAGTGAACCAGCGGACGGCGGGATCTTTGCGAAACCACGTCAACTGGCGTTTAGCGTACTGCCGCGTGGCTTGCTGGATCACCACGCGCGCCTCTTCGAGTTTTTTCCCTCCGCGCAGAACCTCGCGCAGTTCGCGGTAGCCGATAAAATCGAATGGCTTGGCGTCCTCTGGCAAGCCGCTGTGCACCAGACCACGCACTTCCTCTATCCAACCATGCTGCCAGCATCGCGTCCGTGCGTGCGTGAATGCGCTCGTAGAGAGCCTCGCGCGGCGGCATCAGTCCGATTTTCAGCGACGCGCCAGCCTGCGAGCGGTGTGCGTCCGGTTCGATGCACTTCGGAAACCGGCCGCCGCGCCAGTACGCATACTTCAATGGCGCGAATCAATTTCTGTTCGTCTGCCGCCGCGATTTTTCCTGCCGCTTCCGGGTCCAGCCGTTTGAGCAATCCGTGCAAGTAGCCCGCGCCATGCTCCTCGGCGCTGGCACGCAGCCTTTCTCGCAATTCTTCGGAGCGCTGCGGCAAATCCGCCAATCCCTCCAGCAGGGCGCGCAAATACAGACCTGTGCCAACAGTGAGAACCGGCAGCCGGCCGCGGCTTCGTACATCCTCCAAAACACCCAGCGCCATCTGGCGGTATCCGCCCGCGGTCGCCGCTTCGCTAGGCGTCAAAACGTCGATCAGGTGGTGCGGAATTCCGCGCCGCTCGGCTAACCCCGGTTTGGCGGTGCCGATATCAAATCCCCGATAGAGTTGCGTCGAATCGCAGGCCAGCACTTCGCCGCCGAATTTCGCCGCCAGCCACACACCAAGGGCGGATTTTCCCGATGCCGTCGGACCTACCACGGCAACCAGCGGCAATTCGGATGTGCGCGGATTCATCGAAAGAGAATATGCCAAGCGCGAATGAGCAACACAATAAGTGCAAGCAGTGCGAGAAAGAGACTTCCAAGAACCTGCTGTCGCGCGAGTTTCACTTCTGCTGATTGTAGCTCTCTGGCGAGACGTTGTAGAGGTACGTGTAGCGCAATTCGATGTAGGGCCCGCTGAATTGCGCAGGCAACGGCTCGAAGGGATTGGAGGCACGTACGGAAGAATAGGCGGCCCGGTCGAGGGGTTCTTTTCCCGAGTTGCGGTTGATCACCGGCTCCGCGCTGGGCACGCTGCCATCTCTCATGATCTTGAACGTCAAGACAACCACGCCTTTCTCTCCCAACTCGACAGACTCCGGCATTACCGCAAACCAGTTGCCTTTCACCGTGACGTACACGCGCTGGAGATAGCTGCTCCAGTCCAAACCCTCCGTCGGCGTGAGCATTTCTATCCCGCCGAAGGCCGTTCCGCCGCCGCTCCCACGCGTCGAGCCGCGGATGCGGCCGCCGCCACCAATCGAGGGCGAGCCTGGGCTCGGCGCCTTGAGCGCGTCGTGAATGGAATCCTCGATCGAAGGAGCCTTCGGCAATACCAACCCGCCATGCGGCTTCGGCATATCCGGAGTATCCAATTTCAAAGGCGGCTTCGGGGCATCTGGCTTGGGCGCCGGCGTTTCCACCTCGTGCGGAGTTACTGGCACTTTCGGAGCCGGAGCGTCCGGCAATTCTTTTTTCGGGACTCGGCTCGGGGCGGACCGCAGGCTGCGGCACAGGCGGAGCCACTTTGTTGATTACCTTCGGATCCACATGCACGACCGGCGGCTCCGCGGGTCGCGGCTGCGCTTTTGGTTTGGGAGCGTAAGAACTCTCCGGCGGAATCCACGTCAATTGCCGGTTGGCCAGATCAATTTCCTGCTGCGTCGGCGCGTGGGGCGGAAAGATCCTCGCCCACAATAGAATGGTCACAATCAGAACGATGTGAAACGCCACGGAGGAAACACGCGTGATCAAATCCCATTTAGTTTTTTCTTCCGTTTGCGGCTTGGTGAGGAGGTTCACCTCGCCGGTCATGAAGACGTCCAGATCGACGATATCCGCGGGAGGGACTAGCGGTCCCTCGGTCATTTCCAGAGGCGCCCCGCCCTGCGGCACAGCGATGCGCTCGTCCATGTCCGTCGGCTGGACGGGAGTCGAAGCGTCTTCCCTGACTTGGTACGCTTCCTGATTTATGTCGCGTGGAACGACGACGCGCGCGGCAATCGATTCAAGCGGCAAGGACCGGGGGATGCTCGATTTCCCATCCAGCTCGATGATGGGCAGCATTGCCGGAACGAGCGTGCGTTCATCCAGCGTCGTCGGACGCCGCCGCTGCGTGGCGGCTATTTCCCCGGCGGGCAGACGGGAACCGAGCGGGACTAGGGTCCGCGGAATCATTTTCCTGCTTTCTCATGCGAGGCGAATGCTGCTACTTGGACGCGTTCGCCGTGTTCCTGGATGCTCGCCATCACCCGGCTCGCCAATTCCAGCGCCGCGCGGCCGGCGGCTCCGTTGGTGCGCGGTTCGCGTCGGGTGCGCACGGCCTCCAGAAACGCCTCGAGTTCCGCGTGCAGCGGTTCCACGTCTGGAGCGGGCAATTTTTCAAATGAAAATTCCGGCTGCGGTCCGGGCCGCTTGACGCCCACGCGCAGAGCGTCGCGCCGGGCGTAATCGAGCGAAATGTATTCGTGCTGTTGAAAAAATCGCATTTTGCGAACGCGTTCCGTCGAAACGCGGCTGGCGGTCACATTGGCGACAGCGCCGCCCGCGAACTCCAGCCGCACATGAGCGATGTCCACTTTGTCCGTCAGCACTGGAATGCCTACCGCTTTCAATTCCGTCACCGGTTCCTTTACCAGGGCCAGGAGAATATCCAGATCGTGGATCATCACGTCGTAAATCACTTCCACATCGAGGCTGCGCGGAGTAAATACTCCCAAACGGTGTACCTCAAAAAAAAGCGGCCGGTTGAGAATCGGCTCAACCGCTATCACAGCTGGATTGAATCTTTCGACGTGGCCCACCTGCAAAATCCGCTTGTGGCGGCGAGCCGCTTCGAGAAGCGCGTCCGCCTCCGCAAGATTCAGGGCCATGGGCTTCTCGACCAGCACGTCCAGCCCGCTCTCCATCAGCTGGCAGCCAACTTCGGCGTGCGCGATGGTCGGCACCGCTACGCTGACGGCTTCGGCAAGCTCGCGGACCTCCTCGAGGCTGCGAAGCGCGCGGGTCTGAAATTCGGCCGCGACGGCTTCCGCTCGCGCCTGATCTCGATCGTAAATGCCAACGAGTTCGGCGCCTGTCCAGTTCGCGATAGACGCGTGCGTGGTTGCGTCCAAACTCCCCTGCGCCTACAACGGCGGCTCGGATTTTTTTCGTTTCCACGTCCTCCGCCGCTCATTTTTTGTTTATTCCCCCAGAAGCGCCGCTTCGGTTCCGCAATCGCACGCCGGGGCAAACGCCTGAATGGCGATGTCCGCCGCATCGGCCACTTCTATCAATTTTTGACGGTCAAACAGCAAGGTGCGTCCCGCATCCACCGCCAAAGCCGTGGCCCGGGAGCTCTTCATCTGTTCGATGGTTGGCAAACCGACCACGGGTACATCGAAACGCATGTCCTGGAGCGGTTTGCTAACTTTCACGACCACCAGAGGCTTTCCACCGGCAATCCGCGCCGCGCGCGCGATGGTTTCGTCCGTTCCTTCCATGGCTTCCACGGCGACGCAGGCTTGATCCGAAATCACCACCGTTTGTCCAATGTCCATGGCCGCGATCTGCCGCGCGACGCTGTGTCCGTAGGCGATATCGGCGATTTCTTGTTCGTTCGGCGCTCTGCGCGTCAGCACGCCCGGCTCGGGCAGCAGCGGCTTCAGAAACAGCGTCGAGTCCACCAGTTGAATCCCTTCGTCTTGAAGCACTCGCGCGATCCCGCCGATCAGCGCATCCGTGCTCTTGCGCGGCAGCGAGAAAAGCAGCTTTGCCAGCTTCCAGTCCGGCCGGATGGCGCTGAAAATTTTATTGTGCTTCACCTGCCCGGCCATCACCGCGTGCGTTACGCCTTCCTTATGCATCAGGTCAATAGCCTTGCTCAATTCGCCGAGGCTCACCCAGTGGACGCGCTCGGCTCTTTTTTCCAGTTCCGGCGAAGCTTCTTCTTTTAGGGCGATCACCGCCATCTCGATTCCCTGGCTGCGCGCGCCTTCCAGCACCAAAAACGGAAAACGCCCGTTTCCGGCGATGAGTCCCCATCCTGTCACGTTTGCGCTGGTGTCCGGCATGAATTGTATGGGTGGCGTTGACTCTTACTTCACGATTCCGCGCTCGGCGCTCTCGATGAATCGAATCAGCTCCTGCACGTCGTCGGAGCCGGCCAGCTTTGCTCGCATTTCGATAAGGGCTTGCGTGGTGTTCATTTTCGAGCGGCTCAGCAAACGAAAAGCGCGATCGAGCACCTGCAGCCGCTCTTTTGAGAACCCTTTGCGTTCAAGACCGATGGTATTCACGCCATAGCTCTTCGTCTCGCGTTCCGTCACTACGCGCGAAAACGGCGGCACGTCCTGCACAATCACCGTGCACGCACCCACATAGGCGTACCGCCCTACGCGGCAGAACTGGTGCACAACCGAAAACGAGCCGATCGTCGCAAAATCCTCCACAGCAACATGCCCTGCCAGCGTCGCGCCATTCACAAACAGCGTCTGATTGCCGATCTGGTCGTCGTGCCCCACGTGCGAGTAGGCCAAAAAGAAATTCTCGTTGCCGACCCGCGTGACGCCCCCGCCCTTCAACGTCCCCCGGCTGACGGTTACGTACTCGCGAAAGATATTTCCATCGCCCACAACCAACTCGGTTCGTTCGCCGCGATACGTGTAATCTTGCGGCTCGCCTCCGACCGCGCAAAACGAGTGGAACACATTGTTGCGTCCGTACTTGGCAGGCCCGCCTACGCTCGCATGTGGGTGCACGATGCAACCTTCGCCAAGCTCCGCTTCGTCTCCTACAATCGCATAGGCCCCAACTTTTACTCCGGGGGCAAGCTTCGCGCTTGATGCCACGACAGCTTGCGGATGAATCTCCGGCTTGCTCATTTCGCGGGTTCTTCCGCCTTCGCGCCCATCTCGCGATCCACCATCTTGCACATCAGTGTCGCTTCGGCAGCTAATTGCCCGTTCACCGTGGCCTTGCCTTCAAGCTTGCAGAAATCGCCGCGCCACGAAATCACCTTGACCTCCAGCCGCAACTGGTCGCCAGGCACGACGGGCCGCCGGAATCGTGCGCCGTCCACGGCCACGAAATACAGAAGCTTATTGTCCCGGTCCGGAATTTCGAGCAGCAGCAACAATCCGCCCGTCTGCGCCATCGCTTCAATGATCAGCACACCCGGCATAATCGGCTTGCCTGGAAAATGTCCCTGAAAGTGCGATTCATTGATCGTCACATTCTTGACGCCCACGATGGACTTCAGCCGCTCCATTTCCAAAATCGCATCCACCATCAAAAACGGATAGCGGTGCGGCAATATTTTCTGTATCTCCACGACGTCCAGTATCATCCCTGCTCCCCATCGCGCCGCAGATGCTTACAGCAGCGCCCCACTCTTCGCTAACAAACTTTCTATTATATGCGAACCCGCGCCAACCGGGGTACGCACCCTTGCTCCTCGCAGTCGTTCCGTTCAACAACCAACCCAGGTTAGAACGCCATATACCACAAATCCTTGCTGCTTTTTTCTTGGACTTAAGTGGCCCGCGGCGTATAACGATGCCGGGTAGAATTACGCATCGTTTCCATAGCGCCAGCTCTGTTGCTGGCGTTTTGCATTTTAGTAGCACAGGCTTCAGCCTGTGCGCTTTTCTGTAGCCGGTGCCAAGCATCCCACCAACAATCCCGAGCCGGCCCACCGCTCCACCACGCAAACCATAGCGTCAGCAGCATCGTCCCGAGAACACGAGCTTAATGGGACCCTAAGTGATTTAGAATCAGCACTTACGCGACCGTCCGCAAACATTGATTCTAAACGACTTACGCAAACTCTAAGTCCTTTAGAAGCAACACTTACAAAAAAGCAGGGGGAGGAGGTGCGCCCCAGTGCGGAACCGCTGAGCCCGGTCACATCTTGGCCAGAATAGGTCGGGCGCATCCCTGACACTCCGGCACCGGGCAGGGCTTCGCTTGCCTGTATTTCATGCTTGCGACATTGCTCTCCATGCCTGTCATTGCTAGCATGTCCCGGCCATGCCGGTCACCAACCAGCCCAGAGAATTCCTGCGCCACCTGAAAACTCGTTTGCCCGAGATGCTTTCCACCGTCGAGAGGCTCGTCCTTGCGGAATCTCCCAGCCTTGAAAAAGCTCTCGCCGATCGCTGCTGCGGCATTCTCGCCGCGGAATGGCGCAAGCGTGGCGCAAGCGTCGAGCGTATCGCTCAGAAAGTCCGCGGCGACCAACTATGCGTCACCTGGTGGCCGCAGAAATCGCGGCCCGCGGGCCAGTTTTTGGTGCTCGGCCATTACGACACGGTCTACTCTTCCGGCTCCCTGGCCAAAATGCCCTTCCGTGTTTCCGGAGGAAAAGCTTACGGCCCCGGCATCTTCGACATGAAGGCCGGCATCACGCAAGCGCTCTTCGCTCTCGAAACTTTGCAGCACAGCAAAGCTCCACTCACACATCGTTTGGTTTTTCTCTGGACGTCCGACGAAGAGATCGGCAGCGACGCTTCCCGGAAAATCATTGAAACAGAAGCGCGCCGCAGCGATGCCGTCTTTGTGCTAGAGCCGTCGCTCGGACCCAAGGGCCTCATCAAGACCGCTCGCAAAGGCGTCGGCGAGGCCGAACTTATCGTGCACGGCCGCGCCTCTCACGCAGGCCTTGCGCCGCAAGAAGGCGTCAACGCGGTGCATGAACTGGCGCGACAGCTCCAGCGTGTTCAGGAGTGGAACGATTTGCGCCGCGGAGTATCTGTAAACGCCGACATCATTGAAGGTGGAACGCGCGTAAACGTCATTGCCGAGCACGCCCGTGCCGTCCTCGATCTCCGGGCACTTCGCATCGCGGACATGCGCCGCATCGAGCGTCAGTTGCGCGCCCTCCGTCCCGTTCTTCCCGGAGCGAAAATCGAAGTTCGCGGCGGCTTCAATCGTCCGCCGCTCGAACGCAAGATGAGCGCCGCGCTTTTCGCGAAAGCCAAAGCGCTCGCTGCTCAAATGGGTTTGTCTCTCGGAGAAGCGACCGCCGGCGGCGGCTCGGACGGCAATCTCACCGCCGCTCTCGGGGTCCCTACGCTCGACGGCCTCGGCGCTGTCGGCCATGGCGCCCATTCCAAGGACGAGCACATCCTCATCAACGCCATGCCCGCCCGCGCGGCACTCTTAGCGGCGTTGCTGCGCTCTTAAAAATTCCCGAACTCTCGATTTTGTTCAGTGCCCGTAGGTCTTGCTCAAATATTCGGCGGTGGACTGCATCAAATCGTTGTAATCGCTGTGCAACACTTCGCGCAACGCATCTTCCGTGGAACTGCCGCTGCCGATGCGATCCAGAATTCTCTCTATGTCTCCCATGCCGTTGGTTTGCACGATGTATTCGATATTTGCGAGCGCCCAGGCATACGCGTAGCCCGCCGCATCACTCGGCAGGCCCATCCAGGTTCCTTCGAGATTGCCCAGCGAAGCCGCATGCCCTTCTTTATAAACTTGCGCCAAGACCTCGGCGTTGTCGCCACTGCGCTTGCCTTCCATCCATTGCGCCAGGCCTTCTTGAATCCACGTGGGCGCGTGGCCGCGCGTCTTCTGCCCCACAAAACTGTGCGTCAGCTCATGCTTCAGGACGCGAGACAGCTCCGGCGTCACGCCGGTCAATCCCTGCACGGGCACGCGAATGCGCCCGTCGTTCAGCGCGCCCACCCAGCCCGGCGCGCGGGTGATGTCGGCAAATGCTTGTTGTGTGTAGAGAACCACGCCGATGGAATCCGGCGGCGTGAAATTCAGCTCGGACTCAATCGCTGAAAAATGGGCTTCGAGCGTGTGCAAGACTTCACGCGCCAAAGCCGGCTCCGCCGCTCCGCTGTAGCGCAATGTAAAGTGCGCGCTCTCGTTCTCTTTGTACCCCTCTTCTTCCTGCCTGTCGCGCTGCGCCTTGTCCAGCGCGGCCTGCACTTCGGGATCGGGGCGCAGAGCCAGTGCGCGCTTCCATTCCGCGACCGCTTGGTCGATTTTATTCAAGCCGTAGTAGGCCCAGCCCGCCAGCTTGGCTACGTCGGCATTGTCCGGCGCGACGTGCCGGGCGCGCTCCAGATAATCCAACGACTGCTTATATTCGCTGCGCCGCAAGTGCAAATACGCCACATTCATCAGCAGCGCCGGCTCTTCCGGAGCATAGGTGAGCGCCGTGCGTTCGTCGGCGAGCGCGTGTTCCATGTCGCCCCGCGAAAGCTCGAACTGCGCCGCTGCATGGTGCGCAAGCGCGGCGCTTGCCATCGCGTGCTGATCGCCGGCTCGCGCCGCTCCTTCGAGTTTCGCTATGTAGTCGCGGTCGATGGCCCCATCGTGCACGGCGTCTCTCTCGATTTCCGTGCCCCCGCCAATCGCTTCCATGGCAGGCGGCGTGATGGCCAGATTTGCAGCGGCAGCCGCCGGAGAATCCGCCATCGGCACGCCGCCGCCTTTTTCGATATGGTCGACAATCGATTTGGGCAAGCTCAGTTCGCCGGCCGGCGTCTCGTACGTAACCTTGTCGCCTTCTTCTCTTACGTTGTTCGCGACAATCCGCCGCCCGTTCTTAAGGACGATCGTGTCCGCGCGCGCCACAACCGCCGCAAAAAACACCACGGCACACAGCATCAGCGCGCGTCTAAATAGGGTGGAATGTCCCATTATTCCATTCTAATCCTCCTCGCCTTCGCGCTCCTCGCGGCCTTGTTCCGATATGCCGAATGTGACTACACTTCTTGCATGAGGCCAGGCGCGGCACTTTTGATCTTTTGGTGTCTCTTAGCGATGCCCGTGCCCGTCTCCTACGCCGCCGACCAATCGCCGCACGAACTCTACGACGCCATCACCGCCCTGCGTCTCGATCCTGCGTCTACCTACGAGCTCTCTATCGCCAATCGCGTCGAACTGCGCCGGGGCGACGTGGAAATTTATTTGGAAGAAGGCAAGCTCGCTTTTCTTGCTCCCATTGACGGACGCATCACCGGCTTCGTTTTCTCCGGCCGCGGCCACGCTCTGGCTTTCCCTCGCGAACCGGTGGAAAAACAGCAAATGGCTCACTTTCTCGGCGCTCCCGTTCTGGACCAGGAATTTCTCAGCGCTTATGTGCGCTTCACCGATGACGCCGCGGACGATCTTCTCCGCCAGTTTCATTCCGCCAATCTCCAACCGGAATTGGACACCGCTTTCGCGGCGCTCTCGGACCCGCTGCTCGCGCAGTTCAATGCTTCTCAGTCCCTGCGCATTCTCGAAGATCGCCTCACGCAAAATCCCAAGCCCTATTTCTACGCGGCGCTGGAGGGCGTCGAGACCGGCTCCTTCGATCTACTCTTCGACCCACAGCGGCGAGAGGAGGTCCTTTTAGGCCAGCGGCGGAAATCCGGCAATTATATGTATTACGATGTTTGGGCGTCCTACAGCGTCCCCGGAGCCGTCCCTCCGCCGATCCAGTTTCACGCGCTCGACTACGCAATGGATACAACCGTTCAGGCGGACAACTCCCTCGACGCCACCGCCGCCGTACATCTTCGCGCACGAAACTTCCGGCGAACGTCGTTCTGACGTTTCAGCTTTCCCGCGCGCTGCACGCCGATACCGTCTCGGACGACCAAGGCAAGCCGCTGGCTTATTTCCAGAACGAAGGGATGAACCTTCAGGAACGCAGCGTCCGTGGCAATGATTATCTGCAAGTCGTGCTCCCGCAACCCTCGAAAAAAGGCCAGGAGTATACGATTCATTTTCACTACCGCGGCAATGTCATCGAAGACGCGGGCAACGGCGTGCTCTTCGTCGGCGCGCGCGAAAGCTGGTATCCCCACCTGGGCGATCAAGCGGATTTCGCTACGTACGACCTCACTATGCGCTGGCCTCGCCATCTGAAATTGGTCGCCACCGGCGCCAAAATCGATGAACAGAACGCCGGGGATTTTCGCGTCGGCCATTGGCGAAGCGAAAAGCCCCTCGCCATCGCGGGATTCAATCTGGGCGAGTACGCTTCCAGTTCCATCACCGCGGAAACGCACACCATCGACGTATACGCCAACCGCCAGCTCGAGCAAGCACTGACCAATCGTCTCGATGCCGCGTCTTCGGACGCACTTCCTTCGATCGATGTTCCTTTGCGGATGCCCGGCGGAAACAGCCGCGCGGCCATGCAACCGCCCGCCCCAAGCCCCGCCGATGCGCTTAAGCAGCTGGCCAAAGAGATCGACTCTTCCATTCGCTTCTTTGAAAACTTCAGCGGTCCTTTTCCGTTCCGCACGATGAGCGTCTCGCAGATCCCCGGCACATTCGGCCAGGGTTGGCCCGGTCTTCTTTATATTTCGACGTATTCTTTCCTTCCGCCGAAGCGCAAAACCGCGCCGGGCTCTCCACCGCCCGGCAGGAAGCGTTCACCGATATCGTCCCGTATCACGAAGTCGCGCATCAGTGGTGGGGCAACGTTGTCGGCTGGTCCAGTTACCGGGATCAGTGGATCGATGAATCCATCGCCAACTATCTCGCGCTGCTCTTCGCCGACAGCAGAAAACCCGCCGAGCACGAACTTCGCCTCTGGCTGGAACGCTATCGAAAGCAACTGCTTGAAAAAGTCCCGGGATCGGACGTGCCTGCCGGTGAAATTGGCGCGCTGCCTCTTGGCAACCGTCTGAACTCTTCAAGGTCGCCGATGGGTTTTGAAGAAGTGATTTACAGCAAGGGCTCCTGGATCATTCACATGCTGCGCGAAATGTTGCGCCAGCCCGGCGCGAAAGATCCCGATGCCCGTTTCGTGGCTTTGCTTCGCTCCATTTCCACAAAATACGCGTACCGCGCCTTCTCGACGGACGATCTGCAGCGCGAAGTCGAAGCCGTCATGACGCCCGCCATGGATCTCGAAGGCGGCCGGTCCATGGAATGGTTTTTTGAACAATGGGTGCGCGGCACGGGCATCCCGCACTATCGCGTCGAGTATCTCCACGCACCACACGGATAAAGGCGAAGTCGTCCGCGGGAAACTTTTCCAGACCGATGTGCCGCGCTCTTTTATCGTCGGCGTCCCGCTCTATGCCAGCAACGGCTTGCGGGCATAACACTTTTCTCGGCACGGTCGTCGCCGCCGGCCCGGAAACTTCATTCCACTTCACGACGCAAGCTCCTCCGCACAAGATCGTCATCGATCCGCAGATGACGCTGCTCTGCACCACGGAACAATCAGAAAAGACGCCGGAATAAGCGGAGGGAGTGTTACAAGTTCACTCTTTGTCCTGATTGAGCAGTTGCTCTTCGAGCAGCGGACTGTCGAGATTCAACTCCGCCTTGCCATCCAGCCCGAAGGCATAAGGGAACCCAGCGGATCCACGGGCAGACGAGGCAGCAGCCCTGTCTCGGACTAGCTCTGCCATGCGCGTCGGGCGGCGGCCTGTGCGTTTCTGAAACTCCTCCGCGAGCGCATCAAGCTGCTTGCAATCCTTCGGCGACGCGCAGCAATTGCAGGTGCGTCAGCGCGTTCTGTTTCACCTGCGGATCTTTCGTGGTCTCGTAAACCTCGTTCCACAGAAAGATGGAGGTCGCGAGCGATTCGCCCTCTGCGGCGATTTTCGCGGCCATGATTTTCATCCAGATCTGTGCGTCGGGATTTTTGCTTCCTTCCGCGAACGCCGCCGAAGCTTTTGCGTAATCCTTCAACTCAAAGTAGTAGATGAATCCCAGGTCTTCATAAAATCGCCAGTAGTCGGGATTCGCTTTGATTCCCCGCTCGAGCAGCTCGATGCCGAGTTCCGGCTGGCCGGCTCCGCGTGGAGAGGGCTCGCTCAAAAATGTCGAGCCGAAGCGGTAAGCCACCAGCAAGTTGGGGTCGAGCGTCGTCGTGACATCCAGAAGCGGCCAAAGCAGCTCGAAATTCGGATCATGTCGCGCGCGCTTGTCGCCGTAGTATTGCACCACGCGCGTCCAATAAATGTCGGCCACCAACGGGCGTATTCGAGGCTCATGGCCTTCAATCAGTTTGCCGGAGCGCAGCACCAATTCGTCGCGCTCCTGGTGGAGAGCGGCGCGCTGCTGGTCGATGCGTTGCTGGAGCTGCCAGACACCCGCAAACCCCAGAGGGAGCAACACCAACAGCAGCCAATTTTTCGATTTCGAAGAGCTCATTTCAAATTGCGCCGCGAAAATACAGCGGCCGCCACGAGCAACACGATGCCGCTGTACAAAGCCGCGTAAGCCGTGTTCTGCAAGATCAAAGCGCCAGGAATTGCTCGTCCATGCGCGGCCGCGGCCATCACATTGAAGTTTTCAAAATTCGGCAGCAGATAGGAGAGCCCGCGAAGCAATGCCTCCATCCCCGGGTTTGGCGTGGCAAAGTGAAAAGTTCGCATTTCTTCCACGAACAATCCGGCGATATAGAGCGCCGACGGTGTACAGAATGGCCAGCAGAGGCGTGGTGTAACAGGAAAACAGCAGCGCCAGCGCCACCACCAGCATCAATTTCAGCAGAATGAAATAAATCGCGATGAGCAGCACCCCATCGCGCGCTCTCCAAGTGATGCTTCACGTACAACAAGGCCACGAACAATCCTGCCGCCATCGCCAGCGTGTTTACCGCCAGCGTCAGCACCAGCCCGCCGAATTTTCCCAGCAGAAATTCCCAACGTCGCACCGGCTTGGCCAGCAGCGCATACAGCGTCCGCTTGTCCATCTCCTTGTAAACCAGCCCGACGCCGATGAACACCGCGATCAATAAGCCGATCACAGAGATGGCGCTCAAGCCCAGGCTCTTGATCACCATCTCTTCGATCCCGATCGAGATTCCCCCGACGAAGATCGCCGCCGCCATCATCAGCAGCGCAAAAAAAACGAGGTTGTACAGCACGCGGTCGCGCACCGCTTCGCGAAACGTATTCAACGCCACCGCGCCGGCGCGCCTCATTTCCCGCTCACCTCGACGGCCGCCGCTTGCGCGCGGTCTGCCTCGATCAGGTGCATGAAATACTCTTCCAGCGAAGCTTTCATCTGCGCCACGGAAAGGATTTTCGCTCCCGCCCCGCGAAGCTGTTCCAACGCCGCGTACAGTTCCTCTTCAGGAACCTGCATCCGGTAACGGTCGCCCGTCTTTGTTGCCTTCGCCAATCACGGCCAAAGCGTTCGCGCTGCTTCCCGGCAATTCAAACAGAATCTCCATGCCGTGCGCTTTCATTCCCACAATCTCGTCCGGCGCGCCGACGCCGCGCAACTTCCCGCCGACAATCACACCCACGCGGTCGCACAGCATCTCCGCATCCGACAAAATATGCGTGGAGAAAAGTACCGTCTCGTCCTTCGCGCTTCAATTCCAAAATAATGTCGCGCACTTCCCGCCGCCCGATCGGATCGAGCCCGGACATCGGCTCATCCAGAATGACCACTTTCGGATCGTGCAGAATGGCCTGCGCCAAACCCACGCGCTGCAGCATCCCCTTCGAATACTTCCGCAACTGAATTTTCTGCGCCGTCTCCAGGCCAACTTTCTTGAGCATGCGTCGCGACACGCTCGCGCCGGTCCGCCGCCTTCAAATCGTGAAACCTCGCGAAATAATCCAGCACCTCCGCCGCCGTCAGGTAATCGTAGAAATAGGGCTGCTCGGGCAGATACCCGATGTCGCGGTGCATCTCAATATCGGTGATGGGCTTCCCCAGAATGCGCGCCGTCCCGGCCGTCCGGAAAAATCAGCCCGACAAGGAGCTTTGATGGTCGTGGATTTCCCCGCGCCGTTCGGCCCGAGAAATCCAAACACCTCGCCGTTCCTCGACCTGCATGGTCAAGCCTTCCAGCGACCTTTTTTTCTTAAGGTGCAGGAACCCGAACGGGTAGTCCTTGGTCAGATTTTCAATTTCAATCGCTGCGCCTGGCATGCTCTCATTCTTCGGAAGCGCGGCCCGGTCGTCAATCAATCACGCCCGGCCATGTGCGCGGAGAGAAACTAGAGAGTGCGTGACAGGGAGGAAATGAGTTCGCGATTAGGAATCGCTACGCGTACTTCCGATTTGCACCAGCTCGGGCTGCGGCGAAGGCGGCGCCATGGGCTTGGGCTTCAGAGTTCTGCGGCCCGCGCCAGTTATCGATAATCCCCACCTGCTGCACGCACGAGACCGTGCACATCGGCGCGCAATGCTTCGCCGTGTAATATTCGCGATGGCGCATCTCATCGGTGTACTGCGCCAGCGGAATCCCCGGATACCCCCGCTGCTGCGAGCACCAGTGCACCAGCCCGTCCTCGCAAATGTACAAATACCGCGAACCCGAGCGGCACCGCCAGTCGTGTTCTTTGCCCCGCGCCACACTGTGCTGAAAATCGTTGAATCGCGAGAACGACCGCTTCCCCAGCGTCATAATCTCTTCAAAAATTTCCAACTCGCGCGGACCCAGCGGCTTTAATTGCCCGTTCCCGTCATGAATGATCCCCACCGTGCTCGTAAATCCCAGCTCCATCGCCCGATGCGCAATCTTCAGCGCGTCTTCAGGGTCTTTCACGCCGCTGCCCAGCACCGAATTAATGTTCACTTGAAATACGGCGAATTCCGAAAGCCATTCCAGCCGGATATCCAGCGTCTTCAGGCTCTTCTTCGAAACTTCGTCGGGCACCAGGTTGTCGATGCTGATCTGCAAGTGCTCCAGCCCCGCGTCGTTCAGCGTGCCGATCCGCTCCTTGCTCAGCAAAAACCCGTTGGTAATCATTCCCGCGATCATTCCGCGCTTCCGGATGTGCCGGATCACTTCTTCCAGCTCCGGATGCATCAGTGGCTCACCGCCGCTGATGGTGATGATCGACGTCCCCATGTCCGCCAGAATATCCAGCCGCTTCTTCATCTCCTCAATCGGCACCGGCTTTGAAACATTGTCGTACTCGTTGCAATATCCACAATCCAGATTGCACCGCCGCATGGGAATGATGTGCACCAAAACGGGATGCTTCGTGGAAGCCAGCGCCTTGGCGAGCATTTTCAGCTCGCGTGCGCGCGTCCGCCGGAACCGACGGCGACGCTCGCGCAGTACGTCCGCACTAGCCTTTATTATTTTTGCTTCTTCTGGCATGAATCCCGCAAATTCCCCAAGGCCTCAATTATACACAACGCCGCGCTTCTCCCTCTCCCGTGCGCCCTGGTTGCCATCCGTCATGTTTCCAATCACCTAACTCCAAGCCCACAGCTCACTTGTTGCATCCGCACCCCAACTTAGCACGGCTGTGGGTGATTTAACTCGAGCGGGCCGGAAAGCGTGCTACTGTGCTAATCATGATGCCTAACTACAAGAAGCTTGCCACATCGCCGATTGCTTGGTCGCTTGTTTGGGCAGTCGCGATCGTCGCTGCGGCTTTCGTGTTCAAAGGTAGTCCGGCGAACCTTTGGGTGGAATCCGCCCTGGTAGTGGGAGCACTCACCACCGTCGTGCTCAAGTCCCAGCGGGCTGTCTGCCCCACTAAATAGATTTCACTATCGAATTCCGCCTTTAACCTGCGTTCGAATACACCCAAGGTCTAATCGCGCCCCGACGCGTTGACTTGAAACGCAGCGCGATTCTAAGATTGGCTTCGCATGCAGGATTCCACGCCCCTCATCGGCCGCACTATCGGACATTTCCATATCGTCGAAAAGCTCGGTGGCGGGGGCATGGGCGTTGTCTACAAAGCCGAAGACGTCAAGCTCCACCGTTTTGTTGCCATGAAATTCCTGCCGGACGGCATCGCGCAGGATGAGCAAACGCTTCAACGCTTCCAGCGCGAAGCGCAAGCCGCGTCCGCGCTAAATCATCCAAATATCTGCACTGTCCACGAGGTTGGCGAAGAGAACGGGCACCCGTTCATCGTCATGGAATGCCTCGAAGGCCACACGCTCAAACACACCATCCACGGCAAGCCGCTGCCGCTCGACGAGACTCTGACTCTCGCCATTCAAATCGCCGACGCGCTGGACGCCGCACACGCCAAAGGCATCATTCATCGCGACATTAAACCCGCAAACATTTTCATCACCGCGCGCGGCCAAGCCAAAATTCTCGACTTTGGCCTCGCCAAGACCGCTTCCCGCGCGCCCACCGGCGCCACGGTTACCGAAGCGGACGATTCCCCTACGCTGAGGGAGGAGCACCTCACAAGCCCGGGCACCATCCTCGGCACAATCGCCTACATGTCTCCGGAACAAGCCCGGAGCCGCGACCTCGACCCTCGCACGGACCTCTTCAGCTTCGGCGTGGTGCTCTATGAAATGGCCACCGGCCGTCCTGCGTTTGGCGGCAACAGCTCCGCGGAAATCTTTGACGCTATCCTCAACCAAGCGCCGGTCGCCCCTGTTCGCCTGAACGCCGAAATCCCCACTGACCTCGAGCGCATCCTAAACAAAGCCCTCGAGAAAGATCTCACGCTTCGTTACCAACATGCTTCGGACATTCGTACTGACCTTCAGCGCCTCAAACGCGACACCGATTCGGGCCGCGCCGTAGCCGCGCACGCTTCCGAATCCGCGCGAAACGCTATTGCCGTTTCCGCAGCGCCGGCGTCCGCCGTCACGCCAGTGCACTCGAAATCTCGCCGCACTCTTTTCGTGGGAGCCGCGGCACTCCTCTTCATTGTCCTTCTGATCGGAGCCGCGTTCTTCCGTCCTCGCGCTTCCGCATCAAAGCTGACGGACCTCGATACGATCGTCCTTACCGATTTCACCAACACCACCGGTGATCCCGTCTTCGACGACACGCTCAAGCAGGCGCTCTCCGTCGCGCTTCGCCAATCGCCTTTTCTCAACGTGCTTTCCGACGCGAAAGTAACGTCTACGCTGAAGCTAATGAAACAACCGCAAAACACGCCGCTGACGCCAGCTCTGGCGCGCGAAGTTTGCCAGCGCGACGCAAGCAAAGCGTATATCGAAGGCTCGATCGCCAGCCTGGGCAGCGAATATGTGGTGGGACTGAAAGCGGTGAAGTGTCTCGATGGCGAAGTGCTTGCGCAAAACCAGGCGACGGCCGCGAGCAAGGAAAGAGTTTTGGACGTGCTGGGCGTAACCGCTGCAAAAATGCGCGGCGATTTGGGCGAGTCGCTTGCGACCGTGCAGAAATACGATGTCCCTCTCATGCGCGCTACGACCTCTTCCTTCGAAGCCCTTCGTGAAGCCAGCCTCGGCGCACGCGCCGAGTATCAGGGGGGGACGCAGGCTGCGTTGCGTCATTACCAACGAGCGGTGGAGATTGATCCGAATTTCGCCGAGGCATATGCGGCGATGGGAGCGATGTACAACAACCTCGGACAGACGGCGCACGCCACGGAGTCTCTCTCGAAAGCTTTTGCGCTGCGTGAACACGCGAGCCAGCGAGAAAAATTGCATATCGAAGGGCTCTACTACGGTCTAGGCATCGGAGATTTGCCGAAGGCCGAACGCGCGTTTCAGGAGCAGATCGAAGCGTATCCCAAGGCTAATTCTTCGTATTCGAACTTGAGCTTGATGGAAGAAGCTCTTGGGCGCTACGAGAGCGCGCTGAAGTATCAGCAGCAGGAGCTACTCATCAATCCCAGCGACACGACGGGCATAATGAATGAAGGGCAGAATCTGACAAGCTTGAACCGTTTAGCTGAGGCGAGAAAGCTGCTTGAGCATGGATTGGCGTTGAAGCCGAATGTAGACGGGCTGCATCTGGCGCTGTATATGGTGGACTTCGCGGAACACAACGCGGCCGACTTGCCGAAACAGACGGCGTGGTTCGATGACAAGCCGGATTTTCAACATGAGCTGTTTGGCGCTGAGGCGGACACGGAGGGCTATTACGGGCATCAAGAAAAAGCGCGCGAACTGACTCGGCGCGCCGTAGACTCTGCCATTCACGCCGACAACAAAGAAGCCGCGGCAACATGGCTGGCGCTGGGCGCTTATCGTGAGGCGCTGTTTGGCAATTTCCCTGAAGCTCGCAAGCAAGGGGCTGAAGCAAACACCCTTTCTCCCGCTAGTCAATCGGTTGGGTTTCTGGCGGCGCTCGCGGAGGCGCAGTCAGGCGACACGGCGCATGCGCTGGCGCTCGCACAAGATCTCAACAAGCAGTATCCGCAAGCGACGGCGGTTCAGTCCTATGCGGTACCGACGATTCGAGCAGCGGCGGCGCTCGCGAAAAAAGATCCCGCTTCCGCATTGAGCGAACTCCAACCAACCGCTGAGATGGATCTGGGCGGCATACTCTACCTGCCATCCAACATTTGCCTCTTCCCGATCGAAGTGCGCGCCGAAGCGTACTTGGCGGCGCGCCGTGGCGCCGAGGCCGCCGCGGAGTTTCAAAGAATTATCGATCACCCTGGCTTGGTGCTGAATTGCCCGATGGGACCTCTCGCTTATCTTGGCCAAGCACGCGCTTACGCGCTGGAAGCCGCCGATCCTGCAACATCGCCCACGGCCCAGGATGACTTTCGCAATAAAGCACGCGCGGACTTCCAACAATTCTTCGGCCTCTGGAAAGACGCCGACGCCAATATTCCCCTGTTAATCCAAGCCGAATCCGAATTCGCCAAACTACACTAAACGCACCGACGTCCTTAGAGTGGCGCAGCATGCTGGGCCCGGGCTTGCCCATGCGGAGTGTTCGAGTTGCATTTTTCGTCGCAAGACTCTCCGCGAATCTCAGCGCTCCTCTGCGCCTCTGCGTTATCTCTTCTCCTATTCCGTTTAAGCTCTAGCCACCGCGCCGCTCAGTAGGTACTATTCCGCCCTTACAGCTGCGCATTCAGCTCCATCGCAGCTGAACCGTTCGGAGGACCTTCCCGTGTCGAGAAAAATTGTTTTCCCAGCGTTGCTGATCGTGTTTGCATCGTTCCTGGCCTGGAGCAATCCGAATCAAGCCGTTCCTCAGGATTCTGCCACCTTTGATTCCGACGGTACCGCACACATCACCCGCACGATCCCCATGCCCACGAGCATCAGCCCCGAAGCCCAAAAATGGCTGGCCTCGCTTGCACAATCCACTCCCGGCCCGGAGGATCTGGCCACGCGCCGCAAACGCACCGATGAGTGGCGCGTCAAGCAATCTGCCGAGGCCAAGCGCCTTTTCCCCGTCAACATCGAGTCCACCACCACCGCCGGTGTCCCCACGGACATCATCACGCCTCTCGACACGCCCGCCGCCAACCGCAATCTCGTCCTGATCAACCTTCACGGCGGCGGATTCAACTCCGACTCCGGCTCGCTCATCGAGGGCGATCCCATCTGCAATCTGGCCAAGATCAAAGTGGTTTCGGTCTACTACCGGCTCGCTCCCGAAAATCCCTTCCCCGCACCCGTCGACGACGTCGTCGCCGTCTACAAAGAACTCCTCAAAACTTACAAGCCGCGCAACATCGGGATTTTCGGTACGTCTGCTGGCGCCATCCTTACCGCCGAGGTCGCGGTCCGCCTTAAGCAACTCAACTTGCCCGAGCCCGCCGCGCTCGGCCTCTTCTCCGTTCTCGCCGACTACTCACGCACGCCAGACTCCCACCAACTCTTCACGCTAAACGGAATCCCCGGCGGGCTAAAGCCGCAAGACCCCAGCGCACCTGTCGGCGAAGAGTACGCGCGCAACACTGACCGCCACGATCCTGTCCTCTCGCCGATCTTCGCCGACCTGAAAGGCATGCCTCCCAGCCTGCTGGTCACCAGCACACGCGATCTCCTCCTCAGCGATACGGCTTTGTTCCATCGCGCGCTGCTGCGCGCCGGCGATAACGCTCAACTTGTCGTCTTCGAGGCCCTGCCGCACGCCTTCTGGTACCACTTCCAACTTCCCGAAACTCAGGAAGCTCTCCAAATCATGGCGAGTTTTTTTAATCAAAGAGTTGGCGGGCGCTGATCCATCTTTTCAGAACACAACGATTGAGGAATTTGAAGAGGGCTGGGAATGTCTTGGCACCTGACACTTCCAAGAGAAGTCTGTCAGGGTGCGTGCCCGCAGTCGGAGTTCCCTTTAGAAATGCGGTCTAACTGCCCATGAGGAACAGGGGCTTGGCTTCGAAGCTGGAGAATTGCGGCCGGAGGCGCTCAGTGTTGTAGTGCTCCTTGATGTCCACGACTTTCTTGGTGGAAGTAATCGTTTCGATGGGAATGTTGCCGTAGCTTCCGTTATGCAGGACGACGAGACGGCCGTGGACGCCCTTCAATAGCAATTCGAGGGCGATGTTGCCATAAGCCATCGGAACGATAGAATCCACGACATCGGGATCGCCGCAGCGAGCCAGGTAGCCCAGCTTCTGGTTGACCACCTCAATCGTTTTGCCCTTGTTAAATTTCTTGGAGAGTTCCTTTACCTTGTCCGAGACGATGTCCCCGATGCCGCCAAGCTTTTTGTGGCCATAGGCATCGGCGGTTTCCCCTTCAAAAATCATTTCGCCGCCTTCAAACATCGCGCCTTCGGAAACGAGAACCGTCGAATAGCGGCTGGGATTCTTGTTGCGGTCGTTGACGAGCAGCTCGGTCAGTCGCTCGATATTGAATTTGTACTCAGGAATCACACAACGATTCGCGGCGCCGGCCATGGTTGGAAGCATCGCGGTGTAACCGGCGTAGCGGCCAAAAACCTCGATGACCATGAAGCGTTCGTGAGAGCCGGCCGAAGTGCGCAGGTCGTTGACGAGCTGCAGCGTGCGCGTGACGCAAGTGCTGAAGCCGATGCAATAGTCGGTGCCCGGCACGTCGTTGTCCATGGTCTTGGGAATGGCGATGACTTTGAAGCCTTCCTTATGCAGGCGCACGCCGTAACTCAGCGTGTCGTCGCCGCCGATCGGAATCAGTGTGTCGATGCCGAGCCATGCGAGATTTTTGAGGACCTCGGCCGTCAGATCGTTTTTTTCCGCCGTGAAGGAGTCCTTTAGATGCGCCGGAACGTTGGATCTTGCTGACGCGGCCGGGGTTGGTGCGCGAGGAATGCAGGAACGTGCCGCCGGTGCGTGCCGCGCGGTCAACGACTTCCTGCGTGAGCACCAGAAAATTGTCGGAGTTGTCGTAATCCTTTTCGCGGACCATCTCCACAAGGCCGGCCCATCCATGGCGGAAACCAATGACTTGATAACCCTCGTGAAGCGCACGTGTAGTGACGCCGCGGATCGCGGGGTTCAAACCGGGAACGTCGCCGCCTCCGGTAAGAATGCCGATGACGCCTTTTTTGGTGTTGACGTTTGCCATGATTCTGAGACCTTTCCGAGGAAGTGTGAACCGACAATTATCCACGCGCGGCTGAGATTTAGGAAGGCCAGATCGAAAGAGAAAATCAGGCTGCGGCAAACTGACTGTGGTGCAAAACTAACAGCTGGTTGGAGCGCAGAGACAAGCTGGCGTACATCTTTCCGGTGTCGTCGCTGAATTCCACTTCGAAGACACCTGGAGCGAGGTTTTCGACTATCGTCCCAACTTGGCCCCGGACGAGACTCATTTTCGGCAGATCCTCTAAAAGAGCGACAACGTCCAACAACTTAGGTTCCATAGCCTTTCAACCTTCGCAAGACGTAACAAGTGGTCAATCGCGGGAAGTCTTCTGCGGCCAAAACTATCCAATGGCTGCGTATTATGGCTGCGCCAAAAGAAGTCTTCATTTCGAAGTCTACCACGTAGCGCTGGCCATAATCATCCTCCTGGGTCGGAAGTGCCTCCCCGTCAAGGGCGGCTCTGAGCAACGCAGAACGCAGTGTTTCCGCGATTTTTTGAACGATTTCTAAAGCTGAAGCAAACAGCCGCGCCTTATGTCGGCCGCGAGGATGGACTGGGTCCAGGCAGTAGTGATCGAGTTTCCGCGTATCGACAATGGCTCGCTCAGGATGAGGGAGCTTCACGAGAGAATGACAACGCCGCGAATCAATCCCCCCGTCGAGCACGATTTGAGGAGGGCTAACTATGCCTCGATTTTTGTGCCGAGAACACCGAGGAACTTGGCGAGCCAGGCGTGTAGCGCGGGCCAGGCCGGGCCAGTGACGAGATTGCCGTCGACGAGGGCTTCGTTCATAGGAAGACTGACGTACGTACCCCCGCCGAGAGTAACGTCGGGACCGGTGGCGGGGTAAGCGCTGCACTTTTTGCCATGGAGAACTCCCGCGACAGCCAGAACCTGCGGGGCGTGGCAAATCGCGGCCAAGGGCTTATTGGTTTTTGAAAAGTGATGGACAATCTCGATGACCCTGGGATTGAGGCGAAGATACTCGACGGCGCGTCCTCCGGGGATCATGAGTGCATCGTAATCCTCGGGCTTGACCTGATCGAAGGTGGCGTTCAGCGCGAAATTATGGCCCCGCTTCTCCGTGTACGTCTGATCGCCCTCGAAATCGTGGATGCAGGTTGCAACGAACTCGCCCGCTTTTTTCCCCGGGCACACGGCGTGAACGGTGTGGCCGACCATCTGCAGCGCCTCGAAGGGCACCATCACTTCGTAATCCTCAACATAATCGCCAATCAGCATAAGAATGGATTTCTTGGACATGAGGCCTCCGCTCGGGGATTGTAACCGAGGAAGCAAATTGCTCAAAACGTCGCGAAGGAAGAACCAAACAAGCAGCGCTAATGAGGCATCCTCTCTTGTTGACGAGCGGAAATCGGGCCGCGGCAAATGGCCGAATAGCGTCTCAAATTGATACACATGTCACTAAATCGATTGAGTTTGAGATGAGGCTCACGCCTTTAGCGACCCTCAATGCGAAAATCTCACTCCGAGACCCCTCTTAAATTACTGAATCTAAGGATCTTCTTAGAATTTCTTACCCGAGCCGCCCTTCGAGGGAGGTCTGGCGAAGCTACATGCAATTACACACCGGGCGTTAATTTCGCCGGACCTTCCGGCTTCAAGGACATGATAGTGAAAAGAGCTACGGGAATACTCGTGCTGTGTTTACTCGCCGTCGTCGCCGCAGCGAGCCTGAGGACTGTTTCGCTTCGCGCTCAAGACGGAGAGGTCGCAGGCTCGAAGCGCAAGGTCAAGGTGCTTGGTAAGCCGCAATATCCGGATCTTGCCAGAAAGCTCAACCTTTCGGGCGTCGTAAAAGTGGAAGTGATTATAGGGGCCGACGGCAAAGTGAAGAGAACACGCGTTGTCGGCGGCCATCCTGTGCTGGCCCCGGAAGCGGAGAGAGCCGCGATGCAAAGTGAATTTGAATCCGGGCCGAAGGAAACAACGGAAGTGATCGAATTCAGATTCAGCCCGCAGTGAGTCGCTGAATTTGCGCGGTAAAAAAACGGCGGCGTTCTCCATCGAGAACGCCGCCGTTTTTATTTCAGGCCCAAATCAGTTGGCGTGAGCGGAAGTAGCGGCCGCAACAGGCTCCGCCGAATCTTGAATGGTGAGCATGTCGGTGCGCACTTTGTCCCATTCCAGCAAATTCAATCCGTAGGACGTGAATAGCTTGCGGATGTGCGCCGAGTCCCAACCCAGAACTTTTTCCAACACGGGGACGAGCACGCTCATGGCGTTGTCGCTGAGCACGGTGCGCTTCGCGACGCGCGTAATGAATTTGGCTTCGGAGACGGCGATCGTCAGGCCGTCGTGCTGATTGACGTGCATCATCACCGGGATGTCGGAGCTTCCGTCGCCCATGTAGATGATGTGGTCGTGGCTGATGCTGAGTTCCGCGCGGCGCTCTTCGAGAACAGTAATTTTGCCCCAGCCGGCGGAGGCGCGAATGATGGAGTCCACTTCGCCCGTCGAGTCGTTATAGCGGAAGCGCGTGCCAAAAATGTTTTGCGGCGGCACGATTCCTTCAAGCGCGGACTGAATGATTTCCTGCGGCGCCGCGGAAATCACGTTGAAATGAAACTTGTAGCCCTCCGCCAGATTCGCCAGCGCGCGCGCAAAAAGCGCGACGTTGTGCTTCAGCCGGATGCGCTTGCCGGTTTCCACCAGATGATCGCGGCGAACGCGCCGGAAGTCCGGATCATGCAGAATCAGATAGCTGAGTTCAGCGCCCTGTTGGACGAGGTTCATCTCCGCAAGGCCTTTTACCTTGTCGTGGAACCCATGAAAGCCGATGAGCTCGGAGAGAGCGACTCCCGAGTCGTTGAAGCTTAAAGTCTGGTCAAAATCGCTCGCCAGTAAATAATGCTTAACCATGTCCTAGTACTCCTTCTTGCTACTTTTTGTGCTCGCCTTTGGCGAGGTAGGCCCGCCCTGGGTGCGGTGCCAGTACCCCCTACAGTTACAACGATAGCCTTGTTCACCAGAGGCGCCCCACGAATTATTTTGATGGGTGCTATGTGTTAAAAACGTGAACGAACCATTATACCTTGATTAGATGTGCCCTAAGGTTAAAAGATACAAAGGAAAGGAGATGGGAGACCTTCGGAGCGTCGGAAGGTCGCAAAAGGTGTGTCTAGAACGACATAGCCGGAGCGAAGGAAAAGTGAAAAAAGTGCTCTGTAACATCAGGGCAGCAGGCCCTAGAGACCCAGCGCTTTCATCTTGGGCTCCTCATAGACGTCGTCCTCTCCAGGGTAGCGGAGGCGGTCCTTGAAACGGCCCGTCTCCGCAGCCAGGCGCCCAGACGAGGCTCTCTCCTGCTGGGAGCGTCTTTGGCAGGCTGTGGAAAACTTCGTCCTGGAAGGCGAGCGAGGCATCGATCCATTGCCACCCAGCGGTCTCAAAAGCTGCCATGACGTCGGGGAGAACGAGGGCGTTGAGGGTGTTGTAGTGGATGAGGAGCGTGTGTCGAATATCGCGGTCGAGCACATCGATGGCGAGTTGGCGGTAAAACGACGCGCGCTCCAAAAGATGCGCGATCAAGTAATCGCGATAGGGCTTGATGTTGAACTTAGGTTCCTTGATCAAGCGATCGGCCATGCGCTGGTTCACGTACCAGTCGGAGGCGTCGATGGTGACGTGGCCGACGCGATAGCCGCTTTCCTTGAGGAGCGCGCGAAAGCGGTCGCGTTTGTCGGCAGTGTCTCCTTCTTTGAGGAACGGGTACCGGAAGAGAAGAGTTCTGTTGCGATAGGGAGCGATGATTTTTTCGTTTTTCAGGAAGTCGACGGCGAAATCGGCATAGCCGGTGGGGCCGCAATAATTTAAGTGGGAATAGGAATGATTGCAGATCATGTGTCCGGCCTGGTCCCAGGCGGAGAGAAGCTTGGAGCCGTCGTATTCATCGACGCGCATGCCGCAAACGAAGAGAGCGGCTTTGATGTTGCGGCTGTCGAGAGCTTTCAGGATGCGCGAGTTGGCGTCGGGCCATCGAAGATTGGAGTCGAGCTTCAAAGTCGGATCGTCCATGGTGACAGCGAGCTGGGGACGGGGGGCATTGGCGCTGCGTGAAGGAGCAGAGGCTGGAGTTTGGTGCGGAGCAGGCCCAGGAAGTGCGTTGATCAAAATCGGGCTGCAAGAAGCGACAGAAAGCGTTTTGAGCGTTGCGTCGAGAAATTTTCGGCGGTTCATGGTTAGCACCTCAGAAAAAAGAATTGAGCCAGGTTCGAGCGCGTGTGAAGAAAGAAATTGTGGATTTGGCAGTTACGGAGCCCGAAGGTTCTTCCGGTTCATCGGTAACGGAATAGAATGCGCCGTTGCTTGAGTGTAAATAGAGGCGCTGCATTTCGGCGCGATTGAGCGGGCGAGCGCCGCGGCGGCCAAAAACGGCGAGTTGGTTTCCCGATTCATCCACGGCGCGGTCTCGATCGATGCCTTTGGAAATGGCCAGCGCGGGGCCGCGAGTACGCGCGGTCGCGATTAGCTTTGGAGTCGGTCGAGGGCTAAAGCCTGAAAAGTGCGCGGGATCATCCCAGGGCGAAACAATCTGCCAAACGCGCAGCCCGTAGACCCCGTCCGCCACAAACGCGAACGCGCTCCCCGCAACCATGCCGATCTTCACGTCGTAGGCATCATTCATTTTCCCGTTTCCGCCAAAATCCTGCTGGAGGACCGGCGCCTCGGGATTTTCCACATTCACGACGGCTACACCATACTCGCCGTCAGCCACGTACGCGTAAGTCCTCGCCACGTAGACGTTTCTCGCATCGCCCGTCGCCACTCTTCCCTTCATCGTCATTTTTGGATGCGCGAGGTCGGTCACGTCCAAGGTTTTCAGGCCGTAGCGATCCACCACAAACGCATAACGGAACTGCACGGCGATTCCGCGCGGATTGTCCAAGTCAGGAGCGCCGATAGTCGCGGTAACTCGGGGCGCCAGCGGATTATCCAGATCGACGACGACAAGCGATTTGTCCGTGAGAATGTAAGCGTAGGTGCCTGCGATGGCGATGCGGTGCGCGCCGGTAAGAATACCGTCGGGATTGAAAGCCAGAGCGCGCTTGAGAAAATTGTTGGCGGGATTGCCGTCGAGCAGCGTGCCGACGCCAGGACTTTTCGATTTGAGATCGGGATTGCCGATGACAACCAGGCCTTCTTCTCTGTCGGCGACGTAAAGAAAACCGTAGAGAAGATGGATAGGCAGCTCTTCGTTCTCGGGAAGCTGCTGGCGGAGCGGATCGACGCCGAGTGTCGTCGGCGAAGCGACGGCAAGCGCGTCCTTTGTGGGCACAAAGAAGCGCTGGCCGAGGGGAGAAACGGGCGCGGTGATCATACGCTCGGAAAAATCTTTGTTATCAATGTTGGCGATGTCGTAGACGCGAAGTCCGCCGGAGCCTGTGGCCGCGTAGGCGTATTCGCCGCGCGCTTGAATATCGAGGACGTTGCCTTCGTGGCTTGAGGCGACCGACAAGCTCGCGGCCATGGTCTAGGAATTTCTTGTAATTGTCTGGATAGGCGATGCGCTGAAGATCGCTGCCGTAAATCGCTTCGGGCTCGTCGTGTTCGGCGACGGCAACGGCTTCAAACCCCTTTTTGCCGGTGGCCACATAAACGTAGCGGCCCATGAAATTCATAAAATTGGTCCCTTGCAGCAGCAGCTGCGCCATCCAGGCGTTGTTGTCGTTGGCGGCGGAAACGTGGCAATCGCTGCACTGTTTGGTTTCCTTGGCGCGCACGGTGTGTGGAACGAACGTGCTGAAAGCTTGGCCGGAAAAACCTGGAGCAGAAATAGTTTGCTGCGTGTAGTAGAGCCAATCGCGGTTCGCGTTTTGCGAACTGACGAGGATCGCGCACGAAGACCGTGCGGGAGCGATGCGATGGCCGGTGACCGTGCCATCAACTCCGAGCATGTAAATATCGTCGCGAAGAACCTGAAAATTGTAGCTGGTGTAGTTTCGCGTGGTGAGGCCTTCGTTGTGCAGCATCGGTTTGCGCGCGTTGGCCGTCATTTGCAGGTGGCACCCGAAACAGGTTGGCGTCCACGACGTGTGGCAGGAGTAGCAGGTCATCGAGGAATTGGCATGCGCGAGGTGCTCGTCGTCTTGCGGCATTTGCGAAGCGACGCTTCCGTCCTTGGTCATCAATTTGGCGCGGAACGATTTCATGCTGAAGTGCACGTTTCCCGGCGTGACGGAATCGGCGGTCTGCACGATTTCCCACTCTTTGTTTTCTTCAGACATGGAGCGCTGAATCACGGCGCCATCCGCGCGCCACTCGAAGCGGCGCAAGCCCCACGGCGTGCGCAGCGTGTCGAGATGACGGCCGCCTTCAGGCGCGGCGGGACCGGAGGTGACGAGCGTGGCTTTGCTGCGGATCGTGCCGTGGCAATCGATACAGTCGATTTCAACGGCGGCGCGCGGTTCGCCGTAAATTTTTCCGTTGCCGTGATTGTCCTGCGCAAAATGGCAGTCGTTGCACTGCATGCCTTTTTCCAGATGGATGTCGGCGAGATGCACGGCTTTTCCAAAGCGGTCCGGATCGTCGAAAGCTATCTTTTTGCCGTCCTTGTCCAGCCAATTCCCTTTGCGGTCGTGCTGGAAAACGGAGCGGAATACCCAGCCGTGGCCGTGGAAATCGGCGAACTGCGTTGTTTTCAATTTCGCGTTGAATTCCGGGCTGCCGAGATTTTCGAGAAATTTCTCGTCGCTCCAGAGGCCGCGCGCGGCGGCTGCTTCCGGATTGCGCAGGAAAGATTGATAGCGCTGCTCTTCCGTCGGATTGCGCTGCTTCGCCGGATACATTTTGTCGCCATCGATTTCGTTGTCCCACCAGGTCAGGCCGAAATACGTGGTCAACATGTTCGTGCCGGGATGGATGTGGCAGACCATGCACTGGCTCGATGGAATCGAGCGCGTAAAGACGTGCTTAATGGGGTGGCCGGGCTCGTTCCTGGGAATCGTCGGATCCGAAGACGCGCTGAAACCGGAGTGGCCAAACTGCGCGTAGGAGCCTGAGTGCGATGGGTCGCGATCATTTGCGTAAATCACGTGGCACGCGGTGCAGCCACTCGCGCGATAGTCTCCGGGATGATCGTTGGTGCCCGGCAGCGACATGACGGGATCGACGAGACGCGTTTTCTGCAAGCCAAGGAATACGGGATCGGTGCGGAGTTCCGTGCCAAACCCTCGGTCACTCAATTTGTCGTCGGGCTTACCAGGATCTTCCTCGCGATTGGGATTCCCGAGTTCGGATTTTTTCTCGCCGCCGCGTTCAAAAACGCGCAGCACGTTTCCCGGCTGAGAAATCTCCCAGCGCAAAAGGGGATCTAGTTCGGGGAGCACGCCTTTAAAGCGCGTTTCCTCGGCTGTAGGAGGCGGAAACGTTTTGATGGATTGCGGCTTGCCGTCGCGATCGTAGCTTTCGCCGAAGCGAGTGTTCTTTGTGGGATAGCCGCCATTGTTATAGAGCGCGGCGCCCCATAGCAATCCGGTGTGCGTCATCATGCTCGTCGAGGCAGCGCGAACTTCCTTGGCGTGGCAGCCAGCGGCTCCGCAGGTTTCCGGCGCGACGCGCAGGTCGCCAGGATTCACAAACTTGATGAACTCGGGAGACTCTTGCAAGCCATTTCGTGTAGGTGCGTTCGGGCAGAGCGGAACGGTCTTTGAAGCTCGCGTCGCGCGGCTGGACGTGGGCTTTTTCTTTTGCGGCTTTGTACCTGGTGGAATTTGGCGCCGTGCTTGCTGGCAACAGTGATTGAAGCATTGCCGCCGTGGCAATCGGTGCAGCCGAGGAAAACGGTTTTCGTGGGATGCATCGTCGGCTCGTCGGTTGAAGTGTGGCAGGTAGATGCAGCCTGACGATTTGCGATCGGCTTCTTCCTGGGACTGGCCGCGAACTGGATACAGCCTCTTGTTTCGCGTGTACTTTTGAGGACGATTCGGCGTAAAGAACCAGGAGAAAAGATAACGCAGAGACGCAGAGGACGCAGAGACCGCGCAGAGAAGAGCGTTTTGAATTTGTGCTCGGCGAGATCATTAAATGCGTTTCCTCAGAAAGTAAATTTCATCGAGCCGAAAAGCGAGAAAAGTGTGCGGCTCGTGTAAATATCTTTGAACCCATCGCCGGGCTGCAGAGCGGACGCGCCCGCGGTGAGTACGATGTTTTCCGTGAGCGGGGGGCGATACGTCACCCCGACGCCAAAGTCTTCGCCGATGCTGTGGCGAATGGGAGACTCGAACAAAACGTATTCGAGCGGCTCGGTGCGCTCGAATCGCAGGTAATTGAAATTCGCAAAACCCTTTAGCTTGGGAGTGATGTCAAAATCCGCTCCCGCGTTCGCGATGAAAAATTCCCGGATTCACGAAATTGGCCTGGCCCTCTTCTTTGCTGGAACGCAGAGACGGAATCAGGCTGCCATCGGTGGTCAGCTGAACGCCGGAGCCCAGAAGACGAATGTCTTCGCGATTCCAGAAACTGAAGATGCCTCCGTGCAAAATTCGGAAGATCGTCGATGGAATCGAAGCCGCGTGCGCGGCCATCTCGCGGATTGGCGTCGCCGGAAGTGTAGAACGTGGAAACGCGATAGCGGATCCAATCGCGGTCGTAGGAAAGCTCGACGGCGGCCATTTGCGCGTTCACGGTGACGGCACGACCCGCGATTGGATTGAACGTGTCTTCGCCCACGGCCTGATAAAAAGCGTGCGTGAGATTGATGCGGCGAATGTGGCCGCTGCCAAGCCAGCCGAAATAGCCGACGCGAATACCGTGCGCGAGCGGACCGCCTCCGGGTCCTTGATCGATGACGCTGCCGATGGGCGCGGGGCGCACAAGAAATCCGTTGTCGTCGTAATGCACGCTCGGGTCATCCTTATTCCACGCGCCGACAAATTCCGCGGTGTAGCCGGGAAAGAAAAAATCCTGAATGATACGACGTTCGCCACAACTACTTGCTGGTGACGGCGGTTAAAAGTGTTGAGGCCGCTGTTGGTATTTTTCTCGAGCATCTGAAAATACGTGGCGTTGTACTCGATGCGATCGCTGTTCCAATTGCCGAAAATGCGCAGGCCGGGCTGCTCGTCAACAAAGAGGAATCCGCGGAAATCGGCATTGAATTGCTGGATGCCCAGCGCGCACGGAAATGAAATCGTAGTTGTTGCTGAGATCGTGGAGCTTCACTTCGACGAAGGCTTCTTGAAGGACCAAGATGGTCGTCGAAGCGGTCGGTGCCAGCGAGCACGTTAGGGCTGACAATGCCAAGCTCGCGAACGTCGAGATTATTGAGGCTGAGCTCCGGCGTGATGCGAATGCGCCAATCGACTGGCTTAAAGGACGCGTCGCCGTGGAAATAGATCGAAACTGAACCGCAAAGTCTGGTCGAAAAAAGCTTGCTCGCCGCGGCCAAAAAAGCCGGAGCTGCCGGGCTCGGCTGCGCTTACTCCGCTCGGCGAAGGAACGCGGCGGCCATCGAAAAATGTTTCTGACGACGCGGTGAAATTCAAGAAAATCTGCTGGCCAAAAACGTTCGGGCCAGATGGGCTCATCGCCTTTGAAGCGATTGCGATTGAAAGGGTCGTACCAGTGCGGTTTGGTGTAGGGATACTCGCCTTTCTGCGGGTAGCGGCGATAGTCCGGTTGATTGAGCGCCCAGCGATTGGGGACCACGTTGTAAATATCGGCGACGGGAGGCAGGTATTCGGGCGCGAGTTCCGCGATGTAATTGGGATCGGAATCGAGGCGGTGACGAAGTTCGCGATAACTGCCGAGCGCCGGCAAGGAAGCAGGTGCGGTGGCGGGGCCAAGCTCGGGCAGACGAGGAAGCCGCGAGCGAAATTCCGCGCTGCTGGTGCGCGACCAGAGAAATTTCCAGCGTGGTGACTTCGTTGGCGTTGAGCGCTGAGATCAGAAATTACGAAAGGGAGCGTATCCTTCGGCTTCCACGCGAAATTCATAGTGGCCAGGCGAGAGAAGAAGAATTCGAAAAATACCTTCCACGGAGGAAGTGGAGCGCAAAATTTGTCCGGTCTGCAAGTGCCGAAGAGTCAATTGAGCCGCAGCAACGGGCCGCGATTCGTTCGCCGAGATGGTTTCGCGCAAGACGCCGTCGACGGCCGCGGTCGTCAAAGCCTGCTGGCGTGGAATGCGCTGAGCGGCGACCGGTTCACTCGATTTCTGAACCGTAGCCTGTCCACCAGCCGAGGATGGCTGCCCGGGAGAAGATTGCTGCGCGCCAGAGGCGCTCGCCAATCCGAAGATCGCGAGCGACATCCCAAGCCCGGCGCGAGCCGAGCCATTGACGCGTCGAGAGGTTCGCGAAGAGAGAGCGAGCATGCCTTCGGCCTGGGAGAATTTGCGCAAGTAAAAGGGATCGCATTCTAGCTAACAATATCGGCCCGAAGGCGGGCAACCCATTTCCGCGAAAAGTGAACACAAGCGATAACAATTCTTACGCGTCGCGCGCATTCACCGATAGGAACTGCGCGCTCGCGAACAATTGAGGGGTCAGGGAGGCGTGTTACTAAGGAAGATACCCTTCATGCAAAAGGAACACTCGATTCGGAGGCCGGTCGCGTCACGGCGCGCCCTGGAACAGCGTCAAAAAACGCTGGCGATGGGCATTTTGCTGACGCTGGGCATAGCCGGAGTTCTCGCGCTGCTGTTATTGGGCTGTGGCGGCGGGAGCAGCACTCCAACTCCTCCGCCGCCGGTAGCGGCGGTGCAACCGCTGCAAGTCGCCGACGTGCAGAACATCGTGCAAGCGGCTGTGAATTCCGCTGAATGTCGATATGGTGGTGGCGGTGGTGGACCGCGCTGGATTTGTGCTCGGCGTGTTTCGCACGCAAAACGCGCCAGCGATCGGCGATAGGAAATTTCGGACAGTCGCTCGACGCGAATGATGTGGCCGTGGCCCTGGCGCGTACTGGCGCGTTTTTCAGCAATGATCAAGCGCCGCTTTCCTCGCGCACGGTGCGATTCATCAGCGGGATTCATTTTCCGCCCGGCGTAACGAACGCAGCCCCCCGCTGATCTGTATGGGATCGAGAATACAAATCGTGGATGCACGCTTGTGAACACCGCGGCGTTTCAGAGCCAGATTCCTCCATCCCTCGCGCTTAACGGAGGATTTGGACCGGGAGTTCTAACCGGGAAAGCCGATGTGATGGACTCCAATCCTCTGGCTGTGAATCCCGGCGGCGTACCGATTTTTTATCAGAATGTTGTTGTGGGAGGGATTGGAGTCGTTACATCTTCGAGCGATCTCAACGTGGCGGAGTATGCGGCGTTCGTCGGCTCGACGACGCAGCGCACCGGGCCGTCAGACTCCTTTGGACCGACACCGGCAGCTCCCGGAGTTGTTTTCATTGGAGGAGTCGCGCTTCCATTCGTAACGCAGACCTCGCTGCCGTCGAGCGTTTCTGTGGGACCGGTCGTGGGCACCGGATCGTATTTCGTTGCGCCGGCGAATAGCGCGGGGCAGCCGCCGGACGGCGATCTAATCACACCCGCTGCGGGACCGCTCGGCGGATTGAGCGCCACGGACGTCCAAACTATCTTGAGCAATGCGGAAGCTACCGCGAACATGACGCGCGCCGCGATCCGATTGCCGATCGGCTCGCGCGCGCGGATGGCCATTGCGGTTGCCGACCTCGATGGCACGATGATCGGCTTGCGGCGGATGCAGGATGCGACGGTCTTCAGCATTGACGTGGCGGCCAGCAAAGCACGAAACATGGTGTACTTCAACAGCTCCGCGCGGACGGCGGCGGATTTGAATCAGGTGCCGATGGGCACGGCCGTCACAAACCGCACGATCAGCTTTGGCTCGCAGCCTTTTTTCCCGCCGGGGATTGACGGTTCGCCCGCCGGACCATTTTTCAATCTGTATTTGCAGGACGTCGCAAATCCTTGCACGCAGGGAATGCAGGCGGGACCGGCGAACGTCAACAAGAGCGGAATTGTTTTTTTCCCGGGAAGCGCGGGATTGTATCGCAACGGCGTGCTCGTGGGCGGACTGGGCGTGAGCGGAGACGGCGTGGATGAAGACGATTACGTCACAAATGGCGGGACGGCAAGGATTTGAGGCGCCGACAAATATCCGCGCAGACCAGATTTTGATCAACGGCGTGCGGCTTCCCTACTTCAAATTTCCGAGAAATCCAACCGACTAATTCTTCACAACAATTCCGAATCTTGAAATCGCAACTCTATCTGCTCGGACCAGCTGCGTTAGAAGGATCGGGGGAGTTAGCGGTATCCACGTCGAGAAACCAGGCGTGCGCGGTGTCGTTAGGAGCATAGCAGTTGCCGTCCGTGTGATAGCCCGGCGGACAGTGTGCAGTGAATTCCTTGCGGCGCGGTGTCTGCGCGTATTGCCAGACCGACGCGTAGGAAATGCCTCCTGTCGCTGGCGACGGCGGATTCTGCGGATAGGTGCAACCGGGCGAAGGCGGGCAAGCATCGTTGAAAATGAAATAAACGAAATCCGCCGAGGGAGCATGCGCGCGTATGTCGTCCGCGGTAGTGATTGTGGCGTCCGGTTCTTCTTTCACGGGCATTCCGGAACAGTACGCGCCAGCACGATAACCGGCTTCTGCGAGCCCGCCAGCCCAAGCGTGCAAATAAGCATGATACGTCGCGGGCAGGCGGCCTCCTTCTTCGATATCGAGAAAAATGATCGCTTGCACGGGAAAGCCTTCGCTCTTGGCGACGGAAACCGCGTTCCGCGCATCGAGGGTTCCCTTCTGCGCCGCTGCCGCTTTATTCTTGAGTTCGCGGCTCAGAGGGCCGCGATATAGAAGCAAGAAACCGAATCCTTGCGCACGCAGGAGTTCGCGCTGACCGAGCCAGTTGTTTGTTTTCTCTCCAGGAGGCGGACTAAGCCAGTAGCTGCTGAAGGAGAATGTTTTTCGCAAAACCGGAAGTGCATCCTTGCCCGGAAAAATATTGAGATCGAAGCCAAGATAGGCGCTCGGTGCTTGTTGCGCCTGCGAGCCGGGCTGGCTGCTAGCTTGGCAAGAAAACAGAATCAGCGCGGCAGCGATGGCAGAAATCGACAGGAATGAGAGTCCTGGCTTTATTTTGCTCACGACCTTGAGCATGCCAGAAGATGCGCGCAGCGGCTAGCCTTCGCGAAGTTTGTGGCCGGCGAGGTTGCCGAGGCCGTCGTACGCCGCGTATTTATAAGTTTCGCTGAGCGTCGGATAGTTGAAAACCTGCTGGATGAATTCGTCGATGGACTGGCCGTTGTCGAGAGCCATGAGGCCGATGTGGATGAGTTCAGTAGCGCTTTCGCCGATCAGGCTAACGCCAAGAAGCTTGCGGTCCGCGCGCGCGAAGATGAGCTTGAGCATTCCGGCGGTGTCTCCAATAATGTGGCCGCGCGCGTTGTTTTCGTAGAGGGCGCGGCCCACGCAATAGTCGATCTTCTTTTCCTTGCAGGATTCTTCGGTTTCGCCGGCGGCAGAAATTTCCGGAATGGTGTAAATCCCCATCGGTAAGCATCGACGCGACGCGCTGTTTGTACTTGAAGCCAAATGCGTGGCAAACGGCAACGCGGCCTTGCTCCATCGAAGTGGAAGCCAACGCGGGAAATCCAATCACATCGCCCGCGGCATAAATATTTGGATAGAAGTGCGATAGTTTTCGTCAACGGGAATGTAGCCCCGGTCGTTGATGGCGAGGCCGGCTTTTTCCAGAGCAAGCCCATCCACTGCGGCGCGGCGGCCTGCGGCAAAGAGCGCGGCGTCGGTCTCGAGCGTCTTGCCGCTTTTCATCGAAAGGCGAACGCCTGCGGAGGAATTTTCGACTTTTACGGGACGCTCGTTGAACAGGAAACGCATGCCGAGCGCCGTGAGGCGGTCGCGCAAGACGATCGGAAATTTCTCCATCGAGAAACGGCAGCAGACGGTCGCGGCCATCGACGAGGGTGACTTCGACTCCGAGCGCCATGAAAATCGAAGCATATTCGCAGCCGATGACGCCGCCGCCGATAACGGCGAGGCTCTTGGGAATGCGGTCCATCTGCAGAAATGTGTCCGAATCAAAGGTATGGACATCGTCGAACGCGATTTCCGACGGGCGATGGGGCTTCGAGCCGGTGGAGATCAGAATGACTTCGCCGCGAAGACGGCGCGTTCCATTTGCGCCGGTCACCGCAACGGTGTGCGCGTCCTCGAACGCTGCCTGGCCGCGAACAAGCTCGATGTGATGCAGTTCGAGATTTTTGAGGATGCGGCGGCGCTCCATTTCGACGACTTCGCGTTCATGGCGCATGAAATCGTGAACGGTTAGATTTTCTTTGAGCGAGTAATCGATGCCGTAAAGTCCGCGCTGCTTGAGTCCGGAAAAATAGAGCGCGGATTCGCGCGAGGTTTTGCTCGGAACCGTTCCGGTATTGATACAGCTTCCGCCCATGTGCTCCGCGCGCTCGATCACGGCGACGCGCTTGCCGAAATAGGCGGCCTGGGCGCCGGCTTTTTCTCCCGCCGGGCCGCAGCCGATCACGATCAGATCGAAAGTCTCGGTACTCGTCACACCTGCCTCCCGGAACGCCGCGGGGCGAATCTTTGCGTTTTCGCAACTTCGCGCCTTCGGCGATTGCGCTTGCCCTACCTTGCTCAGCGAATCCTTGAGCCGTAGGCAGTGTAGAAGAAGAGGGCGGCATGGAAGCAAGTTCCTGCGGAGGCTGTGCCGAATCGTATCCGGCGAGCCGATTTCCGAAAGCCATGGAGCGGACTTTGGCGGTCGGGCCCCCCTCCCCTGTTTTTTTGTAAGTGCTCATTCTGAAGAGTTTTAAGTGCTTTGTTTTGGAACTGCTCATTCCAATGGGGTTACGGCTGTGTTTTCCGGAAGTGCGGATTCTAAAGGAGATAGGAGAAAAACGGTTGAAAGTTGAAAGTTTAAAGTCGGGGGAGGAAAAATTCGGAGAGCTAAACGCAGAGACGCAGAGTACACGGAGTTCAGAAGCGGGGACGGATTTACGGATAGGGCCGGGGTGAAAGGCGGAGTTGGCGACGACCATGTTGAAGTGTAGCGCGATAGTTACTGACTGTCAATAGCCATTTCTATTACTCCATTGTTATTCGAATCGGGCGGATGGAAGTTAAAGGATTTCAAGGAGTTGGGCGGGGAGTAACTTGCTTGATACGGGTGTGGAACTGTGGAAAAGCCAAGAGCGGAGTATGGAAGGATGGGGAAAGAACGACCTCCGGGGAAACAAAGTCAAATCGCAAGGCGTGAAGGGGCGGCTGCGCGCCATGGCGCTTGCCTTGCTGTGTTCGAAATGACAGTGTGGCGAGGTCTACGCGGCGGCGGGCGAAACGGGGCTATACTACCCGCTTGGATAGCGGTGGGCCGCGGGCAACGTGACGAATCGTACGTCACGACCGGAATTGGGGATGCGGCGCACGGACCACCGGGGGTGAATTATGTGGCGAAGGAGCTTATTGATCGTTGGATGCGCGCTGTTGTTGGCGGCGAGTTGGTGGACTGTGGCAGGGCAGACGCCGGGGCTGCCAACGCTGGAACCGCAAGAGGGCATCTTTGTGACGCCGGTGGCAGGGCAGCCGTTTTCCGCGACGGTAACGACCGAAGTGAAACGCGAGCTGAAAGACGGGAGCATCTGGCAACGTGTGGCTACTTCTCTGATTGCTCGCGACTCGCAAGGGCAAATTCACAACGAGGCGCATGCGTTTTTGCCGGTTGGACTGGAACGAAAGCCGACGTCGACGCTCCTGTCCGTTCACATTTACGACCCACAAACGCGGCTGAACACGTACCTGAATCTGAACACGCATATCGCACGGCAAAGCACGCTTTCGCGCGAACCGGCTACGGCTCCTCCCGCGAACTGGGCGCAAATGGACCAGCGGTTTCGTCCGAGCACGAATGTGCAACTGGAAGATCTGGGAACGCAAACGATGGAGGGATTCTACGTGCACGGATACCGGCGGACAAATACGTACGACGCGCGGAGCACGGGAACGGGCCAGTCCATCGTGGTGACGGATGAATATTGGTACGCGGAAGATCTTCGATTGAATTTATTGGAGAAGCATAACGATCCGCGGAAAGGCGACTTCACGACGACGGTCACACAGGTGAACCGAACGGAGCCAGCCGGGGAATTGTTTGCGGTGCCAGCGGGCTTCAAGATCGTGGACGTTACCCCACAGAATTAGCATCCTCCCCGAACTAGCATCTGCAAGCCTGCGATTCACTGCCTAGCTTTGGTCCAGCATCGAGACATCTGGGTCTCTCGCGCTGGCGGTCATTGCTCTCGATTGGGAGCTGGCACGATAGACCATCGTCTGTTCAACGACGCTGCAACCCTGTGGCCCGGTTTGCCGGGTAATCGGAAACGGGACCACAACGACGTTTTAGTGGACAAAACGGGGCGGGCCTATACCATAGATGTAATTGACGGCCACCTTCTAGTGGCTCCGGGAGGAAATTCGCATGTCCATCGACGATATTCCGATCCAGTTTCGAATTACATTTGAGAAAGACCATGCCAACGTCAAGGTGACCTACAACCTTAAGGTTCCTGTCGCAGGCCCGACACTAATCGCTGACTTTCAAGCTACCGTCGACGGCACAGACCTGATTAGTGGGTTCCTTGCAGGGCAGACGGAGTTCAGCGGCGTGAAGTTTCATGCGCTAGCAACTCCGGATAAGGACGCCACGGTTTCTTATACGATATCGTCGAGCCAGGGATGGAGCTCCGGGGACGAAGACGTTCTGCGGGGAGAAAAAACCTACGACGAAGCGGACTTCGCAAATAGTAGCGCGGCCAGCAATTGAAAACCAGGAGCCCTGCGCGCTGGATCGTAAACAAACGTAAGCGAGCAACGCGGATCCGTCATCTTTGAAAATGTGATCAGAATAAAATGGTGCCCGGGGTGGGAGTCGAACCCACATGAGGAAAAATCCCCGGAGGATTTTAAGTCCTCAGCGTCTGCCATTCCGCCACCCGGGCAGGGCAGCTAGAAAAAGTAGCATGTATGGGAGCTGCGCTCAACGCCTGGCGGATTCGCTGCATATGGGTGAAGTTTTCTTTCCGCACTGAGTCCTCGAACCTATGCGTCGCTTGGAAATGTGAACGGTTTGTAACTTGATTGACTTCCCCGGAATGGCGCGGTAATTTTTCTTGTTTCGCTGGAGGGCCACTCGCCTTTAGGGAGCGCCGGGCGCGAACACGTGGGAAGTTTCCAATGACGATTCGCCTTCCCCGAGAACGCCTGCTTTCAATTTGGCGTAAAATCACTTCATCCGTTCTGTAGCGCGGTGCATCAAACCTTAGCGAGTGTCCGCGGGAGCTTCTGCTGCCCGCCACAGGAGCCAAAGTGAGCCAGCCGAATCTCGACCTGTTGAGCATCAACACCATCCGCACGCTGGCGATAGACGCCGTTCAACAGGCAAATTCCGGGCACCCCGGCGCGCCCATGGGGTTGGCGCCGGTCGCCTATGAACTTTGGCAGAAGCACTTGCGTTACGATCCCGCCGATCCCACCTGGCCCAATCGCGACCGATTCGTTCTTTCCGCCGGCCACGCTTCGATGCTTTTGTACGCCACGCTTCATCTTGCAGGCGTGAAAGAGGCCACGAAAGACGGCAAAATCCTGGATACCCTTGCCGTTTCCATGGACGAGATCAAGCGCTTCCGCCAAATTGGCAGCAAAACTCCCGGGCCATCCGGAATCGCACATCACCACCGGCGTGGAGACCACCACTGGCCCGCTTGGACAGGGCGCCGGAAACAGCGTCGGAATGGCTATCGCGAGCAAATGGCTCGGAGCAAATTTCAACAAGCCAGGCTTCGATATTTTTGATTTTAACGTGTACTGCGTCTGCGGCGACGGCGACATCATGGAAGGCGTGTGCAGCGAAGCGGCTTCGTTAGCCGGGCATTTGAAGCTGTCGAATCTTTGCTGGGTGTACGACAACAATCGCGTCACGCTGGATGGTCCGGCGGATTGGTCGTTTAGCGAAGACGTGATGACGCGTTTCTTGGGCTATGGATGGAGCGTCACGCAGGGTTGCGGATGCGAATGATCTTGATTCCCTGGGGCGGGCGTTCGAAGTGTTCCAAGCCACGAAGGAGCAGCCGACCCTCATCATCGTCGATAGCCACATCGGATACGGCTTCCCCACATAAGCAGGATACGTACGAAGCGCACGGGGAGCCTCTGGGCGAAGCGGAAGTGAAGTTGGTTAAAAAGAATTACGGCTGGCCGGAAGATGCAAAGTTCCTCGTGCCGGATGGCGTCTACGATCAATTCAAGAACGGCATAGGCAAACGTGGCGCCGAAGCCCATGCCGCTTGGAACGCGAAATTTGCGGAATACAAAAAACAGTTCCCGCAGCTCGCCGATCAGTTGAATCGCATGCAAAGCGGCCAGCTTCCCGACGGCTGGGACAAAAATTTGCCCTCCTTCCCCGCCGATCCCAAAGGGCATGGCGACACGCGAGAGCTCTGGAAAAACTCTAAATGCGCTCGCCGCGAGCATTCCGTGGCTTATCGGCGGCTCGGCCGATCTGGCCAAATCCAACAAGACCAATCTCACCTTCGAAGGCGCCGGCGATTTTTTTCCCGACGCCTATCACGGCCGCAACATCCATTTCGGCGTGCGCGAACACGCCATGGGCGCCATCGTCAACGGCTTGACGCTCTCGAAGCTCCGCGCCTTCAGCGCTACCTTTTTCAATTTTAGCGACTACATGCGCCCCAGCATGCGTCTCGGCGCGTTGATGGAAATTCCGGCACTTTACATTTTCACGCACGATTCCATCGGCGTTGGCGAAGACGGGCCAACACACGAGCCGGTCGAGCAGCTTGCCTCCTATCGCGCCATGCCTAACATGCTCGTCTTTCGTCCTGGGGATGCGAACGAAGTCGTGGAAGCCTATAAAGTGGCGATCCAGCACGCGCACGGCCCCTCGACGCTCGTTTTCACGCGCCAGGCCGTGCCAACTTTTGATCGCACAAAGTACGCTCCCGCATCCGGTGTGGCCAAAGGAGCTTACGTGCTCGCAGATGCCGCTGGCGGAAAACCGGACGTCATCTTGCTCGCGCACCGGAAGCGAAGTCGGTCTCTGCGCCGCAGCCTATGAAAAGCTGACCGGCGAAGGGATCAAAGCCCGCGTCGTCAGCATGCCCTGCTGGAAACTTTTCGAAAAGCAGGAGGCCGCCTACAAGGAAAGTGTTTTGCCATCGAGCGTAACCGCGCGCGTTTCCGTCGAAATGGAATCCGTCTTTGGCTGGGACCGCTACGTCGGCCCTAAAGGCAAAATCATAGGCATGCGCTCCTTCGGAGCGTCCGCCCCGCTCAAGGATTTGCTCAAGAAATTCGGTTTTGAAATGGAAAACGTGATTGCGGCAGTCAAAGAAGTCATGGGAAAGTGAGCCTTAGATGAAAGTTGTGATTGGTTCCGATCACGCGGGCTTTCAACTCAAAAACGCCATGGGCGACGTGTTGCGCTCGATGGGAAACGACGTTCTGGATGTCGGGGCCTTCAACGAGAATCCGTCCGATTATCCGGATTTCGCGGAAGCTGTTGGCCGAGCGGTGCTTGATGGCAAGGCCGAACGCGGCGTGCTGATTTGCGGCAGCGGTGTGGGCGCCAGCGTCGCTGCCAATAAGCTCCCGGGCATCCGCGCGGGCATGTGCCACGACACCTATTCCGCGCATCAGGGCGTTGAGCACGACAATATCAACGTGCTGGTGCTGGGCTCCCGCGTCATTGGCGTGGCCCTGGCGCACGATTTGGTGACGACATTCATGGGCGCGAAATTTTCGAACGAAGAGCGCCACGTGCGGCGTCTTGGCAAGGTCAAGGCGCTGGAGACAAAGTACTGCCCTGGCTCATAACCTCAGCCTGACATTGGCTTATGGGCATGTGGACGGAAGTGAACGGCGCTCCCGACTCCCAAGGAGTACAATAGAGATTCAACGGGTTTCCAACGCTAGAGGAGAATCATCATGACGACGACCACCACAGTCCCAAATCTCGGCACCGCGCAAAGCGCCAATCCCCTGAAGGCCCTGCTGGCTTTCGGCCAATCCCCCTGGATGGATTACATCCGTAGAGACTTGCTCACCAGCGGCGGCCTGAAAAAATACATCGAGGATGATGGGCTCCGCGGCATGACTTCCAACCCCGCGATTTTTGAAAAGGCCATCACCGGCAGCAGCGTCTACTCAGACATCCTCGAATTCGCCCGACGCAAAGAAACTGGACGCCAAAGGCCTCTTCGAGAAAATCGCTATACGCGACGTTCAGGACGCTTGCGACATTTTCAAATCCGTTTATGCCGAGTCCAAGCGCCGCGACGGCTACGTCAGCCTCGAAGTCTCTCCCTATCTCGCCAACGACACCAAGGGCACGATCGACGAAGCCCGCCGCCTTTGGAAGTCCGTCAATCGCCCGAATGTCATGATCAAGGTTCCTGCCACTCCCGAAGGCATTCCTGCGATCCGCCAACTCCTCGAAGATGGCCTGAACATCAATATCACGCTGCTTTTCGCGCAGTCCGCGTACGAGCAAGTCGCGGAAGCTTTCCTAGCCGCTCTCGAAGCTCGCGCCGCCAAAGGCCAGGACATCGGCCAGATCGCGAGCGTCGCCAGCTTTTTCGTGAGCCGCATCGATTCTCTCGATCGATGGAAAAATCGATGAGAAGCTTAAGACCGCGGCTGACCCCGCGCAAAAGGCACTGCTCGAAAGCATCCACGGGAAAATCGCCATCGCCAACGCCAAGCTCACGTACAAAAAATATCAGGAGCTTTTTGGCGGCGCGCGGTGGAAGGCCCTGGCCGCCAAAGGTGCGCAAACGCAGCGCCTGCTCTGGGCCAGCACCAGCACGAAGAATCCCAAATATCGCGACGTCATCTACGTGGAAGAACTGATCGGCGCCGATACCGTGGACACCATTCCTCCGGCTACTTTCGATGCTTTCCGTGACCACGGCAAACTCCGCAACAGCCTGACGGAAGACGTGAATTCGGCGCGCACTACCATGGACAATCTCGCCAAAGCCGGTATCTCGATGAAAGAAGTCACTGACAAACTCCTGGTCTGACGGCGTTAAACTTTTCGCGGATGCCTTCAAACAGCTCCTCGACGCCACTGGAAAAAGTGCAGGGGTGAATGCGTGAGCGTAAATCGCCAGACTTATACCCTCCCCGAAAACTGGCAACGGACGTAAATGCCTCACTTCAGGATTGGAAGAAAAACGGCAAAGTAAAACGCCTGTGGCAGAAAGACGCCACGCTCTGGACCGGGGCGGACGAGGAGAAGTGGCTCGGCTGGCTGGATATTACCGAACAACAGATCGAAGACATCGACAAGCTGAAGGAAATCGCCGCCGACATTAAGAAAGCCGCCTTCAAAAACGCCTTGCTGCTTGGCATGGGAGGCTCCAGCCTGTGCCCCGAAGTTCTGCGCATGACCTTCGGCAAAGCGGCAGGCTATCCGGACCTTCACGTACTCGATTCCACCGATCCCGCGCAAATTAAGGCCATCGAAGAATCCGTCGATCTAAAAAGCACGATCTGCATCGTTTCGAGCAAATCCGGAAGCACCCTCGAGCCCAACATCTACAAGCAATATTTTTTCGATCGCATCAAAGCGAAAGTCGGCGAAAAAGAAGTCGGCAACCGCTTCATCGCCATCACGGATCCCGGCTCGAAAATGCAGCGCGTGGCTGAAAAAGACAAGTTCCGCAAGAGTCTTCATGGGCGTGCCGAGCATCGGCGGCCGGTACTCGGCGCTTTGTCCAATTTCGGCATGGTGCCCGGCGCCGTGATGGGAATGGATATCGCGAAATTTTTGAAAATCACGAAAAAGATGGTCGTGGCGTGCGGCGAGGACACCGACGCGACGACGAATCCCGGTGTGATTCTGGGAGCGATTCTTGGCACCGCCGCCAATCAGGGCCGCGACAAAATGACCATCATCACGTCGCCTGGGAATTTTTGATCTCGGCGCTTGGCTTGAACAGTTGCTCGCGGAGTCCACGGGAAAATCCGGCAAAGGAATCATTCCCGTCGACCGCGAATGCCTGGCCAAGCCGGATGCTCTACGGCAACAGACCGCGTTTTCGCGTACCTTCGTCTCGAGTCCGATCCGGACAAGGAACAATCCGCCGCGATCGATGCCCTCGCAAAAGCCGGCAACCCAGTTGTTCGCATCGTCTTGCCGGACATCTACAGCCTTGGCCAGGAATTCTTCCGCTGGGAGATTGCCACGGCCGTCGCTGGCGCGCTCATCGGCATTAACGCGTTCAACCAACCCGATGTCGAAGCCAGCAAAACGGAAACGCGCAAATTGACCTCCGAGTATGAATCGACCGGCAAGCTGCCATCGGAATCGCCTTTCTTTACAGGCGATGGCGCTAAACTCTACGCCGACCTGAAAAACACCGCCGCGCTCAAGGGCGGGGGAACCCTCGCGGGCTTTTTGAAAAAACACCTCGCACGCCTCGGCGCAGGGGATTATTTCGCCTTGCTCGGCTACATCACCATGAACAAGGCCGACGAAGAAGCGCTGCAAGCGATTCGCCTCGCCGTTCGCGACAACAAAAAAGTCGCTACCGTACTCGGCTTTGGTCCGCGCTTTCTTCACTCCACCGGGCAAGCGTACAAAGGCGGCCCTAATTCGGGTGTTTTCTTGCAGATTACTTGCGACGACGCGGTGGATATCCTGGTTCCCGGGCAGAAATACACTTTTGGCGTGGTGAAATCCGCCCAAGCGCGCGGCGATTTTGCCGTGCTCGCGGAGCGCGGCCGGCGCGCGTTGCGTGTTCATCTCGGCAAAGATGTAGCTGCGGGGCTGGCGACTCTGGCGGACGCCATCCATCAAGCGCTCGCATAAAATAACACTTAGCTTGCACTTGAAAACTGTCTGAAGATTTACAAAACGAAGGCACAGGAGCAACCGCAATGCAACTTGGCATGATCGGACTGGGCAGAATGGGCGCCAACATGGTGCGCCGCTTGCAGAAAAATGGCCACACTTGCGTGGTGTACGACCGCAGCGCGGACTCCGTGAAACAGCTCTCGGGAGAAGGCGCCACGGGAGCCGACTTCACTCGACGATTTCGTGAAGAAATTGCAAAAGCCCCGCGCTATCTGGCTGATGGTTCCCGCTGCAGTTGTCGACGCCACGATTGCACGAGCTGACCGAGCAAACTCGATTCGGCGACATCATCATCGACGGCGGCAACTCCTACTACATCGACGACATCCGCCGCGCCAAAGAGCTTTCCGCGAAAGGCATTCACTATTGCGACGTCGGCACCAGCGGCGGCGTCTGGGGCCTCGAGCGCGGCTACTGCCAAATGATCGGCGGCGAAAACGATATCGTGAAGCACCTCGACCCCATTTTCAAAACGCTCGCTCCTGGCCGTGGAAACGTCGATCGCACTCCCGGCCGCGAAAAGGTTGGCGGTACGGCCGAAGAAGGCTATCTCCATTGCGGCCCGTCCGGTGCCGGGCATTTCGTGAAAATGGTCCACAACGGCATCGAATACGGCCTGATGGCTGCCTACGCCGAGGGTCTCAACATCCTCAAGCACGCCAATGCGGGAAAGTCCCAGCGTGAAACGGACGCTGAGACTACGCCGCTCCGCAACCCGGAACACTATCAGTACGATTTCAATCTCGCGGACGTGACGGAAGTCTGGCGCCGTGGCAGCGTGGTCGCCTCCTGGCTGCTCGATCTCACCGCCATCTCCCTTTTGGAACAGCCCACACTCGAGCGTTTCTCCGGCCGCGTCTCGGATTCCGGCGAAGGCCGCTGGACCATTCTAGCCGCCATCGAATCGACTGCACCCGCGCCCGTCCTCACTGCATCTTTATTTCAGCGCTTCACTTCGCGCGGCGAAGATGATTTTGCGGCTAAGGTTCTCTCCGCCATGCGGTTATCAGTTCGGCGGCCACATCGAGAAAAAATCCGGCCACTAAAAATCTATTTCACCGGCGAACTGGCCAGCTGAGACAGGACTACTGGATGACTCCGAATCAGACCGATCCGCTCCCGTTGGCTCTCCCTGCGTAATGGTGATTTTCGGGGCGAGCGGCGACCTCACCAAACGCAAGCTTATCCCTGCCCTCATCAATCTCAAGCAGGAGGGTCTCCTTTCCGAGCAGTTCGCCATTGTCGGATTCGCCTTCGACCAGATGAACACCGATTCTTTCCGCGCGCTTCTCAACGAAGAGATCAACAAATTCGAAGATCACCCGGTCGATCCAAAGTTGTGGCAATGGTTTCTGGAGCGCATTTATTACGTCCAAGGCGATTTTAAAGATCCCGCGGCGTACCAGCGGCTCAAAGGCCAGATCGCGGAAGCCGACAAAAACCACGGCACACAGGGCAATCTTTTCCACTACCTCGCCGTCTCCTTTGATTTTTTCTCGCTGATCGTGCAAAAGCTGGGCGAAATTGGCCTCACCAAGGAAGAAAACGGCAAGTGGACGCGCGTCATCGTGGAAAAACCATTCGGCCACGACCTTCCTTCCGCGCAGCAATTGAACAAAGAGCTAAAGCAAATCCTGACGGAAAAACAGATTTTCCGGATCGACCATTACCTCGGCAAGGAAACCGTCCAGAACCTGATGGTATTCCGTTTCGCCAATAGCATGATCGAGCCGCTTTGGAATCGCATCTACATCGACCACGTGCAAATCACCGCCGCCGAATCCGTCGGGGTCGAACATCGCGGCGCCTTTTACGAAACTGCCGGCGCCCTCAAGGACATGGTCCCGAACCATCTTTTCCAGCTCCTCACCCTCACCGCCATGGAACCGCCCATTTCTTTCGAAGCGGATGCTGTCCGCGACAAACAAGCCGAAATCTTGCACGCCTTGCAGCCCCTCACACCCGAGGACGTTTTGCACAATACCGTTCGCGGCCAATACGGCGAAGGCACGGAAGACGGCCAAAAAGTTCCCGCCTATCGCAACGAGCCCAATGTCTCGCCAGCTTCAAACACCGAAACGTTCGTGGCCCTGAAACTTAAAATCGACAATTGGCGTTGGGCGGATGTGCCCTTTTATCTCCGCACTGGAAAGCGTCTCGCCAAGCGCGTAACCGAAATCGCCATCCAATTTCGCCGGACGCCTTTCATGCTGTTTCGAAAGACTCCGATCAAGAGACCCGCGCACCAACCGCATGGTGATTCACATCCAGCCCGACGAAGGAATTTCCTGGCGTTTCGCAGCCAAAGTTCCGGCTCTGTCATGAAGCTCGGCCTGGTGAACATGGATTTCGACTACGCGCGTGATTTTGGCAAGTCGCACAGCACCGGCTACGAACGCCTTCTTTACGATTGCATGATGGGCGATGCCACACTCTTCCAGCGCGCCGACATGGTCGAAGCAGGCTGGGCTGCCATCGAGCCGATCATTGACGTCTGGAAAGCGCTTCCCGCTCGCGGCTTCCCGAATTATGCCTCAGGCTCATGGGGACCGAAAGAAGCCGACGACTTATTCAACGCGACGGCCGCGCCTGGCGAAGGATCGGCGAAGAAGAAGAAGATGCGAAGAGTTCCGCGACCGCCACGGAAAATCTGAAAGGGCCCTGGAGCGATGACGAAGTAAGAGCCGAGAACCTTATGGCCCAGATCAAATCCACCGCCGAAGTTCGAGTGTTGCCAGATGGCGCGGCCATCGCGGACCGCTGCGCGCGAAAATTTGTCGAGATCGCGGCAGCCGCCAGTAAAGGAAAAAGGCTCGTTCACACGTGGCGCTGGCGGGCGGTTCCACGCCCAAAACTCTCTACCACCTGCTCGCGGACGATCCGGCTCTCCGTGCGCAGTGCCCTGGGATAAAATGCACGTGTTCTTCGGCGACGAGCGCCACGTCGGGCCGACGATCCGCAAAGCAATTTTCGCATGGCCACGGAAGCGATGTTCTCAAAGTCGCCTCTAAAACCGGAGCAAGTCACTCGCATCAAAGGCGAATACCCGGAAGCGGAAGATGCCGCCAAGGAGTACGACCAGGCCATTCGAACGTATTTCAAGTTGAGCGCTGGCCAATTCCCGCGCTTTGACTTGGTGCTGCTCGGCATGGGCAGCGAGGGCCACACGCTCTCGATTTTTCCGGGAACAAAAGCCTTGCGCGAAAATCGCCGCATAGCGGTGCATAATTGGGTAGGCAAAGTCTTGATGGACCGCATCACGCTCACCGCTCCGGCCGTCAATAACGCCGCAAACGTCATCTTCATGGTGACCGGCGCCGACAAAGCCCTGGCTTTGACAGCGGTCCTCGAACGCTTTTACGAGCCGGATCAGTTGCCGGCTCAGTTGATTCAACCGGTGAACGGCACTTTGCTTTGGCTGGTGGATACCAGCCGCCGGCAGCATGCTCACGCGGGCAATTCGCGAATAACTTAGGAGAGCCACATGGCAACCACGACAAGCACAGGAAACATCGAAACGTACCTCGGCGCCAAAGGCCGAATATTTTCTCGGATACAAGACGCCGAAAATCTCGAAGGACCGGCTGCATCTTCCCGGTCCCGATTTTGTCGATCGCATTTACGCCGCATCGAATCGAAATGTCCGCGTGCTCACCAATCTTCAGCGCATCTTTGGCCACGGGCGCCTCGCGCCGCACCGGCTATCGTCTCGATTCTTCCCGTCGATCAGGGCATCGAGCACTCCGCCGGCGCCAGCTTCGCCAAGAATCCCGACTATTTCGACGCGGAAAACATCGTCAAGCTCGCCATCGAAGGCGGCTGCAACGCCGTCGCCTCCACGTTCGGCGTTCTCGGCGCGGTCGCGCGCAAATACGCCCACAAGATTCCCTTCATCGTGAAGCTCAACCACAACGAACTGCTCACCTACCCCAACAAGTTCGACCAGATTTTTTTCGGCACCGTCCAGGAAGCCTGGAACATGGGCGCGGCCGCCGTCGGCGCCACCATTTATTTCGGCTCCGACCAAGCCGACCGGCAGATCGTCGAAGTCAGCCGCGCCTTCGCCGAAGCTCACGAACTCGGCATGGCCACCGTCCTCTGGTGCTATCTCCGCAACAACGCCTTCAAGAAAGGACAAGGACTACCACCTCTCCGCCGACCTGACCGGCCAGGCCAATCATCTCGGCGTCACCATCCAGGCCGACATCATCAAGCAAAAACTGCCCGAAAATAACGGCGGCTACATGGCCCTCAACATGGGCGATTCCAGCTACGGAAAATTCGACAAGCGCATCTATACCGAACTCTGACCAGCGATCATCCCATCGACCTCTGCCGCTATCAGGTCGCCAACTGCTTCATGGGCCGCGCCGGCCTCATCAATAGCGGCGGCGCCTCGGGTGCCAACGACTTCGAGGATGCCGTCACCACCGCCGTCATCAACAAACGCGCCGGCGGCATGGGCCTCATCTCCGGCCGCAAAGCCTTCCAGCGCCCCATGGCCGAAGGCGTCCAACTCCTCAATACCATCCAGGACGTCTACCTGAGCCCCGACGTCACCGTCGCCTAGTCCGGACGCCCTGCACGTGCTCAGCTCAACGACCCTTAGGGGAGGGGCTTGCCCCTCCACACTGAATTTCCCGAATTGGGATTTTGCCCCCTTATTTTTCTTCGATTCAGCATCTCTTCAAGCGAGCGTATAATCCAAATATGGAAATAACGGTCAAGCTCCCGGACGATCTCGCGCAACATCAAAACCCGGGCCGTGAAGCTCTCGAGGCCCTAGCTATTCAAGGGTATCGTTCCGGCAAGCTGTCTCATTACCAGGCCAGCCAGCTTCTTGGGTTAACCCGTTTCCAGTTTGAGGGGTTCTTGAAGCAGCGCAACATCTACGACCACGCGTACGGTGTTGAAGACCTAGAACAGGATGAGGAAACGCTGCGTCGCTTCACCTCCTAAATCGCCTGCCACCCAAATTTGTTCTATTCTTAGCAAGTGCGCCCTCCAAACCCGTAAACGCCGCCCTTCACCAACCAGCGCCCCCGACTTGCAATCAAGTGAACACTCCAAAAAAATACGCCGTCTCCTGCTGATCTCTTTCAGTTGGCTTCTCGTTCTGCTCATCGGCGCAGGCACGGACGCTCTCTTCTCCGTTCGCCACCTGGACCGCGCCTCCCAGGAACTCAGCAGCCGCTTCACCGCCCACAATCGCGCCCTCGGCACCATCGTCGTTTCCGTCCGCGTCTACGACGACCAAATCGAGCGCTTCTTGCTCCAGGATCAACTTCAGGAACGTCCGCGTCCCGAAGCCTCCGACATAACGAACCGAATGGCCGCCGTCCGCGCGGCCCTGCTCGAATTTTCCTACCGATCGTGATCCCGAAGAACAATTCCTCCTCGCCGCGATGCAGCAGCAACTTCAGGAAGAAGAGACTTCTTGCGCCATCGTCCTCGCCTGGCGCTCTGATCTTCGCCAGAAACGCGCTTATCAATTCATCGGCGAGCAGCTCATTCCCTGGCGCACACGCATCTTTCAGCTCACGGCGCAAATTTCTTCGCTCGAACGAACATCAAACTTGCCCTTGAAAATCTTGCCGTAGCCCAGCGCTTTCAAGCTCTGGAATCCCGCCTCGTCTGGCTCGTCTCGCTCGCTCTCCTCGCCGGCGTCCTGATGTCGCTGGTCTGCGGCTGGTACATCCTCCGCCTCGAGCGCCAAGCCCGCCAGCGTTATCAAGCTCTTGCCCGCAGCCGTCTCGAACTCGAAGGCCTCTCCGCCCGCCTCGTCGAAGCTCAGGAAGAAGAACGCCGCTCCATCTCCCGCGAGCTTCACGACGAAGTCGGCCAGTCGCTGGGCGCACTCTTGGTGGAAGTTGGCCAGCTCTCGAAACTGGTTCCGCCGGAGGACCCGTCACTCAAGCGCAAATTGCCCAAATAAAATCCGTCGCCGAATCTGCCGTCAAATCCATCCGCGACATCGCGCTGCTTCTCCGTCCTCCCATGCTCGACGACCTCGGCCTGGTCCCCGCTCTGGAATGGCAAGCCCGCGAAATTTCCCGCCGCAGCGATATGGAAGTGGAAGTTCAGTCTGAAAATGTGTCTGAAGATTTGGGCGACGAAACCAAAGTCACCGTTTACCGCCTCGTGCAAGAAGCTCTCAACAACGCCGCCACACACGCCTCTGCCAAAAACGCGAAAGTAACCATCGTGCAAAATTCCGATAAAATTACAGTGGAAATCGCCGACGATGGCCACGGCTTCGATCCCGAACGCCAGCGCGGCATGGGAATCTTGGGCATGGAAGAGCGCGTACGCCGCCTCGGTGGCACGCTGCGCGATCGAATCAGGCTCCGGAAAAGGCGCCACCGTGAAAGCTGAGCTCCCGCTCCATAAAGCAGATTCGCCGCTGACCGCCAGATTATGAATGTACCCTGAGCTGCCATGAGAAAAATTCGCATCCTTCTCGCCGACGACCACAAACTCATTCGCGGCGGCCTGCGTCTCCTCGTCGAGCAGCAGCCCGATCTCACAGTCGTCGGCGAAGCCAACGACGGCCGCGAAACCGTCTCCCTGGCAAAATCCCTGAAGCCCGATGTGATCGTCATGGACATCGGCATGCCCAATCTCAACGGCATCGAAGCGGCCCTTCAAATCACGCAGGCCATTCTGAAATTTCCGTCGTCATGCTCAGCATGCATTCCGATGAAAGCTACGTCCTGCGCGCGCTCAAGGCCGGCGCCAAAGGCTATCTCTTGAAGGACTCCGCCGAGTCCGACCTGATCAAAGCCGTCCATGCCGTCGCCGAAGGCAAATCATTCTTCAGCCCCGCCGTCAGCAAAGTCCTCCTCGACGACTATGTCCGCAAACTCAAGCGCAGCGGCGCCGAAGACGCCTACGACCTTCTCACTCCGCGCGAACGCGAAATACTCCAGCTCGTCGCCGAAGGTAAATCCAATAAAGATGTCGCCAACCTCCTGAATCTCAGCGTCTACACCGTCGAAACTCATCGCTCCAACATCATGGAAAAACTAAATCTCCGCGGCATCCCCGAACTCATCCTCTTCGCCGTCCGCCGCGGCATCATCTCCTAAACTCTCTTCTCTGCCCCTCTCTGCGTCCTCCGCGCCCCCGTGTAAAATGTCTTTCTTACTTCATTCCGAGACGCAGCCGCCCCGCCTACCCAGTCGCAGGTTCTCAATATCCCCGCTGCCAGGGAGAATCAACTCCTTCCCTTACAACGTCTTATGGGATAGCACGGAAAACGCCGCCACCTTCTTACTGGTCGGTTGCAGCGAATCGTATTGGAAACAAGAGAGAGGAAACATGAATTCATTTAGTTCCCTACTGAGATCGAGACCGGCAGTTCTCACACTTGGTTTCGTATTGGGCGCCGCAGGATTGGGCCTGGCCCACACTACGGAAAGAGCACTTTCGTCCAATCCCCCTGCCACGTTAAAACTCGCCGATCCTGGCGAAGGGCCGAGCAAGAGCAGCTACGCTCCACTCATCAAGGAAGTCCTGCCATCCGTCGTCAATATTTCTTCCTCGAAAGTCGTGCACAACCGCATGAGTTCCGAAAACGAAATGCCGATGGACCCATTCTTCCGACAGTTTTTCGGCCAAGGACAGGACGGCAACGATGGCGCGGGCCGTTTCAACATGCCCCGCGATTCTCGCGAAAAAGCTCTCGGCTCGGGCGTCATCGTCAGCCCCGAAGGCTACATCCTCACCAACAATCACGTCATTGACGGCGCCACGGACGTTCGCGTCACTCTTTCCGACAAGCGCGAGTTTCAGGCTCGCGTCGTCGGCGCTGACCCAAAAACTGACGTTGCCGTTCTGAAAATTGACGCCAACAATCTCACTCGCCATCACCATCGGTGACTCTTCCAAAGTACAAGTTGGCGATGTTGCTCTGGCCATCGGCGATCCATTCGGCGTTGGACAAACCGTCACCAAAGGCATCATCAGTGCCACTGGCCGCGGAGGTCTCGGCATCGAGGACTACGAAGACTTCCTCCAGACCGACGCCCCCATCAATCCAGGAAATTCCGGCGGCGCGCTCATCAATGACCGCGGCGAACTCGTGGGCCTAAACACCGCCATCATTTCCCACGGTTCCGGCGGCAGCCAAGGCATCGGCTTCGCCGTACCGGCGAATCTGGCTCGTCAGGTCATGGGCGAGATCCTGAAAAACGGTCACGTTACCCGCGCCTATCTCGGCATCTACCCGCAAGACGTAACACCCGCGATGGCCAAAGCCTTTGGCGAGAAAGATTCGCAAGGGATCGTAGTCGGCGACGTCACCCCCAACAGCCCTGCGAAGGAAGCAGGCATTCAGACAGGCGACATCATTCTTGAGGTCAACGGCAAGCCCGTCTCCGACAGCAACCAACTACGCATGAGCATTTCGATGATGCAGCCCGGCACTGAGCTCAAGCTCAAGACGCTCCGCAACGGCACCGAGCGCGACGCTACCGTCAAGCTAGCTGAAATGCCCACGGAATCTGCGAAAGCTGATTCGAACGACAGCCCAGAAGGCGGTAGCAAAGCGCTGGAAGGCGTTGAGGTCTCTGGCCTGGATTCACGCACCGCCCGCGAACTGGGCATTCCCGAATCTACCAAGGGCGTCGTGGTCACCGACATCGACCCCGCCAGCAAAATGGCCGACTCCGGCCTCCAAAAGGGCGACGTCATTCAACAAGTCAACCATCAGCCCGTGAACAACGTCTCTGAGTTCCAGAGCGCCGTTCGCAAAGCTGGCAGCGAGCCTCTGCTCCTCGTCAATCGCGACGGCAGAACTCTCTTCATCGCCGCCTAACAACCGCTCCCTATTCCAGGTCCTTCCTCGCCAGGTGACGGCCAGCAATGGCCGTCACCGGCTCGGAAGCGAAGGCCAAAACGGAACAAGTCCAAACGAGCCGCACCATTTCACTTGGCAACATCTTGGGGTGGAAACAAGAGGAAACAAACATTTCACGGCCGCGTACCCAGGAAACGATCGAAGGAATCTAACAAAAGAAGGTCATCACGAGATGAGCGACAAGACGATCAACAAAGAGCCCAAATCTTTCGTCGAAGAATTCCGCGAACGCCTCACCCGCGAAGACCTCGAACGCCGCTGGCATCTCGAAGCCCTCGATCACCTCTTCAACGAGTGCGAGCATCAGCCCGAACTCTTCCATCGCCAGTGGATCAAGCCGCTGACCGCTGCCGGCCTAAGCGCCGAGTCCGCCTTCGTCCTAGCCGTCGAAGCCCACTTCCGCCCCAACTAATCCGCCCCTTTCTCTAGAGTCCGCCCCCTCCCTGTGCCAGTTCAACATCTCTGACTTTAAGACAGCCCCGTTTCGCGCTCGAAAGTCAGCTTATTCTCGGCGTGTAGCCTCAACATTACCTCCGGGAAGAACCGCGGTTCGCTCCAGCGTCGGCGCTTGACTCTTCATCATGTTCCTGTCTCCTTCCGAGATTTAATCATGGCCAGGACCCCATTCCCCGTTCTCGCAACTCACAGTTTTTGACTTTTCCAAAGATTTCCACAGTCTCACCAATTCGTCTCAATCCCGCCAACTCCTTCTATCCTCTCGGCTTCCGCCACTCCCGTTCGAATCTGCGCCTCACCGTTCGAATAAATAGACAGTAAACTAATAAAACTATGTACAATTAGTACTAGCCATGCCACCATCCCCCATGGTCACCGTTGCCAGCCACCCTAGCTCTCCGCTTCCTGGCGAGCTGCGCGCCCTCTGTGTTGAAATCCCAATTCCGCCCCCTCGCCCGAAGTCGCACGAAAGAGCCCGTACAGCCACTAAGTCCCGCAGAATCCGCACTTACGAAAAATGCGTCCGTAAACCCTTTGGAATCCGCACTTCCAAAACACAGGACTTAAAGCCCTTTAGAATCCGCACTTACGAAAATATCGCGGGGGGAGGGCCCCCAGCCAGCCAAATTTTCCCGACCCCAGAAACAGGTCCGCAACATCCAAGTGTTACCCTTGTTGGCGTTCTCATTTGGAGCGCCCTTGAGGGGCTGGAGGCTTGACCCGTGTCAAATCGCTTGGAAGGTAAAGTAGCCGCCATTACTGGTGGAAATCAGGGCATCGGCTTGGGAATCGCCCAGCGCTTCATCGAGGAGGGCGCAGCCGTCTCGATCTGCTACCTTTCGGACAAACCGGGCACCGAACGCGTGGTCGAGGAACTCCGAAGCGGCGGCGGAAAAGCCGTGGCTATCCAGGCGGACGTCTCGAAACTCGCCGACGGCCAGCGGTTCATTTCCGAAACCGTGGCGCAAATCGGCGAACTCGATATCCTCGTGAATAACGCCGGCGTCGAAAAGCGCGCCAGTTTTTGGGACGTCACCGAAGCCGACTACGATTTCGTGCTGGACGTAAATTTGAAGGGCCTGTTTTTCGTAACGCAGGCCATGGTCCGTTATCTGATGCAAGCGAAGCGCCCGGGAAAAATCATCAACATCAGCTCCGTCCACGAAGATCTTCCCTTCCCTCACTTTACTTCCTACTGCGCGAGCAAGGGCGCCCTGAAAATGGTCACACGCAATCTCTCCATCGAGCTTGCGCCGTTCAACATCACCATCAATAACATCGCTCCGGGCGCGATCGAAACTCCCATCAACAAAAATCTCCTGAACGATCCGGTAAAACTGAAAAGCCTTTTGGAAAACATCCCGCTTCGGCGTCTCGGAAAGCCCGAAGACGTGGCGTCCATCGCCGCTTTCCTGGCCGCCGACGAATCCAGTTACGTCACAGGAACAACGTTTGTGGTGGATGGCGGTCTGACGTGGAATTATGAGGAACAGTAGCAGCCTGCAAACACGCGGCGCGCATCGGGGCAATGTCTGTTCGACTGTTTTGCCAAAATCTGCCGGAACGCGGACCGTCAAACGCTGACGATTCGCCGCTTACGCGCTTTCCCCGAAGCCGCGCGCGCCGCTTCCAGCAATTTGCGCGCATTCTCGCGAATGTCGCCATGCGAGAACACCGCGTTGCCGGCAACCAGAATTTCCGCACCGGCGCGAACGATATCCCCGACCGTATCGAGCGCCACGCCGCCATCGATCTCGATGCGGAATTCCAGGCCGCGAGACTCGCGGATGCGCGCAAGCGATTCCACTTTCTTCAGCGAGTTTGGAATGAAATGCTGCGCGCCAAATCCCGGATTTACGGACATGATCAAAACGTGGTGCACGATCTCCAGAACTTCATCGAGCATGTGCACCGGCGTCGCGGGATTGATCACCACGCCGGGTTTGCAATTGTGCGACTCAATTAAATGGAGCGTCCGATCCAGATGAACACAGGCTTCCTGATGCACGGAGATCCAGTTCGCTCCGGCTTCCGCAAATGCCGGAATAAACTGGTCCGGATTTTCGATCATCAGATGGCAATCGAAAGTCGCATCCGGAAGGGTTTTGCGCAGCGAAGCGACCACGGGCGGCCCGATAGTCAGATTCGGCACAAAGTGCCCGTCCATGACGTCGAGATGCAAAACCGTGCCGCCGCCATCGAGCGCCGCTTTCGCCTGGGCGCCCAATTGGGCAAAGTTCGCCGACAAAATCGAGGGTGCCAGTTCAATGACGGATGCCACCGCAGCGGTCCTCCCTGTTGCACAACTTTCGCACGAACTTCAATTATACGCGAGAGCCGCTCTTTGCCTTCGCAAATCGATTTGCACGCGATTCCATCAAGCTACGGCGGCCGCCTGCCGAAAAGCGCTCATTTTGTCGCGGGGACGGAAACGGTCCGTTGCTCCTTGCTGCTCTGGCGCGCCCGTTCGAGCAAACGCATTACGTCGAGCGCCCACTCTGGACTCACCGCCAGCTCTGCTTTGCCGAGAATCGCATCGCGCAAATTGGCATAGAAGTCGCGGTAGTCGCAGTTCGCCGGCGGGACGCGTCGCTCGGTAAGCGCGCCGTTCTCGGAAAGGGTCAGCAGACCCCAATTTTCCTCGGGCTCTGCGCCCCAAGCCGTGTCCATCGGAACGTGGCCGCGCCGCAAATTGTTTTCCTGCGGATCGAAGGATTGTTTGACGAACGCGCCCTGCGTCCCATGCAGAATAAAGCGGGCGCGGGTCGCGGCGGCCAGAATGGAGGAACGCAAATCCGCGCGCAAGCCGCGCGGATAGTGAAACGCGAGGTCGAACGCATCATCGGCAACGGCGCCCTCGCGCTCGATACGAATGTCGGCCGTCAGTGCCTCTGGCATGCCGAAAAGCAGGAGCGCATGGTCGATCAGGTGCGGCGCAATATCGAAAAAGATGCCGGTGCCTGGACCGGAACGCTCGCGCCACGCGCCAGGCTTCAGCTGAGGGCGAAAGCGGTCGTAGTTCGATTCAAAGCGAACGATTCTTCCGAGCGCGCCGCCGGCAACAAGTTGCACGATTGCTTGAAAGTCGCCATCGTAGCGCCGATTTTGGTAAACGGTGAGAAGGCGGCCTTGCCTCTTCGCAAACTCGACGAGCGCGATCGCTTCCTCGAGAGTCGTCGTGAAAGGTTTGTCAACGAGCACGTCGCGCCCTGCGGCCAAACATTGCTGGGCAAGCGGAAAGTGCGATTCGTTCGGCGTGGCGATGACAACCAGGCGAATTTCTGAAATAGAAAGAAGCTCGTCGAGGGTGCGCACGATGCGAACGTCAGGATATTTCTCGGCGGCTTCGTTTCCGCTGCGCTGCAAAATCGCGGCGAGCCGCAATCCGGGCACAGCGCGAATCACGGGCGCATGAAAGGAACGTCCGGCAAGTCCATATCCGATGAGGCCGACATCAATCATAAAAATATTCCGAAAAGGCTCATGTGAGCATCCAAGAATGGACTATGAAAGTTTAAAAGCGTCCAGAGCGCGAAAACGAAGCATCCGAAAAGGCGCTCCATACTATCGCATCGTCAAATGCCGAGGACTACATTTTGAAATGGCAAGGATTACATTTTGTTTAGGCGGAACAAAGGCCGCGGAAAACGCCGGGTTGCTCGCGGCGCCGCAGTCCTGCAAAATGGTTGATAACCAGTGACCACGCAAGCCATCGCCATCAATGCCGCGGCACGCCAGCGCTACTTGCTGGTGCTGCTCTTCGCCGGTTTCGTTCTGACGGGCGTGGAGATCACGCTCGCAGGCCCGCTGATGCCGCAGTTCATCGCGCGCTGGTCTCTCAACGACTCGCGGGCTGGTCATTCTGTTGGCGGTTCAATTTTCTGGCTCGCTGGCGGGTGTGTGGTTATCCAGCCTGATCACGCATTACTTCGGCACGCGCACTTCTCTTGTTCTCGGTTATCTGATGGTCGGCGCGGGCCTTGCCACGCTGAATACTTCCTCGATGACGGTGGTTTAGTTCGCACTGGGGGCTCTGGGAATTGGCTATGGATTGGTGGTGCCGCCCACGAATCTCGCCGTGGCGGAAATCGGCGGCGCGAAAAGCGCTTCGCTCGTCAGCCTGGTGAATTTTGCCTGGGGGGCTGGGGCCGTTTCTTGCTCTCCACTGGTTTTGCTGGCGCTGAAGAAAGGATTTCTTCCGGCATTTCTCTTCGTTTTCGCTGCCATCGGCGGATTACTGGCTTTTTCATTTCTATTTGCAGCCTTTCCCGAAGGAAGGCACGCAACCGCCAATCCCACGTCAAGTTCGCCGGCGATAAGTCCAGGCCTCCTCACGACAGCCACGCTTGCCGCCCTGTTTTTCTTGTACGTGAGTGTGGAAGTAAGCCTCGGCAGCTGGTCCGCTGCCTACGCAAAACGGCTGCCCGGCTGGGGAGAAGGCATCTCCACCCTCGCGCCCATGTTTTTCTACGGAGGACTCTTAACGGGCCGCGCTTCCGCGCCGTTTGTTCTTGCCCGCGTTCGCGAATTTCGTTTGGTGATGATGGCGTTGATGGTATCATCGCCGGAAATATCGTTTTCGTTTTGGCCCCTACGCAAGGGGTATCTTTCGTGAGCGCTGCCGTCGCCGGCCTGGGGTGCGCGGCGATTTTCCCGATTTACGTGGCGTGGCTTTCGCGCTGGTACGGCGCTAAAGCGGTGAGCCTCGGCAGTCTTATGTTTTCCATGTCCTCGGTGGGATCCGCGGCCGGCCCGTGGTTTGTGGGAATCGTTTCGGCGCACGCAGGCGGCTTGCGCGTGGGCTTGCTCGTGCCGCTGGCCTCGGCGATTGCGATGGTTTTCCTGCTGCTCCTCGTGCGGCGCCAAGCCGCTGCCTGAGGTATTCTCTCTCCGTGCAAACGACTTCGCAGCGCTCGCCGACGACGGGGCTTCTTCTCGGACTGATCATCACGCTCGCCGCGGTGGTGGCGTATTCGTTTTACATTACGGTGCAGCTTTCCGGCCTGCGAAAATTGCAGAGCGAAATGGTGGATCGGAATCGGCGGGATTCGCTGCAGCTTTTACGCGTGCAGAACGATTTGAATTCGGTGGGTCTGGCGATGCGCGACATGCTGGACGCGAGCGAGCCGTACCCACTGACTTCGTGGTCGGCGCAGTTCGAGCGCATTCGCGAAGATCTGGACGTGGCGCTGCGTCTTGAGGAGCAGCTCGGCGGCGACGAATCGCACGGAGGAACAGCGAAATTATCTGAAGCAGTCCGTGGCGCAATTCTGGGACGCGGTACATCGCATGTTCGGGCTGGCGGCGGAGGGGAAAGACGCGCAAGCGCGCGAGCAAATCCGGCTGACGTTGCAGGCGCGGCAGGAATCGCTGAGCACGGCGGTATCCCGGCTGTTGGTGCAAAACAATGAGGGCGAAGAGCAGGCCGCGGGACGAATCGCAAACATTTATAACGGCGTGCAGCGGCAACTCTATTTATTTTTGGGCGCCACGCTGATCGCGATCGTGCTGACGAGCTTGTATTTGATTCGTTCCAACCGGATTATTTTTGCGAGGCTGGCGGCGCTCTCCGAGCAGCGCAGCGAACTGGCGCAAAAACTGATTGCGACGCAGGAGTCCACGCTGCGGCATATTTCGCGCGAGCTGCATGACGAATTCGGGCAAGTGCTGACGGCGATTGGCTCGCTGCTGGGCCGCGCGGGAAATCATCTTCCGGAAGGCTCCAAGGTGCGGGAAGAAGTGCAAGAGGTGCGCGAAATCGCGCAATCGACGCTGGATAATATTCGCAGCCTTTCGCAGGCGCTGCATCCCGTGCTGCTGGAGGAAGCAGGACTGGTGAGCACGCTGGACTGGTATATTCCGACGGTGGAGCGGCAGAGCGGGGCTTGCGCTGCACTACGAGAAATCCGGGACGGCTTTTCCTCTCGAGGAGTGCTGCGAGCGTGCACGTTTATCGCGTGTTGCAGGAAGCGTTGAATAATGTGAGCCGGCATTCCGAAGCGAGAGAGGCCTGGGTACGGCTGAAATTCTTGGAGAATGCGCTGGAGCTGGAAGTGGAGGACCACGGAAAAGGAATAGCCGCGGAGAAAAATGGCCGCGGGATTGGATTGGTGGCCATGCGCGAACGCGCAGAGATCATCGGAGGCACATTGGAGCTTTTGCAGCCCGCAAGCGGCGGCACGACGGTCCGCCTGCGAATCGAGCGCCAGAAAGTCGAGAGCCATGGGAGCTAAGCTGAGAGTTTTGCTGGTGGACGATCACGCGCTGGTGCGTCACGGATTCCGGCGCATTCTGGAAGATGATCCGGAGATCGAAGTGGCCGGCGAAGCAAGCAACGGCGAGGAAGCCGTGCGACTGGCGGCCAAAGAAAAGCCCGCAGTGATCGTGATGGACTGCGCGATGCCGGAAATGAATGGTTTGGAAGCGACCCGCAAAATACTTGAGGCATTGCCGGACACGGCGATTTTGATGTTGAGCATGCACTCGGAAGACACGCTGGTGCGGCAAGCGCTGGAGGCGGGGGCGCGCGGATACATTTTGAAAAATGCGGTCGACCTGGATTTGGCAAACGCCATCAAGCGCGTGGCTAGGGGCGAGAAAGTTCTCGATCCGCAGGTAGCGCGCCAGGCAGCGCTGAAAGGAGAGCGCGAGGGAGGGCTGACGCCGCGGGAACTCGATGTGCTGCAACGCATCGTGGCGGGAAAATCGAACAAGGAGATTGCCGCGGAATTGAATTTAAGCGCGAATACCGTTTCGGTTCACCGCGCGAACATCATGGATGCGCTGGGCATTCATAAGACGGCGGAACTGGTGGTGTACGCGATTCGCAACGGACTGGTGAACCTGCCTTGAAGCGGCGCGAATTTCTATGGAACGCATGTGCGGCGGGGATTGGGGCGGGGATTTCTCCGGCGCGTATTTTCTCGCAAACTGGGAATGACCCCGGTTTTCATCTTACGAATGTGACAGCCGCGGCCGGCATTCAGTTTCAACACAACAGCGGGGCTTACGGCGGAAAGCTGTTGCCGGAAACGCTGGGATCAGGTTGCGCGTTCCTCGATTACGACCGCGACGGCTGGCAAGACATTCTGCTGGTGAACGGGATGGACTGGCCGGGCCACAAGCGGCAGCGGTCGACGCTGAAGCTTTACCGGAACAATCGCAACGGAACATTTAGCGATGTGACGAAGGCCGCGGGGCTGGATATTGAGCTGTACGGAATGGGCGTGGCCGCCGGCGATTACAACAACGACGGTTTTCCCGACATTTTCATCAGTTGCGTGGGACAAAGCCGGCTGTTTCGCAACACGGGCAAAGGCACGTTCGTCGATGTCACGAAAACGAGCGGGCTGCTGGGCCGGCAAGGATTCAGCACGTCGGCGCTGTGGTTTGATTACGACCGCGACGGCTTGCTGGATCTTTTTGTCTGCAATTACGTTCGCTGGTCGCCGGAGCAGGATGTTTTCTGCAGCCTGGATGGAACTCACAAATCGTATTGCACGCCGGAAGCGTATCGCGGGGACACCTGCTGGCTCTTTCACAACCGCGGAAATGGAACGTTCGAGGACGTGACCGCTTCGAGCGGGATTTTCGACAGCAGCTCGAAATCGCTGGGCGTGGCCATGTTTGACTACGACAAGGACGGCTGGCCGGACTTGCTGGTGGCCAACGACACGCAGCCGAACAAACTTTACAAAAATTTGCGAAATGGAAAATTCAAGGACGTGGCCGTCGAAGCGGGATTGGCGTTCAGCACGGAAGGAAAAGCTCGCGCCGGCATGGGAGTGGATACGGGAGATTTTGAAAACTCCGGCAAAGCGGGCGTGGCCATCACGAACTTCGATAACGAGATGATCGGGCTTTACCAAGCCACGGGCGGTGGGTCCGCGGGCGCGGCGACTTACGACGATATTGCGATTCCTTCCGGGCTGGGGGCTGCTTCGCGAAACACGCTTGGTTTCGGATGCGCGTTTTTCGACGCGAATCTGGACGGGTGGCTGGATTTGGCGGTGGCCAACGGGCACATCGACGAGACGGTGAGAAATATTCGCGGGAATGTCGGCTACGCGCAAGCGCCGCAGCTTTTCTTGAATCGGGGGGCGGGAAAATTTCGCGATGTGGCGCGAGAAGTGAGCGGCGGTTTTGCAACGCCGATCGTGGGCCGTGGGCTTGCGTACGGCGACTTCGACCGCGACGGCGACCTCGATTTGCTGATGACGACGAACAACGGGCCGGCGTATTTGTACCGGAACGATCAGACCGGTGGGAATCGCAGCATCCGGTTTCAGTTGGTGGGAACAAAATCGAATCGCGACGCGATTGGAGCGACCGTGCGAATTTTCGCCGGCGCGAGCGGCGGACAAAACCAGTCGAGACTGGTGCGCGGCGGATCGAGCTATTTGTCGCAATCCGAATTGCCGGTGACGTTCGGAGTCGGGAAGAGCGAAAAGGTCGAGAGAGTGACAGTGGATTGGCCCAGCGGGCGGAGTGAAGAGTACAAGGATTTGGCTACGGGGAGAGCCTACGAAATCATTGAAAGCAAAGGGGTTATAAAATAGTTTGCGTTCTAATCGTTTTGCATTATTGCCAGCTCCTGGAGACCTCGCTATAACACGCATAACGAACACATTGCTTCCCACCTTACCGAGATTAGGCGACGTGGAGGCACCCCAAAGCACCCGTGGCCGGCTGCCCGCACAGCATCCGGCCACACTTCTTTTACAGTGAAGAGTTTGCGAAAATAAGATTTTTCCAATGGCTGTGACGCGAAGATTTTTTGAAGCGAGGACGCATGACTTGGATCAAGACAGTTCGAATGGAAGAGGACGAGCGCGTCAAGAAAGCGATTGAAGACGAGAGGAAACTTTATCCGGCGGAGTACGCGACGCCGGTTCCCACGGTTTTCGCAGGAGTGGACCAAAGCATCGTCGGATCGCACTCGCTGTTTCCGGATGTGCTTTTTCATGCGTTCAGCACGTTTGGGGCTTTGATGTCTCCGGAATTGCCGCTCGCGCGGCGCCAGCACGAAATGATCGCGACGATGGTTTCGGTCACAAACCGGTGCCATTATTGAATCGAATCACACGCAGAGTTTCTGCGCCGGGTGACGTTGGACCAAGAGATGGTGGAAGCGCTGAAGAAGGATTACCGAACAGCGCCGATCAGCGAGCAGGACCGCACGATGCTGGACTACGTCGTGAAATTGACGAAGGATGCCACGAAGGTTTGGCCGGAGGACCACGCGAAGCTGCGAGCCGTGGGATTTGACGATCGCGGGATTTTGCAGATTACGCTGATTGCGTCGTGGTTCAACTACATCAATCGAGTGGCCGATGCGTTGGGCGTGGGACGCGACGCAAATGCCGTGACGGGATGAAGAAGGGGCTCAGGATTGGCCGAGTTTCAAAGAAACCGGTGGGATTTTTCTCCCAGCATTTACACTGCGATTGCGCGAGCTTTGAAACGCGCGGCGATGCCGCTCCCCTCGAGCCACTTCCCTGTCGCCGTATGGGTCAAATCGTGGCGCAGCAGCGCGCGGAGATCGGCTTCGTCGTCCACGTCTATCTCCAAACGCGCGTTCCGGCGCAAGATGAGCGTGGCGCCGGCCTGCACTGCTTCTCTGCTGTGTTTTGCGAAACTGTCGGGACCGAAATGCGACGGGAAAAGCGTTGGCGGTGAGCGGAGAATCGCGTTGGTTCCGGTGCCGTCGCGTGACGGGACCATGACAGCCGCGGGGGCGGCGCATTCTGTAGCCAGGAGTTCCTCGATATCGCCGGGCTGGACGAGCGGAAGATCCAGCGGCAAGCGAAGCAGCGCTGTGACTCCACGCTCAGCGCAGAGGCGCGAGGCGAAATCGACCGAAGCACTTTCCGAAGTTTGCTGGCCCTCGCGCAGAATTTCCCAGCCGAGTTTCGCGGCGGTTTCCATGGCTGGCTCGTAATTTGTGATGACAAATATTTTCGCTGCGTGCTGTGCACCGCAGAGGGCATGGATGGTGTCGGCTAGCAGGGCTTGCGCCAAACCAAAGCGCTCCTCCGGCGTCAGGACCGCGGCAAGCCGCTGCTTTGCGTTTCGCAGGTCTTTGATGGGCAGCAGGAGGGCGCGGAAGTCAGGCTGAGGGTCTGAGCGTCGTTCCGGCGGGCATTGCAAAGGTTGAGGTCGCCCTTCAGTTTCCATCATTGGCCCGTCAGGTTGCGTGGTATCGTTTGCTCTCGTCCGTCTTCCGAGCGCACGAAAGGCTAAAGTTATCGTACCAGAGGCAGCGGCGGAGAACAGCAAGCGCGCTGGGCGAATTCGTCTTCGGAAGAAGCGCGCGGAACATTCGCTGGACGGAGCAAATTTACGATGAGCAGAAAAGTCGGGATTCTTGGAGGCACAGGGCCGGAAGGATCGGGGCTGGCGTACCGCTGGGCGCGAGCGGGCGAAGAGATCGTGATTGGTTCACGAGACGCGCAGCGGGCGGAGGAAACTGCCGCGCAACTGCGGGCGCGAATTGGCGGCTTCGCAAAAATCGCAGGCGCGGGAAATGCCGAGGCGGCCTCGCAATCCGACGTGGTGGTGCTGACGATTCCGTTCGCCGGCTGCGCGGGGCTTTTGAAACAGTTGAAAAGCTTTTGGAAGCCGGGGACGGTGGTCATCGATACGACAGTGCCGCTAGCGGCTACGGTGGGAGGAGCGGCGACACGCATGCTTGGCGTGTGGCAAGGCTCGGCGGCGGAGCAGACCAAGGAATTGCTGCCTGCCGGGATCAGCCTAGCGGCAGCGTTTCAGAATCTCGGCGCGGAACTGCTCTTGAAGGATGAAGATGTCGATTGCGACATACTGGTGTGCAGCGATGACGACCGCGCGAAGCAAATCACCTTTGAATTGGCTGCGAAAATTCCGGGAGCACGCGCTTTGAATGGCGGAAAGCTGGAAAACGCACGAATCGTGGAATCGCTGACAGCGCTGCTGATTGGAATCAATATGCGCTATAAGGTGCATAGCGCGGGGATACGTTTCACCGGCCTGCCAATCGAGCCACCGGGGAAAAAGAGCTAAGGCTTCAATACGATGGGAGGGCTCACGCGCACGGGCGGATGGCCCCCGCTTGAGCTCGATGGCGAGATTTGCAGGGACATGGCCGGATCGCCAAAGAAAATCCAAGTACGGCGGACATCGTTGTCCGTGACGCCTGTTTTCGCCTGAACAATTGCAGCAGCAATCGGCATTGATGGACTGTTCTTGAGAATTTGGAGAAGCGCCTGGTTCATGGAAGCCTGAGGGGGCTGATTGGTGAATCCGGAAGAAGCCCACACAGCCACGGCACCACCATTGGGAGCGAGCAGAAGCGTTTCCGCCAGACTGGTCGAGTAGACATCCTGGAAGAAGCCGTTCAAGCAATCCATCAACAAGTAGACGGACAATTGATCGCCATTCGTGAGCGTGGCGGCCGAAGTATCATCCAGAAAATCCGAGAAGGACCATTGTTCGACCGCACCGTGGCCTGAGTAGTTGACGAGCAGAGGGCCGCTGTTGAGCGCGGTGTAGATCTGTTGTGTGACGACGTTGGGATCCATGCCGTCCGCAAAAATTTCCGTGGGCTGAAGAGCTGACGGCAGATCCGCAGCCGCAAACTTCGTGGCCGTTGAGAAATCCGAGCCTATGTTCTGGTCCGCGACGAGCAGAGCTTGCAAGTTTCCGGGGCCGCCGCCGGCCAAACCTTTCTCGTAATTCACGATCTTGGAAACCACTAACGTGGCGTCGGAAGCCGTGCGCACGGGAATGCGGCCGGTGGCAATCGTCTCGAATCCATTCTGCTGAAAATCGCTGAACCAATCATCGGAAGCGGTCTTGAACGCGGCTGTTTCGATGATGCGCGTGGGGACGAAATCGAAATCACCCAAGCCGAGGTAATCGCGCGGGTCCAGGGAAGCGTCGCCAACCAGCAATACATATTGCGGCTTGATGCTCCATTTCGACTGCGTGTTCTGCAGGAAATCGCGAATGGCGAAAGGGCTGTGTTCGCCGTAGTTGAAAGCGTCGAAGACTTCGTCGACGGTGACGACCTTGACGGACAAGCCGCGCGATTGGTGCAGGCTGACGAGCGGGCCGAGCGCGGACTGGAAATCGGGATGCGTGATGATCACCATCTGGCTGCCAAAGCTCTGCGCGGCAAGCCCTGCGGGCGTGTGGAAGGCAAGCCCTGATGGCGGGGAAAGTCTGATCGTCAGAAAAGATGAGGAGCGTGCGCTCCTCTCCACCAGCGGGCGGCACGGCGAACGTAATGTCGTAGGCCGAGTTGTCTTGCTCAACGGAGCCGGAGAGCTGGGAAATGGCGAGCGGATTGGTGATGTCAAAGACTTGAATCTGCTGGTTGGCGAAGCCGGTGACGTGAAGCGTGCTGCCGGCCGGAGCCGTAGCCTTGAGCCAATCGGAGTCGGCCGCATAGGTGTGCGGATAGTGAAGGGCGATGGACTGCACGGCGCTGACGTCGTTGTCGCCCTGCAGAGCCGTCAGCGTAATCGTATTCACGCCATCCTGAAGCAGACTGCGATCGATCGGGAAAGTGTCGGTGACGTTCGCGAGGTTCGCGAAGTCCATTTCGCCAATGTACGCGCCGTTGAACATGACGGAAACGCTGTGGGTCTTGCTGATCGGTGGCGCCTTGCAGCGTTATATCCACTGAAATCTGCATGCTGGAATTGAGATCAGCATGGGCGACGGTGAGCTGCTGGTCGACCGGCTCCGAGGTGACGGCGGCGCCAAAGAAGTTATCGTGATTTTCGCCGTTGAGCAAAGTCGCAAAATAGGTGGTGCGCTGCTCCAGCACGACGGTGAAGGGGAAGCTTTGCGGTCCGGATAACCCGGGCGTCTGCGCGGGAATGGATGCGATGCGCAGGCCCGGACTCGTACCACTAATGAGCCAATAGACGCGCGTGCCGGAGTATGGCGTGTCGATTCCCGTTCCGTAGAACTCAATGCTGTCGTTGGGGCCTAGCGCGCCAGCTTGGCTCCCCAGGATCAACATGGGTTGCTGAATACCTTCGGCGTAGAGCTGGAGAGTCCGCGCGTCGGCGTTGGGATTGAGCCCGGCGGCCACGAGCTGAGATTTCGAGACTTGGTACCAGCCTTCGTTTTGGACAGAGATTTTTACGGCGGCGTCGCCGTCAAGAGACACGGGCGCCTCTCCTGGTGCGGGCACCGGGATGATGGGGCGCGGCGTGATTAGCCCGTGCCGGGGAGTAAGAGCGGGCTGTACTGTTGCGCGATTCAATTGCGTCAAGAGCACGGGTTGCGCAACCGCGCCGGACCTGGGAGCTGCCGAAACGTCCATGGACACAGGGCCGTGGGATATGCGCGTGCCGTTGAGATCGACGTCATCCAATTCGTAGGCCGACTGCGGCGTGCCGTTTGGATCGAACCACTGATAGGTTTTCGCGGCATGCTGCGGGCGTCCCCCACGAATCAATAGCGCCGAGCCCGCGATGATCGAAGGATTCAAACGCACGCGGTTTGCGCCGTCGAGGTGATACACGTTGAAGCCTAGATTGCGGATTTCTTCGCGCGTTTTCCATTCGAGCAGTACGCCGCCGCCCTGGCGAGGCAACGCGCGGAAAGAAGCCAACTGCACCGCGGTGGGACTCAGGATGGTCGAAAGGGACGAAGAAGAATTATTTGATGTGTTCGGATCGGTAGTGGTCGAGGAGATGGTCGCCGTGTTCGTGGACTGCGTCGAAGAGCTGAAGGTGTTGGCGGTAACGTTGATGGTAACGATGACCAGACCACCGACGCTTATGGAGCCGAGACTGCAGCCGACCGAGTTCGTGGACAGGGTGTAGGTGCAGGTGCCCTGCGTGGTGGATACGGAGACATACGTGACCTCAGGCGGAAGCGGGTTGTCGCTGACGGTGACTCCCTGCGCGACTGCAGGACCGTTATTCGTGACTTGCAGAGTGTAGGTCAGGCTTGTGCCCTGATTTACAGGCTCGGGAGAAGCGGTCTTCGTTATGGCGACGTCGGCCTCCGTAGCGGAAGCGAGGTACACCGTCGTTTGGGCCGTGTTATTGGCGCAGATCGGGTCGGTCGTCGCCGAGCAGGGAATGTTAATATTCGCCGTGTTTACGATGGTCGTGGGGCTCGCTGGCGTGCCGGGCGAGACTCCCTGATTCACTTTGACGACCAAGGGGAAACTGGCGGTCGCGTTCGCTGCCAACGAGGCAGTGTTCTTGCACGTGATTGTTCCGGTTGCACCGACGGCGGGGAGAGTTCCGCAATTCCAGCCGGTGGGAACAGTGAAAGAGACAAAAGTCGTGTTGGTGGGAATGGTGTCGGTGAAGGTGGCGTTTCCCGCCGTGACCGTGGCGGGACCATTGTTCGTCACAATCTGCGCATAGCTGATGTTATTGCCATCGGTGACGGGGTTGGGCGAAGCCGTACTGGTCACGGCTAGGTCGGCTTGCGTGGCTGATGCCACGGTAACGTTCGCCGTCGCGTTGTTGTTCGCAGTGTTCGGATCTTCGACGCCCGAAACGACACTGGCGGTGTCAGTGATGATTGTCCCGTTCGCGGTGCCAGCGGTTACGGTTACCACCACAGTAATCGTCGCGGTATTTCCTGATGGGAGAGCGGGGGCAGTCGTCTCGGCACAATTTATCGTGTTGGGGGTCGTGGTAGTTATGAGAATGCAGGACCAGCCCGTCGGTGCGGTTGCCGAGACAAAGGAAGTGTTTGCCGGGAGGCTCTCGGTCACCGAGGTGTTCGGAGAAGCCGCCGGGCCATTATTGGTCACCACTTGCGTGTAAGTGATGTTGCTGCCGGCGGGGACCGAAGTCGAAGATGGAGTGTTGGTAATCGCGTCGTCCGCCAGAGTGGACGTCGTCACCGAAGTCGTCGCTGTCGCCGAGTTGTTCGTGAGATTCGGGTCAGACGTGCCGGAAGTCACATTCGCGACATCCACGATTTGTGTGCCCCAGCCAGTCGACGCAAGCACTTGCACGGCAAGCGTGAATGTTCCCGCGGCCAATTTCGCCACATCGGGATCGGTGCAAGTGATGGTTCCAGTTCCGTTCACGGCGGGAGTGTTGCATAGCCATCCAGCAGGGTGAGTGAGGGATTGAAACGTCGTGTTGGTCGGTACCTGCTCCGTAAAAACAGCGTTCACGGCATCCAACGGACCGTTGTTGGTTACTATCTGCGTGTAAGTAATGTTGCCGCCGGCAAGAACAGGATTGGGCGAAGCGGTATTCGTAACGGCCAAATCGGCAGATGCACAGTACGCGCCCGACTGCGCTCCCGGCGTTTCGGTAGTGACGAGATTAGTGGCGATGAGACCGGCCTGACCAGGCGTTGCGCCATAAGAATCCTGGATCGTATCGGTGTTGCCGTTGACGCCGCCGCTGGCGCTGACGCTTGTGGGGGTGCCAGACAGAAGAATCACGCCTCCACCGCCGCCGCCGCCCGGGCCGTGGCGCTGGCCGGAAAACCCTCCGGGCGCCTCAATGGGCCATGCGTCGCCTGCGTTGCCGCCATTGGCGCTCACGGTGAGTCCGCTCAGTGAGCCGTTATTCGCGAAAAAGACGATGGTGCCACCCGCTCCGCCTCCGCCAGTGCTGTCGTTGAGGGTGCTAAGCGTTGATTGCCCATTCGAGGTAATCGTTCCAGTGCCTGTTACGGTGCCTGTGTGGACAATTACAATGCCGCCGCCATCGCCTCCGCTGCTGTAGATGCCGGTGCAGTCAGCGCCACAATTGGCATTATTACTTGTGCTGGAAATGTAATAGGAACCGTTGTTCGTTGTGCCAGCGCCGCCGCCGCCGCCCATCACGATGGCGCTCGTCGTTGCGGGGAACGCAGAGCCTCCGAAGCCTCCGTCGGTGGTGTTGAGGCCTGAATAGCTGTTCCACCCGTAACCGCCTAGCCCGCCTGCTCCGCCGTTGCCGCCTGCGCCGCCGCCGGAGTTGTAATCATTGTTGGCGGGGTCTCCATCGGTCCCACCACCGCCGGCATTGCCGGGCGCGCCGCGCGCAAAGCTGCCGTTGGGCAAGCCTTCCACGGCCGCAGTGCTAACGGCTGCAATCGAGGTGATGGTTATCGTTGTCGGGGCAAGGTAGTAGGGGGTGCCCGCGATGCCTTCCCCTTTGGAGGCGTTCGCTGCGTTCGTGGAGAGCGTTCTGTAATCGGTGTCCGCGCCGGTCCCGCCGGCGAGAACTCTTTCCGCCGCCGCCGCGAAATCCGAGGCTGTCGGCAGCCACCGTTCCGTTCAGAGTGAGTTGCGAGGCCACGTCGAGAGCAAGGACTCCACCCACAGCGCCATTCCATGCGAGAGGAACGAGGCCGGAGCTCAGTGTGGCCGACGTATATTGAGGAACGCGAATGACCTGATAGGTTTGCTGCCCGTTTGTCCCGGCTACGTATGCCGCTTGCACGTAAGAATTCAGGAGTCCGCCGTTTGCTCCCGTGCCTTGAAAGGTCAGCGTGCCATTGCCGGCGACGGTGCTTGTGGCGGTGACATATTCAAAGAGCCCAGTGTTCTGAATGTTCGAGGAACCAGTAGCTGGGTCGCCAGGGCTCCCGTCACCATAGGCGCCGGTGTTTGTGGAATTGATCAAGGCATCTTGCATCTGGATGATGAGAAGAAGGTCGCCAATGGCAATTTGCTTGGCGGCTCCCGAGGATGTGCCCAACTTCATGGTGGTCGCCCCTGCTGCGAGCGTCCCATTTGCCTTCGGAGGATAGTAAGTATTGACGATACCCGTAATGGTGCCGCCTGCGCCGTCGTTCCCCGGGGTTGCGCAAACCAGAGGCTGGACGACGGTAACCACCGTGGCGCTGTTGTTGGTGGCAATGGGGTCGGTCGTAGTGGTGCTGACTGTCGCGGTATTGGAAATGGGGCCCGAGGTGGAAGGCGTAGTGACAGTGATGGTGATCGTTCCGGTCGCTCCTTGCGCCATCGAGCCGGTGAGGGAACATGCGATCGCGGTGGTGCCCGTGCAGGCCCATCCCGTTGAGCCATTCGCGGAAACGAGAGTAGTGCCCGTCGGTATCGTATCCGCAACTTGTACGGCTGCGGCGGAAGCCTGCCCGAGGTTTTGTACCTGGATCGTGTAAGCCAAGCTCGAAGAGAGGAATACGGGCGTCGGCGACGCGGTCATGAAAAGCGCCAAGTCCGCATCCGCAACAGGCTCGACGAGCACCGTCGTAACGCTGGTGTTGTTGTTCGGCACGGGGTCGATGGTCTGCGAAGTCACTGTGGCGGAGTTCAGAATCGTCGTATCGGCGGCCGTTCCGGCATTCACGCTTTCCGTGATGACGACCGGATCTGCGGCAGTCGTAGCGCCATTCGCCAAGGCCAGATTGTAGGTGCAAATGATGGGACCAGAATTGCCCGCGCCCGGCGTAGTACACGTCCAGTTTGCGTCCACCGTGATGCTCTGAAACGTCGTGCTGGCCGGCGTCTGCTGATAGATGACCAGCGTGTTGGCTGGCACCGAATTCGGACCGTTGTTGGTGGCGATTTCGGTGTAGTTGAAATTGACGCCGGTGGCGACGACGGAAACCGAGGTGGTTTGCGACATCGTGAGGTCGGCCTGGGCCGCGACCGGAGAAGCATTGAGAAGCAGGCCGAAAGCTGCAATCAATCCGAAGCCCAAAGCGCTCGCGGAAAACTGGGCAAGGCGCAACGCCGAAGCCACCTTCAGACGGCGCATCCAGACGCGCGCGGCATGCAAGCACTCGATGCCGGGCCTTTCCATCGAAACCTTTCGCCCATTCCGCTCGATGGCAATCACTTTGCCAAATACCTGACTTACGGCCGGATCGTTTTCCTGGCTGGCGTCGCCACATGTGACGATTTCTCCAGCGGAGCCGTCGGTGAAGCGAACGCGGTGCACGCGGAATCCGTCATTGCCATGCGTAAGAGCCACGTCGCCACGCTCGAGCTTTTGTTCCGCGGGAGCCACAATCACGGCGTCGTTATCGAGAATGTTTGGCCGCATGCTCAGACCGTTCGCTCGAAAACGCACGTTCGCCCCGCGTTGAAGCAGCGCCTCGCAAACGGCGGCAAACTGCTCGGAGTTTCTCCTCACAATGGGCTTACACTCCTGCACGGCAGATAGCCTCCACGGCGGATTCATCGGGGACAAACTGAAAAATGAAAGAAGGAATTTCGCGCGCCACGCGGTCCAGAAAATCCAAGGTGAATTGAATGCCGTCCGCGGAATGGTGCGTCACAAAACTGCGTGTAAACAATTCCGCCGCCGCGCGGCCCACCGCCAGCGGCATACGCTCGTTTCTGCTTCCATGCTCCAGCAGATAGATCCCGGAAAGCGGTGCGCAATCCGGCGAAGCAATGCCTGCATCGCCGTGCCATGGCGTGCCGTGCATCCAGATTTGGCCGTCCTGCACACGCAGGATGATGCGATCGTCGCTGAGGATTCGCACGCCGGGGCGATCGAGCCACAAGCGCGCCGTCGTGCTTTTCCCCGCTCCCGAATGTCCCAAAAATAGATGCCCGCGGCCGTTTTCGTCCGAAATCCCCACTGCATGCACTTCCACGCCTTCGCCGCGCGAAAGCCGGTGAATCATCAGCAGTTCGTCGAGAGGGTACTCGAGAGGATAGACAGGCCGTTCCGTATCAAAGTAGCGCCGCGAGAGCAGCACGCGCCCGGAGCGAAACTCGGAATCAAGCCAGGCCTCTTTATAAGGAGTCATTCCAAGGAGAGGCGAAAGAAAACTGAAGCGGTATCCGCTAGGCTCCGCAAAGAGCGACCACAGCCCGCCGGAATGAAACAAGAGATTGGAAGTTGGCACTCGAAGAGAATCCGCCCAAGCAACTTGCAGGCTCACATCGCAAGGTCCAGGCTCGACGGCAAACGCGCTAAGTTCCCGCTCCGGCGTGAGACGCAACTCGCCTTCGGCTTGCAGTCCGAACGTGATTCCCCCGATTCGATACGAAAGTTGGGACGCGCTCGGGAAATCCGAATCGTGCGGCGCGTTTGTGTCGGCAAATTGTTTTTGGGATTGCAGCATCTGGATGCTCTGCCCTCTCACGATCCCAGCGTCCTGCAAGAAACAAACGACCGGCAGGAAGAGCTCGCCACCGGCCCCATGGCGCCTGTTACTTTGCAGTGCCCGAGCACGGCTTCTTCCGGCCGCAGACTGACACGAATAACTTTGGGCGGCTCGTAAGCCCCGTCCTTGCCCTGCCCTAGAGGCTTCTTGTCGTTCTCTTCGTTCACGTTCGCACTTCTTCCTTTACCGGTGTGTCCGGCATGAGCCGCACGCTGCGCCGCTATTTCCGGATGCAGTTTGCAAAATATTCAAAACAGGAGTACCGGGACTGGCTCTCGGCCCAAGTCCGGAGTCGGCGTTAACGTTCTTCAGGCGCTCGGCGGAAGCCACCAAATCCGCATGGTGTGTCTCCGCCTTCGCAGCACTTGCAATCCCCATGCTCCGGTACGCTGTAACCCAGCGCGTAAGCGCGCAGATGCGCGACCTGGCATAGGAAATCGACGGGCGATTCCTGGTCGCCATTTTCCAGTTCGCCGTTTGCCGGGCACATGCTGCAGAGCGATTGAATCTGGCATCGGTCGCAGATCGAGGGACGCGTGCGCGGCTGATTGCGAATTTCGCGCAGCGGGCCTTCCCAACCTTCGCGGAAACTGCCCTGCCGAATGTTGTAGCCCTGCTGATGCGAAATCACGCAGATACTCATCGTTCCGTTGGGATCGATGGCGCAGCCCGCCACTCCGCCGCCGCAGGTATATTTCTGCCGTTCGGTTTGCTCCACCACGAATGGCATGGACAGTTCCTCTTCGGCCATGCGCCGGTAGTCTTCCTTGCGCTTCGGCTCGGAGAAATCCAGCTCCACCACTTTCTCCGGCGAGATGCGCACAGCAAGAGGGCTCTGCGAGCAATCGATCCGCGGATTGATCAGCGAATCAAACTTGAACTCGACCCCGAACTCTTCCTCGGCCAGCCGCTTCATTTCGAAAGTCTCATGCTGGTTGATGGTGGTTGGCACCGTCTTCAGCTTCAGTGGCAGTCCTCGCTCCAGAAGCAGGCCGAATGCCTTTCATGCAGCGGTCGTAGGAGCCGGGAATTTGCGTCAGAGCTTCGTACGTCTCGCGCGTCGCGCCATAGAGCGTGATCTCGATGGCGAACGGGCGGTATTCGGCGAGGTAGTCGGCGATGCGTTCGTTGATCATCGTGCCGTTCGTGAACAGAGTGATCAGGAAGCCGCGCTTCTTGGCCTCCGTATAAATCTCAAGAAAATCCTTGCGCGCGAAAATTTCGCCGCCCGTATAGAGCAGCCACAAGCAGCCTGCCTCGACGAGCTCATCGAGGAGTCGGCAGTGCTCTTCAAATGTGAGTTCGGCGGCGCGGGCCGCGTGGTCGCTCATCGGCAGACTGTTGTAGCAATGGAGGCAATCGAGGGGACAGCGGCGCGTGACCTCGATAGACACCTCCAGCGGCGCGCGCTTCCCGTGGAAACGCTCGTGAACCAAACCCGTTAACTCGCCATAGCCTGCCGTTTGCATGTCTGAATCTTTCACTTTCTTCGTTTAGAATCTAGTACTCTCAGTACCTGCACTGAAATGCGCATAACCCACACTTCAAGCGTCGTGCCTTTGTCAAGGCAAACCGAGAAGGAGGGGACCGACTAAACCGTACGAACCAGGCCAATTTCCTGGAGTTCAGACAGATAGCTCTGAACATCTGCAAAGGCCTGTTTCTCATCCACTTCGTAATGCGTGGCTACCCACTCTGCCAATTCCTCAACGGATTGGCTGTTTTCGAGCAGTTGCCACAAGCTTCGTCCGACCGGATTGAAGGTGTAGACGGAATCGAGATCCCCCACACCACGGCAAATGGGAACAACAATCGTTTCACCAGCGACTTCGCGCGAGACGATGGCCGTGTTCCGAGTGTGGCGGACCGGTGTCGCATTTAACCGAGAGGTTAAATATTCAGACCCTGGATGCTCTGAAAGAGGGCTTGACATGCTTCTAGTGTCCGAAATGAAACAGAGCTTGTCACGTTTTGGGAAGTACAGTGTTCCGTACTGGTACCCTCATAGTACGGAGTGCCTAACGTGTAAAACATATTACTAAGCGCTTTATCTACTATGATTTAGTGTGCAATCCGACGGCTTTCCGCGCGGCAAATGTTGCATTTTTGCCAGCCCCGGTTCACGATGGAACTTCACCGGTGTTTTGAGTGGAACTGCGGACCGAATTCTCACATCTAGGCGTCTCATGATCTTCAAGTGGCCATCGCATTCCCGCGACGAGCGATGGGCTTGGTAGCGCTAACGGGATTCGAACCCGTGTTTCCGCCTTGAGAGGGCGATGTCCTAGACCCCTAGACGATAGCGCCGGAGAGCCGTGATGGTGACTAGCCGGCTCTCGATGTAAAGCAGCCAGCGGTGTCATTTTCTCATGGTCCACTGGCTTGAGCAAGCAATGGTCTTGGCCGTTCCAATGCCTTCGGGAGTTTTTCTGAATGTATCTGGCAAGCGCGAATCGCGGAATTACGCGGGGAGGCCCGCATTCCTTTCCGGTTTTCTGCTTGACAAGATTGCGCCTTGATCGCGTAGCGCCGGCGTTACTGCTGGCGTTTTTGATTTTTGGCCTGATTCGGCGGCTAGACTCCTTTTTGCTTTCTGCCGGAAGTCTCCATTCCTTGTAAAACTCCTGGGCAACTCTAAGCCTCTTTAGAATCAACACTTACAAAAGTGTATCAAAACAAACGACTTTACCTTTCTTTAGAATCAGCACTTACAAAAAATGCGGTGGGAGTAAGCGCCGATAGGGTGGACTTGAGCTCTTTCTTCCAGCCGCAGTCGCCCGTTCGTGCGCCGGTGGACTCCTCAAATCAGGCGCGATCTAGCCGGGTGGCTAGGAGAATTTCCTGAGCCCGAGGGATTCCAGCAGGACGAGTGCGACGAATCGGGTTCCGTAAATAACGTAGCGGCGCCAAAGCCTGCGAGGTTCGCGCGACAAACGGAAAAGCCACTCCAAACCGCGCTCGCGCATCCATTCGGGTGCTTGCGCAATTCTTCCAGTATGGAAGTCGAAGGCAGCGCCAACGCCCACCAGCACGGGGGCCTTCAACCGGCCTCGGTGCTCGTGCATCCAGCGCTCTTGCTTAGGCGCTCCAAGACCAACCCAAACTACGTCCGCTTGTGAACCGTCGATCAGGGAAACGATTTCTTCATCCTCTTGCCGCGTCAGTGGCCGGAAGGGCGGGCAGTAGGAGCCTGCGACCTGCAAGCCGGGAAAGCGAGCAGCGAATCGTGCTGAGAGTTTCCCGGCGACTCCCGGGGCGCCACCGTAAAAGAAATGGCGGTAACCTTTGGCAGCGGAAAGTTCGCAGAAGCGCTCCATCAGTTCCGGTCCGTATACACGCCGCCTCAAGTCAAATCCCTTTCGCCGGCCGAGCCACACCAGCGGAAATCCATCCGGTACCACGAGGTCGGCATTCTGCAATATCATTTTGAAGCTGGCCGCCTGCTGCGCCTGCATCAAGCTGTGCATGTCCGTGACGGCAATGTAGCAGCAAGCGTCACGCTGGCGAATCCATTCTTCCATGCGCGTCACTACCTCCGGGATCTGCATAGCGTGTATGCGGACGCCGAGCACCTGAAAAGATGCTGTTTCGGGTTGAATTTCACATTCCATATTCTTCGTGCTACCCAGGGGTCTCGGCGCTGCATGGAGACATAATCTTCGCTCGAATCGGCGCCGGCTCCGTTCAGTCGGGTTCCATCGGTTGTCCGGCTAAAGGATGCAGCTCTCTCTGAGGGGCGCTTTCGCTCTTGACGGGTGGACGGCCGCGTCCACGCAGGACGGTTTCATAGGCGCTCTCCAGGTGCCCGAGAGCTGTTTTCGCGGAGTATTTTGCGGCGTACTCCGCGCGCGCCGCGCGGCCCATCGCCGCCATTTCCTCGGAATGCGACCAAGCCCAGGCAACTTTGGCTGCCAGGTCTTCTGCATCGCCCGGCTTGAAAAGCAACCCCGTGCGTGCTTCGTGGACGATCTCGGCGAGACTTCCGTGACCCGAGGCGATAACCGGCACGCCGCACGCAAAAGCTTCGGCGACCGCCATGGGAAATCCCTCGTAGCAAGTGCTGGGAACGATTAGAAATCGCGCAGCGCGAATGCGCTCCAGGGCCGCGTGCGGATCAATCCAGCCGGAAAAGTGCACGCCCGAGAGATTCCGCTGCGCGCATTTAGCTTCCAGCGAAGCCCGCAGAGGCCCGTCTCCCGCTATTTGCAGAGGGATGGCTTCCGTCAATTTCGACCAAGCCGCGGGAAAGAGCTGCGGCCCCTTTTCTGCCGAAAGCCTGCCCAGAAAAAGCGCGGTATCTCCATGGCTTGGGCGCGCTCCGGGATCTTGAGCTACAAAATTGGGTTTGACGCGGATACGCGCCTCGTCAAAACCCGCCGCCACAAATTTCCGCCTGGTAAATTGCGTGCAAACCAGAAAAAGGTCGATTTGCTCCGTCCAGGTTCGCAACGCTCCGTGGAACGAAAGCATTCCCGCGATGGCGGCGGTCGCGACGGGGGAATCGTGGTAACAGCCATGAAAAACCGAGCGAAGGAGCGAATGAGTCAGACATTCTTCGCAAACCTGGCCATCTCGAAACAGCGTCCCGCCGGGACACAAGAGCCTATAGTTGTGCAGCGTGTGCACGACGGGAACTCCCGCTCCCTTGCACGCGTAGTAGGCAGAAGGGGAGATGAGAGGAAACGTGTTGTGGAAGTGGGCGACGTCCGGCGATTCCCGCGCAAGAATCTCTTGCAGCTCACGGCTTGCGCGGCCCGACCAGGACGTGCGCCAGCCGAGACTCGCTTTCTCGACAAAGGAGTATTCCTGAATCTCGCCGTTGTGGCGCAGATATTCGATGACATCGTGCCCGGCTTCGCGAAGAAGTTTGATTTCAGCTTCGCAGAGAGCGTCTTCGCCTCCGCGCCGCTGATAAAAGTTGTGCGCCACAAGAATTTTCACGTTCTTTCGCTCTCCAATACGCTCGCCACCATGCGCGCGTTCTTCCCGTCACTGCCACTCGTACCGCTGCGGAAAGTTGCACGCGTCATCGGCACGCCCCAAAAATTCAACCAGCACCGCAGAAAGCTCGCAGTCTTGCGCAACGTCCTCTTGCGCGCGCCCTCTACGGATTTGCAGCGCTCATTCCCTCCATCCGGACCATCAGCCGAGTGGGCGGTATGAATCGCGCAAGAACCTTGCCCCGCGCACCACGAGGATCGACTTCCTGAACAAAGGGCCGAGTCTCGAACTGTCCGATTCCGGAGCTTGCCAGAAGGCCTCGCAGCTCTTTGCGGGTATAACTCTTGTTGCCCACGAAGTTGTCGGGAAGAACCCCCAAACGGCGAAGAGGGTTGTGCCACCAATTGTGAAAGTCCACTACCGCAGCTCCCTTGCCGGTAAGAACGCTTTGAATACTCTTCAGCAGCTTGGCTTCGTGCCACGCCCCGCGAATGAGGGTATCGAGGCAAATGAGATGATCGACGCTGTTCCGGAAGGGCGGCTGAAAATAGTCGGCGTGAACAAAGACAATGTTGTCCAAACGGCTTGCGCTCGCTTTAGCGCTGGCGTATGCGAGCGCATCCATCGATAAATCACAGTGAAATACAACACGGTATTCCCGCGCGGCGCTGAACGTGCAATACCCGGCCCCTGCGGAAAGATCGCAAAATACCAAATCCGTTTCACAGGGTTCCTTTCGAAGAAATTGAAACACTTCACGGGCTTGGCGCTCTCTCCGTCGCAGCCATTTCCGCGAACGGGCCTCGGGCGCTCCCCAGGCCTTGGCATCAGCACGAATTTCCGACGGGCGGAAGAACTCGCTCCGGTATCCTTCCCGATAGAGCGCCAGTTCACTTTTCTCTGGAAAGACGATCGGCCGCGATGGAAGAAGCTCCAGAATATTTGTGGATAGCAACGGATAGAAACGGTGACATTGCTCGCAGCGAAGGCCGCTCGCGCAGAGGGCCATCGTCGCGCCGTCATCCGGGCAACAGAGCAGCAATCTGATTTCATCCAAGCTACACCGCATAGGCGCATAGCTCCGAGTTCGTGACGCCTTTTAACTCTTCCCGGCACCGGGACATGGTCATCAAGACGTTTTCAAGATTTTCCCACTCGCCTTGCTCCTCAATTTCCCAGGAATGGCCCCAGAGATGAAACACGCCGCCGCGTTCCAGGGTTCGGAGGAAAAATTCCTTCGCGAGCGCGGCCCAATTCCGCGAAAGCAGCGACCGGTGCGGCCAGGCCAAGCCCGGCGCAGAAAATCGTTTCAGAGCATTCCTGGCATAGGCATAAGGACTGTGCGGAAAAACTTGAACGGTCGTGGGAATAACGCAAAGACCCCCGATGCGCCGCGGGTTTGCGGTCGAAAGAAGCTCGACGGTTCTGACGGCTTGATACCCCGCTTGGCGCACCAGAGGGAGCTGCCTGCTGCGAAATCTTCCACCCGGAAAACAAAAGGCCTGGCAACTTTTCCCCGTCACTCCCTCGATCCATTCACGTGAGCCGGAAAGTTGCAGGCTGGCTTCGCGGTCGGAGAGTCGATCGATCATCACGTGTTCCAGCGTGTGAGCGCCAATCTCGAACGATTGGCTCAGGCCGCGAATCTGCGAGTTGTTCATCACCGGCCTCTGGCTCGCACGCGGCACATAGAAAGTTCCTGGAAGGCCATACTTGGCGAGAAGCTCGGCCACTCGCAAGTCAAGCGGATGGCCGTCGTCCCAACTTGTTGTCACCAAAAAGCTTCGTGCCGCGTGGTTCGTGGCGTGCACTCGAAGGGCAGGCACAGGCCCTTCTCCTCGCAATCGCTCTCCCACACAACGCGACAAACCAGCTGCCAGATCCTTACTGGCTGCTTTGCTCCCTTCGACCTTTGAGGGGCCCCATTGCCATTTCGGCTGCGCCAAACATTGCACGATTCCTTTTTTAAAATTCTCAACCATCACTTCGATCGAATATTTCTCCGCGGAGTTCGCTGCTCCTTCCCGAAGCAGTTGCAGTTCTTTCGGATTCGATAAGAGCGCAGCGACCGCTTGCGCATAGGCGCCCGGATCGGGCGCGGTCATCACCCCGTTCCGCCCTTCTTCGAGATACTCGACTTCCGGCCCGTGAATGGGAAGCCGCGTGGCGATGAGAGGCAGGCCGGCGGCGAATCCGTCGAGAACGGCAAGGCCCGCTCTTCCAGGAAGGAGAAACACGTCGGCGATGGCCAGCAATTGCGCTTTCCGGTCACCGAACTTTGGTCCGACAAAATGAACCCAGGGCCGATCCGCGGCGCCCTGCTTGATCTCTTCCTCGTCAGGCCCACCGCCAACGACGATCAAGCTGAAACTCCGGAAGACTCTCGCGAATCTTTTCGCCGGCTTGAATCAGAAAGGGGATGGACTTCACCTTGTGCAGCATGCCCACGAAGATTCCCACGGGCGCGGAGGGCCCGATGCCCAGCTTGGCGCGGAGCACGGCCTTTGCGTTCGGACTCAGATTCTTCACGCAGGCTTGAATTCTTCGCGTATCGACGGAGTTTTGGACGGCGGTTATTTTCGCGGCAGAAACGCCATTCAACTGCAAATACCGCGCGGTGCCTTCGGTGTACGCGAACCACCAATGGACCCAGTTCAGCGTTTTTTCCTTGTACCATTCGGAAAACAGCGAGCGGTCCACCTGGAGATTTTCTCCGAGCCCCCAGAACGCGACCTTTTTCAACTTGATTAGCGAAAGCGGCAAAAGGAAATGGTTCAGAATGAATTTATTGGCTTGCTCGATCACAATCAGGTCGGCGGCAGCAATCTCGCGCAAGGCCGACTGAAAAACCAGCCTTTCCTTTCCAATCCAGTAGCCTTTGACCTTTACGCCATAGGTGCGCGGCAATTCGCAATTATCGCGCTTCAGGGCTTCCGAGGGAGCCGGCTCGCTGTAAACAACCCTGGACGCGACTCCTTCCATCGAAAGAGCGCTGTGCAGCCGCTCGTAGAAGGGTTTGCGGTATCGCTTGATCTGCGCTTCGATGATTACGACTCTTTTCATATTGTCTTTTGCAACCTTGAAGAGTTCATGCAGTACGGTCGCTCGATCCTCAAAAGGCCTGCACAAGCGTAAAAACTTCCTTTCGCGGGCACACATAGGAAATTTTCATTCCGTAATTTTCAAGCTGAGCAAGAGCTAGGCGGGTCTTCCGCGTTCCCACGGAGGACAGCCGGTGATGAAACTCGACTAGAAGCTGTTTGAGGGGAATCCGCTCCCCCACGATTTCTTCAATCACGGCGTATTCGGCGCCTTCGATATCCATTTTGAGAACGTCTATCCGGCGGTGCCCCAGAAGCTGCATCGCCGTGGAAAGCCGCATGACGGGAAAGCGCAGAGACGCGCGCCCATACTGGCGCGCCTGCATTACCGAGTGGGAGACCCAGTTTTCTCGAGGCGGAAGATAAAAGGTCTCTTCCCCGTCGTGTCCGGCTATGCCCACCTCACGAAAATGAAATTGCCGCGGCAAGGACTGCGCGGCGAGCCACTTCTTGACTTTGGGAGTGGGATCGAAGGCCTGCACGTCCACACCGAAACGCTCGATGAGGGACAAATCGAAAGAAATGTCCTCGCCGATTCCGAGGGAGTAGACGACGGCGCCGGAATCGATCATCGACGCGTCCAGCCAATAGCCGCCGTACTCCGAGCCAAATCTCTCGACACACCGCGTGATTTGCAAGCGAGGGGGCGCGAATCGCCACTGCGGATAGGCGCGCAAATAGTTTCGCAGCCTGGTGTAGTAAGCGCTTCCAAGCTTCGGCAAGGAGAGAGCGGTGCTCATGCCGGTGAGGCCTCCGCGGAAGCCGGAGTGGTTTTCACGCAGAACATGGCGGCGCCGATCGCGAACAGGTACCAGACGCCGGTGGGAAAGCGCATCGGCTCCATCATCAAGCTCTGAATGACGATGGCGATGAGCGCCAGCAACATGATCCGCGCCAGCCTGCGGTGAAATTCTTCCGAAGAGCGAAGAAGCAGGAAAGCTCTTTTAAGAAAAAGGACAAGCGTTGATAAGTACAGCAGGAGTCCCACAATGCCATAAGCGTGGAGAATTCGGATGTAGTCGTTGTGGGGTTCCACGGAATCCACATCTGTATCTTCGGGATCATAGCCCGCGACGATGGAAGCTCCGTTCCCCATGACCCAATGGAGCGGCCCACTGGAAGCGTAGGAGTTCAGGAAAAGAAGCCACTGAAAACCACGGCCGCGGAAAAGCTGCCCATTTTCCATATCGGACTCTCCGGAGAGCGCTGTTCCCACCGGGGCGTACAGCGTCTGGAGCCAGCCGAAAGACAAAACGGCTGCAAGCACCAAAACGGCAAGAAAAGCCACAACCGCTTTTCGCCCGTGAGTCATGGCCAGCCAGGTAAAAATCTGGAGGGCGACGATGATGTAAGCGGTGCGATGGTTGCCGAAGGCCAGGGCACCCGTTGCAAGCAGCAAGAACGCCACGGCTCCGGCTTTGGTCCACGCGCTCTGGCTCTTTCCACCCGCCATCGAAAGAGCAATGGGAAACGCGTAGTAGAGAAAAAAACTCATGGAAAGCGGAGTGGGATAGGTCCCGCTGGCACGGCCCACGGACTGCCCGTCCAGCCAATCCCAGTAATCGTAAGGAAGAAGCCCAGCCCATTGGAAGTAACTGAGAATTACCGGCACCGCCATGGCCCACAAAAATACTTTTGCGAAGCGGTCGAATTGCCTGGGTTCGGCCAGAAGCGGGCCAGCAGTATAGAAAAAAGTGGTACCAGCGAGCAGGCGCACGAGTTCGTTGACGGCCCAAGACGAAGGCGAAAGGACCACGGAGAGAGACGCAAAGGCCAGCATGAGCAGGACGCGCCGCGGCAAACGGCGCCATGCCGCATTCTTCAAGACGGCGACGCCGTTCAGCGACAGCACCGCCAAGCCAACGACGGCTTGTGTGTTGACGTCCTGTTCGGAGAAACGGAAAAAGCTCCATCGCCACATCAAATCGATGAGCGGCTTTAAAGCAAGAAAGAAAAAAACCCAGGAAGTCGAGTTGCCCACCCAGTTTGCGAACGCGCCGGCCAGTCCAAAGAGGCCCACGGCCTTGGCGCCGCAAGCAGTCGCCGCGGCACCGACGAGTCTGCCGGCGAAGCCAGGCGCGGCACCGTTGCGAGGAATGGAATTGGATGCAGTTCCCATCTCAAGTCGTCAGCATTGCGGCAATCTGCGGCCCTCGAACGCTCCAATCCCATTCCTGGACCATGACTTTCCGTGCCAGCTCTCCCAGCGACTGGCGGCGGTCCCGTGCATGGACCAGGGCGACAATCTCGGCGGCGAATTCCTGATCTGAAAATCCCGCCAGAACGCCCACATCGCTTTTGCGAAAAAGCGCTTCGACTTCGCCGACGGCGTTGGTGACCGTGGCCCGCCCGGCCGACAAGAAATCAAGAATTTTTGTGGGCCAGCGCGCGCGGTCGTTCAGATTTTCTTCGAGAGGGCAAATACAGACGTCCGCGCACGCCAGCACCCAGGGATAGTCGTCATCGCTGACCCACCCCATCCGGCAGATGCGGTGCTCGATGGCCAGACGCTCCGCCAATTCATAAGCGGCGCGCGTCAGATGGCCGATCAGCAGGAAAACCGCCTCGGGCGCTTGGCGAAGCACTTCCGCGAAAATGCGCATCTCGCGGCACATGTCTCCGTTTCTGACGGCAACAACGACTGGGCCATCCGTTGGAAGCCGGAAGCGTTCACGCGCCTCTTCTCTGTTCTTCGGCTGGATGTACTCCGTGGGCGCGCCGTTCGGAATGTGCGCCAGCCTTTCTTGCGGGATTCCGATGGCGAGCGCCCGCGCGTGAAGCACTTTGGAAGTCACGCTGACGCACGCCGCGCGGAAGCGGATTTTCTCTTCGAGGTATGAGTCGATGCGGTGAGCGATCTTCCATCCGCGGAAGCGGTTCGAGCTGCCGCCAAACCAATCGCACCAGTCGGAATAAAACGCATAGTGTTTTCGCCGTTGCGTGAGATACACCGGCCAGGAAACATTGGGCTGATATTCAAATCCGAAGACAGCGTCGTAGTGGCTGGTCTGCAGTTCGCGCGTGCGGCCCCATATATCCAGCGGACCCCAGCCCGTGCCAGGCAGAAAGCGGTTGCCCCATGCCGGGCCTTCGATGAGCCGGATCCACGGCCCCGGCCCGCGGGGCTCGCCGCATTCGCCAATCCAGTCGCGTTTGTAGGAGATCGCGGGGCGGAAGCGCGACGTGCGCGAAACGGTTGCCAGCGTGACGTCGTGTTGCGCGCGCGCCAGTTCCCGGCAAAAATAGAACGCGCGAAGATAGGTGCCGACGCCTTTCTCCGTGAAGTTCAGCGCAAGAATTCGCATCCGCTAACCCTTTCCGCAACGCACATAGAAGCCGCCGCAGAGCAGGCCGGGAGCCAGCGAAACGATGGCGCTGCGGAGCGGCCTGGGGAAAATGACGTTAAAGATCCGCCAAAGCGGCCTGAGAAAAGACAATCCAAGTTTCGCCCGGCGAGATAACGGCTCACCGGCGGCGCGCTTTCGGAGCTGCGGCGCAAACCAGCGATCCGGGTTGTAGTAGTAGGCCAGATTGCCGAAATCCCAGAAGAAACGAAGAGGCTTCAGCCCCGCCGTGTCGAGAAACGCGCGAAACCCTTTGTAGGTGAAAAAACGGATGTGCATATAGTTCCACTCGCGATAGCCTGCGCCATGATCGGTCAGCAAGCCGCGCCAGAGAATTCCCTTTCCAAGGAGCAGGCGAAGGCGCATGGGCCAATAAAAATGATTTGGCACGCTGATGACGATCGTGCCGTTGTCTCGCAACACGCGCATGGCTTCTTTCAGCACGGCCAGCGGCTCCAAAATATGTTCGAGAATGTCCTTGCAGACCACGAGATCAAAACTGCGGTCGGGAAACGGCAGCGCCGGCGATAGATTCAGGTTTGCCATAACGCCCTGAATGCCGAACCTTCTGCCGACTTCCAAGCCGGAAGCCGCATAGTCGGCGTTGACCACAACATTTTCCCGCGCAAGCTCCCACAGATCGTTGCCCGTTCCGCCGCCAAGTGTCAGGATCCGTTGTCTGCGCATCGGGACGCCATCGGTGATATGCGGATCGGGAAACCCTTCGCCTACCGGCGCCGCGTGGTAGGCGGCTTCGTAAAAGCGCTGCTGGTGAGTCGTCGCACTCACGATTTTCTCTCGCTGAGGGAAATAGAAATTCCAGCCGGCAAACTTCCGTGAGTTCGCTCACGGAAAACGATGCGAGGCGCTCGCGCGTCCTGCGCGCTTGGAGGAATCTGCTGCCGCATTCCGCTCATTCGCTCGCACCCCGCGCGTGGAATTCCCGCCGCATCCAGCGGAAATCACTGGCCAGCAATCCTGCTGCACCACCTATGACCAGGGCAGACGCAAGAACCGGAACCCAGATGCGGGTTGGCGAGAGACTCGAGGAGCGCAAGGAAAGCCAGCGCGTCACAACAAGCCATGCCAGAACCGGAAGCACGAACAGGCGAGCGCTGAAGTTGAGGCGATAAAACCGCTGTCCAATGACGAGGTTAAGGAATGGCACAGAGGCGGAACTGAGCAGCCAAGCCCAACCCACCCCGGCGGCGCCATATCGCGGAACAAGTTCGTGCAGCAACACCAGATTCAGCAGAAGGGCAGCGGAATAGATGCCCGCAAAAAAACCGGTTTTCCCGGCGATGTAGATGCCCGTCGCGGCGGGTTGTTCGATCACGTTCATCGCCCGCACCAGGAGAATCAAAGGCAGAATGCCAATCGCGGAGTAATACGCGGGAGCGGTGAAGATATGCACCAACTGTGGAGCAAGAATGGCGAGGAGCAACGCTATACCGAGTGCGAGAACGTAGACGTAGTTCAGAATTTTGGCGTAAATGATTTTGGCGTTGGGCTGCTTCGCGATCTGAAACAACAAGCCGCCCCAAGCCACGCCAAACGGGGCGGCTACCAGAATCTGAAAAACCGAGCCAACCTTGATCGCGGCGCCCAGCACGCCAACATCGGCAAGCGTTTGGGAGCGGCTGAGGAAGTAACGCCCGGAAGCATCCTGAAGCATGACCGCGAAGGTGCTCCAAAGCAAAGGCAAGCCAAAGCCCAGCATGGGCCGCAAAAGCGATGGCGCAAATTTCCAAACCACAAAGCGAAGGCTTATCGCGCCAAGATAAAGGACGCCTGCCGCATCTCCGGCCAGACGCCCGAGAAACAAACCCGGAAGGCCAGCGTGCCGGACGGCCAAAAGGTAAAGACTCGCGGAAATCATGCAGGCCAACCTCACGACCGCCGCGGATGAGTAGGAAATCGCATAGCGCCTGGCGCGGAGATCGGTCAGCAGCAAACTCTGAAGGTTTTCAAGTACCAAAATCGGAAGCAGCAGCCAAACGTAACTGCTTACCGAGACGTGCAACCAGGACTCGCCAAAGCGACTGGCGAGAAGCAAGAACAGAAGCAGGCCTCCGCACGTCGATGCACCCAAACCGGCCAGCAACGTGGTACCCAGCAATTCGCCGCGGCGCGCGGGCTCCAAATCGGCGAACCATTTCAGGTAGGAAACGTCTAACTTCAGCGCCGTTACAGCAACGAGTAAAAGAATGGTTACATCCAGCAGCGCATAAACGCCAAACTCGCGCGGGGCGAGCGTTCGCGTGTACAACGGGATGAGCACAACGTTCCCGAGCCCGAGGAGCACACCTCCCGCCAAATAGGCGGCGGAATCGCCGGCGAGCGAAAGGAGAACGGCGCCAATCGGTTCTTGCCGCAAACGCTCGAGTAGCGGAAATCGCTGTGCCATCCCCATCACAGAGTTCTCCTGCCAGCCTGTCGTTCTGGCAAAGCAAAGAAAACCTCCTGAACCCGTGGAGCGCGATTCCGCAAGCTCACACCGGCGATCAGCCTCACTGCCCCTCCCCTTCGAGCACGACTTTGAGGGTTCGCAGCAAAATGGAAAGATCCAGGCGCAAGCTCCAGTTTTCAATGTATTCCAGGTCCAGAATCATGTTGGTGTCGAAGGAAGGATCGCGCCGCGCGGTAACTTGCCAGAGGCCGGTCACGCCGGGCTTTACGTCAAGACGCCGCAAATGCTCGAGACTGTAGCGCTCGAAATCGTCCACCGGATGCGGCCGCGGCCCGACCAGGCTCATCTCGCCGCGCAGCACATTCAAAAGCTGCGGAAGCTCATCAATGCTGAATTTTCTCAGCCATCGTCCGCAGCGCGTGACGCGCGGATCGTTCTCCATCTTGAAACAGGGGCCGTTGCGCTCGTTGGTCACGCGCAAAGTCTCTTTCTGCGCGTCCGCTTGCTCGACCATGGTTCGCAGCTTGTAGCATCGAAATTTTCTTCCTTTCTTTCCGACGCGCATCGCCGAATATAAAACCGGCCCGGCAGAATCGCAGCAAATCCAGACGGCGGCGAGCGCCAGAAGCGGGGCCGTCAGAAGGAGGAGCACGGCAGCGCCCAGCAGATCGAGGACGCGCTTGACCGCCAAGCCCAGCACGGGAATCGGCTCGCCATGCAGCTCGATGACCGGGAATCCTCCGATGGTTTCGACGGGAGCGCGCCAGCCCAAACCGTCGTAGAGATCCGGCACCACGTTCAGGCTCAACCGCAAGCGCCGCGCCTCGAGAAAAATTTCCTTCACCAGTTCGCGGTCCGCGGGAAGCGTGACAAACAGCTGGTCTGCAAACTGGCCTAAAGCCACTTTTCGCAAATCCCGGACGGATCCCAATACGCGCGCGTCGCCGTTGGGGTGCGGATCCAAAAATCCGCAGACCTGGTAACCCAGTTGCCTGTTTTCTTCGAGCCAAGCGGCCAGCGCGCAGCCTAGTTTTCCAGCTCCCACAATCAGCACACGCGATACGCCTTCGCCGCGCTCGGCTCTGCGCAGCACGTAGCGGCGCTTCGCGTAACGCCAGCCGGCCAGTGCGCAGGCATTCCACGCCCCTGAACCAAGGACCACCAGGCGTGAAATCTCCTTGTTGCCCGAAGTGAAAATAAACAGCACCAAAAGCGCGGTCGCGAAGCCGACGGCCTTCATGACGATGGCGCTTTCTTCCCAAGCACTTCGTTCGCGCACCGTGCGGTACAAATCCTGGCTCATGCAAGCCAGCACCACGAGCCCGGCATACAGAATCAGAAAGCCCGGATAGCTGGCGGACAAGACCTGCTGCAAAAGACCGGTGGGAGAGAACGCTGTCTTAGAAAAAGGGTTCGCCAAACCAAACCGCAGCCAAAAAACGCCTGCACCGCCGGCGCAGACCACCGCAAAATCGATCGCCACATAGGCTGCCTGGCGCGCCAGACCGGCATGATGGCGTGTAGCTTTGGCGCGCCCCGGGAGAGCATTGCGCACCGGGCAGCCACATCTCTGGCGCATGTTGGTGGGCAGGCTCCGCATGCGTTGCGGAAGGTGCTCGAGACCGGCGTGTCGCTGTTCCGCTCATTGGTTTTTTATCCGAGGCCGTTGCGCGCCGCGCGTGCCAAATCCGCGCCGTCCGAAGAGTCTTCTTCTTCCCGGGCACGCGGCGCGTTTTTCGAAGAGTGGAAACGCAAACGCACTCGCGCCAGCATTTGGACAAGCGCAGCGGCCGCCGGTGCGGCCCGCAAAACGTCGGCGCGCAGGGTTCCGGCAACCTCCAGGGCAAATTGTTTTCCCGGATCTTGTGGATCGATTTCTCGCCAGGCTTGCCGGACGAATATCCAGGCGCACATGGCGAGAAACGCGAAAGCCGCTCCCGCCACAGTCAGCAGTCCGCGCGGCGGAAACGACTTTTTCGTCGGCACTACCGCCGCGTCCAGCACTTTTACGCTGGGCACTTCCTTGGCTTCCTCCACTTTGGCGAGTTCATACTGCTGCGTCAGCAGTTCGTACACGGTTTCCTGAATTTTGGTCTGGCGGTAGAGGTCGGCATAGGTGACACCCAGTAGAGGCAACTGGCGGATGGCCGGATACAGCGAAGCATCCGTTTCGGAGGATGGAGCCGCGGAAGTTCCACTTTCGCCGCCCATTTTTCCGAGCTGCGCGCGCAACTCCGTCACTCGAGCGCGAAGCGCGCGTACGCGCACGTTCTGGTCCGTATACATGGCTTCCAGGCCGTGGAGTTCGGCTTCGGCGGCGATCAACTGGCCTTCGAGCGTGGCCGCTGCTTCCACCATGGCTTTGCTTTGCGCGGGAATGTCGATAGCCGTGTTTTTGCTAGCGAAGATGCTGAACTTTTGCGCGGCGCTGTCGAGGTCCTGCTTCACCGCGCGGAGTCTCTCTTCAAGGAAAATCCGTTCGCGCCGCGCCGAAGAGGTGCTAACTTGCTCGACGAGCCGGTCGAGCTCGTCGACATACGCCTGCGCCATGGCGGCCGCAAGGCGCGGATCGTGGTCTGTCACGGTAACGGCGATGATTCCGCTTTTGCGGTCTTCCACAATCCGCGTGTGTCCGGCAAGCCCGGCGCGCGCGTCTTCCATTTTTGCCGCATGATACGTTCGCCGCAGGTCGAATTGTCCGATCAGCCGGTCCTGCACGGTGCGACTCTCGAGAATTCCCACGAACAGCGCGCCAGAATTTTTTACTCCCAGCAAATCGCCGGCAGCTCCGCCGAGCCCACCGGCGCGTCCCGCGAGCGCCGACAGCATGGCCATACCGGAACTCGACTGGCCATCCGGAGGCATCAATTGGGTGGTTGCCTGAAAGCGCGAGGGAATCAGCAAAGCGAGACCGAAGCTTGCCAAGCCGCCGAGCAAGAAGGCACCGAACAGCAGCTTGCGCGCCTCCCAGAACAGACGAAGCCGCGCTACGAGCCGCTCGCGCGCGTCACGCGGCTCGTTTCCGGCGGTGTCACTCTCCAACGGCGCAGGCAACGTACTCACGTTTTTGGGGCGCTCCTTCCTCGTTTTTGTCCGGCGTGCCTGTTGCTGCCACCGCGTAGATTCAAGGAATCGCCACAGCGGCGGCCAATGCTCCGGCTTGCGCGATCTGCGCGATAGCCACCAGATTTTTCCAAACGTTGCCGCCGACCGTGGCTCGCTCCGGCACCATAATGGTGTCGCCCGGGCCGATAGTGGAAGACTCCACGCCTGCGGACCATAAGCCGCCGCTTCCGCTGGTGACCGAGCCGCTTGCGCGAATAATGAAAATGGCTTTTTTGTTGGCCAGCCCCGTAGCTCCGCCGGCACGAGACAGATACCAAGCCGTGTTTTTTCCAGGCGTATAGGTGATGGCGTTCGAGTTGTAAACCTGGCCGACAATCAAGACGAATCCCGGCTGTTTAGGAATTTCCAGCGTATCTCCCGCGCGCAACTCGATGTCGTCGCGGAGACCCAGCGAAAATCCTTCTGACCTATCCGGATGTGTACGACGAGCCGTCCGGTAACTGGCGCCCGCCGCAGCGCTTCCACAACGCTTTGGCGCTGTTGCCACCGCAGCCTGCTGGAGCGCCGCTTCTTCGGAACCGGTCGTGGTAATAGCGGTCTTCACCACGGTGGATTCCTGTTCCATTCGCTGAATCAGATCCTGCCTGGTCTGCTCCTGCATCATTTTCACTTCGATTCGCTCGAAGACGGCCGCCGGGGGATAGGCAGATCGGCAACATCCCACCGGCGCGACGCAGAAGCGAACTCAACCGTTCGCCGGGCTCGATTCCGTAAACACCCGGCTTGGCTACTTCGCCATGAAGCGTTACCGTCGCGCCCATATCTTTCCAGCGCGTCTGTTGCGGCACAGTCAGAACATCGCCGTCATTCAACAAAAGTTCGGCGCTCGGTCGCCGACCCAGCGCCCTCGCCAAATTGACGGTTTGTTCTCCCGACTGCTGCGCCGCGGCGCCCTCCAAAACCGCGTAATGCACCAAATCGGCGCTTTCCGGATTCGCGCTTCGCAAAAATCCACCCGCGGAACGGACCAAGTCCGACACTCGCATATCCGAAGCCAGCGGATAGCGTCCCGGCCGGCCGACTTCTCCCCGTACATAAACGCTCGGTGGATTCACTTTCTCGGGTTGACGGTGGACAAGGATCCTGTCTCGCGGTTCCATCAAAAGATTGTTCAGCGGGTCGCCTGCCAGCGCTTCGCGAAGAGAAATACTGAACACTTTGGTTGTTCCATCCGGCAGAGCGCGGAAAAGCTGTGCGGATTCCAGCCAGCTATCCGGCGTAATGCCGCCCGCCTGATAGATGGCGTCGCGCACAGTGTTCCTGCCCGGAAGCGCGGTAATCGCCCGGCAGCGCGGACTTCGCCCATAACACAATGATTTCCGGCGCAGCTTCGAGATCGTACCGTCCGAAAATGCGGACGGTGTCGAGCGGCTCGAGCTTTGGCGCATTTTCTGGATGCTCGAGCGCCGCGGCGAGATTGAAGCTTTCCACGACTGGCCGGTTATCCGGCTGGGCAATGCGAACAATCTCCGCATAGCGCTCCGCGGGCTCCGGGAAGAGCTCTTTGTACGAAGACACTAGGTCCGTCAGTTTCATCCCGTCGTGAAACGAATATTTCCCGGGCGCAGAACGTGTCCTTCGAGATAAACACTTTCGCTGTTGTACGGGGCAATCGGGAAAATATGAATTTCGTCGCCGTCTTGGATGCTGGAATTTTTCAAACGCCGCGCGCAAAGAATCTTTGTCGCTCGTTTCGCCCAGATCCAGGCTAAACATCGTGCGCGTCTCGTGTGCTTCCATGCGCTGCACTTCGATATGCCGCAGCGCAGCAGCCGGCAGGATGCCTCCCGCAAGTTCCAGCACCTCATCCAGATTGTTTTCTCCGTGGAGTTCGTAAACCGCGGGCCGCCGCACCATTCCTTCGACGGTAACGCTCGGCCCGAGAGGCGGAACGCGCAAGGAATCGCCGTTCTCAAGACGCTTCAAATCACCCCGAACGCCATGCAACAAGAGATCGTAGGCATCCACGTGTTCGAGCAGCACTTTCCCGCGATAGTGTTCGATACTGCGCAACGATCCGCGCGGCGTGACTCCACCGGCTGCAAAGAGCGCATTCAGAGGCGTCGAAAGCGAGCTGACGTCATACGCCCCCGGCGAAGCGACTTCGCCGACGACATAAACGCGCACGCTTCGCAATCGAAGCAGGGAGACGTCCGCGGAAACGTCGCGAAATTGCGTTCGCAACAGGCGCTGAACGGAATCCTGCACTTCGCCGAGCGATTTTCCGGAAACCAGCAGCGGTCCGGCTTCCGGCAACTGCAAGCGCCCTTCGCGGTCCACGGTTCGAAACAGCCTTTGCGAAACGCCGCCCCACAAATCGATGGAAAGTCCGTCTCCCGGCCCGAGCACATAGTCCGGTCCGGCGGGAAGATCCATGGGCAATGCGCCAGTGTTTGCGCGGTCATGCCGAAAAACGTCCAGTCCAAAGCGCGCGGCAGGCTGCGACGGGAGCGGAAGCCTGGACATAAAGGTCATACAAGGAAGGCGCATCAGCATACGGATTGGGGCGGTGCACCATGCGAACGGGCTCGAGCGCCGCGGCGGCCAACGCAGAAGTCTCTCCGTTCGAGATCCTGCGCCCGGTGTTGTTGCGGCTCGAGCGCGAACCGGACGGAGTTTCTGGCTGGGCGAACGGCGAAGGCCCCGAAGGCGCAAATTCGCTGGAAACGCTGGAAAGCGACGCTCTCTCCCTGCTGCGAGTTTCCTCTTCCGCGAGGATTCGCGGAATTCGCAGAAACGTCGAGGCTGCTTTGCGGAGGCGACGTCAGCAGCGTTTCGCCAGTATCCGAAGCAGAGAGATCGGCGCGCAATTCTCGCGGGGATTGCGGCGTGTCAGTTCGCGAAGGCGCGGAGGGATAGCCTTCGTATGGATTAGCCTGCTCCGCGGGAGGGTTCTGCTGTTCTTTGCCGTCCAGGGGCGAAGAAGCGCGATTTGCTCCCCGCGCGGGAAAATCACAATCGGAGGAAATCTCCGGGTTGCAGTTTGCCGTCTGCGTTGCCGGCGGAAGGGTGCGCGAATCAGAGTTGCGCTCCGCCGCCCGCGCCATGGCATACGCACGGTCTTGCAGTACGAGCGTGCGCTCGGCCGCAAGCTCCGAATCCGGATTCACCTTTGGCAGGAGATAGCCGTATCTTTGTAAGAGCCTTGTCGCCAGCACGCGCGCCCGCAAATCTTCGTTCAGACGCTCGGTGATGGCCGCGTCCGTCAGATCCGATTCGTCCAGTAGCTGCCCCGCGGAGCCGGCGTCCAGCGCCAAAAGCTTCTTGAACTCAACCATTAGTCCGGCATCTTTGTTCAGGAATTCCAGAATCTGCTCCGTTGTGGCGGCGACGTGATCGAGATTGTCGGTCGCCGGGTCCGGTGAAGTCCGCACGCCACGGTTTGCCGGCTGCTGCGAAACTTGTCTTCGGGCTTCTTGCCCTCGTCCCGTATCTGCGCTTGGTCCGGCGTCTTGCGCGAACACATGGCCTAAGCTCATCGAGAATATCAACAGGCCAAACAGCATTCCTTTCCGTACGATGTTCTTCGTCGAATGCACCCGTCGCATGGGGAAGCGGCTCTTTTTCATTTGAATCCTCCCGTCCGCGTGGTTTTGCCGCGCATCACTTCCAGCAGGGCCTCTTCGCTCGCTTCCATGGTGGTCGAATGAATCTCTAGCGACGCCCAGTAGAAAATTCCAATGTTCGTGTTGGGCGCCACCGCGATAATCCGAAGCCCCGGAAATTTCTTTAGGAGTTGGTCGCACAATGCAGGGCGTCGCCTGGATTCATCGAGCGCTATCAGTAGAAAATCTGGTTTTGTTTCCGCCACCAGCGAAGGGACGTCCAGCTCGTTCTCCGCTTCCCCCACGATGCTGATCCCGTCTTGCTCCGAAAGAGTCGAAAGGACCAGCTCTCGCAACAGCCGGGGACGGTTGGCCACCAGAACCCGGACGTTCGATTCCATGGACGCCTCCCGTGCTCGAAAAGGCTAGAGGGGAATGCGTTTGGGGGGCAGGCTGCAAATGGTACGGGGCATGAGGTACCGCATGGACCTGGGCGAGTACTCTGAAGGCGGGACTGGTGGGGTACTAAATTAGTATTTCGCGGCGCTGTCTTCCGCCGCTATCGGCTTGCACGCTCTGCGGGCAACATGGGCCGCAGTGAAAAAAATTTATGCCGGCACGGCGCGCATCGCACGGCAGGCAGCCCCAGCAAGCGCCCCAACAGCGGAGGTAATTCCAGACACTTTCTCCGCAGAGATTCGCTGCAGTTCCAGGTTGCCGCAAATGCCGCATCGCGCGTAGAGAAAGATGGCGAAGCGGTATTGCTCGCGCGTGAAAGCGCGTCTGACAAGCCGACAACGCCAGGGAACGACACCCACAGCGCTGAACAAATATTCGGAGACGGACCGCCGTCTCGAACGCCGGCAAGCCGCCGCTTGACACGCTGGACAGTTCATCGAAAGATTCCGGAGGTCCTCTTCGCAAGAGAATAGGCGAAGTGCCCTGTTTCGGCAAGAGGCAGTCGCCTCAAAGTCACCTAACAACGTACAATGGGAATCGTCATGGCCGACTACACAGCCGATCACGCCCGCGCGGGCATTGAAACAAAATTACCCAAGCTCGATACCTGGCCCAATCAATATCCCGGCTACGTCATCACCACGCGCTTTCCGGAATACACTTCCGTGTGTCCAAAAACCGGGATGCCGGACTACGGCACCATCACCATCCAATATATGCCGCGTAAGGAGTGCATCGAACTCAAGGCGCTCAAGATGTACCTGCTCGCGTATCGCGATCTCGGCATCTTCTACGAAAACGCTGTGAACAAGATTCTTCATGATATCGTCGATGCAGTTCGTCCGGAGTGGTGCGTGGTGCGCGGCGAATTTACGCCCCGCGGCGGTTTGACCACTTCGATATTTGCTCGCTGGCCAGAGCGCTCCCCGGCCGGCAAAGGCCCGGGAGCAAAGCGCGAACACCGCGAGGCAAGTCCCGCTGACAGTGCCATAGACACGGCGCGAGTTGCGGTAGATAATTTTACAGGCATCCAGAACCCAGGCTGGAGCCATGACTGAGGAGGGGGAATGAGCATTTCTCCAAATGTGCCGAGTCCGGAAGAGTCGTATCGTTACGAATCCACGGGAACACCGCGCTGGATCGCGGCGCTGTTCGTCGTGCTTTTTGTTGTTATAGCCGCGCTCGGCTATGTCGGCTATTCCGGGATCACCCGGCTTGAGCAAAGCCTCGCCAAAGAGCAGGACCAGGACAAAGTCTTGACCGCCCAGCTCGAGCAAGCCAATGCGCGTCTCGCCGATTTGAAAGGCCATATCGAAGTTACCGAACAAAAAATCGGCATGACCGTGGCGGAGCTGGCGCAGGCCAAGAGCCGCGCGGAATCCATCCGCAAGGAACAGGTGGAATCGGATCAGAAGCTCACCGCCCAATTGTCTCAGGTCAAGAAGGAAAGCCAGGAACAGATTGGCGCCGTGGCCACCGAAGTTGGCGGAGCGAAAAAGGATATCGAAGCAACGAAAACGGATCTTGAAGACACCAAGGGCAAACTGGAGCGCGTCGACCGGCGACAGGGCGTCATGAGCGGTCTTATCGCGCGCAACCACGACGACCTGGAAGAATTGAAGCGCCGCGGCGACCGCAACTATTACGAATTCACGCATCACGAAATCGAAGAACGGCCAAAAGGTCGGACCGACTCAGCTCACCCTAACCAAAACGGACCCGAAGAAATCCAAGTACACCTTGACCGTTTTGGTAGATGACCGAACGATCGAGAAGAAGGACAAGACCGCCGGCGAGCCGGTGCAGTTTTACGTCAAAGGCGCATCGCGAATGGCGCCTTACGAAATCGTTGTTTTCGACGTTGGCAAGAACCAAGCCACTGGCTATCTTTCGACTCCGAAGGAACGAGGGCGCGAGCGCCGCTCCCGCGGCCGCTCCGCGGCAGCGCCAGCGGCGGCTCCGACAAAGCCTTCCTAGCTTTAGCGTCAGCTTACGCTGGCCAGAAATCGCAAGCCCTGTTCCGCATTCTGGAAACTCGCCGCGGGACAGGGCTTCTGTCTTTTTCGTCCGCCATTCTAGGATGCCAAATCGGTCCATGTTTCTTTCTTCACGCTACCGCGCGGCTTTCTTCCTACCCTTTGTTCTCTTGGTTGCGCCTCCCGCTTTTCCGCAACAGCCAGCAAGCCGCCTTCCGACCATTCACATCAGCGTGGACCGCGTCACCGTCGGAGTGGTCGTCACCGACTCTCATGGTCAATTCGTCAGCGACCTTCATCGCGAGGACTTCCACCTTTTCGATAACGGCGTCGAGCAACCCATCACGGATTTCTTCAGCGTGGACGAGCCCGCCCAGGTTCTACTCCTCATCGAAGCCGGCCCCGCCGTTTATCTCCTCCAAGGCGGCCATCTGCAAGCGGTCCACGCCCTTCTCGACGGCCTTTCGCCGAGCGACCGCGTCGCCATCGCCCGCTACAACGAAGCGGCCAGAACCCATCCTGAATTTCACGCCAGACAAATCCGTACGCCGCGGCGCGCTGGACCAGTTGCGTTTCAATCTTGGCTTCGGCCAGCTAAATCTCGCCTCCAGCCTCTCCACCGCTCTCGATTGGCTCGCGCACGTTCCCGGCAAGAAATCTCTGGTCTTGCTTTCGACGGGGTTCGATACTTCTCCTTCCGGCTGCCGCTCAGAACTCTCCTTGCCCGCCTCAAGTCTACAGACGTCCGGGTGCTGGCCATTTCTCTTGGCGGCGAACTGCGCAGCACCAATTCCCCCGAAAAGAAACATTCCAAGAAAGACGCAGCCGCCTGCGGAAAAAGCGCAATGGTGGCCGAAGGCTTTGCCCAGGCCGATGAAGAACTAAAGCGATTGCAAAAGCCAATGGAGGCCGCGCCTACTTTCCTAGAACCAGCAAGGATTTTGCTGACGTTTTCACGCAGATCGCACAGCTCGTTCGCCACGAATACAACCTGGGCTTCGTTCCGCCCGCGCATGACGCAAAGCTACATTTGATCGACGTTCGCGTCACCGGCACCATCCCCGTGAACCTCGCGAGCACCGCTTCCGATACATCAACCACTTCACCCTATCGCATCGATCATCGCCAAGCTTACATCGCTCCGCCCCCGGAGTCGGACAGACACTTTTTTCTGTCCGCCTTTTGCTCTCTTGACAGACCTCCGCCCTATCAATTTCTGTAAAGCTGGAATTTTGCGTGTTTTGAAATCCTGAAGAAATGCTATTCGAACTGTTTCAGCGTCTTGGCCATCTCGATCAATTTTTCGTTCATCACCCAAAAACCGTTCCCGCCTCAAACGTCCCGTCTTCATTGCGCTGTCCCGCCGCCGACTTCGTCAAAATCTCAATCCCCTGCTCCATCCTGCGCACCGGCCAGATGTGAAACTTCCCCGCCGCCACCGCGTCCATCACGTCTTCGCGCAGCATCAAGTCCTCGACGTTCGATTCCGGCATCATAATGCCTTGCGTCCCGGTCAGCCCTTTGATCCGGCACACATCGAAAAACCCCTCGATCTTCTCGTTGATTCCGCCGATGGCCTGAATGTCTCCCTGCTGATTCATCGAACCCGTCACCGCAATATCCTGCCGCAGCGGCAATTCCGGAAAGCGCCGAAGCCAGCGCATAAATTTCCGTCGAGCTCGCGCTGTCGCCATCCACTCCCGAATACGATTGTTCAAAGCAAATGCTCGCCGACAGCGACAAAGGTTTGTCCTGCGCAAACAGGCTCCGCAAGTATCCAGAGATGATGTGCACGCCTTTATCGTGAAACCGCCCGCTCAAATTTGCTTCGCGCTCGATGTTGATGACGCCCGACCTTGCCCAGCGCCGCGGATGCCGTAATGCGCACCGGCTTTCCAAACGAATATCCGCCGATCTCCAGCACGCTCAACCCATTCACTTGCCCCACGCGCTCTCCCGTCTACATCGACGAGCAGCGTGCCCTCTTCGATCATCTCGCGAATGCGCGTCTCGATCAGGTTGTGCCGCTCCATCTTCGAAGCCAGCGCATCTCTCACGTGCGCCGCGCGCACGACTCTCTCGCCCGCTGCCGCGGCCGCGTAATGCGCCTCGCGCGCCAGGTCCGCAATATCCACAAACCGCGCCGTAACTTTATTTCGCCGCCCCGCCTTGCGAACCCCATACTCGAGCATCGCCGCAAACGCCCCGCGATCGAATGGGTAAAGACCCTCTTTCTCGGATAGCGTGCGCAACCGTCCCGCATACTCGGCGATCACGCCGTCGCTCATCGGCATCTCTTCGTCAAACTCCACGCGCACTTTGAAAATCTTCTGAAAGTCTTCCTCGTACTCATACAACATCTCGTACAGCTGCCGGTCGCCGATCAAAATCACTTTGACATTGATCTCCACCGCCTCCGGTTTCAGCGCGCTTCCGCCGAACGGATAGAACATCTCCAGCGGCTGAATTTCCAGCCGGTTGTGATTCAGCGTCCGCTTCAACGCTCGCCAAACTCCCACTTCCGAAATCGCTTCCAGCGAATACATAATCAAAAATCCGCCATCGGCCCGCAGCAGCGAGCCGCCGCGCAAATCCATGAAGTCGCTCGTCCATCCGCCTCGCGTGTCGTAAGCGCGCTGAATCGTCCCAAACAAATTCGCGTAGGTAGGCGTGGTCTCGAAAATCACCGGCGAACCTTCATCATCGCTATGCGCCAAAATCACGTTTACGCCGTACACGCGGAACGGGTCGCGCTCCGGGCCGCTCGACCCAGGCATTTTCGGCAGCCCGTCAGGCGTGTCCCCCTCCGACTCGCCTTCGCCTTCTCGCTCTTTGAAGGGATCGAGATTGTCCAGCAGATGATGCCGAACTTCTTCGAGATACTCGGAAACATTCGTTCCGGGATATTTTTCCTTCAACTCTTCAATCACTCCATCGACCAGCACCGATGCCGCTTCCTGCTCCAAATAGCTCAGCTCGCTCGCCAATTCCCGCGACAACGTCAGCGTCTTCCGGTAAACAACGGTGAACTCCTGCCGGAACTGCTCGTACTTTCTTTCAATGTCCTCCGCCACCGGCGACTCGAGCTTGCCTTCGTGCACCATCTTCGAAATATCCTCGATGGGCACCATCTGGCCTTCGAGCACCGGGAAAATCTCCGGCAGCGCCACCGCTCCCACTTGCATGTGCCCCAGCGCAAACTGCTCCCGTGCGATGCGCCTCGTGAAATCGTCCATCAACTCTTTTTCGCGCACCGTAAACCGTTCGACAATTCGGCCCTTCTGCCTCTGGAAGGGCTCGCCTTCAAACACTTGCGGAATCCGCCGCCGCAGAAAATCAATCCCCGCCTGCATATCCTTCTTGAAGGCATTCGCTTGCCCGCGAGGCAGTGAAAGCAGCCTCGGCCGGTCCGTAATCTTGAAATTGTTGACGTAGCAACGATCCAACGAGGGTTTGGTCTGCGGGTGCAGGTCTTCGATCATCTTGGCGATAGTCCCGCCCCGGCTCGTTCCCGCCAGTCCGCAGACAAATACGTTGTATCCCGGCGCCGACAATTCCACGCCCATCTTCAGGGCCCGCAGCGCGCGCTCTTGTCCGATGAAACCTTCGCGCAATTCCGCCTGCGCCGTAGTTTCAAACGGTATACGCGGAAGCTCGCAACGCCAACGCAATTTCGTCGGCGCCAACTCTGGAGGCGTAGCCGCGCCGGTTTTAGTGTCCTGGAACTCATCCGAGCCGGGTACTCTAGCACACCCATGCCGCGCCGACTGTAGTTTCCCCGCCAGGGTTTCTCAACGCGAAAGCCTCGCCACCGGAATGGTCAATTCCCGCGCACTCGCATAGGATGGAACTTCCCGGGTCGAGGAAACGCAAGTCAGGGAGCCTGCGAATGGCGAAACCTGCTACGACTGCAAATCCCAGAAAGCAGCTTGATTCTTTCCTTGCCAAATACAATCCCGAAGTCGCTTTGCTCGCACGCCGCGCCCTCGCCACAATGCGCAGACGTCTCACCGGTTCCATCGAAATGCTGTATGACAATTACAACGCCCTGGTGATCGGCTTCGCTCCCAACGAGCGTCCCTCCGACGCCATTTTTTCTATCGCTCTATATCCCAGCTACGTCGTTCTCTTCTTCCTGCAAGGCGCAAGCCTGCCCGATCCTCACCGCCGTCTGCAGGGCTCGGCCAAGGTCGTCCGCAGCGTTAGGCTGGAAAGCGCGGCTACGCTCGACGATCCTGAAATTGTTTCCCTCATGAACACGGCGCTTCATCGCGCCAAAGTCCCCCTCGACCGGAAACAGCGATGCCGTCTCATTATCAAGTCCATCAGCGCCAAGCAGCGTCCACGTCGGCCACCGCAAGATCCCGGTTAACTCCTCGGCGGCAGTCCTAAATCGATCCGCGAAATCGCACAAGAAATGTCAGGCCCCCTTCGCGGCCAACTCATCTCGGTGCCCCATATAGACGCGGAACACGCCCATTGCCGCCGCCACAATCGTCGGCCCGGCCACCAAGCCTAGCAACCCAAACGCTTCCAAACCTCCCAGGACGCCTATAAACAAAAGCAGCTCATTCAGCCGCGTCCTGTTCCGCAACAACATCGGCCGCACAATATTGTCGGCTATCGTGGACACCCCTCCGCAAATCAGCACCACCAGCAGTGCCCTTCCCCAATGGCCGCTGAATCCGAGCCACAGCGCTGCCGGCCCCCAAATCAGCGCCGAACCGACCACGGGCACCAGCGAAAAAAACGCGATCAGGGCTCCCCAGAAAATGGGCGAAGAAATTCCCGTCAGCGCAAACGATGCGCCTCCCAGGACTCCCTGAATCGTCGCGACTAGCAAACCCACCGCCACGCTCGCAAAAATCAGCTCTTTCGATTCCTCCAGCATGTCCGTTTGGATATCCTCATCAAACGGCAGCAGGTGTTTCGCTCCATGCACAATGGCTTCACCATCGCGAAACATGAAAAACAACGCAAAAATCATGATGAACAAATCCACAAAGAAACTGACCAGATTCTTCAGCAGGCCCGTGAATTTCGCTCCTAGAAAGGAAGCAATCTTTTGTGCCGCTTGCTGCACGGGGTCCGACATTTCCATGGCTTGCCACGATTGCGGCAGCCTCATGCGAATCCATTCCTCCGAATGCTGGACCAACCCTTCATTCGGACCTTGCCCGTGCACCATCAGCTCAGTCTGTAGCCGCGCCGTCGCATCCAGCGCTTCGCGGGCCGTAAACACCAGCACGACCAGCGCCGGCACGATCAGAAGCAGGGTCACCGCCAGCGTGCTCGTCAGCGCCGCCCGCGTGGGTTTCATTTTCCGGAGCATCTTCTCGTGCAGCGGGTAGAAGAAAATGGCCAAAACCGCCGACCACGCCAACGGCACCAGAAAGGGTTCCACGATCAAAAACACAAAATACCCCAAAAGCAGAATTGCCCCGTAAGAAAGTACGGTAGTCAACTGGCTACTTGTTGTAGTCTTCGGAGTCGTGATGGCTTTCATGCGCGGTATATAATCTCTCAGCCCTTTGCGATCCAGGTCTCTCGTGGCCAGTTGAGCAAACCAACTATGGCGTCGAATCCCACTCCCCTATCTTCCTATCAAATTCGACTTCTTGCTGTACTTGCTTTGATTAATTTTGTCAACTTTGCCGATCGCCAGGTCGTTGTTCCCCTTCTTCCTCTTTTGCGCCAGCAAATGAATCTATCCGATGCCCAACTGGGGTCCTTGCAAACCTGGTTGCTCGTTGTCCTCGCCGCCGCCAGTATTCCCTGCGGCCTATTTGCGGACCGCTGGAGCCGCGCCCAAATCATCGCTGCCGGCGTCGCTGTCTGGAGCTTCGCCACCATTGCCTGCGGCTTTGCCTCCTCTTTTATGCTTTTGCTCGTCGCCCGCGCATTAATCGGAGTCGGCGAAGCGGCCTATGCCCCCGCCGCCCAGTCCATGATTTCCGATTCCTTCCCGTATCAACGCCGCGCCATGTCTCAATCAATTTTCGCCTCTGGAATGCTGCTCGGCGGAGCCGCCGGGCTCGCCTTTGGCGGCATCATGGGGGAACTTCACGGTTGGAAGTATACGTTTATCATCGTTGGCTTGATTTGCTTCATACCGGGGCTGCTCGTCCTCCGATTGCCCGAGCCTCCGCGCAGGCCGCGCTCGGAAGTCGTTCCTTTATCCAGTCTGCTAAGCGTCCCAGCGTATCTTGCGATGATCGTCGCGGGAACGATGATCACCTTCGCCAGCGTCTCGCTCCTCACCTGGGGTACCGATTTTGCCGTCAACTATAAGGAATTTAGTCTTCGAGAAGCGGCTGTCTCGCTCGCCGTCGTCGCCTTGCTTTCCCTTCTGCTCGGAGTTCTCGCAGGTGGCTACCTCGCGGACCGCATTCAGAAAAAATATCCTTACGGCCGCATCCTCGTCATCGCCGCCGCTTTCTTATTTGCCGCTCCCTTTGTTTTGCTCGCCATTCAATCCGACGAAAAGTGGGTCTTCCTTACCGCTCTCTTTATCGGCGGTTTCTTTATGTCGTGGTATCACGGCCCAGTCACCGCGGTCCTGTGCGATTTGACGCCGCAACGCGCACACGCCACCGCTATCGGCGTTTACATGTTCGTCACTCAACTTTTGGGAGCTCTAGGGCCGCAACTCGTGGGGAAAATCTCCGATGCCAGCGACCTGCAACTTGGCCTTCAAGTAGCCGTCGCCGTCATGGTTTGCGGCTCACTATTGATGTTTCTCGTGATCTATTTCGTCCGCCGCGACGGCCTGCACCATCCCCGTCTCGCCGCCTTCCACGTCGAACCTTGCGATTAGCCGTTTCACGCAATCTTGTGGGGGCACTGCTTGTCCCGCCCGAGGGTCCACGACATTCTGGGGCAACTGAGGTTCTCAGCCAAACTAACGCAACCAACTACTTGATTCCGATCTGCTCAATCAATCTCAACACGTCCGCTTCGGGCACATCGTACAGCGGACGCTCATCCTCTTCCTCGAGACGTTCCCTCAGATACTCCGCCGCAACAAAACTTGCCTCCCGGTCGGTCAAATCGCGACCCCGCTTCTCGCGGAATTTCACAAATGCCGTGTGCGCCAATCCCACTACGTAGGCTCCGCCTTCCACAAAAAACTTGGTGTCGATCGTGTCGCTGTGCCGCGTCGCGACCCCATTCCACATATGCGAGAATCGGCACTGATACACTTTCCCGCTCAATTTCGAAGTTACTTCAAACGATCCAACAAACTGGCTCATCGCCCCAGCATTCGCAAGTACCGGCCGTGTCGTCACAATTCCCCTCTTTTTCTCTGCTGCTCTCTTCTCTTTACTTCATTACTTCCTATCGGCTCACTGCCGCCGCCGTCTCCGCATGCGAATAACTGTGTATCGCGGCAGCCACGCCTGCACCTGCCGGGGCGCGGTAGCCCTGGTCCCGCAACACTTTTTCCATCGCCGAAAGAAACAACAACACGAAGGGCTTCTGGCTGCAATAACCCATCAACCCCACCCGCCAGATCTTCCCCTTCACCGGCCCAAACCCGCCCGCAATCTCAATATTGAATTCCTCCAACAACTGATTCCTAACTTTTACATCATCGATACCGCTCGGAATCATCACCGCCGTCACCGTCGGCAACCGGTCCGCAGGATTTTTCACGAGCAAACCCATCCCCATCGCCTCCACACCAGCGATCAATGCCAATTGATTCACACGATGCCGCTCCCAGCGATTCTCCAAACCCTCCTCAACAACGATGCGCATCGCTTCGCGCAACCCATAGATCAACGAAATCGGCGGCGTGTGATGGTACAGCCGCTCTTTCCCCCAATAATTCATCGCGGTGCTCAAATCAAAATACCAGCTCTGCACCTTCGTCTTCCGCTTTCGAAACACTTCCTCGGCGGCCGGACTCACCGTAATCGGCGACATCCCCGGCGGCGCGCTAATCGCCTTTTGCGATCCGCTAAAGCAAATATCGATGCGCTCGCGATCCACATGCAGCGGCACCGCCGCCAGCGACGCCACCGTATCCACCACTAGCAGGGCTCCCAATTCATCCGCAACCCTGCGGTATGCATCAATCTTCGTCAACACCCCCGACGAAGTCTCCCCCTGCGCCAACCCAATCATCTTGATCTTCCTGCCCTTGCCTGCTCGGCGCACATCCTCCGCATCCACCGGCAAACCATACGGCGCCTCCACCTTGCTTACTTTCGAGGTAGCTCGCGACGCAATCTCAAACATGCGTTCGGAGAAAACTCCGTTCACGGCCACGATCGCTTCGTCGCCTTCTTCCAACGCATTTAGCACGGACGCTTCAATCCCGCCCGACCCCGATGCCGACAGCGGCATGGTCAAACGATTCTCCGTTTGAAAGATCTGCCGCAACAAAATCTGTGTCTCGTCCATGCACGTCTTGAACCACGGATCGAGGTGTCCCACCAGCGGTGTCGCTAACGCACGATAGACGCGCGGGTCCACCGACGACGGACCCGGCGTCAGCATCAATCGATATGGCGGATTAAGCTCGCCAACATGTTGCGTCATGGTTTTTACCCTTCTTCACTTTTGCTCTGGAATGCTTTAGTCACCCGCGGATGCGTTCTTCAGGGAACACGGGGAAGCGCAGCGCGAATTCCAATTTTCGCGCAACCATCCGGCCACCGCAACCGACAAATTGGCTGTAGGCTTCGTCCGTGAACCATTAGTAGCACTAATCTCAAGCCGACTGCTTCGCTTGCATCCATCCACCCGCCAGAAAGAACAGCGCAACAACCGCAGATACGTAAACGCCAAAGAATGGCCCCACGAAGTACAACAGCAGCGCCACGTTCAAAATCATCGTCGCCCCGCAAATCAAGACAAACCGCTCGCCGCCCGCCATCGCACTCGCCAAGATCGCTATCGCTGCTAAAGACACCATCTCACCCGAAAACAGCAGCCAGCAGGCTTTCAAGATCGCGTCCAATGGCGCTTTCATCCCGCTGTCCAAAATCATCGTCTGCAATTGCACAATTCGAGTCCCATGCCCGATCCCCGTCAAAAACAAAATCACGCTCCCAATCCCCGTCAACCATCGCCCCATTTTCATCCGCCATCGTCTCCTTAACTTCTGAGTCCTCTTTGCGAACCTGATTGTTGCGCCGGATTGTACAATGCCTCTTCCCGAATTGGTATTCGACCAAAGCACAAGGCCTGCCCATCCATCGTTCCACTTTGGAGCAGTTACTCTCCTGCTCTATCTCCTTCCTCCCTCGGCTATCTGTCTGGTAATATCCCCGTTAGAAACGCATAATCAGCTAGCAAGCGGACCCATTCCCGCCGCTGCCACACGGCGGCAGCTTTCTCAGACCGGCTGCAGCTTTCTAGGTTTGTAGGGGATACACGCCGTAATGCCCGGAAAGAAAATCATGATCGTCGAGGATGAGGTCGTTCAACTCACCGCTCTTGCCCGCCGCCTCAAATCTGCCGGTTTCGAAGTTGTCGCCGCCCGCGATGGGCTGACCGCCATCAGCACAGCCCGCAAGGAGCAGCCCGATCTCATTGTTCTCGATCTCGGGATCCCCGCCGGCGACGGCTTCGTCGTCCTGCAGCGCCTCTCGATGCTGATAAACACGGGCACTATTCCCGTCATCGTTCTCAGCTCACGCACTCCCATTGGCAATCGAGATGCCGCTCTCAAAGCTGGCGCGATCGCGTATATTCACAAGCCGGTCGACTTCCCCGTCCTGCTAACGACCATCAACGAAGCTCTCGGCATCTCCTCGCCCGAACTTCCGCCAGAACCTCCGACGCCTCCACCCGCCGACTCTTGAAGATCTTTTCCCAACGCCGAGGCACAAAAGTACGCGTTCCCGAAGTATGCGTGTAACCCGCCAACAATCGGCCAATACCTCAAACCACTCAAACTGGTTGTTGAACCGCGCTTCCAGCGACTCGCCTTCGCTTCAAAGACTCATCCACTTTGCTGACCAGGCTGTCTCGCGAAAAAGGTTTTTGGAGAAAGTAACTGCCCTCAAGAAACTCGTCATCGCCTTTGTTGAATTCCAGATACCCGGACATGAAGATGATTTTCAGGTCCTTGCGTTTCGCTTTCAGGATCTTTGCCAGTTCCGGCCCCCTCATGTTGGGCATCACTATATCTGTCACCAGCACGCGAATCGGACCGGAACGCTTGGCGATCGCGATCGCTTCAATGCCGTCTTCAGCCGTGAGCACTTTATACCCCGCCGACCTCATGAACTCCGCCGCCAATTCTCTCACCGCTTCTTCATCCTCTACAATGAGTACCGCACCAGAGTGATGGCCGTTGCTCTTCGGCGTGCTCGCCCGAGACTCGTCCTCTGCCTCCTCCTCCGAAACGACCGGCAGATACACTTCAAATCGCGTGCCCTGCCCGGGCGCCGACTCCACCCAGATGCACCCGCCGCTCTGCTTCACCACGCCGTATACCGTCGCCAGGCCAAGCCCGGTTCCCTTACCCATCTCTTTTGTCGTGAAAAATGGCTCAAAAATTCTTTCCTTTGTTGACGCGTCCATCCCATGCCCGGTGTCTTCAACCGTCAGCCGTATATAGTCCCCGGGCGACAATGGCGGCCGCGTCTTCGCCAGCGCCTCATCCACGCAAACGTTTTTTGTTTCCACTACCAACTTTCCGCCAGTGGGCATCGCGTCGCAGGCATTCACCGTCAAATTCATGATCACTTGTTCGATCTGCCCCGGATCTGCCCTCACTCTTCCCAGCGATTCCCCAGCCCTGAACGTAAACGAAATATCTTCCCGCACCAGCCTCTTCAGCAAGCTGCACATTTCCGCCACCAGCACATTCAAATCCAAGACTTTCGGCTCCAGCACTTGCATCCGGCTAAAGGCCAGAAGCTGCCGGGTCAGAGACGCCGCGCGGTTAGCTGCCATCTCAATCTGGTTCGCGTTTCGTTGCAATGGATCGCTGGCGGGCAACTTCTCCAGCATCAAGCCCCCATGCCCTTTGATGATCGTCAGCAGATTGTTAAAATCATGCGCCACTCCGCCTGCCAGCCGTCCTACTGCTTCCATTTTCTGGGCTTGCCGGAGCTGCTCTTCCAACTGATGTTTCTGCGACTCGTCGCTCTTCAGCGTTCTCCGCATGCGGTCAAAGGCTCGCGTCAAGTGTGCCACTTCATCCGAACCTGTCGCTTCCACGGGATATGAGTAGTCTCCCTTCTCTAGCGCCTGAACTCCCTCGAAAAGCCTCGCCAGCGGCCGCGTAAATCTGTCAGAAATCACAAAAACAAACACGCCTCCCGCCAATACCGCCAATATCCCCAATCCCCCCAGCAACTGATTTTGCTTCTCCAGGTATGCCAACGCCTCATTGTAGGACTTCAAAACGATCACGCTCACGGGTTCCGGGCCGCTCGTCAACTCCACCGTACTCGCGAAGAATCTCTCGCCATCCAGAGTCACTTGTTCTTTCCACGGCCCTGTTCGCAGCTGCGCCGTGAACTCCTGCTGTTTAAATAGCGAGAGAGTGCTCGCCACAATGTCGTTCTCGTAGCGAAACGCCACGTGACTTGAAGTAAGTCTCCGCAGCTCCGTGGCCTCCGGGTCGATCCCCCGTCCCACAATTACGGTCCCCAGCAAGTTGCTTTTCCCGGCCGTTCCACCGTAAAAAGGCTTCAGTACCACCTGATAGAGCCGCGTTCCGCTGTACCACCATCCCGTGGTGTTATGCCCCTGGAGCGAATGGCTGAGAATTTCCTGCGCCGTGGCCTGCGGGAATTCATCCATCGTCGTGTGCAGCGCTACGATTTTCCCGCTGGGGTCCGCCAGTAACAGCAAATCGCACTCTTCCGACTGCCACGGATCCTTGCCCACGTCTTCGATCGCCGCTGGATCGCCGTTTCGCATCGTCACCAGCGACGCCAGCAAATCCGCCTTGTGCATCAGCGCCACCAGGTGCCCGTGCTGAAGCACCTGAAACGTCATCATGGCATTCTGCGATTCTTCCTGGATTTCCCGCTGGACTCGACCTTCGGCCGTCCGCCGCACGACAAACAAGGTCGCCCAAGTCAGGCCAGCCGTCACGACAGCCAGCGACACGATGAATTTCGCACGCAGTCTCAAGTGAGCCCTCGTTTTGCCTGGAACTTGCCGCCAGGGACACCACGCCGTGCTTGCCGAAAAGCCTCACCTCCAGTTTAGTGTTCCAGAATGAATCATGAGAATAGCCCTGAAGTACTGTGTTCCAGACCCGCAACCGGGCCCTTGGCAACCTCGCCTATATCCTCTCTCGCAGCGCGCGGCACGGCACCGGGCCAGGGCCTCCCGCAATGACAAACGTCTACCTACTCCGAAAAGGAACTCTTCGCCCGGATGTGCTATCGTCCGTCTGGCAAACAAATTCGCAATCTCACAGACACTCCAATCCCTTCACACTGGAGGAATAGAGGAAAAATGGCAGAACGCCCCGTACTGGTTGGACTGATACCGCAAGCGGTCGTACTCGACCCCGGAGATCAAATCTCCTGGATCTCCGACGCCGGCAATCTACGCGTGGAATTCGATGTCAATCGCTGCCCGTTTTCATCCAACATTTTTCAAGCTCCCGCGGGAATGCGGTTGCTGAGCGGCCCGGCCCGCGTCGGCCTTAAAGCGGCCACCTACAAGTACCGCCTCTGGCTCAACGACCAACTCGTCGGCCAAGGCGAAGTCATCCTCCGCGAGAAGTAGCTAAAGAAAAACAAACGATAAGCATGGGGGCCCCGAGAAACGGCGGCCACGCCGGAAAAACTACGTGCATAAGAGCTCCGGCAGCTTAGGCTGCCGGAGCTCTTATGGAACGAAGATGTTTTAGCGGCCACTTAAAATCTCGCGAACCGCGGGTAGCCTGATTCGCGTGACGTTAGGACTTGGGCTGTTTGGCGATGATCAGGTCCTTGATTTTTGCGTAGGTCGCCGCCGGCACGATCTTCTTGTTCAGCAGATCGGTTTTGACGCGATACGGACGGCTGTCGATGATCTTCTGCGAATACGCATCGCCGATGCCCGGCAGCGCTTTCAATTGATCTTTCGTCGCCGCTGTTGATGTCCACCAAATCGCCCGCTTTGGGCGCAGCTTGCGACGCGGCGGGCCTAGGTTGCGCAGCCGCGGCCGACGCGTGGGTGTATGCGGCGCTCATACCTAAAACCAGGATCAGCGCCACCAAAATCATCCTGCTCCATCGTGTCGTCAGCCAAACCGTTTTGCCCGATTTCTTCTTCATTTCTTCTCTCCTTTTGGTCCGAACAAAACCGATCTGTTTCCTTGTCTTGCTTCTCTGCTTCTCTCTTGCTGAAAAATTCTTTGTTAATAGTTCAACGGAGCTATTTTGCAGGTTTATAGCCGGCCTTGATCGCATCCGTCTCCAGCATGTACTTGCCATGTTTGGTCTTCCCATACCAGCGCGATCCTTCTTTGTGGTACACGCCTGTATCCGTGTTCACCCAAACCATTCCCGAGGTTTTCCCCGGAGGCGCTTGCGCCTTTGCCGTGCTTGGCGCAGCGGCGGGAGTCGGGCTGGCCTGCGGCTTATCGGCGCTGTTCGATCGCGCAGATTGCGCGTGCACCTTCGAGACGCTCGCAACAGCCACGGTCGCGACGAGTAAGAGAGCCACGAGCAGGGCAAAATACGGCTTCTTCGCCTGGCCTATCATTTGATTGCTTCTCACTGGGCTTCGCTGCTCACCGGGTTTTGTGTCTCACTGCAATGCGCATCCGCCGGCGCGCAGGCTTGCTGGAATTCCGGCATGATGGCGAAGAAAGTGGGTGAAGTCAATACGGGAGAGGGCCTGATTCGCTGGCCCATTGGACAGTGAAACCTGGTTGCGAGGGAGCATTTGCCGGAGCCAGTTTCCGGCGAACAGATCTACAGAGCTCAGTCTCCAACGACCATGCTGCGAACCGTTTCGACCGATTCGGCTAGCCCGCGGCGGACCGGTCCAAGCACGAACGCCGGCACTTCGCGTTCCGGGGCCAACGATAGATTGGTGGCTCGGCGGGGAAACTCACTGCGATGATCCAGCTTGAGTCCCGCTTCGCGGAGGAATTCGGCGGAAAAACCCATATCCTCGGCGCGATCCACTCCCCAGAACCAGAGTTTCTCTTCATGGCGCTGGAGAAAGTCCAGAGACTCCTCAAGCTTCTTCATCGCGCGGTCGAACGAGGATGCCAGGAAGAAGACCCCGAGATTCCAGGCGTGGCGCGGGTAGAAAACCTGGATTCGAACACAATACTTGCCGGCTTGGTTTCTCTCCATGCTGCAGCGGTAGTCATTGCGGACGACGGGTGTGCGGGGCGTCTTCTTCGTGTTCATAAGGTCCTGAGATCTGGGCGCTGGGAGGCCATGGCGGATTCTGTTCCGGTTCCAGCTGGTTTCCAGCCTGAGATTCAGGCTAAGGAAGACCAAAGCTAAAATCGGCTCTATGGGAGACACCCATAGGCTACCGGGGCGGGGGGAGAAAGACAAGTACGCTTCAATTTGATTTTAAAGTACTTGTTATCAGATACTTAGACTAACTAGTCTCGCCGAAGTTGCGAAGTTTCTCGGGCATCAACTTCAGCTTACCCTCTTTTTTCAGGCGGTCCTCGAGGGCTGTTCGAAAGGCATCGAAAGCGATCGAGCGCTTATTCTGGAGCACGGAGTCGGTGATTTCCTTCTTCTGCTTGTCAAAATCCTCGGGCTTGGGCTCTTCTTTGTCCACGACTTCGTAGACGAGCCAGTTCGCGCCGAGGTTCAACGGCGTGCCGACATCTCCGGTTTTCAACTGGAACGCGGCAGCGAGCTGCTTGCCGCTGGCGACGTTCGGGATGGAACCGGAGCGTGCGAAATCGTCGCTGGTTTTGGCTTCCAAGCCGAGGGCTTTGGCTGCGGCGTCGAACTTTTCCCCCGCCTTTACGCGCTTGGTCAGCTCCTCTGCCTTGGTACGAGCTTCGAGGGACGCCTTTTCCTGCTTTAGATCGGCGACCACTCTGTCCCGTACCTCTTCGAGAGACCCCTGGTGAGCAGGAAGTACTTGTTTAAGGGAAAGGACGAGGTAGCCCCGATCCGTCTGCAGCGGCAGGCTCAGTTCGCCCTGGCGAAGCTGAAAGATGGCATCGCTTACTTTGACCTGCGTCGAATTCCCCAATTCGAGCAGGGGATCGGTTGCAGCTACAGGACGCGTTTCGCCAACAGTGAGGTGGTACTGCTTGGCGAGATCGTCGATAGAAACCTTGTTCGACTGCCGAATGGCTTGGGAGAGCTTGTCGGCGATATCCCCCGCCTGCTTATCGGCCTCGGAAAGCAGCAAGGGAGCTCGGATGGAATCCTTCACCTCATCGAAGGGCTTGGTGTGGGCCGCTTCCTTGTCGATGATCTTGATGATGTGAAAGCCGTACTGCGTCTTGATCAAATCCGAAATGCTGCCCTTCGGGAGCGAGAACGCCGCCTTTTCGAATTCTGGCACTGTCTGGCCTTGGACAATCCATCCCAGATCTCCGCCCTTGTCTCTTGAACCGGGATTTCCAGGAGTTCCGGCATCCTCGGAGTATTTCTTGGCAAGTTCCTCAAAATTAGCGCCTTTTTTGGCCTGGTTCAGGATGTCCTGCGCCTTCTTCTTGATCTCTTCTACCTCGGCATCGGGCTTGCCAACGGTCATCAGAAGTATGTGCTCGACATGCACGCGGTTCGGCACCTGGTAATCCGCAATGTTTTTCTGGTATTGGGCCTTCAACTGGTCGTCGGAGATTTGGAGATTCTGCCGGATCTGGTTCACATCCACGATGGCGTAACGCACCACGCGCTTTTCCGGGACTTGATACTTTGCCTTGTTTTTTTCGTAGGCGGCCTTGATCTCGGCGTCATCCAGCGTGATTTTTGACTGCAGATCTTCCGGCTTGATGTACGCGTAATCCAGTTTTACCTTTTGGTTGCGGTAGACGAACTCTTCCCGAATTTCGTCTGGGCCCGCGCTGATTCCATCCGTCACCAGCTTCTGGAACTTTTCCTGGAGGATGCCCTGCCGGACCATATCCTCGAATTGCGGCACGCTCATTTGCGTGCGCGATTGGACCAGCGCGGCGTATTGATCCGGGGCGATGGGCGAGTCCCCGTTGAAGGCCGCCGGCAAGATCAGCTTGATACGGTCGGCAATTTCATCGTTGGAAACGCGGATGCCGAGCTGGCCGGCTTCATACTCCATTTCTTTCTGAAGCAGGAGTTGCTGGAGAATGCGCTGCGCATAATAAGGTTCCAGCATCGGCGGAACTTGATTGGTTTGTTTGATCTGATTGAGTTGCTGGCGAATTTCGGCGACGGTGATGGTCTGATCTCCAACCTTGGCCACCGCATCCGTGGACATCTGCGTGTCGCCCGGACCGGTGGGCACGAGATACAGCAGCATGCCGCCAGACAGCGCCAGCACGACCACACCCAGAAAGATGCGGGAAAGGATTTTTTGCGTGTTATCCGAGCTGCCAGCCATCTGCTGAATCCCCCAAGTCCTAAGCAAACGTATCATTATAGGAGATAGAAGGCCCGCCGCTCAAACATAATCGAGGGCTGAGCGCGATTCCGCGCCGGGAAGAAGGGCCACGGTAGAAAGGAGTTGCATTCGGGCGCCACACCGGGCAGCGGCTTGGCTCACTCTACGCGCAAGGCATCCAACGGCGAAACTAAACTTGCGCGAAGCGCTGGAATGAGGGAAGCAAGCGTAGCGGACAACCCGAGCACCAGGACGGCTACTAACGTGACCGCGGGATTGTAGGGATTCATCCCGTAGAGCTGGCTGCCAAGGAATTTTCCAGCCGCGAATGTCAGAGGGATGCCGATGATCAATCCCATGACGATCAGCATCAGGGCGCCACGAACCACCAGGATAATAATTTGCCCGCGATCGGCGCCGAGGGCCATGCGCACGCCAATTTCGCCGACGCGGAGTCCGGCGTTGTAAGCCGTCACTCCATACAGTCCAATCGAAGCCAACACCAGCGAGAGAACTCCGAAAAAGGACGTGAGTCGTGCAATGAGCCGCTGCTGGGTGAATTGGACCGCCACCTGCTCCCGCAAAGTACGAATCGAAGTGACCGGCAAATTCGGGTCGACAGAAGCCACGGCCTGGAGTATCTGCGCATTGGACAAGCCACGTCCCGGCCCCGTTAGAACGACAACGTCATGCAGGAAAAGCGAGCCCAGATTACCCTGCTCGTATTCGGCTTGTACCTCCGGCAAGACGAAAAACGGAACGATGGGCTTATCGAGATTGACGGTCAGATAGCGCGCATCTTTTGAGACGCCCACCACTTCGAATTCACGGCTGGCTCCTGCCTCGCGACCGAAGTGCTTCCCGATCGGATCTTCCTTCTTGAAAAATTTCCGCGCAAACGCCTCATTGATGACAGCCACTTTTCTCGAACTCGCCGTATCCTGCTCGGAGATGCCGCGGCCTCTGACGATAGGGTTTCCGATGACCTCAAAATATCCCGCCGAAACTCGATCCCACGCAGCGAAGTAATCATCCGCAGTCCCGGGAGGGGGATGTCCATCTACCCAAACGCCACTACCCCAACCACCACCGCTTAGCGGTGCGTATAAGCAAAGAGCCACGGAAGATACTCCGGGGACGCTTGCTATCGAATCATGGATGCGTCGGTACAGTAGCGGGAGCTGGTCGGTCCGGTATCCGGCAATTCGTGGATTCACGGCAGCCACGATGCGCCGATCCTGCTGGAACCCGAAATCTTGATTTTCCATGCTGTGCAGCGCGGCGGTCAGCAGTCCTGATGCGGATAGCAAAACAAGCGCGAGTGCGGCTTGCAATACGACGAGTGTCTTCCTGGGAAGCGAGCCCGCGCGAGCCGTCGAGCGGCTGGCTCCGCGAAGCGCCTCAATCGGATCTACTCGTGTGGCCATCCATGCGGGAGCGATGCCGAAGACAACTCCAGTAACCAGCGATGTGACAAACGCGAACAGCAGCACGGGCATAGAGGGCGAAGCGCTGATCGGCACGCCGGCGAACCCGGCAACTGCGGGGAATGTGAAATGCAGGATTAAGCGGGTGCCGGCAAACGCGATCACCAGACCCGCCGCACCGCCAAACAACGAGAGCAAGATGCTTTCAGTAAGGGGCTGTCTCACAACTCGCAAAGTTTGCGCGCCAAGCGCCATGCTCAAGGATATTTGCTGCCGCCGCTCTATCCCGCGAACAAGCATGAGGTTAGCCACGTTCGCGCAGACGATTAACAACACAAATCCTGAAACCATCATCAGGATCTGAAGCCAGTGCTCGTATTCCTCCCGCATGCTGGTAATGCCCGCGCCTCCAGGGCCGAGGAAAAGCGTCTGCTCGGGGAATTTCGCGCGCTCGTTGGCGTCCATCTCAGCCCAGTGCGAGCGCAGCCACTGCTTCAACTCCACGCGCATTTCAGCCTCTACAGATGCTGGGTTTGCGCCTGGCTGTATCCGGCCAATCAACTCTAGCCAGTGAATGCTGTACTTGTTCAGGTCGGCGTCGACCTCCACGAACGGTTCGGTGTTCAGCGGCAGAAAGAAATCAGGCGGACTGTCGCGCAGAGAATCGCCAAAGAAACCCGGTGGAGTGATTCCCACTACCGTAAAGGGCTTGTCGTCCACATTGAAGACGCTGCCGATAACAGAGGGATCCGAGCCGTACTGTTGCTGCCATAAGCGATAGCTCATGACTGCGGTAGGCGGAGCGCCGGGTTGATCGTCTTGCACGGTGAGCGTACGCCCGACATACGCGTTTATGCCGAACATGGTGAAGTAATTTCCAGAGACGAATTCGCCTGGATAGCTTTGCGCGGCCACCGAGCTGCCTGAGCGGCGGACACCGAACAGTGACTCATAGGCTGGGAAGGCCGCCAAATCCCCAAAACCTTTGGTATTGTCACGGAGGTATTTGTACAAATCGTAGGAGACCAGGGAGAATTCTTTGTCTTGACTGAATCCACCCTCGTAACAGCAACGGCTTTCTTTTCCCAGGCGGTACAATTCGTTTGGATTCGCTACCGGTAACGACTTCAACAGAACGGCATGCACCAAAGTGAATATCGAAGTGGTTGCGCCAATGCCCAGCGCCAGCGTCAGCATGGTAGTGATGGTGAACGCCGGGGACTTTCGCAAGCGGCGAAAGCTGTGGCGCGTATCTTGCCCAAGTGATTCCAGAAACGGCAAACCTTTCTGCACTCGGTAGTCTTCCTTAATTGCTTCCACTCCGCCGAACTTGAGCAATGCTTGGCGTCGCGCCTCGGTGGGTGACAAGCCGGCTCGAAGATTTTCATCCGTTTGCATGGCGAGGTGTTCTTCGATCTCCGCCTGCAAGCGCTCTTCGTCCTGCTGGGCTCTGGCCCAGGAGCTCAGCCGTTTGAAGAATCGCCTAAGCGTCCTCATTTCAGATCTTCCGCTTTCAGCACAAAAAATCGCCCGATGATGGCGGCGGTCTGTTCCCAGCCTTGGGTCTCGGCATGCAATCGTTTGCGCCCGCCTCGTGTCAAGCGATAGAACCGTGCCTTGCGGTTGTTCTCCGAAGCGCCCCATTCGGAGGTAATAGAGCCCTCCTGTTCGAGCTTCAGCAGAACGGGATAGAGCGTGCCCTGATTTACGCTGAGAAGGTCTCCGCTGATCTGCTCAATACGCCGGGCGATGGCGTAGCCGTGAAGCGGTCCGAGCACGTCCAGAGTTTTCAGCACCATCAATGCCAGCGTGCCTTGCAGGACGTCCCTTTTCTCTTTGCTTTGGCTCATTGGGTTTCCAACAGGAAGCATAACACTCTTCCATTGGGAAAACAACAGGGCCGTGGGAGGCTAGAAATATCAGGCGGAACAATTTCCGTAGCGCACATTTCCTTAGCGCACAGATGTTGGATACCCCGAGAGCATCTCGGCGGCACGCTACAGCCCCCAATAAACCGGCAAGCTGATGGGAAACCGAGATGATGGGCGTATCATCAAACGCTGGGAATGAAGAAACGCAATCGCGTTCGAATGCGGGGCGCGCTGATTGTGCCGGCGCTTGCTCTGTTACTGATGGGTGCGGCGGGCCGGGGCTGGAGAGCGGAGCCGCCACAGGACGCCAAGCCACCGAGTTCAGCGGCGCGCCCTGCTACTTTTTATCGCGACGTACTGCCCATCCTGCAGCAGCGGTGCCAGCTCTGTCACCGCGCGGGGGCATCGCGCCCATGCGATTCGAATCGTATGAGCAGACGCGACCACTATGCGGCCGCGATTGCGGCAGCGGCGCTAAATAAATCCATGCCGCCATGGTTTGCTGATCCTCATATTGGCCATTTCTCGAACGATCCGTCGCTTTCGGCGGATCAAATCGCTTGCTTGGCCGCTTGGGTAAGGCCGGAGCGCCTGCAGGCGATGCGAATGACGCTCCTCTACCGGTTCATTGGGCAGAGAGCTGGAGCATCCCGCAGCCCGATTTAATCTTGAAAATGCCAAAGGGCGTGCCGCTGCCGGCCGATGGCGACGTCGAATACACTTACGAAATTGTGCCGACGGGTTCAAAGAGGATCGCTGGGTGCAAGCCGTGGAAGTGCTGCCATCACTTCGCGCCAACGTTCATCACGCGGTGGTCTACGTGCGGCCGCCGGATTCCGAGTGGATGCGTCATGCGCCGATTGGCGTTCCGTTCACTGCTTCCACGCTGACCAATCCCGAGGATCGGCGCGGCGCGCATTGGACGGACAGCGACGTGCTTCTCGTTTACGCGCCGGGCAGCTCCCCGGACAATTGGCCGGACAACATGGCGAAATTTATTCCCGCCGGATCCGACCTCGTTTTCCAAATGCACTATACGACCAATGGCCACCCGGGCAGCGACCGGACCAGCTTGGGGCTGATTTTCGCAAAGCACGCACCAACGCAACGTGTCCTTACGCTGCAGCTGACGAACGACCACTTCGTGATTCCTCCCGGCGTGCCGGATTACCGCGTGGAAGCACGCGGCACTTTGCCGAACGATGCGACGCTGCTCAGTCTCTTCCCGCACATGCATTTGCGCGGAAAACGCTTCGAGTACAACATCATTCATAGAGAGAAGGATTCCGGGGCGGGGCCAGGACCAGGAAATCGAGCCACTGCTCGACGTCCATTATCATTTCCACTGGCAGATGAGCTACAAGCTGGCGGAACCGCGCTTACTTAAAGGCGGGCACGGAGCTACAGGCCATCGCCTGGTACGATAATTCGCGCGACAATCCGCACAACCCCGACCCTGATGCCGCGGTGCGCTGGGGCGAGCAAACGTATGATGAGATGATGGTGGGATTTTTTGATGTAGCCGTTGCGGCGAATCTCGACAAGCACAGCTATTTTATCCGGCATTGAATTCGGCTTTGAGCGCAGCTCAGAAGGACAAGAGGGACCAAAATGGAAATCACCAGCGAGTATGTGCAACTGAGCGTCAACGACAGCACGACCATGCGGGCGTGGGTGGCGCGGCCCAAGGAAAAGGGCGCGAACCCCGGGTTGCTCGTTTTCCAGGAAGCGTTCGGCGTGAACGCGCACATTCGCGACATCGCCGGGCGATTTGCGCGCGAAGGGTTCGTCGCCGTGGCGCCAGAGCTTTTTCATCGCACCGGCGCGGGTGTCGAAATACGCTACGACGATTTTCCCAGCGCGATGCCGCACATGAAGGCCCTGAACGATGCCTCGATGGCGGCCGACCTGCGCGCTGCGTTTGACTGGCTTCGCGGCTATATCGGTGGTGACCTGCCGATCTCTGCGATTGGCTATTGCATGGGCGGACGCGCGGCATTTCTCGCGGCCATCACCTTGCCTCTCGCCGCTTCCATTTCGTACTACGGCGGTGGAATTGCGCCAAACGCTACAAATCCCGGCTTGCTCGGCCGCGCGACCGGCTTGCAAGCTCCGCTCCTGTTCTTCTGGGGCGGGCGCGACAAGCACATTCCTCCGGAGCAGATCCGCGCGGTGAGCGATGCGCTGCGAGCCGCCGGAAAAAATTTCGTCAACGTGGAGATTTCCAACGCGGACCATGGATTTTTTTGTGACGCGCGCCCCAGCTATAGCCCTGCGGCGGCTCTTTTGGCTTGGCCGCTGACGCTGGCGTTCCTGCGCGCCAGGTCCGCCTAAGCGCGCGCTGCATATCCTCCAAAGAAATACGCGAACAATCGATGAATGTGAGCGGAAACACGCCACTGTCCTTTCGGGCAAAACCACCTGTCCGAACGCCTAGTATGCGCAACTGCTATTTGCTGTTTAACTACCGCAAGCTGCAGCGGCCTTCTGCGTTCTAATTACTGTGCTAGATTGCAAGATTGGCGGCAGAGTTGCGCGAAAACCCGTGAGCACACAGACACCACACGACCCGAACCACCCGAAGATAAAACGGGTGGAAGTGTATTGGCATACGGTCACATACAAGACCGTGGCCGTTTACGTGATTCTGCTTGCGGCGATTGTTTTCGCTGCGATTTACCTCATCAATCCGAATTTGTATACGGCCGCGTATGACAAACTGAGCAAATCGATAGGCAACGGCGACAGCGAAGCCACAACCATCTCACAGACGCAGGCGAAGTTCGTCAACCTCGACGGAAAAGTGCAGGTCAAGAAAGTCAATTCCGTGCAATGGGTGGACGCGGATTTCCACACTACGCTGGACAAGGGCGATCAAATCCAGACTTCGTTCGGAAGGCGCGGCGCGCATCACCTTCGCCGACGGCACGACATACACCGTGAAGTCCGGAACATTCATTACCGTGGAAGAAAACTCGATGGGCCACGAGCAGCCTTCCAGTTCGGCGGTGCGCATCAACACCGGGCAGGTCGACCTCGAAGACGCCAAATTATTGCTTCGCCGGATTCCAAGGCCGCTGTCAGCATGGAAGACATCTCGAAGGCGCAATTGCGTTCGAACAGCAGCGCGGCGGTCAAGTCCGACCCGGCGAACAAGGAAAACGAGATCGTGGTCTCCAGCGGAAGCGCGGAAGTGCAGCGCGGGCCAGGAGAAGGTGGAGATCGGAGCGTATCAGAAAGCGAGTTACTCGACGGGCGGACCCATCACGAAGTCCGACGTGCTGGCGCCGCCAGACTTGAGTTCGCCGCGCAATTTCGAGCCGCTGATCGTCGAGAATCCGAAAACGGCGTCCATCCATTTCGAATGGAAGCCCGTGCTCGCAAGCGGTTTCCTACACGCTGCAAGATCAGCACGACGGCGATGTTTACCAGAACCGTGAAAGAGGCTACTGGAGTTACCGGAACCAGCGCGGACATCACCGGTCTCGACGGAGGCGATTATTTCTGGACCGTCACCGCGACGAACGCCAAGAAGGAAACCAGCGAAGTCAGCGAAACTTTCCGGTTTACACTCGTGGCGCAGGGAAAAACGCAGGAGATGGCGCTGGAGATTACCGGCACGCAGATTCATGGCCGCGTGGTGGAAATTATCGGGCGGACGGAACCGGGCGCGGCGCTCATCGTAAACGGCCAGCCGGTGCCGATTATTGCTGCGGACGGAACTTTCCGGCACTTTACCGAGCCGCTTGAGCCCGGCCAGCATACGATCGTCATCATCGGAGAAAACCGCCGCGGCGGCACGGCACAACAGAAAGTGACGATCGTTGTGCCCAAGTAAAAGTTCCGAACGATGGATCGTTTTTCGATCAGCAAGTGAAAAAAGACGCAGGCGCGACTTTGCGCTCGGTCGCCAAGTCCGGAGACAATGGTCTAGTTGGCCGCGCGGCGGTTCAAATCGGACCGTGACGACTGTTAAGCGGCTCGTTGTCGGCTGGACGGCGGAGAGGTTTTCTTCGCGGGGAGCGGGGGGATGAATAAGAACGGTTACAACCTGAGGTCGGTGTTCAGTTTGTTTTCTTCCGACCTCGCCATTGATCTTGGGTACCGCGAACACGCTGGTGTTCTCGGCCGGCAAAGGCATCGTGGTGAACGAGCCTTCGATCGTGGCCATCAATAAATCCAGCGGCGAAGTCGTGGCTGTCGGGCGCGAAGCGAAAGAAATGCTGGGCCGCACGCCGGGCAACGTCGTCGCCATCAAGCCGATGAAGGACGGCGTCATCGCCGACTTCAAAGTCACCGAAAAAATGCTGACATATTTTATTCAGAAGGCGCACAACCGCCGCGTGCTGGTGCATCCGCGCATCGTCATCGGAGTGCCCAGCGAGATTACGCCGGTGGAAAAGCGCGCCGTGCAGGACTCTGCCTATCGCGCGCGCGCCAGCGAAGTCTATCTCGTCGAGCAAGCCATGGCCGCAGCGATCGGCGCCGGCCTGCCCATCGAAGAGCCTTCCGGAAACATGGTCGTCGACATCGGCGGCGGCACCACCGACATCGCGGTCATTTCCATGAGCGGCATCGTTTACTCGCGTTCGGTGCGCGTCGCAGGCAATGAGATGGACGAAGCAGTGATGCAGTATTTGAAGCGCAAATACAACCTGCTCGTCGGCGAGCGCACCGCCGAACAGATCAAGATGGAAATCGGCTCGGCCTATCCGCTGGAAAAGCCGCTGACCATGGAAGTGAAGGGGCGTAACTTGATCGAAGGCGTTCCACGCACTGTCACGATCGACGACAGCGAAATTCGCGAAGCTTTGAGCGAATGCGTCGCAACCATCCTGAACGCCGTGCGCGTGGCTCTCGAACGCACGCCGCCCGAACTTTCCGCCGACATCAGCGACCGCGGCATTGTGTTGACCGGCGGCGGTGCGCTTCTGAAGAATCTCGACAAGCGCATCCGCGAAGAAACCGGCCTTCCGGTTTCGATTGCCGACGACCCGCTGGCGTCCGTGGTGCTGGGCACCGGCAAGATGCTGAGCGATTTCAAATTGCTGCGCCAGGTTTGCATCGACTAACGGATTTTCCGGGCTTGACGCGATCGCAAAAATCTTGAACCGCACAGGACAAGGCCTGTGCTACTGGACTCCATGGTCGGCATCCCCTCTCGTCATAGATCGCTTTTCCTGCTCGGAGGCGTCGTGCTTCTGCAGGTGCTGCTGCTGGCCGTGCAGATCAAGCGCGACTCGCAGGGCCGCCTGATCCGCGTCTGGACGGTGGGCGCAGTTTCCCCGTTCGAACGCGCCGGCGCTCATGGCATCAGCCACATTCGCGACACCTGGAATCACTATTTCGCGCTGCAAAATACTTCCCGCGAAAACGAGGAATTGAAACGCGAAAACGGCGAGCTGAAACTGCAAATCACCCGGCTACAAAGCAAAGCGAGTGAAGCCGACCGGCTGGCTGCGCTCTTGAAGTTTCGCCAAACAAATGTGGATGTGCCCATGGTCAGCGCCCGGGTGATCGGCGGGAGCGCGGACTCCGCCAGCCAGACCATCTACCTGGACCGCGGCGAGCGCGACGGCATCCGCCGCAACATGGGCGTCATCACACCAGATGGCGTCGTCGGCAAAGTCATCGAATCCTACAAAGACACCGCGCAGGTTCTGCTGCTGACGGATAAAGACAGCGGCGTCGGCGCTATGCTGGTCGATTCACGCGTGCAGAAGCCAGTCGGCGGCACCGGCGAACCGCTTCTGGTTATGAAATATGTCTCCAACGAAGACACAGCGTGAATCCCGGAGATCGCATCGTTACCAGCGGCATGGACCGCATTTTTCCCCGCGACCTGCCCGTGGGAACCGTTGCGGACATCAAGCCGGGCAGTACCTTCAAACAGATTCGCGTGAAGCCCGCTGCGAATCTCGAACGGCTGGAAGAAGTGTTTGTTCTGCTGACTATGAAGCCGCTCGAGATGAGGCAGGATTCCGCCGCGCCGAATTCAACTTCGTCACCAGCAGCGGCTCCTTCCGCCGCCGTAACCAGCCCGGCTGCCCCCGAGAAACCATGAACGACACTTTCGACATCCGCAGCAGCGAACTGCACATTGAGGTACACAAGTTCCGTGCCGGCGCAATTTTTCTGGCTGCCGCCCTCGCGCTTGTCCTGCAAGCCTTTCTGCCGATCTATTTCCCGAAAGCCGCGATTCTCGATCTTCCGCTGCTCATCGTGATCTACTTCGGCCTGAGCCGGCGAAATCCTTCGACGGGCTTGCTTCTGGGAATGGTGATCGGCATCTTGCAGGACAGCTTGAGCGGGCCGACCGTCCCTCTCGGTCTCTACGGCATTGCCAAAACCGTGATCGGTTATCTGGCTTCTTCGATTGGCGCGCGTCTCGATACTGAACATCCCGCAGCGCGCTTCGCCTTGACGATCGCTTTCTTCGCCGTTCACCAGGGAATTATCGCCCTGACGCGGCGTTTGCTCCTCTCGCAACCCGAGCCGTGGTTCACCATGCATCTCGGCATCGCCGCCCTTGTCAACGCCGTCGTCGCCGTCTTCCTTTTCATGCTCCTTGACCGCCTCCGCAAACCCTCCTGAGCCTCACTGTCTCAGAAGAAATTGTTTGAAGTCGTCGTAGTCGCTGGACATTGGCAAGGACAATTTCTCGCGCTTCAGATAGGCAGCGAGGCGATCGGGGAGCGGTGGCGCCGTGCCAATGGCGCGTTTCACAACGTCAGCGAATTTTGCCGGATGCGCCGTGGCGAGCACCAAGCCTTGCGCGGGTTCGGAATGCTCGCGTTTGTATGCTGCCCAGCCGAGGACTCCGACGGCGGTGTGCGGATCGGCGATATAACCGAAGCGCTCGTGCAGCGACTTCATTTCCTGCAGCGTCTCCTCATCCGTCGCCGCATGCCCCCAAATCTCCCGCCGCACATACTCGATCCGGCCACGGCATAAATCCAGCAAGCGCGGAAAATTATTCGGGTTGCCGACGTCCATCGCGTTCGAATACGTCTGCGTCGCCGGCCGCGGATGAAATTCTCCCGAACGCAAATATTCCGGCACAACATCGTTGGCGTTGGTCGAAGCCACGTACATCGCCACCGGCAACCCGATGCGCTTCGCAAAGAGCCCCGCCGTCAGGTTTCCGAAATTCCCGCTGGGCACCGACACGATCAGCGGCACTGACGCCACCGGTAACTGCCGGTACGCCGCCACGTGGTAAAACATCTGCGGCAGCAGGCGTCCGATGTTGATCGAATTCGCAGAAGTTAGGAACGCGCGCTTGTTCAGCTCCACATCTGTGAACGCCTGCTTGACGAGCCTTTGGCAATCGTCGAAGCTGCCCGCCACTTCGAGCGCTGTAATATTTTCGCCCAGCGTGGTGAACTGCTTTTCCTGCGCTTCGCTAATGCGTTTCGAAGGATACAGGATCACGACCCGAATGCCCGGCACGCCGAGAAATCCGTGCGCCACCGCGCTTCCCGTGTCGCCGGAAGTCGCCACGAGCACCGTCAGAGGCCGCGTCTCTCCGCGTACGAAGTAGCCCATCAATCGCGCCATGAACCGCGCGCCAAAATCCTTGAATGCCAGAGTAGGGCCATGAAACAACTCGAGAATGTGCAGACCCGGCGAGAGGGACACCAGCTTTACCGGAAAATTGATGGCTTCCGCAACGATTTGCCAAAGCACTTCTTCCGGCACATCCGGCGTCGCAAAGGGCCGCACCACACGAAAACAAACTTCCGTGAACGGCAACTTGCGAAACTCTTCCAATTCCTGCGGCGAACGCCGCGCGAGTTCCACCGGCAAATAGAGCCCGCCATCCGGCGCCAGTCCCCGCAACACCGCTCCACGCAGCGAGGTCAGCGCCGCCTTGCGCCCCGTGCTGCGGTATCTCATCGGCCGCGCTCGAGCTGACTGTGAATTTTAGAGAGAAATGCCACCGTATCAAACGAGGGATCGCGCAGCTCCGCCACCTGCAGCGTGCAGTGCGCCAATGCTTCATAGCTCTGCCGCCGCGCGGAAATCAGGGTGGGATAGCAGCGCGCGACAGTTTCTTTTGGCGATTCGCCCCGCTTTGGTTGAAACGCGCCGCGCCAGAGCACCGGCTTCGGGTCGCTCAGGTAGCGTTCGATCAAAAGTTGCTGCTCTTCCGCCGACGCCGCGAGATATACAACGGTCATCCGCCGGCGCAGGCGCAGCAACAAATTATTGCCCGTGTAAATCACGCTCCCCGTCGTGTCCAGGACCAGCGGCTTTTCCGAAGCCCGCTCCAGTCCAGTCAGCACTTCGCCGAGTGTGTGGATTTCTTCCTCGAGGTATTGCGCCTCACGCTCCGCATATTTCGCGTTGTCCGGCCAGCCCATCCAAGCCGCCACGCCGTTGATTCCGGAGTGCCCGCCTGCCGCCAGCCGCGAAGCGAGCTTCTCCTCGATGCGGTCGTCGCAAGAAATGGCCGTCCATCCCTCGGCGGCTAGCTTCTTCGTCCAAAAGGATTTTCCAGCGCCGGACATCCCAACTAGGGCCAAACGCAGGGGCGAGGAAGGTTCACTTTGCATGAGAACGATAGAAATACGATAGCGCTTGCCACCGGCGGCGAGCAAGCTTTCGCGACAGAGTCGTTCCCATCTCCAACGCCGCTCAAATACTAAAAATCTCCGCATACCCACAAACTCCATGAAACATTTGTCTCCCCTAAACGTCTTATGGATAAAGGAAAGGATTTTTCCATGAAAGAAAAGCGCGAGAACCCCGGCGATCTCCTCCAGGGAACGCTGGATCTGCTGATTCTGAAAGCCTTAGCTCGCAGCTCCATGCACGGCTATGGCGTCGCCGAATGGATTCACCAGACCTCCGATGACGTTCTAAAAGTCGAGGAAGGCGCGCTCTACCCCGCCCTGCATCGCCTCGAGTTGCGTGGCCTGCTCGCTTCCGCATGGGGCATGTCGGACAACAACCGCCGTGCGAAATTCTATTCGTTGACCTCGTCAGGCAAAAAACAGTTGGCGCACGAGACCGAGTTCTGGCGACGTATGTCCGGCGCCGTCGCGCGCATTCTGCAAACGGCGTAGCGCGCGCAGCGCAGGAGGAGACTATGCCTTCGGAGTGGCTGAACAAAACCTGGCTTCGCGCAAAAGCAATTTGGAAACGCGGTCAGCTCGATCGCGATTTGAACGACGAAATAGCCTTCCACCTGTCGATGCGCGAAGAAGAAAACCGCCGATCCGGAATCGGCCCTGACGAAGCCTGCTACGAGGCGCACCGGCAATTTGGTAATCCAACCAGTCTCAAGGAGAGGAGCCGCGAAATGTGGACACTCGTGTCACTCGAAGGCTTGTTGCAAGACATCCGTTTCGGTGCGCGCAAGCTGCGCAAGAGCCCGGGCTTCACTATCGTCGCCGTGCTCACGCTAGCTCTCGGCATCGGCGCGAACACCGCCATCTTCTCTCTCATCCATTCCGTCATGCTCAAAAGCCTGCCGGTTGCCAATCCCAGCGAACTCTACCGCCTGGGGGCTTCCACGAATTGCTGCGTACTCGGTGGTCTTCGGGAAGAAGGCGACTTCGGAATTTTCTCCTATGCGCTATATAAACAATTTCGGGATAGCACTCCGGAATTCCGTGATATGGCCGCATTCAGCGGCGGGCTCAGCTTCCTTACCGTGCGCCGCGCAGGCGCAGCAACTTTGTCCGAGCCTTACGTTGGAGAATTTGTCTCTGGAAATTATTTCTCCACTTTTGGACTCGGCGCCTACTCCGGCAGGCTCCTCTCTCAGGCGGACGACCAGCTGAACGCCCCGCCCGTCGCGGTCATGAGCTACCGCGTTTGGCGGGAACATTTTTCGCTGGACCCCGCTATAATCGGCGGAAATTTCCTTATCGACGGGCATTCGCTAACTGTTATCGGCGTGGCTCCGCCGGGTTTTTTCGGCGAAACGCTTCGCACAGATCCGCCTGACTTCTGGATCCCTCTTGCCGATGAACCGCTCCTTCATCAGGACGGCTCGCTCTTAGCCCACCCGGAACTCGACTGGCTCTTCTTGATCGGGCGTCTCAAGCCAGAAGCTAGCCCCGCTAAAGTACAGGCGCGCGTCACTTTGGAGTTGCAGCAGTGGCTTGCCAGCGAGGGCCAAATTCCTGACAGTTTCCGCCCAGAAATTTCCAAGCAGCACGTTACTCTCACTCCTGCGGGCGGTGGTGTGTCTCGCATGCGCGCCAACTATGCCGACGGTTTGCGTTTGCTGGCGGCTGCTTCCGGGCTCGTGCTCTTGATTGCTTGCGCGAACGTCGCCAATCTTCTTCTCGCCCAGGGCGCCGCGCAACGCGCGCAGACCGTTATGCGCGTCGCTCTCGGCGCTCCCCGCTCGCGCCTGATCCGGCAGGCTCTCACCGAAGGTCTCATGCTCGGCCTGTTTGGCGGCGCCGCCGGCCTCGCCGTGGCTTATGCGGGGACTCAAATCATTTTGTCGCTCGCCTTTCGCGGGGCTCGCTATGTTCCCATCGGTACCGCTCCTTCCCTTCCGGTCCTCCTTTTCGCCGCTCTTCTTTCCGCGCTCACCACCCTGATCTTTGCCGCCGCGCCTGCTTGGATTAGCTCGAAAGCGGACGCTGGTGAAGCTTTTCGCGGCTCCCAGCGCGGCATCCGTCAAGGCTCAAGCGTTCCACAGAAATCTCTGATCGTCCTGCAAGCTGCTCTCTCCCTCGTCCTTCTGGCCGGGGCGGGCCTGCTCACCGAAAGTCTCCGCAATCTCGAACGCCAACCCTTCGGCTTCGATACCTCTGGCAGGGTCATCGTCAAGGTTGATCCCAGTCTCGCCGGCTACACGGCTGAACGCCTCCAAGGCCTCTACCACGCTCTCAAAGACCGCCTGCATCAAATTCCCGGCGTTCAAAGCGTTAGCTTCTCCCTCTACAGCCCCATGTCCAACATGAATTGGTCCAGCGGCATCTCCGTCCAAGGCCGCCCTCCCTCTACCAACCCGCAAGATTTCGACGGTTCCTCCTGGCTCCGCGTCAGCTCTGATTATTTCCAAACCATTGGCACCCCCCTCGTTCGCGGACGTTTTCTCGACGATCGCGATACTCCCTCTTCCCTCCATGTCGCCGTCATCAACGAAGCCTTCGCTCGAAAATTCTTTCCTCATTCCGATCCCCTCGGAAAACATTTCGGTCTCGGCGACGTCAGCCACTCTTCCGATTACGAAATTGTGGGAATCGTTGGCGACGCCAAGTACCTGGACCCGCGCGACGGAGTCTGGCCCACTTTCTTCCGGCCTTTTCTGCAGTCCGAATCGTTCAAGGATCAAGGTGAGCAATCCACCGAGATTCGCTCCAACTGGATTCACGATATCGAACTGCGCGTCGCCGGACGGCCGCAAAATCTCCAGCCCCTCATCCGCGAAACCCTCGCCTCCATGGATCCCAATCTCACTGTTCTGGACATGATGACTTTCAGCGAACAAGTCAGTCGCAATTTCAACGAGGATCGCCTTATGGCTCGCCTGGCCGGAATCTTCGGCCTTCTCGCCCTCGCGCTCGCCTGCATCGGTCTCTACGGCGTCCTCGCTTATAACGTCGCGCGGCGCACTCAGGAAATCGGCATTCGTATGGCCCTCGGCGCCGCCCGCTCCGGCATTTTGCGAATGGTGTTACGCGAAGCTCTTCTCCTCGCCGCCTTCGGCGTTGCTATCGGCATCCCTTGCGCCCTCGCTGCCAATCATCTGCTCACCAGCATGCTCTTCGGCCTAAAACCCACGGATCCGCTCATCTTATCTGTAGTTACCGCCATACTTCTTTCCGTCGCCATGGCCGCCGCCTGCCTCCCAGCCCACAAAGCTTCGGCAGTCGATCCCATGGTCGCCCTGCGTCATGAATAGCCGAATTTCCGGGCGTACCCGTTGTCACGGGACACCCCTTGGCCCCACTTCCACCTCCCCGTTTTCCACAGGGTATTGCCCAAGCAACTGTCCTTCAGGACGGCTTGCGGCACCCTCTCCCAAGTGCTACGTTTGAAATGACTTTGCTGCTTTAACGAAGCGCAAGTCCGGCAGTGATTCGGGATCCCTGAGGGAATTTTTCGAATCTTTTCTTTCGAAAAAAGTTTTCGACGGACATTTCGAAACCCACGCTGTAAGATTTTTTTTCGTGACGCGAGTATGTCCCGGCTTCTCGCGGGACGGGCGATGAATCGCCCTGAGGAACGCGCCGTCCGTTTGACGAGCGCAACAATAAAACACTCGCGCGCGGGGTTTTCGTGTCGTACTGGTTTCGCAACGACAATCGTCTGCCACAGGCCAGGCTGGCCATTGCTTCCTACGTCATCGTGGGCATGGTCGGATTGTTGCTCCTCGGTTTCTGGAAACTTCAGGTCGTCGACTCCGATAAGTACGGCCAGATGGCCGAACGTAATCGCGTTCGCTCCATTCCCATCATCGCTCCTCGCGGCCGCATGCTCGATCGCGATGGCCGCGTCCTCGTCGACAACTATCCTTCTTTCAGCATCCTTCTTCTTCGCGACGATCCCGCTCTCATCGACAAAAATCTTGCCCGCCATCTCCGATGGCCTCGGTATTACCGCTCAGCGATCTAAAGGATCAGCTCGAAAGCACAAAGAATCTTCCCAAGTTTCAGCCCATCGTCATCAAGCCGGAAGCCACCAACGCCGACGTCGCTTTCATCGAGTCGCATCGCTCCGACATTCCACTTCTCGAAATGCTGATGGTCCAGCGCCGCCGCTATCTCCCCGGCGGCTTCATGGCTCACGCCAGCGGCTATGTCGGCGAAGTCAGCGAACAGCAAATCGAAGCCAGCAACGGCAAGCTCCGTCCGGGCGACCTCGCCGGAAAAACCGGCCTCGAGCGCCAGTACAACGAGCATCCTAACCGGGACTGACGGCATGCGCCGCGTCGTCGTCAACAGCGTCGGCAAAGAGGTCAAGGAACTCAGCCACCTCACTCAACAGGAACCGATTCCCGGCAAACAAATTCAGCTCACCATCGACTACGACCTGCAACAGGTAGCCGAACAGTCCCTCGGCGTTCGTCCCGGCGCGGTAGTGGCTCTCGACCCGCGCACCGGCGAAGTGCTCGCCATGGTCAGCCGCCCCACTCCCGATCCCAACGATTTCGCCGTGCGCATCCCCGCCGAATAGTGGAAAGCCCTCAACGACGATCCCCTGCACCCTCTCTTGAACCGCGCCATTCAAGCGCAGCTCGCGCCCGGCTCCGTCTTCAAAATTGTCACAGCCACTGCCATGCTCGAGGACCATGTTCCCGAGGAGGGTTTCACAACCTTCTGCCCCGGCTACGGCACCTTTTTCGGCCGCCAGTACCATTGCTACATCTATTACGCCAAAAGCGGACCGAGAGCTCATGGCACTCTGGGCCTGCACGACGCCATCCTGAAATCGTGCGACGTCTTTTTCTACAACGTGGGCATGCGCCTGGGCATCGACCGCCTTTCCTATTACGCAATCAAACTCGGCCTCGGCCGCAAGACTGGCATCGATCTCCCTTCCGAAGAACCCGGCTTGATGCCTTCCCAGGAATGGGTCGAAAGAACTTTTCATCAGCAAGTGGTATGCCGGTGAAGCGATTTCTGTCGCCATCGGTCAGGGCGCCGTCACCACCACTCCGCTTCAGCTGGCCCGCCTGATCGGCGGTATCGCTTCTGGTGGCGATGTTCAAGCAGCCGCACTGTTGAAAGATGCCCAAAATGTGGGCGAAGACCGATTCCCCATATCCGAGGCCACCATCGAGAAGTCACGGATGCCATGTACGGCGTCGTTAACGAACCGGGCGGCACCGGTGGGCAGCTTGAAACTTGCTGGCATCGAGTTCAGCGGCAAGTCCGGCACAGCGCAGGTCATTGGCTACGACAAGATGAATCTGGTGAAAAAAGGCTCACAGTTTGCCGACAACGCCTGGTTCGTGGGCTACGCGCCCAAGCGCAATCCGGAAATTTGCGTTGCCGTTCTGGTTCAGGAAAGCGGCCAGCATGGCGGAGAAGCCGCCGGTCCCGGTCGTCAGGGACATCGTCAAAGCCTATTACGATAAGAAGACAAAGAAGACACAAGGCCAGCTCACCGCCGGCGACAAACAGTATGATTTGAGTCATGGCACGGCAGCAGTTGCGGCAACCATTCAGCCGCAGCCCATTGTGAAGCCGGCGGCCGCATCCGCCGCAGTGCCCGCTCACGCCGCAAGCGTGGAGCCGCAACGCTAAGTTGTGTTTCGGTTAGATCTGGATCTTGTGAGCAGCATACATGTTTTGAGAAGTACAAATAGCTTGCTAGTGACGAAAATAAATCTTGGGGCTCTCGCTTTGACTTTTAACTCTCAACTGTCGACTGTCAACTTCTTCAAATGAACGACGCACCCGGCACTCGCGACTACGACTGGTGGCTCCTGGCCATTCTCGCGGCCATTTGCGCCCTCGGCGTAATCGAAATCTATTCCGCCACGCACGGCAGCTCTCTCGCCGGCATGCAGAACAAGCAGATTCGCTGGCTCGTTATCGGGTTCGTCCTGATGTTTGCGCTCTCTCGCCTCGATTATCACCTCATTCTCGACCAGGCCCCCATCCTCTATCTCATCGGCATCGTCGCCCTCATCGCCGTCCTCGGCTTCGGCCATACCCGCTTCGGCGCCAAACGTTGGATCCCCGTCCTCGGCGAATTTCTTCAGGTGTCGGAATTGGTCAAATTGATTATAATCATCGTGTTGGCGCGCTTCTTTGCGGAGGTGCGCACGGATGAGCTCTCTCTCCAGGATTTGATCAAAGCAGGGCTCATCGTTGGGTTGCCGCTGGCTTTGATTCTCAAGCAACCCGATCTGGGCACGGCGCTTGTTTTGATGCCCTTGTTGGTGGTGGGCGCGTTTCTTGCGGGCTTGCAGTGGAAACACGCCGCGGCAATTGCGCTCATCGGGCTTCTGATGCTCCCCGTTGCTTGGCGCGTCTTGAAGCCGTATCAAAAAGAACGAGTTACATCTTTCATGCACCCGGAAGAGGACGCCAAAGGCTCCGGCTATCAAGTTCTTCAATCGAAGATTGCCGTCGGCTCCGGCGGCTTCTGGGGTAAAGGGTTTGGCAACGGTACGCAAAACCAGCTCGGCTATATCCCCGTCCGTTATTCCGATTTCATCATGTCGGCTTGGGCGGAAGAGCAGGGCTTCAAAGGCGTGCTACTTGCCCTTGGGCTGTACATGGCTCTTCTGTTACGCTTAGTACAGAATGCCCAGCGCGCTAAAGACCGCGCCGGTATGTTTCTTGTAATGGGCGTCGCAGCAGCGCTTGGTTTTCACGTTTTGGTAAACGTGGCGATGGTCATCGGTGCTATGCCCGTGACCGGTATCCCGCTTCCTCTCATGAGTTACGGGGGTTCCGCTACGTTGTTTGTTTTCCTGGCGATTGGTCTGGTTATGAATGTTCGGCTTCGCCGCTTCGTTAACTGAACTTGCCGCCAGTCCCGCGCAGGGTCTTTGCTTCGGCAAATCCCGCCGGGTTGGTAATCGTGGCCCCAGCAAGCTTGGGCCATAGGAACAAGGATCTTAGAGTGAGGACAGCATCGTCCGCCGTTGGCCCGGAAGCATCTCCGGCAACGGACCAGCCTCGTAAGCAAGAGGAATTTTCCCTCCGGCTTCGAACGTAAAGCCATCTCGATGTCAGTGTGGCCAGCGTGTGTCCCAGCGCAAGCTGGGCCGGCCCCGATTTACTGGACCCCCGACGGGCATAAGCTCGCGGCGATGCGTCCTGTCGGCCCTTCGCGGCCGCACAGAAACGTGACTTCCGGCGCTGCCGGCGTCACCAACAGTCAGGAGTTTTCATGTCAAAAGAATTGGTTATCTCCGCGGCCTCCCACGAACGGCGGGTCGCGATTCTTGAAGAAGGTCAGTTAGTCGAAATTTACATCGAGCGCGAAAAAGAGTTCGCCCTCGTCGGCAGCATTTACAAAGGCAAAGTCACCCGCGTCCTCCCCGGCATGCAGTCTGCCTTCGTGGACATCGGCCTCGATGGCGATGCTTTCCTCTACGTCAGCGACGTTTTCGAAAATCTGGAGGACTACGATCACGGCCACGCGCACGCCGATGCGCCGGCCCCTGCGCCCGCGTTCTCGCCTGCGCCTTCGAATGTTGTCGAGTTGCTTCCCGGCGAAACGCTAGGCCGCGCCTCTTCCTCGCATGAGCACGAAGACGAGCAGCCACGAAGCTCACGCCGAGGAAGCTTCACACGAATCTCACGAATCATTACATGACGAGGATTCGCACCATGAATCTTTGCACCAAGAGGCTCTCTCTCACGACGAGCAACCCGGCGTCGAAGAAGACCCGCTTACGAAGGCGAAATCCCGGCGCCCACGCCGCCGAAGTCCACGACGATGCTCATCACAACCCCGAAGAGCGCCAGCCCGATTCGAACGCCTCCGCTCCTCAGAATTTTTCGCCCCACTACAATCCCACGCAGAACTACGCGCCACGCTCCAGCGGTGGCAGCCAAACTATGGCCGTGGCGTCCGATCGTGGTGGAGACCGTGGCGGCGATCGCGGCGGTGATCGCGGTCGCGGCGGCCGTTGGGGCCGCCGTGGTGGACGCCATCGTGGCGGTCGTCCGCAGGGACCGAATGTTGGCGGGCGCAATCTTCCTCCTTCCAAATATGCTTCGCCGCAAGGCGGCGAGTCTCGCGGAAACGATTCTCGTGGCTACGAGAATCGCGGCCGCGACCAGCGCGGTCCGGAAAATCGCGGCGGGCAGCCTCGTGGCTTCGAACCTCGCGGTCCCGCGCAGCGTGGCTTCGATCATCGCCCGCCTGAAACGCCAAGTTCTTCCGCATCCGGCGCTGTCGCGGAAGAGCCCATTCTTCTCCCCGGCGAGTCTCTCGCCAAGTATCGCGGCAAGCCCGCGGCTGCCCCTCCGCCCCCTGTTGCCGAGCCGGAAATTCACGAGCCACAACCGGATTTCGAAGACGCACCGCCTCGCGCTTCCAGCAACCTGAGCGGCGCTCCCATCCCAGCCACCGGACCTGCCGGCGGCAACGTTCCTCGCCGCTTCTCCGGCGGACTTCCCCGCTGGCTTCTCGCCGACGCTGGCTCCGAAGCCGAAGCCGCTCCCGTTTCCGCTGACGAAAATATCGCCGCCGCCGAAGACGCTTCCCATTCAGCTCACGGCGCGAATTCATCCACTTGAACAGCCAGTCGACGTCGTGCTTCAGTTCGATTCCGCGCCCGTGCGCAGCGAAGCGGAATTGAACGAACAGCAAGCCGCCTCCCTCGCGTTCGAATTGGCCGAGGCAAAACACGAAGAAACTTCCGACCACGCCAAAGCCGATGCCCTCGTTGGCGGCGCCGAATTCGATGAAGACGAACCGGAAGAAATTCACGCTCGCAGGCGAAACCGAACTTGCCGAGGAGGAAGAAGCTGAAGAAGAGGAGCGCCAGGAAGAAGCCCACCTCGACGCCGTCGAAGACCAGGCTGCCGCGGAATCCGAGCTTTCCGAGGAAGAGACCGAGGAAGTCGAAGAGCACCGCGCCGCGAATCGCGCCGAATTTGAAGCCAACGCCGCTCACGAAAGCGCCGAACACGCCGCTGCTCTAGGTGATTCCGAGCACGCCGTTCACGACCATGCGGAACACGCCGAACACGAACACAGTCGAGCAAGAGCATGCTGAACATGATCACTCCGATCACGAACACTCCGAGGCCGAAGTGATCGAAGCGCATGCAGGCGAAATCGCCGCGGGCCCAGCCATCATCGAAGACGACGTCATCCTGCTTCCCGGTGAGACGCGCGCTCCGCGCATCGGCGGCGCCTCTGCTCCTCGCGAAGATTTCCCGCGTGATTCCGCCCGTATCGGCGGCGGCAATCCCCGCGCCCGTTTCCAGCGCCCGCAGCGCGGCGGACACGGCGGACGTGATCGCGGCCGCGGCGGACGCCCCGACAGCCGTGGCGGCCGTCCCGATCGGGGTGGCGATCGTGGAAGCCGTCCTCCCGGAGGCGGCCCGCGATTCGAACGCCGTCCCAGCGGTCCCGGTGGTCCGCGTCACGATCGTGGTCACCGCCATTCCGGCCCGCCGCGCCGTCCGCAGCTCATCAGCGAAATGCTGAAAGCCGGCCAGGACGTCGTCGTCCAAATCGCCAAGGAACCTCTCGGCAAAAAGGGCGCGCGCATCACCAGCCACGTCGCTCTGCCCGGCCGCTTCCTGGTTTATATGCCGACCGTCCATCACACCGGCGTCTCGCGCAAAATCATCTCCGCCGAGAATCGTTCGCGCCTCCGCCGTCTCGTCAGCGAGGCTGGCAACAGCTATCCCGGCGGCTTCATCGTTCGAACCGCCGCTGGCGGCGCCACCGATGACGAAATCCGCACCGACATCGAATTCCTCGGCAAGAGCTGGAACGAAATCAAGGAGCGCAGCGAGCAGCGCAAATCTCCCGCGCTGCTGCATCGCGATCTCAATCTCGTCGAGCGCATTCTCCGCGATTACGTCAGCGACGATTTCACTGGCATCTGGATCGACAACGAAGAGGAATACGGCAAGATCGTCGAGTTCGTCAGCCGCTTCCAACCCAAACTCGTCAACAAGGTCAAGCTCTACACCAAGGAAACGCCGATCTTCGAAGAGTTCGGCATCCAGCACGAACTCGACAAAGCCCTGCGCGCCAAAGTCTGGCTCAAGTCCGGCGGCTACATCGTCATCAACCACACCGAAGCCCTCGTCGCCATCGACGTCAACACCGGCAAATTCGTCGGCAAGGGCTCCACGCGCCTCGAAGACACCATCGTCAAAACCAACCTCGAAGCCGTGAAAGAAATCGTCCGCCAAATCCGCCTCCGCGACCTCGGCGGCATCATCGTCGTCGACTTCATCGACATGGAAGAGCGCCGCAACCGCGAAAAAGTTCTGAGCGCCCTGCAAATGGCCCTCGAACAAGACAAAGCCCCCTCAAAAGCTCTGTCCTTCAACGAGTTCGGCCTCGTCTGCATCACTCGCAAACGCACCAAGCAAGCGCTCGAACGCGTTCTCTGCCAGCCCTGCCCCTATTGCACCGGCTCCGGCATGGTCAAATCCATTCCCACGCTCTGCTACGAAATCCAATCCGAAGCCCGCAAGATGGCCACCGCCGAACACGAAGGCCCGAATCTCACGCTCCGTGTTCATCCCGAAATCGCCAAAGCTCTCAAAACCCGCGAGTCCATGCTCATGGACGAACTCGAGCAAACCGCGCACAAACACATCATCATCCAGTCCGACGCCACCCTACACTGGGAGCAATACGACATCTACTAGATTCGTTCTCTAACTCGAACGTCTCGGGGCGCGGCATGCTGCGCCCTTTTTTTCTGCACACTCCACGATCGATTCGCACCCGTCTCGCTGGCCGCTGGTCGTCTCGGCTAGAAATCCGGTATAGTTTGTGCGTCCCTGCCATGTGGGGTGCCTATGTCGCTTTCCGGACCTCCAGCTTCGTTGGAACAGAACAAGCGACTGCTGCTTCGCTGGCTCGACGAGGCCTGGAACCAAGGCCGCCGCGAAGTCTTCCACGAGCTATTTTCCAAAACCGGTGTTTACCACCGAGGCTCAACCGAATACATCGGACCCGCGGGTTTCCTGCATCTCTATGACATCCTGCGCGGGCAATTCTCCGAATTCTCCATAAAGCCCACCCTCACCATTGCCGAGTCCGATCTCGTTTGCGTCCACTGGTCGCTCGATTTTGTGCACACCAAGTCCCGCGCGCCCGTGCATGTCACCGGCACCACCATTTGCCGCATCAAGGACGGCCAATTCACGGAAGCCTGGCAGAACTGGGACGCCGCGGGGCTAACGGCACAGATTCCTGGTTTGTTCATCCCCTAGCTGCCGTTTAGGTGCCACACATTTCTGTAACCTCCACCCGTCAAACCAGTAATGTAGGATTAGAGAGCCGCAAATGGAACTGCTGGAGCGCTTCGCCGCGGGCGACCTGGAAGCCTTCGAGGTGTTGTTCCGGCAGCACCAGAGGGAAGTCTATGCCTGGATCGTCCGCATCGTCCGCGACACAGGTATCGCCGAGGACCTGACCGTGGAAACATTCTGGCGCATCTACAAATTTCGAGCCCGATTCAAACCGGACGGCAATTTCCGAGCCTGGGCGCGCCGGATCGGCACCAACGCAGCTCTGGATCATCTAAGGCACGCGCGCCACGAAACCCGCCTCCCCGAGGACGTCCCTTGCCCCGCAGGCGCGGATTCTGCGGTCCGCCGTGAAATTCGCGATCAAATTAGAAACGCCTTTCATGAGCTTCCTGCAAAATACCGTCTCGTGGCCACTCTAGCCCTGGTGGAAGAAGAAAGTTATGCAGAAATCGCCAGGGCCGCGGGGATCTCCGAAGCGGTTGTGAAAATCAGGGTCTTCCGCGCCGTTCGAATGTTGCGAAAGAAACTCAATTCTCTTGGACTAGAGGTCAGCGCGAAATGACCAACGACGAAATCAATCAAGAAATGAAAGAGCATCTCCAGCAATCCATAGCTCCCGCGAAAGACACCGAACTCCGCCGCGACCTCTGGCCGCAAATGCTCGCCAAACTCGAAGAGCAACCGGCCCCTGCCCATGCGATCCCCTGGTTCGATTGGGCTCTCGCCGCCCTCGCCGGCGCCGCTCTTCTCTTTTTCCCCGGGATTATCCCGGCGTTGTTCTATCACTTGTGAAGCAGGAGGCTTTATGAATCAGCACAAATATCTGCGCGCCTACATGGCGGGTACTGTCGTCCCCACGATTGTTCTTGTGATCATCGTAATCGCGTTTTGTATCGCGCGCTACGTATACGGTTTTTCCATACAGCTCGAACGCGTGATGATTTTCCCGATGGCCGTCGTTCCTCCCCTGTGGGGTCTCTGGAACATGCTCTTCATCGCGTCGCACTCGCGCACTCATCTTCCGATTGGTTTCCATGGGGCCTTGCTGCCGTTTCTCCTCGCTCCGCTCGGCATCTTGCTGACGGTTGCCCTCGATTTCCAGGTTCCCGGCTTCGCAACCCACATTTTCCCAGTCCTCGCCCCCGTTGGCCTGATCGCTTACTATCTGCTGTGGAAATACGTAGTCGCCTTCCTCAATCGCGTCGTCAATGTCGCGTATTCGTCAAGCATTGGAACTGTCCCGGAGGTCAGGTCCTGAATGCGCAAGCGCGCGCAATTTTAGTTTGCTTCCCTCTCCCGCGCCCACTACAGTACCTTCCACATCGCTCCCTCCCACCCGGAGCCAAATCTGCATTCAGACACCGTCATAGGGAGGAACTATGTGGAACAAGCAGCAAACGCAGCCCGAAGCACCCGCCGCCCCACCGCCGCAGCTAGCCATATCAACTCCGTCCGTCGTAGCTTTCAGTGCACCTGCGAGCCCGCGGCCAGCCACCCCGCCACCGCGCAGTGCGGCTCTCCTAGGGTCCAGCCTGCATATCACCGGCCAGCTCACCGGCACGGAAGACCTGCAAATCGACGGCATAGTAGACGGCCCCATCTCGCTCAACGGCCACCAACTCGTCGTCGGCCCCACCGCCATCCTTAATTCTGAAGTCAGTGCCGGCGCGGTCATCGTCTTCGGCAAAGTCGTCGGCAATGTCCATGCCCGCGGCCGCGTCGACATCAAGACGGACGGCTCCGTCGTCGGCGACATTTCCACCGCCCGTATCAGCATCGAGGATGGCGCCCACTTCAAAGGCCGCATCGAAATCGACCCGACCAAAGCCCAAGCCGCCGCTGGTTGACCTGCGGGGCGTGAAGGAAGAGCTATTCGCTTCTCAACGCAACGATTGGATCGACCCGCAGCGCACGCCGCGCCGGCACAGCGCACGCCGCCAACGCCACAATCGCAAGCACCGCCATCACGCTCGCCAATACAAGAGGATCAAGCGGCCGCACGCCATATATTTCCGTCGCCACAAATTTCTGCAAGAGACGCGGCACCCACAACTCCCAAAATCAAGCCAATCACCACAAGCTCAAACCCTTCCCGCAAAACCAGCCCGAGAATCGCCCCCCGCGCTGCTCCCCAGCGCCACGCGAATTCCAATCTCGCGTCGTCCGCTGCGCCACCAGATATGCCAGCACGCCATAAATCCCCAGCGTCGCCAAAAACAAAGCCACTCCGCCAAACGCGTTCGCCAGCAGCATCGAAGTCTTTCGCGAAGCCAGCGAGAGGTCCATGCGCTCCGACATCGAGTGCACATCGAACACCGCTAGGTCCGGGTCCAATCGAGACATCTCCGCTCTCAGCGCCCGCATGGCCGAAGTCGTGATTCCCGTACGGTCTTTAGAGCAAAAGTAAAAGCATTGGTCGGGCTGCTGCTCGGTTCGGGCGATAATACGCGCCAAACGGAGCGTTGGAATCATCGAGATTTCGTAACGCAGAATTCGCACCACACCAACAACCGTCAGCCAAACCGTGTGCTCGTCCGATTTTCAGAAGATTTTTTGGGTCTCTCGGGCAAATACATCCGACGGCCGATCGGGTCGCTGTTCGGCCAGAAATGCTGCGCAAGCCGTTCGTCCACAATGACAACGCGAGGAGCAGTCTCGTTATCGTGCTCATCGAAACTGCGCCCTCTCTCGATTGAAATGCCCATGGCTTCGAAATAGCCCGGCGATGACCACAATGCTCGAACGGGAGAAATCAGGGACTCTCCGGGCTTCATCTGATGGCCCTCCGCGAAGATTACTCAGTCATTGTGATTCCCGCTCAGCGGAATCACGTCCGTTGCTCCTGCCATTGTGACTCCCGGGATTGCGCGAACTGCGGGAGAGCACGGTTCAGAAACTGCCGCCAGTCTTCATCTTTGGGGTATTTCGTCCGTGGCAAGTGCAACTGACGCGGTCACAACGCCATCCGGCCTGAATCCCGGATCGACTTGCAACAGCCGCCGAAAGCTCGCGAGAAACAGAGCCGCGCCCACTAGCAGCGCAAACGCAAATCCAATTTGCGCCGCCACCAACAGTTGCCGCACGCTCCTCGTCTTCTTTCCCGTCGTGCCCGTGCGGCTATCCTCATGCAACGCCTCGTTGATTCCCATTTTACGCACGCTGACCAAAGGAAACAGCCCCACAAACAATCCGGCGATCACAGACAGTCCCAGCGAAACCAGAATCACCGTGGCATCCATCTGAACTTCGCCCGCCCGCGGCAAATGCTCCAGCCCTACCACACTGAGCATCCGCAACACACCCGCGCCGAGACCAATTCCGCCCACGCCTCCCACCAAAGCCAATCCCACGTTTTCCAAAATCAACTGCCGCATCAGCTGCATGCGTCCCGCGCCCAATGCGATCCGCGTCGCCATTTCTTTCCGCCGCAGCGACGAGCCGCGTCAGCGCCAGGTTCGCGATGTTCAGCCCGCCGATAAGAAGCACGAGTACGCGCCGCCCCACAGCAAATAAAGTGTCTTCTTTATGCCTGCCGTCAACATGTCCTGCAAAGGTTTAACTTCCGTGTTGAATCCCACATTGATCAGGATTTCTTTGAATCTCCGGAAATCGCTCCAGATTTTCATTGTTCAAGCGTTGACCTGCGCCTGAGCTTGCTCCAGCGTATCGCCAGGCTTCAACCGCCCGATGTAATACCAATTGTTGCTGTGGTGAGCGATCTTCTCTTCCGGCGTGAAAGCGAGCGGCATCCATAACCGCACATCCGGGTCGATAAAATCAAAATTCCGCAGGCATCACGCCCACAATCGTGAACGGCTGCCCGCTGATCCGCAAGTCTCTTCCAATCGCCGATCCGATCGCCTGCATACAACTGTTCCCACAACCCGTGACTCAAAATCACTTCCCGCTCGCGCCCAACTTCTCCCTCCTCTTCCGTGAAAGGCCGTCCTAGCTCGGGCGATACACGCAACAAGCGTGAACCACGACGGCGTAACCACCATCCCGTGAATCCGCTGCGGCAAACCGTTCAGCTCGACGGTTTGATCGCGCTGTCGAAACACATGCCTGGCTCTCGAAATACCGTCATCTCGCGCAGCCGGTCAAAGTAATCTCCGGAAGCGCTGTTGTTTGCTCCGCTGACCCCGGCTTTCGGGTAATCATTGGACATGAGCAGAATGGAATTTGCGTCCGGCACCGGCAAGGGCCGCAGCACGACCGAATTCACAATTGCAAAAAGCGCCGTATTCGCCGCGATGCACACCGCGAACGTCAGCAGCACCGTCACCGCAAATCCCCTCGCGCGCCATAGCGACCGCACTTCAAATTTCAAATCAAGCATCAGGTTGTTCATGCATTGCCTCCCGACGCGCGGTGTCCCTCAACGGCCCCAGCCAGAACACGCCGCCACCTTCTGTTCAGTACGCATAGACAACGAAAAATGTTCAGATGTCACCGCCCGCTCGTGGCCTCATCCCACTCCGCACTACTCAACACTCCATTCCCTCGTCGGGGCACGGCACACCGTGCCCGTCTTCGTTCTGCTTCAACGCCTTCCCTACCGCCGTTTGGCCCTTGTCTCGGCAGTTTGTATGTGTAGACTCCCGCCCTTTCATCCCGGATCTCCCGCCCACGTCACTCACTTCTTCACTACCGTCACCACTACCTGCGACGGATACTGCTTCGAGTGATGCACCGAATTGTGCGCCACCACTCCCTTTTCCTCATCGTAGTTATTCCCGCCAGTATTCAAGTTTCTGTCAAATCGCGGAAAATTGCTGCTTGAAATCTCAATCCGCAACGAATGCCCCGCCTCGAAATAATTGCTGGTGTTCAGCGGCTGCAGCGTCACCTTGTACACCTTCCCTGGCTCCATCCACACCAGCGGCTTGTCGTACCCATCGCGATACCTCAGCCTCTGGATCGATTCGTCCAGGTTGTACGCCCGCCCATCCGGATACACATCGATCACTTTCACCGTAAAATCCGTGTCCTTCGCATCCGACGAAACATAAAGCGTCGGCGTAATCGGCCCGCTCAACTCCGTCCCTTCCTTAAACGGCTCCGACGTGTACACCAGAATATCGTTCCGTGCTTCCATCTTTCGCTGATCGAACGCTCCCGCTTGCACCGCCGTTCCCGTGCAGCACACATTTCCCCCATACGATGGCACTGGATTCATCGGATCGTAGGTAAACGAATCCGGCTTATCCGCCGTAGGCGCAGCTGTAACCATCGTCCCATCTCCCGTCAAGGAATTCGCCCGCCCTGCGCTCGACAAATACATCGTCATCGTTTGCGCGCCCGCTGGCGGCCAGGTTTCCGACGTTTGCCACTTGTTCATCCCCATCGTGAAGTACGTCACCTTCGGCATCGCATCGATCTTCGCGCTCTTTTCTCCCTTCAAAAACCGGTCGAAAAAGCTGTACGTAATCTCCTGATAGTCCAGCCGCGCGTCGCCCATGCTTCGCTCGCCGACCACTGTATCTTCCGTCGCACGCGTATACGCGCAGTGCCCCACCGGCGCAATAATCACCCACTGCTCGTTGGCGATCTCCGGGTTCGCCGTTTTCCGCACATGATTGTAAAGTTCGAGATTTGGCCCCATCGATACGTCGTACCACGTCATGAACCACAGCCCCGGCAAATTCAGCGGCATGTCGTCGTGATACAGCCCGCCTTTGTACCAAGCCGGATCGTTCGGCGTCCTTTGGATCATTCGTCCGCCCGTCGGCACCGGCATCGCGTCCGCATAAATCCCATGCGGCGCGTCCACCGCCTTCAAAATATCCTGCTCCGGCAAATGCCACAGTGCTTTCGACCAATCCACCGGCGGCGGCTGCTGCGCCAAATCAAACAACCTCGACGCGCGAATCAAATCCTCTTGCGAAGTATTCGCCGGAAACATCGGCCTTATCTGATTCTGCTGACCCGCCAGCCACGTGATAAACAGCATCTGCACCGCGCCGCCACGATACCAATTCCCCTGCTCGTAATACGGTCCCACGCGTCCCACTCCTGCGCCAAAACTCTGAATGTTCATCGCCGCATACGCCGGATGCCCCAAGGCCGCGATCCCCATCTGATATTCCGCCGTCGACGAGCATCCCGTCGTACCGACTTTCCCGTTCGTCCACGCTTGCGCTTTCAGCCAATCCAGCATGTCGGATCCATCCGTCCGCGGCGCGCCCAAAATGTCGTAGTTCCCTTCCGAGAAAAAATGCCCGCGCTCGTTTTGCACCACGTACGCATACCCGCGCTTCACCGCCGTCAGCGCCGCCCGCATGTCCGCCGGCAATCCGTTCCGCACATCCCAATAATTAAAATTGTAAGGCGTGCGTACCCAAATAATCGGCACTGGCACAGTCGCATTCTTCGGCCGGTAAATATCCGTCGCCAGACGCACGCCATCCCGCATCGGCACCATCACTTTGCGTTCGATGATCGCCACCGATTCGAGCTCCTTCTCCGTCTGCACTCGCTGATCTTTTTGCTCCTGCGTTAGCGGCGTGCCCTGCTGCGCTCTCAAACCCCCAATCGAAACCGCGCCAGCAAGTGCGCCCGCCAAACTCACCCGTCCAAATGGAATTTTTCATCGCGTAGCTCCCCTCCCCAAAATCGCAGCGAGATTAACACCCATTGCCGTCCGCCGCGGGAAGGCTTCGCGTGTGGAGTGCGGCAGCTCTGCTGCCGCTCTCGCAATGCCGCATCTGCCCCGGCGATACCGTGCAGCTCAAGTTGCATCTCCACTTCCTAGACGCGATACTGGATTCATGTCCGCCGCCATTTCCCAACCAGCTCTGCGCGTCAAAGGTCTTCGCAAGGCTTATCAAGACGTGATCGCCGTCAACGGCCTCGACCTCGAAGTGCGCGCTGGCGAATGTTTTGGCCTACTCGGCCCCAACGGCGCCGGCAAAACCACCACCGTCGAAGTCTGTGAAGGTCTGACCGATCCGGATTCCGGTGAAGTCGAATTGCTCGGCATGCATTGGAAGTCCGATGCCGAGCAACTCCGCCAGCGCCTCGGCATTCAACTTCAGGACACGCAGCTCTCGGAGAAACTCACGGTCTTTGAAACGCTTCGCTTGTTTCGCAGTTTTTTCGATCAGGGCCCGGGCGCGGACGAAGCCATCGCCCTCGTGCAACTCGAGGAAAAAAAGAATTCTCGCGTCGGCGATCTTTCTGGCGGTCAGAAACAGCGCCTCGCCCTCGCCTGCGCGCTCGTCGGCGATCCCGATTTTCTTTTTCTCGATGAGCCCACCACAGGCCTCGACCCGCAAGCCCGCCGACAGCTTTGGGATTTGATCGAGCAATTCAAATCTTCCGGCCGCACCATTCTGCTCACCACGCACTACATGGACGAAGCCGAACGCCTCTGCGAACGCGTCGCCATCATGGACAACGGAAAACAAATCGCTCTCGGCAGCCCGCGCGAATTGATCGCCTCCACCTGCGCGGAACATCTGGTCGCGTTTTCCGCCGGCAGCAATGCGCACGCGCTGGATATTCCCGCTCTGCGCCGCATCCAAGGCGTTCGTGATGTCCGCTCCGAAAACGGCACAGTAGAGATGCAAGTCACCGAATTGCATCTCGCCGTTCCGGCGTTGCTCGCGGAATTGGCGCGCCAAAATATTCCGCTCACCGAACTAAGCACGCATTCCGCAACACTGGAGGACGTGTTCGTCTCCTTGACAGGACGCCACCTCCGCGATGAATGAGCAACCCACATGAGTGAAACCACCGCCATTCCCGACATGCAAGTCCGCGCTGCGGAGCGCAAAGCTCCGCGCGGCAAAACGTTTGCCGAGCATCCCCTCGTGCAATTGACCATCGTGCGTTTCCTCGAAACTCTCCGCGAACCCGAAGCCCTTTTCTGGATCTTCGCGTTTCCCATTCTCCTCGCCGGCGGCCTCGGCATCGCGTTCCGCAACCGTCCTGCGGAAGTGCTGAAGATCGCGACGGTGACACCTGCATTGACGCAATCTTTGCAGCGCGAAAAACTTCTGTCGGTGCAGCAGCTCGACATGCCCTCCGCCGAAGAAGCGCTTCGCACCGGCAAAATCGCGCTGCTCGCCGTGCCCGGCCCGAATGGCGCCATCGTCTATCGCTACGACGATACGAATCCCGAAGGCCGCACCGCTCGCATGCTCGCGGATCGCGCCGTGCAGCAAGCCGCGGGCCGTGTCGACCCCGTTGCATCGAGCGATGTGCTGATGCGCGAACCCGGATCGCGCTACATCGATTTCCTCATTCCAGGGTTGCTCGGAATGAATCTGATGGGCAGCGCGATTTGGGGCATGGGTTTCACCGTCGTCGATATGCGGCGAAAGAAATTGTTGAAGCGGTTGATCGCCACGCCCATGCCGAAGCAATATTTTTTACTCTCCTACGTGTTCTCGCGCATCCTGATGCTCGTCGTTGAGGTGGGCATCGTGCTGGGATTCGGCGCGTGGATCTTTCATGTGCCGGTGCGCGGCTCGCTGCTCAGTCTCGCTCTCGTCTGTCTCGTGGGTTCGCTGACGTTTAGCGCCATGGGATTGTTGCTCGCCTCGCGCGCCAGGACCATCGAAGCGGCTTCCGGCTTGATGAACGCCGTGATGCTGCCGATGTGGATCGCTTCCGGCGTTTTCTTTTCCGCTCAGCGATTTCCGGACGTCGTGCAACCCATTATTAAAGCGCTCCCATTGACTGCGGCGATCGACGCGTTGCGAGCCAACATGTTGCAGGGAGCGAATCTCGTTCAGATGGCGCCCCAGATCGGCGTGCTGGGCGCTTGGCTGCTCGTTTGCTTCGTGCTGGCGCTGAAACTTTTTCGCTGGCGCTAGATCTCCTTCCGCTCTCTCAGCTCACCGCTTTATTGTGAAATTGCCGCAGTCCCACGGTTAGCAGCAGCGCGTTGAATCCCAGCAAACCGGCGAAGACGGCGAGCAGCGACAAGTGCGGGAATTGCGGAACGAGCGTCGCGCGCAAACCCTCGCTCGCGTAGACCAGCGGATTCACGAGCACGATTTTTTGCATGATGGGAAAATTTGCCAGCGCGCTCCAGGGATAGTACGTGCAGCCGAAAAAGATCATCGGCGCCACCACCAACGAGAACATCAAGCCAATGTGCGTTTGCTCGACGCTGCAACCGAGCGCGAGACCGCCACAAGCGGAGAAAAGCGCGACGAGAAGCGCCACGACGGCGAAAAGAACCGGGCGGTGCAAACTTAAATCCACTCCGGGCCTGAGCAGCAGCCACGCGAACGGAATCACCATCAAGCCAGCGGCGAGAGCTTGCAGCGTTCCCGCGACGACTTTTTCGATCGCCACCCACGAAATGTCCATGGGCGCAAGCAAGCGGTCTTCGATCTCGCGCGTGAACTGAAATTCACCAATCAGCGGCATGGCCACGGCCCAAATGCCCGTGCCTACCATGCTGAGCGCCATGATGCCGGGAAGCAGCAGGCTTTTGTAAGAAGGCGGCATATAGCCGCTGCCGACCATTACGCGTCCGAAAATAAATACGAACATCAGCGGCTGCAAAAACGTCTGGAAGAGCAGCGCCACAATATTGCGGCGCGCGACGCGCACGTCGCGAGCCAGCATCGCTATAAACGCTTTGTAGTTCATTCGCGCAGGCTCCTGCCGGTGTGGTGCAGAAAGAGATTCTCGAGGCTGGGCTCGGAGATGTGCACATCGCACAATTCCGCATTTGCGGCTACCGCGAGATTCGCAACGTCCGAAACGAGCGAGCCGCCGCGGTCGGCGTAAAGATCGGCGCCGTTGTTTTCCGTGGCGCGCACTTCGCGCACACCACAGAGAGCCTTCAGCCGGTCCAGTAAGTCCGGCGAGTGGTCGGCAAAACGCACGCGCACGAGATAGCCGCCGGGAACGGAAGCTTTCAGCTCGTCCGGCGTGCCGAGCGCGATGATGGTTCCGTGATCGACGATGGCGAGCCGCTGGCAGAGCGCGTCGGCTTCTTCCATGTTGTGAGTCGTAAGCAGAACGGTCTTGCCGCTGTGGTTGTACTCGCGAATGATTTCCCAAAGAAGCAAACGCGTCTGCGGATCGAGGCCGGAGCTGGGCTCATCGAGGAACAGCACCTCGGGGTCATGCATCATGGCGCGCGCGATGGAAAGGCGCTGCATCATGCCGCCGGAAAATCCGCGCACGATTTGGTCGGCGCGATCGGTGAGCTTGAAGCGCTCGAGGAGCGATGCCGCGCGAGTGTTGCGCTCGTGGGAGTTGAGCCCAAAATAGGCGCCGTGAAAAACAAGAATTTCACGAGCGGTCAACGAAAAATCCAGATTGGGGCGCTGGGCGACGACACCGATCAAGCGCTTGACGGCGGATTGCTCTTTCCAAACCTCATGTTCGCCAATCCAGGCTTGGCCGGAGGTGGGTTTAACGCGGGTAGTGAGAATACCAACCGTAGTGGATTTTCCAGCGCCGTTGGGGCCGAGCAAGCAAAAAATTTCGCCGGAACGGATATCGAGAGAGATGCCCTTGAGCGCGACAACTTCCGGCTTGGGTTGTTTTCCTTTGCCGCGCTTTGCAGCAAACGAAAACGGGCCGCCCGAACCGGCGGCAAGCGGCGGCGCGGTGTTATAAACTTTGCGCAATTCGTTGGTGCGGATGCCGGCCGGCATGTCTCATGTCCTCTCATCACTACCTTACGAATACGGATCGGCAAATGTTACGCCGCAAAAACCGGGGCTTCGGATGTGTCTCATCAGCCGCGGAAGCAAGAACCGATGCTAGTTGGAGCTGCAGCTTGCGTGTACAAGAAAACGGCACAGGCAAGAGTGCCTGTGCTACCTCAGCGGTCTTGCGATAATTCCAGAGTGGCGGGACACGTGTCAATTCAAGAGCAAAACGAGACAGCGTGTCGCAGCCATTCCAATTATCGAAAAATTTCATGCTTAAGTTCCGTCCTCATTAATTTCCGCCGGCTCAACGGCCAGAGTAGCGCTGCTCTTTCCATGGGTCACCGTAGGCGTGATAGCCATTGCGTTCCCAGAAGCCGAGGCGGTCGTAACTGAGGAGTTGGAAGCCGCGGGCCCACTTGACGCTTTTCCAGGCGTAGAGATGAGGAACGATGAGTCGGAGCGGGCCGCCATGCTCGGCGGTGAGCGGTTCGCCGTCATGCTCGAATGCGAAGAGAACATTGGGCTTCAGCAAATCATCGAGCGGGACGTTGGCGGTGTAACCTTCTTCGGCGAGGATGGACGCAAAATGGGCGTCGGGCTTCGGCTTGATCGAGCTTCATCACATCCGTGAAGAGCACGCCCTTCCAATGATTATCGAGGCGGCTCCAGCGCGTGACGCAGTGAAAGTCCGAGGTGGTTTCGGTTTGTGGTAGCGCGCGAAACTCGTGCCAGGTGAGGCGCTTCGCCTCTTCCACTTCGCCCGAAATCTGGAAGTCCCACTTCGCTGGATTGAAGAGCGGGATGCTGCCGTAGTGAAGTACAGGCCATTTCAAAGTGAGCGACTGCCCCGGAGGCAGCCGGCCTTCGGCCTTCGCCTTGTTTTCCAATTCTTTGCGTGTTCCTAATTCTCCGAATAGAGACATTTGGCTCACCCCCAACGCCCAAATCATCGCAGGATTGGAGTTTCCCACATAGCGGCGGTCTAGAAAAATCAACCTTGGGTTCCGCATAGGCCGTTGACGGAATGTCTCGGATATGAGACAGTCGATTTGTGAAGGCAGCGATTTTTCATCCCTCGGCCAGGGCTGCGATCCGGCTATTTCCCGAGGAGGTGCGGCGGGAATTTGGCAAGGCCATTTATGATCTTCAGAAGGGCGAAAGCTTGTCGATGCCTCTTTCACGCGGAATGGCGTCGATTGCGCCGGGCGCCGCGGAGTTGAGAATCCGTGACCGGAGCGGGAGCTTTCGAGTCTTGTACTACACGAGATCGGCGCGCGGAATTTTGGTATTTCACGCATTTGTGAAAAAAAGCCAAACGACTCCAAGCCATGAAATGGAATTGGGGAAAAGGCGGTTAAAGGAGCTTCTCGATGAAGAGATCTAAAGCAATCGTAACTCGTAGCGCGGCGGAACTGGCGAAGGCGCTGGGGCTGACGCCTGCTGCAGGAGCGGAGATCGAGTTGCGGAGCCATCTGAATTCGAAAATTGTCGAAGTCGTTCAAAGAAAAGGCTTGACGCACGTTCAAGTGGCGAGGCTGGCGAGAACTTCCAGAACCCGTGTTACGGCAATCATGAATCACAACACCAAGGATATCTCGACGGACCTTTTGCTGCGCGTGCTCTACGCGCTGGGCTATACGGCAAAGATCAGATTCCAGAAAGCTGCCTAATCCGGGTAGCATACGTCTCCCGGAACTCGATCTATTCCTTAGAAGCCAAACGAAGTGGTCAGGAGAGAGAAAATGCTGGCAGCTGCGAAGATGGCGGGTTTTCTGCTTACGAAGGATTACCAGAAGGCGCGCGCGTTTTACGAGGGGAATCTGGGATTCGAGTTTGTGAGTCTGGACCAGTTCGCGCTGGTCATGCAGGCGGGCAAGAGCATGATCCGAATCTCGAAGGTTCCAACGTTTACGCCTCTGCAGAGTACCGTGCTGGGCTGGCAAGTGGATGATATTCAAGCAATTGTGGACTGGCTGACGAAGCGCGGCGTGGTGTTTGAAAAATATCCGTTCGTGCAAGACAAAGAGCGCGGGATTTGGACGGCGCCGGGCGGAAGCAAGATCGCGTGGTTCAAGGATCCGGACGGAAATGTACTGAGCGTGTCAGAGCATCATTGAGCGCCGCGGATGTGGATTGCGGATCACTGACGGAGCGCAGTCGGGTGCGTACGCCGGCGTAGACGGCGGAAGTCTTGCCGGCGCGGACTTCGCCGGGCGCCTCTTGCGGAGGCTGCTGGGGAAGATCGGTAGGCGGTTTTTTTGGGGACTGCTTTTCGCTCTCGATTGCTTGTCGTGTGGCCTCGGCGTCAAAGTTGACGGCTTTCTGATCGCCGAGATCAAGCCAGGTCGAAGCGATCGTGATTCATCACTTTGGTCCAGCCTGCGACGAAGTCTTTCACGAACTTCTCGTTCGAGTCGGCGCAGGCATAGACTTCCGCGAGAGCACGCAGTTGAGAATGCGAGCCGAAGATCAGATCGACACGGGAGCCAGTCCACTTAAGTTCGTTCGTCTTCCGGTCGCGGCCTTCGAAGATCTCTCCAGAGCCATTGGAGGTATTGGACCGCTGCCATACGGTGCCCATATCGAGCAGGTTGAGGAAGAAGTCGTTGGTGAGCGTCTCCGGGCGCTTGGTGAAGACGCCATGCGCCGACTTTCCTGCATTTGCGCCGAGAACACGAAGGCCACCGACGAGAACCGTCATCTCCGGCGCGGTTAGCCTGAGCAATTGCGCCCGATCGACCAAGAGCTCCTCAGCCGACAGGCGAGGCTTGCCATTGACATAATTGCGGAACCCATCGGCCTTCGGTTCGAGGGGCGCGAAGGAATCGACATCTGTTTGCTCTTGCGAAGCGTCCATGCGGCCAGGTGTGAAGGGGACTTCGACGTTGTACCCCGCGGCCTTTGCGGCTTTCTCGACGGCCGCACTGCCGGCGAGAACAATCAGGTCCGCCAGGGAAACCTTCTTTCCGCCGGTCTGTGAAGCGTTGAATTCCTTCTGGATGCCTTCGAGCTTCTGCAGAACCTTGGCCAGTTGAGCCGGCTGGTTCACTGCCCAGTCCTTTTGCGGCGCCAGACGAATGCGAGCGCCGTTCGCCCCACCGCGCTTATCAGAGCCGCGAAAGGTCGACGCAGAAGCCCAGGCCGTCGAGACCAGCTCGGAAACGGACAGCCCGGACGCGAGGATTTTTGCCTTTAGAGCAGCGATATCCTGCGCTCCGATCAGGGGATGATTCACAGCGGGGATCGGATCTTGCCACGATAAGGTTTCCTTCGGAACGAGGGGGCCGAGATAACGCACGATAGGACCCATATCGCGGTGCGTTAGCTTGAACCAGGCGCGGGCAAAGGCGTCCGCGAACTGATCTGGATGCTCGTAGAAGCGCCGCGAGATCTTCGCGTAAGCAGGGTCGAGCCGTAGCGCGAGGTCGGTGGTGAGCATGGAGGGCGCGTGACGCTTCGACGGGTCGTGCGCGTCCGGCACCGTAGCGGCACCTGCGCCGTTCTTCGGTCGCCACTGATGCGCACCGGCCGGGCTCTTGGTCAGTTCCCATTCGTAGCCAAACAAGTTGGCGAAGAAATTGTTGCTCCACTTCGTCGGCGTGGTGGTCCAAATAACTTCCAAGCCGCTGCCGATGGCATCGCCACCCTTGCCAGAGCGAAACTTGCTCTTCCAGCCGAGGCCCTGCTCATCGATGCCGGCGGATTCCGGCTCCGGGCCCACGAGTGCGGTATCGCCAGCGCCGTGGGTTTTGCCGAAAGTGTGACCGCCGGCAATCAGAGCAACCGTCTCTTCGTCGTTCATGGCCATGCGGTGAAATGTTTCGCGAATATCTCTGGCCGCCGCGATGGGATCCGGCTTGCCGTTCGGCCCTTCCGGATTCACGTAGATGAGACCCATTTGCACGGCAGCGAGCGGATTCTGAAGATCGCGGTCGCCGCTGTAGCGCTCATCGCCCAGCCACTTGCCTTCCGGGCCCCAGTAGACATCTTCTTCGGGCTCCCACACATCGGGGCGGCCGCCGCCAAAACCGAACGTCTTGAAGCCCATAGACTCGAGGGCCACGTTGCCGGCGAGAATCATGAGGTCGGCCCAGGAGATCTTCCGGCCGTATTTCTGCTTGATGGGCCAGAGCAAGCGGCGGGCTTTGTCGAGGTTCACGTTGTCGGGCCAACTGTTGAGGGGCGCGAAGCGCTGCTGGCCCGCTCCCGCGCCGCCGCGGCCATCGCCAATGCGGTAGGTGCCGGCGCTGTGCCACGCCATTCGAATGAACAACCCGCCGTAGTGGCCAAAGTCGGCCGGCCACCAATCCTGGGAGTCCGTCATCAAGGCATGAAGGTCCTTGACCACGGCATGAAGGTCGAGAGTCTTGAATTCCTTGGCGTAGTCGAACTCCTCGTCCATCGGATTGGAGAGAGTGGAGTGCTGGTGAAGAACCTGAACGTCCAACTGCTCGGGCCACCAGTCGCGGTTCGTAGGTGCGGTGGCTCCGTGAGAAAACGGGCACTTGGATTCCGCTGGCGCCGCCGCTGAAGTAGTAAGTTCTTTGTCCATGTGTTCACCTTCCTTGGGATTAGTCAAAAACGGATACCAACTTCAAACTCATTCCAGGTTGCCCATTCGCGCCATCCGCGGCGGCGGCTCACGCGCGTTCGAAAACTAACGCGAAGCGCGCCGGGGAGCGCACTTCTTGCAGAGGCCGCGGAAAATAAGCTCGCATTCGCGAAGCATCCGCTTGCCGAGAGAGCGCGGGGCCGGCCTGGGCACGTCGTACCATTCGATGTCCTCAACTTCGCCGCAGCGGTCGCAGATAAAGTGGTGATGCCGCATGCCTTTGGCATCGAAACGGGCGGCGCGGCCCTCGAGGGCCACTTCGCGCACCAAACCCGCCCGCACCAGGTCCCGCAGATTGTTATAAGTCGTGGCCCTGGAAGAGCGCGGATCCAGGCGATTCACAGCTTCGAAGATTTCCGCAGCCGTGGGATGGCTGTTCTGTTCCATCAAGAAGGCCATGACGGCATAGCGCTGCGGAGTGCACCGCAAGCCGCTACCGTCGAAGGACCGTTTAATCGCTTTGGCGTCCACCAAGGACTTAGACTATGTCTAATGTGAGATTTAGTCAAGACTCATACTTTTGGTTGCGGCCGCGCGGGGGGAGGATTTGGCGATGATGAGGGTGATGTCGTCGTGTTGTTCGTGGGGAGAGAACTGGCGGACGTCGGCGACGATGTTTTGGAGGAGGGATTGGCTGGGTTGGGTGCGGTGGCGGAGCAGGGATTCGATGAGGCGGGCTTCGCCGTATTCGTCGCGGGAGTCGTTGAAGGATTCGGTGATGCCGTCGGTGTAGAGGACGAGGGTGTCGCCAGGATGGATGGTGCGTTCGCCGAGTTGGCAGTCCCATTTTTTGAAGATGCCGAGGACGGTGGCGGTGGGCTCGAGGCGGTCGATCGAATCGTCGCAGCGCAGGATGAGCGCAGGCGGATGGCCGCAGTTGACGTAGCGCAGGACGCCGCTGGAAACATGGTAGTCGGCGAAGAAAAGGGTAGCGAAGGAGCCGTCGGGGGTGTTTTGCGAGAAGAACTGGTTGACGACGCGAAGAATATTTTCCAGGCAATCGTGCGCGATGGAGCACTGGCTGCGGAGATTGGCTTGCAGGTTGGCCATGAGGAGAGCGGCGGCGATGCCTTTGCCGGAGACGTCGCCGATGACGAAGCCGAAGCGGTCGGGGCCGAGGTCGAGAAAGTCGTAATAATCGCCGCCGACGGCGCGCGCGGGATAACAGTGGCCGGAATAGTCGAGGGATTGAATCGGCGGGCGGACTTGCGGAAAAAAACGGCATTGGACTTCGTTGGCGATTTCCAGTTCCTGGGCGGCGCGGCGTTCGAGTTCGAGTTTGGCGGAGGCGGCGCGGCGCTGGGCTTCGAGGGCGTGAGTGATTTCGTCGAAGCTGACGAGGGAGAAAGTGTTGCCGTCGGGATCGCGGAAGCGGGTGGAGACGCCGCCCCAAATGGGGGATTCTTCGCCGAGGAGAGGGGAGTCGGCGGCGGCGTTGTGAACCTGGCGCGTTTCGGGGTCGAACTTGATGCGTCGGAGGCGGGGGGTGTGTTGGAAGCGGACGCCGCGTCGGGACCATTCCTGGTATTTGGCCAGGACGTCTTCGGTGATGAGGGTGAGGCGGGTGGAACGGCCGATTAATTTGAAGTCGAGGGAGTCAGGCTTGGGCGCGATCAGGGTGAGGACGGCTTGGCCGTCGGGGGGAGCGACAGCGACTAGGCGTTCGCCGGATTGGAGTTTGGCATCGTAGGCGAGGTGGAAGCCAAGTTGGTCAACGTAGAAGCGTAGGCTGCGGTCTTGGTCGCGGACGTAGATGTTGATGGAGTGGATGCGGAGGTGGGGGGAGGGTTGCGGGGTTGGGGGGGCGGCGCTCATGGACGAGATTATAAGAGGAGACGGGCCAAAGAAGTTCAGCTTTTGATTTCACGCCTTGGCCGTCGTTCAGCGTATGGCCTCATGATATTTTGAGAGACAAGCGACTTGATGAAATCCTCTTTCACTTCGCTCCCAAGGTAGATGGACGACGAATAGAAATTATCATAGGCACCGAATTGAAGCTGCCCATTCTTCTCGATCTGAATGTGAATTATGGCTGCAGGAACAGTGCCACCGATAGCAGCGATAATTTTCGGCCCCATCGATGGCTCCAGAGGAACAACTACAAAATCCTGTTTTGGCCACAACGTGTTTCGCTTTAGGGCAGCGGTCGGTTCTCCCGAGGCACCGGTAATATTCGATAGGGTTAATCCCTGCAGGTCACCCTCGAATGAGATGTGTGCACCGCCCGCCAATTCCTCCATCAAGACCAGCAGCAACCGCCTTTTGTCTAGCACTTTCCAGAACTTGAAGGGGCCTTGCATGCGTGAATCTTACCATCGCTATCCATGCAGATTTTGCGGCGCATGGATTCTAAATGGGACGGACATAGGGCAGGCTTGGGCTGGCGTGACAGAGGGGGGCGAAGTGGGGGACAATTTGTTACGTTCGGATGATTGAGCAGCGCACTGTGAAGAATGCCGGACGGCCAAAATTTTGGAAGGGCCGGGCAGAAGTCCGGCGCCTACAGAAGTGATTGGGAGAGAAAAGGGTGAAGGTGGAATGACGGCGAAAATATTGGATGGAGCGAAGATACGGGACGCGATGTTTGGGGAGTTGAAGGATGAGGTGGCGATACTTTCTTCGGCGGGGATACGGCCCGGGCTGGCGGCGGTGTTGGTGGGGAGCGATCCGGCTTCGCAACTTTATGTGAAGAGCAAGATTGCGGCTTGCGAGCAGTTGGGGATGGCGAGCGGGCTTTTAACGCCAGAGGCGAGCGCGACGACGGCGGAGATGCTGGCGATTGTGGAGGATTTGAACCGGGACAACGATACGGATGGGATTTTGGTGCAACTGCCTTTGCCCGCGCAGGTGGATACGAAACGCGTTTTGGAGGCTGTGGATCCGGCAAAGGATGTGGATGGGTTTCATCCGGTGAATTTGGGGAGGCTGGTGAGTGGGAGGCCGGGGTTGGTGGCTTGTACGCCGGCGGGGTGCATGGAGATTTTGCGGCGGAATGAGATTGCGATTGAGGGGGCGAACGCGGTGGTGTTGGGGCGGAGCGACATTGTGGGGAAGCCGATGGCGCTGCTTTTGATGCACGCGAACGCGACCGTGACGATTTGCCATTCGAAGACGAAGAATTTGGCGGATGTGGTGCGCGGGGCGGACATTGTGGTGGCGGCAATGGGGAAGGCGGGGTTTGTGCAGGCGGATTGGATAAAACCAGGGGCGGCGGTGATTGATGTGGGAACGAATCGCGTGACAGATGCGGCGGAGGCGGAAAGATTGTTCAGGAACTTCCCTGCCCGGCTAGAAAAATTTAGGGCGAAGGGCAATGCGCTGATGGGGGATGTGCATCCGGATGCGGTGAATGTGGCGGGGGCGTTGACGCCGGTGCCGGGAGGCGTGGGGCCGATGACGATCACGATGTTGATGAGCAATACAGTGAAGGCGGCTCGGATGCGGCGGGCGAAGGCGGTGCCGCGGACGATTTCGGCGGGCGGGCCGTCTGGCACGGGTGGACGGTAGCGGCCGGGGATGAAGCGGCTGGGAATTACCGGAGGGATTGCCAGCGGGAAGAGCGCCGTGGCAGGGATGCTGCGCGAGATGGGATTTCGCGTGATTGATGCTGACAGCTTAGGGCATGAGGTGATTGAGCCGGGGACGCGGGCTTATGGAGAGATTGTGCGCGAGCTTGGTGCGGGAGTTGTGGGCGCGGACGGGCGGATCGATCGTCGGAAACTTGGAGCTTTGGTGTTTGCGGCCGCGGAAAAATTGAAAAGATTGAACGCGATTGTGCATCCGCGAGTCGAAGAAGAGATGGTGCGGCTGTTTGAAGAGTGGGAGAAGAGCGGCGTGACGGATGCGGCGTTTGTGGAGGCGGCTTTGCTGGTGGAGGCTGGGTATCAGAAAAATTTGGATGGATTGGTAGTGGCGTGGTGCCGACCCGAACAGCAGATGGAGAGATTGCTCGCGCGGGGGTTGAGCGAGACGGAGGCGCGGCGGCGGATTGCGGCGCAGATGCCGGCGGAGGAGAAGTTGAAGTTTGCCACGGAGAAGATCGATTGTTCGGGGACGTATGGAGGAGACGCGGAGGCAGGTGGAAGGGTTGGCGGCGAAGTTGAGGCGGGAAAGAAGTAATGATGTAAAGAAGTAAGGGAATAAAGACGGAAAAAGACGGAGACTAGATGAGAACGGCAGGGGAAAACGTCTAATACGAGAGTGGGTGCGTGGTTGTGAAAGGCCTGGCGGGGCAAGCCCCGCCACTACGAGATGGTAGTGGAAGTTTGAATTCAGGCAAGATCGAGGAAGGATTACCAAGATGAGTGCGGGAAAAGCGTCGAGTGCGGTGCGATTGGCGATTGTGGCGGTGGTGATCATTGCCGGGGCGTATTGGGCGGGAGGACGATGGGGGCAACGGCAGCCGAGGAAGGTGGAAGCGTTGCCATTGGCAGCCGCAGGGGCGCCGGCGGCTCAGATGACGGAGGTTGCGGCGCGGGATGCCGCGCTGACGGATGATGAGTCGATCAATGTGCGTGTATACCGGCAGGCGTCGTCCGCGGTGGCGAATATTCTGACGAAGGCGACGGAATACGATTTTTTTATGGACCCAGTGCCGGTGGAGGGGGCGGGGTCGGGGTTCGTGATTGATTCGCGCGGGTACATTTTGACGAACTTCCACGTCGTGCAAGACGCGCAGTCGATTGAGGTGGTGCTGGGAGACCGGACGCGGTATGCGGCGAAGTTTATTGGAGCGGACCAGCGGAACGATGTGGCGATGATCAAGATTGATCCGAAAGGCAAGACGCTGGTGGCGCTGCCGTTGGGCGATTCGTCAATGCTGCAGGTGGGGCAAAAAGTTCTGGCGATCGGAAATCCGTTCGGATTTCAAAGCACGCTGACGACGGGAGTGGTGAGCGCATTGGGGCGGACGGTGCAGACGAGCCAGTCGACGTTCATTGATGAGGCGATTCAGACGGACGCGGCCATCAATCGAGGAAATTCGGGCGGGCCGCTAATCAATTCGCATGGCGAAGTGATCGGGATCAATTCGGCGATTTATACGCCGAGCGGGACGACGGCGGGGATCGGGTTTGCCATTCCGGTGAACACGGCGAAGAGGATTGCGCACGACTTGATGACCGAAGGGCGCGTGCGGCAGGCGTTTCTTGGGGCGCAAACTTTGTCCGTGGGCGGGTGGCTTGCGGAGGCACTCGATCTTCCGGTGCAAGACGGATTGCTGATCGAAGAAGTGACGAAGGGCGGACCGGCGGCTGCTGCCGGATTACACGGTGGAGACCGTGCGGCCATGGCGGGAATGCAGCGCATCATTATTGGCGGGGACGTGATCGTGGCGATTGACGGGGAGAAAATTGCGAGTCAATCGGACATGAATTTGGTTTTGAACAGGAAGCGGCCTGGAGACACGGTGAGCGTGAGCGTTTATCGCGGGGGAAAGAAGATTGACGTGCCGGTGAAATTGGGAGAACGGGCTGGGAATGGGAATTGAGGGGAAAGAGGAAACGAGGTAAAGATGTAATGATGTAAGGATCAGAGGCACGCATCTCGCTGCGCGAGACAGGGCGATTTGGACGATCAGCCGGCGAACGGCGTTTGGGCTTTCCTGCTAGAGAAAACCGGGAGGGGCAAGCCCCTCCCCTACAATTAGAAGCTTCAGATTGAAAATTCGGCGCGAAAATTCTGGCGGTCGGATTCGGTAAGAGAAAACCAGGATTCGGCGATGTCGCGGACGCGCTCTAGGGCGTGTTGCATTTCGGCGTGTTTGGACTCGAGGACGGCGGCGCTGGCGTCGGGCGGGACGTAGATGGGCGGCGCGAAGAGGATCACCGCGCGGGCAAAAGGTGCGGGCAGGAGAAAGTGGTCCCAGGTTTTTTCGAAAGTTTTGCCGCGGCTGACGCCGATGTGGAAGACGAGGACGGGGCAGCCGGTTTTTCTGGCGAGCATGACGGGGCCGGGTTTGGCGACGTAACGAGGGCCGCGCGGGCCATCGATGGTGAAGGCGCAATCGACGCCTTCCTCCAGGCGGCGAGCCATGACGGCGAGCCCTCGTAGGCCGCCGCGCGAAGAACTTCCCTGCGCTGTGCCGAAGCCTAGCCATTCGATAACTTTGCGAGTCCACTGACCGTCGAAGGCCGTGGTGTTCATCACCACGACGCCGTGATTACGGTGCCACCAGACAATCGGGATAATGATGCGATGCCAGAAGGCCCAGATGCAGCGCTTGCCGGATGCGTGGACGCGCTCGGCGTTTTGCCAACCGAGAACTTCGAAGCGCAACGTTGGGCCGAGAAGGCGAATCACAGTGTAGACAGCGGCAGCGATAAAGGGGATTTGGATGCGACGGGACCAGGGCAGGTCGGGGAGGCGCGTGTCGTAATGGGCGCTGATGGGCTCGGGCGGGATTTTTTGTGCGGACTCGTGCGCGGGATCGGGGAATGCGGCGGGAGTTCCGTCGGGGTTGGTCATGGTTTCTGGACGCGCCAGCCGTGAAGGCGCCGTGACGTATAGTATAGGCGAGAGTTTCTTGCCCGGCTCGCGGGAGACTAATTAAGAGTGCAGCTCAAAGCTTATCTGCGTGAATCGGTGCGGCGCGCGCGGCTTTTGGCCGGAGTGTGCGCAATGGTTTGCGCGGGACTTTTGGTTGCGACGGCGGGCACTCCGGACCAGCCGGCGGGCGATGCCGTGGGCTTGATTGAAGGCCAAGACATACATGTGACGGGGCCGATGAGCGTGGAAGTCGTGGGCGGACAGACGAAGACGGTTTTGCGGAGCGGTAGCGACGTACGAGTGAAGTCCGGGCAGGCACGGATCAGTCTTGTGGAAGGCGGACAGATTTCGATTTGCGGGCCGGCACATTTTTCCGTGCTGAAATCGGGAGGAGCGCTGACGGTGGCGCTGGAGAGCGGAGCAATTCACGCGCGCGTGGACCGGGAACCGGCGCTGATGGTGTACACGGCGGAGATTCAAGCGCAGACGATGGCGATTGGCGACGATCCGCGAGAGGTACTGGTGGGCTTTGCAAGTCCGGGGATGATGTGCATTCACACGTATCGCGGAGCGCTGCGCGTGGAGCAACAATTCAGCGGGCGGAGCGTAATCGTGCCGCAGGGCGTGGACGTAATGCTGGCGAACGGGCAGATCGACGAGATGCGCAACGGAGCGGGGCAATGCAAGTGTGAATTGCAGATCGCGAAAATTCCGGCGGCGCCAGCCGGAGGAAGCGATGCCGCTGCGAATTCGAATGATGCGGCGGGCGAGGAAAAACCAGAGCCGAAGGAAGAGCCGATTTATACGGTGATTATGCCGCCGCTGGAGTTTGAGGCGAAGGCCAAAGTGCAGCCGGAGCCGGACATGAGGTTGATGACCATCGTGCGGCACGTGCGTGTGCGGCCTGCGCTGGTGTTTCAGGGACGGGTAGAGGGGGAGGCGGCGGCGACGACCGCAGCGACAACGCCGCCGAAGCCGCCGGTGGCCAGCGCCCCGGCGAAGAAGACGCCGCCGGCGCAGGGATCCACTCTCGATCGCATGCGGTCGTACTTCCGGAAACTTTGGACGAAAAGCGGGTAGATCGACAAGCGACGCCAGTTCGCAAAAAACTGATTACAGGATTTTTTTGCCGAGGGCGGAGAGGACTAATTCCACGCCGAGGAGCGCGGTACGGTTGTGTTCGTCGATGATGGGATTGATTTCGACGACTTCGAGCGAAGCCATGGCTTCGGAGTCGGCGATCATTTCCATGGCGAGATGGGCTTCGCGATAGGTGACGCCGCCGCGGACGGGAGTGCCGACCCCGGGGGCGTCGCTGGGATCGACGAAGTCCATGTCGAGGCTGACGGCGATGCCAGCGGTATCGTCCATGGCGTATTTGAGGGCATCGGACATGACTTCGCGCATGCCGCGTTCGTCGATGTCGCGCATGGTGAAGACGTGGACGCCGGATTTTTTGACGATTTTGCGTTCCTGGGCGTCGAGGTCGCGCGCGCCGACGATGACGATATTGCCAGGCTCCGCTTTGGGTTTGAAGCCCATGAGATCCACGAGTTCGGGCGCGCCGTAGCCCATGATCGCGGCTAGAGGCATGCCGTGGACGTTGCCTGAGGGAGAAGAGTCCGGCGTGTTCATGTCGCCGTGGGCATCCAGCCAGAGATAGCCGATCTGTTTTTTTTCTTTGCGGTAGTGAGAAGCGACGCCGGCAGCGACGCCGGCGGCGATGGAGTGGTCGCCGCCGAGGACGAGCGGGAGAAAACCTTCGCCGAGAGATTTCTCGACGGTGGTGGCGAGATCTTTGCAGGTTTCGGTGATTTCCTGAAGATACTTGGCGCGTTTTTCGCCAATCTGCATCTCTTCAGGCTGTTTGACTTCAAGATTGCCGATGTCTTCGACGGTGTGGCCGAGCTGCTTGATGCGCGCTTGCAGGCCCGCGCCGCGAAGGGCGGAGGGACCCATGTCGACACCTCGGCGGCTCTGGCCGAGGTCCATGGGAACGCCGATAATTCTGACTTTTTGCGCCATGTGAGTCTCGTGTTCCGTGATCCGTGGCCAGCATTCCGTGACGAGACGGAAATTCGCACCACTCGCAAACATGCGCGAGGCACAGATCACTCGAAGCGTTAATACAAATTACGTGCGAGAGACGCCATTGCGGCGCCGAACTACCCCGCATTAAGGATACACGCGGTAAATCATGCGGGGAAAGGGGATGACTTCCCGGATGTGTTCGGTTCCACAAATCCAAGCGACGGTGCGTTCAAGGCCGAGGCCGAAGCCGGAATGGGGAACGCTGCCATAGCGGCGCAGGTCGAGATACCACTGGAAGGATTCTTCGGGAAGGTTGTGTTCGCGGAGGCGCTTTAGAAGCAGGTCGTAATCGTGGATGCGCTGGCTGCCGCCGATGATTTCTCCGTAGCCCTCTGGGGCGATCATGTCGAAGGCGAGAGCGAGGTCGGGACGCTGGGGATCGGGCTGCATGTAAAAAGCCTTGATGGCCGTCGGATAGCGATGGATGAGGACAGGGCGGTCGAATTCCTTCGAGATGAGGGTTTCCTCGTCGCCGCCGAAATCGTCGCCGAATTTTGCGGGGTTGCCGTTTTTCTGGAGGAGGGCGACGGCGTCTTCGTAGGAGATGCGCGGGAACGGCGGCTTGATGTTATCGAGTTTGCTGACGTCGCGCTTGAGCGTTTCGAGTTCGCGCGATTTGTTTTTGACGACACCTTGCACGATGGCGCTAACGAGGCCTTCGCCGAGGGACATGATTTCGTCGAACTCGACGTAGGCGGCTTCGGGCTCAAGCATCCAGAACTCGGTGAGATGGCGGCGGGTTTTGGATTTTTCGGCGCGAAACGTTGGCCCGAAGGTGTAGACCTTGCCCAAAGCCATGGCGATGGCTTCGGCATAGAGCTGGCCGCTCTGGGTCAGGTAGGCTTTTTGGTCGTCGATGTAATTCACTTCAAAGAGCGTGGAGGTACCTTCGCAAGCGGCGGGGGTGAACATGGGCGCGTCGGCGATGGTGTAGCCCTGGCCGTCCATAAATTCGCGGGCGGCGCGGATGGCTTCGGCGCGAATGCGGAGAATGGCGGCCTGACGAGGCGTGCGGATCCAGAGGTGGCGCTGATCGAGGAGGAAGTCCACGCCGTGCTCTTTGAGCTGGATGGGAAACGGCGTGGAATCCGGAACTTTTTGGACGATTTGAATCTTCGCGACGCCCATTTCAAAGCCGCCGGGAGCGCGCTGTTCGGCGCGGATTTTGCCCGTGACGATGACGCTGGATTCCTGCGTTAGGCCTTTCAACGCTTCGAAGGCTTCGGGATTTTCCTTGAGCGCGCAGACACCTTGAATGATGCCGGTGCCGTCGCGAAAAATGGGGAACATCAATTTGCCCGATTCGCGAAGATTGTAGAGCCAGCCGCGAATGGTGACTTCTTGCCCGTCGTACTTGCCTGCCTGCTCGATTGTGATGATGGTCATAGTCCGGTCTTAAAACGGAAATTCAAACGAACAGTTTACCAGAGAGGGCAAATTCGGCACGTAGCCATGCGAATGTGTTTTTTATTGGTCCGGAGACGGCGACTCAGTCGCGAAGGGCTTCCTATTCCTCCGGTTCGTTCGAGGGCGAAACAAAGTCTCTGCAGATCTTCATCGTGTCCTTCCTGGAACCGATCCACTTCGCGCGGTCCACGATGGGAGTGGGCTTAATCACAAGGATTTCGGCGACAGTCTTTCCTCGCCGGGTAATTCGGAAAGGTTGCTTCGACTTCTGGGCGCGCTTGATGATCTTGTTGAACTTGGTTTTGAACTGAGAAATGGATAGTTCGTCCACAATAATTCACCTTTAAAATTATCGGCGATGACGCCGTATCCGGTCAACAAGCAGTCAGTTCCATTCGCGCTCGAAGCGGTCGAGGGATTCGCTGGCGGCGGCTAGTTGTTCGGCGGTGGATGGGGCGTCGTGGCCGGACTTTTCTTTTAGTTCGAGGGTGAGGGCCAAGTCCGGTTCGGAGGCGGTTTTCAGGATTTTGACGGCGGATTCCCAGTCGATGGAGCCGTCGTAGGGCGGAAGATGCTCGTCTTTATCGCCGTGATTGTCGTGAATATGGGCGGAGATGGCTAGTTCGCGGAGGGGCGCGAATGCTTTTTCGATGCGCTCGGGTTCCGGGCCATCGGCAAGATGAGCGTGGCCGATGTCGAAATTAAAGCGCAGACCCGTCAAACGCGTTTCATCCACAAAGGCGCGTAGATAGGCGGGATCGCCCATTTCGCTGGTGGTGTTTTCGACGGCGATAGTTACTCCGCGGTGGTGAGCGTGGAGAACGAGGTGTTCCAGCGAACTGAAAGCGGCGTCGCGTTTGCGCGGGTCGGCCGTTTCGCGCGGACCGCCCATGTGGAGGATCAGGCGGGCATAGGGGAGGTCCTCGGCAACATCGACGACGCGCTTCAACTCGTCCATGGCTTCGATGCGGCGAACGCGTTCCACTTCGGTGATGGAGAGAGGCGTGCCGCCTTCGCGAGTGGCGCTGAGGTCACGGCTCGTCGGCGCATGGAGAGAAGCAAGCGCCAAGCCGTGGTGGGAGAGAGCGCCGGCGATGGATTGGATTTCCTGCCTGGTGGTGTAATCGAAATGGCCGCGAGTGGCGAAAATTTCGAGGGCTTCGAAACCGGATTCGGCAATCTGGCCGAGAAGCTCGGTGGTCAACCTTCGCGATACGAACATGTAGGTGGAGAGGATTCTTCGCATAGCCCCGTTCACAGCGCTGTGAGATGAAAAGCCAGCCGCTTTACTCCGAACCGCCCAGGACAGACGCGGGCGGTGGTGGAAAAAAACCGTTCAGTAGCCGACAGCTACGCCGTTGTCGCGCGGGTCTGCTGCACCGAGGCGTTCGCCGGTTTTTGGGTCGATACCAATGGCATTAACCAGACCAATGTGCCCACGGCGGCGCGTTTGGTAACCCTGCGCATTTAACGCAGACTCCAGGCTTGCGGGAAAGTCTTTCTCCATCAGGATCACGTCCGGGAGCCATTGGTGATGGAAGCGGGGCGCGTTGATGGCCGCCTGCGCGTCCATTCCCAGACGCATCCAGTTTAAAACGCTGAGGAGCGTGGCAGAAATAATCGTGGGGCCGCCGGGCGAACCAGTTACGAAGCTGAGTTTGCCGTCGCGGACGAGAATGGTGGGCACCATGGAGCTGAGCGGGCGGTGGCCGGGAGCGATGGCGTTGGCTTCGGATTGGATGAGGCCGAAGAGCGCATTGGGGACGCCGGGCTGGGTAGTGAAATCGTCCATTTCGTCATTGAGGAGAAAACCGGCGGTGGAAGTTACATGCGAGCCGTAGCTATTGTTGAGAGTATAAGTGCTGGCGACGGCGTTGCCGGCGTCATCGACGACGGAAAAATGCGTGGTGTGCGGGCCATCGTTCAGGCTGATAGTTTGCGGAGCTAGCTCATTGGAAGCAGAAACGCCACAGACGTGCGGCGTTCCTGCTTTTACCTCTTTACTGGAGGAAGCGTGCTGCGGATCGATGGTGGCGGCGAGTTCCTTGGCGTAGCAATCGCTGGTGAGGCCTTCGACCGGAACTTTGGAAAAATCGGGGTCGGCCAGATACGCGGCGCGGTCGGCAAAAACGCGACGCATCGTCTCCACAACCATGTGCACGCTTTGCGCGTCATCCCAACCCTTGAGAGGAACGTTCCGCAACATATTCATGGCTTCAATTATGGCCACGCCGCCGGAGCTAGGCGGAGGCGAGGTAATGACATCCCACTTGTGACCGTCGAGCTCGTAGCTGGCTTGCAGGGCTTGGCGAACTTTTGGCTGATATTGCGCGAGATCTTCGAGAGTGATGAGGCCGCCCATGCGCTGTATGTCATCGACAATCATTTTGGCGGTTTCGCCGCGGTAGAAGTCGGCGGCGCCGTTTTTTGCAATGCGCTTCAAAGTTGCGGCGAGTTCCGGCTGCTTGAAAGTGTCGCCGGGATGATACATTTTTCCGTCGTTCAGGAAGATGCGGCGGCTTACGGTGAACTCCTGCAGCTCGGGGCGTTCCCCGTTCAATTGGCGGGCAAGTTTTTCGCTGACGGGGAAACCGTCTTCCGCGAGATGGATTGCCGGGGCAAGGACATCGGCAAGCTTGAGCTTGCCGTAAGTTTTGAGAGCAAGCTCGAGGCCGGCGACGGTGCCAGGAACGGCGACGGATTTATAGCCGATGACGGAAAGCTGTTTGTCGAGCGTGCCGTCGGGTTTGATGTACATGTCGCGGGAGGCTTTGCCGGGGGCGACTTCGCGGTAATCGAAGAAAGTGGTGCGGCCATCGGCGAGGCGAACGAGCATGAAACCGCCACCGCCGATGTTACCAGCGGCAGGCTCGACGACAGCGAGGGCAAAAGCCACCGCTACGGCGCCATCGACGGCATTTCCACCGCGTTTCAGAATTTCGATGCCCGCTTGCGAGCCTAATTCTTCATCGGTGGCGACCATGCCGTGCGCAGCACGAACGGCTTGCTGGGGCCAGGACGCGGCTGCCTGCGTGTGATCACGATATTCCGCGGCAGCCTGTCCCCGCGAATAGGGAGCTAGAAGAGAGAAAGTTGCGGCCCCGATGCACAGGGCGCGGAGATTTATTTTCATCAGAGACTCCATCGCAAGGAGAAGACACTAAGTGATTGGCGGGAAAGCGTCAAGCGGCTGCGGCTAGATGAAAGCCTTGTCTCTCGCTGGCGGCTTAGGCAAAACTAAGAGTGCCGGCAGGACGTGGTTTGCGTTTCCGCGAAACCCATGAGGTGCTCGATGATTGCTCGTCGTCTTTGTATCTGCTTTGCCTTTTTCATGTTCGGGGCGGGCTGCGGGCGGGGGCAAGACCTAATCGAAAACTCCTTTCGCATTCCCGCGAAAGATGCGGGCAAAAAAGGCCTCGAAGCGGTGATGGTGAGGCCAAAGGAGGGCGGGCCGCATCCGCTGGCGGTGCTCACGCACGGCAGTCCGCGCGAGGATAGCGAGCGCGCTGGAATGTCACCCTTGCAGATGATCCCGCAAGCGCGGGAGTTCGCGCGGCGGGGATGGACGACCGTCATCGTGCTGAGGCGAGGTTACGGAGATTCCGGCGGCGGGTTTGACGAAGACGCGCGGGCCTGCTCACGCCGCCCGGATTACTACGACGCTGGCAAGGAATCCGCGAAGGATTTGCGCGAATCGATCGCTTATCTTTCGACACTACCCGAAGTGGATCCTTCGCGCATCATCAGCGTGGGCATTTCCGCGGGGGGATTCGCCACCGTTGCGCTGACCGCCGATCCGCCGCCCGGCCTGGTAGCCGCGATTAGCTTTGCAGGCGGCCGCGGATCGCGGAAGCCGGATGAAGTCTGCAATCCCGAGGATCTTATCCGTGCGTTCCGCTCGTTTGGAGAAAAATCCCGGATACCGATGCTCTGGGTGTATGCGGCGAACGATCATTTTTTCGGGCCGCAAATCGCTGAGAGCTTTTATCAGGCCTTCACGCAAGCCGGCGGAAAAGCGACGTTTATTCACGCGGCCCCGTTTCGGCGCGATGGCCACGGGCTGTTTTCGCTGGGTGGAATTTCGATCTGGACGGTTATGGTCGACGATTTCTTGAAGAGCCAGAACCTCAGCCTGCGGACCTCCCTGCTTTCTTTGCCGGAACCGCCGGATGTTCCTCCGCCCTCCGAGCTATCGGCCGGAGGTCGAGAGGAATTTCGCAAATTTCTGACCATGCCGCCCTTCAAAGCGTTCGCTGTCTCTGCCTCGGGACATTTCGGCTATGTCTTCGGGAGGCGGTCGGAGGAGGACGCACAAAAAGGAGCAAGGGAACGCTGTCAGGAAAACGCGCCGGACGCCTGCACTCTCGTGCCGCTCCAGGCTCCGGGCGCGAACCCTGCCGGTATCAACTGATGCTGGTGTTTCGAATCATTGCTTCGAGTCTGGCGCGGCGGCCGCACCGTCAGGATTTTTAAGCGCTTCCAGTCGCCGGTTGGCCAAGGCAACAATGGCGGCATCATCGCTCAATGTGAGTTGCTCGAAAATCGCCTTGGACTGCTCGTATTTCTTGTACTGGAAATAGAATTCGGCCAGATTCACAAAATAGCCCTCATTGCCCTTGTTCAGGCGAGCGGCTGCCGTGGCTTCTTTGATGGCGCCGTCCTTGTCGCCGAGTTTGGAGAGCGCGTAAGCCAGTTCGCCGTGGGCTGCCGCCAATTCGGGGCTGAGAGTGGTGGCGGCCTTGAGGTGATTCCAGGCATCGACCAGAAGCTCCTGATTGTTTTCACTCGTCGAGCTCCGGCGCATTTGCAGAATCCCGAACAGAAGCTGGCCCCGCGCGTTCTTTTTGTCGGCGGATAGGGCTTTGGCGAAGTAAGTTGCAGCCTCGTCATAATTCTTCGAGAAAAGGGCGGCGGAGCCGAGTCCCAGATTGGCGTCCACCTGGTTTGGGTTCTTTGAGAGGATTTCTTTGTATTCTTCCACGGCCTTTTCCCCGCCGCCCTTCGAATGCGCGTGCATGTTGGCGATCAGCGCTTCGGCATCCAGCAAATCGAGGGGTTGCGTGACAAAACTGTTTTCGTCGATGGTCTCCGGGTCCTCGATATTGAAAACCTGGCGCAGGGAGAGATTCAAGTAGGATGCGATCTCGCTGTCAAATTTCCTGGGCGTCATGCCGAAAGCCGTTTCCACCGCTTCGGGAATAGGCATGTGCTGGTTCGTCGTGAGTTCCATGTATTTGCCAAAGTCGCCCAATTTTTGTTTGTCGAACAAGTAGTGCACCACGACCCAGGACTCATCGTAGAAGAGCTGCCTCCTCTCGCTGTTTTCTCCGTAGATTTTGGACTCATTGGTTATGCCAAAGAGTTCCACGACGGGCATGAGTCCGCGATGGTAAAGGAAAGTATCCAGATATTTTGGGCTGGCTCCGATTTGCACATGGCCTTTGTCGATCTTGATGGTCTCGTAGTACTTGGCGAGGCCTTCATCGAACCATAGCGGCAGATGCCGATAATTTGCGTGCAGCACCGAATGCGCGTACTCATGAAAGACAATAGGGAAGCCGGACTCGGTGGAGAGATCGATGGCGATAAAATTCATATCACCGCCGGTTTGAAAGACGCCCACAACTCCCGTTTCCGGTTTCCCGTCTTTGGTCGGACCCACCTGGCTGAAGCCTTTGGAATTGCGAAAGGCCAAAATCTGCAAGGGCACCGGGCTGTTTAGCTTCTCGCTCGACAGCAATTTCTCGAATATGTGACGTAGCGCCTCAAAACGCGCGGCAATCTCTCGCGCCTGTTTTTCGCCCGCATCGGTTGCGACCACGAAGTGCGGAGATCGCGCAGTCGCCCACTCCTGTGCGGGAGTTGCGCTGCCCAAGGTCGCGATCATGAGGAGCAGCACGGAAATCCGTTTCACCAAGCCTCCAGGCGCATAACTCGCCGTATGCTAATCCAAAAAGCGATTTACCGCTACCAGATGGGTAAGTATGCGATTTTCTAGCTTCTCCTGAGGAACGAAACGACTATGGCTCCATAGTCTGCTGGAGAACAGGCAACGTTGGTGTTGGCACCGTGCAGTATGTTCTAATTTGCCGCGCGTCCTCGTGAAGAGGAAGGGACCAAGGAGGATGTACCCGCCCATGATGTACACATCCAGATTTAGATTTGTTGCTCTTGCACTGATTCTCATTTTTGGGCGTCTGGCCATCGCGCAGAGCGTGCCGCCGGCGGATCTAGATGCGTATGTCGCGCGAGATATGAAGACGTTTGATGTGCCGGGGATCGCCATAGCCATCGTGAAGGACGGCAAGGTCGTGCTTGCCAAAGGGTATGGCATGCGGAAGCTGGGGGAGGCTACGCCGGTCGACGAGAACACACTTTTTGGGATTGGCTCGAACACGAAGGCGTTTACCTCGGCGGCGCTGGCTTCGCTGGTGGACGCGGGAAAAATTTCGTGGGATGACAAGGTGTACGAGCGGCTGAAGGGCTTCCAGATGTATGACCCTTACGTGTCGCATGAAATGACCATTCGCGATTTGCTGACGCACCGCAGCGGCATGGGACTTGGCGAAGGGGACCTGCTTTTCTGGCCGCACACGACCTTTACGCGCGAGGACATCATTTATCGATTGCGGTTCATGAAGCCGGCGTCGAGTTTTCGCAGCCACTATGCCTACGATAACCTGATGTACATCGCGGCTGGGCAGATCATTCCGGCGGTCACCGGTGAATCCTGGGAAAAATACATTCGCGAAAAAGTTCTTGAGCCGCTGGGAATGAAGACCACAAACTTGAGCACGACCGCTTTCAAACCAACCGACGATTACGCCTGGCCGCACTCGAAGATTGATGGAAAGCTACGGACGATTCCGTTTCAGGATTTGGATAATGCGGGGCCGGCGGGAGCGATCAACTCTTCCGTAGCGGAAATGGCCAAATGGCTCCTGCTGCAACTCGACCACGGAAAATTTCCCGGGCGCGAGGATCGGCTTTTCAGCGAGGCGCAATCGCGAGAGATGTGGACGGCGCAGACGCTCACTCCGATCGGCACGGGAGCTTCGCCGACTGCTGCTTTACGGCCGCAATTCGCGGCGTATGCGCTGGGCTGGGGCATACGCGACTATCACGGACGTAAGCTGGTCGGACACACGGGAGGCGTCTCTGGTTTCGTTTCACGCGTGATCATGGCGCCGGAGGAAAACCTGGGAATGGTGATCCTGACCAATGCGGAGCAGGGAGGCGCGTTCGACTCGATTATGTATCACGTGCTGGACTCTTATTTCGGGTTGCGGCCAACGGAATGGACCGCGGCCTTCAAGGCCGCAGAGGATGAGTCAGAAAGAGCAGCCAAGGAAGCCGTGGCCGAGAGCGACAAAGGCCGGGCGACAAATTCCAAGCCCTCGTTGCCGATGGAAAAGTACGCCGGAGTTTACAACGATGCTTGGTATGGGCCGATCACCATCAGGCAGGAAAGTTCAGGGCTGGTCTTTAGCATGGACCACACGCCAAAAGCCGTGGCGGATTTGCTGCACTGGCAGTACGACACGTTTAAGGCGCACTGGCGCGACCGGACGATGGAAGACGCATTTGTAACGTTCACGCTGCGCGCTGACGGCAGCATCGACCATTTCACTATGGCAGCGGTTTCGCCGCTCGCAGATTTCAGCTTTGACTATCAGGACCTGTGGTTCACGCCGGAGCGTGCGCAGGCTCACTGATTGAGTGAGCGGCAAACTCTCGCGAAAAGGAGATCGTCGAGGCGAATGGGGTCAAGCCAGTTTGTTTAGAGACGTTAAGGGCAAACTTTTGTAAAAACTAAGCGCTTGCGCCTTGCGCTTTGGCGTTTGCGGCGCCTTGATTCGCTGCCGTCCCGGCTGTATTTGTTGTCTGGGCAGGAGCTTGAAGTTGCGTGGTCTGCCCACTGCCGTTGACGAGCGTGAGATTTACTTCTTCAATTTGGAGATTGAAGGCGGAGACCTGGCCATTGCCGTTGGCGTTCCCGGTTGTGCCTTGTGCGCCGCTGTTTGCAGAGCCGTTGTTCTGAGTGGTCCCTTGCGCATTGACGCCTGTGAATTTGATCACCAGCTCTTGTATTTGGAAGCCGCCGGAGTTGGGCGCTGTTGGGGTTCCGTTTCCATTGCTCGCTTCGGTGGGCGTTGTATTTGCGGCGGCCGCGTTCGTGCTTGCCAGTGTGTTCTGTGTGTTCGCCTCCGTGGTGCTGGCTGTTTGCGGCGCTGTTTGCGGCGCCAGGGCTTCGAGCTGATAGGCCAGCGCAGTGAACGCCGCCGGATTAAACTCGTTGATCACGGTGGCGATTTGGTCTAGTTGTTGAATGTCCTGTGGGCTCAATCCGAGTGCCTGGAGCGCCGCATTTAGAGCCTGCAGTTGCTGTTCCGTTGATGTTGCGGCGCCCGTCGTGGTGGTCACGGGCGCGCTGACTGCGGCGGTTGTCGCTGACAGGACTGGAGCATTTGCGGCTGTCTGGCTGCTCACTGGGTTGGCAGCGGTTGTAGCATTATTGGAATCAGCCGGGGGCTGAAGCAACGCGGCGGGAGAAGCGGCAGTCGGGACAGCCGGTTGTGTCGATTGAGTATTGGCCGCTGCGGGCTGCTGTGCCGAAGCATTCGCGGTGGCCGGAGGAGTTGCGGCGGCAGGCTGGCTTGACTGCGGCAACGGATTCTGGCCCAGCAGGAAATTGGCGGCAGCGGAGAAAATCGAGAGGTGGGAGACACTGAAGAGGCCGGCGGCCTGAGCGGTGGCCTGAGCCTGAGTGCTCTGCGCGGAAGGCGTGAATTGGTCTTCCGCCGTTCCTGGATTTCCTTGAGTACTCTGCGGATTAGCAGCCTTAGGCGTGGCTTCCGCGTCTGGACCCTGCGCAGTGTTTTGATTTGAAAGGCGTTCGGCGAGATTGACAAGACCAATAACGGACATACTTTACCTCCAAACAGAGGCTCTGAATCGGACTGGATGTCAGGAACCGAACATTGGGAGGGGTGAAGCCGCTCGACAAACCGTCATCCGAAGCCAAGAGTCACACATAGTGCGTATCGGCAGGGAGCAGAAAAACTTTAGGAACGGACGAGGATTATTGTTAAGGCTTTTGTTTTGTTACTGTTCACTAAGGAATTCGACATCCGGCGGGCCGGGGAGCAGGCCTGCTGCGGTGCCACGCTCGATAAGCTCACGAACGGCATGCTTACCGCGATCGCCGTAACCGAGGGTCCAACGGTTAACGTACATGCCGACGAATTTGTCGGCAATTTCGGTCTCCATGTCGCGGGCAAATTGCATCGCGTAATTGAGAGCTTCTTCGCGGTGCTCTAGGCCGTATTCGACGCTATCTTTAATAGTTTTAGCGATTTGCAAGCCCAGGGCGGGGCCCAGAGCGCGGCGAACGGCGTTGCCACCGAGGGGTAGCGGAAGCCCGGTCTGCTCATGCCACCAAACGCCTAGATCGACAACCCGGTGCATGCCAAGCTGAGGGAAGAGCAGCTGTCCTTCGTGAATAAGGAGGCCCGCTTCGACGACTTCGTTCTTGACGGCGTCGAGGATTTTGTCGAAGGCCATAACTACCGGTTCAAAGTTTGGTTCGAAGAGCTTCAGCGTGAGATAGGCAGTGGTCTTGAGGCCCGGTACGCCAATGCGCTTCCCTGCCAAGTCTTCTTTTTTCATAGACTTATAAGCTACGACGATGGGGCCGTAGTTTTCTCCAAAGCTGGCCCCACAATCAAGCAGGACGTATTTATCTCGCAGAGTGGGGTAGGCGGCAAAGCTGAGGGCGGTTACGTCGTAGGTTTCCGTGAGTGCAGCGTCGTTCAACGTCTGAATGTCGGAAAGAACGTGGGTGTATTTGTAACCGGGAGTGGCTAGCTTGTGGGTAGCCAGGGCGTAAAACATAAAAGCATCGTCGGAATCGGGGGAATGTGCGAGCTTGATTTCGACGGTTTCTTTTTCTGTCTTTGAAGCTGCTTGTGTACCGGACATGGGCTTATCCAGTTCCTTTGACTGAATGGCTCCGAGGGAGCCGATTATTGAATAGCCCGAGTCGATCGTTTGGTTTCTCCGGAGAGAGTCTTCCCCTTCGGGAAACTCCGCTGAAGAACGGTAAGGAGAGAACGTTTGCGACGCTGGGGCTTGTCTTGCGTGGCGCGTGGCCAAGCTTGTTTCCGCAAGCCAGAGACTAGCATAACCCAGGTCTCCCGACAAACGATTCCGCCAATGGAAAGCCCCTGCTTGGCCCCAAACCCCTGGCGGAATGGAACCCGGCGAGCCTGAAATCGGGGGCATCGGTCGCTCAGTCGATGGAAGCTATCATTCGTGGCGAAGGGCGATGACGGGATCGACGCGAGTGGCGCGGCGAGTGGGTAGAAAGGCAGCCAGCACGGCAACGAGGATGAGGACAAGCGGCACGGCAATGTAAGTCGCCGGGTCATTAGGAGAGATTTGGTAGAGCTGGGTTTTGAGCAGGCGCGCGAGGGCGAAAGCTATGACAATGCCTATGAGCAGGCCCAGTCCGGCGAGGGTCAAGCCCTGGCGCAGGATCATGGCGCGGACGCGAGAGATGGAGGCTCCTAGGGCCATGCGAATGCCGATTTCGTGGGTGCTGAGGGAGACGGAGTAGGAGATGGTGGCGTAGAGGCCAACGGCGGCGAGCAAGAGAGCAAGCGCGGCGAAGGCGGTGAAGAGAACCGTGAGGAAGCGGTCCTGCCAGGAGACGCGGGCAATGATTTGCTCGAGGCTAAAGACGCGACTGACGACGATGTCGGAGTCCAGGGAGGCAATTCGTGATCGTAGAGCTTGTTGAAGCTGTAGGGGATCACCGCTGGTGCGTACGAGGAGGACGTTGGGCGTGATATCCGGAGCTATAGGGGAGATAGACGCTGGGGCGGTCTTCGCCTTTGTAGGCGCCGTGCTTGGCGTCGGCAACGACGCCGACAACAGTGTGCCAGGGCTTCATTGTTTTTGGGAGGGCCGAAACGAAGGCGTTTGCCGAGGGGGCTTTCGTTGGGCCAATTCTTTTTGGCGAAGGTTTCGCTGACGATGACGATGTGTGGGCGTGTCGAAATCGGTTTCGGTGAAGTCGCGGCCTTGAAGCAGGGGAATGGCGAGCGTGTGGAAATAGTTAGGGGTGACGACGATGTGGTTGATGAAGGTCATGTCCTTGAGGTCGAGGGGATGGCCTTCGATGGTGAAGATGCGGCCCCAGCCGTCGTCGAGCGGAGCGCCAGAGCTGAAGGAGGTAGAAATGACGCCGGGAAGCGAAGAGACTTCTGAGGTGAGGCGGGCCAGTAGGGCACGAGCGGGGGGGCCGTCGTGATAGCGGCTTTCGGGCCAGTCGAGGCTCGTGCTTAAGACATTTTCGGGACGGTAACCGAGGTCTTGCATGCGCAGCGCGAGGAAGCTGCGGATCATGAGGCCGGCTCCGGCGAGCAGAATCACGGAAAGAGCGACTTCGGCGATAACCAGGCCGTGGCGTAGGAATTTGCTGCGCGTGCCGGACGTGCCTCCACGGCCGCCTTCCTTGAGGGAATCGGTGAGATCGGCGTGGAAGGAGCCGAAAGCAGGAATGATGCCGAAGCCAAGCGTAGTGAGTAGAGAAACGCCAACAGCAAAAGCCAATACCCGAGAGTCGGGGGAAAGGTTCATCCAGAGCGGGAGATTGACGGGGATGAGAGAGAGCAGAGCTGGTATTCCTGCGGAGGCGAGAAGCACTCCCAGGGCGCCACCAGCCAGTCCAAGAAGGAGGCTTTCGGTGATGAGCTGGCGAAGGAGCCTGCTGCGCGTGGCGCCAAGCGCGGTGCGTACGGCAATTTCGCGAACGCGCGCGGAAGCTTTGACGAGCAAGAGATTGCAAACGTTGGCGCAAGCAATGAGGAGAAGCAAACCCACAGCGACCAGAAGAGTGATCACAGCTTTGCGATAGGAGCCGGCCACAAAATCGCGGATGGGAATCGCGTGCGCCTGCCAGTGGTTATTGACGCCCGGGTTTTCACGGTGAATTTGTTCAAGGAGCGATTCGAGTTCACCGGTGGCTTGTTCGAGGGAAACGCCGGGCTTGAGCCGGGCTACGGCGTGCAGAAAGTAGTCGGTGCGCGCGGCTTTCGCAGGGTCCATCTGGAGCGGGAGCCAAAACTCCGCGCGATCGGGAAAATGGAAGCCGGCGGGCATGACGCCGATGATGGTCGAGCGATCCTCGTCGATTTGGATAATTTTGCCGAGGACGTGAGGATCGCGACCGTAGCGGCGCTGCCAGAGATCTTCGCTGATGACGACAACTTTTGGTCCGTTGGGGAGATCGTCCTCGCGGGAAATTGCGCGGCCGAGAAGTGGATCGAGGCCCAGCACGCGGAATACGCCGTCGCTAACACTTGCCCCCGGGACGCGCTCCGCGGAACCTTCGCCTCGAATGGGCCACTGCGCGGAGGCATAGACGCCAATATCTTCGAGCAAGCGGGTGCGGGCGCGGATATCGAAATAATTGGGGAAGGAAATTTGCGTGGTTTCGTTTGGATCCGTCGGGCTGGATTCGGCGACGGCGATGATGCGTTGGGGCTCGGGGTAAGGAAGCGGGCGCAAGAGGAGGCCGTTCGCGAGACTGAAGACGAGCGTTGTGGATCCGATGCCTAGCGCGAGAATGAGGATCGCAGCTGCGGTAACGGAGAGGTCTTTGCGAAGGATGCGAAATGCGTAGCGGAGATCGTGAATGATCATGTGATAGTGCTCCCTGGGTGCTTGATAAAAAATTCCGAAGATGGCGTGAAACCAGACAAAAAGCAAGCCCGCAAACGAACGTTCCTCGCGCCAGCGGTCTAGAAAGGCGAGGCAGAGTTCGCGGCGGTATTCGTCGCGGAACGCAGCGGGGTATAGCCATAGAAACGGCTGATAGAGACGAAGAACGCCGGCTTGCGATTTGGCGGCCCGCAGCATGGGTCAGGCGCGTTTACGAACCAGGCCGGAGGCGCGGGCATCAGAAAGCAGCTTCTCCAGATGGCGGGCCTCTTCCATGGCCGCACGTTTGCCGGTTTTGGTGAGGCGATAGTAACGGCGGCGTTCGTCGTCATGTTCGGGATCGGGGCGCTCTTCCAATTCTTCGATGAAGCCCTGTTCGAGGAGGCGTTTGATGGCGCTGTAGAGCGTGCTGGGGCTGAGACGAATGTCGCCACCGGTGCGTTCGGCGATTTCCTGCATGATCGAGTAGCCGTGGCGGTCGCGGTCGGCGAGGGCCACGAGAATGTGGAATGTATCACGGGAAAGAAGGAAGGGGCGCATGGCGCGACTATAGCAGGTTTCGCTATAGCTGACAAAGGAGTATTTGTGGCGAACTGGCGGGCCGGCAAGAATCGCGGCAAACAGGGGGCCATTGCGCGAGCCGGGCAAGTGCGGGCGAGGCATCGACTGTATTCTTCCTTAAAAAGGATGCGCGGGGCACCATGCTAGGATAAATGCAGCCGTCAATTTACGTTTCCCGGGCCATGCGTCGAAGAGCATTGGAAAATCGCGCCGGAAGGAAAGCCCCGTGGAGCCTCCGAAGTTTACCCCCGCTGAATTGGCCGGATTGGTTGGTGAAGCCGTTGCTTGGATGCAGGAGCAGCGTGACAAATATCACTCTCTCAGTAACCCGATGTCGGAAGCCGTAAAGGTCAAACTGCGCCCGTTTTTTCCTAGCGATATCGTGGATCGACTGCGGATAAGAGACGTGTCCAAATCCGGCGAGGTGATTCCCTACCCTCCTTTTTACGAGCGCGTTCGCGCCGGCGGCGCACGGGTCGTGCCGGATGCGGCGCACATGACGGCGATACCATTCATCGATGTAGCGCTCTTCAATCGGCAACCGACGCTGCGGACGATATTTCACACGCTCGTCCATGTAACGCAGTTTTCCGTTGTGGGGCTCGAGAGAGTGATGTCAGGTTACTTCAAAGCACTGAACGAATCCGGGCTCTGGATGGTCGTGCCGTATGAAGAGCAAGCCTACGGTCTGGATGCTCGCTATACCAAAGACCCCGGCGCGACATTTTCCGTGGAAGCGGAAGTCCGTACATGGTTGCTCAACGGAAAATTTTAACCTGCTTGTTCCATTACGCGACAGCCAAGATGGAAAATGAAATGGGCGCGAGATGAAGGCGGATGACAAGTATGCACGGCAAAATCGCTTTGCTCACTATCACCGGGCAAGCTCGGGCGCAGCAAGCTGCGCCCCTACAGCGGATTCGCCGCGCTTTGTTGGATGTTGGTGAGCTATCGAGACTAAAGGGCGGAGACCATGCGGGCGATGGCATCGTCAAACGTGGATTGGTTGTCGAGATAGGGCTGCCAGAAGCGGGTGAGGAGCTGGAGGTAATCTTTCCAACCGCGTTCGTAAAGACCTTCGCGAATGGCGTAGGGAACATACTTATCTCTGCGGGTGGGAGGCGGGCGGTTGATGTTGGGCTTGACGGCGTCTTCCATCTTCGGGAGATCCTGCCCGTCCGGCGCGTCGTTTTCGGCAGAGTTCAGCAGCGGCCGGATCACTTCGCCCGTGGTGTAAAAAATAAGCGCGTGCCAGAGGTCGCGAGGGATGGCCTTATCCCTCTGGCGGCATTCGCGAATAATGGCGGATTGCACGGGCTCGGCGATGCCGTGCGAAGCCTCGTGAAACAGCACCTCAAAAGCGGCGTCACCTTGGTTGCGCGGGTCGAGGCTGGAAATGGTAACGCGCAGAGGATCGAGCGTGGTGTAAGCGCCCGCCGAATTCGCGTAGCCACTCACGTCGACGCGAATTTTTGCTTTGGGCCATTTCGTTTGATAGATGTCCGCTAACCGCTCGGAAATCCCGACACCTTGTTCTTCGACAAGAGGCGCGACGCTGGCGACCCAGCGGCGGTTGGCGCGGTCCTGGCCGGGCCACAAATGAGCGCGATAGACGGTCGCCGCGGTTTCCAGCACCTGAGTCAACTTCGGAGGCAGGCCGGCGTCGCAAGTTTTCTTTCGCCTGCCAGAGAGTTCGTCACAGTCTTCAAAATCGCCGAGCTGGTTTTTCAGGAGAACCAGATCGTTGTTGAAGAGCAAGTCTTTGTTCACGTAGTTTGCGACGTAATATTCGACGGAGCTGTCCCAAGCGAGGCGCTCGGCGGGGGTTAGTGCCGCGGCGGCATCTTTCATTGTATTCAATCTAATTTGCGGGCCGGAGCTCCCCTTTTGAGCGGCCGCGGGCGGAGCTTGGCGCAGCTTGGCTTCGTAATAGAGCATGTGATGCAGATTGATCCAAAATCCGCTGTGAAATTCGAACACCGGAAGCGGTCCGTAGGCGGAGCTGGACTGCTGCGCCAAGGCCGCGAGTGGAGCCGAAAGGGCGAGTGTCAGGAGCAGAAGGAGCTTTCGGACGGAGGCTGGGCGCATATAGAATCGCACGATAGTAGCGCCAACTCCTTCGCCGCACAAACATGGGATTCTTTCTTTCCCCTATTTCGCAATACCCGATGTACTATGCCCGCTCATTTCGCCGACGGGAGAATGAGATGACAAGATCGTGTGCGATGGGCTGTTTTGCAGCGCTATTGATGACGCCCGGCGGATTGTTCGCGCAGAAGCCTGCGCAACTACCGGCCCTGAAGCAGGAAGCCGCAGCGGAGGTGGATAAGCTTCAGACACTAACGCAGCAGATGGTGGACGAAATTTTCAGCTTTAGCGAGCTGGGTTTTCAGGAGTACGAGACCTCGCGCTACGTGACCGGCATCCTCGAGAAAAATGGATTTCACGTCGAGCATGGCGTCGCGGGAGTGCCCACATCCTGGGTGGCGACATATGGGAGCGGCAAACCGGTGATTGCGTTTATCACAGACATCGACTGTATTCCTCGTGCGTCGCAAAAACCCGGAGTCGCGTATCACGACCCAATCGTGGAAGGTGCGCCGGGCCATGGAGAAGGTCATAACTCCGGGATGGCGGTGAATGTGACGGCGGCGCTGGTCTTGAAAAAGTTGATGGACGAACACCACATCGCTGGGACAATCAAGATTGTTCCCGGTGTTGCGGAAGAATTGCTGGGAACGAAGGCGTTTTATGTGCGAGCAGGACTGTTTAAGGACGTGGATATAGTTTTGGGCGCGCACGTTGAGTCGGAATTTTCGACGTCGTATGGTACGGGGAACGGGGAGTGGAGCGGTCTCGTCTCCGTGCAATATTTCTTCCATGGGAAAGCGGCGCACGCGGCTGCAGCGCCGTGGGAAGGACGCAGCGCGCTGGATGCCGTTGAGCTGATGGATACTGGTTGGGATTTCCGGCGCGAGCATCTGCGTCCCGCGCAGCGTTCGCATCGCGTAATCATCAACGGCGGAGATCAGCCCAATGTTGTGCCTTCGGAAGCGGCGGTCTGGTACTACTTCCGCGAACTGGATTACCCACACATCAAGGATCTCTACGACTTGGGAAATACGATCGCGGATTCGGCCGCGAAGATGACGGGGACCACTGTCGATCACAAGCTCGTGGGATCCGCGTGGCCGCCGTTTTTGAACAAGGTAGTCGCGGAGACCCAGCAGAAAGACATCGAAGCCGTGGGGATGCCGAAATGGAGCGATGCGGATCAGACGCTAGCGAAATCTCTTCAAAAGGAGATCGGTGCGAAAGTCGAGGGCCTCAAGGAAAAAATCGAGCCACTCACAGAACCCGCGAAGAAACCGACAGGCGGGGGATCCGATGACATCGGCGATATCTCCTGGAATGTGCCGATGGTGTATCTCATGTATCCTGCGAACATTCCGAACCTGCCCGGGCATAGCTGGTCCGACGGGGTGGCCATGGCCACCCCTATCGCTCACAAGGGCTCGACGGCGGGAGCCAAGGTGCAGGCCATGACGGCTCTGGACTTCTTTCTTCAGCCGCAACTCGTGCAGCAAGCCTGGGATTATTTCCGGAATGTTCAGACCAAGGACGTTCGCTACGAAACATTTCTAGGCCCTGACGACAAACCCGCGATCGAGATGAACAAAGAAAAGATGGAAAAATTCGCGCCGCAACTGAAAAAATATTATTACGATCCGGAACACTATAAGAGCTATCTCGAGCAGCTGGGAATTCAGTATCCAACGGTCAGAACTCCGCACTAGTCTTTGATGCGCAGTTCTCAGACCTGTCTGGAAGCTTCATCCAACCATTGGTCCAGCAGGGCCAGCTGGTTTGCTTTGATGTACTCGTGGAATCTAACGCCCATGCCTAGTCCCGGACTGACGTAGACCACGAGCGCCCGCGTTTCAATCATCTCTTTGCCACGCATTAGCCGCAGCTGGATCATCGCACCTTTTGGAGCAGGTTTGAGTGTGTCGAGGTAGCAGCCCGTTCGGCTAACATCCGAGGTTCGGGCCATCAATTTGGCGTCGCCGGAAATATCGCCAACCTCGGCGATGAGGATCAGAGGATAGCGAGGCGCGTCACGTCGATCGGCCATCACATCGGGCTTCATCAGGTCTCCTTGGCCTTGAGAGACCTGTGGTTCGCGAACGGATCCAACAGGAAGTCCGCTGCGGCAGGATAGATGGCCCTTTCTTATTGTGCCGGGGCCCCTCGTTGCCAAGCAAGGGATGTCCCCCACGTGACTCCAATGGGTAAACGGCGGCGGCTTACAAGAGCGAAGGTTGTTTCAGTGTTCTGGCAACCTCGGATCAGACGCGCTGCCGACCGCGCCTTGGCGGTCCGCGGCGCGAAGAGTTCCTGTAGCGTCGAGGAAAAAGGAGCGGTGTCCCGTGCGGCCATAACTCAGAGGAGTTGCTGCAAGCTCAAACTTGGCCGGCGCGCCTAGACCGCTGGCGCCAACTATTACGTAACGGAACGAATAGCCGTTTTTCATTCCCGCAGCCAGGTCGGCATCCAAAAGTTGGGCGGCATCTGCGTTGGCGGGGCCGCGCAGGGGAGGCCCCAGACTTGAGAGAGATGCGGGAAGCCGTGTGTACTTCCGTCGAAACGTTTCGACGGCATCGGCGATGTCTTTCATCGACTCGATGGCGGCTTGCTCGTTCTTGTCCGCTTCGGCGGAATCCCATTCCAATTCCAAGGAAGGCAAATCGAGAAGAACGACGCCCAAGGAGAGGATTTTCCATTCGCCCGCTTCGCGTACCAGGCCCATGTTGACTTGGATAGCGCTGGCGTCGGTCGAATCCGTCGCGTCGCGCAACAGCACGGGAAGAAAGGCAACATTGTCGCGCGTGTCAGCGCCGCCGATCTGGATCTCCGCCGCCCCGGCCGGAGTGTCGCAACGCACGATGGGGCGGCCGGAAGGGTTGGTGGTAACGGAGGGTTTGCCAGGTTCGTTGAGCAGAACGAATCGTTTCATGAAAGCAACGCGTGCGGCCGGGGTCATGTGGTTAAACGACTCTTTGTTGCGCGCGGTGAGAAAACGGGCAAAGTCATTCTGGCTCTGCGAGCAGGCGGCCGTTAAAACGCCACTCAGCGCCGCGGATGGTCCGTTCGGTGTGGTTGTCTGCGTGGGAGGAGTTGAACCGGACTCCTGCGCGGAGGCGCACGTCATGATAAATAGGAAGAAAGCGGCCAGAACAATGGCCTGCGCGCTTTGGATCTTTTTTCGAAATTTCACGTCAGTCCTTTGCCACACTCAGGATGGCGGACAGGTTTTGGCTAAAGGCCGAGCGGGGCATCACTTCGTTGCATCCCGCCGCTTGCGCTTGCGCCGCCAGATCGCGCTGGACGTGAGAGAGAAAGCCGACGACGCGCAGATCTTTTTGCGCTGCGCGCACGCGCTCGATGGCCGCGAGCGGCTCATTACGCGCGTTCAAGTCTACGATCACCAGGTTGGGAGCAGGTTCCAGCAGACCGATAAGCGCGTCGCCGTTCGCGGCCACTTTCAACTCCAGACCCAGGTGCTTTGCGGTTTCCGCAACCTTCATCTGAAAAAATAAATCGTCCATCAGCGCCACGATTCTCCCCATGCGGCCGTCTCCTCGATGCCTGTTACTCATTATGCGCCAATTCAACTTTTCGCGGCCTTTTCGAGTAAGATGCAGTAATCGCTTGGGAGGTCCCCCCATGCAACAAGGTGTCGCCCGAACTACCGAGCCAGCCAGTATTCGGTCCCTACAACCCGCCCTTTTGCTTCTGGAAAAGACGCCATTTCTGCTCGAAACGATGCTTCGCGATTTGCCGGAAGAGCTGCTGCGGTGGAAGCCGGCGCCGGAGCGCTGGTCGATCGCGGAAGTGCTCAGCCATCTCGCTGATATCGAAGAGGTGTATGCCGACAGGACGCGCCGCATCGTCACCGAAGAGACTCCGACACTGCCGAAGTTTGACGCAACGGGCACGATTGTGGTCGGCGACTACGCCCGTGGGTCGGCGGATGAGATTCTGGCGTATTTCATCAGGACGCGGCGCTCAACGGTCATCCTGTTGAGGAGCATTCCAGCCGATTCCGGCGAGCGCGATGCAATCCATTCCGAACTGGGTACCATCACGCTGCAAGAGATGCTCAGCGAGTGGGCTTCGCACGATCTGGGGCACCTGCGGCAAATCGCGGAGCTTTACCGCGCACGCGCGTTTCACCCGTACGCCGGACCATTTAAAAAATACTCGAATCCGAAACCGTGACCGAGCATCCGGAGGACGCGCGCCTGGCCGCCGCTGGCCCGCGCGTGGTAACTCTTTATACGCGGCCGGGCTGCCATCTTTGCGAGGAAGCCAAGACGGCCATTGCCCCACTTCTGCGCGAATTCGGTGTTGTGTTGCACGAAGTGAATATCGAAAACGATGCAGCTTTAGAAGAGCGCTACGGGCTGGACATTCCAGTAATTTTCATTGGCCCGCGTAAGGCCGCCAAGCATCGCGTGGACGTCAAACAATTCCGGCGACAGCTTCAGGAGAGTGGGTCGAAGTAAGAAGGGTTGGCGGAAGAAGGGGCCTGTCTAATGTCCGCCGCCCGGCTCATGTGCGCCGACGGTTTTGTCGGGAACATCGCCAACGCGGCCTTTGACGCGGTCATAGACGCTGATTTGGCTGACCGAGCCTAGTGCTTCGTTGTAAAAAGTCGGTACACCTAGCGCGGTACGCAGCTCTTCGTTGAACTTTCGCAGATTTTCGAGATGCGACGCGAGGGCGGGGAGCTTCAAGCCGTCGTCGGTGAGCAGAAATTTCTGGTAGCCGGCGTCCCAAAGGCGGGTGAATCGGCCTTTCAACATGACGGTCGGCACAACTGTCATTTGATAGAGATCGTCGGTGCCTTTGCGGAATTCCGCGCCGCTGCCGTATTTTTCCACGCGCACAACGCCTCGCGTGCTGCCGACGGCAAATCCCAGTGCCGCCAGGCTCTCAATTTGTTTTGGTGTGAACCTCTCTTCGACATTCCACATGGTGCTCTTAGCCTAGTAAATGCGGAGAGTTCTGTAAAGCGGGCGCTGTGAAGAATTGTCGAGAAGCGGATTCTCCGCAATGGATATGCCGGGCCGCGTAGGCGACTCGTCAGGATTTCGCGGGAGACCAGGAACGCTCCCAGGTGCGCCACAGAGAAACGTCTCCGAGGCCCAGCTGGTTCCACCACAAATCCAGCATCTTCTGATCCAGGACGCAAAATGCCTTCGCGCGTAACTCCCGAGGGAGGCGGAAGAAGCGTGGCCAGCCGGTCGTAAACGGAACCGCGCTCCGATTCGTCAACGCGAGCGAGCAGATGCCAGACGGTGAGCGCGTCGCGCTGGCGAGACTCCGCGAGGATTTTGCTGAGCTCGGCGTTCGCGTTCTTCCGGGGTGCTCTGCCGCAAAATCAAATTTGGATAGTGCCTCGCGAAACGATGCGGAAGCGTCGTCAAAATACGGAGTGCCTGGGCCAATTTTGGGCCGAGTCGCGCAAACCGCGCCCGCGGGGATGAAAGCTTCGTGGCCGTCCAAGCTTGAACCCAACCCAACCCAGTTTCGTTCGGAGCAGCCCAGCGCCGGAATCGTCCACTTGCAGCGTATAAGAGCAGCCAAGGTCTACGGCGATGGCGGACGGCGTATCGACGGTGAACTCACCCGGCAACGCCCAGATGTAGGCGTGAATCGTTCCACGATCGAGCGCGAGCCGGTTGTGTCCGTTGCCCCCAGCGACTCAAACGCAAGCGCGTGTTCGGTTCTACGTTGACGGTGCCAATATCGGCCATGGAAATGTTCGCCTTCGAATGGCTGTCGGTGACGAGTGTTTGTCCGACGCCAAGTTTGGCGGCCTCCGCGTTTGTTCCGAAGCCGTTGGATTCCACTTGTGGCGTGCCTGCCAGGCTTTCCACGTCCCATCCCGGCCCGGAAGTTTGTGCTGGGCTTCTGGCTCCATCGGAGAATTCCGAATGCGAAAACAAACAGAATGGTCGCGGTGGCGGCTGCGACCCCAAAGGACCAGCGCCAAGGCACAAAGCGTTGCCAGAACCGCGGTCTCTGTGTTGCCGTGATCTCCGGAAATTCCGGCGCCTGCCCTTCATGGCGGAATTTGGCGAGAGTGTTTTCTAGTTTTTGAATCTCCGGATCGGGTTCGCCAGAACCGTCCCAAAGGTAGTCGTCATTCATGGCTCATTCCTTCTGCGCAACTCATTCTTCGCCTGGAATGCGGAATTCTTGCGGCCCAAATCGGGGGCCATCGCGCCGCCAGATGCGGCCTGGCCCAGCTTCTCGCGAAGCTGCTGCATACCCCGGTGTAGATTGACCCGAACGGAGCCAGGAGTAAGACCCGTGCGCGCCGCAATTTCGGGACCCGTCATGCCCTCCACCAGCCGCAGGATCAGCGGTTCACGATACGCTTCCGGCAGGCTGCGAACGAACGCCAGAATCATCACTGCCTCCGCATCGGAAGAGGTCTTCGCGGCGGGCAGTTCGGCCTCATCTTCCGGGAGGCTCTCCGTCACAGCAGCAACTGCTCGCGTCTGTCGGTAGTAGTCGTTGGCACGGTTGCGCGTGATGGCTGCCAGCCACGGTCCGAACCGGGCGGCATCGCGCAGGTCGCAAAGCCTGGGCAGAGCGCGCAGAAAAACATCCTGAACGAGATCGTCCACGTCGTTCGCCGGCACCCTCGCCAGCAGGATGCCGTGGACCATGCGCGCGTACCTCGCATACAAGCCGCCAAAAGCCGCGCGGTCGCCTTCGCGGGCTGCCAGCACCAGCGAAGAGTCACCCGTAGTTTCGGGGACAGGCGCGGTGGTCACCGCTCGACAGTCCCTGATTGTGAGGCGCGAGTCAACTGTGCTTCCAACGTGTGATATGCCGACTCCCGCTGTCATCCCGGTATGCAAGACGCCTCGCTTTTGAACAGTGTTAACAAGCGACCGAAGCGGCAGGCTCCAGACACTTCTGAACAGCGCACGTTTATTCTCTAGTCCAAATAGGGTGATTCGCCTCTAACTACCGCTAAAATCAGGCTATACCATCAAACTGGCGCGCCGCATCCAACTCGGAGTAAACTGGTCGCATATCTTGGAGATTGCCGGACGATTTAAAGCATGGCCACCCTGAACCCCATCGCTGCCTCGGAAAACGCGCCCTCGCTCGGGGTCGAAAAGACTCATAGGCGAGCGGGGCAGTCCGTGCTGGATTTGATCGGTAACACGCCGCTCTTGCGTCTATCGCGGATTGGCGGCGAATTCCCCAATGTGGAGTTCTACGCCAAGGCAGAGTGGTTCAACCCCGGTGGTTCGGTCAAGGACCGTCCGGCGTTGAGCATGATCCAGGCCGGTCTGGCGAGCGGTGATCTGCGGTCTGGTAAGACCATTATCGATGCCACCAGCGGCAACACCGGAATTGCCTACGCCATGATCGGTGCGGCGCTCGGGTATAGCGTTAAGCTTTGCTTGCCGGATAGCGCGTCGCACGAGCGCAAACGCATCCTTGCCGCCCTGGGAGCCAAGCTCGTGATCACTTCGGGCGACGAGGGGACGGACGGCGCGATTCGTCGAGTTCATGAGATTGTTGCCTCCGAACCGGAGAAATATTTCTACGCGGATCAGTACAGCAATCCGGCAAATTGGCAGGCGCACTATCGCACTACGGCAAATGAGATTTGGGAGCAGACCGGCGGAAGCATCACGCATTTTGTGGCAGCTCTGGGAACGAGCGGAACATTTGTAGGCACTTCGCGGCGATTGAAAGAGCTTAATCCATCGATCCGCTGCATAAGTCTTCAGCCCGACGCGGCCTTTCACGGGCTCGAAGGCTGGAAGCACATGCAAACCGCGCTGCGGCCAGCGATTTATGACGATACGCTTGCGGATGCGAATCTCGAAGTCGGCACGGAAGAAGCCTATCGCCTGGTGAAACGTATCGCGAGGGAAGAAGGCTTGCTGGTCAGTCCAAGCGCCGCGGCCGCTCTGCTCGGATGCTTTCATGCGGCGAAACGTGTTGGGCCGCACGAGCGCGCCGTGATGGTCACCGTTTTTGCGGATTCCGCGTCGAAGTACCTGAATGAACGCTTTTGGGATGAAGAATGAGCTCCCGATGAGTGAAATTTTTGAACTCTGGATCACCGCGGTGCTTGTCGAAAAGATTCGCGAGCACGGCATCGAGACGTACCCCTATGAATGCTGCGGAGCGCTCTTGGGAAAGGATCATGATGTTCTCGCATACGCCCCTCATGAGCCTCGAAAAATTTCCCGCGAGGTTGTTTCTCTTTTTCCGCTGGTAAATCGGCGCGATGATTCGCCGCGGAATCGGTTTTCTGTTACAGCGGACGATGTGCGGGAGGCCGAAAAAGCGGCGGGCGAGCAAGGACTCGAAGTGATCGGGTGGTATCATTCGCATCCCGACCATCCGGCGCGGCCCAGCGACTACGACCGCGATCACGCGTGGCCGTGGTATAGCTACATCATCGTCAGCGTCCATTCCGGAGTACCACAGGACATGACCTCCTGGCGCTTGATGGACGACCGCTCGGGATATTTGGAAGAGAAGATTTCGCCGATGAAAGTAAGCGCCGCAAACTAGTGCGCGGCTGAAGAGAACGGGAGATATAGAGATGTCCGTCAAAGTGATGATTCCGACGCCGCTGCGAGTTTACGCCGGCAAGCGCGACTCAGCCGAGTTCAGCGCCGCCACGGTTGGCGAAGCGCTCAGCGGGCTCACCAGCCAATTCGCCGAACTGCGCAAGCATCTTTATACGGAAGACGGGAAGCTGCGCGCGTTCGTAAATGTTTATCTCAACGACGAAGATATCCGCTATCTGGCGAAGGAGGAGACTCCGACGAAAGACGGGGACACCATCAGCATCATTCCGTCCATCGCCGGCGGTTTTTTGGAACTCGCTGGCTAAATTTGAATGACAGGGGAGCATTTGCAATGGCTACGACACTACAGCCGCAAACCGGAGCGAAACCAGTCACCAGCCTTACTAACGAAGAAATTCTTCGCTATAGCCGCCACCTTATCATGCCCGAAGTGGGCATGGAGGGTCAGCTCAAACTCAAGAACGCCAAAGTCCTGCTGATTGGAACGGGCGGGCTTGGCGCGCCACTGGGGCTTTATCTCGCGGCTGCCGGCGTCGGGCGGCTGGGGCTCGTCGACTTCGATGTCGTGGATTTCACGAATCTGCAGCGGCAAGTGACTTTCGGCACGAGCGATGTCGGCAAATTTAAGAGCGAAGCAGCGCGCGAGCGGCTGTCCAACCTCAATCCCAATATTCAAATCGATGCCTTCGAAACCAAGCTCACCAGCGACAATGCGCTCGAACTTTTCAGGGATTTCGACGTCATCGTCGATGGCACGGACAATTTTCCGACGCGCTATTTGGTCAACGACGCCTGCATCCTTCTTGGCAAGCCAAACGTTTACGGCTCGATCTTTCGTTTTGAGGGACAAGCCACCGTGTTCGGGATGCCCGAAGGGCCGTGCTACCGCTGCTTGTATCCGGAGCCGCCTCCGCCTGGCCTGGTGCCTTCTTGCGCGGAAGGCGGCGTGTTGGGTGTTTTACCGGGCATCGTCGGCTCGATCCAGGCGATGGAAACCATCAAGTTGATACTGGGACGCGGCGAGAATCTTGTAGGCCGCTTGCTGCTTTTCGATGCGCTCGGCATGAAATTCCGAGAACTAAAGCTGCGCAAGAATCCGAACTGCCCGATGTGCGGCGAACATCGCACGATCAACAAGCTCATCGATTACTATGAATTCTGCGGCGTGCGAGGCGAAGAAGCTCCTGGGCCCGACGTGCAAGTTCCGGAGATTACTCCGCGCGAGCTGAAATCGCGCCTCGATCGCGGAGATGACCTCTTCATCCTGGACGTGCGCGAGCCGCACGAATTTCAGATTTGCAATCTAAAGGGCCACTTGATCCCGCTCGGCGAATTGCCGCGCCGCGTTCACGAACTGGATTCTTCGCGTGAAATCGTGGCCCACTGCCGCAGCGGAAAACGCTCCGCGGAGGCGGTTGATTTTCTGCGTAAAGCAGGCTTCCGCAAAATACTCAATCTCAAGGGCGGCATCCTCGCGTGGTCGGATGAGGTCGATCCCGGCGTGCCCAAGTACTGAGCATTCAGAGTATCGGCCCGTTTCCTTGAGTTCCGGGAGAACTCTGGGTAGTCTAGAAAGCGCGTTCGGCAAAAAACAATCAGCGCCGAATGCGCTTTTACCTTTTTCGGAGGCCAGAATGGCTGCTGCGAAAATCACTATCAACAGTAACGGGTCGATTCGCGTCGAAGGGGACTTCGAAATTCTTGATCCCGCTGGCCAAGCCTTTGGCTTGGCCGGACGCACCGCTATTGGCCTATGCCGCTGCGGACATTCCGCCAACAAGCCCTTCTGCGACGGCTCCCACAAGACCTCCGGCTTCAGCGATCCCGTTGTGGCGCGCGAACTTCCTCCGCCCAAACCCAAGTTGTAACCTGCAGAAAGACGCTCAAACGAGACATTTTGGCAAGTGAGACTGTCTCATCCTGAGACAGTTGCCGTTTTTTGCCTGATACTGTCCGAATTGTCGGTAACTATAAGGCAACAAAGATGATAGATTCCTAAGGCACCCTTTTCTCGCCGTCTGGAAGTGTCTCGCAGGAACACCTTCCCTCCGAGCGCCACGTAGAGCCTCTATAAATAATTTAAAATCAGTAGCTTACAGACTGAGATTTTCCCCTCGGAAAGGGCACAAACTTGCATTCTCACGGGGTTGTAGTTGTTTCTTCGGCAATTGGGGGGTTTCGTGGGTGGTTGGGGCCAAATCGTCGGGTTTCTTCGGAGGGAGCGCTCTCGCGTTCTGATCGCTTCCACCGTTGGCCTTGCCGTCTTGTTCTTCGCGGCTATCGTTTATCTGCGCCAAGCCGCGGTTTCCGGTTCCCCGGAAACCTACCTCTATCTGGAAGTTGGCGGCACCCTTCTTAGTTTCTGTTACGCGGCAAACGCCCTGGTCCGGTTCCGCGGCACCCACGATCGTACAGCGCTCATCCTGGCCTTCGGATTTGTGCTCTCGGGCATCATTGAGACGGTCGGCTATTTCGGCTTGAACGATGTGCTCCAAGCTGGCCCGGCTGCGCTGACGAGAATCCCGATGGGCTGGATGGTGGGGCGCACGATACTCGCCGTTTTCTTGCTTTCCGCGATCGCGGTGGAACGCTATATCCCGACCGCGCGGCAGCCCAGCAAGGAGACAGCTGGCGCGTTGCTGGTGGTCGCCCTCGCCACGTACCTTACGAGCGCTGCATTTCTCGCTGCGCCTTCGGCGCCACTCGCGCACGTCGCCAGTTTCGTCTCTCGCCCATGGGATCTGCTTCCCGGCGGACTGTTTCTCCTCGCCGCCATTTGCTTTGGACAGCGTCTCCAGAAAAGCAAGAACGACAAGAGCACTGCGAGCCTCTACGACTATTCTCTGTTTGCAGTAGCGTCGCTCAACGTCGTCTGCCACGTCTCCGCGGCGTTTTCTCGCCACCTCTTCGATGGACCGTTCTTCCTTGCGGAGCTGAGCAAAACCGCCAGTTATGTGGTCATGCTCTCCGGCGCTCTTCTGGATCAAGCGCGCCTCTTTGACCAGGTCCGTTCAATGGCCGTCAGCGATCCGCTCACTGGCCTAGCCAACTACCGCCGCCTTATCAGCGTGCTGGAAGCGGAACTCGACCGCTCGCGCCGCACGCAGCGTCCTTTCAGCGTCGTACTACTCGACATGGATGGCCTCAAAACGATAAACGATCACTACGGCCATCTCACGGGAAGCCGCGCCATAGTTCGTCTCTCGAAGATTCTCCGCAGCCATTCTCGCGCCATCGATACCGCCGCGCGTTATGGCGGCGACGAATTTGCTCTCGTGCTTCCGGAAGCGGGCACGGACATCGCCGCTCGCGTCGTCTCGAGAATTCGCGAACGGCTCGCCGCCGAAGCCGAGCCGCCCGCACTTTCCGTCAGCGCCGGTGTCGCGGCATTTCCTGAAGATGGCGATACGCCGGAAAAGCTTCTGGGCGCTGCCGACCGCGCGCTCTACGGCATGAAGCATCGCAGCACCAGCAGTGTGAAAAATCTCACGCGGATTGCCGCGTGCCTATGAGGATGAATGCCAGCCAAATCCCACAGGCACGCTTTTCCTTTCAACCGCGTCGAACGCCGGATTCCCATGGAGATCCCCGTCCTTCTTGACGGCCATCGCCGGATGCCCGGCACGGAATCGACTTTTACGGAAAATGTGAGTGCGCGTGGCGCGCGGGTGGTGAGCACCCGCCGCTGGGAACAGGGCGAACGGCTGACGTTCGTATCGCGCACCGGAGAGTTTCGCTCCTCGGCCCGGGTAGCTTACTGCCACCCATTGCAAGGCGACGGCTTTGCAGTTGGCGTGGAATTTCTCGAGCCGAAAGGGCGATGGGTTGTTTAATCCCCACGATAGCTTGACGTAAATCGGCAAGCGGATAGGAGGAAACGTCTGGAACAAGAGAAGTCAGAAAACTTGCGCAAAAATTAAAAAAGCGTGAAGCGCCGTGCGGAAGGAGAAGGAGCCGCCCGGCGCTTCACCTTTTTTGGTGACAGGGTCTTGCGCGCCCCTCATTTGCGGACTTCCAGCGCTTCCTGGTAAACGCGAACTATCACATCGACCATGTGTTCCGCTGAAAAATTTTGTTCCACGCGCTTGCGGCCTTCCTGGCCAAGCTTGCGGGCATACGAGGCATCGCTCAAAATATCCCTAACCGCGCTGCAGATCTCCGGCACGTCGGGGCCGGAAACCAGCAAGCCGCTTTTTCTATCTTCGATGATCTCGCCGAGCGCTCCTCTGTTGAATGCGATGGAAGGAATCTCATAGGCCATCGCCCCGAGCAAAGAATTATTCAGAGCTTCAAAAAAGGACGGCAGCAAGAAAACGTCCAGAGCTGCGTACACGCTTTCGACGTCCTTCACAAAGCCCAGAAACAGAACAGCTTCCCCAACACCCAATTCTCGCGCCAGAGATTCCAGCTTCCCCAGGCAGGGTCCATCCCCAGCGAGCAGCAGCTTCGCTCCGGGAAATTCCTTGCGCAGTTCGGTAAGAGCTCGGATCAGCCATTCCTGGCCTTTGTCAGGCAGCAAGACGCCTACGCAGCCAAGCAACGGTGCATCACCGGAAATTCCCCAGCGCGATCGCGCCTCAGCCCGCTGGGCTTGCGTGAATGGCAGAGGAATCTCCGTGCCTTCATAGACGACAGTTAATTTCTCTCGCGGCGCTCCTGAGCTTGCTGCCTGTTCTGCCACCCATTTTGAATTTGCGATGATGCGCGCCGCGGCTTCATAGCGCGCCCGCGATGCCCGGCTCTTCCCGATGGGGTAACCCACGCGCCGCGAAATCAGGAAAGGAACGTGTTTGTGCGCTCCGGCCAGCCACGCCGCCGAAACGGCGTGCGCTTCATTCGCATGCACGAGATCAAATCCGCCCCCGCGCACCAATTCGCGAACCTTCAACGCAGCAGGCACACGAAAGAATCCGCGGGAAACAATATGCACGCGCACCCCGCTTTCCCTGGCGCGTTCTCCCAACGCAGATCCCTCCGCGGCCACGAGCTCGGCTTCATGACCGCGAGCGCGAACTGCCTTTAAAATTAGTAGAGCCTGATTTTGTCCGCCGCGCCATCCCGTCTCCAGATCCACCAACAACACCTTCACGGCTTTTCTCCGCTCGCGACTCGCTGCTCCTGCTCGATCAATTTTCCCAGCTTCGCGTACTTCAATCGCACCGATCGCGCCGCCATCTGCGAAATCAGCGCGCCGCGGTAACCATCCAGAAACCCCCCGCGCAAAAAATAATTCTGAAACCAACTCCAGGGGGTCGCCAGCCACATGGCGGCCTGCCAGTTTCGCTTCCCTGCCTCGAACATTTGCCGCGCGGCGAGCGCCGTGTACCGCTCCACATTCGCTTCGTGCTCGGCAAACGAGCGCACCGTGTAATGCAGCAAATCCCCGGCAAGCCGCCCCGCTTTGCCCTCAAACTTCAGCGACTCATGGACGAGCCCTGAAAGCTGCGCTTTATCCCGCCGGTAGAGCCGCCGCTGAAAGTCCGGATACCATCCCGAATGCTTGATCCACGCCCCCAAATACCACGTTTTGCGCGCCATTTCGTATACGCCGCATTGCGGCTCGTGTTTCTTCCAATCCAGCAGCGAAGACTGCAGCGCGCTGCTCAGCTCTTCATCCGCGTCCATTGAAAGGACCCAATCGTTCTGCGCTTGCGCTGCCGCAAAATTCTTTTGTTCCGCGTAGTTTGTCCACGCACGCTCGAAAAAAGCGGCGCCATGCTCGCGCGCAATCGACGCCGTCCTGTCCGTGCTTCCGGAGTCGACCACGACTATTTCGTCCGCGATGGCTTGTAGCGATGCCAAGGCGCGCGGCAGATTATGCTCTTCGTTGAGCGTGATGAGGCAGGCGGAGAGGCGATTCATCGGGTGCGCCGAAAGCGCAAGGGTGTCGTTCGTATCTTACACTCCCGATGCACCTGGTTCAGACCGTAATTTAGGGGAACGCAAGGCCGCAAAGCGGATTATTTTTTTTGAAAGCTGACGCGAATCCGGCTTTCGCCGATGCGAAATTCCGAGCCGTCTTGCAGCATCGCCGCCCGCACACGTTCTTCGTCATAAAACGTGCCATTCGTGGAGTCAAGATCTTTCAGGTTGATGAATTTTTCGCGCACCTCGAGCAAACAGTGGTGCCGGGAAATTTCCGGATCATTCAGCGGAATGTCCGAGCCCTTGCGTCCGATCACAACACGCGGTTTTGCTAATCTGAAAACTTCGCCGTTTGCAGGGCCCGATGTAATCGCAAGGACAAATACGCCGTCCAAGGGCAGCTTCAATCCATCGTCTTCCGGCGGCAGGCGCAGATTCGAACTAGAAGCGTCCGCGCGGGCAAACGACGGCAACGGTGTGATTACGACGGTCTGATCCGGGCGTCGCTTGATTTCGACGACCGTGGTTTTCCCGCATTTCGAGCATTTAAACTGTACTTTCGGGTGGACGGAGGAGTCGGCATCCTTGAGCTTATGCTCGGTCCCACAATGGACACACGCAGCTTGCATCTCTCTAATTTAACACCCGCGCCGCCGCAGAGTTGCGGTCTCTTTCTCTGCATGTTGCAAGGGTAATTCGCAACGCGTGAAACCCAAGCCGCCACGCGCGGAAGCTGCCCGCCCGCTATTTATGCTAGGATTGAGGATTCCAACCCAAGCAGAGGAGCGTCTGTGCCGGAACATATTTCGCGCAAGGAATTGAAGCAGGACAAGATCCACGATGCCATCGAACATGGCGCCGAGGCGGTCTTTTCGCACACCACCGTGCTCGCGGCAGCCGTCCTCGCCGTCGCCATCGTCGCCGTCAGCTATTTCAGCTGGCGGTTTTATATCGACCGCAAGACGGTGCAGGCCACCGCGGCGCTCGACATCGCCACGAAGGCCTATTCCGCGCGTGTCGGCGCAGCGCCCGATCCTAATGATCCTGGCGAGCCGTTCTATCCGACAGAAATCGCCCGCGCGGAAGACGCCGTTCAGAAGTTTTCCGCCGTCGCCGAAAAATATCCGAACACGAATCCCGGCAGGCTCGCCGCCTACTATGCGGCGCTTTGTTATGAAGACCTCGAGCGGAACAATCAGGCTCTCGAGCAATTGAAGAAGATCAGCACCGGCAAGGACAAGGAACTGGTGGCCATGGCGCAGTATCAAATCGGCGTGATTTACGAGCGCACCGGAAAGACCGCCGACGCCGTCAAGGCTTTCCGCGATCTGGCGGACCACTCTTCCGTCTTCGTGCCACGCCCTCTCGTGCTTCTCGAACTAGCCGAAACCTTGCGCCAGAGTGATCCTAAGCAAGCCGCCGCCGTCTACGAGCAGCTCAAAAAGGAATTTCCGAATACGGCAGTCTCAGAAGAAGCGGACCGCGGCCTGGAAACGCTCGCGCCAAAATCTTGAGCCTGGCCAGACTGCGCTGCAGATTTGATCGGACATTCTTATTCCTCGAAAAAGTTTGAATACTGTCAAGCATGCAAATGGACAGTGATATTTCTGTCCTTCGCCGGAGCCGCTCATCGAATCACTCCCCACTAGCGCACCATGGGCGATGCGTGTGGAACTCTCACGCGGACGCCGCTACCCTGAACCCCCGCATCCCTATCGCAGCGAATACGCGCGGGATCGCGACCGCATCATTCACTCGCGCGCTTTCCGCCGTCTCGAAGCCAAAACGCAGGTCTTCACGATCCGCTATTCCGATCATTTTCGTAACCGCCTCACTCACACTCTGGAAGTATCGCAAATTGCGCGCACGGTGGCCGCGGCGCTCGGCCTCAACACGGAACTGGCCGAGACTCTCGCTCTTGTTCACGACATCGGCCATCCGCCCTTCGGCCACGCCGGCGAAAACAAGCTCGACGAGCTTATGCGCGCCCACGGCTCTCGCTTCAATCATAATCTCCAGGCGTTGCGCATCGTCGAACAGTTCGAAAGCCCTTATCTCGATTTTCCCGGCTTGAATCTCACCTTCGAAGTCCGCGAGGGCATCATCAAGCACTCGCATGATTACACGGCTGCGCAATTCCCATCCCTTGCCGAGTATCTCCTCGACCTTCGCACGCCGCTCGAAGGGCAACTCATCGATTGGGTCGATGAAATCGCTTACAACACGGCGGACCTCGATGACGCGCGCGAAGCGGATCTTCTCGATCTTGAGGTCTTGCAGAAGGAAGCACCCCTGTTCGCCGAAGCCTGCGCGCAGATTGATGCTGCTTATCCCGACGGGCGGGAGAAACTTAAATTCAACGCCGCCCTCCGTCTCGTACTGGATCGCCTCGCCACCGACCTGATCGATGCCACGCAGCGCCGCGTGCTTGGTTCCGGTGTCAAAACCGTCGATGACATCCGGCGTGCCCCGCGCAGGCTTGCGGGATTTAGCGACGCGCTTGCAGTTGGCAACGCCGAACTGAAACGCTTTCTCTTCAAGCACATTTATAATCACCCGGCCATCACCGAAGACCGTGACCGCTCGATCTGCTGCCTTGAACAGCTTTTTCTCTACTACCTCGATTCGCCCGGCTCGATGCCGCCCTCCCATGAAGAATCTGCGGCCACTGAGGCTCGTCACGTCGTCGTTTGCGATTACATCGCCGGAATGACCGACCAATTTCTGCTTCGCAAGTACCAGGAACATTTCGGCTCAAATGCTTCTGCCACGGGCTAAGATCTAGATTCTTTTCGAATCCCGGAGCGAACCCAACCACAGACCATGGAACACAAACACTTCGAAACGCTCGGCGCTATGTACAACAGCGCACCTATTAACAAATGGTTCCGGCCGTCGCTACGCATCCCCGAAGCAGGACGCGCGGAAATTGAAATGCCGGTGCGCGAGGACTTTTACCATGCTGCTCGCGCGATTCACGGAGCCGTTTATTTTAAGGCCCTCGACGACGCCACCTTCTTTGCCGTCCAGTCTCTCGTCACGGACTTCTTTGTCGTAACTTCTTCCTTCCAGCTCTACTTCTTGCGCCCGGTCTCTGAAGGCCATCTTCTCGCACGCGGCCAGGTCGTTAGCCGCTCGAAGCGGCTGTACATCGCGGAAGGCGTGCTCCTCGACAGTCGCGGCAAGGAAGTCGCTCGCGGCAGCGGAACCTTCATGCCGAGCTCCATCCAACTCGGCCCCGAGTTGGGTTATCGCTGAACACTCCACGCCATCGCGCTGTGAAATTTCAGAATTGCGATAAGGCAATCTCCGCCACCGGTTGTGATAGCCTTAGCCGGCTTCACGCAGCGAAAAGGCAAAACGCATGTCGTTCACCTCGAACACTTTTCCCATTCTCCGATGGGTTAGCTTGTGCTGGATGATCGTCTGGCTGCCCAGTTATTTCCGCGTGTGGGGCTGGGCGAATCTGTTGCACCTGTGCGACGTCGCAGTGATCCTGAGTTTTATCGGGATTTGGTCGGCGAATCCATTGCTGCTTTCCAGCCAGGCCGTCAGCTCTTTGGCCGCGGGTCTATTTTGGATTCTGGACGTTGGCTGGAGGCTCACGACGGGGCGCTATCTCATCGGTGGGACAAATTATATGTGGGACGCTCGCTACCCGCTCTGGGTGCGCCTGCTCTCGACCTTTCACATCGGACTGCCCTTGGTCCTGCTCTGGACTCTGCGACGAGTCGGCTACGACAAGCGCGCACTGGGTCTGCAAGCCGCAATCGCCGCCGTTCTTCTGATCGTTTCTCGTTTCTTGCCGGCGGAAATCAACATGAACTACGCCTACAGAGATCCCGTCTTTAACCGCGGCTGGGGACCGGCCCCCATTCACCTCACGGCCGCGTTCATTATCATTGTCGGCTTGGTGTATTGGCCCACGCACTTGTTGCTGACTTGGCTGTTTCACTCGCCTGGCACTTCGCATTGAAACTTAGCCCGAGGGTACACAGGCTTCTGTCACGTTAGGCTTCGCCAAAAATCAGCCAGGTCTGTTCACATTATGGGTTTAACCCAGCGGGGAATTGTTCGGCGCTCAATCGGCGAGTTTCAGTTTTTCCATATAGGCGCTAAAAGCCGCTTTCATTCTGGCTTGATCGGGGACTTTGGTTTTGTATTCCATCAATGGCGTGATGAAGTCGTCCATGGCTTTATCGATCTCTTCGAACAGATCAGGATGTGTTTTCTTCAGAGCGGTGTCGCCGCCGTAGTCTTCGCCTTTATCCCAAACGCGTTCGAGGCTCCGTGCAAGCAGCGCCGCAGCCGCGGAGTCGCCCTTCTGAAACTCCAGGTACGCGTGCTGGGCGATGGCTCGATATGCTCCCATTTTGGTGTTATCCACACCATCGGTTTGTGGGGCTTTCTTTTCCTGCGCCGATGCGGGGGAGAATGCTCCCATTGCAATGAAGATGGCAAGTAGGACTGTAAAGAGTGGCCCGGTCGTCTTGAGTAAAAAGCGTCTCAACATAATCCTCCCAAGAGAGAATCGTGTTCCCCGGCTGTCATTTCTGGAGAGCCTATTTTCTCAAGCTCCGACGGAATACGCGTGGAAATTCGGCGACCGATCGAAACTTCTGTATGCAAAAGAATACGTGCTCATGCGGGATTTAGGCGCGTAGAACCTTCGTGCTCAGACGGGGTCGCGCTTGCGCCGGATCGTGATTTGCCCACCACGCGCGCCAGGCGTTCGCGTCATTCCCCAGCTCCGCACCTGTAATCACGCGAAGCGTTCCATACACCAGTTCCCGGGTATTCGCGGCCAGCGAATCGTCGTCGGCAAAATTCAGCAAGTGTGGCACGGCCGCCAGCCGCTCTTCCCGCGTCAACATTCCGGATTGACCCAGACTGCTAGCGGCTCGCTCGCGCACTCGCGGCGAGTGATCGTGCGCCAGGACGTCCAGCAGCGGATCAATCGTGGCGTCGTTCCCCAACATGGCCAACCCTTCTACCGCCCAGTAGCGCGTCTGCTCGCTCGGATCGTGCACATAGTTCAGCAGGTTGGTGAGCACTTTCTCAGGCTCGACGCCGCGATTTCCCAGCGAACCCAGCCGCCACAACGCCATCCCGCGCCCGGCGGGATCGCGCTGCAACTGCCGCATCAACCGCGCAACGCTTTCCGGCGATTTGCTCAGATTGTTGGCCGCAAGGTCCACGTCCACCGCTGCCGTCCGCACGCGAAGATCGTGCGAATTTAGCGCCGCCAGCACCAAATCAAAAAGCTGGTCCGTATTCCTAAGGTGGCCTCGCCAGCCATCCACGCTTTCGCGCAACAAGTCGAGAGATGCCGCATCGTCATGCATCGCCCGCTCTAAGAGGCGCTCCGCTTGCTGCTGCGGCGGGAGACGGCCTAAATCCGCATCGGCACTGCTTTTTTCGGCGCTAGGCATCCGCACGGCGGAAACCGTGTGCGAAGGTTTCACGGCCGGCAGGTTACTATCCAGCGCCGGCGCCGGTAGCGTCCGGCGCGCTGTCTCAAAGCCCGCCGCGAGCGAAATACCGCCAATGAGCGCGAGCACGCCCGCATAGCGGATCGCACCATGCATCCAGCCTCGCGTAGCTTCACCGCTAGTCTCGTTGCCCAACCCATTTTGATTTTGTCGCTCGTTCATTCGCTGAGGCTCCGCCACCTGCGGGCGCACAAAAAGCGCCGCCTGTTCCAAGCGAAATTACGAGTCGTGCGTGCATAGGGGTATGGTACGGCGGGCCAGATTGCCGCCAATCACTTCTTAACTTGATTGCTTTCAGCTAGTTCGGGGAGTTACTCATACGCGAAAGTTTTGGGAGCGCCGTCCCTCTGGACAGGTGCCTTGCCGTGTTGCAAAAGAACCTAGCGCTGCTCGCCGCGCAGAGGTTCCGTCCACGCTCGACTTTGTTCCTACACTTGCCATGGATCTCTAAGGTGTCGTCTGCGCAGAAAACACTTTGGTATCCCCTGGCGTGAATTCAAACCGCAGCCGCCATTCGCTCGCCACACTTTTTCCATTCACTTCTGGCGGCGTAAAGGCCCACTTTCGCGCCGCCTTGAGAGCTAGATCCGCGAAAAATTGGCTAGGTCCGGGAGAATCAAACTCCGCCGCAGATACGCTCCCAGCGGGATCGACATGCACCTTGACGCTCACGCGGACCTTCCCGCGAATGGTCGCGCGCGCCTTCGCCGACACATCCGGCAGGACCTGATCCAGAACTTCGCCCCGAGCCGAGACGACTCCACTCGCGGCCGGTTTCGCAAACTCCTCAGAGGCAGGCGCTGCAGTAGCCGGGGCTGCGGCGGTAGGCTGCTCTTTTTCGCTCGTAGGCCGCAAAGCGTCCGGCACGGATTGCGGCGAAGACGGTACCTCGGATTTCGCCGCCTGAGATATCGCCGGCTCGCGCCCGGCTGTAGTCTTTGGCTTGGTCGAATCTGCAGACGCAACGGCCTTTGAAGGAGCGGTAGAGCGAGTTGGTTTTCCGGAATCTCCGGCTGGCGTGGACGAACTCTCCGGCCGGTGCGTGAGCAGCCGTGGCACCGTCAGAATTGCGGCAAACGCCAGTGCAGCCACAATAACGGCAATAAAAAGCGCGGCCTCGCGCCCGATACTCGGTACGCAGGCGGCCGGTGTGGATTCGACTGTGCTCGTGGAGCCACTCGCGGAGGCGCCGCCGGCGATGCCATCGGCCTGGGCGGCACCGAAGAAACCTGGCGCGTCGCGATTACGGGGCTCGCATTCGATCCCGCCGCCACCGATGGCGAAGCAGAGGCTGAAGCGGACGCCACCGCCGCGCGCGAATTCATCCGAGCCGCGATGTCTGCGACGCTAATCCGCCGCTGAGGCTCCAGACGCAGACATTGCCGCGCGATCTCGAGGAATGGCGCGGGCAGATTTGCGGGCACAACCGGCTCGCGATGCGGCCCGGGTTGCCATTCCGGCAAATGCTGCGTCAGCACCTCAACCAATGTCGTCCCCAGCGACCATACGTCGGCCGCTGGCGTCAGCATTCCGCTGATAGCTTCAGGCGGATCGTAAACGCTCGCACTCTTGGTTGCACTCTGGGCTTCTCCGACGCGCGAAATCGCATCGCTCGAAATTTTCAGCTGGTCTCCCATGGCCAGGATATTTGCAGGCTTCAGGTCGCCATGCACAAAGCCCTTGCCATGCAATGTATTCCAGCGCATCCAGAACTGGGCAGAGCATGTCGCGCGTTTCTTCCGCCGTTAGCGGACGCTGCGGAAGAATCTGCGAGAGGTCTTCTTCGGCGAACTCCATCACCAGGTACAACAAATCGTTGCCGTCGATCCTGCACCGGCCTCCGCGGAATAATCGCAGCAGATTCGGATGCGATAGTTGCGAGGCAGACTCCCAGCTCGAGATCTGCGCTTCGGCTGTTGCGAATCGTTAGCTGGAAATAGTTTGATAGCCGCTTTTTGTGGCCCGCCTTCGCTGTACTCGGTTAAGAACACCGCGCTGTGATCGGATCCGCCAAGATATTGCCGCAAGGGATAAATCCCATCGACAATCTGGCCTTCCCAGTGTTTCGAGGCCTCGGTCATTTTGCACCCCCGCCTGACCGTTCGAATTATCTTCAGGTCTACTCTGTTTTTGGCACTGCTCTTTAGGCACTTCGCCCCGGAAGGGTATCTGGCTGGATGCCTACATACTACCAATACTGCCTGCCCTTTCAACTGCCCGTCAGACCAGTAGTTTTTTTCGATTCCAATCAGATACTCTTGCTTCCATCTGCAGGATCGAATCCCGCGATTAGGGAGACCAGCCGTGTTCTGCGACCGATGTGGACTGAATTTCCTGCCCAAACAATCCGTTTGCACCAGGTGTAGGCGGGTTCCTACGCGATACTGGTTTCAGCTCATGAGCTTGGTCACGCTGCTAGTCGCCGTGGCCGCCAACGGCCTCGTGGCCATTTTTCTGCTTCCCCGCTTCGTTATGGCACACAATGCGCGGTTCGTCTTTCGCGCCTGGTGGTGGTTCGACCAAAAAGCCGCGCTCTACGGGTGGGTGCTCTTTGCCGTCGCTTTACTCGCCTGGGATTATTTCGTTTGGAAAGAGGCCCGGCCAAAAGTCAAAGGCTGGTTTACGCGCAAGCTGCTGACTCTTTCGCTCGCCGCCGGCGTCGCCCCCATGATCCCCTGGTGGATTCCCGCAGGCCAGCCCCCGGGCCAATTTCTGTCCATGATCGGCAGGTATCCCGGGCTGCCTGCCATTCTTGCCTGGGGAGTCGTCCTGGTGGTCTCCGTCCTTCTTTGCATTGACGCGGAATCGCGCGACTATCTCCTCGGCCACGGAAGAATTCTTAGCGTGGTAAGCACGGGAATGTTATTGCTCGTGCTGACGATGACCATGGTCGGCTGGTCGCTGACCTACTGAGATCCACACAGTTTTACCAGGCAGCATTGCCCTCCGAACGTCTGCGCTGCCAGCGCAGCATTCCAGAAGAATTCACAACAACGCCCAGCCCACAAAATCTGTAGAGGCGTTGCTTGTTTACCCTGTAAGGGCCCCGCCCTCCTACGCGCGCGCCATCGCCAGGTAAAGCGTCAAATAGCGCTTCAGCTTTTGCGTAATCAGAAAGTTTTCCTTCACATGCTCATGCCCGTTCTCGCCGAGCTTCGTCGCGATCTCCGGATGCGATAGCAAAAAACGAATTTGATACGCCGTTCCTTCTACCGAATGCGCCAAAAGCCCCGTGTGTTTGTGGATGACTTGCACAGGGATCCCGCCAACTGCCGAAGCCACCACCGGTTTCTTCTTCCACAGCGCCTCGGAAACGGTCAGCCCGAAACCCTCTCGCAGGCTCTTCTGCACCACAATCGTTGAAGCACACTGCAGTGCATTCACTTCCAGCGGAGCCCAAGCCGGCAATTCGAGGATGTGAATGTCCGCCTCGCCATTAGCTTCTTGCTGGACCTCTTTCAGAACCTCCGCTCCCTCCGGGTCATCCGAAGCGCTGCCCCCTGCCAGCACCAGTTGGCAATCGAAATATCGCTTCACGATGCGGTACGCGCGAATCACGCCAACCGGATCTTTCAGCCGGTCAAACCTTGAGATTTGCGTAAGGATAGGCTTCAGCGGATCGATCTGATAGCGTGCCAGCGTCTGCGCCACAAACTCCGGGTTCAGATCGCGGTTCTTTTCCGAAAGAGGATCGATCGCCGGATAAAAAAGATACTGAGGGATGGGCAGCTCACGTGCGAATTCTGGCGACGAAAACATCGAGGCGTCGTAGCGTGCCACGTACTTCTCGAGAAAATCCCAAACCTGCCGGTTGGGATGAGATAAATCAATATGGCACCTCCAGGCCCAGTGATTCCCGCTTCCCTTGCGTCCTTCGATCAGCGCTGCGGGCTGCGGATCATGGATAATCATGAACTCGGCGTCGAGCGGAAGCCGCGCCAGATTCTGCTGATTGCATGCCAGAAAAATCTCAAAATCTTTTGGATCCGCGCGATAGGGAGCGCCATGCAGCGCGTTGTGGAACGATTTCGTCACTCCGTAGAAGTCATCGCCGCCCGTCATTACGTCCCAGCGCATGTTTAGCCCGAGTTCTTCCGCGAGCGGCAGCAGGCGGTTAAGAATCTCCGCGACGCCGCCGCCCACCGCGGTCGAGTTGATCATTTCCATGCTGCGGCCTCGCAAAGGTTTCGCGAGCACGCGCAGCTCGTCGATTTCGCCCGCGCCAAGCAGCGCCGCGTACTCCTCCAGCGGAATCCGGCTGGCGATCGCTACTTCGCTCATCCTTTTCTCCTCTCACGGTCGATCAGCCGCAGCACTTTGGCGCGTGCGCTGTCGAGTGTGTTTGTGTAAATGTCGATGTGATTGACGCTGTCCGCCAGCGTTCCCAGCCCCAGTCCGTCCGCCAGCCAATGCGAAAAGTCGTTCGTTTGCAATTGCAGGCGCAGCCGCGAAGAAATGAAATGGAAGTAAAAGGAGGCATGGCCCAGGTGCTCGACGCCCGTGCGGAATTCTTCCAGCGTTCGCGCCGTCATGCCCACCGGCAGGGTAACTTCCGAGCTCTCGCAGAAATAAAAGCGCTCCAGCGCCGTTTGCTCGGCAAGCGCTGGGTTCGCTGCGCAGTATTCCTGCACCACGCGGCACAAATCGGTGCGCAGCGCGGCGATAGACAGATAATCTCGGACGTCCAGCGCTGCGAGCTGTTCCGCCAAGTCTTCCCGGTTGGCGTCCGCGTGCGCCCACTGCGCGAAGTCATTGGAAAATCCTTCGGTAAGAAAATGGTGGCTGCTCAGCGTTTGAAAGGTGTGATGAAAGATGGAGGCGTCGCTGCATTGTTGCAGGCCCTTCAGCAGCTCGGCTAGCGTGCCCGCGGACTGGTTGCCGATGCGCGTCAAATACGCCACGGTGAAGAACTCGAACGGCGTTTCCGCGATGTTCATGCTACGGCTCTCCTGTTCGACGGGAGCTTTGGCGGCGCGCTCCGCATTTGATAATGCCGGGGGACGGCTGCGAGACGGTATCGTCATGGCGTTTGTTGCACCTCGATTCGCTCAGGGGCGTCGATGCGAATTTCCGTAAGATCGGAAAGCAGATGGGCGGCCCACCGGAAGACGTTGTGTTCGCGCACGGTTTCTCGCATTCGCTCCATTCGTCGGGCTTGTTCTTCTTCCGGCATCTCCAGGGCGCGATAGATCGCTTCAGCCATCTGCTGCACGTCGTAGGGATTCACGAGCAGCGCATCCGGCAGTTCGTGCGCCGCGCCGGCGAACGTGCTTAACATCAGCACTCCCCGCTCGTCCTCCCGCGCCGCAACAAATTCCTTGGCCACCAGATTCATCCCGTCATGCAGCGAAGTAACCAGGCAGACGGAAGCGGCCCGGTAATACCGCCCGATCTCTTCGTGCGAATGGTGCTTTCTTAAAAGCACGATGGGTTTCCAGCGGCCCGCCTGGAACCGCGCATTAATCCTGTCCGCTTCCGCGCTCACCTCGTCCAGAAAATGTTTGTAGCGCGCTATTTCCGTGCGGCTCGGCGCTCCAATTTGCACAAACGTGAAGCGCTGCTGGTAAGCGGGGTGAAGATCCAGGAAGTGCTCGATGCCGCGGAAGCGCTCGATGATTCCCTTTGTGTAGTCCACGCGGTCGACGCCCACGCCAAGAAGGCTGCCGTCGATGCCTAATTCGTGGCAGAGAGCGGCGCGCTCCTCTCCCGCGCTTCGTGATTCGTCTGGCGCAGTTCCGTTTTCCGGAAACGCCACGCTGATCGGATACGGCCTGACCCTCGTGACGTGGCCCTGCCGGTTCACCGCAAAACGGTCCCACTCCGTCAGCGCTTCCACGGCGCGATCCACCGTCTCCAGAAAATTGTTGCAATGCGATTGGATGTGAAACCCGATCAAGTCCGCACCGAGAAGCCCGTCGACCAATTCCCGCTGCCACGGGCAAATTCCAAAAACTTCCGGATTCGGCCAAGGTATGTGCCAGAAAATCGCCACGCGCGCATCCGGACGCGCTTCCTTTACCATCCGCGGCAGCAGCGCAAAGTGATAGTCCTGTGCCAGCAATATCGGCGACTCCGTCCCTTCCATCTCCTGCAGCACGGCGTCCGCAAAGCGCCGGTTCGCGCGCTGGTAATGCACCCAATCCTCTGGCCGGAATACTGGTCTCGTATGCGCAATATGACACAGCGGCCAAAGCCCCTCGTTCGCAAACCCCTGGTAATACCCTTTCTCTTCCTCGCTGCTCAGCCACACGCGACGGAGCGTGTAGCTCGGCCGCTCCGGTGGAACGCGCTGGTGGTCATTCACATCGGAGAATTCGCGATCCGCGCTCCCCGATCCGTGCGCCACCCACGTCCCATCGCACGCCACCAGCACCGGCTCAATCGCCGTCACCACTCCGCTCGCCGGTACAATAATTTCCACCGCGCCATTCTTTTCGGCGTACACGTTCAAGTACGGCTCGCGGTTGGAGACAACAAACAGCGGCTTCTCTTGCAATTTGTTTCGCAAACTCACACGCAGCCGTTCCGCCGTCCAGATGGATACATTGGAGTCGCGCAGCCGCGCTTCTTCTTCCGCCGACGCTCGCGCCGCATTCAAATCATGCGCAAGGTGTGTCACTTCCTGATGCAGTTGTTCAAAAATTTCCCCTTGCGGCGCCATCGGCGGAGCGTTCGTCTGTCCCGTCCGCAGCGTTCGCAGCCATTTCGCCGTCAGTGCCAGCGGCGCGGTAAATGTCCACCTCACCAGCACGAACGCCAGCAGGCTGATGAGAATCGTCTGAATCGCTGCGTTGAGAAACGCGTCCCTGAGCGTGTGCTCGACTTGCGTGTCGATGTAGCTCGCGTCGTGAATCAAAACAAGTGTGCCGGCCGCTTGCCCGTCGCGATGCAATGGCAGCGCATAAACCTGCATCGGAGCCGCAGGTGCTTCTCCTCCCCAGCCTCCGAACTTTCCGCCGTCAGAAATTCTCCATAACCCGCGTCCAGTTGCGCGGCCCGCTTTGCTGCCGCCGGACGTGTTTGAAATTCCGGCGCCAAGCCCCGCGGTAATTGCCAGCGCAGCCCCATCCTGCGTCATAAACCGCGACGCCTTCCAAATGTTCTCTCTGTCCGAATCGCGCCACGATCCGTTGAAATTTTTATTCGGCCCGTGATCCAGCAGAGGCTCGACAGTCTCTTGGAGACTCTCGCCAAGTATTTCCGCGCGCCGCGATAGCTCGCTGCGAAGATTGCGCCTCTCCGTCCTCACTTGGTACGCCGCGAACAACAAAGACACCACCGCCACGCTGACGATTAAGGGCAGGACAATCTTCAGAGTCGTGCGCATCAGGACTCCTCGAGCTATCCTTGAGTTCTCCAGATTGAGCCTGTATCGGGCTGGGCGATATACAGGATTGCACTGAGCTGCAAAAGGAAAAGGCAGTAGGTCAGTACGGAGCGATGCCGGAAGCCGGCGTCACCACAACGTGTACGGCAACATTTTTCCCGTTGTCCGAGCGGTATTCCACCATCGCTTGCGCTCCGATGGTCAGTTTGCCTTCCACTGTCGTCTTGTCATCCACCAGGAATTCCACGGATTTCTGGCTTTTGATTGTCTTTTGTGATGCTGATGGCAAACGCAGCATCACCTACCGTAGCGATCTGTCCGGATACGGATTGATTCTCCGGCGCGTAGGCTCGCTCGTAACTGGCCGCATTTCGCGGGCAGGGATTGCGCGAACACGGCAATGGTGAAGCAGGCAAGAAAAAAGGTGGCCAAAGAAAGCATGGTACGGAATCTCATGAAGTCTCCTCCGATGCGATTTCGACCGGGACCTCAAGAAATGCACGAACCGAACCAAACTCCTCTCAAAGTATCACCCCGCCTTAAGATGCGTCATGTCAGCAAGATATGTCCCGCGGAACGGGCGCATAAAATGTCTCCTCCAAGTACTAGTCCCATGCATTTCTTGCGCGTTTCTTTCTTTTCGCCGTAGTCTTCGCTAGCAACCATTGCCGCTGGTTTCCAATCTCTAGTGACGGGCTGGCGATTTCAAATGCTTGCTGACCTTCCGACTTTCTCCGGTGTATCCTCGCTTTTGCAGCTCCTGCTCCCGCGAATTTTCCGAATCGAGCTGCGCCGGCGCTTCACCGGAGATGCGAGTTGACCCATGTTCGAACGCTACACAGAGAAAGCGCGCCGCGCGATTTTCTTCGCCCGTTACGAAGCCAGCCAGTACGGAAGCACGACCATCGAAACAGAACATCTGTTGCTCGGAATAATCCGTGAAGATCACGCTCTCACGCGCAGGTTTCTGAGTCAAAAAGGCGGCGCACAAGCCCTCCGCGACGAAATCGAATCTCACATTACCCGCGGAGCACGCATCTCCACTTCGGTGGAAGTACCGCTCAGCCCCCGAGTGCAAGCGCATCTTGAACAGTGGCTGCGCAGGAGGCGGAGCGTCTCGGGAGCAAACACGTTGGCACGGACCATATGCTACTCGGAATTTTCCACGAACAAGGCTGTTTCGCCACTCGCCTTTTAACCGATCGGGGGTTAACACTCGTTTCGCTCCGCGAAGATCTGGCTCGCCACCCAACCGATTCTCCCATCAAAACCGCCGAACGAAATTGTTTCCGTGCGGCAAGTAGTGCGAGGCCTGGAGCCTTGGCCGGGCATCTGACTTTGCAGGAATGTTTGCGCCGGACGGCCAGTTTGTCGATCCTCGTGGCGACCTGTCGATTGGTCCCCCTGCCATCCAGGAGGCAGCGGGTCTTATCTTCGCAGCACAAGGATGGGCGAAGGCGCTCGGGCAAAATTGAAGACGTCCAGTTCGTCGGAAAGCAAAGCCATGGTGATCATCTCGCTTGGGAACCCGCCGAAAAACTCGACAGAGCCAAATCCTGGCTGTGTCCGGATGACCGTCATCCTCATTCAAAAGCCGGAGGGATGGATTATTGCGCGTGTGCAAGCCACAGGCATCCAACCGCAATCACGCGCAGCATCCGTCTAGGCTGAATTCAGCTTTGTCCAGCCGGTACTAGAGCCACCCCTTGCCAAGCTTGCAGCAATCGTCCCAGAAAGCAGCCCCGTTCCTTGACTTGCTGCTCGCGCGACGGAATAATGATAAAGCATGAGCGTTAGCGCCGGAGGCGTTCCAGACTTGTTCCTCGATGTAAAAGAGCTAGCCGTTCGCAAGCTGCGTATCCGGAAGAGCGTACTGCCCCGGGCAGCATCGATTACCATTCCTCCGAGATCAAGCAAGTCGCGCCGCTGGAAGTCACCGCCACGGCCGAGCTTCTCGAAGGCCAGATTCGCATCGAAGGCCAGCTCGAAACCAAGATCGAAATGGTCTGTGCGCGCTGCCTCGAACCGGTCATCGAAGACGTGAATCGCTCTTTCGATCTGTTCTATGCCCCTCTACCCAAGGGCGCAAAGCCGAAAGAAGACCGGCTGAAGGATGACGACACCGAGATCGGCTTTTTTGAAGGCGATGGCCTCTTTCTGGCGGATGTGCTCCGAGAACAGGTCTTGTTGGCTCTGCCTCTGAAGGTCATCTGCCAAAGTGACTGCCGGGGATTGTGCCCAAATTGCGGTGCTAATTTGAATCACGAGGAGTGCCGCTGCGAGACCCACGCGACGGACCCGCGGCTGGCTCCTCTCGCGCGCCTGAAGCAGGACTGGCTGAAAAAACAATAGTTTACAGGGCCGAAAGCCCATAGAATCCGCCCACTAGGGCGGGAACGAGGAGTATTGCTATGCCTAACCCAAAACGACGGCATTCGAAGCGACGCACGAGCACCAGGCGAGCCCATGACTTTCTGGAGAAGCCGCCGCTCGGCGAATGCCCGAATTGCCACGAAACAAAGCAGCCGCATCAGGCTTGTCCCCATTGCGGCTTCTATAAAGGCCGTGCCGTGCAAGACTAAGTCGGCCTGAAGGCCGCCTTTTCCTGCCGGTCTTGTCCGAGAACTCGCGGCCCGGTTAAGCGGTCGGATTAATCCGATGATCACAATCGCTGTTGACGCCATGGGTGGAGACAACGCTCCCCGCCCCGAGGTTGAAGGCAGTGTACTGGCTGCGCGGGAGTTGGGCGTGCGCGTTTTGCTCGTCGGGCAGCCCAGCATCGTCCGCGCGGAACTGGCCAAGCACGCCGCGCCCAACTTGCCCATCGAAATTGTCCCGGCAAGCGAAGTGATCACCATGGACGATCACCCGGCTCAGGCTTTTCGGCGCAAGAAAGACAGTTCGGTTCACGTTGCCGCGCGCCTGGTCCGCGAAGCCAAGGCCGACGGCTTCGTCAGCGCCGGCAACACCGGCGCCGTCATGACCGTCGCAAGGTTTTTGCTCGGTACTCTGGAATCCGTCGATCGCGTCGCGCTCGCCGCGCCTTTCCCCAATGCCAAGGGCGGCGTTTCCGTGCTTGCTCGATGTCGGCGCCAACGTTGATTCCAAGCCCGAGCATCTGGTGCAATTTGCGGTGATGGGCGAAATCTATTATCGCGCGACTTTTGGCAACCGCCGCCCCCGCGTCGGCTTGCTCTCCGTCGGCGAGGAAGAAATAAAGGGCAATGAACTCACGCGCGAAGTTTATACGCGCCTGAAAAAGAGCCCCGTCCATTTTGTCGGCAATGTGGAAGGCGGAGATCTTTTCTCCGGAAACGTGGACGTCATCGTGAGCGACGGTTTCGTCGGCAATATCGCACTGAAAATCTGCGAAGGCTTCGCCGTCCAGATTTTCGGCTTGCTGAAAAAGTCGATCCAAAGCTCGCTCGCGTCGCAGGTCGGTTTTCTTTTTTCGCGAGGCGCTTTGAAAGGTTTGAAGAAGACGATCGATTACACGGAGTACGGCGGCGCGCCGCTGTTGGGCGTCCGCGGCGTTTGCGTCATCGGCCACGGCCGTTCCAACGCCAAAGCCGTAAAAAACGCCATCCGCGTGGCCGCGGGCCTGTCCCGCGCGCGCATCAACGAAAAAATCGAACAGGAGCTCTCGGCCGCGAGCGTTCTCGTATGACGCCTCAGGAGAGGAATTGACGATGGGCAAAGTAGCATTCGTATTTCCAGGCCAGGCCTCGCAGTACCCCGGCATGGGCAAAGAGCTGGCGGAAAAATATCCGGTAGCCCGCGCCGTCTTCGAAGAAGCCGACAATGCCCTCGGCTTCTCCATTTCCAAGATTTGCTTTGAAGGCACCGAAGACGAGCTCAAACTCACCGCCAACACGCAACCCGCCATTCTCACTTGCTCCGTTGCCGTCTATCGCGTTCTCGCCGAAAAAGGCCTCACTCCCGATTTTGTCGCCGGCCATAGCCTCGGCGAATATTCCGCGCTGGTGGCAGCAGGCTCGCTGAAGTTCTGCGACGCCGTTCAAGCTAGTCCGCAAGCGCGGCACTTACATGCAGGAAGCCGTCCCTGCGGGCGTAGGCGCGATGGCCGCCATCATGGGCCTCTCGCCCGCAGTAGTAGCCGACGCCTGTAAGCGCGCCTCAAACGGCGAAATTTGCTCCGCCGCCAACCTAAACTCTCCCGAGCAAACCGTCATCTCCGGCCACGCCGCCGCCATAAAGCGCGCCGTCGAAATTGCCTCGCAACTCGGCGCCAAGCGCGCGGTAATCCTGGCCGTCTCCGCGCCGTTTCACTCCGCGCTAATGCAGCCCGCGCAAGAGCGCCTGGCTGAAGATCTTAAGCAAGCGAATTTCTCAAACTTGTCCGTCCCGCTGGTAACCAACGTCGATGCCGACACCATCTCCACCGGCGACGAAGCCCGCGAAGCCCTCATCCGCCAAGTCACCATGCCCGTCCGCTGGGAAGAATCCGTCCGCCTCCTCATCGACGAAGGCGTAAACACTTTCGTGGAAGCTGGCCCAGGCCGCGTCCTTTCCGGCCTCCTCCGCCAAATCGAGCGCTCCGCCGCCACTCTCAACGTCGAAGACGAAAAAAGTTTAGCCGCCACAGTAGAAAAAATCGCCGGCGCCCGTTCCGACGCCGCGTAGCAGCACGGGCTTCAGCCCGTGCGCAGTCGCACGAGTTTGCTGGTTGTATCCGTTCCGCCGAGTCGTAACCCAACGGAGGGTGCCCCACCCTCGGTTTTTGAGGGTGGGTCTTGGGGTTAAAGGTCTTAGGGTTAAATCTCTAACCCAGTAAAAAGTAATACAGGAAAAAAGATGTTCAACCTAAAAGACAAAGTAGCCCTAGTCACCGGCGCCAGCCAAGGCATAGGCCGCGAAACCGCGCTAGCCCTCGCCGAAGCCGGCGCAAAAGTAGCCGTCGCCGCCCGCAACGAAGAAAAACTCACCACGCTGGTAACCGAAATCGTGAGCCGCCGGCGGCGACGCCATCGCCATCAAAATGGACGTAGCCGACCCCGACCAAATCAAATCCGGCTTCAAGCAAACTCTCGAAAAATATCGGCCGCCTCGACATTCTCGTCAACAACGCCGCCATCACCCGCGACGGCCTCGCCCTCCGCATGAAACAGGAAGACTGGGACGCCGTCATCCGCACCAACCTCACCGGCGCCCACCTCTGCATCCAGCAAGCCCTCTCCACAATGATGCGAGCCCGCGCCGGCCGCATCATCAACATCGCCAGCGTCGTCGCCCAAATGGGCAACGCGGGCCAAGCCAACTACGTCGCCGCCAAAGCCGGCCTCGTCGGCCTCACCAAAGCCATCGCCATCGAAATCGCTTCGCGCAACATCACCGTCAACGCCGTCGCCCCCGGCTTCATCGCCACCCCCATGACCGACGTCCTCTCCGACAAAGTGAAAGACGAACTAAAGCTTCGCATCCCGCTAGGCCGCATGGGCACAGCCCGCGACGTAGCCAACGCCATCGTTTTCTTGGCCAGCGACGAAGCCGCCTACATCACCGGCCACGTCCTCGACGTCAACGGCGGTCTATATTTAGCTTGATGCGAGACCTGGCTATTTGCGGAGTTGATATTGGTGAACAGTCGCCAAACTAACGGTGGGGAGCCAACGTATGCAGGAATTGTTGTCAGAAGCTTAGACGGCTGGACGGCTGAACAGGATGCTTTTTTCGGGGCAAGAATCGCAAAGGATCGCCGGAGAAATCGCAGGCGAAAGAAGAAAAGCAAATCCAGGTCCATGCTGGAAAACGTCGAAGACAGTACTCAGCGGGATTGCCCAGTCTAGGAAAGCGCCGGTAAACGTCGCTACCGATAATGCGGCAGTTCCTCAGTGCACCAAAGTTGACCTTGCGCAGTGGGATGCCTAGAATGGGCAGGTTGCCTGATTGACGATTTTCGAGTCCGTAGCACGGCATTGGGGCCGATAAACTGTTAGTGTACGTCGTTGCACAATAAGCGATAGCAAATCGCGGAGGACACCGGAATGGCCAGTGTGGAAGAGCGCGTAAAACAAATCATCGTCGAGCAACTCGGCGTCGATGAAGCCGAAGTGACGCCGACAGCGTCCTTCGTGGACGACCTCGGTGCGGATTCCCTCGACCAGGTCGAATTGGTTATGGCGTTCGAGGAAGCTTTCGGAATCGAAGTTCCCGACGAAGACGCCGAAAAGATGACCACGGTGAAAGACGCCGTCGAGTACATCGATAAGCACGCCAAGGGAAAGTAAGCCACGAAATTATCACCTCAACAGGGAGCATTACAGACTTGACTCGCCGGGTAGTCGTTACGGGTGTTGGATTGGTTTGCGCGCTGGGCATCGGCACGGAGGAATCGTGGAAGAACCTCCTCGCTGGCCAAAGCGGCGTCGGCACGATTACGCAATTCGATACCACTGGCTTTGATTGCACCATCGCCGGCGAAATCAAAAACTTCGATCCTTTCCTCTGGATCGAAAAAAAAGAACTGAAAAAAATGGGCCGCTTCATCCAGGTGGCCCTCGCCGGCGCGGACTTCGCCGTAAAATCCGCCAACTGGAAACCCGAAGATTCAGACCTCGACGAAGTCGGCGTCTACGTTTCCTCCGGCATCGGCGGTTTCGATATCATCGAACGCGAGCACTGGAAATTGGTTGCAAGGCGGTCCCGGCAAGAATCTCTCCCTTTTTCATTCCGTCCGCCATCGTCAATCTCGCTTCCGGCCACATTTCCATTCGCTACGGAGCCAAGGGCCCCAATTCCGCCACCGCCACCGCCTGCTCCGCTTCCGCTCACGCCATCGGCGATTCCTTCAAAATCATCGAGCGTGGCGCGGCGGAAATGATGATCTGCGGCGGCACCGAAGCCACCATCACTCCCATGGGCATCGGCGGCTTCGCTGCCATGAAAGCTCTTTCCACCCGCAATGACGATCCCGCTCACGCCAGCCGCCCGTTCGACTCCGGCCGCGACGGTTTCGTCGTCGGCGAAGGCGCCGGAATTTTGATCCTCGAATCGCTCGAGCACGCGCAAAAACGCAACGCGCCCATCCTCGCCGAAATTGTTGGCTACGGCATGTCCGGCGACGCCTATCACATCACGCAACCCGCCTCCGACGGCGATGGTGCTTACCGCGTCATGCGGCCGCCATCAAGGACGCGAAGCTCATGCCCGAAGACATCAGCTACGTCAACGCTCACGGCACTTCCACCCCGCTCGGCGACTCATCGAAACGCGCGCCCTTAAGAGGGTCTTCGGCGAAAACGCCAAAAATGTTCCCGTCAGCTCAACAAAATCCATGACCGGCCATCTTCTTGGCGGCGCCGGCGGCCTCGAAGCCGGCATCAGCGTCCTCGCGCTGCGCGATCAAATTCTGCCGCCCACCATCAACCTGGAAACGCCCGATCCCGAGTGCGACCTCGATTACGTCCCCAACGTAGCCCGCAAAGCCTCGGTAGAATACGCGCTCTCGAACTCCTTCGGCTTCGGCGGCACAAACGCCGCCCTGATTTTCAAACGTTGGTGCGGCCAGTAAGTAGCACAGACTTCAGTCTGTGCGGTTGTAGTGGCCGGTCTTTAGATCGGCGGGGTGCTTCGGTGCTGGAATCCGGGGGTGCCCCATCCTCGCTTTTTGAGGGTAGGACTTCGGTGGTCGAATCCGTCGTAGCGGCGGCCTTCAGGCCGTCATCGTCTTGAGCAAATTCGGCCCGGCCGAATCCGTTAGTAACTAACAATCGTAAGTTGGTATAATGATTCCACATCAGCTCCACGAAACGTCTTCGACAAGGACAAACTCCGTGAACATCATCGTCTGCATCAAGCAAGTCCCCGCCAAAGACGCCCCACTCTCCATCGCCGGAAACTGGATCAAGGAATCCGACATCGGCTTCGAAATGAACGAACCCGACAGCTACGCCCTCGAAGAAGCCCTCCGCCTCAAAGAAAAACACGGCGGCGAAGTCATCGCCCTCTCCATGGGCCCCGAACGCGTAAAACAAACCATCAAAGAAGCCCTCGCCAAAGGCGCCGACCGCGGCATCCACATCTCCGACGACAATTTCGCCCAACTCGATCCGCTAGGCTCCGCGAAATCCCTAGCCGCCGCCATCACAAAAGAAAAAGCCGATCTCGTCCTCACCGGCCTCCAGAGCGACGACCACGGCTTCGGCCAAACCGGCGTCCTCCTCGCCGCGCTCCTCGATCGTCCCCACGCCACGATCATCATGGCCATCGAAGTCGCCGGCGAAAAAATGAAGCTCAAGCGCGAACTCGAAGCCGGCTGGTTCCAGCACATCGAGTGCCCGCTCCCCGCCGTCCTCTCCATCCAGTCCGGCATCAACAAAGTCCGCTACGCCACGCTAAAAGGCATCATGGCCGCCAAGAAAAAAGAAATCGCCACCATCACTCGCGAATCTCTCGGCATCCAGCACGAGCCCACCCAAAAAATTGAAAAAATCTACGTCCCCACAAAAACCAAAAAAACCGAATTCCTGACCGGCACTGCAAAAGAAGTCGCCACCAAGCTAGTCGAGAAACTGAAATTCGAAGCCCGTGTAATTTAGGCAAGCCGATCCCAGATACCGTCATTTCGAGCGTAGCGAGAAATCTCTCTTCGTCTCGCGCCGAGGAAGCGCAAAAAAGGAAAGCCCATGAAAATCCTAGTCATCACCGAACTCCGCCAAGGCAAGTGGAACAACGCCAGCTTCGAAACGCTAGCCGCCGCCCAACAAATCGCCGCGGACACCTCCAGCACCATCAGCGCGCTAGTCATCGGCAAAGGCGTCTCCACCTTCGCCGACGAACTAGCCACAAAAAACGTCGCCGAAGTCCTCCAAGTCGAACACGATCTCCTCGAAGCCTACACGCCCGACGCCTATCTGCATCGCCCTAAAGCAAGTCATCGACTCCGCCAAGCCCGACCTCGTCCTCTTCCCCCACACCTACCAAGTCCGCGACTTCGCTCCCAAACTAGCCGCCAGCCTCGGCAAAGGCATGATCGGCGACTGCATCGCCTACCGCCACGAATCCGGCAAACTCATCTTCGTCCGCCAAATGTTCCAAGGCAAAACCTCCGCCGACGTCACCTTCCAAGGCGCCGCCCCGTGGTTCGCCTCCTTCCAATCCGGAGCCTTCCGCGCCGATCTCCTAGCCGCGCATCCGTCCGGCAAAGCTCCCATCAACGCCTTCGCCGTCACGCTAACCCCCGATCAAATCCGCACCAAGCCTCTCGACCTCTTCAAAGAAGCCAAATCCGCCGTCGACCTCACGCAAGCCCCTATCATCGTCTCCATCGGCCGCGGCATCAAAGCCCCCGAAAATATTCCCCAAGCCGAAGCTCTCGCCAAAGCCCTCGGCGGAGAAATCGCCGCCTCTCGCCCCATCTGCGACGAAGGCTGGCTCCCCATGGAGCGCCAAATCGGCAGCTCCGGCCAAACCGTCGCCCCCAAGCTCTACCTCGCTCTCGGCATCAGCGGCGCCATCCAGCACGTTGTCGGCATGAAAGGCGCGCGCACCATCGTCGCCATCAACAAAGACGCCAACGCCCCCATCTTCGAAATCGCCGACTACGGCGCCGTAGCCGACATCTTCGAAATCATGCCCGCCCTAACCGAAGCCCTCGAAAAATCCAAATCCTCCTAACCACGCCTATGACCCGCTATGCGGTACCGCCCAATACAAACCGGAAGGCCTTCCGCGTCTGGGCGTTCGGCTCCATCGGATTAATGCTGCTCTTCCTGATCCTCTCGCGCCTGGACCTCAGTGACCGCGCTGGTCTTCTTCTCGGCTGGAGCGGTATAGGGATACTGTTTCTAGGGTTTTCGGGTGCCTTGTTTTGATCTACCGGGAAAGCTTTGCCAAGCTGTGGGAAAAAACAACTTTCGATCTAAACGACAAAAGTATTGTCCGTACAATCGACGGCAAGCCAACCCTTGAATTCCCTCTAAACGAAATCAGCTTTCTTGGGGAGTCTCGCCTTGGTCTGATTGTTCGGAGCGGGGAACCATCAAAGGGGTTTCTCATTCCGCGCGGCGTCAATGATTTTGACCAGTTGAAGCAGCAACTCAGCAAACACTGCACGATTACTCCGTTTCGACGCTGACGCTTATTCGCACGATGAAAAACGTGTCATTCCGAGCGAAGCGAGGAATCTGCTTTTTCTTTTCTGTGCCCTTGGTGCTCTCTGTGTAAAATGTTTTCTTTCCCGTTCAACGCGAGCGATGATGAAAACGGACTTGCTGCGGTTCGACGGCGCTGTCGAGCGCGACCACGCCATCGACGCCTGGATGAAACAACACAAAAGCGAATTGGGAGCCATCGCGCAACGCTGGTTTGAGGCCATGCGCAACTGCGGGGACGAAGTCCGCGAGCTTCTGCATGACGGCTGCCCAACAGCCTGCCTGGGAGATGCCCCCTTCGCCTACGTAAATGTCTTCGCCTCGCACGTAAACGTTGGCTTTTTCCAAGGCACATCCCTACCCGATCCCGCCCGCCTGCTCCAAGGCACCGGCAAATTCATGCGCCACGTAAAGCTGAAACCCGGAACCCCCACAAACGCCGCAGCCTTAAGCAGCCTAATCGATGCGGCCTACGCCGACATAAAGGCCCGCGTCGAAAACGGCTAGTTAATGTTGCCGGTCCCGGAATCCGATTCTTTGAATCTAAGCCGAAGATCCACCTTTGGGCGAAACAAACGCGCAAGGATAGTCACTCGGTGCGATATGCTCATGGGTACAAGATGATGATGAGACCTTTCGCCAAGCAGTCAGTAGTCACAGTCGGCGAGCTGTTATTGGTCGCAGCCGGTTTCGCCGTGTACTATGTGGGGATAGGTGTTATTATTATATGGATAGTTTATTTAATCTTGTCATGTGTCCACCGCGGTTCGGGAGCCGCTCTGTTCTTTGTTCTCAAAACTATCCTGCCTCTTGGCGTAATTGTAGGTTTGCTAATGCTCTTCTCTCGTGTAATCAAACGAAGCCTCTCGAATCGGCGCGGCATAACCGCGAAGAAGGACGGTCCTGCAACCAACTGAAGGTGAGCGTTCGATTCGGCGCTTCATCGACTGTTTGGAACGAGGAGGGATGGAAGGGACGCTTCCAACACTCAGTCGGCTCTCTTTGTCTGACTACACGGCATTGTGGCCAAGCTTACGCCGCCCCTTCCGACGCTGCGTAAGTTGCGGCCGCACGTAGTGGAACCGGATTAAATAAATATTCTCGCCTCGCCCATGTTTCGCCACCTTGAGCAAGTCCAGCACGCCAAGGAATCCCGACTCGCGCGCCAGTTCCGGCGTAATATCCGGAAACCCGATCGGCTCAATCGAATCGACTTCAATCTCGCCTTCCTCCATCCGGTATCGCGCGCCCACTCGGACGCGCGGACTCATCCAAATCCGCACGCTGCAAGTAATCTCCCCCCGCCGTATCCCCTCGCGTAGTCGCTTCGTGAACACCATGAACAGAGTTTACGTCCAACGATGCCGTGCCAACTACCCCTCGTGTGACGAGAGATTGGCGTTCCTGTAGCGCCATGGCACGCAAGTTTCAGCCTGACGCTCGCATATGACTGAGGTCCGGGTAATATTGCAATGTAGCGATTTGGAGTGCGGCAGCTCTGCTGCCGCTTTTCTCAGCAACTCGCATGGCTCTGCATCTGGCGAGGCTCGATAGTCTTCATTCTCAATCGTCAAAGACAACCACGCAAGATGGAACCCTCCGGCAAATGGGCATTACGCTGGCCGGATTCCAGAAGCTCCGGTGAAAACCCGAGAGCTTTGTTAAGATGACTCACGCCATGACCGTCCAACGCGAACAACTCGAAGCCGACGTCCTTATCGTCGGCGCAGGCCCTGCCGGGCTCTCTTGCGCCCTGCATCTCGCCAATCTCATCAAGAAGCACAACGACTCCGGCGCCAAGCCCGCGCTCTCCGCCGAAAATATCTACGTCCTCGAAAAAGGCCGCGAAATCGGCGCCCATCAACTCTCCGGCGCCATCATGAATCCCAAAGCCCTCGCCGAACTCGTCCCCGGCTTCGAAAAATCCGCCCCCCTCGACACGCCCGTCACCGATTCCGCCGCTCTCCTCTTCACAAAAGGCTCTTCCTTCCGTTTCCCCGTCACTCCGCCCCCCTTCCAAAACAAAGGCAACTATGTAATCTCTCTCAACAAGCTCACCAAATGGCTAGGCGGCCTGGTCGAAGCCGCCGGCGTAAACGTCTTCAAAGAATTCGGCGGCGCGCAACTCATCTACGAAGGCGAAGGCATCGCCGGCGTCATCACCGAAGACAAAGGCCTCGACAAAAACGGCAAGCCCAAAGACAACTTCACTCCCGGCTACGAACTCCGCGCCAAAGTCACCGTCCTCGCCGAAGGCCCGCGCGGCTCGCTCACCAAAGATCTCGTCGCCACAAAAAAACTCGACAACATCAATCCGCAGTCCTACGGCATCGGCATCAAAGAACTTTGGGACATTCAACCCGGATCGCATCCAACCTGGCTACGTCGCCCACACGCTGGGCTGGCCCGTTCCCACCAGACATGTACGGCGGAGGCTGGATTTACGGCCTTTCCAACAATCGCCTCTCCATCGGCCTCGTCCTCGCTCTCGAATACGCCGATCCTCAATTCGATCCTCACGCCGCCTTTCAAACCTGGAAGACGCACCCGTTCCTTAAAAAAATTCTCGAAGGCGGCAAACTCGTTCGCTACGGCGCCAAATCTCTCCCCTACGGCGGCTGGTATGCCATGCCCCGCACTTACGTCGACGGCGCACTCATCATCGGCGACTCCGCCAGCTTCCTCGATTCCCAGCGCCTCAAAGGCATCCACATGGCTATGAAGAGCGGCATGCTCGCCGCCGAAACTATTTTCGAGTCCCTGAAAACCGGCGACGCCTCCGCAAAAACACTTAAAAACTTCCCGCAAAAAATCGAGCAAAGCTACATCAAAAAAGAACTCTGGAAAGTCCGGAATTTCCATCAATCTTTCCAGCACGGCATGCTCGGCGGCTTCGTCCAAACCGCCTTTCAACAAATCACCGGCGGCCGCGGCCTCATCGATCCTATGCACACCGAAGCCGGCTACAAGCACTATCACAAATTGGAAGCGGGCCATCCCGCCCCCGAGCGCTTCAAAGGCGACGGCAAACTCACCTTCGATCGCCTCACCGACGTCTACCACTCCGGCACGCGCCACGAAGAAGACCAGCCCTGCCATCTCCACGTCGCCGACACCAATATCTGCTCCACAAAATGCGTGGTGGAATATGGCAATCCTTGTCAGTATTTTTGTCCCGCGGCTGTCTACGAAATGGCGAAAGACTCAACCGGCGCTCTGAAACTAAAAATCAACGCCGCCAACTGCGTCCACTGCAAAACCTGCGACATCGCCGACCCCTACCAAATTATCAATTGGGTCGTTCCCGAAGGCGGCGGCGGCCCCAACTACGAAGGTATGTAATCCTTTCCTTTTCGCCATCCGAATCACGCGTGGCGAATACTCTGTAGGGGCGGGGCTTGCCCCGCCCGAGCACTCCCGGGCCCAAGATTCAATCGCGATTCTTCTCGCCCCGCCACCCGGCCTGCTCTCTCAAAAAATAATTCCAGCTTTGCGCACGCGTCGTAATTTTCAACTAATCCGCAGCGCCTCCATCGGATCGATCCGCGAAGCTCGCCGTGCCGGCAAATATCCTGCCAGCGCCGCCACTCCCGTCAAAATCACCAGCATCCCCGCAAACGTCACCGGATCGCTCGCCGTCACTCCAAACAAAAGCCCGCTCAGCGTCCGTGCCAGCGCCCACGACGCCGCCACGCCCACCACCATTCCAATCCCCGCCAGCCCCAGCGTCTGCAGCAAAATACTTCTCTGCAGCATCTCCGCCGACGCCCCCAGCGCCATCCGAATCCCAATCTCCTGCGTCCGCTGGCTAACCGAATACGAAATCACCGCGTAAATTCCGAGCGACGCCAGCACCAGCGCGAATCCCGCAAATCCCCCCAGCAGCCACACCACGAATCTCCGCGGCGACACGGCGCGGTCCACCATCGTTTGCAGCGTTCGCATATTCGCCGTTGGCAAATTTGGCTCGATCGGCAGCAGCGCTTCTCGCAGCCGCGACGCCAGCTCCGCTGTCGGCATCGACGTCCGCACCACCAAATCCACAGTCCCGTAATCCTGCGTCTGCCGCATCGGAATATAAAACTCGTTGCCCGACGCCTGTTCCAGCGCCATGTGATGCACGTCGCCCACGACACCTACGACAGTTCGATCAGGATCATCCGCTTTCACAATCTTTCCAATCGGATCTTCCCCAGGCCACAAATTTTTCGCCAGCGTCTCGTTGATAATAATCACGTTCAACGCGCCCTTCGTATCGCGCTCCGTAAAATCGCGCCCCTTTTTCAACGGAATCCCCATCGCATGAAAATATCCGTCGCTGATAATTCGAGGAAATCCTTCCGGATAATTCTGCGGCGTGTACTGCACGCCCTTCGCCCCAATGCCCCAACTCCGGTTGTGCCCCAGCGGCAGCGAATCCGAAAGCCCCGCCGCCTCGATTCCCGGCACGTCCATCACGCGATGCAGCGCTTCCGTGTAGTAACTATTCTTCTGTTCCTGCGTTTTGTACGAAGCGTTCGGATCGATCCGCAGCGCCGCCGCTCGCTCAGGCACAAATCCCATATTCACATCCAGCACGCGCAAAAAACTTCGTATCAAAAGTCCTGCTCCTACCAGCAGCACGCACGCCAGCCCAATCTCCGACACCACCAGCGCCCCGCGAATCCACGCGTGTCCGCGCCCCTGGCTCGACCCGCGATTCGAATCCTTCAGCGTGTCGTGCAATTTCAGATCCTGCACTTGCAGCGCCGGCACCAACCCAAAAAGCAATCCTGTCAGCACCGCCGCCAGCAACGTAAATCCCAAAACGCTCCCATCAATTCGAACGTCGCTCAGCAGTGGAATGCTCACCGACGTCAAATGCGCCAGCGCCCGCGTGCCCAGAAACGCCAGCAACAATCCCACCGCCGCCCCGCTGCACGACAGCACCAAACTCTCCGTCAGCATCTGTCCAATCAACCGCCCGCGCCCCGCCCCCATCGCCGCGCGAATCGCAATCTCTTTTTGCCGCCCGGCTCCGCGCGCCAGCAGCAAATTCGAAAGATTCGCGCACACAATCAGCATCACCACGCCCACCGCGCACGCCAGCACCAGCAGCGTCGGCCGCAGTTGCCCGCTCACGTGCTGCGCCAGCGGCGAAAGTTTCGGTTCAAAATCATTCAGTTTCGGATTCTCCTGCTGGAGCTGCTTCCCCAGAATCGTCGCCTCTGCCTGCGCCGGCCCCAACGCGGCGCCCGGCTTCAGCCGCCCCACAATCGCGATGGTATTGCCCCAGCGGTTCGTCTCCGCCGACAGTGGAAACGGCTCAAACATATCCACGCGGCTTCCCGGCGTAAAAATCGTCGCAAAATCAAACGTCGCCGGCAGCACGCCCACCACGGTCACGGGCCCGCCATCAAACGACAACGCGCGCCCCACAATATTCGGGTCGGCCCCGAATTTTCTCCTCCACAATCCATCGCTCAGCATCGCCACTCGCGGCCCGTTCCACTTGCACTCTTCCGCGCTGAATTGCCTTCCCAGCTGCGGCTCGACGCCCAGCAGCGGAAAAAAATTCTGCGACACTGGCACGCTGGTCAATCTCTCCGGCTCTCCATCGCCAATCATCTTCGCGTCTCCCAATCCATAAAACGCAAAGTAAGCCGCCAAATCCTCGAACGACTTGTTCTTCTCGCGGTATTCGAGCAGGTAGTCCACCTGCACCGTTTTCCCGGACATGTCGTTCGTGTCGTCGCGGTGGTTCGCCATCCACACCAGCCGTCCCGGATCGCGAAACGGCAGCGGCCGAAGAACAGCGTGTTCACCACGCTAAAGACCGTGCAGCTCGCCCCAACTCCCAGCCCCACAATCAAAATCGCAAACGCCGCGAACCCCGCGTCCCGCCAAAGCGTCCGCACCGCGTACCGCACATCCCGCCGCAAATTCTCCAAAAAAGGCGTTCCACCATTACCCGTTTTGAGACACGACGGACCTCCCGCGCAGTCGCCGCACTCTGTAGACGATGGAATTCGCGGAAGGTTCCGTCACCCTTGCAAATTTCCCGTAGGGGAGGGGCTTGCCCCTCCCTCGATTTTTGTTGGCCCCTCCCTCGCCTTTGCTCGCTTCCACCCGTGCCCACAATTCTCCGTTGTTACTCCAGCACTCTACCCCCACTTCCCCCGCGACAACTCCCCTCCTTTCCCCTATAACTAAGAACTGGCGCCCAAGCCCTATAAAACCGACTATTCCCATGAGCCCTGACAAAAAACGACTACGCATCGGCGTCCTCTTCGGCGGCCGCTCCGGCGAACACGAAGTCTCCCTGGCCTCCGCCGCCTCGGTCATTCGCGGCCTCGACCCCGACAAATATGAAGTCGTGCCCATCGGCATCACCAAAGAGGGCCACTGGCTTATCGGCCAAGGCGCGCAAAAAATGCTTCCCGAAGTTCTCCGCACCGGCCAGCGCGTCACCATGAGCGCCGATCCCACCGACGCCGCGCTCGTCCGCCTCGACGGCAGCGGCGGCGGCCAGCGCATCGACGTCGTCTTCCCCGTCATGCACGGCAGCTTCGGCGAAGACGGCACCATCCAAGGCCTCCTCGATCTCGCCGGCCTCCCTTTCGTCGGCGCAGGCGTCCTCGGCTCCGCCGTCGCCATGGACAAAGATGTTGCGAAAAAGTTGCTGCAGTCCGCAAAAATTCCCGTCGTTCCCTGGCTCTGCATCCACCGCCACGATTGGGAACGCAACGAAAACATAATCATTCACCAAATCGAAAAAGAATTCCCGTATCCATTATTCATAAAACCCGCCACGCTCGGCTCCAGCGTCGGCATGACCAAAGTCCACTCGCGCCAGGAACTTACTCCCGCACTGAATCTCGCCTCCGAATTCGCCATGAAAATTCTCGTCGAGCGCGCCGTCAACGCCCGCGAGATCGAAGTCTCCGTCCTCGGCAATCACGATCCGCAAGCCAGCATCCCCGGCGAAATCGTCCCTCACCGCGAGTTCTACGATTACGCCGCCAAATATCTCGAAGAAGGCACAAAACTCCTCATACCCGCCGACCTCAAACCCGCCCAAGTCAAAAAATTCCAACACCTCGCCGTCCTGGCGTTTCGCGCCCTCGAACTCTGCGGCATGGCTCGCGTCGATTTTTTCCTCGGAAAAGAAGGCGGAAAAATCTATCTCAACGAAGTGAACACCATCCCCGGCTTCACGTCCATCAGCATGTACCCCAAACTCTGGGAAGCCGCGGCATCCCCTTCCCCCAACTCATCGACAAACTCATCGAACTAGCCCTCGAACAACACGCCGAAAAAGCCCGCACCAAATACGCCATCGAACTCCCCGAAGGCTCCGCCGGCGCCCTCGAAGGCTAACCTCTCCATTAGTCAGGTCGATTCGACCTAACGAGCCCATTCTGGCAATTCACCGCCCATTAGTTTGAGCGGACCGAAGCCTACGACCTTCATTTCATGCTCGCCGGGCACAACCCGAACAGCAAAGAAACAGACACCCTTTGGATTCTGAGTCGTCTTGCCCGAATAGAAAAATGCACGCATGGGCAGTTTTCGTCCGTCCATTGCAACAAAAAATCCAGTCTCTTCGTGTCTCAGTTCACTCTCAAGAGGCCGACCGCAAAAATTGAACAAGTCCCGAACTCCAGCTTCGGCTTTCTTCGTCCCACCAGCTGCCTGGACGAACTGAGGTTCCATCTTGGCCAAAGCGAGATCCACACGGTCAGCAACCAAGTCGGACATATACGAATCGCTAACCTTTTGTGCTGTTGTGTGGTCCATCGAAGAACCGTCGGGCAAAATGCCACATCCGACGAATGCTGAAAAGGCGAACGTACAAAACAATAGAATGCTTCGCATGGGATTTGAATCTAACACAGCTACTCCAAACGTTTTTATCCACTCACTACTCACTGCCCACTACTCACTTTCATCCAAACCTAGCCATCGCGCCCAGAAAAGGTTAATTTAGATATGCTCACAATCCGTTCAATCTGCCTCGCAGGGCAGGAGACCATGCAATGTCACTTCTCGAACCGCCCCCGGACGTTCACAAAAAATCCCGGGCCATGATTTTTACCATGACGGTGGCTTTCGCCATCGCCATCATCGCCGTATGGTTCTGGCTTCGCTTTTATCCCGAGAAAAAAGCCGCCGAGCAATTCTTCAACGCCGTCGTAGCTGGAGACATGAACACCGCCTACCAGCTTTGGAAACCCGGCCCCGGCTCCAGCTACAAGCTACAGGACTTCATCGCCGACTGGGGCCCCAGCGGCTACTACGGCCCCGTAAAAAGCTACAGCATCCTCAAAACCAAATCGCCCAACGGCACAACCACCAGCGTCGAAATCCGCGTAGCCATCAGCCCCTTCAGCCCCATGCCCACCGCCAACAACGACCCCGAAAAGGCCCAAAAAACCAAGGTCGTCAACGTCTGGGTCGACACCAAAGACAAATCCTTCAGCTTCCCACCGTAGATTTTTCTGTCGGCACCTGTAGGGGCGGGGCTTGCCCCGCCCTTTTCGCTCTCGCGATACTCGTACACTCGCTCGCGCCGCAACTCAACAAAATTGTCATTCCGAGCGAAATGAGGAATCCGCTTTTTCTTCTCTGCGCACTCTGTGTCTCTGCGTTTCGTTTCACTTCTGTTCTCTTCCACTCCCCATATCGCTTCGCCAAGACCACCCTCAGTCCAAAATTCTCCGCGCCCTCTGCGCCTCTGCGTCATCCTTTTCCTTTTTCTTCACTCACCGCCGAATATCTTCCAGCGCGTGCTCCAATTCCTGCGGCCCTACGCTAGCCGTCCCCAACTTCCCCACCACCACGCCCGCCGCCGTATTCGCCAGCACCGCCGCATCCGCGAGCGACGCCCCCGCCGCCACCGCCAGCGAAAGCACGCTCAAAACCGTATCCCCCGCCCCCGTCACATCAAACACCTGCCGTCCCGTAGCCCCGCGCTCCACCCCGCTCTGCCCCACCCGCGCGTAAGTCACCTCAAAACTCGTCGCCGGAATCTGCAAATGCCGCGGCGAGGTCTCCTCAAAAACGCTCATTCCCTTCTCTCCTCGCGTAATCACCACCGCGCTGCACCCAAAGTGCGCGAGCAGCGCCCGCCCCGCTTCTTCCATCGATTTTTCATCGCCTAAGGATCGCGTGACAAAAAATCCCGCTTCCTTGGCATTGCAAACAATCGCCCGCGCCCCGCGATACGCATACAACCGAGAAGTCTTCGGCTTCACAAAAACGGGCACCTTCAACTGATGCGCTGCGCTCAATACGCGGTCCGCAAAATCATCGGTGATCAACCCCTTGTCGTAATCGGAAAGCACAAGTGCATCAAGGTTTTTCAGCGCATGGAACAGCACGCCAAGCAGTTTCTTTTCCGTCTCCGCACGCAAAGGCTCGCGCCGTTCCTGATCCACGCGCACAACCTGCTGGTGCCGGGCGATGATCCGCGTCTTCACGGTAGTCACTCGCTTGGAATCAGGAACCACCCCCTTTTCAAGAATGTCGCCCGCCCGCAAACATTTCTGCAAAGCCCGCCCCGCCTCGTCCGTACCAATGGCCCCAAACGTCTCGACATGCGCCCCAAGCGCCGCCAAATTCGCCGCCACGTTCCCGGCTCCGCCCAGACACTCGCTCTGCGAAACAAAATCCACCACTGGCACCGCCGCCTCGGGAGAAAGCCGCGTAGCCGTTCCCCACAAATACCGGTCCAGCATCAAATCGCCCAGGACCCCGATGCGCTTCCCGCGCAATTTCGGAATCAGCTTTTTCAAACGAGGCAAGTATTCAGCAAGATTGGTCTGCATTCGCGGTGTCTTCGGCTTCCTTATCTCGTTACTTCCTTACTTCGTTATTTCATTCCTTCTTTACTTCGCTTCTTCGATCTTTGCCTCTTCCGGCAGCATCACCGGAATCTCTTCCCGCACCGGATAAACCCTCCGGCAAGTCCCGCACTTCAACCCAGAGTTGTCCGGCGTAAGCGTTACGGCCGTCTTGCAAATCGGACAAACCAAAATTTCCAGCAACTCTTTGGATATCCCCATGCGCGTCTTCCTTTCCCTCTTCCAAGCATCCTTTTCAGTGAACGGTCACTGTATCAAACGCCCTCAAACAGGAGCAACCATCGAACCCATAGGCAACGTTGTCATCCTGAGCGAAGCGAAGGATCATGGCTTGATTTAGAGTAATCACAAACCAGTGTGATTTGCGCTGTTCGGTGCATATCGCGATCTGTTTTTTGGCCAGAGCGCCCAAATCCCAATCACCGTCAATAGCAAGACAATCGGATCAATCGGATGCCGGTACCGCAGATCCGCATGCGTCAAATAATACAAACAAGGAAAAACCAGCGGAAACACAGCCAAAGGGAAAACAGGCGCCCGTGCCATTTCCCCCGCACCATTGTCGTTCTCCAAACTCTCCGCGCCGGCTCTGTGCTCTCTACGTCTCTGCGTTATCTTTTTCTTTTCTATCCACAGCACGACAACTCCCCACAGCACGCCTACCGCCGTCAAAAAACTGGACAACAAAACTCCCCGTATCAACCAAGAATCCGTCTCCCGGAAATTCTTCACCGGCTATTCCGTCCCCATCCAAAACGCCACAAACTTTCTCCCCGCCAACTGCCATTCCAACTCCGGATGCGCTTCCATGAAAGAAGTAGCCAATTCCCATTTCTCCGCCATGTACGCCGTCTCGCCAAGCTGCGCGTATCTTCGAGCCTCTTCCGTTCGCGTAATCGAATGCCTCCCGCCGCGCGCATGCTCGTCAAAAATGTCGTTGTTCCCCAGCCACAACTCGAACGGAAAATTCGACCGCACCGGAATAAATCGATGAAACGCCACATAATTCCGAATCGTCCACGGCACACAACATAAAATCGCCACGACCAGCCGCGAGCCCCGCCAGCTTCCACCGCGCAGCGCTTTCCCCGCGTCCTCGAAACGCCGCCCAACCCAATAAAAACGGCAGCAAAATCCCCAGCGCCGGATTCGTCATCAACGCCAAACCCCACAACACTCCGTACACTCCCCAATCCAGCCACTTTTCCGATTCCGCCAATTCCAGAGTCGCCCACAAAAGCATAGCCGCAAGCAACGCCGACAGCGACGTATCCCAAATCCATTCAAACGGCATCATCACGCCGCTCGGAAAAACGGCCCAGAGCCACGCCGCCCCCGCCGCCACTCCCAACCCGCCAACACGTCTTCCCTACAAAAAAGATCGGCACGCACGCCGCCGAAGAAAAAAGAATGTTGAGCGCAACGCACGCAAAAAAAGCGCGCGCCGTAAAAACTCCAAATAATTTGAATGTCGCCGCAACGATCAGCGGATAAACGGGCGCCAGCCACGCCGTCGCTCCCGTCTCGGTGCGAAACACATTGCTGAACCCCTTGCCCTGCGCCAAGGCGTAAGCAATATTCCCCGTCTCTTGCTGAAACGGAACGCTTCCCAAAACTCCCGCGGGAATTTTCCGCGCCTGGTCCCAGGCAAACCCCGCGCGCACACCCACCGCCACAATCACGATAAGCGCCAGCGATGTCGCTACCTTCTGAAATGTCCTGCTCATCCTCGTTGCATCACTTTTTCACGCGGCATTCATCATCTCTTTCGTCCGCTAACAATCTACTGGCTGCTACAAACTGTGACAAGCGCGCGTAACAATTTCACGCTACAATAGGAGGGTTATGCTCACTGTCAATAACATCTCCATGCGCTTCGGCCCCCGGGTCCTCTTCGAGGACGTGACGTGCACCTTCATGGCCGGGCGCCGTTACGCGGTCACCGGCCCGAATGGCGCCGGCAAATCCACATTCATGAAAATCCTGACCGGCGAAATCGAGCCGACCAAAGGCTCGATCACGCGCCCGAAAAAAATGGGCGTTTTGCGGCAGGACCAGTTCGCGTTCGATCAGTTTCGCGTGATCGACACCGTCATCATGGGCAACGGCTCGCTGTGGAAAGCGCTCGAAGAGCGCGATGCGCTCTACGCCAAGCCCCACGAAGAATTAACCGACGCGGACGGCATGCGCCTCGGCGAACTCGAAGGCGTCGTCGGCGAGGAAGGCGGCTACACCGCCGAAGCCGATGCCGCCACGCTGCTCGACGGGCTGGGCATCGAGAGCTCGCTGCACGAACGCAAAATGGGCGAACTCCAGGGCGGCCAAAAAGTGCGCGTGCTGCTGGCGCAAGCGCTTTTTGGCACGCCGCAGCGCTCTCCTGCTCGACGAGCCCACCAACAACCTGGACCTCGATTCCGTGCACTGGCTGCAACGCTATCTGGCCGAGTACGAAGGCGTGCTGATCGTGATTTCGCACGACCGCCATTTTCTGAACAGCGTCTGCACCCATACCGCGGACATCGACTACGAAACGATCATCATGTACGTCGGTGGGTACGACGACATGGTGGTGGCGAAAACGCAGGTGCGCGCGCGCATCGAATCGGAAAACGCCAACCGCGAAAAGAAAATCGCGCAACTCAACGATTTCATCGCGCGCTTTTCCGCCGGCACGCGTTCCGCGCAAGCCACCTCGCGCAAAAAAGAGGTCGAGCGGCTGCAAACCACCGAACTGGCGCGATCGAACATCCAGCGGCCGTACATCAAATTCGACATGAAGCGGAACTCCGGAAAACATCCGCTCGAAATTCGCAGCGTCGAAAAATCCTACGACGACCTGAAAGTGATTCCGCGTTTTTCCGCGGCGGTGACGCGCGGCGAAAAAATCGCGCTGATGGGCCGCAACGGCACCGGAAAAACCACGCTGCTGAAATCGCTAGTCCTCAATGCGCCCGGCTACATCGAAGACGACGACCGTCAGTTTAAAATTAATGGCGGCGAAATGAAGTGGGGCCACGAAGTGGCCGTCGGCTACTTCGCGCAGGACCACGGCGAATCCATCACCAAGGGCATGACGGCCATCGACTGGCTCTGGCAGTTCGATCCGAGCGCCAATCAGCAGGAATTGCGCGGGCTGATGGGCCAGATGCTTTTCAGCGGCGAAGATGCGCTGAAACCGACGCGCGCGCTTTCCGGCGGCGAATCGGCGCGGCTGATTTTCTGCCGCTTGATGCTGCAGAAGCCGAACTTCCTGGTGCTCGACGAACCGACCAACCACCTCGACCTGGAATCCATCAACGCGCTCAACATCGCGCTGCAGAAATATGATGGAACCGTGCTGCTGGTGACGCACGATCACGACGTGATCGATGAAGTCGCGACGCGCATCTGGCATTTCCACGACGGCAAGATCGAGGACTTCAAAGGTCCGTACGAAGAATTCGTAGCCTATACCGACCAGAAGAATCAGGCTCTGGTTAGCGCGGCGGCTCAAAAGCGGCGTTAGTTCGTTTTTTCCTCCGTTCTTTGTTTCAGCGCCGAACGGATAGCTGAGTAACTTCAGCGTTTTCCGTTCGGCGTCTCTTCATTTCGTTATCTTCTCCCATTCCTTTCAGGCAAAGGCGCACAGACTGAAGTCTGTGCTACCTACGGCTTTGTGGCGCGGTCGATGAAGCTGGCGATGTGGTCGTGCAGGCTGACGCGATCCTCGTCGTGGAGGTACATCATGTGGCCGGCGTTGTAGTAGTCGAGCTTGACGTTTTTCTGGAGTTCGGCGGGCAGGCCGAGGTGTTCCATGGTGAATTCGGTGGCGAAGAACGGCGTGGCCATATCGTAGTAGCCGTTTTCGACTTGGACCTGGAGCTTGGGGTTGGTGATCATGGCTTGCGCGAGATCGCCTTCGACGTTGGGACCGCTGGGGAAAAATCCGCCGCGGCCGCGATTTGAGCGCGTGAAATTCCAGCCGCCGCCTCCGCCGCTGGTGTTGTGGTAGATCTTGTCTTTGCCGAACTTCAGCTCGTCGTGATTGTAGGAATTGATGAGCGCCGTGTACGCGCCGCCGACGGCGGGGCCTTCGGGATCGCCTTGGGCGTTTTCCTCGAGCAGATCGAACGTGTAGCCGCTGAAGCGGGCGTCGATGCGTCCGGTGGTGAGGCCGCGGCTGCGCTGGAGTTCGGCCATGAATTGCGACAGATTTACACGGAGATCGGCTTTGCTGAGATATTCCTCGCTGAGGCCGGTGAAATATGAGAGTTTTTTGGCGACGGCGGCTTTTTCAGCGGCGGAGAGTTCGGCGCCTTTGAATAGCGCGGCGGCGTAGTCGCCTTGCGCGTACTTACGGGCTTCTTCGACAAAGCCGGGCAAATCGGCGGGGCGATCTTTCAAAACTTTGTGATACCAGGCGACGGCCGCGTAGCTCGGAAGATAGTAGATATAGGAGCGGTCATCTCCGGTGGGAAAAGTGATGGTGGAGAGATCGAGTACCGAAGAGATCAGGACGATGCCGTTGAGATGGACGGTGTCGTGCTGCTGCAAGTAGTTGCCCAGTGCGGCGGAGCGGAAGGTGCCGTAGCTTTCGCCGATCAGAAATTTCGGAGAGTTCCAGCGATCGTTGCGGCTGAGATAGGTGACGATGAATTGCGCGAAGGCTTCGACGTCTTCGTCGACGCCGTAGAAATCCTTTTCCGTGGCTTTGCAGACGGCGTGGCTGTAGCCGGTGCCCATGGCGTCAATGAAGACGAGATCGGATTTATCGAGGAGACTTTCGCCGTTGTCGACGAGCTTGTAGGGCGCGGGCGGAGTGAAGGTGCCGTCGACGGTCCACGCGCGGCGCGGACCGAATGCGCCCATGTGCAGCCACATGGTGGCGGAGCCGGGGCCGCCGTTGTAGAGGAAAGAGACGGGGCGCGTGGTGAGATCTTTCACGTCGCTGCGAGTGTAAGCGACGGAGTAGAGGAGGCCGGTGGGGTCTCCTTTGTCGTTTTTCAGGAGCGTGGTGCTGGCGGTGGCTTTGTAGGGAATGGTTTGGCCGCCGAGCTTGATGGTGTGATCGGTGACGGAGGATTCTTCCTTGGTGGCGGCGGCGTCACACTTGTCGGGAGCTTTAGCTTCCGGCGTGTGCGCAGCGCCTTCCGGCGCTTGCGCGGCGAGGCGGGTTGCTTGCGAGAAGAACAAGATAAATCCTGCGGCAAAAAGATAGAAAAACTTTTTCATTAGGATGCCCCCAGCGGCGAAGTTGGATTGAGTCGATTTTTGCGAACCCGCGGGATTGTATGTTGGCCGGGCGGCAGAGTCAAAGGAAGCGAGGGGCAAATGAAGCGAGATTCGTGGCTCGTGTTCGGTGACCCGTGTCCCGTGATCCGTGAAATGAAAGAAAGACAGAGACGTGGAAAATACGGGGCGCTCGTGGAGCGAACCGAGCATTGCAGCGTCCGCAAGGGGGCGGCGCTGGGCACGAAAACCAATAAGGGCACGGCGTTCCGGCTGCTGCTCGGAATCTGCCGATGCCGTGCTCCTACGGTCAGATTTTTGTGTCGTGGTCATGAAGGTTTTTTGTTGGGGTCGGGAATGGTGGCCCAGTAGGAGCGGTACTTGCTTGGTGGCGCGGGATCGTGGGTGGTCGGCGCATTGAACGTGGAGTCGCCGGAGTGTTCGGCGTTCGTCTCGGGAGAGCCGGGCTCCGAGGTGTCGGACTTGGTACCACTGTCGAGCTCGGATTGGGCGGATTGCAGGGTGGGTTCTTCGTGGGGATCGCGAGCTTCTTGTGGTTGTGGAGCGGTGGGATCGGTGATACCGGCGGCCTGGTCGGCGTCGATGGCGGAGAGGGTGCGGAGCTGGAGGCTGTTGATATAGGCGAGGACGGCGGCGCGGCGCGGGGAGATGTAGTTGTTGGCGAGAAGAATGTAGAGGTTGCGGAGGGAGTAGTTGATCCCCTGGGCGGTTTGGAAGCCCTGGTGGTCGGTGAGGAGGGCGGTTTTGAGATGGAGGGTGTCAGCTTTGTTGAACTCCTGAGTGTGGGTGAGGCAGAAAGGAGCACCGGGTGCGACGACAGGGAGCTTGCAACGGCGTCCTGAAGGCCTGCGGCGCTGGCAGCGGGCCGCGTCGGTGGCAGAGGTGGTGTTAGCACGTACAGGTTTGGTGTTTTCGGGCTTGGTCATTTTTTTCTCCAAATCGGGAGGGGGTGTACCCCACCCCGGGTGTTTTTCGTAAGAGTGGCAAACAAAGGACTTATGGTTGACGCGGCGTCAAGGGCGTCAAGGAAAGCGACGAGGTGCGAAGTTGAACGATTGGAGTTGAAGGGAGAAAGAGCTCGCGGCTGGTAGGTAACAGCCGACAGCTCAGAGTGGAGAATGGGGAGCGGAAGGTCGGAAGAGGCTAGCGCGAAGATGCCCCGACCGGGTCGGGGTAAAGGCTGGGCAGAGAGGTGGCGGGGAGACGACGGGGTCGTCGAAAAGGGACAGCGCCTTCGATTCACGCGGAATTGTAGCATGATAGTTACTGATTGTCAATAGATTTATTGAATGTACTGCATGGTCATTCGAACGGTGAGGGTTGGTTCGAATGGGGGTGTCGGAAGTTGCGGGATTGAAAGGGGTTGGCAGGGAGGTTAGTGAAGTGATACGAGTGTGGAAATCTGTGGAAAAGTTTTTTGAGTTGTGGAGAAGTGGCGCGTGAAGGGCCGAGCGGACGAAGAGGGGATGGTTAAAGGTCTCCGCTGCCAGCGGCGATCGTCGATACTTATCAATTGCTACGGTGGAGGGAAGGCGCAATCTCCCCCTGTTTGTGCGATCAAGTCACAGGCTTGCGGTGACCCCGTAATCAGTGACAGTTGGGCCGGCGCGCATAAGTCAGGGGCGGCGTCCTTAGGGCTCTTTGGTCCGACCCAAAGTACGATTGAATCAGAGGCGACTGCGGGGTCCACCACCGGATGGGTTCTATGCTTTATACCGGCTCCGTCAATGGCATTGAGTAAGTCTTTCGCTTTCGCCGACTGATGACTGTTGCCGATGCTCATCTGCAAGTCAATGATTCGCTCATCGCTGTTTGGCGCGGGATCAGGCCCATGAACTTGCCAACGCTCAGAAAATAGGTCCCGCCATTCCTTCGCATATGCCAGGGCATTAGGGCCACCGGCATACAAGATGGTCAGGCGAGAGTTGGCGTATTTTCTGAGCGTGGGCCCAAGTAACCCCTTCTGATATTCCATGATGTGCCTTGCGTCAGATTGCTGATCCAGTTCCGACGGGGACGGCAGTGTTCTTAGCTTCAGCACTGTAACTGTGCCGTCAGCGCGTTGGTAGCTGGAGGCCTGGACGGCAGCTGGCGCGTCCACGTCGAGCTTCATCACTTCGAGGCAGTGGCGTCGCTCTCCGCTTGCCAATTGGTACGATTTGGGAAGCAGTTCATCCATACAGCTCAACGCTGGCGTTTTGTCATTGCCAATTGTGACCTGCGTCGCGAACTGGATCTGATGCTGAGCGCTACGTACGATGAGCTCTTGGGACGAGTGCGACTCTCTGCTGTTGGCTGTTACTGCGTAGTCTTCGTCCCATCGAGACGATGGCTCAATCGAGAAGTACAGATCGCCGGAGCGCGGCCCGGGGTCAACTTCTGGGTAGGCTTGCGTGACGCTCTTGCCAGATTTGTTGTCCTTCAGAATGATTTCGGTGTTGGTCAAAACTTGCGGACCTACTATCCTGACAAAAAACGTGCGTTTGTGACATTCCATAAGTTCGGCGCTTGGAACGAGGTAAATGTAGGTGAGTGCGCTTCGAACCCCTTCCGTCGAACGAGGTAGGAGAGCAGCCCGAGGGCCACTAGAGCGGCGCCTAACATCGCAATCAGTCTGGCTCGGAAATGCGGTGGAGCTTCTTCAATGACCAGAGTTTTGATCTTGGTGGCGTCCGGCCTGAGAATGGGTGATTCGACCTCTCTCACTGTGGCCTGATTTATGATCTCAGACCAAACCTGATGCACCGCTCTCCCGATGTGCGCCGCGCAAATCAGGCTCAGCAACCAAACAAATGGCGCCAGAAATTCCCGAGCAGAAACTGGTTTTGAAAAAAATAGCCAGGCGATCGTCACGACGGCTCCGAGCCCGTCGATCCATCTTTCCCCAGTAGTCCGCAGGATTCCGCCTCTGAAGCGTCTTGCGACGCGGTGCAGTAAAGGTGTTGGCATAATTCGTAATTGTATAGCACCGGAACCTGTAAGTTACGGCGACGAGGATACTGGCTAGGGAGGGGGCAGGAAAATGATGAAGAGCACAGCCAAGATTGGCTGTGCCACCGGGAGAGAGACAAGCTGGGCATGGCTAGGTGGAATTGACCTGGGTGGCGCTGGACCAGGGCCAGGCTTCGGGATTTGTGGTCAGGCCGGCGGAGACGGGATTGAATTCGATGTAGGCGCGGATGCGGTCGAACTGGGTGGGGTTGCGGACCCAGTGGTCGAAGGACTCGTCTTGCCAGAAGTGTTGGCCGCTGCGGTGGAGGATGGCGTTGGCGTCACGTGCGGTGACACCTTTTAGGCCGTTGGTTATACGGGGGATGGGGACTTTCGGAGTGATCAGCAAGTGGACATGGTTGGGCATGATTACGAAGGCGTGGAGCGAGTAGAAATTCAGCGTCTCGGCGCCGAAATGGATGGCGTCCGCGACGCGGCGGGCTACGGTGGAATCCTTCAGCCAGAACGGGCCAGACGTGGCTTTGTCCAGAATGGAATCCATTTGCTTGAACTTTTTTCCGGAAGAGGCCTCAAGAGGCGGAGTTGTGGCACGGCCAATCCTGGCTGTGCTCTTAGGTGTGGATGGGAGAGAGCCAAATAATCTCCAGGTCAGGAAGATGGGGACACTTTCAGGATGCCAGTGGGGGAGATTACGGTGGTAATAGGCCATGATTGGTGGCACCAATCCGGGAAAATGGGAATCATTGAGAACTATATCATAATATTTATTCTACGTTATTTATGGAAAGAAGCGGAAAGAGCACAGCCAGGATTGGCTGTGCCACTGAAGCAAGAGGCGGGGCGCCCGTGGGTTTTGACGATTATTGCATCTGCAAGGATAAGAGTTGGGGCCAAAGGGCGAGGAGGGCAATTCTAATCGCTATTCCGGCACAGAGGGCGACGAGGGCACTGGAAAGAGAGCCGACGAGGAAGTATTCGGCAAAGTCTCGTTTTTGCCGCGGTGCCAGCAGCGGTAATCGACCCGTGGCGTGGTGTCGCAGACCTCGTGGAGCATCCTGCGGCCCAGGCGCGCTTCCAGGATCTCTTGTTTGTCCGCCGCGATGGTGTGAGCCGAGACCGGGCGATGACCGCCAGCGCTCCCTGTAGTGGTCATTCTGATCACTGGGCCTGCCGGTTCAGGATTCGCTGGATGGCGGTCAGTAGCGCCTCACCGGAGGCGATGGGCTGGTTGCCGGGCCGCCGGCCGCGTAATCGCGGCGGGCTTCGCCGATCAGTCGGCGTGCGGCGGGCAGGTCGTTGCGGGCGGCGGCTACGACCGCCAGGGTGGCGGCAAGGTTGCCGGAGCCGGGCAGGTCGCCGGCGCTGCGGTAGGCATCTCGCAGAGATTCGATCTCCTGCTGGAGGCCGGGTGGGGGCGGCTGGCCGACTAGCAGGCAGGCGTAGGCAGACAGCAAAAGCCGATGCTGGCGAATGAGCGAGCGCCGGTTGCCGTTGGCCGCGAGCCGTTCTGCCGGGCCGCCGAGGCGCCGGGCGGCCCTGCATAGGCGGGCCAGCGCCGGCCAGGACCACCTCGGTGCGGTAGCCGCGGCCCGCTCAAGTACCCGCAGCGTGGTGTGCTGGAGGGCGCGGTAGGCATCGGCAGCAGCCTCCTGTTCTCGCCGCCCTCCACGGGTGGTGGTGAGCACTAGCAAGGGCTGGGTGTAGGCGTTGATGAGGTGGGTGATAGCCAGCTGGCCGTCGCGAATGACCCGGCCGCGGGAGATGTCACCGCTGCGCAGGCGGCACATCAGGCGAGTGCCAGTATCGGCCTGCCTGTCAGTGGCGATCTGGTGGTAGACAGCCCCGGCGCGGGTGCGGTCGTTCCCGCGGGCGCGTGTGTACAGCACTTCGGCGTACCGCAAGAGCGTGCCAGCGTCCGCCGATTCCCGCCCGGCCAGCTCGCTGAGCATGCGCTCAGCGGTGTCCAGATCACCGCCGTCGGCAAGCAGCCACGCCCATGCTACGGCGATCTTGTCCGCTGGGCGCCTGGCACGAAATCCTTGGGCCCACTGATCGAAACGCTCTCGATAGCCGGGCCCGGGAAGGTCCTGCTGCGGCCATACAGGCGCGCTGGACAGACCAAGAAGCTCGCGCAGCGCCGATACGGCCAGGCCTGCCGGCGCCCCGGTAGTCAGGGCGATCTGCCGGGCATGCAGATCCTCCCGGACAGCTGAGTCATCGGGCAGTGAGTAGCAGCACCACGAGGACACCGGCGTCGGGGCGGCGGCCAGCAGCGGCCGGTAAACGTCTGGGTCGGCTCCCGAGTACCCGGTGATGAGCAGCCGGCTCGCCGATTCCAGACTGTCGATAGCAGCCCGCCGCGAGGCGGTGAGCTGGCCAAGCTCGTCGATATCCAGCGCCACGACGTCGATCAGGTGCTGCTGGTCGCGGCTGAGGCTGCCGTGCGCCTTCAGCAGCGCTGGCCCTTTGCCGCCGGTGGCCCAGGCATCGAACTCCAGGTGGCTGGCTACCACACGCAGCGCCCGGGCACCGGCCGGCGCCAGCGCTCGCCAGTCAGCGACGGCGGAACGGTACGGTTCGGGCACCGCATCTGCCGCTTCCCCGCTGGTCAGCAGCTCATGAGCCAGCTCGATCCCGATGTCGAAGTTCAAGGTCACATGCGTACCGCCGAGCGCAAGGTGCAGGCCGGCCAGCATGTGCGCCTCGTTCGGCAGCCGCAACCGCAGGGCAAGCAGGCAATCGGTCGCTTCTGCGCCTGCTGCCCCGGACAGCCGGGCCAGCACCACCTCCAGCTTGCGCCCAGAACCCAGCAAGTCTGTGAGTTGGGCGTCAGTCACATGAGCGCCGAGGCTCACCCCGGCAGCGGCGTGCACGAGCCTGAGAAGGTCATCCCGCAGCTCAAAGCCCCGCGGCAGCGAAGCAGGAGCCTCACCGCTGATGCCAGCACCCGAGAACACCGCCGTTCCTCGCACCGACCGCACCCCAGAACGCTACTGCCAAGGCCGCGATGCCTACTGGCGGCGCGTGATGGCATGTCACATGCTCGGCCAGGCAAGCAAATCCGCACCAGCGCACGCACACTGTCATGACCGCTTACCGGGAACGGTTCATGATATGAAGGTGTTGGCCTTTACGATATCCCAGATCAGGTCGCTGTAGGGCTGCAGCGGAAAGTCCATGGCGATCACACCGTAACGTACACTGGGGCGTTTGCCGGGGATCCATCCGTAAAGCTTGCTGTTGACACCCTGCCCGGCTGGGAATGCTCCCCAGCCGGGCAGCCCAACCATGCCGGTGGCCAGCGCCCCCGGGTAGGCCCAGGGAATGGAATAGCCGCTGGCAAAGTTTACGTACCATGTACTGGCTTCCTGGTCATTAGCTGCCACCGACAGTAGCGACTGGACGTAGGCCCATTTCGAGCTGGCTGCTACAGGAATCGTGAGGTTGCGCGGCATCTCGAAATTATCCTGAACGTAGAACGGAGTGCCATTCGGCGTGACGAAAGAGCTCGTGCCGTCGTACGGCCACCCGTCGCGGACGTTTATCCCGATCGCCGTGGGACCCTCGGGAGCTGCGTAGCGCCGCATGAGCACCAGCTTCTTGCGGACGGCGTCCAGGGTCGGCTGATCATCATTCAGGTGCCAGTAGCTGGACTTGGCGCTGATCAGCGCGTAGACGGCACCATCGAAAGTAGTGCCAGGGGAATTTACCGGATCGCTGTCCTCCTTGATCGACACGACGATCGCCTCCATTGGGTGCCCATCAAGCCAGGTGTAGACCTGGTTGAGTACGTCTTCGAGCTTGATCCCGCCGGGCAGCTTGACGTTGCCGTGGTACATGTA
>CAWDQW010000004.1:0-3340297 GCA_963804545.1 uncultured Acidobacteriota bacterium
ACTGAGCTACGGGCGCGTCGATTACTGCAATTATATCACTGAGTTAGAAGCCTCTGTTCATTTGACCTTTGGGGGCGACTTCTTCTGTGCCCGGTTTTGTGCCCACCTAGTCTTGACATCGCCTCCATCACAGCGTCTTCAGACGGGTGAACATAGCGCGACGAAACAGTGATCGATGCGTGCCCAGCGATTCGCGCCAGCGTCCAGACATCGCACCCGCGCCTCCCCCAGTCGTGTTAAGAAGGTGTGGCGGAGCGAATAGAGCACAAAGGGTCGCATGGGTTTTTCGTTTCGTTTTGCCGCTTCCTCTGCCAGAGTCTTGAAAGTTTTGGGGATGTTGTTTTCGCAGACTCGAAGGCTCGATATGACCGCTAAGGTCGTCGGCGCTGGCCATATCCAGCCCTCATCCGGTTTCTCTTTTGCCTCCCATCGCAATTCGAGAACCGCCCGGACTCGGGGCGTCAGCGGGATCACTCGGCGAGACGATGCAGTCTTCCCATGGGAGACAAGTAGTGAGCCGTTCCTTCCGCTGGCCCATGTTACAGACTCCCAGCCCAAGCGGAAGCATTCCTCCGGGCGCATCCCAGTATCGGCGAGCACAGTGGCTATCGAAGCGAGAGGCTCGGGAGCGGCTGCAAGATAGCGGGCTTCTTCATTGCGGGTGACCACTCTTTCGCGCCGACGCTCGCCTGGCAGAGTCTTGATTCTGGGGACCGTCTTCATCACACTCCACTCGACCGACAGATTTAGAATGCGACGCAATACTCTGAGGGAATTGTTCGCTGTGCTCACTTCCATTCCTTGGCGCAGGCGATGAGCGGCAAACTCGGATGCCAACTCGCTTGTGATCTGATCTAGGGTTGCTCCTCCAAGAGGCTTGTAAGCTGTTAGCGCGCGGATTCCTGTTCGATACCAGAGCCAGTTTTTCGGGCACGATTTTTCAAACGTTGCTTTCGCCCAAAAGCTCCACCCGGCTCGTGCAAAACTCCGAGAGTGTCGGAAGGCTTTTTGGCTCGCGGATACCGACTTCACCCTTCGCGAGGGAGGTTTTGACCAGCAGCTTCCATCTGCCGAGCAACTTTGTCGCTACCCTGCTTCGTGGATTCGCGGGCGTCAGCTTGCCCCGCCACATAAACTTGTACCAGTAGACGCCGCACGCGCCCCGTTCGCCGCATTTGCTGCAAATGCCGTCAGGACCCTTCTTGTTGCACCCGCGTTTGTAGATCATCGTGTTGTTCTCCCCTTCGACTTCATCCGTCTACGCTGGCTAAATAATGCGTACCGGCACTTTCCAGAGCATGTCTTCCTAGTTCCGCGAACACGAAAGAACGGATCGCCGCAAACCACGCACGCTCCCAAGCCTTTTCCGCCTTCCATCTGTAGAGCCGCGAGAGTATAGAGGGCGGTAAGCACATCAGGACACCGCAAGCCGGATAAATGATATGAGCCTTCTCGGTCGTCCTTCCACCAAAGAACAAACTCGACTCCTCGGACGCCTTTGGCAAGTCTCCGCCCAAGCTCTATTCCGGGTTGTCTCTCCAAGACCCTGCGGTCCCAATCGGTGAAAGGGCCAGTCGCCAAGCGCCTGATAGCAAATTCCAAGGTGGCGGCCTCTCTGTTCTTGATGGCTCCAAGTAGCATTAGCAAGCCCAATACTCGCCTTCGTTCGGTGTTCGGCACGGAGCCGTACTCCTCTTCAAATCTTTTGGGATTCTTCAGGAAGAGCCCCAAAACGCTCGAATCAATCACTCGAACGCAGCCAAGCTTCCGTGCTTCCTCTTCACTGGCGACGTGTAGCGCCACGCCATCAGCCTTTTGCTTGTCACACGCGAGCAAGATCGGCAGTTTGCCAGTCGGGACAAGTTCAACACTATGCAAACGGTAAGATGCCATACCGTTTGTAGCTTACCACAACAAGAAGTACACTCACAAGTGAAGTTGGAAACCCGATGGGAGAGACGACAATGAAACAAACTCTTAGCGTTCGAGAGACGGCTGAAAAACTCGGCTGCACGCTCAAGTACATATACGATTTGCTCTACGCTCAAAAACTACCCTCGCAAAAGATTGGGCGGCAGTGGCGCATTTCGGCCTCAGCGGTCGACGGTTGGCTGAAAAATCGTGAGGCGAGAAATGGATAGCGAACTTCTCACGGTCCCGGAAACCGCCGCCTTGCTGCGACTCAAGCCCAGCACAATTCGAGCGTGGTTGGGGCAGCGCAAAATCCCATTTGTGAAATTGGGACGCCTCGTGCGAATCAAGCGAAGTGATGCGGAAGCCTTGATTGAGGCCAGCGTCGTTGGCTCGCTGCCGGGGCGGCCATGATAGCCGCTGAGGCGTTCCCGAAGCTCAAAGCGCAAGAAGGGGTCGTAGTCGCTCAGCCCGGCGCGAATACCGATTTCACTTCTGCCTACGCAGGCCATGCCGACGTACTCGAAGCCCCGCGAATCCTTCACGAGGTTGCTGCGATCCAACTCGTGGCATCGGCGCTCAATCGCAACGGGGTTACGATTCCACTCGGGGCCCTGCGCTACTCACTTGACCTCTGGACGCTCCTGCTTTCCGGCAGCGGAGCTGGCCGCAGCACCACAATCGGTATGGTGGCACCGATTCTAAGCGGCTAAGATGCAAGATTTGGAAAGCTCCGTCCGTTGGGGAAGTGGGGCATCCCTCTTTCAGCACTTTGCGGAAAGCGCTAGCGGCCTGGACTTTTGGGGCGAGATGGGGAGCGGTTGAAGATGTTAAGCGAACCGCAATTCGCAACCGCGAAGGAGTGGCTGACCGACCGATACGATAATTTCAAAATTCCGCCACCGTTCCGTTATCGAAGTACGGGCAAAGAGGGGAACACACCTCCTATTAAATTTGAGAAAGGCCCGCCAACCAACATTCTTGCAACGTCATCCGACGAGTGGTTTTTTCGCAATCTCGCTGAAGCAGATTCTGCCGGTGGGTTTTCGCTGGCTGATTATGCGGGGAGACGGCGACCGGCGTGACGTTCCATCCCGCAGGCACCGGACCCGGCCTCCATCCCCGTGTTGGCGGAGATGCTCAAACACATTGGAGAATTACGTGGCGAAGCCGATCTTAGCGACGTTCTCGTTCCCTACAAGGAATGGTACAAAAGGAAAAAACGGGAGTTTGGAGCGCAACCGAATCCGGCTCTGGCACTGGCATATTTCAACCGGCATCGCGGCCACGTCCTCAAGCTGGCGGTCATCTTCGAGGTGTCAACTAGCGGAAGGCTCAAAGTGTCTAAGGCTGCGTGGCAGCGCGCCGTTAAGTTTGCCGAGCAAATCGAGCAGACAATCTTTGCATTGTTCCCCACGGGTATGAGCGCCGCCGGATACGATTTACAAAAGATCGAAGAACGAATCAGGCGGGCCGGACCCACCGGCATCACTCGGAATGAACTCACTCGCTGCTTTCAGTCCATGAACCCGAGGGATCGAGAGCAGAGTCTCAAAACTTTAACTGAAGCAAGTAGGATTCATGTTCGGGTAGAAAGCACAGTCGGTAGGCCGAAGTCGTGGTATAGCCATGCTGACTTTCATCAAATCGAAGGATGATAAAACGAGGTCAGGATGACGAATCTCAATCACAACAACAGCTTTCATCACATCTGGCAGCCTTTCGTCAACAGTCGGATTGACGAATGTTTGGCCACGCAACTTATTGATTGTATTGTTTTTTTTCTCCTTTTATCTCTCTTCCATCACTACATCACATCAGGGAATCCTTCTCCGCGAAAAACTGCCCTGAGAGGGAGAGAACGGGCTTTGACGAAAGTTAGTGAGGAAAGCCACTCCGGTTTCAATTGGATGTACCGCCGTTACCCGCCGCCCCGAAGCTCGTGCGGCAGCCAGCACCTAAATTATTGTGGCCCAACTGGCCGTATAATATACTCATCGCCATCCGCCCTTTTTTGCCTATAACTGCTTTACAGTGAAGGGTTTAGCCGCATTTCAGCGGGGGCCAAAATGGGCTTGGACTAGTACCAGAAATTTGTCCGAATAGAGTCCCCAAGAGAGAGAAAAGCGCGCGCCTGCAAACCTCGCAAGTCCTCGTCATTGCTATCACTCGGTGCGGAATCGCTGGTTTTGCTTGGGGAACACCGCCGTGCGATATCGTTAGCTGCTCTTCGGTCCCGCGCCAGCAACCGCCGCCCGCGAGGAGACGTTTTTGTCGGCCACCTTCGCCTCACCCCTGTCGATTTCGATTGATCCTTTGAAGTCCGCGCCGTCTTCAATCATGATCTGTGCCGTCGTCAAATTCCCAATCACCGCGCCGTCCTTTTTGATCTCGATCCGCCCCTTCGCGAGTACGTTCCCCTTAACGAAGCCGTACACCACAACGTCACGTGCGTTGATGTCAGCCGTTACCTTCGCCGTCGGCCCTACTGTCAGCTTCCGCTCATCAAGTTCGACTCGTCCTTCGACAGAGCCGTCGATCAGCAAATCCTCGGTGCCGGTGATGTCGCCTTTAACGTGAAGGCTTGAACCCAGCCACCCCGTCACGCACTCTGCTGTCGCATCCCCTGGACTCATCGCATCTGTGCTCTGTGTATCCGGTTTCTTGCTACCCCACATCTGATCCTCCTAGGGACTGCACATCCCGCGCGGATTTCCGGCGGTGTGCATCGAACTCGCTCTTTTGCTCCAGCAGACAGTAATTACCTGCGAGATAGGGTGGGGGCTAGAATCCTACTCCCGCGAGGCGGGTGCATCAAGGCGCAGCGTGCGCGGAACGTATTACAATATCCAAGAGCGGGGCTGCAGCTCAGATGGATAGAGCAAGAGTTTCCTAAACTCTAGGTCGGGAGTTCGAACCTCCCCAGCCCCACCATACCATTGGGTTCTGAGACAGGTATTTGAAACTTGGTGGGCCTCTCGGTGTCAGCGCCGCCGAAAGAATTCACTGAAGAGATCACGGAAGGTTGGAGCGTCCGGCGGAACGATGATGTCGTTGAAATCAAAATTGACGCTGCCGTCTGGGCCATTTGGATGCACCGAGCCACAAGGGTCTCCAGGCGGAAAGTTTTCACCGTAATCCTCATTTGTGGTTCTCTGAGTCTGCTTAGTTCCGGTCCTGTAGGAAGTCTGCTTAGTTTGCCAAGCAACTAAGGATTCTTTTGCTCTAGCATCGTATCGGCTGAGGTGTGCAGCGGTTTTCCCGGACAAATTGGTGAACCCGTCGCTCAGTCTTTTGTTCATGCTCATGGCGCAGTATCCATCGACCGACTTTACGCCATTTTTGTCGTCGCGTTCTCGGCATAGCTTCATGATGCGTATACCAGAATTTCGGTGAGACTGTGCGTGCGAGAGGGCTTGAACCTCCGCCCCTTGCGGGACACGGTCCTTCATGTCTGCCAGTTCCGCCACAGACCCACAAAATTCATTACATACTGCTTTCTCCCTCTTCCTCACCGGGAGGCTTCCGTTGATCGGCCTGAAGGACGACGGTTTCCATTCTCTCCGCTACAAACTACGCGGCATGAATGAAGCGCAGTTAATTCAGTTTGGGAAGGACACCGGAAAGCGTTTCTTGACCGTTCAAAAAGAATTGGAACTGGCGAAGCAGGAATGTTTGGGGAGTCACCTTCGCCGTCGTCGTTAACTATCCTTGACAGGAGTAATTCGCGGCGCGAAACTGGTCATAAGATGTTAGATATTGTCCAACTCGATGAGGCCGCGTTTCGCTTGGATATCCTGGGCGCGGTGCGACTTTCTGCGCTCCGTGACGAATGCAATGCCGTAGTCATTCTACCTACGCTGGCGGAGCTTCCGAATGACGAGAACTTCAATCAGATTTGCTCTGTCTCTGGTTTCGCCGGATATGGGCAAGCTCAGACCTCCATTCACTGGTCCTACCCGTTTGGTAATATTTTTGCTTACAGCGAAGGTGGAGACTTCCAAGCAGAGCTAAGTTGCGTTGAACCCTCATGGGATGCAAAATATTCCGTCCATCTCGGGCAGTTCAGCCTGGTTCAGATTCAGCCCTCCGACTCTGTTTCCATTGAATACTTCCAGCAGGGCAAATATTCAGATTTGCTCCTGCCGACTCCTGAATGGGTGCTGCCGCCCTCCGGAGAATTGATTGCTTGCGAAGTAATGCGGCCCAAGCCTCGTTTAGACTTTTTCTGCGAAGCTGCCGCCAGCAAACTGGAGGTGTTTGCTGCATATATTAAGGAATCTGCACACCACGCCCGCGAGCTATTGAAGAGAATTTATCGGAGTTTCGTTGTATTGAGCATCGCGGCTTGTAAGTGCGGCTATCTGTCACAGCGCGCTGAAACCGCTGCTCGTGATCACGTTATTCACCTTGAAATGATTGCCCTCGCCAAAGAGCACGAGGAAGGCCCAAGTTCGTCCTATGTGGGCCAAATCCTTACGTTCGGCGAGGAATCATGGACGAGGATCAAACGAAGTTTCTCGAATTTGTTCTCAGACTGTTCGGAAAAAGTGCAGTGCTTTGGCTCTATCGGCGTTGGTCTGCGCGCCGAAGCTCTTTAATTCTGCTAGATATTCCTCGCCCTGCTCCCGCCGTCCGTAAGAAGCCAAAGAAGAAGCACCCTAAAAAGAAGACTACGCCTGCACCTCCGCCTCCGGCCTCGCCTGATCGTCACAGACGATTCTGCCCCGAGTGCGGCCAGGAGAAAAGATAGCCCATGAACGACACTGATCTGGACGCGGTGAAAACGTTGGTTCGAAGGTGCCTCGATAACGCGGAAGGTTTGTTGGATTCGGCGAAAGATGTCCGCGCTAAGAAGCGGAATCACATTGCTTTTCATTTAGCTGTGCTGGCGCTGGAAGAAATCGGGAAATCGGCGATGCTTCTCGCTGACAGGTTATATCACATTGGCGCAGATAAGGATTCGGACGAATCGAAAGGCGAATCGAAGTTTTCAGATGACTTTGCGGACCACAGGAAGAAGTTATTTTGGGCGATGCTGATCGCGAGTTTCGATGGTCGAATGCTCTCGCCGCAAGACTTCATCAGATTAAAAGAGCTTGCGAACAACGTTCACCTCAGCCGGGTTTTAAGTCTTTATACGAGCCCTGATGAGGAGTCTCCTCAAACTGACATTTCGGATGACGAACTGGATCGAATTATCGGAGTCACCGAATCACGGTTGGCCTTGGAACAGTTCAAAGAAATTAGACAACTAGATTCTGAGGCAGAACAACTCATAGATTGGTTTACGAAGGCACTAGCCGATCCCCTCTTGCAACGTTTCGTTTTAAGTGAGCAAAGCAAACACAAGCTGGAGGACTTTGGCGGGAATTCACGAAAATGGATGACCTGGCTGCACGAGGAAGTTGCTACGGCTGAGGTGAACGCCAAAGAATTGATGGAGAAAGAAATCAATCGCCTTGCACCTACAGGTGTGCTGGCTAACAAGCCAAAGTGGCGGCTTAAAATCAAATTACACACGCTGTCCCACTCGATACGGCCTAAAGAACTTAATGCGTGGAACGATCAAGTGGCGTGGGTAAAGCTTTATCCGACAGCAAAGAAAACTGAATTGCTTGTCGAATTTCTTCTTCCTGCGAAAATCCCCGTTGCGGAACTTTGGCAAACGGGCTTGCAGATGTGCGCAATGTTCGCGACATCTCTAAACATCGCAACGGTCGGATACTTTTGGTGGTATCTGCCTGAATTCGTTTCAACGTTCTACGACGAAATGTCGGACGAGGACACAAAAGCGAGACTAGCCGTCGATTATAAATCGTTGGCGATGGCGAATTGGAAAAGAACCACGCTGAAGTCGCAACAGTTGCACAACGCCGGGATGATCCTGACCTTTCTGATGAGGTGGGCGACGAAAGAACAGTCGCTGGCATGCTCGCGCTATATACAAGGAATAGCTCTTCTTTCGAAGAACGATGTCTTCGGAGACTTTACAGGGCAAGCAATAGTTCATTTTGCTTCTGCGCTGCGCATGGCTCTCGCGAGTTACGGTGATTGGGATGGTGTCCCGGAACATTTTAACCAAGCCGCCATCGATACATTGAATAACATCTGGAACCAACCCGAAGCAGTTGCGGAGTTCAAGTCCTTGATCGAGATCGCCAATGCTTTGGAAAAGCAGCAGCAACCTCCGAGACCCATCAATTTAGACGATGCGATGAAGTTGAAGGCCTGTTGTGATGTCTATCTTGTTCAGCGAATTGGGCGTGAAGTACGAATGGCGATACAAAAACGGCAAGAGTCAGCGACCGATAGTCCGGCGCAGAAAGGCGGAACGTCCAGTCGCACGTAGCCACAGACAGCAGGCGAAAGAGCCGGGTTCGTATGTGAACAAACAAGAACCTCAGCCCTGCCGCCGCTTTAAGCACATGAATCCGACTCCGGCATTCATGAAGCATCTTCCGAGTTGTTCCGCGTGCAAAGCCGTGATCGCCCACCTCAGTCGGGAATCCGACATTCTGCTGTGGGTATACAAGCGTCGGAACTAACGTTTTGCCCGTTCCAGTTTCTTTATCCCGAGCAACTTCCGCAGCTTTTCTTTCCTGAAATCCTGTGCCGGCGACATGGACTTAGCGGTGTCCTCCACCCACTTGAGGAGTCTAGGAACATCAACAACGTGCCTAGTAGGTTCGTGATGGATCTCGACCTCGACTTGCTTGATTGTTTCGTCTTTGTCGGATTCCCAGCCAACGCTTTCCAACAGCGTGAGTCCACGAATCACGGCCTCATACAATGTCTCCACGTAGACGGTTGCGCTGTGCTCCGTGCCGTGAGCGTCCTTTAACTTCACTACGCATTTGCTGATCGACATTTTGAACCTGGAATCCTCTAACTCAACCGATTCACTACCGCTTGCTGGAAGCTCGACTCGGCGTCTGAAACTGGAACCAGGTCCATTGCGAGCAACGAAAACGACATCACGCAGCCCGGACAAGTCAAATCGACGACCCGATGCAATGGAATGTGAAGGATGTACTCCGGCCACATCAGGCAGACTGTTTGGTCACACCGAGGGCACTGGCAGGTTTGGGCAGACAGAGTTTCAGAACTGCCCACACGAATGCGGGAACGTAATACGGTCAAGACTGGCTTCATAAATCCTCAAGGTAGGGAACCGGATGGTTCGTAGAGGAACAGGAGAAGAGATTCTACCGCTTTTCCCACAATTCCGTAAACAGCTTCACCGTCGCGGGTGCGCGTCCTGCATAGTGATTGTTCGCATACGTTATGAGCTTTCGGATTTTCTTGCTGTTCACCAATTCCCACAATAAATCAGCCCACTTTTTCAGGTCTGAGCGGCGGTCAACAATCGTCTTGTCCCAAGTCTTTGTCTCCGCTTCGATTCCCTTGCGGTCGCCCAACCAGCGGACATACGTCCAATCGGTCGTTGCAAGGTCAATCTTCTGTTTCATTTCCCACGGACGGGGAACCCAACTCTGGTCAATCAGCGCCATCGCGACATTGTTTTCCCGTAGGACATCCACGTACTTTTGGTCTATCCAATACTTGTTTCGAATCTCCACGGAGAACGCGAAATCCTTGGGCAGCTTTTTAAGGAACGGTTTTAGTCTCGCAAGGAATTCGGCTTGGCTCTTGAACGCCGACTTGTTGAAGTAGCCAAATTGAAAGAGCAACGGCCCCAGCTTATCGCCTAGCGCTGACATTGTTTTCAAGAAACGGTTCAGATCGTCGTCACAATCCACCAGCACCTTGTCATGGGTGATCGATTGGGGAATTTTCGCGGCAAAGATGAACCCTGGTGGAGTTCTTAGGTTCCAGCCCTCGACCGTCGAGATCGCCGGAGTGCGGTAGAACGTGTTGTCCAGCTCCACCGTGTTGAACCTCGTCGCGTAGTAGGAAAGGAAGTCACGCGGCTGCATCCCTTCGGGATAGAACGAGCCGACCCAACCTTCGGCGGTGAAGGCGCTGGTGCCGATAAGAATCTCCGTCATGTCGGGATTTTACACTGTCTCAGTCTGCTCACGGCGCGAAAGCACTTGTCCCGAAATTCGCGCAGCGTACTATGATTGCGTCAACCATCTAGGCCCCAAAAGGAGAGATAAAAAGTAAGGAGCAAATCCGATGCAACTAAACAACCCGGCATACAGGTGGCGAAGGAACCTCGCCATAGTTTTGGTTACGGTCGTCGTGGCAGCGATAGTTGTCTTTTCCGCGTATCGGATCACGCACAAGCAGACTAAGGCGACTCCGGGTGTGGTGGCCCCCGCGTCGCAGTTCCCGTCCATGGCAGTTGCCCCTCCGGGCGGCGTCGGCTGCTACTACCAAAAGCCAGGCCAGGAAGCGTGGCAAAGCGTGGCGTGTGTTCCCCCATCGGAACTCAATAAAATGCCTAGGCCACAGGTAGACCCGAACTTGTTCCCTGCTAGCATGGGAAGTGTCGTCCCGGGAACAAGCCGGGCTACTAGCCTGTGGCAAGGGTACATCGGCATTTCGTTCTTCACATTTTCCGGTGAGACGGACAACTTCTACGGGCCTAACCTATTCAGCATTCAAGCCAATTCAAACTTCTTCAAAGGACTCAACGGAGACACGTATTGGGTCCAGTTCGTGTATACATACTTTCCCCCGGGAAACCCCACATCCCCTAAGCTCTGCGTGTGGCAGCAAGACATCAGTTTAGGAAATTCCTCTAATAATGCTGCCCAAAACGCATGCGTAGGCGTTGACGCGGAGACGCTCTCGTCGAACTGGGGCGCAGTTGTTTATGGAATAACCACTTATGATTTATGCCCCTTGGGTTCTGGCTGTCAGGCGGGCTACTACCTCACCGCCAAGGGTGTGACATCGGGAGGCAGCTGGGCCGTGACTACGCCCGACGTCGTTGGGCTGAGTGTCAGTTGGAGCCAAATCAGCGGGAGCATAGTTGGCGTGGCGTTAGGCTCAAAAGCCCAATTCACCTCTCGAACGCTAATCGGCCAGACTACAGGTGCATTCGCACCTGGGTTGAACAGCGTGTCATTCTCCAACCAAGGGGCGACGACAGCAGAAACAAACAACCTTTTCTTAGTAGGGGCCAGATACTTCCCAGCACAGCATGACTTCTGCAGCGGGTCCGGCTGGTGTTACCTGAATACGATGATGGGCAATTAGGTTGAGACCATCAGAATGTGCCCTCCCGAGTTGAGCATTATTTTGAGTGATGGGAGCAAAATATTGTGAAATCAACGGAGACGCGCAGGACGTAGATTCCGAGATTCTAATTTGAATGGTAGACTTTGCGAATGGCGACCAAAACAAAACCAAAACTGACCACTGAGCAAATCGAGTTCGTGGGACAAATGAACGACCTCAGCTTCGAGAATCCCAAGCTGACGTTCGAGCAAGTCGTCAAGAAACACGGAATCAAATTTGCGGGGAAAAATGGAAAACTCTTTGAGCGAGAGTGCCGACAAATATTTGAACGCGAACGGGAAAAGGTACCGTGATTTAGACAGGGCAAAGCTCACTGAGTACTTTCGCGGGAACACTATCGCCCTGACCTGTCCTCATTGTGGCAAGGTCATTATCGTTTCTGGGTTGCTCGACCACGATGGTAGAAAATGCCCAAGTCCTGCGTGTGGCAAGTCTAAAGGCTTTGTGATTGGGAGTTTGAAGAGGGGTGGATTCGGACCCGTCGAGTGGTAAGCGCTAGTCCTTCGCCTTGTACCCTCTACACTTGCAATTAGGAAACCAGCACCTAAACCGCATCTTCGAACCGGGTTTGGCGTAGTGGATGGTCTTCGCGTGGGTGCAGCGGCATGGCTGGATTTTTGGCATCGGGAAAGCGTATCACTCATCCTGAAGATTTCGCCAACGCGATCACTTCCTCTGGAGCGTCCTGTAGCTGAATAGGCCAACACGTTGTCGTAAAATCGAGAGGAGACGCGAAGTCTCGGGGCGGACTGCCCTAACATGTCAGATGAGGTCCTATGCCACTTGAAAAGAGGCAGATTCTCCCGAACCGGTTTCGATACGTGTGTGATTCCTGTTCATTCAACTGGCCCAGGACGCCTGTGGAAGAAAGTGAGTTGCCGCCTCCCCCGGCCCACTCATGTCGGAGTCAGAACCTGCCTGAACCCAAGGCAGTCATGGTAGAACGAGAAACAAGAGACTCCGAGACGACGAGACCTAAGCCCGTGGCCGTCTGCACCCGATGTGGCGCTGTTTCATACGCTCCAAGCCTCATCAACGGACAGTGTGGACAGATGGTTGCAGGGAAGCGATGCGTCGGAGTCAATGGTAGTGCTCTCAACTCTGATTATTGGAAACAATGTGATGTGTGTGCAGGTGCCGGGAGCAGGGGGACGACTCGTTGCGGACCTTGCGACGGGGCAGGCTGGTTATACAACCGCAACAGGGGACGGCGCTAGAAGTACGGCAAGCTCACAGACTCAGCATCCGCTGATGGCGAGATCATTTTCAGTTGTCTGGTGCCCTCGTTAGTCGAGAGTCTCCTGCCTACCGTGCAAGCCACAGCGCATAGCGAATCGCTTGGAACATTGTCCACAGATGGTGCGCTCGCAGGATAAAATACCAATCGAAGAGGGATGGGGATTTCATAATTGCTCTACTGACCAGGGCCGCCGTACCTTACCGCGCCGAAGCTCGTGTGGTTCAGAATGTCGTAGTAGCTCACATGTGTTGCACCCGTGGCTTGCAGGTCTCGGTAAAAGCATACCCACGCCTTGGCGTCCACGTCGCATAAAGTCGCCATACCTGCGGCTGTCGTTTTTGCCGGAAATTCACCGTTGCCCATTTGGGTCTTCGGAGGAATGCCGTTGTTGCTGGCTACTTCGCCATACCATTGAATTTGAGCCGTCTGCGTGAATGTCGGGGAGGTCCACACTGAATCCTTGATGTAGCCCAACCACTGATCGTTGAACCAAGCCCACCATGCGCCTCGAAATTGCACCCAACCAATATAAACTCGCTGGCCGACGAGAGCCGTCAAATCCACGCCAGGGTAATAGGTGCTGCTAACCTGATTCCAGTCGCAGGTGTTGTAGCAAGTCTCGCCGCCATTGATCCAGTGGTAGACGAAAAGGTGGGCGTGCGAATCGCCCCACTGATTCGGCGCAACGCTGAAGCCCATCTCAACATCGTCGAGACTGCCGCCAGCGATGCCTGGGCTCATCACTGCGATTTCGCCGATCGAGTGCCCACTGTCATCTGTGCCACCGTCCAACACCACGCTAGGCGCTTCGATCTCTAGGGTCATACCTCCACCATCAGCTACACGCTGTTCCGACGCCGTCCCATAAAAGAAGCAACTCCCGAACCAGGGCACGCCGTTGCACGGTGGATCGCCGGAACCATTAACTGACTTGGAGTCTGGCTGCGCGGTGCTTCCCTCGCGCTTCCAATAAACCTGATCGAAGGGTAGAAGAAGGTTCTTGTTGACGAAATCTCCCGGAAGAGGATGAGGAGGCCCCGGCTGCGCGTAGGGGCCGAGCATCGGATTACCTTTGATGAAGTGCCGAGGGTCCGGGGGCATGATGGGTACTTCGCCATCTGGGCAAATCGGCTTTAGCTTTCTAGCGGGCTCGATTTGTTCTTCCCGTCCTCCCACCCCACGAAGTGACGGCATCACATCCCGCGGCGGTTCAAGCTCCGCTGTGCGTTTCATGCACTTCATTTCAGCCTTCGGACGGTCCTGAGGTGCGGCCAAAACCAGCCTCGGGGCAAGAAGAGTTGAGAGCCAGACAAGGATTGCGATTATTGAAATGAACAGCCCGCGGCGTTTCATAGGTCACCTTACTCACCGAAGCCCGATGCTTCTAGCATTGGGGACACAAATGGATAGTGCCTACCGAGCGCACTTCGTTTCATTTGGATTGAGGATGGAAATCTGAAATTGCCACGCGAGGAGCCAATTTCTTGTCGGATGCGGTCAGTTTCCGAGCGGAAGTAAGCAAGAAACGATTGAAAAGGGATCAGTGAAAGGTCTCGAACAATTTAGCCGTCCTAATCTTCAGCGCCTCAGCCAACTTGACGATGTTGACGAGGCTCAGATTCCGCTCCCCCCGCTCAACCCCACCCACATAGTTTCGATGCAAGTCAGCTAGTTCTGCCAGCTTCTCTTGCGAGAGGCGGCGCTCCTGGCGAAGGGCGCGGAGGCGCTTTCCAAAGATGATTCGTGGATCGGCGGGCACCCCGCCATCTTGAGAACGTGACCACTATGAGTCTACACACGATGAGTGTGATAGAGTTACCTGCAACATCTCGCAGAGGTACTCCTATGAGCGCCCAGCTCCAACGATTCCTAACCACGCTCAAGCGTTTGGGCTGCTTGGCCGTCTCTTCTGCTTTCATGGCAATACCCAGGACGTTCCCAAATCAGTCTTCCACGGATATGAGCCAACTCGTCAAATCCAGCATTGATGCTGTTGTTCTGATCGTCGTGAGTGATGCAAGTGGAAAGCCAGTTCTAGAAGGCAGCGGATTTTTGGTGTCATCCGATGGACGGATTGTGACTAACCATCATGTGATCGCAAGCGCATCCTCCGCCATTGTGAAACTAAATGATGGAGCGTTCTTCCCAGTTGAGGGAATCATTGCCGACGACCCTGACGATGATCTGGCACTTATTAAAGTGCCGGGCAAGAATCTTCCTTACCTCGGTATCGAAGATTCAGACAGCCTCGCGGCTGGCCAGCATGTCTTGGCCATCGGAAGTCCCTTGGGGCTTGAAAATTCGGTATCTGATGGCATCGTCAGCGGATTTAGGAAGGATGCGGACGGCAAGAACTGGATTCAAACTACTGCCCGGGCATCTCACGGTAACAGCGGCGGCCCGCTTCTGGTCATGGACGGAAAAGTTGCTGGCGTTTTGACATGGAAAGCTGGCGACGGCGAAAACTTGAACTTTGCCGCGCCTAGCAAGTTGATTGTGCCGCTCCTGGCGAACTCGAATGTGCAGCCGCTCGGAGCGATTCCAAAGTCCATCCCGCCTCCTTCACCGGGATTAAACAGTGAAACAGTTTGGACTTCTTTGCTCAGTGGTCGTGACTATAAGTTGCGAATTGATGGCGACTATCTCTACACGGAATGGGTCAATCTCCCGACGCAATTACAGACTACTGCTGCATTCATGCGTTCCGAATTGAAGAAGGATGGAGACAAGTGGGTTGGACAATCGCGGTCCTACCTCCCCTACGGCTTCAAATCCTCCTACGCGGACTTCTGGACGACCGGCCAGCGAATTGGGACAGAGAACGTGAAGTGGTGCACATTTGAAGTGCTATTCGAGATCGACAAGATTACAGAAACGAGAATCGAAGGACGCTCCTTTGGCCCCGCAACGGTGGAGGCTAAGAAATGTAAACCAGGTAAGAAAGAATGGCACTCGTTCGTCTGGATTCCGAAGTAACGCGAGCCTGTTCACTCAAGATTTCAAATTCCCAAGAAAATTCTCGCACCCATACTCGTTCGCCTAGACCCCGGTCGGTTCCTTGCCTACCCCTACCCCTGCGCCACGGTAGCCAACGAAATCACTCATAGCGCAGAGTGCTCGTATAATCTCCCCTGAAATTCCCCTGAAACTCGCTTGAAAGTGAACTGCAAATTACCCGCATTTTCATTGGCGATTCGCAAGCATGGCGTGTTCCAATTCAGCGAATTTATTTGCTCCAAGAATGCGCTTTTCACTTGACATAAATATATGCTCAACGTATATACATGCCATGAAACGTATTTCCATGTTTCTCTCTGATTCCCAGATCGCCGCTCTAAAGAAACTGGCGAAGCGAACGGGCATCAAGATGGCGGAACTGGTTCGGCGTTTCATTGATGAGGGATTGAAAAAAGTCTGAAAAATAACGGGCCTGCCGACTGCTTGAACAGCCGACAAGCCCTAACCGAATTGCACATAGGAGGTGCAACGTGGCTACCGCAATTGTAAGTCAATCTGTCCATTCGTCTGTACCATCTCCCGCACATTCCGCCGACGATGCTCCGAGATCACGCGGCTCCGTCTACGAGATCGTCACAGAGCAAGTCATCAAGCAATTGGAATCTGGCGTCGCCCCGTGGCGCAAGCCTTGGCGTACCGAGATGCCTTGCAACCTCGTCTCGCAGAAACCCTATCGCGGCTTGAACGTGTTCCTACTGGCATCGCAGGGTTACGTCTCGCGCCACTGGCTCACGTTCAATCAAGCCAATAAACTAGGGGGAGGATCAAACAAGGGGAACACTCTTCCCTGGTCACGTTCTGGCACATCGGGGACGAGAAGGCCGACGCGGAGGGGAAGAAAATGCGGCCATTCTTGCTTCGCTACTATCGCGTGTTCAATCTCTGCCAGACGGAAGGAATTGCGGAGAAGCTAGGACTAGGCGAGTCTCCCAGGCCAGTGCCGTCAATCGAGCAGTGCGAGCACATTGTTTCCGCAATGCCGAACGCGCCACGCATGGAGCAATCTAACGCGGCGTGGTATCGGCCATCCACTGACACGGTAGGAATGCCAGCACGCGGCCTGTTCTCCTCCGCCGAAGAGTATTACTCCACCCTTTTCCATGAACTGACTCACAGCACGGGCCACTCCTCGCGCATCGGACGCGAGGGCATCGAGATACTCAACACGTTTGGCTCTGAGTCCTATTCCAAGGAAGAGTTAGTGGCAGAAATGGGCGCGGCCATGTTGTGCGGAGTCACTGGCATTGCCCCTGCCACCATCCAAAACTCTGCCGCGTATCTCAAAACTTGGATTGAACGGCTCAAGTCTGATTCCCGCTTGCTAGTGTCTGCCGCGTCTGCCGCACAAAAGGCAGCCGATTACATCCGGGGAGAGTCTCCTGCCAGCGAGGGGGAAGTCCATGCAAACTGATCTCGCGTTCCCTCAGTCTCTCGCGGAAAAGTATCGGCCCTCCCGTATCGCAGACTTCGTCGGTCTAGACCGTCCCAAGAAAGTGCTGTCCGCATTCTGCAAGCGGCCCGCGTCTGGGGCATGGCTGTTTGTCGGGCCGTCTGGGGTAGGGAAGAGCACAATGGCGCTCGCTCTGGCGGCAGAACTACAGGCCGAATTGCACAAGATACCCAGCCAGAAGTGTAACGCTCAAACCATCGAGGACACTGTGCGCCATTGCTGGTACGCGCCCCTGACTCCTGGAGGATTCCATGTAGTCCTGGCAGATGAAGCCGACCAGATGACGAGCGCGGCGCAACTCTCTCTCTTGTCCAAGCTCGACGCGACCGACCCCGCGCCTAACACAATCTGGATATTCACCGCGAATGATACCGAACGTCTAGAACGTAGATTCCTCTCCCGCTGTAAAGTACTGGAGTTTTCTAGCTACGGTCTGGCCGATCATATCGCGGCCTATCTCGATAAGGTCTGGCACGCGGAGGGAGGCAACGGCAACGGGCCAGACTTGGTGCGCTTGGCGAAGGACTCCCGTAACAACGTCCGCGATTGCCTCATGCGTTTGGAAGTGGAATTGATGGCGCTATGACATTAAGAGTGGCGATCTACGCCAGAGTCAGCACAACCAACCACGGCCAGCACGTTGGGCTACAAACGCGCGAGCTACGTCAATTCGCGGAAGCACGCTGCTGGACGGTCGCGGGGGAATATGTTGACTCGGGAGTGAGTGGTGCGAAAGACTCCCGGCCAGAGTTGAACCGATTGATGGCCGACGCGCACAAGAGGCGGTTCGAAGTCGTGTGCGTGTGGCGCTTTGATAGGTTTGCCCGTTCAGTCTCTCATTTGCTGCGAGCGCTGGAAACGTTCAAGGCTTTGGGAATCGACTTCGTTTCCTATTCGGAGCAGATGGACACTTCGACTCCCGCGGGGAAGATGGTCTTCACCGTCCTGGGAGCAGTAGCCGAGCTAGAGCGCAGCCTAATCGTGGAACGTGTCCGCGCTGGCCTACGCAACGCGAAAGCGAAGGGCAAGAGGCTTGGACGGCCTCGCGTCGCCGTGGATGCGGTCAGGATTGCCCGACTGCGCGAACAGGGGCGCACCATACGGGAGATCGCGGAGCAGCTAGGTTACTCCCGCAGTCTTGTCCACAAATCCCTTGCGAAATCGCGAGTCTCGCGGCGTTGCAAACGCAGCCAGTTAGCGGTACGCGGAATTTGTCTCGAAAACAGATGTTTTCCGGGGGCCTCGTCCCGTGCCAAGCGGGTTATCTCGGCCTCACCCAATTTGTCGACGAAGGAGGCGAGTCAGCGACACCGAGACACGTGAGCCAGGTTCAGAATCGCATTCAAAATCATTGCGAAATTGGCTCTCTGTAATGACAATTCCCCAGTCGTGAGGCCGAGCCTGGCGGTGACATATCTAAACACCGGGAAGCTTTGGACCGCGGGCACGGTCGTAGATGAGCAGGGACAGCCCGTGAACGGGCCGGCCATTAGGATGGGAAACGACCTCGTGTTCACCGACAACGCTGGAGCAGTTTTCTTGCACGTGAAGAACGAGCGGCCAGTTTGCCTGGCCGTTGTCCCTAGCGAGTTCACCACTCCCGGCCAGTGGGAAACGGTGACAGCACCCGAGCAGGCCACCCCAGGCGAAGCTGTCCAGATCGTGATGGGGCGAGGGGCGTCGTGAAGACGATTACGCTACCCTAGCGTATCCGATTGACTTGCGTTGACTTGACGACAGGCGATCTTTCTTGCCTCGCTGCAAATTTTTCCGCTTTTTGAATATCTGTATAGACCCGTCGAAACTCTCCTCGGTCGGTATACGCGACGATAACGAGGAAATGCGGATGCTTGCGCCGCAGGTCTACGTTTTTGTCCAGTCGTTTGAACTGCAACATTTGGCCTCCATAGATGAATGAAATCTGCGTGGTGGTCTTAGAGCTTTTCACTATCGATGATTCCATTGCGCATGGCATAGACCACCAATTCGGGCCCGGAATGTATGCCCAACTGATTCATTATGCTTGCGCGGTGGGATTCTGCGGTCCTGAGGCTGATGCCCAAGGAGTTGGCCACGTCTTTGTTGGTCTTTCCGCGAGCGAGAAGCTCAAACACCTGGCGCTCTCTGGTCGTGAGTTGAAAGAACGCCGCGCCATTGTCAGACGTGCCGCCGCTGCCCGGGAGAGAAATCTTAACCGGATGGGTTTCGCCACACCCGTTCTTGTTGTTGGCGTGGAGCGCGCTCTCCGCTTTCAGGACGAGCGCTTGGGACGCATCTCCCTCAACGTAGTCAGCCCAGCCAGCAACTAATTCTGTCCGTTGTTGTTTCCCGTACTCGACCGTCACTCGATTTAAACGGTTGAATACGCTCTCGGCCTCGGTCGGCTTGCATTCCGGCAGCAAGATCAGGAATTCACCACGGTTGAGCCGGATAGGAACGTCGATGAGCCGGAGTTCGCGCTGCAAGTGCCCCGCAAACAGCCGAATTGCGCTGTCCGCAGCAGCTGGACCTAGTGCCTCGCTGAGCTTTTCAAGCCCATCCAGGTTTAGCCGTAGAACGGCCAGCGGCCTGACGAATCTTCGTGAGCGCGACATCTCTTCCGACAATCGCCGCTCGCCAAACTCTTGATTATACAGATCAGTGAGGTGGTCACGCCCCGCCAACTTGTACACCTGTATTGCCCGCTCTTGAATCTTATTGAGGGACCCAAAAACCGCATCGTCGATGCGGTGGATTTGCAGTTGTTGGTAAACGACGTAAATTCCGAACAGCAGCACCAAAGCTACTAGTCCTCGCACGGCCAGATTGAGGTTGAGCCGGTAGAGCTCGAAACCCGACTGCTGTGGCAGCAAGTCCGGGAAGGTAAAGGAGGCAATTCCAAGGGCGAGCAGGATGGCAATTGCCATGCCCGTTGACCATAACCACCATTCACGACGTGCAACTTCACGCATCGTTGTCCGAATTTCGTGAGTGGTTGATTGAATGGAGCTACAAGGAGCTGCCGAATTTAATTTCTTGTCCATCGCCCATCCCCCAAAGCCCAAGTCAGGTCATGTTTATAATTCGCTTACTTCCATAAAGCAAGCACTTTTTTTATCACAAGCGTGTATTCATCTATTGATAAATCATGTGCGCTGTGGTAGAAAGCTGTTGCCGCTTCCCTCTGGAGGGTGCCCATGCCGCTTTCCATGACCCGCGTCGATGACTTTTGCAATTATTTTCTTAAACCGCGTCGGCGGTATCCCCATAGCGAAGCAGTGTGCCGAGCAATTCGCGTTGGGATCTGCACCTGCTGGTCTCGTAACCTTTCAGGTGGTGAGCGATGAACACGGTCCTTGTAGGGGCGCTCATGATAGTCGTGTGCGCAATTGTTCTCCTCTTCCTCTTGCTCGTTGCGGCTTTATTTGCTGCCGCTATGTTCCATTTCGTGCCGAAGCTTCAGGGGACCGTCCTCGCGTTGACAGGCTCCGACATCTCGCAAGCGCTCCGACGGATGCCAACCTATCCGTCATGGTGGCATCGCCGCGACAGCCAATCCCACAAGCCGGAATTTGTATTTCTCGCCCTCAACGACCGGGGACAGACAGAGTACATGTACGCGTTCGACCCATTGCATCACCCGCTTTTCCAGCCGGACAGAAGTGCGGCGTTACGGCTCGACTCCAAAGACAAGTTTTTGATCGAAAGGCTGATACTGAGGGCCCAGGACAACAAGCTAGATGTGTTCCTAGCGCCAGCCGCGGAGAAGGAGTGCCCGGAAACTAAGATTGGACGCCCGGGGCGTGGTCGCACGTATCTCGGCCTGGTCCCGCCGCGTGAGATTTATCAAAACAGGATGCCTCACCTCGTAGTTAGGGACGTTCGACCTGAGGCTTTCTTGGGAGTCAGCAGGTTGCAATCGACGCAGCACGCTCGCAAATTTTCCTATTAGGCTGGACGAATTTTCCCAAGATTGTTCTTTGGCCTCACGACTTCAACAACTAAGTCAGTAGTTTCTCCGAACCATCATGAGACGGCAGGGCGGCATAAGAATATACAAGTAATAATTACACTCAGTACTTTACTGGTGGTAGTCTGCGTGATTGACAGTGAATTGCCAAGCGGCTACGAAGGAAGTCATCTCACGATGTTTCGAGTTTTTTGGCTTTCTTGGGAGATCTCGATGGCTTCTCTGTCGTTTCAAGCGCTCGGTGCAGCTCGGCCAGTTCTCCAGCGGTCGGACCTGAAAGACAACAAGCTGGTCGCCCTCGAACAAGTTCGGCGGATGCGCGGTGGATCGCAAGCTCATCTGATGCGGTGCAATGACGGCAACTACTACGTTGTGAAATTTCAAAACAATCCGCAAGGCCGACGAATTCTGGCCAATGAACTTCTAGGCACCAAGTTAGCGGCGCGGTTGGGGCTGCCGACGCCGCCGGTGGCGATAGTCGAAGTGTCGGAAGAACTCATTAGCTTGACGCACGACCTGGTGATGGAAATGCCGCGCAACAGGGTTCCATGCCAGCCAGGCTTGCAGTTCGGTTCTCGCTATCCGGGAGACCCACGATGGCTGACGATTCAGGATTTCTTGCCGGATGAGCAGCTTCGCCAGGTTGCCAATATCCAAGACTTCGCTGGCATGCTGGTCTTCGACAAATGGACGTGTAATACAGATGGGCGGCAGACTCTTTTCTTTCGAAGTTCCCCGAAGGGAGGACGGCGGGTCGGAGATTCTCCCTCTGCGTCCTACAGCACATTGATGATTGATCACGGCTTTTGCTTCAATGCCGGAGAATGGAATTTCCCTGATGCGCCGCTGCGTGGCCTTTACGCCCGCAATCGAGTCTATGAAGGCGTAACTGGGATGGAATCGTTCGCACCGTGGCTTGAGCAGTTGGGAAAGCAGATGACAGACAGAACCTTAGAAGAAATTACGCGGGAGATTCCGCCAGCATGGTATGACGACGACTTGGACGCGCTAACCCGCCTCTCCGAACAGTTGTTACAGCGTCGATCACGCGTGGAGGAGCTAATTGTGGCGGCGGGTAGATCGAACCGCCAGCCATTTCCAAACTGGATTCCGAAATGGATGTCCGCAGGGGTGTAAACAAAGTTCCTTTATTCATCGTGGGGGTGAACAAACATGGGCACCGCGCCCTTGAAACCGTATCGCTTGAACGATGGGAGCAGACTGCACGACGAGCCGGAACGGAAGGATGAAGTTGTCGTGGCCCGACGCTTCGTTGAAGTATCCTCGGACAAGCGCAAGAAGGAACCGTATCTCGTTGAAGACGTGCTTGTCGTGAAGGTCGTGAGGCGATTCGACACACGAGCCGAGGCCAGGGACTGTGCGTATGGCCTTGCGGGATGGGCCGGAACGGAACAGGCTCAACGCGGCCGCAAACAGGATTCCTGGCGAGTGGGTCGGGGGGATAGCGAATGCTTCGAATAGCTCTTAGATCAGCTTTGTAATCGGAAGAACAGGTTTAGGAACGAGCTTGGATTCTGCGGCTCTGCACTTCCAATGATATTGCCGAAATGCGGTATTGGGCGGGGTATACTAAAACTATACCAGTACGCTATATATGGTGTGCGATTATTGTATTGACAATGAGAACCCTGTCCGAGTATAACTGGCCCAGTTAGGGCGCTCTACTCCATCAACCTTGAGGGCATATCTCGGCATGATGGAACTCCGGGGGATGGGTGCCCTACTGACTTTTACAACGCCTAGGAGGTTTGCATGCTCCCCAGCCGTGCGGCCCCAGTGAATGTGAATCGCTCGACCCTGTTGACGGGTGTCATCGTTTGCGCGGTCTTGACCTCAATGTTTATCGTGGCGATGCTCGCACCCGCGATGGTTCATTGGAGCTTCTAGCCGCGACTTTTAGATCTCCTCGCGTTGATTCAGCGTCTTCTCTCGGGATGCTGCCAAAGGGTGTGGGCGACGCTGCCCACCACCCCGATGTCGTTTGGCCGCGTACCACTCCAACTGAATTAAAAGAGCATGCGCGCGGGTAGTCTCCCCTGTCCCCGGTCAATTCCCATTCCTTTGTTTCATCGTGGAACTGGGAAATTCCCCTTTTGAATTTCGCCTCGTGAAACCGAGGCCGGGCGCGGGACAGCAACGGAACGTACCGCACGGCCATCTGAATGGCCCCGCGAAGTCTTAGCAGGCTTTAATCCTCACAGATTCAGGGACTTCTGGCCGCTCTCCTTCGGCTCGCTCACGGGACTTGCTCCGGGGGTGCCGCGTTCAACCCGCGCCAACACAGACTGGCCCGCTACCTGCAATTACCAGCATTGATACCACGGCGGACCATAGCTTTCTGGTAATACACACTCAAGCTCTGCCGAATTTGCTTTGTGTCGAAGGATACCGTTATGGACGAAGACCCTCTCACGAAAGCGATGTTGCCCGAGACGCGCCCGCCTTGGAAATCCCTTGGCGCGAGCGTTTTGTTTCAGGTCGGGATTGTTACCACGATCCTGGTCCTGTCCTTCTTTCTCACGGACAAGATTGAGTTTCAGAGCCGCTTTTTCACCGTGACGTACACCAAGGCCGCCCCCTCGGCGCTCAAGCTCAAGGCACCCAGGAACAAACCAACAAGGGCACCGCAGTCGGACGCTTCTGAGGTCGAACCCGTCCGCGAGGAGCCACAGCCAGTTGTCCACAAGCCGTTTGAAAACCGAATGATTGGCCCGGTTCCTAAGCCATCTACGGCAACCGTTGTGCGCCCACCCGAAATCGAGAAGGTGGAGAATCCGCCGACGACTGGTCTCGAACTTATGCAGGCCGGCCCGGCCAAACCTCGCGATGATGTCAGAACGGGTGTCCTGGTCGACATGGCAAGCGCTGGAACCGGGATCTCCAGGGCGAACAGCGTCCGTGAAGCTGGCTTCGGCGTTTTCGCTTCGGGGCGTGGAGAAACCGCGGGGCATTCAGGCCTGGTTCAAGTCGGGGGAATCCCGGACGCGAGCGCAGTAGTTCAACAGCCCCGCTCCTTACGGCCTAAGACCGAGGTGGGCGTTAGTTCGGATGCCCTACGAATCCAGTCGAAGCCGACTCCTGTATACACTGCGGTGGCGAGAGCGAAGAAGATCGAAGGGAATGTGGAACTCGCCGTCGTGTTCAAGGCATCCGGCGAGGTGGTCGTCACCCGGGTCATCAAGGGGCTCGGCTTCGGGCTTGACGAAACGGCCGCAGCCGCCGCACGTGGAATTAAGTTTACCCCTGCCAAGAGAAACAACCAATCAATCGACTTCGAAGCGACGGTCACCGTCGTGTTCCAGTTGGCTTCGTGAAGGAGGCCGAATGTTCATCCGTTCATTTGTTCGATTCTTTGTGTTGAGTTGCCTTGTCGCCTGCTTACCTTGTGCGGTTGTGGCCGGAGGGGGCACAAAGAACAAAAAGAAGCAGCCTGAAACAATAACTTCTCACGCCGAGCTACCGACCGGCCTCAATCTCGAAGATGTCGTCAACAGCGTCATCGCCCGCGAGAATGATGAAATCACCTCGATCACCTTGTTTACCCCGATTATCGAAACCTATATCCAGGACATGAAGCCCGATAGGTCCCTCGGGCAGGTGCCGAAGTCGGACTACTATTCTCTCGATCAAATCGAGTTCGATGCTCACCGTGTCCCAAAGCTCACGCCCATCGTTCATCACCCCAAGATGGGCTCAGCCTTATTCTGGAAATACGAGCCGAACGGCTTTGCCGACATGGTTTTTGTTGACAATCGAGGACTAGACAAACAGCACTATCAGTTCGACTACACGGGCCGGGAGTTCCTCGGCGAGATCCGCTGCCTGGTTTTCAACCTCACGCCCAAACCCAAATCTGGGCAAGGACGTTTCTTAGGGCGAGTCTGGGTGGACGAAAAGGACTACACGATTGTCCGTGCAAACGGCGAGTACACCCCTGGCGAGTCCTTTCCACTCAAGAGCTTTTCGGGAGGATCGTACGTGCATTTTGACATGTGGCGAACCAACATCCGGTCAGGCCTGTGGCTGCCCAGCTACATCTACTCGCAGAACACGGAGGCCGCGCGCTCGTTTATGCCGCAATTCAAATCCCAATCGCGCTTTTGGGGATACCAATTGACGAACGTCTTCCACGACCAGGAATTCAGCAAGCTAACCGTCGAAGCGACGCTGGATGTGAACGACCAAGCCTCAGAGAGCGACAGCAGCCCCCTCGAAGCTCAGCGCGCTTGGCGGCAAATGGCGGAACGAAACGTCCTTGAAACCCTGGAAAAAGACGGCCTGCTCGCGCCCCCGAGCCCCGTAGATAAGGTTCTCGATACGATTGTCAACAATCTCGAAGTAACAAACCACCTAGACAACCAAGTCGATTTGCATTGCCGAGTCATGCTGACCGGCAATATCGACATGTTTACAATCGGCCAAACCATTGTCATAAGCCGGGGTCTGGTCGATGTGATGCCAGACGAAGGAACCCTGGCCGCAATGCTCGCGCAAGAAATAGCCGACGCACTGGTTCCAAATCTAGCCGAAGACCAATATGGTTTTGCAGACATCCTTCACGTCACTGCGAAGGATGTGCTCAGGCGAATGTCTTTCAAGGATGACAAATACACGATGCGCGACAACAGCAAGAGAGCACTGGAACTTTTGAGAAACTCTCCGTACGCGGATCATCTGGGCAACACAGGGCTGTTTCTCAGGCAACTGAACTCTCAGTCAAAGGCCCTAAAGGAGTTCATAAACCCTCGCATCGGAAATGGAATCGGGGTTGCTGACCAACTGATCGCCACAGGTCCGCCTCTCATGACGAGTGACAAAGATCAAATTGCTGCACTGCCTTTAGGTTCCCGCATCCGATTAGACCCCTGGACCGATGGGGTGGACTTCATGAAAACGAAATCGTCGATCCGAACCTCAGCCAGGGACAAAATGCCCTTTGAGGTTACGCCGTTTTCGCCATTCTTGGTTCGGAGCGACCGCCAGAATCCTCTCGTGCCTGCCGTGAGCCGAGGCACCACACAATAGGCAGAAAAGCGAGGGTGCCATCCGGCAGATTCTTCGGTCGCAACCGAGTTCGAGAATTAGAGTCCGCTTAGAACGATTGGACAGCTGGTCGTGGTCGCCGCTGCCGGGCGGGATGGACCGGGGCCGGGCAATCCTTCCGCGCGGAAGACGCCGGTACCGAATTGGACCATCAGCCCGGCCTAGTTGTCAGAATGGTTCCGCCCCGATGTGAAGTTCGCGCAGCGGTCCGCGGGGTTCCACTTTATCGCCTCAAATCGCCCCATTTCGCTACCTCCCGTTTAAAGACGCAACACGTATGTCCTTATCGGTGGCGGCACGAGAATTGCTTCTAACATCTTGCGTTTGGTGATTCGAGTCGAAACCTCGTAGGCGACTCAGCAGCAGCGGATTCAGCTGTTTTGTGTCTTCGCGAAGACACGCCGATCTGATCTTTCCCACTGTCCCTCTCTCGGAACTGTCGAAGCGTTGGTCCGAAAAAGACATTCGTCATTTGAGGAGGGATAAGATGAAGAAAGTCTGTACTCTGGTAGCCTCAGCCCTTTTTCTGCTCGCGCCCGCGCACGCGCAAACCGGCGCACAACCGGACACAAAGCAACAAGACGCCAAGCCCGCCGCGGAAGCGGCCTCCAGTGCCCCAACCTCGTCGTCCTTGAAGGAAAACCCCATCGTGTCCCAGCCTGCACTGTGGATGAATTATCCTAAGTCAAAGGTAAATCCCGCCTGCACTGCGGGGGGCAGCCCTAATACGAGCCCATGTGGCGAGGCCGACAAGCGGGTTATGACACCGGTGAAAGCCCAGGCTCAAGACCTCACGGTCAGTCAGAGTGATCTCGCCGCCACACCTGCGCCTGCGGGCCGGAGTCCTCTTGATCCGATCGTGTCCGTGCCGTTTGCGCTCGGCCCTGAGTATATGGATATATCCCTCATCAATCTCCACAGTGTGCAAACCGCCGTCAGAAACCCAGCGGGCGCGTCGGCTCGGCTCCAGATTGCAGCCGCTACCACAACCGGGCCCGCGATGACGAACTACAGCCCAGATTTTGGAAACCCGGGTACGGCAGTAACCATCATCGGCTCGGGATTCGGCGCTCCACAGCCGAACAGCTACGTCCAGGCGTATTCGATCACCACGCATACGAATTTTCTCTGGCCTGCGACAAGCTGGACAGACACGCAAATTGTCGTGGATCTTCCGGCCAATATGCCGATCGGCGTGTGCTACTTTAACGTTTACGTTAATGGAGTGGGCATTCCCGGCACCAACGCGTTCACGGTCGGGATTCCACCTGCTTTCAACAGTTACTCGCCGACCTCAGGTGGCCCAGGCACCCTGATCACCATAATGGGCTCAGGCTTCGGGCAACTTACCAACCCAAGCACCAGCTATGTTGCGGCAATCTCTTCGGTGACTTACGAAACGACATACTGGACTGCGACGAGCTGGACGGACACTGAAATTGAAGTGAAGGTTCCCGCCGGTTTTCCACAAGGCATGGTCTGGCTCTACGTGTCCGTGGCTGGTCTGGCGTCGATCGGCACAAATCCGTTCACCGTGGGCATCCCGCCCGTGATCGACTGCTACTCCCCGCTTTCAGGTCCCCCAGCGACCACGGTGACGCTTAACGGTTCAGGTTTCGGGAACACACAGGGAAGCAGTTCCGTCCTGGTTCTTTCCAGTTTAACGGATACTTGGGCCTCCTGGCCCGTGGCCACTTGGAGCGCCACGCAGATCACAGTTCCTGTCCCGGCGAACACGCCCCTTGGCCTCTACTATTTCAGCGTGGATGTTGACAAGCTTCAAAGCATCGGGACGAACCCCTTCCAGGTGGGATTCCCGCCGGTTATCTCAGATTACACCCCGCTATGGGGCAATCCCGGGACGCAAATAACTATCAGCGGCTCCGGCTTTGGCGCGGTTCAGGGAACGAGTTTTGTCCAATCGGTCTCCGCCGTTACGAACAACAGGACAGTCTTGCCCGTCAACAGCTGGAGCGACACCCAGGTGGTCGTAACCATACCGGCCACGATGCCGCTCGGGGAGATCTACCTGAGCGTGGGTGTCGGCACGCTCGAAAGTATCGGGACTTACCCCTTCACCGTGGGCATACCTCCTTCCATAACTAGCTATTCGCCGAACAGCGGACCCGCAGGAACGATCATCACGCTAAACGGCACCGGATTCGGAGCGGCACAGGGCAGTGGCTCCGTTATGCTTCAGTCGGTGACAAACATTCACACGGCACTGACCGTACTCAGCTGGAGCGACACACAAGTCACGGTCTCGATCCCGAAATTAACCCCGACCTGTCTCAGCTATCTCTCAATCATTGTGGACGGATTATCGAGCATCGGAACGTACCCGTTCCAGGTGACGAGTAACTAGCTCTCCGGGCCATTTAGACGTTCGTCGGCTAAGATCTACGAGCGGAGCGCGTCACTTGGCCTAAGGAGAATCCCGTGCCTCAACGCAGAAAAATCGATGGGAGTTTAGACCGTCGAAGGAAGCACGAACACTGGCGCGTGACGGTCAGCTACCAGGACAACGAAATCTTCCGCCGTGTGTATACCGACCGTGAACGAGCCGACAAATTCGCAGATCGCCAGAAAAAGTCACCGCTGGTCAAGAGCGCGCGCGTTGATAAAGTCAACTAGCCCAGTCCGCGAGGGCTAGAGAGTGACCTGCGATACAACGAGATCATCCTCAAGATCCTTTTGCCAGAGCCACGACCGCGTCGGGCGTGTCTTTTACCCACCGGGTCTTGGCGTCCGCCATCTGGACCTCTGTCGCGCTTTGGCCGGCAAAAATCTCAACGATCTGGTCAGTGTTGATATAGGTGTCGCCGGCTTCTTCTCCCGTCTCATTTGTCTTGCGTAGTTTGATCAGCGCCATTTCACCTCCACCCTATGACGTGGGTCTGGCAGATGATTGGCCTTTCCCCGGCGGGACACGGTCTTCCCTCATGTCCCACGAGCTGGTGCTTAATCACGGCGCTGATTATCTTGCGCTTCACGCCGTTCAGCTCGGCATCCTCGTAAAACGACACATCTCGGGAACGGCGAATTCTCCGCACCTCACGGGATACCTGGACGGCCTCGTGTTTCAGAGCGTCGAGTTCTGTGCACATAACTTCTGCTCCCGCGGTTGGCAATTCTAGGTTTCGGGGGACAGCGGCACAAGCGGATTCTCGCGCGGCGTTGCGGACTCGTCTCTAGCGAGGGGCGGACTGAAAACAATCTCTTGCGCCTTTGGGCTTTTCGCGTCAGGGCTTCACGGGCCATGGCCCAATATCCAGTGGGTATAAATTCGAGCCGGACCGCCGCCAGGTCTTTGATCGGGAGCGGGAGAGCTGAGCCGTGGGTGTCGCGCTCCGGGTCACGCGTGGCCAAGCGTGAGGTGTAGCGCACGCTCTACTTCGTCGTCTTTGGATCGTTGCGCGACGGTTTACTTCTTCAACCGGATCTCGAACGAATAAGGAGAATATTTTCCAAGCTCCCTCAATTCACGCTCCTTTCCGCTTACACGACTAAGATGCGCGGCCAATCCGGGGCCGAATTTGCTACGCCACGTACCATTGAACCCATACCGGAGGGTTCCGAAAACAGATGATTTTGAGTCCCTGGGATCACCGATTTCTTTGAGCGTATATATATGGGCCATCACCGCTTGACATTTTATAACAACTGTTGTTATATATATACATGACCGAGCAGCTAAAAAAGGCCAGGGAGGAACGCGGCTGGAGCCAACAGGAAGCCGCCGCGCGTTTGGGTGTGACCCAAGCATATGTCTCGATGTTGGAAAAAGGCCACAGGAGCGCGGCCCCGCTTGCACGTAAACTAATGCGAGTGTATGACTTGCCGCCTACTGTGCTGCCAGCGCGGGAGGTTCGCGAACATCCAACTCCTGATTCCTTGGCCCATGAGTTTGCTTTGTTGGGATACCCTGGCTTTGCCCATCTCCGACGCGGCGCACGCCGAGTAAATCCGGCTGAATTGTTGGTATCGGCCTTGGCGCAAAACAACCTTGAGGCCCGTGTCGCGGAGGGACTTCCCTGGGTTGTCCTGCGCTACCCCGATATGCCATTTAATTGGCTGGTTCAAGAAGCACGAGCGCGAAACCTGCAAAACCGACTGGGTTTCGTAGTTACCCTTGGACGGCGCGCAGCCGGAAGAGACGCATTGCAGCCTCTTGAGCAAACGCTTGCTGATAGTAAGCTAGCGAAAGAGGATTCGTTCTGCAAGGAACTGAGCGAACCAGAGCGTCGCTGGCTCCGCGAGAATAGCTCGCAGGAAGCACGGGCATGGAATCTACTGAGTGATATGGGGCCCGATTCGGTTCGTTATGCTGCCTGATCTCCCGCATCCTTGGGATCGCTTCTTGCAAGAGCTCGATTCCTCACTGAACGAACCGTTCGAGCTGCACTGCATCGGCGGATTCGCCGTTGTCGCTGCTTACGGTCTGCCGCGCAGCACAAATGACTTGGACTACTTTACCCTCGTCCCCAACAATTGCGTACCTGATTTAGAGAAACTAGCGGGCGCGGGTTCGCCGCTTGCGCGAAAGTACAGAGTGTACGTGCAGCACGTTGGCGGCGTCGCGACGGTGCCGGAGGGCTACGCCGAACGGATGACGGAATTGTTCCCCGGGAAATTCAAAAACATTCGGCTCTTTGTTCCTGATCCCTACGATCTGGTTCTTTCGAAGCTAAGTCGAAACGTCGAGCGCGACCGTGAGGACGTTGCGTTCCTAGCTGGAACCCTGAACCTCAACGCTGACGTTTTACGCAAACGATACGACGAGGAACTGAAACTGGCCCTAATCGGGCCTCCAGAGAGACACGAGCAAACTTTGAGGTTTTGGATAGAGGCATACTTTCAGCGGGGATCATAACGGCCTGCTGATTAGCCTGCTGCTCACGAGGTTGACCAGTGCTGTCAGCATTCGTTAGCCGTTTCTGCATGGTGCGAGTGCTACCCATTCTCGTGCGCAGAAGCGTTAATGGCGTGAAATCTGCAAAGAGAGGGGTCTCACCACGGGTACAGCACACCGAGCTATTCAAAGTGCGCCCAAAACGATCTGCGGAATGTTTGTGCGACTATGGCGGACTGGTTCGCCTCGACCCGTTCACTCTTTCAGGCGGATCTCTTGATGCAGTTCATCGAAGTAGGCGCTAACCACAAAAAGCTCCGGGTCGCGCTGCTTGGCCCACACGCGAATTTGCTGCTGATTCTCTGGTGATATGTTCTTCCCAAGGACTATCCGCGTTAACCACTGTGGCTCGATTTTAACTAGTGGTCCCGAACCGCGCGCACGAATCAGCCGGACTTCTTCCTCATTACTCCACTCCGACCGCTTGGAAACCAAGAAACCCGCGCTTCTGCTTTTCGAGTCGTTCACATCGAATCGCGCGTACTCTCCATAAACGACTTCCATGACATGCTCGCCGAACAGAGGACCGATGTTCACGAACTCCAAACAGTAACCACTGTGATCAGCTGCATACTTAGCCCAAAGGCTAAGGTTGTCGAACCGTTTAGTAAGAGAGTAAACGTGAAACTGCTCCATTTGGGCGTTAAGGATCTTTGAAAGTTCGCGCTGGAACCACTCTAGTCCGTGAGTCTGAATGTGGTTGCGAATCCTTGATTCGTGTTCTTGCAAAAGGTCGAGCGCCAGTACAGGGGTGCGCCGGATGTAATCATTTCTAAGGAAGCTTACCATCTCTTCCTCAGACATCGGTTTGATTTTGGGTCTGCAATCGCTAGGGTCGTTCAATTGTGCCACGCTTGGCAGGTAGAGCAGATTTTCCAGGATGGTGGACTTGAGCCGGTCTAGGTGCTCTGCGCTCTGATACCTGTAGAAATGGGAGCCGGTTGCTTTAGTCGGGGTGAAGATCGTCATGTTTCACTTTCGCGCAATCAAAGGGTTTTGCTTTCGGCTTGCTTGGCCCTATACAGCTTGCCCACAATAAAATCTATATCGAGTCTTCCCAAAAGCAAATGTCTTTGATGCGCGGGTTCCACCTGCCGCTCGACAGTCGTGGTATGGTCTTAGCGTCAATCCCTGCGTTGGAACCTCGTATTTCGATGGAGGACGCCATGAAAATCGAACTAGCGGCCATGTTGGTTCTGATGTGTTCCATCTCTGTCGTCTCGCAGACCCGTCCGGCTGGCGGCGATACCTCCAAAGTCCTCACCACCTCGACCGAGTATCCGCTCTTAGCTCATATCACCGCGGTTGAGATGCGGACTGCCTCGAAGGGCACTGAAGGCGTTTCTAGCGATTCTAATGGCAACGTTTCTGGTGGTGGCGGCGGTGGCACATACACATGGCACCTAATGAGGGCGGTCATCGGCGACAAACTGTATGGACTGGCTGTTCTGCTTAATCAGGCCCGCGGCCCGTTTGGCATTCCATTGGGCCAGCGCAACTGGCTCGAAGTTGGCTCCTATCCCGCGAAGAGAGTTAAGAATGGTTTCGAATTTCAGTACTCGGATGATAAGGGAAAAGTGCGTCACGAATTATTGGTCATCCAAAGTGAGGAGCCTTATCCGGCTGAGCCAGGGAAGTGAGTGCAATCGCTTAGGTTGTATCATTTGCCACTTGTGTACGCCGAACAGTCGCCTACAAGCCCACAGGGAACCCTGAGGGAACGCATCCCCGCCCGCGATTTGGGAGCAGCCGCACTTAACCTCATGGCGCGCGGTGATCGTGGCCGCACGGGCTTCCCTAGGTCCCGGAATTAGGTGCGTGATCCTTACACCCCTAACCTTTGGAGCTGATGGGATGGCTACTGCAACTTCCGTTTTCCAATCCCGTCCTGCCCGCGTTGAGACGGTTGAAAAGCAAACCTGGAAGGGAGAAATTCGATGAAGAGTTTTTTCGTAATGCTGGCTTTGCTATCGGTGGGTGCAGTTTCGGGCGCCCAGGAACAACCTCCGAGTTTGCAGATTGGTCTAGTCAAGGTGCGGTTGGGCATGCCAAGGGCCGAGCTAGAGAGCCAGATTTCCGGCACAGCCGAAAGGGATGTCGTTGTCCACCATACCGGAGATGACCTGGGCAGCAATGTGCTTGTGATTACGCAGAACACTTGGAACATCGGAACTCCTAGCGGCAACGACCATGCAGGAGACGTTAGATTCGGGAATGATCGTGTGGTCTATGCTGAACGCGAGTGGTTGCTGAAAGATTCAGACGGCGTTGACGCCATTCTTGGGGCCTTGGATTCCTTCCAAAAGGAAGGGCTCCATGCCTGCGCAATATCGCACGATACGTTACCCGAACCCGGTGCAACCCATGAACGGGCTTGGATTGACTGCGGAGCTAGACGGCTTCTAATCATGAAGACAAAAGTCAGAGACCAAGAATTTAGGTCGATCACCGAAAACATCGGTTCGATTCCGCCTCCCTAGAGTACCCCGAGCCCTTTCTCGACACAGCTTGGCGAACGGAAACGAAAAGCCAACCGACACCGAAACTCAACCGCAGAAATCGCGGCCCAACCAAACAATCGCGGGATGCCTCCACAGTTGTCTTTCCACGCGCATACGAGCGATTCTGGCGCACGGTCTAGCCGCGCGTGCGTGATAGACTCCCCGAATCACTTGCGCGATTCTGCTGCTGCCCTAACTTTTGGAGACAACACGATGGACACTTCGACCCCCGACCTCCGTTCCCTTGCTGCCCGCGTGCTTCGGGCTCGCGATGGCTGTTTGCCATTTGCCATACTGCAAGCGATTGTCTTTTGGCTAGAGCACAGAGACGAACTCCCGTTCACGCGTGACAGGATCGAAGAGAAATGGTTTAACACATTCCTCGTGGAATGGGGCGTTGCTAGAACCGTTAAGAAGGGCGAGAACGGAAGGGTTCTCCGCCTGCTTAACAAACATCTAGCCGAGATTCGAGACAGCAAGAATCCGGGTAAGCTCGTTGATGAATTGGCAGGGGAGCTAAGCAAGTTCGGATCGGTCAGCCGGAGAGGATCAACTAAGCGATCTCGACCTACTTCGCTGGTATCGAAGGTGGCGTACTTTTTGAGACCCGAGGATTTGTCGCCTCTGGACGGAACCGCGCTGAAGGGATTAAAGTGCTGGCGAAAAGGTAAGCCACACACCACAGTTTCCAGCTATGAAACTTTCTTAGAGGCATTCAACAAGGAGTTCAAAAGTATCGCGAGCGATATTGCGATGGAATGTGGGCGTCCGTGGACTCGTGCTCTTGGGGAGCGCCTCAGGCTGGAGAGCGTCCTTGACACGCGAATGTTCCATCGAAAGGTGTTTGACAACATGCTGATGATTCACGGTGGTCGGTGGCGAGCATTGGCTCGTCAGCGGGAAACGTCACTTTAGAAGAGCGCCCAGGAGATCACGCTGTCGCGTTGACCTTAACTTTCCTTAACATTCGCCTGAACTCTTGGACCACGTTGTCTGCGCGCAGTTCTAGCTATTCGGCGCACTCCCGCCGAGTCTTGACGTTGCTTTTTGTTAACACGAAGGTCCCATCTATTTTTGGTCTACTTTAGAAGCGCATCCGCCGTCGCCGAAAGAATGGAATCGGTCGCACCTTTCTGTTTTCTTCGGCGGCCAGCATCATCGAATACTTGACCTCAACGAGCGGATCACAAGGAATCTGTTTCCCTCTTGGCAACTGGGCAGCGATGCACTGTATTTCGACCGCCGCGACAGCAGCTTTAATCCCGGGTGGCTTCGATGATCGACGGAGCCAGCCAAGCTCGCGTATCTTTGCGGTTTCCTCTTGCGCACGCTGCAAGTCGGCAAAGGTCGCCCGCCCGTAAGCTCGTTGCTGCTGCACAATGTTCCTCACGTCGCCATTAAATTCCCGCACGAGCTTCTGAGTATAAGTGTGACTCACGCCGAGCCACCGCGCGATCTGACGGCCACTGCATCTCGGTTCTTTCATTTTGTACCACTGCCACGCGAGCGTCTTAATCAATCGGGTCTCTTGCAGGCTGCGCCAAGGCAGAGGCGCGCGCCAATTCGCCCGCGCCTTTTCAAGGTTACGGAAGGATGCTTCACGTGATGGCATGGTGGCTGACTCTTACAGGGTTGGATTTTGCGAATGTCCCTGTTTTTTGCGTGACGGCGCGCGAGACCGTTTTAGCGGAGTTGCCAGACACCCCCTGTGCGTGTCTAAAGGACTTAGCCATGCGAGAAGGAATCAGTGGCAAATTATTTCTTGATTTTTCTGCACTATTGCATTTCTCAAGAATCTCCTGTGCCTGCCGATTTCCTTTGCGAGCCAACATGTTCAGCATTTTGACCTCACCCGCTGACAACTGGCCGCGTTTGGCCTTCGAATTAACCCGCCTGAGCATGTCATGCAGCGCACCCGTGAATATCCAGCGAAGGTACGCCGCATGATGGGCGCGAGCCTGCTCCTCTTCCCATGGGCTCAAGGAGCGGTTCTCGGCGTCCGCACGGGCGCGAATATCGTTCGCCTTGCGCCGGTGTTCCTTCGCCTGTTCGTTCGCTTGCCACTGATCCAACCGTCGCAGGTAGAAACTCAGAAGTTGGTGCGAAGTGCCGATCTCGGCTGCAAGCGCCCGTAGTGAGCCTCTGGCCGCTTCCGACGTCCGATTCCACACCATGAGGCGTGCGCGAATCTCCGCCGCGCGAGATTCACCGGAGCGTTTGCGCCCCCGTCTGGATTTGGGCTTCCCGTTTTTCATCTTGATTCTTTGATTTCCTTTTCAAGTTCGCCCTATTTCGTGCCTCTTACCAGGCGTGGAACTTGGGCGCAAAATGGGCGCAAAACCCCGGCTTTCTGGGCACAAACCACGGGATACCAGGTGAGTAAGGGCAGCCGAATCAACAGGAATTTTGCGGATTTATGGAGCGGGCGATGGGAATCGAACCCACGTCCGAAGCTTGGGAAGCTTCTATACTGCCATTGTACGACGCCCGCTCTGCGTTTCGTTATTTTAACCACATTTGTGGCGCTCAAACAACCGTGTCGAGCGGCAAAGCGAAACCCCGGTTCATCCCCATCGCCGCAAAGCGCTCTCTAAAAATTCTAGCGGTGGCCGAGAGCGCAGGCCGCCGAGCGAATCCTTCATTCAAGAACTTTATCATTCAGGCTTGGCCTGCTTCTGTTGTTCCAGACCTTGCTATTGCGAGAGGCGCGCTCACAGTCATCCGCGACACAAATCGGAGCGCCCTTGTAAAGTAAAAGGCGCCCCGACCCTTCCTCTTTGGGGTGTGGTTAGAAGAAGACCTTGATCGCCATTTGCGCTATGCGTGGATCCGCCGCCTCACCCGCGCGGAACGTCCCGAACGAGTTGCTGCTGATCTTGTCGAACGAAGTGATGTTGTCGGTGCTGTTGACGGTGCCTGTGCTGATGCCCTCCGGCGCAAAATTCGGGTGGTTAAAGATATTGAAGTATTCCACCCTCAGCTGAATCTTCCACCGCTCGGTGAGCAGAATATTCTTCGAGAGGCTCATGTCCCAGTTGACGGTATGCGGCAGGCGTAGAACGTTTTTGCCAACGTCCCCAAACGTGCCATAAATGAGGGGATTGTCGACGCCGCCTACTTTGGTCGGCTGAAAGGCCGCAGGATTGAGCCAACTGACACAGTTCGTAGTCGTGCCGCAAGTCGTCGAACTATATGGGCTTACTCCCGAAATGAACGTTCCGCGGTCGTTACCTATCCCCGTCCCAGAAAGCTCCGTGCCTTGCAATACAGTGATGGGACGGCCGCTGGCGGCCGAGACGATTCCACCCAACTCATAATCGCCGAAGAGATGGTGCATCCACGAACTGTGACCACTGAGAGTCGGAGACTGCCACACGTAAGAGCCGGTGAACAGGTGAGTGTGATCGAAGCTCGAAGGCCCATAGTCGAATGCATGGCGGCCTGGATCGTTGAACGGAAGGGCTGAGTATCCAGTATCAAATCCGGTGACGCCTTCCCCAAACGGAAGATCGTCCAAACTCTTTGAGTAAGTGTAGTTGGCCAACAGCGTAAAGCCGTGCGACATGCGCTTTTCCAGGGAGGTTTGCAGCGCGTTATAGTTCGCATTCACGTCATTGATATCTGCCTGAACAGTGGTGGAAAACGTGTTGGGCTTGAACAGCGCCCCGCTCAGGTTGGCATTACCATGGCACGATGCGACGGTACCTCCCGTGGCTTCGCACACCGTAAGGTTCGCGAGCCCAACGTTGGCCTTGCCGTTGCAAGGCACGAAAGACGCCGCTGAAGTGCAAGGCACCCCTGCGTTGTAATACTCGGTTTCCAGGATGTGCAAAGTTCGGGAACCAACGTAAGCCGCTCGCAGTAGAAAGCCCGCCGGCAGCTGCCGCTCGACGGTCAGATTCCATTCATAAACCGTTGTAACGTGATAATCGCCGCTCGGATCGTAAGTCACGGCAATCTCGTTGAACGGCGGATTGTACGCAAAATTTGTCGGCGCGGGGAACGGGCTCGGGAAAGTTGGATAAGATGTGGCTTGAGCACCCGAACAGTTCAAGGCGGCTTGCGTCGCGGGCAAAGTGCACAGTGGATCGCTGAAGGAACCGGCCGTCGAGCCAGGGGTTGGAGAGCTATTGCCGGCGGTCGAGAGAATGAATTGAGGGCTGAACGGCCATTCATCCACGAAGCGGTTGCTTAGCATGCCTTCCTCGCGCGTATCGTAGAAAATTCCCGCTCCTCCGCGGACGCTCGTTTTGCCGTCGCCGAACACGTCATACGCAAAGCCAATGCGCGGAGCAACATGATCGTAGCTGGACCGCAGCGCATTCTTAGGCATCCCTGGATCACTGATGCCATTCTGCGGGGAGAAGAAAATACCTGGAGGCGCACTGGGATAGACCTTGGAAGTGATATCCGCCGCCATGGCCGCTAGATTTACCTGCGCCCAGCGGTCGCCGTTATCGCCCCAGGGAATCGCCGGCTCATAGCGCACGCCGAGATTGAGAGTCAGCCGTCCGCTGACGTGGTAGTTGTCTTGGAAATATAACGCCGGAAATTTGTCGCGGTTAGCCTTGAACTCGCCGGCGCCCTGCTGAAACGCGTAACCGTTGCCGGAGGGGCCGCCGTCGCACATGGTTCCCGCGAGATAATTCTCGTAAGTAGGCAAACCCGCAGGCTGGTTGAGATATGTATCCTGCGCGCAGAAATTCACGATTCCCGGCTGGTTGAACTCATTGTTGAGATCCACCTGGCTCCACTCGATCGACGCGCCGAAGTGGAGATCATGCTTCCCTTTCTCCCAGCTGACATCATCGGCGTACGTGAAATTATTCCGGGTGAAGACGCCGGCTGGATTGTCCCCGAAGCTGAATCCGTTCTGGACGCCGATGCCTTGAATGGCGCTGGGCGTGGGTTGAAACGGCAGAGCCGCGGTTTCAAAGGTTGCCAGGTCCGCCGCGTTGGGAGCTGGGCCTCGGGTGGAAACTTCGCGCGAATAGCTGGCGCGGAAATCGTTGATGAGAGTAGGCGTGAAGATGTGCGTTTCGTGGATCAGAGCGTTTTGGGCGATGATGCCGAGCGTAGCGTCGGTATAAGCGACCAGTTCGAGCGGGTTGAAAACCGGAGCTTTGGCGAAGCGATCAAATTCGTAACGTCCAGTAATCTTGTCGTTTTTGCCGATGGAATGATCGAGCCGGCCCATCCCGGAATCGTAATTTTCGATGTCGGGCTTGGAAAAAGCCACCGTAGGATTCGAGCCTGCCGGGATCGGCCCGGCCAAGCTGAATTTTGCGGAAGAACCCAAGTACGCTCCGGTCGTCGGGTCGATTCCCAGCATCTTGGCCACTCCCGGATCGATGGTACCTGGAGTTCCGCCCGGGCCTCCCGTCGCCAGGAAATTCGTTATGTCTGTCTGTCCGACAACGTGGGAGCTACCCAGCACGAGGTTGCGAAACGCCGTGCGTTGATACCCGACAAAGAAAAAAGTCTTGTCGTGAATGATTGGTCCGCCTACCGTTCCGCCGTACTGGTTGCGCTTGATACGATCGGGTGTGGTTGGCGTGGCAAAAAAGTTCTGCGCATTAAATATCGGATTGCGCACGAATTCGAAGGCATCGCCATGATAGCTGTTGGTGCCGGACTTTGTGATCACGTTCACCACGCCGCCCGCATTTTCTCCATATTCAGCACTATAGTTGCTGGTTTGAACGCTGAACTCCAGCAGCGCGTCCGGAAACGGAAAGGGCTGGTTGACGTTGGTGTATTCGTCCACGTAGTTGCCGCCATCCAACTGGTAGCTGATGCTGTCCTGGCGCGTGCCGTTCGTCGAATACGTCACCGCCCCTGGAAAAGTTTTCGTGGCGCCTTGATCCGCGCCGCCATTGGGAGAGTTGACGGCTCCCGCCACCAGCAACGTGAGCTGCGCGGCGTTCCTGCCGTTTAATGGTAGTTCCGAAATGCGCTGCTGCTCGATCACTTGTTTGAGGGACGAGGTTGCCGTATCCACTTGGACGGCGTTGGTGGTCACTGTGACAATCTCAGTCACTGCGCCCAGCTTCAGGCCCATGTTCACCGTAAGAGCCTGATCCGCAAACAAAGTGATGCCGTGTTCCTTCGCCGTGCTAAAACCCTTGGCTTCCACGGTGATGTTGTAAACAGCGGGCTGAAGGGAGGGAATGACGTAGAAGCCTTCGGTGTCCGAGGTGGCGGCGCGCGAAAATCCCGTGCCTTCTTGCGTCGCTGTGACCTGCGCACCGGCCACTCCGGCGCCCGCAGGATCCGTGACGCGTCCGAGGATGCTTCCCAAACCTTGTGCGTGAGTACACAGGGGAGCGAATAGAAACGCGAATAAAACTACAAGTACATTCCTCTTCATTTCTATATTTCCCTTTCGCTGGCTGCCCGAGACCGACCTCTCGGATCTGCCCGCCAACTGCGGCGTGCCGTGTGCCCCGGCCACACGTGTACGCATTTCGCACCAAGAAACGGATTGCAGGCAAACAACACCCTGCTCCTGGACAGAGGAAACCCAGTCCTTCCCGACCGATTATTTTTTTTGGTTCTCTCTATCCACTATTCCAATGGTTGTTCCGTACTTAGAACCTGCCGCGAAGGCTTGTCAAACTCGAAATTCTAAAGATTCGCTTTAGCGCGGTTAAACGACCGCAGGCTTCCCGCTAAATACTGTTCCTCTCATCGGACAGGCAATTCCTGAGGCCGCATCAAAACACAAGGATTCGTTTAGCAATACTCAACGCTCGTAGTCCGCCCCGCACTTTACAATCGAATCCAACAGCTCGCTCGAACTTCCACGCGGCTGCGATCTTGAGGAGCGCTTCATGAGCTTCCCTTTGCTTGCTTTGACGAATAAAACGGCAGTAGTGGTCGGCGGAACCAGCGGGATTGGACTTACACTCGCGCTGGGTCTAGCGCAGGCCGGAGCCAACGTCGTACCGACAGGCCGCCGCGAAGAACAAGTGCGGGCCGGGGCCGCTCAGATTGTTGCGCTGGGGCGGCGCTCGCTGGCGCTGACTTGCGATGTCACCGATAACGCCAGCCTCGAACAGCTCCTGCACTCCACGTGCGCCGAATTTGGCAGCGTCGAAATCCTCGTGAACTGCGCCGGCCGCACGAAGCGAATGCCCACGCTCGATTTTCCAGAAGCCGATTGGAACGCCATTCTGGAAACAAACCTGAATGGGACTTTGCGCGCCTGCCGCGTTTTTGGCCGACACATGATTGCAAAGCGCTACGGGCGCATCATCAACATCGCCTCGCTCTCTTCCTTTGTTGCGCTCTTCGAGGTCGCCGCCTATAGCGCCAGCAAGGCGGCCGTGGGTTCCCTCACAAAGTCACTCGCGATTGAATGGGCGACAGCAGGCGTCTGCGTCAATGCCCTCGTTCCAGGTGTATTTCGCACCGATTTGAACGCCGCCCTGCTGGATGGAACCGATCGCGGACGAGAATTTCTTCTGCGCACCCCCATGCGAAGATTTGGCAAGCTTGAGGAACTAACAGGCGCCGCCGTCTTTCTCGCCTCCGACGCCGCAAGTTTCGTGACCGGTCATTTACTCGCGGTCGACGGCGGTTTTCTGGCAAGCGGCGTCAATCAATAAAGTGGCCCGCGTCTTGTATCTTTCCGTAACAACTTGTCCGCAGTGTAGAATGCACAGCATCTTCGAACGGATGCGAATACTGGTGTCTCATTTTTCACGCGCGAGCGCGCCAATCGGAGCAGGTACATGGATATCCACCAACTCGAGCTGTTCCTCGCCGTCATGGACTCGCCCAGCATGACCCGGGCGGCGGAAAAAATTCACCTCTCACCGGGCGCCGTCAGCCTCCAGCTTCATAATCTTGCCGATGAACTTCACACCGAACTTTTTGTGCGGCGCGGAAAGAAGTTGGTCGCCACCCCCGCGGCACTGCGCCTTGCGGAACACGCTAAAGAAGTCGTCCGGATGATGGGCCACATCCAGCAACTTTTTGAAAACGATCTGGCCAAGGATGTGCGCCCTTTCCATTTCGCCACCGGCGTGACCACGCTGATCTACCAACTGGGTGGTCCGCTCCGGCAGTTGCGAAAACGCTATCCCAATGCGGAAATCCGCGTCACCGTCGGCGTAACCGAGGAAATGGTCGCCGGTATCCTCGATCGAAGGTTCGATCTGGCGCTCATTTCGCTTCCGGTCTCCGAGGCTAACCTCCGCCTCATCCCGCTTTTTGACGAAGAGCTGCTCGTCGTGCGCCCTTCCGCGAATAAAGTGGGCAGTAGCCACGTTGGCTCGATGCGCTCCGCGGAGCTCGCGGACGTTCCCTTTTTGCTCTATCCCAAAAGAAGCAACGTCCGCCTGGTAATCGATAAGTTTTTCGCCGAGATTGGTGTTACGCCACGCGTCGTCATGGAGGCGGATGACACGGAAGCGATTAAGCGCCTCGTGGAATCCGGTTTCGGCTATTCGATACTTCCCCAGCACGCCCTGCGGGGCAGCTCTCACTTCTTTCAAAAGTTTCGCATCGCGGGGCATCGCTTGACGAGAAGTCTGGCGCTCGCCACGGCGCAGACTGATTGTCCTCGCAAGCTTACCGAATCCATTGCCGGTTTTCTGCGCAGCGCCCTGGTCGAGAGCGGATCCAACGGGGAAAATAGCTGAGCTCCGCTCTCCGCGCGCATTCTGATTTTTCAGACGAAACAACACCCCATATTTATCTCGGCGCGTCGGAAACCTAAGCCCGCGAGCCCATCCAGGCTTCGGCGTTCGAACGAAATAGGCGTTTAATGTCTCGCTGGATGCCGCTACGCGTCACGCCGCGGCCGTCTTCCATCAATAGTCTGTAGGACTCGGAAAGGATCGGCGCCACTGTTCGCCGCGTGTTGTTCCATTTGTAGATCACTTGCTCCAGCACCCGCGCATCGGAGTGTTGTGGAATGAAACTCGTTCCCAGCATCTCCAAGCGTTCCCGCGTAATTTCTTCCACGATGGAGGGATTGTTCATGAACCACCAACAACCAAACGGCATCAGGTTGTTGAATTTCCGCGCATAAACGCAGAGTTCGTGCTGGTTCTCCCGGCTGAGCACACTCACCAAAAACCGATTTTCCGGAAACTCGCGGCAGAGGTTTTCGAGAGCCCGCAAATCCGCTTTGCCCACTGCGTCACCCGCCAAACGCAACGCCGGATTCACCTGCTTGCGAACTCCAATCATGAGCGAAAGCGGTATCTGTAATTCGCGGCAAGCAGGCAGCACCGCCTCTTTCAGCAACCGATTCCCGGCTGTCTCCTGCGGATATTGAAATGTGTCCGGCAAGGATACTGCCATGTAGGCAGGCTGCATCCGCTCGGCCCACTCCATCAAGAAGCGCCGCACTTCTGCCACGGACTTCCCCGCAGCTTCCCGGTCAACCTGGTAACCCTGCCCCGCCAGTACCTGCCAATGCGCGGACCAGGTGACGAGAATTCGATCCAGCCGCAGCACTGCCCGAAACTGATTATGCTTCGGGACGCCATTCAGCCAAATTTCACTTTCCGTCGGATCAAGCGGATCATTCGTCATTACCACCAGGTCGATGCCGGCCATCTGCAGCACTCTCTGAATGTGTGCTTCGACGCTTTGTGCTTCGACGCTTTGTGCTTCGAAAAAAGCTCTTGCCTCGGTCAAATCCGCGCTGTCTGTAGGCAGTTGAAAAGCCTTGAGCACGGCAATGACCCCGCGCGTAGCTTCCGAAATGGGATTATTCTGTACGAAAAGAGCTTGCCAGATAGCATCGGCTTGTTCGCGCTTGGAATACGCCCAATATTGCTGCGGTGTAGTGTCGGAACTTCGGAAAAACTCCGCTTCGAGATAATGATAGGTCAGCAACTCATCGATGCCCCAAAGGCCGAGCTTACCGAATGCCGGAGCGTATAGGTGCGTGTGAATGTCGATAAATGGCGTGGACGCCAGCGCCTCCTCTACGAAGTCCGGAATCTGAGTCGCTGTCAGCAGATCGCCGTCCCTGGAGGTCGCCATTTGGCTCGTTGATTTCAAAAACGCTGTCTTCATACCTCGCTCCAACTCATTCCCCCGTTCCCCACGCTAATCATTCCCTGCTCAAGAGTCACGCGTCTCCCGGTTTCCTTATGTGCTAGGTCCTCGCGCTCCGCAACTCGCGGTTACGGCAACCGTCCCTCTCACCGCCGCAAATATAGGAGACTACAAACCGTCCCCCGGCGTGTCAAATTGTTAGATTTGAAGACAATATTCAGCGAAACTTAACGAACCTCGCGAGTTTCCCCCGCTTCCCCAGCAGATCGAGCCATCCGCAACCTGCCGCTGCTCGCGCGCGGGCCGTTGGCGATTGCACAGCAAACGCCGCGCGATTTCTTGACGGCGGAGCGTCGCTCCGTTAGCGTCAAAGGTGCGGAGTGCCTTCCCACTTCGTGGCGCGCAGAGCGCGCAGAACACCCCGGGCGGGAGAACCTCGTGGCCAACGCGATCATCACATTGACAACAGATTTCGGCACCGACGATCATCTGGTCGGTACCGTAAAAGGAGTCATTCTTAAAATCAACCCCGAGGTCACCCTCGTGGACATCACGCATCATGTGACCCCCTTCGATTTGCTCGATGGCGCGCTCACCATTGGCGCGGCCTACTCGTATTTCCCGCCTAAAACGATTCACGTCGTGATCGTCGACCCGGGCGTCGGAACGGAGCGGCGCCCCCTCCTCGTCAGCGGCCAGAATCATTATTTTATCGCCCCCGATAACGGCGTACTCTCCCTCGTTTACGAACGCGAACCAAACGTCGTCGTGCGCCACGCCACCGCCGAACATTATTTTCTCCAGCCGCTCAGCAAAACGTTTCATGGCCGCGATGTGTTCGCCCCCGTGGCAGCTTGGCTCTCCAAAGGCTGGCAGACTCCCGCGATGGGCGACGAGATTAGCGATTACAAAAAGATGGCTTTGCCTCGGCCGAAGCCCGGAGCGGCAGGTGTGAAGGGTCTAGTCCTGAAAATCGATCCCTTTGGAAACTTGGTCACGAATTTCCGCGCCGAGGATTTGCCCAGCGAAGCGCAGAATGGCGGCGGGCTGAAGATGCAGGTGGGAACCCACGCGGTGAATCGGCTTGTCGATACGTTTGCACATGGCAAGGCTGGCGAACCAGTTGCCTATATTGGCTCCAGCGGCTATTTGGAAATTGCGATCAACAAGGGGAACGCTGCGCGCACCCTGAGCGTGGGCCGTGGCGCCGCTGTCCTCCTGGCGAACTAACGACCGAGAACCGCGCGCGCCGACCGGACAGTGGCGTTGCGTTAGGAGTGATGGCGGCCCTAGGCCGCGGCTGGGGCCGGCTGCTTCCGCTCGTGCCAGTAACCCAAGGCCGCGAACAGAAGGACGGCAGGTACGCCGGTCAGTCCGCAAGCGATAAAGAAAATGCCGTAGGCGTGAATGAGGCCGTGCGTGGTGCTCAGCCTTTCGACCGCAGCGCCGGAAAATCCCTTCAAGATCTTTCCCAGCCAGGCATAGGTTGAACTCAAGAGTGCATACTGCGTGGCCGTGTATCCCAGATTGGTGAGGCTCGACATGTACGCTACAAGCGCAACAGCGGCGAAGCTGAGACTGAAGTTGTCACCCGCCATGATGAAGGCGAAGAGACGAATGCTCAAGCCCGCGAACGCAAGAGTCGCAAATGCGGCAGTCGCAGCTGCCTGTAAAATGCCCCCGATGATCAGGGCGCGCATGTAGCCAAGCTTCACCGAGCAGAATCCGCCCGCGGCAATGCCTGCGAACGTCGCAATTAACCCGATGGAGCCGCGCACCGCTCCGACCGTTTGCTTCGTAAGGCCGAGGTCGTGGTAGTAGGGATTCGCCATCGGGCCCATCATGAAGTCCGGCAACCGGTAGAGGCTGATGGCCGCTAACATCACCAGTGCGAGCCAGCCGTGCGCGCGGAAGAAAGCGATGAACGGTCCCACAATGGCGTCGAAGAAGCGGCGCCAAACTGGCGCTTCACGCTCTTTTTCCTGCAGCACCGCATTTGCGCGCTCCGGTTCTTTTGCAAACAAGGTGGCTATTATGCCAACGGCCATACAGGCCCCGTAAATACCGTAGGACATGCGCCAACCCACGGCCGCGGCCACGATGAGGATAAGGGAATCCGTAGTCAGGAGCGCCAGCCGGTAGCTGAACTGATAGGCAGACGCGAGGAGCCCTTGTTCATCTCCGTCGTCTGCTGATTCAATTCGCCAGGCATCAACCACAATGTCTTGTGTCGATGAGGCAAACGCGACGATGAGCGCACAAGCGCCAAGCCGGCCGAGTCCCATTTTCGTGCCAGTTGCGCCCATGGCGCAAAGCGCAAGCCCGACCACGATCTGGGAAAACATCATCCACCCGCGCCGATGGCCCAGCCGCTTAAACAGCGGCAAGTCGGCGCGATCCATCAACGGCGCCCACAGAAACTTCAGCGAATACGCGATGCCCACCCAGGAAAGAAAACCGATCGCCGTCAGCGAGGTGTGTTCATCGCGCAGCCAGTAGCCGAACGTATTGCCGACCAGATAAAAGGGAAGGCCTGAGGAAAACCCCAGTAGCAACATCGCCACCGTTTTAGGCCGCAGGTAATCGGCGATCCGGTGCTTTTGGGGACTCACGCGTTCATTGTCTATTGGAGGCCTCGCGAAACTCAACGTTCATACCGCCGAACGTTGTCCATGCTGGCACTCTCGCCGCTTTGCTACGGTTCCGCCGCCGCGGCTTTCGATGCGCGAGCCGTCGTCTCGGCGCTCGGGGAAGTTTCCGCGGTCTTCTCTTCATTGGACGGCCGGACTCGCTGAATCTTCACTCGTGCCACGCGCCGGCCGTCCATTTCCACCACCGTGAACCGAAACTGTCCGTACTCGAAGCTTTCTCCTCCGCGAGGAATAAATCCCAGCTGCGCCAGCACGAATCCGCCCACGGTCGCGTACGCCGGATCTTCAGGCAAAGAAATGTTGTACTGCGCATCCAGGTCACGAACATTGAGAGCCGCATCAAAAATCACAGCACCATCGGCCAGCGTAAGTGGGCGTTCGACAACGTCAAACTCGTCGTGAATCTCTCCCACCACCTGCTCCAGGATGTCTTCCAGCGTCACCAGCCCCAGAATGCTCCCAAACTCGTCGACTATCATGGCCATGCCGATGTGCCGTGTGCGAAGTTCCTGGAGCAGCTCACTCGCTGGTTTTGTTTCCGGCACGATAAGCACTTCGCGCAACACACGCCGAAGATCGAATGGGGGCGGCGGGAGATTCTCTTCCATACGTCGCTCGCGATCGAGCAGAATCCAAAGCATATCCTTTATATGAACGAAGCCCAGAATGTGATCGCCCGAGCCCCGATACACCGGAATGCGCGAGCGCTGCGACGTGGCGAAAACCCGCATCACTTCGTCCAGGCTCGCTTCCATCGGTAGCGTGTGCATATCCGGCCGCGGCACCATGATTTCGCGGACCTGCACTTGCCCAAGCTCGATCGCGCTTACAATAAATTTCTCTTCGCCTGGTGCAAGCAAGCCCCGTTCGCGCGCCTGCTGAATCTGGATTTGCAGCTCTTCGGTCGAGTGCACCGCGCCGTGGCTCTGCGGCGATGAGACGCCCATCGCTTTTACGATGACTCCCGACATGCCATCCAGAAGCTCGATGGCCCAGCGAAACGTGCGCAGAAACCACTGAAACGGCAGCGCCACAAGCAGCGCCACGCGCTCCGCCTTCGCCAGGCTCACCGTCTTCGGCACCAGCTCGCCCAGCACCACGTGCATCGCGCTCAACAAAGCGAATGCGCAGGCTAAAGCCACAGCATGAGCGAAAAACGCCGTGCTTGTACCCGCGGCGCCGTGCCAAATTTGCTGAAATGCCGTGGCTAGAGTTGCTTCTCCGAGTGCTCCGATGGCCAGGCTGGTGAGCGTGATGCCAACTTGCACGCCCGAAACCACCCGGTGCAAATCGGCAAGTAATCGTTCGACGACTCGAGCGCGGATGTCGCCTTTCGCCACGAGCTGGCGAACGCGCGAAAGCCGCACGGCAACCAGCGAAAACTCCGCCGCGGCGAAAAAACCGTTGAGCGCGACGAGCGCTAGCACCCCGATCAGCCGCACGGCGAACATAATTTCTCAGTTGTCCCCTAGCGGCATTGTAGCAGTCCGCGCCGGGGGCGCGAGGCGCCGCGCATGGCGCCCGTGCTTTGCCTACACACGCGCTATAGTGACAAAAATTTCTTCGCCGCCGAGCGCCAGCTTGACGCCGCCGTTCTGCGTCGGGCTCATGTCCAGCCGTTCGGCAAGAAGCTCGTTGCGCAGGAACGCCACGTGCGCCGTGATCGCTTCCGCAATGCGCGGCGACGCGGAAACGCTGACCACGATGCGGTCGGAAATGTCGAGGTTCAGCGCTTTGCGCTGGTCTTGCAGCATACGGTTAAAGTCTCGCGCAAGCCCTTCCTGCAGCAATTCCGGCGTTAACTGTGTATCGAGGGCGAGAAAAGTTCCTTGCTCCAGACTGCACTTGAGGTTTTCCGGACCTTCAAAGAAAATCACAATCTCTTCGGGAGCGAGTTCAAACGTTTGATCCGCCAGCGCGATCGCGAACGAGCCGCCCTTCAATACCTCCGCCGCATCGGCATTTTCCAATGCCTCCCCTATGGCCTTCAGATATCTTCCCGCGCGGGGACCAATTTTCTTCGCGTCTGGCTTGAGCCGCACCTTCACAAGCGTCTTCTCGTCATCAATCAAAACAAGCTGCTTCAGATTGGTTTCTTCCAAAATTTGCGCAACGTAGTCCGGATTTTCGAGCACCCGCCGGTCCGCCGCATCCTTCGGCCGCACAAAAAGCGTACTCAGCGGCTGGCGAATCTTGACCTTGCTCTGCGTCCGCAAGCTCAAAGCCAGGTTCTTGATACGAATCACCGCGGCGATGCTTTGCTCCAAACCTTCATCGACAAGCGCGGCATTGACTTGCGGATACTGCGTAAGGTGCACCGACTCCGGCGCTGACGGATACACCGAGCGAACCAGATTTTGATAAATATCCTCCGTCAAGAACGGCAAAGCCGGCGCCATCACCCGCGTGACCGTCGTCAGCACTGCGTAGAGCGTCTGATACGCATCCGCCTCGCTCTTCCAAAACCGCCGCCGCGAGCGCCGCAAATACCAGTTGGAAAACTCTTCGTCAAACGCTTGAAACGCTTCGACCAGCTTGTACTGCTCGTAGTTCTGGAACGCGCCGTTCGCTTCCGCCACCAGCCGCTGCAGTTTGCTCATCACCCAGCGATCCAGTTCGTTGGTCACCGGCAGAACGGGTCCGCCAGGCTTCCATCCATCCGCGCCGGCGTACATCACAAAAAAGCTGTAACAATTCCAGAATGTCAGCAGTTTGCGCCGCGCGTTCCCATCAATCGTTTGCCCCGCGTTAGCGGCAGGATGCAGATCAGGAAAGTTGAGATTCTGCGCCGTCTTCTGCTCCGTGTAGATATATCTCATCACCTCCGCGCCCAGCGCCTCCGCCGCTTCATCAAAGGCGATCGAGTTGCCCTTGGACTTGTGCATCTCCTCGCCCCGCGCGTCGCGCACCAGCGCGTGGCCCAGCAAAGCTTTGAACGGAGCGCGGCCATCGATCATCGCGCTCATCGCCAGCATCGAGTAAAACCAATTCCGGAACTGCCCTGGAAAACTTTCCAGAACCAAGTCCGCCGGAAACCATTTCTCCCAATAGGCTTTGTCCGTCGAATAACGCATGGTGCTGAACGGCACGATTCCCGCGTCCAGCCACGGATTGCCCACATCCTCCGTACGCGTCGCCAGTCCGCCGCACTTCTCGCAACGAATCTTTACGGCATCGATGTACGGCCGGTGCGGCGAATTGCCTTCGAAGACTTCCCATCCCTCAACCGCTTTCTCCTTCAGCTCTTCCCTGCTCCCGATCACCACGAAGTGGCTGCAATCGCCGCACACCCAGATCGGCAGCGCAAGTCCCCAGAAGCGCTTCTTCGAAATCATCCAGTCGCTCATGTTGCGCAGCCAGTCCAGCTCGCGCGCTTCGCCATCCGGCGGAATCCACTTGATGCCCGGCACCACGCGCTGAATGCGATCGCGCCAATCCATACGGATGAACCACTCGTCCACCGGCCGGAACACGAGTTCTTCCTTGCATCGCCAGCAGTGTGGATAAACGTGCGGATATTTCTCGCGCGCCACGAGCATCCCGCTCGCCTTTAGCGCCGCAATAATCTCGTCCGCAACTTCGTTCGCGTTTCGCTTCGTGAATTGTCCGAAGCCATCCAGAAAAACGGAACTGTCGTCCAGTGGCGCGATGAACGGAATACCATTTTCTTTCCCAAGCTGCTGGTCTTCCGCTCCGCAGCCCGGCGCGATGTGCACCAGCCCCGTGCCTTCCGCCTCGCTAATCTCTTTCCAGGCGATCACGCGATGCGCTTCCGCCGCGCTCTTACCCCCACCCGTCTCACCAAATGGAAAAACTCCACCCGCCGTTTTCTGTGCGGGCAATTCGTCGAATGGCCCCACGTACGTCAGCCCCAGCAAATCCCTGCCGGGCAGCTCCTCGACAACTTCCACTCCGCCGCTTCCCTTCAATATTGTCCGGATCGACGGCAGCTTGTGCGTCTCGTGCTTCCCTTCCACTTGCAGGTCCTGCACGCGATCGTGCTCGAAATTCCCTTTCGCCACGTAATAAAACCAGTCGCCGTGCTTTACCTTCAGATAAGTCATCTCCGGATTCACGGCCACAGCCACGTTCGACGTCAGCGTCCATGGCGTCGTCGTCCAAATCAAAAGAGCCGTCCGCTCCTGCCCCTTAATCGGGAAACGCACAAACACTGAAGTATGCGTCGTAATGCGGCGCCCTTCCGCCACTTCCATTTGCGAAAGCCCCGTCCCGCAGCGCCCGCACCATGGCATCACGTCGTGCCCGCGGTAAATAAATCCTTCCGTGTGGCACTTCTTCAGAAACGACCAGATGGTGTAATTGTTCTCGTCAGAAAAAGTGAAGTAACTCCCGCCATATTCCGCCGATCCAAGTTTTCGGATAATCTCGCTCGCCCGCGCCGTTTCCGTATATCCGCTCGGCAGCTTTGCGGTGACCACGCGATCGCCGTCCGCCAGCGCGTCGCGCAAAGCAATTAGGACCTTGGGATCATCCCAGTCGCACCAATATCCCAGACGGATGGATTGCTCCGTCTGCCGCGCCGCATACGTCAGTACACGTTCCTTGCAAGCCCGCACGAATTTCTCGATGCCAAATTCGCGAATCTCGCGCTTGGTCTTCAGCCCCAGGCTTTTTTCGACCTCGACCTCAACCCACAATCCCTGGCAATCAAATCCATTCTGATAGCGCAACGCGCATCCGCGCATCGCGTTGTACCGCTGGTACATGTCCTTCAGCGAGCGCCCCCACGCGTGATGCACGCCCATCGGATTATTCGCGGTAATCGGCCCATCCAGGAACGACCAGCGCGGCCCCGCTGCATTCTTCTCGCGTAACTTCTGAAAAATCCCTTTCTCCTCCCAGAAACGCAAAATCTCGCGCTCCATCGCAGGAAAATCAGGAACTCGTGGCACTGGTTTGTACATGCTCATAGTGGTATCCAGTTAGATTATCACAGCCGACCAGCGCGTCCGCCCGGTTGCGCGCTCGAAGCCCGTCCACTACACTCAAGTTTCACTTCCAGCGGCCGGGAGACTGCTTGCGGACCATCCTTCGTTTTCTCATCTGGACATTCACCGTAGTTCTTGTCATCGCCGGCACCATCGCCTGGTGGTTTGTCTATCGGCCCCTTCCCCAGCTCGACGGCTCCCTTTCTCTCCCCGGCCTCCAAAAAGAAGTCCTCGTGGAACGCGACAATTGGGGCGTGCCACATATCCGCGCAGCTTCCCTCGAGGATGCCGTCGAAGCCCAAGGCTATGTGATGGCTCAGGACCGCCTCTGGCAGCTCGATTTGATGCGCCGCGCCTCGCGCGGCCAGCTGTCCGAAATCGTCGGCCCCCTCGCGCTAAAATCCGACAAACAATTCCGCACCTTCGGCTTCTCCCGCGCCGCCGATCGCGATTACGCCGCCATGGACAAAGACTCTCGCGCCCTCATGGAAGCCTACGCGCGCGGAGTGAACGCCTTCATGGTTCAGCATCAAGACAAACTGCCTCTGGAATTTTCCCTGCTCAAGTACAAGCCGCAACCCTGGCAGCCCACCGATTCGCTCGTCATCGCCGGCTACATGTACCAAACCCTGACCGACACCTGGGAGCGCGAGTTGGACCGCTCGAAAGTCGAAGCGCGCGTCGGCGCCGACCGTTCAAAAGATCTATTTGCCGTTGACGCCGCCATGGACCATTTCGTCATCGGCGATCCCGATGTACCCAATGACGGCTCGCAAGCCTCCCGCGTCGATCAGGACGACGACGATGATGACGACGATATGCCGACCGACTCCATCCTCAAAGCCGCCGTACACGACTCAGGCAGCATTCGCACACCGGAAACCTATGCGGACATTACCTCCGCCCTCTGGCCTTCGATTCAGGGCTACCTCGAAGAAACGCAAAGCGAGATTCGCAAAGGCCTCGGCAGCAACAATTGGGTCGTCAGCGGCGCACACACCGCGACCGGCAAACCCATTCTCGCCAACGACACGCATCTCGAGCTTTCCATCCCGCCGATCTGGTACGAAATCCATCTCACCGCGCCAGGTTTTAACGCCAAGGGTTTCACGCTGCCGGGCGCTCCGCTCATCGTCATCGGCCACAACGACCATATCGCCTGGGGTTTCACCAATAACGGCGCCGACGTGCAGGACCTCTACATCGAGAAGTTCAATCCCGCCGCTCCCGACGAATACCAAGTCAATGGAAAATGGACAAAAGCCCAAATTTTTGACGAAGCCATTCACATCAAAGGTCAGCCAGACGAACATCTGAAGGTTATCGTCACGCGTCACGGCCCGGTCGTCCATCAGGAAGGCGACAAAGTTTACGCCCTTCGCTGGACCGCGCTCGAACCCGGCGGCCTCGGCAACACTTACAACTGGCTTTCCACCGCGAAAAACTGGCACGAATTTCGCGACATCATGAAACGCGTCTGGGGCCCGGGACAAAACGCCGTCTACGCCGACGTCGAAGGCAACATCGGTTACATCATGGCCGCCCGCGTCCCCATCCGAAAAAAAGGCCACGGCGAAATTCCCGTTCCGGGCGACACCGACGACTACGAGTGGACCGGCTACATCCCCTTCGATCAACTTCCCCAAGCGCTCAATCCCGACAGCGGCCTCATCGTCACCGCCAATGCCCGCGTCGTCGGGCCGAACTACAAACCGTATCTTACCGACCGCTGGGAAGAACCCTACCGCACCGCCCGCATCTTCGATCTCCTCCACGACAAAACCAATCTCCGTCCCATCGACATGCTCAAAGTCGAAACCGACACCTACAGTTTTCCTCACGCCTTTCTCGCCGACCAAATGTCCGCCGCGGCAAAAACGGTGCTGCCAAAAGATCCCCGCGCCAGAAAACTCGTCGATGGCTTGAAAGACTGGAACGGCCTCGCCGATGCCGATTCTCCGCTCGTCTCTTTCCTCGTCATGGCCCGCCGCGCCGCTCTCGATCTGATCCTCGAGCCCTATCTCGGCAAAGACACGAACCTCTACGAATGGCGCAGCACCGTCTTCCTCCAAAAAATCCTGACAGACAGGCCCGCCAAATGGCTGCCCCCTGCCTACAAAAACTACGACGAATTGTTGGCCGCAACCGCCGACCGCGCCGTCGCTATGCTTGCCGAACAAACAAAAAGTGAGCGCGTCGAAGATTGGCAATGGAAGGAACTCGATTCGCTCGACATGCTTCATCCCCTTGGCCGCGAGGGTTTCTTGAAGCATCTTCTCAGCATCACCGGCAAGCCGCAGTCCGGCACCGCCTACAGCGTCCGCGCCGCCACAAAACGCCACGGACCCTCGATGCGCTTCATCGCCAATCTCGCCAACTGGGACGACTCCATCCTGCTCATCCCCGCGGGCGAATCCGGCCAGGTAGGCAGCGCCCATTACACGGATCAATTTTCCTACTGGTATGAGGGCAAGCCGATCGTCACTCCGTATAGCGACGCCGCGGAAGCCAAAGCGCGCAAACACACTCTCAAGCTGACCCCATTCTGGTGATGTCGAGCGAAATCCATCCAACATGCCCGAACTTCCAGAAGTAGAAGCCGTCGCACAAACTCTGCGCCCCCTCGTCGAACGAAAAAAGATTCGCTGCGTTCACGTGCTGCACGCCATCGCCACAAAACCCCAAAGCCCCTCGCAACTTGCACGCATCAGCCGAAGGTCAGCGAATCATCGTCCGTCCAGCGAAAAGGAAAGTATCTCTGGCTGCAGCTCAGCCCGCGGCATCATCACGTTTCACTTCAAGCTCGACGGCCAGCTTCTCTGGTTTTCCAACGCCAAGCAAAATGTTCGAAGTCGCCAATCAAAAAGAAGCCGGCGTTCACGTCGACGTCGCCTTCGAACTCGACAAAGGTGTTCTCGGTTTCGCCGATGGCCGCCATTTCGGCCGCGTCCTCGTTTGGGACTCCGAAGAAGCCTACCCCTCTCTGGCCACCCTAGGCGTGGACGCCATCTCCCCCGATTTCACAGCCGCCGCCTTCACGCACTTGCTCGCCGCTTCCAAGCGCCCTCTCAAGGAATTCCTCCTTGACCAATCCCGCGTCGCTGGCATTGGCAATATCTACTCCTGCGAATCACTCTGGCATGCGAAACTGAACCCGCTCCGCCGCGCCAACTCGCTAAGCCCCGTCGAAGCCCGCCGCCTCCACAAAGCGATTGTTTCCGTTCTCGCGCGTGCCTTAGAATGCTGTCTGCATCCGCCGCCCGATTTTCGCGATGCAAATTGGTGGTTTCAAGGCCTGGAAAAAATTCTTCGCGCGTACGGCCGCGAGGGAAAGCCATGCCGCCGCTGCGGAAACGAAATTCAACGCATCGCGCAAGGCGGCCGTTCCACTTACTTTTGTGCGCACTGTCAAAAATAAATCGCAAGGACACAGGCCGATCGCGTGAATTCACCCGCTCCGAAAAAACCCGAGCCGCCCAAAAAGCCTGATTTTGAGCGCTCCCTCGCTCGCCTCGAAGAGGTCGTCCGCCGCCTCGAATCTCCGCAACTCTCGCTCGACGACGCCATGAAACTCTTCGAAGAAGGCGTCGCCCTCTCCCGCGAATGCCAGAAGCAACTCGAAGAAGCCGAAGGCCGCGTCGAAATCCTCCTCAAAAAAGCCGACGGCAAACTCGCCGCCGAACCTTTCGACCCCGAACGCGAGAGCGAATCGTGAGGTTCGTCGTCTTCGCATCTCGTCTGATCATCCCGTGACAATGAAACCCCCGCCCTTTTTTGAAGAAGATCGCATTGAGGTCGATGCTTCTCTCCATCGCTTGATGCCCCCCGAAACGGCGCCGCCGCCCTCAATCCACCAAGCCATGCGCTACAGTGTCTTCGCCGGCGGAAAGCGCATTCGCCCGATCCTCTGCCTTGAAACCGCTCGCATTTTCGATTCGAACGTCGCGCCCGCCCACTATCCCGCTTGCGCCATCGAATTCATTCACACCTACTCGCTCATTCACGACGATCTACCCGCCCTCGATAACGACGACCTCCGCCGCGGCAAACCCACCTCTCACAAAAAATTTGGCGAAGCCGCCGCCATTCTCGCCGGCGACGCCCTTCTCACCCTGGCTTTCGAAACTATCGCCGCCACGCCCGTCGACGCCATTCGCCGCGTCGCCATGCTCACCGAAATCTCCACCGCCGCGGGCACCATCAGCGGCATGGTCGGTGGCCAAGTCGCCGATCTCGAAGCCGAAGGCAAGCGCATCCTCCCCGAAATGCTCGAATACATCCATCGTTCGAAAACCGCTGCCCTCATTCGTGCTTCGATCACTTCCGGCGCCCTCTGCGCTGGCGCCTCCCCAGAAGACGTTGCCCGCCTCCGAAGTTTCGGCGAATCTCTGGGCCTGCTCTTCCAAGTCACTGACGATATCCTCGACGTCGAAGAAACCTCCGCCGCCCTCGGAAAAACCGCCGGCAAGGACGCCGCACAGCAAAAAGCCACCTATCCCGCCGTCCACGGCCTCGAGCGCTCCCACCAAATCGCCAACGACCTCGCCGCAAAAGCCATCGCCGAATTAAGTCCCTACGCCGATCGCGCCTCCCGCCTCCGCGAAATCACCCAATATCTAGTCGAGCGCCGCGCCTGACCCGCCAATCATCGCTACCAAGCTTTAAAGTTCTCCTCGTATCTCGGCTCTCTGCGCCCTCTGCGACCTCTGTGCTAAAATCCCCATGCTCCTCTCCTCAATTTTCTCCGTGTGGAGCGATCACCGACCTCATGAAATCGAAATCCCCTCGCAGACGCCTCGACGTAGCTCTGGTCGAGCGCGGCCTCGCCGAGTCCCAACAAAAAGCCCAAGCCATGATCCTCGCCGGCGAAGTCCGTGTAAATAATGTCGCCGCCACAAAAGCCGGAACATCCGTCGCCAGCGATGCCCAACTCGATGTAAAAAGCCGCCAGCTAAAATTTGCCAGCCGTGGCGGCCTAAAACTCGAAGGCGCCCTCGAAGACTTTGCCATCCATCCTGAAAATCTCGTTTGCCTGGATGTCGGAAGTTCCACCGGCGGCTTCACCGATTGTCTACTGCAAAATGGCGCAACGCGCGTCTACGCCGTCGATGTCAACCTTGCGCAGCTCGCCTGGAAACTCCAGCAAGATCCCCGCGTCATCGCCATCGAACGCAACGCCCGCGAACTCAGCCACGCTGACATCCCCGAGCCGGTCGACCTGGTCGTCGCCGACGTATCCTTCATCTCCGTCTGCAAAATTCTCGCTCCCGCCTCGCTCTGCGCGAAGCCCACCGCCGATTTTCTAATCCTCATCAAACCCCAATTCGAACTCCGCCGCGAAGACATCCCCTCCGGCGGCATCGTCGCAGATCCTCGACTCCACGAAAAAGCCATCGCCAGTGTCCGCAAATGCGCCGAATCCGCCGGCCTCACGCCTCTAAACGTCAAACCCAGCCACCTCACCGGTGCCGAGGGCAACCAGGAATATTTTCTCCACGCCCGCAAAGGACTCCTGAAGTAGAATCCCCACTAATCATGCCCCCCGCTTCCATCTTCAACACCATCGGCGTCATTTCGCGCCCCCGCCGTGCAAATCTCTCCGTCGTCGTCCCACCTCTTCTCCAATGGCTCGCCGAGCACGGCCTGCGCGTCGTCTACGATGAAGAAACCGCCTGCGCCCTCCCCGCTCCCGCCAACGCGCTTTCCCGCGACCAAGTCGCAGGCCAGTCCGACCTGCTTCTCGTCCTCGGCGGTGACGGCACGCTTCTCGCCGCCGCGCGTGTCGCCGCCCCTCGCGGTATCCCGATTCTCCCCATCAACATGGGCAGCCTCGGCTTCCTCACCAGTTTCACCGTCGAAGAGCTCTATCCCGCTCTCGAAGAAACTCTCGCCGGTCGTTCTTCCGTCAGCGAACGCGTCATGCTCCAGGTAGAGCTCCTGCGCAATGGCTCTCCCGTCGACCAGCAGCACGTCCTCAACGACGCTGTCATCAACAAAAGCTCCCTCGCCCGCATGATCGAACTCGAACTCTACATCGACGGTGATTTCGTCTGCCGCTACCGCTCCGACGGCCTGGTCGTCGCCACTCCCACCGGTTCCACCGCCTACTCTCTTTCCGCAGGCGGCCCTATCCTTCATCCCGCCGTTCAGGCTTTCGTCATCACCCCGATTTGCCCGCACACACTTAGCGATCGCCCCGTCGTCGTCCGCGATTTTTCCTGCATCGAAGTCCAACTTGCCAGCAATGCCGAATCCGCTTTCGTCACGCTCGACGGCCAAAAGGGCGTCCCCATCGCTGAGCATGATCGCATCCGCATCACGCGCTCTCCGCAATGCCTCAAGCTCATCCAGCCACCAAAGAAATCTTATTTTGAAATTTTGCGAAACAAGCTGAAGTGGGGCGAAGTCTAGCCCCTTCTGGAGTGCGGCAGCTCTGCTGCCGCTTTTCTTAGTCTTTTTCTTTGACCTTTCTCAGTCTTTTCTTTGTTTTTGTCTTTGTCTTCCGCTCTTCTGAGAAGTTCGCCTCGCGCGCAGCTATCTACGCCAGCGCCAAATTCAAATTCTCAATCGCTTCGTCAATCTCCGCCGTATTCTTATATCCAACGGTCACACAATCCACGCCCGCATTCCGAAACGCGAATCTCATCGCCGCCTGCCGATCCTCGCGGTTAAACGCCCCCTCTCCCACCAGCTTCATGCTGATCACGCCCATCCCCGCTTTGCGCGCCCCTTTCACGTGGGTAACCACTTCCGGAACGTTTCCCAATCCGTCCGTGTCGTAGTCCTCGGCGTCCATTCGTACTCCCTTGTGGTTCATTCGAATCATCGCCACGTCCAGCCACTTGTTCCCGGGCACCTGCCGTAGCGCCGGAAGCCCATGCACCGACGCGCCGTGACTCACGATCGCCTTCCTCGACTGCGCCTCCAAAATCCCATCCTGCCACCGGCTCGAATCCGCCGGCCAGGTCGCCTCATGCTGCCAGTGCAGCAGCATGATGTCGAAATATTCCGTATGCGCCAGCCGGCGCAGCTCGTCGAATTTCTCTTGTGGGTCCACGCCCTGCCGCGTCGTCACCTTCGACATAATCCGATAACTGTCCCGCGGAATGCCCTGTAGCGCCACTCCCAGCATCCGGTGCATCTCGCTGTAAGACTCCGCCGTCTCAAAAAAACGAATCCCATTGTCGTACGCATATCGCACCAGTCTCGTAAACCCGTCTTGTCCCAAGTCCCGCTGCACCCTGCCGCTGAAGCTCCCCGTGCCCATCGCCAGCCGCGTCACGTTTACTCCAGATTTTCCCAGCGTCACCCAATCCGTCGCCGTCTGCCGCGCCGCGCTCAGCGCCATCCTCCCTGCGACGGCGAGCCCTCCGGCCACAATCCCCGTTTTCAGAAATTCACGTCGAGTGTAGTGAGACACGATGACACCTCGATTCAGGCAAAGAGTATCGCAACGGTATTCGGGCGGAAATGCCGCTTCTGCGGGAAACGACTCGGTATCCAAAAATCCATGACAACCCCATCCTAATACGAAAGTCGGTTATCAGGTATACCGTCCCCGCCCACGTCTGGCCAAGTCAATTTTCCGATGCCAAACAGCTGGTTTTGGATCGATTCGGCTAGTTGGGCGCGGCGCTCACCATCCACGTGGCTCACCGCAGAGTGGATAGTTCGCTTCTCCGTGCGACCGGCGCGAGTGGGCTCGAGTCGTCCTTCCTTCGCCCGGTCACTGCTTTCTACTGCGGGCCGCCAAGCTTCTGTGACCATCTCGGGAATGTGCTGTCTTGGACAGACAGACGTTTTTTTGTTGCCTACACTAGGAGTCCGGCGAGGGTTCGCGCCCCGCATCACGAAACTCGTTGACACTAAGTGGAGGACTTTTGAAGCCTACCGGCCAGCATACCTTCCCGCTCCGAGTCTTTGCCGCCGTTTCCAGCCTTGGCGGAGAAGTCTTACGCTATCGGGAGAAGCAAGAAATCTACGCGCAAGGGGAGCTCGCCGAGACTCTTTTCTATATTCAAAAAGGAGGTGTGCGGCTCTCGTCTCGCAGGAACCACCGTCCAGCAGCGGTTACTGCGCTCCTCGGAGCGGGTGACTTCTTTGGAGAACTTTGCCTCGCGGACTTCCCCATTCGTATGTCCACTGCAGTCACATTAACCGCCTGCTCTATCCGCACCATTAAGAAAGCAAAGATGCTGCAACTGCTTCGCGCTAAAAATAAGATCTCAATTTGTCTGCTGGCCCATCTCTTGTCCGACATCAAAAACTATCGGGATCACGTGGCTGAACTGCTGACCTCCCCTGCGAAACAACGACTCGCCCATGTCCTGTTGCGGCTTGCACACTTGGGTAAGAAGGGCCGGACGGGCGTTAATATACCTCACCAAACCGACCTGGCTTTGGCGGGAATGGTAGGCACCACACGGTCGAGGATTAATGTGTTCATGAATGAGTTCAAGAAGCGGGGATTTATTGGCTCCAAAAATGGAATAGAAGTTCGCCCCTCTTTGCGGAAAGCTCTCGGCGCGCGATGAGAATTGTCTAAGGTCTCTCGGCCGCACTCCGGGGCTCCTCGATTCACCATACGCTGAGAACACCGCAGACATTTCCTTTGGAATCGACTCGTTGACAGGAAACTCTGTTTTCCGGCCGCGCCCGCCGTCGCTCTCTAATCGTCCTGCGACGCCTTGGACTTATAAGGATAACCTCGAGGGCTTGGTGTATGGGCGCTGCGGTAGTCGTCCAGGTCTGTCTCACTGATACGGTAATGTGCCTGCGGCGGGTGTTTCTCGAAAACAGCCAACTCTCGATGCAGTCTGAGCGAACAAATCTCAGGTGCGTCTTGAAAGCGCGCCCGCCGCGAACCGAACGCCTCGTTCGCAATCGTCAAAGTAAATTCGCTGGGCTCGCTCAAAGCGCGGCGCACTATAAATCTGTACTCGCGCACCAGCGCTTTCACTTGAAAACCAACGTATTGGATGTTTATGTTCTCCGTCATTCGAGTCTCCTCGTTCCAAGTGGCGAACTGCCTGCAGGATCGCCGACACACATATTCCTGTAAATCGTCGACTCTGACTTGAACTTCTCCAGCTGACAATCGGCGCTTACCAAGCGATTCGCGGCAATCTTTGCGTTTCAGTCCAACATAATCTAGAGCAACTTTATCGAGGAGAGCGAGGTCGGACAGGCCAAACACTGCAATTCGTAGCCAAGATGCTCATATCGCCCTTGGGGGGTTGTCACCCAGTGCCGATTCGTCCACGGCGGATTGTGCCGCACGTGCTGCTGGTGCCCGCATTCCAAATCAGCAATCCAATCAAAGCGCTCATCCAAATGGTAATCAACGATCCTGCTAGGCCTGCCTTGCGTCAGAGAATTCAATTTGTAACCTGCATTTATTCTACGCTCTTTCTTCGCCGCGTGCCGTGTCGCATTCAGATTCCAGGATTCCGCGATTCTGTGCCATTAGTGACAGACGGCTCGATACGAAAGGAGGAAGATACAGTGGTACGGAACATCGAGGTAGCCAATGCTGGATTTATGGTGGGCGGCCCCACTTTCCGACGAACAGGCCGCAAGTGTTCTTCTTTCCCTGACCCCGAACGCGGATGCAGCTAGCATTTATTCCACTCTCGAACGCTGTAAAAAGGACGCTTTTAATTCCGGGGTCTGCCTGAACGAGTTTTTCCTTCGAAATGGCGCACAAGCTGCCAATGACGCCCGCGCCGCCTGGTCGGAGATCGTTACGCTCAATTCTGCCGCGAATCCCAACGTGAATTACGAGCTTGATAGGAAGTCGTTTGATCTGCTTGCCTTCGATGTCCGCGCCGCTTGCCTAAAGCAATTGTTCTCGTATGCGCGGATGATGCACGGAAACGGGCGCGTTTTGAGAATCGCAGCTCTCGCAACCTCTTAACCGAAGGAATAAAAGTCTCTGCCGGGTAGCAGCCTGTAGCCCGGTTAGCGGACGCATCACGATCGCTCGGCAAACACCGTTTTGGGAAGCGTCAAGAGGACGTCCTCGGCGAATGGTCAACTGCTTGAAACGAACAGTCACAACTTTGCTGGCCGCAAAATCTCCTTCTACCCATCCCCTCCACAAAGCGATAAGATACCGCGCAACTCTTGGACCCTAAGAAATCAAAACAGTCCTAACCATCAGCCGCGGGAGAGGTATGACATGTACTTCTATTTGCTCATGGCTTCGCTGCTCTTCAGTCCAAACATTGCTGCGGCCCCGCAAGCAACTCCCGTAAATATAAATGTCCGCGTCTTACTCGTTGACAAGGACTTGAATCAAAAGCCCGTCCCTTTTTTCATCATCTACCTTCGTAATACGGCCGCTGCCGGCACTCCCTCGGTGCTCAAAACCGATCTCGATGGCAAAGCAGTCGGCCAGCTCTCTCCAGGCCACTATTCGCTCTCCACTCCCAAGCCCGTCGATTTGGGCGGCAAGCGCTATTCCTGGAATCTGGAGTTTCAGGTGGGCACCACGGAACAGCATATCGACCTCACCAACGACAATGCCAAAATCGAAGACGTACCTCCCAACCCCTCTTCTTCCGGCGAAAATAAATCTTCCACCGCCGCTGCCGATGGAGGACTCACCGAGCTCTTCGACAAACTAAAAAATTCCGTGGTTGCCGTTCATTCCGAATCGCGCTCCGGTTCCGGCTTTCTGGTCGATTCCTCTGGCCTCGTCGTCACCAACAATCACGTCGTGAATTCCTCCACCTACCTCGCCGTCCAGTTTGACGATAAGCGCAAAGTTCCCGCAAAGCTGGTCGCTTCAAATCCCGACAAGGATGTCGCCGTCATTTGGTTTGATCCCGGCGCGTTTCGCGAAGGCGTCGTGGCCCCCCTGCTTCTCGACGATGCCGCCTCGCATCTCGCCGTCGGACAGCGCGTTTTCACTATCGGGAATCCGCTCGGTCGCGATAAAGCACTGACTACCGGCGTCATCAGCAAAATTGAAAAAGATTCCATCAATAGCGATATCAACATAAATCCCGGCAATTCCGGCGGCCCGCTCTTCACCTTGGATGGCCAAGTCGCCGGCATCACCACCAGCGAACTCCGCAATCTCGCTTCCATTGTGCCCGTGCAAGTTGTCCGTCCTGTCGTCGAACAAGCCAGAAAGGAAATCGTGGGAGCCGCGCCCCCGGCTCCGCTCCTGCTTCCCGTCGAGCCAACCGAATTCTTTCCCGCCGACGCGCTCCGTGCCGTCCTGATGCAGGAAAAGTTCGATACGAAACCCTATTTCTTCGAAGCCGGCGAATTTCACGTCTGGTTCGTCACTCCTCCCTACAGCTATTTCCTGCGTCACGAGCAGGAGATGGCCGCCGCTCGCAAAGCTGCAAAGCGCTCGGGTGGTGACGCCGAAACGGCCAGGCCTCCCTCAAGTGCCCTCGAGGACGCCCAGGACTACCACCCTGTCCTGGTCGTGCGCGTTCACCCCAAGTTTGGAGTCCTTTTTAGAGTTCGCTTCAAGAATGGATTCGTGCGCATGCGGCTCCTCTGCGGTGGCCGTGAGGTGCCCCCCATCGAGCCTGGGCGCGCAGAATTCAATTTGGTCGATCAGCGCGGCCGCACCGTGGACACCACCTTTCAGGGAGGATATGTGTACCCCGCCGATGCCGTGACACCAGCCTGCGGCAACGTCGCCGTGGAAATTTACTCCGAAAAAGATCCATCCACTCCCACCACCCACACGGTGGACACCGCCACCGTGCAGCGCGTCTGGGAAGATTTTGACCCCTTTCGCCGTGAACACTCGACCGCTCCGCCTGCCGCCAAACCTTGATTCGCCCTCTCTCGACATAGGCGCTCAAAGTGGTATAATGGTTTTAGGGATTTTTGGGTTTCCCAGCGCGGCAGACTCTCTGCCGCCTTTTTTATTTTAGGGCCCCCCGACGTAGCACAGCCACTCCTGGCTGTGCGCTTTTCCCATACATCAATCTACAAAACATTCCCGGATGCCAAACGTAAACAATGCGGCCCCTACACCCTAGGTGGCCCAAGGCGAATCTCTCCGATCTTTCTTGGCGAGCGCGTAAGTACTGCCTAAAGCTCCAAGAAGAAGGTTCCTCAAAGCCAAAATCACCTAGCTTTGAGCACACCAAGAATCGCCACCAACCCCTGTAGAATCAACACTTCGGAGCAGGTCCGTAAGTATTGAATCTAATAGACTCAAGAGAATCTTAAGTCCTTTAAATGCAACATTTACAAAAAACAGGGGGGAGGGGCGCTGATCGGGCTCAGTGCACTAGCCACATCTAGCACATGCTAGACGGGAGCTTTCCTCAACCGGCAGGACTCAAAGCTGGCAAGCGTGTGTCACTGGATCCCACGCCATCCAAGCGATCCGCCCATCAGATGCGCGGTCGTCGCGCAGGTGCCAGAACATCCGTTCGCAGCAGATCATCCTGCGTTTCCCGCCGCCGTATCAGCTTGGCGCGCGATCCATCGACCAAAATCTCGGCCGGCCGCGTTCGCGCATTGTAGTTGGAAGCCTGCGTCATTCCGTAAGCCCCGGCCGCCCAGATGGCCAGCACATCTCCCGGCTCCGCTTCGCCGAGCGGCCAATCATGGAGCAGACAATCTCCCGTCTCGCAAACCGGGCCGACAATGTCCACGCGTTCTGCCGGAATCTTTTCACCACCGGCCTTGCGCGCGATGCGCGTGATCGGATGTATCGCGCCATACAGCGCAGGCCGCAGCAAATCATTCATCGCCGCGTCGACGACAACAAACGTCTTCCCGCGGTTTCGTTTTGTATAAATCACTTTGGTCAGCAACACGCCGGCGGCGGCGATGATCGAGCGTCCCGGTTCAAGCAGGAGGTGCAGTCCGAGCGGCTGAACAAGTCCGGCAACCATCCGCGCGTACGCAACTCTCGACGAAGTCTTCTCCGTGGAATAGCGCACTCCCAAGCCGCCGCCGAGATCCAGATATTCCAAGGCAATACCGGCGCGCCGCAATTCCGCCACATAGCCCGCAATTCGCCTGAATGCGCGGCGAAATGGCTCGAGCGAAACGATCTGCGAACCGATGTGCGCGCTGATTCCCTTCCAATGCAAATACTTGGAATCTTTGTGAGCAAGGTATAGCCGCCGCGCCTCTGGCCAATCCAGTCCGAACTTGTGCGTATGGCTTCCCGTGGCAATGTGCGGGTGGCCGCCCGCCGCCACATCGGGATTCACGCGAATGGCCACCGAGGGAATCTTTCCTCCGCGCGCAGCGTTCCTTGCAGATTCCTCGAGCAACACTTCCAGCTCGGCTTCGGACTCGACATTGAACAAAAGAATTCCGCCGTCACTGTGAGCCCCGCGCGCACCGCGCCCGGCCGGCGAATATTCCAGCGCTGCGCGAATCTCCCCGCGCGTCTTGCCCACACCGGAGAACACAATCCGCTCGCCGCGCACGCCGAGATGTCCCAAATGTTCCAACTCGCCCCCGGACACGATGTCAAACCCGCTTCCCATCTTCGCCAGATGTCGCAAAATGGAAAGATTCCCGTTGGATTTCACCGCAAAACAAATCGTATGCCAAACCCGGCTGAGCCCGCGGTCGAACTCCTTGTACGCATTGGCAAAAGCCTCGCGGCTATACAGGTACGCAGGTGTGCCAAACGAATCCGCCGCCGCAATCAGGTCAACACCTTCGCAGAAGACGTGCTCCGCTGCCCTTCTTCCGCGCGGATTTTTTCCAGGAAAATTGCGGCGTGAATTCTGCCGGGTCCACAAATTTCAATTTCTTGCGGGAACTCGCAGCTTGCGCGCTCATCGCACCTTCAACACCACCAGCGTCCGGTCATCCGCCAGCGGCGCGCCTTGCGCAAACCAATCCACTTCGCGCAAAAGCAGGTCCGCTAATTCCGTAGCGCTCAGCTCATGCTGCTGCTCGATGAGCTGCCGCAGTTTCTCCGTTCCAAAAAATTGTCCCTCGCTGTTGCTCGTCTCCGCCAATCCGTCCGAATGAAATACCACAATATTTCCCGGATCGAGCGTCACGCCCCACTCGTCGTAGCTGACCTCTTCAAAAATTCCCAGCGGAAATCCCGTGAGCGCGATCTTGTCGCAGCGTCCATCCTTATAGAGCAGCGGCTGCGATTGCCCCGCATTCGCCACGCGCAGCTTGCTCCGCCCTTTTTGCCAGGTCGCGAAACACGCCGTCATGAAGCGCCCCTCGATGCGACGCTCGCCGACGATCTGATTCATCTGCTTGAGCATTTCCGCGGGCTGCAGTTTCTGAGGCGCAAGACTCCTCATAATCCCGATAGCCACCGCGCCATATAGCGCCGCCGCCGTTCCCTTCCCGCTTACGTCGCCGAGCGCAATCCCCAGCTGCTGTGGCCCGTAACGCAAAAACTCGTACAAGTCGCCGCACACTTCGCGCGCCGAAAGATATCGCGCCGCGATGTCCAAGCCAAAATCCTCCGTCGGCACGGGCCGCAAAAGCGCGCCTTGAATGCGCTTCGCCGCCTGCAGATCGCGCTCCAGCCGCGCCTCGTCGCGCGCCACTTGTTCGTAGAGCCGCGCGTTTTCCAGCGACACGGCTAGATTCGCTCCGAGAATCGAAAGCGTCTGCACGTGATCCTCGGTAAAGTAATTCAGTTGCGGGCTCTCCAGGTCCAGCACGCCGATGACTTTCCCCTTGTGCATCATCGGAATCGCTAATTCCGAACGCGTCTCCGGATTCACCATCACATAGCGAGCGTCAATCGTCACATCCGGAACGACCACGGGCTCTTTCAAAGTCGCCGCTGCGCCGACGATGCCTTCGCTCACGGCCACGCGCATCTTTCCCTGGACGCGCTGCCCGTGCTTCACATCCAGGCGATGGCGAAACACTTTCTGATCATCGTCGTACAGCATGAGGCTCAGAATCTGATAGTCGATCACCCGTTTGATCTGCTCCGCCGCGCGCCGCAACAATTCCTCGACGTCCAGAATCGAGCTGGTCTCCCGTCCCACTTCATTCAGCAGCAGCAACGTCTCCGCCTGCGCACGCACGCGCTGGAACAAGCGTGCATTCTCGATGGCCACCGCCAGGCGGCTCGCCAGCAGCGTCAGGATTCTTTGCTGATCGCGAGTGAAATAATCCAGATGCCTGCTTTGGATATCCAGCACGCCCACGCATTTCCCTTGCAGCATCAGAGGCACAGCCAGCTCCGACCGCACGCTCTCGATGGCGTTGATGTAGCGCGGATCCTTCGAGACGTCGCTCACGCGCACCGGGTGTCCCGTAGCCGCTGCCGTTCCGGTAATTCCCTGCCCGATCGGAATGCGCAAATTCTCCGCAAGCTCGCGGGGATAGCCGATGGAAAATGTGTGTTTGAGGTATGCGCCGTCTCCCTCAAGCATCAGCACGCCAAAAATTTCGTAGTCGATATGCCGCTTGATGAGCGCCGCGGTGCGCGCCAGCACTTCGTCCAGATCCAGCGAAGCGTTCACCTCTTCGCCGATCTCGGCAAGTGTGCTCAGAACTTCGGCGGAGATCTCCGCTTTTTCTGCTGCGGTCGTTTCGGTGGCCGTCGTTTCCGTATGTTCGTTGGTGGGATTCATGAACTCCCATTATTATAGCAGGCAGCTGCGAAGCGATTGCGCCTGGTCTTCCGCAATGACTAGGCTGATATCCTTGGTGCGCCTGGAGGGAGGACGACACGCAAACGCGACGCCGGCATTTTGCCGCCCGCTCGATTCCATGATTTTCAGGTCCGTAATTTCAGCTTTGTGATTTTCCCGCTTTGTCTTGAGCCTTCAGCGAGAGCACTCCGACTCCCTGCAGGTTGCGATACCGTTCCGCATAGTCCAGGCCAAACCCAACCACGAATTCATTGGGGATGCTGAATCCAACGTAATCGGCTTGCACTGCGGCGATGCGCCGTTCCGGCTTATCCAGCAACACCGCGACGCGGAGCCTTTTCGGCTTGCGCTGTTCAAGAATCCGCAAAAGATATTGCAGCGTCATCCCAGTATCCAAAATATCCTCCACGACAATCACCGTCCGCCCTTCGATGCTCGCATCCAGATCCTTTGTGAGCCTCACTTGTCCGGAGGTTTTCGTATCCTTTCCATAGCTCGAAACAGCAATGAAATCGAGCGACACCTCGCCGGGAATTCCGCGCGCGAGATCGGACAGAAAAAACACCGCGCCTTTCAGCACGCCGACCAGCAGCAAAGGCTCGTCGGGAAAATCGGCGCGAATCTGCTTCGCAATTTCTAGAATTCGCCGGTGTATGCGGTGCTCGCGTTATCAACACCTTCACCTTTTCGCCGGGCCTGCTGTGTGTGCTGCGAATTGTTTTTGCCTTCGTCGCCATGGTCTTCCCCAAAGTGGAACCGCGACTCTAGCGCACGTCTTTGCTCGTGAGCAAGGCTCATCTGCCAGAATGGTAGCGTCAACGGAGTCTTGCTGAATCGAGAAGCGTGGGAGTAGCTGAGAAAAGCGGCAGCAGAGCTGCCGCACTCCAAAGCACTGCTGGGCGATTTCGCCGGCAAGAGACGGCGTGGGACAATTCTCGAGGCGCATTTCTTCCAGGCCGCCTAAAGGCAAGTTGGAATCCATTTCGGAAGGGAGACAGAGCGGATGCCCGACAAACCACCAGCGCTTCGCGAGCCATGGCTGCGCGGGACGCTTACGGAAGTGCCGGGCGTTCAGCGCGCTGTGCTGCATGCGCTGGAGCTTGCCGAAGAAGATTTGCAGCGCTGGTGCGGCCAGCTCACCGACGAGCAGCTCCATCGGCGTCCATCGCAAATCGCTCCGGTCGCGTTTCACCTGCGCCACATTGCGCGAAGCCTGGATCGCCTTTTGACCTATGCCGAAGGAGCCTCCTTGAACGAAACGCAGATGGCCGCGCTCAAATCCGAACTGAGCCGAGGGAGCCACTCGCAGCGAACTCTTCGCCGAACTATCCGCGGCGCTGGCAACGAGCGCAACTCGCATCCGGCGTTTTTCGCAAGCCGATCTGGAGGCCCCGCGGGCCGTCGGCCGCCATCAACTGCCTAGCACGCTCGGCGGACTGTTGGTCCACATCGCCGACCACACGCAGCGCCACGTGGGACAGGCCATCACTACCGCAAAGATTGTTCTTGCGCTGGAGCCCTAGGCATTTTTTCTTTGCCTTTTTCACCAGCCTTTACATCAAAGTCTTGTTTCGCGCTATGACGCCAGTGTCGCTCGTCGGCTATACTTCCCGTCCTGGAGAACTCGCTTGCTGGAAGCCGCCAAAAGTACGCTTCTCATCCTCAGCGCACTGTTTCCCATCGTTAATCCGCTAGGAGGCAGCCCGATTTTTCTAACGCTGACGCGGGATTATTCCGCTTCCGCCCGCCGTGCCCTCTCGCGCCGTGTGGCCTTGAACAGTTTCTTCCTCCTCGTTTCTTCTTGTCTCGTCGGAACACACATCCTCAGCTTTTTCGGCATCTCGCTTCCGGTGGTCCAGGTCGGCGGCGGGCTCATTGTGATTTCCACTGGCTGGGCGATTTTGAATCGCAGCGACGACGAGGATGATCAGCGCGAAGGGAAAGTCCACAAGCGGCTCACACCCCGAGACCAGTTCAGCAACGCGTTTTATCCGCTGACTCTGCCGCTGACCGTCGGCCCGGGCTCGATTTCCGTCGCCATCACTCTCGGAGCCAACGTGCCGCACCGCCTGGCGCTGGAATGTCTTGGAATTGTTTGCGGTGCTCATCGGCTGCGTGATCATCGCCATCAGCATCTACCTTTGCTACGGTTTTTCCGATCGGCTCGCGCGCGCGCTGGGAGCTACGGCCATGGGCGTGATCATGCGCCTCTCTTCGTTTCTATTGGTCTGCATCGGCGTGCAGATTCTTTGGAATGGCGCTAAAGCGTTGCTCGCTACTCTTCCCGCAATGAGCCATTGATGCGGAGCGATCGCTGTTTCCGGAAACGCTCCCCGGATGCTTCGTTGCGATAGAGCAGGCTGGCTTCTTGGCGGCCAGTTAATAGTTGAGATGGAAGTTCAGCAAGTGCCAGTGGTAGATGAACCAGAAGAAACCCACGCAGCCCAAGGCCAGAAATGTATTCCAGAGTTTGTACCAGAACCATTGGCTGCCATCGCCCCACGATTTCAGACTGTTATAGATAGCCAGCAGCGCGCCCAGGCCAGTTAGCAACCCAAGGACCTGCAGGAGATGCAGCCCAAGATCGCCGCGCTCTGAGAGACCTGACGGAGTTGCCGGTCTTGCTGACAAAAACCAGCAGACCCACAACGAACGCAGCGACACCAAAGCATTCCAGGCGAACCAGCATGCGCAAACGCCTTGCATCGGCATCAAGCGCGAGCGGTTTTCCATAGTGCTTGCGTAGCATCGCAGCGATGGGCCAGAGCAGCAGCGTGAGCGCGATAACGCAGAGGCTGAACCCAATGATGAAATAATTTACGCTCTGTTTATCGAGGGGGTTGCTGATCTGCTGGAAGACCATGAAAGGGTAGTCGATATAGGCTATACGGCGGCCGCTGGGATCAGGGGCAAACGCGATTTTCGCATTGCCGTCTACTTGGCGAAACACCATCGGAGCGATCTCGCGAAAACGTTCGGGCTGCTGATTCAATCCCTTGGAACCCATCGAGATGGTGTTGTCTTTGGGATTGACGGTGATTTTTGTCTCGCCCAACACAGTGGTCACTGCCAAGAACATTGGTATCAAAGCGGCGGCTGACTTCATACATCCAGCAACGCTGGCGGCATCCTGTGCCGCGGTCGCAAGCGTCGGCTCGTTTGACGGAGGCGTCGGGAAATACCGCTCCATGAATTTGTTAAAGAGCAGCCCACGCGGATCGATCTCCGCGCGTCCGGGGCTGTTGTAGGACACAAAGAGGCCAACGTTCGCATCGAGAATCAAATGCAGATTGCTGTGGAAGGAAACGGTATCGCCGCCGTGGCCGATGCTGCGATGCGCCGTCGAGCCACTGCTCGTAAAAGCCGAGGCACATGGCGTTCATTGACGGGGGCCATACTCCCTGCTGCCGCGCGTGCATTTGGATGGCGGTCTCTGGTTTCAGGATTTGCGCATCGCCGTACTTTCCATTTTGCAAATGAGCGATCATGAAGTGCGTCATGTCCACGGCGGACGCAGCCAGCGAACCGGCGGGCGCAACCTGGACAATTCGTAGGGCTTCGGTTCGCCGGAGCCGAGAATGTAGCCGTTGGACATAAATCGGCTTCAGGGCATCCGGCAGCGGCTGCCGGAACGTGGCATATTTCATATTCAGCGGCTTGAAAATATGTTCTTCGACGTAGTCGTTGAAATTCTGGCCGGAAACGCGCTCGACGATGTAGGCAGCCATGGTGGTGGCGTAGTTGGAGTAAGCCGGCGTGGCTCCCGGCGGAAAAATTCGTGCGGGCATGTGCACGCGGAGATATTCGCCGGTGGGGCGCAAATCTTGCTCGCGAATCCACAAACAAATCTTTGGCGGTTTCTTCAAAACCGTGGTGTGGGTCATGATATTGCGGAGGGTGATGGGTTTTCCGAACGCCGGCGGGATTTTGAAGTCGAGATAATCGTTTACGTCGCGATCCAAATCGAGCTTGCCGAGCTCGACTTGCTGCATCACCGAGGTCCATGTGAACAACTTGGAGATCGAGCCGGGACGAAACAGCGTGGTCTCCGGCGAGACAGGCGTTTTTTTCGCGACGTCCGCGTAGCCGTAGCCCTTGTCGAAAAGCAGTTTGCCGTCTTTCACGACGGCAACAACAGCGCCGGCGATGTCCGCATGCTCAATTTCTTGAGGCATGAGTCCATCGAGAAAGGCTCCGACATCGTCAGCGGTCAGACTCATGCCCCGCCGGCGAAGCGCCCTCGGAGACGGCGGTTTGGAAGGAGCGGCCGAGCGCCTTCGTGTCCGTCGCCTTGGGAGCTTGCGCGAAAAGCGCGACGCAGCAGAGCGTTGCCGCGCATCCAAGCCACAAAATTCTCAAACGAATGGATGTTCTTCACTGTAAATAGCCTCCCGCTATTTCGCAGCCGCGCCTGGAACGACAACCGTGCCGAAAACCGGCATGGCGGCGCGCGAACGCATGAAACATTTGTTGCATTCTTATGTGAGGGCAGACTATGGAGCAATGGCAGGAAAGTCAAGTAATTTGCTGAGGCGAAAGGCGTGTCCGGAATTGACTCCGGCCCGGCCGTTCGCACGAACACCACCACAGTCGAGCCCTGGCCAGCGTGTAGTGGCTTGCGCTGCCGGCGTCCCTGGCGGCAACTTTTCAAATAGGCCGACAAGTTCGCCTGCTGAAGAGACCGCAGCCCGATACAAGCGTTGACGCTGTCCTTGGCATTTTGAAGCACACGTTCAGTTCCAGGAAGATTTTGCGAAGCGAAAAAGTCCTGGGAATCGTCCCTGAGCTTTTCATCGCAAAAGTAGCCCGCGACGCGCGGCGAACCCGCCTGAAAGCGATTCGCACCGGATTTCGCTTTGATTGCCGGGAAGTTGCTCTTGAAAAGTTCCCATGCCGTCGCTTGTGTTTCGATGTTCTCGAGTAGTCCTCCAATTCGGTACAAGTCCTGGTTTTTCACTTCTGGACTCAGGACGAGTTCAAACGTGCGCTTGGCAAGTTCCGCGCTGGGAAACTGTGAGAGAGCCCCAAAATAATTGTAATATTCCTCCGGAGTCTTGGCCGTCTTCATGTGCTCCGATACCGATCGTAAAGTTCGGCAGTTCCCATCCAGCGCAGACACCGACAGTGCATTTCGCGGCAAGCGCCGCTTCGACCGAGTTGGGATCTCTCATGTACTGCTCCACCAAAATCCGCGACTTTGCCAGCACTTGAGGATCTCGCCCGTAATTGGCCAGCGCACCGAACACATCGGACCGCAGTCCCCGACGTGTCGTCAGATTCGCCGGGCTTCGGCGTCTCGCCGAGTTCCGCCGCCATCGGCCGCAGGAAATCGCGTACCCATTTTTCAAATGCGGCCCGGTCGGCAGACGCCGCGATCGTGTCATGAATTTCTCCGAAGTGGCCCGCCATCACGCCGACCAAAGCCGCGATCGTTCGCTTTTCATCTTTTCGAGCGTGTCGAGATAATCTCCAATGTTTATGCGGCCCACCTGCACCATGGCCCATTCATCGCCGAGAAACTGGATGCGCTCCTCCGGCGAAAAACTTGTTTCCAACTCGGCGCTCATCTTTGCAAGCGTGGGCGCGTCGTAACCGCTGTGGTAGTAGCCGCGCCCGCCCGCGTTGGCATAGACCCACGGCGCGCAACCCGGCAGCTCGAACGTCTGCTGACGCTGCGCAAGCAATTCGTACGTTACCTCCTTGGAGCCCGCGGGGCGAAGACTGACGGGAATCTGCCAAATCTCCGGCGAGCCCGAACCGAGCTTCACGCTATCCGCAAAATAGCGCTCTTGCGAGAGCGTCACTTGCGTCGTCGATTTGGTTTTCTTTTTCTTCAGGAAGCCGCCGCCGCTGCTGCTTTCGCTGCACGCCGTTTTCACGGTAATCAGCGGCGCGCCCGATTGCTCGGTAAACGTCGGCATGATGCGGTCCACCGGCTTTTCGGACGTGGCCGCCATCTGGTTCCAAAAATCTTCGGCAGTCGCGTTTCCGTAGGCGTGCTTTTCCAGATACGCATTTGCGCCCTTCTGAAAAACATCCGGACCGACATACGCCTCCACCATACGCAGAACGGATGCGGCTTTGAAGTACGCGATGCCGTCGAAGAGCGTCGCAATTTCTGCGGGAGTTTCTGCTTTCGCCCGGATCGCGCGCACGGAGGCAATCGAATCCGTCGTGAGAGATCCACCGGTTTGCCGAATCTCGCCGCGCTCGAGGTGCCACTCGGGCTTCCAGGCCTCGACGGGCTTGTAGGCCATCCAGGTCGCAAATCCTTCGTTCAGCCAGACGTCGTCCCACCATTTCATCGTGACCAAGTCGCCGAACCACATGTGCGCCATCTCATGCGCCAGCACGCTCGCAACTAGTTGGTGCGCTCGCACGGAGGCGTTTTTGTCATCGATGGTCAGATCTGTTTCGCGAAAGGTGATCGCGGCCGTATTCTCCATCGCTCCCCCGGAAAAATCCGGTAGGGCGATAAGATCCAATTTTTGGTACGGATACTTTATCTGGAAGTACGTGTCATAAAATTTCAGAATGTTTTCCGCGGAGAGCAGCGCGGAAGACAACAGCTCCTTCTTTTCCGGCACCGCGCAAACGCGAATGGGAATGCCGTCCGCCCCGCCTTGTATGCAGGCGAAGTCACCGGCCATCATCGCCACGAGATAAGAAGACATTTTGGGCGAGTCGGAGAACTGCAGCGTGTGCCTGCCGCTTCCCGGTCCTGGAGTATCCGAAACGATTTGTCCGTTGGAGATCGCTGTGTCTCCCTTGTCTACTACGACCGCAACGCGAAACACCGCCTTGTACGCCGGTTCATCGAACGACGGGAAGGCGCGTCGCGCATCGGTCGCCGCAAACTGCGTAACCGCATAGCGGCGCCGCGCCGTCTGGCTCAGATAAAATCCGCGAAGTTTGTCGTTCAGGATTCCCGTGAAGCGAATATGAATTTCGGCGGGGCCCGCGGGAACCGCGCTGGGCACAGTCAGCGTAGCCGTTTCGTTTTTCTCATCCCTGGTGACTGCCGCGGCCTGCTTGAAATCCGCCGTCCCCACCCACGCTTCTTTAAATTCGATCTCCGCGGAATTCAGCACGACGGAATTCGTGGCCTTCTGCAGATGAACGTGAATCGTCTCGTCGCCGGCGAAGGTTGCGCTCCCCAGGTCAGGCTCGAATTTCAAGTCGTAGGAGTCCGGCACGACATTTTCCGGCAGCCGCTGCGCCGAAACCCCCAAGCTCGCGAGCAGGCTCCACACGGCCACACCGAGGAGGCGCTTCATAATTATTCCCTTTCCATTTGTCATCAAGAAACCGACACCATTTTTTCGCTGCGTAAGCCGCAGCCGCGCGCGGGCTGGGTTTTTCGCTCGCGCTTGGATGGCTCGTGCCATTTGGCCTCATCAAATAGAAACGTGCTGTAGAGGATAGCAGGCGAAATGCCTGATTGGCATTGAGGATTCTGGTTGGCGCGGCGCCCGACTTGCGCGGGACTCTCAGCAACCACGAAAACGCGCGAAGTTAAGCCGCCGTCCGCTGGCTGCTCCAGCTATTTGTCCGCACGGTGAGCTGTTCGATGCGCTCGCGCTTCACGGCATAGCCGATGCCCGGCGTTTTCGGCACGTGAATCGTGCCTTTCGCAGTCACTTCCACCTCGGGCTCGATGATGTCTTCGCTCCAATAGCGCTTGCTCGCCGAGACATCGCCCGGAAGCGTGAATCCCGAGAGCGTGGACATCGCAATGTTGTGCGCCCTGCCGATTCCCGTTTCGAGCATTCCGCCACACCACACGGGAATGGCGTGCGTCCGGCAGGTTTGCTCGACGCGGCGCGCTTCGCTGTGGCCTCCGACGCGGCCCAGCTTGATATTGATAATCCGGCAGGCCTTCAATTCGATCGCCGTAAGCGCGTGCCTCGCATTGTTGATGCACTCATCGAGGCAAATCGCGGTCTTGATTTGCGCCTGAAGTTTCGAATGCGCGTAGATGTCGTCCCAGTTGAGCGGCTGCTCCATCATCAGCAGATTGAATTCATCGAGCTTGCGCAAATGGGCCGCGTCCTCGAGCCGATAGGCGGAATTGGCATCCACGGAAAGCAAAATATTTGGAAATTCCTTGCGCACCGCCGCAACGTACTCGATATCCTTGCCCGGCTTGATTTTGAGCTTGATTCGCTGGTAGCCGCTCTTCAGCTCTTCCTCCACCCGTCGCACCAGCGCCGGCGGATTTTCGCGGATGCCGAGCGAAACACCGCTGGCAATTTCCTCCAAGGTGCCACCGAGGAGTTTCGAGAGAGAAACTCCCTTGATCTGCGCCTCCGCGTCCCACAGCGCATTCTCGACGCCGCTCTTCGCCATTTCATGTCCGCGGATCGCCGCCAGCAGCGCGGGACACTCCGAGGCCGCCGAAATGGTCTTGCCAATCAGCGCGGGAGCGACAAAATCGGAGATCACGTGCCATGCCGTATCCGTCGTCTCGGAGTTGTAGCCGGGCGTTTCGGTGGCCGTGACTTCTCCCCAGCCGCTGACGCCGTCCGCCACCGCCTCGACGAGAATAATTCGGCGGTGATGCGAGACGCCAAAGCTCGTCTCAAACGGCGCATTCAACCGCATTTGCACTTCACGCAATGTTATGGATTCAATCTTCATAACGCTCCAGAAGGTAGGTCCCCTGCTCTTTGTCCAACTCGAATCCCACGGCGGCGCGGCTGTCGGCGATATTCGCAAGAAATTGTTCGCGCACCTTGGTTTGAATTTTCTCCGCGGCCAGCGGTTCATCGCGGCAAATCTGACGAATGGCGGCGGGGATCGCGATCCGTTCGCAATCCGAACGCGCGGCTCGCGGGCGGCCGGCCAGTACATCTTCCACACGCTGCGATCGCACCCACCACTCGGCCACAAGGCGGTCGGTAGGCAGGCCGGCGTGCAGCGGGCTCGTAGTGCGGCCATAAAGATTCGGGATGTAGTGGCGTACGATCGCGCCGAGCCTCTCGATATTGAAATGCGCGTTTTTCAGTTGCAGAGGGTCAAATGTCCATTCAATCAAATTGATTCCGCGCTCCAGGGCATCTTCGCGCTGCGCCAGCTTTAGCAGCCTGCCCACGCCACGGTTCTGATACTCCTCGATCACCCCGACCATGTGCGAATGCAGATACGTAAGCCCCTCGCGCATCGCGGCAAATGCCAGGGCAAACCCCACCGGCGTAGTTCCATCGTAAGCAGTCATCACTTGCCCGCCGGTTTTCCTCGCCACAATAAAAATCTGGTCCGGCACGGTATCCAGCGGCGCGTACCCCCAGATACGCTGCTGCAATTCAACGCACACGCCCATTTCCTGGGCCTCTTCCATCGCCCGAATGCGGATTTCCTGCTTCACCGCCGACGTGGTTGCTTCACTCATCCAAAGTCCTCTCAGTTAGGCCAACTCTTTTCCGTCTTCCGGCGCCCAGTACCAGCGGTGGTCGGCGCTGTCTTCTTCCGCGCTTCGCCGCAGCAAGGCGAGCGTTCGCGAAGTCTGCGTGTGCGCGCAGGCAATCAGGATCGCTCCCAATACGGACATCGGTGCAACGTACGAACTGCCGAACGACGGGCTGGCCACCGAAGCGAGACAAAAATTGTCGCACACTCTCGCGATGGGAGTCCGTTCGCTGTCGGTAATTCCAAACGTCGGGACTCCCTGCTTTTTTGCGCGCATGGCCGCTTCCACGGTTTCACGCAAACACTGTCCAAAGCTGATGGCAATCAATAGATCCTTCGATGTAAGTGTTCGAACCCTTCTTTGCACATTGCCCGTTCCTCCGACCGGCGCATCCGCGGGAAATCCCAGATGCACCAGGCCGTAGGCCAGATGCCAGCTCAGCGAAGCGGCCAGATCGATCCCCACCACCATGATGCGCCGTGCCCGCTTCACCAATTTCGAAAGCGCGAGGATGCGCTCGGGATCGAGCGCCGTTCGCAGCGATTGCATATTCCGAAGGTCCATCTCCACGCCGTGCCGGATGCGGTCCGCCAGCGGCCGCCTTTCCTGAGAGGCGGCTTTGAGCGCCGTGTATGGCGTGATCCGCATAATGAAATGCGAACGCAGGTCCGCTGCAAATTCCGCGAATTTGCCATAGCCGAGCGCTTGAATGGTGCGAACGATGGTCGCCGCATCCACGTCATATCGCTTTGCGAGCTCGCGCGAAGAAAGAAAAAAAGTGTCGCCCGGGTTTTCCAGAATCATCCCCAGCATCTTCTTCCTGCTGTTGCTGAGCTTGGCGTGCGCCTTCGCGTACCGGATTTCGAGCGGCGTCCGCTCCACAGCTGGCAGCTCTTCGCGGGACGCGCCTTGCGGGCTGGAGTTCTGAGCGGCTTTCCCCAAGTTCATGTGCCTCGTAGAGCCATCGGACCACCACCGCCCTCGCCTCTTCGACGGACCATGCCTGCCTCAGGTTCCACTGGCAGGCAAGAACCCGCTCCCAGCCGCCGCCACGCAATTACAACGGATGTTACATTCTGTCAAGATGCCTGAGTTTTCGTTTTGCCGCTATCATTTCTTTTTTCGATTCAGTCTATCACTAACGCAACACTTGTTGCGCCACCCTGTTTTTTTTCACTGTCGCGAAAGAATGAGTTGACATTCCTCCCTTCCACGCCTAGACTCGCGCGCACTGCAGAACTTTTGGCTTCATGCAACATTCGTTGCACAACGAAGTTTCATGATTCTCGCGCGATCGCGTGGTGGCGCGGCGCGCCGTTCATAGGGGGTTACAGGAGGCGGAGATGGCAAATCAAAAAGCACATTCCAGCGGGCGCCGTCCAGGCACATCAGGTATTTGGAAACATTCGATGCTTCGCATTTGTAGCCTCGGATTCCTGCTTTTTTTATCCGCGCTTTACCTGGCGGGGCAAACCACTTCCACGATCGAAGGCACGGTCCGCGACAATCAAGGTCTCGCCGTGGCCGGCGTGCAAGTTCACGTGACGAGCAGCGAACTCGCGATTGACCGCGCAGCAACCACGGATGCCGACGGCTCTTACCGCATCGCCACCTTGCCGCCCGGCGTCTACGAAATCAAAGTGTCCAAGGACGGTTTTGAATCCGAGGTGTTCAAGAACCTCGAAGTAACCCTCAACAGGACTCTATCTTTCGACATCACCATGAAGGTCGGAGCGTTAAGCCAGACCGTCACCGTTGATTCCGCAACGCCTCTGCTGGAAACCGCGGCTTCCTCGACCGGCAGCACCATTACTCCCCAGCAGATCGAGGACATGCCCATCAATGGCCGCAACTATCTCGATCTTTTGCAACTCGTGCCGGGTGTCTCGCTGAATCGTCAAGCAGACCCTGCCGGCGATGACGCCACTCCGATCCTCGGTGAGCGCAGCGGCAATGCTCTTTTCCTGATCGACGGATTGCCAAACCGCGACAACTTCAATGGCGGCCCTTCCGCGCAATTCAACCAGGATTCGATTCTCGAGTTTCAGGTCATCACCGGAGGGTACAAGGCGGAGTTCGGCCACGCCTCGGGCGGCATCATCAACGTTGTCACGCGCAGCGGAACCAATGATTGGCACGGCGGCGTCTCCACTTTTTTCCGCAATTCGGTCTTCGACTCCAACGACATTCCGGGAGCAACGGGCGGCGCTCCTTTCCTCAACCGATGGGATCCCACCGTCTATTTCGGCGGACCGATTGTCAAGGATAAGGTCTTCCTTTTCGGCTCGGCGGAGCGCATCCAGGAGAGTCGAAATCTAAATTTCGTGTTTAACCCCAATATCCCCACCACACTGGTCGATTTTGAGGCTCCGTTCAACAAGAACTCTCTCACTTACGACACACGCGCGCGCCTTAAGCTGGATGAAATTCTTGGCCGCCACCGCCTCACCGAGCAGATGAATTACACGAACACCCATATCTCAGACTATCTGCCGCTGACCGCGTCCTTGAATCTCCCGGACACCAGAGAAAACCTCGACGGCCGTACGCTGATGCTCGGACTAAGCGATCTCTGGACGATTGGGGATACTTCCAACCCTTGGATTTCCAACGCCTATTTTCAGTACCGTGCCGACCCTCTTCGCACCAGCCCTTCTCATCCGCAAGCGGGCATTCCCAACACTCTCTTCAATCTTTTTAGCACCTATACCAGCGGCGACGAGTTTGGCGATCTCGGCCAAGTTTCCTTTGGTCCGGGCTATAACTCGTTCACTTTCTATCAAAAGTACTTCTCGGCCGGGGACAACATCAGCAAGGAGTTCGGACGGCACACCATCAAGTTCGGTTGGGACTTCCAGAACACGAAAGTGGACGGAGCGGAGCCGAACAATTTCTTTACTCAGCTTTTCGCCACCGTGGACGACTTTAACGAGTTCGGCCCCATCAATTCAGGCATCAACCTGATCACCCTCCAGTCCGGGCCGACGCCGCAAGACAATCTGGTTCACATTCACGACAACTACAACGGCCTCTATGTTCAGGACGATTGGAAGCTCACTTCGAAAATCACGGTCAACGGTGGATTGCGCTGGGATTATGATTCCGCGTTTCCTAATAAGACGGATTTCTCTCCGCGCATCGGGGCGGCCTGGGCTATCACTCCGAAGACGGTCGTGAACGCAAGCTTCGGTGTCTTCTACGATCAGTTCCGCGAGGGCGTTGCGAGAGACGTTCCAGGCTTTGGCGGGGCAAACATCCAGCGCGAACGCCTCTTGTCCTTTCCGCGCCTCTTTTACGGAAACCCCACTACCCTCACGAGTCTCTTTCAAACATTGGGCCGCCCCACGGTCTGCGTCTCGAACGCCATGACCGAAGCGCAAGTGCAAACTGCGGGAGCCACGTGCCCCAATGGTCTCGGCACGACGCTCTACGGCATCGACTATCTGAACAGCGTGGTGGCCCCGGGCCACGCGCCGATTCCTGCAAACTCGCTCGTCAATATGAGCAATATTCAGTCGCTCAGCGGCTACACTCCCGATCAGTTCCTGGCGGCAGCGGATGCGGCCATCGCCAATATGGCCGGCACGGATGCGAACATCACGGTGCCCGCGAACTATTGGAGCTGGGATCCTTTTGGCAATCTCACCACCATCGGAGGGATTCTAGGCACGGCGGGAGAAGTGCCCATCACCGTGGACCCCAACTTCAAGGTTCCGCACACCTTCAACTATCACGCCGGAATCCAGCACGAAATCAGCCCCGGCATGGTCGTGACCTTCGACTACTATCATAAAGACATCGCCGATATCACGACCGTTCGCGCAACTAACCTGGCATTCGAAGCGCGCATGCCGGGCTTTGCCAACGAGCTTGATCCCGGGACGGGCCCCAAGAAAATTGAAAGTTATGGACCATGGGGTGCCGGAACCTACGACGGTTTCACTGTCGGTTTCGAGAAGCGCATGTCGCACAGCTTCACCCTCCAGGCGAACTACACCTTCACGCACGCCAATGACGATGTTCTGAACTCCACGCTGGCTTCCGAAATTCAAAACGGCGAAGGCGTCAATTTCCTTGCTATCGCCGGCCTTTCGGATAGCTACGTCGGAATCGTTCCGACGGTCACCGATGCGAACACCGGACAAACGAATACCAACGGCCCCTTCATCAACAGCGAAGGCAATCCCGTTCCGAAAGCAGGAACCTATTACAACGGCGCAATCATCGACAAAGGGCCGTCCGACCTTTCGCTGAATCACACGTTCCTGCTCCACGGCATCTGGCAGCTTCCGTGGAAATTTGAATTTTCGGGAATCTTCCGGGCGCAGAGCGGTTTTCACTACAGCGTTTCGCCCGCGGACGGCGGGTCGGACTTTGACGGTGACGGACTCTTCAACGGCCAGGGACTCGACTTCGCCGGGCAGGGTTCGCTCTTTGCTCGAAACTCGCAGACAGCGCCAACCTTCGTCAATATGGACATGCGCATCGCCAAGCGCTTCAACATTGGAGAGCGCGTGAAGGCGCAAGCGCTCTTTGAAATGTTCAACCTGTTCAACCGCGACAACCCCGCAGCGGTGCAAACGCTCCAGGGCGGGACTCCAGCATTGGGTTCCACGCTGCAATATTTGCCAGGGCGCGAAGGCCAGATCGGAATTCGGTTCGAGTTCTAGTTCTTGGCCCTTCCCCGGCACTTTCGAGAGCGGCCACGCGTTGTGGCCGCTCTTTTCTTTACGACCCTTCGGTTGATCGTCTTTGATTCGTTGGGATCGTCGAGATCGCTTGGATTCTTCGGAGGCAAAAGTATGTGGCGCCGGACTGCTTTGCTCCTCATTCTTATTCTGGTGGCGATCCCGCCATGCTTTGCGCAGTCGGCCAGCTTTGATCTTGTCATCTCCGGCGCGCGCGTCATCGATGGCTCCGGCAATCCGTGGTACGTCGCCGACGTGGGCATCCGCGGCGGCCTCATTGTTGAAATTGGAAATCTTTCTCAACGCGCTTCCGCGCGCGTGATTGACGCGCATGGAATGGTACTCGCTCCTGGCTTCATCGACATGATGGGCGGCACCACCCTTCCCCTTCTGCTTGATCCACTCACGGCGCAGAGCAAATTGCGCCAAGGCGTCACCACTATGATGGCCGGCGAAGGCGACTCGATGGCGCCTCAAGACGATCGCACCATCAAGGAATTGAATCTGCCTGCAAATATTTCGCCATGGACCACATTCGAGGAGTACGACCGCCTGCTCGACGCAAAAGGCATTGGTATCAACGTGATCCACAATGTCGGCGCCGCGCAGGTGCGCCGCGTCGTCATTGGCGATGAAGACCGCGTGCCTACGCCCGAACAATTGGCCAAAATGAAAGACATTGTTGCCAAAGCGATGCAGGACGGCTCGATCGGGCTTTCGACTGCCCTGATTTATCCGCCAGGAACGTACGCCAAAACAGAAGAAATCATCGAGCTTGCAAAAGTTGCCGCGCAGTACAACGGCGTGCATTTCTCGCACATGCGCAACGAAAGCGCACAGTTGCTCGAGGCCATTCAAGAGACGATTCGCATTGGCGAAGAAGCACACATTCCCGTTCACATCTATCACCTGAAAGCCGCGGGGCAGGACAATTGGCCGCTGATGCCCAAAGCCATCGCGCTGATTCAATCCGCCCGCGATCGCGGCGTCGACGTCACCGCCGATATTTATCCCTACATTCGCAACGGCATCGGGCTGGGCTCGTTCATTCATCCGAAGCACTATGCCAATGGCACGGATGCCTTCTTGCCCACGCTTTCCGATCCGCAAGTGCGCGCCGCTTTGCGCAAGGAAATCGAGACCACGACGAATTGGGAGAACTGGTATCACCACGTCGGACAAAACTGGGACAACGTGCTCGTCGTTCAGGTTCCGGAAAAAATCGATAAACGCTACGAAGGAAAATCCGTGCAGGAAATCGCCGCGCTGCGGAACGCGGACGTCTGGGACACTTTCTTTTATTTGGTGCAGCAAGTCGGCGTCGACGTCGATCCCAAAAGCATGAACGAGGAACAGAAACAACAAGCCTTGCGCGCACCCTTTGTGAGCATCGGCTCGGACGCGGAACCAATGAATCCGCTGACTGCCACGTACGCGCATCCGCGAACGTTCGGAACCTTCCCGCGCATCCTGGCGAAATACGTTCGCGAAGAGAAAGTCATCAGCCTGGAATCCGCCATTCGCGAAATGACTTCCCTGCCCGCCAATCAACTGCACTTGTGGAATCGCGGCCGCATCGCTCCTGGCCTGGCCGCCGACCTTGTGTTGTTCGATCCCGCGAAAGTCGCCGATACAGCTACTTTCGCCAAGCCGCTCTCCTACTCCATTGGAATGGAGTACGTATTCATCAACGGAAAGCTGGCGATCGACGACGGCCAGCCCACAGGGGTTCTCGCGGGAAAAGTGATTCGCGCCAACCGCTAACCCGCGTTCACGTATTGCGCGAAAAATAATTTCAGGAGATTTCATGCAGCGTAACCGAAACAAATTCCTCACTTGCATCGCCTTTTAGGCTGCTCTTTTCTTCGCAGCGCGGGCTTATGCGCAGTCCACCGCCGCATCTGCGGTTGCGGTCGCGGTTGCGGATCCATATGACTACGACATCGTGATTCGCAACGGACGCGTTCTCGACGGCGCGGGAAATCCATGCATTTTTGCCGATGTGGCCATCAAAGACGGGCGTTTCGTGAAGCTCGGCAAAATCTCCGGGCGCGGGCGCACGGAAATTGATGCGACGGGCCGCTACGTTTCTCCTGGCTGGATCGACATGATGGACCAATCCGGCATCGCGCTGCCCAAAAACGGGCTGGCCGAAAATAAATTGATGGAAGGCGTCACGACCGCGATAGGCGGAGAAGGCGGCACGCCCGTCCCCGCCGAACAAATCCGCGACTTCTGGGCTTCGCTTGAAAAAAGCGGCATCAGCTTGAACTGGGGCAGCTATTTTTCCGAGACGCAGGCGCGCATCGCGGTGCTTGGCTATGATTCGCGCCAGCCCACTCCCGAAGAGCTCGCGAAAATGAAATCCATCATGGAAACCGCCATGCAAAATGGCGCCATGGGGATGACGACGGCGCTGATCTATCCGCCGAGCAGTTACGCGACAACTCCGGAGCTCATCGAGATGGCCAAAGTCGCCGCGAAGTACGGAGGCATTTATGCCAGCCACATGCGGGGCGAGGGGAAAGAACTCGTGCAGTCCGTCGACGAGCTCATCGAAATTTCCGAAAAAGGCGGACTGCCCGGCGAAGTCTTTCATTTCAAAGCCGCGTACAGCCCCGGCTGGGGCACGTTGATGCAAGAAGCCGGCCGGCACATCGATGCAGCCCGCGCGCGCGGCGTGGACGTCGCCGCCGATCTGTACGTTTACACGGCCGGCGGCACGGGACTGGAAGCCACGATTCCCTCGTGGGCGCACGAAGGCGGAAAGGATGCGCTCCTCAAACGGCTCGCCGATCCGGAGATTCGCGCGCGCCTCAAAAAGGAAATTGTCACCGGCTCGCCAGGCTGGTGGAACATCATTGAAGCGTCCGGCGGCTGGCAAAACGTGGTGCTCGTCAACGCGCAAAATCCCGACAACGCAAAATATCAGGGACGCTCGATCGCCGACATCGCGAAAGAACTGAACAAAGATCCCGCCGACGTGGCCTTCGATTTTGTGGCGCAGGCAAAAACCGGGCGCGTTCTGGCGATCTATCACATGATGAGCGAGCAAGACATCGAGACGGCGCTCAAATTTCCGTGGACCAGCATCGGCAGCGACGCCGGATCGGTCCTGGTGCTCGGCGGCGATGACGCGCTCGGGCTGGCTCATCCGCGCAGCTACGGAAATTTTCCGCGCGTGATCGCCCGGTATGTGCGCGAGACGCATACGCTGACGCTGGAAGACGCGATTCGCAAGATGACTTCATGGCCGGCTACGCGCATGCGGATCGCCGACCGCGGCCTGATCCGCGAAGGCATGTGGGCGGACGTGACAATCTTCGACTACGACAAAATCCAGGACCGCTCGACGTACGAGAATCCGGACGTCACGCCGGATGGAATAGATTTCGTCATCGTGAACGGCCAGGTGGTGGTCGATCATGGGAAGCACACCGGGGCGCGGCCAGGCAAGATTCTCTACGGCCCAGGATACACGAAATAAGGATTCAGAATCTGGCTGGACACCTGGCATCGATACCTTCCTCCCCTCTAGTTTTGTGTAAGCGTTGATTCTAAAGATAGTTAAAGTCGTTTGTTTTGTTGCAGTTTTGCAAGTGTTGATTCTAAAAGAGTAAGCGGTGTCGCGGCTGCGCTCTGGGTGAAGGGGGGCGGAGTGGGGACCGCAGGGGATGGGGAAAGAGGACATCTCTCGGAGAGGTACCCCACCCCGGGTGTTTTTTGTAAGAGTGACAAACAAAGGACTTACGCTTGACGCGGCGTCAAGTTTGGCAGGAGGAAGAACCGGAGTTGGAAGATTTTCAGCACGTTGCGCGGAGTTTGCATTGGAGACGGGTGAGGATGTCAGGGATACGATCGTTGGCAGGTTGGAAGGCTCGAAGGCAGAGAGGCTTGATGGCGAAACGGGACGGAGATCAGACGCAGAGCGCGCCAAGAAGGAATGGGGGAAAGAGGAGTAAGGAAGGGCGAGCGGGCTTTGCGTGAAGAACATGGGGAATGGTAGCATGGGCCTGTATAACTGTCAAGTTATAGTACCGTATTTGTAACGTTCGAATGAGACTCGGGTAAGTCCAAAGGATGGAGGGAGTTGGCGGAAATTTTGTAGTTTGGTGAGACGGGGATGGGCAGTGAGTACTGCGTGGCGAGCAGTGAAGGAAAAAGCGGATTCCTCGGCTTCGCTCGGGATGACAATTTAGGGGGGCGGCGGCGGGTTGGCATACGAGGGAGTATCTGTGCAACGCGGTTTTCAAGGTACGATGGCGGTGTTGGGAAATGGGCGGCGGGAGGGGCGGGAGTGACGCGAGACGAGGCTTGGAAATTGGCGAACCATTGGGTAGCGGCTTGGAACGCACATGATCTGGAGTTGATCCTGACGCACTATGAGGAGGATGTGGAGCTGACTTCGCCAGCGGCGGCGCAACTCCTGGGGACGGCGGATGGCAAGGTGGTCGGAAAAGCGAATTTGCGAGCCTACTTTCAGCGAGGGCTTGCGGCTTACCCCGAACTCCACTTTCAACTTGAGGACGTGCTTTGGGGCGTGAATAGCGTGGTGCTGTGCTATCTCAATCAAAAGGGGACACGCACGGCGGAATTCATGGAGCTGTCAGCGAGTGGAAAAGTGGCGCGAGTTGTGGCGAACTACAGCGCGTAACTGGGATGAGAACTTCGGGGATGACCGTCGAAGAATACGGTTGTGGGGAAGCGCAGAAAGAGAAAGTAAGAAAATGAAAGACCCACCCTTGCGAAAACCAAATCCGCAAGGATGGGGCACCCGACGAAAAAAAGATAAAGTCAAAATCTTCTCGGCGAAATGAGAATGTGCCACCCGCCTCGAAAACCGCGTGACCTCTCCGCATGTTGATGGCGTTCATCTCGGTCTGCAAGCATAAAACCAAAGAGTAAGAGAGATTTCTCTCTGCGCAGGCCGACCGATTCGCAGGAGCGAATCGGGAAGAAAAAACGCCGGCCTGCTCCGTTCGAAATGACAGGGTAGGGCAGGGCGGCGGGCGATGCGTTGGCCTTGGGTCGCGGGTAGCGCGGCTGTTCACCGCAGTTGTCCAGATGGAGTAACTCCTGCGGCGGCGCATTGCGCGCTCCCAGCGACATGACACGCTGGGAGCGGCAGGCTGCATCTTGCGGATCGAGAGCTGGGTACGGCGCTTGGTTTAGGGCGTCAGAGTGACGCTCGAAGATTTCTCTACCGCCAGGAGTTGCTTCAGAAAGAGAGACTTGAAGAGGACTTCTTTGACGGTGAAGCCGGTGGAGCCTTGCTGGAATTTCGCAAGAGGCATGGTTTGCTGGCCGAGGTTGGCGATGCCGGGAAGGGTGAATTGGAGAGAAATGTTCCCATTGGCATCGGCGTAGGTGGGATTGATGGTAAACGTGCCGGTGAGATGACCGTTGGCATCGCTGGCCACAGAGCCGGCGGGCACCCAGGTGGTGCCGTTTAATTGCTGAGGAACGATGGGGCCGACATAGACGGCGGTTCCGTCATCGAAGGTGAGGGAGCTAAGGTTGGGGGTGGCGCTGTTAATGGCCAGGGTGATGGGGAGCGACGCCGAAGCCACGACAATAGGCTTAAGAGAAACCGCGGTGAGAACCCAGTTGGAGGTCACGGAGAAAGAGGCCGAGACGCTCGCGGCAGTAGATTCTTCCCAGGCGGCGAGATTGTCGTCAAAGGCAGAGAGCGCTGTCCAGCCCGAAGGCAAGGAGCACGTTCCTGTTACGCAGAAAGCTATGACGACATCTCCCGACGAAGCTTGCACGGTAACCTGCGCCGGACTTTTGGCGCCGTTCGCTTGAGCCTCTGCATCGACGGACATGGCTCCCTTCAACTCGACAATGTAGATTTCGCCGAAGGCCGATCCAGAAGGAGCTGCCGGGCATTGCACCACACGAGAGGCGACAGAAGAGAGTGCGCCGGAAATGGAAACAAACTGGCTGGGGCCATTGGAAATATCGGCGACGCCGATGGCCGTGTAGATTGTACCGAGCGAATCGGAAATGGCCACGCTACTGGGCGGAGCGCCTTTGTAGTCGCATTCGACGAGGAGAGTGTCTCCGACCGCTTTTGGAACGATGGTTTGCGTAACGGCAGAACCTGCCACCGTTTGCGCGATTTGCGCGTGTGCGGGACCAGCGTATGCGAAAAAAAGACCGATTATGATTAGAGCTTTTTTCATGTGACTAGCCTCCAGGGTTCGAAATGTGGTGCGCGATACGCAGCCTTCTGCCCGGATCTCGGACGAGAGGAAGACGGCGTAGCGCTGGTGCTGGTGCTGGTGTTGCTGGGGATCGATAGGACGGCCACGTGGCGGGCGAAGCTGGTTGTAGCCGCTCTCGGGAAATCACCGTGACACGCGCGTCTCCCAAATTCCTTGGACAAATCTTGGCTGTAGCGTAGTTCCCTGCTGAAGACGGGGACGAAGAGCGCGCATGCTGCAGCATTTGTCTTTCGAACATGGCCTGGTTGTTCCCTCTGCACGTGCGTCATCAAAGCTTTCAAATCGAGAGGGAACGAAGGCGGGCCGCGCGATCCGCTCAGGCTAAACCGTGGCTTGCGTTTGTCGGCGGATAGTTCTCCGCGAACAGCGACGCTGCTGTTTCAGCTTCTAGCGACTATGGTTTACGGGCTGGGGGGAACTCCGTTTGAGGGGGGGAACAACGACGGAGTGCAACAATCACACTTTGGACCGAAAGACTTTCCGCGTCAACGAAATAGATTTCTTTTCTCGCTGGCGGATGTCCTTCTGAGCACTCCACGGCAACGGAGGAACGACGATTCGGCCGTCGCTGCTAGACCCGAGAGAGAGCGGTGGATGGGTGTAGACTGAGGACCTATGAACACACTTCTTAAGGTGACGCTCTTAGCGTTTGTAATTGGAATGGGGATTCTGTGCTGCTCGGCACCGTGGACGACGACGCCGGCAGGGAGCGGAGCGGCGCATAACTCGCTGGGGTATGCGGCGATTTGGTCGCACCAGTTTGCGGCGGTGCCGGGGGCGAGGGTGGACCTGGGAGCGTTCGCGATGCTGGCGGGGGTGGTGGCGTTTTTCGCGATTGTGATTGGCGCTTCGGTGTACTTTTTCCGGAACAAACGCGGCGCGGAACGAGAGGATGTTTGAGCCATCGCGAATCTCGAAGCACGCAGAACTTCCCTGCCCCACCTTTCCCGACCCGGTCCCGATAAACGCCAATACAGCGTGGGGTAGCCGCGTCTTATCCACCTGCTGAGCATCCCACCGATGAAATTACGCAGGCATGGCCAGCAAAGAGCATCGGGATAAGCCGAATCTGTTCATCGCCGTCCGAACTTGAGCGACTCCGCTTGCTCGCCTGCGTAATCCTAGGTAGCGCGAAGATAGACGCGCGGAGGAGACGATGAGTACAACGGTAGCGGCTTTTTCCATGCAGGGGTCGAAGCCACTGCTCGCCATATTTGTGGGCGGGCTGATCGCCGGAGCGCTGGACTTGACTTCGGCGTTTCTTACGTTTGGATGGGGAGTGCCGCGAGCGATTGCGGGAGGATTGCTGGGGCGAACGGCATTTCAAGGGGGCCCGGGGACGTATGTGCTCGGCGTGCTGCTACATTTTTTTATCGCGTGCTCGGCGGCGGCTATTTATTACGCGGCGAGCAGGGTCCTGGGGTTCATGACGGAGCACCCGGTGGTGTGCGGTATGTTCTATGGGATCGCCATTTTTCTAGTGATGAACCTGGTAGTGCTGCCGCTTTCGGCGCTGCACGCCAGGGGGCCGTACCGGCTTGGGGGGCTGATTCAGGGACTGCTGGTGCATATGGTTATCATCGGTCTGCCGATTGCATTGAGTGTGAGGCAATTTTCAAAATAGAAACGGCGACGGCGAGCTACTTGAGCGTTTCGTTGTAGGAGTGGCGAGCCCAGCCGAGGTAGTGGGGGTTGGCGCGGTCGGCATCGTCGAGTTTCTCGAGCACCTCGGGAAGATGATCAAGATAGTCGGGTGTGCGGAGGGCGATCACCATTTTTGCGAGATTGGGGCCGCTTAGACCTTCGTAGGCCATGTTGAGAAATCTCTGACTGTTGCTGGCTGCTTTTTCAGCTTGCTGCGCGGGAGTGTCGCCGTCGCCCGGACTGCTCAGCTCATACATCATCAAAGTTACGCGAGGGACTGCGGAGAGAAGCATTTTGCGCTGAGATAAGTCACCTTTGAGAAGTTTGTTCTGGATGTCGGCGTTGACGGTAAGGCCGGCGGCCTCGGCTACGGCGCGGACGGCGCGAAAGGCATCGGCGAGGCCGGGCAGAAAGCGAAGATTGCCCGGACCTTTATTTTCAGGGCGCTGTTGCGGTTCGACGTCGAGGTGAATGCCGTCAAAACGCTCGGCGCGATGCTTCTGATTGAACTCGATGATGCTCTGAACCTTTTGGACAAGGGAGTCGCGATGTTTGCCGGGTTCGTCGGCATCGGTGCTGGAAAGCAGGGCTTCGACGCGAATATTGGAGCGATGGAGAAGGCTGATGAGGTGAACGAGCTGGCTCTCTTCAGAGGCTTCGCTGCGCGTGGAGACGGAGACATAGACTTCGTTGACGCCCGCGGATGTGCAGAAATCGCGGAGCGATTCCGCGGCATGAGGGGCGGCGAGGACGGTGGGGCTTTTCCAAACCCAGAGACCGTGAATGAGAGTCGAAGAGGATTGCGCGGAAGCGGAGAGAGAGAATGCGGTCAAGAGGAGCGCGAGGGCGAACGAGGCGTACACGCTGGGGGAACAAATTTCAACGGCGGGGATTGTCCGGCGCATGACGGCTTTCTCCTGCGGTGGCGGAATGGGTTTACGGAATCCGCGAACCGAATATACACTGAGCCGGACGCGCGGGCATGTCGAGGGGCACGCGTGTAGTGGAACTTTCATGGGGCGGGCTGCGTAGTACTGAACAAAGGGGCATTCGGCAAAGGCAGAGTGGCGGGAGGGCGAACTATGTACTGCGATCGATGTGGGACACCATTCAACTCGGGGAGCCAATTATTGTACTTCGTGTGGGAAGCAGTTGATGGCGGCAGCGCCAACGGCGGTGGGGTCTAGGCCTATGGCAGCGAGGCCTGCGGGGGACGGACGCGTCGGGCGAAACATCAATATTGTGGCGGGATTTTGGGCGGCAAATGGAATTTTGCGGCTGATGGGAGTGGCTTGGTGGATGATTTTTCGAAAGTTGATCTTTGATGGTGGGTGGCCCTTTGGGAATTTCGACCCGTGGCTTCGGTCGTTGGTGTGGGGCGGGATGTTTTCGACGGGCGTTTTCTTGGCGCTGTTTGGCGTGGTTCATTTGGTGCTGGCGTGGGGATTGTATGAGCGGCAGCCGTGGGCGCGGGTGATGGGTATCGTGGTGGGCTGTCTGGCGCTGATACGCATTCCGTTTGGTACGGCGCTGGGGATTTACACATTGTGGGTGCTGGCGCCGGAGAGTTCGGGACGGGAGTATGACGAGATGGCGGGAGTTGGTGCGCGGGTGAATGCGGCGAGATATTCGGCGTGAGGCATCGCCTATAGAGTTGAGGGCTTGCTGGCGGACGGTTTTAGTTACGCGAGAGAAAAGAAAGAAAAAGGATGAGAGGGCCGGGCAAGCCCGGCCCCTACAAGACATAAGAAGCAGGAAAAGAAAGAAAAAGCAGATCCCTCGCTGCGCTCGGGATGACACGGTCTCGAAGACGGCGCGGAAAACGAAGAAAGATGCCGGGCTGAAGCCCGGCGCTACGCGAGCTACATTCCTCCCCAATAGATGGCGTTAAAGAGGAGTTGGAAGGTGCCTTCGGTTTGCGCGCGGTGTTGAACGCGGAAGCCGAACATGACGATTTTGCCTTTGCCGCGCATGAAGGCGACGGCGGCGGCTTTACGTTGGAGGCGTTCGGCGCCGTGGGCGTAGCCGGAGACGAGGATGTCTCTTGGCGTCGTCGGGATACCAGGCGATAACGCTGCGCTGGATGTCGGGAGGCGGGAGCGAAGTTTGAAAAGCGATCGGCGAATCGACGAAGGCGTTGATTTCGTGAGGCATGCCGGCGGCGACGGGATGATTGGTGTCGAGATAGACGCGCAAGAGTGAGCCGGGGATGTTGAAGTCGGAAGCTGCGGGTGACAGCGGCACGGCCTTGCGCAGCGCTGGGACTGGCGAGCGCGTTGCGGATGGGCAGACCGAAGTCCTCGCCGAGAAGGACGTCGCTGGCGTTGGCAAAGGTGATCAGCGTGCCGCCTTTGTCGACGAAATCGCGGAGCGCTTTGACTCCCTCCTTGCCGATGCCGCCGACGTATTCGGGCGGAAATTCTTCGGAAAAACCGAACCGGCTTTCTTTGCCGTCGACGATGACCTCGCGGGAGGAATCCGGGAGGATGATGACGTCGAAAGAATTGTTGAGGTTGCCCGCGCGCACTTCCTTGTTTTCGAGGCTCTTGTACTTGAAGCCGTACTGATCGAGGAGAAACCGCGTCCAGCCCTCATCCATTTCGGCGATGTAGGACTTGTAGATGCCGAGGCGAACGGGTTTGAGCTGTGTGGCGCCTTGGGGAAGATCGGGGCGAGGAACGAGCTGGAGATGGAGCTTTTCCGCGTTAGCGGCGAGCTGCGCGTGAGCTGGGAAGATGAATTCGGGAGTTTCGTTGGGCTTTTCCGAGAGGAAGACCTGGCCGCCGGCGGTTTGCATGGCGTTGGCGAGAGCATAGATATTGTTTTCGTGAGCGGCGATGGAAAAATACTTGCCGCTGGCGTTGGAGAGCCCTCCGTTGGGCCACTCTGGGGCTTTCAGAACGCGCGAGGAGTTGAGGACGTCGGGGCGGATGGACGCCCGCTCGGCTTTGACGCCCATCATGAGCGGGAGAGACCACGCGGCAACATCGTAGGGCTCGAGAATGCCACTATTGGGGGCCGGGCGAACTTCGGGATAGCGCTGGACGCCCATCATTTCGTCAACGAAGCGGCCATAGGGCTGCGCGGTGGGAACGAGAAAGAGTTTCTCGTCGGAGTTGATGCGGACTTCGACGCCGTGTTCGAGAAGAAGCGCTACGAGGCGAGTGGCTGTGACGGGATCGCGCTGATCTTCTATGGGAATGCGCCAGTAAACTTGCGGGTCGGCGGTCTGAACGGCTTGCGTGGCCATGGTGGCAACGCCGCGAAGAAGTTCCTGGCGAAATTTGCTGACGGTTTCGAGAGCGGCGCTCGGAGACGAGCAGCTCATAGTCCATGATGTCGCGCAGGCGCCATACGCCGCCGGGCCAGGGATTAGGAAAATTGATTTGCTGCTCGTAGGTGACGAGACCTTTCGCGCCGCCTTGCAGCTCGTCGGGAGTGACGTCGATGGGAGTGGCGATGCGCGCAGAGGCGACTTCGGTGAGAACGCCGTACATGTTTTTCCACCAGCCGGTGTTGCGCGTGCCGCCGGGCCAGTAGGCGTCAAACGAATACCCGAAAATTACGCCGGACTTCCCTGCTTCCTCGAGACGCCAGCCCATATCGGCACCCATGAGATTGTTGCCGCGATGGACGAGAGGATTGACGAGTTTGGCGACAGGGTCGGCATTGGGCGGGATGTAGATGCGTGGGCCGGTATAGCCCATCTGATGTTCGTCGAGCCAAAATTGCGGAAACCAATCGTGGTAGACCATGCGGTTGACGTTCTTGGTTTCGATTTGGGTCAGCATGAACCAATCGCGATTGTCGTCGTGGCCGACGTAGTGGTGATACAGGTATGGCATCTCGCCGCCTTCGTACTTGGTGCCGAGATATTTGCGGTACCACTCGGTGACCATAGTTTCGCCGTCGGGATTCAGCGAGGGCACGAGGAGGACGATGGAATCGTTAAGGCGGCGGAGGTATTCGGGATCCTGCGTGGTGGCCAGTTGATAGGCCCATTCCATGGACATTTGGCTGGAGCCGATTTCGGTGGAGTGGATGTTGCAGGTAAGTAGGAGGATGGTTTTGCCGTCGCGAGCCAGGGCGTCGATTTGTTGGGAAGTGAGGCCGCGCGGGTCGGCGAGTTTGCGGGCGATTTCCTTGTACTTGGCTTTGTTGGCGAGATTTTCTGGCGTGGAGATAACGGCCATGAACATATCTTCGCCGAGTGTAGTTTTGCCGAGGGTTTCGATTTCCACCCGGGGCGAGGCCGCAGCGAGCGCTTTGAAGTAGGAAGCGATTTGGCGGTAGTCCGCAAGTTTGCGGTCCGCACCGACCTCGAAACCCAGGAATTCGCTCGGCGTAGGGACGTGGCCCGCGGCTTTTGGTTTTTCCTGAGCTTGCGCGATAGAGGACACGAAGAGAATCAAGACACCGGTGAGAAGACTGCGCCGGTTCGGCATCATGCACTCCTTAGGAAGAGGAAAAGCGTAACAGTATGCACCGAGGAGGGGCATTTTGCGAGACGAAGGGAGCGCACGGCAGAGAACTATGTCAGCGGGGAGGAACCGCAGAGTCGTTAGGCAGAGAAATAACGGGTTGCCAGCTCGCAGGCGGCGATTCGAGAAGGGTTATTTGGGCGCAGGGGGATCGCCTGCGTTTTTGGCGACGGTGGGAGCCTGTGCGGTTGCAGCCGAAGTGACGAAGATTTCGCCGGCCGCGGAGGTGGAATGGTAGGTGAGCTTGGCGTGCTGGCCTTCCATGTCCTTTACAGCCCAGGCGTTGGAAATCTTCCAGCTGCGATGGTCCTTGTCGCAGACAAAGCTCTGGCCGTCCTGACTGATGGTCCCGGAACAGTTGACGGTCTTCTTGGAGTGCCCGTCGTCCTGAGCGCGAAGGGGCATGGCGAAGAGGGCCAGGACGGAAACGAATAGCAGAATGCGCTTCTTCATGTGTGATCCTCCGAATTTTTTGCCGGGGCCGTTTGTCTTGCGTTTAGAAAATCTCGCGGACGGTCGATGGAGGGACTCCGCGTGGCAGCATTGTGAAAGTGAAGGAAGCGGAAGGCCAACGCAACGTTTGCATCGATAAAATCGCAATAACTCATGGATCGGAGAGGCCAGGGGAATCCGGAGGGAGTCTTTTGATTCGCGGGACGCGAACAATCATGCGAGATCAGGCGGTAGCGCAAACTAAAAGAGAAACTACTTTTTGAAAAGATCCTCGAAGGCCTGGCGGGCGTCGTTGGTGCGCGGCGGAGGAGCGGCGGCGGCCACCTGAGCGGGCTGGGCGTAAGAGGTAGGGGCGGTATCTTTTTCAATGGTCATACGGAACTCATAGAATTTGCAGTCGTTCCTGGTGTCTTTGGGAGTGATCCGCTCGGGGATGGGTTGGGTGCACTCGAACTGGGCGCCGGAATCGAAGAAGCGGCATTGCTTGCAACTATGCAGCTCGAACTGGCACTTGGGACATTGGCCGTTGGGGTCGAAGCCAGCGGTGAGGACAGCGCCGCAGTTGGAACATCGGCCGCGTGTGACGGTGCCGACCATGCGCGGGGTGCGCGGGCCAAATTGATCCGAGCGTGGACCGCCTTGCGGCGGCTTGCGATCGTGCTTTTCTCTTTTTTCGCCTTTTTCCGTGTCGCGATAGCCGCGATGGCCGTACTTTCGATCCACAAACGCCTCCGTCCGGACACAATGCCGGACTGTGACTACGACTGACTAGACTTCCGCGTTGATACGCACTCTAACCGTGGTATGTATCCGACCGGATTGTTACACTCGGCCCACAGCGCAATCGCTACCAGAGGTTCAGAACGGGATTGGCTACGTCCAAGCAGGAGATGGGACATCTATGTTTTTAGTCCTCTGGGAGTTCGATGTCAAGCCAGGATGTGACGAACGGTTTGAAAGCGTATACGGGCCGTCCGGGGATTGGGCTCAGTTGTTCCGGCGTGATTCCGCGTACCAGAGAACACTCCTTCTGCGCGATCCATTCCGCGAGCGTACTTATGTAACTTGCGACTTCTGGGAAACCAAAAAAGCTTACGAAGCATTCCAACTAAACTATTGCGACGCATACCTGGCGCTCGACCAACGATTCGAGGAACTTGCGCTTGCGGAGCGCAAACTCGGCGGCTTCGAGCGGTTTGCCCATGACGAGTGAGGCGACGCGTTGATGCGACTCCTCACCGTTGAAGGCGGCACGCACTTCTCGCAGCGAAACCCGGGAGGGGCAAGCCCCTCGCCTATAGCCAACTAGCTTTTTGCCCACAATCGCGCCAGACCGTCCGGCTTCAAATCGGGCTGAAGAAATTGTCTCGGCGTCACCTGCCACGCGCAAAACCGCTTCGGCGGCAAGATAGCCGCTGCGAACTGCGCCTTCCATGGTGGCGGGCCAGCCGGTGGCGGTCCAATCCCCGGCGAGAAACAGACCTCCGATACTTGTCTGTTGCGTTGGACGCCAACGGTCGACGCCAGGTTGCGGGGAAAATGTGGCGGCGGCTTCTTTGATCACGGTGGCTTTCAGGAGGTTCGCATCGCGGGCGGCGGGGAGCGCGTGGCGGACTTCCTTCAGGCAGAGATCGATGATTTCCTGGCGCGGCTTTTGCAGAAGATCGTAAGATGCGCTGATGACCAGTTGCAGATACTGGCCTTTCTCCGGGCGGAGGCCGCAGAGGGACCTGCGCCGTTTGTGCCCGCATAGAGCGCCGTTTTGTTGAAGATCCATTGCGTGGTGGTATCCAGCAAGCGTGAGGAACGGCTCGGTCATCACCTGGCGGTCGAACCAGAAATGTACACCGGTGATGGGCGCATTCGCTGATTTTGTCGAGGTTGGCGAGGCCAGAGTCCATGTCGCTTGGCGCCTTCGGGGAGAAGCTCGGAAAGAGCGGCATGAGGAACGGCGAGTACGTAAGCGTCGGCGGTTTCTTCGCGGCCGTCGTCGAAGAGCGCGGCGAGCAACTTTCCGTTTTCGATGCGCAGACCGCGAAGCGGCGAACGAAAGACGACTTCCCCGCCTTTTTGTTCAATGGCCGCGCGGCAGCCCTCATAGAGATCGCCGAGAGCGACGGCGGGAACGCCCATGCGATAGCCGGTTTTATTGGAGAGGACGGCTTTCCAGAAAACGTCGATGCCGTAGCGGGCGTCGATCCGATCAAGTTCTTCGGAGAGAGCGCTGACGAACACGACGCGCCAGAAGCGGGAGATGGCGGCGGGAGTTTGTTTGCGGCTTCGAAGCCATTCGAGCATCGAGATGCCGCCGGGTTCGTCGACGTCAGGCGGATGGCCGCCGCCCTGCAAGATGGAATAAAAAGCGCGAGCGATGCAGAGCTTGTCTTTCAGCGCGAGGGGAGAAAAAGTGAGGAACGAGCCGGTCATGTGAAATGGCGCGGGGAGAATGCCGGCGTGCATTTCGCCGCGGCGGCCTTGCGGATCGAGGAGCACCAGGCGGTCGAAGAATTTGATTTTGCCTGCGGAGCCGACGCGGCGATAGAAATCCTCGAGGTTGGTGCAGCAGCCGAAAGTGACGTGCTGGCAATTGTCGACGTGCTCGCCATTGGGCAAGACGTAGGAAGCCGCGCGTCCGCCAAGAAACGGGCGCTGCTCAAAGAGACGAACGCGCCAGCCGGCTTCAGCCAGCGCGACGCTGGCTGCCAACCCCGCCAGCCCGCCGCCGATCACGATTACGCTTTTCAAGAATATTCTCTTCCGAGAGGCGGCCGAAGCGCGCCTTTGCGATGAACAACATTTTTTCCGCTTTCGAGAGCCGCACGCGTTCGCCGAAAACGGCGAAGCCGACGGACTCGATGCGGGCCAACAGGGCGCTATAGGTATGGACCAACAAGCCAAAGGGCGCCGCGGCTTTCCGGGTCGATCAGGCCGAAAAGTGCGGAGCCTTCTTCGTAACATTGCCAGGCACGGTCTGCTTCAAACCTCAGGAGTTCGCGGACACCGAGAGTTGCTTCATTCTTGCCGAAGTCTTGCGGAGAAACTCCGTAACGCGCCAGGTCTTCTTCCGGGAGATAGACGCGGCCCAAGGCATAGTCTTCGTGGACGTCGCGGATGATGTTGGTCAGCTGAAACGCGAGGCCGAGTTTTTCGGCGAGATCGAGGGCGCGGGGATCGTGGAAACCGAAGACGTGTGTGCACGTGAGGCCAACAGTTCCGGCGACGCGGTAGCAGTATTCGCGCAGGCGGTCGAAAGTTGGGTAGGTGCGAAGAGTCAAATCCATTTCGGCGCCGCTGATCAGATCGTGGAGGTAGCGCGCGGGCATTTTGTAGCGCTGCATGGTGTCGACGAGAGCGGGCAAAACTTCGCTTGCGCCGGTGGGCGACGAAGGAGATGATGCCGCGGAGCCATCAACGATCTGCGCTTGGCCAGTGATGGCGTCGTCGAGGGCGGCGCGCCAATCCGCCAGGCCGCGCTGCTTCGCGGCGAGATCGTGGCCTTCGTCGGCGACGTCATCGACCAGGCGCATGAAGGCGTAGAGTGCGGCGAGACCATCGCGCTTCGGCTTTGGCAGCAGATAGAACGCGTAATAGAAATTGCTGTGGGCGGCGCGGGCGATGCGATGGCATTCGTCGTACGAGCGGGAAGTGAGGATGCTCGGGACGGGCGCAGCATGCCGTGCCCCTACGAGTGCGAGTCGGCGTTTGCGTCAGACTGCCGTGCTGGGCTTTGCGATCAGATGCGCTAAAAGGGAGCGGCCCAGGAGGCGGACTTGTTTAGCTTTGCTGATGGCGGGGCGATGGTGAAGCGTGTCGTAGCCCATGGCTTCGATGGCGTCGAGAACAGCCACGCCGCCGCGGCTGAACATTTCGAGGTCAACGCTAAGGCGGCCGCTGACGATTTTTGCTAGCGGAGCGCCTTGCGCAAAAAGAACGCGAGTGCGCGCGATCAAATCTTTCATCAGGCCGACATAACGATCGTCGAAGCGGCGTTCGACGATGTCGGTTTCGGTCAGGCCGTGCGATGCGGCGACGTCGAGAGGGATGTAGATGCGGCCTTTCTCGAGGTCGCGGCTAACGTCTTGCCAGAAATTCGCCAGCTGGAGCGCGGTGCACGTGGCGTCGGACATGACCTGGCGTTCTTCGTCGCGATAGCCGCAGAGATAAAGGACTAGGCGGCCGACAGGATTTGCGGAATAGACACAGTAGCCAATCATCGATTCCCACGTGGGATAACGCTTGACGTTTTGGTCCTGGCGGAAAGCTCTCAACAAATCCGCGAAAGGCTGCTTGGGAATATTTTTGGCGAGGGTCGTTTCGCGCAGCGCGACGAAGACGGGATGAGATGGGCGGCCATCGTAGCAAGCGTCGAGCTCGCGCTCCCACCAATCGAGCAGTTCGAGGGCGCGCTCTTTTTGCGGGACTTCATCGCCCAGATCGTCGGCCCAGCGGCAGTAGGCGTAGACATTATAGAAATGCTGGTGCAAATCCTTGGGAAGCAGCCAGGAAACCACATTGAAATTTTCGTAATGATGCGTGGCAAGCCAGCGGGTGTATTGCTGGGCTTCCGCGGCGGAGCAATTGTCCGCCGGAAGATGCGCGGCTAGTTCGAGTTCACCGGGACGCAACATGGAAAAGCAGATTCCTCGCTTCGCTCGGAACGACAATCGGGGGACTGCTGTTAAGTTCAAAGCAATCACGGCCGGACGGCCAGTTTGATTTCGCCACTGCGGGCCTTCATGCGCTCGAAGGCCTGAGGGAGATCGGTCAAGCGGATCTCTTCCGTCACGAAGTCTTGCCCGACGATATCGCCGCGGCGGATGGCTTCCAGAGCTTCGCGGATAAAACGCGGCGTGTGATGGAACGGCGAAATGAGCTTGATCTCGGAATAGTGAATGGCGGCGGGGTCGATGGCCACGCTCGTGCCCGAAGGCAATCCGCTAAAGAAATTCACGACGCCGCCGCGGCGAACCATGGCCAGCGCCTGCTGCCAAGTGGCGGGGTTGCCGGCGGCTTCGACGACGGAATCGGGACCACGGTTATCTTCCGTCAAAGCCTTCACAGCCGCGACAACGTCGGAGGTTTCCGTGACGTTGATGGTGGCAACAGCGCCCAGCCTGCGGGCCACATCGAGAGGCGCGGAACGCCGGGCCAGAGCAATCACGCGCACGCCACGGCGCGAAAGCATGCGGACATACGTCAGGCCGATGGGGCCGCAGCCAATGACGGCAGCAGTATCGCCTGCGCGCACTTCCATTTCATGGATTCCACGAAGCACGCAGGCGAGCGGCTCGACGAGAGCGGCGCTGCCATCATCGACGGAGTGCGGCACTTCCAACATATTTTCCATCGCGATGCGGCCGGGAATGCGCATGTATTCGGCGTAGGCCCCATTGTTGAAGAGCAAATCTTCGCAAAGATTTTCCTGGCCGCGGCGGCAGTGATAGCAGCGCAGGCACGGTGCGGAATTGGCGGCGACGACGCGCATGCCGATGCGCCAGCGCGCATCGACGCGCTTGCCCACGGCGGCAATATCGCCAACCACTTCATGGCCGAACACGGCGGGGGGCTGAATCATTTTGGCGTGGTATCCGCGCTTCCACACTTTCAGGTCGGTGCCATCGGTCAGCGCGAGGCGCACGCGGAGAAGCACTTCGTCGGCGGCGAGGTGCGGCACATCGATCATCTCGATGCGCAGATCTTCGCTGCCATACAGGACGGCAGCGGTCATCTTCGAGGGAACGACAGCCCGCGCGACGGCAAACTTCACTTCTTCACCAGCTTCCGTTTTCTTCGTGGTCGTAGTTTTCATGCGTGCGTAATCAGAATCTTCAGCGATTCGGCGGTCGGCCTGGCTGCCAGCTCCAGGGCTTCCTGGATTCTATCCAGCGAAAAGCGGTGCGTTACAATCTCCATCACCGGCAGTTTCTTTCCCAGCACCAGCTCCGCGGCTGAATCTTGGATGTCTACCGCCGCGCTATAGCTGCCCAGGATTTCCTTTTCGTCGATCCCCACAGCCGCGGCAGGAAACTCGATCTTGGTGACCGGATCGTTTGCCGCGAACAGCAAAACACGCCCCCCGGGCCGCGCCGTTGCCAAAGCGTCCGTTACGACTGACGGATGCGCTACCGCAACCAGCACCGCGTCCGCACCCCGACCGTCCGTGCGGGCCCGTATCTCTTCTACAAGCTTACCACTGGTTGGGTCAAACGACTCGATGAGCCCCGAGGGAGAGGCTTTTTTGCCGGCGCTGTGGAATTGGATCACTGGTATACAGCTTGGCCCCTTCCAGCTTGCTGACCATGAGCAACTGCAGCCCGATGGGGCCGCAGCCAAGGATAAGAACGCGTCTCGCCCTGGGTGATGCGGGCCTTTCGGACGGCTTTCACGATGGTGTTGATAGGCTCGATGAAGGTGGCTTCTTCGAAGCTCACGTTGTCGGGAAGCGCGACGATGCCGCGTTCCGCTACCCACGGCATGGCTTTGACGTACTCGGCAAAGCCGCCGCCGTTTGGAGTGAAGCCGGCGGTCAGGCCAGTCGTTTTGTATTGCTTGCACTGGGAAAAGAGGCGCTTTTCGCAATAGAAGCATCGTCCACAGGGCGTGTGATGAAAGCTCATCACGCGATCGCCGGGCGTCCATTTGGTTACGCCGTGCCCAGTGGCGACCACCGTGCCGGCCAGTTCATGGCCAAGGATTTGCGGCGGCTCGACGTAACGCTGGAAGATTTTTTTGATGTCCGTGCCGCAGATGCCGCAGGCCGCGACTTTGATGAGCACTTCGCCTTCGCCAACTTCGGGAACGGGAACCTCTTCGACGCGGACCACGCCTTTGTCGCGATAGACACCTGCGCGCATGGTTTTCGGAATCGGCCCGATCGATTTCAGAGTCTCTGCCGCTGCGCCGAGGCTGCTCATGTCGCGGAAACCTCTTCTATTTTAGGAGCGGCGACTCTGGCCCAGTTTTGGGAAATTGTGGCGATGTAGCGATCCAAAAAGTCCGCCAAGGATTTGCCTGCCGCGCGGCTTTGCCGGCCAAATTGAATCAAGAGAGGGATACGATAAGGGCTGAGGCCGACTTCTTTGAGAAGCCCACCCATCTTCAGATGGCCATGCGAATCGAGGATGCGCGCAAAATCAACGGGCAGATCCTCGTCGGCAGCGTCACTGATGGCGCGAACGGCCACACAAGGCACATGCTTTTGCGCGGCGGCTGCAAGGATGTACGTTGACTCCATCTCGACGATACTTCCCTTCTGGCTCAATTCTTCTTTCGCTCCGGCTGTGGCAATAATCTTCTCAGAGGTCAGCGAAACGTTTACAGCTTTTGCGCCGGACGCAGAGGCAAGGGCGATCAAGCCTGGATCGCTTTCGGCCTTCGCATTTTGGTCCAGCGTTTCCGCTGTGCACGCTGCCACAATGTCTCCCGGCTTCAAAGCCGCATCGAGCGAACCGGCGAGCCCCGAGGAAATGCAGATTTCGTGAAGTTCGACCGGGATGGAAAGCATCGCTCGCGCGGCGCTGTCGCCGCCGATGCCTGTGAGAAGGACGGTCACTTCGTTCGAACCGATGTTGGCTTTGAACAGATCGAATTCGCGGCGCCGCTCCCAATTCTCAAATTCGTACGGCACGAACGGGTGACGCGAGGACCATTGAGAGAACTCGGCTTTGATGGCGAAGGTGACTAGGATGCGCATGATTTTCGTAAGATCTATGATGCCGGACGAAAGCTCGTGGCTACAACTTGACCAGCCCATCAAGTGGGCGGGGCAAGCCCCGCCCCTACAACTTATCTCGAACGCGCTTGCCGAATGCTTCCCGCATTGCCTTCGTGCTAAGCCGCGGCACGCTGCATTTTCTTGACGCGCCCGGGCTTCACGTAGCCGTTGGCTTCGTACCAGCGCACCGCGCGCTCCAGAGCGGCGGCCACCGAGCCGGGTTTAAAACCAAGTTCGCGCTGCGCTCGCGTGCAATCCACGAACATCATGTGCCGCGCGATTTTCACTCCCTCGACGGGAATTTGCGGCTCTCCCCCAATCAGCCGCGAGAAGATCGTGTTCATGTAGGCTACACCCAAAGCCAGGCCGTGGGGAATTTTCAGCTTTGGAGCGGGCAAGCCCGTAATCTTGGCCAGCGTATCCAGCATCGCTTTGAGCGTCAGATTTTCGCCGCCGAGAAGATAGCGTTCGCCGACTCTGCCTTTTTCCGCGACAAGCAGGTGGCCCGCTGCGCATTCTTCCGCACCGACGAAATTCAGTCCGGTCTCGACATAGCCCGGCATTTTTCCATTCAGAAAGTCGAGAACTATCTTTCCCGTTGGCGTGGGCTTCCAATCGCCTGGGCCGACGGGCGTGGTGGGCATGGCAACGACGAGTGGCAGGCCATTCTTCGCCGCGTTCAGCGCTTCGCGTTCGGCCATCCATTTCGAGCGTTTGTAGTGGCCGACCATCTCTTCGAGCCGGGCGTCCGTGGCTTCCGTCGGCAATTCGGGACGGTCGACGGCGATCGTGGCAACCGTGCTTGTATAGACGAATTTTTCCACACCGGCGCGCTCCGCGGCTTCGAGAAGATTCTTCGTGCCGCCGACATTCGAGTCGTAGATTTCGCGCGATTTCTTTGCCCACAGGCGGTAATCCGCCGCAACGTGAAAAACGCATTTCACGCCGGCCAACGCGCGTTCGAGGGAAGCAGCATCGCGCAGATCGCCAGTGACGTATTCGAGGGAAAGATCGCCCACGGCCCGGTTGGTGCTGGAAGGTCGCATCAAGACGCGAACCGAATCGCCCCGGGCGACCAGTTGCCGGGCAACGTGGCTGCCGAGAAAGCCCGAAGCGCCTGTAACTAGGGTCGTCATCCGGCTTCGGCGCCTTCGCCATAACGCTCGGGCTGCGATTGCGGCAGGGGCTGCTGTCCGATTTCCACGGGAGTGCTCAACTTCGCAGGCGAAGCGCTGGCGTCCAGGAGGCGAGAGAGCTGCGCCCAGCGGCGGCTGAGCAATCGGCGGCGCAAATGAACAGCAAGCTTTTGCAGCTCGGGCGCAAACTCCACACAAGTGATCAAGAAACCATCGACGTCGAGCTTCTGAATTTCAGCGTGCAACGGCTCGACGTGGGCGGCCGCGGCGTCCGATGGTAAGACCAAATGCACGCAAGTGAGAAAGCCAGCGAGCCTCGCCATACGAAGCGCTTCCAGACCCACGCGAAGCGCGCTCTCGCCGGAATTTCGATGGCCACCCGATGGAGGGCGCCCATCAAAACGAACCGTAAAGTAAAAGCGCGAGTTCGGCTGAAATTCATGAAGTCGGCGCTTCAAGGAGGCGCCGGAAGTTTCGAGGAAGACGTGACGTCCGGACGCCGCAAGCGCATTGGCGAACCTGGCTGCTTGAGGATGATCGAGCGGCTCTATGCCGCCAACCCAAATGATGGGAGAGCGAAATCGCGAGACGCGCGCGACGGAGTGAAAGGATGCATCCGTCGACTCCATATTGCTCGCGGCTGCGGAAGCGGAACTCGAATCAAAATTATGTTCAGAGGAAAGATGCAGAATCAGGGGAGAGCCAGGTTTGTTGCTGATGGCGCGGGAAGCCAAAGCAAGACTTAGATCCGCGGTGAGCCGCAGAGAAAACGTCATCGCGGGCTCTAGAACCCGCTCCGCAGCCGGAATTCGGCTGGCTGGAATTTCATGGCGCAATATTCGTGCGGGCCTTGCACCTGATTGCGGAATCGCGCGAGCGCGTAAAGCGGGAAAGAATTGCGATAAAGGTGATACTTCAAATAAAAGACGCCCGGAAAGCCCGTGCCCGTGAATTCGGCTTCGCTCCAGGAACCGTCCGTATTTTGCTGATGGACGAGGTACGCGACCGCCTTCTGAATCGCGGGATCATTTGCCTGAGCGCCTGCGAGAAGCCCAATGAGGCCCCATGCGGTTTGCGAAGCTGTGCTATTGCCCTGCCCCTTGGTAGTCGGGTCGGTGTAGCTCCACAGGGATTCGCCGAAGCTTCCGTCGGCTTTCTGCACGGCGCGCAGCCATCTGACCGCGCGCTGGCAAAATTCTTTCGCCGTAAGCGAAACCGTTTCGAGAGCCCGCAATGCGCCGCTGGTGCCATAAACGTAGTTCACGCCCCAGCGCCCGAACCAAGAGCCGTCTTCGCACTGATCCTTGAGCAAAAACTTCACGCCTCGCTGAACGGCAGGATGCTCCGCGGGCCAGCCGAATCGGCCGAGGCATTCTAGAACGCGGGCCGTCACGTCCGCTGTCGAAGGATCGATCATGGCGTTATGGTCGGCGAATGGAATGTTGCACAAAAGCTGGCGGGCATTGTCGCGGTCGAAAGCGCCCCAGCCGCCGTCCTTGTTTTGCATGCTAAGAAGCCACTGGATGCCCAGGCGCACAGCTTTTTCCATGCGCTCGGGATCCGGATGCTTCACGCGCTGCAAAGCCATAAGGACGAATGCGGTGTCGTCCACATCCGGGAAAAAATCGTTGCGAAACTCGAACGCCCAGCCTCCGGGTTCGGCATCTTTGTTTTTGAACTGCCAATCGCCAGGACCGAGCACCTGCTTCGAAAGCATCCAGTCCGCGGCCTTCACAAGCACGGGATGATCCGCGGGCAGCCCCGCTTCTTCCAGGGAAACCATGGCGATGCAGGTATCCCAAACAGGGGAAACGCACGGCTGCATGCGAATGGTGTCGCCTTCTTCAATCTCGAAGCGCGAAAATTCGCGAATCTCGCGCGCGGTGAGCGGATCCTCCGGGCCATGGCCCAGCGCCATCAACGCGAAAATCGAATTCATCATCGCCGGATAAATGGCAGCCAGTCCTTCGCTGCGCTCCATGTGCGCGAGCATCCACGCTTTTGCTTCACGAAGCGCGCGGCGGCGAAGCGGCTTCCAGGGAAGCTTTTCGTAAAGCTTCAGCCCGCGGTCGATGGCCAGAAAAACGTTGCGCCACGAAAGAAGCTGCTTGCTCCAATCAAACGCGGCCGCTTTGTGGGAAATGTCCTTGAAGAGCTCGTCGACGCGAGCGCGCTCGGGCAAACGCCAGTCCGGCCGCAGCGCGGAAAGTATCGCCATGGGGATGACGATGCCGCGCGTCCAAGACGACATTTCGTAAATGTTCAGATAAAACCAGTTCGGCAAAAGCAGCAGTTCCGGCGGAATCGAAGGAACAAGCTCCCAGCCCACCGCGCCGATCAGCGCCAGATAGAAACGAACATAAGAATTTGTGAGTTCGAGGCCGCCCAGGCGATGCACCGTCTCGCGCGCTTGCGCCATGTGCGGCGCATCCACGTCATCGCCAACCAGTTTCAGCGCGAAATACGCTTTGCACGTGGCATTCAGATCGGAAGGTCCGCCGGGGAAAATATTCCAGCCGCCATCCGGCAATTGCCGCCGGCGAACGTAGTTTGCGAGCTTGGCGATGCGCTCGGGATCGGCCTTGCCAAGAACGTACAGGTAATAAATGTAGTCGGATTCGAGAGTGGTATCGGCTTCAAGTTCGCCGAGCCAATAACCCTCTTCGGCTTGCAGGGAAACGAGGTGGTTTGCGCCGTTTTCGATGGCTTGTTCGAGAGAGCCAGACAAGTCTTTCTCGTGCCAAATCGGCGGTATGGCAGGAACGGGTTTATCGAGTCCAATGCGAGTACCTGTTGCCAAATCGCGTCCCCCGAAGCAAAGTCTGACTGAAGATGACGGCGGATCAAATTCGGCCCCGTCTTCTCCCAATCGGCCTAACTGCTTTATTCCTAGTCACTTCCCACGACATCTGGCACGAGCGCCAGGAACGCTGAAGACCGAGTTACACAAGTACCAGTAAATTATCGCCGCCTTCCGGCATTGGGTCAACTTCTAAGATGCGGTGGCGTTACCGATTCGTTGTCAGCCCCGGTCAGAGAACGATACTTGGCGGGGACTGCAATGCCCGCTCGACGAGCACGTGGAGCGGCTCGGGCAGGGGCTCTCCTTCGCTCTGAGAGACGGACGGTTTGGTGCGCAACAGGTTGGCGGGCAGCTTTATCCAGGACGGCGCGGAGGCGGCGGTCCCCATCGAGCCGCGAAGTACGAGCGCATCGGCGCGGTCGAGTGCGACACGCGCGGAGTCTTTGAAATCTTCGCGAGCGGGATCGATCACAGCGAAATACAAACTGGGTTTCAAGAATTGCAGGAGCGAATTACTTTCGAGAATCAACGGAGGCGACTCTTGATCGTTTGTCGGCAGCGTCTGCTGCAAAGCCTCTCGCATCAGCGGCAGGCCTTCCGCCAGAAAACCCTGTTTCGTTCGCAGCCAGAACGAGCGCTTTGCACCGGCCGCCAGAAACCGCGCGCTGTCTGTGCCGGATTGCGGCAGCGTCTCCCATTCAATGGCGCAAATATGCTCGTCGGGAGCGCAATCGCAATTGTTTCCGTTCTGCGCGCAAACCCCATGGCCGTATTGCGTGATTTTTCCCGCAATCCAGTTTGCTTGCGGGAAGGCGCTGACGATGTCGCACACCAGTTGCGTCTTCCCGATGCTGCGGGTGTGCCCGCCAACTACAATCACGCGCCAGCGTGGAGCTGCGCTCACGTCACTTCCCTTTTGCTTTGCCTTCCAACTTCGCTTCCAGCTCTTTGATGCGCGCCGCCAGTTCCGGTAGACGCGCCTGCCACGCGAATTGTTCTTTGAATTTTTCCAGCGAACGCGCAGGCGTTCCCCAGACGGTTTGCCCGCTGCGAACAATTTTGCCGCCGAGAACGCCGGACTGGCCGCCGATGACGGCGCCATCTTCCAAATAACACTGCTCTCCAAAGCCAGCTTGGCCGCCGACGACGACATGTTTGCCGAACTCGCAGGAGCCGGATAGGCCGGCTTGCGCCGCCATCACCGTGTGTGCGCCGATCTGGCAGTTGTGAGCTATGTGCACGAGGTTGTCCAGTTTAACGCCTTCGGCAATGCGCGTGTCGTCCAGCGAGCCGCGATCGATGGTCGTGTTCGCGCCGATTTCCACATCGTCGGCAATCTCCACGATGCCTGCTTGCGGAAATTTCCAATAGCGCCCCTCGCCATGCGCATAGCCAAATCCATCCGCGCCAATCACCGCCCCGGAATGAATTTCCACGCGATGCCCGAGGCGCACGCCCGCGTAGAGAGTTACGCGCGGATGAATGCGGCAGTCGTCGCCGATCCAGCAGCCCGCGCCGATTACGCTGTGCGCGCCGATTTGCGTGCCTTCGCCGACGCGCGCGTCTTCCCCAATCACCGCAAAGGGCCCGATGCATGTGCTCGCGCTGACTCTCGCCAGGGGGGCCACAATAGCCGTCGGATGAATGCCGGTGGCAATGGGAGCTTTTCCCAGGATCAGAGCGGCTGCTTTTGCAAACGCTAATTTCGGCTGCGCGCTTCGCAGAACCGTCTTTCCGGGCAATGCAATATTTTCCGCCGCAATTACGCAAAGCGCGGCCGATGCTGCGGCGCGCTCCGCGTGCCTGGCTTTCTCCACATAGATGAGATCGTGCGCGCCAGCGCGTTCGGGCGCCGCTACACCGCGCAACTCGACGCCGCCGTCGCCTTCCAGCTTTGCGCCAACCGCATCCGCCAACGACTTTGCCGTTTGCATCATCGAAGACCTCTCTTAAAAATCATACAGCGCGGGCTCGCCATTTGGCCTGGTCTTCCAGCGTTTGTGAATCCAAACCCATTGGTCCGGATGCTTGCGAATAATCTCTTCAATGACTTTGGCAAACCGCTGCGTATTCTCAAAGACGTCGCGCTCGGGATCTCCGGTGCGAATCAATTCCACCGGCGGCTCGAATCGCAGGCGATATTTTTGAATGGTTTCGTCCCAATAGGCATATCCGGGCACGACCGCCGCTCCTGTATGCAGAGCTACTCGCGCCAGGCCCGTTGTCGTGCAAGCGAGCTTGCCGAAGAAATCAACGAAAGCGCCTTCTGCCGGTAGCGTGTTTTGATCCGCGAGAATGCCGACAGTTCCGGAGTCTTTCAGGATTTTTAGCATGACGCGCGCGGATTCGTTCTTGAAAATGGGCAGGTTACCCGAGGAGCAGCGGTACTCGTTGACGAGCGCGTCAATGCGCTTGTTGTCGAGCGGCCGCGCCATGAAGTGCAGCGGATATCCGTAGAGCGCGTGCGCGAAGGACGAGAGCTCCCACGCGCCGATGTGGCCCGTCAGATAGAGGACGCCTTTGCCACTCCTCTGCCCTTCCAGAAAATTTTCGTGCCCGTCTAGAATCACTACGCTTTCGATGTTTTCTTTCGTGAGCCGCGGGATACGCGCAAATTCCGCGGCCATCCAGCCCAGATTCCGCACCATCTTGCGCGTCACGTCTTTGCGCTGCGCGTCCGTCCAATCCGGAAACGCGAGGCGCAGGTTGAACTCCACTGTTTTCCGCAGCTTCGGCAGCAAGAAAAAAAGCACCCTCGTCACGAACGCCGCAAACGTGCGCGCGAGCGGTCGCGGGAGCGCCCCCAGCGTCTTCAAGATCAGCCAAACGGCCGCGTATTCGAGCCATTCCTTCATTGTTTGTCAAAACGGCCGCGCAGCGGCCGACGCGCGACAGTATGCAAGAGGTGCCCGGTTCGAAGATAGAGGTTCAATGCTAGACTTTCCCTTCCGTGACCGAATCGCCCACCGCTATTACTGAAAAACCGCAGGGCCAGTGCCGTCGCCCGCATCGGCTGGGCCATCCTTATTATCGCCACACTCTACGTTTGCTATTTCAGCCATCTCGGCGCGATAGGATTTGTCGGCCCGGATGAGCCGCGTTACGCGTGGATTGCGCGCGACATGGCCGAAACCGGCGATTGGGTTACGCCGCGGCTCTACGGCAAGCCGTGGTTCGAAAAACCGCCGCTCTATTATTGGGGCGCGGCGCGTTTGCTTCAAAGTTTTCGGTGTAAGCGAAACCGCCGCACGCCTGCCAAGCGCGATTTCTGCGCTCCTCGCAACTCTCGCGCTGGCGTGGCTGGCATTGCGTCTCTACGGCGCCGAAACCGCTCGTTGGCTACTTCTGCTTCTCCCCACAACCGTCGGCATGATCGGCTTCTCCCACGCCGCCGCCACCGACATGCCTTTCAGCGGCATGCTCACCATCGCCATGGTCTGCGCCGCCGTCGTCCTCGGCCTCACCCACAACGAAAACACTCCAATCCTCCCGCGAACCCCGTGGCTCGCCCTGATTCTCTTCGGCTTTTTCCTGGGCTTAGCCGTTCTCGCAAAGGGCCCCGCCGCAATTATTCTCAGCGGCGGCGCCGTTTCTTTCTGGGCACTCTTCACAAAACGCTGGCGCGACGCATTCCGCCTTTTTCATCCAGTAGCCGTCGCCGCTTTCTGCCTCACCGCCCTCCCCTGGTATATCCTCTGCGCCCGCCGCAACCCGATTTCTTCCGCATCTTCATCATCGAACACAATTTCAAACGGTTCCTCACTCCCGAATTCCAGCACATCCAGCCTTTCTGGTTTTACATTCCGGTTCTCCTCGTCGCCTTCCTGCCATGGACGCTGTTCCTTCTGTGCTCGGCCTTTAGCTGGGGCAGAAACGTCTGGCGAACGCGTGAAATCTCTGCATCTAGTTGCTTTTTGCTTTGCTGGGCCGGATTCTGCGTTCTCTTCTTTACCATCTCGCGTTCAAAGTTGCCCGGCTACGTCCTCCCCGCTGTACCGGCCATCGGTGCGCTTCTTGCCCGCGAGTTGAGCCGCAGGCTAACAGAGGGTCTTGGCAATGCTCGCTGGGTGTGTGCGGAGACAGCATTAGCATTTGTCGCTATGGGCGTCGCAGCCGAGTTCGAAGGAAGGAAGATTCCCTTCGTTACGGACATGATGCCCCGCACCCACGGTGAGTCAATTCTGCGTACTCATGTTTCTAGCTGGAATCGCCATCGGCACCCTTGCAGTCCTACGACGGGCTCAAATCTCGCTTGTTATAGCGGCCATCGCACTACCTATATTCCTGATTTTTGGAACGGGAAACTTCTGGACACTCGACGAGGGAGTATCTGCTCGTCCGGCCGCCAAAAGTGCTTTGGACCATTTGACTAGTGCGGATCTCGAAAAGGCAACACGCTACAAGCTAAAGCGCGGACTCGCTTTCGGATTAAACTTTTATCTTCACCGGGAACTCAAAGAGTGGACTCCAGCCGACCCCGAGCACTCCATAATTTTCACCTCGTTCGCGTACCACCAGGAGTTGGAGAAGTTGGGCGCACAATGTCAGTGGTATGAAGCGTACCCCGCAGTCACGATGTGTGAGGCATCGAAGGGTGAACCAAGTTTAATGCGTGGCTCCGCCGGTGGCGGGAAGCATCAATAGAAAGAAGCTCACCACGCGATTCTCGTAATCGCGCTTATCGTTGTCATCCATGGCCACGAAATTGCCATGCGGAATGATCATCTGCTCGCGCGGCTCCGGCGCCTTGATAAACATTTGCCGCGTGATCTCGGCAAGCTCGGGATCGTCCGACGCCTCGATAAACAGTTTCGGCACGCCCGCCAGCGTATTCAATTTTTTCGAGATAGGCGGATCTTCGCGATATTTGTAATTCAGCCATGTAAAACTGAATTGCCGCCGAGCGCGCCATCAGCGGAAATCCACCTAGGCCCGTGCGCTCCACGCCAATTTTCACCATTTGTTGCGGCTGGTCGTACACCGAATCCAGCACAATGGCCTTGATGCGATGATCGTTTTCCGCCTCGCGCAAAGCCGCATAAGCTCCCAAATTGTAGCCCCACAAACCAATTCGGGCGGGATCAACGTCGTTGCGCGCGGCCACGGTGTCCACGGCGGCGCGCACTTCATCCGTTTCGCGATAGCCAAACGTGGTGATTCCTTCATTTCTGCCGTGCGCCGCAAAATCAAACACAAACACGTTGTACTGGTGGTCCTGCAATGCCGAAACCAGCGTCAGCAGATCGCCGCGGCTCGATCCGTATCCATGGCACAGCATGATCGTCGGCGCTCCCCGCAATCCCGGAAAAAACCAGCCATGCGCGCACGCCGATTCCCGCCACGGTAAAATCCACGAGGTCCGGTTTGCCCGGAAAGCTCTCCATGTCGATTTCGCTGCTGGTGCGCTGCGGCTTGACGATTCTGTAGACGAGGAATCCCGCGATGGCCACCGTCGCCAGCACGGCAAAGAAGATCAGCGCCAGAACGGCTGTCACCAGTTTCATGTACCACTTGGTTGGATAACGGAGTTCGTAGAGGATCGACATTCTTGGTCTGCGCCGTCGCGCGGCAAATGCCGCCGATTTTCACTCCTCTACAAAAAAAGCACGACATGCGCGATGTTAGCACACCTCTCTCAGGGCCATTTTCGGCGGCCTTTCCCCGTTGTGTCGGAATTGTATCGTCGCGCCGCGCCGCCTGTTTGTGCAGCCGCCGATTCGGCTATCATAGAGCTTGCGGTCAGGGGCCGCGTGGCTGTCCTCTTTCTCCATGAATATTGTCGACTTGCGCCAGACGACGGTCCGCCAACTCGAGCCGCTCCTTGAAGAGGAAGCGCGGCACTGGCGCGATGAACTCCATTGGGACTACCGCAGCGCTCTCGAATTAATCAAACGATTCATGGACGCACATGCCCTTGCGGGCTGCGTCGCTTTCGAAAACGGCAACGCCGCAGGCTACTCCTTCTACGTCCTCGAAGAACAGAAGGGCCTGATCGGCGGCCTCTACGTTTCCGCGAAGTTTTCGCAAGCCGCCATTGGCCAGCGCCTGCTCGACGAAATGCTCTTCTCCATGCGCGCCATCCCGCAGCTCTCGCGCATCGAAGCCCAGCTCATGCCCTTTAGCGGCCCAGTCGAAGCGCCATTGAGCGAACAGGGCTTTCGCCTCTATTCCCGCCAATTTATGCTTCAGGATTTGCAGAAGCTTCCCGAAGGCAAAGCCGGGCGTCTCCGCTGGGATGCGCGTTGGACCGCTGGAATGACCGCTACTTCGAGCCCTGCGCCAAGCTGATCTATCTGGCCTACGCGAATCACATCGACGGCGAAATCAACGACCAGTACCGTAGCCGCTCCGGCGCGCTGAAATTTCTAAAGAACATCATTCTGCTCCCCGGCTGCGGCCATTTCGTGCCGGGAGCCTCGTTTGTCCTTCGCCAGCCGGGCAGCGATGACCTCGTCGCCGCCGTCCTCACCAGCGAAGTCTCGCCCGGCGTTGGCCACACCACGCAAATCTGCGTGCTCCCCGGTTACCAGGGCCACGGCCTCGGCCGCATGCTGATGCAAACTTCCGCCGAAACGCTTCGCAGCATGAAATTTAAGGAATTAACGCTGACGGTCACATCGGAGAATTACGGCGCCGTTCAGTTGTATGAAAAGCTGGGGTTCACCACGATTCGAACGTTTACGGCCGGCGTCTGGCCACGCTGACTCCCAACGACTCTGTAGGGGAGGGGCCTGCCCCTCCCTCTCCGATCCCGCTTACTTCTTCGACCGATCCTTCAGTAAATTTTTCAGCTCCGACATGAATTCTTGCACATCCTTAAAATCCATGTACACCGACGCAAAGCGCACGTAGGCAACTTTGTCGAGCTTTTTCAGGCGATGCATGATCATCTCGCCGATTTCCGTTGTGGTCAGCTCGCGCTCCGTCGCTTCGTGAACCACGCCTTCGATTTCATCCACAATCGCTTCCAGCTTCGGCGTGGCGACAGGACGTTTCTCGCAAGCCTTCAACAATCCCTGCAAAATCTTCTGCCGTTCGAACCGCTCGCGCCGCCCATCTTTCTTGATCACCATGTACGGAATTTCGTCGATGCGCTCGTAGGTGGTGAACCGCCGGCTGCATTTGAGACACTCGCGCCGCCGCCGGATCGTGTCTCCGGCGCGGCCTTCACGCGAGTCAATCACTTTATCGTCCAGATGCGCGCAGAACGGACACTTCACCCCGTCGTCTCCTTCTCGATTCCCTCGCGGAAACCCAGAAACTTAGCCTTCGAGCTCTTGCTGCTCGTGTTGCGCCATCTCTCGCAACTTCCCCGGCGAAAAACCCTCATGCAACAGCAATGGCACGCCCGCAAGACTACACGCGGCAAAGGAAATCAGCCAGAGGACAATTGCCGCAGCTGCTGCGAGTTCTTTCTCCACTCCAAGAACTGCCGTAAAGGCCAGAAATGTCGCCACCTGCGCCCCGCCGCCGACACCTGGCAGTTGCACCGCCGACCCGGCCAACGTGAACGCCAACACCAACATCGCGTCGCCCAGGTTGATCTTGCCAAGCGCACCGCCAAATGCGTGCGACACCCAGAGATAAACCAGAAGCACGAGGAACCAGTGCGCAGCGGAATAAAACACTGCCGCCGCGAGTTCTCCAAACGAGCGAATCGTTTGCACACCACGCGCGAATCCCAGCAGGATGCGGGCGACTAACGCGCGCCAGCCATGCGCCGCGCGCCAGCCCTGAAGCCGCCGCTCAAGCAGCGCCGTCCCATGCAGCCGCAAATACACCAGAAACGCAATGGCTCCAAGCACTCCCGCGGAAAATACCGTGCCCGTCGTTCTCGCCGCCGTTTCAAGCGCGCTGGCTGCCGGGCCGGCCATGGCGTGCGATTTGAAGAGCATCAGCCCGATCGCCGCGATCACCGCCATGCTAGCTAAATCGAAGATCCGCTCCAGCACGTAAATCCCAAACATATCCGCAACCGGGAGCCTCTCTTTGCGCGCCAATAGCACGGGCCTGACCGGCTCGCCCGCGCGTCCCAATAGAAATACAGCGGAAAAACCGGCCAGAGTCATCGAGTAGATTTGCCAGAAACGCGACGGCCCTAGATTTCCCTGGAAAACCTTCCAGCGCAGCGCGCGAATCGCGTAGCAAACATAAATGGCCACAACGGAAAGAACGAGAAGATAAGGATTCGCGCCTCGGACTGCGCGGAGCAGCTTTTCTCCGCTGAATCCCTGCAAGTGGATGATTCCGCGCGAAAAATAAACGATCAGACCCAAGAACCACAACTCCGAGCAGACCTATAACCAGCTTCCTCGACGATGCGCGCATGAGCTTGTCAGACTAACGGTCTCAACCACGCAGGTCAAGGCGCTCCGAGGCTCGGCAAGCCCGGCGGAGCACAGGTCATTACTGCAATTGAAGAAGTGAGGAAACTCGTTCCAGAACTTCGCTTCAGCATGGAAGGCGCAAGCCTTCCTGCTTTTTCAGCTTTACGCTCGCGCCAATCCTGGCTCTTTATATGATCTGAAAGAATCACACCGCGAACACGGCCGACGGCTGGGAGCGCTACTTCGAAAGGGTATCCTTTGCTCTGACTCGTAATGGGGCACATCACCGCGAGGCCAGCTCTTTCGTTATAGTTCCGCGGCGAAAGAACGACTGCGGGCCTCCGGCCTCGCTGTTCGCGGCCCACCTGCGGCGTGAAGCCTATCCAAACCAGATCGCGGGCATCCGGCACATACTCGCGCGCTACCACAATTCTTTACCGGCCGGCTCGCCCCAGTCCGTTTCGGAATGACGATTCTCGGGAGTGATTCGCGAGATCAACTCTTCAAGGGTAGGTTTGCGCTTCGGTTTTCGTATCCTCACTCGCCCGGGACCCTCAACATCCAGCTCCAAGTCGTCACCCGTTTTAAGCTTTGCGGCCGTTGCGACGGGCTTCGGAATTCGCACGGCCAAACTGTTTCCCCACCTTGCAAGCTGCGTTTTCATGGGACCTCGCGTATATACGGAGTATATACTCTTGGACGCGGCGAGGAAAGGCTGAGGCTACTCCTTGTGCACAAGGAAGACCCCGGGTAAGATGCCCCCACTCGCGGTCGGTCGCCCGGGCCAGAACTAAACGGAACTTTTTGACAGCAGTTTGCGTTCCATAGTTGCAGGCCGATGTTGGCCCCATGCAACTTTTGGGGCAAACTGGTCACCGTAGCGGGTTTCGAGGCTGATGATACGTTGGAGCAGGACGCCCAACTGGTCCAGCAATGCCTCCAGGGCGACGGTTCGGCCTGGGAGGAACTTGTGCGCCGTCATACGCGCCGCATCTTCAACATTTGTTACAGGTTTACCGGCAATGGCACGGAAGCCGAAGACCTGTCGCAAGACGTTTTCCTCCGGGTGTATAAGACTCTTGGCAGCTACCGTTCCGCCCACGGCGGCTTTGCCACTTGGATGACTAGCGTGACGCGCAATCTTCTCATCGACCATTACCGCCGCACCAAGCGCGACCGCATCACGGACTCGCTCGAGGATTCCATGACCGTCGTCGAAAACAAGGAGTCCGCCGGACGCCGTCCCGATCAGCAATTGCTTCTTGGCGAACTCAGTTCCCAGGTCCAGACGGCGCTGACCAAGCTTTCGCCGGAACTTCGCGAAGCCGTCATCCTCCGCGATTTGCAGCAGCTCGAATACAATGAAATCAGGCAAGTTTTGGATGTACCGGAAGGAACAGTGAAATCCAGAATCAACCGCGGACGAATCGAACTTGCGCGTATTCTTCAACAAATGGGAGTGCGCCCGTCATGATTCGTTCATCCAATTGGGGACTACGGCGTTACCCGGCGCGGAGCATCTCATGACTTGGACTTGCGAACATATCGAAGCGCGCCTAAGTGACTACGTCGACGGGCTTCTCAGCCCGGACGAGCGCCACGAATTCGACATGCACGCGAATTCTTGCGAAAACTGCGCGCAAATGGTCGCCAGCATTTCTCATCTCGTCAGCGGCCTCCACTCCATCGAGCAAATCGAAACGCCGCCGCGTCTCGTCTATGCCATTTTGAATCAGACTCTGGGCCCCCGCGACGCCAAGAAAGGCTGGCGCGGCGCTTTCGGCTGGTTGAGCGGCCTTGCCTCAGCCCGCTTTGCCTACTACGGCGTTTCGGTTGCCGCTACCTTGCTGATTCTTCTTACCGCCGCGGGTTTCTCCTGGCGCAAGCCAAAGCTCGCGGACCTCTCTCCCATCAGCATTTATCACAACGCGGACCGCCAGGCTCACCTCGTCTACGCCCGCAGCACCAAGTTTGTCAGCGATCTGCGCGTCGTCTACGAAATTCAATCGCGCTTGAACAAAGACAACGATCTGCCCACCACGCCCGAGAGCACCGTCCCGCAATCCTCTCCGGGTAAAGCGCCGGGTAGCACCGACGGCACGCGCCCAGCCACTCCCCGCCAGCAAAATCGTGCCGATGGTCTCGGCAGAGAAATTCAGATTCTTGCTTCGGAAGTTCCGGTGGTCAGCGCTCAATTTTGCGGCCGCTTGCTCGGAAGGAGAATTCCATGAAGTGTGCCGTCCATTCTGATGTGGACGCAACCGGCTACTGCCGCAATTGCGGCAAGCCCATGTGCCCGGCTTGTATTCGGCCTGTGCGCGACGTTCTCTATTGTGAAGATTGCTTGGCCACGATCCTCGGTCATCCTGCGCCCGCGCCTCCCGCCGCGACAGGCTGCGCCACAAGCTGGTGTTCCTCACGTCCCGGGTCCCGTGGCTGCTCTTCCTCCCGCCCCTTTCCCAGGCGTTGGACCAAACCCCGTCCTGGCTTTCTTCTTGGGCTTTTTGCCAGGACTTGGCGCTTTCTACAACGAGCAGTACGGCAAAGGCATGATCCATCTCGCGATTTTTCTTTTGCTGTTCATCACGGGCGTGAACGGTCTGGACAACGGCGGTGCAGAAGCCGCTCTTTGGATTTGCGTCGCCGCTCTTTGGGTCTACATGCCCATCGACGCTCTTCGTACCGCGCAAGCCAAGCGCGCCGGTTTGCCCTTATCGGACCCGCTCGATAATTTCAGCAGGCAGCAGCCCATCGGTCCCATCATCCTCATCGGCGTCGGAATCCTGCTTCTTCTCAACAATTTTGAATGGTTTCAGTGGTACCGCGTCGCTCGGTTCTGGCCCCTCATTTTGATCGGCGTAGGGATTTTGATGTTTCGGAATCGCATCGACCGCCAGCCGTAGTCGGCTCGCTTGGGAGGTTGAATCACCGATGAGCGATCGTATTCGTTGCACCTGCCAGCGTTGCACCATCCGCGGCCTCATGGGGCCCGTCATCGTCGTTACCGTCGGCGTACTTTTTCTTCTGGCGGAAATGCGCGGCGGCTATTTCGATTTCGGCAACACTTACCCCGTCATCCTCATCGTCATTGGGTCTAATCAGTCTTGCGTCCGCCATGGCTTCCACCGAAGGGCATGTTTCCTCGCCCGCTCCCGTGCCGCCGTCTGATTCCCCCTGTCCCCGGCGTGCCTCCGCCTCCTTCGGCCGGCACCCCCACTTCTTATCCGGGACAAGGTCAATAATCCGATATGCCCAGGAGCCGTCATCGCACCAGCGGAATCTTCCCCGGCCTCGTTCTCATAACCGTCGGCGCTCTTCTTCTCCTACATAACTACCGTGGATTGGAATTAGGCGAAGTCCTCGTTCATTGGTGGCCCCTCGCCCTGATCTTCCTCGGCTGCCATCAAGATATACGAACAGGACCGTCGCCAGCCGTTCCTCTGATCCCGGCTCCGCTCGCATCTCCGGCGGCGAAATCTTGCTGGTTGTCGGCATGCTCACGCTTTTGAGCTTGGTCGTCGCCGTCGACTACGGCAAGCATGCCATCGGCGGCAAACTTCCCATTGATATTTCGGGCGACGCCTATCCGTTCGACTTGGATGTGGCTCCCAAACCCGTCCCCGTCGATGCCCGCATTACCATTCGCGGCGGCCGCGGCGACATTATCCGTCCGCGCCTCGGACGTCTCCGGAAATTCGTGTCGCCGGCAAGAAAAATGTTCATGCCTGGAACGAAGACGACGCTTCACGCCGCGCCGCCCCGTTTCCGTCGAAATCGTTCAAAATGGCGACGGTTACGAAATTCATCCTACTGGCGATGAACGTCAGGCGACTCTCGCATCGCCATCGACATGGAGATCCAGGTCCCCAAAAAAGCCACCGTTACCATTCAAACGAAAAGGGAGATATCACCGTGTCCGACATGGCCACGCCCGTTTCCATAACCAGCGCGAGCGGCGACGTGGAAGTCCGCGACACGGCCAGCGACGTAAACATCGAAATGCACAAGGGCGATGTCAAAGTCTCCGACACCAAAGGCGACATCAAGATCTCCGGGAAAGGTACGCAGGTCGACGTCGCCTCCGCTACCGGCAGCTTGACACTGGATGGTGAATTCTACGGCCCTATCCGCGCCGAAAAAGTCGCCAAAGGTCTCCGCTTCATCTCCCAGCGCACCGATCTCACGCTCACCTCGCTCACCGGCCACATGGAAACCAGCTCCGGCAATCTGGAAATCGTGGACGCGCCCGGAGATATCGCGCTGCGCACCAACCGCTATTCCGTCACCATCGAAAACGCCACCGGCAAAGTGAAAGTCGACAACCGCGATGGCGACGTCAGCCTCCGCTTCTCTTCCCCTCCCAAGGAAGACATCGACGTCACCAATACCAATGCCAGCATCTCCCTGACGCTTCCGGAGTCCGCCAGCTTCAGCATCCTCTGCCGATTGCCACTCCTGCGATATCGATTCTGAATTTTCGTCGGACACCTTGAAGAAAACCTCGGCGGAATCCGGCGATTCTCATCTGGAAGGAAAATACGGCAATTCCCGCGGCCCCAAAATCACCCTAAAAACCAGCTACGGCTCAATCTCCATCCACAAAACCAGCTAAGTAGCACAGCGCACTCCTGCCTGTGCGGTCTTTTCTTGCGCCTCCCACAAACTAATCGTTCTTCTGCCAATCTATTCAAATCCTCAAAAAACGCCGGATACGAAACCCCCGCACAATCCGCATCGCGAATCACCGTCGCGCCTTCCGCCGCCAATCCCGGCCACTGCAAACGCCATCGCAATCCGATGATCCCCATGCGGCTCAATCTCCGCCCCATGCAATTTCCCCGCGCGCCGTCCCTCCACTTTCAATCCATCCGGACGCTCTTCCACCGTCGCGCCCATCCGCCGCAAATTCTCCACCAGCACCGCGATGCGGTCGCTCTCCTTCACGCGCAATTCCCCCGCGTTCTCGAATCTCGATGCCCTCTTCCGTAAACGGCCCAAGCGCCGCGAGCATCGGCAACTCATCAATCACCAGGGGAATCGTCTCGCCCTCAATCACTCCGCCTTTCAGCGAAGCTCCTTTCACCGCCAGATCGCCAATGATTTCTCCTTGCGAGCTCTTCAACGAAAGCATCTGTATCGACGCTCCCATCCCCGCGAACAAATCCAAAATCGCTGTCCGCGTCGGGTTCAATCCCACATTGTGAATCGCAATGTTCGAATCCCCAGCAACGATGCCGCCGCAATAAAAAATACCGCCGAAGAAATATCCCCTGGCACATCCAACGATTTCGCCACCAGCTTCCCCGATCCGTTCCCGCCAAAAAGCCCGTGAATCTTCGTCGTTCGTCCCTTGCCGTTCAATCGCCGCGCCAAATTCTTCCAGCGCCAGCTCCGTGTGATCGCGCGTGCCGCGCAGGCTCCGTCACGCTGGTCACGCCTTCCGCATAAAGTCCCGCCAGCAAAACCGCCGATTTCACCTGCGCGCTAGCCATCGGCATTTGGTAGTCGATCGCGTGCAACTCGCGCGGCTTTAATTTCCAGCGGCGCAAAATTGTCATCCTTCGCGCGAATGTCCGCGCCCATCTCCCGCAGCGGCCCCACCACTCTCTTCATCGGCCGCTTCTGCAGCGAAGCGTCCCCGTAATTTTTGTAGTGAACTCCTGCCCTGCCAAAATCCCGGTGAGCAGCCGCATCGTCGTCCCCGAATTTCCCGCATCCAACGCCCGCCAACTGAACTCTTCAACCCTCGCGGCCCGCGCCCGATAACTCGCACCAGATCTTTTTCGACTTTGACTTCCGCGCCCAGCGCGCTCATGCAGCCCAGCGTGCTATGGCAATCTGCCGCCGCCGAAAAATTTCGCAGCTCGCTCGTCCCCTCCGCCAAACCCGCCAGCATCGCATAGCGATGCGAAATCGATTTGTCTCCCGGCGGCTGCACTCCACCCGCCAAATGTTTCGCCGGTAAACGTTTGTTTTTTCACGTCTTTCACGCCACGATTTTAGCACGCCCCGCACGCCTGCTTCGAAACCCCACATCCGTTAAGACTTTCGTGTCCAATTCCACTTCGTCTTCTCCTCTACTTCATTACTTCTTTATTTCTTACTACTTCGTTCCTTTCCCTGTCCGCTCGTACAGTTTTTCCGCAAGCACCCACGCAACCCTTCTCGGATATTTCCATCCAACTCCTTGCGTATTATTAAGTGAGGAGAATCGCAATGTCAGCGCGTAGAACGTTGCTTCATCTCGCCGCAAAAACCGGCATGCTCTTCGGAGCCATCTTCGTCGTCACCGTATTGCTGGTCGCCACGCCTGGCCACCACGCGCCCAGCCACGCAGAGCCCCGCCGCTCAGGAACCCGCCACGCCTCCGCAATCCAAATTCATGCCCGGCATGGACATGGGCGACGAAAAATCCAGCGAACGCGCTGCCGTCCAGGACATGACTCCCGGCCACAACGACGCGCATAGCCACCACATGTACATGACGACCATGCGCACGCAAACTCCCGAGGATATCAGCGCGCCAACGAAGTCGTCGACGCAGCTTCGCGCCGGCATCGAAAAGTACAAGGACTACCATGTCGCTCTCGACGACGGCTTCAAAATCTTTCTGCCCAACATCCCGCAGCCCGAATATCACTTCACCAACTATCGCAACGGCTTTCTCGAATCTCTCACTTTCGATCCCGCGCGCCCCACTTCCCTTCTCTACAAAAAAACCGCCACCGGCTACGAACTCGTCGGCGCCATGTACACCATGCCCAAGCGCGCCACCGAAGATCAGCTCAACGAGCGCGTTCCGCTGAGCGTCGCCATGTGGCATCTCCACACAAATCTTTGCTTGCCGCCTCTCGGCCAGCTCCGCACCGCCGACTGGACCAAGTTCGGCCTCAAAGGCTCCATCAACACCGAAGACGCCTGCTCCGAAGCCGGCGGCCGCTTCCACCCCGTCATCTTCGGCTGGATGACCCACGTCTACCCCTACGAAGACGGCCTCGACAACATCTACGCCATGCACCACATGGACTGACCCGGACCTCGGCTATTAAAACAAATCCGCTGTAGGGGCGGGGCTTGCCCCGCCCTCTTTCTTTTTCCTCTCACGCTTCACTCTTCCAGGACCTGCCTCGCCCAGCTTCAATACAAAATCGAAGGCAAATAAGCCCCCGCCGGTTCGTTGTAAAGTCCCATCGTCATCAACGTCATCGGCTGCACCACGCGAAGCCCGCTCTCGAGGCACCAACGAAACAATTCCGCATTGCGGCTAGGGACAAGAATGCCCGGCCCTTGAAAACCCGCCGCCGCCGCAATCAAAGCCTTCAAATCTTCGTTCGTCTCGCCCACCGCGTGCCCGGAAAACGCCATCGCAGAGGCATACGCCGTCACGCGCCCATTGCGCTCGGCAACCACCGCCGTACCCTGCTGAATCGCGGCCTGCAACTCGCCCCCACGGTCGTGGCCGTGAACTCGCAAACACAGGTCGTTGCAAGCTGCCAGGTCTCCCGCCACTCCAGGCCGAACCCCATACCCCGCCAGCATTTTCTTCATCGCTGGCCCCTGCATGCAGGAAAGCGGCTCGCGCACAAGGAAACCCAGCTTCGCATACAGCGACAGCGAGCGGTTGTGGTACGCCGCCTGCACGAGCCGTACTCCCGCAAATTTCCGTTCCGCGGCGCGTGTGAGCACCGCCTGCATCAACGCGCGTCCCGCCGCGCGATTCTGCGCCGACGCATCCACCGTCACCGGCCCAACTCCGGCAATCGCCGTCCGCTCATCCAAACAGTTGCTGCCGATGATTTTCCCGTCCTGTTCCGCCACCACGCAATAAAACCCAGGGTGCGCGAACATCGCCGTAAGCACTCCAATGGCAACCTCAGCCGCCGGAAAATCAGGAGGAAAGTTATGCCGATGGGCGAGCGCGCTAAACGCCTCGAAACAAATTCTTCCGCACACTTCCGCGTCCGCCGCTGACGCTCGCCGAATCGCCACGGACCGCTCGCCGGAATGCACCGCTTGTGATTGTCCCGCCATGATCGTTCTCCCCTCGTCGAAATCCTGCCGGCAACTCCGGAACACAATATCTCAGGAAGGCAATCCCTGCACCTGACCGGCTGATTGTCCCGCTTCTCGCTATTCGGACCGACGCCGCCATTCTAACTAGGAATCATTCCGAAGAGACCCAGCTGGGAGAGGAACGTCCACTTTGTCCCCCACGCCTACCAGTTTCCCCGTTTCAAGTCTGCGCCCCGCCGTCCCCTGGAGCGGCACGATTCATCGTGCTCCCTACTCCGCCCCGCTTGGTTCGAGAGTCGCGCGCGCCGAAGTTGCAGCACCTAATAGCGATCCTCGCTTACCCGCATTCGGACCTCGTCCTCGACGGAAAAAGCTTTCTCCTGGTCCGTCGCAAACTTTGACACAAGCTCGAACGCGTGGGCTTCCAGCGGCACGCTGAAGAGCCACCGCGTATCAAGAAATGCTCGAATGAACAATTCGACGTAGCGGTCCAGCCCCAGCACTTGAAATTGAACGGAGCGAACGAGCGCTTGAAAGAGCAATCGCTCGGTCATTTTATCGTTGAAGACCAGGACCTCTTGGAACGTCACCGAAGCCAAATGCGTGAATTCTGGAAGGCCCTGAAAGCCCGCAGCTCTGGCCTCCATGCAACACGAGGGCTCCGCAATTCGGCGGCCCACCAGTTGCACGACCTTTACGCTGGCAAGGAACGTCGGCGAGAAAAAGGGTTTCATCATCGCCACCTGCCTGCGGTCAAGCGGCTTGCCGATGGATACGTACTCTTCCCGCTGCTCTCGCATGTAGCCGCCCATGCGCTTCAGCACCCGAAGAACTAGCTCTTCCGTTAGTTCGAATTTCCCTTGATTCCGAATCGCGCCAGATTCTGGAGGTACTTCCCGTTTCTTTTCACCGATCGGGGCGGTGTTCCGTGACTTAGACAAACAATACATCTCCATCTCTTAAATTGGATTTACAATGACCTCAAAACCAGTTAGTCTCATTATTTATACGCTGTTATATTTACGCTGTCAACGTATTGTTGCGGCCACATTACTCGCGAGGATCTCATGCCAAGGCAACCTGACCCCTCCCTGGAGGGTCGTATTCTGCAAGCTGCCCGCAAGCTGTTCATCAAAGGTGGAGAAAAGGCTCTCTCGATGCGCTCCCTGGCAAAACTAGCGCATACGAATACCCCGGCAGTCTACCGTCGCTTCCAAAACAGAAGGGCCATCATGCGCGCCCTGTTAGAGCAGGCTCAGCAGGATTTGTTTCGTGCGCTCCAGCCGTGCAGCTCTCTCCAGGAGATTTGTCAACGCACACTTGAGTTTGCCCTGGCTCATCCCCGCGAATACGTACTTGCCTTCAGTGAATGGGCTCCGCGGTTCCAGGAATCGAGACCCAACGTGGAGTATGTGAAAACGAAAGCTGCAGAATGGCTAGGGGGATCTCCCAAGGACCATTCGAGTCTGGTCATGGCCTTTTTAGCGCTGATACACGGGACCGCGATGCTGTCAATTTCAAAAACACTTCATGCCAAGGATCAGGCTAATCTTCATTCTACCTTCACTGCTTCCGTCAAACTGCTCGTCAGCAACGCGTCCGCGTATCGATAAGGCTACGGTTTACGCATTGCCCGCGGGACCCGGGGAACCATGGGACAGGCGGGAGCCTTTTGATTGCGCTTGGCGAGCTTTGTCTCGCGGCGGGGTTTTTCTCGGGAATTGGGAAAGTTCCTATCCCCAATTCCGAGTTCTACTTCCGGCAAGCCGGCTTACATGGACCAACCTGGCCGGATCGCCATCCGTCAGTTCAGACAGGCTGCCAAAGCTCGACGCGATTTCCTTCCGGATCGGTGATCCAGCCAAACTTTCCAAAGTCATAGCTTTCGCGTTTTGGGTCGACGGTGACACCTTCGCTTATCAAACGGTCCAGCACGCCATCCAGGTCATCCACCTCGAGATTGAGCATTGCTTTCTGTGCCGGAGGGAAATAGGCATTGTCTTGTTTGAAAAGGGCGAAGATGACGCTAGCGCGTTGTTTCGACGCAGGAAACGCGAAAGCTCCATCGGGCTTCAGCAGACCGAGATGCTTCTCATACCATTGATACAGAGCTTTTGGATCATCTGACCGCAAAAATATACCGCCAAAGCCAGTAACTGATGCCATGCAGCCTCCTATGAGAAACGTTAGTCCGCGACCTTGTGCTTTTTCCTCAAGATCCCGGCAGAAATCAACGTGATCAGTAATCCTACCGGGAAAGGCTCCAGGAATGTGAGCGCCGAATTGTAGAGAGGATTCTTGTAGCTTTCCTTGAGCTGGTTAAATTCGTTGATCTTTGCTTGAATCACTTGAGCTGACGCCCCGGCCGCTCTCAATCTTTCTATCGTGCTCGAGCCATAGTTATCCATAAAATCCGGCATGAACTTGAAGTAAATGACTTCCCACGTAGCAACATAGAACGCGCACGAAATCAAGGTGATGCCAATTCCCACCAAAAATGCCGTTCCGAACGTGATCTCACCATTCCCGACATTCTCTCGATAGGATCGGATTCCGAAAAACACGAGCATGAACGAGAGCACGATGGCCGTATAGCCAACAACCGCCCCTTTGGTGGTTCCTATTTTGTGCATGAACGGGAGCGTCGACACCATCATCAGCGACGAAATCACTCCCGATATCAGTCCGAAGATGAGAACGGTTCGTTTCATTGCTTGGCTCCTTCAAGTCCGTGGGTATGCATGAATTCAGGCGCACCATACCGCATCAGGAGAGGGGCTTGTCGTCACCCTTTTGGGTGATTTTGCTATTTGCAGCGAAAAATCATTCTTTCGTAAGACATTTCTAGGGCAATAGCCCGAATTCCTTGCCTAACTGAACCGCCTGCGTCCGCCGTCTTGCCCCCAATTTATCGAAAACCCGGCTCGAGTGCGTCTTCACCGTGTTCTCGCTTACAAACAGCTTCTCCGCAATCTCCCGATTGCTCATTCCCCGCGCAATCAGCTGCAGGGTTTCCAGTTCCCTCGGAGTAATCGCCAATGCTTCCCTTTTCGCTTCATTAAGGCAAAATGGCTCGGCCATAGGCGCCGGCACCTCCACTGGCACTTCCTTCACGACGATCCTTTCCTCTTTCCGCGTCAACTTCAACCCCAGCCAGATCCCCACCGCGGCAAACGTCGCGGCGATTAGCCCGCTATAGATTTCAATGGAATGGTCAATCACCAGGAATCGGTATTCGCTCCATCGGAGCGCCGCAACCAGAATTCCACCGATTACCCCGTATAAGAAAATATGTTTCGCCGTCGCTTTGGACATCACCCACCACCACTGCTACGCCGAAGAGTATCCCGCTCCATCGCCATCGGCAAGCTTCTCTTCATTAGGGCCGGTTCGCTTCGCCACCGCAAAATAGGACTTCAGACGGAAATTGGGAGGATTGGGGACACACGGAACGCTCCTGCGATCTGAGAAATTCATCGCCGGGACGTAAACCTCGCAAAATGAAATAGAAATCGTCCCGTCAGTCCCCCCGTTCTGGAAACTGCGAACGAACTGCCTCGCGTTCGGCAACGTGGCGGAAAACGTCCCGTCTGTCGCCGATTTCCCGCCAATTTCCGTCTGTGCTTCCTCTCACAATGACCTGTGATTTATCGCACAGCTTTGCGCGTGCCACGCGACTAGCCTCTCGGCTAAAGGGGATTCAAGCGACTGGAAGTGAGGTTCGCCAGCCATGTACAACGTGCTCAAGCAACTCGAAAACGGTGAATTCGTTGATGTCGCTTCACGCGACAATCTCGAGCAAGCCGTCCAACTCGCGGAATCTCTCAACGCATTGTGGCCTGGCGACTATGAAGTTCGCGATTCCCATTCTGAGACAGCGCGACTTCTCTTCTCGCTCGAACGCGACTCCAAACGCCACCTGTCCGCCTGATCCTTTGGAGGCATCATGCCCGCATCAACAACATTTCTCTGCCGCCTCTTCGGCCTTTACTTCCTTTTCGCCAGCCTTTCCATGATCACTCGCGGACAAGCCACCGTCGACATCGTCACATCCATCGTTCACGACGCCCCGCTCATGTTCTTCATCGGCATCGTCACTCTGGCCGCTGGCCTCGCTCTGATTCTCAACCACAACATCTGGTCCGGCGGCGCAGCCCCCATCCTCGTCACCCTTCTCGGCTGGATTACACTCCTCAAGGGCGTCCTTTTTCTTTTCCTCTCTCCCGCCGCCGCCGTGAGCCTCTTCCTCGGCTCGTTCCATTACCAATCCTTCTTCTACTTCTACGCCGCCTTCTGCCTGCTCATCGGCGCCTTTCTCGCCTATTCCGGGTTCAAGCCCACGCCCAAGTAGCAAACTCTTGGGCAGGCGGCAGCTTCTTAACTCCCGGGTGGCCCATCGTTTGCGTTTTTGCTTCTCGCAATCCGTGGGTTAGTCCTCACCTCCCGTCCTATTCACTGTTCACTGCCCGCCAACCACTACTCACTGGGTTGCAATCCCATTTTTCCCTTGACGAACCATTACTCTCGATGTATAGTAACTGTTGGATATTGCTGTGGTCGGATTTCTGTAGCGTCGGCACCTTGCCGGCGTTTTTGTTTTTCAAGCGCTTTGTCCAAACTTCTAGCCCTTTGTTAGCAAGGTTTCCTAACCGCATCGCCGCTCTGCACAATTCAGGTGCAATGAATCTCCGTAACTCCTTTAGATGCAACACTTACAAAAAACAGGGAGAGTAGCACAGCCACTCCTGGCTGTGCGCTTTCATTGCCGCTAGCCGATCTCCACCAAGTGCCAAGGCCCCATCATCGCAGGCCCGCGGGCCCAACTCCGCTCAGCCCGTTTCATGCCCCTTGCGTATGCACAGCGACACCCGCAACTCCAATGCCTTCATGGATTTACTTCACGGTGCTCAGGATACCCCGGGGTGGGGGCCTAGGAGCCCAGGGGCCACAAGCCAAGCGCCGCTCGATAAGAACGAAGGCGCCGTCCCGTTCTCACCTCGCCCGGGCGAGTTCGATGTGCGCGTGGCTGTGCTTATCGTCAGGCGACATATACGTCCAGTCTTCGGTGTGATGATCCGCATCGATGAGGGTGAAAACGGCTTGGTGCATGTGGCCGTACTTTGTGCCCCCGGAGACGTCGAGAAAATCGAATGCCACGGTCTTGCCGTCGGGCGACAATTTTCCCATCATCCGAGGGCGGTTCTTCCCGGAGTCGCAATAATGCGTCAGGAGCAGGCGGCCGCCATCGAGGTAGAGCATCGTGACGGGATCGTCATCTCCATTGCTCGAATCAGCTGTTCTTCCCTCCGGCACCATCTCGTGCAAGATCGCGGCGCCGCCGGAAGTGACGCGCAACATCACGCGCACAGGAGCGCTCATTCCGGACTGCGCGCCCACCGATGCCTGCCCTCTCCAATTTCCTGCGAGGGTTTTCAGCTGGGCAAACGCCCTTTGCGCAGAGGAAAGTTCCGCCGACGCCTGTTGCGTGTCAGGCTTTTCACTACCCGGCTTGCGCGTCTCCGCTTGCGAAAACGCGATCGTTGCGGCGCAGAGCGCCAGAGCGCACGGTGCAAAGGAAATGGCCTTCATATGCCCTCCTGCTAGTCGGCGGATAGCAGCCTTTCTACTCGCTGCCATTATTCCGCGGTCTTCAATTTCAGCTTGCTCTTGTTCTCCTCCAAAAATGCGCGCAACTCTGTCGCCACGTCCAGTAAGCGAATCCACTGCTCGTAGTAAAGGGTGACGGGAAAACGTCCGAGTCCGTAAACGCTCACACCGCCTTTTTCCCCCACGCGAAATTCCAAACTTCCCTTCTTCCGCGTCCCCGCCTGCTTTTCCAATTCCGCAATGCGCGCCAACAACTCTTCCTTGCTTGGTTCTGACATTTTCTCCACTCCCCATTTATTGCAAAAGATTCGTTTCGCAACTTCTCCGCAAATGCTATCAGTTTTTCACGGTCCAAGTCTTCCCGCCAAGTCTCTCTGCCGGTTCGTTCCCCCTCTCAAATGCCTCAAATGGATTTTGACTTGCCTCCGCGATGAAAAGTAGTACAATCGCGACGATTTTTCCGGTGCACGGGCGCACGGCCCGCGAAGACCTAGGAATTCCGCCGAGCGATTGTCCTCATCCTCGGCGCGAACTCAACCGATGCGATTCGCGGGGAAGTCAGCCCACCGCCGGAAAGCTACGCGTTAGGAGTGCAAATCTCCTTTCGCCTTCAGGTTTCGTAAGCACTCTGTGGCCCCGAATCTTGTCGATGCGCCATACGCTAAGCTTCAACGCTTGCGCGGTGTGGACGCTATTCCGGCAGTTACCGGAAGCTTATGACGACACAAACAAAGATGTGTTTCTTATCGAAAACTATCTAAATGTTCGTTGGAGGAAGCGATGATCTCGATTCGGCCCCGATTCGTTTTTCTGCGGCTTTCTGCGTTGCCTTTGCTTTTGCTCATGTTTGCATTTGTTTCCTCTGCTCAGAAACCGTCGAAGCCCGCGGCTGCTCCTGCTAAACCCGCGGCTGCTCCCGCTAAGCCGGCGGCAAAACCCGCTACCGCGCCAAGGACCGGCAGCAGCACAGCTCCTCGCACCGGCAGCACTGGCACGGGCCACACCGGCACGACCGGGGCGTCCACGGCTCGCACCGGGACGACGGGCGGTACCGCCGGACGTACCGGCACAGCGGGTGGCACGGGTCGCACCGGCACGACTGGCGCGAGCACGGCTCGCGGCGGCACAACAGGCGGCGCCGCGAAGGGTGGCACGGCTGGCGGCACGGCTCGCACTGGCACGACCGGCGCGAGCACGGCTCGCGGCGGGGCTACGGGCGGCGCTGCTAAGGGCGGTAGTGTGGCGGCCAAGACCCCGGGCACCGTTACACATCCCGGCGGCGGAAAGACCGTCACCAGCAGAGATGGGAGCACGAAGGAATTCAACAAGAGCGGCAAGCTCTCCAGCGTTTCGACGCGAAGCGGCCACGAGGCACATTTCGACTCGCACGGCAGAGTGACCTCCATTCACACACGTGGCGGCGCCGAAATCTCACATGGTCCGCACGGCGAGCGCCGCGTTGTCGGCGAGCGCGTGAATGCAAGGGGCGAGCACTATCGCGTGGTGAACTATGGCGGCCATCGCGGATACGTCGAGCACGGATATATGCGCGGCGGCCATCCTTATATGCGCCGCACTTACATGTACGGCGGACGCCGCTACGCCTATGCGTATCGCGGGGCTTATTATCGCGGGGTCGCCTACTATGGCTGGGCGCCACCTTATTATTATCCGCCGGCGTACTACGGTTGGGTGGGCACGCCTTGGGGTGCTCCTGTCGTGTACGGCTGGGGGTGGGGCGCCGCGCCGTGGTATGGCTTCTACGGTGGCTATTTCGCTCCCGCACCAGTCTACCCGTATGCTGCGCTGTGGCTGACGGATTATCTCATCGCCGAAAATCTACGGCTCGCTTATGAAGCTTCGCAGCAAGCTGACCCCAACGCCTATAAGCTACCCGACTACGCTCCGTACATGGTTGCGTCGGGCGCTACGGCAGATGGCGTAACCTCTTTCGGCAGTGGCATGGAATTTAATGCCGATGCGGCCGCCGCCGCAATGCCTGCGGATGTCAAACAACTCGTTGCCGACGACCTCAAACTTCAGATCGAAGAAGAGAAGGCCGCCGCTTCCAGCCAGAGCGCGGACAGCGGCACCGACCAGGTGCCTGCCGCTCTCGATCCAAAACACAGCGTCTTCGTGGTCTCTGCGACGATCGATGCTCCCGTCGAAGGCGACACTTGCTCATTGACTCCTGGTGATGTCGTTCAGCGCCTGGAAAACGAGCCGGGGGACGACAAAGCGGTGAAAGTGAAAGTGCTCAGCGCCAAATCGCAAGACTGCGGCATCGGCTCGATGCCTCGCGTGCAAGTCACGGATCTTCAGGACATGCACAATGACTTCCGCGAGAAACTCAGCACGGGAATGGACACGCTCGCCAAAGGTGGCAACGGCCTTCCCAAAGCTCCCGACGCGACACACAAGATCAACCCCGATGGGCAGGCGCAGCCCGACCTGAACGCCGACAGCGACCTGAACGCCCAACAAGCGGATGCAGATGCCGCCGATAAGGAAGTGCAAGCGGCAAGTCAGCCCGACAAACCGTAAGCGCCTGGCTTTTTTCGGCTGGGAGCGCGTATCTGAACTCGGAGTTGGGCTGAGAGCAAAAGCCGGCAGCACTCAGCCCGGCTCCGCAAAATCAAAAGAGAGACTTCTCAGGCCAGCCGGCGCAAAGGATTTGAACGCGAGGTTGATTTTATTCAGGAGCAAGCAATGCGAAAGAAACTCAGTCCCATGATTCTCGGTGCGGCTTTATTGAGCTCGATGGCAGTACCGCGCGCCTTTGCAGCGCCGCAAGGCACTGTCGAGAGCGATCTCAAGAAAACTTACAAATTGACGCAGCTGCAAAGCGATTCCACCGGGCTTGCGGTCACGGACGCAGGCACGGTTTTGGTGATCAAAAAAGGCGGGATCCGCTCGTACCCTCCGGGCGACGCCGTAGTTCTGCCCAACTCGTTCAAGGACGGCACGATGAAAACAGCGGCCGCCAAAACCCTGGGCACAGCCGGAAGATTGGGAGGACATTTCGGAATTCCCAAGGCGCCTGACACGCAGGACAACAGCCGGCTACTGCCGCTGGAGGAGAAGGTCTACTTCACCAGGATCACTGTGGACGCTCAAAAAGATATCGTCCACGTTTCCGTGATCGAATGCGATACCTGCAACAACGTTCAGCAGCCGTCAAATTTCAAGGCGCAAGTGGACTTTCAATTTCCGAAGGGCTACATCAGCGGCGGGGCGGACGCGGGGCAGATTGCCGACATGATTTCGCAAGTCTTCGCCAACGATACGAGCAGCGGGGGCGATGCCAACGCACAGCAGCAGGGTGGCGGACAGGATCAACAGCAGCAGGCGGCGCCGGCAGCGCCCGATCCGCCGAAAGCGCCGGCCAGCATTGAAAAAGGCCAGACGGAAGATCAAGTGATCGCCGCGTTCGGGCAGCCGGATAAGATCGTCAATCTGGGCGCCAAGAAGCTGTATATCTACAAGGACATGAAAGTGACGTTCATTGGCGGGAAGGTCTCCGACGTTCAGTGAACGGCACCTTTGCTTAAACGGGCTGCGGCGAAGCGCTCGTCCTTCCACTATTTTTGAGTCGAGACTGCAATCAAAGGAGCCTCGCGATGACACGCAGACTCTGTGTTTTCATTTTGGTGGCTTGGTGTTTCTCGTTCTCTGTATTTGCCCGCTCAGCCGCCGCGCAGGGCTCCACTCTCGACGCCGATCTCAAGAAGCAATATAAAGCCACGCGCCTCGGTATCGGCCCTACCGGCCCCATCGTCGCCGATCAGGGCGTCATCCTGGAAATTCGCAAGGGCGGCATCCGCTCTTACCCTCCTTCCACGCTGATTCTCGCCATCAACAAAGTTCAGGACGGCAACGTGGATACGCCCAAGGACAATCCCTTCCTCGGGCCCAGCAAGCTTCTCCCCGAAGGCACGAAAGTCTACGTTGTCCGCGTCTTAACCGATTCCAAAAAGGACCGCGTCATTTTCATCGTCATGGAATGCGATCCTTGCAACGGCGCGCTGCAACCCTCCTACTTCAAGGCCCAGATATCGTTCCAGTTTCCCCAAGGCTACTTGAGCGGCGGCGCTGACGCCGGACAAATTTCCGATGTCGTCTCGCAGGTCCTCGCTCCTGAAAATTCCGGCGGCGATGCCAATGGCCAGCAACAGCAGCAGGAAGCTCCCGCGCCGCCCCCGGATCAGCGCCGCGTGCAAAGTCAGGATCAGGTTCCCGCGTCTGCGCCGCCTCCGCAGCAAACCCAAACCATCTCCAAAGGCATGACGGAAGATCAAGTCACCGCGGCGTTCGGCAATCCGGACAAAATCGTGGATCTCGGCGCCAAGAAGCTCTACATCTACAAAGATATGAAGGTCACCTTCCTCAACGGCAAAGTGTCCGACGTTCAGTAGTCCCGGACAATACGGAAGCGCTACCGCTGAATAGCCAAATGCGTAGGAATCGACCCAACGCACTGCTACCCCCTTGTTCCACGAGTTTCCCCTTGCTTACCGATGGGAGTTTGTGTACTCTGCTCTCGGTAACCGAGGAGAACCTGTGAGCAAACCTTCCGATCTCGTCCAGGGCACTCTGGATTTGCTCCTCCTGAAAATCCTCGCTCTCGAGCCCATGAATGGATACGCCGTCAGCATCCGCCTCAAACAAGTTTCCGGCGACGTGCTGCAAGTCAGCGACGGCTCGCTCTATCCCGCTTTGCATAAGCTCGAACAAGAGGGCTGGATCACCGCCGAGTGGAAGCCCACGGAAAACAATCGGCGCGCCAAGTTCTACTCGCTCACGCGGCTTGGTAAAAAACATCTCGAAAAGGAATCCGCTAACTGGAGCCGCCTCTCGGCCGCCATCTCCAATATCGTGAAACTCAAAGAAGCGTAAACGACCGCGATTCAAGCAAGGAGGCATCCCTCAATGCGCCCGCAACATTGGTTCTACACCTTGCGCCTTCGTTTCCGGTCTCTCTTCCGCCGAAACCAAGTCGAGCAGGATCTGACCGAAGAGCTCCAATTTCACCTGGAGCAGAAAACCCGCGAATACATGGCCGCCGGGCTGACGATCGAGGAAGCGCGCCGCAAGACCCGGCGCGAATTCGGGGGCGTCGAACTCTCGAAGGAGAACTGCCGCGACACGCGGCGCGTGCGGGTGATCGAGACCACGCTTCAGGACATACGCTTCGGCATGCGAATGCTGCGGAAGAATCTTGGCTTTACGGTGATTGCGGTGGTCACGCTAGGCCTGGGCATTGGCGCAAACACTGCAATTTTCAGCATGGTCAATTCGTTTCTCCTCCGCCCTTTGCCCGTTAGGAATCCGGAACAAATCACGGTGCTCGGCATGCAGCTTAAAAAAGGCGAACTGCAAGCCGGCTTCTCTTATCCGGAATTCGAGGATCTTCAAAGGCAATCGGCTTCGGTTTTTTCGGATGTGATCGCCATGAGCCTCAACGCCGGCGGCCTTACGCTGAACGGAAAGGCCGAACCCATCGTTATCTACGACGTCAGCGGCAACTTCTTTGCCGCGCTTGGCGTGCGGCCGCTGCTTGGACGATTCATTCTTCCCGAGGAAGGCTCCATCAACGCGGTGAATCCCGTCATCGTTCTCGGCTATTCTTTCTGGCAAGCGCGCTTCGGTGGCGATCCTGGCATCGTCGGGAAAACCGTGCTCTATAACGGGCGCCCCGTCACCGTCATTGGCATTACACCACGGGAGTTTCACGGTGTGAGCGCCCTTATCGACGTCCAAGGGTACTTGCCCCTGGGCATGCAACAAGTGGATAGCGATTACGCGCAGGACACGCCGACCAATCGAGGCTTCCGCAATTTTGCTCTCTACGCGCGCTTGCGTCCCAAAGTCACGCTGCAAAAAGCGCAATCCGCTCTCGACGTCATCGGCGATCGCCTTGCAAAAGAAAATCCAAAAACCGAAGAGGGGATGACCATCAGCGTATTCCCAGAGCGCTTTTCACGTCCAGGGCCCGACCCCGAGCGGCCTGTCCTGAAAGTCTCCGTGCTGTTTCTCGTGCTCGCCGCGCTCGTCTTGATTCTCGCCTGCGTCAACATCGCCAACTTTCTGCTTGTGCGCGCCACCGCGCGGCAGCGCGAGATGGCCATTCGCACCGCCCTCGGCGGCACGCGCCTTCGCCTCATTCGTCAGCTGCTCACCGAAAGCGTGCTGCTCGCGCTATGCGGGGGAATCGCGGGCATCCTTTTCGGACTGGCCGGGAGCAGTGCTCTGAGTTCCATCGGGCATCTCGGGACGACCCTGCCTGTGCTTCTGGACTTTCATCTGGACTGGCGCGTCTTCGGTTACGCATTCGGCGCGGCGCTCGTTACGGGGCTGGTCGTTGGGATCGTTCCCGCGCTGCGTGGGTCACGCCGCGGCGTTATCGAAGCCATCCGCGACGGCGGACGCTCGATAACTGGCAGCCGCAGCCATCTTCGCTCCGCGTTGGTCGTCGCCCAAGTCGGTGGCTCGCTCATGCTTCTGATCGTCGCGGGACTCATGATCCGTAGCCTGAATCACGCGCAGCGCTCCGATCTCGGTTTCGATCCTCGGCATGTCCTAAACCTCTCGCTTGATCCAAACGAAATCGGTTACAACAAGCAGCAGGGATTGCAGTTTTATACGCAACTTCTCGAGCGGATCGAGTCCATGCCCGGCGTCGAAGCCGCCAGTGTCGCTTTCTCTGTGCCCATGGGGTACTACAACAATTCCGACTGGGTTGAAGTACCTGGTTATGAAGTCCCGCACGGCGAGGCGCAGCCCATGGCCGGACTTAACATCGTCACGCCAGGGTACTTCCGCACCATGGGCATTCCGCTTCTGGAAGGCCGCGATTTCACGAAAGCAGATGTAGAGAACTCTGCGTGGGTTGCGATTGTGAACGAGACCATGGCCCGCAAATTCTGGCCCAACCAAAGCGCCATTGGACATGAATTCAAAGTTGCCAGCGACCACGTGCACTCGCTGCGTGTCGTGGGCGTGGTGAAGAACAGCCGCACTCTCGGCCTTGTAGGTCCGATTCGCGAGTACTTCTATCAGCCTTTCGCTCAGACATACACTTCGCTGGCCGTGCTGCAGGTGCGCACCACTTTTGCGCCCGAAACGATGATCGCATCCACTCGTCAGCAGGTGGCCACGCTTGCTCCATCCATGCCGGTGTTTGACGTCCATACGATGTTGCAAGCTCTCTACACGATCAACGGATTTCTATTGTTCCAATTGGCCGCCGCTCTCGCCGGCATTTTGGGCGCGCTCGGGCTGATCCTCGCGCTCGTTGGAGTTTTCGGCGTTATTTCCTTCAGCGTGAGCCAGCGGACCAATGAGATTGGCATTCGCATGGCCATGGGCGCCGCGCAGAGTTCCATCTTGCGCATGATTCTGCGTCAAGGTGTGTGGATTATTTCTGGCGGAGTTGCGGCGGGGGTTTTGCTGGCGCTGGCGATCTCGCGCCTCGTGGGCAATTTCATTTTCGGCGTGAGCCCGTATGACCCGCTGACGTACGTTAGCGTGACGGCGATACTCGGGATCGTGGCGCTGCTGGCGTGCTACTTCCCTGCGCGCCGTGCCACGCGCGTCGATCCGGTGATCGCTTTGCGCTACGAATGAAGCGCTAAACCAGAAGAAACGGGGACGTCAATTCCCGCACACCGTTCGCCGCAAGCTCCTCAGTTCTTCGCCATTAAACTCTTCCAGCGCGTCCAGGATTCTTCTCGCGCCTTTTTGTTGGCGTCGGTGGCGTCAGGGGCTTCGCCGGCGCGCATGAAGCCGTGGCCGGCGCCGTCGTAGGTGACGGGCTCAAACGTTTTACCGGCGGCTTTCATGTTGGCGATGGCGTCGGGAATCATGGCGCCGATGCGGGCATCGTTGCCGGCGAAGAAACCGTAGACGGGAGCTTTTATGCGCGCCATGGCGTCCTTGTCCGGCGGAGGGCCGTAGAAAACGAACGCGGCGGACAAATCGCCGCGGTTTGTGGCGAAGCGGAACGACTGGCCGCCGCCCCAGCAGAAGCCGACGACGAAGAGCTTGCCGCTCGATGCGGGAATTTTGTTGGCATAGTCCGCGGCGGCGTTCAGGTCGGCGGTGACCTGGTCGGGATTGAGCTTGCTGACGGCTTCCATCACTTTGTCCGAGGGGATCGAGGAAGTTCGACCGCCGCCGGGACCCATGCCGGAGAGCAGGTCGGGAGCAACGGCGATGTAACCGGCTGCGGCGACTTGATCGGCCAAATCTTCGACCCAGTCGGTCATGCCGAAAATTTCGTGAATGATCAGGACGACCGGCCGCTTGTCTTTCGACTCGGGATAAACGACAAAAGTATCTACTGAGCGGCCATCGTGCTTCAGCGTCACCCATTCGCCGTGACGCGGAGACTTGGCGAGCTTTTCCTTCGCCCAGTCCTGCGCGGAAACCGTTTGTACCGCGGCCAAAATCATCAAAGCCAAAAATATGCGCTTCATTAGTCCCCCTCAGCACGGCAAGGCGGCGAGTCGCGCTGGGAGTGCCGGCGCCGCCGCAGCTCCGCATCATATATGTAGCTGCTGACTAACTTCAATCCCAAGAATGGGCGGGGCGGATGTCCTGGATCCAGGAATTGCAGATTTCTATTGCGCGCGCGCTTCGTTTCCAAGAGACTGTGCCCCTGTTTCTTGTGCTTGGGAGGCGACATGACCCGGCTTCGCAGTTGTATTCTCCTTCTCGCGCTTTGCGTTCTTCTTCCCGCGCGCGCGCTTCCTCCGCAAACGCCGGCGGCTTCAAAAACGGTTTCGCCAGCCGCTGCCACCGCGCCTGAAGTAAAGCCACCGGCTGTTGCTGCAGTGCCCGCCGCGCATGCGCTTGAAAAAGCAGACCTCGAAGCATTTTTCGACGGGCTGGTGCCGCTGCAAATGGAGCGCAGCGACGTTGCGGGCGCCACGGTGCTCGTCGTGAAAGATGGAAAAGAACTGCTGAAAAAAGGCTACGGCTACTCCGACCTCACGAAAAAGGCGGCTGTCGACCCGGACACGACGATGTTTCGATTGGCATCGATCTCGAAACTGTTCACGTGGGTTTCCGTGATGCAGCTCGTCGAGCAAGGCAAGCTGGACATCGACGCGGACGTCAACAACTATCTCGATTTTAAAATTGCTCCGGCGTTTGGAAAACCAATCACTTTGCGAAATTTGATGACGCACACGGGCGGGTTCGAAGAGGTCGTTCACGACATCATTTTCGTGGACCCCAAACGCACACATACGCTGCGAGACTTCCTGATCGCCAATCAGCCGCGACGCATGTATCCTCCGGGCGAAATTCCTGCGTATTCGAATTATGGCGTGGGTTTGGCGGGCTACATTGTTCAGCGCGTGAGCCTAGAGCCTTTCGAACAGTACGTTTCCGAACATATTTTTCAGCCGCTGGGCATGAAGCACTCTAGCTTCAACCAACCCATGACGGCCGAGCTAGCGCCGGATGTCTCGGACGGCTACCGCGCCAACACGGAAAAGCCCGCCATCGGATTCGAGATCTTTAATCCCGCACCGGCGGGAGGAGTTTCTTCCGCAGCCGGCGACATGGAGAGATTCGCGCTGGCGCTGCTCAATGGAGGAGAGCTCGACGGGCACCGAATCCTCAAAACGGAGACGCGCGACGAGATGTGGACTCCGCAGTTCGATGCGTCGCCTGCTTTGCCGCCAATCTGCATGGGTTTCTACCAGACGTGGCGCAACGATTTGCGCTTCATCGGACACGACGGAGACCTGGTGGCGTTTCACAGCATGTTTTTGATGGAGCCCACGCAAAAGCTAGTCGTTTTCGTTTCGTACAATTCCGCGGGCTCCGCCAGCCGCAACCGCGCTGAACTCTTGAACGGTTTTGCGGATCGGTATTTTCCAGCGTATACGCCTGCGCCGTACCAATCACTTCCTGTCCAACAACTGAAGGAGATCGCGGGCAACTATGAATCGACGCGGCGAGCGGACAGCACGAAGCTGGCGATCTCGAATCCGGCTGGGCAAGGCGTGGCGAGCGTAGATAAAGACGGAGTGCTGACGGTGGACGTTTATAAGGATCTGCGGGGCCACACGCGCAAGTGGAAACCTATCGGCAAGGATCTTTGGCAGGTCGAGGACGAACAAGCGCGCTTGTTTGCCATTCGAGATTCGTCGGGAAAAATCACGCGTCTCGCCGTCAGCTTTCCCGGCGTGCAATTTCAGCGAGTGCCGTGGTACGAGCACAAAACATTTGTGGGAATTTCTCTCGCGGTTTGCTTGCTGATCTTGCTGCCGGTCGTTTTGGCCAGCCTTATTCGCGTGGGGCGAAGACTATTGTTTCGAAACCGCGCGGAACTCAAGCCACAGCCGGGAGCACTGTGGCTCACCATCGGGCCGCGGCTAGCCGCGTTCCTTTGGATCATCGTCACCATCTGGGTCGTGGCCTTGTCAGTAAATCTGCAGAACGAAGCCCTGCCGGCGTTTCCGACGATCGTGCGGTATTTTTGGCTGATCAACTGGTTCTCGGTGTTGGCGGTTTTCTTCAGTATCTTCGCGCTGATTGCGGGAGTCCGCATCTGGCGCCGCGCCGACGTGCGTGCCATCTCGCGAATGAAATTTTCGCTAGTCGCGGCGGCTTGCGTGTTTCTTACTTGGTATTCGATCCACTGGAATTTGATCGGGCCGGTGCACCGGTTCTAAGGCAAGTGGACGGGCCCGGCCCTTCGAAGCTCAGGGTAAACGTGCCGTGCCCGTACTCGGCAAGCGGCGGAAATTCCGCGGGGGGTTTTCGTGTGCCGGAGATTTTTGATTTCGCCGAGGAAAAGCTCGCTTAAATCTCCCAGCCTTTGCGGCGGTCGGGCTTCACTAATTTCTGCGCGGCGTCGGAATTCGTGACCTTCAGCGCGGCGCGATCCCAATACAATCTTTGGCCGGTGCGGGACGCCACGTTTCCCAGCAGCAAGGTCTCGGTGACCAACCCCGAGAATTCAAAATTCCCGCCGGGCTTCGTTTTCCCGCCCTTACAAGCGTCCAGCCATTCCCTTTCATTTCCCGGGGAACGCGGAAGCGTCTTGGGCGGCTGTTTGTAGGCGTCCATTTTCGCTTGCGGAATCAATTTGGGGTTTCCACCGTTGAAATTGCACAATATTTTTCCGCGATCCCCGACGAACAACAAACCTTCGTCTTGCTCTTCGTTCTCGCCTTTGAATGGGCGAGCTTCCTCGAGCTCGTCGGGCCGCGCAGGCTTCAAGCCTCCGTCGTACCAATTGAATTTCACGGCGGGCATATCCCCGCGGGCCGCAAAGCTGTAACGGCAAATGGAAGCCAACGGATATGTTTCTTCGTAGCGATCGCTGGAACTCGCCTCGACACTTTCCGGAGCTTCCAATTTTAAGACGCGAAAAATCGTATCGTAGCTGTAGGAGCCCATATCGCCGAGCGCGCCGCATCCGAAATCGCCCCAACCACGCCAAACAAAGGGCAGATAAGCTTGATTGAAGGAGCGCTCCGGGGCGGGGCCCAGCCACAAATCCCAATCGAGGCCGTCGGGCACGGGCTGCGTGTCCTTGGGCCGCTCGATGCCCTGGGGCCAATAGGGGCGGCTCGACCAGTTATACACCTCGCGAACGGGGCCAATGGCGCCATCCCAAATCCATTCGCACAAGAGGCGCGTGGCCTCTGAAGCTTGATTGCCGACCGCGATCTGCGTCGCCATGCCGGTCTCGCGAGCTACTTCGGCCATTCTGCGCGCCTCATAGATCGTGTGCGTGAGCGGCTTCTGACAGAAGACGTGCTTCCCCTTCCTCATTGCGGCGATCGAAACAGCGGCGTGCAAGTTATCCGTAGTGCAGACGACGACAGCGTCCACATCCTTCTGTTTTTCGAGCAGTTCGCGAAAGTCCGTATACGCCGCGCAGCCGTTATAATTCCCGGAGCGCTGCTGCGAGCCGTAATATCCATTCACAATTTTCTGGCAAGGCTCGCGGCCGGCGACGCCGCTGGTCACGCGAAGAGTGTGCGAAAGCTGAATGGGCTCGTCGGGACTCAGCCAATCCCAGCCGCTGTCGACACCCAGCAAAGCCTGCACGGATTTGCAAAACTCGTGGGTGTCCCACTGAGGATAGTTGGCCGCGCTTTTGTTGGAATCGCAGACGGCCACGCCGTGGACGTCCGGCTCTTTCAAGAAGTGCAGCATCACGCGCAATCCCTGGGCGCCTACGCCGATAAAGGCGATGTTGACCTTGTCACTTGGGGGTACGAATCCCGCGCCGCCCAAGACGCGCCGCGGGACAATGGAGAACGCCGCGGCTGCAGCGGCCGTCTTTCCCAAGAATTGCCGCCGCGAAACTTCGCTGCTCGACCCGCTATTCAAACGTTTCAACCCTTCCATTTCGCACCTCGCCGCGGCAATTCTACATTTAGCCGGGCAAAACGTCGATTGTTTCCAGGCACACCGGCAAGCCACTTGCAGTGTAGCGGCAGAGTGTTCGTGTAAACTGATGGACGTAGGAAGACTAGTGTACAGCGCCGCCAAAGCTTGCTGACATTCAACGCGAGGCCTCTGACATGACGCCAGCACACAAAGAACTTCTCCAAGAACTTCAGAGCTATGCCTCGACCGCTCCCACGGCGGAGGCCTTGATGGAGCATATCGCCAAGCGGCTCCACGAGAAGATGACGCGCTACAACTGGACCGGGTTTTATCTGGTCGATCCCGCGGACTCTGGCTACCTTATCGTTGGGCCCTGCGCAGGCAGCTTTACGCCCAACGCGCGCTTTCCGCTGGACAGGGGACTTTGCGGGGCGGCGGCCACGAGCGGGCAGGTCGTCGTGGTGCAGGACGTCACCACCGATCCGCGCTATCTGGCGGGCTCGTCCCTGGTGAAGTCGGAAATCGTGGTCCCTATTTTGGTAAACAAAAAGCTTGCGGCCGAGCTAGATATCGAAAGCTATTTCGGCGACACGTTCACCAAAACGGAACAAGAGTTCGTCGAAGCTTGCGCGCAAGTCCTGGCAACCTACCTGGCAAAAGGATAGAGGTCTGGAAATTGGCGCGTCATTCGGTGAGATTGTAAATCAGTCCGTAAGGATCTTTGACGTAGCACCTGGGGAAATCAGGCTCGTCTTTTACGATTTTGCAGCCCTTTTTCGTTAGGCTCTCCTTAGCTCTCTTGACATTTTTTACGGTAACCTCCAAAACCGGGCCAAGCGCAGGACCTCGTTCGATAAACAAATTTATGTTTTTGCCGTGGAGGCTGACCATTTGTGGGGTCTCGCCGGTGATCTTAAATCCGAGCTGTTTCACGTAGAAGCCGGCGGCTTTCTTGGGATCTTCCGCTTGAATCAAAATATCGGTGCCAAATGTATTCGACATACGCCTCTCCACATTGCGCTTGAAATGACGGCTACCCGAGCCAGAGTGTAGGACGGTTACCCTCCGCAACTCCAGCGAAGGCCGACCAAGTATCGATGCGAGGTAGTTCTAGGACGCCTAGCCTCTCTGGCCTACCCCGCCGTCCTCCGTCCGTCCAATTGCTTCCCCGTACCTTGCCGCGTATGATTGGCAATTCATGCACTCGGCTCGGCGCAATCAGTCCATGGCTTGCCATCTCTCCCGCTTCCTCATCCTGTCAGTCCTGGCGTTTGCCGCCGCACCGGCTCTCGCACCGTCGTTTCTCGCAGCGGAAGCACAGGCCCCCACCTCCACGGAAATCCTTCCCTTGAGCGAAGTTCGTCCTGGCATGCAGGGCTACGCCTATACCATCTTCGCCGGCGACCAGGTGGAAAAATTCGACCTCGAAGTGATCGGCATCATGCCCAATTTCCTGGGCCCGCGACAAACCATCATTCTCGTGCAGCTCAAAGGGCCAAAAGTGGAGCACACGGGTGTTGTGGCAGGAATGAGCGGCAGCCCGGTCTATTTTGAAGGCAAGCTGGCCGGCGCGCTTTCCCTCAAGCTGGGCGTCTTCACGAAGGAGCCCATTGGCGGCGTGACACCGATTGAAGACATCATTCATCCGCCGACCAAAATTTCCTCTGAGAACGTGCAGTATCAGCCGCAGACCGCCCAGGGTGACGCCCAGCAGATCACGGTGCCGCAGGACGCAGGCTCTCGGACCGGGTTACCCACTGGTTCAGCCCTGGAGCCGATCGAGACACCCTTAGTCTTCTCCGGCTATCAACCTGAGGCATTGCGGCAGTTTGCGAGCCAGCTTCAAAGCTTCGGATTCGTTGCCGCTCAGGGAGGGACGGCGGCTCCCAAACCGGATGATGGGCATCTGCTTCCAGGGGACATGGCGGGAATGGTCCTGGTGCAAGGCGACACCTCGATCAGTTCCGCGTGCACGGTTACCGCGATCCGCGGCAATCAGGTCTATCTCTGCGGCCATCCGTTTCTCAGCCTCGGCGACGTGCAATTCCCGATGGCCCGCACCGAAGTCGTTACGACTCTCTCTTCAGAGCTAGCCTCCACGAAGATCATCAACGTGGGCGGCTCGATCGGCACGATTACCGGGGACCATCTCACCGCGGTTACCGGCAAACTGGGCGCTCCGCCTCCCATGATTCCGATCGACCTGACACTCGCGGTCGGCGGCACCGAAAAAAAACTGCACTTCGAGATGGTCAATCATCCCAAGCTCACGCCGCTGCTTGTCGGTCTCACCGTTTTCAACGGCCTCACGCAAAACTCCCTCTATGGCGAAGGCACGACGCTGCATCTTTCCGGGGAAGTCGTAGTGCACGGCCATGCGCCCGTTCTAATCGAGAACACGTTCGCGCCAGGTGAAGCTTTCTCTCCCGACGGATTGCCGATCGCGCTGAACATTCAGAGCGTGTTCAACCGGCTCTTCACTAATACGCGCGAGACTCCCGTCTTTGACCGCATCGCTCTGCGCGTCGAAAGCGTTCCTGGGCGCCAGTCTTACAGCATCGAAAGCGCGTGGCTGGAAAAAGGCGAGGCCGCGCCGGGCGAAACGCTTCGCGTGCGCGTTTTGCTTCGCCCCTATCGAGGACCGGCCCGCGTCGAAGAGACCACGGTGCGGGTGCCCGAGCAAGCCACGCGAGGCACCGCGCTCCGCGTTTTAGTCACGGACGGCGATATGCTCAACCGCGCTTCTCGTGGCTTCTCGTTCTCCATCGCAGGAGGCAACAGCGCGAGCCTCGATCAACTGATTGCCCTGCTCAATCGCGAGCGACGCAACGACAGACTTTACGTCGGACTTTTCGCGCCCACGCCGACGATCCTCTGGGACGACAAAGAATTACCCAATGTGCCGCTCTCGGAGATCAATGTCATCGATGGACGCCCGACTCCCGGCAGCGTCCAGATATTGCGCGAATCGCTTGCCAGCGAGTCCTCCATTCCGCTCGGCGGGCCAGTTTCCGGCGTCATTTCCCTGAATTTACAAATCCGGTGATCATGCAAATGCTAAGTCGCAAACACATGAACTCGATGACAGGTAACCATCCACTCTCACGCGCGGCGCGCGTGTTTGCACGGGTCGGCTTATTGTCGTTGCTTCTTTATTTCTTTGCGTCGCCCTTTACCCCTCTCCACGCCGAGCACACCCGCCGCTGGCTGCAAACGACCTACGACGAATTTCTCAAAGGCACGGCCCACGGTGTCGCTGTTCGCAGCGACGGCCGGCTTGAACTCGCGCCGAAATTCACGCTCCTTGCCGATGCCGATGCTTCGTATCTTTGGTCGCTTCGGTTGGACCCCAAAGGCGCGCTTTATGCCGCCGGCGGCTCGCCCGCAAAGGTTTTTCGGTTCGACGACGGCGGAAAACCGACAACGGTGTTCGAATCGAGCGATTTAGTGGCCCAATCGATTGCCTTCGACGCTAAAGGAGCGCTGTACGTCGCGACTTCGCCTGACGGGAAGGTCTATCGCGTCTCGGCATCCGGCGAAAAATCCGTTTTTTTCGATCCCAAGACAAAATATATCTGGGACATCGCGTTCGGCTCCGACGGCGTTTTGTATGTCGCCACCGGAGATAAAGGCCAGGTCTTCGCGGTCTCGCCCGATGGCAAAGGCGAGCTCTACTACGCGAGCGACGAAGCGCACATTCGCGTTCTTGCTTTCGACGCGAACAAAAACTTGCTAGCTGGCACAGAGCCCAATGGCCGCGTACTGCGCATCACGCGGCCAGATGCGAAACCTGCGCGCAAAGATAAAGAATCCGGGGGTGCGGCATCGGGAGCCGAAGGTTTCGTGCTCTACGAGACGTCCAAGCGCGAAATCACTTCGCTGGCTGTGGCTCCCGATGGCTCCATTTACGTTGCCGCGATCGGCGAGAAGCAGCGCAGCAGCTCCACGCCTTCGACCACGATCATCGCCTCGCCGCAGGGAACAACCACATTTACGAGCAGCGTCAGCGGCATTACAGGTGCTGTCTCTGGCCAGCTCCAGCAATCCACTCCGTTTGTTGCGTTTCCGCCGACGCTTTCGAGCAGTATTTACCGGATTTCTCCGGATGGCGCACCGGACGAGATTTGGACGTCGCGTGACGACGTGGTTTACTCGCTGGGATTTGCTTCCGACGGGCGCGTTTTAGCGGGCACCGGAAACAATGGCGCACTGCTTGCGATCGACGGTCATGGCGTGTTTGCCCAACTGGCCAAGGCGGGCTCTGCGCAGATCACGGGGATTGCGCGCAACGCCAGCAGCAAAGTTTTTTTGTGCACGGCAAATCCGGGGAAAGTTTTTTCGGTCGGGCCCGAATACGAGCCGGAAGGCACTTACGAATCGCGCTCGTTCGACGCGCAACTTTTTTCGCAATGGGGACGGCTGGATTGGTGGGGACCGCCGCCAGCAGCGGCTATGGGTTCCGCAAAATCCATAAGCGCATCCGGCGAGCCGCGGCTGGAATTTTTTGTACGTTCGGGAAACACAGAGGACCCCGGGAAAGAATGGTCGCGCTGGTTCGGACCTTATTCGAAACCAGGCAGCGCGGTGGAAGCGCCGAGCGCGAGGTTTTTTCAGTGGAAAGCGGTCATTCACGACGGCCGGCCGGGCGACGGTATTAATTGGGTGAGTCTTGCTTATCTGCCGCGCAACGTGGCTCCCGTGATCGACGCCATCGTGCTGCAAGATCCTGGCGTGCGCGCGCAAGGAAATACGATCATTTCTACAGGCCAGGCGCCAAGCGTGACGCTGAAAATGCCGCCGACACCGAATGCTCCCAACATTTTCATCGCGCAAACTACTACGCCTGCAAAATTCGAACAGCCTCCGCAGGGTTTTCGCGAGAAAGGCTATCAGTCGGTTTTGTGGAGCGCGCACGACGACAACGACGACGACTTGCAGTACAGCATCTACTATCGCGGCGAAAACGAGCACGAGTGGAAACTGTTGAAGGACAAACTCGACCAAAAATTCTATTCCTGGGACACCACTACACTTCCCGATGGCGCCTACTACCTCAAAATTATCGCGAGCGACGCGCCCTCGAATCCTCCTGCTATCTCGCTCAAAACCGAACGGGAAAGCGAACGCTTCGAAGTCGACAACACTCCGCCAGTCATCGAGGGGCTTAAAACGTCTCTAGGAAGCTTGCAAAATAGTCAGTTAGGTCGCGCCGAAGTGTTGATGATCCAATTTGTCGCCAAGGACGCTGCAAGCAGCATCGATCGCGCCCAATACAGCCTGGACGGCGGCGATTGGACGCTTCTCGCCCCGGTTGGAAATGTCAGCGACGCCCCCGGCGAAAAATACGAATTCTCGCTGAGCGGTCTCGCTTCCGGCGAGCACACCATCGCCGTGCGCGCCTATGACCGTTTCGAAAACGTCGGCAGCGCAAAGACCATAACGACTATTCCCACGACCAAACCCTGAAGCACAAGTCCCTGGCGGAACCGCGATTTTGTTTTTGATATGGCCGAATTTCGAAAACTCCACTAAATTCGCTCCTTGTAGGAATCTCCGCGTCCTTTCTCTGGAGGCACCATGATTTCTGGCGCTCACGTCATCTTCTATACGAAGGACGCCGAAGAGGACCGCGCCTTCTTTCGAGACGTTCTCGCATTCGACTCCGTGGATGCGGGCCGCGGCTGGCTGATTTTCGCGCTTCCACCCTGCGAAGCTGCGTTCCATCCTTCCTATAAGAATGGCCAGCACGAGCTCTATTTTCTGTGCGAGGACCTGAAATCTGAAATGGCTGCGCTTGCGGAAAAGGGGGTCACCTGCTCGGAGGTTCACGAAGAAAGATGGGGATCCATAACAAGGATTAAGCTGCCCAGTGGTGGCGAAATTGGCCTCTATCAACCGAAGCATCCGACGGCTCTGAATCTTGGCTCAAAGACAATTTGACCAGCCAAGTAGCGGACCATGAAGGAAGCCGGGAGGAAAGTGGATAAGAATCGTGGAAGACGGCTAATTTTTCTGGGGAATTGGCCTGACAGGGTCGGTGTGCTTTTATGCGGAGTTCTAAGACAGCCAGCGCTCTGGCGGAGGAGTGGAGCTGAACTTCACGATTTCGGCCCCAAAACCGATGCGGCCGTCGGCATAAGCCTCATTCTTAACGTGAACCACGCGCGCGGTGCAATGCATCTCTTCGGTCTGGGCGCCTGTGACTTCGCCGGGAATGCGTATGGTCACTTCGATGGGCATGCCGACCTGCAGCGGCGCCGAAGAGGCAAAATAAAACCCGCCGCGCGAGATATTCAGGGCTTCGGTGAAATGGTCGCTCTTATCGGCGGCCACACCGGTGGAGCGAAATCGCAACGGGGTGCGAAGATTGTGGCGCGTAAGTTGTCTGCGTTCTGCAGCTTGCATAGTTTCCTCCTCGAGGCGAGGGAGGTAACAGCAGCCCTCGCGCCTAATGAGAAGGGGTATCTCAGCCTAGCAGACTTAGTTGCCCGGTCAAGCATCAATCCTTAGTACTAGGGGTACTTCACTTAACGGCCGACTCGAACAGTCCGGCTGACGCACATTGTAACCTACTCAAAGGGTTCGGGCAGGCAGGATTGGCTCTGAGGTACCGAAGCCCGCCCTTTCCCTGCGAAAAAGGGCTTGCATACTTTACGGAAACGCGAAAAAGTACACACTTTTCCGCGGGTACAATCATCAAAGGACATCCTATCTCGAAAAGGGGGAAAATGCATGAGCTCTGACATTTCGGCATTCACGATATTTCACGTTCTCTTGAGCCTAATCGGTATCTTTTCGGGGTTCATTGCGGTATTTGGGATGATTGCCGGGAAGCGCCTGGATGGCTTGACTGCCGTATTTTTGGCCACTACTGCGCTGACCAGCATCACGGGGTTTTTCTTTCCGTTCCATGGCGTGACACCCGGGATCATAGTGGGCATTGTTTCGCTCGTCATCCTTGCCATAGCTATTCCTGCGCGCTACGTCAAGCACCTCGCCGGGGCGTGGCGAAAGGTTTACGCGGTGACGGCTACTATTGCCCTTTACCTTAACGTGTTTGTATTGGTGGCGCAGCTATTTATGAAGGTGCCGGCGTTGCATGCCATGGCTCCCAAGGGAAATGAGCCGCCGTTCTTGATTAGCCAAGTCGTGGTACTGGCCATCTTCGCCGTGCTGACGATCGCCGCCGCGATCAAGTTCCACCCGGAAGCGGTCCCCGCTTCGTGACGGAAGGCCGTTCGCTGCGCGATCCTCGCGCAAAACCGAAGCAAAGTTTGAGCTAGTGCTTTGCAGAGAGCTTGTCCAGCAATTCGTATTGTGCGCGCTGCTGATCCTCGGTTGCGTGCGGTTTGGCCGCCAAATGCATCACTTCGTAGCCGTCTTTTGCGCCGTACTGCGGCCACGGTGGCAGGCCAGTGCCGTTTGGATTTCCAGTCTTGGCAAAGTTGGTCCAATACGAGCCCATCTGCTCGGATAGTTGATAATCCTCGGGGCGCCACGGAAGCTTCTTCGAATCGAGCATTCCAAACACAAACTCGATTTCCGCCGAATGGTAAGCTCCCCGACTTTCTTGCGGCGGGGCCCCAGGCGCCGAAGCGGCAAGCGGCGGCGCGTCGTCGAACTCATAACGGTAAACGGGCGCATTGCCCGCCTTGGTTTGCAGTTCAATCCACTTCCACGTGCTGTAGCCGATGAAGTTTGCCGTGGCAAGGAGATCGGCAGATGCCTTCATCTGCTCGTCCGTTTCCGCCGGAAAAAGCTTCAGCACTTCGGCTGCGTTGTCGCCAAACGTCTGCTTGATTTTCTTGAGGTAATTTTCCTTGGTTGGCGGGTCAGTTCCGAAAAACGTGTGGTAATTTCCCTCGTCGTGGTTCCATCCTGCAAGCAGCGCGATGTGCGCTTCGTTTCCTTCCGCATAGATTTCGGCTGGACTTTCCGGGAAAAAGTAGCCGTCGACGTTCGGACCGAAGCGGAAGGCGTTTTTATCCTTCCTGGCGGCGTCGAGCGTTTCCTGCGAAGTCATGGCGCGCAGCTTGTCGAGGGTGTTTGCTCCGATGGATTGGGCAAATTTGGCGCCATCCTGCTCGCTCTCGGAGAGCGCTTTTGCAGGCAGCGTCCTGCCGAAAAAGGCGCCGCTCTCTCCAATCGCGCGATGGAACAATCCACGGGAAACCGGCGAAGCCATTTGCGCGCTGACGGAAAACGAACCTGCGGACTCTCCGAAGATCGTTACATTCTCGGGATCGCCGCCGAACGCGGCGATATTTTTGCGCACCCATTGCAAAGCCGCTGCCTGATCCAGCAGCCCGTAGTTTCCGGAAGCGTGATGAGGCGATTCCTTGGTCAGCTCGGGGTGGGAGAAAAATCCGAAGATACCGAGCCGATAGTTCATGCTCACAACCACCACGCCCTTGTGCGCGAGGTGTTCACCATCCTGGCGTGGCTCGGACGTTGCGCCCGCCTGGAATCCGCCACCATAGATCCATACCATGACGGGAAGCTTGGCAGTTGGCGAGGCACCCGGCGTCCAAACATTTAGATAGAGGCAATCCTCGCTCGGCGCAGGGTCGCGAAACACCATGTCGCCAAAGACATTTCCCTGCATGCAGCGCGCGCCGAATTCGGTAGCCTTGCGCACGCCTTGCCACGCCGGCACGGGTTGCGGCTCTTTCCAGCGTAGCGCGCCAACGGGCGGCGCGGCATACGGAATCCCCTTGAAAATTTGCACCTTTCCATCCGTGCTTGTGGAACCCTCCACGCTGCCGGCGTCGGTGCGCACTTGTCGCCGCGGCCAGAACGCTCATTGTTGTCAGCGACAGGAAAACGACGAACGCTCGCGCTACTTGCCGGATTCCGCTCGCATGAATTCTCATTAGATCTCCTCAGTACACTGTTTCCCCTGTTTGAAAACCGCGGAGATAGTACCTCCCAATGGCCTTGCGGGACAATTTTCTTTCTCGCCAGATTTTCCGCGAGGGAGAAACGCGCATGGCCTCACACGCAACACTATAGGGAAGGCCTGGGGACGCCTTCACTTTGGTTCGCAGCCACATTGGCCTGGTCTCGGGCTCACAAGACTTCGGCAATCGAATCCAGAACACCCATTCCCTGTGCAATAATCTTCGTCGTGCCGCTGCCCGTGCAGCGGCGGACTTGTCTTGACGACGGGCAGGCGAACTCATGAGCACGGCACCGCAAGTCGAAACCACAGATTTTCAGGCGCCTACCTGGGATGCCATCCGGGAAGCGCACGCGCGCATCGCTCCGCGCATTCACCGCACTCCCGTTCTCACCTCGCATTCGCTCAATGCTATAGCCGGGGCGCAATTTTTCTTTAAGTGCGACAATTTTCAGAAAACAGGTTCGTTCAAGATTCGCGGGGCGGCGAATGCGATTCTTTCGCTGAGCGATGCGGAAGCCGCGCACGGCATAGTGACGCCCTCGAGCGGCAACCACGGGGCAGCGGTGGCTTGCGCGGCGGCGTGGCGCGGCGTGCCTGCATATATCGTCATGCCGAAAAACGCGCCGGCGGTGAAGTGCCGCGCGGTGGAAAGCTACGGCGGGCGCGTCACATTTTCCGAGCCGACCATCACTTCCCGGCAGGAAACTTCCGCGCGCGTGCAGGCTGAGACCGGGGCGATATTGATTCATCCTTATGACAACGACCGTATCATCACCGGGCAAGCCACCGCGGCGAAGGAACTTCTCGAAGAAGTTCCGGACATCGACGCCGTATTCACGCCGGTGAGCGGCGGCGGATTGCTCAGCGGCACCTGCCTGTCTGCGAAGGCGATGCGCCCCGAGATCCGCATCATTGGGTGCGAGCCCGCACGCGCGGATGACGCCTATCGTTCGCTCACCACGGGCGTTCTGCAATCGCTCGATTCCAGCGACACCATCGCTGACGGCCTTCGTGCCTCGCTCGCGCCGAGGACATTCGCCATTTTGCGGCGGTATCTCGACCGCGTCCTGCTGGTCAGCGAGGAAGAAATCATCGCGGCAATGCGGCTCGTCTGGGAACGCATGAAAATCATCATCGAGCCAAGCAGCGCCGTGGCCATCGCTCCTCTGCTTAGGCCGGGAGCCGTAGCGGAACTCAACTTGGCCGCGCGCGCCGACGGCGGTGCGCCGAAGCTTGGCGTGATCTTCTCGGGCGGCAACGTGGACTTCTCTTCCCTTCCCTTTTGAACCGAACCGGTTCTTTAGAATAATCAGCAGGCGGTCTGCTTCCCTTTTAAGCGGACGCGAGAAAGCAGGACATCTCGTGCCTCAAGAGCCGCGAAGACATCACTGCCGAAGGACGGCGTCCTTGCTCACGTCGGAATCCGCCGAGATTTTTGAGTCGGTTTGGAGCAGGCGGATTTCGCGCGTGCCTTTGCCCGCCAAGTGGACCGTTTCAGCGCGCAGAGATTGCAGGGTTGTTTTTGTGGCGTTTGTTAGCTCGATTACGGGCGCGGTGGATGCGAGCGCGGCCTCCACATCGACGGTGTCAAGTCGCAGGTCCTCGACATCTTCGGCGGCGAGACCGGAACGCCAGGTGGCGGAGTGCGGCTGATCCCACCGAATTTCTGAATCTTTTATCGAGAAGTTGCGCGCTTGACGGATCGCGACCGCAGTACGCGTGTTTTCGTAAGGCGCTGCAGGATCGTGCGAGACGAATAGCCGGACATTATCCAAGTGGATGTTCTCGAGCCAACTGTCGGGATGACCGTTGATGGCCGAGGTGCCGGTACCGTGAGCAATCACGTTGGAAATCGAGACGTTTCTGATTTTTCCGGCGGGCGGTTCGTGATCGCGCTTGGTTCCATCGATTTCACTACGGCGCTTGATATTGAAGTGAATAGGATCGCCATCTCCCCACCAGAACCAATCGAAGCGGCGCGTCTCGATCGAGACATTGGAAATCACGACGTCTTCGACGACGCCGCCGTCGAAAACCATAAACGCCAGTCCGCGATTCGAATTGGCTATGACGACGTTGTCGATGGCGACGCGGCGGACGGCGTTGGAATTGCCATCACAAAATTTCAGCGCGCTGGAGGCCGACGAGAGTCTGCAATTGGTCACCGTCACATTTTCAGTAGGCAGCGCCGGACCCCAGATGTTCGACGACCAAAATACGATCGCGTCGTCGCCGGTCTCGATGGTGGAGTTGGCCACACGCACGTCCTGGCAGCCGTCCGGATCGAAGCCATCCGCCCAGACGCCTTCCTTGGCGCTGGAATAAATGTAGACGCCATCGAGAACGAGGCGTTTGCAGGCGTAGGGATTGATGGTCCAACTGCGCGACCGGATGAACTTGAGGCCCGCGATGCGGACATCCTGGCAGCGGAGAAGCAAAACCAAGCGTGGATTGACTGTCTCTGTGGGATATCCCGCGGGAAACGCTCTGAGCAGCGGCTTGCCGGCGGCTTCCATCTGTAGTTGGTTGGGCCGAATGTAGAAATCATTGAAGTCGTTGGGCTTCCACACGTAGGAGGCTTGACCGTCAATCGTGCCGCGACCTTCAAGCGCGATGTCGTGCAGATCTTCGCCGATGAGGAGCGCGGATTTAGGAGGCGGATCGAATTGGCGGCCGTCGAGCGAAGCGAAAAGCGTTGCGCCGGCTTCGAGATACAAGCGCACTCCGGAGCGGAGATGAAGTTGTCCGGAGGTGTACTCGCCGGGCGGGAGGTAGACAGTGCCGCCACCAGCTTTTCCGCAAGCATCGATAGCTTGTTGGAGGGCCGGTCGCGCGTCGTCCGGTTTGCTTCCGGTGGCGCCGTAGTCCTTCACGCTGTAAACGAGTTGAGAAGAAAGCTGAAGAGCGGGCGCGGCCGTGCCTGCGAGCAATTCATTGCCAAAGAATGGCGCGGTCGCGACGCCGGTTGCGGCGGAAACAAGAAAGCGGCGGCGATCGAGCAAGGAAACACCTCCCCGTGCAAGACAACAAAGGCGCGATGCTATCCGCTCCGAGTGTTGATGACAATAGAAGAGCCCGGGAAGAAAGCGCCGTGAAAAGGCAGCACCCAATGCGATATCATTTTGACTTTTATTTACTTGCATTAAATCCACGCCTTAAGTAAGGTTAACTTACGACGTGTATGGAGATATGGGTAGTGTCTGTAGCCAAACTTCGCTCGACTCTTTCGATCTTCCTTTTTGCCGCGTCATTTCAATTCTTCTTGCCTGTGGCAGCTTTATCGCAAGGGGAAACGACCAGCGGAATCGTGGGCCAGGTGAGCGATGCAACCGGGGCGGCGGTGCCTGGTGCGATGGTGACTATCACGAACAAGGAAACGGGGTTGAGGCGCAGCGCGAAGACGGATGAGTCTGGCCGGTTCAATTTTCCACAGCTAAAGCCAGGTGCGTACAGCGTCCAGGTGCAAGCAGCCGGCTTCGAGCCGCAAAGGAACGACGAAGTGTCTGCCAGCCTGGGACAGAAGCAGACGGTCGATTTCCTCCTCAAGGTCGCGCAAGCAAAAGAGAGCATCGAGGTGACGAGCGAAGCGGCGGTTCTCAATCCCGAGAACGCGAATACTTCGACGACACTCAATGCCCACGCGCTGGAAGATTTGCCCAACCCTGGCGGTGACTTGACGTATCCGCTCCAGTTTGCAGCCGGGGCGCTCGTGAACACGGCAGGCAGCGGCAATGATTTCGTCGGCGGCACGAATGGCTACGGCAACGTGGAGTTCAACGGACTGCCCGCCCTTTCGAACGGCTACATCGTGGACGGATTGGAAACGAACGATCCTCTGACAAATCTCAATAGCGGGCTTTCGACAAATCTCGTTCTCGGACTGAATTCGATCGCGGAAGTGACGGTGAACACGCTTTCCTATGCGGTGGATCAAGGGCGCTATGGCGCGGCGCAGGTCAATTACGTCACGAAATCCGGCGCGAACCAATTTCACGGAAACCTCTATGAGCTATGGAATGGTTCGCGGTTCAACGCAGCCGACTATTTCACGAATGCGACGCCGGGAAACCACAAACCGCGATCGACGGTAAACCATTTCGGAGGGAGTTTGGGTGGTCCGCTGGTGCACGACAAGCTGTTTTTCTTTTTTGATAGCGAGTGGGTGCGGATTGCGCTGCCGATCGTCACGGCGACAACCGTGCCGACGCAAGCATTCCAGAATTACGTTTTGCAGCAACTGCCCTTGGGCGGAACTGATCCGGTCACTGGCTTCAAATATCAGCCCGCGCCGGAGTTAGTTCCGTTCTATCAGAAGATGTTTTCGCTCTACGGAAATACGAGCGGAACGCCCCTCACGGTGCTCGGCTGTCCGTTCGATGTGGGCGGCGCTGCGCCGGCCATAGAAAATGACGGAAACGGGTGCGCGAACCGGCAGAGCGTTTCGCATTCGAGCGACGATCACGAACAGGTGCAAACGGCGCGGATCGATTACAACGTAAATGAAAAAAACACCGCGTGGCTTCGCCTTCAGGCCGACACCGGATTGCAAGCGGCCTATACGGATCCAATTAACCCGTTGTTTGATGCCATCTCGCCCCAGCCGCTCTATTCGTTTGCAGCGGGATACACGCACATTTTTTCCCAGAATCTGGTGAACTACTTCAACCCGGCGTTTTCCTGGTATCAAAGTTTGTTTGGACCGAGCAATTTTCAGCAGACGCTGGCTGCTTACCCTATCGTTCTGCAAGGCAGCGGCGCGAACGCCCCTTTCACCACGGCGGGGGGACTGGATAACACCTGGGTGCAGGGACGGCGCGCTTCGCGATTCTTCATCAATGACAATCTTGCCTGGAATCATGGGGCACACGAGTTGCGGTTCGGGACCAACACGCGGATCTTTCGCTTGAATGATTATGACTTCGGCGAGGGTTCGGTCCCCACCGTGACCTACACCACTCTGGGGCAATATATTTATGGAGTTGCATCCACGGCCACCGAAACTTTTCCTGCGTCCGCGAACGAACCTTTCAACTTCCTCAACATCGATCTCTACGCGCAGGACACTTGGAAGGTTACGAAAAAGCTGACGTGGACTTTCGGCGTTCGAGACACGCTCAATTCCAATCCCTTGAATCCGCATGAGCAGATTGCGCGTCTCGGCGGCGCTTTCGATTCCATTTCGCACGATGTAAATCAGCCCTTGAACGCCGCCATTCGAACCGGGCTCGGCAACGTGTTTTCCTCGACTCCGCTTGCGATTCTGCAACCGCGAACGGCTATCGCGTGGCAATTCGAGCCTAAATCCGTACTGCGTGCAGGCTTCGGGCTCTTCAGCGATATTTTGCCGGGGAGCATCGCCGATGTGGTCGGAGAGAATCCGCCTTATGTGCAGACCTTCCAGGGAGGCCTGCTTGGCACGGTGGGCGGCACGGCGATTGCCCCCGGAGTGCCGAACAGCGCTGTGGACGCGACTGTGGCCGCGAATCAAACGTTTACTTCGGGGTTTCCGCAGGGGCAGCTTTCCTGCGCATCCGCGCTTGCGAATCCTGCAACGTGCCTTCCCCCGGTCAACATCACCGCCGTGCCTGATGGAAAACTCCATGCGCCGTATTTCATGGAGTGGAGCCTTGGCCTGGAACACCAGTTTGGTTCCACAGCAAGCGTCCACGCCCAATACGTTGGCACGCGAGCGGTGAACCAGCCGTATCTCACACAAGTGAACGGCTATCAAACGGTGTGCGACGGCTGCTTTGCGCCGTTTCCCTACCAGCAACCCACGGATCCCCGATTCGCGGCGGTGACGCAATTTTCCACCGGCGCCAACAGCCACTACGACGGATTGCAAATGACCGCCATGAAGCGTTTTGGAAAAGGCTTGATGGGGCAGATTAACTACACATGGAGCCGTTGCATGGACACGGTATCCAACGGCGGGTTTCTGCAGTTCTCCGCCGGAGGAATCCTGTCTCCTCTGCCAGGCGATTTCGCGCGAGATTATGGCCCTTGCGACTACGACATCCGGAAAAATCTTAATGCTCAATATGTGTACCAATTGCCGTTGAAGGTCCGAAGCAAATCTCTTGGCTACGCGCTCAACGGGTGGCAAGTGTCGGGAACCGTGTTTTGGCACAGCGGGATTCCCTTCTCCGTTTTGAGCACGCCCTATTCGGCAAATGGAAACGGCATCGTGAATGGCAGCGGCCCGCAATTCGCGAGCGTCGTTCCCGGAGTTCCGCTCTATGAACACAAACCGATTCCACGCGTCACACAACCGGGCACAGTCCAATGGCTCAATCCCAATGCCTTTGTCTCGACCGTGGACCCAAGTACTGGTAAATGTTATGACGCCAGCGACCCCAACAATCCGAATCCCGACACTCCCGAGAATTGTCAATTCGGAAACCTGGGGCGCAACGCGCTACGAGGACCCGATTTTACGTGGAGTGATTTCTACCTCACAAAGTCGTTTCCTTTGACGGAGCGTCTCAAGCTGCGGTTCGACACACAGTTTTTCAATGTTTTCAACCATCCTAATTTCGCACTTCCGAGCATGGTGCTGGCCGGTGTTCCGGGGGAGCCCGCCACCCAAACGGGGTTTGGAGCGATCACCTACGCCACCTCTCCGCCGACCGGTCTGCTCGGCGTCGGTTTGGGCGGCGATAGCACGCCACGGATGATCGCGTTTCAATTGCGCCTGGAGTTTTAGAGCCGCTATCGGGCAGCGAAGCCGAGGTAAAGGCACTCCGCAAAATTCCAAACCGGTTACTTCCGCCGCAGTTTGGACTCCGCCAGTTTCACTGCGGTCTCCAGAGCATCGGCAGCATTCACCTTTACATCCGGCTCCACGCCTGTGCCCTCCCAATCGGTCTTCGAGAAAGGATTGATTGATTTCACTTCGGGAATGCCCATTCCGAAGTGATCATCAATGCGGTGAAAAACTCCCGAGTGTGCCGCACCGCCTGTCGTCTCACCCACAAGTGTGGCGCGTTTCAGCATCTTCAGGTCGTAGCAGAACTGCTCCGCGCCGGAAAAAGTCCTGGCTGACGTCAAGACATATACCGGCTTGTCTGCCAATCTATTTCCTGGAACAGGTGAGAGCGTCCAGGACTGCTGCGTCGTATTTTCCCTGGGGTTGTACCAGTATTCTGGGTGGTCGAAGAGGTAGGCGGCCATCAGTGCGACCATCTCTGGTTCGCCGCCACGGTTGTCCCGCAAATCAAAGATGATGGCATCTGCGTGGTTCAAAGAAGCCATCGCCGCTTCCGCTGTCGGCTGACAGATGGAGGTATCGGGGAAGAAATTAAGCTTCAGATAGCCGATATTGTGTGGCAGGGTCTCAGCCTTTTCGAATGTGCAGTTTTCCTGTTTCATTGTCTCGCGATAACGCGCAAGACCTTCCGGTGTTGGCCCCCTTGGCTGCTCGGGGAGTGGGGCTTTGCTGTAGACCAAGATCAGGTGCATGTCTTGGCTTTGCTCTCTCATCTGCTTGGTCAGCAGATTGGCAAAGCCGTCGCCATCCGTCACCGCGTCGTATTGGCCGCTCTTTTCGTGCGCGAGCAAGGCATCCGCCGTCTTCTGGGCGACGTCGGGATAGATGTAGAACTTCTTTAGATTTGCGATAGCGCCCTCAACCACGCGTTGCCGCTCTGCTGCATCGAGATTCGAATTCGCAACCGCGGCCCGCGTCATTGGGATTGCAGCATCTGGAGATTGCAGTGCTTGCGGCGGGGAGAATCGGGAGCTGTCCATGGAGGGAACAGCTTTCGATTGAGAATCGCTCGCCCTGGCCTCGTCAGGCGTAGAAAAGGTTGCGCCGGTCGACGGCTGGCGTTGGGATGACGAAGCGATTGTATTTTCGTCGGTATCGTCGCCGGGCAGCGGTGCCGCATGGCTGTACGCGGACGAGCGCGCAGTGGCTGCATGTTGAGTTCGGCGGGCGAAGGCATTCGACGCCCGGTGCTTGGCGCCATAGCTGAGCAAAATCGAAAGCGTGAAGAGGCCAGCCAGCGTTAGTACTCCCCCGAAGAGCAGCGCTCCGAGACGCGGCGATTTGTCTTCCAGAACATAGAAGGAAGGCCCACCGTCTCCATGATGTTGAGCGGAAACACCGAGAAGCTCCGGTTGGACATAGCGGTACTGGCGGGGGACAGAAATTACCAAATCGACCAGCAGGTCAACCCAGAGCCGAAGGCGCAGGAAGAAACCCTTCTCATCGCGGGCGCGATCGCGAAAGAGCTGCAGGGCATCGTCACCGTAGGCCTGACGAAAATGGGAAGGAAAGAGGCGCAAAAGCCAGACGTATATCTTTTCAGACATAGTCCCCCCGCAAGATTTTTTTGGCCCGCGCGACACGCAAAAAGCCGGCGAGTCTATCGGCTTCGGAGCGCGCCAGTTTGCGGCCGGCCGAAGTCAGCCGGTAATAGCGGCGCCGCTCCTGGCCAGGCGTTGTATTTTCACGGTGGTCCAGCTCTTCGATAAGTTTTGCTTCGAGCAGGGACTGGATGGAACTGTAGAGGGTTCCCGGACCGAGGCGCATGCTGCCGTCGGTCTGGTCGGCGACCTGGCGCATGATGCCGTAACCGTGCAGGTCTTCCCCGGCAAGGGAAAGCAAGATTTGGAAAGCAGCCGAAGGCAGTGGGTCGAGCGTTCGTTTGGGCATAGTGGGTCGATAATCAGTATATCGATGATCGACTATACCCCGCGCCTTCGACATTTGCAACACTTCCGGGCGTGAGTGGCTGGCAGTTCGGGGGCTTGCCTCTGCGAAAAGCCGGGCAGCGGAAACAATCTGCCAGAAATTCACGTCGTAGGGACAAAGTGGCCTGCTTGCGAATTCTCCGCCCCCCGCAAGTTTGCAGCTATCCGGCGGAAGAATTGGTAAATTGGCGGCAGCAACCTGCCATGGACACCAGCAGCCATCGTCCTGCGTGGAAGAGCCTGTTAGCTTTCGCGATTATTTATTTTGTGTGGGGCTCCACATTCCTTGCCATTCGGGTTGGGGTGCGCGAAGTGCCGCCGTTTCTTTTGGCGGCGATGCGCTTTCTCGTTGCGGGGCTTGCGCTTTTTGGCTGGACCATGGCAAGGGGCGAGCGGGCGCCGAAAAGACGCGAATGGGCGTCGGCATTTTTGCTGGCCACTTTGATTTTTGTGTTCGACTACGGGTTGTTGTTTTGGGCCGAGCAGCGCGTGCCTTCCGGGATTGCCGCGGTAATGCTGGCTATGATCCCGGTGTTTATGGCCCTTTCTGAAATCATTTTTCTGCGAACGCAGCGGTTAACTCTGCGGTTGGCGCTCGCGCTGCTCACAGGCATCGCCGGAGTAGCGGTGCTGGTGAGCCGTTCGTTGAATCTCGGCGGGGCGCCCATCGACAGGTTAGGCGCGATGGCGCTGATTTTTGCGTCGGTGAGCTGGTCCGTGGCCTCGGTGCTCTCGCGCAAGCTGCCGCTGCCGGCTTCGAAAGTGATGAGCTCAGGCACGCAAATGCTTGCCGGCGGAATACTGCTGGCGCTTGCGGCGGGCGTGCTCGGTGAATTCCGGAATTTCCATCCTTCGAGCGTCTCGCGAGAAGTGTGGTTTGCTCTGGTTTATTTGATCGTGGCGGGATCCATCATCGGATTCACGGCATACGTCTGGCTAATTCATCACGAATCGCCTACAAAGGTTGGGACTTACGCGTATGTGAATCCGGTTGTGGCAGTATTGGTTGGATATTTCCTGGGCGGCGAGGCCCTTGGGGTGCGAACAATTTCGGGAACGGTGTTTGTACTCATCAGCGTGGTGGTGATTACGACGACGCCGGCGGCGAAACCGGCGGTGAGACTCGCCGCGGAAGAGACAGGCTAGGACGCTCAACGGGAGAAGCATCCTGGGAGGTTTTCACGCCATCTAAATGGGTAAGTGCGAATGCCGAAGGCAATATTTCGGCGGCCCCGGGTCGAGGAGAAGATAATGAATTTCCACCCAGCAGTTTTGAAGAGGTGCGCGGTGGTGTCTCGAGTGGCATGCGCGGCAGGTTTGGCACTCTCGCTGAGCGGTTTTGCCCTGGCCCAGCAAGAAGAGCAGCAGGCGCCTCCAACTCAGGAGCAGCAAGGGCAACCACCAGCCCAATCGGCGCAGAGTTCGCAGCCACCGCAAACCCAGGGCCAGCAAGCGCCGCCAGCTACGCAAGACGCCGAGCGACCTCCCGTATCCCAGGATCAGGTCCCGCAGAATCCGCCTCAGCAGGCCAACCAGCCACCGGTGGCTCCAGCCCAAAATAGCAACCGCCCGCCGATTTCGCAGGATCGCGTGCCGCAGAATCCTGCGAATGACCCCAACCAGCAGTACGGCCCGCCCCCGAGCTTACTCACGATTCCCGCGGGAACGGTCGTCATCATGCGCCTCAACGAGCCGCTCTCCAGCGACCACAACCAGATTGGTGACCAGTTTACCGGCGTGCTCGAGCAGCCCATCGTTGTAAATGGGTGGGTCGTCGCGCGGCGGGGCCAAACCGTGGTGGGGCAGGTGAAATCCGTGAAAAAAGCGGGCCGCGTCGTAGGCACTTCGCAATTAGGGGTTGAGCTTACGAACCTGACTCTGGTGGATGGCGAGCAGGCGCCCGTTCTGACCGAATTGTGGAAGGCTTCCGGCGGCACCTCGCATGGCGCCGACGCAGCGACCATTGCCGGAGGCACAGGACTTGGAGCGGCAATTGGCGCGGCGGCCGACTGGGGCCGGGGCGCAGCCATCGGAGCAGGAGCCGGGGCTGTTGCGGGAATTGGAGCGGTGCTTTTGACTCGCGGGCGGCCTACGATTCTGGAGCCGGAGTCGCAGCTCACGTTTCGATTGGTGGATCCGGTGAAGGTGGATACCGCGAATAGCCAACAGGCGTTTTTGCCTGTCTCCCAGGAGGACTTTGGAGGAGGGCGAGGGAGCCGGCCGAGACTGCGCGGGCCCAATGGCAACTACTACGGCAATAACTACGGTGAATACGCGCCGCCTCCTTGCGGCTACGCCTACCCCTGCTACTACGCTCCCGGGTATGTGGGAGTCTACCCAGCCTTCGGCTGGTGGTGGGGACCCGGTTTTTATGGGCGTGGATGGTATGGAGCGCGGGGTTTTCGGCGTTTCTGATTCCGCCGGTATAGGGCACACCTTAAAGGGGATACGGGCGTTCCGGGAGACCGGGGCGCCCGTTTTTTTTGGTTTGCAGAAAGCTCCGGTTCGGTGCCGCACAGCACAAAACTAATTTCTGTGTCTGGCGAAACAAATTCGAGGGCGGCGGGTTGGTAGTTCGTTACGGGTAGTCTAACGGGCAGCTATACGGAAGCCACGGGAACTCAGCGAGGGGTTTTGCGGAATCAGGTGGATAGTGACGGGCAGCGACGGGACAAACGGAATAAACGACGAGAAGTTGCGGTTCTGATCTTGGGGATGGAGTTTGTCGGAGGGTCAAAGGTGAAGCGTTAGTGGCGGCAAAGCCTTGGGGTAGTGCCACTTGTGCAAAATCGGCGGCAAGTTGGTGGGAAGGCAGCGGACGGTTTGTGGTAACCTCTCCAGCAGTTTCTTGGGAGCAACCGCTTTCGTTCCGGGCCCCTACCAAAGCAGCAACTTTATAGGAGAGTTATTCTCTTAGGGATGAAGCTGCACCCTCTGGACCGACGGCGATTCCCCGAAGTGCACATCAAATCTGCAGCGTGGGCGGGTTATGAAAAACACTAGTACTCTCATTCTTCGGAATTCCCTTCTGCTTTTTGCCATCCTTTTTACGATTTCCAGTCTGCCGGCGACGGCGCAAAGCACGCCGCAGCCAAAATTGGCGACGCCGCGTATTACGCAGGCGATTGATGACACGAATCTCGTCACGATGCGCCGAAGTGTCTATCCCTTAGCGCGTGCCGAGTTCGATCAGGGCGTGGTGCCCGATTCGATGGTCATGAACCACATTCTGCTGGTTCTGCAGCGCAGCCCTGCACAGGAAACCGCGCTGCGCAGCTTGATGGACGCGCAACAAACCAAGAATTCGCCGAGCTACCACGCTTGGCTGACGCCTGCCCAATTCGGACAGCAGTTCGGAGTTGCGGATGCAGATATCCAGAAAGTGACAGACTGGCTCACTCAAAAGGGATTCACGGGCGCCAAGGCCACGGGTCCGGGAAAGATGTTCATCGAATTCAGCGGGACTGCCGGCACCGTGCGAACCGCGTTCCACACCGAAATCCACAGCTTTCTGGTGAATGGCCAGACCCACTTTGCGAACGTGTCTGACCCGCAAATCCCGGCAGCGTTGGCACCAGTTATAGCAAGGATTCACTCTCTGCACGACTTCCGTAAGAAATCCTACCTGGTTCGCTCGAAATTACTGGAGCAGGCCAACGCCGAAGGCAAACTGAAACCAGGATGGGGATCAGGCACCGGCTTCTACTTAGTGGCCCCGCCGGACCTGGCGACGATCTATAACATTCCAGCGACAGTGGCTGGGTCGCCTGCCGGAACCGGCCAAACGATCGCGATTGTGGCGCGGGGAAACATCAACGTGGCGGACATCAATCAGTTTGGCGCGGCCTTCAACCTGCCGAATCTGACCAATTTTTCCGCGACCAATAACATCATTGTGAACGGACCCGACCCGGGCATCGTGGCCGGCGACAGCGACGAAGCAACGGTGGACGTCGAAATGGCAGGGTCGGTCGCTCCCAACGCAACAATTCTCCTGGTGGTCAACCAAGGCACCCTAACGGGCAATTTGGCCTTGGAGACACAGCCCACCGACGGCGTTGACCAATCCGCACTTTACATTGTGGACAACAACCTCGCTCCAGTTATGAACCAAAGCTTTGGCTCCTGCGAAGCGGATTCCGACACCCTCTTCAGCAGCACCCTCTGGGAACAGGCTGCAGCCCAAGGTATAACAGTTACGGTTTCCACCGGCGACACGGGATCGGATATATGCGATCACGACCAGGGCAACGTAGAAGCGACTAGCGAGCTTAATGAGCCGTCCGTGAGCGGAAGCGCTTCCACTCCCTTTAACGTGGCTGTGGGAGGAACGGATTTTAACGACGCATCGAACCCAACAACCTATTGGAACAACACAGCCGCCCTTGAGACAGCCAAGGGATATATCCCTGAGATGACGTGGAACAATGGTTGCGCGGCCACGGCAACCAGCACAACCCTTAATACCGTGTGCACTTCCGTTGATCCGGGTGGCGCGGACCTTAGCGGCGGGAGCGGCGGGCAGAGCACTTGCGGAGTGCAGAACTTCACTACGGAGACTTGCACTGGCTATCCGAAGCCGTCCTGGCAGAGCGCTCCCGGCGTCCCCGCAGACCAAGTGCGCGATATTCCAGACGTCTCTCTATTTGCCGCGGTCAACAGCCCTACCAACAACGGCTATGTCATCTGTGATTCTGGCGCGAATTTTGCACCTGGGCAGCCTTGCAATTTTACCGGTTCCGGAACGGGTTACAACTTTGCCATTTTTGGCGGAACTTCTCTCTCCAGCCCTGCGTTTGCCGGCATGATAGCTCTCGTCAATCAATCGGAGTTGGCCGCAGGAAGAGGCGGCCGCCAGGGCAACGCCAACTATGTTTTGTATAAGCTGGCCACGGCGCAAACAGCGTCTGCATGCAATTCAACGACAGGGCCTGCCGCGACCTGCACATTCAATGATGTGACGGTGGGCAATAACTCCGTGATTTGCGATCCTGGCTCGTCCGGGTGTAGCAATCAGACTGCTAGCGGATATGGCGTCCTCGTGGAACCTTCAACGCCAAACCCGCCATTCAGCAGCACGACACCAGCCTGGACGACCACAACAGGCTATGACCTTGCAACGGGCCTTGGATCAGTGAACGCCTCGAATCTGATCGCGAACTGGGGCACGGTCACTACGAACTTCAAGGCCGCGACGCCAGCCATCACCAGCCCGGCTACTGGCACTGTGAGTATCACTCACGGGACGAACCAGAGTTTCACGATCTCCGTTACGTCCGCTTCTGGGACGCCCACTGGTGACGTCTCTCTGATCGCCGAACCTCCCGGATTCGGACAGGTCGGAGCGGGAAGCGCGACGCTCACCAACGGCACGGCCACCATCGTCACGAATACACTACCGGGCGATGACACCACGGGAGCGGGCACTCCTTATCCCGTCATCGCGCATTATGCGGGCGACGGAACGTTCGCGCCTGGAGACTCAGCACCCATCAATGTGACCGTCAACCGGGAAAATAGTACGACGGTGGGAACCCTCTATTCTGAGGACCTAAGCACCGGTTTCCTCACGCCAACAACCTCGATCCAATACGGTACGGACTACATCATGATCGTGGATGTGGTAGGAGCCACCGCCGGCGCGATCTGCAACAACACCTCGCCTACTTCGATAACGGAAATCCCGACAGTTCCCTGCCCGACAGGCACGATTAGTCTCAAGGACAACGGCCTGGCGCTAAACGATTTCGTGAAAACGGGCGCGAACAATACGAATAGTTCTTCGGTGAGCAACCTCGGCTTTGTCGAGGATCTGCTCATCCAACTGTCCGGAGGTTCGAATCCGATCGTTGCGACCTATTCCGGCGACAACAGCTACAATACGAGCACTTCCGCTACAAACACGATTACAGTCACACCCGCCCCGACGCAGACGACTGCCGAAGTTAACGGTGCTACCACTGCATCCGCCGGCACGGGACAGAGTGTGAACCTGGTCGCGGTGGTCACTACGAATTACACGCAGGCCTGCGGTAACCAAGGATCTGGCACCACAAGCACCTGCCCGAGCGTGAGCAACGGAGCTGGCCCGACTGGCACGGTTACATTTTCGGCATGCGGCACAGCAGCCTCGTGTACTGTGCCGGTAGTGCCGACATCCTTTAACAATACGTCCGGCGCTGGAGCGTTTGCGACGGGGACGCTGACCACGTCTTTCGCCACAACCGGACCGCGAACGATAACGGCCACGTTTACAAGCGGCGACCTCAACTATGCCAACTGCACGGTGGCTTCTACCACCTGCACCCTTACCCCTCTATCGCTGACTGTCAGCGGGGCTGTTGGTACGGCTACTCAGCTGGTCTTCATCACGCAGCCCTCGAACGTGCCCGCTGGCCTCTCCATCACTCCTGCCGTTCAGGTTGCGGTCGAGGACGTCAACGGGAATATCGTCGCGGGGGCAACCACCCCAGTCAAGATCGTCATCGGCACAAACCCCGGGGGCGGAACGCTTGGTGGGACGGCAACGGTCACTCCAGTGAATGGTATTGCGACATTCTCCAACTTGACCATTAGTGCGGCGGGGACAGGCTACACGCTGGCAGCGACTAGCGGCACGCTGACGGCCGCCACAAGCGCGATGTTTAACGTAATTTCTCCAGCAGCCAAGCTGGTCTTCTTCGTTCAACCCTCAAACACGAACACTGGCGCTTCCATCGTCCCTGCTGTACAAGTGGCGATTGAAGACGTGAATGGAAACGTCGTCGCCGGGGCAATCAACACCGTGACGGTCGCCATCGGCACAAATCCCGGGGGTGGAACGCTTGGTGGAACCCTCACGGCCAGCCCCGTGAACGGAGTAGCAACGTTTCCCAACTTGAGCATCAGCGCGGCGGGGACGGGTTACACTTTGACCGCGGCAGCTACCGGCTTGACCGGTGCCACGAGTACTGCGTTTAACATCGTAACGACGCCGGTGAAACTGGCGTTCGTCGTGCAACCTTCCAACTCGTTCACCGGCAAGTCCATTGCCCCTGCGGTGCAGGTAGCGATCGAAGACGTGAACGGGAATGTGGTCGCGGGAGCGACAACGCCCGTAACGATTGTTATCGGCACAAATCCATCCGCCGGAACGCTCGCCGGAACAACAACGGTTAATCCGTCGCTTGGCGTAGCAACCTTCTCGAACCTGAACATCAACACCATCGGGACGGGCTACACCTTGTCGGCCAGCGCCACAGGCCTGACGGGCGTGACGAGCACAGCCTTTAATGAGACCGCCCCACCCACTCCTGCCATCGCCGTTAGTGCTTCGGCGTTGGTACTGAGTTCTGCGACAGGTGCACCATCGGGATCCACGATTACCATTACGCCAAGCGGTGGCTTCACGGGCACGGTGTCGGTCACTCCGACGGCAGCTAGCTTGCCGCCGGGTGTGACTTGCTCACCCTCACCGCTGAATATCAACGTGACCGGGGCAACGGCCATTATGGGCACGTTGAATTGCCAGGTGACCGCGACATCGTCCGCCCTGACCGCTTCCAATGCTCGTGAGGACCGCATGCTGGAAGCAAAGACAATTCCTCCAACCACGACCGGCAAGGGATGGTGGCCGCTGAGCGCAGGAACGGGCTTTGCGGCGCTGTTCTTGCTCTTCCTGCCAGGCGGACGCAAGAAATTCCGCGCGGCGCTTGGGCTGGGCCTCGTCTGCATCCTGAGCCTGACACTCGGATGCAATGGCGCCGGTAGCGGAACGCCGCCGCCGCAGCTGACGCCCACGACTACAAAAATGACCGTGAACAACGACAAGGTTGCCACTGGAACCGCGTTCATGTTCAGCGTAGCGGTCACCGGCGGCACGCCCACCGGGCAAGTCGAGCTGTTTGACGGCGCGACCATGATCGGCACTGCGGCAACCGTGGCGGGCGGAACGGCAGCACCAACCGCGCCGGCCTTGGCCGTGGGAACGCACGCGATCAGCGCGCACTACCTGGGCGACTCCACGACAGCGGCGTCCGCCAGCGGCGTGCTCAACCTGACGGTCACCGGCCCCACGACCATCGCGATCACGACGAATCCGGCGGCTACGCCAGTTGCGTCGCCGATCACCGTCACCATCAACTAGCGAACGATCCATCTCGGACAAAACCTGAAGCGGCCCCGATTTTTATCGGGGCCGTTTTTTTTGGTTCCTATGATGTAAGGGCTGAGAGACGAACCGGGGGATTTACGCGGAGTTCGCCGAGGACACGGAGCATACGGAGTCAAGAAGGTTCCTTCGACTCGCTGCGCTCGTCCAGGAAGATGATCCTTACCGGGTCTTCAGTTAATCGCAGGTGGAAAAAAGATGCCCCAAAAATTTGGCGAGGCCGAAGTAAACTCGACGGGAACCAGCGAGCCTTCGTGGCTCATCTGCGGCGGCCGCACCACGCGCGCTTCCACCTTGTTTTGCGCTTTCGGATTCTCGACCGTGAGTGTGGTCCCTTCCGGCAGCCCTTCTGGAAGAATCAACATGGCTCCGCTCGCGCTCACCGTATGAGTGTGCCCTTCGAGAGAGTTCGCTTTGCCCGCGACCTGTACGACAACTCGGATCCTCAGCAGTACGCGCTGGGCGCGCCGGCGCTCTTCCGCCGTGGGCGGACGCGTGGCAACCACCCGGGCGGGGGAAAGGGCCGGTTTAGCGTTCGGTTGAGGTTTCATCACAGCTCAAGCCCCCAAAAGTCCATCTCCGGCGCGACGAGTTCGACGCCGTACTCCCAGCCATCCGGGCGAGGAACCCCTCGCCAGACTACGACGGCTGCATTGCTGGTATCCGTGGCAAGATTTGTGAGTGCCAGGCGGTGTTCGAGCTGAAGCTCCTGCTCCAAAACCACCATGCAGCCATAAGGATTAACGACACGCGTATGGGCCTCGACGGAGAAGCGCTTTCCGGCGTCGCCATCCCATTCCAGGCGGACGGGGACGCGGGAGTTCATGCGGCGGCCACGGCGCTTATCGCTATAGCGCCCGTCTACGGCCTTGGTCTCACGCGTCTTAACGGCCATTTTTGCCTCTGGAAGCCATGCTAAAGTTGAGGTGAAAAACGGTCAATGGTACGGTCGAGTGGGGGCGCACGAAAGGATAGCTGTCCGGAAGGACAGGGTGGCACATCAGGACAGGCGAGCTTTGAGAAACCTAATTGTGAACGCGGATGACTTGGGCTGGACGGAGGGCGTCAACCGAGGGATTGCCGAGGCCCACCGCAACGGCATCGTGACGAGCGCCTCCCTGCTCGCCAATGGCGCGGCGTTTGCGTCTGGCGTGGAGATCGCGCGAACGACGCCGGGACTCGGTGTGGGAGTGCATCTGAATTTGAGCGACGGCGAACCCGTGTCGGAGCGCGAACTGGTGACCACGCTGCTGAATGATCGGGGCGAGCTGGAAGGAAAACCGGAGAGTCTGCTGCTGAGGCTGGCGCGACGGAGCTTGCTGCTGGACGAAGTGGAGCGCGAATGGGACGCTCAGATTCAAAAAGTGCGCGGCTGCGGCATCGAGCCCACCCATCTCGATGGGCACAGGCACGTGCAGATGCTGCCGGGGCTGTTTGAGATCGCTCTCCGGCTGGCCAAAAGGCACGGGATTGCGGCGGTACGGATTTCGCATGAAGAATCGAGCTTACGCGCGGCGCTCTCGTCGGGGGCCAAACAAAGAGGGACGGTAGTGATGAGGCAAGGCGTACAGGCGCGAGGATTGAAAATGCTGGCGCGGGATGCCCGCGAACAAGCGGAACGCGCGGGCATTGCCGCAGCGGATTATTTCTGCGGCATTGCGCAGACGGGCGAACTGACGAAGGAAGGCGTTTTGCGGCTTCTGGAGATTCTGCCGGAAGGTACGACCGAATTGATGTGCCACCCGGGCTACCTGGACGCGGATTTGGCAAAATCGGGGACCCGGCTGCAGTCCTCGCGGCAGGCCGAGGTGGAGATATTGACGAACACGGAAATACGAAATCTTGTCGCCTCACAGGGGATTCGGCTGATAGACTATGGTTTCGCAACCCAAGAAGCCTGAGGAAAGTCCAGAACAGCGAGCATGAAGAACGATCCGCCCATCCGGTACTCGATCGTCGTCCCGTTTTACAACGAACAGGAAAATATTCCACCACTCTATGTGAAGCTGACGGAAGTGATGGACGCCATTGGCGAGCGCTACGAACTGGTGTTCGTGGATGACGGCAGCAAGGACAAAACGTTTAAGGTGCTCTCCGATATTTACGAGCACGATCCGCGCGTGAATGTGGTTCAGCTGCGGCGGAATTTCGGACAGGCACCGGCGCTGAAAGCCGGATTCGATTTTGCCCGCGGCGAAATCATTATTTCGATGGACGGAGATTTGCAGCACGACCCGGACGAGATCCCGCGCTTTCTGGAAAAAATTGAAGAGGGCTACGATCTGGTAAGCGGTTGGCGCGTCTCGCGCACGGATCATTGGCTCATGAGGCAGCTACCCAGCCGCATCGCCAACAGGATGATGGCCAGGCTGTCCGGCGTCGATTTGCACGATTTTGGGACAACCTTTAAAGCATACCGGCGCGAGGTTCTCTCCGAGATTCATTTGTACGGCGAGCTCCACCGCTTCATTCCCGCGCTGGCAAGCTGGGCGGGGGCTTCCGTCGCCGAAGTGCCCATTTCAAATATTGCACGCAAAAACGGGGAGTCGAATTACGGTATTTCCCGTACGGTGCGCGTGCTGCTGGATTTGATGAGCGTGAAGTTTTTGCTCGATTATTCGACCAAGCCGTTGCAATTTTTTGGTCTGCTCGGATTGGCTTGCCTCGGCGGGGGAGCTGGCATTGGATTGTGGATATTTCTGCGCAAGGCAATTTTGAATGAAGGGCTGCTGGCGAATCACGGGCCGTTGATGCTGCTGGGGATAGCTTTGGTAATGGGCGGGATTCAATTTATCGCCACGGGATTGATTGGGGAGATGCTGGCGCGCACGTACTACGAGTCGCAGAATAAACCAGTATATAGTGTCCGCGAATTTCGCAGCCGCCGCGAAGCCATGGCTGGGCGCGATGAGCCTCCGCGCACCGCGGGAGCTGGCGGCTGGTAGTCCGAGAGAAATTGCACGCCGGGGCGGAATGTTTCTCGGTGTTTTCCAGTGCGCATTGCAGAAAAGCTGATCGGCCTCGCTTCCCTTCTGAATTTTGCGGGAGTTTCTACTTTCCTTTGACGTTCCAGGCAACATGCGACTAGAAGCCCTGAACTATCTGGCTTGCCCAAATTGCGGCGGCGAACTGGCGCTTTGCGCCGAAGGCGCTCGCATGGAAAAAGAGCACGTCATGGCGGGCGTGCTGGTGTGCGCCGGATGTAAGGCAGCGTTTTCGATTCGCGACGGCGTGCCGATCCTTATGCCCGCCAGCCTGGAAAACGTGAAGATCGAGACAGCCGCGCGATTTGCCGAGGAGTGGACACGCTGGAGCGACCTGCGCGGTTATTATGAGCAGGAGTTCTTCGATTGGATTGCACCGGTGACCGGCGATGATTTCAAGGGACAGACCGTCTTCGAGGGCGGATGCGGCAAGGGGCGGCACACGGCGATCGTGGCCGGATACGGAGCAAAGGCCATTGTCGCGCTCGATTTGGGGGAGAGCGCGTTTGTGGCCTTTGCGCACACGCGCGACCTGCCCAACGCACACGTGGTGATTGGAGACTTGCTGCACCCGCCGGTGAAACCGATTTTTGATATGGCATTTTCCGTCGGCGTTTTGCATCACTTGCCGGATCCCGCGGCGGGCTTTGCGAGTTTGGCTTCGCGCGTTCGAAACGGCGGCCGCGTGTTTTTTTGGGTGTACGGCTACGAAGGAAACGAGTGGATTCCGCGATTCATCAATCCGATTCGAACGGCTGTGACTTCAAAGCTGCCGGCGGGATTACTGCGCGTGTTGTGCCTCGTCCCGTCGGTATTTCTATGGGCGGTGATCAAGCTTTTTTACTGGCCCGGCTCGGATGGAAAAGGACCGAAGCACTTGCCTTATGGCGATTATTTTGCCGCGATGCACAGCTATCCGTTCGATGAAGTTCACGCGAATGTTTTCGACCAGCTAGTGACACCGGTAGCCTACTACTTGAAGGAAGAAGAAGTGCGGCCCTGGCTGGCCTCGGGTTTCAAGGATAAGTTGTTGCGTTCGCAACGAGGATACAGTTGGACGGGCTTGGCCAGCGTGGATCGGCACTGAACATTTTGCTTATCCAACCATTCAATTTGCTTCGAGTCGCGCCGCATATTCCTTGCTGGGACAGCGGATGGCGCTCAAGGAGGTGTGCGTGAATCGAGAACAGTTTTACGCGATTATGGGGGGCGACGGGACGCTCGACTACGAAGTCTACTTGAGCACCAAGACGCTGCTCTCCTGCCAGCTCGACTACGACAAGCTCTGCAACGCGGACGAAATGCAGTTCCAGATCGTGCACCAGATTGAAGAGCTGTGGATGAAACTGATGGCCTACACGCTCCTGGACATTGACGAATATCTGCAACGGGAAAACACCAATCGTGTAATTACGCTGTTTCGCCGCGTGCATACAGCCCAAAAATTAATGATTCAGCAGCTTGCGCTGCTCGAAACCATGTCACCAAAGGACTACCAAGAGATTCGCAAGAAGCTGGGCAATGGAAGCGGCCAGGAATCCCCGGGCTTTCGGGTGCTGCTGAAGATGTACCAGCCGATCTGGAATTCCTTCAAAGCGAATTATTTGGATAAGTATGGCCTCACCATCGAAAAGATCTACGATTCGCAGTACAACCACGGCGACGCCTACATGGTCGCCGAAGAACTGGCCGAATTCGACGAGCTGTTTCAGAAATTCCGCTACGAACACATGCAGCTGATTTACCGCACCATCGGTTTTGGATCGAAGTCGCTAAAAGGACGCCCCGTCGAGATTCTCGAAGACGGCATGCGCCACAAATTTTTCCCCGAGCTTTGGGAAATTCGCGGCCAGATGACCGACCGCTGGGGCGCGGAGTATGGAGTAAAAAGAGATTCGTTGGGCGGGCAGTGACCCCCCTCGCCCCTGGCCGAGCCGCCGCGAAATCTCCGGAATTGCTTTCCAAAGATCGGACCTCGACTCTTAACTTTTGATTCCGAACTGTCGGCTGTTAGCTGTGGGCTGTCAGCCCTGCTCAGCGAGGGGGCGCTAGTTCACGATAGTGGCTGCGGAAAAATATGAGCGGCTCGCCAGGAAATAAATCGGCGCTCTGAACCTCACCAAGAAAAATCGTGTGGTCGCCCGCAATGTAGGAGGCCACAGTTCGGCAAACGATCTGGGCGATGGTGTCTTCGATGAGCGGGATGCCCGCCTGTGTCCAACGATAGCGAATCCCGAGGTTCGTTTCGGCCTCCGTCGATTGTACAGATTGCGCAAAATACACGGAAACTGGCTGCTGGCTATCCTTCAAGACGTTTACGCCGAAATAGCGGTTTTGTTTCAGGAGCGGCAGGAGGTGGCTGCGCTGGTCCACGCAAACGAGAGTCAGGAAGGGATCAAGAGAAACGGAAGTGAAGGAGTTGGCAGTCATCCCGTAAGCCGCGCCGGCGCCCCGCGGAGCCGTGACGACCGTGACGCCTGTGGCAAATTGGCTGAGCGCGTGGCGAAAGTCTGTCGCTGTGAGAGGAGTGGCTGTCATATTCGAATTTTTGAAGATACCATACTGTTGGGCACGCAGGGAAAACGCCTGCCTCTAAATGTGACTGCGCGGCTCAGTGTTGGGCAGGCGTTCTACTTCGCTCTGCTTCAAAGTACACATTGCAAACAGAAAAGATAATCGTGTTTTCCTCTTTGAAGAGGACTTTGTCGCCGGGAATTTCAGTCGTCGCACCCGTGATACTTGCGGCCGGATGTTTGATGACGACTTGCGTTACCTTATCTGCCTTGATACCCAACTGCTGGAAAGTTACCTGCGAGCTGTTTCTGCCCATGCCGGAATTTTCGTCTTGAAACTGTTCTGCGGTGATGATCGTCGTTTCTGCGCCCGGATTCTTCGTGGCCCACTTACCCCAGCGAAAGATCTCTGATGTGTACTCAACCTGAGTCCCAATCAGCGTCTGGGCTTCCTCTTCGCCCCAGCAAGAGATTGTTGTGGTAGGTACTTCGCGGCGGACAATCCACTTTCCCCACAGCTCTTTCGGTATGATCTGCCCTGCGCTTTCGATGGTTTGCAGAAGGTGAACCATTTCTGGCGCGGCGATGTGCTGGTAGTCCGGTGTTAGCAGGCCGAAAGTTTCCACATCATCATATTTTCGCGTGACGCCGCTGGATTGCGTTCCATTAAGTGCCCAGTAGCTCCAGCTCAAGTCATTCTCGCGCAGGTATTGCACAAACCAACGGAACCATTGTGCGCGATCTCCGCATTGCAGCGTCTGGCATTCGCCGAACTCTCCCACCCACAGCGGTACTCCGGGCTCCGTATGCAACAAATATCCAGCACGCACATCGTAAGCTTGCTTCAATTCGTCGTAGCTCGTAAAGGTGTGGCCTCCGATGGCATAGGCATGTGGCGAATAAACGACATGATTTGGAATTTTCAGTATGACGAGGCAGCTTCCCGAACGCCGTGAAGTCCGTCGAATAATCCGGGCCTTCCACCATCACAAGCAATTTCGGATTCGCAGTAAGCACGGCATTGCCCCCACGCTCCGCGGCTGCGTGCCAGTCCAAATGGGGGTCTTCTCCGCCCCATTGCGCTCCACCTCGCAATTCGTTGCGGAGGTCAGCGCCTACCACCCATTTTTGATGCTTATACCGGCGCACGATAGCTTGCCAATCCGCGAGCCATTTCTCCTCGGGATATTCCGCGTTGTACCAAAGGGCATTGCCGTCGTCGTCCTTGCAGCACCAATCCGCGCGGCTCACATGATTATCGAGAACAATCATGAGGTGAGCGCGGGCCAGAGCGGCAATGACAGACGTCCATTATTTCCATGGCATGTTTTCCGCGAAATTGCGGATTCGCCTTTACGGCGTAATCGGGAACGGGCAGGATCGTGCTCCAAGCGTTTCATTTGCCCATGGAAGTCTCACCGAATTGACGCCGATCTCCTTGATTTGCGCGATGATCGTGGCAAGCGGCGCGTGGTCCAGACCGCCAATTACAAATTCCTTTTGGTCGAAACCGTACCAGTTGACGGAAGTGAGTCGCACGACGTGCCCAGCCGAGTCCAGAATGTCATGGCCGCTGGTGTGAAGCGGTGGACGAATTTGCTGCTGCGCCGAAATTGCCGACGGCGCAGCCAGAAACACCACGACTAAGAAAAGACGCTGGACAAGGACGCGCGTAAACATGCATTCTCACCTGCCTTCCTGCGTGGCTGCGCTGGCGAATATCAGGAAGTGGTATAAGACTCCAAACCGATAATTCTTGGCAATCCCCAACACCAATTCGACGCGCCACTATTGAATCCCGATGCAGGGTGAATTACGCTCCCATCATTCGCACGGTTCAAGCGCATGCGGACGAAAATATTCGATCGTTGCGAGGCAAAAGCACTTCGAGGAGGAATTCATGCAACGGCATCACGCGAAGTTATGTGGCGTATTGCGCGGATTATTTATTACAGCGGCGATGTCAGTAGCATGCGTCTCCACGTTTGCACAGAAACCTGCGGTCCCCCCCGGCGCTACGCTGTCCACCATCCTTTACGGCGCTGCTTATTACAACGAGTACATGCCCGCGGATCTGCAGCCGGGCCGACTCGAAAAAGACGTCGCGCTAATGAAGTCTGCAGGCATCAGCGTGGTTCGCATGGGCGAGTCCACATGGAGTTTGTGGGAGCCGAGCGACGGGCATTTTGAGTACGCCTGGATGGATCGTGTGGTCGATGCGATGGGCAAGGCTGGAATCAAAGTGATCATGGGAACGCCGACCTATTCCATACCCACATGGATGGCGCACGCGCATCCGGAAATTCTCGCGCGGCCGCTCGGCGACGGTTACGTCGGCTACGGCATGCGCCAGAACATGGATTTCGATAATCCCAAATACCGTTTCTACGCCGAGCGCGTCATCGCGAATCTCGTGAGCCATTACAAAGACAATCCCGCGGTAATCGGCTGGCAGATCGACAATGAAACCAGCGGCTACGGCGCCTCGAATCCCGATGTTTTCGCCGGATTCGTCGAACATCTCAAGAAAAAGTTTGGAACCACCGATGCGTTAAATAAAGCATGGTTCCTCAACTACTGGGGCCAGGACGTGAACGACTGGGCGGATATGCCCACGCGCGACAACGCCACCAGCACGAGTTACAAACTCGAATGGAGCCGCTGGCAGGAGATACGTGTGGCAAATTTTCTTGGATGGCAGGCCGCGCTGGTTCGCAAGTATCGCCGGCCCGACCAGTTTGTCACTCACGATTTCGGCGGAATGATGGGCGGCGGAACGGATGAGCCCACTATCGCAGCTGTTCTCGACATTGTCGCCAACAATCCCTATCACGGCACGCAAGATCACATGGATGGCGCGTGGCAGGCGCTACAGGGAGATTTTTCGCGCTCGCTAAAGCACAGCAACTTTCTGGTGACAGAAACGAACGCGCAAACGCTCGGATGGGACTCCGCCAGCCAGTTTCCGCCCTACGACGGCCAATTGCGTCTCGACGTTTATACGCATGTATCGAGCGGCGCAAACATGGTCGAGTATTGGCATTGGCACTCGATTCACGCTGGCCAGGAAACTTACTGGAAAGGCGTGCTGAGCCACGACCTCGAGCCTAATCGCGCTTACGCCGAAGTCAGCCGCGTCGCTCACGAACTGCAAAAGATCGGCCCCGAACTGGCCAACATGAAAATCCACAACGACGTCGCGATTCTTTACAGCGTCGATTCCTCGCACGCCATCAGCTTCATGCCCTACGAGAGAATGCCGGAAACCGGCTGGACACCTGGCAGAGCGACGCACGGCTACGCTGCGGTTCTCGCTCAGCTCCACAAGTCGCTCTATTTCAGCAACGTGGGCAGCTGATATTGTTTTTCCCGGCGTGACCGCCGCGGAACTTGCGCAGTACAAGCTGCTCATCGTTCCCACCCTCTACGTCGCGGACGATGCCCTGCTGAAGAAACTCTCCGACTACGTCCAAAACGGCGGACACGTCTTGATGACTTTCAAGAGCGGCTTCGCGAATGAGAACTCCGCCGTTCGCTGGGAGATGGCACCTGGGCCGTTGCGAAAAGCGGCAGGATTTACTTATCAGGAGTTCTCGAATTTGGAAAAGCCGCTAGCGCTGAAAGGCGATCCATTTCACGTTGGAGAAGAAAACAAAGTCAGCACCTGGGCTGAATTTCTTCAGTTGGAGACGGCGAAGCCGCTCGCTTATTACGACCATCCGTTCTTCGGACGCTGGCCCGCAGTGACAACAAATAATTTCGGCTCAGGAACGCTCACGTATGAAGGCACGGTCTTGTCCGACAAACTCCAGCAGGCCATCGTGTTGATTGCGCTACGCGATGCAGGTCTTGCCGGTCCCGACCAACAACTACCTTCGAGCGTCCGCATCAAAAATGGAGTCGGCCAGGACGGCCGCAAACTCCACTACTATCTCAACTATTCCAGCTCGTCAGCCACGATAGTCTATTCCTACGCCGCAGGCACTGATCTGTTGACAGGCAAATCGTTCGCCCAAGACCAGCAGACAACGATCGCGCCGTGGGATCTGATCATCGTGAAAGAAAAAGCTAAAAACCACTAATTAATATCCGCAGGCTGGTATCCGTTTGGCCTGGATCATCTGACAGCGTTTCGCATCTTCTTGGCGTGTTTCAGCAGTTTTGTTGCTTCTTCGGCACCAGCTTCTGATACCCAGCTCGATCGCGACAATTTCTCCAAGTGGCGAATGGCTTTGACCGGATCATTCTCGTTCCGAAGATAGTGCTTGGCAATTTCCAGATTTGACTCGTCATCTCCCAACCGCACGGCTCTTTGAAACCACTCCAATGCCCGCTTGGGATTTTTGTCGTTTCGCCACACTATGCCAATGTTATGGGCTGCGCTCGCCATTCCACGGCGATAGGCGCGCTTGTACCAGTAGAGCGCTGCTTTACGATTGCGGCGGACTCCAGTGCCATCATCATAGTAATTCCCCACATTTAGCTGGCAACCGGTTTCGCCAGCCTTCGCACCTGCGAGGAACAGTCGGAATGCGGCACGCAACCTACCACTCTCCTCCATCTGTCCAGCCCGAATGAAAAGTAAATCAAGTTGGGTCTTGCGGGATCGCTTAATTGGGCGCGGCAACTTGGTCATGGCGATAAACCCCTAAAGGGTGAGAAGTGCGCGGGCCAGTTTGCGTTTATCCGCACGGGTCTTCATCACAGTGGGCAGGATGGCGACTTTCATGCCGAGTCCGCGAATGGCAGCTTCCTGAGACGCGTCGCGGCGGTCGATCACAAACGTACCGGTAAAATCCGCGTAAAGTTTGGCGACCGCTGACGCGGAAGAGCCGCAGCCGAGTTGGATCAGCATCTTATCGCTAGGGCCCTTTAAGGATTTTCCGCCCACGATGGGGCAGACCGCGATGACGCTCTCTTTGCGGGCACGCAGTTGTTCGCGCACGCGTGGCACGGCCAATATCGGCCCGATGCTGATCAGCGGATTGCTAGGGCAGATGATCACGCGATCGGCGTCACAAATCGCTTCTAGGACGCCGGGAGCCGCGTGCGCGTGTTTAATGCCGGCGAAATGAATCCCGCGGATGCCCGGCTCTGTGCGATGCTTGATGAGATATTCCTGAAAGTGCATGTTGCCGTCGCGCGTCTCGATGATCGTGGGAATGGGTTGGTCGGACATGGGAAGGATGCGGGATTTCACACCGAGAGCATGACGAATGGATTCGGCGGCCTGCGTTAGCGTTTTGCCATGCGCAAGCAAATCCGTGCGGTGAATATGCGTCGCGAGATCGCGGTCGCCTAAATTGAACCAAATCTCACGGCCATAAATGCCCAGCCTCTTCAGAAAATGAAACGTTTCGCCGCGCATCCCCCAGCCCGTGGCGGGATTGACGACGCCGGCAAGCGTGTACGTAACGATATCGAGGTCGGGCGAAATTTTCAGCCCGTGCAGGACGATGTCGTCGCCCGTATTGACGATGACGGTCAGGGCGTGCGGGTCCATCGCGTCGTGAAGACCCAGAAGCAGTTTCGAAGCCCCTATGCCACCGGCTAGAGCGGTTACCTTGAGTTTTTTTGCGGGGGACATGGTGGAGTTAAGGATGCCCGGCGAAAGCAGATTCTCGCAAGTGGAAAACGGCGGTTAGGAGCAGAAGACTAAACGGCAAAAATCGATGAAGCTTTAGCGGAACAGGTCTTCTTTGGCGCGACGGATAATGCGCGCCGCCGGTTCTTGCGCAAAGCGGTGGCGATAGCCGCGGATGACCACCATCGGGTTGCCTGCTGATTTGTCCATGAGTAGTCCGGCTGCGGCAGCCAGTTCATCGGCGACGGCGAGGACCGTGGCGCGCAAAACTTTGTGATGGCGATCTCGCGTCCCGCGGAGATCCACCAAAGCGGGAACACCCCACGCGCCGATGGCCACATTGATAAGCCCCAGGCGCCAGGGACGCCCGAATGTGTCGCTAATGATCACGCCGACGCGTTTGCCGGTTTGCTTTCGCAGCGCGGCAGCCATCCGCTGGGCGGAACGGTCGGGTTTTTTCGGGAGCAGCGTGACGAAACCGCGTCCTCGGACATTCGAATGATCGACGCCTGCATTGGCGCAAACAAAACCGTGATGCGTTTCGACAATAAGAACGCGATCGGAGCGGACGACGCGCCTGGATTCGCGGAGAACGACTTCGATGAAACGCGAATCGTTGGAGAGTTTTTTTGCCAATGCTATGGCTTGTGACGAGGGCTTTACCGAGAGCAGACGGACGGTGCGCCCTTCCGCCTTGGAGATGACTTTTTGAGCCACCACCAGAATGTCGCCATCTTCGAAAGCTATTTTCGCGCGACGAGCGGCAAGAGCTGTGAGTCTGGCCAGGTTATGCCCTTCGCGAATTTCCGGGAGGCCGGGAACAACGAAAATCGAAATTGGCGGCGAAACCGGAAACGCTCGCTTTGGCTTGGCCGGACGTGAAGACTGATTTGCCATGCTCGGGAGAAAGAATCTTACGCGAGATGGACTGCTGATTTCATTCACAAGCTGAAATTAAACGGAGCAAATCAAACGGCGCGAGTTCACGGGATAAGACATGCCATGGCAAGCGCAAGACGGAGCAAACCACCGAGCGAGTTCTGGAGCCGCGCGCCGAATCGAAAGGGAATGCAGGGAATATGAAAAAAAAGGCCCGCTCCTTTGAAAAGGCGCGGGCCTTTGTGCAATGTGCTGATTTCAGCGATGCCCGTGAGAACCGCCACCACCCCCATGCGGGGCCCCACCGCCGCTGGCGTGGGGAGCTGCTGCACCACTGCTGGCACGTGGGGCGGAACTGCCGCCGTAGCTGCGGCTCGGCGCTGAATACGTGCGGGTGGCCGGCTGGTTTGTGCGAGTTTGCGGCGTGTAGCTGCGATTGTTGGCCGCCGCGTTTCCTTGCGGTGCATAAGAGCGACTGTTGCCACCATTGGTGGAAGCGCCTGAGCCGGCCCACGGCGGGCGATTGTTTGCGCGCGCGGACATCGTGTTGTTGGAAGAACGGTTGGAGCTGCCGAAGCCGTTCGGGGCCTGGCCATGATCGGTCGTGTTGCCTTGGGCGCTCCAAGTGCGGGAGTTGTTTGCTCGGCCAGCGCTCAAGCCGCTCGTGTTCATCGTATGGACAGGACTGTTGGAAGCGCCAGCCCCGGCGTTGTGCGCGCCATGACGGAGCGGTTCTCCACCGAATTAGGCGGACGGCTGACATTGCCTCGGGCGTTGGCGGCGCCAAGCGCGCTTTGTCTCGTGGGGGAAAAACCCGCTTTGTTGGTCACCTGCGCGCTGCGCAGCGAGGCTTCGTTGATATGAGCAGCGCTACGATTGATGGCTTGGCCGCCGGTGAATGCGCTGCGCGAAGCAGCCGTCACCGCGTGCGTGTTATGCGCGTAAGCGTAGTTGAAATTGCCGTCAGAATGGATGCGCTTGACATTGTGGATTAGGTGTTGTGAACGTTGATCCGATTCACGTAGCCGTAGCCCCCGTGATACCAGGGATGGAACGGTTCGCCAAATCCCAGCGGGAACCAGCCTACGCCGAAGCCCGACACCAAATCCGAAGCCGAAGCCGCCGCCAAGGAAACCGACGAACGCCGGACCATAGATTGAGAAGCCCATTCTCGGCCCGGGATACCAGCCCCACCTGCTGCCGATATAGACCCCAGCGGCCATAATGAAATGGCGCAAAGCCCCAAGGCGCATAGTCAATCCAAGTCCAGCCCCAAGGGCCGACATAATTCCAATAGCCGTTGCTGTAGGGAGCCCAATCCGGGTGCAACTTCCGCGGGATACCAGACAGGACCATTGTCGCCATCCTCACTCCAGGTGCCGTTGTTATCCAGGTCTTGCGTTCCGGGCATGTCCTCTGGAACATAGCGCTTCGAGACAGAATTCTGTTCGCCCAGATCGCGCTGGTTCGCCCATTGATCGAGTCCATCCGCGGGAGGCGCTTGCGGCACGACCGTGGATTCCACATGTATCAGTGCCATTAAGATGCCGCGCTGTCCGGCTTGGAAGATCGTATGTTTTTCCGCTGGCGGTCACTTCCCTGCTCCGCGAATAACCGTGATTCCGGTGTTGTCGCCGTTTTCGTTAACGTCAATGCGGAAAGCGCCGGCTTGCGTGATGGTGAAAGCGAGATTCGGAGTATCAACTTCGTAGGTGTCGCCTTCGCGGATTTCTTTGACGCGGAAATTGATGGAGCCTTCAGCGAGCCGCATCTGCGTGATGGCCTGATCGAGATTCAGGAAAGAGAGTGCGGTCATGCTGCCGAGATGGATGGAAACGACGCCCGTCTGCAATTCAGCGCGGGAATCTTTGTCGGTCCAGATTTTGTCGCCGATGGTCATGGGACGATTGCGGGCGGCGTTGCCCCAGTCGCCCTGGCCGCCGGGCTGAAAAGAAACCGAGCCGTCTACATAACTGATGCGGGCGACACGAGTCGGGGGATCGTTGGCGTCATTTGCCGCGGACGGATCGACAGGTCGGCTTGATTCGGCGGGTGATCAGCAGGAGGGGCTTGATCTGGCTGCTGCGCGCGAACTTTTGGAGCGGAAAAGCAGAGAAGACCGATCAGACAGAGAAGCAGGCTAAGCTTTGGCTTGCCAATAAATAGTGGTCTTCAGCATGGTTAGTCACCTTGTCTCCGGTCCGGACCTTTGGTTCCGGCCGATGGGAGTCTTCCTTCAGTATATAACTCCCATTGAGTGAAACCCCAAAGTGGAAAAGAAGTTGCTCATGGCGGACAAGGCAAGCGGGAGCGGAGCGCTCAAAGTCAGAAGGCGCGGATATTCAACCAAGCTGTCGAGTACTAGTTCAGAGCCGAATACAGAGTAAGTACATTGTCTTCTATATGTTACGTAGAAATAGATGCCGCTGAGGTCACGATCTGGACGAAGTCGCTTCCCTGCCCGCTACCTGTAACCTCGGCCCTCCTGACAGGGGACAAGCGCCAGTTTGACGGAATAACTGAGGAGAGCCTAGTTGTGGCGGCTTGGCCCCCGATTTGGTACCCGACTCCCCGGATTGTGCGGATCAAAGGACGGTCATAGCCGGAATCCACTTTGCGGCGAAGGTAGTTGATATAGACGTCCACGACGTTGGTCATGGTATCGAAGTTAAGCTTCCAGACCTGCTCGACAATTGCGGTTCGTGTAACCGCCTGGCCTTCGTGGCGCATGAGGAATTCAAGCAGGGCAAACTCCTTTGGGCTCAGTTCGATAGAGTGACCCCCTCGCTGGACCGCGTGAGCCACGCGATCGATCTCCAAGTCACCAACTTTGAGCACAGCGCGACCGGGACGGCTGCCCCGACGAAGGACGGCGCGGATCCGCGCCGCAAGCTCGGCAAACTCAAATGGCTTTGCCAGGGAATCGTCAGCGCCGGCATCGAGCAAACGGACTTGATCCTCCGCAAGGCTCGCTCCAGTAACCATCAGGACGGGTAGATCGGGTTTCTTCGCGCGGATGTGGCGAAGAACATCCAGGCCGGACTTCGGCAGGGCAGATTGAGATCCAGGATTACGAAGTCGTACGGCTGGTCAGACGCAAGACGCTGGGCTTCCCCACCGTCCGCGACCATATGTACGGAGAATTGTTCCTGCTGCAACCGTTGATGGAGAAACTCCGCCAGCGGCGCGTCATCTTCAGCGACAAGAATGCGCATCGGCTCACACCGGAAATTAAATTTGGAAGGGGGTAAGAGCATAGTGAGGGTGAGAGGGAGATGTGTCAACCAAGTATCGAGCGGTGATGGCGCAAAGAGTATCCCCCGGAAATGGAGCGCGGCTGCGAGGGAGGATAAGCATTAGCGAGAAGGGGACACCACAGAGCCTTTTGCAGGAGCGGGAGTGGCGGGAGCGGGAGACACGTCGGGAGCGATACGCTCCGGCGCAGGAGGGTTCAAAATCACAACGTCGACGCGACGATTGCGCGCGCGCCCTTCCGGGGTATCGTTCGAGGAAACGGGATGATATTCAGCATAGCCTGCGGCCGCAAGGCGAGTGGGATCGAAGTGATAGTGAGTGATCAAAAGTTTGACGAGATCGGCAGCGCGCGCCGTGGAAAGCTCCCAATTCGAATCGAAGCGAGCATTGTGAATGGGCTGGTTGTCAGAATGGCCTTCGATGCGCAGGGATTCGGTGTGCGCGCGAAGGACTGCCGCGAGGCGATCGATGGCTTCCTTCGAGGAGGGCCGAAGGCTGGCGGAGCCGCTTTCGTAAAAGCCAATTTCGCGCAAGCTGACGATGAGGCCTTCCCGACGTGCCTGTATGTCCACGGTATGCTTGCTAATTTCCGGGGCGAGGGCTTTTTCCAGTTCGGACTGGAGAACCTTCATTGGCGCGGCGGATTGATTGGTGCTCAGAATACCTTTCATCGGCTGAACAAAGTGCTCTATGTCCGTTGTCTTTTCGGAGTTTTCTACGACTTGCACCTGCGAAAAAGGGACGGATTCCGCATCGCTAAGAGGAATCTTTGTGTTGGAGGTTTCGAACACACCTAGTTCCTGAAAGGCAACCTGGATGGAAAGAGCCAGCCTGCCGATTTTGCGCTTATCCACTTGCGACGACGCGTACAGAACAACGAAAAACGCGAAAAGCAGCGTGATGAAATCCGCGTAGGAAACGAGCCAGCGCTCGTGATTGGCATGTCCCGCATATTTCTTCCGGCGTCTCATACGGAAAGCTTGCTGTTTGCGTTTTCATTGGCTTGAGAGAAGAAGCCCATGAGTTTTGTTTCAATCATGCGGGGGTTCATGCCTTCGAGGATCGAGATGACGCCCTCAAGGACCATTTCCCTGCGTGTCTGTTCCTGGCGCATGCGCATCATGATCTTTCCGGATACGGGAAGGAAGAAAAGGTTGGCGGCGCCGACGCCGTAAATGGTGGCCACAAAAGCGACGGCAATGCCTCGGCCGACTTCGCCGATGTCGTCGAGGTGTTGCATGACCTGGATCAAGCCGAGGACGGCGCCAATGATTCCAATCGTGGGTGAGAAACCTCCGGCAGATTCAAAGACCTTGGGAATGTTGTCATCGTGTTCCGCCTGGTTGTCGAGTTCGAGTTCCATCATTTTGCGAATTTCCTGCGGCTCAGTGCCGTCGATGGCCAGCATGAGAGTTTTTTTAAGAAAAGGATCCTGGATGGCTTCGAGTTCGGAGTCGAGGGAGACGATGCCTTCCTTGCGCGCCTTATGGGCATAGCCGACGATTTCGCCGATCAGAGATTGAGGGTTCCTGGAGTTGTCAAAGAAAACGCGCCCGAGGGAGCGAAAGGCGGCGATAACCACTCGAAGGGGAAATTGCAGCATGACAGCGCCGAGGGTCCCACCAAAAACGATGATGGCCGCGGTGGGCTGGAGAACCTGGGCGAACTTGCCCCCCTCAAGCATAAGGCCGAGGAGAATCCCACCAAGTGCGATGGCGATACCTGCAAAGCTGCTTTTGTCCATGGCGGGGCGCTAGCTGTCCTCCACGTTGGATTGGGAAGGGGGCACCGGGGGCGCCTGTGTTGGCAGCGGCTCGGGGAGCTGCAGTTTTGGTCCAGCGATGATGGTGTGACGAAAAGCGACGATTTTTTCGAGCACCACTTCAGCGGACTCTAACACGATCACCTTCTCGCCCGTGATAAGGGTTAAAACCGTGTCCGGGGCATTCTCGACAAACTTGATGAGGTCGGAATTGACCATCATGGGTTGGTTGTTGAGACGCGTGAGTCGAATCATGAGAGACCGCCCGAAGCGAGACAGGTGCACGTAGGGCACCATAACGGAGCATCGATAGGAGCATCGGCAGGATTGGAAAGCTACCAAGGATTTTTTGCGGGAGAGGTTTCTAGAAAGGATTGAAATTTTCTCATTGGCCAAAGGCGTGCACGATTCCCACAGGACATGTTGAGGTGGAAGCCAGGATGAAACATTGAGCGTTCCTAAGTTGAGCTTGATGAACAAAATGCAAGATTCGCAGCGTGAACTTTGCTCAAGCGGGAACGGCATGGATAGGGACAAGCCCGAATTGGGACGGTGATCTCAATGTGGCATGAGACGGCATAAGAGAGTTCGGAAGGGAGCGCGCGATGTTTCCCGCAGCAACACGCTCTAGCAGCAGACGGAAGGCAGGAACCGTGAAGGTCGGAAAGTAAGAAGAGTTCGTTTTGAGCTGCCAGACGTGACGAAAGGCTGGTCATGGACGAGGGACGACGACGCTACTTCCTGCTGGACCGGGAAGGAGTGATCAACCGGCGCAACGCGAATGGCAATGCGAAGTGCTGGGCTCAATTTGAATTCTTGCCGCGCGCGCTCGAAGCGCTGCGGCTATTGGCCCTTAATGGCTACGCTGGGATTGTGATATCGCGGCAAAACTGCGAGTGCGAGGGACAACCGTCCCCGAGCGAGCTGGATTCGATCACGCGCAGGTTCCTGCTCGAGGTGGCCCTTTCGGGAGGCCACATCGCGCAATTGTATTACTGCCGCCACGGAAGAGGAGAGCGTTGCGACTGCTACACGCCGGGCGAGGGAATGATCGAGCGCGCGAAAGCCGACCATGGGTTGGTCTTAAAAGAGACTTATTTTGTGAGCGAAAGGGAGAACGATTTGCAGGCGGCCGAAGAGGCGGGATGCCCTTGTATTCGCATCCAGCGAGACGCGTTTCTGCAAGTGGAGAAAACCGGCGACGAACAATACAAGGTGGCGTCCAATCTCTATGAGGCTGCCGAACAGATCCTGGCGATGAGCCAGGCGCGCGAGCGGGAATTCGCCATGCTTGAACGCTAAGGGCGGATAGCGGCCCAGTGCGGATCCCCAGGCAGCGCAGATGCCGCTCTGGCGTCTGCTCATTCCAGCGAGGAGCAAAATGCAAAAGGAAGCAACACTTCAGAGCACAACTGAACGTAAGAGCGAGTCCATCCTGCCCGTCGCTGTAAGCGAAACCGGCGGCAAAGTGGCCTCTGTCGTGGAAATAAACGACCCCAAGGCCGCTGAGCGGTGGGAATTTAACGACCGTAAAAAACTCCTCCACGCTTTGGTGGGAAACGACTTCGGGCCGGATCCCGAGCGCCGGCTGGATGAGATTCGGGCCTACAAACTGAATGAGTCGAGGTTCTTGTTGGAAGCACTAAGCCCGGAGCCGGAGGACCGAATCCTGGATCTGGGGAGCGGCTGCGGGTTCGTGGCGCGGGCCTTTGTGCCGTTCTGCGAGCGTGTGTTCTGCGTGGACATCAGCGGAGAGTTTTTAGCGTTCTGCAAGGAAGAACTGCGGGAATTTCCAAATGTCGAATTCCACCAGATGGAATTCGGGAAGCTGGGATTTCTGGCCGGCGCTCGAATCAACAAGGCGTATTCGAACGCCGTTTTCATTCATTTCAACCTGTTCGACATGGTGCTTTATTTCAAGCAGTTGATGGAAGTGCTGGAGCCGGGCGGGATGTTCGTTTTTGGAATGAGCGATACAGACTGCCTGAATATCGCGACGGACCGGTACTTTGGCGCGGTGCTGGACAAGTACAAGGATTGTCGGCGAGAGCCGACGCTGATGTTTTGGAACTCCGCGGCGGCGGTGTGCGCAGCCGCCCGAGCTATAGGATTTGCATCGAAGGTGCTTTGCCGGAATAACGGCACGGCAATGGTGAAGATCGAGAAGCCAGGGCGGTCGATGAGAGAAGGCGCGGGACGGGCGCCGCAGAAGGAAGTAACGACGCTGTTCCGGCAATGGCGTGCGGCAATGGCCGGATTGCGAGTCGCGGCGGAGAGCCTGAGCCGGAGATATCCGAAGGACCGCGAGGCGCGATATCTCCTGGCGGATATCTTGCGAGGAGGGGGAGCCGAGGATGTGGCGCTGACGGAATACAAGGCGCTGCTGGAATCTTGCCCGCAGAACGAGCGGCTTCGAGTGCAGCAGGCCATCGAGCAGACACAAGCGGATCGCTCGTACTTCCCTTCTGTTCTGGCGAAGCGACTGACAAGCGGGGAGTACGCAGAGGGTCCGAGCGCGGCGGTCTGGCGCGATTATGCGAACCGCGAGATCCAGCGAGGACGGGAAATTGTGAGGACGATTCGGCAGGTGACGCCAGTCCGGGGGAGACGCGTTCTGGACGTGGGGTCGGGATACGGCGGGATGCTGATCGCGATGGCGGAGCAAAGCGCGGACGTTATGGGAGTGGAGATTGACGAAGAGCGCGCGCAAACGGGAAAACGCAGACTGGAAGAGCTGGGGATGTCGATTCCATTTTATGAAGGAGACATCACGGACGCGGGGATGCGAGATCGCCTGGGAACGTTCGATGTGGTGGTGTGCCAGGACGTGCTGGAACACGTGATGGACCCGACGAAAGCGATTGCCGGGCTCTGTAAAATGCTGCGGCCGAGAGGCGTGATCTACATTCAGATTCCGAACAAATATGGGATCGACCAGTTAATGAGCGATCACCACTATGGGCTGACGGGAATTACGGCGCTTTCGCGGAATCAAGCTGTCGAATACTTCTGCATGGCGAAGGGAAAAACGGCGGAAGAGTACCAGGTGGGATACGAGCGCGGAGAAAGGTATTACATGACGGCCTTCAGGCGAGGAGGAGTGAGGCTGAATCCAGTGGACCGCTACGCGACCATGGAGCACGTGCTATGGTTCGCGCCGCAGGTTTCGGAGATGTGCACGCGCCTGGAGAAAGCGATTCATCCAGGGCTGCGACCGGCGCTGGAAAGTAGAATCCGGCGGCGGATGACGAAAGTGGCGGAGCTTTATGCACGCGTGAGCCAGCTGATTATCCAGCTCGAGAAAAAACCGGAGCCGCTGGCACAAGCGTGCGACGCAGCGGTGAGGCGGCTGTGCCTGGGACTCTGGCGATTCATCGGGACAAAGGAACTGGGCTGAAACCTCCATGGAAAAGAATCCCTCGAAAAACATTCTGATGATTCACGAAGTGCTACCGCATTTCGATTGTAGTGGGTCGGATGCGCGGCTCATGGACGTGATTCGGGAAATTCGCGCGCAAGGGCATCGGCTAACGTACGTGGCCCGGAGTGGAAAAGACTCCACGCGATATGGGCCAGCGCTGGAGGCACTAGGCGTGAAGATGTTGGCGGATGATCCGAACCGTTTGCGGCATATCGGGGATGACCGGGCAACACAGTGGAACCTCCACGAATTGCTAGAGCGGGAGAAGTTTGACGCGGCGATTCTATTTCACTGGTTTTGGTCAGGGATATCGGTGGCCGAGGATTACTTGCAGGAGATCCGGGAGTTTTCGAGCAAGACACGGATTCTAGTGCTTACAGATGACCGTCACGGGGAGCGCGAGCGGCGGCTGGCGGCGGTGAGCGGATTATTTTCAGACTTGGAGCGTGGAAACGATTTTGAGGCGCGCGAGGCGGAGGTGTATGGTCGAGCAGATCTGGTTCTGCACATCGCAAGAGCAGACAAAAAGCGATTTCTGGAGTTGTGTCCCAACCTGGAAACTGAGTTGCTCCCGATGCGGGCGGAGGACGCGCCCGAGGGACCTGGATTCGCGGAACGCGACGGGGTGTTGTTTCTAGGGAATTTTGAAAACCTGGCGAACGGCGATGCCTTGCGATGGATGCTGGAATCCATCTGGCCGCTGGTGATCAAGGAGGAACCGCGGCTGACGCTCTTTATCGCAGGGAACGCGGCACCGAAAGACCTGGAGAAACGCTATCCCAACGTAAAGTGCCTCGGGAGAGTCGAAAAGTTAGCGCCTGTGTTTGCGGCGAGCAGGATTTTTGCGGCACCGGTTCGTTACGGGACGGGGATCAACACGAAGAATTTGCAGGCCTTGTCTCACGGACTGCCGATCGTAACGACGTCCGTCGGAGCGGAAGGAATCGAGTTGGAGGATGGCGTTCACGCGCTCGTCGCCGACAAACCAGAGGAGTTTGCGGCGAGTGTGTTGCGGCTGCACCGCGATGCGGTTTTATGGAAACGGATTGCTACAGGAGGGCGAAACCTTATTGTTTGCAACTTTTCGCGCAGCCAATTTGAAACGCAAATTCGCAAGATCATGTTGCGAATCGCGGATTTGCCTGTCAATCCGATGGACCCGGGGTACGTCTGGGCTTATCGCGCGGTAGAAAAGAGCAATCCGGAAGTTCTGAAGCAGCGGCCCGCACACTACCGGCACTTATTGCGGATGTTCGCCTATTGGCAGGCGGGGCAAACGTTACTCGCAGGAGGGCGTGCTGCGGAAGCGCTAGCCCACTTCAGACATATTTTCTCGATGCAGCGCGGAGGACTGCCTGCGACAGTCTTCCACATCAGGCTCTTCACTGATATGGCGCAAGCGTATAGAAGCATAGGCGACAAGCAGTCTGCAAAACGTTGCGAAGAGGAGGCTGTGCGCCTGGCGTTACCGCCAGGGGCGGAAGCGCCTTCGACGGCTCCTGTGAAGCACGGCTCGCCGCGACGCGCCGGACGAGATCCAGAAATATCGGTGATCATTCCGACATGCAACCGCAAAGAGACACTTCGTCTCTGTCTCGCCGCGCTCGCGTTTCAGTGCTTGCCAATGGAGCGATGGGAAATCGTTGTAGTTGACGATGGCTCGACGGATGGTACGGAAGAGTTGTGCCGGAGCTTTACCCACCCAAGCTCGAACCTGAAGTTCATCCAGCAGGAGAATCAGGGAGCAGGAGCGGCGCGGCGCACGGGAATAGAAGCGGCTCGCGGCGAATTCGTTCTCTTGATGAACGACGATACAGTGGCAACCTCGAACTTGCTTGCGAAACATCTGAAGGTCCAGAGACAAAGCAGCCGAGAGAATCTGGCAGTTCTGGGATCATTTCGTCCTTCGGAAGAATGCGTACACCGCGCGCTATCGTTTTGGATCAATCACTCCAAGTTCCTCTTTCCGCAGAACACACTTAAGCCGGGCTTCTATCAGGAGAGCGCGTACTTCATCAGCTGCAATTTGAGCATTCGCCGCGACGCAGTCCTGGAAGCGGGGAACTTCGACCCACGCTTCAGGGTGGCCGAGGATACGGAACTCGGGACGCGACTGATGCGGAAGGGCTACCGCGTTTTGTTTCACCCGGAGGCTGACGCGTGGCACGAACACGGACAGTTTACCCTCAATGATCTTCTGCGGCGGGCGCGTGCGTATGGCGAAATGGACTGGCTGCTGTTTCAGAAGCATCCGCAGCTCCTTGGCAATGGCACAGGTCCCTTCGGAATGCTCCGACCATCCGACCGGACGCGGATAAAGGCTACTGTAGAGAAAAACCGCGAGGCGGTGGCGGTCTCCACGGAGGCGCTGGAAGCCTTGGAGCAGTTGGAACTGCTGCCCTTTTTTCAAAAACGCGCCGATGGCAGCACCGGTGCCGAGGAGCTGTGGCAAAAGCTCGCGAAGATTGTTCCCATGGTTTATTGGCAATACCTTTTCGAAAGCTTTCTGGGAGCGTGGGAGACCAAAGGAGTGAAGCGGGCCAATGAAGAGAACGCCGCGCCACAGATGGCGGCTGCGCCATGAGCACGCTGGCGCTCTCGATGATTGTGCGGGACGCGGCAGCGATGCTTCCAGTCTGCCTGGAGAGCGCGCGAGGTGCGGTGGATGAGATGGTGATTGCAGACACGGGTTCAGCGGACGACACCATAAACGTCGCAAAGCAGCTCGGGGCCCGCGTCGTTTCCATTCCCTGGACAAACAATTTTGCGGAAGCGCGGAACCGCGCGCTCCTGGAAGTGAAAAGCGACTGGGTGCTGGCCCTCGATGCGGATGAACTGCTGGATTCGAGTGCCCCCAAACAGATTCGGCCCCTGCTGGAGCGGCGGACGGTCGCTGGCTTTGTGGTGACGATTCGCAACTATGTGCTGAGTTTGGAAGAGCGAGTATGGGACTCCGCGGCGAAACCGAATGATTGGCTGCTGCCCGCCGCGAACGCCTACCCGGCGTTCGTGGAGCATGAAAATGTGCGCCTCTTCAGGCGCCAAAAGGACATATATTTTGTCGGACGTGTGCACGAGAGCGTCGGACCGCGCATTCAGGAGCTTGGCCGCAAGCTCGATGTGGCGCCCTTCTACATTCACCATTTCGGTTTGGCGGCGGATGCCGAGACGCGCGCGCGAAAAAACCAGTTTTACCGCGAGCTCGGCCGCGAGAAAATTCGCGAAATGCCTGAAAACGCGCAGGCGCACCTCGAGCTGGGGCTCGTGGAGCTCGACAATTTTCATAATTATCCGGAAGCGTTGTCGCTCTTCCAACGGTCTTGTGAACTGAATCCCCGGTTGAGCGTGGCCTGGTTTTTTCAAGGATTAGCGTCGCTAAAACTCGAACGCTTTGACGCCGCGCTCGAATGCCTGGAGGAAGCCGAGAAACGAGGACACCGGACTTCTCTCGTAGCGGAGACGCGGGGAGATGCTCTCTACAACTTGAAGGACTGTCGGCGTGCCAGCGAAAGTTACCTGCTAGCCTTACGGAGGGATTCCGGCAACCTGCCGCTCGCATGCAAACTCGGGCTGGCGCAGGTGCGGTCGGGAAGCGTATCTCAAGGGCTCAAACGGATCCGGAATGCGGTAGACCGCAGTCCGGCAACGCGCGAATTGCATGACCGGCTGATTCTGGCGCTGGTCTGGCTGGACTGGATTGCGGACGCCGCTGAAGCAGCCGGCAAAAAATTGGAATCCATAGGCTCGCCGCAGCCGGCCGACTTCCTGCGCGCTGCTAGTTTGTGGGCTAGGGCGCGAAGATTGGAAAGGGCCGCGGCAGCTTTGCAATCCGGCCTGCAGCTCTACCCCGGTAACGAAGCTCTAGGGCGCGGCCTAGCCGAGGTTGCTCCGATGCCAGCGATGCCAGAATTAGCAAGTTCTTTAGATTCGAGGACTTCAGGAGGCTAAAGCCTTTTCGCGATTCGCCGATAAACAGGGTGAGTACGTTGGCTGTTCCGCAGCAAAGTGCGAGCCACCTGGGACCTAAGGGTTCAAGCCCCGCGCACCACGGGCTCCCGGACGCCAAACGACTCTCGGCATTCAGAGAGAAAAGGAGCCTCACGCCATGTCATTCAGTATCTTAAACAACATCCCAGCGCTAGACGCGCAAGGCTATCTGAACACGACTCAGTCCAGCCTTTCGAATACGCTCTTACAATTGTCTTCGGGTTCACGAATCAATTCAGGAGCCGATGACGCGGCGGGCCTCGCTATTGCGAACGGCTTGGAAGCGAACATCACAGCACTGAATCAGTCCGCAAACAACGCCAACGACGGTGTCGGCGCGTTGCAAGTGGCTGACGGAGCTCTTTCGCAGGTCACTACCCTGCTTAACCGCGCCGTGACACTAGCCACCGAGTCCGCCACGGGCACGGTGAGCAGCTCGCAGCGCACCGCGCTGGATGCCGAGTTCACGCAGATCAAGAACGAAATCGACAGCATCGGCTCGGCAACCACGTTCAACGGCACGTCGGTCTTCACGGCCGCCACGACGTCCATCTTTTTGTCAGACGGCGTTGGCACGACAACGATCGGGGTAACGGTTGGCACTCTGGCCGCGGCGAGTATTGCTAACGCGGACGGCAGCAGCACCGCCGTGGACCTTTCCGCCGACGACCTCACGACGGCAGCGACCGCGCAAACTGCGCTGACCGACATCAACGGAGCCATCGCAAACGTGGCAGGAACCCGCGGCGAAATCGGTGCAACGGTCAATCGCTTGCAGGCTTCTGTGAACGTCATCAACACCCAGGTGGAAAACCTGACAGCTGCTGAGGATCAGATTACGGCTGCGAACATCCCGCAGCAGGTCTCGAACCTGTCGCAGTACAGCATCCTGGAACAGACCGGTTTCGCGGCCTTGGCCCAGGCGAACACAGTGCAGCAGAACGTTCTGACCTTGCTGCGCTAAAGGTAGCTAGAACGAAGCGGCGGGCGGGGTCTGCGGACCTCGCCCGTGACAGCTTCCGATGTGAATGACCATGAGAATTGGTCCAGAACTCCCGGCAACGAATCCTGCCGACGCTGGAGGAACACCCAGCGTCCGGACTCCCACTCTTGCTGCGTCGCAAAACAGCCCGCCGAACAGAGCGCCAAACACTCCCGCCGCCACCGAAGTCCAGAAGCCTGCCCCGGGGCAGGTGGCCGCCACCGAATCGTTGGCGCTGAGCTTTCGTAAGGATCCAGACGGGAGCACTTATTACGTGCTCACGGATCCGCAGAGCGGACAAATTGTCCGTGAGATCCCACCCGAAGAAATACGGCAGGTAGGGCAAAACATCGAGGAATATCTTAAGGCGCAGGCCGCTCTGACAACGCAGAAAACCGATACGAAAGCGTAGGGATCCAAGGAGCAAGAGACATGGGGACAACGGGCATCAATCTGGGGTCGCTGGGGAGTACGAATGAACTGGGCGGACTGGGGGCCGGAATCGATGTGCAAGCATTTGTGGACGCTGCACTGGCTGCGCCTTTGGCACAGGTCCAGGAACTGCAGAGCGAACAGACCACATTTACCTCGCAGACCACAGCCCTGCAACAGATCCAGACGGATTTGAGCAATTTGCAGAGCGCGGAACAGGCTTTGAGCGACCCACTCGGAGGATTGGACGGACAAACGGCCACCTCGTCGAACACCGACGTGCTGAACGCGTCGTCGGACGGAACGGCAACCGCAGGTATACATACGATCAGCGTCAACTCACTGGCGACAACATCGTCTTACTACACCAACGACGTCGCCAGCGGCGACACATCCATTGGAACCGGCAGTTTTCAACTGCAAGTGGGTTCGAACGCTCCGGTGACCGTCACGGTGGATTCCACGAACAATACGCTCAATGAGCTGGCCGCATCGATCAATAGCCAAAACCTTGGCGTGACTGCAAGCGTGGTGAATGATGCAAACGGGGCTCGGCTCGCCCTGGTCAGCAACACCACCGGAGCTCCCGGGGACCTCACGGTCTCGAACAATACAACCGGGCTCAGCTTTACAAAAGCCGTAACCGGCAGCAACGCATCGCTCACCATTGACGGCATTCCCGTCAGCAGCACCACCGACACCGTCACGGGAGTTATCCCGGGCGTGACTTTGAATCTAAGCTCGCCGACAGATTCTCCGGTGACGCTCACCGTTGGCGCCGACACGACTGGCGCCACCAATGCGATCAACAATTTCGTCAGCGCGTACAACCAGGCGATCAACGACATCAATACACAGTTTGCCGTGGGCTCCGATGGCTCCGGCGGAGGGCCGCTGGAGGCGGACGGGAGCCTCCGCGATGCTCAGGCTCAGCTGCTGTCCGCAGTGGACTTCGCGGTTTCGGGAAACAATGGCGCCGTGAATCTGGCAAGCATCGGCGTGAACCTCAACAACGACGGAACACTCTCGGTGGACTCCGGGACACTGCAATCGGCTTTGCAGAACAATTTTTCCGCCGTTCAGAATTTCTTCCAGAACACGACGACCGGATTCGCGCAAAACCTGGACGGCATCATAAACAACATCAACGCCGCGGGCACCGGATCGCTGAGTCTCGACCTGCAGGGCATAACGCAGACTCAAGAAGATCTCGCGAGTCAGATCAATGACCTGGAAGCCTCGATTACCACGCAGCAGCAATCTCTAACGCAGACCTACAGCCAGATGAACGTAACGCTGCAAGAGCTGCCGCTTCTGACCCAACAAATTACGTCTCAATTAGGAAGCCTATAATGACTCTCTCACCATCGGACATCGCGGGACTCTACAATGAAGCGAACGTGCGGGGCGCTTCGTCCATCGGACTCGTTGTGGCGCTATATGACACGATTCTGCGCGATCTTCGCCGCGCCGGCGACGCCATCGCTCAAGGCGATATTGAAAAGCGTACTTTCGAGCTAAACCATGCTCTGCGGGTGATCGCTGAGCTCGAAAACGTTCTCGACTATGAGCGCGGAGGAAAGGTGGCTGCGGAACTCCAGCGCTTTTATGCAACGACTCGCGGCATGATCCTTGAAGCCAGTATCCGGAGCAGCCGCCAAGCGGTCGGACAGATCGCCGCACTTTTTGGGACGGTGCGTCAGGCTTGGCACGCGGCTGACGAAAAGATGAACGGAAAAGGAAAAATCTCCGCTGTGGTAGCGGCACAGTTGCAGGCAAGCTCCAGTACAACAACGCGAACACTGGGCGCGGAACCTTCAGAGGCACCGCGCGGAAATTGGCGAGCATGATGGGTGGCGCTTTGCGAGAAAAGATTGCTGCGGTCAACGCCAGAGTCGGCGTTTTGCTCGAGGAAAGTCGCGGCGCCCTTCGAGGGGAACGCAATTTCGGACCAGAGCAGGTTCGGGCACTCTCACAACCGATTTCAGAGATGGCTCCGATCATGAAGCGCGCCAAGGAGCTGGTTGCTCAGCAGCCAGAGATCGAAGGGGAGCTCGCGATCTACAAGCAGCATCTCGCAGAGCTGCACGCGGCTCTCGAACGCGTGCGCATGATGCTCATCGCCCGGCGAGGACGAATAGATGAGGCACGTAAGCATTTCGACGCAGTTTCGCGATGGGCGGCGGCCACGCGACTAATCCGTTGAGGCCTTCGCCGGTTTTCTCATTTTGAAATCCCGTTTTCTTTTCTTGATGCTAGCGCGACCGCTCTCGTATCGAGGCGCCGCATCATGAGGTTTATAGTCTCGCCGCGCAATATTTCCGTTCACGCGATGAGAGATGGAGCACGCTGACCTTGCTCGAGTTCACTCGATCTAGTGCTGAGATTAGGGTCTCGCTGGCCATTTGGGTGCTCGTTTTGACCCGCAGGTGCGCGAAGTTTCCATCCCCATTCTTAGAGTTGTCTAAGAACTGAAACGCACGCCAAGAAGCATTCCATCGTATGAACGGCCGTCTGCTGGTCTTTAATTGTCACGAAGCCTGGGTTTACCAGCTTCAGTTGCTACGTCGTCCGCTGGACGTTGTAGTCGGGCTGCCGGGCCGCCACACGCGCGCGTGGGACGCGGCGGTTCGTCCAGTTCCGGCAAACGCCAGATTAGTCGCGCTCTCGGAGGTGCTCGCAGCAAAGGAAATGTACGACTGCATCATCGTCCACAATGTGACTGACCTCCTCGATTGTAAAACGCTGCAAGGGCCGCGGCTTCTGGTAATTCATCTGACGCTCGAAGGAATCATCCTTGAGCAGGGGGCAAAAACGAACCCGGAGGATTTTCGGCGGGCGGTCTCTCGCTTTGCCGGAATCACGCGAACGCACGTGATGGCCGTCTCCAAACTAAAGGGAGGCTCTTGGGGATTCGAAGAGGATATCGTGCCGCTCAGCGCCGATCCTGCGGAATATCTGCCGTGGACGGGACATTTGGCAAAGGGGCTGCGCATTTCCAGTTTTGTGAAGCGCCGGCCGCAGACGCTTCTCTGGGAATTTCATGAGCGAGCGTTTGCGAACCTCCCTGTGACCCTGGTGGGACACAATCCGGAAATTCCCGGCGTCCAGGCCTCGCGAAGCTGGGAGGAGCTGAAAAAAATTCTCCAGAGCCACCGCTTCTACATCCATACCGCGGATCCGAACCTCGAGGATGGGTATAACACGGCGACACTGGAGGCTATGGCTGCCGGCCTACCTGTATTGGGGAACGCCCATCCAACGTCGCCGGTGGTGCATGGCGTCAGCGGCTTTCTCTCTGATGATCCGGCGGAACTTGCGGGTTACGCCTTGCAATTGCTTTCGGACAACGTGCTTGCCGGAAAAATGGGCCAGGCGGGGCAGCAAATCGTCGCGGAAAAGTTCTCTGGTCTGGCCTTTCGGACCGGCATGACGCAGTCCATAGAGAAAGCACAGACAAAATGGCAGCAGAGAGGCTGATCGCTGGAGTCGAAGACTGCGTCGCGGTCTAGACGCTTTTTATGGTTTGGAGCCCATCCGCGAAACGCCTCGCCGGGCTCATTTTGTAAATCGTATCCTGGAACCGAGAACCGACGAATTTACGGCACCGGCAGATAGTCGAGCAGGTTGGGCAGACTGAGCGTTCTCCCTGCGGCGCTGAGAATGGCCTGGTTATCAGTCTGCGCTTGTACCAGGTTTGAGGCAGCAGCGGCAGGATCCGCGCCTATCAAAGCGTTTTCCTGCGTGCTGAGATTGATTTTGTCCTGATTGAGAAAATTTTCACTGTTGTTGATCTCATTGAGCCCATTGCCATAGAAAACTCGCTGAGTGTCGAGAGTGCTCAGCGCGTTCTGAACTTCCACCACGGCGGTCCCAATGTTGTTGCCGGATTGCAGCGAGGAGTTCAAATCCTGGAGGGCCGTAAAAACGCTTCCAGAGGGATTGAGGAAGAGCTGGCTGCCGGGAACGTTGGTATTGATAGAGTTGCCGTTGGAAAGCTGGGTCGAGGTGACATTCGTATTGCCGTTATACGTGACCGCTCCGGTGGTCGGATCCAAAGTAAAAGGCTGCGTGTCGACAGCAGTTCCAGAAAAAAGATAACCGCCCTGGGTGGTGGTGTTGGCAAGGCCTACCACTTGAGTTTGGATTCCTTGTACTTGCGCGGCGATAGCCTGCCGGTCATTGGCAGAGAGCGTGCCGTTGGCGCCTTCAGTCCCCAGAGAGATCGCTTGCGTAAGCGCGGTAACAACGTCGCTGATGGTGGAGTCCGCAACTTGAAAGCGGGGCTGCAGCGTTCCGATATTCGACAAAAATTGGTCGTCCTGGCTTGCTTGATTGTGATTTAGGACCACCGAGGCAGCGGCAGCCGGGTTGTCGGAAAGCTGGTTGACGCTTTGGCCGCTGGAAAGCTGTTGTGAAGCGGTATTCATGTTCTGGTCGCTTTGCTGAATGGCAGCGAGCAGGTCGGGCAGCGGATTGGGATTGAGTCTGATAGACATAGTTTACGTCGCTGGAACCATGGCGATGGTCGTTTGGATCAATGAATCGATAATGCCGGAAATCTGTGCCGCAGCTTCATAGGCGCTCTGGAAGCGGATCAAATTGGCGGACTCTTCGTTGATATCGACGCCGGAGACGCCTGCCTGCAAGTTCTGAAGTTGCAGAAGAACCTGGCTCCCGGACTGCTGATTGCTTTGCGCGGTGGAAACGTCGTTGCCGATTTGGAACACCAGACCGGAATAGGCGTTGAGAGGAGTCTGCCCGTTCACGATGGGCTGATTCTGGATGGCGAGGAGGGCGTTAGCGTTCGTGTTGTCTCCGGGAGTGCCTGGAGCGGGACCGCCGCTGGCAGCAATCAGCGAGGGATCGGTGATGGCAACCGCGAGGGATTGTGCCGCGCCCACTCCGCCGGCGGGGGACGGGACAAAAATATTGCCTCCCGGATTTCCATTCAGGTCATAGCCTTGGGCATTCTGCGTGTTCACTGCCGTGGCCAGATTGGAAGCCAAAGAATCCAGAGAAGTGAGGATCGAGGGGATCTCCTGGTCACGGATTTGGATCTGCCCGGCAAGCTGGCCGCTCGTGATACTCGTGGTGATGTCCGTGCCTCGGGAGTAGACGTCCTGAAATCCAGTAGTGGGATTGGTTTGCGTGGTGAGCTGATAGCTCTGCCCACCGACGACGAGCGCCGCTCCGCTGCTGGTCGTGAGAGTAAGGCTGCCGTTGCCGGCGTCGATCGAGGAAACGTCAATGAGGCTGGACAACTGATTGATGAGCTGCTGGCGCTGGTCGATGAAAGGACCGGCATTCTGCCCAGCGCTAGTGGCCGCGGCGACCTGCGTGTTGGCCGTGGCGATTTGTGCCGTAAGAGTGTTGATTTGGCTCACGGACTGCGTGACGGAGAGATTCTCGCTCTGCTGAAGTGAGCCGAGGTTCGAGGAAGTCTGATTGAACGCAGAGGCAAGATTCTGCGCCGCCGTCAAAACCGCCTGGCGCGTATTGGGATCGCTGGGATTCGCTGAAAGTTGAGAAAGACTGTCGAAAAATGCGGTTAAGGGTGCTTGCAAGCCTGTGCCAGAGGTCTCATTGAACAACGACTGAATTTGCTGGCCCGCGCTGATGAAAGCATTCAGATCGCCCTGCTGCTGTGTTTCCTGATTGACGCGCAGGTCCAGCACAGAACTACGAAGACTGGTGATCTGGCTGATCTCAACACCAGAGCCGAGCGTTAGATTGCCAAATTGCACCGGCGTGCTTTCGTCAAAATTGGCGACTTGGCGCGAGTAGCCCGGCGTATTGGCGTTGGCGATGTTGTTCGTGGTGGTCTGAATGGCCGTTTCTTCCGCCTGAAGAGACTGAGCGGCGATGTTCAGACTCGCGGAGAGGCTGCCCATGGCTAGAGCCCTTCTCCCACAAAGCTGCGGGCATGAGAAGGATCCGAGTAGGTGAGAGCAAAAGAACGGTACGAATTGAGCAGCGCGCTAACGGTCCGGCGCGAACGTCGCAGGAGCGCTTGATGTTCTTTGTTGAGTTGTTTCACGCTGGCTTGCACCCGGGCCAATCGGTTTAGGGTCTCCCGGCGCCGCGTGATTTCAGAGTCAGTCGCGGAGGCCAGCATTTGGCCTGCGACTCCGCCAAGGTGCGCCGTGCACTGGCGTTGAACACGATCGAGCTGCGTGTCCAACAAGCGTATCTCGTTGCACAGCCTTTCCTGCTCGCCTATCCGAGCTTCCAGTCCATTGATATCCAGAGAGACGATGTCTGCGCGAGCCGCGCCTAGCGCGGTGGCAAGAGAACCGAGGAGAGCGAGCCGCTCTTCGAGCAGTTCAAGATATCGTGTGGTTTCAGCGCTCACGGTTCAGGCCCGTTCGTCCAGCTCGTGCTTGTCATCCTTACCTAGGTCCACGTCGGGCGATGGCGGGTCAATGCGCACGGCTGTCACCGGCTTCGCAGGTTTCGGCGTCCGTCTCTCTCTTGTGTTTCTGTCTTCGCCTGCCGACGAACCTTCGATGCGGACTGGCGGCGCTGGACTTAGATCTCCCACCGGTGAATCACCTTTCGCTGGTTTTACTGCCTGCGGCCGCCTTGGTCAGCGATTATTGCATCCGCCACTTTCTGGCTATCCGGCTGGTACGAGCCGTTACTGACGCGTTGTTGAAGTGCCGCCACGCGCTGGTTGCGAACCTCGGGCACGTTGGCGAGGTTGGCCGTCAAAGTTTGCACTTCGCCGTGTGCGCTCGAGAGGCTGAACGTGTCTTCTCCGCTGGGGGAAGATGCGCCAGTGGCGCTTCCAGAACTTTGAGATTGCGTCGTCTTGCTGGGCGCGTTGGTAACGCGATCGGACTGCGGATCGCTGGGGAATTGAATTGTGGGGTCAATCTTCATAACCAAACTCCTAGGTCTTTAAGGCCGAGTGCGCGCAATTCAAATCTATTGCTCGTTCCGTTCCTATCGGCCGAATATCAGAAAACTTTAATGCTGGCCTTTGCACTTCCGTCACTCACTAAGGAATATCGGCAACCGGGGCCGAACCTTTACCCTCACTTGTGGCGTTTTGAGCTTGCGAGTTGGCCAGCATGGGCTCTAAGTGCTTTAGAATCAGTTTGCCAAGGCCGAGCCCTCCCGCCTTACCCACGGCATTGGACATGGCCTCTATGCTCAAATCATCCAGAGTGTCGTGAGCCGGATCGGTCGAATCGTCATCAGGCTCTTCAAACGTCGATTTCATTGATTTCCAAAGCGAGGAAAGCAGCATGCCTTCGAACTCGCCGGCGGCTTGCCGCAGTTTACGGCCCGCCGGAGTATTAGAAACGGATGAACTTTGCGAGGATTTCCCACTTTGGGAGGTCGTTGAGGCCGCATTGGTTGCGACGGCGGCATTGTAAGAGTCGGCGAAATTCACTAGATCACCTGTAGCTCGGCGTTAAGGGCTCCGGCGGCTTTGATGGATTGCAATATGGCAACGATGTCGCGCGCCGTGGCGCCTAATATCTGGAGGCCGCGGATTAACTCTTCGACAGTCGCTCCTTCCTTGAGCTGGACGACTTGCAAAGGAGACTCCTGTGCCTGAACGGTGGTTTGAGGAACGACAGCAGTCTGCCCAGTTTTGGAAAATGGCTGAGGCTGAGAAACCTGAAGCTCGGTGGTCACTTCAATCGAGAGATTGCCGTGAAGAATCGAACAAGCGCTAATGGTTACGTTTCCACCCATGACCACTGTTCCGGTGCGCTCGTTAACTACAACGATGGCGGGTGGCTTCGTGTGAATGGTGAGATCGCCGATGCGAGCCATGAGAGTCTGCACGTCTGGGGCTTCGGCGCTGACATCCGGCAGTTCGATGCGGCGGCTATCAACAGCATGAGCAGCCGTGGAGCCAAGTTCCTTGTTGATGGCCAGGGCAACTTCGTGCGCCGAATCAAAATCGGCATCCCGCAGCAGAAGAGAGAGAGATTTGATCTTCGTGAGGTCCAGGGAAGTATCGCGCTCGACGAGCGCGCCGGAGGGTATGCGGCCGACGGTTGGATGATTGACGACTTTAGAGTTCGCCGCCGACCCTGCCGAGTAGCCTCCGATGATCAGAGGACCCTGCGCGACGGCGTAAATCTGGCCGTCCGGTGCGGAGAGCGGCGTCAGAATCAACGTACCGCCCGCGAGACTCTTGGCGTCCCCTATGGAAGAAACCGTAACATCCATTTTCATTCCCGGACGCGAAAAAGGAGGAATCGTCGCGGTGACGAATACCGCGGCGATATTGCGGACCTGAACGTTAAGGAGCTGCGATTTGATGTTAACGCCCATCCGCTGCAGCATGTTAGCGAGCGTCTGAATGGAAAAGATCGTCTGCTGTTTGTCGCCCGTGCCCGCGAGACCCACGACTAACCCATAGCCGATAAGCTGGTTGTCACGGATGCCCTCGACCGTAGTGAGATCCTTGATTCGGGCGACGTGCAGGGCGGCTGGCGGGGCAGACGCGGGCTGATCGCTCGCCAAAGTATTCTCTGGCAACAAGAGAAGCTCCAGCAGCACGAGGGCCGAGACCAAAAGTTTCAAGCCGCGAGACATCATAGCTTTCCTCAGAAAGTCAAAATACGTAAGAGCGCTCGAACGAGGATGTTGGGTTGACGCGTCGCATCGGCCACCGCTCCTTTTCCTTTTATCTCCACTTCGAGATTGCCAACGGCACTCGAGAAGATCGAGTTGTCCACGGCGAGGTCGCCGGGCCGGACCAGGCCGCGAAGAACGACAGTCTGGCGATCGTTCCCGACGAGGATGTCTCGCGCGGCCTGAACGACCAAAACTCCGTTGGGCAAAACCTCCAAGACTTGCGCGGAGAGATCCACTGTGAGATTCGAACTTAGAGTCGAGGAACCCTTGCCGTCCAAGGCGCTATTGGAGTTGGCTCCGAAAAGATTTTGCAGGCGGTTTTTGGTGCCGATGTTTCCTACCAACCCAGTGATTCCGGATTGCGCGCTGAAGGCTCGAGTCTGGCTGTTTTCGCCGGCGCTGGCGGCGCTGAAAGTGTCGCTCAGATGAATCAGGATAAGATCTCCGGTATGCAGAGCCCGGTAATCCATCGCCAGCGAGGCGAGCGCGCCGGTGGCAACCCAGAGGCTACCTGGAGTAGCAGGCGCAGGCTGGTTCATGTCGCGAGCGCGCTTCAGATAGTCGTCCATCAGAGTGGCAGTGGTATCCGGCTTTGGTTTCTTCGCATGCGGGAGCGCGGCCGGACAGCAGAGCGCAACGCAAACAAAAATATAAACCACTAAGAGTCTTCGAGGACGGACTGGCGTCATTCCGACGCTCCTAAAGAGTTGCATCGAGATCGCCATTGGCCGTGACACGTGCTTGCATGGTGCGGCTCGTTCCGGGCAATCGCACTCGGATGACTTCGCCGAGATGGCCCTTTTGCAATGGCCGCACCTCGAGGAGCATCTCCATGTTCGAAGAATGAAGATGCAGTCGAGCGAGGCGATCGGCTGCGACAAGTACGGGGGCGAAAATTTCGTTCGTGCCGGAGGGATGAGCCGATGCGGTGATTACTCGCCCAGAGTGAGATGGCTCGGAAAAGGAGGATGCAACTCTTGCCGTCACAAAGAACGGAAGAGCGCCAGGCGCTGCTTTGGGCCAGAGCCGAAACCGGGCGCGGCCAATGAACTGATCGAAGGTGATTTGAGTGACTTCCAGTCCCGCGTCACCAGGCGGAACGCACAAGTCCGCTTCGAAAGCCAGGTCGCTAGGTTTCAGCAGCGGAATGCCAGGGATAGGGTTTTTCGCCAGAGCAGATTGGATGGCGGCGTAAATTTCTTCGCGGGAAATCGGGCGGCCGCTGCGGCGAACAGTGACCTCGGCAGGTATCGTAAATTCGTCGGGAGAGAGCCCTCCAGCGGCAATCGCTGCACTCAAAGTTTCGCGAGTAAACTGACGGGTGGTCCCAGTTTGCGGCGCCGCGCCAAGGGTGACGTTCCCTGCTGCATCGCGGATGCCCCGGGACGCGGTTCCGGGAAGTAGATTCGCCAAAAGAATCGTGTCGCTTTGCACCTCCGTGCTTGCGAGGAGCGCGATCCGCAAGCCCCCGGCTTTGATTCCGGGAACCAGCATCAGCGCGAGCAATGTCGAAGAAATGACGGGCCAATAGATTCGCATGGGCACCCTTCTTAGCTCTGGTCAACTCGCCTGAGCAAACCTGCCAATCTCACCCGGCCTAGCTGGTCAAGCCATTCACGGTCTGGAACATTTCATCCGCGGCGTGCACAACACGCGAGTTTGCTTCGTAGGAGCGCTGCGCGAGGATCATCTGGATGAATTCGTTGACGACATCGACGTTGGAATTCTCGAGCGATCCTTGTTGAATCGTGCCCAGGCCCTCGGCGCCGCCGGGAGTTCCCGTGATGGCATTTCCAGACGCGGTGGTTTCGAGAACGAGATTGCTCCCGATGCTGTTCAGGCCGCCGGGATTGGCGAACGTCGCTAGCTGGATAGTGCCGACCTGCTGTGCCTGCTGCTGCCCGGGTAGCTGAACGCTTACGGTGCCGTCCGTGCCGATGGTTACGTTCGTCGCGCTCGTGGGAATCGTAATGGCAGGCTGCAGTTGATAGCCATCGGAAGTGACGATTATGCCGGTCGGATCGAGATGAAACGCTCCGGAACGCGTGTAGGCTACCTCTCCGGTGGGAAGTTGCACTTGAAAATAGCCCTGGCCCTGAATCGCTAGATCGAGGGGATTTCCCGTGGTATTGAAATCACCCTGCGTCTGAATGATTTCCGACGAAGCCGTGCGCGCGCCGAGACCGACCTGCAAGCCAGTGGGATATGTGGTCTGCTGGGTGGACGCCGCGCCGGGGAGCACCATGTTCTGGTAGATGAGATCCGAAAACTGCAAACGCCGGCTGCGAAACCCGGCGGTGCTGCCGTTCGCGAGGTTGTTCGCGACGTTTTCGAGATTTAATTCCTGGGTCTGCATGCCGCTTGCGGCGGTGTAAAGGGCTCGATACATGTGACGCTTCCCTCCTTGGGATCACTAAACCACCGGAATTTGCTGTGCTGCGACCTTATTAAACTCGTTGTGAAAAATGGAGAGTGCCTTTTCCATCAAACCCGCGGTCCGCTGAACTTCGATCAGTTCGACGGCGCCCATGACGGGATCACTGTTCGATGTTTCCAGGCTGCCCTGCTTTACATTTACCTCCGCGGGCGGCTTGGCGGCGTTTTGCGGAGCAACAAAGTAGGAGTTCCCTTCCATGGTCAGAGGCGTTTGGGGAGCAAAGTCCGTAATCTTTAATTTGCCGACCAAGGTTCCATCCACCGAGACGGTGCCGTCGGGGCTGACAGAAAGCTGGCCGGAGGGAATTTGAATGGGTCCCACCGTTGTGCCTTGCTCGCCCATTACCAGGTCGCCCTGGTTGGTGACGAGTTGGCGCTGCGCGTTCAGGCCAAAATTGCCGGCGCGCGTGTAGCGGAGACCGTTCTTGGTTTGAATCGTGAAGAACCCCGCATTTTGGAGCGCCAAGTCCGTTTTATTGCCGGTGGGTTCCAGGCTGCTTGGTGAAAGATCAAGGCTCGCTCCACCGAGCACGCCGAACTGATTCACCGCTTGATTGATTGGTGTGGTGAGTGACGGTTGCAGCCAGGCGGAAAAGGAGCGATAAAATTCATGTTGCGCCTTGAAGCCGGTGGTACTGATGTTCGCAAGATTGTTGGCGACAACATCGAGAGCATCCATGCGCGCTGCCAGGCCTGCGAACGCAGAATAGAAACCGCTGTCCATCGGCTACCTCCACGCAGACAAAGTGCACACGCAAGACCATCTAAGTGATTTGTAACAACCTGGAAAGCGTTGAAGAATAAGGGGGCGAGCGCCCGGCGAAAAAGTTATCGATAAGAATTGTGCAAGACCTGACCACTCTTGCCGGTGCAAGCTTAATTGACGGCAATCTTTGCCGATCGAAGCATCCGCCGGCAACGCATCTGCTCCTGGGTGTGTTTTGCGAGGGACCTAACGCACAAGCGGCTGCACAAATCTCATTCTGTTTAAGACTGGATTTTCACTGTTTGAATACGGGTTGGGGAGCCGGCTCGGGCTCCGGCCCACCTGGAGCTGCGTTCGCCAATCCAATTTGAACGAGTGGCAACAGGTGGATGTATTCGGTCTGCAGCATTTCCATCACAGCTTGCCGGTCGGATTCAGAAAGTAGCGGCAAGCATTTCTGAAGGAAAGAAGGTTCCTCACTTTGCGTGGCGGGCAGGCCTTCCGCCAGGAACGTGTCCGCCCCGGGAGCGACTGCCGGGACATCCAAGGTCATGAGAAATTGGTCGGCCGCGGAAATAATGCCAACGAGGTAGGGATCGTGTTCGGCCCGATCGGGCGCGTGGTGATACTCAAAGACGTCTACGAAGGATGGCATGAAATTCCATGCCACGGCCATCCAGCGCCCAACTTTGCAGTGGTCCATGCCGAAGTAATCTCGTTCCAGCGCGATGCTGTCCAGCCAATTCGGAGGAGGAAGTTGGCGTTTTTTGGCTTCTTCCTCTAGAACTAGAATGGAGAGCGGCAGTTGCCCGATGTCATGGAGCAAGCCGCACAGATAGGCTTGTTCTTTCTCGAAATAATCTACCTGGCGGGCAATCCGCTCGCTCAGCAGGGCCGTGAGAAAACTATGTTGCCAGAACGAAACGAGTTGCGCGCTCGGAACGCGCTTGCCGGCAAATTGCATCAGCGAACAAGTCAATACCAGCGTGCGAAGCCGCTCTGTGCCGAGAAGAATGGTGGCCTGCTCGATGCTCAGGACGCGCCTCCGCAAGCCGAACAAGGCGGAGTTGCACAATCGCAGAACCTGGGCGCTCAGGCTGGGATCCGTCCGCAGAACCTTGCCGACTTTCTTTAAGTCTACAGTCGGACTGCTGAGGAGCGCATTGAGGTCTAGAACATAGTTTGGGAGAGTGGGGAGGTCCTTGCTGAGGATGCCGGTTAAGCGCTTCTTGCGGCGCTCCTGCTCCGCAAGCAAATAACTCTCCGTGGGCTGCGACGCGGCATTCGCCGGGTGGACGGGCGGGTTCATAGAGGTGGCTGGGCGTCTGAGACGCCGCCTTTTCTATCATCGGCAGAAACAGAAAAGACTTTAGGCCTCCCGGACAGCCGATCGACGAGATTCGAATGATTGTCCGGAAGTATACGGAAAAGAAGATCCCTGGCTGCGTCGGCACGGAAAAAGCGCACCCAAATGTAAGCTCCCGCCCTGGCCACCACAAGGCGCCTGGCATTCAGTTCCGTTGCGTAATTGCAGATCGTCCAAGTCATCTCCGGTGACTCGCGCACTGTGTCAAAACTGGTCTCGTTCCCCGAGGTGAGCTTGCGAAACTGCTCAAGGTGAGACTGAATCGCACTCCCTGGCGCGACGCAGGGAAAGGTGCGGCAGAGCAGCATCTGTTCGACCGCGTAAAGCAGGGTGTGGTCAACTCGGTCCCGGAAAGCCAGGTGGAGCAGGCGCCCGTCGGGAGACGCATACGCAGGCACGGCCGCTGCGGACTCGAGCAGCGACAGCGGGATGAGATCGCTCCAAGCCACCGGAGCCGATTGCTGTTCCAGTGGAAATACGGGGCAGCCCCACTGTTGTCCGAGAGCCGCCGTAAGCTGCTGAACACTGAGCTCCGTTGTGTGACGAAGCCAGTCCCCCAGTCTGCCCTGACCGGATTCGCGCTGCAGGCGAATGGCTTCCCGCAATTGGACAGCGGAAATCGCGCCGCGATTGACAAGCAGCAATCCCAGGGGAAAGCGATGCGCTCTGGCCTTTTCCAGGTGAGAAGTCGAAAGCAATGTGTGAACGCGCCCGGCAAGGATGGTCTCGAGGCAGCCGCGGCTGCAATACCATCTGCCCTCAAAATCCACCCCTTGAGCTTTGGCGAGCCAATAGGGCCACAATTTGCCGAGCTTGGGGCAATCTAGCCCCGCGCAGCGCGCAGCTAGGCGGTTCCACCATCGGCTGCGGCGAGATTGCCGCTCTGCGGGCTTTTCGCCTTCGGCGGCTAGCAATGCGAAGTGTGTCGCGCTCATCCCCGGTCAACCTGCCTTTCACAATTCAATTGCGGCTACACGCTCATTGACACTGGCTACTTCCGTCACGCGCAATCCAAAATTTCCGTCGACAACCACGACCTCGCCACGCGCTACCAGCCTCCCCGCGACCAGCAATTCCGCAGGCTCGTTCACCATTTGCTCCAGCTCGACCACCGCCCCCGCCATCAGCCCAAATATGTCGCGGAGCAGCATGTGTCGCTGGCCGAAACGGATCGTCGCCGCCAACTCGACGTCGAGAACCAGAGCAAGGTTTGTGGGAAGTGGCGTCGCGCGAGACTCGGAGGATGGACCAGCCACGGGCTCCGCGCTCGGCTTGGCTGCTTCGACGCGCGCCGGCAAAGAAGAGAGTGCGGCGCAAAGATCCTCGTCCAGGTAGAGGCGAAGAGCCAGCTCGGTCAGTTTTTCACCGCCCAGCTTCAGAGTGGAAGACTGTGCGGTAACAGGAGCAGGCTCGACTGTGGCTTGAAACACCAGTTCGATTTCAACCCTGGTCTCCGACTTCCAGGCTGTCGCCGTTTGGCCGGCGACCTGCCGAAGGAGCTCGGTGAACGCGTCGCGCTGCGTGTCCCCAAATTCGGCGGCAGGATCCGGCGTTTCGGACATCAGAAGTTGCGCCAATTGGAGCGCCGCGGGCTTTTCCGCAACCCACAGCAGTTCACCCTTGATCCCTCCGCCGCCAGTAAAACGGATGCAAACCAACTTCTCGAATTCCTGCTGTGTCGGAGCCTGCGTAGCCACGGGATCGCTGCTTTCGGCAACCGGAGCAACGACCCCGAGAGACGCCAAATATTTTGCAAAGCATTCCGCCCACACATTGCAGAATCTCTTTACGTGGGACGGCGTGACAGATTCGCTCATGAGCCTTCTCCAGCCTGCTTCGAATCACTTTGTAACGATTGCTTCAGCCGCGACCGAAGCTGGATGAGCGCAGCCGTGTGAATCTGGGAGACGCGCGACTCTCCGATACTCATAATCATTCCGACTTCCTTCATCGTGAGCTCCTCGAGATAGTACAAGGCCAGAACCTGCCGTTCTTTTTCTTCTAATTCATCTATGGCTTGGGATAGCATCGCGCGCATCTCAGAACGCAACGTGACGTTGAACGGATCTTCGTCCGGCCGGATCGCCACGCCGGACATTTGCTCTTCCCCGCTGCTGTCATCCGATTGGCCGTGCAAGCTCCCGAGATCCAAGCCGCGCAGCTCGCCCAGCAAACGCTGGAATTCTTCGAGATCGAGCCCGAGGTGCGTGGCGAGTTCGGGCTCGGAAGGCGCATGTCCCAGCAGCGCGGCAAGCTCGCGATGCGCTTCTTCGATCCTCCTTGCCTGGCGCCTCAGATTGCGCGGGCTCCAATCGAGCTGCCGCAAACTATCCAGAATCGCGCCGCGAATCCGGAATCGCGCGTAAGACTTGAGCTGAACGTTTTTGCCCGGGTCGAATTTATCCACAGCGTCGATCAGCCCGATGATTCCGGCATGCACTAAATCGTCGAATTGCACGTGAGACGGAAGCCGGTCGTGGATGCGGCGCGCGATGTAACGGACCTCCGGAAGATTTTCCATCAGAAGCCGCTCGCGCTCGATCGGATCGAGCGCCTGAACGCGCAGTTGCTTGTCGGAAGAGGTGGTCAGCATCGCTCGCTTCCCTGCCGCCCTGGGTCATTGGCTCGCGTGGGTCTCATCGGACCACTCCCAGCGATTGCACGGACACGGTTGGGGGAATCTCGCCCGGCGAAAGGACCACGATACGTGGAATGAATGGTTCTAGCAGCCTTCGCAGATGGAAACGCGCCGGGCTGCTGCACAGCAAAATCGTAGAGCTGAGCGCGACGCGGTCTCCCACCAGTCGCTGGAGTCCCTCTAGCACGCGGCGCAGTGGCGCGGTTGTGCCCGCGGGTGCGCGCTCCGCGCCGGGCTGCGGATCAATCTGGCGTTGGAATTCCTGTTCGATGACCGGATCGAGCGTGAGCACTTTGAGTTTGCGGTCGTCGCCAAGGAGCGGGTGGACCAGCGATCGACCCAGCGACTGGCGCACGGATTCGACCAGTGCAACCTGCGATTTATTCGCCGGAGCCGCCTCCAGCAGTGTTTCGAGAATCGTCGAAAGATCCCGGATCGAAACCTGTTCGCGCAATAATTGCTGAAGAACTCTTTGAATCTCCCCAAGTGTGAGAAGCCGAGGGAACAGTTCGTCGACCAGCTTCGGCTGCGTTTCGGCGAGCGCATCGAGCAGACGCTTCGTTTCCTGCCGCGTCAGCAATTCGTGCGCGAACTGGCGGACAATCTCCGCCAGATGCGTGGCCAGAACCGATGTTTGGTCAACGACTGCGTAGCCCGTGGAAAGCGCCTGCTCCTGCAAACCTGGAACTATCCACATCGCGGAAGCGCCAAAGGCCGGCTCGTTGGTGGCGATCCCTTCGATCGGAGGCGCCGTCGGTTCGGAGCTGATGGCCAGCAGACGTTCCTGCTGCATTTCCCATCGCGCTACTTCGACGCCTCGCAGTAGAACCAGGTATTCTCGCGGCTTTAGCTTGAGATTGTCGGTAATGTGCACAGACGGCACCAGAAAACCCAACTGCAGCGCAAGATGCCTCCGAAGCGCGCGAATGCGTTGGAGCAACTGGCCGCCCTGCGCCTGATCCACAAGCGAGACCAGCGCATAGCCGACCTCCAGACTGATTTCGTCAAGCTTGAGCAGACTCTCGATCTGCTGCTGCGGGTCTGGCTTCTTCTTGTCGCCCACGAGTTCCGCGGCTTTTACATCGCTGACGCCGTGCTTTGGAGCGCGCGAAGAAAGATAGGCCGTCAGTGCTGCAAGCAGAAAAAAGGAAAACTTCGGCAACCCTGGAATCATTCCCAGCGTGAACATCACCCCCGCGGCAATGCGCAGCGGCATCTTCCGGCCCGTCAGTTGACGCCCGAATTCCACGCCTACCGTCGCTCCGCTTGACGTCCGGGTAACCACGATGCCGCCGGCCACCGAAACGAGCAGCGACGGAATCAGTGTGACCAACCCATCGCCGACAGTCAGAATGGTATACGTCTTGGCGGCTTCCGCGAGCGGAATGTTCAGCTGAAAAACCCCGATCAGAAAGCCCGCGATGATGTTGATCGCCGTGATCAGGATAGTGGCGAGAGAGTCGCGCTGGCTGAAACGCGCCGCGCCATCCATCGCACCGTAGAATTCGGCTTCCTTGCCAATTTGTTCGCGCCGGGCGCGCGCCTGTTGCTCGTCGATCAATCCCGCGTTCATGTCCGCATCAATTGCCATCTGCTTGCCGGGCAGCGCGTCGAGGGTGAACCGGGCGGCAACTTCCGCCGTGCGCACCGCGCCATGGTTGATCACCAGGTATTGGATCGCGATCAGAGCCAGAAAAATCACGAACCCCACGACGTAATTTCCGCCGACTACGAATTGTCCAAACGCCTGAATGACGCTGCCCGCGGCCGCGGCCCCTTCTGTACCGTGGAGAAGAATCCGCCGGCTACTCGCAATGTTGATGGATATCCGGAACAGAGTGAGAAACAAAAGCAACGTGGGAAATACCGAAAATTCCACCGGCTTGAGAATGTACAGCGAGGAAAGCAGCACGACCACGCCGATCGTGATGCTGAACGCGAGAAAGAGATCGATAACAATCGACGGAACGGGAACGAGCATGACAAATACCGTAGCGACTGTCGCCACCGGGATGAGCCATTCGGAGCGAGAAGCTGGCTTGGCGATCGTGGGTGCTGCAGCCATGGCGCCGTTCTAGCGGACTCCCGTTCCTGCCGGCGAGGGCCGGCCTTGCATGCGCATCTGCGCGCGGTAGAGAAACGCCAGAATTTCTGCCACGGCCACATAAAGATTCGGAGGAATCATCTGGCCGACGTCCGCGGACTTATAGAGAGCCTGCGCCAGCGGCGGATTCTCAACGATCGGGACTTCATACCAGCGCGCCAGCTCCTTGATTTTTTGCGCGATCAAGTTGCGCCCCTTCGCGACGATCACCGGAGCGGCCATCGTCCCCGGACGATACTCAAGAGCCACCGCGTAGTGCGTGGGGTTGGTGACTACCGCTGTGGCTCGCTGTACGTCTTTTTGCAGCGAGCGCCGGTGCAGTTCGCGGCGCAGCCGCCGGATCCGCCCTTTGATCACCGGGTTTCCTTCCGTATCTTTCGACTCTTGCCGGACCTCTTGTTTGGTCATACGCAGTGACTTTTCAAATGTCTGCCGCTGCAGAAGGAAATCGATGCCGGACCATGCGAACAGCACCAGGCCCGACTGCCACGCCACGTCGAAACATAAGCGGCCCATCAACGCCAGCGAAGCGCGCGAATGCAACCGCGACGAATGCAGAATAAGAGGCGCTTCGCGGGCAATGAGGCGTAGTGCAAGATAGAAAATGATGCCCGTGGGGAAAAGCGAACGCAGGATGCGGCTTAAACCCGCCAACGAAAACAATTGCTGCACGTTCCGCCCCGGGTTGAGCCGCGACCAATCCGGTTTGAGCGCTTCCGCAGAAATTACCACCCCGCCTTGCGCCAGCGTGGCCCCCACGGCCACGCAGAACGCGACGGCGAAAACCGGCGCCACCCACTGCGCGACCGCCAGAATCGTCCATCCCATGACCGGAGCGTTATCGGTCCAGTCTGTTCGCACGCTGGCGTCCAGCGCCCGTGCAAAGTAACTTTGCCATCGGCTTATCCATATATCCGGATGCCACGCCAGGAGCATCACCACCGCCAAGAGCGTGAGCGCCGCGGCAAGGTCGCGCGCGCGAAGAACTTGGCCCTTTTCACGGGCCTTCGTGCGGCGGCGCGGCGTTGCCTGCTCGGTACGATTGTCGGGCACAGTCTGGGTCCTCTAATGCCCCAGATGGAGCAGCCGTTCACTCCATCCCAGCGCGAGAGCAAAATGTCTTTCAAAAAAAACGGGCCAAAGTCCAACCGTCGCCGCGAGAATTGCGTAGCCGACGAGGCTTTTCAGCGGAATACTGAGAAGAATCGCGGGCATTTGCGGTGAAGCCTTGCTGAGAAAACCGACGGCCACGTCGAGCAGAATCGTCGAAAGCAGGATCGGCGTGGCAATTTGCACGCCCACGAGCCACAGGCCCCCGGCATCGCGGAAGAGTTCTTTGAGCATGGGCAGGCGCAGAACCACGCTTCCGACGGGCACGTAGTCGAAGCTTTTCACGATGCCGCGCAAGAGCCAGTGATGAACATTGAGCTGCAAGAAAATCAACAGCGCAAACAGCTGATGGAAGACCGAAAGCACCGGAGTATCCACATTCGTCGTCGGATCGATCACGTTTACCAGCGAAAAAGCGAATTGGAAGCCGCCAAGCTGCCCGGCCATGATCGCTCCCTCAAAAATGAATTGCAGGCAAAGTCCGATGCCCAGTCCCAGAACCGCTTCTCCCAGCGCGAGCCGCGTCAAGCCCACCACCGTCAGCGCGACTTGTGGCACGGGACAAATGGGATAGAGCAGGGCCGTGATGGCGAGAGTGAAGACCGCCTTGATCCGAGCTGGAATCGATGCGTTCCCGATAAACGGCGCGAAACTCATCAACCCGCCCACGCGCAAGCCGATGGCAAGGCCGCGAAGAACCATAAGTTCGAGAAAGGGCGGCACGCGCATTCGCTCCTTTACTGCGTGTACATCCGGAAATCACCGAAAAGAGATACGGTAAAGGTCACGAGGTGCTGCAAAATCCACGGCGTGAAAAAAAACAGGATGATTCCGACCGCTGTGAGACGCGGCACCGTCGAGACGGTCATGTCCTGAATCGAAGTCATGACCTGCGCGATGTTGATCGTTAATCCCACAACCATCGCGGACAGCAGAATCGGCATTGCGACCCAAAAAGCCGCTTCAATCGTCTGGCGCGACAGTTGCACTACTTGTTCTGGCGTCATTCCATGGCCTCAGTAATGAAAACTTTTCATCATCGAACCAACGACGAGATTCCAGCCGTCGGCCACCACAAACAGCAATATTTTCAAAGGCGTCGAGATCACCACCGGAGGCAGTTGCAACATTCCGATCGAGGTGGTCACCGAAGCAGTTACGAGATCAATCACTAGAAACGGCAAAAAAAGTACTGCGCCGATCTGAAAGCCGGTTTTCAGTTCCGAAAGAATATAGGCCGGTATCACCACGCGCATCGAAAGATCCGCCGGCTTGCTAGGCCGTGGCTCTTTGCTCATTTCCACAAACAGGGCGAGATCTTTTTCCCGCGTGTACTCCAACATGAACTGGCGAAGCGGCACGGAACTCCTATCCAGCGCTTGCCACGAGTTGATGCGGCCTTGCTCGAAAGGAACGATCGCCTGCGCCTGGATGGCGGCTCCCACCGGCTGCATGATGAAGTAAGTCAGAAAAAGTCCCAGCCCGATCAGTGTTTGATTTGTCGGAGCAGTCTGTGTTCCCAGCGCCTGGCGCAGAAAATGGAAAATCACGAGAATGCGGACAAACGGAGTCATGCACAGAAGAATCGCCGGCAGAAGCGTTAGCACCGTGAGCAGAAGAATGATCGTGATGGAAGATGAGTCTCCCCGAACGGTCAGCCCGGGGAGCTGAATGACTGGAGCTTGCGAGGCAGCGACGGCTGCCTTGGGCAGCGCCAACAGTGCAACCGGAGTGCTAAGAGCAAAGCCAAGCTGCTGCGCAAGAGTCGAACGAGCGGCGGCCATTAGTGCACTCCACTCAAGAAAGTATTTTCCGTGCCCGCTTCGCGTTTCTGCCGCGGCGCAGCCTGCGAGTCCAGCCGGTCGAGCAGCGCGATGGATTGGTTTGTCGCGCCAATCAAAAATCGGCGCCCCTCGAACTGCACGACCGCAAGAAACCGCTTCTCCCCGAGCGGAAGCGTTTCACATATCTGCAATGACCGCTGGCGCCGGCACATCCTGAAACTTCGCAAAAATGTGCGCATGCCTTCCAGCCAGCGTGCGATCCGCGCCGTTCCCGGTCCTGCCACCGAATCTGTTTGCGTCGAGTGCATCCGCTCCAATCCTCGTTCCCTGCCCTACTATTCGCTTCCCGCTAACCCAACTCCGTGATTCGAATGCCCAGCCGCTGGCCCACCAGTTCGAATTCCGCCCAGCCGATGCGCTGCGAGTTGACTACCACGGGCACGTCCGCGCTGTTCGCATTTTTTGTTTCGAGCACCACCCCTGCCTCCAGCCTCAAGAGATCGCGCACGGTAAAAAATTGCACCGGCAGATCCACGCTGACCAGACAAGCCAGCCAGTTCGCCTCCGCCCAGATCTCTTCCGAGAACGCGACGGCAATCTCTTTGGGAGCTAACACCGCGGTCGACATGGTTCAGCGCTGCACCAGAAACTCGGTAAAGTAGATTTCCCGAATGCCGATTTCTGGCACGTTCTTGTTCAGCGCTTCAATCAAGTTCTTCTTTAGCTGGGCTTTCCCTTCCGGCGTCACCAGTTCGTTCGCTCTACATACCGTCAGCACCGACAAAATGGCGTCGCGGATTCGCGGCACGGGAACCGCTTGCGCAAGCTTCTCTTTCTCGACACCCTCCGGCAGGCGGTCGATACCTAAATCGATCGTTGCCCGCAGAAAATGGGTTTCTTCCGGGTCAGCTAGATTGACGGTGAACCCTTCGAGATGCACGATGTACTTCGGCGCCTTCGAGAACTCCGCGCTACGCGCACTTTCGCTCGAACGATCGCGTTGTTGCACAAACCACGTCGCCGCGCCACCCACGACAAGGGCGAGAAGCACCATGCTCGCCACCATTGGCGCGGAAGACCTTGGTGCTGACTTTTCCGACGCTGCTCCCGTAGCCGAACTCATTTTCTGGCGTGGCCCTCGTTCCCGAATGGAAGAGATGCAATTTAGACGCCGAAGCGCGGACCGCTAGGGAGGTCGTTCAATCTTTTGCGATTGAGGAAGTGGCTGATAAGCCGCGAGTTACAGAACTTGCGCGGGGGGGAACCGAAAAATTGAAGAGCAAAAACGGAACTCGCGGAGCAAATTCGGAAGTCACTCATTAAGGATTTCTCAGATGCTGTAAGTCCAGCCGCACCTAGCCCGGCCGCACGGCTGGCTTTACCCCTCCGATGTTCCCCGAACTGCCTCTTACTGCACCAGGTTGATCGCCGTCTGCGTCACTTGGTCAAACGTGGTGATCGACTTGGCGTTTGCCTGATAGCTGCTCTGCGCCACGATCAGTTGCGCGAACTGCGTCGCGATGTCCACATTGGACTGCTCCAGCGATCCTCCGGTCAGCGATCCCCGCCCTCCCGTGCTAGCCGCCCCGACGTTTGCCGCTCCGGACGCCAGCGTCGAAAGAAATTCGTTCGAACCGTTGCGGCTCAGTCCCTGCTCGTTTGCAAAAGACGCCAGGGCAATCTGTCCAAGGGGTGTTGTCTGGCCGTTGCTGAACACGCCCTGAATCGTTCCGTCGCTGTCAATCGTGTAATTCACCAGTGAGCCGCTGGAAAAGCCATCCTGCTGCGTTGCCGACGTGGCGGACGGGCCGGAAACCTGCGTCAATAGTCCTCCTGTGTTCGGATCGTAGAGATTCCAATTGAACGTGAGATTGCTCGCGCCGTCAGCGAGACCCGCAATCGTGATCCCCGCCACGTTGCCCGCCGGGGTGAGCAGCTGGCCGCTCCCGCTGAACGTCAGCGTGCCGTTGTTCACCACCACCGGCGCGCCCGCTTGCCCCACATCCGCCGCGGGAATGGAGATGGAGTAGTTCCAAGCATTGGCGGCAGTTTTGGTGAATGTGTACGTCAGCACGTGGGTCGCTCCGAGCGCATCGTTGACAGAAATCGCCGTGCTGAATGTGCCCCCCACCGCCGTGTCGGAATCCAGATTTAGAGAGAGCTGCGCGTTGGCTGTCGCCTGCGGCGGATTCGTCAGCCCTGTCGCGATGGAGAGCGGTCCGAGCGTCGCGTTGGCGTTCACCACTCCATCCACCGCCGGATAGCCCAGCACCGCCGCTCCATCCTGCGTTAACAGTTGACCTGTCGGCCCCAACGAAAAATTGCCGGCACGTGTGTAAAGCGTCTCGCCGTCCTTCTGCACGATGAAATAGCCCTCGCCTTGAATGGCCACGTCCGTCGGCACTCCCGTCGACTGGATGCTTCCCTGCGTTAGGTCCTCGCTTATCCCGGAGACACTTGTACCGACGCCTTCCTGGATCGCATTCCCATCGCCGCTCGATCCGATCTGCTGGTAAAACAGGTCTTGAAACTGCGTCGATTGCCCCTTGAATCCCACAGTGTTCAAGTTCGCGAGATTGTTGGCGATGACGGAAAGATCCGTGGAGCTGGCATCAAGTCCGGACAGCGGTATCGAAAAAGACGGCATGGTTTCCTCCTAGAAAGACTGCGAATTCGAATTCATGTGGGCATTTACTTGCGAATTCAATTGGTAGTTCAGTTTCGCGGCCGCTGGGGTCACCGCCTTCGCCGCCGGCGTGGCGCTGCTCGTCGAACCCGTTCCCGTGCCGCTCTGTGCCGCCGAGACCGCGCTGGCCAATGTGTCCGTGTCCGTCCGGATCTGAACGACCTGCTGCAACGTATTGATGGACGTGAGCTCATTCACCATTTGGTCCGGGTCCATCGGGCTGAGCGGGTCCTGCGCTTGAAGCTGAGCCGTCAGCAACGTGATAAAGGAATCTGGCCCAAGCGTATTGCTCGCCGTGGGCGTCGCGCTCGAGGTTGGCGCCGTGCTGCCGGTGATCGGGCTTGGTGAAGTCATTGTTTTTCCTTCCGCGTTGGCGATTAAGCCTGCACGCTTAGCCTTCCCTGTGCATTGAAAATTCCCGTTTGCTCGGGAACGAACCAGGCCGCCGTGCTCAAGCTTCTCGCTTCATTCCAGAACGAAGCCGATTGGGCCGCCTGCGCCCCGCTTCGCTGGTTCTGTTGCGAATTTCCGCCCGTGTCCCCGGCCGTGGCGCTGAGTGATCCCTGAGTCAGCACCACTTGCCCGACGCGCAATTGCTTTTCCGAAAGCGCCTGTTGCAGCGCCGGCAATTCCACGGCGAGCGCGGCGTGCGCGTCGCGCTTCTCAACGAAGATCGCCGCGCCAACTTCTCCTCCGCTGACCCGGGCGTGAAGCTCGATGGTCCCAAGTTTGTCGGTCTGCATCGCGATGCGCATTTCGCTTTCGCTCGCGGCGTTCGTCAGTTGCGCGGCGTTTACGAAGCGGCCGTTCGGCGTATCCGGAGTTTGCAGTGGCGGAAGCGCTTCTTGAGCTTGAGCAGGAGCCGACGGCAATGCCGCCGCCGCGGGACCCGCGGAAGGCTCGTTAGGCGGCGGCAGCGTTGAAACTGGAGCTACTGCGGCGCTCGCGGACGGCACGGCCGGCGCTGCGTCGGGCTTCACCATGTTCGCGGCGGAGAGCGCCTCTGAAAAAACAGAAGCTTCGTTTTTCGCTGCCGGCGGCGTGATCGAATTCGAACCGCTGCTCACCGAAGCATCGCTAGCGTTCTGCCCCGCGTGATCCGCAGCCGAATCCTGAGAATTGGAATGATTGTTTGCAACAGGCGCCTCATTTTGCGCGGCATCAATGGGATGTGCCTCGGGGGAAGCGGATTGCGTTCCCTTCGCATCTGTGGACGCGGAGGTTGAGGAAGGCGCCGAAGTGTGCGCCGGCAACGAGGAAGTGAGCGCGTTTTTTTCTGCTGCCTCCGACACCTGTTCCTGTACGGCAGTTCGCGCCACATCCACTAATGCTGACGCTTTCGAAGCCATTCCACTCGAAGCCCCCTCCAGCGCCGTGACCTGCTGCAAAACGGACGAAAGCGGTTGGCCAGGCTGACTAACTGACGTTGCGTTGGAAACCTGAGCTAACATTCCTGCTTTCTGCGGCTGCTCTGGCACCGCTGGCGAATCGCCGGCCTCTACTTTCGTGGCGATGGTCGATGTTTGTGCGGCAACGCGCGCCGCGTTCTCCCCGGTGTTATCGACGGCGCTCGCAACCATTGTTGACGAGGCCGCACTGGTCGCGCTCGCCGATACGGGCGAGCTTGGGACCTTGCTCCCAGCCTCGGCTCCCATCGGCGAGAGACCGAGTGGTATAATGGAAAATTGTGCCTGTACTTGCGAGGAAGTTTGAATTTCCACGTCCCCTTGCGCGCTTGCCTGCAAAGCTTGCCCGTCCGAGTCAGTGGAAATTGCTGCCGGGACTTGCGCATCTCCCGCGTTCGTTTTCGCAGGAGAGCGATCCGCGTTTTGATCGGTTTGGTTGGCAACGGGAACGCTCACAGCCTGTGACGGCGTTATTAGCCCCTGAAGAATCGCGAGTTCATTTGGCGCCACGCTTTTCTGCGATTGTGGCGACGATTGCGACCACTGCGGCTGCAATTTGGTGGCTTGTTTTGTGGCTACCGGAGTTTTCGTGGCTGAACCTCCCTGCGCGGGTGACGCATCGACGGCGGGCTCTGCCGGGCTGCCATCCCTCGCTTTCGAAGCTGACACTCCTTCCCCTGCCCCATTGCTCGTTGTCCTATTCAGAACGTCGCGCACAATCTGTGCGAAAACGGGCTGGCCATTTGCTGTCGTCGCGTTATTGACGACCGTTGACAGCGGCGAGGCAGGCGCCGCGTCCATCGCGCTTACGACATTCGGATTGGAGGCAACATTCAACATGCCCTTCACGAGACCGCTCAACAATGAAGCACGTGCTCCGCCATTCCGCCGAACCGGCTTCCCTCTCCGCTCACCGCGCTAACCCCATGAGCATGCGGGACATGCGCGTTTCCCTATTTGGGTTTGGACTGGATATCAGGACACCACGCGCCTGCGCGGCAAGCTTTGCGCGGAAGCCAGGCAAGAACTATTCGTTGGAGACCGCGTGCGAGCGGATCAGGAAAGCTTCATCCACGTTCTGCTGTTCGTGTCGCGCGGATTCCACTTCATACGCCGCTTCCTGGCGTTCCCGCAATCCCTCCAGGATTTCGCGCTTCTGCCGAATGGCTTTGTATGCGCGTAACTGAGTCAGCCGTTTGCGTTCGGCCTCTTCCAACTGCAGCTCCAGCTTCTTGCGAACCATGTCGAGCGCGCCGCCGCATGCGGAGGCGAAATGTAGCGATGCTCCCAAAGTTCCGTCCGCCATTTCCCGTATTTGCGCGCGGCGGATTCCGACATCCTCCTGCTTGAGTTCCTCGATTTCCGCGCGCAATCGCGCCACCAGCGCCGCGAGCGCAAAAAGGCGTTGTTCTTCCTGGCGCTCAAGGCTCTGGCGCAGTCGCAACAAAGATTGCAGCGAGTAGCGGAAAGCCATCTCTAGCCACCCGGCAAAGCCAGCAGCGCCTGAAGAGTCTGCGCAAATGGCGCGGGATCGCTCTTCTTTTGCTGAAGAAACGCCGTCATCGCTGGGAGTGCGGCGATGGCTCTGTCGAGCAGCGGGTCTGCGCCCTTCTGATACGCTCCAACGCGTATCAAGTCCTCCGACGCGGAATACGCGGCAAGCAATTGGCGCAAGCGGCGAACTTTTTCGAGATGTTCCGGAGAACAAACCGCCGGCATCAATCGGCTGAGGCTGTCGAGCACCGAAATCGGCGGATAGTGTCCCTGTGCATGCAAGCGCCGATCCAATATGACGTGGCCATCCAGCAGCGCCCGCACGGCGTCAACAAGCGGATCTTGTTGATCGTCTCCTTCCATCAACACGGTATAAAAGGCCGTGATGCTTCCCTTTCCAAAGTTTCCGGCGCGTTCAATCAGCCCCGCTAACAGCGTAAACACAGACGGTGTGTAGCCTTTCGCCGTGGGCGGTTCGCCCGCTGCCAGCCCTATTTCCCGCTGGGCCATGGCGAATCGTGTGAGCGAATCCACCACCAGAAGGACGTTCTTCCCTCGCGAAGAAAAATATTCCGCGAGCGTGGTCGCGGCCAGCGCGGCGCGAATTCTCAGCAGCGGCGATTGATCTGACGTTGAGACCACCACAACCGAACGTGCCAACCCTTCCGCGCCGATGGCTTCCTCCAGAAATTCGCGAACCTCGCGCCCGCGTTCGCCAACTAGCGCCAGAACCGTCAATTCCGCGGAAGTCGCCCGCGTCATCATGCCGATGAGCGTGCTTTTCCCGACTCCGCTCCCTCCGAATATTCCGACTCGCTGTCCCCGGCCGCAGGTCAGCAGACCATCGATCGCGCGGATGCCGCATCCAAGCGGCTCGCGGATGGGAACGCGCTCAAGTGGGAGCGGCGGATCGCCATGCAACGGCCAGTAATCCCGCGCCCGGTAACTGCATTTGTCGTCCAGAGGCTTGCCGGAACCGTCGATGACCCGCCCCAGAACTTCCGGGCCGACTCGCAAGGACGGCTGCGTCCCCCGGGAAACGATCCGGTCCCCATAGCGTATTCCGCTGGGCCGCTCGAGCGGCATCGAGAGTACTGTACGCCCTCGAAATCCGACAATCTCGCCGGAAAACGTTTTGCCTTCCTCGGTTAATATGGCGCAACCTTCCCCGACCGAACAAAACGGCCCCTCCGACTCCACCAGATACCCGACGGACTTGGTGACTCGTCCCGTCCACCGCAAAGCCGAAAAATCTTCCAGCCTGCGAAAATAAGGTCCGAGAATGTCCGCCTCTGCCATCAGCGCGCCGGCGGACGATGTTCCAGCAGATCAAAAAAGCCTTGTTCGATCTCCTTGAGCTGCGTCTCAAGGCTTATCTGCGTGCTTCCGATTTCCGTTTCGAGGGCGCACTCGCCATGCCGCAGAGTTGCGTCGCCGATGATTTCCGGAGTGCTGCTCTGGGTACCGGACTCGGAAAAATGCCGGTTCCAAAAATGGATTTCGTCCGGGTGCGCGCGAAGCCGTACTCGCGTTCCTTGATCCAGCTTCTCCAGCGCCACGTGAACCATCCCCGCCAGCAGCAGCGGGTCCATCTGCGCTTCGCGGTGCAGTATCTTTCGCGCGATGCTCAGCGCCAGTTGCACAACTTCCGGCTCCACGCGATTGAAGTATTCATCTTGTCGTTTCTTGAACTCTTCCACCGCGCTTGCGATGGAACTCCGCGCCGCTCCCAGATTCTGTTCATACGCCTTCTTTGCGCGCGCCTCCCCTTCTTGCACTCCTCGCTCGAATCCTTGCTTCTCTCGCAACTCCAGCGCGCGGCCGGGTTGTACGTTCACCATATTCCAGTCCGGCGCCGCGCTTCCGCCGCTCCCGCCCAAATCGCCTGCGTCGCCCGAGGACGGATACGTGTACGGCTCGGTGTGGGACTCCCGGCTCTGCGTGGCCACCCGTTCAGACGACATAGGATTCCTCCTGCTCCGACTTTAAGAACATCTTTCCTTCCGCCTCGAGCTTCCGCGCCGTGTTCACGATTTCCTGCTGCGCCGCTTGCACATCCCGCGACCTCATTGGCCCCAGCGCTTCCATGTCTTCCTTCAGCATTTCCGCCGCGCGCGTGGACATGCACTTGAAGAAATGGTTTTTCAAATCCTCCGATGCGCCTTTCAGGGCCGCTGCGAGCGTCTTCTTGTCCACCTGGCCCAGCAGTTCGCGCATCCCGGCGTCATCCACTTCCAGAAAGTCCTCAAACGTGAACATCAAGTTGCGGATGGCTGTCGCCAGCTCCGCATCGTCCTCTTCGATCGTTCCCAAAATGTTTTTGCTCGCTTCCTGCTCGATCTGATTCAGCAGGTCCGCCACCGCTTTCACGCCCCCAAATGCTCTCCGGCTTTGCTGCCCGATGCTCATTAGCCGCCCGTGCAACACTATCGAAATTTTCTTCACCATTTCTGGCGAAAATTGTTGCATTTGCGCCACTCGCTTCACGGTTTGCCCCCGTACTTTTTCCGGCAGCAGCATCAGCACTCCTCGTGCCGTTCGAGAGTTGAGGTGCGCCAGCACCAGCGCTATCGTTTGCGGGTGCTCCCCCTGCAAAAATTTGGCCAGTTGCTGCGGATCGATTTTCTGCAGCGTGTCCAGAGTCTGCGTGCTCGCCTCCTGCGCTTTATTCACTTCATCCAGGAACGACCGGGCTCCCTCTTCTCCAAAGGCTTTCACCAATAACTTGTGCGCGTGCTCCTGCCCGCCTCGTGCGCTGGTTTCCATACTCCCACTCAGCCGGCTGAATTCCTTCAGCACCTGCGCGGCCGCCGCCGGACTGATATTCCCCAGCTCCGCGATTTCCTGCGTTAGCAGGCGAATCTCAGGCTCACTCAAACTCTTATAAATGCTGATCGCTACTTCATCTCCGAGCAGCATCAGAAAAATCGCCGCTTTTCGAGGTCCGTTCAGAGGCGGTTCGGTGGCAGCGCTCATTCATTCCCCTCCGTCTCGTGTATCCACTTTTGAATCAAGTGGCTCGCCGTTTCCGGATCTTCCTTCACTTTGCTGATCAGCTGCTTCTTCAGTAGTACCGCTTGCTGCACTTCTCCTGTCATTCCTCCAGCCGCCTCCGATGGAAGCGCTGCGAGATTTCCTTCCGCTGCCCCCAGCGCTCCTCCGTGCTCCCCGCCCCGGGAAGCTCCCAGTGCAGGATGCGATGATGTCCCCAGCAGTTCGATGAACTTCTTCTTCACCGGCCTCAAAATTAGCAAGTACACGACGGCAAACAGCGCCAGTAGTGCCGCGTACCGCAATAGCCCCGTCCACCTCTCCGCAAATATCAGAAATTTCTGGACTTTCCCCGGCGGCGTGACTACATCCGTCGGCGGCACCGTGAACGTCACGTTTTGCAGCGAAAATTGGTCCCCGCGCTGCGCATCGAACCCCACCGCCGCCTTGGCCAGCGCTTCGATCTGTTTCATTTCTTCCGGGGTGCGCTTGCGTCGTGTCTCCTGTGTCTTTCCGTTTTCTGTTTTTGTTTCCATGGCGTCGTCGACCAGAATCGCCGCTGCGACTCTCTTGACGCGCCCGGCTGGCTCCAGAAGATGGTGCGTCGTATGGCTCACGGCAAACGTCTTGCTCTCGCTGTGGATTCCCTGCGTCGTGCCGCTCGCTTTCGCTTGCGCTATTGCCGCCGCATTTCCTTGGGAGTTGGGCGTGTTGCTCGGCGTCCCTGGAATTCCCGCAGGCTCCAGGTCCCCCACCGTTTCCTGCGAGGTTTGCGATGTCAGCACCGCAGTATTGTTGGGATCGTAGAGTTCCTGCGTGCTTTCTCCCGAAGTGGGGTCGTATTCGATGGTGATGCTGGACTTCACGTGCTCATTCCCAACGATTGGCGTCAGCGTTTGCACCACCCGCTCGGCGAGCGTCGTCTCCAGATCCTGATCTCCCGGCAGACTTAGCCCCGCGTGGCTGTGCCCCTGGTTGGCCATTTGGCCGTCCGTCGTCACTACCGTCACGTCTTGCGGCGACAGGTCATCCCACGCGCTGGAAACCAGATTCGCCACCGAACCCGCTACTTGATCGTTCAGCCGCGTGCCGCGCATTTTCAAAACTACGGCCGCTTTGGCGGAGCGCTCTCGATCGCTGAAAAGCGACTCGCGCGGCAATACCAGATGCACGCGCACCGCTTCCACTCCGTTCATGGTTTCAATCGTCCGCTCGAGTTCCGCCTCCAGCGCCCTCTGGTAATTCACTTTCTCCGAGAAATCGCTCCCCGACCAGTTTGGTTTGTCAAAAAGTTCGAATCCCATGCGTCCGCTGGCCAGCGGGCCCTGCGAAGCCGCCTCTAGCCGCGCCTTGTCGATTTGATCCGCGCGAACCATCACTGCCGTACCGTCGCTGCTTAGTTGGTAGGAAATATTTTGTGCTCCAAGCCGCTGCGCCAGCGTTTGCGCGTCCGCCGGAGCCATCCCCGAATACAGCGTCTTATAGTCGCCTCCGCCCAGAAAGTACACAAACAGCCAAAGCACCCCCGCCACCAACACCACGCTCCCGGCTAGAGTCACCCTCTGCCAGACGCTCAGCCCTTTCAGAAAGGCTATGATCTGTTGCTGAATTTTTTCCATGACGGTCGGGAGTTGTCGCCGCGCCCGTGGCCCTCAAACATTCTAAAACTGCATTCCCGACACCTGCTGATACGCCGCGACGATCTTATTGCGCACTTGAACCATCATCGCGAACGCCAGGCTCGCTTTCTCCACCGCGATCATCGCTGAGTGCACATCCTGCCCGTTCCCGCTGAGAAGCTGCGCGACCTTTCCGTCCGCTTCCGATTGCAGTTGCCCCACCTGGTCCATGGCGTTGTTTAGTGTGGACATAAAGTCCGATTGCCCGGCCGAACCCGCCTGCTTCCCCATGCCGGCGCCCGCGGAAGAGTCCATTCCGCTCTGCGGCAATCCTTGAATCGCGTTGCTCATCGGCTTTCTCCAGTCGCTTGCACTAACTTAATATCGTGATGGCCGTTTGAATCATGTTCTTCGTGCTCGTCACCGCCGCGGCGTTCATCTCATACGCCCTCGCCGCTCCCATCAGGTTCACCATCTCTTCCGCGGGGTTGATCGCCGGGTATGATACATAGCCCTGCGCATCCGCGTCCGGATGCCCCGGCTCGAATCGCCGAATCGGCGGCGTCTGGTCGCCGACGACGTTCACCACCCTCACATCCTCCGCGTGCATGTCCGCCAGCGACGCCAGCGTCATTCCAAAGCTTGGCTGCGCCGGCCTCGCTCCAAATACCACGTGCATCCGCTGGTACGGCCCGCCCGACTCCGTCCGCGTCGTTTCTGCATTCGCAAGATTGGCGGAAACCACTTCCGCGCGCAGCCGCTCCGCAAGCAGCGCGGACCCGCTGATCTCCAGAACTCGAAATAAGTTCATGGCTACTGCCCCTCTCTGATCGCCGTGCTGAGCTCCGCAAATTGCGATCGCAACACCGCTGTGGCCGCTTTGAATTGCAGTTGCACTTCGGCAAGAAGCATAGACTCGCGGTCCACGCTCACATTGTTGCCGTCGGGCCGCGCAATCAGTCCGCGCACCGGCACCACAAACGGGCTCGTCAAACTCGTATCCTCGCCATTCATTGCCCGCTGCAATTCCCCTCGAAAATCGACGTCGCGCGTGTGGTATCCCGGAGTATCGATATTCGCGAGATTCGTTGTCACCAGCGTCTGGCGCATCGTCGTTACGTCCAGATACCTTTCGAGGAGCAATAGCGGCGCGGAATTCAGCCAGCTCATGACGCTCTCCTCGCGGGCATCCCGTATTCGCGGATCTTGTTTCGGATCGTTCGCAAACTGACTCCCATCAGCTCCGCCGCGCGCGTTCTGTTCCCTCCCGTCGCGTCCAGTGTCGCTTCCAGGAGCTGTCGTTCCACTTCATGTAGCGTTACCCCCGGCTTCAGACCCCCGTTCTTATCCACGGTTGGAAACGCGCTGCCCGCATCGAACGGCTGCGGCCCGAGCGTCATTCCGCTCGTCAGCGCCAGGCTCCGCCGAATCACGTTTTCCAGTTCGCGCACATTTCCCGGCCAGCTGTGGCTTCCAAGCTGCGCCGCAAACTCCGGCGAAAGCCGGTAGGCGCCTGGCCGCGTCCCTTCCGAATGTTTGCCTAGAAAATATTCGGCCAGCGGCAGGATATCCTCCCGGCGTTCGCGCAACGGCGGAATCGCCAATGGCACGACATGCAATCGATAAAATAAATCCGCCCGGAAATGTCCCGCTTCCACCTGCGCGCGCAGCGACCGGTTCGTCGTCGCTATTACCCGCACATCCACGCGCATCGGACGGATATCGCCAAGCCGGTCGATTTCCCGTTCTTGCAGCACGCGCAACAGTTTTGGCTGCAAGCTCAGCGGCATTTCGCTTACCTCGTCCAGCAGCAGCGTCCCTCCATCCGCAAGCTCGAATTTCCCCGGTTTGGATGTGTTCGCTCCGGTGAACGCACCCCGCACGTGCCCGAACAGCTCGCTCTCCAGCAGATTCTCCGGAAAAGCCGAACAGTTCACGGCCACGAACGGGCCGCCCGCTCGCGGACTTGCTCGATGAATCAGCCGCGCCAGCAGTTCCTTCCCGGTGCCGCTTTCCGCCTCGATCAAAACGTCCGCGCCCGTTTGTGCCACGCGTTGCGCCCGCGCGATCACGCTCCGAAATGCAGGCGACTGCCCCACTCCTTCGAACGACGCCGCCGATTCTTGCTTCTCTCCGCGCGGCGCAAGCACTCGCTGCGCCGTCGCTTCCAACTGTTCGAAGGACACCGGCTTCTGCAAATAATCGCAAGCCCCGTCCTTGATCGCCTGTACCGCGTCCGGCACGCTTCCGTACGCCGTCAGCAAAATCACCGGCGTATCCGGGACGAACGTCCGCACTCCCTGCATCACTTGCAAACCGTCTCCGTCCGGCATTCGCATGTCCGTGACCACCAGCGTGCTCGGCGCGCTGTGAAATTTAGCTAGCGCGTCGCCCACGCAGCTCGCCGTCTGCACAAACCATCCTCGCCTTCGAAAGTTGGCTTCCAGGGCCACACGCATCGCCGCTTCGTCATCCACGATCAATACATTGTTCACGCGTTGGCTCCTAAAACTGGCAGAAACAATGAAAAAGTCGTTCCATGCTCCGGCTTGCTCCGCACCCGAATCTCCCCGCCGTGCTGCTCGATCACTTTCTTGCACACCGCTAGCCCCAATCCCGGGCTCCCCGGCGTCGTCGTGAACCCCGGCTCGTAAATCCGGTCCAGAAGCTCCGGCGCAACTCCCCGCCCTTCATCTGAAAAATCAATCTGCACCAGTCCGCCCGGAAACTGCGGCGCCCAGTGAAGGTTTACTCCGAGCTTTCCGCCCGGGTGCATCGCTCGAAAGGCGTTCAGCGAAAGATTAAAAAACACCTGTTTCAGCCGGCTCGAATCTGCGTTCGTCGCGATTTTCCCAATCGAGTTTTCTATTTTTATCTGCTGCCCGCGTTGCCGCGCCAGCGGCATCAGAAAATCCATCGTCTCCCCCACCAGTCGGTCCAGCTCCGTAGGCAGCATTTGCGTCGATGGTTGGCTGTGAAATTGCAATACGTTGTTCACCGTCGCCGACAGCGCGCGCAACCCCGCTTGCAGATGCGTCACCCATTGCCGCGTTTCCGGCATTTGCGCCGTCGCATCGGCTAACAGTCCGGTGAAAAGTTCCATGCTTCCCAGTGGATTTCGTATCTCATGCGCCAATACCGTCGCCACTTCCGCCAGCGCATGCGATCGCCGTGCCGCCTCACGCTCTCCCGCCAGCCGTTTCTGCTCCGTCAAATCGCGCACGATCCAAATCGTGTCGCCTATTTCATTCGTCTTCTCGCTAACGTTTGCCCGCAAAATGCCGATGGTGCGATTGCGGGCATTCTCAGCCATCGTACATTCCTGCTCCGAAAAAAAACTGTTCCCCGGCACTTCCGCGATCAGGTTCGCAAACGCCGGGGGCAGCCCCGATTGCTCTCCCGGCGCCCAATCCGGTGGAACCTGCAGTAACCGCCGCGCTTCCGGATTGATAATCTGCAATGCTCCTTCCACCGAAACCACCAGCACGCCGCACGGCAAATCTTCCAGCACCCGCGAAAGGTACGCCCGCACTCGCGCATTTTCTTCCAGGCTTCGTTCTAGCTCGGAGTTTGCGCACTGCAATTCCCGGTGCAGCCTCGCTACTTCCGCCTGCAATTGCGTGTAGGATTTCTCCAGCGATCCCGCCGCCTGCGTAAACGTCATGAACGCGCGCGTCAGGCTCTCCTGCGCCGCCGCGCGGCCCTTCACTTCCGCCGCTCCGCCGTTCGTTCTTTGCCGGGTTCTAGGCAAGTTTGGCATCATCGATGTCGCTGCACGCTTTCTGCCAGGAGTCTCGGTCCGGGCTTAGATTTCTCTTAGTTGGGTGTTTTCCCCGAACACGTGAAAATGTTCCACGCGGATCGTCGTTTCATTCCCCGCGAGAATAAACGCGCGCTCGATCGCGTGTTGCAGCTCTCTCACATTTCCGTCCCAGGGCGATTGTTGCAAGAGCGCTAGCGCCGATGCCGTCAGGTATTTGCACGGCGCCGCATTTTCGGCCGAAAGTTGCGCCAGAAAGTGCGTGCTCAGCTCGCCGATGTCCTCCGCACGCTCCCGCAAGGGTGGTACAGCTAGCGGAAAAATCGCCAGCCGGTAATACAGATCCTGCCGGAACTGTTTTGCTTGCACGTGCTCCTGCAAGCTTATGTTCGTCGCGCAAACCACGCGCACATCCACGCGATACACTTCCGAACTTCCCAGCCTCTGCACTTCTCCGTTTTGCAGAAATCGCAAAAGCTTGGCCTGCATGCTCAGCGGAAGTTCCCCGATTTCGTCCAGGAAAAGCGTCCCGCCTTGCGCCACGTGAATTCGCCCGAGCCGCGATTGCACCGCCCCCGTAAAAGCTCCCCGCGAATAGCCGAACAATTCCGCCTCGAACAAAGCCTCCGGTATCGCTGCGCAATTCACCACCACGAATGGATGGCTCGCTCGCTGGCTCAATTTGTGAATAGCCTCCGCCACCAATTCTTTCCCCGTTCCTGTCTCCCCCGTGATCAGCACAGTCGTGTCGCGCGGCGCAACCATTCTCGCGAATCGGTAGAGTTGTTGAATGGCGCGGCTCGATCCGATAATCCCCGGCAAGCATGGGGTCGGCCCGTTCGAGAGCTTCCTCGTTCCCAAGCTCGATTCTCGGGCATCCTCCCCGGCCCGCTCCTTCACTTCACTTTCGCTTTCCGCTTCTATTTCGCTCGCGCGCGGAAGTTCACCGTCAGCCCTCGAATCCACAAACTCGATCTCCGTCCCCGGATATCGCTGCCGGATGATCTCCGCAACTTCAAGCGGGTCCAAATCCGGCAAATGGCGGTCCAGAAGTACGCTCTCGCACGAGTAGTGGGCAAGTTTCGCCAGTGCTTGCGCACCGCCGCCGGCTTCTTCGCTCCTCGATTGCACGTACGTCGAGCTCTTCAGTAGTCGCCTGCGAAAATCTGGGTCAGCACTGGCAATCAGGATGCGAGAGTAGCAACGTGCAAGTGATGTTGTGGCGGTTGCGGCCATGGACTTTCCCCCATCGAGCGCCTGTCGCTCCTCAGCTCAGCCGCTCGCTCCGGCAGCTTGCCCTCGGAAAAATTTTCCCCCCTGCAAGCGGGGAGCTTTAATGCTTTTCTATGGCCAAAGAAATTCAGTTGCTCTTATTGAAAGGATTGACTTTAGGTGGGCGTGCAAACACAAAGAGTGCCCCGCCGCGGAACACTGTTCCACGCAGGCGCACACAACTACAGCGCAGATATTGCCGGATCGCTTTCCCGTCTTGCCCGGCGTCGTTGGACTTCTGCTTCGGCAGCGTCCAACGTTCTTCTCTTCCCTGTCATCGGCGGTTCGTCTCAGAACTTTAGCGTTCTGGCCGTCTTTGGGATTAAATGTTTCTAAGATTCCGAACTCCGGAGGTCTGTAAACTCTCCTCCGTCATCACCCCGTCCCGATTCTTTCTTCACTTCTCGCTTCATTGCCCCTTCCCGCCCTCGCTGATCTTCGTCGCTTGCCACGCCACTGCTTGCCACCGGCCCGCGCGCCTCAGAAACGTCCCCGTGTTTCGGTAATGCGACGTCTCCACTTTCCCGTCGCCATACTCCGTCCGGCCTTCTAATCGGAACGCCACGATGACCGTGTCCCCATACTCGTGAACCGTAATGTCCTCCGCGGAATAGCTGCTCTTCCCTTCCGACTTCGCCGCCGGTTTTCCCAAACTCCCCATAATGTCGGCTTTAGTGATTACTACCCCCGTCGCCCTCGTATAAACCACGTCATCCGCAAAAAATTTCTCAAACACCGCGCGGTCGCCGCTTCCTGCCCCCGCCATGAACTCGCGCAACAGCCCCGTCACCTCTTCGCTCGCCTTTGTTTGCCCTGTCGCCCCGCCGATCGCCATCGAGCCAAACACCGCCGCCAACATCACCGCTTTTATGAATTTCATTTCTACCTTCTCTCTGTGCGTCTTCCTTCTCAAAACCACTTTTCGTCCAGCTCCCTAAAACCTCTCATTATTCTGCGCGCTATCTTGTCGTGTAAAGCCCACTCCCGCAAGCCTGTGCCGCTTATCTCCGCGTTTCAGGCTCTCGTTCGCCGCTCTCTCGTCCTCTCGCCCAGTTCGAACATCGCACACTGATCTTGATTTTTGCCGCAAGAATTCTTCCTGTTAGGATAGAACCATCGAGGCAACGCCCAAAAACCCTGATGGAAACCGCTTACATTTGCGACGCCATTCGAACCCCTATCGGCCGCTATGCCGGCTCTCTCTCTTCAATCCGCACCGACGATCTGGCCGCCATCCCCATCAAAGCCCTCATCGAACGCAATCCCAATGTAGATTGGAAACTGCTCGACGACGTTATCTTCGGCTGCGCCAACCAAGCCGGCGAAGACAACCGCAACATCGGCCGCATGGCCTTGCTCCTCGCCGGACTCCCAAAAGAAGTCCCCGGCGTAACCGTGAATCGCCTCTGCGGCTCCAGCATGGATGCCGTCGCCACCGCCGCTCGCGCCATCAAGAGCGGTGAAGCCGAACTCATCCTGGCGGGTGGTGTCGAGAGCATGTCTCGCGCTCCATTCGTTATGGCCAAGGCCGACTCCGCTTTTTCCCGCGCCGCCAAAATCGAAGACACCACGATTGGCTGGCGCTTCATCAATCCGCTTATGAAAGCTAAATACGGCGTCGATTCGATGCCCGAGACCGCCGAAATTGTCGCTGAAGAGTTTCGCGTTTCTCGCGAAGATCAGGACGCCTTTGCCCTTCGAAGCCAGCAGCGCGCCGCCTCCGCCATCCGCGCCGGCGTTCTCGCCCAGGAGATTGTTCCCGTCGCCATCCCGCAAAAAAAGGGCGACCCCCTTCTCTTCATCGCCGATGAACACCCTCGCGCCGACACATCCTTAGCCGCCCTCGCGAAACTGCCCGCCATCGTGAAACCAGGCGGCACCGTAACCGCCGGAAACGCTTCCGGCATAAACGACGGCGCCTGCGCCCTCCTGCTCGCCTCGGAATCTGCCGCCAAGCGCCACGGCTTAACTCCCAAAGCCCGCATCGTCGCCTCAGCAGCAGCAGGAGTTGCCCCGCGCATCATGGGCATGGGTCCAGTTCCTGCCTCGCGCAAACTTTTTGCCAAAACAAATCTGTCGGTCGGCCAAATGCAAGTCATCGAGCTAAACGAAGCCTTCGCTTCGCAAGCCCTCGCCGTTCTCCGCGAACTCGGTGTCCCCGACGACGCGCCCCACGTAAATCCCAACGGTGGCGCCATCGCTCTCGGCCATCCCCTCGGCGCCAGCGGCGCGCGCCTCATCACCACCGCCATATACCAACTCCTCCGCACCGGCGGAAAATTCGCCCTCTGCACCATGTGCATCGGCGTAGGCCAAGGAATCGCCATCCTCCTCGAACGCGTTTAACCCCGCCCCTCTAGCCACTCCCCCGAACGCGAAAATGTGCGCATTTCACGATCTAATGAAGCAGGCCTTTCCTCTCCCAACTTCGTCTCCTGATCCTTCGCTCCCGCGCCGCTGAATCAGTTTCAGATAATCCGACGCAGCAAAAGAGGGCGTCGACAAATTGACAATCGAACAAATCGGGTCCGTCATCTGTATGCCCGTTCTGCGAGAAACAGTTAGCAGTCAGGTTTGTAAACCAGCGTCCGATTTCCGTGTGCTTCGGTCGGAAGTTCGCGCGGAATTGCTGGCCGCGCGAACGCTAGTTTCTCGGCTGGTACGTAAGCACATGGGCTGAGCGTATGTTAAAGTGGTTTGAGTATCGTCCCCGTTTACCCCCTAAACGAAATCCTTGTCCGCGTACGGCGAAGGATAACAATGCCTCGCAAGCTCGTATGGACCGAGAGCCAAGAGTTCCACGGCTACGGCTGCTCCCAGTGCGTATGGGTGTTTCACCCTTCCGGTGCACTCGTTGGCGCATCGCTGGATAAAATGAAGCGTGATTACATAGCGCAGCGGGACAAAGAATTTACCGAGCACGTTTGCAAACTCGAGAATCCACAAAGTCAGAGAGCGAAGTAGAATCCTTTCCTTCCCAGTACCAATCTAGTACCTGTGTTCACTAGAGAACAACAGTAAGACGCATGAAGACAGATTCTTTCTAACTGGAACAAAAGTACAAATCGGCATGGGAAAGAAGGGCACATGGGGAGACTCCAATCGTTTCAAGTAGTCGCTCGGCAACGAGGTTTCACCCAGATAAATGAATCCGGTGGGGGGACTGTCTTGTGGCTGGGGAGAAAGGCACCGTACGCAGCTAGGGAGACGCATCAGCGCATGTGCATTGACAGCCTGACGAACAGCGCAACCGTGTACTGGATGACCGTTCCCGGAAATGTTAAGTCTAAGACTTTTCGTGATGTTCCCGCGCTACAAGATTGGTTCGAGCTAAGGCTCGAAACGACTGAGCAGCGCTGAAGATGAAACAGGCGTGCCGCAGGCAAAGTGACACTGTTCACTTTTGCACACAGCCACATTACAATGCAGCGATGCCACGCAGCCTGAAATGGATTAAGAGCCAGGATTTCCAGGGCTTTGGTTGCTCGGAGTGTAGCTGGAAGTTTAGTCCCACTGGTGCGCTCGCCGGTGATTCTCGTGACGAAATGAAAAGAAAATACGAAGCCGAACGTGACGAGGAGTTCGCTGCCCACGTTTGCGCAAAACACACAGTCTCCCCAAAACCGCAGGCAACATAAATTGCGCTGCCCAACCGCAGTTACCAAATCTGTCCAAAATTGGACTGCGAATCGCGCTGGCAGCCATCTAAGATGGGACTAGATGGCGAGACTGAGCGATACTGACCGGAAAGCAGGGCTGGGACCGGACACCATCTCTCATCTCGCCGTTTGATTCGACCCGGTCTCACCTTATGCCCGTACACAATTAGATACCTGTTTGATAGGCCTCAAGCAGCAAGGAATCTCGGTTAGCCAAGGCGTGGAGAACGGTTCTACTTTTGAAGTAATGGGGTTCACGTTGACTGCGGAGCAAATAGTCGAGCTACACCAGAACGGACAAATGGATGCGAACGGGATAAAGGCGTTCGCGGAGAGCATCAAACAGGACTTCTAAAAACACCCCCCAGGAGCAGGTGTTTGACCGAACACAGGCACCTGCTCTCTCCCCCCTCAACCCAAAATTTTTCGCATCGAAATGAAGTCAGGCACCGAGAGGATCGATGACAGACCATAAAGAAGCGATAAAAGACGCGATTCAGGCCGCAAGGCACTCCGGCTTATCGAGCGGCGAAATAATCCAACTCGTAGAAGTGGAGTTCACTAAGACCGACGAAACTTCAAGCGCCAGCAAGAAGGCCATAGCGAGCGAAGACGTGGTGTGGAATCCTCTGACGGAAGACCTGAAGAAATCTGAACAATAGGCACAGGCTGGCGGCTGGGTATAGGTGGAAACTATGGAACTCAGGCAGATTTATGTTGGCAAATTCTTGTATCGCTGTGCGAAATGCGGAGAGGAAACCCCGCAGGAGCCAGTGCCGCTGAGCGAGTTGGGACCGGAAGAGGAACATCAGTGTCCGCCGGAAGTCCAGACTGACGTAGACCCCTGCTAAGAAGACGCGAGACCAACGCGGGTCAACTGATTAACACCGTAGCCAGACAAGTGCTTGCTAACTCTCCAAAAGCCCGGCGTAGCAAATGGAAACTCGTGTTTGCAGCTTATTGCTGATCGTAGGCGGAGGACGGCCAACCGGAAACTGACTAATTTCCGTTCCTGCATTTTGACAACAGGCCTTAAGAAAACGTGGTATAATGTTTTCAGGCGTTTTTGTGATTCACAGCGCGGCAATCTCTTTGCAGCTTTTTTTATTCCGGTCCGCAAGAAATCTAAAGCTTGACCGCACGTAAATGTAGCGCCGGGCGAGGCCCTGTGGCTTTTCTGATCCAGCTAGAACGAACGACCTAGGGCCACCAAAGTCTGGTATCTGTCCAAGCTAAATGCCTGGAATCTCGATACCAAGCACGGCTCGCCTAACTCCCGTAAGACTGCCTCTGCAGAGCCGTCGTAACCGTTGATTGTGAATCACTTACGAAACCGACTAAGCCCTTTAGATGCAACGCTTACAAAAACTGGCGGAGGGCCACAGCCATGACGCAATCGCAGGAACTGTCAGACAATGTCTAGACCTATAGCCATATAAACGCCTGTAGAATGCATATTCTTAGCACACCCCTATACTTAAGTCCCGTGTTTTGATATTCTTGCCAAAAAAGGGGGTGGGGGGGGTACGGACCCGCTGGAACAAACAGAGGGGATCCCTGACACGGCCAACAGCAGCTCCTAGTACCAGCACCGAACCTCGAAATTGTCAACGGGCGGCCGGCCCAGCAGCACCGCCGCACATCCGTAATCAAGAGGACGCAGCACCCCGCGATCTAGCCCAAACCGGCCTCTTATTACGATACAGTTTTGTTTCCATCGCAGGAGTGATTAAACTCTGCCCATGAACCTGCTTGACCCCTTGTTTCGCTCTCAAGCCGTGGAGAAGGTTTTCTCCAATCGCGCCACTCTCCAGGCCATGCTCGATTTCGAGGCCGCCCTCGCCCGTGCCGAAGCCCGCGCCGGTTTCATTCCGCCCACCGCTGCTCCGGCCATTGAAGCAAAATGCCGCGCCGAGCTCTACGACATGACCGTCCTCGCCCGCGCCGCCGCCAATGCCGGCAATCTCGCTATTCCCCTGGTCAAACAACTCACCCTGCTCGTCGCCAAAAAAGAAAAAGACGCTGCCCGCTACGTGCATTGGGGTGCCACCAGTCAGGACGCCATCGACACCGGCCGCGTGCTTCAGCTACGCCAGGCGCTCACTCTGATCTCGTCGGAACTCGATCTCTTCGCCGTCGTTCTCGCCGAATTGGTCCACAAAAATCGCGCCACTCTCGTCGTCGCCCGCACCTGGATGCAGCAGGCGCTTCCCACGACCTTCGGCTTCAAGGTCGCTGGCTGGCTCGACGCCATCGACCGTCATCGCGCTCGTCTCGCGGAAACGCAAGAGCGCTGCCTCGTCCTTCAATTTGGCGGCGCGGTCGGCACCATGGCGGCCCTCGGCGCGCGAGGCTTGGACGTCGCCGCCAATCTCGCCAAGGAATTACAGCTTCCTTTGCCGGAACTCCCGTGGCACAGCCATCGCGACCGCATGGCGGAAATCGCCGCAACGCTCGGCCTTTTCTGCGGAACGCTCGGCAAAATTGCCCGCGACATTTCTCTTCATACGCAAACCGAAGTTGCCGAAGTTTTTGAGCCTTCCGCGGATGGCCGCGGCGGCTCTTCCACCATGCCGCACAAGCGCAATCCCGTAACCTCAGCTGTAGTTTTCTCTGCCGCCACCCGTGTGCCCGCGCTTGTTGGCACCATGCTCGCCGCCATGGTCCAGGAACAAGAGCGCGGTCTGGGCGGCTGGCACGCCGAATGGGAAACCTTGCCCGACATCGTCCGTTTAACCGCCGGCGCTTTGCATCATCTGACCACCACGGTCTCCGAGTTGGAACTCGATCCCGAACGCATGCGTCAAAATCTGGATATTACCCACGGCTTGATTTTTGCCGAAGCAGTCACCATGGCTCTCGCCGAAAAAATGCCGCGCTCCGACGCTCACGAACTTGTCCAGCAAGCTTGCAAACGCGCCCAAACCACTCGCCGCGATCTTCGCTCCGTCCTCGCGCAGGACGCCATCGTCAAAACGACTCTGTCCGAAGCTGAGCTTGACCGCCTCTTCACTCCAGCCAATTATTTAGGCGTCGCCGATCAATTCGTCGACCGCGTGCTGGCCTCCAGCACGGCAAATCGCGACCAGAAAAAACCCAGGAAAAAGTGAGTCCCATGCCCTTCGCGCAACTTAAAGATGCTCGGTTGCAGTACGAACTCGCCGGCCCGGTTGGCGCGCCCGTACTGGTTTTCTCGAACTCTCTCGGCGCTACTCTTTCGATGTGGGATCCGCAATGGCCCGTTTTTCAGAAACAATTTCGTGTCCTGCGCTACGATACGCGCGGCCACGGCCAGTCTTCTGCCACGCCCGGCCCTTACACGATCGAGCAGTTGGGCCGCGACGTTCTCGCCCTGCTCGACGAGTTGCACTTCGATCGCGTAAATTTTTGTGGCTTATCCATGGGCGGCCAAACCGGGATGTGGCTTGCGCTCAACGGTGCGGCCCGCCTCCACAAATTGATTCTCTGCAACACCGCCGCGAAAATCGGCACACCTGAAATGTGGAACACTCGCATCGAAGCCGCCCGCAAAGGCGGAATGAAATCCATCTCCACGGCTGTGATGGAGCGTTGGTTTTCCCCGGCCTATCGCTCCGACTCTCCAGACGTCATCGCCGCCATCAAGCAATTGTTTGAGCGCACGAATCCCGAAGGCTATGCCGCCAACTGCGCCGCTATTCGCGATTTCAACGCCCGCGAATCCATCGTATCGATTCGCTTGCCAACTCTCGTCGTTGCCGGAACACACGACGCCGCAACCACTCCCGCCGACGGCCATTATCTCGCCGACCATATCGCCGGCGCGCGTTACGTGGAACTCAATGCCGCCCATCTTTCCAATATCGAGGCCCGCGATCGCTTCAACGCCGAACTCAACGCTTTTCTTTCACCCTGAGTAGTGATGGCCATTTTTTAATTCATTATTTTGCGGGCATGCGTTCTTTGATCTGCTTCGAGAGCGCCTGCATCTGCTCCCTGGTGATTCGGCCCTCGCCGGCCAGCACCACCATGAGCCGCCCTCCTCCGCCGTCTTTGAACTCCGCTTTCTGAATCGTAGCGTGCCCCTGAATCGCCGGCGGGAGCGTTGCGCTCAAATCCGTTCCTTTTTCCATCGCCGAAAGAATCGACGTCCGTATCTTGTCGCGAAGCACATCGCCGAGCGTCCCCGAGCGCAGCAACTCTCCCAGCGATCCATCGGCATCGATCTTTCCGACTTCCGGCACCAGCCGCAATCCCGTCCCGTTTTCTTCGATCGCGGGCGTCAGCTTCACTTCGATCGCCGCATTCCCACCCACGAGCCTTTTGCTTTTTTCTTTCCCCAAAACTTTTGCGCATGCCCATCGCTCATAATGCAGTTGCACGACGGCAACGCTTGCCGGTTCGACCGGCGTAAGCTCGGCGCGTTCGATGGTCATCCGCTCCCCGCACGCATCATCCTTATCCAATTGAGCGCCCAGCAGAGCCGTCATGTTCTGCTGCAACTCGCCGAGATCGGCGCTCAGCTCCAGCTTGAAGATGCTTGTTTCCGCATCCTTGGAACGTAACGTTACAACCGCGGAGGCCGTGATCATCACCGACTGCTCTTTGATCTTGAGCGGAATCTTCACGGGAGGAACTTTGAAAGTGACATTCTGAGCTCGCGCAAGCGGGGCCCACGCCGCCATCGCCGCACCCATCAATACCAATCCGCCGGCCTTTCGCCACTGCGTGCCGCGCACTGTGGCCACTCTTCCGCGACAAATCCGCCGGCTCACTTCTCGAAGGATAAATGTCGGAGCCACCACTCCCATAGTCTGCGGCAATTGGTCTCCCTCGCCCGTTTCTTCAAGCTCTATCGCGACTGGTCTCGCCATCCTCAATAATCCCTCAGGTAGATGAACAACTCTCCGCCCCGGTTGCCGCAAATAGCCCGACCCACCGACCGATTCTTTCTCTACGGCGTTGCCCGCGGCCGCTAGGACGAAAATTGCGTAACGCAATTCCAAATAGAAGGTAACCTTTGTGCTTTTCTTACGTCCAATCGGGTAAAGCCGAATGCAACGCCCGGCGGTATTGTGGCGTCCAAGGAGAAGTGTAGATAGCCGCTTCACTCTGCGATGGGGGCGCAGAATTTCCGGTCGCGTTTTATTTTTGCGCAGTTAAGGGGACCCCAAGTATGGGTGCTTTTGGCAGAAGCTACCAGCAAGACCGGTCGTCCAAACCCTTCCCAACAGAAGTCATTGGCGCTACAGAAAATCTCCGCCTCAGCCTGGTCTCAGACCAACCCGGACTGGTTGAATTTCCAGGCTCCCCGGGAGTTGTGATTTCGCTCCACGTCGGGCCCTCCGTTGCCGTGGACTGCCGTCGCGGCGGCGAGCGCCATCGCGGAACAACGATTCACGGCGATTTGGAAATCATCCCGCCAAATCTTGGCGGCGTCTGGGAACTGAAATCACGCGATACGGCCCTGGTGATCGGCCTCAAGCTTCGCGTCCTAAAGCGCATCGTGGAAGACTCCGGCGGAGACCCAGGCGGATTGCGCGTCTTGAATCGTTTTCAGGCGCGTGATTCCCAAATCGAGCACATCGGGTGGGCTCTAAAAGCGGAAATGGAAAACGGCTATCCCTCCGGCCGCGCGTACATGGACGGCCTCGCCACGGGCCTCGCTGCAAGGATCGTGAGGAATCACAGTTCGCTGGCGCACCCCCCTCGGGCCATAAAAGCCGCGATGCCCGGGAGCAAGTTGAAATCCGTACTCGGCTACATCGAAGATAATCTCGGACGCGATCTCGGGCTTGAAGAAATAGCCCGCGTCGCCGGCTTGAGCGTTTCGCATTTTAAAACTCAGTTTCGGAAATCGCTGGGTCTGCCGCCCCACCAGTATTTGCTTCGCCGGCGAGTGGAGCGCGCGGCCATGCAACTTCGTAAAGGAAAGATGCCGATTGGGCAGATCGCGTTGGAGAATGGCTTTTGTCACCAGAGCCACCTCGCGCTGCACACGCGCCGCGTCTTGGGTCTGACGCCGCAGGAGCTCCGAGGCGCTTCATGAAGGCTTGCGAGAGCAAAACGCAGAATGCCCGTAAAACGTTGCTGGAATCGTGTTTTTTCGTGCTTGCTGCCGGCAATCGAATGCGGACGCTCGCGCATCTTCATCCGATCTTGCTCGCGTTCGTCCGAATTTGAGCGACGCAGTTTTTCGTGGGCGGCATGCTCTTAGGCGCGGGCGCTGAGACATTTCGTTGGAGGGCGAATTGTTCTTGTTTGGGAAGTTTAAACTTTTTCTTGCACGGGACAAATATGAACGACCTGTTGGGGGCCAAATTCGCTGCAGCCAGTCTGAAGAATTCGCCTGAGGAGACGGAAGCTGAGCAACTGCGGCCCGCGGGTCTCGCCACGGCCGCCGCAAGAAGCTCCAAAGTGGCGGAATTTCGTCCTCGGCCGGAGATCCCGCTGGTGAAACCGATAAAAATCGCCATCAAGACCAAGGGCAAAATTCTCCTCATTCATCCCGGAGATATCCTCGCCGTCGAAGCGGAAGGAAACTACGTTTTGCTTCGCCGCGCTTCGGATTCTTACCTGCTGCGAGAATCCATTTCGACGATGGCGGAAAAACTGCAAGCCTATGGCTTCATTCGCATCCACCGTTCCGTGCTTGTGAATGCCGCATGGGTCGAAGAAATCCAGCCCGGGACTACCGGAGAATACGTCTTGCGCATCGCCGGCGGCAAAGAGTACATGGTCTCTCGCACCTACAAAAACAATCTCAAATCCCTGGCGCTCTCCTGGATCGGCATGGATTCTTTCTAGGATTCGTAAGCCCGCGCTGCATTGCTCTGGGAGAATGGACATGGCTGTCGCTTCCAAAATGCATTGTTTTGCGTGGCGCCATTGTCCGTTGCACTATTCTCCACACGATTTTCGCCTCTTTGCTCCGGGTTCAGGCCTTGAAGATGCGCACGAACCGCGGATTTAGAATAAATTTATAAGTAAGAAGAAAAATTTTGATTACCTCGATGATGAATTGCTCTCTTGACGTGTCCTGAATCGCCCCAGCATCCAATAATTGGAATAAAACGAATCCAACCTGGGGTTGGGACGTCTTCACGTCGTTGGTATACAAGACGTCGGATAGCAGGTGTGAGTACCGGGGGACAGGGCTTAAAACGATTTTGGCGTACTTCACGAATCCATATTTTATTTCTTTTTCTCTCCTCGAAGTTGTTGAAAACAAATTAAATCGGAAAAATTTCTAATTGGTATGACACTTGCACCTCATTCCGCGAGTTTATTGCGGCGCGAGTGCCGCACGATCTGCAATTTCCTGGATTTGTTTTGGTTGCCATGCATTCAACTGGAGGATTCTAAATGTTAAGTAAACGATCGCTACTTGGGATCGGTGTTTTGCTCGTTCTGTTTGCCTTCGTTCCGTCGGCTCTCTTTTCGCAGAGCGCCTCGACGGGCACGGTTGCGGGGACCGTCACCGATCCTTCCGGCGCTGCGGTTGCAGCTGCGACGGTGACTTTGACGGACAAAGCCACGAATATTCCACGGACAGTATCGACCAACGAAAACGGCCGCTACATTCTGGTGGATGTGCCCGCGGGTACCTACGACGTCACGGTGAACAAACAGGGATTCCGCGTTTCCAGGCTTAGCGGTCAAATCGTGAATGTCGGCACGGCGTTGACTCTCAACGTGACCCTCGAAATTGGTTCGGTTGCAGAAAGCGTTGAAGTGACGGCCACCAATGCCGAACTCCAGACTCTGAACGCCACCGTCGGCAACACCGTCTCTGGCGTGGCCTTGGATTCGCTCCCCAGCATCAGCCGCGACGCCAGCACTTTTTTCACTCTGCAGCCCGGCGTTGCTCCGGATGGCAGCGTGGCCGGCGTGGCCATGGACCAAAATTCTTTCCAACTCGATGGTGGCCAGAACACCAACGACATGGACGGCAGCATGAACATTTACACGCCGAGTTTTGCGGGTGACGTGACCGGCGGCCTCATTTCCGAGCAAGTGACGGGAAATGCCGGCGGCGGTCCAACTGGTGTAATGCCCACCCCGATCGATAGCGTCGAAGAATTTAAGGTCAGCACCACCAACCAAACCGCCGACTTTAACAGCTCCGCCGGTTCCCAAGTTTCCATCGTCACGAAGCGCGGCACCAACGCCTGGCACGGCACGGGCTACGAATATTATCTGGACAACAACTGGTCCGCGAACACCTTCGAAAACAACGCCGCAGGCATTCCCGTTCCCAGTTACCATTACAGCCGCTTTGGCGTTGCCGGCGGCGGTCCGGTCATTTCCAAGGAAGTTCTCGGCGGCAAAACGTATTTCTTCGCCAACTACGAGGGCTTCCGGTTCCCCGATTCGGAAACGATCAGCAAGGCAGTTCCAACCGCTTCCATGCGAGCCGGGCTCCTGGTTTTCGGTTGTGCGCAAAATCCGACGAGCATCTCTCAGTGCAACGTTTATAACTTGAATCCCACTCCGGTCACCTTTCAGGGAGTGACTTATCCCGGGACAACTCTTGATCCTCGCGGCATCGGAATCAATTCCCTTGTATCGCAGATGTGGTCGCGTATGCCGCTGCCCAACACCTCCGGTTGCAACGGTCTCTCGCTCTGCGACGTCACCGCGCTCACGGGCGGCGGGACGGTCGGCAACATTGGCGCTTACACCAGCAACATGTCCGTTCCGCAGAGCAGCAACTTTGGCGTCGTTCGCCTGGACCACGACTTCGGGTCCAAGTGGACACTTTATGACCAGCTACCGCTATTACAAGCTGAACCGCGCCACGGACAGCCAGTTCATATCACTCGGCCGGCGCCGCGTCTTCTCTTTCCGCGCGTCCTCAGGTGCCGTGGTTCTATGTGGCCGCTCTGACCACCAACATCACCACGAATACCACAAACGACCTCCACTACAGTTTTCTGCGAAATTCTGGCAGTGGGGCTCGGCTGGCGATCCTCCCCAGATTTCCGGATTGGGCGGCGCGCTGGAACCCTTTGGCGAGACGACCCAGGGCGCTTACGCCTTACAACGTCAACACGCAGAACACGCGCACGCGCTTCTGGGACGGCAAAGACAACATGGTTCGAGATGACATCTAGCAACCTGCACGGCAACCACCTCTTCCAGTTTGGCGGCACCTATCAGCGCAACTGGGACTTTCACCAGCGCACCGACAACGGCGGCGGCATCAACTATGAACCCGTCTATCAGCTGGCCACGTCCGTCAAGCTGGAATCGACTTGACCGGCATTATATCCTTCAAGTCTGCCGACCGCAAGCCAAACAAACTTTTGGACAAGACTACACCGCCGCCCTTGGCATCATTTCCATCGCCCAAACTGCATACACGCGCTCCGGTCCTAATCTAACTTTGAATCCTCCGCTTACACCGGCTCAAGACAAGAGCATCATTCCCTACTACAACGTCTATTTCAGCGATTCCTGGCGCGATGAAGCCCAGCATCACTTTCACGTACGGATTGGGCTGGACACTGGAAATGCCTCCCGTCGAGCAAGAGGGCCGGCAAATCGAACTGGTGGATCAATCGGGCCAGCAAATCGACTTCGAGTCCTACCTGAAGCAGCGAGAATTGGCGGCGTTGCAAGGGCAAGTTTACAATCCCGAACTCGGCTTCGACCTCGTGGGCAACACCGGCAGCGGGCAAAAATATCCCTACAATCCCTTCTACGGTGAGTTCAGCCCACGCCTCGCTTTGGCTTGGAACCCCAAGCTATAGTGATGGCCTGCTCAATAAAGTCTTCGGCCAGGGCAAAACAGTTGTCCGCGGCGGTTACAGCAGAATCTATCGGACGTCTGAACGGCGTCGACCTTGTGCTTGTTCCCCTGCTCGGCACGGGGCTCATCCAACCGGTACAGTGCGTTGATCCGCAGAGTCCGACCACCGGCAACGGCGCCTGCGCCGGCACTCTCGGGTCAAACCCGATGCAATGCATTCCGCATCGGCACGGATGGTTTGACCGCGCCGCTTCCGACTCCGAGCGCGACGCTTCCCCAGCCTGACTTCCCGGGCTACAACGCGATCGCTGCGGCGACCGGCGAAGCTCTGGATCGGAATTTCCGGCCCGACGAATCCGACCAGTTCGATCTCACCATTCAGCGTCAGATCAACAGCAAAACCATGATCGAAGTCGGCTACATCGGCCGCAAGATCAGCCACGAATATCCAGCCACTCAACATCAACGCGGTTCCTACCATGATGACTCTAGGCGGGCAGTCTTTCGCAAAGGCCTATGCCGCCCTGGAAACGGAATACTGCGGCGGCGGCACGACGGCGGGTCTTCTTGGTGGCGGCTGCGCTGGGAATGTGGCAGCTGTAACGGCTCAGCCTTTCTTCGAGACCGCTCTCGCGGGCACTGGCTATTGCACGGGTTTCGCGAACTGCACCACGGCTGTGGCCATGAAAGAAGGGCAATGGCGGCACCGGAAACCTACAGCATACAAAACGTCTGGAGCCTGTGGAGCGATCTGGACCAGGGCGATGCCACGTGCAGCGCAACGCAGGCGTGCGGGTTCAACTTTGCCCGCACCATGCTGAACAGCCCGATCACCGGCTCCCCCTTCGGCGCCAGCGGCCAATTGACCTCCGGCGTCGCCGTCAACGCCAGCGTCGGCTACGGTAACTACAACGCTGGGTTCGTCACTCTTAAAATGGCGGATTGGCATGGCCTGACACTGCAGCAGAACTTTACGTTCAGCAAGGCTCTGGGAACGGTAAACATGGTTCAGGCCAGCAGCGAGTTCACGTCGGTGGATCCGTACAACATTGGCGCGGGCTATGGCGTGCAGCCGTTTGACCGCAAATTCGTGGACAACGTGTTGCTGGTTTACCAGCCGCCCTTCTTCCAGGGCCAGCACGGCATTGTCGGCCATGTTCTCGGCGGATGGTCGTTTGCGCCGATCTTCACGCGGCCAGCGGCTTGCCGCTCGAACTCAACACCTTGAACGGCGACAGGCAGTCGTTCGGCGAAGCCGATGCCATCAACTTCTTCGCCGATGAAAATGCCGTTCTCTCCTGCGTGAACAACTTTGGCAGTTCGCGCCACAACAGCGTCTCCGGTTCCGGCGGCGTCGGCACGGCTGGCAACGTCAACATGTTCGCCAATCCGCAAGCCGTGTTTAACTGTGCCCGCGATCCGATTCTGGGTCTCGATGGCGGGGCAGGCGGGGCCGGCGTGCTTCGCGGCATGCCGTTCTGGAACGTCGACTTCCAAGTCAAGAAGAACATCCGCATCAACGAGCGGTTCAGCGCCGAATTCCAATCCATCTTCACTAACGTTTTCAACCATGACCAGCTCCTCGACCCGTTCCTCAGCCTTGCGAGCCCGCCAGTCTGGGGCGTGGAAAATACACAAGGTAAACACGCCGCGGTCGATCGAACTGGGCATTCGTTTCCGTTTCTAACCTTTCCGGCCGTTTCTTCAAACCAGCCGCAAAAACGGGGAAGGCCAGTTGGCCTTCCCCGTTTTCTTTTTTTATTACGCTTCCAGGCGTTTCCGCTGCTCGCGTTGCTTGCGTTGCTTGCGCTGCCTCGTCGCAGCAAACGCCGCGACTACGTCCACGAACAAATGGCTATTCAAAACGGCATATTTCTACGGCAGATCCTTGCTCAACCTCTCCACCACGGCTTTCGATTCCGTCACCGGAGGATTGTTCAAGTACTTTCCAAAAAACACGAGGTACCTTTGCCACCGGTCTTGAATGTGGCGCGGCTCGACGAAGCCGTGATTTTCGCGCGGATACGTGACGTATTCCACCGGCACATGCCGTTCATATAGCGCGCGATAAAACTCTTCCGACTGAGGAATCGGGACACGCGTGTCCGCTTGCCCGTGCAGAATCATCGTCGGGGTCTTTACATTCGCGATGAACTTCATCGGCGAATGATCCCAATACTCTTGATAGTTGTCCCACGGCGCTTTCGCGTTGTAGAAGACCGTGAGATAGCGGTGAATGTCCGTCTGGGAATACATCGAGTAAAGATCCGGCAGGCCGGCCCCCGGCGAAATGGCTTTGAAGCGGTCCGTCTGCGTGTCGATCCACATGGTCATGTATCCGCCATACGACCAGCCGAAAGCGCCAAGCCGGTCTGGATCGGCCCAGCCTTTATCGACCATGGCTTGCACACCGCTCATGTCATCTTTGAAATCGCCGTTTCCCCAATCGTTCTGATTCGCCGACTCAAATTTTTCGCCGCGCCCCGTCGAGCCGCGAAAATTCGGCTGCAACACCAAGTAGCCGTTGGCCGCCATGATCTGCTCCGTCGGGCTAAAGGAAAGCAGCGAAGCGCCCGTCGGTCCGCCGTGAGGATTCAGCAAAAACGGAACTTTGTGAGTCCCATCGAAGTCGACGGGCTTGGTTACAATCCCGTCGATTTCTATGCCGTCTTTGCTGCTCTTCCAGCGAACCACTTCGCTTGCTCCCAGTGCGTATTCCGAGAGCCAGGCATTCTGGTTCGTGATGCGCTCCAGCGACCCAAAACTCAAATCGCTGCGGAAGACATCATCCGGGTGCGTCGCGTCGCCCGACGTTCCCACCGCCGTCTGCCCATTCGCGCTGATTTCAGCTAGATTGGCCACCGTTGAGGCATCCGTAAGCGGACGGACAGTTCCCGCGGCCACATCCGCTGCAAAAATTCTCAGCGCTTCGTGATCATCCGAGCTGAAATAAATGGCTTTGCCGTCCGGCGACCAGACCGGCTCGCCGGCATTCAATTCAAACTTGCCGCTCAATTTCCGCGGCGCGCCGCCGTTCGCATCGACAACAAACAGATTCACCTGGTAGACCACCAGCCCAGAACTGCTCAAATACGCGATCGACTTCCCGTCGGGCGACCATCGCGCCGTCTCCGTAGGGTCCGAGGTTTCCACCAGCTTCCGCAGCTTCCCGCTCGCGACATCCAGCATCCACGCCGTCTGAAGCGAGATGTCATCGAGGCGCGGCGTCGGATTTGCCGTGAACGTTACGCGGGCACCGTCGGGAGACCAACGCGCGTCGCTCACGGTGAAATCGCCTTTGGTTAGCTGCTTTTCGTCATTCGTCGCGATGTTCCAAGTCCAAAGCTGCGCCATTTTGAATTCGTGATCCACGACGACCGCATCGTCCTTCTGCTTGCCGCGCTTCTCCTCCTCGTCGCTCAGAGGAGCTGTCGCGGTCAGCAGCAGCGTCTTTCCGTCGGGCGAAAACTGGAACCCGCGCACGCCGGATTTGTGCTTCGTCACTTGCCAGGGCTCGCCGCCGTCCGTGTACATGAACCACACTTGCGGCTTGGCGTCTTTTTCATCGCCCGCGTCCATCGTGAACGCCAGTAATTTTCCATCCGGCGACCACGCCACATTCGAGACGCTTTTTTCGCCGCGCGTAAATTGCCGCGCCGCGCTCGTCGGCCCCGCCGCCGGAACCACCCAGAGATGCGTCACGCTTTTCCACGCCGTATCTTTCTCTTTGTCCATCGCGTTTTCGGAGACCAGATACGCCACGCGCAAACCATCCGGCGAAATCCGCGGCGAACTCACTCGCGCGAGACGCAACGCTTCCGCCGTGCCAAATAGCTTCTTGCCATCCTTGCTCCGCGCCGCCGATGCTTCCTGGCTCGAAGCAGGCTGCTGTCCCCAAGCCGCCAGTGGCGCGACAAAGACCGCCACAACCCATATCCTATGTAACAATTTTTTCATCGCCATCCCCCTCAGAAAGAATCCATTTGGCCCTTGAAACATTCGTTTCACGCTTGCCAACGCCGCGAAGTATATTGGCATCCTCCCAAGCACGCAAGGCGCATGCGTTTTGCCCGAGCTCTGCCAATTTCGATTCTGCGCAGCGTGCGGCTACTGGATTTGCTGTAGCCAGGAAATCCCCCGCTCAGGAAAAATCTACACGTTCTGGGCACGTCTTTTTTGTAGAAATTTCAGCGGCGTCGCAATGACTTGAAATCTCCAGAATCTTACGCGAGGCAACCGGGATTTCGAGTTTTGCATCTTTCTGAACGTAGAGAAAAAACGCCCTTCAGCCGCTCATCCAGCCTGCCCGCCCGGCCTCATTTCCATCAGGAGGTAGTCGCATGAGAGTCATAAAAATAATTCAACTGGCCCTTTGCGCCCTGGCGCTTTGCGCCATTCTCGGCACGAGCGCCACAGCGAGCGATTGGGACAGGAAGACCGTCGTCACCTTCGCGGATCCCGTCGAGATCCCCGGGCAGGAGCTGCCCGCGGGAACCTACGTCTTCAAGCTGGCGAATAGCATTGCCGATCGCCATATCGTCGAAATCTGGACGGGAGACGAATCTCAGCTTCTGGCCACGCTCATGACGATTCCAGATGACCGCGTGGAGGCGCCAAATCGAACCGTCTTTGAATTTGACGAGCGGCCGGGCGATTCACCGATGGCCGTCCACGCGTGGTTCTATCCGGGCGATCGCACTGGGCAGGAATTTATCTACTGGCCCTCTTGATGGGCGACGTTAGCTCGACGAGTGCCGTGTTTTAAATGCCTGACACCATTCACGTCCACCGTGGGAGAGGCTCCGGGCGAAGCCGCCAGGGGCCTCACCACCTTTTCACAGCTCTGGCACATCACTTCTCTTCGCGCGTGACATTTCAAACGCCGCGCTCAATCCTGCCGGAGAGCGATCACCGGGTCCACGCGGCTGGCGCGGCGGGCCGGCAGATAGCTGGCAAAGAGGGCGGCGAGTACGAGCACGGGAATCGTAACGGCGAACGTAGTGAGATCAGTAGGCTGCATGCCTTCCACGAACCTGAGCAAAATGCGGCCGGCCGCCAGCGCAGCCGCGGTTCCGAGCGCCACGCCGACGACAATCATGCCGATGCTCTGCCGGAGCACCAGCCACATCACGCTGCCCGGCCTCGCACCCAACGCGATGCGAATTCCAATTTCCGGCACGCGCTGCCCGGTCAAGTAGGCCAGCACGCCGTAGATTCCAATGCACGCCAGCACCAACGCGAGTCCGGCGAATATGCCGAACAGCAAGAGGAGAAAGCGCTGCCGTGAGAGCGAATCGCTGACCAACTGCTCCATGGTTCGAACTTCGTAGAGGACCTGATCGCCAGCGGCTCCCTTCAATTCACTGCGCAGCGAAGAAACTTCGCCCAATGGAGGAATTTCGGTTCGCACGGCAATGGACATGAGTTGAGACCAGCGGTGCATAAAGCTATCCGGAAGCTGCGCAAACGGATAATAGATTTGTGCGCGAATTTTTGCGTGGTCATCGCTCGCGAGTCCCCAATGACGGACATGGCCCACGACTCCCACGATTTCAAATACGTTTGAGGCATAGCCCATCTCTGGAATCCACAGCCGTTTGCCGACGGGGTCTTCCGTCCCGAACGCGTTTTGCGCCAGGACCTCGTCAATGACGACAACGGGCGTGGTCTCGAGGAGATCGCGATCATCGAAGAAGCGTCCGCGGCGCAGCGCGATTCCCATGACCTTCAAATAATCCGGCGAGACACACGTCATCAGAGCGAACGGCAGCTTATTCGTGGGAGGCACGTCCGCGCTGGTCCAGTAGCCCTGTTCGTTGTCGCCCTCGCGCATCGGAAACGTATCGACGGTTGCGACGGACTGCACTCCGGGCACGCGACGAGCCCGCTCCAAAACGTCCTTCCATGCCGCGCGCGTCTTTGCCGGATCGGCAAGCGTCGCCGGCGAAAGCGCCATGCGAGTCACCAGCACATTCCGTACATTTATTCCCGGATCGAGCGACGACAGATGCAAAAGCGTGCGTCCAAGCAATCCCGCCGACACCAGCAGCACGACGGCTAGCGCGAGTTCGGATACCACAAAACTGCCGTGCAGACGCCGGGAGCTTCCCGCAACGCCGCGTCCTCCGCCGCGCAGCACCTGTTCCAATTTTTGCACGGGTGCACGGAGAGCCGGCGCAAGCCCAAATAAAAAGCCGCTAAACAAAGAGACGATCAGCGCAAACAGCAGCACACGCCAATCGAGTTGAACTTCCTCGACGCGCGGCAGAGTTCCCGGCCAGAGCGCGACAAACGGCCGGAACCCGAATGTAGCAAGAGCAACGCCGAGCACTCCGCCGGAGAGTCCCAGCATGGCGCTCTCGGTCAGGCATTGACGCACCAATCGGCCGCGACCCGCGCCAAGCGCCACGCGCATAGCCAATTCACGCTCGCGCGAAATCGCACGCGCCAGCAGCAAACTGGCGACATTCGTGCACGCAATCAGAAGAACCAGGCCAACCGCTCCCAGGAGCAACCAAAGTGTCGCGCCAATATTTCCGACGTCCGGACGAAGCGGCTGCAGGATAAAGCTTCGATCCGCATTCGTGTCTTTGTATTGGTCGGCGAGATGGCGCCCTATCAAGCCCAGTTCCGCTCGCGCTGCCGCGAGGGTCGCTCCGGTCTGGAGGCGCGCCACGACACCAATCGGGTGTATGCCACGGTTCTGAAGGAATTTTGCAGTGTTCTGGCCCAGCGGCGTCATGACATCTGGTTCACCGTCACGCAGCCGGAAGCCGGAGGGTGCGATGCCGACAACCGTGTACAGTTTGTCGTCGAGGCTGAGAGTAGCGCCAAGCACGTCTGCTCTTCCCGCAAAATGCCGCTGCCAGAAACTGTATCCGAGGATCATCACCGGCGCCGCGCCGGTGCGGTCCTCTTCGGGCAAAAACGCACGTCCCTGCGCGAGATTCACACGCAAAACGGAAAATAGGTTCGCCGTAATTTCGCGAAGGTCGACATACTCGGGCAGCCCTGCTCCGCTGATAGTGCCGCCGTCGAACAGCGAACCTGCCAGCGTCAGAGTACGGCTGTCACGCTGGCAATCCAGAAAATCAGGATAGGCAACGTTCTGTTCTCCAAACAATTCTGTTTTCCAGCCGTCGCTATGGCCGTGGACAACCACCAAGTTGTCGGGTTGCGGATACGGCAATGGCCTCAGCAGAACGCCGTTTACGACCGTGAACATCAGAGTCGATGCGCCAATGCCCAGCGCGAGCGTCAGGATGGCTACGGCGGCAAAACCGGGACGTTGCCGCAGCATCCGCATTGCATAGCGCAAGTCTTGCCACAAATCCTCCAACCAGCGCGTGCCTCGCGCGTCGCGGCACTCTTCCTTTACTTGCTCCGGACCGCCGAGCGCCATCCGCGCTCGCCGCCGTGCTTCCCCCGAACTCACACCGCCGGCGATCAATTCCCTGGCATGTTCCTCGAGATGAAATCGCATTTCCTTTTCGAGTTTTTCTTCCATTTCGTCGAGCCGCAAAAGCCGCTGCCACCAGTTCATTCCGCACCCCCTTCGGACAATTTCAGGATGAGCGAAACGGCCCCCGTCAATCGCTCCCAGCTCGCCGCTTCGGTTTCGAGTTGCGCGCGTCCCTTGCCCGTCAAGCGATAGAACTTCGCCTCACGGCCCGTCTCCGTTTCTTTCCAGTCCGCCGACAACAGTCCCCGATTTTCCAGCCGGTGCAACGCCGGATAGAGCGAGCCCTGCGGAACCTGCACGACATGCTGCGAGACCTGCTCCAGCCTCTGCGCGATGGCGTACCCATGCACGGGCCCCAGCGCCACAACCTTTAGTATTAATAGGTCCAAAGTGCCCTGGGGCAGATCCGATTTGGGGTTCAAGGCCAATACCTCCGACTTCTGCATATATATTCCTAGACGTGTAGAAGGTCAAGGTGTTTCACCCTGATCACGAGATTTTTCCCTACCTTTCCACTGCCCCTGACCGTCCTTCAGCGCGCCTACGCAAAACAGCTATAGGTGCCAGCATAAGAGGTAGATAGCCGTTTCCCTCTCAAATTTCCGATACACAAAATGCGATTTTTTGGTGAGCACTCCGCCTCTGAGGTTGGTATCGTTTGCGGATGACGGCGGCGCCTATGTGTCTCTCAGACCGAGGTCTCTTCTCCGGCTACACGGCAGGCCCGTTTTACGATGAGATGTTCTCTTCGCAGGGCTGCGCTCGTTCCCACTACGCCCGTCTCTTCGAAAAGCTCGGCGTCATGGCGCCTACCCAGTTCGAAGACCGCCGCAAGCATGCCGACCTCTCGTTCCTGCTGCAAGGCATCACCTTCACGGTCTACAGCGACGGCCGCGGCACTGAGCGACTCTTCCCTTTCGACTTGATCCCGCGCATCCTCCCGCAATCGGAATGGGCGCGCATCGAGGCCGGCCTCAGCCAGCGCGTCGTTGCCCTAAATCTTTTTCTGCAAGATGTCTACGGCAAGCAGCTCATTTTGAAAGATCGCAAAATTCCCTCCTCTCTCGTCTATTCGTGTCGTCACTTCCGCCGCGAAATGATTGGCCTCGAAGTCCCTCATGGCATTTACACGCACGTCTGCGGCATCGATTTGGTTCGCGACTCCTCGACCGGCGAATTCCTCGTACTCGAAGACAATGTGCGCACTCCGAGCGGCATTTCCTACGTTTTGGAAAACCGCCTGGTCATGACCCGCACGTTTCCCGAAGCTTTTCAAGAACATGAGGTGCTCCCCGTCAATCACTATCCCGCCGAACTCTCGCGCATTCTGCGCACCTTGTCCCCTCGCACGGATCCCGACGCGCAGATCGTCCTGCTCACGCCCGGCATTTACAACAGCGCTTATTTCGAACACAGCTTTCTCGCCCAGCAAATGGGCATCGAACTCGTCGAAGGCCGCGACCTGATCGTGGACGGTGTCGTCGTCTACATGAAAACGATTTACGGACTGAAACGCGTTGACGTTATCTATCGCCGCGTCGATGACGATTTCCTCGATCCGCTCTGTTTCCGATCCGATTCCATGCTGGGCGTTCCGGGACTGATGGGCGCCTATCGCGCCGGGAACGTCGCGCTCGCCAACACTCCCGGCAACGGCGTCGCCGACGACAAAGCCATCTACGCCTACGTCCCCACGCTGATTCAGTACTACCTCGGCGAAGATCCCATCTTGCGTTCGGTGGAAACGTATCTCTGCGATCGCTCCGACCATCTCTCCCACGTCCTTGCCAATCTCCCAAAGCTGGTCGTGAAGAGTGTCGGCGAATCTGGAGGCTACGGCATGTTGATGGGCCCCAGCGCCGCGCGCGCCGAGATTGAGGCCTTCCGCGAAAAAATTCTTTCCGAGCCGCGCAACTACATCGCGCAACCGATCGTGCCTCTCTCGGTTGTCCCCTCTTACGACTCCACCGCACAATGTATGGCCGGGCGTCACGTCGATCTCCGCCCCTACTGCCTTTACGACGGGCAAAAAGTCACTATCGTCCCCGGCGGCCTGACGCGCGTCGCGCTGCAAGCGGGCTCTCTCGTCGTGAATTCCTCGCAAGGCGGCGGCAGCAAAGATACCTGGATCCTTCGGGGAGAGTGCTGACATGCTTTCCCGCATCGCCGATTCCCTTTTCTGGCTGGCTCGCTATATCGGACGCGCGGAGGACACCGCGCGCATTCTCGACGTCACTTTCCACACGCTTCTCGAACAAGCGCCGCAACCGCACGGCGTGCGATGGGAACCGATTCTCTCGATGGCCGGCGAAGAGACTCTTTTCCGCCAGCTTTACACGGAGCCGACCGCTCACAACGTTTTCGAATTTCTGGCCTTCAACCCCGACAATCCCAGTTCCATCATGCAATGCATCACCAAAGCTCGCGAAAACGCCCGCACCATTCGCGACCGCATCTCCCGCGAGATGTGGGAAGACTTGAACAGCCTCTACTTGACGCTCGGCCGCTTCGACCCTCAGGAAGAAACCGCTGCCGGGCCGCACCGTTTCTGCGGACGCGTGATTTTCGGCAGCCACCGCTTTCACGGCGTCAGCGACGCCACGCTTCCGCACGACGAAGGTTGGGATTTTCTCCGCGTAGGCTGGGCTCTCGAGCGTGCCGAAATGACCGCGCGCCTCGTCGATGTGCAGTATCGCAATCTCCTCGCGCTCACTTCCGTTGACAACACCCCCGACAGCCACCAGTGGATGGCCGTCCTGAAATCCGTCGGCGCCTACGAAGCCTATCACCGCCAGTATCATTCGCCGATCGAGCCCGCGCGCGTCGCCGAAATGCTCATTCTGAATCCCCAGCATCCGCGCTCCATCCGTTTTTGCGTCACGGAAATGCAGACCAGCCTTCGCGCCATCAGCAACACCGCTCCCGGCTCCTACGCCAACGAAGCCGAGCGCCTCACCGGAAAAGTTCTCGAACGCCTGCGCTACAGCCGCATCGATGAAATTCTCGACGACGGCCTCCACGCTTACCTCACCGGCCTCATCCACATGTTCAACACTATCGGTGAAGTGATCGCTCGCACCTATTTCTACTACGCGGGCGTCGCATGAACCGCTTCCATCTGCTGCACGCCACGGAATTCATCTACGACGGTCCTGTCTATGAGAGCTACAACGAAGTCCGCCTCCGCCCCATCCACGACGATCGCCAGAGTTGTCTTTCGTTCCGCCTCATCACGAATCCCGCTTCTCGTGGCTCGTCTTACAAAGACGGCTACGGAAACTGGATCCATGTCACCAGCATCCTTCCCCATCATCGCCGGCTGCGCATCGAAGCGGAATCCGTCGTCTTGGTCCACGAAGCTCCCGCTCCCGAATCGGGCAGTATGCCTCTCGCCGAACTCGACGCCATTCGCGCCGAGCTCTTCGAAGAACATTTCGACTGGCTCGCTCCCAGCGCTTACGTTCCGTATCTCCCCGAGCTTGCCGAAATTTCCAAAGCGGCCGAAGCGGCTTGCGATGGCACCGTCGCCGGCTTCGCGCAGACCGCCTCCGATTTCATTCACAATAGTTTTGTCTACATGAAGGGCGCCACGCACGTAAACTCCTCCGTCCGCGATTCACTCGCGTTGCGCGCCGGCGTCTGCCAGGATTTCGCTCATTTATTGTTGGGAGTGGTCCGCATGCGCGGCCTGCCGGCCCGCTATGTCTCCGGCTATATCGTTTCCGGCAGCGCAACGGCCAGCACCAAACAGGAAGAAGTGATCGGCGGCCAAGCCTCGCACGCCTGGGCCGAAGTTTTTCTGCCAGGCAGCGGCTGGATCGGTTTCGATCCCACGCTTGGCAAACCCATCGAGCTTCGCCACATCCGCGTTGCTTACGGCCGCGACTACGGCGACGTGCCTCCCGTTCGCGGCGTATATAAAGGCCGCGCCGGGCAAAGCCTATCCGTCGACGTCCGCTTCCGCCCCGCGCTCGACGATTCCGGCCACGAACAAATCGCCGAACCCAGATCCGAGTCCGACGATTCTCAAGACGCCATCCCCGAGCGCCCTCAGCAACACAGCCAGCAATAGCGGATTGACTCTTCTCATGAAAACAAAACTCCCACGGATTTTTTCCGTGGGAGTTTGTTGCAATGCGCCCGCTTCAACTCACTTCTCTTGCAGAGATTCCAGATACTCGCAGAGGTTCCTGATTCGTTTCCGTATGGCGATTTCGTTGTAGTCAATCATATTGAAGATTGGCCCCCAAACCGGCATGTCCGACGAGCCATGCGCGGAGATCGGCTTCCCAAAGCGCACGACGCCGCTCACGTACTCGTACGGAAATTTCCCGCCATGTTCTTTCGCGAGCGTCGTAAGATCTGCCGGCGGAGTTTTCAGCGCCGACGCCGTCGGACCTCCGCCCTTGGCGTTATCGCCATGACACGACGCGCAATAACGCTGGTAAGTTTGTCTGCCCGACGGCCCATCCGTCGGCTCGGTGCTCGCGTGCTTCGCTGCCGGATTGTTTTGTGCGACCGCGATGCAAGCCGTCAAAACCAGAACGCTGCAAACAATTATTCTGCGCATGTTAGGACCTCACTGTCAGGACGGGACACGGCGCGCCACAGGCCACCTTGTACGCGATTGTGTTTGGAACGTGGCCGGCGGCGAGTCCCTTCCCGCGCTTCGCGCCGATCACGATCAAATCCGCTTTCGTTTCTCGCGCCACTTGAAGGATTTCTTCCACGGGCTGTCCCAACCTCATTCGAAACTCCGGCTTGCACCAGATTTCGCCGCCAGCAGGCACCAGCTCCGCAAGTTCATGAGTAATGGCCTCACGCTTCAACGCCAGACCTTGCTCCGAATAATCCTCGGCATGCCTCACGACATGCAATAGCGTCAGATTTGACTGGTTTTCCTGCGCTAGAGAGAACGCGTACGCCGCCTCGCGCTCCGCCCCGAGTCCGAAATCCGTCGCAAACAAAATGTTCTTGAACTCTGCCTCTCGCGGCGCTTCTCCGACAACAGCTGGCCCTACGGTCAACACCGGGCACCTTGCTTGCCGAAAGATTTGCTCTGCCCCGGAGCCGAGCAGCATCTTGTGTAATCCGCCTAATCCTTCGGTGCCCACCACCACCAGATCAATCTGATGTTTTTCGATTAGGCCCTTAATCGTCGGCCACATCGATCCGTTTTCGATCACCGTCACATGAGGCACTCCGCGCAATCTCCCGGAGATTAGAATCTCTCCCATCCGCTCCTCTGCCTCGCGGATTTCCTTTTCATGCGCTTTTGTCATCAACTCGGGCGCCAACATTACATTGGTGTCGCTTGTCACGACGTGCGCCAAGAAGATCCGCGCTTCATACCTCCGCGCAAGGGACAAGGCGTATTCCAGCGCCCGCTCCGAAGCCGTGGAAAAATCCATTCCAATCAGGATGTTCGTCAATCGCACCAGCTTGCTCCCCAAAAGCGTCTCGCTTGCGAAAACCTTTTCCACCTTCATTTCCGTCATGGTTCCATTTGTGTTTTTCATCATATTCACCTCAAAGGCCAGATACGACCCAGAGCACATCGCTCTTCCTCATTTCTGCTCCTTTAGCAGCACCGACTCTGTGAGTCGCGTCATACCTCACTGTGACCGCCGTCACTCCCGCGCTCATCCGGACAGCCCTGCTGCGAACACACGGCGAACCAACCGAAAGCGCATCCGCCTCGAACATGCACCGTAGTGGCGGGAATCCGCTCCGCGCTCATGCCGCTCTTGCGGTTCTCCAGCTAAGCAGCTTTCGTTGAGCCCACTTTGCCGCAGAAAGTACTTGACAATGCGGGGTATCGCCCTATTCTAACTTTGTCCGACACCCGCGATGAGGAGCACTCCCCATGAATGCCGATTCCACTAGTCATCCTCCATCCCATTCCTTTACCACTTCCCCGACTGGCCCCGTTTGTCTCAACGCTCTTCATTTCTGGGAATTTCGCCGGCTCTTCTACAACCTCGCCCTTGCCGGCGCCGCTATCGCCTGGCTCGCCTTCACCTGGCCTCATTTTCGCCAGGCCCTCGCGCTCCAGCCAATGCTTCAGATCAGCGTTCTCGCCTTGATCGCGAATGCGTGCTACTGCTTGGCCTATCTCGTCGACATCCCCATGCAATGCTCTTCCCTTCGCGCTGCCTGGCTCCACTACCGCTGGGTCCTTTGGCTGGTAGGGACACTTTTCGCGCTGCTTCTCGCAAATTATTGGATTGCGGACGAAATCTTTCCCGACTTTCGCTGCGGCCGCCGACCGAGTTGGAGCTGATGCGGCTAGTGCGAGGTTTTGAAATGGTCTGGCCTAATGCGCGGCAGCTTGTGCAGAGGACTGGGATCAAAGGGCGCCCAGCCTCTCCCACCTCAGCATCGCGGCAGAGCGAGACGGCCGCCCAAACATTCTCTAGCCGTTGACAGTCGAATGGAACGCCGCCCCATCCAGCAGCGGCTGCAGGGATCGCAAAACAGTAGGAAGATCCGCCGCGAGCGTCGTCACCGTCAAAACCCCAACCGACGACCCGCTCCGCGCATAAATTCGCCGGTAGACCAGTTCCCTGCCGTCCTTCGTCGAGTGGCGCACATCCATGGCCATGCTTTCTTCGGCGCCGCCCACGCGCGGCGGCAGCGCCGGCTCGATTTTCGGATCGCGCAGATATCCGCGCAGCATGCTGATTTGCGATTCGACAAACTGCTGCAGCGTGATCCCGCCAAGCAGCTCTTCGCTGGCCGCGACGCTGCTCGGAAATTCCTCGTGGCCGGATTGTTGAAGTCCGAATCCTTCTTGTACTTGCCACTCCTCCGGCAGCGTAGGAAACGACCAACCCATCACCTTGAACGCAACGTCCTCGTGCATGCCCGCGCTGGGCCCCGCAGGCCGCTCGGCAATCTTTTTCGGCCATGGGCTTTTGCGCGCAGCGGGCGATGCACTCACCGCCGGCTCAGAGATTCGCGGTGGTGGTGGAACCGGCGCAGGGAGCGGTTTAGCTCCGCGAGGCCGCTGCTCCGCCGCAGCCGGTGGCGCAGGCTTAGACGAAAGAGATGGCGGCGCGCTGGCTGGAGGCCGCTCGTGCGACACAGCAGGCGGCGCCGTTCCCTGAGGCGGCAGCAAGGACGCGAGTTTCGCGTCGGCTACCACTTTCACGGCGAAAACTGTTTGTCCGCCCTTAATTTCATCGCCGTTGGCGAGCATCGCGTCCGTGATGCGCCCGCCATTCAGAAAAGTGCCGTTGCTGCTTTTGCGATCCTGGACGCGGCAGCCACCCGGCCCGCACTCGACGGCAAAGTGCACGCCGGACATGAACGTGTCGTGCGGCAAAGGAAACTGCGCGCGCCCCGCCGCTCGCCCGAATGTGACCGTCTGCCCCGTAACAACAGCTACTTTTTTGCCGGCAAACGGCCCTGCGTTAATTTCCAGTAGTACGCCCATTTCTTTTCTGTCGGAGCCCGCTGTTGTGCCGCTCTTTTTCCCGCCGTCCAATGATAGACGAATGCAAGGTCACGCGAAATGATTCAGAGCGATTCGTTGCGAGTGATATACGCGAACATGCCGCCTACCCTTTGTGCGAGAAGGAGATGGCGGAGACCACGGAATCGTATACCGGGCGGACAGCGGAAAGATCCTTTTCGAGTACTGTCAGTGTGAGCACGCCGAGTGTCGAGCCGCATCGGGCATAAACGCGACGGTAGTAAACGGCCGCGCCATCTTTGATGCGGAAGTGGATATCGAGCGCGGCGGTCTCCTCCGAACCGTGGATGGCGGGTGCGGCAGCGAGGTCGATTTTCGGTTCAGGCAAATGCTCGCGAAACATCTTGGAGTGGGCTTCGACGTACTGGGATAGCTTGCTGCCGGAGCCGAGCGGCTCATCGGTCACGCCGATGCTGGCTGGGAAAGCGTCTTTGACAACCTGTTGAATGCCTAGACCTTCCTGGATTTGCCAACGGTCAGGAATCTTGTGAAACGCCCAAATGCCGATCGTCAGAGCGGGCGGTCTGCTCGGAAGCGCAGCTGGCGGTTCGGCAGGCGCCGGCGGCTTCGGAGTTGCAGCAATTGGGCTGGAGGAGGGTGCGGAAAGCTGGTCGTCCGGAACAATACGGACAACGAAAATAGTTTGGCCGGACTTGATTTCGTCGCCGTCGGCGAGCGTGGCCTCATGAATCTTTGCGCCATTCAAATGCGTGCCGTTGGTGCTTCCTTTATCGACGACGCGACCGCCGATCGAGCCGCACTCAATGGCGAAGTGCACGCCAGACATCAGATTGTCATACGGAACGGCAAACTGCGCGCGCTCCGGCGCGCGGCCGATCACGAAAGACTGGCCTGTGTGAACCGTTACTGTTCGACCGGCAAAGGGGCCGGATTTGACCTTGAGAGCAATGCCCATCAGCGCGTTATTTCCAGTGGTCCAGATAATTTGCCAGCCGGTATAGCTCCTGGGCTAAATCGGAATCGAGTTCATCGACGGTGCGGCTGGCCATGACGCCGAACGAAAGCTTTTTGATCTGCTCGTCGGTGGGCCGCTGGCCGCCCCGCGTCCACTCATAGACGAACGCCAACTGCCGCGAAATGGACTGGAGAAAGGCGTCGCCGGGATTTGCAAGATTGAGGCGATTCATGCCCGCGCGGGCTCGAGCGAGCGCGGCGTCGAACTCCGCGAAGTTCGGGATTTCACTCATGGCTTGGCCGGCTTGAACAGATCGCGCGTGGCAGAATCCACCACCATTTGCGTGCCGCCTCCCTTGGTATTAATGGGGTTTTTTGGATCGGTCCAATTGTCGACGATAGGCGCAGCGGTGGAACGCAACGCCTTGCCCTTGGGCGTGGTGAAGGCTTTCTGGACGCGAATGCTTGGATCATCGTTGAGACCAAGCTGGTCTCCCGTTTGATTGCCGAGGGGATCAAAGAAATTGCCAGGCTTGCCGCTTGCTTTTCGCACGTACTGGGACATTTGAACGGGAGGAGGGATGTCCACGACCTGGACGGGCTTGTTGAGATCGATGCCTTTGAGGTCCTGCGAGGCGCGATCCGGGCCCAGCCCCGGCTTGTCTTTGTAAAAATCGCGGACGACTTTTTCTCGCGCGGCAATTTGATCCGGCGAATTTCCCGCGCTTGCAGCCAGGGCGCGCTCCGCATCCGTAACAGCAGGAGCGGCGGCGGGCGGAGGAGCCGCTGCTGCGGCAGGCACGGCAACGCTTGGCAGCGGCGGCGCGGAAGGGGGCGAAGGTGGAGCGGGCACGCCTGCTTCGCCAATCATTACGGTGAAACAGCCGAGAACGATTACGCCGCCATGGGCGGTGGGATCACCGATGCGAGCGGCCATCAGGCCACCGATCAGAACGGTTGGCGAGCCCATGGCGATGATGTCCGGGGGGCCGACGCACGTGAGCATATCGGTGACGCGGGCCGCAGGAAGAAAGCCGATAAGGACAGTCGGCTCGCACGGCGGAAGGATAGGACCACCGACATGTGGGACGATGCCCGTGACCATGGGGCAGATGTGCATGTCCGTGACGCGGGCTGCTGGGGGCATTCTTTCTTTGCTCCGAGACTTGAGATTCGGTGACGCCAAACAAAAATCAATTCCGCTGCGCTAGTTGCGCGCAATCCGGTAACCGAGGCCTTAGAACAGACGCCGGGTTAAAGCCCGTTCCCTACATTTTGCCTCCCTTGCTGCCATCATCGGCCGTGTCTGGGTCTTTGGGGCTCTTGGGGTTTGTGGGGCTCGAGGGGCTGCCGGAACCGGCCGCGCCACCGCTGTTGATCAGGACCAAGGTGCCGGAAATGGCGACGCCCGCAGGGCCAATGTTAATAAAGTTTCCGGAAGCCATGATTGTCAATTCCAAACCGGCTTCGATGACGACGTTCATACCGGCTTTGAGATGGATTTCCATGCCCGCTTCGTGAGCATAGTTCTGGCCGGATTTTTCCTGGAGATTTTGGCCGACTTGCAGGGACATCGTTTGGCCGACTTGTACGTTTTGATTGCCGGTGACGTTTAGCGAGGCGTCTCCGCCAACGGATTCATTTTGGTCTTTGGCAATCTGGATGTCCTGCTCGCCTCCGACTTTTTCTTTTTGGTCATTTTGCACGATAAGGCTGCGGTCGTTGCCGACAAATTCTCGGGAATCATGTTCGACGCGGAGGTCCATGTCTCGTTCCGCGTTCATGAAGATTTGCTCGTCGCCTTTTTTGTCTTCGAAGCGAAGCTCGTTGAAATTGCTGGAGCCGCCGTTTTTCGTGCTGCGCGTGAGAAAAGTCGTGCGCGTCATGTTGTCGGGCAGAGTGTAAGGCGGCATCTGGTCGTCGTTATAAACGCGGCCGGTGATGATGGGGCGGTCCGGGTCGCCTTCGAGAAATTCGACGATGACTTCCTGTTTGATGCGGGGAATGTTGATGGCACCCCAATTCTTGCCGGCCCACGGCTGCGAGACGCGAATCCAACAGGAGCTGTTCTCATCCTTTTTGCCCAGCCGATCCCAAAAAAATTGGACTTTCACGCGGCCGTACTTGTCAGGATAAATTTCTTCGCCAGAAGGACCGACGACGACGGCAGTTTGAGGACCCTGAACGATGGGCTTGGGCGTGAGGCGCTGCGGCCGGAAAGGAACCGCCAAAGGGATGCAGGTGAAATGGTTGCTATAGGTTTCCGGAGAGCTCCCTTCCGCTCCGGAGTAGCTGTCACCCACGGAAGCCGAATGAATCAGATCGGTAAGAAGGTAGTCGCCGTTCATGGTCTTTGCGGGAATGCTCGTCCAGATGAAATTTGTAACCCGACGCAAAGGAACGGCAGTTGCTCCTGCCGGAAACTACGTAGTGGACGGCTTCTTCCTCTTCCATGCGAACTTTCGTGAGTGTGTCGCCTTCGTCTTTTTTGGTATGGATGCCGGGATAATCATAGATTTCGTATTTGGTATTTCCGCCGATCTCGTCCACGGTCTGAACGTTCGCCAAAAGTGAGGTGTTGGGAGTTTGAAAATTGTAGTCGTTGAGGGCGTACTTACCAGGCCGGAGTTCTTGTTCGGCATCCCAGGTTTGCACCAGGTCTTCCTTCAGATGCGTGGTGCCCGCGTTGTAATTGAAGCGAACCTTGTGCTGGACGGGACAATTTTTGTGAACCTGGGGCTTATCGGCAGAAAATGAGCTTGTGAGAATTTTCAGAGTGTTCAAAGAAATAAAAGATGCCGTATTCCTCCATCAAGCGAGATACAAAATTGAAAGCCGTCTCACGATACTGGACCACGTATTCGCGCTGCGGGTACGTAGCCTGCGTGCGGTCCTGGAAATCCTGGAAGCCGTGGTCCTGAAAGACTTTCTTGATGATCTCGGGAATGGTTTTTTGCTGGAAAATCTGGCAATCCGCGGTGCGCGTGAGAAACCAAGTCCACGGCACAATCTCGGCATGGTAGTAGGTGAAACGATCATCGCGGCCGTTGCAGGCGAAGCGGCTGACTAACCCGTTCCAGTAACGCTTTTCATCGCTGAATAGTTGAACGGAAAGCGTCACCTGTTTCCCGATAATGTCCTTGAAGGCAACAGAATGATTTTCCGAGAGCAACTCGAGAGAGAACCGGAACAATCGAGAAATGCCTTCGCGGCCCTCAAAGCTATTCAGCAGCAAGACATTTTTTCCAAGAGGCGTGTCAATGGCAATGAGCCGATTATCTTGTGTGAAGGCCATGGCGTCCTGTTCCTTTGCTGAAAATGGTTACTTGAACCCTGGACCGCAAGAGTCGTTATCCCAGGTCGAACAAAAATGATTCTGGCAATGCCGCGTTCGCTCCTACCGCCATACTTGAGCTTCTTGCCACTCTGCGCAAATAATCTAAATTCACTTCTTTTTTCTTAGCTCCGGCCGCCACACTCTGATCCTGCCACTGTGGGTAACAACTACCTTCGTTTCGATTTCGGTCGTGACTCCGTACTCTTCTGTCCGCGTTCTATGGCTGGCAGTATCACTTCTAATGTGCAAGTCGCCTTTCTCCACCGTGGGATCTTCCCTTGTCTGCTCTACTACCTGAATCTCACCATTCGCTCCCACGGAAGAGACAAAAGCGCTATGGTTGTGCGTCTTCTTGTCTCCCCTCCTCGTTTCCTCTGTCTTAGTCTCTGTTTCGACTCTTATCCCGTCTGGCGACTTCTTAGTTGTCTTGGTAGTTGTAGTAATTGTGGTTATGTAATCGCGAAATTGAAGGGCGTCTCCACGCTTGGCATCTTTCAGGTCGACTTCTTTTCCCGACCACTGGTAATCGCCATGTCTGGTTATCCGTCCAAAGTCGCTTGCCGATTTCGCGCCGGCGGTTCTAAGCACGTCATCAACAAGATCGAAACACTCGCCGCTTCCAACCGCGGCTCCGCCAACGTGCCCGTCCGCTAGTTTCGCTATTTCCTCATTCAAATCCTCGACTTTAGGCTTCACTCCCTTTGGGGGCGGCGGTTGCACCTCCGCGGACGCGCGGCCTTTCAGATAATCGTCGTGATCGTCGTTGAGTGCCAGGTAGTTCCAGGCAGGAGACGTAGGATGAGGGATGGGGGAGGCGGAATTGCTCTCTCCGCCGAGCGGTCGCTGGTCTCGGAAGACCCCCGTCCCGCCGCTCCCCGGCAATGCCTCCGGGTGAGCAAGGTCGAATCTGCGCTGCGGGTCGCTCATCGCTAAACCAGAATTTCCTTCTTGGCTTCGAAAAACAGAGTCATAGTTACGTCCGTCACGCTTGTTCGCGATACTCCAAGGCGAACTGAATCTAGACGGCTCCTGACCGTCTGCCATCCGCGCCACCACGCCTCGAAATTCACCCCGCGTACGCACTCGCCTTCATGTAATACCGCTTTGTATCTAAACTCAGGCATACACAAATGCTCCATTTTCGCCGACAGAGACGTGAATGGATGCGGGCTTCTGTCGTTCGGCCATGCGGCTCAGGAGATAGCGCGAGACGTCGGGGAGCATGGTGTTCGTCAGGATGTTGTCGACATTGCGCGCGCCGGATTCGACTTCGGTGCAGCGCTTGGCGACTTCGGCTACGACAGCGGGATCGTAGGTCAGTTCGATTTTGTGATTTTCGCGGATGCGGCGCTGGATCTTGGCTAGTTTCAGCGTGACGATTTGTTTCATGGCTTCGTCGCGCAGCGGAAAATACGGGACGGTGACGAGCCGGCCCATGAAGGCGGGCTTGAAAAGTTTGTTGAGCTCTGGCTTCAGGGCTTTGGCCAGCCCCTCGGCGCTCGGAGTGGTTTCCGGATCGGCGGTGAGTTTCATCAGCTGATCGGTGCACGCGTTGGAGGTGAGAATGATGATGGTGTTTTTGAAATCGATTTCGCGGCCTTCGCCGTCTTCCATGTTGCCTTTGTCAAAGACCTGGTAGAAAAGTTCCAGGACGTCGGGATGCGCTTTTTCGCATTCGTCGAGCAGGACCACGGAATAGGGCCGGCGGCGGACGGCTTCGGTGAGAACGCCGCCTTCGCCGTAGCCCACGTAGCCTGGAGGCGCACCTTTCAAGCTGGAAACGGTGTGCGCTTCCTGGAATTCCGACATGTTGATGGTGATGAGATTGCGTTCGCCGCCGTAGAGAAAATCGGCTAGCGCCAAAGCAGTTTCCGTCTTGCCGACGCCGCTGGGCCCGACGAGCATGAACACGCCCACGGGTTTGACTGGATCGTCCATGCCGGCGCGATTCGTGGAAATGCGCTGCGCGATGGCTTCCAGAGCGTGATTTTGGCCGATAACGCGGACGGCCATTAAATCCTTGAGATGCAGGACGGTGTTGATTTCATCTTGCTGCATTTTGCCGACGGGAATGCCGGTCCAAGCGGAGATGACTTCGCCGACGATTTGCGTGTCGACGCAGACGCGCATGAGAGGCGAATCGCCTTGGAGAGTGTCGAGTTCGGCGTTCAGTTTTTCAAGCTCGGCGCGAAGCGCTCCTGCATCCGTCGCGGGTTGAGCTGCGGTGCCTGCGGAAGCGGACATGGCTGCAGGCGCGGCGGCGGGAGGCGCAACTGCGGGAGGCCCGACGGCGGCTTCCAGTCGCGCACGGATATCTCGAATTCTCGTGACGAGCGACAGCTCTTTATCGCGGCGCGCTTCGAGAGTTTTTAGGCGGGCAGCAACTTCGACTTTTTGCTTGGCGATATTGGCGAGCCGCTCGGAATGGTCGGCACCCACGGCAGCTTCGCGTTCGAGGACGCGCTGCTGGACGTCAAGATCGTCAACCTGCCGCATGGCGTCTTCGATTGCCGGCGGCGTGGCGTTTTGTCCGAGGGAGAGCCGCGCGCAAGCGGTGTCCATGACGCTGACGGCTTTGTCGGGGAGCTGGCGGCCGGCGAGATACCGATGCGAAAACTTTGTGGCGGAGCGGACCGCTTCGTCGAGGATTCGGACATTGTGATGTTTTTCCAGCGAGCTCACAATGCCGCGAAGCATGACCATGCATTGCTCTTCGGTGGGTTCTTCGACTTTCACGACTTGGAAGCGCCGCGCGAGCGCGGCATCTTTTTCAAAGAATTTTTTATACTCGGACCAGGTGGTCGCGGCGATAGTGCGCAGTTCTCCGCGCGCCAGCGCGGGCTTGAGCAGATTGGCCGCGTCGCCCTGCCCTGCAGGGCCGCCCGCACCAATCATGGTGTGCGCTTCGTCGATGAAAAGAATGATGGGCGACGGGGAGGATTTTACTTCCTCGATCAAACCCTTGAGGCGGTTTTCGAATTCGCCTTTGACGCCAGCCCCAGCTTGCAGAAGCGCGAGATCGAGCGAGCGAATGGTGACGTTCTTTAGCACCGGAGGAACATCGCCGGCCGCGACGCGCAGCGCGAATCCTTCGACGACGGCGGTCTTGCCCACGCCTGCTTCGCCGGTGAGGATGGGATTGTTTTGGCGGCGGCGCGTGAGGATGTCAATGATTTGGCGGATTTCGTGATCACGACCGAGAACCGCGTCAATTTTTCCGGCTTTGGCGTTGGCGGTTAGATCGATCGTGAATTGATTGAGATTTTGTTGTTTCCCCGCGGCTGGAATCCCGGCGGCGCCTTGCCGGAGCCCCTCGGCTCCGATGGGAACGGCTTGCGCGGTTTCCTGGTCTTCGGGAGAACCGGCGACGATGTTCCAGAAATCCTTATGGAGCGCTTCGGCGCTGATTTTTTGAAATTCGCGGGTGACTTCGCGCATCAGGCGCGAAAGATCCCCGGAACTGGCAATCGCCAGGATGCAGAAGCCCGTGCGGACTTGCGCGGAGCCGAAATCGATCGAGCCTATGGTCCAGGCTTCGGAGAGCATTTCCGTGAGCGACGGGCTGAAAGAAGGAGTGCGGGCGTTGCCGGATTTCAATTTGTCGAGGCTTCGCGTGAGATCGCCGGTGAGGCGGGATTTATCGACGCCAAACTGCTTGAGGATGCGCGGAAAATCGCTATCGGTCGTGTCGAGGAGTTTGAGCAGGAAATGTTCGACCTCGATGTCATAGTGAGTGCGCGACAGACAAAAACCCGCGGCGGCCTCCAGAGCGTTTCGAGTAGTGTCATTCAATTTGCCGATCAGACCTTTTAGATTTGCCGTCATGACGACCTCGCTTCGCTAAACATTCTGCTAAACATTGAAAATAGTCTCTTCTGGATGCCGTTCCATGGGCTTTGATTTCATCCAAGTGAGCCAGCCAAGCTGCGGAGCGCTATCGCCTTCGCCGCCGAGCTCGCAGCGCGGGACTTCGTCGCGTTTCAGAATGAGCTGCACTTCGAAATCGATCTCCTCGTTCGTCCAAAAACGCAGGAGAGAGCGGAGCGGCTCGTAAGCGGAGCCATTGGGAAGGAAATCGAGATAGTTTTCGAGATCGAGCGGGCCGATGCGGATGCGCGCACGGGCTTGCTGGCTCCATACCTCGTCGCCGACGACGGCGCCCAGGCCCAATTGTTCCGAGGGAGTGGAGCGCTCGCCGATGCAGCATTCCGTAGTGTCGTCCAGACGAAACCAGCCGCCGACCAGCTGGATGACTTCGACGGGAACTTCGAAATAGTCGTTAAGAAGCAGTTCGAGAGCGTGCGCGGAATGAGGGCGCTGGCCGAGGATGCCCGCGAAAAAAAGAAACGCGTCGTCGGGGACCGCGAGGCGTTCTTGCAAACCGAGAGTGCCGAGGCCGATCAAATCGAGCAGGTGATGCGAGAAGCGATCGCGCTCTCCGCGTTCGTAGGAAACGGCAAAACGATATTTCTCCCATGCCTGATAGAAAAAGGAAAGCATGCGGTGATGAAAGAGGTCGAGAAAATCCCGGAGCGTTTTATCGCCGGAGCGCAGGCGCGAAAGAATCAGCGTGGTGTAGAAATGCGGGAGCGGACCCTGCGGGCCGGTAACGCCCATGAAATTCACGGCGAGAGATGGCGGCTTGCCCTCGGGCCAGTCGATGGACTGAATTTCGCTGGCGGGAAACGCGAGAGAAGGATGAGCGCCGAGGCGCGCGACTTCATCGGACGGAATCGTAAAGCGTCCGAGAGGCTTGCGATCGGGCGCCATGCGTTCGAGCAAACGAATCGCCTGGAAAAATTCGAAGCGATACGGCTCGCTGCGCAGTAGCTCTTCGACTTCGGAAAAATCTACAGGAGAATCACTTCTCCCGCCCTCGGTGGCCATTGACGGAGAACCTCCTTCCTTTGCTGGGTGCGCACGGCGAGCTGGCTGAAGCTGTTCAGCGAAGCGTAATGCCCCAGAAAATATTCGAGAACGCTGGCGAAGAGAAAAACTCCGCCGCCGACAAACTGTTCTTCGTCGAATTCCATCTCGACGCGATGGCCGCGGACGAAGCCGATGCCATTTTCCGAAATGACGCGCGCGAAATGGCGCGTACTGGACAATTTCATCAAGCCGGCCACTTGGCGTTCGTTGTAGCCGGATTCCCCGAAGGTGTAAAGCCGCAGAATTTCCTGCAGAGATTCCTTGCCTTCCTCGACGATGGAAAGATAGTTCAGCGAAAGATGCGAGATGAGGCGCCAGAGCATGCCTTTGCCGGTGGGTGGGCGCACGGAAGGCGAGGGCTTGCGCAGAGCCACGATGCGTTTAATGGAGGAGATGCCCTCGAGCTCGAAATCGCCGCGTTCGTTGCCCATGGGGAGGCGGTGAGGCAGATCGCGGTTCGAACACGTGCAGTGGATCGTCGCGGAATCGGTGTCGGGATGAAGTGGGCGGCCGCTCAGGTCGAGGAAAGAAAGGTAGACGTCGGTGCCTTCATCGTCGCGGCGCGCGGACGCCTGCCGGCGCGAATGCCAGAAGCCCCGCGGACGTTCGCGATGGCGCGAAGTGGTGTGGCGGAAGCGATAAAAAGGCTCGAATTTCAAGACTTCATGAGTCTCTGGGTCAGGAGAAATGACTTCTTCAATGGAAAAAATTTCCATGGCGCGGCGGCGGCGCGCGTCGGGCGTGATGAGATATTCGGTGTGCGTTTGGTCGAGGCGAATAGGCTCGGCGGTGTGCGGAAAAAGATTGACGGCCGGCGAGCAGCCAAGGCGAAGCGTCTCCTCGGAAACATTCAGCTCGAGAGTTTGCTGGCGTTCGCTGCGTTCGAAGCGCGAAATCAGAAAAACGACCTCGATGCGCGGCCCAAAACCGGAAGTGCGGAGATTTTCCAAACCCTTCAGATCGACGAAGAAAAATTTCTCGGGAAAATGAAAATATTCCTGGAGAAGCCGGTAGCCGGAGAACGCGCGGCGCGGGTAAGGGAGCAGGGCTTCGGCATCGGTGAAACCCGCAGGCTGCAACTGCGTGCCGGGGAAAGTGAGGGCATGCTTCCGCGTATCGGGCGTGCGGTCGCGAAGCAGAATTTGCGTGCAGTTGTTGCAGAGCAATTCGTACAGCGTATGAATAAGCGTGCTCTCGCCATTCAGGTAAAAACGCAGAGAACTCAATTCCAATTTATCGAAGGTCACGTCGGGAAAACATTCCAGCTCGAGACGCAGCGCGGCTACGGCATCCTGGGATTTGACGGCAGGACGCAGGTGGTCCGGCGTGACCCACTGCGCCGCGGCGATTTTCAGCGGCCAGAGCGTCGTATCGAAACAAGTTTTGAACTTGCAGGGATAGCCGTCAACAGGCTGCGAGTACAGCACGGAATCGCGCGGGATGGGCAGGCCGGTTGTGAGTTTTCCCTGCTCGGGGTCCAGGTGGAATTGCACGATGGTCGATGACGGAATCGGACGTATGTAGTGCGGGTAAAGAACGCTGAGCAAGGCTTCCGTGATTTCGGGGAATTCGTCGTCGATTTTCAGGTGAACGCGAGCGGCCAAAAATGCGAAAGCTTCAATCAGACGCTCGACGTGCGGATCTTCGCAGCGGTTGGGATCGAGCAGCAAGCGTGAGGCGACTTTCGGATATTTCTCCGAGAACTCCGCGCCCATCTGGCGGAGATAAGTTAGTTCGCGCTCGTAATATTCGAGCAGCTCGTCACGCACGGTCGTCTCCGGAAATCGAAACTTCGAGGCTGGTCAGCTCGATGGACGCGTCGTAGACGACGTGCTCGGGAAGCGGATCGATGCGCAACATGCCGTCGATCACAAAACGCAGGACGCGAGACTGGCCCGCTACGGGAACGAGGGAAACGCGGACGCCATCGAGTCTTGCCTCAAAAGTTTTCACCGCCGTCTCGATGGACTGGAGCAATTTCGTCTGCTCGTAGAGAAAATTCGCGGGCATCGAGGTGATGTCCGGAAGGCCGTAATAGTAGACGGAGCGCAGAATCTCGACGGAGCCTTCGGGGATGTAATCGGGCGTACGCCGCGTGTTGAGCAGATTCTCGAGATCTCGCCGAACAGCGATCTTCAGCTTTGCCAGCGAAGCGCTACGCGACATCGGCGCTTCCGACTTGATCTTGGGCTCATCGTCCAAGAGGCGGTCCAGCAGCGGCAATCTCAACGGCGCGTTCGAATCGTATTCCGGCATCTATTACCTCAGAGAAAGCGCTTGCCCGGGATCGAGCCTGCAAAGCTTCTGATAGATCTTTTCTTTTTCGGCATCGTCGCGGCCGAGCTTTTCCGCGCAGCGATAGAGCAGCGCCAGGGGCTGCGCGACGATGGCTGCTTCTTCCCACTCCTCCAGTTTGCGGCGTTCGATTTCCTCCGCTAACTCGACGAGAATCGGATACGCAATGGCTTCGTGCTTGGTAGCGAGAAAAATATTCGCGAGCTGAATGTGCCGCTGGAAGCGGCCGCGGCCGGTGCGTTCGTTGTTCATTTCGCGCGTCAGAATGCCGATCGCTTCCTGCACTTTTCCGGCACGCGCCGCTTTCATGGCCAATTCGATGACGTCGGGAGCTTTTTCTCCATTCGTGCTCTCGGACGCCGAACTTGACAGGGCCGCCGCAGGCGCGAATTCCGGTTCGCTGGGAGCTGGTGGCGCAGGCGGCGGTGGTAGTATGTTTTCTTTCAACCAGGTCTGCGTTTCGAGGTTGGCTGTCGGAGTGTCGTCCATTAAGGAGGAGTTAAGCAGATCGGGATAATCGGCGAGCAGCGCTTTTAACTCCGAGCGGATCCCCGCCGCCACCGGTTCGTAATCCGCGCCTAGAGATTCACACGCGCGCACGGCATAGCGCTGCAAATCGATCCAGCCGCGGCCGCACGGCAGACTCATGGCCTGTTCCGAATTTTCCAAAACCCCCGCCCAGTCCCCTTCCATGGACATTTTTTTGATGGCTGTGCGCTTTTCCGTGGGCGGAGCTTCAAGCAGGGCCGGATTAAGCGTCGCGCCCGCGGCCCGAAGTTCGCCCCAGCGCAGCGCGCGCAAGAGCAAATAAGGCACGGGATTCACCGGGCTCTCGTGGCGCAAAAAATGAGCCACAATGGCAAGGCGCTGCAAGGCGTCCTCGCGATCAGCTGGCTCGGCACTGACCGATTTTTTCCTGGCGGCCGGCGCGCCCGATGCACTCACACCAGCAGATTCCTCGACGGCCTCCTCCGCGGACGCTTCCGCCGTTTCTTCCACCGCTTCCGAGGCTGCCTGGTGGTACTGCTTCACCATATCCTGTACTTCTTCCAGCGCGGTCCGGAGGTTCGCAAAACTTGGCGCTTCGCGTCCGAATTTTTCATCGCTCAAAGTCTCGAGCGACTGGAGCGATTCGAGCGCAGCGCCGAGATTGCCTGCGAGCTTTTCGTAATAAGCATCGCCGGTGGCTTTCACCGCTTCGTCAAATTCTTCCGCCGTGCATTTCTTCTCGGCGATGGCCGTGGCTCGCGCGGCGGCCTTTTCTTCGCTGACGGCGTCCGCTTCATATCCGACGCGCCTCGATTCCTGATACTTGAAATAGTCGAGCTTGCTTTTAGTGAGAGGCAAACGGCGCACGCCACTATCGAGCTTGGAGCCGACCCACGCCAGGGGTCCGGCGCGAAACTCCAAATCGCCATCATCGATTCCCGGATAGAGCGTATCCCAAAACGTTTCCATGAAGCCGCGCAACAGATCGAGGCCTTCGCGAAGCCCCGCGATGTGGTCGCGGAACATAATCGCTTCGGTCAGCCACGCGGCCAATTGCAGGTCCTTGCTCTTGGTGGAAAGCGCCTCGGTGGTTAGTTTGATGACCAGCGGAAAATCGGCTTTCTTCACTTCGCGAGACCAATCGCCCTGCGGAAGCACATCCTCTTCTCGGCGTGCTTCGCGAATCTTGTCGTAGACCGGATCGTAGCGCAGAGTTTTTCCGCTGGGATTGTCCCCGGGGATGGGGTTTAGGAGACCTTCGGGAAGTGGCATGGCCGTTACGAGGCCGTCTGGGCGATTGCGATTTGTATGTTGCGCAGCTCCAGAATCGGCCACTGCTCGTCGTCATCGGCAAGAAGAATTTTTTGGCCTACGGGGACGGCATCGCCTTCGCCGGTTTCCTCCCAGACAGTTGCGCGGCCGAGCCGAACCGCGGGGTCCTTATGCTGGCCGGCAAACGGCGTGAGCACGGGAAGCAGAACTTCGCCGAGTTCGCGGTCTTCATATTTATCCGAAGTGCGTACTTTCGCGGGCAGCCACAATAGGTCGCGAAGGCGTTTCGGCGGCGCAATTTCGATGGAAGTGAGAAGCGCAAACGGAATCCACATGTAGCTGCCGGCGGCGAAAACTTCGAGATTCGAGCCGATGCGCGGATCGCCGTCCGTCAGAGAGTGAAACGGCTTGCCGTTGATGTTGATGGAAAGCGGCCCCAGGCTGGAAGTATTTTTCGGCATGGGATATTGCTTCTTGCTAAAAAGATCGTGTCGAGTGCGCTCGGCGTGGAGTGCCGCGTGATAGAGGAGAGCGCCCATTTCCGCGTTGCGGCCTTCGCTGCCAAGAATATCCAGTTGCTTTTCAGCGCGGACGAAATCACCCGAAAAACACAGAAGTTCGAAGAGGAAGGTCCGCCGCTTGGCGTCCGTGGGATTGTCGCGCACTTCAGCGTTCAAAGCCTGTATGGCGTCATCGAGCCGTCCCGCCTGAAATAATTGTTGAACTGACATGAAACCCCTAATTCAGAACTGGTTCACAAGCGGTCCCGGAGCGAGAGGGGGACATGACGCGCCGCGCAGCTAGCGGCGGGCTGTCCGCGTGAGCAAACAGCCCAGCCGCAAGCTTCGCAGCAAAGCATTTACATTTTCTTGTTCGCCTGGAGATCCCAGCCGGTCATGGTGTTGGCGCCAACCGTGCCGTCGGAGTTCTGGGCCATGTAGTTGTACGTGATCTTCGCGAAGTTAAGGTGGAACGTGTCGATCGGAAGAGTGTCCTTGAAATTCGCGTCTCCCCCGAGAGACTCGTAAGCAGAGACCAGAACGTTCTCAAGCTTGATCTTCATGAAGTCTGCCTGCGTGCCTCCCGCTCTCCGGCAAGTCAGCGTGACCTCAGGAAAATGCTGGCCGCTTGCGCAAGCCAGCATCAACTTGGCGGACGCGGAGTCAATGCGCTTGGAGAATTCAAATTCTCCAAATTGAGCTTTGCCGACTCCGCCGCCGGCTCCGACAACCGCCGCGCCGCCGGGCTGTCTCACGCTAAACCGGAAGCTCATGAGATCGATTTCGCCCTTGTGCTTGTCGTCCAGTGATTCTCCCTTGATGTCACCGATTTTCAGAAAAAAATCGGAGTGACTCGTCATGGGAGCCAGTTTTGATTCAATCGCTTGCGATGGCATTCTAGTGTCCTCCTGTGTATTCGAAATCTACAAAAAACCCAGTTACCGCCGTGATTCTCGTGCAGGCTTCCGAAGCGGCAAATCGCAATTCACTTTTTGGCAGCCTACATAAATCCGCAACCGGCGTTTACTTTGCCGGCGCGGGCAGTTCCGCAACCAGCCTGAGCGAGACCGTGAGCTCGTCCAACTGGAAATGCGGCCGAAGGAAAGCGATGGCACGGTAAGCCCCGGGTTTGCCCGGAATCTCGCTGACTTCGATTTTTGCCTCGCGAAGCGGAAACTTCGCCTTGGTGGCGGCACTCGCCTGATCGTCATCCGTAACGTACTGCATGATCCATTGCGTCAGGAATGTCTGGCATTGCCCGCGGCTCATGAAGCCGCCGATCTTGTCGCGCATGATGGACTTCATGTAATGCGCAAACCTGGACACCGCTAGAATGTACGGAAGCTGCGCGGAGAGGCGTGCGTTCGCATTCGCCGCGGCTTTATCGAACTTCTTCGGCTTGTTCGCGGACTGCACGCTGAAAAAGGCCGCGTAATCCGTGCCCTTGCAGTGCACCAGGGGAATGAGGCCCTGGTCGGCAAGCTCTTTTTCGCGGCGGTCCGTGATCGCCACTTCCGTGGGGCACTTCAGAGCAACGTCGCCTTCATCCGTGCGGAAAGTATGCGTCGGCAAACCTTCGACAAGCCCTCCACCTTCCACGCCGCGGATCGAGGCGCACCAGCCGTATTGCGCGAACGCCGTCGTAAGACGTGCGCCGAGCGCATAGGCTGCGTTGCCCCAGAGATATTTCGAGTGATCGGTTCCGTCCACGCCTTCTTCGAAGTTGAAGTCATCGACGGGCTTGGTATCTTTGCCATACGGGAGACGCATCAGGACACGCGGCATTGTCAAGCCGACGTAGCGGGAATCTTCGCTCGCCCGGAACGACTTCCACTTCGCGAATTCCGTGCTGTCGAAAATTTTCCCGATGTCGCGCGGGTCGCCCAACTGCGCGAAACTGTCGAGGTTCAGAAGCTCCGGGGCCGCGGCTGTCAGAAAAGGAGCATGCGCGCCGGCCGCAACTTGCGAGACCTTTTCGAGCAGCTCGATATCTTCCGGGTGCCTGCTGAATTCGTAGTCACCGATCAGCGCTCCAAAAGGCTCGCCGCCGAAGATGCCGAATTCATCCTCGTAGACCTTCTTGAACATCACGCTCTGATCGAATTCCGGAGCGCGCTGGAGGTCGCGCAGCAATTCTTTTTTGCTGACATTGAGCACGCGGATCTTCAGCATCGCGCTGGTTTCGCTCTGATCCATCATGTACTTGATGCCGCGCCAGCTGCCTTCCAGCTTTTGAAACGCAGGATGGTGAAGGATTTCGTTCAACTGCAGCGAGATCAGATGATCGATCTGAGCGACGCGCGCATTGATGGTGGCGTCGGCGTCGCGCGAAAGTTTCATCTCGCCTTCGAGCACTTGCGCGACAAACTCTTTCACCATATCCCGGCCGCGTTCGCGCGCCACCTGCTCTTTTCCAAACCGTCCCTGTTCGACAATCTGGTCCAGCAGGCTCGATTCCGTCGTCTTTGCTTCCGCGGATTGAGCGGCCGCCTTCTCCGGCTTACTCATCGGAGCCTCCCTTGGGCTTGTCCTTCGCGAGTTCCTTCTTGATCTGGTCCGCCTTCTGCGTGTTGCCGACGGCTTCCATCAAAAGATCGTCCAGCTTGTCGTTGCCTTGCAAGGCCCCGCGCAAATCGCCTAGCTTTTGCCGCAGATCAAGCAGTTCGCGGAGCGGCTTAACATTCTTGGCGACGGTGGCGGGGTCAAAATCGTCCAGGCTCTTGAAGTCGAGGTCAACCTTGAGCTTGCCGGCGTCGGCTTCGTCACTCAATTTGTTGTCCACTTCCAGCGAGAGGTGAGGCTTGAAACTCTCCAGCACGCCGTCGAAATTGTCGGGCGTAATCTCCACGAAGCGGCGGTCCTTCAGCTTGGGGAGAGCTTCCGTCGGCTGCCCGCTGAGGTCGGCCAGAACGCCCATGACAAAAGGCAATTCCTTCACCTCGATGGCGTCGCCGACCTCCACATCGTACGTGACATGCACTCGAGGCGGACGAACCCGCTCGAGCTTCTTATGGACGCTTTCTTTTGGCATGTGTTCCCCTTAAGTCCCCTTCTCAGTGTGGGTAGTGTTTTGAGAACGAGCAGCGTTTCGCCAAGGCAGGTTACCCGATTGCATCGGCACGGTTTATCACGATTCCCGCTGCCCGTCAATTAGTTCTCTGGTGCTAGAAGTACTCCCTCTCGCCCATGCGTTTTCTCAAATCGAGAATCGCGATTTTCACTGGAACCTCGTCTGTGGAGCGTCTTTGTTGCCCACAGTTCCAACATGTTGGACACTATCCCTCACCCCGCCGCCGACTACAATGCACCGTTGGTGAACTTTAGGTGGACTGAGGCTGAACAACCTACTCCCTTGCGGCTGTGTGGAGTAAGGCAAAGAGGCACGCTAGGGATGGAATGAAGAGGGAAGGCTTCATCGGCTACTAGAGAGTTCCAATAGCCCCGAAAAGCCGGTAGCCTCTCACTCTGGCTTTCTCGCCTAGCGCACCGCTCTATGCCGGGACTTCGCCGCCATGAGGTCCGTAAAACACGCGCCACAGGGCCAAATCCTCGGAAGTGTCCGCAAATTGATGCTCGGTCCCCGCAGCCACGAACAGGATGTCGCCTGACTCGAACGGGTCCCGCTTGCTGTCGTGAAAGAGGAATCCTCTCCCGCGAATGATGAAGTAAAGCTCGTCCTGTGCGTGTGGCGTCTGTTGTTGGCTCGGGCGCTGAGGGAGGGAAAGGGCTACATCAAGAGGGCCACGCCGCAGGACCACAACGGCGCGCTCGCCGGCAGGGCCGGGGATACGCGCTTGACCCTCGGCAAGACGCATAACGCAGCTACGAGCTGGCTTGCTCATGCTTCCCTCCTTGTGCCTTCAAACTGAGATACTACTGAAAAATCGGCATTCGGGCGATGGCGTAAGCACCACTCGAAGAACCACGCAGCGGCAAGGCGTGCCAGCCACGCCTCCCAAGAGAAATTCCTGCGCAATCCCTTTTGACTTTCACTCTCCCCACCTGCTAGCTTTAGCCGCAAGCCATGCGCCAGCTTCAACCTGTCATCTGGTCCAAAGGCACCTTCCTGACGCCGCAACACCTGCAGACTCGCGACCGCTATGTCGAAAGCTGCCTGCAGTTTCGCCTGGAAGGGCTCAACTTTCGTCCCTGGGGCTTCCTCGACCTGGAGATCAATCAAGAAGCGTTGACCGAGGGCAATTTTGCGCTGACTCGCGCTTCCGGGCTCTTCGCGGATGGCCTGCCCTTCGAGATTCCGGAGTCGGACACGGCTCCGGCGCCAAAGCCGATCGGCCTGTTTTTCGAATCCGACCAGAATTCGCTCGATATCTATCTGGCGATACCGGAGTACCGCTCACACGGGCTCAACGTATCGATTGCCCAGAAAAACGCCGATGTCCGCTATCTCTCCGAAATCGTCAATTTGAAGGACGAAAATTCCGGGCTGACGGAGAAGCCCGTACAAATCGCGCGAAAAAATTTGCGGTTTCTCGTCGAGGGAGAGTCCCGCGAAGGCTGCAACTCTTTGCAAATCGCGCGCGTTCAGCGCACGGGCGCAGGCACCTTCCGGCTTGACCCGCAATACATACCGCCCCTGCTCGACATTGCGGCGAACGACTATTTAATGGGTATTGCCCGCCGCCTGATCGAAATTCTTGCCGCGAAGAGCAGCATTCTCGCGGGAGGCCGCCGCCAGCGCAGCGCCGGTCTTGCGGATTTCTCAGCGGCGGACATCGCCAGCTTCTGGCTGCTCTATACCGTGAACGGGCATTTCCCCGCTCTTCGCCACATTCACGACGTTCGCCACGGCCATCCCGATGTTCTTTTCCGCCTGCTCACTTCGCTTGCGGGTGCCCTCAGCACTTTTTCGCTGAAAATCCAGCCGAGAGACTTGCCGCTTTACGATCACGAAAATCTTGGCGTGTGTTTTACGGACTTGGACGAGAAGCTTCGCGAACTTTTGGAAACCGTGGTCCCCAGCAATTTCGTCGCGCTCCCCTTGAAACTGGTCAAGCCCTCCATCTATTCGACCACCATTGATGACGACCGCTATTTGGCGGGAACGAAATTCTTTCTGGCCGTCAGCTCCACCATGAATCAAGGAGACTTGATTAAGAAAGCGCCGCAGTTGATAAAAGTTTGCTCCGCGGCACAGATTGAACAGTTGGTGCGGCAAGCCCTCCCAGGCATGCAGCTAACTCATGCAGCGAGGCCGCCAGCCTCCATTCCCATAAAACTCAATTATCAATATTTCAGCTTGAACCAGTCCGGGGTGGCGTGGGAAACCGTGACCAAGGGCCGCAGCCTGGCCGCTTTCGTGCCAAGCGACATTCCCGAGCCGCAGCTCGAACTTCTTATCCTGCTGCCGCAGGCCATCTGAACTCTTCCGTTTGAAGAAAACCTCCGCTGATGAGTGTTGCCAGTAAGCGGCAGAATTCATCCGCCGGCGTTTCAGCAACGATCCATCCACTTTCTTTGGCCAATTCGAATAAGTCCGCGACAGTCTTCCGGCCGTTGCAGCGAGGCAAAAGAGCCGCCATCCAGGGCTGCACTTTGCAATCCGTCGCGAACGGCTGTTCGATGGTGAGCGTGAAACTCTCTTGAGAGATCTGGCCGTCGCGCAAAACGTGTCTCACAAGTATCTCCGTTCCGGGATTAGCCACCGGTTTCGCGCGGAGGAGCATTGGCATGGCATCCGCCATTTGCATTTGTTCTTCCCAGCGCATGGCCCATTCGAGCGCCGAAAGCGGCGTGCCCCCGCGAATCGTTCGTCGAATCGTGAAAGCGGGCCGCGGTCCCACAATCCGCTGAATCACCACAATTCCAAGCACCAGCTCGCGCACGGCGTTCTTCATGAACAGCTTTTCCCACTGCGCGAACTGCTCCCGGCCGCCGTTCTTGTTAATCGTTTCCTCGATCGCGAATTGGCGCGGCTCGAAGGTTTGCAGCACAAAGAGCGCAACGTCAAACTCCTCCTGCCTCTCGCCAAGCCACTCTCGAATGCGGTTCTCGAAGTTCTTTCCCGGCCGGGCCGTTCCGAGAGTCCGGGAATAAAAGCGCCCGCCAGGCTTTAGCCTCGCGGGAAGCCCGGCAATGATTCTCCTCGTGATTTCCTCGCCATCTTCGCCGCCGCCATAGAAGATTTCCGCGGTCTGGAGTACGGGAACGTAGGGAGGATGCGCCGAGATCCGATCGAAGGTAAGTCCCTCGACGGGCTCGAAAGAGGTCGCCCAGCGCAAACGTGACGTTATCGATGCCGTTGAGCGCCGCGTTGAATTTCGCGAAATCGATCGAGCGCTGGGCGATATCGGTAGCCCAAACATTTTTTGCGGAACGCGCGGCGAGCAACGCAGCCGGCGCGCTCCCCGCGCAAAGCTCCAGAAAATCTTCGCAAGGTTCAAAGGAAGTGTAGTCGATAAACTGCTTCGCGGACTTCGTCAGCGCGGGATAGACGATGTCCGGGAACATCTGCCGCGGCGAGTGATCCGGGTTGCTCCAGCGGTCCGAAGTAATCAACAAATCTCGAATCGGATAAAGCGCCACACTCGCGATGCGCCGGTTTGCATCCGCGGGGTCGGAAACGAGGAGGCCGCTTAGTTGGAATGCTTCCCAAACCTCGGCCGGAAACTGAGACGCTAGCTCCGCTGCGGGCAAAGATTCCCCGACGACAAAAAGGTAGATAAGCGCGTCGAGACCGTCCCCTACTTTGGGTTTCGCCGGAGGCCGGCCAGAAAGTCCCGCTAGATCGAGGTCCTTCCCCGGCTGGATATCCAGCCGCTGGCGGAGAGCTTCCTCGGTATATCCAGCCTGCGAAAAATGCTTCCGGAGCACCGCAAACTGCTCCGAGGCCACCATTTTTAGAGGCGTCATCCGCGTTTCTCACCGGCAGCGCGGGCATAATACCAAATACCAACACGGGCAGGGTGAATCTCTTGACATCCATCAGCGCAAACGCCATAGTTAGGCTCGTTTCAAGCGTTTAGCGGCTTTTCCGGGTCTTTTTCCGGCCAGAGATCGATCAAGATTCGCAGCCGCCGCGTTCCTCTTGCTGCGGAAGTCAGGGCTCGTCGAGCGGCGATTGCGGCGATGGTTGCACTGCGTCACAGGAGAGCTGGTTCGCGCTGGGTGAGACGCAGCATGCCGGCGCCGAGCCTGGCATGATCCACTGAACAATGAAGCATCTTTCCAAGGTGGTGTGGCACGAGGGGATGTACCTGGGCCCCCATCACTTCCAGGTGCAATCGCAGTCCTTCGAAGAACTTGTCCATTTCTCGACCTCCAGCCTGTGGTTCGCCCCGTACGGCGTCATCAGTTGCAAACTCGACCCCGATGCCCTGCAAAATGGCATGCTATCGGTCATTCATGCTCGGGGACTGTTCCCTGACGGCATGGCGTTTCAAATGCCCGATGCCGATGCTTTGCCTCCTCTTCTGAATATCAACGAGCTTTTCTCAACCACTCGCGAGTCTCTGTTGGTGCTCTTGGCCGTGCCGGAGCGCCGCCCCGATGGGCCGAATTGCGCTCTCGATTCCGAGCCCACGCAAGTGGAAGTCCGCTACCAGGCGGAAATACTTACTCTGCCCGATGAGAATACCGGGCGCGACGAAAAACAGATCCAGGTTGGCCGCAAAAACATTCGTTTTGCGCTGGAAACGCAGGACAACACCGGCCTCGTCACCCTGCCCGTTGCGCGTGTCATCCGCGATGGCTCCGGCCGCTTTATTTTCGACCCTAGTTTTATTCCTCCCTGCCTGCAAATCAGCGCCAGCGAACGGTTGCTCGTCATCGCGCGAACTTTGGTCGATATTCTCGACGAGAAGAGCGCCTCTCTTTCCCGCGCGCGGCGAGCCACGGCTCAGGGCCGCGCGGGCTATTCCTCCGAAGAAATCGCCAGCTTCTGGTTTGTCCATACCGTCAACGAAAGTCTCTCCGTTCTGCGCCACCTCGCCGTCTCCGAGCGCGGCCATCCCGAGCAGCTCTACATCGAAATGTCGCGCCTCGCCGGCGCCTTGTGCACTTTTGGGCTCGAATCCCATCCGGAATCTTTACCGGCTTACAATCACGACGATCTCGAGAAGTGTTTCGGCCCTCTGAACCAGCATATCCGCGCGCATCTCGAGCTAGTCGTGCCGTCGAACTGTGTGCAGATTCCTCTTGTCCAAGCCGGCAAAAATTTCCGCAATGGCGACGTTTTGGATCAGCGCTGCCTGGATCGCGCTCGATGGGTTCTCGCCGTTCGCGCCGAGACGGGCGAAGCCGAGATTATCGCCAAGTCGCCCCGCTTGATAAAAATATGCTCGAAGGATTTGCTGCCCGAACTGGTAAAAACGGCGCTGCCTGGCCTCGGACTCGTCCACTTGCCCATTCCGCCCTCGGCCATCGCGCCAAAAGTCGAATTTCAATATTTCGGCATCAGCCGCACCGGCAACTCCTGGGAACATATCGTGCAAACGCGCAAAGTCGGCGTCTATGTTCCCGATGATTTGCCCGGCGCGGAAATCGAACTTCTAGTTGTATTGGAATCTTAGATTTTGCAGTCCTAGGAGGAACCGGTGGGAGCCACGATGTTCGGGGCCACGAGCCTGCAGCCCCGCGAAGTATCCACCAAGCGGCGCGCGGAAAATCTCGCGTACATCTATCAGCAGATTTTGACGGTGATCGTGCGCGTCCGCCAAAATCGCCAGGCCGTCTCGGATGCCAACGCTTTCCGCGCCAACATCCAAGCCGGCTTGCGCGCTGCCGAAAAAGATGCCGTGAAGAAAGCCTACTCTCCCGACGACATTCGCAACGCCACGCTCGCCGCGGTCGCTTTTCTTGACGAGTCCATCCTGAATTCCAGCAATCCCGTCTTCAGTTCCTGGCACAGCATGCCGCTGCAAGAAGAGATGTTCGGCCATCACGTCGCCGGTGAAACATTCTTCGAGAATCTCGAAAAGCTCATGTCTCGGCAGGATTCGCACGACGTCGCGGACGTGCTCGAAGTCTATGCTTTGTGTCTCTTGATGGGCTACAAAGGACGCTACGGACTCTCCGGCCCCGAAGCGACCCGCCCTATCATCGATTCCACGCTGGAAAAAATCCGCCGCATTCGCGGACCACTTGTCGGACTCTCGCCTGCCTGGGCCATTCCGGAAGGCGGAGCCGTGGCCGCGAAACGTGATCCCTGGGTTCGCCGTCTGGCTTTTGTAGCGTTGGGCTGCGTGATTCTGGGGATTCTCTTCTTTCGTTGTTTTCAAGATGCGCATGCTTGCAGGGGTTTCGGACATTCACGCGATAGCACCTCTAAACCACCCCTAGGGAGTGGAGATGCGATTTCAATGGCAACATCTCGCAGCCGGAGCGGCTGCCATCGTCGTCTTGATGCTGACCTGGTTCGGCCCGCAGATTTTTCACGTCGCCGGCACCAACGCTATCGTCATCCGCGGCGGCATCCTCTTGCTAGGCGTCATTGCCGTTATCGGATTGCTCCTGTGGGCTCGTTCCCAGATGCCTGCCCTGCCCGCCGCTGAAGAGCTTCATGCCCCGGCCGCGCCCTCTTTTTCCGGCGCTTCCAGCGCCGCTTCGGCGGGAGCTTCGCAAGACGTAGACATTTTGATCCGCGAAGCCAGCGGCAAAGTGGCAGCCGCGCGGCTGGCTGCTGGCGCGCAACTCTCTTCGCTCCCCACTGTCTTCCTGCTCGGCGAAACCGGCGCAGGCAAAACCAGCGCCATGGACCAGAGCGGCCTCGATGCCGAGCTGCTCGCCGGCCAGGTCTATCAGGAAAGCACTATCGTCCCGACCCGCGTCGCGAATCTGTGGTTCGCGCGCAAAACCGTTTTCGTGGAAGCCGGCGGTCCGCTTCTCGATGACGCCAGGCTCCTGGATTCGCCTCGTCAAACGTTTCGTGCCCGGAAGGTTCCGCTCCATTTTCGGCGGCGCGAGCCTGGCACCGCGCGCTGCGATCGTCTGCGTGGATTGCGAAAAACTCGTCCGCGAAGCGGCGCTCGACAAAATCGTCGCCCAAGCCCGAAAACTTCGCGCGCGCCTCGAAGAGCTCTCCTATCACATGGGCGTCAGCCTGCCCGTTTACGTGCTTTTCAACCGCTCCGATCGCATCCCCTACTTCGAAGAGTTCGCTGGCACCTTTAGCAACGAAGAAACTTCGCAAGTCCTTGGCGCTACCTTGCCGCTCATGGGTTCCACCAGCTCCGGCGTTTATGCCGAGCAGGAAACCAAGCGCCTCACGGCCGCTTTCCAGGCCATCTTCTTCACCCTCGCGGAGTGCCGCCCCGGCCTTCTCAGCCGCGAACGCAACGCCGACCGCCAGGCCGGCGTTTACGAATTTCCCCGCGAATTTGGAAAGCTCAGCAAGCCCCTCGTTCAGTTTCTTGTGGACCTCTGCCGCCCCGGCCATCTCCGCACCGGACCTTTCCTTCGCGGCTTTTATTTTGTAGGCCAGCGCATCATTTCCGTTTCCTCCGCAGCCGCACGCGCGGTCAGGCTATCCAGCGCGCCGCCGGCGGATTCAACCCCGACGCGACAAGCTTGATCAACGCCCAGGATCCCGCCGCCAAGACTTCCTGGGCTACCGGTACATCGCTCGAAGGCGCGGGGGAATCGCGAAAATCCGTCCAGCGAGTGTTCCTGAGCCATGTCTTCAGCCACGTCTTGCTGCAAGATCGCGCCGCGCTGGGAGCCAGCGGCACAAGCACTCGAGGGGATCTGGGCCGCCGCATTCTGTTCGCTTCCATCGCTGCCCTGGCCGCGCTTTGGATCATCTTCACGCTCGTCTCCTTCGTTGGAAACCTCGCACCTCGTCTCTCAGCGTTCGCAAGCGCCGTCCCAGGAACACTTGCCTTGGTCGGCCCAGAATCTCGGCCCGCAAGCAGCCGTCACTCGATTCTCTGCACAAACTCGATACTCTCCGCCAAACTCTCGTCCAACTCCGCGAGTACAACCAAAACGGCGCGCCCCTGCATCTCCGCTGGGGCCTCTACGCGGGCAATTCCGACGATCTTCGCAAGATGCTCGCGCCATCTACTTCCATGCCTTCGATCAGGTTCTCTTTCACCACTACAAAACACAATCTCCTCGCCGATCTAAAAACTTACCAGGGCGATCCTCAGCCAACGGCGGATTCCGGCGCCGCCTACGACGCGCTCAAGGCCTACCTGCTCACCACCTCCGAATCCCCGCGCAATTCCGGCGAATTTTTACAAGACTTCCTGATGAAGGATTGGAAGCGGGACTTGGGCGACATCGATCAGGAACGCAACGACCTTGCCGCGCAGCAATTCGCGTTCTACAGCTCCGAATTGACGCTGGATAATCCGTATTCGAAAACCAATGATCCCTCGCTCAGTCAGCCAGGTTCGCGCGTATTTGAACAAATTCTCCGGCCTTCAGCGCTCTATATACCAGCATGCTCACCGACGCCCGCCAGAAAGCCAAAAGTTATCGCTTCGCCGCCGCTCATCCCGAAGGCTCGGACGTTTTGCGCGCCAGGAACGATGTCGATGCCGCCTTTACCGCCGACGGCTGGAAAATTATGGATCAATCCATCCAGCACCCCAACGCCGTCCAGGGCGAAACGTGGGTTCTCGGATCGGCTGCAAGCACGAACCTCGGCTCCGCGGATCTGAGCGCCCAGCTCCGCGCCATGTACGAAAAAGATTTCATTGCCCAGTGGCGCGACTTTCTGAACGCCACCGCGGTTTTGCCCTATGCCGGCGACCGCGACGCTGCCACAAAGCTGACAAAGCTCTCCGCAAACTCCTCGCCCCTCCTGGCGCTCCTTTGCGACGTTGCGGACAACACCAACGTGCAGTCCACCGCTATCAAACTTGCTTTCCAGGCCCCGCAACAAGTCGTCGCGCCGGGCTGCGGCGTGCTCAAAAAATACGACCAGGCCTCCAACGATCCCTACATGAAAGGCCTTCTGAATCTTCAGCAGTGCGTTCAGCAGGTCGCGGACGCTGCCCCTGACCAAAAAGCTGCGCAAAAAACAACGTGTGCGCCGACGGTTTCACAAGCTAACCTCGCTTCCGCCCAGCTCGCGCAAGGCCTTCCCAACGATCCCGATGGCCACGTGGACAAAACCGTCGGTGTGCTCCTCGATGAGCCCATAAAAGGATTGCAGAGAATATGGATTTCCACTGGCGGCTCAGGCGAAGGGCTCTGCGCGCCGTACAAAGCGCTGCAAACCGCCTTCCCCTTCAACTCCCACAGCACGCGCGAAATCACGCTGGCCGAGTTCAACGAATTCTTCCAGCCCGCCAAGGGCAAGCTCTCGCAATTCCTGGACGCGCAGAAAAATAATTTGAGCCTGCAAGGCTCCACTTACATCCGCGCGCTCGGAACTTCAACGCCAGTAGGAGCCAACTTCCTTCGCACCCTCAACGAACTCTACGCCATCCAGTTGGCCGTTTATCCGAATAACGCCGCCGATCCCCACTTCGAATATTCCGTGACCGGGCACCTTCCCGACGCCGGCGGCTTCAAGAGCGAGAAGCTGACCTTTGACGGCCAGGAATGGACCATCAGCGGAAGCGGCGGCTCTCGCAAATTCATTTGGCCCGGCGCTACTCTGCAAGGCGCGGCTCTCAGCCTCAACAGCGGCACGGATCTCGAGGTCGCTCGCTACCAGGGCCTCTGGGCAGTGGCTCATTTCCTGTCCGCTTACAAGTGGCAAACATCGGGTAGCGGCTACGTGATCCAGGGGCCGCTGATCGGTCCCACCGGCCAGCCCATCATGAGCAACAACAAGCCCGTGGAAGTGCGCTTCGATGTGGACTTTAAAGGTGTTCCCTTCTTCCAGGCAGGTTTCTTATCCGGCTACAGTTGCTCCGCAATGAGCAAGTGATGTAGCGCCTTTGGCCCGACGTCCATAAAGCGCAACCGGCTTGCATGGGCCGCAATTTGTTCTGCAGCGAAACCGCCGCGCAGAGAGATCCCGCCGGCTTGCGCGCTTGAGAAGCTAGTCCCCTCTAGTGGACGGAAACGATCGTCCATCTTCCGTTGAGCAAGGAAAGCTGAAACTTCACCCGCTGGTGCTTGCTCTTCGACACTCTGGTCAACACCGCGTCGCAGCTGACTTTGGCACTCTGCCCACTGACCTCCGGAATCGAGCAATTCTCCAACGTGTACCCTTTCCCCCGGCTCGCAATCAATTGCCCGAAGAGCCTTTCCTGGTCTTTCTCATTCAACCTTGCAACCGCTTTCACCGCGTACGTGTCTCCGTTCTCCATGGCGCCCGCGAAAAAATCCAAAGTTGCCTTGATACCACCGAGGTCACCCAAGTGGGGAGCCTCGCCCCCGCCCACGCCGCCGTTCGAAACAGCCGAACCTGTTTCTCTCAAGTCCGCATCAATCTGTCCAACGATGTTGCGTGCATCGCCGCCGTGCCTCCCGCCTTTGTTCGCTTCCGCCATAAAATACGGCCTGAGGTTGCGCAGCGCAGTCCGGTTCTTGGCCGCTTCCGCCTGCAAGAATGTCGTTTTCACTCGCGAGAATTCCTGATCTTCCCGGCGCCCGTCATTGATCTGTTGTCTTAGGTCGCTGTATTCGGGAAGCGTGGAAGGCACGCCGTTTAATTTCTCGTCGGCATCGTCCCAGCGCGCCTGGCTAATCAGCCCGCGCACTTCTCCGAGCGCGGGTGCATAGTCGTATGATTTTTTAGGCGGATTCGGATTTGCATTCGTCACCGTCGGCGGCTGTGCAATCGCGCCAATCTGTTCTATGTGCGTCTTTGCGGTGGCCACCAGCGCCGGGTCGCCGTTCGGAGCCGCCGCCACTTGCCCGAAGATATCCTTCGCCTGCTGCTTCTGGCCCGATTGTTCCAGCGCCATCGCCTGCGCGAGAGACTTTTTCTGCGCCTCGCGATCCGCAATAACGATAAGAGACCGCTGCGCCTTCTCGCTTATCTCCTTTGAGACTCCATCCGCCCTGCGCGCCTGCTCCATAAACTGGCGCGCGCCAGCGTAATCCTTTTTCGCAAAAGCCCGCTGCCCCTCCTCATACAGCACCTGCCATGCCGGCTTGGCCGGCGCCACCGCTGGCGTCACCGTGGCCGTCGTCGTTGCCGCCGTTCCCGCCGCTCCCTTGCTGGCGATATCGTATTCGCGCCGCGTCTCGTCCATCTTCCACAAATTCATTTGCAGCACTTCGTTGAATTTCTCCGCCGCTTCCGGATATTTTTTCTCCTCATACAAAAGCTTCATTCCTTGGGCGTAGAGTTGCTCCACGGCCAAATGTTTCTGCTCGATCTCGCTTACTTGTTGCGCCGCTTCCTCATGCAACAAACCTGGATGGCTCGCCAGTTTCTTCCAATCCGCCAGAGCGTCATCCGCTTTGTGATTGTCCCAAAGCTGTTTCGCTTCCGTCTCCAGCGCCACATCTTCCGCCGAAGTCTTTTCCGGCGCTCTTCGCAGAATTCGCACCGCGGCGTAAATTCCGCCTGCAGCCACCACAAGAAGAACCGCCGCCACTGCGAGTTTTCGCGAATGACTTCCTCTGGCCGGCTTGCTTGCCGTCTTCGGCGTTCGCTCCTCAATGCGCACCTGTGTTCGAATCGCCGCCGTCTGTGGCGCCATGGCCGGCAACGGCGTCATCACTGGCACGGATGGTTTCTGTCCAGAGGCCGCGCCCGCAATGCTCGTCGCCGATTGCCCGAACGTCGTCGCCGCCGCGGAAGCTGCATTCGCCGGTGGCAAGGGATCTCTCGGCGGAATTTGTCCCGCCAGCCTCTTGGTTTCCTCCTCCTTGCTCTTCTCTTTTTTCCTCTTCTGCTCTTCCCTCCGCTGAATCTCTTCCTTCTCCGATATCTGCGAAAGCAACATTCTCACTTGCGTGTCGCTCGCCGGAATAATCCGGTTGGCGATCGCCCTATCGAGAAGCTGCCTGGCCCCCGCAAAATCTTCCTTCTCCGCCAGCGCACGTGCCGCCTTGACCTGCTGATTCCCTTCCTCCCGCTTCCTGTCCCGCTCGTCAGACTCCACTTCGGCGGCATGCAGCAACTGCGTCACGCCCGTATCCGGACCCAGCGTAGCCAGCGTCTGCTTCGCCAAATCAATCGCGTCCGTCAGTTCCTGCCGTTTGATCTTGCTGCGAATCTCCTGAATCCGCTGCTGTACTTCCCGCTGAATCCTTTCGCGCTCTTGTTGTTCCTTACCCTTCTCTTCCGCCTCCGCGGCCAAGCTCTTGAATCCCTCTTGTTTCGGAAAATCTTGCTGCGCGCGCCGCGCCGCTTCGCCAGCTTCCCGGTAGCGCTGTAGCTCCAGCAATCCGCGGATCTGTTTTTCGCGTTCCTGCTCATTCTTCTTTTGTTCCTGCTGCGCCACCTCGCCGCGCGCATACACCACCAGTTCGTTCACCTCATACTCGGCGGGAAACTCCTTGAGCAAAGCTTCGCCCTTTGCCACCGCTTCCCTCAGTTTTCCCCCGCTCACCAAACCACGCAAATTCCCCAGTTCCCCTTCCAACCGCTGCTTTCTTTTCTCTTCCTGCTCCTCCTGCGCCAGCAAATGCAGCAGATTCTTTACCGCCGTGTCTCCAGGCTGCTCCTTGGTAAGAACCTCCAGCGCCTTGCGCGCCTCCGCCAGCTTTCTCTGCCCCATCAGCCGGCGTACTTCGGAGACGTGCCCCTGCCTTTTCTGTTCGGACTGGTCCGCCCGCGCCGTCTCTTGCAGATTTTTTAGCTCCGGCTCATTCGGAAAACTCTTCAATCCTTCGACAAGCAGCGCGAGGCATTCGTCGTACTTCAGCTCCGTCCACAATCCTCGCGCGCGGTGCACAAGTTCGTTCAGTTGCTTCCGCTTCTCTCGCCTACTTTGTTCCTCGCCAATCTGCCGCTTCAGCTCCAGCGCTTGCGGATGCTTGGCGTCTACTTCCAGTGCCTGCCGCAAAGCCGTCTCGGCTTCCGGGAGCGCCCCTTCCGCCAGCCGCTGCTTCGTCAGCCGCAGTTTCTGTTCCATCTGCTGCACGCGCGCCGCGCCCGCCTCCACCTCCTCGGCCAGTTTCTGAGCTGGCTCGCAGCGCGAATCCAGCCCCAGCGCCGCTTCCACTTCCGCCTGCGCCTCGCGAAACTGTCCCGCCTGCAGAAACACCCGCCCGCGGCTTAAATGCTTTTGTACCTTCGGTTGAATTTCCGTGCGGCGCAGTTGCGCCGTTATTTTTTCCAACAGGCTTTTCGCTTGCGTGTTCGAACTGTCGATCTGCCTCGCCCGGTGCAGCGTGTCCTGCGCTTTCGGAAGGTCGCCCTGTTCGTAAAACTCGCGAGCCCTATCGGCAAGCGCGGCCGCGGCGTTCGAACGCATTCCGTTCCACACCGGTTCCAAATCCAGCAAAACGTCTTCCATGCTCTGGTAACGCTCGCCAGGCTGCTTTCGCAGCATCCGCTGGAGGATGGCCTCCACTTCTGGCCCGCACTCCGGAATCACGGAAGAAACCGCCGGATACTCGTCCTCCATAATCGCCCGAATGATGTCGTACCCGTCTCCCGTAAACGGTCTCTGGTAGCACAGCAACTCATAAAACGTGATGCCCACCGCCCAGATGTCCGTCCGCTCATCCGCTTTCTTCTTGCGGAAAAGTTCCGGCGCCATATATGCCGGCGTCCCTATCATCATGTTCGTATGCGTTCGCGAAAAATCCACCAGCCGCGCAATCCCGAAATCCACCACCTTTACCACGCCCTCGGAATTCACCATGATGTTCCCCGGCTTGATGTCCCGGTGCACCACGCGATTCTTGTGCGCGTATTCCAGCGCTTGGCAAATCCTCACCACGTATCCCACCTTCAATGCCAGCGGGAGGTCGGCCTGCCTCACGATCGTTTTTTCCAGGCTCTCGCCATCGAGATACTCCATGGCGATAAACGGAGTGTCCTTCTCTTGTCCAAGCTCAAAAATCGTCACGATATTGGGGTGCTGGAGTTTTCCCGCGGATTGCGCTTCCTGGTAAAAGCGCTCCAGTAGATCGGGCCGGTCCACCAGATTGCTGTTAATCGTCTTGAGCGCCACCAGCCGCCCAATGAACGGGTCGCGCGCCTTATACACGACGCCCATCGCGCCGTGTCCCAGCTCTGCCAGAATTTCGTATTTGCCCAGTTTTTCCACGGACGGGGACCCTGCGTCGCTCATCGTAACAAATTTTAACCACTGCGCAGGAGTTTAACGCTGGAAGGTAATCGTTAGCGGGAAGCGGACGGTCACTGGCTTTCCACCCGCTCTGGGTGCGGTGGTCTTCCAATGCTTCGACGCATCTTTCACTTTCTTCAGGAAATCCTTATCAGCCTCGCCTTCTTTGTCGATCTTCACGTTCCCGTTCGGCTCGACGGTCACCATCACGGTCAGCGAGTACGGCAGCTTCCCCGGTTTGTTCGCCACATCCGGAAAGTCCACCATCGGCACACCCACCCACTGCAGTGGCGCGCTCGCATCCAGTTGTGCGCAAGAGACTGACCCCGCCGCGGACGCCGTTTCCGTCGCTCCTCGCCCAGGCCCGCAGGACAGCGCCGGCAATACAAGTTTCCCGCCTGTTTGTGTCAGCGATTGGATCGCGTTTGGAATCGTCGTCTTTACATACAGCGACGCATTCTCCCGGTAAATCCCCGACCCAGCCGCAATTTTCTGAAACTCCTGGCTCACCCCGTGGCTCAGCGTCTCGATGTCCCTCTTCTGCTTCGCCTGCTCAAAGTGCTGCACCGCCGCGTCGAACGCCGCCTTGTCGCCGCTCTTCTCCATCGCCGCGGTATAGGCCGCATTCATTCGCTTCTCGAGATCCTTGCTGGCAGTAAGCAACGAGGGCTCCTCAAGCCGCCCCTCAAAACTATGGAGGTCGTCCTGTACGTGCTGAATGGAAGCCGTGTCGCCCTTCGCTTCCGCTGCTTGCGCATTGCTCTTGATCTGGTCGAATTGCTGCTGCTCGGCCGCGTGCAATTCTTTCAACAGTTTGTCGTGCGTCTTGCCCCAGGGCTGCGCCGCGTCCACCTGGGTTTTTGCCACGCGGAACGCGTTCGTCTTTAGCGCCTCTTCGAATCCACTCACCGTTTGCAACGCCTTGTCCACCACCGCCATCTGCTTCTTCGCATCCCCGCTCTGCGCTCCCTTGCGGTTTATCACTTCTTGGAACTGGTCCTTCGCCTCCGCCCATTGCTCGTCTTTCATGTCCTGCACGGCCGTATCGAACGTCTTCTGGTCCGTTCCCGACTGCCGTATCTTGCCCAAATAATTTTCTGCCTGCGGCTTCAGCGTCGAACCGGCTATGTTCAAATCCACCACCGCGCGAAATTCCTTGCGCGCTTTCTCAAAATCTTTCGCCTGGAACAGCTTTACGCCCTGATCGAAGTCATCCTGCTCCTGCTTATGCACGTCCGTCGCGCTCAATCCCGCTTTCGCCAGTTCCAGATCCCGCGTGGCATCATCAACGTGCCACAGATTCATCTGAATCACGTCCTGAAAGGCTTGCTGCGCGCCGGCATAATCCTTCGTGTCTTTCAGAGACGTCTCGGCCTCATCGAATCGCTTTTGTTCATCCGTCCGTTTCTGTTCAATCTGTGCCACCTGCTGCGCCGCTTCGTTCTGCAGCGGCCCCGTGGCTTTCGCCAGCCCTTGCCAGGCTTGCTCGGCTTGGTCGAATTGGCGATTCTGCCAAAGCTCTTCGGCTTGCTGCTTCAGCTTTAAATCGCTTACAGAAGGCGTCCCTCCACTGGTCTTGTGCGGCCAGAGCACCACGGCAAGCAGCAGCACCACCACAAGCCCAATCCCCCCCAGCACTGGCGGCCGCCGCAGGATCGGCAATACTTGCGCCATCAAATCCGATCCTTGCTTGGCTTTCGCGGAAGAAACCGCCGGCGAAGACACCGCGGCCGATGCTGCCATTCCGCTTGGTCGCGGCGCTGCGGGCGCTGCAGTCCCTGTCGTGCTTTGCTGAACGGCGGGGCTCGCCATCACTGTCGCATCGACTGCCGCGCGCCTCTGTTTTGCGTGCGGCAGTATCCTTGCCCACAGAATCCGGCCGCCGCGGCACCGCTCCATCTTTCCTCGGACCGGGTTTCTCCCCCGCGCCAATCACTCGTGTGGCCGAAAATCCCGTCGCCGGAATGTCTTGCGCCGATTCGCTCACCTGCGTCAAGTCGCCCGTTGGCTGCCCCGGTTTTGCAGTCGCCGCTTTCTCTTTTTTCCCTGCTCCGGCCGGCTTCGCCGCGCCCGCTTTCACTCCCGGGTAAAGTTGCGTGGCTGCCGGCTGTGGCCCGCTCGCCAAGGTCGTAATCTTCGTTTTCAGTTCTTGCATCCGCGGATCGGATGCCTGGAAGATCTGCGTGGCCATCACTTCGTTGAACAATTGCGTCGCCGCCGCGTGATCGCCCTTGCTCACCGCGTTCTGCACCGCGGATACTTTCTTCTCCACGTCCTCTTTCTTCTTCCGCTTCTCTTCCGCGCCTTGCAACAGCTGCGTCACGTTCGGATCCGGACCCATCGTTTCCATCGTCTGCTGCGCCAGATCGATCGCGTCCGTAATCTTGTCTTGATTGATCTTGCTGTTGATTTCCCGCACGCGCCGCTGCATCTCGTTGCGCGCTCTTTCGCGGTCGTCCTGCTCTTTCTTCAGCGCTTCCGCTTCCGTGGCTAGCTTGCGGAACGCCTCCTGCTTCGGAAACTCCTCAATAGCCAGCCGCGCCGTATCCAGCGCTTCGCCGTACCGCTCGCACATCAGGAATCCCTGAATCTGTTTCTCGCGCTCTTCTTCCTTGCGCTTCTGCTCCTGCTGCGCCACTTCCCCGCGCGCATAGTTCACCAATTCTTTTAGTTCGTACTCCTGCGGGAACTCCTGCAATAGCGGCTCGCCTTTCGTCACCACTTGCTTGAACTTCCCCGCTCCAAGCAATCCCCGCAATCCCGTTATTTCCGTCTCCAGCCTCTTCTGCCGTTTCTGTTCCTGCTCTTCCTGCGAAGCTAGATTCTGCAGATTCTTCACTGCGGTGTCTTGCGGGTGCTCCGCCACCAACACATCCAATATCTTTCGTGCGTCCGCGAAATTTTGCTGCCCTAGCAGCCTCCGCACTTCCGCCATCTGCCGCTGCTTCTGCTGTTCCGCTTGATCCGTTTTCGCCGATTCCTGCAGCTTCTTCAATTCCGGATCGTTTGGAAATTCCTGCAAAGCCGCCGCCAGTATCGTCAAGCATTCGTCGTAATTCAGCTCGGTCCAGAGCGTTCGCGCCCGGTGCAGGATTTCGCTCAGCTTCTTTCGCTTTTCCCGGCGAACCCGCTCTTCCTCGATCTGTTTCTTCAGCTCGTTTACCTGCGGGTTGGCGTCGTCCATCTCGATCGCCTGGCCCAAAGCCGCCGCCGCTTCGGTAAGCGCTCCCTCGGCCAGCCGCTGCTTGGTCAATTTCAGTTTCTGTTCGAGCTGCTGCGCTTTCGCCGCCGCCGCGTCCACTTCCGCCAGCAGTTTCTGCGCAGGCTCATGTTTCGAATCGAGCCCCAGCGCCGCTTGCGCTTCCGCTTTGGCCTCCCGCAGTTGCCCCGCTTTCAAATATCCTTCGCCCCGGCTCAAATGCTCTTGCAGCCTCGGCTGAATCTCGGACCGGCGAAGCTCCGACGACACTTTCTCCAACATGCTCTTCGCCTGCGAGTTTCCTACATCGATGTGCAGCGCCTTGCGCAGCAGCGCATGCGCGCGCTGCAAATCCTTCGCCACCACCAGCTCTTGGCAATCCGCCAGCAATCCCGTGACGGTCGCCTGTTGCGCCGCTTTCCAGATCGGCTCGATCGCATGCATCAAGTCGTCCATCGACTGATAGCGATCTTCGCTCTTCTTCTCCAGCATTTTGTTGACGATCGCCGCCAGCTCTTCCGTGCACTCCGGCGAAAGCCCCATCAGATCTTCGGGCTTTTCGTAAATGATGTGGAACATCAGCTCGGCTTCGCTATCGCCCGTAAAAGGCCGTTTGAACGCCAGCAGCTCGTAGAGCGACACGCCCACCGCCCAGATGTCCGACCGCGCATCCGCCCGCTCGCCCTTATAAAGTTGCGGCGACATGTACGCGCGCGAGCCGATCATCATGTTCGGCTGCGTCATCGACATGTCCGTCAGCCGCGCGATCCCGAAGTCCACCACCTTCACCACGCCCTCTTTGGTGACCATGATGTTCGCCGGCTTTACGTCGCGATGCACCACGTTGTGCTGATGCGCATACGCCAGCGCGTCGCACACTCGCACGATATATCCAAGTTTCACCGACAGTGGCAGCACCGGCTTCTGCTCGATGATCCGGTCGAGGCTCTCCCCTTCGAGATACTCCATCGCAATGAACGGAGTATTCTTCTCGTGTCCTAATTCATAAATCGTGACGATGTTGGGATGCTGCAGGGCGCCCGCCGAACGTGCTTCCTGGTAAAAACGGTCCAACAGATTCGTCTGCGCGCTTGGCCCGCCCGTGATGGTCTTGAGCGCCACCAAACGGTCAATCAGCGGGTCACGGGCCTTGTACACTGCGCCCATGGCTCCGCGGCCGATCTCAGCGATAATCTCGTATTTGCCTAATAGCTGCACACACGGACCCCTTCGGCCAAGATGGTAACAAAATTAGGGCCAAACCACCCGCCCCGTAAGAGTACGAAAGCCCTATTCGGAAGGTACTGAGGGTGCTTCCTAAATCGTTTCCGCGCAAAGGTCTGCTTAGCCCGCAAGTGATTGAAAACAATGAAAAAAATGACGTATGCCAGCGTTGCTACCCTTTGAAGAATTCCGTCCGCCCGCTGCACTTCCCCCTCTGCGAGCAAGCTCTGGCAATCCTGGAAGCTTCGACCGCTCCTTCGCGCACGCCCGTTTGGTTCCGAAATTGTCACAGCTTTTTCACACTGGCCCTGGGTTGGCACAACCCTAAATCTAGGCGATATGGCTAGCCATTGGCAAGAAATTGTCAGGTGGCTGTGTTGGCTTTGGCTACAAGTAAAATAGCCAGCAGATAGAACAGAAACATGAGCGCCAGATAGGTCTTCGCCTGCGGCTTCGCCCCTTGAAATTCCTTCCACGCCAGCACTCCCCACAGCGCCGCCACCATCGGGGCCGATTGCCCGATCGCATACGAAATCGCCACTCCCGTAAAATTCGCCGCCACCAGATTGAACACCGTCCCCGTTCCCCAAATCGCTCCGCCCAGCAACCCCAGAACATGCCCTGACGCCGGGCCGTGAAAAAATTCACCAAAATTCACCGGCTCGCCCACCAGCGGCTTCTTCATAAAATATATGTTCCAAATAAAGCAAGACAGCAGCGCACCCAGCGTTAGAAAAACGGTCACACTATACGGCCCCAAGGTTTTTCCGTGGCTCATCGCGTGCGCCACAAACGGCGACCACAGCCCCATCAGCACGCCGGAAACGATGCATGTGATGATGCTTTTCCTGGACGCCGAGCCCGCCACTTTCGCGAGCGCGCCGTAAGCCTTGCCGTCCATGATCACGGCAATCACTGCGCAGGCGACTCCCCCCGCGAGCAGCGCCGCATTCCCCTTCGGTTGCTGCAAATAACTCGCAATCACTCCCACCACCAGCGCAATCCCAATCGAGACGGGAAACGCAATCGCCAGCCCCGCCATATCAATCGCCGCCACCAACAGCAAATTCGCGAGATTAAAAATCGCGCCGCCCACCAGCGTATAAGCAATATTCGAACCGTCCGCCGCCCGCACATTGTTCAAAAAACTCGACGCATCGTTCGAAGTGCTGCCCATCGTAAAAGCCAGCACCACCGAAATCAGAAAAATCCCCAGCGCGTAATCCCAATAAAAAAGCTCAAACCGGTAATTCTTCACTCCCTTAAACGTATTCGCCCACGAACCCCAGCAAATCGCCGTGGCAATCATCATCACCAGCGCAATTTCCAAACTATGCGGCGTGTACATGAACTTCCGGCTCCCAGTAGCACAGGCTTCAGCCTGTGCTCTTGCGTCTAGTGGCCCAAACCTCAGCCCGTGCCCTTGCTCCGAGTGACACAGGCTTCAGCCTGTGCCCATGCTCCTGCTTGCACACACTTCAGTCGCCGCTTATCCAACTCAACTACAAAAAATCTTCGCGCCAAGTCCCGCTCATCGAGTCGCGCCGAGTCTCAACGCCGTCCGTGCTTATATGCGCCGCCACCCACCCTGTCAAGCCGCATTTCTCTTCCACTCTTCTCTGTGCCCTCCGCGCCCTCTGTGTTAAAACCCACCTCCCACTTCAAACAAGCACTCCCCACAGAACACGGGACACGGACCACGGGCCACAGATATAATCCGCGCTCACCAATCCAGGAGACCCTATGCCCAAACAATCCTTCATCGCCGTTGTAGGCAGCGCCAACGTGGACCTCACCACCTTCAACGACGTCTTCCCTCGCCCCGGCGAAACCATCTTCGGCAAAAAATTCGATCTCGGCTTCGGCGGCAAAGGAGCAAATCAAGCTGTAGCCGCGCGTCTCTGCGGCGCGACGGTCGCTATGGTCGCAAAAGTCGGCAGCGACCTCTTCGGCCCCGCCACCATCAAGAATTTCCAGGCCCAAGGCATCGACGCCAGCCACGTCCGCATAGCCGAAGGAGTTTCCAGCGGCGTCGCGCCCATCTTCGTCGAACCAGGTGGCCAAAATCGCATCATCGTCGTAAAAGGCGCGAACGATACGCTTTCGCCAGAAGACATCGATGCCGCCGCCCCGCTCCTGCGTAAAGCCGACACCATCGTCATGCAATTCGAAATCCCGCTCCGCACCGTCTATCACACCGTCCGCTTCGCCGAATCCGAAGGCATCCGCTGCATCGTCAATCCCGCTCCCGCTCAACCCGTCGACTTCAAGCAGCTCGCCGGCGCCGACTATTTCATTCCCAACGAAACCGAAGCCGAGCTCATCACCGGCATGCCCGTCCATTCCCTCGAAGACGCCACCAAGTGCGCCAATTTCCTCCTCCGCCAAGGCATGAAGCGCGTCGTCCTCACTCTCGGCGAACGCGGCGCCCTTCTCGCCGGTCCCGAAGGCACCGAATTGATCCCCGCCTTCAAAGTCTACGCCCTCGACACCACCGGCGCCGGCGACGCCTTCATCGGCAGCTTCGCGGTCTTCCTCGGCGAAGGCCTCCCAGAAAAAGAAGCCCTCACCCGCGCCAATCTCTACGCCGCCCTCTCCACCAGAAAAGTCGGCACCCAGAAATCCTTCTGCACTCGCGCCGATTTCGAAAAGGAATGGCAAATCCACAGCACCCGCCTCTAAACGCCCCCATCTCCGCCACTGTCATTTCGAGCGGAGCAAGCCGACGCTTTTTCTTTCACGTTCGCTTCCTGCGAACGTGTCGGCTTGCGCAGAGAGAACTCTGCGCCATCGCTCACGACTTTTGTGAGCGATGAAATCTCTCTTCTCTTTCCCCCATGCCCCGCCCGTTTCTAAACGCCCAATCCCCCACCACCGTCATTTCGAGCGGAGCAAGCCGACGCCTTTTCTTTCACGTTCGCTTCCTGCGAACGTGTCGGCTCGCGCAGAGAGAAATCTCTCTTCTCTTTCTCCCGTGACCCGCTCGACTGCCCAGCAAAAGTGATAAGATTTATTTGAGGCCAACGCATCCCCCCAAACTCCAAAGAGATTCGCACATGTCCACCATCAATAGCAGCCCGCGCAGCCCTCACCAAATCGCCAATCACAATCTCGAGGCGCCCCTTTCTCCGTCCGACACCGCTCTCGCTCACCTTCGCGGCCGCGCCCTCCAAGCCAATCGCGGCATCCCCCTCAATCTCGATTGGGTCGAAGACGTTCGCGTCAACACCTCCGCCGCCGAACGCCGCGCTCAATCCCTCGTCACCCGTCGCACCGTAAAAAAAGAGTACCAAGCCGCGTGGCTTCTCCGCGCCATCTCCTGCATGGATCTAACGACTCTCTCCGGCGACGACACCGACGAGCGCGTGCGCCGCCTCTGCGCCAAAGGCCGCCACCCTCTTCAAGAGGAACTCGTCGCAAAACTCGGCATCGAATCCCTGCAAATCAAAGTCGCCGCCATCTGCGTCTACCACGTCTTCGTAGAAACCGCCCGCCGCGCCCTCGAAGGCAGCGGCATCCGCGTAGCCGCCGTCTCCACCGGCTTCCCCGCCGGCCTTTCTCCCCTCACCGAGCGCGTTCAGGAAATCCGCCGCTCCGTCGAAGCCGGCGCCGACGAAATCGACGTCGTCATCACCCGCGCCCACGTCTTCGCCGCCAAATGGCAAGCCCTCTATGACGAAGTTGCCGCCTTCAAACACGCCTGCGGCCCCGCCCACCTAAAAGTCATCCTCGGCACCGGCGACCTCCTCACTCTCCGAAACGTCGCCCGTGCCAGCCAAGTCGCCATGATGGCCGGCGCCGATTTCATCAAGACTTCCACCGGCAAAGAACCGGTAAACGCAACCCTCCCCGTCGGCTTGGTCATGACACGTGCCATCCGCGAATACGCCAATCAAACGGGCTACGCCGTCGGCTTCAAGCCCGCAGGCGGTATCCGCACCGCCAAACAATCCCTGGAATGGCTAAGCCTAATGAAAGACGAACTAGGCCCCAGTTGGCTAACTTCCGACCTCTTCCGCTTCGGCGCCAGCGGCATGCTCGCCGACATCGAGCGCCAGCTAGAACACCACGCCACCGGCCGCTACTCCGCCGACCACCGCCACCCCATCGCCTAGCCTGGAGTGCGGCAGCTCTGCTGCCGCTTTTCCGCTCCTCTTCTCTGTGACCTCTGTGCCTCTGTGTTTCACTTTCTTTTCTTCTTCAGCTTCCAATTCCATTTCCATTACAATCAACCCATCACCATGAGCATCGTAGAAAAATTCGTCACCATGGACTACGGCCCCGCCCCCGAAGACCCACGCGAAGCCGTCGCCTGGCTCGATCATCACCACCGCCGCTTCGCCCATTTCATCAATGGCGCCTGGCATCCTCCCACCGAAAATCGATATTTCGACACCACCGATCCCTCCACCACCGAAAAATTAGCCGACATCGCCCAAGGCTCCGCCGCAGATATTGATGCAGCCGTAAAAGCCGCTCGCGCCGCTCTCCCCGCGTGGCAATCTCTCACTCCCCACGCCCGCGCGAGATACCTCTACGCTCTAGCCCGCCAAATCCAAAAACACTCCCGCCGCCTCGCCGTCCTCGAAACTCTCGACAACGGCAAGCCCATCCGCGAATCCCGCGATATCGACATCCCTCTAGTCGCCCGCCACTTCTACCACCATGCTGGCTGGGCTCAACTCCTCCCGCAAGAATTTCCGAGTCACGAAGCCTGCGGGGTCGTAGGCCAAATCATCCCCTGGAATTTCCCTCTGCTAATGCTCGCGTGGAAAATCGCGCCCGCGCTCGCCACCGGCAACACGGTCGTCCTGAAGCCCGCCGAATACACGCCGCTGACCGCGCTAGCTTTCGCCGAAATCTGCCAAGAAATCGATCTCCCCGCAGGCGTAGTCAACATCGTCACCGGCGACGGCCAAACCGGCGAAGCCCTCGTCGCCCATTCCGACGTCGACAAAATCGCCTTCACCGGCTCCACCGAAGTAGGCCGCGCCATCCGCAAAGCCACCGCCTCCTCTCACAAAAAACTCTCTCTCGAACTAGGCGGCAAATCCCCCTTCATTATTTTCGAAGACGCCGACCTCGACTCCGCCGTCGAAGGCCTGGTCGACGGCATCTGGTTCAACCAAGGCCAAGTCTGCTGCGCCGGCTCCCGCCTCCTCATGCAAGAAAGCATCGCCGAGCCGCTCATCGCCAAAATTTGCGATCGCATGAACACGCTCCGCGTCGGCCCGCCTCTCGACAAGTCCATCGACATCGGTGCCATCATCGCCCGCGTCCAGCTCGACCGCATCCAGCGCCTCGTCGATCAAGGAGTCGCCGAAGGCGCGACGTGCTGGCAACCGAACATCCCCATGCCCTCCCGCGGCCTCTATTTCCCCCCAACTCTCCTGAGCAACGTCCATCCCACCAGCATCGTTGCCCAACAAGAAATCTTCGGCCCCGTCCTCGCCGCCATGACCTTCCGCACGCCCATTGAAGCCGTCGAGCTTGCCAACAACACGGTTTACGGCCTCGCCGCCTGCGTCTGGTCCGAAAGCATCAACGTCTCCCTCCAGGTCGCCTCGCAAATCAAAGCCGGCGTCGTCTGGGTCAACTGCACCAATCTTTTCGACGCCAGTTGCGGCTTCGGCGGCTATCGCGAAAGCGGCTACGGCCGCGAAGGCGGCCGCGAAGGCCTCCTGGAATATTTAGAGCCAACCTGGTTCAAACACGCTCCGCCACTCCACCCTCGTCCTCTGGTGATCGATCAACCAAGCAGCGATCCATCTCTCGCGCCATCGCCCGAAAACGAAAACGGCGACGCCGCCAGCGCCGCCTCGCAAATTCCCTCCTCCACTCCCGAAATCGACCGCACCGTAAAACTCTTCATCGCCGGCAAACAGGCTCGCCCCGACTCCGGCTACAGCATGCCAGTCCGCGCCGCCGACGGCCGCCTCCTTGGAGAAGCCCCACTCGGCAATCGCAAAGACATTCGCAACGCCGTCGAAGCCGCCCGCAAAGCCACCGCCTGGCCCAAATCCACCGCCCACACCCGCGCCCAAGTCCTCTATTACCTAGCCGAAAATTTAAGCCAACGCCGCGATGAAATCGCGCAGCGTCTTTCCGATGTGGTCGGCAAAAATCAAGCGCACGACGAAGTGAGCCTCAGCATCGAACGCATCTTCACCTCCGCCGCCTGGGCCGACAAATACGAAGGCGCCATCCACAACCCGCCCTTCCGCAACGTAACTCTAGCCATGCAAGAACCCATCGGCACCATCGGCATCCTCTGCCCCGCCGAAGCCCCGCTCCTAGGTTTCATCAGCACGGTCATGCCCGCCCTAGCCGTAGGCAACACGGTAGTCGCCATCCCGAGCGAGCTCTATCCCCTAATCACCGCCGACCTCTACCAACTCTTCGAATCCAGCGATCTCCCCGCAGGCACCGTCAACATCGTCACCGGCCGTCCCACCGAACTCCTCAAAACTCTCGCCGAACACGACGACCTCGATGCCCTCTGGTGCTTCGCCGACGCACCCACCTGCGCCACCGCCAAATCCCTCTCCGTCGGTAACCTCAAACAAGTCTTCACCAACGAAGCCCGCCACATCGACTGGTTCCACCCCGCCCCCTCCTCCGACCGCTTCTTCCTCCAACACGCCACCCAAATCAAAAACATCTGGGTCCCCTACGGCGAGTAGGTCTTACCTCCTCGGGGCGGGTTCCCCGATTTCCTAAACATGTTAGAATATAGGCATCATGGAAACCGACTCGACACTTGGGGGCGCGCCAGTTGGTGGCTCGAAATACTCAGTTAGCGGTGACAATGTCGAGGAATTTATTGCCAACGCTGCCTTATTGCTGGCGGAGCATGGCTGGCCTGGGTTCCACGTCACGAACTACAAGAAGAGTCAAACGTACGAGATCACTCTTCCGGGTGGGCAAGAATTTGCATTAGAGAACGGGCTCGTCCCGTTAGAGGTCGTGCTCCGCTTTAAAATTCGCCCGATGACAGACGCCGAGGCGGCTTCCGAAAGCGACGACAATAACGGCGTAAAACCGGTCGATGAGTACTGCGCCATGAGCATGAATAGGAGGTTGAGCGAAGGATTCACGACTTTGGCCGGAAATACTGCCTCGCACCTTTCCCGGCGTGATGCGCGGTCAAGAGAATCCCTAGCAGCTTGGCAAAGCAAGCAGAGCCCGTGGCCGAATGTCATGAAAAAAGAATGCCAATGCGGTCAGAACGGGGAACCCGCCGAAGGTCCTAAGGATGGGGACGAAGGAGTCAATTTCGATTTCGGCGGCTTTGATTCTGGCGGCGGCTCGGGCGCCCAAGGCGGCGACGCCAGCTTCCGCGATCTCTTCAGCCAGTTTTTCCGTGGCGGGAGGGACGGCAGCGAACAACCGGAGCACAAACCCGGAGGCGGCTTTGATTCTGGCGGCGGCTCGGGCGCCCAAGGCGGCAACGCCAGCTTCCGCGATCTCTTCAGCCAGTTTTTCCGCGGCGGGAGGGACGGCAGCGAACAACCGGAGCACGAACCCAGAAGCGACCTCGAATACCAAATCGAAATCGACCTCCGGGACGCTGTGCAAGGCGCCGTCAAGAAGTTGACTATTACACGCCTCGATGGCTGCGATACCTGCCACGGCACCGGAGCGGAAGGCTCCGCGCAGACTTGCCCAACATGCCGCGGCTCCGGGATCATTCAGCAGGCTGCTGGCAAAATGAAGTTTAACGTGCCCTGCACGCGGTGCGGCGGCACGGGCAAGATTCGCAAAACATGCTCGACCTGCGGGGGCGAAGGTCGCCTGCGCCGCACGGAGACCATCGACGTGCTCATTCCTGCCGGTGTAGCGGGCGGCTCGCGCGTTCGCCTTCCCGGTGAAGGCAACGCAGGCACCATGGGGGCGCGCGGCGATTTGTATCTGCACATCAACGTAAGAGCCGGCGGCTCCAGGTTCGATTTTTGAACCTGGGTCTTGATGTTGAACCCTCCTTCGACTGCTCCGAAAAAGGGAGGGTGGCGAGCCCTCGGAGTTTAGTTTTTCAAGCGTGAGAGTTCTAGATTCAAGTTCATGCGAGACGAGTCGGTGCGTCTACGCTTAGATGATGTTGATATGGCCCTACCGACAATTGCGGCGATTCGGGGATAACTCGATGAGCGATAAACTCACAGGAACTGATACAAACCGAATGGAGTACGGGTTAGCTGTCGAACTCTCAGAACGAGAACTCTTTTGCATAGGCAAGATCGTTGCCTTGTGGGGCGCCCTCGAATACGAAATATTCTGTCAAACGCTGATGTGTTTCGGCGGTCTGCCAGGCGGGCAGCTTCCAAAAGAAATGAACAATATGCAGTTTTCCCAGGTCCTAGCATTATGGGAAACTCACGTTGTCGATAGAGCCGCAGGCAAACGGAAAGAGACCCTACAGGAACAGTGGAAAAGGATACGTCACTATCATGTTTTTAGAAATGCCCTAATTCATGGAATGTGGGATTGGTCTCAAGCTGCGCCCGAAAAGATAACGGCAACACGCATCCGCAAGAAAGAAGTCGTACGCGTACATTTCACCGCAGAAGACTTAGCGTCGTTTGCCTCAGATTTAGCAACAATTAATTTCAACGTCAGATACCCTGACGGGCCTGAGGAATACGTAACTGCAATGGCGCAGCAGGGGTCATACATGAGCCGCCGAGCGCTTTGCGTAATGACGAGTAATCCTCTCACAGAGGATTTATTCCAATCTTTTCTCAGCCAGGGCGGCGATAAGGCTTGATCGTCCTGGTGAAGCGTTAGAGTCTCTATGAAGAAAACACCCTTTAGGAAAAAGCCAGTCACCGCCGAATCCATCGCCCGCATGGCCGACAACGGCAAAGACGTCTTTCGCTTCTTCACCAACTCCGGCAAAATGATGAAACCCATCCAGCGCATCAACGTCGACTTCACCGCCGCCATGCTCGAAGAACTCGAAGCCGCCGCCAAAGAACTCAACATCAGCCGCCAAGCCCTCATCAAAACCGTGCTCCGCCAAGCCCTGGACTGGCGCCATTCCGCCCGTTCCTCCCGCTGCCGCTAGCCGCCTGAGCGCCATTGGCATTTGCTCGTTCAACCTCGAGTGCCTACCCCCCCCCGGTTTTTGTAAATGTTGCTGATAAAGGACTTAGCTTGACTGTGGGTGGCCCGAAACTTAGCTGTTACGGGCTGGGCTTCAGATCCGAGAAATCCCCAATGTAGGGGCACGATTCATCGTGCCCTCTTCGTCCACCTAACCACATCACTTCCCGGAGCTGGAAGAAGTCTGCGCAGCCGGCGCCACCGGAGCCGCATCCTTAATCAAGATCGGCCACCGCGGAAACGCAAAGTTCCCGGCGACATCATCAATCACATTTACCTGGCAAACATAAAGCCCCGGCTTCAGCGATTGCAGCGGCAAATCGATCTGAAACACCACCGCCTTCCGGTCCGGCGCCGTAACCTCCGTCGCCACCACTTGCTTCGACTCGTAAATTTTCACGTTGCCCTGCAAAAATTCAATGCTAGTCAAAACGTGAATCGATTCTTTGGCATGCGGCACCTCAGCTGCCGCTTTTCCAGTTGTAGCGCCGCCAGGACTTCCCGTTTTCGCCGCCGCAGCACCGTTTCCTGCTTGCGCGGCACCAGCAGGCGTCGCAACCGCAGCGGCGGCCACGGCGACCTTGCCCTTCGCCGCATCGTAAATTTCATACTGCAAATACAAATGCTGATCCCGCGTAAACACATGCGTCACATTCGGCACCAGTTGCGTCTGGTCCTGAATCAGCGGATTCGCGCCCTTCTTCTTCGGCGCATTCGTCACCGGCGCCCGCAAACTGCTCAGCACCACCGAACTCATCCGCAGCGGCACTTTGCGCAAATCCGGCACTTGCACGTCCGTCTCAAACGACCCCATGTGCCCCGTCTGATTCTCGCGCACGATAAATTTCAGGTGATAGCTGCCCGGAGCCAGCACAAAACCCGTGTTGTACTGCACGTTCTTCCGCCGCACGTTCTGCGTGCTGTCGACAGCCAGCTTCACCGTGTCGCGCAGTTGCCCTACGGGAATTTTGCCTTTGCCCGAAAGCAATACTGCGCCAATGATGTCGATCGTCGCGTTGTCTTTGTCTTTCTCCGAAACGAAAGGAATCTGCGATCCGGGAACGACCAGCGACACCGCCAAATAATAATGCGACTCATCCTGGCGGAAATACGCAGTGCCCGCATACAGCGGCACATCCGTCTGCGGCAATTCCGCCGCCAGTTCATCCTCGAGCTGCGCCTCGCGGTCCGCGCGGTTCAAATGCTGGTAATCGCGGCCTGCGTAATAGCCCGGACGGAATTCCAATTTCACGTCAGCGCGATTCACCACCACTTTGAGCCGCCGATAATGGCCATCTTTCAGCGGGTTCGTGCTCGTGAACCCCAGCACGTAATACGCCGAACTGTCTTTCTGCACTTGCGTAAACACGCCGCTGAAATCGTTCGTATCGAAGAACGCTTCCCCCCCGTGTCCGCCGCAAGGGTCGAAAGCGTCTCTTGCGAAGCGGCGTTGTTGTTAAGGTCGTTCAGCACGGCGTTTCCGTTGTACGCCGACTGCCCATGCAAGCTGGCGTTTTGCGCTTCGCCGCCCGGAGGAAAGGCCTGCAAACCGCGCACATCCACGGGATAAATCGAAACATTATTTTTCACCGCCGCCGCGGTTGCCGCGCGCAGCGCCGATTGATTGTCCGTGCCCGTCTGGCTGATCCCGTTGCTGAAATAAATCAGCGATTTTTTCTGCTGAATTTTTCCCAGCGCCTGCATGGTGGATTGCAGGGCCAGCAGCTTCCAATCCGCGCTGAACGTGTTGTAATCCGTGTCGTCGGGCGTGAAGGAGCCTCCCGATTCCGGTGTATCCTCCGCGCTTCCGGTATCGCCCATCGCAAAACCTTGTCCTTCGCCCAGCGAGTACGAGCTCAAAACAGAAAGTATCTTCGGCTTGTCGTCCGTGAAGTCCAGGTCGACGCGCATATTCGTCGCCAGCGAAACCAGCGCCACGATGTCCGCGGGCCGCATCTGCGCATTGATATATTTCTTCGCCGAATCCACGCACCGGTCGATCTGATCCGGCTCCATCGCCGAAAAATCGAAAAACAAAACGATCACTCGCCGGTCCCGGGCGTTCATCACAGGCGCGGCGCTCTTTTTCAGCACGCCCGCCGGTCCTGTCGTCTCCGCCGCCGCTTCTCCCGTGACGGTTGCTTCGGCCGCGCCGGCAGTTTCGAGCTGATCGACATTTTCAAAATCAAACGTCGAAATGTTCTGTTTCTTGCCGTCCTCGTATAGCGTGAAATCTTCCTTCTTCAAATCGCGAATGAGATTTCCTTTTTTGTCGCGTGCCACCACATTCGCCAGCACGAGTTCGGTGGTAACACGAATCGAAGAAGCCGGCGGCTTCGTCTGGTCCCGCGTCTCCGGCGGCGCCGGTGGCTGCGGCTGGGCTTGCTGCGCAAACGAAGGAGCGCCAAACTGCAAAAGCAAACTCGCACACGCGAGGGCCGCGATTTTTCTTCGTGTAACAACCATGGCCATCTCCCTCAAAACCGGAACCGCGCCTGCACCGTCACTCGCCTCATGGCCGCCGCGCCGGTCACTTCGCCAAAGGTGATCGAGTTCACCGTCGTCCCCAGCGAAGTGAAATGCACCATGTTAAAAACATTGTTCGCCGTGATCCGCAAATCAAGCGACCGGTATTCCTTGATGGTGATTGTTTTGTTCAGCGACATGTTAAGACCTACTTGTCCAGGCCCTTCGAGAATATTGCGGCCTGCATCGCCATAAATCGAGTCGCTGGGATTCACGCACGTCGCGAGCGGATTGCTCGCCGTCGTTTCCGGCTGGCAAAATGCCGCAGTGTTGAACCATTCCTTCGTCGTCGGCGTGCTGAGGCTCACCGCTTCGCCGGGAACAACGTTGGCGCGCAAAGACCCGCTCACGCCGCGGTCAATATCCAGCGTCCCTCCGACCACTCGAATCGTATTCGGCGTACCGCTCGTCACCGTGAAGCCGCCGCTCCACTGCCAGCCCGCGAGAACGTACGACACCGGCCCCTTCTGCAAAAATCGCCGGTTTTCGCCGAACGGCAAATCGTAAATCCAATTCCCGGTGAATTGGTGGCGCATGTCGAAACTCGAAAGGCCTCTGTCCGCCGAAATATCAAACGGATTCTGCGCCACGACCACGCCTCCGCCACCGATGGAGGAAGCGTCATCGATCGATTTCGAGTAAATATACGTCGCGTTCATGCTGATGCCTTTTGCCAGCCGTTTGCGGATACGGACCGATCCCGCTTCAAACACCGAGTTTCCCGCGGAGGATTCGTACGTGAAGGGCTGCGAGCCGCCTGGGATCAGGATAGCTCGTTCGGTGTCGAGCCGCGTCCCTTTCGATCCGTTGTAATCGATATTCAACAAAAAGCCGCCGCCCAAATCGCGCTGAATATCCACGTTCCAGAGCTGGACGTAAGCGAGCTTGTAGTTTGGATCGATGGCAAAGTTATTCGTCACCGTTCCCGCCGAGAGAGTGGGAAAGGCATTGGACAGATTGAGAAAGTTCGCCGTGGTGGCTACGTTCGTGGCCGTCTCGGCGAACGGCGGCTGAAACGCAAAGTTCTGCACCACCGCCGTGTACTGCGCGAGATTGTAGTTGATGCCATAACCAGCGCGCACCACGGTCAGCTTCAGCGGCTTCCAGGCGAGTCCCACGCGCGGCGCATAGTTGTTGCGGTCCGGCCTGATGAGCGACGCAGGAAAAACGCCGTTGTAGGGGCCCGTCTGTCCCGGCTCAACGGGCATCGCTGCCGTAAACCCCGGCGCAACATCCAAATTGACGATTTGATTGTTCGCTTCCGTGAACGGCCCCTGATATTCGTAGCGAACGCCGAGGAGCAGCGTCAGGTTCGCGCGCATTCGCCAGTCATCCTGCGCGAAAAAATCGTAGGAGTTGGCGCGAAAATTGTACGTGTCCGCACCGAACTGCACGGTGCTTTGCTGCGGCAAGCCGAGAAGAAAATCGGCAAGATCGCTGCCCGTTCCCGGCTGCTCGATTCCGCCAACATATTGCGCGGTCGCGAAGCCTGTAAAGGTAAACGAGCCTTCGGCGTTTCGCGCGGCGCGAAAGCTTTGCAAAATCCGGCGGTAATCGCCGCCGAATCGCCAGTTGTGTTTCCCGTGGTTCCAGATCACCGTGTCGGAGGCCGTGTAGGTCTGGTCGAGTTCGCGGCGAGGCGCAGTATCGCTCAGGCCGGAAAACGACGTGAAATTAATTCCCGGAATGCCCCAATCAAACGGATTGGGAGAGACGCCGCCGATCTCCGCCAGCGCGGGAACGTCCGTCACCATGGAATATAAATTCGTTGTCGAGACATGATTGTGGTTGTAGGTGAAGCGCAGGTTGTTGGTGGTGTGACTTTTGCCATAGACCCAGGCCGCGGTGGCGTTTAAGCCTTGCGTGCCGGTTCCACCGTCGAGCGAAGGAAAGGCTCCGACAATGTCGCTCGTGGTCTTCGTCCAGCTCAAACCCAGATTGAGATTGTTCTGCGATCTTCGCCTGCCGCCACCACCGCCGCCGCCGCGTCCTCCGCCTCCTGGCGTGCGGCTTCCTTGCGCCGGCACGGGGCCAAAATTGTGAATCAATCGCAAGCTGACGGAGTCCGAATCGCTCTCCGAGGAAGTCACTTCATGATAGTTTTGCGTCGTTCCCGGCAGGTTTGGCAGCGGAATGTAGTTCAAAAGCGCTTGCGCTTGCGGCGTGATAAGAGTTGGATCGATCACATTCAACTGGCCGCCGTAATCGAACTGCTGCCCGGTCTGTGGGTTGAAGATCGGTGTCGTCAGCGCGGAAAAATCGCCGCCGCGCTCGGCCATCGTGGGCACGGTGGACAACACATCCGAAGGCGAGCTTCCCCGCGTGCCGCTCCAACCGCCGAAGAAAAATGTCTTTCCGCCGCCATTGTAAATCTTTGGAATGTTCAGCGGACCGCCAACGTAGGCTCCAAAGTGGAGTTGATTGTAATCCGCGCGGGGCAGCGGTTCCCCGTTCAGGGAAAACGGCCTGGCATCGAGCGCGGACGTATCGTCATAAAAATACATGTTGCCGTGAGGCTGATTCACATTGAAGCCACGGCCCATGCGGCCGAACGCAATCGGCCCTCCGCCACCCGGCCCGCCGCCGCCAAATCCGCCGCCACCGCCTCCGAAGCCTCCGAGTCCGTTCTGCTGTGCGCGTTCACGAAATTCCTGGATGCGGTCTTGAAGATCGCCTTCGCTGCCTTGCCCGAAATCCTGCGTGCGGCCTTGCACGCCACTGATGCTGACCGATTCGGTCGGCGCATCCGCTCCAGCGCCGTTAAGCGGCAAGCCCGCCAAATCGCTGGCGCTCGGATTCTGTCCAGCGCCAACAGCCAAACCGGCTTCGCCGGCGGTGGGAGCGGATTCGGTCGCTTCTATCGAGAGACTTTGAAAGCCGCGCCCGGCGGCCTCCGTCGCGGCTGCCCGCTCGGTGGTTTGCTCCTGCTGCCGCGATGCGAGAATTAACTCAAGGTCCGCTTTGCCGGATGGATTTTCGGGATTCAGCACCACTTCCTGCGTCTGCGTCGCAAACCCCATGAACTCGGCGCGCAAGACGTAGCGCCCGCGCGGCAAACCCGGCAGAGCAAAAGATCCATCGGAAATTGTGGCAGCCGTGTATTTCTTCCCCGTCAAGGTGTTGGAAGCAGTCAGGGTAACGCCCGGCAGCGGGGTCTTTCCGCTGTGGACACTACCCGTGATCTGGTAACTGGCCGGAGGAGCGGGCGTCGCATTCGCTTGCGGCGCAGCCGGCGGACTTTGCGCGGGCGGCGGATTTTCTTGCGCGCGCGAATTCCCAATGAAACAGGTCAGCAGACCCAGGAGAAGAAAAGTCCGAAGAAACAATTTCAACGTGGCGGCTCCGGAGGATTCTGCGGCTTGGTATTGTCTTGCGGCGGCTTCGCAGCTTGTCCGCCGGCCCCGCCCGCTCCCATTTCCTGCATGCGTTTCCATTGTTCCGGCGAAATCACCATCAGGGATTTAGGCTGAAACGCATTGTTGGCCATGCCGCCGCGTATTACGATGTGATCGCCGGCTTGAATGTCCGCCATGGTGATGCTGTCGCGGCCCTTACGGAGCGATGTTTCTTCGTTGAGTTCGACAGTCTGCGTGACGTTGTCCGGCCTCAGAATCGTAATCTTGGGGGCGTCAATCGCCTTCACTTCGCCGGCTACATAATCCTGGCCGAGCACGCCCAGCGAACGTCCACCGCCAGGTCCGCCGCCGGGACCACCGCCCTGTGCACCTCCGCGGCCACCACCGAAACCACCGCTGGGGCGCTCGCCGACCATTTCGGCGTTCCAGGTGTGATCCGCGTTTTCTTCGCCGCGCACAAATACCGTGTCGCCGACTTTGAAATCGCTGAGCTTCGCGGCTTCCCGCTCTTTGCGAAACTGCGTGTTCCCGCTGATCTTGACGGTGACCACGCTGCCGTCCTGCCGGGTAATCTCGAGGGACTGGTCGTGCACCGCGGTCAGTTTGCCCATCACTCCAGGACGACGTTCGCCTCGACCCTGCATTTGCCCCGGGCCGGCGCCCTGCGCCGGCGAAGCATCCTGAGGTGACCGGGCAGCCACCGGGAACGCCGTCGCGAACAAACAAATCAATAAGCCAATCAACCATCCGATGATCACTTTCATATCGAGCCTCTTCCCCTGCTTCGAATAAATGTACGCCCGGCCGCTTCGAAAAGTCTTGGAAATTGCGCCCTCATCTGGAAGCTTAGACGGCTGCCGCGCGCCTGCGAGTTTCCTGAAAGCGCAGTCCGCTTTCCGACGAGCGCTTGCTCCTTAGAGTTCTCTGTAAATTCCGGCTTTTGGCACACTTAGTTCCCGTCTGGATACGGGATTGCGAAGGCATGGTTCACCTCGAAACGCAAAGGATGGGCTAAAGGCAGCGGCCAGGGGCAAAGCTGCCCCCTGGCCTATTTGGAGGCGTGCCTACGCCAATAACGGCGAGGTTATTTCGTCTTATAGGTGAAGGTGAGTTTCGTTTCTTCGTCCAAAACGAGCGGACGCACGAAGCTGTAGGAGCTGCCAGCCCGCGGCACATCGACGCGGACGGGCAGCACCCCGGACACGCGCCGCTGCAGATCGAGCACGTTCGACGATGCGGCGTTGGAAACTTGCGCCTGCTTCTTCTTCGCGTCGCGCCCAGACTGAGGAAGAGATTCCAGGTTGGTTACGTTGGCCTCCACCTCGACGGTTTGCGCAGAGGCTCCGAGCTGCAGCGCAATGCTATAGGAGGCTGGAGAGTTCGCGTCGTAGTTAAGATCGCGGACCGTGGTGGCGAAACCGGGCATGCTGGCGGTGATCTTCACTCTTCCCGGCGGCATATTCGAAACGATCCACCGTCCGGAGTAATCGGTCACCGCTGATCGAGAACCTCCAGTGTCCAGTTGCGTGACGTTCACGCGCGCGTTCGCAATCGTTGCGCCGCTGGGATCTACGATATAACCGCCGAGCTGCCCCGACAGAAGTTGAAGCGGAGCAAGCCCTTCTCCTCTTCCCGCACCCGCCTGGATCGCGCCGCTCGCGAGCTCGCTGCTTATGACCGGCTGAAACGATGGCTGCAAGAGGTTCGCTGCGAGAGCATCGCCGCCGAAATCCTTCACCTTGTACTGCTCGGGCAAAAACACCTCCCATTGCAGCACGGCGATGGGAACATCCATTTTCGGCAGAGAAATTTCGGAGCCGCCCTTTTTCGCAAAAGGCGCGCCGGAGTGCATGAAGACGAAGGAAACTTCGTAAGAACCGACGGGGCGGAAGCCGGTGCGCAGAAGCGGGACGCGCTGGCCGTCCGAACCTTCGACGGGCTTCACTTTTTCTCCGGCGACGTCGGCGGAGACGATGCTTGCTCCGGCCGGAAGTTCGACTTTCAAAAATGGCTGGACTTGATTTTTTATCGTCAATTTCACTTCGGTGAGCGAGCGTCCTTCGGTGGTAACGAGGGTGGTGACAACGGCGCGCTCAGCAATGGCGGCGAGTACACTGCTATCCGGGAAGCGCGTCCACTCGAGCGCGAGGCTGGGATTTTCGGTGGGCTGGCGGTGATACCGAAACGCCGCTTGCAAGGGCGAACGAGAGAGCGAGCGCAAATACGGATTAGTTTCCTTGATGTCCATGCGCTTGAGGCTGCCGCCTTCGGTTGCCGTCAATTCCATGGTGCCGACGCCTTCGACGAGTACTTCGCCCGTTTCGCGTTGCGAATTTTTCAGGCTGAGGAACGGGACATCCAGCTTTGGTAACGCCGATCGCTTTTTCCATCGAAATCAGGAATTGGTGGCTGCGCTGCGCGGGAGCATTCACTTTCAAAGTCAAAACGCCTGATTGCACATCGCTGGAATCCACCGAAGCGCCGGACGCGCCCGTGACTTCGTAGCCGGCGGGAACTTCGACTTCGAATTGCGCGGGTTCTCCCTGGATGACAGTGATGTCGGCGAGAACGGCGAGGCGAATGTCCGCTTCGCTGACGGTAACTAGCGTTTTCACGTTGGAAAGAAAACGCACTTCGCGCGGGACTACCGGCGCAATCACCTCCCGTGTCGCCCACCAGATGTTAGCGGGCTGGCCTGGGACGAGCGTGGCTTCGATCACGGTGTTTCCGTTCGCGGATTCGCGGCTGGTGATCAATCCTGGGTTGATGTGGACGTTGGTGTGATCGCCGGGAACTTCGAGCGTGAGGCTTACGCTGCCGGCCGACGGCACCGGCAAGCTGAAGGAGGCGCGGCCTGTTTCGATGTTCAAGGGCAAACCGGCATCGAGAACGACGGAAAACTCGGCGGGACCGGCGAGAATGGCGGTTTGTGTGCCGGCTTCTTGCTCGAGCGGGAGACTTCTGCCTTCCTGGCGCGCGTCGAGAATGGTCATTCCCGAAGTGAGCGCGACTTTGGTTTCACCTTTGTTGAAGGTTTCGCCTTGAAGCTGGACGGTCCCCATCACGGTTTCGTTGGCGACGCGGAGTTTCAGGTCGCCGCGCTTGATGGTGTAGGGAAGCGGAGCGGACTCGATTCTTCGTGGCGATTTGTTGGCGAGTTCGAGCAGGCGGTTGTATTCCTCAAGAGGCAGGGTCACGTTTCCTGCCGGAGGAACGGGAGGGATGAACTTGTCTTGTGCGAATGCGGGGACGGCCATCAGAAATGCGACTGCGAGTGCTAGCTTTTTCATCGCCCACCTGCCTTTTTCTCGTGCTGATAATTTAAATCCGTGCTCGGAGATTGGTTTTCACCCGTGAGTTCGGAAACGAGATAGAGAGAGGGACCCAGACCTTCGAAGGAGACTTGGATGGGAAGAATGCCGGCGGCTTTGCCGCCTTGTAGCGTGGCGCGGAAATTATCGACCAGCGTCTGCGTTGCGGGCTGATCGGAGATGGCGAGGGATTCCATCAGGGCGCTATTCTCCGCGGCTTTTGCAGGCGCGCTGATGCCTGGAGCGGTGAGCGCCACTACGGATGCAGGCGGTGGAGGAGGTGGCGGGGGAGCTGGACTCAGCGCGGCGGATGTGGGTTCCTCGTAGGCTTCGGCGCGGAACGATCCCGGCTCGGGAGTCACCTTGAAGAGCGGCGGATGAAAGACCAGTAGACCGGTGCGCGAAACGGGCAGGTCCAGCGCGGGCAAGGCGAGCTTGAACTGGCCTTTGTCGTTCCACGCGGTGCCGCGGTTTATATAAATGATTTCGACAGCGAATTCGGGCGAGTCTTCGCCGGGGTGGGCTTTCTCGAGCGGAAGCAAGACGCCACCATCGGGCGATTGGCCGGGACGGACGGGCTTGCCTGCGAGCGAAGCACTCCAGAGCGTCGCGCCCTGCGGAAGAGTGATTTTCAGAAAGTTGCGCTGATTGTTGCGAACCGCAAAGCGCGCCTGCACCAGTTGCTTTCCTTCGTTGGTGATGAGGACGTTGTAACGGGCTTCGGCGACGTTGGCCATTAAGACGGCTTCGGGGGTGTAGCGGGCCACATTGACGGTGAGCGATCTCGCCGTTTTTGCGTCGCCCGCGCGATAGCGGAAAGCGGAGAGCGAAGTCGATTGGCGGCTCGATACGATTTCGCCCAAGTCCGAAGCGTCGGCGTTTTCGAGGCCTTCGGATTTGAACTCCTTGATCTCTCCGGCGCCGAGTACTTCTACGGCCACGCCGCCGGTGTCGCGCTCCGCGTTGAGAAGACGAAGCAAGGGGATTTCGATCTGGCCATCGCGCGGGCTGCGCGTTTCGCCGCTGACGATGAATTTGGCGTTTTGCTCGACGGGCTCGAGAAACGTGACGGCGAGCTGGCCGTCTTTCATTTCCCAGTCGGCTACCATGGCGCCAGCGACTTGATTGATGGTCACTTTTTCGGGAAGCGATAGGCGCACTTCTCGCGCAGCGCCTTGGGTGACTTCGACGTTGACTTCGGCGACGACGGTTGTCGAGTCTTCGCCGAGGCCGGTGAGTTCGGTCAGCGAGCCACGCAGCCGCAGTGCTTGCGTGCTGCGGTGATCCTCGGTTTTTCTTTTCCAAGTAAAAGTGAGCGGTTCGTTTCCGCGTGCGTAGGCCAGCCAGTTGCTTTGCGCGCCGGATTCGGTTTTGTCGGCGAGCAGGCCGCCGGTGAGACGGATGTCAACGCCTTGCCTGGGAAGACGAACGGAGGCGCGGGTGACTCCGGAGGCGGTGGAAGGGAGGGAGATGCTCTCTTCGCCCGCGGTGGAAACAACGGGCAGAGCAATATCCAACTGCAAGACGGATCGCCCTGGGCGCGATAGTAGCGCACAGAGTTGGTTGGAAGCATTGCCTGCGGCCCCGGGCACAAGCGAGACGAGTTTACCGTCGAGTTTGGCTTCGCGTACCAGGAGGCCGGCAGGAATCGGGACGCGCACCCAGCCATCCTTTAATACGTCAACCGTGAGACTTGCGCGGCCTGCGGCGAGGTCGCCATCGATGCGCAGGTCGTACTCGACGCGCGTGAGCGTGGCGTCCACGGGAGGCCCTTCGGGTTCCCGGTCGGGGGGATAGGCTCTGGCGTGAAGCGCTCGATAGTCACCGATGTTGATCACTACCCATCCAGGAGCGTGAGTTGCAGGAGCGCTTTGCGCGGAAGAAATGTTTGCGCAAAGCAGAAGCGCTGCGGAGATAAAAGCAAAGAAGCGCCAGAACTTGAGATTTTCGAGAGAGAGAAAGACGAATGCGCTTGAGCTGGTCATTTTCGACACCTCTAGCTTTCAGAAATTGCCTCGGCTGTTTTAGTTTTCAACCCGGGGAATGGAGGACCGTCCAGAAGCAATAGGCGCCGTTCTCAACGAGCGGCGTTCTTACTTCTGTTTGTTACCTCGTTAGAGCCCGCATTCCGGACACCGGGTTGCTCGCGGCGACGTCCTTAGAACGAATTTTTTTGCGAAGCTTGCAGGGATTTTATTCGACCCCTTGCGGCTAACCGTCGCGATTTGCGCGGCTGCTCAGTGCAAGGACTAGCCTCCAGCTGCCAACCCCAGATGACAGTTTGATGGCTGCCACAAGTTCACTGGGTCAAAGGCTTCAGCCTCGTATGTGCAGTTGATCGTTTAACTTAGGAGCAAAGCTCTGGAGAGGAACGCCGACGTGTTTGGCCTGTTGGATGCAATGCATCATCGGTGAAAAAACCGAACGCATGTCCTCGCGAAGGGAGTTCCGTGGCGAAATACCTTCTATACTCAGCTGTCTTTTTCTTCCTTTGCCCGCCACAACTGCTCCACGCCCAGGAGTACTTAGTCCGCGCGATTGACGCAAAGAGTGGAAGAGTGTTGAAAGGAATTCCAGTCACTCTGCGCTATGCCTGCACGGCTACAGGTTCGGGGGTAAAAACGAGAGTACGCTGCAAGTTCATACAGAGAAAAACGGGGGCTGACGGTATTGCCCATTTCCCTGAAGCTGGATCTCTAGATGCCATCGACGACATATTTTCTATCTCCACCAGGTACATCGAAGTCTGCTGCGATATCTCTAACCCTGCGATTCCGGGAATCGGTACGATCACGTTAAAGCGACTTTCGATTTGGCAAACGCTCCACTGGATATTCATCGGGGACTGAATACAGCACCATGGATCTTTGAAATTCTCTTCCCAATTCCACCGTCAGGACCATCCTTTGGGAATGCAGTCTAGGGTTACTGGGTCGATGACTGATAATCGGGTTACGCGGAGGCTCGCGCACTTCCCGCTAATGAGTTCTTGCTGCCGCTTTCCTAGTCCCGCGATATAATTCCACTGTTTCGGCGAAGTGCCCGGCCTTGCTGTCGGAAACGCCGTAACCTGCAAACCGGAGTGTCGGTCTAAGGTAAGGAGGCGCCATGAACACGTTGGAAGCTTTTGAGCCCAGGACCATCAGAACTCTGGGGCGGCGTGCGTTTCTGCGTGTGAGCGCCATCGCGGGAGGCGGCTTGCTTCTCGCGGCCTACATCGACCCCACGGAGAAAGCTTTTGCGCAAGCGCCGCCAGGTCCGCCACCCGCGGTGCTGACTCCCAATGCGTTCATCCGGATTTCGCCGGAAGGCATCGTTACGATTACGGCTAAGAATCCCGAGATCGGCCAGGGCATACGGACAATGCTTCCTATGCTGATCGCGGAAGAGTTGGACGCCGATTGGAAGGATGTGCGGATCGAGCAGGGAGACGTCAACTTCGCGAAATACGGCTTGCAGGTGGCGGGCGGGAGCACGGCGACGCCGAATAATTGGATTCCCATGCGGCAGGTGGGCGCGGCGGGGCGGCAGATGTTGATTGAGGCGGCGGCGCAGACATGGTCTGTGGCGGAAGCGGAATGCACGACGGACTCCGGGCGCGTGCTGCATGCGGGGACGAACCGCTCGGCCGGTTACGGCGAACTGGCGGCGAAGGCCGCGGAGCTGACGCCGCCGGATTTGGCGAGCGTGAAACTGAAGGATCCGAAGGATTTCAAAATTATCGGCAAGTCGATTCCTAGCGTGGATAACGCGGCGATAGTTCGTGGAAAGCCTTTGTATGGGATCGACTTCCGGCTGCCGGGAATGCTGTGGGGCGTATTCGCAAAGTGCCCGGTGTTCGCGGGGAGAGTGGTGAGCGCGAATCTGGACGTGATTAAAGCGATTCCCGGTGTGCGGCAGGCGTTTATCGTGGAGGGAGGAACGGATCTGACGGGGCTTTTGTGCGGCGTGGCGATCATTGCCGATACGTGGTGGACGGCGCATACGGCGCGGGAAAAATTGGATGTGAAGTGGGACGAAGGACCAACGGCCCAGCAAAGCAGCGAGGGGTTCGCGAGTAAAGCCGTCGAGCTTTCCAAAGAGAAACCGGCGCGCACGCTGCGGACCGACGGTGACCCTGATAGCGCATTGCAAGCGGCCGCAAAAATCGTGGAGGGAGCTTACTTCTATCCTTTCCTGGCGCATGCGCCGCTGGAGCCGCAGAACTGCACCGCGCGCTTTGTGGATGGCAAGCTGGAAATGTGGGTACCGAGCCAGACGCCGCAGCGCGGGTTGGCGCAAGTGGCGAAAACGCTGGGTATTGCGGAAAGCGACGTCACGATTCACTTGCCGAGGATGGGCGGCGGATTCGGGCGGCGGCTGACGAACGATTACATGATCGAAGGGGCGTGGATCGCCAAGCAACTGGGCGGCACTCCGGTGAAACTACTTTGGTCGCGCGAAGATGACATGCATCACGACTTTTACCGGCCTGCGGGATTTCATTTCTTGAAGGGCGGAGTCGATGCTTCGGGAAAGCTGGTGGCATGGCGGAATCACTTTGTGAGTTTTGGCGAAGGCGAACGTTTTGCGCCCAGCGCGCAGATTTCTCCGGACGAATTCCCTGCCCGGTTCATCGCGAATTTCGCAACGCATACTTCGGTGATGGCGCTGGGAGTTCCTACCGGCGCGATGCGGGCACCTGGTAGCAACGGCATCGCGTTCGTGATGCAATCGTTTATTGATGAATTGGCGCACGCGGCGGGCGCCGATCCCGTGAAGTTCCGGCTGGCGCTGCTCGAGACGCCGGCTTTCGATGCCGCGCCGGCGCCTGCCGGAGGCCAGCAAACTCCGGCTGCGTTTTTGTTTAACGCGCAGAGGATGCGGGGTGTGCTCGAGCTGGTGGCGGAGAAATCGAGTTGGGGATCGCGCCGATTGCCGAAAGACACGGGCATGGGCGTGGCGTTTCATTTCAGCCATCGCGGATATTTCGCCGAAGTCGCCGAAGTGCACGTCACGGCGGAGAATCATCTCAAGGTGAACAAGGTTTGGGTCGCAGGCGATATCGGCAGCCAGATCATCAATCCCACAAGCGCGCTGAACGAAGCGCAGGGCTCGGTAATCGAGGGGCTCAGCCACTTGATGGGCTACGAAATCACGATCGAGCGCGGGCGGGCCATGCAAAATAATTTTGATGAATATCCGCCGCTCCGGATGAACCAGGTGCCGCCGGAAATCGAAGTGCATTTTCTGAAGACCGACAATCCGCCGACGGGACTGGGCGAGCCGGCGCTTCCGCCGATTTTGCCTGCGGTGTGCAACGCCATTTTCAGCGTCACGGGAAAACGCATTCGCGCTCTGCCGCTTGCCAAGCACGGATACAAGTGGGCTTAGAGCATCGAGACATCTGAAACCCTGGCGCCCTAGCCGGATGCATGCAGCGCTTTGTGCGTCCAGAAGTTGCGCGAATCCTGTCCGCGTGCAAAAATCCGACCATGCAAAACACAAGAATTTGGCTGGGCACCAGGATTTTGGTCTTGGGCGTTTTCTGCGCGGCTTCAGTGAGCGCGCAAAACACGCGGCCGGAGGCTGAAAAGCAACTGGCGCATGATATCTACAAACAGTTCATCGAAGTGCAATCCGGGTTCACGACCGGTGCGACGACTCCTGTTGTCGACATAGCCGTGGCGCGCTTGAAAGCCGCGGGATTTTCGGACGCGGACATTTTCACCGGCGGCGCGATTCCCAGAAAAGGCAACCTGGTGGTGCGCTATCACGGCACGGGCGCGCGCAAACCGATCCTGCTGCTGGCGCACATCGATGTCGTCGAGGCCAAACGCGAAGACTGGAGCACCGATCCCTTTCAATTCATTGAGAAGGACGGTTTTTATTACGGGCGCGGGACGGGCGATGACAAGGCGCAGGCGGCCGTTTGGATCGCCAACCTCATTCAGTACAAGAAGGAAGGGTTCAAGCCGGACCGCGACATTATTGTGGCGCTGACCGCCGACGAAGAGGGTGGCGGGCCTTACAACGGAGTGGATTGGCTGCTCAAAAATCACCGCGATTTGATCGACGCGGATTTCGCGTTGAACGAAGGCGGCTGGGGGGAAGAATCGAAGGGCAAGAAAATCTCGAATGATTTGCAGGTCAGCGAAAAATACGTTTTGAATTTCCGGTTCGAAGTGCGCAACAAAGGCGGGCATAGCTCGATGCCGGTGCACGACAACGCCATCTACCATCTGGCGGGGGCTTTGTCGCGACTTGGGGATTTCGGCTTTCCGCTCTAAGACGAACGAAGTGACGGCGGCTTATTTTCAGCAGATGGCAAAAATCGAAACTGGACCGATCAAGGACGATCTCGCCAAGGTCGCGTCCGGTTCGCAAGAGGCGATGGAAAAAGTGGCGGCGACGTCTCCCGCGTGGAATTCCACGCTGCGCACGACTTGCGTCGCGACGATGCTCGAAGGCGGCCACGCCATCAATGCGCTGCCGCAACTGGCCGCCGCAACCGTCAACTGCCGCGTGCTGCCGGAAGATTCGCCGGAATACGTGCTCAGCACGCTGCAAAAAGTAGTGGCGGACGATCAAGTCAGCGTCAAACCATTGAGCGACTTCAGCAAAGCAGGCGCTTCGCCATTGCGCCCCGATCTGCTGAAGGCTGTGAGCGATATCACCACACAAATGTGGCCAGGCGTTCCGACAGTTCCGATCATGGTAATGGGAGCGACGGACGGTCGCTATCTCCGCGCGCCGGGGATTCCCTGTTACGGAATTCAAGGATTTTTTATGGACCGCGACGACATTCGCTTCCACGGGCGCGACGAGCGCATGGGCGTGCAGGCATTCTACGAGGGGCAACAGTTTCTATACGAGCTGGTGAAGCGGCTCTCGACGCCTGCGAAATGAAAATTGCCGCTAACGACAAGAATCGTTCGTCAAAAAACCACTCACCCGCTATGCTGCAACCGCGCAATCAAGTTGCGGACGCTGCGGGCCAGCTCCGCCACTTCTCCGCGGCCTTCAATCTCGAGCTCAATCGCGGCCTCCCCTTCGGCGGCGGCATGGTCCACGGCTTCGCGAAGACTCACAAGAGGTTTCACCACCTGCCTCGGCAGGATAAAACTGACCCACACGCTGAACACCAGAGTAATCGCGGAGACGATGCTGAGCGCCCATTCGGCCGAGTGCATGAGACGCCGCGCCTCCTTGTGATCGCTTTCGACGCGCTTCCAGTTTTCCGTCTCGAGCGCCGACAGCAGGCCCAACACTTCCTGACTGGACGTTTGCAAATCCGCGGTAACGGGCGCGAAAGCGGGATTGCCTGCCTGAACGGTTTCGGAAATCTGGGTGTCGAACGAGCCGACGCGGTTGCGCAGCTCATCGATCAACTGCTCGCGTCTTTTTCAGTTTTGCGCCGCGAAGCAGATCGTTCAAATCTTTTTCATAAGCGCGCACCACGGCCTGGATGCGGTCCGCATCGCCCTGCCCCGGCTGCTCCATGGCAGCGACCGCCGCGCCGAAGCGTAGTTCATAGGTGCCGAGCGCCTCGAGCGCCTTTTGTGTTTCGCCCATGTCTTGCGGCTGCGAGATCCTGGATCTGGGCCACAATTTGCCGGATTCGCTCGCGCGATTCGCGGTTCCCGTCGAGATAGGTGGCATCGTGAAGCAAAAGATAGTTTCTCTCCGCGCGGCGCGCTTCCAGCATTTCAATGGAGGCTTGTTGCGCCAGCGTGGCCGCGGGAGCATCCACGTTCACGATGCGGTCCACGATCCAGCCCATTTCGAAGAGGTAGTAGACCGCGAGGAAAATCACGGGCACCAAAATCAAACGCGCAATCACCAGACTGTAGGCCACTCTCTTCCGCAGAAAGTTTCCCGGCGCAAGGATTTTGAAGGTCTTTCCGGATTCCGAGTCTCATAAGCCGGCTCCCGCCAAAGCGATTGATCTTTGGTGGCCCGATTGTATGCCAGCAGCCAGCGGCGGGGGCGGCCTTTTACGTTTCCGCCAGCTTTCGGCATCTTTCCGTGTGCGCCAATTTGGACAACTCCGCGGCCAACATTGTCCCCGCAGAGACGGCTTCGAGCGCCGAGCTGTGCAGGCAGGAGCCTGCGAGGTCAACCGTGGCCACCGAGTCCCTCGGCGCGCAAACTATGGAAGGTGTTCTCGTTGAAGGAAAAAGAACGACGCGCATCCCACTCACTTACACGTGCCCCTGAGCCCGGCCGATTACTTTTTGACGGTTTGAATCAGCGAATCGATGGCGTCGACGGTGTCGATCAGCTCCTGGTCGAAACCGACTTCGGAGAAATTGACGGCAAACTTTTCCTCGAGGAAGACGACGATTTCGACGGCATCCACGGAGGCCAGGCGTCCGCTGAGCAGGACTGAGGCGTCATCCGTGAAGGGCTGTTTGTCGCCCTTTTGCAGGAGCAATTCTTTCAGAAAATGGCGAATCTCTTCCCGATGATCCATGTGATTTCCTCAGATGGTGAGATTAAAAAGGTGCGCGAGAAACCGAAAATGTTCGGAGATCGGATAAGTTCGCTCCGTGTAGTCGAAAATACTGAGCAGGCAATAAAAGAGTGCGACGCAGAATGCCGGCACAACATGCCCGCGGAAAAATCCCGATGGCGGCGGGCGGCGCTTGCGTAACTGCGAAATGCAGATGGCGGTGGCGAGCACCGCGCAGTAGAAAATGTACACGTGGAACGCCGCGAGCGAGCGCCACAGGCCAAGCCGGGAGATATAGCTCAAGTAAAAAATGTAGTGATAAAAAGCATTTCCGAACCCAGCGGCGGCAAACGTGGCCACGGCGATGCGAAGCTTTTTGTGAGCCTTGAAATAATTCAGAAAGACCGGATAAAAAAAGAAATCCACCATCAGCTCTTTGAAATAAAAATAGTAGCGGTTCCAGAATTCGGCGATCGTGCGCGAAGAGAGCGGGCGATAGGTGTTGCGGAGCGCGTTGAAACCGGCCATGCGTACGCAGGCCACGATGCGGTGGCCGACGATGGAGATCGCCAGCATGTCGCCAAGAAACCCGGTGATGAGGCTGGCCCAGCAGGTGTACCAGGGATAGGGAGCGCGGTTGACGCTGTGAGAGAAAGCATCGGAAAAGGGTGGAATCGCCAGGGAGCCGTGGACATACTGAGAGAAGTATTTCGTGAAGAGACCGATCAGCAGCGACCAGGCGAGCAGCTTCAGCCCTTTCAATTGAGTAATGGCAAGCTGGTCCGCGTCCTTGGCTTCGATCCGGCGCAAGTAGCCGGAGCCTTTCACAAAAGGAGTGGTGGGCGAACCCCAGAACGGCCGGTAAGTGCCCAGTTGAAGAGCAAAATCATCGCGGCCGGGGGCGCGGCCATCGAGCAAGGAGTAGCCGATGAACCAGAGGTAGGCGCCGAAGGTCGCGGTGAAATCCCAAACCGTCAAATACCAGCGAGTGTCGTTTGGAAAATAAGCGGCGAAGATGATGAGCGCCGAATACCCGCTGAGGAGAAGGAAAACGGGATGGCGTCCGATGAAAGAGCGAGGCAGCGCCAAGGCCAGCCAAAAGAGCATCGCGCCGATGGCGATGACGAAAACCATCAGCGCGGCTGTATAGAAAGGATGCGGCCACTTTGCCCATGGAACGGCAAAGGTAAAAACGAGAGTGAGGATGGTGAGGAGAATTCTGCGCCGCACGGGAACAAACGTGATGGCGGCCAGACCGATGCTGAGGGGGAGCCAATCTTGCATCGCAAAACGCAGGCCGAGCGTGAACAGCGCCAAGATAAAAAGCTTTCCGATCACTGTCTTCGCAAATTTCGTGACGGCGGGATAGGTTTCAATGCGGGGAATAATGCGGAAATTGGCGAGACGCTGCGGCCACGCAACAGCTGGAATGGCCGCGGAGGCTTCCATCGCGTCGCTCATAGCTTTCCCCCGGAGAGCAGCTCGACAAGCTCTTTGCGATTTACTTTGCCGTTTGCGTTGAGCGGGATCGATTCGATGTGGTGCACGGCGGACGGCACCATGTAGCTCGGCAGGCGCTTTTTGATTTGCGTTTTCAGCGCGGGATCGTCCGCGCCCATGCGCCCGCAGACGAAAGCGACAATTCCGCTGGCGGAGCCGTGCTCGACCGGCCAGGCAATGGCGGCTACAGAATCGGTTTCGTAAACTTCGCGCAAGTGGGCTTCGATTTCTTCCAGCTCGACGCGCAGACCGAGCACCTTTACCTGATTATCGATCCGGCCGAGGTGATGGAAAACGCCGGAAGTATCGCGATAAGCCAGATCGCCCGTGCGATACCAGCGCCGTGCGGCAAGCGTGGGAAAGCACTTGGCGCTCAGTTCCGGATCGCCAAAATAACCTGAACTGAGTTGCGGGCCCGAGAGCAGAAGTTCGCCATTCTCGTTGTCCGCGACGAATTTCAATGAGCCATCGACAATCGCCGCTTCCATTCCCGGAAATGGCGTGCCGATGGCGACGACGCCGCGCGCGGGCGTGGCATCTTCCGGACCATGGAAGCGATGGCCGATGCAAACTACCGTCGCTTCGGTGGGACCAAAAAGATTATCGACCACGCTATTCGGCGCGGCGGCTTTCCACATGGAGGCGGACGCGACGGGCAGCGGTTCGCCCGCGAAAAAAGAGTAGCGCAGGCTGGTCATGGAATTCGGCGCGAGCAATTTCATGCGCTGCATGCTGGCCGCGATGGAAGGAACGGTGAAGACAATCGTGGGCCGTTGCCGCTGAATGAAAGAAGAGGGAGCCATCATCTGCGTCGCGGGAACGACGAGAAGCGCCGCGCCATATTTCCAGGTGACAAAAAGATCGAACACGGAAATGTCGAACGTAATTTCCGTGATGCCCGCCATGCGGTCCGTGGGCTGAATGGAATATTGCGATTGCATAGCTTCGACAAAATGATGCACGGCGCTGACGGGGATCATGACGCCTTTGGGGATGCCGGTCGTGCCAGAGGTGAAAATGATGTAGGCGGTGTGGTCGGCGGAAACTTCGACGGGTTTTTCGGAAGAATCGAATGCCGGGAGCGCGTCGCGGCCTGAAATTGTGATTGTGGTGCCGTCTTTGAGCTGGCGATCGGAAGTCGTGGGGATGCCGGGAGCAAGAATGTTGCGCGGGCCGCGGGTCAGCACGCGGTCGGTGAGGAGAGGGATTCCGTTCGCATCGACGATCAGAGCGTCGAGCGCAATGCGTTCGAAGTGTTGCAGAAGCCGCTCTTCGGGATATTTCGGGCTGAGCGGGATGTATGTGCCGCCACCCCAGCAAGTGGCGAGAATGCCGAGATACGTTTCCGGAGTTCGCGAGGCGAGAATGCCGACACGCGGAGCGCTCGAAGCGGAATGAGTGCGCAGCCAGCGGGCGATAGGCTGAACTTGCTCGCGCAAAGCGGAATAGGTGAAATGGGCGTCGCCCACGGAAAGCGCGAGGCTGCCCGGATGAGCAAGAGAGCTTTCATAAAAAGGATAGGCGAGGTTGTGTTGCACGCTTGTTCTTCTCTGCTCAATAAAAAAGGATACCAGTGGAGGTTGCGCCGGAAGGCGAAGAGGCGCAGGCGCTGTGTTGGAAAGGGCAACCAAGCATCGGGTGCGGCGCTGCTCAAGAACCTCGCGATGCCGATGGGTGTGTCGCGCTCACTTGGGAGCGGCGACATAGGCGGGGTAGGCTGGCGACCACTGGCTGGCGAGGATTTGCGAACGAAGCGCGCTAGAAGAATCGAGCGCTGGGGCGATGCCGGAGCGCACCGCCTCCTGGGCCACGGCAAAAGCGATTTCGACGGCGAGACTGCGAAGATCTTTCAAGGACGGGAGGAGCGGCGCGGATGCGTCTATCAGAGCGGGAGAATGTTCGGCGAGGGTGCGAGCCGCGGCGATCATCATGGCATCGGTGATTCGCTGGATACCAGGCGCTCCCGAGGAAGGACGCGAAGCGATGACGGCGAGCCCGATAGCTGGAAAAATATAGACGTTGTTGCACTGGGAAACCGGGATTTCGCGGCCCTCTAAAAGAACGGGCGGAAAAGGCGAGCCGGTGGCAATGAGGGCGCGGCCGTTGGTCCACCGAAATAAATCCGCGGGTGTGGCCTCGGAGTGTTGAGTGGGGTTCGAGAGCGGAAAGATGATGGGACGATCGACTTTGGCCGCCATTTCGCGAACGATGGACTCGGTGAAAGCAGAACCAATGGTGGAAAGGCCGATAAGGATGGTTGCGCGAAGGTGGTGGATGACAGCGGCGAGGCCGAAGTTTGTATCGCCGGTCCGCGGCCAGGAAGAGATGCGGCTGAGCGGCTGCGCGTAGACCCGCTGCTCGGGAGTTAGATCCGTGCGGCCGGAATGCAGAAGACCATCGCGGTCGACCATCCAGAAACGCGAGCGAGCTTGCTCTTCCGAAAGGCCTTCCGCGACCAGAGCGGCGCGAAGATAATCGGCGACTCCGGTGCTCGCGGAGCCGGCGCCGAGAAAAACGATCTCTTGATCGCGAAGGGATGAGCCAGCAACGCGAACGGCGGAGAGGATGGCGCCGAGTGCGACGGCGGCAGTGCCCTGAATGTCATCATTGAAGGTGAGCATCTGATCGCGGTAGCGATTGAGAATGGGACGCGCGTGGACGCCGGAGAAGTCTTCCCATTGAAGAAGAGTGGAAGGAAGAACATGCTTAACGGCGGCAACGAAGGCTTCGATAAAGTTGTTGTATTCCGCGCCCGTGATGCGCGCGTGCCGCCAGCCAAGATATTCGGGGTCGCGAAGGCGTTCGTCATTGTTGGTGCCGACGTCGAGAACGATGGGAAGAGTGCGGGCGGGATGAATTCCACCGATGAGCGAGTAGAGAGAAAGCTTGCCGATGGGAATGCCGAGTCCGCCGACGCCTTGATCGCCGATACCGAGAACGCGTTCGCCGTCGGTGACGACGATAACGTCGACTTCGGGATTGGGATGATTGCGCAGAAGCACGGGAATGAGATGGCGGAGCGGATAGGAGATGAAGAGTCCGCGGGGGCGGCGATAGATGTGGCTGAATTCCTGGCAGCCAAGAGCGACGACGGGCGTGTATACGATGGGCAGCATCTCGTCGATATGATCGAGGAGCAGGCGATAGAAGAGAACTTCGTTGGTGTCTTGAAGCTGGCGAAGATAGATGTGACGTTCGAGATCGTTGGATTTGAGGGAGAAGGCCTGGTAGGCGCGAATGCATTGATCGTCGAGCGATTCGACGACGGGGGGAAGAAGGCCGTGGAGGCCGAAACTTTCGCGCTCATCTTCGGAGAAGGCGGTTCCTTTGTTGAGGGCGGGATTGTTGAGTAAATCCATGCCGCGAAGACGGACGGTGCGAGTCATGCTCGCTTGCGGAGTTTCGTTCGGAGACATTTCCGCGAAATTGTATCACCGAGGTGGCAGGAACCTGGCGGGTGGCGAGCGAAGAAAGAAGAAGTTGAACTGGACATCGGGACAGGTTCATTGTTGAATGCGGTTAAGGCGCTGTCGAGCAGAGAAAGAGAGTTATTCCATGGGCGAACCGGAAGCAGACCTGAGCAAGAAGTACGATGCTGTGATTATTGGGTCGGGCGCGGCCGGAGGAATGGCCGCGCACGTTTTGACGACGCATGGGCTGCAAGTGTTGCTGCTCGAAGCGGGAAAGAAATTGAACATCGAGCAGGAACTGCGTTCGATGGAATGGCCGTATGACAATGCGCATCGCGGCGGGCTGCCGCCAGGGTCGCATGCGCTTAACTTTAATGAGTACACGATTCGCAGGCCGCCGTTTGGGCCGGGCTTTGAAAAATCGAAGAATCTTTACAGCTACATCGGCAACAGCGACTACACGAAGAACATCGTGGTCAACGAGCGGGAGAATCCCTACACCGGAACGAATTACGCGTGGGTTCGCGCGCGGTGCCTGGGTGGCAAGACAAATATCTGGGGACGGCTGGCGCTGCGGCTCTCCGACTACGACTTTAAGGCCAAAGATCGCGACGGCTTCGGCGAAAATTGGCCGATTAGCTACAGCGACATTGCGCCTTACTACGACAAGGTGGATTTGTATCTCGGCATCACCGGCGTGAAGGAAAATCTGCCGTACCTGCCGGACAGTATTTTTCAGCGGCCCACCAAACTGAATTGCGCGGAAGTGACACTGAAGCAAGGCATACAGAAAATGGGGCGCGTGCTGACGCAGTATCGCGCGGGAGTGACGACCGACGGACTGAAGCACAATAAATACCGCAGCCGTTGCTATGGACGCGGCGCCTGCGAACGAAAGGGAGGCTGCGATATTCACGCGGCGTTCGATTCGCCAACGGGGCTGATTTACCCAGCGATGGATACGGGCAACCTGACGCTGCGAACGAATTCGACAGTACGAGAAATCACTGTCGATCCGGCGACCGGCAAGGCTTCCGGGGTCCATTTCACCGACTCGCAGACGCAGAAAGATTATACGGTGCAGGGAAAAGTTGTGATCGTCGCGGCGTCGACGCTGGAATCAGCGCGGCTGCTTTTGCTTTCGAAGTCGCGGCTCTACCCGAATGGGCTGGCCAACTCGAGCGGGCACGTGGGGCACAATTTTTGCGAACACATTATGGGACCGTTCGTTGCCGGGCAGGCGACGGACCGCGTGGGTAAACCTCCGACGCTCGACGACGGCCGGCCAGGAGGGTTTTATCTGACGCGCTTTCGCAATCTGGCGGAGAAAAGCCCGAACTTCATCCGCGGATATGGATTTGAAGGCGGAAGCGGAAGCAGCATGTTTCCGCCCGGGACAGACCAAAACGGATTCGGCGCATCGTTCAAGGAAGAGATCCGGAAGAACCAGGGTTCGTATATCGGCATGGGGGCGTTCGGAGAAGTGCTGGCGCGGTATGAGAATTTTGTCGATCTCGATCCGGTGGTGAAAGACAAATGGGGCATTCCGGCGCTGCGCTTTCATTACAAGTTTGGCGAAAACGAACACAACATGGCGAAGGACATGAAGGAGACGGGGCAGGAGATGTTCGAAGCCGCGGGATTGAAGATTATTCATGTGAGCGACCGCGTGCTTACGGAAGGATGGTCGATTCACGAACTGGGAACGGCGCGCATGGGGAACGACCCGAAAACCTCGGTGCTGAATCAGTTTCAGCAGTCGCACGACGTGAAGAACTTGTTTGTAGTGGATGGAAGCGCGTTTGTGAACGCCAGTTGTCAGAATCCGACGTGGACGATTATGGCGCTGTGCTGGCGGTCGTGCGACTACCTGGCGGATCAATTGGCGAAGAACGAGTTGTAGTGCTGGAGCGAAGTAACGACGTAACGAAGTAAGGAAGTAAAGAAACGAAGAGGCAGCGGTGCGGTTCAGTGCGGGGCAATCGCCGCAGCAGCTCTAGGAGGCACAATGTCCGCGAATGATCCTATTGATTTGAAGCAAGACCGGAGGCAGTGGCTGAAGACCTCTGCGACGGCTTTGGGAGCGGCGGTTTTGCCGTTGACTTTGCCTTCGAGGGAAGCTTTGGCTGCGGAATCGCAGGGCGCGAAGGCGGCTGCAGGCGGGGCGCACGTCGCCGCAACCGCCGAAGCGAAATCGGGGGCGCGCTTTTTCACGGCGGCGCAGCACACGCTCGTCGATGAGTTGTCCGAGACGATTCTTCCTGCTGATAGTCAGTCTGGCGGCGCGAAGGCGGCGAAGGTGGCCGATTTTATCGAGCAGACGGTGCGTGAGGGCACGGACGACCAACAGAAAATGATTTGGCGCGAAGGGCTGCGGCTGATCGAGTCGATGAGCCAGCACTACAACGGAAAATCGTTCGTGGAATCAAGCACGGAAGAAAAGATCGCGGTCATGAAAGTGCTTTCGGACAACGCGGAGCTGACCGAAATTCCGGAAGTTCAATTATTCCACGAGCTAAAGCTTATGACGGTACGCGGCTACTATACGAGCAAGATCGGGATTCACGACGAACTCGAATACAAAGGAAACCGCATACTGCAGGAGTTCGTGGGCTGCGACGATCCGACGCCGGGCACTTAGCAAATCACTCAGCAAAGCAGGGCGGGGCAAGCCCCGCCCCTACAGGGTTTACCTTTCATGTTCACCGCAGGTGTTTCTGAGAGAGGCCAGCGGTTCTTGGGCGCGCAACGAGCTTTTTGAGTTTGCCCTTGGTGGCAGCGTCGCCGAAATGCTGGTCATCGAACATTCCGGCCGTTCGGACGTATCCTTATATGTAGCGTCAAAGAAGGAAGCCGGAAAAGGTGGGGCTGGGTAGTGTCCGGTCGTGGGACAGGGATTCCCATATTCGGCCAAACCGGCGGGATTCCGGCGCGTAGAGTGTCCCGTAAGACATTGACAAAGCGAGGCTTTAAGCGAATTCTGTTGGGCAAGGGATTTGCGCCTAAGAAGGGCACAACGTTATGGACATCCAAAGACCATCAAACGCAAGAGCTAAGAAAATCCGGCGGATAGCCTACGGGACCGTCGCACTCATGTTGCTGGGCGGCGTGACGTACGCGCTGTCAAAGCTGAAGCCGGCGGCGCCGTCGGTGGACGCGGGGACGGTGTGGTCGGACACCGTGAAGCGCGGGCCGATGCTGCGGGAAGTGCGCGGGCTGGGGACACTCGTGCCTGTAGACATCCGGTGGATCGCGGCGCAGACCGATGCACACGTTGATAAGTGGGTCCTGCGGCCGCCTGCCATCGTCAAGCCTGACTCCATCATCATGGAATTGAGCGACCCGACGGTGCAGAAGGATGCGGTAGACGCGGAATACCAGCTCAAGGGAGCAGAAGCCGACTACGACAACATGCGAGTACAGGTGAACAGCGACCTGATGAGCCAGAAGTCGACGGAAGCGTCGGTGCGGAGCGATTACGAGCAGGCGAAAATCCAGCACGATGTGGACAAACAGCAGGTAGAGCTCGGTCTCACGTCACGCATGCTCGAGCAGCAGTCCAGGGTGAGGGTGGAACAGCTTGCGATTCGTCTGCAACTAGAGGCCGACCGAACGAAAATCGCGACGGACTCCGGGAACGCCAAACTTGCAGCACAGCAGGCCAAGGTCGAGCAAATGAAGGCGCTTTATGGTCTGAAGAAGGGCCAGTTGGAAGCGCTGCATGTGCGCGCGGGCATCGACGGCGTGCTGCAGCTGCTGCCTGTCGATGTTGGGCAGCACGTGACGCCGGGAATGAATCTTGCGCGCGTGGCGGACCCGAAGAAACTGCGCGCGGAAGTGAAAATCGCCGAGACGCAAGCGAAAGATGTGGTACCTGGGCAAAAGGCGTCGATCGATACGCGCAATGGAATCGTGAATGGACATGTTTCGCGCGTCGATCCCTCGGTGATCAACGGAACCGTGACGGTGGACGTGACGATCGATGATCCTCTTCCGCCAGGCGCGAGGCCGGATTTGAGCGTGGACGGGACGATCACGCTCGAGAATCTGAAGGATGTGCTGTATGTCGGCAGGCCGGTGCACGGACAGTCCGACAGCACTGTTGGACTCTTCAAACTCTCGGAAGACGGCTCGGAAGCGACGCGCGTGAACGTGAAGCTGGGGCGAAGTTCTGTGAATACCATCGAAATTCTGGATGGGTTGAAAGTGGGCGACAAGGTGATTCTGTCCGACATGTCGGCGTGGGACGGTTTCGACCGGATACGTCTGAAGTAACGGTTGCCGGGGCGGTGGCAGCCGGCCGGCGAACGAGTTCGAGTCTTATTTCTCTCTTTCCGTAGATTCGGAAGTTTTGGCTTTCTTGCGGAGGCCCAGTGCAGACTCTCTGGCAAGACATTCGCTATGGGTTGCGAATGCTGGCGAAGAACCCGGGATTCACGGCAGTAGCCGTTGCCACGCTGGCCCTCGGCATCGGCGCAAATACCGCGATATTCAGCTTGGTGAATGCAGTGATGTTGCAGGCGCTGCCTGTGCAGCATCCTGAGCAGTTGGTGGTGCCACGATGGTCGGCGCACGAGTGGCCGAAGGATATTGGCTCGAGCAGCTTTGGCGACTGCAACTTTCACGGGAGACCGGGACCGGACTCCGGCAGCTGTTCGTTTTCCTATCCCATGTACAGAGCGATTCGAGGCGAGAAGGAACTCTTCACGAATGTGTCGGCGTTTGCTGGGCCAACGCAGCTGGACCTGAGCGGTAACGGTCCGGCGAGCATGACCGCTGGTGAACTCGTCTCCGGAGATTACTTTCAGACTCTTGGCGTGCGTGCGGTGCTGGGGAGAACGCTTGAGCCTTCGGATGAACAGCCCGGCGCGGCGCCGGTAGCGGTGCTCAATTATGGGTATTGGCAGAGCGCGTTTGGCGGGGCTGCCGGAGCCATCGGGAAAACGATTCGGTTGAATGGAGTGGCGTTCACGATCGTAGGCGTGACCGACCCTGGATTTACAAGGCTGACACCCGGGAAGACGCTCGACATGTGGCTGCCGCTTACACAGATTAAAGAGCTCGGGCTTCGGTGGGGCAGCGGATCGGAGGACGCGCGAAACTGGTGGCTCACGCTGGTGGCACGCTTGAAGCCAGGCATAGTGCCGGGACAGGCCGAGGCGGCGGTGAGTCTGCTCTTCCGCAATGAAACGCTTCACGGTGAAAAGCCCTCGCTGAAAGAGTCTGATGATCCGAAAGTCTTGCTGGTGCCGGCGCAGAACGCGTTGACTGGATTTCGCGCGAATTTCGGGGAGCCGCTGTATTTGTTGATGGCGGCCGTGGGAATCATCCTCTTGATTGCGTGCGCGAACGTTGCCGGGCTGATGCTGGCGCGCGCGACAGCTCGTGAAAAAGAGATGGCGGTGCGGCTGGCATTGGGCGCGGGCCGCGGGCGGGTGATTCAACAACTCTTGACGGAAAGCGTGATGCTTTCCGTGGCCGGGGCGGCGCTGGGAGTGCTTGTGGCGTTCTGGGGCGCGACCGGGTTGGCGGAGTTTCTCGCCGCGAATGCATACCATCCGCTCCAACTTGATTTGCACCCAGATGCGAGAGTGCTGCTTTTTACGATCAGCGTGGCGCTGCTGACGGGAATTGGGTTTGGGCTGGCACCGGCATTTCGCGGGACACGGATTGATGTAGCGCCAACGCTGAAAGAGAACGCTGGCAGTATCTCGGCGCGCGGCCATGTGGGTACCCGTCGTTTCGGATTAGGAAGTTCGTTGGTGGTGTGCCAGGTGGCCCTTTCGATGGTTGTGCTCATCGGAGCTGGGCTTTTGCTTCGCACGCTGGAAAAAGTGAAGAGCATTAATCCCGGGTTTGACACGCGGAACGTTTTGCTTTTCTCGGTGGACCCCACGCTGGCGGGCTACAAGGAAGACAACATCCAGAACGTTTATGACGAGCTGACGCGGCGGCTTGCGGCATTGCCGGGAGTTATTTCCGCGAGCTATGCCTCGGACGTGCTTTTGGACGGTGGGCTGTGGACTTCGGACGTGAAGATCGAAGGGCAAAAAGGAAACGACACGGTCGAAGTGCAAATGCTGGCGGTGGGTCCGGAGTTTCTCGAGACGATGCGCATCCCGCTGGTAGCCGGACGGACCTTAAACGCCGCGGACATGCGTTTGAAACAGGATGTAGCGCTCGTAAATCAGGCATTTGTGCGGAAATATCTGGAATTGAGAAATCCGTTGGGCCTTCATTTTGGCGGGGGTGATCCCGGAGAAAAACTGGACAAAGAAATTGTCGGCGTGGTGGCGGACACGAAGTACGACGACATGCGCAAGGCGGATGAGCCGACAGCGTATGTTCCGCTAAAGAATGGGCAACTTACGTTTGCGTTGCGGACGGCGGGTGCGCCAGCCGCGCAGATTCCGGGCGTGCGAAAGACGGTCAACGAAGTCGACACCAACCTCCCGGTATTTGGGGTGCGGACGCAAACACAGACGATCGACCGGCTGCTTGTCAATCAGCGGCTGGTGGCGCGGCTCTCTTCCCTTTTCGGATTACTCGGCTTGCTGCTGGCGTGCATCGGCCTGTACGGATTGTTGTCGTACGAAGTGGCGCGGCGCACGCGGGAGATTGGGATTCGCTCAGCCCTGGGCGCGCAGAGACGGGATGTGCTGAGCATGGTCATAAAGCAGGGGCTGGTGCTGGTGATTTTCGGAACAGTGGCCGGGATCGTCGCTTCTTTTGTAGCGACTCGCTTCCTGCAAAGCCTGCTCTTCGGCGTTCGCGCTACCGATCCGTGGACATTTGGTGCGGTCTGCGGATTGCTCGTCTTTGTGGGCGTGTTGGCGTGCTACATCCCGGCGCGGCGAGCGACGCGCGTCGATCCGATGGTGGCCTTGCGTTATGAGTAGGAGGAGCTGATGCAAATCCTCTGGCAGGATATTCGTTACGGATTGCGGATGCTCGGAAGAAGCCCGGGGTTCACGGCGATTGCGGTTCTGGCGATCGCTCTGGGCATCGGCGTAAATACGGGAATTTTTTCCGTGCTGAACGGCGCCGCTCTGCGGATGCTGCCGGTGCCGAGCGCGGGGCAAGTTGTCAGCGTCGATCAGGTTTTTCATGGCAGCGTGAACCGCAACGTTCACGGCGAGCCGACACTCTTTTCCTACTCCGAATACGAGGACTACCGCGCGAACAACCATGTTTTCTCCGGTTTGCTGGCCTACGAACCCTTTTTGAGCGCGACGCTCGCTGGCGGAAGGGCGCGACAGCTCTACGGCCAGCTCACCTCCTGCAATTATTTTGATGTGTTGAGCGAGCGACCGGCGGAAGGGCGCGGTTTTGTGGAATCGGATTGCGCGGCGCCGGGCGGAGGGACTGTTGTAGTACTGAGCGATGAATTGTGGCAGAGCGCGTTTGGAGCGGACGCATCGCTCATCGGCAAGCGAGTGATTTTGAATCGCACGGCGTTTACCGTCATCGGCATCGCGCCGCCTGGATTTGGCGGCACGGAACCGATTCCGAGCGCCTTCTGGGTGCCGATCACCATGCAGGGCGCGATGGAGCCGGACCGCGATTTTCTTGGCGATGCCAATGTGAGTTGGCTGGCGTTGCTGGGGCGCGTGCGGCCTGGCGTGTCGATGAGCCAGGTGGGCGCCGACCTGAGCGTGATTGCTAACCGCATTGACCAGCAGCATCCCGGGCGGTCTACTTCCCTTTCGATTCGCACGGCGACATTTCTGGGCAGGCCGGAAGAGCACAATTTTGTGATGGGAGCGGCGGCCATCATTCTGTTTGGCTTCGGACTGGTGCTGCTGATCGCCTGCGCGAATGTGGCGAACCTGATGCTGGCGCGGGCTACGGCGCGGCAGAAGGAAATTGCCGTAAGGCTCTCCGTGGGGGCGAGCCGGTGGAGATTGATCCGGCAATTGCTGACCGAAAGTGTGTTGCTGGCGCTCATGGGAGGCGCGCTCGGCTCGCTTCTGGCTTTCTGGTCTTTCGAAGGGATTTCGCACTTTGTGATTTCTCGTTTGCCGCACGGCTTTCCGCCGGTGGCCTTGAACTTGACGCCTGATGTCCGAGTCCTGAGCTACGCGATTGTGCTGACGCTGATTACCGGGGTGGCGTTCGGGTTAGCACCCGCGCTGCAAGCCTCGCGGGCCGACTTGAACACGGCGCTAAAAAATATCGAAGGCGGCCTTGGCGGGCGCGCGGGTGGAGGGCTTCTGCGCCATTCGCTGGTGGGAGCGCAGGTGGCGGTTTGCATGATTTTGCTGATTGCGGCTGGTTTGTTGCTCCGCGGGCTTTACTTCGCCCAGACCGTCGATCCGGGATTTGCGATGAACGGAATATCGGTCGTGACCCTGGACCTGCGGACGCAAGGATATACAGCGAAGCCCGCGGCTGAGTTCGAGCGCCGATTGAAGGAAAAAGTAACGGCGCTGCCCGGCGTGGACGGAGTGGTCGAAGCAGCGCAAACTCCGCTCAGCGACGACCATAACTTCACGGGTTTCTCTATTCCCGGGAAACCCGATGAATATGAAGTCGAAGACAACGCGATTTCGCAGGGATATTTTTCGTTGCTGGGGATTCCCATCGTGCGCGGAAGGGATTTCACCGAAGAAGAGGTGCACGCGGGGGCCAAGGTGGCGATCGTCACGGAAGCCACAGCGCGGAAACTCTGGCCGGGAGAGGATCCCATCGGAAAAATTTTGCGCGAAGGAAAAGATACCGATTTGCAGATCATCGGCATCGCTCGCGACGCACAGGTGTCTCATCTCGGCGAGAACGCGAAGCTTTACGTTTATCTGCCGGCAGGGCCGAAGGAGCAATCGGAGCTTCATCTTATGATTCATGGCGGCGGAAGATTCGCTGCCGTGGCCGCGGGGATTCGCGGAGCTGCGGGCGAAATCGATCCTGACGTGATGGTCGATGTGACCCGACTGGAAGACAACATGGAGGTTTGGCGAACACCGGCGCGGATTGTTGCGGCGCTGGCGGGCTCGCTGGGTGCGCTGGGTTTGCTGCTCGCCTCGATCGGCGTGTATGGCGTGGTGTCGTACGCGGTGAGCCGGCGCACGCGAGAGATTGGGATTCGGATGACGCTTGGGGCGGACGGACGGGAGGTCAGGAACATGATGCTGCGGCAGAGCATGCGCCCGGTGGTAATCGGCGGTGCGATTGGCATGGTGGTTTGCGCGGGAGTTTCGTGGGTCTTGTCGAGTATGCTCTTCGGAATCAGCGCGCGGGACCCGATCGCGTTTGTGCTGGTGCCGGCATTTTTGCTGAGCATCGCGCTCTTGGCGAGCTACATGCCCGCGAGGCGAGCAACGAAGGTAAATCCTGTCGTGGCGCTGAGATATGAATAGTTTGGGATTTGGGGATGTTTGGGGGAACCATTCAGCGAGAGGTTGCGTATTCCCTGTTACGAAGGATTGCATCGCGTGCGCCTGACATATAGCGGGTTTGTACGTCAAATACGAGGAATGCGGCGGGTTGCCAATTCGCATGTTTCCCCTGCGGACGACGCAAGAACGCTTACGGGCTCGAATTCCAGGTACCGGTACCCGATCGCGTTGGTCCTCGAAGCGCGTTTTGTTGGGTTTGGGGGTTGTTTTGGTAACGAGATGGGCCCTAGGGTGAGCGCGTAATGCAAAACCTTTGGAAAGACATTACGTTCGGATTGCGCATGCTGGCGAAGAGCCCTGCCTTTACGGCTATCGCCGTGATCACGCTGGCTTTGGGGATCGGCGCGAACACCGCGATTTTCTCGCTGATGAATCAGCTTTTGCTGCGCGAGCTGCCCATCAAGAACCCCGCGGAGCTAGAAATTCTGCGGGCGCCCGGTCCCGCTACAGGGCACATTTCGACCGACGGCGATGCGACCGAGTCTTTTTCCTACCCGATGTACAAAGGACTGCGCGACACGAACGCGGTCTTCTCAGGGATTCTGGCGCGCTATGGTTTTTCCGCCAGCGTATCGAATCACGGGGAAACGGATCGGGCATCCGGTGAAGTGGTTTCCGGAAACTACTTTGAGGTGCTCGGAGTCAACCCGGCGATTGGGCGCGTATTCAGTCAAGATGATGATCGCGTGCCGGGGGCGCAGCCTGTCGCCGTTTTGAGCTACTCCTATTGGATGAAGCATTTCGGCGGCGACCCGAGCATCCTGAACAAAGTGCTGCTCATTAACAACGTCGAGATGACCGTGGTAGGCGTTTCGCAGGCAGGCTTTACGGGCGTGCAAGTGGGCAAAATTCCCGACCTCTTCGTCCCCATGATGATGACGAAGCAGATGACCCAATACGGCGAAACGCTCGACCAGTGGAACGATTATTGGATGACTTTGTTGGCGCGCCGGAGGCCAGGCATTTCCGAGAAGCAAGCTGAAGCGGGAATAAACGCGGCCTATAAACCGCTGCTGGAAGAGCAGCTGCCGCAGATCAAATCCGGCTGGAACGAAAAAAAGCGCGCGCAATTTCTGGACAAGAAAATCTATCTGTCTTCAGGCGCACGCGGACGGACGGTGATGCAGCGAAATTCAGGGGCACAAATCATCACGCTCTTCGTGATGGTGGCGCTTGTTCTTTTAATCGCCTGCACCAACGTCGCTAATTTGCTGCTGGCGCGCGGCGCTTCGCGGCAGCGCGAATTTGCCATTCGCACCGCGATGGGCGCAAGCCGGAGCAGAATGATCTGGCAGTTGCTGATCGAAAGCCTGCTCTGCGCGTTTGGCGGCGGTGCGATGGGCATTCTGCTGGGTACCTGGCTGATGCGGATTCTTACGCCGATTGTAGTGGAGAACGCAGGTGTCCACGGACTGAGCGACAAGTTAGATCCCGCAGTCCTGGCTTTTGCTATTGGGGTCACATTGCTTTCCGGAGTTTTCTTCGGATTGATACCCGCCTGGCGCGTGACCCGCCTGGGCGTTTCCGATGTAATCAAGGACCAGGGCTCGACCTCTTCCGCCAGCGTGGCCCATGTTGGCTTTCGAAAGCTGCTTGTTGCGGGGCAGGTAGCGTTTACGCTGCTCCTGCTGGCCGGTGCAGGACTTTTCGTGCGTTCGCTGTGGAATTTGCGAAATCAGGATCTTGGCTTGAAGCCCGACAACGTAATTACGTTCTCGATTCAGCCGTCGCTCAATGGCTACGACCTTCCGCGCTCGATTGCGCTGTTTGACCAGATGCGCGCGCGTCTGGCGGCCATTCCGGGCGTTCGCTCGGTCGGCTCTGGCGATATTCCCACACTTTCTGGCGACGATGAAGGTAGCAACATCACGGCGGAAGGCGGGCCGCAGCTGGCCGACGAACTTCAAGACGTGGACCGCGTGGCCGTTAGTCCAAACTACTTCTCGACGCTCGGGATACCTCTGCTTTCGGGGCGCGAATTGACCGAAGCGGACGGAGCGACCGCGCCGAAAGTAGCCCTTGTGAGCGAATCGATGGTGAAGCGCTTCTTTCCGGGACGCAATCCGCTCGGCTTGCACTTTGCATGGGGCGGCGGAAGAGATGTGAAGCCAGACATCGAGATCGTGGGAGTGGTCAAGGACGTCAAGCAAGAGCGCGTCAGCAGCGCGGTCCAGCCTTATGTGTATATTCCTTACGCGCAAACGCCCAAACTAACAGGGATGACATTCTACGTTCGGTCAACGCAGGATCCCCTGCTGCTGGGGCCGGCGCTCCAAGGCGAAGTCCGGCAGATGGACGCGAACCTGCCGGTTTACGATTTGAAGACGATGGAGCGCGTGGTGGAAGACGATTTGTTCTCAGCGCGGATGGTAGCAGTGCTCTCGGCGTGCTTTGCCGCCTTGGCAGCGCTTTTGGCCGCTTTGGGGATTTACGGCGTGCTAGCGTATCTGGTTGTGCAGCGCACGCGAGAGATCGGGATCCGCATGGCTCTTGGCGCGGTGGCCGGCGATGTGCGAATTCTGATCGTAAAAGAAGTAGGATCGATGGTCTTGATCGGAGTTGGCGTGGGATTGCCGCTCGCCTACGGTTTGGCGCGCTTCAGCGAATCGCTGCTCTATGGCGTGCACGCCGGCGATCCCGCGGTTTACGGCCTGGGACTTGCCTTGATCGCCGTGATCGCGCTTGCAGCATGCTTCCTACCGGCAAGGCGTGCCACACGTGTCGATCCGCTTGTGGCGCTGCGGTACCAGTAAGTCCAACGGCTTTAGGCATGAGGCACAGTAGTCGGGACAAGGCAAAACGAGTTTGCAGGATGGGTTTGAAGACTAAAATTGGCTAAGGAGACGAAATGTCAGACACAGCTACTCTGATCAAAATGGAAGGCGTAAAGAAAGTCTTCCTGACCGACGAAGTGGAAACGCATGCCCTCGAGGAAATCCATCTCGAGATCAAGAAGGGGCAATACATCTCGATCGCGGGGCCATCGGGCTGCGGCAAATCGACGCTGCTCTCGATTTTGGGCTTGCTCGATTCGCCGAGCGATGGCACCTACATGTTGAACGGTCAGCCCGTCGGGAAGCTCACCATCAGCGAGCGCACACGCATCCGCAATCGCGAGATCGGCTTCATCTTCCAGGCGTTTAACTTGATCGGCGACCTCACGGTATACGAAAACGTCGAGCTGCCGCTAACGTATCGCGGCACGAGTTCCGCGGAGCGCAAACAGAAGGTGCAGAACGCGCTCGAGCGCGTCGGCATGGCGCACCGGCTGCGGCATTATCCCTCGCAACTCTCCGGCGGTCAGCAACAGCGCGTCGCTGTGGCCCGCGCGTTGGTCGGCGATCCTCTCATCCTGATGGCCGACGAGCCCACTGGTAACTTGGACTCGAAAAACGGCGAAGCCGTCATGGAATTGCTGCGCGATTTGCACCGCAACGGCGCCACCGTTTGCATGGTGACCCACGACCAGCGCTACGCAAATTTCGCGGAGCGCACGATTCACCTTTTTGACGGCCGCATCGTCGAAGAAACAAAGGAAGCCGGCGTCACCGCATAAAAAGCGTCCGACTCAAAAAAAGGGGCGTCTATGGGAACGATCGGGCAAGACATCCGCTATGGTGTGCGGATGCTCGTCAAGCATCGCTTTACCACGGCGGTGTGCGTAGCGGCGCTGGCGCTGGGCATCGGCGCGAATGCGGCGATGTTCAGCATTGCGGAAGCATTTCTGCTCCGTCCCGTTCCCTTCGATAATGCAGACAAGATTGTTGCCCTGGTGGACGCCCGGCCCGGGCAAAACGTCGACATGAATTCGGTCGCGCCCGCGACCTACTTTGAATGGCAGAATCAGGCCCAGTCCTTTGAGCAAATGGGGGCGTACCGGTGGGACGCCCTGAATCTAACGGGTGAAGGCCGGCCAGAAAAGGTACAAGGGTTCGAGATAACCGCGAATTTTTTCGACCTTCTCGGCGTTCGTCCGCGGATGGGCCGCACGTTCGTGCCCGAGGAAGAACAGCGCGGCAAGGATCAGGAGATTATCCTCAGCTCGGGTTTGTGGGAACGTCGTTTCGCGTCCGATCCGAATATTCTCGGCAAGACCGTCAAAGTCTTCGGCAAGACCTTCACGATTATAGGAGTGATGGCCAAGGGCTTTGACTATCCGAAGCCGGCGGAAGCGTGGGTGCCGCTCTCCTTCGATGTGAAAGAGCGCGCAGTGCGCGACCAGCGCCAGTTATGGGTGCTGGCACGGCGAAAGCCGGGAGTCAGCGTCGCGCAAGCCTCCGCCGAGATGCACACCATCACGGCGCGCCAGGCGGAAGCCTTCCCCGACATTTACAACGGATGGAGTCTGCGTACGATGCCGCTTAGCGAATTTGCTACAGGCGACCTCACGCGGCAGTTCACTTTTTTGCTGCTCGGGGCGGTGGCTTTCGTTCTGCTGATTGCCTGCGCCGACGTGGCCAACGTGCAATTCGCCAGAGTCACCGGCCGGCACAAGGAGCTGGCCGTGCGCACCGCAATGGGAGCGAGCCGGAGCCGCATCATCCGCCAATTACTGACGGAGAGCGTTCTGCTTTCGCTGGTGGGAGCGGCGTTTGGCCTCCTTGTCGCGGAGTGGTGGGTGTCTTTGATCGTGAGTCATATGCCGCCGGACGTGGCGAAGTTTATCGCCGGCTGGTATACGATTCGCCTCGACGCCAACGCGTTTTTCTTCACGCTGGCCGTCGCCGTCGCCAGCGGCATCATCTCCGGGATTGCGCCTTCCTGGCTTCACTCGCAGACAAATATCAGTGAAACCCTAAAGGAAAGCGGCCGCGGAACGAGCAGCGGGCGCTCGCGGCACCGTTTGCGCAGCGTTCTGGTCGTTGGGGAGATCGCTCTGGCACTCGTGCTTTTGGTGGGAGCGGGCTTGCTTGTAAAAGGCTTCCACGCCCTGCTCAGCGTGCACGAAAACTATCATCCCGAGTCCGTACTTACGCTCACTCTGAGCCTCCCGGACGATCAGTATGCGCAAAAGCCCGCGCGCGTGGCGTTCCATGAACAAGTGCTGCAGCGGCTTGCCGCGATTCAGCGAGTGGAATCGGCCGCGCTGGCCACCTCGGTGCCCTACGCAAACGGGGGAGGCGCGGACTTGAATATATTCTCGATCGAGGGACGCGCGCCGCAAGAGCGCGGTGAAATGAATACGTCGATTATCGAGACCATCAGTCCGAATTACCTTCGATTGATGAATATTGGTCTGCGCGCCGGCCGCGAATTGAGCGATTCCGATGCTGACAGCACACTTCCAGTTGTGGATATCAGCGGAGTGCTGGTGGCCCACTACTTCCCCGGGGAGAACCCCATCGGAAAGAAAATCAAGGTTGGAAAAGTGGACGGCGACAACCCCTGGATGACGATCGTGGGTATCGTCGACGATGTCCACTACAGCTGGATCAACAAACAGGAATTGCCGACGCTCTACCGCAGCTATCGCCAGGCTCCTCCGATGTACACCTCCCTGGTTTTGCGGACGCAGGGCGACCCTGTAAGCCTCGTGTCGGCGGTCCGAAGCCAGGTGGCGGCCGTCGACCCCAATCTGCCGCTCTTTGACGTTAAACCGTTCGACAAGGTCATCACCGATTCGATCGTCGGCATCGCATACGTTGCGGCAATGATGGCCGTTCTCGGAATCATCGCCCTGGTCCTCGCTTCCGTCGGGATTTACGGCGTGATGTCCTACTCCGTTGGCGAGCGCACCCATGAGATCGGCGTGCGCATGGCGATGGGCGCGTCGTCGAAAGACGTTCAAAAGCTTATCCTTGGAAATGGAATGTTGCTGACCATTGCCGGAGTGGCGATCGGTCTGCCGCTGGCCTTGGGGATTGCCTACGCGCTCTCCAGCATTCTTTTCGGCGTGAAAGTTGCCGATCCCTTCGCCTTTATAGGGCTTCCCCTGCTTCTGGCTGCGGTTGCTACGGTCGCCTGCTACCTCCCCGCGCGGCGCGCCGTGCGCATGGATCCACTCACCGCACTCCGCTACGAGTGACGCATCCGGCTCGAGGCTCGTAGGGGCCGGGCTTGTTTAGCCTGGAAGGGCCCCGCCCGCGCTGTCCACGGCAGACCCTCCGGCGCACGGCACAGTACGGATTTAAGTGTGATAGTCTCGAAACGGATGGAGCATTCGGGCGTTATCTTAGTAACGGCCAAGGAGCGAGCGTGGAACCACTGATTCAGTTGCGAAACCTTGAGAAAGTCTACGAAGCGGGCGGCAGCAAGTTTTACGTTTTGCGCCGCGTGTCGCTGGAGATTCAGCCCGGCGAGTTTGTCACCTTCATGGGCCCCTCGGGCGCCGGGAAATCGACGTTGCTCAGCATCATCGGGATGCTCGATGGCTCGTGGACGGGCGAATACTACTTTAACGGCGAGCCCGTCCACCGGCTCAACGTGAAAAAGCGCAACGAACTGCACAAAGCCAACATTGGCTTCGTTTTTCAGAGCTACCACTTGATCGACAATTTGACGGTGTTTGAAAACCTCGAGATTCCTCTTTCCTACAAGAACGTGCCGCACAAGGAGCGCGTCAGCCTCGTCTGCGACATCCTCGACCGCTTCAACATCGTCGGCAAAAAGGACCTCTTCCCCAATCAGCTTTCCGGTGGACAGCAACAACTCGTGGGTGTCGCGCGCGCCGTGATTCAGAGCCCCAAATTGATTCTCGCCGACGAGCCCACCGGCAATCTCCACTCCGCGCAAGGCGAAGAAATCATGGAGCTTTTCCGGAAGCTGAACGAAGCCGGCACCAGCATCATTCAGGTGACGCACTCGGAGCGGAACGCGGCGTACAGCCATCGGGTCATCCAGCTCAAAGACGGTTGGGTGGTCAGCGAAACCAGCAATGTGGCGAAAGTCGGCTGAAGGCTTGCTGGAGTCCGGGAGAGCTTTCTAAATTTCTAACGGGGGGTCGACATGGCAGATTTGCTTCGGGACATGCGCTATGCCCTTCGCGTGCTGCTGAAAAGCCCAGGCTTTACAGCCGTAGCCGTTCTAACGCTCGCGCTTGGCATTGGAGCGAACACTGCCATCTTCAGCGTCGTGAACGCTGTCCTGTTGCGTCCACTCCCCTATCCGGAAGCCAATCGTCTGGTCTTTCTCGGAGAGTGGTCCGAGCAAATACCAGAGATGAGTATCTCGATGGCGAATTTCAATGATTGGCGTGCGCAGAATTCCGTCTTTGAAAGCATGGTGGCGTACCAAGGCGATAATGTCGTCCTGACAGGCAGAGGCGATCCGGAGCGCTTGCGGCTCCGCAGGATCACCGCGGGCTTCTTTCCGACGCTGCGGGTCAGACCGATCTTGGGGCGGGAGCTGACGCCGGAAGACGACAAGGTTGGCGCAGCACGCGTGGTGCTGCTTGGAGAGGGCTTGTGGGAGCGGCGATTTGGACGCGATCCAAACATCGTCGGCCAGCAACTGACGCTTGATGCAGAATCCTTCACTGTGATTGGCGTCATGCCATCGAGGCTGCACGGCAGTTTGCGCCAGACGGATCTATTTACCTCGCTGTGGCGGCTCGAAGATCAGCTCGGTGGAGAGGCGAATCGCGGCAGTCATCCGGGAATCTATGCATACGCGCGCATGAAACCTGGCGTCACCGTGGAGCACGCCCGCGCGAAAATGAAAAGCATCGCCCAACATCTTGATGAATTGCATCCTGAATCCAATGGCAACGACAGTGTTGTTGTGCAACCTCTGCTCGATGCCGTCGTCGAAGACGTGCGCCCGTCGCTGCTTGTCCTGATGGGAGCGGTCGGGTTCGTGCTGCTAATCGCTTGCGCCAATATCGCCAACCTGCTGCTAGCCCGCGCCACAGAGCGTTATCGAGAGCTGGCGGTGAGGATGGCTTTGGGCGCGGGCCGCTGGCGGCTTATTCGCCAAGTGCTGACAGAAAGCGTGCTGCTATCCTTGGCCGGCGGCGTCCTGGGATTGCTCCTCGCGGTTTGGATCACCGCAGCGCTCGTCCGCGGCACCCCAACGGGCATCCCGCGCATGGATGAAGTTTCCGCGGATCGCTCCGTACTCTTGTTCACGCTTGGTTTGTCTATTCTTACCGGGATCGTGTTTGGTATCGCCCCGGCCCTGCAAGCTTCGCGAACGGACGTGCAGGAAACGCTTCGCGAAGGAGGCCGAACCGGAACTGCTGGTGGCGGGCGCCGCCGCTTGCGGGATTTTCTCGTTGCCGCGGAGGTTGCCGTCTCGTTGATGCTCCTCGTTGGAGCGGGCTTGATGACCAAGAGCTTGTTTCGCGTGCTGCAGGCTGATGGCGGCATCCATCCAACCAACGTACTAACTGCGCGATTGTCTCTGCCGGATGCGAAATACAATGACGATGCCAAGCGCCGTAATTTTGTGAGCCAACTGGTCGCGAAAGTCCAGTCGCTTCCGGGCGTGGAAGCCGCCGGCTACAAAAATCCTCTGCTCGGCGGATCGCAGAACGCTTACGTGATTGAGGGAAGGCCGCTTCCGCCGCCGGGGCGTTTACCAAGCGCGGATATGAGCCGCGTTTCTCCCGGGGCGATGCCAGCAATGGGCATGCGTCTGCTAAGCGGACGCTACTTCGACGGCCACGACAATGAGAACACCCAACACGTTTGCATCATCGATGAGACATTTGCGATGCAAAATTTTGCCGGAGGAGATGCGCTTGGAAAGCGGATCTACAGCGGTGGCCCTCCCGGGGCTGGCCAAGAGCCCGATTGGCTGACGATCGTCGGAATTGTGGCCCATGTAAAGAACTACGGCGTGGATCAGCCGTCGCGTGTGGAGATGTACGTTCCAGAAGCGCAGCGGCCATCGGGTGGCGGCAGCATCGTCCTTCGCTCAGCCGCTACCGCCGATCCCGCCGCTCTGACCGCGGGACTGCGCGAGGCCATTCGTTCCCTCGACCCCGATGTTCCGCTCTACGAAATCCGGCCGCTCGAGGACATCGTCAACGAAAACACCGCGTCTCGGCGGCTTTCCGTCCTCCTGATCGGCTCTTTTGCGGTGTTGGCTCTGCTGCTCGCGGCGGTCGGCGTTTACGGAGTGATGGCGTACGTCGTGACCCAGCGCGGACATGAAATCGGTATTCGCATGGCGCTCGGAGCTAGCCAGCGAGAAATCCTGGAGATGGTTTTCAGACAGGGCTTGCGACTGGCGCTGGTGGGCATTGTCGGAGGCCTGGCTGGCGCGGTGGTTCTGACGCGCCTCATGAGTAATTTGCTTTTTCATGTCAGCGCTCTTGATGTGCCGACTTTTGCCTCGGGGGCGTTGGCTCTGGCGGCGATTGTTCTGCTGGCTTGCTGGTTGCCGGCACGGCGAGCCACTCGAGTCGATCCAATTATCGCGCTTCGCTATGAGTAATAAGGGAAGCGGCCGCGTTAGCAGGCGTTCCGTTGGCATTCGGAGCCGCAGCGACTCTAAACTAGAGATTATCTTCCAACACGCATGAAAAACCCTACGATTCATCCCTATCGCGTCCTTGTGGCCGACGATCAGGCGGATATCCGCGACGCCTTGCGCCTGCTGCTCAAGCGAGAGAACTACGAGACGCAATTGGCAGCCTCGCCCGCCGAGGCGCTGGCGGCCATCGAGTCGCGCGAGTTCGATGCCGTAATCATGGATTTGAACTACGCGCGCGACACTACTTCCGGCCAGGAGGGACTCGACCTGCTGAGCCGCGTGCAAGCGGCGGATTCGACGCTCCCCGTCGTGGTGATGACCGCCTGGAGCAGCGTGGAAGTCGCGGTGGAAGCGATGCGGCGCGGCGCTCGCGACTTCATACAAAAGCCCTGGGACAATGCCCGCTTGCTGACCATTCTGCGAACGCAGATCGATCTACGCAATGCGTTGCGCCAAGCCTCGCGTCTGGAGGCCGAGAATCGCCTGCTGCGCGCGGAATCGCGCCCCACGCTGATCGCGGAAGCAGCCGTGATGCAGCCGGTGCTCGACCTGATCGGCCGCGTAGGTCCTTCCGATGCCAGTGTGTTGATCACCGGCGAGCATGGCACCGGAAAAGAAGTTGTGGCACAGACACTGCACGCGCTTTCGCAGCGCTCGGGAAAGCCGATGGTGACGGTCAACGCCGGCGGCCTTTCGGAAGGCTTGTTCGAGAGCGAGCTTTTCGGCCATGTGAAAGGCGCGTTCACCGATGCGCGCAACGATCGCGTCGGGCGCTTCGAGCTTGCCGAGGGCAGTACGCTTTTTCTGGACGAAATCGCGAACGTCCCCTTGAATCTCCAGGCAAAACTTCTGCGAGTTCTCGAAACCGGCGAGCTCGAACGTGTCGGCTCTTCGTCCACGCGGCGCGTCAACGTCCGCGTTCTGGCAGCCACAAACGCCGATGTGACTTCCGAAGCGGCCTCCGGTCGTTTCCGCCAGGACCTGCTCTTTCGCCTGAACACCATCGAAATTCATCTTCCGCCCTTGCGCGAACGCCGCGAGGACATCGCCTTGCTGGCGCACCACTTCCTCCGCGGCTATGCGCAGCGCTATCGCAAAAGCATTTCCGGCTTCGATCCCGGCGCGACGCAGCTTCTGCTCGAACATCCGTGGCCCGGGAACGTCCGGGAACTCGATCATGCGGTCGAGCGCGGGGTGCTGCTTGCCCAAGGGCAGTTGGTGCGTTCCGCCGACCTCGGCCTGCGCACGGGCTCCGCGGGTGGCGCCGTGCGCCTCGATGAAATGAGCCTCGATGAGGTGGAGCGCCACCTCATCCAGCGCACGCTCTCCCGCCACGATGGAAACGTCAGCCAGGCCGCCAAAGCTCTGGGACTCAGCCGCAGCGCGATGTATCGCCGGCTGCAAAAACACGGCTTGGAATGAGACGCCTCACGTACGAACGTCGCATCCAGCTATTGGCGCTGGCGGCGGGTTTGCCCGGATCGGCGATTGCTTTGATTCTCCTGTGGTACGGCGCCTACTCGTCGCGGACGGCGTGGACGCTGACATTTCTTATTCTGAGCCTGTGGCTGGGCTTCGCCCTTTCCTTGCGCCACCGCGTGGTCTTTTCCCTGCAAACATTGTCGAATCTGCTTTCCGCGATGAGGGAAGAGGATTTTTCTTTCCGGGCGCGCGACGCCAGCAGCGATGATGCCCTCGGCGAAGTGATGCTCGAAGTCAACGCCTTGAGCGAGACACTTCGCTCGCAGCGATTGGGAGCGCTCGAAGCCACCGGGTTGCTGCGCACGGTCATGGAAGAAATTGACGTGGCCATCTTCACGTTCGATAACCACAGGCGGTTGCGCCTGGTGAATCGCGCCGGGGAACGGCTTCTCTCCAGAGCCAGTGAGCGGCTTCTCGGCTTTACTGCCGCGGAGCTTGGCCTCGAGGCGTGTCTCGAAGGCGAACAAGCGCGCACCATGGAACTCAGTTTCCCCGGCGGTTCTGGGCGCTGGGGAGTGCGGCGCGGTTCCTTTCGCCAGGGCGGCTTGCCCCACGATCTGATCGTGCTTAGCGATCTCAGCCGCGCGCTTCGCGACGAAGAGCGGCAAGCGTGGCAAAGGCTCATCCGCGTTCTCGGCCACGAACTGAATAATTCGCTGGCGCCCATCCAGTCCGTGGCGCAAAGCCTGGAAAGCGGGCTCCTGGGGACGGCCAACGTGCCAGAGCTGCAAAGCGGCGCGGCGGCGTCCATTCTGGAAGACATGCGCCACGGCCTCGGGATTATTCGCTCTCGCACGGAAGCGCTCGGCCGCTTTATGGCCGCGTATGCGCGGCTTGCGCGGCTCCCGCAGCCGACGCTCGCTCACGTCAACGTGACGGAGTGGATTACACGCGTAGCCAAGCTGGAAACACGCGCCAAGGTGCGCTTGGAGAAAGGTCCTCCCCTGGTCATTTCGGCGGATGCCGATCAGCTCGAACAGCTCCTGATCAACCTTGTCCACAACGCCGCCGACGCGGCCAACGAAACAGGAGGCGGTGTAAAGGTTACCTGGTCCCGCTACAGTTCCTATCTTGAAGTCTCGGTGCTCGACGAAGGGCCCGGCATCTCCAACACCGCTAATCTCTTCGTGCCCTTCTTCACCACAAAACAGGGTGGCTCGGGAATCGGCCTTGTTCTCAGCCGCCAGATTGCGGAAGCTCACGGCGGCACCTTGACGCTTCAAAATCGCCGTGACGGCCGCGGCTGCGAAGCGAAATTGCGTCTGCCCATCTAAAAACCATCGGCCGGGGCGCTTCGTTGAAATGGAATTTCCTGTTGTGTGTTCGTTATTCCAATCTGGTCTGAGTCCTGGACCATATTGGAACGTTTCGTAAGCTTTTCGCTTCCACGCTTTGCCTTTTCTGCCGGCGGGTCAGCAAGACATTCACCAACAAGCCTTTAGCATTCTTCTCTCGGCTTGCATTGCCTTCGATTGTGGCCCGTCCATTGCCTTCTCCAATGGCGCAGCGGACTTGTAATAGAAGGCGTGGGTATGGGCAAGGGAGCTTTCTTCTTTTCTGCAGCGGGTGCGTGGTGCATCGCCCTTGTCTGTTGCGCGAGATGTGCTGCGCAGACTCCACAAGCGAGCGACCAGCAGAAACCGCAGCAAGCCGCGAACGTTGCGCAACCGAAAGAGAGCGCGACTGCGGCAGGCAGCACGAGTGGATCTGCGGCCCGACAACCCGCGCCACCGCCCGATAACGCATTGGGACCGGCGCTGCTCAAAAATCTGGCACGCGATCAGAAAGCCATCTGGACGAGTCCTGCTCACCTCAAGTTAGGCGACGCAACCTGGCTGGCGCCGTTTGCCGGGCTCACAGCGGGATTTTTGGTGACGGATCGCGATGCGAGTCTCCATCTCTCCAATTCGCCCGTTACGCTGCGGCATTACACCAGTTTTTCAAACTATGGCCTCGCGGGAATCGCGGGCGCGAGCGCGGGTCTCTATCTTCTTGGAAAAGCAACCAATGACGAGCACAAGCGTGAGACCGGGCTGCTGAGCGGCGAGGCCGCCTTAGATGGCTTATTTGTATCAACGGCGCTTGGCTACGCGACGGGCCGGGAGCGGCCGGGCGTCGATTCTTTTCAAGGTAAATTCTGGCAAGGCGGCGATTCCTTTCCCTCGACTCACGCCACCACCGCCTGGGCCTTAGCCAGCGTCATCAGCCACGAGTATCCCGGACCCTTCACAAAAATATTCGCGTATGGCGCCGCAGCCGCCATCACCTATGCGCGCGTGCGTGGAGAAAAACACTTCCCTGCCGACGCCTTCGCAGGCACAGGGATCGGATGGCTGACCGGCTGGCAGGTTTATCGCGCTCACCACGACCCCGAATTGGGCGGAGGCATCGCGGAAAATCTTTCCGATGCGCCGCTCGTCGCAACGGACCGCACGCCCGCGCAAATGGGCTCGCCCTACGTGCCACTCGATAGCTGGATCTATCCTTTATTTGATCGTTTGATTGCTTCTGGCGTGATCAACGACGCAATTCTCGGCATGCGTCCCTGGACCCGGCTCGAGTGCGCCAGAATGGTTTCCGAAGCAGGCGATCGGCTGCAGGACGCGAACTCCAAATCGATGTCGGTGCATCTCTACGATTCGCTGCGGCAGGAGTTTGTTCCCGAACTTGCGCTGCTCGCCGGCGGCAGCAATCGCGCGGTCCATCTCGAATCCGTTTACGTGCGTGTCACGGATATTTCCGGGCCTCCTCTTACCGACGGCTATCATTTTGGCCAAACGATTTACAACGACTTTGGCCGGCCTTTTCAGCAAGGCTTCAATAGCATCGCCGGATTTTCCGGATGGGCGACCGCGGGGCGCTGGGTGGTCTACGCGCGAGGCGAGTATCAGCACGCGCCAGCCGGGCCGGAGAATTCGCCCGCGGTGCAGAACGCTATCGACGCTATTGACGATAATCCCGGCCTGGCTGCCAGCCCGCAGCCCGAACGCAATCAAGCGAGACTGCTCGATGCCTACGTCGGGTTAAACCTCGCAAACTGGCAACTCTCCTACGGCCAAGAAAGCCAGTGGTGGGGACCCGGCGAAAGCGGTCCTCTGCTTTTCTCCGATAACGCTGCGCCCGTTCGAATGTTTCATCTCGACCGCGTCTCGCCTTTTCATTTGCCGTGGATTGGGCGTTTCCTCGGTCCGATGCGCTGGGACGCGTTTTTCGGCCGCCTTCAGGGAAACTTGCTTTCTCCCGCTCCCTTTTTTCATGGCGAGAAGATCAGTTTCAAGCCCACGCCGAATCTCGAGTTTGGCTTTACGCGCACAGTCGAAGTGGGCGGCGAGGGGCGGCCCTTCACATTGGATCGGCTCTTTCTGACATATTTCAGCGCGACGAGCTACTTTGAAAAGCCGGCTCTCAAGGACCCCGGAAAACGCGACGGCGGTTTTGACTTCAGCTACCGCGTTCCCTTTCTTCGAAAATGGCTGACCATTTATAACGATTCGATCTCCGCCGACGATCCATCCCCTCTTGCCGCTCCTCGTCGCGCTGGATTCAGCCCGGGTTTTTACCTCACGCACTTTCCCGGAATCTCAAAACTTGATTTCCGCGTGGAAGCACCGCTAACGAACACCGTAGCCGGCGAACGTTCCCGGACGCTACATCTATTGGGACAATTACTATCACGATCTCTACACCAATCGGGGATTTCTTGATGGGCGATTGGGTGGGCCGCGACGGAGCGGGAATTCAAGCCTGGAGCCGCTATTGGCTGACTCCGAAAAATTCCATTCAACTCAGCTACCGGCACGTCAAGGTCGACAACAAACTCATCCCCAACGGCGGAACGATCAATGATGCATCCGTGCGCGCCGATTATTGGATAAGGCCGGCGGTGGGCGCTTCGGCTATCGTCCAATATGAACAATGGCAATTTCCTCTGCTCGCGACGGGCCTGCAGAAAAACGTGACGGCTTCGCTGCAAATCACCTACTGGCCGCAGATGCACCGGCACTGAGAGCCGGTTAGTTTAGGCGAGAGCCCAGATTGGGCCTTCACAAAATCCTTAGATACGTTTCACCCTTTCCTAAGGCTCGCCCCGTATCCTAAGATTTCGTTTTGTGCTCTGTGCGAAGGAACCTCGGCTAGCCGGGGGAGCGCTGTAATGTGTCTTGCCGTAAGATAGCTGGTTCATCGGGATGAGCGGCGGCGCACGGATCATGCGAGCGCTCATCAAGGAAACTAAAAAAGGAGAGCCGCGTGAGAGATTTGGTTTTTGCGTTGGTGACGATCGGCTTCTTCCTCCTAGCGATAGGCTATCTGCGTGTTTGCGAAAGGCTCAAGTAGGGCGGAGATTCTAAATGCTTGAAAATGTCGTCCTCATTCTTATCAGCTTGCTTCTCTTTGGCTATCTAATGTACGCGCTGCTCAAACCGGAGAACTTCTAGGCATGACCGCGAATGGCTGGTTTCAGATCGGTCTCTATGTGCTGGTGCTCTTCCTCATTACAAAACCGATGGGAATTTTTCTCTCGCGCGTTTTTGAAAGGGAGAAGACCTTTCTGGATCCGCTCCTGCGTCCCGTGGAACGCCTCATCTACCGCCTTTGCGGCGTGGATGAAAACAAAGAGATGCGCTGGACGGAATATGGCGCGACGATGCTGGTTTTCAGCGGTGTTTCTCTGATATTGCTTTATCTCTTCGAGAGACTGCAGCAGTGGTTGCCTTGGAATCCTCAGCGGCTCTCCGGTGTGCCCTCGGATCTTGCCTGGAATACGGCCGTATCCTTCACCACCAACACCAATTGGCAAGCCTACACGCCGGAAACGACGATGAGTTATCTCACGCAAATGGCGGGGTTGGCGTACCACAATTTTGCCTCAGCCGCTGTTGGCATTGCGCTGGCGATCGCCGTGATTCGCGGAGTCTCGCGGCATGAATCGAAAACCATTGGCAACTTCTGGGTGGATTTGACGCGCTGCTTTCTTTGGGTTCTCTTGCCGGTTTGCATGGTTGGTTCACTGCTGCTTGTTTCGCAAGGCGTAGTGCAGACCCTGAAGCCTTACACCACGGCCCAACTTGTCGAACCACAGATCGTGCAAACACAAGGCCCGGATGGCAAGCCGGTTTCGCAGACCGTCACGCAGCAAGTGATCGCCGTCGGGCCAACAGCATCGCAAGAAGTTATAAAAATGTTCGGCACAAACGGCGGCGGGTTCTTTTATGCGAACAGCTCGCACCCTTACGAAAACCCCACGCCGTTCACGAATTTTTTCGAGATGCTTCTGATTTTTGCAATTCCTTCCGGATTGACTTACACGCTGGGGCGCATGACGAAATCGCAAAGCCACGGATGGGCCGTGTGGGGCGCGATGACGGCGTTGTTTCTCGTTGGCGTAACGGCGGCCTATTGGGCGGAAGCCCGAGGAAATCCCGAACTGGCCGGCGTGGACCAGACGGCCAGCGCGCTGCATTCCGGCGGAAACATGGAGGGCAAGGAAGTCCGCTTCGGCATTGCGAACTCAGCCCTCTTTGCGACGGCGACTACGGACGCTAGCTGCGGCGCCGTAAACAGCATGCACGATTCCTACACCCCGCTGGGCGGCATGGTTCCGCTTGTCAACATCATGCTTGGCGAAGTTATTTTTGGCGGAGTGGGCTCGGGGCTCTACGGAATTCTCGTCTTCGTCATTCTCGCCGTATTTATTGCCGGCCTGATGGTGGGAAGAACGCCGGAATACCTGGGAAAAAAGATAGAAGCGTTCGACGTAAAGATGGCCATGCTTTCCGTGCTCATCTCTTCCCTCACCATTCTGGTGTTTGCCGCCATCGCCGTCGTCGCGAAATTTGGCACCTCGAGCATTACCAATCCTGGCCCCCACGGGCTCTCGCAAATTCTCTACGCATACACTTCCGCCGTCGGGAATAATGGCTCCGCGTTTGGCGGCTTGAACGCAAACACCATTTGGTACAACACAAGCCTGGCTTTCGCCATGCTCCTGGGAAGATTCTTTGTGGTCATACCAATTCTTGCGATTGCCGGTAATCTCGCGCGAAAGAAAATGACCCCGGCTTCCCTCGGCACTTTTCCCGTGACTGGCCCGCTCTTCACCATTCTTCTTGTCTGCACGATTTTGATCGTGGGCGCGCTGACCTTTTTTCCGGCGCTGAGCCTGGGGCCCATCCTGGAGCATTTGCTGATGCTTTCCGGAAAGGCATTTTGAAGGACCTTTTTTAAGGAAACTATGGACCGCGCCTCCCAAGTGAAATCAAAAGCTCTGACGGACACCAGTATCCTGAAGACCGCCATCGCCGATTCTTTCCGGAAATTGAATCCGCGCACGATGGTTAAGAACCCCGTTATGTTCGTCGTGGAAGTCGGAGCTCTGCTCACTTCGATCCAGCTTGTGCGCGATACGGTCCACCACAGCGGCGAGTTCGGCTTCGGCCTTCAAATTACGTTGTGGCTGTGGTTCACCGTGTTGTTCGCCAATTTCGCGGAAGCTATGGCAGAAGGTCGCGGCAAGGCCCAGGCAGAGACTCTGCGCAAAGCCAGGGCGGAAACGGAAGCGCGGCGCTTGCGCCCGGACGGTTGCACGGAGATTGTGCCGAGTTCAAAACTACGTTCCGGCGATCAAGTGCTCGTCGCCGCCGGAGAATTCGTTCCCGGTGACGGCGAAGTCGTTGAAGGCGTGGCCTCGGTCGATGAATCAGCGATTACTGGCGAGTCCGCGCCGGTAATTCGCGAATCGGGGGGAGATCGTTCGGCCGTCACTGGCGGCACGCGCGTGCTCTCCGATGAAATCCGCGTGCGCATTACTTCGAATCCTGGCGAAACTTTCCTCGACCGCATGATCAGCCTCGTGGAAGGCGCTTCGCGGCAGAAAACACCGAATGAGATTGCGCTCAACATTCTTCTGGCGGGCCTGACCATCATTTTCCTGTTGGCCGTCGTCACCCTTCAGCCTTTTGCGATTTATTCGGGCGCCCCACAAACCATTTTTGTTCTCGTGTCGTTGCTCGTTTGCTTGATTCCCACGACCATCGGCGGCCTTTTATCCGCCATCGGCATCGCAGGCATGGATCGCTTGATTCAGCGCAACGTGATTGCCATGTCTGGGCGCGCCGTGGAGGCTTCCGGTGACGTGGACGTGCTGTTGCTCGACAAAACCGGCACCATCACGCTCGGCAACCGCCAGGCGACCTCCTTTCACGCGTGCCCCAGCGTCACCGAAGTGGAACTAGCCAGCGCTGCGCAGCTTGCCTCTTTTGCGGATGAGACGCCGGAAGGCCGCTCCATCGTCGTGCTCGCAAAGGAAAAATATGGACTCCGCGGACGTGAACTCGCTCCTCATAATCCAACGTTCATTCCGTTTTCAGCGCAAACTCGCATGTCCGGTGTGGACATGGACGGCCAGGAAATCCGCAAAGGCGCTCCGGAAGCGATCGACAAATATGTTGCGGAAAAAGGGCAGGTTGTTCCCGGCGAGATCAAACACATCGTGCGCGAAATTGCGAATGGCGGCGGCACACCGCTACTCGTCACCCAGAATCGGCACGTGCTCGGTGCGATCGCGCTGACGGACATTGTGAAAGGCGGCATGCGCGAGCGCTTCGATCATCTGCGCGCCATGGGCATCCGCACCATGATGATCACCGGCGATAATCCGCTGACGGCGGCCGCGATCGCGCGGCAAGCCGGTGTAGATGATTTTCTCGCGGAAGCCAAGCCCGAAGACAAAATGGCGCTCATCAAGCGCGAACAAGCGAAGGGCAAGCTTGTGGCTATGACCGGCGACGGCACCAACGATGCGCCTGCCCTCGCGCAAGCTGACGTCGGCGTTGCCATGAACACCGGAACACAAGCCGCAAAAGAAGCGGGCAACATGGTCGACCTCGATTCGAACCCGACCAAGCTCATCGAAATCGTCGAAATCGGCAAGCAGTTGCTTATCACGCGCGGCGCGCTCACCACTTTTTCCGTGGCCAACGACGTTGCGAAATATTTCGCGATTATCCCCGCGATGTTCGCCGCGGCGTTTCCTCAGCTGGAAGTTCTGAACGTGATGCGGCTTCACACGCCAGAATCCGCGATTCTTTCGGCAGTAATATTCAACGCCCTAATCATCATCGCGCTCATTCCGTTGGCGCTGCGCGGCGTGCGCTATCGTCCTCTGGGTGCTGCGGCCCTGCTCCGCCAGAATCTTCTCGTCTACGGCCTCGGCGGCGTCGTTGCGCCATTTCTGGGGATCAAACTGATCGATATGGCGATCACCTACTTGCATTTGGCGCGGGGGAGAGTTCTATGAAGCAACATTTGCGAATTGCGATCCTTATGACCCTGGTGACGACCGTGCTCTTCGGGCTTCTATATCCTCTGGCGGTCACCGGCCTCGGCCAGCTCTTTTTTCCCGCGCAAGCGAATGGCGGAATGATCACGCAACACGGCCAAATCGTGGGTTCACGGCTCATCGGCCAGCCTTTTTCTTCTGACTGGTATTTTCATCCGCGTCCTTCCGGTGCGGGGAACGGCTATGATCCAGTCGCACCTAGCGGTGGCGCATCCAATCTTGGCCCCACAAATCGCCAGCTTATAGATCGCGTGAAAGGTGACGTGGAAAAATTGCATGCTGAAAATCCCGGCGCGGCAATCCCGTGGATATCGTTACCACTTCAGGATCTGGCCTGGACCCGGAAATCTCTCCAGCCGCCGCCGAGTTTCAGATTCCTCGCGTCGCGCGCGAGCGCCACATGAGTGAAACAGATCTCCGCGCATTGGTTGCAAGGCATACTCTCGGGAAGGCAGTTCGGTTTGTTCGGCGAGCCGCGCGTCAATGTCGTCGAGCTGAATCTCGATCTCGACGCATCGCATCCCAAACAATGATTCTTCAGTTTTTCCGGGAAGCGGGCTTTGCAGGAGCGCCCTTGGGCGCCTGGAACCGGTAGCCCACCCATGGCTCCGTCAAAATATATTTCGGCCGCGCCGGATCGCTTTCAATTTTCTTGCGCAATTGATTGATCACCACGCGCAGGTTCTCCGTTTCTTCCCCGTACTCCGGCCCCCAGACCGACTGCAGCAACCGCCGATGCGACAGCGGCTTTCCCAAATTGCCGACCAGATGCTTCAAAACATCAAACTCCTTCGGCGTCAGATGCACATCTCGTCCGCGCACCACCACCTGCCGGTTCTCGAAATCAATCGTCAAATCCTTCGCGGTAAACGTGGGAATCGCGTCTCCGGGCGCGTATCGGCGCAATGCGGCTCGGATTCGCGCGAGCAATTCTTCAATTCCAAAAGGTTTCACCACGTAGTCATCGGCGCCGGCATCGAGAGCGACCACTTTATCGCGCTCCGCATTCCGCACCGTCAGCATGATAATCGGCGCGTCGCTCATCTCCCGAATTTCGCGCGCCGCTTCGATGCCGCCGATTCCCGGCATATTCACGTCGAGCAAAATCAGGTCCGGCCGTTCCTTGCGTACAGCGTCAACCGCCTCTTCGCCGGTCGTGGCCTCTCGGATGACATAGCCATGGCTGGAAAGCGTCGTGCGCATGACGCGCCGGATTTGCGGCTCGTCATCCACCACGAGAATGGAAGCTGCATTCATCGTGCTTCTCCTGCGCTGCGATCCACGGGCAGCGTAAACGAAAACACGGAACCATGCCCAAGCTGGCTCGTCACTGCGATTGTGCCTTTGTGCGCCGTCACGATTGCTTTCGCGATGGGCAGGCCCATCCCCGTCCCGCGCACCAGGTAGCGCTGATCTTTGCCGCGATAGAACTTGTCGAAAATCATGCCCTGTTCGAAATCGTCGATGCCCGGCCCCCTGTCCGCCACGCTGGTTGTGACCGTTTCCCCCGTGAGATCCGCGGAGATGGTGATGGGCTGCATCCTTCGGCGAATAAATATTGGCGTTGTCGATCAGATGCACCAGCGCATCTTTGATGCGGTTCAAATCAGCCCGCACTGGCGGAAGATTGGGACTCAATTTCACAACGACGTTGCGGCCCGCCAGCGCCGTATTGCATTGGGCAAGCGCGGCCTCAATGATGTCGCCGATCTGCGTCGGCGCGAGATCCAGTTCAAATTCTCCCGCCTCAAGCCGCGACATCTCCGCCGCTTCTTCGACGAGCCGGTTCAACCGGTCGCACTCTTCATTAATGATCGTCAGCAGTTCGCGCGTCTGCTCCGCGGTCCGGGGTCTCTTCACCCAAGAGGCTCGTCGTCGCAGCCTTGATCGACGTGAGCGGCGTGCGAAAATCGTGCGCGATGGAATCCAGCAACGCGGACTTCAGCCGTTCTCCCTGGCGCTCTGCTTCAGTTTCTCCGAGCTTTTCGACGGCCCTCGCTCGCTCAATAGCGATAGCCACGAGGCTGCCCACCGCATCCAACGTCTGGCGCGAAAGCCGCGATCCGGATATTCCCAAGCTCGCGATCGGGCGGACGCCCATCCGCACTGGAATAAAATACAGCCCTTCGGCAGATTCGAAAACTCCTTCATCCCGCAGAAACACCGACTTCATTTTTTCTTCATCCAAATGCGCGGCGCCAAATCCCGAGCGATAGAATTTGTCCTTCTGCGGCAGAAAAAGCTCGGCGGCGCCGCCTTCGAAACTTTCTACGATGTAATTGGGAATCGCATTCATCAGCTGAATGACATTCCCTTCCGCCAAAAGTTTTTGACTGAACTTGTACAGCCGCTCGATTTCGCGCCGGCGTTGATGCGCTTCGTCGGCTTCCTTTCGAATCCGCGCCGAAAGCTGGCTCCCCATGATGGATGTCACCAGAAACGCCAACAGCGCCACCCAATTTTGCGGATCGGCAATCGTGAACGTTCCAACCGGCGGAAGAAAAAAGTAATTAATAGTCAGCACTGCCGCGACGGACATGAACACCGATACGGCCATCCCCCACACCGCCGAAACTGCTAGAATAGCCAGCAAAAAGGTGAGCGCGATCGTGGTCTGATTGACGTTCGCGCGCGTGGCGAAAGAAAACGGTAATCCCGGCAACGATGGCCAGCGACACGGCAAATCCGAACGACGCGCCCGGCGAGCAATCTCTGCATCCTGCTATTCTATCGTATGCAGACGATTTGATACGGAGAACCTGACGCCTTGCCCAAGAAGCCCGAAGACTGGCTGGAAGTTGCCTCGCCGCCGCAGAAAGCGCGCGGCATCTTTAAGCTTTTCCTCGGCTACGCCCCGGGCGTTGGCAAAACCTACAGCATGCTGAGCGAAGCGCTTCGCCGCCGCAGCCGCGGCGAAGATCTGGTCATTGGCGTCGTGGAAACCCACGGCCGCAAGGGCATCGAAGAACTCGCCTCGCAGATCGAATCCGTCCCGCGCAAAAGAATCGAATACAAAGGCACCGTCTTCGAAGAAATGGATGTCGACGCCATTCATTGCGCGGAAACCGGACGTCGTCTCTGGTCGACGAATTGGCCCACACCAATATTCCCGGCAGCAAGCATCGCAAACGCTACGAAGACATTCAGGATCATTCTCGCCGCCAAAATCGACGTCGTCTCGACCCTTAACATTCAGCACATCGAAAGCATCGCGCCCGTGGTGCGCTCCATCACCGGAATCACCGTTCGCGAAACCGTTCCGGACTGGGTGCCCCTGACGGCCACCGAAACCGTCATGGTCGACTTGACTCCCGAAGCCCTCCACAACCGCATGAAACGCGGCGATGTCTACAGCACCGAAAAAGTCGAACGCTCCCTCAAGAATTTTTTCCGCCGTGGCAATTTGATCGCTCTCCGCGAACTCGCCCTCCGCCAGGTCGCCGAGCAGGTGGACCGCAGCCTCGAAACTTACATGGAAGACGAGGACATCCGCAAAAATTGGGGTGTTCGCGAGCGCATGGCCATCTGTATTTCCGGCAATCCCGCTGGCCAGTATCTTGTCGCTCGCGGCGCTCGCATGGCTCGCCGCATGGATGCGGAGCTATACGTCGTTCACGTCGAGCGTGAAATTGGCCCGAAAGAGGCCAATACCAGCGCGCTCGCCGCCAATTTGCGCTTTGCCGAAAGCTTCGGCGCCAAAGTCATTCGCCTGAAAGGACGCAGTGTCGCCGATAGTGTCGCGGAGTTCGTTCGCGCCAAACATATTACGCAGGTGATTTTCGGCCGCGCGCCGATTCACGATTGGCGCAAGTACCTCTATCTCTCGGCCGTTCACCGCTTCTTGCGCGAATCTCCACCCGTGGACGTTCACATCGTTACGCAAGAAGCCGAAGAATAGCGGCGTTCAGGGCGCGACAGTTCCTTGCAGCGTGCCGTTCAGCTCCAATTCAATCTCCACCGCTGGATCCGCCTTCAGCAAAAAAGTGTTCGGGCTCTTCAATCCCCACTGAATGTAAGGCACGCTGAATTTCGCCGTGCCCTTCCAATGATCCGCCGTTAATTCCGAGTGTACGGGCACCGTGAGGTCGTGCTCCGAGCCGTGCAAAATGAATTTCCCTTGTAGCTTCACGTCGGATGTTCCCGGCACAACCACTTTCCCGTCGATTTTTGTGGGCCTGAAAATCACGTCGGGGAACCGCGCGCTTTCGAGTATTTCACTGTGCATTTTTTTGTCGCGCGAGTCGTTTCCGCTTTCGCCGCTTGTCGCGTAAACCACAAACTCCCCGCTCGCACTGCCGGTCTCTGGGTCAAATTTTATGGCGCCCCGTTTCAGCGCAAAAGTTCCATGTACCGTGTGCAGCGTGCTGCCAAGCGTCCAGTTCAGCTTGCTCTGCGCGGGATCGAGATTCAACGTGACTTCTACTGCTTTCGCTTGGGTGGTAGCGCGCGGAGCTTGCGGCCATGCCTGCGCCGTGAAGAGCGCCAGCAGCACGAAAATCCACGCTCGCCGCGCGCCGCCGGCGCATTTTTGTCTCCCCTGCATCGGTGTCTCCGTCCGCGTCACGCAGTCAGAAATCGCCACCCGAAAACCGCCCCGGCGGCCGTCAGCCTCAGGGGCCGCGTCTCGCCCACGTGATACGCAAGCATGCGCTCAAATAATTTCGGCGCCGCCTCCAGCGCGCGCATGGTACGTTTTCGCAATTCGCTCCGCCGGTCAAGCGTGAGCAGCAGGTTTCCCATGAGCCTCGGTCGTCGAAACAAGCGCCGGTGCGCCTTCTGATAGCGCTCCAAATCGCCCGCTACGAGTGCATCGGCAATCGCCGTCCCCTGCCGGAAGCTGAGTGAAAGCCCTTCTCCTGTAATGGCATCCACGCTGCCCGATGCATCTCCGATGAGCGCGACGTTGCCTCGCTGCACGCGCTCCAACTCGAACATGCTCGTCACCGCTCCGCGTTCTGCGCTTAGCTGCCGCGCGCCTTCGAGCCGCTTCAAGAGCTTCGGAAATTTTCTCAGCGTCCGCTCAAAGCGCGCGCTCGAGTCCCTGGAAATCAGTACGGCACAAATCTCCCGGCAGCCTACGGGCGTCACATAGGCCTGCGCCTCTTCACCCCAATGAATCTCCGTGAAATCGCTCCAGGGCTCCGCCTCGTAATGCATTCGAAACGCAAATCTGCTTTTCCGCGGCGCGTAACTTTCCAAACCGCTCCATCGCCGCACGCGCGACCCGGCGCCGTCCGCGCCAATCACCCACCGCGAACGTATTTTTTTTCCGCCCGCCACGATTCCTTCCTCGCACGCTCCCATCACCGGCGTATTCCATAAAAAACAAACTCCACACTTTTCCGCTCGCTCCACCATTCGCTGGTGCAAAATTTCCCGGCGCACACCGATGCCATCCGCTCCGGGAAAGCGAGCGCTCACAGTCACACTCTCGTCCTCAAACCGGATTCCTCGCAGCGCGAACCCATCCGTCTCGCTCAATGCAACTCCGAGTTCGCTGAGCGCAGTGACAGCGTCGGGTAAAAGTCCCTCTCCGCATGCCTTCGTAATGGGTGGTTTCGCGCCATCCGCAATGATCACTCGCAACCCGCGTTTGCTCGCCGCTAGGGCCGCGGCCAGCCCGGCCGGACCTCCGCCCGCAATGAATACGTCTGTCTCAACATCCATGAATCCCCCGCCCCGTGCGAGTGGCCTGCAACGCAGCTCAGAACGCTTGAAAGGTTAGATGTTCAGAGCGAAAGGAGGATGCCTGTCTTCACCTTGGAAGCATGCAAATCCCAGGCCTGCGGCGCTACCATTCGGCTCATAAGGCATACTTATTTGTGTAAACAAAAGTATTAATTTGACTGATTGACTTCCCGCCCTCCATCCTGTTATCTTCATGGCGGCTCTTTATGATCCCTGTCGCCATCTCGAAGCACCGCCTCGGCTCTGCCTCTGTTATGCAGCGCGCTCGAATTAGCGTGGCCGTGCGAATTATCCCTGTCATCGTACGGGGAGCAACATCATAGATGATGGCCGCCTAACACAGCATCACCGGAGAGTTTCGGGGCCATCATCAAGAACCAAGATGATGGCCTTAAGTTTTTTGGGCTCATAATCGTAAGCGAATGCGTTGCAAAGCCCTCGGAGGAGAACGCCACTGTGACTGTATCTTCGTTGAAGTCTCGCAGCAGCGCGCTGATCGACGGTCCCCATCGTGCCGGTGCACGCTCCATGCTCCGCGCTTGCGGGCTTCGTGATGACGATTTCGCCAAGCCCCTCATCGGCGTTGCGAATACCTGGATCGAAATCGGCCCGTGCAACTTTCACCTTCGCGAATTGGCCGTGCACGTTAAGGACGGCATTCGCGCCGCCGGCGGCACTCCTCTCGAGTTCAACACCATTTCCATTTCCGACGGCATCACCATGGGCACGGAGGGCATGCGCGCTTCGCTGATCAGCCGCGAAGTGATCACCGACTCCATCGAGCTTGTCACCCGCGGCAACATTTTTGACGCCCTGATCGTTCTCGTTGGCTGCGACAAAACCATTCCCGCCGGCATCATGTCGCTGGCGCGTTTGAATATTCCAGGCCTGGTTCTCTACGGCGGTTCTATCGCTCCCGGCAAATTTGAAGGCCACGCCGTCACGATCCAGGACGTTTACGAAGCCATCGGCAGCCATTCGCACGGCGACATGTCCGACGCGCGGCTCAAGGCTCTCGAAGAATCCGCCTGTCCGGGAGCGGGCGCCTGCGGCGGCCAGTTCACCGCCAACACTATGGCTCTCGTCTGCGAATTTCTCGGCATTGCGCCGATGGGACTTTCCAGCGTTCCCGCCACGGATTCCGGCAAAGCGCATGCAGGCCATCGCGCCGGCGAGCTCGTTATGGATCTTCTGCGCGGCAATGTCACCCCATCCAAGATTCTCACCAAAGCCGCCATAGAAAACGCTATCGCCGGCGTCGCCGCCACCGGTGGCTCGACAAACTGCCGTGCTGCACCTGCTCGCCATTGCCAACGAAGCGCATGTCCCGCTCAGCATCGACGATTTCGACCGCATCAGCGCGAAAGTTCCCATCATCGCCGACCTCAAACCCGGCGGCCGCTTTGTCGCCACCGATCTCTATGCGGCTGGCGGCACTGCTCTCGTCGCCAAACGGCTGCTCGATGCGAAATTGCTCCGCGGCGACGCCATTACCGTCACCGGCCGCAACATCGCCGAAGAAGCCGCCGTCGCAAAAGAAACTCCCAACCAGGAAGTCGTCCGAAAAATCGACGCGCCGCTGAAACCAACCGGCGGCCTCGTCATTTTGAAAGGCAATCTCGCTCCCGAAGGTTGCGTCATTAAAGTGGCCGGCGGCAACTACGAACGTTTTCGCGGCCCCGCGCGCGTTTTCGATAACGAAGAACTTGCTTTCGCCGCCGTCGAGAAGAACCAAATCAAAGCCGGCGATGTCGTCGTCATCCGCTACGAAGGCCCCAAAGGCGGCCCTGGCATGCGTGAAATGCTCGCCGTTACTGCCGCGCTGGTCGGCGCAGGGCTCGGCGATTCCGTCGCTCTGCTTACGGACGGACGATTCTCCGGCGCCACGCACGGTTTGATGGTCGGCCATGTTGCGCCGGAAGCCGCATGCGGAGGCCCCATCGCCGCCATCGCCGATGGCGACATCGTCGTCTTCGACATTCCGAACCGTAAGCTCGACGTCGAATTGACTGACGCCGAAATTCAAAAGCGCCTCGCCTCATGGAAGCCCCCCGCTCCGAGATTCACCAGCGGCGTGATGGCCAAATACGCTTTGCTCGTTTCGTCTGCGGCCATCGGCGCGGTCACCGCCGTGCCCGCTTCTTTTGCCTCACCAACTCAGCCTCAAACAGTTGCGGCTGCAACTTCGCAAACGCAATTGGGAAGGACCCTATGAAGCTCACCGGCGCGGAAATCCTCTGCGAATCGCTCACCAAGCTGGGCGTACAACACATTTTCGGCTATCCCGGAGGCGCGATTCTCCCCGTCTACGACGCGCTTGGCAAATCCAAGCTGCACCACATTCTCGTTCGCCACGAACAAGGCGCCACGCACATGGCGGATGGCTATGCGCGCGCCACTGGAGGCGTTGGCGTCGCCATGGCTACTAGCGGCCCCGGCGCAACCAACATGGTCACCGGCATCGCCACCGCCATGCTCGATTCTTCGCCCGTTGTCTGCATCACCGGCCAGGTCAGCAGCAAGCTGCTCGGCTCCGACGCCTTCCAGGAAATCGACATCACCGGCATCACCATGCCGATCACGAAACACAACGTCGTCGTCTCTCGCGCCGAAGACATCGCGCGCACCGTCCGCGAAGCGTTCATCATCGCCAATACCGGACGCCCCGGCCCGGTCCTCGTCGATATCACCAAGGACGCACAGCAAGCTTCCTGCGAATTCGATTGGGAAACCTCTGCTCCGAAACTTCCGCAGAAGCGCGTGCGCAACGATCACAATCAAGCGGAATTCGAGCGCGCCATCGAACTGCTCAACACCGCCAAGCGCCCCATCATTCTCGCCGGCCGCGGCATCATGCTTTCCGGCGCCATGCGCGCCTTCGAGCAGTTCGTTCGCACCAGCAACATTCCCGTCGCCATGACGCTTCTCGGCATCGGCTGCTTCCCTGCTTCCGATCCCATGAATCTCGGCATGATGGGCATGCACGGCGAAGCCTGGGTCAATCACGCCATCCAGGAATCCGACTTGCTTATCGCCGTCGGCATGCGCTTCGACGACCGCGTCACCGGCGATCTCCGCACCTACGCGAAGGGCGCGCGGAAAATTCACATCGAGATCGACCGCGCGGAAATCAATAAAAACGTAAAGGTAGACGCCGCTCTCATCGGCGATGCGCGCGAAACTCTCGAAAAGCTCATCCCGCACGTCGTGAATCCCGACCGCGGCCCCTGGCTCGCGCATATCAAGGAACTAAAAGGCGATTCCGCCGTGCGCGACATCCAAAGCCTTCCTGACAACGGCCATCTCTACGCCGCCCACGTCATCAACGATCTCTGGAAAGAAACGCGCGGCGAGGCCATCGTCGTCACCGACGTCGGCCAGCACCAAATGTGGGAAGCGCAGTATTACCACCACAACCAGCCCCGCACGCTCATCACTTCCGGCGGTCTCGGCACGATGGGTTTTGCATTGCCCGCCGCCATCGGCGCCAAATTCGCCAAGCCGGACTCCGAGGTCTGGGTCGTCGTCGGGGACGGTGGCTTCCAGATGACCATGTGCGAGCTTGCCACCATCGTCCAGGAAAAAATCAACATCAAGATCGCCATCATCAATAACGGCTTTCTCGGCATGGTTCGCCAGTGGCAGGAATTTTTCTACGACAAACGCTACGTCGCCACGCCGCTCGTAGCGCCCGATTTTGCCGCGCTCGCGAACGCTTTCGGCATCCGCGGCGAACGCATCACCCAGCGCGGCGATGTTCTTCCCACGATTCGTTCCGCGCGCGAATCCAATGAAACCGTTCTGATCGACTTCCGCGTCGAGCAGGAAGATTCCGTCTACCCCATGGTTCCTGCCGGCGCATCGCTCCACGAGATGATTCGCCGCCCCAACAATCCGCTCGTCGAAACGGCCACCGAGCCATGACGGCCACTGTGAAAACCATGAGCAAAAAGGACACCACATGCAAACACTAGTCGCCTACGTCGAAAACAAGCCGGGCGTGCTCAACCGCGTCTCGTCGCTGGCCCGCCGCCTGGCCATCAACATCGATTCCCTGACGGTCGGCCCCACCGACAACCCCGAGATTGCCCGCATGACCATCGTCGCCCACACCGACGAAAAGGGCGGCCACCGCCTCGAAGCCAGTCTCGAAAAGCTGGTCGACGTCCTTCTCGCCGAAAACATTTCCGAACGCTCGCTGCTCGAGCGCGACCTGGCGCTCATCAAAGTGCTGGCGGACCAGCAGTCCCGCCCGCACCTGATGGAGCTGATCAAGGTCTTTCGCGCGCGCGTCGTGGACGTCGCTCCCGAATCGCTCATCATCGAGGTATCTGGCACCGTCGACAAAATCGACGGCTTGCTCGAAGTCCTGCGCCCCTTCGGTGTCCTTGAAATGGCCCGCAGCGGCCGCATCTCCATGACTCGCGGCGGCGACCTGCTCCGTCCACCGACGGCCCCGGCCGCCCCTGCACAGACCCTGGTGACGAGGTAATCCCATGCCTGGGGCCACAGTGAGGATAACCCCTTTAGAATCAACGGTTACGAAAAACCACGTAAGTGTTGCATCTAAAGGACTTGCGGCACAGCTAAGTCCTTTATCAGCAACATTTACAGAAAAGTGGGGAGGGGGTCCGCAACACCCTCGCACAAATTCAGCGTGTCTCGTCTCCGTTCTTTCGACGGATGCCCGCCACGAGTTTCAGTTTGAAGGATTCTAAATCCCGGCCGTAACCCGGCCCCAAGAGGAAAAAATGGCAAATCTCTACTACGACGACTCCGCGGACCTGGCCGTCATCCAATCCAAAAAAGTCGCCATCATCGGCTACGGCTCGCAAGGCCACGCCCACTCGCTCAATCTTCGCGATAGCGGCGTCAGCGTCCGCGTCGGCCTTCCCGAAGGCAGCGCCTCCCGCGCCAAAGCCGAAAAGGAGGGCCTCATCGTCAACACCCCTGCGCAAGCCGCCGAATGGGCCGACGTCATCATGATTCTCGCGCCCGATACCAAGCAGCCCAAACTCTATCGCGAACAGATCGAGCCGCATCTCAAGAAAGGCAAAACGCTCATGTTCGCCCACGGCTTCAACATCCGCTTCGGCACCATCAAGCCGCCCGCGAGCGTCGACGTCTCCATGATCGCTCCCAAAGCTCCCGGCCATCGTGTCCGCGAAGTCTTCACCGAAGGCGGCGGCACGCCCGCGCTCATCGCCGTCGAGCAAGACGCCAGCGGCAGCGCCAAAGCTCTCGCGCTCTCCTACGGCAAAGGCCTGGGCTGCACGCGCGCCGGCGTCCTCGAAACCACTTTCACCGAAGAAACCGAAACCGATCTCTTCGGCGAGCAAGCCGTCCTCTGCGGCGGCGTCAGCGAACTCATCAAAGCCGGCTTCGACACGCTCGTCGCCGCCGGCTATCAACCCGAAGTCGCCTATTTCGAGTGCATGCACGAACTCAAGCTCATCGTCGACCTCATCTACCGCGGCGGCCTCAGTTACATGCGCTATTCCGTCAGCGACACCGCCGAGCATGGCGATTACACCGCCGGCCCGCGCATCATCACGCAAAAAACGCGCGAAGAAATGAAGCCAGATTCTCGCCGAAATTCGCGACGGCAGTTTTGCAAAAAAGTGGATCGCGGAAAATGAAGCGGGCTGCCCGAATTTCCTCGCCACTCGCAAGCGCGAGCAGAGCCATCCCGTCGAGCAGCTCGGCCCCAAACTTCGCGCCATGATGCCCTTTCTTCAGCCCGTTATCGCCCCGGGCCTCGAAGAAAAAGCCGTCGCCTCAAAAAAGGGATGAAACAATTCGGCGGATCATTCCGTCTTTGACTTTTGAACGCGCATTCCGTGTATCATTTGGCGCACTGGTTCTCGCGAGGTTGCTGCGAAGAGCCGTTATCCATTTGCTGTTTACATTTCTATTCGGATGGCCGAATTGACTACTCGGCTTAGTTGACATGTCTCGCGATTTTAGGCAATTCTCTGGCGCCATGAAACGACCACCGCGTTCCTCCTCAAGCTTCCGCTCCTTCGCTCGCGGAGCGCATCGAACTCCTCAGCGCCAAGCGCCAGGAGATTATTCGCCCGATTCTCGAGCATCCTCGCGACTACGTGCTTCTCAGCGTCCGCGCGATGGCCAAGCGCCTGAAAACCGACCCCGCCACGGTCGTTCGCATCGTCCGCGGCCTCGGCTTCGCCAGCTACCGGGATTTTCAGCGCCATCTCCACGATCTCTCCATCGCCTTCGCCACATCGCTCGACACCATGCAATCCGCCGGGCGCGTGAGCAGCATGCCCACCTATGTTCGCGAAGCCCTCGAGCAGGATCTCAAAAATCTGCATGGCCTCAAGAACAGTCTCGACGCGCAGCGCCTCGTCTCTCTCGCCAAACGTTTCTACGACGCGCGCCGCATCGTAATTCTCGCTGGAGATCTTGCCGCTACTCTCGCGGATTATTTGGAGTACCAAATTACGCTGCTGGGTCTTCCCGTTTTCACTGGGACGTCCGCCGGCCGCATCGCCCACCTCGTCCGCACCGTGAACAAAAGCGATCTGGTCATCGCCATCAGCTTCCGGCGCGGCCTTCGTCAAACCGTGGAAGGCGTGCATTTGGCCAAAGCCCGCGGCGCCTACTGTGTCGGCATCACCGACACTTATCATTTCTCCGCTCGCGCGCGAATGCGATGAAGTCTTTCTCGCCAGCGTCGAGTCCACTTCCTTCGGCGCTTCCTACGCCGCTCCCGTCGCCCTCGTCAACGCCATCCTCGCCACCTGCGGCCAATACCATCGCCCGCAAACGCTCGCGATCGTCAAGGAAATCGCCGAAGAGCAGCGCAAAGGCTTCCGCTGGTACACGGTTTAGCTCATCCGCGCACAGTGAAACAATCGTTTCTCGTCCCATCCGATAGCTCGACTGCATCAGGCAGCGCGTCGGAGCGTGTCACGGAACTCAACCCTCTGAACCGCCGATGGACCATCGCGATTTGGCAACATTTGTATCTCGCACAGATTCTCAATCTCGGCTATCATGTCTCGCGTCTTGCAATGGATGGCCTGATCGGCCAATGGACATACGAATGCTCCGCAGCAAATCAGTCAATGCGATCGGCGACTCGGCGAAATCGAAGTTAAATTTTCCGTTTCAGCTGCTGCCTCTGCTCCTTGCCGTACTCTTGCTCTGGGCTCCGGGCATCCTCCGAGGACAATCCTCCGCTTCTCTTACTCCCGGACCAAAACCCGCCGATATCCCGCAAGCCTGGAGACCTTGGATCGGTGAGTATGGACACGCGCTTTCCGCTCCGCACTCCACCACGACTACAGACGCCGTCTACGAGCTCAGCGAAAAGGATGGCTTGATCTGGATTCTGCAACAAGAGGGAAAAGCCGAGGACCCCACATACAAGCCGCTGGAAAAATTCGCAGCTGCGGAGCCTCCGCCGACGGACTCCGTGCATGGCCCGCGTTTGCGCTTGGATCCGAAAACCGGCGGCCGCGTTCTCGTCATGAACGACCGAGAGAGCCTTAAAATTACGCCTGACTTCAATGCCCGCCAGCAAATCCTCATCTCGCCCGTTCGCCCTGTCGCCGAGCTCCGCGCGCAAGCCCTGACCGCTACAGTGCCGCATGAAGATGGCAACTTCCGCAAACCAGAACTCGTCGAACTGACAACTCTCGATCCCGCGATTCATCTCGACATCCGCTACGCTACGTCCAACGATTTTCTCGGCACGCCTGTCTACACGCAGGCTCGCGCGTTCATGCAGCGCCCTGCCGCCGAGGCTCTCGTGCGCGCGCTCCGCAAGCTCGAGCCGCTTGGCTACGGATTGCTCATTCACGACGCCTACCGTCCGTGGTACGTCACGAAGATTTTCTGGGACGCTACGCCGCCTGAAGGCAAAATTTTCGTCGCCGACCCGTCGCAAGGTTCGCGCCACAATCGCGGCTGCGCCGTGGATCTCACGCTGTACGATCTCGCCACGGGAAAACCCATCGAAATGCCCGGCACCTACGACGAAATGTCTCCGCGCTCGTTTCCGGATTATCCCGGCGGGACGTCACTGCAGCGGTGGCATCGCGATCTGCTACGCCGCGCGATGGAATCCGAGGGATTCACCGTCTACGAACACGAGTGGTGGCACTTCGATTACAAGGATTGGCGCGAATATCCGATTTTGAACATCAAGTTTGAGGATTTGCATTCCGGCCAAGGACTCGCCAGCGCAAATTAGCGTGCGCAAGTCTGAGCCGCTTTTTCTGGAGGATTTTATCTTGCATACTAGCCGCCGCTTTTCCCCGTATTTCTTAGTATTTTGTTCGGCCGCACTCTGCCTGGCGATTCTGCTAATCGCCGCGCCGCAACCGTTGCGCGCGCAATCGACGGCCACGCTCGCCGAGCGCATTCAGAAAGTGATGGACCGGCCCGAATTCGCCCACGCGAATTTCGGCATCGAGTTCTACGACATCGCCACCGGAAAAGTCGTCTACTCGCTCAACGCCAACAAACTGTTCGTCCCCGCGTCCACAACGAAAACTCTCACCGAAGGAACCGTGCTCGCGAAATTCGGTGCCGACTACCGCTTTCACACCGTCATCTACCGCACCGGACCCGTGGACAAGAAAGGCATTCTGAAAGGCGACCTGATCCTCGTCGCGAGCGGCGACCCCAATCTCTCGAATCGCATCCAGCCAGATAGCACGCTCGCTTTCGTCGATGAAGACCACGCCTATGGCGGCCCAGCAGTGGCAGGCGATCCTCTCGCGGTTATCAAAGAGCTCGCGAAAGCGGTCGCGGCCAAAGGCATTCACAAAATCGAAGGGCGCGTCCTCGTCGATGCAAGCCTCTTCCCCGACGGCGGCAAAGAAGGCGGCACGGGCGACGTCATCTCGAGCATCGTCGTCAACGACAATGTGATCGACCTCGTCGCCACGCCCGGCGCAAAAGCAGGCGATCCGGTTTCTCTTGCCATCTCACCTAAGACCGCTTACGCCACGTTCGTCAACCATCTCACGACTTCCGCCGCTGGCGCCAAACCCGATATTCAGGACCCGGTGGTAGTTACAAATCCCGACGGTACAGTTGCCGTCACGCTCAACGGCAGCCTCCCGCTCGGCTCCCAGCCGATTACGGCGCCTTACGGTGTTCCCTCGCCTACAAAATTTGCCGAGACCGTTCTAAGCGAATCGCTAGTCGCCGCGGGCGTCGAGATCAAAGCTCCCAAAAACGCCACTGCGCCCGACTTCAAATCTCTCGCTCATCTCTATACCTCTGACAATCAAGTCGCGGAACACGTTTCACTGCCTCTTGCCGAAGAAGTGAAGGTCACGCTCAAGGTCAGCCAAAATCTTCACGCCAGCATGGGGCCGTATCTTCTTGGCGCGCTGATCGCGAAGGATCTGAACGATCCAGTCCACGCTGGATTCAAAATCGAGCGCACCTTTTTGCAAGACGCCAAGCTCGATCTCTCCGGCGCTTCGCAAGGCGACGGCGAAGGCGGGGACTGGGCCGATCTCTTCAGCCCGGATTTCATCGCGCACTACATGGCCTATTGGAGCACGCGCCCCGACTTCCCCGTTTTCTTCAAAGCGCTTCCCATTCTCGGCAAAGATGGCACGCTGGCCAAAATTCAAGTCGATAATCCTGGCGCCGGCCACGTCTTCGCAAAAACCGGCACGTTCGGCTCCGAAGACAAGCTCAACGGCAAGATGATGCTCAATGGCAAAGGTCTCGCCGGCTTCGTGATCACCGCGAGCGGCAAAAAGCTCGCGTTCGCCGCTTACGTCAATCACGTCTCGCTGCCGCCCGATCCCGATGCCGCGCAATCCGTCGGCGGACAAGCGCTCGGCGAAATCGCCGCCGCAGCATACGACGCCCCGCTCGAAGCAGCGGCAGCCTCGAAGCCCGCGTCCACGCCCGCGAGCGCCTCGTACGACATCATCATCCGCAACGGCCACATTATCGACGGCACAGGCAATCCCTGGTACGCCGGCGATGTCGCCATCCAAGGCGACCGCATCGCCGCGATCGGCAACCTGAGCAACGCCACCGCCAAACGCGAAATCGATGCCAAAGGTCAAATCGTCTCGCCCGGGTTCATCGACATGCTCGGCCAATCCGAATGGTCTCTTCTGCTCGACAATCGTTCGCTGAGCAAGCTCTCGCAGGGCATCACTTCGGAAATCACTGGCGAGGGCGGTTCCATCGCTCCGCAAAACGAAAAAACTCTCATATCGATGAAGCCTCTTCTCGATCAATTCAAGTTCACGGTGGATTGGACTACGCTCGATGGTTATTTCCGCCGCCTCGAAAAACAAGGCACGCCCCTCAACATCGGCACGTACGTCGGCTCAGCACAAGTCCGCGAAGCCATTATCGGCGATGACGACCGCGCTCCCACTCCCGCAGAACTCACGGAAATGGAAGCTCTCGTGGAACAAGCCATGAAAGACGGCGCCCTCGGCGTCTCCAGCGCGCTCATCTACCCGCCGAATATCTACGCGAAGACCGATGAACTTATCGCGCTCGCCAAAGTCGCTTCCAGATACGGCGGCCTCTACGCCACGCACATGCGCAGCGAAGGCGCTTCGGAAATGCAGGCGCTTGACGAAGCCATCCGCATCGGCCGCGAAGCCAATCTTCCCGTGGAAGTTTTCCATCTAAAGGTGAGCGGCAAAGCGCGCTGGGGCAACATGAAGAAGGTGGTGGCAAAAATTCAAGAGGCGCGCGATTCCGGGCTCGATATCGCCGCCAGCATGTATCCGTATCCGGCGGGCGGCACAGCGCTGGCTTCCGCCCTTCCCCCGTGGGTCGCCGACGGCGGCACGCAAAAGCTCTTAGCGCGACTGAAAGATCCCGCCGTGCGCGCGCGCATCAAAGAGGAACTGAAAGGCGATCATCCGAACTGGGAAAATCTCTATTACGATTGCGGCGGTGGCGCCGGCGTTCTTCTCGCCTCCATCGAAAAGCCAGAACTAAAGCATTTCGAAGGCAAAACCGTCGCGGACGTCGCCAAGGCCTGGAACAAATCTCCCGAAGATACGCTGATGGATTTTGTCATCGCCGATTCCGCGCAAACCGGCGCGCTCTATTTCATGGCCAGCGAAGAAGACATCAAGACCGGCCTCGAACAGCGCTGGACGAGCATCGGACTGGATGCCAACGAAATGTCCCTTGACGGCCCCATCTTCGAGCCGCACACGCATCCCCGCGCCTTCGGCTCGATGCCCCGCTTTCTGGGCCATTACGTCCGCGACGAACACCTGATGCCGCTCGAATCCGGCATCCGCAAAATCACTTCGTTTCCGGCGCAGCGCGAACATCTCGAAGGCCGCGGCATCCTGAAGCCCGGCTACTTCGCCGACGTCACGATCTTCGATCCCGCCACGATCATCGACAAAGCCACCTTCGTCAGCCCGGCGCAACTTTCCGAAGGCATCGACTACACGATCGTCAACGGCCAAATCGAATACGAGCACGGTAAACTCACAGGCGCCACCGCGGGAAAAGTCCTCCGCGGCCGCGGCTATCAGCCCAGCGAGAAGTGAGGAGTGAATAGTGAGTAGCGAATGACCCGCAGCGGGCACATTCCGTTAGGGGCGGAAGTAATGAGATTCCTGGCGACCGCTCAGAAATGAAGGAGGGGGCATCTCGACGGCCGCTTATAACCTAACTTTTTATTTGAGGAGGCGAATCGGCAAAAATTTCTGAGGCACAGACGCTGCCCCGCGCACTCGGTTTCTGCAGCAAACTCTCGCACTATTCGCTACTCAACGCACTTCTTCAACCCAGCGAGGTCTTGCCCATCTCCGCAACGCGCCGCTCGTACGTCATCTCCGCCCATCCGTGCTTACCGAAATACCGCAGCACGATTTTATGTCCCGGCTCGATCTTCGCGCGCGCTTTCGTCAGCGCATCGGAAAGCTCCACCCAGGAGCCATCCACGAGGTAGCTGCCTTCCCAGCCTCGCAACTCGAAATGCCCGTCATTTTTCAGGATCAGTGGCGCCGCCGTGCATGGCATCACTTTCCCTTGCACGACGGCCTGCGTGCACTCATAACTCCCCGATAGGTCCACAGTCTGAGCCTTGGCGGGCGGATTCAACACGAAACAAAGCATGGAGTAGGCCACGTATCTCAAAAAGCTCTGTGCAACCCGTTCGAGTCCCATGGGGTCTCCGTAGCCAGAGGGCGTAGCTGCGGGGCACCGACCCTGGCCATTGGTACAGGTGCAAGTCTTCAGCCAAGCCTGTACCCAGTAAATTATTCATAACAAATAGCTTAAGAGATGCGCGGACCTGTACCTCGCCGCCCCCTGGGAACATTCGTTCCTCTTTTTCGCATTCGGGGGGAATTCGACCGATGGGAGTTCCCTAACGAAGAAGGGCAGTAACAAAAGGCGAACTATTCACTCAAACGGTAACTCCGCCGCCGCTTGCCCGTCCTTGCGCGGGTCCGAAGCTCCATAGTTGACGCCGGTTGCGAAGTCCCGCAAGACGGCCTGCCCGCCTCCCACTTGGCTCGAAAACGTACCCAGCACTTTGATCTGGTGCCCTTTGGCCGTCAATTCGTCGCGCACTTTTCCGTTGAACCGGTTCTCCATCTGCACATCACAACCCGTAAACGTATATTTGGTGAAGCGCGGCGCCTCGACCGCCGCCTGAATGTTCATCTTGAAATCGGCAATGTTCGCGATGAATTGCGCGTGCGCCTGCGCCTGGTTCCAGCCGCCCATAATGCCAAACGCGATGCGCTTGTCGCCATTCTGCGCAAAGCCGGGAATAATCGTGTGCCGCGGGCGCTTGTGCCCCGCAAGTGCGTTCGGCGACGACGGATCGAGGGTGAACAAACCTCCACGATTTTGCATCACGAATCCCGCCCCCGCGGGCACAATCCCGGACCCAAACGCCGCGTAATTGCTCTGAATTAGCGAGACCATATTGCCGTCGCGGTCCACCACTGTCAGATAGGTGGTATCGCTCCCGCCTGGAATTTCTCCGGCGGCGATATCGCACGCCGCTTTATCGGGATCGATCAATTTCGCGCGCTCGGCCGCCCAGGGTTTCGAAATCAGCGTCGCCACCGGAATTTTCTGGCCGCGCGGATCTCCCAAGTATTTCCCCATGTCGGCATAGGCTAGTTTCTTGGCTTCGATCTCGGCATGGAGCGCTCTGGTCGAACCGAACCCGGAATCCTTCTCTCCCAGCGGAAAATTTTCCATGATGTTCAGCATCTCGAGCGCGGCCATTCCCTGCCCGTTCGGCGGCATCTCGTAGACGGTCCAATCGCGGTAGGTCGTGGAAATCGGCTCGACCCACTCGCTGGAGTACTCCGCCAAATCTTTCTCCGTCATCGTGCCGTTGTGGCGCTTCATGGCATCCAAAATCTTCTTCGAAATTTCTCCTTTGTAGAATGCATCCCGTCCATGATCCGCGATTTGCTGCAAAGATGCCGCCAAATCCGGGTTCCTGAAGATATCGCCAACCTTTGGCGCGTGGTCTCCTGGCAAATAGAGACTTGTCGCCGCGTCATCCGAGCGCAAGAGATCCACTTCCGTTGCCCAATACGCGGCAACCCACTCCGGCACAGGAAATCCATCCTGCGCCGTTCGAATCGCCGCCGCCAAATCCTCTTTCAATTTCTTGCGTCCAAACTTGTCCGCCAATTTCTGCCAGCCGTCCACCATACCCGGCACAGTGATGGAGTTCACGCCCGACTGCGGCATGCTTTTTATTCCCTGCTTCTGCAAAAATTCGATCGTCAACCCACGCGGCGCCCAACCGCTGGCGTTCAATCCATAAAGCCTGTTGGCTTTCGCGTCATAGACAATCACAAACAAATCCCCGCCGATCCCGTTCATCATCGGTTCAACGACGCCCATCATCGCGTTCGTGGCGATCGCCGCGTCCACTGCGTTTCCGCCGTGCTCCAAAATGCGCACGCCTGCTTGCGAAGCCAGCGGCGACTCCGAAGCCACAATACCGCCCTTCGAAATCACCATGGACCGCGTTTGCGAGCGATCCTGCGCATTCGCCTCCGCACTGATCAGCACCAATCCCCCTGCCAGAGCCAGAATTCCAATCCCCCGCGCACCTCTAAACTTTCGCATGGTCCCCCTCTGCTCATCCATCGCAGCGCTGGCATCTTACATCCGCCGCTAAACGAAAGTCTCGAACTACTCGCGAGCCGCAGCGGCTCATCGATGCTTGCACTGTGTGTCCGCACAAAAAAACTCCCCGAGCCATCTCGAGCCCGGGGAGGTTTTTTACTCTGCTTCCAATCCAACGCGGCGGCGACAACTACCAGCGATCGTGATGGTCGTCATGATCCGCGGACGGCGCAAAGGCCACTCCGCGAAAGACTTCGCCGGCCCGCGCCGAACGCAGCGTCTGGAAAGTTCCCAACCAGCCACCGGTGGGTAGCGTGGTTGCCGAGATTACGTCGGTTACTTTCACGAGCTTATTCGGGTCCGCGCCGTTATCGCCGTTGGCGCTAACCGTTGACGTGATGGCCCAAATGGTCACCGTGCCGTCATGATTTACGCGGCCGGCGATGTTTCGGCATCCACCGGTTGCTGGATCAATCGAGGCTGGATAGTGGTCCACGGTGTATTGCACACCGATGTTCAGGCCGTTCTGCAGTACGTACACCATGGTCCAGACGCCATTCTCGAGCACCCACTTCTGCAGACCCGCGGTGGCCTGTGACTGGGCGTCCGCGACGTTGCCGTTCACCGGCGGCGTCACAAACGTTCCATCGCCCTCGTCGCAGACGTACAGAGTGTTCGCATTTGCGAAGAACATCCCAAAGGGGAAATTGGTGCTTGTGCTCGCTTCGGTGTTCGGGAAGCCGGGGAGAATCGTCAGCGGTACGGTGGCCAACTCCGCTGCGGTGCCCGTTGGCAATGTGCCTGCGGTTCCCTCTTGGAATACAGAATTGATTCCATTGCCTCCGCTGCCTTTGCTGACGTACACCGTGTTGTTGAAAATAGTCAGGCCGCGGAAATTGGTATCCTTGCCCGGCTTGTCGCTGGATAGGAACTCCAACCTCCCAATCATGCCGATGTTCGGAGGCACAGGCGGCGTGAGTCCCGGAATCAAAAGTTCTGCGCCAGTCGCGTTGATCAGTTCATTTCCGGCCACTGTAGTTGCCAACTGCTTCTTTCCGATATTTCCGCTGTTGTCGTTGCCCACCATGTAATAGGTACCGTTGCTGGCCTTGAACGCCGCGCGCCCATTGTCGCCGCTGTAGGCATTGCCGTCGGTGACGCTGAGATGGCCGTCCCCATCCACCTCTGCTACCGCTCGATAGTAGGATGTCGGGATATTCGGAGTACTCTGCAAGCTCGAGGTCACCGGATTCGTGGGATCGCAGATCCCCGGCGTGTTGGAAGCCGAAACGTCAATCAGGTTTGGCGCCGTCGGAGAAACGTCCGTGCCGCCGCATCCCACGCCGCCGTGATAGCCCATGAATGTCAGCGACTTGCCGTCCGCGGAGAGGTTCAGCGCCAGCTCCGACTTCGAGCTGAAGCTCGTCACGATCTTATCGCTTGGGATCGGCAACGTGCCCAGCACCCAGCCATCCTCGGTAATATTGTCGAGAAAAATCGGTGAAGTGATTCCAAAGCTGCCGTCGGTGAGGGAGTTATTCCAGACATTGTGCGTGTCCCGATCGTTGGGAGCTTCGCCGTTGTCGCTGGCGAACCCGCAAGGAACCGCAACCGGCGTGGTGCCTCCCGCGATCAATGGGACGTTCACGGTCAATCCTGTCGCGCCGCCCATGCATCCCGGGGGCAAAGCCTCGCCTGCGATCACCGTCGAACCGCTGCCCACGTAAATGCTCTTGCTCAAGACCAAGCTATCCGGTGCAAACTGGAACTGCCGCCAATGATCCTGATCGTCATTGTCAGCGGCCATTTTGCTGACAAACAGGCCTCCCGCTAACGCAAAAGCTGTTGCCACTGCCAAAACTGTTAAGGTACGCCGTTTTTTCACAAGTGTAGCCCTCCAAGGCGCTGGCATAGTCCCACGCCCGTTCGAAGGGAGGTTTTCCGGTTTGTTAAGAATTCGTGAACGCTGCGTTGCAAGTACTGAGAGCTGTAGTAGGTCTTTTCCGCGAACTTCTAACTTGCCTTCGAGCGCACTTTGCCGAAATATGTTGATAACTGGACCGCCGCGAGCAAGGCCCCCAATCCCACCACGATCCACCCAACTACTGCCCGCGAGCCTTGCGGCCTGAAGAACCACAAAAGGACAAATCCGCCCGCCAAATTTGCAAATCCCCAAAGCGCGTTAGAGAGCGGTGAGGATTCTCCCACTCCAGGCGGCGAAGCAAACGGTGACTGAAAGGGGCTGCCGCTGACGCCCTGCACGAAATGCGGCACGCCGTTGGTGAGCAACAGTCCACTAAGAAATTCGAGCACGTAGAAGTACCACGGCATTTTTGGCTTCCTCTCGTAAAACGCGCAACTGGCGGTCGGGCTAAGCTTTTGAATTAAGTGGCGCATCCTTTGAGGTTTTGTTTTTCAAAGGGTGCGGCTTTTTGACTTTGATCTTTCCCCGTTTGGCAGGAGCCTGGCCGAAGCCTTCGCTCCCTCATCTTGCCTGTGCGCCATACCAAATAGTGCTGATAATCACGCCCTGGGCTCGCACTCGGTAGAGTATGGAGTACGGCGTTCCCCCGGTGAGCAGCTCGCGAATTCCCGGCTCCGCTCCAACTCGCCCTAGGTGCGGGTGCATCCTCAACGTCTCAACCACCGCGACAATTCTTGTGGCCATATGTCTGGCAGCTTCGGGTTTGTCCAACGCCACGAAGGCATGTATTTCGCGCAGCCGTGCTCGCGCCAACGGCGACCAGACAATCTCTACCGGCACAGCGCCGCGTCATCGTGGACTTTCCCGCAAACGCATTTGGGAATCGGCAATTCGTGCTCTGTGCCCCAGGAGAGCAGCCACGCTTTCATGTCCTCTTGTTTGACGTAGTGTCCGGACTTCACCTGCCGGTCCGCTTGGCGTGTTTCGGCCAGCATTCGTTCCTGATCGGCGACGTAGGCTTCGACGGCATCCGAGATCAGAAAGTTGGAGCTGCGTCCCGAGGCCTTGGCAAGCTTCGCCAGCCGCTTTTTTATTTCCGGCTTTAACCTCATGCTGAGTGTCGCGCTTCGTGTGTTCGCCATAAACACATTCTAGCACGCCGGCCGCATGGCATCCACGGCGCGTTCGTGGGGCTCTGAGGTCGCCTGTACGCGTGGGCCTTCTTACTTCTCCCTTCGTGAGCGTCCAACTTTGTTTCCTGTTCTTCCCAGCGCCGAAAACGGTAGACTGTACCCCTCCTCCGCCACCGGCCGCACCCGACCGCTGCGGAGCAATGCCCATGCCTGACGAAAAAAAGCCGGCGTCCTCTCCACTCGCAAGCGCCGCCGCGCCAGCAAGGGACCCTCATCTCGACGCTCAGATGGACGCGCTGCTCTCCGGTCGCCACGCCGATCCCTTCGCGCTTCTCGGTCCGCATCCGCAGGCCATGGCTGGGTCGTTCGCTTTTTCCGTCCCGGCGCCGCTGAGGCCAGCCTCCTTCTCAGCGGCGTATCCGAGCCCATTCCCGCGCGCAGGCTGCGTCCCGAAGGATTCTTTGAAGCCGCTCTCCCGGAATCGCAGCAAAGCGCGCCCGCGCCCGGCGCCTATCGCATTCGCTATCGCACGGGCTACGGCGAAACCGTCGAAACCTTTGACACTTACGCGTTCCCCTATCTTCTCAGCGAGTTCGATCTTCATCTCATGGGTGAAGGGCGCCACTACGACACCTACGAAAAGCTTGGCGCGCATTTGAAAACACTCGAAGGCATCCGCGGCGTTCATTTTGCCGTTTGGGCGCCGAGCGCCAAGCGCGTCAGCATCGTGGGCGACTTCAACCGCTGGGATGGCCGCGTCGATCCCATGCGCGCCCGCGGTTCTTCCGGCATCTGGGAACTTTTCGTTCCCGAACTCGCCGAAGGCGCCATCTACAAATACGAAATCATCGGGGCCGGCGGGAACATGCTTCCGCTCAAAGCGGACCCCTACGCCTTCCGCGCGGAGCTTCGCCCCAACACGGGCTCGGTTGTCGTCAATCTCGACTCCCACGTGTGGACGGACCACCAATGGATCGCGGAGCGTTCGCAAAAAAATTGGCTTGAATGCCCCATCTCCGTCTACGAAGTGCATCTCGGCTCCTGGCGCCGCGTTCCGGAAGATCACAATCGCTGGCTCACCTACCGCGAACTCGGCGATCAGCTCATTCCCTACGTCAAAGATCTCGGCTACACGCACATCGAGCTGCTCCCCATCATGGAGCATCCGTTCGACGGCTCCTGGGGCTACCAGACGATTGGCTATTTCGCCGCTACCAGCCGCTACGGCTCTCCCGCCGAATTCATGGAGTTTATCGACCGCTGCCACCACGCCGGCATCGGCGTTTTTCTGGACTGGACTCCCGCGCATTTCCCGCGCGACACGTTCGGCCTGGCGGAGTTCGATGGCACGCATCTCTACGAGCATTCCGACCCGCGCCAGGGCACGCATCCCGACTGGGGCACGCTCGTCTACAACTACGGCCGCAACGAAGTCCAGAACTACCTCATCTCCAACGCTTTGTTCTGGCTGGACAAATACCACATCGACGGCCTGCGCGTGGACGCCGTCGCTTCCATGCTTTATCTCGATTATTCCCGCAAAGCGGGCGAGTGGATCCCCAACGAATTTGGCGGCCGCGAAAATCTGCATGCCATCTCGTTCATCAAGCGCATGAATGAGGTCACGCATGGCCGCTTCCCCGGCATTCTCACGATCGCTGAAGAGTCCACGTCCTGGCCCAGCGTCTCGCGCCCCACGTACTTGGGCGGTCTCGGCTTCAGTCTTAAATGGAACATGGGCTGGATGAACGACACGCTGAAATATTTCTCCGCCAATCCCGTCCACCGCAAATACGAACACAACAAAATGACATTCTCGATGCTTTACGCTTTTTCCGAGAATTTCATGCTGCCCTTTTCGCACGACGAAGTCGTCCACGGCAAAAATTCTCTCCTCCACAAAATGCCCGGCGATCTCTGGCAGCAGTTTGCGAACCTCCGCCTGCTCCTCGCCTATCAGTGTGCGCACCCCGGCAAGAAATTGCTCTTTATGGGCCAGGAACTAGCCCAGCGCGATGAGTGGAGCGAAGCGCGCAGCCTCGATTGGCATCTTCTTCAATACGATTCGCACCGCGGCGTGCAAAATCTGGTGCGCGACTTGAACAAACTGCTCGCCGCGCAGCCCGCCTTGCACGAGGTCGATTTCATCTGGCAGGGCTTCGAGTGGATCGACGCCAACGACGCCGACAACAGCGTCTTCGCCTTCGCCCGCCATGGCAAAAAGCCCGAAGACCTGCTCATCGTAATTCTCAACGCTACCCCGGTCGTCCGCGAAGGCTACCGCATCGGCGTGCCGCAACCGGGGTTTTACTCCGAAATTCTCAATACGGACGCCGCCAATTACGGCGGCTCGAACGTCGGCAATCTCGGGGGCCAAAACGCCTCGGATCAACCGTCCCAAGGGCGCGCCTATTCCCTTTGCCTCACCCTCCCGCCTTTGGCCGCCGTTTTCCTGAAGTGGCAGCCTAGCTAAACCCGAAATGCGCTCCCGCCTGGACGGTCTGCTCCTCTGCCGCAGAGGAACGGGGCGCCGTGCCCGAACCGAGCAAAGGGTAATCGCCTAGTCGCGCCTTGGGCGGCCTCTGTTTTTCGTCGGGAACGAAAGGCCTGTTAATCCCGGAACTTTTCCCGCGTCTTACTCGTATGTATCGCTAAATGCCCAAAGGAGGCATCCCGCTATGACTAGCCGCACCCGGCACCTTTTCCCCGTGATAGCCTTTTTGGCCGCCAGTTCCCTCTTCGGGCCTCTGGGTACTCGAGCGCAATCGAGCGCAAGCAGTTCGAGCACCAGTAATCAGGGGGATCGCTGGCTGCACGTGCGGGTGATCAGCACCAATGCCAAAGGCGAGACTGTTCGCGTTAACGTTCCCCTCGAACTGGCGGAGAAGGTTTTGCCAGCCATTGACCATGACCGCTTGCACAACGGAAAAGTACGTATCGGCTGCATGGATTGCGATGGCGTGGACGTGCGCACGCTTTTCGAGGCCGTTCGTTCGAGCAAAGACGGCGAATTCGTGACCGTGCAGAGCAACGACGCGGACATCAGCGTGATGAAGAAAGAAGGGATGCTGTACGTTCACGTGCACGACAAAAACAAGCCAAAGCATTCGCAGGTAGAAGTCAAGGTTCCGTTGAAAGTGGTGGAGGCGCTGCTTTCCGGCTCCAAAGACGAGTTGGACATTGTGGCGGGATTGCATGCGCTGGCGGGACAAGGCGACGTCGAGCTGGTCTCCGTGAAAGATGACGACAACACCATTCGCGTGTGGCTGGATTCCAAGAACGTCACAACGGACTAAGCGAAAGGCTATCTAGTTTGGTTTCGGGCTCCTGAAGGTCCCGCGCAAGAAGCGGGGGACGGGAAAGGAATAGAGAGATGGTTCTGCTGGGGAAAATCGCTCTGGGATTTGCGGGCACGGTGGTGATGGCGGGGGCTTACACGTTTCACGAAGGATTGCTGCGCGTCGATGTAGACGAAACCCACGGCAAGGGATCGCATGTGCATGTGTGGATGCCGGCGGCAGTGGTGCCGATGGCGATGCACTTCATCCCCCGCGATAGGATGCGCGATGCCGGAGAGAGGGCCGCGGACTTCATGCCCCTGGTACACGCCGTGGCAAAGGAGCTGCAGAAATATCCGGAAGCGGAGCTCGTGGAAGTCCACGACGGGCCTCAATATGTTCGCATCCGCACTCATAATGGCAATTTACTGATCGACGCGGACGAACCCGGCCAGACGGTACATGTGTCTTGTCCGCTCGCGACAATCGACGATGTCTCTCGCGAGCTTGCCGAGTTCGCTCCCGCCTCTTGAAGCGATCCGCGGCAAGGGAGGTCCAAGGGCAAGCTTGAGGCACCTCTTCTCTTCCTTATAGAGCCTCCGGGATAGAGCCTCCAGGCTTTTTCTCACGCCGTCTTCAAACTCATTGAGGATTCTGTTTTTGTTGCATCATCTGGCGCCGCATGGCTTCCGGGTCAAACTTCATGGGCGTCCCGGTAATGTGGTCCTTAGCATCGGAAATCGACTTCATCAGCGTCATTGAATTCGTCGGCGTGACTTCCTTCACCAAACTCATGGGCGTGACTTTGGAACTGGCCCAGACATCTCCTTTTCCATCGTCTTTGGCCCAGTGATCGCAGAGGAAAGTACCGGCGGGAACAGTGATCGATTCCGTCCCTACTTTGTGCCACTTCTCCATCTCATCGTTCATGTGCGCCCGCTGCTGGGCGCTTGGGTTCAGGGGCATCTCCATGGGCGGCTGGCCAGGCCGCTGAAAAATCATGCGATGAAATTGGAAGTCATCCCGCGTGACCAGCATTTTGCCGTAGGACATCACGCCACTCTTCGGGTCAATGGTGCCAAACTCAAGCCAGTAGCCGTCTTTGCCATCGACGGCTTCCTGACCAACCACGGTCATTTCGATGGTGCTCTTCTTCTGGTCGCGTTCGGTCTCGTAGACGGAGCCGCTTCCAACGACGGGCTTGAAAATATCGGCGATCGCCGGCTTTTTGAAGAAATCCATACCCATCTGAGCGGGGGCAGCGCTTCCAAATGCCAGGCAAAGTCCTGCGGCTACCAGCGTTACGTACAGTCGCTTCATCGTGGAACTCCTTCGTTTGGCGTGCGCCGCCAGGAGGCGGATTTCTCTAGCGCAGAATGGCTGGAGAGTGCCCCAAAACTACCAGCTTGGCGGAGGCGAAGCAATTGGCAGGGGAATTATGGTGGCCAAAAAGAACATGGCTCGGTTTACAGGGCGTCGGGGGCCGTAAAGAGGGTCGCCGCGGAGCGATTGACGGCGCGGATAGAAAGCTATTCGTAGGCGAGGGCGACGACGGGGTCGTAGCTGGCGGCGCGCAGGGCGGGGTAGATGGCGCCGATGGAGGCGCCGACAAGAGCAAGGAGAGCGGAGGAAAAGACCCATTGCGTGGTGATTAGAATCATGAGGCTAGGGTTTGTTTCTTTCATGATGGCTTGGAAGAGAAACGTGAGCACAATTCCCAGGATGCAACCGCAGACAGTGAGCAGAAGAGTTTCGCCGAGCAACATGCGAAGAATGCCAAGCCTGGAAAGACCGAGAGCCTTGAGGATGCCGATCTCGCGCGTGCGTTCCATGACCATGGTGTGCATATTCAGAAGTACGACCAGGAAACTGATCACCAGGCCGAGGCCGACCATGCTGCGCGTAAACGGCTTCAATTGAGGAAGATTGGAGGAACTCATGAGGGTGACGAGCTCGTAGGTGGTACGCACACTATCGAGAGGAGTAAGCGCAACAATTTGTGCGCGAGCGGCTTCCGTATCGCCTTTGCTGCGTACGTAAAACATGGAGACGCGTTTTTCCGCGCCAGCAATCTCCTGCGCGGTCTTCAGAGGGATAAAGTAACGAGCACCCTTGCCGTGAGCGACGATGCCGCAAAGCGTAAACTCATGATTCAAAAGAGTGATCCGCTGTCCCACCTTCAAATGTTTGGTTTGCGCGATGATGTCATCGGCGATGGCTTCGTCGGGAGATGCGAACGGACGGCCGGCGCGGAATAAGAATCCGCGGCTGAGGGCGTTGAAGCGTTGGAAGTTGATGCCATAGACCAGCGTCAAGTTCTTTGGTTCCGTGAGGATAAGAGTAGGAGCGACTTCATCGACGGCGGGGAGCGAGGCAATCTGGTCGCCCAAGGATTCCTGCATGACGGCGCTGGAGAAAGCAAAGAAAATAGAAGAGTTGGGTGGCTGAACGAGAAGATCGGCGCCGACACCTTCGACACGCTTTCCCCACTCGGAAATAATTCCCGAAGTGAATCCCACAATGAGAAGAACCAAAATGACTTGGATGGCGATGGCGATCACGCTGAGCAAGCTGCGCAGCGGGCGGGCAACGATATTGCCCCAGAGCATTTGGAGTAGAGAAAAAGTACCGTCAAAGGTCTCATTCATCAGGGAAGCCGACGAGCCACTGTATCATCCGGGTTGAGGAGCGGTCAAAATTCGGGGAGATGAGAGAGGCAAGAGTTGTGCCGAAGTGCTAGAAAAATATTTCTGCACGATTAAGTTTTCAACACAATTGTTGATAAGTGTGTGGAAAATCGGGCCGCACGATCAGCTAACTTCACTTTCTTCAACAGCCTGCTCCTGTTTGCACAATTTTAGGGCAATCGATATTTTCCACGGCGTGCGTTTGCGGCGAGGCAAAAAATCTAGCGCGGCGCAAAGCACGTAAAATCAGAACAGTGCGAGAGTGGAACACGAAAAGATTCGCGGAGCAACGATGACCGGGAAAAATTTCCTCGAACGGAAAAAATTAGTACCACTTTGGCGGCCGCTCGAGGCGCACTTTGATGACCTGGTGAGGATCGGTGATGTCGTACCAACGTCCGTAGGTCTTCCAACCTTCAGCAATGACTTGAACGAGAGCGCGGCCGAGAGGGGCTTCCGCGACGTGAGCGAGGCCTTCGCGGTTGGTTTTGACATTTAATTCGACTTTCTTGTCCTTCTTGATGGCGTGCTCTTCGATGTACTTCACGTAGACGCTGGCGTTTTCGATGGGAACGGCTTTTTCGCCGCCCGTAACTTCGATCGTCAAACGGCTTGGTTCCTCAGATTGTGCGGGAGCTTTTGCAGCCGGCGCGGACGGATCCTGGGCAGCAACACAGACCGCGGCGGCAACGAGCAAACAGCAAGACAGACTGACCCATTTTGAGCGAATGAATTTCATGTTCCTATGGACCCCATCCTCCAAGGAATAAAGATTACGGCCTCAAGTTACTCCGCTGAGCGCTAAGATGCAAATGGAGGGCTGGATGCTGCTCGGTGAAATCCGCGCTTTGGACCGGAAGCGATGCATTCCACGCAACAGCTCGTCGCGGCGCGTTTGACTGACTGGTTTTGGTCCTGTAACTTCGAGAGAATCTGCCCTGCAGGTATTCGAGAGCCGCAAGCGCAGCGATGGCCCCGCTAGTCCTGGAACTTCCACATCGAAGGGGAACGGCGGCAGACTTTCTGTGCTGCGAGGGCCAGCTGTACGAGGGTAAGGTTCGCGAGGTAAGAGGAGATCACTATGGGATTTGCCACGAACGCGATTCACGTCGGGCAGGAGCCTGATCCGGCGACAGGAGCGATCGTTGCGCCGATCTATCAGACCTCGACGTATGTGTACGAGGAACTGGGCAAACACAAGGGTTACGACTATGCGAGGTCCAACCATCCGAACCGGAAAGCGTTGGAACGCACGGTGGCAAAACTGGAAGGCGGGCATAGCGCGTACGTGTTCACTTCGGGAATGGCGGCGATCGACGCCGTGTTCCGCATGTACCGGCCGGGCGACCACATAGTGCTGTCGGAAGCGATCTATGGAGGCGTGTACCGGCTTTCGACCCAACTGCTGGTGCACTTCGGACTGGAATTCAGTTTTGTGGATACGTCGATTCCGGCGTGCGTGCTGGCGGCTTTGCGACCAAACACCAAAATGATTTATATCGAGACGCCTACGAACCCGACGATGCGGGTAACGGACATCGGGGCTATCGCGAAGCTTGCCAGCGAGCGGAACGTCACGCTGGCGGTCGACAATACGTTTTTGAGCCCTTATTTGCAGAGGCCCATCGAGCTTGGCGCACAGATTGTGGTGCACTCGATGACGAAGTATTTGAACGGGCACAGCGATTCGACTGGGGGAGCGGTGGTGCTGACGCGTCCGGAGGACGCCGAGAAAATTTATTTTATTCAGAGGTCGGCGGGGGCGGGGCTAGCGCCGATGGATTGTTTTTTGATTTCGCGGGGGTTGAAGACGCTGGCGATTCGCATGTTGCAGCACAACGCCAACGGGATCACCGTGGCTCGACACTTGGACGCGCATCCCAAGGTGCGGAAGACGCATTACCCTGGCCTGCCGACGCATCCGCAGCACGAAATTGCGCGACGGCAGCAAAAAGGGCCGGGAGCGATGATCGCGATTGATTTGGGTTCGCTGGAAGCGGCGCGGCGATTTTTGAATCAGCTGAAGCTTTGCTCGCTGGCGGAGAGTTTGGGCGGAGTGGAGACGCTGGTATCGTTGCCCGCGCAGATGACGCACGCTTCTATGCCGGCGGAAGTGCGAGAGCGGATCGGGATTACGGAAGGGTTGGTTCGGATTTCGGTGGGGATTGAGGACGTGGAAGATATTATGGCGGATTTGGATCAGGCGTTGTTGTACGTGTGAGAAAGAAGTGAGTAGTGAATAGTGGTTAGTGAGTAGCAAAACGCCTCTCGCAAAGGCGCCGACCCGATTGCTTTAGAACAGGACGAGGTTGTGCAGAGCCGATCTTCGTGGAGTTACGTGTTTTCGTCGAGCCAGTCTAGGTAGGCTTTGGAGCCGGCGACGATGGGCAGGGCGATGAATTCGGGGACTTCGTAGCTGTGGAGACGCTTTACTTCCCTTTCGAGGCCGCCTAACTTTCTTGCCGTGGTTTTGATGAGAAGCAGGAGTTCGCGGGCCTTTTCCACTTTATCTTTCCAACGATAATGGGATTCGATCGGGCTGCGGAGGATGTTGACGCAGGCAGCGAGGCGTTTTTCGACGACGCTGCGGGCGATGAGTTTTGCCTGGATGGGATTGGCGCAGGTGACGAGCACAAGCCAGTGCTTTTCGTTGGACTTCATTCCGCTCTCTCCAGAAATTCCTTGTAAGGCTTTCGTCTTATTGAAACTGGGAATAGAATACGACGCTATGAGCGCTTCTCCCATGATGAACGCAAGTCCCATCAAGTTCGGCACGTCCGGATGGCGGGGGTTGATTGCCGACGATTTCACGTTTGCGAACGTGCGGCTGGCGGTGACAGCGATCGCGGAGCATGTGAACAGCAAGGCCAAGAATCCCACGATTTTGGTCGGGTATGACACGCGGTTTTATTCGGAGGAGTTTTCGCAGCTGGCGGTGGCGATTTTGCAGGCGCACAAGATTCGGACGTTGCTTTGCGAGACGTTCACGCCGACGCCGGCCGTGGCCTACGAAATTCAGAGGTCGAAGCTGGATGGAGCGATCAATTTCACGGCCAGTCATAATCCGGCGCAATATCACGGCCTGAAATTTTCTTCGGCGGATGCGGGGCCGGCGCTGCCGGAAGTGACGAAGGACATCGAAGCGCGCGTGGCGAGGATCATCGCGAAGGATGGTGCGTATCCTACTTCGCCAGCGGTGCCTTCGGGCGGCGTGAAGACGGAGACGGTGAATCTTCGCGAAAATTATTTGAAACGGTTGGGTGAGTTAGTGAGGTTCGAAACGCTGCGCAAGGCGAAAGTATCATTTGTGACAGACGCGCTGCACGGGTGCGGGGCAGGATACTTGGATCGTGCGCTGGCGGAGCACGGCGTCGCGGTGGAAGCGAGACGGACGAACCGAGACTGCCTGTTTGATGGGACAGGGCCGGACGTCAGTGAGGAGAATCTCGCGCCGCTGCGGAAGGCGGTGGTGGATTCGGGTGCTGTCGCGGGGCTGGCGACGGACGGGGACGCGGACCGCTTTGGAATGATCGATCGAGATGGGACGTGGATTCAGCCGAATCACATTTTGGCGCTGGTGTATGACTACATGGTGGAGACGCGCGGATGGAATATGCCGGCGGCTCGCAGCGTGGCCACGTCGCAATTGATTGACGCGGCGGCCAAGGCGCATGGACAGAAAACATTTCAGACGCCCGTGGGATTCAAATATATCGGACAACTGATTCGCGAAGACAAAATAGCGCTGGGCGGAGAAGAAAGCGCGGGGTTGACGATTCGCGGGCACGTCCCGGAGAAGGATGGAATTCTGGCGTGTCTTCTGGTGGCGGAGATGATTGCGGCGCGAGGGGCTTCGCTCGGCGAACAGATTCGGCAGCTTTTTAAGAAAGTGGGACGGGAATTCTGGCCGGTGCGCGAAAATTTGCACTTGAACGACGAACAAAAGGCAAACGCGGTGAAGAAGGTGGCGGTGGACGCTTCGACACTGATGGGGCGGAAAGTTGTATCGGTGGATCGGACGGACGGGGCAAAATTCAGTTTTGAGGACGGATCGTGGATGCTGCTGCGACTGTCTGGGACGGAGCCGCTGTTGCGCTTGTATGTCGAGGCAAATAGCGCGGCGGCTTCGGCGAAGCTGACGAGCGAGGCGACGAAGTGGGTATTGGAAAATTGAAGAAGAAATTGGAAAAGGCGCCGCTCGAGGAACGGCTTTGGCGGTTGATGCGGCAGTATGGGCGCGGGCTTTTGGGATTGCTCATGCTAGTGATGATCGTGCACGACGTTTTTGGGACGCATGGATTTTTGGCGATGCGGCGGACGCAGAACGAGATTGAGAAAGTGCAAGCGAATCTCGATGCGTTGAGCAAGGAAAATGCGGCGCTGGAGCAGGAAGTGAAGGATCTGAATAGCGATCCTCGATTGATCGAGAAAATTGCGCGCGATGATTTGGGCTTGGCGCGGCCGGGCGAGATCATTATCAGGATTCCCGCGGGGCAGCAACTGGAACAGAACTCCGTCGTAAAACCCTAGAGCAAAACACCGCGCTACGTTCATTCCCTCCTACAATTCCACTTTATGAGGCTGGCCTATCAGGTCGGTACGGGCGCGGCGGTAAGCTTTTGCGTTTTCGCGTGCCGGTTCTTCCAGTTTGTGCGCAGCAGCGAAAGCCCCAACATGGATAAGAAGATGATGCAGAGGCCGAGGGTGGCTTGCAGCACGCTGCATTGGCGCTTGGGGAGGATGGAGAGGCGGCCATAGACAAATTCGATGTGGACCCAATAGACCAGGAGCGAGGTTTTGCCCAGCTGGATGATGGGGCTGAATCCCATTTGAGCGAGGCCCCAGCGGCACCATGCGTAGACGCAAAACAAAATTATCAGAAGGATGCCGCAGCGCATGAGGAAAAAGTTCGGGCTGGTGTGCCAGTAGTCGTAAACGGGATAGAGCTGCAGGCGGGATCGATCGAATTGGATGGACAGAAAACAGGCAAGAATGCCCGTCGCGCCCAGCGCAGCAAAAAGCAGAGCTTCGTAGCGCTTGACGAGTTCGGTGAAAAGGAAAAAGCCGACGGCCAGGCCGACAAACGCGAACGCGGACCAGGGGAAGAGTGGAAAGAGCCAGGGTTGCGGATGGCCGAAAATGTGGACGCCGTTGATGTACGACTCGAGCGGCCAGGGGAGCAGGCTTGGGCGGTGGTTGGTCCAGACGACCGGAGTAATGATCGCCACGAGTGTTCCGGCCAGGAGGCCGACGAAGATTCCGCGTCGTCGCGCGGCTGCGACGGCTTGGGCGAGGGCGGGCGCGGGGACAGCGGCAGAGATGCGGCTGGTGCTGAGCCAGCAGAGAAGGCCCATGAGGATCATCGAGAGGCCAAGAATGTTGAGGATATCGACGCGCAGAATGTCGGTCCAGGGAGACCAGCGGTACCCGAGGGCGTATTCCTGGAGGCGGAAGAGCAGGCCGAGGGCGAAAATCTCGGCGCCGCGGCGGATGGTTGTTTTTGCGATTTCGCCGCGAGTGGCGCCTTTTTCGCGCAGGCGTTCCGTGACCAGCGCGAAGGAAACTCCTGAGAGAAAGAGGAAGAGCGGCGCGGGGAGCGTGCCGCCTAGTTGCGACCAGACGAAGGCAGAAGAATTTCGCGCCGCGGGGCTGAGCCAGGAGTCGTAACAGTGCGTTTGAAACATGAGGACGCAAGCCAAGCCGCGCATCCAGTCGATGTAGGAAAGGCGCTTCATCGCGCTTGCTCGAGCCGGGAAAAGATCTCTTCCCAAAAGCTGGTTTTGTTGTGGCATGCGTTAGTCGGGATTTGGGATGCCATGGGTGTGCGCTACAATCTTCTCTTTCATTTTGAATGTTAGCAGGCCATTTGCCAGCGACGCGCCAACTCGGTGTGCTTCCGATGCTCGGCCTGTGGGCCGGGTTGTGCCTTACGGGAACGTTTTACGCCACCTGGCACGGCTACGGCGGCCGCGACTTTGCGGCGACGTTGACGGCATTCGCGTTCTTCCTTCTGGTGATGCTGCTTTTCGCGGCGCGCGGCGTTGCTGACGGGCTTGCGGCGCGCTTCGGGCCCGGCGGAGGCATCGCGTTGGGCGCCGCCGCGTTCCTTGCATACCTGATTTACGGGCTGGGGACAAATACTTTTAGCTTGGGGCGGGCGGGAGCCGTGGGGTGCCTCGTGTTTGTGCCAATGGCGCTGACGGCGTCCGCGGAGCGGAAGCCTAGCGGAACTTGGCAAGATTTTTTGACGCTGGCGGGCGTTTGGGTAGCAGTGAAATTTGGGCCGTCGCATTGGCTGTGGCCATATCCCGATGGGCGGCTCGCGTATGTGTTCACTGTGCTGCTAGCGGTGAATGTGGCGCTGGCGGTGTTCGTTCTGTTGCGGCGCGTGGATGGGATTGGCTACTCGATTGGCTGGGGACGACACTGGGAATTCTTTACACTCGGAAGTTTTGCGGTGTTCGGGTGCATTGCCATACCGCTGGGGACGGCGATGCATTTCATCTCGTTTGCGCCGCAATGGCATGCGTGGAGTTCGCTGGTGTTTACCGCGTTGGGGATTTTCTTTTTTACGGCGTGGCCCGAGGAGCTTTTGTTTCGCGGGCTGCTGCAGAATATGCTGGCGCGGTCGTCCAAGAGTGATTTGGCGGGGTGGTGGACGGCATCAGTGCTGTTTGGGTTTTCGCACATTACGAACCTGGGATTTCCGAATTGGCGATACGTGATTCTGGCCTCGATTGCGGGAATTTTTTATGGGTGGACGTGGCGAAAGACGGGATCGATTTTTGCGTCAGCGATCGTGCACGCGCTGGTGGATGTAACTTGGCACTTCCTATTTAAGACCGGCTAAGAGCTGCCTTGAAACACAATCAGAAACGCTACGTCTGAATCAACAAAAGCCGGGAACATAAGTGTGATTCCAACGTAATTAGTAGCAGCGGAGGATTTCCATGGGGACGTTGCGGCAGGATGTGCAGTTTGCGCTGCGGATGATGGGCAAGAACCTGGGATTCACGACGGCCGCGGTGTTATGCCTGATGCTCGGGATTGGAGCCACGACGGGGATTTTTACCGTGGTGAACGCCGTGTTGCTGCAGCCGCTTCCCTACTCGCATCCAGAGCAGCTCGTTCGCGTGTACACGGAGTTTCCGACGTTTCCCAACGGCGGGCTGCACAGGTTCTGGACTTCCGGGCCGGAATTTCTGGATTTGAAGCGGGACACTCACTCGTGGGCAACACTGGACGCGTGGATCGCGGGCGGCGCGAATCTTGCGGGGAAAGCGGAGCCGGTGCGGGTGAATGCCGCCTACGTGAGCGGAGGATTGCTGGAATCGCTGGGAGTGGCTCCGATACAAGGACGGTTGATTTCGGCATCGGATGACGTTCCCGGAGCCGCGGTGGTAGCGGACATTTCTTACGGCACTTGGTTGGGCGTTTTTGCGGGGGACCGCAGCGTCGTGGGGCGAGAGACGCGGCTGGATGGGTTGAAGTGCACGATCATCGGCGTGATGCCCAAAGGATTTCAGTTTCCGCCCGGCGAACAGGATACTCCGCAAGTTTGGTCGGCGCTGCAACTGGATCCGGCAAAACAGGCGGGGCGCAGTTCGCACAATTATTACCTTTTAGGGCGGCTAAAGGAGGGAGTGACTCCGGCGCGGGCGCAGGGTGAGCTGGAAGCCTTAGTGCAGTTTTATGGGGAACACAAGGCCCCTAAAACGCACAGTTTTGATCCGAAGAACCACACGATTGTGAGTTTTCCTTTGCAAGCCGAAGTGGTTTCGAGCGTGCGGCCGGCGTTGCTGATGTTGCTGGGAGCCGTGGCGTTCGTGCTTCTGATCGCGAGCGTGAACGTGGCGAATCTTTTGCTGGCGCGGGCAGAGGCGCGGCGCAGAGAGATTGCGATTCGCGGCGCGCTGGGGGCCAGCCTGGGGCGGCTGGCGCGGCAGTTTGTCACCGAAGGAATCCTGCTGGCGTTCTTCGGAGGATTGCTTGGTGTCGCGCTGTCGTATGCAGGAGTGCGGCTGGTTCAACTGACGAATGCGGGAGGAATTCCGCGCGCGGATGAAATAGCGATGGACTGGCGCGTCCTGGTTTTCACACTGGCGGTGAGCGCGGTGACGGGAGTGCTTTTTGGCTTGGCGCCACTGGCCCCGCTGCTCATGAGCGGAATTTCGGAATCGTTGAAGGACACGGCGGGAAGCACGACAGCGGCGGCGGGCGCGCAATTTTTCCGCCGGGCGCTGGTCGCCGGCGAGCTGGCGATGGCCCTGGTGCTGCTCATCGGGTGCGGCTTAATGCTGCGGGCATTCTGGAAGCTCCAGGAGGTGCACACCGGTTTGCGCCCTGACAATGTCATCACCATGCGCATATCCCTGCCGAGCGGAACATATACCGACGCGGCCAAGATCACGGATTTTTGGACGAGGTTGGACGCGCGACTGACGGGTCTTCCGGGAGTGCAATCCGCCGCTTTAGCTTCCGGATTGGCGCCGATGCGACCGCCGAATATGAACGACACCGACATCGAAGGATTCGTGATGACGAAGGGTGGGCCGATCCAAAACGTGGATTTTTATCAAGCGGTCAGCAAAGATTATTTCGCGACGATGGGAATCCGGCTGATGGATGGCCGTTTGTTCGACGAGCGCGACGTGCAGGACGCGCCGCAGGTGGCGATCGTCAACGAAGCGATGGCGAAAACTTTCTGGCCGAATCAGAACCCTATCGGGCGGCGCGTGCGTCCGGGAAAAGATTGGTGCACGATCATCGGGGTTGTGGACGATGTGAAGAACGCCGGACTCGACCGGCCGGCGGGCACCGAGTTGTATCTTCCCTACCGGCAACCGGCCGGGGCGGGCAATACGGACATGTACGTGGTGATGCGAGCGCAAGGCGGCGACCCGAGGTCGCTCGCGGGAGAAGTCCGCGAGCGGATGAACGAGATCGATCCATCGCTGCCGCTTGCGGATGTGCGGCTGATGGAAGACGTGCTTTCGCGCGCGCAGGCAAGGCCGCGGTTCTTGACGTTGCTGTTGACGCTCTTCTCCGTGGTCGCGCTAGCTATTGCAACGGTGGGGATTTATGGCGTTGTTTCGTATTCCGTGGCGCGGCGAACAAAAGAATTTGGTTTGCGTATGGTGCTGGGCGCGCAAACGGGCGATGTGCTTGGCTTGGTGATGAAACAAGGAGCGGGAATGATCGCGATAGGAGTTGCATGCGGGCTCGTCCTTGCACTCTTCTTTACGCGGCTAATGGCGAGCCTGCTTTTCGGAATTACACCTACCGACCTGGCGACCTTTGCCAGCGTCACTGGGGTGCTCTTCGGAGTCGCGCTGGCCGCCTGCTACATTCCGGCGAGACGGGCGACGAGAGTGGACCCGATCGAAACGCTTCGGTATGAATGAGGGCGGCCAATTGCACCCGTACATCTTTTCGCGAAAATCGTAGTTTCGGCGAATTTAAAGGTGGCATTAAGGCGCGAGCGGAGAGCGGTTTCAAACGTAAGAACTGTCAGTAGCTTGATACGAGCCTTGATAAGAACGGTGGAAACCCCAGAATCGCGAGTCGCAATCATCACAGCGATAGGGCCAAACGAACGCAAACCGGAACCAGATGCGCTCGACAAATCCTTTCCTCATGGATCTGCGCACGGAGCTGCTGGCGCAGACAGGGCACTCACAAACTCTCTTTGCAAAAGTGAGACGCATGGGAATCGATCACCTTTCGTTTCCTTTCTGTGAATACGATTATGGGGAAGGCTCATCCATTCCCTGAGGACAGAGCGGAAGTGTTGTGCACTGGTGATATCCTGACCCTGGGAACAGTGGTTTCCGCGTGCACTATACGAGGCAGGCACTAAGGCAGAAGTAGTCTGCGGTGAAAGAGCTATTCGAGTCCCGCGGCCTGCGAAAGGCAGCGAGCGGAAAAAGAATGAGAATGCGGGAACAGTACGGGAGAAAAGAATTAGAAAAAGTTAATGCCGTCAAACGTAAAGATTCTCGAACATCTGCCGATGGAGTAGGTGAGGTGAATCATGTCCGTCCACTCCGTACAAAACAGCCAGGCCGCGGCGCAAACCGAAGCGGTCGCCCAGGTGCAATCGGCAGCGAAGCAGGCGAGCCAGAATACGCCGCTCCCAGAGGATAAAGTTACGATCAGCGCCGAAGCGCAAGCGAAGCAGACGGCGTCCTCCATTGGCGCTGTTCTCGGATCGAGCAACGGCAACAAGTAAACGCGAAGCCGAACCCTCGAAGACAATAAAAGATTTGAAGGCCGCGTGGAGGTTGTGGATTGCAAAGAGCAATTTACAGCTGCTATGCGGCCTTTTTGCATTTTCGCCTTGCCTATTGCGCCAGAATGGCGAGCAAGCCAGGGCGGAGGTTGCATTGGACATAGGAAAAGCGGGAGAGTATCAGGGTGGAAGAAGCGGTCAAACCTGATAGCTCGAAGCGAGGGACAAAAATGAAAGAGATGACTGCGGAAAACGCGATGTTCTTGTTGCAAGGCGCGTATTTGCCGGCGTTGAAAAATGAGAGCCAACTGACGAGAAAGGTAATCGAAGCGGTGCCCACGGACAAGGCGGATTATTGTCCGGACCCGGTGTCCAAGACCGCCATCGAATTGGTGCGGCACATCGCGGCGTCGGATGTCCGCTTCTTGGACACGGTCATCAACGGAGAATTCAGCACTGCGGCAGTTCTTCCCCCGGAGCTGAAGACGCCGGCGGAAATTGCCGCGTGGTACGAGAAGGCCTATGCGGAAAGGCTGGAGGCGCTGCCGAAATTGTCGAGCGAGCAGCTGAGGAAGATGGTGGATTTTCGCGGGATGTTCCAGCGTCCGGCACTTATGTTTCTCATGATGGGGCTGCACCACACGATTCACCATCGCGGACAACTAAGTTCCTACTTGCGCTGTATGGGCGCCAAGGTGCCTTCGATCTACGGCGAAAGCTACGACTCCGAGCAGGCCCGGAAAGCGGCGCAAGCGTAACCGCATTCCATTTTCTCCAAAAATTTTCAAAAAACGAACGGCGCAAGTCGCAACTCGGACGCGCTTCCGGTGTTCTATGGATAGCTGACGACAAGTGCCCTGTAATTCTCCGGGGACTTTACACGAATCGCTGTATGGTCAGCGAAAAACAGCGATGAGAAACTGCGAATCCTGAGGAGGATGGGGAAATGTTCCGAACAAAGGGATACCTGGGGACCCTGGTGCTGGGCGCGGCCATGCTTGCGCCGCTGTTGACGAGCGGATGCGCCGCTCACGTACGCTATTACGACGAGTATCACGCGGATTACCATCCATGGAACGATGGCGAAGTGCGCGCCTATCGCGTGTGGCTGGGCGAAAGGCATTACGAGTATCGCGAGTTCAACCGGTTGAACAAGGATCAACAGCGCGATTATTGGAACTGGCGGCACGATCATCCCGGAAGATACTAAGCTTCGAAAAATCACGTTTGGCCGCGCGGACGCAATCTGATCTGAAATAGACCGGGCGAGAGCGCTTAGGGGAGGTGGACTTGAACCCGCCTCCCCTTTTTATTGCGGGGTTGCACACCGCGAAATTTCCGGGGAGGAAATGCTTTGGCCCTTCCGGCGGACGTGGTATTAAAGGAGTGTAATTCCCCCTTCCGCTAAACGTGTCGTCCCGGAGACGATTGGGCCCTCCCGGCGGAAAGCTGAGCGATGAGGAAGAAGCGTTTGGGGGAAGTCCTCTGTGAACGCGGCCATCTCGGGGCCGGCGACCTGAAGAAAGCCCTCCAAGAACAACAGGGAAAAACCATTCATCTGGGCGAACTGCTGCTGCAGCGGAAACTCGTCTCGAGGAAGGATCTTGCGGCGGCGCTGGCAGAAGTATCCAGCGTGGAATATGTGGATTGCCATAAGCTGGATCCGACGCCGGAAACATTGGAATTAATTCCGCAAGCGCTCGCGAAGCGGTGCCGCGCGATACCGATCGAGACGAGCGGGAAAACGCTCGTTGTAGTGATGTCGGAACCGCAAAATCTGCAACTTGTGGACGAGCTGCGCTTCAAGACGGGACTGAAAATCATCCCGAAATTCGGCTTTCAGAGCGAAGTGACCGTTGCGCTGGAACGGTTGTACGGGATGCCCGATGCGCCGCCGGAAGCCGTTCAGGTGGCCGACGATACGACAGGAATGGAATTTATCTCTTCCAGCGCCCAAGAGCGCAACGTGGAAGCGATGCGGGAAATGCAGATCGAGCTGCAGCAGAAATCGAAAACTACGCCCGCCGTGCATCTGGTTGCCACGATGATCAAGGCGGCGGTGGCCAAAAAGGCCAGCGACATTCACATCGAGCCCCAGCAGAGCGAGACCGCGGTGCGCTTCCGGGTCGACGGCATCCTGCGCGATTACCAGCGCATCCCGCGATCCCTGCAAAACACGGTGGCTTCGCGCGTCAAAATTCTATCCGACATGAACATTGCGGAGAGACGCGCCCCCCAGGATGGAAGATTCCTGGTAAAGATCGCGGGGCGCCGCGTGGATCTGCGTGTTTCGACGCTGCCAACGCAGTACGGCGAAAAGGTTGTCATGCGATTGCTTGAGGGCGAATCGCCGTTGAAGGATTTTTCGGAGCTGGGTTTGCCGAAGGAAATCGCGGATTCCTTGAGCGAAATTTTGCGGCTGCCGCAAGGGATGCTTCTGGTGACAGGGCCAACGGGTTCGGGCAAGAGCACCACGCTTTATTCCTGCTTGAACACGATTCGGCGGCCGGCGGTGAATATTGTGACGGTGGAAGACCCGGTCGAGTACGTGATTCCGGGGCTGAATCAAGTGCAAGTGAACGTAAAGGCGGGGCTGACGTTCGCGAGCAGTTTGCGTTCCGTGCTGAGACAGGATCCAGACGTAGTCATGCTAGGAGAAATCCGCGACGGCGAGACCGCGGAGATTGCGATCAAAGCCGCGCAGACGGGCCATTTCGTTCTTTCCACTTTGCATACGAATGACAGCATTTCGGCCGTCACGCGACTGCTGGACCTGGGTGTGCCCGGCTATCAAATTGGAAGCGCGCTGAGCGCCATCATCGCACAAAGGCTGATTCGGCGGCTTTGCCCTTGCCATTACTCTTCCGCGCCCACCGAGGAGTACATCCGATCGGTGATGGCGGCGGGGATGATGGAGCCGCCGGAAGTGCACAACGTGGCCAACGGTTGCGACGCATGCGACTCCACCGGTTACCGCGGCCGGATCGGCATCTACGAGATGCTGCGATTCAATGACGCGTTGCGGCAATCGGCGCGAAATGGAAACCACAACGACGAGATGCGCGTGCTGGCGCGGCATAACGGAATCAAGTTCATGCAGGAGTACGCGCTCGACCTGGTGCATGACGGATTGACCACCTTTGAAGAAGTGCAGCGTGTCGTGGCGTTGGGACAGACCACGTCGGAGGCGTGCGGGTCTTGCGCTCGCGAACTCACGCCAAGCTTTGCGTTTTGCCCATTTTGCGGCGTGAAGCGGCACAGTTGGCATCTGCAGATGCCTGTACAAAGGGGAGCGGCCAATCGGGAGGCGGTCAACGAATGAAAAACAACGGCCATCCTTCCGCGAAACCCCCGAACGAGCGCTGCAGCCCCCGCGTCTATAGTCTGCGCGAAATTACTATTTCCTATGAAGGACAGAACGAGGAAATCGTGGTGAAGCCGCCGAATCTCAGCAAGCGAGGCATGTTCATCAACACAAGCCGGCCGTTTCCTGAGGGAGCTATCTTGAACCTGCGATTTTCCCTGGTGCTGACCGGAGCGGAAATTCGAACACGGTGCGAAGTTCGCTATTGCCAGGCCGGAGCCGGGATTGGAGTGGAGTTCATAGGGCTTCTGCCGGAATCGATGAAATTGATCGAGCGCGAAATCGCGCTGAGCGCGGTAGCGCCCTCGCACGCCAGTCTACGAAGGCGCTTGAAAAGGGCAACCTCGCAAACGGCAGCCAAGCGGCGGCGCTAGCCGAGATCGCAGGGCCTCGAGCGTTTTCTCACGCCCCCAGCTAGGAGCGGCAGCGCGCACTCTATTGGAGCTGAATCCCGGGATACCAGCCGCTCTTGGCCAGAAACGCTTTCGGATCGGTCATTTGCAGGATTTCGCGAAAAGCCTGGGTCTTGTCAGGAGCATGCTGGTAATAGGATTTAACGATGCGGTAGCCGACCCAGTAGCCGAGGTCGCCGGGCTTTTCCAGAGTGCTGTTGAAAAGCCATTTGGAGATATCAGTTTTGTCTTCGTCAGGAACAAACGCAGTCTCGATTTCCTTTTCGTGCCCCTTGGTCGAGACTTTGAACTGGGAATAGCCGACCTCGCCGGAAATCATCTCGGCGGTGAACTCGGCCGCACCTTCAATCAAGGACATTTCGAGCACAGTGGGGTGTTCGTCATCGACGAGAGCCCGCGCTTGCTGGACGTGGGCATATTCGTGAGCGATTACGTGAACAAACCGGTCCTCAACGTTGGGGTTGAGCCAGTTCGTGGCGCAAAGGCACTCAAGGCCGACTTGGACGCCGGAGGCAGGGCTCCCTATAGCCACAGGTTTCCCGCGGCCGACGGCGATGGTCACGGGCGGGAATTTCGCATCTGGATAGAGCTGGGCCAATTTGAGCAGCGCGGCTTGCAGGCGCTCGCGCACGCGGGGTAACACGGCCAGGCAGCGCTTGGCGTCCGAATACATTTCGGGATGCGCGGCAAGGTTTTTGGCGATAGCGGTCCCGGTGACGCGCCGCGCCTCGGCGAGGTGATGAAGCCCGTCCGAACCGGCATCGAGATAGTCGTGCTGAAGCTGATCGGCGGTCGGGTGTCCGCCCGCGGCGTCGTAAACCTTGTAGAAGAGCGTGACGTCCTCGATCTGAATGACGGGGCCCGACGCCGGGCCAGAGCCCGTTGGGGTTGCCTTCCGCGGCGCTCCAAAGACCACCGCACATGCTAGCGTCCCGATGAAAGCTCCTAAACTGATTCGCCTCAAGTTGGCCTCCGATGGTTCAGCCGTTACCTGTCTCCACATCCTGCTTTAGAAAATACGGCTTGAAGCGCCGCAAAGTTCCCGCTGCGAAAAAAGAAGAGCGAAAATCAAAAAGCAATTTAGCCGGCGATGCTTTTATCGGGATTTGGTACTCATCTAGCGGACGACGCCGCTGAGCGGGCTGGAAGCGGAAGCGTAAAGACGCTTTGGCATGCGGCCAGCGAGCCAGGCTTTGCGTCCGGCGGAGACGGCTTCGCGCATCGCTTCAGCCATCAGCACGGCATCGGCGGCTTCGGCGATGGCCGTGTTCATAAGAACACCGTCCGCACCCAATTCCATGGCGACCGCAGCATCAGAAGCGGTGCCTACACCTGCGTCGACAATCATCGGAACTTCGGTGATGCGTTCGCGGAGGATGCGGAGGTTGGCGGGATTTTGAATGCCGAGGCCGGAGCCGATCGGCGCGGCGAGCGGCATGACGGCGGCGGCGCCTGCATCAATAAGTTTGCGCGCGGCGATGAGGTCGTCATTCGTGTAGGGGAGGACGACGAAACCTTCCTTGACGAGGACGCGCGTGGCTTCGATGAGCTGCTCGGTGTCCGGGAAAAGAGTTTGCTGATCGCCGATGACTTCGAGTTTGACCCAGTTCGAGAGGCCGACTTCGCGGGCGAGGCGGGCGGTGCGAATGGCTTCGTCGGCGGTGTAACACGCAGCAGTATTCGGCAAGATGAAGATTTTTTCGCGGTCGATGTAATCGAGAAGCGATTCTTTGGAGCGGTCAGTGAGATTCACGCGGCGGACGGCGACGGTGACCATATCCGCGCCAGAGGCGGCGTGGGCGCGAGCCATTTCTGGAAAGCTGCGGTACTTGCCCGTTCCCACAATCAAACGGGATTTGAAGGCGCGGCCGGCAATGATCAGTTCATCGGACATTGGTATCCCCACTGGGATTTTAGACCTCTGCGAGTCTGGTGACAAACCGGGAGAACAAACCTTAGCGGCGCTCCAGAAATTTCCTATGGAAAAGCGGCAGCAGAGCTGCCGCACTCCAAAACGCGGGGTTAGTCCTGCAGGATGGGGCGAGGTTCGGAGACGTCGGCGTAGAGCTGCTCGATCACGTCATGAAATTGCTGCTCGACGATGCGGCGGCGGAGTTTTAGGGTAAACGTAAGGCCGCCGTTGTCGAAGGTGAAGTCCTCCGGCAGGAGCGCGAAGCTCTTGATGGTTTCATACTGAGCGAGATTGGCGGTCAGGCGCTTCACTTCGCCTTCGATGAGCTGGCGCACGAAGGGATGCGCGACCATTTCCTTGGTCGAGGAAAATTTGATTCCGTGCTCCGCCGCTTTCGAGGTGACGGTTACGGGATTCGGGACGATCAGCGCGGAAATAAATTTTCGTTTGTCGCCGACGACCATGGCGTTCAGGATGAATGGGCTGGTTTTCAGCGCGTTTTCGATGGGTTGCGGGGCGACAAATTTTCCCGCGGCGGTTTTGATGAGGTCTTTTTTGCGGTCGGTGATGAAAAGATAGTTGTCTTTATCGAGGTAGCCGATGTCGCCAGTGCTGAACCAGCCGTCGGCGCTCAACACTTCCCGCGTCGCTTCCGAGCTCTTGTAATAGCCCTGCATGACGCAAGGGCCTCTTGGCGAGGATTTCGCCGTCGTCGGCGATGCGCAGCTCGACATTGGGAATCGGCTTGCCCGAACTGCCCATTCTGTTTTGCGGGTAGTTGGAAGTCAGAACCGGGGCGGTTTCCGTCAGTCCATAGCCTTGATAGATGGGGACGCCCACCGCCCAGAAAAATTCCGCGAGCTCTTTCGCAAGCGGCGCGCCGCCGGAAAAAACGAGGCGCAACTTTCCGCCGGTTCCCTCGCGAATCTTCGAATAGACCAGCTTGTCGGCGAGACTTCCAGGAGAGCTTCACGCTCGGGGTGGTGTTATGTTCGCCGGAGCGCCACAGGGCCGATCGGCTCGCGACTTCCATCGCCCAGTCAAAGATCTTGCGCTTGAGGCCAGTCTGTTTGCTTCCCTGCTCGACGACGCGGGCATAGATTTTTTCGAAAACGCGCGGCACGGCGGCAAGCAGCGTGGGATGGATTTCGAGAAGGGCTTGCGCGACTTGCTCGACAGCCTCGACGTAAGCAATGGTTATGCCGTGGAAGAGATGGACGTAGTCGAGCGTGCGGCCATAGACGTGGGCGAGTGGAAGGAAGGAGATGGCGACGTCATCCTTCGATTCAAATTTCACGTTGGCGCAGGAGTCCGTGACGTTCGAACAGAAGTTCGTGTGCGTCAGCATGACGCCTTTTGGCTCGCCCGTCGTGCCGGAGGTGTAAATGATCGAGGCGAGTTGCCCGGGCAAGACTTGCGACGCGCGCATTCGGTAAGGCGGCGACATCGGCGCCGCCAGCCGTGGCGATCAGCGTTTCGATAACGAAGGCAATCGGGTGGCAGTTCGGGTCCGCAATCGGCGAGGATGATTTGCTCCAACTCCGGGAGCTGTGCGCGAATAGACTGCAGCTTGTGCATTTGCGCAGCGCCGGCGGCGAAGACGCACTTTGCGCCGCAATGCTTCAGGATGTAGGTGATGCGTTCCGGCGATTCGTTGAAATAGATGGGAACGGTGACGCCGCCGGCGCCGGTGATGGCGAAGTCGGCGGTGTGCCATTCCGGGCGATTGGCGGCGAAGAGGCCGACGCGGTCGCCGGGCTTTACGCCAAGCTCGACAAACGCCATGGAGAGGCCCGCGACGCGGCGCAAGAGTTCTTCTGAGGAGATCGGTTTCCAACCATCCGCGCCGCGAAACATCTGCGCGCGGGGATTCGGCATGGAGTCGACGGCGTTGAGCAATCGCGAGGGAAGGGTCCCGTAGTTCATCGGAGCTTTCACTTTAGCCTAGGCGATTTCGTTGCGCAATCTTGGTCGGGTGGTGCTAGTTCAGTTTTCGGCTACGGCGTCAATCAGGAGCTGAGACGTGTTAGGCCTACACCATCTGGGCTTCTTGCTCGCTCTTGCAAAGTTTTGGATTCTGGGAGTACGCTTTGTTACATGAGTACTTTGTTGTCTCTTCTCCTCGCTGCCGCCCTTCTCGCGTTCGTTCTTTGGTTGTCCGCCTGGGCAATTGAGGATGCGAAGTTGAGAGGGAAATCCCCTTGGTTCGTTCTAATAGCGGTGCTTCTTTTTTTCCCTTTCGGCCTGTTGGCTTGGCTTGTCTTTCGACCCGAGCCCCTCGAGCCGAATAGACGTAAACCCACTTTTCACCTGGAAGACTATCGAGTCCAGTAACATCCCAGGATTCCGACCCAAGTCCTCTAATCGACTTTTACAGCAACGGTGTTTACCGCGACTTGGCTCAATCTGAGGCCGGGTAAAGAAGCGGCAGCAGAGCTGCCGCACTTCATGGTGTGGTGCGAGGCGCGGGGCTGCGATAAGATGAACGCGGAGTTTCTTGATGAGCGCTACGCTTTCGGGAACGGTGGCTGACGGAGCTTTGTCGCGCGGGCCTTTTCGCGCGGCGCGGGGGACGGCGCTTTCGTGCAAGGGGTGGCAGCAGGAAGCCGCGTTGCGGATGTTGATGAACAATCTGGACCCGGAGGTTGCTGAGAAGCCGGAAGATTTGGTGGTGTATGGCGGAACGGGGAAAGCGGCGCGGAACTGGGAATGTTTTCACGCGATTGTGCGGTCGCTGAAGGCGCTGGAATCCGACGAGACGCTTTTGGTGCAATCGGGAAAACCGGTGGCGGTTTTTCGGACGCATGAATATGCGCCGCGCGTGTTGCTTTGCAATTCCAACCTGACGGGCCACTGGAACAATTGGGAGAAGCTTCAACGAACTGGATCGCGCGGGTCTGATGATGTACGGCCAGATGACGGCGGGAAGCTGGATTTATATCGGTACGCAGGGGATTTTGCAGGGGACGTACGAGACGTTTGCGGCGGCGGCGCGAAAACATTTTGGCGGCGACCTGGCGGGCAAGCTGGTTGTGACCGGCGGAATGGGCGGCATGGGTGGCGCGCAGCCGCTGGCTGCGACGATGAATGGCGCGGCGTTTCTGGGGATTGACGTCGACCCGGAACGCATCAAGCGGCGCGTGAAGGGCGGCTATTGCGACGTGATGGTGACGAGCCTCGATGAGGCGCTGCGCATTCTGAAAAATGCCGTGCGCAAGCGCGAAGCGACTTCGGTGGGGTTGGTGGGCAACTGCGCCGATTTGATTCCGGAGCTGGCGAAGCGCGGCGTTGTGCCGGACCTTCTGACGGACCAGACGAGCGCGCACGATCCCATCGCGGGCTATGTGCCGAATGGGATGTCGCTCGAAGCCGCGCTGGAGCTGCGCAAGAGTAATCCGCAGGAGTATCGGAAGCACGCGCTCGCGGCGATGGCGCAGCACGTACAAGGCATGCTGGATTTGCAGAAGCTCGGCGCGGTCACGTTTGATTACGGCAACAATATTCGGACGTTCGCGTTCGAACACGGCGTGAAAAACGCTTACGACTTTCCGGGATTCGTGCCGGCGTATATCCGTCCGCTGTTTTGCGAAGGCAAAGGGCCGTTCCGCTGGGCGGCGCTTTCCGGCGAAGCTTCGGACATTGCGCGGACGGACCAGCTGGTGCTGGAAATGTTTCCGCACGACGAACATCTGACGCGCTGGATCAAGCTGGCGCAGAAACGTGTTAAGTTTCAGGGATTGCCGTCGCGGATCTGCTGGCTGGGTTATGGCGAGCGCGACAAATTCGGGTTGGCGCTGAATGAATTGGTCGCGCGCGGTGAGTTAAAAGCGCCGGTGGTGATGGGGCGCGATCATCTCGATTGCGGTTCGGTCTCTTCGCCTTATCGCGAAACGGAATCGATGCTCGACGGTTCGGATGCGGTCGCCGATTGGCCGCTGCTCAATGCGCTCGTGAATACGGCGAGCGGCGCGTCGTGGGTTTCCATTCACAATGGCGGCGGCGTGGGGATCGGCTATTCGCAGCATGCCGGGCAAGTCACGGTCGCCGATGGCACAAAGGAAATGGCCAAGCGCATCGAACGCGTGTTGACGAATGATCCCGGCATGGGCGTCGCCCGCCATGTGGATGCCGGCTATCCCGAAGCGATCGCATTCGCGAAGAAGACCGGCGTCAAAATACCGATGCTTTAGCAGCTTTAGGGCATATCTTCCCGGCTGGACACGGCATCCTACCTATGCAGAAAGCGGATCGAGGAGGAAACATGTACGTCATTTTGGGAGCCTCAGGGCACACGGGGAAGATTGTAGCGGAAACAATCTTGGACGGCGGACAAAAGGTGCGGGTGGTGGGGCGGAGCAAAGGCCGGCTCGAGGGATTTACCGATTCTGGGCGCCGAGATTTTTGAGGCGAATCTTGCGGATACGGCGGCGGTGACGAAAGCGTTCACGGGAGCGAAGCGCGGTTTACGCACTGGTGCCGCCGAATCTGGCGAGCACGGATTATCGCGCGGAACAGGATGCGGTGACGGAGTCTATGGCCAAAGCGCTGGAGAGCCGCAGGCGTGACTCATGTCGTCGCGCTGAGCAGTTATGGCGCCGACAAAGTGGATAAGACGGGGCCGGTGGCGGGGCTTCACGTCATGGAAGAGAGATTTTCACAAATTCCGAAGTTGAATGCACTTTTTCTGCGCGCTGGATATTTCATGGAAAATGTTCTGGCGCAAGTGGGAATCATCAAGGGATTCGGCATGATGGCGGGACCGGTGCGCGCGGATCTGGCGCTGCCGGTGATCGCCACGCACGACATCGCCATGGCCGCCGCGGATGCACTGGCGAAGCTCGATTTCAGCGGGCATCAGACGCGGGAATTGCATGGGCAACGAGACTTAACTACTGCAGATCGCGAAAATCGTGGGTGCGGCGATTGGAAAGCCGAATTTGAGTTACGTGCAACTGCCGACCGAGCAGGTGATTCAGGGGATGACGCAGATGGGTATGTCGAAGAACATGGCGACGCTAATTTGTGAGATGGCGGATGCGTTGAACAGCGGGCACATGCGCGTGCTTGAGGCGCGGTCGGCAGCGAATACTACGCCCACGTAGTTCGAACAATTTGTGCATGAGGAGTTTGTTCCGGCTTATAAGGGGCAGGCGGCTGGGGCTTGAGTAAGACAAACACTCTTGATTCTTCTGAGTTTTTTTACACATAGCCAGCGAGAAAAAACAGGTGACAGGCAGGAATGGCTGTCCCGCTGTGCGCCGCATCCGGCATAATACCTTGACCTTGTCCGATTCCCTCCTCATCACTGGTGCGGCGCAGTTGTTGACGCTGCGCGGCGACGGGCCGCGGCGTGGGGCTGCGCTCGCGCGACTCGGCATTATTAAAGATGGGGCGGTGCTAGTGCGCGACGGTGTGATCGCGGCAGTGGGAGCGCAGAGCGAAGATCGAAGCGCTGGCGGACGCAAAGAGCGCGGAGAAATTCGACCTTGGCGGGCGCGTCGTTTTGCCGGGATTTGTCGACTCGCACACCCATCTGATTCATGCCGCCAGCCGCGCGGAAGAATACGAACTGAAAATCGCGGGTGCAAGTTACGAGGAGATCGCCCGCAAAGGCGGTGGCATCCTAAACTCGGTCAAAAAACTGCGCGCCGCGACATCAGAAGCCTTGAAACAGCGAGCGCGGCGCGCGCTCACACAATTCGCGGCTTACGGCACAACTACGATCGAAGCAAAGAGCGGTTATGGCTTGGACGTGACAAGCGAATTGAAGATTCTGCGCCTGCACAAGGAACTGACTGGTGAACAGCCCTTGGACATCGTGTCAACGTTTCTGGGGGCGCACGTCGTGCCCGAGGAGTATCGCGGCACGTCTGCCGGCGCGCAAAGTTACATTACGCTGCTGACCGAAAGGCTAATTCCCGAAGTCGCGGAGGAAAAACTCGCGGAGTTCTGCGACGTCTTCTGCGATCGTGGAGCGTTCACACGGGAGCAATCCAAGCAAATCCTCGAAGCTGGCAAGCAACACGGATTGGCGCCCAGGCTTCATGCGGAACAGCTCACGCGGACCGGAGCCACGCAACTCGCCGTGAAGCTCGGCGCGGCCAGCTGCGACCATCTCGAGCAAATCAATTCCAGCGACATCGCGGCGCTGGCCAAGTCTCAGACCGTTGCGACGCTTCTGCCCGGCTGCGATTTCCATGTTGGCCTGCAAAGATACGCGCCGGCGCGCAAGCTAATCGACGCCGGGGCCATTGTGGCTCTTGCCACGGACTACAATCCCGGAACCAGCCCGACAATGAGCATGCCGATGATCTTGTCGCTAGCCTGCAGCCAACTCGGATGACTCCTGCCGAAGCCATCGCGGCCGCGACCATCAACGGAGCCTATGCCCTGCGGCGCGAGAAACAGGTCGGCTCGCTCGGGGTTGGCAAATTGGCGGACCTCGCCGTCTTCGAAGTGGCCGACTACCGCGAAATTCCTTATTATTTTGGTATGAACACCTGCTGGATGACCATGAAGCGGGGTGTCGTGGTCCATGCCGCCGACAAAGCCAAAGCCTAACCCGCAAAAGAAGCCGGTCAAAAAGATTAAAATCCTGCAAGTAAAGAGGACGGAGCAGAAGTCTTTGTTGTCGGAGCACTTTTATCCCTTTTTGGGAATTCTCTTTGTAGTTGCCACGTTTTTTCTTACGGCGTTCGGCTACAGCCTCTATGAGTCTGGGATCATTGGGCTCTGGATCGTAGGGATTGTGTTTTTTATCAGGCAAGTGGTTCAGTTCCTGAAGGGCGAGCCGGCTGCCAAGAAGGTAGAGAAAAAGCCACTGGCTTCCATGCCTTCGAAGCAATACACGCCCCCGGCGCTACCCCGTGTGAGCAAGGATTTCCGTCCGATGCCGCCGAAGGTGACAAAAGATATCCTCCTCCGAGCCCTTTCATCAAGCCTCCCAAATAAGCCGCTGGCAGAATATTTCCCGATCGGCCGCACTCCCCGCTACGGGCAAGGTGGCTCTGGAGGCACAAAATCTCCTATGATGGTCAAGCTGAGACGCGAGGAACACGTTTGCGATGAAAAGACTGATTGAATGCGTGCCGAATTTTTCCGAGGGGCGAGATCCCGCTAAGGTCGATGCCATTGTCTCGGCGATGAGCAGCGTCCCCGGCGTGTATGTCCTCGACCGCGAGATGGACGCGGACCACAATCGGTGCGTGATCACGCTGGCGGGCGAACCGGATGCCGTGGCGGAAGCGGCATTGCGCGGCGTCGGTAAGGCCATGGAGCTGATCGATCTGACGAAGCACAGCGGCGCGCACCCGCGCGTTGGCGCAACGGACGTCGTTCCCTTTATTCCGATCGAAGGCGTCACTATCGAGGATTGCGTCGCTCTGGCGCGCCGCACCGGACACGAAATTTGGGCACGCTACCGGATTCCCGTGTTTTTCTACGAAGCGGCGGCGACGCGGCCGGACCGCGTCAATCTGGAAAATGTGCGTCGCGGACAGTTTGAAGGTTTGCGCGAGGAGATGAAGCACAATCACGATCGCCAGCCGGACGTCGGCGAGCCGAAGCTGCATCCGACGGCGGGTGTTACCGTGGTCGGCGCGCGAAAATTTCTGATCGCTTACAACGTGAACCTGAACACGTCGGACATCGGCATCGCCAACAAAATTGCCAAAGCTATTCGCTTCTCTTCCGGCGGCATGCGTTACGTAAAATCCATGGGCGTGGAGTTGAAGGCGCGCAAGCTGGCGCAAGTCTCCATCAACCTGACGGATTTCGAGCAAACGCCGATGCATCGCGTCTACGAAATGGTGAAGCGCGAAGCGGAGCGCTACGGCGCCGTGCCGGTTGGCAGCGAAATCGTCGGCCTGATTCCCAAGAAAGCGATCGAGATGGCAGCGGATTTTTTCCTGCAATTGGAAAACTTCTCCCCCGCGCAGGTGTTTGAAAATAAGCTGGCCGCTGCGCTCAGCGGGGTGCCGCTCGAAGCAGCCAAGGACGGCAAACTCGCAAGCTTGGCGCGGCCGTTTCTGGAAGCGGTGGCGGCGCCGACAGTGACGCCGGGAGGCGGCAGCGTTTCCGCTATGGCTGGCGCGATGGCGGCTTCGCTGGGGCAAATGGTTGCTGGACTTTCTCGCAAAAAGAAGTCCCAAGGCGGCGTTTGTAGAGAGGCTCTCTACGGAGCTTGGACGAACTGCGCCATGCCGCCGACGAACTTGCGGAAGCCATCGATCGCGACGCAGCTTCCTACGATGCCGTAATCGCCGCGTTCAAGCTGCCGCAAGGCAACGCCGAGGAAGTGCAGAAACGGGAAACCGCGATTCAATCCGCCACAAAGGGCGCGGCGGAGGTTCCAATGCAGGTGGCGGAGCGGACCGTTGCCCTTTTCGAACGTTTGGGACAACTGGAGGCTATCGCCGCCGCATCCATGAGGTCAGACTTGGAAGTAGCGTCGCTACATGGCCGCGGCGGGGGCACGCGGGGCTTTAGCCAACGTCGAGATCAATCTCGATGGAATTATCGGATAGCTGCCTACGTGGCGCTGATGCGCGAAAAAGTAGCCTCTCTTCGCGAGCGATTGGGGAAGCGCCCCGCTCGACAACCGCGTAGAATAGAGCTTCCCCCAGCCATTGAAAGGAGCACTTCATGAAATTGATAGCGAATTTAGACCGGCTAGGCACCATGCCGGTGCTTGGCGCACTGTTGGCTACCATTCTTTTACTTGTCGTGGCGCTCGCGCTGCCCAAACCGGCGCAAGCCGGCACACTCGCCGCAGACGTCATCGGGATGTTTCCCAAAGACGTGGGCGAGTTCGGCTACGCCGACCTGAAGAAAGCCCGCACTTTGAAATGGTTTCCGCAATTGCAAGAGCAAGTGCTTCCAGAGCGGTTTCGCCAATTCGAGAAATTCCTGGCTTCCACGGGCAATGATCCAAACAGCCAAGTCGATGAGATTGCCTGGGCTCTCGTAGCCGAGGGAATGACGGCCAAGGCCGAGGGCACGGGCTCGGACGCGGTTCCCACCGGCGAACAGATGGTTGGCATTGCGCTGGGCAACTTCAATCAGGACTCGACGGCCGCCTACTTCAAGAAGCAAAAGCTTCCTACGACTTCTTTCCACGGCTATACCCTTTATGCTTTTGGCACCGGAACCGGCGCTACTGACCTTTTCTTCGTTTTCATCGATTCCAGCACTGCCGCGTATGGCCACAGGAGCATCTTGGAGAAAATGATCAGCGTGCGCTTCGGCGATGAGGAAGGCTTGATGCGCAACGACAAGTTCTTCTCCTTGATCAATGAAGCCAACACGGGCAGTTCCGTGTGGCTGGTGACCAATCCTGCCTATACTCGCTTGGCGATGCAGCAATTGGCTCCGGAGATCGAGCAGTTCCCCGAAGCTGCGAAGCTCGTGATGCGGATGCAAAACTCCATCATCAATATCGAGGCTGGAAGCGACCTCGACGCAAAGGTTCAGGCCATCTGCGGTTCGACCGATGATGCCAACACGCTGGGACAGTTGCTTCAAGCTGGCTTTCTTTACAAGCGCTATCAAGCGCAAAAGGACAATCCAGACCTTGCCGCACTGCTCGATCAGGTTCGCATCACGCCGGGAGGCGACCGCGTGACCTTGCACATGTCGCTCAGCGACGATCAGATGACCTCGCTCATCAAGCACAATACCTTCTCTTTCAAAATGTAGCTTTGCGAAGCGGTTTTACAGTCACAAAAAGACAAAGAGCCGGACACTTGAGATCGTGTCCGGCACTTTTGTTCTTAGAAATGAAAACTTATGCGATATGGGCGCGCGACCCAGATATTTCGTCAATCGCGTCATGGCTATCCCGCCTGAGATTCATATTGGACGCGGTCTACCCCGCTGAGCCCGCCCGGAGTTCCGATGTGAGTCGCAAATCCCGCGATCCGGTCCAATCCCACCGCCGGCTCCGCATCGCCTTCGTGTGCCATCGACGACCTCAATGCGATCCGGAAAACGCATGAGCGTCACTGTTAGGTGTGGATGTTCTTCGGCCAGATGTTCGAACGCTTCTTCACATGCGGCAACCACGGACTTTTGCAGATCGGCCACTTCGTCGCCCGTCAATCCAGCCGATCTCGGCCAAATAGCGCGCAGCGCCGCCTGCCGCGGCCGCCAATCGCGGATCGGGATCGATCTGCAACTCAATACCTTTGGATTCAACGGTCACTGTAGTTGTTGGCGAGGGCGACATCGCAAGCTTCCCGGCAGTCCGGGCAATAATACAGTCCATCCGCGCAAAGCTTCACGTTAATCTGCCCCTTGCAAATCGTGCAGTATTTTTCACAGTTGCAGTTCGTTTCCGTCTTGTCACACTGACCGCAGACGATTGGACCCGCCATAGGAGCCTCCACGAAAACTTTACCTGACGTTGGCAGAAGCCAGCAAGCTGGACGTTTGTGCCGTGCGCGTTTCCTTTATTACACTCCCCGCCCCTGCGTTGCATGGCCGCTTTACGTCCCGCGCCTCGCTTTTCCCGTTCCGGGCCGCGCTTCTTTGACGCGTTTCGAGGCGCATGTTAGTATCAATTTCTTCCTGAGCACACGGAATGGAATCCGTCACGACTCCTCCTATCACCGAACTTCGCAAGACGCCGCTGAACGCGGTGCACCGCCGTTTGGGCGCCAAAATGGTGAATTTTGGCGGCTGGGATATGCCCGTCGAGTACCCTGCGAGCGGCGGGTCTGGTCGCGGAACATAAAGCGGTGCGCTCCAGCGTCGGCGTTTTCGATGTCAGCCACATGGGCGACATCCGCATTCGCAGCGGCACGCATCCCGGGAGGCGCACTCGCCGCGGTCCAGCACCTCAGCATGAACGACGCTTCGAAACTCGCGATCGGCCAGGCGCATTATTCGGCGATGCTCTATCCCGAAGGCACGTTCGTCGACGACGTGATCGTTCACCGCCTCGGCGAAGACGACTATTTGCTGGTGATCAACGCCGGTACGCGGGAGAAAGATGTCAACTGGGTTCGCGAAAACACGAAAGGCTTCGACTGCGTCGTTGAGGACCTTGAGCGACGCGTACACGCAGCTCGCGATCCAGGGCCCTCGCGCGGAGGAGCTGCTGCAAAAACTGACCGACGCGAATCTCGGCGTGCATTAAAAATTATTGGTTCACGCACGGCACCGTCTGCGGGCTAAAGAACACGCTCATTGCGCGGACCGGCTACACCGGCGAAGACGGCTTCGAAATTTACGTTCCTTCCGACGCCGCCACGAGCGAGATGGTCTGGAACAAGGTGATGGAAGCCGGACGCGAGTTCGGCATCATTCCCTGCGGGCTCGGCGCGCGAAACACGCTGCGCCTGGAATCCAAAATGGCGCTCTACGGCCACGAAATCAGCGACAAGATCAACGTCTGGGAAGCCGGCCTCGATCGTTACTGCAAGATGGAGAAGGGCGATTTCATCGGCCGCGCGGCGCTGGAGCGCGCGAATGCCGCTGGTGTCACGCGCACGCTCGTGGGCCTCGAAATGGTCGACCGCGGAATCGCTCGCGATGAATATTGCTGCTGTAACGAAAACGGCGAAATCATCGGCGTGGTCACCAGCGGCTCGCCTTCGCCGACGCTTTGCAAGAATATCGCGCTCGCCTACGTGCCGCCCGCCCTGTCGGCTCTAGGAACGGCGATCTACGTGCAGATTCGCGCGCAAAAGTGCAAAGCGCAAGTCGTCGCAACTCCGTTCTACAAGCGGCTGAAGAAAGTTGCGACGCCGCAAGCCGCAGCGAATGTTTGACCTGAATTTGATTACGTCGCCCACGGCTTAGCGTGGCGGCAAGGAGTGGTCTAATGGCATATCCGGCGAATTATCGCTACACCAAAGAACATGAATGGGTGGACGTGAAGGGCGGCGTGGCCGCGATCGGCATCACCGATTACGCGCAGCATGAACTGGGCGACGTGGTCTTCGTCGAGCTGCCGAAGGTTGGCGCGAAGATCGAGGCCGGGAAAACGTTTGGCACGGTGGAATCGGTGAAGGCGGTCAGCGACATTTACGCTCCGGCTTCGGGCGAAGTCGTCGAGGCCAACGAGGTTTTGCACAACACGCCGGAAAAAATCAACACCGATCCGCACGGCGAGGGCTGGCTCATCAAAGTGCGTCTCGCCAATCCCGCGGAAATCAGCGGCCTTATGGACACCGCCGCTTACGAAGCCTACATCGCCTCGCAAAGCAAGGAAGCCTCCGCCTGATGCGCTATCTTCCGAAAAGTCCTGCCGAGCGGCAGGACATGCTCGCCGCGATCGGCGCGAAATCCATCGATGAATTGTTCTCCAGCATTCCGGAGCGTTACCGGCTTCGCGAAGCTTTGAATTTGCCCGGGCCACTTTCCGAAACCGAAGTCATCGATTATTTCAAGGCGCGCGCTGCGGAAAATTCCGGTGGGTACACCAGCTTTCTTGGCGCCGGCGTTTACAATCATCTTCGCTCGGTCGTCACCGACGCTATCATCCAACGCGGCGAATTTCTTACTTCCTACACGCCGTATCAGGCGGAAATCACGCAGGGCACGCTGCAAGCCATCTTCGAATTTCAAACCCTGATGTGCCAGCTCACCGGCCAGGAAGTCGCCAACGCTTCGATGTACGACGGTTCCACGGCCACGACGGAAGCCGTCTTAATGGCGGAGCGCCTCACCGGCCGCAGCCGCATTCTTGTCGCGCGCTCCGTCCATCCGGAATATCGCGACGTCCTGAAAACCTACGCCAAGAATTCCGGCTTGCATGTGGAAGAGATTGGCTACGCGGCAAACGGCACGCTCGATCAAAAAGCGCTGCAGGCCTCGTTTGAAGGATGATGTAGCGGCGGTGGTCGTGCAATCGCCGAATTTTTTTGGCGTAATCGAGACGCTGGCTCCGCTTGCCGACGCCGCGCACGCTTCGGGCGCGTTACTGGTAACCGCCATCACAGAAGGCGTTTCGCTCGGCCTGACGCGTCCTCCCGCTGAAGCGGACATCGTCGCGATGGAAGCTCAGAGCTTCGGCCTGGCTCCGAGCTATGGCGGCCCTTTCGCTGGCGTAGTTGCATCGCGCGACAAATTCGTTCGCCAGATGCCCGGCCGCCTCGCGGGCCAGACCACCGACTCCGAAGGCCGCCGCGGATTCGTCTTGACGCTGGCGACGCGCGAGCAACATATCCGCCGCGAGAAAGCCACTTCCAACATTTGCACCAATCAAGCGCTTTGCGCGCTCGCCGCGACGGTCCATCTCACGCTTCTCGGTAAAGAAGGTCTGCGTGAGATGGCCCACCAAAATCTCTCGAAAGCGCAGTTCGCGCTCGCCGAGCTGGAAAAAATTCCCGGCGTCCGTCGCGCTTTCGACGCGCCATTCTTCAACGAATTCACGATCGAGCTCCCGCGCTCCGTAAAAATCGTAAACGCCTATCTCTTGCGCGAAAAAATCATCGGTCCATTCGTCTTGGGCACCGCCTATCCCGAGCTGACAAAGCACGCGCTGGTTTGTGTGACAGAGACCACAACGCGCGCCGAAATCGAACGATTCGCCGCCGCCCTGCGCCGCGCACTGGAGCAACCTATCTAAGGGAACGAATTTCTTCGAAGGGGCGCAGCATGCTGCGCCCCTAAGAGCGCGATCTCAACAATGACCGACAAAATCAAAAAAGCGACCACACACACAAACCAAAACGAAGGCCTGATCTTCGAAAAATCCTCGCCCGGCAAGCGCGCGTTCGAACTGCCTCCGCTTGATGTTCCTGCGGCCGACGCCGCAAAATCGCTGGGCCCCAATCACCGCGGATCGGGCGTCGAAGGTTTCCCCGAAGTCAGCGAAATCGAAGTCATTCGCCATTTCACGCGCCTCTCCACCTGGAATTACGCCATCGACCTCGGCATGTACCCGCTGGGTTCCTGCACGATGAAGTACAATCCCCGCGTCAACGAATTTGTCGCTCGGCTCGACGGCATCGCCACAGAACATCCCTATCAGCCGCAAGAACTCTCGCAAGGCTGCCTGAAAATTCTGCAACTCCTGGAAAAATGCCTCCTCGAAATCACAGGCATGGATGCGATGACGCTGCAACCCGCGGCCGGCGCACAAGGCGAATTGACCGGCCTCCTGCTGATCCGCGCGTACCACGAAAAAAACGGCAACCCGCGCAAAAAAGTTCTGATTCCCGACTCCGCCCACGGTACGAATCCCGCTACCGCGGTGATCGCCGGCTACGAAGTGGAAAACATCAAATCCGAATCGCACGGCCAGATTGACGTCGAAAAACTGCGCGACCTCGTGACGCCGGATGTCGCCGCGCTGATGATCACGAATCCCTCGACGCTCGGCATTTTCGAAGAGCGCATTCCGGAAATCGCCAAAATTCTGCACGATAAAGGCGCACTGCTCTACATGGACGGCGCCAACATGAACGCCCTCACCGGCATCACGCGCCCCGGCGATCTCGGCGTCGACGTGATGCACCTAAATCTCCACAAAACTTTCTCGACGCCCCATGGCGGCGGTGGTCCCGGCGCCGGTCCTGTCGCGATGAAAAAAATCCTCGAGCCCTTCCGTCCTGTCCCGATTCTTGTAGAGAAAGAGGGCGGCCGCCTTGCGCTCGACCAAATGCGCCCCGACTCCATCGGTCGCGTCAAAGCCTTCAGCGGAAATTTCGGAGTACTGGTCCGCGCGCTCGCTTACATTCTCGCTTACGGTCCCGGCGTACGTCAGGCCACCGAAGACGCCGTCCTCAACGCAAACTACATTCGCAAACATCTCGAAGGCATCTTCGAGCTTCCCTATTCCCTGCCCTCGATGCATGAGGTTGTTTTCAGCGACGCCATTCAAAAGAAAAACGGCGTCAACACCATGGATATCGCCAAGCGCCTCATCGACTATGGATTCCATCCCTACACTACGGCGTTCCCTTTGATCGTTCCCGGCGCGCTGATGATCGAACCCACCGAATCCGAATCCCGCGAGGAATGCGATCTCTTCATCGAAGCCATGCGCTCGATCGCCGAAGAAGCCGCCACGAACCCCGAGCTTGTCAAGACCGCCCCGCACACTACGCGAGTCCGCCGTCTCGACGAAGTCGGCGCCGCGCGTAAACCCATCCTGCGCTGGAAGCCGCAGCCCGCCCGCTCGGAAGCCGCGGACTAAACCAAAAGTCCACTTATTCCAACAATCTTCAGGATCCGCGTCATCGGATTTTTGTTTCAAGCACATCCGAATTCTAAGCGCCACGCAATTCGTTTTTCTCCTGCTAAAATGGACTGACCATATTGGGTGCATAAGCCCGAGCTCGAATGACATCCGCGCTGAATCAGTGGCTCCCAAAATCCGTTCTCTTACTGCGCGATTACGACCGTCATAAATTCCTCTCCGATCTAATCGCAGGCATCACCGTCGGCCTGGTCGCTCTTCCGCTGGCGATGGCGTTCGCTATCGCCTCCGGCGTCTCTCCCCAGGCCGGGATCTACTGCGCCATCGTCACCGGCTTCCTTATCTCCGCCCTTGGGGGCTCAAAGACGCAAATCGGCGGCCCCACCGGCGCCTTCGTTGTCGTCATCTCTGGAATCATCGCCAAGCACGGCATCGATGGACTTTTCGAGTGCACCATGATGGCCGGCGTCCTACTTGTTCTGCTCGGCGTCACCGGCATGGGCGCCGCGGTCAAATATTTCCCACGTCCGGTGATCATCGGCTTCACAAACGGCATCGCTATCCTCATCGCCAGCACACAAATTCGCGATTTCTTCGGTCTCCACATGGACCACGTCCCCGGCGACTTCTTCCACCGTATGGCAGCCATAGGCCAAGCTTGGAACACCATTTCCATGCCCGCAACCGCCTTGTCCCTACTCTCGATCGCGATCATGATTTTCTGTCTCAAGTTCGCCAAACGCATCCCGGGAGCCATTGTCGTAACCTTCGGCGCCACCATCGCCGTAACGCTGCTTCGCCTGCCTGTCGAAACCATCGGCACGCGCTTTGGAGGCATCCCCAGCGGCCTCCCGACATTTGCCATCCCGCATTTCAGCTACGACACGGCGCGCCAGCTTCTCTCTCCCGCCTTCACCGTCGCCATGCTAGGCGCCATCGAATCCTTGATGTCCGCGGTCGTTTCCGACCGCATGAGCAACGATAAGCACAATCCCAACGTCGAGCTGATGGCTCAAGGCGTCGCCAACATCGTTTCTCCCTTGTTCGGCGGCTTGCCTGCCACTGGCGCCATCGCGCGCACCGCCACCAACGTCCGCTCCGGCGCGAAAACTCCGGTTGCAGGCATGATTCACGCGCTGACGTTGCTCGCCATCGTCCTCTTCGCCGCGCCGCTGGTGAAAAATATTCCGCTAGCCGCTCTCGCCGCTATTTTGATGATCGTCGCGTACAACATGGGCGAATGGCGTGAGGTCCCGGAAATCCTGAAACTTACCGCCGCCGATATCACGGTATGGCTGATCACCGTGACGCTGACTGTGGTCGCCGATCTGACCTTCGCCGTGGAAGTCGGCATGGTCCTGGCTGCGCTAATGTTCATCCGAAAAGTTTCTCGCACCACCACCGTTGCGCGAGTTACCCAAGACTACGTCGAAGACAGCCGTAAACACATCCTGCAAGGCAAAGACATCCCGCCTTACGCGACGGTCTACCGCGTCCACGGCCCATTTCTCTTCGGCGCCACCGACAAATTCGCCGAGATCCTCGCCGATCTGGACTTGCTCCCCCCATCGTCATCCTGCGCTTGCGCAACATGACCGCCATCGATGCCACCGGCCTTGGCGCCATCCGCGACTTGGCCGACACTATCCACGCGTCCGGCCGCTCTCTCTTGCTTTGCGGCGCTCGCGAACAGCCCGCCCAGCTCATGAAACAAGCCGAATTCGAACGTCACGTCGGCGCGGAAAACATCTGCTTCAGCATCGCCGACGCTCTCCAGCGCGCGGCCACACTTCACGGAGCGAAATTGGTTCCCGGACCGGAGGAGTTGGCCGGTAGGAACGTCTGACACCAAAGAGAGCCAGACACTCTGGTCCTCGCGTCTCCCGATACGTTCCTAAAGCAAAAAGCGGACGCCTCATCGACGCCCGCCTCTTGCAACGCGATTGTCACCTGCGATCTTCTACCTGTTGTCGAAGTCGATTCCAGGCAGCACCGGAGTGCCTTCTTTCTGCACGGCCTGCAGGCTGTATGGATCGAGGCCCAGTGCTTTCAGGATTGTGGGGGCCACTTGCATCGTCTCCACCGGAGTCGTAATCGTTTTGGCGCTAAACTGCGGGTTTGACACCAGCATGATCACGTTTACGTCGTCGTGCGCGAATCCACCGTGCTCAGCAAGCTTCTTGGTGCTGCCGGAGTAGGTGACTCCGACATTCGGAGTTACGAGGATGTCAGGAGTGCGCGGATCACCATTCGGGGGAAGTCCCGGCGCGTTGTAAATCTGGGTGATGCCTTGTCCCCAGAAAATCTGGCCGACGCCCGCGATATTAGAGGAGGTAGGTGACTGCGTCTCAAGCATCTTAACTGCGTTAGCCGTAGTGCAGCTGCTGTTCAGCCACACAAGAGAGACGTCGTCTTCGGTCGGGCCAATGCCGGTGGGGTTAGACGGCGATTCGGAGAAAGGCAAGCAACCTACGCCATCCAAAATCGTGGCTGGCGAGGTCGTTATGGGGCCTGTCGAGGTGATCCCGGCATAGCGTGCGGAATCGATGGGGCTCTGCCCGTGTTTGGCGGTGATGATGATCAGCGTCGAGTCGTACAAGCCATTGCTCTTCAGCGCGGCAACCATCTTTCCGATGGACGCGTCCGCAAACTCGATTTCGTCGAGTAGCGACTGCGTTGGAGTCCCCTGTGCGTCCACATAGCCGCCGGTAATCTTCAGCGACTTCTCGATCAGTTTTTGCGCTACGCTGACCACTTGGAAATTCATCCCTAGCAAGTTCGGAACTGGCGCACGCGACTGTCCGTTGTGCGTCTTTCCGTTGATCTCGTTCAGAACCGCGTTCACTTTGAGCGTGTCGTAGCACTGGATGTTTTGGAAGCTATCCGTCCAGGCGTTCGATGCGGAAACTGTGGTTTGGTCGGGCAGCGGATCGCAGCCAGCAACGCCGGGGAGATTCACGGGAATGGAATTAATGTCAGGCGCGTAGTAATCATCGATGTTTGTTCCATCGCCCGGGCCGGAAACAGCGGAGTAAGAAGGATGTTTGTCGGACCACGCCGTGTACCCGCCCGCGGCATGTATAACCCCATATATCGTATTCGTCCTCACGAAATTCCAGGGAAACACCGGCGCGCAACCCTTGCTCGGGTCGCGGACCAGCTTTCGCGGATCGATCGAGTTAATTCCGCCGTCGCCGCTCGGCGCTCCACCGTTTAGCTTTGTTTGATCGATGTCGATGCCCTCGTCATACTCCGTAGTTGTCCCCGTTGATGCCTCTCCGGGTGTGCAAGTGCCTCCAGCCAACCCGTTCCCCGTCGTGATTGTCGGAGGAGCGAGTGAACGGTCATAGGCGACATCATAGAATGCGCCTACCGTGCGGGGCGAGCCGCCAGTCATCAACGCCATTAATCCTGGAAACGAATCGGAGGTCTTCGAAGTAGCCGTGTCGAGATAATTGACGCCCGTTTCGCCTAGCTCGGCCAGAGTCGGGCAATAAGGCTGGCCGCCGTTGACGCCGCTAATTCCCTTCGAGCAATTGATATAGTCCAAGGCGTGCATTCCATCGACGCTGATGAGCAGAACGTGGCGAATGCCGCGCCCACCCCAATCGTTATGATTGTCGTGGTTCTGCGCGCCCGCCACCGGGACCATGGCTGTGATCAATAAAAAAGCTGCTGCGAGTGCTGCTACGGATTTCATGCGGATCATTGGAAAACCTCCTCGGTTGGGAGCAATAGCAGCACTGCGTTGGTCTTTCGTGAAACTACCATCAATAGTTGATTGAGAGCGACGCTGCGGTACCGCCGTGGGCCGCGAGCCGGAGTGGAGCAGGTGCCAGCCCGGCACCATTGGATTGGTTGAGATTTCACAGAGAAATAACGCCTGCGTATCCTTCGGGGACTAATACGCTCGTGGAGGCTTTACATGAAGGCTAAAAGGCGAGTCCTTGCGGCAACTGCAGCGGCGGTCATTTTGGCATCCTGGACGCCAGGTGCCGGTGCTGATGCAAATAAGGTTGGCTCGAATCATATTAAACATGTGCTGCTGCTGAGTATTGACGGCATGCACGCCGTGGATTTCTACAACTGCGCCCACGGAATTGCCGGCGCAAATAACGGGGATCCGTACTGCCCGAATATGGCTGCTCTCAGCCGCACGGGCATCAACTACGTGGGCACGATTTCCTCAAAGCCCTCAGACTCTTTTCCCGGCATCGCCGCCCTCGTCACCGGCGGCACGCCGAAGTCGACAGGACTGTATTACGACGTGGCCTACGACCGGTCGCTCGATGGGCCCGCCATCATGACCGGCACAGGTCTGGCTGCGGGAACTTGCACACCCTTTGCGGCGCCCACGGGCACTACTACCGACAACGATCAAGGCGTGGACCTTGACCATACGGCGCTGAATGGCGGCGCACCGAACGCCGCGCCTACCGAGGGCGGTATCGCTTCACTCGACCCCAGGAAGCTCTCGCGTGACCCCGCGAAGGGCTGCGCCCCGGTATATCCCTGGGACTTCGTCCGCACCAACACCATCTTTGGCGTGGTGCATGCCGCAGGCGGCTACACGGCGTGGATCGACAAGCACCCGTCATACTCGATGGTTGGCGGCCCTGGCGGCCAGGGCCTCAACGACTATTACGCACCGGAAGTGGACTCAAATGTGGTGGCTCTGCCCGGCGTAACGACACCCGAAGGCGTTTCCTGCGCCACCATCCCAGACTCCAGCAGCCTATCCGGGTGGAATAGCAGCTTCGCAAACATTCAATGCTACGACGCCCTTCGGTTGAATGGTTTGCTCAACCAGATTGCGGGCAAGACCCACAACGGCAAGGCGGCGGAAATTCCGGCGGTCTTCGGCATGAACTTTCAATCCGTGTACACTGGCCAAATCCTCATCGAACCCGCTTTAGGTACGGGCGGTTACCAGAACGCAGCTGCTCTTCCGAACCCGGAACTCGTGAGTGAGATCGCCTACGTCGACACCTCCATCGGCGAACTCGTCAGCGCACTTAAACATGCCGGCATCTATGACGAAACGATGATCATCATCACCGCGAAACACGGCATGTCTCCCATCGATCCGAACGTGTTGGTCACCGGCCCCCCCACTACTCCGGCCACGCTGCTGAGCAGCGTCATTCCCGCCTCGGAATCACCCCTGACTCCAGGTGGCATTGGCGCCACCGAAGACGACGTTTCCGTGCTTTGGCTGAACAAGGGCGCAAGCGTCTCTTCGGCTGTGCAACTTCTCGAAAGCAATGCGGCAGCCATCGGGCTCGGCCAGATTTTCTATGGCCCGACCCTGGCGCTGAACTATAACGCGGGCGGTCTGGAGCCAGGTCAGGATCCACGCTCGCCGGATATTATCGTTACGCCCAACGTGGGCATGACTTACATTGGCTCAGGCTCGGCCCTCGGAGATCACGGCGGCTTCGCCCACGACGACACCAATGTCATGTTGCTGGTAACTAATCCGCACTTCTCGCCACAGACCGTTTCTAGCGCCACCACCACCACACAGGTCGCGCCTACGGTCCTGAAAGCTCTGGGCCTGGATCCGCAGTGCCTCGACGCGGTGCGAATCGAAGGCACGGCGGTGCTCCCCGAGGTTGCGGCGCAGCTTGAAAAACAGCAGTAAGCGGAAGAGCTATGGAGGCCAGAGGGGCCGCGCGGTCGCAGCCCCTCATTCGTCTACCCACATAAGCTCTTGAATTCTCCGCGTCTCTGGGGCGTTGTGTCTGCCGGCCGCTTCCCTACTTTTTGAATCTCATGCGTTCGAGAATCGATGAAAACGTCTAGTCGTACCTTTCATAATCCTTAGCGCCACCAAAAGAAAAAGCCCGGGTGGAGTTTCTCCCGGGCGATTCAGAATTCTGAAAGTTTGACGAAAGGCTAGTTTAACGAGCCATTCGCGGCGTGGGTTCGGGCCCGATGGCCGTGGAAGGCGCTTCCACGCTCCGGCCGCTTCTCGCTTGCGCCGCCCTAGTCGCCGCAACCGGTTCCACCCGTCGTGCCGGTATCGCCAAATTCTCCCCTTCGCGAACGAAGCTCAGTCCTTCATTGTCCTTGGTCCAATCGATGCACACCAGGTCTCCCAAGTGGACCTGCTCCGTAGCCAGCAGATTCGCCAGCGGGTAAACCACGTGCCGCTCGATGGCTCTCTTCAGGTGCCGCGCTCCATAGCGCTGGTCGGTTCCTTCTTGCAACAAGAACTCTCTCCCGGCCGATGTGACCCGGAAAAGGAACTGCCCCTTGGCCGTCTCCAAAACTCTTTGCTGCACTTGGCCGAGCTCGATTTCCAGCACTTCCTCAAGCTGTTCCCGGCGTAAGGGGTGGAAAACCACCACTTTGTCCAGCCGGTTCATGAATTCTGGCGAGAACTTCCTGCGCGCCGCTTCCACTGCCGTTCGCTCGACTTTTTGGTCAAGCCCCGCGGCCGGTTTGTCCTTCGGCTGCACAAATCCCATGCCGCCTTGCATCAGCTCGGTGATCTCTCCGCCGCCCAGGTTCGACGTCAAGAAGATCACCGTCTGCGACAAATCCACCCGGCGGTTGTCGCCAAGAGTTAAAGTCGCCTTATCCAACATGCCCAGCAGCAACTGCCATAGGGCGTCGGATGCTTTCTCGATCTCATCAAACAGCAAGAAGCTCAGCTTCAGCTTCTCCGTATGGCTTGCCGCCAAAGCTTCCTGGGTGATCAGCGGGTGAGTCTCGCGGTGTCCCAAATATCCCGGAGGCGAACCAATCAGCTTGGCAATCTCATGCGAATGCTGGAATTCCGCGCAATCCACCTTAATCACCGCGCGCGCATCTCCAAACAGAATCTCCGCAGCCGCTTCCACAATGCGGGTCTTGCCCGAACCCGTCGGACCAAGAAAGAGCAGATTTCCCACCGGCCGTCCAGGCGAGTTCAATCCCGCGCAGAAGACTTGATAGAGGTCCACCAGCGCTTGCACACCTTCCGCTTGTCCCACGATCTTCGAGCGCAGCGCTCCCTCGAAATCGCGCGTATCGGTGCTTCGGATGGTTGGATCCAACTGCTGTCTTGCGGCGGCTTTCATAGCTACGTTCCCTTCCGCGTTCACTTGCCCGAGGCGCTCCTGCGTCTCAGCCATGCGCTTGGGAGGAAATAGAGCATGAGAACTGCCAATCCGAACCTTTCCTCGCGACGCCACAAACCGGTACAAACTCAATGACATACGAGTATTGCAATTGTGGAAACTGTCTCACGCCGTGAGACGGTGTTCCATAGAGGTTCAAAGTGAGAGGATGAAACAGTTTCTGTCAGTCCTCAGACGACAAAAAGGGGCGCACTCAACCGGGTGCGCCCCAAAAATCCCTCCAACGGATTGATTTTTCTAACGATCCGTCTTCTTTCGCCCTTGTGGAGCCGCTGCAGGTGCCACGGACGGCTGCGCCGCCCGCACTTTCCTCTCAGCCACTATCACTTCTGCGGGCGGATCAGCAGTCTTACCGTCTTTTGCTTCCGCGGCTGCGGCAAGTTGCCCGATCTGGGGCACCGTCGGCGACACCAAGGCGCCTTCACCCTCTCGCGCGAAGGTGAGTTCTTTGTGTTCGCGGTCCCAATCGATGCACACCAGGTCACCCAGATGCACTTGTTCCGTAGCCAATAGATTCGCCAGCGGATACACCACGTACCGCTCGATGGCCCTCTTCAGGTGCCGTGCTCCGTACCGCTGGTCAGTTCCTTCTTGCAACAAAAAGTCTCTTCCGCCCTGCGTGACGCGGAAGAGAAACTGGCCTTTCGCCGTCTCCAAGACTCTCTGCTGCACCTGTCCGAGCTCAATCTCAAGTACTTCTTCAAGTTGCTCCCGCTTCAGCGGGTGGAACACCACTACTTTGTCCAGCCGGTTCATGAATTCGGGCGAGAATTTTCTCCGCGCCGCTTCCATCGCCGTCCGCTCCACCTTCTCGTCTAGTCCTGTGACCGGCTTGTCCGTTGGCTGAATGAAACCCATTCCGCCATGCATCAGCTCCGTAATCTCACCCCCGCCCAGGTTCGACGTTAAGAAGATCACCGTCTGCGACAAATCCACCCTGCGGTTATCCCCGAGCGTCAGCGTCGCCTTGTCCAGCATTCCCAGCAGCAATTGCCACAGGGCGTCAGACGCCTTCTCGATTTCGTCAAAAAGCAAGAAGCTCAGCTTCAGCTTGTCCGTGTGGCTCTTGGCCAGCTCTTCTTGCGTGATCAGAGGGTGTGTTTCCCTGTGGCCCAGATAGCCTGGAGGCGAGCCAATCAATTTAGCAATCTCATGCGAGTGCTGAAATTCGGCGCAATCCACTTTGATCACCGCGCGCGCGTCTCCAAACAATATCTCCGCCGCCGCTTCCACGATGCGCGTCTTGCCCGAACCCGTCGGACCCAGCAGGAGGAGGTTCCCCACCGGCCGCCCGGGCGAATTCAGCCCCGCGCAGAAGACCTGATACAGGTCTACGAGCGCCTGCACTCCTTCCGCTTGTCCGACGATCTTCGAGCGCAACGCCGTCTGAAATTCAATCGTCGTGTTGCTGCGCAGATTTGGATCGAGTGGCAGTATTTGGGAGCTCATGGTCTCCTCCTAGCGCCCATGCATCCGCATGGTCGCATTACAGAACCGTCCGCGCTTCCGGTCAAACTGGCTGAGTTTTACCTGAAGAGTGGACTGCAAAAGCCGCAGTTGCACTAACAGCTCTCGCGCCACCGTGGGCGTTTCAGAAATCCGGAGAAGCGGCGGAAAGAGGTCCGCCAGCTCTAGATTGAGCGCTCGCAGGCTGGAGACGAGCTTTTGGATCGCCGGAGAACTGCCGTCGGCCAGATCCACTTGCTTATGCATCTGTTCGCGCAGAGCCTGCCAGTTCAGCTCCACGAATGGATGTTTCTTGGAAACTTTGCGGACCACTTCATCCGTGATTCGCGCGCTTTCCCCGAGCCGCGCAAGATGCAGTTGCCGCACTTTTCCGCCGCGGCGCACGTTGTGCACCAGATAAAACGAATTTCCCTTTCGGCGGACAAATGCCATGACCTCACCTCGAGTCATCGACCGTGCCTGTAGTGTACTTACGTTCCACTACGCCGTCAATGAACGTTCCGTACTAGCCCAACAGATTGCTTTGCATCGGTGATGCGTACAACCTAGCGAATTTGCTTCACATTCGTTCATTAGTTTTTTCGCTTTGTTTCATTGGTTCCATTCATCGTTGCCTTTCTTCGTAGTTTCTCTTCTCTTACTTCATTAGATGCCTGCCGGCGTACTTTGTTTCTTGTCCTACTCACTCGCGGTCTGATCCGCTACCCAATCGCCGTTCCTCGCGCTACTTACTCGCTGGCGCTCGCTGCTTGTAACTGAACGCCTCACTTCATACAACACTGTAGCGCCGATTATTTCTCTTGTTGCGCCTCTCGCCTGCTCTTACGATAGATGGCGCGCATTCGCTAGATTCGTCCAAGCATTAGTGCAAGGAGTTGCGCGACCGTGTCATTTGCTCCCCTTTACAAGCTCGTGAAACAAATTCCCCGCGGCCGGGTTCTAACCTATGGAGCCCTCGCTAAAGCCTTGCGCCTCCCAGGCGGCGCGCGCACCGCAGGCCGCGCCATGGGCGCTACCCCCTCGGGAAAGGGCATCCCCTGGCATCGCGTCCTCGGCGCCAACGGCAAAATCCTGATCCGCGAACCCTACGCCTCCCTCCAAAAAAAGCTTCTCGAATCCGAAGGCATTCCCGTCGTCGAATCCCGCATCAACGTAAAAAAGCATCTCTGGACTCCGCCGCGCAAAAAAACATCCGCGTCGAGGAAATCTCACCGGCGCGCTCCACGCCAGTCTTAAGCTGAGACCCGACGAAACCACCCTTCGTGTCTCTCTCAGGACAGCGATCCTGGCTTCCTGCTCGGCTCGAGCACATCCCCAGAGCCCGTTTCGTCTGGTCATTTCTTTCGCGTAACCTCTCCGCGCGCAACCTCGTATAGAAGGTGTAACCATTGAACTCTTACTTCGCTGTTGTGGAGGCATTTATGACGAAGGAACACGCGGGGACTTCGCGAGATATGAGTCTTGTTTCGCATTGGCCGACGGCACTCGCCTCACTCGTCGCCGGCGCCGCCTTCCTTGCTCTTTGGTTCTGGTTGCTGCCCCCTTGGCTGGGCTTTCGTGTTGACACGGTTGGTGCAATGCGCTGGCGCTGGGTGGCCGCCATACCGTCCGTCTTGGGTTTCGCCGTGGCGATACGCTGCATCTGGGATTTCGGCTGGACAGGACACGGCACGCCCGTACCGATTGCTCCGCCACAGAAGCTCGTCGTGGTGGGTTTCTATCGCTACGTGCGCAATCCGATGTATGTTGGCTTCTTTGTAGGCTGGCTTAGTCTCTGGGTCATCTTTGGGCGAGCCAGCATCGCCGCGCTCTGGGTGCTTTGCGTAGCCTTGATCGGAGTAGCACTGTTTGTGCGATTCTACGAGGAGCCCACCTTGCGAAAATTGTTCGGCGCGGACTACGAACAATATTGCCGCAATGTTCCACGGTGGATTCCGCGCTTGCGCGCCTGGAACCGACCCACGATCTGACCTAAGATAGATAAGTTCATGCTGCCGAAGTTAGCTGTGGCCTCACAGGAGGAATCGTTTTATGCGCGCTCACATTCATGCATTCATCCTCTCCGGCGTATTCGCCGCCGCGAGCATCCTTCTTCCAGTTTCCGGTAACGCCCAGGAGGTTCCACAGCAACTCCAGCCCCCCGCAGGCGAACAGCTTCTTCTCCGCGTGCATGCCAAAGGCGATCAGGTCTATACCTGCAAAGAGGGCGTCACCGAATTCGCCTGGACGCTCAAGGCCCCCGACGCCCAGCTCTTCGGCGAAGACGGCAAACCTTTCGGCAAGCATTTCGCCGGACCTTCCTGGGAAGTGAAGGACGGCAGCCGCGTCACCGGCAAAGCCGTCGCCAATGTGCCTTCGCCGGATGCTGATTCCGTTCCCTGGCTTCTCGTCAACGTCGTGAGCCACGAAGGCACCGGGCTCCTTTCCCGGGCCACTACCATCCAGCGGCTCAACACCAAAGGCGGCAAAGCTCCCGCAACCGGATGCGACGGTTCGCACGCCGGCAAGGAACTCCGCGTCCCCTATTCCGCCGATTATCTTTTCTACGCTCCGATGTGACGCCCTGCATGCCGATTGGAGTCCACGCCACCGTGGCTCTCTTGGGTTTTCTTCGCCGTTCAGGGTTTCTTGCTGAAGGTAACTTCCGGATATTTGGCCGACGGCCCTTTGAGAAGCTCGCTATCTTGCCCGCGCAGGTATTTGTCGAAAAACGCCAGCGTATAGGCAATCACGATCGCATGAGCCCGTCGCGCGTCAAGCTCCGCAGGATTTTGCGGAATGGCCAGCATGAAATCACTGAAATTTCCGTGCTGCGTCTTGGCAATCGTCACTTCGTAACGGTCGCCGGTCGAGTGTTCCATCATGGCCTGATCCCAGACCTTTGTTTGGGCGATCAAATCTTTCAGCACCGCTTCCTGTTCCGGCTTGTCGGCTTTGTCTTCGTTGCCGTGGTGCATCATCATGAGCGGACGGGCAGTGGCCTTTTTGCGCGCGTCGCCGAAAAGCTGCCCATCCTGGTCGATGACGGCTTTCACGCGCGGGTCGTCGATGCTCATCTCGACAGATGTTGCTCCGCCGAAAGACCACCCGAACATGCCAATCCGGGATAGATCGAGCTGCTTGTAGAAAATCTGCCCAGCGGTCTTGTTCAACTCTGTAATTTTGTCCAACGTGTAGGACGCGTCAGCGGTCCATGTCGGAAACACCTCGTCGTTCAGCCAAGCCCAGTTTTTGTCTACGTCGTCGCGGAAATCGCCTTTTTGGGGCGGAGCCACGTGCTGATCCGGCTTAAACGCGAGGCCGTCGGGAAACATCGCCGTTTCGCTGAACCCGGGATGATCCGCGGCCACAACCACGTAGCCACGGCTGGCCAGCTCCTCTGTTTCAAATGTGCCGACGAAACGCTGCGTGCCACCGCCGGGTTGGTAGACCAGAACCGGAAACGGCGCCTTGCTCTTCGCGATCGGCGCGTCGGTGACCGCGTTGGTCTTCACGGTGGCCAACGCCCGGTAATCGCTCTTCTCGGCGAACTCGTTGACGTCTCGAATGTACGGTGCCTTCGCCGCGCCCGGCGCCGTTTCCGCTGGATACCACACTCGCACAATCAGATGCCGCCGAACTTTGGCACCCTTCATAAAGGGATCCGGCCGCTTTTCGTCGATCCACAAATATTCGTGCGTTCCGACGGCGTACGGTCCCGTCGTCGGCAGAAATGGCTCCGTCGCGATCTTGAGAGGCGGCTCATCGCTCCTCGCCTTGCGCCCAGCAAACGACCCGCCGAGCGCCAAAACAACTGCAAATGCCCATACCTGTGTTTTCTTGGATGTTTTCATGAGTCCGGTTCTCGTTTTCGTTCGGTGCGATGATAGCGGCTGGTTCGGCTCTGTCAATCGTTGCGAGTCGTAGACGTGGCATCGCGGCCGAAACGCGCCGAATCCGCGAGCCTTCCAAAATTAAGGAGAATGCGAGCAGTTGCGTTATCCTAAGAGGCGCTCCTGCGTAGAAGAACTAGCGCGCAAAACGAAGCCATCAAAACAAATGGGAATTCCCATCTTGCAAGTCGAAGACCTGGTCAAGAGCTACGGCGACGTCCAAGCCGTTCGCGGCGTCAGTTTCAGTGTCGACGAAGGCGAAGTCTTTGGCCTGCTCGGTCCCAACGGTGCTGGAAAAACTTCGACGGTCGAAATTCTCGAAGGTCTGCGCGATTTGGACAGCGGCCGCGTCTCCGTCTGCGGCCTCGACCCGCAACGCGATTCGCAAGCACTGAAGCACGAAATCGGCGCCGCTCTGCAATCCACCTCGCTTCCCGATAAACTCCGCGTCATGGAGGCTCTCCGTCTTTTTTCCAGCTTCTACAAACGCCGCCGCAACCCCGAAGAGCTTCTCAAGCGCTTCGGCCTTGAAGAAAAACGCAACGCCTTCTATAGCAAGCTGTCTGGAGGCCAGAAACAGCGCCTTGCCCTCGCGATGGCCCTGCTCAACGATCCGAAGGTTCTTTTTCTCGACGAACCCACTGCAGGCCTCGACCCCCAGGTCCGCCGCGAAATCTACGACATCATCGAAGAACTCAAGCACGAAAAGAAAACCATCGTCATGACCACCCACTACATCGAGGAAGCCGAGCGCCTCTGCGATCGCGTCGCCATCGTCGACCACGGCAAAGTCGTCGCTCTCGGCACTCCCCGCGAATTGAAGTCCCGCGCCGGCGGCGCCACGCGCATCGAAGTCCGCCTCGCAAAGCCCGAAGTCGATGGCGCGCTCAAAAATCTGGAGGGCGTAGCCGATGCGCGCGAACTCGACGGCACCTACGTCATTCATTCGCTTCGCCCGCCAAAAACCATTGTCGACCTCGTGAAACACCTCGAAGCCGAGGGCAACGAACTCGTCAGCCTCGAAATCGCTTCGCCCTCCCTCGAAGACGTCTTCATCGAAATGACCGGCAGGAGGCTACGCGATTGAGAAACTTCGCCACACTCACCCGCATGCGCATGCAGCTCGCCATGCGCAATCGCATGTTCTTTTTCTTTAGCGTGGTCTTCCCGCTTGGCATGTTCTTTCTCTACGCCGGCGTCTTCGCCAGGGGCCATCCGCGGCTCGTGTCCTACTTTCTTGGGCCTGTTATCGCCTTCAACGTCATGGGCAGCTTCTGGGGGCTCAGCGCCGCTCTCGTTACGTTTCGCGAGCAGGGCATTCTCCGTCGCTTTCACATCGCGCCGGTCAGCGCCATCGATATGCTGGCTTCCAGCGTCCTCGCAAATTTCGTGCTTACCATCCCGACGGTGTGTGTAGAGCTTGTTATGGCGCGGCTCATCTTCCATGTTCCCGGTTTTGGCGATCTCATTTCTCTGGCCATTTTCGTGGCCGTTGGGACCGTCGCCTTCGGCTGCCTCGGTTTGGTCGTCGCCAGTGTGACCAACACTATGCAGGAAACGCAGGTGATCAACCAACTCATCTGGCTGCCGCTGATTTTTCTGTCCGGCGCCACTCTGCCGCTGGCGTACTTGCCGAAGGTCGCTCAGAGAGTCGCGGTTTTTCTGCCGGCCACTTATCTCGTCAGCGGTTTGCAGAGCGCTTTATATTTGTCCCTTCCCTTTTGGAAGCTGCTCATCCAACTCAGCTCCCTGCTCATCTGGGCCATGCTGACCATGTTCGTGGCCACCCAACTATTCCGCTGGGAACCGGAAGCCAGAATTCCACGGCGCGCCAAACTCATGGCCATCGCCACAGCGCTGCCATTTTTTCTGCTCGGCGTCTGGGAGAACGGCAACGGAAAGATTCTTCCGCAAGCGCAAGCGACGTTTCGCTCTCTGGACGCGCCGAGCGACAATCAGGCGCAACCCAATCCTCAACCTCAAGAAAAACAGAGCCCCTTCTAGCCGCACAAATTTGACAAAACGCCAATTTGGTTTTTGCACTCCTCACAACCCCGAATACACTTCATTGACGCTCCCCGCCGCGTACCGTATTCTGCACTTTCAGGCTTCACCGCGAGTGGCGCCACCAAAAGGACACCATCATGCCCATCCAAAAGACCGACAAAATCTGGCACAACGGAAAGTGGATCAACTGGGACGACGCCACACTCCACGTCCTCTCGCACGTCGTGAGCTATGGCTCCGCCGTCTTCGAAGGCATTCGCTGCTACGACACCAAGCAAGGCCCCGCCATTTTCCGCCTTCGCGAGCACATGCAGCGCCTCATCAACTCCGGCAAAATCTATCGCATGGACTTGCCTTACTCCCTCGATGATTTTTGCAATGTCGCTACCGAATTGGTTCGCCTCAACAAGCTGAATGCCTGTTACGTCAAGCCCATGGTTCTCCGCGGCTATGGCGAAGTCGGCGTGAATCCGCTCAGCTCTCCGATTGAAATCTACATGGCCTGCTGGTCGTGGGGCGCCTATCTCGGCCCGGATGCTCTCACCAAGGGCGTCGAAGTCGGCGTCAGCTCCTGGACGCGCATCGCGCCAAACACGCTTCCCGCAATGTCCAAAGCCGCCGCCAACTACATGAACTCGCAGCTCATTCGCATGGAAGCCCAGTTCAACGGCTACGCCGAAGGCATCGCGCTCGATTCCGGCGGCCACGTCAGCGAAGGCTCCGGCATGAACGTCTTTCTCGTCCACGACGGCGCGCTCTACACCCCGCCGCTCGCCACCAGCATTCTGCCCGGCATCACGCGCAACACCGTCGTCACGCTCGCCGAAGATCTGGGCATCCCCGTGAAGGAACAGGTCATCCCCCGCGAAATGCTCTACATCGTCGACGAAGTCTTCTTCTGCGGCACCGCCGTCGAAATCACGCCCATCCGTTCCGTCGACAAAATCCAAGTCGGCAAAGGCGTCGCCGGACCCGATCACGCGCCGCCTCCAGGAAGAATTTTTCGCCCTAACCAGCGGCACCAAACCCGATCGCCACAACTGGCTCACGCCGGTCAACGCGCCCGTCGCCGCCGCGTCTCGCTGACCGAAGCCAAAATCAGCGGACCGTCAAATTGTCGCTCCGCTCAGACGTGGTGGCTGAATGCAAGGAACAATCGCTCAAATTGTTGCACTCACCACTCACGGGAACGCCTTCCTCCAGGGACGCGCAAATCCTAGAGAGCCCTGATTTTCAGAGCAGGAACAGCTCGTTTAGATTTTGCGAATGGGTGCGATTTAGCGGCGCTACCGCCCAAAGAACCGAATGCACGCTGAGAGCGCCTATTGCAGCCGATGTCCATAGCTGGTTAGCCGCGTTTAAGAAAAGAGGAAGTGTGCGGCATTCGTGTGAGTTACTGGCCTTCGAACAAGAGCGTCGCTCCCGATAGGACTCTGGTTGGATTTGTCGGTGGCGGCCGGTAAATCGGCTGATAGAGACGTATCAACGCTGCACCGAACGTATTTCTGGGAGCCTCAGTGGAGGGTCGACGACAGAGAAAGGAAGCCGATAGGAGAATCTGGCGCGTAGCTTACATTGGCGATTTCAAGAATCCGACCAGTTGGGCAGGGGCCAAGCTCAAGATTTAGCGCAGCTGAAGAGCGAACTAAGAAACATTCTAATTGAGATCGCCCAGTATTTCTCGCTCGCAGAATCTGGGCAATTTTACGACAGCTTTTGAGAGTGCCCTAGCCCGGCTTGATTCACGAGAGCCGTTTGCAAGCCTCTATCACAACGACTTGGCGCCCGCGGGATTTCTCTCCCTGGAGGCCTGTCAGACTGCTCGCTTCCGTGGAAGAGGCATGGGTATTCGGCGGGATGGGTTCGTGGAACGACGTTTATTTTGAAGAAACGGAACGCGCACGCTACGACGACCTATCCGAAAGGCTATACCGCTCGCTTAATCAAGCCCTCGTAGCCGCGGCAAATTCCCGTGCGGCTGGTTTCTGACCAACGCGTAAAAGGAAGAGGCGCTCTTCCCTATACAAGTTCTGCCGCGAACCCGATCCAGCTTCGTTAGCGTCTCCTGAATGGATTCATTTGGCTAGCCCTGCCTGTCGCAGGACGGACAGCATGTCCCACACGCTCCACTCTTCAGAGATTTTGCCAGCTTTGAAGCGAAACATGGTCATGCCATCGACCCGCAGCTTTTTCCCCGTGGCCGGAAAACCCATTCCAGCCTGAGTATTGGTGCCGGATGCAGTCCAGTAAACCGCGACGAGATCTCCGTCAGCGAGAATCTGGTTGACCGCGACTCTCATGTCCGGCATTGCCTGGCGCTCCTCCTTGGCAGCGGCGATGTCTTCCTCCAACGTCGCGTTGCGGTCTCCCACATGGGCCACAAAATCTTTCGCGTGAGATTCCGCATACTGTTCGAACCGCCCTTGGTCGAGGATTTGCTCAAAGAACCTTCGAGCCACCTGCTTGTTCTTATCCTGTTGCGTATTTTGTGCCATCACCGGCAGACAAAAAAGAAACCACGATGCCAAACATAAGACCTTGCGCATACGATTCTCCTTAAGCCAATCACTCTTCCGCGCGTGGCAACCGAGAGCACCGAAAAGTTTGCAATCACGGGCTGACGCTGTTACTGTAACACTCGTTACACTAATGGACAAGGAGTTTCCATGGCGCGTCCTCAAAACCCGCAAATTCGTACAAAACTCCGCAACCAGGCCATCGACTATGTGCTCTCGCACGGCTTGGGCGACTTGACGCTCCGCCCGCTGGCCAAAGCCCTGAAAACCAACGCCCGCATGCTCGTCTATCATTTCGGCTCGCGGGAAGGACTCATGCGCGAAGTCCTGAAGGGCTTGCGCGAACGCGAGGACGACCGCATCCTATCGTGGTTCCGCAGCGGAAAAATTGCCTCGAACTCTTCCGCAGTTCTTGCGCTGGTATTGGAAGCGACTCAGCGCTCCTCGCGCCCGGCCCGCGTTGCGGCTCGTCTTCGAACTCTATGCCATTGCTCTGCGAGATCCGCAAAAATACCCCGGCGTTTTGGAAGACCCACTGACGTATTGGCAAAACCTCACCGAGAAAGTGGCCATTTCCTCCAAAGTCGATCGTGCGGAAGCCACGCTGCTTCTCGCCGCCACTCGGGGACTCCTCGTTGGACCTGTGCGCGACAGGAGATCGCGTCGCGCGGGAGGCGCCATAGAGCAGCTTGCTCAATTCGTCGAATGGCGTGCCGCGTCAACGGAATGAGAGTTCATGAGCAGCACAGTAAGAGCAATTTTTCTCTCCTGCCTGACTCTGGACAAACGCCATAATAGGAAACTTGCTCACTACAAAGTCTCCGAAGCACTGGCGTTTCTCTTCGCCTTCCAGATAGAATCCTTCCCGGTCGCAGCGGACACGGCTCGTTCCCCGGCCGGGAGGCTCCTTGATGTACAACCTTGGGCAGAAGCTCACGGCGGAATTCCTCGGCACGTTTGCTCTGATCTTTTTTGCGGCAGGCGCGGCCTGCGTGGACTGGTATCCCCACGCCTCAAACGCGCTCGGCCTCCTCGGCATCGCCCTCGCGTATGGCCTCACCATGGCCATCATGGTCTGCGCGCTCGGCCACATCTCCGGCGGCCACTTCAATCCCGCCATCACCATCGGCTTCTGGGTCACCAAGCGCCTCAACACCCTCGACACGGTTGCCTACTGGATCGCCCAACTCGCCGGCGCCATCGCCGCCGCCTACGTCCTCAAAGCCGTCATCCCGGAAGACACTTGGCACGCCGTCGCGCTCGGCACCCCCATGTTCGCCCACGACTTTACTCGCCTCAACGGCATGATCCTCGAAGGCATCACCACTTTCTTCCTCGTCCTGACGGTCTTCGCCACCGCCGTCGATGAACGCTCCTCCTCGTTCCGCCCCGTCGCCGGTTTCGCCATCGGCATCAGCATCGTTCTTGGCGTCATGGTCGCCGGTCCCTTCACCGGCGGCGCGCTCAATCCCGCTCGCGCTTTCGGCCCCGCCCTGGCCTCTTCCCACTGGCAAAATCACGGCATCTACTGGGTCGGCCCCCTAGCCGGCGGCTTCCTGGCCGGCTTCCTCTACGACTCCCTCTTCCTGAAGAAAGCCTGAGCCCACAATTACCCAAGCCATCGAGAGCTCGCTCCGAATACTCTGTAGGGGCGGGGCTTGCCCCGCCCTCTGCGCCACAGCCTCCGCCCGAAAAAACACTCCCGACCACCAGTAAGGATACCACCGCTCACCAAGGACTGACTCGAATCACGAGTCACCAGTCACCAATCACCATTCACCAAAACACTGTCCTTCCGTTCAGGTGACTACCGCGCAACCGGACACCCCGCCTTTCTTGCCCGTCCCTATTTCGGGTGCTAACGTCGCAAGTCAGTCGTATTCTCGCGGAGCTCACAACGACATGGCAATTAGCATTGACGATCTTCTCCGGCGCGCCGTCGAAAACAAGGCCTCGGACCTCCATTTAAAAGTCGGCAACCATCCCTATCTCCGCGTAGACGGCCTTCTCGCTCCGCTCACCGACGTCCCTCGCATCACCCCGGAAGAAATGCTCTCCATGGCGTTCAGCATGATGACCAACCGCCAGAAGCAAAAGTTCAAGGAGACCGCCGAACTCGACATGGCCTACGGCGTCGCCGGCCTCGGCCGCTTCCGCGTCAACGTTTTCCAGCAGCGCGGCAACGTCGGCATGGTTCTCCGCGTCATCCCCACCAAAATCCGCACCATCGAAGAACTGAATTTGCCCAACGTCATTGGAAAAATTTGCGAAGAGCAACGCGGCCTCGTGCTCGTCACCGGAACCACCGGTTCCGGTAAATCCACCACGCTCGCCGCCATGATCGACCGCATCAACGCTAATCGCGCCGATCACCTCATCACCATCGAAGACCCCATCGAATTTCTTCACCGCGACAAGCGCAGCTTCATCAATCAGCGCGAAGTCGAAGTCGACACCGCAAACTTTTCCACGGCCCTGCGCGCCGCCCTCCGTCAAGATCCCGACGTCATCCTCGTCGGCGAAATGCGCGACCTCGAAACCATTTCCACGGCGCTGCTCGCCGCCGAAACCGGCCACATGGTTTTCTCCACGTTGCACACTCTCGACGCCACGGAAACCATCCAGCGCATCATCGCCGTCTTCCCGCCGCCCGAGCAAAAACAAATTCGCTTGCAGCTGGCCGCCACGCTCAAAGCCATCGTCTCCCAGCGCCTCGTCCGCCGCGCCGACGACAAAGGCCGCGTCCCCGCCGTCGAAGTCATGATCGCCACCGCCTACATCCGCGATTGCATCATCAACGCCGACAAAACGCGCCTCATTCACGACGCCATCGCCGCCGGCACCAGCCAATACGGCATGCAGACTTTCGACCAGTCGCTCTTCGACCTCTACACCAAGCAACTCATCACCCTCGAAGAAGCGCTGCTCCGCTCCACCAACCCGGACGAATTCCAGCTGCGCATCCAGGGTATCCGCTCCGCCGCCGACTCCGCCCGCGAGGAAATGGAACGCCAAATGGCCGACTTCGAACGCTTCGCCCGCAAGTAGCAAGCGCCGGTTTCATCGGCCAGCAGATTACTTCTTGGCTCAAAACTGTGGCTGAGTGCAATCCGTCTCGAGGCCACTCCAACCGAACGACAACTACGAGCAGTGGGAATCCTATTGCGTGAAATCTGGTACTCGAGTCTCCATAATCGCCCAGGCTTTACCAGCTGGCATGGCTTAGGAAGCCAGCATTCGCAAATTGCACTGTTCAAGAATTACACGTGGTGCTTGGGACAAAACAATGGAGAGTGGTCCTGCCGGTCGAGTATAACCAAGCGAAAGCCTCTTTGGAATCCGGAAATACGGTCTGGCTGTAATCCAGGTCTTCCCCAGAAGCCTTTCGCGCTTCGTAAACGGTACTCCATCACTTCCACGCGCCGGGTGAGGACCCAATATCGATTGAGCTTGCCTGAAGTCTCCATGGCTGCCAAGTCAGGTCGCCTGTTATGGATTTCCAGAGTCGCAATTCGACCCTCACACCGCGAGCTTGATCTCTGAATAAATTCATCTGAAGAGACCGCTTGCTCCTGAACTACAGATACTGAGGCAGCAGGATCCTAGTTAGCTCGGTAGATATCCTTTACGTGTACAAGCTCATGGCGGCCACGCCCAACTTCTCGCAGTCCTCGGAAGCGGCTCAAGAGGTGACGGGGGACTCGGGCGAGTTCTGATATCGAACGGTATATTGGCCTTGGATTTTAACGACCCTGATCGGCGGACGGGCGATTGCTGTTCAGACGGATACGTCGGAGTTCGTTTTCGATGGCAAAACGACCGCTTCTTGAAGAAAGCAACCGCGAACGTGGGGCTTGGCCACCAAATCAAACTAGCCCAGCTCGCGATCCCGGATATAAATACTCCCTTTCTTTACTTCCTTTCTTCATTACCTCTATCTTCCTGTGTGTCTGGCAAGCCCCGCCAAGTCGAATCCGAAACCGAGCTCTATGAAGCCGCCGTCCGCGCCCTCATGCGCCGCGCCTACTCCGTCTACGAAATGAAGCAGCTCCTCGGCCGCCGCACCGAAGACGACGAACTTCTGAAAAAAGTGATGGACCGCTTAAAGCGCGCCAAAATGATCGACGACGACCGCTTCGCCAAACAATTCGCCCGCCAGCGCACCGAAATCCGCCGCCAGGGCAAATTCCGCATCGCCCGCGACCTCCGCGCCCGCGGCGTCCCCGACCGCCACATCGAAGCCGCCCTCGCCGAAACCGCCAGGCAAACCGACGAGTCCTCCGTCGTCCGCCAGCGCCTCGAACGCAAACTCCGTTCCTTTCGCGGCGAAATCACCGAAAACAAAATCGCCTCCATGTACCGCAGCCTCCTCCGCGCCGGATTTTCCGCCGACGTCGTCCGCCGTGAACTAAAAGCCGTCACCCGCGAAGAAGTTCCCGAGCCGGAGCCGCCGCCCGATGAGTAAGCAGAACCGCGCCTTGGTAACTTCGTTTTTCTTTCTGACGATCATTTCGCAACCGGTCAAGGCCCAATCACCTGCTAACGACGAGCCAGAAGCAAATCCCGGCCGCCCCACCGTCTCCACCCCCGCGACACTCGCCCCAGTGGGCTACCTCCAGTTTGAAACGGGCTTTCTCCCTGCCTACGATTCGCCTGAATTTTCCTCGCGATACAGCTTCGATGAAGTTATAAAGCTCGCCGTCGCACCGCGTCTCGAATTTCTAGCCTCGGCTGAACCCGTCGCGCACTTTACCGCCGACGGAACCACTGCCAATCGCGTGGCGGATATTTTCCTCGGCGCACAAAGCGTCCTCTACCAAGGCGAAGGCTCGAAGCCGACACTGGCGGTCAGTTATTTTCATCGCGCCTATGATGGCGGCGCTCCCGAGTTTGACTATGGCAGCCCCAACAACTCGTTCCTGATCCTGGCGAGCGCGGATGTGAAAGGATTTCACTATGACGCAAACGCCTTTTTCACCGAGCTGGAGCAAGGGCCCGTTCGCCGCGGCCAATTCGGTCAATCTCTAACGATTTCGCATCCTTTCGCAAAACGGTTCACTCTGTCCGGAGAAATTTGGCACTTCACGCAGCCCTTCCTGCGCGGCAATGCCGTCGGCAATCTTTGGGCTGTTAGCTATACGGCGCGTAAAGACTTGGTGCTTGATACAGGTTTCAATCACGGCCTAACCGGCACATCCACGCACTGGGAGGCCTTCCTGGGCTTCACCTATTTGCTCCCGCATCGTCTTTGGAAACCTCGATAGCTTCTAAACTTCTTAGTCCCCGGAGATCACCCGCGAGCGCGTGGATTAAATCCCGCAACCGAACGCTGTGTACTGCATCTTAGGATTTGGCGGTAAGTGGGAAGCATTGGCTGCCTTCACTCGGAGAAACCATGGACTACATCAATCTCGGCAAGACCGGCCTCAAAGTTTCGCGCATCTGCCTCGGCTGCATGACCTACGGCGCCCCCGCGACAGGCAAAATCAAGCCCGGCAGCCACGCCTGGGCCCTCAACGAAGAAGAGAGCCAGCCTTTCCTCAAGCAGGCCCTCGACCTCGGCATCAATTTCTTCGACACCGCCAACGTCTACTCCGCCGGCGCCAGCGAAGAAGTCGTCGGCCGCTTCCTCAAAGCCAACACGCGCCGCGAATCCGTCGTCATCGCCACCAAACTCAACGGCGTCATGCGCGACGAGCCCAACGGCAACGGCCTCTCGCGCAAGGAAATTTTCTTCGAGCTCGACCAGAGCCTCCGCCGCCTCGGCACCGATTACGTCGACCTCTACCAGATCCATCGCTGGGATTACGAAACGCCCATCGAAGAAACCCTCGAAGCCCTCCACGACGTCGTCAAATCCGGCAAAGTCCGCTATATCGGCGCCTCTTCCATGTACGCCTGGCAATTCGCCAAGGCGCTCTACGTCGCCGACCTGCACGGCTGGACGCGCTTCGTCTCCATGCAGAATCATTACAACCTCATCTATCGCGAAGAAGAGCGCGAGATGATGCCGCCTCTGCCAATCCGAAGGCATCGGCGTCATTCCCTGGAGTCCGCTAGCGCGCGGCCGCCTCGCGCGCCCCTGGCAAGCCGAAACCACAAAACGCTGCGAGACCGATCACTTTGCGCAAAGTTCTCTACGCAAAAACCGAAGACGCGGACCGCAAAGTCGTCGATCGCCTCGGCGAAGTCGCCGCGAAGCGCGGCGTTCCTCAGGCGCAAATCGCGCTCGCCTGGATGCTAGGCAAATCTTTCGTCACGTCGCCCATCGTCGGCGCCACCAAGCCGCACCATCTAACCGACGCCGTCGCCGCTCTCTCCTTAAAACTTACTCCCGAAGAAGTGGCCGCCCTCGAAGCGCCTTACACGCCGCATCCCGTCCTCGGCTTTAGCTAAACCCGCGCCTAGCGTTTCGGCCATCGCCGCAGTACGCATCGCGGGTGCCTCTTGCATCCGGACTACGGCTTCCGCTCTTCGAAAACGCCGTTGTAGACCAGCCCGGCGATCGCTCCGCCGACGATCGGCGCCAGCCAGAATAGCCAGAGCTGCTGTATCGCCGCGCTTCCCGCAAAAAGCGCCGGCGCCGTGCTGCGCGCCGGATTCACCGACAAATTCGTTACCGGTATTCCGATCAGGTGAATCAGCGTCAGCGTCAGCCCAATCGCGATTCCCGCAAAGCCCGCCGGTGCGCGCCGGTCGGTCGCTCCATGAATCACAAAAACAAAAATAAACGTGAGCACCACCTCGGCGACAAAACACGCCAGCAGCGAATAGCCTCCCGGCGAACGCACGCCGTAGCCGTTCGAAGCAAACCCGCCGCTCAATGAGAACCCTTCTTTGCCGCTCGCAATCACGTACAGAACCGTGCTCGCCAGAATTCCGCCCAATACCTGCGCGATGATGTACGGAATCACCTCCGAAAACGGAAACCGCTTTCCCACCGCCAGCCCCACGGAAATCGCCGGATTCAAATGGCACCCGGAAATGTGCCCGATGGCGTACACCATCGTCAGCACCGTCAGTCCGAACGCGCAAGCGACACCGAGAAACCCAATCCCCAGTTGCGGATACGCTGCGTCCAGAACTGCCGCCCCGCATCCTCCAAAGACCAGCCAAAATGTGCCGATGAATTCCGCCGCAAGTTTTTTCGAGAGAGGCATCGTGGGATTCCTTTCGAGTCGAATTTCAAATCGTGGGTTGGTGACGCTCGTACCGGCGACGCCTTACAGGTGGGCGAATCTTATCCAATGCCATGACGCAAGACAAGCCGGACATTTCTACTTTGCATTAGCAGCCGGACGCACACTCGACTACGCCGCTCCGCCGCAATCGCCGCCGCCTCCGGCACAACGCTCAGGAAGCGGCGTTCAGCTCCAACCGATACTTCTTATAATCCTCGCCCGACCCAAACCAGTTCGGCAAATTTTCCAAAAACACCGCGCCAAATTTTGCGTTTAGCGCCTGGCTCCCGCCGGGCCGCGCGTGCCCGTAAACTACATCGAATCCCTTGCCCGCGGCCAGCCCCAGCCAATGCGCTTTCAAAATCGCTCCATAACCCCGCTTCTGAAATCGCGGCAGGATCGTGTTCGAGTAGCAGCAGACTGCTTTCTCCTTTTCCTTCGCGGGCAAAACCAAAAGGTCGTCCAGAAAATCCGTGGGGCTGGCCAGCGGGATGCCATAAGACTCGCCGGCGAGCTCCCCATCCACAAACATCCACACAAAAAACGCGCCCGGCGTCTCCCATACTTCCTGCTTTTCCGAAAGCGCGAGCTGCAAATTTGCATGGTAGACCGATTCAAACTCCATGGTCTTTTCTAGCGGAACGGCGTAGTCGAATTTGATCACCGCCACTGCATCCCTCGATTCCGGCGAGTGTGTAAACCACGGTAACGCGCACTGATTGCCGCGAATTTCCCTCAGCCAAGTCTAGCAACTGCGCCTTCGCCGTTGCCCCATATTTACCCATGCTTAAGAGAATGCATGCCAAGCAGCAGACTCCTCCATCTCGCTCCGTCCTCGCGCGCCATCGCGCGCGGCTTGCGCTCGGTACATTTCCTCCCGCTATGTTAGGATTTCTCGGCCCATTTCTCGCGTGATTTCAAATGGTATTTATATTCAACGAATTCGCGGAGTGCAAACCCCGATGCTGCTGACGTGCGATGTTCTGGTCATGGGAGGCGGCGCAACAGGCCAGCTTGCAGCCGCCTATTTGCACATGCGCTTCCCTAATCTAAAAGTGGCCGTTGTCGAGGGCCCGCACAAAAATCGTCCCATCGTAGGCGAGTCCCTCGTCGAGGTCAGCGTCGATTTCCTTTTCGAGCTCGGCCTCGGCGAGTACCTCGTCGAAAAGCACTACCCGAAATACGGCCTCACCTATTATTTCAAGCCCGATATCGACAATCCCTCCGATCGTACCTACATCGTCGACGAAATTCCCACCGCTCCGCCCATCCTCTCTTTCCAAATCAACCGCTTTACCTTCGACAAAGAGGTTCGCCGACCGCAACATGCAAAATGGCGTCGAGTTGATCGACGCCACCGTGCCTCGCTGTGGAAATCAACGCCGCCCACAACCCCGACGGCCTCCACACCGTGACCCTACAAGATCCCTCCGGCGAAACGCACACCCTGCGCGCCCGCTGGCTCGTCGATGCCACCGGCCGTAACCGCGTCCTCCAAAAACACTTGCAGCTCCAGCAAAAGGTCGCCGAACAAAAAGATGTTTTCTGGTTCCGTCTGGCGAATTTCAATCCCGAAATTCTCAGCCGCATCGAAGCGATCAAGAGCCCAACCGCTGCTACGTTCCTTACTACGCCACGCATCATTTCTTCGGAAAAGGCAACTGGATCTGGTACATCCCCATGCGCTCGCCCGAAAACACGCCCCTCGTCAGCATCGGCATCACCTACCGCAAGGACGTCTATCCGCTACGGTGAAATTCATAACATGGAGCAGTTCCTCGAGTGCGTCGGCCGGGAGCACCCGGTTCTCGTCGAACTCATCCAGACCGGCACTGTCGTGGACACGAATTTTTACGGCTCCTACATGTGGGAATGCCGCCAGCGCTATTCGCCCGATCGCTGGTACATCATCGGCGACGCCAGCGATACCGTTGATCCCCTCTACAGCGTTGGCCTGGCCTTATCCACTCTGCAAATCCGCCAGATCGCCGCTATCGTCCAAAGAGAATTAAACGGCTTTGACACCACGGAGTTCACCAAGGATCTCGACACCGTCATCGCCGCTTTTCAACGCGGCGTCACGCGCGATACCACGCGGCTTTATGCCTGCATGGGCAACGCTTATCAATGCCATCTCGGCGTGCATCTGGCAGTGACCAAACTTTTTCACCTCGCTCTCCCTCTGGTCATGAACGACTACCTTTGGGATCCGCTGGGCGTCAAACTCATCAACTGGTTTTCCAGCCTCGAAACACTCGAAGCCGATTCCAAAAAAATCCAGGAACTCATTCGCGATGTCGCCGCGAATCCAAAAAACCTCACGCTCGAGAACTTCATCAAAGTGCAGTCCGGCGTGTCCATGAATTTCGGCTACTACGAATATCACCGCGAGGAAGACATTGCGGCGTCCCTGTCGAGGATGGCGTTCCACCTTGCCCGTTTGCGGCTTGCGCTTCTCAGAAAGCTCGGCTGGCGCGCGCTCATTAACTTCAAGCAGCAGCGCGCACTACTCAAGGACTTGTTCCGCGGGCTGTTTCTTGTGCCGTTCTATGGCGTCAACTTGCGGAAAAATTGGCTGGTGCGGATGAAGTTTTCGTCACGCGAAACCAAGCAAGCCCGCGAACGCTCAACCTCTGACGCCCAGCTCAGCCGCAACCTGGGAGACTGATCTGCGCTGCCGCAAGTCTTCATCCGGCTCCGCTCCAAATTCAGCGATTCTCCGCCTGCTCGTCCCATCACAGGACCATTTCAAAGTACACGAGCGGCGCTTTGCGGTAGACCACGCGCCCGACCTCGCGAAATCCGCATTTGGCGTAAAACGCGCCGGCCCCAGCCTCCGCATCAAACGCATCCAGCCGAATCGCATTCGCCGGCCAAGCGCGCCCTTGCTTCACCGCCTCTTGGATGAGCTGCCGGCCGATTCCCTGCCGTTGCAGGGTGGGAAGCACGGCCATGCTGATCAGATATAGCGCCTTATTCACCGGCGTGAAATACGAGACGTCAATCGCCCACGGCTTTTTGCTGGGAAGATTCAGTGTTCCAACAATCGTTCTGCCTCTGCGCGCCACGAGCATATGCGAATGGCGCATACCCAGCAGTACGCCTTTCTCCGTCGTGCGCCAAGACCAACCTCCGCGCCCGTATCGTTTGGTTAGATCTTCCGCCACCGCGCAATGCAGCGCGGCGAGCATAGGAGCATCAGTTCGCGTGGCAACAGCAAACGAGAGTTTCATTTTTCGCTAAGGCGCGTGAAACTCTAGAATTCTCCAGGGCACTGCACAAAAACGCAAGGCACGATTCTTAGAGTTAACCTTACAGGTTTCTCGACCCGCAAGGGCGCGGACTTAGGTTTAGAAGTGGTTTGATGCTTTTGCTGAGGCTGTTGCTTAGCCGCCGCTTCGACGGCCTTGCGACGGGGCACAATTCATCGTGCCCTCTGTCAACTTCACCGCAACGTCAAGCTCGGCGCATGTCGCCTCGTATGCCGAGAACTGCATTCCGTCTAACCAACAACCTCTTCAGTCCCTGGCGCAGCTCTTTCTTCCATCGGGATCCGTAGCGACATGCTGGCCGTTCGGGCAGCCTGTATCGTGACTATCTCGAGCTTGCGCGTCCCTGATTCTTTGATCTTCGGCTCGGCGCCGATCTGCGTCTTGGCCCCGATCTCCGGTTGCGCCGGTTGCGCCGGGCTGCCCCTGCGGACCCGCTGGTCCTGGCGCTGCGGTGCACCCCGCCATAAAGAGCGCTAGCGAGAACGCGCCCACAAGTAACGATGTCTTCATTTTCATCTGATTTTCCTTCTCTCCGTGGCGCCGCTCAGCTTTGAACGCGTCATCGTCCATCAACTACATGCAGCCGAAATGTTACCCCGAGCGCGTCAGTGCCCGCTGTCCCAATCCGCACAGTGGCGAACCCTGCAGGCGCCGCCTCTAGCCAACTCCATCTATCCCCCTCAAGTGCTTCGCCCTGCCCCACCTTGATTCCTCCGCCCCCTCCGCTAACCCCTGTTCCCTCTGCGTTAAATCCCTTTCTTTCTTCGCCTTGCGTCCCAAATCCCGCCGTTCGAATCATGTACCACACAATTAACTATTGACATTCTTACTGTTCCGTGGTATCATCCGTCATGATTTTTGCGTCCTCAGCCCTCCGAACCTTCCAGACAGCCCGGCCCCGAGCGGTTCTGCGCACACGCAGGATTTCCCGCAACTCCAGTCCCCTCAACTATTTACTTCACAACTTGCGCACACCCCCGGGTGGGGGGTATCCATCCTCCCGCCCAATTGCCGCACTCCCCCTCCTCTGCCATAATCGTCGGTCTTACCAACGCGGCAAACTCAGCCAGCGCTGCACAGCGAGGATATCCGCGAAGCCATGACGCCTTCTGAAACCAAGAAAATGAGCGGAAACGACATCCGCGAAATGTTCCTCCGCTTTTTCGAGAGCAAAGGCCATCGCCGCGTCCGCAGCTCTTCGCTCGTTCCCCATGGCGACCCCACCCTCCTCTTCACCAATGCAGGGATGAACCAGTTCAAAGACGTCTTCCTTGGGCTCGAAAAGCGCGACTACAACAAAGCCACCACTGCCCAAAAATGCGTCCGCGCCGGCGGCAAACATAACGACCTCGAAAATGTCGGCTTCACCAAGCGCCACCACACCTTCTTCGAGATGATGGGCAATTTTTCCTTCGGTCCCGTCGGACCGATTGGCGACCAACCCATACTTCAAGCAAAAAGCTATCGCCTACGCCTGGGAACTGGTCACCTCGCCCGACTGGTACGGCCTCGCCAAAGAAAAACTCTACGTAACCGTCTTCGGCGGCGCCGAAATAGTAGCACAGGCACTCCTGCCTGTGCTCCGGTGAACCCAAGCCGAAACTCCGAAACCGACGGTTCTAGGCGTGGACGAAGAAGCCCGCGAAATCTGGCTAAAAGAAAACGTTCCCGCCGAACGCATCGTTCCCATCCCCGGCCTGAAAGACAATTTCTGGGCCATGGGCGACACCGGCCCCTGCGGCCCCTGCAGCGAAATCTTCTACGACATGGGCCCCGAAGCCTCCGAAGAAGGCCACGTAGGCGATAAGGAGTGCAAGTTCCCCTGCGACTGCGGCCGCTACGTCGAAATCTGGAACCTAGTCTTCATGCAATTCAACCGCGACGCCACCGGCACGCTAACACCTCTCCCCAAGCCTTCCGTCGACACAGGCATGGGCCTCGAACGCACCGCCGCCGTCCTCCAAGGCGTCATCTCCAACTACGACACCGATCTTTTCGTGCCTCTGCTAAAGCGCGCCGCCGAACTCTGCGGCGTAGATTTTCAGCGCGAAGAAAAGCTAGAAGAAGGTAAAGGCGGCGCCGCCTCCCTCCGCGTCATCGCCGACCATGCCCGCGCCACGACATTTCTCATCACCGACGGCGTCTTTCCCTCCAACGAAGGCCGCGGCTACGTCCTCCGCAAAATCATGCGACGCGCCATCCGCCATGGTCGTCTGCTCGGCGCGACCAAACCCTTCCTCGCCGAAATGGTCAACACGGTTCGCGACCTGATGGGGTCGGCGTACCCAGAATTGCTCGAACCCACTGCACAGCGGGTTCCGGAAATTGTCTTCGCGGAGGAAACGCGCTTCTCGCACACCTTAGACGTTGGCATGCGAAAACTTGATGAAATCATTGCCGAGGAAGGGAAATCCGTCCGGCAGAAGCTTGAAGCGACAATATCCGATTTCCAAGCTGCGCGTGATGCGCAGCAGCCCTCTGTTGGTTTTCTGCCCGGTGATAGAGCTTTCATGCTTTACGACACATACGGTCTCCCCCACGATTTCATTAGGGACGCCGCGCGGGATTCGGGTTTGGAATTCGATGAAGAGGGCTTCGAGCGCGCTATGAATGCGCAGCGCGACGCGGGCGAGGGCGTCCTGGAAAGGCGGTGGCGGCAAGGAAGCAGCGAACCCGGCTTACGCCAAGATTGCGGAAACGTTTAAGACGGAGAAGGATTTTTATCGGGCGACTACCGAGAAGGACGCACGGATTGAAGCGATTCTCACAAAGAATGGGCCAGTCAGCGAGCTAAAGCCCGGCGAATCTGGCGAAGTTGTGCTCGACCGCACAGTGATTTACGCCGAGTCCGGCGGACAGATGTCCGATACCGGCGCGTTCTACGACAAGTCTGGCGCGCAACTCCTCGCCGAAGTCACCGGCGGCCTACTACCCCGTCGCAGGGCTCGTCGCGCATCGCGTAAACGCCAAGGAAACTCTGCGCGTTGGAGACCGCATCTCCGTCATCGCCGACGCCGAGCGCCACGCGCGCATCATTCGCAACCACTCCGGCACGCACCTAGTTCACGCGGCTCTGCGCAATATTCTCGGAACACACGTGAAACAAGCCGGCTCGCTCAACTCGCCGGAACGCCTGCGCTTCGACTTCTCCCACTTCGCCCACGTCGATGCCGAGGAACTGAAAGACATCGAGCAGCAGGTAAACGACGAGATCCGCCACAACACCGAAGTCGGTACCGAAATTACATCGCTCGACAATGCCCTCGCCTCTGGCGCTCTCGCCTTCTTCGGCGACAAATACCCCGAAGCCAACGTCCGCGTCGTCACTATTCCCGACGAACGCTCGCCCAGAGGCTTCTATTCCAAGGAGTTATGCGGCGGCACGCACGTCCACCGCATCGGCGACATCGGCGTCCTCAAAATCGTCAGCGAAGGCTCCGTCGCGGCCGGCGTCCGCCGCATCGAAGCTGTCACCGGCATAGGCGCCCTCGAACACTACGAAAAGCAGGCCCAAATCCTCTCTCAGGTAGCCAGCCGCCTAAACACGAGCGGAAGACACCGTCCTGGCCACCGTGGAAAAACTCTCCAACACGGTCAAGCAGCTCGAGAAGGAGCTGGAAGGCCAAAAACGCAAAGGAGCCCTCGGCCAGCTCGACCAGCTGGCGAGCCAAGTCCAGACCATCAAGGGGGTAAAGCTGATTGCTGCGGAAGTCGCCGGGACAGATAAGGAAAGTCTTAGGCAATTGGTGGACTCTCTCAGACAAAAACTTGGGTCCGGGGTCGTCGTCCTGAGCACCGCCGATGACGGAAAAGTGGCCCTCATCGCCGGCGTCACCAAAGACCTCACCGCTAAAGTCCATGCTGGCAAGCTGATACAGACACTGGCAAAATTGGTCGGCGGTTCTGGCGGCGGAAGACCCGATTTGGCGGAGGCTGGCGGAAAAGACACATCGGCCCTAAAAAGTGCCCTAAGTACCATCCCTGCGCTCCTGGAACCGTTGCTATGATGCTTCCCAGCGCCAGAAGCGTGTCCGGCGGGAGACGCTTGCGAGCTGTCGTCAAACCTCGTACTATCCTGCCCACGGCACGGCTTCGACCTAGCAAGACGAGTCGCTCCGGCCTGGCCGGAGTGCCCCGAACACGACGACGCGTCACCCCAACCAGGTGCCGCATCACCGTAAAGAAGTGGCATCACCGTTGCACAGCCTTCCCTGAGGCAAGATGACGAAACGTACGGCAAAAGCGGCTAGCATCTATTTGGGAGCATTCGCTTTATGTGCAAGTTTCTTTGCACCCGGAGCGAGCGCCCAGATCGCCAGAACCGTAGACAACAGCGGACGGGAAATGTTCGTAAACGCCGATCCGCCTGTGGTCGTCAAACTGGCAGCCGCGAAGTCGCGCAAAACCATCTACCTCCCTGCGGAATCTACCTTTATGGGCCAAAGCCGCCCGGAAATGAATATCGACCGGGACGGTGCAGAAAAGCTCGTAAAGGAAGCGGCAGAGAGGCACAACGTGGACCCGGCTTTGGTCCGCGCGGTGATTCAGACGGAATCGAACTGGAATCCTTCGGCCTATTCCCGCAAGGGAGCGGGCGGACTCATGCAGTTGATTCCGACGACGGCACAACGGTACGGTGCAAACGACGTGTTCAATCCGCAACAGAATATCGACGCCGGTGTTAGACATCTCAAGTGGTTGCTGGAACGCTACAATGGCAACCTCGATTTGGCCTTGGCGGCGTACAATGCGGGTGAGGGGGCTGTTGATCGGGCTCACGGCATCCCTGCGTTCCGAGAAACTCGGGACTACGTGCAAAAGGTACAGGATGCGTATTTCAGCCCTGGATCGGGTCGTCTTGAGAGCGCGTTTTCGAATCCGCGCGCCATCCACAGAGAAGTCGATCCCGACGGCCGCATCATTTTCCGAAACGATTGAAGATTGGAGTGCGGCAGCTCTGCTGCCGCTTTTCTCTGCCCCGGCTGATTGCCGAGAGTTGATGGCTAAGCCATCCTTGAACGGAAAGCCCGCAGAGGCTCGGGGTTTCCATTACACTAATGTGGTTCGCAAGAATGTAGGGCGCGCATGTTGGGGGTCCGAAAAAATTTGAACAGGAGCTTCGCCCGGCTTTCGCCAGTTTTTGTAGCGCTGGGGATTGCAGTGGCCGTGGTCTGTGGAAATCCGTGCGCGAGTTTTGCGAAGCCTGCGGCGGGCGACACTTCCACCACCAGCGCGGTAAGGCGCGAAGCCGCGGGTGCGCAGTTTGCTCGCGCGGAAGAGCAGCGCGCGAATCTAAATGGCAAGGCCGCGGAAAAACGCACGCTCGCGGAATACAAAACGGTCGTCGCCAGTTATCGCCGCGTGTATTTGATTACGCCGCGCGCGGCGGAAGTGGTGGATTCCCTTTTGTCCGTCGCCGAACTCTACACCGAAATGGGAGATCGTTTCGGGGGCAATTATTACCAGTCAGCCGTCGATTCCTACCAGTTTCTTGTTCACGAATATCCCGGAAGCAAGTATAGCCAGGATGCGTTGCTGCGCATTGGAAAGCTGCAGAGAGATCAGCTGGGCGACAGCGCGCAGGCATCAAAAACGTACGAAGATTTTCTGAAGAAATATCCGCGTTCGCCGCGCAAGCGCGAGGCGCAGGAAGCGCTCGCCGAGCTGGCGCTCTTGCAACGTAGCAATGCCTCCGAGGCTTCGGAGAATGCTCCTCCTGCGCCAACCACTGAGGCGCGCGCAGCTGCGCCCGCTGAGGCGGAAACGCCGGGACCCGTGCACGGGGGAGTGGAAGCCACAGGGCGTACCGGCTCCGAAGGTGCGCCGCGTATCCGCAGAATCACCGCGAGCGCGAATGCCGACGCCACGCGCGTGACGATCGATCTCGAGGACACGGTGCAATATAGCTCGGCGCGGATCGCCAATCCAGACCGCATATTTTTCGATTTGCATTCGGCGCGTTTGACTCCGGAAGTGGCGCGCGGCAACGTACAGGTCTTTGGAAATTTGCTGACGGGCGTGCGCGTCGCGCAAAACCAATCCGGAGTCGTTCGCGTGGTGCTGGACGTGACTGGAGTGAAGGATTACGCCGCGTCGCTGCTCAGCAATCCGCCGCAACTGGTGATTTTCCTGTACTCCACGGTGCGCAATGGCAATGGCGTGCGCACGGCGAAATCGAAACCCGCGAAGCCGCAAAGCGGCGCAGGGGATCTGAGCGAAGACGCTCGAGCCCGCTCAAACGATTCCGGAAACATGAAGAGCGTTTCGGAAAAAGATCCGGCAGTGGATCCGGGCGCTGTGCCGTCAAATGCCATGACGCGCAGCACGGCGGCAGGCGCAAAGAATTCTCGCGGGAAGCTGAGTTCGACGAGTGCGAATACGGTTGCGAACACCGGCGCCAAGCCCGACTTGATTCGGCCGAACAGCGCGCCGCAGCCGACGCGGGATGGCCAGTCCACTTTAACGCGCGCGCTGGGCTTGAAGATCGGGCGCATCGTGATTGATGCAGGTCATGGCGGGCATGACACCGGAACGATCGGCCCGACCGGCTTGATGGAAAAAGATTTGTGCCTGGATGTGGCGTTGCGTCTGGGCAAAATCATCCAGCAACGGCTCCCTGGCGCGGACATCGTTTACACCCGTTCGGACGATACGTTTATTCCTCTGGAAGAGCGGACCAACATCGCGAATCAAGCCAAAGCCGATCTCTTCATCTCCATTCACGCGAATTCCAGCCAGGATCACGCGGCTCGCGGCGTCGAAACCTACTATTTGAACCTGAAAGGCTCCGCGGAGGCGATGGAAGTCGCGGCGCGAGAAAATGCGTCGTCGGACCAGGGCGTGCACGACCTCGAAGATTTAGTGAAGAAGATTGCGCGCAACGAGAAAATCGACGAGTCGAAGGAATTTGCCGAAGATATTCAGGATTCGCTCGCGAAGCGCATGCAGAAAGCCAGCAAGACAGTGAAAGATCGCGGCGTCCGCAAAGCGCCCTTTGTCGTTTTAATCGGCGCGGACATGCCTTCGATACTTACGGAGATTTCGTTTCTCAGCAATCCAGCCGACGAGAAACTCCTGAAGCAGCCGGAATACCGCCAGCGCGTGGCGGAAGGGCTATATCAGGGCGTGGCGAGTTATCTGCAGAGCATGAACAGCATGACGCAGAATCTGCCCGGCAAGGGCAGCACCGAGCCGGCCGCCGGCAGTCACTCCAGTTGAACAATCCAGGAACCAACGGTAATCTGTTGGTGTCTAAGCGATAGCAAGGGATGCGCCGACTATCACTCTTCGTTTGCGGCATTGCGCTACTCAGCGCGCCGTCGCTCTCCGCCCAAGAGAGTCCTTTACCGAAGCAATTCCAGAACTGGAAGCTGGCCAGTTGCATTGCCAAGCCCGTTGTTAACATCAATTGGAAAGAAACGGGGATGCGGGAGTTCGCCGCGTGCCAGTACAACGATGGAGACAGAGTCATTTCGATTTCGGGCGGCCGTTATCAGGACCCCAGCAGCGCGTTTGAGGTTTATACGTCGCGCTTGAGGTCAGGAATGGTTCCCACGAATGTCGGGCAGGTATCTGCGTTCGATAAAGACGGCGTGATCATTTTGGAAGGCACTCTGGTTTTGTCCTCCACGGCAAATATCTCCAAGGAGGATCTGGACGGGCTGGTCAAGGCCGTTGAAGCGAGCAGTGAAAAGGGCCCCCTTCCGCCGGTTCGAACGTATCTGCCAAAGATGGGCCGGATGCTTGGGACTGAAAGGTATGCGCTTGGGCCAGAGGCCATGCGGGCGGCTCTGGCGGAGTTGGGACAATCGGACATGGCCGTGCTCGTCGATGCGGCGGGGTTTTCTTCCGGCGCGGAAGCCATGCTGGCGCGCTACTCCAATCCAGGAAATGGCAGCGGAGTTTTAGTGCTCCTCGAGTACCCGACGCCGCAGCTAGCCGAGCAGCATATTCATCATCTGGAGGAAGTGGTTCCGGCGGCGGCGAAACAATCGGGAACGGTTATCGAAAGGAAAGGGTCGCTGCTTTCGATGGTCTTGTCGCCGAGTTCGGTGGAGTTCGCGAAGAATCTGCGAGAGGCGGCTGATTACGAGACGCAGGTGACGTGGAACGAAGCGAGCCAGACGGCTACCGATCCGCCGATTACGAGCATTATGGTGAAGATTTTTATTGGGACGGGCGTTTTTATGGTGGCGGCGGTGGTTTTGGGAATCGCGTTTGGCGGCGTGCGCGTGCTCACCAAGAGATTCTTCCCCGGCAAGGTGTTTGACCGGCCGGAGCAGATCGAAGTGCTGCAACTCGGCCTTTCCGGCAAGCGGATCGATCCGAGCGATTTTTATTGAGGCTTTCGCCCGTTGCGGAGACATGCGGAGCTACGAGTTTTGGGAGTCCAAGAAAAGCGGCAGCAGAGCTGCCGCACTCCAGATAGGCCCCCTTCCGGAAATATAACCGGCTTGTTTTGTGAGCGTCTAACCAGGAAGCGCTTTTTTGCGTCTTGGTGACGGCGCAAAGGTATCGTAAGATTTTTGGTTGGCCCCAGGGGGATACGCCTTACTCATGCCGCGTTTCGATAAGAATACGAAGAAGAAGCGAATGTCTTGCTGTAGTATTGCTGGCAGGCGCTTCGCTAGTGGCCATCGGTTGCGGAGCAAAAGACTTCGGCTGGTGGACCTGGCGCCGCCGGGCCGCCCGCGATGCCTGTGCAGGTGCAGGTAGCGCAATCGGTGCGCATCCCGGACACGACGGAATATTTGTCCGTACTCAAGTCGCGCCAATCGGCGGTGATCAATCCGCAGGTGGAAGGGCAAATTACAAAGATTTTTGTGAAGTCGGGCGACGAAGTGAACGTGGGCACGCCGCTATTGCAGATCGATCCCTTGAAACAGGAAGCCACGCTGAATAGCCAGGCAGCCACGCTGGCGGCGCAAGAAGCGAATCTGCGGCTGGCCAAAATTCAGCTGGAGCGGGCGCAAAAACTGTTCGCGGCGGGAGTGACCAGCAAGCAGGATTTTGACAACGCGCAGTCCAATTACGACGCCATCGCAGCACAGGTGAAAGCGCTTGAGCAACAAGTGGAGCAGCAGAAGGTGGAGCTGCACTACTACAAAGTGAGCGCGCCCGCGGATGGCATCGTCGGCGACATTCCGGTGCATGTGGGCGACCGCGTAGCCGTTACAACGCTTTTGACCACCGTGGACCTGCCAGGAGCGCTCGAAGCATACATTTATGTTCCAGCGGATCGCGCGAAAGATTTGCGGCTGGGATTGCCGGTGCGATTGCTGGGCGAGAACGGTGAAACAGTTTCGGATACGCACATTACGTTCGTTTCACCGCAAGTAGAAACGGATACGCAGACCGTTTTGGCCAAGGCCGCCGTCGAGAATGCCAAGGCCAAACTGCGTATCGCGCAACAAGTCCGAGCACAGGTGACGTGGGGCTCGCACGACGGGCCGGTGGTGCCCGTGCTCGCAGTCCTGAGGATTAACGGGCAGGCCTTCGTGTTTGTCGCCGTGAACGACGGAAAAGGAACCGTGGCGCGGCAAAAATTACTGAAACTCGGTGACACCACCGGCGACGACTACACAGTGCTCGATGGGCTAAAGGCCGGCGACCACGTCATTCTTTCCGGAACGCAATTCCTGCAAGATGGCGCGCCCGTACTCGAACAAATCCAATCAAACGCGAAGCCGCAGGGCGACGGCAAGAGCGCCGCAGCGCGCTAGGCGCACGCAACTCCATGGGCGGCTCTCTCTCAATCCAAATAAAGGCGGAATCCGGCCTTGTTCGTTGATTTCTTCATAAGGCGGCCGGTGTTTGCGACGGTCTGCGCGCTGATGATTATTTTGGCGGGCGCGATTTCGATTCCTTCGCTTCCCGTAGCGCAATTTCCAGATTTGGCGCCGCCGCAAGTGGTGGTCACCAGCGTTTACATCGGCGCGAACGCGCAAACCGTGGAATCGGCTGTAACGATTCCGCTGGAGCAGGCGATCAATGGCGTGCCGAGCATGAAGTACATCACGTCGACGAGCAGCAACAGCGGCGCGAGCACGATTACGGTTACGTTTGATGTGTCACGCGACGTGGACCTTGCCGCCGTCGACGTACAGAACCGGGTGAGCCAGGCGCTGGGCCGCCTGCCAAATGAAGTCAAAAATACGGGTGTGATCGTCACCAAGCAGGCCAGCGGATTCGTCTTTGGAGCGGGCGTTTATTCGGAACACGGGGAATACGACAGCCTTTTTCTGAGCAATTACATTGACGTTTACGTGAGAGATGCGCTGAAACGCGTGCCAGGCGTGAACGACGCGTTTTCTTTTTGGAGAGCGGAAGTATGCGATGCGCATATGGCTGGATCCGGCGCGCATGGCGGAGCGCGGCCTGACAGCCACGACTGTTATCAATGCGTTGAACGAACAGAACGTGCAGGTGGCCGCGGGACAAATCGGGCAGCCTCCCAACGAAGGTGAGCAGTCCTTTCAGATCAGCGTAAGGGCCGTGGGCCGCCTGACGAGTCCGGCGGAATTCGAGAACATCATTTTGAAGACAGGGACGGGCGGCACGCTCGTGCGACTGAAAGACGTGGGCCGCGCGGAGCTGGGAGCGGAAAATTATGACGTCCTGGTGCGTTACAACGGCTACGACGGAGTCGGTTTTGGCGTGACACAGCTTCCGGGCGCAAACGCGCTCGATGTGGACCGCGCCGCGAAAGCTGAATTGCTGCGATTGTCCAAGAGTTTTCCGCCGGGATTAAAGTACGCGGTGGCGTTTGATTCCACGACCGTGATTGGCGAATCGATCCAGGATGTGCTGATCACGCTGGCGCAAGCCATCGTTCTGGTGATCGCGGTGATTTATTTGTTTTTGCAGGACTGGCGGAGCACGCTGATTCCGGCGGTGACGATTCCAGTTTCGCTCATCGGCACGTTCGTTTTCATCAAGCTGCTGGGATTTTCGATCAATACGCTAACGCTCTTTGGAATTACTCTGGCGACGGGATTGGTGGTGGACGACGCAATCGTGGTGATTGAGAACGTTGAGCGGCACATCATGGAGGGCATCACGGAGCCGCATAACGCGGCATCCGTGGCCATGAAGGAAGTGGCAGGCGCAGTCATCGCTACTTCGCTCGTGCTGGTGGCGGTGTTTGTGCCAGTAGCGCTGTTCCCGGGGACGACCGGAATTTTGTTCAGGCAATTCGCGCTGACGATTGCTTTTTCGGTTTCCATTTCGGCGTTTAACGCGCTGACGCTGACTCCGGCGCTTTCCGCGATCTTGCTAGGACGCCACCGGGAGCGCGCGGAAGGAAGAATTTTTCATGCGTTCAATCGCATGGTGACTGGCGGAACGAATTGGTACCGCAAAGCGGTGCAACACGTGATCGGCTGGCGATGGGCGGCGATTCTGGTTTTTTTCGCCGCGCTTGGCTTGACGTATTGGATTTATAACAAGGTTCCCCGCGCGTTTATTCCCGAGGACGATCAGGGTTACATCATCATCGCGGTGCAAGCGCCGCAGGGTGCGTCCTTGCAGTACACGGTGGGGATTTGCGCAAAAGTGGAAGAAGCGCTTTCTCATGTTCCGGAAATTGCGGGCGCGTTCTCGCTTCCCGGATTCAGCCAGTTTGGCGGGGCGCCGAATCGCGCGGTGGTCTTCAGCAACTTGAAACCGTTCGCAGAGCGCAAAGGCGAGCAACATTCGGCGGCCGCGGTTATCCAGCGTTTGCGCGGACAGTTGTTTGGGATTCAGGGGGCGCTGGTCATTCCGTTTAATCCGCCAGCGGTACAAGGCTTGGGGCAATTCGGCGGATTTCAGTATGAGCTGGAAGATCTCGGGCGAAATTCGCTGCAAACGATTGCGGATACGGCGAACAAACTGGCGGCGGAAGGAAATGCGGGCAAGGACTTGGTGGGCTTGTTCAGCAGTTTTACGGCAAACGACCCGCAATATTTGGTGAAGATCGACCGCGAGAAAGCAAAAAGCTTGCAAGTGCCGCTAAGCCAGGTGACCGACGCGCTGCAAGTCTATATGGGCTCGGTGTACGTGAACGATTTCGATTTCAACAACCGGTCGTATCGCGTGTACGTGCAGGCGGACAGCAAGTACCGCTCGAAGCCCAAGGATATACAGCAATATTACTTGCGGTCGGATACAGGCATGATGATTCCGCTGGATAATCTGGTCACCGTGGAGCCTACGCAAAATGCTCAGGTAATCAGCCACTACAATCTTTTCCGGTCGGCAGAAATTGACGGATCGGCAGCGCCGGGGCACAGTTCGGGCGAGGGCATCGCGGCGATGGAGGAGCTGTCGAAGAAAGCGCTGCCGCAAGGGATGACGTATGAATGGAGCGGGCTTTCGCTGGAGGAGATTCAATCCGGGGGCAAGGCGCTCATTTTATTTGGACTTGGACTCGTTGTGGTGTACCTGACTTTGGCGGCGCAGTATGAGAGTTTTGTGCTGCCGTTCATAGTATTGATGGCTGTGCCGGTGGCGATTTTAGGCGCGCTCGGGGCGCAGGCCCTGCGGGGGTTGCAGAACGATGTTTTTTGCCAGATTGGTTTGGTGATGTTGATTGGACTGGCGAGCAAGAATGCGATTTTGATCGTGGAATTTGCGGAACAGTTGCGCGAGCAGGGGATGACGATTGTGGATGCCGCAATTGAGGCCGCGCGAATTCGCTTGCGGCCGATTCTGATGACCTCGTTCGCCTTTATTCTTGGCGTGGTGCCCCTGGTGCTGGCGCAGGGAGCGGGGCGCGCAGGACGAATTTCGGTGGGAACGACGGTGTTTGGCGGAATGATCGCGGCGACGACGCTGAATTTGCTGTTTATTCCCGTGCTCTACGTGATTGTGAAGAGCATTTTTCCGGGCGGCCGCGCGAAAACGGCCGCGCCTGAACATTCTTCTCCCTCCTCGGTCGAATAACCGATTCCTCGATTTTTGCCTCAGCGAAGAAGTGACGCTCGACTTCAATTTTTCTTGAGCAGGCACATGCCGGACCACGGGCGGTCGCGGCGCGACTTTTCCGATTCGGGCAGGAGCGCGAAAATCCGGAATAGCAGGGATAGGCGCTTCAGCCGCGCGGCGTTTTTCAGCAAGGAGCGCACGTCGACGGGCTTCCAGCCATATGGGATGAAGAAGCCTGGTCCCTCAGGAGGAGCAAATTTAAAGGGCGCGGCTGCGATGAGTTGCTTGGCCATTCTTTTTGCCAATAGCCGAAGAAGCCCCGGCGAGGCGATATCGAGAATCCAGGATTGGAAGCTGGGAGGCGCGGCGAGATCCTTTGCGAGGCCGGCGACATCCTCCGGCGCTAAATAAATGAGGAGGCCCTCGGTGACGATAAGAGCTTTGCTGGAGCGGCGGCCGAGCTCGGCGAAAAGATCGCGGCGCGCGGGCGCGTTTGAAAGATCGAGGCGGATGCGTTCGAGCGCGCAAACGGGCTTTTCGTCGCGAAGAATTTCTTCCTTGTAGGCGAGGATTTCGGGGAGATCGACCTCGACCCATTTGAGAGACGCGGGAAGTTTCATGCGGTAGGGGCGCGCGTCGAGGCCGGCGGCGAGGTTGATGACCATATCGGCGCCTTGCTGGACCTGTTCGTAGATAAAGTCGTCGCCGAGACAGGTGCGCGTGATCATGCTCCAATCGTTGTCGCGGCCGAGCGGCATGGATCTTGCGATTTGCTCGCCGCGTTCGCCGGCGAGGCGGCGCGCGAAGGGATCGTGGAAATGCGCGTCCGGGCGCTCGGTTTCGCGGGCGCGATAGACGGCAACCCACCGGGCGGTGTCGGAAACATTGCGGATCAATGGTTCGGAACCCGGGACGGCGTCCGACGATGGGGAAGCGTTAGAGTGGCTCAAGCCGGCCTCGCGGAGTGACGCGGATGCGATGATAGAAAGTCTAACCGGAGAGACCCACGCGCACAACCGAGCTTCGAGAGGAATTTTTCGAGGGAGCGAGTCTGGATGGTGACGAACCACGCGATGAAGCGATCGGACCGTCGGGATGTAGGATGTCGTATATAATCGCGGCCAGCCCGTGAAACGAAATGCCGCGGGCTGCTGCGATGGCGGCGTCAAGGCGGATGGCGTGAATTTTGAATTCAGCGAGAAGACGAGAGATTTGCAACGCCGGTTGCAGGCGTTCATGGATGAGCATATCTATCCGAACGAGAATCGATTCCTCGAAGAAATTGAGCGCGATCGGTGGAAGCCGTCACAAGTCATCGAAGAACTGAAACCAAAGGCGCGCGCCGCGGGACTCTGGAACCTTTTTCTGCCGGATAATGAAAATGGTGCGGGACTGACGAATCTGGAGTATGCGCCGCTCTGCGAAATCATGGGCCGAAGCACAATGGCCGCGGAAGTGTTCAATTGCTCGGCGCCGGACACGGGAAATATGGAGGTAATGGCGCGCTACGGAACGCCGCAACAAAAAGAAAAATGGCTGAAGCCGCTGCTCGAGGGCGAGATTCGCTCGTGCTTTGCGATGACGGAGCCCGAAGTAGCCTCGTCGGACGCGACGAATATTCGCGCGAGCATCGTGCGGGACGGCAACGAGTATGTTATCAACGGCAGGAAGTGGTGGACCTCCGGCGCCGGCGATCCTCGATGCAAAATCGCGATCTTCATGGGCAAGACTGATCCATCGGCCGCGACGCACAAGCAGCAATCCATGATTCTTGTGCCTCTGGACACGCCAGGTGTGAAAATTGTGCGCCTGCTAACGGTGTTCGGATACGATCACGCGCCGCACGGGCATGCGGAGATCACCTTCGAAAACGTGCGCGTGCCGGCTTCCAACATGCTGCTCGGCGAAGGGCGCGGATTTGAGATCGCGCAGGGACGGCTCGGGCCGGGCCGCATTCATCACTGCATGCGGTGCATCGGCGTAGCCGAACGCGCGCTGGAAACAATGTGCAAACGCGTGCAAGCGCGTGTCGCATTCGGGAAAGCGCTGGCGGAGCAAGGAACGATTCGCGCCGATATCGCGGCGTCGCGCATGGAAATCGAACAGGCGCGTTTGCTCACCCTCAAAGCGGCTTACATGATGGACACCGTCGGAAACAAGGAAGCGCGGGCGGAAATCGCGATGATCAAGGTTGTTGCGCCCAATATGGCTCTGCGCGTTCTGGATCGCGCCATTCAGGCGCATGGCGGCGCCGGAGTTTCCGCGGATACGTTTCTGGCCGGCGCTTGGGCGAATGTGCGTACTTTGCGGCTGGCGGACGGCCCGGATGAAGTGCACTTGGAATCGATCGCAAAATCGGAACTGAGAAAATGGGGAAAAGCGCGGACCCAATCACAAGGGGAATGACGTCCGCCGAAGGCCGCGGATTTCTCCGCACGAGTTTTCTGGAGGCAGTGTGGCGGCGATGATCGTGGATACGCCGGATGCCCTGAAGCAAATGGTAGGCAAGGAGCTTGGTGTGAGCGATTGGCTTACGATCACGCAAGAGCGCATCGCGCAATTCGCGGAGGCTACCGAGGACCGGCAATGGATCCATCTGGATCGGGAGCGGGCGGAAAAAGAATCGCCGTACCGTACGACCATCGCCCATGGTTTTTTGACGCTGTCGCTCATCAGCCGCTTCATGAAAGATGTGATTGAAATACGAGGCGGAAGTGGAATGACCGTCAACTACGGATTGAATCTCGTGCGCTTCCCTTCTCCCGTGCGAGCCGGTTCGAAGATTCGCGCGCGCGTAACGCTATTGAGCGTCAAGGATGTTCCCGGCGCATACGAGACGACTTTCTCCGTAACGGTGGAGAGCGAGGGCGGCGAGAAGCCGTGCTGCGTCGCGGAATCCATTGTGCGCTATTACCGCTGACAAATCATCTTGGCGGGTAAGCCTGGACTTGTAGGGGCGCAGCATGCTGCGCCCCTACAACATTGTGCAATCATTAGTTCGTTGCGGCATTTCAGAAATAAATGGCCAGAACAAATAGAAGTGTCAGATCGCGCCGGTCTCGATGGTTCGCAAGGCAGCGCCCAAAAGCAGTTTGATGCGCTCTGGCATAGTGGCGAAGCGTTCGTCGTGCGTCAGGCCCTGATGGTAACGGAAATAAATCTGCTGGACGATGACGGCGATTTTGAACCGGGCAAATATCAGATAAAACGGCATATCGGAAACATCGCGGCCGGTTTTTTGCGCGTACCGCCTGGCAAGCTCGGCGCGCGTCAAGCTGCCCGCAGCGGTCGTCGGTCCCCAGCTCGTTTCGAGAATTTCCGGTGGATCGCTGGCATCCACCCAATAGGCTAGCGCGGATCCTAAATCCGTGAGCGGGTCGCCGATGGTGCACATTTCCCAATCCAGGACGCCGATAATTTTGGCTAGGTCGCCCGGATCAAGAACCACGTTGTCGTATTTATAGTCGTTGTGAATCAGAGTCGCTGCGCCGGAAGCAGGCGTGTGCTGCCGAATCCAAGCAGAGATCGTTTCGATTTCGGGAATATCGTGTGTCTTCGAGCCGTGATAACGCTCGATCCAGCCGCGGACCTGGCGTTCGAGATAGCCCTGCGGTTTGCCGAGCTCGGCGAGCCCAACAGCGTGATAATCCAGGCTGTGGAGCAGCGCAAGATTATCGAGGAACGATTCACCCACCCGCCGTGCCACTTCCGGAGAAAAATCCAGGCCGGGTGGAACATCTCTGCGAAGGATGACGCCGTGAATCGGTTCCATAAGATAAAACGGAGCGCCCAACGCGGACAAGTCCTCACAAAATAAGAGAACCTGCGGAGCCGGAGCATAATGATCATGAAGTCTGGCAAGCACGCGATATTCGCGGCCCATGTCGTGGGCGCTTTTGACTTTGCTACCGAAAGGCGGCCGGCGAAGGACCATTTCGCGCTGACCGAGCTGCACGGAATACGTAAGGTTGGAATGGCCGCTGGGAAATTGGCGGACGGCGAGCGGCCCGGTTTCGTCCGGAAATTGGGTGCGAAGGAAAGGCTCCAGCTTGGCGAGGTCGAGTTCCTCTCCCGGACGAACGGCGGTCGTTGGATCGTGAAGGTCAGCCATGTTTATTTCGCCGCTTCGCTTTTAGCGGTAGGTCAGCAAAGTGGGATCGTCCAGATGCTGAAAGGAATTGAAGGTGCTCAGCGTAAACCGATCCGCCGAAAACAAGAATTCGCTGTACGAACAATTTCGAGGCATCCACGCCACTTGCAAAGTGTCTTGTGGAGAAAGGCGCAAGGCGCGCTGCACGGATACCGCAACGGGCCCGCCGGAAGTAAAGATGGCGCAGGTTTCGCTCTTATTCGCCGCGGCGAGAAAGTTCGATAGCCCGCGGTTGACCCGGGCGATAAACGCCTCCCAGGATTCGACGCCCTCGACGGCCAATTCGCCCTTGACCCACATGGTCACAACCGTATCGAAGAGCTTCTGGAAGTTTCGGCGGCGCTGCGGGGGACTGTTTGCAGTTTTCACGGCAGTTTCGAGATCGCGGATGTGAGCGTTGGTATCGCAAAGCTGGGTCAGACTTTTCTCGAGCACCACGTCTCCCTGGAATTCGTCAAATTCATCCAGCACCACGGCTTCCGGATAAGCCAGGCCATGCTTTCCGTAAGTTTCGCGCACGCCTTTTTCCGTATCGCGATGACGAACTCGCGGACCGGTGCAAACACGGTCAAACACGATTTTGTGGCGAGCCCAATACTCGCCGAGAACGCGGGCCTGTGTTTCGCCGGTAGCGGAGAGCTTGTCGTAATCCGCCTCGAGAAAAGATGCCTGTGCGTGGCGAACCAGAAAGACGCGTCCCATGCTTCACCTTGAGAAACCACGAACCATAAAAAATGAATCCGAAAGAAAGCAACCACAGGCGTCCCGGTTCGGGGCTCCGAGGCGCTACGCGCTCGCGCTTTGTTCCTTGTTGAAATCGGCAAATTTCTTGCCTTCTTCCGCCAGGCGTTTCAGAAGCGGTGCCGGCTCCCAGAGCTCGCCGTGCTGCTTGTGAAATTCGGCGACGCGCTCGAAAACTTTTTTCAGACCAACCGTGTCGGCGTACCACAAGGGTCCGCCGCGATAGGAGGGGAAGCCGTAGCCATTCAGATAGATGATGTCGATGTCGACCGCGCGCAGCGCGTAGCCTTCCTCAAGAATGCGCGCGCCTTCATTCACCAGCGCGTAGACGCACCGCTCGACAATCTCTTCCGCCGAAATTTCCCGCTGCGGAATGCCGGCTTCCACGGCCCATTTGCGCACGAGCTGCGCAACCTCCGGATCAGGAATCGCGCGGCGGTTTTCGTCATACTTGTACCAACCCGCCCCGGTTTTTTGCCCGTAGCGGCCCATTTCGCAGAGCTTATCGCCTGCAAAGGCCTGCCGAATTCCGGGCTTTTCCAAATGACGATATTCTTTGCGGATTCGCCAGCCGACATCGAGTCCCGCGAGATCGCCCACCGCCAGCGGACCCATGGCCATGCCGAATGCATACATCGCGGAATCGACGGCTTCGACGCTCGCGCCTTCCTCCAAAAGAAAAACCGACTCTCGCACGTACGGATGGAACATGCGGTTCCCGACAAATCCGCGGCAGTTCCCCACCAGCACGCCGATCTTGCCGATTTTCTTCGAGAGTTGCATGCAAGTCGCGATGACTTCTTTGGAGCTGGCTTTCCCGCGGACGATTTCCAGCAGCCGCATCACGTTGGCGGGACTGAAGAAATGTGTGCCGATCACGGAGTGCGGGCGCGCGGTCGAGGAAGCAATTTCGTCGATATTCAGGGTGGACGTGTTGCTCGCGAGGATGGCGCCCGGTTTGCAAACGCGATCGAGTTCGGCGAAAACTTCTTTCTTCAGCGCCATGCCTTCGAAGACGGCTTCGATCACCAAATCGGCATTTGCGAAAGAATCGTAGCTGAGCGTCGGCTGAATCAGTTTGAGCCGTTCGTCAACGAAAGCTTGCGTGAAGCGCCCTCGTTTCACGGAAGTTGCATAATTTTTCTGAATGTTGGCAAGACCTTTGTCGAGTGCGGCCTGATCGGCCTCCTTCAAAAGAACGGGAATGCCGGCATTTGCCAGCACCATGGCAATGCCTCCGCCCATCGTTCCCGCGCCAACGACGGCGGCGGAGTTCACCGGAATCAGCGGCGTCTCTTTCGGAATGTCCGGGATTTTGGCCACTTCGCGTTCGCCAAAAAACACATGAATGAGGGCTTTCGATTGATCGGAAAAGAGGCAGTCCATGAAGAGCTTGCGCTCGAGTTTGCAGCCCTCCTCGAACGGCAGTTTTGTCGCGGCTTCGACCGCGTCGATGGCGGCCAGCGGCGCGATCATACCGCGCTGTTTCTTGCGGGCGTTTTCGCGCGCGCCGGCAAATATTGCGGCGTTTTCTGCGGCCGAGCCGAGCTTTTCGCTTCGCTCACGTGTTTTGCGCACGGCCTTGCCCGCGACTTCGCGCGCAAACGCCACCGCGCCGCCTAACGAGTCACCTTCGATCAAGCGATCGATGATGCCTGCGCTCAACGCATCCGCGGCCTTGATAGGACTCCCATCCGCGCACATCTCCACTGCTTTCGCCGCTCCCGCCAAACGAGGCAAACGCTGCGTGCCCGCAGCTCCAGGAATGAGGCCGAGCTTCACTTCCGGCTGCCCGACTTGCGCGCTCGGCACCGCAACACGGTAGTGTCCGGACATGGCGAGCTCAAGGCCGCCGCCAAAAGCGCTTCCGTGAATGGCCATCACGACGGGCTTGCGGCAATCTTCAATTTTCAAGAGGAGTGCGGGCAATTCCAACCCGCCGCCAGCCTTGCCGGAAGTGATTTTGCCGAACTCCTTGATGTCCGCGCCGGCAACGAAAGTTTTTCCGCCGCCAATGAGCACGGCCGCTTTCACCGTCTCGTCTTTGTCGATCTGCTCGATCGCGGCAGCGATGCCTTCCGGCACGCCGGGGCTCAGCGCGTTTACGGGAGGATTGTTGATGCTGATCATGGCAATGCCATTGTCTTTTGTGAGTTGAACCAGGTCGCTCATCGTTAGCCGCTCTTTCTCAGAAAATGTTACTTACGCTTCGCGGGGAGACGCGCCTGCGCCGGTCGCTGCCGGACAGACTTACGCCTCATTTATAAGACTTCTCACTTACGGCTGGCAAATTCGGGTCGAATCGTGTCCTGCCCACCCCAATATTTTTTGCGCAGCTCTCTCTTCAGGATTTTGCCGGTGCCCGTTTTCGGCAGACTCTCGAAAAATTCCACCGAGCGAGGCGCTTTGTAATGGGCGATGCGAGCGCGGCAAAAATCGAGCAGCTCCGCTTCCGTGGCTTGCACGCCAGGCTTCAAAACCACCAAAGCTTTCGGCACTTCGCCCCATTTCTCATCGGGAACGGGAACAACAGCAACTTCGTAGACGCCGGGATGCGCGAGCATCGCTTTTTCCACTTCCAGCGAAGAGATATTTTCGCCTCCGCTGACGATAATTTCTTTTTTGCGGTCTACCACGAGCAAGTAGCCCTCGTCGTTGATCGTAGCCATATCGCCGGTGTGAAACCATCCGCCGCGCATCGCTTCCGCGGTCGCTTGCGGCTGTCCCCAATAACCTTCCATGACCACATCCCCGCGGGCCACAATTTCGCCGATGCTTTGCCCGTCGTGCGGCACATCCTTGTCATTGGCATCGACGACGCGCAGTTCGACGCCCGGAATTGCGAAGCCCGTCATGGCCTGCCCGATATATTTTTGTTCGCCTTGCCAATCGAGCCCGGGCTTTTTTCGTGAGATGGAGAGCGTGGGAGAAGTTTCCGTGAGGCCGTAGCCGGAGCGGCAGCTCGCTCCTAGTTTTTCTTCCGCCTCGCGCACCAGTGTCGGCGAAGATGCCGCGCCTCCTATATTGATGATCTTCAGGCTGCTCAGGTCGTATTTGGTCCGCTCGGGACAATTCACCAGCGCCGTGGCCATCGCTGGCACAAGGCACATGTTTCGCACCCGTTCTTGTTCGATCAAGCGGAAAATCGTCGCGGTCTCAAAGCGCCGCAGCATCACGTGTTTTCCCCCGGTCAACGCTAGGGCGTGCGGCGTGCCCCACCCGTTGGCGTGGAAAAGCGGAATGGTGTGGAGCTGAACGGCCTCGGCGGTTGGATCGTCGGTGAGGCAGGCATAGAGAGCGTGCATGTACACATTGCGATGCGTCAGCATCACGCCTTTGGGAGTGGCGCTGGTGCCGCTGGTATAAAAAATCTCGCAAACTCCGTTTTCGTCGATGTCCATGATGTCCGTGCGATAGGGTTCAGCGACGGCCAGCAGCTCGTCGTAGTTTTTGGGTGCGAGCCAATCTGCTTGAGGCGCGCCGTCGAGCAGATAAAAGTTCTCGACGGTCGTGGTGCTTTGGCGAAACGATTCGACCACCGGGAGAAAATCCTTTTCAAGAAAGAGCACTTTCGCTCCGGCGTCGTTCAAAATAAAAGCCAGCTCCTGAGGCGCCAAGCGGATATTGAGCGGCAGCAAAATGGCGCCCGCGTCAAGAACGCCGTAGTAGGCTTCCAGCAAGCGATGGCAGTTCATGCTGAGAAAGGCCACGCGGTCGCCCGGTTTCACTCCGGCTGCGCGCAACGCACCCGCCAGCAGCGCGGCACGATGGGCAAATTGCGCGTATGTGAATCGCAAATCGCCGCAAACGACCGCGGTCCTGTTCGGAAATTGCTCTACCGCGTATCGCAAACATCGAATTGGTGTGAGTGGGATATTCATGTTGAATCGCGCGCCTATTAAGCGGTCTGACCTCCGTCCACGACCAAAACATGTCCGGTCACATAATCCGAGGCGCCGGAAGCGAGAAAGACCGCCGCGCCTTTTAAATCGTGGTCATTGCCGAATCGCCGTAACGGAATCTTTTTCAAGAACTCTTCCTTGTTTCGTTCTATCACGACTTGCGACATGTTTGTCGGAAACCAGCCCGGAGCGATCGAATTTACCTGAATGTTGTGGATGCCCCATTTGCACGCCAAATCTTTGGTGAAAGCGATCACCCCGCCTTTGCTGGCGTGGTAGCCGATGGCTTGAAATTCCGGCGGTGCGCCGTGAATGCCCGCCACGGAAGCGATATTGATGATTTTCCCGCAGCGCTGCGCGGTCATGAATTTTCCCGCCGCTTGCGAAAAAAGAAAAGTCCCCGTCAGGTTCGTCTCGATCACCTTGTTCCAATGCTCGAGGCGCATCTCTTCGACGGGCGCGCCCCACGATGTGCCGGCGTTATTGATCAGAATATCGATGCGCCCGAATTGCGACATCGCCGCATCCACCACTGCGTGCACGTCCGCGGGATTTTTCACGTCGCAACCAAGCGCCAGCGTCTTTACTCCGAGGCTCTGCAATTCCGCGGCCGCCTGCTCGCAACGTTCCTTCTTGCGGGCGCACAAAACGAGGTTGGCGCCCATTTCCGCCAGCCCTTCGGCCATTTGCCGGCCCAGGCCGATGGAACCGCCGGTGATGATCGCCACGCGGCCCGTCAGATCAAAGAGTTGTCGAACGTTCATCGTCGGTGGCGTGCCTTCCCGTTCTATGTGACGTGCCGCGGACACTCATCCGTTGCCCGGCGCAACCCCGCGCATTCGCGCATTGGAAAATACTAGAAGCGCGCGTGTCCGCCAAGCTCGATTTCGATTATCGGGCGAAGCGAAGTGGATGGCATCGGGGGGCCGTTAAGACACGGCAGAAGGTCCGTCTGCGGGCGATTCCCGCACGAAACTTCGCCCGTGCCGCTCCGTCCCAAGCAGCAAAAGGACGGCAAGCGTGAGGATCGTCACAACTTCAAAACCGGCGAGGGCCCACTGGTAGCCCACGCGGTCGCGCAATGCGTATTCGATCGTATTTGTCGGCGCCGCGAACAGAATTCCCAACTGATACGTAAGCCCGGGCAGCAACCCGCGCGTCGCGTCCGCGGACATCTCGTTCAGGTGCACGGGAATCACGCCCCAGGCGCCCTGCACGCCCATTTGCATCACGAATGGAGCGATCACCAGAAGCGCAAAACTCGCGCCAAAAGCCCACAGAGGAATGATAGCCAAACATAGTCCCAGTGCGGCGATCATGCTTTTGCGCCGTCCCGCGATTTGCGAAAGCTGGCCAAAGATAATGGCGCCGATGACCGCGCCAATATTGTAAAAAATGGCGATATTCGCAACCACGATCCCCGAGAGAATGATGAATTTCCTTCAAAAAGTCCGGGTACAAATCTTGCGTCCCGTGCGACATGAACATCATGAAAGTCATCAGCACAACCAGGTAGAGAAGTCTTTTCCATTCCTGCACCACGATGCGCAGAACCTGGCCCGTGCTGGCCGCGCGGTTTTGCTTCCAGGCTTCCGACTCCGGGACCTTCGTCCGGATATAAACGCGAGCAACGCGGGCAATGCGCCGATCCAAAACATCGGGCGCCATCCCCACACAGGCAACAGAAAACGTGCCGCCATCGCGGCAAGCAGATACCCAATCGAATAGCCGCTCTGCAAAATTCCGCTGAGGATCCCGCGCCAGCGCACCGGCGCCGCTTCCATCGTCAGCGACGCACCAACTCCCCATTCGCCGCCCATCCCAATCCCAAAGAGCGCGCGCATAACCAGAAAAAAAGTGTAATTGGGCGAAAAGCCGCACAGCAGCTCGATCGAGCGAAAAATAGATGACGTTCGCCATCAGTGGTTTGCGCCGGCCGAAGCGATCCGACAGCAATCCGAAAATCACGGCCCCAATCGGACGCATGGCCAGCGTCGCCGTGGTGGTAAAGATGATCTCCCTCTTGGATACGCCGAATTGGTGGGAGAGCGTGTCATACATGAACACCACGACAAAAAAATCGAACGCGTCGAGTGTCCACCCAAAAAAACCTGCAAGAACGGCGTGACGCGCGTTTGATTTCGGATTTAGCGGCTGGGTCTGTTAGCGGCAACGCATGAGCCTCTGCTCGATCCGGATTTGACTGCTATTCCCCGTAGCCAAAGAATTCACCACTTCCTTTCCTTGCATCGCACTCGACTGCACTTCCGACTCTACGCCGGCAACGCTTGCCCGCGCGTTTCCGCCCCGAATGGGATTAGCAGAAGGCCAGCGGCAAATGCCAGCGCCGTCATCGCCACCGGCATGCCCAGCGAGCCATACCGCTGTACTCCGCTTCCGACAAGAAACGTAATCCCTGCTCCGCCGAAACGCGCAAAGGAGGTGGAAAAGGCGAAAGCGCTTGCGCGGCACTCCGTGGGATATTGCTCCGGCAGCCACAACGTATAAACCGCGAAGTTCGCGCCGCCGAAGCCGAGAAAAAACAGGCAAACAAAAAACCACGGAAGCGCTGCCGCTCCGAGATAGAAGATTTTTCCAAATGTAAGTGCGATGAACACCATCATCAACGCGAAGAAAAACCCCAGCGCGCCGCGGCGGCCCAACCGCTCGGCGAGCCAGGGCATCGCCAAACATCCCAGAATCGTGGCGAACGCTACCAGCATTGTGGCGCGCGAGGCAAGCTGCGCGGCTTGCGGCCCCATGCGCCCCGCGGCTTCCGCGAGAGAAGTTACAGCCGCGGGAACATAAACCGTTCCAGCCCAAAGGCCGCTTATGGACGCAAGCATGAACAGCGAGTTCAGAATGGTGCGCCGGCGCAACGCGCGCGAGAAAAGCGCCGCGAAAGGCCGGTAGATTTGCCAGGAGCGCACGACTTCTGCTTTGGCAGACCAACGCGACGGCTCCCTGACGCCATGACGCACCCAAGCCAGCAGAAGCGCCGGCACGCCTCCCACGGCAAACATATACCGCCACCCATAGTGGCTGCCGATCGCGTAGTTGGCGATTGCGGCGAAAAATATCCCAACGTAATAGCCGGTGTGCATGTAGCCCGCGCCGCCGCGACGCCGGCTTTCCGGCCACTCTTCCGCCACAAACGTTCCGCCCATGGCCCATTCGCCGCCAATTCCAATTCCCGCCAACAGCCGAAGTATCGCCAACTGCCACACGTTCATCACCAGCGCGCTGAGAAACGTAAATACCGAATACCACACGATGGTCAGCATCAGCGTGCGAACGCGGCCGAACTTGTCGCCCACCGGCCCCCACAGGAACGCCAGTCCCCAGCCGAGCAGAAAGAGCGCGAAAAGCAATCCGCCGTAGTAGCCGATGTTGCCTTTTGTCGCGGCAATCCCCGAGCGCGGAAGCAGTTCACGCAGCGAAGGCAGCAGAACCAGCGCATAGATAAACGAATCCATCCCGTCGAGAGTCCATCCGCCCCAAGCGGCCCAAAACCCCCGAATTTGATTTCGAGTAAGCGTGGCACGCGGAGAAATCGGTGCGTTTGCGGATTCCACGGTCATCGTGCGACGCACTATATCAAAAAGCAATGGCGCCAGAAGAGAGAAGTGGAATCTCCAAATCCAATTTCACCGCCGATGCCTGTGATGTAGACTCTCTGCTTCGTTTGAGCCGATACCTTTTTTCTGAACGGAGAACCCGGGCTGCCTTTTGTCGCGCGCAGCGTACGCTTGACGCGGATACCGCGCTCCCCGTCATCTCTCGACAAGCCTCTCTCTTATGAACACTCACGGAGCTCCAGCGAATCCGCAATCAAGCTCTCACCCCGTTCGCGCCATTCCCTCGCTCCGCTGGTGGATCGGCGCTCTTCTATTTGCCTCGACGGTCATCAATTATCTCGATCGCCAAACGCTCTCCCTGCTGGCTCCCTATCTCAAACAGGACTACCACTGGACCAACACCGACTACGCCAATCTGGTCATCGCCTTCCGCCTGGCCTATTCCATCGGGCAAACTCTCAACGGAAGGCTCATGGACCGCATCGGCACAAAACGCGGCCTCACCCTCACCGTTCTCGGGTATTCGATTGTTTCCGTTCTCACTCCCCTCGCTCGCGGCCTCTACTCCTTCATGGGCTTCCGTTTTTTCCTCGGCCTTGGCGAGTCCGGCAACTGGCCCGGCGCAACCAAGGCCGTCTCCGAGTGGTTTCCCAAGCAAGAGCGCGGCCTGGCCACCGCGCTCTTCGATAGCGGCTCTTCCATTGGCGGAGCCGTCGCTCCCTTCATCGTCCTCTGGCTTTATTTCCGGTGGGGCATGCGTCCCGCATTTGTTGTTCCCGGCCTGCTCGGATTCCTCTGGCTTATCGTGTGGCGCTGGCTCTATCACAAACCCCAGGACCATCCTCGTATCAGCACTACCGAACGGGAGATGATCCTTGCCGATCAAAACGATGAGGAACCTCCCTCAAAAACAGCTCCGCGCTGGCGCGACCTCCTGAAGCTTCCGCAAACCTGGGGCACCATCATCGCCAAGAGCTTCACCGACCCGGTGTGGTTCTTCATCGCCGATTGGTTTCCCATTTATCTCGTCGCCAAAGGCATCGCCCTCAAAAGCGGGCTCATCGCTGTCTGGATTCCCTTCATCGCCGCCGATCTCGGCAATTTCTTCAGCGGCTGGCTTTCCGGCCGTCTAATTAAGCGCGGCTGGTCTCTCGGAAACGCGCGCAAAGCTTTGGTCGTCTTCGGCGGGTTCGGCGTGATGCTTCTCATTCCCACCATTTTTACTGTGAATCTTTATTTGCTCACCCTCCTTTTCGCCCTCGCCACTTTCTCCTATGCATCTTTCACCACCATCGCCAACGTGTTACCTTCTGACCTTTACAAAAACGAATCCGTGGCCACCGTTAGCGGCTTAAGCGGCACGGGAGCCGCCCTCGGCACCATCGTCGTTTTCGAATTAGCGGGCCATCTTTCCGATGCGCGTGTGGCCACCGGGACCCATTTGTTCGACCCGCTCATGGTCATCGCCGGCTTGATTCCGTTTGTGGGTATGATTCTTGTGCTCCTGCTCGTGCGCAACACGAAAGCGACGGAGCAAGGTCTCGTCCGCCGCATCTGAGGTGTTTCGCGCAACCTGCTGGCAAGCGCGGCGGCGAACGGCAAGTCTGCGAAACGAAATATCGATGGCAACTCGAGGAGGTTCGGTGAAAATCACGGATGCCAAAGTTTTGATCTCTTGCCCTGGCAGGAATTTCGTCACCCTGAAGGTCTACACCGACCAGGGCATTTACGGCCTCGGCGACGCCACTCTCAACGGACGCGAGCTAGCCGTCGCCGCCTATCTCTCCGAGCATTTAGTTCCCTGCCTCATCGGCCGCGATCCTTTTCAATCCGAGGACATCTGGCAATATTTCTATCGCGGTGCGTATTGGCGCCGCGGCCCCGTCACGATGGCTGCCATCGGCGCCATCGACATCGCCCTTTGGGACATCAAAGGCAAAGCTCTTAACACTCCCGTTTACAACCTGCTCGGCGGTAAAAGCCGCACCGGCGTCATGGTCTACGGCCACGCCAACGGCCGCGACATCGAAGAAACCATCGATGAAGTCGGCAAATACGCCGCCTTGGGTTACCGCGCCATTCGCGCCCAATCGGGAATTCCCGGAATTCCCTCCACCTACGGCGTCTCGAAAGGAAAATTTTATTACGAGCCCGCGGAAAAAGGGCTTCCGCCCGAAAATATATGGTCCACTGAAAAATATCTGCTCCATGTTCCGAAGCTCTTCGAATTGCTTCGAGTGAAATACGGTGATGATGTTCACCTTCTCCACGACGCCCATCACCGCCTCACGCCCATCGAAGCCGCTCGCCTTGGCAAAAGCCTCGAGCCCTATCACCTTTTCTGGCTCGAAGATGCCGTCACGGCGGAACTTCAGGAGGGTTTTCGCATCGTTCGCCAGCACACCACCACGCCGCTCGCGCTCGGCGAAGTTTTCAACACGATCTGGGACGCCAAGACGGTCATCACCGAGCAGCTCATCGACTACATTCGCATGGCCACGGTTCACAGCGGCGGCATCACGCACCTGAAAAAAGTCGCCTCTCTCGCCGAGATCTATCACGTCCTCACCGGCTGTCACGGCGCTACCGATCTCTCCCCTGTTTCCCTCGCCGCCGCTCTTCATTTCGATATTTCCGTCAACAATTTTGGTATTCAAGAATACATGCTCCACACCACGCAAACCGACGAAGTGTTCCCCCACTCCTATTCCTTCGCCGATGGCTTCCTGCATCCCGGCGAGGCGCCCGGTTTGGGCGTCGACTACAACGAAAAACTCGCCGCCACATTTCCATACGAGCGCGCCTATTTGCCCGTTAATCGAAAGTTGGATGGCACCATGTTCGACTGGTAGCGCCCTTCGAACGGGACAGCACTCGGTCCCCGCGCGTCATCCTGGAACGCAAATTTTTCCCTGGAGAAAAACAAAATGGCTTACAGCAAGCTCGATTTAACCAGCAAATCAGCCGTCGTCATCGGTGGCACCTCCGGCATCGGCCGCGCCATCGCTCTCGGCCTCGCCGAAGCCGGCGCCGACGTCGCCCCCACTTCGCGCCGCCACGCGGAAGTGGACTCCACCGCGCGTGAAATCGAAGCGCTGGGCCGCCGTTCCCTTCGCGCCACGTCCGACGTCACCGACCCCGCCTCTCTGCAAGCGCTCCTCGACGCCGCAATAAAAGCCTTCGGCAAAGTCGATATCCTCGTGAACTCCGCCGGACGCACGAAAAAAGCCCCCACGCTCGATTTCTCGGAAAAAGACTGGAACGACATTTTCGAAACGAATCTCACCGGCATGCTGCGCGCCTGCCAGATTTTCGGCCGCCACATGCTCGAACGCCGTTACGGCAAAATCATTAATGTCGCCTCGATCGGTTCGTTTCGCGGCATGATGGAAGTCTCCGCCTATTCCGCCAGCAAAGCTGCCGTCGTGTCGCTCACGCAGTCGCTCGCCGTCGAATGGTCCGCGCGCGGCATCTGCGTCAATGCCATCGCTCCCGGCGTCTTCCCCACCGCGCTGAACAAAAAATTGCTCGACGGCACGCCCCGCGGCAACGAATGGCTCCTGCGCACGCCCATGAAGCGTTTCGGTCAAGTCGAAGAGCTTGCCGGCGCCGCCATCTACCTCGCCTCCGACGCCGCCAGCTACACCACTGGCTCAGTCCTCGTCGTCGATGGCGGCATCCTCGCCAGCGGCGTCAACCAGTGAACTGCTCCACGGAAAAATTAGGAGAGAATCGTGCCGACGGCAGCAGTCGTGACGAGCCATAGAGCGAGCAATAGAGTTAGATGGTCGGCCGGACCAATTTTGGTCCATTCCCTGCGCACCACCCTGGCGGCGGTAGCATCGCTTCTTGTCGCTCGTTTGTTTAGGCTGCCGGAAGCATACTGGGCGCCGATTACGACGCTGGTCATCACGCAGTCCTCGCTCGGCGCGGCCTTGCTGGTTTCCTGGCAGCGGTTCATCGGCACCGCGCTGGGAGCAATCGTGGGCGCACTTGTGGGAAGTTACTTCGGGCCGCATGCGCTTGTATTCGGCGCTTGCGTTTTTGTTCTCGGATTGCTTTGTGCTCTCGTCCGCTCGGACCAAAGCGCCTATCGGTTCGCCGGTATCGCCGTGGCCATTGTTGTGTTGATCCCCCGAACGTCTCCCGCTTGGCGGATCGCCTTTAATCGATTCGCCGAAGTTTCCATCGGAATTGCGGTCGCGCTTTTTTTGGCGTGGGCCTGGCCCGAGAAAGAACCTGTGCCATCTGCAAAAAGTTGAATACTTACTCTACCAAGGGGCAGTCAGCGGGACCGTTTGAGGATGGAGCCGAGAGTGGGAGTTGAACCCACGACCTGTCGATTACGAATCGACTGCTCTACCACTGAGCTACCTCGGCCCGTTCTTTCACAATAGCATTCGCGCAAAATTTCTGTCAATTGAACGCCAAATCTCGCGTTCTATCACCGCGTCCTGCTCCCGCCTCATCTCGAAAAGGGATACATCGCCCAGCTAATCCCCACACCAATCAGCAGGAAAAGCAGCAGCGACCAAATGATGTATTTTACGCGTTCGTTTGTCCGTCGGCGGCTCAAGAACCCGAACGCCACCGAAATCAGCAGCGCGAATAGCGTCATCGACTGAAAATGCGTGAGTGTAAACGCGATCGCGGCAATCACGCCTTCCGCCCTCGCGCCGCTTCGTACGCGTGCAGCGCGGCCAGCAGGTTCAGCACGCCGGCGGCCGCTAGAAATCTCGTCCCGTAGTCGCCTTCCGCGTGCGCCACATCCGAGCCTTGCGTTTCAAGCGCGCGCGCCGCGAAATAAAACGCTCCCGTGCCGAGATCGGCCACATAACCGAGTACGCCAAACGCGTCGCCGCTCTCCGAACTGAAAACGTTCCCGCGCATCCCCACGCCAAGAAAAACCAGCGCCCCCACCGTCAGAAAGCAGCCGAGCGCCCGGCCCCACATTTTTTGCAGCGCGTGGCCCAACCCTGGAACTAGCCATCCCGCAAGGCCTATGGCGAATGCCAGCGCTTCGCTCCTCTGAGGATGCGCGCCGGCAACCTCTCCGCTCGGAGTCTGCCGCGCCGCCGCTTCGCCTGCCGTAATCTCGTCTGCCATATCTTGTTCCGTGTGCTCGTTCAAAAGCTCGCGTTTCAATCAGGCCAGCAACGCCAAAATCTCTTTCTGCACGGCTCCTGTAACTCGCGCCTCTTTTTCCCCAATGTACATGTTTACTTCGCTTCGAATGCCAAACTCCGGCAGATAGATCCCCGGCTCGATCGAATTGCACGTCCTCGGAATCAGATGCCGCACATCGTGCGTTTCGAGCCCGTCCATGTTCACGCCGTTGCCGTGCACCGTTTGTCCGATGTTGTGCCCCGTGCGATGGAAAAAATATTTTCCGTAGCCCGCTTTTTCGATCACTTTGCGCGCGGCTTTGTCCACCTGCCATCCCTGCAGCGGCTTCCCCGCCGCCACGCTCGATTGAATCAGCTCGATCGCCTTGTCCCGCGCTTCGCGCACGATCCCAAAAATCTTTGCCATTTTTTCCGGCACCTTCGCGCCGAGATACCCGACCCACGTAATGTCGTAATAAACGCTCCCGGCCGCTTTCGTTTTGCCCCAAACGTCCAGCAGCAGCAAATCTCCTTCGCGAATCGGTGACGCGCTCTCCAACGTTGGCCCGTAGTGCGGATCGCTCGCGTGCGGTCCCACCGCGATGTCCGGCCCGTTGTCCGCCACGATTCCCGCCGCTTCAAATTCCTTATTAATCCAAAGCTTCAAATCGTATTCGGTGAACGTCTTCTTCTCGCGCACATTTTTCGCCGCAAGCTGAAACGCTTCCCGCACCACGCGGTCGATCACCGCTCCCGCTGCCAGATGCGATTCCAGTTGCGCCGCGCTCCAGCACGCTTCGTATTTCTGCACCAGGTCGGCGGAGCTCACGACTTTCGCGCCCGCGCTGCGCACCAATTCAATCGTCCCGGCGTCCACCATCGCCACGTAAGGAATCGCGTTCTTCGGCGAATATTGCATCGCGATATTCTTCGCGCGCCCCAAAAGTTTGCCGAGATTCTTCCGCAGCTCTTCTTGCCCCGCATAATAGAGCGTCTCGCCCGGCAGCGCCGCCAGCGATTCGGTCTCGATCTTGTGCACCAATTTGCGCGGCGTCCCTTTCGCCGGCACAAAGTAATACCAGCGCCGCGTGCGCATTCCCGGAGGCAGTTGCAGTATTCCCTGCGCAATGGGGTCGCGCCCGCGAAAATCGTAGAACAGCCAGCCATCCAGTTTCGCGGCTCGCAGGTCGCTCTGTATTCCATTGATATCAGCGCTCATGTTCAGATGACGTCCAGTCTATTCGTCGAGTTTCAGGAATGCGGGTAGTTACGCGTCGTGCGCCAGAAGCCCCAGCACCTGCTGCTTCGTTACGCCGCGAATTTCGATGCGTTTCGTGCGGCTGCGCTCGCCGCCAAGAATTCTAACAGCCGACTTGGGCGTTTTCAAAAGATGCGCCAGGAATTCCACCAGCGCCTCATTCGCCCGGTTTTCCACGGCCGGCGCTTGCAGCCGTATCTTCAGGGCGCCCTCCATCACCCCCGCGATTTCGTCCTTGCTCGCCCGCGGCTGCACGCGCACCGCGAACGAAACCGTTCCCGCCGCAATGTTCTCCGCGATTTCCGCAAACATCGCGCGCTCACCAAGCCCGTTCGTATTGCACGGGCGCCTTGATCTTCACATCCAGCGCCTTCGCCGCTCGCCTCGGCCAATAAGGATCGCGCAGCAATTCCCGCGCAAGAAAAACCAGGTCCGCCTGCTCGGTCGCCAGAATCGTTTCCGCTTGCACCGGATCCGTGATCATCCCCACCGCCCCCGTCGCAATCCCGGCCTCCTTGCGAATCGCCTCGGCAAATCCCGTTTGATATCCAGGACCCAAAGGAATTTTCACTCCGGGCGCCGTCCCTCCGCTCGATGCGTCAATCAAATCCACGCCCAGCGGCTTCAACTCCCGCGCCAGCGCAATCGTCTGCGCCAAATCCCAACCGCCTTCCTTCCAATCGGTCGCCGAAACGCGCACAAAAAGCGGCAACCGCTGCGGCCAAACTTCACGCACCGCTCGCACCACCTGTTTCACAACACGAATCCGGTTCTCCAATGTGCCGCCATACTCGTCTGTCCGCGCGTTCGAAAGCGGCGACAAAAATTGGTGCAGCAGGTATCCATGCGCCGCATGAATTTCGATCACTTCAAATCCCGCCGCCAGCGCGCGTTCCGCCGCCCTGCGAAACGCCTCCACGATTTCTGCAATCTCGCTCACCGACAGCGCGTGCGGCACGGTATACCCCGCGTCAAACGCCAGCGCGCTCGGCCCCACCGGCTCCCACCCGCCCTCTTCCACCGAGACGGGCTTTCCTCCCGTCCACGGCGGCGCCGTGCTCGCCTTCCTCCCCGCATGCGCCAGTTGCATTCCCGGCAACCGCGCCGTGCGCATCGAATAAATTCCGCAATGGGCCGCCACGACGCGACGTGCGCATCTTCGTAAATCCCCGTATCCGCCGACGAAATTCTTCCGCGCTCTTCCACCGCGCTCGCCTCGGTAAACACCAGCCCCGCGCCGCCAATCGCTCGGCTCCCCAAATGCACAAGATGCCAGGTCTGCGGATGGCCGTCCCTTCGCCGAGTATTCGCACATCGGCGAAACCACAATCCGGTTCTTCAGCTCAATCTCTCGTATTCGAAATGGACTAAACAGCTTCATCCCTGTCCCCCGTGAAATTTATTGCCCAACCCCTGCAGCGCCGCGCGTTCCAAATAGCGCCGTCCCCACGCGCACTTCCGTCGCGCCCTTCTTCAATCGCCACTTCAAAATCGTGCGACATTCCCATCGACAGCACCGGCAGCGCGCGCCCCAGCCGCTTCTCCAATCCGTCGCGCAATTCTCGCAATCGCCGAAAGTGCGGCCGCGCCTCCTCCGCATTCTCCGCGAACGGCGGAATGCACATCAGTCCCGCCAGCTCCAGCTTGGGCAACGCCGACGATCTTCTCCGCCAGCGCTGGCAGTTCTTCCACCTCGGCCCCGCTCTTGGCCTCTTCCTTCGCGATGTGTACTTCGATGAGCACACGCATCCTTTCGGTTACCACCGGATTCGCTCCTCGCGCGATCCAGCCGCTGCGCCAGCGCAAAATCATCCACCGAATCGATGCTATGGAAAAGCTTCGCCGCCCGCGCCGCCTTGTTGCTCTGCAAATGTCCGATGAGATGCCACGTCGCGTTCAAATCCTGAATCGCGCCCTGCTTCCCTTCCCACTCCTGCACGCGGTTTTCGCCAAAATGCCGCAATCCGGCTTCATAAGCCTCGCGAATCGCCTCCGCCGGATGCGTTTTCGAAACTCCAATCAGCGTAATCTCTTCTCTGCGTCTTCCCGCTCGCCGCGCCGCGGCAGAAATTCTCTCCTCCACGCGCAGCAGGTTTTCTCGGATCGATGTCGTCGCCATATCCCAATCGTTCAAATTCAAATCCTAGCACGCACGGCGTTGCAGCGTTGCGCCTCTGCGGTTAGACTGGCCTTCGCACATGACTTCCCCAGGAAAACTCATCGCCATCGAGGGCATCGACGGCAGCGGCAAACGCACCCAAGTCGATCTCCTCGAAAAGGCCCTGATCGCCAGCCGGCCACTCCGTCTACTCCACCGGTTTCCCGCAATACGATTCCTGGTTCGGCAAAATGGTCGGCCAATTCCTCAACGGCGACTTCGGCGCCCTCGAAACCGTCGACCCGCATTTCAGCGCCTTGCTCTATGCCGGCGATCGCTTCGAAGCCAAATTCCGTCTGGAAACCGCTCTGAATCAGGGCAAAGTCGTCCTCGCCGACCGCTACATCGGTTCGAATCTCGCCCATCAAACCGCCCGCGCGCCCGCCGCGGATCGTCCCGCTTTCATCTCCTGGATCGAACATCTGGAATACAACATCTACAATCTCCCGCGAGAAACGCTGGTGCTCTATCTCCGCGTCCCTCCCCGCCAAGCCCAGCAGCTCGTCGCGCGCAAATCCGCGCGCAGCTACACCAAGGTCAAGCAGGATCTCCAGGAAGCCAGCCTTCGCCACCTCCAGGACGCCGCCGCCATGTACGATCTACTCTCGCGCCGGCCCAACTGGGCGACGATCGCGTGCTTTGATGACAAACGCGGCGCGATGCGCCCCCAGAAACATATCGCCAAGGAAATTCTCGACGCCGTCCAGCAAGCTCTAGCGCAGCCCGTCGCAAAGGAAGGCCGCTAACCCATGGGCTTCTCCGAATTCCTCGGCAACGAACGCATCGTCGCCGCCCTGCGCGGCGCATTGCGCAGCGATCGCGTTCCTCACGCTCTGCTCTTCAGCGGCCCTCGCGGCCTCGGCAAATTCACGCTGGCGCGCATGTTTGCGCAAGCCGCCAACTGCGAGCGCCTGAAAGACGACTTCTGCGGCGAATGCGAAACCTGCAAGCGCATCCGCCTTCTCGCCAACCCCGAAAATCTCATCGAACAAGGTCTCGCCGAACGCGGCGAAAGCGCCGACGCCGCCACCGTCGAACGCATCCCGCTCATCCTGCAAACTCATCCCGACGTCTGGGCCCTCGTCCCCGATCCCGTGCGTCTCAAAACTCCCGTGGCGCGCCCCATGCTGCGCATCGGCCAGCTCCGCGCCGTTCAGCGCGCTGCGTACTTCCAACCTATGGGCCGCCGCCGAGTCTTCATTCTGGATGGCGCCGAAACCATGCACTGGAACGTCGCCAACGTTTTCTTGAAAATCCTCGAAGAGCCCCCCGGCTCCGCCACCCTCATCCTGACCGCTCCGTCGCCGTACGCGCTGCTTCCGACCATCGTCTCCCGATGCATGCAATTTCACTTCGCTCCGCTCTCGCAGCTCGACGTCGAAAATATTCTCAAACAGAAAACCGGTCGCAAGCCGTCCGACCTCAAACTCGCCGCGCAACTCGCCGAAGGCAGCCCCGGACTGGCCATCGAAATGAACGTCGAGGAAACCGCCGACCGCCGCCGCAACGCCCTGCGTATCCTCGAACGCGCCGCGCACGGCCAGGGCTTCGCTCAGCTTTTCGCCGCCACCTCCGCCCTCTCCAAAGACCGCGAGTCCTAGCTTTGAAGATCAACTCTCCGTCTTCTACGGCCTGCTCACCGATCTTCTGGAGCTCACCTCTGGCGTGAAAAATCCAGTCCTGCGAAATGTTCCTTTGGCCAAAGAGCTTGCCGCCCTCGCCAAGTCCGTTGATTCCCGCTGGGTGATGCGTGCCATCGCCGGTTTCGACGAGCTACACGCGGGCGCTCGCCGCAACTTAAATCGCCAGCTCGGCCTCGACGCTCTGGCCACCTCGCTTGCCCCAGAATCCTAGTTCCTCGCGCTCCAAACGCGCCATTTCCCCGTTTATTTCTCCTTTTTCCATTCTAATTTTTTCCACTACGACTGTAACCCAGCGCCGCGACCATGCATCTCACCCATTGAACTCACCCCACCGTTAGCTGCAAGGAGTAGTCATGGTGAACCGCAGGATGTTTCGCCCGGGGTTTCCGGACCTGAAGGAGCAGCCGCCGCAAAGAATCTCCCACAACGGCCCCGCTCCCAGCAAGAAACCTGCTCCCCCGGAGACGACCCACGCCGAGAACTTCTATTGGGTCAAGCAGATGCAAAGCCATACGCCGATGGTCGTGGTGCTGGATAATGGCGAATTGCTTCGCGGCACGGTCGAATGGTACGACCGCGATTGCATCAAGCTCACGCGCCAGGGCAATCCCAATCTGCTTATTTTCAAGCGTGTGATCAAGTACGTCCACAAAGACGGCGAAGAAGCTGCAGCCGGCGGCGACGAATAGTTCGCTCCAGCTCTTCTTGTCCGGCTCTTCCGCTTCTGGCTTTAACTTTTAACTTTCAACCTCTCCATCGCGGCTCGGAATCTCACTGGGCGCAATCGAATGCCCCCGCGCCGCCCCAAACGTGAGCAGCGCCTTCGCCGCCAGTGTCCCGTCCTCTTTATAAATCTCGCATTCCGTCACTACGAAATTTCTCCCCGTTCGCAACACGCGTCCTTCCGCCTTGATTCGCCCTCCCGGCACCGCTTCCAGAAAATTTATCTTTAGCTCCACCGTGGCGATGTTCGTCCCCTTCGGCACCGTCGTATACGCCGCAATCGCCGCCACCGTATCCGCAATCGTGGCCAGCACCCCGCCATGCACCACGCCATGAAGCTGCTTGTGCCGCGGCCTCACCTTCATCGTAAAAACCGCCCGCCCCTTCTCCAAACTCTCCAGCTTCAATCCCAGCAGCGCCGTCGCTCCCGTCACATTCGTCCGCCGCCGCAGCGCCGCTTCATATTTCTTCAAATCATTGAACAGTTCCGAAACCATGGACTCCCCGTGCTCCTCTCCCGATTCCTATCCCCACTAATAATCCAGATGAACGCTTCGATCAACGCAACAATCAATACGCCGAAAGTCCGCCATCCAGCGGAATCGCCGCTCCCGTCAGCCAACTCGACTCCTCCGACGCCAAAAACACCGCCATTTCCGCCACATCCTCCGGCCTTCCCATTCGCCCCAGCGGAATTGACCCAATCCTCGCCTTCCGCAACGCTCTTCCCTCTTCCGACGCCGCAAAAAGCCCTTGCACCAATTCCGTCTCCACAATCGAGGGACAAATACAATTCGACCGCACATTTTCATGGGCGTGATCCAGCGCTATCGCCTTCGTCAGCAAAGTCACTCCGCCCTTCGACGCGCAATACGCCGCCCGCTCCTTCATCGCCACCAATCCCAGCACCGACCCTACATTCACAATCGACCCGCCGCCCGCCTTCCGAAACTCCACCAACGCCGCCTTACACATCAAGAACGGCCCTTTCAAATTGATCGTCATCAACTTGTCCCACTGCTCCTCGCTGGTCCCTTCAATCGTCGCCGCATGCAAGACCCCCGCGTTGTTCACCAGCACATCCATCTTCCCGAAGCTTTTCGCCGTCTCCCTCACCGCGCGTTGTGCGTCCCGCTCTTTCGACACGTCGCAGACAATCGCTACCCCTTCGCCTCTCTGTTTCTCCATCTCGCGCAGCGTCTCCTCCAGCTTCTCTTTCCGCCGCCCCGCCACCGCCACCTTGGCCCCTTCTCGCGCAAACGCCAGCGCAATCGCCCGCCCAATCCCCGTTCCCCCGCCCGTAATCAGCGCCACCTTCCCCGCCAGTCGTGTCACGATTTTGCCCCCTCCCGCGTCTAATGGAGTGCCATTCAGCCGGGTCCAGAATGTTGCCCTATTTACGCGCGATTACAACCCCGCGCAGGCTTAGGGAGGGGGCTGCCCCGCCCGCTGCTGCAACAAGCACCACGCATAAGATCAAGAGCTGCCCATTCATGAAAATCGGCATCACCTGCTATCCCACCTACGGCGGCTCCGGCGTCGTCGCCACCGAACTCGGCCAGGAACTCGCCGCCCGCGGCCACGACATCCATTTCATCAGCTACGCCCCGCCCATCCGCATGAATCCCAACGACCCGCACATCCATTTTCACGAAGTCGAAGTCGCCAGCTACCCGCTTTTCGACCACCCGCCCTACACGCTCGCTCTCGCCACCAAAATGCTCGAAGTCTTCGAGTCCGAATCCCTCGACCTCCTCCACGTCCACTACGCCATTCCCCATTCCGTCAGCGCCCTGCTCGCCCGCTCCATGGCCGCACCGCGCCGCCTGCCTTTCATCACCACGCTTCACGGCACCGACATCACTCTCGTCGGCAGCAACCGCAGCTATCTCCCCATCACCAAATTTTCCATCGAGCAATCCGACGGCGTCACCGCCATCTCCCAATATCTCCTGAACCAAACCCTCAAAGAGTTCGACATCAAGCGTCCTATCGAAGTCATCCCCAATTTCGTGAATTGCGATCTCTACACCCGCAAGCCCCATCCAGCACTGCGCGCAAAATGGGCCCCCAACGGCGAGCCCATCCTCATGCACCTCTCCAATTTCCGCCCCGTCAAGCGCCTCACCGACGTCGTCGAAATCTTCGCCATCGTCCGCGCCAAAATGCCCGCCAAGCTCGTCCTCATTGGCGACGGCCCAGACCGCGGCGCTGCGGAATATCTCGTCCGCAAAAAACGCCTGCAAAAAGATGTAATTTTTCTAGGCAAGCAAAACGGTGTCTACGAAAAACTCGCCGTCGCCGATCTTTTCCTCATGCCCTCGCAGCTCGAATCCTTCGGCCTCGCCGCTCTCGAAGCCATGGCCTGCGAAGTCCCCGTCATCGCCACAAACGTCGGCGGCGTCCCCGAAGTCGTCGAACATGGCGTCGACGGCTATCTCGTCGAACCTGGCGACATCAAATCCGCCGCTGCCTACGCCATCGAAATCCTCTCCCGCGCCGACCGCGGCCGCGAAATGGGTCAGCGCGCCCGCGCCGACGCCAAGACGAAAATTTTGCGCCAACGACGTCATCCCCGCCTACGAAGCCTACTACCGCCGCGTCCTGGAACAATCCTCCGCCGCCCGCGCCTAGCCCCCATTTCATCACTGGGCTACATCACAATCAAAATACTGTCATTCCGAGCGAAGCGAGGAATCCGCTTCTTCTTCTCTGCGCTGACTCTGCGTACTCTGCGTCTCTGCGTTATCTTCTCTCTTTTCTGTCTTTTCTCTTCTCCGTGCCCTCCGTGCCCTCTGTGTTAAAATCCCCCTTCAAATTCACCACCCACTGACCATCCATGCACCGCCGCGATTTTATCCAGCTCTCGCTCAGTACCGTCGCCGCCGCCGCACTCCCATCCTCAGCGCGCCCCGCCGAAATCCCCAAGCTCCGCGAACTCGCCGCTCACCGCAAACTCTTCTTCGGCTCCGCCGTCTCCGACTCCCAACTCCGCCGCCCCGATTTCACCCCTCTCCTCCTCGACCAATGCTCCATCCTCGTCGCCGAAAACCAAATGAAGTGGCGCGCCACGCATCCCGAGCAAGACCGCTTCGACTTCACCCAAGCCGATTTCTTCATGAACTTCGCCGCATCCCATCACATCCCCGCCCGCGGCCACAATCTCTGTTGGCACGAGCACAATCCCCCCTGGCTCGACGCCGCCATCACCCCGCAAAACGCCGTCTCTCTCCTCACCACGCACATCCAAACCGTCGCCGCCCGCTACAAAGGCCGCATCCATTCCTGGGACGTCGTCAACGAAGCCATCGACCCCACTTACAAAAATCCCCAAGGTCTGCGCAACTCCCTCTGGCTCCAAAATATCGGCGAAGACTACGTCGAACTCGCCTATCGCACTGCCGCCAAAGCCGATCCCGCCGCCCTCCTCACCTACAACGATTTCGACATCGAAACCGACGCCCCCGCCCAGCAAGCCAAACGCGATGCCATCCTCGCCATGCTGCAGCGCTTCGTCAATAAAGGCGTACCCATTCACGCCCTCGGCGTGCAAGCCCACCTCCTCACCAACGAAGGCACTCCCACCTGGAACGGCCTCGATAAATTTTTATCGGAAGTTGAAAAGCTCAATTTGCAGGTTTACGTCACCGAACTCGACGTCGACGATTCTTTCATGCCCGCCGAAATCCAAGAGCGCGACCGCCAAGTCGCCGAAATCTACCGCGGCTTCCTGAACACCGTCCTTCGCCACAATTCCGTCAAAGCCGTCCTCACCTGGTGCCTCTCCGACCCCGACTCATGGCTCCAGAATTTCCGCCCCCGCAAAGACGGCCTCCCGCAACGTCCACTGCCCTTCGACGCCCAACTCAATCCCAAGCCCGCCTTCTTCGCTCTCCGCGACGCCTTCGCTTCCAATGACTGAATCGCTTTGCCTTATACTGTAAGTTCCGATTCCATCAGAATCCGCTCACTGCATCTCGGGGAGAGTTCATGCGCTTCTCTGTCGTTTGCCTCGTAACTTCCGCCGTACTCGCCTCTCCGAGCCGAGCCCAGGCTCCTGTCTACGCCATTGTGCGGAATGAAAGCTCGATCAACTTCCACGTTAAGGCCTCTGTGCCCTTGGACGGCAGCTTCGATAAGTGGAACGCCACTCTTAAATTTACGTCGCCCGATCTCTCGACAGGCAGCTTGTATATCGAGATTCAGGCCGCCAGCGTCGATACTGGAAGCGGCATCAAGAACGACAAGCTCAAGGGCAAAGACTTCTTCAACGCCAAGCAGGATCCGTTCATCACATTTCTGTCAAAGAAAGCCGTGCAGACCGGTCCCAACGCCGTCGATGTCCAGGGCGACTTTACGATTCGCGGCGTATCCCGCTCAGAGACCCTCGCGGTAACCGTTTCCAGCCTGCGCACGGGCGAAGGCACCATTAAAGGCACCATGGCTTTCGACCGTAAGGACTACGGCATGAATAGCGGCATTCCTTTTATCCGCATCGCCGATCGCGTCGAGGTCACTGTCGACCTCAAAGTGAAGCGACTCAGCGGTCCTCCGGTCGTCCTCAAACAATAACCATCCCAGCCAAACCTCGGTCGCGCGCCGCACTTTTGCACCCCGTCGAATCGCGTTACTGAACTGAGGGAACTCGTTTCCGATTGCCCCAAAAGTGTTCAGAACGGGACAGACCCCCCTCTTCGCTGTGAATACTCTTATATGTGTGCCTTACTCGACCGCCCACGAAAAGTTTTTAGCTGCTCTACGAGGGAACGAAAATGAATGAAAATCGAAACCAAGACCATCTCCAGCTAGAGAAATTGCTCCAGCAGGCCAAGCCGCTCATGCTCCCGATGTTTGCTGATCAGCAAAAGCTGTGGCTCGCGGAAAGTCCGCTCGCTCAGGAGATTTCCGCGCTTCTCGTGAAGCACCCTGAGTACTACCTTGAGGTCCGAGCTGTCGTCGGCGAAGTTTTCCCGGAACCAAAAAGCTAAAGGCCAACACCTCAATTTCAGTCAGGTACGACAGCTTCGGCATGTGCTCCGCCCGCGGCCGTTCCTCCTATATTAATACCAGGTAGTAAACGGCGAAGATCTAGCAGTCTCTTTCCCTACGACGTCCTCCGCCGGCGTTTCAGACCCCTGGTGCGGATGCCACGTTCTGCTTGCGTGCCACTCGGTGCGCGTTCTGCTTTCGAGCGTTCGCGTCATTGTTCGCCGCGCCCGCATCCGCATGAGCCACGATCTGCACTTTCGCGGGCTTCTTCGCAATCGCCTTCGGTGCTGGATAAGTGTCTTCCACGCCCGTATCCGTGAAATTCGCCGGGCTCACTTCCTGCGCCTTGCACGACGGCGTCCACCCCATCAACATCGCGGCAACTCCCAGCGTTCCGATCCACACCGTCCTGCCCAGCAATCCGTTGAGATTTTTCATGGCGTTTGACCTTCCCTCTCTTAAAGTTTCTGCGGCTTCAACCGCCCGATGCCGCCGGCCTTGAACGCCCCCGCATCGTGCTCACTTTTTCGCACACCCCCCTTTTTCTGCCAATGCACCCCGTCTGTTCAATTCATCAACAAAAGGTGAACGCCCAACTCCCCTATTCGATAAGAGCTTTGCCCTGCAACCATACGCGCACACCCTCTGCCTTACCCCTTCCCCCTCGATTCTGCTACGCTTGGCCGAACAAACATCGATCAGCACAGGAGAAACCTCGTGACCGTCGTAGCCGGAGTCGACCTCGGTGGAACCGCCGTCAACTACACCTTAATGACCGCGCAAGAAAAATTTCTCATCGACGGCCTCTGCGAGCATCCCTCCCTCGCCAAGCAAGGCCCCGACATCTGCCTCCGCCAAATCGCCGACGGCCTCCAAATCGCTGCCCATAACGCCGGCGTTCCCCTCTCCGACGTGGTCGCTCTCGGCCTCGACACTCCCGGCCCCGCCAGCGCCGCCGGTCTCCTCAGCGCCCGCGGCTCCACCAACTTCGTTCACGCCGATTGGGCCAGCTTCGACATTCGCGACGGCCTCGCCCAAAAACTCGGCAAGCCCGTCTCCTATCTCAACGACGCCAACGCCGCCGCCCTCTGGGGTCACTACGCCATCTTTGGCGCCAACAGCCGCGAAACCTCCATCTCCATCATCATCGGCACCGGCAATGGGGGCGGCATCATCCTCGATGGCAACGTTGTCAAAGGCAAAAACGGTTTCGGCGGCGAACTCGGCCACGTCCTCATCCCCTACCAAAGCATCGCCGATACCCACGGCATCCATCCCGTCTGCAATTGCGGCCGCATCGGCGACCTCGAATCCCTCTGCTCCCTCACCGCCATCGAACGCAATCTCCTCCCCTATTTCCTCCCCCGCTACCCTGGCCACGAACTCTCCAAAGTCCCGCCCAGCCAAGCCGCAAAACAAGTCCGCGGCCTGGCCGACAAAGGCGATCCCCTCTCGAAAGAAATCTTCCGCGTGCAGGCCCACGCCCTCGGCCTCTTCTTCGACGAAATGATCAATACCTTCGACCCCGACGCCCTCATCGTCGGCGGTGGCGCCCTCGAAGCCAGCAAGGAATTTCAGCAGTGGTTTATGAAGGAGATCCGCGCTGGCATGCCCGATCAGCGAGAAGAGCAAGCCGGCATTCCCATTCACGTCATCCCCAACGGCGACACTGCCGGCGCTCGCGGCGCCGCCATCGAAGCCCTAAAACTGGCCCGCCAATCTGGCCTCATGTAACCGCACGCCGATTCGCGTTATACTTCGCAAACGAATCTCTATGAAAAAACTCATCCTTCTCCTCCCGCTCTTCCTTCTCGTCACGGCCACTTCCCCGGCGAATAACCGCCACTGGAAATCGGCCAAGGTGGCCGTCACCTCGGAAACAGATGTCTCTTCCAAATTGCTCGGCGACAAAAACACCTTGCACTACACCATCGAAACCGACGACATGATCTATTTTGTCGAGTATGCTTTCAAACCCGACCAGCACAACCAGGGCCGCGGTCCGGATGTTGGCGGAACGGAGTTTACGAACGTCGCCATCGAAGGCCGCCACGTCTACGTTCTCGACGCCGCCGGCAAAGAAGTGAAAATGCACATCTCCAAGAAGATCAAAAAGTAGTCCTCACCGCCGGCCAAACTCTTCTCCCCTTAACACGCAGGCGTCGCAGTCCGCGCGATTGCCAACCTTCCAAAACTCCCGCGGATTTTTGTGCCAGCGTGTGCGCCACAATTTGCTATCCTGCCTCGCGTGAAACGCCAATTCCTCATCGACACCGATACCGCCTCCGATGACGCCGTCGCCCTCATCATGGCCCTGCGCTCTCCCCAAATCGAAGTTCTAGCCATCACCACCGTCGCCGGAAACGTGGACGTTCAGCAAGCCACCCGCAACGCACTCTACACCGCCGAGCTTTGTGATTCGCATGTCCCCGTGTTCGCCGGCGCCGCCCAGCCCCTGCACCGCCCACACATCACCGCCGCCTGGTTCCACGGCCGCGATGGCCTCGGCGATCACGGCTACCCGCCTCCGCGCCGCGCTCCGGAAATGCTCCCCGCCACCGACTCCATCATCCGCACCATCGAATCCCACCCCGGCCTAGTCATGGTCACGCTTGGCCCTCTTACCAACATCGCTCTCGCCCTCCAAAAAAATCCCGCCATCGCTGCAAACGTCAGCCGCTGCGTCGTCATGGGCGGCGCGCCTTGCTGCGAAGGCAACGTCACTCCCGCCGCCGAGTACAACATCTGGTGCGATCCCGAAGCCGCCCGCATCGTCGTTCGCAGCGGTCTTCCCATCGAACTCGTCGGCTGGCACCTCTGCCGCGGCCAAGCCGTCCTCAACCCCTCCGACATTCAGCAAGTTCTAAGTTTCGGCACCCGCGTCGCCAATTTCGCCATCGAGTGCAACAGCCGCGCTCAACAAGCCTTCCTCGAACAATCCGGCGAACACGGCATCTCCCTCCCCGACCCCGTCGCCGTGGCCGTCGCCCTCGATCCCTCCATCATCACTTCCCAATCCGAGCATCTCCTCGACGTCGAAACGCACAGCGAACTCACCCGCGGTATGACCGTCGTCGACCGCCTCAACGTCGCCCACGACGAGCGCAACCGCCAAGTCTGGTCCTCACCTCTCGCCGCGGCACACAAAGCGAAAATCCTCTGGACCATCGACAACCTACGCTGGAAACAATCCCTCTACTCCACCCTAAAGTAAGTCTGCACCGCGCCACTCCCCACCCCATCCCACCCCAGCCCCCAATCAAAATTTCTGTAGACAACGAATCCCCCAACTTGAGATAATTTCTCTGTTGACTACTGCGCCTCGCCACCGCGAGGCGTTTTCGTTTTAGGCCATTTCGTAGCGCCGGGCTTTAGCCCGGCTCTTTCTTTTTGGTGGCACAGGCTTCAGCCTGTGCTCTTTTCCCAACCATTCCCCAGTCTCAAATCTTGATCCAAATCTAATTCCAAGGAGCTCCCATGTCCTCTCGTCGTTCCCAGGACCCCGTGTCCCTGTGTCTTTTCACGTTCAATGATGGCCGCCGTTGCCGTACTCCGCGCACCGGCTCCCATCCCCATTTCTGCTTCTACCACGCACGCAAAGACTCTCAAGCCAAAGTCGCCGAAAAACTCGGCCGCGACCTATCCTATTTCTTCTCCGGAGAGTACCTCTCCGCCTGCGATCTCAGCGCCGCCCTGGGCCGCCTTCTCACCTCCGTCGCCCGCGGCGACATCAAACCCAAAACCGCCACCACCCTCGCCTACCTCGCCCAAACCCTCGTCCAAACCCTCCATCTCGCCCAGAACGAATACATCAACGCCTTCGGTGCCAGCGGCTGGCGAGAAGCCGTCCGCAAGTCGGTAGACCTAAACGACGCCTATCTCCATCCCCAGCCCACCCAGCCCGGCCAATCCCCGGCGCCACCCGCCACCCAGCCCACCGCCCCACCCCAAGCATCCCCTGTCCCGCCACCAACCCAGCTCCAACCTCAGGCCGAGGCTCAAGCCCAAGCCAAACCCCTACCCCAAGCGGAACCCAAACCTCAACCACAAGCCCCCTCCTCAGCCCAACCCCCCTCGCCTCCATCAACCCAACCCACTGCCGTCCCGCGGCGCAAATTCGACCCAGCCGCCCTCCAATCCCTAATTCCCCCTCATCTCCGGCCCACCACTTCCGTCCCACCAGCCCCAACCCTCCGCTCCCACTCCACCCCAGCCCCCCGCTCCAGCAACGCCCTCCGATCCTGCCGGCTCCGATCCAGCCTCCTCCAACCAAGCCCCACCCAATAGCCCCGCCCAGGCCGAGCCAGCCCACCCGCAATCCACGCCAGCCTCCCCGGACAACCGTCCCCCCTTTGAATTCATCACCACCGGCCGCTTCCGCCACCGCCGCCGCGCCTTCCAATAACCCACGTAGAATCAACACACCCGTAACCATTGATTCTAAACCACTTACACCCACACTAACTCCTTTATAATCAACACTTACAGAAATAGAGGGGAGGGTATGCCATAACCAGAGACCAAGCAAGAGATTCTCGGCGGCTGCAAGAGTTTCTGGCAAGAGATTCTCGCCGGGAGCAACTATGAGGGACTAAATTCTAGTCTTAGGGGTTCGAGCCGGCATTCACGCCCCGCCACAGACCCGGGTCAATAGCCCAGCGACCACACCCATTGTGTGCCCATTCGCCCACTCAGTATTCACTACTCACTCTTCACCAGTCACTAGTCACTGGTCACCAGTCACAAGTCACCAGTCACCATTCACTGCTTTATCTGCGCCAACGGAATAATCAGGCTGCCGACCTCGCCAGTGGCCGGGTCTTCGACCAACACCCGCAACGTAATGGTGCCTGCCTTGGGCTGCACATCCTGGCTGAAGGGCATGCCCGATTTTAAAAGACCCGTATACTGCTTCTCGGAGAGTCGCAGATCGTAAGTCTTGGTCCATTGGCTAAGCACTTTGCCAGCCCCGTCTTGCTGAATCACATAAACGCTGACCGCCCCTTTGCGAAGATCTCCACTCTGCACCAGCCGAAGATTGTGGATGTCGATCGAGCAGAACACTTTCAACGAATCCGGCAGCGGCTGGTTCACTCGATCCACTTTCGCCTGCAACGGAATCACGGACGACTCGATCGGGCTCTGCACGGCCGTTGCCACCGTCTTCCAATTCTGGTCCTTCGTAGGCGGCGCATCTTCGGCAGCGAGATACCCTTTCGGATATCGGAAGCTCAGGCCCGCGCGCTTCACCTGCACTTTCAGTTCGTGAAACTTTCCATCTGCGGAGTGCGCATCAATATAGAAGCCCAGGGAGTAAAGAACCGCGGCATCTCCCACGGCCTCGCGGATGGCTCCCGTGAGATCGTTATTGTTGACGAACGCCCGTCCGCCGGTCAGTTGCGCGAGCTCCTGCATGGTATCGATGCCGGGGGGTGGCGCGGTTGTGCGACGGGAATCGCGGACTGCTTCGCTTACTCTCCGACGGCAGCCCTGGCTGCGCCGCATCGACGCCCTCCTGATCCAAACATGGCCGAGCGCGGAAGCAAGCCGCGCCCATCCACGGGATAGGCTGCGATCTGCGCGGGACTGAGGATGGCCGCCATAGCCTCGGCCGAAAATGGCAGATTCGCAGAGAGCCATACCAGATTTTTGCGGCCCGGAATGTTCGCCACGTGATCCGCAATGGTCTTGAGGGCCGCCAGTGTGATCGTCGCCCGCACCGCGTTTGCATTCCCCGCCATTTCCATGCTCGCTGCGTCGTACGGCGGAGTAATCAAGCCTCCCCCCTGTTGAGGTAAACGAATTTGCCCGGTTCGGCGATCTCCCGGCTGGTTCGGGCACGAGCGTCGTAGCTTTCCACGAGGGAAAGAAGCTGGCTACGATCGCTCGTGAAGTCGCACAGCACGTGCAGGTATCGCTCAAGCCATAGAGGGCCACGCGGTCTTGCGGACCCAGATTTTTGAGGTATTCCAGAAGATGAGCCTTGGCATTAGCGAGAGCGTGATCCTCCATCCAGTATGGGGTGTCCTCGAAGATGGTCGGCGCGGAACCGTACAAAGTATTCAAATTGTCGAGCAGAACGATGGTCACGCTCCGCGGGATGGCTGTGCCGTATTGAGGAAGATCGGAGAACGTGTTTTGCGGCAACGGCTGCGCAGGCCTGCGCCGCAGACGCGCTGGATTCGACAGAGAATACGCTGATTTTCTGCGGCTTCCCTCGGTCCAGCACAACGAAATCTTCCTTCGTCAAATCCGCCACCGGCCCGTTCTTGTCGCGCACGATGACGCCGACCTGAACCAGCCGAGTCGATACGCTAATCGCGGGAGACTGCGGCATGGTTTGGGCCGAAGCAGCAATCGCCGCCGCCAGCCCTAACGAAACTAACGCAAACGCAGTTGAAGCGCGGGTCATGGCAAGCACAATACCCCATGCCTTGTACGTTGTCATCCCTGATAAAGAAATCGAGTCGCTCTTCGATTCCATGACAAAAAAGGCGGCTCGAGCTAGTGGACCTGGGACAAAGGAATAATCAGGCTGCCTACTTCGGCAGTGGCCGGGTCTTCGACCAATACTCGTACCGTTGTGGCGCCTGCCTTAGGCTGTACGTCCTGACGGAAAGGCATGCCTGATTTTAGCAAAGCCGTGTACTGCTTAACGGAAAGTCGGAGGTCGTAAGTCTCGCTCCATTGGCTAAGCACCTTGCCGGCCTCATCTTGCTGAATGACGTACACGCTGACCGCTCCTCGGCGAAGATCTCCGGTCTGCACGAGCCGAAGATCGTGAATGTCAATCGAGCATAAAATCCTCAAAGAATTCGGCAGCGGTTCGTTGACACGATCCACTTTGGCCTGCAACGGAATCACGGACGATTCGATCGGGCTCTGCACGGCCGTTAGCACCGTCTTCCAATTCTGGTCCTTTGTGGGAGCGGCATCATCGTCTGCGAAATAGCCTTTCGGATAACGAATGGTCAGCCCTTCGCGCCGAACCTGCACTTTCAGTTCATGGAACTTTCCATCGGCGGCGTGCGGATCAATGTAGAACCCGAGCGTGTACGTAACGGCTGAATCTTCGACGGCTTTGCGAATGGCGCCGGTGATGTCGTTCGTGTTGACAAACGCCTCACCGCCTGTTTCATCCGCAAGCTTCTGCATAGTGTCGTTGCCATTGGCTGGAGAGATTGCGCAGGCATGCTCTCTCCATTTATTAATACTTGATCGAAATCAATTCCATCCTGCTTCGATTGAAAAGTTTCTCGGGCCAGCAGCCCGCGGGCGTCGATCGGGTAAGCCGCAATCCGCGCAGGGCTCAATACGCGAGCCATAGCGGCGCCCGAAAAAGGGAGATTGGCCGTGAGCCAAACAAGGTTCTTGCGGCCGGGAATGTTGGCGACGTGGGCGGCGATCGACATCTAGCGCGGTCATTGTTTTCTGCGCGCGCTCTTGATTTGCCAACCCGGCCAATCGCACTGCTTCTGCGTCCATCAACGCATCAACCTCCGGGCCCATGGGAGTATGGATTTCGCCGGGCTCGACTGTTTCGCGGTTGGTCTTCGACGTGGTGTCGTATTTTTTCAAAATCGCGAGGAGTTGCCCGCGGTCGCTCGTAAAGTCGCACAACACTTGCAGGGAATCCCGGAGACCATAAATGGCGACTCGGTCTTGCGGGCCGAGCTTCCTTATGAATTCGATGAGGTGGGTTTTCGCATTGGCGAGGGCCAGATCCTCCATCCAGTAAGGCGTGCTCTCGTAATTCCCCGCCGCCGAACCGTAAAGGGTATTCAGGTTGTCGAGCAGGACGATGGTCACGCTCCTCGGGACGGCTGCGCCGTATTGAGGAAGATCGGAGAACGTGTTTTGCGGCAACGGCTGCGCAGCCTGCGTCGCGGACGAGTTGGATTCGACAGAGAATACGCTGATTTTCTGCGGCTTCCCCGGTCCAGCACGACGAAATCATCCTTCGTCAAATCCGCCACCGGCCCGTTCTTGTCACGCACGATGACGCCGACCTGAACCAGCCGAGTCGATACGCTAATCGCGGGAGACTGCGGCGTGGTTTGGGCCGAAGCAGCAATCGCCGCCGCCAGCCCTAACGCAACTAACGCAAGCGCAGTTGAAGCGCGGGCCATGGCAAGCACAATACCCCCTGCGTTGTGCGCTGTCATCACTGATGAAGAAATCGAGTAGCTCCTCGACTCCATGACAAAAGGATTCGGCTCCAGCTAGTGGACCTGGGCCAACGGAATGATGAGGCTGCCGAGTCCGGCGGTGGCGGGGTCTTCGACCAAAACGCGCAACGTTGTGGCGCCTGGCTTTGGCTGTACATCCTGACTGAAGGGCATGCCGGATTTTAAGAGAGCGGCGTACTGTTTTTCGGTGAGTTGAAGGTCGTAGGTCTTGCCCCATTGGCTAAGCACCTTGCCGGCGCCATCCTGCTGAATGACATACACGCTGACGGCTCCTTTGCGAAGATCTCCGGTCTGCACGAGTCGAAGATTGTGGATGTCAATCGAGCACAAAAGCTTCAAAGAGTTCGGCAGCGGCTGGTTTACTCGATCTACTTTGGCCTGCAACGGAATCACGGAGGATTCAATCGGGCTCTGCACCGCCTTTACCACCGTCTTCCAATTCTGGTCCTTTGTGGGAGGGGCATCTTCGGCTGCGAGATACTCTTTCGGATAACGAATGGTCAGGCCCTCGCGCTTTACCTGCACTTTCAGTTCATGAAACTTTCCATCGGCGGAGTGCGGATCAATGTAGAACCCGAGCGTGTACGTAACGGCTGAATCCTCGACGGCTTTGCGAATGGCGTTGGTAATGTCGTTGGTGTTGACAAACGCCTCGGCCGCCTGTTTCATCCGCAAGCTTCTGCATAGTGTCAATGCCAATTGGCGGGAGAGATTGCGCGGGCATGCTCTCTCCAAATACGCATACTATTATCGAAATCAATTCCATCCTGCTTCGATTGAAAAGGTTCTCGGGCCAGTAAGCCCGCGCGCGTCCATCGGGATAAGCGGCAATCTGCGCAGGGCTCAAAATGCGAGCCAGTGCGGGGCCCGAAAAAGGAAGATTGGCCGTGAGCCAAACAAGGTTCTTGCGGCCGGGAATGTTGGCGACGTGGGAGGCGATCGACTACAAGCGCGGTCATTGTTTGTCTGCGCGCGCTCTTGATTTGCCAACCCGGCCAATCCACTGCTTCTGCGTCCATCAACGCATCAATCCTCCGGGCCCATGGGGGTATGGATTTCGCCGGGCTCGACTGTTTCGCGGTTGGTCTTCGACGTGGTGTCGTATTTTTTCAAGATCGCGAGAAGTCGGTCGCGGTCGCTCGTGAAGTCGCACAACACTTGCAGGGAATCCTTAGACCATAAATGGCGACTCGGTCTTGCGGGCCGAGAGCCTTATGAATTCGATGAGATGGGCTTTCGCATTGGCTAGCGCCAGATCCTCCATCCACTATGGGCGTGCTCTCGTAATCCCCGCCACCGTACCGTAAAGGGTATTCAGGTTATCGAGCAGAACGATGGTCACGCTCCTCGGATGGCTGCGCCGAATTGAGGAAGGTCGGAGAACGTGTTTTGTGGCAACGGCTGCGCAGGCTGCGTCGCGGACGAGCTGGATTCGATGGAGAAGACGCTGATTTTCTGGGGTTTGCCGCGATCAAGAACGACGAAATCGTCTTTCGTCAAATCCGCAACTGGCCCGTTTTTGTCGCGGACGATAACACCGACCTGAACCAGCCGAGTGGATACGCTAATCGCGGGCGCCTGCGGCGTGTTTTGGGCCGAAACGCCAATCGCCGCCAGCCCCGACGTAATCAACGCAACCGCAGTCGAGACGCGAGCCATGTAAAGCACGATACGCCGTGAGAGACAGGTTGTCATCCGCAACGAAGAAAGCGGCCGCACACCCTCATTTTGTGCCTGCGTGCCCGCTTTTCAAAATTTTCCGGAGGTCAATTTAGGTTCAGAACCCAAATCGGAAGCCAAACTCTGCCAACTCTTCCCAGTGGCACAGACTTCAGTCTGTGCGGCCGTCAGCTCAGGCTAGCTTGGCCGGCTTTCATGAATGTCCAGCCGAATAACCCACAAACCGCAAATCCAACAGCATTCAAGACTCCATGAAACTCCGCCATTTGCCGAATGTTTACAAACGCTTGCAAGGGATACTCACCCATGGCCCAAACCGCCGCCAAGATCATCCCTGCAGCAACGGAAGCACTCGCGACAAAAAGCAGCCAGCGCCCGCTGCTGCGCTTCGCCGAAATGCCCGCATTCACCATGCCGCTCGCCAGCCCGAGTTGGCCCACGGCAATCAACAACGCCGCAACCAGCTTCACCTTCGGCCCGAGCAAAAACGCCATCCCCAGGATGCCCGGCCCACACACGACGGCAAGCAGCGCAACTCGCAAGAGTATCCTCCACCGGCTCTCGCGAAATCGCTCATACGTCAACCCGGCCAGCACCGCGGAAGCGAATCCTGCAAAATGAAAGTGCACCGCCGTCAACAAAACGATGGGCTCTCGAAACGCCAAAAGCTGCAACCCGGCTCGCGACGCCACCAGCCACGCGCCGGCAACGAGCAGGTATCCTTCGCCAGCCGCAAGGCAAAATTGCGCGAAAGATTTCGTCCCAGAAATCACGAATCTTCGCAAGCCATCGCCCGCAAACCCAGCGCAAACCAAAAGCCAGGAACTCGCGAACCAGGCCGCCGCAATGCGGTTCTCGAGAAAGAACGAAACAGTGGTCAGCAAAGCAGCCGCCAACAACGCGCCATCCAAAACGGCGCTGCTTTCGGAGGCTCCCTCGCTGCGCAACAGATCCGCGCCGAGCGGCACAACCACCCACGGTCCAAGCAGAAACAACACTTCAATAATGCCGAGATGTACTTTGGCCGAGAAACTCGCAGCCGCGAGAACCCCCAGATCGCAATGCCCAATAAAATCGGCGCACGAAGAACTCCACGAACTTTGGATTCCTGGCTCATGGCCAGGCTCAGCCGCGCGGCAGAAACGCCGCCGCGCCGTACGCTATGGTTAGAAAGAGGGCTGCCGTAATAAACGCGATGTCCCCCAACCGGTTCGTGCGGCGCAAAGAAGCATCGTAATAAAGCAGCTGCACCGGCGCGCGGAACAGCCAGAAAACCGCAATCCCCGCCGCCAGAAATCTCCCGAGGCCTTTGCCGCTGGCCAGTTCGGAAGCAAATCCAAACGTCAGCGCCGCAAACAACAACAATACACCAACGATATACACCGAATGCACCACGAAAATCTGCCGGATGATCGGCGCCACGTGTTCGAGATTTTTTTGGTACTCCAATTTCCGGGGAAGGAACAGATTGGAAGCCGCAATGAGGATTTGCACAAAGCCGGCCAACCACAAGAGAACAAGCAAGGCGTTCATGATGGTCTCCTCTCGAGCGCTACGCTCGCTTCGTCACTTCAGAAACCGGACAGCTCACCGCGGCGCAACTCCGATGCATCGCGATCGACCGATACCAGCCTCTCAGCGCCCCCATCCCTCCCGGCACTCTGCTGAACCACACCAGCGGCCGGGCCCACCAAATTTCGCGCGCCAGAGCCACCGCTGCATCCGCTCCACCAAACTGGCGCCCATCCGAAAGCAAAAACCGCATTTCGCGCAGCAATTCGTCGCGCGTCATTCCCAGCAAAGCGCCGACGCGCGGATCCTGCAACGGCGCCACCGCCAATCCGCGCCGCTCCAGAATCGGCGCCAGCCATCGCGCAATCCGCGTGCAAAACGCGCACTCCGCGTCAAAAAACAGCCACCCTCGCGCGTGCCGCCCCTTCCCGTCCGTAAATTCCGATGTCAGCGAAATCATGGCTTTCTCTTCTCTGCGAATCTCCGCGTACTCTGCGTCTCTGCGTTATCTTTTTCTTCTGTTTTCACTTCGTCTTTTTTGCGTCTTTACGTCGTTACCTCAATACTTCTCATCCCGCCTTCTTCCCCAGCAAAGTCACCACTTTCCCCCTCAACTTCCCCACTCCCTTCAACGCCGAAACCGGCATGCGCAGCACCTCGTCAAACAGTCCCGTCATGATCGTCAGAAACTCCAACATGCTTTCCAGCCGCTCTCGCGTGTACGCGCCCTCCTCGCCGTTCGGGTGGGCTTTCGCATCCGCCACGCACTCCGCCAGCACCCGCAGTGTGGGATCGATCTCGCGCCGCTTCCGCTCTTCGCTCACGATCCGGAAAATCTCCCAGACATCCTTGATGGACTCGAAGTGGTCGCGCCGGTCGCCCAGCACATGCACCACGCGCACAATTCCCCACCCCTGCAGCTCGCGCAAACAGGTGCTCACATTCGACCGCGCTACCGCCAGGGTGGTGGAGATCTCATCGGCCGGCACGGGCACGGGCGAAAGAAACAGCAGGGCGTGGACCTGCGCGACGGTGCGGTTGATGCCCCAGCGGGTGCCCATCTCGCCCCAGTGGAGAATGAATTTCTGGGCAACGGGAGAAAGCGTCGGTTTTGTAGTATCAGTCATTTCTGTTATTTCTCTCTGTACAGAAATTACCGTAGAGACGGCGGTTTGTCAAGCCCTTTTTTCGCTCCCTTGCTGCCCTTCTTTCCGGCGAAGGCCCCTCCGCCGCTCCGCACACCTGTCCCTTTTCCGGCCTTTCCCGCCATTTACGCGCACCCGCTTCTTTGTCAGAGTAGGGCCAGAGAGGATTCTCGTGCGCTGGAGCTTCTTCAAAATCCGAGCCAGCAAAACCGCGGCGATGGCTGCGCTTGCGGCGATCCTCTTTGCCTGCGCCGCGCTCCCCTTCGCGGTCCGCTCCGCGCAACCGCAAGCGCAGGCAGAAGCAAAAGCAGCGGACGACTCCGCCATCGCCTCGGTCTGTCCCGTGGTTTATCCCGACGATCAGTCGCCCGTCTCGCGCGGCTACCACTACACGTTCTTCGGCAACGCCTTCTTCATCAACGATGAAGGCTATCTGCTCACCGTCGCTCACGTTCTGGAAACGTTCCGCGACGGTGGCCAGCCGTCCATTCTCGTGAACCGGCCCAACTCGCCGCCCAAGCTACTGCAAGTCACGATCATCGCGAAGGATCCGGCGCACGATGTAGCGATTCTTCGCACCACGACGAATCCATTCACCGGCAAGTACAGCGTCACATTTCTCCCGCTAGCAGCCGAGCCGGCAACTCGCGGCCAATCCGTGCTGGCCCTTTCGCTCCATCCGCAGAGGTTGCAGAACGCATACAGCTTCGATTCCACACGCGAGGACTCGTCGCCGGGCACAATTCTGAGCTTTGAATCCACGCAACTGGAAAAGTCCGCGCCCGCCGCGGATGTCTTTCTTCTGAGCCATCCGGTCGTAAAAGGACAGAGCGGCTCGCCGGTACTGGACAACGACTCTCATGCGGTGGTCGGACTGGTAGAAGGCCTTTGGCTGCGCGGCGTCTCCGTTTCGTCAGCCAAGCGGGCGGCGCTGCCGACCGACACTCCCGGGGCCGCGATTCCGATTCGCTACGCGCTGGCGCTTCTCAAGGAAAACAATGTGCCCTGGCGTTTAGCGCCGAGCTCCTCACCCTCGGCAACGCCGTCGTCTTCGGCGGTATCCTCGTCGCGGCCTGAATGGTGATGCGCGGAGCACAGGCTGAAGCCTGTGCTACCTAAACTAAGGAATGACGACGAGGCGGCGCGAGCGTTCTGTGCGCTGCCAGGCTTGTTCGATCTGGGAGAGGGGCACGGATTCGGTGTCGATGTGGATTGTGCCTGCGGCGCCCCATGCAAAGACCTGATGCATCGCCGCGACGAGAACATCGCGCGGGGGCATTCCGGCGGTTCCCAAGATGGTCAGCGCGGTGCTGCGCAACACGGCGGCGGGAAGCGAAATCGCCGGACCGGCGGATTCTCCTACTTGCAGCAACCGCATTTCGGGATTCACGGCGGCGAATTCGCTGCGCGTGATGGCCGCGAGAAGCAATTCGGTGGGGCGGCCCCAAACATAGTCAATGATTACGTTGAATCCAGCGTCGCCGGCTTCGCGAGCAAATTCTTTCTTCAAATCTTCCTCAGGCTGATCGAGTTGGATCGTGGCGTCGGCGCCCAGCGCGCGAAGTTTTTCGAGCGCTTGCGGGTTTCGTCCTGCGCCGATCACGCGTCCAGCTCCAAGCAACTTGGCCATTTGAACAGCGATGGTTCCCGTGATTCCGGTCGCGCCGAGAATGAGGACGGTCTCGCCCTTTGCGACTTTTGCGCGGTGGTTCAGCGAGAGCAGTGCGGACACGCCGGGATTGGGCAGCGCTGCCGCTGTGGCGTCATCCATGCCGCTTGGCACCGGAAAACAAAATCCCGCCGGAACGACGGTGCGCTCTGCCATCGCGCCGTACGGGCGGCGCGGGCCGCCGAAGAAGACGCGCGAGCCATCGGCAAGCTCGCCGACGCCATCGGCGCCGCAGACTACCGGGAATTCGCGCGGACTGGCGTAGTGGGTGCCGGCGGCGAGTTGCTTGTCGATCGGTTTGAGAGAGGCGGCGAGCACGCGGACGAGGGCTTCGCCTTGGCCAGCGGCCGGGTCGGGAAAATCCTCGAAGCGCGGCGGTTTACCGAGTTCGTGAAGTACGGCTGCTTTCATGGAGAGTCTCGCTTCCCTGTACGAGTCGTCGTCTGTTATATGCTTTCGATCTTTTTGCAGCATCGCAGTATGCCATTGTTTGGAGTTGGGAGTGGATCGGCACGGGCGGGCGATTACGGGCACAGCGATGCTGTGCCCCTACGGGAGATTTGGCGCGTATTCGGTTGGTGGGGAGAGATTGCGAGGCGGGCGTCCGTTGCTGGAGGCACAGCTTTATGTTGTCATATCACTCTTCGGAGGTCGGGAGGACGACGATGACTCCTGAACGAGTTTCGAAAAGTGGCGCTGAGTTTTGCGGAAACGGAAGAGCGGGCGCACATGAATCACCCGGACTTTCGGGTGGCGGGAAAAATCTTTGCAACGCTGGGCTATCCAGATACGGAGCGAGGCATGGTTAAAGTGACGCCTGTCGAGCAGGAAATGCTGGTGAGCGCAGAGCCGGCAGTGTTCTCTCCTGAATCGGGCGCTTGGGGACGGCGGGGCTGCACGCGCGTAAATCTCAAGGCTGCCAAAATAACGACGATGCGGCGGGCTTTGGCGGCGGCTTGGCAACTGGCCGCACCAGAAAGTCTCGCTCAAGGGATTCCCGCCAAAACGGCAGCAGCTTCGGGTGAGGCGCCGAAGGGGAGGGCCGATCGTGGCTCTCGAAAGAAATCCGGCGGTTCGTCAAAACCGCGCGGACGCGGGCGAAAAAAGGACTGATCCCTGGATGGCGATGTCGATTTTGGAGAGGCTGTTCGTCTAACGGGTAGGAGGCAACAACCATGCAATTTCTACTGATGATTTATCACGCCGAAGCGGAGTGGAACAAGCTGACGCCTGCGGAGATGGGCGCCATGCACCAGGATTACATGAAGTTCACGCAGGAAATCAAAGACAGCGGGAACTACATCGGCGGCAATCCGCTGAAGCCGGTGTCCACGGCAACGACGGTTCGCGTACGCGATTCCAAGAGAGTGGTGACCGACGGGCCGTTCGCGGAAACCAAGGAGCAGCTCGGCGGCTACTATTTGGTGGAAGCCAAGGATTTGGACGAGGCGCTTTCCCTCGCTGCGCGAATACCGGGGGCGCGGCGCGGCTCGATCGAAGTTCGCCCCATCGCGGCGATGAATCAAGCCGCGCAGGCTTAGGAAATGGTTGGCCAAGGATGCGGGCAAGTTCTGACCTCTGCGCCCGTCCTTTGGCTGACTTTCTGACAGATGTTGACAACCCCTCAATCGCGGGGTGAGATGAAACTCACCCCGATGAATTTAGAGCAACTCCACCGCGAAGAGTCCGGCCGCATTCTCTCGACGCTGATTGGCCTCCTCGGCGATTTCGATCTCGCCGAGGAGATGCTGCAGGAAGCGTATGCGACGGCGCTGCAAAAGTGGCCAGAGGAGGGTGTGCCGGCAAATCCTCGAGCGTGGCTGATTAGTACGGCGCGGAACCGGGCGATTGACCGGCTGCGGCGCGAGCGCAATTTCGATACGAAGCGCGAGGAGATTGCGCGCCATACGGAACTCGCGGCACAACTTGGCGGGGCTTCGGCCGATCCGCCAGATTCGGCTGGGGAAATGTTTCCTGACGACCGCCTGCGATTGATTTTTACGTGCTGCCATCCGGCGCTGCCGACAGAAGCGCAAGTAGCGCTGACGCTGCAGACGGTTTGCGGGGTGACGACGGAAGAAATTTCGCGGGCGTTTCTCGTGCCGCTGGCGACGATGGCGCAAAGATTGGTGCGCGCGAAACGAAAGATTCGCGACGCGGGAATTCCCTATCGCGTGCCTTCGCTGGAAGACTTACCCGGGCGGCTGGATGCGGTGCTGCTGGTGGTCTACCTGATTTTCAATGAAGGCTATCTGGCGAGCGGGGGCGACGCGCTGATTCGGCGGGAACTTTGCGCGGAAGCGATTCGGCTCGGGAGAGTGCTGCATCAGCTTTTGCCGCGGCAACCTGAGGCGCAGGCGCTGCTGGGATTGATGCTGCTGCACGATTCGCGGCGCGACGCACGGGTCAGCGGCGACGGGGAGTTGGTATTGCTAGAGGAGCAAGACCGCACGTCTTTGGCACGGGGAGCAGATTGCGGAAGGGACGCGGCTGACGGAATCGGCGCTGCGAAGCGGGGCAGCCGGGCGTACGCGGTGCAGGCTTCCATTGCGGCGTTGCACGCCAACGCCAAGACACCGAAGGATACGGATTGGCGGCAGATTGCAGGGCTGTATGACATTTTGTTGCGAGACAATCCGTCGGCAGTGATCGAAGTAAACCGCGCGGTGGCGGTGGCGATGGGCCGGTCTCTCGAAGAAGGGCTGGCGTTGCTGGACGATTTGGAAAGGCGCGGCGAACTGGCGGAGTTTCATCTGCTGCCTGTGGCGCGCGCGGATGTGCTGCGACGGCTGGGTAGAACTGTGGAAGCGGCGGAGGCTTATCGGCGGGCGCTCGCGCTGGCCACTAATGATGTGGAACGGCGGTTTTTGCGGCATATGCTGGCGAAGATCGAAGCGTAGTTTTGTGCCGCCTGACTATTGATAGTTGTGTTCACGATTGCGGCAAATCCGGATAATTAGAGAAGGGCTGACTCTGAACCCGGACCCTTAATACCGAAGGGTCCGGCACCCAAAATCGTCCCGGATTTATCGTCCGTGCCATCTGCCCACACTCGACTGAGAGAACCTTATTGTTGTTGGGAAAATGGCGCGCCCGGAGAGACTCGAACTCCCGACCCTCTGGTTCGAAGCCAGATGCTCTGATCCAACTGAGCTACGGGCGCGCGGAGAACCAGTATAACATTCGAGCATTTACAGCCAACGGAAAAGCCCACGCCCGCCAAATCGGGATCGAGGCAAGTACCGAATTCATTTTCGCCGCTGGCATTCCACGCCGACGCGCTACTTTACATCCCAGGCGCCAAGACTAGGATTCCAGCAGAGCTCGTAACTTGTGAGCATATCTGCGACTCGACGTGACCACCGTTCCTTCTGCCAGTATGATGTCGTATACCCCATCGAACATCGGACGAATCTCGCTAATGCGGGCACTGTTCACGATGGCCGATTTCCGCACGCGGATGAAGTGGTGTGGCGCCAGCTTCTCTTCCAGGTGTGCCAGGGTTTCCCGCAACAGGTGACTGTCGCTGGCGGTGTGTATGCAGGCATAGTTTCCCGTGGCTTCGATCCACAAAACGTGGGAAACGGGAACAAAGAAAATCCGCTTCTTGTCCTTTACCACAAAGCGTTCCAACGGGCGGAGACTACGGAGGGATTGGAGCAGTGGTTCGAGACCTCGATTTGCTTTCCTGGACTGTTCGAGGACCTGGCGTGCGTGAACCAGGGCCTTGGCAAATCGCTCCTTATCATACGGTTTCAAGAGATAGTCAACAGCGTGCACTTCGAATGCACGAATGGCGTGCGCATCGTGAGCCGTGACGAAGATATATACGGGAGCGGGGCCGGTCGATGGCTCCACATTTTCGATGACTCCAAAACCATCCAGATCAGGCATCAGCACATCGAGAAAAACGATGTCGGGATGAAGTTCATTGATCTGCTCCACCGCACGTATTCCGTTCGCCGCCTCGCCTACAACTTCAATGCCGTTGTGTTCGGCCAGATAGCGACGGATACCGCGGCGGGCGATCGGTTCGTCATCGACGATGAGGACTCGTGTCTTCATGCGAACTCCTCAGTGGAATGGTGATGATGGCCTCACAGCCTCGACCGTTGCCCCCGGTAAGTTCCAGCGACGACTCGTCCCCGTAGAGCTGTTTCAAGCGTGACTGGACGTTGGTGAGTCCGACGCCGAATCGCAAGCGCGATCCCGGTGCCGGACCCGGGCCATCATCGCGGACGCAGAGCCAAACTCTGCCGTTGTGGCGTTTGGCAGCGATCTCTAGCCGGCCTGCGGCGGAATCGACGCTGATGCCGTGCTTGATGGCATTCTCAACCAGTGGCTGAAGCGCCAGGCTCGGTACATAGACTGCGAGAAGGTCAGGTGGCACGTCCATGTGAACTTTCAAGCGATCATGAAAGCGTGTCTGTTCGATCTCCAGATACTTGCCGACGAACTCGAGCTCGCTCTGCAAGGTGATCTCGTTCTCCCGCCGTTCGAGGGCCATGCGCAGCAAGTCGCCGAGGCAGACGAGCAGATGGCTGGCAGCATCGACGTCTTCCTGCATCAGGATTCCAATGGTGTGAAGACTGTTGAACAAAAAGTGCGGATGTAACTGGCTCTTAAGGTTCTCAAGTTCGGCATGGGAGAGCTGCGTCTCCAGTTGCGCCGCTATAGTCTGGCGCTCCATAGCGGCCTGGTAAAAGTGGATCGACTGATACAATCCCACAACTAACCAGTACGTAAGCATGCCAGTAAAGCTCATAGATAAAACACTGACTGCGAACGGCGAGAGAAGGTGCAGCACGCCCGGATCAGGTATGCGAAAAACTGACCGCAGAAGTCCAAGGCTCAGAGCGTATTCGGTGACTGCTGCCAGGGGAGCCATGATGAGCGACGCGATTGTGTGGATCGCTATATGAGCGTACAAACCTCGGCCCCGTCAACGGGAACCGTTTGGCCAGACCAATCACAAGCGGTGTGTACGCCGCCCATACGTACCAGTAGACAAGTTCGAGCGCACCCAGGGTCACCCAGCTGACGGGGCTGCCCATTAACTTCACCAGCACGATCCTGCGCACAGCAAATAACAGTCCTACGATCGTCCACGCACACAGGATCAAAATCCATCTCGTCCGTCCCATATCTGGTGTGGCCTGCAGCAATGGGTGTGTCGACCCTCCGGCACGGATTATAGCTGAACCTTCGAAGGAGACATCACTGAGGACAGGGCCTTTGAGAGCGCCAAGTTCTCTCGGCAGAGCAATTTCACGGCTGCCACCGTTTGAATTCCGGTATTGCCCTGTGAACGGATCCGTGGCAAGAGTATTTGACGGCCAACTCTGACCGCTTGTCTCATTTCGGACGCCGCATGTCACTTTTCCTGCAAACACTGGTTTTTCGCGGCATATTGTTCCGTGAGCAGGAGCATCGCCAAGAACGTATTGGTGTTGGGATGACGCTGCGGCCGACAGGGGAGCAAACCCCACCCTCGCGCTATCCTGATCTCCGCACAGATTCACAAAAAAATGAGGACAAAATGAAGAGAACTATCGTGATCCCTGCGTTGCTTTTACTCGCCGCGTCGGCGATTGCACAAACAACGATCGCACAAACGAAGGACCCGGTCGGCGCCGCCCTGAGGGACATTCTGCCCGGCCGGCAGAAAAACACCGTCGCGGCCGTCGAAGCCATGCCCGCAGAGAAATTCAACTACAAGCCCAGCGCGGACCAGGTGACCTTCGGCCATCTCGTCGCCCACATGGTGGAAACGAATAACCTGCTTTGCAGCAAGGCGGCGGGCGTCCCGGCTACCAATGTCAAGCAGGTGAAAGACACGGACTCGAAAGACAATCTGGTCGCCGCGCTCAAGGCCTCCTTCGATTTCTGTTCCGACGCGCTGGCGAATATGGACGATTCGAAACTAGCGGAGACCACGGAAGGATTCGGCGGAAAACAAGTTACACGCGCCTGGTTGAGCCTGATCCTAGCCAGTGCTTGGGCCGACCACTATGCCGAAGCCGCAATGTATCTACGCCTGAACGGTGTGTTGCCGCCGACCGCCAAGAAGTAAGAGCGATGCTCCCATTCGTAAAGCTGTAAACGTCGAAACGGAGATCCATACGAAGTGACCAATCTGAGAACTTGATTCATTGGGGGGAATCATGGAAATACTATTCAATGATATCCGGTACGCCTTCCGCATCATGCGGAAGAGTCCCGGCTTCACTCTCATAATCATTCTCACGCTGGCATTGGGAATTGGGGCGAACACATCGATTTTCAGCATCGTAAACGCGGTGCTATTGCGTTCCCTGCCGTACTACGACCCCGGTCGTTTGGTGAAGATCACTTTCAACAATCCTGGAATAGGTTTGCGTGACATCCCCTACTCTGTCCCCGAGTTGGAGGATCTGAAGTCAAGAGCCGGTGTCTTCAAGGAATTAAGCGTTGTCTTCGGTGGCCCCACCAATTTGACCGGCGGCAAACAACCGGAACGTCTTGAATTGCTCGAAGTGAGCCCCAACTATTTTTCCATGCTCGGCACAACGCCGCAAATCGGGCGGTTATTTGGCTCCGCAGGATTTTGCGCTGGGTTTTGCGGAAGCAGCTGTGATTAGCGATGACTTATGGCGCCGCTCTTACGGCGGCGACCCGAATATTCTCGGAAAACGTCTACAGCTGGACAACGATCCGTACACGATCGTGGGAGTCCTTCCTGCCGGATTTCGCCACCCCGGAAAGACGATCGCGAGGGATGTGGAAGTGTGGGTCACGTGCGGGTTCAGCGCGGATCCTTATCCGAAACCCGCGCGCAACGTGAAGGTGGCGCGCGAGGCAATCGGACGGCTGAAACCTGGCATCGATGTAACGCAGGCTCAGGCGAGACTGACGGCAATGGCCAGCGAACTCCGAACTGACTTCCCGAATGATTATCCTCCTGAGGCCAAATGGTCCATCGAGATCCAACCTTTGCAGGACTCACTCGTAGGCAATGTGCGTCCCCAACTGCTGGTATTAATGGCCGCGGTAGTCCTAGTCGTGCTAATCGCATCCGTGAATATCGCAAACCTTCTTCTGGCTCGCGCTTCAGGAAGACAGAGAGAAATGGCACATCGGATGGCGCTTGGGGCTGGCCGTTTTCGCATGGTGCGCCAGATGCTGACGGAGGCGCTGGTGCTTTCCTTTATCGCGGGTGTAGCAGGCGTGCTCGCAGCGAAATTGACCTTGAGTTTCATCATTCACTTTGTTCCCGCTTCAGTTCCCCGGCTTGCCGAAGTGGGTGTCGACCGGACGGTGCTGCTTTTTGCTCTTCTGATTTCCATCTTCACCGGAATCATATTTGGGCTCGCTCCAGCTTTCCAGGCAATGAAAGCCGATATGACTGCCGCAATTCGGGAAGGTGCTCAAGGCTCCGGTTACAGCGCCAAGACATTCCGGTTGAGGAGTGTGCTGATTGTGTCTGAATTGGCGCTTGCTGTTGTGTTGATGGTTGGAGCCGGCTTGCTCCTGCGGACTTTCTGGGGATTGCTTCAGGAGAATCCGGGTTTTAATCCTTCGAGAGTAGTTACTGCAAGCGTCTACCTACCGGTACCGAACGATCCCAAGATGGATGTGTATGCAGACTTCTCAAAAAGGACATCTTTCATCAGAGACGTCATCCGGCGTGTGGCCACGATTCCAGGAATCGATCGGGCCGCCATGACCTCGGATTTGCCAGGCGCACGTCCAACAATAACCGCCGCACTGGTGATTGAGGACCGCGCGGCCGATTCATCGCAAGGGTTAACAGCGGAAGTAATTCGAGTGAGTCCCGATTATTTCATGCTGATGCAATCCCCATTGATTCGTGGGCGTTTTTTCCTTGAAAGCGATGAAACAGGAAAGCAGGAGGTAGCCATCATTGATGAGACTACGGCGCGGCGCTATTGGTCGGGCATTGATCCTGTCGGCAGGCGCTTGCGGTTGGGGGGAAATCCCGGCCTTCCTTGGGTAACGTGCGTGGTCGGAATCGTCAAGGATATGAAGCAAGACGGACTTGACACAGATGGTGTCCCCCACATATTCAGACCTATCTATCAGCAATCAGGGCAGAGGAGTGATGCCATGAGCGTGGTGGCAAGGACGCCTCTGCCCGCGTCACTCCTCGAATCGCAGATTCGGAGTGAGATACAGGCTGTCGATCCCGGTCTGCCAGTATTCAATGTCCGGTCAATGACCGATGTGATGGATGTTTCCATTGCTCCGCGCCGATTCTCGGCGGAATTGGTTGGAGTGTTCGCCGCCGCCGCGATGCTTTTATCCTCCATTGGCATCTATGGATTGCTGGCCTACATGGTTGGGCAGAGGTCTCGTGAGATTGGAATCCGAGTCGCCTTGGGAGCCCAGCGGCCTGATATTCTCAAACTCATTCTCGGCAAAGGGCTATTGCTCGCCGGTACTGGAATTGCGATTGGATTGATCCTTTCTGCAATCTCAGCACCGATGATTGCTGGTCTTCTGTATGGCGTTCATCCGATTGATGTGATTGTCTTCGTCACCGTCCCGCTGATTTTGTTGGTTGTCGCCTTTCTGGCGACTTACATTCCCGCTCGCCGCGCGACGATGGTGGATCCAAACATTGCCTTACATGAAAGCTAGAACTGCGAGGCTAGAAACGTAACCGACTGCCACCGCCGCGTAAAGTTTTTCAGTCCAACGTCGGTCCAACTAAAGAGGCTGACATCTCCGTGCGTTTCCGCGTCAGCGACACCAGACGCGGCACTTAGTAGGTTAGCATCTGCTAGTTCGAAGCCAGATGCTCTGATCCAACTGAGCTGCGGGCGCGTAATGGGGAATATAACCGCTGAGAAACACTTTGGGCCAGCACTCCCTAAATAATTTCTGTATGCTGGCGGCGCGAGGAGGAGAGTGTTTGTGCGCCATGTGTGCGTGAGATTTTCGGCATACTTTCTCATTGCCGCTGTCAGCAGCGGAATTGCGATTCCTGGTGGCGTTGCGGCGCAGGGGAAACAGCCGGGCGAAGCGTCGCCTGCGGATACGGACTTCGCGGGAACCATTGAAATCGGCAATGGCCGCAAGCTATTTCTAGAATGCCACGGAGAGGGCGCGCCGACGGTCATCCTCGAATCCGGATTGCGAACGCGCGGGGATAACTGGAGCCGCGCGGACTTGTTATCCCACGGTGGCGCACCGGTATTGCAAGAGGTGGCGAAGTTCGCGCGCGTGTGCACGTACGACCGGCCGGGGACGACGCTGAATCCAGGCGAAACGAGCCGCAGCGATGCGGCGCCGATGCCGCGTACGGCGCTGAATGTGGCGCGCGACCTTCATGCGCTGTTGCGCGCGGCGCGGGTTCCGGGGCCGTACGTGCTGGTGGGGCATTCGATGGGCGGCTTGTTCGTCCGGCTTTATGCCGCGATCTATCCGGAAGAGGTGAGCGGTCTGGTACTGGTAGACGCGCTGGCGGAGCAGATCAAGCCGCTGTTCAAGCCGAATGACTGGACGACATTCGTGGGACTCAACTCGGGGCCGCTGCCAGGTTTTGAGAATTATGCGGCGCTTGAAACGATCGATTTTGATATGAGCTTCCTGCAGATGGAGCGAGAGATGGGCAACGGGCCGATGGAGAAAATTCCGACGGTGATCCTTGTGCGAGGGCTGGCGGTGGAACTGCCCGCCACGGCCCCGGCGAAATTCTCGAGCGTGCTGGAGCCGGCGTGGCGGAAGTCTGAAGACCTACTGGCAGCCGCCGTCCCGCACCTGCAAATCGTCATAGCTCGCAAAAGCGGACATTACATACAGCTGGACGAACCCGCGCTCGTGGTTCAGGCGATTCGCGAGGTTGCGGAACGAGCGGCGCGGCACTAGCGGCTGTGCGTACCGGGGCGGCCGCAAGCTATCGCCATTCGCTGGTTGTATTACAACAAGTATTACACTGCGGCAGCCGGTTATCCCCCGCGGCACGCTGGCCTTGCCGATTAGTGCACTGCTGCTCGTGCGAGCTCGACGTAGGACGCCAGGCTGTAGTGAGCGGGCTCGTCGGTAGCTTCGGCGTTGGCTTCGCCGGCGAGCTTGCCGTTGCGCTGCCAGAGCTCGAGGTGGATGGCGTGGGCGTGGTGGGCGGCGTCGGGCGTCGGAATGGAGCCGGCGAATTTGCCGGTTAGCATTTTGCTTTCCCAGTGGGGATCGTTGAGAAGCGTTTCGAGTTCATCGCCGAGCTTGACGTGGATGTCGCCGTCGGGTTGAAAAATGAGTTGGAGCGGGATGGAGGCCTGCCAGGTGCGCAGCGTTCCGGTCCATGTGCCGACGAATTCGGGAGTGGGGTGGTACGGGTCTTTCGGCGTTTCGGCGGGCTTGGGGTCGGCGGCGAGGGCTTTGGCGTAGCGCGGGATGAGAGCGCTGGCGATTGTGCGCTCGATTTCTGGCACCGCGCCGGTGCCACTGGTGTTGGTGAGGACGACAACGGCTAAGTCTTCCTCGGGATAGATGCGCATGACAGTACTGACGCCGGGCATGCCTCCGCTGTGGCCGAAAACTTTCACGCCGTGATCGTTGAGACTTCCAAAGAAACCGAGAGCGTAGAACGGGCCGTTGGGGCTCATTTCCGTGATGCCGCGGTGCATAAGGTCGATGGTTTCGTCGGTGAGGATCGGCTCCTGGCCGGCGAGGTGATCCTTTAAATGAAACATGGCGAAACGAACGAGATCGTGTGCGCTGGAATAGATTGCGGACGCGCCGAGATGATCGAAGGTGTAGAAAGGCAGCGGGTGCATCTTGGAATCGTAGCGGGCAGCGGCGTAGCGTTCGAGGCCGGGGCCGATGCCGGAGGAGGTGTGCGTCAAACCCAGCGGGGCAAAGACGATGGTTTGCATGGCGTCGGGATAGCTGAGGCCGGAAAGCTGAGCGACGATATAGCCGAGAATGCCAAAGCCGAGATTGGAATATTGGAAGAGTTCGCCGGGAGGATTGACGAGGATGCCGTAGCGCAGGATGGTGTCGTCCATCGGCGGGTCGCGATAGTCCTCGTTGGCGTAGAAGAATTGCCAGTGGAGCGGGAGGCCGGAAGTGTGGCTCAGGATGCTGCGGATGTCGGCGCGGGAGGCGTCGCCGGCGAGGCCGGTGAGCTTGGCGGCGCCGAGGTAGTCGTTGGCGGGAGCGTCGAGGCGGACTTTTCCTTTTTGCACCAGGGTCATGAGGGCGGTGGCGGTGAAGGGCTTGCTGATGGAGGCTTGCGAATACATGGTGTCGGAGGAGGCGGGCTGGAGTTGCTCGCGGTCGGCCCAGCCGAAACCTTGTTCCCAGATGATTTTTCCGTGTTGAGCGACGGCGACGGAGATGGAAGGCAATTCGTCTTTCTGGATGAGTTGGAGGATTTTAGCGCGCGCGGCGTCGAAGCGCGGGTCGGCTGCGCCGACGCTGCCGGATTGGACGGGTGTTTGCGCGGAGGCGGGCGGTGCGCTTATCGCGATTCCGCAGAGGACGGCCAGCAGGAGGACGCGGAAGCGCGAGACAATTCTTGTGAATGAAGCCATGTGTTCCTCCAGGAAGAGCTATAGCGCGCAACGATAACCTAACGGGGAAAAAGCGCAACAAATGTTTCTGGGTGCGGCGGGTGGGAGGGGGCAGTTGGAGGCTAGCTCTGGGTTCGGCGCTTAGCCCACTGTTTGCATGGCGGAGACCAGTTCCGGGATGTCGATTTTGATGAGGGTGCCCTGGCCGGGGCGGCTTTCGATTTGGAGATGGAAGTCGGCGCCGTAGAGGACGCGGAGGCGTTCGCGAACGTTGCTGAGGCCGATGCCTTCGACGTAGACGTGGGGCATTTTTTCCTCGGAGATGCCGACGCCGTTGTCTTCGATTTCGATGTGGAGGCGGCCGTCGCGATTGGTGGTGCGGAGCTGGATTTTGCCGCCGTCGAGTTTAGGGGCGAGGCCGTGTTTGAGGCAATTTTCGACGATGGGCTGGAGAAGCATGCTGGGGACGAAGGCTTCGAGGGTTTCGTCGTCGATGTGCTTGATGATGTCGAGATTGTCGCGGCCGAAGCGAGCGACTTCGATGTCGAGATAGTCGTCGATGAATTCGAGCTCTTCGCGAAGGGGGACGAAGGTTTCGTGTTTGCGTAGGAGGCGGCGAAGGATGTTGCTGAGCTTGAGGACGACGCCGCGCGCGTTGTCGGGATCGAAGCGGATGAGGGCGGAGACGGTGTTGAGCGTGTTGAAGAGGAAGTGGGGATTGATTTGGCGGGAGAGAGCGTCCATGCGAGCTTTGAGAAGTAGCTGCTGGTGGCGCTCGAGATTCATTTCGATGCGAGTGTTGTTCCAGATTTTGAGCGGGGCGGCGACGGACATGAGCGTGGCGATTACCGTTAAGAGAAGCCACCAATCCCACTGCGGGTGAATCGCGAAAAGCCACTTGGGTTTGGTGGCTTGCACCAGGGCTACGCGGCCCAATTCCAGGACAACGCAGACGCCTAGCGGCGCCATCTCCCAGGACAACTGGCCTTTTTTGAGAAGACGGACAACGGCTTTGGGGATGTTGAGGAAAGTGAAGGGGCCGAAGTTCCAGAGATCTTCTTTGTTGGGGATGGCTTGGCGGATCAAGCCGCCAAGCAGGCCGGCTGTGGAGGCGGCGGGCATGGCCAGCCATTCGTGAGAGATGAGCGCGGGAATGGTGATGATGGCGCCGCCGATGGGGCCGACGACGCGGCCGCCGAGTAAACCCATGAGGAAGGCACCCTCGAGGGAAAGGTCGGCGAACTGGTAGGGATGGCCGACCAGGCGGAGGGTGACGCCGAGGATGAGCGGCGGTGTCATGAAAAGCATGAGCTTGAGTTTTTGGTCGGGGTCGCGCTCTTCGGTGAAAAGCACGCGGCGAAAAGTGTTCCAGCGGGCGAGGAGGGCGGCGATGGAGGAGGCGACGCCTACCTTGAGAAGCAAGGTGAAGAGGAGGTCGCGAACTGCGGCGGCGGAGTCCATCGTTGTTCGGCGCGCAGGGAGCTACGTGCGCGTCTTCGCTTACGCTAGCCAATCGGGGGCGGGATGTAAAGGCTGTTGTCCGCAAGAACTCCATGCGCAGGGCAGACTTGAACTAACTGGGCGCAATTCGTTAGGGTTTTCGTATGGCCTACGAAATTTCTTTCACGAAGAAACTCGCGATTCAGAACACGGGCAAGTATCTCAACGAGTGCTGTTGGGGCGGCGACGCAGTGCGAGACGAGCTTCTCCCTCTTATAGCCGAAAAATTTCAAAGGATTCAAACCGACCAGGAGGATTGGGGATGGTTCATTTGGTTTCGACAAGGCCCGGTATATTTGACCATCGACATCGTCTGTGACGACCCGGAAAGCGGCAAATTCCGAATTCATATCACTTCGAGAACGAAGAAGTTCCGGTTGTTCAACAGAGTTGCGGATACTCCAGAGCTGGAGCGCGTTCGGGAAATGGTTTGTTCCAAAATTGAGGACTGGGCGGGAAGCTGCCGTGTCGAACGAATCGAGCGCTAGGCCGAGCGACTGTTATACTTGTCGTTTGCCATGAGGACAAAATCCAATTCGAGCAATCGCACGAAGAAAAAGGACGCCCGCGTGGAGTTGATTGCGCAGGCGGCGCTGCCAACGCGGTACGGGCGGTTCACGATTTACGGATTCAAAGGGCGCGGGCCGTTGGATGAAGCGATCGCGCTGGTTCGGGGAAAACTCGACGGAAAAACGGCGCCTTTGGTGCGGGTGCATTCGCAATGCCTGACGGGAGATGTGCTGGGGTCGTTGCGCTGCGATTGCCGCGCGCAGCTTGAGCTTTCGCTGAAGAAAATCGGCGAGGCTGGAGTGGGAATTCTGCTTTATCTGCCGCAAGAGGGGCGCGGGATCGGGTTGATGAACAAGCTGCGCGCGTACGAACTGCAGGATGGCGGGATGGACACGGTGGAAGCCAATGAAAAGCTGGGGTTCGCCGCGGATGCGAGAGACTACGATTTTTCGGCGCAAATATTGAAGAAGCTAGGCGCCAGGAAAATAAAGTTGCTTTCGAATAATCCGGAGAAAGTGCGGCAGCTCGAGGAGTCCGGAATTCGCGTGGTACAGCGCGTGGCTTGCCAGCCGCGCATTTCGAAAATTTCACGGGCGTATCTTCAGACGAAAAAAAGCAAAATGGGGCACATTCTCGAAGGAGTCTGAAGCAAATAATGAAACGGTTCTAGCCGCCGCCGACGAATTGCACGATTTCGTAGCGGTCGCCGGGTTCGACCGGCGTTTGGGCCCAGGCGGGGCGCGGAAGTATTTCGAGGTTGCGCTCGATGGCCACGCGGCCCGAATGCAGGCCGAGCGCGACGAGCAGGTCGGCGACCATGGCGCCTGGCTTTGCTTCGCGCTGCTCGCCATTCACAACAATCGAAATCGCGGTTTCCATCGCCATATTTCCTACAAAGCCAAAGCTGAGCACTTTTTTTACACCGTGGGCACGCGCGGCCTGGCTTTCAATTGAAATTTCAACTGGCCTTTTGAATCCGCTTGCGTGGCTTCGATGACCAGAGCGGGCTCGGCACCGGCGAGCCGGGGCATTTCGAATTCGATTTTCGCCTGGCCGTCGGCGGCGGTCTCAGTAGAAAATTCCGTGACATCGGCGGCGCCATCAATGCGGGCGGTCACGAGCGCTCCGGCGAACGGCGGCTCCATCTTGCTTGTTTCGGACGGCCAACTGCAAGTTGGCGCGTTTTCCGGAGAGCCAGGTCTTGGCATTGAGCAGTTCCACGGCCAAGGCCGCAACAGGAGCGCCGGTCGAATGAGCGGCGGGATCCAGCTTTTTCGCGGCGGGGTTCTCCTTGGGCGGCAAGGGAGGCGGAACGAGCGGTAAAGCGCCGCTGCGAATGTCTTCGGTCACTGTTCGATGCTGGTCGTCGATACGCTTTCTAAGTAAATCCTCACGCGCGGCATCGAGCGGCAGCAGATCAATGTAGTTATTGGTGCGGCGATGGAGGACGCGGCCGCGGCAATAGACGGTGGTGTCGATCAAGGCGTTGGCGGTGCCGCGGTCTTCGGTCTGAACGTGATAGACCGAATCCCCCGCTTTTACGTCTGTGTTATGCCCGAAGAGCATATAATCGTTGTCCACTTCCCCGGCGGCGCCCTCGCCGACTCTTCCACAAGCGCACGCCGCAGAATTTTTCTAAGGCCATTTGACCGACTGGCGGTTGAATGGATATTATAGCGCTTCGCCCATGACTGATTCAGGCCTACAAGCGTACACTCCGCTTCTCTTACACCTGCTGATTGCCACGGCGCTGGCCGGGGCGCTGACGGCTGCCTCGGTGCTGGTGGGCTGGCGGCGGCCAAGTCGCGCCAAACAGCAACCCTACGAATGCGGCATGGAACCGACCGGAGATGCGCGCGCGCCTATCTCGGTACGATTTTATTTGGTGGCAATGGTTTTCATACTTTTTGATGTGGAAGCCATCTTTTTGTATCCGTGGGCCTATATTTACCGGGACTTTATAAAGATGTCGCCGAGTATTGGGATGTATGGATTTGTCGAGATGATGGTATATATCGCCATCCTGTTAGTGGGCTACTTCTATCTGTGGAAAAAAGGCGCGCTGGACTGGCATAAGTATTAGCCTGCGCCTGAGGGCTTCGTAACGGTGACCGAGAATACCAGCGAACGCGCTAGTGTTGTGGCCGAGCACCTGCGCGCGTGGAACCCAAACGCCATCGAGGAAGTGATTGAATTTCGCGGCGAAACGACACTCGTTCTGCCGCGCAAAATCCTGCGGTCGGTGGCCGAGCGCTGCCGCGACCACGCGGAGCTGCAATTTAACCTCATCACGGATGCCACATGCGTGGACCGATATCCCCACGAGCCGCGATTTGAAGTGAATTACCATCTGGTTTCGATTCCGCGGCGCGACAAAATTCGGCTAAAGGTGCGCTTGTCGGGATCGGATGCGGTGGTGGACACGCTGGTCCCGGTGTGGCCAGGCGCCAATTGGCTGGAACGCGAGATTTTTGATCTGTTCGGCATACGTTTCACAGGGCATCCGGATTTGCGGCGGATTTTGCTGCCGGAAGACTGGGAAGGCCATCCATTGCGGAAGGATTATCCGGTCGAAGGATATCGCGACGTTCCCATGGTTCCGGGATTCAGAAAGAGTTCGGTATGAGCACTGTCGAAACGGCCACTGGCGCAACGAAAACGATGGTCCTGAATATGGGGCCGCAGCACCCATCGACGCATGGCGTGCTACGCGTGCTGCTGGAACTGGATGGCGAGACGGTGGTTCGGGCCGTGCCGGACCTTGGTTATCTCCACACGGGAATTGAAAAAAGCTGCGAGGACAAGACGTATTCGCAAGCCATCACGCTGACCGACCGGATGGACTATCTGAATCCGCTCGGCAACAACCTGGTTTACTGCCTGGCGGTAGAAAAATTGCTGGGGCTCGAAGTTCCCAAGCGCGCGCAGTACGTACGCGTGATGATGGTCGAACTACAGCGCATTTCTTCTCATCTGGTGTGGCTGGGAACGCATGCGATCGATATGGGCGCGATGTCCGTATTTCTTTATTGCTTCCGCGAGCGCGAAGAGATTCTGAAGATTTTCGAGTTGTTCGCGGGGCAGCGGATGATGACGAGTTATATCCGGATCGGCGGGCTGGCGCTGGAGCCTCCGGCGGGGTGGCGCGGGGCGGTGGACCGATTTTTGAAGATGATGCCCAGCCGCATTGATGACTACGAATCGCTGCTTACGGGGAATCGCATCTGGATGGGGCGGCTTCAGGGAGTGGGCTATATTTCCGCGGAAGACGCGGTGGCACTGAGCATGACCGGGCCGACGCTGCGCGCGGCCGGCGTTGCGTACGACAATCGCAAAGTGTTTCCGTATTCGAGCTATGACGAGTTTGAATTTGACGTTCCGACGCGGACGGAGTCGGATTGTTTCGCGCGCTACATGGTTCGCGTGCTGGAAATGCGCGAGAGCTTGAAGATTGTGCGGCAAGCCATGGCGAAGATTACGGATAGCGGGCCGATCCGGACGGAAGCGCCGGGCATCGTGCCGCCCTGCGCGCGAAAAGATGAAGACGGAGATGGAAGCGCTCATCTATCACTTCAAGATTTTTACGGAAGGGTTTTCGCCGGCGCCGGGCGAAGCGTTTGTGACCGTGGAATCGCCGCGCGGCGAATTAGGATGCTTTATTGCCAGCGACGGTTCGCCAAAACCTTTGCGGGCGCACTTTCGCTCGCCTTCGTACATCAATCTGCAGGCTCTGCCGAAGCTGGTGACGGGCCAGTTGATTTCGGACGTGGTGGCGTGCATCGGGACGATCGATATCGTCTTGGGAGAGGTTGACCGCTAACTTCATGGAACTTACTCCACAACTTGCGGCGAGATTCGAGAAGCTGCAGAGCGCGTATCCGTTCAAGCGCAGCGCGCTGATTCCCATGCTGATGTATGCGCAGGACGAATACGGTTCGGTGAGCGACGAGATGATCGCGGAGATTGGCGGCCGCCTGGACCTGAATACCGTTCAAGTCGAAGAAACGCTCGAGTATTATTCGATGCTGCACCGCAAGCCCATGGGCAAATTTCACGTGCAGGTTTGCACGAACGTGGCGTGCATGCTGCGCGGCGGCAACGAAATATCTGGAACGCGCGAAGAAGCGGCTGGAGATCGGGCACAAAGAAGTGACGCAGGACGGCGTGTTCTCGCTCGAAGAAGTGGAATGCATTGGGGCATGCACCGGCGCGCCGGCCATGCAAGTGAATTACGACTTTTACGAAAATCTCACGGCGCTGAAGTTCGATCGCATCATCAAGGATTTGGACGGGGGCAAGGTGCCGCCGCCGGAGCCGGTGACGTCGGGTGCGTTGCACGCGCGGGAGCCGGGAGAAACGCCGCTGATCAGCCGGCGCTGGGGAATCAAGGATTCGCGAAAGATCGATGTGTACCTGCAACACGACGGCTACAAGGCGCTGGAAAGAGCGCTGAAGGAAATGACGCCGGAATCGATCATCGACGAAGTGAAAAAATCGAGTCTGCGCGGGCGCGGAGGCGCGGGTTTTCCGACGGGCATGAAGTGGTCTTTCGTGCCGAAGGATTCGCCGAAGCCGAAGTACTTGATCTGCAACGCCGACGAATCCGAGCCGGGGACTTGCAAGGACCGGCCGCTGATGGAGATGGACCCGCACCAGCTGATCGAGGGCATGATTATCGCGGGACGCTCGTTCGGAGCGCATCGCGGCTTCATTTACGTGCGCGGAGAATATCGCTACGTACTGGATATCGTAGAAGATGCCGTGGTGGAAGCTTACGCGCATGGTTACTTGGGGAAAGACATTCTCGGTTCGGGGGTTGATTTTGATTTGCTGACGCATACCGGCGCCGGGGCTTACGAATGCGGCGAAGAATCCGCGCTGATGGAATCGCTCGAAGGCAAGCGCGGTTATCCGCGCATCAAGCCGCCCTTCCCTGCCGTGGTGGGTCTCTACGGCTGCCCGACGATCATTAATAACGTCGAGACGCTTAGCTCCGTTCCGGCGATCATTCTGGAAGGCGGCGAGGCCTACGCGAAGCGCGGCACGCCGAAGAATGGCGGGACGCGGCTGCTGTGCGTGGCGGGCCACATCTCGAAACCGGGGATTTACGAGATTCCGCTGGGGATGAACATGAAAAAGTTCATCTATGAAATGGCGGGCGGGATTCCCGGCGGCAAAAAACTCAAAGCGGTGATTCCCGGCGGAAGTTCCTGCCCGATTTTGAGCGCCGAGGAAATTGATATCGCGATGGATTATGATTCCGTGGCCAAAGCGGGCTCGATGCTGGGTTCGGGAGGCATGGTGGTGATGGACGAAACCACCTGCATGGTGGACATGGCCCGCCGCATCATGCATTTTTACGCGCACGAATCGTGCGGCTGGTGCATACCTTGCCGGGAAGGCACGTCGTGGCTGAAGAAAATGCTGGATCGTTTTCATGCGGGCTACGGGCGGACTGAAGACATCGACATCGTGGGTGAGCTGGCGAAAAACATGCTGGGGCGCACGTTCTGCCCGCTGGGCGACGCCGCCGCGCTGCCGACCATCAGCATCGTACAAAAATGGCGCAACGAATTCGAAGATCACTTGAACGGAAAGTGCGCTTATAAATCCGCGGAAGCACTGGTAGGCTCGCGTTAGGAATCCATGGCAGAGACGAAGCTAGTTACGCTGAAGATTAACGACCGTGACGTGCAGGTTCCACCAGGCACGCTGGTGATTGAAGCGACGCGGCGCATTGGAACGGAAGTGCCGTCGTTCTGCTATTACCCGGGGCTTTCGTTGCAGGCCGCTTGCCGCATGTGCCTTGTGGAAGTGGAAAAAATGCCGAAGCTGCAGACGGCGTGCACGTTGGTGGCGACCGAAGGCATGGTGGTTCGAACGAACACGGAGCAGGTACGCGGCGCGCGCAAGGCGATGCTCGAGTTTTTGCTGACGAACCATCCACTGGATTGCCCGGTGTGCGACAAGGGCGGCGAGTGCGAACTGCAGGACATGGTGTTCCGCTACGGCGCGGATACGAGCCGATTCGTCGAGGAAAAAATTCACCGGCCGGAAGAAAAATGGTCGGAGCTGGTGTATTACGATGCGCCGCGATGCATTCTTTGCTTCCGCTGCGTGCGCGTGTGCGATGAAGGCATGGACGTGAAGGCGCTGGGCGTGGGGATGCGCGGAGCGAACAGCATCATCATTCCGAACCGCGAAGATCATCTGGAGTGCGAAGAGTGCGGGATGTGTATCGATATATGCCCCGTGGGCGCGCTGACCAGCGGCACCTATCGTTACAAAACGCGGCCTTGGGAGATGACTTACGTTTCGACGGTGTGCACGCACTGTTCGAACGGGTGCAAAACGACGTTGAGCGTGCGCAATCACGAAATCATGCGGGCGAATAACCGCGACCTTTCCGGAATCAATGAGGATTTTCTGTGCATCAAGGGGCGCTTTGGCTTTGATTTCACCAAGCATCCGGATCGCATTCGCCAGCCGATGGTGCGCAAGGGCGACAAGCTGTATCCCGTGTCTTGGGAAGAAGCGGCGCAGACGGCGGCGACCCGGCTCAAGCAGGTTTACGACGCTGGCGGAAAAGATTCGATTGGATTTATCGGTTCGAACCGAACATCGAACGAAGAGAATTATTTGTTCCAGCGGCTGGCGCGCGCCACGTTTGGAACGAACAACGTCGATCATCACCGCACGGCGGACTACACGGGGCTGGTTACCGCGCTCGGCGACAACGCCGGCGATTCTCTGCTGACGATGAAGCAACTGGCGGAAGCGAAAGCAGTTCTGCTTGATTGGCAACGATCCGACGGAGCAAAATCCGCTGGCCGCTTGGCAGATTCGCAAAGGGATCAGGCACATTGGCGCGAAACTTTTCATATTGAATGCGCACGACATTAAGCTGAAGCGTAAAGCGACGGAATTTGTGAAGCTCGCTGCCGGCCAGGAAGCGGCGGCGATCCGCTTTATGGCACACGAAGAAGGGCAACTCCCGAGCGGGCTGGTCGAAGAGCTCGTGCAGGTGAAAGCGGCTTTGGATGCCGAGCCTGAGGTCGCTATTGTGTTTGGCGCGGAAGTGACGGGCGCAGCGATTGCGCAGCTCGTAGCGTTCGGCTCGAAATTGCACGGCAAAGTGCGCTACATGGCGCTCGGCGATTACGCGAACTCGCGCGGCGCTGCGGATATGGGATTGTTGCCGGACCGCTTGCCGGGCTATGCGCATACGGACGATTCCGGGGCGCGCGAAGGATTTGAGCGGCTGTGGGGCGGCGTTATGCCTTCGAAAAGCGGAATGACCGCGCCAGCAATGGTCGATGCGGCGCAAAATGGCAAGCTCAAGGCGCTCTATGTGATGGGCGCGAACCCGCTTTCGCATTTTGGCACGCTGGGATTTGGGCGCGGCAAACTGGAGCTGCTGATCGTTCATGAAATGTTTTTGACGGAGACGGCGAAGCTTGCCGACATCGTTTTCCCGGCAGCGTCGGCATACGAAAAAGAAGGCAGCGTTACCAACACTTCCGGCGAGATTCAGCTTTTGCACAAAGCGGCGGAAGTGATGGGTCCGCGCAGCGACTTCGATCTGCTGCGGATTCTTTCGCATCAACTCGAACGTCTGGAGATGGGCAAGGCGTTCCACTACAAATCGCCGGCAGCCGTGTTCGAGGAAATTCGCAAAGCGGTGCCGGGCTACGACGTGCAGGCCGCGGGGCTGCTGACGGGAGGCGCGGAACCCACGCAAGTTCATGCCGCGAAGAACGGCCACGCGGCTTATGACGTTCCCGTCGGCTTGATTCGCTCCGCGCAGGACACGCTTTTCACCAGCGGCACGCTTGGCCGCTTCTGCACCATGATGGAATCTCTTCCGGAGGCGGAAGCCAAGCCGTGATCTCTTTCTTAACCGCCACACGCCACGATCATCATTTATCTCGTAAAGATTGCGCTTCTGCTTTTCATTGTTCTGACCGTCAACGCTTACCTCACATGGTTCGAACGAAAAGTGGTGGCGCACATGCAATCGCGGTGGGGGCCGCATCGCGTGGGGCCGCACGGTTTGCTGCAGCCGCTGGCGGACGGCGCGAAGTTTTTACTGAAAGAAGATCCAACGCCGGCGGGGGTTGATAAGTTTACGTATTTTCTTGCGCCGCTGATGGCGCTGGCGTTGGCGCTTACTTCGATTGCGATCATTCCGTTCGGGCCGCAGCCGCTGCACCTCTTCGGACACGACATCACTCTCGGCATCGCCAACCTGAACATCGGCATCCTCGCGCTGTTTGCGATTACCGCGCTGAGCGTGTACGGCGTGGCGCTGGCAGGCTGGTCTTCGAACAGCAAATATCCGTTGCTCGGCGGATTGCGCAGCTCGGCGCAAATGGTCAGCTACGAGCTGGCGCTGACCATGTCCGTCGTCGGCGTGTTGCTTTTGGCTGGCAGCTTCAATCTACGCGACATTATCAATGCGCAGGCGCACCATCCCGAGCGCGGCATCTTTGGCTGGAACATTTGGCCGCAAATTTTGGGGTTCATCTGCTTCTTTGTTGCGGCGGTGGCGGAAACGAATCGCGTGCCGTTCGATCTTCCAGAAGCGGAATCGGAGCTGGTCGCCGGATTCCACACGGAATATGCCAGCTTCAAGTTCGCGATGTTTTTTATCGCGGAATACACCAGCATGATCACGGTGTCGTGTCTCTGCACGATCATGTTTTTTGGCGGGTGGCTGTCTCCCTTCCCTGCCAGCTGGACGTTCACTTACTATCTGCCGTCCGTGATTCTCATTCCGTTTGGTTTGTGGGTGATTTGGGACGGCATCCGTTACGAAACAATTTTCGGGCGCATCATTCTTCCCGGTGTGGGCACGGCCATCACCGCCATCGGCGCCGTGTTGATCGCGTTTCCGCCGGTGAACGAATTCATTCAGGGGCCGTTCTGGCTACTGGCGAAGATTTTTGTTTTCCTGTTCGTGTACGTGTGGATGCGCGGCACGCTTCCGCGGTTCCGCTATGACCAACTGATGTCATTTGGGTGGAAATTGCTGCTGCCGCTTTCGATCGCAAACGTGGTGATCACGGCCTTTGCCATCCTGGCAAAATCGATGTGGTGGGGCGCGCGATGACGGCGCAACTCGCTATTTTCTTTGTGCTGGCGGCGATCGCGGTGCTCGGGGCGCTGAGCCTGATCTTTCAGCGGCATCCGATTCACAGCGCGCTTTCGCTGATCGTGGTGATGATTGCGCTGGCGGGGCTTTACCTGCTGATGGGCGCGGAGTTTGTGGCCGCCGTGCAGATCATCGTTTACGGCGGCGCCATCATGGTGCTTTTCGTGTTCGTGATCATGCTGCTGAACGCGGGCGTGGAAGAGCGCACGAATGTTTCAAAGCTGGCGGGCATCGCGGGCATTCCCTTGGCGGTTGCGCTGCTCGGATTCCTCGCTGCGGCCATTGCGCGTTCGAATGAACCGCGCGCAGGCGGGCTTGCAGTCCGGCGCGCTGGCCAATACCAAAGAGATTTCGCACGATGCTCTTCAAGGATTTTGTCTATCCTTTCGAGCTGACTTCGTTCCTTGATTCTCGTGGCGATACTGGGCGCGATTGTGCTCGCGCAGCGGGAGAAATTGAAGATGGTCCCGACGAGCTACTACCTGATTCTCAGCGCCGTGCTGTTCGGCCTCGGCGTCGTGGCGTTTGTTTTCAAGCGCAACGTCATCACGATTTTCATGTCCATCGAATTGATGCTCAACGCGGTGAATCTGGCGTTCGTGGCGTTTAGCCAGGCGCGGCACCAGTCGGACGGCCAGGTGTTCGTGCTGTTCGTGATTGTGGTAGCGGCGGCGGAAGCGGCGGTCGGGCTGGGAATCATCATTCTCACCGCGCGCAACCGGCAATCGCTGAACGTCGAGCGCGTGGATTTGCTCAAACTCTAATGCCGATACTCGATCATCTGTGGATCATTCCGCTGCTGCCGCTGCTGGGCTCGGCCATCAACGGCTTGCTGGGCGGCAAGTGGCCGAACAAGATCGTCAATAGCGTCGCGCTTGGTGCGACGGGACTTTCGTTCGCCTGTCGCGCTTGAAGCGGTGCGCGAATTCTCGCAACTGTCACCCGAACAAATTCCCTGGGTGCAAACAGTACTTCACTTGGATTGCCGCAGGCACTTTCCGTGCGGGCTTCGACCTGCAGATCGATCAGCTCACCGTGGTGATGCTGCTGGTCGTCACGGGCGTCGGCTTTCTCATCCACATTTATTCGACCGGCTACATGGCGCACGAGGGCGGCTACTACCGGTTCTTCTCCTACCTTAATCTGTTCATGTTCTTCATGCTCATCCTGGTGCTGGCGGCGAACTACGTGCTGCTTTTCGTGGGGTGGGAAGGCGTCGGGCTGTGCAGCTACTTGCTGATCGGGTTTTATTTCCTGAAGAAATCCGCCTCCGACGCGGGCAAAAAAGCGTTCATCGTCAACCGCATCGGCGATTTCGGCTTCATGCTGGGGATGTTCCTGCTGTTCCGCACGTTCGGCACGCTCGACTTCACAGCGGTCTTCGCCAAGGCCGGGCCGTTGCCGGCGGATGCGATGGGCCAGTTCGGCACGCTAACCGTCGCGTGCCTGCTGCTCTTCATGGGCGCCACCGGCAAATCGGCGCAGCTTCCTTTCTATGTCTGGCTGCCCGATGCCATGGAAGGGCCCACGCCCGTCAGCGCGTTGATCCACGCGGCGACGATGGTCACCGCCGGCGTTTACGTCGTCGCTCGCTCGCACGTGCTCTTCACGCACGCGCCGACGCCATGCTCGTCGTCGCCATCGTCGGCTGCGCCACGGCGATCTTCGCCGCCACCATCGGCCTGGTGCAGACCGACATCAAAAAAGTTCTCGCGTATTCCACCGTCAGCCAGCTCGGCTACATGTTCCTGGCCTGCGGCGTCGGCGCATTTTCGGCGGGTATCTTTCATTTGATGACGCATGCATTCTTCAAAGCGCTTCTCTTCCTCGCCGCCGGCAGCGTCATTCACGCCATGGGCGGCGAGCAAGACATGCGCCACATGGGCGGCCTCAGCAAGAAGATCAAGTGGACGTATATCACGATGCTCACGGCGACGCTGGCTATCACGGGCGCTCCCTCGTTCGCAGGCTTCTTCAGCAAGGACGCGATCCTGCTTGCGTCGTTCCAGAGCGAGAACGGCGGCGCCGCCACCGGGCACACTCTTTATGCGATCGGCCTGTTTGCTGCGTTGCTCACTTCTTTCTATATGTTCCGGCTGATATTTCTCACCTTTTTCGGCAAGCCGCGGTACGACGAGCACCACGTTCACGTCCACGAATCGCCCTGGAGCATGCTCGGCCCGCTCGTGATTCTGGCGTGTGCTCTCGATCTTCGGCGGGTGGTTGGCTCTCCCGCGTTCTGGGGCGGGCCGGACTATTTCGCGAATTTCCTCGCGCCAGTCTTTAGCGGTGGCGAATCCGCCGCGACAGAAGCGGCAGCGCATGCGCTCGAGCTGCCACTTGCCGGCATCGCTGTCCTCACCGCCCTCGTTGGATTTGGCGTCGCTTTCTGGCTGTACATCAGCCAGCCCGGCAAGGCCGATGCGCTGGCCAAGTCGATGCGCGGCGTTTACGACATGCTTCTGAACAAATATTATGTCGATGAGTTTTACACCGCGGTCGTCATCCAGCCGCTGATGTGGATTTCAACCAATGTCCTCTGGAAAATCGTCGATGTCGCCGGCATCGACGGCGCCGTCAACGGCATTGCCACGGGCGCCAAGGATGTTGGCGATGTGGTGCGCCACACACAGTCGGGCAACACACGCAGCTACGCCGTATGGGTGGTCATCGGCGCGCTGGTGGTCATCGCGGTGATCTTCTTCTGGCCTTCAACCGCGCCAGTCGTCGGGATGGTGCGCTGATGCCCGGCCTGCCTTTCCTCACGATTCTGATTTTCCTGCCCGCTGTCGGTGTGCTCGGGTTGCTCTGCCTTCACCGCGACGACCATGAATGGATTCGCCGTATCGCGTTTGGCGTCTCGCTGATCGAGTTTATTTTGTCGCTGTTGTGGTTGATCCGCGGCGCGCCGCTCGGCAGCGCCGGCTACCAGCTTCAGGAATTTCATCCGTGGATCGCGCTTGGCGCGCACGGCTCCGCGGCGCAAACATACATCAACTATCACCTCGGCGCGGACGGGATCAGCCTCTTCCTGGTCATCTTGACGACGTTTCTCACGGTCATCTCCGTTCTTTGTTCGTGGAGCAGCATCCAGAAACGCGTCAAGGAATTTTTCATTGCCATTCTGATGCTGGAAGTCGGCGTGGTCGGCGTATTCCTTTCGCTCGACCTTTTTCTCTTCTTCCTTTTCTGGGAAGTGATGCTGATTCCCATGTACCTGCTCATCGGTATCTGGGGCCACGAACGCCGCATCTACGCCGCCGTCAAATTCATCCTCTACACCATGGCCGGCTCGATCCTGATGCTGGTCGGCATTTTGTGGCTTTACAACGTCACCGGCACGTTCGATCTGCCCTATATCCAGAATGCGCTGCAAACCGGCGCGCTCGTTCTGCCTCGCGGCACGGAAACGCTTCTGTTCCTCGCGTTCTTCGTGGCCTTCGCGATTAAAGTTCCGCTCTTCCCGTTCCACACCTGGCTGCCCGACGCACACGTGGAAGCGCCCACGGCCGGCTCCGTGATGCTCGCCGGCGTGCTGCTGAAAATGGGCACCTACGGCATGATTCGCTTCTGCCTGCCGCTCTTTCCGGGCGCGTCGCACCGTTTCGCGTCTGCCATCGCGGTGCTCGCCATCATCGGCATCATTTACGGCGCGCTCGTCGCTCTCGTTCAGCCTAACTTGAAAAAACTAGTGGCGTATTCGAGCGTTAGCCACTTGGGTTTCGTTGTTCTCGGCATCTTTGCGTTCCATCAAATCTCCATGCAGGGCGCCGTTTTCCAGATGCTCGCGCACGGAGTTTCCACCGGCGGGCTCTTCTTGCTGGTGGGCATGCTTTACGACCGGCGCCACACTTTCGAAATGTCGCAGTTTGGCGGGCTGGCCACGCCCATGCCGCGCCTCGCGGCGTTCTTTCTGTTTGTCGCGCTTTCTTCGCTGGGCCTGCCGATGCTCAACGGTTTCGTCGGCGAATTTTTAATTTTGCTCGGCACCTATCAAGTGCGTTGGCACTGGGCCGCTTGGGCAGCCACCGGCGTCATTCTCTCGGCGTGTTACCTGCTGTGGTCCTACCAGCGCGTTTTCTTCGGCGAGATTACCGTCGAGAAGAACCGTACGCTGCCGGACGTCTCGGCGCGCGAGCGATGGATTCTCGTCACTATGGCTGTAATCACGCTTTGGATGGGCATCGGCTCGGTCTTCATCACCAGCCGCACCGCTTCGGCGAGCGACTCCGTGATCAAACAAATGGAGCGCCCGCCGCGCGCCGAAGAAGCCACCGCGCCGGCGATCGTTGCGCCCGATGCCGATGCAAGGCGGCAACCGATCAGCGGTTCAGCAAATGCCGCTTCCAAGACAAACTCACTGGAAAGGCTCGGAACCCGCTAAATGTCCGCGTTCCCCAACACGTCCGATATGCTTCGCGTATTGCCGGAACTCATTTGGTGCGGATTTGGCGCGCTCCTGATGCTGCTCCAGCCGTTCGTCAAAAGCCGCAAAGCTTTGACGGCCGTTGCCGTTGTGGGAGCGCTCGCCGGCATCTGTGGCAATTTCTATGCGGTGCATAATCCAGGAGCCGCGTTCTCTGGCCTTGTCGCCGCCGACCCATTCAGCATCTTCTTTAGCCATCTGGTCGGGTTGGTCGCCGTACTCGTGATTCTGGCTGCGGCGCCTTACCTCGACCGCGAACGCCTTGCCGACGCGGAGTTCTACGCGCTCGTGCTCTTTGCCACCGCGGGAATGGGCGTGCTCGCTTCCGCGCAAGAGTTGCTCACCGCGTTCATCGGGCTCGAATTGAGTTCGATTTCCAGCTACATCCTGGCCGGCTACCGCCGCGACACGCTCAAGTCCGGCGAATCCTCGATGAAGTATTTCTTGCTCGGCTCGTTTGCCACGGCGTTTTTTCTTTACGGCATCGCGCTCGTTTACGGCGTCACCGGGACCACCAATCTTTTGCGAATGGATGCCGCCGATCCGACAAGTACTATGTTGAAGCTCGGCCTCGCGCTGATCCTTATAGGCCTCGGCTTCAAAGTGGCCGCCGCGCCATTCCAGATTTGGACGCCAGACGTTTACGAAGGTGCGCCCACGCCGGTCACCGCGCTTTTTTCCGCTGGACCAAAAGCCGCCGCGTTCGCGCTGCTGTTACGTATCTTTGCCGACGTGCACGCCGCCACGCAATTCTGGTTCTGGGCGTTCTGGATCATGGCCGTGCTCACGATGTTCGCGGGAAATCTCGGCGCGCTGCTGCAAACCAACGTGAAGCGGCTGCTCGCTTACAGTTCGATCGCGCATGCGGGCTACATCTTGGTAGCCTTCGCCGCTGTCACAAGACTCTCGGCCGATCAGGAAATTGGCGCCAGCCCAGCTTACGCAGCCGTCCTCTTCTACCTATTGACCTACGCACTCGTGAAAGTCGGCGCGTTCACCATCGTTTCGCAATTCGGCGGCGCCGGTGAAAAGCACCTCCAGCTCGACGATTTCGCCGGTCTGGGCGAACGCCAGCCGGTGGTCGCCGCCGTTTTCTCGCTTTTCCTGCTCTCGCTGCTCGGCCTGCCCGTCACCGCCGGCTTCCTCGGCAAGTTCTACATTTTCAAAGCCGCTGTTGATTCGCATCTCATCTGGCTCGCCGTTCTGATGGCCATCAACAGCGTGATCGGTGCCTACTACTACATTCGACTGATTGTCGTGATGTACATGCGCGAGCCCGGCGCCGAGATCGCCGCCAGCGCACCCGCGCGCTTCCCGCTTTCCGTCAACATCGTGCTGTTCATTGCCGCCTTCGGCACCATTTTTCTGGGGCTACTTCCCAGCAAAACGCTGGCATACCTCCTTCAAGCCGCTCTCATCAATAACCAATAATTGATAGCTATACCGGGGCTCGCGGCTAGTTGCGCAATCCTCTGGCCCAGCCTGGAGAATGCTCATCCGAGTGCCCGTCGCGCGTATCGAGGGTCCGCCCGGTGATTGCGTCGTGCAGCTCGCAGTGCCCTCCTGAATCGCCGTGCACGGTCCCGCTGCAAAACGCCGCCTGCTTTCCGCCCTCCCAAAACCTCCAGTCGTAGATCGCCATGCCATCGCCGAGGCGCTGCCGGACTTGTCCGTCTCTATAAATCACGAGCTTCAGCGATATGGGATAAGAGGTACCATAGTTTTCATAGTCGGCCAGCCATCCCACCGTCTTCTTGTCATCTCCGATCCGTAATTCGCTGCTTCCGACTTGATCTTTCTCCTTGGGGACAATCTTGTCGGGTCGCCCAGCCTCAACGATGTGCACGCTGCCGTCCACGCCAACGTAAGCTTTCTCTACAAGCGGCGCTGGTCCCGGTGCCGCCAGAGGCGCAGCCACAGCTGGCAGGAGCACAAGGAGAAGGCTGTGAATAAACTGCCTGGCCGTGGACGCTTTCATAAGGGATTCCTCCTCCACACATTGCAATCGATGTCGGGCATTTCCGTTAGCGCGAGTGTCCCCCAGCAGATACAAATTCTGTGCGCGATTAACAGCCTAGTCCCAACGCAAAGGAAAGTAAGCAGTTAAAGAGCCATTCGGGAGCAATGCGTGCCCAATCAAAAAAGGCCCGGAAGCTTGCGCCTCCGGGTCTTCCTAATTCCAGGTGATGGATTCTCGATTAGAGCTTCGAGTAGAGGAGGAAACCCAACGCGAAGGTGAAGAGTGTGAGCGTTTCGACGAACACGAGACCGAGGATCATGGCCGCGCGAACGCCGCCAGCTGCTCCCGGATTCCGCGCGATGCCTTCGCAGGCTGCTGCCGCGATCCGGCCCTGACCCAAACCTCCCCCGAACGCCGCGACCGCTACGCCGAAGCCAACCGCGATCACTAGCGTGGTCGGGTTGATGGGGGGCTTGGCTGCTTCTGGTGCTGTTTGCGCAAACGCCGCCGGTGCAATGACGAGCACCGCGACGATTGCTACGAACAATACGACTGCTAGCTTCTTCATAACTTCCTCCTCATGAATTGCCGCCAGGAGGTGGTTCCCGGACACCGTGCAGCCGGGCTCACGCTGGAGCGGCTTAACAAAGCCGTACCGCGAAAATCGTTTAGTGCTCGTCCGTCGTGGCCAAGCCGATATAGACGGCGGGCAAAATCGCGAACACGTACGTCTGCACGACGGAGACGAACACGTGCAGGATAATAAATGCGATGGGAGCCAGCGCCGGAAACACGCCTAATACAACACCCAGAGCCGCGGACTTCGTTCCTGCCCAGACGGAGAGGCCGGTAAACAGACCGAGAAATAATCCGTAGATCAGATCACTGGCGAAGATGTTGGCCCAGAGACGAACCGTGAGCGAGAGCAAGCGCGCGGTGGTGCTGATGATTTCCACGGGAAACATTAAGGGGAGAAAGCCACGCCACCGGCCCGGAAAAATGCTTGGCGTATCCCAGCGGGCCGTGGTGCTTCAGGCCCTGCCAGTTGAAATAGACGAAGGTGATGATCGCGCAGGCTAGAGGAACGGTCACGTTTGCGGTAGGAGCGCTCAAAAATGGAAACGCGCCAAAAAGATTCGCGAGCAGAATGAACAGCGCCACGGTTCCGACCATCGGCACGTACTTTTTCCAATCATGGCCTGCGTTTTCTTCCAGAACGTCATTGATGCCGAACCCCATCGTGTTCGTGAGCAACAGTTCGGCGATTTGTTGCGAAGCTCCAGGCCGCTCGACTGACAGCCGCGCCCGCAGCAGAAGCGCCAGCACCGTGCCCACGACGAGCACCGTCAGCGCCATCACCACATGCTCAGGGATCGGCGTGTCCGGATAGCTCGGCGTGATGTGCATCGCGTTCAGCAGCGCCAGAGCGGGCGCTCCCAGGATCTGATTCACTAGATGTGTCAGCCAGCTTACGTGATGTTCCATTCCCTATTCCGCCGGACGCAGGATTTCGTACACACTTGCCGCGATTGTCGCGGCTCCTAAAGCACACAAACCAACTACCATGCTTGCAAGGGGAACTCTCAGATACTCAAAAATAACATACACGCAGAAGGCTATCAAGCCGTAGCGGAACATCAGGCGAAACCACGTTCCAAAGGGGATTCGCGGTTTGGCGAAACCTTCTTGCGCGGTTGCGACAACGACCAACGCGTCCATACCGCGTTTTAGCCAGCGAAAATTCAGCCAGGCAAGGGCCGTCCCGATGGCCAGGCCTTCCGCCCATGCGGGATGGCGCAAGATGGCCACGAGGATCGCGGTTGCTCCGCCAAGAGCCAAGGTCAGCAAGGAAATCAGACGTTCCGTGCGCGCGAGAATTTTTCGGCGACGGCCGTTTAAGTGCGTGCGGCTTGTGGATTGGTCGGCCCTTTCCATCGGCCATCAGCCGGGCAGACGCCGCAGGACGTCGCGCAATCCGGCGAAAAATCCCAGTCCGCCGAAAATGAACGAGGAAGATGAACTTGGTGTGCAGCCAGTGATCGAGAAAATAACCAATCAGCCCGCCGACGGCAATTGCGCCGAGAAGCACGAATGGCAACTCCATCGCCATGCCAAACTGTGTGTTGAGCCCTTTCCCTTTTAGCAGCCGGAGGCGGTCCGTCTTATTGCGTTATTGTCGGGATTATTGTCCAAAGGCGTAGCGCGCCAGGCGCAGGAACGGTTCAGGATACAACCCCGCCGCGAGCGACACAAACACCGCCGCCGTCAAGCGCGATGGTCTGGCCGTTGCTTATGGTCAAGCGGCAGTGCTGGCGGTTCGAGGGGCGCCGCTTCGGCGCGTGGTTTTTTCCAGGCGTGCGCCGCAACGCGGCCATAGCAATAGACGCTCAGCAGCGCGTTGACGACCGCAAAAGCCGCGAGTTCGGGATGCGGATGCCGCGAGCAGCGCTTTGACAATGAAATATTTCGCCAAAAAACCCGCCGTGGGCGGGATCCCGCAAGCGACATCATAAAAACGAGCAGCAGCAGCGCTGCGGCGGGGCTGCCGCCGGAACAAACCATCCAGGTCGCGCAAGTTCTTCCCGCGGCGCTTCCGCGCTGCTGCAGCAAAATCAAAACTCCAAACGCGCCGGCAGTCATAAAAAGATTGACGCCCAGGTAATACATCATGCGCGGTGAAACCTGTCTCATTCCCCGCTACTAAGCCAAGCAAAATGAATCCGGTCTGTGCCATGGCTCCGTACGCCAGCAGCCGCTTCAGGTTGGTCTGCCGCATCGCTGCAATGTTTCCCCACAGAAGCGACACGATCGCCGCAGCTCCCCACGACGTGAATCCATTTCTCGTGTGCAAATAAAAACAAGAAAGGAGAAAAATCGCAGCAGCAACGCAAATCCAGCGGTCTTCGCGGCGATGCTCAGACAACGCGGCAATCGGCGTCGCGGCGGAATCATAGATGTCGGGGGCAAACCAATGAAGCGGAGCGGCATCAATCAAAAAGAAAACGCCATGACGAGCAAAACAAGCGCCAGTGCAGCCGGCCAAACGGTGAGCCCGCCAAACGCCACGCCATTATCCAGAGCGCATTTCGAGGATCGCGCCGATTCGCCCGAGATTCGTCGTTTGATACATCCGGTAAAGAAGCAGAAAACCGCCAGCCAGCACGAATGAGCTGCAAGCCCACTGAAACGCATAACTTCGCGCAGCGCCTTTCACCGCCTGCCCGGACTGCGGCAAATCCAGTCAGCAGAAAACAGCTCGCCGCAGAGGATCTCCAACCCGAGAAACATCGCAATCATGACATCAACGCCCGAAACCATCAGCATCATTCCCACGCAGGCAAACAGGAGCAGCGCGTAATAGGACCCGCGCTTCTCTTCTGCAATTTCGAGATATCGCACGGAAAACAAAACGATCGAGCGCGGTGCAAGCAAGAAAGAGAACTCCGAAGAAGAGAAAGAAAGGATCGACCAGCAGGCTCTGATGCAGCCCCAACAACCCCGGCGAATCGGGATTCACCGCGAGCAGCGCCTGCATCTTTCCGTGCTGCACGTACATCGTAAAACCGCTGAAGGCCGTCCCAGCGAGAGCCAGCAAAGCGTTCCAGTGTTTTTCGTTCGCCGCGAGCCAGCGGTCAATCAGCAAAATCCCGCAGGCAAAGAGCAGCGGCTCGATCTCGGGCAGAATGAGGGCGCCGTCTCCGCTGAGGAATCCTCGCACTGCATTGATTAGGGTATGATTCATTTGGATGGAAGAATTTTTCGCCCAGAAAACCTTTGCAGCGCGCGGCTAGATGCAGGTAATGCCGCGGGAGCTACTTTTCGAACAGCAATTCTCCCGCGCGCTGCGTCGCCTTGACCACCGCCTTGATCAGCGTGACGCGCAGTTTGCCATCTTCCAGTTCCAGAATTCCGTCAATCGTGCAGCCCGCCGGCGTCGTTACCGAATCCTTCAAAAGCGCCGGATGATCGCCCGTCTCCAGCACCACACTGGCCGCGCCCTTCATCATCTGCGCCGCCAGCAATGTCGAAACATCGCGGGGCAATCCTACTTTCACGCCGGCTTCCGCGAACGATTCCAAAATTATGTACGCGAACGCCGGCCCGCTCGCCGATAGCCCCGTTACCGCGTCCATATTTTTCTCGTCGACAACCACGGTGCGCCCCACCGCATCGAACATCGCCTTCGCCGTCTCCAAATGCTCGTCACTCGCGTGCGTTCCCCGGCAAATCCCCGTCATGCCGCTGCCCACTCTCGAGCATGTGTTCGGCATCGCTCGAACCACCGGTACCTTCCCGCCGGCGTGCTGCTCGATATAACTTGTGGGCACCGAAGCCGCGACGGAGATCACCAGCGTTTTCTCGCTCAGCTCCGGCCCGATCTCCTTCAATACTTCGCCCACCACTTGCGGCTTTACTCCCAGCAGTACGATGTCCGCGCCGTGGATCGCCTTCCGGTTATCCGTGGCCACGTTCACGCCAAGCTCTTTCGCCAGCGCCGCCGCCTTCTCGGCATGCTTCACGGTAGCCGTCACGTGCTTCGGCGAAAACAACCCCTGCTTCAGGTACGCCCGCAGCAAGATTCCGCCGAGCTTCCCGGTCCCCAAAACCGCCAGCTTCTTGTCCGTAAGTTTTTGCCCCATAGTCCAAACATTGTTGACGCGAACAGCGATTCGGTCAACCGTAGATTCTCTGGCGCCGACAGTTCGCACGGGTAATCCGGCGGACACAATGGTTACCCGTGCCGCGCTGCGATCCGCCATCAATGACAAGATGGAAGCATGCACCCCGCGCGTTCCCTTCCCGGCGATGAAAGTGGCGCAAGCCCTGTGGTTTCCCCGGCGGCACGCGAACGCTCCCGGCTTTACGATTTGATCGGTTTTTTTCTCGAAGGTGGGATTCAACTCTGGATACATCTCACTGGGAAGCATATCGCCAAATCCGAAGCGTCGTGGTTAGCCTGCGCTCTCGGCAAGAGAGGGCCAATCGGCACGGCGATTTACGAGCGCATCGCCCGTGACGAACATCTCCAAATCGTGGCTCCGCCTGACGCCGGCCTCATCCCCGATTTCAACGCTTTGCGGGGTCCCGGTTTTGATCCCGATGAAATTCATCCCGCAATCCGCCATTTTTACGAGCATGCCGCTCAATACCATCTCGAAGTTTGGACGGAGGTGTCTTTGCGCGGCCGTTTTTTCCTCTGGCTTCTCGTCGAATTCATCAGCCGACGCATGGACCAGCTCAATTTCCCGATCTCTTCGCTGGAAGTAGCCAAAGGAATGAGCAGTGTTGTCGTTCAGCTGATCGAGCCCGACTCGAACCGCCTCGTCTACACCGGCTGGCTCCGCCGCCTCAAATCGTCCGGCGCGGTGATCTATGCCGGGTTGTATTCCACTGTGAAGATCCCCGGCGAACCAACTCCCTGCGTAAAAGTCACCTTCCCGTGCAACGGCAGCGCCAATGTTTATCTCCGCCCCGTGGCCCACCCCGATGGTTCCTTTGGCCTCGATTCTTCGGGTTCCGGATGGGGCAGCGCCGGTTTTTACCGTCTCGCTTCCTCTGGCGACACTCACTTGCGCGTTCGCTATGTCCGCACGCTCTGCGAGCGTTTCCACGTTTATGTCGATGACGAAAACGTTCTTCGCGTCGATCACACCGTCTCGTTCCTCGGCATGACGATTATCCGGCTGCACTACAAGATGTCGCTGAATGTTGAAGATAACGCGAAGGAACGTGACACGCCAGCAGCGGTCGGCCTCGCCGACTGACAAAAAGTAGCTATTTCATGGGAAACGAACGGCGACTTAATCGTGCCGCGCACCGTGCAAAACATGCACCGCATGCGGCAAAAGATGCGCAACCGCTTCCAGCGACTCGGCCGCACCCTTGGGACTCCCCGGTAAATTCACGATCAGCGCCTTCGACCGCACCGCCGCCATCCCCCGCGAAAGTACTGCCGTCGGCGTCAACTCCGCGCCCTTTCGCCGCATTTCCTCGCCAATTCCCGGAACAATCCGGTCCGCAACGGCCTCCGTCGACTCTGGCGTATTATCGCGCGGCCCGATCCCCGTCCCACCGGTCGTCAAAATCACATCCACGCGCCCCGAATCCGCCAACTCTCGCAACTGCTCGCGAATATTCGCCGGATCATCCGAAACGCGCAGCACCGAAGTCACTTCCCACTGCAAACCCCGGCACACGGCGACCACCGCGGGACCTGAAACGTCCTCGCGTTCCCCTCGTGCCACTGTGTCGCTTATCGTGAGCACCGCGACGCGCATCGGGCAGGCTACTTCGTTTCCACTGGGTCGCGGTTGGCTTCGTCCATCAACCGCATCGCTTCCATCAAAAGTCCAGTCGTATTCCGGGTCGTGGTCGTCCGCGTCGAGGCATTCGCCGCGTTGAAATCAATCTCAAACTCGCCTGCCGTCCAAAGCACCACGCGATAGACCGCGTCATCGCCTTCTACTTTTCCGCTCTTCGCATCCCTGCATTGGCCGTTCGCAAAAAAGAGCTCGCCTTGTTCGCCGTTGTGATTCACAACCAGCCGGCACGATTTCTGCCCCATCTCCAGGGACTGCATCAGGTCGATCATGCTCATTTCTTCAAGCCGCCCCTGAATCACGCCTGGCCGCGAGGCCCGCTTCTGCAATTTCTCCAAATGCAGGCGGTCCACGACTTTTTTCGCAATCCTCACCAAATCCTTCACCAGAAACGGCTTGGTGACAAAATCCTCGACGCCATCGACCAGCGGCCGCAACCGCTCCTCGATATCCGCCCGGCTCGCCATGAACAAAAACGGAATGTGGCGTGTAGCCTCGCGCCCATGGAGCTTTTCGAAAAGCTGGCGTCCATCCAAACCGGGCATTTTGTAGTCGCAGAGAATCACGTCGGGAGGAGTATCAATGACCTTCAGCAGCGCATCCGCCCCGTCCGATGCCGTTTCCACCTCGCAATGCGGCTCCATCCCTTTGACGACCAGGTCGCGCACCAGCGGATTGTCGTCCGCGACCAGCAATTTGACGGTTTTTCCGCTCGCAGCACTCATCGGCCCCGGCTCCGGGCCGCTTTTTTGGAAGAGTTCTTATGCTTGCCCTTCGCGGCATCGTTCACTTCGCGCAAAAAATCACCGCTCTTCCCGCCGGTCTTCTTGACGAGGACAATCCCGCTGATCTCCATCCCTTTATCCAGTGCTTTGCACATGTCGTAGACCGTGAGGGCCGCAGCGGTAACGGCGACAAGGGCTTCCATTTCCACCCCTGTTTGGGCGGTCGCCGTAACTTCGGAGCGAACTTCCACGCCATTTTGGCACAGCCGCGCAGTCACATCAATGTGCGTGAGCGGCAGTGGATGACAAAGAGGTATCCACTCGGCGGTGCGCTTGGCCGCCGCGATCCCCGCAATGCGCGCCACTTCCAGCGGATTCCCCTTGGGGTTCTTCAGGCGCTTCACCGCCCTTACCACCGCCGGCGCCATCTTCACAAAGCCCTGCGCCACGGCCGTCCGCGTCGTCACCACTTTCTCCGACACGTCCACCATCCTCACCTCGCCCCGCGCGCCGTAATGCGAGAGCTTCCTCATTCTCCTCATTTCTTTACCTGAGTACATCTACCTGGGATCACAGCAGATCTCTGCGAACCATCACTTCCACACGATCTCCAACGCCGACGTTTTCCAGCGCCGCCGGGACGATAACAAAACAATTTGAGTTCGACAGGGCCGATACGTCCCCGGAGCCTTGCCACTTCAAAACTTTCACTTCCCGGCCGGCGCCCTGTCCTTCCATCCGCGCTGGAAGAAAGTGCGTTACGCCCGGCTTTTCATGCAATGCCTCGCCGAGCCGCGCAACGACGACGGGCAGTTCCCGGGCCTCTGCGCCGCCGAGCAAATCCACCGCCGGGGCCACGAACAACTCAAACGTCACCATCGTCGACACCGGATTCCCCGGCAATCCAAATACAAATTTCTCTCCGCACTTCCCGAACACCGCCGGCTTTCCCGGCCGAATCGCCACGGCATCAAAATAAAACTCCGTCCCCATCTCCCGCAAAACCTTCTCTACCAAATCGTACTTTCCCATCGACACGCCGCCCGACAAAACAAGCAAATCCTCCTGCAAGCCGCGGCGTATTTTGGACGCCAAATCATCCTCGCGGTCCATGGCGTTCCCCAGCAGAACGGGTTTTCCGCCCGCGAGCCGCACCTGCGCAGCGAGCGAAACGCTATTGCTATTCCGAATCTGAAACCGCCCCGGAATACTATCCACCGGCACAATCTCATCTCCCGTCGAAAGAATCGCGACGCGCGGTTTCTAGGCGCATTTCAACTCCGCAGCTCCCACTTGCGCCGCCAAAGCCAGCTCCGCATAACCCAGCCGCATCCCAGGTGTCAGAAGCGTTTGCCCCGCCCGCGCTTCGCTGCCCCGCGGAACAAAATTTTGTCCCGGCACCGCGTCGCGTTCGAATCGCACCTGCTCCCCATCGCGCTTCGTGTGCTCGACCATCACCACAGCGTCCGCACCCGAAGGCACCGCGGCGCCGGTCATAATCTGCACACACGTTTCCGCCCACAATTCCTTGGTGACACGATCGCCCGCCTTGATTTCTCCGGTGCATTTCAGCGTCGCCCCCGCCTTCGCATCCGCTGCAAACACCGCGTACCCGTCGCGCGTCGCCCGGTTAAACGGCGGATACTCCCGGTCCGTCTTCACCTCTTGCGCCAAGACTAATCCCAGCGCATCCCCCACACGCACCTGTTCCGTAGCGCGCGGACCTTTCTTCTCAGTGAGTTGTTCGATAACTTTCTGGCGGGCTTGCTCGTAGCTGAGCATCGGTAAGCTATTTCTCGAGGCCTTCTCTTGAGTTTTCTCTGTTCCCTCTGTGTGCTCTGCGATGTCTGTGCAAAATCTTCTTCGTCTTTTTTACAACCACCGCGCCAAGAGAGTTCCTGCCGGCACAATCGTCGCATCCCGCTCCGGCCCCGTGGAAATCATCCCAATCTCCACCTGCAGGAAATCCGCAATAAACCGCAAATAATCCAAAGCCGCCTTGGGCAGCTTCGCCCCATCCTTCACGCCATACGTCGTCTCGCACCAACCCGGCAGCGTTTTATATTCCGGCACAACTTGCTCGTATTCCTCCGCCAAGGCCGGCATTTCTTTCAATTTTTTCCCTTTGTATGTATATCCCACGCAAACTTGAATCTCGCGCTGCGTGTCAAACACATCCAATTTCGTCACCACCAGCGAATCGATGCCGTTGATCATCTTCGCGTACTTCAACACGATCAGATCCAGCCAACCGCATCTTCGAGCCCGCCCGGTCACCGCGCCAAACTCTTTCCCCCGCTCGCGCACTTCCTGTGCTTCCAACTCCGGCATCTCCGTCGGAAAGGGCCCGCCGCCCACACGTGTCGTGTACGCCTTCGAGATTCCCAAAACGTTTTTGATCTTTGTCGGCGGCACACCTACGCCTGTGGTCGCCCCACCGGAAATCGCGCTCGAAGACGTCACATAGGGATAGGTCCCATGATCGATATCCAGCATCGTCCCCTGCGCGCCCTCAAAGAGCACGGACTTCCCTTCATCGAGCGCGCGATTCACAAGCTCGGCCGTATCGCAAATGTAGCCGCGAATCCTTTCGCCAAGTTTCAGCGTCGCTTCCACTTCATGCGAAAAATCAATGTCCGCACCGTAAGCGCCCTTCGCCAGCCTATTCTTTTCCGCGACAACTCGCGCCGCTTTCTTGCGAAACAATTCCGGCTCCAGCAAATCACACATCCGCAAACCGCGCCGCGCCATTTTATCCTCGTACGCCGGCCCAATCCCGCGCGAAGTCGTACCAATCTTGTCCGCGCCGCGAGCGCCTTCCGCTGCCTTATCCAATTCGCGGTGGTACGGAAAAATCAAATGCGCGCGATTGCTGATATGCAACCGCCCCTTCACATCAATTCCAGCCTTCGCCAACGTCTCAATCTCCGCCACGAGCGCCGCCGGATCTACGACCACTCCCGTTCCAATCACCGCCTGCTGTTTCGGCCGCAAAATCCCGCACGGAATCAACTGCAGCACATAGCGTTCCTTGCCGATAATTACGGTGTGTCCCGCGTTATGCCCGCCTGCCACGCGCGCAATGTAATCAAATGACCCCGCAAGGTAATCCACCACCTTGCCTTTGCCTTCATCGCCCCACTGCGCGCCCACCACGACGACAGATTTCATCCAGGCCTTCTCCTAAGCGGGGCAGGTGCTCCTGCTCGTCCCCTGTGCGCTCGCCGACCACACTTCATCGCCTCATCATTCAGATCATCTTTGCTGCGTTGGAAAGCACCAAACTACGGCAGGTTTCTATCGTAAGCTCGCCTAGCGCTCAACGCAAGCGTGTGTCAGACGCCTCTCCTTCCGCGGGTTCATTGCATCTCGCCCAAAGCCCGTTTATCCTGTGCGCGCACAAAGGAGCTTGGTCTCCATGCGAACACTTTCTATTTTCTTCTTACTCATGTCTCTCGCGTCAGCGCGCGCGGCCCTGGGCCAGGACCCGGTTTCCGTCGATCCTGCCGACGTGAAAGTCGCGTTCGAAAACGACCAAATTCGTGTCTTGCATGCGCGGTACGCACCGCACCAGAAGATCGCCATGCATTCGCATCCTTCCCGTGTGGTCGTGTGCATCACGGATATGCACGTGCTGACAACTTTGGCGAGTGGCCAAACGCAGGAACTGCGCTGCAAACCCGGCGATTCGCGCTGGTCTGAGCCAGTGACTCATTCCGTAGAAAATCTTGAGGACACACCGTTTGAGGTGGTTGAAGTTGAGCTGAAAAACGCCCGCGGTGTCGCTGTCCCCGTTACCTTACCTGGCGCTCCTGCTGCTGCTTTGACCGAGCCCGTCCCCGTTGAAAAGGAGCCCCACCATCACATTGTCTTCCAGAACCAGTATGTCCGCGTGCTGAACGTTTTATTTCCTGTCGGCGAGACTTCCCTGTTTCACACGCACAGCAACGACAACGTCGGCATTCCCATCAGTGGAGACAAAACGCAATCCCAGCCTTTCGGCGGCGAGTGGAGCGAAGTACAAGACGTCAAGCCCGGCGCGGCCGGTTTTCGCAAAGCCCACGGACAGCCCTATACCCATCGCGTGCGCAGCGCCGGAAAACTGCCGTTCCACGTCATCGACGTCGAAGTCTTTCCCTGATCCTCACACTGGTTTTCCCGCGCGAGACGCTCAACGCGCTTCATGATTCATCCCAGGCGTGGCGATTTCGTTTTACGTCCGCTTTCTTCCAACTCTTCGTATCGGAAACACTCCACCAAATGATCGTTCACCATCCCGGTCGCCTGCATAAACGAATAACAAATCGTGGAGCCCACAAAGCGGAATCCTCGCTTCTTCAAATCCTTGCTCATCGCATCCGATTCGCTCGTCTTTGCCGGCAGCCGGTTGTGCGTCTTCCAGGCATTCTGTTTCGGCTTCCCACCCACAAATTGCCAAATATATTTATCAAACGAACCAAACTCCTCCTGCACCTTTAAAAATGCCTGCGCATTCGAAATCGTGGACGCAATCTTCAATTTATTCCTGATAATCCCCGCATCCTTCAAAAGCTCCCGCACCTTCTTCTTGTCGTATCGCGCCACTTTCCCCACTTCAAACCCGTCAAACACCTCGCGATACCGCGGCCGCTTCTTCAAAACCGTGTCCCAACTCAACCCCGCCTGCGCGCCCTCCAAAATCAATAGCTCAAAGAACGCGCGATCATCGTGCAGCGGCACACCCCACTCCTCGTCGTGATAGGGCATATTCAACTCATTCGTCGCCCAATGGCACCGCTTTATCGCCATTTCGCCTGCTCCCATCTCGCAATTCTAGAGCACACTCGATTGCCTCCGCCATCTCGCAAACTGTGGGGCAATGAAAGCAAAAGCTATTCGCACTCGTGACTGTCAAAGGAACAGCCCAGCCAGCGAACTATTTTAGGATGGAATGAATGATGATCGTGTTTCCGCCGAGGAGCACGGGATCCGAGGCTAACTCGTCTGTCCAGCGGTCTTTGCGGCGCTTTTCTGGCGTTAGCTTGGCCAGCAGCCTGATGAAAGCTACAAGCGGCCAGTACAGCCACTGATTCCCTTTTTTCCGGTCGCGATAAACACCTTGAATCGCGAACCCGTTCTTCTCGAGGTAATACCGCAATTCGTTGTAACCGATCGGGTTGGCGTGGACGGCAATCTCGTCTTTCCCGGCGCAGTCGTAGTGAATCTTGGCCTTGGACTGCTCCGAAAGCGGCTTGAAATGCGAGGTGTACCCGAACAGGAGCCACTTCAGCCGCTCTTCCACATTCATGATGTTCGGCACGCTGATGATCAAGTGTCCGCCGGGCTTCAGAAGCCGCCGGTACTCGCGAAACGCCTGGGGCGGCGAATCGATATGCTCCAGTCCATCCAGCGAGGTGATGTAATCAAAAGAGTCCGACGCATACGGCAGGGTGCCAGCCAGGTCGCCGCGCTTGATCTCGACACCATCCAGGCGGAACAGCTCCGAATACAAGTCGCAGCAGCGCACATCGAAACCTTGCGCGATCAAATCCTGCGCCAGCGCGCCTTCGCCCGCAGGGCAATCGAGAATCACGCCGCGCGGCAGGGGCTTCAAGATTTTAAGCACTGTTTCATGCAGCCCCGGCCGGGACATAGGCATCGGCCCGCGCTCTCCGGCGAGCAGCGGCGGGTGATCCGCGGGCTTTATCGTTCGTGTCGTCGTTGCCGCTGTTTCTGCTGTCGCCAATCGAAGCTCCTGAATTCTGTGGCACGCGCAAAAAGCAAAGAGCATGCCGCACTCCACTGTACGACATGCCCCGCCAATCTTGCCATCTTTTTGCTGCCATTAGGTCGCGCCTAAAATATCGGCGGATGCTTCGGCGAATTACGACAGGTGCCGGTCTAGCGCCTTGGTGATCTGATCTTTGGGCACCGCGCCCACGATTTGTTCGACCACTTGCCCGTTCTTGAAAACCAGCAGCGTTGGAATTCCGCGAATGTTATAGCGCCCCGCCGAATTCATCGCTTCATCGACGTTCAGCTTCATCACCTTCAGTTTGCCCGCATAATCATGCGCGATCTCGGCAACCGTCGGCGCCAGCATGTGGCAGGGACGGCACCACTCCGCCCAGAAATCCACCATCACGGGCTGCGTGCTGCTGGCCGTCAGCACTTCCGCTTCAAAATTTCCGTCTGTCACTGCCTGGATACTGTTTGCTGTCCCTGCTTGGGTATTGTCAGCCATGTTGTTTGTCCTCAACAGCTTGCCGCTAGGCCGCTGTTTTTCTCTCCTTCGTCAGTTCAATTAGATGTGGTAACAGACATTTGGTTTCGTCCCGCTTGCCCAGCGCCTCGAAGGGTCAAAGCCGCTTCGTATACTTTCGCATACTCGGCAGCCGGCCCCTTCCAGGAAAAATCCTTGGCCATTCCATTCAATTGTATGCGCCGCCAGATGCGTTCATCGGTCGAATGATGCAATGCCTGCCGAATCGCGTACATCATGGCTGCGCTGGAATATTCCGCAAACTTGAAGCCCGTTCCCGTACCGTGCTCCAAATCGAACGGCTCGACTGTATCATCAAGTCCGCCGGTCGCTCGCACAATCGGCACCGTACCATACTTCAAGCTGTAGATCTGATTCAACCCGCAAGGCTCGTAACGTGACGGCATCAGAAACATGTCCGCGCCGGCCTCGACTTTGTGCGCAATCTCATTGTCGTATGCGATTTTCACGCCGACTCGCCCAGGAAACGTGTTGGCCATGGCTTGAAATAGTTCTTCATACTTGCGATCGCCGGAGCCCAGCACGACCAGCGAGAGGTCTTCTTTCATTAATTCGTAGGCTTCCTCCGCGATAAGATCGAAGCCCTTTTGATCCGCGAAGCGAGACACAATGCCAACCACGGGGCGCGCCGCTTGCTCCGGCGCAATGCCAAACAGTTCCAGCAAAGCTTGCTTGCACACCTGCTTGCCGCCCATATCCTTCGCGGAATATTTCATGGGGATAAGTTTGTCTTTGTCCGGACTCCAGACGGAATAATCGACTCCGTTCAAAATTCCAACCATGCGGTCGGCGCGGCCCCGCACGACGCCGTCCAGACCGTAGCCGAACTCGGGCGTCTGAATTTCCTGCGCGTATCGCTTGCTGACGGTCGTCAGATAATCCGAATAAACCAGCCCACCCTTCAGAGAAATTCACGTTGCCATAAAACTCCATGCCCGCTGGATGGTAGACGGCTCGTGGAATGCCCGCGCGTTCAAGAACATCGGGTTTGAATAGCCCGTGATAGCCCATGTTATGGATGGTGAAGACCACAGGGATGTCTTTCACCAGCGGATCGTCGCCATACGAAGTGCGCAGCAGAACGGGCACGAGCGCCGTCTGCCAATCGTGGCAATGAATCACATCCGCGGGCCAAACGTGCTTTACGATTTCGATGGCCGCGCGGCAAAACTCGCTGTAACGCTCCGCATTGTCCGGAAAATCGCCGGTCGCTGTTGCCATAAATGCCGTCGCGATCGAAATACGCCGGGTCATCAACAAAGAAATAGCGTACTCCGGAAATTTGCGTGCCATCCGCAATCGCCGGAAATCGCAGACGATTGGCCATCGGAATCGTGAGGCTCGGCACCACTACCGCAGCTTGCCTTGGTGCCGCGATAGCGCGGCAAAACCACGGCTACTTCGTGGCCCTGCGCCACCAATGCCTTCGGCAGCGCCTCGACCACGTCCGCAAGGCCGCCGGTCTTCGAGAACGGCAGCCCTTCCGATGCAACAAAAAGAATTCTCACTCGCTTTTCCCGGCTCGATTCCTTGGGCGCTTTTCGCGTCCTTCTCTTCTTCGGCGCATTCGCATCCATGATGGCGTAAGGCGCATCCATTTTACGCTACTGGAGGCGATTGCGGGCGTCAAGCCAGAAGCGCCGGGCCGAAACGACGGCGCGCTCTTCCTGCTACACTTTCGGCGCATGGCTCGACAACGGCTTGGCCAACATTTTCTTGCGGATGCCGGCTGGCGCGAACAAATCGCGCGTGCCATCGGAGTTTCGCCGCACTCGACGCTTGCGTCGACCCTCCGCGGACACGGCGCCGGATCCACCATATTGCTGGATCGAAATTGGCGCGGGGCACGGTGAAATGACTGAGCACCTGCTATCCACAGGCGCCGCCGTTTACGCCGTCGAAGTCGACGCGCTGCTCGCGGCGCGCCTCCAAAAGCTTACGAAGAAATTTCCAAATCTTACGGTGGTTCGCGACGATGTTCTGGAAACCGATCTTGCCGCCCTAGCCGCCGGACGCCGCATGCGTCTCTACGGAAATTTGCCGTACTACATCACTTCGCCGATTCTTCACCATTTTTTTACGTTCGCGGATTTCATCGATGAAATTCACATCGTCATCCAGGAGGAAGTCGCGCTGCGCCTCACCGCGAAGCCGGAGACAAAACAATACGGCTACCTCTCCGTCGTCACGCAACTCTACACGCGACCGGAATTTGTCCTGCGCATTCCGCGCAGCGCTTTCAGCCCGCCACCGGAGGTGGGCTCGGCGCTGGTAACGCTTCGCCTTCCCGGCGAACGCGCAAAACTCAAGCTTCGCGACGAAATGGCCTTTCTGGACTTCGTGAAATTATGTTTCGCTCAGAAGCGCAAGACGCTGGTAAACAATCTGCGAACGCTGGCTAAGCCCGATATCGTCCGCGAGACTCTCGCCGCGCATGGTTTGCGCACGGATGCCCGCGCCGAACAACTCTCCGTCGCGCAATTCGCCGCGCTTCACGATTTCTTGACCGCCGAGCGCTAACTTTTCTCGCCGTCTTTTTTCTGCGCGGCGACCAAGCGGTCGGGGTAATCGCTCATGATGCCGTCCACGCCGGCGGCCATCAGCAAGCGAATATGCGCCGGATGATTTACGGTCCAGCACACGACTTGCAAATCGTGTTTGCGGGCTTGCTCGATCATCGAGGGCGTCACGAGATCGCCGCGTACTACAATCTGCCGCGCGCCCACATCCAGGGCGGATTTCAGAGGATCAGCGATCTGGCCGTCATACAACGCGCCGGTCATGAGCGTGGGTTCGATCTTGCGCAAACTGGCCAGAATTGCGTGATCAAAGGAGATAACCACGACGCGGGCCGCTTCTCCCGACTCGCGCAGCGCGCCGATTAGGGCATGTTCACCACCCCACGAGCCGCTGGGCTTCAGCTCCAAATAAAATACGACGTCATTCTTTTTCGAAAATTCCAGGATTTCTTCGAGAGTCGGAATACGTTCTCCGGCAAACTCGCTTCCGAACCACGAGCCCGCGTCCAGCCGCCGCAGCACGGCGAGCGTCTGATCGTGCACTTTGCCCTGGCCATTGGTGGTGCGGTCCACGGTGTCGTCATGGATGGCCACAAAGCGGGCGTCGCGCGATAACTGCAAATCGGTTTCGATAAAGGTGGCGCCGAAGGCCACAGCCTTCTTGAACGCGGCCAGAGTGTTTTCCGGTGCGTGACCCGAAGCCCCGCGATGCCCGATGATCAGCAATTCCGTGCGCTCCTTCGAAGAACCGCCGCCCAGGAATAACACCCGGACCCGAAGCATCTACAAGCGCTTGCCCTCTGCCAGGAGGTTAGGTTCGATTTGTATGCTAACACTCACGTACAGTCAAATCTGCATGCGCCTAAGCGTGTGCATCATGAATCTAACCATAAGAGGCTGTGCAGTCTTGTCTCAGGAGGAGAACATGAGAAAAGAATTCCGGGCCCTGCTTGTAGCGGCGTTGATGTCGGCCCAGTTGGGAATCCTGGCCAACGCTTCCGCATCTACGCTGCCTCGAACCGGAAACCAAAATGAGCCTAAACCGCAAAGAGAGATGATTAAGGAAGTGCGTCACGTGCTGGTGATGCTGCCGTACTACTCCGTGTTCGACAATCTGGCCTACCGCGTGGAGGGGGACAAAGTGATCCTGGAAGGGCAAGTGGTTCGCCCGAGCCTCAAGTCCGACGCGGAAGCAGCCGTGAAAAGCGTTTCGGGCGTGAGCTCAGTGGTGAACAACATTGAAGTACTTCCACCCTCTCCGCTGGATGACCAACTGCGCCGGACGCTCTACCGCGCCATTTACGGCGAACCAGCACTATCGCGTTACGGGTTTGCGGCCGTAGCGTCGATTCACATTATCGTAAAGAATGGAAACGTCACGTTGGAAGGTTTGGTCGACAATGAAAGCGACAAAAATCTTGCGGGTCTTCGAGCCAACGGCGTGTCCAATGTATTTTCGGTAAAGAATAACTTGCAGGTTGCGGGCGGCGGAAAATAAGGTCTGAGAGCGAGACAGCAGCGCTGTGCTGCCCCCCGCCGCGCCGCTCCTCATCCATTGCCGGGAAATGCGCCAGGCCGTTTCCCTCAGCGCTTCGGAGATTTTGGGCGAGTTCAGCGTTCCTTTGCGCGAGTGTGAGGCTCAGACTGAGCAGAATCTTCCCGTTTTCTATGACTTCGGAAAACGGCGGAAGTTGGGCATCCCTGGTGAGAACTTTTGTATCGTTCGTTGGCACTGTGAAAAGCCCAGCTTTTCGACCATTCCGGCCGGGCCTCTAACTTCTTGAAGGTATGGCGCTTACAAGACTGGCGGAACTGGCCAGTGGCCTTTGAATTGCCCTTCTCTAGCATCAACGCAATTCCGCTCAAATGCCCGTTCGCGAGGTCCACGAAGAATATGGCTACAGCAACCGCAAAACTGAATCCGGCAAGCGCGCCGCTGCCCTTCTCGAATCGCGTCGTGTGCGTTAACGCTGCGCCGGATGAGTTTGACCTCGCAAGCGGCTTGCCGGCAGGATTTCTCGAGTTTATGGCACCGCTGCATGCCGCGCTGACGCTGCGACAGCGGGCGTTGGTGGCGCGGCGCGAACGCGCCCTTGCCGAAGCACATGCCGGCAAATTGCCGAATTACTTGCCACCGTCGGTGGCCACCACGAATTCGTGGCGCATCGAGCTCCCCACGTGGTGCGCCGACCAGCGAAACCAGATGACGGGACCAGCCGACGAAGCAGAGCTCGTGGTGAAGATGCTCAATTCCGGAGCACCCGGCGTGATGCTGGATTTGGAAGACTCGAATGCGAATACCTGGGAACACACGATTTGCGGAATCGAAAATATTCTCGACGCGCTGGCGGGCCGGCTGACGTATTACGACAAAAAGCGCGATAAGACGGTCGGCATTTCGCCGAGCAACACGATGATTTTCACGCGGCCGCGCGGTTTGCATATTCATCAGGCGGGGATTCTTGACGGCGAACTGCTGCCGGCATCGCTCTTCGACGTTGCCATGATCGCGTATCAAGTGGATTTCAGCACGCTGAAACATCCGCTGTGCTTCTACATTCCGAAATCCGAATCGGCCGATGAAGCGCTGTGGTGGCGCGATCTTTTCCAGATGATTGCGCGCGCGAAAGGGCTTCCGGCGGGCGCGATCAAGTGCATGGCGCTGGTGGAGTCACATCCGCTGGCCTATCAGATGGAAGAGTTTGCGTGGAATCTTCGAGAGCACATTCTGGGATTGAATCTTGGCCGCTGGGATTACATGGCCAGCTTGATCCATTTTACTTTGGAGAATCCGGAGTGGGTTTTGCCGGATCGCAACACGATTCCGCACAACGTAGCGTTCTTCCAAAATTTGCGCGATTTGATGCCGGAGATTTGCCACAAACACGGCATGCTGGCGATCGGAGGGATGACGGCGCTCTATCCGAGCCGCGAAGACGCGGAGCTGAATGCGCGGGCTTTGAAAGCGCTCGCGGAAGACAAAAAGAATGAGTCGAATTCCTTGATGGACGGGGCCTGGACCGGCCACCCGGATCAGAACGCCATTGCCGTGGCGCAATTCCCCGAGCCCAATCAGCTCAGCGCACGCCCCACCAACCGAGACACGCATCCGAATTTGCGGCCGCTGCCGACCGGCGTGGGCAAGCGGACGCTTGCAGGAACGCGAGCGGCGATTCGCACCGTGATTCGCTATCGCAACGGCGTTTTGAACGGAAAAGGGGCGAGCCTGCTGGACGGTTACATGGAAGATCTGGCGACAGACCGGATTTACCGGCTAATGATCGCGCAGCGATTGCGTCATTCGAGCAGCGTGGAGATTCTTGACGAAAACGGCGCGCCCGTGCTCCATACGCCGGAATATGTGAGCCGGCTTTTTGACGAAGAGCTTGAGCGGCTGCTCGGCGAGCCGACGAGCGCAAAGAATCCGCAAGCTGCGGCTTCCCTCCGCGAAGCGCGCACCTTGAGCGAAGAAATGATTCGGCGGCACGAATTCAATCCGGCCTAGAAAACACCGCAGTTCTTTTATGGGACAAGACCCTGGACTGAGGGCCGCGAATTTTCGCAAGGAGATCGAAATGTCATCGAACGGCAAAAACGGGGCCAACGGAAAGACGAAGAATTTGCACGCGGACTGGCACACAAATCCGCGTTGGGCGGGCATCACGCGCCTGTATTCATACGATGACGTTCTGCGGCTGCGCGGGACGATTCAGATCGAGTACACGCTGGCGAGGCTGGGCGCAGAGCGGTTGTGGAATTTGATGCACAGCGACGCGTATGTGCCGGCGCTGGGCGCGATCACCGGGAACCAGGCGATTGAAATGGTGCAAGCCGGGCTGAAAGCGATTTACGGCTCGGGCTGGCAGGTGGCGGCGGATGGAAATACGGCGGGCGACGTGTATCCGGACCAGAGTTTGTACCCGTGCGATTCGGCGCCGAATCTTGTGAAGCGCCTCAATCGGGCGCTGCTGCGCGCGGACCAAATCGAATCCGCAGAGCAGAAGCCGAGCGGAACATACTGGTTTGCGCCGATTGTGGCGGACGCGGAAGCCGGATTTGGCGGTTCGCTGAATGCGTATGAGTTGATGAAGTCGATGATTGAGGCCGGCGCGGCTGGCGTGCACTTCGAGGACCAGCTTTCTTCGGCGAAAAAATGCGGGCACCTGGGCGGGAAAGTCGTGGTGCCGACGCGGGAGTTCATCGAAAAGCTGACCGCGGCGCGGCTGGCGGCGGATGTTTGCGGTGTGCCGACGATTTTGATCGCGCGCACGGATGCGAATTCGGCGGGGTTGCTCTTGTCGGATGCGGATGCGCGCGACCGCGAGTTTATTTATGGCGAGCGCACGGCGGAGGGCTTCTATCAATTTCACGGCGGGATCGACGCGGCGATTGCGCGGGGGCTGGCATACGCGCCTTATGCGGACATGCTGTGGTGCGAAACATCGACGCCGGATTTGGGCGAGGCGAGGAAATTCGCGGAGGCGATTCACGCGAAGTTTCCGGCCAAGCTGCTGGCCTACAATTGTTCGCCGTCGTTCAACTGGAAGAAAAAGCTGGACGATGTGACGATTGCGAATTTCCAGCAAGAGCTGGGAAAAATGGGCTACAAATTCCAGTTCGTGACGCTGGCAGGTTTCCACGCGCTGAACATGTCGATGTTCCATCTGGCGCGCGGCTACGCGCAAGCGGGGATGACGGCGTACTCGAAGCTGCAGCAGGAGGAGTTCGCCGCGCAGGAATTGGGTTACCGCGCCGTGACACACCAGCGGTTCGTGGGCACGGGATACTTCGACGAAATTGCGCAAGTGATTTCCGGAGGCGCGTCGTCAACGACGGCGCTGGCCGGCTCGACGGAGGCGGCGCAATTCCATCTCGATGACAACGGACACGGCGCGCAAATCGCTGTCGAGACTGGCTCACCAGCTTCCTAAGCCCAGGCTGCCAACTTTGATCTTCTAGAATCTAGAAAAGGGCCGGACGAAGGCCCTTTTCGTTGGTTCAGGTGTGGAGCGCACTTTGAAGCGCCGGGTACGTCAGTTCGTGCCGCCGCTGTTCGCGCCTTGAGGGGTCATTGCGTTCGCGGACTGATCGATTTTCAGATCGTACTTTTCCCCGCTAAAGAAAATATCAGCGATGGATTGCGTGCCGTTATTTACCGGCTTGAGCACATAGCCGTCTTGTTGATTCGCGGCGCCTTGTGAAACGACTTGCGCCGATAGGGTGGCCACCGTTTCCTTGCCCTTGAGAATGTTCACTTTTACGTCCGGACCGGAGCCGCTCCATTCGACCTTGTAGTCGCCCGGGGCCAATTGGCGGCCCTCGACGGTGGCAGTCTCATACAGATGAAGCGACTTCTTGATGGTGTTTCCCGCGAAGGCGCCGGCACAGAACAGCAGCGAACTCGCACACATCCACGCTGAAAGCCTCGACACTTTCATATACAGTTCCCCTTTGTCTTCTCCAGGAGGTGAGACGTGAAAAAACGAACTCTCTTCCGCGGAGTTACATGATTTTTTACTCCACTTAGTTCGATGGATTGCCGGCGGAAGAGGTTTCACTGGCCGGCGAAAATTTTGAATTTAGCCGGGACGAAATTTACCTTTCCCAAGTGATCTTCCGGAGCAGCGGCGCGCGCACGCGGTGTCTTTACCCGCACAAGTGCCTGCTTCCCGGGCGGGTCAAGGCTTTTCAGAGAAAAAGCGAGGGACCCTTGCGGGGTCCCTCGTCTCTCTCAGGGATTTCTGCGAATTCCCAAACACGAGAATTGTCTGATGGTTAGTTGGTGCCGGAAGCGGCACCGGGAGCGGCGTTCACAGCCGAGGCTTGGCCGATTTCCAAATCGTACTTCTCTCCAGAGAAAAAGAGAGTGGTGAGAGAACGGCTGCCATCCTTGGCGGCCGTGGCCGAATAGCCGTCTTGTTTGTTCGGAGCGGGGAGGGAAACAGCGTGAGCCGAAACGCTGGCAACGGTTTCCTTGCCCTTGAGGATATTCACTTTTACATCGGGACCAGTGCCGCTCCATTCGACTTTGTAATCGCCAGCCGGCAAAGGCTTGCCTTCGACGGTGACGTTGGTATCGATATGAAGCGATTTCTTACCGCCATTTCCGGCGAAAGCGCTGGCGGAAAACAACAGCGAAGTGCCGGCCAACAGAGTGAAGAGCTTCGTGACTTTCATGTGCAACTCCCTTTCATTTTCTCCAGGCTTGGGGCGCGAAAAACATCGCTCCGGCCCGTGGAGGACTTTGGTCTGGTAATTCGATTAATTAGACGATTTTTGGCTGATGGGCGTTATATGTGCGGACCCGCAAAGTTTGCTTTGAAAGCAGAAAATAATTTCATGGTCGAAAGCGGATGGCTCTAAGTTCTGGAGTTGCTGTAAGTTGTCGCTGCGATAGGGCGCGCGCGGCGAAGAGGATCTTTATGAAAGTTTTGCAACAATCGAAGGAAAGTGGGATTGGTGTTACGCAGAGAGTGGACGCTTTGGATTGGGCGGCCGCGGAAGAGTCGTTGTCCGCGTGCGGGTACGCCGTAACGGATGCGCTGCTCACGGCGGAAGAGTGCGCGGAGCTGATTGCGCTATATAAAGATGAAAAAAAATTTCGCAGCCACATCGTTATGGAGCGTTATCGCTTTGGTGTGGGCGATTACAAATATTTCGAGCACCCGCTGCCGCAGCTTGTCACGGAGCTCCGGACGGCGAGCTATCCACATTTAGCGAAGATTGCGAATCGCTGGGCCGAGGCGCTCGGAGAATCCGGCGCAAAATATCCGGGCCCACATGCTGCATTTTTAAGGGAGTGTCACAAGGCGGGGCAGAATAAAGCGACGCCGCTGATGCTTCACTATGAAGCGGGCGGCTACAACTGTTTGCATCAGGATTTGTATGGCGATGTAAGTTTTCCTTTGCAGATGGTGTTTCTGCTGGGACAAGTGGGGCGCGATTGGGAGGGCGGCGAATTCATTTTGGTGGAGCAGCAGCCTCGAGCACAGTCGAAAGCCGAAGTGGTGTACGGCAATCAAGGGCAAGCGATCATTTTCACGACGCGATACCGGCCAGTGAAAGGGGCGCGCGGATACTATCGCGTTAATCTGCGGCACGGAGTCAGCCGTGTGCACCGCGGGACGCGCTACACCTTGGGGATTATTTTTCACGACGCGAAATGAGTTCCTGAACACGGGCTATCAAGGCGCGGATGTGTGCCGAAAGATCGTCGCCTTTCCATAGCATCGCAGGGCAGCGCCCGCGTGTTTTTGGGCACGGGCGGCTCAGTGCGCGCCTCGACGCGCGGCTGGATCGCGATATAATTTCTGTCATGCATACTAACTACGTCTTTCGTAAATTGCGTTTACTTGGGATTCTCTGCGCGCTTCTCGCCGCGCCGCTGCTTGCTCAAGACGCAAGCTGGCAACATGAACTGGCTACCTGGCGCGAGCAGCACGTCGCCGACCTTTTGAAGCCCGCGGGCTGGCTCTCGCTCACGGGGCTCGAGTGGCTGCAGCCCGGCGACAATTCTTTTGGGACGGCTGCCGACAACAAGATTCGCCTTGCGGGGACCAGCTCGGCACACATGGGAATACTTCGTCTCGAGGGCAACAACGTCCGGCTCATTCCGCCAGCTGGCGGTTTTCCGGCGGATTTGCTCGTGGCGGATGCACCGGCGCAAGCGCGGGTTTTGCCTGTGGAAGCGGACAATGACAAGAATGCTCCGCACATCACCATCGGCACGCTGAATATGTATGTCATCCGGCGCGAAGACAAGTATGCGCTGCGTGTGAAGGATTCGAAGTCGCCGACGCTCGTAACGTTTCACGGGTTGAACTGGTACGAACCGGATGCGAAATATCGCGTGAAGGCCAAATGGATTCCCTACACTCCGGCGAAATCCGTCACGCTGGCGACGCTTGCAGGGACAACCTATTCACAACCTGTTCCCGGTGTTGCAGAATTCGTTTTGGAGGGCAAGACATACCGGCTGGAGCCGGTGCTGGAGGATCCGGCGGCGCCGCAGCTTTTCTTCATTCTGCGCGACACAACGAGCGCGACGACAACGTACAAAGCGTGCAGATTTCTTTACACCGTCCTGCCGAGCCACGGCCTCGATAAGCCGGGCGAGCTGTGCTGGATTTGAATCGGCTGGAAAATCCGCCATGCGCTTACACGCCGTTTGCCACTTGCCCGCTGCCCCCGCCCCAGAACCGGCTGGCGATCGCTTTGCCTGTCGGCGAAAAACGTTACCACGAGTGAGCGCGCGGAAAAGTTTGACCGAGAGCTACAAGCCAAGAGGGCACGGCGTGCCGTGCGCCTACGAGATGTGTTTGGGCTTGCTGGTGCGCGTGAAGGACGGGACTTTCCAGCGATTTGGCGTTGCCACTTGGAATTTTTCGGTCTTCTGCGGGACAATTACAGTTGCGCACAGCACATGAATCCCCCTGACGCAAGAGCACTCGCAAGGAAGAACGACGACGCGGCGGCCCGCGAGAAACTGATTGCGCTCCGGCTGGCGCTGCTGCGCGTTCACAAAACGCTGCTCGAGATGGAGCGCCGCGAATACGAGCGCGCCAACGGCAAAGTCACGGTGGGAGAATTGTTCCGGCTGGTGATCGACCACCAGCAATTTGGCTGGCTGCACAACATTTCCGAATTCGTGGTACGGCTGGATGAGACCCTGGCGGGAGAAGCTCCTGTTACGCCCGATGACGTACGGATAGCTTTTTCGCTGGCCCGCAAAATGTTTGCTCCCTCGGAATCGGGCGACGCGTTTCAAAAAAAATATTTTGATGCCATACAGATGGACCCGGCCGTGGTGATCGATCATGCGGAACTCGCGCGGCTCTTTAACAACGAGCCGCCGGACGTAAGCTCGACGTAGCCGTGGAACGCGCACCTTTCAAACTTCGCCGGCTCACCCGAAAAGAGCTTCCCTGCGACACGCTGGAGCTGGCGCGGTTTCTCATCGGAAAGGTAGTCGTGCACGACATGCCCGAGGGACGGGTCAGCGGGCGTATCGTGGAGGCGGAAGGCTATCCGCCGGGCGATCCCGCGGGACATCACTTTCGCGGCCCTACACCTCGCAACCATTCACTGTTTCTCCGGCACGGCCATGTGTATGTCTATTTCAATTACGGCATGCATTTCATGTTGAACATTTCCAGCGAACGAGCGGGAGTCGGCGGTGGCGTTCTGATTCGCGCACTCGAGCCGCTGGAAGGAATCGAGCTGATGCAACGTCACCGCAAGAGCATGGATCTGCTCGACCTTACACGCGGGCCCGGAAGGCTTGCCGCAGCGCTGCGGATCGACCGCCGCCTGGATGGGCTTGATCTCTTTTCACCTGGGCCGCTGTGGCTGGGTGTGCGTGTGACAGACAAGCGCGCTGGACCAGGCGCCGCCGGGGATCCGCCCGTAAACGTAACCGTTCGCATCGGGATCACGCGCGCGGCCGAAAAGCTTTTTCGGTTCTACGAAAGCGGCAATCCCTTCGTCAGCGGCCCAAAGCGGCTGCTGCTTCCCACGCAGCCGCGCGCGGCGCGCTAGCACACGCAAAGCTTCGCTAGCCCCGGCAGAAACCTGCGCTTAGAAAATTCAGATTGGACGCGGAGAATTTGGCGGATGCGCGGCGCTAATCGCCGCAGGCGTATTGGGCTTGGGTACTGATGGAGAGGAATTCTTCTCCGCACTTTGTGTTCGCGGGTTTTGGTCCACGCAGGGAAACTAAGCTCGAAGCTACACATTGCTGTTTCTGCCGCTTGCCGTCGCGGAGACTCTCGCGCAACCTTCTATGCGCCCGGAAAAGCCTCAGACGCACGGCCACCGTGGAAATCCCAAGACGCGCGGCCACTTCGTGGGTGGAGTATTGCAGGACATCGCGCAGCAGGCAGATTTGGCGCAAGTCCGGAGCGAGGCGCGCTATGGCGCCGGCGATCAGCACGCGCTGCTCGCGGCGGGCGTAGCGTTCTTCCGGATTATCGGTTCGCGCCGGCAGCCGCGTGCCGAGCGTCTCCTCTGGAACGATTCCAGGTTCTTCCAGCGAGACATATTTCCCTTCCCGCCTCTGGCGAATCAAGTCGATGGAAGCATTCGTAGTGATGCGCGAAACCCAGGCGTGGAGATCGTCCTTGCCCTCGTCTTGTTGGCCCGCGAACTGGCTGAGGCGCGAAAAGGCTTTAAGGAGGGCTTCCTGACGGGCGTCTTCTGCGTCGGCCGGGTTACCGGTCAGGCGCAGGGCGCGGCGGTAGAGTCCCGGACCGTACGGCAGAACCATTTCGGCAAAAGCATCGCCATTGCCGAGCCGAGCGTCCGCCAAGACCTTTTGCTTTGCTTGCTTAGCGGCACGCAGCTTCTCGGCGTTTCCCGATTCAAAGTTGTAGGCGTCTAAGACTACGCTTGCAGCGCTCATGACGTGGAGCGAAGTCGCATCCTGAGCGCCACGAGGCTACCTGGCTATAAGATTGAAAACAAGGGGGTAATCCTGGGAACGAGCGGAGAGCGCGCTCAGCGAACCGTCCGGTTGTGGGACATGGCGTCGCGATTCCGGTCACTTAAGCGAGCGTTTTTGGAATGTCTCGCTTGTCCAGAGGGAAAGGCAGTCACATGAATCTTGGCGGGCACCGCGGCAGATCCTAACTATTGGGTGGAGCGTCCCTTCGCTCCGGGGGCGAGGTCCTCGTAGACTTCTGCCGGCTTTCATCACGAAGAGGACGCGGCGTGCGGCCGTGACGTCGCGGAGAGGGTCGCCTTCCATGGCGATGATGTCCGCTTCCATGCCAGGAGCGATAGAGCCAATTTTGTCCTGGAGGCCGAGAGAGGCAGCGGAGATGCTGGTGGCGGACATAATCGCAGCCATGGGGTCCTGGCCGCCATCACGAACGCGAACGATGAATTCTTCCGCGTTGTGCCCGTGCGCGCCGGCGACGGCGTCCGTGCCGTAAACAATTTTCAGATCCTTGTGCTGTAGGGACTTCTTGAACGTGTCGAGGACGATGGCGATGCCCTTCTGCATAAAGGCGAAGCCTTGCTCGTTGTAGTTGCCGATGCCCAGGAATTTTTCTTTGTTTTCAAGATAATTTTGCAGCACGAGGCCGATGTTCGGGTCGTAGTAAGTGCCGCGCTGCGCCATGAGCGCGAAGACGTCGTCGGTAACGTAGGCGCCGTGTTCGATGGATGTGCAGCCAGCCAGCGTGGCGGCTTTCGCGGATTCGGCAGAATGGGCGTGAACGATGGTGCGCAGGCCAAGCGACTCGGCTTCGCCGCACGCGGCGGCAAGCTGCTCGTCGGTCATCGTCTGCGTGCCGCCTTCGCGGATGCTTTTGGAGGCGAAGAGTTTGATAAAGTCCGCGCCCTGTTGTTTTCGCTCGCGCACCAACTCGCGAAGTTTTTCCGGCGGGCCGCTTTTTTCGTCGAGAGGTTCCAGCGACGTGAGCAAGCGCGGGCCGGGGAGGATTCCGCGGGCGATGGCTTCGCGGAGGTCCTTGTCTTGGGGAGAGCCAGGGCTTTGGATGGTGGTGAAGCCGGCGTTGAGCGTGAGGATAGCGTTATCGGCGGCGTGAAGCATGGCACGAACGGGAGGCTCGTCTTTTCCGGCGAGCCGGCCGTTATCGAAGTGCCAGAAGATGTGCGCGTGGGTGTCAATCCAGCCGGGAGTGACGGTCAAGCCGGTGAGATCGTAAGAGATTGCACCGGCGGGAGCGTCGCCGCCAATGCGTGTAATCTTGCCGGCTTCGACGACGATGATGGTGTTGCGCAGAATTTGGCCTTTGCCATCGAGCACAGTCGCAGCTTTCAACACAATGGTGCGTTCTTGGCCATACGCGGACTTTGTAGAGAAGAGCGCGGCAAGCGAGAAAGCTGCGAGAGTGAGTCGAATGCATTTCGACATGACAACTCCTTTGTGGCGCATGGAAAGAGTGCTTCTATCGTTCTGCGAACGGAGATAAATCGAGATGGGTGTACCGCGAAATCGAAACTGATGCAAGGTTTGAAAGGAAGGTCTAAGCTAGAACTAGGGCTAGCTCCGAAATGTCAGCTAAGGAACTCACTGACGTGATCTCGACGCTGTCTCCTGAAGATCAGGCCACAGTCGAGGCATTTATCCTCATCCTGAAGGGAGCGCCAGCAAAAAGCATAGACTTTCGCACGACTCTGCACGAGTTCGTCAGAACGCATCCCCAATTTCTGCGGCTTTTGGCGCCGTGAGTAGCCGGACTATCTTCTAGGCTATGAGGACCTTCATTTGCTCGCTGGCGTCAGGACGACGCTGCGATACATCACGTGTCCTTTTTCGCTGCCTTGGAGGTAGATCGGGCCCAGGAAGGCCTTCGTGGCTGTCGAGCGCGCCGCCGGTGATGCCGGGGATTTCTTTGTTGTCGATGACGGTCGTGCCATTCAGGACGACAGTAACCATTCGGCCGACCAAAGTAATGTCGTACGTCTGCCATTTGTCCGGGGTGCGGGCGGGCTCGGGCGAAGGAGCAAGGAAACCGTAGACGCTGCCCAGGCGCCGCTCGGGCGGATCGGTGATGGAATCGGTTTCGACTTGAACTTCGTAGCGGCCGCGCAGGTAGACGCCACTGTTCGAATCCGGGCCGCAGTTGAATTCCACGTGCAGTTTGAAGTCCTCGAATTTGGAGTTATTGATCAGTTCGGGGCCGTTGCCGGGCGTGATGAGTATGCCGTTTTCGACTTTCCAAGCGGGCGACGCGCCGGCCTTTTGCTCGTGCCAGCCGGTCAAATCTTTTCCGTTGAAGAGTGTGATCGGTGACGACCAGCTCGGCGCGTTTGTTCTCTTAAGTGAGGGCGCTCGCCGGCCCGTCCATTGCCAAGTTTTGCCATCTGGACCAGTGAGAGTGCCAGAGAGGGACTTTCCGCTCAGGGTGCCCTCGAAAACCAGATCGGTTTTGCTGTCTTCTTCTTCCTTGGGAGAAACGAATTTCAGATGGCCGTCGGTGAGTTCCGCGCTGGGAAGCGGGCGGGCGTTTCCCCAGCGGCCGACCATCACGGCTTTGAGTTGGCCATTTTCCTCGCGCAGTTCCAGCCAGGAAGGATAACTCGTGGCCGGGCGCCTGCAGCGTCAAGTCCCAGCGGCCGAGGAAGGGTTTTGCGGCGTCCGGCGCGAAGAAGTGGCTGCGGATTTTTCGTTCTGGGAATAGGCCGCGACGGACAAAACCGCGGCGGCGACGAATGTGAATGCGACTGTCTGAAACTTCATAGCGTGTAGAGGCTCCTCTCCTCAAAATCTGCCAGCGCGTGCGAACACATTCTTCCACCGGTGGCGTGTTTCCAGAAAACAGCCCAATGCGCTCGCTACTGATCTTTTTCCAGATACTCGTCCGGGAACGTCGTCTTCCGGGACTTCATGCGTCCGCACTTCCCCTTCGTCGGCGTCAGGAACATCTTCGACACCTTTTACGATTTCGGCCTCGAATGCGTTACCTTCTTCGAGCAATTCGTCGACGCTCTCCGAATCCGCGCCCTCGCGGTTCGACAAACCTTGGAGATCGCCGGACTGGCCGCCGGAGCGCGCACCCAGTCCCTTGGGTTCGAAAACGACGGAATCCTCGCCCTGACTCTTGCCACGCACTTTGCTTTTCTTCAGCGCTTTCTTCTTTTTCGGCGCGGCTTTCCTGGGAGGCGCAGCCTTCTTCGCCACTTTTTTGCGGGGTGCCGGTTTCCGGCTGGGAGATTTCTTGCGTTTGGCCGGCTTCTTCTTTTTGCTGGTTTTGGTTGGCATGGCAGGAGTTTACCACTGACGCGCGATATCGCAGCTATTTCCTGTTGCTCGGTCAGTGGGAGGGATCGCCGCTTGCAAAGCCGGCGGGCAAGCTCTAGTCTGCATGGGCTGAGAGACGAAAGGCTGAAATACTTGCCGGAGATCACTCCCGAACGTCTCGCTTTTGGATTCATCTGGTATGTCGCGTTCCTTTTTTCGACCACATGTCATGAGGCGGCGCACGCACTGGTGGCCAAGCTCGGGGGTGATGAAACGGCGGCGCTCGGCGGGCAAGTTTCGCTGAATCCCGTACCTCACATAACGCGAGCCCTGGGAATGATGGTTATCCCGATTGTCTCGTACCTCGCCACGCAATCGATGTTCGGCTGGGCGAGTGCGCCCTACGATCCGCTCTGGGAGCGCCGCCATCCGCGGCGGTCGGGATGGATGGCTCTCGCCGGACCAGCCGCAAATTCTCGCTGATGCTGCTTGCGGCGGCGGGATTGCATCTGGGAGCGGCGGAGGGATGGTTCACCGGCAGATCCCAGTCACGCGGCCGTCGCCATCTCGCTGCGATTGTTCTTCTCATCTTCTTCTCATTGAACCTACTGCTGGGGACGTTCAACCTGCTGCCCTTGGCGCCGCTCGATGGCAGCACGGCCATTCTGCTGTTTCATGAGCGAAAAGACCGCACAGCGTTATCTGGACTGGCTCCGCGGCAATAGTTTCGCGATGGCGGGACTGCTGGTGGCCATGCTTGTGTTCTATTACATTTATGGTCCGATAGAGGGGTTCGTGAGCGCGCTGCTCTTGCCCGGCAACCTGTAGTGTCCCGCATCTGAACACTCCGCGGAGCATTGTCCCTCAGCGAACCATTCCAAGAGACTCCTGCCTGGATGAACTCTTGATTATCAATAAATTGAGCGGCCAAGCAAGTGGTTCTTGGCCTGCAATTCCAACGTCCGGAGGCCCGGGATGGCATTACATGCTCGATTTGCTGCTACACGTCTATACTCGGTGGAAATATCCGGCTGGGACTCTGCGGAGGATTTTTTTGTGGAGAAGTGCGAGCTGGAATGGAACGACGAGTCCGGCAAGCAAATAATGCTAAAACGGGCGTTGAACGACAGCGCGGTGCTCCTGGTGCGGCTTTTGCAAACGGGTGAATCGGACCGCTCCCACCCGGTGGTGTACGAAGCCGCACGAGTTGGGCTGACGGAAAACGGGCTGCATCAATTCCGGCTGAATCCTGTGGCTCCCCGGCAGAGAGAAAGAGAGAGTTCGGAAGCGTAACTGAAACGGGCAGCTGGAACGCGGTTATAGGTGGTGGAACGGATCAGGGATCTGCGGAGTTCCGCACCGAAACGACACGATGACCCAATATGAATGCATGGGAGAGGGGCGATTGCACCCGGCGCAAAAGGAGTGTGCCCCAGCGGATCGGAGTCTGGGCGCGAGATCCTCCCTAAACTGTTGATATTCCTAGGGAAGCCGTTGAGGCGGCAGCGTGGGAGGAGGAAGACGCTGGTCCGGCCCGGGCTGAAGGATGACGTGCAAGGATGGCACAAACGTTGCGAGAGTATGGGGTGTGGCACACGCATATAGCAAAGCTGTCGAACTCGCGGCGCCGAAGACTTCTTTGACGCCGTGCATTCTGGACGACGATCATTCCCAACTGGATTTGCTTTCCGCGGTCATGGATGACATGGGGTATGAGGCGATCACTACGTCCGACCCGGAAGAGGCGCTGGGCTTGGTGCGTTCCGGGAGGTGCCGGCTGGTGCTGGCGGATTTGAACATGCCGGGTATGAACGGATACGAGTTTCTGGATCGCGCGTTGCGGAGCGACCCGGGGATACATGTGATCGTGATGACGGGGGCCTATACTCTGGAATCGGCGCTGGATGCCATTCGGCGAGGCGCGACGGACTTTCTGCCGAAACCAATCGACCGCGTGAGGCTAAAGCGAACGCTGGACGAAGTGGCCACGATTTACGATCAGCGGAAAAGGGTGCGCGCGCTCGAGGAACAGTTGCTGAAGGACCTGGAGTTTCACGGGATCGTGGGAAAGAGCCCGGTGATGCTGGAGGTTTTCGATTTCGCGCGGAAGGTGGCGCGGCATTACACGAACGTGCTGCTGGTGGGGTCGACGGGAACGGGGAAAGAGCTGGTAGCGCGGGCCATTCATAATATCAGCCCGGTGAACCAGCAGAAGCTGGCGATCTGCAATTGCTCGGCGATGGTGGATACGCTGCTGGAGAGCCAGCTTTTCGGGCATGTGCGAGGGTCGTTCACGGGAGCGACGGACACGCGGCCTGGGCTTTTTGAGTATGCAAATAATGGGACGGTTTTTCTGGATGAGATTGGCGAGACGTCCTTACCTATGCAAGCAAAGCTGCTGCGGGTGATCCAGAACAGGGAGATTCAGAGAGTGGGTTCGCCGGAAGTGCGGCAGGTGAATGTGCGGCTGATTGCGGCGACGAACCGGGATTTGCGGGCGGAGGTCCTGGCGGGGCGCTTTCGGGAGGATCTTTTTTACAGGCTGAGCTCGATTCAAATTAGGGTGCCTTCGCTGACGGAACGGCTCGAGGACATTCCTCTGCTGGTGCATTATTTCTTGAAGAAATACAATGACGTGTACGGAAAAAATATATCCGGGCTGACGCGGCGGGCGCAGACCGTGCTGCTGCAGCACGCGTGGCCGGGGAACGTGCGGGAGCTTGAAAACGTGATTGCTACGGCCGCCATTACCGCGACCGGGGATTTCATCGACTTGGCGGACTTGCCGGAGCATTTGCAGCATCGGGGGCCGCGAAGGCCGGAGGGCGACGACTGGCGGCCGCTTTCGCTGGATGAGATGCGCAAGGTGCACATCCAGCGAGTGCTTGAGCTCTGCCAGGGCAACCGCCTGCGCGCCGCGCAAATTCTGGGAATCGGCCGGACAAGCTTGTACCGCTATTTGAAAAGGGATGGCCACGAACTGCGTGCGCGCGAAAAGACCGGCGGCGCGGCGGCCTGACGATTACTTTCCAGCGGAGCAATCCAGGCATTCAATATGGACAGCGTTGAGGTCCGGCATGCTTCGCTTTAAGCGCTCTGTTCCCCGAAGGCACAGTTTCCCGCGTTGAGGCAGGCCATCTCTTCGCTGATTTTTGTAACGCAAGGAAAATACAGAGCTTGCGGCGCGATCGTTTGGCAACCGCCCTGCATTTAGAGACGGCGCCGGGAAAAACAAAATTGCAAGACCTCGACTGGCAAGCGTTCAGGCGGCACGGACAAGAAATCGAGATTCGAAAGGATTTGCGCGGGGGCCGATGGCGAACCTCGCCAGCGGACCCGCGCGAAACGGTGCCCACCTCCGGTAGTTCCTCAAAGTAACCTCAAACCAACTAGCCAGAACCCCCAAGAGCGCCGCTACTCCCTCCCCTGAGGGGAAAGCGGCGCTCCTTTCCTTTTACGGCAGGCAGCAAATCTCCGCGGACTTATCTTGAATTCGGAGCCACGCGGAGTTCGATCCCAGGAAAACGTAAACCATCTCCTCGAGGAGTGCGCCCGCCTGGTGGCACCTCAATTGCAAAAATAAAAGTGCATTTCAGGGGACGCTCGGGAATCGCGGATGGGCGGCTCGTTACTGTTGGAAAATTCTCAGAAACCGAAAACCATAAACGGAAAACGGCAAGCGGGAGACCAAATTGGGATTTCTCTCGAAGCATTACATACGGTCCCGCTGGAATATATGAACTTGATGGAATATGCGCTGAAAGCCTGGAGCGGGCGCGAGAAGAGCCCGATGTTCACGTTTCTGGCAGGCGAGGAGGCAATCCCGCGGTCGTTCGAGGAGGAGATCGCGGAGGCAAGGTGGTTCGCACGCGAGTACCGGCGGCGCGGGGTGAAGCGCGGCGACGTGGTCATCCTTATTTTGGGATACCGCGTGGAACTGGTGGCGGCCTATCTTGGCGCGCTTTGGATCGGCGCGGTGCCATCGTTTATGCCAGAGCCTTCGGAAAAGCAGGATTTGGATTACTTCTGGGAGAGCCACGCCAAGTTGTTCGAACGCATAGGGGCGAAGCTGCTGGCAACGGACCAAAACACGGGGAACGAAGGGATCACGAGGCTGAAAAACATTTCGACGCCCGTGTGGAATATCGACCGGACTGGCACGGCTCCGCGCATAGATTCCCATGAAATACACGATAGGGTGAGCGTGCGCGAGGTTTCGCTTGAACCGTCAGCCGCCGAAGCGATTGCTTTTCTCCAGCACAGCTCGGGCACAACAGCACTGAAGAAAGGAGTGGCATTGACCCATGGCCAAGTGCTGGCGCAGCTAGCGGGCTACCAGAAAGCGCTGGGAATGCGGCCCGGAGAGGGAGTCGCAAGCTGGCTGCCGCTGTACCACGACATGGGGCTGATTGCTTGTTTCATCCTGCCGATGCTCTGCGGCGCACACGTGGTGATGATGTCGCCCTTCGCCTGGGTGCGGAAGCCGTGGATACTCCTCGATGCGATGGAGCTCTATCAATGCCAATATTGCTGGCTGCCCAATTTTGCGTTTAATTTGCTGGCGGTCTCGAAGCCGGCGGAAAAAACCTGGCGGCTCGAAGGCGTGAAAGCCTTTATCAACTGCTCGGAGCCGTGCAAGGCAGATACGTTCGGGCGCTTCGCGGCGGCTTTCGCGACCTCCGGCGTACGCCCCGAGCAATTGCAAGTTTGCTACGCCATGGCGGAAACGGTGTTCGCGGTAACGCAAACAAAATTGGGACAGTACGTACATCCTCTCGTTATCGACGGAGATGAATTCGCGTCCAAGCACTGCGCGGCGCGGCCGAAAATCGGGCCGCCGTTGACTTTCCTTCCGGCTGGAGCAGCAATCGAGGGCATGCGCGTTCGAATCTTCGACGACCATCGCACGCCGGTGGCGGCAGAACGAATCGTGGGCGAGATCGGCGTTGCCGGGACATCCCTCTTCGAAGCCTATTATGCTCTGCCGGGAGAGACGGAGCGGCGCCGCGCGGGCGAATGGCACATGACCGGCGACTTGGGGTTTCTGCACGAAGGCAATTTGTATGTCACCGGGCGCAAGGGAGACATCATCATCGTGCGCGGAAAGAAATTCCACGCCTTCGATATCGAACATATCGTGGGCGGCGTTGCTGGGATCAAGCCGGGGCGCTCGGTGGCGTTCGCCGTCGAGAATGAAGATAGCGGCAGCGAAGACGCGGTGGTAGTGGCGGAATTGAATGCGAACGCGGGAGCCGGACCAGAGAACGTACTGCGTGCGGCCGTGAGAAAGGCGGTCTACGACGGGCTCGGCCTCATGCTATCGGACATTCACCTGGTGCCCGAGAGATGGATCATCAAGACAACGAGCGGAAAAGTGAGCCGGCACCTCAACGCGGAGAAATATCGGTCCATGAGGTGCGTGCATGCCTGAAGCTGCAGTGTGCGCAGTGCTGGCAGGAGTCATCGCAAGACACTTTCGAGTGGAGCGGGCATCCATCACGGCCCATACGACCGCGATGGAAGTAAGCGGCTGGGATTCCATGACGCACACGCTGCTGCTGATTCAAATCGAAAAAGAATTCGGCGTACGGTTGGATGAAGCGGAAGGTTTTCAGGCGGCCAACGTTGGAGAGCTTGCCGCCGTGGTGGAAAAAGCCCTGGAGAAGGCCGCCCGGTGAGCAAGCCCGCGGTCCTCTTCTATGGGGATTGCCAGGCGCATTTGCTATGTGCGTGTTTGCGCAGCCTGCCGGGGTTTGAAAAGCTCTTTCAGGCCGAGAGATTTTTGGACTTCGTGTATCCGGGCAGCGAAGGAATGGCGGCGCCGCCGGCAGAGCTTTTGGAGCGCTGCGAAGTGTTGATCATTCAGAAGGCGGCGAAACGGCCGGACCCCGATTATGCCGAGCGGCTGGCCTCGCGCGGCGCAAAAATCATTCGATTTCCGACCACGACTTGCCCGCCGCTTTGGCCGCAGGAATGCCCGGACAAGCGCAATCGCACCGAAAGCAAATATCCTTTCGGCAGGTATCCGCATGGCGACCGAGTCTTGCTGGACTTGATGGCGCAGGGAAAAAGCGAAGAGGAAATCGTGGAGGAATATCTCGCGGCGGACGTGGCTTCCCTCTTCAACGTGGAGCGCGTGATGGACTACTGGCGATTTACGCTTGCCGCGCTGGACGCGCACAGCGATATTAAGGCCGCCGCATTTTTGCAGAAGAACTTCCGGACCAAACGATTGTTCTACACGAGAAATCATCCGAGCCCCGGGCTGACCTATTTTCTGCTGCAAGAAATTATCCGGCGGGCCTGGGGAGAGGGCACTCCTTTCCCGCATGTCCTTTTCGCGGCGTCCCTTCCCATGGATCAATATATGGCGCCCATCCATCCGAGCGTGGCGCAAGCGCTCGGCCTGAAATGGTGCGGCGAGGAAACTCTTCACCGGCACTTTGACAATGGCTGGTTCACGCACCGAGAGTTTGCAAGGCGCTACGTGCGATACGAGGGCTGAATCGACAGCGGCCCTCGCTTCGTCCGCATCAAGTCATCGAGCGCATTGCGGCGCAAAATTGATTCCGCAATTTCCGGGATGTTTCAACAGAGAAGAACTTGGATGGAAGAACAACAACAAAACAACACAAGCCCATCCCCGGCTGAAAGCAGCCATCAGCGGGGAGTCCAATCGTTTCAAGCGGGCCGCTTCGAAGAGGCAGCGCTTGCGCTCGCGCAGTCACTGCAAGAAAAGGAAACGAGCGAGGTCTGGAACGACTGGGCGGCCGCGGAGATGGCATCCGGCCACAAAAAAGCGGAAGAAGGCTTCCGGCGCGCCTTGTCTCTCGACGGGAACAACACCGAAGCGATGGCGAATCTCGGCGCATTCCTGGTGATGACAGGCCGTCAGGCGGAAGCTATTGCTTATCTCGAACGCGCTATGCATGGCATTGGCGAACAACAGCAGGCCGCCCTGCGGCAACTCGTGTCTACCTGCCGAGGCCAGACCTCCAACACGAGCCGTCTCCGTCAGACTCAGCAGGAATTCTGGAAGCATCTTGCCGAAGTCCAAGAACATTATCCCTCCCGTTTGGGCGGCTTTGGTACGCGACCGCCGTTCGACGGAACTGTCAGCGCCATGGCGGAGCTGAAAAAGGAAGTTTTGGCGCTCCACTGGTACCAGCAGATCGATCTGGGGCACGGCGTGGTGACACCGGGATGCCAGCCATCGAGCGAAATCCTGCAAACGCTTCAATTACCGGCTCGCCTGGAGGGGTTGACGCTGTTGGACATCGGCGCGTGGGATGGTTTTTTTTCGTTTGAAGCCGAACGGCGTGGCGCCGAGCGCGTGCTGGCCGCCGACGGCTTTGTCTGGCGCGGCAGGTGTCCGCGCGCATCGAAGCAAAGTTTTGATTTGGCGCGATGGGCGCTTAGCTCCAAAGTCGAAGGAGCGGCGATCGACGTCATGGATCTCGGCCCCGAGAAAATAGGTTCCTTTGACGTCGTGCTGCTCGAAGCGCTTTACCCGCAGAGCCAGCCGCTGGCCGCACTCGATCACGCCTACCGCGTAACGAAGCAGTTGCTGATCTTGCGCACGCACGTCGATCTGGATTCGATCGGCCGCCCAGCCGCTGCGTTTTATCCACACGTGGAATTTGCGGCAGCCGCGTCGGATTGGTGGAGCCCGAATGCGAGCGCGGTGGTCGAGATGCTGCGGGCCGTGGGATTTAGCAAAGTGACCGCCGTCACAATGGATGGGGCGAAGGCCGCTGACTCCGCGGAGGAAAACGCCCGAGGCCAGGCCGTATTTCACGCGGAGCGATAAAGCTTCTCCCGTGGCGGCTAAATTCCCGACGCATTCCCAGGTTGGCGTTATTCGACCGTGACCTGGAGCGTCACGGTGTGGCTTACGGCTTGCACGCCCGCGCCTCCGGTGGCGGTTACTGTCACCACGAACGAGGTCGTGCTTATGGAGGAACCGGTGGGCGCAACCGAGATGCTCGCACCGCCCTGGCACCCGCACATCGCGCTCAGAAGCCCCGCGAGAATCAAGAACGCAACGAGTTGCAACGCCCGTTTTTTCCTGGGCCAAGAGAAAAGAAAGGCGCAAGCCAGCGACGCGACCGCGAGCGAACCAACCAGTCGCTGCACAAGGCTCGAATGTGCCCTGCGGATCGCAGCCGCCTGCTCCGGGGGTTTGGTGATAGTAAGCGCTACGGTTTGCGGCGTAGATCCATTGAGATTCGGCTGCGCGGGCAGAAAAGCGCAGGTGGATCCCGTCGGGAGCCCGGAGCAGCTGAGTGAAACAGTTCCCACGAAGCCGACGCCCGGCCCGGGTGTGAGCAGAACATTTGCAGTGCCGGGCCCGCTTCCAGAGATGATCACGTTCCCCGGATTCACGCTAATTTCAAAATCGGGATTACCGACGGTAAGTACGGCCGCCGATGAAGTGGAACCGAGGAAATTTGAATCGCCGGAATAAACCGCGGTAATGCTGTCCGACCCGGCCGGCAATGCCGAGGTCGTCAGCGTGGCGATCAAGCTCTTCACTTGCACGGGAATCCCCAGGGCAGTCTTGCCCGTGAAAAACTGCACGGTCCCGGTGGGATCGAACGCACCGACCGGAAGCACGATAGCTTGGAGAATTACAGAACTATTCGGCAATGCTCCGCTGGGAATAAAGAGAATCGTGGTTGTCGGGCCCTTGGCAACGCCGACGGTGACCGGACCGGCGCTGCTTGGGGAAAAACTTGCGTCGCCAGAATAGCTGACATTGAGCGTGTGATTTCCGAGAGCGAGCTGGGTTTCCTGGATCAGCGCATTGCCCTGACTGTTGAGAGAAGAAGTCAGCAGCGTGCTGGTGTTGCCGCTAAAGGTGTCGGAAAGGGTGAGCGTCCCCGTCGGAGTTCCCTGCTGGGAGGCGCCCGCGACATTTATCTGGAGTTCGAGGAAGTTGCCGTAGGTCGTGTTTACTTGAGACGACGCACTGCCCGCCTGTCCGCTTAGAAATGCGGAGAAGGTCGTGCTGCTGGGCTCGGGATGAATCGTGATGGGCACGCCCGTGGAAATGCTCGCACCAAATGTGCCGTCTCCCCCGTAGCTTGCGCTGACGGAATAATTTCCGCCCGGCAACGTTTCGATAGCGCCGGAAACGGTCCCGCTGCTGAGGTTGCCGAGATTCAATCCCACGGAGCCCCCGGCGAGCAGGGCTACATCGCCCGTCGGCGTTCCCCCGCCGGCGCCGGGAGCGACAGTCGCGGTCGCGGTTACTGGCTGCCCGTGCGTCACGCTCGTGGAGGAAAGCTGAAGCGTAGTCAGCGTCGAATGAAGCGTTACGTTCTGCCAATTTGTCGCGAGATTGGCGGCGTTGACCGAGCCCCATCCCGTAGCCAAATCGTAGCCAGGCGTTGCGGAAAAACCGGTTTGCCCGGGGACAGTATTATTTCCCACGGTGATGTCGTTGAAAATGCATTGCGGTTGCGGCGGCGCGCTGGCGTTGCAATTCGCCGCATTTTGTCCGGCAGCCAAGGGGTAGAGAACAAAATTGGCTTGCCCTTGCCGGGAATTGGTTTTCTGCGCGATGAGCGCGAGGATGGCGGCGAACGTGGGCGCACCGGCGGACGTGCCGCCGACGAGCTCGGCATTGATAAGTTGTCCGCTGGAGTTGGTGGTGCAGATGCCGTCTTGGCATAACAAGTATCCGTCGTGGCCCGCGGCGGCATCAAGAGAGACGTCCGGAAGATCGCGCTTGCCGTCGTTCGGGCACGCCAGGGCCCGCTTGCCAGGATGGCTTGCTGTAAAGAGTGCTGGCGCCGCCGCCGCTGGCAAATAAAGAAGCGACGCCGCATACATTTGGATCGGCGCAACTCTCGTTCCAGACATTTTCGGGAATATACCCGAGCGCGGAAGTTTGATTGGGCGCCGTTGGTCGCCGACCAGTAAGTGCTGTCCGCGCCATTTTCGTTGAACTCCGTGCCGCCGACGGCGACATTGAACGGCGTGGAAGCCAGACCGTTGACGGCGAGGCCTTGTGTGGCGGGCGTTGTTTGATTGTCGCTGTCGCATCCGGCCGGGCCGCTGTCGCCGCTCGAAATCACGGCAGTGATGCCCTGCGCGGCGGCTTGCTCCCAAAGATTATTGTAAAAAGTGTTTTCGGCCTGGCCGAGGCTTTGTTCGCACTGGCCGAAACTGGCGCTCAGCACGGGGGCGAGATTGTTGTCCACGATGTAGAGCGAAGAGAGGTCCACGCCGTCGGTCGAGTTGGTGCTGGCGGAGACGACGAATTTTATGGTGGCCATGGGCGCGATGGCGCCCGACCATTCCACGTCCAGATCGGCTTCCGTCTCTTCGTTCCCAAAAAGATTTCCGGGGTCGGGGCCGTCGAGAATGATTTGCGGATCGTTCACGGGAAGTCCGAAGGCGATGCGGAAAATTTGCGCGTCCGAAAGATTGATGTTGCTGCGCGCCACAATGGCGATGCTTTGCCCGGTGCCGTCAATTCCATTTTGATAGAGCGTAGCGGTGTTGTAGATGATCGAGAAGTCGCCGGGCGCAAGGAAATGTTCCACGCCCGTCGCGCCGTTGAACGTGAATTCCGGCTGCCAGAGGCTGGTGTTGGCGATGCGGCTGGCCTTGCCTGAAGCGTGAATCGCCGGTTTCTTTCGAAAATTGTGCAGAGTGTATCTATTCCTGCGACGACGGGCGCGAGCGCTGCCGGGATTTGCGGATCGGATGCGTTGGCATAATGCTTTTCTCCGTTCACCACATACGAGTGAATGGCCGTGTGAAACGTGTTTTTCACCTGACCGGCGGTGCCGCTGAACTCGATCGACATGGCTCCCCGTCCGACGCGGTTCACGCGAAAGCCGTGAGATTCGAGCCAGCCCGTAAGTTCTTGCAGATCGGATGGGGAAGCGCCAAATTGCGCGCCGAATTGCGCCGGCGAAAGCCAGGCATGAAAATCCGGCGACGATTTGTCTTGTTGCCGGGTGAGAAGACTCTGCAGCGCGGATTCCGCGGCTGTGGTGCGAGCCAAAACCAGCAGCATGCGTTCCATCGGCAGATCGGAGGGGGCTTCTCCGCGATCGTTGGCCGGCGTCGCCAGAGGATGGCGATTGCCGTTCAAGACAACAAGAGAAGATTCGTCAATAGCGCCGATGCGATTTGGCGGAGACTGCGCAGATTGCGCCGCAGCACGCTAGGCAGATGAATAAGGACAGCCGCGAGAAGAACAAGACGGAAAACAAGGTTTCTGTATGGAGGAGCATGGCGTCCCTTGACTCGGCTGGATGGCTGTTGGATCGCTTGTTTTTATAGCTGAAATCTCATGGCGGTGGAAAGCGCAATTTACCGGCGAATTCTATCGGCCGTATATGATGGAAACGTGAATGGCGAGCTCACCGTCGCGGTGCTTTTCTCCGGTCACCCTTTGTCCTCGGCGCCAAGAGTAGGCCAGTGGAAGTTATTCTGATAGTTTGGTACATTGGTAGCAGGCAACGGAAAGGCCACATGGCGGATGAAAAAAGTTGTGGTCAGCGCGTGCAAACCGGCGTTCGCATGGAAGAACGAATCCTCAAGGTGCTCAAAGCCTTCGGTGAATATCACGACATGACGCTCGGCGATCTTTTGAGGGAATCGTACTCCACGCCTTCGACGGCAAATGCCCATTTGGCGCGGAAAGCCTCAGGCGCATCAAGGAATTGAAGAAATTCTACGGCCTCGACCTCGATTCCCGCGCCAGCCACCGCCTGACCGAATCTCGGCCAATGCAGCCCCAGAAGGGCCAAACGCGCAAAATGAACACGCGCCTCGCGAATTTCTCCATCCCACTGCTGCGCTGGACCCTGGGCCTGGTGGTCCGCCTGCAGTCCTTTGATTTGTTTTTTCCGCTTCCGCCGCCCATTTCCTTGCAAAGCGGGATTGCCCTCGTGGATCCAGCCAGTCCTCGGCGGCGCGGAAATTCTTGCCGCGATTTTATTCCTTGTGCCTTTCACGATGGCGGTCGGCGGTTATCTCTTGCTCGTCATTTTCGCCTTCGCCGCCCTGATCCATATTCTGCATGGCCAATATCAGGTAGGTGAGCTGTTTGTATATGCCGTGGCCGTACTCGTCTGCATGGCAATGCGGAAAGCAGAAAAGCCGGGGCCACCCTTGAACGAAACTGAATGGATGCAAGCATTTGAAAAATGTACTTTGCCAAACGGCTCTTTCCATCACGCCGAGCACGTAAAAATGGCTTTCCTGTACGCGCGGCAATTCGCGCCTCTTGAAGCGCTCGGTCGTTTCTCTTCGGCCTGGCGCGATTCACCGCGGCAAACGGCAAGCCCGAACCTTTACAATGAAACAATCACATGGGCTTTTTCCTGCTCATTCGTGAACGGATCGCCCGGGCACCTTCTCCACAGACCTGGGCAGAATTCTCCGCGAACAATGCGGACCTCTTGCGCTGGAACGATAGCATCCTGAAAAAATACTACCGGCCCGAGACGCTGGCGTCCCCGCTGGCGAAAAGCGTCTTTCTTTTCCCGACAAACTGTAGCCCGTTCCGCGCCATTGAACAAGTCCCGCCGAATCAAGTTGCATCTTCTACACGTATCGCTTTATTATCTCGGACACGACTTTAAGCATTGCAGATCCCATGGCCGTTGGGCGGAAGGCGGAGAGGATATGCGTCGATGGCCCTCCGGCCGCGACTCGGGACATTCGCATCTAAGATATAGAGTGCAGCTGCAAGGGGCGCATGGGCGAATCGGAAGATTTGAGAGAGCCGATTTCGAACACGAATCGCTATGATAAGTTGGTGAGAGAAATCTGTTGAAAAAATGACTGGTAAAGACGCAGGGCGCGGCAGACAGTAAGCCTGATACTTGCGCGTTACCCGCGCGTGGCCCGCTCTGGCTCCAGACCGTGTTTCAAGACTTGCGGTTTGCCCTGCGCACGTTGCGCAAGAGCCCGGTCTTCGCCGCCACCGCCATCATCACCCTCGCGCTCGGCATCGGAGCAAACACAGCCATCTTTCAATTGCTGGATGCCGTCCGATTGCGCAGCCTGCCCGTAGCCGATCCGGCGTCCTTGGTTAAGATGCAGATCAAGGGCGGAATCCACGATTTCTCGTTCGACAACGAGACCGCGCTTAGCAGCGCGCTCTGGAAGCAAATCCGCAACGCAACAAGGCGCATTTTCCGGATTTTTCGCGTGGGCAAGCCGCCAGTATGCATCGGACAAGGAGATCAGGAGAGGCTCGCCGAAGGCCTCTGGGTAAGCGGAGAGATGTTTCCCGATGCTCGGGATTGTTCCCATCAAAGGCAGGTTGTTCACGCCCGAAGATGACCGGCCAGGCTGTGGCACCTCCGGCGCAGTCATCAGCTATGCGCTTCTGGCAGAGCGAGTTCGGTGGTAAAGACTCCGTCATTGGAAGCAGAATTGTCATCTATGGCCACCCGACTCAGGTAATTGGAGTAACACCGCCTAGCTTCTTCGGCCTCGATGTCGGAAAAGAATTCGAGGTTGCTCTTCCCACGTGTTCGCGTCCCCAGCCTATATCCCCGGCGACGGCACTTCTGTCCGCCCCGATGTGTTCTGGCTGCAAGTCATGGGTCGCCTGAAGCCGGGATCTTCGCATGCCACAAGCATCGGCTCTACTGGATGCGGCCAGCGCCGGGATGTTCGAAGCCACGGTGCCGAGCGGATACCGCACTTCGGTTTTGGATTCGTATCGAAATTTCAGCTTGATCGCCTATCCCGGAAGGAACGGGATCAGCACGGCTAGCGAGAGTTATGACACTTCGCTTTGGCTGCTTCTGGGAACGACCGGACTGGTGCTTCTCATCGCGTGCGCGAACTTGGCGAACCTCCTGCTCGTGCGGGCCAGCACCCGAGAGCAGGAGATGGCCGTCCGCCTCGCGCTTGGGGCCAGCGCTGGAAGAATAAGGCAGCAATTGCTTTTGGAAAGTTTGGTCCTTGCCGTTGGCGGCTCTATTTTGGGAACCGGCCTTGCTTCGTTCTTTAGCAAAACCGTGGTGCGGATGCTCAGTACCGAGAGAAGCCCGTTTTTTCTCGCCACGAATATCGATTGGCGGGTCCTCTCTTTCACGGCTTTTGTGGCGGTTTCGACGTGCTTGTTGTTCGGTCTGGCCCCGGCTTTGCGCTCCTCCCGCACCCAACCCGCCGCCGTGTTGAAATCCGGCGGCCGTGGCATGACCGCCGGACGCAAAAGATTCTCGTTCCAGCAGACCCTCGTTGTCTCTCAAATCGCGTTTTCCCTCGTGTTGCTGACGGGAGCGCTGCTATTTGTGCGAAGCTTCTGGAACCTGATGACGCTCGATCCAGGCTTCCGGGAAACTGGAATCTTGCGTACCTATTTGAATTTCAGGCGCCTGGATCTGCCCCCGGAACGCTACGAAACCTTCAAGCACGATCTTTTGGAACAAATTCGAAGCATTCCGCAGGTGGAATCCGCGGCAAGTTCGACCCATGTTCCGCTGGACGGCAGCTATCTTCTCGCTGGATGTGGACGTCGGCGGCAAAGTAGGCAGTCCCAGGTTCACCTGGGTAAGCCCCGGCTATTTCCGGACCATGCAAATTCCGTTTCTTGGCGGGCGGGATTTCACCGATCGCGACACCATGCCGTCCCCTCCAGTCGCCATCGTGAACGAGACTTTTGCCCGCCAGTTTTTTGCTGCGGAAAATCCCCAAGGCAAAACCTTTCGCACCCGTGCCGAGCCTCATTACCCGGAAAACGCATACGAGATTGTCGGCGTGGTGAAAGATACAAAATATGCGGGCCTGCGCGAGGAGATCCCGGCGGAAGTTTTCGTCCCAGCGCAGCAATATCCAGAGAAAATATTATCTGACGAACGTGTTCATCCGGTTTTCGTCGCCTCCCTCGGCGGCCATCTCTGCCGTTCGCGAAAAACTCAGCCCCCTCTATCCGGAAATGAAGATCGAGTATCACGTGTTCCAGACGGAGATTCAGAACGGCCTGGTCCGCGAACGATTGATGGCCTTGCTCTCCGGGTTTTTTGGCGCGCTCGCCGCGCTACTGGCCATGATCGGCATCTACGGCGTGATCTCCTACATCATCGCCATGCGCAGAAATGAAATTGGAATCCGTATGGCGCTCGGCGCCAGCCGGCAGGACGTGATTGGTATTGTTCTCCGCCAGACGCTGTGGCTTGCTGACGCTTGGCGTCGGGAATCGGCTTGCTGCTTGCGGTCCTTGCAACCAGCGGCGCGCGATCGCTTCTTTATGGCCTCGCACCGACGGATCCTCTGAGCCTGTTAGGCGCGGCGATTTTCCTCGCTGTCGTGGCGCTGGCCGCTAGTTTCTGGCCCGCTTATCGGGCCACGCGCCATGATCCCATGAAGGCCCTTCGCTACGAGTGAATCTTACTATTCGTAGCGCAAAGCCTCCACCGGATCGAGCCGCGAGGCCTTCACCGCCGGATACATCCCAAAAAATAGTCCGACGCTCATCGAGACCGTCACCGCCAATAAAATCGACCACAACGGAACCGCCGAAGGCAGGCTCGGCACGAAAAGATGGATGAGCAGGCTGATTCCCAATCCCAACAGCACGCCTATCACGCCGCCAGCCCCCGTTAGAACAACCGCCTCCGTCAAGAATTGCCAAATAACGTCGCGCCGCCGCGCCCCGATCGCTTTGCGCACTCCGATTTCGCGCGTCCGTTGCGTGACGGACATCAGCATGATATTCATCACACCCACGCCGCCTACCAGCAACCCAATCGAACTGACCACGGAAATCAGCAGGGCCACGGAAGCCGTGATCTGGCGGAACTGGTCCGCGATCTCCTTCGCGCTCGATACACCAAAATTGTCGGGTTTGTCATAGGGAACATTGCGCCGCCGCCGGAGGACGCCGCGAATTTCGTCTTCCGCTTCCGGCATTCGGCCCGGATACGCGGCGGCCCCGATTAAATTCTCGTCGTCGTTGGGCCGATGCTTCTGGTACGTCCGATAAGGAACGAGAATCGCCTTATCGGCGGCCTGATCCTTCATCAGTTGACCTTTGCGCGCGGCCATTACTCCGACGACTTCGTAAGACACGCCATCCACGAGGATCGGCTTGCCCAGCGGATCATCGTCGGGATAAAGCGCCTTCGCAATATCCGGTCCGATCAGCGCGACATCCCTGCGATGCAAGTTCTCCGCTTCGGTAATGAACCTTCCGCGCTCCGCCTTGGAATTGAACACGACTTCATCCTCGGGCAGGATTCCGTGGTAGTCCACTCCGGCCACTTCCTTGTTTTTGTAGCGCGCGCTCATCAAAGGGCGTCCCCCGGGCGCGCCCTCGACAATCCGCGGCATTATCGCGGCCGAGACGGCCTTCACGTCCGGACATTGTTCCCCTATGGCCTCGGCATCTCCGAGTGTGAGCGGCTTGCGCGAGCGCTCTTCCGGTGTGAGCCGCCCCGACGTATGTATCCCCGGATCAAATTTGAAAATGAAAAGCGTATCCGAACCGAAATCGCCCAGAAACGCGTTCACGTCGTTGTATACGCCCATCAAAACAGCGACGACCGAAAGCAGCGCGGTGATCCCGATGACCACTCCAAGTACGGTCAGAAACGACCGCATCTTGTTCTCACGCAACGTCGTGAGCGCCATCTGAGCATTTTCGCCGAGCGCCATTCGCATACTGATTTACCCGCCCGCTAGATTTCTGTTCGCAGCGCTTCGATCGGCTCGAGCATGGCCGCTTTTCGCGCCGGATACACTCCAAAGAAAATCCCCACAGCTGCCGAGATAAGCTCCGCGATCAGGACCGCCGAAATCGGAACGTGCATCGGTATCGAAGTCGTGGCTATCGCGAGCAGGCAGATCCCGTACGCCAACGCCACGCCGATGGCTCCGCCCATGGCCGACATCACGCACGCTTCGATCAGGAATTGCAACAGAATGTCGTGGCGGCTCGCGCCCAGGGCCTTGCGGATGCCGATTTCGCGCGTGCGCTCCGTGACCGTGGCCAGCATCACGTTCATAATCACGACTCCGCCGATCACCAGGAAGACCGAAACCACGCCGACCATCGCCGTCGCGATCACGCCCGTCAGTTGATTCCACAGCTTCATCAGCGTCGCGGAATCCAGAATCCCGAACGAGTCGGTTTCATTCGGTTTCAGGTGGCGTCGCGCGCGCATCAGCACCCGAGCTTCATCCTGCGTTCGCTCCATCCACTCCGCTCCGCGCGCTTGCACGTTGATCCAGATTCCGTCGTACGCTCCGTAAATCTTGATATACGTCTCCACTGGAATATACGCGAAGTTATCGCGCGATTGCCCCAGAACGGTGCCAATCGGTTTGGCGACGCCCACCACGATGAAAGGCCGGTTATCCAGCATCACTTCTTGGCCGATCGGGTCCAGGCTCGGAAAAAGTTTGGTCGCCAGGTCTGCGCCGATCATGGCCACCATGGCGTGGCTGTTTTCGTCCGCTTCGGTGATGTACCGCCCGTCCGTCATCTCCTGCGCGTCGATGTCCGCCATGCTCGCGGTGACGCCGCGGATGCTGGTGTCCTGAATGGTCAGCGAACCAACACGCGACTTTCCCGAAGTCCACACCTCCGCGCCGACGCGCTTCGGCAGCTTCAGATTGTCGCGCAGCGATTCGTAGTCGTCCCAGGTAACCAGCTTGTTCCGCCGCATCGCTTTGACCATTTCCTCCATCTCCGTGATGATCGGATAGCGCATCACCGTAAATGCATTCGACCCCAGATTGGCGACTTTGGTGGCGATGTATTGGTTGACGCCTGAAATCAGCGCGATAACCACGATCAGCGTGGCGACCGAGAGAATGATTCCCAACAGCATAAGGAAGGAGCGCATCTTGTGTGCGCGCAGTGTCTCCAGGGCGACGCCGATCGGTTCTCGCAGGGGCACTCGCCGCTTCATGAACACTGCTCCTTGCTTGGTTCTACGCCGCGTAGCGTGGGAAAGTTTCAGTTAGCCTCATCCGCATCCCTTGTAGGGGCGGGGCTGGCCCCGCTCTGAACGTCAAGGCCAACAATAGGAGTGCGCCTCTCCCCGTCAGTTTCCGGGGTACGCCGCCCCGGCTCCGCTGCCGCTTATGGTAGTTCGGGTAAGGCGGCTTCTTGTGCTTCGGTAGCGGGTTCTTCTCCAAGTCCGCAAGCAGCAGAGCCACCGCTCTCTCAAGCTGCGGGTCATGTCCCTCGCGCACCGCTTTAGGGTCCTGTTCGATCTCGACGTCCGGCGCGACGCCGTGATTTTCGACTTCCCACTTATTGTTCGGCGTCCAAAACCCTCGGCTCGGCGTCGTAACGATGCCGCCGTCCATCAAAGACTCCTGCGGCCCAAAAAATCCCACCAGCCCTCCCCATGTTCGCTTGCCAACCAACACGCCGATCTTAGCCTGCCGGAAATGCCAGGGCATGGCGTCGCCGCCCGATCCCGCGTATTCATTGATGATCATCGCTTTCGGCCCCTGGATGAGGCTTACCGGCGTGGTCATGTCTTCGCCGTCGCGCGTCGTGCGGTAATTCATCAGCGTCCGCCGCAGATAATCCAGAATGTAATCCGTGTTCGTGCCGCCGCCATTGAAGCGTTCGTCGACCACCGCTCCCACCTTGCCCGCTTGCGAAAAGAAATAGCGGTTGAAAAACGTGTAGCCGCCCGTCGCCGTGTCCGGCAGATAGATATACGCCAGCTTGCCGTCGCTGAGCTCGTCCACTTTGCGCCGGTTGCCTTCCACCCATGCCAGATTGCGCAGCCCCTTTCGTTTTCGACTGGGAACAACGCTCACCTCGCGAGAGCCGCTGCCATCCGCATTTGGCCCGACGCGCAGCATCACGGACTTCCCTGCTGTCTCTTCGAAAAAGCTGTAGATGTTGTCGCTGCCGTGCACTTCATGTCCGTTTACTGCCAACAAATACTCGCCTTCCACCACATTAATTCCCGGCTGCGTCAGCGGCGCGTGCAATTGCGGATTCCAATTCTCGCCGTCATACACACGCGAAAAGCGGTACCGGCCATTTTCGATTTTGTAATCCGCGCCAAGAAGCCCGACCGGGATGCGCTTCATCTCCGGCCCTTCGCCGCCGCGCACAAAAAGATGCCCGACGGTGAGCTCGCCCATGGTCTCTTTAAAGATGTAGTTCAGGTCGTCGCGCGAACCGACTCCCGGCGGATACGCCGCGAACTTCTTTTCCGTGGCCGCCAAATCCAGTCCGTGAAATCCGGGTTCGTAAAAGAAATCGCGCTCGATGCGGAACGCCTCGTGATACATCTCCTTCCACTCCACTGCCGGTTCGATACGCACGTCCATAGCGGAAAGATTGAGCGTCTTCGCACCTGCAGGCGCCCCTGTGGAGTGCGGGAGCTCTGCTCCCGCCGTTGGCGCAGGCGGAAGTGGAGCAATCGCCCATACCTGCGCTGGCGCTCCTCCTCCGGGTTGCGGAGGGCTGGCATGGCGGTAAAGCAGCTTTTCGCCATCCGCCGACACCTGAAAAGCCAGAATGTTGTCGAGCAGCTTGTCCGTCCTGCGCGTCTTCAGTTCAAAACGATGCGCCGTGAGAGCGCTTTGGCCATTCGGCGGTTCGACCAGCGGCCCTTCGAGCAGAAAGAGCACTCCTTCTTTGCCAGTCTCCAATTCCGTATAGTTCCTCGCCGGGATCGGCAACGCCAAAATGCGCTGGCTGATTTTTTCAAAATCCACTTTCACGACCGGGGCCGGCTTCTCTTTCTCTTTTTCCGCATTGCCTGCCTTGGTTCCGTCCGTCTTAGCGGCATCGGATTTCGCCTCGCCTTCCTCATCGCTCAAGGGCGCGAGCGGCGACGGCAGGTCTTTGCGCAGCACAACGATATACGCGCTGCTCGTCACCGGCCGGTCAAAGCTGTCCATGGAACCATCCATCAGTGGCCCCGCATCCGTGCTCGACAAAAAATAAAGATACTTACCGCTCTTGTCGAAGACCGGAGAAACCGAATCGCTCATCGCGTCCGTCACCCGCTCGCTTTTCCCGGTCTCCAGCGAGTACAAGAACACCGACCGCATGTGGCTCAGTCCCTGATGCGTGTACGCCAGCCACTTGCTGTCCGGCGACCACGCCGCCTTGAATATCTGCTCCTGGCCCGTGAACCGGTCATGAGAAACTTTCACCGGCGTTCTCTTCTCGAGATCCACGTACCAAAGGTTTAGTCGTTTATCGGTATAAGCAATCTTTTTGCTGTCCGGTGACCACGTCGGAAAAAAGAAAAACGAACCCGGCGTGCCCAAATCGATCTTCTGCGCCTCTCCCTGCCCATTCTGATTCTTGATATGCAGCGCCTGTTCGCCCGATTCATCCGAAAAATACGCAATACTCTTCCCGTCGGGCGACCAAGCCGGATAGCGTTCATCCACTCCCGGAGTATTCGTTAAATTGCGAATATCGCCTTTCTCCGCAGGGACTGTCAGAATTTCCCCACGCGCTTCGAACACCGCCCTCAGTCCCGTCGGCGAAATGTCCGCGTTCCGAATGCGATTCCCCACATTTTCATAACGAGGCCGCAACTGCGGCAGGTCTCCCGTGATGTGAATTTCGACTTTGTGCGCCTCTCCAGTTTTCAAGTCGTAGAGCCAGATCGCTCCAAACTGCTCGATGGCGATCGCACCCGGCCCTGCGCTGGCGTACTTGAAATCGAGTCCATCGTTCTTCAGCGCCACCGTCACACTCTTCGTCTTCGTGTCATAACTGAAGAGCGACATCGGTCCGTTGCGATCGGAAAGAAAAAACACGCGCTGGTCCACCCAGATGGGATTGAAGTCGTTCGAATTCTCGCGGGGTATCGGCGTCACGCTCGAATCCGACAGTTGCGCAATCCAAACCGGCGAGGTCCGTCCTCCGCGGTAGCGCTTCCAAATCTCGAACGCGTGGTCCAGCGGCACATACGCCAGTTCCTTGCCGTCTGGCGAATAAGAGCCTTCGACGGCGATCGGCAGCGGCAGCTCCGTGGGAAACCCTCCGTCGCGCGAGACCGTGAAGAGCCGGCGGAATAGCGAGTAGCTGCTCCGCGTCGAAGAAAAAAGCACGGACTTCCCGTCACGCGTCCATCCCACCACCTGATCCGCTGCCGGATGATAGGTGAGCCGCCGCGGGGTGCCCCCAGTCGCGGGAATCACGTATACATCCTCATTCCCGTCGTAGTCGCCCGTAAACGCGATCTCGCTCCCATCCGGCGAAAACACCGGCCGCGACGCCGTGCCTGCCCCCGCCGTCAGCCGCTGCGCCACGCCGCCCGCTCGGGGCACGCTCCACAAATCTCCCGCATACACAAAAACCATCTGCGTCGCGCTGATCGTCGGATGATGCAACATCAGCGGCGGATTCTCATCCGCCAAACAAAGGCTCGCCACCAACAGCGCAAACACGCCCGCGGCCAATCGCAGCATTTGCTGTTTCCTCCCCCGCTTCACCCGTCTATTCAGTTCCGCACAATACTACAGCCACGCCCCTCAGGAAGAAACCGCCCGCCAAGTTTCTTCCAACGCGCCAGAACTGTGGTATGACATTGTGCGGCGAATGCGACTCACACACCACCACAATCTCTATGGTGTTAGATCCACACGGAGGCCAGCCTATGGATGAGACCCATGGTTGACAAAAGTTCGGCCCAAAAATCCCCCGGCGTTTGGACGATCATTTTCACCGATGCCCATTTCTGGGTCCCGGCGATCGTCCTGATAGCTGGGCTGCTCGTGCTGCAGTGGATTCGCTGAGCCCGCGCGTGCACTCCGCCACTTTAAATCCAAAAATGCTCTCGCCCTCGATCGAGGCCGCCCGCCTCCGCAAGTTGCAGCTCGTCGGAATCCTTTGCGGCTTCGGCGCCGGCGCCTGGCTCGGCGCTGCTGAAGCTCCAACAAAATTGGTAAAACTCGGCGTCTCCCCTCTTGTCGTTTCGCTCTTGATGGTTGTCGGCGTTTTCCTCGCGCGCTGGAGCCTCCCTGCCCTTATTCGCGGCACTGGCCAGATGCGCATCGACATTCGCCAGGCCCCTCACCTCATCGTCTGGGGCATCCTCGCTGGCTGTCTTTGGGCCGTCGCCAACACGCTCACCATCTTCGCCATCCGCGGCATCGGCCTCAGCATCGCCTTCCCTCTCTGGAACATCAACAGCCTCCTCGGCATTTTCTGGGGCTATCTTCTCTTCAACGAACTCCGCGACGCCGGAAAACTCCGTTGGCTCACCGTCCTCGGCGGCGCTCTTCTCATGTTCACCGGCGCAACCCTCCTCGCCATCGCCTCCTCCGCACAAAGCCCCGCTGCCCATCCGTTCCGCGGCATCCTCGCCGCACTCGCCGCCGGCGTCCTATGGGGCACGATGTACGTCCCCTATCGCAAAGCTTATCTCACCGGCATGAATCCCCTCTCTTTCATCGCTTTCTTCACCATCGGCGAACTCGGCATGATGCTCACTCTCGCCCTCTTCTACGGCGGCGGCCCCGGCGCTCTCTTTCAACAGCTCGCACTTGCCCAGCCCGTCCTCTTCTGGCTCATGCTCGGCGGTTTCGTTTGGGTCGTCGGCGATCTCTTCCAACAGTACGCCGCCAAATACATCGGCATCAGCCGCGGCATCCCGCTCTCCAACACCAATCAACTGTGGGGCCTGCTCTGGGGCATCCTGGTCTTCGGAGAGCTCCGCGGCCTTAGCCCATCGCTCTACGCGCAAGTCATCGGCGGCTCTCTCCTGATGGCCGCAGGCGCCGGAGCCATCGCCCTTTCCAGCGTCACTTCCAAAGAACACGCGCGCTGGAAGCAAGCCGCCGACCGCGAAGGCCAGCGCTACAAAGTTGACGCCGCGTACGTCGAAGCTGCTCTCTCCGGCCGCGATGCCATCACCGCCGCGAGCAGTGCGAGTAGCTCAAGCAACGCGAGCGATCCCACCGCCCAGCCCGCGCCTCCATCCTCAAGGTCGTGGCTCGACTATCTCCTCGTCTTCGCCGCCACAATAATTTTCATCGCTCTAGCCGTCCTGGCCCGCGCCCCAAACATGGCCCTCAACTGGCCCGCCCTAATCGCACTCACCGCCGCCATGCTGATTTTCCTGCTCACCTGCGGCGTCGCCCTCTGGCGCACCACACGCTTCAACTAACTCTCGCTCTGTAGGGGCGGGGCTTGCCCCGCCCGCCTTCAACCACGACGCACAAATTCATTTCCGCAAACGCTTGCCCCATGTAGACTGAACTAGGTAAACCGAAATCGCGCGGGTTGGTCCAACCAAAGCAATCCCGCATCGACCAATCCTTCGGAGCGCACGCAGAATGGCCGGCACTCTCCCTCTTCCCGCAACTCTCCAAGCCCGCACCGCCGACCGCGTCTCCACCAAATCACTCTCCATCCCGTGGTACATCTGGTGCAACGTCGCCGCCGTCGCTTGCAGCGTAGTCGGCGGCGTCTGGGACATTTCCTGGCACGAAAGCGTCGGCCGCGACACTTTCTGGACTCCCGCGCATCTCCTCATTCAACTCTGCGGCATCCTCGCCGGTTTCGGCTGCGGCTACCTCATCCTCGACACCACCTTCCGCAAAGATTCACCCCTTCGTGCCAACTCCGTCTCCGTCTGGGGTTTCCGCGGTCCGCTTGGCGCCTTTATCTGCGCCTGGGGTGCCGTCGGTATGATCACCTCCGCCCCCTTCGACAACTGGTGGCACAACGCCTACGGCCTCGATGTAAAAATCCTCAGCCCGCCGCACATTTTGCTGGCCCTCGGCATGACTGGCATTCGCTTCGGTACGCTCGTCATGGTCCTCGCCGAAGTCAATCGCGCCACCGCCGAGTACCGCGCCCGCCTCGAGCGCGTCCTTTTCTTCTGCTTCATGTTCCTTCTCGGCATGACCGTCGGCATCATGCAGGAAGACACTTTCCGCATGTTCATGCACGGCGCCAAATTTTATTTGGTCGTCATGCTCGTCACGCCCGTCTGGTTCGCCGCCGCAAGCCGCGCCTCCGAAAATCGCTGGGCCGCCACCATCATCGCCGGCTTCTACACGGCGATGCATCTTTGCTTCATGTGGATCCTGCAACTTATCCCCGCCGAGCCAAAACTCGGCCCCGTCTACCAAAAAATTACGCACCTCGTTCCGCCCGATTTTCCTCTGCTCATGATCGTTCCCGCGATCGTCTTCGACCTCGTCCGCCGCCGCATTACCACTCTAAATCGCTGGGCCCAAGCCGCCATCCTCGGTGCTGCCTGCCTACTCAGTTTCCTCGCCGCCCAATGGCCCTTCGCCAATTTCCTGATGTCCCCCGCCTCCCGTAACTGGTTCTTCGCCACCAACAACGCCCCCTACTTCATCCCGCCTGCATCCCACTGGGCCCGCTACGCTTGGCTCCCCACCGAAGCCACCGCGTCCCAATTCGCTCTAGTCATGGCGCTAGCCGTAGTCGGCGCCATCCTCATGACGCGCCTTGGCTTCTCCTGGGGCGACTGGATGCGCCGCATCCGCCGCTAACGCATAGCATTGCGAGGTAGCAATTTGGAGTGCGGCAGCTCTGCTGCCGCTTTTCTCACTGACTCGCACGAACCCATATTTGGCAAGGTTTAATAAGGCCAATAAAAACATATCTCGATCCTTCCGATTAACATCCAAGTCAAAGTACAGCGGGCCGAGAGGCGCTCGGCCCAACAATTTCTTGGGATCCTCGGCAGCACTGAAAACTCACGAAAAGGAGAATCGCAATGCCAACGATCACCACAAAGGACGGAGTCACAATTTTCTATAAGGATTGGGGCACCGGCCAGCCCATCGTCTTTTCACACGGCTGGCCTCTCTCCGCCGACGACTGGGACAACCAGATGATGTTCTTCCTGAATCACGGCTATCGCGTCATTGCTCATGACCGCCGCGGCCACGGACGCTCCAGCCAACCCGGCACCGGCCACGACATGGATCACTACGCCGATGACCTCGCCGCGCTCACGGCGCATCTCGACCTAAAAAACGCCATCCATGTTGGCCACTCCACTGGCGGCGGTGAAGTCACCCGTTACATCGGACGCCACGGCGAAAGTCGCGTCGCAAAAGCCGTCCTCATCAGCGCCGTCCCACCGCTCATGGTGAAGACGCCCGCGAATCCCGCCGGCCTGCCCAAAGAAGTCTTCGACGGCCTTCAAGCCAGCCTCGCCGCCAACCGCGCGCAATTCTATCTGGATCTCCCGACCGGCCCTTTCTACGGCTACAACCGCCCCGGCGCGAAACCATCCCAAGGCATCATTCAGAATTGGTGGCGCCAAGGCATGATGGGCGGCACTAAGGCCCACTACGATGGCATAGTGGCTTTCTCCCAGACCGACTTCACCGAAGACCTCAAAAAATTCACCGTCCCCACACTTGTCATGCACAGCGAAGATGACCAGATCGTCCCCTACGTCGCCGCCGGCCCGCTCAGCGCCAAGCTAGTCAAAGGTGCCATCCTGAAAACCTACAAAAATTTCCCCCACGGCATGCCCACGACGGAAGCCGCCACCATCAACGCCGACCTCCTGGCCTTCCTCAAAGGCGCCAGCGCCGCCTCCGCCTAGCCGTTTTCTGCGAAACCGGGGACAGACGAGACACTTTCAAATGCCACGTATAAGCTTTAGAAGTTAGAGTCGCGAAATTCATTTTCTCAGAAAGCGTAGACGTCTCGTCCGCCCCCAATTCCCCTATCCAGTATTCGTTTTTCATGGGCTTTGCCAGAGTGGTACCAAAAGTGTCCCAAATGGGATAGCTTTATGGCAGTGTGTAGTTGGACCATCTTTGGATGAAAAAAAAGGTACTAACCACGAGACAGGTGTCCTCAGTCCCTTGCCCTGCGTGCGGTGTGGCTGCTGGGCAGCGTTGTATGCTGCATTCAGGCGCCTTGCGCTCAGAACCGCACTTAGACCGGAAACTTTCTGCGATTGAGGCTATGGAAACGGGGCTTGCAAAAACCCGTCAGCATCGGAGACCCTATCAACCCATGAGGTCCAACACGGAGGCCCCGCCAAAAATTTCATTCGATTTGGGCAGAGTGGTCACACTGGATGAAAGCTTCGCACCTGGGGGAACTATTTTCCTTCAAGGCGACGTCGCTGAGACGCTCATGTACATTCGAGCAGGCCGCGTGAAACTCTCTGTGGCCTCCAAGCCTGACAAAGAGGCCATTGTCGCCATTCTTGGGCCAGGCGAATTTCTTGGTGAAGGGTGCCTCGGAAGAAATCGAAATATTCGCACGGGGACCGCCACCGCGATAGCCCCCACGGATCTACAAGTCATTGAAAAGAACGAGATGGTCCGAGCGATCCGCGCTGACCATGGGCTTTCCTACGCCTTCCTGTCTTATCTGCTTTCGCGCAATATTCGGCTCGAAGAGGATTTAGTCGACCAAGTTTCTCACAGCAGCGAGAGGCGGCTCGCCCGCGCTCTTCTGCTGCTCGCCGGCAAAGGGAATCAGCGCAAGCTGCACAGATTTGCGGGAATCTCCCAAGAGACTCTGGCAACCATGATCGGGACGACACGCGCGCGCGTCAATTTTTTTATGAATAAGTTCAGAAAGCGCGGATTCATCAAGTACCGCGGTCCTCTCGATGCACACGGGGGAATGCGTATTAACATCTCGCAGCTGGCTAGAGCCTACTTCAAATAGTTTTCAACTGTCGCGCCTTCCCGGCGGAGAGTCCTGAACCTCGCTCCAATATCCTTCCTTGAATGGCAGTGGTTTCGGATGAATACGTGAATCACCCAGAATTTGCTCCGCGAGTGATTTGGCTAACGGGGATCGTTTGTGGTTCTCGGATGTTCGGCACATACGTGAGCTTCGAACTCCTTATCGCGCTGCTGCCCGAAGACCGTTTTCATCTCGTCAATGGATTCGCCAGCGAGCGGCCATGAAGGGTTGAACACCCATGCGCATTCGGAGCAAGCCCAGCCTTGAAAACTCGGCCCTTCGACCCATATCAGTTTGCGGCGCATTGGCTCCATAGACCCCTCGATTTGAATTCAAAAGGTCTGGAGATTACCGATGGGGAAGCGCCGTTGTCTGTTGGGTATCCGACATTGGCGGGAATCGGCGGGTGGCCGCCGCTTAACGCGCCAGGGTGTTTTTGGCCGGGGGCCTTGACGACGAGTCCGACTCCTTCAAACTCCCCGGACTCGAACGAGGAAGCCTGGGCGCACTCACACACCAAAACAGCTCGGAGGGTGACCCAGGTTCGCTGTTGGAACCTGGGTCTTGGGCTGCTTTCCACGTTTCGATGCTTTTCCGGGCTTTTGACTTTTCCAAGCGTTCCCGCAGCCTTGTCAAACCAATTAACCCCCCGCCAACTTCTTCAATCCACCCCCACTTCCGCCGCCTCGTTCGAATGATACTCATTAAATAATAGTCCTTGACAGTAAAACAAAGCCGTGCTACTATTTCCTATGTTCATCTCACTATCCAGCCAAACATTCTCCCCTCCGCCCGATCATCATGCCCAAGGCCTTCCTTCTTTTTCCACAGTCGCCAGCCTGCGCACACGCAGGAATCGCCGCAAACCTTTTCTCTTCATGCATTTACTTCCTAACTTGCGGACACCCCGGGGGTGGGGTAGGCGTCCTCGCACTCTTTATCCCGTTTCTCGCCCTGCCAGCACGATCCTCTTTAGAACTCTTGTCTTTCGCTCGGTTTGGGCGCGAAGAATCCGCACTCCCGAAAAACACGCCTGTAAACCCCATAGAATCCTCACTTCCAAAACACAGCACTTAAAGCCCTTTAGAATCTGCACTTACAAAAAAACCGGGAGGGGGTGGCCACTCTCAGTCGACGACATCCATCCTTCGATCAACATCGTACGCCACAACTCCAGCGCTCTCCGAGCTTCTGCGTACGACGTCTACCCCGACCAGGTCAGGGCGTTCCTGCGTTATCCCTGCTCCCCCTCTTCGACTTTCAAGCGTCAACTCTCGCCTCACCCCCGTTGCGTCAGCCGTCCCACCACTGCTACATTGCTTGTCACACGGAGGGTCTCACCTCGAGCAATTCCGCCGACTCCCAGCCGGCCCGGCGGACTCACAGTGCAGTCCCAAAGTTCCCCGTTTCTCTCACCAATCACAAAACGAAAGCGAGCAAAACATGTTCAAGAGACTGATGGCAGCAGCAGCGATGGCGATTCTGGTTTGTACGGCAGCCACTTCCCTTCGCGCGCAAGAAGTAACGCAAGCCGAAAAAGATCATGCCATCCAATATCTCGAGAAAACAAAGCAAGGCGTCATCGATGCCACCAAAGGGCTCTCCGACGCGCAATGGAATTTCAAAGCCGGCCCGGATCGCTGGTCCATCGCGCAGTGCATGGAGCATATCGCCGCCGCCGAAGACTTCATTCGAGGAATCGTCACGGAAAAAGTGATGGTGGCGCCCGCCGTCCCGGGGCGCGACGTGAAAAAGACCGACGACGCCATCGTCGCCATGATTCCCGACCGCTCGAAAAAAGCGCAAGCGCCGGAACCGCTCGTTCCCACGAATCGCTACGGCTCACCTGACGCGTCGTTGAAGCATTTCCTGGAAAGCCGCGAGAAAACCGAGGAATTCCTGAAAACCACTCCCGGCCTGCGCGATCACGCCGTCGATAGTCCCATGGGTAGAAAGCTGGACGGTTATGAGTTTGTTCTCCTGATCGCCGCGCACAGCGAACGTCACACCAAGCAAATTCTTGAAGTGAAAGCCGACCCCAACTATCCGAAGGATTAGGAGCGTAAAAGAGACGCCCCGCAAAAACGCGGACAGCGCAGTCCGTAACAGAGTCTGAAAAAGGTGAGTCGCGTCGCGATGCAAGTGCCGGCGTGACGCGACTTAAACTTCTGTGTGTTAAACTCAAACCAGCAGCGGCGCGAATGGCGCGGCTGCCGGAGCGTGGAACTTCGGGCTCTGTGCAACGAGGTCCCGCGAACCCCGCCAGGCCCGGAAGGGAGCAACGGTATCGGGATTGCCTCGGGTGCCGCAGATCACCCGAAGTTCCTCGCCTCGCAAAAAAGTTCACAGTGGATAGTTGAAAGTCGAAAGTGAACCGCGAAGAGTTAGCTCGGATGGTGCAACGATGATTTTGCTGCAGCGGTTCTTGATTATGTTTTCGTTGGGTTGCGTTGGGGTTGTATTTTTCGTTTTGTGGCTGAACAAGCAGAGCGGGAGCGCTAAGTCGACTGACGCGAAATGAGCTACCAGGTCATAGCCCGGAAGTGGCGCCCGCAAACCTTCAGCGATCTTGTCGGACAATCTCACGTCACATCCACGCTGGCAAACGCGATCAAAAACGATCGCGTGGCGCACGCGTATATTTTTTCCGGCGCGCGCGGCGTGGGAAAAACGACCGCGGCGCGCATTCTTGCGAAGGCCATGAATTGCGTGAAGGGGCCGACGCCGGAGCCTTGCGGCGAGTGCGATTCCTGCAAGGAAATCGCGGCGGGGACTTCGCTGGATGTGATTGAGATTGACGCGGCCTCGAATCGCGGCATCGATCAAATTCGCGAATTGCGCGAGATGGTGCGCTATGCGCCAGCGGCTTCGCGAAGCAAGGTTGTGCTTCTCGACGAAGCGCACATGCTGACCAGCGAAGCTTCCAATGCGCTGCTGAAAACACTGGAAGAGCCTCCCGACCGCGTGATTTTCGTGATGGCGACGACGCGAGCCGGAAAATCTAGCCGATACGATTCGTTCGCGTTCGCAGCATTTCCATTTTCGGGCGCTGACTTTCGCGGAAATTACGGGGCGGCTCGAAGAAATTGCCGCGAAAGAAAATTTGAAGATCGAGCCGGGCGCGCTGGCGGTGATTGCGCGAATGGCGGAAGGAAGCCTGCGCGACGCGCTTTCTTTGCTGGAACAGGCGCGGGCGTATTGCGGCGACGTCATTGCGGACAAGGAAGTTCGCGAACTGCTCGGCGTCGTGCCGGAAGATTCGCTCAATGAACTTGTCGCGGCGATCGCGGAAGGATCGGCGGACCGCGCGCTTGGGCTGGTGCACACGTTTCCAGAAGGAAGGGCGTAACCTTCAGCATTTCTGCCGTGAAGCCATCCGGCACATGCGCAACTTGCTGATCGCGCGCGTGTGCGGCGCGGATTCGGATTTGATCGCGGCTACAGCGGATCAACGGCCAGCGCTCGCGAAAGCCGCTGCGCAATTCAGCGAAGAAGACCTCACGCGATTTTTCCAGATTCTTTTGCAGACCGACGATGATTTGCGGCGCAAGCCCGATCCGCGCGTGCATCTTGGAGATGGGCCTGCTGCGGCTGATCAATGCGCAGCGGCTCGCGCCGATGGAAGAATTGCTGGCGGAACTGCGCAGCGGCGCTCCCGCCGGAGTTGCAAGCGCAGTCGGCATGCGCTCAAGCGCTAGCGCGGCGCCCGCGCGTGGCGGCACCGCAGGCAGCGCCAGCCCCACGGAGTTTTTCTTCTGCGCCTGCGCCGCAAACAACTTTCGCTCCCCCGCCGCGAACGCCGTGCCGAGTTTTTCTCCAGGTGCAGCCGCGGCAGCAGCACCAGCGCGCGCGGAAATAAAAACCGCTCCAGCTTACGCCGCCGAGAAGAGATTAAGCCGCACGCCAGCCGAACCTCCTGCAACCGTTGCGCCTGCCGCGAAATCTGAACCAGAGACTGCAGAGGCTGTCGAAACGCGAACCGCGGCGATTCGCGCAGACGGGAATGACACCAGGAGCAAGTTGCGGAAATCAAGACCGCGATTCAGGCGCAGCAGAAATTTCTCGGCGAAATCGTGAACCAAGGCAGCCGCTGGGAACTGGAAGGCGCGGAATTGCGAATTTATTTTTCGGCGGACAAGCGCGCGTTCGCGGAAATGATGGAAGGACGCGACTCTTTGGAAAAGGTCCGTGCCTCTTCGAGCAAAGTGCTGGGCCGTCCGGTGAGAGTGTGTGCTAAAGTAGAGGCAGTTGCGGCAGCCTGCATCGCGCGGAATTTCCGGCACGCAAGAATTGCGCGAACAGTTCGAGCGAGATCCGATGGTGCGGTCGATGCTGCAACGCTTCGGAGGAAAGATTTCCGAAGTAAAGTGGCGCCAAGAGGAGTCCTGATGGAAGTCAATGCGATCCAGCAGATGCTCTCAAGGTTGCGGCAGGTTCAGGAAGACTTGCAGCAGCAAGTGAATGGCGTAGCCGTCGAAGCTTCCGCCGGCGGCGGCATGGTCACCGTTAAGATGAACGGGCAGAAGCAAGTCGTGGACCTGCGGATCGAGCCGGAAGTTTTCAACAGCAAGGATCAGGAAATGTTGCAGGACTTGGTGCGCGCCGCCGTCAACGAAGCGTCACGCCGCGTCGATGAAGAACTCGCCAACCAAATGAAAAATCTCGCCGGCGGCATCCCCGGAATCTCCGGAATGAAAATCCCCGGCTTGTTTTAAGCCGTTTCGATCTTCTTCCGAGTTTTCCAGCCTGTCCTTCCCTGTCATTTGCGGAGCTCTGTTTTTGTTTTAGGCCGCTTCATGGTACTCAACTCGAGTTTTCGGGCGGCTTAATTTTTGCGTCCTAGCTCCAAAAGAAGATCTGCAACTTTGCCTCGTTGCTCGGCCGAAAGAGTCTTCGAATCGATTGGCCCGTCCTTGGAAGGAAAAGGAACCTGAGATCCTGCTTCGAGGAGTAGCATCACGATTTCTTTCCAGTCGACGACGCGGCCATCGCGCCTCGGCGGAAATGGCTTTTTCATCCTGGCTTCCCACATCCATTCTTCGCCGCGAATACTAGCCAGCGTTAAGACTGGTTGCCCCCACGGAGTTGGGGCATTGACATCCGCTCCCGCGCCGATTAGATTTCGGACGATTGGAGTGTGACCAGCCATGACCGCTGCAGCGAGCGCGGTCCGCAAGCTCGATGCGAGTTTCGGATTGCCTTTGGTTTTTTCGAGCAATTGCGCCACGATTTCTTCGTGTCCGTGGGCGGCAGCGCTCCATAAAGCGTCGCCGCCAACAGAAAATTGTGCGAATGGGTCAGCCCCGTGGGCGATGAGATGGCGGGCTATCTCTGAGTTGCCGCGCCGCCCCGTAATAACAAGCAAGGGTTCGCCAAATCGGTCTTTCTGATGAGGTCGGGTTCCCTTTTCGAGGAGCTCCTTGACCTTCGCCACATCTCCCCGGGAAACTGCTTGAACAAGCTGCGCTTGATCTTCCGAATGGCCTTTCGCGTAAACGAGTGTGAGCTTGTGCTTGGTTTCCTGGACGTACTTAAACCCAGTCTTTGCGCGAGAGGGATCTATGCCCAGCAATCGTGAGAATTCGCCGGCGCGTTCCTCCTCAAAAACCATTTCTTTTTCAGCGAACCGTCTGAAATCCTGTGCGGAGGCTCTCCTCTTTGCATACGGGAGCAATTTTGCAAAATCGCCCCGCCATTCTTTCTTCTGCGCTTTGCTCACGGGCCCAAAATAATCCGGCTTGGAATCAAATTGGTCGATGAGCTCGCCGTTCTCATAAATCAAATACACGAAGATGTCGCTGTCGTGGACCATCACGGCGATTACGGCAGTCTTCAATTTTGAAGAAAGACCTTTGGCAAGGGCGCGAAGGACTTCGATATCTTGGGAATCCGAGCGTTCGTCATAGACTGTGGTCCATCCATTTTTCGAATTCGTGACGAGAGCTCGCGAGCTGATAAGGGTCGTAAGCACTTTTGCACAAGCCGCAGTGCCTACCTTGCGGACATGATAGTTCGTAAAAAAGGCTCCCATTTTCGCTCCCTATTTCACGAACTGGCCGTTGTGAACTTCATATTCTACGTGGAAGGGTTTTTGTTCTTTGCGATTCTCCCAGTGTTCCTCGGCGATTAGGCGGTTGATTTGGTCGAGGCGCTCGGAGGGGAGCGGGTGGGAGCGGAAGTAGCCGGTGAGACTTTGGATCGCTAGCTCGGACAATTCTTGCTCGGGACTGCGCGCGTGAATGACGTATTCATCGCAAAGCTTGGCTAGCCGCGTGAAAAGGGTGACTGCGCCATACGGCGAGTAGCCGGAGGTAACGGCTAGACGAACACCTTCGCGGTCGGCTTCGAATTCTTCGTCTTTGTGATAGCCAGCCTGCCAAAATTCGAGAGGGATTTGCAGTAGCTGGCCGACGATCTCGAGATCCAGATTTTTGAGCTTGGCTTCGATTTGCATGCGCTCGATGCAGTGATAGTGATCGATGTGCTCGACTTCGTGGCCGAGAATGTTGGCAAGCTCGTCTTCGGTTTCCATTTGATCCAGCATGCCTTCGCCGATGTAGACGGGACCGCCCGGCAAAGAAAATGCGTTGATCATGTTGTGATCGGGAATGACGTGAAAATTGTAGTCGAGGTGACGATGGGCGTGGACGGCAACCGTGCCGCCTACGCGGCGGACATATTTTTGCAACGCTTCTTCTTCCGGAGTGAGCTTCATTATGATGCCGGAATAGTTGGCGGCCAGCTGGCGGCCGATGGCAATTTCCTGTTCGTCGGAGAGGCGCGTGAAATGCATGGGAACGCGAGTGAGGTCGCGTTGCGCGTCGGCGGCCAGGTCAAGAATAGCGTTGGCGGAGACGGGACGGGATTTGGCGCGGCGCTGGCTCCAATAGAGGCCTGCGAGAGACACGCCGAGGACGGCAAAGAAAACCAAGAAGACGACGGCGCGCTTCATCGGTGATGCTCGAAAGTCTCTCTGAGACGCGTGTGGAGCAGCGCAACGGCCAGGAGGACGCTGCCCACGATCGCAACCGTGATCCCTCTCTCAAACAATGTCTGTCGCCAGAAGTCCATCGCGGCTACTTTTGCGACGCAGAGCAGTAACAGTGCGTACCCGGCGATGCGATAGCTGTGTTCTTTAACCAGATAGGCAAGCAAAACGATGCAGAGTCCTTCGAGTCCCCAGGAGGCCGTAACCCATTCGACCCTCATTTTCAGCGCAAACATGGTGGCGACTAAAATCACGGGAACAAAAAACTGAAGCTGTTCGGGCCGGGCGACAAGCGCGGTCGTGATTTTTTTCCAGCGGCTCGCGTTGGCGGGCGGCGCGTAGCGGCCGCGAAGCGCAAACGCGAAATAGAGGCTCGCCAGCAGAATGGCCGAAGCGGTTCCGACAACGGTGTAGCGGCCCTGCCAGGTTCCCTGATCGAAATAGCTCGAACCGAAAAGATTGTGCGCCATGGCGCGCGCGAAGGTTCCCAGCGTGACCAGGATGGCTTGTTGCAAGAAAAGCTGCCGGTCGAGCGCCCATGCGGCAGCGAACAACGCCAGTGCCAGCGCAGCATAGGAAGTGACGACCCATTCGGGCGGAAACTGGAAATAGAAGAGTGCGGCAACCGTGGCTGTTCCAAGATAGGCGATGAACGAGTCGAGGCGGAAGCGCCGGTCCGGTGTGGCATTTTCTTCCTTGCTGGGAAGCTGCGCGTAGACGAAAAAGAAAATCAGGATGAGCGGGACCACGGTGATCATGCGGTCGCTCAAAAAGACTCCGGGATCGCCTGCGGCGAGATTCGCAAAGAAAATACGAGCGAAGGCGGCGGTGAACACGACATACGACTGATAACGGAATTGTGCGATTTTGCGGAGCAGTCCGTATTCGAAAAGCACGAGGGCAAAAGCGGCAAGGCCCACGGCGATGCTGAGGGGCCACAGCTCGTGCCAGAGAAGCAGCGAGACGATGAGGGACGCCGACCACGAGTAGATGTGGTGAAAGTCGCGCGCGCGCCACTCTTCGGGCATGCGGACGATGCGTGACATGCCGTAGAAAACGACGGCAACGATGGAGAGCGAGAGGAGACGAACGCTGACGCCGTGCCAGGTTTCCTCGACGTGCATGTTGATGCCGACGGCGCGGATCATGGTAAGCGCGGCGAGAGCGTGCGCTTGCCAGCGCAGGTCGTCGAGCCGGAAGCGGCGATCGACGGCGGCGAGCGCGAAGGCGAAAAGCGCCCAGAAGGCCGCGAGCCAGCCGCTGCCGGCGGCGGATTCGTACCACATCAGAAGAGCGAGGAGCGATGTAGCCGCGGTGGTGTGCAGATACGCGGAAGAGAGCGCGTAGGGCGCGTCGGCAGCGGTGGCTTTGCGCGAAATGGCGTAGAGTCCGGCGGCGACGATGGAAACAGTGATCATGCGCACGCTGAAAGTTCCATAGTGCGAGGTGAGGTGATAGTTGTAGTCGAAGATGCGCGCGATGGCGGCGACGGCGAAGAGATGTTCCTGGAAGCCGAGATGAGGAAGATTCCAACGGCGTCCAACGAGCGCAAGAATAATCCCAGCGGCAAGGAAGAAGACCGCGATCCAAGCGTAGGGAGCTTCGTACCAGATGAGCAGGCCGACGAAGAATGCGGCCGCCCAGGTGTAGGCGTTGCGGACGATGGATTTGAATTCTTCGAGAGCGTCAGCCGCGATTTTGGCAAGGATGTAGGCGCCGGCGATGACAAGGCCGACCGTGAAGAGGCGCATGGAAACGTGGCGCCAGAGCGGCCCATACAAGTCTAAGTTGAACGTGTAGGTGCGCAAGAAAGCGGCGAGCGCAACGACGTTTGCCTGCCAGGCAAGCTGGCGATAGCGAATCCAGCGGGTTGCGAGAGCGAGAGTGACGGCGAAAGCGATCCAGCCCACGGCGATCCACGGGGCGCGCAAGGCCTCTTCCAGGATCCAAACCATAATGCCCGCGGCAATCCAGGTGTAAGCGACGCGAGCGATTTCTGCGTGCCGCGCGTTTTCGACGCCGAGGCGCTTGGCAATCCAGTAGCAGCCAGCGACGACGGGCAGCGCGCCAAACGCGTGCACGGGGACGGTGCCCCACATGTGGATGCTGAACATATCCGCAGTGAAAGCGGTGAAGACTGCAAGCAGCGTGACGGCATGCGCGTGAAAGGCGAGAACCTGATAGCGCATAGCGCGCGCGTTTTCCGAGAGAGAGACGGCGAAGGCAATGAAGAGGAGCGGCCGCCAAAGATCTGGCCCCTCGAACCAAATGAGGGCCGCGAAGAGCGCCGTACCGGCGAAAGCAAAGAGCCCGCGGAACACGCGCTGTTCTTGAGTATCGCTGTGGGCGGCGAGTTTGGCCGTGAGATAGAAAATCGCGCCCAGAATAGGAAGAGTGATCAGACGAGTGGTGATGTGCGACGTCGGAGCTTTCGATGTGCAGATTGAAGACGAACGCGCGGTAGAGAGTGAGGACACCAAGCAGAGCGTACTGAATCTGGAGATGGCGCGACTCGAGACGGCGGCCGACCGCAGCGAGGATGAGCATGATGGCGGCAAAGGCCACGGCAGTCCAGTCGTTGGAGAAAAGGGCCCAGGCAGCGGTCGCAGTGGCGAACGCGGCGAAATAGGAATGAAAGGCGAGCAGACGGTTATCCAGAGCCGTGCGGAAATATTCTTTCCATCGCGTGCCGATGTACAAGGCATTGAGATAGAGAGCCAGGCCGCAGACGGCGAACAGAAGGCCGGGCTTCGTAGCGATGTCTTCCGAATGGGCGCGGAACGCGACCAGAGGGCGGAAGTTGTAGGCAAGGAGATCGATGCCGACCAGCAAGCCGGTAAAGAGGCCGACGCGGAGGAAGACGACTTCTTCGAAGATAATTCCGGCGAAGAGGAAAACTTCGGCGCCGACGAGCCAGAGATAGGCTACGTCATTGCCGGAGAAGTGCGATGGAATGGAGACGATCATGAGCGCGGCGCCCAGCAAGCTGAGAATGATGAAGGCGCGGCGACGGCGGCGCGTGATGGGAAGCTGGGCGAAAATGAATTCGAAGGCGCCAATCAGGAACAGGGCGATATAGGCGAGATCTGGTTGGACGGATTGAAACTTCAGGACGCCGAGGAGAAGAAGTGTGTTGAGAAGAGCGGAGACGGTGGAGACATGCTCTTCGAAATCGGTTTTGACGCTGCGCAGGATGTAGGAAATACGGAACGTCAGCCAGTAGAAGAACAACATGGCGATGCTGGCGTGATATTCGGGGAAGAGGCGGCCATGCGCGCCGTTGGGGCCGAGGATTTTGTAAAGCCAATAGAGATGATTGAGGTAGCTGGAGAGGATGCCGAAAACTTCGAGCTCGAACCAACCCATTTTCAAGACAATGGTGACGAGGCCGATCGCAAGGATCACGCCGGCGAGCAGTCCATAGACGGTGCTCTCATTGGCGCCGGCCGAAGATGCCGAAGGAATTTCGCTGAAACTGAGCGCAATGGTTGTATAGCCGAGAAGAAAGGAGAGGCCGGTGACGAGCTGGGATTTGTAGCGCAATGTGTGCGCGGCCATGGCGAGCGCCACAATTAGCATGAGGATGCAGTCCACGACGAGAGAATCGAGGATGCGCATCGCGGGGAAATTGTGGATTCCGTAGGTGCTGCCGAAAAGCAAGCGCCCAGCCGCAGCCGATTCCCACGCGGCCGAGAAGTCGGTAGCGTTCGCGCTTCTCGAGGAAAATGCCGCCGCCCAAAAATAGGAACGCGACGAGGATAGGAGACGATTGCTTTTCCCGCGGCTCCAAAGGATTGCAACTTGATCAGTCCCATCGTCGTTACGCCGATGACGACCATGATGCCGCCGAGCTTTGCGAACCAGTTGGTTCCTAGCGCGTCTTCTAGAGCCGAGATCGCTTTCATGCGATCTTTCATCGTCGGCCTGGGCGCGGGAGTGCGCAGAGGAGAGAAGGTTGGAGGCGTCGAAATGCGGGCGGTTGCCGCGGGAGGAATTGCTGCCGGCTGAGGCGGCGGTATCACAGGCGTTGTGGGCGTATGTGGCACCGCGGGCGATGGCGTAACTTTTGGAGATGTGGAGGGAGGAGTTGGCTTCGCTTCAATAGTAGGAGCTTGCGGCACAGGCACGGCGGGTTTCGGCGCGAGCGGCGCGGCAGGTGTCGGAGCAAGCGGCGCGGCAGGTGTCGGCGCGAGCGGCTTTTGGTCCGGTGCGGGTTCGGGCTTTTTTTCTGCGGGAGGAATCGACGGCGACGGTTGCAGCTTGCTTGGAGGCTGCACTTCCACGCGCGGAGAGACGACCACGGGAGGATAAGCAGGCACTTGGGGATGGGCGCTCGGAACAGGAGCGGGCGGGTGAACCTCCTGTGCGACGGGCTTCTCGGCAGCGGCCGCTGGGGACGGAACTGTAGCGGCAACCTTAGTTTGGAGTTCACCGACAGCGCGCTGAAGTTTGGTGAACTGCTTGGCGTTTTCGTCGGCGAGATCGTTCAGTTGTTTTCGAAGTTTGGCCTGCCGTACAAAAAGAGAAATGAGCAGAAATGGCACAGCGAGAAGCGTCAACCCATAGAACAAGTACAGTAGATAGAGAAAGGGCAAGGGCATTCCTCTGGTGTACTGCTCGATTAGTTCTGATGGTAGAACGGGCGGAGGGCGAGTTCTTGCATTTTGTTCCTGGTCGTCCCTTAGGTAGTAACCGCGCGAATGCTAAGTATTTTGTTTTAAAGAATTTACGGCGGGGGCCTGCGCGGCGCCGGTTTGGGCAGGGCAGGGTGAGAATACTGATGGGACGAGAGGGGTCTGCGAAAGCGACGCGACCGAATCGATTCTTTATTAGTGGGTCAGTATACGGTAACGGCGGCGGGAGAGTGAATCTAGTCTGTCCATTTCAGAATGGAAAGATGCAGGGCGCCAGGAGCGGTTCGACATAAATCGATGGTTGGACAAGTGAGTTCAGCGGGCGCTCGCCGAGCAACTTGCGCAGCAGAATCCGCCATCTCACGTCTCGGAAAAGTTAGGAAACAAACTTGATCGATTTATGAGCCCAACGAAGAACAAACGCGGCGGCGGGCCCAGGCGGCGAATTGTCGTGGCTGGTTTGCTGTTGGCGCTTGGCGCATTCGTTGGAGCCGGGCGGTGCGCCGGCCAAGACCATTGTGAGGTCTTCTTCGGGAGCCGACCTGGGATTTCGTTCCTCAAGACGCCACAGATGGCCGCCGAGGCCGAACAAAAGTTGCAGAAAGATGCCTCCGATGTCGAGACCTTGATGCAGCTGCTCGACTACTACTTGTGTCACTGGGAGCAGCCGGAGTTTCAGGCCGCTCGAACAAGGCTCATCCTGTGGACGATTCAGAATCATCCCGACATTCACTTCGTTGGCGGACATGAAGAAGGGGGTTTGTTCGTAAATCCCGATGACAAAGAGGATTATGCGCGAGCGCGGAAACTCTGGCTGGAAAAAGTTGAGCAATATCCGTATTTCCCGGATGTGTTAGCCAATGCGGCGTACTCCCTCAGGCTGACGGACCGCGCGGAAGCCGCTAAGTGGCTCAAGAGATATATGGATAACTTCGGTCGCGTATTTCTGGCGGAAGTTTATGCAGACGCCATCGCTGGCGTTACCGGTGAAAATCCATTCGAAGGTATTACATCGGTTGATGCTACGGAGAGAGACTCGGCTTTCGCGAAATATGCCCTCGAAGATGCTGGAAAAGACAAAGAACTGGCCGCCAGGACCGGATGGAATTTGCATCTTATTTCGAATGCGTTCCGGTTTGAAAAAATGGACAGCGCCGATTTTGATCTATTGGCGGAACAGCTGCTCTTGAAATCGGCGGAGCTGAACTATCCCCAACCGGTGGACGTTTCGTATCTGGACCAGTTCTATCGTAACCAAACGCTCAAGCCAGCTGACAAACGGGTGCTGTGCAAAGCCACGATGGTGCATGTCGAACCGGAAGAGCAGGCCGCGAGGCTGGTGTCGAGCGCCAGAATGCACTTCGACCGGGCGCTTCTGACTGAACAAGTGAAGGTCACTGTGGATGTTGTCGTCGGGGTGGACGGACATGTCTGGGAGGCGGTACCGAGGAGCGGTTCGCCAGAGGCGGCGAATAAGGTGGCAGTGAGCACAGTCGCCCACTATATCTACAAGCCGTTCAAGCTTGATGGGCAGACGGTGCGAGCGACAAGCAGCGTTGTCGTGACGCTCGAACCCAGCGGTATCGTCGACCAACAGAAGACTGTTAAAGCTCCGGACTGATCGTAAAGCGGAAACTAACCCACTACCAAATCTCTCGCTGGTTTGCGCGGAGATGCGCGGCTGTGCTACACATGCTGCATGCCTGATTTTGCCGCTCCTGTGGAACGACTCATCGATGAACTGAAGCACCTTCCCGGTATTGGACAAAAGACCGCCCAGCGACTAGCGTTTTTTATTTTGCGGGCGGCGCCGGAAGACGCGATGGGGCTCGCCGATGCCATTCGCGACGCGAAGGAAAAAATCCGCGAGTGCTCGGTGTGCGGCAACATCACGGAGAACGACCCTTGCCATTTTTGCACGGGCGCGAATCGCGATAAGAAGATCATTTGCGTGGTGGAAGAAGCGCACAACATCATGGCGATTGAGAAGACGAGGACGTTCAGCGGAATGTATCACGTGCTGGGCGGATCGCTTTCGCCGCTGTCTGGGCGCGGGCCGGAGCAACTGCGGATTAAGCCGCTGATTGAGAGGCTGAAGGGCGGGACGGTCGAGGAGATTATCATTGCGACGAATCCGACGGCGGAGGGCGAAGCGACTGCCGTGTATCTGTCGAAATTGCTGAAGCCGCTGGGCGTGCGCGTGACGCGCATTGGTGTGGGAATCCCGGTTGGTGCGGATCTGGAGTATGCCGACGAAATCACGATGCTCAAGGCGCTGGAGGGCCGGCGGGATTTGTAGCAGGCTGTAGTCGCCAGAGAAAAGTTTGGAATGAGAAGTGCATAATTGAACGCGGCAAGACGCGCGAGTCTTTTGTTGTGCCCCTCCAAGACGGCGAAGATTAGACGGTACTAAGAGTTGGTGGGGGCGGGCTAGTACGTATGGCCGCCTCTAGCCAGCGGACCATTTTGGGTATAGAGTTTCATTCCCGCGGAGTGGTCCCCCACCGCAAGGAGGTGCGCTATGCCAGGCCTGGCGCACTACATGGCGCAGTACGATCACGAGCACTCTTCCGGCTGGAATAAGCTTCTTCATGGCCTGGGCATTCCCATGATTTTCGTGGGGATTTTTCTTCTGATTTGGATGAAGTGGATTTGGGGAGCGAGTTTCTTTGTTGGCGGGTGGGTTTTCCTCCTTCTTGGACACAGGATTGAAGGGAACCATCCGGCGTTTTTTCAAGGACCAATTTATTTGCTGGTAGGACCAATCTGGGTCGCAAAGGAAGCATGGGAGTTCCTCACTGGAACACACCGTTCGTCCGCCTCAGAAGGGACCTCGGAAGGTACGACAACGAAGCAGTCGTGAGCGATCTGGGAGTTGGGCCCAAACTCTAGGAGCGGCGACGGTGTCCATGGACGAGCAGCAGAGCGGCAATCTTGCCGACGAAACAGCGGATATGATGTCTGAAACGATTGCCCATCAGAACGAGGAATTGCGAAAGCGCCGCAGCACGCGAATCATGCAAGCTGTTCCGCTGGCGGTGACGGGTGTGGACGCGCTCGGGCGTCCCTTCACGGAGCGTACGTCGACGCTGATCATTAATTGCCACGGCTGCCGCTACCAATCGAAGCATTACGTGCTGAAAAACATGTGGGTGACGCTCGAAGTGCCGCATCCGGAAACGGGGCAGCAGCCGCGCACGGTGCGCGGGCGAGTGGCGTGGATTCAGAGGCCGCGCACGGTACGGCAGCTTTTCCAAGTGGCGCTCGAGTTGGAAACCCCTGGCAATACCTGGGGCATCGCGTTTCCGCCGCCGGATTGGTTCGCTCCTTTGGAGGGCGTTCGCTCGAGCATGTACGCGGGAGCGGCAGGAATCGCCGCAGAGGACTCCGGAAACCGCGGAAATTCATTTGCCACTCACCGAGCCGGAAGCCTCCCCCGCGCCGGTCCAGGACAATCTGCGCATATTCCCTGCCCCGGCCAGCGCGACCGACGCGTCGCTGCAACTGGCGCGGCACATGGCGCGGCTGATGGCCGACGCGAAGCAGCAGATTCAAACCGCAGCGCGCGAGGTGGCCGCGCAGGCGGTGGCTGCCGAGCGCCGCGTCTCGATGGAAGAGTGGGAACAGAAATTTTCCATTGCGCGGGAGCAACTTGCGCAGCAAGTTTCCGGCGCCGTCGCGAAAATTCAGGAAGAGTCCGACACGCACTCGCGGGCAGCGCATGCAGCCGCAGCGGAGGCTTTGCAGAGAGAGCTTCCCCGCTGGATTGCGCCGCAACTCGAACAGCTTACCCGCGAGCTGACGCAGCAAATCTCGGATCGCGGCACAGCCGAACGGACGGAACAGACGCAGCATCTCGCGAACGCCGTGGAATCGCTTCGCGCGCTTTGCCAGCAAGCGGAGGAATCCGCTGCCCGGCTGCGCGCACAAGCGGAACAGGCCGAGACGCAAATTTCCAATCGTGCCTCGGAATCGATGCGCGAAGTGGAGGAAGTGGCGCGGCAACGCGAAGTGGCCGCCAACGCGCATCGCGAAGCGATGAGCGCGGCGGCAAACGAGATCGAGCAGCAGGTTAGCGCTGCACTTTCCACGGCGCACTCCGCATGGCGGAGCCAGCTCAACAGCGAAGTGGAAGCGGCGCAGGCGCGCTGGCGTTCGACGCTCGAGAGCACACTGGCCGCAGCGCAGGAAAAAGCGACGCGGCCTCGAGCGAACATGGTCCGGCGCTATCATCTCGCAACTGCAGGAGGAAGCGGCCCGACAAGCCGATGCCGCCCGCGCATCTATGAGCACCGCCGCAAGCGAAACCGAGCAACGGCTGGCGGAGTTGCGCACCTCTTTGCGGAGGAAGTGGCGCGCCAATCCGCCGCAGTGCAGGAATCGATGAGCGCCGGAGCCGCGGAAGCGGAGCAGCGGGTGGCCAGCGCGAAAAATTCTTTGCAAGAGGAAGCGGCGAAGCAAACCGCCTCGGTCCATGAATCGATGGCAAGCGCGGCGGCTGAAGCGGAACAGCGCCTCGGCGGCTTGCGCAACTCCCTGCAAGAGCAATCGCAGTGGCTGGAAGCCGCCTTGGGGCGCGCCGCCGAATCCACCGAGCGCCTGGAACATTTTTCCGCGCGCGCCGAGACGGCGCAGAGGCAAGCGCTCTCGGGATTTGAGTCGCAGATGGACGATGTTCTCAGTCTCCATCGCAACGAATTGCATCGCCAGTCGGAGACGCTTCTCGAAGAACTCAACGCGCGCATCCGTACCACGTTTGAAGAACATTGCCAGTTGGCGATATCGCGGTTTGACCAGCAGGTTGAAGCGATGGTGCAGCCGCACATTTCGAGAACGGAAGAGGCCATTCACCGTCTCGCTGGCGGCCGTTCCTTGCTCGACGCGGCGCTGACTTTGCAGCAGGACCGCATACGAGCCTCGGCGGATGAAGCGTTCGCGGAATCTCTCGCGCGCTTCCGCGAAAATCTTGGCGGCGTGGATCAGATTCTTCAGGAAGCGGCGCAAGCGGTGGCGGCAAGCAATCTCGCCGAGATCGAATCCAGGGCGTCCGACCTGAAGCATCAGACGGTGGACGACTTGATGAAATCCGCCGAGTGGTACGAGAAAAAAGCGCAGACGCAGATCCAGAGCCTCACCGAGAAAACGGTCGAGCAGGCGGAAAACCAGTTCCGGGAAAAAGCGGGCGAAGTTTCGGGCGTATTCGCGAGCGAATTGGATCACTCGAGCCGCAGCTTCATCGGCCACACGCAAACGCAGATGGAAGAGGTGGTGCGCGACGCGTTCGCGCAAGCGCGCGCACTGTTTGCGGAAGCCGCGGAAACCACGACGGCAGCCTTCACGGATGAAATCCAGCGCCAAGCGCGGCAAGAGCTCGATGGCTTTGGGCAAGAGACGCAGCGCTCACTCGGCGAAACGCGCGTGCAACTCGACGCAGCGCGGGCGGAGTTGTCGCAGAAAGTCACCGCCGAACAGGAAGCCTTCTTGCGTCAGTTCCACGCCAGCATGAACAGCGCCGTGGAACGAGGCGTTACTGACGCGAACGCCAGAGTGAAGGCTGGTCTCTCCCCATTGCTCGATTCCTGGCAGTCCACGGTCGAAGCGCATCGCATGGAAATGCACAACATTTACTCCCAGATGAGCAATCAAGCCGCCGAGCAGCACCGCGGCCGGCTCGAAAACATTTCGAATCAGTGGATGCTCGCCACCGTGGCGAGTCTGGATCACCAGTCGCGCGAAGCAGTCGACACCATTGCCGCCAAAGCCGCGGAAACACTGCGCGAAACTTGCGCGCAGGTTTTTGCCGGAGTCGGCGACACGCTGCGGGATCGCTTGCAGCAGATTGCCTCAAGCCTGACGGCTCCGGAGCCCCCGGCTTCGATCCGCAAATGCCCGCTCGCAAACCGCCGGCGGCAGCGACCGCTAGGTTTCGCCTGTCGCGCCACCGGATTCGCCTCTCACCTCATACCCCGGTATAATCAGGGTTCTTGACCAACTATGGCTAACCGAGCGTATCTGCGCGTGTGGACGCGCGAGTTCTCCGAAACCACCTTGATTGCCCAGTTCGCCAGATTTCTGGCGACGGCGCCGCTTTCCACTTCCGAGCCCGCGTTCAAGGAACTTGTCGTCCAGCCCATCGATGCCACCGAGCTTTCGCTGGCTGAGTGGGACCTGAAGGACTTGGGATATGGCGCACCGGAAGTCGCGGCGCTGGCCATTCAGCACCTTCACCCGGACAGCGCTTACATCGCCACGGCCAAATGGGATATCTGGAGCTTTGACGCCGAGACCCTCAAGTGGATGAATAAGCCGGAGCCGCTTCTGCTTACCTGCCATGGCCCCGAGTATGACGGCGGCATCGCCGCCTCCGAGGGACACTTCACCGCCGATCTGGGCTTCGAGCACTTTTTTACGGGCCACGGCGGGCTTCTCGCTCCGGGCGCGGCTTCGAATCCCTTCGAGTCCTCCGACCATCCCTTGGAACATACCTTTCGCCAATGGATGTCGGTCCCCGCCAATTTGAAGGAATATCACGCAAAGACCCGCGAGAACATCCAACAGTTATTCCGCTGGGTGGAATCGATCCAGCAGGCGCTTCCCGTTGAACGCAGCGAGCTGACGTCGGAAGGCGAAGAGAATTTTGAAGCGCGGCTGGATGCAATTGTGGCGCATCGTTAGCGACCATCGCGGCGCCGCGTTGAAGCCAACCGTGGCCCACAAGGAACCGCACCTCGGCGGGCGCTTCCACGCAAGGGCGGCAACAGTTAGAATCGTTGTATTGCAGGTCTGGCTGGGCAGGCGCAGTAGGATCCACACGGAAGGTATCTGCCGAGCACGCCGGAAAAGGAAGGCAAGCCGGGCGTATAGTGGGTGTTACGGCGAAGGTGGCAAGTCATTGATGGACGAATCGCAAATAATCCCCGAACTGTTCCACGAAAGCGCCCCCGTTTCGCGCCTCTATCGAGGCGAAGAAAAGGACTGGCCGAATGGCGCTTCGGTGCGTTCGCGCCAAGGTCGATTTATTCTGGGAATGGTGAGCAGGGGCTCTCGCACGTCTTGCAGCCCTGTTGCTGGTCGGCTGCGGCGATGAACCGGCTCCAAAACCCGCAGCAGAAGAGCCGGCGAAGCCAGCCGAGCCCGCCGTGCCCGAAGACATGCAAGCCGCGGCGCAAAATCTGCTGGGAAAAGAGACGCAAGTCCTGGTGTTCGGGGATTTGGCGAAAACCGGGAAGCAACAGTTTCTTGCGGCCAACGTCATCCCGAAAACGCCGAAAAATAACATCCCGGGAACCATCGTGACGCGCGCCGTCCTTGCGGAAGAAACCGACGGAAAATGGTCGGAATTGCTGCGCTGCGATGAGTATTTGAAAAACGCGAAGGGTTATCTTGCCCTGACGCCGTTAACGCCCGTGGCCGGATGGAAGGTGCAGTACGATCAAGACCCCGTCAAGGGAATCCAGTTGTACTTCACGCCGGTAACGATGGGCGCTGACGCGCACGTGAAGCCCATCGGGATCGCCTGGAACCCGGCGACAAAGCGCTATCAGTCGCTGGATATGACCTACGAACATTTCCTGATGGAAACGCCGTCGCTGCAGACGGCGAGATCGAGACTCAAATGAGCGCGGCGGCAGCGACGATCGGCGCAAGCGCGGCCGTGAAGAAGCCGCCGAAGTCGTCGTCGTGGAAAAATCTGGTGGGATTGCTCCCATACCTCGCGCGCTATCGCGGGGCGACGGCGCTGGGAATGTTTGCGCTGGTCGTGGCGAGCGTGGCGCAAAATGTCATTCCTCTCGCCACTGGCGTCCTGACGGATATTCTCGCCGGAAGCGCGAGGCCCTTTGAGAGAAGCGCGCAAGGCCAGTTGCTCGCCAATTCGTGGCTGAGCCGCATGATTCCCTACTATTCGCCGCACAGCCGCCATGCGCTGGGCATTTATTGCCTTCTGCTCATCGCTCTCGTTTCGCTGCGCGCGGTGCTTTCTTTCGTGACGCGCTGGGTTTTGATCGGCGTTTCGCGCGACATTGAGTTCGACATTCGCGGCGCTCTGCTGAATCGCTTGCTGCTCATGGAGCCGGAGTTTTACGTGCGCAACCGCACCGGCGAATTGATGTCCCGCGCGACAAATGACCTCAACGCCGTGCGCATGGTTCTGGGCCCCGGGATCATGTACAGCGGGCAAACCATCATTGGCATGGCGCTGGCGATCCTTGTCATGTCGCAGCTCTCCGGCTCGCTCACGCTTTGGGTTCTTCTGCCGGTGCCCATCGTGGCGGTGGTGGTACAGCATTTCGGCAAAGTGATTCACGAGCTTTACGAGAAGATTCAAGCTTCGCTGGCCACGCTCTCCGCAAAAGTGCAGGAAAATTTGGCCGGAGTGCGCGTGGTGCGCGCCTACGCTCAAGAAGAAGCGGAGATTCGCGGCTTCGACGAGCCCAATCGCGAATACGTCTCGCGCAACGTCAAGCTGATCCGCACCTGGAGCATGTTCATGCCGTCGCTTCAGGCTCTCATCGGGATTACTTTCCTGATCGTTTTGTGGCAAGGCGGACATCTTGTTCTTCGCGGGCGGATTTCTCTCGGCGCTCTGATCGCTTTCTACAGTTATCTCGGCATTCTTGTTTGGCCGATGATCGCGCTCGGCTGGGTCACCAATATTTTTCAGCGCGGCGCGGCTTCCATGGGCCGTCTGAACTATATTCTCGCCGCGCAGCCGCAAATCGACGACCGCGGCGCGACGGTGCCCGCAGAACAAAAGGTCGAAGGCGAAATCGAATTTCGCAATCTCAACTTTTCCTATCCGACCACGATGGCCGGTGGAAACGCGAATGCCGGCGGCAACGGCAACCGCCCCGCGGCGGAGGGAGTTCTGCGCGACATTAACCTAAAAATTCCCGCCGGTTCGACGCTTGCCATCGTCGGGCCCACGGGGAGTGGCAAAACCACTCTCGCCGCGCTCGTAGCGCGCCTTTGGGAAGCCCCCGACGGCGCCGTGCTGATCGATGGGCGCTCGATTCGCGAATGGCCGCTGGACACCTTGCGCCGCTCCATCGGCTACGTGCCGCAAGACACCTATCTTTTCAGCGAAACTGTCGGAGAGAATATCGCTTTCGGTTTGCCGCAATTTAATCTGGAACGCGTGCGCGAGGCCGCCGAAGTGGCAAGTCTCGATGCCGAGGTTCAAGAATTTCCGGCGAAGTACGACACCATGGTCGGCGAACGCGGCATCACGCTCTCCGGTGGCCAAAAGCAGCGCACTGCACTTGCGCGCGCGATTGTGCGAGACCCGCGCATCCTGATCCTCGACGATTCCCTTTCCAGCGTTGATACGCAAACCGAGGAGCGCATTCTCGGGGGCCTGCGCGGAATCATGCGCGACCGCACCACCATCTTAATCGCTCACCGCACATCGACTGTGCGCGACGCGGATCAAATCGTGGTGTTGCGCGACGGCCGCATCAGCGAGCGCGGTACGCACGACGAACTGCTCGTCCGCGGCGGCTACTACGCGGACCTCTATCAAAAGCAATTGCTGGAAGAAGAGCTCGAACGCGCATGAGCAATATCCACGAGGAAGAGAAACTCGGCAAAGCTTACGACGCGCGGTTGATGCGGCGGCTGCTGCAATATCTGCGGCCGTACAAGTGGCGCGTGGTGCTGGCGATGATGCTCGTCGCCGTGGTCACTCCTCTCGAACTCGCGCCGCCCTGGCTCTTCTGGAAGGCCATTGACGGCTACTTTACTCCAACGCTGAACCATCTTATTCCCGAGCCGCAGGCCTGGCGCGGCATTGAGTGGATCAGCCTGGTCTTCCTGCTCGTGCTGATTTCCGATTTCCTCGCGCAATACGCGCAGATTCGCATTATGCAGCGCGTTGGCCAGCAAACCATGTACGACATGCGCCGTGAAATCTTCGCGTATATCCAGCGCATGCCCATGAGCTATTTCGATCGCAACCCGGTCGGGCGCCTCGTCACGCGCGTAACCACGGACGTCGACGCTTTGAACGATCTCTTTGCCGCCGGCGTCGTTACCATGATCAACGATTTCTTCCTGCTCGCCGTGATGGCCGCGCTGCTCTTCACGGTCGACAGGCGCCTCGCGTTAGACGCCTTCGCCGTTCTGCCCTTCATTTTCGTGGTCACGTATTTCTTCCGCAAATTCGTGCGCGACGCCAACCGACGCATTCGCACCGCTATCGCGCGCATCAACGCTTTTCTTCAGGAATACATTTCCGGGATGAGCGTGGTGCAGATCTTCAACCGCGAGCGCAAAGCGCGCATCGAATTCGCAAATCGCAATCGCGACAATATGAAGGCGTGGTACGACGCCATTCTCGCTTTCGCGCTCTTTTATCCCGCCGTGGAGTTTCTCAGCATCGCCACCATCACCCTGATTTATTGGTCGGGCGGCAACCGCGTGCTCTCGAGCGGCCTCAGTCTCGGCGTGCTCACCGCGTTCACCATGTACGCCACGCGCTTCTTCCGTCCCATTCAGGACCTCAGCGAAAAATTCAACATCCTGCAATCCGCGATGGCGGCCTCCGAACGCATCTTCAAGCTCCTGGACGAGCCTATTACGATCGACTCTGCGCCGCGGTGCATTCGCCTCGAATCTCCTCGCGGCGAGATCGAATTTCGTAATGTCTGGTTCAGCTACCGCGATGTGCCGGAGCCTGCCGACGAAGACTGGGTGCTTCGCGATGTTTCGTTCCGCGTCGAGCCGGGGCAGACGCTCGCTATCGTTGGCCATACCGGCGCTGGCAAGACCACGCTCATCTCACTGCTCCTGCGTTTTTACGACGTGCAGCGCGGCCAGATTCTTCTCGACGGCATCGACATCCGCACCATCAATATCCAGAATCTTCGCCAGCAATTTGGCATTGTTCTGCAGGATTCATTTCTTTTCACGGGAACGATTGATTCGAATGTGCGTCTCGGTTCGCCCGGCATCGACCGTTCGACTGTGGAAAACGCCGTCGACGAGATCGGCCTCGGCGATTTTGTCCGCTCGCTTCCCGAAGGTATCGAGACCAGCGTCAACGAGCGCGGCTCCACGCTCTCCGTCGGCCAGCGACAGCTTATCTGCTTCGCGCGCGCTCTCGCGCATAATCCGCGCTTTCTGATCCTCGATGAAGCCACTTCGAGCGTGGACACCAAAACCGAGCTGCAGATTCGCGAAGCGCTCGACCGCCTGCTTTCTGGGCGCACGTCGCTCGTCATCGCGCATCGCCTGAGCACGATTCAATACGCCTCGCGCATTCTCGTCTTTCACAAGGGCCGCCTCCGCGAACAGGGCGCGCACCAGGAGCTCCTCGCGCAGCGCGGCATCTACTACCGCCTCTATCAGCTTCAATACAAAGAGCAGGAACTTGGCCTGCCGGACGACGACAAGCGCGAAGATCCACGCGGGACTCCGCCGGCCAGCTCGCGGACCAGCCTCGCGGTTCGCTGGCCGCTCCTCAGCCCGCAACGGATTAAGCGTCGCACCCGCCGCGCATGCCACCGATTCCGCTCTTAATATCCGCTGGCGAAGCTTCCGGGGATATGTACGCCGCTCGCCTCGCGACAGCGCTGCAAAAACGCATGGACGTCGCCCTTTTCGGCATGGGCGGCCAGCAAATGCGCGCCGCCGGGGTTGACGTCATCACCGATTACTCGGAGGTTTCCGTAGTCGGCATCACGGAAATTCTCAGCCATCTTCCTTCGCTGATCCGCGCCATGCGCCGCCTGGTCTCTGAAGCCGGCCGCCGCAAGCCTCCCTTCGCGATTCTTACCGACTTTCCCGGCTTTCATCTGCGCTTGGCGCGCAAGCTGCGCCCGCACGGTGTTCGCAACATTTATTACATTTGCCCGCAATTCTGGGCCTGGCGTCCGTGGCGGGTGCGCGTTGTGCGGCGGCGCTTCGCGCAAGCGCTGTGCATCTTTCCTTTCGAAGAGGCGTTCTTCGGCGGCGCAGGCGTTCCCACGAAATTTATCGGCCATCCTCTCGTCGGCGCCGTGCGAGCCACGCAAACGCGCGAGGAATTCTGCCGCCAGCACAATCTCGATCCCGGCCAGCCGATTGTCGCGATCTTGCCTGGCAGCAGGCATGCTGAACTGGCACAGCATATGCCGGTGATTCGCAAAGCTTGCCAACGCATCCACGCGCAGCGGCCCGCACAATTTGTCCTCGCTGCTGCCGCTCACAGCAACATCCACGATCTGCAAACGGGCTGGGGCGCTGGGCTAGACGTTCGCATCGTCGAAAATCAGACTTACAACGCGCTGGCCGCCGCCGATGCGGCCATCGTCTCAAGCGGCACAGCCACGGTCGAAGCCGCGCTCCTCGACGTGCCCATGGTCGTCGTCTATCGCGTGACGCCGCTCACAGCTCTGCTCGCCAAGCCCCTGGTTCGCACGTCTTACTTCAGTATGGTGAACCTGATCGCCGAGCGCCAGCGTCGTTCCCGAGCTGATTCAAAAGGACTTCACGCCCGGCAGAGTCGCCGAAGAGGTCCTGCGCCTGCTCAACGACCCGCGCGCCCGCGAGGAGCTCCGCTCCGGCCTCGCCGAGGTCCGCAAGCGTCTTGGCCCTCCGGGAGCCGTCGACCGAGCCGCCGACGCGATTGTCGCGCTTCTCTCGACCGTCGCTGGCAACACTTAGGCGGGTCTCTGCTATCCTATATAGGCAGAATGGTGTCGGTCTGCACCCCGGTAAAAGGTGCCGCATTTTGCCAGGCCATTGAAAGGTAGTTTGATGCCCCTTCGCCGAAGAATCCGTGTCGTGTTTTTTGTCTTGCTCGTGGTGCCCGTGATGTGCGCTGTTTCTCCCTTGCAGGCTCAGGCGCCCCGGCCCGTCGGTTTTCTAGCGGAAAATTACGATATCTCCGCCACGCTGGACTCTACGCACCAATCCATCAGCGCCGTCGCAAAAATCGACTTCCGGGCCACCGATGTATCCAGCAACATCCGCGTCGAGCTCCATCCCAATCTAGTCGTAAGCGATGTAAAGACGGCCGATGGCCGATCGCTAGGGTTCGGCCGCGACTCGATGAACCCACTCTACGTTCTCGTTACGCTGCCCACTCCGGTGGGCACTGGCGGCCACGTCACGCTGACTTTTACTTATGCCGGCTTGCTTGCCAACGAAGAAAATAGTCCCGTGCCGGGGGTGCGCGCCGCCGTCATCGGTCACGATGACGCTTATTTGCTTCTTCCCTCCCGGTGGTTTCCGCTGACGAATTATCCTTCCAACCGGTACACCGCAACGTTTCATCTCAACGTGCCGGACAATTTCGCGGTGGCCGGCTCAGGTAAAAGCTCGGCCCCGACGCCGATGGCGGGAAAGTCCGGCGCGGAAGGTGGGCGGCTCCTCTACACTTTTGAATGCAAGACTCCCGGCCCGCACGGCACGTTCGTCGCTGGAAATCTGCAGTTGAATCCCAAACAGGCAGAAGGAATCGATGTAGCCGTTTACGCTCCACGCTCCGATTCTGGCAACGCCCAGGGCTTTGCGGACGATGTGGCCCGCGCCGTAACGGTTTTTTCCGACCTGTTCGGCAGCCTCCAGGATCCGGAGTTCACGGTCATTCAGCTGCCGGATGGCACCCTGCGCGATTTCGCCGCGCCGGGTGTTCTCCTGCTGAGCCACCGTCTCTGGGAACCGAAAACCGCGGAACGCACCATCGCCCGTCTGGTGGCGGCTCAATGGTTTGGTAACTCGATTCTTCCGGCCACGGCGGGAGATGTTTGGGTGACAGACGGCCTCTCCCGCTACTGCGAGGAGATCTACGCCGAGAAAAGCGCGGGTAAAGAAGCCGGCCTGCGCACCGTCGACGAATTTGCGGTAGGCGCGCTCATGTATGACGAAGCTGCCCCCATTGCGCAGGCGGTGCGGCTCGCTCCTTATTCAAGCGACTACCGTTCGGTGGTGCTGAATAAAGGCGCGATGGTTTTCCACATGCTTCGCGGATTGATAGGTGATGTCGCCTTTGGGAATCTGCTCCATGATTTTGCGACCAAGTATGCAGGGAAAACGGCAACTATCGACGATTTCGTGAATCTGGCTGAAAAGGACTCCCAGGCTGCCGCCCCGCCAGGCCAAGTCCCGCCGAATCTCCGTGGTTTCTTCGTGCAATGGCTCAATTCCACTGGTGTCCCAGACTTTACGACTGATTTCGTGGTCTACCGCACGCCCAAAGGTTTCCGTATCGTCGGCAAGATCAAACAGCCCATCGACACCTTCAGTATGCCCATCGAGCTGCGCATCGATACCGAAGGCAATCCGGAAACGAAATGGGTGGATGTTCTCGGCATGGAATCGCCATTCATCGTCGAAACCTTTGGCCGCCCCAAGCCCGGCGGCATCAAGGTTGATCCAAACAATCTAGTGCTCAAGGGCAGCGTTTCTCTTCGCGCTCGCGCGGCCATCGCCCGCGGAGAAGAGCTTGCTGAGCAGGGCAACTACTACGCCGCTATCCAGCAATATCAGAAAGCGCTCTCGATCCAACCCGGCCGCCCGCTCGCCAATTTCCGAATGGGAGAAGCTTTCTTCTACCAGAAGAATTATCAAGCCGCTGCCAATGCCTTCCGTGAATCGTTGCAGGCGGTTCCCGAGCCATCGGAAAAATGGACGGAAGTCTGGAGCAACATCTATTTGGGGAAGATTTTCGATTTGCTTGGCCAGCGTGAACGCGCCGTGAACCAATACAGCAAAGCCAAACAGACGAACGACAATACCGGGGGCGCCCAACAAGAAGCCGAACGCTGGCTGAAAAAGCCCTATTCCGAGGGCGGTATCTCTGCAGCTAACCCTGCGGGCGGCGCTACCCCGGCCTCCGCAACGCCCCCGCCACCCCCGGCTGGCGACCGGCCCACGCTAAAGAAGCCCAGTCAGTAGATGGACTAGCGTAGGCAGGCTTTAACTTAAGTCCTTTAGAAGCAACACTTACAAAAAACCGGGGGGAGGGGTACCCCGGCCAATGCCACCTTGGCACCAGGTCAACTCCTCTTGAAATGCGTCGCGTAGATTGAGGGGGGGTGCTCTTACTCGATCCGCTTCCAGGCCCTGGCAAAGATGTCGCAGGCGCGGTCATCGAAGAGCACAAAGTAGATTTTCTCGAGCGATGTTTCGCCTTTCAGGTGCTGGGCCGCCTCCTGCAGCATGATGGAAGCGCATTCGTCGATGGGGAATCCAGCGATACCCGTCCCGACGGCGGGAAAAGCGATGGTCTTCAAGCCGCGCTCCGCGGCGATGCGCAGAGAATGAGCGACGGAAGTACGCAGATTGGCGGCCGTGGTATGCCCGCCGAGCTGCATGCTCGCGGCGTGGATAACGTGGCGTGCTGCGAGCTTGCCACCGCCGGTGATGGCCGCGTAGCCAACGGGGATGCTTCCGATGGCGTCGCACTCGCGCTGAATATCGTCTCCGCCTTTGCGACGGATGGCTCCCGCGACGCCCCCGCCTAGCTGCAGGTCGTTGTTCGCGGCGTTGACGATGGCGTCCGTGTCCATGTCCGTCAGGTCGCCTTGCTGGATGACGATCTTTTCCGAGAGTGCTTTGTTCATGTCGTCGCTTCTATTTTCGATCGTGTTTCAACCCCGTACTGTCTTGGGAGAGTCGAGTGACGATTGCAGTTCAAAGGCCCGCGCTCGCGGACGCGACTTGCTCGTCGCTTAAGACGGAGACTTCTCGGCCCATGCAACGGCCCACTTCGCGACACGCTGCGACCGTTTCCGCGGAAGTCTTCAGCCCGGTCACCAGTTCGAGACGAGATGCACTCCGCGGGTCAAAGGTAAAGCGCATTCCAATGCAGTGCTCGGGGCAAAATGTGATGGCGGCCAAATCCGTGATGGAAAGCGAAGCGGTGGTGCTGGCGAAAATAACGCCGGGTTTGGCGAATTTGTCGAAAATCGTGAAAAGTTCGATCTTCATTTCCATTTCGTCGGAGACCGTTTCGATGATCAAATCCGCCTCGCGCGAAGCGTCTTCCGCAGAATGGGCCGTTGCTGAGATTCGCCAGCGCCGCGTCCCGGACCGCAGCGCTAATTTTTCCACGGGCAAGGTCATCGGCAAGCGCTTGAGCAATGCGCGCGATCCCCTGCTCGAGGGCCGAAGGCGAGATGTCCTCAAGAATGGCGCGATAGCCGGCGATAAGCGCGCCATGCGCGATCCTGCAGCCCAGCGTCGACGCTCCAATTATGGCTATGGTTTTTGTTTCCATCGGAGCGCTTATTTAAGCAGCTTTTTATAGGCGTCTTCGTCGTAGCCGAGCACGATTTGGTCGCCGCGAATGACCACCGGCCGACGGATAAGGTTAGGGAATTTGGCCATGAGCTTGACCGCTTCGGCGCGCGAAGGCGGATTCTCTTTCATGTTTTTCTTGCGATAAAGCTCATTGCGCTGGTTTAGAAAAAGCTTGTAGTCGCGAGCGCCAATCAGCTTATCGAGTTCGGCTTCGTTCAAGCGTTCTTTGTCCAGGTCGCGCGAATCGAGTTCTGCGCCGTGCGCGAGCAAGAAACTTCTTGCTTTGCGGCACGTCGTTCAAGTTGGTTTTTCGAGATACCGCAGCTTCACTTTTGCCATGACCCTCACTCAATATCGCGGCACACTTGGATCTACCTCCGCCGACCAGCGTTCGATGCCGCCCGCCATCGACTTTGCGCTCTCGACGCCCTGCTGCCGCAGCCACACGGCGGCGTCTAGGCTGCGCATGCCATGGTGGCAGTAGCAAATCACGTCGTCCGCATCGAGCAGCGCATTCAAATTGGCGGGGAGCGTGCCGAGCGGAATCAACTTCGCCCCGGGAATCTTGCAAAGGTCGTGCTCCCACGGCTCGCGCACATCCACCAGCAGCAGCTTGTCACCGCGGGCGATGCGCTCGCTTACTTCTTTTACAGAGATTTGCATGTCATCCATTATAGCCACACACTTCCGGAACCTGGACGGCGGGACAACGGCTGGATCGCGGCATTACTTGCCTTGGAATTTCGGATGCCGTTTTTCGAAGAAGGCGCGGATTCCCTCGCTGCAGTCTTCCGAATGAAAACATTTCATTTGCAGCTCCACTTCGTGATCGAGGGCTTTCACCAGCGCGTCCTCGTGGCTTCCAAAGAGAATCTTCTTCACGGCGCGGATGGCGATCGGAGGACCTTGGGCGATTTTCTGCGCCAGCGTTTTCACTTCCGCTTCCAATTGCGCGGCCGGAACGATGCGGCTCACAATTCCGAGGCGCAACGCGGTTTGTGCATCGATCATCTCCCCTGTATAAAACATTTCGGCAGCCACGGAAGGGCCAACAAGCTGCGGAAGAAAATAGGTTCCTCCATAATCGGGAAACAATCCCACTTTAGAAAAATTCTGTCCAAAGGTTGCTGTGTCCGCGGCAATGCGAATATCCGCCGCAAGCGCGAGGTTCATACCGGCACCGGCGGCGGGACCGTTGACAGCCGCGATCACCGGCTGCGGCATAAGGCGCATTTTTAGGACGGCTTGCATCCCGGAGCGCAAAATCGGACCAAGTTCGGCGGTCTCATTGCGCTCGCGCCCCTTGCCGATGGCGCCGAGGTCACCGCCCGCGCAGAAGGCGCGGCCCGCTCCGCAGAGCACGACAACATGAACGGAATCATCTTCGGCAATACGGGCCAGCGCTTCGTTGAGAGCTGTCGAGAGTTCGTTGTTCAGAGCGTTCAATTTATCGGGACGGTTCATCACCAGGATCGCGATGCCGTCGTGTCGGCTCTCCAGGATGACCGGACCTGAAGGAGCGGTTTGCGCTGCGTTACTCATAAAGCTTCTCCGTTCTAAAGGCTCTGGCCCTTCGCATCATGGTCTTTGGAGTCGCGTTCTTTCTCCGTCTTTGCGACAAGTTGCGCGAGTTTGCGGAAATGCTGCAATTTCTCGCTCTTTCCTTGCGCGTTCTGGCCGCTGGTGGAAGGAAGCACGTAGACGCGCGCGCCATAGAGCAATTCTTTCTGAAGGCCAAACTTGCACTTGCGCTGAGAAAACTGTTCGTAAACTATTTTGCCGTTGAAGGCAACAACGTGGGGCGAGAACTCTTCCAGTTTTTGCGAGAGGACAATGCGGCCTTCGGCGAAATCTCCACGCGTGAGTTCCTCCACGCCTTTGGTGGGGCGCTTAACAAGGTCGGTGAGCCCAATGCCGAATTCGATCACGCGCTTATCGTCGTGATAGTCGAACGGTTCGGGAACGACGCCGCTCTCGTAAAGGATGGGCCAGAACTGATTGGTGCGGCCCGCGTAATAGTGGCCGACGCGCACGGAGGATTCGCTCGGGTTGCAGCCGACGATGACCAGCTTCATGCCTTTTCGCAGATGGTCGGGGAGTGTTCGCATGGTCCTAGTGTTGCCTATTTTGAGTGCCAAGTGCCAAGATTCGCGGTGAGCGGTCCCAACGGTCAAGGTCTCATGGCGGTGCTGAAGCAGCGTTTGAGAACGTCGCAAGACTGGACCGCTACGGAGGCTCGCAAGAGCCGCGTAAAGCCAAGACCGTGAAGGAGGATATAGAAAGATGCAGGCGCATGGAAAGTGGGAGCCGGGAGGAAGCAGAAAGGTCTCGGTAGGCCATCGTGCTCTAGACAAATGCTCAACCAAAACTGTAGACAGGCGGGCTCTGGCTGTCAAGCACTGTCGCTCTCTCGTAGCCGGCGGTGGAGCACGCAGCGCTACAGATTCCTGAATCCTGGGCGATAGGCTGCCTCATCGAAATGAGGGAGTAGCGGGTGCGCATTTCGTGCTTTGTGCTAACGTAAAGACGGAGACATTTGGAGCAGGGCTGATCTTCCGCCCGCGAACTTTCTTGAGCACACCTAACCCACACCGGCTGGCCTCTGCAGTTGCGCGCGAAGACGAGCATCTGCTGGTGGCGGCCGCGAAATCCGGCGATACGGCGGCATTTGAGGAGTTGGTCAGCCGCTATGAGCGAAAGATTTTTCGGCTGACCATGAACATCACTCGCAATCGCGAGGATGCCGAAGATGCGATGCAGGATGCCTTCCTCAAATCCTATTCCCACTTGAAAACTTTTCAGGGCGATTCGCGATTTTATACCTGGCTGGTGCGCATAGCCGCGAATGAGGCGCTGATGCGTCTGCGGAAGCGCCGGCCAAACCAGTTTTCTCTGGACGAACCCATCGAAGGCGACGAAGACCTGATGCCGCGCGAGCTGCAGGACTGGGGGCCGGGACCCGAGCAGCGCTTTGCACAAACGGAGATGCGGGAGATTTTGTCCAGCGTGATTGACGAGCTCGAGCCGGAGTATCGAACGGTTTTTGTGCTGCGCGACATTGAAGAACTTTCGACGGAGGAAACGGCGGACGCGATTGGCATTTCGGTTCCGGCCGTGAAATCGCGGCTGCTGCGAGCGCGGTTGAAACTCCGGCAAAAATTGAATCGCTATTTTCAGCAGGGTGGAACAAATTGAACTGCGACGACGTCATTCACGAACTTTCGGATTTCATCGACGGCGAGCTGGATGCCGCGTCGAAGCACGAACTGGAGAGCCATCTCAGCGAGTGCCTGGAATGCAAGCTGGTGGTCGATCAAACGAAGAAGACCGTGAAACTTTTCTGCGACTCGGAACTCGTCGAACTGCCGGGCGAAGTGCGCAACCGGCTCCACGAAGCGATACGCCGGAAGTTTAAGGAAGCGACGCACTAGCGCACGACTCAGCTTGACTGGCTTGAAACGCCGCCGGCCCAGAACGGCAATTCCCTTCCCAATCTTTTTTCTTTCGCCAGCGCATAGACTTTCATGGCGACGGCCAAATCCCACGAAGCAATCCCATTGGATTTAAAAAGGGTGACCTCCGTGTCGCTGGTCCTTCCGGGCGACTTTTTCGCCACGACATCCGACAATTTTTTTACGCCGGTCCAACATACTTCGTCGCCGCGAAACGCGAGGATGAGATCGCCGGCTTCCTGGCGGGATTGCTCGATGGAATCGACGACGATGACGTCGGCGCTCGCTACGGCCTCATCGTCGAGTTCGCGCTTGTGCGCATGATTCGCGCCGATGGCGTTCATGTGCACGCCGGGAGCGAGGTCGGCACCGCTCACGACGGGGTTCGCGGCGGTGGTGGCGGTGCAGAGGATGTCCGCTCCGCGAACGGCTTCGCTCGAGGAGGTTGCGTTTTGCACAGGAAAGCCAAGCCGTTCGCTCAATTCCTTTGCAAACGTTTCGCGCTTGGAGGCATCGCGGCCATAGACTCTGGCCGATTCGAGTTTGCGAACGCTGGCAACGCTTCCAGTTGCGTGCGCGCCTGGCCACCTGTGCCGATGATGGCGGCGACGCTGCTGTTTTGCCGCGAAAGAAATTTGGTGGCCACGCCAGAAGCCGCGCCGGTGCGCAACTGGCCCATGTAATCCGCTTCGATCAAAGCGACCAGGTCGCCCGTGCGCATTTCATAGAGAGGTACCAGAAATCGGATTTTTCCCTGCACGTAGGTGTACTGCTTCATGGCCACAAAACCCGCGGAAAAATCGGCCGCAGCCATGTAGTGAAAAAAACCGCCGCCCGGCAGTTCAAAACGCCGGCGAGGATGCACGACCACTTCTCCGGTCGCCTGCTTTCGCGAAATAACTTCGACGGCTTCGATGGCCATGGGCATGGTGAGCACGGCTCGCACTTCGGACTCGCTGATATGCAGCGCCATTCTTCTGTTTTTCCTTTCGTTGGGTAGCGCAATCCTATTCGCGCAACCCTTGTGCGTGCTCTTTACGGCCCATTACTTTGCAGGTGATTTGCTTGTCGAAGCGTGCCCGGACTTCTTCGTGCTCTCTCCGTTTTCGCGGATGCGGCGGACGACCGTTTGCATTAGACGATAGACGCGCTCTTCTTTGTTGCCGTCCATTTCGTGGAAGCGAAATTCGGGTTCGCCTTTCGGGCTTTTGCCGACGCGGACGGGTAATTGGCCGCAGAGGTCGTTTTCGATATAGGCGGTCTCGTAGCGCTCTTTCTTCAAGTTCCAGGTGTAGACGCGGAGGGTCGAGAAATCGCAGGGCTGGCCCTCGGGCCCGCGGGCTGCCGCGACGAGGTACTGGATTTTGTCGCCCGAGGGATCGCTGACGCGGTTCAACTCGAACCACGCGACCGGGCGGATGTTTGCGGAATTGGCGCCGTCGCGCACGGGATCGGGCAAATCCAGTTCAATGAAGCGCGCAATCACCCAGCCGGCGATAGGCAGCGTCTGGTCGCCTGGCTGCGTTGTGGTGGTTTCCGCGGCACGCGCGGTGGACTCTCCAGGCGGACGGGTGGCCACTCCGCGAACCAAGAACCAATCTTCTTTTTTTGTGTCCAGGGGCTCGTTCGCGGATTCTTTTTCGTCGGTGGTCTGGACCCAATCGGCGACGGCTCTGCCGACAATCTCGACGGGGACGCCGCGCCCGAACTGATAGAGACGCGCTTGGGTTCGGCCCGGCTCGACGCGAAGATTCGTTTGGACCTTGGTGCGGCCGCTGGCTTGCACGGGCATGGGCTGAACCAATTTTAGAAGCTTTGTGCTGCGCTGCCAGAGCGGGGGGTCCATCAAGTAACGGCCTTCCACCCAGCCTAATTCGCCATCTGCGGTACGTACCTTGATGCTGTCATTGCGGCGGGAGACAACATCGACGCGGTCGCCGTAGTGCAGAGTGTCAAGAGGCTCGCGAACTTGGGCCACGCTGCTCCAAAGAGTCGCGGTGCGTTCGCCGACGTAAGCTTCGCCGAGCGTTTCATGCTTGGGACGGAAAAACCAAGCCGTCACGGCGACGAGAAGAAGGAGGGGCACGGCAATCAGAAGTTTGCGTTTCATGAGGCTTTCCCGGCGGCGAGGAAAAAGGCGGAAGGGGTTATGGGTCGAGGGGCGATTACGAGGCCCGGCGCGCTATTCATCTCTGCAAAGAAACAATCTATGGGCATGGGGTTTGAGCGTCCACTTATTCTTCGCTAAAGATTGTACCTGATTTTCCGGCTGGGTCCGGGCTTGGGCGTGATGCGTTTGTTTTTCTGTTAAAATGCCGCCGCGTTAGAAATTTTCCTCCAATTTCGATTTGAAGGGACTCGATGAAATCTCTCAATGCCTTACAGCCATTGGCGCTACTGCTGCTGCGCGTGGCGCTTGGCGTCATTTTCATGTCGCATGGTTACCCAATCCTCGCTCATCGGACGAGCGCCACCCATGCGCTCTTCGCGCAGCACGGGCTGCCAGGATATTTTGTTTACGTTTCGGGAGTGCTGGAGCTTTTCGGAGGGGGATTGTTGGTGATTGGGCTGTTTACGCGCGGGGCGGCGCTGTTGCTGGCGGCCGAGATGGTGTTTTTAATGTGGCGGGTTTATGCGCCGCACAGTTATCTGGCGGTGAATGAATACGCGTACCCGATGGCGGTGGCGGCAGGATGCTTCGCGCTCGCGACCACGGGAGCAGGACTGATTTCAGTCGACTATCCATTGTTTGAGAGCGGCGGGAAGTCGCGCGCACCGCGGAATGCCAAACTAGGCAAATAAGGTCTCCGCGGCAGATCAAGTTCCAAACTTAACGCTGCCATCCTGCGCCATTGGCCACGCTGGATTCCAGGCCACCTCCCACGCAAACCCATCCGGGTCGGCAAAATAGCCAGAATATCCTCCCCACGATTTTTCGTCCGCGCGACTTAGCAAGGTTCCACCGGCGGATTGAGCGCGTTGGATAAGTGGATCTACTTCGCTCTTCATGCGGGCGTTATAACCCAAGGCCAGCGGCGCGCGTCCGTAGGATTTCGGGTCGGCGCCAAAATCCGCGGCAAGCTGGTCGCGCAGAAACAAGGCAAACACCGTCCCGCCGGTTTGAAAAAAGATGATTTCACTGTTTTCGAAGACGGGCTTCCAACCGAGCCCATCGACATAGAATTTCTTCGAGAGTGCAAGGTCCTTCACACCAAGTGTCACGGCGCTGATCCGTTGGTCCATGGGCAGAGATTCTCCTTTTGCCAGAGTAAGAAAAGGGACCGTCGCGAAGCATGCCAAAAGCTCTCTTCGAGTTAGCATAGGCCTAGCCTAAGCTGATCAGTATGCTCTCGTCTTGAACGAATCGGACATGTGAACGTTGAGGATCGATGCTTTCCGGAGCTTAAATGAGGCCGGATAAACCAAGGGTGCAACGGGCAGATTGGAGAGAAATACGCGGCGGGTTACCGGAAAAACGCTGCAGTTCCCGAGTCATGTGCGCCTGATCGGCGTACTCGGCGTAAGCGGCGAGCTGCGCAAGATTAGCGTGAACGCCTGGGTCGGCGGCTAGATGAAGGAGGCGCTGAAAGCGGAGGACGGACTGGAATAGTTTCGGACCGTAACCGACAGCCGCAGCAAACCGGCGCTGAATTTGCCGGCGACTAAGACCGAGCCACTGACTGAGTTGTTCAACTCGCCCATGGGGGTGCTGCGAGATCCAGTGGATAGCTGCTCGTGTCGCTTTGTCGACAGGACTGGAGTTCGCGACGCGGTCGAGCAGGGCCGTCTGCATTGCCGAGATGCGCTCCGACAGACTGGGCTGATCAGCAATCCGGGCAAATCGAGCAGTTTTGGCGACGCCCCAAAGGTCGCTAAGAGGCACGGAACAATTGAGGAGTTCCGAAGCGGGTACGCCGAGCAGGCCCGGTGCAAGCCCCGGATGGCAACGCGCACCGATGATGATTGTGCCAGGGGGGAGAGAAGCGACGAAAGGTTTGGTCCAGGGACCAACTACGGTCGGAACTTCGTTAATGAGGAGGATGTCGACACAACAGTCCGGCAAGACGCGCTGCGCGAATTCCACGGTTGGACGTATGGTTTGAGTCCAAAGACAGAGCAAATGTTCAGAAAGAGCCAACGGCGGTAGAAATTCCCGGTATTCGGAAGGAGCGATACCCACAGCAACGATCCGAAATGCTAGGCGGTGGTGACCGTCGAGGACGTAGGAACGACCCCGCCGGGAGCAACGGGCAGGACGATCCACAGAATGACGTAGGCGAGAACGCCTGTGCCACCGCAAATCACGAGCAAGAGCCACAGGACGCGGATGATGGTCGGGTCCATATCGAAATAGTCGGCCAAGCCGCCGCAGACGCCGGCTATCTTTTTGTCGGTGCTGGAGCGCATGAGGCGCTTATGAGCGCCAGTGGCGGGAGAGAGGCCCGGCGCGCCGGATTCGGGCTGTTTCGCGCCACAGTTGTAACAATACTTGGAACCGATGGCGATGTCTTTGCTGCAACTTGGGCAAGTCATGTGCATACCCTCCAAAGAGGCGTGCTTCCGTCCTTCTCTACAATAGAATACGCGCAAAAGTGGTAAAAAGTTGCCTCCAACTTAGTGGGGGGCGGGAGGCCGGGCGCGCAGACCGCTAGTATTCGAGCAGTTGTTTGACAGCGGCGGTGATGTGCGTGGTTTGCGGGAGGATTACGTCTTCGAGCTTGGGCTGGTAGGCGCAGAAGGTGTCCATGGCCGCAACGCGCTTTACGGGAGCGTCGAGTTCCTCGAAAAGTTCGTCGGCGATGCGTGCGGCGAGTTCCGCGCCGTAGCCCCAGCTCAGCATGTCTTCGTAGGCCACGATGACGCGGTGCGTTTTGCGAACGGTTTTGGCGATGGCTTCCCAGTCGTAGGGCGAGAGCGAACGCAGGTCGATAATTTCGACGGAAATGCCTTCGCGGAGCAATTGGGCGGCGGCAACTTCGGCGCGGTGCACCAGTGCGCCGTAGGTGATGATGCTGACGTCTGTTCCTTCCGCGACCAAGCGCGCTTTGCCGAAGGGAACTGTGTAATCGGGGCCGGGATATTCGGAGCGATTGTAGGGCTGGCGATAGAGATGTTTGTGCTCGAGAAACATGACGGGATCATCGCAGCGAATGGCGGTGCGCAAGAGACCGGCAACATCCAGAGCCGTGGAGGGCATGACAACGCGCAGGCCGGGGCAGTGCGTGAAAATCGATTCGCCGCTTTGGCTGTGATAGATGGCTCCGCCGGTCAGGTAGCCGCCAATCGCGACGCGCAGGACGACAGGGGCCTTGAAGACACCGTTCGAGCGCCAGCGCATGACGCATAATTCGTCGCGAATTTGCATCATGGCGGGCCAGATATAATCGAAGAATTGAATTTCGGCCACGGGTTTGAGGCCGCGCGTGGCCATGCCGATGCCTCGGCCGACGATGGCCGCTTCCGCGAGGGGCGTGTTGAAGACGCGATCGTGGCCGTACTTGCGCTGAAGACCGGACGTGGCTTTGAAAACGCCGCCCTTCCCTTTTAGCTGCTTCAAAGTGTCTTCGCGGCTGGCGTCGGCAACGTCCTCGCCGAAAACGGTGATGCGCTCGTCGCGCGCCATTTCGTCAGAGAGCGTAGCGGCGACCATTTCGACCATAGTTTTCGGAGCGCCGTGCAACTGGGGCTGCGCGGCAAAGGCGGGCGAGGTGGGATCGATATCAGGCGAAAAAATGTTTGCGCGGATGGAATCGATTTGCGGCTCTTCGGCGGCGAGCGCTTCGTCGGCGGCGTTGCGTACTTCCTGGTCGACTTCGGCTTCGAGGGCTTCGATTTCTTTCTGATCGAGGATGCCTTCGCGGACGAGGAAGAGCGAAAATTTTGAGATGGGGTCGCGGTGCGCTTCGTCTTCGCGTTCTTCGGGAGTTTTGTAGAGTTTTTCGTCGTCGGATAGCGAATGGGAATAGGGGCGCGTTACGTGCGCGTGAATGAGGGCGGGGCCGCGGCGTTCGCGGCAGTATTGAACGGCGGTTTTGCAGACGGCGTAACTTTCGAGAGGGTCGGTGCCATCGCATTCGGCGATGTGCAAGCCCGGGAAGCCGCGCGTGAGCTTCGAGATGCTGCCCCCGGCGGTTTGTACTTCCACAGGAACGGAAATGGCGTACCCGTTGTCTTCGATGAGATAAAGCAGCGGGAGTTTTTTAGCGCAAGCAGCGTTCAGCGACTCCCAGAATTCGCCTTCGCTGGTGGCGCCGTCGCCCGCGGAGACATAAACGATCTCGTCGGGCTGGTGGCGGACATGCTCGCCGAGCGGAGCTTTCTTGGCTTGCGCCAAGGCTTTTGGATGATTGCCATAGTAGAGCGTAGCTTCGGCGGCGCCCACCGCCTGCACAAATTGCGTCCCGGTGCAGGAGGATTTGTTGACGATATTAAGATGGGGGAGCCCCCAGTGCGAGGGCATTTGGCGGCCGCCGGAGCTGGGATCATCCTTCGCACCGACCGCTTGCAGGAGCATATCGAGCGGCCTGACGCCAAGCATCAAGCAGAGGGCGCGATCGCGATAGTAAGAATAGAGCCAATCCGTGCCGGGACGAAGAAGAAGCCCCATAGAAGCGGTGACGGCTTCGTGGCCTGCGCCGGAGATTTGAAAGAAGATTTTGGTTTGGCGCTTGAGCTGGATTTCGCGGTCGTCCAGCCTGCGGGAAAGGAACATGGTGCGGTAAATACGGATGAGGGTGTCGCGATCGAGGCCGTGCAACTTGGGGGCGTCAAGCTTGGCAAGTTTGACGCGCGTTTGTAACGCCATTCGGTCTGCCCTCGTCGGGAAGCGGGATTTTGCCTCAGCGGAACCCTATTATACCTGAACTCCGGCGCTACCACGCGAAACTGGCGATGCTACCCTAGAGAATCAAACTGTTGCACGACTTCGTCGAACCGCGCTTCGCCCTGACGCACCACGCGCGGCGAAGCTTCCTTGAAAGGTTCCTCGGTTGGGATGCGATCGAGCCAGCGCTGCTCGGTGAGCTTTTCGTGGCCGGAAAAATAGAGACGGACCAGCAAGTTCACTTTGCCATTGGCGGTCGGAGCTTCTTCGGAGGTTTCCGCTTTGGAGGACTTGGCTTTTGATTTCGCTTTCGTCTTGGACTTTTCGGTTTTCGGGGACGCCGCAGCTTTTTGGACAGGCTCTGAGACGGACTTCGCTTCCTCTTCGCCACGTTCGAGCTTATATTGGAGCTTTTTATCCAAGCGGAAGGCCTGTTTCCAGCCTTCGAGTTTATGGCGGGCTAGCTGGGCTTTCTCTTCGTCGGTGCCAAAATCAAATAGAAGATACGTGTGAGCCATGAAATTAGTCTGCGACGCAGGCGCTGGCAAGTCAAGATGGGAGCGGCAGGTCCGTTCGCAAAGTTCGGCTACCTTATGAGCACAGCGAGGCGTCTAACTGAGGTATTATTGGGGCGGTATCGGGTTCCTTTGAACAGTCCAAAACATAAACGGCATCGGGTGGCGACAGCGTGGCTGTGCTTGCTGGCGGTGGCGCTTTTGTATGCGCCGCTGGGCGGTGGTGCTTTGGTGGCGTATGGCACAAACTGTTGCGTGGGGGGATTTTGCAACGTGCCGGAACATCATCACCACAAGCAGCCGCCGGCCGCGTCGAAGGATTCGGCGCCGATGGATTGCGGACACGAGATGAGCGCAATGACCTCATGTTCGATGTCTTGCTGCAAGGATCCGGCGCGTCCAGCGATGATACCTGGGGCTTTTGTACTGCCTCGGGCAAGTTTTGCTCCGGCGTCTGGAGAAGTGTTGCGTCCGGTGCAGATTGCCAACTCTTTGGAAATTTCAAGATTCGTGAAACCGCTCTCGCCCCCTCCTCGATTCCTCACGTCGGTCCAGTAAAGCGCTGTTCGCTCTCCACGCACGTTGATTAACCCGCACCGCGGCCATGCAGCCGCGCTGAACCTTTCCACGAGGAGAGAAAAGGCTTATGCGAAGAGTTTTGCAGGCATTCGCGGTATTCGTGCTTTTTGGAGCATCGGTTTTTGCCACTATATTTGGAAACGTGAAAGGCGTCGTGCACGATCCACAGCACCGGCCGATTGCCGACGCCTCGGTGAAGCTGAAATCGGCGACCTCTGACTGGACACAGACGGCGCAGACGAATCAGGACGGCGCGTTTTCGTTTTCGGCTGTGCCGGTGGGCGACTATCTGGTGACAGTGACGAAGAGCGGGTTTGCGGATGATCAGCAAACAGTCACCGTGGCTTCGGATTCCTCGCCGACTCTGCACTATCAACTCACGATCGCGACTGTGAATCAGACAGCAACGATTTCTGAAGAATCACAAGAAAATATAGCGAACGTCGATTCCGTAACGCCAACATCGCTTGTGGATCGGGAGGATATCGTGCAAACCCCAGGCGCCGACCGCACCAACGCTCTGCAAATGATCACGGATTACACGCCAGCGGCGTACGTTACCCACGACATGCTGCACATGCGAGGAGGCCACCAGGTGGATTGGCTGATCGACGGCGTTCCCATCCCCAACACGAATATCGCCGCTAATCTGGGCCCGGTGATTGACCCGAAGGACATCGATTACCTTGAAATTCAAAGGGGGAGCTACGACGCCGATTACGGAGACCGGACCTACGGCATTTTCAACATCGTACCGCGCACCGGCTTTGAACGCGATCGGGAATGCGACGTCGCGACCAGCGTTGGAAATTTCTATCAAACCAACGACCAAATCAGCTGCGGCGGACACTCACAGCGATTTGCGTACTATGTCAGCGCAAACGGAAACCGGAGCAATTACGGGCTTCAGACTCCCATCGGAGAAGTCTTTCACGATGCGGAGAATGGCTATGGGGGATTCGCTTCGTTTATTTACAATCCCGATGCTAAGAACCAATTTCGCGTGGTCACCTCGCTGCGGGAGGATTATTATCAGATCCCGTACGACCCGGACCCCGACTCCATCGGAAATCAGCAACTAGTGGCGTCGGGGGAATCTCCGAGTTATGGCCTCCGCGACGGCGAGCATGAGCGCGATGGGTACGTGACCCTCTCCTGGGTGCACACCTTCAATGCGAATCTGCTGCTTACGGTTTCTCCCTTTTATCACTACAACAGCGCGGACTACCAAGGAGGCGCAAACGATTTTCCGGTGATCTCAACCGTAGACCAAGTTGCGAATTATGGCGGTTTGCAAGCATCTGTTAATGCAAACTTTTGGAGAAATGATCTTCAGGCCGGCGTGTACGGATTCGGCCAGCACCAATACAACGACTTCGAAAACCAATTCACAGACGGCAGCCAAAACTTCCCGGCCTCTTCGATTGGCGTAACAGGAGGGCTCGCGAGCTTATTCATCGACGACAAGTTCAAAGTGACTTCGTGGCTGACCTTGATCGCCGGCCTTCGTTATACGCACTTTACCGCCGACATCTCGGAGAGTGCGACGGATCCGCGTTTTGGCGTGGCTGTAAAAGTTCCTCGCCTGAACTGGGTGTTTCGCGCCTTCTACGGCGACTTTTATCAGGCTCCGCCGCTCGCGACGGCCACCGACGCACTGGTCGGTTTGGCAAGCAGCCAGGGTTTTGCATTCGCTCCGCTGCACGGTGAGAGGGATCATGAATCTCAATTTGGTGTCACGATTCCCTATCGGGGATGGGCTCTCGACGCGGATACGTACCAAACTCGTGCCACGAATTGGTTGGACCACAACAATATCGGAGAATCGAATCTCTTCTGGCCGATCACGTGGGATGCAGCCTTGATTCAAGGTTGGGAACTCACGCTGCGGTCTCCCCGGCTTTGGCATCGCGGCCAGTTTCACCTTGCCTATGCAAACCAAATCGCGCAGGCCACTTCGCCCATTACGGGGGGCTTGATCTTCGCCATACCGCCTGGATTTTCACCAGTGGACCACGATCAGCGAAACACATTAAACGCTGGCTTCAATGCCACTCTTCCCTGGCAGGCGTACGCTTCGACAAACGTGTACTACGGCTCCGGGTTCACAAACGGGATTCCGGATGCGCAGTATCCGGGAAATTATCTGCCGGGGCACACCACGTTTGATATATCGCTGGGGAAGAGCTTCGCAGAAAAATACAGCATTTCCGTGACAGCGCTGAATATGGCTAACCGCCGCGTGGAGCTGGATAACAGCCTCACGTTTGGCGGATTTCACTACAACGATCCGCGGCAGATTTACGCCGAATTCCGCTTCCATTTTCACTACTGAGGGCCGCGGATAAAAAATGGCCATCTGCAATTGACTTCGGCCTGCCAGCGATTTAGGCTGGCGCGCGATGAGATCATTTGCGGCAGCGAAACGTGGCGGTCGGAACGACCAAAAGGAGAATTTGATGCGAAGGATCTTGATGGCGGTAGTGGTGTGCTTATTCGGCGCGCTGGCGGCGTTCGCAGCGCCGCCGAAGGTGGTGTATGTCCGGTGCGGAAAATTGATCTATGACGCGGAGAAGGCGCCGATTGCGCCGGCCGTTGTGGTGATCACCGATGGAAAAGTGACGGCCGTCGGCAAAGACATTAGTGTGCCGGCAGGGGCGGAGCAGGTCGATCTTTCGAGTTACACAGTGATGCCGGGTTTTGTAGACGCGCATATCCACATCTGGTCTGGCGCGTTTGGGCAGCCCGTTTCGGAGCCGCTGGCGGCATTACGCGGCAGCAAGGCGATGAGCTACGCGCTTTCTTCCGGGGTGGTTGGCGCACGGGTCCTGGCCACGGAAGGATTTATCGACGTCGCGCTAAAAGATGCGATTGAGGAAGGCACGATTCCAGGGCCACATCTTGTTCCGGCCGCACACGCGATTTCGATTCCAGGGGGCCACGGTGATTTCAATGCGCAGCCACCGTACCTGCCTATGGACGATTTCTACACGCCTTTGCACGGGTTCATCAACTCGACCGCGGATGCGGAGAAGGCCGTGCACCTGCAACTCAAGTATGGAGCGCGGGTGATAAAGGTGATGGCTTCCGGCGGGGTGCTTTCGCCACTGGATTCGCCGACTTCCGAGCAGCTTTCGCCGGAAGAATTGAAAGTGATTGTTGAGCAGGCGCACATGGCGCACGTCAAAGTAGCGTCGCATGCGGAAAATATTCGCAGCATTCGCGCGTCGCTGGAAGCGGGCGTGGATTCGATCGAGCACGGTTCGGAAATGGATCAGGCAGCAGCGGACTTCATGAAGAGCCATGGGACCGTGTTTGTGCCGACTGTATTCGTCGTGGAAGAGAGCGTTGCAAATGGAGTGAAAATGCATTTTCCGGAGTACGTCATCACGAAGGTGAATGCACTGGCAAAAACACATTTCCCGAGCTTTCAGCTTGCGCTGCGCTCGGGTGTGACGATTGCGGCGGGCTCCGATCATTCTTATGGGCCGGGAACGGGAACGGTGCGCGACGAGATGATTTCCGAAGTGAAGTATGGGATGACGCCACAGCAGGCGCTGGTTTCAGGGACGAAGACCAGCGCGGCGTTGCTGGGGCTGGAACAGTTGGGGACGATTGAGACGGGGAAAGAAGGGGATCTCGTGGCTGTCGAAGGCGATCCTTCGAGCGACATTCATGCGCTGGAAAAGGTGCGGGCGGTGGTTTTCCAAGGGAGAAGCGTTGCGCCCGCAAACCGACAATAGGGAGATTTGAAGATAATTTTTCTGAGAGCTCGAGCGGCGTGAACTGAAATTTGCTTTCGCCGACCTTGCGGTCGAAGGGCGCGGCAGGCCGTGCCCGCGCGAGGCATTTGGGGTTGGCGCACGGCCGCGAATGGGGCGTATTGCTTCGAAGAGCGCCGGGAAGTAAGCTTTATTAGGAATGCAATTTCGAAGGCGATGGAGTTCGCCTAAAATGTGCCGATGGAAATCGTCGGCACTGATGACTCCTGGCGGCCACACGGCCCCAGGAGTTTTTTGTTTCAAGCGGCGGCTGGCAGCGGATAGGAGCTATTTTGAGGGTACTACTGATCGCCATCTTTGGAGCAGTTGGCACACTAACCCGGTATGGACTACAGGGAGTTGTGCAAATTCGCATGGGGGGAGCTTTCCCCTTTGGGACGCTGCTGATCAATCTCACAGGGTGTTTTCTGCTGGGCCTGCTCGGGCAGATCACCCTGAACCGCATGATGATTTCGCCGGACTGGCGTGTTGCCATGACCGTCGGTTTTTTTGGGGGCTATACGACATTTTCCAGTTTTGGATGGGAGACCGCCAAGATGCTGGAAGACGGAGAGTGGCTGCGAGCGACGACGTACGTTACGGCGAGCGTGGTTGCGGGATTGTTTCTGTCGATTGCAGGGATTCGGCTAGCGAACCGGTTTTAGGAGCCGCGATGACACACGAAAAATTCGAAGGCGAGCGCACGTTGATGCGCATCCACATCGGGGAATCGGACAAATGGCAAGGCAAACCGCTTCACGAAGCCATCGTTACGCTCCTGCGCAAGGAAGGCTTTTCGGGCGCGACGGTATTGCGCGGAGTGGCGGGATTCGGCAGTTCCAGCGTCTATCACACCGACAAGATTTTGCGACTCTCGCAGGATTTGCCGCTGATCGTCGAGGTGGTGGAATATACGGAGCGCATCGAACAAATCCTTCAGCGGCTGGACGAGATGCTGGATGGCGGGCTGATAACGCTGGAAAAGGTTCGCGTAATTTTATATCGGCCCGGCAAGAAGTAATGGCCTAACGTCCCAGCTTGCGCCCATGTGCGAAAGCGCATATTTGCAGGTTGACTTTGCCAGCGGCGGTGATTACTTTGGGTGATGAAGGCGAAGGAGTTCGCCTCTAACCGCTGTTCCTTTCACGCCGGAACAGATGATGACTCCTGACAAGGATTCTTGTCGCGGAGTTATATCCCGGCGAGTATCCCGACACTCCAATGCGAGGCCGTCATGGACAACGTCTGGGCGTTGGCTGCCGTGTGGGTTGGTTTGGCACTGCTGGCCACTTTGATCGCCATCTGGCTGAAGATTTCCACGGCGCTGACGGAGATAGTGGTGGGAACGGTGGCCCAACTGGCCATTGGCGCGCTTGTGGGGCCGAAGGGATTGGGCGCCAAAACGGATTGGATCACATTTCTTGCCGGCACGGGCGCCATCGTTCTGACGTTTCTTGCGGGCGCGGAATTGGACCCAGCGAGCTTCCGAGCAAAATGGAAGGAAGCGACGGTCATCGGACTGGTGGGATTTACGGGGCCGTTCCTGGGCTGCACGGCTATAGCGCATTACGCGCTGCATTGGAGCACTCCTTCAAGCTGGTTGGCGGGAGTCGCGCTATCGACGACCTCCGTCGCGGTCGTCTATGCGGTGATGCTGGAGATCGGCTTCAATGTGACGGAGTTCGGCAAAGCGATTCTGGCGGCTTGCTTCATCAATGATCTTGGAACCGTGATCGCACTCGGCTTGATATTCTCCCCATTCACGCGAAAAACGCTGGTCTTCATCGTGCTGAGCGTCGTTATTTTCGTCGTCCTTCCCTTTCTGACTCCCCGTTTCTTTCGGCGCTTTGGAGGCCGTGTCTCCGAGCTCGAAGCGAAATACATTCTGTTTCTCCTCTTCGGCATGGGCGGACTGGCCGTGTGGTCCGGAAGCGAAGCAGTTTTGCCGGCTTATATCATCGGTATGGTGCTGGCGGGCACGGTGGGCAAGGATCATATATTGGTGCGCCGCCTGCGCACACTTACTTTTGGCCTTTTGACTCCTTTTTACTTCATTCGCGCGGGGTCGTTTGTTTCGGTGTCCGCGCTGGTGGCGGCCCCGCTGGTGTTCGGAGCTTTGTTTCTGGGAAAAATGGGGTCGAAAATGCTCGGCCTGTGGCCCACGGTGAAGGCGTATAAGTATGAGAAGCAGGAAGGGCTGTACTTCACACTGATGATGTCCACGGGACTAACATTTGGGACGATCTCTGCATTATTCGGCTTGAGCCACGGGATTATCGACCAGATCCAATATTCGCACCTTGTTGCCACAGTGATTGGGAGCGCTGTCGTGCCCACGATGATCGCCAACTACTTCTTCCTGCCGCGCCATTTGCTACCGAAGGCGGAAACCAGTCACCCCGCTGGCGAAGTCAGCGTAGCCGGCGCAGATTGAGGAGGAATCATGCAAGGACGAAGACAAAGCTCTCCTTTCCGAAAAATACTTGTAGGATTCGACGGCTCGGCGCAGGCCGCGAAGGCCGCCGAAACTGCTTTTTCGCTGGCCCAGGCGGTTGACGGGCAAGTCCTGCTGCTGGGAGTAGCCCGTCCTCCAGAACCGGCAACTTCCGTCGAACTGCACGCTATGTTGGATGATGCGCGCGAGCATTACGAGCTGGAGTTCGTCAAGTTTCGGGCAAAGGCGCAGAAAATGGGGCTCGAGCTGGAAACGGCGGTTGCGGTCGGGCATCCTGCTGAACAAATCATTCGAAGAGCGGAAAGCGATCACATCGAGCTGATTTTACTGGGGCGTCGCGGGATGTCCAGGTTTGAAAAATGGATCCTGGGGTCTATCTCGGAGCGCGTATTGCGCTACGCGCATTGCCCGGTCATGGTGGTGCGCTAGGGAGGTTAGGATTGCCGGAAAAACCTCAAAAATTGGAGCTAGGTGAGAATCACAGACGCGTAGTGTCCGCAGTGGTCCGGCGCGTGGAAACCACGTGCGACGAGGTCTTAGGGTGGATTGGGCGCCCCAGCGGGGACCTGCATAAACTGGAAGAGGATATTGCTCCGAAGCAAGCGGACGCGCTTCGCGGGCTCGTCAGGCGGCTTCAGGAAGAAACGCGGCGCGTTCAAAATGAACTGGACATTGATGCCTCGGTGCAATCTCGAGCCCGTGGAATTGCGGCCTCGGTCTCGCTGACGCGCACGGAAATCGAAGAAATCCTCACGCCGGGACTGCGCGGCTATGGCGCGCTGGATCCTGAAACAGAGAAGTCTCTCGACAAGAAATTTGGGCGCATTCTCGCATGTCTTCTGGCGATGGGGGAGATTGCCGAACGGAACAGTTCCCGGGGCGCGGCGTGAAGCTGCACGAATATCACGCGCGGAGCTTGGAAGCTACGCTCAGCCGGGCCGATGAAGCCATTCATCGCATGGAGAGGCTATTAACCAACGCCGGGCAGGAAGGCGCGGTTCGAAAGATTGAAAATACGCTCTCCGCGGAATCGCGTGAAAAGCTGCTGGCGCAGCTTCACGAGTTGAAAGCCATACTGGCGGCGATGGCTGAGTCGTTTTCTTTGCAACCCCACTCGCTAGACATTCGCAGGGTGTTGGATGCGGAGATTTCGACGCTTTGGGTACAATTTGAGGACTGCCGGCCGGCGCGCATGAAAGGCTATGGCCAGAAATTTCCGGCCGAGGCCAGCCGGGTGCTGGAAGAAACTGTCGAAAGGCTGCTGGCTCACGTATTGGCGATGCGCGAGCGAGTGGATTGAATTTGGCAAATCACCGATGTTAATTGGACGGCAGCATGAACTGGCGCTTTTGCGCGCCGCTATCGCGGAGCGCAGAAGCCTGCTGATCTGCGGACCAGCCGGTGCAGGTAAGTCGGCGCTGTTGCAGGACGCGCTTTCCTACGTCGAAGCAAACCTCCGGCAAAGATGCATTGTTTGCGAGGCAGAAGGAACGCCCATAGCGATTTGGCAGCGTTTGGTGCGAGCTTTTGCCGCGGTGCATGATTCGGAAGTGCTCAAGCGCGTGGAAAATGAGGCCGGTTCGTGTACGCGATTTGAGAGTTGGCTTCGAGATCAAACCAGTTTGCGTCTTCGAGGCATTCTTCGCCGAGCGGCTCGTGCGCGCGAGTACTCGATTTTTCTCGAGACTTCCGCACCTTTGCCCGACGGCACCTATAGGCTGCTTCAGGAATGGGTGTGGTCGGCGCGAACTCCTGTGATTCTTTTTGGCCGCGGCTCGACGGTGCAGGAACTAGGCAAAGCAGCGCAGCTCTATTGGCACGAAGGCCTTCGCCTGGACCTAGGCCCCCTCGAACTGGCATCGGCGAAAGCTGTCCTCGTTCATTCGATAGCACATTTTGATTTGACGGAACTAGCCGATGCGGAGTTTTGCGATTTCGTTTTGGAGCAGAGCGGACGGCTCCCGGGGAGTATCGCAATACTCTGCCAGTTGGCCTCAAACGCGGCCTATCAGCATGATGGGCACGTCAAGCTGCACACGCTGGCCGTCGATTTCCTGCTGCAACAGCGACGTTCCGCTAAACGAGCCGCCGGCTATGCCTGAATCGCACGCACCTTCATCTAACTCACGAGCGGCCGAGAATCACCAACCTGCGATCTTGCTGGCAAAAGAAATCATTGAAAGATTCCATCTGGTAGATTTCGAGCCGCTCGCGCGCACCGTCGAAGCCCAAACGGAAAAAACGGAACTTAATCTTGCTGTGTTTGGGCGCTTCAAGGCTGGTAAGAGCAGTTTCCTGAATCAATTAATTGGACGACCACTGCTTCCCGTCGGTGCGGTGCCTGTTACCTCGGCGATCACAGAAATAGCCTACGGCTCTGCGGAATCCGCGTCCGTGGTCTTTCGGAAGACCCAGGGCATGACGGCCATTTCGCTGGGGGAAATCGCAGGCTTCATCTCAGAGTCTGAAAATCCGGAGAATCGCAAAGACGTCGAAATCGTGCGCGTCTCTCTTCCCTCTCTCGCGCGATTTCGCGGCCTGAAGTTAGTGGACACTCCCGGTCTCGACAGCGCTTTTTCGCGGAACACGGAAGAGGCGTTCACATGGAGCCCGAATGTCGATCTGGCTCTAGTGGCCGTTGCGGTCGATCCGCCCTTGACTCATCAAGATGTCGCGCTGGTCGAGCGTTTGCAGCGGTTCACTCCGAATATCGCTATCTTACTTACAAAAGTGGATACGCTCGACGACGCCGTACTGCAAGAGGTCCTTACATTTGTCGAAAATCGGCTAAAGTCGAAATTCCCCCGTGGCTTGACCGTATTCCCCTTTTCCATCAAGCCGGGCTATGAAAGACTCCGCGAGCGCTTCGAGCAAGAATGTATCGCAAACGCGCTCGCATCGTTCCAGGAACGGCGGGCGGCCGCCTTTGCGCGAAAGCTGCAAACGCTCCTCTGCGGGATCAGCGATTGCCTCCAACTGGCTTTGAACTTGGCAGAAGCCCGGGAAAGCGATCGCGAACACTTGCGCAGACAGGTACTCGGCTCCGAAGATTATCTGGACGATCAGAAACTTCAATTCAAATTGCTCGCGAAAAACGCCGCTGCCAAGACCCGGCCTATCATTGAGAACTGCCTGAAGAAAACGGCGCTTTTGCAGCTTCAGGGAAGTCTTGCAACTCGTTTTGCGGCGGAATTTCCAGCATGGTCTGGCTCCTTCGCAAAAACTCTCTGCCGATTCGAATCGTGGCTAAACGCGAACTTGGAGAGCGAGCTGTCCGCAATATCCACATCAGAAGCCGGTGTATTCCAGGCTTCTCTCTGCGACTTTCAGCGCCAGTGCCAGGAAAATCTGCAGAGTTTCCGCGACGGGCTCTCGGAAAGGGTGCTGCGCGCGTTTGGTTCTCCGTTGCGCACCACCGAGGTGGAAATCGAAATTCAGGCTCCCGGCCAGCCGGATATTTCCATTAGTAGGATTTACGATCACAACTGGGAGTTGATATCCGCGTTTGTTCCCATGATTCTTTTTCGTGAATCCGTCAGGCGGCGGTTTTTGGAGAAAATCGAACGCGAAGTGTTCAAGAATCTTTCGCGGTTCACGTCGCAATGGGAAGAAGCGATTCGCAATGCAATTCAAGCTTCCGAAAAGGAAGCCAGTCGCAGATTTAACGAGTTGATCGCCTCGGTCCGGCATCTGCTTTCTGCAGCAGATCTCGAATCAAAAGCCACTCTGCTTTCCTATAGGGAACAAATCGCGACCGCATCAAATGAAATCGCCAGTTCTTCTCAGGATCGGAACTAGCCTTATCTGAAGACTTTGCCTGAAGTATTTCATCTTAGACCTTGGAAGCAGAGATGCAAAAGCCTAACGAAAACCAATCCTGGTTGAATCGCACGGTCCTGGGCGTCGGCCTGACCAGCCTCTTTAGCGACTGGAGCCACGAAACGGCCACGTCGATTCTGCCTGCTTTCCTTGCCGCGATTGGTGCGGGACCTGCTTGGCTCGGCTTGATCGAAGGTATCGCCGACGGGCTCTCTAGTTTCACGAAGCTTGCTGCCGGCTACTACACCGACAGTCTGAAACGTCGCAAGCCGCTTGCGGTATTTGGGTACGTCGTTACAGCGCTGGGGACAGCTTCGTTTGCGATTGCGACCAGCGCATATCACGTGCTGATTGGCCGCTCTTTAGCGTGGCTCGGCCGCGGAGTTCGGTCGCCGGCTAAGAAGGCGCTGCTCGCGGCGGATGTTTCGCCGAGCGCCTACGGGCGCGCCTTTGGACTCGAGCGATTGATGGACACGGTCGGGGCGATCGCCGGGCCGCTCACTGCGCTGTGGCTTCTGGAGAAAACGGGCCACAACTACCACAGAGTATTTCTCTGGACCTTGCTGCCAGGTCTCGTCGCCGTCGCGGCGTTCTGGCTGCTCGTGCGAGAACGTCCGATTATTGCCAAGCCGAAGCGTTCGTTCTGGATGGGGGTTCGCGATTTGCCCGCGCCGTTCAGGCAATTTCTCCTGGGCGCGGGGGTGTTCGGAGCTGGGGATTTCTCTCATTCGCTGCTCATTCTGTACGCTTCGCGCATGCTTACGCCTGAGATTGGGCTCGCGCGCGCGGCCAGCATCGCCGTTGCGCTCTACACAGTGCACAACGCGTTTTCCGCCGGCTCCGCCTATGCCAGCGGCTGGCTGAGCGATCACGTGCGAAAGAGAAAGGCCGTGCTCGCAGGAGGCTATTTTATAGCCGCTATCACGGCGGTACTGCTCTGCACGAGCACGCATTCCCTATGGATGCTCGGCGGGATTTTCGTTTTGGGTGGCCTCTATTTTGGAGTTGTGGACGCACTCGAGGATACGGTCGCGGCTCAGCTTGTGCCGAAAGAACTGCACGGCATGGCGTTTGGCACGCTTGCGGCAGTCAATGCCGCGGGTGATTTGCTCTCAAGCTTGCTTGTGGGCTTCCTCTGGAGCGCCATTTCCGCGCAAGCGGCCTTCGCTACTTGTGCTGTTTTGTTTCTCGCGGGCGCGATTCTCATTCTTCGTCTTCGACAATAGTGGATTCGTTCGCACGAAATGCACAGCGCCGGCGATCTATTCGTGCGGAGGCAATGGCGGCGGCCATTGCGTGACGGTGATCTTCCCATCTGGTAGCAACTGAATGGACGGGGCGTACAGTCCGAGCAGTTCGCGGCGCCACCACAACCCGTGCGCTCGTTTTTCCGCCATGGATGTGAACCAATATTGGTAGAGCAGCGCTCGGACCTGACGGGGTGGTCCCTGCGGAAACGGATTAGCTGCGAAGAGAGCGAGCACGTCGGGATCGTTCGAGAGCAGGCGGCGCTCGATGCGCAGGACTAGCGGATTGTCGTGCCACTCGCCGAGCGACGCGAACCACAGATTCCAGTCCAATCGTGGCTGATAGGGCGCGTAAATGCGCGGCGGTTTGTCGAGATCCTGCGGCTTATGCCGGAAAGGATACGCGATCCAGGTTTGGCCATCGTTGGAGCCTTGAAATTCGATTTCATAGCGGCCTCGCGTCATCCTCTCGAAGAGCCCGTAGCCGTTGGCGATGCGAAATGGCTCGAGGAGGGAAACGGGCGAAGTTGGCAGGGAGACGGGCGTGACCATCCAAATCATTTGCGCGGTCGTGGCGTAAAAGATCCACAGCAGCACAACTGCGGATACGGTGATGCGAAGTGGAGCCATCCAGCGGCGGATTTTCTGCCGCAAATCGGGAGCAGCTTCCTTTCCTGCGGGAACTTCGCCCGTTGATGGACTCGAAGTCGACGTGAGAATCGACAGTTGGTCAATCGAAAGTGGAGTCAGCGCAGGGGAAGGTGGAATGGTGCGTGTGAGAAGCGCCTGTTTCCATTTTGCGGGGAAGAATCGCGCGAGGAAGCGGTCGTCGAGCAGAAGGAAGGCCATGATGAGGACTAGGTAATTCAGAAATGCGTAGTTGGCAGTGAGGATGATGCCGTTCTGCCAGGATGTCACGACGAAAAAAAGTGCGATGCGAAACGGGCGCGGCAGCAACGCTGCCCAAATTATGACAAGTTCGAGCGCGAGCGTGAAGAATACGGTTGCGGCGTGAAACCAGTGCGGAAAATGTTGGGCGTACCAGCCGATCCAAGTTGGCAGCGGTCCATTTTGATAATAGTCGTCCAATGCCGTGAAGTTCCGCCACTCCGGGTCACCGCCCGCGATTTTCCCGACGCCGGATTCGAAGTAGATGCGGAACCACTCCCAAAGCACCAGATAGAGGGCCGCGCGCACAGCAGGGTGGGCCTCTCCAAGCCTGGGCCGGAATCCACCGGGCGCAAGAAAGAGCGAGAGGAAGCCGGCTTCGAGCAGCATTCCATCGGACTGGTATCCGGAGAATTCGCCCGCGGCGCTGACGAAGGAAAGAAAACAGACAAAACAGACGACGAGCATGCCGCGCGGCCAAATGTTGAACACCAGCAGAAGCGCACCTGCCATGCCGACCCAACTAAGTGCAATGAGCATGTGACCCGCTACTCGAAATCCACAAAACGCTTGGCACATACCAATATCGGGCGTAGCCAACTTGCTCCGCTATGCTTTTAAGATATTCGCCAGCGGGGAGAATGCCTTGGGGACCGATCAGGCCGCGAATTTGGAAAACGAGCGAGAAAAAGGCGGAAAAATAAATGGCTCCGAGCGCACGCAGGAAAATCCAGCGGCCCAAGAAGCGGTCTGAGGGGCCGTTTCGCGAATCAAACAGCCATCGAAGGACGGAGGAGGGGGTCCATTCCATAGAAGCGCAACATTATACCGGGGCGGCCACGCGGGCAAATTGGATCGGGGCCCCATGTCTTTCTGCGGAGGTTATGTTGGGGGTGGAGGGGTGATCGACATGCAAGGCGCGGGCGCTGTCCTCGCAAAGCTCGCGATTCGAGTGATAGCGATTTCGCGTGACCCAGGCGTATAGGAATTCCGCGAGGGAGTGAATCCCCGGCAGCAACAGCCACACCGCCATACGCCAATTTGGGAGCGGCGGCCCAATTCGATGGGAACAGAAGCCACTTCCCTGTTGCAGACGCTAGAGGCACATGTTACGCTGGCGAACAAAAGGCGAATCGGAGGAGGCCGCTTCATGTCCCATTCTCTCGCCGTGCGAGCCGCGGCGTTCGGCTCGCTCGAGCCCTCGGCTGGACCGTCGCTGACGCGCGTGAGGGAAGTGCTCGACGCCTTGGCGACTCGGGACGTCAGTGGCGATGTGCTGACAGCAGTGCGCTATTTTCCGGCGCGCGAAGCTCAATGGGCTGAGTATCCTGCCTGGGTTCACGCGAATCTTGTTAGCGCTTATGCCACCAAGGGCATTCGACAGCTTTACACGCATCAAGCCCTCGCTGCCGAAACTGTGCACGCAGGCAAAAACGTAGTGGTGGTTACTCCCACCGCGTCTGGAAAAACTCTTTGCTACAACTTGCCGATCTTGAATTCGATCCTCGAAAATCCGGACACTCGCGCTCTTTATCTATTCCCAACCAAGGCTTTGGCGCAGGACCAGCTTGCGGAGCTTTACGACTTAAACCAGAGGCTCAATAACTGCTTTGGCGTTTTCACATATGACGGCGACACACCCGCGGACGCCCGCAGAGCCATCCGCGAAAAAGGCCATGTGGTACTCACGAATCCGGACATGCTGCATACCGGCATTCTGCCACATCACACACGCTGGACGCGGCTCTTCGAAAATCTTCGCTACATCGTGATCGATGAACTTCACACCTACCGCGGAGTCTTTGGGAGCCATCTCTGCAATGTGCTGCGGCGTTTGCGACGCATTGCGAACTTCTACGGCAGCGATCCGCGGTTTATTTGTTGTTCGGCAACAATAGCGAATCCCGGCGAATTGGCGGCGCGCTTGCTCGAAAAAGAAGTGGAAGTGCTCGATGCGAATGGCGCGCCCGCGGGCGAAAAGACATTCGTTTTTTACAATCCGCCGGTCGTCAATCGCGCGCTTGGCGTTCGCCGCAGCTACATCCAGGAAACTTCGCGCGTGGCGCAGGAGTTTTTGAAACGCGACCTGCAAACGATGATCTTTGCGAATTCACGTTTGCAGACAGAAATTTTATTGACCTATCTGCAAAAAGCGAATACTCAGGCGCCAGGCAAGAAGGAAACGATTTGCGGCTACCGCGGCGGGTATTTGCCGAATGAGCGCCGGGAAATCGAGCGCGGCTTGCGCGACGGCCGTATCCGCGGCGTCGTAAGCACGAGCGCGCTGGAACTCGGGATCGACGTGGGCTCGCTCGACACGGTCGTGATGGCGGGCTACCCTGGCTCGATTGCCGGAACCTGGCAGCGCGCCGGACGCGCCGGCCGCCGCAGCGGAAGCTCCTGCGCCGTGATGGTGGCTTCTTCGTCTCCGCTCGATCAATATATTGTCCGGCATCCAGACTATTTCTTCGGCAATACTCCCGAACATGCATTTATCCAGCCGGACAATCTCGAAATCCTGGTCAATCATTTAAAATGCGCCGCTTTCGAGCTGCCTATCGCACCCGGCGAAACCTTCGGCGAGGTAGACGTTCCGGATCTTTGCGCCCGCCTCGTTGAGGCCGGTTACCTGCATTTTGCCGGAGATCACTATCACTGGACGCACGAAGCGTATCCGGCCGACACGATCAGCCTCCGTTCCATCATGAGCGACAACTTCATCATCATCGATGTCACGGGGGCGCCAAACGTCATCGGCGAAGTGGATTTCACGAGCGCGCTGGTTTTTCTTCACGAAAAAGCCATTTACATTCACGGCGGGCAGCAGTACCACGTCGAGCATCTCGACTTCAAAGAACGCAAAGCTTATGTCAAGCAAGTAGACGTCGATTACTACACCGACGCGGTCCGCTACACGCAGGTGCGCGTTCTCGAAGCCACGGGGACGACCGAAACTTCCAAACGCGCCGCTCACGCGAATGCGCGGTCGCACGGCGACGTCCTGGTCCGCTCGCAAGTCGTGGGCTTCAAGAAAATAAAATTTTTCACCAATGAGAACATTGGCGACGGCAAGCTCGAGCTCCCCGAAAACGAAATGCACACCACGTCGTACTGGATCACACTGGAAAGACCGCTGCTCGAATCGCTGCCTTACAGCGTCAACGAGCGCCAAAGTGGCATGTTTGGGCTGCTCCACGCACTCGCCTCGGTCGCGACATTGCTGCTCATGTGCGATGGCCGCGATCTGGGAACGGCCATCGGCGAACGGCCGCCGGCTCCAACTTCCGGCACCGACCTTGTGGGGGCACAGCATGCTGCACCCCTTCAGCACCCGGGCGCCTACGGGACGGCTGACTTCATGCCAACGCGTTTAGGAGATCTGTCATCGCTCGAATCAAAAGGAATTTTTCGAACCCAATCTCTACCTCTTCGACGCCTATCCCGGCGGTATCGGCTTCTCCGAACCGCTCTTTCGCGCCCACGATCTGCTCCTCCGCCAAACACGCGAACTAATCGCCGCATGCACCTGCGACGAAGGTTGCCCCTCCTGCGTCGGCCCCGCAGGGGACCTGGCGCCGCGCGCCAAAGAGGCCGCCCTCGCTATTCTCGACAGGTTGTGCGCCTAAATGGCTGCTTCCGCCGACAAATTCTCGCGCCTCGCCGCGCTCAGGCCCACGCGGCCCGTGCTGTCGCGTCCAAAGGCACTTCGCGAACCGGATCAAGAGGACGCCCTGGCTCGACTCATCGGCGCAGGGGTAGCGAGAAACCATTTCGGCGAGCATCTCCTCCTAAGAAACTGGTTTTCCTCGCCCGAGTCTTTCGAGCCTTCCGCTATTGCGCTCGAACTTCTTTCCCTGTCGCGCGACGCGTCGCTTTCAAAACGGACACGCGCCGCGCTCGAAGATCCGTCCAAATGGCTTTTCCTCGACACCGAGACCACCGGCCTCGCCGGCGGCACAGGCACCTATGCGTTTCTCATTGGGCTCGCCTGGTGGGACGCGGGCGCTCTGCAAGTCGAACAACTCTTCATGCGCGACTTTGCCGAAGAGTATTCGCTGCTTCACGAACTCGCCGCGCGGGTCGCAGAGCGGCCGGTACTCGTCACCTTCAATGGCAAGACTTTCGACTGGCCGCTTCTCGAAAGCCGCTTCACGATGACGCGCACCATCCCCACTCCGCGCCTGTCCGCGCATCTCGATCTTCTTCACCCCGCGCGCGCGCTCTGGAAGCTTCGCCTCGGCTCGGTCCGTCTGATTGAGCTGGAGCGTCACGTTCTTGACGCTGCGCGGCTGGGCTGGCACCGTGAAGACGACATTGCCTCCTCGCTCATTCCGCAGTATTACTTCGACTATCTTCGCGGCGGTCCGTCGGATCCCCTTGTGGGGGTTTTACGTCACAACCAGATGGATCTTCGCGGCCTCGCCGCGCTGTTTGGCAAGATCAACGCTGTTCTCGCCTTGCACCACACCGATCGCGAAGGGATCGACAGCCTCGATCTCCTCGGCCTCTCTCGTTTCTTTGAACGGCGTGGCGATTCCGGCCGCGCGCAGGTGGCTTGTTCCCAGGCGCTTGATTTCGGCCTCCCCGCTGAATTCCGTCCGCTCGCCTGCCGCGAGTTAGCGCTGCTTGCGAAACGCCGCGGCGATTACAGCGCGGCCGCCGCGCTGTGGCTTGAGCTCGCGGCTGACCCAGATGACGGTCTCCTGGCGTGTGAACAACTGGCAATTCACTACGAGCGCCGCGCCAAGGATCCTGTCCGTGCGACGGAATTTGCCCGTCTCGGACTGGCCAAGGCCCATCGTATGCGCGCGCACACCCGCGCCCCCTACGCCGCAGCTCGCGCGACGCGACTTGCCGAAAAATTGTTGACTCGAATTAAGCGGCTGGAAAGGAAAACCAAAGACAAATTCGCAATTCAAGCTGCTGCCAGTTTGTCTCTTTCAGACCCTTTTACCAAGTAGGCATCAGTGAACTGCGGAGGTCGCCTTAGGCAGCTGCGGCGGCGCGGGCCAGCCAACCATTCCATTGATGCCGTCAAACACCGCCCGGCTAGCGCCCTCGACGGAAATGCACTCCATCGCCACGCAGCGCAAGAAGACTCCGCCATCCGGCGTTTCGAAGGAAAGGAAATTCGGTACATGCGACTCACTCTCGTGAGCAGCATGTTTTTTCAAAAGGGCTGCCGAGTATTGCTGAAAGAACTGAACAGCATCTTCCTCGTTGTCCAGGTGCAGACGAGCGATCAAAACAAGCCGCTTGGTTTGCTTCTGCTCATAGAGCGCGTAGCGATCCCCATCCCAGGCCGCGGCAAGTGGCTTTGCAGTGGCCTCGCCTAGAAACTGCTTCAGTATTTCCAACCATCCGAACTCGCCCATTTCGTTTTCATCAATTTTCGCCCAGTCCGGGCCAAGAAGCTTCTGGGAGGAGGGTATCGTGACGGCAGCGGGAGCTTTCCCCGAATTGTAAAGATTGGGATGCATGATTTGTTGCGTGGAAATCGGAGGCTTGGCAAAAACTACCGGCAACCCCTTCCATCCAGCGGCCTTTAGAATCGCGGTGGAAAACGCCAGTCCTCCAAAATAAGGAAAGACCATCGAGTCTTTCAAAAACTGCGGCGCCTCTTGCAGTTTGGGCGACTTGGACAAATCGCCAGCAAATAACGAGGGGTCAATAGCGGGTAGGTCCACGACGGAATATCCTTTGCCTAGCAAAAGATAGTCAATCATGGCGGCCATAGCACTGCCCTCGAGCACCGATTCGCGCGCCAGCTCCGCGTCGTCGTTCGGCCGCGCCGCCTTCACCCATAGGTCGATCTGAAAATGCTGGTCCTGGAGCGCGTGGGTCAATTCATGCGCCATGACCATGCGCTGGTCATCTAGAGGAATCCAGTCCGCGATATAGAATTCGCGCGCTTTTGGGTCGTATAGACCTGCAATTTGCTCGGTCAGCAAATCCACCATAAAGTTATCTAAATCAAATCCCTTGGGGATTAGTCCAAAGGCCTCGGCGCTTTGCGCCTCAGCATGCCGCTCTGCTGGGTTTTTCTCTTCGTCCATCTCTCGCAAGACATAGGCGCGGATTTCGTCTCGCGAGCGCAGGGTCTTCTTAACGGGAGTAAGCAACTTAAGTCCCGTGATTTCGCTCACTTGCTGCAGCACTTCATCCGCCGCAGCAGCAAACTCCGCGTTATTCGCTTTCGGTTGAGCGGCCGCAAGCGGCGCGCGTCGCAGCTTGTTGCGCGCGGACGCCGCCTCCACCAGCAAAACACAAGGCAGCTACCAGGAGTGCGAAAAGGCGCGTGACAAGGCTTTTGTCCGATCGTGGCATAGTCTTCGCAGAATAACAGATAAGGGCAAGGGCCCGCCGCAGCCTGAGTAGCCCGGTGACGCCTTATAGGAAACGCTCTCGATACTCCTTGGCTACTCAGATTGTTTCGCATTCTCCGGTGCCGGCTGCGCCGCAAGCGACGTTAATCCAGCGCAAGAGACTAAAAGGAATGAAGATAGCCGCAGGTGAGAGTTCCAAGGTTATGCCACGCAAATTTCTACTGGCACAAATGAAAAAAATTTCCAAAGAAATTCACAGCTGCCCGTTCCGAATCTTTAACAGAATGGTAATTCTGCTATACACTGAATATTGACTCCCAGCTCTCTCCCGAGGAAAACATGCTTCCCGGTCTTCGTCTGCGGCAATCCCGTGAACGCCTTGGTTTAACCTATCGCGACGTCGAACGTGCCAGCTTTGAATTGGCAGCGCGCCGTGGCCGTCCTGAATTGATCCTTCATATCAGCCGCCTGGCGGATATTGAGAATCGCGGCGTAATTCCCGGCCTGCATAAGCTTTATACCCTCGCGGTGGTCTATCACTTGAATCCCCTCGAGATATTCCGCTGGTACGACGTTCCTATCGAGGATTGCTTTCCCGACGGTGGGGCGTTTCACGCCCCGCACACGCATCTCGCGGCGCCTCCTGTCTCCCTGAAAACTCCCCTGCGCTTCGATCCAGCTTTCGATCCGCGGCGAACAGAACTGCTTTCCCGCATGGTCGAACAATGGGGAAGCCTCGAGGGTGTGCTTACCAATGGCGATTCCCGCCACCGTTATGGATACATCGGGTCGTCCGACCGCCGCATGGTGCCGTTGCTTCGTCCAGGTAGTGTTGTGCTAGTAGATGTCAGTGTGCGTCGCATCCAGGACGACAATTGGGCCAACGAATACGACCGGCCCATGTATTTTGTGGAGCTTCGCGACGGCTACCGCTGCGGTTGGTTTCAGCAGGATGGGATGCGCCTGCTCATGCAGCCTCATCCGCTATCGCGTTGCGTTCCAGAGGTTTGGCGCCTACAGGAAGAAGCGGAAGTGGTCGGCCGAGTGGTGGGTGTAGTTACCCGTTTGACGGAGCCGTGGAACATTCTTCCTGGAGAAGCTCCAGCAACGCGCGGAGATTCGAGCAGAAAAGCTCCTTGAGGTAGCCGGGGGAACGCTCCGGCATCAAGACCCTATAGGCCTCCAGCCGCCGCCAATGAGCCACCGTCGAAGGTAGCCCGCCGGGCATACGTTCAAGGCATTCCTTCAAATCCACCTCTTGCTTAGCGAGCGGAGTTTCCAGAACTCGCTCGAATATTTGCTCGTGGCATAACTCCAAGGCCTGTTGCACGGCTTCATCCGGATACAAAACCGCAAGACCCGCGTGCTCGTATCTTCCGCAAGAAAGATCGCGCAGCGAAGCGATATAGGTAAGTCTGCCAAATTCTCCAGGAATTGCCGCCAGGGTCGTCAGAGTGAAATCCTGAATGATGCGCCGGTTTTGCTGAAGCTGCGTGATCATATTTATCTACTTCATCCACTACCCCGTTCCGAAGACGGAACGTTTTAGCCCATTACGCTCAGTACTTCCGATTCTCTTTCATGGTTGGACTCAGGAGGCTTCCAACCATGAAAAAGTACATCTCTCTTCGCTCAGCACTCTGTGTCTTGGCGATTTCGATCCTACTCCCCGTTGATAGCTCGGTCAAACACTTATCCAGTAACCGCGCCGCTGCGGCTTCCGTCGCCGTTCTAAGCGGGTCACCGCTTCCATTGCCCACGCCACCGGGTCTGCTCAGCGCCAGTGGGTCCCCTCTTCCGCTCCCCACGCCGCCCAGTTTCAGCAGCACGAGCAGGAGCGGATCACCGCTTCCACTTCCAACTCCGCCGAGCTTCAGCACCCTCTCCGCCAGCGGATCACCGCTCCCACTTCCAACTCCGCCGAGCTTCAGCACCCTCTCCGCCAGCGGATCACCGCTCCCGCTGCCGACTCCTCCGGGTCAGATATCATAGCCGGCCGGAATCTTTTTTCCTCCGCAACTCGGCCGTGAGGGGACACCGAGTTGCGGAGTGGTATCTCTAAGAAGAATCTAATTCCAGCCTCACCCCGTTTCGCTGCTCTTCGAGGCGCGAACAGGCAATCTTGTTTTCACCGGTCCACCTCGATCGCATTCAGAAGCTTCACGTGCCTTGCCGGGAATATCTCCGCCTAGGGAGCTGCCGCTCGTTATAGCGTTCCAGTACCCTCTTCCTACGGCTACTAACACAAGTGATTTATTTACCTGCCAGTCAAGACATGCTAGCATTCGGCTGCCATGAGCGGATTACCCTTCTACGTACAATGGTTATGGGCATGCAGCGTTGTCTCCCAACTCGTCGTGCTGGCGCTTTTGTTCTTGAAGGGAAATTTCAGAAAGTTGCCGGTTCTCACCACCTATATCGGTCTGAATCTCTGTCAGGCCGCCTTGATTTATATCATTCTCGCGTATGGGCATCTTGGACGAGGATCGTCTACCGACAAAACTGTGAGTTGGGTGTCGGAAGCTGCGACTCTGGTCGTCCAGGCGTTCGCGACGACGGAAGTACTCCGCCATGTCCTTAAGCCTTACCGGGGCATCTGGGGGCTTGCCTGGCGGATCCTTGCGGGAATATCAACCGTTGTCGTCATTTTCGTCCTTATAGATGCCGCACAAAACATAGACTGGGCAATCGTGGTAGCCGATCGTGGGTACCACCTCACCTTTGCCACAGCGGTGATCGCGTGCCTGATGTTCATCCGCTATTATGCCGTGGTTGTACCCTCCGCCTACAAGTGGCTGCTCGCAGGTTTTTGCTTTTATTCGTGCACCATCATTCTGATAAATACTGTGATCCAGATCATTTGGTACCGGAACAATCCGTACACGGAACCGCTTTGGCAGGCGGTGACGCTAATATCTTTTACTATCGTTCAAGTGGTATGGGCGGTGGCTTTACGGAAACCTCTTCCAGTGGAAAACCCTGGGCAAAATATGGGCTCGGCTTCACTCTATCTCGGCGTTTCCCCGGTAATTAATGAGCAGCTGCGACTGCTCAATGAAAAGCTTATGCGGCTTTGGAAATTGGAGGCGCGTCCAAATTGAGCTTTGTTCTTTTGCTCCTATTCATCGTTGGAGTGCTTCTGTTGGTTCTACTCGGCTTGCTCCTGCGGGATCCTCGGAGGCTGTCGACCCCAGGTGGAGATATCATCTCGGCGGAAGAATCCGGGCGGGGGCATGTCACCTACTTTCCGCAAGTGCAGCAGGCCATTAGTGTGGAAGACTTCGACTTCATCGCTTCGCGCGGGTTGCCGAAGCTGGCAGGCAAGGTTCGCGAGGAACGCAGAAGGATTGTGCTGGCATACCTGTCCTGCCTGCGCGGCGATTTTCTGAAGTTGTGGCGATTGGCGCGGGTCATTGCTTCCATGTCGCCGCAAGTTGGCGCGGCGCAAGAGTTCGCGCGCCTGCGGTTGGGACTGTCGTTTTTCCTGCGCTATGAAATGGTCCGCATCAAGTTCTTTTTCGGGTTTGCTGTTCTTCCCGAGCTCGGATCTTTGGGCGAGGTCGTCAGCAGGCTGTCCATTCGGTTGGAAACCGCCATGAAGAATCTTGGAGAGAGCGCGGCAATAGCGGCGAAGCTTACATCTTCGCTACACGACGGGCGCGGTTTGGACACCCCCTAGCGCCCCATCCACGGCGGCCAACAACTCCGCCGCCTTAAACGGTTTTTGAAGTATGCGATTTCCGTTCCGTGGCGTCTCCTCCGGAGGCCGTCCGAGCGGAGCGACTCCGCGCATCCACACACAACGCTTCGCCAGCCCCGGCCTGCGCGCCAGGATCCAATCATGAAGTATGTTGCGCCCAGCGGTCCCGGAAAGGTCCAGATCAGCCACCACCAGATCGAACTGACGCTTTTCGAGAAGTGCCATCGCATCGGCGGCGGTCTTTGCGGTCTCGACCTCATGTTCTCGCTCTAGCAAGATGGCTCGAACAGATTCCAGAATCGAATCGTCTTGATCTATCAATAGGATGCGGCCTTCCCTCGCCTGTTCCGTCGTCTGACCAGATTCGGGAGCCTTCACGGCCCTCACCGGCTGATAGGGCACTTCGATCATGAACGAGGCACCACGCGGAGGAACATTGCTCACTCGGATCGATCCGCCGTGTTCCGTAATGATTCCGTAGCAGATGCTCAGGCCAAGACCAGTGCCCTTGCCAACTGGTTTCGTCGTGTAGAAAGGGTCGAAGACCCGCGACGCATCTTTTACGCCGGGACCGCTATCGGTAAATTCAATGAACAGGCGGTCTTCCTTGGCCCCTGTCCGAACCCAGAGATCTCCTTCATTGCTATGTTCCAGCATGGCATCCACGGCGTTGTTGACCATGTTCAGGAACACCTGCTGCAATTGGTGGGGATCCGCCGATGTATATGGCAAGTCTGGAGCAAGCTCCAGATGCACACGTATGTGATTCATGCGCAAATCGTAGTCTCGCAGCGCCAATGTCTCTTCCAATATCAGGTTCAGCTGCACAGGCACGCGTTCGGGTTTGTGCTGTCGCGCAAAACTCAGCAAATTCTGCACGATACGGTGTGTCCGCTGCGCCTGTTTGTAGAGTTTTTCGGAGTATTCAATACCCTGCGGGCCCATCTGCCCGCTGGAGGTGAGCAACTGGCTGTAGCCGAGGATGGCCGTGAGCGGATTGTTCAACTCGTGCGCGACGCCGGAAATCAGCTGCCCAACAGCAGCCATCTTTTCGCTGTGCAGAAGCTGCTCCTGCGTACGGCGCAAATTCTCGTAGGCTTGCCGCGCCTCCTCGTAAAGCGTAGTGCGTTCGATGGCGCTGGAGAGCTGGCTGCCCACCGCGATCAGCAGGTTGACGTCAGCCGGCGAGAACTCCTTCGGCGTGCGGCTCCCAACCGTCAAGCCTCCGATCACACGGTCTTTTGACCAGAGAACCACGATGTAGGCGGACAATAGCTCTTCTTTCCTCTGCGCTTCACGAAAGACCGCAGGTAGCGGGAGTCCCTGAACCGAGAGGAACGTCGCGTGCACCGCTTTGATGTGCTGAAGCAGCTCCGGCTTCAACGTAACCGGAGGAAAATTCCTGGCGTACTCGGACCGATGCCCCACCGCTGTCACGCGGCGAATCTTTGTACCTTCCTCGTCGAACAGATAGAGCGCGCAGGCGTCCAGACTGAAGAGTTCCGCCATCTGCCGCAGCGTTCGATGCAGCGAATCGCTTAGGTCCATCGACTCCATGAGCGTCTGGCCGATAGAATTCAATACCAAAAGCTCGCGGTTGCGCCGCCGGATTTCCTGCTCCGCGCGCTTTCTTTCCGTGATATCCAGCAGAAACCCCTGGTATGCCGTGACATTCCCTGCGGCGTCTTTGACGGCGATGGAGGACTCCAGCACGGTGCGAATCTCGCCGTCTTTGCGCTTCATCTCGAATTCGAAGTCCGCCACGGTGCCGTGCTCCTGAAGCAGCTTCTTCAGCCGCTCGCGGTCCGCTGGACTTGCATACATCGCGCCAGGAATATCGGCGCCCAGCATTTCCTCGCGGGTCTCAAATCCAGTCATGCGCATCATCGCATCGTTGAAATCCAGGAATCGCCCTTGCGGCGTGGATATGAAAACGCCTTCCTGCACGCTGGAAACGAGCGTCCGGTATTTTTCTTCCGCCCGCTTTCTCTCCGTGATGTCTTTGAGGACATGCACAGTCCCCAGCGAATTTCCCGCGGGATCCGCGAACGTCGAATTCGACGCAAGAAAATAGCCTTGCAGCCAGGGATCCGTTTCATCTCCTTCGCCCGCGACGCCCTCGCAGTACGGGCACATCTCGTACGACAAATTCTTTCGAGCGAGCAAATCCGTGACGGCGCGCCCCACAAGTGCTTGCGAATCCCGGGCCAGCAGATGACCCAAGCGCGAGTTGCAACGCAGAATCCGTCCCTGTCGGTCGTGCACAAGAATGGGATCCCCTATCGAATCGAAGGTGTACGCCCACTGCTGCTGCACGGTAGCCACCTGTTCAAACAGGCGCACATTTTGCAGCGTCAATCCCAGCAGATTGCTGATATTCAGCAGGTAGGCAATCTCGTCCGCTTGAAACTGCTCGTTTCGCGTCGAACCGATGGCGATAATCCCAAGAGGCCCGTCTTTTCCTGGCAGCGCCATCGTTATGCTATTCCCAATGCCGCCCTCCGCCATTCTCTGGCGCACGCTTTGGTCCGGTTCATCTTCCAGGCGAAAGAACTCGCAATCTTTGTGCAAGACTCTCTGCGTCCACGGCGCCTTTGCTGAAAGCGTTCCGTATTTTTCCAGGTAGTCCTTCTGAAAGCCTACGGAGGCGTGCACCACAACTTGCGCTTTGTCTCCCTCGCCTTCCAGCAACCGCACAAGTCCGTGGGTCGCTCCCAGGCTCTCGACCAGATGCGCGAGCACGCGATCCAATACATCCTGCACGGACAACGTTTGCGTGCTGGCTGTCGTGAGCAGCGTGAGTCGCCGGAGTTTCTCGTTGAGCTCAACCGTTCGCGAACGCGCGCCCTCCAACACCACAACCACCATGGCGATTCCCAGCGCCACTCCCAGCAAGTGGTCAAATGCCACCCGCAACAAGAAATAGGGGTGCTGCGGCCATAGCGGCCGATCCAATCCATGGATGCCGGTCAACAAAAACACGCCCTCCAGCAACCGCACGCCGTGGCCGCGCTTCAGCAGCGGCGACCTCCAAAGCACCATTCCTGCCCAAAGGCATACGGCGCTCGCCAACAGCGCCGTTCCCCAAGCCACATTGGCGTAGTCTGGCGCGACGCTGCGCTGAAAGTAGTACACCCCGAATAACACGACTCCCGCGAGCGGCAGAATGGGCCAGTTCCGCTTCCCTGCTTGGGTCGTAAATTGCACCACGGAGGCGGAAAACAGCAGCATAGCCGCCACTCTTCCCAGCACCACGACCATCCACAATGCCGGCAGATCGCGGCTCAACATCGCTACCTCGCACAGCGACGCCACCGTGAAGCAGCTCCACCCCGCAACCCACAGCCGGAAATACCTATTGATGTGATCGCGCTGAAAAATAAAGAAGAGGACCAGCAGAACAATGAACGCCGTCGCCTCAAAGAAAGCGATGCCGAGCAGGCCTTGGTTCACCAACACGATGCGTTGCCTCCCGGCCGGAACGGCCGTAACTGCGATACAAGCACCCCTGGATCTCTCGCTGTGGACGGCACAATGCCTTCTTCGAAGCTTCCTTCGACGCTAACATGCTATTTTCTTAATGGGCAAGGCCACCCCATTCCCCCTGTGCCGTCCCGTATAATGGCGCTAGGGGCAAACACTCGTGGAGCTAGAACAGATCCTGGTTGTGGACGATGAAGAAGCGATTCGAGAAGTCGTTTCCACCATGCTCGAATCGAAGGGGTATCGTTGCACGGCCGTGAGCAATGGCCGCGCGGCTCAGGAACAAGTCAAAAAGTCCACGCCGGATCTGGTCTTGAGCGACATGATCATGCCCGAAATGGATGGCATCAAGCTGCTGGATTGGCTGCGCGAATACGACCCCGAAGTCCCGGTGATCATGGTCACCGCCATCCACGACATCTCGACGGCTCTGGAAGCCATCCGGCGCGGCGCCTACGACTACATCCTCAAGCCGTTCGAGAAAGACCAACTCTTCCTCGGCGTAGGCCGCGCTCTTCAGCACCGCCGCCTCGTCGCCGAAAATCGCAGTTACCAGTTAAAGCTTGAACAGCAAGTCGAGGAGCGGACCGCTCAGCTCACTGGCGCGATCGCCCAGCTCGAACAATCCTACGACGACACTCTCGAGGCGCTCGGCAGCGCGCTCGACTTGAAGGACGCCGAAACAGAAGGCCATTGCCAACGCGTCACGGCCTTTACCATTTCCATCGCCAAGGCCATGCCCGTTCCCAATCACTACTTGCCCATACTCGCACGGGCTGCTTTTCTCCACGACATTGGCAAAATGGCCATTCCAGACGGCATTCTGCGCAAACCCGGCCCTCTCACCGACGACGAAAAGCAGATCATGCGCAAGCATTGCGAAATCGGCTACAACATGCTCATCCGGATTCCGTTTCTTCGCGATGCCGCCGAAATCGTCCTTGCTCACCAGGAATTCTTCGACGGCACTGGCTACCCGCGCGGCCTCAAAGGAGACCAAATACCCCTCGGCGCCCGCATTTTCACCATCGCCGACTCTCTCGACGCCATGATTAGCGACCGTCCGTACCGCAAAGCTTTGCCCATGCCCCACGCCCGCGAAGAAATTCGCCGTTGCTCCGGGACGCAATTCGATCCCAAAGTCGTCGAAGTCTTCTCCACCATCCCGGAAGAGCACTGGCTCGACCTGCGCGAACATCTCGGCTCGCCCTTCCGCCTCGCCCATTTGAAAAACCTGTAAGAGCGCGGCTTCGAGCCCCACGCAGAGCCTGGCGATCCGTGCAGCGTGCGACAACAATCATTCGCAAGCGCTTAATCGCTGTTTTCTTCCCTTAGCATTCCAAACGACACTTTTCTTCTCCAATGAAAAAGGGGAGGCGAGAACTTCGCCTCCCCTTTTTCAAGAGATTCGCCTGCCGCGCTTAGAACTCGAGCCGCAACGCAAACTGCATTTGGCGCGCTCCCTCACCGGTCGTCGAACTCAACACGCCAAATGTACTGCTGTTGATGTTTGTCCCGGGCGGATTGAAGTTCTCACCGTTAAACAGATTGAACGCTTCCGCTCGGAACTGAAGGTGCAGTCTCTCGGTTAACGTTATGTTCTTCAGCAGCGCCGCATCGATTGTCCAGTAGCCCGGACCTCGCAGATCGTTTCGACTGCCGCTCTGTCCCGCGAGCGGGTTTGAAAATTGCTCCAGAACAGTGGCTGGATTGGCAAAGTATTGCAGCGCTCCATTCTCGTTATGAATGCTGCCGCCAGTGCCCGCCATGCTGCCGGTCAAGACGGCAGGCGCGCCGCTCCCACCCCCAAGGTAGTTGCTCACGGGAAACGAACCCGTGGCTGTGCTCATCGGAAAACCAGTTCGCCACGTCCAGATTCCTGAAAAACTCCAGCCCCCGACGATATGGTTCGCCCATCCCGGCATGTCTTTGCCTATGTATCGGCCGTGGCCGAAAGGCAGATCGTAGACCCAATTCGCGGACACAATGTGCGTGGCGTCAAAATCCGAGTTGGCGCGGCACGCGCGCAGATTCCTCAAGTCGCAGATGAGTCCGCCGAGGACCGTATTGACCACGCTCGAGAGGTCGTCGATGGAATGCGACAACGTGTAGTTGAAGTCCATCTGCAAGCCGTTCGAGAATTTCTTTCGCAGTATGACCAACATGCCGTTGTAGCTCGACGAAGACTTGCTGGAGACATAGCCGATGCTTGCTGCCTGCGCGTCTATGCCGATATTCGGCGCGATGAGGCCAAAATTGTTCATCGCAACCATAAAGTCTGTGATGTCCCCATTCAAGAAGTACTGCGAGAGGCTGGCTACCGGCCAATGACGGAAATGCACGAGTTCCGGCGGGCCAAAGAAAGACAGCAGTGCGGAGGGCACCCCAATAAAGTCGGCAATCTGGTTCTGGAAAAATGGCTGGACGGGAATGGATCCGGGTGGCGTGCCATTCCGGACCGCAGTCGCAATGTGGTTGAACGCGCGATCAGGCCTTGCCCGAAGCAGGATCTTTGAAATCCACGAGTTGTGCCGCGTCCGACTGCGCGAAGAGCCGGCGGCCCAACCTGCCCACATAATCGATCTCCAGCAATGTATTGCCTGGCAATTCGCGTTGGATTCCCGCGCCGAACACATCTTCATAGGGAGTTCTTGAAGTTCGGATCTACGGCATAGATGAACTGATCTTCATTTACGCCAAAGGGGATTCCGTTGCTCGCAAATGGTGTCGTCGGCGAGGTCACTACAGGCGCAACAACGGGCGCTGGCAAGGCGGTAAGACTCGTAAAGCGCGGATCAGTCATCAGGGAGGCTACTGGATCTGCTTGGCCGAAAATAGTGCTGCTAGAGTTCTGGAATAAAAAGCTGTTTTGATCCGCAAGGAAGCTCACGGTTCCAGAGATGCGATCATAAACAATCGAGCCGCCAAACCGAACAGTGCTCTTGCGGTCGCCAAAAACGGACTTCAGTAACCCTTCCTTGAAGGAGGGGTTCCAGGCAATTCCAAGGCGCGGGCCAAAGTTCCTGTAGTCCGGTTTGTAGTAACCCGGCCCATTATTTGCAGGTCCGCCTAGGCTATAGGACAGGAGCGGAGCAGCCCCCGGACCCGATATTCCCAGCTGCCCATTCTGCACACGCGCCGCAAAGAGCGCGTCCAGCCCGACGCTCGAGACCGTTTCGAAACCATTCGCTTCGAACGGAACCCCGTAGTAGGACCACCGCAAACCGTAGCTGATCGTCAAGTCATTGCGCACGCGCCAGTTATCGGCAAAGTAGAGCTCCGCTTCGTTGTAGTGGAAGTCGCGCACCGCTGTCGCTCCCGCCGGCTGGGGCTGCAATGCCTTGTTGTAAATGAAATTGGTGTCTTGGTACGCATATCGGCCAAGAAGGGCAGTGAACGTGCTATCCCATTCGTCCTGTTGGGTCAAAGTCTCCAAAATGTCGGAAGGGCGCAGTGGCGATCCGCTAGGCCCGAGACCGCTAAGCGCTCCACCGATTCCAACACCCAGGAAGTTATACGACTCGGTCAAATTGGATTTCTGATGGATCGGCCTGATGTTCGTGCCGAACTGGTAGGTATGCTTTCCGTGGATGTACGTGTAGTCATCGCGAATCGTGGGAACCGGAACAGTCCGTCCCTGCGTGCTAACGCCAGCAGCGAAAGGTGTGGCGAACGGTCCGAAAGCAAACTCATTCGGAAAAGTAGGGAAGGCGCCGGCTCCCGCGGGGAAATCGTTGTATTGCTGCGTGATGCCAAACGTTGCGCTGTTGATGTTATTCGCGTTAATCGTCCACGTGTGCCCGACCACAAACGCCCAGCTACGATCCACAAATAACTGAGTCGTCGGATCACCGGGGAATTGCTGCACTGTCTGCGTATCATTCTCACGCACGACATTGAAACGGCCAAACAGCGTCTGTTTCGAGCTGATCTTGTAGTCCACGCGCCCGACATAGGTGTTGTGATCCACAGCCACGGGAGCGTTGAATCGGAATAGACCGGTATTGACGCCGTCGCCGCCCGTCAAATCATTCGCGGCCGGATCTTTGTCTATTATGGTTAGCAGTGCGTTATCCGTCCCAACACCCAGGGGATCGAAACTCGCCAGCTGCGCTGGCGTCAATTGCGTGATGCACGACGCGGTCGCTGGATCATTCAGCCGGGCTGAATCGGTGCAGCCGGGGTTGTCGTTGATGTAATTGATTCCTCCCGCCCGCACGTCGGCCAGCGGCACGGTTTGTGCTACTGCCGACTGGCTCGCGTCGCGCCGTCCCTCAAAGTTGAAGAAGAAAAACAGTTTGTCTTTCTTTATTGGGCCTCCCACATCTGCCCCAAACTGATTTCTTGTGAGAGCCGGCCTCGCTACGCCTGCGCTGTTGTTGAAAAAGTCGTTCGCTGCCGTTGCCGCGGTTCGATTGTATTCGTAAACCGCTCCGTGAAAATCGTTCGTCCCGCTCTTCGTCACCAATTGGATCTCGGCTCCGCCGCTCCGCCCGTCGTACGCTTCCGCGTTTGCAGTAGTCGCCCGGAATTCCTGCACGGAGTCGATCGGCGCATTCCCCACGGTTGCAAACGAAAATCCACCGGCTTGATCGTTCACGTCGATTCCATCAATCGTGACGTTTCCTTGGTCCGTTCGCGATCCAGTGACGGCGCCCGCTTGGTTTGCGTTCCCCCCGGAATTGGCAACTACGCCGGCCTGCAAACCGAGCAGTGCCGCCGGCGTCTCGCGGATCAAGGAAGGCAGATCCCGCAAGGTTCGCACATCGAGCACGTTGCCGACGCTTGCGTCCGTGGTATTCAGAGTTTCCGCAGCCGAGGCCTGAACCTCGACCGTTTGGGTTACCTGCCCCACTTCCATCGTGGCGTTTCGCGTGCTCGTCGTTTCCACGCCAAGCGCTACGTCGCTTAGCTCCAGCTTTCGGAAACCGTCTTTCGCGAACGTTAGTTTGTATCCTTGCCCTGGAGGCACACGCAGAAACTGGTAACTGCCCTGCTCGTTGGTCGTAGTTTCGAGATGGAGCCCAGTTTTAGCGTTGTCCAAGGCCACGGCGACTCCGCCAACTGCCGCGCCTGATTTGTCGAGCACCACTCCCGTCACGCTCGAAACTTCCTGCGCGCGAACGGACAATACCGGCAGCAGCAGCGCCATCGCCAGCGCAATTACCAACCCCGCCGAACTTCGCCCCAATTTTCGCAGACTGTTTTCCAAAGCCATCACTTTCGCCTCCCGTCGATTCTCTGTACTGATCTCAAGACTCACTCGGTCCATTTGGAGATCACCCCAAAACTTGAATTCACACTGAGCCGCGGCTTCGGCTATCAACGCACTTCCCTCAAGCACAACCGCACCAAGGGATCCTGGGAAATAGGATCCTGTTTCTCCTTTTGCACCTTCGGCGCCGGGCATTCTTACACCAAGATGCCCAGTTAAATTTCTCATTCAGAGTTTAGGAAACTACATCCACACCCGTCGCTTAAATGCATGTTAGCAAGCACCCTGCCACACGTTCGCTAAAGCATTTATTGCAGTAAACCCCTTGTGAATAGCAAGTTATCAGTTTCCCGGAGGATCTAAGCAATGGTTTTTTAGGTTTTGTTATGCAGATTTACATAGAGGGTACTACCCCGGGATTCTAAATTATGTACTTACCCGGCAAGATTTTAGCCGCATTCCGCATGGGACTCGGCGGTGGTCCACAAAAGCGTTTCCACCAGCAAATTCACTTTGCCTCAATACATTGAAAGCACCAATTCCATTCCCTTGGCGAACTCCGCGCTCGGCGTAATCAGGCTCACCACGAGATAGCCCTCCGCCGGGAAATCGTAGAAGTGGCCAGGATGGACATACACGGACTTTGTCGCCAATAGTTCGAGCGCAAATTCCTCGTCAGAGCGAATCGCCGGCACGCGCAGCACCGCGTTCCACCCGCCTTCCAGTTCTAGCCGACTGCAGGACTTTTGCTCCGCCAACTGCCTGTCAAGTTCGAAAAGATTCTCGTTTGCGCGCGCCATCAATTGCTTCTGGAACGAATGCCGCTGCCCCAATAACACGGGCATCGCGCATTGAACGGGAGCGTTCATCGATAGATATGTGTCCGCGATCACCTCGAGACGCGCCAGCGCCTCGGCTTTGCACACCTCCGGCCCGCTCACGATCAGCCACGCCGCCTTCATCTGTGGCAGCCCGCATATTTTCGACAGTCCGCTCATCGTAAACGTCAGCGCTCCGGGATTGCCCGCAAACGTAGTGTGCCGCATGTCCCTTAGTGCGAAATCGAGAAACACCTCGTCGGCAATCAAAGCAATTTCGCGCGCCGCGCAAATCTTATTCAACCTGCGCATCTCCTCCGGCTTCACAAAATGCCCGGTCGGATTATTTGGGTGAACCACGATCACTCCTCGCGTTCGCGGAGTCATCACCTGTCCCATCGTGTGGAAATCGATCTGCCACCCGTGGTCGTAAACCAGCGGGTAGCGCACGAGACGGACATCCTGTATATCCGCGAGAAATTCGAAGAGAGGATAGCTCGGCTCCGGAATTAGTAACTCGTCTCCCGCATCGCAGAGCGTTCGAAACACCCAGGAATACGCCTCGCTCGTGCCAGTTGTGAGATAAATGTCGCCGCTCGAAATATTCACCCCTCGCTCCGCGTAATATAGCGCCACCGCGGCCCGGGCCAGCGCCAACCCTCGCGGATTTGGCTCATACCGCATCGCCGACGGATTCGCCAGCGCGCCTAGAATAGCCGCCTGGTCATACTGGAACCCACATTCCGCCGGATTCGAAACCGTCAAATCAATCAGCGACTTTCCCGAAGCGCGGTGCGCCGCTAGCGCCGCGCTTAAGCGGTTGGTCTCGAGATTCCAATTTGTCCGTTTCGCAAACATTTTCTTTGGCGCATCATTATATAGGTGATCGGCGCCTGCGCCGGAGCGATGGCGTATACTCGGCAGGTTGCAGCAGTTTCCGGTTCCCGAATGAACATGCGATGAGCGCACATCCACAAACCACTTCCCTGCTCGAACCCGTGCCGCAATTGGATCTTGCGGCGCAATATGCCCCCATTAGCGCGGAGATTCGAACCGCCATCGAAAAAGTCCTCGCCTCGCAACAATTCATTTTGGGGCGCGAAGGCGACGCCCTCGAACAGGAAATCGCGCAACATTGCGGCGTCGCTCACGGTATTGGAGTTGCTTCCGGAACCGACGCTCTCATCCTCGCGCTCCGTGCTTGCGGCGTTCAAGCCGGCGATGAAGTCCTGATTCCTCCCTTCACTTTTGTCGCCACGGGCAGCGCCGTCAGCGCCCTTGGCGCGAAGCCTGTCTTCGCGGACATTCGTCCGGACACCTACAACCTCGATCCATCCGATCTGGCGCGCCGCGTAACGCCGCGGACTCGCGCCGTCATTGCCGTGCATCTCTATGGGCTCGCCTGCGACATGGATCCGGTTCTGGATTTTGCTCGGGCGCACCATCTGCGCGTCATTGAAGACAATGCGCAGGCCATCGGCGCTATTTACAAAGGCCGCCGCACCGGCTCGATGGGCGATGCGGCGTGCTTGAGTTTCTATCCCACGAAAAATCTGGGTGCGTACGGCGACGCCGGGATGGTAGTTACAAATTCCAGAGAAATGGCCGATCGGCTAAAATCACTGCGAAACCACGGCCAATCCGCCAAGTACGTCAGCAGCGAGCCCGGTTGGAATAGCCGCCTCGACGAAATTCAAGCTGCGATTTTGCGAGTGAAACTGCGCCACCTGCCCGAATGGCAGCACGCGCGCCAGATGCATGCAGCCGCGTATACAAAACTATTGCTCGGCATCCCAGGTGTCGCGCCGCCGTTGGTTGCGGAAGGTTACGAGCACGTGTTTCACCAATATACTATTCGCGTCGAGCGGCGGGACGCCGTGCAGCAATTCTTGAGCGAGCGAAAAATTGGCAGCGCGGTTTATTATCCCGTTCCGTTACATCTGCAGCCGCTGTACGCTTCTCTGGGATACAAAGCCGGCGATTTCCCGCATGCCGAGCACGCCGCGCAAGAGGTGCTTTCCCTCCCTATGTTTCCTGAGCTTCGCTCCGGACAGATCGCGCGCGTCGCGGAGGCCGTCTCGGAATTTGTTACCGGTTAGGTCGGCTCAAATCCTACCGCAGTTCCGCGCCACCTATCACTTGCCCAAATAAAGTAGCGCGAGAAGAAAAATCCACAGGCCGTCCATAAAGTGCCAGTAGTAAGAGGCGACTTCGGCGGCGACGGAGCGCGACACTTTCGCTTCTTCAAATTTGCGGAAGGACACGTAGAGCAGCGCGCAGATCCCGCCAAGCAGATGCAAGCCGTGCAAGCCCGTAAAAATATAGAAAAAACTACTGGCCTGATTGGTGGACACGTAAAAACCAGCAAGAATGAACTGGCGCCAGGCGACGAGCTGGCCCGCCAGAAAAACGAATCCGAGGCACGTCGCAGCGAACCAAAGCTTGCGGAATTGGCGGACGTCCCCGAGCGCGAGCCGGCGCCGGGATAACTCCATCGCTCCGCTGCTCAATAAGAGCACCATGGTGTTAAACCAGATCACAGATGGAAGGTGGAGTGGCACCCAGCGGTTGCTGTTCGCCCGTGTATAAATGAACGCGCTGGCCATGGCCATGAAAAACATCACGATCGAAACGATCGCCACCCCAATAGCCGTCGCGTAGCGCCGCGAAGAAGGCATCTGAGGTCCGCGGCGTTTGCCTCCTTCGTCGCCGTCATCTCCACCAGGCGGCGGATTTTTCCCACCTCCGCCACCAATGTCTTCGATGATCAGTTCGATGTCCTCGACAATGCTTGTTCCTGGCATGAGATCCTGTTTAGCTTTCCTTTATGCTTGCTTCCGCCCGTTGCTTCCTGTCTAACGAGCGTTCTGATGCTGCGGGGGCGGCGTTCTGCGGCACAAAATCTTCCGTCGCACCCGCTTCGTTGAACTCGTATGCTCCGCGATAGACCATCGGTTCACTTGCGCCAAAGTTGCCATCCGGCGGAGGAGATGGAACGCTCCATTCGAGGGTGGTGGCGCGCCACGGATTGCGGTCGCCGGTCCTTTCACCGCGCCACAAACTCCAAACAAAGTTTAGAAGAAAAAGAGCTTGCGCGGCCACGGTGAGAATCGTGGCAAGAGTGACGAACGTGCGAAGCGAGGTGCCAAGCGGAGTAATCTCAACAGCATCGCCGCTCCCGGGACGCAAGTGCGCCATCAGACCCGAGCCAGTGCATGGGCATGAACACACAAAACACGCCGGCAAAGGTCAGCCAGAAGTGTAGTTTGCCTAGGGTCTCGTTGAGACGGCGCGCGAACATTTTGGGAAACCAGAAAAACAGCGCTCCCAGAATTGCGAATGTAGCGGCGACGCCCATCACCAGATGAAAATGGCCGGTGACGAAATCGTCGTTGATGGAAGCGGCCACCGAGATCGTTGCGCGCCAGAAAAAGCCCGGAAACGCCGCCTGCCAGGAAAAGAGAAACGAATCCCAGGGCAAAAAGCATCGAGGTGTTGAGGCGGATTTTGGCGTTCCAGAGAGTCCCGAGCCAACTGAACACCAGAACGCAAGCGGGCAAGCCGAGAGACGATGCCAGCAGCGAAAAGACCAACGGCGACCACGGATTAAGGCCACTCGAAAACATGTGCTGGCCCCAAACGCAAAAGCCGAAGAGACCGACGCCGCACAGCGCAAGGACTGCGGCGCGCTCCGCCCAAACAGGCTTCCGCGAAAATGTGGAGAGCAGATGCGAGACGATTCCGAAACACGGAAGCATGGCGACGTAAACTTCGGCCTGCGCAAAAAACCAAAAAAGACGCTGCCAAAGAGAGAGCAATGTGGACTGCGCGAGGACCGCCGGCTGGTCCGAAAGAAAAGTGAGCGGCGAGAAAAACTGCGAGCCGAGAAGACGGTCCGAGAGGAGAAAGACGCAAGCGGCAAGGAGAATGCTGAAAATCAACATGCTGAGGATTGCGTTGATAAACCAAGCCCAAACGGTGAGGGGCATGCGCGGCAAAGTCATGCCCTTGGCGCGAAGGTCGAGCGTCGTGACGGTGAAGTTGAGCGCAGTTAGCAAAGCCGCGAGGCAGAAGAGCGCGACGCTGGCGGTCCAAAGCGTAAGGCCAGCGTCCGGGTGAACAAAAAAAGCCGCGGTCATGCCGCCCAGCGAGGCGACTGTGGCCCAAAACGAAATTAGATTCAGGACTGGAAACGCCATTTCTCGAGCGCCAATTTGCAGAGGCAAGAAAAAGTTGCCAAAGCCGGCTTGCGGCGCCATGGTGAGCACCAGAAAAACCATCAACGAACCGTGAAACATGGTCAGGGCGGTGTAACGCTCCGGCGTGCTGCCGAATCCAGAGAGAAACGGAATTTGCGCGCCAGGCCAGACGAGGTGTATGCGCATCAGCAATGAAAGAAGCATTCCGAGCAGTACGCTGCCGAGGGCGAGCCACAGGTAGCGAAGTCCGATCACCTTGTGGCCGGTGTTGAAAAGGGTACGGGCAAGAAAACCGGGAGTGGGAACTTCCGGGGCCGCGCTGCCGCTGCTGTCGTAGGTGACCATCCAGAGTGCCACTATACGCCTGCCTGCTGGAACCGGGAAGCCGGCTCAAAGCATCGGCAGGCTGCGGCCGCGCGAATCATTCGGAGTTGTCGCCCTATCGAGAGTTCAAACTGACGGCGTGATTTTGTCAGCAGCGAGACGCAGGGAAGCGCAGCAGTTCGTCGCAGAAAAGTCTATCTACCGGTTTGTGTAAGCCACTCCTGGAGAGCGCTTACGGCTCGAAAAGTTTTCGAGTTTATTTTCCAAGGAATGGTGGCCCAGAAGACGGTGACGCTGTTGGTCATGCTATCGACACACATGCGATCTTCCGCATTGTCGGTCGGCTTCTTCAACCAGAGAACAGTTCCGTCATCCGTCTCTTCGACATCAACGAAACCGTTGATCCGAGCAACGTCTTGAAATGCTTTGAGCTTCTCCATAGCAACTTCAGTCTACGCCCGTTCCCCTGCGGCATTTGTTAAATTACAAGAGTATTCGTTCGAGACAAGCGGAAACGACAAGGTACGAAGTACTGTACCGTTTTGAAATCTTCGCGGAGTGAACGCGATCTGCGTGTATTGGTAGGCCTGAAGCTTTCAGGTCGGAAAAGGCGTAACCGGCCTCAATTCGAAAGCGCGTATCCTGCAATTCGTTCGAGGATTGCGATCGGAGACCTTTCCGGATCGACCATCGCTCCACGCGAGATGAGAAATGTCTGTTCTAGGGCGTATTGCCCTTCAAGAACCGCATGGCTGACGCAATCGGTAAAGACTATCCAACTGGAACCGGGCGGAAATTCCCAACGTTGTTTGGGGCAGATTTCGCGGAATTTGGCGTCTTCCTTCATGGCATTGTGGCAGCGGTGCATGAAGTTGTCATACGGGGAACGCTGGGCGCCGGGCAAGCGCAATGCGCTGGCAAGACCGCGCAGTCCCCGAGCGACAGGATTGGCGCTGCGCTCGCGGGGCAGCCCGATGGACTTGGCAAAATCTGGGCCGATGGCTTCAAAAGTTTGCGAGGTGTTCCAGACGCGGTTCTGAGAAGGGTTGAGATTGGTAAAAAACCGCAGGATCCGGTCGCCGTTTGTGGGCCGCGTGGGAAAGGAATCGAAATGTGGCAAGTCGTTGCGTGCGTGGAGGCGAGCTGGGCGGCCACGTTCCTCGAGAGGGCGGAAGCTAGCGAAATCCAGCTTCCACTTTCCCGCGTATGGCGGAAGAAGTTCACCAAGAAATTGCGCCGCGTGTTGCGAATAATTCTTTAAGATAAGGCGAAGTCGCGCGGCTTCGACTTTTTCGGACTTGGCGAGGCCCGTAATGCGGTCCTCCGCGGGTCGATAAGCGACATTTTTGTGGAGAGCCGAGCTCGTTTGCGTCTGGCCGAGCAGAAATTCGCGGTCTTCTTGAGGAATGCCAAAAGGCGGGCGCAAGAAGAAAAGGATATTTCCGGCTTCCAATTGGGAGCACAGCCAACGGCCGCGCGCGTCAGGCTCCGAAACCGGAGGAATGCTGGCATTGTCGTCGCGCACTTCGACGAGCTGGCTCATTCCTTCAGGCTGATCTTTTGGGAGAACTTGAGAGGGGGCGGCAGACATGGAAAGGTCTCACCAGGGGAGCAGCAGACTCCTTCTATTGTTCATCTCGATTCGCGAACGAAAACCAAGATACCGCCCCGGCATGCAGAAAGCAATGCTCCGGGCTCTGCGTGGGTGGCGTTAGCCGCGCGTGCGGCAAATTTCATTGCCATCCCTGTAGCTCGATCAGGCGAAGCCCTCCCCAGGTAAACACCCACACTCCTTGCAATAACCTCCCATTCGGCTAATTTCGGTCTTTATATTTCTCAGGGATGATCGTGACGATAGACCATGCCACCTTTCATCACGAAGGCGACTTTTTGCAGGGCGCTGATGTCCTCTACCGGATTTCCCGGAACAGCAATGATGTCGGCGAGATAGCCGGCCTTGAGAACGCCGATTTGGTCTTGCCAACCGAGAAGTTTGGCTCCATTCAGAAGGTCGGCTTGCAGAGTGGCGAGCGGTGACATTCCGTATTTGACCATCAAATTGAATTCAAGGGCCTGCGTTCCGTGGGGAAAGGGACCGACGTCGGAGCCCACGGCCATGGGCACGCCCGCCGCAAGCTGTTTGCGAAATTCTTGAGCATGAAAATCCTGCATGCGATGTTCGCGCTCGCCCTGCACGGGGCTAGCAGCATGGTCTGCGAAATATTCCGCGATGGCAAAGGTCGGCACGGCGAAGATTTGTTTTTCGCGCATAAGGCGCATGGTTTCGTCGCTTAGGTAATAAGCATGATCGATAGAGACAACTCCGGCGCGGGCGGCGTAAAGCGTCCCCGGCTCACCGGTAGCGTGGACGGCGACATGTCTGCCCGTGCGCGCGGCTTCTTCAACGGCGGCACGGAGTTCGGCCTCCGGGTATTGGAACGGCGTCGAGAAATGGCCATCGCGAAGCATGTCCGGTCCGGTTTCGTACACTTTGATGAAATCGGCGCCTTCCTTTACTTGCTGTCGAATCACGCTAACAATTTCGGCGGGATTGTTGGCATAGGTGGCATTGGAGAGGACGTGCTGCTCCGGGTTGTATCGAATGGCGTCTTCGTGGCCGCCGAGAATATCGACGGCGTTCCCGCTGATGCGCAGGCGCGGGCCTGGGATTGCCCCGCGGTTGATGGCGTTGCGGACGGCCGTATCAGCCGAGCCAGCACCCTCGGTGCCCATGTCGCGCTCGGCGGTGAAGCCGGCCATCAAATCGTCTCGCGCGGCGAGGAGCGCGCTGATCGTGCGTTGCGGAACGGATTCTTCAACGGTCTGGAGATCTTCGGCGCCGGGATGTAGAAATAGATGGACGTGAACGTCTATCAGGCCGGGAAGAAGCGTGCTGTCGCCGAGGTCTATGACTTCAGCTCCTTGCGGCCGTTTGACGCTTGGACCAACTTCGACGATGCGTTCGTCTTGGACAAGAACCTCGCCGGGAGTAATGATTTTCCCCGTCCCGATCTCAAGCAGGCGCGCGGCGTGGAGGACGATTGCCTGCTTCGAAACGGGCGCCGCCGATTGGGCAAACACCGGATATATGAAAAAGCAAGTCACAAAAAGGATGGATAGAGAGGCGCAGAAGACTGATTTCCATTTCATAATGCCCGGATGATACCACTCCTCCGTTTGTATTAGGCAACCTGGCCTCGCCATGGGCAAGCGCACCGAACAGATGGGGTTGTGCTCGGGAGAAGCGTAATTTGTTCCGCTTTAAATAATTGAGCGGGCGATGCTCTAACGCTTCATCGCTAGCTGCACAAAATCATGCGGCGTCCGTTCCTCGAAGAGCGATCGGTGAAGCCCGAGGAGGTTAGAGTTTTTCGAAGAAGTGGGCGACCTTTTTACCTGCCGTTCCCGTGTAGTAGACGGTGACTCTGGCGGACTTGTCGGCGCCCTTGCCGATCTCCTTCGCCGAGTCCGCCGTGTCGTGCCCTACGACGTGAAACGTGTGGTCCGTGCCGTCCGCGGCTTTGACCACAACTGTTTTGCCGTCTTCACTTACGTGAGTCACCGTGCCATCGACGGCATGCATGCCGTCCTTGCCCACTTTGTCGACTTCCACGGCAGTTTCTTCCGCGCCCTTCGCCGTGTAGTGGGCGACTACTTCAGAACCTTCGGTGATTCCGTGAAAAGAGTCCTTCGCCCCGGTGGCAGCCGCATGCACGCCGTGCACGGTGGTCTTATCCACAAAATGAAAAGTGTGCTCCGTGCCATCCTTGGTTTTCACGGCGATAGTCTTACCCGCGGCATCGACCTTGGTGACGGTTCCGTGAACAGCGGTGACCACGTCTTCGTCCGCGTGGGCTGGCAGAAGAAAGAGAGATGCAACAGCTAACAAACGAAGTAACTGCTTAAACATAGGGGGCCTCCTCGGCACCGCTCAAGAGCGCAGTGTAAGTCCGGGAAAGTATAGCAATCGGGCAAGGACTTTCCCAGACTTGACAAGAAACCATATTTCTGCAATTATCGAAATATGGCCAGCCTTCAAACTAAACGAAGTACCGAGCAAGTCACCAAGTACGCCGATATGTTGTCGGCCATGGGCACGGAGCCGCGCCTGCGAATCGTGCAACTCCTGCTCTCGGCGCATCCGGAAGGGCTGGTCGTCGGCGATATTCAGGAGGAATTGGACATTCCAAATTCGACGCTGTCCCACCATCTGGACAAGCTCAAGAATGAAAACCTCGTCCAAGTGAAACGCGAGAGCACCTTTCTGCGCTATACGGCGAATACGGAAGCGCTTCAAGAATTAATGCAGTTTCTTTATTCGGAGTGCTGTACGCGGAACAAAGCGCTGCGGCCGCGCGACATCGTTGAGATCTGCCGCTAGGAGACTATATGGAAGACGTAAATTCCGGAAACGCAGACATTCGGAAAATTGTGCGAGAGAAATACGGCCAAGCCGCGCTTCGCGCCGGGGCCGGCGGAAGTTCGTGTTGCGGAGCGGCACCCGCAAGTGGGGCCTCCTGCGACCCGATCACTTCCAATCTGTACGATTCGGCGCAGAAAGAGCAGGTGCCGGATAAGGCGCTGCAGGCTTCGCTCGGTTGCGGCAACCCCACGGCGCTGGCGAAATTACATGCGGGAGAGATCGTGCTCGACCTCGGATCCGGAGGCGGGATCGATGTCTTGCTCTCTGCAAAAAGAGTGGGCCCCACAGGCAAGGCCTATGGTCTTGACATGACGGACGAAATGCTTGCCTTGGCAAATGAGAATAAGCGCAAAGCGGGAGCCGGGAATGTCGAGTTTTTGCGCGGCGAAATCGAGCACATCCCTTTGCCCGACAATTCCGTCGACGTGATCATTTCAAATTGCGTGATCAACCTTTCCTCCGACAAAGATAGCGTTTTGCGAGAGGCGTTTCGTGTTTTGAAGCCGGGCGGGCGTTTCGCCGTATCGGACGTGGTTACCCGAGGAGAACTTTCTGCTGAGATTCGGCAAAGTATGTTGCTTTGGGTTGGGTGCGTCGCGGGCGCGCTGGAAGAAGCTGACTACCGCGGCAAGCTTGGCGCCGCGGGATTCGCGGAGATCGAAATCGAACCAACGCGAATCTACCGCGTCGAAGATGCGCGCGAATTTCTGTCGGAAAAAGGTCTCGACGTCGAGAAGCTCGCGGGTCAAGTCGATGGAAAAGTCTTTAGCGCTTTCGTGAGAGCCGTCAAACCGTCATCGGTGAAAATGGCTTCAGGCAAAACAGACGAGGCTTGCTGCGGTCCGGCGTGTTGCAAATAAAAGCTGACTCTGGCAATTGGAATCGCAGGAGCGCTAGGGATGCCAATGCACTACAACGTGCTGTTTCTATGTACCGGAAACTCCGCTCGTTCCATTATGGCCGAGGCCATTCTCAAGCATAAAGGCAAACCCACCTTCTCGGCTTTCAGTGCGGGCAGCCATGCTTCCGGAATCGTGCGGCCTGAGGCACTCAAACAACTGGAGCTGGCCCATTTGCCTACGGAGGGACTGCGCAGCAAAAACTGGGACGAGTTCGCGCAGCCCGGAGCGCCGAAGATGAATTTTGTCTTTACGGTTTGCGACAACGCGGCGAAGGAAGCATGCCCCATCTGGCCCGGCCAACCGATGACGGCGCATTGGGGAGTCGCCGATCCCGCAGAGGTGAAAGGCACCCCGGAGCAAATCGAAAGGGCCTATCGAGATGCTTTCCTGCTTCTCGATCGCAGGATCAATCTCTTGCTATCCCTGCCTCTAGAAAGTCTCGGCAATCTAGCGATCAAGGCCGAAGTTGACCGCATCGGCACACAATGAAATCCAATCTGCGCGCCCGGATAGTGGCGGAGTTCCTCGGAACCGCTTTTCTCGTCGCCGCCGTCGTCGGTTCAGGCATCATGGCGGAGCGTCTGGCCGCAGGAAACGCCGCCTTGGCTTTGCTTGCAAACACCATCGCCACCGGCGCAGCGCTCGTAGCGCTGATACTGACTTTCGGCCCCATATCCGGCGCGCATCTGAATCCGGTGGTTTCATTGGCGGACGCGATGGAAGGCGGTTTGGCTTGGCCGGAGACGCTTCCCTACGTTGCCGCTCAGATTCTCGGCGGAATTTGTGGGACGATCGCAGCACATGGCATGTTTGGGCTTCCGCTAGTAGCCCTCTCTCATCATCCTCGCGTCGGGCCGGCACAACTCTTAAGCGAATTTATCGCCACTTTCGGACTTTTGTGCGTGATTTGGGGATGCTCGAGGTCCCGTTCCAGCGTCGTGCCCTTCGCTGTCGCAAGCTACATCACTGCCGCTTACTGGTTTACCGCGTCAACGTCCTTTGCCAATCCTGCTGTAACGATTGCAAGATGCCTGAGCGACACCTTCGCGGGTATCCGGCCAGGGGATGTTCCTCTCTTCGTTTTGGCGCAATTCGCGGGTGGAATAGCGGCGACAATTTTGTTTCGCTGGCTCGCGCCTGGGTTGCGGTCCAGGGCAAAAGATGTCGTTATGCCGCACGTTGCCGAGATCTGATGTTCGAATAAAAATGCCTGCGGGAGGCTCGCCGATTTCTCGCCGAGCGGCGAGAAAAGTTGAAAGTTTCAGCGAAGAAAGTTTTGGTGCGGCCGAGTGGATTCGAACCACCACGGTATTGCTACCGCCAGCCCCTCAAGCTGGTGCGTCTGCCAGTTCCGCCACGACCGCACGTCGGTGACAAGAACAGTTTAACTGCCACTGAGAAAGCCTGCAAGCCCAGCCCGTTATAGCGAGTCGCCACTGCCCTGCAAGTTCACTCCAACAATTAAGAAGCGGTTCTCGCCTCCGCGACGCCCGCTCCGCGAGGAGTAAGAATAGCTAGCAGAATGGCAACGATTGCCAGGGCGGGTATATCGCCGAATAAATGGCCGTGCTCAGAGGGCATCTTGAATGCCTGGACAGCCATGATCCCTGCATGAACCAGGCTCGACCACACCGTAAACCAAATCAGGCTTCGGTGCTGCAATGGATTCCGAGAGGCGATCAGAAGAAAGACCCCGAGCGTGGCGTAAACGCCGAGGATCATTTGCTCGTACTCGGGTTGGTTGGGCTGCCACCGCCAGCCCGACGGCCACAACGACATCATCAGCGGGTAGACCCCGAAAATAAATATCAAGCCGGTAAGGATCAGGGCATAGCGAAGAAAACGAACGCGAGAATCTCCGTTCACAGATTCCTCCTGGGAGAAAATTTTAGGAGCCGAGAGAATTTGGTTGGGAGACTAGTCCCGAACTTCCGCGAAGTCAATCAGGGCGTAAAAAGGTCGACGCTTCACCGAGTAAGCTTGAACAACGCCGGGCTAAAGCCCGACACATACACATCGCGGAACCAACCAGAAGAGCTTAGGGCTTCTTCGGCTGGGCCGGTGCAGGTTGCGTGGAAGCAGGCGCGGTGCTCGACGCCGGAGCGTTGCTCTGCGGAGTTGGTGCTGGAGAAACGGGAGTCGTCACAGGCGCCTTCTTGGGAGCGGGCCTGGATGTTTGTTGCAATACCGAACCGCCCTGGTCGACAGCTTTGTCCGTACGTATCATCAACGCGAGCGCGCAAATCATGAACATCACGGCACACCAAGTGGTGGCCTGCGAAAGCAGCGTGGCCGCCCCGCGCGGACCAAAGGCCGTCTGGCTGCCCGCGCCGCCGAAAGCGCCCGCGAGGTCGGCGGCCTTGCCGCTCTGCAGAAGAACGACAATGATCAAGACCAGGCAGTTCATCACGAAAAATACGGTCAGCAACGCTCCCGCCCAGCGAAAACCGACGACAATGACCGCCAAACCGATCAGAATAGCGATACTCCACTTCATCCAACCTGGCATTTCTATCTCCCTGCGCAATCTCTTACGATGCTTGCGAATGATTTGGCATCAAGGCTCGCTCCGCCCACGAGCGCGCCGTCTATTTCTTCCTGCGCCATCAGTCCCTGAATGTTGTCAGGCTTGACGCTTCCGCCATACAGAATCCGCAATGCGGAAGCATAGCTCTCGGTAAACTTCTCCGCCACGCATTTGCGGATGAAGCGGTGAGCGTCTGCGGCTATTTGTGGCGTCGCCGTCTTGCCCGTGCCGATAGCCCACACCGGTTCGTACGCTATCAGAATACGGGAGAATTCATCGGGGGTCAACGAACCGGGGCCGCTCTAGGAACTGGCTCTTGCACACTTGCTCGGTCTGGCCGCCTTCGCGGTGCTCGAGCATTTCGCCGATACAGACGATCGGAATCAACCCCGCGGCGAGAGCAATTTTGGTCTTTTTGGCTACAGTTTCGTCGGTTTCGCCGAAGAATTGTCGCCTTTCGGAATGCCCGATAATCACGTAGCGGCAGCCGGCCTCGACCAACATTTGCGGAGAGATTTCGCCGGTGAAAGCGCCTTCTTTTTCCCAAAAGACGTTCTGGCCGGCAATGGCAATCTGCGAGCCGCGAGCGGCTTCGACGGCGGAGTGAATGGAAGTAAACGGCGGGCGCGATCACAATGTCGCATTGCTTGATGCCATCCACGAGCGCGGAAAATGCAGAGAAAAAGACCTCCGTCTCCATCTGCGTCTTGTACATTTTCCAATTTCCGGCGATGACCCGGCGGCGCGTGACGCGCCCGGAGCCAGAGACGCTTGCAACTTTTTCTGTCGGGCTTGTCGGTTAGCGCTTCGACGCCGGGCAGCTTGGCGCCGGCTAGAAACTCCAGCGAAGCGCCGCCTCCGGTCGAAATGTGCGAAATTCGATCGGCGACGCCGGACTGGTGAATGGCGGCGACAGAGTCGCCTCCGCCAACGATGGAAGTTGCGCCCGCGCTGGTAGCGGCAGCCACGGCTCTGGCGATTTCGAGCGTGCCATTTGCAAACGCGGGCATTTCGAAGACGCCCATGGGGCCGTTCCAAACGATGGTCTTGGCTCGCGAGATCTCCGCGGCAAAAGCGGCCGCGGTTTTTGGCCCGATATCGAGCCCCATCTGGTCGGCGGGGGTGGCGGAGATGTCGACCGTGGTTGCAGGTGCGGTGGCTTTAAATTCCGGCGCGATGACGTGGTCGACGGGAAGCAGAAGTTTGCGATTGTTTTGCTTTGCGTCGTCGAGCAGTTTCCTCGCCAGATCGAGCTTGTCGTCTTCGACCAGCGATTTTCCGATGGGCAATCCCTGGGCTTTGAAGAATGTGTAGGCCATGCCCCCGCCGATGAGCGTGGCGTCGGCAATTTTCATCAGGTTTTCGACCACTTCGATTTTGTCGCTGACTTTTGCTCCGCCGAGAATCGCCACAAAAGGCCGAGTGGGATTGGTGAGCGCTTTGCCAAGGTAGTTGAGCTCTTTTTCCATCAGCAGCCCGGCGGCGGACTGCCTTACGAAACGCGTGATGCCCACGACGGAAGCGTGGGCGCGATGCGCGGAGCCAAACGCGTCGCAAATAAACAAGCCATCGCAGAGCGAGGCAAGTTGTTTCGAGAAGGCTTCGTCGTTTTTTTCTTCTTCGGCATGGAAACGCACATTTTCGAGCAGCAGGATTTCTCCATCGGCGAGCGTCTTGCTCTTGGATTCCGGGACCGGGCCGACACAATCCGAGGCAAAGCGCACGGGTTTGCCGATGAGCGCTTCGAGTTTTTTCGCGACAGGGAAGAGCGAAAATTTGGAATCCGGACCACCCTTGGGGCGTCCTAAATGCGAAGCAAGGATCAGCCGGGCGCCTTTTTCAATGGCCAGGCGCAGAGTTGGGATAAGGTTTCGCGGATCCGCGTTTCATCGGTGACGACGCCATCCTTGAGAGGCACGTTGAAATCGACGCGGATGAAAACGCGCTTGCCGCGAATTTCCAAATCAGTGAATGGTTAGTTTGCTCATGGATTCATCACTCGTGAATGGCTATCCGTGATTTGTAAAACGGGCCGGCGGAGAACTTAAGATGTAAATCAGCCCCACCCGCACGGACATGCTCTAGAATTTTGCGGCCATGAATTTGATGAGGTCGCGGCACCGGCAGGAATAGCCCCACTCGTTGTCGTACCAAGCCAGGACTTTGACGCAACGGTCGCCGACGACCTTGGTGTATCCGGCGTCGACGATGGAAGAGTTCGAATTTCCCTTGAAATCGGCAGACACCAGTTCTTCTTCCGTATAGCCAAGCACGCCCTTCATGGGGCCGTTAGCCGCGGCTTTTAGAGCGGCGTTTACGGACTCAACAGTCGCTGGCTTCTCCACAAATACCGTGAGGTCGACGACGCTGACGTTTGGCGTCGGCACGCGCATCGCGTAACCATCCAGCTTGCCCTTGAGCTCCGGTATCGCCAGATGCAGCGCCTTGGCCGCGCCTGTCGAGCTGGGAATCATGTTGATCGCAGCGGCGCGCGCGCGTCGAAGGTCCTTGTGCGGCAAATCGAGCAGCTTTTGGTCGTTCGTGTACGAGTGGATCGTGGTCATCGTGCCGCTGTGAATGCCGAACGTGTCTTGCAGCACCTTGGCGACCGGGGCCAGACAATTCGTCGTGCAAGAGGCGTTCGAAACCACGTGATGTTTCGCCGGATCGTAGGTCTTGTCGTTGACGCCGAGCACGAGTGTCGCGTCGGGACCATCCGCGGGCGCCGAGATAATTACTTTCTTGACTGTGCCTCGGAGATGCTTCTTCGCGTCGGCGCCTTTCGTGAAGAGCCCGGTGGACTCCACAACGATATCCGCCCCGACACTCGCCCAATCGATTTCGGCCGGATCTTTTACTTTGAAAACTTTAAAAGCTTTGCCTTCGACGGAGATCGAATCATCGGTGTGCGTCACGTTGTGCGGCAGGTTGCCAAGGATGGAATCGTATTTCAGCAGGTGCGCGAGAGTCTTGGCGTCTGTCACGTCATTCACGGCCACGAACTGGATGTCCTTGTCATCGAGCGCAGTGCGCATGATGTTGCGTCCGATGCGGCCGAAGCCGTTGATGCCGACCTTAATAGGCATTACTTCCTCCGATGGATTTATGAAACCGCGGCGAGTCCTCTGGCGAGAAACAGCCGCAAAGCCGAACCCAAAATGCTATGGGCTGCGTAAAGAAAAGTCAACGCGAAGCGAAAAGGTATTTTGCAGCGCCAAAGCCAGATTATTAGACAAAGGAGGAGAGGGGATTTCTATTGGGGGTATTGCTTGATGTTGGTCACGCGGTCGCCATTGAAGCGGACGAAGACGGTCTTCGAAGGCGGCTGCCCGTAGATCCAGTCCTCAATGTCGTTGCCTTCTTGGTCCCGCTCGCGAATTTTGTGGTCCGGCTTGCCGATGGCGGCTACCACTTGTTCACGGTCCATGCCGACAATCGGCCGCCGCTCCTGGATAGCTTTCTTCATCTCCGGCGGCAGCGTGTCCACCCACACAACCGACGCGGACCGCTGTCTTGAGAAATCCAGAAACGGCGAGAGAAGCTGCTTCAAATCATTCGGGCTCAGGTCGGGAACAGGCTTGCCAAAATCAATATAAATCGTGCTGCCTTGCCCAGGCTGCAGTCCCGGCGGGCCTTTTTCTTCCTCCTCCGTGGTCGTGGTAGCGGTAGGAATTCCTGCCATTTCAATGTGGATGCGGTCGCGCAGACGCTTTTTGCCGCGTCCGCCGCCGTTCAAATCCACGATGATCTGGTGATCATGAAAATCAAGCTTCGTGATCTGCACCTTGTCGCCGCTGTTCACTGCAGCGCCGTGCGTCGCGATGGCCCGTTCAAGCATTTCCGCCTCGAGCGGCTTGCCTACATAAACGATTAAGCCCTCTTTACCTGCCGGCAGCGATTTCGTGGCCTTTGCAAACTCGCCCGAAACATATCGAATGAGATCAAGTTTCGAAGACTCCTGTAGCGTTGCGCTCTTCGGTTTGGCCGGCGTTTGCGAGTCACCTTGACTGTCCAGCGCGCCTGACACGTGTCCGGAAAGAGGGAAATCTCTTCGCCGGATGGAAAAACGGCCACAGGCTGCGTGGGTGGCCGAAGGCTGTTGACACGCGGGATGTCTGCGTCAGCGGTGAGAAATAGGGTCAAACTCAGAATAATACGAGTCGCCATAACCAATTTGGGCCAGCCGCCCTGGGCCAACCATCATTCCTATTGTATTACGAATTGCACCCCAAGATTCTATGATGCGGGAAATGGCAAAAACAGCTATCCGGCTCCCTTGGCGGCTCGGCTTGCAAGCCCGGGCTAACCGCCAGACGGCCCATTGAGCTCTTTGTGGGTTAGACTCGCCGGAGTCAGGCTACAGCGTGTAACCTATCGGGAAATTACCTGCACCCCTTGCCGGTCAATCGTCACAGGCAGAACTTCCCCGCCAGCCTCGACGATAGCCCCTTCCACCCGGCTGCGCGCATCCGGTTCTATCAGCAGCACAACGCACCCCCCGCCCCCCGCGCCGCAAACCTTCCCCGCCAAAGCCCCATTGCGCCTCGCACCCTCAATCACGCGGTCGATCTTCTTGGTCGAAATCGTAGGCAGATTTCTTTTGCGGAAGGACCATTCCTCCCTCATCAAGCGCCCTGCTTCGTGCCAGTCCGGCTTCTCCATCGCGAACCGCATTTTCTGCGCGACCTCCGAGATTCGCTCCAGGCTGTTTTGCACCGAGCGCTTGCCGCCAATCTGCGCCTTGAACACTTCCCAATTGTTGATCCCGTGCTGCCGCGGTTTGCCGGTGTAACAGACGACGATACGCCGTTCCAGTTCGTCAAGGTTCACCCGCAACTCCACGCGGTGTTCGCCTCCCGGCGGCAAGCTCGATAGCCGCCGCGCCTCCAAACGCCGGCGGGTAATGATCCTGAGTCCCAGTGGGAACGTTGATCACGATCGCTTCCGCGTCGCGGCTGATATGTATCCAATCGACTTTGCTCTTCCCCGCTCCGGTGTAGCGGTCCAGCGCCGCGCAGATAGCCACCGCCATCGCGCTCGACCCTCCGATGCCCGCGCCGTTGGGAGCCTCCGAATCCGTGGTCAGCGTGAATCCCCCTTGCGGCTGAAAGAATTTTACGATTTCCGCAAGCAGCGGCAATTTGTAGCGCTTCGTTTTCACCAGCGCGGCAAACGACGCAAAACTCTCTTCCCGCTTGATGTCGCGCGAAACGAGCTTGATGCGCTCATCCCACGGCGCATGTGTGTGAATCACGCAGGAGGCGTAACGCGAGATGGCGGCATTCAAAGTGATCGAGCCCGGATGAAACAGATACAGCGGCCAAATGTCGAGCGTGCTTCCTGCAAAATCAACGCGCGTCGGTGCCTTGGATTCGATGATCATGAGTTTCCACTATCGGGATTTGGAGTCTATGCGGACGAGTCAGTTTGCAGGAATCGGGCTGCAAGCTCAAGCAGAGAAGCTGGTTAGAACAGACAGATTCACACCGGGCGCGCGAAGAGATCTAGTTCCCTGCGCCTCCGGCCGAGGCCGTACGATTGCGAATCATCAGTTGCGGCCCTGCATCTTTTTTTTCGTGTGCCAGCGCCGGATTTGGTTCGAAGCACCTCCGGCACCGCGCTTCGTACATTCCGCCCGCTCCCACGACGATCAACTCTTCGCTCTCCACCAGTCGTTGCGTATGCACCGCCGGATTGCCGCACCTCATGCAAATCGCCAGCAGCTTGGTAATTTCTTCCGCGATGGCCAGCAGCCGCGGCATCGGCTCGAACGGGCGGCCGCGATAATCGGTATCCAGTCCCGCCACGATCACGCGCTTCCCCAAATTCGCCAGTTTGGTGCAAACCTCCACAATCTCTTCGCCCAAGAATTGCGCTTCGTCGATGCCGATGACTTCCGTTCGAGGGGAAAGCTTCTCCATGATTTCCGACGCTTTGCTCACGTTGTCCGAAGAAATGCCCAGCCCCGAATGCGAAACAATCTCATTGGCCGCATAGCGTTCGTCAATCGCGGGCTTAAATATCTGCACCCGCTGTCGCGCAATCTCGGCGCGTCGCAGACGGCGGATCAGCTCTTCACTCTTGCCGGAAAACATCGGGCCGACCACCACTTCGATCCAGCCCATGTTGCCTTTCACAATGTCCACGCTCGTCTCCCCTTACGGCACTCGCACAAATCTAACGCGCGGCTTTGCTGGCCCTGCCATACATCTTCGCATTGTAAAGCGGCGCGAACGCCGTGATCACCGCAATCCGAAAAGATTCGTCTCGCGGAATCAAATCCGACGACAGCACTCCCCACGCGCCTTGCCCGTCGCGAATGCCAATCGCGCCCGCATATCGATCGATAGCATCCGACAGATCGAATCCGCGCTCCAGAACCTCGTGGGCCAGTTCCTCAGGTAGTTCGATGCCGCCGGAGCGCCCATAGAAGCCTTGCGCCCCATCGCTCACATACGCCCAGCTCTCCAGGAAGACTCGCCGGCTTCTGTCATCCTGCAAAACCTCAAGTCCGCCCTCCAGACCCACGAAGTAGCGCCACGGTTTGCGAGTTTCTCGCGCCAGCCGCACCAGCCCTTCCACTCGCTGGCGCGCTCCGCGCATCAGCTCTTCACTCGAGGAAGGTGTGGGACTTACTCCGCTCTCCACTTCGACGCCCACCACCTCGAAGTCTCCATCCGGCACGAGTTTGGACGCAAAAGCTTTCAGAGCTTCCGTAACCGCACGGAGCTTTGGCTTGCGAGTGCTGCCAACGGCGACGATGATCTTCTTCATGAAAGCAACAATGGGACGCCGAGATTCTAACGGGAATGGGGTGAGCATACCACGCGGAAATTGCAAGCCTGAGGAAAATTTCGGCATTGCCATTGAGCCGTGCTCCGGAACCGAGCTCTGCCATGTTTTCCGCGCAGAACGCCCAGCCCAAAGTTTCTCGTCGACGCGCGATTCCTTTCACGTGACTTTGCAAATTGGCACATCGCCGCTCCCTGCGTCGACTATCGGAACACAGAAACCCTATTGCATGTTTAAATTCTCCCGCAAAGGCTACATAATACACGCGTTGACGACGCCAGGTCGTGACGGTCATGGTTTGTCCAGAGTGCAGCTACGAAAATCCGGATACCTCGGTGCAGTGCGAAAAGTGCACGACGCCGCTGCCCCTCAGTGACCAAACGCTGGCCACCGGCGGGCAGGGCTGGTCTGTCCCTGCTGCTGACGGCGTCGTTTCCACTTCTCCTCTCGTTCAGCTCAGTCCCGGCACTTCCATCGGCAGCCGCTATGAAATTGTCCGCCTGCTCGGGCAAGGCGGAATGGGGGCGGTTTACCAGGCCCACGATAAAGAGTTGGAACGCCAGGTCGCGATCAAAGTGATCCGCGCCGATATGGCCGCCAATCCGGAAATTCTCCGGCGCTTCAAGCAGGAGCTGATTCTCGCCCGCCAAATCACGCACAAAAACGTGATCCGCATTTTTGATCTCGGCCAGGCCGACGGCATCAAGTTCATCACCATGGAGTACATCGAAGGCGAGAACTTGCAGGGCGTCCTTCGCCGAAAGAAAAAACTCGAGCCGGCCGAAGCCGCCAACATTCTTGCCCAGGTCTGCCGCGCGCTCGAAGCCGCCCACCATGAAGGCGTGATCCATCGCGACCTCAAGCCCCAAAACATCATGCTGGATAAAAGCGGCCGGGCTTACGTAATGGACTTCGGCATCGCGCGCTCCATGCTCGGCGCGGGCATGACCCAGACGGGCGCGCTCATCGGCACGCCGGACTACATGTCTCCCGAGCAGGCCAAAGGCCAGAAGCTGGATGCTCGCTCGGACCTTTTTAGCGTTGGCATTATTTTCTACGAAATGCTCAGCGGGAAAGTGCCCTTCGACGCTGACACCACTATGGGCAAGCTCTGGAAGCGCACCAACGAGCCCGCCCGCCCTCTCGACGAACTCGACAAATCCATTCCCAAGCCTCTCAGCAACATCGTGCGCAAGTGCCTCGAAATCGATCCCGAAAAGCGCTTTGCCAGCGTGACGGAACTTGCTCCAGCAGATCGAAATATGGCAGGGGCCTGCTGCAGGCACGCGCGTCGTTACCGCTCGGGCCACAACCTTCCCCTCTTACGCAAAATGGGCGGCGGCGGGCCTCGGCGTCGTTGTGCTCGCGGGCGTCTTGATTCTACCGCTCAAGATTGAACCCGCGCCCGCTTGCTCCGCATGCTCCCGTCTCGCTGCTGATCGCGGATTTCGACAATAAAACCGGGGATTCCGTCTTTGATGGCACGCTCGAACCCATGCTTGGCATCGCGCTCGAGGGCGCACCGTTCATCTCCTCTTTCAGTCGCGGCCAGGCGAAGAAGGACGCCGCGCGCCTCCAGCCCGGCGCCACGCACATCGACGCCGCTTTGGCGCAGCTCGTTGCTGTCCGCGAGGGCGTTAGCGCCGTGGTGACCGGTTCCATCTCGCAGCAAGGAAGTGGCTACCATGTTGACGTGGCCATCTTGGATTCTGCGACCGGCAAACCTATCCTCACGGAACAGCAGACCGCTTCGAATAAACAAGACGTCCTGGCCGCCGCGGGGAAGATTGCGGAGAACATCCGCAAAGGCCTGGGCGACACAACCCCGGAGTCGGCGCAGCAAGCGGCAGCCGAAACTTTCAGCGCGGGCTCGCTCGAGGCGGCCCACGCCTATGCCGTCGGCCAGGATTTTCAGCTGGCCGCCAAATGGGACGACGCCCTGAAAGCCTATGCTCAGGCCGAGCAGCTCGATCCAAACCTGGGCAGGGCCTACGCCGGCACGGCTGCCATCTACTCGTCTCTCGGAAAGCGCGAGGAGGCCAAGAAGTATTACGGCTTGGCGATGTCGCACATCGACCGAATGACCGACCGCGAGAAGTACCGCACCCGCAGCGGCTACTATCTGCTGATGCGCAACCAACCCAAGGCCATGGAAGAACTGACCGCTCTCGTTAGCCAATATCCGGCCGACACGGCCGGGCACGCAAATTTGGCCCTTGCCTACTTTCTCGGCAGGGATATTAAAAAAGCTCTCGAAGAGCAAAAGCGCGCGCTGGTGGTTTCGCCGAACAGCGTGCTGCAGCGAAACAACTATTCGATGTACGCCCTGTATGACGGCGATTTCGATACCGCCCTGAAGGAAGCACAATCGATTTTGCAGGAAAATCCAAAGTTTGATCAGGCCCTGCGCACTTCTGCGCTGGCCGAGTTGGGCCTCGGGCACCTCGCAGAGACGCAAGCGGACTACGAGAAGCTCCGGGCAGTTAGCCCTTACGGTGCGTCCATCGCGGCTACCGGGCTCGCGGACCTGGACTTATACGAGGGCAAACTCGCTGACGCGGCAAGCATTTTGGAGAAGGCTGTCACCGCCGATCTGGCCGCGAAAGATTCAGAATCCGCCGCCGGCCGTACTGCGACGCTCGCGCTCATCCAAATGACCTTGGGAAAAACACAGGAAAGCGTTTCTTCTGCGGGCAAGGCCGCTGCAGAAAGCAAAGAACCAAGCGTGCTCTATCGCGCGGCGCAGGCTTACATCGCCGCCGGCCAAGAAGAAAAAGCCCTGCAATTGGTCGCCCCGCTTTCCCAGAGCCTGGAAGCGGAACCGCAGGTTTATGCGAAACTAATCGCAGGCGAAGCGCAGCTCAAAAAAGGCAACGCCCGCGATGCCCTGACCTCTTTCCAGGAAGCTCAAAAACTTGCCGACACCTGGCTTGGCCATTTCGATATGGGGCGCGCGTATCTCGACGCCGGTGCCTTCACGGAGGCCTCTTCCGAGTTCGACCTCTGCTTGGATCGCCGCGGCGAAGCTACTTCCGTATTCCTCGACGACGTCCCCAGCTATCACGTCCTCCCCGCCGTCTATTATTACCAGGGCCGCGCTCGCGAAGGCCTCAACAGCCCCGGCGCCGCCGAATCCTACAAAACATTTCTCTCCCTCAAAGAAAAAGGCGCCGGTGATCCGCTCGTCGCGGACGCCCAGCGCCGAGTTGCAGCGACGCTAGCCCATTCGAATTGCGAACCTTCACATCTCCGTGCGCAGAGCGCGCGGGGCACTATGGCTGGGGAGTCAGCGTCACCGGAGCCTCGTTGGAGTAGACGCTTTCAGCGCCGTTCGCAACCGCGGTAACCACGTAATAGTATGTTGTAAACACGACAGACTCGTCCAAGTAGCTCGCGGTAGAGCTGGACCCCACGAGCGAGTACCCCGTTCCTGAGGTGAGGGAGCGGTACACGTTATAAGACGTGACGCCGTTTGTCAGGCTGCCGGTCCAACTGAGTGAAACGGAAGGTACGCCGTTGTTGGGGGTGCCGCTAAGACCCGTGGGTGGCTGCGGCCGTATGGTCAGGGCCAACTGCTCAGTATAACTCTGAGGCGGCACAGAACTGTCCACGGCTTGTATCGGGAACGAGTAGTTCCCCGCGCTCGTCGGCGTTCCGCTTAGCACCCCAGTGGTCGGACCGCTGGGTGTGATGGACAGCCCCGGCGGCACCGGCGTACCCGCCACAAAACTATACGTAATGGGCGCCACGCCGCCGGTAGAAGTGAGATTTTGCGAATACGGCGAATTTGCAGTTCCTGCAGGCAAAGTGTTCGGCGTAGTTCCCGCAAACACAGCAAGGATGGTGACCGTGTAATTCTGCGTCGCCATCTGCTGGGGATTGCGACTGATCGACCACCGTCTCGGAGAAGTTGTATGTCCCCGCTGTCGCCGGCGTGCCCGCAAGAGCGCCTGTCTGCGTCCCCGGTGCAGGCTGGGTGATTGTCAGGCCGGGGGGAAATGACGCTGTAGCTACGGAGAAGGATACAGGTAGCGTGCCGCCCGGTCGTCACAATCGGATTGTTGTAAGCCACGCCAACCAGGCCGTTCGGAAGCGTCGTCGTGGTGATGGCCAGCGCCCACCTCGACTTGCAGCGTGAACGTCACTGTGGTCGATTGCGGCGGCGTGCTGCTGTCGCTCACGGTAACCGGTATGGATAGCGATCCGGTTTGCGGCGGAGCAGTGCCCGTCAAAATCCCGCTTGGAGTCAGCGAGAATCCCGTCCGGCAGACTGCTCGACGTCCAGGTAAGTTGACCTACCCCTCCGTGCTCCAACAGCACCTGCGTGTAAGGTTGATTCACGAAACCGGTTGGCAACGTGGTCGGAGTCGTTACCACGATCCCCGCTGGCAGCGGCGCTGGATAGTACAGCTCTGAATTCGGCACAGTAACAGCCGGGTTCGCGTTGTTCACCCCGCTGGCCAGCAGCACCGTGCCATCCGGTGCTACCGCTTCCCGCCCGCCCGTCTGCACCACCGTGAAATTCCCGGTTGTGCTAAACGTCTGCGTCGCCGGGTTATACACGTCCGCGTTCGTCCCCGCGGGCAACGTCGCCCCGCCGGAGATAAAGATCGTGCCGTCGTCCAGCACAATCCCCGCGTAGTGCCCGCGCGGTATGGACATGCTGGCAGTCGGAGTAAACGCTCCGGTAGCCGGATCATAGAGTTCAGCGGTCCCTGTTAATACAAGCGCTGTGCCCGGACCAGTCAGCCCTCCTGCCACGAGGATTTGGCCGTTGTATAGCAACGCAGACGAGTGATTCCCGCGCGCCGTGGTCATGTTGCCCGTTGGTGTGAATGTCCCGGCCACCGGGTCGAAAATTTCCGCCGATGCCAGCGCATTGTTGTTCCCATCTAGTCCGCCGCTGATCAACACCTTTCCATTGGGAAGTAGATCCGCGTGATGGGCTTGCCGCACACTGTTCATAACGTTCGCCGTAGCGGAAAACGTGTTCGTAACGGGATCATAGATCTCCGCGCTCGCCACTGTATTCCCATTGTTGTCATTTCCGCCGGTAATCAGCACCGTCCCGTTGGCCAGCAGCGTCGCCGCGTGCTCCGCCCTCGGCGTCGTCATCGGTGTCGGCACCGGCGTAAACGTATTCGTCGTCGGATTGTACAGATCCGCGCTTGCTTGCGCGTACACAGTGTCGGTAAATCCTCCCGTCACCAACACCAGTCCGTTCTGCAGCAGCGTCACCGTGTGATCTGCACGCGGCGCACTCATCGGCCCGGCCGTCGTGCTGAAGCTATGCCCAACTGGATCGTACAATTCCGCCGTTGCCAGAACGTTGCTGGCGTCCGCATTCCCCGCCCCGCCCGTGACCAAAATCTTCCCATTAGGCAGAGCGATGACCATGTGATTGCGCCGTGCTGTCACCATGCTCCCGGTATCGCAGAACCCGCTCACGTTAAACGCATTCGAAACCGCCGACAGCCCGCTCACCGACGCCTGCAACGAATACCCGTTTTGCCCGTGATCCACACTCAGATTCGTAAATGTTGCGTTTCCAGTAACATCCGTCTGCACGCCGAGCGTGCCGCTCAACGATGCAGTCGAACATGCAGGCGTTCCGTTAAACGACATCGCCACCGTCGCTCCCGCTATCGGCGCATCCGTGTTGTCCGCCACGTGCACCACCACCGGGCTTCCGCCGATTACCTGTCCGCCCGTCGAATTCCCCGGCTGCGTCGTGAACGTCACATTGCCGATAACCTGTCCAGCGAAGAGAATCGTGTAGTTGGCCGTCGCGATCTGAAAGCCGGGCGTGGTTCCCAAATTCGACTGATCATGGACAGAAATGCTGAAACTGATCGTCGCTGTTTGCGGATCCGCGATCGTCAGCGCGCCATTCCCGCCCAGCGCAACTCCCGTGGCCGGTACCGGCGGTCCAAACACAAGTCCACCGATGCCGCCCGTCGCGCTCAGTTGGTACGCATAGGGGGTGCCGATGGTGCCGGCTGGTAGTGTCAACGGTGTTATCACGATGGGACTGCCCACGCGAATCGTCGTCGAATAAGGCACGGATTCTGCCGGTGTAGCCGAGTCCGTTGCTGTGATCGTCACGCTCGAACCGTTTGGATTAGCGGTTGTTGGCGTCCCAATGATCTGTCCCGTACCCGGATTAATCGCCAGCCCGGGCGGAAGCCCCGTTGCTGTCCAGGTGTACGGCCCAGTTCCGCCGGTTACTGTCAGCGTGTACGCCGCGTAGCCCTGGCCCACAACTCCATCTACCGCCGGCATTACCGTCTGTTCCGTCAGCGGCGTCACGCTCACATTTAACGTGTACTGCATAGCCGCCGTGTTTTGCGGCGAAGCACTATCTGCCACTTGAATCGTCACTGGATAGCTTCCCGGCGTAGTAGCCGTTCCAGAAACCAGTCCCGAAGCGCTCAGACCAATCCCTGGCGGCAATCCCCCGGCAACGATCGACCACGTGTCCGTGCCCGGCTTGCCTCCACCGGCGGTCAACTGCACCGAGTAGCCGGCATCAAGCCGATCCGTGGCGGGCAGCGCAGTCGTGAGCACCGTCATCGGCGGATACACAGGCGGCGCCGTCAGATTCGGATTCCCCGGGTTCGCCAGGACCGTCGTCGTATTCACCGCCTGCGGCACAGTCACAGGAGTAATCACCGTCAGCGGATTAAACGGCGTCAGCGCCGGCGTCGGATTCACCACTCGAAATGTGATGTACGCCGTCTCCCCCGGCGCCAGCGTAACCGATGCCTCAGTCGGCGCCGAGTTCGTGATATCCGGATTCGTGATGTTCGGATTCGCCGCCGTAAATAGCGTCGGATTTGTGATGTTGGCCACCGTAATCCAATGCGTCTGCACCCCAAGCACGCAGTTCACCGCCACCGGCGTCTGATACAGCTTGTTGATCAGCAGTTGCAATACGATCCCGCTCGGCACCGTCCCATTCAACGCCGTCTTTACCGTGTACGACGCCGTGGTATTCCCGTTATTCGTAATGGGATACGTCACGTCTTGGATCGAACCGTTCGTAATGTCCGGGTTCGCGATATTGGGATTCGTGATGTTAGGATTCGTTATATTAGGATTGGTAATATTGGGATTCGTGATATTTGGGTTCGTGATGTTCGGGTTCGTCGCGCTGATGTTGTCCACGTTCAAATTGGTGATGTTCGGGTTCGTGATATTCGGATTCAGGTACGAAGTGTTCGTAATGTTGGGATTCGTGATGTTGGGGTTCGTTATGTCGGGGTTCGTGATGTCCGGGTTCGTTATGTTCGGGTTCGTAACTTCCGCGTTGGTTATATTAGGATTGGTAATATTAGGGTTCGCGATATTCGGATTTGTGATGTTGGGGTTCGTGATGTCGGGATTGAGGACCGCCGTCGACGAAAGCCCGTTGGTCACCACCGACCCGCCAATCGCCGTAATCTGCGCCACATTCACCGTGATGGTCGCCTCGGCGTTCGTCGACGTCGCGAACACGCTGCGCGACACCGACGAGTACGGCGGAATGGTGATATCCAGCGTGGTTAATTTCGAAAACTGCAAAAACGACGCCGTGCCGCCCGTAGGTTGGTTCGCTATCGTGAACCGTACGTTGAGCGGTCCGGAAGTTGAGTTCTGTGCTTCCACAGGAAACGCCCGCTGGAACGGCACAACCTGGCCATTGTACGTAGTCGTTCCCAGCGGCTTGGCGTTCCCCGGCGCTCCCACCACAAGCCCGCCCGTGATCTGCGACGTATAAATGTTTTGATTGCGCATCCCTTCTTGCCCGGGCACGCAAGCCGGAAGCGGATTGCCGTTCTCAACGCTGATCGCCCCTGCGACGACGGGCGCCGTGTAATTTTCCCAGCTCCCGCCCGGCGGAGGCGGAACAACGTCGCGGTTGTCTGTCCACGTCGCGTGAAACAGCGGATTCACGCTGGGCATGAAGTTGTAGGCCCACGAACTCCCGCTGGGAAGAAATGCCGGCGATGGCACGATATCAATGTAGTCGCCCAGAAAAGCTTCCTGCCCAGAATCAAAAAGCGGCAGGTTCGGCGGATTGAACTTGAACTGTTCGATGTCTTCCGTCTCCGGATTCACGCAACACCCAAATTCGTACTGCGAGACCAGCACGGACGGTCCCAGCGTTATAGTCGGAAAGATCCCCAATTCGAGAACACGCAGATCCAGCGTGTGGCGGCGCAGCGTCAGTCCCGAATCGTCAATGTAAGTCGTGAACACTTCCGACGGCATCGGGCTCGGCGGTGCCAGCTCGCCTTGCGGTTCGAGCATTGCTAAATAGTTCCCCTGGATCGTCGGGTTCGGCGTGTAAAAGTCGGCGTAGTGATCCAGCCGCAGGTCGTAATAAAGAAGGGTGAGTCTTCCGTTCGCAAAAGTCATCGCCGGCATGATCTGATGCCCGCGCCCCGATGGATTGGTTTGCGCATTCTCCGGCGGATTGTCTACCATGATCGCCGGCGTCCAATGCGTGCCATCGATCGAGCCAGCCGCAACTACGCGCGCATCCCCGCTCGCGCTCAGTCCGCGCGCGGAAAACGCTACATACACAAATCCAAACATGTCCGTGGTCAGCGCCGGATACGCGTTCGTGCGGAAAGACGTCCCCGTCGTTCCCTGATCGAACGGCTGAAATGTAGAAACCTGCACCGGCGTGCTAAAGCTCTTTCCGGCATTCGAAGATTGCGCCACCATGATGGCGTTCGATATTCCCGTGGACGCAAACTGCCGCCACGCCACGTAAACGGTTCCCGTCAGCGGATTCACTGCAATCGAACTCCCCTGGCTCGTCGTTGTTCCCGTGTTAATCTGTATCGGCGTGCTCCACGTCACTCCGCAGTCCGTCGAGTGCGTGAATCATCAAGTGCGTTGGCGTGCTATTTGCTTTCGTCGCCGCTAGAAAATCCGTGTACGCCAGATAAATGTTGCCCGCCGCGAACGATTGCTTCACCGCCAGCGTTCCGCCATTCGCTCCCAGCCCAGGCTCATTCGCCGTGAACGAGCATGTCGCTGCGCCCGCCCGCGGAATGTCCACCGCCATCGACGGCTTATCCAAAAACTGCGAACTGTTTCCCGAAGCTACGATGTGCGTATCAATGTAGGTGATGGGATCGATCTGCTCGTTGTTGTTCAAATCGTTGTAACGCGCCACGAAGATCGAGCTAACCGTACTCGCCGTCGTCGCGCTCGTGGCCCGGTCGAATGCCAGCCCCGCGTAGAAAAACATTCCGTTCGTGCCTGCTCGCACCACCGGATCGGCGGCCGCCTGGAATTGCCCGCTCAATGCCCCACTATCCGTGCATTGCGAAACCGCGTACGGACACCCTGGCAACAGATTGCTCTGCCAGGTAAATCCGCCGTCAAACGATTTGAATATTCCCAGCCATGCGTCGCCCGTCTCTGCTCCCCCGCTAAGGACTTGCTCCAAATCCACCGATCGGTAGTCGTTTGCCCCCGCCAGAATATGCATTGGATTGCGCGTCGACACCGCCATCGACGGCTCGTTCTGCCGCTGCAGGAAGGGATCGCCCGTAGGCCACTTCGTTCCCGAAACCATATTGACGTTCTGCCCGGCCACCTGCGCCGCCGCTGGAGCCACCGCCACAAGCCCCGCAAAACACACCAACCCCGCCACAGTACTCAGCAAGCGAACAGACAATCTCATCGTAAGACTCCTGGAGTCGGTAGTATCTCGAAGCACAGTTGCACCTTGAAAAGTAAAGCTCCTCTGCGGTATTGGCCTAACAATCGATTTAGCAGCGGGCCGGAGTTTAGAGGGACGTGGTAGGGGACCAAACCCACGTACTGCCGACCGAGGCGAGATTTTGTCCTGCCCCCCTCTTAAAGTCAAGAAAACTTTCGGAGAATCGCGCCTTTCCGCCTTGCGTTCCCGCCGGAATCATCGTCTACTTGTCACTCACCGAAAACGTTGCGTAACTGGTTCCCGCCAAGCAAGTGCAAGACCCTGCGATCTATTGCGTGACTGTCCGGCGTTCCGCCGACAGTCTCAACGCGTTGGGCCGGTACTCCGGTCGCGCCGAAATTCGAGGAGCTCAACCGGCGCGCCGCTATCGAGGATCATCGCCACGGTAACGCCTTCCGAAGGCGAATTCGGGGCGGTGAGAATTTCCTTTCCTTCCATCGCGGCCTGAAGGTCGTCGACTTCAAACGCTATGTGAGGGACGGACTTAATCAAGGGGTGCACTGGGCTATCGGGCTCGAAGCGCATCCATTGAATGCCACAAGGACTCGTCTCAAACGCGGAGACGTACATCTTGAATTGTTTCAGATAATATTCGCCGGGTCGTGGAACGTCAGTCGGAATGCCGATGTGGTGATACCGCCAGCCATGTACCGAAGTGGCCGCAGGCTGGTCGTGCCCCTTCCGCAGAGTATGCGGGCTATCAGACTTGGGTTCTGAAATGCACATGATCTTTTCCCGCCAAGATACCACGGCACGCGGCTCGGAGCGATGGCCAAGGGAAGAAGTAATTCTCCCAAGCGTCGTTGATGGGTCGTGCAGCGTTTGGAGATAATTCTCAGAAAGCGGGTTTGAGCCAGCCATCGAACCCAATTCCTGGTAAATGCTATTACCGTCCAAATCTAGTACTAGCCCCCACTTTTCCGATTTTCCAACTACACAGGCAAGTGGACCGACCTTGACTGCTTCTGGCTTGACCTTCATCCGTTCCCAATCGCAGGCAACACGCTACTGCAGTTTTGCGCTCTCCAGCTTCGCTTTTTTCAAGATGGGGATCTCGGAATCGGCGTCACTCCAAAGAGTGAGGAAATCTTGGTAGTTTTTGCGAGCCTTGGCTTTGTCACCCTGCAGTGCGTAAGCGCGTGCCATGCCGAGATGCGCAAGCACGCCAAACGCGTCCCCAATCACGATTCCGCGGTGATCCATAATTTTTTGAAATTCCCGGGCGGCTTCGGCGCCTTGACGGGCGGCCAAGTATGCTTGGCCGCGCACATAGATCGGATAGAGGGCTCCAAAATACGCAAATGTGGCGCTGCGCGGACTGCTTAATTCGTAAGGAACGGCGACTTGGAGAAGTTTAATGGCCTTCGAAGGATTGCCATGGTCCAGCGCCAGAGTGGCGTAAACGACTGGCAGATAATTGAATTGGACCGAAGTATCTTCGGGGAAATCTCGCTCCAAATCGTTAGCCAGAGACTGAGCCTGGGAAGCATCACCGGACATGGCCAGCACGAGCGCTGCGCCATATTTGACCTCCCGGTTTCCGGCAAGCTCAAGTGCCTCCTTGGAGGTCCGCACTGCCAAAGCAGTATTGCCGAAAAAAGCTTCCCGCAATGCGGCTCTGGTTCCGAATAGCGCTGCCCTTTCTCGATGCCCTGCCTGGCGTGCTAGATCGCTCGCCCGCTGTGACCACCTTGTGGCATCTTGCAGGTGACCGGAATAGGCAAAAGCAAAAGCCTGCCGGTCCGAAATCCAGTCCTCGGCGCCAGGCCTATCTTGAGCCGCATCCACTTCCCGTTGCATGCCTGCACTGTCGCCTTTCAAAAAGTCGAGATCGAATCGCAGAAGCGACAGGAAAGGAGCTTCCATTTTTCGTTCGGAGGCGTTGCGAAGCACAACTTCTGCCTCTGCCGCGCGGTCAAGGTACGCCAAATTGTAGCCAAGAAGGAAATATCCAGTGTAAATGTCTGGAGCGAGTTCAATAGCCTTACGAGCTTCTTCCGCTGCCTTTTCGTATCTGCCAAGCACCGGATAAATGAAACCGGACAGGAAAGCGTGAGGTGTCCATTCTCGGGGATAAATTTGCGCCCACTGGTCGCAGGTCTGTTGCGCCTTTTCCTGGTTTCCTGTTGCGCGGCCATCATAGTAGGCCGTGATGAAAAATTTCTCCTTGTCACTCACACGATCGCGCAATTCGTAGGCTTTGCGAATGTTTTCCGCGGCAAGGTCGGACTCCCCAGTCGTGCCATAGTAGAGCCCGAGCGCAGCATAGCCCATCGCAAATTTCGGGTCGATCTCGATGGCGCGTTTCAAAAAAGGAAGACCGGCATCGGGGCCCGCTGAGGCATTGCGTTGCCAGCCCGTGCTGTAGGCCTGCAAAGCCGGGAGCGAAGACGTGGTGGCTTCCTCGAGGGGGACATCGTGCTGCTGAACGGTGGCGAGCGATTCACCGACACGCGTCCTGAAGTTGCGGGCCATTTGACTCAGGGCATGCAACACATCTTCTTTCTTGGCGGCTTGGACGAGTTCGTCATCAAGGACTTTTCCAGTGCGGCAGTTTTCGGCTCGTAGTCCGAGGACATACTGGTTCCCTAGAGCTGCGATTGAACCTTGCAGGACTGCGGCACCGTCGGTGCGCTGACAGACTTCTCTCGCGAGTTGCGGTGTCAGGTGCGCATCAGCCGGCTGGTTCATCATGCGCAGCGTCTGTTGGACGCGGTCCTCAGGAACAAGGCTTAAGAAAGGAGACTGTTCAAGTTGCACGGCCAAACCCCGCCGCAGTGTGCCGTCGAAAACGGGATCGCCGGTGGAGTTGGCGAAGTCCGCGAGGACGATCGTATCTTTGTCTGTCAGTGCGCGCGCCTTGCGAGAGAAAATCAGCCAGCCTCCCACCGCCAGTATTGCGATCAATATCGCCACGAAACTCATCATCGCTCTTCGAATTCCGGTGGTTTTCGTCGCAGGCTTCACGGACGCCCCGGCCGCCACACCGGCGCTGCGCCCCGAGTCCGAATCCCGCTTCAGCCGCTGCAAATCCGCGCGCATGTCGGCGGCATTCTGGTAGCGCAGCTTTCGGTTCTTCTCCAGCGCTTTGCGGAGGATCTCTTCCAGCTTTGGCGGAAGATCGGGATTCAATCGCACTGCCGCCACCGGGGCACGGTTAAGAATCGCTTCCGCGATCACGCCCGAGGTTTCCCCACGAAACGGCAGAACTCCAGTCGCCATCTCGTAGAGCAATACACCGAACGAAAAGAGGTCCGTGCGGGTGTCTACTTCTTCGCCCCGCACCTGTTCCGGCGACATGTATGCGAAGGTGCCGATCGCCGAGCCCGGATGAGTGAGTTGTTCGAGGGCGGTGACGGTAGGCATCGCCGAAAGGTCCATGGTGCCGCGTCCAGGCGCCAGCTTTGCCAAGCCGAAATCCAGAATCTTGATATGTCCGCGCCCCGTCACGAAAATATTCGCGGGCTTGATGTCGCGGTGGATGATCCCCTTCGCGTGGGCCGCGTCCAGCGCGTCCGCAATCTCAATCCCAAACTCCAGCACTTCGTCCGGCGGCACCGGCTTGCCGGAAATCCGGTGCGTCAACGTCTGCCCGTCGAGAAACTCCATGGCGATAAAGTGCCGGCCGTCTTGCTCGCCGACGTCGTAAACAGTGCAAATGTTTGGGTGATTCAACGTCGATGCGGCTTGTGCTTCCCGCCGGAATCGTTCCAGAGCGGCGGAATCGTCGGACATGTCAGTAGGCAGGAATTTCAAACCGACCGAACGGGGTAGCCGCGTGTCCTCGGCTTTGTAGACTACTCCCATTCCACCGCCACCGATCTTGGCCACAATGCGATAGTGGGAGACAGTTCGACCGATCAGAGAGGAAAAGTCAGTCACTATCGCTCATCTTAGGTTGGGTACAGAACGCAAGTCAACGTAGGCGTACTCGAGAAATTCTTGGCTCTGCACTTGATCCGAATCGATCACGAAAAATGCAATTCTGGTGATTAAAGGGCCAAGTCCCCGATTGTCGGATACCGGCAAACTATCCTGCACCACGTTCGAGAAGCAATCGAAGTGAACCGTCCCGGCACTTGGAGGATTAACGCGGTAATCGGAAATGTGGATCGGCCTGAAAAGCACTTGTCCGGTAAGCTGACTATACGTCCAAGTGGAATTTGTGGGCGAAAATGCAAAATGCGCCACAGGGGCAAACCCTTTCTGGCTGAGGATGTAGTGCAATTCCGCCTTAAAAAGGACGGTTCCGAGAACCTGTTCGCGAGATGGTCGAGATGGCATCGCAACCATCGAGCGGGATCTCCCACCCGCAGCGCATTCTTGCAAGGTTCTAACCTGTTTCATGCAGCACAGACAAGGGTCAGCGGCGTCTCTAGACTGAATCAGGGTCGGCAGTACCGCCGGGATGCTTTTGCGCAACGCAATATCCGGCGATCGGCTCTACGAGTACGGGTACGTTAAGGGAGTCTCAAATGCAAACATTCAAAGCTCTGATCTGCAGCACAGCATTACTCGCAGCCTTGGCAATAGTGCCGGCGGCTGACGCACAAATTGGCATTAGCATCGGTGTCCAGCCTGTGTGTTCCTACGGTTATTATGACTATTCGCCGTACGCCTGCGCGCCGGTCGGCTTTTATGGGCCGGGCTATTTCTACAACGGTATCTTCCTGGGTATGGGCCCGTGGGCCGGTTGGGGTTACAGCCACGGCTGGGGCGAACATCGCTTCAACGGCGGCGGCGGCGGACGGTACAACGGCCGCGGTGGTTTTGCGGCTAATCGTGCTTATGCGGCCAATCGCGGACGCGTAGGCGGCGCATCCGCGACACGCACCACCCGCGGGTCTTACTCCAGGAGCTCGGCAGGCACATCCCACGCAGCTGTATCGCGTGGTGGCTCATCTGCCCGAACATCCCATGCAGCCGTATCGCGTGGTGGCGCATCTGGCCGAACGTCCCATGCCGCCGTATCGCGTGGTGGCGCATCTGGCCGAACGTCCCATGCCGCAGCAGCACGTGGTGCATCGCGTGGCGGATCTCACGGCGGAGGTGGCGGCGGAACCCATAGTGGTGGCAAGCCCGCTAAGCGGTAGCCGCTGAATCAAGCGCTGCATGCATGATACAGGGAGCGACGGAGCTTTTACGCCCGCCGCTCCAGCAATACTCCTCTGGATGGTATGCGACTCGGACTGCGCCTTGCGACGATGTGCCATGTCTGTACAAACACGGTCGCGCTTCTCGTAAAGGAAGTGCTTTCGGAACCTACTCTGTAAACACCCAAGCAATTCTCTCCGTCAGCGCTGCCCCGCATCGAAACGCTTGCCAAATCGGGAATTGCCCATGGTTTTTATTGGGCACCTCAAAAATGATCTCCCAGTCTTTGAGCCAAAAGGCATTCTCGTTTGCCGTTGGACTGATTTTTCCCCTGTCCGCTTGCGCGGCACGTAAGTCCTGAGTAACGCGTTAACCGTCCACCTGGACTTGAAGTTTCTGGTCACGGTGCCGTTACCGCAAACTAGCCCACTACCAGCCTTTTGGACCCCTTGACGAAAAGTCCTCCTTGGCCTATCATTATTTCTGGGCAGTGGTATGTATTTCGCTCGATGCGCCAGCAAAACTTGCTGGCGTTTTTGCTTTTTGGGCTTGTTTGAGGCGCACCGCCCAATCCGTTCCATCTTTTTCCACAGCGGGCTCGTGTGCAACACGCGGCAATCCCAGCAACTCCTTTCGTTTCATGGGTTAGGTCACGACTCTCTGGATACGCCGGGGTGGAGTGCTGGATCGCAGCCCTCAGCCTCGCCGGCCAGCGGAAGAACGGCGCGCTCAGGTACGAGACCGCCGCAACCATTGCTTTCAGTTAACCCAAGAGGACACTAAGTTGTTTAGATGCAACATTTACAAAAAACAGGGGAGGGGGGTCGGCCTGCCAGCCCGTGCCTTTCTGGGCGGCGCACGCGTCAATCGTCGGCGGAAACAGACGCGTCCCGCGCTCGAATCAGCGGCATTTCGCGTCCGCGCGCCGTCACCTTCTCGACCGACTCGATCTCGCCATTCCGCACCACCAGGGCATCATTGAAGTTGTTGACGGTCGGACAAACGTGTCGCGGCAAAAGATAGAGCGCCTCGCCAACCTTCGGTCCCGCCGCGCCGCCTTCCACTTCCAGCGGCAGATGCTCTTCGCTCGGCGAAAGCGGCGTCAGCTCGGGATGCCCGAGCACAACGCATGTAGGCACGCCCGAGTCCGCCGATACGGCCTTGTGCCCCGCGTCGCAGGTCACGATCCCAACGCGCGGATGGCTCACCACGCGGGTCAATACCAGCACCGCCGGCCGGTAGCCGTATTTCGGCGCAAGCTGTTCCAAACTTGACGCATCGCAATAAATCACGGTGCCCGGCGACACCCTGTGAAGGAACGCAGCATTGCGAAAGCCTTCGTAAGCAAGCGAACTCGGTAGTGTCGGGGTTCCCGCCGTGATCACCTCGGGCACGCGAATGCCGATGCGCGTGATCTCGTTCACGATTTCTAGCAAGCGATCGTAGCCGCGATGCGCCGCCGCATTCCGTTTTTGTTCGTCCGGCTCCCGATGGTGCCCGTCGTAGTAGTGCAGGCCGCGAAATTCGAGACCGCAGCTCGCTATGGCTTGCAGCAGCTCGAACAGTTGCACACCGTGGACTTCGTCGATGCCAGTGCGGTTCATCCCGGGATTTATGTCGACAAAAACGCCAAGCCGGCTGCCGCACCATTGCCGCGCCTGCTCCTCGTTCTCCGCGAGCGCGGATATGCGCACCTTCGGAAACTGCTCGGCGATCTCCCGGACGCGCCGCGCATTTGCGCCGATCACTGGATATGCCACCAACACATCCGCCGCGCCGCACTCGCACGCCACCAAAAGCTCCAGCGTGGTCGCGCACTTGAAGTTGCGAATGCCGCGCTCGATCATCATTCGCAGCGTGTACCCCAGCTTGGCCGTCTTGATGTGCGGGCGCCAACGGTCCGCATTGCCGCCGAGCAGCGCTAAGGTCCGCTCAATATTGGAAGCGAAGTACTCCGGATACATCACCAGCGCCGGAGTCATCAAGTCTTCGACGCCGGAAACTCGATATCCTTCGTCCCAGGCAAATTCCCTGATCATGGACTTCTGCGTAGTCATAGCGCCCTAGATGATAGCGCGTACGCCGGCGATTCCGCACGCGTAGCGCCGGTCTTTAGACCGGCTCTTTCTTAAGAATTACGCAAAGGAGACACAAACATTTCGCGCGTCGCGTTTTCGAACTTCGTATTTCGAGTTTCGCATTTCGTCCTCCGCATTCCATGTAGAGAAAAAGCATCAAGCACCCACGCGCGCCGCGAACCGGTTGAAGTTGACCACCTCCGCGCCCGATAGTAGGCTCTCCGAACTTGCATGGACACTAAGAACCCTGACCCATCCGCGCGCCCTCAGCATTCCGATTTAATTCGTGGCCTCGGTCTCTGGTCGGCCGTGGCCATCGTCATTGGCGACACCATCGGCACGGGAATTTTTCTCGTTACCAGCGACATGGCCCGCGCCGTCGGCTCCGCTGTTTTGGTTTTTGCCGCGTGGGTCATCGGCGGGCTCATCGTTCTGTTCGGCGCCTTCTGCTACGCCGAGCTAGGTGCGGCCTTTCCCAAAGCCGGCGGGCCTTATGTTTATCTGAACCGCGGCCTCGGCCCGCTCTGGGGATTTCTCTTCGGCTGGATGAGCTCGTTTCTCGAACGGCCGGTGGCCATGGCGACGCTGGCCGCCGGATTCCTCCGCTTCCTCGGATTCCTTTTCCCGGTAGTGGCGACACCGCTCTTCACCAGCCATATCGGGCATTTCGCTCTTACCTTCACAGTGGCCCAACCGCTCGCGGCGCTCGTGGTCATTGCGGTCACGGCGATCAATTATTTGAGTGTAAATTTCGGCGGCAGCATTCAGGTGTTGTTGACGTCCCTGAAAATTGGCGCAATCCTGGTGATTGTCGTCGCGGGCGTGCTTTTCGGGAAGCCGCATGCTGTCGCGGCCATTTCGCTCGCAACGCAAGCGGGTTCAGGCTTCCTTGCCTCGAGCGCATTTGGTCGGGGAACCATCGGCGCCGTGCTCACCGCTCTCGTTCCCGCGATGTGGGCCTACAACGGTTTCAACGACCTCGGCGACCTGGGCGAAGAAATTCAGCGCCCCGAGAAAAACATCCCCCGCGCCATCCTGCTGGGATTGCTCACTGTCGGCGGCCTCTACCTGCTGGCGAATATTGTTTATTTCCGCGTCCTGCCGTTCGCCGCCTTGGCGCAATCGCAGCACGTCGCGTCGGACGTCGTGCAAACTTTCGCCGGCTCTCGCGGCGCCGCTTGGCTGACGATCGCCATGGCCATCTCCGCGCTTGGCGCGCTGCACGTGGTGGTTCTGACGGGCGCGCGCATTCCGTACGCCATGGCTCGCGATGGCGTCTTCTTCCCATTCGCTGCGCGCCTTCACCCTTCTTTTCGCACTCCCAGCGGCTCGCTGGTTTTCCTAGGCTCGATCGCTGTCCTGCTTGCGCTCAGCGGAACGTACGAAGAGCTCTATTCCCTCTTCGTTTTCGCGGTCTGGATTTTCTTCGCCTTAACGGCGATTGCCCTGCTTCGTCTGCGCCATACCGAGCCCAATCTTTCCCGGCCCTTCCGCGCTTGGGGCTATCCGTTTACTCCACTCATTTTTTTGCTCGCCGCCATCGCCCTCACCGCAAACTTGTGGATGATTCGCCCCATGCGGTCTACGCTGGGCCTGCTCGTGATCCTCGCCGGCATCCCCTTCTTCTACCGCTGGCGCAACTCCGCTCAGACTTCCGCCGCGCCCGCTGAACGCACTTAGATTATCGATGGATTTCCAGCGTGGAGACGATGGAAAGAAGCAACAGCCGAGGGGCACAGAAGAATGGAGCGGCCTATCGGAATCGAACCTGCACCTGAACCTTGGCAAGTCCGCAAGGAACGGAGTGTCAGCAACTTACGAGGCACTTTAAGGAGCAATAAGTAGCGCTTAGAGCGGTCAGAAACACTTACTGGTCCTACAGTGGGTCCCACGCGGAAGGCGGGTTGGCACCCTCTGTTCTTGAACCGCGAAAGGGTTCAGGTATGCTACTGAGGTCTTGTATCGTTGGTCCGCGAGTTCGCAATTGTTTCCGTGTAGGGGACAAGGAGCTTTAGCAACGGACCTGCTTGGGGCGCACAGCACGCGACTCCAACCACTCCATCCTTTTCTTCTAACTACTAACGTTTCCAACAAATAGTGGAATCTGCTTTTCGCTCAAAGCTAACCCCAATGGCCTGAAAACGTTCGATTCTGGCACAGTTCTGGCACAGCGATACTAAGGGTAGCTAGTACGCCCGCCTGCAATGCAGAAGATCGCTGGTTCGAGTTGTGTCAGCCCCTCTACACATTCCAGGTCCAGCCCGGAGACTTGGGGTTCGTCACTATTGCCTACGTGCTCGGATTTCTCGTTCTTGGGATGTCAACAATCTATAGATTTCATATTTCCGCGAGGACAGTACGTCCCGCAAACATGATCACTGAGAACCACCATAATTTCTCCGCCGTCATTGTTTAAGATCTTGAATACGCCCGGCCAAAACGGCCAAGCAAAAACCTCGGTGCGCTCTGGACACTCACAGCTCCCCAAACATCGAGCGATCGCAGTCGCCGCTCTAGGAATCAGAAGCCGTGCTGTGACGAATGTCACTCAATTCAATATGGAGACCGCTGGGGGAAGCTGTTGCCCGAGCTAATTCAGCCCACTTGCACGGCTAACATGGAAATAGCACCTCGATCGAAGCCCTCCACGGGGAAAGTTATTGGCTCCTTGCCTTGTCTTGTTGCGATGACATACAGCAGTGGTAGAAAATGCTCGGGCGTTGGCACCGACAACAGGGCGTCGCTGCCCAACTTCTTGTATTCGACAAGCTTTCGGTAATCTCCCGCAGCTAACGAACGCCGGGCGTTTTCTTCGAAGCGGAGAGCCCAGTCATACGGCTCCGAGACATCCTCGCCCCAAGCAACCGCCTGAAGGTTGTGAACCAGATTTCCGCTCCCCAGAATCAGCACTCCGTCTTCTCGAAGAGGCGCTAGTTTCGTGCCCAGATCATAGTGGAAGGAAGGCGGTTTTGTTTCGTCGATGCTTAGTTGAATGACTGGAATGTCCGCCGAAGGATAGAAACGACTCAACACGGACCATACACCATGGTCGAGTCCACGCTTCTGATCAAGCCTCACTTTTAAGGGACTAAGTAACTTTTGAACATGGAGCGCAAGCCGCGGATCACCAGGGGCTGGGTAATTCATTTGATTCAATTGGTCTGGAAAGCCAGCAAAGTCGTGAATTGTGGGAGGTTTGGCCGTTCCCGTTACTGCTGTTTCCGGCAGAAGCCAATGTGCGGAAATTGACAAAATAGACTTCGGTTTTGGGATGCTTTCGGCGATCCGTTTCCACGCCTCCGTATAACGGTTGCTCTCGACGGCGTTCATCGGACTGCCATGCCCAACAAAGACCGCCGGCAGTCTCTGATTCATTTCAGGCCTCCGGGCTTCTCGTGAATATTTTGTGCGTAGAGCTCGGCATCTGCGGTGATTCACGTCACCATACGATGTGACCGGGAGCATTTGCGGCGCGTCAAGTCACAGTCAGCTCTAGGATGCTCCCGAGCTGTAGCCAGGCTAAGGCTAACTGGGCAGCTTCGAACGGAACTGGAGCGGTTATTGCCGCGGAAAGATTAGCGCATAAAGAATATCGCTACTGTGAAAAGTGGTGGCGGTACAGCATGTACGTCAGAGTGCCGTGCAGCCAAGCTTCCCCTGTGACAGCGTCATGTTTACTCTCAACGGATTCATCAAGCACATGTGCATAGTCACCCCCAAGACGAGCTATCTCCTGCTCCAGCCGAATTCGTGCTCGGGCCATTAAGTCTTCATAGCATTGACTCCACAACTCGTCTCGATGCGCGAGAATACCGGGCACACGTCTGCTCGTCGCCTCGACGATGTGCTCTCCTATCGCTTCGGCATCGAGCGGAGGCAATTCGCGGTGCCAGTAGATGATTTTACTGCTGCCCATTAAGGCCCTTCCTCGCCCTACCAGTGGTCAGCACAGAATATCGTTTAACAACCCCAAGTGCGACTCCAGCAATGGCAAGTCCGTGCCATTTTAGGACTGCTGCCGAATCGACAAGGCGTGAAATGATTCTTATGGATTTGAAGGGTCGGTGAAAATCCTCGGTGCAATCGGGTCCCAATCGGGCTAGTGCCTGATACACGCGGCCGGCGAGTGCCCATCCGACCATTCCGGATGTCAGATAACGCGACTCTTCTGGGGTGATACAAATCACATTGGACGGTACTTCGGCGCACATCCAGGTTTCTATCAGTGCAGTACGGTGACGAGAGTTTGATGGAAAAAACAATACCATGAAGAGGTGGAGAATTTCGAAGCAGGTGAAGCAAGGCGCTTTCTTGGGAGCGGCTATCTTCTTGGCTGCCCGGGCCTATGCGTTTCGTGAATTGGTCTTCCTCGGAATCCTTTTCTCTGTTGCATTCTGGCTTGTGGCCGGCATGGTCTGCATGGGACTTCTGGTTTTCGAGGGAGTGCACGGGACGCTCGCGCGGATTGGATCCCATACCGCGTTCGAAAAAGTTCCTCTCGAACCCTCCATCGCTTCGGCGCAAATGGTGCGCATCGCGGGAGTAAAGCGCGCCGTGGAGTGAGAGACGGATATGCAAGGGTATGCGGATGGTTCTGAATTGGCGGGAGTACACTAATAAGGTCGCACATTTTCGTTGGGGGTGGAATTACAAGGTACGCGGCCCGGGCGCGCAATTAACCTCCGTACGAGGTTGCGACGGGAGGCAAAACATGAAGGTAGCTCTCCAGCGATCTGACCCCCGGCCCGAACAGGCTCGCCATGTCTGCAACGTGTGCGGCAAGCCTTCGGAAACTACAATCTGTGACGAGTGCTCGGAGCGTCTTCGCGCCGATGCGCTCGCTAGGAAGAAACACGACGAGCAGGGGAACGCCTGGTCGCACTGGGAATAGGCCAGTCAGCCCCGATATTTGCGTTGTAGTGTTACTGGACTTTTTTGCATTCTCCCATCGGTCAGGCGAAAGCAATGGTCGCGTAACCGCCAGCTGGCATCTGGCACTTAACCGCGCCTATTTTGTCTACAATCGATTCCAACAAATCGGGAACGTACTTCCGCTCAAAAGCTAAATGGTGGATTTAAAATGTATGATTCGTGCACAGTTCGTGGAAAGCGAACTTTGAAAAATCTAATTCCTCTCGCTCAAAGTCTGCGTGACAAACCTGGCGGACTCCGGGGGACTTAATCCATCCGAGCAATTTCCGGTTTGCCAACGATCTCCCCCTCGGTTGGAAATTCCTTGCTCACCGAGGCTCTCGTAGGATAATGCGGCAGCTATGGGAGTGGCTTTGCATGGCGCGACAGGCAACGCGTTTCGGCGGCTTCTGGGATCGGCCCCTGCAAGAACTCTTCCAACAGCTATCGGCAACTCCGGTAGGGCTAACGACCGAAGAGGCCAGTCGCCGATTGCGTCTTTATGGCACAAATAGCCTAGTCCGGGAATCTCGCTTCGCTACGCTGCTCAGTTTCTTCGGTTTCTTCGCGAATCCCCTCGTCATCATTCTTGTCGTTGCAAGCAGCATATCACTTGCACTTGGAGAACACGTCGGCGGGCTGATCATCATCGCTATCGTCCTGTTCAGCGTGCTACTGAATTTCTTGATGGAATTCCAGGCACGACACGCGGTGGAGGAGATTCGGAACCAGCTTGCCATAACAGCCGCTGTGATACGGGATGGGCGAGAACAAGAGCTTCCGGTAGCCGAACTAGTCCCGGGAGATATCATTCGGCTCAAGGCAGGAGACCTCGTGCCGGCGGATGCCCGGCTCCTGGAGGTAAAGGATTTGCACGTGCGCGAATCCGTGCTCACTGGAGAGTCCTTGCCGGTCGAGAAGACAGCGACAGACCTGTCAAATGAGAAACATGGAATCGCGGATGCAAGCAACAGCATTTTCCTGGGCACGGCTGTGCAGACTGGGATCGCTACGGCGATCATCGTCTGCACTGGGAAAGACACCGCCTGCGGTGCGATTGCGCAGCGTTTGGCGATGCGGCCACCGGAGACGGAGTTTGGCCGAGGCGTGCGCCACTTCGGCATGATGCTCACATGGGTGACCATGTTGCTCGTCCTTTTTGTCCTGCTGGTGAACATCATTCTCCATCGTCCGGTGCTGGAGTCTTTCCTTTTCTCGGTGGCGCTTGCCGTCGGGATGACGCCTGAGATGATGCCCATGATCATCACCGTCACGCTGGCCCAAGGCGCAAAGCGGATGACCAGGAAGAAGGTCCTGGTGAAACAACTTGCGGCCATCGAGGATTTCGGCAGCATCGACATTCTGTGCACCGACAAGACAGGCACACTCACCGAAGGGGAGATAATGCTTGATCGGCATGTCGATTTCCAAGGTAAGGATGACAATGACGTACTGCGGATGATTTATTTGAACAGCTACTTTGAGGCAGGAATCAAGAGCCCGCTTGACGATGCGATTTTGAAGCACCAGCACGCTGCCATTACAGGCTATGACAAGGTGGACGAAATCCCTTTCGACTTTAACCGTAAGCGCCTCTCGGTAGTGGTACGACACGATGGCGACTACCTCCTCATCACCAAGGGCGAGGCGGAGAGTGTCTTCGCCATCTGCGAGAACGGTGACAATCGATGGCGTTTCTCAGCCGTTCGACCACAGCCGACGGGCTGAAGCAGAATCCACCTTGAAGAAACTGGGTGCTGACGGGTACCGCGCTCTTGGGGTAGCGGTGTCGAACGTAGCGAAACACGATATGTACACCGTCGCGGCCGAACATGCGATGACGTTCGTCGGCTTCGCCGCATTCCTTGATCCACCCAAGGAGGGCGTTCTCGCTGTCCTGGAGGCTCTAAAACAGGATGGCATTTCCGTGATCGTCATGACGGGCGACAACCAGTACGTGACACAGAAAATAGCGCACGACGTGGGGCTGTCCGCAGACGACATTCTTATCGGAAGTCAACTCGATACGATGGACGACGCGGCTGTGGCCTACAAAGCGGAGAACGGCGCCATCTTCGCCCGCATGTCCCCCGAACAGAAGAATCGGGTCATCCTGGCTCTTAAGGCCCGCGGGCATGTCGTTGGCTACATGGGCGATGGCATCAACGATGCTCCGTCGTTGCATACCGCGGATGTCGGGATTTCCGTCATGAATGGGGTGAATGTAGCCAAGGACGCTGCCAAAATCATCCTGCTCGAAAAGGACCTCGCGGTTGTAAACGATGGAGTGATCGAGGGGCGGCGCTCGTTCGCCAACATCATGAAATACATCATCATGGGCACGAGCTCGAATTTCGGAAACATGTTCAGCATGGCCGCGGCATCACTGTTCCTACCATTCCTGCCGATGCTTCCAAGCCAAATACTGCTGAACAACTTTCTCTATGACGTTTCGCAGGTCAGCATCCCCACCGACAACGTAGATTCTGCGATGGTGCAACGGCCCAAGCGATGGCAGATCGGATTTATTCGCCAGTTCATGACGATCATCGGTCCGATCAGCTCCATCTACGATTTCCTCACTTTCTGCGTGCTGCTCTGGCTGTTCCATGCTTCTACAAACGAGTCTCTTTTCCATACCGGCTGGTTCGTAGAGTCTTTGGCGACACAGACTCTCGTGGTATTTGTGATCCGGACGGCGGCCAACCCACTCAAGAGCCGGCCGAGCAGGGCGTTGTTAATCAGCGTGTTGACAGTCGTTGGCGTCGCGACTGTGCTGCCGTACACGCCGCTGGGGACTTTACTGCGGTTTGTCCCACTGCCGGCATCGTTGCTGGGTGCGATTGCGTTCCTCGCGTTGACCTATCTTTTCCTCGTACAGGCTGTTAAGTCCTGGTTTTATCGTCGACACGCGCTGCTTTGATGGCAGCAATAGCCCGCCGCGCGCGGCCAACATGCGCATTGTGGTGCGAAGAGCATAGAACGGCAAAGCAGATGGCGAGAGGGAGATCGCCGGCTGTTGAGCAGCCACGAAAGGCGCCAGCATCTGGTGTGCGCCGGACCCGAGGAGAATCACAATCGCGAGCACCAGCAGGGTGGCAATTGCGTCGCGCCAACTCGGATGTCGCTGACGCCACTCTCCTCCGATCAGCACCTCGGCGTGCTGCTCCACGGTTTCCGCCCCTCACAAAGCCGCTTCAGGTCTGTTAGCGGAACGTCCACTCCGCATCGAGAATACTTCAACGAGATTCCGACCAGGAATCAGAAATCGCCCAGATCGGTGTAGAAGCCGAGGATGCCCCGTTCGGGGACCGCAGATCTAGGAATCTCCCAGTATCCTTTCGTGGAATACAAGTGACCAACGACGCTTAGCGCCGATATGGATAACCTTTGTCCAAGACCCGGTCAAGCTCAGCATCCAGGTCGTAAATGTCATCGTAAAAGTGAACAATCTGATCCTCGAGCACTATGACCGTGCCGTAGACGATAAGCACGGGAATCGGGTGCGTAAGAGCCACTTCTTGCGTTACGTCCCCGTCGATTGCTGCGCGGATGCGTTCGGACGTCCAGTCCGGGTTGTCCCTTAGCACCCACGCCGCGAGTTCGGCAGGTTTTTCCAGGCGAATGCAACCATGGCTGAAGTCGCGGCGCGACCTTGAAAAAAGTTCGGTAGTGGGTGTGTCGTGCATGTAGACGTCGTATTCATTGGGAAAGAGGAACTTAATGAGCCCTAAAGAGTTCTTCGGACCGGGCCGCTGGCGGAAATATAGTGCGCCGGATTCAATCTGCTGTTGGATCTGTGGAGTTATGTTTGTCGCCTCGGTTATGTTTCCATGGCCGTCTGCGATCTCCAAGTTTTCCTGCGCCATGTAGTCGGCATTACGTTTGATGGCGGGTAGAATTTCCGCTCGCGCGATAGAGGGTGGCACATTCCAAAAAGGCCGGAAAACGACGGACCTGATCTTGTTCACGAACATCGGTGTATGGTGGCCATAAGCTTGGCCTACAACCACGTTCATCGTGACGGCGACATGGAATTGAGAGTCATACGCGCGGAGCCGAAATTCCGGGATGTTGACGACGACGGCTGGGGGATCATAGTCGCTGGGCACCCAACGCCAACGTTCGAGAGTGAGCTGGATTTGACGGACGCGCCGGTCCAGAGAAACGTTAAGTGCCTCGAGCGTGGCGGTATCGATTCGTCCGTCTGGTGTGAGGCCGTGCCGGCGCTGAAAGCTCTTTACGGCGTCCACGAGTGAGCCTTCGTAAACCATTGTGCCCGCCGGCAAAGCGGCGTCCGGCGGAAGATCGCCAACCAACCGAAGAAAGTGAGCAAGTCGTGGCACTCCCTGGTAGATAGTTCCGGGCGCAACTACTGTCCCGGTTGGCGGGAGAACCTCGTAAACGTCTTGCTGTGCCAATTGCAGGTATGTCCGCAGTGCATGAATTGTGCGCCGGTACATAGGGTACGGGGGCTCAACCTGCGAAACGATGCTCGCAACGTCCGGCCCCTCGGCAACTTGCTCTTTCAAGAATTCCGGCAAACTGTACTTCTTTTCTCCAATAACAATTTCAAAATCGGGATAATGAGGGTTCACTTTGCCTATGTGTAGGTCCGATAGGTAGCGCATCATCGAGACGGTTAGGGCCACATCGAATTCGATCATTTCTGATTCATTCGGATGCTGTGACTCCGATTCAAATCTTGAAAGGCGATCTCGCCATAGGGGACCATCGTAGTCGTTCGCGGAGAGTCCTTCTTCGTCGGCTTTCAAGATAAGAGCAATCGCGGCTCGTGCCTCCGAGGTTGGCTGCCTGTCGCGAACCCAAGGAAAGTCACCAGCGAAGAGATCGTAGAAACTCGCCACGTCCTTCCTGTAATCCGTGAAATCGGGCCAGCGCATGTCCGGAAGTTTTGCATTCTCGATGATGGACCGTAGGGAAGATTCGCCCTCGACGCTTAGTCGATCGGAGGTTCGGATTGGCGCCAGAGAGGACGCTGCTTGGGGAAAGCGACTAATTATCGAGCCAGAGTCCTTGCAGCAAATAGACGGGACCAAGACAAGCAACAAGAAAAGCCTTCGCAAGTGCGCTGAACTTGGAATCATGCGTCTCTTTTCGGCCGTCCGCCTTTTCAGCGCTCGCCGGTTTCCCGCTCGTACTCTAGGCGAGGTAATCGGTGTTTCTGAATCAGAATCAACGGGCGACAGCTGAGGCACGGCGCTCGACCGAGGCGACTCGAACAGCCGTCTTTATCGCGCACTGCCACATTTTGGAACATGAAGATAAGGAGATGATGCGGCCGAAATCACGGTCAAGTGTGAGCCGGGTCACATTCACTGCACACTCGCGATCAGGCTAAGGGCTTGTCGACGCGATCACAAACATTTGTGATCTTCCACACATCCTCCCTCGCATCTCCATGACAGACTTGATCGTCACAGGGGAAACAAAATGCTTAACGCTGATCAGATTGAATCATTGGCACGAGTCTCTGAATCCGTTCTTACCGTGTACTTGAACACGCAGGCGGAAAATGAGGCACGCCACCTTCTTGTTCCGGAATCCCTCAAGTGGCTGCGAAAAGAAGTGAAGTCCGTCGCCCAGGGTCTCAAGGCTGCCGAACGCCGCCACTTTAAGACGCAATGGGATCGTATAGAATCGTTTCTTGAGGGGCGGCATCCAGAAGAAAAAGCACTTGTATTATTCGCGGGACCGGACACCTGGCAGTTGGTCGCGTTGCCAATCCCGGTCGAAAACGAGGTTACGTGGGGCCAGCCCGCGATATCGCAACTCCTCCTTCTTGCAGGAAGACACAAGCCCTACTGCGTCGTGGTAGTGGACAAAACAGAGGCACGCTTTCTTCGCTTTCAATTTGCGGAGATGACACGAATCGAGGAACGCCCGTTCATCCTGGACGTTTCGCAATGGAAGATGAAGGAAATGGGACACGTGACTGGGCAGGGTGTCCATAAGACGAGGGGTTCGCAGCGGGATGCCTTCGAACACCGAGCTGACGCACAATACGCAAGATTATGCCGTGAAACAGCGCTACGCGCAGTAGACCTATGCCGCAAAGAGAAGCTGTCCGGCATCTTCCTCGTCGGGGCCAGCCATCTCGTTGAACCGGTGGCAGAGAATATTCCCACGGGGTTTAAAGAATCGATCGGGATCTTTCGGGAAGACCTCGGGCGCTTTCCTATCGCAGAGCTAAGTCGTCTCCTTGCTGCCGCGATAGGCGATTGGGAACAGCAACGCGCGGAGTCTCTTGTGAAGAGCTTGCTCGGTGCAGACCGTGGCACAGTCACGGAACTGGATGAATTGCTCGCAGAACTTCAGGATGGCACCATGGGGTCCATCGTCGTCGTGAGCGACTTCTCGATCAGTCTGCGTGAGTGCGACCTGTGCGGCTGGGCGAGTCGTTCCGCTGATCCGGTCTGCCCAAAGTGCGGCGCAGGCCGTCACGATGTGACACTTAGGCAAGTACTGCCACTGCTCGCCAGAAAATATAAAACCGAAGTTCACGTAATAGATGGCGGTGCGGCCGCGCGCCTGCGAGAACTTGGCGGGGTAGCTGGCTGGCGCCGAGAGGTCAAACAAGCTGCCGCACGATGATTCGCGGCATTCGTAGATAGAAATCGTCGTTCCCAGGAGACCACTCGCGGTACCTTTTACGGAGTCCTTATTATTAGTCCGCCATAAAAAGAGTCTCCTACGCGATTCAATAACTACGGCTTGGGAATGGAGAATTCTTCGATGATTAACACCGCGGTTTGGAGCGCCGTAATGTCATGTATGCTGGCGGGAACGATTCTTGGCCTTCATGAAATGCAAGAAAAGCAAACCGAGAAAGCTCCGATCGCTTCGTCCGCGGCGCCGTCGGGTGCGGAGCTTTACAATAAACATTGTGGCGTCTGCCATGGCCCCGATCTAAAAGGTGCTGGTCCGTTTCCGGCCCCGTACCGAACGCCGCCCGACCTGACCACGCTGGCGCTCCGACACGGCGGCAAATTCCCTACGGCTTATGTTTCGAGTGTGCTGAAGAATGGAGTGCGACTGCCCGCTCATGGCCCAGCTGAAATGCCGGTCTGGGGAACAGATTTCGAAACCAGGGAAGGATTGGACAAGAATCAGATCAAGCTGCGAATCGAGGAACTAACAAACTACATCAAGTCAGTTCAGCAGAAGTCGGCAACCTAATCGCGCGACCGAGTTCCAGGCATAGACAAAGCGCCCCGCATCTGATGCAACCGGTGATTGAGATTGCTGTGCAACTGCTGTCCCTATAATTCAGGGTGCGACTCGAGTGTGTAAGGAAGATAAGTCGCCTTTCCCCGGATATTGCGTTTGCGCGTGCGCTTGCTCGCTGTTCCGGAAGTTCTTTTGCCTTTGTCTTTCTTCCGTTTGGTTGTCTTCTGCGCGTTCCGCATTGGGACGATTCGGTCGAGCATTTCTCGTTCGTATGCAATATGGGCGCGCAGGCGCTTGACGACATCCATTCCTGGCAGGATCGTCGCCATCGTCCGGTCTGCCGTGGCAAACTTCAGTTCCTCGCGAAAATTCTTAACAGCACGAATAATCTGTTCGTGTTCCGCGTCGATTCGATCCCGTTCGTTCTCCTGCAGAGAGTGCTGGAAGGCGTGCTCGATATTATATTTCTCCGCATAACAGTGTTTCTCAACACTAGCAAGCCCGAGTTCGAGTGATTGCAGTCCCTTAAGACTCTTCAAGTGTTCCGAAAAAACATTCTTTGAAGCTGACTCAAGCATCCTCTCGATTCCGCTTACAAGAGGCAGTAGCTTTTCGTGTTCCTTGCGAAGGGCTTGAATACGTTGCATAGCCAGCTCCTTTCCCTTAGGCACGTCGCGACTCAGGATGCGGTAGTCGGGGGAGGGTGGAGCTCCCCGACTACCGTCCCGAGTGGTTCTCAAGCGGCCTTTGGATGAATGCGCAGAGGCTGCGCTTTAGCCACTTTCGGCAGGGTGAGATCCAGCACTCCGTTCTTTAACGTCGCCATCACTTTGTCCGTTTCGATTTCGCACGGCAGATCCACAATGCGTAGGATCCGGTCTGACGAACTTTCCACACAAAGTGTCTTGCCTTTCTTCTCTTCTTTCTTGGATTCACGTTTGCCGGCTATGGTCAGTCTGCGTGATTCCACGCCCAGTTCGATCTCTTTTTCGTTGAAACCGGGTACCTCGGCTTTCACTTCAAAGGATTCCTCAGATTCCGTGATATTTAGCGGAACGTGATGAAACAATTCCCTCTCGGCTTGTAGCCAATTATCGAGATCACGCCCGAAGGCACGTCCATTGCCTTCGAAAATTTGATAGGCGCGGCGGGTGAGCGCGCTGAAAGTCTCTCCCATTTGGTCGAGTAGTGAAATGTTCTTGATTGGCTTGGTTGATTCTTCGACGCGTTTCATTGCTGTTGCTTCCCCCATGCTGTCTTCTCCTCGTTCAAGTCGTGTCAGCGCCGACTGCGTTAGATCGTCTGGCATAGGCGAGGAACTCCAGGTTAGCGCTGCGCCAAAATATTGACAGAATTCTCGCATCGAAACGGTGACCCGGGTCACAGCCTGGAGTGATCGTGGGGCATAGACTCTGGCTCAACATGTTCACCGGCAGATGGCCTGAGCTTTCAGAATGACCAAACTCCGCAACAACCGAGCCCCGAGTGCTTGACAGCGCCAAAACCTCGTGGACTTGTTTTGCGAGTTCTCGCACCACTCAACCGAATATCTTCAGTACGATAGCGGGTACCGCAGTTGGAACTACACGTACGCCCAGGTCGCTCTTGCCGCTCGTCATTTTGCGGCGAGGCTCTCTGAAAACAATATACATAAAGGCGATAAGGTCATCTTCTGGTCGGAAAACCGCCCGGAGTGGATCGCAGCATTCTGGGGATGCGTTCTTGCTGGTGTAATTGTTGTACCGATCGACTACCGCTCATCGCAGGAATTTCTGCGTCACGTTCACGAGATCGTTGATGCGCGCTTGATCCTGATCGGTGAAGAAGTCCATTTCACCGCCTGGAAGCGGCAGCTTTCTGTCTGGCAACTAAGCGAACTTGAGTGGAGCACGACGCGTTGCGAGTTTTCCTCGGTCCAGGTCGATCGTGATGATCTCATTGAGATTGTATTTACTTCGGGCTCGACTGGAGAGCCCAAGGGCGTCCTGATTACCCATCGAAATATTCTGTCAAACATGGTTACCCCAGCGGAGATTATCTCAAAGTACAGGAAATGGTTCCGGCCCGTGCTGCCGCTCCGCTTCCTAAGCCTGATCCCATTGAGCCACATGTTTGGACAGACGCTCACCTTGTTTATATTGCCGCTCATTCCCTCGACCGCCGTCTTCATGCACGGGTACAGCCCCCATGAGATCGTGCGCCAGATCCGTACACGGCGCGTATCCGTACTTGTCGCCGTGCCCAAGATCCTCGAAGTGCTGCGAAAACATATCGAGATTCAATTTCCGGAAACCGTCGACCCGTCTCCAACTGCCGCTCACTGGACTTACCGCTGGTGGCGATACCGCCGCGTGCATCGATCACTCGGATGGAGATTCTGGGCCTTCGTGACTGGAGCGGCACCGCTCGCCACAGAACTTGAGGAGTTCTGGTCGCGCCTGGGGCTGCCGATCATTCAGGGGTATGGACTTACAGAAACTGCTCCGATCGTGGCGTTCAGCAACCCCTTCGAAATTGAGGAGGGCACGGTCGGCAAACCGATTGCCGGTATTGAAATAAAGATCGCTCCGGATAGCGAGATTCTTGTCCGCGGCGAAAGTGTGACCTCCGGCTATTACAACGCACTCTCAGAAACCGCGATGGCATTTGAGGGCGGTTGGTTTCACACTGGCGACATCGGAAGGTTGAACGAGGCCGGCAACCTGACGATTCGAGGCCGCAAAAAGGAAATCATCGTTACACCGGAGGGACTCAAGGTATTTCCTGAGGATGTCGAAGATGTGCTGAACAAGCTCCCGGGGGTAAAGGAATCCGCCGTGGTGGGGAGCGCCAAAGTTCATGCCGTTCTCGTCCTGAGCAACGGTGCCAGCGCAGATGAAATCGTGCGGCAGGCAAATTTGAAACTCGAAGACCACCAGCGAATCCGGAGTGTATCGATATGGCCTGGCGAACGCCTGCCACGCACGGAAGGTACGAAGAAGTTAAAACATTCCGAGATTCAGACTTGGGTGGAAACGGGATGCGCTGCTCAGCCAATGGTCACGAGCGGAGGAACAGTGATCGAGCTCCTCCGCCGATATGCTCCTGACCGGACCATTACGCGGGAGACAACGCTGGATCAGCTGGGACTAAGCTCGCTTGACCGAGTCGAACTTATGCTGGATCTTGAAGAGCAACTGGATGCCAGCGTCGATGAATCGCTATTCACCGGCGCCAACCCGGTTTCCGCTTTGGAGGAGATAAGCGCGCGGCCAAGCAAACCCGAGTTTCCTGCCTGGAACCGCCTTTTGTTCGCGAGAATCATTCGGCGTCTGCTACTTCCGCTTCTCTTCTTTCCTGCGATTCGCGTCATTGCCCGGGCCCGCGTCACGGGTCGGGAACATTTGAGTTCCCCACAGGGACCGGTGATTTTTGCCCCAAACCATCAGAGTCACTTGGACACGCCGTTGATCTTGTCGGCGTTGCCGTTGCGCTACCGTTATCGCGTTGCACCCGCGATGTGGAGGGAATATTTCGATGGACACTTTTGTCCGAGCCGTCACACGCGCTATGAACGATTCCGGGACAGTGTTTTGTATTGGTTGGTGGCCCTCTTCTTCAATGCGTTTCCCATCCCGCAAACGGAAGCTGGCGCGCGCCAGTCGCTGCGTTATCTCGGAGAGTTAGTGAGCGCAAATTGGTCTATATTGTTCTTTCCAGAAGGTGAACGAACGGAGGCAGGGGAGATTAAGCCGTTTCAACCCGGCATCGGCTTGATCGCCGCGCGGCTCGGAGTGCCAGTTGTTCCCATTCGATTGCGAGGCCTTGAAAAGATTTTGCATCGACATGCTCGGTGGCCGCGCCCGGGTCACGTCGACGTAGCGTTCGGGTCGCCATTACGCCTCAGGGGACAAGATTACGCGGCGATCGCAAAGCAAGTAGAAGAAGCGGTCCGCGCACTTTAGCAAGACCACCGTAGAACGAAGGAACGCAAATCAGGCCCAGTGGATTCGGCTTCGTTCACGAACTCTTCGCGGACGCCCCCTGAGCCTTCTGCGCGAGCGTGAAATACCGGCTGAACCATTCCGCGGCAAGCTTCGCGACTTCCTCAAGCGTTCCCGGCTCTTCAAATAGATGGGTGGCACCGGGAATGATGGCCAGCTTCCTATCCTGACATTGGAGCCTTATCAAAGCATCGCGGTTCATCGCGATGACAGTGGTGTCCTCCCCGCCAACGATTAAGAGCGTTGGCGCGCGAACCAGATCAAGCGCGCGTCCAGCAAGATCGGGTCTGCCACCACGCGAGACGACCGCGGAAATATCTTTGGGGAGCTCGGCGGCTGCAACGAGTGCGGCTCCCGCTCCCGTACTTGCTCCAAAATATCCGATCTTCAGGTCTCGCGTGCTCGCTTCGTCTGCAATCCAGTGAGTCGCAGCCACGAGGCGCTTTGCAAGGAACGGAATGTCAAAACGAAGCTCGCCCGTGTATTGGTCCATCGATTCTTCATGGCGAGTCAGCAGATCAAACAATAAAGTTGCAATGCCTTGGGTGTGGAGTATCTGCGCTACATAGCGATTGCGCGGGCTATGGCGGCTACTTCCGCTACCATGTGCGAACAATACGATCCCCTTTGCATCTCTAGGAACAACGAGTGTGCCTTCGAGCTTTATGTCATCGACAGCGATCAAAACCTCTCGTCTCTCGGCATCGAATTCTAACTTTGGGTTCGGAATCACTTCTGTACTCTTTCTGCAGAGCTCGATGTTGCTCTGCACGTCTTTTCCTAATGGGAAACGTCGGCCGCGCCTGCATTTTCTATCCCGCCCCTTTGAACTTTGGCTCGAGCGGCTTAGGGAAGATCTCACTGCCCGATGAAGCAGCGTGATTTGCCAAGGGCATCCTTCGTTCAGGCGGCGCCCCTGGCGAGCACAATTTGCGGCACTCGCCGTTTGTCGATGGCGCGATATGCTCTTACAACTTCTTCTGTTGATAGTTCGGGACGCTTGCCAATCCCGGCGGATTCTGCTCTCACCAACAGATCGTCCATCGAAATTACACCGACCAGAATTCCATTCTCTGAAGTGACCGGCAGCCGGCGAACCCCTCCCTCTTTCATGGTCTCCAGTGCAATGTGAACATCATCATCAGGTGAGCACGCAAAAAGTCTGTTGGACATTACCTCAGCCACGGAGACCTCTCCCGCAGGGCGGGTGCGCGTTCCGAGAGCGATGCAGATATCTCGATCCGTGACCACGCCGACCAATTTGTCGTTCGCACCCATCACGGGTAGGAACCCACAGTTGCCTACCCACATCAATTCCGTCGCTGAACCGAGATTCGTCTCGAGTTGACAGTAATAAGGTGTACCCATCATTATTTCTTTTACCTTCATTGAATTTCTCCTTTTCAAAACTGTTTGGCTTCAAGTCTTCGTTTTCTGTGGGCTTAGGCTTCTGTCTCTTTGTAGTACAGGAGGGTTCATCGCGATGTGATCGTAGACATGGGCAGTCGTGATGATGCTCACAGCCAACCAACAGCCCAGCGGCTCCTTGCCCGCGCTGAGCCGTGCGAAACATTTGAATCCCCGATTCTTCACTTTCCGGTGAGCCTCCTGAGGTAAAGAGTCAAAATATCGCGGGTTGACCCGACACCCTTTTCGATCGCGATTTTGCGGACTACGCTGAGTTTTAGGCCGCCAAAATCAGGGACTCGCGAATCGTTCATCTCGATCAGGTAAAACCCTTTTTTATTGGGGTTGAGAGTATCGGGAACGCAGTAGAACACTTGTAGAGCTATGCGTATGAAGCGGCTCGCATACAATTGCTGATTTGTGACCACATATTTGGCGACGCCCACACCTTCTGGAAACATGGAGACATGATTCACGCGTATCGTAGGCCCCTCCCCAAAATCGATGTCCTCCCAGTAAAAGAAGTCAATCGCGCCAGGGACCTTTCTGTCCGGATAGTCGAGAACGTGTTGATAGATGCTGCCAGCCTTGTCAGGTGGCAGGTAATAGGAAGCATCCAGCATCGACTTCATGTTTTCGTAGAGGTTGAAGGGATTCTCGCGGTCGGTGTAGCTGCCCAAGGCCCTCAGGCCGCCAGACATATATTTTGTCATGCCTTCGTAAATGCGTTTGCGGGCAAGCTTGTTGAACTGGTTGTACTTCTCATTTGAGTTCCAGTTGATCTGTTTTTTAAAGAGGTCGACGTCGAAGACCTGCAGATCGCAATGGTGAGGTTTGCATTTCTGTAGAGCGTCGATATCTTTGTGATCGAATGAGAGATGATCGAAGTCGGTGAGGGCAGTGGGGCCAGCCACGTCGAACTCGTGTACGTTGAGATAGACTTTATCGTCAAGAAGTGTCTTCACGTCGCGGTAGGATGCGGCGAACTGCTCGATCGTGGCATTGATATAGACCCCACCAAAAACCAAGACGCCGTACTTTTTGTCAGCAGATGTGAGGACCTTGGTAACGACTCGACTTTGGTCCATCTCTTGAATCTCTTTGTCGGACAACTCAATCTTGTCTTTGAAAAACACTTCCGGTTGTCGTTGGGCGCAGGCGTCAGACGCGCCAAGAACCACACCGAGTGCGAGGACACCTGCCTGGAATAATGGGCTAGTCAATCTAGGGCCTTCGATTCTTTTCTTTACTGCTTGCGCGACCTAACAGCGGTCGTCGGTATGAAAGTAAGATTCCTCAGTTCGCGTCACAGAAAGCGAGAGAAACGGCGTAGCATCTTTTCTACAACATGGACGGATAAGTCTCGGGAACTTCGCCGGTCTCCCAGGCAGTTGTCCGCTCCAAGGGCTCGACAGCACGCGTTTCGTCATAGTGCAAAATAATGTCGAATTGTTCAGGAAGGAGGGCATGAAAATAGTGGCTCGCGCGCTCCGATTGAGGCAAGTAGATGACCCCTATAGCGCGCTCGAGGCGCGGCTCTCGCAGGGGAGCTGTCGATTCTTCCTTCTTGCTGAGACGAAGGATGAAATTTGGAACGCCGGTCGCGTGGAAGAGCGCCTCGTAGCTACCGGGCAACGCGGGACGAACATGTTTGCGTTCCGCGGGACGGTCCCAACCCGATGCTGCGGTCACAGTCCCTGTATTCGTCGTGAAACCGACCAGCGTCGCTTCCCTCCCATATCGCTGCCGTACAAGCTGGCCCAAATTCAGTTCGCCTCGCTGTCCCATTTCTGTCGCGCGTGCATCTCCAAGATGAGAATTATGCGCCCAGACGACGACCTTCGACTTGGCTCCAAGATGGTGCATCAATGCATGCAAGGTTTCCGCCATGTGATTGTCACGCAAATTCCAGGACGAAACTCTTTCGTGAAACATCGCGCGGTAGTACTCCTCCGCGTTCTTTACAAGTCGAGCATTCTGTTCCGCAAAAAAGAAGGCGTCCCGGGCAACCTGGCCGTCGCGTCTGGCAAGATCAGCTGCGCGCCGGCGCATTTCCATCCACTGGCTTATGACCTCATCTTCGCAGCTCTTGTTTAAGCCAAAACTGGTGGCATATCCGTAGGCCTGGGTGTCCTCGCCAAAATTATCGAAGCACGCGTAACGACTCCGGGCTCGGCGGGCAGCCTCCGGATCGACTTTGTCCAGGAAATCCAACACTGCGCGAATCGAAGCGTGCAAGCTGTACAGATCCAATCCATAGAAACCAACGCGGCGGGACTGGCGGTGCTCGTTATAATTGCGCAGCCATCCGACGAAATCGAGAACGTCCGCATTGCGCCACATCCATGCCGGAAATCGCTGAAATCCCGATAGCGAATCAATCGCATCCTCGTCATCACCTTCAAATCGCACGTACTGATTGACACGGTACGCATCCGGCCAGTCAGCCTCAACCGCAACGGCGTTAAAATCTTTTTCCGCGATCAAACGTTTGGTAATTTCCGCACGCAGACGATAAAACTCATGAGTCCCATGTGACGCTTCTCCAATCAGCACATAACGGGAGTCGGCTATGGTCTTAAGCAAGGAATCAAAATCGGTAGTGCCGCCCGTAAGCGGGTAGGCCGACCGGCGAATGGCACTTACCACGGCGCTGTCTTGTTTCGGTATCATCGTGGCACCTTTGCTGTCGATGCTTCTTGGAGACTGATCGAAACAGCGTTCTCGCTACCTGGGGATCACCACGTACTCAGAATCACAGGCGCGTGCCGCTAGCGGCACCGCGATAATGCTGCTTTTCTAGCTGACGCGCCGCGATGTCCAGCAACTCAATGACCTCTTCATCCGTCACTTGCGAGAAATCTTCGTAGAACTGTCCGACTCCATAAAATATTTCGGGAACTACCACGCAGACGACACTGTCCACTTCACTTTTCAAACTATTCACGGCCTTTGGAGGAGCGACGGGCGCAGCGATTACTATGGAAGCCGGCTTTGTTTGCCGCAAAGCGCGCACGCCCGCTCGCAAGCTCGACCCGGTAGCGATGCCGTCATCTACGAGAATCACTGTCTTCCCCCGCAGATCCAGCGGGAGCCTCCCGCTTCGGTAGATTCGTTCACGGCGAAGGAGTTCGCTTTTTTCTATCTGTGTCACCATCTCGATGGTCGTCCTGGAGAGGCCGATGGCTTCGACGACCGCTCCGTCCAATACGCGCACGCCACCACTTCCGATCGCTCCGAACGCCAGTTCTTCGTGGCCAGGTACACCAAGCTTCCGAAGCACAAATACGTCTAAAGGCAAATTCAAGGCTACGGCAACTTTGAAAGCGATCGGTACACCGCCCCGCGGAACCCCGAGCACAATTACATCTTGGCGATTCGCATACTCAACGAGGCGCGATGCTAACTGCTCGCCCGCTTCTTCTCGATTTCGAAAGATCATCGCACTACCTCAACTTCTTTTCTTAATTCTCGCTGTCGATTCAGCAACAAGATTTCGTCCTGTTCATGCAGTTGTCCGCAATAAAATTGGTCTGGCTGGAAATGGAAGCTCTTCTGCGATCTCGCGGGTTTGGATATCTCCCTCAGCATGTTTCCCGCGGTCGCCGCGGGAGAGCAAAGCGCGATGTCGGCTTGAGAAACGACGCCTACGCATCTCCCCCGTTTGTCCACAACGGGAATTCTGCGCACTTGGTTTTGCTGCATCAATTCTTCGCAAGCCTCTAACGTGAATTCTGGTTCACAACTGGCGGGTACAGGCGTCATCAGTTCCGAGATCCTGACTGCATCTGCGCTCTTTGCTTCCGCCACGACGCCAGAACAGAGATCACGATCGGTTACGATCCCTTCGAGCAAAGGATCGGATAGGTCGGAAACGACTGGTATGGCTCCGACTCCATGTTTTTTCATTAGGATTGCAGCTGTGCGTGCCGTATCCCAGGGCGTGCAGCAGACGACATCTCTCGTCATGACTTCGCTGATGAACATCATCTTTCCCTCATACATAAATCTGCTCACTCGAGGGCCGAAGGTCAGTGCATCAAGTCACGCCCTCACGTGAGCCAGGTCACGCTAGGTTCCCATTGCTCTGCCGCGTCTTCATCACATTGATGCGTGACACGGCTCACAGATTCGACTTCGCAACTAGAGTATCCACGGAAGGAGAAAGGACTGAGCTCCATTCAAAACGTTCGTACATAGAAAGTCGGCGCAATTGCATACCTAGGGACGCCGCAACGAGGTAAGGAGTTCAGCTTGCAAGGAGGAGAAGTCATGAGAATTGCTAAGACATTATTTGTTGTTCTGGTACTCGCCATACTGGTTGGAGTATCGGTCAGTCCAACGCGGGCAGATACATGGAACAAAGAAACCGTCTTTACATTCAACCAACCAATCGAAATCCCCGGCGCCAAAACGTTGCCTGCGGGAACCTACGTTTTCAAGCTGCTTGACTCGCAAGCGGATCGTCATGTTGTGCAGATTTGGAACGAGGACAAAACACGCCTTCTCACCACGGTCCTCGCGATACCCAACTATCGGCTGGAACCGAAAGGCGAATCAGTGATTAGTTTCAACGAGCGCCCGGGCGTCTGCCCGGTGGCGTTGCGCGCATGGTTCTATCCTGGGGATAATTTTGGCCACGAATTCGTTTACCCGAAGGAGAGGGCCAGGGAGCTGGCTGAGAAATGCCAGGAAATCATCCCAGCGGAAACGATACTTCCGACAGAGAGCAACTTGAAGACAGTTCCGCTCGAAGCGATTACACCAGAAAAAAACGAAGAACCGATGGCTAAAGCCATTCAAGTCCTTCCAACAAATCCTCCCCAACAGGAAACGGCGCCGGTTGAGCCTGCGAAACTGCCACAGACGGGAAGCACAATTCCGTTGCTTGGGCTGCTCGGTTTTGTAGCCATCGCGATTGGAATAGCACTCAGGTTGTTGGTGAAGCAGTTTTCCTAGAAATGTCGAGGCCTTACGCGTCGCGGAAAGGAGGACATCAGCCTCCTCCGCGGCGCGGAGGGGTCACCTATGAGGTCTCACCATCAGCGTCAGCTGCACAAATTCGACAGTCTCATCCATACTTTGATTATTGTCGTGCTTCTGCTGTCAACCGCCACATATTTAGGATTGCAATGGGTGCCAGCCTCTCCTGCAGCTGAAGCAGGTGCCCAAGCCAAGATTGCCCTCACTACCGCTCTCGTTGTCCTGCCTGTTAACGTCACAGACTCGAACGGAGCATTTGTTTCTGGACTGACGGCCCAGAATTTTAAGATCTTTGAGGACGGAAAGCGGCAGGAAATTACTCTGTTCAGACAAGAGGACACGCCCGTAACTGTTGGGTTGATTGTCGACCATAGCTACAGCATGGGTCCTAAACTCTCTGCAGTGTCTTTGGCGGTGAATGCATTCGCCCATTCGAGCAATCAGCAAGATGAAATGTTCGTCGTAGATTTCAATGAAAATGTCTCCGTCGAGCTCATGCGTGGGAAACCGTTCACGCACGACGAGGCCGAATTGCAACAAGCGCTCTCCGCTGTCTCCGCGCGCGGACAGACGGCTCTCTATGACGCTGTGATCGAAGGACTAACGCACGTCGAGCTGGGACAGTGGGACAAAAAAGCCCTGATCATTGTCAGTGATGGCGGTGACAACGCCAGCCACGCCACATTTTCAGAATTGCTGGCTCTTGCTCAGCAATCCGATGTAGTCATCTATTCGATCGGCTTGGTAGACGAAGCCGGAGAAGAAGAAAATCCAAGAGTCCTCAAGAAGCTTTCTAAGGCGACCGGAGGAATTACGTTCCTCACAAAGCAGAGTGATAAGGCGGCGAAGTTCACAAAACAAATTGCACGGGACCTTCGCGAACAGTACACCCTGGCCTACGTCCCCTCCCTACAAAGCAATCGTGAATCGTTCCGGAAAATCGTGGTGCAAGTTTCTTCACCGAACGCGCAAAAGCTACGCGTCCGGACGCGGCCTGGCTATCTCCCGAATGGGACAAAATCGCAATCCGCGCAGGCCCTCGGAGCCCCGCGATGAACACCTCCGCAGATGTCCTCCACAAACATCGGCGCCACGATATATTTTTGCTCCGCTGGGCTTCGTTCGTCTTCCTGCTCGTTGGAGTTGTCGCTGTCGCCTACGCTAGCGTCGTCGTTCTTTATGGGGAAGTCTATCAAGCCATCGAGTTGCACAAGTTTGAACACACAGCACCGACTGCCGAACCGCGCCTGTTAAACAGCGGCGACGTTATCGGTGAGATTCAAATTCCCAGACTAGGGGTCAAGGCCGTAGTCGTCCAGGGCGACGCCTCAGAACTCTTGGATCGCGCAGTCGGGCATCTTCCTCAGACTCCTTTGCCGGGTGAATGGGGTAATGTCGCTTTGGCCGGCCACAGAGACAGATTGTTTCGCCCCCTTCGCGGAATCCGTCCAGGCGACACAATCATCATCGCGACTTCCACCGGTCCCTTCCAGTATGAGGTGCAGTCAACCTTCGTTGTCCCAGCCAGCGAGGTAAGCGTCCTGCGCTCTTCGGATGCAAGGGAGTTAACGCTAATCACCTGCTTTCCATTCAACTATGTGGGTCATGCGCCCAATCGGTTCATAGTCCGCGGCCGTGAAGTCGGACCCGCCCCTCGGTGATGTGGTCCTTTATGAAGAGCAGCAGGGTCATCAAAACACGAATCCTGGCAGCATTCGTGTGCTTTACTGCCTTCACGGCACCTTAGCAAACGTCAGGATCGGTCACGCATTCATCGAACAAGAGATTGCGCGAGTCAAAACATTATGCGCTCACGGCAGACTTGCGACCGTGATGGAAGTCACCCGGAAAAGTGACTCCTGGCACCGAAAGTTCATGGCCGAAACGGTAACCTCATTGAGGTTTTGAGTTTTCGATCTATTGGTTCTTGAAAGAAAGGAATTGCTCCATCTTTTAATGGTTTCGAAGTTCAGGAGGGGAAAATGAAAGCGCGTCTTGTTTTAATGCTTTTCTCGGCGTTCGTTATCGCCCTCACGGTATCCGCGCAACACCCCGCTGCACCGCATAGCAGTGCGCCCCGGGCGAACCAAGGCCATATTCCGCCTCCGCCCCCGGCCCGCAGCAGTCCTCGAGCTCGGCCGGAGGTTGAGCGCGATGGAACCGGACATGTGAACAGTGCGCCGCACGTCAACAATGATCACTGGTATGGGCACGATCGCCCCAACGATCCACGCTATCGTTTAGCGCGACCGTTCGAGCACGGGCGCTTTGAAAAGTTTGGTCCTTCTTATCGCTATGAAATCACGCGCATAGACCGCGACCATCGCCGTTTCTGGTTTCCTGGGGGCTTCTTTTTTGAAGTTGCGCTCTGGGATTGGCCCATTTGCGCGGATTGGTGCTGGGATTGTGGCGATGATTTCGTAGTCTACGAAGACCCGGATCACCCTGGCTGGTATTTGCTCTACAACATTCACACAGGGGTTTATGTCCACGTTCAGTATTTGGGAATGTGACGACGGTGGAGTTGACCAAGCCCATGCGGTTTCGATCGAATCTGGATGCCCATCCCTTAGAGAAGTCATGGAGTTGTTATGCGACGTGAGAGTTTTCCAGCATTCAAATCCTTCACGCTACTTTTTGCATTGGTTGGTCTCGTTCTTCTCTTTGCAAGCGGCGCAGCTGCGGCGGCGACCGACACTCTCGGCCGAGCTGGTGGACGGAATCAAAAGAGACGACCGTTTCACGGGAATCTAAGAACGAGATTCTTGGGATGTATCTCCCTGCTACGGGAAATCTAAGAGATCCTCTTGTCTCACCGATTTTTGCCGAGAATTTGAAGAATTTACCGCCAGCCTTGATCATAACCGACGAGGATGACCCGATGCGGGACGAGGGCGAGGAATATGCGGGCCGGTTAAAGCAAGACGCCGCTGTTGCAAAGGTTTCTAGTTATCCAAATATGATTCACGGTTTCTTCTTGATGGCAGGCGATTTGGATGCCAGGAAAAAGTGTATCAATGAAGTGGCCAACACTCTAAAAAATGTTTTCAGGGGCAAACCGTAAGAAGGCGTCCGCTAGGTCAAAATGGATGAACTTCTTCTTGCGCAACCAAGCCCATTTCCGACGAGCTCGTTTTAGTAGCGTGGGCCAAATCCTTATTGCCCGTAATCAACTAGAGCGGCGCCAATTCGACGGTACAAACCGACATCAGGCAGTTGAATGATCGGCATCCAATCGACTCTTCTCGCCATCGCTGAACCGAGATTGCTTTCAGGCCAGCAATGATACGGCGCCCCCATCATGACATCCACAAGTCTCATCGTTTTGGTTCCTTCTTCGATAGCTTTTTCGGATTCCTCAACAGGTCTAAAGGGACCCGGATCACTTCCACGGAACAAGGCGCGTGCAGCGCAACGTGTTCGGATACGCTTCCCATGGTCACTCGGTCGAACCCACGGCGACCATGAGAACCAAGAACCACCATCTGCGCCTTCCATTTTTCGGCTTCCTTGACGATTTCTCGGGCGTCGCTATCTATTGGGAGCGGTGTCTCCGCCGTGGCTTCCAGACCTGCTTTCGAGAGGACCTCGGCGCCCGCCTGTGCATACCGCTTTGCATCTTTGAGGGCAGCCGTGTTCAGGTCCTCGATTTCCTTCAGCTCAAAGTAGGGAAACTGACTCAACGGCATGAACGGTTCTGGAATCGAGATTACTTTTGCCCTAGTCCCTTTCGGCCATGGGCGATTAGCCACCGACTGGATCGCGGCCTCCGAATACTCGGACCCATCTGTCGTCAGAAGTATTCTCATCTCCCGAGGCTCGCCCGCTTTATTCTCTTGCGTCGCTGAGCGCACAATTTCCACCGAACAGGGCGCATGTCGAAGAACGGACCGGGCGGTACTGCCGAGGAACAACCGCGCCATCGCTCCCGCATCGTTCGAGCCGACCATTACCAGGTTCGCTTTCCAGGATTCCGCAATTTGCGAAACCACACGCCGTGGCATTCCGAGAATCACATCGGTTTCCGTCCCCCAGCCGGCCTTAACCAAGCTCTGCGAAGCGTTCTTCAGTTGAATTGCGGCAGCTTCTTCCGCACGTTTCAGTGAAATTGGCGCCTTCACGAACGGAAAGGGATCCAGAACGTGCAGCAGAAGAAACACCGTCTTCGCAGGCCACGTCCGAGAAGCGGCCTCATTTACGATCTCTGTGTTTTGCGAACGTACATCCAATGCAATCAACACTCTCATGTCCACACATCCTTCCAATCGGATGATGCCTTGTGGTTCTCGGCCTCTTTTCCATTTGGCATAACCTTTATAAGTGCCTAGCTTGATGAGAGCAGTGATTTGGCACATCAGCTCATGTGACTCCGGTCACATTCGCTTAAATTCCTCCGGTGTGAACCAAGAGCTAAGAGCTATGGTCATTTAGACCGTGATAGTATTCGACCGAGAAAACCACTTTGACAGCGATCTACAGACGTACTCCGGCGAGTAGCCAGAAGAATCTCAAGCTTCCGCTTATGTTGGTGCTTTTGTGCATTGCATTGGCAGCGATGATGGGAGTCTGTCGCGCACAAGGGAAGACCGATACGAAGCACGTTGCGAGGCAACCAGATACGGCGTCGGGCAAGGAGACGTTCGTTAGGTACTGCGCATCCTGCCACGGAGAGGATGCCAAGGGAGACGGTCCAGCAGCCATCGCACTGAGACCTTCACCTTCAGATCTGACGACTCTTACGAAACGCTACGAGGGTAAGTTTCCGTCGGGCTATGTGGGGGCGTTACTGAAGTTTGGTAGGAACCTCGCGGCGCATGGATCGGGCGACATGCCAGTGTGGGGATCCCGCTTTAAGGAAATCAACCCTATTAAAGATCCTACCGGACAACAGCACGTCGACGATGTCGTCGCTTACATCGAATCTGTTCAGGCAAAATAACGTCAGGCTGATATTCGCGCTATTCTACTTCAGTTGGCTGATCGTTTGACGCGTTCATCGTGGATGCAGCCGCCTCAACTGTCCAACTCAAGCCTCTTATCCTTTGCTCGCATGCACATAGGAACTCAAAGTCCACATGTAATTGAGCCGTTCGAACGCGGCTGGATTCGGCGCAGACTGATAACTCATACTGCCTTGCATCTGTTGGATCGATTCGTACTCGTGCTCTTCCATCCAGCGCGCCAGATCGGAAAGGACGGACGCGCCGTGCCGTACGCCCTTCTGCAAGAGCGCAGAGGTCATCATGGCAACTTTAGCGCCCGCCATCATGGACTTGATGACGTCTTCTGCTGTGTGGACGCCGCCGGTGATGGCGAGATCGGACTGCACGTGACCATGGATGATGGCCACCCAGTGCAGACGAAGGAGGAGTTCCTGCGAGTTGCTGAGCACAAGGCGAGGCGTGACTTCCAGCTGTTCGATATCGAAATCAGGCTGGTAAAAACGATTGAACAACACGAGCGCCTTGGCACCTGCCAAATCGAGCTGCACGGCTAGACTTGCCGGAGCCGTGAGGAAATGAGAAAGCTTTACGGCCACGGGAATGTGCAGCGCACTCTTAAGTTCGCGAACCAGGTCGCAATAATCGACTTCCACTTGCGCGGAGGTCCGCGTCGGATCAGTCACCAGGGAATACAGATTCAGTTCGAGAGCATCGCAGCCGGCTTGTTGCGCATCGCGCGCGTAGCGAATCCATCCTCCGCGCGACGTTCCATTCAAGCTTGCGATAACCGGTATCGAGACAGCTGATTTCGCTTTGCGAATCAGTTCAAGATAGCCTTCCGGGCCCAGATTGTAGTCACGGAGAACTGGGAAATAACTCAGAGACTCGCCGAAGCTCTCGGTGCCTCGCGCGAGGTTGCGATCGAGATATTCGCCCTCTAACTGCAACTGTTCTTCGAAGATGGAAGGCAAAACGACGGCAGAAACGCCGCTATCTTCAAGAGCGCGAATGTTTGACACAGACTCCCAGAGTGGCGACGAAGACGCGACGATGGGATTCTTGAGCGTGAATCCCAGATAAGAAGTCGTGAGATTCATGGTTTTTCTCCCTCGGGCTGCAATCCTGTTGACGGTGCAGGTAGCACTTCGCGAGGCCGCTCCTGGACTCCGTGTTCACGTCCGTGCATGGCGGCTCGTGCTTCGTAGAGTTCCCATCTTCGAGCGACGTCGTCCGCGGCTGACCGCAAAAGCGTACGAGCCGTCTCTGGATCGCTGCGTGCGAGCATCGAATACCGCGCTTCTGCGTAGACGTAGTCTTTGAGAGGAATGGTTGGCGCTCGCGAATCGAGCTGAAAGGGATTTTTCCCCTGCTGTCGCACGCGGGGATCGTAGCGCAGAAGCGGCCAATAGCCGGAGAGGACCGCGGCCTTCTGCTGTTTCATGCCGAAAGCCATGTCGTAGCCGTGCGCGATGCAGTGACTGTATGCAATGATGAGCGAAGGTCCGTCGAAGGACTCAGCCTCCTGAAAGGCCTTCAGCGTCTGCGTGTCGTTACCGCCCATCGCGACGCGCGCCACGTATACGTCGCCGTAGCTGATGGCTTCCAGTGCGAGGTCTTTCTTTGCGGTCGTTTTGCCGGCGGCAGCGTACTTAGCAACGGCTCCGCGGGGAGTGGCCTTGGACATTTGACCGCCGGTGTTCGAGTACACTTCCGTGTCGAGGACCAAGATGTTGACGTTGGCCCCGGAACTGAGCACGTGGTCCAGGCCGCCGAAACCGATATCGTAAGCCCAGCCGTCACCGCCAACAATCCAGAGACTTTTTTTAATGAGCGAATCGCAAACGGCAAGAAGATCCCGCGATTCCGTCGATGGGCCATCGGCAAGAATTCGCTTGAGTGCAGCGACGCGCTCCCTTTGCGCCGCGATGCCTGGCTCCGTGGATTGATCCGCGGAAATAATCTCCTGACTCAACGCGGCGCCAATTTTGTCGGATAGACGTGATACAAGCGCTTGAGCATATTCGGCTTGTTTATCGAGAGCCAGACGCATGCCGAGGCCGAATTCCGCGTTGTCTTCAAAAAGAGAATTTGACCAGGCAGGGCCGCGTCCGTCCGCATTTTTCGTGTACGGAGTGCTGGGCAAGTTGCCGCCATAGATCGACGAGCAACCCGTGGCGTTCGCGATGACTGCCCTATCCCCATATAGCTGGGTGAGAAGCTTGATATACGGAGTCTCTCCGCACCCGGCGCAGGCGCCCGAGAACTCGAAGAGCGGCTCGAGGAGTTGGACGTCTTTCACTTGCGCGTGTGATAGAAGCCCACGATCCAGCTCGGGCAGGGACAAAAAGAACTCCCAATTCGCGCTTTCGTTTTCCCTGAGCGGCGGCTGGGGAACCATGTTAATGGCTTTATGCTTTGCCTCGCTCTTGCTTTTCACCGGACATGCTTCGACGCAAAGCTGGCAGCCAGTGCAATCCTCGGGTGAGACTTGCAGCGTGTACTTCAGAGTTTCAAATTCGCGCCATCGAGGCTTGGTCGACTTGAAAGTAGACGGAGCATTGGCAAGCAACGAGGAATCGTAGACTTTTGCTCGGATGACGGCATGCGGGCACACGAGGACGCATTTGCCGCACTGAATGCACAGAGGCTCATCCCAAACAGGAATCTCCTGCGCGATGTTGCGCTTATCCCATTTTGAGGTACCAGTCGGAAAAGTCCCGCCCGGCGGCAGCGCGCTGACGGGTAGGTTATCGCCATGCCCGGAAATCATGGCGCCGAGTACATCGCGGACAAATGCCGGGGCTCGAGATGAAACAGGCGGCAGGATGTTAAAGGTACTCGAAGCAAAGTCAGGTACGCGAACTTCGTGTAGATTGGCCAGGGTCGCTTCGACTGCGGCAAAATTCTTTTGTACGACCGGTTCGCCGAGCTTTCCATAAGATTTTTGTATTGAAGACTTGATGGCAGCGATTGCTTCCTCGCGGGGAAGGACACCGCTGATAGCGAAGAAGCAGGTTTGCATGATGGTGTTCATGCGCGATCCCATTCCGGTTTCGCGCGCGACCGAATAGCCATCCACCACATAGAATTTCAAGCGCTTCACGATGATTTGTTGCTGGGTGTGCAGCGGGAGGTGTTGCCAGACAGAGTCTTCTGCGAAAGGCGAGTTCAGCAAGAATGTCGCGCCGGGCTCCGCGGCGTCGAGTACATTCATTCGTTCGAGAAAATTGAATTGATGGCACGCGACAAAGTTCGCCCTGTTGATCAGGTAAGAAGAACGGATAGGCCTAGGACCGAAACGAAGGTGCGAAATAGTGACAGAACCGGATTTCTTTGAATCGTAAACGAAATAACCCTGCACGAAGTATGGTGTTTCTTCGCCAATAATTTTGATCGAATTCTTGTTTGCCCCCACTGTTCCATCCGATCCTAGTCCATAAAAGATCGCCCTTGTGCCCTGCAGATTTTCCGCGCAGAAACTAGGATCGTATTCGAGGCTGGTGAAAGAGACGTCGTCTTTGATCCCGATCGTAAAATGATTCCGAGGATTCTCCTTCTTCAATTCGTCAAAAACAGCCTTAGCCATCGCGGGCGTGAATTCCTTAGAAGAAAGACCGTAGCGGCCACCGATAATTCGCGGCCGCGCGAGAAACGAGGACTGCGAACCTGATCCATGTCCAGCGACACGATCGAAGGCTTCACTCACCGCCGTGACGACGTCGGTGTAGAGCGGTTCGCCAATGGCCCCCGGCTCTTTGGTGCGGTCGAGTACAGCAACAGCTCGTGTTGTGGCCGGCAAAGCGGAAAGAAATGCTTCCACGGCAAACGGCCTGAACAACCTCACTTTAAGGAGTCCCACCTTTTCTCCCTTTGCCTGCAGGATGTCAATCGTCTCCTCCACTGCACTTGCGGCGGATCCCATCAAGACGATCACTCTCTCGGCGTCTGCGGCACCTGTGTACTCGAAGAGATGATAAGAACGGCCCGTCCGCTCTGCGAATCGGTCCATCACCTGCTGAACGATAGTCGGGCATGCGAAGTAGAAAGGATTTGCGGCCTCGCGCGCCTGGAAGAAAACGTCAGGATTTTGCGCCGTGCCGCGTAGGACTGGGCGGTCCGGCGTCAGCGCGCGCTCGCGGTGCTCGCGGACGCGAGCATCGTCAATTATGGAGTGCAGGTCGTCGTCAGACAGCGGAACAATCTTTGCAATTTCGTGTGACGTCCGGAACCCATCAAAGAAGTGGAGGAACGGAACGCGCGATTCGAGAGTGGCGGCCTGGGCGATCAGTGCCATGTCATGAGCTTCTTGAACGGAATTTGAGGCAAGCAGCGCAAAGCCGGTCGATCGCACAGCCGCCACATCGCTGTGGTCTCCGAAAATCGAGAGGGCGTGCGTGGCAATGGAACGCGACGCTACGTGAATCACGGTAGGAGTTAACTCGCCCGCAATCTTGTACATGTTGGGGATCATTAAAAGGAGGCCCTGCGAAGCGGTGAATGTTGTCCCCAAAGCTCCCACTTGGATTGCGCCGTGCAACGCGCCGGCCGCGCCTGCCTCACTCTGCAATTCGACCACGCGGGGCACCATCCCCCAGATGTTCTTGCGCTCCTCATGGGACCACTCGTCTGCCCATTCACCCATCGGCGAGGCAGGCGTAATAGGAAAGATTGCGATAACTTCATTGAGACGATAAGCCACAGAGGCGACAGCCTCGTTCCCATCGAGGATAACCTTCTTGGAAGCCATGGATTCTGTCATGGACGTGAAATCCTTTTAGTGCGGATGAAGCTATACAGAATCTAACCTCAATACAGTGAGACTGAACATGTGGCAAATCACTGGAGGATGTGACGCACATCACACAACGGAATGCAGTATAAAAGAGTTGGTTACCGCATCCTTATTGAGCGAGGACGTCGGCCAGTTTCAGCAGACTTAGATCCAGTTCTCTTCTCTTACCGACGATATCGGCTAGAGGAGTGGCCGCGATCTCGCCTTTGATGAGTCCGACGAGGACACCAAACTCATGGCGGGCAACATGATCCGTGGCAGCAGCTCCGAACCGCGTAGCAAGCAACCGGTCAAACACACCTGGCGTGCCGCCGCGCTGCACATGACCTAACCTTATGACTCGTAAGTCGAAGCCAATTCGCTCACGGTGCTCTTGGAAATAATTCGATAACCCTTCGGCATTGTACTTCGCACCCTCTGCAACGACGACAGTTGCGTGTGTCTTACCGCGCTCATACGATTGGCGAAGTTCGCAGGCTACGGCCTCCGGGTCCGTTTCGGCCTCTGGAAGCACAATGCACTCTGCTCCGCCCGCGATGCCGGAGATCAATGCAAGATAGCCGCAATTTCGACCCATGACTTCTACGAGGAAGGCGCGTTCGTGCGAGGACGCCGTCACCTTGATGCGATCGATAGCCTCTAGCGCAACGTTTAGCGCAGTGTCGACTCCGATACTCATTTCAGTACCGTACAAGTCATTGTCAATCGTTGATGCCACGCCAACTACTGGAAGCCCCCTCTGAGACAGCGCGAACGCGCCGGCTTGCGAGCCATCCCCTCCGATGACAATCAGCGCGTCGATCCCCCGCTGGCGAAGGAACCGGATTGCCTTAACCTGCGCTTCCTCTGTCTTGAAGGCAGGGCAGCGCGTGCTGCCAAGGATCGTGCCACCGTGTTGGATGATTCCGCTCACGTCGCGAGATCCCAAAGGCAAGAAATCGTCATTCATAAGGCCAGCGTAACCGTGACGTGCGCCAAATACCTTCCAACCTCGATCCACTCCAGTCCGTACTACCGCCCGAATTGCCGCGTTGATACCTGGCGCGTCGCCGCCGCTTGTCACCACCGCTATTTGTTTCATCGATTGGTCACCCAAATCTCTTCTCAGGCGCTCTACTCGGATCTTAAAGCCTCGATCGGATCCAAATACGCAGCTCTTCTTGCCGGGTAGTATCCAAAGCTCACTCCAACCAGGACGGAGAACAAGACGGCAAGCAACACCGCACGGAGGACTATCACAGTGTTCCAGTGCGCGCGTGGGCGGAGCCCAATGTCGCGCTGACTTGATCCACTTGTGATTGAAAGATCTCAGGGTCGATTAGAGCCACGAGTTGGTCTTTCTTGACCTTGCTATTCCAATCCGCGTACAGGGCTTTAATGTTCCCGGAGACTTGGCTGCTGACGAGCACGTCGACGACAACAGTAAGTGTGCCGGTCGCGGTTACTTTGGCCTGGATCGAGCCGCGCTTTACGGGCACTGTCTCATAGCGAATCGTGTTTTGTGCGTGCGCCCGCCAGAGAAATGTGCCTCCAGCCAACAGTACTGCAAATCCTGCGGCGAGCGCCCACTTGAGCCACTTCAGAGGGGTACTTTTCTCAGGAAGTGGCGAAGGAACCAAAGTCGGTCTTGCTGGAACCTGGCCTGCGTTAACCTGATTCGACATCGTTGACACCTGATGCTTCCTATCCAAAGCGCGCAGAATCGAAATGAAAGCCGACGGTCAAAGTTAGGCGGCTGCGGCCTTAACTGTCTGCCCAAGTTTTGCTTCCGCTTTTTTCAAAAGTATTTCTAAGGACTGCCCGTTAAACTTCGCGGTAACCTTCGAAGGATCAACCTCGAGGGGGAGCGCAACTTCGCGAAACATGATTTCTTCTTGCGTGTGAAGACCGCTCAACGCGGGTGGAATGGTTTGTCCCTTAGATCGCGGCTTGCCACAAATCGTGAGCCGCTTTGGCGCAACCCATATGCAGATCGTTCCCTCTCGGAAATGAGTGGCGTCCACGCTTAGCCAAAGACTATCGTCCAAGCTCATGCGTCCAAGGCAGATCGGCCGCAACAGCGCCGATTCGGCCTGGCGCCAGTCTTCCTGTTCGTGCGCCCCAGAACCGCGATTCACAAAAAGCTCGTAAGCACGACGGGCTATGGCCGCATGTATCCGTCGCCCTTGCTCGTTGGCGTCGACGGCTGAAATGATTACTTCTTCTCCGGACCTCGAATGTTTGTTTGCCACTTCTCGCGTCATAATGGACCTCCTGTGCGCCTTGTCACCTGGGTCACACCTCATGTTCCCTTCTTGCGATAGCTCCACGATATGACTTCAGTCACGCCAAATTGTGATCCGGGACACAAACAATTTGAAGGCCAGGTCGGAAGAATGCATCCGGCTGTGCGGACCATGCCGTTGATCTAATCGAACCCGGGACCGGAAGCAGCGGTTGGGCCGGCCATGTGCCGCTATCCACTGCCTACAATATCGTGGCCCGGGCATCGTGCCCCGTGCTTACAGTCAGGGAGTGGCCAGAAACGACTCGCCTCCGCACGGCTCTCGGAGATTCTTTTGCAATGGCCACATCAAGAAATCGTCCCGATGGAACCCGATGTTTGGAGGTATCCACAAACTTGGGCGCGGGATTCAACTGCTGCGCAGATACCCATGCTTTTTCATCGAGCACTATTTAGCGGCCACAAGCTGGAATGGGTTCTCGATCGGCGCTAACATTCGTGTGTGGCTTAAGAGTCGTTCGGGACTTGCGGTAGCTGGGACGATGCGGCCATGCGCGTGTTTCTTTTGTCAAGTCAGGGCGAGGTGAAACAATGGGGCAAACTTCAAGCGAACGGCTGACCACTCCATTGATCCGCGAAAACGGAAAGCATCGTCGTGCAACGTGGGAAGAAGCTCTCGATCGCGTCGCCAACGGTATCCGCAGCGAAGTCGGCCAGCACGGACCTCGCACTTTCGGCATGTTCAGCTGCTCCAAAACCACCAACGAACTCAACTACACTGCGCAAAAGTTGGTTCGCTCGGTCATCGGTTGCAATAACATCGATAGTTGTAACCGCACTTGACACGCTCCCAGCGTCGCCGGTCTGGCGGCGGTTTTCGGCGCGGGCGGAGGGACCAGCTCCTATCGCGAAGCAGAAGAGACAGACGTCATTCTTCTTTGGGGCTCAAACGCGCGGGAAACCCATCCCATTTTTTTCCATCACGTTTTAAAGGGTGTGCGTCACGGCGCCAAGCTTTTCGTGGTCGATCCCCGTCGGACCAGCTCCGCACAATGGGCGGATGCGTGGCTGGGCCTGAATGTAGGCTCGGACATTTCTTTAGCCAACGCAATGGGCCGCGAAATCATCGCCGCCGGCCTCGCGAATGAAGAGTTCATCGAGAATGCGACAAGCCGTTTTGAAGCATACAAAGCATGCGTTGAGAAATACACTCTGGAACGCGCTGAGCGCGAAACCGGCGTTCCATCCGAAGTGATTCGCCAGTCCGCACATGCCTACGCCAAGGCCCCGCACGCTGAACTCTGCTGGACCCTGGGCATCACCGAGCATCACAACGCAGTGGACAATGTGCTTGCGCTAATAAACTTGGCGCTTCTGACGGGCCACGTTGGCCGGTACGGCAGCGGCATAAATCCCCTGCGCGGACAGAACAACGTCCAGGGCGGTGGAGATATGGGAGCTATTCCCGACCACCTGCCCGGCTTCCAGCACGTGGAAAACGACGAACTGCGGGAGAAGTTCGAGAAAGCTTGGGGCTGCAAGATCCCCCCCAGGCGCGGCTGGCATGTGAGCGACATGTTGCAGGCGATGGACCGCGGCGAATTGACCGCGCTCTATGTCCTGGGCGAAAACCCGGCTGATTCGGAGGCTGATCGTCATCACGCTACCAAGCTTCTTAGCGGTTTGAAATTCTTGGTTGTTCAGGATCTTTTTTATACGAACACGGCCGAACTTGCGGACGTAGTCCTTCCGGGATCGGCTGGTTGGTGCGAAAGCGAAGGCACCGTCACAAGCAGCGAGCGTCGCGTCCAGCGCGTCCGAAGAGCCGTCCCCGTTCTTTCTGGCACCCGGGATGACACTGAAATCCTGTTCGAAGTTGCGCGGCGACTCGGTAGCGATTGGGGCAAGCCAGTGCCGGAGCATATCTGGAACGAACTTCGGTCTTTAAGCCCCATGCACGCAGGAATGAGTTACTCGCGCCTCGAGAAACTTGGTGGAATTCAATGGCCCTGTTTTGACGAATCCCATCCGGGCGAGATGTTTCTTCATAGCCGCTTGTGGCAAAGACCGGTACTTGGCCCTCGCGCGCCGTTTAGTGCGGTGGAGTTCGAGCCACCCGTCGATCAGCTTGATGAAGAATATCCGATCCGGCTCACCACGGGCCGGCGCCTCGATTCGTACAACACAGGGGTTCAAACCTCACTCTATGCTTCTCCGCTACGGCGCGATGAAACTCTCGATCTTTCTCCCGAAGATGGCGTGCGCTACAAACTACGCGAGGGCGAGAAAGTGCGCGTCAGCTCACGCCGCGGTTCGGTGGTCGCCCCGGTTCGCTTTGACTCCGGGCTGAGACCAGGGCTTGCTTTTCTGACCCTTCATTTCCACAATCAAGTGGCAACCAACGACCTCACAATCGATGCCGTCGATCCCAAATCCGGCACGGCCGAGTTCAAGGCAACGGCCATACGGATTGAAAAGTTCCGAGAGCTCTGAGTGGACCTACACCTAACAGAACACCAGGCGGTAAGCTCGGAGAGAACGGCTATAGATGGTGTACTCGGCTCGCCGAAATCCGGCTGGGAAGGTGGCCTTCGTTCGAATCTAGAGAGCCAAGCTTCTTTCAGTAACAAGACTCCCCGCGACTTGCTTCTTCCCACTTTGCACGCAGTTCAGTCCCATCTTGGGTGGATCAGCCCTGGTGCGCTGAACTACGTGGCCCTGCGCATGAATCTTCCGCCCGCAGAGATTTATGGCGTAGCTTCGTTTTACGCAATGTTCTCACTCTCGCCGCGCGCGCCCATCGTGGCCCACGTGTGCGACGACATCGCCTGCATGGCTCACGGTGCCAGGGAGCTGTGCTCGGAGTTGGAGAAAAGCATCGGCCCAGCGGGATCTGCTGGCGCGCAGAATCGTGCGACCTGGCTTCGCAGTCCGTGCTTGGGATTGTGCGAACGTTCTCCCGCCGCGCTCGTTTCATCCGCAGGGGAAACTCCGGGGGAGTGCATCGTCGCACCGGCGACCGCAAATACTGTTCAATCTGCAATGCGCACTGCTGAACTGGGGCGACTGCCGTCTGAACCGGACACGCTCGATGCGAAAATCTCCGCTCCGCAGTCTGATAGCTCCCAAGTTCGCCTGCTTCGCCGGGTTGGGAAGTCAGATCCCTCAAGCTTGAAGGACTATCGGCGCATGGGCGGCTACGAAGCGCTTCGACGAGCCATTCAGATAGGTCCAGAACAAATCGTCCGTGAAGTGATTGACTCGCGTCTCCTGGGCCGAGGGGGCGCCGCTTTCCCCACTGGAAAAAAATGGGAGGCACTCTTGCTCCAGCGGGGTTCCGGTCGCCCCCACTTCGTCGTCTGCAATGCCGATGAGTCCGAGCCAGGAACATTCAAAGATCGCGTCCTGATGGAAGGAGACCCTTTTGCAATTCTCGAGGGACTAACGATTGCAGCATTTGCTGTCGGGGCCGAGAAGGGCTTCATCTATGTCCGCGGGGAGTATCCTTTAGCCGCCGAGCGTTTGGCCTGTGCAATAAGAACCGCGAGGGCCCAAGGATTCCTCGGGCCACAAATTCTCGACTCTTCACTTCAATTTGATGTGGAAGTCCGCCGCGGGGCGGGAGCGTACATCTGCGGCGAGGAAACGGCTCTCTTCAACTCGATCGAAGGCTATCGGGGCGAGCCGCGAAACAAGCCGCCGTTTCCCACGCAAGCAGGCCTCTTCCACCAACCCACGGTGGTCAATAACGTCGAGACGCTGGTCAATATTCCCGACATTATTCTCGAAGGCGGTGCGGCATTTGCCCGCGTCGGCACCGAGCAGTCTTCAGGGACGCGGCTATTTTGCCTCTCGGGACACATCGTTCGGCCGGGCGTTTATGAGGTGCCATTCGGCATCACGCTGCGCCAGGTTATCGATCTCGCTGGCGGAGTTGGAGGCACGGGTAGACTTCAAGCGATCCTGTTGGGCGGCGCAGCAGGAACTTTTGTTTCACCGGCTGAACTGGACACGCCGCTCACCTTTGAAGGCACGCGTGCCGTCGTCGCAACCCTGGGTTCCGGCTCAATCATACTATTTGACGATGCCACGAACTTGAAACAAATTCTGCTGCGCATTGCGGAGTTCTTTCGCGATGAAACTTGCGGGCAGTGCGTGCCCTGCCGCGTCGGAGTCACTCGACAAAAAGAAACTCTGCAACGACTCATAGAAAATAGGCCATTAGGTTCAGCCGCTCAAGAACTGCACCTGCTGCAAGAAATGGCGCAGGCTATGCGCGACGCCTCGATCTGCGGCCTTGGTCAGACCGCCTCGACCGCACTCCTCTCCGCCGTCAGCCGCTGGAGCCTTTTCCCATGAGCGAACAACTGGACTCACCGTCGCCGCTGATACCCGTGCCGCGAGGTCCTGTGCCGATCGCGCCACCCAGTGCTGTGCGACGCCAGATTGAGGTTCAGATCGACGGCAGAAGCGTTTCCGTCCCCGAAGGCGCAACCATTCTGGACGCGGCCCGGCAACTTGGCATCGAAACGCCAACACTCTGTTTCCTCGAGAATCTAACTCCCGTCAACGTTTGCCGCGTTTGCGTGGTAGAACTCGAAGGATCGCGCGTGCTAGTTCCCGCTTGCTCGCGAAAAGCCGAACCTGGAATGAAGATTAAAACGGATTCCGAACGCGTGCGCTTGAGCCGCCGCCTTGTTCTGGAATTCCTGGCCTCCTCCATGGATGTTTCCACGGCGCCCTCGCTACAAAGGTACGCACAGCATTACGGCGCCAATCCGCAGCGCTTCGGTTCCGCCGCCACGCACTCCTCGGAGCCTCCCAAAATTGACAATGAACTCTATGTCCGCGATTACGCGAAATGCATTCTTTGCTACAAATGTGTCGAAGCTTGCGGAGTGGACGCTCAGAATACTTTCGCTATCAGCGTCGCTGGCCGTGGCTTCTCTGCTCATATAGCCGCTGAATATGACGTTCCTCTTCCAGACTCCGCATGCGTCTATTGCGGAAATTGCATTGGCGTGTGTCCGACAGGCGCACTCATGTTCAAGTCCGAGTACGACATGCGCAAAGCCGGTACTTGGGAAGAGCCTCGCCAGACACACACTGACACCATCTGCCCCTATTGCGGCGTGGGCTGTACACTGACCGTTCACGCTCAGGATGGGAAAATCGTCCGCGTCACTTCCCCGCTTGATCACTCGGTGACCAACGGCAACTTGTGTATCAAAGGTCGATTCGGTTGGCAGTTTGTGGAGATCCGCGAGAAAGGGATCGATGCGGTGGCTCCTCCAGACCAACGCCGTCGTTTGTGATTTAATCCGTTTACCCACCGCGGACGGACCGTTCTGCCTGGCAATTCCCACGACGCAATCAAAGCGGATCATGTGGTCGCGCAAGCAGGAATGATAGGCTTAGGACCAGACCGTGAGGAACCCAACTCTCTTTCGTACACTGGTAGGAATGCTCTTCTTGGCGGTGCTGTCCGAACTACCTGACTGCTTGGTTTGCGCGAAGGGACCGCCGGCTCCTCCGCAGCAGTCGCCCGCTGCGACGGCGCATCTGAAGCAGGAAAACCCGACAAACATCGCCCCGCCCTGTTTTCAGCCGCCGCCCTTGGAAGGAGGCTTGCAAGATGCAGAAAAGAATGGAGCGGCCTATCGGAATCGAACCGACACCTGAACCTTGGCAAGGTTCCGTACTACCACTATACTAAGGCCGCTCAACGACAGTTCTTTTTATAACATGACCGCACGGCAGCGACAAGCCTCCCGTGGCTTCCTTTTCGACAACGAGACATTCCTGAGGGTCTTCTTCAGGAGACCATCGTTACGCGCGCAGACTTCACCACCGGCGAACGCTTTTGCCGGTCTGCGAAACGATCTGCTTTGTCTTTATCGGTGTAGACGCGGCCAAACTTCTCGCCGTCCGCGTAAAAAACGGTCACCAGAAAATGGTGATGTTTGCGCCGTTTGTCCTTGCCGAAATTAGTTTTTTCTCTCTTCGAGGATTTTTTTGTTGGAGTTTTGGTCACAGAGGCCATCCCTGATTAGGTTGGTGGGTCACTGCGTCCACTATCACAGAGAAGCCCCACTCGCGCAAGTACCGCTATCGATAGTAACGCTGCATCCATTACAACAAATTTCTGCACAGCGGGAATCCGCCGCTTGCGCGATTTTGAGCTTGGGGTTCGCGACCCGGCCCGCCAATGACTGCCAGGAGCAGGAAATGGCACACGCTCAGAGCCAATTTGGACCACCCTCAATCGCTCCTTTTTGCGCCGAAATGCCAGCAAATTCGCGGTTTCCGCAACTACCGCCCCTAGTCGTAACCGAACGATTCTTCAAAAGAAGTTGCCGTCCATGAAACTTTTCCAGCCTTTTTTCGTCTTAACAGGAGAGGACAAAGATAAGCTGAATGTGGCGGAGAATGAACATGATCATGACAATTACGAAACACCCGCCCCTCGTGGAAGACCTGCGAAACCATTCGCAGGAGCAGATTGCTGAATTGCGCATGCTGCTTCATTCCGGTGCTCCTTCGCGGCCAGATCCGCGGCGGCCCGGCTTCTTTGAAGTCGAAGGGCGTTCAAACGTTTATTACGTTTTCAAATATCCTACGGGAACGAAAGTGATGCTTCTTGGCGTGTGGGAGCGCGAAAGCGATCCTGTCGCAGAGCTCGTGGCTTGCACCTGTCCTGCCGCGTAATCTTCGATTTTCTCTTGAGAGCGTAAGAATCTGAGAAGCGCTCCGGCCCAGCCGGAGCGCTTTTTGGCGTTTGTGCCGCTTTTACTTCTCTTCTTCCAACTCGAGGGATGCGGAGTTGACGCAGTAGCGCAATCCGGTCGGATTTGGACCATCGTCGAAGACGTGCCCCAAGTGCGCGTCGCACTTGCTGCACTTGATCTCTGTCCGGGCCATGCCGTGGCTGGCGTCGGTTTCCGTCTCGACAGCTTCCTCGTTCGCTGGTGCGTAGAAGCTGGGCCAGCCGGAGCCCGAGTGGTATTTGGTATCAGAACGAAACAAGGGCTGGCCGCAACAGACGCACTTGTAGACCCCGGGCGCGTCGGTATCCTCGTATTCCCCCGTAAAGGGCGGTTCCGTGCCCTTTTGACGGGTCACATAATATTGATTCGACGTGAGTTGTTTCTTCCAGGCGGCTTCATCCTTGCGAATTTTCTCATCCATGATCTCGCCTCAATTCCTCTCAAATTTGGCTCTCGCCTTGCTCTCGTACTCGTATCAGATTCGCCTCAAGGGCTTTAGGATTCGCTCCCGCTGCCGAATGGCCCGGTACAATGGGATTCTAACCTGGAAGAAGAGATGGCAGAAAAGCTTGAAAAGCGAGTGTCCGACAACCGTGTCAGTCGCAGGGCCAAGATTGCGCGGCCCGTCCGGGTGCGGCCATCGGAGCCCCGCGACGATCACTTTGAGGACATACCCATCAGCGTAAACGCCTCGAAGACTGGGATTTACTTCACCACGCGGCTGCATTCGTATTATCCCGGCATGCGTGTGTTCGTCACATTTCCCTACTCCTCGCCGCACGATCCGATGAATTGCGAGTATGTCGCACAAGTCGTTCGGGTGGAGAAGCTGGAGAACGGGAAGACCGGGGTGGCCGTCAATTTGAAGATGAGCGTGAACTTTAATGCGCCAGGCACGACAGGGTCGGGGGTCCGGCGCTAGAGTCGGCGCCCGTTTTTGGGGCTGCCCAATCGCGAGGAAATGGCTCAACCAAGAACCGCGGTTGACACCAGCGGCGATTTTCTTTACTTTCATACTGTGAACTCTCGGACGCATCTCCACCATCATCATCACGGCCACACGCCGCGCCCGATGAGGTGTGCATAGAGTTTCGCAACACAAAGCACTCATCGGCCCGCTGGCGCAAAAAGCCCCAGCGGGTTTTTTGTTTTTCGGGCGATGATTTTAGACATTTAATTTTGGGAGGAACGCACGTGGAATCGGTGAATATCGACTTTGAAAAAGCTGGCGGGCTGGTTCCGGCGATCATTCAGGATCATCGCACCGGGGATGTGCTTATGCTCGGCTTCATGAACTCCGTCTCGCTTGCCGAGACGCAGCGCTCCGGCGAAGTGGTCTTTTTCAGCCGCTCGCGAAATAAGCTTTGGAAGAAGGGCGAGTCTAGCGGGCACGTGCTGAAAGTTCGCGAGGTCCGCGTGGATTGCGATGCGGATGCTCTGCTCGTGCGAGTCGAAGCCGTGGGTCCCGGCGTTTGCCACGAAGGCTACCGAAGCTGCTTTTTTCGCAAGCTCGAAGCCGATGGCAACGCCGAAATCATCGAAGAGCGCTCCTTCGCGCCGGAAGAAGTCTACGGCCACGAGAAACAGGAGAAAAAAGCATGAGCTGTCTAAAGCTCGGCATTCCCAAAGGCAGCTTGCAGGACGCGACGCTCGAGCTATTTGCGCGAGCCGGCTGGAAGATCACGCTCAGCTCGCGCAGCTATGTGCCCACGATCGATGATCCCGAAATCCAGTGCCTCATGGTGCGCGCACAAGAAATGGCGCGCTACGTCGAGACGGGGGCGCTTGACGCGGGAATCACGGGCCACGATTGGGTTGTCGAAACGGGCGCGGCGGTTGATGAGCTTTCCGAGCTGGTTTACGCGAAACAGCGCCTGGCGCGTGTGCGATGGGTCCTCGCCGTTCCCGAGGACTCCGCCATGCGGGATGTAAAAGACCTCGAAGGAAAAACCATCGCCACCGAAGTTGTGCAGATCACGGAAAAATACCTTGCGCGCCACGGCGTAAAAGCCCGCGTTGAGTTTTCCTGGGGCGCGACGGAAGTGAAAGTTCCGCAGCTTGCGGATGCGATTGTCGAAGTCACGGAAACAGGATCGTCTTTGCGCGCGAATCGGCTGCGCATCGTCGATACTGTTCTGGAGTCCGCAACGGTTTTTATCATGAATCGCATTCGCGGCTAGCGAGCCGTGGAAACGCGAGAAAGCGGAGAACCTCATCCTGATGCTGCAAGGCGCGATCGCCGCCGCAAGCAAGGTCGGCTTGCTTCTAAACGTTCACCGCGATGATCTCGCCGCCGTGCTTGGCGTGTTGCCCGCCCTGAAGAAACCCACCATTTCGGCCCTCAGCGATCCCGATTGGGTCGCCATCAACACCATCGTGGAAGAGGCCGTGGTTCGACAGATCTTGCCGAAACTGAAAGCGGCGAAGGCGCAAGGCATCGTGGAATATCCGCTGAATAAGATCGTGCTCTAATGCGGATACTGAGGCTTACTTCTGGCGTAGAAAAAAAACTTCTTCGCGCGCGCCAAGAGCGCGACCGAGAGGCCGAAAGCGTCGCCGCGCGCATCATCGCCGACGTTCGCAAACGAGGTGACGCTGCCCTCGTTAGCTTACACAAGAAAATTCGACGGGATCGACCTGCACCGCGAAGGAATTTGGGTCACGCCACAGCAAATGCGTGCCGCGCGCTTGAAAATGAGCGGCGATTTTCTTCGTGCTCTCCGGCAAGCCGCACGCAACATTCGCCGCGTCGCGGAAAAACAGTTGCCGCGCCCCTGGTCTCTCGAGGTGGAGCCCGGCGTAAAAATCGGCCAGCGAGTTTCGCCTATCGAATCGATAGGCTGCTACATCCCTGGCGGCAATTTTGCACTCGTCTCCACTCTATTAATGACCGCCATTCCCGCGCAGGTGGCCGGCGTCGCGAAGATTGAGGTCGTTTGCCCGCATCCGAATGACGCTCTGCTCGCGGCCGCCGACTTCCTCGGCATTCCGAGAATCGCCCGCATCGGCGGCGCCCAAGCCATCGCTGCCCTCGCTTATGGGACGAAATTGGTTCCTCGTGTCGAAAAAATCTGCGGGCCGGGGAATCGCTTCGTCACCGCCGCGAAGCAGTTGGTGAGCAGCGATTGCGCGATCGATCTTCCCGCAGGACCAACAGAAGCCGTTGTTCTCGCAGCGAAGGGCAATGCGAAGTGGATTGCGGCCGATCTACTCGCTCAGGCGGAGCATGCGCCCGATGCGGGAAGTTTTCTGGTAACGCCATCGGTGACGCTGGCTCGCGCCGTCCAGCAAGAAGCGATTTCGCAGCTGGCGAGTTTTCCTGCGAAGAATCCTGCGCACCAATCCATGCGCAAGACTGGCGCGATTCTGCTTGCGCCGTCGATCGAAGCGGCTTGCATTTTTTGTAATCGGTTCGCGGCGGAACATCTGAGCCTTCCGGATAATCCCGCAGCCCTTCTCAAGAAAATCACGGCCGCCGGAACAATTTTCCTGGGACCCTGGGGCGCGCAGCCTTTCGGCGATTACGTTTCCGGCAGCAATCACGTGCTGCCAACCGGGGGCTGGGCGCGCAAGCGCGGCGGCCTTTCCGCCGCAGACTTCGTGAAATGCATCAGCGTGCAGACCATCTCGAAGAAAGGCTTTCTGCGCCTCGCGAACGCCGCGGAATCTCTGGCAGAATCCGAAGGTCTGGCAGCGCATCGCAATGCCGTGAGGATTCGCCGATGAAGCCGCAACTGCCAACGCGCCAAGCCATCCTCGACCGCCGCACGTATGAGCCGCCCGGCGAAGGACGCGCGGACAAACTCCGGCTGGACTTCAACGAAAACACGGCCGGCTGCTCCCGCGCTGTCCAGCGCGCCTTGGGCAAGCTGACGCCCAAACTTCTCTCGATGTATCCGGAGTACGAGCGTGGCACTCGCCGGCTCGCGCGCCATTTTCAAGTGAAGCCCGAAGAACTGCTTCTTACCAACGGAGGCGATGATGCTCTGAGGCTTTTTTTTGACGCCTTCGTCGATGCGGGGAGCAGCGCGGTTATTTGCGAGCCGACCTTCCCGATGTACCGGTACTGGGGTGAAGTTGCCGGGGCGAAAATCGAAGTGCAGCGCTACGGGCGCGAGATGGAATTTCCGGTCGAAGGCGTGCTCGAAGCGCTCGCTTTGCGACCGCGCGTCTTGTTTCTCTGCAATCCCAACAATCCCACGGGAACGCTACTGGAGAAGAGCGTCATCGAAACCATCTTGAAAGCCGCGACTCATACGGCGGTTGTTGTCGATGAAGCATACGCCGAGTTTTCCGGAGCTGACCGTGGTGCCGTGGATCAACCACTATCCGCAGCTTTTCGTGGCGCGAACTTTTTCGAAAGCCGCAGGGCTTGCGGGCCTTCGGCTGGGTGCAGTGATCGCGTGCGCAGAATCGCTCGCGGTGCTGCGCCGCGCCACGGCGCCCTTCCCCGTCAACGTAGCCGCGCTGGCTGCAGCGGAAGCGGCCGTCGGGGATGTCAGAACGATGAAGCTCTACATCAAGAACATCCTGCGTACGCGTGCGTGGTTTGAAAAAGAACTTCACACAACTCGAACGTGAAAACCTACCCGAGCGCCGGCAATTTTCTTCTGGTCGATTTCGGTCCGGGCGGCTCCGCGATGTGCGCGCAACTGCAAACCAAAGGCGTTCTGCTGCGCGATCGCGCGAAGGATATCGGTCCTGGCCTGGTGCGCGTCAGCATAGGCACACAAAAAGAAATGGAGCGCTTGCTGAAACTGATCAAGCGCCTCAGGTAAGGCGCACATGCCACGATCCGCTACAATCCATCGCAAGACGAACGAGACGGACATCCGTCTGAAGTTGAATCTCGATGGCCGCGGGAAATCGCGTATTGCGACAGGGCATTCGCTTTTTTGACCACATGCTCGATCTCGTGGCGCGCCACGGCGCGTTCGATCTGGAAATTACGGCGAAGGGCGATCTCGACGTCGATCAGCATCACACCGTTGAAGACGTGGGCATCGCGCTTGGCGAAGCGGTGCTGAAAGCGCTCGGCTCAAAGCGGGGCATACTGCGCGCCGGATATTTTTTGATGCCGATGGACGAAACGCTCGCGGCGGCGGCGGTCGATCTTGGCGGCAGGCCTTATTGCGTGGTTAACGCAAAAATCTCGGCGAAGCGTGTCGGCGATTTCCAAACCGAGTTGACGGAAGATTTTTTCCAGGGCTTCGCGCAAGCGGCGCGGGCGAATGTTCACTTGCGCGCGCTTTACGGGCGCTCGTCTCATCATCAAGTCGAAGCGATCTTCAAAGCGTTCGCGCGCGCGCTTCGTTTCGCGGTTTCGCGCGACAAAAGGCTTCGCAACGTTCTTCCCAGCACGAAAGGCCTTCTGTGAAAGTCACGCTGATCGATTACGGCGCAGGCAACGTCACCAGCGTCGAACGGGCCTTGCAGCGCCTGGGAGCGGCATCTAAGCGCTCCATTCGCCGGAGTGCATTGCCAGCGCAGAAGCGCTGCTTCTGCCCGGTGTCGGCCATTATGCAGCGCTTATCCGAGCACTCGACGAGCGCGGTCTGCGCGCGCCTCTACTCGATGCCATCGGGCGCGGCGTTCCTTTTCTCGGCGTTTGTCTGGGTTTGCAAGCGCTTTACGAAACCAGCGATGAAGCGCCGGAACTTGGAGGACTGAAACTCTTTGCAAGGTTCCGTTCGTTCCCTTCCCGCCACTGTCAAGCTGCCGCACATGGGATGGAACCAGCTGAAACTCACGCGGCCCTCTCGTTTGCTGGAGGGAATTTCCGCCGAAGCTTATTTTTATTTCGCTCATTCCTTCGCGGCGACCAAAGACGAACGGCGAAGCGGTCGCGCTTTGCAGCCACGGCGCGGATTTCGCCGCCGTGATCGAGAAAGAAAATATCTATGGCGGTGCAATTCCATCCGGAAAAAAGCGGGGACGCCGGCGCGCGGCTCCTTGGGAATTATCTAAGGCTCGCGGCATGAGCCTCGCGCACCGTATCATTCCGTGCCTCGATACGGACGGCGAACGCGTGGTGAAAGGCGTGAATTTCGTAGGCTTGCGCGATGCAGGTGATCCTGTGTCTCTTGCCGCTCGCTACAACGCCGAAGGCGCCGACGAACTCGTCGTTCTGGACATTGCGGCGTCCCGCGACCGACAGCCCACGTTTCTTAAAACCATCCGCCGAGTGGCGGCGGAACTCGCGATTCCGCTAACGGCGGGCGGGGGGATTCGATCGCTCGAGGACGCGCGCTCCGTTGTTCGTGCAGGAGCCGATAAGGTGACAGTGAACACCGCGGCCGTCGCGCGTCCCGAACTCATCTCGGAACTTTCACGGGAGTTCGGCGCGCAAGCCGTCGTGCTGGCCATCGACGCAAAGCGCACGAAAGATCGATGGGACGTGATGGTCCGCGGGGGACGGGACTCGGCCAATCGCGACGCACTCGCGTGGGCTCAGCAAGGCGTCGAGCGTGGCGCCGGAGAAATTCTTCTCACCTCCGTGGATCGCGACGGAACGCAGCTTGGTTTCGATACGCCGTTGACCGCAGCGATTTCGCGGGCGGTGTCCGTTCCCGTGATTGCTTCCGGCGGCGCAAAACTCCCGGAGCATTTCGCGCAAATCTTTTCGGAGGGCTCAGCCGATGCCGCGCTGGCTGCCTCGATTTTTCACGATAGCGTGCAATCCATTCGAGAGCTCAAGCAATATTCTGGCGGCTCGCGACATCGAGGTTCGCCTGCCGTGTTAATTCCGTGTATCGATTTGCAAGGCGGCCAGGCCGTACAGCTTGTGCACGGCCGGAAACGGGAACTCGCCGTGGCCGATGTTTTCGGCCTCTTGGAGAAATTCAAAACATATCCCTGGCTGCATCTCATCGACCTCGACGCCGCGATCGGAACCGGGGATAACAATTTGTTGGCGCGCGAACTCTGCCGGCAAGCCCGCGCGCGCTACGGATTGAAGGTTCGCGTGGGCGGCGGCATCCGAACACCGGCTCGCGCAGAGGAAATCGGGAAGTGGGGCGCGGAACAAATTATCATTGGCAGCGCGGTGTTTCGCGAAGGCAAGATCGACCATCCGTTTTTGCGCAAGCTCGTGAAAAAGATGTCTCCCGCTCAAATCGTGATTGCACTCGACACTGCAAAGGGGCTCATCACCATTAACGGGTGGCGGCGCAAGCTCGCTCTGCGTCCGGAAAATGTCATGGCGCAGCTTGGACCGTTTTGCAGCGCGTTTCTCTGCACCGACGTGGACCGCGAAGGCACGATGACAGGCGCCAATCTGGAATGGTTTCGTAAGCTCCGCGCCGCGAGCGCTCACCCCATCATCGCCGCGGGCGGAATCAAAACCCGGCGCGAAATTACGGCTCTCGAAAAAATAGGCATGGATGCCGCCGTGGGGATGGCCGTCTACAAAAACCGTCTGCGCTGACTTCCTGCTTTTCTTTTCCGCGTACTCGGCGTGCTCTGCGTAATTCTTTTGTTTTTTCTTGCTGCGCGATACCATACCGAGCCATGCGCAAAACAACCGTCCTCTTGTTAGTTTTCATCGCTCTTGTGTGCGGAGTTCGCGCGCAGGACGCATCCACCGATGCTCTGCTCTTCACTATCAAGCCTCTCGGCAACAACGCTTTTGCCGCTATCGCGAAGCCTAAGAGCGCTGCCGGCTCCAACGCCGGCTTCGTGATCGGCGACGACGGCGTCGCCGTCATCGATACGTTTCAGGATGCGGGCGCCGCGCGCCAACTGCTTGCCGAAATTCAGAAGCTAACTAAGCTTCCCATTAAATTCGTCATCAACACGCACTACCACCTCGACCACGTCACCGGAAACGCCGTCTTCGCGCAAGCCGGCGCGGTCATCATCGCCCAGAAGAACGTGCGCACCTGGATTCACACGGAAAATCTGAAATTTTTTGGCGCTGGCATCAAGCCAGAGCAAAAGGCGTGGGTCGATGGGCTCCTTGCGCCCAACCTGGTCTACGATTCCGCCCTCGAACTATTTCTCGGCTCGCGCCGGGTTGTGGTTCGCTACTTTCCCGGCCACACGGGCGGCGATTCCGTCGTCAGCGTGCCCGATGCGAACGTCTATTTTTGCGGCGATCTCTTTTGGAGGAAAACGCTGCCCAATTTGATCGACGGCACGACGGACAAGTGGGCCGACTCGGACGCCAAGCTCGCCGCGGAAGGCCCGAAGGCCGTGTTCGTCTCCGGCCATGGCGATGTCGGAACGGCAGAAGATGTGCTGGAATTCGGCCGTTACCTCACTCAACTGCGCGCCATGGTCAGCGGAGCGATCAAGAATGGCCTAGCGGGTGATGCGCTCACGAACAGCGTGTTCCCGCAGCTTCAGGAGAAATACGGCGGCTGGGATTTCTTCGATCACTTCGCCAAACGCAATATCACCGACACGGAGAAGGAACTGCGCGGGGAGAAGAAGATCCCGCAGCCTGCCGCGCAATAGTTACGCTGCGGCACACGGTAAAGTTCATGAAGTAAGTGCAGTTCTCTCCCAGTTTTCTTCCAGCGGCTATCGAAGGTACGCGTCTGTGATGTACTGCTGCACCATGCGCTGCGTGTTGAAGAACGAACCGTTGATGGCGATGGCGTGCTGCATGATTTGGATGTAAAGGCGGGGCTCTTTGTAAAACATGGGCAAAATGATGTTTTCCAGTTTCCAGTAAAGAGATTCGGCTTCCTTGCTGTTGTCCGTGGCGATGTCGGTGGGGTCCATGGTGCGGCGAGGCTCGCCGATCGACCATCCGGTGACGCCTTCGATGTGGCCTTCCACCCACCAGCCGTCGAGAATGCTCAAGCTGGGAACGCCGTTGAGCGCGGATTTCATGCCGCTCGTGCCGGAGGCTTCAAGAGGAAATTGCGGCGTGTTGAGCCAAAGATCGACGCCAGCAGTCATCTTGCCGCCGAGGTCGAGATTGTATTCGTCAAGGAAAACGACGGGCACAGCTTTGCGCAGCGCTTTTTTCGCGTGGAAAATGCGCCGGATAATGTCTTTGCCGCCGCCGTCGTTCGGGTGGGCCTTGCCGGCGTAGATGATTTGGAAATGGCCGGCGTTTTTGGCGATCTGGCGCAGGCGGTCCAAATCAGAAAGAATCAGATCGGCGCGCTTGTAGCCGGTGGCGCGGCGCGCAAAACCAATCGTAAAAACGCCTTCGTCCAGGCTGAGACCGGATTTTTCGCGCACCGTTTCGAGAAGCTCGTGCTTGGCGATAAGATGCGCCGCCCAGACTTCTTCCGGGGGAAGCCCGAGCGCGCTGCGAAGACTGTAGTTGTCTTCGCGCCACTGCGCGATCTGGCGGTCGAAAAGCTGCTGAAACGGAGGCGAGGTCCACGTCCCCGCGTGAACGCCATTGGTGATCGCCTCGATCGGAACTTCAGGAAACATTTGGCGAGAAGTGACCCCGTGCTGTTTCGCGACACCATTAACGTAGGTGCTAAGACTGAGCGCCAGGTAGGTCATATTCAAATGCGCGCCGCGCGCCGCGGCTTCCTGCAAATCGGGATAATTTTGCTCGGTTTGCAGAGAACGCTTCACAAGTTCGGCTACCGCGGCGTCCTTCAGATCGAAGAATTTGCTCTGTTGCGGAAAAACACGCGTCAGATATTCGATGGGAAAGCGATCATGGCCGGCAGGAACAGGCGTATGGGTTGTGAACACGCACTTGGCCCGGACTTTTTCGATGTCTTCGCCATTGATGGCCGTGCGCCCTGCTTTCACAGCCTCCTCGCCCAGCAGTTCCAACGAGAGGAGCGCAGCATGGCCCTCGTTCATGTGATACCGCGTGAGGTCTTCATAGCCAAGCGCGCGGAGCATGCGCACTCCGCCCACTCCCAGCAAAACTTCCTGGCACAACCGGTAATAGGAATCGCCGCCATAGAGTCCGCCAGTGAGGTTGCGGTCCCATTCCGCGTTGGAGGGAAGATCGGCATCGAGAAAATAGACAGGCACTTCAAAGCCGCGCACTCCTTTGACGTCATACCGCCAGGAGCGAAGTTCGACGCGGCGATTTTCCAAAGGTACGGTTACCCGCGCGCTCTCTTCCTTGAGAAAATCCTCGACTTTCCAAACCACCGGCTCTTCCGTCTGGGAGCCGTCTTCGGCTAGATGCTGGGAGAAGTAGCCTCTGCGGTAGAGGAGCGAGACGGCGACCATGGGCAGCCGCAGGTCCGCAGCGGCGCGAATGGTGTCCCCTGCGAGGACACCCAGGCCGCCGCTGTAGCTCGGCATGGCGTTCTCGAGCGCAATCTCCATGGAAAAGTAGGCAACAAAGCGCTTAACCGAATTCGCGTGCGTGGACATCTCTCTCGCTTCTCCGCCAGGCGCCTCGACGGCACACCTGCAGGGAAAATGGGCAACTTGTGACCTTTAATTGTCGGGGAAATGCCTCGCTCAATCAAGCAAGTAGAAAGGATTGGTTGCCATGTGTGGTTTCTCGACGATGAGAATGCTCAGAGCCGGGGGACTGGTGACGATAGCGGGGGCATCGGGCGATCTTCTCAGCTAATTCACCTTGTTGGAGTCAGTGTGAGCCTGAGGCGTCGGGCGAGTGAGAAGATCGACGTACTCCTTGTAAAATTTCTCCTTGTCGAGGTCTTTCTGGACATCCACGAGTACTTCGCCCATTCCGGGTTGCTGACCGGGAGCCCAAGCCAGCGTGTCGCCGTAAGATGCTCCGTGGTCGACATCCACGTCCATGTACAGTTTCTGCCACTTGGTGATGAAGCTCGGGTCGAGCCATGCCACGGCGGCGAGTTCATCCCACAAATAATTCGCTTCCGCGTATTTCGCTACATATTGCGCGGCAGGCGTGGGGCTCTTCGCCACCTGCTCGATCAAGCTCTTCTCCATCCGCGTCTTGACGGAAATATCCACGGTGGTGAGGACGATACGCGGCCAGTGGGCATGCAGCACAGCGTGAGAAGCTTCCGGATCCATCCAAAAATTAAATTCGCGGCGCGGCGTTAGGCTGAATTCCGGGTCGTCGGTACTGGGATTGATGCTTCCGCCCATCACGATCAATTCCTTTGTCAGCTCGGAGAAGTGCGGGTCCAAAGCGATGGCCAGCGCGAGGTCGGTCATCGGGCCGGCGGCGTAAACGGTGATTTCATGCGGATACTGATGGACCATGCGGACCATAAAATGGGCGGCGTCTTCGGTCGACGCTTTTATTGTGGGAGCGCCTTCCGGCAGTGGTGGAATTTCGTACGGACCGTGGACGGCGTGCCGGCCGGCAAAATTCCAAGCGCCTTGATAAATGATCTTGCCGTAAAACGTTTCCCACTTGGCGATGTATTCCTTGGAATTGACGAGCGGAAACACCGCGCCGGGAAGAACGGGAATATCCGTGCGGCCGATAATTTCAAGCAAACGCAGCGTGTGTTGCACCTCTTCGTCGCGCCAAGCGTCCCCGGTTAGCACCGTGATGCCCAAAACATCTGTTTCCGGCGAATTGATGAGCGTGAGAACCGCCTGCATGTCCGTGCCGCCAGGCCCGGCGCAGTCCTGATCGATGATGACTTTGCGCTTGCCCTGCGCTTGCAGCGGCCCTGCGGCGAGCCCTACGAACAATATAAGCAGCGCAATCACGCGCATTCGTGACATAAGAAAGATGTTCCTTTCCCGGACAGGATGAAATGCACCGACGCAGCAGACAGAGGATGATAGACCAAGCACTCGGGCCCAGCCAGCATCTCCTCCAAAAAAGACCGGCCCACCAAACTTGCGGCGGGCCGGTCGAATCGAAATATAGAGCGCCGAGCGTTCGGCGCGGTTTAGAACGTTAGCTTGAGGCCGAGCTGCACGAGCCGCGGGTTGTTAACAGTGGAGTTGACCGCGCCAAAACCGCTTGCGTTGATATCGCTGATTGGCTGACCGAACTGAGCGTGGTTGAAGAGGTTGAAGAATTCCGCCCGGAAATTCAGACCCATATTTTCCCAGGGGAGCTTGAACTGTTTGATCAGGGAGAAATCGGTATTCACGAAATCCGGACCGTAGACGGGAACGCGGCTGGCGTCGCCGAGTTCCATCGCTGGGGCGTGCACAAAGCATGCCGGGTTAATGTACTGGGTCTTGGTCTGGTTTGCGTAGGGGTTGCAACCCGCAACTTGATCGGGGCGGTTGAAGTTATTGCCATTGCCACCGGTGTTAAAGGCGACGCCAGAGACGCCAGGCCCGCTAAAGTTGCCGTTAGCGCTGTCGATCAGGGGGAAGGCGAAGCCGGAAGTGATTTTTTCGATCAGCGTTACCTGCCAGCCGCCCAACAGCGAATCTGTCACATTGCTCCAGTCAGAGCCGAATTGCTTGCCTCTGCCAAACGGCAAATCATAGATGACGCTGGCAGTAAAGTTGTTGTGCAGATCGAGTTGAGACGGAGCCCAATCCAGCTTCTGCCAATTGGGCAACGGGAAATAAGGGGCGCTCAATTCAGAACCCAGGCCATCGGATAGACCGTTGTCGTATGTATGGGAGTAGGTGTAGGCAATCAGGGCGTAGACGCCGTGCCTGGTGGACTTAGTCTCGGCCTTGATTTGCAGGGAGTCGTAAGTGGTTTTGCCGATATCGCCAAATTCCAGAATGGCGTTGAAGTTTGGTGGAGTGTAGGGCGATATGAAAGGAGCCCCACCGGCAGCGCAACCGAGGGTGTAGCCACTAATCATGCCGCAACCGGAAGGGCCATTGGTGTCGATGGCGTTACCGGCTTCCAGGATGTGGTTGCCGCGCGAACCAGCGTAGCCAGCGGTCAGCACGATGTTGCCGGGCAACTGGCGCTCGATGTTGGCGTTGTACTGCACCACCTCCCCCTGCCGGAAGTCCCGCGGTTCGTAGAAATATGTCCCGCTAAAGGTGGACACCGTTGGCGGAGTGTTAAAAATTGGGAATCCGCTAGAGATGCTGGAGACGCTGCCGCCCGAGCCACAGGCCGGGGTAGTACCGAACGGCGTAGCAGCGGGGCAGCCACCGAACTGGAAGATGTCGCCCTCGGCGAAGAACGGTGGATTCTGCCAAAGGCCCTGCGCGCCCTGGCTCCACGCTGAGTCGTGATAGATCGAAAACCCGCCTCGGACCACCGTCTTGTCGCTTCCGAGAACCTTCCAGGCTGCGCCAATGCGCGGCTCAAGAGCGGTCCAATTCATGTATATTCCAGCCGACCCACCTATACCGCCCTGATTGGCGACGAGAAGCTGGCCCGTGGCGGCATTCGCGCCGGTGGCAATGCCTGGGGGAATGAAGTCCGCCATGCGCCCGTCGGCTTCCGTGATAGGAGTGCTCAAATCCCACGCCAATCCTAGATTGAGGGTAAGGTCTTTCGTGACTCTCCAATCGTCTTGGACATAGGGGCGGACGATTTTCCAGCGGCGGCCGGTGACCGGGCCGTTAAAGGTCTGGTCGTGTTCGGAGATGCTCACATAGCCCAAGGTTAGATCGGCTTCAGGATTCCCGGAGAATGAGCCAAGGGGAATCCAGAAACCATCCTGGAAGGCTTCAGCGCCAACGTTCATCTGGTTTGCACGGATATCGATACCAACTTTGATGTCGTGCTTGCCGCGAATCAAGTCGAGGGAATCGTCAAACGTAAAGATATTGGTGCCGCCTTGGAATGGGGTGTAGCCGCGATCACCGAGAGACCACAGGCCGCCATTGAACAACACCGAAACCAAGCCGCAGCTATAAGCTCCCGGGGTACACGTCTCGCTCCCGGGCGTGCCCGTGCAGCCAAGGTTGGCGCCCGGGATGCCGATGCCGGCGAGGTTGGCGGAGCTGCAACTGCCCGTGCCCTGAGAAGTGATGTAGTCGAAGATGCGGTTGTAACCAAAGCTGGCCTGATTCACCGTAGTAGGTGAAAAGACGTGGGTCTCGCTGACGGCCACGTTGCGGGCGTGATTGATGATGCCCTGGTTGCTGCCGAAGGCGCTGGCCTCGGCAAAGCCGCCCGCGAAGCCGCCAGGAACGTAGGACACGGCATCGTCATAGCTAAAACGTCCGAAGGCACTATCGTTGGCTGAAATGGTCTGGTCCACACGGACGTCAAACTTCGTTTCAAAAAGGCTGCGGACCGGCTCGCTTACGAAATTGTATCCCTGAGCGGGATTGTTGGCGTTTGGCAAGGGATACAAATTCACCAAGGCCGCACCGAGGGGGTTAACCAAAGCGGCGGGTATTTTGGCGCAGGGAACGCCGGCAACCTGGCTGCCGTCGGCATTGACGGCGGTTGGCGCGCCGCTGGCACTGCCAACGCACTGGAAATAGGCGTTGTTCGGCATACTCGGGTCCAACGTGTTACCAACCAGATAGGGATTGGTGATTACAGGCACGTTGACCGGAGTGCTCGAAGGAGTGGCCTGAAATGTGTTAAAGGCCGGATTGCCGTACACATCGTTCGTGAAATCCGAGTAGGGCTGCGCCGCGCTCGTGTGCATAGCAGCGCTGGGGACTAGACCCGTAAACGTGATGCCATGAAGTTGATCCTTTTGCTCGCCATCGAAGAAGAAGAAGGTCTTCCCCTTATAGACCGGGCCGCCGATGGAACCACCAAATTGGTTTAAATTGAACTTTTCTGGCGTGGTGGCGAAGAAGCTCTTGGCGTCGAGCGAGGTATTGCGGAGAAACTCGAACAGCGACCCATGGAAGTCGTTGGAGCCGGATTTCGTTGTAACCAGCACGGTGGGCCCGGCGCGGGTGCCGTATTGGGCGGAGTAGTTGTAGGTCAAAACTTTGAATTCTTGAATGTCGTCAATTGAAGAAAATGTTCCGATACCGCCGGCCGTTAATTCGTTGTTGTCCACGCCATCCAGAATCCAATCCGTGCTGTTGGGGCGCGACCCGCCGACGGATAGCGAGAAAGAGCCGCGCGCGGCTACTTCGCTGCTTGCAGCGGCAGTGAAAAAGCTATTGGGGTTCGTCTCCGCCGAAGCGCCGGGGGTGAGTGTGGCGAGCTGGACGAAATCACGTCCGTTGAGCGGAAGCTGTGACACTTCCTGGGCGGTGATGACTTGGCCGAGGGAGGGATTGGTGGTCTCGACCGCGACCGCGGAGGCGTTCACTTCCACGGTCGAGGAGACCGTGGACGGCGCGAGCGAAAAGTTCAACTCGCGCGCTTCATCGACCTGCAAGCGCAGATCCTTGTTCTCGGCGGTCTGGAAGCCCTGAAATTCGACGCGCAGCGTGTAGGTTGCCGCCGGAAGCAGAGGAATGAGATAGTGGCCGGCGTCATCCGTCTTGGCCTGGCGCGCAACTCCCGTACCTTGCGATGTGGCCGTGACCGTGGCGCCCGCAATGGCCGATCCGGATTTGTCTGCGACGTTGCCCGAGAAACTGCCCGTCGGCTTGGCCGTAGAGAACCGGCGAGACGGAAAGCGCCAGCGTGCAGACCAAAAGCAGAAAAAGTATGCGCGACCTCATGTGTAACACCCCTTTCGAAAACCCCGTTTACCACGATTGCGACTGTGCGGCCCCAGCCTGAAACTTGTTATCTGGCGTGCGGCCACAAGAGTTCGGCCAGCAATTGGCTCCCCATACTGTTTAGGACCAGAATTCTTGGATGAAGGAGAAATCCGATGCAGGGTCGTGATACATACTGCGGAAACGATCCCCCCGTAAATCGCGAATGTGAACAAATATTAACGATCTCCAGGACTTTCCCCCATTCGCACCAGTGGTCGTAGGCTAGCGTTCGGTTGCGAGAAGTGTCAAGACAAAAGTAAGGTTCGCAAGGGAGTTCCGTGGAAAACATTCTCGAAGATTTTTGGTGTCTGCAATGAATTCAAAATTTTGATGATGGAAGTTGCAGGGCGGAGAACGCCGGGCGCGAAGCGCTGGGAATCGGCGATGTCCAAACGAGAAAACCGTCGATGTCGGCTATAATCTCGCACCGTGTACGCGAAAAATATTTTAGATGGCGTGCGCGTCGTGGAATTGAGCGAGGCGCTTGCAGGCCCCTATTGCGCGATGCTGCTCGGTGATCTCGGCGCGGACGTCATTAAAATCGAGCGGCCGGGAGCAGGCGACCAGTCGCGGGGATGGGGACCGCCCTTTGTAAGCGGCGAATCCACGTATTTTCTCGGCGCGAATCGGAACAAACGCTCCGTGGCCTTGAATTACGATCATCCGCGCGGGACGGAGGCGCTGCGGAGCCTGATCGCGTCGTCTGATATTTTTATTTGCAATCAGCCATCTCTTGCTTCTTTGCAAAAGCGCGGCATCGATGCGGAAACGTTGTGCGGGAAATATCCGCGCCTCGTCTATTGCAGCATTACGGGCTACGGCTTCACGGGACCAAAAGCGGGACGGCCCGGCTATGACATTCTTGCGCAAGCTGAAGCCGGTGTGATGAGCTTCACCGGCGAGCCCGAGGGCGGTCCCATGCGCTATCCGATCGCCATTGCGGACATGACTTGCGGCATGTATTCGGCCATCGGCATTTTGGCGGCGCTCTACGCGCGTGAGAAAACAGGCCGCGGTCAATTTTTAGATATGGCGCTGCTCGATTCGCAATTGACGTGGCTCGCGAATGTCGGCAGCAGCTATTTGAACACGAAAACCGCGCCAAAACGCTGGGGCAACGCGCACCCCAGCATCGTGCCCTACGAAGTCTTTCGCGGCGCGGATGGCCGCTTTTTTGTTTTGGGCGTAGGCACGGAATCGCTGTGGATGAAATTTCTCCGCTTGATGGGAATTGAGAACGGCGTCGGTCAAGACGAGCGGTTCCGGACGAATGCGCTACGCACGAAAAATCGCGCCGATCTGATTCCACTGCTGCAAAAGCTGTTTGACTGCCAGCCCGCAAGCGCGTGGCTCGAGCAATTGGCAGCCGCGCAGATTCCCGCCGCCCCCATCAACACCGCCGAAGACGCCGTAAACGACCCGCAAACGCTGGCGCGCCACATGATTGTGCAGCTCGATCATCCCGCGCTGGGAGTAGCCCGCAGCATCGGCAATCCCATCAAATTTTCCGCCACGCCCGTAAGCTACCGCCTCCCGCCGCCAATGCTCGGCGAGCACACCGCCGAAGTTTTGCGCGCGCTCGGCTATTCGCCAGAAGAAACGCGCGATATGTCGGGCGCAGTGGCAAGTTGACGAAATTCCCTAATTTGCGAGCGTACGTGAAGGAGCTTAGTCCCAGGGAGTGGCCGCAGGTCCGCGTCCCGTGACGAGATTGTCTCCGGTGAAACTTGGAATTCCGAAGAACGGATGCACTCCCGCACCGCTGCCCATTCCCACGTAAATTTTGAAAAGGACCAAGCCGTTCATCCAAAACGAGACGCCGAGCCCATAACTTTGACGCAGGTTCGAGAAGTTCAAATCTCCGGTGTGCAGAGCGACTTTGCCGGCATCGTAGAACGCGAAAGCCCCCAGATATCTCCAGAGCCGGTGATTGTATTCGGCTTGCATGAGGATGGCATCCGGCGCGCGGAACTGAAAATCCTTGAATCCGCGCAGAGTCGGATCGTTGTTTGCGTCGGTTCCGCCGAGGGTGGGCATCAAATAAAAGGGAACTGTATTGCCGCCGCTGGCGTCCGAGGCCACGATCAGACTGTGAAGCGTGAAGAAGATATCTTTGTTCGTGATTTTGTTGCAGTCAAGGTCGTAGGTATGAAAGGGATAGAGGTTGTTGTACAGATTGAATTTCAGGCGGCGAAAGAAAGATTGGCCGGCGCCGTGGTCCTGATAATAGCCATAGCTGATCATGTAATCGATATTGAAGGGGGGCTGCGCCGGATAGTGCGGATGCAAGGACACTTCGTAGTGAAGCAAATTCGGCTGCGACGCGAGACCGGGAGTTGAAGGGTAAAGCGCCGTGATGGACTGTGCGGGAGCAGAGCTGGGGGGGCCGGCTGAATTCCAAATGGATTCCACGCGGCCGCCGAGCTCGAACCAGGAAGCAAGAGGGTTGGTGGCATCAACGCCCGCCACCGTGTCGCGCTCGCTGAAAAGTGCTTCGTTGCTCAGCGTTGTGTTTGGCCCAATGCCGTAGAAAGGCATTTGCGGCAGGTAGCGCGAGCGCGCGTAGACGTGAATCACGGCCTTGCTTACCTCGCCCAGTGGACGCGGCCCGATCATCCAAGGATTGTGTGCGAAACGCAGCTGCAATTCTTCCACGGAAAATTCCCGAATCGTGGCGACTCCGGTGATGGAGATTCGCCGCATCCACGGGTCGCGATCGAAGTCCTTCACATATTCACCACCGCCGCCGGTCCCGCTTCCAGGAACGATGCTCTGCACGATGAGATGCTCAGGCTGGTGCGTGAACAGCTTCTCGATATCGCCGATGATTGGGTTGCTCTCAAGTTTGCCGACCCCAGAAGCCGTCGTAGGCGGTTGCAGACCCTGAGGCTGAGGTACCGTTGGCGGCTCTGGCCCCGTTGGCGCTGCGGGAGCTTGCGGTCCCTTGCACTTCGATTTTGACTTTGGGCACGGTTTTTTCGAAGAATTTGCAGGGGTTGGCGCCGCGGGGGCTTGTCCCGCCGCGATCGCAGGAAGGGTGAGAAAAGCCATCAGCGCGACGCACAAGATCTTGGCAGCGGGCGACTTGATTTTGGATGCTCCAACATCGCTAAGCATGGGGACGATCTCCTTCTTTCTGTCCGGCCTCATCGTTTGGGGGCAGGCGCGGGGGGGCTGCAGCGCGGAGTTTGCTCATCACCTGAGCGAGGTACTTCGCGGCCGCACCCTCAGTGCGAATGGAGCCGACATCAACACCCGTCTGCTGCGCTTGGGGCAGTTTCGCTTCGAGATATGCCGCCATTTGCACCAAACCTTGCTGGTGTTCGGTGAGCGGCTTGAGCACCAGCTGCTGGGGACTTACGGCAGGAATGGCGGCGCGAAATGAGGCACCGAACGATATGGTGTCCGTTCGAGGATTGTCGAGGTTGAAGACATCTTCGAAGGTGTTCGCCGCGTTGTCGCGCTGCGTCAAAAACGTGTTTTGCCAATTGGGAAGGAAAACCTTGCGCGTGGTCGCCAGGAAGGAAGTGTGGTCGTAAAGAGTCGTAGCGATGGTTCCGGGCTGGATGTACGGCGAGATCAGCAGAGCCGGTACGCGGACCCCAAGCCAAGTGAAATCAAAAGGCGGGTCGGGATTTCCGGGCGCTCCGGCCCAATTTTTTCCATCGGGATTTGGAACTCTCTGCGGCGGAGGAAGATGGTCGAAAAGGCCGCCGTGCTCGTCGTAGGTAACGACCAGAAGCGTCGAGTTCCTCACGTCTGGGTTGTTCCAGATGGCGGTAAAGACCTGCTGAATCAGTCGCTCGCCTTCCTGAACGTCGTGATCCGGATGCTGATCGCTTGCCGCGTCAAACAGGTTTTCCTGCTCGAGCGTGTTGTAACGCGGCTCGATAAAGCTGTAGTGGGGCAAGGAATTGCTGTTGCAGGCGTTCAAGAAATCCTGGAAGTCTCCGAAGTACTGATTCATCTGGGCCATCAGCCGCGGGAAGGTTGCCGCCAGAGTGGTGTCGTTGTAAAAGATCCGGCCCGCGAATCCGTTGTCGTTGAGCAGTTCGTAGATGGTCTTCGAGATTCCGACATAGCCGATCGGAGACATGTCCACGCGCCCAATCGAGGTGGCGGCATGCGCAAACGCGCGGTTTGGAAACGTGGGGCCTGGAACCGACGAGAACCAGTTGTCGCACAAGCAGAACTGCTGCGCCAGCGTAGAAATGACTGGCACCTTGGCCTTCGAGAAACATTTCATGATGTTGCGAGACTTGCCCACATCGCTGGTGATGTGCTCGTAGCTGTTGACGAAGCCGCTCATCGGTGGAACGGGCGTCACGGAGGGATCCGAGCCGTCAAACATCTGTTCCATGACTCCGAAGTGCGAATGGTCGGGATCGGGAGTAAGGTCACCGTAGTAGATTGCGTCGTTGGTGACTTGAACCGGACCGCCGGTCGTGTCGTTGTTAGACTCGGTGCCGGTCAGTCCGTTGATTTGGTAGCTGGGGCTCTGCAAAAACCCCAGCATGTGATCGAACGACCGGTTCTCCATCATCAGCACCACAATATGTTTCAGGCTGTCCAACCCTGCCGGCATACACACCCCCACGCTTTTCTGACTTTTGGCTGGTTCGCTGCAAGATAGTGCACCCCGGCCGCGAAACGTTTCATCGCCTCGAAACACTACTTGCCAAGCAGCAGGGTGACTTTCACCTTCATCTCAAGCCGTGATTTCTCGCGGACAGGGAGGCCTACATGTTCGGCTCGGAAGTCCTCGAAGTCGTGATCGGCCTCACCTTGATTTACCTCGTCCTCAGCATCGGCTGCTCCGGCATCAAAGAGGTTATCGCCGCCATATTCTCCCTTCGCTCCAAAACGCTCGAAAAAGCCATCCGCAACATGCTCAAAAACGGCCCGAACGATTACACCGCCAAACTTTTCGCGCATCCCCTCATCACCGGCACGGCGCCAGCAGGAGAAAAACCTTCCTACATTTCCGCGCGCATGTTCTCCGCCGCTCTCTTCGACATCGTCGCCCCCGCCGACGCCACGCAGCCCCGCACCATTCAATCCTTGCGCGCAGGCGTCGCGCAAATCCCCGATGCCACGCTTCGCGCCACGCTTCTCAACATGATCGACTCCGCCGGCGGCGATATCGACGCAGCCCGACTCAAAGTCGAGCACTGGTTCGACGACACCATGGCCCGCGTCAGCGGCTGGTACAAACGCATGGCGCAAAAAATTATCTTTGCAACCGGACTGCTCCTTTGCGCGGCGGTGAACGCCGACACGCTCATGATCGTCAAGGAATTGTGGAGCGACCAAGCTCTTCGCAGCGCCGTGGTTGCGCAAGCCGTAAAAAAGGTTCACTCTACAGTTCCAGCCGATTACCTCAACGCAGAGGGTTCTCTACAGCAAGTCGCCGGAGAAATTCGCGAAGTTAATACGCCTCCCATCGGATGGTCGCGCGACGCGCATGACATCCGGGCTTTGCCAATCACCTTCGGCGCGGGGGCTTTGAAAGTGCTCGGCATTTTGCTCTCCTCCTTCGCCATCGTCTTGGGCGCGCCCTTCTGGTTTGACATGCTCAACAACCTCATCAATTTACGTTCCTCCGGAAACCCGCCCCCGGTGCGCGGATTGGAGACTTCTCCCCAATAGCGGTCATCAAGCCGCTACAGGAAGGCCAACTAGCACGTAAAAGAACCCAGGAAATCGCAACGCAGAAAGGAGCTACACATCATGAACGCAGGACAAAAACAGACCAAGCTGGCAGGCAGTACAAAACATCGCCTGTCCAATGCTGAAATCGTTGGAGAGGTGCCAAGCGCGGAATTCCGCGTCACCGTCACGGTGCGCCGCCGCAACGAGCTACCCTCCATCGAAGCACAGAGCAAGCAAAAACCCGGCGACCGCACTTACTTGACACGCGAAGAACACGCCGAACGGCACGGAGCAGACCCCGCCGACCTCGCCAAAGTCGAAGCCTTTGCCAGAGAGAACGGTTTGCGCGTCACCGACACGAACGCCGCCCAGCGCACCGTCACTCTCTCTGGCGCAGCACCGGCCTACAGCAAAGCCTTCGGCGTCGAACTCAAAATGTACAAATCCGGCGACGTAGCCTATCGAGGCAGAGAAGGCGACATTCTCATCCCCGAAAATCTCCAGGGCATCGTGACCAGCGTCACCGGTCTCGACAATCGCCCTTTCGCTAAGCCACACTTCCGCATCCATCGCGGCACAGCTCGCGCCGCAAGCGTTGGCGACGGTCGCCGACAGGTCGACATCGTCCGCTTCCGTTCCCGCTGGTTTCACTCCGCCACAGCTCGCCTCGCTCTACAATTTTCCCACGAATCTCAACGGCACTGGCCAGACCATCGCCATCCTTGAACTCGGCGGCGGTTTCCATCCAGCCGAGTTAACCACCTACTTTCAGAATCTCGGCATCGCTAATCCACCAAGCGTAACAGCCGCCACCTATACGAATGGCGGCAAGAACAGCCCCGGCACCAACGCGCTCGATCCCAACAATCCCGACGTCGAAGTCATGCTCGATATCGAAGTGTCCGGCTCCATCGCGCCGGGCGCAAAAATCGTCGTCTACTTCGCACCCGACACCACCGACCAAAGCTTTCTCGGCGTGATGAACGCCATCCTCACCGACACGGTCAACAAGGCCAACATCGTTTCGATCAGTTGGGGCGGACCTGAAGACGAGGCCACCGAGCAGTTCCGCAACGAGTTCGACCAGTTGCTGCAATCCGCCGCGAGTCTTGGCGTAACGGTCTGCGTCGCCGCCGGTGACGATGGCTCCGCGGACTTTGCCGCCAATGATCCCAACTGGGATAAAAAAGCGCACGTGGACTTCCCTGCTTCCGATCCCTTCGTGCTCGCTTGCGGCGGAACGGAATTGACCGCTTCGAGCAGCGCCATCACGAAAGAAGTCGTCTGGCACGATGGAAAAAATGATGGCACCGGCGGCGGCGTTAGCCGCTTCTTCGCGCTGCCCAGCTACCAACAAAATGCCGGAGTTCCCCCAGCCGCCGACCCCGCGGGCCCCGTGATGCGCGGCGTACCGGATGTCTGCCGGCGACGCCGCTCCCGCTTCGGGCTATCGCATTCTTTGCGATGGCACGAGCTTCCCCGATCCTTCGCAAGGAATTCCGCCGGTGGGCGGCACCAGCGCGGTCGCGCCTCTTTGGGCCGGCCTAATCGCCCGCATCAATCAAGGCCTCAGCAAGCCCGCCGGCTTCCTCAATCCCTTGCTCTACGCCGCCCCGGCGGACGCCACGTTCCGCGACATCACGCAAGGAAACAACGGCGACTACAAGGCCGGCAAGGGTTGGGACGCTTGCACAGGTCTCGGTACCCCTAACGGTCAGAACCTGCTTCAATCTCTGAAGTCCTGACACGCGAAGCTCATCGCCTCACGTAGATATCGGCATAAAAAAACCCAAGCGGCGCTTACCTGATGCGCCGCTTGCGTTCCTTTCGTTGGATCGAACGGCCGAATTCGTCCGGAACAGATCGTCAAGGTTTACGCGTTCGTTTTTAGCTGTCTTTTGAGGTCGCGGGCGTTGAGGATTTCCATCGCGCGTTGTAGCAATTGCTCGAATTCGCACCGTTCGATTCTCGGACCGGCATCCTTGCCATTCGAGCCTTGCGTCACCACCCCTGCGTTTTGTTTTTCTGTAGGAAGACTGCAATGATTTAGGTTCACCAAAACACCCCTTGCGGAAGAATTGCTGGACCTAAAGTAGTGCCCAGGGCCGTCAAATCGTTTCACGCTCTCGCGATGTTCGCCTCGCGAACTACCAATTCCGAACTAGCAAGATTTGAGGCGTCGGTAGGTCAGGAACCCGAGTAAAGCTGAAACGGCGCCCAGTAGTAGGGCTTTCTAAAGAGGCTGTCGGAGTGCAGCAGCGAGAGTTTTGCGGCACGCAGAGCAGAGGCGGGGTCTTGCCCGTGGCTCAGCCCATCATAGAGCCCGTCCATAAGCTCCGGCGTGGACGAGTCGCTCACTTCCCAAAGCGCGCCGATGACATTGTGAGCCCCGGCCCTTAAGAACGCCCACGAGAGGCCAACAAGCCCCTCGCCGGAATAAGCGCGTGTGCCCGCCCCATTGCAGGCGGAGATGGTGACAAGATAAGCGGAAAGGCGGCGATTGACGATGTCCCGCGCATAAAGCTTGTAGGAATCGTCGTCTTTCTCCTTGCTGAGCACAACGGCGGATTCCAGCGGGCGGGTGCGGCTGGCCGTGCCGTGAGTGACAAAATGGAGATAAGCAGAACGTTCCGGCTGGCTGCTGAGATACGCGGCCGGTGTTGCCGCGGCTCCCGGAGAGGACGGCGCGGCGCGACGCCGGGAAAATATTTCTCGACGTCCTGTCATCTCGGCGGCAGCTTGCGGCAGAGCCGGGAAAATCGGCGTTCGGCGGGACGGTATCGCCCACCAGAAACAGGCTTTTTTCTTTGGGCGCGGCAAGATTGGCACCAGAGGCCAGCAGCGTCAGCGAACTCGCGGTCGATCAGCGTGACGTCTTCAATCCAGTAATGCGGCTTCGGCTCGGGAACAATCAACGTCTCGAAATTGAGTCCGTAAAGGCTGCCATCCGGCAAAAGGATGACGCGCGCGTTTTCGGAAGCAGCCTCTTGGCTGGCTCAATGAGCATGGCGTAGAGTTTTTGCGCGTCGGGATTGCCGGTTTCGAGAGGGTCGCGCGAGCGGAACAGCGCTTCCCGGTAGGTTTTGACTAGCGGGTCAATTTGATCCGCCCCCGGCAAGGAAAGGCACGTCATGCTGGCAGGTGTGATGACCCACAGATAGGACTGCCGCTCCCCCACCCAGTAAAAGAGCAGTGTGGCCTTGAGACGCTGCGCCATTTGCTCGGGCCGGAAGTTGTGCAGGGAGACCTTCTCAGTCGACCTAGTGGTGTTGAGGTCTTCCTCTAGGGTTCGCGCGCGGCTCAATTCCGCTTGCGCCAAGGCATCGGCGCCCCTGCCGTGCTTGAGGAGGAAATCAATATATTCCCCATACACGGAAATTCCGCTGGACAGAAAGCTCAAGCGCAGCTCTTCATGGTTGATTGACTGGCGCGCTTTTTCGATGATGTTGATCGCAGAAAGGAAGTGTTGTTCGGCCTCGGCGCGCTTGCCTTCAGCATCGCTCAACCGGGCGATGCCCGCTTCGGATTCCCATCGCAGCTTCGGCCCGGCGCTGCTGTCGGCTAGAACGCGCTGGAAAAGCGGCTCCGCCTCCCGAAAATGTGACTGCGCGGTCAAAATCTCCCCGGACTGCTCAATCGCGTCCGCGGCGGGTTGCCGGTCTTTCCCTTTGGTCTCGAGTGTCAACACCCTCTTATTGTATTGTTCCGCCTCATTGAGCCGATTCGTGCGCAGCATGATCTCGGCGAGGGTGTAAAGACAAGCGATGCTTGTTTCCACGTTGTTAAGTTCCTGCGCGTGCTGCAATGTGCTCAATGCGAGGGATTCGGCGGCGTTGTACTCGCGCAGCGAGAGGGAGGCAGTGGCAACTCCCGAAAACCAATACTCCGAGTAGCCCAACATCCCGTTCCTAGCCGATGCTTCCGCACCTTCTTTATAGAAATTGAGCGACGCCTCGAAGTCTCCTAACTCTCCATAGCTCCAGCCGAGATTGCCTAAGATTGTCGCGACAAAGCTCTGCTTGCCGAGGGAGCGGGAGAGACGGAGAGCGGCCTCATTCTGATCGATGGCCTCATCAAAAAGGTGCTGGAGGGTGTCCAGGCGGGCCAGATCGAGTAATAGCGCTGCTTCCTGAATCTGGTCGTGCTGCTGGCGGGCGAGAGCGAGACCGCGTTGATAGCTAAGATTTGCAGCCTCATAGTCACCCTGGTCAATTTGCAAGGCTCCCTCGGCGGTCAAAACTCTGGGCAGCAGCTCCTGGTGAGAAGTCGTGGCCAGGGCTTCAGCCGCCGCAAGTGCACCTTTGGACCTGTCAAAATCTCGAGCGAGCCTAAGCGCAATGCCCTGATAGATTGATTTCTTAACGTCGGCGTCCGTTCCTACAAGGGATGCGGGGAGATTGCCATCGAGGCAGGCGAGCGCACCTGCGTAATCAGACTGAGAGTCGAGAATCGCCGCCTTGAGTATGCGAAAGCGCCACTGCCACTCCGGGCTATCGTGGCTGAATTGTTGAAGTGCTTGATCTACCTGGAGTCTCGCGTGCAGCAGGTCGCCTTGGCGTATGGCGATTTCAATTTGGTCGTAGACGATCTGAGGCGTCAGCCGATTCCGGCAACCAAAGAAGAGCGCCGCGATGAATACGCAAAAACATATGCGAATTGTAGCCGAACGTAGAATCAGCGCAATCAGCCAGTCGGCGGGGAGGGCTGTCCGTTGGTGCTGATTGGCCGCCACTGCCACCACCGCCGTCGGGCGAGCCCAGTTTGAACCGGAGCATCGTCAGCGCGACGGATCCCGGCGTCGGCGAACGATTCGGCCAAGGCGATTTTGCCAAAATGGGGAACGACGAGCCGATTGCCCTCGATCTCGAAACCCGGCAGATCCGCCAAGCCGGGATCGACCTCGATTTTTTCCACCAGCGAGCAGAGCGCCGCTCCGTCGTCAATGACAAGTGTGTGCTTCTTGTGGCTTTGAGATTATTCGTCAATTCCTGGAAATTTTGTCGACTTCGGCAAAAGATCGTGACGCAGCGTAACTTTCACCTCGAACCCGCCGAGACGCAGATTGTCGAAATGGCTGCCCAGCGCAATGATGTGGACTTTCCCGGTATTTGCCATCGGCCACGTACTGCCTGAAACACGGGCAACGATCTTGTCCACGGTCAGAAAATCCAGAAGATCAATCCTGCAAGGACGGAGGTCGCACTGGTTGTGACGATGGTGGGCCTGCCAGCTCCCAGCAACATGTGTTTCGCCCAGCGTGAAGGAGACCAGGCGCGAAACCGAGAAATCTTCCACCTCGAGTGGGCAAAACCGCCGTCGGCGGCAGCGCGGTAGCCGCTTGGGCGGCAATCGGAACATCCGCCGGACGGATAAAATGCGCGCTGAAGGCTTGGCCATGCGCATGAAAATGGTAAGGGATGTTTTCCGGTGGTGCGCCAGAAGAAGCGGCTTTTTCTTGAGCCATAGGGGGACGCCTCGGCGTGGATTTGGAGCTCGATTATCTTAGTCACTTATTGTACGAATTCAACAGTAAAGGGAAGCCTCTTCGTTTCCTTTGTGGTCGTGTCTGGGCGCTGGAGGCGTCAACGGCAAAATGACGAAATTATAGTTGCCGGCCTTCAAGGAGCCGCCGGGAATGCCGACGTGAACCGTGGACTTCGCTTCTCCAGCGAGACGGGCAAGCTGAATTTGGTGCGTCCGTCGGCGTCTTGAATTTGCCCGATATAGCTTCCCGCCGAGGCCACTGGCGGGAAGTCCACTTCCAGAGCAAACTCATCATTTGCGTCGTACTTTGATGGTTAGTCCGCCTCGCCACGGGCGCCAACTTCCATGAAAGAAAAGGAGTTGAAGATCCTGGCGGAGGCGTTTTGCGAGGCACCCTGCTTCAGGCTAGGGATCGTAACCCCGTTCTGATAGCCAATCACCAACAGTAGCGCCGCAAACACAGGAACCGCGAACGCCGGCCGCAACCAAGCCAGCCAGCCGCCGAGTCTTTGGCAGGCACTGGAACAAGCCTTTTCTCATCAATAGTTTGCGGAACTTCTTCGCGTGCCACCTGCCGCGCGCTTTCCATAAAGGCCACAGCAGCTTTCATCTCCTCAGCGCACACCGGGCAGTCGAAAAGTGCTCTTCAAACGCAGCATGCTGCTCCTTCGGGAGTTCCCCGAGGAGGTACTTCTCCGCCGCCTGTAGCCGCACCGCTTCATTATGGTCCATGATATTCATCGTTTGTCATCCACCGATGAGTAGTGCAGGTGGGGTGCCAGTTCGTTTCATATCTCCTCCTCGGCCGACAGTTTCCCGGAGAGCCCGTCCTTGTCTTTCTCATACAAAACCCTGAACTTATCCTTGGCGCGGTGCAGCAAAACCCGCAGATAATCGCGGTCTACCCCAAACTGCGTGCAGACCTCATCCTTATCCTTCTCCTCCAGAAAGAAGGCACGGAGCAGCTCGCGATCCTTCTTGGGTAGTTCCTCGATCACCTGGCGAACCCGATCCTTCATCTGCTTGCTGACCAGGATGCCTTCTCGTGTCTACCGCATGGTCCGGCATTTCCAGGTAGGAGTCATCCCACGGGCTGGTCTTGTTCGAAACCCGGTAGAACTCCTGAAGACATAGTTGCAAGTCGCGTTAACGAACGCGCCAAATCGCTCGGGCTGGCGAATCCCATCCTTACGCAGGGTAACCAGCACTCTTATATAAGTCTCCTGGCGGAGGTCTTCGACGGTTTCCGACGCGAGCATACGTCGCCCGCAATTTGATCCTCAGCAACTGGTCAAAGTACGTCACAAAATGTTGTTCCGTCGAGGGGTCTCCCTCGCGGAGGCGCTCCACGTATTCCCTGGTGAATGCGAAGAGTTCCACGTAGCCCTCGGATTTGTGCCGAGGAGTATAGCCGTGCCAACCACCAGGAGCAATGGCTCCCATGTACCGCATCGCGGCTTTCCTGTCCCGTTTTGTACGGAATCGGTGAAACGAAATGCCTGACCCTTGCACTATTCGGTTGTAGGAACCCATTGTTATCTTGGGCGTCCTGCTGCGAAGGGACGGTTCCCCTGTCCCACGCGTGTCCCACCAGGGCGCATCCAAGTCGGACCTGGACCCACGAGGATGCGCCTCCCCCCTAAACGGGGAGGACCACTGAAATTGGAGGCTCCGTGTCACGATCAGTACAAATCCACAGTATTTCCAATCCCATATCGCGCCCGTTCGATTCGAATGCACCGAGTACTACTGCGCGGACACTCGGTCTGTGCTACACCAGTTCGCGCATTATGGCTCTGACCATAGAGTTTGTTGCCAAGCCCAACGAAGCGCACAAAATCCACGCCGCTTTGCCCGCGGCGATCGATGGTGCGCTCGGTGAAGTTGCAGGTTTCGCCGGAAGTTTTGTGATGATCGCAAACCATGAAGCGCGCCTCGTAACGGTGGTCACGCTTTGGAGCGGCGAAGACCGCATGCAGCGCTGCAGCGAAAACGTGCGCTGGGTGCGCGCTTTGTTGGCTCCCTACCTGGACCGATGCCTGCGCGTCCAGACGCTCGCCGCCTATGTGCCCGCCGCGGCGCAAGCTCCGCGCGAGTTTGAGGCATCTTGCGGCGAGGGAGTGATGCAATCCGCGATCAACGAGGAAGCCGCGCTGTGCGTAGCGTAAGGAGATGCGTAGCGTGAGGAGAAGTGACAGTGGATCTTGGGCCGTCGTTCTGTAAACGCTCCGGCAACAGTAGAGTGCCCTCGCAACATCCAACTTTATGGGGGGTTATATAGAGAGGATGGGTGCGGGCGGTAGGGGAGTGGAGAGTTCTGAGTCAGGGGCCATGTCAACGATGTATGAGGACAGGATTTGCGCAGTGGATTTTTGTGAGGGGGCCGCAGCGACATCGATGGCTCAGCAGGAATTTTGCCTGAACCACTTCATCGAACTCTGCTACGAAAATTTGCAACGTATCGATCCGCGGAGCCAGAAAACGGGGAGCGCGAATCTCGATCCCGCTTCGCTGCGCGCGTTCATCGAAGAATGCTCGCGGCGCGCGCTGGAAGTGGCACTGCATTGCGACGACATCAGCAATCTGCAGCGCGGCCGCTTGCTGGACATTCTATTGTGGGCCGGCGAGCTTTTTCTTTTGCTGCGCGCTCCCTCGCGCGGATTCGCCGATTCCATTTTAGAGGAGCACGACCCGGTTCTGACTCGCCTGGCCGCCCGCCATTTCTAGAATCCTAGCGGCATCGTCCTGTTCCAGCGGAGCTGGAAAGCGCTGAGCCCAGCGCCCACTTCACGCGGCGAATTCTCAATCCTTGCCTTCACCCGCCTTCAGTTGCTTCAGTTCCCTTTCGCGATCTAAATAACTTTCGCCGTTGGTGATCCAGCTGGCGGCGGGCTCATCCTTCAGGTAGTGACCGAACCAGGCGAAGATGCGGCGCTGGTAGTCGATCTGGTTGGGTTTTTTGCGCAGGCCGTGGTCTTCGCCGGCGTATTCGAGGAGAACGACGTTCTTTTTCGCGCGGCGCGCGATGTTATAGAGCTCGACGCCTTGGTGGAAAAAGACGGTGCCGTCGCTGTCGCCCAACTTCGATGAGCAGAGGCGTGGTCATATTTTGCACGCCGAAGACGGCGGAGTTGCGGATGTAGGCTTGCAGGTCTTCGTAGAGCGGGACTTCCATGCGCTGCTGGCCGGTTTCGATGTGATCGGTTTCGGCAATGCCGGAGCTCCAGTGGTGGTTTCCATAATTGCTGACGAGATCGGTGATGGGAGCGCCGGCGACGGCGGCGGCGAAGAAATCCGTCGTATGCGTGGCGAGATACGTCGAATCAAAGCCTCCCCAGGAATGCCCCATGATGCCCACTTTTTTGGGATCGATGATGTTCATCTGGATGACGCGCTTGACGGCGGAGGTGACGCAATCCACCACGGAAACGCCCGGATCGCGGGGACGAAAGACGATGTCCGGCTCGAGCATGAAATAGCCATGGCTGGTGACGGCGCCAGCGTTGTAGTAGTTGCGTTCCGAAGGCGCGCTGTATTGATGCAGTCCGTCGGATAGTTTTTCGTACATGTAAACGACCATGGGATATTTTTTGCTGGGGTCGTAGCCCGCTGGATAGTAGAGCGCGCCTTGCAAGTGCTCGCCGTGGCTGTTTTTGTAGTCGATCAGCTCTTCGTGGCCCCACGCGTAGTTGCTTTGGAATGGGTTCGTTTTCGTGATTTGTTTGGGAGACTTCAGGTCGGGCCCGCCAACAAATGCATTTGGCGATTCCGTGAAGGTTTGTTCGACGTATTCAAAAACGTCGGCATCGTGGGCTTTTCCGAGCTGAGAGATGCTCTTATCTTGCCAGATGAGATGTTCTTCCGTTGGCTTGCCGGAAGCATCCAGCTTGAGCTGCGCGTAGCCGGATTTTTTCGTCCAGATACCGAAGAGGCTGAGGTACATCGGCTTGCCGGTGTCGATAAACTCATCGCGGGGATTTAGTTTTACATAGCGGTGGCGGACCTGGTCGGCAGCGCCATCGGTGAGTTTGGTAGCGTGAGCGCCCGTCGGGCGAAACGAGCCAGAGATCGAATTTATCGTAAAGAATTAGGCTGGCGTCGTCTTTTGTCCAGCCCGCAAAACCGAAGGCAGGCTTTTGTTTGATGGTGTAATCGGATTCGAGGTTTGCGAAGGCGGTAGGGACCGTTTTGGTGATGTTGACGACGGCGCGCGTGGCGGTGTTCACCGTCCAATAGTTGTTGTCGTGAAAATAGAGGAGGTAGCGGCCGGCGGGGCTGGCTTGGAGATAGTAGTCGTCGTTGAGGCGATCCTGAATTTTTGTGCGGCTGCCGGTGGCGAGATCCACAAAATACACGTCGGCGGCGGGCCTGCCGATGCTGCGCTCCATGGCGTAAGCGGACCAGTTGGCGGCGTAGGCGGTTTGCTGGTGATGGAAGGGGACAATCTCCTCGTCGAGGTCTTTGCCAAGCGGGACGAATTGGCCATTCTGCAAATGCCAGGCGCACAGAATATTTTTCTGGCGATCGTTTTTGGCGTTGAGCTTTTGCTTGGGCATGACTTCGACGTCACGCGAGCTCCAGATGGCTACTGTGGCCGGATCGTCGGCGTCTTTGTCTTTGTCTTTATCTTTCGACGCGGAACCTGTCTTTGCGGAGTCCGCGCTCGCGTCCTTCTCCGGATTTTTTTGGCTCGGCGATTTTTTCTTCCCATTTGGCCATGCCTAGAAAAACGGTGTCGCCATCTTCGGACCAAGTTGGTTTGTGAAACGAGACGGTGCGCATACCTGCGGGAAACTTTCGCGTCGCCGTGGGATCGTACGTATGGCTGGCTTCGGAAGCTTCGCCGACGTGCGTCCACGCCAGCGCGACTTGCGTGGAGCTTTCGCGATGGTCATCGGATTTTGAGCGCAAGACGGCGAGGTCGGCGCCATCTTTGCGCCAAGCCAGGCCACTGTAAATCGATGCGGAAGAGTCGAGGACGCGAACGGACGCGTTTTCGGAATTGAAAAGCTGGACGCCGTTGCCGGTTTTGTCTTCGGAGTTGATGGTCATCGCAAGAAGCGTGCCGCGCTTGGGAAGATCCTGCCAGGCAAATTCAGAAACGTTGCCGAAGGAAGTGTCGCGGCCCGAAGAGAGCTGGCGGAGTATCAGCGTGGCGCCGGGCGTGTCTTCTTCTACGTTTGCGGCAGCATCGGGCGCGTCTTTTTTCTCGGGCGCGTAGCGGCGCATGGCAAGGTAGGTTCCCGTGGGACTGAAGGCGAAGGACTCGATGCCATCGACGACGATTTGTTCGCCAGTCGAAAGATTCAGAAGGCCGAGCTTTCTTTGCACGGGCTTCTTGTCTTTCTTCATTTTTTCTTCTTGCGCTTCGGAGTAGCCGATGGCGTAGGCGACCCATCGCGAGTCCGAAGAAAAAACCGGCTTGCGTGCCGAACGCGGCGGTTTTGGTGGTGCCGTCGGCGATGTTGGTGACGCGCAGCTCGTTTTCGCGATTGGAACGGTTGATGCCGTAGACGAGCCACTTGCCGTCGGGCGAGAGGCCGCCGAATTCGCGGGGCACGGCGAGCGATTCCCACTGGCCGTAGTCTGGCGGCTGCACGGGGGATTTCGTTTGTGCGTGGAGTGAAGTGCAGAAACCGAATGCCAAGATGAGTGCCGGGATTAGTCGTCGCATCGCGCGCCTTCCTAGCTGGTGAGATTCGAGCACGCGAATTGTGCCTGCGATGGCAGGGTCGGCGCAAGCAGGGAGACGGCGTGGGCTGTGTCCAGTGACGGGCGGGCGGAGAAAGGAGAAAAGAAGGGATAACGCAGAGGCGCACAGTTCGCGGAGACGCGCGGAGAGGTCGGGACCCACCCCCGTTTTTTCGTAAGTGCGGATTCTAAAGGACTTTAAGTGCCGTGTTTTGGAACTGCGGATTCTAAAAGAGTTATGGGCAGATATTGCGGAAGTGCTGATTCGAAAGGGGTTAGGTTGTTTCGCTCTGGCTGGAACAGCCGAGCTGGGGTGGAACGTTGGATTTTAACACAGAGGGCGCAGAGTTCACGGAGAGGAGGCCGAGGAGGGGGAAACGGGGCCGCCGAAGGGATGACGGGAAGTTTGTCGAGCGTGACTGGCGAGCGAAACATAGGACATGGTAGCAGGAGGAGCGGCTGATTGTCAATACATTTATTATAGCATCTAGTACTCATTCGAACGCGGCGCGCGGATTCGAATGCGAGTGGTGGAAGTTGCGGGATCTCAGGGAGTTAGCTGGGCGTTAATTGGTTTGATACGGCTGTGGAAAAACCCGGAAAAGTCAAAGCGTCGCAAATTGCACTTACAATTGGTGTACTCAAGTCTGGCTGGCGATTCCGCTGGGACGACCCGTCTCACTGTCGCTTAGGCAGAAATATTGGGGCAACTATTGATATTTAATGGCAGTTCTGGAGCTTTTGTGCAAGTTTGGGCCTTTGGGGAAGAGGTCTTCATCTTAAAGACTGAACGGGAGTTTATGCTTGGAAGATTTCCAGTCGAGAATTTTCGATCACTGCGTGACATGGCGGAGTTGTCGTTGATTGCGACATCCTTAAAACATTCCGGAGCCCGGCCGTTAGAAGCTGCGGGAATACCGCGTGGCCTGCTGAGGGCCGCTGCTCTCTACGGTGCTAATGCCTCCGGCAAGAGTAACGTACTCAAGGCGATCAGTTTTTTCATCTCGGCCATAGCGTATTCACACACCAACTGGAAACCCGAAGGACCGATCCCGGTCCAGCCATTTCTGTTGGATAAGAGTAAGGAGAAGCCATCCCTTTTTGAGACTGATTTCGTGCTGAACGAGACAAGATACCGCTATCGATTTGTTGTCGACTCTAAGGCAGTTCTAGAAGAGTGGCTTTATGCATTCCCGCCCGGTGCCAAAATTAAGCGACAACTTTGGTTCACGCGGGAGAAAGATAGGGAGCCTGCTTTCATATTCGGAAGAAACCTGCCCGGCGAGAACCGCGTAATAGAAAAGATTACTCGTCCAAACAGTCTGTTCTTGTCAGCCGCCGCTCAGAATAACCATCAAACACTTCTGCCGATATATGAGTGGCTTACTAAGAGAATAACCATAATGGCCGGACCTCGACGTCAATCGAACTCGAAAACTATCGAGCTCTGCGACAACGAAAAGGCCAAGAATTCAATGATGAGGTTACTGGGGCCGGCGGATTTGGGTGTGACTAACATTCGGGTTATAGACGAAAGTCTCTCAGATGAATCGAAGAAACTTATGCAGGCGATTCAGGAGATTTTTTCGAAAGACGGGAAAACCGTCGCTGTTCCTGAAAAGATGCCCCGCGTCGAGCTCTTGCATTCAAATAAGGCAGGTGCAGACGTGCCATTGCGCATTGAGGATGAATCCGATGGGACTGCATCGTTTTTCTCATTGCTGGGTCCCGTTGTCGAGGTTCTGGGGTCAGGCGGAGTTCTCTGCGTCGACGAACTGGAGGCCAGTCTACATCCGCTCCTAAGTCTGGCAATCCTGCGTCTTTTTCTGACCTCCGAGACGAACCCCGGAAAGGCTCAATTAGTCTTCAACACGCATGACACTAATCTACTTGGCGAAACCATGTTGCGGCGTGATGAGATCTGGTTTACAGAAAAGGACAAAGAAGGTTGCACCCATCTGTATCCCCTCACCGATTTTAGAACGCGGAGGAATGAGAGCCTAAAGCGGGGTTACCTGCAAGGTCGTTTTGGAGCCGTTCCCTTCCTAACGTTTGACGATCATTCCCGAAGTAAAGAAAGCGAATAATGTCGAGACGGTTAGAGTGGAGCGGTGGCCGCGGCAGGGAATTTCGCCGCCTCTCACCTCGGCCTCGGATACTCGTACTGTGTGAGGGCACAAAAACGGAGCCGAAATATTTTAAGGACTGGCGACATGAGACCCGAAATGCCATGGTTTCCGTAGAGATAGTTGGGGAAGGTGTTGTTCCCAAGACGCTTGTGGAAAGGGCCGTAAAGTTGAAACGGGACGCTGAGAGAGAGGCAAGACGAACACGCGATAGTTTTCAACGGTACGACGAGATTTGGTGCGTCTTTGATCGTGACGAGCATCCCCGCTTCCACGAAGCAATGCAGCAGGCAAAGGACAACGGGATCCTACTCGCGACTTCTAATCCGTCATTCGAGCTCTGGCTGCTCCTACATTATCAAAAGGTAACGGCGCACAAGAACGCTACGAGGTGCATTCAAGGTTTCGGCATCATTGTCCAGGATATGAGAAGGAAGCGCCCTTCCAACAGCTCCGACCTCTCTACGATTCTGCGTTGACTCTGTCTCGAGAACTTGTGAACTGGCAGAACCAACAAGGGTGCCCAGGACGTAATCCGAATACTCTTGTTCATTTGCTAACGGAGAGACTCAGGAATTTGGACCGCGCACAGCTGTTGCGCCAACACAGCAGATAGGCCATTGATTTGTCTTTGATGGGGGGAGAGATTCTCGAGGGAATCATACTAACTCTTTGAGGCCCGCCTTACCCGCTCGTTCGTTCTGGACAGGGATCGGAACGGCCGCCCATCGAAAACAACCCCAGATGTAGTCAAAGTCTCCCAGGAGAGACCCCCCGGAATACGATTGAGGGCTTAAACGGACGGGTCGCTTAGAAACGGGCGCGGCTGACTTTCTCGGCAGGTGGAACCAAATGGTGGGTATGTACGCACAAACTTCCAGGCACCTAAGCCATGAAGCGTGAATACGATTTCAGCAAGGCGCGGCGCGGGACCGTCATTCCGGTTTCCAAACGGAAGACGCGGATTACGATTCGGCTAGATGACGAGATTCTCGGCTGGTTTCGGAGCAAGCGAGAGCGCCGGCGGCGGTAGCTATCAGGCCCTGATCAATGAGGTGTTGCGGCAGCGTATGCAGCATGCCGAGAAGCCGCTGGAAAAAACGCTTCGGCGGTGATACGGGAGGGGCTTGGGCGGGCTTCTTAATACAGCGAGCGAGATTGCTTCCTACGCGCGGGAGGGGCAAGCCCTTCCCCTACAAGTTTTCTTTATTAGGGACGGTTAGTCGGCGGAGGAATCGCTGACCGAGCTGCGGGTGCGGGTGAAGAGGCGGCGGGCGGCGGTGGCCCAGGGCACGGTTTCGAACTCGGCTAGGTAGGAATACGCGACCGGGACGACGAGGAGAGTTAGCAGGAGGCAGAGGGTTTGGCCGCCGATGATGGTTACGGCGATGGAGGCGCGTTGTTCGGAGCCAGCGCCTATGCCGATGGCTACCGGGATTAGGCCGGCGACGATGGAGAGCGTGGTCATGAGGATGGGGCGGAGGCGGACGCGATTGGCTTCGAGGATGGCTTCGCGGGCGGGCATGCCGCCGGCGCGAAGGCGGTTGGTGTAGTCGACCTGCAGGATTCCGTTTTTCTTTACAATTCCCAACAACAAGAACATGCCGAGGGCGCTCCAGAGGCTGAGGGCGCGGCCTGTGATCCATAGGGAGAGCAGCGCGAAGGGGATGCTGAGCGGGAGCGTGAGCATGATGATGAACGGATGCGAAAAACTTTCGAACTGGGCGGCCAGGACCATGTACATGAAAATGGAGGCGAGCAGCATGGCGAGGAAAAGATTCCAGGTGGTTTCTTCGAGGACTTTGACCTGGCCGGTGAAGCGGTAGGAATAGCCCGCGGGGAGGCCGATTTCCTTGATGGATTGGACGGTGTGGGCGGCGGCAAGGTCGAGGGGATAGCCACTGGCGACGTTGGCGTAGACGGTGACTTCGAATTCGCGGTTGTATCGCCAGAGCGTGGCGGGGCCAGCGCCGCGGACGATGGTGGCGACATTTTCGAGGCGGACTTGGCCGAGCTTTGTCGAGGGAACCATCATTTGCGCGAGGACGTCGGGATTGTCGCGCTGCCGCTCAAGGAGCTGCATGATGACCGGATATTGCTCGGAGCCTTCTTTGAAGCGGGTGATTTCGTCTTCGCCGGAATAGAAGAGGCGGACGGCGTCGCTGACGTCGCTCATGCGGACGCCGATATCGGCAGCGCGTTGGCGATCGACTTTGACCTGAAGCTCGGGCGTGTTGAGGTTGAGGCTGGGGTTGACGTCGACGAGCTCGGGATATTTGCGCATCAGGTCGGCGACTTGTTTGCTGATGTCGGCGAGTTGATTTAGTTCGGGGCCGCGAATGACGGCGCCGATGGGAAAGTAGGTTTCGCCGCCGAAGACGGAAGGAAGACGACGTTGGAAACCATATTGCGATAGCCGCGAGGATTCCGCGGATTTCGGTGGCGAGTTGCTCGTGGGTGCGTTTTCTTTCGCTGCGAGGGACGAGGCCGATGAAGAGATGCGCGTGATTCGTGGGGCCGTGCGTGAAGGATTGGACGAAAGCGACTTCGGGAAGCGCGACAACGCGTTGGGCTATATCTCGCCGCGCGCTGGGTGGTGATGGAAAGAGCGGTGCCTTCGGGAAGCGTGAAAGAGCTGATCAGTTCGGATTGATCGTCGGAAGGAATCCAGTCGCGGCCTACTAGATGGTAGAGGCCAAAGGTGGAGAGAAAGGTTCCGACGCAAATGATAATGATGACCCAGCGATGGGCTAGCGACCATTGCAAGAAGCTTTAAGTAGGATTGCTCGATCCAGTGCAGGATTCCGGCGGCGTGGGCCTTTTTTTCTTTTTCGCTAATGCTTGAGGATGCGCGAAGACATCATCGGCGTTAGCGTGAAGGCGACGAGCAGAGAGACGAGAATGGCCATGGCCATCGTCCAGCCGAAGGAATTGACGTACTTGCGCGCGTAGCCGTTCATGAAAGCGATCGGCAGGAAAATGATGACGAGCGAGAGCGTGGTGGCCATGACTGCCAGGCCGATTTCTTGCGTGGCTTTGATGGCGGCGTTTTTGCGGTCTTCGCCTTTTTCTTCCATGAAGCGAACGATGTTTTCGAGAACGATGATGGCGTCGTCGATGACGATGCCGACGGCGAGGGTTAAGCGCGAGGAGTGTCATGTTGTTGAGGGAGAAATCCATGCCGCGCATGAGCGTGAAGGTGGCGATGATGCTGGCGGGGATGGCGACAGCGGCGATCAGGACGGCGCGCCAGTTGCGCATGAAAAGAAAAACGATGGCGCTGGCGAAGAATGCTGCCGAGGATGAGGTGTTCGAGGAGCGAGTGGACGGAAGCTTTGATGAAGTCGGAGATGTCGTGAATGACCAGAAGCTGTACGCCGGGAGGAAGTTGGGAGCGGAGTTCGTCGAGCTTGGCTTTTACGTTGTCGGCGACTTGGACGGTGTTGGTGCCGGATTGACGGAGGACTTCGAATGCTGACGACATCCTCGCCGGGAGCGCCCTTGCGGAAGAGAGCGGACCAGGTGCGCAGCTCTTGCGCGCCGTCTTCGACTTGGGCAACGTCGCGGACGCGGACTTGCGCGCCGCCGCGCGTGCCGATGACGATTTCGCCAAATTGATCGGCGGAGGTGACGCGGCCGAGAGTGCGAAGGCCGAGTTCTTGCGGGCCAGTGATCATGCGGCCGCCGGGAGCTTCGATGTTTTCGCGCTGGAGGGCGTCGCGCACATCGAGGACGGTGAAATTGTGGGCGGTGAGTTTTTGCGCGTCGAGGAGACGCGGATTTGGCGAGCTTGGCCGCCGTTGAGCTCGACGCTGCCGACGCCGTCCACGGTTTGGATGGCGCGGCGGATTTGCTTGTCGGCGATTTCGGTCAGTTCGCGGCGGCTGATGGGGCCGCTGACGAGCAAGCGTGAGAATGGGATCGGACTGCGGATCTTGCTTGGTGATGACGGGAGGCAGAGTTTCGCGCGGCAGTCTATAAACGGCGGCGGCTACTTTTTCGCGGATGTCCTGGGCGGCGCCGTCGATATCGCGTTCGAGGACGAACGTGCAGGTGATGTCGGCGTAGCCTTCGCTGGAGTAAACGGTGATTTCATCGATGCCGCTGACGCTGGAGATGGCGTCTTCGAGAGGGAGAACGACGCCGGTGACGACTTCTTCGGGCGTCGCGCCGGGCAAGCTGGACGTCGACGTTGACGGTGGCGGGATCGGCTTTGGGAAAGAGATCTACGGCGAGGCCGCGGTAGGAAAACGCGCCCAGCGTCACAAGAAAAGCGATAAGCATCACGGTGAAGACGGGATACTTTACGCATGTTTCGGCTAGCTTCATCGGCGTGTGTGCGTGCGCTTCCGGCGTGATTACTTCAGCGCCGGCATGTTCCCTTCGGGTTGTTCTTGAACGGTGGCGCCGTCGTGCAAATCTCCGGTAATGGCCACGGCTACGCGGTCGCCGGGCTTCAGGCCTTCGGCTACTTCAAAGCGCTTGCCGCGCTGGTCTTCGGTCTGGCCAGCGGGACGAATTTGGTGTTCGGAAACGTGATTGCCATTCAGAAGGAAAACTTTGTAGACACCGTAGCGGTAGTTCACGGCGTCTTCCGGAAGAAAGATGGTTTTTTCTTCTTTTTCGCTGGGAATGGAAGCTTGCACGAAGAAGCCGGGCTTGAGGCGGCCGTCGGCGTTGGCGAGAAGAGCTTCGGCTTCGAAGGTGCGCGAATCCTGGGCGACGGAGGGATTGATGCGCGAGACGCGGCCTTGAAACGTTTCGCCTGGGAAGGCTTCGACTTGCAGATCGACGGTGGCGCCGTCTTTCACCGAACCGGCCCAGCGCTCGGGGACCGCAAGGCGGGCGCGAAGGGTGTCCGTTCGAACGAGGACCATCACGGGGCCTTGCACGCGAAGAAATTCGCCGGGATGGACGTCGCGCGTTTTGATCGAGCCGGGAAAAGGCGCGCGGATGGTGGCGTCTCTCAGTTTTTTTTCGGCTAAGTTTTCACTGGCTTCGCTGGAGACGAGGAGGGCTTTCAGGCGGTCGACTTCTTGCAGACGCGACCGTGTAGCCGGCTTGCGTGCTTTGGAAGCGGCTGGCGGCTTCGTCCAACTGCTGCTGCGAAATCAGCTTGCCCTTGAACATTTCTTGCGCGCGGGCGTATTTTCGGTCGGCGTCGAAGAGATCGGCAGCGGCGCGCTGGACAGAGGCAAGTTTTTTCGGATCGGAAGGAGGCGGATCATTCGGGCCAATGCCAAGTTGTGCGCGCACTTGGGTGACGAGGCCACGCTGGCGATCGACTTCATATTGCAGCTCTTGGGGATCGATGAGAATGAGCGGCTGGCCTTCCTTCACGTTGTCGCCGACATCGGCAAGAACTTGCGAGACGCGGCCTTCGACCTGCGCGCTTAAGATGCTTTCTTCGAGGGCGAAAAGCGAGCCGGACAGCCTGCACGCGGCGCTGGGCGATTTCCTCCGCGACCGTATAGACGTGGACCGGCGTGGGATGGGCGGCGTCGCCCAGCATGCTGCTGGAAACAGACTTCGAGCAGCCGGCGGCAAGAATTGCGGCAAAGGCAGTTGCGCCTGCCAAACATTGGAGCATTTTCATAAAGTTGCTAGGAGAGCTATCCACGCGCCCTAGTCTGCAGGCGCCTTCCTTACCACACCCAGAACACACTATGACCGTCATTTCCTGATAGCCCTTTTGGACGAACGAAGTTACCACAACGTTTCGCATCCTGGAGCTTTTTCTGGAAGAAACATACGTTGCAATTGTGGAGGGCGTTTGGGCGGGAATGCAGCGCAAGGCCGGGCCGAAAAGGGTTGGCGCCGACCAAGCGGAGGATGGGAGGCGGCTGGCTGTTGCTTGGGATTGTTCTAGTCTAGGAGTTAGCGAATTACGTATTTTGAGAGTACACTGGCGGCAATCTCTCCTGCAGGAGGGCCCTTGGCTAAACTTTTCCGCCTGTTGGGCACACTCACGTTCGTTTTGTGCGCTTGCGGCATTCGCGCCGATGCGCAGGATATCGCTGTGCGCGTGGAAGCGATCCGGTTGATGGAACGTGCACACGCGGTCAGCCATCCGTCCCATCGCATGCCCAACCACAAGCAAGAGTTGACTTTCCGCGCCTACGGCCTCGACGGAACCACCAAGGATGGCCAGTCCAACACCATCATCTCGGGAGATATCGAGCGCTACGAAAGTCATTTCGCCGATTACAGCGGCACAAGCATTCACTACCCCGATAAAATCGTACAAGACGAGTACCAGCCACCGCCGCCCGAAATTCTGGAGATGGATAAATTGACGCCTCTGCTGCTCGCCTGGTTCGACAAGTCAGACATCATCAATTCCATCACAGCGGCTACGCTCTTCGGCCGTGAGGCCAAGTGCATTCAATTCGAAACCGTAAACGGAAGAACGCATCAGTCCAACGAACTCTGCGTGGACGAGGAACTCGGCATGCTAGTGCGCTATAACGTCGGAGATGATCTGATTGAAAACACAGAGTTCGTTTCCTTCGAAAACATTTTGCTGCCGCAGCATATCCGCCATTACATCAATGGCAAGCTGCGGATGGATATTGAACAGAAGTTCAGCGTGATCGACGGCCCCATCGATTGGGCCGCGCTGACACCCCCGAATCCGCGGACGCTAAGAATGTGCAATCCGTACGTGCGGCCTGTCATCCAGTCCGCTCCTCAGCCTGCTAATGCGGGAGCGGGGCCCTGGTATGACGTGCAGATTCACGGCGTGATCGGCTCAGATGGGCACGTGCATGAAGCAGCGGTGCTTCCCGCGGGAAGACCCGACCTTGAAAAGCAGGCGATTGACCTTGTCGCGACGTGGGTTTTCTCTCCGCCCACGTGTAGCGGAAAACCTACTGTTGTGAACGCAGACCTAGTCGTTCATTTCCCGCCACAGTAGCAATAAGAAGTAATAATTTCGGGCCGAAAAAAGTGGTGCGCCGCGTAGGAATCGAACCTACAACCTATGGATTAAGAGTCCATTGCTCTACCAATTGAGCTAGCGGCGCGCAGAGGATCAAAGAATTTTACATGGGACGCGCGGTTTTGTCGAACAGGCTGGATGCAGCGCAGGGTCAATTTCCGATCATCGCCTTTGCCGGACACTCACCAAAATCCGCCGCGAGCATCAATTTGCAAAACCGGCAGTTTCGTTGACTTACTTCGGAGTGGCAACCTAAGATAACCGCAACATGGCTGACCCTCAGTCTCTCCTCGGCCAAACCATCTCTCACTACCGCATTTTGGAGAAGCTTGGCGGAGGTGGTATGGGCGTTGTGTATAAGGCCGAAGACACTCGCCTGGACCGATTCGTCGCTCTAAAATTTCTGCCGGAAGACGTAGCCCAAGACCGGCAAGCCTTGGAGCGATTTCGCCGTGAAGCCAAGGCCGCGTCTGCACTGAATCATCCCAATATCTGCACGATTCACGACGTTGGCGAGGAAAATGGCAGAGCCTTCATCGCCATGGAATATCTGGAAGGCAAGACCTTAAAGCACGCCATTGCCGCCCGGCCTATGGAGCTGGAAATGTTGCTGGATGTGGCGAGTGGAGTGGCCGATGGGCTGAACGCTGCCCACTCGAAAGGCATTATTCACCGAGACATCAAGCCAGCGAACATTTTCGTAACCGAAGACCGCCACCCCAAGATTCTCGATTTCGGTCTGGCAAAGGTAAGCCCCACGAGAAATGCGACGAGTGAAACGGGCAACCTGCCCACAATAGAAACAATCGAAGAGGATCCAGAGCACCTGACAAGCCCGGGAACAACCCTCGGCACTATTGCATACATGTCTCCAGAGCAGGCTCTGGGAAAAGCTCTCGACGCTCGTACAGACTTGTTTTCCTTCGGCGCGGTTCTCTACGAGATGGCCACCGGTGCGCTCCCGTTTCCCGGAGGCACCTCGGCAGCCTCTTTTAATTCCTTGCTCAACAAAGAGCCCATTTCGGCTCTTCGCCTCAATCCCGATCTGCCTCCCGACATGGAGCGCATCATTCAAAAGGCCCTCGAGAAAGAGCGCGACGTCCGTTATCAAAGCGCAGCAGAGTTGCGGGCCGATCTAAAACGGTTAAAGCGCGACACAAGTTCAGGAAAGATGACAGCCGCGGCGCCACCCCCACGCGCAGCGCTCGCGAAATCCTCCCGGTTGTGGATCGCCGCATTCCTCGTTGTGATCGTTGTCTTTTCAGCACTGTTTTTCTTGCTTCGTCCCCGGTCAACAGTCCAGAATCCGCTTCTCAATGCCCAGTTCACACGGCTCACCGACTTTGAGGGTGCTGAGACGGCCCCTGCCATCTCTCCGGACGGGAAATTCGTCGCTTTTATTAGCAACCGCAGCGGCACGTTCGACATCTGGTTGATTCAATCCGACGGTAGCAATCTCGCTAATCTCACCAAGGGCCGCATCGGAGATATGCGTGCGCCCCTTCGTGCCGTAGGATTTTCAGGCGATGGCTCGGAGGTTTGGAGCGCCGGAACGGAAGCCAGGCGGCTCATGCTGTGGCCGCTGATTGGAGGAGAGCCGCACAATTTCATGTCTGACCGGGCGGCCGAGGTGGCGTGGTCGCCCGATGGCTCCCGCGTGGTCTATCACACTTGGGAACCCGGCGATCCCACCTTTGTGGCGGATCGCAACGGCACCAACACACACCAAATCGTGCAAAACGAGGCCGGATTGCACAACCACTTTCCCATCTGGTCGAAGGATGAACACTGGATCTACCTGGTGCGCGGCCGGCCAGCCACGCAGGAGATGGATTTGTGGCGCATTTCCCCGGACGGTGGGGCATCCGAGCAGCTCACGCATCTCAAAACGGATATTGCGTACCCTACTCCGATCGACGAGCGAACGATTCTGTTCGTCGCGCGCGACGAAAACGGGGCAGGACCGTGGTTGTGGGCGTTCGATGCCAAGTCCCAAACGTCTCGCCGAGTAAGTTCGGGTTTGGAACAATACACCGCTCTGGCAGCCTCAGCTGATGGCCAGCGTATTGCCGCAAGCGTTGTAAACCCCCAGGTCAGCTTGTGGAGTATTCCGATTGCCACCCGCATTGTGGAAGAAAAGGACGTGGCGGCCTTTCCATTGCCCAACGCACGCGCCCAAGCGCCGCGCTTCGGAGGCGGATCGTTGTTCTACTTATCCTCGCGAGACGGCGCGGACGGCTTGTGGAGCTCTCGCGATGGCCAAGCTCTCGAGATTTGGAAGGGTTCGGACGGCGCACTCCGGTCGCCGCCGGCCGTCTCCGCAAACGGAAGCAGTGTTGCTTTTGCGCTAAATCGCGACGGGAAGCAGCAGATGCACGTGATTGCCGCAGATGGAACGGGACTTCGGCCGCTCTCGGGCGACGTCGATGTTCGAGGCACGGCTTCCTGGTCTCCTGACGGCCAATGGATTGTCGCGGCCGGCAGCGACCGCAATGGCGCTGGCTTATTCAAGTTACCCGTGGCCGGCGGCACGCCCGTTCGGATAGCAACAGGACGGTTTTTGGATCCGGTGTGGTCTCCGCGCGGAGATCTGATCGTCTATTGCGGCACGCAGGTATTCACACTCACGCCGCTCCAGGCCGTGCATCCAGATGGTGCGCCCGTGAAGCTACCCGAAATCAACGTGCAGCGCGAAGGTGAGCGTGCGCGTTTCCTGCCGGATGGCTCGGGCCTGGTTTACATGCTCGGAAGCACGCTGGCCGGCCAGGATTTCTGGCTGCTCGACCTAAGCACGATGCGCTCACGGCGTTTGACCCAGCTTAATAATCCGGCCGCGATGCGGACCTTTGATATTTCTCCCGATGGCAGCCGGATTGTTTTCGACCGGTTCCGAGAAAATTCGGACATCCGGCTCATCGATCTTGCGACGAAGCAGGCTGGGCAGTAGCAAGTTCGTGGAGTCCTCACCATTGGCCCGGCCGTACAAACGCCAATGCAGGACGAACGCGAGAGGAATCGCCGCATAAGGCCACAGGGAAGCTGGCCTGGTGCCTCCCTTCGCGAACAATAGCGAGCTCCGAAGTAATCGACCTCAAACTTGGAAACTGGACTCGGGACGACTATTGGTTCGATATCTCCATTCGACCTGGACACTCACTCTGATTATCAGAAACTGAACAGGTGCCGGGCGGGCAAAAAATTTGGACTGGCGGAAATGCGAATTTACCTGGCGCGGAGCTGGGCGGCTAGGTCGCGGGCGACTTGGCGGGCGCGCGGGAGGTCGGCAGGATCGAAGGAGATGGCGGAGACGCGGGGATGGCCGCCGCCGCCGAATTTTTCCGCGAGCGAAGCGAGGTTTTTGTCGGCAGTGGCTTGGTTCCAGGGGTTGGTGCCGAGAGAGACTTTGGCGCGTACGGGCGAAGAGCTGACGCTGACGGAATAGACGCACTCGGGATGCAGCAGATAGGGGATGAACTTGTTGTAACCTTCGAGGTCGAGGTCACTGACGTCGAAGAAAATGACGCCGTCGAGAGCCTCGGCGCGCTGGCGAAGAATTTCGATGGATTTGCGATGGCGTTCGAGCAGCGGGCCAAGGTGTTTGGCGACGAGAGGCAGCTTGACCATTTCGGCGAGCGGGCGATAAGCAAGCTCGGGAATGATGCGCGCCGGCAAACCGTCCTCTGGAGCCGCTTCGATGACCAACCCGAGTTGAGTAGCGGGTTCGGTGAGCTCGACGGCAGACTCAGGCGTGGGATATTGCGCGCCGTCGATGATGTCGCCCCAATGAATCAGTTCTTCCAGCGGCTTGGTGTCGAAGCCAAATTTTTCCTTGGCCACCGTGGCGATAAGTTTTGTGCAGGATTTATAGTCCGGCTCGTAAAACATGTGCGCGCCGGGATGAGCGCGGAACTGTTCGGCGTCGGCGGGCGTGAGAAACGCGCTCTGATGATGGTCGAACCACCAGGTGACTTTGGGAGAGTTTGAGTACTTGAAATCGACGATGGCGTTTTCGTCTCCGTCAAAGAGGCCGGGCGTCCAGGGCTGCTGCGCGCGATGGGTCATTCCGGAGAAATGGAATTCCGCGGCGGGATCGAATTTTTCCTTGTAGAAGCGGTAGAAGAGAGCGGCGGAGGCGGTGCCATCAAAACAGCGGTCGTGGAAGCACAGCCGGACGCGGGTCATGTCTTAGAGGTGGCGCCTTTCCATTTTTTCCCTGGCGAACCAGGAAGAAAGAAAGCCTTTTAGGTTGGCGGGACGCGAAAAAGAAGTCAAGCGGAAAGCGCGGACCGAAAGGGCGAAAAAAGTGCCACCCGGAAAGACCGGACAGCTCTTTAGAGGGACTTGCCAAAAATAAGTCAGCCGCTACTGGGCGACCATTTTCTCGACGATGTTGCCGATGATCGGCAGCTTGTACTTCTCGTGGTTGTAGGCCTTGTACATGCAGAAGACGAAGGTGATGAAGAACGCCAGCATGATGACCGGGAAGAGGAAAAAGCTCAGAAAGCCGATGGGGAAATGAAGCGCCACAGTAATCATGGTGAGAAAGAAGCTGAAGATCAAATAGACAATCCAAACGGGGACGAAGCAGATGCTCAATGCGATGGACTGCGCGGCGTGAAACTTGACGAAAGGCCGCTTGTCGATGAGCAGAAAAATCAAACCGGTGACCCACCCAAACAAGTAGCAGAGGAGCCCGGCGACGTTTTCCTCTATGCTCGCCGTTGGAAAATCCGCGGCTGAAGAGGCCGGAGCGGCGACAGCCGCGCTCGGCGCCCCGCCAGCCGCCGCACCCTGCGCCGCACCGCACTTAGGACAGAAGGATGCGTCGCCTGCATCCTGACCACACGCTTTGCAAAATGCCATGAACGCACCTCCCAAAGGTACCAACCGTGCGCGGAGAGTAGCAAAAGCAGGATTGCAGAGCAATGGAATTTGTAAACGCGGCGTGACTTGGACAAGGGATGCCGAAGAGGAGAGCGCTGGTGCGTTCTCCTCTTCGGCCGGAAACCGGCATTTTGCAGAATGCCTACTTCCCTGCTTTATCGGGCTTCTCCGCCGCAGGGGCAATGGCGGGGATGTTGGCTTTCTGAATGGCTTCGTTGAGCGCGGCAAGATCTTTGGAACGGATTTCGTGCCAGGCCGCCAATTGCGCTTCGAGCCGCGAGTTCAGTTCCTCGAAGACGGTGAACGACGCGGCAGTTGGCGCCGTGTCCGCGCTTTCCACGGTTTCCTGCAACGCGGCGAGCTGGTCCGCCACCTGAATGGGAAAATTCAGCGGGTCTTCGCCGCTCTTGGACTTCGGCTGAATGATTTTTTCTTCAACGGCGTTCATTTTCTTGATGAGCGCATCGGCCTGATCGAGCACCGGCTTTGCGCTGGCGTCTGCCGCGAGACGCTTCTTCAACGCATCGAGCTGGCTGCGCACGCTGCGGAGCTGATTCACCGCTTCGTCGCCGGCGCCGACACGATCGCGGATGCGCAAGGCGAACTCTTGCTGCTTTTCGAGGTCGGCTTGCGACGCCGAGATGCGCGGATCCTTGGTTAGCTCAATCTCCGCGGTAGAAGTTTTTCCAGCAACGGTTAGTTTGATTTGGTATTTGCCGGGAGCCACGAGCGGGCCTTCCGGCCGACCGCCCCAACCCACAGCGCCGGGAACCTTGGTCGGAGCTTCGAAATGCAGATCCCAGACGAAGCGGTTCAAACCCACTTCGGTAGGAAGTTCTTCGCCGGGCCTGCTGATGCCGAATTCCTCTTCGTCGGGAGAAGCGCCTTCAGCGGTTTTCTTGCTCGAATATTTGCGAACGAGCTTGCCACTCGCTTCGAAAATTTCGAGCGTGATCTGTTCCTTGGGAGCGGTTTTCAATGAGTAGTCGATGACGGCGCCGGCAGGCGGGTTAGCGCCAACAGGAATGCCAGCCGGCAGGGTGAAGCCCGGTCCGCGGAAGCGAACGACGGCGGCAGGTTGATAAAGATGCGCCTCGTCCGTTGCGGCAGCGGCGCTCATTTGACGGATGGGAGTGATGTCGTCGAGGACCCAGAAAGCGCGGCCATGCGTGGCCACAATCAAGTCATCGCCTTTGATGGTGAGGTCGTGAATGGGCGTGGTGGGCAGATTGAGTTTCAGGGATTGCCAGTGCCCGCCGTCGTCAAAGGAAACGAAGACGCCGTTTTCCGTCCCGGCGAAGAGCAAGCCTTTGCGCTTGGGATCTTCGCGAACAGCGTGCGTGTAACTGGTGTCAGGGATACCCGTGGTGATTTTCGTCCACGATTTGCCATAGTCCGTGGTCTTGAAAAGGTACGGACGGAAGTCATCGAGGAGGTGCCGATCGATGGCGACGTAAGCGGTACCGGCGGCGTGCGACGAAGGATCGATGATGCTCACCTTGCTCCACTCGCCGAACTCTTTGGAGGTGACGTCGGCCCAATTTTTGCCGCCATCGCGCGTGACGTGGAGCAAGCCATCGTCGCTGCCGGCCCAAATGAGGCCTTTCTCGACGGGCGATTCGGCGATGGCAAAGATGGTTCCGTAATACTCGACGCTGGTGTTGTCTTGTGTAAGTGGGCCGCCGGAGGATTGCTCCTTGGTTTTGTCGTTGCGGGTGAGGTCGCCGCTAATCGCGGTCCAGTTCATGCCGCCGTCGCTTGTCTTAAAGACCTCTTCGCCGCCGTGGTAAACCACTTTGGGGTCGTTGGGAGAAATCGCGATCGGAGCGGTCCATTGGAAGCGGTGCTTCAAATCCGCGTCGCCGGAGCCCATGGGATTCAGCGGCCAGGAAGAAATATCCTGCACTTGATGGGTTTTCTTGTCGAAACGCGTGATGAGGCCGTCGTACGAACCCGCGTAAACGATGTCGGAATTGGTGGGATCGGGGACAACGAAGCCTGATTCACCGCCGCCGACATCGTACCAATCGGGACGATCGATGGCGCCGTCATCGCTGCGGCTGGCAATCGCGACGGTCGAATTGTCTTGCTGCGCGCCATAAATGTGATAGGGGAAATCGTTGTCCGTAGCCACGTGATAAAACTCAGCGGTTGGCTGATTCGCCTGGGTGGTCCAAGTCTTGCCATTGTCGTGAGAAATGGTGGCGCCGCCGTCGTTGGTGTTGATCATCCATTCCGGGTGCGTGGGATCGATCCAAAGACCGTGGTTGTCGCCGTGGGGGGAGCGGACGAAATTGAAAGTGTGGCCGCCGTCTGTCGAACGGTAGACGGCGGTGTTCAGCACATAGACGGTGTCGATGTTTTTCGGATCGGCAAAAATGTGATGGAAATACCAGGCGCGCTGCGTGAAGCGGTGATCGGGATTCAGGAGCTGCCAGGAATCGCCCGCGTCGTCGCTGCGATAGATGCCGCCTTTTTCGGCTTCGATGATGGCGTAAACGCGAATGCCATCGGCGCCAGAGACGGAGACGCCGATGCGGCCAAGTACTCCGGTGGGAAGGCCGTGGCCTTCGAGCCGCTTCCAGGTGGCGCCATCGTCGATGGATTTGTAGAGACCGCTGCCCGGGCCGCCACTGATGGCCGTCCAGGGATAGCGCTGCGCTTCATAGAGAGCCGCAAAGAGGACGTGGGGATTCGAGGGATCGAACGTGAGGTCAATGGCGCCGGTTTTGTTGTCCTTGAAAAGAACTTTTTGCCAGGTCTTGCCGCCATCGCTGGAGCGAAAGACGCCGCGCGTTTCGTTGGGGCCGTAAGCGTGGCCCATCGCGGCAACGAAGAGGATATCGGGATTGGTGGGATGGACGATGACCCTGGCAATGTGGCGCGTGTCCTCGAGGCCGATGTGCGTCCAGGTTTTGCCGCCGTCGACGGATTTATACATGCCGTCGCCGTAGGAGATGTCTCCGCGCCAGCAGGATTCGCCAGTGCCCACATAAATGACGTTCGGATCGGACGGAGCGACGGCAATCGCGCCGACGGACATGATACCGGTCTTGTCGGTCATCGGCGTCCAGGTCAGGCCGCCATTGGTGGTTTTCCAAACACCTCCGGCCACGGAGCCGAAGTAATAAGTAAGCGGATCGCCCGCGACGCCGGTGGCGGCAAGAGCGCGTCCGCCGCGGAACGGACCGACCTGGCGCCACTTCATTCCCTTCAACGCGTTTTCATCAAGCGTTTGCGCCCGAAGAGGCGCGCCACTGAAACCCAACAGAAGCATGGTGAGAAGAACGGAAGAAAGACTCGTCAAGCGTTTCAGACCACTCATCGTTTCGCCCCCCAGAGAAACAAATGTTGCAGCATTACTACGGCAGGTAGTATTGCGCGGGCGAATGGTACACCCTATGCCGCAATCTACGCTAGAAACCGTGGATGGATTTTGCTTCCTTAGTTCCTGACGCGCGGCGGGACGGATTTGGGTACAATCCCGGCGTGAAACATCCCCCTGCTTCAGACCTCCCTCGCGCAGCTCGACCCGGCGCACCTCTGTCTACTCAACTCGGCGGCGTCTTCAGTTTGGAATGGCTGCACGGCGCGAGCCATGCAGAGCGAAGCACGCTGGTGGCCGGCGGGCTCGGCTGGATGCTCGACGCGATGGACGTTTCCCTGTACGCCCTGGTGCTCGCGATTCTCGTCGGCGCGTTCGGCATGAATACTCTGACTGCCGGTATTTTGGGCGGGCTCACGCTGGTGGCTTCGGCCATAGGAGGATTTCTTTTCGGTTTTTTGGCGGACCGTATCGGCCGGGTGCGCGCGTTGATGGCGTCGATTCTTGTGTATGCCGTGGCGAGCGCGGCTTGCGGCTTCTCGCAAACGATTCCGCAACTGGCCGTGTTCCGATTTATTTTGGGACTCGGAATGGGTGGCGAGTGGACCACCGCCGCGGCGCTCATCGCGGAAACGTGGCGCGCCGAGCATCGCGGAAAAGCGCTGGGATTCATGCAATCGGCGTACGCGATTGGTGAAGCGATCGCCGCGCTTATCGTGTTGGTGGTTGAGCCGCGATTCGGATGGCGTGCGGTTTTCTTCACGGGAGTCTTGCCGGCTCTTCTCGTTTTCTGGATTCAGCGTCGAGTGCCGGAGCCCGAATTATGGAAACAACGTGCCGCTCGCAAAGAGAAAGTTCCTCTGCGCCGGCTGCTGGAGAAAGGCGTGCTGCGCAATGGAATCCTAGCCACGGCGATGAACGCGTGCACCATGTTCGGCTATTGGGGGCTCTTTACGTGGATTCCAAGTTATTTGTCGCTGCCCCCGTCGCAAGGGGGGCGGGGCCTCAGCCTGGTGAAAACGACTGCGTTTTATCTGGCGATGTGCGGCGGAAAATGGCTGGGCTACTCGATGTTTGGATTTTTTTCGGATGCGTTTGGACGCCGCAAACCATATTTTCTTTATCTCATTATCGCCGCGGCTCTGGTGCCGATTTATGGCATGTCGCGAAGCGCAGTCTGGCTGCTCGTCCTCGGCCCGTTTGTTGCCTTTTTCGGGACGGGCTATTTCTCGGGCTACGCAGCGATTGCCAGCGAACTTTTCCCCGGCGAGATTCGCGCCGCCGCCATGGGCTTGAGCTACAACATCGGCCGGGGACTATCCGCGGTGGCGCCGTTTGCCGTGGGAGCGCTGGCGCTGCGATTTGGGATCGGCCCGGCATTTTTCCTGGAGGCCGGAGCATTCTTGATGGCGGCGCTGCTCGCGCTGGCGCTGCCGGAGACGCGCGGGCAAACGTTGGACTAAATATGCTGGACGGATTGCAGGAAACGGCTAGGGCTGGGAGGTTAGGCGGAACTTCTAGGCGACGGCGGAGCGCGAGTTAATGCGTGCTCCATCGGCGCTTAGCGTGAAGTTCATCGCGAAATAAGGAGCCTGTGCCAGGATTTTCTGGAACTCATTTTCGTCCGCGTAGGGCCGCTTGTGAACGCGCCGGGCAAGAATGCTGATCTCCAGCGGATCCTTCTGGAAAGGATACGGGTTCAGTGTAACGAAAGTGTTACCCGCTGGCTGCAAGGTCCCAATCCGCCTCGCTGCCGTTGGCGTTCACGGGGACGGCATCAATCGTCGAGCCATCCAGCGGGGCAAGACAAAAATAGAGCGAAAGACGATCCAGCGCTTCCAGTCGCTGCAGATTCGTCTGGAGCGCGTGGTCGTCCGCGTAAGTCTTCATGAGCGAGTCCGCACGAAGATCGACCTTGAGGCGAAGCTGCTGGAGTCTCAGCCGTTGCAGGAAGTCGGTGACCAGGTGCGCCTCATTGGACTTGACGTACTTGGCGGAGAAGCCCGGCATCGTCGCGCGCGTTCGATCATAAAGCCCGGCGCAGTGCATGCTGACGAGAAGTCCCGCGTAGCGGTCCGCTCGGACCACACGTTCAATCCCTCGCTGGTAGAGGGCGATGTGCTCCTCGGTCGGAATGGACATGAAGTTATAAGGCGTGAAAGTCTTGGGATCGATTTGGGGAAGCAACTCCCACTCGTTCCAGCCGTTGTCGTGCTCCGCGGCGGCCAAGCAGAAGGATTCAAAGGGCTCGGGCCGCGTGAAAACCTTGTTTCCCAGCGCGCGCGCAAAAAAACCCGCCAACATGGCATGGTCCGTCTGCCGGATCAGAATAAGCTGATCGCCCTGCTCTTGAATGATCATGGCGCTGCCCTCTTTCGCAGCGGGGCCTCGCTATGACGCCTATCGGGGGAAGGCGCCAGTATTCGGCCGCGGGGGTGGCCAAAAGACACACCAAATACATCGCTATTATGCTCCTGAGACGGGGCACAATCCAGCACCTTCGTGACCGCTGACGGGTATAGCGGGCAGGGGCCGATTCCCGGTATATTGGTGGAACCACTGCGGGAGTGGCGGAACTGGCAGACGCGCAAGACTTAGGATCTTGTGGCCGAAAGGCCGTGGGGGTTCAAATCCCTCCTTCCGCACCATGCTCATCACCGCTTTCTCGCCGACTTGGGAAGGTTAGCTGGCGGGCTTCTGAGCGGTCCTCAGCCTTAAATCCAATGTCATTGTTGAGTGCAGCACTCTGGGGCTCGTGTTGCGCGCGGACAAGTCATGTAGTTTAATCGTGTGAAAACGAGTGGATGGGCGCATTGCCGCGCAGCGTTGCCGGCAGTCTTTCGCCAACTACAAGTTTATCCCCGGTAACATGAACCGGGGCAAAGGTGCGAAGCGTGAGCCTGCATAGATTCTTGGCGTACGTAGTGCTGGCCTGCTGGATCGGACTGACCGGTGTGATTGTTGGAACCGCACTGCAATGGTCGGCGGCCGACGCCACGTCCGAAGTAAGGGTTCAACGCGCATTAAATGCACAAAAAGAGGCCAGCGCCAGCGTGGCGAACAATAGCCCGCGAGACCTGCGAGAGGCGCCCGAGGACCAGCAGTTGGCAGACCAGCTTCAGCGCAACAATGAACGTGCCGTTAAAAAAGCGGAAGCTGCCAGCGACGCGATGGGAGACGCGCTTAACTTTGAATTGGCCGAACGAAAGCAATTTTGGTGGGAACTCGGCGTATGGGGTTGCCTCACCCTCCTTGCAAGTGCGTTGCTTGCAGAGCGCAGGGATGGGGACGAGAGAGCGGCCACCCATCGCTAAGACAGCCCGCCGTTCTCAGCCACTTTTTCCGAAGTGTGGGCCGGCATGGAGAAGCCGGGATGAATCCGGCACAGGGGTACCTCGGTCGGCCTTATGCTGAAATCCAATGGAACAAGAAAGGATGGGCTGGGACAATCTTGCCGGAACGACGGCAACACGCAGATTGCCGCCGTTCGACCTGGCATGCGCTTCTTAAGATTCTCGGCGATTTTCTTCGTTGTTGCTTTCCTGATGGTTCCTGCGGGGCAATCCTTCTCCAGCATCTTCCTGGACCGGAGTATTGCGTGATAAAAGCGGAAACCCGTCGCCAACGCAAGTATACGATTGCGGGCACAATCCGGTGATCGCGGGTACACCGTCTCAGACTTCGGCAAGCGGCGCGTTTTCGTTCCAGGAAATACCGCAGGCAGCTACGAACTCTCCGTAGACTTAGCGGGTAGGACCTATATCGCCGCAAATCCTCTGATCGTTGAAGCTGGAAAAGTTATCTTCCAAGTCTTGAACTTTCTCCGCAAGACGGGACCGTGGTCGTTGTTGACCGACTCGGGAAGCAACTGCCGCTCAGGCAAGCGGAGGAGAGCATCTGTCCAGCGGAGAGGTTTCCGGCTTGCCTCTGAACGAGCGCGACTTCAGCAAACTCTTGCTTCTTGCAGCGGGCACCATGACGGACACCAACGGCGCCGCGAATTTCACGCAACAGTTTGCCGTGAATGGCCAGCGTGGCTCGGCCTCGGTCTTTGCCATGGATGGCGCCGATACAACGGACCCGGAACTCGGCGGGAGCTACATTTCTCCAACTTTAACGTCGACGCGATTCAGGAAGTGCAATCGAGTTCCGGCGTGATGCCGGCGGAGATCGGCCACGGCGCCGCAGGCTTCAACAATGTCATCACCAAGTCCGGCACGAACGAAGTCCACGGCAGCGTTTTGAATTTGTGCGTAACGCCGCATTCGACGCGCGAAATTTTTTCGATCACGCCAGCGTAGGCGACACGGGCGGATACCGCCATTTGTGCGCAACGAATTTGGAGTGACCAATGGGGGTCCTTGGTTCTCCCAGGCATTTATGACGGCCGCGACAAAACATTTTATTTCGTCGAGTATCAAGGCTTCCGGCAGATTCTCGGAACCACCCAGGTGTTTGCCGTTCCGACCGCTGCAGGAGCGCCAAGGAATTGATACCACGACTTTTCCTGGCGATACGTTATTGTTCCCGTCAACCCGGCGATAGCCTCCGTCCTGGCTGGCTACCCGTTGCCGAATGAACCGCAGGGCCTTTCGGCGCGCGCACGTACGCGACTTCTTCCAAAGTGGCGACCGATACCGACCAATTCTCCGTGCGCATCGATCACCGCATTTCCGATAAAGCGAATGCTGTTCTGCGCGATTCAGCCTGAACCAAGTGACTGGCCCAACGACAAATCCCGATCAGACGGCCATCGACCCAAGTTTCGGCGTGGATTTTTTCGATCATCAGCGAAACGCAGCAATACGCTACCCGAACAATCTCTCCGCAGCTGGCTTTCTACACATCCTGGGCTACATCCGAAGCACGCCGATTTTTCCCGACCAACAATCACGACCCAGCCGGAGATCGCGTTCGCGGATGGGCTATATGAGAACTACAATTCCGCCGACGGCTCGATTTTGGATCGTACAGAAATCTTTACCAACTAAAGCACGACATGGCGTATACACACGGATCCCACAGCTTCAAGTGGGGAGTCGAGCTGCGTTTCAACCGCGACGCCACGATATTCGGGACGAATCCAAACGGCATTTATACCTTTGGAGGAGGCCAGCTTTTCGCCAGTGTTGATTCCCTCCGCCAGCGGTCTGCATGACATTCTGCCGGGCCAGGCTTTGCCGGATTCGTTGACGGGTTTGCTCACGGCAACTCCCTATTCCTTATGGAATTACAGCCGCGGCAAGCTTGACGCCGGTCGGAAACAAATTTGACGAAGCCGGTGTGCGGCGCGAAGCTTACAACTTTTATTTTCAGGACGCTTGGAAGCTGAATGCGCGACTCAGCCTGAATTATGGCTTGCGCTACGACTTGAACAGCCGCATCAAGGAATCCGAGCACCGCACCTCCGTCACCATTCCGGTGGATGCCGCCGGCAACCCAACGTCGTTTTTCGCGCCCGGCGCGCAGCAACTCTTTTTGTACAATCCCCAACCCATTTATCCGCTGGACCGAAATGGCTGGGGGCCACGCGTCTCCATCGACTTTGCTGCGACGAAGCGCACCACACTTCATGCCGGAGGCGCGATTACGACGCTTCTGCCGAACTTGTGGCTCCAAAATTATGTCACTGGCGGCTTTCCCCTCATTTTCCAGCCGATCGTTACGGCCTTGCCCGGCGTACCTGTGCCGTTTCAGAACACCGTCAGGCCCGAGTCATTGCCACCGGTCTATACCACCCAGGGACAGTTGCTCTTTGGCTCCGGAAGCAGCGCCAATTTGCCGGCGAATATCCCCATTGATCTGCCACGATTTCAGCAGGATTTGGCGGCGATCACGCCGGGCAACGAGGTGCAGCTGTTCGTGCTGTCAGCGATTGACAGGCACCTCGGCAACGGCTACATCGGAACCTATACCGCGGGCGTCGATCATGACTTTGGCACCCTCAAGGTAAGCGCATCCTACGTTGGTACGGCGGGCGTTCATCTTGCCAACGTGCTGGTGCCGAATGGCTACACCGGCGCCGATCCGCAATTTGCTCCGTTTACACAGTTCAACGCAGCCGGGCATGCCATTGGCGGCTTTGGGCCGGAAACCATCATGGCCAGCTCCGCGCATTCCAGCTACAACGCGCTGCAAACCAGCGCGACGGAAAATTACTCGCGGATTGGCTTGAGCTTCCAGGCCAGCTACACCTATTCAAAATCGCTCGACAATACCAGCGCCGTGCCTGGCGGAATTCCCTCGAGCGGCGGCGTTACTCTGCAAACGCTGCCGCAAAATCCATTGAATCCGAGCGCCGACAAAGGACCTTCCACCTTCGACGAGACGCACGTCTTCGCGATCAGCTTGTTTCAATCGCTGCCCTTGGACCGAGTCAGCTTCCTTCAACCGCTTGGAAGCCGGCTCACAAAAGGCTGGCAGTTCCTGAATATCACGACGTTGACGACTGGACCGCCGTTCACCGTCTATTCCGGGATTCAGCAAACCGGAGCAGGAGCGGGCGGCGCCGATCGCCCTGATTTGGTCACGATGCCGGATCTTTCCACGAGCCGCACCATCCGGGAAGATTATTTCGGCCGCGGCGCCAACAACAGTTCGTTCTTCTTTATTCCGATAAACGTCCCGGGCGGAACAGGCCCGAATCAAGGCGTTTTTGGTACATTGGGACGCGACACCTTCCGCGGACCGGGCTTCCACAATCTCGACATGGCCCTGATCAAGGACACTCCGTTTGGAAAAAGAGGCCATCGCGAATTGGGTATGCTCGAGTTTCGCGCGGAGTTCTTTAACATATTTAATATCGTGAATTTCGGTTTGCCTTCCAACACAGTGCTTGGCAGCGGCTTCGGCATCATTAGCCATACCGCCGGGTCGTCGCGCCAAATTCAGTTTTCGCTCAAATTAGTCTACTAAGGAGAGCAGGCATGGAACGAACCCTCCGCGACGTAGTGAACCTATATAACCCGTTCGATCCGCTGGAAGAAGCCTGGACGATTCCCGCACCATGGTACTTCGATGAACGCATCGCGGAACTCGAGCGCGCGAGCGTTTTCAGCGATACGTGGCAGGTTGTGGGACGCACGGATCAGGTGCGCGACAACGGGCAATTTTTCACCGCGGAGCTGGCCGGCGAACCTCTTGTCGTGGCCCGCGGAGAAGACGGCCAGTTGCGGGCCTTTTACAATGTATGCCGCCATCACGCTGCCGCCGTCGTCACCGAGGCGCAAGGCTGCGCGAAACAGTTTCGCTGCCCCTATCACGGCTGGACCTACGGCATCGATGGCGCGCTAAAGGGGATGGTCGAATTCGACGGCGTGTGCAACTTCGATCGCGCCAAGAATGGCTTGGTGCCCGTCCGCGTGGACACCTGGGAGAATTTTGTTTTTGTTAACCTGGACGGCCAGGCCGCGCCTCTGCGCGATTTTCTCGGCGTGGTGCCCGAGCTGGTAGCGCCGCTCGACCTCGCGAAAAAACTCCGATTTTTCGATCGCCGCGTTTATACCCTCAATTGCAACTGGAAGGTCTACGTCGACAACTATCTCGACGGCGGCTATCACGTGCCCCACGCGCACAAGGGCCTGAGCAGCGTCATCGAATACACCAAATACACCATTGAAAATTTTGAACGCGCTTGTCTGCAATCGAGCCCGCTCTCTTCGGATTCGTCTTCCGAGGCCGGAGTCGCCGCCACCCGGCAAGGACGCGCCTTCTATCTCTGGCTCTATCCCAATTTCATGATCAACGCCTATGAAGGCGTGATGGACACCAATCTCGTGCTGCCTCTCGCTGTCGATCGCTGCGCGGTAGTCTTCGACTATTATTTTGCGGACACCAGCGCGGCTGCCGAAGTCAGCCACAAAGAGAGCATCGCCGTCAGCGAAAAAGTGCAGGACGAGGACATGGCCATTTGCGATGCCGTTCAGCGCGGGCTCGGTTCGCGCGCCTACGTCGCCGGACGTCTCTCGGTCCGCCGCGAAGCCGGCGAACATCTCTTCCATCGCTTGCTCCACGCCGATTTCACCAAAGCCCTGAGCCAGGCCACTCCCGCTGGCTGACCTTACCCCAACGGATCCTCGCCTCTCCGGTGTAGTGTTTGCTTGCACTACTTGCCCTCCCGTAGCGCCCGCAGCCGCGCCACTGCGAGCACTTGAATTTTCTTCCTGTTCCAGGTAATTGTGGTTCCCATGAAGTCTCACCGAGTGTTCGAAGTGTTGTTCGCAATCGCGCTGTCTACAGGAGCATCGGATTGTGCTTGGTCTCAGAATGGTTCGGGTTCTGAGAAAGCGGGCTGCGTTGTGAAATTAGCCAGAATTCAATCAAATTGCCCCGCGGGATGGCGGATAGTCGACGAAGCTGACAGAGGCGTAACAATTGGAAATTTTGAGAGGCAGGATAGGACAGCCGATCTGACCATTCCAGCGGGGGGAGCAACCATCGCGTTCCATCCGATGCCCGTGATTTACAAGAGCTTCAAAGAATGGGTGTATGCCGCAACGAAGAATGCTCCGGATGCTGTTCAAACGGGTAAGAATCTCACAAACAGATCAGTGGGTGCGATTAGCGCCTTCTGTTTTACGTCCCCGGATTCACAACGTGGATGGATATACGAGAGCTACTTCTTCGAAATAAATGGAACACCCGTCAACCTTGAGTTGAACTACGAGCGCACCTCTCAGAAAGCCCAAGAATACCGAGCGCTCCTCAATAAACTGGTCGAGAATTTGGAGCTGCCTGGGCATTGACAGGAGAGATTTATTTCCCATCGATAAGGGCTTTACATAAACGCAGGCCAAACGCGCAATCGCGAAGCGCTCCCATTCCTCACAACTCGCTTCAATTGACGCTCCCCGCAGCGTCGCCTATACTCTTAGTTTGCGTTGCAGGCCAAGTTCTTACCTGTCTGGCCTCATCTGAGTGCATGTGTGGCCGCAAAATAGCCGTCAAGCTTGGCTTCCCGCAAGATACCAGGGCGCGTGCCGTCGAGATCAGCGAGTATTTTCACGAAGACCTAAACGCTGCCGCATCATTCATCTAGGAGAGGATTGTTCCATGGCTGAAGCAACTTGCCGCCGCGAGCTGGATTTGGAGATTCCCGCGGAAGAAGTTACAAAAAAAATCGAGAGCGTGGCCAAGGAATTTGCTCGCGTTGCGCGCGTGCCGGGATTCCGGCCGGGCAAAGCGCCCGTTTCGTTGATCCGCAGGCGATTTGCCGAAGATATCAAGGGCGAGGTGCTGCAATCGCTCGTCCCGGAGCGCGTTGAAAAAGCCGTCTCCGAACAAAAGCTGACGCCCGTTTCGCAGCCGCAAGTCGAGAAGCTGGATTTCGCGGAAGGCCAGCCGCTGAAGTTCCGCGCCGTCTTTGAAGTTCTCCCTGAATTTGAGCTGGCGAATTACAAAGGCCTCGCCATCGAGATGCCCGCCATGGACATCACCGACGCCGACGTCGCAAAAACGCTCGAGGAGATGCGGGAACGGGCAGCGGCATTTGCTCCGGTCGAAGGGCGCGCCGTCGAAAACGGCGACTACGTGCAATTGAAGTTGATGGGAACTCCGGCGGGCGGCGGCGAGCCGCTGCAAGCGGATAGCGTCCTCTGCCACATCGGCGCCGAAGAGACGATGGAGCCCTTCAACGAAAACCTGCGCGGCGCAAATATCGGCGACCACAAGAAATTTGACGTGGCTTATCCCGCCGACTATCCCGATCAAAAGCTTGCCGGGAAAACCTACAACTATGCCGTCGAGGTCCTCGGCATCAAGAACAAAAAGCTTCCGGAACTGAATGACGAATTTGCCAAAGATGTAAGCGACGCGGCCACGCTGGACGAGTTGAAAAAGAAGGTCTCGGAAAGTCTCGAGCATCAGCGCGATCACCGCCAAAAGGAATTGCAGCGCGAGAAAGTGATCACCGAGCTGGTGAAGCTGCACGACTTCCCTGTACCGGAAGCGCTCGTCGAGCATCAAATGGATGTGCGCCTCGAACGGGTGGTTCGCTCGCTCGCCGCGCAAGGTGTCGATCCCCGCGCCGTCAACGTGGACTGGGTTACCCTGCGCAAGCGGCAGCAGGAACGCGCCACGGATGACGTAAAGGCCGAACTCATCATCGACCGCATTGCCACCGCGGAAAACATCGACGTGACCGAGGAAGAAGTCGGGGCCGAGCTGGAACACATGGCCAGTCATAGTGGCGAATCCGCAGAAGTCGCGCGCGCTCGTTTGACAAAGCAGGGTGCGCTCGATAGGATGAAAGCGAAGTTGAGAAGCGATAAAACTCTCGACTGGCTCGCGCAGAACGCTCAGGTCAAAACCGTTGCGGCAGCAAGCGCGGCGGCAGATGCAAAGTGAAACAGTCCGGCAACTCAACCATTTCCATGAAAAATTTCGAAGAACCAGAGTATCGCGGCACAACGCTTGTACCCATGGTGGTCGAACAGACCAGCCGCGGCGAACGCGCCTACGACATTTATTCCCGGCTGTTGAAGGAACATATCATCTTTATCGGCACGCCGATTGACGATCACGTCGCCAATCTGGCCACCGCGCAGATGCTCTTCCTGCAAGCCGAAGATCCGGAAAAAGACATTCAGCTGTACATCAATTCCCCGGGCGGCTCGATCACCGCGGGTTTTGCGATTTATGACACCATGCAATTTGTGAAGCCGGACGTGGTGACGACTTGTGTCGGCCAAGCGGCATCGATTGCCGCGGTTCTTCTTGCCGGCGGGACGCCGAAAAAGCGTTTCGCACTGCCGCACGCGCGCATCCTGATTCACCAGCCGTGGATGTCCGGCCTGGGCGGCCAGGCCACCGACATCGACCTGCACGCCAAAGAGATTCTGCGCATGCGCACCGTCATCAACCAGCTGCTTTCGCAGCACAGCGGCCAGTCGGTCGACAAAATCGAGAAGGACGTCGAGCGGGATTTCATTATGAATCCCGAACAAGCCAAGGAATATGGCATGATCGACGAGATCATTTACAAGCATCGCTAGCGAACGGATGCCGCGGGGGCGGCCGGGGCTCGCAAGCTGGTTCTTAAAAGTCAGTAGCGTTTCGAGTTTCTCTTTTGCTCCAGGGATAAATCGGCCTAGAATAAGGGATAGAGACTCCGTCGAAGCCCAGCGGAGACGAGGCCTTCATACCAGTGAAAAAATTCAACCCAGACGAGCCGCTGCGCTGTTCCTTTTGCCACAAGACTCAGGAACAGGTCGAAAAGTTGATCAGCTCTCCCTCGGACTATCCGCGCGCTTATATCTGCAACGAATGCGTCGGCGTTTGCCAGACCATTCTTGAAGATGAAAAGCGCGAACAAGCCGCTGCGCCCGCGCGCAGGCTTCCGCGTCCGCCGGAGATCAAGCAATTTCTCGATGGCTACGTCATTGGGCAGGACCGCACGAAAAAGAAACTCGCCGTCGCCGTCTACAATCATTACAAGCGCATCTTTTTGAACAAGCAGCCGGGCGACGTCGAGTTGAGCAAGTCCAACATTCTTTTGATTGGCCCCACGGGCACGGGCAAGACGCTCCTCGCGCAAACGCTCTCGCGCATGCTGGATGTGCCGTTCGCCATCGTGGACGCCACCACGCTCACCGAAGCCGGCTACGTCGGCGAAGACGTCGAAAACATTATTTTGAAACTGCTGCAGGCCGCCGATGGCGATGTTCAAAAAGCGCAGCAAGGCATCATCTACATCGATGAGATCGACAAAATTGCCAAGAAGGACGAAAACCCTTCGATCACGCGCGATGTGAGCGGCGAAGGCGTGCAACAAGCGCTGCTGAAAATTCTGGAAGGCACGATCGCCAATGTGCCGCCTCAGGGCGGCCGCAAGCACCCGCACCAGGAATTTACTCCTGTCGACACGACGAACATTTTGTTCGTCTGCGGAGGCGCTTTCGTCGGCCTGGAAAAAATTATCGAGAAGCGCGCCGGCCGCCATTCGCTCGGCTTTCATACCGACGCCGCGCCCTCAACGCCAGCCGCCGCAACACGGAATTGCTCGAGCAAGTGCAGCCCGGCGATCTGATTCGCTACGGCTTGATCCCGGAATTCGTCGGCCGCTTGCCCGTCGCCGGCGTCATGAACGATTTGGACAAAAACGTTCTCGTCCGTATCCTGACGGAACCCAAGAACGCGCTGCTCAAGCAATACCAGCGCCTGTTCGAATTCGAAAATGTTCGTCTGCGTTTCACGGATGATGCGCTCGACACCGTCGCCGAGCTCGCTATGCAGCGCAAAGTTGGCGCGCGCGGCTTGCGTATGATTCTCGAAGACCTCATGCTCGAATTGATGTATCACCTCCCGATGCAGCGCAAAGTGCGCGACTTCGTCGTCACCGCGGAAATGGTCCGCAGCCGGGAAATTAATTGGAGTTTGCTCGAAAAGGCCGGATAGGCCGTTTTTGGGATTTCGTACGATTTTCAGGGGCCCTAATGTTCAATCGAGAAAAACAAGATTTGAAACGCGTACCTATGATGCCGGTGCGCGACATGGTCATCTTTCCGCAGCAGATGACTCCGTTCATCGTTGGCCGTGAAGCCAGCGTGCGCGCTCTTGAAGAGGCGCTGGCAGGCGACAAGAAGATATTTCTGTCCACGCAGCACGATGCCTCCGTCGATGACCCGAAGCCGGAAGAAATTTATGCGGTTGGCACGCTCGCGAATATCGTCCAAAGCGTTAAGCTGCCCGATGGCAATATCAAAGTTTTGGTCGAGGGCGTCGAGCGTGCTCGTGCGCTTTCCATCACTTCCGAAGAGGGCTTTTTTCGTGCCACTGTTCGCCTGCTCAATGCGCGCGTTGAGCCGTCTCCCGGCGGTTGACCAGACCGTACAGAAGATTACCGACCTCTACGAACAGTTCATCAAGCTCTCGCAAAGCCTGAATTACGACACGATGATCGCGGCAGCGCGAGGTGATGACCCCGCCCGCCTTTCGGATACGATTGCCGCCAACCTGCAGCTCCCCGTGGACGAAAAGCAAGACCTTCTTGAAACGGTCGATCCCATCGAGCGCCTCAACCGCATCGGCGACATTCTCGAAATCGAACTCGAAAAGCTGAACGTCGACCGCAACATCAATACCCGCGTAAAGCGCCAGATGGAGCGCGCGCAAAAAGAGTATTACCTCAACGAAAAGCTCAAGGCTATCCAAAAGGAACTCGGCCGCGGCGAAAAAAGCGAAATCGACGAGCTCAAGAAAAAAATCGACAGCCGCCGGCATGAGCAAGGAAGTCCACGAAAAAGCCATTCAGGAACTGAAGCGCCTGGAATTGATGCCGCCCATGTCGGCGGAGTCCACCGTCAGCCGTAATTATCTCGATTGGCTGCTCGCCGTACCCTGGAAAAAGAAGTCCAAGGAAATTCGCGACATCCTGGCCGCGGAGAAAATCCTCAACGAAGAGCACTACGGCCTCGAAAAAATCAAAGAGCGCATCCTGGAATTTCTGGCGGTGCGCCAGCTTAGTGAAGAATCCCAAAGGCTCCATTCTTTGTTTCGTCGGCCCTCCGGGCGTCGGCAAGACCTCGCTAGCGATGTCCATCGGCCATGCCACTGGCCGCAAGTTTGTTCGCGTGTCGCTTGGCGGCGTGCGCGATGAAGCCGAAATTCGCGGCCATCGCCGCACCTACATCGGCGCGCTGCCCGGCCAGATCATCCAAATGATGAAAAAGGCCGGCACGGTAAACCCGATTTTCGTTCTCGACGAAGTCGATAAAATGTCCACAGATTTCCGCGGCGATCCGTCGGCCGCGTTGATGGAAGTGCTAGACCCCGAATTGAATCACAGCTTCACGGACCACTATCTCGACGTCGAATACGATCTTTCGAAAGTGATGTTCGTCTGCACTGCCAACGTGCTGCACACTATTCCTCAGCCTTTGCAGGACCGTATGGAAATTCTGCGCCTGCCGGGTTACACCGAGCAGGAAAAACTCGAAATCGCCAAGCGCTTCCTCGTAAAGCGAGCCCGCGAAGCCACCGGCCTCAACGAAAATAATCTCAAGTTCACCGACGAAGGCCTGCTGCACATCATCCGCCACTATACGCATGAAGCCGGCGTGCGCAGCCTCGAACGCGAAATCCAGAATATCGCCCGCAAAATGGCGCGCAAAGTCGTCACTGAAGGCGCCAGCGTCAGCGTCGAAATCACCCCAGCCAACGCGAACGATTTCCTCGGTATCCTGAAATATCGCGAATACTGGCTCGAGAAGCACAACGAAATCGGCTTGACCACCGGCCTCGCCTGGACGGAAGTCGGCGGCTGCGTCCTCGCCACCGAAGCAACCCTGATGGAAGGCAAAGGCCGTCTCACGCTCACCGGAAAACTCGGCGACGTGATGCAGGAGTCCGCGCAAGCAGCCATGAGCTACGTTCGCTCGCGCTCCGCGCAACTCGGCCTCGCCAGCGATTTCTATCGCAATGCTCGACATCCACGTGCACGTGCCCGAAGGCGCCATCCCCAAGGACGGTCCTTCCGCCGGAATCACCATCTGCACCTCAATCGTCAGCGCGCTGACCAAAATCCCCGTGCGCCGCGACGTCACCATGACCGGCGAAATCACCTTGCGTGGCAAGGTTCTCCCCATCGGCGGCGTCAAGGAAAAGCTCCTGGCCGCCCATCGAATGGGCTTGCATACGGTACTGCTTCCGAAGGACAATGAGAAGGACCTGGCGGATATCCCGCAGGAGATCCTCTCCTGTCTCAAGTTCATTTTGTAGAAACCATGGATGAAGTGCTGCAGGTTGCGCTCGAACGGCTGATCGTGCCGCTCGAACATCCCGAGGTTGCGCCCGTTGCGGAACCTTTCGTCGCCAGCGCCGAGAAAGACAAGAGTTTGACCAACTAAGTAGCGTGGTTCTGGGCCCGCCTTGCGAGTTTTTCCCTGCATGTCGTGGCTCCGCGCTGCCGCCGGTTACAGAAAGTCTGGTTTGCCCATCCTGGCATGTTTTGGTTTGTCCGCCAGTGCGGTGCGCCACCTCACTAAAAATCCGGGATTTTGTTGACCGCTCCGCGGCCACGCAAAAAAGAAGGTCAATTTACACAATCAAAGTTAAGGACATATGAAAGAAACAAGCGTTGAAGGAAGCAATCAGATGAGCATTAGCCTCGCCGAGTTAAAAGAAAAAAACATCACCGACCTCGCCAAGATCGCCAAGGAATTGAACATTCCTGGCGCCAGCGGCATGCGCAAACAGGAATTGATCTTTCAGATTCTCCGCGCCCAAACGGAGAAAAACGGGCTGATCTTTTCCGAAGGCGTCCTCGAATGTCTCCCCGACGGATTTGGTTTTCTCCGCGCGCCGGAATACAACTACCTCCCCGGCCCAGATGACATTTACGTTTCGCCGTCGCAAATCCGCAAGTTCGATCTGCGCACGGGAGACACCGTCTCCGGGCAGGTGCGCCCGCCCAAAGACGGCGAACGTTATTTCGCGCTGATCAAAGTCGAAGCCGTCAATTTTGAAGATCCGGAAGTCGCGCGCAACAAAATCTTCTTCGACAATTTGACGCCGCTCTACCCTCAGGGCCGCCTCAAGATGGAAACCACCAAAGAGAACATGACCGGCCGCGTGCTCGACCTTCTCTGCCCCGTCGGCAAAGGCCAGCGCGGACTCGTCAACGCTCCTCCGCGCACCGGCAAAACCATGATCCTGCAGTCCATGGCCAACTCCATCACCACCAATCATCCGGAAGTTGCGCTCATCGTTCTGCTGATCGACGAACGCCCGGAAGAAGTCACCGACATGCAGCGCACCGTCAAGGGCGAAGTTATCAGCTCGACTTTCGATGAGCCGCCGCAGCGCCACATCCAGGTCGCGGAAATGGTTCTGGAAAAAGCCAAGCGGCTCGTCGAGCACAAGCGCGACGTCGTCGTTCTGCTCGATTCCGTCACTCGTCTCGCTCGCGCCTACAACGCCGTCACGCCGCCTTCCGGCAAAGTCCTCTCCGGCGGTATCGACGCTAACGCTTTGCAGCGCCCCCGCCGTTTCTTCGCCGCCGCGCGCAACGTCGAAGAAGGCGGTTCGCTCACCATCATCGCCACCGCGCTGATCGACACCGGCAGCCGCATGGACGACGTCATTTTCGAGGAGTTCAAGGGCACCGGCAACATGGAAATTTATCTCGACCGCCGCCTCGCCGATAAGCGCGTCTTCCCGGCCATCGACATTCAGCGCTCCGGCACGCGTAAGGACGAGTTGCTCCTGCCACCGGACGAACTCGCACGCGTTTGGGTATTGCGCAAAGTTTTGAGCCCTCTCTCGACCGTCGAAGCGATGGAGCTTTTGCTCAGCCGCCTCACCAAGTCGAAGTCCAACGCGGAATTCCTCGGGTCGATGTCCGCACCGGCCTGAACGTAAAAATCAGCGCCCCCTTCCCGCAAGCTCTCCTCTCGAGCAGCGCTTCCTGCCGCGCCGTGCAGCACGATTTTCGTGCTGTCCGAAGGAGTGCACTTGTACGAACGATTCATCGCTCGCCAGCCCATCTTCGACCGCCGGCTCGAAGTGTTCGGGTACGAACTTCTCTTTCGCGCTGGCCGCGACAATGGCTCGAGTTCATCCGAACACGCGACGGCGCACGTCATCGTGGACAGCACCATGCTGCTCCGCTGGGACGCCTTGATCGGCGCCGGCAAAGCTTTTCTGAATATGAGTCCCGACGAGATTCGCGGGGGCTCTGCTTTTTTGCTCTCCAGCACCAAAACCGTGATTGAGCTAACCGAACCTCCTGCCGTGGGCCTTGACACACTCCTCGCCTGCCAGAACCTCCAGCAGTCCGGCTACCAGCTCGCCCTCGATGGCTTCCGAGACAACGCTCTCTGGAAGCCGCTGATCCGCTTCGCCTCCTTCCTGAAAGTGGATTTTCGAACTACCACCCGGGACGAACAGAAAGCGATTGCCAGGATCTTCGCGGGGAACGGTTTGAAGCTCATAGCCAAGCGGATTGAAACACGCAAGGAGTTCGAACATGCCTCCCTGTCCGGATACTCCATGTTCCAGGGGTTCTTTTTTCTGCGGCCTGAAATCGTTGCGGCCCGCGACCTGCCCGCGGGAAAGATGAACTGCCTCCGCCTGCTCCGCGAATCGGCGGCTTCCGAGCTCCGCTACGATGAAATCGAGCGCATTCTGAAGCAGGAACCCGCGATTCTCTACAAGCTCCTGCGTTATCTCAATTCCCCCGCGCTCGGCCTTGCGCGCGAGGTCCGCTCCATTCCCTATGCCCTGGCTCTTCTCGGCGAAAGAGAGTTTCGCCGATGGATCAGCGTGGTCGCCGTCCTCGCTGCATCCCTAGATGAGCCTGCGGAGTTGCTCCGTTGCGCGCTCGTCCGCGCGTACTTCTGCGAAGGCATCTCGAAACTCCTGCGCGGTTCCCACAGCTCGCCGGAATTTTTTCTGTTGGGGCTGCTCTCTCTCTTGGAAGTATTTTTCGGCAGGCCGATGCCGGAACTCCTGGAAGAATTGCCAGTCTCCGCGGAAATCTGCGCCGCGCTGCTGGGAGGCTCAGGTCTCTTTCGCGATGTGCTCGAAACCGCTCTGGCCTACGAGTCCGCCGATTGGGATCAATTCCAGGCTGCGGCAACCCGGGCCGGTATCGATGAACTCATGGTTGCCGATAAATATGAGGCTGCGGTGCTCCATGCTTGCAGTCTCCATCAGCAGGCAACGTAGACCTGCCATTTTGATTCAAGGAGGGTTCCTTGTACGAACGATTCATCGCGCGACAGCCGATCTTCGACCACCGCTTGAAAGTATTCGCCTACGAGCTGCTCTTCCGGGGCGGGCCGCAAAACGTCTTTCAGCCACGCAAGGATGCCTCGAGCAGCGTCATCGTCGATTCCACGATGCTCTTCGATCTGCAAACGCTCACCGGTCACGCCAAAGCCTTCATCAATGCCGATGACAACGCTCTCCTGCAGGGAGCCGTCAAGCTTCTTCCCGCGGACCGCATTGTCGTCGAAATTCTGGAAACCGTCGTCCCCACTCCCGAGATCGTCGCCGCGTGCGCGGATCTTCGCGAAGCGGGCTACGTTCTGGCTCTCGATGACTTTGACGATCACGCCAAATGGGAACCGCTTCTGGCTCTCGCAAGATTCCTGAAGGTCGACTTCCGCGCCTCCGATCAGGATGTGTGCCGTGATATGGCCAAGCGCTATCTGCCTCAGGGTCTGCAAATGCTCGCGGAAAAAGTCGAAACGCAATCCGAACTCGAGGAAGCGCGAAGCATGGGCTACACGCTCTTTCAGGGCTATTTCTTTTCCAAGCCCATCATGGTCGAAGGCCGCCACATCCCCAGCAACAAACTGAACTACATCCGCCTGCTCGAATCCGTTAACGCTCCGGATTTTAAGGCCGAGAAAATCGAGGAAGTTCTGAAGCAAGAGCCTTCCCTCGTCTATAAGCTCCTGCGCTACCTAAATTCTCCTCTTCTCGGCCTTCGCCGCGAAGTTCGCAGCATCCCCCAGGCCATCTCCATGATTGGCGAAAAAGAGTTTCGGCGCTGGGTCTCTATAGTCACCCTCGTCGACATGGCCGGCGATAAATCTCCCGAGTTGATCCGCACCGCGCTTACCCGCGCCTATTTTTGCGAGGAAGTCTCCGCGCCCATTGGCATGGTCGCGCAAAAATCCGATCTGTTTCTTATGGGGCTTCTCTCCGTCACCGACGCCATCCTTGACATGCCCATGAACGACGTCCTCTCTCATCTTCCGCTTTCCGCCGAAGTCAGCACGGCGCTCGGCGGCGGCCCGAACCGCCTGCGAGACGTCTTGGAAACCCTCCTCGCTTACGAGCGCGCCGACTGGAAAACCCTTTCGTGCCTCGTCGCCAAAATCGCTTGCCACGAAGAGCGCGTCCCCGAATTCTACCTTTCCGCCACGAGGCGCGCCGCCGCCATATCCGTATAAACGGCGCACACAAAAGAAAACCGGCGCAGCGGATTTCTCCGCTGCGCCGGTTTTACTGTTCTTGTTTTAGTTTATCCGGCTAAAGCGAATCGATCTACGCCGTGCCTGGAGCTACTTCCGTCACGAATCGAAACGGCAGCGCCCGCGCCACTCCCTTCTCGAACCGTTCGCGGCTGAGCTTCGGATCCGCGCCCGATGCAAGCATCGGGCGCAGGCTTCGCAGAACGGCCTGGCCGCTCAGCGTATCCTCGCGCAGCAGCCGTTCGAAGTTCTCGCGCTTGTCCTTCCCTGCGGACAAGGCAACCTCCCAAGTGTCGGGAGGCTTGAGCGTGTTCTCAACGAGCTTCTTCCAAACAGCTTCCTGCACGGCATCCTTCCGCTTTGCGTGGCAGAAAAACAGCACGTCGCGCAACGTCACCACCGACACGCGGTTGTACTTCGCAAGCTGGTAAGCGTCGAACTTCGTGAACCCCTGCGCCGGCTCTCAATGCACCAGCCGCGGGCTTGACGCAATGATGTTGAACTTGCCGCCGGTGTTATGCACACAAACCAAATCACCTTCTTCGATCCGCAGCATTCCGGCGAGCCATTCAGGAATCACTATCTTCAAAAACTCTCCCTGAACTTCGGAAATGCCCCGGGAACACTCTACGAATGCCGAACCTCCGTCCGCCAAGGCGATCAACACCAATAATTCGCCTTTGACCTTCAACACCGGGCCTTCCAATGACATTACGTTTTCCACGTCGCACCTCCTTTCGTCGAGAACACTGCCGGACGAGAAAGTCGGAACAAGGACATTAGGTGCTCCATCCATTGAGTTATTGGCTTGTCCTCGCCCGTGCCCTTCGCCCTGAGCTTTCATCGCTACTGGGTAGGACTCGAATCCACAACCGTCGGAACCGCATGGAAACCAATCCTTCACCACGCCGCAATCTCTGCAATCTTTTTTCATTACCTCCTTATTTCGTTTTCTCTTGACGGCTTCTTCGGCGCACACCTATGGCGTCGCGCTGCGCAGCCAACTTCCGCCGCCATTCATCGCCTCTAATAATCCCGGTAGGGATCAAGGTTCACAGAATCGGAAAGCAAGCCCGCGTACACCGGCCAGACTTGTAAAGCGAAGCATCCGCGAACTTCACCATACCGGGAACATCTCTTTCGCCAGAAAATTTCAGAAAGAAAATGGCCTACGCTGTCCCTATAGCTCGGAACTTTTCAAGTTCGCTACAGTTTCCCCGCAAAGCAAAACACTTTCGCGACGAATTGTGTTGGATCGAAACGACTTAGGCGGTCAATGAACGGAATTGACTACGGTCGCGTGATAAAGCAATCCACGAGACTCAATCGCCTTGGCGCTGTTTCGATTTGGCTTTTATCTTCGTGTCTCATATTTGCTTTTCACGCTCAGTGAGGACCTGCCTAATTTGCAGCAGGGTACAACTGAGGTAATTCGAAAGTAACCGCACATCGACTTTCTGTCAAGCCCTAATTTTCAAAAATCCTCATTTTTGGCCCGTTTTTCGCGTTACTTGTTACTTTTCAAGTACTTAGCCCTCCGCCGCGCCATCCCGACGCCGCACCTGGAACACGATTCCGCGAACTCTTCCCCGAGCATCGCGAACGCCCCGCCATTCCTCACCCAGAAATAATCGGCGCGCGCATGTCTTTGTGCAAACCGACCTGGCGCGCCCGCAGATACGTCACCAATTCCAGGGCGCAGTTTTGCATCTCCACGCCAAACGCATCCATCTGATTCGTCAGCAGGTTGTAGCACCACACCGCCGGCACCGCGACCGACAATCCAATCGCGGTCGTTAGCAGCGCCTCCGAAATCGAACCTGCGATCACTTTGATCGCCGTTGCGTGCGCGATATCGATACTGCGAAACGCGTTTAAAATTCCGATCACCGTCCCAAACAATCCCACAAAGGGCGCCGTCGCCGCGATCGTCGCCAATCCGCTCAACCCGCGCTTCATTTCTTCGGTGGTCTCCGCGCTCGAACGCTCCAGACTCCTCTGCACTCCTTCGATCACCTGCTGCTCCGGCATGCCGTCCGGCGCCGCCTGAAAATCCAGCAAGCCTGCCGCAACGATGTTCGCTATGTGGCTCCGCGTGTTGTGCTCCGCAAGGACAATCGCGTGGTCCAACTTCCCTTCTCGAAAGGAATCTACCGTCTCGAAAATGTACGCCCTCGATTGTTCCCGAGCCAGGCGATAGCGCAGCGCGCGGTTCGCGCTCACAGCCAGCGATCGCACAAACATAATCGCCAGCACGATCACCACTCCATGGCACAGCGTTCCCATGGAACGCCACAATTCCAGCAGGTTCCAGTCGCCCATATATTCCTCGCGTTTTTCCCTGCGCGTACACAATAGACACCGCGCCTCGGCTATTTGTGCCGGGCGGACGACTGGATTTGGCGATCGTTGAGGGAAAGCTCGCTGCGAGCTCTAACTTGGGGATGTCATGAGTCGTTGCAATCGGTTTCGCTGGATCAGGCCGGCGATGAACAACTGGCTACGCTTCTCTGCCCGCCGCTTTCGCCAATTCCTTTTCTCGTTCGCGCGCCAGCATCACCACGAGCCGCGCGGTTTCCTCGACATCCATCGCCGTGTTATCCACCAGCACCGCGTCGGACGCTCGCACCAACGGCGAAACCTTTCGTTCGCGGTCGCGCCGGTCGCGCTCGCGAACTTCTTCCAGCACTTGCGCGAGCGTCATCGCTGTCGCCTTTTTCCTGATGCTCTTTCCAACGCCGCTCCGCTCGCACTTCCGGCGAAGCTTCGAGAAAAATCTTCAGCTCCGCGCGCGGGAAAACCACCGTGCCGATGTCCCGCCCTTCCATCACCACGCCTCCGCCCGCACCGGCGCGCTGCTGCTCGGCAACAAGAATTTCGCGCACGCCGGCGATCGTCGCAAGCCGCGACGCCGCTTGCGCCACTTCCGCGGTTCGGATCTCCTCCGTCACTTCTTCCGTATCAAGAAATACTCGATTTTTAGAGCCGGCCGCTTCCTGCTCCGAAGTTGGAGGTTTCAGCTCGATATGCGTCGCGCGAGCCAATTCGTCAAGCGCCAGAAAATCGTCGAGCGAAATTTGCTTCCGCAGAGCTTTAAGCGCCAGCGCGCGATACATCGCGCCACTATCGAGATACAAATAGCCGAGAGTTTGCGCGACGCGTTTCGCCAGGCTGCTCTTCCCCGAGCCCGCCGGTCCGTCAATGGCAATGGTAAGTTTTGGCATTTAGGTAGCACAGCCAATCTTGGCTGTGTGCATTTTTGCAAATGAAAGAAAATCAAAACCACACAGGCAGGATTGCCTGTGCCACTCAAAATCCCATGATGTTGTAGCCGCAATCCACGTAAATAACTTCGCCCGTAATCCCAGACCCAGCATCCGATAGCAAAAACGTCGCGGTCGATCCAACTTCGCCGGGATCCACAGTGCGTTTCAGCGGCGCGCGCTCCGTCTGCGTCTTCAGCATGTCGCTAAAATTCGCGATGCCCCGCGCCGCAAGCGTTTTGATCGGCCCCGCGGAAATCGCGTTCACTCGGATAGCCTTCGGCCCCAAATCGTACGCCAAATATCGCACCGTCGCCTCGAGCGCCGCCTTCGCCACGCCCATCACGTTGTAATTCGGCACAACTTTCTCCGAGCCGTAGTACGTCAGCGTAACGATTCCTCCGCCGGACGCCATCAGCGGCGCCGCGCCGCGCGCCACCGCAATCAACGAATACACGCTGATGTCATGCGCAATGCGAAAGCCTTCACGAGAAGTCTCCACAAACGGTTTCTTCAATTCATCGGGCGGAGCGAACCCCACGCTGTGCACCAATCCGTGGATCACGCCGTACTTCGCCTTAATTTCCTCGAATACGCGCGCCACCTGATCGTCCTGCGTTAGGTCGCACATAAATCCATCCGCGCCCGGCAGCTCCGCGATCAGATCCTTCGCTTCCAGCCCCAGCCGCTCGTTCATATACGCAATGCCCAATCGCCAGCCCGCCGCCGAAAGTTTCTGCGCAATCGCCCAAGCGATACTGCGCTTGTTCGCCAGCCCAAAAATCACCGCCGTCCTCTGCCCTTCCGTCATTCGCCTCGTCTCCTGAAATGTTCGTCTGCTCTTCTCTGCGCCCTCTGTGTCTCTGTGTTTCGTTTCTTTCTTTTCTCTTCCTGCTCAAATCCGATGAAACGCCTTCTCAATCTCCTTCACCGAATAGCGGAGCACAACGGGCCTTCCATGCGGGCAGCTCATCGGACAATCGGTTTTCGCAAGCGCCCCCAGCAGCCATTCCATTTTTGTTTGGTCGAGCGGCATATTTATTTTGATCGCCGCATGACACGCGGTGGACGCCGCGATTTTCGCCTGCAAAGTATCAATGGAAATCGCCGCGTTCTCCCGCTCGATGCCATCGAGAATTTCCGTCAATAGTTTCTCCGCGTCCGGCGCGTCCACACCGGCAGGCACCGCCTGAATCGCCACGCTGCGCGGCCCCATCGGCTCGACTTCAAATCCATTCGCGTTCAATTCCTCTGCAATCTTCTCGTAAATCACAATTTGCCGCGGCGAAAGCTCAATCACCATCGGCATCAGCATGCGCTGCGCTTCCACTTTTCCCGCGCGCCGCGCTTCCAGGTGCTGCTCGAAAAGCACGCGCTCATGTGCGACGTGCTGATCCACAAGCCACAATCCTTCGCCATTCACCGCAACGATAAAGCTCGAACTCACTTGGCCAAGCGGTTTCAGATCCGCGATTTGCTCTGGCCGGGGAAGCGTGGCCGGCGCGCCAGCGTTCGGCGCTGCAAGATTTCCCGCCCAGTTCGGCGAGGCGAGCGCTTGCGCAGCGGCAGCTGCAGCGGAAGCCATGCCTGACTCAATGGGAGATTCCAGACCGGCTGGAAAGGCGAAGCGTTGCTCGACCGGCCTTAGCGCATCGGAAGTCAGATCGAATCCGCCGTCTGAGCCGACCCCAGAACCAACGCCGATTTCCTCCATCGTCGGAATGATGGCGCGCGGGACGCCCGTGGCTGCGGCAGCGGACGCACCACTGTCGAGCGCGTTTGCATGGGAAGCCGACAGCCCTTGTGACGAGGCGGTTGCGGCGGCAGCAAAGCTGGGAACGGGCCGCACGTTCATCAGCGCTTGGCGGATCGAGTCTCGCGCAAAATCGTGAACGAATTGCGAGCGGCGGAAGCGCACCTCGATTTTTGCGGGGTGCACGTTGACGTCAACTTCGTCGTAAGGCATTTCGAGGAACAGCAGCGTGGCAGGAAAAACGGTGGGCGGAAGAATGTTGCGATAGGCTTCGTGAATCGCATGCAGAATCAGGCGATCGCGCACCAGGCGGCGATTCACAAAAATATAAATGCCGTTGCGGTTTGGACGTTGCACATCGGGACGCGACGTGAAACCCCTTACCGTGAGCGTGGCGCTTTCTTCATTGGCTTCGAGCTCCGGCTCGGTGATGGCCGCGCGAAACGCCGCCGAGGTTGGCGGAATTTCGACCAGCTCTTCCATCGCTTGGCGGCCAAAGAGCTGATAGATGCGGTCGGCGAGTTTTTCGGCAGGCGGCGCGTTGATGATTTCCTGCGTCGGCGTCGTCAGGATGAATTGTTTGTCCGGATTGGCGAGCGCGTAGTGCGTGACGAGCGAAGCGATGTGACCAAGTTCGGTCGAGTCCGACTTGAGAAATTTCTTGCGCGCGGGGACGCAGTAAAAAAGATCGGCGACGCTGATGGTCGTTCCAGCAGGCAGGCCTGCAGGCTTTACGCTGAGTAGTTTGCCGCCCGCAAATTCGAGGCGGGTGCCTTCGGCTTCGGATTCGTCGCGCGTTTCGAGCAGCAGCCGCGAGACGGCGGCAATCGTGGGAAGAGCTTCGCCGCGGAAGCCCAGCGTCGAGATCGAAAGCAAATCGTCTGCGGATTTCAGCTTGCTCGTCGCGTGGCGCTCGAAAGCCAGCAGCGCATCGTCGTGAATCATGCCGTGGCCGTCGTCTATGACGCGGATCATCCGCTTGCCGCCGACTTCCGTCTCGACGCGAATCGTCTTCGCACCGGCGTCCAGCGCGTTTTCCAACAGCTCTTTCACTACCGAGGCGGGACGCTCGACAACTTCGCCCGCGGCGATTTTATTTGCGACAGCTTCCGGCAGTATCCGAATTCTGCTCATCTCGAGTCAGCATTATAACGGCGAATGGATAAGAGGACCCAAGGCAAACGAATTAAGCCGTACAGAAGCAAGGGCAAAAGAGCGACAACCCAAGCGAATACAGCGACTCGCCAATCAGGATCCGGCAGAAAAAGCGTGGCGAGGCCTGCAAACAAAAATCCTCCGGTAATGCCGGTAAGAATTGGTGGGCAACAAAAGCGCAACTTTTTTCCGGCAGTCAGTTGGGGCCATTCTCGCGAGCCATCGTCATACAGTTCGCCGCATTGCACACAATGTCGGACCCCGGGACCAAGTCTGATATTCCGAGACCAAAAGTCTGCATGAAAGAGGTGGCCACAATGTGGACAGCGGTAGCTCGTCGCTGGGACACCTATGAATCTAGTGATTCCGTAAATTGGATCAAAATATGTCGCGGGTCCAACTTTATATTCTCGTTTAACCGAGGGAAGTCGGGTGCCATGCTGCGGAGGATGGCCAGTCCGGCTTTCACTCACTGCCGTTCCCCGTTGGCTCCGGAGCGGGCTCATCTCATTCGGCGGCTTTCTTGACTTCGCGCTTGATCGCGATGCCCAGCTGATCGAGCTGATCCTGGTCCACTTCTGACGGCGATTCTGCCATTAAATCGACCGCGGCGGTGGTTTTGGCGAAGGCGATGACTTCGCGCAGGGATTTTTCGCCAGCTAGGAGCATGGCAATGCGGTCGATGCCGAGGGCGATGCCGCCGTGCGGCGGCGTGCCGTAAGTAAGCGCGTCGAGGAAGAAGCCGAAGCGCCGACGGAGTTGTTCTTCGCTCAAGCCGAGCGCACGGAAGAGCCGCTCCTGAATATCCTGGCGATGGATACGAATGCTGCCGGAGCCGAGCTCGTTGCCGTTCAGCACGAGGTCGTAGCCCTTCGAGCGCACTTCCCACGGCGCGGTTTCGAGCTTTTCCAAATCTTCGTCGACGATGCCGGTGAAGGGATGCTGCGCGCTGACCCAGGTTTTGTCGTTCTCGCTCCATTCAAAGAGCGGGAAGCCGGTGATCCAGAGAAATTTCCATTGCGTGCGGTCGATCAGGCCGAGCGCTTCGCCGAGTTGCAAGCGTACTTGCCCGGCGACGAGCGCGGCGGCTTCCGTGCCTTTGATTTGTTGCTTCGCGCTTACGGCGACGACGAGATCGCCGGTTTTTGCGCCGCATGCGTCCGCAAGTTTCTTTACGTTTTCCGCGCCGATTAATTTTTCGACCGTCGAAGTCGTGCCTTCGGCGGCGAGTTTAACGAAATATGCGCCGCGCGCGCCATTGGACTTGGCTTTCTCGGTTAGCTCGTCGAGCTGCTTGCGCGAATATCCCGCTGCGCCCGGAGCTGCAAGCGCAAACACGCTGCCTTCGATCCCCAGCTTGGCTTTCGCTTCTTCGGGAAAACAGTCCGTAACTTCGTGCAGCTCCATCCCAAAGCGCAGGTCGGGCTTGTCGCTGCCGTATTTGCGAATCGCATCCTTGTAGAGCATGTGCGGAAACGGGCCTTGCGTTTTGATCCCCGCAACGGCGCACGCGCGCACCATCACCGTTTCGATGACGTGAAAAATATCTTCCTGCCGAGGGAAGGACATCTCGACGTCAAGCTGCGTGAATTCGGGCTGGCGGTCGGCGCGCAAATCTTCGTCGCGAAAACATTTCACGATCTGGAAGTAGCGGTCGATCCCGCCAATCATCAGGATTTGCTTGAAAATTTGCGGCGACTGCGGCAGCGCGTAAAACTGTCCGTGATGCACGCGGCTGGGAACGAGATAGTCGCGCGCGCCTTCGGGCGTCGAGCGCGTGAGCATGGGCGTTTCGATTTCGAGGAAGCCCATTTCGTCCATGGTCTTGCGAATTTCGAGGACGATTTTGTGGCGCAGCGCGAGGTTGCGATGCGGCTTGGGGCGGCGCAGGTCGAGATAGCGGTAGCGCAAGCGCGTTTCTTCGGCGGCGTTGATTTCGTCTTCGATGGGAAACGGCGGCGTTTTGGCGTTGTTTAAAATGTGCAGCTTCGTGGCGATCAGCTCGACTTCGCCGGTGGCAAGCTCGGGATTCGCTTTTTGCCGCTTGATGACTTTGCCTTCGACGGCGACCACAAATTCACTGCGCGCCTGCTCGGCTTTGGCGTGCGCGGCAGGCTGCGACTCCTTGTTGAAAACCACCTGCACAATGCCGGTGCGATCGCGAATGTCGAGAAAGAGCAAATTGCCAAGGTCGCGCCGGCCGGAAACCCAGCCCATGACGATGGCGTCGCGCCCTTCGTCGGAGGCGCGCAGCGCGCCGCAGTAGTGTGTGCGTTGCAGATTGCCTAGAAAATCCAACAAGGTGCTTCTCCGGTGGCACAGACTTCAGTCTGTGCTCTGACTACTATTCAGCACTGCTTGCAGCAACACGCAATTCTCTCCTCGCCCACAGGCTCAATGACATGCCAAGATCATGTGAGCTAGCACAGGCTGAAGCCTGTGCCACTAAAGGCCGGGCTGAAGCCCGGCACCTACGACTTCTAGGAGATATTCTAGCAGAGCTTGTTCCGGAGAGTTTCTGCTGCGAGCCATCCGCTAGGGTTTTCAGCGTCCACTGGCCATCGGCAACTTCGTTATCACCGAGAATGAGCGCGAAGCGCGAGCCGAGCTTGCTGGCACGTTCGAGCGCTTTTCCGAATTTCAGTTCGGTGGCGGGCAACTCGACGCGGAAGCCTGCGTTGCGCAGAATTTTGGCTGCGCGGATCGCCGTGCCGTAGGCATTTTGGCCCATCCAGGCGATGAAAACATCGGCGCAGCAGACTGTGGCCCGTACCGCGCCTGCCGGTGAGCCGCAAACATTTGCCCCTCTTGAACCTCGCTTCTTCTGCAGCGACAAGATCAGCCGGTCTTCGCCGATGGCGAAGCCAATGCCTTTGGTGGGCGGGCCGCCGAGGAGTTCGACAAGGCCATCGTAGCGCCCGCCGCCACAGACAGCGTTTTGCGAACCGAGTCCTCGCGCGGTGATTTCAAACGTGGTGCGCATGTAGTAGTCGAGGCCGCGGACGAGGCGCCAATTTTCGCGATACGCGACGCCGCGCAGATCGAGATCGCGTTTCACTTCGGCGTAGTGCGCTTTGCAATCGTCGCAAAGATGATCGGCGATGTGCGGCAGCGTCGCGATGATGGCCTGCTCGTGTTCGAGTTTCGAGTCGAGAACGCGCAGAGGATTGGTTTCGATCCGGCGCTGGGAATCCGCGCCGAGTTTGTCTTTCACTTTCTCGAGTTCGTCTCTGAGCTTCGCGACATAGCCGCGGCGGCAGTTGTCGGCGGCGTGGCCGATGGAATTGATGCTGAGCTCGGTCCCTTGCAGCCCGCACTTGTTGAAGAACGTCATCAGCATTTCGAATCGAGTTCCGCATCAATCGCCGGAGCGTCCGGCCCGCCGAAGCAATTTCCGCGCCAATCTGATAGAACTGCCGGTAACGCCCCTTCTGCGGCCGCTCTCGCCGAAACATCGGCCCCATGTAATACAGCTTCACCGGCTGCGGCACTGCTGCATGTTGTGCTCGATGTAAGCCCGGCAAACGCACGCCGTCGCCTCCGGCCGCAGCGAAATCACGTCTTCCAGATCATGCCCTGCGAAGCGTGTCCTTCAGTTCGCCCACCCTTGGAAGAAGCTCACGATCACCTTGATTCTGGTAAAGGTTCAAGGTGGCTGATCAACTCCTTAGTCTTTTGAGAGCGTACGTTCGTTTCCGGAGTCCTGCGGCATTTGTCGCAACTTTGAAGGCATTCTCTGCAGCTAGGAGAATGGCCAACCTTCGTCGTGAATTGTACGAACGTTTCTTGGCTGTTGAATGGTCCTGGAAATGTCACAGCGGCGGTACGAAGTTCAACAAGGTCCGGCAACTCATAGTCTTCAAAGGTGTACATTTCCTTGGAAACAATATCGGTTTCGCCACCGACCCGCGAGCGAAGAGCTCCGTGGCTTCAAAGATTGGAGGGCGGATTTCTCCGAAACCATAGTTTCCAAAGACTTCTCGGGCCGTATGTTCGACCCGATTCCAGAGAGCTGTGTTCTGGCGGTAGCAAGTCGCGCGTGCCTCTAACGCGCTTGAATGTCGCGGATTCGTGTGCGGGCCACTGGACTTAGCCTCTCGCTCCCGCTCCTTTGCATCCGGCTGATTGCCGCGGCTGACTACTACATCCCAAAGTCTATAGCAGATTGGCTGACGCTCTGGCATGACAAATTCCTGGTCGCCTCATCACTCATGCGCCAGCTTCGCTTACGGTAGATATTTTTGTACTCGACGTAGCGGGCGGCGTAGGCGTCGATGCTGGCTTGATCGATGCCAGTTAGGGCGCGCTTCACCTTGCCCGGGTGGCCTACTACCAGGCTGCCGGCGGGGATTTTGGCGCCTTCGAGGAGGAGCGTGCCGGCGGCGATGACGCTGCCGGCGCCGATGTGGACGCCGTTCAGGATGATGGCGCCCATGCCGACCAGGCAGCGAGACTCGATGGTGCAGCCGTGGAGCGTGACGGAGTGGCCGATGGTGACATCGTCACCGAGGACGAGCGGGTGCTCGTCGCGCATGACGTGGAGCACGCAGCCGTCCTGGATGTTGGTGCGCGCGCCGATGCGGATGTGATGGACGTCGCCGCGAATCACGGTGCAGGGCCAGACGCTGGAGTCTTCGCCGATGACTACGTCGCCGATGATGACGGCGGCGGGGTCAATGTAAGCCGAGGCGGCGATTTGCGGGTGCTTGCCGCGATAGGGGCGGATGTCGGGCTGGCGGCCCAGCTCTAAGCGAGCCGCGCGCGGGGTTTGGGCTGGGATTTTGGTTAGACATTGTACTTTGGCCTCCCCCTTGTTTTCTGTAAATGTTGCATCTAAACAACTTAGCTTTCCTGTAAGCCCTTTAGATGCAATACTTATGAGAGTTTCCGTAAGTGCTGATTCTAAAAGACTTAAGCTCACATAGCGCCGTCGTCATGCACAACAGCCGTCCAGCCAAAGCTCGCTTCAATGATAAGCCCAAGAATTGAATCATAACACGCACCAGCACTGACCTGCTCACTCTCAGTCGATGGTAACTGACGGGCCGGAGGAGGTGGCGCTGACTTCGGCTAGGCGGGCGGTGACGGCGCGGGCTAGGGCGTAGAGGCTTTGCGTGCCGGGAGCGGATTCGCCGAGGCCGGCGACGGGTTTGCCGGTGTCGCCGCCGATGCGGATGCGGGGGTCGATTTCGATTTCGCCGAGGACGGGGACGCCGTAAGCGATGGCGGTTTTGGCGCCTTCGCCGTGGCCGAAGATGTCGATGGGCTTGTCGCAGTGCGGGCAGCGGAAGGTGCTCATGTTTTCGACTACGCCCAGGACTTCGACGTTGACCTGGCGGAACATTTCGATGGCTTTGCGGACGTCGGCGAGGGCGACAGTGGAGGGCGTGGTGACGACGACAGCGCCGGTGACAGCGACCGTTTGGATGAGCGTGAGCTGGACGTCGCCGGTGCCGGGCGGGAGATCGATGATGAGGTAATCGAGTTCGCCCCACTCGACGCTGCGGAGAAATTGCGTAATGACGCTGTGGAGCATTGGGCCGCGCCAGACCATCGGCTTGTCGCCGGGATTGAGAAGTCCCATGGAGATCATTTTCATGCCGGCAACTTGGACTGGGATGATGCGTTTATCGGCGGTGGCTTGCGGCTCTTGCAGCGTGCCGAGCATGATGGGGACGTTGGGGCCGTAGACATCGGCGTCCATGAGGCCGACTTTGTGGCCGAGGTTTACGAGGGCCAGGGCGAGATTGACGGCGACGGTGGTTTTGCCGACGCCGCCTTTGCCGCTGGCTACCGCGACTAGATTTTTTACGCCGGGGATGGGGTGGCGTTCGGGTTGTTGCTGGGGCATCGGTGCTGGCGGCATTTGCTTACCTTTTCTACTCGCTGAAACCGAAGAGAGATTCCTCGAATTCGCAGGCCGACGCTCCGCTGGAGCGGAGCCAGAGAAAATGCATCGGCCTGCTTCGCTCGGAAAGACAGTTTTGGTGAGGGCGAACGATCATGCGTTGGCGCCGTGGCATTTTTTGTATTTTTTGCCGGAGCCGCAGGGGCAGGGGTCGTTGCGGCCTACTTTTGCGCCTGCGCGGACGGGCTTTGGCGCTTCGGCTTGGGCGGGGCCGGTTTGATATTGCAGCTCTTTTTGCTGGCGCTCTTGTTTGCGCTCCATGGCGCGGGCGAAGTCAGGAAGGCGCTGGGGAGGCGGTTCGCTGGCGCGGGCTGCGGCGCTGGCGACGGCGGCGCCTGCGCGCGGGCGGATCGGCGGTGTGGGCGGAGGCTGGTTTGGCGCGCCTGGTCGCACCTTGCGGAGGTTGCTCGTTTTGCTGGACTTGAATGTGGAAGAGATAACGGATGGTTTCGTTGTCGATGCGCGTCATCATGTCTTCGAACAGGACGAACGCTTCTTTTTTAAACTCGACGAGGGGATCTTTTTGGCCGTAGCCTCGGAGGCCGATGCCTTCTTTCAAATGGTCGAGGGAAAGAAGGTGGTCTTTCCACTGGGAGTCGACGACGTCGAGAATGATGCGTCGTTCCAGCCAGCGCATGAAGTCCGCGCTGAACTGTTTTTCTTTTTCCTCGTAGCGCGTGGTGACGGCTTTGACGGTGGCTTCGGCAAGTTCGTCATGGCTGAGCGTGCCGGGATCGGCGCCCGCGGCTTTCGCGTCGATACCGAACTGGGCGTTCATTTCCGCGAGGAACTGCGTGGTGTTCCACTGGTCGGGATGCTGATCGCGAGGGCAGAAGGTATCAACGAGTTCGCGCGCAACATCTTCCGCTACGCCGAGAACATAATCGCGCTGATCTTTTCCTTCGAGCGCGGAGCGGCGAATGCCGTAAATCGTCTCGCGCTGCTTGTTCATGACATCGTCGTATTCGAGAAGGTGTTTGCGGGCGTCGAAGTTTTGCGCTTCGACGGATTTTTGCGCGTTCTCGATGCGGCGCGAGATCAGGCCGGACTCGATGGGCACGCCTTCGGTCATGCCCAGGCGGAACATGAGGGCTTTCATGCGCTCACCGCCGAAGATGCGCATGAGATCGTCTTCGAGGGAAAGGAAAAAGCGCGAGGAGCCGGGGTCTCCCTGGCGGCCGGCGCGTCCGCGGAACTGATTATCGATGCGGCGGGCTTCGTGGCGTTCGGTGCCGAGAATGTGCAGGCCGCCAAGAGCGACAACTTCGTCATGCTCGGCTTTACATTGCTGAGCAAACTCTTCGTAGATGGGCTTCCATTGGTCGGAAGGTACCTGGAAGATTTTGCCTTCGTGCTGAAACAGAACCATGGTGCACGGCGGGGAGAGCGTCCTTGCCGCCATCGGCGGGGATCACGGCCGGCGCGGCGGCATAGGGCATGGCCAGCTTGTTTTTCAGAAAATAATCGCGGGTCATCTGCTCGGGATTGCCGCCGAGAAGAATGTCAGTGCCGCGGCCAGCCATGTTGGTGGCGACGGTCACGGCGCCTTTGCGTCCGGCCTGCGCGACGATGCCCGATTCGCGCTCGTGCTGCTTGGCGTTGAGCACTTGATGCGGGACGCCGGCCTTTTTCAAGATGGCGGCGATAGCTTCCGATTTTTCGATGGAGATCGTTCCGACGAGAACGGGCTGGCCGCGCTCGTGATAGTGGCGGATGCCGTTGGCGAGCGAATTATCTTCCTGGAGAATGCCGTTGACGACGGCTTCGAATTTTTCCTTTTCGGTGCGGTAAACGACGTCGCGATGCTCTTCGCGTATCAGGGTGCGATTCGTTGGGATGACGACAACATCGAGGTTATAAATCTTGCCGAATTCAGCAGCTTCCGTTTCCGCCGTACCGGTCATGCCGGAGAGTTTTTTGTACATGCGGAAATAATTCTGGAACGTGATGGTGGCGAGCGTCTGATTTTCGCGCTCGATTTTGACGCCTTCCTTGGCTTCGACGGCCTGGTGCAAACCGTCGGACCAGCGGCGGCCAGGCATCTGGCGGCCTGTGAATTCGTCGACGATGATGATTTCGCCGTCTTTGTTCACATAGTCGACGTCAATCTTGTACAGAGCGTGGGCGCGCAACGCCTGGTACACGTGGTGCATGATTTCGATGTTGGCAGGATCGGACATGTTGCTGAGGTTGAGCAGGCGCTCGCATTTGCTGAAGCCTTCTTCGGTCAGCGTCGCAGTGCGATGTTTTTCGTCCAACGTGTAGTCGATATCCTGAATGAGCTTGGGAATAATTTTGTCGATTTTGGCGTACTTGTCGGTGGACTCTTCCGAAGGACCGGAAATGATGAGCGGAGTTCGGGCTTCGTCGATGAGGATGGAGTCCACCTCATCGACGATGCAGAACTGGTGGCCGCGCTGGACGCATTGCGCAAGGTCGTACTTCATGTTGTCGCGCAGGTAGTCGAAGCCAAATTCGTTGTTGGTCCCGTAGGTGAGATCGGCGCCATAAGCGGCTTTGCGCTGCTCATCGTCCAAATCGTGAACGATCACTCCGACGGAAAGCCCCAGACCGCGATAGAGCGGGCTCATCCACTCGGCGTCGCGCCGCGCCAGGTAATCGTTCACGGTGACGACGTGCACGCCGCGCCCCGCCAGGGCATTCAACGCGGCAGGCAACGTGGCAACGAGCGTTTTGCCTTCGCCCGTTTTCATTTCGGCGATTTTGCCGTCGTGCAAAACCATTCCGCCAATGAGCTGAACATCGAAGTGGCGCATGTTCAGAAAACGGCGGCCCGCTTCGCGAACCAAAGCGAACGCGGGAACGATCGCCGGCTCGAACACCTTCCTGAGAAGCTCTTTATAAGAATCGTCGCTGGGATCCGCGTCCTTGAGTTGCTCTTGCACTTCCGCTTTGAGAGCGGCGAAGCGAAGCTTGAGGTCGTCGTCGCTGAGCGCGCGCACCTCGGCTTCGCGTGCATTGATGGCCACGACGAGAGGTTGCAATTTTTTGATGTCGCGCTCGTGTTTGGTGCCGATAAACCGAGCGACAACGGTGTCGACTGCCTTGGCAACATCCATGAAGGGTTTCGCCGTCTCCTGGCGGTGCTCCGCGAGAGTAAACGCACCAGCCGGTCTGCCGTGGCCAGTACAAACATTCTATTCTAACTGTTTGGATGCGCCAGCGCCAAGAACGTCGACATGGCGAGGCCTGGAGATACTTACATGCATCCTGCCCAATCGGCTTCTCACGCTGAGGCGAGCTAGGTTCGGCTCAGAAAATCGTCAAGCAGATCTCGAAACACAACGGCAGCCGAACTCCAATCACCCTGCATAGCCTTGGCCGAAGCCGCGGCGTAGCGCGCTCCAGGTCTTGGACGCAAAGCGAGAAAAGGAGGCAGGCCGTACCGCAGGGCGATACTATTCGCCCAGAGCCGCGCCGTACGCCCGTTTCCATTGACGAAGGGGTGAATTCGCACCCACTCGGAGTGCACCCACGCGCAGACATCCAAAACTGCACCTAGGTGATCCTGGCTTAGCGGGACACGGGAAGGCAGGATGGCGTCCAGTTCGGATACGATGGCTTGAAGCTTGGCTTCAAACTCGTTGAGCTCCTTCGCAACATCGGCAGGCTTAGCGCCGTAACGAGAGCCGACCCTCGAGTGGATTCTCTCCAAGCCGGGTTCGCCCCGAAACGCACCCACAAAACGCGCGCGGGGCACAACCAAACCACGGTTAATCCGTTTGTGCCAGTTTCTTGCGGCGGTCAATGTGGGAATCTCGCGGCGTTCGGAGGAGTAGGCAGCCAGCTGAAGTGCCGCGACGAGATTATCGCTAAGGCGAAGGCTTTCTTCTTCCCAATCAGGCACGCAGGCGCTCGCGAATTTTGCTACGGACCGTCCCAAGTGGCTGGAATTTTCCGTGAACAAACTCGCCGGGCTGGCCCTCGGCCGGGTCGTCGATCAACTTCGACTCGGCCTCTGCGACGGCGGCGATGGCTCGCTTAAATCCCGGATCTCGCCTGCGGTATTCCTCAAGTTTCTCCAAAGTCGCTTGCAGCCCCTTCTCTTTTCCTCGCGGCCGGCTCAGGTACAGTTTTATGGCTTCGTTCACCAACTGGTTGACAGGGCGCTTTTCGATTTTGCTGAGATATTCTAAAGCGGCGCGCTCTTCGGTTTCGATACGCAGGGTGAAGGGGATTCTGGCCATAGAGCTAGAATAGACGCCGGGAAGGGTGATGTCAATATTGCGTTTTGACGTCAGCCCTGCCTATTAAGAGCGAATCGCGGGCTCTGTCGCGACGCTTTGAGTCTTGGCGTCCGAGAGGGAGGAAGAACTCGATTGATTGTCGGCCAAGAGGCGGCGGTACTTGCTGCGCTCTTCGAGGCTCATATCCACGATTTCAAAAGCCATGTCCTGGGCGCGATAGTCCCTCATAAGGGCTGTGGCCTGGACGTTGCGAAGACCCAACTGCAGCTTGAGTTGCACTTGCGTCCCTGGAGCGAGATGCCTGCTGATACTGGCAAAACCGCCCGAAAGGCTCGCCGTCTTAATTTCGAGGCGGCAAGTTTCCTTGAGGTTCGTGCTTACAGCGGTGACCGGTTTGTGCAAGCGGACGCGCGTGTGGCGACGCTGGCGGACGAATTTGGAGTTGGGAATGACGTTCAGCGGCGCCAGGGCCAGGTCTTCCCGGTCGATTCCGCTTTTCGCCACGAAATCGCGCGCCCAGTCCGGGTCGAGCGCTATCGAGAGCTTGCAGCGCGGCGATGCGCAGCTCCTGAGGATGGACCCAGCCGAACATTTTCTTCGCCTCGACGATGCGCTTGAGCGTGATTGTCGATTCCGGTGCGTGAATACGGCCCAGGGCTTCAATGGCTTTCACTTGCAAATAGGGACTGCCGCCGGTTGGCAAATCGCCGTCGACGATCGTGAGCAACCGGCCCAGCGCTTCGCGGTCGGAGGTCACTCCGATTTCATCGATCACCAAAGGCATGATCAGCGGATCGACATGATCGAGCAGTTCGAGAAGTATCCGGCAACGTGCTGGAGCGCCGCTCGCTGGAGATTTGTCGGACGATGCGGTCCTGCGACGTCCTGGGAAAATCCTTCATTCGCGTCGGCAAGAAGACTTCTACCGCTTCAGGATCCAGCTTGCTCAAGAGCCCGGCCATTTCGACGGCTTCGGTGATGGGGCCGCCTCGCACGGTGCTGCGCAAATATTGCAATCCTTCTTCGCCTAGATCGGCGGCTAGATTGGAAACATGTTCGGCATCTTCCCGCAGACTGCAGCGATTGAAGCGCATGGAAAGCTGTTCCATGGCCGTTTGCGGAAGCATTTTCAAAACGTTGGTCATGCCGGCGGCGGCTTGCCGCGCGCGCAAAGCCTCGTCGACAAATTCCGGGACGCGTTCTTCGATGCCCATTTTCGGGCGCAAGCTGCGGCCAATGCCGGGGCGTTGCGCTTCGACGCCGGAAATCAATTCGAGCGCCTGCTCCATCACCGGAGAAGCACCGGCTGGTGGCGGCTTCCTGGCTGAGCCTCACGAATGCCGCGCTCACAAGCGTCTGCAAGTCGGCGTCTTGCTCGACGCTCAAGCGCAAGCCCAGATGCCGCAGCGCTTCGCCGAGCAGCTTGGGATCGGCCTTCGCGTAAAGCTCGGCCATTTCGGACAAACCCATGGCGGTTTTCTTGCGCGCGTCGAGTTCTTCGCTGTCCGCGCACGAGGCGTAGTTCTGCAGAATGCTGATGGCTTGCGCGACGTCTCCGGTCTCGATCAAATGAGCCACGTAGGATTGCACGTTTTTTGGCGGGATGCACCATGCGTCGTTGGATAGAAGTACGGCTTGTTTGCCGCTTTCTGGAACGGCGGCCCAAAATTGCCGGTCGAGAATTTCGCGGTGAGACTCGACCATGAAGCCGGCATCGGTCATCTTGTCTTCGTGCGCGCCGAGAATTTTGCGGAGATTATCGATCTCCTGATTCATGCGGTCGAGCATCTGCCGCACGGCGTTTACTTTCACTTCGCCGCTTTCAAAACGTTCGAGCGCAAAGCGGATCGCCAGATGCTCGGCGAGTTTTACCAGGACGGATTCATCAGGCTGGCCTTCCGGCGCTTGCGCGGCGAGTCCGGCAATGGCGCGCTTTAAAGTGTCTTGCGCGGTGCCCGGCAATTGATTCATCTGCTGCTGGAACTCTCCGGCCGCCGCAGCGCCACCTTGGCCAGCGCCGACGTTGCCGAAGCTGGTCAGCGCGCCCAAAATTCCATAAATTTCGTCTTCGCTTGGTCCGGCGCTTTTGCCGGTTCCGTGCCACGGCCCGCTTCCGGCACCACCACCGCCGCCGCCTCGGCTCCTGGCCCAAGCACCAACTCCGCGCGCCTAACGCCTGGGCCTGCCGCCCAGGCTCCCACCGCGATGGCCACGTCCACTGCTACATACGCCCGCTCGATAATGCCTCCACCCGGCACCCGATCCCGCCACCCGCTGACGATCCCCCAATGCCTGGCCCACCAGTGCCTGACCGCGATCCTCCGCCAATTCCACCACCCATCCCAGCGTTCCGCTAGCTTCCGCTGCCGCGCCTGGCACCGAGTAGTAGCCGCCACCGGAGCCGGAACCGAGCCACCGGCCCTGTGCCTGTGCCAGCCGTTCCGCCGCCCTTCGAACCTTGCGCCGCGGCAATCAATTCCAGCAATTTCTGCGGATCATTGAGCCATTTTCTGAATTCGTCCTGGTCTCCGCCGAGCGAAGCCGCCGCGAGCTGCGCGGCAACGCTGGCATCTTTCAAGCGCGAGTCCGTGGCCACAAAGCAGATTTCATTCAAGCCGTATGCCCTGGGCGCCAGCGAGCGCGGCCTTTCAGCTGGATGGCGAGTTCGGTGGGCTTCGCTTTGCCCGTTGGGAATGCGCGGGCAAAACTGCCAGATTTCTTCCTGAGTCACGGAGGGGAAAAATTGAATGCTGGCCAGTCCTGCCGCGGAAAGCAACTGTGCGAATTGTTTTTCCGCGGGAGCGCCTTCGAGAGGTACGCCGTCCAGCAGCAGCTGGGAGCCAGTCGCGCCCAGCATCAAGCCCGCATCTGTCCCCGTCGGGATAGCGGCGCGCAGCTCGCTCCAGGCGATGTCCAACTGTTCGCAGGTGCGGGCTGTGCTCGAATCCGTACAAACGGGCAAACTTCAGGAGAATGTTAAGGCTTCTTACGAAGGCCCGTCCTGAAGTCGACTTAGAATCCGCTATCATTCGCCGTTATGCCCGCCCTTGAATAGGACCATCCTGTCTAGTACCGTAGGGTTATGGCTCGTCAGCGGCAATGGTACAGAGGTCCTATGTGTCGCTGATGTCAAGCCGCCATGAGGACGGGTGCGTGACCTGCTCGCCCGGACGGGTTTGAGTCCGCGCGAGTACAGGTGGGAAGGAGAGGGGTTGCGCGCTATCGCACGCCGTCAAAATCTTTGCCTGACTAATTAGCGCTGACTATTTGTTGAGCGCTACGCGGCCGCGACGCTTGCTGCGATTGGTTACGGCCGAAACTTGCGGCAGACCGCCCAGCTCCATCAACACCTTTCGCAGCCTGGAGCGATCTTCCATATCCATGTCCACAAATTCGAACGCCATCGCTTGCGGGCGCGCGCCGCGCACGATGGCTTGCGCTTTGATGTTTCGTACGCCGTGAGAAACTTGAGCGACAGAAGCGAACCCGGCGCCAGATGGCGTTGACCTGCGCCGATTCCGCCGCCCAGGTTGAGTTCCGGAATCGACAGCCGAAAATTTTCGCGCAAGTTGGTGGTGACGGCGAGCAGATTTCTCGAAAGTTTCAGCCGCGCGTAGCGCCGTTGGCGCATCGCCGAAGAGTTGGGTTCGGGATCGGTGGGTTCGAGCGTCAAATCCTTGCGCTCGAGTCCGCTGGAGTTGAGTTTTTCCAGCGCCATGGTGGGATCGATCCGCATCAGCGCCTGCGCTGCCGCGATTCGCAATTCCGTCGGGTATACCCAACGCCACACCTGCCGCGCATCCAGAATATGCTGCAGCGTGGGGCTGGCGGCGGAGGCGCGCAAGCGGCCCAAGCGCTTCGAGAGCTTTCAGCCTGTGGAATGGAGGTGTGTGGTCGTTCTGCGCCAGCTCCACAAGCTTGGGAATGCATTCGTGCTGTCCGCTCATGCCCATCTCGTCGATGGCCAGCGGCCGGATTAATGCGTCGAGCGAATCGTAGAGCGAGACGAGCAATCTGGCGCGCTGTTCAGGCGGAGCGGACGAAAGCTGGCGCACGGCGCGGTCATGCGAAGAGCGCGGCCATTGGCTCAGCCGCACAGGAAGAATTTTGTCGACGGCATCGGGAGCGAAATGGCTCAGCAGGCCGATCGTTTCCGCGGCTTCATTGGCGGGGGCGGTTTGCAGGATTTCCAGCAGGCGCTGCGTGGAATCTTCGCCGAGGCCCGCGCACAATATTGGCCAAGCACTTCGCAATCTTCGCGGAACCCGCAATGGCCGAAACGGTTGGTAACGTAGTGCAGCGTGGCCTTGGGCATCAAGCCCAGAATTTCGGTCATGCCGTCGGCAATGTGGCCGCCGCGCAGGGCCTCTTCGATGAATTCCGGCAAGCGTTCCTCGGCGCCGATGCGCGGGACGAAGACTTTGCGTCGATCCCGGCCGCTGCTGCTCGATGCTATCGAGCGAAGAGAGCGCCTGCTGCATCGCGGGATAGCAGCGCTTTGGAAGCGGCTTCCTGGCTCATGCGCACGAACGCCGCACTGATCAGCGTCTGCAGCTCCGGCTCCCGTTCGACGGCCAGCTGATTTCCCAGGCGCCGGATCGACTCCATCAACGCGCTGCCGTCGCCGCTGCCATACAGCTCAGCCAGATCGGAAAGCCCAATCGCCGTGGTGCGCCGCGCTTCGGGCGCTTCCAGCGCGATACACGCCGCGTACTTCATCAAAATCTCGTTTACGGTTTTCAATTCGCCGCGGCGCAGCATATCTTCCAGGAAGGCGCGCACGTTTCGCGGCGGAACGCACCACGCTTCGTCCGAGGTCAGCACTTCTTTTTTATTTTCTTCGGGGACCTGTTCCCAGAACTCTTGATCGAGCAGCTCCGTATACGTCTGCACGGAAAGCCCGGCCTGGGCCATCATTTCTTCTTGCGAACCGAGAATTTTGCGCAGCGCCTCGATCTCCGAGTTCATGCGGTCCAGCAGCTGCTTGACGGCGTTCACGCGCAGCTCGCCGCGCTCGTAGCTGTCCAGCGCAAAGCGAATCGCCACGTGCTCCGCAAGCTTCAGCAACATCGGCTTGTCGGCTTTTTCCGAAGGCGCCTGCGCCGCCAGCCCAGCCAAAGCCTGCTGCAACGTGAATTGCGCGCGCACTGGCATCGCGCTCAAGCGCGATTGAAACGTGGGAACATCCATTTTCGCTTCGGGATCCTTGCGAGACTTCCCGAGCTGAGCGAAGAGTCCGAGCATCGCGCGAACGTCTTCTTCCGCCACGCTAAATCCGCGCCACCGCCGCCCGGCCCTGCGCCAGGTGTGCCCGGATTGGGCCGCCGCCGCTTAGAGTAGTGCCTCGGAGAAGCGCCGATGCAGTCAGCCACTTTCCAGGAGCCGCTTCTCGCTCCGCCACCGCCAGCTCCGCCTCCGACCGAGCCGCCGCCCGAACCCGCTTCCGCCGCCGCTTCCTGCTGCCATCCCCGCCAGGCCGCCGCTGCCCCCAACGCCGCCACCAACCCCCGTGCCTCCCGCCCGGGGCCCGCACACCGGAGCCCACCGCCGCCTGCGCCCGGACCATTGCCTGGCCACTGCCGGCCTGCGGCCGCTACCCGTGCCTAATCCGCCGCCGGAGGTTCCTGAACCGCCACCGCTCTTCCCAAAGACTGCCAGCTTGGCTCGGAGTTCCTGTTCCGATCCGCCGCCACCACCCGTGCCAAATCCACCCGCACCCGTGCCTCCGCCACCGGGCACTCCGCTCGAACCACCACCGCCAGGACCGAAGCCCGGGCCCGTTCCCCCTCCGCCGCCACCACCACCGCCGCCGCCGCGCGAACTTTCCGCGGCAAGAATCATCTGCAGGAGCTTATTGGGGTCTTCGAAGAAATCCTTGAACTTGTCGCCTTGCGCGCCGAGAGCCTTCGCAGTGAGTTGCGCGGCCATCTTGATCCCCGCCACGGAAGAATCTTCCGCGACGTAACGAATCTCGTTGACCTTGATGCTGGTTTCGCCCGCGAGCGCGGATTTCAATTGCTCGGCGAGAGAGGAGGGTTTGGCGTTGCCGCTGGGAAAACCGCGTACGAAGCGGGCAAATTGCGGTTGCGTCAGATTGGGAGAGAAGTGAATGCTGGCGATGCCCGAGCCGGTCAGCAGCTGCGCAAAACTTTTTTCTCCAGCGGATGCGCCGAGCGGCACACCGTCCAGCAAGATTTGATTTCCCGAAGCGCCCAGCAAGAGCCCGCTGCCGACTGCTCTCATCGAGCGCACCTCGGAGCTCTTTCCACGCAGTTTCAAACTGCGCCGCGGTCCGCACGTGGCCAAATTCATAGAGGCGTGCGAACTTCAATAAAATATTCAGGCTGCGGACGAAAGCCCGCGCGCCCCCACGAGAATCGGGACTCATTCTAGTCGGCGAGGAAGCCGGTTCTCCCCCATGCTTCCTACTACACTAGTGGCCTAAAGCGCTACAGACAAGCCTCTCGGCATTTATTGTAACCTTCTCAATAACAGCTGTTGTCAAGAAGGGCACGAACTTGGACGCTCCGCACAGGCGTGTACGGTTGCGTCACGACCCATTTCCGGACTAACCTGTGTTGCCCGGTATTGTGTCTCGCTCTACAATAACCGGGCAATGGATCCTTCGCCCAACTAACGCCGAAAGCGTCCTCGTGCTGGGTGCGCACTCGGCGAAAAATTAAGAGCACGGCAAATCTATTATGTCAGACCAGTCCCCGCCTGACCGCTACAAGGCAGAAATGCCGCAAATCCCCGGAGTTTCGGGGACGGGCTCGAGCCGCAACCCTTTGAATAACCCCACGCTCCGGATGGTTGGAGTGCTACTCGCAGTTTTGCTGGTGGTCTTCTTCGGTGGGCGATGGATGCTCCGCCCGCAGGCATACGGAAGCTTCCTCCGGCTGAGCCTCCTCCTCAAATTGAAGTGCCCTCTCCCGCGCCTGATCCCAATGCGGCGCTTCCGCATGCTACCCAGCAGAATCCCGAGATTGCCAGCATCGCGGAAATGGCTCAGCCATGGTCCTCCAAACAGTTTTTCATCCGCAATGGATTGACGGGAGAAAACGTTCCGGGTCTTTTGATTCGTTTGCCGGGGAGCTTCCGCTTCGCAGGAGAACGGTTATTGGGCGTTCTCGATGAATGCTCCGTACGGGAATTGCCAGCTTGAGTACATCAAGGATCTCGCCAAACTGAAGGGCGAATATGACTTCAACGCGGCGAAGCATCCCATGGTCGGCAACCCGTGCAGCCGTACGCTCTACGATCCCCTCAAAATGACAAATCTCCCCGGCAACGTCTGGGTGCGTGGCGCGATCGTGCAAGGTTCGGACCTGCGGCCGCCGCTCGGCATTGAGCTTAAAGTTCAGGGCAAAAATATTGAAGCCGTTCGCATGGAGTAGTTCCGCCGATACTTTCTCCGAAATTGTCTCCGCTGATTTCCCGCATCGTTTATTTTCCCCTCCTGCTTGACAAGCCATGCCTTGGCCAAGTAAACGTCTTCTCCACACTGGAGAAAACATCGATGCCCAACTATTTCGGTACCACGCGCCGTCGCTTCCTGCAAAGCGCCGCTGCGGCTTCTTCTCTTGCGCTTTTGCCCGGCTCCAAAGCAGACGCGGCAATATCGCAGGACGCTCCTAAGGCGGACTTCTCAAGTCTGAAGCCTTTTGGCGATCGCCTGAAACCCATCACCGCCGAGGAATTCCGCGCCCGTCTGACTCGTGCGCAGCAGTTGATGTCGGAACTCAAGCCAAACTTTGACGCGTTATTTTTCGCTCCCGGTACTTCCCTGTACTATTTCACGGGCATTCATTGGGGCTTGAGCGAGCGCCTCGTCGGGCTCGTTCTGCCGCGCGAAGGCAAACCTGTTCTGGTATGCCCCGGCTTCGAGGAAGGGCGTCTTACGCGAGCAACTGCGTTTCCCCATCGAAATTCGCGTTTGGCAGGAAGATGAGAGTCCCACGAAGCTCGCCGCGGGCGCTTTGGCCGATCAAGGCGTTCGCACCGGGCCGGCTCGGCGTCGAAGAAACTGCGTACTTCACCTATTCCGATCACTTGCGCGCGGCAGCTCCGGGATTTGAATACGTGTCCGCCGATCCGGTCACTATCGCCTGTCGCGGGCGCAAATCCGCTCATGAACTCGAATTGATGCGTCTGGCTTGCGAAGCCACCTTCGATGTCTATCGACCTGTGTTTGCGGCGTTGCGCGAAGGCATGTCGCAAGACGATATCGCTCATCTTGTCGAGGCGGGCTTTGCGAAAATGGGCTTGCGCGGCGGGGCGCTGGTTCTTCTTGGCCCTTCGGCCGCGCTTCCTCACGGCACCAAGCAACCGCAAAAGCTCAAGGAAGGCGATGTGGTTTTGATTGACGGCGGCTGCGCCGTCGATGGCTACGCCTCGGACGTCACGCGCATGGGTATCATGGGCAAGCCTTCGGAGAAAATCGCGAAAGCTTATGAACTCACGCGCAAAGCCCAGGACGCCGCGTTGGACGCCGCGCGTGCCGGCAGGTTATCCGGCACGGTCGACGATGCCGCGCGCGCGGTCATCGTCAACGGCGGCTACGGTCCCGGTTACAAATTCTTCACGCATCGTCTCGGCCACGGCATCGGCCTCGACGGCCACGAGCATCCATATCTCGTCAAAGGCAGCACGACGAATCTCGAACCAGGCATGACTTTTTCCAATGAACCGGGCATTTACGTTGTCGGCGAGTTTGGCATTCGCTGCGAAGACGACATGGTCATCATGCCCGACGGTCCCGCGCAGCTTTTGACGCAAAACTTCCAGGTATCGCTCGAAAAGCCGATGGGCTGATTTCAACCGGCGCGAAGCGCGTCGCAAAACTCGACGATTCTTTGCTCCGCCCAGAATCGCTCCGCTCCGCTGTGGTTCGAAATGAAGCCGCAATGTCCGCCGTGCTCCGGCGTGACGAATTTTATCGCCGGATTTTGTGCCGGGTTCGCGCGCACAAATAATTCGTACGGTACAAACGGATCGTCCTGCGCCGTGATCATCAGCATCGGCACGCGCACTTGCGCAAGGACCTTCTTCGCCCCCACCGCTTCGTAATAATCCTGCGCGTCCCGGTAGCCGAATTGCGGCGCTGTAATCTTGTCGTCGAACTCGCGCACCGAACGCACCGCGCCGAATCCATTCTTCGGATAACGCTCGGGGAAAAGCTCAGCCTTTCGGGCGTAGCGCGCCATCAAGCCTTTCACAAAATGCCGCTGGTAGAAAAAATTGTCGCGGCGCTCTAGCGCATCGGCGCACGCACCAAGGTCCATCGCCGGACATACCACGCACACTCCACGCAATGCTTTCGGCGCCGATTCCGCAAATTCTCCAGCCATCTTCGTCACGAGATTGCCACCCATCGAGTATCCCGCGAAGAAAACCTGTTCGAATCCATCCCCGTTCGACAATTCTTCGAGCACCGCGCGGTAATCCCCGCTCATGCCGGAGTTATACAGCGTCGGCGTAAGCGACTCCGTTCCGCCGCAATTCCGCTGGTTCAATCGCACCGCGTGAAAACCCCGCCGGAACGCCTTTTCCGCGATGCCGCAAACATAATTCGATTCGCTCGACCCTTCGAGTCCATGCACAATCGCGATCACCGGAACGTCGCGCCGCTTCCCCGGCTGCCAATGGCAGCGCCCAAGAATCCGCGACTCGGGCTCCACTTGAAATAACCTGTCTTCCGCGGGGGGCAAAGCAAATCGCCTTCGAACAAACGCCGACACAATCGTCATCGCGTGCCCGTTTTTCAGCAACCGATGCGGCTCAAACTTCTCGAAGCCGGAAGCCATAAATGCACTGTAGTGGAGCGCCACACGCCAGGCAAGCGGCGGGCGCCGCGGTTCTTCTATCCATCCTTGCCGCCGCGCTTCAAAGGCTCCGGCGCTGTTAACACTCACCTGTTTTTTCGCGTCAATTTAGGCGATGGGAAAACAAGGAGCCGATACCATGAAATCTCGCCTGCTTGCTTGCACAGTCTTCGCGCTTTCTTTAGCCGCCTTGCCGGCGCTTTTCCGCGCACAAACGCCTGCCCCCGACCCTGGTCTCACGGCACACGAATGGGGTACCTTCACTTCGATGGCAGGTAAAGACGGCCGCGCTGCCGACTGGTTGCCGCTGACGGGTTCAACCGATCTTCCGGCGTTCGTCGAGCATTTCCAAACGCCCAATTTCAAGGGCGGCCTGCGCGGCACGGTGCGCATGGAAACGCCAGTTCTCTATTTCTACGCCAACCACCCAACCACGCTTTCCGTACACGTCGCTTTCTCGCAAGGCCTGATCACCGAATGGTATCCACACGCCAACCGCGTCGAGCCTGTCGGTCTTCAGACGCAAACGCGTCTTGCGGCTTACTACAATGACTGGAACCACCGCCAAAAACAGCCCGACAGCAGCATTTCCTGGGACTCCGTTTCGCTCCAACCCAACGACTCCGCCAGCCTCCCGCGAGAAGACAGCACGAACCACTACTACGCGGCGCGGCAGACCTCCTCGACGCCCCTGCGCATCAAAACGCAATCCGGCGAACAGGTCGAAAAATTTCTTTTCTATCGCGGCGTAGCCAGTTTTTCCGTGCCGGTTTCCGTGAACCTGGCTGGGGACGGCAAAATCCTCGCGGAAAATCATACGTCGCAGGAAATTCCCGCGATGCTGGTCTTCGAACGCCGCGGCGACAAGATTGGTTTCCGCGTCGCTGACACTTCTGCCGCGACGCCCGCCCTCGATCCTCCTGAACTTAACGCCACGATGGATTCTCTCAAGCAAGCCGTGGAAGACATGCTTATCGCTCAGGGCCTTTACCAGGATGAAGCGCAAGCCATGTTTGAAACCTGGCGAGATTCCTGGTTTGAAGAGGGCAGCCGCCTGCTCTATATCGTTCCGCGCGAGTTCGTGGACAGCGTCCTGCCGCTTACGATCCAGCCCGCTCCCGCGCAAATCGTGCGCGTCTTCGTCGGCCGTGTGGAATTGGTGACGCCCGCCACGCAACGCGCCGTCGAGCAAGCCCTCGCCAGTCACGATCAAACGACCCTCGCACGCTATAACCGGTTCCTTGTTCCCATTCTCGAGACCATGATCGCCAGCGAGAAAAACTCCGCGAAAAAAGCCCTGCTCCTGGATTATTTGAAAGATGTCGACAACCCACAGGTCACCCAAAACACGCTGAACTAGACGCGGCCGTCTCACGAAGAGGGCTTAGTTCCCGTGAAGAGCGCTAGTTCGCGCCATTTCCAATGGCAGTCCACCTCCACGAACCCCATCTCGCGCAACCAGCCAAGTTGAGTTTCGAGAGCGAGCAGCTTATTGGATGGATCTTCATTGTCACAGGAGATCGCCCGGAGAAACCCGGCATGCAGGCCGTCCGTCGGAGACGCGACATGCTCGAGATTGCAGAAGACTCCGTTCGGCGCTAGCGCCGCGAATATCTCTTCGTACAACGCCCGCTTTCGCTCGTGCGAGACGTGGTGTATCGCAAAACTTGATATGACCGCGTCGAACTTCCCCATGGGCGGCAACGGCTGCTCGAAATTATGCGCGACGATGCTGACGCCGCTATCGCCGGTAAACAGCTTCTGCAATATTTCCAGCATCGTCGGTGAGAAGTCCAGCCCGACGAAGTGAGCCTTCGGCCGCGCCGCCTTCACGAGTGCCAGGAGCCTGCCTCCGCCGCTGCCCAAGTCGAGAATGCGGCCCGCTTCCGCAGGCACGAACTCCAGCAGGGTGGCCTCGCCTTCGACGCGGTGAGGAATCGAATCCGCGCGGCGCAGATAATCCAGCGCGTGCTCCGCGGAGGACCAGAGATTGACGTCCGGATGTGCTGTCATCGGCACATTCTCCAGCGCGATTAAGACCTGCGCCGCTTCATAAGTCCAATTTCTAATTATTCTAATAAATATAACCTGCGATTATGAAAGGCTTTGGCTTACCGCCTTCCGAGCATTCACCGGATCGGATTCTCCTGCCGAATCAAGGCGCCGCCGAATTCATAGCCAACTTGACCGCAATGCCTTTGCCCCCTAGAATAGAAGTTTCACAGTGATTGATTTTTGCAATCTGATGCATTCATCTTCCGGCCCAGCGGCCACCCGCTGGGCTGCGCCATTTTAAGGCGCTAATCTTCAGAACCGAGGTTGGAATGATTGACGGTCCGATTCCTGAAGGTCTTACTTTCGACGACGTGCTTCTGCTGCCCGGCAAGTCCTCCGTGCTCCCGGCCGAAGTCGACACGCGCACCTGCTTTACCCGCAAATTATCGCTCGACATTCCCCTGGCTTCCGCTGCCATGGACACCGTAACCGAATCGCGCCTCGCCATCGCCATCGCCCGCCAGGGCGGCATAGGCCTCGTGCACCGCAACATGCCCATCGACCGCCAGGGCGAAGAAGTCGACCGCGTCAAACGCTCCGAAAGCGGCATGATCGTTGACCCTGTCACCATTTCCCCGGACATCACCCTCCGCCAGGCCCTCGAGATCATGACCAAGTACCGCATCTCCGGCCTGCCCGTCACGCGCGGCTCCCGCCTCACCGGAATCCTCACCAATCGCGATTTGCGCTTTGAAAAAAATCATTCGCAGCTCGTCGGTTCGGTGATGACCAAGGAAAATCTCGTCACCGTTGCCGTTGGCACCACGCTCGACGAAGCTGAGCGCATCCTGCAAAAGCACCGCATCGAAAAACTTCTCGTCGTCGATCAGGATTTCAACCTGAAGGGCCTCATCACCGTAAAAGACATCCAGAAAAAACGCGAATATCCGCGCGCCGCAAAAGATGAACAAGGCCGCCTCCGCGTTGGCGCCGCCGTTGGTGCAACCGGCGACTATCTCGAGCGCGCCGTCGAAATGTCCAAAGCCAAAGCGGATGTCCTCGCCATCGACACTGCTCACGGTCACACCACGCGCGTGATGGACGCCATCAAAGCCATTCGCCAGCGTCTTCCAGAAGTACAGATCATCGCCGGAAACGTCGCCACCTATGAAGCCGCGAAAGATCTCATCGCGCTCGGCATTGACGGCCTGAAGGTCGGCATCGGCCCCGGCTCGATCTGCACCACGCGCGTCGTCACCGGCGCCGGCGTGCCGCAGCTCACCGCCATCATGGAAGCTGCGCGTGCCGCGCAAGGCACCGGCATCCCCATCATCGCCGATGGCGGCATCAAGTATTCCGGCGACATCACCAAAGCCATCGCCGCGGGCGCGTCCTGCGTGATGATCGGCAGTCTCTTCGCCGGCACGGAAGAATCTCCCGGCGAAACCATTCTCTTTCAGGGCCGCACCTTCAAGTCCTACCGCGGCATGGGCTCGATGGGCGCGATGGACGCCGGCTCCGACCGCTACGCCACCGTTCAGGACACCGACGAGCGGGGCAAGTCCGTGCCCGAAGGCGTCGAAGGCCGCGTACCGTACAAAGGTCCCCTCGGCGCTCTCACCGACCAACTCATCGGCGGCCTAAAAAGCGGCATGGGCTACGTCGGCGCTCCCACGCTGCGTGAGCTCACCGAAAAAGCCCGCTTCGTTCGCATCACCGCCGCCGGCTTGCGCGAAAGCCACGTTCACGACGTCATCATCACTCGCGAAGCCCCCAACTATCGTATGGAGTAATCGCCAATCAACTTCGCGCTAATCATGGCGTCCCGAATGAATCACTTTTCTCAAAACTCGCGTAGCTCCGAATACTTCTCTGTGAGCTCTGCGACCTCTGTGTTGAAATCCCCATTTCGCAGTTGCAGCGGCTTCACGCGAGGAGCGCAGCGTGCCTGAACAACCCTGGCGCAATCCTCGCCCCGCACCGCAATTGCCAGAGATGCAACCGCGCCTCCACAAGCTGCTCATCCCTGCCTGGCTTCGCGCCTGGTGGCCCGCTCTCGCCTGGGCCTGCGTCATCTTCACGCTCTCCACAGACTCCTTCTCTTCCGAGCACACCGCGACGGTTCTCTCTTTTTTCGTGAAGTGGCTTTTTCCCCACATGACGCAAGACCAATTCGATTTCATTCACCACATCATCCGCAAAAGCGCTCACTTCACCGAATATTTTATTTTCTGCCTGCTGCTCTATCGCGGCGTCCGCGGCGATCGTAAAGGCTGGCGCTGGACGTGGGGCGTCGCCGCTCTCTCCGTCGCCGCCGGCTACTCCATCATGGACGAAATCCACCAAGCCTTCGTCGCCAGCCGCACTGCCTCCCCCTACGATTCCCTGCTCGATTCCATCGGCGCTTTCTTCGCTTTCGCCGCTCTCTGGCTTTGGTTCCGCTTCCGCCGGACGAAGGGTCCGTCAAAAACGGAGCCTGAGCTCAATTCTGACTCCGCAGCGACTTGAACGCTCCGGCTCACGCACTTGTAACTTCGCGCCGAATCTCACTCGCCAGATCTTCCCTTCCACCTAAAGTTTTGCCGCCGCACGCAGGGAATGTTACCTTGCTTACCACTAACTGCGGCTCACAGAGCCGCCAGACATGCGCGCAAAGAATCCTCCCATTCTGCAATACGTCTGCCTCGCGCTTCTCTTCGCGTTTGCTTCGGCGTATCAAATTCGCGCGGCAATCTATGCTTTTCCGAACTATTTCCATTTCAAAGTCGCTGCATTTCCGTTCGTACCGGAATACGACAAAGACCGCCCTGTCCTTCAGTTCGTGAATAAGTCCGCCCGAGAGGCCGGCGCGCAAAACAACGACATCCTGCTCGTAGTGAACGGGCGCCCATTGACCGGGCTGGCTGTGTTCGGTGAAGCGATCCGCTCAGCAAAACCAGGTGACACCCTCGCCGTTCAGTTCTCGCGTCCCGGTGAAACAACTCCACGCACGGCCACCATTCCTCTCGAGCAGGCCGTCGCTCCTCGCATCAGTTGGCCTGCCGCATCCCTTCTGGCAATGAAACTCGTCGTGCCTACGTTTTGCATCCTGCTCGGATTTTGGGTTGTGGCAGTACGTCCGCGCGATCCTTCGGCGTGGTGCCTGTTTCTCATCATGCTGTTTTTCTCAACCTTTTACAGCGCGGGAACCGAAAGTTGGGGGCCTGTCGTTCGCGATGTCGCGGAAGGATACCGCACAGCCGTTGCTAGCGCTTGGCCGATTTTCATGCTGCTTTTTGGCGTGTTCTTTCCCGAGCCTTTCCCTGAAAAGGACCCCGTCTGGTGGAGGTGGTCCAAGCGCATTGTTATCACGCTCTTAATCGTCTCGTGCGTGATGAATGTTATCGTGCGAATCGGTCAATTCGAGAATTTCGCATCAGTAGCTTCCTTATCCGCGGCATTGGATAACCTGAGTCTGGCTGACTTCCTGCTTAGCTTCGCGGCTATCGGCGCATTCTTTGCCTGCATTTCCGTCAAGATGGGCCAGGCCGTCACGCCCGATGCCAAGCGGCGCCTGCGCTTGCTTTATACCGGCTCCATCATCGCCTTGGCTCCTGCGTGTATTCTCTTCGTTACGCAAAACATCAAGGGCGGCGAGCTCGAGCAGATCTTTCCGGAATGGTTTGTGCTGTCCGCGCTCTCGCTGATGCTCCTCTTTCCGATTACGCTGGCTTACGTCATCGTGGTGCATCGAGCGCTGGATGTGCGCGTCGTCATTCGCCAGGGCTTGCAATACGCCTTCGCGACGGGCGGAATCCGGGTGTTACAGATCATACTGACCGCCGCTATCTTGATTACGGGAGTCACCTATGCCCGCAGCCGCCACCTAAGCCTCGCTAACGAAATCACCACCATCGCGCTCCTGCTTGTGGCGGTTCTCTGGCTCCGCAGGGGCGCCGACCGCCTGCGAAAGTGGACGGACCGCCGCTTCTTCCGCGACGCCTACAACGCCGAACAAATCCTCGAGGCCCTCAGCGAAGAAGTTCGTTCGATCGTCGAAAAGCAGCCTTTGCTCGAGCGCGTCGCCACAAAAATCTCCGAATCCCTCTACATCCCGCGCGTCGCCGTTCTGTTGGAAGACGGCGGATTGTATCGTCCGGCATTCGCGATTGGCTATCCGGGTACTCTGGACATCGATTTTCCGGAGACCAGCGGCACGGTGCAGCAACTCAAACGCGAAGCCGGTCCCGAGCGCGTTTATTTCGACGATGTAAAATCCTGGGTGAATAGCCCGCAACTCGCCGAGCAGGAGCGCCGCAAACTTGTCTTTCTCGATCCCCAGCTGCTCATCCCTCTTACCGTGAAACAAAGACTTCTCGGCATTATCTGCCTCGGCCAAAAGCGTTCCGAAGCGCCTTACTCCAGCGGGGATGTGCGCCTTCTCAAATCCGTCGCCATGCAAACCGCGCTTGCGCTCTCCAATGCCGAACTCACCTCCGCCATCGGCATCGAAATCGGCCGCCGCGAAAAGCTAAATCGCGAAATCGAAATCGCTCGCGAAGTGCAGGAGCGCCTTTTCCCTCAGCGCCTGCCAGAAATTTCCGGCCTCGACTACTTCGGCTTCTGCCGCACCGCTCTCGGCGTCGGCGGCGATTACTACGATTTTCTCGCTCTCCCCGACGGCAAACTCGGAGTCGCTCTCGGCGACGTCTCCGGCAAAGGCATCGCCGCCGCCCTCACCATGGCCAGCCTTCAAGCCTCTCTCCGCGCCGACGCCATGCGCGCCGGAAACGATATCGCCGGCCTCATCACCCGCGTCAACGCCATGCTCTACGACGCTTCCACCGAAGACCGTTACGCCACCCTTTTCTATGCCCAATTCGACCCTGCCACGCACCGTCTTAGCTACGTGAACGCCGGCCACTGTCCGCCGATTTTGTTCCGCGCCCACGCAACGAACGGCGCCGCCGAACGCCTCGATCAAGCCGGCGGAACGGTCGTCGGATTGTTGCCGGAATGCACTTACGAACAAGCCGAAGTCTCCCTCGCTTCCGGCGACTTGCTGGTGATCTATACCGACGGCTTCAGCGAAGCCATGAATCCCAGCCTGGAAGAATGGGGCGACAAACGCCTCCTCGACGCAGTCTCAAAATGCAACGGCCTTTCCGCGAAGGATTCCATCGCCAAAATTATGCAGGCCGCAGACGCCTTTGCCTCGGGCGCTCCCCAAAGTGATGACATGACCCTCGTTATCCTCCGCGCCGAATAAAACATTTCATCCTGGCCGCCGACCGATTCGGTATTTCGAAGTGTACCCATGCCTTTCTGCGTTGCATCTTATCGTCCATGGAATTCCGACAACTCGGCCGCTCCGGCCTGCAAGTTCCCGTTCTCAGTTTCGGCGCCGGAACGTTCGGCGGAGGCAACGAATTTTTCAAGGCCTGGGGCGCCAGTGATGTCGCCGAAGCCACGCGTCTCGTCGACATCTGCCTTGAAGCCGGCGTCCATCTTTTCGACACCGCAGATGTCTACTCCAATGGCCTCTCCGAAGAAATTCTGGGCAAAGCCATCGCCGGCAAGCGCAACCGCCTGCTCATCTCCACCAAAGCCACCTTCGCCATGGGCAAAGGCCCCAACGACGTTGGCTCCTCGCGCCTCCACCTGATCGAGGCCTGCGAAAACAGCCTTCGCCGCCTCGCGATCGACCACATCGACATCTACCACATGCACGCCTTCGACGCCCTCACGCCCATCGAAGAAACTCTCGAGACCCTCGACACTCTCGTCAAATCCGGAAAAGTCCGCTACATCGCCTGCTCCAATTTTTCCGGCTGGCATCTCATGAAGTCGCTCTCGATTTCCGAACGCTACGGCTGGTCGCGCTACGTTGGCCATCAGGTCTACTACTCGCTCATCGGCCGCGAATACGAATGGGAACTGATGCCTCTCGCGCTCGACCAAAAAGTCGGCGCTCTCATTTGGAGCCCGCTCGGCTGGGCGCGTCTCACTGGAAAAATTCGCCGCAGCCAGCCGATCCCCGAAGTCTCCCGCCTGCATAAGACCGCCGACGCCGGCCCACAAGTGGACGACGAGTATCTCTACAAGGTGGTGGATGCTCTCGACGCAGTCGCCAAAGAAACCGGAAAAACCGTCCCGCAAATCGCCCTCAACTGGCTCTTGCAGCGCCCCACCGTCGCCAACGTCATTATGGGTGCGCGCAACGAAGAACAGCTCCGCCAAAATCTCGGTGCCGTCGGCTGGAATCTCTCCAAGGACCAAATCGCCAAGCTCGACGCCGCCAGCGCCACACAACCCATCTACCCCTACTGGCACCAGCGCATCACCTTCGCCAATCGGAACCCCAGCCCCGTGTAGGAATCGACTTCCGGGGGCATGTCCCCCTTCTCTGCCCATGGCTGTGATATAAAGCTCTCTCGCTCCTCCTGGACTGAATTAAACAAATGACCGTATCCACGCCTGCTTCAAACCTCGGCCGTCATCTGTTTGGAGTGGCGGCTTTGGCCACTGGCCTCATCGTGCTGGCGTGGCATGACTACAACGGCTGGCAGCATCCGCGTTATTTGGTCTACGCAGCCGCGGCTGCCCTGATATTGGGCGGCGCTTCAATTCATTTCCGTCGGACTGCGGAGGCGGGCGCAGCCGTCCTGGGTCTGGTTTTTCTGGTCTTCGCCTTACAGTGCGTGCCAGGAATCGTCGCCGCACCTCGCATCTACAATAGCTGGGGCAACTTCTTCGAGCAGTTCTCTCTCTTCGCTGGAGCGGCGATCGTTTATGCGCGCTTGTCATCGACATGGCCGCCGGAAACGCTTCACCGTGCCGCCCGCATCCTTGTCGCCGTCTGTGCCGCTTCATTTGCCCTCGAGCAGGCGTTTTATCTTCGCTCTACCGCCAGTCTTGTTCCCAAGTGGCTTCCGCCCAGTCCCATGTTTTGGGCCGTGGCCACCACAGTTTTCTTCGCGCTCGCGGCCGTGGCTCTTCTTACGAATTTAAGGTCGCTTCTCGCCGCCCGCTTGCTAACCCTGATGCTTTTGATCTTTGGGCTGGTCGTGTGGGTCCCGTTGGTTTTCTCCGATGCGCGCAGCCACACGAATTGGAGCGAAACCGCCGAAACCTTCGCGATTGCCGGAGCCGTATGGATCCTCGCCGACCTCCTCGACGAAGTTCGGTTGAATGGCCGTCGCCAGCAGTGACGCGGCAGGTGACCTAAAGGCTGGAGCGGTCTTTTTGACTTGGAGTGAGCACGTACGAAAAAACGGGGGAGACGGTGCCAAACAGCCGTGCCGCCTGGTAAACAAGATCGTCCGGTGCGGGCACCGGCTGGCTTCCTACCAGGGTCAATGGATTGAAGGCGGGATCGCTTCGCCGATTAATTTTTTGGCGAGTTGGGCTTTCGTTTGTTCCCGGCCGGCCGGGCGTGCGCTTTCCAGAACGAGTCCACCGCGCCTTCGGCGAGCCAGTCCAGGCTTACGCTCGAGCCGAAAATATGCCGGTACAGCATCGGCCCCAGCAAAAGCGCAACGCCGAGGTCTTCATCCAAAACGGCGGGAAAGACGCCTCGATTCACGCCGCGCCTGAGCAGTGTTTTCAGGCTCGTGCGCGCGCGGTCCATCACTCGCGTCTTCCATGCCCGGCCGAACGCTTCGTTGCGCGCGGAGTACGCGATCAGGTGCGGCGTGAGTTTCTTGATGATCGCGGCTTTCTTGCGGGTCGGTTCGTACTTCAGAAATGCGATGAGGTCGGCCCGTATATCTCCTGAGTCTACTTCCGGAGCGCCACCATCGAGTTCATGCACGTACTGCATCACTTCCAGGCACAGCGCGTCCTTGTCCGCCCAGTGTTTGTAAATCGTGGCTTTGCTTACGCCGGAGGCCGCGGCGATTGCATCCACGCTCGTCGCATCGATACCGCGGTTGGCAAAAAGCTCCGTCGCCGATTCCAGGACTTTGCTGTGCGCGCGCGGGCTTAAGCCTCGAGACATCTTCTAAATCTCGATCTTCGAGAACCGCCACGCGCCGAGACAGAGCAACGCCACCGCTACGCAGACGAGCACCACAGCGTCCACCAGCGCGCCGAAGTGCGCCGTCCCGATCAGCGCCGCGCGCAATCCATCCACTCCATACGACAATGGATCGAGTTTCGTCACAAATGCCAGCGCTTTCGGCAAATTGTTCAGCGGGAAAAGCGCTCCTGACAAAAAGAAAATCGGCAGCACGAGAAAATTCATGATCAGCTGAAATCCCTGCATGTCCTGCAGACTCGACCCGATAGAGGTTCCCAGCGCCGCGAACACAATCGCGATCATCGCCATGAAGAGGAATCCCAAGGGTATACCGATCAGGCTTACCGGCCGGAATCCGGCGATCAAGCAGACCACCATGATCAGCGTGCCCTGCAGCATCGCCACCGTCGCTCCCCCAAGCGTGCGGCCGATCATCACGTTGATGCGCGCCACCGGGGCCACCAGCGTCTCTTTCAAAAATCCGAACTGGCGGTCCCACAGCAGCGCGATTCCGGAAAAGACCGAGGTGAACAGAACCGCCATGCCGACGATGCCGGGCGCCATAAACTGCAGGTAGCTTCCGCCGCCAGCTTTCTGGAACACCGGCCCCAGTCCGAAGCCGAGCACCAGCAAATACAAAAGCGGCTGGCCGAGCGAGGCGATAATCTGCACACGCGACCGGCTGTATTTTTTCACTTCACGCAGCCACAAAATATAAATCGCGTTCATCGCCGGCCTCCGCGAAACATCTGCGCCACCTGGCGCAACTGATCCGTCGAACTCGCCGATTCATCGCGAATCGTGGATCCGGTCAGCGCCAGAAACGCATCTTCGAGCGACTGCGAATTCGTTTTTTGTTTCAATTCGTCGGCGGTTCCAATCGCCACGATTTTTCCGTGATCGATCACCGCGATGCGGTCGGCCACGCGCTCCGCCTCATCCATGTAATGCGTGGTCAGGAAGACGGTCACGTGGTCGGCTTCGTTCTGCCGCTTCACGTGCGTCCACAATTGATTGCGGCTCTGCGGATCGAGGCCCAGTGTCGGCTCGTCCAAAAATAAAATCTTTGGCGTATGCAAAAAGCCGCGTGCAATTTCCAGCCGCCGGCGCATTCCGCCGGAAAACGTCTTTACCAGCGCGTCCTTCCGCTCCCACAGTTCGAAAAGCTTCAGCAGCGTTTCCGCGCGCTCGCGCCGCACCTTGCCGGGCACGTGGTAGAGCACGCCGTGCAGGTCCATGTTCTCCCAGGCCGTCAAGTCCTGGTCGAGGCTGGGATCCTGAAACACAATGCCGAAGCTCTGGCGCACTTCGTTCTCGTGGGTCTTCGGATTCAGGCCGTCCACTTCCACGGTTCCGCTGGTGGCCTTTAGGAGGGTCGTCAAAATCTTGATGGTCGTCGTTTTGCCGGCGCCGTTGGGCCCAAGAAACGCAAAAATCTCGCCTTTCGGCACCTCAAAGGAAATATTATCGACCGCCGCGAAATCGCCGAACTTCTTCACCAGACTTTCCACGCGAATCATTACGCCCACGTCCGCCTCCACACGCCGATGTACGGGAACCGGCATACTAAACGGTTTAGTTTAGTATGTCAATCCCTCGCGGCCTCTCCCCCGCCCTGCTGCCGGCTCCACGCTGCTAGCTTTTTTAAGAGGCCACGCGTTCTTGCTGCAATCTTCCGTGGATCTCCGCGCCGCCCGTCACTTTCACCGCAAGACCTAGCGCCAGCAACAAAATCAGCGCCGCCAGATACCACGGCCCCCCAGGAAACGACCGCCCTTGCGCGATGCACGCCGCAAACGTCGCCGAAAAAATGCCTGGCCCAAAAATCATCGCCAGCCCGCGCAGCGAACTCAGCGCTCCCTGCAACTCCCCTTGCTCCGAAGCCGAAACCCGCTGCGTCATCATCGACTGCGACGCCGGCGTTGCCAATCCCCACAACATATTCACAGGAATCACGGCCAGGAACATCCATCCCACCGGCGCCCATCCGAACAGCGCGAATCCCAGCGCCCCAAAAAAGAGTCCGGCAAACAGAGCTCGCCGCTCCCCAAAGCGTTTCACCGCTGGCCCCACCAGGCCCCCCATCGTAATCATCGAAGCGATCCCCACCACCGCCAGCGAAACGCCGATGGCCTTTTCATTCCAGTTGTAGCGATACATGGCATAAAGGACCCAAACGGTCGCGTATATTTCATGCGCCAGATACGCCAGAAAATTCACGATCGCGAGCCCAAACAGCTGGTGGTGCGAGCGCAGCAGCTTCAGCGCGCCCATCGGGTTCGCTTTCTTCCACGCCAAATAGGTCTGACGCTTTTCCGGAGCCAGCGATTCGGGCAGCACGAACAGCCCGTACGCCGCATTCAGGAGACTCAGGCCGGCTGCCAGCCAGAACGGCAGCCGCGCGCTCATTGCGCCGAGCCAACCTCCAATCGCCGGGCCCAGCACAAATCCCACGCCAAACGCTGCACCAAAAATTCCAAACGCTTTGGCCCGCTTCTCCGGCGGCGTCACGTCGCTGATATAGGCTGTCGCCGTCGGCAGGCTCGAAGAACAGATCCCCGAAAGTATGCGTCCAAGAAAAAGCCAGCCGAGCGTCGGCGACAATGCCATCACCACGTAATCCAGCCCCAGGCCAAGGTTCGAGAGCAGAATCACGGGCCGGCGCCCGAAACGGTCCGACAACATCCCTAGAACCGGCGAAAAGAAGAACTGCATAAGCGCCCAGGTGGTGACGAACAGCCCCATGTACTCCGACGCGCGCGCCAAGTTGCCGCCCAAAAATTCCGAGATGAGTTTCGGCACGATCGGCACGATAATCCCGAACGCCAACATGTCCAGCAACACCGTCACGAAAACAAATCCCAGCGCCGCGTGCCGTTTACTTTCCATCGGAATTCTCCTTCGCCGCAGAGATTTGTTTCGCGAGCGGAATGGTGTCCAGCGCCGCCAGCCAAAGTTCGACCGCACGATCCACTCGCGCGCGGTCTCGCGAAGCGCAGTAGTCCAAGAGGAACCCTCGGAACCCAGCCATCACGATGGTTGCGTGGGCGCGCGCTTCGCTCTCGGCGTACCCTTTGCGGATGAGCGGAGCCGCCAAAAATCCCAGCCAGTCTTCGACGCTCGTCCTTAAAAACTCCGAAAAGCGCTCCGGGTTACGCAACGCCATGACGTAGGTCTCCAAAGACAGCCGAAAGAGCCGTTCATATTGCGGCGAACTCATGTGCTGCCAGATCGCCCGGCAGGCGTCCGCGGGCGTCGCGAAGCTGGCCGTCTTCATCGCGGCGTACGCGGCGCGCTGGCGGTCCCGGAGGCGCATCAGAGCCTTGGCCACGAGATCTTCCTTCGAGCCGAAGTAATAGAGGAGCACGCGCGGGCTGGAGCCGACAGCCTTGGCCAGCGGCCTCAACGACAGTTCCGCCACACCGTTGGCGCTCAAGTAATCGGCTACGCGGTCGAGTAATTGGATCGGCCGTTGGAGGTCTGCGGTACGCGTCACGGCGTAGACCATATCATATTTGAAACAACTGTTTCAACAAAGATTTACTTTCCCCTGAGTGCCGTGCCATGCCCAGAGCAACTCTAAATGGAGTTTGGAAGCGTCTTCTGGGTCATCATCTGTTCAACCGGCTTCGACGGATTTAGAAGAGTTAAAGTGGCCGGGGAATCCTCCAGGGCACACGACTCAGTCCGATTTGCAGGATAGGCGCTTGGAGAGAATACCGTGGCAATTTGTGATTCGATGGTAGCATTCGGCTACAGAGATTTGCCGCGGGCCAGGCCGGCCGGACAACACGAGATTATATTTCGCACGGAGCCGCTTTTCTGGATGCACATGACGGAGCAAGAACAAGGCGGGCACGAGAAATACAAAGGGATACGAGCAGTGATCCTGGATTACGACCGGGTACTCTGCCAGCCACCGCGCGAAGAACACGTCGAGCGGATGGCCACTACATTCGGCGTCAATCAGCCGGCCTTTTGGCGACTTTACGAACAGAATCGCGGTCCTTTGGATAAGGGGGAACTCACTCCGGCCGCGTACTGGAAGTCGCTGGCGCGGGACGCGGGCAGCAAAGTGGACGCATTCACGATCCAGCGGCTGCAAGACCTGGATATCGAGATGTGGGATACGCTCGATCAGGGCTTATTGGATTGGGTGCAGGGCCTGCAAGCCAATGGCTGCAAGACCGCCTTGCTTTCCAATTCGCATCTCAAGTTTGTGGAGCACGTTCGAAAGAACCGCCCGTGGCTGAGGTTGTTCGACGTCGCCGTGTTTTCGGCCGAGGTGCGCCTGATCAAGCCGGATCCGGCGATCTTTCGCCACACGCTGGAGAAGCTCGGAATGGATGCGGCCGCGGTGTTGTTCATCGACGATCGGTTTTCCAACATCAGCGTGGCGCGATCCTTGGGAATCGAGTCGATAAAATTCAGCACGGTGGTTCAACTGAATAAGCAGCTTAGAGAAGGCGGCTTCCCGCATCTGGTCAAGATTCCCTGAACTGGGCGCGCTTCCAGCTCCAACCCCCGGCATTTTGGAACAGCAGGAGCAGGCGGCCAAATGCGCGGAGCTATGGGCGAGGTATTGGAGCTATCCCGGAAGTTCGCCGCACTGACACGCAGGACGGCTTGGATCTCGGTGTGCCCGACGGCGCCGTTTGTAGGCCGAACTGGCCATCGCGGGCGCGGGCTAGCGAGATTAACGCTGAAGTGAGTGAGTACGTTCCGCCAATTGTTTGAGGCTACGCCGACAGAAGGTCAGAGAATTCAAACCGCCTGGCCACAGCCGCGGAATAGAGAAATGGGCCGCTGCGAAGAATTTGGAACACGCAGCGGCCCAATTTTCAGGTTAATTCTTGTAAGGCAGATATCTCCACATATCGTTGAGGTAACCGTTTCCGGTTGTACTCGTGGAATCATAACCCTCGCCGCCGAAGAGCCAGAGCTGGCCCAGGCTATCGATAAAGGGCGTCGCATTGCTGCGGCCGCCAGGTGTCCAGATGTGAGTAAGTCTCGTAGGGGCGAGTCAGATTGCCGTAACTGCCGTTTTGGCTGCCCGTGTTCGAGCCCTTAATCCAGGTCCACGTGCCGGGCTGGCTGGGGGTGGAATTCGGAGTATAGACCCACAGGTCATTGAGGGCACCGTTTCCATTCGTTGCGGTCGAATTAAGTCCCCATCCGCCAAAGAGCCAGAAATTTCCGCCCTGATCCACCCAACCGGAGGCACCCCAACGCGATCCCGGGAAAGTTCCGGTGCGCGCTGCTGGCCAAACCGACCGTACCTGCCGCTCCTATGGTACTTGGAGGACCGATGAACGGCTGGAGTGCCATAATCCCCCGTCTGGTTTGCGGTTTTGGACCCGGCAACCCAAGTCCATTGATTGGTGCTGATTTTGTAGACCCAGAGATCATTAAGAATCCCGTCTGGCGTACCGACGGAATCCAGTCCTTCTCCACCGAAGAGCCAGAGATTTCCACTGGCATCGGCCCAGCCAACAGCTTCCTGGCGTCCACCGGGCAAATTGGTGGTCGCCGCGAGTTCCTTGCGCGCCATAGTTTCCGTTCGCGCCGGTTGTTTGGCTGCCCGACACGAAGACCCAGTTGCCGCCCGTGTACTCCCAGAGGTCGCTCAGGAATCCTTCGTTGGAGCTTCCATCAAAGCCGTAGCCGCCGAAGAGCCAGAAGTTTCCGGCATTATCCTTCCAGGAAACGGCGTTTACACGAGCGCCGGGGACAAGCGTACCCGCAGCTCCCGTGTAAGTGCCCTTCTGGTTGGTTGAGCTGGATCCGCCTTCCCAAGTCCATACGCCTGGAGTGGAAGTGTAGGGTGCGCCGGTAAGATTATTGTACCCGCCCGAGTAAGAACTGGCATTGAACTCCCAAAGATCGTTGAGTAGTCCCCTGGAGCTGTCAGAGTTTCCATTGCCGCCGAACATCCAAAGATTTCCAGCGCCATCGGTCCAAGTGGCCGCGCCGTAGCGTCCGCCTGGAACGGTGTGGGAAAGGGAACAAGCGTCCCACGTTGCTATAGATGCCAGTTTGGTTTTCGTTCTGAGCGTTGGCTATCATCTCTGCGCCAACTGTGGCGGCTGTGCTAGGCGGAAGGGCGTGACGACGGTCGGATCATACGCGCCGACCAACTGCCATTGGCACTGATCGAAAACACGGCGACAGCCACGGGACAAACCCAAAGGTCGTTCATTGGCGCATCCAGTGTGGAGGGCGTGGTGCTGCCCGACAATTCCCAGCCTTCCCCGCCAAACATCCAGAGATTTCCATGGCTTATCGCTCCAACCGGCAGCGCCGTATCGCGCCGCCGGGAGTGTTGGTATAGGGGTTCGGGAGTCGTAGTAGGCAGCGGAAGTTGCGACCTTACCATATAGAGGCGAGGCGACAGTTCCAGATGTTTTCGTGCCGTCGATCCATGTCCAGTCGTCATGAGCGCAATCGACCACGATGCTCGTGACGTTTGCCGTCACAACCCCTTGTAATCCCAAGTCGTGCAGCCCTGGGACTGGGTGCTGGGAGGCGTGAACACGGATACCTCATATTGGTCGTTGAGGGCCACAGGCGTGGCAAAGGTAAAGGTCCCGTTGGCGCTTACGTTCAGGGTGTTACCCAAGTTGTTCTGCAAGGCGAAGCTATTGTCGGTAAGCGGGCCATTGGTGGTGCCAGCTGCCGCGGCAAGACCAACGACTGTTCCGCCTACGCTATACGTAACCGCAGGGCAGGTAATCGCGACCGTGGTGACATTGGAGGTAGCAGTGCCGCTGCCTGTGCCGGGGGCGACCACGCAAGTCTGCGTCGGCCCGGTAGGCTGCTGCGAAGATGGATACGGTATAGGCGGTACCGGTGGGCACGAGCTGTCGTGAATGTGAATGCCTGATTGCCATTGGCCGCGCTAATCATGAGCTGTTCTGAATCGCTGCTGTTTTCGAGGATCAAGCCGGTGCCGACCAAACCGGTGACGGTGCCGCCGATGCTGTAACTCAATACGCAGTTCACGCCCCACAGTGGTACGTTGGCGCTGGCCGTTCCGCTTCCGCCCGTCACCGTGCAGATCTGGTTGGGGTTGATCGGTTGCGTGAGAACAGTGACTGCGTAAACATCGGCGCCGGTGACGGGCGTCTTGAAGGTGAATAGGTCCATTCGCGGTAATCGTCAGGCTGTCGCCGCCGTTGTTCTGCAAGATGACGCTCGAATTAGCGGCGAGACCGGAAACCGTGCCGCCGATGGTGGCGGTGACCGGATTCGTGGTGCAGGTCGATGGTTATGCCGGTGACATTGGCGGTGGCCGTGCCGGTGCCCGCAGCCACGACGCAGGTTTGTGACGGGTTGCTCGGCTGAGTGAGAACGGTCACAGCATACGTGCCGCCGCTGGCGATGGAGGTCGAGAACGTGAAGGATACCATTGGCGGTGACCGTGAGATTATTTGCGGCATTATCCTGCAGAACGAGTGATTCGCCCGCAGCAAGCCCGCTGACCGTTCCGCCGATCGTAAAGGGCCCGCCCGATCCCGTGCCAGAGCCCGAATTCGATCCCGCAGGCAGCGAGCTGCAAGCGCCAACAAGCAGCAAAATCGCCGTTAAATGCACCAGAGAGAAAAAAAGTCTTTAGGGCGGCTTTCATGACCGTATTATCTCCTTGCGTTCCACGCCAATCGGGGTTTCGCAGCAGGTGTGAACCCCGTTCGCACTACTCTTCGGTATTGCATCGGACCCTGCGCGCGGCCTGGCTGCTCTCACATCCACTCGAGAATGGGGAGCCGCGCTCGCAGCAATCTCTAGCATCAGTACTACTAGACGCTTTCAGAATACGGTCTGGCCTTTCCGCAAATCAATTCGCGCGGGCGGAGGTGTGCTCACATGCTCAATAACCATCTGTGTGAACGAGTGCAGCCGACTTTCCGGTGCGTGGAAGCGTCGACTTGCAAGGAGCCTGGCGGTAAGCCACAGAAGCGGGCCATTTCCGCTGATGCCGTCCGATCTTCTTAGAATCTGATTCGGAGAAGAATGGAGGAGTGAGTCGATGGAAAACCGCGCTTGCGAACTCGCATCCATGTGGAGAACTCTAAGTTCCACTAGAACAAGGACTTACGAATGACCCGGGGGGACGTGAACTAGACCTGCAAGGTCGCCCGCAAAAAAAGTACGCCCGTCGCGGCGAGACCGTGACGGGCGGAAAGCGGACGATGGGAGGAGAGTCGGTGAACTGGGGATTTCCCTTAGCTGGCCGCTTCTACCGGCTCTTCCTTCTTGGTCTTTTCTTTCTTTTCTTTTTTCTTAAGCTCGTAGCCGACGATCTCGAGGATGGCGACTTTGGCGCCGTCGCCGACGCGGATGCCGGCATGGATGATACGGGTGTAGCCGCCGGCGCGGTCGGCAAATTTGGGCGCAATTTCGCTGAAGAGCTTCGCGGTGACGGCGGGGGTCATCAGGTACGCCGCCGCCTGACGCCGCGATTGCAACGTGTCGCGCTTGCCGAGGGTGATGATCTTTTCCGCCACGGGCCGCGTCGCTTTCGCGCGCGTGAGCGTGGTGGTGATCCTTCCGTGCTCGAACAGATTGGTAACGAGGTTGCGCAACGTCGCACGGCGGTGCGAGGGGTTGCGTCCGAGTTTCGATCCTGAGTTGCGATGCCGCATCGTCTATCCTTTTATCCCGAAGGCTGAACCTTCCGGGCCAGCCGTGAAAAATTATTGTAAGGGCCCAAACGTGGAAGAGTTCGGTTTGAACTCCTCCACGTTGAACGTTGAACGCTCTTTACAGGCCGACGGTGTCTTCGCTGGGCGGCGGTGCGGTCTGGCTCGGGAGCGGGGGCCAGATAATGCGGCCGTGCTCGTCGAACTTCATGCCCAAGCTGAGGCCCATCTTGGTCAGTATATCCTTGATCTCGTTGAGCGACTTTCTGCCAAAATTCTTGGTTTTCAGCATTTCGTTCTCGCTCTTTTGGACGAGCTCGCGGATGGTCTGGATGTTGGCGTTCTTCAAGCAATTGTACGAGCGCACGGAAAGCTCCAGCTCTTCGACGGAACGGTCCAGATGCTCGAGGCGCGGATCGTTGGCGATTTCCTGGGGAAGCTCCGCCATCTCGGTGGGCTCCTCGAAGTTGATGAAGATGCTCATGTGATCCTTCACCAGCTTGGCAGCCAAACCGATGGAGTCTTGCGGAGTGATGGCGCCATTGGTCCAGACTTCGATCATCAGCTTTTCGTAGTCGGTCATCTGGCCGAGACGAGCGGCTTCGACGGCGTAGTTGACCTTGCGCACCGGCGAGTGGACGCTATCGACCGGAATGTAGCCGATCGGCAGATCTTCGTCATAGTTGCGGTCGGCGGCGACATAGCCGCGGCCGTTCTTGACGCGCATCTCGATTTGCAGCTTGCCTCCTTCACTGACAGTGGCGATATAGACGGTCTTATCGAGAACGGCGAAGTCTGCGTCTTCCTCGATTTGCGCCGAGGTCACCGGCCCGGGATGATCGACGTTGAAGAAAATCGTCTTGGGCAGATCGGTGTTCAGCTTGATGGGCACCTGCTTCAAGTTCAGGATAATGTCGGTGGCATCTTCCACTACGCCGGGAATCGAAGAAAATTCATGAAGCACACCTTCAATCTTGACGGCGGTGATGGCAGCGCCTTCAATCGAGCTCAACAGCGCACGGCGCAGCGCGTTTCCGACGGTCGTGCCCCAGCCGCGCTCAAAGGGCTGCGCGGAAAACCGCCCGTACTTCTCGGTGAGAGATTCCAGCTCGGATGCAAGTCGCTTTGGTTTTTGAAAACCCTTCCACATCGTGTTCCTTCCTTCTGGCCGCCGAACAATCGGCCGCCTAAAACCAAACTGCTTGCCCGGTACCGCCGGGCGCGGAGCCTCTTAAGGGCGGCCCTCCCGGGCCGTCCGGGGCTTACTTCGAGTACAGTTCGACGATCAACTGTTCGTTGATCGGCGGGGTCTGGACGTCTTCACGCTTCGGCAGTGCCACAACTTTCGCCTTGAACTGCTCGCGGTCCTGTTCGAGCCACGGCACGGCGCTCTGGCTCTGGGCCACGTTGCGGGCTTCGAGAACCATGGCGTTCTGGTGCATCTTTTCCTTGATGGCCACTTCTTCGCCCACGGTGACGAGGTAGGAAGGAATATTGATCTTCTTCCCATTCACGCGGACGTGGCCATGCAGCACGAGCTGGCGCGCTTGCGAACGCGAGGACGCCAACCCGGCGCGCCACACGACGTTATCGAGGCGCCGCTCGAGCGTGATGATCAGGTTCTCGCCCGTGGGGCCCTTGGCTCGCACAGCCTTCTCGAAATAGGATCGGAACTGCCTCTCGAGGAGTCCATAGGTGCGCTTGACCTTCTGCTTCTCGCGCAACTGTAAGCCGTAACCCGCGACTTTGGGGCGCCGCGACTGGCCGTGCTGTCCCGGAACGAAGTTGCGCTTCTCAATCGCGCACTTCTCGGTGAAGCACCGCAGCCCTTTTAAAAATAGTTTCTGCCCTTCCCGGCGGCACAGGCGGCAGACTGCATCTCGGTGTCTTGCCAACTTCTATTCTCCCTTCCCAAAACTCTGGTAGCACAGCCACTCCTGGCTGTGCACTTCCGGCCCTCGCCGGACTTGCTTCAAAACCACGCACAGGCAAGAGTGCCTGTGCTACAAAATCAAACGCGGCGCCTTTTCGGAGGACGGCAGCCGTTGTGCGGAATCGGCGTCACATCGCGAATCAACACGATATGCAGACCAGCCGCGGCCAACGCGCGGACGGCGGACTCGCGTCCCGAACCTGGGCCTTTCACGCGAACCTCAACGCTCTTCATGCCGTACTGGTCGCGCGCGACGCCAGCGGCAGCGAGCGAGGCTTGTTGCGCGGCGTACGGCGTGCCCTTGCGCGAGCCCTTGAAGCCGATGGCGCCCGCCGAGGACCAGCACATCACGCGGCCATCCGTATCGGAGATGGTGATCTGCGTGTTATTGAAGGTCGCCGCCACATAGACGATGCCGTGGGGCACGACGCGCCGTTCGCGCTTCTTCTTGAATTCTTTTTTGCGCTTGGTTGCCGCCGCCGGTTTTCCCGGTGCTGCTGTAGCGTCCGGCACCGCGCCTTTTTGTTCTTTTGCCACTGTTCACTCCGTTTCGTATTTGCTGCGAAATCTGAAAACCATGCTTCGGACGGGCATGGCATACCGTGCCTCTACAAGCAAAATTGTTTAGCCCTTCTTGCCGGTGACCTTTTTCTTGGCTGCGACTGCGCCGCGGCGCGGGCCCTTGCGGGTGCGCGCGTTGGTGTGCGTACGCTGGCCGCGCACCGGCAAATTGCGCCGATGACGGATGCCGCGGTAGGCCTGGATTTCGATCAGCCGGCGGATGTTCATCTGGATCTCCTTGCGGAGATCGCCTTCCACGCGGCCTTCTTTTTCAATTTCCTGGCGAAGATGGTTCACTTCATCTTCCGTCAAGTCGCGGATCTTTTTCGTGTGGTCGACGCCAGCCTTGGCGGCAAGCTTTCGAGCGCGTTCCTGCCCGATGCCGTAGATGGACGTGAGTCCGACCCAAAGGCGTTTCTGCGGCGGAAGATCTACACCTGCGATGCGTGCCATTCTGTCTCCTTAACCCTGGCGCTGCTTGTGCTTCGGATTGGTGCAGATTACTCGCACCACGCCACGCCGGTGAATCACCTTGCATTTGTCACAAATCTTTTTTACCGATGCCCGTACTTTCATTGCCGTTTCCCTCATTCCCGCCGCTTTGGCGGCCAGCGGCCCGTCCGCCTGCGGCGGGCGTGCCCTGTAAACCAGGGGTATTAGATGATTTAGCCCCTTCGAAAGTCGCAAAACCCAAAAACTAGCGGTCTAAAGACCGCCGCCACGGCTACTTATAGCGGTAGACGATCCGGCCGCGCGTTAGATCGTACGGCGAAAGCTCGACCGCTACTTTGTCTCCCGCGAGAATCCGGATGAAATTTTTGCGCATCTTGCCGGAAACATGCGCCAGCACTTGATGCTTGTTTTCAAGCTCGACGCGAAACATCGCGTTTGGCAGCGGCTCAATGACCGTCGCCATGACTTCAATGGCGTCCTCTTTAGGATTGCCAGAGTCGCCCTTTTCTTTTTTCTCGCGAATCGGTCTCGCCATAATCTCCTGCGTTGCCAGAGCCGGGCTAAAACCCAGTCACTGTCTTGCGTTTACTACCAAGACGGTCCGGTTACCTCTTTCGGGCGCGTCAAAATCCAAGGGCCGTTCGCCGTGATCGCCACGGTGTGCTCGAAGTGCGCCGAGGGGCTGCCATCCGCTGTTTCCGCCACCCACTCGTCCCGCATTCGAACTTCCGGCCGGCCCGCGTTGACCATCGGCTCGACCGCGATGACCATGCCTTCCTGCAGCCTGGCGCCGCGGCCTTCTTCGCCGTAATTCGGCAGGTTCGGCTCGTCGTGCATCTTCGTGCCGATGCCATGCCCGACAAACTCGCGCACCACCGAATAGCCGTGCTGCTCGACCCAGCTCTGCACCGCGTGGCCGACATCGCCGAGGCGGTTGCCGGCGCGCATCTTGTCAATCGCGCGATCCAGCGATTCGCGGGTGACCTCCAGCAGCTTTTTCACTTCCGGCCGAATCTGCCCGACCGGCACAGTGACCGCCGAATCCGCGAAATACCCGTCCACTTCCATCCCGAAATCGATCGAGACGATGTCGCCTTCGCGCAACTTACGCTTGGGCGACGGAATCCCGTGAACGATCTCGCTGTTCACCGAAGTGCACAGAGAACAAGGATATCCGCGATAGCCCTTGAACGCCGCTTTACCGGGCTTGCCGGCGATTTTTTCCTCGGCAAACTTCTCGAGGTCCATCGTCGTCAGCCCCGGACGCACCATGTCTCGAAGCGCCGTCAAAGTCTCATGCACGACAAGCCCGGCGCGGTGCATCTTTTCCAGCTCTTCGGCACTGCGCAGATGAATCGCCATCGTTTCTACTTGCCCTGCCAACGGCCTTTACCGGACCGTTTAATGCTTGCCGCGCGCGTGTTGCAACGTCTTGCCAATCTGCTGCTCGACTTCTTCCACGCTCTTCGAGGCGTCCACATCGTGCAGCAAGCCCAGCCGTTTGTAATACGCGACTAGCGGCTCGGTCTGCTTGTGATACGCCTGCAACCGGGGCGCTACAATTTCTTCCCGGTCGTCGGGCCGCTGCAGCAATTCTCCACCGTCGTTGTCGCAGCGCCCTTCGACTTTCGGCGGCCGTTCGTAAAGATTGTAAATCTCGCCGCCCGTCTTGCACATGCGCCGGCCCGTGATGCGCCGGAGAATCAGGTCCGTATCGACGACCAGGTGAATCACGAACGGACGCCGAAATCCATGCTGCTTCAACAACTCGCCCAGGTACTGCGCCTGAGCGACGGTTCGCGGAAACCCGTCGAACACAAAACCGTGCGAACAATCGGGCCGCTCGATGCGTTCCGCGACGATCTTGAGCACCAGCGAATCCGGGCACCAGCTCGCCGCGCTCCATGATCGGCTTGGCCTTTACTCCAAGCGGCGTGCCCTGGGCCACGTGCTCCCGAAGCATGTCGCCGGTCGAAAGGTGCGGCACGGAAAACTTCGCCGCAAGCTTTTTCGCCTGCGTGCCTTTCCCGGCGCCCGGAGGCCCGAGTAAGATCACGGCGCGATTGAGCTCTTCCGCGGGCCGATTTTCCGGCACCACTGGGCTCGCCGCCATGTCTTACCGCCTGCCGCGCAACCGGCCCTTCCGAGCAAAACCTTCGTAGTTGCGCATGACCAACTGCGCTTCGAGCTGCTGCACAGTGTCCATGGCCACGCCCACGACGATCAACAAAGACGTGCCGCCAAAATAAAATTGCACGCCTAAACCCTTCAAAAACCACACCGGGAAGTGGCGATCAAACCACGAACCGATGCCCCATCCGAGATGGTCGAGGTGAATGCCCGCGATCATCCATTCCGGCAGCAAGCAGACGATGGCGAGATACACCGCGCCGATGAACGTCAGCCGCTTCAGAATTTTGCTGACGTGCTCGGAGGTGTTGCGGCCCGGCCGGATGCCCGGAATGAATCCGCCGTTCTTGCGCATGTTGTCCGCAAGCTCCGTGGGATTGAAAACGATCCCGACGTAGAAGAACGAGAACAGCAAAATCATCGTGATGTACACGACGGTATAGAGCGGCTCGCCCCACGCGAGGCGTTCCTTGATGGTGTTCAAAAACGCCCAGCGCGTGCCGAGCATCAAAGCCGCGGTCGCTGGAAACGCGAGCAGCGAGCTTGCGAAAATCGGCGGAATCACGCCACCCGAATTGACGCGCAGCGGGAGATAAGAGGATTGCCCACCCATCACGCGCCGCCCAATGACGCGCTTGGCGTATTGCACCGGAATGCGGCGCTGGCCGCCTTCCACAAAGACGATAAAGGCCACGATGGCGATCATCAGCGCGATCAGGAAGATCAGCGCCAGGCCGGTGAACGGCCCCCAGGCCGCCGTCTTGGCCTTGATGTACAGGTCATCGACGGCGTGCGGCAAACCAACGACGATGCCGACGAAAATGATGAGCGACATGCCGTTGCCGATCCCCCGCTCGCTGATCTGCTCGCCGAGCCACATGATGAACGCCGAGCCGGTGGTGAGCGTCAGGATAGTCATCAAAATAAAGCTCACACCCGGGTGATACACGAGAGACTGGCCGCTCAAATTCGTGGCTTCCAGAGTGGAAGCGATGGTCAGCGATTGGATGATGCTCAAGACGATCGTCAGATAGCGCGTGTATTGGGTGATTTTGCGGCGTCCCAGCTCGCCTTCTTTTTGCAGGCGTTCGAGGTACGGAAAAACCACCTGCATCAACTGCAAAATAATGGAGGCCGTGATGTACGGCATGATGCCCAGGGCGAAAATCGTGAGCTTCCGGAAACTGCCGCCGCTGAATAAGTCGAAGATACCCAGAACCGAACCCTGCGCCTGCTTGAACATTTCCGCAAGCACGTCGGCGTTGATCCCCGGCGTCGGAATGTGCGCACCGATGCGATACACGGTGAGCAGCGCGAGCGTAAACAGGACGCGGTTCCGCAAGTCCGGAATGCGGAACATGTTCTGGAGAGCTTCGACGAATCGTTTCATACGTTTACCCTGCGATTCCCCGTTACCTTACTACTTTACGCTACAACCTCGAATGTGCCGCCCGCTTTGGTAATCTTGTCCTTCGCGGACGCGCTAAAAGCATGCGCGTGAATCGCGATTTTCGTCGTGAGCTCGCCGTCGCCCAAAACCTTGATGGGATCCGTAACGCGACGGACGAAGCCGTGCGCGCGAAGCAAATCGGGCGTCACCGTTTCGCCCTCCGGAAAAACGTTAAGCTCTTCCAGGTTCACCACCGAGTACGTCACGCCGAAAGGGTTATGAAACCCGCGCTTGGGCATGCGGCGGTGCAGCGGCATCTGGCCGCCCTCAAATCCACGACGGCGCGAATAGCCGCGGCGGGATTTCTGTCCCTTATCTCCGGAGCCGGAGGTTTTGCCCAGCTTCGAGCCCATGCCGCGCCCGACGCGCACTTTGCGGTGCCGCGAACCTTTGGGCGGCTTCAAAGTCGAAAGGCTATAGGCCGGTTTTGCGTGCGCTGACTTCTTGGCGGCTTTGCGGCCGCGTGAAACTTTTTTCGCCATCGCTTTACTCCACCACTTCCACGAGATGCCGCACTTTGTGGATCATGCCGCGGACCGCCGGCGTATCCTCCCGTTCGACCACTTGATGCATTCTCCGCAGTCCCAGACCGCGAATGCACTGGCGCATGTCATCGGTGCAGCTGATGAAGCTGACCACCCATTTCACCTTGACCTTGCCGCCCTTGCCTTTGCCGATTCTTTCTTCGCTCGATTTTTTCTTGGCAGCCATTAGCTATTCTCACCTGCGGCCACTTTCTGGTAGCGGCCGCTGATTTCGTCGATGGTCTTGGAACGCGTCTCGGCCACTTGCGCGGCGTCTTTGAGACCGAGCAGCGCCGCAAAGGTCGCTTTGACCACGTTGTGCGGGTTCGAAGTGCCCAAAGACTTGGTGAGCACGTTGCTGATTCCCGCCACTTGCATCACTTTGCGCACCGGGCCGCCGGCGATCACGCCCGTGCCGTCCGGAGCGGGCTTCAGCAAAACCTGCGCCGAACCATAACGTCCGAGAACCTGATGCGGAATCGTGGTGCCTTTCAGGTTCAGCTTGATCAAATTCTTTTTCGCCTGCTCGATGGCTTTCTTGATGGCCATGGGAACTTCGCGCGCTTTGCCCATGCCGAAACCGGCATGGCCGTGGCTATCGCCGACCACAACGAGCGCCGAGAAGCTGAGGTTCTTGCCGCCCTTGACGACTTTCGTGACGCGGTTGATGGCGATCACGTCGTCCTTGAGATCCGCTGGATTCACCTCCAGGAGCCTGCGTACCGCTAAACTGTCTCGCAAAATTTGCTTCGACATAGGCTTAGAACTGTAACCCCGCTTCCCGCGCCGCGTCGGCGAGCGCCTTGACGCGGCCGTGATACTTGTACCCGCCGCGGTCGAACACTACTTTTCCCACTCCAGCAGCTTTGGCGCGCTCGGCAATGGTCTTGCCGATCACCTTGGCTGCCGCGATATTTCCGCCACCCTTGAGATTCTTTTTCGTTTCGCCGTCAACGGAACTGGCCGAGACGAGCGTTTTCCCCGTGCGGTCGTCGATGACTTGCGCGTAGATGTGTCCCAGCGAACGGTAGACGCAAAGACGCGGGCGCTCCGGTGGTGCCTTCGACGCGCTGGCGAACGCGTTCGTGAACGCGAAGGCGGTGAAGATTTTTCGATAGCTTGCGAACTCTTGCCGATGCCACTGTTTCTTCTCCTGAAACCCAAAGCTTGCCAAGTTCTTTCGACGGGCGGGGCAAGCCCCGCCCCTACAAATTCGTCGGGGCCTCGCGGCCCAAAAACTATGCCGTGCCGCCGGCCTTTGCTCCTGCCTTGCCGGCCTTTTTCTTCAGACGCTCGCCGGTGATGCGGACGCCCTTTTGCTTGTACGGATCGGGCGGGCGCAGGGCGCGCATATCGGCGGCGACTTGGCCGACTTTGCCTTTGTCCGCGCCGCTGACGACGATGTGCGTCTGCTTATCCACGGTGATCTGAATTCCTTCCGGAACCGGAAACTCGATGGGATGCGACTTGCCGAGAGCGAAGGCGACGATCTTGCCCTTGAGCTCGGCGCGGTAGCCGACACCAACGATGTCCAGGTCCTTCTTAAAGCCTTGCGTGACGCCGTGAACGGCATTGGCGACCAGCGCGCGCGCGAGGCCGTGAAGCGCGCGGTGATCTTCGGTGTCGCGAAGCGCGGTCAGCACGCCGTCTTTTTGTTCAAACGTGATGCCATGCGGCAGTGGGACCGTGAGTTTGCCTTTCGGCCCTTGCACGTCGACTTGCCCGCTTTGCAAAGCGATTTTCACGCCTGCGGGAACGGGAATTGGTTTGCGTCCGATACGTGACATCTGTTCGTCCTTAGCTCCGAAAACTCAAATCGTTTGCAACTTGCCTGAAACCGGGCGGGGCAAGCCCCGCCCCTACAAATCGATTACCAAACTTCGCACAAAATTTCGCCGCCGACTTTGGCTTTGCGGGCGCTGCGTCCGCTCATCAAGCCCTTCGGCGTCGTCAAAATATTGATGCCCAGGCCGCCAACAACAGGGCGGATATCGGTTGCGCCGAGATAACGGCGCGAGCCGGGGCGCGAAATGCGCTTCACACCGGAGATGACGCTGCGGCGGTCCGGCGTGTACTTCAGGAAAACGCGCAGCATTTTGCGGGTCTTGTTTTCGTCCACCATTTTGAAGGTCGAGATGTAGCCCTCTTCCTTCAGAATGCGGGCGATTTCCGCTTTAAGTTTCGACGCGGGCACATCCACGCGCTGGTGCTTGGCGGCGGCGGCGTTGCGAATGCGCGTCAAAAAATCGGCTATGGGGTCCGTTTGCATCGTTTCTCCTACCAACTAGCTTTCACGACGCCGGGAATCTCTCCCTTGAGCGCCATACCGCGGAAGCAAATGCGGCACATCTGGAACTTGCGGATATACCCGCGGGCGCGGCCACAAACGCGGCAGCGGTTGCGAACGCGCACCTTGAATTTTGGTTTCTTATGCGTCTTTGCGATTTTTGCCAGGCGTGCCATTTATTGCGCTCCTCCAGGAACGCGCAGGGGAACTCCGAGACCTTTCAAAAGCTCCCGGCCTTCCTCGTCGTTCTTTGCAGTCGTCGTTAGCGTGACGTTCATGCCTTTGATCTTGTCCACGCGCGTGTAATCGATTTCCGGAAACACGAGCTGGTCTTTCAAGCCCAGCGTGTAGTTGCCGCGGCCATCGAAGGCATGCGAAGGCAGACCGCGGAAATCGCGGACGCGCGGCAGAACCACGTTGCAGAGCCGGTCGAGAAACTCGTACATCTTTTCTCCGCGAAGAGTGACGGCGCAGCCGATGGGCATGCCTTTGCGGATTTTGAAGTTGGCGATGGACTTCTTGGCGCGTGTAATGATCGCTTTTTGTCCGGTAATCTGGCCGAGTTCGACCGCGGCGGTATCGAGCAGCTTGGCGTTCTGGCTGGCTTCGCCCAGGCCGATATTCACGGTGATCTTCTGCAGTTTCGGAACGGCCATCTTGTTTTCCCAGCCAAAGCGCTTCATCAGCGCGGGCACCGTTTCGCTGCTGTATTTTTCGTGTAGTCGCGTCTTCATTTCTCTTTTCTGCCTTGTCCTTTACTAAAAAACTTACTTATCCAGCGTCGTGCCGCAACGGCGGCAAGCGCGTACTTTCGTTCCGTCCGGAAGAATGGTGTGTCCCATGCGGGTATGCTTGCCGCAACTGGAGCAAACGATCATCACGTTCGAAACGTTGACCGGGCCTTCTTTTTCGACGATGCCGCCCTTGATGTTCTTCCCGGGGTTCGGCCTCGTGTGCCGCTTGATGATCGAGGCATGTTCGACCACCACGGTATTTTTCTTGGCGTTGATCGAGAGCACCCGGCCGGTCTTGCCCGCGTCGCGCCCGGCAATAATCCTTACCTGGTCGCCTTTGCGGATATTGATGGTGTGCCGCTCGGCTCTTTCATGTCGCAGTGTCATCGCTTACCAAACCTCCGGAGCCAGCGAAACAATCTTGGTGAATTTCTTGTCGCGCAGCTCTCTTGCTACCGGGCCAAACACGCGCGTACCCACGGGCTCGCCCGCATCGTTAATTAAAACCGCGGCATTGTCGTCGAAACGGATGTAGGTGCCATCCTTGCGCCGCCGCTCTTTCCTCATTCGAACGATCACGGCCTTCACGACCGTGCCCTGCTTGACCTGGCTTTCCGGTGTCGCTTCCTTCACCGACGCGGTGATCACGTCGCCGAGACCGGCTTGCAGTCCAGCGTCGCCGCCCACAGGCATAATGCACATCAGCTTCCGCGCGCCGGAATTGTCGGCTACCGTCAGCCAGGTTCGCATCTGAATCATTTTTCTGCTCCCCTGTCCGCTTACTGCGCCGACGCGTTCCGCGTCAGCACTTCCTTCAGCCGCCAGCGCTTCAGGCGGGAAAGCGGCCGCGAAGCCACAATCCTCACCGTGTCGCCCTGTTTCGCCGCACGCTGTTCATCGTGCGCGTAAAATTTCTTCGAGATGCGCACCACGCGGTGATACTTGGGGTGCTGCACCAGGCGCGTGACTTCCACGACGATGGTCTTTTCCATCTTCGCGCTGGTGACTTTGCCGGTGAGGATGGTGCGCTCGCCGCGTGTTTCGGTTTTCGGTGCTGCTGCCGCTGGTGTTTCGCTTGTCATTACGCCTTCCCTGCTGCTTGCGACTTCGAGTGTGCCGCGATTTCCTGCGCCCGGAGAAGTGTTTTCACGCGCGCCAAATCTTTTTTCGATTCACGCAGGCGCTTGAGCGCTTCCGCCTGCCCGGTGGATAGCTGGAACTTCAGCCGGAAAATCTGTTCGGTAAGCTCTTTTTGCTGGGCTTCCAGCTCGTTGACGCCGGCTTCGCGAATTTTTTCAATGCGCTTTGGCATAATTACAAGCTCCCCGCGCGAGTAATAAATTTCGTGGGAATCGGCAGCTTGTGCGCCGCCAGTCCCATGGCTTCCTTGGCGGTGGCTTCATCCACGCCGGACATTTCGAACATGATGCGTCCCGGCTTTACCACCGCGACCCACTTTTCCGGAGCGCCTTTGCCTTTGCCCATGCGGGTTTCCGCGGGTTTCTTGGTAAACGGCTTGTCCGGAAAAATGCGGATCCAGAGTTTGCCGCCGCGCTTGATGAAGCGCGTGATGGCCACACGCGACGCTTCGATTTGGCGGTCGGTGATCCACGCCGCTTCCATGGCTTTCAACCCGTAGTCGCCGAAAGCCAAATCGCCGCCGCGCCAGGCTTTGCCGTTGCGCCGGCCGCGCATCTGCTTTCTGTACTTCACTTTCTTCGGCATCAACATCGCTGTGTTCTCGCTTCCCTAATCTCGCAAGCCGCTAGGCGGCCAGGCTGGAATATTTACTTTTATGCCGCCGCGACGGCGTCGCGTTCTTTCTGGATCTTCGAAGCGCGCTTCGGCACGTTTTCGCCTTGATAGACCCAGCACTTCACGCCAATCACGCCGTAGGTGGTTTGCGCTTCCGCGGTACCGTAGTCAATGTCCGCGCGCAAGGTTTGCAGCGGCGAGCGGCCTTGCAGGTACCATTCTTTGCGAGCGATTTCCGCGCCGTTCAAACGGCCTGCGACGCGCACTTTGATGCCCTTGCAGCCGAAACGAAGAGCCGAGTCCACCGCTTTGCGCATGGCGCGGCGAAACGCCACGCGCTTTTCAAGCTGCAACGCAATCGATTCGGCGACGAGTTGCGCATCGAGTTCAGGGCGGTGCACTTCCTGAATGTCGATGTGCACTTCGCGCTTGGTGCGCTTCTGCACTTCCTGCTTGAGCTTGTCGATTTCCGCGCCTTTGCGCCCGATGATGATTCCCGGACGCGCCGTGTAAATGCGCACGACGAGCTTGTTAGCGGCGCGTTCGATATCGATCGAGCTGATGCCTGCGCTCTTGAGCTTGTCTTTCAGCTCGCGGCGCAACTTCACATCTTCGTGAAGAAGATCGGCGTAATCGCGGTCGGCATACCACCGCGATTTCCACGGCTTGTTGTAGCCCAGGCGAAACCCGTAAGGGTGTGTCTTCTGTCCCATTACTTCTTCCCCTTTTTCGACGGCGCGCGCTTTCCCGTCAACGCCTTGCGTACGCGCCGAATCGTTCCGCGAGCGCCTTTCTGTGCTTCGGCTTCAGCCAAGTTGGACGCCACGCGCTCGGCAGCGGCGACATGGTGCTCGGCGACGCCGACCCACAAATGCGCGGTGCGCTTCTGATAACGGAACGCGCGGCCCATCGGCGCAGGACGAATTCTCTTCCAACGCGCGCCTTCGTTTACATAGCAGGTCGAAACAAACAGCTGATCGACATCCAGCGGCGAACCGGAATCTTCCGCTTTGCGCTCGGCATTGGCGATCGCGCTGCGCAATACTTTTTCGATGTGCTTTCCTGCGCGCTTCGGCGTGTAACGCAGCGTCTGCAAAGCGTCTTGCGCTTTCGCTCCGCGAATCAAATCCATCACGAGACGCGCCTTTTGCGGCGACATCCGCACGTGCCTTGCCAGCGCGTGGGCTTCAATCGAACTTGCTGTTTGTGTCTGTATGTCAGCCATAACTTATGCCTTCGGCGCCGGAGCTGCGCCGCCTCCCGCTGGTGCTGCACCCGGAGCTGCGCCGCCAGCCGGAGCTGCTCCCGCTGCCCGCTCGAGAGCTGCTTTGACGGCGTGGCCTTTGAACGTGCGCGTCGGCGAAAATTCGCCCAACTTGTGCCCGATCATCTGCTCGGTCACATACACGGGAATGAATTTCTTCCCGTTGTGCACGGCGATGGTGTGCCCGATCATTTCCGGCACAATCGTCGAGCGCCGCGACCAGGTCTTTACTACTTTCTTTTCATTCCGCGTGTTCAGTCCCTCGACCTTTTCACGCAGGTGGCCGTCAACAAACGGGCCTTTTTTCAGTGAGCGTGCCATCGATTCCCTATTCCTCCACTCGGCGCAAGCGGCCCCACGGCGCGCGCCGCATCTTCTTGAATCCCCTCACGGGTCCCGGAACGCGATGCGACTTCGGGCAAAACGGGCACACAAACCGCGTGCCTTGCGCGTTCGGAATTCTTTCTACAATCACCGCCCAGCCCGGCTTGCACAACTTGTACAACACCGGCTCCGGCGGTGGTACTACCACTTTTCCTGTCGGCCGCACCGGCTTCGTGCTTTTTGCCGCTGCGCGTTTTGCCACTCTCTTTGCCGGCCGCGCCGACCGTTTTGCCGCCGCTCTTCGTAACGATGGTTCGCCGCCTTGCTGCTGTTCGTGCCGTTCGTGTTGCTCTCATCGCGTTTGCTCTCGCCGGGCCGCTCTGCCATCACCGCCCAGCTTCCAGCGTTTGCTGCGTCACGCTCGTTCGAATCCGAAACCTTTACTTCCTTCTCTCCACAATGTTGCGGTCCGTGCGCTTGTTGTTGCGCGTCTTCTTGCCAAGGGTGGGGAAAGCCCACGGCGTTTGCGGATGATTGCCTTTTACTTTGCCTTCTCCGCCCCCGTGCGGATGATCGACCGGGTTCATAGCGACGCCGCGAACCGTCGGCTTGATGCCCCGCCACCGCGTGCGGCCCGCTTTGCCAAACGTTTCATTTTCATGGTCGAGATTGCCAACTTGGCCGACTGTCGCCATGCATTCCAACGAAAACTTGCGAACTTCGCCGGAGGGCAGTTTTACTAGTGCGATTTCGCCTTCCTTGCTCAAAAGCTGCGCCGAACCGCCCGCCGAGCGAACGACTTGTCCGCCACGCCCGGGATTCAGCTCGAGGTTATGGACCATCGTGCCGGGAGGAATGTGCTTGATCTGGAGCGCATTGCCCGGAAGAATGTCCGCCCCTTCGCCGGTGGAAACCGTGGCGCCCACTTCGAGCCCCACCGGATGCAAAATGTAGCGTTTGTCGCCGTCGGCATAGTGCAAGAGCGCGAGATTCGCGCTGCGGTTCGGGTCGTACTCGATCGCCGCCACTTTCGCCGGAATACCGAGTTTGTCGCGGCGAAAATCCACTTTGCGGTACTGCTTTTTGTGGCCGCCGCCGCGATGCCAGACCACGATTTCGCCGTGATTGTTTCGCCCGCCGGAGCGCTTCTTCGGTTCGAGCAAAGACTTTTCCGGCTCTTGCTTGGTGATGTGGCTTTTGTCCACGACGGTGATAAACCGCCGTGAAGCCGTATACGGATTAAAGCTCTTCAGTCCCATCGCTGCCTCTTACCTCTTACTTAATCTCGTTTCGCTCGCCATGGCCCAAACTGCTGGTGCTACAGGTTCTCCGCGTACTCGATCATCTTTTCGTCTTTTGCGAGCTTCACGTACGCTTTCTTCCAATCGCGCCGGTAGCCTTCGTTCTGTCCGCGGCGGCGCATTTTGCCTACATAATTCGCCGTGCGCACCGCGGCCACTTTCACTTTGAAAATCTGCTGCACGGCTTCCTTGATTTGCGTCTTCGTTGCGTTGGCGGAAACTTCAAATACCACGGTGTGCTGCGTTTCCTTCACGCCCAGGCCTTTTTCCGTGATGATCGGCCTGCGAATAATTTGATAGTGCGGGGCAGACATGGTTTATCCCTTCCCCTTTTTCTTGGCCGGCTTTTTTGCGGCTTTCTTCGCCGCCGGCTTGGCCTTTTTCGCTGCCGCTTTTGCTTTCGGCGCGGCGGCTTTTTTTGCCGGAGCCGCTGCCGGGGCAATCGTCTGCAACGTCCGGAACCACCACCGGCCGTTTTTCCGGATCGAGCGTGTGGCTCAGCCGCATCGACGGAATCCTTCGAGAGAACGACCAGGTCATGCTTCAGCACGTCATAAACATGCAGAACGTGCGGTGCGGCAACTTTCACGCCTTCGAGATTCCTGCTGGCGAGCTCCAAGTTGCGATTTTCGCCATGCGAAACGAACAAAGCCGATTTGCTGGCCGTTCAGCTTCCCGAGCGTCTCGCGCAAACCTTTGGTCTTATGCGTTTCAAGATCCAGCGCATCCACGACAGTCAGCTTTTGCTCCGACAGTTTCGCGGACAGCGCCGAACGCAACGCGCCGAGCAACATCTTCTTTGGCAACGCATAGCTGTAATCGCGCGGCTTCGGTCCGTGAACCGTTCCGCCATGGCGCCACAAAGGCGATCGAATCGAGCCGACACGCGCGCGGCCAGTGCCCTTTTGCCGCCACAGCTTGCGGCCCGCGCCGCTCACTTCGCTCTTGTCCTTGGTCTTGTGGGTGCCCGAGCGAATCTCGCGCTGATACCAGCGCGTCGCTTCGTGCAGCAGGTGCGGATTCACCTTCGCGCCAAAAATCGCGTCGGCGAGCTCCACTTCGCCCACTTTCTTGCCACTCAAATTGACTACATCCACGACCGGCATAATTTCGCTTCCTTCTTCGAAACTCGAAAAAATCTTGCCGCGCCTTACTTCTTTTTGCGCGTCTTGCTGATAAAAATGTACGTTCCGCTTGGCCCCGGCACGGAACCCCTCACGAGCAGCAGGTTTTCGTCGGTATCCACTTTCACGACTTTCAAATTCCTGGCCGTGACTTGCGCGTTGCCCATGTGACCCGGAAAGTGCTGGTTCTTCCAAACGCGCGATGGAAACGAACTGCCGCCAATGCCGCCAGGCGCGCGGTGAAACATCGAACCGTGCGTCGCGTCGCCGCCCGCGTAATGCCAGCGCTTCACGCCTCCGGCAAATCCCTTGCCCTTGCTGACGCCACTTACATCGACAAGCTCGCCTGCTGCGAAATTCTCCACCAGCACGCGGTCGCCGACTTTCGTCTCGTCTTTCGACTCTTCAATGCGCACTTCCTGAAGCACTTTCATCGGCGCCACACCGGCTTTCTTGAAGTGCCCGGTCATGGCCTTGTTCACGCGCTGCGGCTTGACGTATTCCACGAGGCCGAGTTGCGCGGCTTCGTAGCCGTCGTTTTCTTTGGTGCGGCGCTGTACCACCACGCACGGACCGGCTTGTAGGACCGTGACTCCCACCAGCGTTCCGTCTGTCTGGAAGATTTGCGTCATCCCCAGCTTGATTCCGATAATTCCGTTGACCGCCATCGCTTCGTCTCTCTCTTTCGCAGCTTGCCTTCGCTTCTGGTATTGGCTGCGTCCTGCTCAAGATGCCGGGCTAAAGCCCGGCGCTACGAAAACTTCTCTTACTTTGCTGCGGCGTGCCCGAAGGCCTTGATTTCCACGTCCACGCCCGGCGGAAGATCGAGCTTCATCAAAGCGTCCACCGTGTCCGGGGTCGGCTCGAGAATGTCGATCAATCGCTTGTGCGTGCGCATTTCAAACTGCTCGCGCGATTTCTTGTCCACGTGCGGCGACCGCAAGACCGTCCAGCGATTGATGGTGGTCGGCAGAGGAATCGGGCCTGCAACATCCGCGCCCGTGCGCTTTGCCGTATCCACAATTTCCTTCGTGGACTGGTCCAGAATGCGGTGGTCGTACGCTTTCAAACGAATTCGAATTTTGTCGCCTTGTCTCATTTAATTAATCCACAACCCTCTCTTGCCCAGATCCCCGATTACTCGATGATTTCCGTTACGGCGCCTGCGCCGACGGTGTGGCCGCCTTCGCGAATCGCGAACCGCAATCCCTTTTCGAGCGCTACCGGCGTGATCAGCGTCACTTCGCAGCTCACGTTGTCGCCCGGCATCACCATCTCGACGCCGGTCGGCAGCTTCACGTCGCCCGTCACGTCCGTCGTGCGGAAGTAGAATTGCGGCCGGTAGCCCGTGAAAAACGGCGTGTGCCGCCCGCCTTCTTCCTTCGTCAGGACGTACGCTTCCGCTTTGAACTTCGTGTGCGGCGTGATCGAGCCCGGCTTGCAAACCACTTGTCCGCGCTCGACATCGTCTTTTTCCGTGCCGCGCAACAGCAAACCAACGTTGTCGCCAGCTAGCCCTTCATCGAGCAGCTTGCGGAACATCTCCACGCCCGTCACAACTTTCTTCTGCGTCGGACGGAATCCCACGATCTCGATTTCTTCGCCAACCTTCACTTTGCCGCGCTCGACTCGGCCCGTGACCACTGTTCCGCGGCCCGAAATCGAGAAAATATCTTCAATCGGCATCGCGAACGGCTTATCAATCTCGCGCACCGGCTGCGGCACGTTCTTGTCCACCGCTTCCATCAATTCGTCGATCGACTTTTCCCACTTCGCATCGCCATTCAGCGCTTGCAGCGCCGAACCCTTCACGACCGCAATCGTGTCGCCGGGAAATTGGTAGCTCTTCAGCAACTCGCGAACTTCCAATTCCACGAGTTCCAAAAGTTCCGCGTCTTCCACCATGTCGCACTTGTTCAAAAATACGACAATCGCCGGCACGCCGACTTGCCGAGCCAGCAAAATGTGTTCGCGCGTTTGCGGCATCGGTCCATCCGTCGCCGCCACCACCAGAATCGCGCCATCCATCTGCGCCGCGCCGGTGATCATGTTCTTGATGTAATCCGCATGACCCGGGCAATCCATGTGCGCGTAATGCCGGTTCGGCGTTTCGTACTCCACGTGCGAAACGGCAATCGTAATACCGCGCTCGCGCTCTTCCGGCGCGTTGTCAATCGAATCAAACGCGCGGAATTGCACTTTCGGGTTGTGCTTCGACAACACCTTCGTAATCGCCGCCGTCAGGGTCGTCTTGCCATGGTCAATGTGACCAATCGTCCCTATGTTACAGTGCGGCTTGCTGCGCTCGAATTTCTCCTTGGCCATTGCCTTCTGCTCCTCAGTCGAATTCGTAATCCGACTAACTCAAAACTTGGTTTTACTTCTCGCCCCGTCTGCTTCTTGATCACTTCCTCGGCCAGCGCCGCGGGAAGTTCCGCGTAATGCGAAAAATGCATGGTGAACGTTGCGCGGCCCTGCGTGCGGCTGCGCAAATCCGTGGCATAACCGAACATCTGCGCCAGCGGCACTTCCACGCGAATCACGTTGACGCCCGCACGATTTTCCGTGCCTTGAATCGCCGACCGGCGCGCATTCAAATCGCCGAACACCGGTGCCATATATTCTTCGGGAACAACCACTTCCACTTTCATGATGGGCTCGAGCAAAACCGCTTTGGCTCTGGCGCACGCTTCCTTGTAGGCCATGGACCCGGCGATTTTGAACGCCATTTCATTGGAGTCCACATCGTGATAGCTGCCGTCGATAAGCACGACTGCAACATCAACCGTGGGAAAACCGGCCAAAATCCCGTTGTCCAGGGCTTCGCGAATGCCAGCTTCGACCGGCGCGATGAATTCGCGCGGAATCGATCCGCCGATAATCTTGTCGATGAAGAGAAAGCGGTGCTCTTTGTCGAACTTCCATTTGCCGGGATTGCTGCTTCCGGTCACTTCTTTGGCCAGAGCGTCGATGTCGTCGACGGACATCTCTTTCATGCTCTCATGGCTCGAACTCGGAATCGGGTGCAATTCGATTTTGCAGTGGCCGTACTGACCTTTACCGCCGGTCTGCTTGATGTACTTGCCTTCGGCAATGGCTTTCTTGCGAATCGTCTCGCGATAAGCCACCTGAGGGCGGCCGACGTTAGCTTGCACGGCGTACTCACGCAACATGCGGTCGACAATGATTTCGAGGTGCAACTCGCCCATGCCGGAGATCAAGGTTTGGCCCGTGTCAGGCTCAGTCGAAACGCGGAACGTCGGATCTTCCTGCGCCAGGCGCTGCAATGCCACGCCAAGCTTGTCCTGATCCGCTTTTGTCTTCGGCTCGATAGCCACCGAAATCACGGGAGCCGGAAAATCGATGTTTTCCAGAATGATAGGCTTCGCTTCATCGCACAACGTATCGCCAGTATTTACGCTCTTCAATCCGACGCAGGCGCAAATGTCGCCAGCATAGATTTCGTCGATCTCTTCGCGCTTGTTCGCGTGCATCTGCAGCAAACGGCTGATGCGCTCGCGCGAACCTTTGCCGGAATTCAGAACGTAGCTGCCGGATTTCAAAACGCCCGAATAGACGCGAATATACGTCACATGGCCGACGAACGGATCGGACATAATCTTGAAGGCCAGCGCGGCAAATGGCTGATCGTCGGAGGCACGGCGCAACGCCACTTCATCGGTATCTGGGATCCGTGCCTTCGACCGGAGGAACATCGATAGGCGAAGGAAATAGTCAATCACCGCGTCGAGCAGCGGCTGAATGCCCTTATTTTTGAACGCGGAACCAGCCAGCACGGGAACGATCTTCAGACCGAGCGTCGATTTCCGGATCGGACTTGCGCATCTCTTCGAGCGACAACTTGCCTTCGGTCAAATACTTGTCGATCACTTCGTCGTCGTGCTCCGCGATGTAGTCCACCATCTTGCCGCGGTGCTCGTCGTAAAATTTCTTGTCGATCGCAGAGCCTTTGAGAGCGGCGGCAACGTCCGGCCGCGAATCCACGAACGCCTTATCCCACAGTTTTTCGACTTCGGAAAATCTCGAATTTTGCGCCGAGCGTTTCTTCCAGCCAAACAATTACTTTTTCTTCGAGGAAATCGATGATGCCGATGAAATTATCTTCGCGACCGAGGGGAAACTGGAGGGGAACGGGGTGGGCGCCGAGGCGTTGGCGAATGGTGCGAATGACGTGGTCAAAATCCGCGCCCATGCGGTCCATCTTGTTGACGAAACAAATGCGCGGAACGCGATACTTGTCGGCTTGACGCCAAACGGTTTCGGACTGCGGCTGCACGCCGGCGACGGAATCGAACACGCAGACGGCGCCGTCCAAAACACGCAACGAGCGCTCGACTTCCACCGTGAAGTCCACGTGGCCTGGCGTATCGATAATGTTGACGCGGTATTTTTTGCCAAAGCGGTCCCACGAAGCGGTCGTCGCGGCGCTGGTGATCGTAATGCCGCGCTCGCGCTCCTGCTCCATCCAATCCATGGTGGCGGTGCCTTCATCCACGGAACCGATCTTGTAGGTCACACCGGTATAGAACAGGATGCGCTCGGTCGACGTGGTTTTACCCGCGTCGATGTGCGCCATGATCCCGATGTTCCGCGTATCTTCGAGTTTGAAAACTCGTCCCATGATCTCTAGCGTCGCCCCTTTGGTTTCCGTCGCCATTACATCTTTCAAACTTTCTCTTCTCTGGACCGGTCTACAGCCCGCCAGCCATTCTTACCAGCGATAGTGCGCGAAGGCCTTGTTGGCTTCCGCCATGCGGTGAACGTCTTCCTTCTTCTTGATGGCGCCGCCGCGCGCATTGGCCGCATCAATCAACTCATCCGCGAGCTTGTCGATCATCGTCTTGCCCGCGCGCTCGCGCGAATACTGCAAGAGCCAGCGAATCGCCAGCGATTGCCGCCGGAACGGATTCACTTCCACCGGAACCTGATAGTTCGCGCCGCCTACGCGCCGCGTCTTGACTTCCAGCGTGGGCTTCACGTTCTCGATAGCCTTCTTGAAAATCTTCAAAGCATCGTCGTTCGTCTTCTTGGCAACCTGATCCATCGCGCCGTAAAACACGCGCTGCGCCGTCGACTTCTTGCCTTCCCACATCATCGAGCAGATAAATTTCTCCACGATGTCGCTGGCATAGACCGGGTCGGTCGCTTGGGAACGCCGGAAAACTAGTCCTTTACGTGGCATTGCTCTTTATCGCTCCTGAATCTCGTTGATTCTTTTTCTGTTATTTACTTTACTTCATTGCTTCGTTTATTTCTTACTTCGCTGCCGCAGCCTTAGGCCGCTTGGCCCCATACTTCGACCGTCCCTGCTTGCGATTTTCGACGCCCGCCGCGTCCAACGTCCCGCGCACGATGTGATAGCGCACTCCCGGCAGATCCTTCACGCGGCCGCCGCGCACCAGCACGATCGAGTGCTCCTGCAAGTTGTGGCCGATTCCAGGGATGTACGTCGTGACTTCCACGGAATTCGTCAAACGCACGCGCGCCACCTTGCGCAGAGCCGAGTTCGGTTTCTTCGGCGTCTGCGTGTACACGCGAATGCACACACCGCGCTTTTCCGGGCAGCCCGCCAGCGCTGGCGACTTCGTCTTTACCAGAACCTTCTCACGTCCCATTCGTACGAGTTGCGAAAACGTCGGCACAGTCGTCCTCTTTATCCGTGACCGCTCAGCGGTCAACTTCCATGTGTGACCACACATCGGTCACCATCGGCGCGCAAAATTTTCCGTGGCTCTCGCAAGGCGCGCAAACAAAAATGCGCGAGAGCACACATCTGTGCTGAAAGGTCTACTGCGAATCCGGAGAAACAACCAGCAAGAAACTCCGTACGCACTCCAAGAGGCAGAACTCTTCTCTCGGCTTCAGTTCGGAGAGGCTTACTCGGCTTTGCGGGACAGGCGTCCCATTCCGGCCGCTCTTCAATCCCATTCCGTCTTACTTTGTTCCGGGACCGAAGATAATTCCCTTCCAACCCACTCGACCGCTCCAAATAACCGAGCAGTCGCCCTCGTCAGGGTAGAAACACCCCCGACAAAACGTAGAGTATAAGGTAAACAACGTGCTCTGTCAAATTTCTTTCACAGCCCGGAGCTGAATGTCTGTGGAAATCAAGCACTTGCCGGTTTCTCTACGAATTATCGATTCTAGCACGCCGAGCCCGGTTCTACAAACACTGGCAACGACAGTCCTGCTCCTAAAGCATCAGTATTCCGGGAACCGAGCCACCAGAATCCATCGTAATCCATTGATAAAACAATACTTAGTTTGATGGCGCCGACCTATTCTCGATGTCCGTGAAGGCCTTGGGCCACAAGCCCAAACGCCTTTAGCATGCCGTCCTCATGCTGGCCCGATCAGCATTTTGACGGTCTTTTCCGCCGGCCATGGCGACGCGAACCGCTCCGGCCGGTCCGCTATCCAGTAAGCGGCAAGGGCCATCAGCGTCGCGTCCTGCGCCAAAACATCCGGCTTGACGGCCTCGAGCGCGTCTGCCGCCGAATGATGCGTGTATTTATAATCCGGCGAATCCTGGTCCATATTGATCCCCGGCAATCCCGCTATTGAAAAGGGAAACGTGTCCGTTCCATCTTCCACTTTGTCTTCCACTTTCACTTCGCGAATATCCGCAAGCGCGGCAGCAAACGGTTTGAACGATTCCACCAAATCGTCGCGGCCTCCCAATTGAAATGCCCTGACCGGACCTTGCCCATTGTCCAGAATCAAGCTGCCCAGATGATTCGCCATGTCCGCCTGATGCTGCTTCACGTACGCGAACGATCCGTCGATCCCTTCTTCTTCTCCTGTAAATAAAACAAACCGGATAGTGCGGCGAGGCTTCATGCCGCTGCGCAAAATGGCGTCGGCCGCTCCTAAAGTGCAGCTCGAGCCCATGCCGTTGTCGGTAGCTCCTTCGGAGAGGTCCCACGAATCCAGGTGTCCACCGACCACTAAAATCTGCTCTGGATTTTCGCGTCCCCGAATTTCGCCGACCACGTTCGCGCTCTCCACGGGGCCATTCGAGAAAGTATTCTGCACATTGAAGTGCACGCGCGGCGTCAACCCACGCGCAATATACCGCTCCAACTGTCCCTGGTCTTCCGCGGTCATCGAAACCACAGGCACGGCGAAGTCCGCATCAAACCCCAAAATTCCCGTATGCGTCAGATTCATTCCCTCTGCCTTGCCGCCGCCTTGCCCGCCGATCACCGCAATGACCCCCGCTTTGCCCGCGGCTCTCAGAAAATCTCCAAATTGCGCAAACAATTGAATAAAACTTTTGTTCGGCTCGCCCTCCATCACCACGAGCACGACCTTGCCGCTAAATCGCGGCATATTTCTCATTTCATTGTCGATATTGAAAATATTCATGGTCACTACTTCGCCATCGACGCCTCCCGCCGGAGTCGAGCCCGTCCAGCCCATCGCGTCGACGTGCAGCGGCCGGCGAATGGGCGTCAGTAGCTCCGCCTGCGCCGTGCCTCGCGTCCACCCGCGCCACAACTGCCATTTTTCCGCGTGCACATTTTCAAGCCCGATGGCCTTCATCTTCGCCAGGCCCCATTCGACCGCTTTTTGCGCTTGCGGCGACCCGCTCACGCGCGGGCCAATGTCGTCGCTCAATTCCGTCAAGTATTGAAAGGCATGCGAATCGAGCAGCCCCTCGCCGGCAATTTTCACGAGAGCGGGCTTCGTGCCGTCCTGATTCGGCCCTTTCGCCGAGGATTTCTCCTGAGCCCGTGCGCCCAGCGCAACCACCAACGCTCCCGCCAATATTGCGATTGCCAATCCCCGCGAAAATTCTTCGCATTCTCCGTTCTCCCCGCGCTCTCCAAAATTCCGCGCAACCGACTCTACCATGCCCGCTCTTTGGAGTGCGGCAGCTCTGCTGCCGCTTTGTGTCAGACGTCTGCCCCGCAAAACCGTTTCGCACTCGTGTACACCGCGCAACGCCACGCAACCCGCCGCTTTACGCCACTTCCCTCTCGCCCTAAACTTCCTGCGAGGCCATCTTGAAAGCTTCTCGTTTTTTTCCCACTCGATCCGCATCCTCGCGGCCCTCTTCTCTCTTCACGCGCAGGCCGCCAGCCCGCGCGCCGCACAAGACTCTGCGCAAAAGCCCGCTGAAAAAGCACCCGCGAAAGCGCAAGAGAAATCCCCGGACAAATCCGCGAGAAAACCTGCACCCAAACCTCCCGCCGAAATCGAACTCCTCGAAACAAGCATCCGCTTCGAAACCAACGGCGACAGCCGCAAAGAAGTCCACGCTCACGTCAAGATCAACGACGAACTCGGCGTCCGCCAATTCGCCCGGCTGAATTTCGAATTCAACCATTCTTTCGAACAAATCGACATTCCGTTCGTCCGCATCACGCACCCCAGCGGCGGGACGGTAGACGTTCTCCCCAGCGCGATCACTGACATGCCCAATCCCGCCGTCGTCAACGCACCGGCCTACCAGGACATCCGCGTCAAATCCGTCCGCATTCTGGGTCTCGAGCCTGGCGACTCGCTCGAATACCGCGTCATCACCACGACAACGCATCCTCCGCTCGCCCCCGACATTTGGCTCGACCACACCTTCGACCGCAGCGGCGTCGTCGCCAAGGAACGCTTCGATCTCGATCTACCTTGTTCGCGCTTAAAAGACTCGCCGGAGTCGCCGAACCTTCGGCGCATCGAGATGAATCTTACGATTCCCGCTACGGAGCCTGAGGAGACCGCTTCCGACCGCTGCCTTTTCCATTGGCGAGTGTCGCTCCCCGGCTCATCCGCCAAACGAAACGTGGATAACGCTAACGATAGCTACCAGCGCCCGGACATCACGCTGAGTTCCTACCTGGTTTGGGGAGTTCTTACGGAGCGTCTCGCCCAGCTTCTTCGTTCAGGTCAAGCGATTCCCAGCGTCTCCGAAAAGGCGCTTGCCCTCACCAAAACTCTTGCGAAACCTCAGGAAAAACTCGAGGCCCTCTATAGCTTCGTTTCAGAGAAAGTGAGCACCGTTGATCTTCCTTTGGGTGCCACCGGTTTTCACACACGGCAGCCAGCCGAGATTCTGGCCTCGGGTTATGCGACTCCAGAGGACAAATTTGTCCTCGTGGCCTCGCTGGCGTCCTCACTGGATCTCCCGTTGGATGCCGCTTTGGCCGGAAGCTCGCCGGATTTGCCAAAGCAATTACCATCTCCTTCTCTCTTTACGCGCATTCTCACGATGTGGGGAACGACGGTCTGGTGCGACCCAAGCCTCGAGGTCGCCCCCTTCGGGCTATTTACTCCGGATCTTCGCGGCAAAAAGGCGCTTTGGATCCGTAAACTTCCGGATTGTGGCCCTACGGCGGACTGCGTGGCTCCGCTTTGGATCACGATCCCCGCCAAGCTTCCCTTTGCGGCATTCCAAAGAGTTCAGGCGAACGCCAGTCTTAGTCCCGAGGGCACGCTTCGAGCGAAACTCAAATACACGACTCGGGGAGAGAATGAGCTGCTGCTTCGCGTCGCGTTTCACACGACGCCAAAAGAAAATTGGAAAAATGTTGCGCAACTGCTCGCGCTGTCCGACGGCTTCCGCGGACAAATCACCAATGTAACGCCATCCGATCCGTATGAAACGCGCGATGCCTTCACCGTCGAATTCGAGCTCACGCAAACGAAATTCTTGGATTGGTCGAAAAAACCGGTTCGCGTCCCAGCGCTTCTCCCCTTGCTCGGCCTTCCGGACCCGCCTGGAAAGCCCGCCGCCGCAACTACTCCTCCGCCGATCGATCTGGGCACGCCGCTGGATGTCGAAGTGGCTGCAACGGTAACGCTCCCGGCAGGAACGACCGCTCACGTCCCCATCGGCACATCCGTCCAGCGCGACTTCGCCACCTATGCTTCGCAATACTCCGCCAAGGACGCAACGCTCACGGCGATGCGCCATCTCAATTTTATTTTGAAGGAAATTCCCGCCGACCGCGCCGCCGATTACGATGCCTTTTTGCGCGCCGTCCAAAACGATGAATCCCAGGTCTTCACCCTGGAGCGCAGCCTTGTCGATGCTGCGAAGCCGCAAAAACCATGATGACTCCTGACGCCATGCAAGGCTGGCGCGACTTCTTCGTAGCCGAAGCCGGCGCGTCCGCCGCTCTCGCCGGATTGCTGTTCGTCGCGATTTCCATCAACCTCGCACGCATCCTCGAATTCCCACATCTGCCGACGCGCGCCGTCGAAGCGCTCATCGCACTCCTCTCCGTCCTCGTCGTCGCAACCTTCGCCCTGGTTCCCGGGCAATCGTCACGCGCCTATGCTGCCGAAATTGGCGGAACGGGCCTGATGATCTGGGCGGTCCAAACATTCGCGCTGATAGGCAATTGGAAAGACTCGCATCCAGACGCCAAAACCACGTCGCGAGTTCTCGTCAACCAACTACCGCATCTACCATTTGTGATTGCAGGTGTCTTGCTAGCTGTGGGCCATCCAAGCGCCATTTACTGGGTCCTGCCGGGAACGTTGCTTTCGTTCGCCGCCGGCATTTTCGGCGCGTGGGTCCTTCTCATCGAAATTCAACGCTGACCACAAATCTTGGAGGGCGGCGCGCGTCTTTACTTCTTTACGTCGCTACGTCTTTACTTCCTTACTTGATCTGCATCACTTCCTTCTCTTTTGCCGCGCTCAAATCTTCAATCTTCTTCGTCTCTGAATGCGATAGCTTCTCCAGCTCATCCAACGACCGCTTCTTGTCGTCCTCGCTGATCTTCTTATCTTTTTCCAGCTTCTCGATCGCTTCCTTTAAATCCCGTCGAATATTCCGCACCGCCGTCCGGTGATTCTCCAGCACCTTGTGCAGTTGCTTGACCAAATCCTTGCGCCGCTCTTCCGTCAGCGAAGGAATGGGCACGCGCACTACTTTGCCGTCATTCGTCGGATTCAATCCCAGATCCGACGTGCGAATCGCCTTATCGATCAGCGCCACCGCACTCGGATCCCAGGGAGAAATCACGATCATCGTCGGATCCGGCACCGTCATCGTGCCCAGTTGATTCACCGGCATCGGCGTTCCGTGATAATCCACGCGAACGTTGTCGAGAAGCGTCGCGTTCGCGCGCCCCGTCCGAATCGTCGCCAGCTCCTTGCGGAAATCGTCCACCGCCTTTTCCATCCGCGTGCGAGCCGCGGCCATCGCATCTTTCGTCGTGGCTATCGTCGTCATGTCGTCACCAGTCGCGCAAATCCTTCCGCTAATTTCGGATTTCGATTTTCTAATTTCGAATTTAGGCCGGAGTCACTTTCGATCCCACGCGCTCACCCAACACCACGCGCTTGATGTTCCCATGCTGGTTCATATTGAAAACCACGATCGGCATCCCATTATCCATGCACAGCGAAATCGCCGTGGCATCCATTACCTTCAAATTTTGGTTCAAGACGTCGCGGTACGTAATGGCCGCAAAAAACTTCGCGCCCGAAACTTGCTCCGGATCGGCGTCAAAAATTCCATCCACCCGCGTCGCCTTCAAAATCACGTCCGCCTTGATCTCCATCGCGCGCAAAGCCGCCGCTGTGTCGGTGGAAAAGTAAGGGTTCCCCGTCCCAGCCGCGAAAATCACCACGCGCTGCTTCTCCAGATGCCGCATCGCGCGCCGCCGGATAAACGGCTCCGAAACCTGGTTCATCTCAATCGCGCTCAAAACCCGCGTGAACACGCCCACTTTTTCCAGCGCATCCTGCAGTGCCAGCGCGTTAATCACCGTCGCCAGCATGCCCATGTAATCCCCGGTTGCGCGGTCAATCTCGAAGCCCCCCTTTTGCCGCGCCCCGCGAAAAATATTTCCGCCGCCCACCATAATGGCGATCTCGATCCCCAGCGCATGCACCTCTTTCAACTCTTGTGCAATTGCCTGGATCGTCTCGCCGTGAATCCCAAATCCCTGAGGCCCCTGCAGCGATTCTCCTGAAAGCTTCAGCAATATACGCCGGTAAGCCAACTGCGCATTTCTCGGCGTTCTTTTCGCGGTTTTCTTTGCAGCCTTTTTCTGTGCGGCCATTTCGCTCCGGTCACTGCCCTATAAAAGTCTCGGAATTGTAACAAACTATGCCATTTGCCGCACACCTGCGTGGACACCACCACGCTTAGAGCGATACAACAGTACGGCGCTGCCGCTCATCGGTACAGAGCGTAGGATGCCGGCTGGCGCGTAACCCCGAGGGCGTTTCAGCCGTTTCATGGCAAAGGCCCATTCAACGTTCTCTTGCTGGATCTGCTGAACACGCAGCCGCCCGACCAGGCCGTCGCACGCCAACAAGTGATGAAATATCTGGGGAACGTCCAGCCTGGCACGCGGCTGGCGATCTTCGCTCTCGGTTCTCAGCTTCACATGGTTCGAGGATTCACAACCGATTTCTCGGGGCTCTCCGCTGCGCTGGACGATAAAACGCTCGGCGTCAATCCGCAGGTCTCGGGCCTCCTGCCCACCCAGTCTGAACAGCTCAGCCAGGATCTTGTCGTGCATCAGATGCGGCGTAGCCAAGCAGCGCCGGCGGCCATCGAATCCGTCGAGCAGTTTCAGGCCGATGAGGCGTCCAATCGAACGGCGTCGCGCATCGAAATCACACTGCAGGCTTTCCAACAGCTCGCGCGCTACCTATCCGGAATTCCTGCCCGCAAAAATGTCATCTGGTTTTCGGACAATTTTCCCATCAGTTTTTTTCCCGACAGCAAAGTCCATGCGCCCAAACACCAGGAACACGTTCAGCAAACTTCGGACATGTTGACTGCCGCCCAGGTGGCCATTTATCCCGTCTCCAATCTCGGCGTACTGGGAGACCCAACATTCGACGTGAGTGATCTTGCCGGCACAAGAAAGCAACTTGAGAGCATCCTGAGCTCGAACCAGATCGCCATGGAAAACATCGCGCAGGAAACAGGCGGGCGCGCTTTTTACAACACCAACGCTCTCAATGACGCCGTGAGGGACGCCGTCAACACGGGCTCGCACTGCTACACGCTCGCTTACTCGCCGACCAACACCAAGTCCGACGGGAAGTATCGCCGCATCCAGGTAAGACTCGCGCGCGGCAAGTACAATCTCTCCTATCGCCGCGGCTACTACGCGGACAAACCGCGGGCAGAATCGAACTCTGCCGAAGAAGCGGAGGATCCACTGATCCCCCTGATTGGCCTCGGCATGCCTAACTTCGATCAGATTCTTTATAAAGTGAGGGTTACTCCGAAAAATCCTCAGCCCGCCCCCAACGCTCCACGCGCGGGCAGCAACACGGAATTGAAGCCGCCCTTCACGCGCTACGACGTCGAGTTCGCCGTTTCGCTAAGGGACATTGCCATGGGCCTGCCTTCCGAGGCCATGCGCCACGGCCACATCGAAGTGATGCTTATCGCGTTCGATCACGACGGAAAAATTCTCAACATTCTAAAACGCAGCAGCAAGCTGGCCATGGACACCAAGGTCTACGCCGCAACACAAGCCGTCGGACTGCAAATCCACGAAGAGATCGATCTCCCTCCAGGCGACGTCTATCTGCGCACCGGCATTTACGATCTCAATTCCGGCAGTTGCGGCACCATTGGCATTCCCTTGGCGGCGCTCACCCCGGCAGACCGCGCGATGAAGTAGTTCCAATCGCCGCCGCACCCGCGCCACCTAATGAAACTGGCTTAAGATCGCGCACGCAAAAAAAGAGCGTCCCGGCTCGGCCGGAACGCTCTGGAATGCAGTTATGAAGATTTGCTTTACGCGCTCGACAGGCGCCGGAACCGGTGCCGTCTCTGGCCCTGCCCTCCCGGCCCGCCAATCTCGCCGACCTTGAAGCGAACAAAACGCCGAATGGAAATATTCTCTCCAAGCTTCGCGACCGCCGCGTAATCATCTCGCCGATGGTCACACTCTCGTCCTTGATGTAGTGCTGCTCGTACAAGCAGTTCTCTTCGTAAAACTTCTCCATCTTCCCGGTGGTAATTTTTTCGACGACGTTTTCCGGCTTGCCGGTCGCCAGCGCCTGCGCGCGGTAAATATCCCGCTCCGCCGCCAGCATCTCCGGCGTCACTTCCTCGCGCCGCACATACCGCGGATCGAGCGCCGCAATGTGCATCGCGATGTCATGACAAAGCTGCTGAAAGGCTTCCGTGCGCGCCACGAAGTCCGACTCGCAGTTAATCTCCACGAGCACACCAATCTTGCCGCCCGCGTGGATATAACTCCCGACGAGCCCTTCGCTCGCTTCGCGCTGCGATTTTTTCGCCGCCGCGGCCTGTCCCTTTTTCCGCAAAATCTCGATGGCCTTATCGATCACTCCGTTGGCTTCCACGAGCGCCGCGCGGCAATCGCTGAAACCCGCTCCGGTCCTCTCGCGCAACTCCTTCACAAGATGTGCTGGAATCTGCATAGCTGGCTGTTGTGTACTCATCCTTTTTCTCTTCGCTGATTGGCAATTTCTTATTTAGTGCCCTCACTTACAAAACGGCCCGCACCGAGTCGCTCGGCGCGGGCCTCTTGGATTTCTTACCCGCGCAATTTGTCTAGCGTGATTCCGCGTCCGGCGGCACGGTTGCTTCCGCGCCTTCGCCAGTCTCCACGGGAGCATCCGGCAGCGGTTCCACCACCGCACCCTCGACGAAGTCGCCTTCCTGCTTTTCATACTGCTCGTACGCGCTCGTATCGACGTATTCCACGCCATCCACCATCGCCTGGTCTTCCGCAGACTTCTGCTCCGCCACCTGCGATTGCTGGTATGCCGTATGCCCTTCCAGCACCGAATCCGCAATCTTCGTCGTGAAAAGCCGGATCGCGCGCAAAGCGTCGTCGTTCCCGGGAATGATCCAGTCCACCACATCGGGGTCGCAATTCGTATCCACGACGGAAACCACCGGCACGCCCATGCGCCGCGCTTCCTTCACCGCGATCTCTTCCGCGTTCGAATCGATTACGAACATCGCATCCGGAAGCTGCGACATGTTCTCGATGCCTTCCAGGTTCTGGTTCAAGTGCTTCAACTCGCGCCCCAGTCGCGCCTTTTCCTTCTTCGAAAGCTCGTTGATCCGTCCATCCTCGGTCATGGCCTTCAGCAGCTTCAGCCGCTTGATGGACTTCTGCAACGTCGCCCAGTTGGTCAGCGTTCCGCCGAGCCAGCGATGGTTTACAAAAAACGCTCCGCAGCGCTTGGACTCTTCGGCCACGGCTTCCTGTGCCTGCCTCTTTGTCCCCACAAACAAAACTGATTTTCCCTGCGCCGAAAGATCGCTGACAAACCGGCTAGCCTCGCGGAACATCTTGAGGGTCTTTTGCAGGTCGATAATGTGAATCCCGTTGCGCTCTCCGAAAATGTATTCCTTCATCTTCGGATTCCAACGCCGCGTCTGGTGGCCAAAGTGAACTCCGGCCTCCAGCAATTCTTTCATCGTAATTTCTACTGCCAAGTTTCCTCCTAGTAGGATAGCTGTTTGCGGTGGCCCGCTTCTCGCTCCGTAGGTGCCGGGCTTTAGCCTGGCTCTTTTAGTCGCGAATGCAAACCACAGAACAACCTATTGCCGGCTCCTTGCCGGCCGTGATCTCGAAAGGTTCGCTTTCGCAATCCTTCCGGAGCTCGTTGCAACCAGTTCCCGGCTTTTCGCCAGTCACTAGTCACCAATCGCCAATCACTTCTCTACCGCTTGGTGAACTGGAATCTCTTGCGCGCGCCCTTCTGCCCGTACTTCTTGCGTTCCTTCATTCGCGAATCGCGCGTCAAAAATCCATTCTTCCGCAAAGCCGGCCGCAGCTCCGGGTTATACCGCGAGATCGCCCGCGACAACCCCATGCGCACCGCTCCAGCTTGCCCGCCAACGCCGCCGCCATGCGCGGTCACCTTCACGTCCACTTGATCCGCGAGGCTCGTAAACTTCAGCGGCTCGGTTGCATCATGTTTCCAAGCATGATTCGGAAAGTAATTCTCCACTTTGCGCCCGTTAATCGTGAACTTGCCACTACCCGCCCGCAAGAACACTCGAGCCACCGACTCCTTACGCCGGCCCGTTCCCAAAAACCACGTTTGTGTGCCCGCTACGGGCGTACCAGTAGAACTCAACGTTCCTCCTAAGTAGCACAGGCACTCCTGCCTGTGCCCTTCTCGATTCCAGACACCCATCTGTCCGGAACCATCAACTCCACGCCGGTCTTGCTCCCTGCCTAAGGCACCACTTAGAGGTGACCACTACGCGGCCACACTTTTCAAGGAACAGCAACGTGCGGAAAACTGTGGCACAGACTTTAGCCTGTGCTTCTTGCAACTTCCACCGCGCCACACCTGCAAATCGCGCGGAAATCTATTATGACTACGCTACCGCCTGCGGCCTCTGCCCGGCATGCCGCGCCAAACCAGCCGCATCTCGGTAAATCCGCAATTTCTTGGCCCGCCGAGCGCGCAACTTATTCTTCGGCAGCATGCCCAAGACAGCTTCGCGAATCATCCAGTCCGGCTTCGTCTCGCGAATCCGCTTCGCCGGCACGGCTTTCAACCCGCCCGGATACCCGCTGTGGGAATAATAAATCTTCTGCTCGACCTTGTTCCCGGTCATGCGCACCTTATCCGCGTTGATCACCACAACATGATCTCCCGAATCCAGGTACGGCGTAAAACTCGGCTTATCCTTGCCCATAAGCATCCGCGCAATCTTCGTCGCCAGACGCCCCAGCACCTGATTCGTCGCATCCACCACAAACCAGTTCGCGCCCACTTTCAGCGCTTCCGCTTCTTCTCCCTTAGCTACGTACGTCCTCATTGCCGTCAGCCACACCTTTCCCTATAGAGACAAACGCTAATCTTAAAGTACGTGCCGCGTCCTGTCAACGAATGGATTTCCGGGACTCTAGGCGAACCCCTCCGGAAGGAGGGCTGGTCTAACCCTCCGAGCCTATTCCTAGCAACGAGTCTCCACCGGAGGCGAGAAAAGTTGCCGACGCCTCGCGGTGCAGTCGATGCGCCTCGCGAAGCAGCGCCGTGAATTCAGGCCGTGTTCGAAGCGCGTCCAGCCACGGATCGCGGACCATTGCGGGGTAGCAGAAAAATCCGTTCTGAATCGCTCGCGAAAGCATTTCCAGAGCAGCGTCCTGCTCTGCTAGGTAGCTCAGTTGACGTGCCAGATAATACATTCCCTCCGGATCGCGAAAAGTAGCCTTTCTCAGCTCGTTGCTGGCTTCCAGGCTCTCCGCGCGATTGCCCTCCAGAAGAGCCCGCAAGGACGTCAAGTACAACTTGCCCAGGCGCCAGGGCGTTGACTCTTCAAACTGCAGGAGCGCCGTTATGGCTTCTTCTCCGCGTCCAAGAAGAACGAGACTAAGAGCCATTCCGTACCCGTAATCGCCCCCGGCGGCATCAAGCGCTCGCTGATAGTCGCCCTGCATGAAATACGTGTGCATTACACTCGTGGAAATCAAAGGATCAAGCCGACGTGCCTCCTTGTGCGCCGCGAGCGCCGCCGGAAGCAGCCCGCAGTAACGGCAAACATGCCCGAGTCCGGCGAATAGCTCGGCGTCAGCTCTTCTCTGGCGTGCTCGGCCTAACAGCCGCGCCATCGCATCCAGGGTGCGCCCCTGATCCACCTGCAAGTGGGTATAGAGATTGTGCGTCAAGGCTGAATTCGGATTCAGGCGCAGCGCTACTTGAAAGGCCTCCTCCGCGCTGCGCAAGCCTTCCGCGGAACCTTGCTTGTACTTGTCCCAGAGCCAGCGTGCGCGCCCCAATCTCGCCCACGCCAGTGCATAGGAGGGGTCAAGATTTACACAACGTTCATACATCTCCATGGCCGCGGGAAGATTCTCCCATTTGCGGCCTAACTCGTTGGCTTGCAAGTACAGCTGATAGGCCGTCGGGCTGCTGCTTCGGTCTTGCTGCAACGTCTCCTGCTCTCGCACCGTTAGCGATGGCAGTATCGAGCTCACCACTCGCCTCACAAGCTCTTCATGCAGCTCCAGCAGTTCCCGGGTGGTCGCTTGCGACGTGTGCGACCACAAGAGCGTACCGCTGGGCGCTTCCGCCAGCTGCGTCGTGATGCGAAGCTGTTCGCCAATCGTCAGGAGTGCTCCAGTCAGGATGACATCCACCTCTGCTTCCTTGGCGATCGTCTGCAAATCTGCCGCTTCTGCGGAATATCGCGAGGCCACGATCGAAGAGCGCACTACTAAACTTTCCAATCCTGCAAGCGAGATGGTGATCGCCTCCGGCAGGCTATAAGCCAGGAACTGCGTGTTTGGATCTGGCCGCAACACACGAAACGGCAGAACGATTAGCCTTCGCAATCGGTCGACTCGCGCCTTCGTTTCGATTCCCTCCATCAACAGCGTGGATCGCACATCCTCTGCCATCGCTGTGGCGTTTGGATAGCGATCTTGGGGATCGCGAGCCAGTGCGCGGTGTACCACTCGCCCGATCGCGGATATGGCGGGTGAACCGCTTAACGCTGGCAGCGAACCGTGCAAGACGGAATGCGCTATTTCTGCGAACGAATTGCCGGCAAACGGCGCGTGACCGGTCAGCATTTCGAAAAGAACTATGCCCAGCGAAAAAAGATCCGATCGTCCATCCACCTTGTGTCCGCGGAATTGCTCCGGCGAAGCATACTTCGGCGTGCCTAGAAAAACTCCGGGAACTGTCGCGTCCGTAATCGTCGCCGCCGTCGCTTCCATATTCCCTCGAGACGCGTATTTCGCGATCCCGAAATCCAATAGTTTCGTTCCGCCGACTCGAGAGAATAATGTTCCCCGGCTTGAGGTCGCGGTGCACAACTTCCTTCTTGTGAAACGCTTCGAGCGCCGAAAGAAGGCACAGTACAGTCTGGGCGGCTTCCTGCGCAGGGAGTGGCCCTCGCTCGAGGCGCCTCTCGAGTGATTCCCCCTCTATAAACTCCATTACGAGAATCAGGCGATTTTCTTCTTCTAGGACGTCGTAAATCCGGCAAGCGTTCGGATGCGCCACCTGCGCAGCCGCACGGGCTTCCTGCCAAAAGCGCTGCCGCGCAACGGGGTCTGACTGAAACTCTCGAACAACTTTTAACGCGACCACTCGCTCGAGCCGCTCGTCCTCGGCCTTGTAAACAACACCCATCCCGCCTTCGCCGAGTTTTCCAAGGATTCGATAATACGAAACGCTTCCGCCAATTGCTGGCTCCGCTTCCGCCATGGTCCCATCATCTTAGGTTGCGCTCCGCTGCCAGTCAACGCAACACCCCGATTCCCCTCGCTGTTGTCGGGCGAATGCACGGTTGCGTCGGCTTTCGTATTGCAAATGACAGTAGGAAGAATATGCGTGGAACACCAAGCAGCGCCGTGGTGATAGCTTACGGCCGATAGGTAGCAGCCCCAGCCCGCTGCGCCATGATCTTGCGCGCGTTCTCATACAGCGCACGCGCCTGAGGAATTGCCTCGATTCCCGCCACCAACTGCGGATCAGCCTCAAGTTGGACTTTATAGCTCTCCTGTTGCCCAAACATGGACAAGAAGACTTCCTGCTTAATCTTGCGTTTCACCCAGCCCAAATTTTCCGCCATCTCCGCCTCTGAATAGCGGACATTGTGGCTCGCCAGATATTTCCGGAATTCCGTCATCACCGTGTCGTCCGCTTCAAATTCCTTGGTGATCGCGGGACGAGTTCCCAAATAGTGCCGAGTAAATCCGCCCACGCTTGTCTCAAACGGATAGAAAACATCGGCGCGCAGCAGCGTCCTTTGAAATCGATTGTAGTCCGGCTCGTGAACGGTGATGTCCGGCGTGATTCCGCCTCCGCCGGTTACCTGCCGGCCGCTATCGGTTAGCCGGACTTCCGTCGGATGCTCTGGAACCTTGCGCTCATAGTGATAGGAGTACAGCGAAATTGATTTGTAATCTCGTTGGATCAAGCGGCCGCTCGGCGTGTAGTAGCGCGCGATCGTCAGCGCCAATCCTGTGTTTTCGCTCAACGGTTGAACGGTTTGCACCAGGCCCTTGCCAAACGTCGTCTCGCCAACGACCACTCCGCGGTCGTGGTCTTGCACCGCGCCCGCAATAATCTCCGTGGCGGATGCTGAGTTGTTATTCACCAAAATCACCAGCGGCATGTTGTTGCCCTGATTTCCGCGTACCGCGTAGTAACGCCGCTCCGCGGAAGCGCGTCCGCGATGCGATACGATCAATTGATTTTTGTCGAGCAGCATATCCCCAACACTGATGGCCTCGTTCAGCAGCCCGCCGGGATTGCCGCGCATGTCCAGAATCAAGCCGTCCAGCGAAGATGCATTCAACTGCTTCATGGCGCTAGCCAGCTCGCGGTCGGTGATTTCGCTGAATCCGGAAAGTCTGATGTAGCCGATACCCGGCTTGATCTCGAACGCCAACTCCACGGCGTGACGCGGGATTTCATCGCGCGTTACCGTAAACACCAGAGGCTCCGTGTAGCCCTCGCGCGACATGGTGATCTTCACCGCCGTGCCCCGGGCCCCCCGCAAAAGGTCCGCGACTTCCGTGGTGTTCAAACCCTCGGTGGATTTATCATCAACTTTTAAGATCACATCTCCCGGCCGAATCCCGGCGTTGTATGCCGGTGTGCCCTCGTAAGGAGACATCACCACCGTGTGGTCTCCACGCGGAATCACCGTCATTCCCACTCCGTAGTACCTGCCCTCGCGTTCCTCCGTGCTTAGCGCCCACTGCCGCGCGTCGAAGAAATTCGAGTGCGGGTCCAGCACCCGCAGCATTCCCGGAATCGCGCCTTCGTAGACGGCCTTATCCACATCCAAATGCTCCGCGTAGTTTGCCTGCACGATGTCCAGCACCTGCGTAAAACTTCGCACCGAAGTCTGGACGTCATCGAACGACGACGTCGTGGCTCGCACGTTCGGACCATAAATCCCGCCCAACGCGGCCGATAAAGCCACTACCGCAACCACCAGAAACAACCCGCGACGCTCTGGTTTCATATCACCCTCGCCCAATAGGTCACCCGGAAGCGACCCCCGCTTAGACGCAAAACATCATAATTGTACGCCTATCTCGCCTGTGTCTGACATCGTCAAATAGCCGGGCCTGACCGCGTGACCGCTATTCTCGCGAAACCCAGTTCTCTAGCCGAAGCCCGGCGATTCGCCGAAATTCCTTCACGTTGTTCGTCACCAGAATCAGGCCTGCCACTTTGGCGTGGGCTCCGATCCAGAGATCATTGTTGCCGATGCTCGCGCCTCGGCGCTCCAACTCTGCTCGCATCCGCCCATATTCCGTGCTGCTTTCCTCGGGCAACGCTAGCACCGGTAGCAACGACGCTAGCTCGCTGACCGCCTTTAGCGAACGCTCCCGTTCCTGGCTGCGTTCGGCGCCGTACAGCAACTCGCCGTGAGTGATTACGCTCATGGCCGCCTCCCCTGCTTCAAGGGCTCGAAATCGCGCCGTGATCTGGGGCGACCTCCGCTGCCGGAGATAAATCAGAATGTCCGTGTCCACCAGAAATTTGGGGCTCACTACAGTCCCTTGCGCCGCTGCGGTGGCTTGTCGTTCCGTCCTTCCGGAAACATGTCATCCGGCAAGTCCGCTAGAATCTCTAAAACCCTCTCCATTCCCTTGCTCTTCTCCCGAAGAACAATCTCGTCCCCGCGCCGGCTGATCTCCAACTCCTTGCTATTCACCCGGAATTTCTTCGGCAACCGCACCGCCTGGCTGTTCCCCGATTTAAATACGCGCGCTGTGGCCATCCCTCACCTCCTTCTTTTGTATATACGCTAAGGGATATACACAGTCAATAGCTCTCCGGCAGGCCCGGTCTTCCCCGGCAAAGATTGGTCGAGCCCGCCCAGTACAGTTTTGCGCTGCGCCCCCCACTCCCGCGCGATTCCGCCCGATTTGGTGTATATTCGCCCGCGGTTCGGCTCAAAAGGTCTTTGCGCTCAGATGGGAGGCGTCACGTGCGCCTAGTTTCCCTAACAATTGTAACGGCAGTGGTCTTGACGTTCGCTTCAGTAACAACCGCCCAGCGGTCTTCCGGCCCTTACAAAGTCCTCAAAACCGCCAAAGTCGGCGGCGAGGGCGGCTACGACTACATCTTCGCCGACAGTAAATCTCGTCGCCTCTATATTCCCCGAGGCGGCCCAACTGGCCAACTCACCGTTTTCAATCTGGACACCCTCGAACCCGTCGGGGCTATTCCCAATGTCAGCGCCGGTGGCGCTACAGTCGATCCCAAATCCCACCACGGCTTCTCCACCACCAAGCCCGTCACCATGTGGGACGCCAGCACTCTCAAAGTCATCAAAACCATCGACGTCGACGGCCGCCCCGACGGCATCCTCTGCGATCCCTACAACTCCCGCGTCTGGGTGTTGAGCCACCAGCCGCCTCAGGCCACCATCATCGACGCTGCCACTGGCACAATCGTCAAAACTCTCGATCTCGGCGGTGCTCCCGAGCAAGCCGTCAGCGATGGCAAAGGCACCCTGTACATCAACATCACCGACAAAGCCAACATCGCCGTCGTTGACGCGAAAAATCTCACAGTCACCGCTCACTACGACGTCAGCTCCAAAGGCACCGGCGGCAGCGGCCTCTCCTTTGACGCCAAAAATCACATCCTCTTCGCCTACTACCGCCAACCCTCTCCCGTGGTCATCATCGTCAACGCCAAAACCGGCGACATCATCACCACTCTTCCCACCGGCATGGGGGTGGACACCGTCGCCTTCAATCCCGCCACTAGAGAAACCATCAGCGCCGAATTCGCCGGCTCTATGACCTTCATTAAGGAAGACAGCCCCACCAGTTTCACCGTCGAACAAACCCTGCAGACCATGGTCGGCGCAAAGACTCTCGCCCTCGACACTAAAACGGGCCACCTGCTCACCATGGCAGCCGAGTTCGGTCCGCCGGCCCCCGACGCCAAGCCCGGCCCCGCAGGCCGCCCACCGCGCGGCCCCATGATTCCCGGCTCCTTCGCGATCCTAATGATCGGCAAATAGATCCGCCGGCGCAGAGAAATGCATTTCTTCTCTGCGAACTCCGTGGACTCTGTGTCAAGAAAATCCGCTTACTTCAACGCCGCCTGGTCCCGGCGCCCTAAATCGTCGCCAACTGCGAGCGTCTCCCCGCCGAATACTCGTTCAACGCCGCATTCGCACTGGTGATCACTGTAAGCGCGTCGGCCACCGCCGCGAGATCCTTGCCTCGCAAAACAAAATACATCTCATCCTCACCCAGCCCCGTATAAACCCGGTTCCCCATGCATCCCAAACTCAGAATCGCCCCCATCTGCATCGAAGCCGGCAGTGCCATACACGTCGGCCGCCCCAAAGCGGGCGCGCCACTCCCCACCCCAGCCCGATTCGCTGCTTCGCTCAGCAGCATCGCCCCCGAAGGTTTGCACGCGAACAGCACCACATCCGGCGCCACAGGCGTTTCCCCCAGCGGCGCATACACAATCGCCGCCGGCGCCTTTGCCAATCGCGGAATCTGCGGCACCTCCTCCGGTTTCACATAGCCCAGATCAAACATCATCTTCAGCGTTTGCTCGGTCTCTTTCTCCCGTTCCGGCGACAGCGTAATGTTGTGCGTATACGCGCCCACCGCACAGTTAAAATGATTCTCCGGCACCGTGTAAAAAACCCGCCCCTCCGCCGCCAACCGCCAGAAGCTGCAACCGGAAGGCTCGGTTCCCTGAAACCGCTTCACCTCCGCCGGCGCCGCCTCCAAAAAAGCCACCGCTACCGGCCGCCGCGCCAGCTTCACCGCCGCGCCGATTTTCTCCTCAAGCTGTTTCCAACTTATCTGTCCACTCATGGTTGGGCCTCTTTCCTAGACCCGCAAAGATATCACGCCATGCTCGCAACCCCGCACGCGCATCATCCAAAGGGACTCAGGAGATGGGAAGTTTACTTTCACATGGGCTGGAGCCGGCTTGCCACCACGCCGGCATAAAAAAGACAGTTCGCGGGAGACTCCAAGCACTCACAAGGAGTCAAAAGATCCACACCAAATTATCGAGATCGCCAGAAACCGTATTCTATTCGTAACGCAGCGCAACCAGTGGGTCCACTTTCGTTGCCCGCCGCGCCGGAATGTAGCAAGCCAGCAGCGCTGCCCCAATAAGCAGCAGCGTCACTCCTCCGAACGTCAGCGGGTCGGTGGCCGTCACGCCGAAGAGCAGCGACTCTACGGTGCGCGTCAGGGCCAGCGACCCGACAATCCCAATCGCCACGCCGATGAAAATCGTTCGTAATCCCTGCCCGAGAATCATGCGCAAGACGTCGCCGGATCCCGCCCCGAGCGCGACACGCACGCCAATTTCCCGCGTTCGCCGGCTCACCGAATACGCCATCACGCCAAACACTCCCGCCGTGGCCAGCAGCAGCGCCGTGATTCCGAAGAATCCGATGAGAATCACGTTGAATCTCCGCGAGCCCAGCGAAGCGGAATAGACTTGCGAAAACGTCCGGAACCTCGTGGGAATCTCCGGATCGAGGTCCTGCAAAATTCCCCGCGCTGCCGCAGACACGGACCGCGTGTCCGCGTCGCTCAGCATCGTCAGGGTGACCTCCGCGCGCGGCCGCTGGAACAAATCCACGTACACCGTCGGACGCGCCGGCAGATCGAGCCCATATTCGTGCGTGTCGCCCACAATCCCCACAATCGTCAGCAACCGCAAGTCGCCGTCCATGTTTCCAAACTCAATCGTGTGGCCGATCGGGTCCTGATTTGGCCAACGGTCGCGCGCCAGCGATTCGCTAATCACCGCCACGTGCGGAGTGTTCGCGCCGTCTCGCTCGTCAAAAATTCGCCCGCGAATCAGCGGAATTCCTAGAACTTGAAAGTATCCGTCCGTCGCCACGCAAAAATCCGCATCGCCAATCCGTTCCTTTTGCTGGAACAGCGCGCCAAACCCATCCGGCGTTTTCGGAACCTCGTCCTGCGTCATCAGTAAAAACATTCCGTCGGGAAGGCCGCCATCCATCGGCAAGCCGCTCGCCGCGCCAACCTGTCGCACCCCCGGGATTTGCTTGAGCCGGTCAATCAAGTTCGAAAAGAAAATCCCTTGACCCGCTTTCACTTTTGGATCATCCACCCACGGCAGCGAGACGTCCATGGTGACAATCTTGTCCACGCGGAAGCCGGGATTCACTTCCAGCACTTTCATCAGGCTGCGCCCGAACAATCCCGCCCCCACCACCAGCACCAGCGTGATCGCGATTTGCGCCGCCACGATCACCCGCCCAACGCGCTGGCTGCCTTGCGAACCCGCCTGCCCACGCCCGCCTTCCCCGAGCCCCTTGCGCAGGTCTCCCGAAGTCGCCCGTGCCGCGGTGAACGCTCCCAACCCTGCGGCGACCAAAGAGGAAAGCAAAAGCGCGAACACAAGCACGGGAACACTGATCGCCACGCTCTCCAGCCGTGGCAGATTTTCCGGCGCCAGCGCAATCAGCCCCGCCACGCCTCCCACCGCCCCCAATACCCCAAGACCGCCTCCCGCCAAAGAAAGCAAGAAAGCTTCCGTAAGGAATTGACGGATTAGCCGCCCACGCGCCGCACCCAGCGCGCTGCGAATCGCCAGTTCACGCTCTCTCACCGACGCCTGCGACAGCAGCAAATTCGCCACGTTGGCGCACGCCACCAACAAAAGAAATCCCACGGCCCCCAGCAGCACTAACAGCGCTGAACGAGCCTTCCCCGTAATCGAATCCTGCAGCGGAAGGACCATTCCATCCTTGAGCAGATAATCGCCTTGTTCGCTCGAAGTCTCGTGAATCCGCCGCGCTATCGCGCTGATATCCAAATTCGCTTGCTGGACACTCACGCCCTCGCGCAGCCGCCCGACCGCGCTGTAATTATGCGACGTCCTGCTTTGATTTTCCCCGTCCAAATCAGCCGGCAACCACAGCTCCGCCTCCGCCGGGAAACGAAATCCCGCAGGCAGCACGCCGATCACCGAGTAGACCGCCCCATCAATTTTCAGGTGCGACTGTGAGAGATCTTCCGCCGATGCAAGATGGTGCCTCCAGTAGCCATAGCTCACCAGAACCGTCCGCCCCGCGCCTTTCCTCGCGTCGCGCGGCGCTGAAATCCCGCCCGATGATCGGCTGAACGCCAAATACTTTCAGAAAGTCTGGCGACACCGCCGCAATCGTTGTACGCGTCGGCTGCGAAGCTCCCGAAACCGACGCAACACCGTCCGTGTACTTCGCCATCGCCTGGAAAGCTGCGGTTTTGCTCGCGAAAATCGTCGAAGTTCGGATCCGCAAGCCGCGATGGTCTGCCCTTCGACGTAACTTCAAACACCGCCATGATCCGGCTCGCATCCGGATACGGCAGCGGCCGCAGCAATACCCCATACACCACGCTGAAAATCGCCGTAGCCGCGCCGATCGCCAGCGCCAGCGTAAAAATCATCACCGCCGTTGCCCCCGGGATTCTTCCGCAGCTGCCGAAGCCCGTATCTGCAGTCGGAGAAGACCGAACGCAGCCAGTTCCCCATCTGTTGTTCGCGAACCTCTTCTTTCACTTGTTCTACTCCTCCCAGTTCCATCCGCGCCGCGCGTTCCGCTTCTCTCGGCGTCATCCCCGCGCGAATGTTTTCCGCTATCAGCAATTCGAGGTGCGAGTGCACTTCCTTGTCGAGCTCCGCCTCCACCCCGCGAGACAGAAATAGATTTCGCAGAAAACTTCGCGCTTTCACAAGCAGCGGCATTCCCGGCTCCTCTTTACGAAGCTTCCAAAGCTTGCGCGATAGCCCACGAAATCCGTCCCCATCGCTTGGTCTCGGCTTCCAGCTGCTTCGTGCCCGCTTTCGTCAAGCGGTAATATTTCGCGCGCCGGTTGTTTTCCGAGTCTCCCCAGAACGACGAAATCCAGCCCTCTTCGTCCATGCGGTGCAGCGCGGGAAAAAGTGACCCGGGCTTGACAACAAATGTCCCGCCCGTGATTTGCTGGATTCTCCTCGAGATTCCCAGCCCGTGCATCTCGCCCGATACCAGCGACTTCAGGATCAGCAAATCCAATGTCCCTTGCAAAAGGCTTGTCTGTTCAGCACTCAACGCATCCCTCCTATCGGCTGTCTATAGGGATGCTAGGCGCCTACCTATAGACTGTCAATACGAAAGAGCCGCTCCAGAAGTTCCCTACCGTCCGATAGCATTCATCCACGCAATCATCTAAAATCGCCCGCAATGACGTGCCCCAATTGTGGCAAAGACATGACCGACTGGACCCTCGACGGCCGCTTGGGCACGCACGTCACCGCCGATGTTTGCACCGCTTGCCAGTCCTTCTGGTTCGACGAGCACAAAAGCCTTCAGCTCTCTCCCGGCTCCACGCTCACGCTCATGAAGTTCATCGGCGAACATTCGTCCACGGTCAAGCCCAAACTCTCCGACGCTCTCCAATGTCCCCGCTGCGCAGGCCCGCTATCTCTGGCCCACGATATGGTTCGCAACATGCGCTTCAACTATTGGGCATGTGCAAGCGGCCACGGAAAGTTCATCGGTTTTTTCGACTTCCTGAAAGAAAAGAATTTCATCCACACGCTCTCTCCCCAGGAAATCCAGGAGCTGAAACAGAACGTGCAGACCGTCAACTGCTCCAGCTGCGGCGCATCCATCGACCTGCAAGCCAACTCCGCTTGCCCCTACTGCCATTCCCCCATCACCATGCTGGACATGAAGCAGCAGCAACAAATGCTCGCGCAGCTGAGAGAAGCCGCCGCGCCTCGACCGGTCGATCCGACCCTGCCCCTACAGCTCGCTCTCGCGACGGAGCGAACTTCCGCCCTCTTTAAACCGGACGACACCGAATGGTGGGAGGACGCGGCCAGCGGCGATCTGGTGCAAGCTGGCCTGAAAGCCATCGCTCGGTGGATCATACCCACCGTGTAATTCCCTAACCAGCAGACACCACGAGTCTGTTGCCTGGTGGCCGCGTGAATCGGAAGTTCAGTTTCAGATTCAGAACGCCAGTCTCAGTTGAGGTACCATGCGGAAGCCAAATAAGGTAAGCACGAAGCCGATGGGCCAAGCCTCTAGGTCACTCTCATCCCACGCAGCGCTCGCCGAGATTCGCGACTCCCTGCTGGAAACCTACGCGGCCAACGACGCCATGAACCAGCTCATCCTCGCGCAGCTCGACTCTCGTGCCTGGCGCGCCCAACCGCCCGGCGAAATAGGCCGCGGCCGCACCATCGCGGCCATCTTCGCGCATGTCCACAACGCGCGCCTGAAGTGGCTGAAGGGCTCCGCGCCGCACCTGAAGTGCCCCCCGCCGCTCGATCCCCATCGCTGCACGAAAAAGCAAGCCGCCGCCGCCCACAAGAAAAGCGCCGCGCAGTGCCTCCGCATGTTAAGGGATGCTCTCTCAGCCTCTCCCCATCGCCGCGTCACGAAATTCTTTCGCGACAGTTGGATGCCCACCTGGCCCGCCGGAGGCACCATGTTCACCTACATGTTCGCGCACGAAGCCCACCATCGCGGCCAAATTCTCATGCTCGCCCACCAGCTCGGCTGCCGCCTCCTCGACAAAACCCCCGGCATCTGGCAATGGGAAAAGCTCTGGAACCAAGCCGGCCTAACCACCCGCCCCCGCTAAGAGAGGCCCGCCCTCTTGGCTGGGATTGCACACTTCACGCAATTGACGGGGTATAATCCGATGACTTTGCGGCGAGGTAAACCGGAACAATCTTTCCGTCTAAAGTCGGAAAGGGCTGCATGGAATACATTGCCAGCGCGATTATTTTTGGCATTGCGATGCTTTCCGAATATCTCATCTCCGGTAAGAACTCCCTGCTATTCACGAAAATTCCTATGCACCGAGTTATTGAGAGTGTAGTGCACCCCTTTAAAACTGGACACCTCAGTTAGGTAGAATCAGGGCCTCCAAACAGGAGGCAACATGGGCAGGAAACCACGCGTAGATCGATCCCCGGAAGAGAAGTGGCAGATCGTGCAGGAAGGTATCAAGAGCGGGAACGTCTCGGAGACGTGTCGGCGTCATGGGATCGCTCCGAATCTATTCTATCGCTGGAAGGATGAAGCGGAACAGGGAGCGAAGGCAGCGCTTGGGGGGAGAAGCGCTGCCGCGGCGGAAACCGAAAAGGACCATCGCATCCGGCAACTCGAACGCACGCTGGGCCGGAAGGCGCTGGAGATCGAAATCCTAAAAAACGTCGTGGGGAGTGAGCTGTGGTGCCGTTCACTCCCAGGCACGAGAGATGGTTACGCAGGGCTTCACGGCCACGATGGTAGCGGCGACGTTGGCCATCAGCCGGTCGAGTTTGTATTACCGAAAGCGGCCGCGAGGGAGCCGAGCGAACCGGCAATTCGACGAACAGATCGTCGTGGCCTGCGGGGAAAAACCCGCGTACGGGTATCGCCGCGTGGCCTGGTGGCTGCGACGAAAGGAGCACCTTCCAGTGAATCGCAAACGCGTATTGCGAGTGATGCGCGAACGTGGGTTGCTGGTGCGCTCGCGTCGTCTGCGCGCACAACGCAAGAAAGAATGGGGCCGCGTGGAAGCCAGTGAGCCGAATCAGATCTGGCAGTCGGACATGACGAAAGTGTGGGCCGGGGCCAACGTGGGCTGGACCTACCTGGTGGATGTGATCGACTGCTGCACGCGGGAGATCGTGGGATCGGAATCTCCCACATCGTTGTAGGACCGAGGACGCGCTTGCAGCAGTCGAGCAGGCGGTACTCGAACGGCTACCTGAGGGCAGCCGCGAGGCTCGCTTGACGATGACCACAGACAATGGGACGCAGTTTGGCTACAACCTTCGCCATGGTCTCGCTCAGGGGAGGCCATCCGATCGGTTGACCGCATCACCCGTCGCCTTGCGCATGGGGTACGAGCCTCAAGCGGAGAAATATCTGCACTCCTCCCGGCGTCCGCCAGTGCGAGCCCGTGGGAAAAGACGAAAGATGCCGGGTCGGTTTTTCCATCGCTCCCCCAGGAACTTCTCATCAAAATGTGCAGTTGCTTCTTCTGCGCCTGAGGTCCTGAGCCTGCGCCTCGCTGTTGAAGCCAATTGCCCGGCGGACAGTACACCAGCAGCCAATTGCTCGATTTTTCAAGAAAGTTTCGGCGGTTTGTCAAACCCAACCTCCCTCCACAAATGAGCTGTTCACTCCCGCATCGTGCGTTTCAACCGAGGAGTGCGAGATTTGAGTGCTTTCAAAATCAAGGATTTTAAGGTGTCGCGCGGATTTACTTCGCCGCCGATTTAGGCAGGCGGGTGGAACAGCCTTTAGAGCGGCGGCAAATCGTATGATGTTGATGTTTGGGGTGCCGCATCCCTGCGGTCTTCAGGGTGCGCGTTTTGACTTTGTCTTATCTCAGAAACTACATAACCCAGCCGCTCCTCACACAAAAACCATTTTCGCGCACCAAATTCCCGCGCATCCCCATTCCCCTCATCCACTTACACCACCGGTACATGTCGTTCGAATGAGTACCAAACAAAAAATAACTTGACAAGTTATCAGAATCGCGGTATTATTCTGGCTGGATTTTTCTCGCCTGGATTCCATTAACCTCCCTCCCCCAATCCAGCACCATCCCCTCATCGCCGGTAACCCCTCGTCACCTTCGTAACACGCAGGAATTCCCGCAACTCCATTTCCTTCATAGCTTTACTTCATAACTTCGGCACACCCCCGGGTGGGGGGGCTAGCCACCTAATCTCAATCTGAGGACTAAAATGGAACAGCATACGCAAGACATCGTATCGCCCGAACCCAAAGCATCACCCAGAGGCAAAGTCTCGCCCGAACCCAACGACGCATCACCCGAATCCAACGCTCCCCGCAGCCGCCAACGCTGCCGCGCTCGCCGTCGCGACGGCAAGCACTGCCGCCTCTTTGCCCAAGACCCGGCCACCGGCCTCTGCGCCCGGCACGCCGCTTACGCCGAAACTCCTCCCGACGAGCTGCGGGACACTACCGACCTTTCCAAAGAACTCTTGGTCATCAACGAAGGTGGCTACTGCGCCGCCGAGCCCATCAACGCCATTCTTTCCAATGTCGTCGAGCTACTGGCCAAGGGCCGCATCTCGCCCCGTCGCGCCTCGGTCATCACCTTCGCCTTAAGCCTCATGCTCCGCAGCGTGGTCGTCGTGGACCGCCAAATCGCCAACACGCCGCCCCGGATCATTTTTGACGCCCCACGCCCGATTCGTGACCCAGTCCAACCCGAAACCGGCGCAGCGCCTGCCACCCCGCCGAGCCCCGACGCTTACCCCCGGACCAGCCACGAGGCCGCAGAAAATTATGCGCGGCCAAGAACCTAAGCCGCGCCAACCACCATGCTTCCAGCAATCACCCGTAGGGGCACGGCACGCCGTGCCCATCTGCGCCGCCCGCTGATCGCCTGGAGGGCACGATTCATCGTGCCCTTCCGCTCAGCTCGCGTGCATTCACTAGAAGCTGTCTCGTAAATGTATTCCTGGGGGTCGGAGCTTTAGCTCCGACCTAGGAAACCCGCAAAACGGGGCTTTGGCCCGTGCGGAAACTCCCTGCTCCGCCCCTCCGATCCAAGAAAGAAGAAGATGGCCGCTCGACTCAATCAAACTTCTCCGCGCCTCACCCACGGGTCACGGAACACGGTTCACGGAACACGAAAAACACTCCACGACTCCCGCGCCGTCCAAGCCCGCGCCCTACCCCTCGACATGCGCCAGAAACCTCGGCGCCTTCCGGAATTTTGTTGCTTGCTCAAAGGCATATGCCAGCTGGATCAAAACCGGCTCGCTCCACGCCCGACCAAAAAACGAAATGCCCACCGGCAATCCAAAATCGAATCCTGCCAGCACGTTGATATTGGGATATCCCGACACCGCTGGAAACTCCGAACTTCCCCCGCTAAACGCGTCGCCATTCACGATGTCCGTCAGCCATGCCGGGCCGCCAGTCGGCGCCACGATCGCATCGAGCTTGTGCTTGTCCATCGTCGCGTCAATTCCCTCTTTGCCGGTCAGCTCGTGGTTTTTCTTGATGGCCTCAATATATTCCGGCGTCGTCAGCGGCCCTTTCTTTTCCGCCTCCAAGAAATTTTCCTGTCCGAAATACGGCATCTCCTTCGCCGCATTTTTCTCGTTGAACTCGATAATCTCTTTCAGCGTCTTCACCGGCGCGTTCGGCCCGAGCCACGCCAGGTACGCGTTCAAGTCCGCCTTCAGCTCGTACATGAATCCCAAAAACTCGGTCTTCTCGTATTTTCCGGCGGTCTCGAACTCCACCGGATCAACCACCGTCGCCCCTTCTTTCTTCATCGCCTCCAGCGCCGCCTCCATCAATTTGTCCACCGCCGGACTGAACCCAAACGCTTTTCGCAAAACGCCGATCCGCGCGCCTTTCAATCCGTCGGCGTCAAGAAATTTGGTGTAATCCGTGAACGATTTTCCGCTGCTCGCCGCCGTCGCTTTGTCCTCGGGATCTACGCCCGTCAACGCTCCCAGCAGAATCGCCGCATCCCGCACCGTCCGGCACATCGGCCCCGCCGTGTCCTGCGTATGCGAAATCGGAATGATATGGCTGCGGCTCACCAGCCCTACTGTCGGCTTGATCCCCGCAAGTCCATTCGCCGAGGACGGGCACACGATCGATCCATCCGTCTCCGTCCCGATTCCGATCGCCGCGAAATTCGCCGAAATTCCCGCGCCGGTTCCCGAACTCGAGCCGCACGGATTCCTGTCCAGCGCGTACGGATTTTTCGTCTGCCCTCCGCGCCCGCTCCATCCGCTGATCGAATGGTTCGAGCGAATATTCGCCCACTCGCTCAAATTTGTTTTTCCCAAAATCACTGCGCCTGCCTCACGCAGCTTCTGCACGATGAACGCATCCGCGGGAGGCTTCGATCCGAGCAGAGCCAGCGATCCCGCTGTCGTCTGCATGCGGTCCGCCGTCGCGATGTTGTCTTTGATCAGCACGGGAATTCCGTGCAGCGGCCCGCGCGCGCCTTTTTCTTTTCGCTCTTTGTCCAGCGCTTCCGCAATTTCCAGTGCGTCGGGATTCGTTTCGATGACGCTGTTCACCATCGGCCCGCTCTTATCGACCGCCGCAATGCGCGCCAAATATTTTTCCGCAATCGATCGCGCACTGTACTTTCCGGACTTCATTCCATCCTGCAGCTCGCCGATCGTAATCTCGTCCAGCTCAAACGCCGGGACATCCGCAGCCTCACCGGCATGCGCTTTCTCGCGCGCCGCCGCGAACACCGGCTGCAGAACCGGACCAGCGCCGCAACCGCTCCACCCAGCAAGCTCGCCTGCAAAAATTTCCGCCTCCCGGGAATCTCCGCCCGCCGCTTCCCGTGCAGGTCATCCCCGGATTTCGCCGCGCCCCGGCTAACGGTTCCCATCTTCTCCGTCGTCTCTTTTTTCATTTTCAAATCCCCCGCTCCCAACGCTCTCAAAAGAAGAGCACAGATAGTACGTCAAACGCCCCATTCCGTCCGCTGAAAATCGTCTGTCCAGACGGGTTTACGGGCAGGCAACCACACGAGAAAAACTTTTCCCATAGCGCCGTTTTCCGGGTACACTTCTTCTTACGCGGAGTCCCCCCCGTAGTCGGTTTGCCATGAAGCTTACTGACCTTAACGGCCCCACGGCCCTTCAGCCGCGTAGCACACGCGCAGGGAGATTCTCGCGCCCGCTCCGTTTCGCTGCACCGACCATCCTGTTTTTGAGCTTCGCCTCTTTCGGCGCCACACTTTCTCGCGCGCAAGACCAGCAAGAGCAATCCGTCGCCGAAGCCGCCCGGCAGGAACGCGCTCGCAAACAAGAATCGCAAAAGACCGCCAAGCACGTTTACACCGAAGAAGATCTCAAGCGTTCGCAAATTCTGACTCCGGAAGACCGAGCGCAAATCGAAGCCAAGCGAACCGAATGCGCGCGGAAAAATAATTGCTCGCCTGCCGCTCCGCAAAATTCTCCGGCGAGCCTCGACGCGAACGCGCCGGCTCCCGGAACTTCTCTCGGCGAAGTTGCTCGCCAGCTTCGCAGGCAAAAAGAATTGCAGGCGCTGAAACCAAAACAGTCGGAACCGTTCCATCTTCCGTTCGAGACTCCCGCGCTCGCCTCTCCTATTTTGCCCGAGCGTCCCGCGATTCGTCCTCCGGCTCAACCGCTTCTCCATCCGAAATCTTCTTCTGCCAAAACTCCGTCAAATGTTTTCCGCCGCGATCCGTTTTCCGCCGTTCCGGTTCCCGCTCGCCCAGAAATTCGCCGCCCGGAAATTCCGACCGTTCGCGAAAATATTCGTCCGGCAATTCGTCCCGAAATTAGCAGCGAGGTTCATTCCAAAATTCGCGAAGCTCTCCGGCCCATCGTCCATGCAAATGTGCGTCCAGATTTTAGTAAAGATGTCCGCCCAACGCGTCGCGCTTCTGGCCGTCTGATTTCTCCCGCGCGACCAAAAATTTCTTCACGCCTCGCGGCACCCGGCCTTCTCAGCCTGCCGGTGCAACCGCCTGCTCCCTCGATCGCCGCGCAACCCGCAACTCCCGTCGCCCCGACTTCCACGATTCGGCCGGTGCAACCGAACCGCGCTCTTCCCTCCGCCGCGATCGCCACGCAGAAAACCGTCAGCGTGCAACCCGGCGATTCTCTCTGGAAGCTGGCGCAACAAAATCTCGGGCGCGGCAATCGCTGGCACGAACTCCTGGCCGTCAATCCGGCCATCGCCAACCCCAACCAAATCCGCGCCGGCGCTCAGCTTAACCTCCCCACGGTTGCCGCATCTTCAGTTGTAAGCCGCGGCGCCAAAGCCAACGCCTCTACAACTATTAAAGTCCGCAAGGGCGACACGCTATGGTCCCTGGCAAAGTCCCATCTGGGCCGTTCCTCCGCGTGGCCCTGCCTCGCGGCCGCCAACCCCTCCTTGGCAGACCCGAATCGCATCTACGAAAACCAGCAACTTCTCGTCCCCGTAAGCTGCCAACCATAGTCAGAAGGCGGGCCCTCAAACTCACCCGATTTGCCCCGCACTTCCTCCGGATTTTGGAAATGTGTCCCCAAAATTTCTTTAAGGCAATTCTAAACCCTACAAATTAGTAGAGTATCCTTCCGTATTTCATATGCCGTTATGCTTTGGCCCCGTGGCATACAGTTTAATTTCTTGCTAACTGACTGATTCCACACATGTTATCCATTCCATACGACGGGGCCCTTATGGACCCGCGATTGCGTTGTCAGAAATTACTGACTTGCACAAGCGTTGGCTTCCGGGTGCTTGCCTGATAGTCCGGAGTCCGATGCCCAAAGGAGAGAACGTTTTTTGGATTCCCACCAAGGGGACCGACTTCGAAGAATTGTCGAGAGCACGACGCCAAGTAGTTGGAGCACTTGAAACAAAACTTCTGAGGAGGACAATTAAGATGGAAGTTGTTTTACGAATTTCTTTTTCATTCCGGAGAGCGTGGCTTGCGCTGGCCGTAATTTTGTTTTCGTTCGCGGCGTGCGACATGGCGCGCGCGCAGTCCACCGCCTCGCTGAACGGCACCGTCACGGACCCGACAGGAGCGGCCGTTTCGAACGCTCAAGTAGTCGCCAAGAATCAAGCGACGGGCGTGGCATCCAGCACGCAAACGGACAGCGCGGGAGCATATTTGTTTCCGACGCTACCTATCGGCATTTACCGCCTAGAAGTTTCGGGCGCGGGATTTCAGACAGCGGTGATCACCGACTTGAAACTCGATGTCGCGACGGCCGCGACGCAAAATATCCAATTGAAAGTAGGCGAGGTTTCGGAGCATGTCACGATCACGGCGGAAGCAGCGCTGGTCGAAACGGCAACAACCAGCGTCGGGCAAGTGATCGACGAAAAGACCGTTCAGGAAATTCCCTTGAACGGACGGCACTTCGTGGATATCAGCCTGCTGACGCCGGGCACGGTGACGCCTCCGCAGAACGGCTTTCTCACGGCTCCATTGCGTGGACAGGGATCCTTTGCGATCAATACGGCGGGCCAGCGCGAAGATACCACGAACTGGCTGGTGAACGGGATCAACTTGAATGATCCGGTACAGAACCAGGTTACGTTCCAGCCGCCGATCGATACGCTCGCAGAATACAAGATCGACAATTCAACGTTTCCGGCGCAGTACGGGCGCAACTCGGGCGCGATTGTAAACCTGGCAACACGTTCCGGTTCGAACGAGTACCACGGCGAAGCATTCGAATTCTTCCGCAACAATGATCTCGATGCGCGGAACTTTTTCAATCCAGCGGTGAGCTCACTTGGAGTTCCACTAGCGCAAAACCCATTTAAGCGCAATGACTTCGGCGGCGATTTCGGCGGGCCGATCAAGAAGAACAAATTGTTTTTCTTTCTGGCTTACGAAGGACTGCGGCAGCGACAAGGGCTGGCGCTTTCGAGCACGGTGCCGAGTCCGGCGCAGATTGCCACGGTCACCTCGACGGCTGTGAAGGATCTGCTCGCCTTGGTACCCGCCGCTAACCTCGTTGGGACCGGCACGGCTGGAGTGCCCAGCACTTTCAATTTGTTTAGTGGTTCGACGGCAGCCAACGTTTCCTTGAACCAGGGTTCGGCAGACCTGGACTACGTCCTTTCGGATAAGGATCAAGTCCACGGCTACTTCGTGATTCAAAAAGACCACCGCCAGGAGCCAACGCAGGGCGCCAACCTTCCGGGATTTGGAGATGTGCGCTCGGGCTTGCGGGACTTGATGACTGTGAGCGAAGACCACGTCTTCGGCCCGTCGCTAACAAATACCGTGCGTATAGGTTACAACCGGATTCATCTTACCTTCACCCCAACGGCTCTCGATCCCACGAATTTCGATATGACGTTGCCTGATGGATCGCCAGTGGACGTTGGCCTACCCAACATCGTCGTTGCCGGCGCCATGTCCTTTGGGGGCCCGACGGGCGAACCTCAGGGCCGCGGAGACACGACGGTCGTTCTTAACGATACGTTGAGCTGGCTGAAAGGCCGCAACTCGTTCGCTTTCGGCGGAGAAATCCGGCGGGCTTATAACGACAACATCGCGGAGAACGTCGGAAGCTTCAGCTTTACTTCGCTGGCCAACTTCCTCGCGGACAACGCCTCTAACTTTACCGTCTTGCTCGGAGCGGGGAACGACAAAATCCTCGAGCCTTCGTATGGCGCCTTTGCCCAGGACAGCTTCAAGTGGAAGCCGAATTTCACGTTCAATATTGGCTTGCGATATGAGTGGAATTCGACGCCGTCGGAGTCGCAAAACAGATTTACAAACTTCGACACGACGACGGGAGATCTCGTTGCGGCCAGCCAGCCCTTCGGCACGAACAACAAGAACTTCGAGCCGCGTATCGGCTTTGCCTGGGACCCATTTAAGAATGGCAAAACTTCCGTGCGCGCCTCTTATGCCATTATGACGCAAGATCCCACGACGAACATCGTCAGCGGCTTGAGCGGCAATCCGCCCTTCGCCCTGCCTATCAACGTGGCTGCGGTAGGAATCACACTTGAGAACCCGGCTGCGGCCATTACCAGAGTCAGCCTGGGACCCAGCGCAATTGATCCGAACTTCAAAAATATGTACGCGCAAGATTGGAACCTCACCATCGAGCGCCAGCTCACTTCCAGCCTGGGGCTCAGCGTAGCCTACGTGGGCGTGAAGGGCACTCACCTTCAAATCTCCGAAAACGTGAATCAGCCTTTGGTAACGGATGGCTTCTATGGGACGGCGCGGCCGTTCTTGACGCTTCCGCTGACGAGCCCCATCCTTCCGGCGCAATGTGCGGCCCCGAATCCGACTTGCACATTTGGAAACATCCCCGAGATCGCCAGTCCCGGGACGTCCAATTACAACGCTCTCTGGGCTACGCTAAACAAGCACTTCTCGCGGGGGTTCGAGTTCCTCGCTTCCTATACCTATTCGAAGGCGCTGGACGATAGCTCGGTTAGTTCCGGCGACGCGGTTCCTCTGCAAAACGCTTATAACCCCCACGGCGATTACGGCTTGTCGGAATTCGACGTGCGAAACCGGTTCGTACTGAGCGGCTTTTACGAGTTGCCATTCAAGGCGAACCGGCTCGTATCCGGCTGGCAGTTGGGAATTGTTTCGCAAGCGCAGAGCGGCAGCCCAATTACGCCGTTGCTCTCGATCAATACGGGGGCAGGAACGACGCTCACGGTGCGGCCGAATCAGCTCCAGAAGGTTAGCCCTACGGGAAATCCGCACCAGTTCTACAACAACACGGGCATCTGCGAGCCATTTAATGGAACACCCACAGGGACGGCTCCGGCGATTGCGAATTGCGCCACAGCCACCAACGCCGCCTTCGCGGTGCCTTGCACCTTCAGCGACGTGCCCACGACGCCGGGATCGAACAACTATCCTGTCATTCCGGGCTCGTGCACGCCGGGCGACATGCAACGAGATGGATTGCAGGGACCAGACTTCGTGAATACGGATTTCTCCGTCGTCAAAAACACGAAAATCAAGGAGAAGCTCAATCTGCAATTCCGGACAGAGCTGTTCGACATTTTCAATCACCCCAACTTCGGTAATCCCGGCAACACGGTTACCGCCAGCTCGTTTGGGCTGATCACTTCCACGCGTTTCCCGGCGGGCGATTTCGGTTCAGCGCGGGAAATCCAGTTTGCCCTTAAGTTGACCTTCTAACTGGGGGCACTCGACGCGGTTCCAAGGGCGTTCGCTTCGGCGGACGCCCTTTTTTTTCCATTGCAGATTGAGGGCAAAGAGTCTACTTTCCTGCAACTCCTCAACGCTCCAAACGCGCACTTTGGAACTTTTCGGATACAATGAGAAAGGATGTGGTTTCCAAAGGACTTCGCGTGATCCATAGCCATGTGTTTCACAACGAGAGCCTGCTCCCCATTGAAAAGGTCCGGCTTTCGCCCGGGCAAGCGGGCCTGATCTGCGGCTGGGGGCTGTTCACGACGCTGCGTATTTTTCACGGCGAAGCATTTCGCGTATGAGCGGCACTGGCGGCGGCTGGAAAAAGATGCGGCGATTATTCATCTGCCGATGCCGTACAGCTCGGCGAAAGTGCGGCTGAATCTGCACGAAGTGATTCGGGCGAATCAAGTGACGGAAGGGGCTGCGCGCATTTATCTGGTGTACAACCAGGTTGGATTTTGGCAGAGCGACGAAAAAAATCCGGAAGTGGATTTAATTATTTACACCGCGCCGCTGCCGCAATATCGGGAACCGGTGCGGCTCGCACTCCGGGAACAAGGACGGCACGCGGCTTCGCCGCTTGCGGGAGTGAAGACAACTTCCTGGCTGCAGAATGTTTGGGCGGTTGCGGAAGCGCAAAAAGAAGGATTCGACGAAGTGGTGCTGCTGAACGAACGTGGCGAAGTGGCCGAATGCACGGCGGCAAATATTTTTGCGGTGAAGAATGGGAAAGTATTCACGCCGCCTTTGAATTCCGGATGCCTGGAGGGCGTCACGCGCGGAATTCTTTTTGAGATTGCGCCGGAGGCGGGGGTGGGCGTGGTGCAGCAGACGCTGCGGCCCGAGGATCTTTATACAGCGGACGAGGTTTTTATTACTTCGACGAACCGGAATCTGATCGGCGTGGGGGAAATCAACGGGCAGAAGATCGCGACGGCGCCGGGGCCCGTTACGCAGCAGCTTAACGATCTTTTCGACGCTTACGTTTCGGATTACGTCACGCGGCGGCTGGCCGCGGCTTCGCATTGAGAGGAAGTAGAGGAAGTTGAGGAAGTTGAGGAAGAATAAAGGAAGTAGAGGAACCCGCAGGGAAGTGGCCAGCTATGGTGGCACTGGCTCAGGATAGATGGCTACCTACCAGTATTAATTCCTGCCTAAAAGTTACCACAAAGCTGGTTTCGAGCGTTTTCAGCCGTGGAACGTAAGACGTTTTGCGGCTTGACACGTCTGGCGCCTGTGGCCTTTCTCTTGACAGTCGAGAGGAAGGACGTATACTTTCGGCATCTTCCTCTCGATTGTCCAGAAGAGAGAAAGGGCGCTAACGCGCCCGGGTTGAACGCAATGGGACGGGACGAGAAGACGCGGAAGAGACGAACAAAGGACGGATGATGACGGAGACTTCAGCTACGTTGGTGCAGGGGACTTTGGACATGCTGATTTTGAGGACGCTGTCGCTGGAACCGCTGCATGGGTGGGGAATTTCGCAACGGATCGAGCAGTTGAGCAAGGGCGTATTCGAGGTCAACCCGGGATCTTTGTTTCCGGCGTTCAGGCGGCTGGAGCGGGCGGGGTTGATCGAGTGTGAGTGGCGGACTTCGGAGAACAACCGGCGGGCGAAATATTATTCGTTGACGAAGGCGGGGAGAGCGAAATTGAAGAGTGAGACGAAGGAGTGGGAACGGCAGGTGGCGGCGATTGCGAGGATTTTGCAAACGGCAAGTTAGCGGCGGCGGATCGGAGGGCGGGGCAAGCCCCGCCCCTACGAGGATGGGCAGAGAGGTGGATAAAAGGCGCGATGCACAAGACAAGCAGAGAAGGAAAAGCAGATTCCTCGGTTGGCTCGGGATGACATTTGTTTCTTTTGGGGCGGCTTGAAGAGCGGGCACGGCGTGCCGTGCCCTACGGAGGGTGCGATGTGGGGGAACTTCTGGGGTGGGATCCGGGGATTGTTGGCGCAAGGATGCGGGGGAGCGGGAGATGGATGAGGAGTTGCGTGATTTTTTGGAGAAGTCGGCGGCGGAGAAAATGCGCGGGGGAATGACGCGGGAAGAAGCGCAGCGGGCGGCGCGGATGGAGATGGGCGGCGTGGAAGCGGTGAAAGAAAAAGTGCGCTCGGTGAGTTGGGAGACGCATGTGGAGACGCTTTGGAGCGATTTGCGGTTTGGAGCGCGGCTGTTGCGGTTCAATCCCGTGTTTGCGGGAGCGGCGATTCTTTCGCTGGCGCTAGGAATCGGCGCGAACACGGCGATCTTTCAGTTGCTGGACGCAGTGCGGTTACGGACGCTGCCGGTAAAAAATCCGCAAGAGATTGCGAGAATCGCGATTGACCAGCGCAGGGGCGCCAGCGGGAGCTTCAGCAGCCGGTACCCTGATCTGACTTACGCCATGTGGGAGCAGCTTCGCGCGCAACAGCAAGGGTTCTCGGAAATCTTCGCGTGGGGACCAGTGATTTTCAACATTTCGCCTGCAGGTGAAGTTCACAATGTGCAGGCGTTGTGGGTCAGCGGGGAGTTCTTCGAAACTCTCGGGCTGCGACCTGTGCTCGGCCGCCTGCTTACTCCCCAGGACGACCGGCAGGGCTGCGGGGCCGCAGGCGTGGTGATCAGTTACTCGTTCTGGCAGCACGAATATGGCGGCGATCCGGCAGTGGTCGGCCGCACCGTCACCATCAGCCGGCAGCCCTTCCCCATCGTCGGCGTGACGACCGCCGATTTCTACGGTGTCGAAGTGGGCCGGTACTTTGACGTAGCAGTGCCCCTGTGCGCCGAACCGATCATCGATGGCGAGGATAGCCAGATACAAAAGCGTTCGGCATGGTGGCTCTCCGTGATGGGGCGGCTCAAGCCGGGGTGGACGGTGGAACGCGCCGGAGCCCAACTGCGCGCCATCTCTCCTGGATTCTTTGAGGCCGTATTGCCGCCCGAATTCAATCCTTCGAACGCCAAGCACTTTCTACAGTACAAGCTCGGAGTGTTCGCGGGAAACTCGGGACTCTCCGAACTAAGGGAAGATTATGAGCAGTCGTTGTGGCTGCTGCTCGGACTTGCCGGAGTGGTGTTGCTCATCGCATCCGCGAATCTCGCCAACTTGATGCTGGCCCGGGCCAGCGCAAGAGAAAAGGAAATGGGGATGCGAATGGCGGTGGGGGCCAGCCGAGGAAGATTGATGCGTCAATTGCTGGCGGAAAGCCTGCTCCTAGCGGGTATCGGTGCCGCTCTTGGGGCGCTGCTCGCCCACAACTTGAGCCAGGTTCTGGTGGCTTCATTGAGCACGAATCACGATCCTTTATTCGTGGATCTGGGCACAGACTGGCGGGTGCTAGGGTTCACGACGGCGCTGGCCGCGCTCACTTGCATCGTGTTCGGCCTGGCACCCGCGCTGCGCGCGACAAGTGTCTCCCCGATCGAGGTGCTGAAGGAAGGCGCGAGAGGAACCACACAAGGGCGTTCGCGTTTCGGATTGCGGCGCATCCTGGTGGTATCGCAGATTGCGCTCTCGCTCACGTTGCTGGTTGGCGCGCTGCTCTTCGCTCGCAGTCTCGGCAGACTTGCGGGCGTTGACGCGGGCTTCCAGCAAAGCGGGATTCTTGTAACGGACATGGACTTCACAACGCTCAAGCTCCCGACAAAGGAGCTGCGAATCTCCTTTGCGAATGAACTGCTCGATCGAGTGCGAACGATATCCGGGGTGGACGCCGCGGCGATTGCCGAGATCGTCCCTTTGAGCGGGAACGGGATTGCGCACGACATTCTGATGGGCGTTTCCAGCCCGCCAACGGACGAAAACCCGGTTTCTGCGTTCAATCGAGTCAGCCCGGGATTCTTCCAAACGCTGCAAACGCCAATCATTGCCGGGCGGGACTTCAACGAACACGATGTTGCGGGGTCGCCGCTGGTTGCGATCGTCAACGAAACCTTTGCGCGAAAAATCGCCAAGACGGGAAATCCGATCGGGGCGATGTTCCGAGTGCAGCGGCTGGGTGTGATCACCGGCCCGTACGAAGTCGTCGGCATGGTGAAGGACACCAAGTATGCCGACTTGCGGGAAGACGCCGAGGAGATTGTTTATATAGCGATGGCGCAATATGACAGCGCGGACACGGACGCGCAAATCCTGATTCGCTCGAACATGCCGCTGCCCGGGCTGATCTCCGTCGGTAAAAGGCGTTGCCAGCGGGGCGCATCCCGACCTGGACGTTAGCTTTTTCGTTTTTCACCAGATGATTGAAGAAGGATTACTGCGGGACCGCTTGATGGCGAGGCTTTCTGGTTTTTTTGGGGGGTTGGCGGTGGTGTTGGCGGTGATTGGATTGTATGGCGTGATTTCGTACATGGTGGCGCGGCGGAGGAATGAGATTGGGATACGGATGTCGCTGGGGGCGGACCGGCGATCGATCATCGCTCTCGTGCTGCGCGAATCCCTGATACTGCTGGCAATTGGATTGACGCTCGGGATAGGGCTGGCGCTCGCGGCGTCCAGAGCCGCTAGTTCCCTGCTTTTTGGGTTGAAACCTCACGACGCCACGACGTTTATTATAGCTACGGTCACGCTGGCTGCCATCGCTCTCGCGGCCAGTTACATTCCGGCGCTTCGCGCCTCCAAACTGGATCCTCTGAATGCACTTCGGCACGAATAGCTCGCCTGCGTGCTACAATCCCGTCGCGCATAACCCATGCCGGATACAGCATCCATTTCGCTGGGCGGAGCAGTCCTCGAAGTCGTGTCGCCGGACGGCGCGCGGCGGTACGTGCGCGTGACGCAGACGCCATTCCTGATCGGGCGCGGCGCGGAAACCGGGAATCATTTGCAGCTTTCCGACCGGCGGATTTCGCGGAATTGCGCGGCGCTGGTGATCGAAGCGGGGCGGCTGTACATCGAAGATCGCGGGCAGCGGCGAGGGCTTTTCGTCAACGGGGAAAAAGTCGAAAGCCGGCAGCTGAACGACGGCGACTCGATCACGTTTGGGCTCGAAGATTCCTACGAGATTGTGTTTCGGTCGGGGACGGCAAGCGGCGAGGAGTCTCTGCCGAATCTTCTGACGCGCATCGAGCACATCACGAGTTCGGAACCGGTGGGCGGCGGGCTACGCAAGCTCAACTTGCTGCTGGAAGCGACGACTCTTCTGCACTCGCAGCTTCCGCTGGATTCCGTGCTCGGAACGATGCTGGATCACGCCGTGTCGGTGACCGACGCCGACCGCGGGATGCTTCTCGAGGCCGACCTGACAGGCGCGCTCAAAGTGCGGCTCGCCCGCCGTACTGGCGGGCTGCGACTTCCTCCGGAGAGCATCACGCCCAGCCAGACCGCGATTCAACTGGCGCTGCGGCAGCATTCGCCGGTGGTCACCGAAGATATCGAGCGCGCCGAGATGGATCTGCAATCGGCGCAAAGCATCATCGCGCAGCGGCTTCGGGCGGTGGTAGTGATTCCGCTGTTTGCCGTGCACCGTGCAAGTTCACCGGATTCCAGCAGTTCGACTCCTGCGTACGGCCATTCTCTCGGAGTGCTGTATCTCGATTCGCGGCGGCCTGCGGCTTTTTCAAAGCTGGACCGGCAGATTCTGGACGCACTGGCGGCTGACGCGGCGAGCATTTTGGACAATGCGCGGCTGGTCGTCCGCGAACGCGAGCGGCAGCGCATGGAAGAACAAATCAATATCGCGCGAGACATTCAGCAGGCGCTGCTGCCGCGGAATTTCCCGGATCATCCGCACCTTGCCGTTGCCGGCTGCAATTACCCGTGCCTTTCCGTGGGAGGCGACTACTTCGACGTTTTCCCGCTCGACAACAATCGCACGGCGTTTCTGATTGCCGACGTTTCCGGAAAGGGACTCGGCGCGGCACTTTTGACCACCATGCTGCAGGGCGCGCTTTCCGCTATGACTCTAGGCACCGATCCGGCGCGCGTCTTCAACCACGTGAATCGCTTTCTCTGCGATCACGCCGAGGTGGGCCGGTACGCCACGATGTTCTTTGGGATTCTGGATGACGACGGCCATCTGGAATTCATCAATGCCGGCCATCCTTCGCCGTTTCTGATTCGCCATGGCGTGGCAGAAGAGCCTTTCAGCGAGGGGTCTTACCCGGTCGGGACTCGTTCCCGAAGCGGAATATACGACGGCTCGATTGAAGCTCGAGCCTGGCGACACGCTTGTGCTGTTCAGCGACGGCGTCACCGAAGCTATGGATCCCGACGAGCAGATGTTCGGCGTACCTCGTCTTCGCGAAATTCTTACGGGGCAGACAGAGTGCCCGCTGGACCAGCTTCAGAAATGCGTGCTGGAGGCGGTGGAAAATTTCGCGCGCGGTGCGAGCCAGGCAGACGATCTTACGATGCTCATCGTGCGCTACCGCGCAGCCGGGGCTCGCTCTTCTACGGATACCGACGCCGCACCCACTTCGCAATCCGTTTCCGCAATAAACAGATACAAGCCAAAGCTGCCTAACCGCTTGAATGAGACATTTGCGCAGGTTCGGCCAAGTCTGATGCCGGCCTCGGCGGCACCTAATTCCGAACGCTACCGCAAGATAGACGATTTATGCATCTTTCTATCGGGAGCGTACGTCGAATACTTGACTTCGCAGAGATTCGGAAGTATTTAGGGAGTGCTGTATGCAGCTCGTTCGTCTCTTCCCAGGGGGTACGATGCAGCCTACCCGCAGAGACTTTCTGAAGTTCACCACGATTGGCGGGGCGGCCGCCGCCGTTTTCGGTTTCGACCTTCAGCCCGCCTACGCGCAACTCCGAGTGCTAAAAATCGCCCGCGCAAACGAAACACGGTCGACGTGTCCTTATTGCGCGGTGGGTTGCGGGACGATCATTTACACCATTGGAGACCGCGCAAAGAACGTCACGCCACAAGTGGTTCATGTTGAAGGCGATCCGGACCACCCGACGAACCGCGGGACGCTGTGCCCAAAGGGCGCGTCGCTCGAGCAAGACATCCTGAATGATCGCAGGCTTTTGAAACCGCAAGTGCGGCGGCCCGGCGGAACGGAATGGGAGGATATTTCCTGGGACGATGCGCTGAACGAAATCGCGCAGAGGATCAAGAAAACGCGCGACGAAACCTTCATTGAGAAGGATGGCAAAGGGAATCACCGTTAACCGGCTGGAATCGATTGCCTGGACCGGCGGCTGCACGGACACGAATGAATTCAACTTTCTGGTCGTGAAGGCAATGCGCGCCCTGGGGGTCGTGCATTTAGAAAACCAGGCCAGGGTTTGACACGGCCCCACGGTCTCAAGTTTGGGACCAACGTTTGGACGCGGGCGCAATGACGAATGGCTGGGTCGATATCAAGAACACCGACATGATGCTGATCATGGGCGGGAATCCGGCCGAGAATCACCCCTGCGGATTTAAATGGGCCATTGAAGCGAAGCGCACGCGCAGCGCGAAGATGATTTCCGTCGACCCGCGCTTCACGCGCACGTCTTCCGTTGCCGATATGTTTTGCCAGATTCGCGCGGGAACGGATATTGCCTTCCTGGGCGGCGTGATCAACTACGCCATTGAAAACAACCGGATCGCCAAAGAATACCTCATCAATTACACGAACGCCGCGTTCGTCATTGATGGCGACTTCAAGCTGCCTGCGGATACGGACGGCGTTTTCTCGGGATTTGACGCGACGAAGCACAGCTACGACAAGCGCCAGCTGGAATTATGACGCGGCGGGAAGGCGGGCGCCAACGCGGACCGCAGCGGGGACGCCTGCTAGCCGCCGCTACCGGAAAAGCGTGGAGTTCGACCTGACGCTGCAGAATCCGAATTGCGTGTTTCAGCTTTTGAAGAAACATTATTCGCGGTACACGCCGGAAATGATCGAGCGCATCACCGGAATTCCCAAGGAACAATTCCTTAAAGCCGCCGACCTGTACACTTCGATTCGCAAAGACGGCGACATGAAGAAGGTCGGGACGGTGATTTATGCGGTGGGATGGACGCAGCACAGTTTCGGCACGCAAATCATCCGAACCGCGGCGATGCTGCAACTGCTGCTGGGCAACGTGGGGCGCGCCGGCGGAGGCGTCAACGCGCTTCGCGGGCATTCGAACATTCAGGGCGCCACGGACATGGCGGGGTTGTTCGACAGCTTGCCTGGATATTTGAAAGTGCCAACGCCCGGCGATGCTTCGTTTGATGCCTGGATGAAGCGAGCGACGCCGACATCCTCGAAACCAGCGCCATGGGAGTCATTCAACTATTACGGCAACACGCCGAAGTTCACCGTGAGCTTGATGAAGTCGATGTACGGGGATGCGGCCACCAAACAGAATGAATGGGCGTTCGATTATTTGCCCAAAGTGGACCGCGATTATTCGTGGACGCATTTGTGGAACAACATGTACAACGGCCTCATCAAAGGCATGTTTGCCTTTGGGATGAATGGCGTGGCCATCGGGCCGGATTCGAAGAAGAATATTGACGCGCTGAAAAAAGCGGAATTGCTTGGTGGTTGGCGAGATTTATCCGGACGAGACGAGCGAATTCTGGAGGTCGCCCGGGTGATCACGCAAGACGAGATGAAGCAGATTCAGACGACGGTGTACCGGCTGCCGTGCGCGGGATTTGCGGAGAAAGACGGTTCGTTCACGAATTCCGCGCGCTGGCTGCTATGGAAGAATGCGGCGGTTCCGACGCCGGGAGATGCCCGGCTGGATCAGGCCATCGTGGCGCAGATCTTTCTGAAGGTCCGGGATCTGTACAAAAAAGACGGCGGGAAATTCCCCGATCCGATCCTGAAGCTAACCTGGGCGTATACGACTCCGACAGAACCCGGCCTTGGCGAAGTATTGAAGGAACTCAACGGCAAGGCTCTGAGCGATCTGGAAGACCCGGCAACAAAGGTGCAGATCAAGGCGGGCCAGCAGCTTCCTGGATTCTCCTGGCTGAAGGATGACGGAACCACCGCTTGTGGGAATTGGATTTATTCGGGGGCGTTTACGGAAGCGGGAAACCAGACTGCGCGACGCGATCCATCGGATCCATCCAACATGGGAGTGCATCCGGGTTGGGGCTGGTCTTGGCCGGCGAATCGGCGAGTGCTGTACAACCGCGCGTCGTGCGACGTGGATGGGAAGCCATGGGATCCATCGCGGAAGCAAGTCTGGTGGAATGAAAGCTCGCAAAAGTGGGTCGGGAACGACGTGCCGGACTTCAAGGCGGATTCGAATCCCAAGGATCACATGGGGCCGTTCATCATGAATCCGGAGGGCGTGGGGCGAATTTTTGCGCCGCTCGGAGCATTTGCGGACGGGCCATTCCCGGAATACTACGAGCCGTTTGAGAGCCCGATTCAAAATCTATTCCATCCGGAGCAAACGCACAATCCGGTGGTGACGGAAATGAAGTCGGCCGACGACAAGTATGGAACAGTGAAAGATTTCCCCGTCATTTGCACGACCTTCCGCCTGACCGAGCATTACCATTATTGGACGAAGAACAATCCGATGAACGTGCAGCTCGTGCCGGAGCCATTCATCGAAATGGGCGCGGAGATGGCGGACGAGATGGGGATTCGCGGCGGAGAAAAAGTGAAAGTTTCCAGCGCGCGCGGCGAGTATATCGCCAAAGCGATGGTGACCAAGCGCATCAAGCCGATGATGATCGACGGAAAGAAAACCTATCAGATCGGGATTCCGTTTCATTGGGGATACCGGGGCATCGCCGAGGATGAAGGCAAGACCTCGCGCATGCTGGTGAACGCCTTGACGCCGACAATCGTCGATCCGAACGCGCACACGCCGGAATTCAAGGGTTTCCTCGTGAAAGTGGAGAAGGTCTAGGGGACGCGCATGAGCCAAGCCACATTACGCGTTCAAAAAATGTCGGGACACGCGGGCAGCGTCCCCGGCGACGACGCCCAGCGCGAATTTACCGTCTGCAAACTCATCGACACCACGACCTGCATCGGCTGCAAGGCTTGCGAAGTGGCGTGCATGGAGTGGAACGATTTGCCGTTCGGCGAAACGGTTTTCGATAACACTTATCAGACGATGCCGGAGACGCGGTGGAATTATTGGAACCTGATTCTCTTCAACGAGCACGAGAAAGAGGACGGCTCGCTGATGTGGCTGATGCGCAAGAATCAGTGCATGCATTGCGCGGATCCGGGCTGTCTGGCGGCTTGCCCCGCCGATGGCGCGATCGTGCAATACACGAATGGCATCGTGGATTTTCAGCAAGCAAATTGCATCGGGTGCGGTTACTGCATAACCGGATGCCCGTTCGATATTCCGAAGATGAATCCGAAGACGAATCGCGTGTTCAAATGCACGCTCTGCGCGGATCGCGTGAGCGAAGGGCTGGAGCCGGCATGCATCAAGTCCTGCCCCACGGGCTGCCTGCACTTTGGCAGCAAAGACGACATGAAAGATCTTGCGGAGAAGCGCGCTAAGCAGCTTCGTACGGATTATAATTTCCCGAATGCGGGCGTCTACGATCCGGCGGGAGTCAGGCGGGACGGGCGTCGTTTATGTGCTGCATGACGCGACCAAGCCGGAGCTTTACGGCGGGCTGCCGTCCAATCCGAGCATTCCATGGTCGGTAAAGCTTTGGAAGGGTCCGCTGAAGTGGCTGGGAAATGCGGCAATGATCGGCGGGGTCGTCGGGCTTGTGGTGCACTACTTGCGATTTGGACCGAAGGAGCGCGAGGAGACGATCAAGCAACCGCATGAAGGAGCGGAGCCGTGAGCCAAACCGAGCAAACTGTGCCTCCGGGCCACGTGTTGCGCTATAACTTTAAGGAACGGCTCACGCATTGGGTCGCAGCGGGGTCCTACCTCTATTTGCTATTGACCGGTTTAGCGTTCTGGTCGCCATGGTGTTTCTGGATCGCGGCGATGTTGGGCGGCGGCCAGGTTTCGCGCATGCTGCATCCGTGGATGGGGCTGATTTTCGCGGTGAGCGTGCTGGTGATGTATGGCATGTGGGCTTCGCATATGCATGTGGATGAGAACGATAGGAACTGGTTCAAATCCGTCGGTTATTACGTGCAGAACGAAGACGAGAAGATGCCGCCGGCGGGGCGCTATAACGCAGGACAGAAATCGTTGTTCTGGGGTTTTGTGGTGTGCATGGTGCTTCTCCTGCTGAGCGGACTTGTGCTTGTGGTTCCCTGAGAATATTCCGTGGAGCTGGCGCTATTTGCGTTACGTCGCGGTTTTGGTGCACGCTTCGTCCGCGCTGCTGACGATCGGCCTTTTCCTGCTGCACATTTACATGGGAGTTTTCGCGGAGCGCGGTGCGTTAGATTCCATGGTTCATGGGGACGTCCCGCTGAATTTTGTGAAGCGGTATCATCCCGGCTGGTATAAAGAGGTCACCGAGCAGCCCGCCTCGCCGAAAAAATGACGTCTCCACAAGCGGTTAGCAACGAGTATGACGCGCGGATCCGTCGCGCCGAGAAACTCATCGCGGAAAAATCATCGGCTAGCGAACTGCTATCCTTCTATAAGAGAATCGCCAGCTTCCAAAAAAGCTTTCTCATGCAGATTGCAGGGGCCGGGTCGCAGCAGCCGGAGAATCCGAAATTCAGCTCTGTGCGCGACACCCTGGATCTCACGCTGCTGCTCCCGCACTTTCGCAATTTCCTTTCGCTCGTTGAGCAAAATGCGCCGAACGCTCTCGCGGCCGCGGCGCGGGAAATTGCCGCGCATCCGTCTGAATCCTGGATCACTCTTTTGAGCTCGTACTGGGAACTTGGCGGGCTCTTCGACCAGCAGATCGGGGCTTTCGCGCAGTTTTTTCCGCGGGCATTTCTGCAGCCTTACGCGGCGCATGTCGCCGGGCGGACGGCGGTGCCGCCGGTGATGGCGACGCCGCGGGTGTGCCCGCTGTGCGGCGGAAGAGCGTTGTTTGGGGTGCTGCGTATCGAGGGCGATGGAGGAAAGCGCTGCCTGGTCTGTTCCTTTTGCGGGTACGAGTGGGAGTTCCGGCGGATCCTGTGCGCGACGTGCGGCGAAGAAGAGGAAAAGAAACTGCCGGTGTACGTTGCGGAGCAATTTCCGCACGTGCGGGTGGAAGCTTGCGAAACGTGCAAGTTTTTCCTGAGGACGATCGACTTGACGAAAGACGGGTATGCCGTGCCAGTGGTGGACGATTTGGCGGCGATTCCGCTGACGCTATGGGCGCACGAACATGGCTACAGCAGACTTCAGCCAAATCTTTTGGGCAGTTGAACGAAATTCCCCAGAGATATTCGATTTGTGATTCGCGCTCCTGAGGCAAACCAGGTAAGGCGTGCCGTGCCTCTACGAAGAATTTGGTGGGCGCCGCGTTGGTAATGAGAAATCGGGGTTAGGGATGAGGGATGTTGGAAACGGTGCCGCTGGGCGGGGCATCCGGGGTTTCGGGAACGGGGCGAAAATCCTCGCGTCTGAGGCGCGTGTCGCCATTCACGTAGGCGGTAAAATCCATGTCTTTCGGAAAGGTGATGTCTTTTCCATGCATCACCGGAATGATCATGCCCGCCGTGGAGCTGGAACCTTTGCCTTCGCCGCCGGAACGCAAAACAGCCTCTTTGTCGTTGGCGAGGTGAACGCTCCTGACCAGCACGCCGAGCTTACCGCCGCGGCCCAGAGCCTTTTTTGGTTCGGCTTCGTTGACGACGCCGACGGCCTTTGCGCCCTTGGCGATAACGAGGAATCCATCCACGACGACATCTTCCGAAACTTCGAGTTCCACCTCATCACCCACTTGGGCGTCGGAGGAGGAAAGAGATTTGCCAAGTTTCATTCGAACAGGAGTGCTATCGAGCAAGATCAGGATTTGGGCGGAGGCCTGGGAGTTGGAAGGTGCCTCCGAAGTTCTGGTGGGAAGATCGTAGGCCATTTTCTCTCTTGGTGTTTCCTTGGTCGGCGCCAGAACCGGCTTTGCTCCCGGAGCAGTTTTTAGCAACAGCAAGAAATCGACGGGGACGTAGCCAGTCTGGCCGTCGGCCGTGCGTACGCCGAAATATTGGTCGTAGCGGCCGGTGACTTCCACTTGCTGGCCGCATTGCAAAGTGGCGCGAACATCGAGAGTGGTCATGGAGCTGTAGAGATAGATGAAATCGCCGGGGCGGGCGCACTGGACCTGGCCCACACCCTGGGCCATGCAAACGGCAGGCGCGATCAGAGCTAAGAGCAAAATAGGCAGCCGGGATAACAAGTTTCGCTGTGTACGAGAAAAGTTCTGGAGCATGAAGTTCACATCTCTATCGAAACGTAAGATACGTCATTGTGGCAATAGAACGACAAGCAATCCTGTTCATAAAAAGATACTCCAAAGGCGCAGGAGGAAAGCGGCGGGAGAGATGATGAACCGCGAACGGGTTTCGAGCGGGTGGTTGCCTTGCAATCGTGCTAGTTCTTGGGGCAAGCTACGGTCCGCCTTCGAGGGGTATTCCATGACAAAAGCAATTTTGTGCCTGGCCAGCTTTTTGATCTTGAGCGTGGGGAGTTTGCGCGCGCAGATCGCGGCGCCTTCGGGCGCTTCCTTGACCGTGATTCGCGCGGGCACATTGATTGATGGCGCGAGCGACACGCCGCGAAGGAATCAGCTGATTTTTGTACGCGGCGAGCACATCGAGAAAGTGACGGATGGTTCGGCGGCGATTCCGCCGAGCGCGAAGGTGATCGATCTTTCCGCGGCGACGGTTTTGCCGGGCTTGATTGATTCGCACACCCATATTTTCTTGTGGGGTGAAGATCCGGCCAAGGGGGGATACGACGTAAATATTTTAAAGGCGGGAATCGCGCTGCGGGCGGCGCGAGCGACGTTTGCGACGCGGCGCGCGCTCGAACAGGGATTTACGACGCTGCGCGACCTGGAAACGGAAGGCGCGGGATACGGGGACGTCGAAATCAAACAAGCGATCGAGGAAGGGACGATTCCCGGGCCGCGGCTTTTTTGCGCGACGCGCGCGATCTCAACGACAGGCGGCTATAACCTGGAAGACTACGCGCCGGAGCTGGATATGCCTAAAGGCGCGCAACTTGTTGACGGGCCAGTGGAGGCGCGGAAGGCAGCGCGCCAGCAACTGGACCATGGCGCCGATTGGATCAAAGTGTATATGACGCACCGGTCGTGGGTGGACAAAGAGGGGAAGCTGGTATCGCAGCCGACCCTGACAGTGGAAGAGTTGAAGGCGGTGGTGGACGAGACGCACGGATGGGGGAAGAAAGTGGCGTGCCATGCGTACAACGGAATTGGTTTGCAGCGCGCGTTGGATGGCGGATGCGATTCCATCGAGCACGGGCTGGAGATCTCGGACGCACAGATCACGCAGATGAAACAGCAGGGGACGTGGTATTGCCCGACGCTTGAGCCATACTACGGCGACTGGGCGCCGGCGGATACTCCAGGCGGAAAGCGGGACCGCGCGCGAGCGGCGGTGCATGAGATCTCGTTTCGCAAGGCGATGCAGGCGCACTTGAAGATCGTGTTTGGAACAGACATGGGCGGGATTCCCTGGACAGAGCCGATTGCGCAGGAATTCCGGCGAATGGTCTCCCTAGGGATGACGCCGATGGATGCGATTCAATCGGCTACTTTGCGCGCAAGCGAAATGCTGGAGATGAAGGGCGAGATCGGCGTGGTGGCAGCAGGAGCTTACGCGGATATCGTTGCGGTGTCCGGGGACCCGCTGAAGGACGTGGGCGAGCTCGAGCATGTGCATTTTGTGATGCACAACGGAGCGGTCTTTAAGAACGAACTTACAAAATAAAAGAGGGCCGCGGCTGGCGGCCCACGAGGTCGCGAGTCAGATTTGCGAAGGTCCACTCTCAGCTTTTGCCGGCTTCGACGCTTACGCCTTTCCAAAAGGCGATTCTTCCTTTGATTTCCTTCGCGGCTGGACTCGGTTCGGGATAATACCAGGCGGCGTTTTCGTTTTTCATGCCGTCGACTTCGACGTGATAGTAGTGGGCGGTGCCTTTCCACGGGCAAATCGAGGTGTGCGTGCTGGACTTTAAAACATCTTTCATCACGGAGTCGGGAGGAAAATACTGATTACCTTCGACCACGACAGTGTCATTGCTCTCGGCGATGACCTTGCCACCCCAGACGGCTTTTGCCATGTTGCTTGCTCCTCATGCGCGCTCGTGAAATTCGGAAGCGATCGAAATCAGTTTACATGAGTGTTGGATGCGGGGGGCGCGGAAATGGTTCAAATAAAGGGGCGCGTGACGCGGCCGTTCGGCGAATTGCGAGGGAATTGCTTCGGGGGCGCTCGATGGTCTGCACGCCGGGGCGTTTCTGTTAGAATCGGCGCGCAAGCAGGAGGATGGAAATGGCTGAACAGAGTTTTGAAAGTCACGCGAAATGGGTGCCCGCGTTTCATTTTTTTGTGCTGCCGGTGCTGCTGATTAATCTGGGATTTTCGATTTACTGGTGCGTGAAAGGGTGGTTCACCATCAGCGGCGCGCTTTCTGTGCTTGTCGCGCTCGCGATTCTTCTTGGATTTGCCCTGGCGCGCATGATGGCGGTAAAGGTACAGGATCGCGTGATTCGCCTGGAGGAGCGCGTGCGTTTCGAACGCGTGTTGCCTGCCGATTTGCATCCGCGCATCGGGGAATTCACGGTCGATCAGCTGGTGGCGTTGCGCTTTGCGAGCAATGCGGAGTTGCCGGAGCTGGCGCGCAAGGTGCTCGATGAAAAGCTGAGCGACCGGAAAGCAATCAAGCGGTTGATCAAGACGTGGCGGCCGGATTTCGAGCGAGCTTGAGCTGGGGAGCTTGACGCACGCACTCTAGCGGCCGAAACCTTTCCGGCGGTACGAGGCGTGGCGAGCTGAGAAGCGCGAGTTTGCCCCCTTAGAACATGCCTGCATCGCAAGCGCTGCATATCGCTGGCGCGCATCATCGGGCTACTGCTGCGGCAGCGGCGCCTTCGATTTCCGCGAGTTCTTCGCGTGTTAGTTTCAAATCGCCGGCTCGCATCACACCTTCGGCTTGTTTGGCGCTGCGAGCGCCAACAATGGCTCCGGTGACAGCGGGATTGCTGAGAACCCAGGCGATGGCGACTTCGCCGGGATTACGGCCGTGGCGCACACCGACTTTGCGGAGGCGCTCGACCAGTTCGATATTTTTCGAAAGGCGCGGCTCGCGAAACTCGGGGCTCTTGCTGCGGAAGTCATCGGCCGGAAGAGCGGAAGCGCGTTCGCGGGTCATCGCTCCGGTCAGGAGGCCGGAGGCCATCGGCGCGTAGGCGATGACGCCGATCCCCTCCTGTTTGCAGTAAGGCAGGATTTCTTTATCGACTGCCCGGCGAATTAACGAGTAGGGCGGTTGCAGTGAGGACGGCTTGGCAATTTTTTCGGCGCGCTTGATTTGCGCTACGTCAAAATTGGAAACGCCAATCCAGCGGACTTTCCCTTCTTTTTTCAAGGTGGCCATGGCCTGCCAGGCTTCTTCGAGACCAGGGCCATTGTCGGAGGGCGGCCAGTGCATTTGGTAGAGGTCGATCGCTTCGATTTGCAGGCGGCGGAGGCTGTCTTCGCATTCGCGGCGGATGGATGCGGCAGTGTGGTTCTGCGTGATGTGGCCTTGGTCGTCCCAGCGTAGAACGCATTTTGTGAAAACATGGGGGCGCGCACCGCGCCAGTCTTTCAACGCTTGGGCGACGATTTCCTCGGAGTGGCCGATGCCGTAAACGGCTGCGGTGTCGATCCAGTTCGCGCCGAGTTCGAGCGAGCGATGGATGGCGGCTATGGAGTCGGCGTCCTCCTGGTGGCCCCAGGCAAAATCCCAACCGCTGCCACCGATGGCCCAGGCGCCATACCCTACGGGCGTGATTTGCAGATCCGAATTGCCGAGTTTGCGTGTCTCCATGTTTCCTGACCTCTCGCCTAAATTGAGCGCCGTGTTGTGAGGCTCGTTTGCACGGGGAATTCTACCTTGCATGAGATGAAAAAAAGGAGGGTTTGGTTAGGGAGCAATTTGGCTTGATTGGAGACGCGATGGAGAGAAAAGAATCGCTGATCAGTAGACGCTCGGGCAAGCTGGGGCACAGCATGCTGTTCCCCTAGAAAGAGGTGCAAGTTAATTGGCGGTGTAGGCGTCGTCTAGGGAGACGGTTTCGCCGTCGGGATTGGTGATAGTGACGCGCTGCGCGCCAGCGTTGACGGCGGGAGTCACGATAGTGAGCGTGTTCATATCCTTGAAGGTGACGCTAGCGGACTGGCCGCCGATAGTGACGGTGACGCCGCTTACGAACCCGCTGCCGAGAATAGTCATCGCAGTGCCGCCAACTGCGGAACCGTTCGCGGGTGTTAGCGTGCCGATACCGAGCGGAACGTTGGCCAACTGGACGATGGTGATCCCGGCGTTCTGCGCTGTGCCATCCGTCGAAGTGATCGCGAAGAGGCGCTGGCCGTTTTCGTCGCTGGTGAGGAAGCCGCCGTGAAGGCCGTCGACGTCGGTCATCAGTTGTTGCGGCAAGAAAATGCGCAGCCGGAGCGCGCCGCTGTGCGCATCGAGGATGTCGATGCCGCCCCGGACGCCGGCAGTGGCTGCGGGGCCGGTAAGAAACGGCTGGTAGATCAAAGCGCCGCTGGGATGAAGAGTGACGCCAGGCACTTGATTGCGCCCCGGAATTTGCGTGAGCTCAGGATTTGCAGGAACAGCGGCGAGCGAGAAATCGGCGCCGCGAATTTCGGTCGTGCCGTTGGCCTGGAGAGCGAACATGGTTCCATCGGGTGCGGCGCCAAGATCCGTGGCGGTGTCATTGGCGGTGAAGGTTGCAAATTGATTGGGAGACGAGGAATTCCAAAGAGCGAGCGGGCCACCAGGTGCATTCGCAAACGCAACGAACACCTGATCGCCGTTGCCATTCGATTGGACCAGGGGAGCGCCGGTGAGACTGGTGACTTCGGGCTCTGTGGCCGGTTGAATGGTGGGCGGGCTCGCGCTGAGATTCAGCTGGCCGAGGCAGGAAGTACAGGAACCGGAAGAGCTGGACTCCGCGCTTAGGCCCACAAAGACGGCTTGGGTGCTGGTGGCCGCCACGCGCGCGGGACCGGAATTTGAAAATCCGGCCACGCCGCCGACACTTACCGTCGTGCCGGTTGCGGTGTCCGGGTCCAAGAGATAGATGCACTGTGAGCCGAAATCGGCGGCGACGAGTTGCGAAGCGTCGGGCGTCAGCGAGAGGCCGCGAATCCCCGCGGTGGGTGGAGGACCGCCGGGCGGCTCGATACCTGGATCCTGAAAGGAATTGCTAGCGAGCTCGAGAACGTCGACGTGGTCGATATCGCTCATGTAGAGCCACTGGCGGCTCTGATCGTAGACGATGAATCTATCGTAGGCCGGCTTCGCATAGAAATTTTCGCTCTGAAGATATTGGAATCCTTTCGAGGCGGTTGTTGAGCCCGCGGGCGAAGTGATGGCGACGTCGGCTTTCCCCGCGGTTCCGGAAGGCGTTTGCAGAGTGACGCGTTCGACGGGGAAAGGGTAGGTGGCGTCCAGGCCGAGAGACGGCGCGATGGTCGTGATGTTTTCAACGGTTTGGACAGCGGCGGGTACACCGCCGATTTGAACGGTGATTTTTGTGGGGTCGCTGCCGAAACCGTAGCCGTAGATTTGTACGGTATCTCCACCAGTGGGGTTTCCCGCGTTAGGCAGAATTTGCAGGACTTGCGGCCCGTAGCTGAACGCGTCGGGAGCGAGGGAGAGCCATCCGCTGGGAAAATAGGCGGTGATGTTAGTGGGTCCACTTGCAGCGTTGGGCGGAGAGGTAACGTTGATCTGCGCGCCGCTGGTTACGCTGACGTTGGCGGCGGGCTGGCTCCCGAACAGCACTTGTGCGGTAGCTTCAAAGTTTTGTCCCGCGAGAGAGGTCGCCGTTCCACCCGCGTTGGGACCTTCGGAGGGCAGGGCGATAGGAGGCGCCGCGAAGACGGGCGCTGTTACCGGAAGAGTAGAAGGACTTGCGGCATCCAGAAAAGCAATGCCGCGGTTGGCGATACCGAAAAGAAGATATGTAGAGTCCACGTCTTCGATTTCCGTGCGTTTTCCGGCGAGCAATAAATCGGGAAGTTGTCCGATAGGGCTGAGAGTGTGTCCATCGAGCGCGGTAATGACGGGGGGAGAGGCGGCGTTTTCGCCGATGTATAGGAAATTACCGTCGCGAGAAAACAAGAGGCCGTTTACTGCTGACGAAGTGTGGCTGGCGACCTGATTGAAGGAGCCGTCAAAAAGGAGAACCTGCGTGACGCCATTCGAAACGAAAACGGCGGCGTAGCGAGAGCCGTCCGGATTCGCCGCGACGAGAGGGATGGTGCCGCTGCCGAGGCCGTACGGACCGCCGAGAACGTTGCCGCTCGAATTGAAAACGGCGATTTCGCCGCTCGAATCATTCGCCGCAACCAGAACTTTTGTTTGATCACCGGAGTGGGCCATCGCGCCCAGACCATTTTGGAAGAGTTGCGGCGCGGCGGACGTCAGATTAGTGAGCGCGTTGGACGCGGGATTCCAGAGAGCCAGGAGCGCTTCGCCAGTTTGGGATTCGCGCAGGCGCACTAGAAAGTCGCCGTTCGCGAGCGCGAGCATTTCCTCGGGGCGGTCGAACAGCGTATTGGGAAGAGGTTGCAGGCCAGTGATTTCGTAGCGTGTCGTGACGTGCAGCGAAGTGGTATCGACCGCGGCGAGTTGTTCGGTGACTGTGCCTATCCAAACGGTGGTGCCATCCGGGGACAGATCGGCGCTGCTTGCGCCAGGGACGCTGATTTGGGCGACGCGGGCGGCGGTGACCGTGGAGAAAACCTCGACGCGATTCATGGCGCGATTGGCCACGAAGACGAGCTGGTGAACGGGATCGTAGGCGAGGTGCCGATGATGCGGCTCGCCGGATGGATCGTCAAAGGCAGGGACAGAGTCGGTTCTCGCATAGGCGGTGCGAGGCAGATTCGCAACTACTCCGCTTTGAATCGCCAGAGCGAGATTGGCGGGGTGCGAAAGAGAGCCGCTCATGCCCGTGGCCATAATCGTCGAGTTTCCGGTTGCGGCGTTTGGCGCAGCGGAAAACAGGATGGGGGTGGCCGACGGGGCGGCGACGCTGAATGGACTCGGAGGACTTGAAATAACGCCGGCGGGCAGGCCGGTGAGAGCGACCTGGACCGTGCCGGTGAATCCGTTGAGCGGACTGACGGTGAGGTTGATTGGGGAACTCGTTGCGCCTTGCTCGAGGCTGACCGAATTCTGGGAAAATCCAATCGAGAAATCAGGCTGGGGCGGAGGGGGCGGAGGCGCTATCGAGGAAGAACCGCCACCGCAACCGGAGAGAAGCAGCAACACCAGGGCGAGTGACGCATCCGGGCCGCAGCGCCTTAGCCGTCCCATTGAGGTGCCCCACGTTCCTTGCGGGTCCCAGGCTGAAGGAGACTTGCCGCCGGGAGAAAGCGGCAAGAGCCGGGGCGCGCGGATTTGAGAGGGTTACGGAGAACACTTTAATCCAATAAGGATAATTGTCAAGTTGAGAAATATTCCGGGAAAGAGAATAGAGCGGCGGAAAAATCGAAGGGCGGCGCGGACTTCGGTCAGCGCCGCCCGGAGGAAAACGGAATGATAGTCGATGAATTAAATGGTTTTGGCTGCGGGTGCGCCCACGGGAGCGTTGGCGCTCTTTGCAAACGCGTTGTGTGAAGAATCCTTCTCGGAGCTCTTATCGATTTCGATCGAGCCTTTGAAGTAGGCGCCGTCTTCGATCATGATGCGGGCGGTCGTGAGATCGCCGTTGACGGAGCCGTCCTTTTTAATTTCGATACGGTCTTTCGCGCGAAGGTTACCCTTCACCGTGCCGTACACCACCACCTCGCGGGCGATGATATCGGCAGTCACTTTTGCGGTAGTTCCGACCGTCAGCTTCCGCTCATCAAGCTGGATCAGTCCTTCGACCGAGCCGTCGATCAGCAGATCCTCGTTGCCGGAGATCTCGCCTTTCACGTGCAGGCTGGCCCCGAGCCGCGCGGTAGCGCGGTCCGCGGTTGCACCCAATGGACGCATGGCATCTGTACTCATTGCGGGTTTATCCTCCCAAGTCGCCGGAGCGGGCTTCGGCGGCTGATTCGTTGGAAAATTTTGCGTTGACGTTCCCGGTTGCGCGGATTGCGGCGTTTCCGGTTTCTTATTGCCCCACATCGGTCCTCCCCAAGGGATAGCACCACCCCGCGCGGACTTTTGCAAGGGGTATTGCAAACTGTAGTCCTGAGCTTACGGCACGGCAAATGCAGACTTCACTGGCCGTTCGTGAAAGTAACTAGACCTTTGGACAGTGTGTTCGTCGAGTCTTCGCGGTTAAGGTTGCGTAAATTTTTAGTGACGCGGAACGCAGGAGACTCAAATGAAGTTTCCATTCGTCCTTTGTAGGGGCGCGGCAGGCTACTCCCCAGCCTGCCTCCGCAAACTCCGTACAGCCTCTTTTAGGAACTCGGCCTTTCCGGTACAGGAGCTGTTGCCAAGAAGTCTTCCTGGAATCTCTTTGAATAAAAATCCAAGAGTTGCTCAACGCGTGCTTGCACCGGAGATTTCAGGACGAAACCGGCGTGGTGATACTTGCTGATGCGGTAGACGATTTCGGGATCGTTGTAAGCAGATGTATCGGGTTGTTCCTGGCGAGCCAGAGACACAATCGCCCCGGCGTAATCGTTGCGCGTTTTGGGAAGCTGGTAGGGCTGCTTCCCTGCCCCGACTTCCAGACGCGCCCACTCGCGCCAGAGATTGATGCCGGTAGCGGCGTCGATCACATCTGAAATGTAGGCGCCGCCTACGCGCGCGGCCACTTCCAGGAAATAGAGCTTTCCATCGGAGTGCGCTTTGAGGAATTCGGCGTGTGTGACACCGCGCAGGAAGCCGAGGTCTTCGAGGACCTTGCGATTGAGTTCGAGCAAAGATTTAGTGTCGAGGGAATCGCGAGGGAGCGTGCGCGTGGTGAAGACTCCGCCTTGATGAGAGGTATCGAGCGGGGGCGCGCCGTAGGCGTGGGCTTCGGCAAAGACGACTTCGCGTTCTGCGGCCACGCTGTCGACGTGGAACACGCTGCCGGGAATGAATTGCTCGAGCAAATAGTTGGATTGTTTATCGCCGAGCTGATCGAGCCAGGGCCAGAGTTCGGCGGGCGCATGAATTTTTTTCATGCCGATGCCGGAGGCTTGCGAGCGCGGCTTCAGCAGCCACGGCGCCGGAACTCGCGCCATGAATTCGCGCAAACTGTCGTAATTCAGGACGTGAACGAACTCGGGCACCGGGATGCCCGCTTCCTTGGCTCGGGCGCGCATGGCGAGTTTGTCGCGGAAATAGCGGACCGTCGTTAAGCCCATGCCGGGGATACGCATGTGTTCGCGAAGGGCCGAAACGTTTTCCATGTCGAATTCGTCGAGGGCCACAATGCGGTCAATGGGCTGCGATCTGGCGGCGAAACTGACGGCGTTGATGAGCTCTTGCGTGGGAAGATCCTCGGGCATGAAAAACATTTCGTCGATGGACTCGCGGGGCCAATCCGCATTTCGGAGTTTTTCCACGGTGAGAAGCAGAACGCGGCAGCCGATGGCCTTGCAGGTGCGCAGGAATTCCTGGCCTTTTTCGTAGGAGCTGACACAGAGAATTGTGAGAGGACGGCTCTCCGACATCGAATGACCCCTGAACACCCGCGAGTGTTGCGACGGCGCCACCCGCCGGGTTCCGCGACAGGTGCGGATTATACTTCGCTCTAGCGGACCGGATACAGAAATTGCAAAAACGGGCCGACGCGCTGGGCCCACGCCGCTTCGTTGTGCTCCGCGCCTTCCACTCGCTGGTACTGCAGATCGCGTCCGAGTTGCCAGCCTTTTTGCAAGAGCACGTCGCGAAACTGCTCGACGTCCTGGACGATGCGCGGACCCTCGCGCGTGCCAATGTCCAGCCAAATGGCGGGGCGCGGGTTTACATTGGCGGCTTCTGCAAAGCGATGCATGACGCGTTGGTTCCACCATACGGAAGGAGAAAGCGCGGCGATTTTTCCAAAGATGTACGAAAACTTCAAACCGAGATAGAGAGAAACGAGGCCGCCGAGCGAAGAGCCGCCGATACCGGTTTTCTCCGGGTCCGATTGAGCCCGGTATTCGCGTTCGATGAAGGGTTTTACTTCCTCGATCAGGAATTTCGCGTAGCGATCGGCCCGGCCACCGCCAAGTTTAGGGACGTGCGTGGGCGTGTATTCGCGAATGCGGGTCTTCGTGTTGTACATCCCGACGATGATGAGAGGTTCGACGGCACCGGAGCAGATGCGTTGGTCCGCTGTTTGCCCGACGTGCCAGTCCATGCCGGGGATGAACGAAGTCGCGCCGTCAAAAAGATTCTGCCCGTCGTGCAGATAGAGCACGGGGAAATGGCGGCCGGGCTGCTCGTGGTAGCCGGGCGGAAGATAGACGATGAGGTCGCGCTGGTTCCGGAGGAAGCGCGAGCGAAATCCTTCGTGTTTGCGAAGATTCGGACCGCTCACGGGGCGATGGTCACCAGAAGATCTTTCGCTTCGACGTGTTGTCCTGGCGTGACCAGGAGTTTTAAGACGCGCCCGGAGATCGGCGCGTAGATATTAGATTGCATTTTCATGGCTTCGAGGGTCAAAAGTTTGGCTCCGCGTTCCACCGGATGATTTGCTTGTACTGCGATCCCACTGATGACGCCGGCCGTCGGCGCGGCGACTTGGCCAGGATCGGCCGGGTCTGCTTTTGGATGCGCGCGCTCGACGACGCGCAAGGCAAGGTCTCGCACGTTCACTTCGCGCGGCTGGCCATTTAGCTCGAAGAATAGGGTACGCGTGCCGTCGGGGTGCGGATCGCTAGCCGTAAGAAATTTGAGGATGAGCGTTTTCCCCGGCTCGATTTCGATTGTGATCTCCTCGCCGGAAGCCAAGCCGTAATAGAACGCGGGCGTAGGAAGAACGCTGACATCTGCATACGTCTGGCGAAATTTGTCGTACTTGACGAACACATCCGGATAAAGAAGATAGCTTAAAAGATCGTCGCGCCGAACAGTGTGTGCCAATTTCTTTTCGAGCGTTGCAGAAATTTCGGCAAAATCGACGGCTTCGAGGCTGGCGCCGGGACGCCCCTTAAGCGGGACGGCTCCGCGCAGAATTATTTTTTGAAGCTGGCGCGGCCAGCCGCCCGGCGGAACGCCCAGAACACCCGAGAACATTTCTACGACGGAATTCGGGAGAGAAAGATCGTGCTTCTCGTCGAGTTTGAGCAAGTCGCCGGGCTGCATCTCGTTGGCCATTAGGAAGAGGGTCATGTCGCCGACGACTTTGCTGGAAGGCGTGACTTTCACAATATCGCCGAAAAGTTGGTTGACCTCGGCGTACATTTTTTCCACTTCGCGCCAGCGATGTCCCAGACCCATGGCCGCGGCTTGTTCGCGAAGATTTGTGTATTGGCCGCCGGGAATTTCGTGTTGATAGAGCCGGGCTGAGCCGGCCTTCGGGCCGGAATCGAAGGGTAAATAATAGGTCCGGATCGTTTCCCAGTAGTCGGAGCATTCGTTCAGCGCGTCGATGTCGAGATTCGTGTCCCGCGGCGTAGGCCGCAACGCCTCAACAATGGAATTAAGATTGGGCTGGCTGGTGCCGCCGCTCATGGCCGCTATCGCCGCGTCGGCCACGTCTGCGCCGGCATCCGCGGCTTTCAGAACCGATGCAGAATTGATGCCGCTCGTGTCGTGCGTGTGAAAATGTATGGGGAGTGCGATTTCTTCGCGCAGCGTCTTCACGAGTTCATGGGCCGCATACGGCTTGCACAAGCCCGCCATGTCTTTGATGGCGAGAAAATGCGCGCCGAGTTTTTCGAGCTGCTTGGCCATCGAAACGTAGTATTTCATCGAATATTTGGGGCGTGATTTGTCGAAGATGTCGCCGGTGTAGCAGATGGCAGGCTCGCAGACGGCGCCTGTTTCTAGGACGGCGTCGATCGACACGCGCATGTTTTCGATGGAGTTGAGCGAATCGAAAACGCGGAAGATGTCGATGCCCTGAGCGTGGGATTCGCGGACAAATTCGACGATGACATTGTCTGGATACGAGGTGTATCCCACCGCATTCGCGCCGCGGAGCAGCATCTGAAAGCAAATATTCGGAATGCGCTGGCGAAGATCGCGAAGCCGCTGCCAGGGGTCTTCGTGGAGGAAGCGCATGGCGGTATCGAAAGTCGCGCCTCCCCACATTTCCAGGCTGAAGAGGTTCGGAAGCCGTTGCGCGACCGCAGTCGCGGTTGCCAACAAATCGTGAGTGCGCACGCGCGTGGCCATCAGCGATTGGTGAGCATCGCGAAAAGTGGTGTCCGTGATCAGAAGGCGTTTTTCTTTTCTGGCCCACGCGGCGAATTTCTTGGGGCCCAGTTTTTGCAGGAGCTGGCGCGTTCCGCGGGACGGAGCAATGCCGGGCACGGTGGGGAGCGCCGCTTTTTCCAACGCTTTGGGAACAGGCTTGCCTTTTACTTCCGGATTGCCGTTGAGGATTACATCGCCGAGATAGGAAAGGAGCTTTGTCGCGCGGTCGCCGCGGCTTTGAAGGCGGAATAACTCGGGCGACTCATCTAGAAAAGACGTGGTGACTTCGCCGGCGCGGAAACGTGGATGATTGACGACGTTTTCCAGGAAAGGAATGTTTGTTTTGACGCCGCGGATGCGGAACTCACGCAGCGCGCGATCCATGCGCTGGCAAGCCTCGGGAAGTTTCGTTCCCCAGGCCGTCACTTTCACGAGAAGCGAATCGTAGTACGCCGCGAGGACCGCGCCAGCGTAGGCTGTGCCGCCGTCGAGGCGTATTCCAAAGCCCGCTGGCGAGCGATAGGTAGTGAGCTTCCCGTAATCAGGCGCAAAGTTCTTCGCGGGATCTTCGGTGGTGACGCGGCACTGAAGCGCTGCACCGTAGAGCGGGACGTCTGCTTGTTCCGGCAACGCCAGCGGCTCTTCGTGCAGCTTGTGGCCTTGTGCTACGAGAATCTGCGAGCGCACCAAGTCAATGCCAGTAACCATTTCGGTGACGGTGTGTTCCACTTGTATGCGCGGGTTAACTTCGATGAAATACCACTTTTGGGCGTCCACGTCGTAAAGGAATTCAACGGTGCCGGCGTTGCGGTATTTGGCTTTGCGAGCCAGGCGCACCGCGGCATCGCACAATTCCGCTCTCACGCCTGCGGGCAAATTCGCGGCCGGCGCTACTTCCACCACTTTTTGATGGCGCCGCTGCACGGAGCAATCTCGTTCATAGAGGTGCAGCAAATTTCCGTGATTGTCGGCGAGAATCTGAACCTCGAGGTGACGCGCGCGCGGCAAATATTTTTCCAGAAAGACGCTCGCGTCGCCAAAAGCTGATTTCGCCTCACCCTGGGCTTCTTCGAGCCGCTGATCGAGTTCCGCTTCGCTGCGCACCACGCGCATGCCGCGCCCGCCGCCTCCCATGGCGGCCTTTACGATGACGGGATAGCCAATCGAGGCAGCAAATTTGCGCGCCTCGGCGGGAGACGTTATGGATTCTTCTGTTCCTGGAAGCACCGGCACGCCGGCTGAATCCGCCAGGCGTCTCGCAGCTGTCTTGTCTCCCAAGAGTTCCAGCAATTCCGGCGTCGGGCCGATAAACGCAATTCCCGCCTTCTGGCATGCGCGCGCAAATTCGGGATTTTCGGACAGGAACCCGTAGCCGGGATGAATGGCATCAACGCCCTTTTCCTTAGCCAGGGCCACGATTCCTGCGATATCGAGGTACGCCACCACCGGGCCTTTACCTGCCCCCACCTGATAGGCCTCGTCCGCTTTGAAGCGATGCAGAGCCAGGCGGTCTTCCTGCGAATAGATTCCGACGGTGCGCAGGCCGAGCTCATTCGCGGCACGAAAAATCCGTATGGCGATTTCGCTGCGATTGGCAGCAAGCAGTTTTCGGATAGGTTTGTTCGTCTTCATCCCTGAGCCGGCAAGAAGGGTACTCGAAACTTTACATTGTTTCACGCGCGCATGGCGCGATAAGAACACTTTTTTCGATTCGCAAAACAAACAAATCGAATGCGAACGTGGTCATCCGCAATTGGGCAAAACAGCGGGTCCGTCAACGGTTTAAAAATCGAAAATCACCGCGCGGCCAGTGAACCGGTTGCAGCCACGGAAGGAGTGACGCTTTTCAACTGGGCAAGCTCTGATTGCACGGTTGCCCAAGCCTTCGCGTCGCGTTTCGTGGCATACGGCGCGGTAGGCTCCGAATAAAAAAGAAGAAGCTCGTCCCGCAACTCGGGAGAAACGCCCGCGAATTTTTGATTCGCGAGTTTGTCCAACAATTTGGCGTGGGCATCATCATTCAACGCATAAATCCCCGGCCCGGTGGGTTCGCCCACATCGAAATTATCGTTTGGCAAATCGAGCCGTCCGCTCTGTAATTCCGCGATCAGCTTCCGGTACTCGTCCAGCGACGAGTTAAAGCTTGCGCGAAACATCCTTTGCGTTTCCGGCGTGGGAGTCCTGAATTGCAGAACCCTAAGCGGCCCGAACTTTGGAATTAGCTTATAAAGAAAAGCGAGAAATCTGTGCACAAACGTGGGCTTCTGATAGTTTCTGCCCCACTCGCGCTCATAGTTGGATTTGGAAAGATTGTAACGAAACGTTTTCTTGGTGATCCCGGGCAACTCATCTTTTATTTCATCTTTCTTGAGGCTCCACGCCACCTTTGTCGCCGTCGGGATGGTCTTGCTGACCGCATGACGATAAGAGTTGATCGCTCTTTCCTCGTCAAGAAGCAGATCTTTTAATTGTAGACCGTAGGTCTCGGCAAACGCGCGATCCAGCAGCTCTTGCGCAACTTCGAAGCCGATCAGGTCATGATAGCCATCGGGCGCGTAGCTTTCCTGCGCGACTTCGATCACATCAAAACCAAATTCCGTCTTGGTGTGCGCCAGCGGATCTTGTTCGTACGTAATGATATCTCCATACTTTTTCCGAAGGCGCGGATAGAGAATCGGGACGGCGCGATTGGTAGCCAGGCGGTGGCCGTCATTGTCGGAAGCATAGTGGGCCAGCGCTCCGGCGGCGAATGCATATTCGTCGAGATCCGAGGAATCGCGAAGCAGCGCTTGCACAAAGTCTCCGCTTCGCACGTAGTGTGTCAGGTCGCTGAAAAAGTGGCTGCCGTACGGGTAATAGCCCATGTCCTGAATAATCGAGCCGCCGTAGGCGTAGGCTTGCGCCTCGCTTAACTGGTCTTCGGTCGAATGGGGAAAGCGGGCCAGTAGCATTGGCTTGATGTCTGTCTCCCAAGCGGCATCGATGATCGCCTCGTGCGCGAGTACGGCGTAGGCGCGGCAAGGGCTTGGCCAGACGAGCGCGCAAACGAGGATGCACGCGAAAACCGCACGCGAGACGCGCACAATTTGAAGCTGGATCCGAGCCGACAAGAAACCCATCTTTATTCGACGTTGCCTGATGGGAACGCGCCGAGCCCTAAGGCTTGAGCAACGGCTGCGCATAGCGTATGGGCACGCCAAAATTGGAGCCGCCAAATCCTCTCACCACCGCGAACGTCACTCCAATCACCTGGCCGTCGCGATTGATCAGCGGTCCGCCCGAGCCGCCGGAAGTGGTTTGCGCGTCGTAGACAATTTTATCCGGCAGGACGTCGCCGATGTGCCCCTGGGTTACTAGCGGGCGGATCAGTTTGCGCTGCTGAAGCTCGTCCACAATTTTCTTCGGGTCCCCGCCGCTTATTCTGACGATGTCTTTGACAGTGTCTTCGCCGGCGCGCGCCAGGATCGCGCTGATTCCCGTTGCGTAGCCAAGCGAAATCAAGGGCTGGCCGCTGACCGCGGCCTCTTTGCGGCCATCCAATTTTAATATGGGGCGTTTCAGCGAGGAAAAATCACCGCGCAGGACGGCGAGGTCGGCATCGTCCGAAATCTGCGAGATGTCCAGGGGGATGCCGGTCGCCGCCTCCGGAAAATAGGCGGTCATTTCCGCGATAGTCGGTTGCAGTCCTTGCTGCGCTGCGGCGCTCAGCTCTTCATTCTTCCACCAGGGTTGCGCGACGTGATGGTTGGTGAGGACTTCATTCTGCCCGACGATGAAACCGGTGCCGAAGAAGTCTTCGCGAACTTCCGGAGCGCTGCCCTCCAGGCTGTAAGCCACGTTGCCGTCGCTGTCTTTCAGCGGTTGGCCGTCGGGATTTATGGCCACATAGCGCAGAGGACGATGTGAACTTTGATCGAGAAACGAAACCGAGACGTGCAGTAAGCAGACGCTGGGAGCGTTGGCGCGAATCACGCCTGCGGCGGCGTCGGATTGTGTCTCGACTTTCTTCAGGCGGCTGGTGGTCTCATCCAACTGTTTGCGCAAGCCGGAGACTTCGCTGGAGTCCGCCGCGGACAGTTTCTGGCGAAGTTCGTCGGTCTGCTTTTGGAGTAGTTGCTTCTGCTCGAGGATGTCCGATTGCTGGAGTTCTTCGCGCGCTTTGCCGGCCTCCGCAATCAAGGACTGTTCCGTGCGAACACCGTGCTCGAGCTGCGCAATCACGGAATAGGCTCGGCGAGTTTCCTTATCGGCGCGCCGTGTGAAGAGCAGAAAAACAATGGAAATGACCGCGGCTACAGCGAGGAGCGCGGCGACCCCGATTTTCAGCGCGCGATCAACGGAGAAAGCGTCTCGCGTCATTTTTTCCGTGACGGCAATGGCTTGGAACGCCGTGTGGGCGATTTCCTGGCCTTCTTCCGCGATGCGCGACTTCAGCTGCAACTCTTCGAGAGCATGCTTGTCGCGCAACTGCACGCGCACGCGCGCCAACAGCTCCGCGGGTTCCCACGGAGGGTACATCACATCGTCCGCGCCTAAATCCAGAGCTCGCGCGCGTACGGCGCCGCCGCCTCTCGCGAAGAGAATTACGCGCGTGTTAGCGGTTGACCCAAGCCCCTTGATTTCCGCAAGAGAACTGCAACAGAGAACATCGGTCAGGTCAGCGGAAAGCAGGAAGACATCCACGACGCCCGTCTGCACGACGCGGAATCCTTCTTCCTGTGTTGGCGCGGAAGTTACTTCATAACCCGCCGAACCCAAAACGTCCTGGAGCTGCCCGCGGAGCATCTCGTCGGGCTCGACAATTAGTATGTTTGGCTGCTTGGTGGACAAGTTTTCCGGTTTCCTTGGCGGGCCCATTCTGCCGGTTTCCGCCTCGTATCTTTGACGCGCTGCGCTTCCTGACGGTCACAAGGAATTCACATGGTAACCGGAAAATGAAATCGCTGCTCGGCCACAACTTAGCGGCAAGCCACCACGCAGCGAACGCCCAAGGAATTGCAACAGGTGGTCAGATGAATCTCAAGCTGCGAAAGGTGCGGAAAAATAGGTCTTGTTGCGGGGACTAAAATCCAAATCGATAGCAGAAGTTCAGTATTTGCGGAGCACGCCAATGACGCGGCCCTGAATCTTCACGTCATTTGCGGCCACCATGATCGGAGCCATGTCCGAATTCGCGGGCTGCAACCGGATCTTCCCAGCCCCCTCGCGATAGAACCTTTTGAGCGTGGCCTCTTCTCCGCCGATCAGCGCTACGACGATGTCGCCCGCATTAGCGACCTGGGTTTGCTCACATACCACATAATCGCCGTCCATGATGTGATCTTCAATCATGGAACTGCCTTTCACTTGAAGCACGAAAGAGTTTCCGCCACGGGCAAAATCGCCCAGTGAAAGTGTTTCGCGCTCTTCCACGGCTTCGAGCGGCCGGCCGGCGGCGATGCGGCCCACGAGCGGCAGTTCCTGAATCTTCCTGTCGCTAATCTGTTCCTTGACGGGCTTCGGCAACTGTAGAATTTCGATCGAGCGGCTCTGGTTGTAGCCGCGGCGGATGAACCCTTTTTTCTCCAGTGTGGTGATGTGCTTATGCACGGTGGCGAGTGACGTAAGCTTCAGACCCTTGCCGATCTCTTCAAAACTGGGCGCGTAGCCGTGCTTGGTCTCAAACGAAACCAGGTAGTCCAGCACTTCTTTTTGCCGTTTTGTAAGGGCCATCGCTCGCCTCCGCTGAAACTATTGATACAAGCCCACTTTAGGCGAAAAGAAAGCGAACGTCAAGCGGCAAGTTGTCTTCGTGTTACTTTCACCCGTTTGCGTCTTCACTTTTGGAAAGGATTCATACTCCACCGCACTCGCATTGACGCAGATGCGCCGCTCGCTTTGCCAGCGCCTTCTCGCGGCGCGCTCCTCTTTCACTCCCACTCGCGCGGGCATTGCTCATCGTTCTCTCCTTTTCTGCCGTTCTCTCGTTCTCGAAGCCGCAGCAACTATCAAGAGTTGATATGGCGTGTTTGCTCGCGAGCACTGCAAAGTTCTGCATCTTTTCTGAAACGACACATTCTTGCGCATCTCTTAGTCTCGCTGCTTCGCCTCTGCCGCTGTGGTATTCTCTTGCTGTCGGCTCCGGGCGGCTGGATACACCATCCAACCTGGTTTTCGCACGGCCCATCTAACATATCGAGCCACACTCCCTCGGGGGATCAGTCTGGGAGTTCAGTTACAGCGGAGCCTTGGCCACTATGTCAACTTTGATTGAAACGCCGCCGGTAAAACACAAGCGCGAGGTGATCGATCGCGCCGTGATTCGCTTCGCCGGTGACTCGGGCGACGGCATGCAGATTACCGGGAGCCAGTTCACCAATACGGTCGCGCTGTACGGCAACGATATCGCCACGTTTCCGGATTTTCCCGCCGAGATACGCGCCCCTGCCGGCACGCTACCCGGTGTCAGCGGATACCAGTTGCATTTTTCTTCGAGCGACGTGTACACACCGGGCGACAGCGTCGATGTCTTGATTGCCATGAATCCTGCGGCGCTCAAGATGAATGTCGCCGACCTCAAAGCCAACGGCATCTTGATCGTAAATTCCGATGCTTTTACCGAAAACGATCTGCGTAAGGCGCAGTCGAAGACCAATCCGCTCGAGGACCACTCGCTAGACAAATACCGTCTCTTTTCCGTCGAGCTCGAGCGCCTCACAAAAGTAGCGCTCGAACATCTCGGCATCGACGCCAAATCCATCAGCCGGTGCAAAAACTTTTTTGCCCTGGGCATGTGCTATTGGCTCTATAACCGCTCGATGGAGCCTACCGTCCGGTGGATTGACGCCAAATTCAAGAACAAGCCCCTGCTCGTTGAAGCCAACAAGCTCGCCATGAAGGCCGGCTACTCCTATTGCGAAGCTACCGAAGCCTTCCAGATTAGCTACGAGATTCCGCCCGCGCAGCTTGCGCCCGGCTTTTACCGCAACCTCAGCGGAAATCAGGCGCTCGCGCTGGGCTTCGTAACCGCGTCGCAGAAATCGGGTCTGCCGCTCTTCCAGGGCAGTTATCCCATCACACCCGCGTCGGACATTCTTCACGAGCTCTCGCAATACAAAGATTTCGGCGTGATCACCTTTCAAGCCGAAGACGAAATCGCAGCTATCACCAGCGCGATCGGTGCGGCTTATGCAGGCGCCCTTGCCATCACAACCACTTCCGGGCCTGGCATGGCTCTGAAAACCGAAGCACTGGGCCTCGCGGTGGCCGTGGAAATTCCGCTAGTCATTTGCGATATTCAGCGCGGCGGCCCGTCCACGGGATTGCCGACAAAGACCGAGCAAGCCGATTTGCTCCAAGCCCTCTTTGGCCGCAACTCCGAAGCGCCCATTCCAATCATCGCGGCAGCGACGCCCAGCGATTGCTTTTGGGCCGCGCTCGAGGCCAGCCGCATCGCCGTCAAGTACATGGTCCCCGTCATCATCCTTTCCGACGGCTACCTGGCGAACGGCGCCGAGCCGTGGAAGATCCCCAATGTCGACGACATTCCTGCCTTCCCAGTGAAGTTTGCAACGGAAGCGAACGGCCCCAACGGTTATTTGCCTTACAAGCGCGACCCGGAGACGCTTGCGCGTCCCTGGGCAGTTCCCGGCACACCGGGGCTCGAACACCGCGTCGGCGGTCTCGAAAAACAAGACGTTACCGGCAACATCAATTATGAGCCGCTGAATCACGAAAACATGGTGCGCATTCGCGCGGCGAAAGTTGCCGCCATCGTCCAGGAGATTCCGGACGCGGTCCCCGCCGGCGATGCCGAAGGCGATCTTCTGATTGTCGCCTGGGGCTCTACGCACGGTGCCATCACCGCTGCTTTGAAATCGCAGCGCGCGCAGGGCCGCAAAATCGGCCACGTTCATCTGCGCTATCTCAACCCGCTGCCCGCGAATCTTGGCGATGTGATTCAGCGCTACAAGACAGTTCTGGTGCCTGAATTGAACATGGGCCAGCTCCTCTGGGTGCTGCGCGCTAAATATCTGGTGGACGCCATCGGCCTTAACAAGATCCAGGGCCGTCCGTTCAAGCAGGCCGAAGTCGAGCAAAAGATCGAAGAGATTCTTGGGGAGAATTCCTGATGAGCACCGCTACGCTGCCGCCGATCACACCTCTCACCAAGAAGGATTTTCAGACCGACCAGGAAGTTCGCTGGTGCCCCGGCTGCGGAGACTACGCGATTCTTTCCGCGGTTCAATCCGTTTTCCCCGAGCTGGGCATCAAACGCGAAAATTTCGTCGTGGTCTCCGGCATCGGCTGCTCCAGCCGCTTTCCGTATTACATGAACACCTTCGGCTTTCACACCATTCACGGCCGCGCACCCGCCGTCGCCACCGGTATCAAAGCGATTCGCCCGGACCTCGAAGTTTGGGTTGCCACCGGCGATGGCGACGCACTCTCCATCGGCGGCAATCACACGATTCACATGCTGCGCCGCAACGTCGGCCTCAAAGTTTTGCTGTTCAACAACCGCATCTACGGCCTGACCAAAGGCCAGTATTCCCCGACGTCCGAGCTCGGCAAAAAAGCAAAGTCCACGCCCTTCGGCTCGCTGGATCGCCCGTTCAATCCTATTTCGCTTGCCATCGGCGCTGAGGCCACTTTCGTCGCTCGTTCCGTCGACGTTTTTCAGCAGCACCTCAAAGAAACCTTGAAACACGCTGCCGCACACAAAGGTTCCGCGTTCGTCGAGATTCTGCAGAACTGCAACATCTTCAACGACGGGGCGTGGTTCAACCTCACCGAGCGCGATGCGCGCAGCGAGCACATCCTCCATCTCGAGCACGGCAAGCCCCTTGTCTTCGGCAAGAACCGCGACAAGGGCATTCGCCGCAAAACGGACGGCGACATGGAAGTCGTCCAGCTCGGCAACGGCATCACGGAAACCGACCTCATCATCCACGACGCGCACCACCCCCGCGCCTCCTACGCGTTCCTGCTTTCCCACATGGAGCATCGTCCCGGCTTCCCCACGCCGATCGGCGTTCTTCGCGCCTGGGACGATCTTCCGCGCTATGAAGACGTCATGAACCAGCAAGTTAAAGACGTAATCGCCAAGCGCGGGCCTGGCGACCTCGCAAAACTTCTTCGCGCCGGCGACACCTGGGAAGTGAAGTAGCTTCCATTAGCTATACAAGGGTTCTCGGGCAGCGAGCTGTAGCCGACGCTATTGTTTCGCTGGGCGCTTCGCGCGGAAATATGCGCAGCTCCCACTGATCGGACAAATCTCACACTTCGGTTTCGTTCGTTTGCATATTTCCGCCCCGTGGCGCTTCAACAGCAAATACGCTCTCTGCCTCGCGTCGAATGATTCGGGAAGTTCCGCTCCCATGGCTTCCTGTGCCGCGCGGTAACCCGCTGAGTAATTCTTGTCTTCCTCGCCGAAAAAAATCCGCTGAGGCACTCCCGGACAAGCCGAAGGAACCGCGGCAATCGCCGCCAGCCCGGCAAACAGGAGAATCTTGTCCGCGCCCGGCTCGCCAATCACCGGAAATTCCTTCAACGCTTTCTTTGCGAGGCGAATCCCCTTGCCCACTCCATTCTTTTCCTCCTGCATCAATTTCTCGAGCGACCACTTCAAATCTCCGCCGAACTCTTCGTTCACCATCCTCGCAATACTTTTCAGACGCTCCGCGCGCACCTCTGCCACGATTCCCCCGAGCCGCATCAGCCTTGTCAGCCTCGGTATTGGTGCGGCGAGTATCTTTTCCGGTTTCGTTCCTACATCACCCTTTAGCGCTTCGAAGCCTTTCGAGCAAGAAGTGTCCGTCGCGGGGTAGCCACAGTTCACAAACAAGATCATCTCGTACGGCTCGCTCGGTCCGACGGCTGCCTGCTCGCCGTAATGTTTCTCCAGCGTATCCAGAACCCTGCCCAGACCGCGCCCGGATTTCTGCATCTAAGCCTCCGCGGCTCGCATCATACCTGCAGCCCAATAAGCGTATGCTTGGGTGTCGGCATTTCCCCACATTCCTTGCCAGGAGAGCTATCTATGAGCACCAAAAACAACAAGCGAGAAGCTTCCTACAGTCAATTGGAAGCAGGTACCAAAGAAGCCCGCCCGATTCAACATCAGCGCGCCCCCGAAATCCAGCCTTACGGCAAGATCGCCAAGCTACCCATCGCCCTCGATGAAGAGGTCTGCGCCGCCAGCGCCGAAAACCTCAACCAGCTTCTTGCCGATACCATGACCCTTCGCGACATGTACAAAAAACATCATTGGCAGGCGGCTGGCCAAACCTTCTACCAGCTGCATTTGCTTTTTGACAAGCACCATGGCGAGCAGGACGAACTCGTGGATGACATCGCCGAGCGAATTCAGGTCCTGGGCGGCGTCAGTCTGGCGATGGCGGCCGATGTCGCCGAAACAACTCTGATTCCCCGGCCGCCGCGTGGCCGCGAGGAACCGCCTGTACAAATCTCGCGCCTTCTCGAAGCTCACGAACTGATCCTGAAGGAAGCTCGCACAATGGCCAAACAAGCCAGCGAAGCGGGAGACGATGGAACAAATGATCTGCTGGTTTCAGACGTGATCCGGACAAACGAGCTTCAAGTATGGTTCCTCGCCGAACATCTGGTGGATGTGCCTGTGATTCGCGCCGATAAAGCCAGGGCAGCTTCGGCTTAAACCAAGCCACTTCGGGGCGGTTGAGCGTAACTATCTAAAATAGCTGACGCGCGTGAAGCGTTTCGGTGTATTCCTCCGTCTATCCGGATAAGTTCCTATCCATCCAGGGGAAACTATGGTGAAACACTTTCTTCTCGGGGCTCTCTCCGCGATCGTACTTGTCCTGATTGGTGGATTTGCTTACCTGCGCCTCGGTCTCGCGGAAGCGCGCGGCGATTTGCCGCCCTCCAGGTTGGAGACTCTCCTGATGTCTTCAGCCGTCCACGCCTCGGTCCGCCGCGAAGCGCCACAAACGCCAAATCCCTTTCCTCCCACCGACGAAAACCTCATCGCCGGAGGAACGCTCTATCGCGACGGGTGCGCAGGTTGCCACGGTATTCTGGGAAAAGCCAAAAACGATGGCGGCGACGTTCTCTTTCCGCCTGTTCCCCAATTGCCGCTGGTAGGCACCGAATACACCGAGTCGCAGATCTTTTGGGTCGTCAAACATGGCATCCGCAGAACCGGCATGTTCGCTAACGGCAAGTGGAATACCGACAAAGAGATGTGGACCATGGCTGCCTACATCAAACGTATGCAATCTCTTCCGCCGCAAGTCCAGGAAGCGCTGGCAAAACCGAAGAGCGCTGCCGCCGGCCAGTAGCTGGCATCTGCTTTCTACTCGCAAAACGAAAAGGGCGGGCGCCGTAACTTCCGGCTCACCCGCCCTTCCCTCACTCTCCTGCTCTCACTCGAAATTTCTGGCCGTCTCCGAGAGCTGTGTAACTACGCTCCCGCGGCTTTCAAATCGTCCTTGGCTTGCTTCTCGGCGTTCTTCGCCTCGGCCTTCGCGTCGGCGTCCGGCTTCATCACGTGGATCGCTTTGCTCAGGCTGATGGACTTATCGCCGGCCGGGCCCTTGCACGAAGACATATCCGCACCCGTCTGCACACCCGTCAAATTTGATTTCAGGCAGTTGAAGTCCAGCCCAGCGTTTTTGCTGGCGTGCAGCGCGGCGACGCACTCGTCCAGAGCTTTGAAGTTTTCGCAGGCGCTCTTCGCATCCGTATTGGCCGCTAGCACTCCTTGCGCCTGCAAGTTGGAGGTTAGTTTCTTGTCTTGTTCATCTTTGGCATCCAGCTGATCGCTGGCCGACTTGGGATCTTTCCTTACCCACTTGATGGGATTCAGCGAATGCGTGCTGCCTCGAGCTGCTCGACGCTGACCCCGCGCCCGCTCCCTGCGGCCCCTGCGCGGCGGCTCGGGCCGCACCAAACGAGATGCTCATCATCGCCACTGTTATAACCAGAAATAGCTTTTTCATTTACCCCTCCGATCACTCTCTCAGGCCCATCGTAGCGAGACCCGGACGGGTCCCCTCCCACCAGTAGGCCATGCGGTTCTGCCCGTAGCGAGGTCTCGCAGGGCGAGTACTCCCACAATCGGTCACGTTGTCCCTTCGGACAGGGGCCTCGAGAGCAATGCCGGTTCTCGTTCAGCAGCCTCTGCAACAAATCTCCCTTCCAATTGCGTTATTGTGAAGAAGGCTTGAACACTGCCAACCGATCCCTGCCGCCCTTGCCGCGATTGCGCGCCTGGCTCTCGCCGGAGGATGCCCCGCGCAACGCCGGCCTGATTTTCGTGCTTGCCGGAATGGTGTATCGCAAGGAATACGCCCTGGACCTCTTTCGCCAGGGGCTTGCGCCCAGAATCTTGTTTAGCGTGAGCCGCTTCGAAATCCGTCGTTTCTGCCGGTTGGCCTTGCCGGTTGCGGTGGATCTCCTAAAACTAGCCCAAGGCGTGCCGCCTTCCCAGCGCCACTATTTCGTTTTCTTCGAAGGCCAAAAAGTGCGCGTGCAGCATGTCCCGCCCGGACGCTTCGGTACGCTCACGGAGATCGCGGCGCTCGCCCGCTGGCTCACGGAGAACCCCGATATCCGCTCGGTTCTCATCGTCAGCAGCGCTACTCATCTGCGCCGCATCCGCATGTGTTGCCGTTCCTTACTGAGGCCCGCGCTGGAAATGACTTACCTTGCGACTCCCCAGTTGCTTGCCGAGCAGCCGGCGCTCGCGGTTCCTGCACCTACAACCGTAGAGCAGCAGCCAGATCGTCCAGAGCCCGAGGGGGAGTCAGCTTTCGCATCCGCGAAGGCCGACCTGTTGGAATTGTTTAAGCTCGCAATTTATTGGATCCTGCTGAAGCTTCGCTAGAGGCCCGCATTGCCGAGGAAATGCATTTGAAATCTTTACTTCTCCCGACCGCGGGCAAATTAGCCGCCCCCTACGACCGGATGCGGAGAAAAACACCGTAAAGGCACAGCCCAAGCCCGCCCAGAAATACCGCTGGAGACAAATAAGTGGTCACCAAAGGACTGAGCGGATAGGGGAGAGGAATCGCGCTATAACCGCCCGCGAAATAATGGATCACCGCACCCAGCAGCATGTAGATCAGCCCGCGGCGAACTTCCTTGCGGCCGTCTTTGCCGGGCCGCGACGCCGACAAACGAACTTCGCGAACCTCTTCCCGGCAATAGGGACAACGATTCATCCGCGATGGAACAGGCTTCCCGCAATACGCGCAAGGACGCGAAATCCCAGCCTGCCCCTGTGAGGAATTCATACATGCTCCGATCCTCCGTCACCAATAGCGTAAGTTTGGCGTTCGGCCCGGTCAAGGGAATCCGGAACAGAAAGTTACCACCTGGCATTGTCTGAAAAAGTACGCGGCTGGGCTTCTGAAACCAATTCGTTTGTGCTACATCTAATAAAACGGCCTAAGCGGCTCCGTCACTCATGGAAGATCACTCTCATCTAAGCTCCTATGCTATTTTTGGCGACGTCGACCCCGTCCCACGGAGCCTGCTCACGGCTTTCCCCGAGCAAGCCAAGACGCTCACCTTGCTGTACGACGTTAGCCGCGAGCTGACCTCTATCCTTGATCGCGAAGAGCTCCTCCGCCGCGTCGCCGAGCGCGTCAAGCGCCTCGTCGACTACCACGTTTTTAGCGTGTTGCTATGGGACGAGGCCTCCCAGCATCTCGAGAGCGTGTTCAACTTGCGCTACGAAGATCCGCGGCCCGTCCGCCTGCGCATGGCTCTCAACGAAGGTATAACGGGCGCGGCTGCCGCCGAACGCCGCACCGTCCGTGTGAATGACGTCGGAAATGACCCGCGCCACGTCACTTGCGACGTGGGCCTGGACACCGGTTCCGAGCTGGTCATCCCACTTCTTCTCCAGGACCGGCTGATCGGTGTCCTCGACCTCGAAAGCACGGAGAAGAACGCCTTCACCGAGCAGCACGAGCGCATGCTTGCGACGCTGGGCTCTTATATCGCCGTGGCTCTCGAAAACGCGCGGCTCTACGAAGAGGCTCGCGAGAATCAGGTCCGCCTTCAGGACGACCTCAATACCGCCCGCGAGATTCAACGTCAGCTTCTTCCTCATGGCGCGCGCGGCATTCCCGGTCTTGATCTTGCCGCCGCTTATGTTCCCGCTCGAGAGCTGGGCGGCGACTTCTACGATTTTCTTCCCTACGGCAAGGGCAAACTCGCCATGGCCCTCGGAGATGTCTCCGGCAAAGGAACCGCGGCCGCGCTTTATGGGTCGCTGGCTATCGGTACTCTTCGCGAACTCGTGGTGAGCAGCACGTGCAATCCCGCAAGTATGCTGCAGATGCTGAATCGGCGGATGCACGGCGCGCGCCTCGATGCGCGGTTCATCGCCATGCTCTTTGCGGTCTACGACGCCCCAGCCCGCCGTCTGACGCTCTCCAATGCCGGCGGCCCTTATCCTCTATTGGTGCGTGAAGGAAGCACACAGGAAATTCGCGTCGAAGGCGTTCCGCTGGGCCTCTTCTCCGACAGCGAATACGAAGAGACCACCATCGAGCTTAAGCCCGGCGACATCGTTCTCTTTGCCTCCGATGGAATTCTGGAATCAGAAAATGCTCGCGAGGAAGAGTTCGGCTCTGCCCGTCTGCACGCGCTGCTGTCTGATGCGCGGCCTGAACACTCGGCAAATGAACTCTCGGAAAAAATAATCGCCGCGACGGACGATCACAGCGGCCCCGGCTCAAATCCGCACGACGACCGCACGCTCCTGGTGCTGCGCGTCACCGGCGAAGCGACCGCCGATTACTCGAAACTTCCTGTCATCTATTGAAAATTGAGTCTGAAAAGACTTGACGAAGGGTTTTCTAACGCCCAGCGACGGCGGGCATCTCTGCCTGCAAAAGCTCAGGCTTCTTCAGAAGCGGTAGCCACCTCTCCCGAACAGCGGCAAATTCCGGCAGATGTTTTTTCGAAACCGGATCGGATGGCGGCAAACCAAGTTTCTCGAAGTTCTTGTATTGCCCCTTTTGTAGAATGCGAAAATCCAAGTGCGGCCCCGTGGCCAGCCCGGTCATTCCCACCAGCCCGATGGTCTTGCCGATTTCCACTCGCTCGCCCGCGCGCACGTACATCCGCGATAAATGCAGGTACATGGTTTCGTAGCCGTTCGAATGCGCGATGTGCACCATGTTCCCTTCCCCGCCTTTTAGCCCCGCGAACAAAACGCGCCCGCTTCCAATGGCCTGCACTGGCGTTCCAATCGGCGCGCCATAATCCGTGCCCATGTGCGGCCGAACCACTTTCAGAATCGGATGGAAACGCGCATTGCTGAAGTGCGATGTGACTGGCGCCGCAAATTTGAGCGGCGAGCGCAGAAACGCCTTTTGCAGCGATTTGCCGTCGGCATCGTAGTAACCGGGACGCCCGAATTCATCATGAAAAAGAAGCGCTTGATGTTTCTTCCCGCCGTTGTCGTACTCGGCGGCGAAAATTTTTCCGTAGCCTGCAGTTTGGCCGTTCGAGTACTTCTTTTTCTCTAGCAGGACGTGGAAGGTGTCCCCTTTGCGCGGGTCGGTATAAAAATCCAGGTCGTAGCCAAAAATCTGCGCCAGGCGCATGGCAATTTCCGGGGATTCGCCGGCTTGCGCCACCGCATTAAAGAGCGAATCATCCAGTTGCCCGGAAACCGCCGTAATCTCCACTTTCGAGGGAATCTCTTTTACTTCCGCGCTAAAGCCGCTCTCCGCGGGAATAATCTTCAACATACGGTCTGGATCGATCTTGTAATCGATCTCGCGCAGGTCTCCATCGACCGACCGTCCCACCGTGATCGTATTGCCAGCGCGTACCTGCCGAAGGTTAAACGCGTGCTGCGCTGCCGACGAGGCGTTGGCCGCATCCTGATGGCTCAGCCCAAATTTTTCAAGCACGGAAGTGAAATTGTCTCGCGCAAGCACTCGCTTCTCCGTCGGCAGTATAACTTGCGAACGAATCCAAGCCGCGTCTTGCTGCGCGAGCTTCACCTGCTGCTCGAATTCCGCCGACGCCGCCAGCCGCATGCGAAATACATATGTCAGCACTCCAGCGCCAAAGCACAGCACGATCACCAGCACAATCGCAAATCGTCGATTCACTCTTTCCCCCTGCCACTCGTGACGGCCATTCGCTCGCCATTCCGCTCAAACCGGCTGGCAATACTCCCATGTGCGAGCGCTATGCCGCCGATCAACACCAACACTTTTCTAATAAACCTCGCTTGCAGTCAAACCTGAATCTGCTACATGCGTCCAATCGCCCAACCTCGCCACTTGCCAAACCTCTTGATGAAATTCCGCTCATTCTCCAGTAGGATGCCGCTATGACTTCAAAAGCTTTCTCCCGCCGCTCTTTTCTCGCTATGTCGGCCACGCTGCCGTGGGCTCTTCGCGCGTACGGAGCTGCCCAGATTCCCGTCGGCCTCGAACTTTATTCTGTGCGTAACGCGCTCAAAGACGATCCGATGGGCACGGTCCGCGCCGTCGCCGGAATAGGCTATCAATGCGTCGAGTTTTACGCCCCCTACTTTGAGTGGACCGAGAGCCAGACCGAGGATATGCGTAAACTCCTGGATGACCTCGGCATCCATTGCTACTCAACGCACAACGACAGCTCGTACCTCGGCGCGGAAAAAATATCCAGAGCGCGCGACCTCAATCACATTTTGGGCTGCAAGTATGTTGTGATGGCCAGCTCCCACGAAAAATCCGGCCCCGATGGCTGGAAAGCCGTCGCCGACTCGCTGAATTTTGCGGCTGAAAAACTGGAGCCGTCAGGTTTGAAAGCCGGCTATCACAATCACCAAACCGAATTCACTCCCATCGATGGTGTTCGTCCCATGGAGATCCTGGCGAAGAACACAAAGCCCTCCATCATGCTGCAACTCGACGTAGGCACTTGTATCGAAGCCGGCTCCGACCCTGTCGCCTGGATTCGCGCAAATCCCGGCCGCATCCGCTCTCTGCATCTCAAGGAATGGTCGCCGGAGCCCGGAAAAGGCTACACCGTCTTGTTTGGGGAAGGCGTTGCGAAGTGGAATGCTATTTTCGAAGCCGCCGAGAGCGTCGGTGGCGTCGAATACTATCTCATCGAACAGGAAGGCAGCCGCTTTTCGGAATTAGAAACAGCGAAAAAATGCCTCGACGCGTACCGTTCTACACGTCACGCTTGATTTAGAGCCGCTTTCTTTCGTTTATTTGCCGGAGGCGAGTGCGTTGCCCCGTTTTACCGGAGCTGTCGAGTCCGCGAAATAATTCTGTTCGCGCAGTTTGCGATAGATGCGCCCTGCAACGACCGCCGCCATCGGACCCTTCACGCTGCGCGTATTCCCTCTCAACAGAACGGCCAGCGCGATTTTCGGATGCGCTTCGTCCGCATACGTCACGAACCAACCTATGTGCGACGGCGTGGTGTGATCATCGCAAGTGCCCGTCTTGCCCAGCGGCGTTTCGTCCCCGTCCCGGTCGAAGCTGGACTTGCCCGTGCCGTAAAGAACTGCAGCCAGCATCCCTTCACGAATTTCCGGGAGAATCGATCCGATATTCAATTCGCGCTTCACGCGCGGCGCGAAATTTGCCACATCTTCCGGCGTGCGCGGATACTGCAAATAGTAGAGCGTGCCCCCATTCGCGAAAGCCGACGCCAAAGCGGCTAGCTGCAACGGTGTAATCTGAATCCCTTCGCCGAAACTGGACATCCGCGCCACGCCGCCAAGCGCCGGCGGCGCACTGGGGAACGCCCCGGGATGCTCTTCCGGCAAATTGTAGCCGGCAAGCTCGCCGAGTCCCAGCAGGCGCGCGTACTTCGAAACCGTATCAAACCCCATTCGCGTGCCCAGCTGTTCAAAGAACACATTGTTCGAGTGGGCCATCGCATCCGTTAAATTCATGTATTTGCGATAGCTCACCTTCAGCATGGTGTCGCGCGTGATCACATTTTCTTCCAGAGCGGCGATAGCGATGGTTGGCTTGATCGTCGAGCATGGAATGTACCCATCCCCGAACGCAATCTTTTGATTTACAACCGTGAGGATGCGCCCCGTGTTCGGATCGACCGCAACGACAGATCCGTTGTACCGCCCCAATGCCTCGACGGCTGCCGCTCGCACGACCGGGTCATCGAACGTCGAAACGTCTGCACTCGTGGAATCTGCAAATGTGGGTACTCCACGGTAACGCGAAGCATATTTGCGCGTTGCTGCAGTGGACGTTGCTCTCCCAGGAGCCGCGGGAACAGGCACAGCGAAGAACGCCGTCATGAAAATTGCGAGAACCGATTTTGCAGCTTTCTTCACTAAACCGCCTTTTGTCCGCGACTTGCCCCGGCATTTCCCGGAGGCGAATACTTACCTCATCCTGTACTTGCGGTCAACCTTCATTCGCTGGCCGTTTTCTATATCGTCAAATCTGAGGAGCACCGTACCGCGTGAACACCTACTCCTATTGCACCCAAGTCGCCAAATCACGAGCTTACTCATTTGATGCGACTTACAAGCGCGGCGTACAGCCTACGCTGTTCCATCGAGAAACACCATCTCTCAGGATGAGACATATTCTAGGCATCCTCAGGGATAGTACGCAATAGCTCAGGCGCACCAGTACGTCTGTATGTGCTTTGTTATCAATGGCTGCCCATCCGGACAGCCCTAATTAGTTAGCTGACCTTGCGTCCGGCTAGGATCGCCGTTCGCGCATGGAAGTAAAGTCGCCCCGTCGCATCTTGAAACGGCCGTGTACCGCTCAAATCGTGCACCCGGTCTTCCTCAAGTAGCCGCCGTATTTCTGCCGCGCGCTCTGGAGTTGTCTTGGTGGTCGCCAGCCATCGTTCCACTTCCGGCGTAAGATCGTCGGCGGTCGCAACCGAATCTGTCTCCAGTCCAACCTCGCGAAAAAGGTGCAGCAGTTCGCTTAGCGCCAGCGTTCGAACGTGCGAAGGGTCGCGCAGAATTTCCCAGCGATCTTGATACGCGGCACGCTCAGGGTGTTCGCTGGCATAGATGTCTTCCACCAGCACAGTTCCGCCGGCGCGGCAAACGCGCGTCATTTCGCGCAATACGTCCAGCGGCTTCAAAAGGTGATGCAGTGCCAGCCGGCAAACCACTACATCGAACGCCCCATTCTCGAAAGGAAGATTTTCCGCATCGGCAGCGCGAAAAGAAACATTGGTTACTCCGCGATCTTGCGTGCGTTGCTTGCCGATCGCGAGCATGGCGTCCGTTAGGTCAACCCCAACGACTTCGCGTGCACTAGCAGCGAACGCTTCCGCGATGTACCCTGGCCCCGTGGCGATATCCAGCACGCGCTCGTCGCCTTTGAGCCGAGCCGCGGCCACCAGCCGCTGTATGCGCTCCTCGTCGGTAACCCAAGGATTCGCCGCAAACGCCTGCGCTTGTGTCGTAAACGATTCTCGAATGACGTCGTTGTGTTGCATCGCGAGAAAAGCTTACCACACCGCCCGCGGCAGAGCTGTCGCAGGGAGGCGGCCACAAAAAACTCCTCGAAATCCTCCAAGGAACACACACGCCCCCATCGAGTGGGAACTATTCTTTCCCTGCAACCAGCAGCACTAAAAAAAGCAGGGGCACGATTTATCGTGCCCCTGCGGTTGAGTTACATTTCACGGCCTGGAACCGGTGCTATTGGTTAGCGCGTTGGACGAGCTTTGCTAGCGTCCGCTCCACCACCCGTAGCCACAGCTGCTGCCGCCTTCATCGGCGTTTTGTCGTTATTCGCAGGCCCTCCCGCATGGCCGTTGGGGCCCGGGGCTGTCGCGTTCGAACCGCCGGGGATCGCGATCTCCAGCTTTTTGCGCAGCGCGTTCTCCAATTTGCTGCGGATGTCCTTGTTTTCTTTCAGGAAGCTCCGCGCATTCTCCCGGCCTTGCCCCATGCGCTCCCCGCCGAAGCTCAGCCACGTCCCGCTCTTCTCCACCAACCCCTTGTCCACGCCCAGATCGATCAAGTCGCCCTCGCGCGAAATCCCCTCGCCATACACGATGTCGAACTCCGCCTCACGGAACGGCGCCGCCACCTTATTCTTCACCACCTTCGCCCGCGTCCGCGAGCCCACCACCACGTCGCCTTCCTTAATCGCCTGAATCCGCCGGATATCAATGCGCATCGACGCGTAGAACTTCAGCGCCCGCCCGCCCGTCGTCGTTTCCGGATTCCCAAACATCACGCCAATCTTTTCGCGAATCTGGTTGATGAAAATCAGGCACGTCTTCGACTTCGACACAATCGCCGTCAGCTTCCGCAATGCCTGCGACATCAGCCGCGCCTGCAAACCCATCTGCGGATCGCCCATGTCGCCTTCCAGCTCCGCCTTCGGCACCAACGCCGCCACCGAGTCCACCACCACAATGTCCACGCCGCCCGAACGAATCAGCGTCTCCGCAATCTCCAGCGCCTGCTCGCCGTTATCCGGCTGCGAGACCAGCAAATTGTCAACGTCCACGCCCAGCTTCCGCGCGTATACCGGATCCAGCGCGTGCTCCGCGTCGATAAACGCCGCCTGCCCGCCCAGCTTCTGCGCCTCTGCAATCACGTGCAACGTCATCGTCGTCTTACCGCCTGATTCCGGCCCATAAATCTCAATCACGCGCCCGCGCGGAAAACCGCCGACGCCCAGCGCCGCATCAATCGACAAACACCCGCTCGGAATCACGCTCACAGGCACCAGAACATCCCTGCTGCCCAAACGCATAATCGCGCCTTTGCCATGGTCCTTTTCAATCTGCGATATCGCCGCTGCCAGCAATTTCTCTTTTTCTTCTGTCATTTCTCACCTCGGTGGAGGAAATTGGGGATTTTCATTTGTACTTTGTAGGGGCGCATCATGCTGCGCCCGTACTTGCCTAGCCTTAAACCGTAAACCCTGGCCCGAACATAGCGGAAGCCTAATAGTAACACTCTAATTATCTTTCCGCCATGCCTTCTTCAAACTCAGGGCCTTTCGCCAGCCAACCAACCGCCTCAGCCCCGGCGTTCGCAACCGTGCTCCGCGACATGCTCTTTCAACCGTGCGATGGCCATCGCCACCCGCACCGCCAAATGCCGCTCTTCGGCGGGCTCCAGCTTGCGGAGCCGTACCAGCCCCCGCATCCTATCCCGCGCCTCGATGAACTCGCTTTCGAGCCTAGCATGTTCCGGACAACTTATCGCCAGGCCCGCCGCCGAACTACATCTCGCACCTGTTGAAAACCGCGAGAGGCAAAATAGCACCATGGCGAACAAAAAGCAAACATTATTTTTCGCCTTATCTTCGCCAGTGGTAGCCCACCAGAACAGCCGTCAATAGAGTTTATTCTATGAGACCAAGTCGCCGTAGGTCGTCGTCCTGCCAACCGGCGTCGGCAATCATACCCCGCAGAGTGCCAATCGGGAACGTGGCGCTCAAGGAATGAAAAGCAACAACTACTCGCCGCCCGTCCGGATGGCGGTAAATGCGATGACTGCCTTGCACGCGCTGTAATCCAAATCCGTCTGCTTCCAACGCCCTGATGAACCGACGTGCCTGCAGACCTCGCGGGACTCGTGTCATACGTTGACAACAACGGCAGGTTCCGGTAACTCCAGCGTTCCCTGGTTTACCGGAATTGTTTCCCCGGCTTCGAGTAGATCCTGAACGTACAAGTCGATAGCTTCGCGGATATTGACAAGAGCTTCTTCGTAGGTGTGGCCCCAGGTATGACAACCCTTGAGGGCAGGGCAGGAGGCGTGCCAAGCGTCGCGGCCATCCTCGAATTTGTCCGGCTCAACTACCACTTTAAAAACGTAGGATTTCATTCTCAAAGCCTCGATTTAGTGGATCGTTCAAGCTCGCGTGCTTGCAAGTCAATTATCTCACTTGACTGACGTACATAGTCATTTTTCGTAACTATAAATCCCCCGCCCCGCCTTCCTCCCCAGCCACCCCGCCGCCACATACTTCTTCAACAGCGGACAAGCCCGATACTTCGGATCCCCCAGCCCCTCATGCAGCACATGCATAATATCCACGCACACATCCAACCCAATAAAATCCGCCAATTCCAGCGGCCCCATCGGATGATTCATCCCTAGCTTCATCACCGCGTCCACCGCTTCAGGCGTCGCCACGCCTTCCATCACACAATACACCGCCTCATTAATCAGCGGCATCAGCACCCGGTTCGACACAAACCCCGGCGCATCATTCACCGCCACCGGCGTCTTCCCCAGCTTCTTCGCCAGCTCCATCGTCGCCGAAAACGTCGCATCGTTCGTCTGCAGCGCCCGAATCACCTCCACCAGCGCCATCACCGGCACCGGATTCATGAAGTGCATCCCCACAAACCGGTCCGCCCGTCTTCGTCATCGCCGCCAACGTCGTCATCGCAATCGACGACGTATTGCTAGCCAAAATCACCTCCGGCCGCAAAATCCCATCCGCCTCCGTCAACACCGCCCGCTTTATCTCAATCTTCTCCGACACCGCCTCCACCACAAAATCCGCCGCCCCAATCGCCCCCATGTCCGTCACGCACTGCACCCGCCCAAGCACCGCCGCCTTCTCCCCCTCCGCCAACTTCCCCTTCTTAATCTCCCGATCCAGATTCTTCCCAATCGTTTCAATCCCGCGCTCCAAAAACCTCTTCTCCACATCCCGCAAAATCACTTGAAATCCCGCCCGCGCAAACACATGCGCGATCCCATTCCCCATCGTCCCCGCGCCCAGCACCGCCACCGTCTTAATTTGATCGATGCTCATGCTCTCTCCAATTTTTCCAGCAAGGATACGGAAACATAGCGGGCGAGGACAGTCAAGGCAAGCCGCGCAGCGGTTAGCTTCTTATCGAATGAATTCCGAATTTCCCTGAAATTCCTTCCGCAGCGGCACGCGCACCAGCGAGTACCACACAAACATGAACGGAACGAAAGCGAGGGGAACGTATCTCCCAACCCTTCGCTCGTACCGAACAGCCTGATAGAGCATCCAAAATCCGCCAAGGTTGCTGACCACGCTTAAAGACGCAAAGAAAACTAGAAGAGAGAGGTTACGCGCAAAGAGCGGCCTGAACCATACTCCGAAGAACAAAACAACATAAACGCTCATGGGAACAAGCCAAGCAAGGAAGTACCGGGTTTTTGCGAGGTCGGGCCTCTCGTTCTCTTGCGCCTCGAGATTCTCAGGGCCGAGAGGAGGAAGCTCTTCGACGAGTTCGACCCTGCAATCCGCGCACCGGACAAATCCGGCACGATACTCAGCTCTGCAATTGGGGCAATACACGATCCAATTCACCAACGCCTATGAGCTTTCAGCATGCCTCGATCATCACGCTGGCGGCGCGCCCTCCACAATCTCTCGAATAATCTCCCGCGCCAGCATTTCTTCTTCCGGCGGAACGTACACAGTCGCTTCACTCCCCTTCGTCTCCACTCGCACCGGAATTTCATTTTCCTTGAGCGCTTGGCTCAAAAAACCTGCGCGTGCTTCATCCGAGCCAGACCACACGGCGCATGAAGTCGCGCCCAAGTGGGACGGCTTAACCTCCGCGGGCTCCCCAGATTCATTCGCGGCAATCTCCATGTCCGCAGGCTCCTCGCCCAACAGCTTCTCCAAAATCTTCTCCGCCGCTGCCACCTCCGACGAGGGCACCGCCACCTCGAACCCAAATTGCGTTTTCCAATCGATCGGAAGAATATCCGCCGAAGGCGGCACCTGGTCGTCGCCAGTCGGCCTATCGACAAACGGAATCCCCGCAGTTTCCAATTCTTCCACCAACGACGAGTGCAGCGCCGTATCCTCCCCCGCCCACAACATCACCAACGACCCTTCCGGTCCAGGACTTGCAGCCATGAGTTCCTCCCAACGATATCCACTCTGTAAAGGCGGGGCTCGCCCCGCCCTCTTCACGCCGAAAGACGGTATGTCGAAATGCGATGCTTGCTAAGGATACATCCAATCACTCCGCCAAAACACTCCACCACCCTCATTCCGGCGGCACGCCCTCCACCACTTCCCGCACAATTTCCCGCGCCCGCTCCTGATCCTCCGGCAAAACGAAGATCGCTTTCTTATCTTCAGCCCGGTCAAACCGATGCCGTATTAAGTTTTCTTTCAGCGACATCGCAATTATCTCGCCGGGATGCACGTACGCGCTCGACCATACTTCAACGCTGGCATCCTCCGGATACCAATCTCCGGCTCCTGCAATCTCGCCAAGCAAGTCTGGACCCGTTGATTCGGGCAGCGCGAGCGGAGACGGTTCTTCCTCAGTGGCCTCAGGTGGAGCTTCATCGTCTGCAGAGCCGTAGGCCTTCTGCACCACCTCTTCGGCCATCTCAAACTGCGAATTAGGGACACCGATCTGAAACGCTTGCTTGTTGCTGAAGGAAAAAAGCCGCTCTTCCTTGCGTACCGTCTTGTGAGCAATCCTTTCCTGATCCAAAAGCTGGCAAATCTCCAAGTGGAGGCGCGGGTCATCGCCCTCCCAAAACGAACAAAATGGGTCCTCGCTGGGATCTCCCGGAGTGACGGGCTCAGGAGCGGCCAAAGCCCCTCCTGGCGAGTCTTCTACGAGTTCGACATCGCAGTCCGCGCACCGCGCAAACCCGCTGCGATACTCGGCTTTGCATTGAGGACAAAACATAAAAGAGAAAACCCTTCTGCATCGCGCCAAACTACTTCGCACTAGGCCGTGCTGAATTCAGGAATCGCGAAAAAATTTCCGAGCGCCGAGAATCATGACGGCACGTGCCCGATAAACTCCTCCACCCACTCAATGAACCATTTCATGTTCGGCGCGTCTGTATGGCCGCCATCATGCTGCCGCCAGGCAAGCTGCCCATCGAGGAGCCCGTGGTTCACCGGCGGCATTTTTGCCGTGTGATAATCTGCGCCCGCGTCAATTCCCTTCGCCCCCAGCAGTGTAAACACGCGGCTCGCGTCCACTGTCGCCATAAAGCTGCCCAGGTGATCCAGCCATTTCGCATCTCCCTTTTCCGGGATCCCATAGCTGATAAACGTAAGTCTCGGCGCGCACAGCGCAATCAACTCGTTCGAATCGACTGGAATATCGCCAGGGTTCATGCTCCCAAACGTCGCTTCCGACGCTCCATACTTCATGAAATTCCCCGCCATCCAGTAGTATTCCCCTCCTGTGATGTTCTCCACCGCCTCGCCCCAGTTGCGCCGCCACAGTGTCGCTCCTCCTTTGCCTGAGGATCCCACCAGCACCATCGCGAAGCGTTGATCAAACGCCATCGTGACCAGCGCGGCCTTGCCGTACCGCGATACGCCATCAATTCCCACGTGTTTCGCATCCACCGCCGCGTCCGTCTCCAGATAATCCAGTCCGCGCCCCGCTCCCCACGCCCAAGCACGCAACGCACCCCAATCCTCCGGCTTGCGCGGCTGCCCTTTATTCACCAACCCGATGATTCCCCGCGTAATTCCTGCGCCATCGTCGGCCTGCACGCTCGCCGGATCCAACATCGCGAATCCCCACCCCGCTGCAATCAATTGCCACGTATTCGGCAAATCGCCGTCTTCATTCAACTGCGGGAAAGTAAATGGCGTCTCCTTCACCGGGTCCCATGCCGGATGCTTCGCGAACACGTCCTTCAGCGACGGATCCTGCTGCACCATCAGCGCTTTCCACGCTTTGTTAAGGCGCTCCACCTCTTCGCCGTGCGGCTCATTCGGATTCGGAAATGCCGCCCGCCCAAACATCATGAGCACGGGCACCGGTCCCTTAGCGTTTGCCGGCGTCACCACAATCATGTGGATCTTCACGCTAATCGCCGGATACGCCGAGTTATCAAGTTCTCCGATCAATTCCTTCGCCACCACCGGCGTGAACCCCACCATCTCGTGATCCACAGTTTTCACCGTCCAAGATACGTTCGGCACATTTTGCGGCACTCGCCCGTAGACATACTTCGAGAACATTTCGACCAATTCCGGCCGCCGCACTTTCCACCACGTCTCCGCCCTCGTCACCTTCTGCCCGTTGTTCAGCACGAACGGATCGGGCACATTCGGATACGGATTCGCTGTCAACTCAACATAATTGGCGTGATTTGGCGCCTTCTCGTTCCCGCTGTAGCCCGGCCGCAAGCGCCTTGATCCCCAGCTGGTCCATCATGTTCTGGTGATCCTGGTCCGCAGTGAACGTCACAGGCGGCGGCGCGCGGAACTCTGGGCAAATGCGGATGACGAAATCGCCACAGCGGCGATCAGACAGATGCACAGAGCAGAAGCTTTACGTGAGAAGGACACGCGAGAACTCCAGGTGATATGATTCCGCCGTTTTTGAATAGCCTATCTACTTCGGCTGCCCATGCTAAACCTTCCACTATGAAGCGTGCACTTAGTTTCTTCGCCGCGTTTGGATTCTTGATTTATTTCGGCTTCCTGCTGGCCCGCCCGCTTATGGCATCTTCGTCCGCCCCACAAATCTGGGTCGCCACATGGGGTACGTCCCAACAAATCCCCGAACCTCAAAACGCATTGCCGCTCGAAGACTTGCGCGACGCCACGGTGCGCCAGATCTTTCACCTCTCAATCGGCGGCTCCGCATTGCGTGTTCACGTATCAAACGCCTTCGGAACGGAAGCGCTTCGCTTTACTTCGGTCCACATCGCGCGCCCGATCTCAACATCCTCGCCGGCGATCGACCCATCGAGCGATCTGTCGCTCACCTTCGCCGGCAAACCCGACGTCATCGTCCCGCCAGCCGCCGAATTCGTCTCCGATCCCGTCATTCTGAACGTCGCCCCGCTGTCCGACATCGCCGTAACATTCCATCTCGACATTCCGCCGTCGCGCGAAACCAGCCACCCCGGCTCGCGCGCCACCACTTACTACGTTCATGGCGACGCCGTCGCCGCTGCGACTCTTCTCGAGCCCAAGCACGTCGATCACTGGTTCCAGATTTCAGAGATTGATGTCCAAGCTCCGCCGGAAGCAGGGGCAGTGGTCGTCCTGGGTGATTCCATCACCGATGGCCACGGCGCCACCACCAACGGCAACGACCGCTGGACAGATGTCCTCGCCGCCAGACTCCAAGCCTCGCCCCGCACAAAAAACGTCGGCGTCTCCAATCAAGGCATTGGCGGAAACCACTTGCTCACCGACGGCCTCGGTCCGAACGCCCTCTCGCGTTTCGATCGCGACGTCCTCGCGCCCGCCGGCGTCCGCTGGCTAATCGTCTTCGAAGGCGTCAACGATCTCGGCGGACTAGCCAGAACCGGCGAAGTTCCCCCAGCTGACCACGCCGCGCTAGTCGAACACGTTCTCGCCGCATACCGCCAATTCATCGAACGCGCCCACGCCCACAACCTCCGCGTCCTCGGCGCCACCATCACTCCCTACGTCGGCTCCGACTATTACCATCCCAGCCCGACCAGCGAAGCCGACCGCCAATCCGTCAATCAATGGATCCGCACCCCCGGCCATTTCGACGCCGTACTCGACTTTGACGCCGCCGTCCGCGATCCCGCCCACCCCGACCAGCTCCTCCCCGCCTTCGACTCCGGCGACCACCTCCACCCCTCCCCCGCCGGCTACAAATCCCTGGCCGACTCCATCCCCCTATCCGCCTTCCAATAATAACCATCAGCCCCGCAGGCGAAGGAACGGACGCGCGCATACTCACACCCCGGCATCCATAACACGCATGTAAACAATCAATAATTTGGGCGCGATTCAAGAAACTTATACAAGCCATCTATTCTTTTCTGAAAATCCTCACGATTTCATTATGAACGCCTCTCTATTCTCCCCTCCAACGCCTTGCGCACGACGTGCGCAAATCAGAAAAAAGGGGGCCTCGCCATGTCAGTCAAACTATCGACACTCTTGATTTTGATCCTATTGTCAGCGCGGTCGACGATGGGCCAATCCACCTTCGGCAGCATTCGCGGCACGACGCTGGACCAGAGCGGTTCGTCCGTCCCGCAGGCCCAAGTCATCTTCCATAGTGTTGATGAAAACACAGACTTCACGGCGACCAGCGACGATCACGGTAACTTCGCGTTTGAGAACGTCAAGCCGGGACACTACAGTCTGGTGGCAACCAAGGAGGGCTTCGCCAAGGCCATTGTCGACAAAATCGAATTGGCGGCCCGGCAGGACCTGCGCCTGGACGTGAACCTCGCGTTGGCGTCGCAGAATCAGGCGGTCGAAGTAAGCGAGGCCGCTGTGACGGTGAACACCGAAAACGCCACGCTTGCCGATTCAAAAGTCAATAGCGACATTATCCAGTTGCCCCTGAATTCGCGGGCGGTATCGACTAGCCCACTGGCGGCCCTAGCCGTTTCTCCCGACGTCGTCAAGGACAACCAACGGAAATATCGCCGTGGGCGGCGCAACCGCCGCCCAGATGGGTTTCTCCGTGGATGGAATCTCCACGGCCAGCGTGCGCTTGAACGGCGCTTTACAGGATGCCTATCCCTCCCAGGAAGGGCATCGCGGAGATGAAAGTCACGGCATTCAACAATAACGCCGAGTTTGCCCAGATAGGGGATGTGACCTTTACCACCAAGAGCGGCACCGAGCAACTTCACGGAAGCCTGTTCGAGTATTTTCAGAACGATGCGCTAGACTCCACGATCTATGAGGCTTTCCGTCCAAGGCGCCAAAAACCTTCAACACCTTCGGCGGCAGCTTGGGCGGCCCGGTAACCATTCCCAAACTGTGGAACGGCAAGAGACAAGAAGACATTTTTCTTTGCGGATTACGAGGGAAACCGCAAGACTACCTCTGCGCCCGAGTTTCTTCTCGTTCCCACGCAGAGATGAAAGAAATGGGAATTTGAGCGATGTTGTCACAGCACTGGGGGCGGGCCCGCTAATGGATCCCTTTACCGGAGACGCCCTATCCGAACAACACCATTCCGTCCTGCACCTCCCCGGGCCCGGGCGGACCGACGGACTGCCTCAATCCCGTCTCGCAGACATTGCTGAATGACTACTATCCGCTGCCAAACGCACAACTCTGGAGCGTCGCGAACCCCGGCCTACAACTACCAGACGCTCGTGCCGATCCCGTCCAACTCCAACGCCTTCGACGTCCGCGTCGATCAAACCCTCACATCCAAGCAGCAGATTTCGGCCGCTTCAGCTTCAAAAACGTCTTTGTCACCGAGTCCACCAGCGCCGGCACGATTGCACCCGCAAATAATTTTCTGCCCAATGACCAGGCCCACGACCAAAATCGAAGCTTGGTGCTCTCCTACAACTATGCGCTGACCACCAGCTTACTCAACGAATTCCGCTTTGGATTTACAAATTTCACGATGAAAATGACACGTTCCCACTCAGCGGCGCACAGTCCGATGTCGGCACAGGGCCGGGCCAGCTCGGTCTGACGCTGAGCACCATACCGTTACAGTTCATCACGCAGCCCACGGGCCATGCCTTCCCTACGTTTAACTTCTCAGACGGCAGCGTTACAGGCATCGGGCAGGATCGGGTGGGCAAACCCTTTCGAAGACCTACGAGTTCACCGACAATTTCACGATCATAAAACACACGCACACGATGCGATTCGGCTTCGACACGCGCAGAGTCCTTTATAACGCCCTCATGTATTTTTACGCTTCGGACGACTACGGCCAGTTCAACTTCAACGGCGCGCTCACAAACTATTCGCTAGGCGATTTTCTGCTCGGGGCGCCGCAATCGAACTTCGCGGACATCGGGGGCCCACAAGTCAACGCCTATGCCTGGCACTCGGGTGTTTACGGCCAGGACGAATGGCAGGTCAACAACCATCTCACTGTCAATTACGGGCTACGGTGGGAATTGCAACCCGCCATGACCGAAACGAACGGCGATCTGGCCAATTTCGTCCCCTCACTCAACGCCATCGTCGTTCCGGACAAATTCTTTTCCTTGCTGAAGACTTATGGCCCCGCGACCCCGTCCTACATCGCAGATCTTGAGTCCTTCAATGGGTGCTCGCTCACGAACTACGGGCTGGCCCCCGATCCATCGTTACCGTGTACGAATGTGATCTCGGCCAGCCAGGCCGGCCTTCCACCGGGACTGCGGTATGCGCCTCTGCATGATTTTGATCCGCGCGTGAGCATTGCCTATCGGCCTTTGAAGGATGACAAAACCGTAATTCGCGCGGGGTTTGGCATGTTCACGATGACCACGCTTGGCCCCATGTCGTTCAACAGTGGGGTGATTGCTCTTTCACCTCTCGTCAGCTATGCCAATCCCTATCCTGTCACAAATCAGATCTACCAGTTTCCGAACGCCACCCCGCCGAATGCGGCAGTCCAGCTAGGCGGGGGCGCATTTGAGGAGTCCAACAATATCCACTGGAAAGATCCCACCTCAGCGCAATGGAACCTGACGGTGGAGCGGCAAGTGACGCCGAACACGACGGTGCGGCTCAGCTACGTCGGCCAAGCAACCTGGCACCTCCCCATTACGATAGACTTGGACCAAGTGCCGGCCAGCACGACCCCGTACACCAGCAGCGAAACGCCCTATCCGCAGTTCGGTCTGCTGATGGATTCGGAAAGCATTGGAAACGCCAACTATCAGGCGGGCATAGCCGAAGTCACGACCAGGGTTTCCCACGGGCTGACATTCCAGGCGAACTACACCTAGGCGAAAAATATCAGCGACGCGCAAGGCAGCGATGCGCCAACCGGATTCGCCAGCGAAGAGCCCTACGCCGTTGAAATTGCCAACTGGTAAGATCTGGCTACGACCGCGGCAACGTGGCGGGAACGCCGCGGCAACGTTTCCTGTTCACGGGCACTTACCAACTGCCATTTGGAAAGGGGCAGTTCTTCACCGTACCTGGGCGCCTGAACCCAGTCCTCGGAGGATGGAATCTCAGCACGGTTGTGACGATACAAACCGGCCCGTGGCTGACGCCCACGATGAACGCAGCCCCAGATCAGTCGAACACGAATCTGGTCGAACGAAATGAAGAAGGATCGGCGCAGGCGCGTCCCGATTGCGTAGGAAATCCCGTCCCTTCCAATCAGACCCCGAACGATTTCTTCAACTTCAGCGCCTTTGCGCTTCCGCCCACGATGCCGGGCGGTTTGGAAATTGCGGCTTGGGCATTCTGGAAGGGCCAAATCTCATCAACGTGAATGCGTCGCTAGCCAAAGTGTTCAGTCTCAGTGAGCGATATCGGTTGCGCTTTGAGGCGTCTTTCACCAATCTTTTCAACCACCCCAATTTCGCGCCGCCGTGCCACAAACGTCAGCGACCCGTCAACCTTCGGGATGCTGACATCTGTGCTGCCACAGGGCAGCGGCGGAAATCGCACCGGGCAATTCGCCCTGCGCCTCGACTTCTGAGAACACCAGCAATTTGTGCCGACGGCTGATCGGAGGACGTTTTCTGTTTCCCAAGTCCTAGCAATGCAGCGAGGCAAAATCTGCCATCGGGCACCGCTCAGCGCCGGGCTGCGGTTCCGAAGCGGAGGTGTGTTGCAACAATATGCTGCTCACACTCCGATCTCCCGGAATCCTGTTCCAGCGTTATTTCTTGTGCCATCCGCAATCTGCGGCTGAAGGGTCAATGCACCCAACGATCGCGAAGACGGCCGTACACAAGCAGATACAGCTCCTTCTCGTCCTTATGAACTCTTTAGGACTCCTTGAAGGTTTCCTTACTACCGGTGCTGTAGCATTTTCGGACTCTTCGGACAACGCTGCAGATTCCTCGCCCGCCTCCCTGCGGGTGCACATAGAAAGACGACGGGCCATGAACAATGCCACGCTTCTCGTGGTGGACGACGAACCGCAAATTCGCCGCGTCTTGCAAACAACACTTTTGAACGCTGGCTATGGCTTCGTCGAGGCCAAGAACGGCCAGGAAGGTATCGAACGCGTTCTACGCGAGCGCCCCGATCTTATTCTCATGGATTTCAATCTGCCCGACATGGCCGGGCCTGAAGCTTGCCGCAAGATTCGCTTGTCCTTTGCAGGCCCCATCATCATGGTGACGGTCCGCAACTCCGAACGTGACAAAATTGATGCGCTGGATTCCGGCGCCGATGATTATATTGTGAAACCCTTTGTCATGGGAGAGCTGCTGGCGCGCGTCCGGGCCGCGCTGCGACGCTCCACTCCCGATCAACGGCTTCCGAAAATCGAGACTCCCGAACTGACCGTCGACCTTGAAAAAAGAGCCGTCGCCGTTCGCGGCGAAAGAGTTCACCTAACTCCCCGAGAATTCAACGTTCTACGCCTGCTCGTGACCGAACACGGAAAACCTCTCACGTACAGGAAAATATTGCAAGCCGTCTGGGGCCCCGATTACGGCGAAGAAACCGAAAATCTCCGCGTAGTGATAAACCAGCTGCGAAAAAAAATCGAGAAGGATCCCGCCCACCCCCGCTTCATCCTGACGGAACACTGGGTAGGCTACAGGTTTCAGCTTCCAATTGCGCCCGACGAAAAACGCCCCCGTCGCGAACAATAAATCTTTTTGCAGGTCGCCGCTTCTCTTGCCCTCCCATCCCAACAATGCCCAATACGGAGAACCGTCCCAGGCGGGCCACAGATTGAGCGACACGCCGGAATGGACGACGGGGACGACGGCGGGGAGAGACGGGACGTCTCCTCAGCGCAATCGAAAAAGGTCCGAAGTCTGCATCTTTCTCTGATTCACCGGTCACGGAGCACGGGGCACGATCGCAAAGCACCCCCGCCGAGCCTCCACTACTCACTACTCCCTGTCGACTACTCACTACCCAAAACCGTCTCACCAAACTCGCAAACTCCCGCCAACCCTTTCTATCCACACAACTTCCGCCCGTCTCATTCGAATGGTACTCACTAATAATAGTCCTTGACAGTAATCACAACCCATGTTACTATGCTCTATGATCGCCGCCAACCCCACCTCTATCTCTAAATCCGTCCCCGTTCCCGGCCTCTGTGCGCTCTGTGTCTCTGTGTTTAGCTCTCCGAATCTTTCTCCCTTCAACCTTGAACTTCTTGCCCTGGGCGTAGTCGAAGGATCGACCTTGACCAGCTTTTTCCCTAAATCCAGCAGAATCCGCACTTACGCAAAACTCACTCGTAACCCCTTTAGAATCTGCACTTACAAAAAACCGGGGGAGGGGGTGGCACGGATTTCAATCTGTGCACCGTTCACACCGAGCCATAGGTCGGAGGCCGCACGTCTCTGCGCGACACGCAGGAACGCCCGCAACCCTCTTCCTCTCATGCACTTACTTCATAACTCGCGCACACCCCGGGGGTGGGGGTATAGAGGCCTCGGCACCCAAGCCCAACAGTCTTGCCGCAGCGTTCCCACCGAATCCTATCGCCGTCGTTACATCGTTACTTCATTACTTCTCTCATCCGAAAGGAGGCTCGAATCGACAATAGCCCCAACCACAACCCGTAACCACTGAGATTCCAGCGACTTGGCTAGAGCTTTGGCCTTGCGTCTTTTTGCCGCGTCCCGCCGTATACCCTGTAGAATGAGCGCGACATTTACAACTCTGACCTCGGCACCATTAAGGTCGATTTTCCTCTTCTCCACCCAGATGGCCGACGACAACAAAGCTCTCGCCCAAGGGCTCAAGCGCCGCGACCCCGATCTCCTCGACCAACTGATCGAGCAGTATCAGTACCGGCTCTTCCGCTATCTGCTCTATCTGACTTCGAGCCGCGAGCGCGCTGAAGACTTTTTTCAGGAAACATGGATCCGCGTCCTCGAACGCGGCCATCAGTACGACGGCAAATACAAATTCGAGGCCTGGCTTTTCCGCATCGCGCGCAACTTGGTGATCGACTGGCAGCGCGCGAAAAAAATGCAAAGCCTCGACGCGCTGCACCGATCCTGAGGAAGGCGCGCCGATGGAATTCGCCGCCGAGAATCAACCGTCGCCGCTGCATCTGGTTTTAACCGCGGAAGAAAAAACCGGCGTCCACGCTTCGCTGGAAAGTATTCCCACGGTCTATCGCGAAGTTCTCGTTCTCCGTTTTCACGAAGAGCTTGGCCTCGAGGAAATCGCCGGCGTTCTCGCCGCGCCGCTCTCCACCGTCAAGTCGCGCCTCTATCGCGGACTCGAAGCCCTCCGCGGCGCGATGCAAGGAAGTGCGGCATGAACGAAAATCTCCACGCCCGCGCGGAAAAGTTAATCGCGCAAGAGCGCATCGAAGGAATTTCTCAAGCCGAGCGCGACTGGCTTGCCGCGCATCTCCGCGAATGCCAAGCCTGTGCCCAAGTCGCGCAGCAAACGAATGACGCACTTCGCGTCTTGCGTGCCATTCCGGTTCCGCTTCCGCGCGGGCTCGCCGCTCGCACCCAGTTCCGCGTGCAGCTTCGCGCCCAGGAAATGCGCGAGCGCGAACCCAAGCGCCGCCTGCTCTGGATCATGTGCGCCATGTCCTGGGCGCTCGGCATCGCCACCGCGCCTTACGTCTGGCGCGCGTTCGAGTGGATCGGCGAACGCATGGGCCTTCCGAGGCTGATCTGGGAGATGGGTTTTGGCCTTTGGTGGACGATCCCCGCGCTGGTCGCAGCCGCCGTCGTGTTGATGGAAAACCTAAGGCAAGCGAATGAGCGCGATCAAGCAAGGTAAATCGAGACACCGTCGAATCAAGAGTTTTAGAGAGTTTGAAAAGTTTTAGAGAGGAAAACGTATGTCGGACTATCAACAAAAAGTAAGCGGTTCTTTCAACGAGAGAATGCGGCTCATTCGCTTCCGCCGCAAAAAAGAGAACCTCCATTTCTGGAGCGAGTTCAAGCTCGTCCCCGCGTGGCTTCGCTGGACGGTTGCTTTACTCTTCGTTGTGGCTCAAGCTGCCGCTTTGCTCGTCAATCTGCACGGGCTTCCTAGTCATGACGAGATCTTTCCTCCAGACCTGAAATATAACCCCGCGCTCGCTTCCCTGGCCTTAGCCGGAATCATCACCATGGTTTCCGTTTGCATGGCGAGCATCATTTTTTTGATCGCCTACGTGAATCGCGACGCGAAACGCCGCGATATGAACACCGCCCTGTGGACGCTGCTCGTGATTCTCCTCTTGCCTGCATGGGGTTTCCTCGGCTTCGTCATTTATTTCCTGATGCGCGAACCCTTGCCGTACGATTGCCCGCAATGCGGAAAATCCGTCGGCGCCCGCTTCAACTTCTGCCCCAACTGCAAATGCAATCTCCATCCCAGCTGCCCCAACTGCAAACGCGAAGTCGTCGAAACCGACAAGTTCTGCCCCTACTGCGCGCAGGAATTGAGCGGCGCGCCATTACCGCAGAACGCCCCGGAAAATGCCACGTCAGATATGTAGCGCAGGGCGAAACGCTGCGGCTTTGGCTGTATTCATTCAGACGACTGCGGCAACGAGGTGAAGTGGAAGAGCTAGTAACGTTCGACGGCGAGGGCGACGGCGTTGCCGCCGCCGAGGCAGAGGGCGGCGATGCCGCGCTTTAGGTTGCGGCGCTGCAATTCATAGAGAAGAGTGACCAGGATGCGCGCGCCGCTCGCGCCGATCGGATGGCCTAGCGCCACAGCGCCGCCGTTTACGTTTACTTTTTCGGGATTGAGCCGCAGCTGACGCGTCACGGCGATGGCCGCAACGGCGAACGCTTCGTTTAGTTCGACGAGGTCGACGTCCTTGTCGCGGTCCCAGCCGGTTTTGGTGAGCAGCTTTTCGACGGCTTCGACCGGCGCCATCATCACCCACTTGGGTTCGACGCCGCTGACGGCTTGCGCGACGATCCGCGCGATGGGCTGCTTGCCGAGGCGCGCTGCGTTGCGTTCGCTGGTGACAATCAGCGCGGCCGCGCCATCGTTGGTGCCGGGAGCGTTGCCTGCGGTCACCGTGCCATCTTTCTTGAACGCCGGCTTCAGTTTCGCGAGCGCTTCCAGCGAAGTATCTTCGCGCGGCGATTCGTCATACTTGATCACGATGGGCTCGCCTTTTTTCTGCGGCACTTCGATCGGCAAAATTTGTCCTTCAAAAAAACAGGATTTGCGCGCGCGCACCGCTTTCTGGTGGCTCTCGACCGAAAACCGATCCTGCTCTTCGCGCGTGATGCCGTATTTTTCGGCGACCAGTTCGCCGGTCATGCCCATGTGAAAATCTTCGTACGCATCCCACAAGCCGTCGTGAATCATCGAGTCGACGAGCTTGCCGTCGCCAAGCCGGTAGCCGGTGCGCGCTTGCGGCAGCAGATACGGGCAGTTGGACATCGACTCCATGCCGCCCGCCACAACCATTTCCGATTCGCCAAGCTGCACGGCTTGCGCCGCGAGAGCGACCGCTTTCAAACCAGACCCGCAAACTTTATTGATCGTCATCGCTGCAACGCGAGGAGCGCAGCCACCCTTCAGCGCCGCTTGCCGCGCGGGATTCTGGCCGAGCCCGGCTTGCACCACATTGCCGAGGATGGCTTCGTCGACTTCGTTGGCGTCGATATCCGGCGCGCCGAATGGCTTCAGCGACGATTTTGCCGCCAAGCTCGACGGCTGAAAAAGCCGCCAAGCCCGCCTTGAAATTTTCCGATGGGCGTGCGTACAGCGGAAAGAATGACGGGAGTATCCATGTGTGTGGTAATCCTCCGGAGGAGCGACGCAAACTATTATACCGCGTTGCGGCTGGAGGCGCTGCCGGGAGAGAGCGAAGTTGAAAGTTGAAAGTTGAAAGTTGAAAGTTGAAAGTTGAAAGTTGAAAGTTGAAAGTGCTACGCGAGAGGCGAATTTCGAAATACGAAACGCGAAAGGCGATATACGAAACGCGGGAGCAGAGAAGGGAGAAAGGCGGACAGGATCCGCCTTTCTCTCCATGATTCCCCGTTGGTTCCCGGTTTAGTTTGCAGCTGCCGCCGAATCCGGCATGCCTTCGTCGGCGCTCGGGCCGTACAGGCCCGGAACGGGCACGCCCATCAAACGGAAATAGACGGTGAGCTGCGCGCGATGATGAATCATGTGGTTCATGCACATGCTGCGAATACAGGCGACTTTCGGCAGCGTGAAGATTTCCTGGCCCCCTGCGAGCAGTTTCCAGCCCTTCATCATGTCCGCGTCACTGACGCCGGCAAGAGCAGCCCGAGCTTCCGCGCTTTCTTTGTCGAATGCCGCGAGAAGCTCCTTCCGGTTGGTGATTTTCGGCGGTTCGTAGCCCGGCCCGTCGACTGGCGCATAATCCAGTTCGTCGGTATTGATGGTCATGGTGATCCATCCCGGGACGGTGCCGACATGCGAAGCAAGCCAGCCCACTGTGCCGGACTTCTCGTGTGGCTTCCAACCCCACTTGTCGTCGGGCACGCGTTCGAGCACTTTGCGGGTGCTCTGCATCTCTTGATCGAATTCCGGCAGCATCGATTGTCCAATAGTCATGTCGGCCTCCTGTACGAAATGTCCACTCGGCGCCCGAAATCATAGGCGAAACAAAAGGCGAAATGTCAAGCTTTATTTTCGGCGCTCCCAGTTCCCAGAATCTTACGCTCGATATCCGGTCAGATCGAAGATGTCGAGCCGAAATGGCTGTTGACAATCGACTGCGCGGGGGAGAAAATATTCGCATGCCGCACCAACTCAGCACATCGTATTTGCAAGATTCCATCGGGCTGTTTCGTTACTACAAAAAGTTGGCCGACCGCGCGATGGCGCAATGCCCGGACGAAGCCCTCTTCCACACGCTCGACGCGGAATCGAATTCCATCGCCATCATCGTGAAACACATGTCCGGCAATATGCGCTCGCGCTGGCGCGATTTCCTGACTACCGATGGCGAGAAACCAGACCGGAAGCGCGACACCGAATTCGAGGCTCCGGCTAGCACACGTGCCGAATTGATCGAACAGTGGGAGCGCGGCTGGAAATATCGTTTTCGATGCGCTCGAACCGCTGACGGAAGCCGAACTCACGCGAACCGTGACGATTCGTACCGAACCACACTCCGTCATGCAAGCCATCAACCGGCAGATTGCCCACTACGCGCACCACGTTGGCCAGATTTTGTTTCTCGCCAAGCATCTGACTTTCACAAAAACGGGAAAGTGGGAATCACTTAGCGTTCCCCGCGGCAAATCCGCCGACATGAACGCTAAGGTAGCGGCGGGAAAGCTCTCGCAGCAAGAAACACTCTTTTCATTAAAAAAAGCCTAAAGGCGATCCTCGTTTCCTCTTCGCGCAGATTTCCGCTAACCTTCTAACGTTATGGCAACGCTGTTTGATCTTGATCCCCCGGCGGAAAGCGGGCTGAAGCTGAATGACGCGCAGCGGCGCGCCATTACGCATGGCGAGGGGCCTTTGCTCGTCATTGCCGGCGCGGGAACGGGGAAGACGCGCGTCATTACGGAGCGAATTCGTCACCTGCTGCAATCGGATGGTTCGCTTTCCGGGGAAAATATCCTTGGCTTAACGTTCACGAACAAAGCAGCGGGTGAGATGAAAGCACGCGTGGTGCGCGCTACCGGCGAACGCGGAAAAAATGTGACGCTCGCGACGTTTCATGCGTTCTGCGAAGGCCTTTTGAAGGAAGCTGCACCGGAACGCTTGATGATCGACAAGGTCGATCACTGGATTTTGCTGCGGCGGAATTTGGAGCGGCTAAAGCTCGACAAGTACCGGCGATTGGCCGATCCCGGGCAGTTTTTGAATGACTTTGTGGAGTTTTTTTCGCGCTGCCAGGATGAACTCGTTTCGTGCGAGGACTACCAGGCGTACGCCGATCGCCTGGCGGAGCAACTCGAGGCCGAGCGCGATGCGCTGGACGAAGATACTTTCAAGGAACGCGCCGAAGAGGTTGCGCTGCAGCAGGAAATCGCCCGAGCGTACAGGGCCAGCGAAGATTTGCTGCGCGAAAAGAAACGCGTTTCTTTCGGGTCGCTGATCACGGGAGCTGTCGAGCTTCTGGAGAGCAACGCCGAACTGCGTGGCGCGCTTCAGGAAAAATACCGTTACATCCTCGTCGACGAATTTCAGGATACGAATATCGCGCAGCTTCGCCTTCTCGAACTTCTCGCTGGGGACAAAAAGAACATCGTCGCCGTGGGCGACAACGACCAAGCCATTTACCGCTTCCGCGGCGCTTCGTTTGGCAGCTTCAAACTTTTTCTGGAGCGCTTCGCCGGGTGGCGCGAAGGTGCCGACTCGACTCCCTTCCGCGTTTCGCTGGTCGAAAATTACCGTTCCACGCCCAACATTCTTCGTGTGGCGACACAAGTCATCGGGCAAAACACGGTGAGCGCGGACTTTCCCAAGAAAGTGCTGAGCGCCAACAAAGAAGAAGGCGAAAAAATCCGGGTCGTCGAGCTGGAGACGGAGGAAGGGGAAGCGCGCTGGATCGCGAGCGAACTTCAGCGCTTGCACGCGGCTGGACGGAAATGGCGCGATTTCGCCGTCCTCTACCGTCAGCACGCGCACCGCGACGAGTTGGTCGAAGAGCTTTCGCGCCGCAAGATTCCGTTTGTGATCAGCAAGCTCTCGATTCTCGATCACCCGCTGGTGAAAGACGTGCTGGCTTACTTGCGGCTGATTGCCACTCCGTTCGACGACATCGCCTGCGCGCGCGTTCTTGGGGCGCCGGCGTGGTCGCTCGGAGCCGGCGATTTAGTGCGCCTCGCGGAACGCGCGCGCAAAGAAAAGAAAGCGCTTTACGACATGCTGCAAGGCACGCAAGGCCAGCTCGCATTCGACGCTTCGCACGCCGCGCTGGGCAGGCTCGTCGAGTTCCTAACGGAGCAGCGAAAAACACTGCGGCGGCGCACGGCGCGGGAAATTCTGGGCGATCTGCTGGAATGGCTGGAAGTGGCGCAACGCGCCGGGGCGCAAGACCGCAAGTACGTGACGCGGCTTAGGGAATTCGTGAAGGAATGGGAGCCAAAAAGCGAAACGCGCGGGCTAGCGGAATTCGTCGAATATCTCGGCTACTATTCGCAAGCGGGCGGCACAATCAGCCTCGAAGACGATTTTCCCGGCGACGCCGTGCAGCTGATGACCGTCCACGGGGCAAAAGGCCTCGAATTTCCGCAGGTATTCCTGCTGCGCATCAACAACAAAAAATTCCCCGCGACGGAACGCTCTCGCGTGTTCGAATTTCCCGCCGCGCTGATGAAGGAAGGCGAACCCGCCGAACAGTTTCACATTCAGGAAGAGCGCCGGCTTTTTTACGTGGCGCTCACGCGCGCGGAAAATCGCCTCACGCTCACGACACTCACCGAAAAAAAGGGAAAGATCCCGGTTTTCGTCGAAGACATTTTGATGGACCCCGCCATCAAGCGGCGCGACGTTCACCAGCTCAGCCCCAAATTGCCCGAGACTCCCGCCATCGCGAAGAAGGACGCACAAAGCGCCGGCGATCCGCAACTCTTCCCGGCTTCCGCCGAGCCTCCAAAGATTTTCTCGCGCATCGCGGATTGGGCTCTCGAATTCCATCCGCCCACGCCGGAACCGCTGACCTTAAGTCCCTCGGCGGTGAGCGGCTATCGGAGCTGCCCGCAACAATATCTCTTCAGCCGCGGATGGTCTCTGAAGGAAGGCCCCAAAGCGGTGCTGAGCTTCGGCAGCGTGATGCACACGACGATCAAGCGATTCGTCGACCAACTGCGCAAAGGCGTAAAGCTGCCCTTCGAAGAGGTTGCGCGGATTTTCGACACGGAGTGGAGTTCGGCGGGATTTGAAGACGACTATCAGGAAAAAGGCTACAAACGGGATGGCCTGGAGCAACTACGTGCCTTTCACGCCGCGATGCTCGAAGCGGCGCCGCAGATTATCGAGCAAGAAAAATCCTTCGAGCTTCCGCTGGAGAACAACGTCACCATCATCGGCCGCATGGACCAGGTGAACTCGCTGGGGCGCAAAGACGTGGAAATTATCGACTACAAAACCGGCAAGCCGAAAAAGGACGCCGAGGCAAAAAAAGATTTGCAGCTCAGCTTATATGCGCTGGCCGCAAAAGAAATCTTCGAATGGAATCCGGTCCGCCTGGTATTTCACTATCTCCAGAACAATCAGATCCAGGTCACGACGCGAGACGCCAAGCAACTGGACGAAGCGCAAAAGATCGTTCTCGAAGCGGCGGCGGACATACGAGCGGGCGAATTTCCACCAAATCCCGGGTTCATTTGCCGAAGCTGCGCGTATAAACCGATTTGCCCCGCACATGAAGAGCCACTCAGCAGTTAATTAACTACTTTTTAGCCGATTCGCAGTAGAGTAGGGCTACTCCGGATTCCCCGAACGTCGAGGTGCACGCATGAACCGAAAGATGCTCTATCTAATTCTCTGCGTTTTGGGCCTCGCTCTTCCCTACTCAGAATTCGTTCCGTGGGCGATCGAACACGGCCTGAACATGCGGCTCTTCGTGCAACAACTCTTCGCCAATCGCGTCGGTGGATTCTTCGGGCTGGACGTGATCATTTCCGCGGTAGTTTTGCTTGGTTTCATTCGCAACGAAGGGACGCGGCTCAAGATGCGGAGCCTGTGGCTTCCGATCGTGTCCGTCCTGCTCGTGGGTGTTTCCCTGGGGCTTCCGCTCTTTCTTTATCTTCGCGAACTGGAACTGGAGAGGCGCGCCTCGGCAACTTTCTGATGAATCGCGAGAATGTAGCGCACAACCGATAGGGGCGAGCGCTTACTTACCGGGTGATGGGGCCGGTGTAGTAGCGGTTGCGCGTGAGGATAGTGAGACCTTCACGCTTCACGCGGACCTCGACGTCATGGTAATCCTTGGTGCCTTTGATGTCGCGAGGAATGTAGGCCAGGGTGTACTCGTTGCGAGCCTCTTCGGTGATTCTCGAATAGAGATCCTGGAGCGATTCTTTTTTGGCGGCATAATAAACGTCGCCGCCCGTGCTATGCGCGTATTCGGAGAGCCGCTCGAACCTGCGGTCGTAGAAAGCGCTGCCTACGCCGACGGCAAAGACGGAGATGCTGTGGGCGAGGACTTCCTTGACGGTGTTGTCGTAGGTGTTGGTGTTGTACTTCTTTCCGCCGTCGATGCCATCGCTGATGATGAAAATGATTTTGCGGCGGTTGCGAGGGCGGTCCTTCAAGAGCTCCGCAGCACCGAAGACGGCGTCATCCAGGGCCTTGGTGGGAGCGGCAAGGATGGTACGGGTTGAACCAGGAACCGAGGGAGAGCCATCCGGGGCGTGGCCATTGATGCTAGGACCATTGAAGGGACCGCCGGGAGACATGACGCTGGACTGGCTGTCGAGCTTGGTGCGACGAAGCTCGGTGAGCAGGGTGTCCTGATTGCTGGTGAAACCTTTGCCTGGGTGAAAAAACTCGTCGAAGCGGCAGACGAAGGCTTCGTCGAGATCGCTCATGCCGCCGACGATGGCGTCGAGGCTGTCCTGGACTTCTTTAGCATCCTTCGTTTTGAGATCGTTGTCGATCAGAATGACCATCGAAAGAGGGAAGGCCTCGGCGGTGAACACATCGATTCTTTGTTCGACGCCGTCTTCGAGGACGCGAAATTCGTCTTTGCCGAGATCGGGGACCAAACGGCCGTAGCGGTCTTTCACGGTGACGGGCAGGACAACCAAGTTGGCGTTGACGGTGATCTTGGCGCGCGCGTCGCTGAGACGAGGAACGTCAGGCGGAGGCGGGGAAGCATCCTGGCCAGCTGGAGGCGGGTCCTGGCTGGGCCGAGCGGCAAAGCCGGGCCACAAAGCCGGCGCCGCGAAGAATAGTAGAGTGGTGATGCCCGCGATTTTTCGTAGACTTTTCATATCCCTCAGGCCAAACTTCCTCTCGGAGTGAGCGCTGGAACCGCCGCCGGCTCTTCCGGCGACGCATCCATCGCGCCTCTTGCTAGCATCCTAACGTGGCGAAGAACCCAGCGGACAACTTCCAGCCGGGAATCTCTCGTCAAGGAAAGTATACATGCCTTCTCTTAAGAAACTCGCAGCGCTGTGCGTGACGCCCGTTCTTGCCGCGGCGATGGCGGTGCCGGCGCGGCCGCAGGAGCCTCAGGAACCGATAGCGCAAGGCCCGACGATCAAGACCAGCGTAAACCTGGTGAACCTCTTCGTGACCGTGCGGGACAAAAACAAACGCATCGTAACCGACCTGAAGCAAGACGACTTCAAGGTCGCTGAAGACGGCCAGGACCAGAAGATCGCATTCTTCTCTAAGGAAGTGACGCAGCCTATCACGCTGGGGTTGCTCATGGACACTTCGGGCAGCGAGCAATACATGCTCGGGGCGATTCAGGACGGAGCCAGCAGCTTTTTGAATCGCGTGATGCGCAAGGGCGACGAAGCGATGATCATGACGTTCGATCTGGACGTGGACCTGCTTGCCGATTTCACGGACGACCGCTCGGAACTCAATCGCGCCATTCGCAAAGCGCAAATTAATACAGGCGGTGGGGGAGGCCCGGTCACGCCGGGGACGATTCCGCAGTCGGGGTCCAAAGGAACGAATTTCTACGATGCACTTTATCTGGCTTGCAATGAAAAGCTTTCGACGGAAGCGGGGCGCAAGGCCGTGGTGGCGCTGACCGACGCGGAAGACAACGGCAGCAAAGTGCGGGTCGAGGAAGCTATTGAAGCGGCGCAGCGGACGGACACGGTCGTGCACATTTTGCTGGTTTACGATCCACACTACGGGGCGAACGCCAGCATCGCCCGGAAAATCACCGACGAAACCGGCGGCCGCATGATCGTGGTGAATAATGAGAAGCATCTTCAGGAAGCGTTCGACCAAATCTCGGAGGAGCTGAGAAGCCAGTACACGCTGGGATACTATCCGTCGAATGCGGTGCGGGACGGGAAATTCCGGAAAATCAAGATTGACGTGGCGGGAAAAGATTTGAAAGTGCTGGCCCGTAAAGGGTACTACGCGCCCAAAGGCTGAGATACGAGCGCAAGCTAGATTACTCCCGTGGTCTGCACTCCGGCGTATGCCGCATCACCAGTTGTGTAGCATTTAGAGCTTCTCGGATAGGCGTGGATCTATCTCGCGTTGCCGCTGGAAGTTTGCGGTCTGCTCTCCGGCGCGCAATTCCGCTCTCACTTCGCATTGACCGAAAATCGCTGAGCGACTAACATCGCTCTTGCACCCAAATCATGATTAACGAAACTGTCGCCCACTACAAGATTCTGCGAAAACTTGGCTCCGGGGGAATGGGAGTCGTCTATGAAGCAGAAGACACCAAGCTGGCGCGGCGCGTCGCGCTAAAATTCATCCCGGAAGAGAACCAGCGCGACAGCCAAGTTCTCGAACGCTTTCTGCGCGAAGCGCGTGCTGCCTCCGCGCTCAATCACTCTTCCATCTGCACGATCCACGCCATTGAAGAGCACGACAAGCGCACCTTCATCGCCATGGAGTTGCTAGTGGGCGAATCGCTGGACAAGGTGCTCGCCACGGGTCCGCTGTCGGTGAGCCGCACGGTGGAAATGGGGATTCAGCTCGCCGATGCGCTGGATGCCGCGCACAAAAAAGGGATCGTACATCGCGACATCAAGCCCGCAAATATTTTCGTGATGGAATCGGGCGCGATCAAGGTTCTGGATTTCGGATTGGCGAAGTTGCTTCCCCGGCATTCCACAGATTTGGCGGGCCGCACGCTGGATTCGCCGGCGGCGGACACGCTGCTAACGAGCCCGGGGATGGCGGTCGGGACGATCCAGTACATGTCTCCGGAGCAGGCGCGCGGGGAAGAAATTGACGCGCGCAGCGACCTCTTTTCACTGGGCGCCGTACTTTATCAAATGCTGACGGGCAAACAGGCGTTTCCAGGGTCGACGAGCGCGGTTGTTTTCGACAACATCCTGCACAACACGCCGGCAGCGCCGGTGACTGTAAATCCGGATGTTCCGCCCGAGCTGGAGCGCATCCTCAATAAGGCGCTCGAAAAGGACCGCGACTTGAGGTATCAGGTTGCGGCGGAATTGCGCGCCGATCTCAAACGGCTCCAGCGCGAAATTGATTCCGGCAGCCGGCCGGCAAGCACGCAACGATCCGCCGCGCGCGTCTCGACCATTTCCGCTCCGCCATCGTCTCAACCGAAAGTGACGCCCTCGGGCAGCTCCGCGATCGTGGACGCCGCCAGAAAGCATAAGATCGGCACAGGGCTCACACTTTTTGGGCTGCTCGTGGTTGCCGCGGCCGCGGCCTACGGGATTTATTCCGTGGTGCTTCGCACGCGCCACGTGCCCTTCGAAACCTTCTCGATAGAAAACCTGACGAATAACGGGCACGTAGTTCTCGCCGCGATTTCTCCCGACGGCAAATATCTGCTGCACGTGCGGGATGAAAACGGATTGCAGTCGTTGTGGCTGCGGCATATCGCGACTGGCAGCAATACGCAGCTTCTCGCCCCGGCTGCCACTCGGTACGCGGGGCTCACTTTTTCTCCCGACAACAACAATATCTACTGCGTGCGCCGCGATGAGTCCGAACACACGCTTGCCTCGCTCTATTCCGCGCCGATTCTGGGCGGAACGCCTCGTTTGCTGATCAAGGACGTGGACAGCCGAGTGACGTTCTCGCCCGACAGCAGCCGCTTCGCTTTCTTGCGCGAGGATCACGATTCTCCGACTTACGAATTGATCGTCGCGCACAGCGACGGTTCGCCCGACCGCACGCTCTTCAAGGATGTTCCGCTGGCGGGGAGCGAAGGTAATTACAGCCCCGCGTGGTCCCCGGATGGAAAGACCATCGCGATCACCGAATCGGAGATGGCACAAGGGGCCACGGCCGCGGTCCTCACCGTGGATGTGGCCACAGGAAAACAGGAGATCAAAGCGCTTTCGAGCAAAGAAGTTTTTCGCAGTCCGGTGTGGATGCCGGACGGTTCCGGCCTGCTGGTTTCAGGCTTTGGCGAAGGGGGCGTCTTGAACGCACAGCTGGGCATCGTCAGCTATCCCGGTGGGGATTACAGGCGTCTGACGACGGACACCAACTCCTATCTTTTCCCCACGATCTCCTCCGATGGCCATTCCATTGTCGCGAACCAGTCGCAATCCAAGTATGAGCTCGAGGTCGCCAGCGTCGCGCAGCCGGATGACGTTCATCCGATTACGTTGTCGTCCAGCAGTTCGGTATGGAATTGGGATTGGACCGGCGACGGCCGGATAGTCTTTGCGCAGATTCCGGACATTCGCGTCGTTAAACCGGAGGGCGGCGAGACCTTGATCTACTCGGACGCCGAGCACGTGTCCGATCAAGTGATTTCCTGCGGCGTGGGGCGCTACTTTGTGATTCGTTCCGCAGGCCGCGCGGGCAAGGTAGCATTCAATCTTTGGAGGATGAGCACCTCGGGAACGGACTTCAAACAGCTTACGTTTGGCTCTGCCGAAGCCGATCCTGTTTGCTCGCCGGACGGCAAGTGGGTGTATTACGTCGATTACGCGGACAGCCAAGCTCTCAAGCGCGTTTCCATCGATGGCGGCTCGCCGGAGACGATCCTGGCGACGGCACAAGGTGCTTCCGAAATCTCGCCCGACGGCAAGACCGTGGCTAACCTGGAAGTTCGCGAGCTGGACCACAGACTCATCCTTAACATTCATTCCATCGACGACAAAAAAAGCAACTTCCACGACATCGATCCGCGCGCTTCGTGGCCGTTTGCGTTTGCTCCCGACGGAAAGTCCATGGTTTTTGCAGTCCGCGAAAAAGGCGTAAGCAATCTCTGGATGCAGCCGCTGGATGGGTCCGCGCCCCATGAACTCACTCACTTCACTTCGGAAAGAATCGAAAAGTTCCTCTTCTCGAGGGACGGCACGAAAATCGCGTTACTGCGCGGCCACAACGAATCCGACGCTGTGCTCCTCCGCGACAATTCCCACTAGCTGAGCACGTTTTCAGCTTGATAAGCACCCGCGACAATTAGGGCGCAGCAGTGCTTCGCCACTAGAAGGCATGCGCGTGGTTCGTTCATGCCGAGAATTTGGACTATGTGAGGAGGCTGTCTGATGGGGATTTGGAATTTACTGAACTTAGGGACTCGCCGGGCCCGAACCAGAAGGACTTGATGGGGCGGCACCTTCGCGATTCGCCCGCGCAAAATACCCGCGGCGGGCGCGCACCTGGTAGCCCTTGTGGTCAGGGACTTCGATGCGGATTCTGTGATAGCGCCCGTCGAGTACGTAGTTCGTGGGCATGTAGGCAATCGAATACTGATTGCGCAACTCGTCGCCGATGTCCTGGAACGATTGATCCAAATCGTCAACGTGGTAAGGAAAGAAGGCGCGGCCGCCGGTTTCATCGGCGAGGTCCTGGAGAATTTTGTCGCCTTCGGTCAGGTGCGTTTTGCGGCTGGCCAGTTTGTCGGGATCGGTCTGCGAAAGCTGGATCCACTGGGTGCTGGTGCTGATGGTGTAGATGACCACGCTGGTGCGCTGGGCCATCTCGATGGCTTCGCCGCGGGTGTGTGTCGAGAGGTTGTCGTCGCCGTCGCTGATCAGAATCATGACGCGGCGCACGATGTCCGGCTGGTCGCCTGGGGGACGGGGCGGATGGCTCAACTGGCTCTGGCAGGCCTCGTAAATCGCATCATAGATGGCGGTGCCACCGCCGGCGCGCGTCTGCATGATCTGGTCGCGCAGCAAGCCGGCATCGCCGGTGAACGCTTGGACGACTTGCGGCTCGTCGTCGAAAGTCATCACGAAAGCTTCATCCCTGCCGCGTCTTAAGACGCTAAAAAGAAAATTGATGGAAGCATCCTGCTCGAACTTGATGCGGTCGCGGATGCTATTCGAGGTATCGATGAGCATCCCAATGCGCAGCGGGAGATCGGTCTGTTTGCTGAAATAACGAATGTCTTGCGGGAATTTCTCGTCAAAAACCTGGAAATCTTCTTTTTGCAGATCGGGCACAAGCTTGTTTCGCCGGTTGAGCACGGTGAAGAGGACGTCCACAAGGTTTACAACCTGGATGATGTGGGGAGCCTGCGGGGCTGCCGCTGGAGGCGCCTGAGGAGGCGTCGCGGATGGCACGGGCGCGGCAGGTTTCGCCGGCGCCTGCTGTGCACGGTCGCCGACTGCCGCCGTGAGCAAAACCGCTACGAGAAGAAGAGAAATCAGTGCCCTGGACATGTCAGTTGATTATAGGTAGGGAGCGAGCGCAGCGTCAATTCGCTTCGGATCTTCTCCCGCAGCCTCGGAGAGCTTTTTGATGAACTCGCGCAATTCCGCGGGTAGCGGCGCCTGCACTTCTACCCAAGCCCCGGTACGTGGCTGCGAAAATCCCAGACGCCAGGCATGTAGGAAATTGCGCCCAAGATCCGGCATAAGAACTGCCTCCAGGTTCTTAGACGCGGCGCGGGGGGTTCCGGCACCCAGGCGAATTTGGGGGGCTGCCCCGTAGAGGGTATCGCCAACGACGGGATGGCCGATGGCTGAAAAATGGACGCGAATCTGGTGGGTCCGGCCGGTGTGCAGTTGTACCTCCACGAGCGTGGCGCCGTCGACTTCGGCCAGCGCCCGCCAATCCGTGCGGGCTTCCCTTGCGCCGCTGCGATGCAAACTTTCTCGCAGAGCGCTGCCTGGCTTCTCCTTGAAAGCGGTCATACGGGTACGGCGGTGCAGATCACGGCCAATTGCAAAGTCAATACGGCCCTGCTTTTCCTTCAGCGAGCCTTCAACGAGGGCAATGTAGGTCTTCTTCACCAAACGTTTTTGAAACGCCTCCGCGATTTTCGCGTGAGCGAAATCGTTCTTGGCTACAAGGATGACGCCGGAAGTTTCCTTGTCCAAGCGGTGCACAATGCCCGGGCGCAACGCGTCTCCGCCTTGCGAAAGCGATTGCCCACGGCCCAGCAGCGCATTGACCAAAGTCCCTCGCGTGTTCCCTGCCCCTGCGTGGACGGTCATCCCCGCGGCTTTGTTGACTACCATTACGTCGTCGTCTTCATACAGAATGTCTAGGGGAATGGATTCCGCTTCGGCCCGCATGGGCGGACGCGCCTGGGCTTCGACGGCGATTTTCTCGCCCGCGCGTAATGTGTGGGCGCCCTTTGAAGGTTTGCCGTCGAGGAGGACGAGCCCGGCCTCGATTAATTCTTGAATGCGCGTGCGGCTCAGCTCGGGCAATTGGGCAGCCAGATAGCGGTCGAGCCGCTCGCCGGCGTCGGCGGCTTCTACCGAAAGCTGGTGTGTGGCGGGAGAAGGCACGGGAAGATTCTAGCAGCTTGCCCCTGGCGCGAACTAAACCGCCGCAACGCCTGGCGAACTCCTAATGGTTAGGAGGATGAGCGGCTCTTTGCTGTTGAAGATGTGGGTTCCTTGCGGCTGAAGAGCAAATCCAGAATTAAGAGAATCGCGCCGATGGTAATCGCGGAATCGGCCACGTTGAACGCCGGGTAGCGATAAGTTCCGAGCCAGACTTCAAAAAAATCGGTCACACCGCCGTGGAGAATGCGGTCGGTGACATTTCCGGTGGCACCGCCGAGCAGAAGGGCGAGGCCAGCGCAGGAAACGGCGCCGCTCTGGCCGGCTACCAGGAGCCACGCGAGCGCGCAGATGACCACAAGGGATCCTCCGATTAAGAAAACGCGCAGCCAGGGCGAATGGGAATCGGCGAACATGCTGAAAGCGATTCCGGGATTGCGGCTGTGAACCAGATAGATGAAGTGATGGAAGACTTCGTGGCGCCAGCCTTCGTCGGTTTGGGTTTCAAACCAGGCCTTGGTGGCGCGATCGAAAATCACAATGCCCAGCGTGAGCCACAGCCACTTGAGGCGAGAAGGTAATTTCATGAACGTGCAGGCTCCTGTACTTCGATTTCGGCGAGGGCGGCGGTGCACCGCTCGCAGACGCCAGGGTAACGCGAATTCTCGCCGACATGCGTGGAGTAGTTCCAGCAGCGTTCACACTTTGCGCCATCGGCGCGCAAGATTTCGAGGTGAAACGGCTCGGGATGATCGCTTTGGACCGTGCCGTCAAAAGGCAAAACTTCGACTTGTGAAACGATGAAGAACGTGGGCAAATCCCGTGCGCGAGTTCGTAGCAACACTAGATGAGCACCTTCCGAGCGAAGCCGAACCTTGGCTTCGAGCGAAGCACTGATGATTTTGCGCGCGCGGGTGCGCTCCAATTCCTGCAATACTTGCGCACGCAGCGCATGGAGGTTTTCCCATTCCGCCTTGGCGTTCGCATCGAGGTTCGAACGCAGCGCGGCGTCTTCGGGAAAAATGCCGATGTGGACGCTCTGCGGATCGCCGGGCAACTTGGGCATATGCGTCCAGATTTCTTCCGCGGTGAAAACCAGGATCGGCGCGGCGAGACGCACCAGCGCGCTGGTGATTTTCCAAATCGCGGTTTGCGCCGAGCGGCGGGAGGGGTTGTTTGCGGCCTTTGTGTACAGGCGGTCTTTCAGAACGTCGAAATAAAACGCGCTTAGATCCACGACGCAATAATCGTGCAGCGCGTGATAGACGCGGTGAAAATCGTACGCGGCGTACCACTCGCGGCATTTCTTGATCAGTTCGGCGGTGCGCTCCAGCATCCAGCGGTCAATTTCGTCGAGTTGCTCATTGGGAAGGGCGTGGAGCGTGGGCTCGAAATCAAACAGATTGCCGAGTGCAAAGCGGAACGTGTTACGAATCTTGCGGTAGGCTTCGCTGAGCTGGGTCATCACGCGCTCGCTCATTTTCACGTCGGCCTGATATTCCTGCGAGGCAACCCACAAGCGCAGCAGGTCCGCGCCCCATTTTTCGCAAATGTCGCTGGGGAGGACGACGTTGCCGAGCGACTTGGACATGGGGCGGCCGTGTTCATCCAGCGTCCAGCCGTGCGTCACGACGCTGCGGTAGGGCGCGTGATCGCGCAGGCCGGTCGCAATCAGAAGCGAGCTCTGGAACCAGCCGCGATACTGGTCCGGGCCTTCAAGATAAACGTCCGCGGGCCACTCGTTCCCCTTCAGGACCGCAAGATTCGAAGAGCCGGCGTCAAACCAAACGTCCAGAATGTCGTTTTCTTTGCGCCACTTGCTCTCGCCGCATGAACATTTCGTTCCGGCAGGCAACAATTCTTCCGGCGTGTGCTTGTACCAGGCGTCGGCGCCTTCTCTTTCGAACCACTTCACTACGTTGCGCAGCGCCGCGAAATCTTCGAGCCGCGTGCCGCAGGCTTCGCAATAAAAAACAATGATCGGGACGCCCCAGAATCGCTGGCGCGAGACGCACCAGTCCGGCCGCTTCTCGATCATTTCGTAAATGCGTTCTTCGCCCCAGGCCGGAATCCACTTCACGCCGTGGATTTCTTCGAGCGCCTCCGTTCGCAGCGTTTTCTCTTTGCCGTGCGCTGATTGATCCATCTTGATGAACCATTGCTCGGTGGCGCGGAAGATCACCGGATTGTGGCAACGCCAGCAATGTGGATAGCTGTGCGTATAACTATGATTTCCCAGGAGCGCCCCGCGATCCTCGAGCAACTTCACGATGATCGGATTCGCCTCGAACACATTTTTGCCTTTGTATTCGGGCAAGCCTTCGAGGTAAACACCCTTGTCGTCGATGGGCGCGTAGATTTCCAGGCCATATTTTTGTCCGGAAAGAAAATCATCCGAACCGTGGCCCGGCGCGGTATGCACGATGCCGCTGCCCTGATCCAGGGTGACATAATCCGCCAGAATTCCGGGGACCTGCATCGGCAAGAAGGGATGTTGGAATTTCACGCCCTCAAAATCCCGCCCTTTGCTCTTGGAACGCACGCGAACTTCCTTGATGCCGCACTCCGCTTGCAACGCGGCCACGCGATCCGCAGCGAGCAGCAGCGCACCCTTCTCTGTGTCCACCACCACGTATTCGAAATCCGGATGAAAAGCCAAAGCGCGGTTGTGGGGAAGCGTCCACGGAGTGGTCGTCCAGATGACTGCGCTTACGTCATTCATTGTTGCTTGCTCGCTTTGCCTGCCGCCTGCACGACAGCGAATTTCACCCAGACCGAAGGACTGGTGTGATCCTCATACTCGACTTCCGCCTCAGCCAGCGCGGTCGTGTCGTAGATGCACCAATAAACCGGTTTGCGCCCGCGATAGACGTAATCCTTTCTCCATGAAATCCAGAAGCGCGCCAGCGACAATCGCTTCGTACTCGTGGTTCATGGTCAGATAAGGATCGTCCCACCGGCCGAAAACTCCCAATCGCTGGAAGTCGCGCTTATGCTGCTCGACATAGCGCGTCGCAAATTCGCGGCAAAGCATGCGAAACTCCGCCGGCGAAACTTTCCCTTTGCCGCCAAGCTCTTTTTCCACCTGCGTCTCGATCGGCAAGCCGTGGCAATCCCATCCGGGCACGTATGGCGCGTAGTGGCCCGCCATGCTTTTGGACTTGACGATCATGTCTTTCAGAATTTTGTTGAGTCCCGTGCCCAGATGAATCGTGCCCGTGGGATAGGGCGGCCCATCGTGGAGAACGAACAGCGGCTGGCCTTTGCGCGCGGCCAGAATGCGCTCGTAAAGATGCGATTCCTGCCAGGCCGCAAGCTGTTTCGGCTCGTTTTGAGGAAGGCCGGCCTTCATGGGAAAATCGGTTTTTGGCAGATTCAGTGTTTTCTTGAGTTCCAGAGGTTCGGCCATGAATGTGTGTGCCCGCAGTATCGCTTGCTCGAATGAGCGCCGTCAGCTCCGCCGGTTCGATGCTATTGCCGTCCAGCTCATTTGCCGTACTCTGGTTCAGGTATTCAGCCAGAAACATCGGAAAGCAGTGTAATTCCGTATGTTACAATGATTGGCAGTCGGTGTCAGCGGTCGGGGTCGCGCAACCTTTCCCGGCTCGCGCGAATCATACCGATTGAGGACACCCTACGGAGCCCAAGCTGCGTCTAAATCAGGGGGAAGATGGTGCCGGACCTAATCGTCAATCTCGTTCCGCCTGAAGCAACAAAGTCTGGCGTGTCTGCCTCGCCGGACAGCAGGCGGTGCCAGTACCTGCCGTCCGCGGTGCCCAAGTTTGGCGCACCCCGATCTGCTGATTCCTGACAAATTTCTGGTCTAACCTCAAACAGTTTCTAACTGAGCGGCCCGTCAAGGTCACGGATCGCGCCGGATGCACCTTCGTGAAGACCAGTATTTGGCGCAGGCGTTATGGACAATTTCAAAGATTTCTTCAGTTCGCGTCCGGTGCCGAAAGGGCCCGGTGAACAGCCGACTTGGCAGTCTCCTGGGGAACCAATTTCGGCGGTTTTGGATCTCGCATCAAAGAGGCATTCTTCCCTGCAAAGCTTCCGCCGGCGAACTTCACCAGCAAGCCCGTAAAGGTGAAGGACATCTGGACGAAGGACGAGAACTTCGGGTGGACGCAGATCATTTCCTTTGCCATTCACGGCAGCGTCGTTCGCACTGGTCATTCTGATTCCCTTGTTCTGGCATTTCGGGACGAAGACCGAGGCGAAAAATAAAGCTGTCGACGTGACCGCGCTCGATATTTCGCCGTACATGGCGAAAGCTCCCAGCGGGCGCGAAGAAAGCGGGCGGCGGCGGCGGTGCCAATGACCACACTCTGGCTCCTGTGAACAAAGGCAAGCTGCCGAAGTTCCAGTGGACGCAGTTCACTCCGCCGCAGGTGAAGCCTCAGAATCCGGATCCCAAGCTGGCCATGGACCCGTCGCTGCTGGGTCCACCGGACCTCAAAGTGCCGAATATTAATGCGGCGAACTTTGGCGATCCGTTGGCGAACGGCGTAAGCGAATCTCTCGGTCATGGCAATGGCACGGGCATTGGCAGCGGCACTGGCGGCGGTCTGGGTCCCGGCGAAGGCGGAGGCACGGGCGGCGGCGCGTTTCGCGCCGGCGTAAACGGAGTTGGCATCCCGGAATGCATTTATTGCCCGCCACCGCTCTATTCGGATGACGCGCGCAAGGCAAAGTACATGGGCACCGTGGTGTTGCAGGTGACCATTACTCCTGACGGTCGCGCCGTTAACATTTCCATCCTGAAGGATCCCGGAATGGGCCTCGGTGAGAAAGCGGTCGAGTCCGTCCGCACATGGAAGTTCCGGCCGGCGGCGGGACCGAACGGGAAGATTGTGCCCGTCAGCGTGCCGATCGAAGTGACGTTCCGTCTGTATTAGTTTTCGCTCCTTCCACCGCGCTCGCATTTTCCATTGCAGTTTCCTTCAACTGCTCAAAAGTGCCGCACATGTGGGCAACCAAACATTTTTTCGAGACTTCTGACTAGGCGACTGGTGCCCGCCTTCAGATGTTGTCGGGCCGAACCGCGAGGCGGAGGCGGAGGCCTGCGCATGCACGATCCAGCTCTGCGTCCCTTTTCCGGCAACGATTCTGCAACCGAATCCTGGCTCCATCGTGTTCGAGAAAATTTGGGCCAGCTTCTTATTCCTTCGCATTTCAAACCTTCTTCGGCAAACGGCGCTCCGATTCATCTTTTGAAGTTGGATAAATCGCTGCGGCCGGCGAGCGCGCAAGGCGCTTCGCTGATTACGCATGCGGCCGTTTTCGCTGCGATTGTGTTTACTCCTCGCAAGTACAAAGGGGTGCCTAAATCGCCTTTCTCTGGTGAGAGAACTCCGTTGGGACCGTCCACTCTTTCGCAGCGGCACTCATCCGTAGCCTCACGAGCGCGCATCCTTCCGAGTGGCAGAGGCCGCGGCGGCGACCAAAACCCGATTCCCGCGACGCAAGGAAATCTCCCGCCACTTTCTTCTATCGTGCTTGTGAGACCGACACTCCCGCAAAACCGAACACGCATCTTGCCCGAACCACCGACGATTTTTGATCCAAATGCAGCACCAGTCGCTTACGCCCACGCGACAACATGGGACTGCCCTGGATGGCGGACGACACGAACTCTGCCGGTCCTGGGAAGGGCCACGGCATCGGGTCGAAAGATGGCGATCACTATTGGTGATGACGGAGATGGGCCGAGCTGGCTATGGCAATCAAAAGTCGCCGTATGGGCGGGAGTCAGTCCGCCTGCATGCGCGTATTGTCCGTATCCGACGTATACAGATGAGGCGCGGCACGGCAAAGTGCAGGGCGCGGTGACGCTGGCGGTTCTCGTTGGCGCGGATGGCAGGGCGCAGGAATATTCGCATCGTGAAAGGCATCGGTTTTGGCCTGGACGAGCGCGCGATAGAGACCGTGCGCGGCTGGAAGTTTATTCCAGCTCGCGACGGTGCGAAGCATGCTGTGGCGGCCTGGGTCACGGTCGAAGCCGTTTTTCGCTTGTTCTGACTCTAGGCTTATTCGCAGGTGATTCAAGCAACACATGCTAGGGTTCTTGTGTCTGGGCCCTGGACAATCTGGTAGGATTTCGGCATGAGAAGAGCAACAGGCATTTCCTTGGCTATCCTCGCCGGGATGGGTGTGCTTCGCGCACGCAGCGCGGGCACAAAACTCGGCGGCCAGTCTGGATATAACGGCGCGCGTATCACCGACGGCAGCGCGACCGGAACCGGTGCGCCAAATCACAGCTTTACATTCTGACCAAGAGCTATGCGGACATCGCCAAGGAAGTCGAGGATACAGACGTCATTCCCCCGCGCAATGCGTTCATAGACGGATTAAAAGTGTCGCCAGGAGTTGAAGAAATGGCTGAAGGACCACGACACGCTCGACCTGACGGCTCCCGATCTGGATAAACTGCTTAAGCCCGACGACATCATCCATACGCCGGAATTTTTGCTGGCTTACCAGCACTCCAACAGCGGCGGCGTAACCAAAGATATTCCAAAGCCGAAGTACAAGGAGCCGACAAAGAGGCGCATCCCGAGAAGTATGAAAAAGACATGCAGACGTATTACACCGCATTGAAGAAATTTATCATTGCCAATCCGGCGACAGTTTCCGGCATGGAGCTGGAACTGAACGCGGTAAATCCGCAGACAAAGTGGACGCTGATCCTGAGCAATCAGAAGAAGCGCGTGCAGAAATGGCTCCGGAAGTGGCGCAAACGAAAGTATCTGGCGGCTGAAATTGGAGACGGACCTGGACGGGCACGCGTTTCTGCGCGAGCTGGCGCCAGGAAATTACTGGATTAGCTCGCTGAACCTCGATGCAACGCGGGCGACGCGCATGTGCGCTGGGATGTGCCGATTACGATTCAAGCGGGTCAAGCTTTCCGCCTCGAACTCACCAATCTAAACGCCACGGACACGATGGCAGCGTCGGGACCTTCGGCACCGTAAGGCGCTACGGCCACAGCAGCCATGGGCACACCTTTCCTTTGGCTGACTTTTAATCTCTTCGTACTTGCCTCGATTGCCTTGGATCTTGGTGTCTTCCACCGGCGTCCCCACAAAATGGAAACTCGGGAAGCGATCACCTGGACGCTCGTCTGGGTGGGGCTGTCCCTCGGGTTCGGGCTTGGCGTGATGTATTTTTCCGGCGAGCAGCGGGGGCTGGAGTTCTTTACCGGGTATGTGATCGAAAAAGCCCTGAGCGTGGATAATCTTTTTTTGTTTTTGGTGATTTTCCGCGCGTTTGCGGTAGATGAAAAGATCCAGCACCGGGTTCTGGAATGGGGGATTCTCGGGGCGCTGGTGATGCGCGGCGTGATGATCGCGGCGGGAGCAGGGTTGATCGAGAGGTTCAGCTGGGTGCTGTACGTGTTCGGCGCGTTTCTGGTATTTGCGGGATTGCACATGCTTTTCGCGAAGAAAGCGGAGATGCATCCCGAGGAGAACCGGATTTCGCGGTTTGCAAGGCGGCACCTGCGAGTCACGAAGGAGTATACGGGGAGCAAGTTCTTTGTGCGGGAAGGCGGTAAACTGTTCGCCACACCTTTGTTCGTTGTGCTTTTGATTGTGGAGATCACGGATATCACCATGGCGGTGGATTCGATTCCCGCGATTTTTGGAATTACGAGGGATCCGTTTATCGTGTATACGTCCAATGTGTTCGCGATTTTGGGTTTGCGGGCGATGTATTTTCTTCTGGCCGGCGTGCTGGGGAAGTTGCGGTATTTGACGGCGGGCCTTTCGTTTGTGCTGGCGTTTATTGGGGCGAAGATGATTATTGAGCCGTGGGTGCATATTTCGGTGGAGATTTCGCTTGCGGTGGTGGCGGGGATTTTGTTGGTGGCTCTGGCGGCTTCCCTGTTGGCTATGCCAAAAGCAAAAGGATGACGCGGGGGATGGCGGGCTAGCGGCGGTGAGACGGGGAGCGGCTTTCGCAGATCGGGCGCACGTGCATGCGTCCTAACAATGGCAGCCTGGGTGCATCGAGATTAAGAGCGGGCACGGCGTGCCGTGCCCCTACGAGTTGGGTGGAGATGAACAATATGGCTAATGGGATGCGTTGGTTCGCGCGGATAACTTTGTTACGTGGTTATTGTGCTGGGGATTCTCTGCTCTCCGGCGTCGGGCGCTGCGGGCGCAAAAAAAATTATTTTCGATACCGATCCGGGAACTGATGACGCCATGGCCCTGATGCTGGCGCTGAATTCGCCGGAGCTGGATGTGCGGGCTATAACCGTTGTGCCGGGAAACGTCACGGCACGGCAGGGACTGGAAAATGCGCTGCGCATGGTTTCGCTGGCGAACCGATGCGACATTCCTGTGGCGGGCGGGGCGCAACATCCCTTATTTCAGAAATTGATCACCGCGGAGTTTTGGCACGGCAAAAATGGGCTGGCGAATATCGAGTTGCCCGCAAGCAAGTGTAAAGCAGACGCGCGGTTTGGGCCCGACCTCATCATTGAATTAGTGCACGCCTATCCACACGAAATTACGCTCGTGCCTGTTGGTCCGCTGACGAACATTGCGCTGGCGATTGAAAAAGATCCGAGCATTGTGCCACTGGTGAAAGAAGTGATTCTGATGGGAGGGTCGATAAAGGGCGGCAATGTGAATGCGTCCGCCGAAGCCAATATTTATAATGATCCGGAAGCAGCGCAGATAGTTTTTCAAGCGGGCTGGCCGCTGACGATGGTGGGGCTCGACGTCGGAGATAAGACTCTATTCGCGCCGCAAACAGATTGAGCAGCTTGGGAGAACGCACGGTCCGGTGAACGACTTTATTTACGGAGTGACGAAATTTCTTGTGGAGCTGTCGGAGAAGTTCGGGGACACCGGGACGCCGATGTACGATCCGCTGGCTGTAGGGGTGGCGATCGACTCTGCGCTGGTGACGGCACCGGCGATGCATGTGGACGTCGAAACGCGAGGCGAATTTACGCGCGGGGAAACGGTGGCGAACCGCCGGAACGAGATCGAAAGGAACGTATTGCGCCATTTTCCGGATGGGGACCGTTACGTGATTGAGGGCCTGGATAAGGTCGCGCCGAACGCCAAAGTTTGCATCGACGTGCAAGCTGAAAAGTTTTTGGAGATGTTTGTTTCGCGGATTCAAAGCAAGTAGTGCAGCTGCAGCGAATGTCATGCGACAATAAGAGTTGTTCCCTCGAGAGCGCGATTCAGGCTCAATCTCATTAAGTTTTCTAAAGTCTTATCAGCACGACGAACCTGGCGATTTGGCCATCGGAGCGCTAGGAAAGCACAGGGGTGTGTGCGTGCAAAGGCGAGAAATGGAAGCTGCCAAGGTACGGCAACATACTGATACGACGCGGATTAGCACTCGAATTTCGAAGAGCGTAAGATTCGGGCTCGTAGGAAGGGTTTGCGGAGCTTTTTTAGGCCGCATTTTCATTTCGGAACACGAGTGGCTGGACGCGTGCTCCACCGAACGAGTGCGGCAACGAATGAGTGCGCCGCGAAGCCGCGGTGGCGGAGTAGCGATGCCAAGCCGGCGGGAGGGAATAATTGGCTTCTGACGAAATCGATGGAAGGCACGGCAGTATGGAGTCGCGGTGTGCTTTGTGGTGGTGTACGTACTTTTGGACCGAACGACAGTATCCTTTCAGATTTGGGCGAGATAAGCGCATGGTATCCGCCCACGGGCCTCGCACTGGCGGCGCTGATTGGGCTCGGGTGGCGTTACGCGCCCGTGATTCTGCTGGCGGAGAGCATCGCATCGATTGTGAATTATCACCTGCCGGTTCGTTCGTATTCCTTCCTCATAGGGAACGTAGAGTTCATCTCGGTGTACACGGCGGCGTCGGTGGTATTGCGGCGAGTTGTGAAGATCGATTGGCGCCTGCGAACGATGAGAGATGTGACTGGCTGCTGCTGGTCGCAATTTGTGCGTCTTGCGTAGTCGCGCTCGTGGGAACGAGGTTCCTGGAGGCGGACAGATCTAATACCCGCAAATGGATACTTGCTGGCGGCGATGAATTGGTGGATCGGGGATGCGGTGGCGATCGGCTCGATCGTGCCGTTTTCTCTGATTTATATTTTGCCGGGGCTACGGCGGTACATGGGCTATCGGAAAGAGGCGGGGAAAGCGGCTGAGAAGCAGCGCACAGAGTGGGCAGGCACGAATTGCGGGGATTCGGGCGCGCAATTGAATCGGGGCTATTTGCGGCGGGCATCGTGGCCGTGCTTATGGGCGGCGCTGAGCGGGAGGTTCTCTAGTGGAAACGAAATGTTTTACCTGCTTTTTCTGCCGTTGATTCTGGTGGCGGTACGGCGGGGATTACGAGGCGCGACGGCGGCAATACTGGCGCTGGATACTGGAATTATCCTAGCGCTGCGATTGTATCAGCGAAGCTATAACGAACTCACGCTTCTGCAATTTCTGATGCTGATTCTATCGCTCGCAGGATTGGTGCTGGGGGCGCTGATCAGTGAGCGGGACGAGAGCGAACAGAAATTGTCGGAAGAAGAAGCACGGATGCGGCTGTTGCTCGAATCTACTGGAGAAGCGATCTATGGAGTGAACAACAGGGCGAATGGACATTCTGCAACCATGCGTTGTTCGGCTGTTAGGCTACAAGTCGCAAGAGGAGTTGCTGGGGCGAAATATACACGACGTGATACACCATACGCGGCGGGACGGAACGCCGTATCCGCGAGAGGAGTGCTCGCAACTGATGGAACTCACGGCGGGCAAAAAAATTCACGTGGACGGAGGAGTTGTTATGGCGCGCCGACGGGAGCAGTTTCGAGGCCGAGATCTGGAGTCACCCCTTGGTGGAGGAGGGTGCCAGTCTCGGGGCAGTGGTAACGTTCATAGACATTACGGAGCGGAAAAAAGTGGAACAAGCGCTGCGGCGAGCAAAAGAAGATGCGGAAGCGGCAAACAGGGCGAAGAGCGACTTTCTGGCCAACATGAGCCACGAGATTCGAACGCCGATGAACGGGATACTGGGGATGACGACGCTGGCGCTCGAAACAAACCTGGACGCGGAGCAGCGCGATTATTTAAGCATGGTAAAGAGCTCTGGAGAATCGCTGTTGACGCTGCTGAACGACATTCTGGACCTTTCGAAAATCGAGGCGGGCAAGCTGGATCTAGAGATCGCGGATATGTCGGTAGAGGACTGCATCGAGGGGGCGCTGGAGCCCTTGGCGCTGAGAGCACAGCAGAAAGGCATCGAACTGGTATGGAATGTGGCGGAGACATTCCAGCAGTAGTACGGGGAGACTCAACTCGGTTGCGGCAAGTGTTCATCAATTTAGTGGGGAACGCTCTGAAATTCACGAAACAAGGACAAGTGGCGATTTATGGTAGGCACGCCGGCGGCACCGAGGGCGGATTAATGCTGGAATTCACCGTCTCGGATACGGGCATGGGAATCGCAGAGGAAAAACGAAAAAAGATTTTTGAAGCGTTCGCGCAGGCGGATATGTCCACTTCACGGCGGTACGGAGGCACGGGACTGGGACTTTCGATCTGCGAACGGCTGGTGCAAGTTGATGGGTGGCCGCATCTGGGTGGAGAGCGAAGAAGGGCGAGGAAGCGAGTTCCATTTCACCATGAAAGTGTTCTCGGAGGCGGAGAAGGAGAACGAGAAGCGTCAAGATTGCCGAGCGGACGAAACGAGGCAGTCTGAAGATAGAACCTAAGGCACGACGCGTCCTTGTGGTTGGTCAAAACCAGTAGACCGGGAGTTGCTGGAGCGCCTTCTGCCGCGGTGGAACATGAAAGCCGTGGAAGCGGCGAGCGCGAAAGATGCGTTGGTTTTGCTGACGAAAGCACAGGCCACGGGCGAAGTGTTCTCGGCCATCATGATTGACAAGGACATGCCCAGCCCGGGAGGACTCGCGCTGCTCAAGCGGCTCTGCGAACTACGTCGGCGCCTGATATTCCTGCAATTCTGGTTCATTCGCGGCCACTGGACGCAGCGGAGAGGAAGAGATGCGAGCAGGCGGACGTGAATCGAACGATCCTCAAACCGTTTCGCCGCTCCACGATGCATGAAGCGTTGCAAGAATGCTTGCGGAGAAGTGAAGGGACAAGCGGTTGCCGAGGCCGAGATGCCCACCCGGAAAGTCCGCGTGGGGCTGCGCATATTGCTTGCGGAAGACAATATAGTGAATCAGCGATTGACTTCGCGGCTGCTGGAGAAAATGGGGCATACAGTGACGATTGCGGGTAACGGGCAAATTGCGCTGCAGCTCATGGCTGAAGAGGAGTTCGATTTGGTGGCGATGGACATGCAGATGCCGATCATGGACGGTTTGGAAGCCACGGAGAGGATTCGCGCCGAGCGAGAAGAAATCGGGAAGACACGTGGCCATCGTAGCGATGACGGCGAATGCGTTCGAAGAGGACAGAGAGAGATGCCGGCAAGCGGGAATGGATGGTTATATCGCCAAACCTGTAAGTTCCAAGTCGATTGAGACGGAGATTGTGCGGGTAATGGCCGCGCAAGGAAAGCGCGAAAAGTTGGAAGTTCGGCGAAGAAGAGAGTTTTAGGCCAAGCCGCCTTCTGACGCCTCCCGCATCGCAAATTTCCCCGCATGGATTGGCTCCTTGGCCTGATGAGGCCGCCGGAGAGTGCGAGCCATGTTGCAAACCTGGGCGGCTCTTCGCTGCGATGAGGGAGTTCAACATCCTTGCTCATGCCCCGCATCGTTCAGCGGACATTAAGGAGACAGAACGGGTGCCCTACAGGAACACGCCGCCCACGGCGCTGGGTACGCCAAAGGTAGAGGACGGTGGCAATAGTAGTTCGTGCCTACCTCTTATTATCTCGTTAATGAACGGGCTCCTTAAATCTGGAATGAGGAGCAAACTGGAGGTAGATGCGACGCCGATCGCAAGGCGCAGAAACCGGGGTGGTTCCGTGAAAGCCGATCGCTACGTATGGGCAGCATTATCCGTTCTGTTTTGTTTGCTCGGCGCCGACGTTTTGCTCGATTCGATTCGCCACGCGGGGCCATATGCGGATGAATACGTCTTACTGGGAGTCGACCCTCACGGCGCTGGGTCTAGCTTCGCTGTGGATCCTCTATGGACAGTACCGGCAAGTCCGGGCGATGGCGCGGCATATGCGGCGTGGGTCGCACCTCTCGAGAAGGTCGCGAGGCACGGGAAGAGCAGACAATCGCTAGCATACGAATCGCAAAGAACGTGCACTCCAGGAAACAGAGACCTTGTTGGGCACCCGCGGCGAGATGGTTGTTGCCAGAATCCTTCCACTGAACGATATTTTCTAGGCCATTGTTGTTTATGCACGAAAGAGAACAATAGAGTTTCTTCCAACGAAGGTGCCGCGTGACGAACCGCGCTTCGGCGGTGGAAGCCATCTCGCCAGCTTTTGCCCGGACAAAGAAGTTGCTCTTCCAGCCATTTCGCTTTGGGTTGTGGGCACGTCTGGCGGTGGTGGCTTTGGTTACGGGGAAGCTGGAGGAGTGGCGCGGCGGAGGAAGCCTTCCGAACCTCAACACGCACACGGGGCAAGGCGGGACAATCAGTTGGGAATTGCTGGGCTGGGGCGCGCGTCTAATTAGCGAACCGGGCTGGGACCAGATCCAGACCTTATCTAGGGTGGATCGTGCTGGGCGCGGTGTTGGCGCTGGGCCTGATGCTGTTGTGGATCTATAGTGACTGCGTTTACCGGTTTATTCTTTTGGATGCGGTGGTTACCGGCCAGTGCAGGTTGCGTGAAGGCTGGCGGCGGTGGAGAGCGGCCGGGCGTCGGTATTTTTTGTGGGTCATCGGGTTCGCATTCGGAGCCTTCGTCTTGGTGGGGGTAGTGGCAGGAATCCCCGATCTTGCTGGCATATCGCGCGGGATGGTTTGCGCATCCGGACCAGAACCTCGGCGTACTGATCGGCGGGGGAATTTTGCTGGGGCTGGTGGTGATTGCGCTGGCGGCGGTGTTTGCGATCATTGAGATGCTGGGGAGGGATTTTCTGGTGCCAGTGATGGCGTTCGAAGATGTAGGGGCGATGGATGGCTGGGAGAGACTGCTGGCGATGATGGGCGCGGAAAAACTGGCCTACGCTGTGTATGTGTTGATGAAAATAGTGCTGGCAATGGGGGGCGCGATTATTTTCACGATCGTCAATTTGATTGTAATTTTGGTGCTGCTGATCCCGCTGGCGCTGTTGGGACTGATCGGATATCTCATCGGCAGCGGATCAGGGATTACGTGGAATATTTCGACGGAATTAGTCGTGGCGGGAGTTGGGATTGTTGGTGATCGCAGGGATATCTTTACGTTGTCGGGTTCATGTATGCTCCGGGACTGGTGTTTTTCCAGTCGTACACGCTTGGAGTTTTTCGCGCTCACGTTACGGGCCGCTGGGGAACAGGATGTTTCCGCCGGTAACCCGCGGCACCGCCGATGACGCCGCCCATTACCACCGCTGGTTCCGGGAGACGCGTTTCCCGCGTGACTCCTGAAGAAATGCCGTAGGTCTGACGGCTGCGAGCTAGTCCTCTTCAAACATCACTTCGTCGACATAGCACCACATCCAGTCTTCGCCGGGTTCGAACGAGCGGATGACGGGATGTTTGGTGGCGTGGAAATGCTTGGTGGCGTGCTTATTTTTTGAGGAATCGCAGCAGCCAACATGGCCGCACGTCAGGCAGAGGCGCAGATGCACCCAGGTGTCGCCCATTTTGATGCATTCTTCGCAGCCTTTTGATTTCGGTTTTGCAGGATGAATGTGCTGAACGTGCGTGCAGACATCGGCCATGTTTCTCTCCTGAAACGATTACTTCTCAGATTGAATGGGAATGCGAACTTGAAAGCGCGTGTCGCCGGGGACGGAGGTGACACTGATCTGGCCGCCGACGTTCTTGATGATGCGGTTGACGACATCGAGACCGAGACCGGTGCCTTCGCCAACACCCTTGGTGGTGAAGAAGGGATCGAAGATGCGCGAGAGAGCTTCTCGGGCGGAATGCCCGAGCCGTTGTCGGCAATTTCGACGAGGACAAAATCGTTTTCGCGGGCCGTGCGGATAGTGAGTTTGCCGCTGTTCCTTCATGGCATCGGCGGCGTTGTCGATGAGATTGGTCCAGACCTGATTTAGTTCGCTGCCGTTGGCCATGACTTTGGGAAGATCGGGAGCATAGTCGCGGACGACGGTGATGCCGCGCTTAAGCTTGTGATTCATGATGGTCAAGAGTGGTTTCGAGGCCGCGCTCGATATCGACTTCCTGCATGGGGCCTTGATCCATGTAGGAATATTCCTTGATGGCTTTGATGAGATCGGAAATGCGCGCGGAGCTGTGTTCGAGCTCATCAGCGATGCGTTCCATTTCGAGGAGCGTGGCGAAGCGAGTGAGTTCAGGGCCGACAGATGCGCCCGCGGCTGCGGCGAAGGATGCTAGATGCGCATCGGTCAAGCCGGCGTCCGCCAAGGATGGCGATAGCTTCCAGGCGTCCTCTACATTGTGTGCTTCGAGCCACGCCTGAATAGCTTCTTCGCGCTCGACGCGGGCAAATTCGTCCTTGAACTGCGCGGGCTTCAGCGTGGTGCGAATTTCCTCTTCGCGTTCAGCCAAGAGGCCGCAGTCTTCGGGGCCAATATCCGTGTTGCGAGCGGCTTCGCGCAGACGAGCCAGGCAATCGCGCAGGGCAGCCGCAGAACGGCGCGCGGCGGCAGAAGGATTATTGAGTTCGTGAGCGAGGCCGGCGGAAAGTTTGCCGAGAGCGGCGAGCTTTTCGTGCTGCTGCTCCGCGCGGGTGACATTGCGAACGCGGTCCGTGAGCAAGCCGACGAGACGGCGGATAAGCTCCGGCAGTCTCCTGAAAAGTTCCGATGAACTGGCTGACGGGAAAACCCAGGTAATGCGAGGGAACAACGGCGCGGCCAGTTACCGAGATCACTTTCAGCCGGGAAAAAGGCAAGCATGCCGGTAACATCGCCGGTCGTGATGGTGAACACGGGGCCATCGGCACGGCCGTGCTCGGCCCGGGCGCGCATCTCGCCTTCCAGCATCACCAACATATATCGGGCGGGTCGCCTTCGCGCATGATGATTTCGCCGGGAGCGGAGCGGCGTTCTTCGCATACGGAAACAAACCAAAGGAGCTCTTCTTGCGGCAGATCCGCGAAGACAGGAATATTGCGCAACTTCGCGACGAGTTCTTCGGCGTGACGAATGAGCGCGGCGTTTTCGGTCATGCGCGTCCTGCTCTCCTGATTGGCAGGCTCATTGTACCTTGGCCAGATATTGATGCATGAATTGGACGACGACGGCGCCTTCGCCGACGCCGGAGGCCACGCGCTTTACCGAACCGTGGCGGACATCGCCGACGACAAAAATGCCCGGCACATTGGTTTCCAGCAAGCCGGGATCGCGGTCCAAGCGTCCAGGAAGCGGGGCGCTTGCCATCGCGGAGGAGGTCCGGGCCGGAGAGAATAAAACCGCGCTCGTCGCGCTCGATGAGGTCGCCCAGCCATTGCGTGCGCGGCTGCGCGCCGATAAAAATGAAGAGGCTCGAAGCGGGAAGCTGCTTGCGCGTGCCGCTGGGCTCGCATTGCACGGTAATGCCGGTGAGGCGCGTTTCGCCCTGAACTTCGACGACGCTGGTCTGTGCCCAAACTTCGATGTTGGAGGTTTTCTCGATCTGTTCGATAAGGTAGTGGGACATGGTGCTGGCCAGCGATGTGCCGCGAACGAGCATGACGACTTTTTCGGCATATTTGGAAAAATGCATGGCGGCTTGACCGGCGGAATTGGCGCCGCCGATGATGTAAACGGTTTCGCCTCGACAAGCGATGGCTTCCGAAGTTCCGCCGCCATAGTAGACGCCGGCGCCCTGGAGGCGATCGATGCCGGGAACATCCAGCGTGCGCCACTGAACGCCCATCGCCAGGAGCAGAGCGTTGCAGGAAATTTCGGCGCCATCGGCGAGTTTGATGAAGCGATAGGGGCCGTCGACGCGAAGGCCGACCACATCTTGCGGCGAGAGAATTTCGACGCCGAAGCGGCGGGCTTGCGCCACGGCGCGGAAAGCCAAGTCGGCGCCGGAGAGTCCCGCGGGAAAGCCGAGATAGTTTTCGATGCGAGAGCTGAGGCCGGCCTGGCCGCCGGGCGCTTCGCGCTCGATCATCACCGTGCGCAGGCCTTCGGATGCGCCATAAACGGCCGCGGCGAGGCCCGCTGGGCCGCCGCCGACGATGGCCAGATCGTAGAAATTTGTCAGCGCGTGCGTGCGCAGACCGACTTTGTCGGCAACTGTGGGTAGTGGCGGCTCGGCGAGCCGGGTGCCATCGGGAAACAAAACGAGCGGAAGCGTTTCCGCTTCCGGCCCGAGGGAAGCGATGAGGCTGCGAACTTCCGGATCGGTTTGGGCGAGCTCGACATCAATCCATTGGTAGGGACCTGATTGCGCGCCAGAAAATCCCGCAGCTCGTAAGAGCGATTGGACCAGCGTGTTCCAAGAACACGAATGCCTTCGTAGAGCGGGCGGAAAGTGGAGTTCCAATCCGTAAGCAGATCGTCGATGGCGGGATAGAGTTTTTCTTCCGGCGGGTCCCACGGTTTCATCAGGTAGTAGTGGATGCGGGCTTCGTTGATGGCGTCGATAGCGGCGTTGGTGTCGGCGTAGGCAGTCAGCAAAGCGCGCTTGGCCTGGGGGTGAATTTCCATGGCTTCGGAGAGAAAGCCCACGCCGTTCATTTGCGGCATGCGTTGGTCGGCAAGGAGCAGCGCTACTGGATTATTGCGGGCTTTGAGTTCGCGAAGGGTGGAAAGGGCGGCGCTGCCGGAGCTGGCGCGCATGACGCGGTAACGGTCGGAATAATGGCTGCGCAGGTCGCGCTCGATGGCGCGCAGGACCTCCGGGTCGTCATCGACGGTTAATAGAACAGGTTTCGGCATATCCCTCAGATGATTTGAAAGCGGGAATCGTTGCAACTTTCGCGCCAGATTCGGAACGGCGCCTGATTCTGGCTGCAGGACTCACGCTACAATCTTCGGGTCGCTTATGTCCAGTCCGCTCAATACAGCGATAGCCGGGCTCTGCGCCGCAGAGGCATCCGCGCGCGAGTCTGCCGCGGCAGAGATTTTTGCAGCCGGGCGAGCAGCCGCCGAAACACGCGGCAGAGTCTTGGCGGAGCGACGCGGAATTAGCAGGATTACTGCTCGGGCTCGAAACCTGAGGCCACGGTGGGACTGGCGGTACAGCGGGAGACTTTCTCGAAGATTCGCGCGGCTCATAGCGTCTCGCGCCTGGCGGAGGTGCCGTCGGATCAGGATGCGGAAGAGTTTGAGCTGCACTTTGCGAATGGAGTTTCTCTGGACATTTTGACGTCGAGGGCGCCGGGCGGCGATGGCGCGATTGCGCGTTACTTGGGAAAATTTGGAGAAGGCGTGCAGCAAGTGGAATTTCGGTGCTCCAATGTGGACCGGGCGACGGAGATTTTGAAGGAGAAATTTGGAGTTTCGGCGGTATATCCGGAGACGCGGCCGGGAGCGGACGGAACGCGCGTTAATTTTTTCCTTATGCCAGTTCCAGGCGGCGGCAAAGTGCTTGATCGAGCTGTACGAATCCGCAGCGAAGGCCTCACCAGAAATAACTCACCTGGCTTTGACGATTTCGGTCCAGGCGCGAAGGATTTCGCCCACAGTCCAGGCTTGAGCGATGCAGCCGCGCGGCGCGTGCGGCGGATCGCCCTCGAAAATTTCGGCCAGAGTACCGAGGCCGTACGCGCCAATGTTGGATCCTAGCGGTTCGAGATAACGCAGCGCTGCAGCGCGATCGCCATATACGCGGAAATGCGCAAGCGCAAAAGGACCCAGCAGCCAGCCCCAGACGGTTCCTTGATGATACGCGGCATCGCGCGCGCGTTGATCGCCGCCGTAGTGGCCTTGATAACCCGGCTCACCCATTGCGAGGCTGCGCAGCCCATAGCACGTAAGCAACCGCTGCGCGCAGATATCGACTACCGATTTTTGCTGGTCTTTGCTCAAGCGGGCTGACCGGCAACGAAACGGCGAGAATTTGGTTGGGGCGAAGAGCAGCGTCCTTTCCGCCGCTTTTCGCGGAGCCGGGAACGTCGATCACATCGAAACAGCAGTTTCGTTCCGCGTTCCAAAATTTCTGGAAATTGTTTTTGGCTTGCGCGGAGAGACGTTGCGTACGCTGTCTGCGGGTTTATTCAGCAGCCGCGCGAACTGCGCCATCGTTTCCAGTGCGTTGATCCATAGCGCGTTGATTTCGACAGGCTTGCCGGTGCGCGGCGTGACGACCCAATCGCCAATTTTGGCGTCCATCCAAGTGAGCTGAATGCCCGGACCACCGGCATAAAGCAGACCGTCGGCGGAATCGACGTGAATGTTGTAGCGCGTGCCCGCAACGTGGGCGTCAATCATGCCCGGCCAGAACCGGATACAACTTTTCGCAGCGTCGCGGTGTCCTGCGTCGCGGCAAAATATTGGCGCACCGCTTCGAAATACCAAAGCGCGGCATCGACAGTGTTGTATTCGGGCTTGCCGCCTGCATCGGGGAAATTGTTGGGCAGCATGCCGCCGTCAACGTAACGCGCGAAGGCCAGCAGAATTTGCTTCGCGACATCGGCGCGACCTGTCGACGAGCGCGAGCCCCGGCAGAGCGATCATGGTGTCGCGTCCCCAATCGCCGAACCAGTGATAGCCGGCGATCATGCTGCGGCCGTCTGGTTCCTCCGGAAGGCTGCGCTTGACGATGAATTGATCGGCGGCCAGGACGAGTTGGCGGAGCCATCCGGGAGCACTTGCGCGGATTTTTCGTTTTGTCCATTGCCAGGCTTCTAGCAAATGCGGATTCGTGATCGACGCGTTGCGCGCGAGACGGCTCCACCGTCGAGCGAAGTAGTTGCCTCCGTGGTCGCGACAATACGTGAGACTTTCGCCGAGGTTCAACTTGGCGTGAAAAAGCGCCGCAAACAGATAGTCCTCGCGATCGTCCAGACCGCGTTCCGTTTCCCTCGGCAAGTAACAATCGCGATACCACTCGTGTTGCGGCTCGCAGGAAGCTTGGGCGCTTTTCAGATAGAACAGCGTCGCGCCATCGAAGGGCAGAACCATCACGCCATTCTCCACCGGCGCGATTTTCATGCGCCAGTCGCCGGCGTGGGTCACTGAATGAAAATCGCGGTAGTTGACGAGGGCTTTAAGATCGATCTCGAGAGGGCTGCTGGCTCGCGCGAGCGTGTAGTGAATGAACGTGGTGTTTTCGCCCTGAACCATCCACACGCGCTTTTCAAGCAATGCATCGGCCAGGGCGTAGGTCCAAACGGGAGTGGCACCTTCGAGACGAAAACTTTCGAGGTAGAGGAATCCCTGTGGGTCGACTGCGCCACTCGCCCAGCGGTGCGTTGCGAGCGCGTACGCAGTGCCGCCGTAGCGAACGGTTTCGTCGAGCGCCGCGACGAGCTGAGTGCGCCCGACCGGCGGCTGAAGGGCGGCGATAAGAAGTCCGTGGTAGCGGCGCGTCAGTGCCTGTGGCGATAGTTCCAGAGGCGAATCCGCCGATGCCGTTGGTGACGAGCCACTCGCGCGATTCAGCTGCGGGGAGATTGCCGCAGATTTCGCGGCCAAATTGAACTTGAGAGGGAGGTCCGGATTGCGGTCCGAGTTGTTGAGGCGCCACTGCCCTACTTTTTCTCGGCATTGTCTTTGCCAAGGTCCGCCGCTCAGTGCTTGCCAGGTTTGAGCCATTTGGTCATCAGGAAACGAGCGTGATCGTCGTAGCCCGCGCGGCGATAAAGCTCCGCCGCAGGCTCGTTGCCTTGATCGACTTCGAGATGGATGGCGTTCACTCCCAACTCGCGAGCGCGCTCCTCGACAAACTGCATGGCGCGCTTGCCAATTCCCTGCCGCCGGTATTGCGGCTCGATGTACAACTCATCGATGAAAGAATCCCGTCCGTGATATTCGAAGCTATAGCCGAACGTCAGAACAATGTAGCCGACCGGAGTTTCTTCGTCATAGAAAATCCACGCCTGGCCCAGATCAGGACTCACCAGAAACTTCCGCAGCACCTCGCGGACAATCGGTTCATCGAAAAAGTAAGCACCCGGCTCTTGCTCTGCGAGCTTACGCATCATGCGGAGCAACGCCTTCTCGTCCTCCGCGGACGCGGCACGAAAGATAACCCCGCGCACATTACTCTCCGCTCTGTTCGATCAGTTTGGCGACCAGACCGGTCCAGCCGGTCTGGTGACTTGCGCCGAGGCCGGCGCCGTTATCGCCGTGGAAATATTCGTAGAAGAGGATCAGGTCCTTCCAGTGCGGATCGCTCTGGAAAACTTCGGTGCCGCCCGCGACAGGGCGCCGGCCGTCCTTGCCGCGAACGAAAATATGCACGAGGCGGCGGGAAATCTCGGCGGCCACTTCCCAGAGATCCGATTCGTTGCCGACTGCGAGCTGGGGATTCGACTTTGAAGTCCTCGCCGTAATAGTGGTGAAACTTCTGCAGGGACTCGATCAGCAGATAATTCAAGGGAAACCAGATCGGGCCGCGCCAGTTGGAGTTGCCGCCAAAAATGCCGCTGGTGGATTCGGCTGGCTCGTAGTCGACGCGGTTGACATGGTCATTCACCTGGACCTCGTAAGGATGATCGAGGTGATAGCGGGAGAGCGACCGTACACCGTAGGGCGAGAAGAACTCGGTTTCGTCCAGCATGCGGCTGAGCATGCGCTTAAGTTGTTTGCGGTTGGCCAGCGAAAGCAGGCGGCGAACGCCGCGCGCCGAACGTTGCGTCATTTCGATGTGTTCCGGCACGTCGGGATGATTGTCAATAAACCATTGCATGCGGCGCTTGAATCCGGGCAAGCGGTCGACGATTTCCGGCTCGAGAGTCTCCACAGCAAATAGCGGAATCAGCCCGACCATGGAGCGAATCTTCATGAAATGATCTTCGCCATTCGGCAGATGGAGCACATCGTAGTAAAAACCGTCTTCGTCGTCCCACAGCGAGATGCCATCCGTGCCCATGTCGTTCATCGCGTGGGCGATGTTCACAAAGTGTTCGAAGAATTTGCTCGCGACGTCTTCGTAGGCGGGATCTTCCTTGGCCAATTCGAGCGCGATGGCCAGCATGTTGAGGCAATACATGCCCATCCAACTGGTGCCGTCGGATTGTTCGAGATGGCCGCCGGTGGGCAGGGGCGCCGAGCGGTCGAAAACTCCAATATTGTCGAGACCGAGAAATCCGCCCTGGAAGATGTTCATGCCGTCGGGATCTTTGCGATTGACCCACCAGGTGAAGTTCAGCAGAAGCTTGTGAAATACCTTTTCGAGGAAAGCGCGGTCGGCAACGCCGCGCACCCGCCGCTCGATTTTGTAAACGCGCCAGGCAGCCCAGGCGTGAACCGGGGGATTCACATCGCCAAAAGCCCATTCGTAGGCAGGTAATTGCCCGTTCGGGTGCATGTACCACTCGCGGAGAAGCAGGATGAGCTGCTCCTTCGCAAAATCGGGATCGACCAGCGCAAGCGCGATGCAGTGGAATCCCAAGTCCCACGCCGCATACCAGGGATATTCCCATTTGTCCGGCATGGACATGACGTCGTCGTTGTAGAGGTGCGTCCAGTCTTTGTTGCGGCCCTTCAAACGCTCTGGAGGGGGAGGCGGGCCCGCCGGGTCGCCATCCAGCCAGTTGCGAACGTCGTAGTGATAGAACTGCTTGGACCAGAGCAAGCCGCCGAAGGCTTGGCGCATTACGCTTTTTGCATCGTCGGATAATTCCGAGGTGACGCGCGACGCGTAGAATTCGTCGGCTTCCTTTTGCCGGAGAGTAAACACACCATCGAAGCCTGCGCCAAAATCATTCGCGGCGGGTACGCCTTCGGGGCGGTCGTCGTGACCTGGCGAGGTGATGGTGCCAACGACACTCAGACTTCGTTCCATCGTTGCGAGCGGTTCCATGTCGGTAAGACGCAGCTTGAGTGTTTCGCTTTGGCCAGGGCCAAGCTGCAGCGGATAGTACGCGGCCATTTTCGTCCCCGTCTGCTTTGGGTTCACAGCCGGATTTGTTTCCACGAATCAAGTACTCGTGGAAAGCATCCTTCACATAGGGCGAACGGTTCTTGCCGTTGAAAAGCTTCGCGAAGTTCGTTTCGTTTTCGGTGAAGAGCAGCTCGGGCTGCCCGCCGCAGAGGAGCCAGCGTTTGCCGTACTTCCAGTGTTCAATCTCGGCATTCACGCTGTCAGGGATGCTGGTAGCTCGTCTGCACGCTGGGCCGGCGCAAATCCCTGCCCCACGACCAAGTGTTGCGAAACCACAACGAAGGCAGAAGGTGCAGTGTGGCTGCTTCGGGTCCGCGATTCACGGCTGTGATCTTGATCAGGATGTCTTCGACGTCAGCCTTGGCGTATTCGATGAAGACATCGAAATAGCGATCCTCGGCAAAAACGCCCGTGTCGAGAAGCTCGAATTCGGGTTGCTCGCGGTTCCGTCTGCCATTTTCTTCCACGAGGCGCGCGTAGGGAAATTCCGCCTGCGGATATTTGTAGAGCATGCGCATGTAAGTGTGCGTGGGTGTCGAGTCCTGGTAGAAGTAATATTCCTTCACGTCTTCGCCGTGATTGCCTTGGTTCCCGGTAAGTCCAAACAGTCGTTCTTTGAGGATGGGATCGCGGCCATTCCACAGCGCGAGGCCGAAGCAGATCATCTGGTGGCGATCGGAGATCCCGCCGATACCGTCTTCGCCCCAGCGGTAGGCGCGCGAACGAGCATGATCGTGCGGGAAATATTCCCACGCCGTGCCGCCAGGGCTGTAGTCCTCGCGTACCGTTCCCCACTGCCGCTCGGAGAGATACGGTCCCCATCGCTTCCAGTATTTTTTGCGTGTTCGATCTTCCTCGAGCCGCTGGTCTTCCGTGGATTGGAGTCTGGCCATGGTTTGGAGACCCCTCAATTGTCGCCCTCAAATTATGATTTATGGTCGCATTTTTTGCGAGTCACGGCGGCCGACAGGACCGTGATGCCGTGCCTGTTCCGGCAAGCCCGCAAGAAAAGGAGCGAGCCCCGAATGATTGGATGCTTCGGCTAAATATAAGATCGCAAAGAAATTGCAGAAATATTGCGGCACGCTGCCGCGGAGGAAAACATTTTTTGCAAACAGATTTCCCTAGGCTCGCATGGAAACGCAGACTGCGTTAATCCGATGTACCCTAAAAGTATGCGAGAGCGTCCGTTTATAGATAGAGTTTTCGAGGAGATCGAGCACATGTTCAGTACCCAGGCACGAGCCCGGAGGGCGGCACATCGGCGGTTACCCAAAATACCTTTCGCGATTGGCCGCATTGGTCAGCCTATCCATATGGACAGGCCGCGCCCAAGCCCAAGAGCCTTCAACAGACGAGCTGCGCAAAATGGATCAGTCCGTAGGCGAATTGATCCGCAAAGTGTCCCCGAGCGTGGTGCAGATTCTGGTGTCAGGCTATGGCCAGGTCGAGGAAGGCGATCGCGACAATACGGGCATGGTCATTGGCCGGCAAAGGGCCATCGGTTCGGGTTTCATCATCGATCCAGCGGATACATCATTACAAACGCCCACGTGGTGAAGGGGGCGCAACGGGTACAGGTGGTGCTTTCGAGCGCGAATTTAGACGATTCTCGGACGCGGGGCTTGCTTCGAAAACGAGTCTTGTTTCCGCGCAAATCATCGGCGTCACTAGCGAAATCGATCTTGCTTTGCTCAAAGTGGACGACTCACAGGTCTTGCGCGCGCTTAAGCTCGCAAATTACAGGAATCTTCGTCAGGGCGAGTCCGTGTTTGCCTTCGGAAGCCCCGAAGGCTTGCGCAATACCGTTACTCACGGAATCATTTCCGCGGTCGCGCGGCAGACCGATCCGGACGCGACGATGGTTTACATCCAAACGGATGCGCCCATTAACCCAGGCAATTCCGGCGGGCCGCTGGTGAATGTAGACGGCGAAGTCGTCGGCGTGGATACCTTCATACTGTCGCAGTCTGGCGGAAACGAGGGGCTCGGGTTTGCTATTCCCTGCAGCGTGGTAAACCTTGCTTATCAGCAGTTGCGCAAATTCGGCCATCTTCATCGCCCAGAAATTGGCATTAGCGTCCAGACCATCACTCCGCCGCTGGCGGATGGTTTGAAGCTCCCGCGCAATTTCGGTGTGGTGATCTCGGACGTTCTGCCAGGCGGGCCTTCCGAAGCTGCAGGAGTGCGTATCGGCGACGTCCTGCTGGATATCGACGGCAAAGCGGCGGGCAGCGTTCCGTACGTAGCTTTTCATCTGATGTCGCGTGAGAGTGGCGATAAAGTGCATCTTGACGTCTTGCGTGGAAACCTCCGGCTGGGCTTCGACGTTCCGTTGATGGATCCTCCTAAGGATATGGACCAGATCGCCGCCCTCGCTGATCCTGAAAAAAACCTGGTTCCCGCTCTTGGCATTCTTGGCGTGGAAATCGACAAGAAAATCGCGGCGATGGCCCCGGATCTGCGTGACCCCTTTGGCATCATCGTGGCCGCACGGGCGGCGGGAGCCGCTTCGGAAGTCCCTCTGACGACAGGTGACGTGATTCGTACGCTGAACGGCGAGCCCATGACCACTCTCGAACGACTGCGGAATGCGTTGAAAGCTTTGCCGCCGGATGCCGCAGTGGCGCTGCAAATTCAGCGCGATCAGAAGCTCATGTATGTGGCGTTTACGCTGGACTAGAACGCAGCGCCATGCGAGAACAATTCCGAAGATTCAAGCCAGGCCTAGCTGCCTGCGCACTTCGGAAACAATCTCTTCCGGAGAGGGCGCGGCATCTACGACAATCGCATCAGCTGGCTCTTCGAGCGCCGCAAACTGGCTGGCGAGCAGATCCTGCTTGGCAAAATGCCCCTTTCTCGCCAGCACTCGCCGCGAAAACAGCTCATAGCTGCCCTTTAAATAAACGAATTTCACTTCTGGACCCGGCGCGTAATTCATCGCGATAACTCTGTTTCAGCGCCGAGCAAGCCAGCACGACGTTGCGCGCGCTCCGCATTCCACTCGACGATTTTGTCGTGCAGCGCCTTCAGCCACGGCTCGCGGTCCGCATCTGTCAGCGGAATGCCGTGCTTCATTTTTTCGACATTCGCAGGCGGATGAAAATCGTCGGCGTCCACGAATTCCCACCCCAGGCGCTTCGCCAGCAAGCTCCCAATAGTGGTCTTGCCGGAGCCCGTCGTGCCCATGACGATCACAATCATGGCTGCCTCATGCCAGGGAGATTTGCATCTTCAGCGAAAAAAGTTTGGCTGGGAGACCTGGACTCGAACCAGGATAGCCAGATTCAGAGTCTGGAGTCCTACCAATTGGACGATCTCCCAGCCGATGGGAGGAAAAAAACGAACCGCAGCAACTTCCCGAGGATCGGGACAGCCACGATTCATCTCTTCTAATTTAATCGGGATTCGCTGGGGCGTCAACCGCGCGGCGACGTCACTGGCGCCGAATCAGCGTCATGAGAAGGCTTTACAGGCACCATTTGGCCCTTTCGCATTGTGTACTCGTGGCCGCCCCAGGTAATGCGGTTGGAGGCAAAGCTCGCGATCCACACCGCCGAATAAATGGCATCGCGCAAAGGGACCAGCCAAAGCTTCTTGCGCAGCACGTCGTCGCCGACTCCCCAGACTCCGACGGTCCAAGCCATAAGGTGACGCAGCACAAAATAAGCGAGCACATAGGCGGCAGAAATCCACTTTGCCGGTGCAACAAGCGCCGCCAGGATAGCCCATGGGAGACCAAGCGTGAAGATCAGCCCAAAATAGGAGAGCGGCCGGCACAGACGCACGGTACGTGACCAGCGAAGCTGATGCTTCCAAAAACTTTTGGCGGTCTGCGCGGGATACATCGTCCAAACCGGCTCACGCGAAAGAAGAACGCGTCCTCCTGCTTGGGCAATGCGCAGTCCCAGCTCGTAATCGTCCGCGAGCATTCCCGCAATCGACGCAAACCCTCCCATTTTGGAGAGCCAGCGCTTGGTCGTGACGATCGAAGCGCCCAACGCAAAATTTATGCCTTCCGTCAAATCCGCCATCAGCACCCCGGCGAAAAAATCGCTGGATGCGCCGATGGCTTCGAGCTCCGCGCCAAGATTGTGTTCGGCAATCGCCGCGGTAAAAGGAGGTGACTGCCCCGATGCTTTCGTCGACGAAGGGAGCCACGGTTTCGCGCAGGTAGTTGGGGCCGACGCGCACGTCGCCGTCCGTTAGCGCGAGGATTTCGTGCCGCGCTTCGTGGGAAAGGCGCGCAAGCTTGTTTACTTTGCGATTGGTGCCCAGATTTTCTGCGCCGACCAACAGGCGAATCTGCCGGCTGGGAAACTCGGCGATCAGCCGATGAATCAGCGGAACGGCCGGGTCCTCGACATCATTCACGGCAAACAAGATTTCGTAGTCCGGATAATCTTGCCGGCAGAAGCTCGAATAATTTTCGTAGCTGGCGAAATCTACGCCGCGCACGGGTTTCAGCAGGCTTACTGGCGGCGTGTAGCTTCGCAGCTCGCTCTTGCGCTCGTGGCGGAAGAAGCGCCAAGCTGCAAAAGTGGCCGCGATGTAATACGCCAGTGGCGCGGCGGCCAAAAGTAGAACCGCATCGCGCCATCCTGATGGAATCATTGTCACGCTGAGGTTCTCTTCCCGCCTGCGTAGCGTCGCGGATTTAATCCGCTGAGAGTTGCTCCAGTAGCTTGCCACAAAGCAGAACGCTTCGGTATTTTCCGCGAACGCTATGCGTCAGATGAAATACGAGAAATCGTAAAGGCAGGTGAGCGAGTTCCAAACTTCATCGTTTGCCCAGCCAGACCAGCGTCACACCGATGCAAACGATAAGCACTCCTGCCCAGCGGCGGGGAGTCACGCGTTCCCCGAGAAAGAACTTTCCGCCGAGTGCGCCTGCCGCATAATTTAACGCGGTCACGGGCACGACGAAACTGACATTTTCGATGGAAAGCACCGCTAACAGGGAGAAAAAGGCCAGCGCCATCATGGAAACGCCGATCCACATCCACGGCACTCTCATGGCGCGCAAAATCACACGGACTACCGCCATGGGACGAAAATCAGTCACCTCTCCCACACGCTTCATGGCGCGCGTGACGCAAATTTCTCCGCCCGTTCCGCTGACGACAACCAGAAACAGGAGCAAGGCTTCGCGCATCTTCAGCGTACCTCGGTGGTGCGCGGCGGGGTATTCCCGACGACGAAAACGCCGAGGCAAATGACCACGATGCCTGTCCAATGCAGCGGCGATATCCGCTCGCCCAGATAGAAGTAGCCCAAAAGCGCTACGACTAGAAGCGTGATCGAAGAGGCCGGCTGCACGTAACTGAAATCGGCCCAGGAAAGAATGAGCATATAAGCAACGAAAAACGTGAGCAAAGACGCGACGCCCAGCCAAATGCATCCCGACGTGAATACGAGCGAAATAATATGCGGTAACTTCGAAGGTGCCCAAGTCACCGCCGAGCCCACATTTTTCATGCCCTTACCAAGCAACACGTTTCCGAGCGGCGCGAAAACAACCATGATCAGCAGCATGCAATACGTTTTTATGTGAAGACCGGCGGAAGAGGTCATGCAGGACGCGCGCCGTACATGAATATGCCAGACCGGCAGACTTGGAGAAGATTCGTCATCGTCTTGAGCGCAACTTCATGCGGAAGTCCTTCTTCTTCATTTTACATTATTTTAGCGGCTCCCGAAACGACGGGTCGCGTACGCCAAAGTTTCAGCCGGTGCGGGCAGGTCGCGGCGAGTCAGTTCGAACGCCGGTGACATTGCAGCCACAGGACTCGCTTTTGCGAGAGTGAAATTCGCGCCTATTTGCTATTCTTTTGGGGCTCGCAGTAAACTCCACGAATATGCTGAAAGGACCGGCTTCTGAAAAGAGAATGATTGCTGCCCTGAACGCATCCGTCCGGCTTCCCGCTCACAGCCCTCCCTTCGAGACCGCAAACACCGGCCAAAGTGTCGCTCCAGCATCGTCGCTAAGGACGGATTCCGTTTTCCCGCGCGAGGGCGGAAATGACGGTCGAGTAACCTCGTCGACATTTTTCTTGGCGTCGCCGCCATTCCTTTTATCTATTATTTCCTCGCGCTTTACAGCTCGTGGCAGTTTTTCCGTCATACTCGAAAATCGCCCCATCCTTCGGATTACACTCCGCCCGTCAGCAATCTCAAGCCCATTCGCGGCTTGGACGCCGAGGCTTACGAAAATTTCGCCAGCTACTGCACCCAGGATTATCCGGACTACGAACTCCTTTTCGGCATCGGCGACGGTGACGAAGCCGTCCTTAGAAGTCATTGAAAAGTTGAAGCGCGATTTTCCGCGGCGGCGCATTCGCGTGGTCCACGTCTCCGGCCATACCGCTCCCAATGACAAAGTCGTCAAGCTCGCCCGCCTGGTAAGCGAGGCGCAAAACGAAGTGCTCGTCATCAACGACAGCGACGTTCGCGTTCGCCCCGACTACTTGCGTTCCGTGGTCGCGCCTCTCCGCGATCCTAAAATTGGCGCGGTTACTTGCCTTTACGTTTCAACGCACGAACACACCTTTCTCCAAAAACTCCAATCCATCGGCATGATTTGCGATTTCTACCCGGCATCCTGGTGGCCCGTCAACTGGACGGAGTCAAGTTCGCCTTTGGACAAACCATTGTCACCACGCGAAAACATCTCGCCGGATTCGGTGGCTACTCCGCGATCGAGAATCGTCCCGCGGACGATTTGCTGGTCGGCCGTCTGGTTGCGGAGCAAGGTTTTGAAGTGGAGCTCTTGCCCTATGCCGTTGAAACGGTCGCTGATTTTCACTCCTTGAGTGAGTTTTTCTTTAAACGGCTGCGCTGGATGACGGTGATGCGCCACATGCGCCCTTGGGGTCACATCGGTCTTATATTTACGCAGGGCTTGGCTTGGTCCATCGCGGCCGTAGCGGTTCATCCCACTCCGCGTGTGGCGCTCTTTTATCTCGGCGGATACCTGTGTCGTGCGTACTGCAATGACTTGGCTGATCGGCGTCTGGGGGATGAAGCAAAGGGGCATTTGGAAAAAGATGGCGCTCGTCCCGTGTGGGACGCATGGGCGTTGCTGATCTGGCTTGCTCAGCTTTGGGCGCAGGAGCATCCGCTGGCGCGACATCGATTATCGCATCCGCCAGGGAATGCTCGTTCCTGTAGCTCCTCCCGCCCCGCAAAAGTAAGGCAGGCGAGGGATCTCGCGTCGGGTCCATGTTCCGATCCTTTGTTGAAATGGTTTCTTCGCGCGAACGGAAAGACGAGAAGAGGAATATGGGAGTGAAGATCGCGGTAGCGGGAGCTGGCATTTATGGCGCGACAGTTGCCATTCGGCTGGCTGAACAGGGTCACCAAGTCCATCTCTTCGATCCGCTCGGCGTGCTGCGTGCGGCTTCGCCGATCAACCAATACCGCGTTCATGCCGGCTACCATTATCCACGCAGCTCGGAAACAATCACCGAAATAGCCGAAGCGCGCGCGGAATTTACGCAAGTATTCGCGAGCGCCATTGTCAGCGAACAGCCTGCATTACTATGCAATTCCCATAAGAGCATTCGCTCACTTCGCCGGATCTGTACGAGAGTGTGATGAGCAAGCATGGACTGCCGCTTCGGGCATGCCGGCCCGGCTGGATGAATTTCGATTTCATCGAAAAGTGCTACGAGGTCGAAGAAAACATATATGATCCGGATGTGCTGCGCGAGCCTCGTGGAAGCTCGCTTCGAGGCACAGGGCATTCGTCTGCAGCAGCGCGAATTCGACCCCAGACATGCGGCCGATTACGACTTCGTGGTGTGGGCTACTTACGGACTTGGCCCAAGCCGGGGATTATTCAAAGCGGCAAAATACCAAGTCGCGGAAAAAATGTTGATCGAACTTCCTCTCGAGTTGCGCGGCATCGCACTGGTCGTCGTGGATGGCCCGTTCACGGCCTTCGATCCTTATGGCAGCTCTTCGCGTTCTCTCTTCGGCTCAGCCAAAAATACGAATCATTGGACGACTACAAACGCCTGCGAACCGATTCCAGAGCCATATGCTGGGATATTGAACAAGCCTGAGTTTCAGCCGGTGGCCTTCACGCGGATTTGCAGCCATGCGCGCGGATTGTTGCTCTCAGCGTTCCCTCTGCGAAGGATGCCGTTTACATCGGCTCGCGATTCACGATTCGCGTAGTGGAAGACAATCCGGAGCATGACCGCAGAATCCTCCATGTTCTCGAAGGCGCGCCGGGAGAAATTCACATCTTTCTCTGGCAAAGTCGTCAGCGCAGTGAAAGCCGCTCGTCTCGTTTGCGAAATGGTTGCGGGAAAACGTCATGCCTGAGGGCCCTCTTACGTAATTCTTGGCCGGGGACGTTGGGCAGAACGCATGCAAAGCATCCTCGCTGCCGAAAACCGCCGCGTCGCCAGCATTCCAGAAACGCGGCGCGCTTCCGGAGAAACCGATTCCGCTTATCGTTCACGTCTTGCGGAAGCGATGCGCGCAAGCGATGCGCAGATCGCGTGGCTCTGCGTGCTCCCCGGACCGCATGTTCCGTTGATGATCGATGCCGCGTTAGACGCGGGTCTGCACGTCATTGCGGAAAAACCGTGGCAAAGTTCGCAACGCCTCACCTCATCACTCGCCGCCAGGGCCAAATCGCTGCACCGCCTCATCGCCGTTCATTTTGAGTATTGCCTTCTCGAAGAAGTGGAACGCTGGCGCAGGGATTTTCACTCGGGAACGGGACTTCGCTTTGGAGGCCGCTTTTTCTTAAGCAGGCCCGATCATACGGGGATGTCCGCGATGGAGAATCTTGGCTCGCATCTGCTCGCCATACGGGCGTACGCAGCTCCGCATTCCGCCTCGCAAGAAATTCGTTGTGGTTACGAGCAGCCGGATGAACGCTCTGTTTGGTTGGAGAAACGGAACACCCGCGTGGCATTTATCGATCTTCTGGCAAACAAAGAGCCCATCATTCAGCGCTTCATAGCCAAAGTAGAAGCTTCGCTCGAAGGAGCAGACTTCCCTTTTGATCTGGATTTTGCGATGCGCGTCGCGAATGACACGCAGGCGATTCGCTGAGAGCCTGCTCATTAAGCTATGGAATTGCTCGCGGCGAAAATCCTAGCGGCGCGAATGCTTATTGGTTTTTTCCGCGGGCTCGTTTGCACGTTTGGACTCGAGAGGCTCCCAAAGAGTTCCTCGCGGTCTTGCTCATCTGCAGACGCCGGTCATTGCGCGGCTCGCGCCAGTTCACCTGCGGCAGCATCAACGATGCGTCCGCCCGGTCGCGATACTTGATGGCGATGTTCATCAGCGAGTCCAGCAAGGAATCGGAAAGCAGATGCGGCTTCAATCCCAGGTCGATCAACTTGGAGTGCTTCGCGTTGTAATAATGTTCCTCGGCTTCAACGCGCGGATCTTGCAGGTGGTCGACTTCGACGTTTAGGCCGAGCTTCTTGCCTGCGGCCACGGTCATCTTCGCCAGTTCACCCACCGAAAACTGTTCCGTGAACTGGTTATACACGCGGCATTCTCCGCGAGCTGCCGGATTCTCGCACGCAATCTCGATGCATCGCACCGTGTCGCGAATATCCAGAAAACCTCGCGTCTGTCCGCCCTTGCCATAGACCGTCAGCGGCTGCCCGATCGCCGCCTGAATACAGAAGCGATTCAGCACCGTGCCAAACACATCGTCGTAGTCAAAACGGTTGATGAGCGCCTCATCCATGGCCGTTTCGTCGGTCATCGTTCCGTACACCACGCCCTGGTTCAGGTCCGTGGCGCGCAATCCCCAGATCTTGCAGCTGAACATGATGTTGTGGCTGTCGTGCACCTTCGAGAGGTGATAGAACGAGCCGGGTTGCTTCGGAAACGGCAGAATGTCCTTTCGCCCGTTGTGCTCGATGGTGATGTAGCCCTCTTCGATGTCGATGTTCGGCGTGCCGTACTCGCCCATCGTTCCCAGCTTGACCAGGTGGCAGTCCGGGCCGGTGCTCGCGCAGCGCGAAAAGCAGATTCAGCGTGCCCACAACGTTGTTGACCTGCGTGAAGACGGCGTGGCTCCGGTCGATCATCGAATATGGCGCTGAGCGCTGTTCGGCGAAGTGCACCACCGCATCAGGCTCAAACGCGCGCAGCGTCGAAGCCAGAAATTCGTAATCGCAGACGTCTCCGTAGAAAGACTCGATGGTCTTGCCGCTTACCGCCTGCCAGACGCGCAAGCGATCGGAGAGCGGGCGAATGGGGGTCAGCGTCTGCGCATTAAGCTCGTGGTCCCACAGCCGCCGGACGAAATTGTCAACGATGGCGACGGAATGCCCTTGCTTTGACAAATACAAAGCCGTTGCCCACCCGCAGTAGCCATCTCCTCCAAGCACAGCAATCTTCATCTTTCCTCCTTAGTGAAATTCCCCTGGGTCAATGGCCTCGTGTAGCGGCGCATCGTTCTTGCGCCAGCCTAAGCTGGATGAATGGACGAGTCGAGTGCTCCCAGCTGCGCTCTCCGCCGAGTAGAGCTAAAGATATTATACGTGATTAGGGCTGAAATACGTCCCCTTGTCGTTCAAAAATCCACCACGATTCATCGCTCTAGTTAGATGCGGTAAGCTGCCCTTTTTTTACAGCCAACCTCGCTTCAAAGCAAGCTGCGAACCACGAAGTTGGCCAAAACGCCATCTCCTTGCGGGAAACGATGGCGTCCCCCCTCGGGACCGGACAGTTGTCTAGCCTGCCCCGGCGAGACGGATCCGGTCAGCGGATGATTGGTCAGGATGCTCTTCCCGCCCCTGGTGGCCAGTACGGTGAATCTCTCGCTCCCGACGAGATTCTCCAGCCCAGGTACCGCCGAGTCCAGCGCAACCAGGTAGTATCGTTCAGGCTGCACCCAAAGCTCTTTGAACTGGGCGTCGTCAATGAAAACGTTTGGAGCGCCCGGTGCATAAGAACCGTATTCCAGATTAAAGAAACGTCCGTTCAGAAGAAGAGCCATCCGGTCCGTGTAAAAAAAGAGTGAAGAGAACCCGTAGTAGTGGCGCGCAACGATCAGTTTACCCTCAGGAGCCCGAAGCAAAGCTTCCGCAAGCGGCCGCGAGGAGAGATACGGATCGAAAACCACCATCGCCAGTCGAGCGGCATGAAAGAAAAGCACCATCATTAGTGCTGCTGAGAGAAAAGTCCGCAATCCCGTGGATCGAAAAGCTCCCACCGCCCCCACCAGGAAAGCGCCGGCGGCTACTAGCAACGGAACGCGCAGGTACGCAAACGATTCGATCGTCAGATCTTCCATGTGCCCGAGCGAAAGCTTATAGGCGCCCGGATGATGGCTGAGCGCCGACGAAATATCCCCCGGCGCCGGCACACTTCTCACAAGAAAAAACAAAGTTAGAGTAACAATCGCCGCCGCTGCCGCCACACTGCAGAGAACATGCGTCCCACGGCGTATCCATTTTCCTTCTGCGGCCATCGCGGAACCCAGAAGCAGAGCCAGCGCCGGATAACACGGCATTGAGTAATACTCCTGCGTCGTCGAAAACGTAAAGAAAATCAGCAGGAAGCCCGTCCAGCAAAGCGCCAGTAACCGCATCTTGCCCGCGCGGTCGAGCGGTTTAAAGGAAAGCTTGGCGATTGCCGGAAAGTACACGCTCCAGGGAAAAAGCCACAATAGATGGAAAAGCCAGAAATAAAACCGCGGAACCGTGTCGTAGTCGCGCGGATAACGAAGGTTTAGAAAACGGAGAAGCTGCTCGTTGATGAAGAAAAACCAGAGAAATCCGTGGTATTGCCCCGGGCCGCTGTGCCACCCGAAATAGAAATAAGGCGGATTGCGAAGCGCTGCGAGTATGTGCCAGGGCGCCGCAATCAGAAGAGCAATCAGCGCGCCACTGAGGGGACGAAGGCGCTTCCAAGTCCTCGCGGAAAACAACTGCTTTGTCAGAAACAGATAGATAATTCCGCCGGCGAGCGGAAAAAGCACGCCTACAAGACTCTTGATCAACAGTCCCGTGCCCAGGCTCGCCGCGAGCACCCCCGCCCAAAAGCGCGGGTGCGCTTCTTCCTCGTCCAGCGCGCGCACCAACGCCCAGAACGCCAGCGCTACGGTAAACGTAAGCATCACATCCGGAATCAAGATGCGTGTAAAAAGAAATAATCCAATACACGTGGCCATGCACAACCCGGCGTAAAATCCCGCGCGTTTGCCGAAAGCCCACACTCCCATCGCCGCCGTCAGCCACGCCAGCGCCATCGCGCTCAGCGCAAACGGAATCCGCGCCGCCCAATCGTGCACTCCAAATATTTTGTAGGAAATCACCATCGGCCAAAAATACAGCGGCGGTTTTTCGAGGTAGATTACGCCATCCAGCCGCGGCGTCACCCAATCCCCCGTCTGCAGCATCGTCCGCGCAGCCTGTGCCAGCACCGCGTCTGAATCGTCCATCAACGACGGCGGAGACACGCTGCATCCAAGATAAATGGCTCCTGCAATAAGCAGGATCGCTAAGTAGATATACCCGTTTTTTCCTGTATCCAAGAAGCCGGTGCCGCCGACGGCCCCGCCTGAATTCGCCATTTTTTCATCCATAGAAACAGTAGCAGCAGACCCCACAAGTGATAACCAATGTTTACGCGGCGCTCCAGGTGCAGCCGCACCAGCTCCTGAACCGCGCCCGGCCGGAAAAGCAATTTATGTTCGGCCAGCCCCTCTTGCATCGTATCTAACAAAAGCTCCCGCAACGGCCCGCGCAGCCACTCGTGCGCTGGAATATCGAAGCCCACTTTCTTGCGGCGCAGAATCGCCTCCGGAAGCCTCTTTTTCATCAATTCCTTGAGAACAATTTTCTGCCGCGCCCCCCGTATCTTTAGCGAAGGCGGCAAACTTGCGGCAAATTCCACGATGCGGTGATCCAGAAACGGCGGCCGCACTTCCAGCGAATGCGCCATACTCATGCGGTCGACTTTGTTCAAAATATCGTCGGGCAAAAAATATTTCTGGTCAAACCACAAATACGGCGACACTCCGTCGTGAGACGCCGGCGAATCGCGCAACTCGCCGAGAACGCTCCCAAGAGAATCCGGCAGCGGAGCCGCCGAGAGTGATCGTACTTCGTCCCCGGAAAAAGTCCCATTCCAATAAACGTGCGCGCGTTCCGGCGGCATCATGCTTCCCGCCAGGAACCGTTTCACCATATATTCCCTGCTGATCTTGTCGTCCGAAACTGGCCACAGCCCTGCAAGCCCAAGTCCCGCGCGCAACAGCCACTTCGGCAACCACCGCATCGGCCGCGCCAGTTGGTTCGCGCGATAGGTCAGGTAGCCGCCAAACAGCTCGTCCGCGCCTTCCCCGCTCAAAGCGACGGTTACTTCCGCTTTGCTCATCTTCGAGAGAAACCATACCGGCAAGGCTCCCGCATCCGAACTGGGTTCGTCCGAGTAATACGCGAACTCTTCGATCGCCCCGCGCAGATCGGCTCCGGGATTCAGATCGAACTCCTGATGATCCGTGCCGTACTGCCTCGCAACGCTCCGGATATACGCCGTCTCGTCAAACCTTCTTCCAAGAAAGGAAACAGACAGCGTCTTTATCGGCCGCGACGATGCGCTCGCCGCATAGTGCAGCACCGTCGAAGAATCCACCCCGCCGCTCAGCCACAACCCCAGCGGCACGTCCGAAAGCATGTGCTCGCGAACCGCTTGCTGCAAAAGCGAATCCAGTTCCTCGCAAGCCGCGCCCAGCGCTCGCTCTCGAATCGGCCCCGCCGGCAATCTCCAGTAGGTCTCAACTCGCGTTTTTCCGTCGAGCCATTCCAGCCATTGCCCCGGCGGCAGCTTCTCAATTCCTTCCACCAGCGTCCACGGGCATGGCACATAATTCAGCGAGAGGTAGCAATCGAGCCCCGCCAGGCTCAGCCGTCGTTCAATCTCCGGATGAATAAAAATAGTTTTGAGCTCGGAGCCAAAAAAGAGATCTTCTCCGCGTCCTGCAATGTAAAGCGGCTTGATGCCCATGCGGTCTCGCGCCAGCACGAGCCGCCGCGAGGATTTCGTCCACAACGCAATCGCAAACATGCCTCGCAAACGCGAAAAACACGCCGTATCCCACTCCACAAAAGCGTGCAAAACCGTTTCCGTATCGGAATGCGAGTGAAACCGGTGCCCCAGCTTCTCCAGCTCGCCGCGCAATTCGAGGTGATTGTAGATTTCCCCGTTGAAGACTATCGCGGTGTCGCCGTCATCCGTGACGATCGGCTGGTCTCCGCCCTGCAGATCAATAATCTTCAGCCGCGCCGCCCCCATCGACACCACGCTCGAGCGAAATACCCCGCGCTGGTCCGGCCCGCGATGATGCAGCGTAGCCGTAGCTCGTTCGATGCGCTCAGGCTCTGGCGCCCAATTCTTATGTGTAAAGCCGGCTATCCCGCACAAATTCCAGCACCTCTCGCCAGCCAGCCGGCAAAATCAACCGGCGTTTCCGCCACTTCTTCTCCCACCGATCGTCTTGTACATCCCATCCGCGTCTCGGCAGGATACATCCCTTACCCCAAGGCAACCAGCGTCACTCCCGCGCACACCAGCACCACCCCGATCCAGCGGGCCGCGCTTACCTCTTCACCCAGAATATATTTCGCGCCAAACGTTCCTACGACGTAGCTCAAAGCCGACGCCGGAATCACGAAACTAATCGGCTCCCATGACAGCAGCACCAGCAGCGCATAAAACGAAAGCGCCATCAGCGGCACGCCTGCCCAAAACCATCCGTTGCACAGCGCCTTTCCCAAAAATCGCAGCAACTCCTTGGGCCTCAGCCGCTCGGGTTCTCCCGTCGCCTTCATCCCCCGCGTGATCGCAATCTCTCCCCCCGTGCTTCCAAATATCAGGAACGAGAGAAACAGCCCGACGTGCATCATGCCAGCGCCTCCCTCGTCGCCGCCGTCGTGCGCGGCTTCGTCTGCCCTACCAGTAGCACGCCCACGCAAATCAGCGCCACCCCCACCCACCGCCGCGGGGAAACCGCTTCATGCAAAAACACCACCGCAAAAAAAGTGAGCAGCGCGTACCCAAACGCTCCCGCAGGCATCACGTAGCTATAGTCCGCCCAGCTTAATACCGTCATGTAGCTCAGCATGAACCCGCAAAGAAAAAATATACCCACCCACAACGTCCCGCTCGTCACCGTCATCCGAAACGCGTGCTCCAGCCCCGCCACGGAGAGCTCCACCACCCCAATCTGCAGCATGGCGCGCTTCAACAGCAAGTCTCCGGCGTTCGCGCACACCACCATCGCGCACACCATGACCAGCGTTTTTACCCGCAGCCTTCCCTCAGTTGCCATTTTTTTAAGGTTTAGTCGTTCCCGGATGCCGACGGCGTTTCCGGCACGGAAATCATGGGCTTCGCCGCGTCGCCGCCCTGCCGCACCCACTTCCAGCGCTCCGAACGCAGCTTCAGGAAGCTCGTGGCCTCGTGATACAGCCGCTTGCGTTCGTTCGAATCCCATAGCGCTTCGCGTACGATCCGCCAAACCACCCGCGGCCGGAAGTAATATTCATCGTAGAACCGGTTCACGCCGCCCATCATCTCGGCCTTCGAAAGATGCGGATACTCGATGTGCGGCAATTGGTGCCCGCCGGAATCCGCCAGCGCTTCCACCTTCAGAAAGCCTTCCTTGGCCATCGCCTCATGCAGTTCCGTGCCCGGCATCGCGTGCGCCAGCGAAACCTGTATCGTCTCGCAATCCAGTTCCTTCGCGAAATCAATCGTCTTGTTGATGCTCTCTTTCGTCTCGCCCGGCAATCCGATAATAAAATCGCCGTGCACCTTTATTCCCACTTTCTTGCAGTTCTTCATGAACTCGCGCGCCATCTCCACGGTCGCGCCTTTCTTGATATTCTTCAAAATCTGCGGGTCGCCGGATTCAAATCCCACGATAAACAGCCGCGCTCCCCCATCCGCCATCGCCTTCAATTCTTCATACTTGCTGTGGCATCGCGCCGTGCAAGACCACCGGAACTTCAGCGGCTTGAATTTCTGGCTCAATTCAATCGCCCGATCCTTGCGAATATTGAACGTGTCGTCGTCGAAGAAAATCTCTTTCATCTGCGGAAAATATTCCAGCGTGTTCTTCACTTCCTGCACCACGTTGTCCACCGACCGCACCCGCCACGCATGCCCCGAAACCGTCTGCGGCCACATGCAGAACGTGCACAGCGCCGGGCACCCGCGCGTCGTATAAAACGACACGAACGGATGCAGCAAAAACGGCACGTTATAGTTCTCAATCGTCAAATCCCTTTTATACGTGTCCGTCGCAAACGGCAGCGCATCCAGTTCCTCGGTGTGAAGCTGCGGCCGCGGCGCGTTGTGCACCACCTTGCCTTCTTTGCGGTAGCTCACTCCCATGATCTGCTCTATCGGCTTCCCGTGCGCGTACTCCGCCACCGAGTGATCGAATTCCCCGCGCGTCACAAAATCAATGTCTTCGCTCGCCAGCAAAGTCTCGTCCGGCTTGATATGCCCGTGCGGCCCCACGAACGCAATCTTCAGCCCTGGATTGCTTTCCTTGATCTTCCGGACCAGCTTCAGGTCGCTATGGAACCCAACGGTCGACGTGTACAGAACCAAAAATTCGTAGTCCTTGCAGATTTCAATCGTTTGCTGCCAGTTCACTTTGTGCGGCGAAGCATCCAGCAAACGGCTTCCCGGAATTAGCCCGGCCGGATACGACAGCCAAACCGGGTACCAATAGGACTCAATCTCACGCGTCGCGGGCCACCGCGAGCTCGCTCCGCCGTCAAAGTTTTCGAAACTAGGCGGATTCAACAGCAAAGTCTTCATTACTTCCGGCATTCTTCACCCTCAGTCTTTCGCATCCAGGTGCTGCGTTGTAATTGTCTATTATCCCCGAACCTGCGCGCCCTGCATTCGCCCCGGCCGCCCTTGCGGCCTCTTCCATGGGCCCCTACTTCTAGATAACAGTTTACCTGACTTGGTTGCATGCGCTCAATTCTTTCTGCAAACGAAACCTTTTCTACATCGCAACACTAACGCCAGCCATCCGCCACGCTCCTCAATGCCGCAGCAGCGAAATCCGTCCTCTCCTCCTCCGTTTGATTCGATTTAATCGCCCGGATTTGGCTTGACTATTTACCGCTTCGTAATATAGTTTTGCGGAGCTCTTCATCTTTCACAGCCTGTCCAGGAGAACTGAGGTTGGGATGCGTGCTTCGCAAGCTCAAGCCACGCTTCATCCTGTCATTCTCGTCGTTGAGGACCTGGATTCTCTTCGCCTGTCCATGCAACAGACTCTCGAGGATGCCGAATTTTTGGTCCTGTCCGCGGCAACTGCCCATCAGGCTTTAGAGCTGGCTCACTGCTGCGCCGGACCCATCCATCTGCTGATCACCACCCTGCAACCCGGCGGAATGCCGGGCCCAGACTTGGCCCTGCGTTTGCGCAAGCGTTCCCCGGAAATGAGCGTTCTCTACAGCTCCGCCAATCCGCTGGCGGTCCTCGAGATTCCGGACCCCGCCGAAGCGATCTCTTCCATGTTGCCTCGGCCCTTCAGCAGAACCACCCTGCTGAACCGCATTAATGCGCTCCTCGCTGCGCAGATTTGACGAACGGAGCCGCCGGCGGCTTCGTCAAAGGCTCTCTCCGGTTGGAACCCACGCCCCGCAGGGCCGCTTACAAACCGATCCGAACAACCACCCCAGCTACTCTCGTTCTCGCAACCTATTCAGCCGCGCGTAGCGTGTGAATCCCCTCGCCGCCGAGCACTTCCGAGCTCGCCGCCGAAAGCTCCTCCCAGATTCGCGGGATCCAATCCAAATGCTCCGGTTTCATTAGCACCGATCGCAAACAGGTCATCGTTTCGCGGTCTCGCTCCATCGTCCCTAGATTTTCCGCCCAGAATTTTGCCGGCAAATCCGCCACCGCGAGGTGCAAGTTTCGTTTTGCGGCTGCCTCGAATATCCGGCGCGAAAGCGCGGAAGCATCGCGGATGCTCTTCGCCCGCGGCGCAAAGATCACGATGTCCAGCTCCGGCGCGAATGCCGTCGCGAACCGATCGTCCTTCTCGAGCCTCGCGAAAAGTGCTAGCGCCGCCGCTCGTCCTCGTTCCAGACCGCTTGCGAATTCTCCGCCCCGGACCAGCGGCAAAAGCCTTTGCGTCGTCCATAGCGCCGCCGCTGCCGCGCCCGGTCGCGAACATTCCAGGCTGATCTCCCCCAAGTGCAGCTCGGCCGAACTGAAATAAGTGTACGGAGAATCGTGCTTGTAAAAACGCCCGGCAGAGGGATCGCGAAACAACACGCAGCCGCAGCCATACGGCTGCAACCCATGCTTATGAGGATCGATAACGATGGAATCCGCCTCGCCGATTCGGGCAAAGCTCCGCGTGGCCGCTTCCCCTAGATTTCCCGCAAGCCCAAAATACCCGCCGTAAGCGGCATCTGCGTGCACTCGAAATCCCTGCTTCGCCCGCAACTCCAGAATATCCGGCATGGGATCGACGGACCCTGTCGCCGTCGTCCCCATCGTTGCCACCACCGTCCCCACGTCTCCGCGCGCCACTCGCGTTGCCAGCGCGTTCATGTCCATCTGTCCGTTTGCGTCGCAGGCCACGCTCTCGCACTCCAATTGCAACACCGCGCTGATCCGTCTGTGCGTATAGTGCGCCTGCTCGCTCGCCAGAATCTTCTTCCCTGGCCGCATTTGCGAAGCGACCCACAGCGCTTCGAGATTCGCCATCGTCCCGCCGCCGCACAAATGCCCCAGAAATTCTTTCCATCCAAACATGGCGGCGATTTCCGCCACCGCTTCCTTCTCCATCGCGGAGGTCGCGCGCCCCCCATCGAGCGCGTGATTGTTGGGATTGATCCACATCGCCAGCGCATACGCCAGCCGCGCCACCGGATGTGGCGGCTTCAGCATCTGCCCCGCGTACAGAGGATGAAAATAAGGATAGTTGTCGTGCAATCGCTCCGCGGTCGCAGCTAACGCCTCAGCGATTCCCGCCGCGCCGGGTGTCTTCGATTCAAACGCAGGCAATCCAGAAAAGCCCGCGTCCAGCTTTCTTGCAGCTTCCAAAAATACATCCAAGCTTCTCTGTTCTAGCTGCACCGGTCACCGCTCACGAGTCACCAGTCACTTCTTCACTGCCAAACCTTATCCAACTCCCCCGCCGTCCTCAGCAAATCGAGCTGCGCCTGTTGCCGCTGGAAATTCGCATCCAGATAATCCATCCATTTTTCATTTTCTTCCAGCCGCGCTCTTTCCATTTCGCGCAAATTCACTTTCCCCTCGCTGAATTGCTCTTGCAGCACGGAAATATTCTGCTGCGCCAGTTGCAGCTCCAGTCGCGCCACTTCTTTCGCCGCGTCCCGCTCCCGCAAGTGCCGCGTTTTCTGCCGGACTTCCGCGCTCACCTGCGTCTTCTTGCTCGCCAGTGTCGCTTGCGACGCCTGCAAATTTATCTGCGCCAGCCCGATGTCCTCTCTCGTTTTTGCGCTGAACAGCGGCACTTGCACCTGCACCCCCGCGTTGAAATTGTTTCTCGAGAACTTTTTGAAATATTCGCTGTAATTATTCCAGCCGGCCAGCAAGCTGTACGTGCTCACCACCTCCAGCGTCGGCAAATTCCCCCTCTTCTCGCCTTTCAACCGGAACTCCTTCGCCCGCACGTCGGACTCCGCCAGCCTCAGCCCCGCGTTGTTTGCCATTGCCATGGCCACCAGGTTCGCGCCTTCCTGCTCCGCTTCCCCCGGCAATTCTTCCGGCGTCACTTCGATGGCCTGCTCTTCCCCGAGTCCAAGCTGCCCGCGCAAAAAGACTTCCAGCTCGTCTTCCCGCCCCTCCAGTTGCAAAATCCTCTGCGTCACTTGTGCTTTCGTCAACTGCGCCTTCGTCACTTCCACCGGCAGCTCGTAACCCTCTCCCTGGCGCTCCTGCGTCACCTGCAAAATTTTATCCGCGCTTTCTTCCTCCGCCCGCAGCAGCTCCAGCGAATGCCGCACTTTCCCCAGCTCCAGATACGCCATCGCCGTCCGCAGAATCACCCCGTTCTTCACATCCTCCAACACGATCTTCTGCGAACGCGCTTGCTCCTCCAGTTCCTTTCCCTGTCCTCGCAGCGGCTCGTTATAAATCTGTTCCGTGTATGTGAAATTGAAGAGCGATGGCGCGCGTCCCCCGGCGTCTCGGGAATTCCGTAGGTGTACCCGGCCCCCGATCCCGCGTAAAGATTCGGCAAAAACTCCGCTTTGCTCACCAGTGACGCATGTTCCGCTACGCTGGCTTGCAGTTTCGCCACCTGAATGTCCTTGCTGTTTCTCAGCGCCATCTCAATCGCGCTCTTCAGCGTCAGCCCAACGGCCGCTCCTTGGCCTTGTGCCTCTCCCGCGCCCGCGGACGCCCCCGCGGGCTGCGGCGCTCCCTGCGCACCGGGTGCCTGCAGCAATGTCGCCGTCTGGGCGCTCGCCCCCGCTCCCAAAATCAACACTCCGAATCCCATAGCAAACGCCGCTCCCGCCACCGCTCCAAATCTTTTTCGCATTCCCGCTCCTCCCCTGCCACAAAACTGTCAACCTGTAGGGCCGGGCTTGCCCCGCCCGGTCACACGCAAGATCTGAAAGCACTCGTGCCAGGCAGCCCCGCTTCACTCATACCGCAACGACTCAATCGGCTGCAGCTTCGCGGCCTGATTCGCTGGCAAATATCCAAAAAACAATCCCGTCGAACACGACACCACAAACGCCAGAACCACGCTCAAAGTCGACACAGGCACGCGCAAATTCCCCGGCAAGAAAAGCTGCGCAATCGCCGGCAGCAGCAATCCAATCAGAATCCCCAGCACCGCACCTCCCCCGCTGATCAAAAACGCTTCCGTCAAAAATTGGTACATGATCTCCCGGCGCGCCGCTCCAATCGCCTTTCGAATCCCGATCTCCCGCGTTCGCTCCGTCACCGTCACCAGCATGATGTTCATAATCCCAATCCCGCTGATCAGCAGCGCGATGAACGCAATCACGATCAGCACAATCGTCAGCGCCAGCGAAATATCCTTCGCTGCCGTCAAAATCGAAGTCAGCGTCTGTACGTGATATTCCGCGCTGCTCGGATGCCGGCTCTGCAGCAATTCTGACAGTTGCCTCTGCACTCTCGGCACAGCTTCCGGCGTCGCCGCTTGCACGTCCAGCACCTTCAGCGTGTTCACGCCAGTGTAGTATTTGATCAGACCATACGGTATCAGCACGGTTTCCGTTTGAATGTCCGAAAGCCCGAAAGTCTCCACCCGCTCGTTGAACACGCCGATGATCGTGAAGATCAGCTCCCCCACGTGCAATCTCGTCCCACCGGATTGTCCTGCCCGAATAACCTCTTGGCGAGTTGCGGCGTGATCACGCACGTCTTGCTTCGGCTTTCCATATCCAAATCATCGAGATACCGCCCGCGCAACACCACCAATCTGCGAATCTCCCGGTACCCCGCCGTCACTCCAATCAGCGTAACTGGCCGCACCACGCCCTGCGCCACCACGGACATTTGGATATCGCTCGTTCCGGCCGCTTGTACCACTTCCGGTATGACGTTCTTCACCGCCTCCAAATCGTCCAGCGTCAGTTCATAGCTCAGCGGCTGCGCCTTCTCCGAGCTTCGAATCAGTTCCGCCCACACCACGTTCGACCCCACCGCTTCTATCTTCGAAATCACAAATTTCTTGCTCGTCAGCGCTACCGTCACCACCAGCACGATCGATGCGCTCCCGATAATCACTCCCAGCGACGTCAGCATCGCCCGCAGCTTGTTCGCTCGCAGCGCATCGATCGATACCGACAGCGTTTCTTTCAAATCCATCATGATGGTTTGCTCGATCCGGACTGACTCTTCCCGCTTTTACTAGCCCAAATTCGCCGAAGCCGCGGCCGCCGCGGAATCCATTCCCAGCTCCGCTCCGCCCGTTTTTCCAAGTTCAATTCTTCTCGACCCGCTTCAGCGAGTCCCGCACGCTCTTGTCTTTCGGCTCCAGTTGCAGTGCTGTCTCATATTCTTTTTCTGCCGATTTCTTATCGCCTTTCTCCTCATACAGCCGGCCCAGCCATTCGTGCGCCGTCGCATACCGCGGGTAGCCCGTGCGCTTTGGCGCCTTTTGCATATATTCCCGCAGAAACCGCTCCGCCTCTTCCGGCTTCTCTTTCTTGAGGATCATTCCCACCGCCCGATAAAACATCCCCCGTGGATCTGCCGGAGCTGCTTGCGCCCCTAGTTCGCCCACCTCGATCAATCGTTCCGCCTCGCTATGTCTCATCGCGTAATCGCCGATGTCGAAAATCAGCTCGGCTCTCTTTGGATGGCTTTCCAGCGCCAGTTGAAACTCCGCATCCGCTATCGCAAACTCTTTTTTCTGCCGCCGGCAATTCCCTGCCGCGTAGTGCCATTCCGAAGCATCCATCTCCTTCAGTTTCTCGAAGTCCGGCTTGGCTTTCTCCTCGCCTCCGCCCACCATCCCCGGAGCCGCGCAATCAAATTCGATCAGCGCTTGCCTCGCCGAAAAATTCTTTTCGTCCAGCTCCACGGCCACCTCGAACTCCTTGATGCGTTTTTCTCGCCAGCCCTAGCGCCGAAAACATCGAGCTATGGTCCGCTTTCTCCCCGTACGCTCTCCCCAGCCATTCGTGATACACCGAACTCTTCGGATCGATCGCCACCGCTCTTTTCCGCGCTGGTGATCGCCGCGTCGCGTTCTTGCAGCTCGAGGTAGGACTTCGTCAGCAGCAGCTGTATTTCGCCATTCTGCGTTTCCTTCGCTGCCGCCGTCTGCAATTCCAGCACAGCCTTCGAGTAATCGCTCTTCTCGTAAGCCTGCCGCCCCGCTTCGAACTCGTCGCTCTGCTTCACTTTCGCCAAAAATACTCGTCGTGCCGGCCAGCAGCACCGCCAGTACTGCCGCACAGCGTCGCCTGCCCGCGTTTCTCTAATCTACGTTGCATTCGTATTTACGAACTTAACGGCCATGCCATCATGCAGATCCGTATCTCCCGGCAGCGCGACCATTTCCCCTTCCTGCAATCCGCTCATCACCTCATAGCTCGTCGCGTCCGCGATCCCCACTTTGATCTCCCGCTTTTCCAGCCGCGATTTCCCCACTCCCAATTCGTTCGGCTTCACTACATACACGTACCGCCGCCCGCCTTCCGTCGCCACCGCCCCTCGCGGCACCGCCAGCACATTCATGCGTTCTTTCGAATTGATGCGCACATTCACATTTATATTCGGCAGCAGCTCGATCTTGTCGTTATTCACCGCGCACAACAGTTCCCCCACGCTTCTCGTCCCGTGCGGCACCACTTGTTTCGGAATGATCTCCGTTCTCCCCTGCCAGCTCCGGTTCGGCAATGCGTCCCACGTGATAATCACCGGCTCGTCCGCCTCCAGCCCCCCGAGGTCCGGCTCATCAATAAACGCCCTCACACGCACCTTGTGCAAATCCGCCATCTCCGCCAGCAAGTCCCCAGACTTTCACGTAATCCCCGGCCTTCAACGGCAGTCCCGCCGCGTCTCTCCCCAGCGAATACAGCGTCCCATCCGCCGGCGCCTCGAATCCGCCCGTCATTAACTTTGTCTTCCAGCGCCGCCATTTCGCTCAGCGTCTGCTGCACTTGCAATTCCCCGCGCTCCGCGTCCAGCCTCGCCTTCTGATCGAACTCCTGTTTCACGGCAAGCAGCCGCGTCACTTCCGCTTTCGCGTTCGCCAATGCTTGAGCGTTCGCGGCAATATCCTCTTTCGTCGCGGCCTGCCTCGCCGCCATCCGCGCCAGCGAATCATGATTCCTCTGCAGCCGGTCGCGTTCTCCCTCCGCCTTCGCCAAATCCTCCGCCACTTTCGCGGCCTCGTCCGCTTTTCCTCCAGCCTTCGCCGCGCGCAAATCATCCTGCGCCCGCAGAAGCTTCGCCCGAGACTCCGCCAGTTGCGCCGCCACTTCTTTTACGTTCAACTCTAGCAAAAGCTGCCCCCTCTTCACCGCCTGCCCTTCCGTCACATAAATCTTTTTCACAAACGTATCCAGTTGCGCTCTCACCACGTACGGCGAAATCGGCTCCACTTTCCCGTTGCTGCTGATCGACGACACTAGATTCTCCCGCGTTGGCGTCACCGCTGATATTTTCGCCACCGGCTTTCTTCCGCTCAGCCACACAAGAAAAATCGCCGCCACGACCGCCAGCAGCAGCAAGATCACAATCCGGTTTCGCAGCCTTCGTTCCATGCTCTCCTATTCCAAAAAATCCCGGGCCACGCGCTTCCTGGGACACACAATACCTAACGCCCCAATGCCCTACCCAAACTTGTCCGTGTCTTGCTGCCCTACGTCTGGAATGCCCCGAAGCGTTTCATTCTAGCAATAGCCGCGCCGCTTTCTCTACACTGCTTCCGATTAAGTGTCTCATCTCCAATACAATACAGATGCGCCGCCCACCCCCCAGGATGCGCGCCCCGCCCCTAAACTCCGCGCGCTGGCGTCTCGTCTGATCTGGCCAAGCGAATCCGAGACTTCACCTCCTGTCTCGCACTGGATTGTTCCAGTCACTAGTCACCAAACACCAGTCACTTCCGCTCCCTGATGAAATATTCAACCTGCCCCACCCGTAGTAGACTCAGAAGCCTTATTGCCCTGTCTTCCGATTCGCGGCACGCGAGGGGTCCATCGATGATCGAAGCTCGTTCCCTGTCCAAGCGCTTCCAGGACAAAAAGCGCGGCGAAATTCGCGCCGTTGAAAACGTCACGTTCACCTGCGAACCTGGCAAAATCTACGGCCTCCTCGGTGCCAACGGCGCCGGCAAAACCACCACCCTCCGCATGCTCGCCACCATCCTCGAGCCCACCGACGGCACCGCCATCATCAACGGCTTCGACGTCGTCGAACACCCGGAAAAAGTCCGCGCCAACGTCGGCTTTCTCTCCACCGCCACCGCCCTCTACCCCCGCCTCACCGCCCAGGAAATGGTCGAATATTTCGGCCGCCTAAACGGCCTCGACGAACCCACTCTCAAAAAACGCATCGATGACATCTTCTCCCGCCTCGACATGAACACTTTCCGCGACCGCCGCTGCGACAAACTCTCCACCGGCATGAAGCAAAAAACCTCCATCGCCCGCACCCTCGTCCACGATCCTCCCGTCATGATTTTCGACGAGCCCACCACCGGCCTCGACGTCATGACCGCTCGCACCATCATCGGCTTCATCGCCGACTGCCGCGACCGCGGCAAAACCGTCATCTTCTCTACCCACATCATGTCCGAAGTCGAACGCCTCTGCGACCACATCGGCATCATCCACGGCGGCAAACTCCTCGAGGAAGGCACCCTCTCCGAGCTCCGCGCCAAACACAACGAACACAATCTCGAAGAAATCATCGTCAAGGTCGTTGGCCCGCTCGCCAACGCGGAGGCCTAATCGTCATGAATTTTCACGCCGTAGGCGTCGTCTATCGCAAGGAACTCACCGAGTGGCTCCGCGACCGCCGCACCCTCATCTCCACTGTCCTCGTCCCCCTTCTTGCTTTTCCCATCCTCATCTCCGGGCATGATTTCGCTCTCCGCGGTCTTCATGGGGTAGGCGAAAAAAGAAATTCCCAAAATCATGATCATCCACGGCGAGGATTCACCCGGCCGTCGTCGACGACTTTGAAGGCGAACAAGGAAATTGAAGTCGTTCCTTACTGCGGACAACTGGAAAGACTCAAATCTCCGAACAAGCAAATTCGCGCCGCCGTCGAAATCCCCAAAGGCTTTCAGGCTTCTCTCGAGAAGGGCACTCCCCAAACCATCCAAATTCATTACTATGAAGGCGAACTCAAATCGCGAATTCGGCGCCGAGCACGTCGAGAAATCTCTGAAAGACCTATAGCGACGACCTCGTCAAAAAGCGCCTCGAAGCGAAAAATCTCCCCGATTCCCTGATCGCTCCCTTCGACACCAAACAGCAAAACGTCGCTCCGCCCGAAAAAGTTGGCGGCGCCAGCATCGGCAGCATGATCGGCTACATGGTCATCATTCTTTCCATGACCGGCGCCATCTACCCCGCCATCGATCTCACCGCCGGCGAAAAAGAGCGCGGCACCATGGAGACCATTCTCTCCAGTCCCGTTTCTCGCCTCGACCTCGTCCTCGGGAAATTTCTCTTAGTCTTTTCCGCCTCTCTCACCACCGCCATCCTTTCCGTCACGTCCATGGGCCTCTCCTTCGCCTACATGGGCCACGCCCTTTCGAAGACCGCCGAACACTTCCGGCGCAGGCATCCACATGAATCTCGGCCTCACCTCCGTTATCGCCGTCTTTCTAATGGCTCTGCCTCTCTCCGTCCTCTTCTCGGCGGTCCTCATGACCGTTGCCCTCTTCGCCAAAACCTACAAAGAAGCCCAAAGCTATCTCACTCCTATGACCTTCATCGTCGTCATCCCCGCCGTAGCCAGCGTCCTCCCCGGCGTCGAACTCAACCCCAAGCTCGCCCTAATCCCCATCCTCAACACCAGCCTCGTCTGCAAAGAAATCATCACCGGCACCTACCATTGGGGTTCGATCGCCACGATCTTCGCCTCCACCTGCGTCTACGCCGCCATCGCCATCTTCATCGCCGTCAAAACCTTCCAACGCGAATCCGTCCTCTTCCGCTCCTAATTTTTTTCTGGTAGGGGCACGGCACGCCGTGCCCCTCTTGCCGCTTCTTCTCCCTGTCCTCAGTTCTTCGCCCCTCAAGCCCTAAATTTCCAATAAATTTTTTCTCAACTTCCTGCTTCATTTTTTCGAAATGGGGAGTCTAACCTGCGTGAACCCTGTGGTTCGGTGAAAAACAAAAAATAAAAGCGCTGTTGTCGAGGGATGGGTGCGGATCAGCGTGACACACCCCTTCTGTCCGCACCCATCGTCTGACCCTCCGTTTTGTCCCTCGTAGCGGCGCAACACGTTTACCCGCTTGCCCTGAGGAACGAAGGGTGCCTCGAAGGGCCGTGCCCGTCTTATGGAGTGCGGCGGCTCTGCTGCCGCTTTTCTTAGTACTGTACTCCGCACAATTTCACTCCAACGCGCGTTCCTTCGCCCGTTTCACCATCTCTTGTCTCCCGTCTTTTCTCCACGGCCTCAAAACGGAATAACAAGGCGTTGCCGTGACGCTCGTCTTACTAACCGCCACCAATTTCCTCCGCGCCAGCCAACTAACCGCCCCCTGCACAGAACTCCTCGACACCCCAATCCCCTCCGCCAACTCCCGATAACTGATCTCCACAGCGCCGCCCCTCCGCCCCGACTCCGCCGCCAGCCACACATACACCAAAAAGCACACCGGCCTCCGGTCGTGCCCCACCAAATCCCGCAGCAACACATCGAAAACGTAATCGTCCAGGGAAATCATAGCTATACCAACCATTCCTATAGCAACGACTGCCTGATTGCAATCCCCAAACGCACCAAGTTATCTTCTCCAAAGTTTTCCAAAGGAGGCCCGCATGATTCGCGGCATCAAGTTCATAAGCATCCCCGTCAGCAATCAGGACGTCTCATTGAAATTCTTCACCGAAGCCCTCGGCTTCAAAGTCGTCACGGATCAGCCCTACACCGAGAAGCAGCGCTGGATCGAGCTTTCCATTCCCGGCGCGCCAACCGGCCTCGCCCTTTTCACTCCCGAAGGTCACGAAGACCGCATCGGCCAATTCCAATCCATCGCCTTCTGGTGCGACGACCTCTTCTCCACCGCCAAAATCCTAAAATCCAAAGGCGTCCAATTCACCAAGGAACCCAAAGCCGAAGAATGGGGCTCCAGCAGCGTCTTCAAAGACCCCGACGGCAATCAATTCGCCCTCTCCAGCAAATAACCAAGCCGCGCAAACGGCAGCCAGCCAAAGCGCCGCTCCATAAGGCCAATTTGTCCCTTGAACCGAGGGCCCAAAAGGCTTAATCTTGCGTCTAGGGAGAACTCCAAGAAACGGCAGCCATCGGCTGCCGTTTTTGTTTTGGGTAGCACAGGCTTCAGCCTGTGCTCTTCTTCCCCATAACGCACTTCGCAAGCGCCCGACGGATGACCGACCGAATCCCTCATACCTAATTCCTATTCCGATTCCGAACAAGTCCAAAACGCTCTCGTGCGTCGCGCTCTCCCGCAGCCGCAAGTATTGGGATCGGCAGACACGAATTATGTTTACCTGTAACCATATTAAAATCAACACTTACGAGAATCGCCCATAAATGTTGATTCTAAATGATTTAAGCGAAGACCTAAGCCCTTTAGAATCCGCACTTACAAAAAATGGGGGGCTGAGGCGAGGTTACGGAACGGGAGCATCCCAGTCACTCATCCACACATGCACCCGAACTCCACTACTCTTTTTCCCGTATATTAGCTAAGACCAAATCGATGACCTTACGCCGCCGCCTAATCCGTATCCTGCTAATCCTTCTCCTCCTGCCCCCGATCATCGCCGGCAGTCGCCGGCTGGCTGGTCGCCCCAGGCTTTCTCCATCCCATCCGCCGCGAACTCACCCCCGACCTCATCCGCGAAGCCGACGCCTCCTTCGCCCACAGCGGCGGCCATCGCGAAGACTTCAACGTCCGCGCCCCCGACGGCGTCCGCGCTCCGCGGCTGGATCGTCCGCCCCGATCATCCCAACGGCAACTGGGTCCTCCTCTTCCACGGCGTCGCCGACAACCGCATCGGCGTCGTCGCCCAATCCGAATTTCTCCTCCGCGCCGGCTACAGCGTCGTCATGATGGACGCCCGCGCCCACGGCGCCAGCGAAGGCCAACTCGCCACCTACGGCTGGCTCGAACGCAACGACACCAAGTCCATCCTCGACGCGCTGCGCAGATCCGAGCTGGATCTTGCCTGACCGTTCAATGGCCGGGCTCCCCTTGCCGAGGCATGGCGCCACATCTTCGCCCTCGGCGAATCCATGGGTGCCGGCATCGCTCTCCAATCCGCCGCCATCGATCCCCGCATCGAAGCCGTCGTCGCCGAAGCCTCATTCGCAACGCTGCGTGAAGCCTCCTACGATTACGCCGGCCTACGCCGCTCCCCGCTGCTCGGCAAAACGCTCTTCGCCCCGTTCAGCTGGATGCTCCTCTACCGCGGCGAAAAACTCACCGGCCTTCCCGTCGCCGAAGTCTCTCCAGAAAAAGCCGTCGCGACGCGCGCCTTCCCCGTCCTCCTCATCTGCGACGAAAAAGACGAAGCCCTTCCCTGCCGCCACACACAACGCATCTACGCCGCCGCCATCGGCCCCAAACAATTCTGGGAAGTCCCCGGCGCCTTCCACACCGCCGCCATCGGCTTCCAACCCGCCGAATTCCAGCGCCGCGTCCTGGAATTCTTCGCTAACGTTGCGCAAGCCAAGCCCGTCCAATAGCCAGTAGCACAGACACTCCTGTCTGTGCGGGTTTTGTCGTGGCACAGCCAATTTAGCTGTGCAGGTTTTGAGTGGGACAGGCTTTCAGCCTGTCGCCTTTTTATTGAAATTAAAGCAACACTTGCAGCAACAAAAATCTCTGGTCAAAGCGAGCCACTGCCCAAAAATCCCCAGCGCCGGTCTTTTCTCCCCCGCGTGCTAAAATCACTCTTTCATGCCCGACGCTCCCCTCATCTCGGTCCACGCCCTCTCCAAGCACTACCGCAGTTTCAAGAGGCGCGAAGGCATTCTCGGCGGCCTGCAAAATCTTTTTCATCGCGAATACCAGACCGTCAAAGCCGTCGAAAATATAAATTTTGAAATTGGACGCGGCGAAATGGTCGGCTACATCGGCCCCAACGGCGCTGGCAAATCCACCACCATCAAAATGCTCACCGGCATTCTGGTGCCCACTTCCGGGGAAATGCTATCGAACGGTTTCGTCCCCTGGAAACAGCGCGCCGCTTACGTAAAAACCATCGGCGTCGTCTTCGGCCAGCGCACGCAACTCTGGTGGGACATCGCCGCCATCGAATCTTTTAAACTTCTCCGCCGCATCTACGATGTCTCGCAGCGCGACTACGACGAGCGCATGGAACTTTTCAATCAAGTCCTCGGCCTGACCGAACTACTCGATGTTCCCGTTCGCAAACTCTCTCTCGGCCAGCGCATGCGCTGCGACCTCGCCGCCGCGCTGCTCCACAATCCGCCTATTCTCTTCCTCGATGAGCCCACTATCGGCCTCGATGTCGTCGCCAAGGATTCCATTCGCCAGTTTCTCCGTGCCATCAACCAGCGCTACCACACCACAATCCTTCTAACCACCCACGATCTCGACGACATCGAAGAACTCTGTCGCCGCATCATGATCATCGACCGCGGCACCGTCCTCTACGACGGCCCGCTCTCCCGCCTCAAAGAACAATTCCTACGCACCAAGCAAATCAAATTCATTCTCCGCGACGGCGATCAAAGCGCCCGCCTCGCCGCCTTCGAGCAAAATCTTCCCGCGCTCGCCCCAAATGGCGATAGTGGCGCCGCCACGCTGCATCTCGAACGTCTAGACGAAATGACCTGCCGCCTGCGTTTCGATCGCGCCCGCGTCTCTTCCAGCGATTTGATTCGCCAGATTCTCGCCGCCGTCGACGTCCGCGACTTCGTCATCGAAGACGAACCCATCGAAGAAATCATCAAGCGCATCTATTCCGGCGAAGCCGAAATGAGTCTGTGTCAACCCGAGGAGAAAAACGGTTCACCGGTGATCCGGTAAAATCACGGTACGACGAATCGACATGGCCGCCGCGCAAACATTTCCGCTTCCCGTTCGCAAACCTTCGCCCTTCGCGGGCCTGAAGGTTTATGCTGAATTTATCCGCATCGGCTTCGTGAACATTCTCGCGTTTCGTCTGCGCTACTACACGGGAATCATCACGTATCTCATCAACGTGACTGTCTACTTCTTCATCTGGCGCGCGGTCTTCGCCAACGCCACTGGCCCTATCGCCGGCTTCTCACTGCCGCAAATTCTCACTTACGTCAGCGCCGGCTGGATTCTCCGCTCTTTCTACTGGAATACCATCGACCAGGAAATGGCCTACGAAGTGATCGACGGCAAAATCGCGATGGATTTCATCAAACCTGTCTCTGTTCAAGGCATGTGGCTCGCGCGCGCCATGGGCGAATCCGCGTTCCGCCTCATCCTTCTTACCGCGCCGACGGCTATCGTCGTCACTCTATTGTTCCCGGTTCTGCCGCCAGCTTCAAAACTGAACTTCGCACTTTTCCTCGTCGCCGCCATCGGCAGCTTTTTCATCATGGGCGCGCTCAATTTCATCATTGGCACTTGCGCTATTCCGCTCACATCCATCCTCGCTCTGATTCGCGCAAAGTTCTGGCTCATCGAACTTCTCAGCGGCTTGCTCATTCCGCTGAATTTTTTCCCGCGCCCAATCCAAGTCATTTCCTCCTGGCTTCCCTTCGAGCACATCGCCTACACGCCACTGCAAATTTATCTCGGCCGTCTCTCTCTTTCCCAAACGCTTCGCCTACTTGCCATCGAATATTTCTGGGTCGCAGCGTTACTTTTCCTCGGCCATCTCTGGTGGATTCGCGCCACTCGCAAAATCACCATCCACGGCGGCTGACATGAATCGGCGTTCGAGAACAATCTGGCTTTCCATCGCTGGCCTTGTTTTGATCGGCCTCGTTGGCGTCGGTCTAATCATCGCCAAGCATCTCTCTCCCAGAACAGCCAAGATGAAGTTGGATGAGATGGTTCAGCGGGACCTTCCCTTGGGCTCGCCCAGGGCAAAAGTTGTGGACTACCTCACCGCCCAGAAATGGGAAATCTATCCTGAGCCGGGCCGGGTGGTCGCGATGGTTCGAGGAGCAGAGAACACCATTGTCTGCCGAATAGACGTTTCGATGAAGTTTGACTTTGACTCAAAGGGAGACTTGAGTTCGTACTCGTCTGACGAATTCTTCATTTGCCTATGACCATGCCGGTTCGTCAACTTGGTCGAGCGCAAAACGCCACGTGGCGTTGCTCGGCTCTTACTTCGCCCAGTACGCCAAGGTCCGGGTCAGCTATCGCGGCGACTTTTTCATCTCCGCGGCGACTTCCATGGCCGCGACGATCTTTTCGCTCGGCTTCGTCTTTGTTCTCTTCAAACGCGTTCCCACTCTCGCCAACTGGCGCATGGAAGAAGTCGTCTTTCTTTACGGCTTCTCGCTCATCCCTTTCGGCATCTTTAATATTTTTTCTCTCAACCTCTACGAATTCGGCGCCACCTACATCATGGAAGGCAAATTCGACCGCGTCCTCCTTCGCCCGCTCTCATCACTTTTTCAAGTAGTTTTCGACGCCTTCCGCATCGAATCCTTGCAAGAAGTCGTCGTCGGCCTGATCGTAGTGGTCTGGGCTGCACGCCGGCTTCAATACCACTGGCACGTACTCGATGTACTTCTGCTCACCCTCTTCGCGCTCTGCGGCGGCGTCATTTATCTATCCGTCTTTCTTTTTCTCTCCACGTTTTCTTTCTGGTTCGAGGACCGCATCGGCATCCATCCGCCCTTCTGGAATCTTCTCGCCTTCGGCCGTTATCCGCTATCCATCTACTCCAGCTATATCCAATTTCTGCTGAGCTGGATCATCCCTTTCGGCTTCGCCACGTTTTATCCCGCAACGCGGCTTCTCGGCCGTCCCGAATTTCGCGTCTACGCGGCTCTGATTCCTCTCGTCGCCGCAGCCACATTCGCGCTCGCCGCCACGGCGTGGGGTTTCGGCCTGCGCCGCTATTCGTCAACAGGTTCTTAAAAAATTTTGTTCTCGCAGAAAGGAAAGCAGACCGCAAGCTTGAAGGTTTTACCAGTCACCAGTCACCGGTCACGAATCACCAGTCACCGTTTTTCAGCAGGCCTTCATCACCATCAATATCCGGTCATCTTCGTAGATGCCGCCGCGCGAGTGCGTTTCCACTTCCGCCAGCACTGCGCGCATGATCTCTTCGGGGCTGCGTTCGCGCACTCCCGTGACCAGTTCCGCCAGACGCGCGCGGGTGAATTCCGTCCCCGCGGCATCCATCGCCTCCGTGATGCCGTCCGTGCAAGCCACCAGTAAATCTCCCGCTTCCATCGCCACCGTGCCGCACTCGAATTGAATATCCGGCAGCAACCCCACAATCATTCCGCCGGCTTCCAGCCACTCGACGCGCCCATCCGCGCGTACCACGGCCGGCGGCACGTGCCCGGCGTTCACGTAACGCAGTTTCCGCCCTCCGCTTTCCACGAGCGCAAGAAACATACTCAGATATTTGGTGGGCCGCCCTTGCGCCATGGAAGCCCGCGCGCCCATCAAAAGTTTGTGATTGATGGTAGCCGGCAATTTTTCGAGCGTCTCGATGTGATCCGCCAGCGCGTGCAAAGTCGCCTGCACGTTGGCCATCACCAGCGCCGAAGCCGCGCCCTTGCCCTCGACATCCGCCACGACCAGCAGCAAAAGCTCCGCTCCGTCCATCTGCACGGGAAGAAAATCGTAATAGTCGCCGCCGACCATTTGCGACGCGCGGTGCGACACGGCAATTTCGATCCCCGGAAACGCCGGCGGCGCATCCGGCAAAAGCCCCGCCTGAATTTCCCGCGCCAGCGCCAGGTCGCGCTCCATTTTTTCTTTTTCGACGCGCTCGCGGTGCAGCTGCGCTTTTTCCAGCGCCAGCGCCACGTGAGCCGAGAGCGCATCCAGAAAAGCTTCGTCCTCGTCCGTGAAGCCTTCCGCCTTGTTCAGCAGTTGCAGCACGCCGATGATGTCGCCCGCTTCATTGCGAATCGGCAAGCACATCAGCTGCTTGGTCTTGAATCCCAGCTTGCGGTCGATGTCCGGCTCGAAGCGCGCATCGTTGTACGCATTTTCCAGCCGCACCGCCGAGCCTTCGCGCGCTACCCAGCCGGCAATGCCGCGCTCCGCCGGCAGACGAATCACCTGCTGCTCGAGCCCCAGCCCGACGAGAGACCAGATCTCATTGCGTTCGCGGTCCACCAGAAAAACTGTGCCGCGCTCCGCGCCCGTCTGGCGCGTGGCCAGCTGCAAAATAATGTGAATCAGCTCGCCAAGGTCGAGCGTGGAATTGAGCTTCTTGGTGGCCTCGATGATGCTCGAAAGCTCTTTCATCGCGCCGCGCCGCTCCGCCAGCGCCAGCACCACGGCGGAAAAGCGCGCCAGCAAATCCATCTGGCTGCGCACGCGGTCCTCGAGCGGCCCCGCGCCGCGCACCTCGAGCACGCGCACGCGAAAATCGTCGCTGCCTAGCGCGCCCGCCCAGATCGAAGGATCCTTGCTACTGTCGCTTGGCAATCCCGGCTTGATTCCCGCCGGCGTCGATGCAGGCAGAACGCCCGCTTCGGCCCAGACTTCCGCTTCGCCGCGGTCGGCGCGCCACAGCCTGGCGCCAGCCACGCCGGGCTGGCCCATCGCCGCGCGCACCACTCGATTGGCAATCTCGTTCGCGGGAAAGCGGCCTTCGAGCAACCGCAGCCCATCGAGCAGTTCGGGGAAAAGTTCGTTCACTCTCTGGCGAACCGGCGATTCACTCATAGCGTGCAAGGCGGAAAACAGCCGCCGTGTTGGGGGTAAGCCTAGCAGGAGTGCCGTGGGTTGAAAAGAGCCGCTTGCGCGAAGGCGCGCACCTGCAGAGGAAGTGGCGCCGCGCAAATCCGCTGTGAGTCAGTGCCCGAAAATCCGGCGCATCCTAGGAGTGAGTCGACAGCCTAGCCACCAAACAAGTTGGTGCCGAGGGTTACTTCCGGTTTGCCGACCACTCGTCCGGAACTGTCGGATAAGTTGAAATGAGACATATCTCTTGCGAAACCGTTGCTCCCGCGTGCTCCTTGGTGTAGAGATGGAGATATTATGGGGACGCTGATTCAGGACTTGCGTTATGCCCTCCGTATTCTTCGAAGGTCCCCCGGCTTCACCCTCGTCGCCGTGCTTACACTGGCCCTCGGGATAGGCGCTAATACGGCCGCCTTCAGCCTCATTGATGCAGTCATGTTGCGCATGCTGCCGGTCAACAGGCCTGACGAGCTGCTGCAGTTAAAAAGGCAAGATCTGCGATACGCCGCTGGAGCCCCGGCCAGCTTCAGCAACCTCCTTTCTTTCCTGTGGGACGGCGGAGCCTCCCCCTCCTTCAGTAACCCTCTGTGGGAACAAGTACGAGATCAACAGAATGTTTTTTCGGGCGTGTTCGCTTGGAGTAATAACCGCTTCGATCTCGCCAGAGGTGGAACAGTACAGCCCTCGGAGGGGTCGTTTGTGAGTGGTGACTTCTTTACGACCTTAGGGCTCCGTCCGGCTGCCGGACGCTTGATTACAGGCTCTGACGACTACCGCGGCTGCCCAGCCGTGGCTGTTCTAAGCTATGGGTTCTGGCAAGGTCATTATGGCGGCGCAAGTGGCGCCGTTGGCAGTACCCTGTCGCTCGATGGCCATCCCTTTAAAATCATCGGGGTCACTCCGCCTGGCTTTAATGGAATGGACGTGGGTCGAGAGTCAGAAGTCTTTGTGCCGATCTGCACTGTGGAGATCTCTGGTATACAGTCACTGGAAGCGCGCTCCATGTGGTGGCTGAACGTGGCCGGCCGGATCAAGCCCGGCATCAGCCGAGCCCAATTGATCGCCCGACTCCAGGTACTTTCCCCTCGTATATTCACTGCCGCTTTGTCCCAATACTGGACCGCCGACGAGCAGCGGAACTTTGTGAAGGAGACGCTGGTGGCGACTTCGGCTGCGACAGGAACTTCCGTTACCTTGCGGCAGCAATTCGACCAGCCCTTACAGGTTCTGATGGCCATTGTGGGCCTCGTGCTGCTAATTGCCTGCGCAAACATTGCCAGCCTAATGCTGACCCGCGCCGCTGCGCGTGAAAAGGAAATCGCGGTAAGGAGGGCATTGGGCGCGAGCCGATGGCGGCTAATTAAGCAACTCCTCACGGAATGCATGCTGATTTCTCTGATGGGTGCGATCGTCGGACTTCTTTTCGCGCGCTGGGGCTCTGTTCTTCTGATTCGCAGTATCTCCATTCACAATATCTACGCGCTCGGGAACATGCCTGTGCTTCTCAATCTCTCGCTCGATGGCCGTGTTCTTGGATTCACCGCTGCGGTTGCCATTCTCACCGTGGCTCTGTTTGGCATCCTCCCCACCCACCGGTCCACAAGTGTATCGCTGATCTCGGCCATGAAAGGTATCCGAACGGTCGAATTGGACCGTCCGGCTCGGTTTCGGAGCCGCAAGTTGATCGTGGCGTCGCAGGTAGCGTTTTCGCTGGTGCTATTGGTGGCCGCTGGATTGTTGTTGCGTAGTTTCGCGAAGCTGGCGACGCTCGATCCCGGCTTTGATCGCAACAATGTCCTAATCGTGTATGCCAACTTGTCGTCGGCGAAAGTGCCTCGAGATCAGCGTCCCGCCATACTCGACCAAATCGAGAACCGGCTGCGGGTTCTTCCTGGCGTGCTTTCTGCGAGCCGCTCAACCGTGACACCTGCCGAAGGAACCCCGGTGCAACATAACGTTCATACCGAGTGGTCCAAAAGCTTCGTAGATGCGGAATCTCAGTCTAGTTCCGTCAACGTCTCGCCTGGATATTTTGGAACGTTGCGAATGCAATTCGTGGCGGGGCGCAACTTCAATGGCGGCGACACAGCCACCTCTCCCATGGTGGCGATCATTGACCGGACCGCGGCACGCCGCTTCTTTCCAGGCCTGGATCCTCTTGGCAGAACATTCTGGATTGACGGCATTGCGTCGGACCCCGGTCCTCCGATCGAGGTTGTGGGTGTCGTCCGGAATGCCAAGTATGTATCACTGCGGGAAGAGAGTCATCCCACGGTCTTTTTCCCCGCCACTCAGGCTCACGACATCTTTCAGGCGGATGCCTTCGAGTTGCGCACTGCAGCACGCCCTACTGCGTTCATTTCGTCAGTCGTCGGGGCCGTAGCGTCTGTGAACTCCGCGATTCCCCTTGAGTTTCACACGCTGGCACAGCAGGTAAGCGACTCGATGGTTCAGGAGCGCCTGCTCGCCCAGCTTTCCGGCTTCTTTGGTTCCTTGGCATTATTGCTCGCGGTCATCGGTCTCTACGGCACGGTTAGCTACATCGTTGCACAGAGGCAAAGAGAGTTCGGAATCCGCATGGCACTCGGGGCGGAACCGGGTTCAGTCCTCCGGCTGATCATGCGGGACATCTTTTCCGTTGTCGCAATCGGTCTCCTCGTGGGTATAGCCATATCAGTGGCAGCCACGAGACTGCTCCAGCAACTATTGTTCGCGATCGGTCCTCGCGATAGCGTGACTCTCGTCGTGGCAGTGGCGGCACTGTCCATCGTGGCGCTAATCGCAGGTTACCTGCCCGGTCGACGAGCAACGAAGATCGAGCCGATGGAGGCGCTAAGGTACGAATAGCCCTTCTCGCGCAACTCTTCTTCGGAAGAATCTTGGGCAAACCTCTGGGGATTTGGTGACATTCCCGGCTATCATTCCCGAGTGACGCGCAAGCCGAAAACTGACGCGCAACCCGCTGAGGTTGGTCGATTAGAAGTGTTGAGAAGGCGGTACGATTCTCTTAGTTCTCGAAGCGGGCTATGGCGAATGCACGGGATGCTGGCGCGATTCCCATTCCGTGCTCAGACGGCGCACCGATTCGCGGAGACGAACCGCCAGCGCGGCGATGGTTTCCAGGCGCTGAGGCGCGCCTTGCGGCAAGCGGCCGTCGCTTTTCCGCCGGATTTCGGAGAGCAGCAGCTCGGCGTTGCCGAGGATGCCGGTGAGCGGGTTGTTCAATTCGTGCCGCAACACTTCGCCGAAATCCTCGCGCTCCGGGTCTGCCGATGCGTCTTTTCGCGGCGCCTGCGGCGATTCCGCTGGAGTGGGCGCGGCTTGGGCATCGCTCTGCGCCTGGCGCAGCCGGCGCTCGACGAGCCCGAGCGCCACCGTCAGGCATCCTCCCGTGCGCACCACGAAATCCGCCGTGCCGGCGGCCACCAGGCCGGAGAACTCCGTCTGGTGTTCGGCATCTCCAATCACCACCACCGGCGCATACGTAGCCAGCGAAGAAACGGCGGCGTCCAGACGCTCGGCGCGAGCAGGGCGCGCGCCGGCTTCTGGCGACTCCGCCGCTTCCGTGAGCAAAATCACGGCAGGCGCCGCGTCCTCGACGATGCGGCGCGCCGCATCCAACGTGCTCACCGAAGAGACGTGCCGGCGTTCATCGATGGTTTCGAGCTCATGGCGGGCCGTGGCGCGCAGCGCCGCGTCATCGCTTACTAGCAGGATCGTGTATTCCCGAGGTGTCATGTCTCATCCATTTCTCTTTGTTCGTAGCGAGCTTGGCTCGAGCGGCTCAATGCGCTTTCTTGGCAGCCGCAGCGCGTCCTCCGCGCGCGAGCTGGCTGTCCAGAAGGCTGAAAACTTTGTCGGTCAGTTCCTCGACGCGGAAAGGCTTGGCCACATGCGGCAGCCTGTTTCGTTCGAGGAATTCCTGGGTTTGCTGGGCGATCACGTCGCCTGTGACGAACAGGAATCGTTCCTGAAGCGGATTCCGCGCGCGCGCCAGCGACTGGTAGAAATGCTGGCCGTCCAGTCCGGGCATTTTCATATCGCAAATCACCAGGTCGAAACGCTCGTGCCCGGCGCGTTCGAGCGCTTCTCGTCCGTCGAGCAACACATCGACGTGCAGGCCCTCGTCCTCAAGAACATCGGCGATCAGGCGCGCCACGGTGGGTTCGTCTTCCACGACCAGTACGCGCGTGCCGCGGTGATTGGACCGCGGCGAAGGCTGCGGCAGAGCATGCGGCAAGGGCTGCGGACGATTCTTGCGGCCGGCAGCTCCCTGGGGGCGCTGGCGCAACTTGCCCAGTTGGCTCGAGGAAGCGCCGGCCGGGCTCGGCAAGGATTCGGTTTCCACAGGGAGTTCGACGGTGAATACGGAGCCGCCATCGGGCGGACTCGACACGCTCACCTGGCCGCCATGCTCGCGCACCACGCTGAGCACGATGGCGAGCCCGAGGCCCGTGCCCACGCCCGCGGGTTTGGTGGTAAAGAAAGGATCGAAAATCCGCGCAAGAATGGCCTGAGGAATGCCCGGTCCGTCGTCGATGACCTGGAGAACCGTGCGCCGGTCGCCGTCTTTCGCCGTGCGCAGCCGGATGGTTCCCGCGCGTCCCGCCTGCGCGATGGCCTGGCGGGCATTTCCGATCAGGTTCATCAACACCTGCTGCAACTGGCCGGCGTCCCCGGTGATGAAGGGAAGAGTGGGATCGAGATCCAACTCGATGCGGATTTTTTCCGAGGCCGAACCGAAGCGCTGCAGATCCATGGCGCGTTGCACGACTTGATTGAGCGCGACGCGCTTGCGTTCCGGCCGGGCTTCCCTGGCGCTGAGCAGAAGCTGGCGGAGGATGGTGCTGGCTCTCTCTGCTTCCTCATAAATCTGGCGCGCTTCTTCGGTGCGGCCGGCGGGATCTTTTCGGACAAGAAGGCGTTGCGAATAGCCCAGGATGCTCGTCAGAGGATTGCTTAGTTCATGCGCGATGCCGGTGACCATTTGGCCGATCGCCGCGAGCTTTTCCGTTTGCAGGAGTTTGGCTTGAAAGACGCGCTGGGCGGTCAGGTCGCGATAGATTTCGACGCGCCCGAGGCGGTGGCCCGCCTGGTCCAGAACCGGGCGCACCGAACGTTCGAGGACGCGTGGCACGGGCCGCGACAGTTGCAGTTCTTCGCGGCTGCCGCCTTCGGCGCCGCGGGCGAGTTCGCGCCAACGTTTCGCAAAATTTTCCGGCTCGGCGGCGCGCTCCGCAAGGTGGCCGATGAGAGCGTCCAGCGAGGTGCACGCCGCGGCTTCCGCGGGAGAGAGCCCGGCGATTTGCGCGAAACGTGTGTTCATCGCGCGAATGCTCTGGTTGGCCCCAAAGAGCAGAATCCCTTCTTCGACCCACTCGAGCACATTGTGCAATTCGGCCGCGGAGCGGCTGCGCTGCTGGACGGCTTCGTCCGCCGCGGCGGGAGAAAGCACGACCGCGGCGAGATCGTCCCCCGCAAATACCGGTGCGTGCAGGCGCACACAGGTGCCGTTGACCAGCTCTCCTTCGCAGAGCTCCGTCACCTCGATGGCTCTTTCACGATCTGCGCCGAGGGCGCGGCTCAACCATTCTTCGATGCGCGCCTGCTCCCGCGCGCAAAACAGGGAGGCGAAACGGCCGCCAAGCGCCCAAACGGGCTCCGGGGGAGGTTGCGACAAGCCCGGCCCGGGCGCGTTATCCAGCGGTCGCACGCCGCGGCTTTCGTCAAGCAGAATTTTTGCGCTGCGATTCATGCTCGCGATGTTGCCTCGCACATCGAGAAGCATGGCCGGCTCCGGGCTGAATTCCAGAAGAGCATGGCGCCGCGCGCTGCGCCGGAGCTGCTCCGCGCGCTGCCTCCGGCGTTCGAGCGCGGAGGCAGCCAGCGAGCCGCGAAGCTCGATCCGCTCGAGCGTGCCCAGCAGCGATAGCTTGTGGGTAATGCCGGCGACGAGAACTCCAAGGGTTTCGGACGCTGCTACGAGAGGAATGGCTACCAGCCGCGCCAGTCCGTCTTTGCGCCAGGAAGCGGGAGGCTCGGCTCCCTGCACCTGCCGGGCTTCGAGAGCGGCTCGCCACAAGCTTGCGAGAGGCTCGCGCTCGATGGCGCCAGTCCAAAGCGGATTCCCGCTTTCCCACGCAAACTCCATCGCCCCGCGTTCCGCGGAATTAGGAGCGCACGCAGGCCAGTGCCCCAGGACCGCGAAGGCAGCGCCAACTCCGAAAGCGGCCGCGGCATCTTCCGTACAGCTGGCGACCAGTTGCGAAAGAATGGTATCCGCGGAGGTAGAGCTGCTGAGAGCGTCAAGAATTTGTTTACTGAGGCGCACGTCTGCCTGCCGCTCCCGGGCGAGACGCTGTTCCTGCTCCAATTCCATGGCCAGGGCGAGTTCCGCGGCCACCGATTCGGCCAAATCGCGGGGCAGGGACGGGAGCTTTCTGCGCGACCCCGTCAGGAGCACGCCGCGAAGGTGGCCTCTGCCCTCGATGGGAGTCCAAAGCGCGTGGCGCAAGCCCACCAGGGGGCCAATCATCGTTGGAGGTCCTGGGAAACGTCGAGCTCCTGATCAACACTCTTGCCGCAAGCCAGCAGTTCCTGTGGTAAAGGAGGCTCAAGGGACAACTTCTCCCATTCCTCCGGGGTGCCCTCACCCTGAGCTTCCCAGATCAGGCCACGAAGCCAAGCTGCTCCGTGCGCCTCAGCACCTGCAGGCGAATCCTGCTCAAGCCACACACCGATGCGGTCGGCGCCGCTATCTCTCGAGAGAGTGCGAATCGCCTCGCGCATGAGTCTCCGGACGGGACGCGCCCGAAAGACCGGCCCTTGCCGCACCGCGCCAGGAAGTCACCTCATCCTGTTTTTTACGCCAAGCCCACATCTATTGCGCGCCTCTAGTCCATTTCCGCCAGCTGCTCGCCGCCAAATCCCGCCGGGAGCTGATTGCTACCGGGAAGAGATCTATGCACTGGTAGGCCCAACTGGGATTTTGTGTAATCGTTTTGGAATGAGTCGTTTACGCGCAAAGACGGAGGGACGTGGCAAGGGCGGGAGTCCCATGCCGAGACTGGTGCGCTGGTCCTTCCCAGAGTGGACCTGAGGGAAGCGTGGCAGTGCAGAGCGGCGGCAGCCAAAGGGGAGAGTGCCAGGCGCCGGAGGGCAGCTGTGCGGAGGCGTTTAGAGCCATCCAGTGCAGGGAGCAACGACGTTTGTCTCCCAAGGATTCGTGCGCCGGCAAGCGGTGCGCCCAGGCTTGGCTCTGCTGTGGTTCTGCTTCGCTTTCCTCTGGCCTTTGGAAGTCTTGGCTGTTCTTTACGTTTCGGCTTGTTCCAGCTGATATTGTTTGAGCTTGCGGTACAGCGTGGTTTTTCCAATGCCCAGCATGCGGGCGGCGGCCAGTTTGTCGCCACCCGTTTCGCGCAGCGTGCGGAGAATGGCGCGGCGCTCCAGCTCTTCCATGGGCAGCAGTTCGTCTTTTTCGGGAACGCGCTCGCTGCTCGGATAGTGCAGACTCGAGGGCAAGTCTCCCACGTGAACGATGGGACCGGACCCCATGGCTACGGCGCGTTCGATGGCGTGCTCCAGTTCGCGCACGTTGCCGGGCCAGTCGTAAGCGATCAGGCGGCGCATGGCCTCGTCGGAAATCGTCCGCGGCGGGCCATGCGGATCGGAGAATTTTTCAAGGAACGAGATGACCATCAGCTGGATGTCGCTTTTGCGCTCGCGCAAGGGCGGAAGCTTGATCTGCACCACGTTCAGGCGGAAATAGAGGTCCTGGCGGAAGGCTCCGGTGCGGATAGCGGATTCCAGGTCGCGGTTGGTGGCGGCGATGATGCGGATATTGATGTGCCGGCGCTCCGTAGAGCCGACAGGTTTTACTTCGCGCTCCTGCAACGCGCGCAAGAGTTTGGCTTGCAGGTCCACGGGCATATCGCCGATTTCATCGAGGAAGAGCGTGCCGCCTTGGGCGGCTTCGAGCAGGCCTTGTTTCGATTGCATGGCGCCGGTGAACGCGCCTTTCACGTAGCCGAAGAGCTCCGATTCGATCAGCGTGGGCACCAGCGAAGAACAGTCCACGGGGGCAAAGGGCCGCTCTTTGCGGATTCCGGAGTAGTGAATGCTTTTGGCTACCAGCTCTTTGCCCGTTCCGCTCTCGCCGAGAATCAGGACGGGATATTCGTGCTGGCTCACCTTTTCGATCATTTTGTAGACGCGCTGCATTTTCGCGGAGACGCCGATCATCCCGCCGAAGCCGGGCTTGGAGCGCAACTGCTCGCGCAGCAGACGGTTTTCGCGGTCCAGGTCCATGTCGCGGGCCACGCGCTCGAGGCGCGCGCGCAGATCGTCGATGTGAAAAGGTTTGGTGACGTAGTCCACCGCGCCCATGCGCGTGGCGGCTACGGCGGAATCGATCGTTCCATATTGCGTGAGGACCAGCACAGCGATCTGCGGATACATTTCGTGAACTTGTTTCAACAAGTCGAGGCCGCTCGAAGGCGGCAAGAGCAGATCGGTGACAATGATATCGACGGCGTGGGTTTCCAGGCGGCGCAGCGCTTCTTCGACGGTGCCCACCACGATGGCTTTCATGCCGCAGGACTCCGCCACATCGGCGCAAAGTTTCCGCGTGCTCTCTTCGTCTTCCACCACGAGGACGCTGACCGGAATGGTGGCGCGTTGTGCAGCGACTCCGGCTTCTTCTGTCATGGCCATTCACCTCAAGCAGCTCTAAAACGAGTTTCAGTTGCACACGCAGTACCAAATACGGAAAAGAAGCGTCAATCATTCATAAATAAGGCAATTAGCTATTTTAGCATTTATTCACAGTTCGGATTCGGGAAAATTGCGGCACTCAATCTTTTTCGGAGTGAGCCCTAAGATAACGCGTAAGTTATTCTTTTTCATCGGTTTACCAAAATGGAACGCGGCCGGCTTTCATTCCGGGAACACACCGTGCCAGTTCGTTGCGCGCTGAGCCTCACCGCACGCCGATCCATCCAGAAATTTTTCTTGGTTCTGGCAGACGATTGCAAAGATCACAGCCGAGGCCGCGGATAGCTGCAACCGTTGAACGGCGAAAACGAAACGGGCTCCCCCGGAAGATTTCCGAGGTGAGCCCGTTAACTTTTTGCCTTTTTGCTCGAACCGCCAAACGCGGCTTACTACTTTATGATCGAGGTGCTGCCACCCGCGGATGGTTTCGCGCGCGGTTGTTACGGCTTGGGAGCCGGTTTCTTCGCTGCGGGCGCCTTAGCCTTCGCTGCCGCACCCGTGCCGCCTCCCCTGCTGAGCAGCGTCAAGGCATCCTTGGCGTTGAACGGGAATCGCCGCACGGACTGTTCTCCCGTGGTGCTGAGCGTGACGTCCACGCGCCGGTTATTGGCCAAGCGGATGGTCAGCAAGTTCTTCATGAACTGCTGCTTTTCCGCCGCCGTCAGGTCTGGATCGTCTTCGAGAAGCTTTTGACCTCGGCGTCGGTCATGTTCTGTTCTTCGCCATAGGCCTTGGTGTCGATGTGATCGGCGGGAATGCCCTTTTCAATCAAGTAGCTCTTGGTTTGTTCCACACGGCGCTCGGAGAGAAGCTGGTTGTACTCCTTGCCTCCGCGTACATCGGCATGTCCGCCCAGAATCAGGTGCGCGTCCGGTTTGTAGGTCAGATATTGCTTGAAGTCGGTTGCCAGCGTTTCGAGGGTCACCGCCTGGCTAGCCATCAAGCCGCCCATTGGGTTTCGCAACGGTGGGCTGCGCCGTTGGGAAGTAAATGCTGTGCAGGGCCAGTCTGACCTCCAACTGATGAACCTGTGGTGGCTCCTGCACTCGACGTCGCCGGAAGCATCCGCCGTGCCGCCGCGTCCGTCGTTCACCGTGCACTTCACGGTGTACGTTCCCGGCTGCAGGCCCGTGGCGTCGAACGTCGCGTTCGCGCCCGTTCCCGTAACCTGCCCGCCCGAAGACGAGTAGCTATACGTCAGCGGGTCGCCATCCGGATCGTCCCGGTGCAAATGATTCCGGTGTGCTCGCCGGGGAGAATCGGGCTGCGCTCGACCGACAAAGTAGCCGTCGGCGGACGGTTGGGCCGTGGGTCAACCTTAATATCCGTCGCGCACGATGCCGTGCCGCCCTTGCCGTCGTTGACCGCCGCAGTCACCGTATATGTGCCGGGCGTGGCGCTACCCACGTTCCAGCGTGCGTCGGGGCCGGAGCCATCGACGGACCCTCCGGTCGCCGTGTAGCTGTAAGTGAGCGGATCGTTGTCCGGGTCGCTGGCGTTCACGTGGATCGCCACCGTGTCTCTCGAACCCGCAAAAACGGTAGTGGGATTCGCGCTGCAAGCGGCCACCGGCGGATGATTCACGGGCGCGGGGCGGCGCTTCATTCGGCAAACCAAAGCGCAGACACAATGCCCGTACCCAATCGAAGATTATCCTGCCTGCCATTTCCGCCGAGCGAAGAGCCCGTGAAATTGGTCATCAAATAGTCTATCTCCGCGAAGCGCCACACGAGATTCCGCGTGAGCGCAACATCCACGCCGCCGCCGGCCGCTATGGCAAAGGAGCTCTGGCTGGCCGTTCCCGTCATCGTCGGGACCGGCATGGGCGCCGCCCAGCAGGAACTCCGCGTAGGGCACGAAGTAATCGAATTTGCGCAGATTCAGCCGCGGCCCGAGCAGGTAGGTAGTGATGCCGCCATGCAGAAGTAGTGCCGTTGACGTTGCGATTGTAATTGAGCCCGCCAAGCTCTTCAGTGAGGCCAATCCATCGCGAGGCGTTCCAGGTGAACGAGCCCGAGCCGCCGTAATTGTTAAAGCTGCTGAACCCGCCGCCCGGATTGAAATTCACGTAATCGAACATTCCCGCGATTTCAAAGCGCGGCGTGATTTGTCCCGGCGCTTTGTCGTCGCTCGAATTCGTGTCCGCGGGAAATGGCTTGGGCCGCGGCGATTCCGGAAGCGCGAAAAGATTTCGCGCCGCAGGAGTGATGTCGCCCGCGCTCGTTTTCGCGGGGCTTTTTTCCGCCGCTGTTGTTGCCGCCGCGGCGCTTGCGCCGTCGCCATTTTGCTGGGCCTGCCGGGCGCACACCGGTAAAGCCAATAGAGCGCTAACCGCTACTGCCGCACACCAATTCCGCATGATCCGTCTCCCTCAGTTGTCTGTTTCGGAACCCAAGTCGCTTCTCGTCCCCGTTGCGGCGCCGCCCGTGGCCGCGCCACAGGCTCGCTTGGACTTACTCGCGGCAAACTATCTGCCAGTAGCCGCCACACCGCCGATACCTTCCCCCCACTTTTCCCTACACCGGGAGTAACTCCAGGAAGTCGCAAAACGCGGTGCAGTAAGCCTATTCCAGGTTTCCCCGAATCTGCAAGCCTTTCCTTCGCGGCTCCGCATTCAAAAAAGAAGTTCAACGCATCTCGAACCGCAATTCGCCGCCAAAGCCCGCTCGCCCTCCGCCCCGGCCGTCCTTTCGAGCGCAGCGGGCCGGCGCTTTTTCCTTCACGTTCGTTCCCGCCCCTCTGCGCCATCCCGCGCCCTCCGCGGGATGAACCGTGTCGGCTTGCGGAGAGAGAAATCTCTCTTCTCTTGTCTCTGTAAATCCCCATACAGCCGCTCTGCAAATTTCTGTGAGCTGTCGGCTGTCAACTCCAGCCGTGCGGCGCAAAAGATAGAATCTGCGCGCTTGACCCAACTACTGGTATCCCGCGCCATCTGACTTCGAACATGAGCAGGAAATCTATCTCCAGGAAAATCCATTAAGAGCTTCGTCCCATGACGCGAAGTGCAATCGAACGCGCTGCGCTTTCTGCCCCCGATGCGCAGCCCTTGAGCAGCGCCGAAGCAAAACGAATGAAGCGCACTCCCCAAGCAAAAATCATTCGCCGCGCATTGGGTTTGACTCAGGAAGAATTCGCCAAGCGGTTTCACATTCCCCTCGGCACGCTGCGCGATTGGGAACAGGGCCGCGCCACACCCGATCAGCCAACGCAAGCCTATCTGACGGTCATCGCTCGCAGCCCGCAAAGCGTGCAGCGCGTACTGGAAAGCTAGCGCCATAGGCGCGCACCTCTCCGACCCACCCCCTCCCCGACCCACCCCCTCTCCGACCCACCCCCTCTCCGACCCACCCCCTCTCCGACCCGCCACCGCCCACCTCACCGTCATTCCGAGCGAAGTGGGCCGACTCTTTTTCCTTCATCATCGCTCCCGCGATGATGTCGGCCCACGCAGTCGAGGAATGTCTCTTCGTCTCTTCGTCTCTTCGTCTCTTCGTCTCTTCGTCTCTCCCTTTCCCCGCTACTCGCTATTCCCTACTCACCATTCACTGCCTTCCCCGTCTTCAAATCCCCCAACAACCTCTCAAAACTTGTCCTGAGCGAGACCGAAGGACGCCTTCTTATATTTGTCGTGGTCCTTCCACTCGCTGAAATCCGGAATGAAATGCTCCCGTATCTCCCGAGCTCCCGAACGTTCACTCGCCTACTATCGCCAGCGAAAATAAGTTAATATCAACAATGATTCGTGCATCAAACTGAGCGACAATCGGTGCACCTACTGACTTAAACTTTCAGTTCAACCCGCTTCGCTAGGAGGCCAACTTGGGCATGACTCCCGATCAAGTACCTTTCGGTGGCGCAGAGTTCGCCGAAAATCCCGAACCCCGCTGCCCGTGCATCCTGCTACTCGACACGTCCGGCTCCATGAAAGGTGAACCCATTGCTCAGCTAAATGACGGCCTGATCGCATTCAAAGATGAACTAGCGGCCGACGCGCTCGCTCAAAAACGAGTCGAAGTTGCGTTGATCACATTCGGTCCAGTTCAAGTGCACTCCGACTTTCAGACTGCCGACCTTTTTCAGCCGCCCCGGCTCGAGACTACCGGCGATACTCCAATGGGTGCAGCAATCCAACAGGCCCTTACACTCCTTGATCAGCGGAAGCAAGCCTACAAATCGAATGGAATTTCATATTACCGACCGTGGATATTCCTGATCACCGACGGTGCTCCTACAGACGCGTGGAAAGAGGCTGCCAAGAAAGTTCATGCAGGGGAAGAAGCGAAAGCACTATCGTTTTTCGCAGTGGGCGTCGAAGGGGCTCATTTTGATACGCTCGAGCAAATTGGCGTTCGCAAACCCTTAAAACTTAAGGAGCTCCGTTTCCGCGATCTCTTCATTTGGCTATCCAACTCGCTTAGCGCTGTTTCCCGTTCGAACGTAGATGACCAGGTTCAGCTTCAAAACCCGACCACTCCTGAAGGGTGGGCCTCGGTATGACACAAGGAGGCTGGCGATACATTGCCGCCTCCGTCGTTGGAACGTCCCACGAAAAGGTAGGCGGCGGTTGCCAAGATGCGAACGATTGCCAGGTCTACCTACTTCCAAGCGGCGAGAAAGTGTTTGCAGCAGTCGTGGCGGATGGCGCTGGCAGTGCGCCCTGCGGTGGCGAAGGAGCGTCGAGGGCGTGCAGCGTGTTCGCCGGACTGGTAAACGATCACTTGAGCTCTGGCAACACGGTCGAGCAAATCTCGATTGAGACAGCAAAGTTCTGGATAAGCGTTATTCAGAGTGCTCTCGGAAAAGAAGCCGAATCAGTCTCACGTGAGCGGCGGGACTTTGCTTGCACCCGTTGGGGCTCGTCGCCGGAAATTCCAGCACGGCGTGCATTCAAGTCGGCGACGGAGTCATAGTCGTTGCAGATTCCGAAGAACACACGTACGGACACGTCTTTTGGCCAGACCGAGGTGAGTATGCCAATACCACGCATTTTGTAACCCAAGACGAGGCGCTGGAGCATCTGCAATTTGAGTCCGTAAGGCGGGAAATCGTCGAGGCCGCACTTCTCAGCGACGGGTTGCAAAGCATTGCACTGAACTATCAGCAACAAACGGCCCACGAGCCATTCTTCAGGGGATTTTTCAAACCATTAAGAGCCGCTACAGAAGGTCGGTCCCATGAATTGTCTCAATCTCTCGCGGCCTTCTTATCTTCGCCGCGCGTTAACGAAAAGACAGATGACGACAAAACCCTGGTGCTCGCCTCCCGAATTAGCGGTGGTCTGGTGACGTAGGATAACGATGGCACGGGCAGTCTTCATCGACGACGGCGGGAGGCAGCTCGCGCTAGGCACGCAACTTGGCAGGGGCGGCGAAGCAACTGTGTACGCGATCGAAGGCGAACCTAGTCTCGTCGCGAAGATCTACCACCGGCAGCTTGAGCTAGAGCAGACAGAAAAACTCTCACGCATGGTCGAGCTCAAAAACGAGCGACTTCTAAAGCTCGCGGCGTGGCCTGTTGGGATCCTCCGCCCTCGAAACGGCAACTCGATTGCCGGGGTTTTGATGAGAAACGTGAGCGGATTTAAAGACATTCACTCGCTCTACAACCCAAAGAGCCGCGTTCGGGAGTTTTCCGCTAAGGCCAATTGGCGATTTTTAGTGCACACCGCTGGGAATGTTGCGCGCGCCTTCTCTGTGATCCATGAGCATGGACACGTTATAGGGGATGTTAACCAAAGTAACGTTCGGGTCTCACCCGAATCGGCCGTCGTGAGCCTGATCGATTGCGATAGTTTTCAGATTTCGTCACGAGGACGTTTGTTTTTGTGCGGAGTCGGCGCTCCCCTTTACACGCCTCCTGAGCTGCAAGAGAAGAATTTCAAGAACGTCATTCGCACACCAAACCATGACAATTTTGGGCTGGCCGTTCTTCTTTTCCATTTGCTGTTCATGGGCCGCCACCCGTTCGCTGGGAAATTTCTTGGCCGAGGCGATATGCCGATCGAGAAGGCAATCGGCGAATTCCGCTTTGCCTTTGGTCCGGACACGCAACGCACACAGATGCAGCCTCCGCCGAATAGCTTGACGCTCGCCCACTTGCCCCCAGAGATAGGCGTGCTCTTTGTGAGCGCTTTCGCCCCCAACGGGACGCAAAGCGGCAGGCCGAACGGGGGACAGTGGATCGCCGCGCTGGATAATCTTGCCCGGCAGCTGAGAGAATGCCCCGCGAATCGGGCGCACAGCTTTTTCCGGGGGCTTTCTGCCTGCCCCTGGTGTGCTATAGAGACGCGAGCCGGAATTTTGTTGTTCGTTGGCTACGCTGTTGCCGACGGTGCGTCGCAGTTTAGATTGGAAATGGCTTGGGCTCAGATAGCCTCCGTGCAAAGCCCTGGTTCAGGCACGCAGCCGGACTTCACCCATCTCGGAGCTAATATCCGAGCCACCTTGCAGGCCAAAGCCGCCGGTTGGAAGCGGCGAGGTCAAATTGCTGCTGTCGTGCTGTTTGCGCTCGCGATCTTAGGAATATGCTTCGCCTCGGGGCTAGGAGTCGGGACGTTCTGGGTTGGCGTCGTTTGCTTTGCTCTGGGAAAGAGCATGATAAGCAAGGCCATGCATAGCAAAACTAAGTTTGAAAGTGAGGTCAGGGCTACTGGAGCACGCCTGCAGGCGATCCAAGATCGCTGGCAGCGTGAAGCCTCGGAAGACCCGTTTCGGACAAAGTTGAGCGATCTCAAGAAACTCGCTGAAGAGCACGGTCAGTTGCCTAATCGTAAGCAGCAAAAGATTAGGGAACTTGAAAAGGATCTTTACAACGTTCAGCTCCGCCACTACTTAGAACGGTACGCCATTGCGTCAGCAGACATCCCCCATGTAAAGGACAATCGAAAAGCCATGCTTTCTTCGTATGGCATTGATGACGCTGCGGATGTAACGGTGACCGCAGTAGAGGCCGTGCCTGGGTTCGGACAATTCTTGACCGAGCAGATGATGACGTGGAGGCGATCCCTCGAGAGTAAGTTCAAATTTGACCCAAGGCGAGGCATCGATCAAGCAGACCTACAACGAGTCGAACAAGAAATCGCCAAACGCCGCACGGAAATCGAACTGATGCTGTCGAGGGGCCAGATCGAATTGACGGAGATTCGACGCCGAATTATTGTGGTCAGAGGACAACTGCAGGACCAGCTGCAGAAAGCCTGGATGGAAATGGCGCAAGCGCAGGCAAATGCACGAGCGGCATAGGTGTATGGGAGGTGCGTGGGTGGCAGCTTCTTAAATCCCGGATTGCCTCCCCTTTCCGATCTGGCTTCCTGCAAACGGCGGGTGGGACAGCCCTTGCGACACACAACGATTTTGACTCTGTCTTCTTCCGGGGGGGTGCCCCACCTTTTCGGGTTTGGTTTTTGAAAAGGTGGGTCTTTCTCCGCTGGTCCTTCCCTCACTTCGGCTGCGGGGGACAGACAGACTCCTTCCTCAGCTGTTCCCTCCCTCACTTCAACGGATTAATCACCCGCACCTCCCCATAACTCTGCCCATCCCCCAAGTCCTCTGAATAAATCACTTCCGCCCCGCAACTTCCCGCCGCCTGCACAATCAACGCATCCCAAAACGAAATCCCGTACCGCCCCTCGATGTCTAGCGCCAGCATCACCGACTCCGCCGTGTTCACCACGATTTCCCAGCTCGCATAATCCTCGATCACCTTCCGCGTCCCCTCCGCCGACAAGGGACGCGCCACCTTTCGCCGCAAACTGACGCAAAACTCTTGTAGCACCTGCGTGCTCAGCACCCCGTTTTCGCTCTCCCACAATTTTTGCACCAGCGCCCGCGCCCGTTCATGCTTCGCACCCTGCTTCAAGTCGTGCGCGTACACCAGAATATTCGTATCCACAAAATACTTATCGCTCATGCAGTTCGTCTCGCGAAGCAGGCCTCGTCCATCCCAGATCCATCCCCACGCGAAGACGTGCCAGCGCCCGCTTTCGCGCCCGATCGTAACCCGCGCGTTCCCGCACCACTTCCTCCAGCTTCTCGGCCAGCATCTGGCTCATGGAACTTCCTTGCTCCGCCGCCAGCACCCGCGCGTGCTTCAAAAGCTCCGCGTCCAGCTTCAACGTAACGTTCCTTTTCATCTTTCTCCCGCCTAGCACAGCTTTACGTGCAGCACAATTCTACGTGCTCGCCCCAGCCGCGTCAACTGCCAGGCGGACGGTCATGGCACGCACCGCTCAAGGGTTTTGACTTTGCCATTTTCTGGGGCGCCCCGCCTTTTCGGTTTTGGCTTTTGAAAAGGTGGGTCTTTCTTCAATCCCCGCACGTTCGCATCCGCTCGCTCGGCACATTGTTCTTCCAGCCCCGCTCATCTCCTCGTGCGCGCCGTAGGCGCGGCACACGATAACCCAGCCCGTAGGGCTGGGTTATCGCCGAAGTCCAGCCCGAGCACCGTAGGTGCGACACAAGTCTCCCCCCTATCTTGCTCGCCGTTCTACTCACTACGAACTACTCCCTACTCACTACCCAGCATCCCCAACCCGCACCAAACAAACAACTTACAGTTTATACTTGACAACCAGTACCAATATGTTATAATCGCTGTGTGGATTGGGACACGGATCTTTCCCGTGCTCCCCGCAAGTCATGGCTCTCCGCCGCGCGGTCCCTAAAATTCCCGCAAAATCTTCAGTTCCTCCCAGGTTACCACTTCATAAAAGCCGCTCTCTCCCAACCCGTGCAGAATCAACACTTCTGCAACTGATGATTCCATGGCACTTTAACTCCTGTAGAAACAACACTTACAAAAAACCGGGGGAGGGGCCCCTCCATCCAGCCGCAGAGTTTGTGCAACTCGTTACTACCCCATGCCACTTCATTCCGAGCGCAGCGAGGAATCTGCTTTTCCCTCCTTCCGTCTCCGCCTCATTACATCCTTACCTCGTTACATCGCACCTCCGCGCGGCTCCTGGTACACGCAGGAATTCCCGCAACTCGCATCCTTTCATGGGCTTACTTCCCAACTCCAGTCCACCCCCGGGTGGGGGTACCCGCTCTCCATCCGGCGACGATAGCACATCGCTCCGGCCGCGCCCGCGTTGACTCGCGTTACACTACTGGCTCCATGCTTGCGACGACGATGCTGGATACAAACTGGATGGGGCGGCCGCGATCGATCGGGGCGGTGCTGCTGGAATCGGATGGGCATCGCGCGATTATTGATCCGGGGCCGGCTTCGACGCTTCCAACGCTTCGGCAACATTTGGATTCGCGCGGCATCGGCATTTCGGATTTGAACGCCATTTTGCTGACGCATATTCATCTGGATCATGCGGGGGCGACGGGCGCGCTCATCCACGAAAATCCTAACCTTGAGGTGTACGTTCACAAAGCGGGGCTGCTGCACATGGCTGATCCGACGAAGCTGCTCGCCAGCGCAGAGCGGCTTTGGCCTGGCGAATTGCAGCATCTATTTGGCGAGACGCTGCCTGTCCCGTTTGGAAATTTGCGCATGCTGAAAGGCGGGGAGACGCTCTCCCTCGGAAGCCGCAACCTCGAAGTGGTTCATACGCCAGGGCACGCTTCGCATCATGTTTCATATTTTGATTCGTCGGACGGAACCGCGTTTGTTGGCGACACGACCGGGTTCCACATCGAAGGCGAACCCTACGTGGTTCCGCTGGCGCCGCCGCCGGATATCGATCTTGAAATTTGGAACGCTTCGCTGGATGCGATCGCTGCGCGCCATCCCGCGCGGCTGTTTCTCACGCATTTCGGCTACTCGAATAATCCTGCGGCGCACATTGCGGAATACCGAAAAAATTTGCAGCGCTGGGCTGCACTCGCAGCGGAAATCTTGCGTTCCACGCCGGATCAAAATGCCGCGCTGGAAAAATTCGTCTTGGCAGCGACCGAGGAAATCAAACAACGCCTCTCTGCTGCCGAAGCCGAGCACTACGTTTTCAATTGCGGCCTTAATTTAAATTGGTTGGGCCTCTCCCGCTATCACCGCAAACGCGCCGAAGCTGCCGCGAACGCAGCGAATCCTTCGTAGGGGCACAGCATCGCTGCGCCCGAGCTTCATGACAAATCGTGCAGATTAGGCGGAGGTTTCTGAGCGAAGAAATCTTCAGGCGTTTCCGCAGCGGGCTCCGCGGCAGATAACGGGAGCGGCGGCAGCCGCCGCAGGTTCGAGCCGCGCGGAGAGCGCTTCCACCAGCAAATCGACGAGCTTTTTTGCGCCGCTGCCGTCGGGATCTTTGTCGGGATTGTATTGCGCCACGACCAGCCCAAGAAGATTTTTGTGTTTCGCAAATTCGCTGAGGGCCGCGCGCACGTCGGCCAAGTCGAAGGCCGCCGCTGCCGGGCACGTTCACAGCGGGAAATTCGCCGACCGCGATCACGTCCGTATCCAGATGCAGCACAAATTCATGCGCGTCGGCGTGGACGTAGGCGAGCCCGTCGCGGGCCGCGGCGCTTCCGCCTTTGGATTGAATCGTCCGCCGCGTCGATATGGCGCATCGGCGATTTGCTGAGAAATTCCTGTTCGGGAGGATCGAGACGTTCGAGGCCGAAGAGCGTTACGTCCGGCTCGCGCACGAGAGCGGACTCGCCGAAGAAGCGCACCAATTCCGGAGCGCCGCGCCCGATCACGTGGGCCACAACCATCCCATCGATGCGGCCGGAAGGAGTCGAGGCAGGCGTGTTCAAATCGGCGTCGCGATCGAACCACAATAAGTTGACGTGCTTGTAGTAACGGCGCACGCCGGTCGAAAAGTCCGATCACTTGTGCGCAATCGCCGCCAAGCACGAGCACGAGCGCTCCACTTTTCACGGCAACTTCGGCGCGAGTTTTGAGGTCGTTCAGACCCGGCGACAATTTCTTTCAGATTGCGGGCGCGTTTGTGTTCGTCGTCGTCGGCAAAAAGTCGCGGCGCGCAGTCGCCGTGATCGATCACTTCGAAGCCAGCGCTTTGCAAGCGCTCGACCAGTCCCGCCGCGCGCAAAGCTGCGGGCGCCTTTTCGCTGCCAGGCAAAAACGCAGCCGCGCTCGACGGCGCGCCTATCAAGGCAATCTTCTTCGGCTGACGGACGATTTTGACCGCCAAGGTTAAGCTCCCTGTTTTGTGTGTCCCCGCCTACCGCGCTGGGTCTACTGCAAACTTCGCGGGACTAAGGCCCGCCCCTGTGTTTCTACTGCGCCACATAATGATACAGCAAAATCCTAGGCGCCTCTTTTTAACGACGCGGGGCCGGCGCAATCGTCGCCAGCTCCGGAGGCAGCGTGAAACGCACGTCCTCGCGAATCAAATCGAGGTCGCGCTGATCCGTGTATCCAAACTCCGCCAGGCGCTCGCTCACTTGTTCGACGAGCACTTCGGGAGCGGACGCGCCAGCGGTCAGGCCCACGCGCTTTACGCCTTCGAGCCAGTTCACGTCGATGTCTTTGGCGGAATCGATGAGCTGGGCTTTCACGCCGCTGCGCTTGGCTACTTCCACCAGGCGATTCGAATTCGAGCTGTTCGGCGAGCCCACTACCAAGAGAAAATCCACGTCCTTGGCTACTTGTTCGACGGCTTCCTGGCGGTTCTGCGTCGCGTAGCAAATGTCATCGCTCGCGGGGCCTTTGATCAATGGGTACTTTTGCCGCAGCCGGGCGACGATTTCTTGCGTGTCGTAGAGGCTTAGCGTGGTTTGGGTGAGGAATGAGAGCTTGTCTGGCTCGGCCACATCCAGCGCATCGACCGCCGCTACCGAATCCACCACGATGGTGCGGTCGGGAGCTTCGCCGGAGGTGCCGACAATTTCCTGATGGTCCTTGTGGCCGATCAAAATGATGGTGCGCTTTTCGCGCGCGAATTTCAGCGCCTCCAGATGCACCTTGGTGACCAGCGGACAGGTCGCGTCGATCACTTTTAGCGCGCGGTCCTTGGCTTCCTGGCGGACCGTTGGCGGCACGCCGTGGGCGCTGAAGACCAGCACGGCGCCGTGCGGCACGTCCTCGATGGACTCGACAAAAATCGCGCCGCGGCGGCGCAACTGCTCTACTACGTAGGTGTTATGGACAATTTCGTGATGGACGTAGACCGGCGCGCCATACGCTTCCAGCGCCAGCTCGACGATATCCACCGCCCGCACCACGCCCGCGCAGAAACCTCGCGGCCGGACCCTCAGCAAAACCTTCCCATTTGTCGCAGTCTGCATCGTTATCCTAAGTGAGTAATTTCCGAAGACTCTATCATACCTTACGGCGTGGCTAGCCCGCACCGGGTTTCCTCATCGAGTGCCGGAGCCGTTTCCGGCTACACCGTTACCGGCGCTCACTGCTTTTTTGCCAGTTTTATCGAATAAACAGCGAATTTCCCAGCGCTTGTCGAATGCGTGCCACCTTCTTCGCGCAATCTCCCGTCCCGAGTCTTGTTTGTCTCATTTGGAACGTATCCCTTATGGGACAGACCTGCGGCTGCCAGGCTGGGATACTGAGTGTGGATAAAGACGAGGTTACCTTGACGAAAACTCCAGTTTCAACGGTGGGCGGCAACGAGTCCCTGCCTGCTGTCTACGGGCAGGGAGTCCGTGGCCGACATTCTCGAACAGGAACTCGACTCGACGATTCATGAGTGGATCGGGCTGGTCGAGAAAGAGCCGGAGCTCGCCCGAATCCGGCTGAACTTCCAGGAGCGTACTGGCCATCTTCCGAAGCTCCTCCATGACGTGATCGCCAGGCTGCGCCTTGATAAAGGATCGAAAGCTCCGGTTTCGGTCGCGGCGAGTCATCACGGAGAGCTGCGAAAGCAACAGGGATACACCGCCGCCATGGTCGTAGATGAATCCCGAATTCTGCAGGTCAGCATTTTTTCGACGCTGCACAAGAATGAGCATCGCGTGATATTCAGCAAGTTGCTTCCGGACGTTGTGACTATCGCGGACGAAGTAGACGCGCAATTAAAGCAGCAGATCCTTTGCTTCCTGCCAATCGAGACCCCATATGAGGTACCAAGAATTGAATTCGCTTCCAGCAGGGGCATTCCCGTCGCTCAAATGAAAATCATGAAATCCAAGACGCAATCGCTCGAGCCGCAGACCTTCCTGGATACTTCGGGAATGGCAAGAAAGGTTGCGGAATTTCAGAAAGACGAGCAAATCTACAATCAGGGTGACGCGGCCAAAAGCGTCATGTACATCCAAAAGGGCAACGTAAAATTCTCCGTGGTTAGCGCGTCGGGCAAGGTGGCTGTGCTCGCAATGCTTGGTCCGAACGATTTTTTTGGCGAGGGCTGCATGGCGGGGCAGTCGGTCCGCATGGGCACGGCTACTGCCATTACGCCGACCACCGTTCTTGCCATCGACAAAAACGAATTGCTGGACATGCTCCGTACACAAGACAAATTCTCGGACAGTTTTATCGGATATCTCCTCAATCAAAAGAATCGAGTCGAGGAAGCTTTGATCGATCAACTCTTCAATTCGTCCGAGAAGCGGCTCGCCCGAGCGCTACTCGTGCTCGGACGTTATGGAAAAGTTCAGCAGCAGCTCGTGGACGAACTGCCAGCTGTTTCGCAGGAGACTTTGTCGGAAATAGTCGGCACTACGCGCTCTCGCGTGAATTTCTTCATGAACAAATTTAGAAAACTAGGCTTCGTCGAATATCACAACCGCAGGATCAAGATAAACAAGTCATTGCTGACATTTGTTCTGGACGAGTAAGACGGCAGCTGGCTAACTCGCGGTTTGTCGGGCAACTGGAGAGCAGCGACGCCCCTCCAAAATGGAAGGATGCGCTAGAGGCTATTGGCCGAAGCAGTCGCCGTCGCGGGCTTGGATGACTAGGTCTTTTTGTGTGCTGACTGTTTGGGGTGGAGTTCGATTTCGTGCCGGTCCGAAGCTGAGAAACTGATCCGCGCCTTTCAGATAAATGTCGAGCGGCTATTGTGTTGGAACCTCAAATGGCTGACGGTTCGAGGTGACCGTGCCCGTCCAATAGGGCATTAGTGCGATCCCCTTTACATCAAGGTTCGCTTCTTGCTGGCGAACTCCTCTGCCAGTGAATTGCGCTTCAATCGAGTAACTGCCGGGTTTGAGCTTGTAATCGAATTCCTTAGAGGCCGCCGGCCAGTATTTGTCCAAATCCACAAGGATGGAGAAAGCCGCACCGGTTGGAAGGGGCAGAACGAGAGGGTCCACTCGACCCGCAACGAACCAAGGCTCACGGAGATCAAGGCGTCGAGACTTCCCCCGCGCATCTACGAGCGTCAAGACAATGGCGTTCGGATACTGCTTTTTTCCATTGGCAAGCATTACACCTAAATTGAGGACCAGGTCGCTTTCTCCAGCGTTGCGCAATTCCACCCTGAATTTGGGAGGCTTGGAATCCGCGCGCGACGACTTGGTCTGGATAGATAGACATTTGCAGTCCGCCGACAACCTCGCCCCATGTTGGCGGGCTCTGCCGCTTCGCGACCGTTGGACCAGCTAGCATCAGCAGGCTCGCGAGCAAAAGGGCGCTGAGCGCCTTGTTAGGTCCGTATGCGAGGGCTCATCGAATTACCTCCTCTGCATCCAAGCGGGATTGTAATCGAAGATGTACGGCAAAGCCTTGTCGTAAATGAGCCTAACCCTGGCGCAGGCAAGATGGAAACACTACTGGCCGAAGTAATAGCCGTCGCGGGCGCTCACGTTCACGTCTTTTTGTTTGGGGACGGCGAGATGGATTTTGTGGTAGCCGACGGTGTTGCCTTTGTCGGGGGTGTAGGCGAGGCTGTACTGGTTGCGGAGGTCTTCGTCGATTTCGGCGTAGATTTTGTCGAGCGGTTTCTTTTTTGGAGGCTTTGAAGAGGCGGCCGCCGGTTTCGTTCGAGATTTGCTCGAGGATTTTTTTGCCGTCGGGGCGCTGCTCCTGCGGGTAGCGTCCCCCGCCGCGGCCACCGCCCATCCGCCGCCGCGACCGCCCATGCCGAATCCGCCGGGACGCGGCCGTAGTTTTCGTCTTCGTCGGCAAACAAGATGGAGTAGATGATAGTGTCCGAGCGCTGCGCGGTGGCGATGGCCTCGGCCATGGTTTCTTTGCTGCCGTGGTCGACGCCATCGGAAAGAACGATGAGGGCTTTGCGGCCTTGCTGCTTGCTCATGAGTTCGTCGGAAGCCAGGAAAATCGCGTCGTAGAGAAGCGTTCCGCCGCCGTGCGAGCCTCGGCTGCGGCCCCCTCCACCGCCGCCACCATAACCTCCGCCGCCGCCACCGCCGCTGGAGCTACCGCTGTCTTCCATCTGCGGAATGGATAGCTTTTGGAGAGCCGCCTGCAACTGAGGACGCGACGGAGTGAAATCCTGCAGAAGCTCGACTTCGCGGTCGAAGTGAATCACGAACGCCGAATCCTTGTCCTGGCGCAGAAGCTTGTCGAGAAAGCTGTAGCTGGCGGTGCGCTCCTGATCGAGCACCTTGCGCTGGCTCAGGCTAGTATCGACGAGCAGGCCGAGGCGCAGCGGCAAATCGCTTTCGTGCGCAAAATAATTGATGGTTTGCGGGCGGCCGTCTTCCTCGAGTTGAAAATCGTCTTTGGTCAAATCCGAGACGATCTTTCCGTGCTTGTCACGCACGGTGGCGAGGACGCTGACGGTTTTCACTTCGACGGCGATCTTGGGCTGCCCCTCCTGTGGCCGCTTTAGCTGTGGCTTGGATTGGGCTGCGGCTGTGCGCGGTTGAGGCTGCTGAGACTGCGGTTGAGGAGCGGCGGGGGCGGTTGCTGAGCGCGAAAATCGCGCGCGCCGAGCGTTAGGAAAAAGAGCCCTGCTAAACTCACGCCCCAGCGAAAGAATCGCGGCGCTCTTTGATACCCGCGTTTGAAGGGGGATGTTGAGCGATGTGTCGTGCAAGCGGGTAAAGAGTTCTTCATGCTTTTCCTAGCGCAACCTCTTGAGAAACGTTTTCCACGGGTGCGTCGCGGAAATCAATTCGAATGGTGCCAGTTCGGGTCGTGTCTTATGGTGCCTTGCAACACCGCAACGTGGCAGCATGGGCAGGGCAAGCCCCGCCCCTACAAGGAGTTCATCCATAACGGGCGGAAAGTTCCCGGATGCTCAAGATTAGGACGCTTGCGGGCAGTTTTTGGTTTGCCGGGCGGCGGATAGGGAGGCGACGCTACGGGCGCGAGCGGCTTTGGCCAAATTGGAGCTCCCGCGTCGTGCGATGGCCGCTGTACTATGCCCTCAGCAGGAACACAAGAATGAGCACTGAAATGATCGTCGCTCCGGTGACTCTCGAAGGGCGCCACGTGCGGTTGGAGCCGCTTTCGCAGGCGCATCATGCCGGACTAGCTGCCGTTGGGCTCGACGAAGAGCTGTGGCGCTGGATTCCCACTCCGGTGCGCACGGCGGAAGAGATGGCGGCTTACATTGAGACCGCGCTTGCGGAGCAGGCACGGGGTGTTTCGCTGCCGTTTGCGCTGATCGAAAAATCCAGCGGGCGGGCTATAGGCTGCACGCGCTACGGCAACATCGACCGCACGCATCATCGCGTCGAGATCGGGTGGACGTGGGTCGCTCCGGCGTGGCAGCGCACCGGCGTAAACACGGAAGCAAAGTACCTTCTGCTGCGGCACGCGTTTGAAACGCTCGGGTGCCTGCGCGTGGAGCTGAAAACCGATTCGCTGAACGAAAAGTCTCGCAACGCGATCCTGCGCATCGGCGCGCGCGAGGAAGGCACCTTCCGCAATCACATGATCACCGCCAGCGGGCGCATCCGGCACACGGTGTACTTCAGCATCGTGGATTCGGAATGGGCGGCTGTGAAGGCTCGCTTGCAAACCATGATGCTGCCGTAATTCGGCTCCTGGCATTCTCCACTGGGGCGAGAGAAGAGATGGCTCAGCCTGGGCTAGCAGGGGCGCAGCCCTTCGAGGCTCAGGGTAAACATGCTGTGCCCCTACGAGGTTCCGGGCAGCGGCGTTCTGGTGTTGACGTTAACCAATGAACGTCAAAGATGATTCCCGCGAGGATAGCGGCGCGTACCTTAGGTAGACTAATAAACAGGCGTCGAGCTGCTTCGGTGGCTCGTGCCAAGTGGGCGGCCCGGCCACGCTGACGCAAGACAGGCATCTTGGGAGAACATAGGAACGTGTAGTCTGGAGCCTCCCGAGAACTTGCAGCGAACGCCGCCACTTTACGGAGAAATTCGTGCCCCCTTCCGATCCAAGAGATCGCCGTCGCAGCGAACGTGTGATGCTGCAGATACCCGTCAGGGTGGTGACGCAGACGCCGGACCGCGTTCACGTCCAGGAAGAGACGCACACGCTGGTGGTCAACGCGCACGGCGGGCTCTTGAAGCTTAAATTGGAGCTCATGCAGGGCCAGCCGATTCTGCTGGTGAATCCGCAGACGGGAATGAAGCAGGGCTGCCGCGTGGTGCGTATCGACCAGCCCAGCCCGGATTATTTCGCGGTGGCCTTCGAGTTTGACCAGCCGGCGCCGAAATTCTGGCCGGTCACGTTTCCTCCGAAGGACTGGGAAACTCCGAAGGGCTGAAGACATTGACGTTTTGGCCAAGAAAGCGCGTGTGGACGCAACCCTTTCTCTCGCCGCAACTATCCAAGAAGCGTAGGGTTGAATAAGGCAGAGGATAAATATGCCTTTGGAGGCTCGTCAGATGCGGAATTTACGTTCAGTTCTTACATTGAAGCGGCTTTTGACCGCTGTTGCCTTTCTTTCCTTGATTTTCGTCGTCGGGTGCGATGAGTACGTTCAAGTGACCCGGGACCGCGACGTGCGTATCGCGAAAGGGGCCACCTGGGCGTGGCGACCTGCCGTGGAAGAGGCGGCTGTCGCGCGCGACAATCGTACTGCTGACAATCGACCTGTAACTTCGCGCGATGACCTTACGCGCACTCCGCGAAACCGACCTGCGGCGCGGGTTCCCGATCCGAACGATGAAGTCGTTCGCGGGCGCGTGAAAACGGCCATCGAACAAACGCTTAACGCCAAGGGATTCAAGCAAGTGAGCGACCCCGCGGCCGCCGATTTTCTGGTGGATTATAAATTCGCTGTGAATCGGCACAATGCGGCCGTACCCGTCGGCTACCCGGGCGCGTATCCCGGCCTGGTGTGCGGCCCGTTTCGCTGCTGGGAATCCTGGGGCTATGGACCTGCGTACGTAGGCTATGAAAACATTCACTTCCGCGAAGGGATGATCGTCTTCGACTTGGTTCAACAAGCGAACAAGCACCTGGTCTATCGCGCGGTTGGTCAAAAACCGGTGAAGCGCGACGCCTTCTCACTTACGCAGGACGAGATCAACAGTCTCGTTCATCATTTACTGGGAGATTTGAAGCCTGGCAAAAAGTAACGCCTGACGGCAGTTCGCTTGCGCTTGTAGCGATAGAGTGGGACAGACAAGAATGTCTGTCCCATTTTCTTTCCTAGCCAGCTTTTCCACCGTACATGCTCCACATTCGGCCCACTCCCAGGTTTGCTCTGGGCTAAACTAACGCGCGCGTATGCCTCTGCGCTCGATCCTCTCCCAAAAACTGCGCTGCTGGTCCTTTTACGTTTTTGCCTGTTACCGCGGAACCGGCGGGCGGGCACGTTATGTTGCGGAGGACTGGAGCGAGGTTCATCTCGATCTTCCGCTCTCGCGTCGCACACGCAACTATGTGGGGACCATCTTCGGCGGCAGCATGTATTCCGCCGTCGATCCCATCTACATGGTCATGCTGATCCACCGTCTCGGGAAGGATTACATCGTGTGGGACAAGGCTGCGTCGATTCAGTTCAAAAAACCGGGGCGCGAAACGCTGCACGCGCGCTTCGTGGTCACGGACGAAGAGCTGGCGGCCATTCGCGCGGCGCTCGAAGGACAGCGTTCGATCGACCGGACCTATTTGATCGAGCTGAAGGATTCTTCAGGGACGGTTTGCGCAACGGTGGAAAAACTCATTTACATTCGCAAACGGCAGCCCTCTCCAGAAGCCGGGGTTGCAAACAGCGCTTAGGGGAGCAACCCGAAAACGACGACGCTATTCGGCGTGCCGACGTAGACTTTGCCGTTGGCCACCATCGGGGTGACGTACTTATTGTCGGCGAATTGATCGCGATTGTTGGCGGCCTGATTCGAGTTGTAGAGCTCAGTCGTCAAGTTGGCGGCGTTGTAGGCGTGCAAGACTCCGGTCGAGCCATTCTCGACGGCCCATACGATCGCGTTGGAGGTGCCGTTGGAGGAAATGCTTGGCGTCGTGCCTGGATATGCAAAGCTTGCGGAGCTTTGCGTGGCGGGCGTTAGCGCAAGTTTCGCGGCGGTGATGGGGAACGCTTTCAGGTGGTCGCCGACCGCGCCGTAGTAAACGGTATTGTTAAAGTAGCTGGGCTTGGACCACACTCCGCCGATCTGCCCGCTGATCTGCTGATAGATGTTGTCGGCAGTGCCGTTGAACTTGCCCATGTTGTCGCGGTCGACGACGTAGATGATCGCGTCCTTGCCGGAGCCTACCGCGAGGTGGCGCGTGTTGCCGTTGGCATCGACCAGATCTGGCAAGAGGAGCGGTCCGCCGGAGCCGAAGTCCGTGTCGGAGTTGGATTCCGAAACGGTATTTGATGGCGTGAAGTAATCAAGCAAGGTGATCGGCGCGCTGGACGAGAGCTTTACGTAGCACTGCCCGCAATCGCCCTGCGATGGGAAGCCGCTGGCGTTGAGCGTGGTGTCGAAATCGCCGTTGCCCACCATGAAGTAAATGTTTCCGGAGGCATCGGCGGCGGGAGCGGTCCCGGCCATCCAGATTCCGCCTTCGCTTCCGTTGGGCACGAGATTGAGCACGCTCGTTTGCGTCAGCGCGTTCGCATCATAAGACATCACCCAGGAAGTGTACGGGCGGTCGTCGCAGTGCGAAGACCACGTCGTGTAGATGGTGGTGCCGATCTCGAGCAGACCCGGGCGTTCCTTATATTGCTTGGGATCGAAGACCACATTTCCGCCTGAGCTGTTGTCGCCGGTGCCTGGATAGGTGGCTTGCACAGTGGTGGGTCCGCCGAAGAGTTCCGCGCCTGTGGTCAGGTCGAGCGCGTGCAGGCGGTGGTAGTAATTTCCATTGGCGTCCTTGGACATGGCCACGACATAGATCGCGCCGTGCGCGCCGCGGGAGCGGTCGATAACTGGCGTGGACGTCACGCCAATTTGGGGCGTGACCTGGCCACAGCCGCGGTTGTCGCTGGGCGTTTCACCTGCGCCGAGGACGGAAACTTTCCAAAGATAGGTGCTGGTGTTGCCGTTGACGGAGTCGGCGTCAAACGCGTAGACGCTGTCGTTTTCCGTCGCGACGTATAAAACGTTTTTCGTTCCCACGGTGGGCATGGATACGGCCGAAAGATAGAGCGGTTGCGCGTCGACAAGTCCATCGACTGCGAACGCGCCAAGCTTGCCGAAGGTGGTGGAGTTCACATTGGCGGGAGTGAGAATGGTTTCATTCAGGTTCTGGCCGGTGCGCAGGTTGTCGTAGTGATAGGTAACGACGTTGACGGTAGAGGCGGTTGCGGCGTTCACGGTGAGCGTTGCCATGGTGCTGGTTTGGTTGCCGGCGGTGTTGCTGACGATCACGTCGAACTTTGCGCCGTTGTCGGTCGTTGCCGTGGCAGGCGTGGTGTAACTCGCGGCGGTTGCGCCGGTGATGTTCGCGCTGTTTTTCTGCCACTGATAGGTGAGAGGAGCCGTGCCTGTTGCTGTGACGCTAAAGGTCGCCGTTTGTCCTACGTTCACGGTTTGGTTCGCCGGTTGCGTCGTGATCGTTGGCCCGACGGCAGCGGCATTCACCGTCAGAGTTGCCATCGTGCTCGTTTGGCTGCCGGCGGTATTGCTGACGACTACGTCAAATTTTGCGCCGTTGTCGGTAGATGCGGTTGCAGGAGTGGTGTAGCTCGTGGCCGTCGCGCCACTGATGTTCGCGCTGTTTTTCTGCCACTGGTAGGTTAACGGCGCCGTTCCCGTGGCCGTGACGCTGAATGTAGTTGTCTCTCCAACGGTCACGCTCTGATTTGCCGGCTGGGTTGTAATCGTCGGAGCTACAGCTGCCGCATTCACCGTGAGCGTGGCCATCACGCTCGTCGTGCTTCCTGCCGAGTTGCTCACCACCACGTCGAATTTCGCGCCGGTATCACCTGCGAGAGTCGCAGGAGTGGTATAACTCGCCGCCGTCGCACCGGCAATCATTGCGCTGTTTTTCAACCACTGATAACTAAGCGGCGCCGTTCCACTTGCCATGACACTGAATGTCGCTGCTTGGCCGACGGTTACAATTTGGTTTGCGGGTTGGGTAACAATTGTAGGGGCAATGGATTTCGTTCCGCCATTTGAGTTGTTGGAAGAAACCAGCCCGGCGCACCCCGGCAACGCGATAGCAGCAGCAATCGCAGTTACCTGGATGAAGAAAAATGGTCGGCACACGGACGTACCCCCCAAGTCGGATTGTGCGGCGGGCTGGGTTAGGCCGCAGGTAAGGGGAAAGCGGAGCGGCTCGCGCCGAAGTCCGCAGCAATGCGTTCACACTCTCTTGCTTTCAGCTTACGCAGCAGCGAGGGAAATTACACCTGAACCGAGGTACAGTTCTCGGCCAGAGCTCAACATTGCTCTATTCTGCACATCGCGGTACAGGCTGCCCTGCGAAGCGCACCTTGCGGCGCCTACCCGCGAGCCATCGTCTCTTGCCACCACGGCGCGCGGCCTCTATCCTCTTCCTCCTATGCTCCTGGAAAACCAAGTAGCGCTGATAACCGGATCGGGCCGCGGGATCGGCCGTGCGATGGCTCAGCTGTTTGCCGCGGAAGGCGCTTCGGTATTCTTGACGGCGCGCACGGAGGCGGAGTTAACAGCCACGGTGAAAGAAATTTCGAGCAGAGGCGGACGCGCGCAATATTCCATCGCGGATCTTGCGCGCGAAGCGGATTGCACGCGCATCGTCGAGGAAGCCCGCGGGAAATTCGGGAAGATCGATATTCTCGTGAACAACGGCGGGCACTATGGCCCGGTGGTTCCCGTTGAAGACTATCCCCTCGCGGAGTTCGACAACGTCATCGCGGTGCATCTGCGCGCGGCATTTCTGTTGAGCAAACTGGTCTTGCCGGAAATGTACGCGCGAGGCTCCGGCGTCATTCTGAACATCTCGAGTCTTTCGGCGAAAGCGGCGTTTCCGTGGGGCTCGGCGTACGCCGCGGCAAAGGCGGGCATGCTCGGGCTCACGCGCATCAGCGCCGCCGAAGCCGCCCGCAAAGGCGTGCGCGTCAACGCGATCTGCCCAGGGCCGGTTACAGAAACGCGCATGTCCAAAGAGTTGGGCAACACGCTAGCCAAAAAGTTGGGAGTCAGCCCCGAAGACCAGCTAGCCGGTTTTCTAAACACAATATTGCAAGGCCGCGGCCAAACCGCCGACGAAGTCGCCCGCGCCGCAGTCTTTTTGTGCTCCGCACAATCCAGCGCGATCACCGGCCAATCCATCAACGTCGACGGCGGCGCCGCGTTTTTTTAGTATTTTTTCTCAAATATAATCCGCAGGGGCGCGGCTTGCCGTTTCGGCGGTTTTTTTTAGTCAATGCGCGACGGACGGCAAAATCTGGATGGTATGTAACCACGTCTCAACCAACTGTGGCCAAGCGGTGACGGGAAGCTCGGTGCGGCGAAGCCCGTAACCGTGGCCGCCTTGCGCGAAGATGTGCAACTCGGCGGGGACTTTGGCGTTTTTCAAAGCAAGAAAATAAACGGTTGAATTTTCCACGTGCACGGGATCGTCCTCCGCTTGAACGATGAACGAGGGCGGTGTCTGCTCCGTCGGATGGATGTCAGCGTTGGCCGCAAAGTTTTGCTCGGCGATGGCCAGATAGCCCGGATAGGCAATCACCGCAAAATCCGGGCGGCAGCTCAGCTGGTCCGCAGCGTCGATCGGATCATAAAGGCGCTTGTCGAAATGAGTGCTAAGTGCAGCGGCGAGGTGCGCTCCTGCGGAGAAACCGAGTACGCCAATGCGCTTGGGATCGATGTGCCACTCGGCGGCGTGCGAACGCACGACACCCACGGCGCGCTGCGCATCTTGCAAAGCGGCAGCGGATTTGGGATAGGGGCCTGTGTCAGGCACGCGATACTTGAGAAGCACGCACGTCACACCGATCGAGTTAAGCCAGTCGCAAACTTCGGTTCCCTCGAGATCAATCGCAAGAATGCGATAGGCACCCCCGGGAAAAACGATGACGGCCGCGCCGGTATTTTTACCCACCGGGGCATAGAGTGTGATCGTAGGTTTGGAAACATTACCGAGACGAACCAGCGGTTTGCCGGCGATGAGATTGTCCTTAGACGTCGTGGTATCTGCCTCTGGCGCCCGATTCGCCGGTGCCCCAGGTGCTCCGTGCGGCCAAATGTTCAATGTCGTGTGGCCGGGCGCTGGCGGCCACTGCGCAAACGCACACGTGGATATGCCAAGTAATGCAGCGAGCAAAATTAGAAGCTGGCGCACGATGAAGTCCTCTTTTTTGAGAATTAGCGGTGCTGATCCTAGCACGGGCCGTGGATGTCCGGATATCCTCTCCTCCCGGCTCGGGTTGCCAAACACCGACGATTCTTGGTAATTCCGCGAGCCTTTGTTATGCTCCTCGAATTCTTCAGCAACAAAAGGAAGATCATGCGCGCATCGAGAATTCTCACGTCAGCCACTATTCTGCTTGCAGGCCTTGCGGTTTCGTTGTTTGCCGCCGACAAAGACAAAAAAGAAGCAGCTACCAAAGTTGCGCCGAGGCCCTCCTACGAAATGCCCCAGCCCGAAAAGGAATCTCTCGATCTGACGATGTACCAGAGCATCCGCGAAGAAGCGCTCACACATTCCCACATCATGGAGTACGCCTCCGGCCTCATGGATGGCATCGGTCCGCGCTTGACAGGTTCGCCGAATTTGAAACGCGCCAACGAATGGACCCGCGACCAATTCACCGCCATGGGTTGCAGCAACGCACATCTCGAAGACTGGGGCGAATTCGGAATGGGATGGCAGCAAATAAATACCTGGGTGCGCATGAGTTCGCCGGACGCCGCCGTCTTCATCGCGCAAGCGGCGCCCTGGTCGCCGGCCACAAAAGGCCCGGTGACGGCGCCCGCCGTTTGGGTTGATATAAAGAGCGAAGGGGAGTTCGAAAAATACAGAGGAAAACTCGCGGGAAAAATCGTCTTCTTCGGCGAGATGCGCGAAGTGAAACCCGTTGAAAAACCGCTCTTCACACGCGACGACGACGCCGACCTGAAACGCATCGAAAGTTATCCTATCGACTTGAGCGCTCCCTTTTCCTTCGGGGCATTTCTCAAGACTCTCGCCTTCCGCGAAAAAGTCGGCCGATTCCTCGCCGCGGAACAAGCAGTTGCCGTGATCACGCCCAGCCGCGACGGCAGAAACAACGGCGGCTCCGGCGGGACTATCTTTGACGACACCGGCGCGGGCTTCGGCTGGCTGATTTATCAGCGTGAACACGCGGACGCATTGCCCGTCGCTGTCACTGCCATTGAAAATTACGGGCGCGTCTATCGCCTGCTGAGAGCCGGAGTCCCTGTAAGCATCGAACTTAACATCGACACAAAATTCACCGGCGACCACGAGCACGGCTACGATACCATCGCGGAAATTCCCGGCACCGACCCCAAGCTGAAAGACGAGGTCGTCATGCTTGGCGGCCATCTCGATTCCTGGGCGTCCGCCACAGGCGCGACCGACAACGGCGCTGGCAGCGTGATCGCCATTGAAGCGATGCGGATTCTGACCGCGCTGCAGGTGAAGCCCCGCCGCACCATTCGCGTGGGCCTCTGGACCGGCGAAGAAGAAGGCGAGTTCGGCTCCTACGGCTACGTGAAGCAGCATTTCGGCTTCGTCCCGCGTTCGAACGACCCCGACCAGTTGCTGGTCACCGAATACGATCGCGATGCCGCCGGCCCCATTCAGTTCAAGCCGGATTATCAGAAATTGTCCGCTTATTTCAACCTGGACAATGGCAGCGGCAAAGTCCGCGGAATTTATCTGCAAGGAAACGCCGCTATCGCCTCGATTTTCGAGCAATGGATCGAGCCGCTGAAAGATCTCGGCGTCACAGCGATCACCATGCGCGACACCGGAGGCACCGACCATGAAGCTTTCGACGCCATCGGCCTCCCCGGGTTCCAGTTCATCCAGGACCCGCTCGACTACGGCTCGCGCACGCATCATTCGAACATGGACACCTACGAGCGGCTGCAACCCGAAGACCTGGCGCAAGCCGCGCTTGTTGAAGCCACATTCGTCTACAACGCCGCCATGCGCGACCAAATGCTGCCGCGCAAACCGATGCCGCATCCCGAACTCGAGCCCAAGCGCATGCAGCCGCTCAAAAACGTAATGCCCGGCACAGAAACCAAGGAGTAATCGGCACAGTCTTTTGCGAAGTGTCCGGTTCCGGTACACAACTGGTGAGGAGTCATTCTGCGCGCGAGCGTGATCCTCCAAATGTTCGGCCAATCGATCTGCAAACTTTTTCATACTGAATCTCTGCTAGTCCAATCCTTCTGCTAACGACGGCGCGGCCTGACCCGTCCATATGGCGAAAGGGACAATCGCGTCTGTTGCACGACCGGACGCGGGCTGGGGGAGGGTTCGGTGTTCTCATTCATCCAAGACCTGCGCTACGCGCTCCGGATGTTGCTCAAGAGTCCAGCATTCACTTGTGTTGCGGTACTGACTCTCGCTCTGGGAATTGGCGCCAACGTTGCCACATTCAGCGTGGTGTATGCCGTCCTGCTGCGGCCTTTGCCCTTCCCGCATCCCGAGCAACTCGTGCGCGTCTTCGACGACCTTCGCGGCACGAACGAGCAGGACGTCGGTATGTCGGCGCCAGAGCTTTGGGATTTGCAAGATCGGTCGGGCGTCTTTCAGGACATCTCGGCGGTGTCGCCGAGCAATTCGGCAATCGGAGGTGGACAGCGGGCCGTCCGCGCCGAAAGCCTCGTCACGAGTCCCGATTATTTCAGCTTGCTGGCAGCGAAGCCGGAACTCGGCCGTGTGTACACGCAGCAGGATGCCGTTCCAGGATTCGTGGAGCCTGTCGGGATCAGCGATGGTTTTTGGCGCCGCTATTATGGGTCGGACGCGGACATCCTTGGGCGCAAGATGCGCCTCGACAATGACCTGTACACGATTGTGGGAGTGATGCCACCGGGATTTCGTCATCCGGGCCGGACGCTGAATACCGACGTGGACGTTTGGATCGCCACCGGATTCAATGCGGCTCCGTTTCCTGTTCCCGCGCTAAGGTCGCTCAGAATGCTACCGGCCGCCATTGCGCGTTTGAAGCCGGGCTTGACGGTGGCTCAGGCGCAAGCGCAGCTCGACGCTTATGTTTCACAGCTCAGCCGGCAATATCCCACCGACTATCCCGCTGCGGCGAAATGGGCAGTCCGTATCGTTCCGATCAAAGATGACTTGGTAGGTCCGCAGCGGACGGAATTGTTCATTCTTTTCGGTGCCGTTGGATTTTTGCTGCTCATCGCTTGCGTTAACATTGCCAACCTTCTTCTAGCGCGCGCTTCCGGACGGCGGCGCGAGATTGCCATCCGGCTGACGATGGGTGCAAGCAGCGCCCGTCTGGCACGCCAGCTCTTGACCGAAAGCACGCTCTTGTCGATCCTCTCCGGCGCACTCGCCCTGATCACCGTTTTCTTGTTGAAGAACGCCATACTGAGTCTCGCGCCCGCGGATATTCCCCGGCTCAACGAAGTGGACGTCAGCGCCCGCGTGCTTTTTTTCGCTTTCCTGATCTCCGTCGTCACGGGCGTACTCTTCGGGCTGGCACCGACGCTGCAAGCTGCGAATCCCAACCAGCTCGAGAGCTTGCGCGAAGGCGGCCGCGGCTCGGGTGTCGGCAGGCGTCATACCCGGCTTTCGCGCGTTCTTGTGGTGTCGGAGGTAGCGCTCATAGTTTTGCTGGCGGGGGCGGGGCTTCTGCTTCGAAGTTTCTGGCGAGTGCTTGAAGTGCGTCCCGGATTCAATCCCAGTCACCTGAGCACGGTACAAATCTGGATTCCGATATCCAACGATCCCACCCATGATCCTTATAGCGTCGAGGAGAAACGTGCCGATTTTCTGCTCGAAGTTCTCCGCCGCGTTTCCACGATTCCCGGCCTGGAACAGGTGTCGATATCCGGGAACGATACTCTTCCGATGAATTCGGGAAGGAACTATTCTCCGTTTTCGATTCATGGGCGGGCGACGGAATCGGACCGTGGCCCGATTGCGGACATCGCCGTGGTGGATGCGAATTATTTTCGCACCATGGAAGTTCCCTTGATGGAGGGACGCAACTTCACCGAAGCCGATACGTACAAGACACAAGCGGTCGCCGTGATCGATCAGACGCTCGCACGGCAGTATTGGCCGGACAAGGATCCGCTCGGACAGCAGCTTACGTTTGGATTTGGAAGAGGTGTGCAGGGGGTCACGATTGTCGGCGTAGCCGGCGATATCAAGTCGGATGGTTTTGAAGCGCCCAGCGTGCCGCATATTTATGTCGCCCTGGGGCAATTCGCGCCGGTCAATGCGGTGGTTTTTCTCCGGAGCAAGGCCGATGCGGAGCATCTTGGCGAAGCCGTGCGGCACGAGGTGGAAAGCGTCGACCCCAATGTTCCGGTACACAGCATCAGCTCGATGGATCAAATCATCGCGCGCTCCGTGGCTGACCGGCGGTTTGCTCTCGAGCTTCTCGGTGTTTTTGCGGCCGTGGCGCTGCTGCTCGCTGCCATCGGCATCTACGGCGTGATGTCGTATTCCTTCAGCCAGCGCTCGCACGAAGTCGGAATCCGCATGGCTCTTGGCGCCCAGCGTCTGGATATTCTGCGCATGGCGGTAGGTGAAGGCATGCGGGTCGTGGTCATCGGGTTGGCTTCGGGCCTCGTCGTGGCTGTGGTCATGACGCGATTTTTCCAATCCATGCTTTTCGACATTGCGCCAACGGATCCAACTACCTTCCTTTCTGTTTCCGCTATTCTTGTTGGCGTCGCGTTTCTTGCTTGCTACATTCCGGCAAAGCGCGCGACCCGCGTGGATCCTCTTATCGCGCTGCGCGAAGAATGAAACGCTCCGCGGCTGCCCGCTAAACTTCCCTCCCGCGGAACAATTGGCAAACGAGCGCGTCTGTGACATAAGCCGCCCTGCGAGACCAGATTTTTCGTTCGCGCGTATTCCATTCTTCGCTGTGTGCATAGCTCATCCAGGATGGGCGTCCGCGCTTCTCCTACTCCCCCGTTTCTGAAAGCGTGCCACTCGGCTAGCCCGGAAAACCTGCTCTTCGTTTCGGCAAATACGGGGGGAGCGCGGAGTGGCAGGTCTTCGCTGAATAACGATTGACATTTATATAATAAGTTATATAGTGTCGCCGTGAGCCTCGAACACATTTTGCTGGGCCTGCTCCGCGAACCTGCCAGCGGATACGACTTGAAGGCTGTCCTGGACAACGGCATCGGGCATTTCTGGGCCGCCGAACTGAGCCAGGTCTATCCCACCCTGAAACGGATGGAGCAGCAGAAACTGTTGCGATCCCGCCGCGCGGCCTCCAAGCGCGGCCCGGGACGCATCGTTTACGAGATCACCGCCGCCGGGCGCAAGGCGCTGGCCGCCTGGCTGCGCAGCGAGCCGCAGTTTGAAGACATGCGGCATACGTTTCTGGCGCAAATCTACCTCATGGATGAGCTCTCCGATCTGCCGCATACCTTGAGATTTCTCGAACAGCTCCATACACGCTGGGCGGCGCGCCTTGAGGCGATGAAAAACAAGGAAAAAGAGTGGTCGCGGCGCGACCCGGGATTTCCGGACGGTCTTTCCCTGGCGGCTTTCCACCAGCATCTGACTCTGCGCATGGGGGAGCACGCTCATCAGGGTTGGGTCACGTGGTGCGAGGAATCCATGCGCAGAGTGCGCGCTCGAATCCGAGAGGAGAATCGCAATGGCAAACCTGTTTCAGTGGCTGCGCTGGGGGCACGTGGCGGCAGGCGGTCTGGCGCTGATCTTGTTTTGGATTCCGGCAATCGCTCGCAAGGGCGGTAGGACACACATCCGCGCCGGATGGTTCTATGTCGCGTGCATGTCCGTGGTTGTCGTGACGGCCCTCGCAATGAGCGGACTCGCTTTCACCATTCCTCTTTCCATTCGACGGATCGCAAGGCCGCTATCGCCTGCGGAGCTCTCGGATTTTCTGCGGGGGCAGCGTCTTTCTGCAACCTTTCTGGCTTACTTGGCGGGACTCACGCTGGCGGCGGGCTGGCAGGGCATCTGGGCCGTTGAGACCAAGCGCGAGCCAAAAGCGATGCGCACGCCCTTCAGTCTGGCGCTCAACGTGTTGGTATTCCTGGCTGGTTTGATGGTGCTTCTCCTCGGAATTAAATATCGCAGCGGGCCGCTCATTGCGCTTAGTCCCATTGGACCGTTCCTTGCCGCCGGCAATTTGCGTTACTTGTTGCGAGGTCCACAATCGCGGATGCACTGGTGGTATGAGCATCTCAGCTCGATGCTCGCCACGGCCATCGCTGGCTACACGGCCTTTCTGGTGTTCGGTGGGGCGCGGTTGTTTCCTTCGGTCACCCGAAGCCAACTGTACACAATCTTCTGGGTGCTGCCCGCGCTGATCGGCGTGCCGGTCATTTTCCGGACGGTGGCCTACTACCAACGCAAATTCCACGAAACCGGACGCGCCTCCGGGGTTTCCTCGCCACACGTGCAGCTGGATTCCTAAACCGGCCCTGAAACTGCATCGGAGCAGAATTGAGAGCTTTCTGCGGCATCGTGTCTGATTCCTAGCGGCAGTCAGCGAACTCGGACAAATTCCGCGTGCGTGACGAAGTCATTTTTGAGAATTCGCTCTCCCGCGGTTTTCCGTTCGCGTGCAATCCGCCGCTCGCTATGTTAGAAGCTCAAGCGGCATGAACCCGCCTGCTCCCAATAAAGAAATTGGCTTGAGCGCGCGCCGCCGGATTGCGCGGCGCCTGCTGCCATTTCTTTTCACCCTTTTCGTGATTGCGTTCCTCGACCGCGTAAACGTCAGCTACGCCGCGCTCGAGATGATGCACGACCTGAATTTTAGCAATCGCGTCTTCGGCTTCGGCTCGGGAATATTCTTCGTCGGCTATTTGCTGTTCGAAATTCCCGGCTGCCTCATCGTCGAGCGCTGGAGCGCCCGCAAATGGTTCGCGCGCATCATGGTCACCTGGGGACTCATCACCGTCCTCATGGCCTTCATTCGAACGCCCACGCATTTCTACTTCGTTCGAATTCTCCTTGGTGTCGCCGAAGCGGGCTTCTTCCCCGGCATCCTCGTTTATCTCACACACTGGTTCCGCTCCGAAGACCGCGCGAAAGCTTGCGCGATGTTTATGATCGCGATTCCCGTCGCCAACATCATCGGTTCGCCGCTGGGAGGGTGGCTGCTCGGCGTGCACTGGCTCGGTTTGCAGGGCTGGCGCTGGCTGTTTATCGTCGAGGGAATTCCCGCGATCGCCTTCGGCGTCATCACCGTTTTTTACCTCACGGACTGGCCGCGCGAAGCGCGCTGGCTCGCGCCCGAACAGCGCGAATGGATCGCCGCCGAACTCGAACAGGAAGCACTCGCGAAAAAAGCGGCTCGTTCTTACAAAATTTGGGAAGCGCTGCTGCAACCTACGGTCATTCAGTTGACGCTAATCTATTTTTTCGCCGTCAGCAGCATCTACTCGCTGACGATCTGGCTGCCCACATTCCTCAAACGCGCATCCGGCATGTCCGACCTCTCTGTGACCATGCTTTCGATTCTTCCGTATGTCGCTGTACTGCTCGCCATGCTCTTCAACGGCTGGCATTCCGATCGCACCAACGAGCGCCGCTGGCACACCGCAGTTCCGCTCATGCTGGGCGTCGTGGCCTTCGCGCTGACGATTCTTTCCGGCGCGCATTTTTGGTTCGCATTCGCGTGTCTTACGGTTGCGTCCAGCGCCAACGCCTTTCTTCCCTCCTTTTGGCCCGTACCTTCCGCCTTTCTCGGTGAGTCCGCTGCGGCCGCATCCATCGGACTGATCAATTCGATCGGCAATCTGGGCAGCTTTGTGACTCCCTCGGTGATCGGCTACTTCCTCGACCGCACGCACTCCTTCACTCCGGGGTTTCTGTACGTCATCGCGAGCCTTCTCATTGCGATCTTTTTGATTTTGACTCTGCGCATGCGCCCCGGCCAAAGCAGGACGGAAGCCTAGAGTTGCGTTTCTCCGGGCCCTTGTTCTGAAGATGTTGGTTATTCGTACCGAAGCACGATGATCGGGTCCACACGGGTGGCGCGCCGCGCTGGAATGTAGCAAGCAAGGAAGGCAACTCCGCCCAGAACGAGCGCAGCAATGCTGAACACCAGCGGATCGGCTGCACTTACACCAAAGAGCAGGCTCGAAAGCAAACGCGTTAATAAAAGAGAAACGACGATTCCCAGCGCCACTCCAACAAGCGCCATGCGCATTCCCTGCCCCACCACGAGGCGCAAAATATCCGTGGGCCGCGCACCAAGCGCCGCGCGAATGCCCATTTCCTGCCAGCGGGCTGTCACGCTGTAAGCCATCACGCCATAAATTCCAATGGCCGCCAGCAGCAAAGCGAAGCCAGCAAAAACACCGGCAAATTGCATCGTCAATTTCGGCTGCGCGACCGAAGCGCCCACGATTTCTTCCATGGTGGCTATTCGCGAGACAGGAAGGTTTGGATCGACTTCGGCAATCTTTGCGCGCACGGCAGCAACGAGAGACTGCGAGTTGGCTTGCGATCTCACCAGCAGCGACGTGTTCGGCCAGGGAACCTGCGCCATCGGCAAATACATCTCTTCCACATTGGCGGCGTCGAGCGTATTGAATTTCACGTCAGCCACCACGCCAACGATTTCCCGCTGCACCATGTCGCGCGAATTGGCAATATGCTTTCCAATGGGATTTTGCCCGGCAAAAAAATGCTTCGCCGCCGTTTCATTGATCACCGCGACGGGCGCTCCGCCGGCGATGTCCTTTTCGTCGATGGTTCTTCCGCTCAGGAGTGGCGTTCGAATCGTCTCGAAATACCCGGAGCTAACCTGCCGCACCACGCTCGTCGGATCTTTTCCAACTCCTTGGCAAACGAGACCTTCTGGACAAACAAAAACATATCGCGCGCCACCACCAAGTGGCAGATAACTCGTGATCCCCGCTGCTTGCACTTCGGGCAGGGCTTTCACGTGTTCCAGAACTTGCTGGTAGAACTGCGCCTGAAGTTCAGGCTTGGCGTACCGGCTGGGCGGAAGAGTCAACGGAAACGCCATCAGGTTTTTCGGCGAGAATCCAGGATTCACCTGCATCAAACGCGAAAAACTTTGCATCAATAGACCCGCCACGGTCATCAACATAAGCGCGAGGCCAATTTCCGCCACGACAAGAAATGCGCGGAAGCGCCCGCGCCGGCCACCCTCCGAAGAACCGCGGCTGCCCTCCTTGAGAGTTGCATGAAGATCCTTCTTCGATGCTTGCAAAGCGGGAACCAGCCCGAAAACAATTCCCGTGATCACGCAGAGAACCAGGGAAAAAATCAGCACCACGCCGTCGATCTTCGCTTCGGCGAGCCGCGGCACCGCTCCGGGGCTGATCGAACGCACAGCTGGCAAAAGCGCAGCCGCGAGAAAGACTCCCAGCGCGCCACCGCAAACGGAAAGTAGGACGCTTTCGCTCAGCAACTGCCGCACCAGCCGTCCGCCGGATGCGCCGAGCGCTTTTCGGACGGCAATTTCCCGTTCACGCGCCGTTGCGCGAGCAAGCAAAAGATTGGCGACATTCGCGCAAGCGATCAGGAGCACGAAACCCACCGCCGCCAGCAACACGAGTAGCGACGAGCGCAGGCCTCCCACAAGGCTATCTTCGAGAGTCTGCGCGGAAATTCCGAATTTCGTTGCGTCGGCATTGCTGCCGAACTGCTGCTTATAGCTCGCGTTGATGGCGTCTAATTCCGCCCTGGCGCGCTGCAGAGTTTCGCCCGGCCGCAATCGCGCGATCATATTGAAGTAGCTCGCCCCGCCGCGAACCTGCGCGGGAGTCAGCAAAACCATTTCGGAAGGCCGGGGCAGCCAAACATCCGGCTCCGGAAATTCCAATGGGAAATGGAAACTCGCGGGGAGGATGCCAACGATGGTCGCGTTTTTCCCGTCGAGCGCCAGCGATTTGCCCACTGCCGCGGGATCGCCCGCGAAATGGCTATGCCAAAATCCGTCCGAGATTACCGCGACATCCGGGCCTCCGTCCTGTTCCTCCTCGGGCAAAAACGCTCGGCCGCGCGCTGGAGAAATTCCCAATGCGCGAAAAAAATCGATGGAAGCCCTAGCGCCGTTCACGGCCTCTGGTTCACGCTCGGTGACCAAGCTCAGTGTGAGCGAATAGTATCCCGCGGGGTTTTCAAGCGTTTTGCTTTGCTGTTGGATTTGCGTGAATTTCGTGTACGACATGAGAGCACCGCTCGCATGCGTTTTGAGGTCGTATTGCGTCAGACTGATAATGCGTCCAGGATCTTTGTAAGGAAGCGGCTGCAGCAACACGCTGTTGACGACGCTGAAGATCGCCGTATTGGCTCCAATTCCCAGCGCCAGCGTAAGAATCGCGACGACGGTGAATCCCGGATTCTTCCTCAACATCCGCAAAGCAAATTTCAGGTCCTGCCACAAGTTTTGCATTTCACGCGCCCCTACACACTCAGTCTCCAACTGTTAGACTTCGCGCCGCGCACAGGGTAAGCATCGTGCTCGTCTTGCGATGCGTATCGCTCCCCGGCTAGTGCACCTCGTTTTTGTATATTGTTCCAGCCTTCATCACAAATTTCACGCGCTTCAATTCCGTGATGTCTTTCAACGGATCGCCGCTAACGGCGACGATGTCCGCCCACTTCCCTGCCTCAATCGTTCCCACTTTGTCGCTCCAGCCAAGCAGCTCCGCGGGTACAACCGTACCCGCGCGAATCGCTTGCATCGGCGTCATTCCGTAGTTCGCGTAGTAGACGAACTCCTCCGCTTCGTTCAGTTGTTTCCAGTCGAACCCGCCGGCATCCGTTCCGAGCGCAATCTTCACATTTTTCTTCAGCGCTTTTTGAAATGCGATTTTCTCGAGATCGACCATTTTTATCCAGTTGCCGCCGCGGCCCGGAGCCACGTATGCGCCGACGGTAATCGTAGGAACCCAATAGACGCCACGCCTTGCAACTTCGTCGAGCTCGGCATCCGTGAATCCATCTCCATGCTCAATCGTATCCACCCCTGCGCGCAACGCCGCGGCGATTCCATCGGAGCCGATGCAGTGCGCGGCCACTTTTTTCCCCAGCCGGTGCGTTTCGTCGACGATGGCTTTCGCTTCTTCGTCGGTAAAATTCACCATGCTGTGCAAGACGCCGTCGTCTTCAAAGTGATAGCGCCGGTCCGAGTAATACTTGATCCAGTCCGCGCCATACATCACTTGCTCGCGCACCGCTTTCCGCGCTCCCTCGACTCCGTCGACGGTCTGCACGCCCGTCGGCACTTTCAATTCCCAAGAATAGCCTAGCAGTGGATACATTCCCGTCGGAGCCATCGCGCGTGTCGCCACTTGCATGCGCGGGCCGGGCACTTCCCCTCGAGCGATTGCCTGCTTCACATCCACGTCGGCGTACATAGCGCCTTCGGTTTCGACGTCGCGGATGGACGTGAATCCGTTTTCGAGAGCGATGCGCGCATTCCGCGCGGCGAGAATGGCGCGGTACGGAATGGACTCTTTCAACAATTGTTCGTCGTAATCCGCCGCGGTGATATCGCCGTTCAGAAGAACGTGGGTGTGAACATCGGCGAATCCTGGCAGCACCGTAGCCTTCGAGAGATCAATCAGCTCAACCCCTGTGGGCGGCGTTCCTCCTGGCGTCACGGAAATAATCTTGTCACCCTCGATGACGATGAGCGCGTTGAGGATAGGCGTGTCGCTCTTCCCGTCGATCAGCCGACCCGCGCGAATCGCAATTTTCTTCGCCGGCGCTTTGTCTTGCGCGTGACTCGCAACACAAGGCGTAAACATAATTGCGAAGAAAAACCCCAACAGCGTGGCAAGTTTGGATAGGCGATTCATGGCCATTCCCTCCGTGGGCTGGTCTCTGCATGCTCGCGGGCGGAAAGAGTATCACAGAAGAGTTACGGACCCTGGGCGAGGAAGAAAATCTGCAGCAGGAAAGCGAGAAGTGAAAGCGTCAGAAGCAGAGCAAATCGCGCGAAGGCGTATTTGCCGAGAGTTAAACTCCGAATCGCTCCGCGGCGCGAGCCTTCGCTTTCGCTGCTTCCACCGCCCTGTCCCTCGGAGGGGCGCTGGTTTCCAGCGATTGCAGAAGACGAGCCGCTACGGCTGCGATTTCATCCACAGCGGCCAAAAAGCGCGCTTCGTTGGCCTTTGACGGCTTGTGGATTCCGCTGATTTTTCGCACGAATTGCAGCGAGGACGCCTGAATCTCTTCCGAGGTGACGGGCGGCTGGAAATTGAAGAGTGTCTTTATGTTTCTGCACATGGATTAGAACCTTGGGTTGCTAGGCGCGACGATCTCAATCGCGCGCGGCCCATTTCTGGCCGTAGCTCCGCCGCGATCGACCGGCACGCCACGCCCATTCCAAGAATCGCAAGTTCACTCGGAGCGCAGCGCCTCTATAACGTCGACCCGAGCGGCCCGAGCGGCAGGTAGCGCTGAGGCCGCAACTGCAGCAACGAGCAAAATAAACGCCGAGATAGCCACTGGCAAAGGGCTCGGCATTTTCATATCGAGGAGATAACTGCCCGCCAGGCGCGCGAGGATGTACCCGCCAAGCGCGCCCGCTACGATCCCCATTGTGGCCATCACCGCGCCCTCGCGCATCACCCCGGCCAAGAGCCGGCTCGGCTGCGAGCCGATGGCAAGACGGATACCAAATTCGCGCGTCCGCGCGCTGACGGAGAACGCCAAAACACCCGCCACTCCAACGATCGCAATCGCCAGTGCAACGAGCGCGAATCCTCCGAAGACGAGCGAGTTCAAGCGGTCCGGAGTCAGCACTTCTGCGCGAATGTCTTCAAGCGTCGCAGCTTTCTCGATAGGCTGGTCGGCGGACATATTGCGAATCAGCTGCGTGATGGGCGTGACCAGGCTGTAGGGATTGGCGTGCGTATGGACGAAAAGGCGGCCAGCGAAAAGGCCTTGCTGTTCCATGGCGGTGTAGACCGTGAGCGTGGGCTGCTGGATGACGTGCGTATCGTCCAAATCGGCGACTACGCCGACGATACGTCGCGGTGTTGAATCCATGCCGATAAAGGCGATAACGGGATCCGTCCACCAGAGATGGCGGTTGAGGGGATCGCGGCCGGGGAACATGCGCTGCGCAAGACTTTGACTGATGACAACCACGGGCTCCTTGTCCTTGCGGTCCAGGTCGTTGAGATCGCGTCCTTCGAGAAGAGGCACGCCAACCGTCGCGAAAAATCCCGGCGATACGCTGCGGATCTGGGTACGAGGATCTTCTTCGCCGGGGGCTTTGGTGTGGCCGTCAGCGGAGAACTGCAATTGGAAGTCAAAAGCCGTGTCGCGCCAGGGGACAGAGTCGCCGACAGCGACGCCATCCACGCCGGGCAACTGACTGACGCGGCGAATCGTTTCCTCATAGAAGTGGTTGATCTCGTCGAAGTTCTTTCCATAAGAGTCCACTGGAAGGTTCACGGCCAGCACTCGGGGTGTGTCGAGGATCGTGCGAGCGTTCTGCATGTCGAGCAGCGTTTTCAGCAGTATGCTGGCGCCTGCGAGAAGCAGAAACGAAGCGGCAATTTGCGTCATGGCGAAAAGGCGCAGACGCCGATTGGTGCCGCCGGTGATGCGCACGCTGCCGGTCGCGAGACCGAATCCCTGGGATGAATTGGCGGAGGGGAGACGTGGGACAAACGCAAGAAGAACGGCCGCGATGATTGCGAGACCGGCGCCCACCCAAAGCATGCTGGAGTCAACGGTCAGATCAAGAGCGCGAATGGAGAAGCGCGACGCGTAACGCGCGAGAATAGCCACCATGGGGCGAGCGATAAGAACTCCGAGGAGCGCGCCTGCACCACAGAGCAGAAGACTCTCCGCCAGAAGCGTACGGCGAAGTGTTGCGTGGCTGGCGCCCAGAGCGGCGCGGATGGCGAGCTCGCCCTCACGGCGAACGGAACGCGCCAGGATAAGGTTGGCGACATTCGACACGGCAATGATGAACACAAGCCCGGAGGCTGCTAGCAAAACGAGAAGCACGGTGCGCGCGCCGGACGTGATTTGATCGCGCAGGCGCGTCGCGCTGATCTGGAAATCTGCTTGTTTTGAGTAGGCTTCCGAATGTTGCGCTGTCATCGAACCGTACACGGTGCGCAATTCGGCGCGAGCTTGTTCGAGAGTGGCTCCGGGCGCCAGCCGGCCGAAGAGTTCCGTCATGCGATGGACGCGACCTTCCACCATGGTCGCCGAGAGATGGTGCGGACTGGTCACGACATTGGCGATGATTTCGGTGTCCGCGGGATAAGGGATGGAAGGTTCGAGCACGCCGATGATGGTGCCGCTTCGCGTCCCCAGGGGACCGCTGCCAAGGCGCACGGTCTTGCCGAGGACGCTCGGGTCACTATGAAAGGCGGAGGACCAGAATCGGTAGGTCAGAACGACGACGCCGGCCGCTTTTGGACCATCGTCCTGCGGGCCGATGAGACGGCCGAGGACGGGATGAAGCCCCATCACCTCGAAATAGGTGCCACCGACAACGCCGGCTTGGACCTCGCGCGGCTCACCCAGGCCGACCATGGTGAAGTTGATGGTCGAGAAATCACCGAACTCACGAATGCTGCGGACGCCGGACTCGATGTCCTTCAGTTCCGGGACGGAGAAGTTGACGTTCGCGTTGCCGATGCCGAGGGCGCTTTGGCGAATGTAGACGAGGCGATCCTCGTCTGCGTTGACCAGCGGGCGAAGGAGCACGCCGCGAACGAGCGTGAAGATAGCCGCGTTGGCGCCGATGCCCAGCGCCAGCGTCAGCACCACCGTGATTGCCAAGCCTTTGGCGCGAGAGAGGAGCGAAACGCGATTTTCAGATCGTTGAGGAACAACGCGGGTGTGAAATTCATTTTCCCATCTCCTTGAGTCAGCGCGTACCCAGCCCGCGCAAAATCCGTTTCATCCCCGCCTGGCTAGCTTCGCAGCGGGATGAGTGCGCGAATGCGGGGCTCGCGAAAGAAAAGTCCGCCCCAAACCATCGCGCCGAGAAGAACGGTCGTGATGTAAGACGGATCACCGATGCGAACATTCGAGGCCGTCGCACCCCCAAGATATCCCGTCATGAGAATCGCGCCAAGAACCGCCGTCCGCGGAATCAGATACACGACACACGAGAGAAATTCGAGCACTCCAAGCAGGAAAAGCAGGCCATCCGGATAACCGAAGCGCACCATGCCTTGGACGACGGATGCCGGCCTGAGGAACTTGAGGACCGCGCTAAAGACCATGAGCAATACAGGTATGGCGCTGATCACGCGCCCAACCCAGACCATCTTCTTCGAGATTGGAGCAGTTGCTTCCACGAATTTCCTCCGCCACACATCGTGCTTTTCGCCGTTATAGGGGACAGCATGCTGTGCCCCTACCGGGCCAAGAGTCCAAATTCCGCGTTCTGCATTCCGTCCGCGCTTGCCAGCGCTGGCGCTGCATACCGCTCACGCAATCGCGCGCGCCGCTCGCGCAAATCGTTACCCAGCCGCCTCCGCCGCCTGCTCACAGTTGAGAATCCACGGAATCCCGAACTGGTCCACCAGCATGCCGAAGCGAGCCGACCAGAAAGTTTTCTGGATGGGCATCGTCACCTTACCGTTCTGCTCCAGTTCGTGGAAGATACGTTCGGTTTCGTCGGGATCTTTAATAGTAAGCGAGATGGAAAAACCTTGCGGCGGCTGAAAGCGGCCAGGGGGAACATCGGTACCCAGCAAAGCCATACCGTCAATCTTTAAGCTGGCGTGCATGACTTTGCTTCCCCATTCCGCTGGCACCTGTTGTGCCATCGGGGATGTTCCAAAAGTGAAGAGGGCTTCGATTTTACCGCCCAGGCAGTTTTCGTAAAATTTAAAAGCTTCCTCGCACTGCCCATTGAAGTGAAGATATGGACTCATTTGCATGGCGATCTCCTCTGGCTATTTATGACGCCTTGTTCTGACTTTTGTTTCTGCTCGTATGCTGCAATTCTTTTCTCTCGCTTCAAGTTTCATCAGGCACAGAATTCGCCTTCGATTCGAGTGATGGAATCGCGTTTTTCCGTGACGAACTGCAACTCTCCGCAAGCAGAGAATTTCGCCGATCTCCTTTTAGCGCCCGCTTTTCTCCTCGGCCCGTTCCTTCACCCGCATCAGTTGATGCCGCCAATATCGCTCAAACGTCCCTGTCCACTCATGCAGCGGCCGGATGGCCTCCGCATTCGTCCGGTAGAAAATCTGTCGCCCATCGCGCCGCGCATGCACGAGCCCAACATCCTTCAGCACTCGCAAATGCTTCGAGACCGAAGGCTGCTCCATTTCGAGAGCATCCACAATCTCTCCCACCGGCCGTTCCTGTAGCGCCAGAAAGTTGAGTATCTCTCTGCGCCGCGGCTCGGCAACCGCGTTAAAAGTGTCGGAGGTAGTGGCAGCTCGCGCCATGCGGGCCACTATACATTCCCACATAGGAATGTGTCAACTCCCCAGTCTTCCTTCCAAAAATTCAGTCTGCCAATCTCACTTGCATATTGCAAGTGAAAAATGCTACCCTTCTTTTATGCAAAAAAAGAAGCCGCCTCCCCGGCGGCGCTCCAGTTGTCCGCTGAATGCTTCGGTGGAAATGTTGGGCGATCGATGGTCGCTGTTGATCTTGCGAGACATGATGTTGCGCGGCTACGAAACCTTTAACGAATTTCTCCACTCCGGCGAAAGAATCGCCACCAATATTTTGGCGGAGCGGCTTCGCCGCTTGGAATCTTACGAAATTATCAGATCCCAACAGGATCCCGCTGATGGGCGGAAACTGATTTACTCGCTTACGGCCAAGGGGATTGATCTTGCGCCGGTGCTTGCCGAAATGGTGCTGTGGTCCGCGCGCCATGAGAAAACCGGCAACCAGTCTCTGGTCCGCCAAATGCGCACCGCCAAAGAGCAGCTTCTTGCCGACGTGCGAAAAAGATGGGAAGAAAAACACGGTTCGCTCAATTCTTGAGGGAGTCCAAACGGACGCACTCTGCCACATACTCACCGAGCCGCGCCAACGTCTGCTTCCCACCTTCTATCGCGCCAAATTCCTTGACCACCAGCTCTCGCGCTTCCGCCGAATCGAAGACCATGCGAATGGTGACTTTGGTCTGGTCGCCTTCGACCTCAAAAGTCCATGTCGATTTGAAATTCGCTCCCGGGCCGCCTTCTTTCCCGCCGCTGTGGGAGAAAACAATGCGTTCGTATTTGATGACTTCCGCAAAAACGCTCTCACCTGGATAGTTGGCGCCGTCTGGACCGTGCATCGTCTGGCGCCACACTCCGCCCGGCCGAACATCCATTTCATGAATGGTCGTCGTGAACCCTCTGGGTCCCCACCATTTCACGACCTGCTTCGGGTCGGTCCAGGCGTCCCAAACGATCTCGCGCGGCGCATCGAAAACCCGCGAGAGGACTATTTCGCGTGCGGCCATCGCGGCGGCACGAGAGTACTCGAGTTCATCCGCGAGGCGGTACAGGCTTTCGCTCCAACCCTGCTCCATGCCGGCGAGCGCGGCGGCCACCTGGGGAGTCAGCTTGAAGTCCTTGGTCATCAGACGCGCGTGTAGGGTGAGTTTTGTGATTCCGTGGAAGTCTTCAAAAGTAATGGTGTTGAGAATTTCGAACAAAGGCTTGCCGTGCTCGTCTTCGAGGGCCGTGCTGGTGAAGACCAAGCGCTCAGGCTCGACGATCTCATGGAACACGCCTTCCATGGGATAGACGGTGCCGTCAGGTCCGCGCATGTCGATGCGAATCAGGCCTCCCGGCCGGACATCGAGTTCGCACACCGGATTCGTGAATGCGCGCGGACCCCACCACCGCGCCAGCTGCTCGGCATTGGTCCAAGCCTTGAAAACCATGCCGCGCGGCGAACCAATAATGCGGGTGAGAACCAGTTCCTGCCGGGCTTGTCCAGCGCCTGAACTACTTGCTGCCTCGGCCATGTTTTTTCTCCTTGGCTTGCACCTCTGTGAGGTAGTCGTGCAGGCGATCGAGCCGCTGTTCCCATGCCACGCGGTAGTTCTCGACCCAGTCGGCAACGTCTTTGAGGGGCGCGGCCTTGATGCGGCACGGGCGCCACTGGGCGGCCCGGCTACGGGTGATGAGCCCTGCGTTTTCAAGCACTTTTAGGTGCTTGGAGATGGCCGCCATGCTCATCTCAAAAGGCTCGGCGAGCTCGCTGACAGTGGCATCGCCGGTCATCAAATGAGCGAGGATGGCCCGCCGGGTGGGATCGGCGAGGGCGGCAAAGGTGAAAGTCAGGTGGTCGACGGGCATTTTGTATTTAACCGAACGGTTAAATACAACGGCCCGGAAATTCTGTCAAGCTTTTTTCGTAAGTGGATCAGAATTGAGAGAAATCGTCGGAGCAAAGACAGTAAGTAATTGAAAATAAAAAAGTTAATGTTGGAACCGTGTGAAACTAGAAGTAAATGTGCCTAGGAAGCTCTGGGAAAGAAGAAGGCCAGCCGTTCTCTCAGGGCGGCTGGCCTCTTGCTTCTTTTACTCTCCACAGAGCCTGTGCTCATCCTGAAGGAGGCAGACTGAGCGACTCTGTGAGCGTGCTCTGGCAAAAACCAGAAAATCTCCGGCGGCTTAGCGAGCCGCGGCTGAACCCGGGCGGCGCAATGGGCGACGCGCCAGATCCTCGACGGCATTAACACCTCGCCGCGCCATATCGACGACCGGGTGCTGGCTGTCGGCTACGCGCTGAACGCCGGTTTCCCAAACCTTCTGGAGCATGTAAAGGCTAATGACCACAAAAGCGATGGCGGCAAAGCCCAGCGCGAACAGCGCAAAGGCTGCCAGAAGCTCGCGCACAAAGTAGAGTTGCAGTGCGAGCACGACCCCCAGGAACCACCACATCCATTTCCGCTTGCTGTCTTTGTTCTTCATCTTTCCTCTGTTTTCCGTTCCCACTTGCCCGCCCACTTTATTCTTTCTTTGCTAGGTGTTTGGCCTACCGACTTAGATGCATGAGCCCTGTCTTTTGGTCCAGCCCCTCTCACCTGTCCCATTTGACACCATACCTGTCCTGAACGCGATGGTACGGAAGATACATTTTCAGCCCTAAACTAGTTGTCTGGTACTGCTATGACCCAACCTGGAACGATGTAAGTCCTTTGACATCAATGCCTTATATTTGTGTAACCTTTCGCTCCTGTTTTCGCCTTGTTTTCACTGTACTACGCATTTTGGACCTGACCGTACGTACAGGGGTATTTGGCTCTTCAAATGGTGAAGAACGAGGCCAATTCGTATCAAAATTGAGAAGTACAGGTAGGGCTTAAAGGCGCGAGAACGGCTTGGTGCTCGAATCGTGGGACCGGCGATAAAGCAAAATCGCGCTAGGGGGTTCTTGACCCCACCAGCGCGATTGCTTATGTCGGATAGCCTCGGATCACTTCGGAAATGAGTCGCTAGGCTCTTTTCAAAATGCGCGTGATCCCGACGAGGATAACGGCACCAACGAAAGCGACTATAATGGAGCCGATCATCCCTCCAGCCGGCCAGATTCCCAGACGCCCGAAAAGCCATCCACCTAACCAGCCGCCGACGATGCCGAGAAGGAGGTCCACGATGATGCCGTAGCCACCACCCTTCATGACGAGCCCTGCGAGCCACCCGGCTATGAGACCAACAACGAGCCAATAGATCATGTGCTGCCTCCTCAGTCTAAAATACAGATGTCATGGGGGAATGTGTGACTCATTTAGAACACGCCCTTGCCGAATGTCAAGCGAATGCCGGTGGAGAGGAGCAGATCATTCTTCTTGAACCCGGGGAGCGGATCGCTGAGGAAGCGGTCGCTGTAGGTCACTTGCCAACTGAGCCAATTCTTCAGCTTGGTTGCGGCGGTGGTGTCGAACTGGAAGCGATAGCTGCCAGTGTCCGAAACATTGGGAAAGAGGCTGAACTGCTCCGTGATGGTGGTGCGAGTGTTGATCTTGGCGTTAAACGTTTCCCCGATGTCGACTTCGCCGTTTTTACGCGTAACGGCAGCGGTTGCGGGAAGGGTCGCGGTGGCGGCGATGGCTCCGAAAAAGTCCTGGTCGAAGTCGCCGCCGGCAAACAAATCGAACGTGGTGGCCTTTGTGTTGATGACGTGGTAGCCCAAGCCACCGCCGACGACGTTGCGCAGGTCGAGGTCCTGGAACTGGTCGTATTCGAAGTCGGTAAAGCCGAAGACGAAGAGTTTGTCGCTCACGTTCAAGTCGGCGCGCACGCCGCCACGGATGGCGTGAGCCGTAGTGGAGTTGACGCCGTCGATGGTGCTGTCGGAGTAGATGGCGGTGGTATAGACGGAGATTTTGTCACGGTCAGTGACGCGGGCGGCTTTGCCCGACAGATTGTAGGTGAGCGATTCCGAATTTCCGCGCGTCAGGCTGAGGCCGGTGTCGAGCAGGCCGCTCCAGAAGTCGGTAAGATGCGGATGCCGGAGGCGCTCGATTTGATCGTCGAAAGCCTTCTGCTCGGCATCGTCGCGAACGCCGACGACAGCGTCCTTGGCGGCGATGACGGGCCCGGTATCCTTGGTAGCAACCTCAAATTTGCCGTCCGCGGTGGTGACCGTTCCAACGATGGTCTGGCCATCCTTCAGCGCGAGATGGAGCGTTTGGGAAGAAACGATGGAAGTGACCGCTTCCCACTGAAGGGTCACGTCACCCGCAAAGTCGGTCTTGAGCAAAAGCGTTTTCGCGTCGGACTTGACGATGGTTCCGGTCAGGCGGTCGCCATTCTTCAGAGTCACCTGATCGGCTAAGGCGCCTACGGCGCAAACGCACAAAAACACACCCGCAAATAAGCTTCGAAGCACAGTCATTCTCCTCTTTATTTAGATCCCGGTTGAATTCACGTACGCAATGCGGCTGGGCCTTCTCTGGGCGCGGCAGGCTGCTTGGTCTTGCGTAACTTCCTTTGAAACGAAGTCCGAGTATTGTAAAGGAGGCCGGGAAGAAACCCAATCAGAATATTTCGCCGAGAGCGGGAGCGGCCAGAGAGCGAAGGCGGGAGACACGGCTTTCGAGCTTCCTGTATACTGCCTTCCGTTCCAGGGGATGGACGTTCGTCAGTTGCCCTCATTCAGCCAAGTAGGGAAACGCGTCCAGTGCTTGCGTTCCGATGTCCGGCAAGCGTCCGACAAGGTGAGGACCTGCACGGTTCTCACGGAATTTCAAAAACTCATAGAACTTGGGAGACTCGATGCTTTCTCGCATTCGATTTTTGGCGCTTTTTGTTTTGGCAGGAGTTCTTTTTTGCGGCGCGTGCGGCAAGACGCCTGCTGATAAAGCGGGACCCGGGCCAGCAGGAGCGGCGGCGCGGCCAACCATCGTTTTTATGACGGATTTCGGTACCGCCAACGATGCCGTGGCTTTGTGCAAGGCCGTGATTTTGGGCATAGCGCCGGATGCCCGGGTAATGGATATCACGCATCAGGTAACGCCGTTCCAGATCGAGGAGGCGGCGCGGTTTCTGGCGGGCGTCACTCCCTACTACCCTTCAGGGACGATTTTTCTGGTAGTCGTCGATCCTGGAGTAGGAACGTCGCGAAAAGCCGTGATCGTGAAATCGAAGAAGGGCCAGTATTTCGTACTGCCGGACAACGGTGTGATTACTCCGGTAATTGAACGGGATGGGTTGGACTCCGCGCGGGAGATCACGAACACCGCTTGGATGCTGATGCCGCAGGTTTCTTCGACGTTTCATGGGCGGGACATTTTTTCGCCTGCGGCCGCGCATTTGGCCGAGGGATGGGACTTTACCATGGCCGGTGCGGCGGTTCCGCAGTTGGTGCAGCTCACTCCGAAAGTATCAGCGACCTCGGAAAACGGCATCGAGGGCGACCTTATTGGGCTGGATGATCCGTACGGTTCTCTGATCACCGACATACCCGGCGATGAATTTAAGAAGCTCGGCTATCAACTGGGGGATAAAATTATCGTGCAGCTCGATAAGAAGCCCTTTAGCGTTCCCTACGAAAAGACATTTATGGACGTGCCGGTGGGAGAGGCGCTTTTGTATGTCGATTCGCGGGGGAGAATGGGGATAGCCTTAAATCAGGGAAATTTCTCGCAAGTGCACAAGATTACGCCTCCCGGTACGATTTTTATCCCGCGCAAGGGCGCGGCCATCAAGAGGTGATTCTGCGAATAGCTGTGGCTCAAATGAGTTGAAAAACGCGAAGAGACAGGGTGAAGCGTGTCCCACTACTTGGCACCAGCTGAGTTGAACGAGGCTTATAGCTTCTGAAGATCCAACAGCACCACGTCGGACCGCTCCTGCACTCGTTCGAGGACAACTTCACGGCCGTCGGGGGAGATGTCGAAGTCGCGAATGGCAAAGTCGGGGCCGAGGTTGGTCAGTTGCCGCTCGGCGCCAGTTTGCAGGTCGATCAGCCAGAGATTCTTATGTTGAATCTCTCCTCGCAGCACCACTAGTCCTCGTCCGCCAGCCAGAAAGACCAGGTGTCGAGCCCCCCGAGTCAGAGTCAAACTCGGCAGGGGATGGGCTGCGGCCTCCGTCGCGACGGCTTTCACCGAAAACGTGGTGCCGATGTCGGGGCCTGTGAATGCGACGTAGCGACCGTCGGGAGACCACGCAGGATCGACGGAGTATTCGCTAACAAAGAGAGATGGTGAACCTCCGGCCAGCGGCACGCGGAAGAGCTGCGGGACGCCGTGATCCATCGCCGCCGCAGTGATCGATTGGCCGTCTGGCGCCCATGCTGGAGCGCCTTGCAGATCGAGCGAATCGCTCACGACCCGCGCATTCGTGCCGTCAGATTGCATCACGTACAAGAGTCGTCTGCCCGTGTTGACGGACCGAGAAGCCGATATACCGTCCATCCGCGGAAATTGCCGGCCCGCCAATCACTCGCGCTCCTTCACCACTCCATAACTCCGTTCCTGCTCCGTTGGCTAGCTTCCAAATACTCTCGCTCGTCCCGGTCGCGGAAACGTACAATAGATAATCCGCCCCCAGTCGTGGCGAGAACCCCATACTGGTCGTCAGCGAAATGCGAACAGCTGCCGCCAGTTCGGCCGGCGAATCACCGATCCGCAAGCGCCAGAAGGTCGTCTTCGGACTTGCAACGGTGGCGACCAGTCGGCGACCGTCAGCGCTGGCCGCCAGCGACGTGTACCGGTCCAAGTCCGATGTCAGCCGGTGGGGAATGCGGCGTTCAACGTCCAGACTATAAAGCCACGGCCCCGAACCATCGGGATCATTAGCGAGATAGACCAGCGTCCGCCGATCCAGCAGCACTGGGTAAGTCACTCGCTCAGCTTGGGACGTGATTCGTTCAGGCGCCCCGCCGGCTGGAGCTATGCGCCAAATGTCCAATTTGTCTGGCAGAGCACCCTGCACGAAGTAGATGAAGGATCCATCGATCCCCCACAAAGGAAAGTGACTGTGGAGCCCGGCAGGCGCGGTAAAAATCGGCCGGCCCTCTGTTCGCCGGGCGCTGTCCGAAACGAACATCGGATCTCCGGGTCCGGGGGTGTGGTACACGAGTCGTGAGCCGTCGTGGGACCAGTCAAACTCGGCCACGCCTTCCAGGTATGGCTTCGGCTGCCCGCCCAGTGTCGGCACTGCCCATATGCTGATGTCACCGCCGCTCGTCGCGTTTTGTTTGCGAACCCAAAACGTGACGAAAGCCCCATCGGGCGAGAAACCCAGCGTGCGCACCGATGGGTTGACGAGTTCCCCCATGCTCCCGTGGGTCAAGTTGTGAAACTGTCCCGAGCCTAGCTGCGTTACCCAAACGTCCATTGGACCGTCACGATCCGACAGAAACGCCACGAAATGGCCGTCGCGCGACACCGCCGCGGCCTGTTCTACTCCCTCGAAGTCAGTGACTGTCTGAAATCGCGCCTCTGCGATGGGGTTTCGCCAAAAATATTCTGTCCTCCAGAGCCACAGGCTTGCTCCAATGGCCAACGCGGCTACCACCGCTATCAGTGCCAGACTAACTTCCGTGCGTTCCGAGATCTCGATATCGCAGTGTCCGCGGACGCTGGGGGATTGGGCGTTTGAACCTCGGTTCCATTCCCTCGCGCTGCTGGCAGATTCCGGCCGCGAGCCCAGGCGTCCAACTCTGCCCGCGAAGCGAACACTGAGCCCATCCGGTCATGCAGGTGGCGGTGAACGGGCATCCCTTCCCGCTTCTCCCACCGCTGCACCGTCGTCACATCTCGGTTGAGGTAGGCCGCGATTTCCTTCCATGAATCCAGACGGTCTTCGCGCGGGCTCACAGTTGGCGGGGTGCCAGAGGATGGTTCAGCCATCGCGCCCTCCTGTCAGCTCCGCGGCTTTCGCTAGCCGGGGAGCCGAATTGTAACCCCGCCTGCCCTCCCCTGCCACGGCAAAGCACGGCATTCGACGGCACCTCGGGAAATGGCCGCGATTCGGCTCCTTGCCGTTTGACGATACCCCTCGAATCGTTCGATTGTGTGTGCGCGACTCAAGTGCGAAATCGCCGAAGCGCAATTCTTGAGCTCTAACTCTCCCGCTCGCGCCCTGACGTCCCCAACGGCCCGAGGAGCTTCGGGAAATAAAGGCACAAATCTCAAATTTGGAGGCTTCTCATGAAGAACAAAGCTCTTCCGTGGGCAGTACGAGCCTTGGTGATCGTGGTGTTGGCCGTTACTGCCAGCGCTCAGTCCCAAGCTCCTACGCCCGACCATTTCAGCGGCATCCTGAATGACTATACCCCCGCAACAGGCGTCTCCGGCCCATGGGAAATGCATGGCACGTGGTCTCTGAAGCTGAAAGGAGATTCGGGCAAGGCCGATTTCTCTGTCGTTATGACCATGGAGCATCCCGATTATTGGGTTCTGGCGAACCCTGCTACTCCCACTACTCCACCAGCCCCCCCGGCCACCGCTACCGTCGATAATCCGGGCTTACGCAGTCCTCACACTCACCACCTTAATATGGAGGATGCCATGGTCAGCTACGACACGACGAATTCTTGCCCTGTCGACAGCCCTCCGACCACCGTCCGTTTCGTGGTTACAGGCATGGCCGACATCACCGGCAACGGAACTTCCGCCCCTTTTCAGACTACATCCGCGGGCGTTACCACCTTATCCCCGCTGCAAGTCTGCATCACCGGAGGGACAGAGGTCACCTACTCAAACATGACCATGACGTTCACAACCGGCGCTCCCGCGATCAAGCATTTCGGAAGCTTCCCCATCCACGGCGTCGTTCGCCTGCCCCACAAGTCGGGGGAACACGATCGTGATCATGGACATGATGGAGATCCACACTAAGCATCCGAGCTACTGACAAGCGCCGTCCGCAGTCCGGTGCTGTTTGGTTTAGAAGCAAGCGACAAGTTTTCCCAGGCAAAAATGGCGGGCACGGGTAAGGGAGCCGTGTCCGCCTCACTCCCCTCTCGATGCACCCCACGGTAAACCCTCGCACGCGGACGTTGCCTCACAAAACCAAAACTCGTCGAGTTGCGCGGCGAAAGACGCTGCTTTAATCTTCGCGTGGAGCAACCCATGACTGCACAATTTTCATTTGGCCCTGCTCGCACGGCCGTTTTGAGCATGGACAATCAAGCCGGCATCGTTGCGAGCTACGCGAACGATCAACAAGCGCTCGTCGCGCGAGGCGCAAGCGTCCTGCAGCGCGCGCGCAGCCTGGAAATGTGCGTGATTCACATTCAGGTGGGCTTCCGGCCCGGCATGCCGGAGGTGAGTCCGCGCAACCTTTTGTTCGGCGCCATCAAAAACTCCGCCCGGCATCAGAAGCTGTTCGAAGGGGAGTTGGCCGCGATTCATCCTGGGTTGGCGCCGCAGCAGGAGGACATTGTCATCACCAAACTTCGCGTTAGCGCGTTCCGTGGAACGGATCTCGAGCTGATTCTCCGCGCAAAGGAAATCGATACGCTCGTCCTTTTCGGCATTGCCACAAGCGGCGTCGTGCTTTCCACCTTGCTCGAGGCTTCCGATGCGGATTACCGCCTCGTGGTCATCCAGGATTGTTGCGCCGACAACGATGCGGAACTGCATGCCAATCTGATCGACAAAGTTTTCGCGCGACGCGCCACCGTCCTGTCCGCCGCCGAATTTCTCGCCGCCGCAAAGTGAAAAACGAATTCCCTTACTCAGGAAATGGACCTCAAAGCACTTCAAAACTCCACGCGGAAAACTGGCGTGTGAGGCGCCAAGTCGCTCAGAGCCACACAAACGTTGACATTTGCCGCCGAAAAGCCGATTGTTGCTCGCCGGATACAATCTGGGTTTCGAAGTCATTACCTTTTCCGACTTCGATTCGAAGTAAGGATGTGGTCAAGGAGACTGCAATGGTCCAGCGTACGATGCGAAGATCCCTGATCTTCGTAGCAGGCATTCTGGTAGCCACCGCGCTCCCGAGTGCCGCGCAGCAGCCGGATGCCGGCACCAAAGTTGTACAAGTCACAGGTTTCGTGGGTGTGAAGGCGAACGCAAAAGGAAGTTTGACCCCAGTAAACGGGAACCTTCAATTTGAAAACTCCAAGGCAAAAGTCAGTGTGCCCATCCATTCCGTCGAGGATGTCATCACTGGAAACGACAGCCAACGCGTCTTTCGGGGAACGATCGGGACACTGACGATGTTTGCGCCTTACGGCGGCGGCCGGTTCCTAAGCCTCTTCCGCGGAAAGCTTGAGACGCTCACGATTCAATATCGCGATACGGATGGTGGATTGCACGGCGCGATCTTTACGATGGCGGTGGGGAAAGCGGAACCACTCAAAAAGGAGCTGGTCGCGCAAGGAGCGCGTACCAGCGTTCCGATCCAGGAGGATTCGGGCGCTTCGAATGCGCAGGAGAAAAAGCCATGAAGCGCGCTCTTCACGTCACGGCCGTTTCCATATTGCTTCTGAGCGCCCTCGCCGGCGCGACAAATGCTCCGGCCCAGACGGCTGCCCCGTCCCCGAAGAAGGCGTCGGCAATTCAGGTTCTCATGATTCAGTCGGACGAGATCAAGTTGCCCGCGGAATTCCAGATTTCGCTTTACGAGAATCTTATCCAGCAACTTGAAAAAAAAGGCGGATTCCAGCATGTGTATCGCGACGGCGACCACCATGCGGACGCGGTATCCGATCTCGTCGTCCTTCATAGCACGGTGCGCGGGTTCAAAAAAGGCAGTGAAATGGCGCGAAATGTCACTACCGTCGCGGGCAAAACGTCGATCGACATTCATTGCGAGTTCACCGACAAAGGCGGCAAAAGCGTGCTGGAGCGTGACGTGAACGGCAAAGTGAGGTTTCTCGGAGGAAACCTTCGCGCTACCCTTGATTTTGCAAAAAAAGGGGCGAAACTCGCGCATGACAATTTCGCTCCGAATCCAGCCTCCTGAGCTGCACGAGCCCGGCTTACGGCCGGTGATAGACAAGACTGGGAGTCTCGCGTCAAATCGAGCTGATTACGGGCCGACCACTACCACTAATTGTTAAGCGACGCTCTTTCCCGCGCCACGCCGCAGGGAAGGAGAGCGCGGTTCCACTCCTTGAGACCGGCCTGCTAGGGAGTAGTTCGTCGATTTGCTTTTCAGGGCTGCTCGCCCAACAATAATAAGGAAGTTCAGATTGCGAGGTTGCCATGCCTGAAGCTGTCATTGTTTCCTCCGTTCGCACACCTGTCGGAAAAGCCTTCAAGGGATCGCTGCGCGCCACGCGGCCCGATGATTTGGCTGCACTGGCCATCAAGGAAGCGCTGGCGCGCGTGCCTGGATTGGACGCCAGGGAAATCGAAGATGTGATCCTCGGCTGCGCCATGCCCGAGGGCGAACAGGGGATGAACGTGGCGCGAATCGCTTCGCTGCGCGCGGGCTTGCCCATCGAAACTTCGGCGATGACCATCAACCGCTTCTGCTCTTCCGGCTTGCAGGCCATCGCGATTGCCGCGGAGCGCATTCGCGCGGGCTCCGCGCAAGTGATTGTGGCCGGCGGAACGGAATCTATGACCATGGTGCCCATGGGCGGCAACAAAGTCTCGCCGAATCCGTGGCTGGTCGATCACAATCCCGATGCCTACATCAACATGGGGTTGGGAACGGAAAACATCGCGAAAAAGTTTGGGATTACGCGGGAGCAGGCCGATCAGTTTTCTGTCGACTCGCACAAGAAAGCTCTGGCAGCGATTGCCGCGGGGAAATTCAAGGAAGAGACAGTGCCTGTGGAAGTCAAGATTACGGCCGTGGCAAACGGGAATGGCCACGGAGGTTCGACGGGCAGTGCAAAATCGAAAACTGCGGTGAAAGCGGCGACGCAGACTTTTACATTTGAAGTGGACGAAGGCCCGCGCGCTGACACTTCATTGGACGCTTTGGCGAAACTCAAGCCCGCGTTTCACATCAAGGGCACTGTGACCGCCGGGAACAGTTCCCAGATGAGCGACGGCGCGGCCGCGGCCGTCGTAATGAGCGAGGAACGCGCCAAGGCCCTAGGTTTGAAGCCGATCGCGCGTTTTGTGGCGTACGCCACGGCTGGCGTTTTGCCCGAAGAGTTTGGCATCGGACCCGTGGCCGCCATTCCTAAAGCCCTGAAGCTCGCCGGGCTTACGTTGAACGACATCGCCGTGTTCGAATTGAACGAAGCGTTTGCGGCGCAGTCCCTCGCCGTAATCCAGCAAGCGGGGCTGGACCCCGCGCGCGTGAATCCAAACGGCGGCGCCATCGCCCTCGGCCATCCCCTCGGCTGCACCGGCGCGAAACTGACCGCGACAATTCTGCGCGAATTGCAGCGCCGCAACGCGCGCTACGGCATGGTGACCATGTGCATCGGCGGAGGTATGGGAGCGGCAGGGATTCTCGAGCGCCTCTAAAACCCGGTTTGACGCCATGTCTATCCTGCCTGTAACGTTTCCTCGCCGGGAAGCGTTTAACTTTCAAATGCGCTGCGCGCCATCCCAGGAAACCTTACGATGAAAATTGCCATGATGTGGATGCTTGCTCTGGTGCTGTCAACGGTTGCTGCCGCGCAATCCCCCGCCCCGGTTCCCTCCGATGTCAGGAAAGACATTCAGATTGATATTCAGAATCCCATCAAGCCGGAAAGCGCCGTTCCCGTGAAGGCCGAACCGCATCACGTGCTCGTCTTTCAAAACAGCTACGTCCACGTGTTCAACGTCACCGTGCCGCCGCTGGACGTCACTATGCTTCATCAACACGACTTGCCTTACATTTATTTGACTCTGGGACCTGCCGACCTCATCAACGCCGTCACGGGAAAGCCCGAAGCACACTTGACGCTGGAAGATGGGGCGACGCGCTATTCTCCTGGCAACTTCGCGCATCTCGTGCGGACGGATGCGGGCGTTCTATTTCATAACATCACCGTCGAGCTGGAGCGGCCGCAGGGGACTCCGCGCAATCTTGGGGAGAAAGGCGCGGACCGTCCGCTGGGTTCTTGTGCGCAGAGCAGCGCTGACGCAAAACAAAACGGTCAGGTGGTCTTCGAGCAAGTGTTGCCGTGCGTCGAGACCGACGAACTTCGGATGGACTTGGTGAGTGTTGCAGGTGGAAAAGACTTTGCGCAAGCATCACCGGAAACAGCCGCGCTCCTGATCGCCATGAGCAATGCGAATCTGGATGTTTGGCTGGGCGGGCAGCACGATTCTTTCCTGCACGTGGGCGACGTCCTATGGCTGCCTGCGGGCACCGCGCGTAAAGTCGTCGATCTGCTGGGAATCCAGTCGCGTTTTCTCCTGATTTCCTTCAAGGATTCCGGCGCTGCCTCTCCGAAATAGCGGCGCCGTCCGCAATGGGGCCGATGCCTCACGATGCAGTTAACGTTTTGTCGCGTACACGGTTACGAACAACTTTTCTGGCGTGTCCCTAAGCGCTTTTCAGACTTCTTCCACCGAAGCGTTGATCTCGACTTCGTTTTCGACGCGGCGTTCACTTTTCTTCGGATTGTTTTGCTTCCGTCCACGATTCGCTCCCGTGCGTGTTTAGGGCCTGCACCGGAGACTCCCGCTGCTCTGACTCTGCGGGAGGAATCGGATAGCAGCCCACAACCAGACGGAAAGGCCGGCCTTCGGTGGCGGCCCCATCGGCTTTGGAAAACGGCGAACTGTGGCGGCCTGCGACTTCGGCGACGGCGCGCTGGAGCTCTTGCGTGAAGGCGGCGCGTTGCTCGGGCGACGTGAAGCGAAGCTCTGTGTTGATCGAGAGAGTCGCCAGACGCTTCCCTGCTGCGGCAGCCAACTCCGCGGAGCGTCCAAGCTCGGATTGCACCTTGGACGCGAGGCCAAGCAAATATTTGGCCGATAATGTGTCTGCAACTTGGGCAGGATCGGCAGCCAGCTTGCCAAGGAGATCGGGCGACAATATATAGCCGCGCGCGGTGGCTACATAGCATTGTTCAAATAGATGCCGGCGACGGCGTCGCCCCGCACGAGCCAACAGGCGCGCGCGGGCCAGTTCGCGGACATGATAATTGACCGTTTGTCTCGGCAGATTCATGCGCCGAGCCACGCCCGTGGCGGAATCATGTTCCAGAAGGGCCGAGAGAATCTTCAAACGCAGCGGGTGTTGCAGCAGAATCGCGGCCTGCGATGGCTCGCGCAGGACATCGAGACCGGCGCCTGGATCGGCTGCGGAGCCTAGCGGAACACGGGTGCTGGGGATTTTCCAATCGCCGCTGCGAGTCACGCGCATGAGCGTAAGCAAGCACTCCTGTCCGAAACAAGCGCAGTCTCCAATGGACCAATATATTTGTCAAGACCTATTTTATGGTCAATTAGGAAACTCCTTTCTCGCACCGCTTCCAGATTTCCTTCCCCACCTTAATCCCCCGCTTAACCCTGTTTACCTGGTCCTGTTCCCCGGAGTAAAATAGCTCGTCTCACAAGTTTTCCAACGTCATCATCTGCTATTCGGCCCGCCTCTCCGGACCTTGCGACCCAGTTTCACGCTAGGCCCCGAAGGCAAGCAACGCGACAAGGAGACCATCATGGCCACCGCAACGATCACCAAACCAGCCGCCAAGGGCGGCAGCTTCCTCCTCGAAGCTCCTCTTCCGCAGGAGGTCTTCACTCCTGCCGACCTTACCGACGATCAAAAGCTGATCGGCCAGACCGCCGAGGAATTTGTCGTCAAGGAAGTTCTGCCCCTGGTGAAAGATTTGGAGAACAAAAAGCCGGGACTGATGCCCGAGCTTGTGAAAAAGGCCGGAGAGGTTGGACTTCTGGGTGGCGGGATACCGGAGGAATACGGGGGAGCGGGACTGGATAAAATCGCCACGACCGTTCTAACGGAAAAGCTTTCGATTTACGGGGGCTTCGCTGTCACGCACGGAGCGCACTCCGGCATCGGCACCCTGCCGATCGTCTATTTCGGAAATGAAGAACAGAAAAAGAAATATTTGCCCAAGCTAGCGACGGGTGAATGGATCGGCGCGTACTGCCTTTCCGAGCCGCAAGCCGGGTCGGACTCGCAGAACTCCTTGACGCGCGCGGAACTAAATGCAGAAGGAACGCACTACATCCTGAATGGTCAGAAGATGTGGATTACCAACGGCGGTTTCGCCGATGTTTATATCGTCTTCGCGAAGGTGAACGGAGAAAAATTTACCGCGTTTATCGTGGAGCGAACTTTTCCCGGATTCAAGCCCGGAAACGAAGAACACAAAATGGGCATTCATGGCAGCTCGACGACGCCCATCTTCCTTGAGAACTGCAAAGTCCCCAAGGAAAATGTGCTGCATGAAATCGGCCGCGGCCACATCGTGGCGTTCAATATTTTGAACGCCGGCCGCTTCACCCTGGGGGCGTCCGCTGTTGGCGGCTCAAAGCGCGTCTTGCAAGATTCTTCGAAATATTCGAAGGAGAGAAAAGCTTTCGGAAAGTCCATCGGCGAATTCGGCTTGATGAAAGAAAAACTTGCGGAAATGGCCATCCAGATTTTCGGCGTGGAATCCATGGTCTACCGCTCTGCGGGGAACATCGAATCGGCGATGGTCGCGGCTTCCGGCTCGGGAGACAAAATCCAGAACACCATGAAAGTCCTCGAGGAGTACGCCATCGAGAGCTCGATTGCGAAAGTCTATGGCAGCGAAATGCTGGACTACGTCGTGGATGAAGGCGTGCAGATTTTCGGCGGCTACGGCTTTCACGAGGATTACCCTGTGTGCCGTGCCTATCGCGATTCACGCATCAACCGAATCTTCGAGGGCACCAACGAAATCAACCGCATGTTGATCATCCAGATGCTGATGAAGCGCGCCATGGGCGGGCAGCTTGCGCTGATTCCGGCGGCCATGAAGCTCGCGGACGAGATTCTTGCCGGGCCTTCCTTCGAAGAAGCGCCGGAAGGCGTGCTTGCCGAGGAAGCTCGCGTGGTGGCCAACGCCAAGAAAATGTTTTTGCAGGCCGCTGGCGGCGCGGTGCAGAAATTCCGCGACAAACTCGCCGAGGAACAGGAGCTTATCGGAGCGCTCTCAAACGTCGTGATGGAAATATACGCGATGGAATCTGCGCTGCTTCGCACGCAAAAAGCGGCGGCGGCCAAAGGCGAAGCCGCGACGCAGACCATGATCGACGCAGCGCGCGTGCTTATCGCGGACGCCGCTGAACGCGTCGAGCACGAAGCGAAGCGCGCCATTGCCGCGGTTCACGAAGGCGATATGCTCACCACGCAAATGGCTGTTTTGAAGCGCTTCGGAAAGCGCGCTCCGGTCGATACGATTGCTCTGCGGCGCCGCGTCGCGGCGGCCGTCCAGGCGCAGGACCGATACCCGTTCGAAAGCCGCTAGCATTGCCGGCCGCGCGAGACGTCTGGCCGACACGCCGCTAGGAGTTACGTCGCAATTTGAACGAGTTCGGGCTTTTTGCCGGCACGCGGGCCGTTTGAGCCCCATCGTGATGGCTTCTCTGCGCGGCCCCGCACTCGATTGACGAACGAACCGACGCCTACCGAACCTCCCACGAAATGCCCCACGCGAAGCGGCCCGGCTACTTTCACGCTGCGAATCCAGTGCAGTCCGCTGCTGGCGGCGCATCCGCATTCGGAACAGTTGGGAGAACCGCCGAAGACGCATGGCTCGACGCGCGTCTCCAAATCTGCAGAATAATTTGCGGACATTTTCGCAAAAAGGCAGTCGGCGGGATTCTCCGGTGGATGGAGAAAAGCGTGAGCGATGCCATCGTTCATCAAGAACTTCGAGTATTTCTTCGCTAGCGACGGCAGGACTCTCGCTACTTCACGCCGGTTTTCCGGAGTCAGCTTTTCCGCGCTCTCCTCATCGATTTGAGGTGTGTAGAGACTCACCCAGATACGATCCACCTCGGAGCGCGAATTCCAAAACGCAACGTATTCTTCCAAATAGCCGGGGCGCTCGAGCATCGGACGAGTGATGACCCAGTGGATGTTCACTTTGCGGCCATCGATATTCTTCAGGATGCGCTCGTAAGTCGCGGGCTTGCGCCGGATGTCGTGGTGTTCCGGGAGGCCGTCGACGGAAATCGCGACGCGAACGCGGCGCAGATCCATCCATTCCAGAGGGATGGGGATCACGCCGCTGGTAACGACCAACGAGAAAATGTCCATGGCGCTGAGAGCCGGCAGAATGGCGCTCAGTTCGCGATGGCGGACCAGCGGCTCGCCGCCGACCAAGGAGACGTGCATCGGCTTGTTTTTCCGTACCAACTCCAGGACGCCGTTCACGAGCGCGTCGCCGCGAAAATCGTTCAGTTCGGTGAGAAGTTTGCCGCCGCCCAGATGCGTATCGCCGTAGGCGTAACATCCGGGACAACTCAGCGGGCATTCGCGCGTAATCTCGATCGAGAGCATGGGCGCTTTGCCGCCCAGGATTTTTCCCCATGCGCTCAGAATCTCACGCGGGGTAATGCTGGGATTTGGTTGAGCGGTGGTCATGTGTTTTGGATGCGCGGGGATTGCTTGAGGCTGCCTGATTTTTGAGGAGAGGTTTCAGCGCGAAATACTTGAACGTTTCAAAATGAAGCGCTTAGAAAAAATTCAAGGCCGAAGCAGCAATTCCTCGAATACAAATTCAGGTGAGCCGCTGTAATTCCGGCCAATTTGTGGCTCCGCGCCACGTTGCATGCAAAGACACGTACCCCACAGCGGGCCATTTTCCGTCTATTAATTCGGTTAAACTGGGCCCATAGGAATCATCCATTTTCAACTCTGGAAGAACAGGCAAGAATGCCTCGAAAGCTAATTCTTCTTGCAGCCACCATTGTCGGCGCTCATCTTGCGCAAGCGCTGATCCTCGGGCCGACGCCCGCTGGTAGTCTCATCGCAAATCTAATCGAAGTCGGGGCTAGCGCGCTGGCCGCGGTCATGTGCTTCGGCGCTGCCAAACGCGGTCAAAGGATGGCGCGCCCCTTCTGGACGTTAATCGGTTGCGGAATGGCCATTTGGGGCGTGGCGAATCTCGGGTGGACATACTACGAACTCGTCCTTCACACCGAACCGTACCCTGGTTCCGCAGTGCGCTTCATGTTTAATGTGCAGGGCGTTTTCTTTGCCATGGTGCTGTTTCTAGATCAGAAAAAAGACTCCTCCGAGTTCGAGCCTGAATTTCTCCTGGATTTCACGCAGATAGCGATCGTTTTTTTCTTTCTATATCTCAGCCTTTATTACCTGTCTTCGCAGGCAGTTGGGCAACCTGAGGTCACGGCGCGGCGGCTGTGGGTGGAGTTCGGAGAGGTAGGCACGATCCTGGCGCTGGCGGGCTTCCAGATGATGCGCGCCCGGACGAAAAGCGTCCGCGAGCTGTATTCCGGCTTTGCGATTTATCTTTCCTTCTTCATTGTGGGCATGGCCGTGGCGGAATATGGCCAGGCGGTACGCGGCGCGCCCACCGGAACGCTATTCGACCTATGTTGGACCATCCCGTTTCTTTGGGCAGCCCTGTGGGCCGCGGGCTGGCAGCCCACTCCTGAGACGCGGGCAGCGCACCCAGAGCGAGAAATAACCTTGAGCGGAGTTGCGCTGAACAACGCGATGTTTGCAGTCGCTCCGCTGATTGTTCTTGTGCAAGTGGCCCAGTTCCCTTCCGAATGGCACATTCTCCGTTTTTCGCTTCTCGGCGTTTCCATTTTGTGCTTCGCGGTGCGCATTGGCATCAGCGGCTACCGGGAGGCAAAAACCGCGGAGACGGTTCGCCGCCAGGCTTTGGCTATGGATGCCGCGGCGGACGGAATCTCCATCCTGGCGGAAGACGGGAAGCACATTTACGTCAATGCCGCCTTCGCGCGCATGATGGGATACGAAAATCCGGAGTCCATGCTGGGTTTGACCTGGAGGCAGATTTACGACCCGCGTGACATCGAACTGCTGCACCAGCGGGTTCGGAAATCGCTCGAGGTAGAGGGGAAGTGGTCTGGGCAGATTAGCCTGCGGCGCCGAGATGGAGGTGTCCTCCCCGTCGAGATGGCCATAACATCGCTCGCCAATGGTGTAACCGCGTGCATCGGTCACGACATCACCGCGCGGAAGCAAGCCGAGCAGGCGCGGGCCGATGCTGAAAACAAATATAGGACGCTGGTGGAACAGGTCGCGGCGATCAGCTATATCGCGGAACTCGGTATCCAGGGCCAGTGGCATTATATCAGCCCGCAGGTCGAGGCGATAACGGGCTACTCGCAGGACGAATGGCTGGCTAACTCTCGCGATTGGCTGCGCCACATCCCGCGGGAGGATCACGGCGTCATTGAGGTGGCCGAGGAAGCGAGTTTGCGGGGCGAGCGCTTTCAAGCAGAATACCGGATTGTCCGCAAGGATGGCTCGGTGATTTGGGTAAGCGACACCGCGGTGGTGGTTTCCGGGAGCCACACCCACCCGGTGATGGAAGGGATCATCGTCGACATTACGGAGCGGAAGCTGCTGGAGAATCAATTGCAGCAGTCGCGAAGGATGGAAGCCGTTGGACGGCTGGCGGGCGGCATCGCGCATGACTTCAACAACCTTTTGACCATCATCAAAGGCTACGCGGAGCTGGCGGTGCAGCGCTCGGGGATTCAGCCGGAGCTGCGCGCGGATGTTCAGCAAATTGAGAATGCGGCGGAACGCGCTTCCACGCTGATTCGCCAGTTGCTGGCGTTCAGCCGAAGACAAGTGCTTCAACCAAAGATTATCGACTTGAACGCGATCGTGCTGGGGCTGGACAAACTCCTGGGCCGGCTGATGGGCGAACACATCGAGATGGTGACGCGGTGCGCGGGAAACGTGGGGCAGGTAAAAGCGGATCCAGCTCAAATCGAGCAGGTCATCATGAATCTGGTGGTGAACGCGCGCGACGCCATGCCCAAGGGCGGGCGGTTGACGGTGGAAACGTTTAACGTGGATTTGGATTCGACGTATGCGCGCGATCACGTTTCCGTAAAGCCTGGCCCCTATGTGATGCTGGCGGTTTCCGATACCGGCGTCGGGATGAACCCGGAGACCGTGGCACATATTTTCGAGCCTTTCTACACGACGAAAGAGAGCGGCCAGGGAACGGGTCTGGGATTGTCCACCGTTTACGGCATCGTGAAGCAGAGCGGCGGATACATTTGGGTGTACAGCGAGCCGGGCAAGGGGACGACGTTCAAAGTGTATTTGCCGCGCGTTACGGCGCAGGTGGAATCCAAGCAAGAGGTCGCGCAACTGCCCGCGGCGGGCAAGGGCAGCGAGACTATTTTGCTGGTGGAAGACGAAGAAGCGGTGCGCGAGCTGGCCAGCAGGATTCTTTCCGCAAAGGGATATTCGGTAGTAGCCGCAAAGAGTACGAGGGAAGCGGAGGAGATCTCCGAAAAGCACACCGGCCAAATTCACCTGTTGTTGACGGACATTATTATGCCGGGGGCCAGCGGGCGAGAGCTGGCGCGGCGGATTACCGGGCGTCATCCGAAGACGCGCGTGCTTTACATGTCGGGATACACGGACAACGTATTGGCGCAAGGCGGCGTGCTGGAAGCTGGACTTTCGTTTTTGCAAAAGCCCTTTACCCCCGGCGCGCTGGTACAAAAAGTGCGCGACGTGCTCGACAGTCCCGTTCACGCGAAATGAGGCGGGCTGCCGGCGTGTGGTGGCTCGCGGTCCTGCACTGCGTCTGAGATAGACTCTGGAGTCTTGGCGAGAAAAGCGGCAGCAGGGCTGCCGCACTCCAAATCGCTCGTTCATTGCTTGTCCGCCAAGCGAATGGTCTTGCCTGTGGCCGCGGATTGGCGCGCGGCGTCTAAAATTTCGGTGACGATCATGTTGGTTTCGAGCGAAGAAAGTCCTTCCGGTTTCATTCCATCCAGAACAACGGCGCGTAGATAACTTACGGAATCAGTTTCGCGGGGATCGAGCGGCTTCGCGTCGAGCAGCTTTTCGTCCTGCTTGGCGAGGCGGACGCGGACGGCGTCGCGCTTCACGGTAATGGCGTAGCCGGTCTGGCCGTAGACTTCCATGTCCTTGCGGTCGAAGGGCCAGTTCCAGGAAGCTTGCAAAATCGCTTGGGCTTTGGGATAGGTGAGGATGATGGTGGCTTCGTCGTCGACGCGCGAATAGATTTCTGGCTTGATGCGCTGGGTGACGGCGGTGACGGTGTCGGGGCGGCGATTGTCCATCAGCCAGGTCATGAGATCGGCGCCGTAGCATCCGAAATCGAAGAGGGCGCCGGCACCGTTGAGTTTGGGATCAGTGAGCCAAGCGAGGAACCAAGGCTCGACGTTGATTTCTTTGGGGCCGGAGTGGCCGTCGTGGACGACGACTTTTCGGATGTCGCCGATAGAGTGGTCGTGGACAAGATCGTAGGCGGCGCGATTGCTGCGATACCAAGTTGTTTCGTAGTTGACGAGGACGGGAATTTTGGCGCGCTGCGCGGCGGCTTGCATGGCTCGGGCGTCTTCGTTGCTGACAGCGAGCGGTTTTTCCATCATGACGGGGACGCCATGGCGCGCGCAGGCTTCGACGACGCTGCGGTGATCGAAGGTATTGGTGTAGACGAGGACGGCTTGGGGCTTGGTCTTCTCGATCATTTCGTCGACAGAGACGAAAAAGATGTTGTGAGGCAGGCCGAAGTTCGATTCGTAGAAAGCGGACAGTTTGGGATCGGCTTCAGCGACACCGACGATTTGGATGTCGGTGCGGCTTTGGTTTTGGCGGAGAAAGCCGCCGACGTGGCCATGAACGAGGCCAGCGATGCCGACGCGAAGAGGGGCTGAAGAAGGCGCGGATTGGGCAGAGATGGCGGAGGCGGCAAAAAACGCGAGAACGATGGCGCGGAAAAGGGTGAAAATAAAAGTTTTAGGCATGGATGGCTCCTGGTTTGCGGTGGGCATGGTAGCACTGTAGAAAGAAGCAACGAAGCAAGGAGGCGGTGAGGTAACGAAAAGTTCCGGGGGGGAAGACGACGGTTGAGGCGCGGGGATCGAAGAAAGGACTCGGGGTTGACGGGGTACCCCCACCCCCGGTGTTTTTTGTAAGAGTGGCAAACAAAGGACTTAAGCTTGACGCGGCGTCAAGATTCGCGTCAACAGGATGGGAAGGGATGAGGCTTTCGGTTAGGGCAGAGAACGCAAGGGGGACAGAGAAGAAAGCAGAGGGATATGCGGGCGGGGTTAGCGCGGAGAGCATGGGGAATGGTAGCAGAGGCTTAGATTACTGTCAAGGTACAGTACTTATTTTAGATCATTCGAATTGAGACGAAATAAGTGGAGTGGATGGAGAGGGTTGGGGGGAAAAGGGGAGTTTGGTGAGACGGTGTGCAGCGAGTGAGTAGAGTTCATCTAATAGATTCTTTGGAGACACGAGATTTGTGCCGCGCCTACGGCGCTCACGAGGGAGTCGGTGGATCGGGGTGTAGGGGTGCGAGCGGGCTGGGTGGGCCATATACACCAGAATTCGTGGAAATGGTGTATGCTGTGAAGATGGGAAGAACAAACATTGTGATTGACGAAGAGTTAGTGAAGAAGGCGCGGAAGCTGACGCGGCTGAAGTCGAAACGAGAGATTGTGGACCGGGCGCTGGAGCTGCTGGTGCGGTCAGAAAGCCGAAAGGGGATTCTGAAGCACTACGGGACCGGAATCTGGAAGGGGGATTTGAAGGCGATGCGGAGGAATCGCGGTTGATCCTGGTGGACAGCTCGGTGTGGGTTGATTTCTTTAGCGCGAGGCCGGGACGCGCGGGAGATGCGTTACGGCGAATGATCGCGCAGGCGGAGCCGTTTGCGCTGACGGGAATCGTAGTGGCGGAGGTCTTGCAGGGGTTGACGCGAGAGGTGGCGCGGATTGAGGGCTATCTTGCGCAGTGGGACTTGCTGGCGCCGCGTGGATTTGGGACGTACCGCGAAGCGGCGGCGATGTTCCGGTTGTGCCGGAGCAAAGGCGTGAGCCTAACGACGACGGATGCGCTGATTGGAGCGATTGCGCTGGAGCATGGGGCGAGCGTGTTTACGCTGGATAAGGATTTTGCGCGGATGGCGCGGTGGACGGGGTTGAAGTTGTACACGGGGAGTTGAGGGAGAGGCATAAGACACACCCTCAGTAGGCGAAGGTGGAGCATCCGACGCGAGTCGGGGGCGGGAGACTTGTGTCGCACCTATGGTGCTCGGGGCTGGAGCTCAGCGCTTTCCCAGCCCTTACGGGCTGGGTTTACGTGTGACGCGCCTACGGCGCTCATATTGAATGAAATAGATTAAGAACCCCTGCGCGGGCAAGAAAAAGGCCGTGGGAATCCATTTGAATCTGGAAGTTGTGGACTATTTCAAAGGGCTGGCGGAGGAGACGGGACTTCCTTACCAGAAGCTGATCGATCTGCATCTACTCGACTGCGCGAAGAAGCGGAAGAAGCTGATGATGAAGTGCGTGGCGTAGCGGCGGGGCACGATTGAATTGGGGATGAAGGGATGCGGCGCGCGCCTTCTTGGGCTTGGGGTGAGAGGAGGAAACGTCCCGCCTGTCCCGGACGCCCACACATTGGAACGGGCGATTTGTTTTGCGCGCGGGTTTTAGTATATTGCATCGAAGTTAGCAGCGGCTGGGGCATCCCGCCAACGGGAGTTAGCAATGTGTTTCCAGTCTTCTCGAACCGATTCTCGCGTTCCCCAAACTCCCGGCTCAGCCTCTTTACCTTGGTCACATTGGCTTGCGGTGCGCTCCTCTCCTGCGGCAAGAGTTATAACGCGGCTACAAATGGCAACTCGGATGGAGTCTCGATCTATCACGCAGCCTGTGATGGTAACTTGGGGCGGGTGAGGACGTTGCTCAAAGACAATCCTGACCTCGTGTTCAGCAAAGATGAATTCGGCGTAACGCCTTTGCACTGTGCGGCGTTTACGGGCCAAAGGGACGTGGCCGAGTTGCTCCTGGCCAAAAAGGCTAACGTGGATGCCAGAGCCGGAGTTAGCGGCTATACGATCCGTTATGAGGACAAATCCGGCGGAGGTCATATATATGAAGCAAGGGGTGGCGAAACGCCATTGTACTTCGCAGTGGTTGAGGACCATAAGGATGTAATTGAGTTGTTGCTGGCGAACAAAGCGGACGTGAACGCAAAAGACAACGGTGGAGCAACGCCCCTAAACGATGCCATTCGTGGAAGCGACAAGGAAATCGCGGAATTGCTGCTCACCAAAGGATTAGATGTCAACGGCCGATACAGTTTCGATGATTACGACTCCGGCCAGACGCCCTTGTTCTTGGCCGCAGAGTGGGGTCACAAGGACGCGGCAGCTTGGCTGCTGGCCCATGGAGCTGATGTCAACGTCAAGGACAACGTCGGCCATACACCTTTGCACGATGCGGCTTATAGGGGTCAAAAGGACTTGGCCGAATTGCTGTTATCCCACGGTGCCCATGTTAATGCTAAGGGTACCAATGGCTACACACCTCTGCACGCTGCGGTTCTTAGTGGAAAAAAGGACGTGGCGGAAATGCTGATAGCCAGCAATGCCGACGTCAATGCTAAGGACACAAAATTGGGTACACCCTTGCAAGTGGCGGAGGATAACCACCACGGGGATATTGCGAAGTTGCTACGCCAGCACGGTGGCCACAAATAGCCGCAGGTATCCATGCCTACAGATCAGGAGCCAGGCGGATTGAAATCGGGGGACGGACGGGATATTTGCTCACTCGACCAAAAGCCAGTGGGCGTCGTGCAGTAGACGAAGCCATGACAAGCACGCAATCGGAAAATGTCCCGTCGTCCAGTTGGAGAAGAGCACAGACTGAAGTCTGTGCCACTGGGAGGTTGCGAATGGCTGCCGGCCGGCAACGAGGCGGTCAGATGCCGGCGTACCAGGCGTAGCCGCCTTCGGGGGAGGCGGAGCCAAGGCCTTTGCCGAAGCGTTTGAGGTTGTCGGTGACCGTGAGGTGAGTGATGAACTTGACGTTTTTATAGCCGAGCTGGCGGGGGACGCGCATACGCAAAGGTCCGCCGTTGCCGACGGGGAGGTCGCCCCCGTTCATGCCGTAAGCGAGAAAAGTCTGCGGGTGCAAGGCGTCGGCCATATCGATGCTATCCCACCAGCCGTTTTGGATGGAGAAGTAGACGACGTATCTGGCGTGGGGTTGGACGCCGACGACATCGAGGACGTGGTGGAGAGGCACGCCGATCCACTCGGCAATATAGGACCAGCCCTCTTCGCACTGGATCATCGTGATGTGGCTGCGAGACGGGTAGCTCTTGAGCAGGTCGAGCGAGAAGGAGGCTGGGTGGTCTACGAGGCCGTCGATCGCGAGGCGCCAGTCGGCGAATCCGCCGGCTTGCAGGCGCTTGAAGGCGTCAGGCAAGGGAGCCATTTCGTTAGCGAGGGGAGGCTTGGAAATTTGGCTTGGCTTGAACTCGCGGGCGAGGGAGTGCCTGGTCAGCAGGCGCTGGGAAGCATAGTTGAGCGTTTCGCCGAGGCCGTAGATGCCGCCGTGATCGGGCGGGACGAGGCCATATTTTTGCACGAGGCGCGCAGCGACGCCGAGGCCGGCAGTACCGGCGGTGGCGGCGAGTCCGGTGGCGATCAGTTTGCGACGGGAGAGAGTGCTCATGTGCGCTCCGTTTGTGTGGCGGCGCGACCAGTGATCATGGCGCGCGTGCGGCTCCAGAATCCAGCGAGAAGAACCATGGCGACGTGGACGAGAAGGAAGAGAACGAGAGCCAGGGAGACGAAGAAGTGAAGGGTGCGCGCGGATTGCTGGCCGCCGAGTAAATTGACGGTGAATGGAAACGCGGAAACAAAGGCGGGAGACATGGCCAAGCCGGTCCAGATGACGAGCGGGAACAGAACAAAAATCACGAACAGGTAGGCGAGCCGCTGGAGCAGGTTATACGACCAAGCCTCGGCGGCGGGCGGGCGACGGAAGCGCAAATTTTTAGCGATTGCAGTCCAGAATGCGCGCAACGAAAGATCGGATTTGGCAGGGAGCAGGTTCTTGCGCAAATGGCCGGTGAAGAAGGCGTAGAGCACGTAGAGCAAGCCGGTCAAGATGACAATCCAGGCAGACTGAAAGTGGAGGTAACGGCTCCAGCCGTTCTGGTCCGGGAGGACGTAGCCGTAGCCGGAGGGGACGAGCGCGCGAGAGGAGGGGATGTGGAGTTTGAAGAGCGGCGTGGTTAGGACGTTGCCGGTTTCGCCCCAGTAGAAGCGTGGGTGAGAGATGACGAGTTCGGCGCCGGTGACGAGGAGAGCAAGAAAGCAAAGCGTGGTGATCCAGTGAGTGACGCGGACGAGCAGGGAGTGGCGTGGGGTAAGGGTAGTGGCCGGGACGGAAGAGGCAGAAGCTGAGACAGAAGCTGCCAGCGGCGCGCCAACGGATTCCAATTCCGCCATGTTTAGCCCCCTGCTGAGGCTACGACTTTCCTTCCAAGTTAGACGGCATACTACCACGCACGGTAGCTAGTCCTTGGGTTTTTCGGTGGCGGGGTCGGGGGCGGTGGATTTGGGTTGGTTGATGGTGGAGAGGGTTTGGACGTTGAAGCGTTTGTAGTCGGAGTAGCGGGTGGTGGCGTTGACGTTGAAGCCTTTCATGAGGAGGACGCGGACGCCGACGTGGGCTTCTTCGTAGGTGGGTAGCCAGACTTCGTTGTTGAAATAGGACTGCTCGAAGACGAAGCTGGTGCCTTTTTGGAGATTGGCGAGGAGGCCGCCGGCGACGCGGAAGTCGCCGACGAAATAGGCTTCGAGGCGGGCGACTTCGTGAGCTTGCTCGTCGATCCAGATGACGCCGGCAAGTTCGTGGACGATTCTTTCGACCATTTTGTGGGGCTGGAATTCGGGATTGGGCTCGAAGTCGAAGACGAGGACGTCCTGGCCGCGGAAGCGTTCGCGGCGGGGGTTGACGAACTGGGCGGCGCGGAGGAAGGTTTCGATGCCGACGTCATCGTCGTCCTTGTCTTTTCTTTTCCTTCTTCCTTGGCTTTTTCGTCCTTGGATTCTTTTTTGGCTTCGCGTTTCTGGATCTCTTCGATTTCTTTCTGGGTTTTCTCGTTTTCCTTCTTTTGTTCGTCGTCGCTCAGGGCTTGCCGTCTTTTTTGACGAGAGTGGAGATTTCGTCGCCATTTAGATAGAAGAAGGTGTACTCGTTCACCTCGGTCTTTTTGACTTTGCCGTCTTTTTCGAGTTCGGTTTCTTCTTCGACGCGCGTGCCGGCGTAGTTCTCGCGGATTTTGTCGGCGACTTTCTGATTTTCGTCGATTTCCTTGAACAGGGATTTCAGATCGGGGAGTTTGACTTGCGATTTCATGGGGAAGTCGAAAGTGCGTTCGCCGACGGTTTCGTTGATGGCGGCGCGAGTGATGTTGATGGAGTAGGTGTCGGCGCCGCGATGGAGCTCGATCTTGTAGGGGAGCTTGACGCCGTCGACGGTGCGGTAATCGTCGTAGAAAATTTCTTGGTCGATGCCGGCAACGGGAGCGGATTCCTTGACGAGGAGATGGGATTGCGGATCGAAGAAGAGTTCGCGATGGATAGCTGGTGGAAGTGGTGAGTTCGAGCTGGAGAGCGTCTTTGCCGCGGACCTGGGCGTGGCCGACGAAGGCGAGGGCGAGCTTGTTTTTTTTGAGATTGAGGAGGCGGGAGTTGTAGTAGAGCGAGGCGGCTTCGAGTTGCTGGCCTTGCAGGCCGAGAAGAGTGGAGAGTTCGCCGGTGGTGGTTTGATGCCAGGCGGATTTGCCGTTGTAGGCTTCGATGAGAGGTTTATCGCCGAGGACGAATTCGGAGTAGTAGCGATTGGGGAGCTTGAGGCTGAAGGTGTAGGTGGAGGGTTTGCCGTCAGCGGGATTGCTGAAGGTGCCTTCGAGGGTTTCGGTCTGGATTTTGGAGAGGGCTTTGCTGCCGCCCGCGGCTTTGAGGTAGTCGGAGACGATTTTGGCAGGGTCTTGGGCCTGGGCGAACGCGGAGCGGGCCGGCGAAGAGAGCAGCCAGGAGAAGCGGCGATGGTCGCGGGCGCATGATTGTCCCTCTAGAGCTAGACGGAGCTGACGGCTGAAAATTACGGGGAGATGGAAAAATAGTGAAGCGCTGGGGTGGCGAGTAGGGGATGACGCGGGAGCTTCGAAAAAGCGGCAGCAGAGCTGCCGCACTCCATAGGGAAAGGCGCTATTCGTAGCGCAGGGCGACGAGAGGGATCGACTTGGGTGGCGCGGCGGGCGGGGAAGTAGGAGGCGGCGATCGGCGACCAGCGTCAAGAAGAACGGAGACGCCGATGAAGGTGAGCGGATCGTAGGCGCTGATGCCGAAGAGGAAAGTTCGCAGGAGGCGCGTCAGGGCAGGGCGGCGACGAGACCGATGGCGACGCCGACGCAGAGCGAGCTGCAACGCTTCGCCAACGATGATGCGAAATACGTCGCTGCGGCTGCGCGCCCATGGTGACGCGGACGCCGATTTCACTGGTGCGCTGCGTGACGGTGTAGGACATCACGCCGTAGACGCCGACGGCAGAGAGCACCAGCGCAAGCATCGCGAAAATCCCGATGAGCCAGGCGCGGAAACGAGGCTCGAGCCACGGTGGTGGCCATGTTTTCTTCCATGGTGCGGACTTTTACGAGCGGCTGATTGGGATCGATTTCAGCGAGCGCGCTGCGCAGCGCGGCCGTTTGGAGAGCTGGGATCGCCGGCTGTACGCATCACGACGGAGAGTTGAAAGACCGGGAGTAGCAAATCGGCCTGGCGATAGGGCAAATACATTTCCGCTTGCGGGTCGATGCCGAGGCCGGGGCGGACGTCGCCGACCACGCCGACGATTTCCATGGTGGGACCTGCTGATCGGCGGAGCGCGCCGAGCTGGAGACGCTTGCCGAGGGGATTCTCGTTGGGGAAAAAAGTGGTGACCATGGTTTTGTTGATGACGACGACCGCGGGGGAGTTGTCGTTGTCCGCGGCGGTAAAGAGCCGGCCTTGCAGAAGCGGGACGCCGAGCGTTTCGAGATAGTTCGGCGTGATGGTGCGATAGCCGGCGGCGATGAATTCATTGCGGCGATTTCGGCGGATGGCCGGTGATATTGAAATGGATGATGCTGCCGCCGCCGCTGACGGGAAGAAAAGAAGCGGCCGCAGCGGAGCGAACGCCGGGAAGCGTTCTGGCGCGTTCGACCAGGCGATCGAAGAATTGATAGCGATCTTCGCGGCTTGGCGTAGGCGGTTTGCGAAAGAGGGATGTCGGCGACCAAGAGATGATCGGGTTGAAAACCGGGCGGGACTTCCTGGAGACGGGAAAAGCTACGCAAGAGCAGGCCGGAGCCGACCAGGAGCAAGCATGGCGAGCGCGATTTCCATGGCGACCAGCGCGCCGCGAAGGCGATGCTGGCCGGGACCGGCGGTCGAGCCGCGCGAACCTTCGTTGAGAGCCTCGCGCAAATCGAGCTTGGCGGTGCGCAGGCGGGGACAATGCCAAAGAGCAAGCCGGTGAGCAGCGAAACTGCCAGCGGTAAAGGCGAGCACCCAGGGATCGAGCCCGATGGGAGCGCCCTGCGGAACGCTGCCGGCGGCAATTTTGAGCAGTGGGCCAAGCGAAGCCCAGGCGATGAGCATGCCAAGCACGCCTCCGGCGAGCGAGAGCAGGACACTCTCGGTCAAGAGTTGGCGAATGACGCGCGCGCGGCCGGCGCCCATCGCTGTGCGAATGGCGACTTCTCTGCCGCGGGAAGCGGCGCGCGCGAGCAAGAGATTGGCGACGTTGACGCAAGCGATCAGCAGAACGAAACTAACGGCGCCGAGCAAGAAGAAGAAGAGCGGGGCGCGAGTTCTGAACGATCTGGTCCTGCAAGGCCGACAACATTGGCGCTGGTGCCGGTGTTGTAGAGAGGATATTGCTGCTCGAGGCGTTTGGTAATCCCGACCATTTCGGTGTTGGCTTGCTCTTTTGACACGCCGGGTTTGAGACGACGCGAGAGCGAGAATGCCGGGATGCCAGTTGCGATCTCGGGCAGCGTGGCTGCCCAGGGCAGCGAAGGGAAGAAAAACATCGGCGGCTGGAAGAATTTGGAAACCCGCGGGGAAGAACGCCGACGACGGTGTAGGGGCGCGAGTCGAGATTGATGGGCTTTGCCGAGGATTTCCGTGGAGCCGCCGAAACGGCGCTGCCAAAGGCCGTAACTGAGAAGAACAACCGGTGTGCCGCCGGCGCGGTCTTCTTCGGGGAGAAACGTGCGGCCGACCTGGGCGTTGATGCCGAGCATGGGGAAAAGACCGGCGGTGGTCATGCGGACGTTGAGGCGCTCGGGTTCTCCAGCGCCCGTGAGGGTGATGGCGCCGGACCGCGACGGCTTCCATGCGATTCGAAGGAGATGGCTTTGGTCGCGCCAGTCGAGATAGTTTTCGTAGGAGGTGCTGATGACGGGGAAAGAGCTTTTTTCGGCGATAAGGACGAGACGGGATGGATCGCGAAAAGGAAGAGGGCGGAGGAGCACGCCGTTAACGACGCTGAAGATGGCGGTGTTCGCGCCGATGCCGAGCGCGAGAGTGAGAACGGCGATCGCGGTGAAGCCGGGGCTTTTTGCGAGGAGCCGGAAGGCGTAGCGAATATCTTGCATCAGTCGGAACATGGATTCCCCCGAGCGCGCGAATCTAACTCATCTTTCAGACGGATGCTATCGGCAATCGTTACCGGCGGCGTGGAGGGCGGGGCGAGAGCCCCGCCACTTACGAGCGGCTTACATGCAAGGCGGCTGCTGCAGGGGAAGCAAGCGCGTCAGCTGCTGAAGCGACTGCTCCGAGTCAATTCGCGGCGGTGGCTTTGGGCCGGTTAAGATATTTTTCGTAGAGGCGCAGGTGCCTGTTTTCGAGCGAGGTCTGCTGACCCTTGATGAAGAGGATACTTCACTTCGGTTGTTAGTCTCCAGGGGTCGCCGTTGGTGACGATGATGTTGGCGAGTTTTCCGGTTTCGAGTGTGCCGACCTGATCGGCGACGCCAAAGATTTCGGCGGGATAGATCGTGACGGCTTTCAGCGCTTCGTCGTAGGGCAGGCCGTAGGCAACGGCGTTGGCGGCTTGCTGGCCGAGGCGGCGCGCGAAGGAATTGTCAAAGCTGCCGAAAGCGAATCTTCACGCCGGCAGCGGCGAGTTCGGCGGGTTGGGAAAGGAGACGATCGTAGGCATCGTCTTCTTCGGTCGGAAGAGTAAGCGTAGGCCGGAGGATCACAGGGATTCCTTTCGAACGGAGCAGATCCTTCACTTTGTAGGCTTCCGCGCCGCCGGCGAGAATCATCTTTAATTTTTGCTTGTCGCAGAATTCGACGGCATTGCGAATATCGCGCGCGCGATCGGCAAAGACCAGCACCGGCAACTGGCCGCGGACGACGGGTGCGAGCGCTTCGAGTTTCAGGTCGCGCTGATATTCTGCCGGGCCGCCGTGGCCCATGGCTTGGGCGTAGTGGCGGGCGCGATCGAGATAATCCGACAGTTGGATCGACTCTGCTTCTCGTAGTCCTGCTTGGCTTCGGTGAATGGCTTGTTTTTTATCGAGAAGGTGGTGAAGTCGAAGGAGCGCGTTTCGATCTCGGGCCAGGAGATGACCATGGCGACGCTCCGCTTGATCAGTCATGTCGTTGATCGTCCAGCCGGCAAGATGAATCGCGGAGGCTTGACCGCCGATGACGCCTCGTGAGCCGCGCGAATCAAAGCCGCCGCTGTCCGGGACGGCGAGGACTTCGGTGATTCCCGAGGCGCGCGTCACAGGAATGTGTTCGCTGGAAGGCGAAGACCGCCGTCGCCGCGACTACGTCCGGGTTGTAGGCGCCGGTCTCGGTGGTATCGACGGTGGCGTTTACGGCGCAGATTTCGCTGAGGCCCATCTGCGTGATGGGATCGAAGAGGCCGGGATAAATCTGCAGGCCTTTGCGCGTCGATGACTTGCGCGCCGGCGGGAACTTCCACGTTGGCGCCGACGGCGGCGATTTTGCCGTCACGAATGACGAGCGTGCCGTCCTCGATGGGAGAGCCGGCGAGCGTGAAGATTTTTGCGTGAGTGAGCGCGTACAGTGGAAGACGGTTGGCGATTGCGCGGAAGACGTTAGAGAAACAAGCAGGCGGCAGCAGCGACGATCGCCGCGAAGCGCAGAGTCATTTTGAAGCTGATGCTCTTCACAGAGCACCTCCGGAAACGGCGTCCGCTTGCGGCGGCTTGGGCTTTTCTTCGGTCTTCTTTTCGTCTGGTTTGGCGCCGCGCTTTTTGCCAATTTCAATGGTGGCGTCCGGCTTTTTCTCTCCGGCTTTCTTTTCCTTTTCCATCAGCGCTTTCTTTTCTTTTTCGTGGGCCTCGCGGTCGGCGATATCGCGCTGGCGATCGAAGTAGACACGGCCATCGATCAGCGTTTTCTGGACGACGGCATAGGCGCTGAGCGGATCATGATTGTAGATGACCAGGTCGGCATCTTTGCCGACGTCGATCGAGCCGACGCGCTTGTCGATGCCCAGCTGGATCGCGGGGTTGATGGTGACCAGCTTGAGCGCTTCGTCGTGCGAGAGGCCGCCATACTTCATGGTTTTCGCGGCTTCCTGATTGAGGTGCGTGGCTTCCTCGGCGTCGTCGGAATTGACGGAGACGAGTACGCCGCGGCGCGTCATCAGCGCCGCGTTGTAGGGGATCGCGTCGTAGGCTTCCACTTTATAGGCCCACCAATCGGAAAAGGTGGAAGCGCCAGTCCCTGCGGCGGCAATTTCGTCGGCAACTTTGTAGCCTTCGAGCACGTGCTGGAGGGTGCGAATCTTGAAGCCGAATTCCTTGGCCACGCGAAGCAGCATGAGAATTTCGTCTTCGCGATAGCAATGGGCGTGGACATAGCGCTTGCCTTCGAGAACTTCGACGAGCGGATCGAGGCGAAGATCGCGGCGCGGCGGGATAGCGTTTTTGTCGCCGGCGGCGACGCGCTTGTCGTAGTCGTCCCAGGCTTTTTTGTAGTCGCGCGCCTCGACAAAGCGCCGTTCGAATGGTCTCTTCGACGCCCATGCGTGTGGTGGGATAACGCGGGGTCGACGCCCGGGATGCTGAAGTTGGAGCGCTTGGGATTCTCGCCGAGCGCGAACTTGATGCCGGGGACCGCGCCTTCGAACGGAAGCTTCGAAGCGGGCTGGCCCCAGCGAAGTTTGATGACGACGGTCTGGCCGCCGATAGAGTTTGCGGAGCCGTGCAAGAACGTTGGCCACGGTTACGCCGCCGGCGAGATCGCGATAGATGTCAATGTCATCGGGGTTGAGCACATCGGCGATATTCACGATCGAAGAAACGGAGACACTGCCTTCGTTGACGCTGCCGTCGATGGCGATGTGCGAGTGGCAATCGATGATGCCGGGAATGACGAACTGGCCGGCCGCGTCGATAACCTGCGCATCTTTGGGAACTTTGATGGAGGTGCCGACTTCGGCGATTTTGCCGTCCTTAATAAGGATGGAGCCGTGCTCGATGGTGCCATGCGAAACCGTGAGGATGGTGGCGTTCTGGATCAAAATCACCGGCGCCGCGTCCGGCGGAGTAGCGGCCCGGGTCGAAAGAGGAAGCGCGAGGGCGCACGTGCCCAAGACGATGCAGCGAGCAAACGATTATTGCACCAGCATGGACGGAATTCTCACAGCGCACCTCCATCGGCGATGAATCATTGCTCGGTTGCTTGCGGACAGCGGAATCGGAAGCTGCGGCGGATTGCGGTGCGGCCTTGCCGCCCGTGAATTCAATCGAGTAGCCCATAACGTCGATATTGCCTTTCAAGGTGGTGCCATCAAAGCTGCCCGTAAAGACGACATCGGTGGGGTTGCCCTCGATGGGAATGTTGATGGTGAAGCTGAATTTGTCGAGCGCTGAGATAGCCGCTGATGAGAGAGGCGGTGCCGCGCTTGCCGGTGGTCGTTCCTGAGAGCGTGCCATCGGTGGCCATATGCAAGATCCAACGAGTCGATTCTTCTGGCCATCGGGCGTGGTGTAGGAGAGCTTCCACTTCCCGGCCAGGTTGCCTTTGGGAGGATCCTTGGGCTTTTCCGGTTCGTGGGTCTCGAATCTTTTCCCATCGACAAACACAATTTTGATTTTTGTTTTTTCGTCAAAAAGGTTGCCATCGGTCACGACGAGATTGGCGATTTTGCCGGTTTCGATGGAGCCAAGTCCGGTCGGCGACGCCGTAAGATCTCCGCAGGGGATCAGCGTAAGCGCGCGCAATGCGGCATCGGGAGCTAGACCCGCATCGATGGATTTCTTCGCGGCCTTGAGGATGTCTTTCGGCGCCGTAATTCCGCCGGAGTACAACGCGAACTTGACGCCAGCTTTGGCGAGCGCGGCTGGGGTGGAAGGAGCTTTATCGCGGAAACGCAGCGTGCGCAGCGAGGGCTGCTCGTCAGGGTCAGTGTCTTTTTCCGCTTCCGGCCATTTCAGATTGACGAGAACCGGAAGGGGAGTGTTCTTCGCGGCGATTTCGTCGGCGACTTCATAGGCCATTTGCCGCCGTAAATCGCTCCGTCCACGTGGTCGACATCATTGAGCTTCCAGACGATCGACAAGCTCAAGGGCGCGGCGAAGCTGAACAGAATTATTCGCGGGAATCAGCACCAGCGTGTGGTCTTCGAGAGCTTCGCCGAGTACGGCCTCGGTGTGGTCGTAGCGCGGACGCGCGACGCCGCGAGGATTCTTTTCGTAGATAGCCAGCGCCTCAGTGCTCCAATAGGTATCAATCCACACCTGGTGGACATACGCGAGGGCGCCCATCAGGGAGCCGGGGAAATTTCCGAATCCGCCGCCGGGTTGCAGGGAAACGGGGAGACGCGACGGGCGTTTTTACGACCATCTCGCTGGCGCGGTCGCCTGCAAGATCGAGAACGGCAGGCTTGCCCGGGAAACATGCCGCCCTTCGGGGCGGAGACGACCGTTGTGAAGCCGCCATTTCGCCAGGTATCGATGCGCTTGTCGCTCAGGCTGACTTCATCCGCGGCGCTGCGCCATGGAGTCGTTGAGGGACGGTCTTCTGGGCCGCGGGAGATTTCTCCCGTGGGAGGCATGCGGCGGCCTGCGCCTCCACCTTCGCCGGCGCCGCCCGGAGCGGGAGCCGCAGAGAGCAAACCCAAATCCGTGAAAGAATCAAAAAGACCTGGGTAAACGGTGAGGCCTTTGCCTTCGATAATCCAGGCGTCCGGCGGGATGGTGACGTCCTTGCCGATCGCGGTGATGACGCCATGCGCCACCACGATGGTGGCGTTTTCCACGGGCGGGCCCGATACCGGAACGACTTTGGCGCCGCGAATGGCGAAATATTGCGGCTCCCCGCCTTGCGCGCGCATTTGAGGCGCGGCAGCGAGGAGAGTGAGGAGAGTGACGGCAAACGCGAGTGCCAAGAGGCACCGGCGCGCGAGGACAGAACACATGCAAGCTCCTTTTTGGGAAACGTTAGAACACGAACCCCCGACCGTATGTTCAGTAGACGCATGAGGCTAGTCAGAAGTTGCGGAAGAGTCAAGGAGGGGAGAGCTTAGGCGGGACAAAAATGGCGGGGATAAAAATGAGGTGGCAGCGCGTCCACGAAGCAGGCTAAAAAATCCTGAAGAACCAGGAAACAAAATGGCGGGTCAGCTTCGTTTCTTCTATTGCCTTCCCATAGGGGCTATGGCATCTTCGGTATGGGTATCCCATAGGAACCGCGAGAGCTCGGGAGCCCCTAAAGAAGGAGAACAATGGGCGATAAAGCGGGCGACAAGAAGGACGTGTGGCAAGGAACGCTGGCGCTGATGGTGTTAAAGACGCTGCAAGCGATGGGGCCGCTGCACGGCTATGGCATTGCGCGGCGGATTGAGCAGACCAGCGGCGATCTGCTGGCCGTGAATTACGGGACGCTGTATCCGGCGCTGTTGAAGCTCGAGCAGGAAGGGCTACATCAGCTCCGAATGGGGCTTCTCGGACAACAATCGCAAAGCGAAGTATTACAAACTCACGCGTGCGGGACGGAAGCAATTGAGCAAGGAAGAGCGGGAGTGGGAACAGACAACCGCGATTCTTGCTCGTTTTCTGGCGCCAGGTGAAGAAAGGTCGTAAGTATGGTATTGCGGAGGATTTTTATGAGGCGGGTGCGGGCGTGGTTGTCTCGGCTAGGCGAGCTGTTTGGCAAGCGAAGGCGCGAACAGGAATTCTCCGCCGAGATGGAGAGCCACCTCGCATTGCATATCGAGGACAACCTGCGTTCAGGGATGTCGCCTGCTCAAGCCAGGAGAGAGGCAATGATGAAACTTGGGGGCGTGGAGCAAACGAAGGAAAACTATCGCGAGCGGCGCGGGCTGCCAATCTTGGAAACGACATTCCTAGACTTCCGCTACGCCTTTCGCATGCTGCGCAAAAATCCCGGCTTCAGTCTTGTCGCCGTGTTAACGCTGGCGCTTGGCATTGGCGGCAACACCGCCATTTTTAGCGTGATGAACAGCGTCCTACTTCGCAACCTTCCGCTGCCATCCCCGGAGCAACTGGTATACCTGCGCGTGCCGAACGGTCAACCGGTAGGCGCAACCAACACCGGCGACAGCGAAACGTCCTTTTCGGAGCCGGTCTTCGAACAGCTCCGTAAAGAACACGCAGCGTTTTCAGACCTAATGGCATACGTGCCGCTCTCTATAGACAAAGCGGCCGTCCGCATCGGCGAGATGCCCGAAGAAGCTGAAGTAGATATGGTGAGCGGCAACTTTTTCTCAGGACTTGGCACGGCGTTCGCGCGCGGCCGCGGCTTCACGCTAGAAGACGAAACCTCGCACGCAGCCGTGGCCGTGCTTAGCTACTCCTACTGGACAGGGCGGTTCGCGCGCAATCCATCGGTCATCGGCGAAACTGTTTATGTCAAGGGATTGCCCTTCACGATTATCGGCGTGAGCGCGCAAGGTTTCTACGGGATCGATCCCGGCGTCTCCACCGACTTCTGGATCCCCTTGCAGAATCGCCCCGAACTGAATGCGTGGGGCAATCCGCCCTCACTGCAGACGGCGTACGGCACGCCGACTTGGTGGTGTCTGCGACTGATCGGGCGCCTCGCGCCTCACGTGACAGCCACTCAGGCTCTCGCGATTCTGGATCCAGCCTTCCAGCGCAGCGCTTTGATCGGACTCGGTACACCCGATCCCAAAAGCCCGAGACCCGTTCTCGCACTTGCGCCGGCGAAGGGGATCCAGGGTCTCCGCGACGACTACGAACAGCCGATTGAGATTCTAATGGCCATGGTGGGATTGGTTCTCGTGATTGCCTGCGCGAATGTGGCCATGCTGCTCGTCGCACGGAACTCCGCGCGGCAACGAGAGTTTTCCATGCGCGTGGCGCTGGGAGCAGGACCTGGCCGACTTTTGCGGCAGTTGCTTGCGGAGAGTTTCCTGCTCGTAATTGCGGGCGCCACTCTGGGCTGGATGTTCGCGATCTCCGCCAGCCGCGCTCTCGCGGCCTGGTCGAATCTGGAAGTCCCTTTTTCGCTCGACTCGAATGTTTTGCTCTTCACTCTGGCAATTTCGTTTGCATGCGCTGTGGTGTTCGGCCTGACGCCGTTGCGCAGCGCCGTCCACGTCGCTGCTGGCATGGCCGTAAAAAGCTCCAATGCGGCCTCCCAGAGCAGCAAAAAGAATTCGTGGGCCGGCAAAGCAGTCGTCGCCGTTCAGATGGCGCTCTGCCTGATCTTGCTGGTCGGCGCGGGACTCCTCGTTCGCTCTCTTCGCAAGTACGAGACTCTGCCGCTTGGCCTACGCGTTGACGGCTTGCTCGTCTTCGGCACCAGCCCGCTGACTACCCACTCCGACGACGAGAAAGCACGCTTCTACCAAAATCTGCTCGACCGCCTGCGCGTCGTCCCTGGAGTTGAGTCCGCGACCTTGATGGAGAACCGGCTCGGTTCGGGCTGGAGCGACAACGATGTGTTCGCGATCGATGGCGTCGTGCCTGCCGGTAGTTTTGCGGATGTTGGCATGCGCTCGAATGACGTCGGCCCCGGCTATTTCCATACGCTTGGCATTCCGATGCTACAAGGGCGTGACATCCTGGACACCGACAGCCGGACCGCGCCGAAGGTTGCCGTCGTGAACGAAACTTTCGCGAAGCGTTTCTTTTCCAAGAGCAGCGCGCTGGGCCACTCGGCGGGCGGCGTAAAGCCGGAGAAGCAGTACACCATCGTCGGCATCGCCGCGGACAGCAAGTACAGAAGCGTCGGTGAAAAAACGATGCCGACGCTGTACTTCCCTTACTGCCAGAGCGGCTCGATTTCAGACATGCAGGTGGAACTGCGAACCAACGGCAATCCCGAAGCTCTGATATCGAGCGTCCGCGCGGTCCTTCACGACCTCGATCCGAATCTTCCCATGCAGAAGCCGATGACGCAGCGCGCTCAGTTCGACGAATCTTTTTCGCAGGCGCGGCTTTTCGCGAGGCTCGCAATGTTCTTCGGATTGCTCGCAGCGCTTCTTGTGGCCACGGGCCTGTACGGCACGCTGGCGTATCGCGTTACACGGCGAACATCCGAAATTGGCGTACGCATGGCGTTGGGGGCGCAGCGCTCGCAAGTTTTGTGGACGATTTTGCGAGAAAGTCTGCTAATCAGCGCGACGGGCGTTGCCGTTGGCGTTCCGCTGGCAATCGCGGGGGCGCAACTGATGCGCTCGATGCTTTTCGGCGTCCTGCCCGGGGATTTTCTGTCGTTTGTTGGCGCACTTTTGGGCGTCACGCTGGTCGCGCTCATCGCCAGCGCTATTCCAGCGCGGCGCGCGGCATCCGTGGATCCGATTAACGCGCTGCGGTACGAATGATTCGGGGGCAAGAACGCAGCTTTCTGGGCCGCAGACTCGCTCGGCGCAGTCTTGAGCGACCCAAAATTGATCGAGAGGATCAACCGTGAGACGCATTCGGGCATGGTTCCTTCGTGTGGCCGGGCTTTTTCATCAAGGGAGAAGCGACCGCGATTTTACGGCTGAGATGGAGAGCCACCTCGCTTTGCATATCGATGACAATTTGCGCACGGGAATGTCGCCGGAACAGGCCCGGCGGGAGGCCATCATGAAACTCGGTGGGGTCGAACAGACGAAGGAAATTTATCGCAAACGGCGCGGGCTGCCGCTACTTGAAGTTTTCTTGCAGGACTTGCGGTTCGGCGCGCGCATGCTGCGCAAGAATCCGGGGTTCACGCTCGTGGCCGTGCTTACTCTCGCGCTCGGCATTGCGGCAAACGCCACAATTTTCAGCTTCGTCAGTGCGGTGCTCTACACTAGGCCTCCTGTCTCCGATCCAGACCGCTTGGCCGTAATCTACGGGTTGAGTCCGGTGCAGATGTGGGGGGCCGGCCTGAGCCCCGTCTCGGCTCCGAATTATTTCGCGTGGAAGCGTGAAATCCAGGTCTTCTCGGAATTGGCAGCGTCGAATCCTCACAACAGTTCGAATTTAACGGGCAATGGTGACCCTGAGCGCATAAGCGCCGTGCGAGTAACTGCTAATTACTTTTCTGTGCTCGGCGCCTCCCCCGAGTTAGGGCGAACTTTCGCGGCTGGCGAGGATCACGAAGGAAATAACCATGTTGTGGTTCTGAGTCACCGCTTGTGGGAAAGGAAATTCGGCTCGGACCCCGCGCTTGTCGGCAAGACCATCCGGCTGGACAGCGAACTTTACGCCGTCATTGGAGTGATGCCGTCACGCTTCCACTTGATGTCGTTTCAGGGCGAAGTTTGGATACCGCTGGTCTTGAATGAATCTGAACAAAGTGCCTCAGCCAGACAGGAACGCGATCTCTACCTCTTTGGACGGCTCAAGCCGGGAGTGAGCCTCGCCCAGGCGCAGGCAGATGTTAGAACTCTGGGCTCACTCGCGGCAAAGAATTTCCCGGAGACAGATAATGGCTGGGGGGCAAACACACTCTCTCTCCAGGAATACATGATCCACGATTTCAATGCTGGACCCGCTTTTATCCTCCTGCTTTCGGCTGTCGGGTTGGTACTGCTGATTGCCTGCGCGAATATTTCGGGGCTTATGCTGGCGCGCGCGACAGGACGAAGCAAGGAAATGGCCGTGCGTATTGCCATTGGAGCAGGAAGAACTCGCCTGGTGCGCCAGTTGATGACAGAGGCTTTGCTGATCGCAGCGCTCGGGGCGCTCGTTGGACTGGCTTTCACGGTCGTAGGAGAGCGCGTGATGCAAGCCGCGTTGTCGTTCAACGACGCGGTCAAGTTGCTCGAACTGAAGATCGACTGGCGTGTCCTGAGCTATACGTCGGCGATCGCGGTCTTCTCCGCGCTCCTATTTGGCCTCGCTCCCGCACTAAAAGCGAGGTCGGTGGAAATTTTCTCGACGCTAAAGAATGAGAGCGCGACGGTTTCTTCGAACAAGAAGAAAAACCGTTTGCGCAGCGTTTTGGTCGCCGGTGAGGTGGCGCTTGCTGTCGTGTTGTTGAGCGGGGCCGGGATCCTCATTCAAGGAATCGTTGAGGGAATGCGAAGAAACATGGGGTTCGATCCTCGGCAGATTCTGACGGCGCAAATCACTCTTCCCGAATCCCGCTATAAGGACCCTTCCGCACAAGCCCGGTTTTACCGCGAACTCGCCAGCCGCCTTTCCTCTATGCCCGGCGCGAAATCCGCAGCTATCGCTTCCGTTCTTCCAGGAGCCGGACCCGAAGAGATTCCTTTTCGCCTCCGCGGCCAGGAGAATCTGCCCGCGGGCGATTTGGCGCACGCGCGATATTGCGTTGTGAGCACGCACTACTTCGAGGCTACCAGGACGACGATCATCGCCGGCCGTGATTTCTCTGCGGCGGATGATGCGCAAACTCCGTTGGTAGCCCTGGTGAGCCAAGAACTCGCGCGCCAATTCTTTCCGCACGGAGACGCCATCGGAAGCCAGATACGTATCGATTCCGGCGGGCCCGCCGGGAACCAGTGGCGGACTATCGTCGGCATCGTGCAAAACGTGAAAGGCTGGCCGCTTCGCTATATTGAAGATCCGGAGATTTACGAGCCTTTCGAGCAGCATCCGATGGCTGAGGCCGCCGTTATGGTGCGTGGCATCAGCGATGCGAACTCGCTGGCACCTGGCTTGCGAGAGGCAGTTTGGTCTATCGATCGCGATCAGCCGATCGGCGACCTCATGAGCCTGCCTGACATTCTCGAGAACGAGGTGGCTGGCGACAAGATCATGGGAAAGATGATGGGAACCTTTGCCGTCCTGGCTCTCTTGCTTTCCGGCATCGGGATTTATGGGCTGGTCGCTTACACCGTCGGGCAACGCAGGCAGGAGATTGGCATTCGCGTGGCGCTTGGCGCGCATAAAAGAAATATTCTTCGCCTCGTCATTGTGGATGGCCTGAAGCTCGCGCTGATCGGTGTGGCCGTCGGACTAATTTGCGCGTTACCTCTCCCGAAGGCATTCGGCAGCCTTTTCCAGGAATATCACATTTCCGGGAGATGGATTTTTGTATCGGTCCCGATTTTGATCACCGGCGTGGCTATGCTGGCTTGCTACCTTCCGGCGCGCCGGGCATCGCGGGTCGATCCGATCGTGGCCTTGCGGTACGAATAGTCAGAGCCGTTGCAGACAGCGATGGAAAAGGTTTGGAGGGTCGTTCCGTAGTTGGAAGGAGTGGTGCAGCGATGAGATGGCTCCGCGCATGGTTCCTTCGTGTGGCCGGGATTTTTCATAAAGGGAGAGACGACCGCGATTTTACGGCGGAGATGGAGAGCCATCTCCAGTTGCACATCGAAGACAATTTGCGCGCTGGGATGAACGCAGAGGAAGCTCGCCGCCAGGCGCTGATCAAGCTTGGCGGCATGGAACAAACCAAGGAAGCCTATCGAGATCGAAGGGGTTTGCCGATGCTCGAGACATTTTTTCAGGATCTGCGCTTCGCCGCGCGAATGCTGCGCAAATCTCCGGGGTTCACTGCGGTGTCCGTTTTGTCCCTCGCGTTGGGAATCGGCGCGACGATTGCGATTTTTTCCGTGATTTATGCGTTGGCACTCAGGAAGTTGCCTGTGGAGAGGCCGGAGGAGTTGGTCGAGTGGAGCGGGCCGGCTTGGGCAACGGGCACTCTTACGCGGAGTGGAAAGTCTTTCGGGATCGGCAGGATATTTTTTTCCGCGTCATCGCTTACAACTACTTCGACGCCCGTTTCGTAATCGCGGACCCAAACGGACAGGAGGATGTATACGGGGCTTATGTTTCTGGCAATTACTTCTCGACCCTTGGCGTCTCAGCCGTTTTAGGCAGGGTCCTGCAATCTTCGGATGACCAGCCTGGCGCGCCGCCCGTATGCGTGATTAGCCACAGATTGTGGCGGCAGCGTTATGGCGAATCGACAGGTGTTCTCGGCCGGGCGATCCGTGCAAATGGACACGAATTCTCGATCGTTGGAGTGGCTCCGAAGTCTTTTTTCGGCGTGGAAACCGACGGCATACTTGAAATCTTCATGCCGCTCGAGGCGCAGAGGACGTACGGAGACTATCCGATGCTCTACGGACATCAGACGCCGTCGCTGGACAATCCGCTCGCTTGGAAGCTGAGCTTCGTGGCCCGGCTAAAGCCGGGAATGAGCGTGAGCCAAGCCAATGCCGGATTGCAGGTGCTGGTTCCCGAGATATTCAAAGCCCTACCGGCCAACCCTCACGGGAGCGGAGGGCAACCCGTTGGACACGGATCTCTCGACGGATATTCCATGACGAACGGTATGTCCACTACCTGGCTGCTATCGGTGGACATCATGATGCTCTTGATGGCGATGGCCGCAGTCGCTTTGATCATCGCCTGCGCGAACTTAGGCAATCTGTTGCTCGCGCGGGCGGCAAAGCGGCGGAGCGAAATCGCGACTCGGCTTGCCCTGGGCGCGACGCGGGGGCGCCTGGTGCGGCAACTGCTGACCGAGAGTGCTGTCTTATCGGTGGCCGGTGCCGCGACAGGTCTTATCATCGCGCGCTGGGGAAGCCAAGTTCTGCTATGGGCGCTTTCCTATCCGAACGATCCAATTCTGATGGATTTGTCATGGGATGCGAAGCTTGCCGCCTTTGCCGTGAGCATCACTTTGGCGTGCGCTCTGCTCTTTGGACTGGCGCCGGCGTTCGGGGCAACTCAAATTTCGCTTACTTCGGCGATGAACAACGGGGTGACCACTGGAAAACCCGGAAACCGGTTCATGAATTCTGGTCTTGTCGTGGTGCAGGTTGCTTTGTCCGTCGCATTGCTTGCCAGCGCGGGCTTGCTGGTCCGCACACTACAGGCCCTCTTGGCACAGGATCCGGGCTATGACCCCAAAGGCGTGCTCATAGCTCAGGTGACACGGCAAGGCGACAGCGAAAGACCAGAACGCGATGCCATCGTCGGAGAGGAATTACTGGCGGCCTTCCGGTCGTTGCCTGGCGTAACGTCCGCGTCATGGGGCCGCGCTTTTTCAAAGACGACGCTTGCCCAATTGGTGGTTTCCGGGCCGGGAGGATCCGAGCGAAGAACTGGCGCATATCTCGGCTTCAGCTCGCCGGATTCATTCCGAACCTGGCGGACTCCGATACTGGCCGGCCGGGATTTTAATGACACAGACACCTCCACGTCGGTTCCGGTGGCTATTCTCAGCGCAGACCTCGCCAGAGTGCTGTTTGGCAAAGTGAATCCCGTCGGGCTGACATTTCGTGAGAATGATGGCGATGGTGACGGGCGCGATTATGTGGTCCAGGTTGTTGGCGTCGCCGGAGACATACAAATTCGTCGCCCCAGTGATCCGCCACTCCCTATTTTGCACAGGCCAGTCGCTCAATGCGGTGGTTCGTGCTTGGGAATCGGCAACTTCGAAATTCGAGTGGCGGGTTCCCTTTCCGAAACGGCCAAGCGCTTGGCGAATGTAGCCGCAACGGTCGATCCTCGTGTCGTCGTGAAATGCCAACCGCTCACCAACATGCTCAGCGCCTCGGTACACCGCAATCGCGCCATGGCCTTGATTGCCACGGCGTTCGCTATGTTCGTTGGGCTGCTGGCGATGATTGGCGTATACGGAGTGACGTCGTATGCGACAGCGGAAAGGACACGCGAAATCGGGATTCGGATGGCCTTGGGCGCGGATCGAGGCGATGTGTTCCGCATGGTGCTTGGCGAAATGACGCGAGTCGTGTGCATCGGCATAGCGTTTGGCGTGGGAGCTGGCATTGCAGCTGCGCAGCTGATTCGCGGAACACTCTGGGGCGTAAAGCCAACCGACCCGCTGAGCATGGGTTTTGCCATTGGCTTGATGCTTCTGATTGCGGGAATTGCGGCGTTTCTCCCTGCTCGCCGCGCGATGCGCGTCGAGCCGATGGTGGCGCTGCGCTATGAGTGACTTTCGAAGGCCGGCGAGGCGGTCGCAGTTGTTGCAGAACGAGGCGTTTGCATGAGGTATCTGCGTGCATGGCTTGTCCGGCTCGGCGCACTGTTCCATAACGAGAGCCGCGACCGTGAACTCACCGCGGAAATGGAGAGCCATCTCCAGTTGCATATCGAAGACAATTTGCGTGCTGGAATGAGCGCGGAAGACGCTCGGCGCCAAGCACTGATAAGGCTCGGCGGAATGGAGCAGACCAAGGAAATGTATCGCGATCGAAAAGGTTTGCCCATGCTCGAAACTTTTTTCCAGGATCTTCGTTTTGGCGCACGCATGCTCCGCAAGAATCTCGGAGTCACCGCCATCGTCGTTGTGACTCTCGCTTTGGGTGTTGGGGCCAACACGGCGATCTTCGGCCTCGTGAATGGCCTCCTGCTGCAGCGTCTGCCCGTGCCTGGGGCCGAACAAATCGTCGCTCTTGTGATTAAGTCCGGAGACTCTTCTCTCGGAGCGCTCGGTTTTTCCTATCCACAATTCGTGGAATTCCGCGAGCAGACCGCGCCGATTTGCGAGGTCTTCGGCTCGGCCACGGCGTGGCGCTTGAACTTCACCGCTGAAGGCCATAGCGATACGCTGACCATCGGCGGCGTCAGCAGCAATTATTTTTCCGGGCTCGGCGTGAAGCCCGCGCTTGGCCGGCTAGTTCTTCCAGGCGAAGGCGAGCACCCCGGCGAACCTGCCATCGTCGTCCTCAGCTTCAGCTTCTGGCAAAGAAGATTCGGCGGCGATCCGCGGGTGATCGGCAAGCAAGTGCGCGTGGGCGTCAAGCCGGCAACGATTGTCGGCGTAATGGAAAAAGAATTCCGGGGACAATTTACCGTCTTCGAGATGGATGCGTACGCCCCGCTAAGCACCGTGTTCGACCAATCTTCGGCTAGCAATTTTTGGAACAGCCGCGACATACATTTAATGTTGGTTCTCGGCAGACTGAAGCCTGGCGTCACTCTCGCCCAAGCCCAAAGCAGATTCGACGTAATCTCGCGGCGGCTCGCCGCGCAGTACGCCGCGACAGACAAAGATTTGAGCGTGCGCGTGATGGATGAGCGTCTCTCGCGCCCAATCCCTTACGCCAACAATGCGTTCATCGTGTTCTCAGGATTGTTTCTAATCCTCGGCGCGCTTGTTCTCTTGCTCGCCTGCACGAACATCGCAAATATTCTCATGGCGCGCGCTTCTGTCCGGCAGCGCGAGATGGCCCTTCGCGCAGCGCTCGGCGGCGCACGCTACCGCCTCGTCCGCCAAATGCTTACAGAAACGATGCTCACGGCTTTGCTTGGCGGAATGGCCGGAGTGGCTCTGGGCGCAGGCCTGAGCCATCTCGCCAGCTCGACCCATCTTGCGAACATTCCCGTTCGCCTCGGTTTCGGTTTTGATTGGAGAGTTTTTGTCTACGCGCTCGGGGCGGTGGTTTTCACGGCGATGGCGGCCGGCCTGTCACCAGCTCTTCGCGCCACTCGCGCCGATGTCAATACTGTGTTGCATCAGGGCGGCCGCGCCGACGCCGGCGGCAAGCATCGGCACAAAGTACGAGGCGATCTTATGGCCGCGCAAGTCGCGGGATCATTGGTGCTGTTGATCGTTGCCGGGCTGTTCGTGCGCAGCCTAAGCGCCGTCGAACGCATGGACATCGGCTTCGATCCAAACCAGCTCCTGAACGTCCGCCTCGATCCTTCCATCGATAATTTCAGCGAAACCCAGACCAAGGAATTTTATCGCGCGCTCGAAACAACAGTCCGTGCACTTCCCGGTGTGCAATCCGCGAGTCTGGCCTCGGCTGTACCGATCGCCTATACGCTCGGCAGGCAACCGGTTTATATCGAAGGGCGGCCTGTGCCGCTCGGCCAAAAGGGGCCCGAGATGTTGTTTAACAGCGTCGATGCACCTTATTTCGAGACGCTACGCGTGCATATTCTCCTCGGCCGCGCCTTCACGGAAGCTGACAGCGAGACATCTCCCCGCGTGGCGATCGTCAACGAAACAATGGCACGACATTTTTGGCCCAACGAGAATCCGATCGGCAAACGCTTTAGTCTGACTAGCGATGCCGGACCTTTCGTCGAGATCGTCGGTGTCGCGCGCGACGGCAAGTACCGCGTTCTCGCCGAAGATCCGCAACCTTACTTCTATGTTCCGCTCACGCAGTACTTCACCGCGCAACGTACCCTGCAGATTCGTTCCGCAATGCCGCCCGAATCCCTTGCTCCCCTGGTGCAACACGAAATCCAAGCGCTCGATGCCAATGACCCCATTGAAGAAATCCAAACGATGAAAGAATCGCTGGGCGGCACATTGGGATATTTCATTTATCGACTTGGAGCATCACTCGCGGCGGCCATGGGTTTGTTAGGCTTGCTTCTGGCCATCGTAGGCGTCTATGGCGTCGTCTCCTACGCCGCAACGCAACGCACGCAGGAACTTGGCATCCGCATGGCGCTCGGCGCATCGCCGCGCCAGATTCTCGCGCTCCTTCTCAAGCAAGGCGTGCAACTTGTCGCTGCGGGCCTTTTCTTCGGTTTGGTCGGCGCTTGGTTGCTTACGCGCGCCATGTCTCACATGCTCGTCGGCGTCAGCCCGAGCGATCCCGTCACGTACGTCTCCGTCGCCGCGCTGCTTTCTTTCATCACGTTGCTGGCGTGCTGGATTCCCGCGCGCCGCGCCATGCGCGTCGATCCCATGGTGGCGTTGCGTTATGAGTGACGGCCGCAAATTTCGCAAGCTCGAAAACGGATCATCGCTGTCTGTGAGACAGGAGCGTTCATGAGGCACCTACGTGCGTTGTTCCTTCGAATTGCCGGACTCTTCCGCAAGCCTCGCGGCGAACGCGAACTCGCTGCCGAATTGGAAAGCCATCTCCAATTCCACATCGAGGACAACCTTCGCTCTGGCATGACGCCGCAAGAAGCGCGCCGCCAAGCCCTGCTCAAACTTGGCGGCCTCGAGCAAACCAAGGAAAGTTACCGCGACCGCCGCAGCCTGCCCTTGCTGGAAACTTCCGTACGCGACCTGCGATTCGCCGCGCGCATGTTGCGGAAAAATATCGGCTTCACGGCCGTTGTGGTTTTCACGCTCGCTCTCGGAATCGGAGCCAACACGGCGATCTTCAGCGTCCTCGAATCGCAGCTCTGGCGGCCTCTTCCCTTCCCGGACTCGGAGCGGCTCGTCGATGTGCATACGGTGCTGCGCAAAAATCCCAGACAATGGGACGTAATAACAAACTCGGTCTACCGCGCTTGGGCGGAACAAACCCATGTTTGCTCGAGCCTCGGCGCCTACAATTTTCCGGCCTCGCGCAATCTTACGGCCAGCGGCACGTCCGAACGCGTGCGCGTCATGCCGCTCACGTCTTCGCTATTCAAGACGCTGGATGTTGCGACCGAACGAGGCCGCCTTTTTCTGCCTGACGAGGAGACTTCCGGCCGTGATCACGTCGCCATTCTCAGTCACGCGCTTTGGCAGAACCGCTTTTCTTCCGACGAGAACGTCCTCGGCAAGCCGATCACCATCGACGGCGATTCCTACATCGTCGTGGGCATAGCGCCGGCCAGGCTACACTTTGAGTTTCTGCCGGACCCCGAGATCTACGTCCCGCTGGCCATCGATCCCGCTGCGAAAGTCGATCGTGGCATTTATGCGATCGGCCGACTTGGCCCGGGAGAGACCATCGAAGCAGCGCGTGCTGAACTCGACGGCATTCTCCAGCGCCAGGTGCAGTCCGAAGGTCTGAAGCCGGAAGACATCGGCGCCGTCAGCAATCTCCGAATTACTTGGACGGAAGAAAGCGCACGCCCTCTTTATTTCTTTGGCGGCGCTATTCTTCTCGTGCTTCTGATTGCCTGCGTCAACAACGCCGGACTGCTTCTCGCGCGTGGATTGGCGCGCCAGCGTGAATTTGCCCTGCGTGCCACACTCGGCGCGAGCCGCGGGGTCCTCATTCGTCAATCTCTCGCCGAAAGTCTTCTTCTATCCGTGATTGGCGGAGCGGCGGGAACGCTGCTCGGCATTTGGGGCTCCAGCATGTTTGCGCTGTTCTGGAACGAAGACACGCTGCCGCGACACACCGACACTTCCCTGGACTGGCGAGTTTTGTCTTTTGTGCTCGGCATTTCTGTTTTCTCGGCATTGCTGATGGGCATCGTGCCGGCGCTTTTTACCTCGCGTGTGAATGTCAACGAAACGCTCCGCAAAGGCGCCAGCGGCCTTTCTGCAGGGCGGAGCCAGCACCGCGCTCGCGGCATTCTCGTGGCCGTCGAAGTATCGCTCGCGCTGGTGCTTCTCTTCGGCGCCGGCCTCTTTCTCTCGAGCTACGTTCGCGAGGAACAAGCACCCAGGGGATTTGACGCTCCGGGCGCGCTCACGTTCGCGATTCATCTTCGCGGCGAAAATTATACGCGGCCCGAACAACAGTTGCGCTATTTCCGCAGTTTGACGGACCAAATCCGTTCCATCGCGGGCGTTCAGAACGTAACTTTAGGGAGCGGAATCCCGCTAGGTGACTCACATTTGTTTAACACGGTCAATGTGGCAGGCCGGCCTCCGCGAAGCGAGCACGGTACAGGCGTGCTTGTTTACGCCGTCGAACCAAATTTCTTCGATGTCCTCCACATGCATCTTCTTGGCGGGCGCGCGCTGGAACTCCACGACACGGAAACCTCGGCTCGCGTCGCGCTTATCAACCGCAATGCGGCGCGCACGCTCTTCGGTTCGGAAGATCCCCTCGGGAAAGTCCTGGAGTATGTAGGAGACGAACGGCGCGGGGTTCCCGTCGAAGCTCCTGTTCAAATCGTCGGAGTGACCGAGAACACGCAGGAGTTCGGCCCGAGCGAAGTCGACTTTGACGTAATTTACGTTCCCTTTGCGCAGCATCCCGACAGCCTTGCGGACATTGTCGTGTCTTCGTCGCTTCCGCGTGGGGCTCTATTCGGCGAGATTCGCCGTGCCGCCTATGCTCTCGACAAAGACCAGCCGCTCTACGACGTCAAAACGATGGACGAACTCATCAGCGAATCGCTTCGCGGTTCCCGATTCAACCTGATTCTCGTTGGCTGCCTCGCGGTTGTTGCGCTGGCGCTCGTCTGCGTGGGGATTTTTGGCACGGTCGCTTATTTCGTTCAGCAGCGCACTCAGGAATTCGGCATTCGCCTCGCGCTCGGCGCCACGCCCTTGGACGTTTTGCGGCAGGCCACCGGGCGGGCTCTGGCGATGGGCGCAGCCGGTCTCGTCAGCGGCATCCTTGTCGCTCTGGTCCTTGGCCGCATCCTCGGCAGCGCGCTGTACCTTGTCCCACACGAGCATACCGGCATGCTTTACCGCGTGAAAATCTATGACCCGGCCTCGCTGCTGGCTGCATGCGTTCTGCTCTCGCTCATCTTCTCTTTGGGGAGTTTAATTCCCGCACGCCGCGCAATGCGCGTCGATCCCATGGTCGCCCTGCGCTACGAATAGTCCGTCCGAACGCGGATTTCTAAAACAACTCTTGACAGGCGCGCTCGTTAACACTATTTTACTCTAGGCATTGTAACAAATAGTCTCCGTTGTCCTCCGGGAGTGCTAACCATGAAAAAGTCCGAGCAGCGCGACCTCTTCCCCGGCGCGCTCGAAATGATGATTCTCCGCACTCTCAAACGCCAGCCTCTCCATGGCTACGCTCTCGTCCAGCACATCAAGCGGACGTCCGACGACCTTCTGCAAATCGAAGAAGGCTCTCTCTATCCCGCTCTCCAACGCCTGCTCAAAGAAGAACTGGTCAAAGCCGAATGGGCTACTTCCGCGACCAACCGACGCGTCCGCATTTACAAACTGACCGCCGCCGGCGCCAAACATCTCGAGCGCCAGGTATCGAGCTTCGAAAAAATGCTGGAAGGAATCACGCGCGTCCTGGCGCGGGGCGAATCATGAACTGGCTGAAACAGCTCTTCTCGCGCGGCCGCCTCTACCACGATCTCTCCGCCGAGATTCAGCAACATCTCGACGAGAAGATAGATGAACTCGTCGCCACCGGTATGTCGAGAAAAGAAGCCACCGTCGCCGCTCGACGCGCATTTGGCAACGCTGCACTGATCGAAAATGACGGCCGCGAAGTCTGGCGCTGGCCTTCCATGGAAGACTTTCTACTGGACATCCGCTTCGCCGCGCGCATGCTGCGCAAGAATCCGGGATTCACCGGCGTAGCGGTGCTGACGCTCGCCCTCGGTATCGGCGCCAACACCGCGCTCTTCAGCGTTATTGATGCCGTTCTTCTTCGCTCTCTCCCCTTTCACGATCCTGGCCGCCTGGTAGCCGTTCATTCTGTCGATCTCAAAGACGCCAACCAGGGCGGAGAAATTTCCTACCCCGCTTTTCTCGACTGGAGATCGCGCACGCACTCTTTCGAAGCCATGTCGGTTTGGTCCACCATGGGATTCACTTACACGGGCGGCGATCAGCCGGAGAGCATCCCTGGCGCAATGGTCTCCGCCAATCTGTTTTCCATGCTGGGTGTCTCGCCTGCTGTGGGACCAGGCTTTACCCTCGACGAGGACAATCCCGGCAGCGATCAACTCGCCGTCATCCTCAGCTACGAGTTCTGGCAAAGCCATTTCGGCAGCGATCCAAGCGTGTTAGGACGCGCGCTGACTTTGGACAATCAGAAGTTCAATGTAGTGGGAGTCATGCCTCCGCACTTCCAGTTTCCCGTGCGAAGAGAGCGCGTCGAACTGTGGATCACCATTGTGCGTGACCTTCAAGGCAAATCCGCAATGGCCGCGCAACGAGATGTGTCCTATCTCCAGGTGATTGCGCGTCTAAAACCCGGCGTCGAAATTCCGCAGGCGCAGTCCGACGTCTTGCTGGTGCAAGACCAACTCAATCGCCAATATCCTGAAACTCGTCCTCGCGGCGCAACCATAAATTCCGAGTCCGATCAGATCACCGGAGCCATGCGTCCGGTTCTACTGATCCTGCTCGGTGCCGTCGGCTTTGTTCTGCTGATTGCCTGCGCCAATGTAGCCAGCCTGCTTCTGGCACGGTCCACGGTGCGGCAAAGAGAGTTCACAGTCCGCGCCGCGCTGGGCGCAAGCCGCTGGACAATCGTTCGCCAGTTGCTGACGGAAAGCCTTTTGCTAGCCGCGGCCGGCGGTGTTCTCGGCCTTCTGCTCGCTTATTGGGCGACTGGCGCTCTCGTCGCCATGGCCCCGCAAGGTTTGGCTCGAACTTCCGAGATCGCGCTTGATTTCCGCGTGCTGGGCTTCGCGTTCCTCGTCGCGATTGTGACCGGCGTCCTCTTCGGACTGGCGCCCGCTATCCAGGCATCGCGCTTCGATTTGAACCGCGTCCTGGGCGCGAACGGGCGCGGTTCTAGCGCGGAGCGCGGCGGCGTCCGCCTTCGCAGCGTGCTGGTGGCGTCGCAGTTGGCAATCGCATTTGTTCTGCTGACCGGCGCCGGGCTGCTCCTGCGCAGCTTAAACCGCCTGCAGCATGTGGACCCCGGTTTTCGAGCCGATCATGTGCTGACTTTCTTGCTGGATGTGCCTTCCGAACGCCACCCTCGCGCCCAACGCGCTATTTTCGTTCAACAGCTCTTGCGGGCAACAAGAGCCCTGCCCGGCGTGAAATCCGCCAGCGCCGTGTTCGGTCTGCCGTTGAGCGAAACCCAAAGCGTCTTTACAGCCGCGGAGATCGAAGGCCATCCGGTTCCGCGCTCCCAGCGTCCGCGCGTCGCGTTTCGCATCATCGAGTCAGACTACTTCCACACCATGGGCATTCCGCTCCTGCAAGGCCGCACCTTCACCGCTCGCGACGAACAGGGCGGCCCGCCATTGGCCATCATCAACGAGACGTTTGCCCGCCAGATCTTCAAGGGAGAAAATCCCCTGGGACGCCGCATCAAGCCCTCCATCTCCTTCGGCGACAGCGATGAAGCTCCCCTGCGCGAAATTGTCGGTGTCACCGCCGACGTAAAGTCCGGCAGCATCGGGGGCAAGACTCTCCCCGAGGTTTACGCTCCACAAACACCGACCGATTTCATCGGCGAGATGACCATCGTAGTGCGCACGAGGAACGACCCAGAGTCGCTGCTGCCGGCGATGCGCTCTCTGGTCAGTTCCATGGACAAGGACCTTCCTCTGCGCCAAGTCAAAACGCTGGATCAGTACGTGCGCGGTTCCATCTCCGCGCCGCGATTCGATGCTCTACTTCTCGGCATTTTTGCCGCGCTGGCGTTTGTATTGACCACCATCGGCCTATACGGCGTCATCTCTTATTCCGTCGTTCAACGCACCCGGGAAATGGGCATTCGCATCGCTCTCGGCGCGCAGCGCGGGAGTATTTCCCGAATGGTAGTCCGCGAAGGAGCTTTGCTGACGCTGACGGGCATCGGAGCGGGAGTCCTATTGTCCCTGTTCGCTATGCAACTTATCCGCGGCCTCTTGTTCGGAATCGGCGCCACCGACCCAGCCACTTTCGTCGCCGTCCCCGTGCTCCTCTTGGCCGTGGCGCTGATGGCCAGCTACGTTCCTGCGCGCCGCGCCACTCGCGTCGATCCGATTGTCGCGCTGCGTTGTGAGTGAGGGTCTCAGGGAGTGCTCGAAATCATCGGACATAAACTTCGCGCCGGGTGAATCATGAACTTTTTAAAACAGCTTTTCTCTCGCCGCCGTATCCACAACGATCTCTCAGCCGAGATTCAGCAACACCTCGACGAAAAGATCGAAGAACTCATCGCCGCCGGTGTGCCTAGAAAAGAAGCCACTGCCGCGGCCCGCCGCGAATTCGGAAATCTGAGATTAGTGGAAGAGGATAGCCGGGACGTTTGGCGCTGGCTGTCGATCGAGAACTTTTTCGCCGATGCGCGCTATGGATTGCGCATGTTTCGGCGCAATCCCGTCTTCACCGTGGTGGGCTTATTGACCATCGCCATTGGCATTGGGGCCAACGCAGCTGTCTTCAGCGTTGTAAACAGTGTGCTGCTGAAGCCGTTGAGTTATCCAAAGTCGGAAGAACTTGTCTTCCTGCATCAGACCGCTCCCGGCGCCGCAGGTCTCGCGGATTTCGAAAATGGTCTGCTGCTCTCGCCTTCGATGTATTTTACGTATGCGGAAAACAACCGATCATTTCAATCGTTGGGAGTGTGGGACACGGGGACCGCAAACGTTACGGGACTCGCCGAACCGGAACAAGTGCGCGTGGTAGACGTGAGCGACGGAGTGTTGCAAGCGTTGGATGTCGCGCCGGAAGTTGGCAGATGGTTCTCCGCGGCGGATCAGGCGCCGAATGGGCCGGCACGGGCGATGCTGAGCTATGGGTATTGGCAGCGCCGGTTTGGCGGGGACCGCTCGGCGATTGGGCGAAATATTCAGGTCGATTCGCGGTCGCTGGAGATTATTGGCGTGATGCCGCAAGGGTTCCACTTTGTCGATACGGACTTCGATTTGATCGAGCCGTTTCAATTCGACCGCGGCAAATTGATTTTGGCGGGATTCGGTTTTCATGGCATCGCGCGTTTGAAGCCGGGAGTAACGATTTCTCAAGCGAACGCGGACTTGACGCGAATGCTGCCGATTTGGATGGATTCGTTTTCGAACGGGCCGGGATCGAATCCGCATATTTACGAGACCTGGAAAATTACGCCGATGATCCGGCCGTTGAAGCAGGAAGTCGTGGGAAATGTGAGCGGGGCGCTGTGGGTCGTGATGGGCACGATTGGGCTGGTGATGCTGATTGCCTGCGCGAATGTGGCGAATCTTCTGCTCATAAGGGTCGAGTCGCGGCAGCAGGAGCTGGCCATTCGCGCGGCGCTTGGCGCCGGGCGGCAACGCATCATCAGTGGATTACTGGTAGAGAGCTTGATGCTGGGGCTGCTCGGCGGAATCGTTGGCCTTGGACTGGCTTACGCAGGCATCCGTTTCCTTGCGGCGATTGGGCCGGCGAATTTGCCGCGCTTGAGCGAAATTTCTATTGATGCCAGGACGCTGGGATTTGCATTTTTGATCTCGGCGCTGTCGGCGCTGCTGTTTGGATTGGTTCCGGCGTTTAAGTATGCCGGGCCGCGAGCTTCGTTGGAACTGCGGAGCGCGGGACGGACGAGCAGCGCGAGCCGTGAGCGGCACCGAGCGCGGAATTTGCTGGTGGTTGTACAAGTGGCGATGGCGCTCGTTTTGCTCGTAAGCGCGGGGCTAATGATTCGCACATTCCAAGCGATGCGAGCGGTTGACCCCGGTTTTACGGATGCGCAGCATCTGCAGGTGATGAGGATTTCTATTCCTGGCTTGCTGATCCCTGAAACGGAGCGCGTGACCAGAACGCAGAGCCAAATCCTGGACAAGCTATCCGCGATTCCAGGGGTGAAGTCCGCGGGGTTCGCAAGCGAGATGCCGATGGAAGGTTTCGACTCCGATTGGGACACCATTTTTATTGAAGGCAAGACTTATCCCGAAGGGGTGATCCCGCCATTGCATTTTTACAAGCACGTTTCGCCTGGTTTCTTTGCCGCGGCCGGTACGCGGCTCATCGCCGGGCGCGAGCTGACTTGGGATGACGTGTATGGACTCAGGCCGGTCGTGATGGTCTCTGAGAATTTGGCGCGGGAAGAGTGGGGCACGCCGGCGAATGCGGTTGGCAAACGATTGACGGAAGATCCAAGTCTGCCGTGGCGCGAGGTGATCGGCGTCATCCAGGATGTGCGTGAAAAAAGCGTGCAAGAGAAGGCGACGGAAATCGTGTACTGGCCGCCCATGGTCGAAAATATTTATGGGCGCGGGCCGGCGCAGCCGATTCGAGAAGTGACGTTCGTGATTCGAAGCGATCGTGCGGGCACGCAGAGTTTTTTGAATGAAGTGCGGCAAGCAGTGTGGTCAGTGAATTCGAATTTACCGCTCGCGTCGGTGCGGACGATGCAGACGGTGTATGACAAATCGGTCGCGCGGACTTCTTTCACGCTCGTCATGCTGGGAATCGCGGGCGCGATGGCACTCGCGCTCGGCATCATCGGCATCTACGGCGTAATCTCCTACACCGTGTCGCAGCGCAAGCGCGAAATTGGCATTCGTTTGGCGCTCGGCGCGCAGAGCGGGGACGTGGTAGGCATGGTTCTCAGGCAGGGCGCAAAACTGGCGCTGGTGGGCGTGTGCATCGGAGTCGCTGCTGCATTCGGATTGGCGCGCCTGATGACGAGCCTGCTGTTTGGGGTAACAGCCCACGACCCGCTCACTTTTGCCGCCGTCGCGGCCCTGCTGATCGTTAGTCGCGCTCATGGCCTGCTACATTCCGGCACGCCGCGCCATGAAGGTGAGATCCAATGGTTGCGTTGCGCTACGAATGAGCGCAAAGAGATCATGTTTGAGCGCGTGGATTGAAACTTTGCGTGTTTCTTTGCACGGGGTGAATCATGAACTGGCTAAAACAACTCGTCTCGCGCCGCCGCCTCTTTAACGATCTCTCCGCCGAGATGCAACAGCATCTCGAAGAAAAAATCGAAGAACTTGTGGCCAGCGGCATGCCCAGAAAAGACGCCATCGCCACCGCCCGCCGTGCTTTCGGCAACTTCACACTAGTTGAAGGAGACTCCCGCGAAGTCTGGCGATGGCCCTCCCTCGAAAGTTTTGTGGCCGACAACCGCTTCGCGGCCCGCATGCTCCGCAAAAATCCCGGTTTCACCTGCGTCGCTTTACTCACTCTCGCCCTCGGCGTCGGCGCCAACACCGCTATGTTCAGCGTGGTCGAGGGCGTCTTGCTAGCTCCGCTGCAGTACTTTCAGCCTGATCGCTTGGTGATGGTATGGGAAAACAATCCACGCTTTTCACGTGTGTGGGTTTCATATCTTAACTTCCGAGATTGGCAGCACAGCGCTCGCTCATTCCAGCAAATGGCGGCGGGCATGGAGCGGGGGGTCGACCTCACTGGTCCAGGCGCGCCCGAACACCTCAAGGGCGAGGAAATCTCCTCGGGGTTTTTCGCCACTCTGGGCGTGGAGTTAACTCTCGGACGCGAGTTCACTCCACAGGACGATCGGCGCGGCGGAGCACCTGTCGTCCTCATTAGCAATCGTCTGTGGAGAGAGCGCTTCGGTGCCAACCCTCAAGTGCTCGGCAAATACGTGACCTTGGACGGAACGGATTACACCGTCGTCGGAGTGCTTCCCTCCGGATTCAGTCTCGGACACCAGTACGCGGATGCCTATATGCCGCTGGCGCAGAGCGATCCGTTGATCCTTAACGACCGCGCAGCTCACGGCGGAATCTTCTCCTTAGCCCGTCTGGGGCCTGGGGTGACCATAGCTCAGAGTCAGGCGGAAATGAGCACGATTCAGAATGGTCTGGATCAACTCTACCCCGAGGCCAATCGTGATCTGGGTATTTACGTGGAGCCCCTCAAACAGGTTGTCGTTGGGGATGTCGGCAGAATGCTTCTGCTGTTGCTTGGAGCCGTAGGGTTCGTCTTGCTGATTGCCTGCGCAAATGTCGCCAACCTCCTGCTTGCTCGAGCGGCGGCGCGCGCGCGGGAGTTTGCCGTCCGCGTAGCGCTCGGAGCGAATCGCCTGCGCCTGCTGCGGCAGATGCTTACGGAAAGCGTTTTTCTCTCGCTGGGCGGCGGCGGGCTGGGGCTCCTGATCGCATTGTTGGGAGTCAGATCGGTCCTGGCGGCGGTGCCGCAGAGCTTGCCGCGCAGCGAAAACATCGGTGTGAATGTTCCCGTCCTACTCTTTACGTTGGGCGTGTCGATTGCTGTTGGGATTCTCTTTGGCCTAGCGCCCGCTCTGAAGAGCTGGAACGCTGATCCGCAAGACTCCCTGAAGGAAGGTAGCCGTGGCTCCACGAGTGCCCACCATCGCCTTCAAAGCAGTCTCGTGATCGCCCAAATGGCTTTGACTCTCGTGTTGCTGGTGGGCGCGGGCCTATTGTTCCAAACGATTCGCCACCTCTGGGTAGTCAATCCCGGCTTCGACACACAGCACCTCATCACCTTCAAGGTCGGAGTTTCACATTCGCTCACGAAGACGGCGTCAAGCACTCGAATTGCCTATCAACAGTTGATCGAGCGTATTCGCCAGATTCCCGGCGTCCAGGCGGCGGATTTCACCAATACCGTTCCGCTGAGTGGTCAGGGCGGGTCCATGCCCTTCTGGATTGGCGCACAGAAGCCCGTTTCCCTTCAGGGTGCCCCGCGGCTAGCAATGTTCCTCACGGGTCCGGATTACCTCCGGACAATGGGAATACCGCTGCTCCGGGGCCGCTTTTTCACTCCCCAGGACACCACCAAGTCCCCTTGCGTAATGGCCATCGACAGCGTTTTCGCCCACGCGTACTTTCCAGACAGTGACCCGCTAGGTCAGACGCTATCAGCTGGATTTTCGCCGGTTGGCCCTTGCCGGATTGTCGGAGTGGTGGGCCATGTAAAACAATGGGCGCTGCACGACTCCAGCACATACATCCAGAATCTGGCCTACTTTCCGCTCTATCAAGATCCGGACCAATGGGTGCCCATAAACTATCCCGACACGACGATAGTCATCCGCACTCCACTCGAACCTGCGACTGTTTTGCCCTCGATCAAAGCGGCCGTCTACGGAGCAGGCAGCGACCAGCCGGTCTTTAATGTCCAAACCATGCAACAGATTGTCTCGGAGTCCATGTCCTCACAGCGCTTTCCGCTGATTTTGCTTGGGACGTTTGCGGCGCTGGCATTGCTGCTGGCGTCCGTCGGAATCTACGGCGTAGTTTCTTACGCGGTGACTCAGCGCGTGCACGAGATTGGGATTCGGATGGCGCTGGGCGCGGAAAAACAAAATATCTTTCGCATGGTAGTAGAACAAGGTCTTCGCGTGGCCCTTGCCGGCCTCGCGATCGGCACAGTCGCCGCGCTGTTTCTCACCCGCCTGCTATCGAGCTTCTCGCAACTGCTCTATGGAGTTGGCTCGAACGATCCTGCTACATTCATCGTCGTAGCGCTCCTGTTGACAGGTGTGGCTATTTTGGCCTGCTACATTCCAGCCCGCCGCGCCATGCGCGTCGATCCGATTGTCGCACTTCGCTATGAGTGAGTTCTGGACGACCGCTTCGCAAGGTGAGAAATTGTTCGCATAGGGGCGCCTGTGCGAGTACTGAACCATTTGCAACTCCTTTCCGAAGATTTCCGTATCGGCGCGCGGATACTTCGCAAGAATGCCGGCTTCGCCACGCTCGCCGTGCTCACGCTAGCTGTCGGCATTGGCGCGAACACCGCAATCTTCGGCCTCGCGAATGCCGCCTTCTTCCGCCCGCTTCCCTACCCGGATGCGCAACGCCTCGCGTTTCTCTGGCAAAACAATCAGCGCACCGGAGAGATCGAGGGCCTCGTCTCCTATCCCAATTTCTACGATTGGCGCTCGCAAAGCCACAGCTTCGCCGATATGGCATTCTTCATGAGCGGCAAGTCCATTCTCTCCACCGCCGGCGATCCCGAATTCACGCCAGGCGCTCTCGTCTCCGTCAATTTTTTCTCCGTGCTCGGCGTAAGTCCCGCGATAGGCCGCAGCTTCACGCTCGACGAGCAGATTCCTGGCCATGCCAACGTCGCGGTCATCAGCAGCCACTTGTGGAGAACAAAATTTGCCGCCGATCCGCAGGTACTCGGACACGTGCTACCCCATGGTGATGGCACTCCCGGCGACACGATCATCGGCGTAATGCCCGCGGGCTTCAGTTTTCCAGACGCAGCGGATGTTTGGAAGCCGCGCGAAGTGGGCGAGTTTTTCAAAGCGAAAGCGCGGCAATACCCGAATCAGCGAGTCATCGGCCGCCTGAATCCTGGCGTGAGTTGGCTGCAAGCGCAAACCGAACTCGACACCATCGCCGCACGCCTCGCCGCGGAGTACCCGGCCATCGATGGCGGCGTCGGAGTGCGCGTAGTGCCTCTTCGCGAGCAGCTTTCGCAAAAAGTTCGGCAAGGGCTGTTCGTGCTCTGGGGCGCCATCGCTGGCGTGCTTCTCATCGCGTGCCTGAACGCGGCGAACCTAATTCTCGCTCGCGCCGCCGGCCGTGAAAAAGAAATCTCCATCCGATATTCGCTGGGAGCGACCCGCGGCAGAATCATCAAACAATTTTTGTGCGAAAGCCTTTTTCTGGCTTTCATCGCGTCATCCGTCGGCATTCTCCTGGCGGTATGGATTCTGAATCTTGTCTCCAAGCTCAATCCCGATCTCGCGAAACTCGGCGGCTCGATCTTCGATCCGCGCGTTCTGGGCTATACCGTGGGCATCGCGGCCTTCACGGCGCTGGTTTGCGGCCTGCTTCCAGCGCTCTCCGCGCCGCGGCTGGATTTGAACCGTGCACTGCGCGAAACAAATTCCGGCCACTCCGCGCCAAGAGCCCACGCGCTGCGCAAACTGTTTATCGTCGCTCAAGTTTCGCTCGCCTTCGTCTTGCTCGTCGGCTCTGGTTTGCTGGTGCGCAGCCTGTGGCGAATCTTCGCCGTAGGTTCCGGCTTTGACGAGGAGCACGTCCTCACCCTTCATGTTTTCTGGCCCGGCGCTCCCGCAAACTCCGCCGAAGAGAAAAAAAGAAATTCCATCTATGGCGATCTAATGAATCGCCTGCGCACTTTGCCTGGCGTCACCTCCGTCGGCGCAACCTCGAACGTTCTTTTCCCCAGCGAAATGTACAAAGTTCCTTTCCTCATCGAAGGCCAGCCCGCGGAGCCTCCCGGCCAGCGCGCGTTCCTTCCCAGCGGTGAAGCCACTCCCGATTTTTTCCGGGCCATGGGCATTCCGCTTCTGCGCGGCCGGGTTTTCACCGATGCGGACGCTGTCGAGAACGCGCCACCGGCGATCATCGTCGATGAAACAATGGCGAAACGCTACTGGCCCAATGAAGATCCCATCGGCAAGCGCCTAAAATTCGACGACCCGAATTTCAAGAGCCCGTGGTTCTCCATCGTCGGCGTGGTCGGCGACGTGCGCCAGGAAGGGTTGGAAATGCCCGCCGGCCTCATGGCCTACGTAGCTTCCGCCGGCGAATGGGGCGACGATCTCGTGATTCATTCCAAGAACGATCCGCGCACGCTGCTTTCAGCCGTGCGCGCCGAAGTTCGTTCGGCGGATTCACATCTTGCGATAGGCAGCCAATTCGGCGTCCTCAGCGATCTCCTCGCGCTCCGCGAATCGCAACGAAAATTCAACACGTTGTTGCTCGGCAGCCTCGCGTCCATTGCATTGCTGCTCGCGGCCGTGGGCATCTACGGCACGGTCTCTTACTGGGTGAAGCAGCGCACGCCGGAAATTGGAATCCGCATGGCCCTGGGCGCGGACCAGCAGAATATTTTCCGGCTGGTTATCACTCGCGGCATGCAGTTTATTCTTGCAGGCCTGGTTCTCGGAATCGCCGGAGCGCTGGCAGCCACCCGCCTGATCGCCAGTCTCCTCTTTGGAGTTGCGGCCAACGATCCCGCAACCTTCGCGGCCATCGCGTTACTTCTCGCTCTCGTCGCCTTCGCAGCTTGCTGGATTCCCGCGCGCCGTGCGATGCGCGTCGATCCGATTGTCGCACTGCGCTATGAATAATTTCGAGCAGCTTTTCTCTCGTTGACTAGGAACTCTTTGTTGGCGCGCGTTCCCTGCCCCATTTCTGCCTTACGCTTTTTTACGGCTGCTTCTTTTTAAACAGGCCGCCGAGACCTTTCACCGCGTCCACGGGAGCTTTGCCGGCATCCTTCGCACCGCTGGCCCCGAGACCCGCGGCACAGCCGAGCTGCGATTTGAACATGCCGGCAGCTAACCCGCCGACGTCCGGGATAAATTTGGGATTCGCCGTCGTCCCCTGGATTTGGAACGGAACCGTCGTGCCGCTCTTGCAGCCGCCTCCGCCGCCCGTAGCCTTGCCGAGCAATCCCCCGACGTCGGACACAGGGCTTCCAACGTCGCCGAGCACGCTGGTCAGCGTGGCCGCCATTTTAAAATCGAGATTGTTCTTGGAGTCCACAGTTCCTGCGCCAGCTAGTTTGCCGACGGAGGGAAGAACCGCGATGAAATTGTCAGCCTTCAATCCCTCGGGGGACATGCGCAGGTCTGTCGTCAGTTTCTGAATCTCCAAATCCTTGCCGCTCTTGATTCCGGCGAGCGCGCCGACCGAACTCATCATCGATCCGAGATCGAAGCCCGCGAGTTTTCCGTTGTACAGGCCAACATTTCCGCTCGTAACCAGCTTATTCGTGGGTCCAACCAAATTCAGCTCGGCATTGAGCGTGCCAGCCTGCAGCGAAGCGCCCTTAGGAAGATTGATGCCGAGCGCTGGTAGAAACGCTTCCAAATCCTTCGCGGGCATGTCTTTCGCGTCGAGCTTGATGTTCACGCTGGTGGCTTCGCCTGCCGTTTCATACGTGCCATTGAGGTGCGCGGCCGCGCTTCCGATCTTCAGCGTCGAGGGCTCGAGCACGCCAGTGTTTTTTCGCAAATCGTATTTGGTGTCGAAATCCACCGTTAGCGGAACCCCGGCAGGCGAACCGCCGGCGATCAGCAGCGCTTTAGAAAGTTTCACGCTGCCTTTGGTTTCCGCTTCGCCATTTTGCGACTCGAGATTAGCGCTTAGATCGAGAAGGCCGCCCAGGCCCGCGCTCGAGTCCAGGAACCCTGTCGAGCCCAGATCGAGTGACGTAATCTCGAGCTTTGCGTCGATGGGCGTCAGCGAAGCGTCGGTCTGGTCGATCGGTCCGGCTGTTCCATCAAGCTTGAATTTTCCGCCGGCGGGAAGATCGGCCGTGACGGTGACCGGAAACTTGGACGTCATCGAAAAATTCTCGGCGACGATGTTCAAGTGATCGTAGGAGTTGCGCTTTTGGCTGGCCGTCGAACCCACCGTAATCCGCCCGTCCTTGAGCGTGAATTTTTCGACGGAAAGATCGGCGGGCGCGGCGGAAGACGGAGAACTTTTTGCGGCTTGCGCTTGTTGCGACTTGGCCGTTGCCCCGGCGAGCGTCGAGTAGTTCCACTGCCCCGCGGAATTGTGCAGAAGCACGAGCTCGGGATTCTCAATGGTGATTCCGGTGACCTTGAGCGTCTTGCTGAAAATAAGCGGAAGCAGTTCGACGCCAACTTTAAGCGATTTGGCGGTAAGAAACGGCGACGAGCTGAACTTGGGATCGTCTCCAATCGAAAGATTTTCGGCCGATAGCGAACCGGTGATCAGCGAAAGACTTAGTCCGCCAAGCTGCACTTGGCGTCCCAGCGCCTGCGAAGCTTTTTCTTCAATGTCGGGGCGGAATTTGTCCACGGGAATCAAAAATGGAACGACGATGAGAAGAACGATGAAAACTATGACAACGATGGCGACGATGCGTAGGGTGCGGTTCATGGCAATCTCCAAGCGCGAGAGGAATGGGTGACGGTTTGCGCGAGATGATAGCACGAAGGGGAGGCTTAGTAAGACTTAGCAAAGTCGCCCTCTTCCAGAGATCCGGAGTGGAGCATGCAAAACGGATCCCCGTAATGGCAAAGGGTCTCTTTTGCACAGTTCGCGCGACCGGCCGAGAATTTTTGAGATCCCTAAGTCCAATTCCTGCAAAGGCATACGCGGAAAATACCTCAAATCGCATTTTCTCGAAAACTTAAGCACCGAATTCCTCATCCTATATAGAGGGATAAAAGAAGGGTTTGAAACCGTGAAGTTGCAGAGGAGGTTTGAGAATATGTTCAACTTTGGAAGAGCACCAGAGCTTCTAAGACCACGACTAGGCGCGCAGCTTTTGGTTTCCCTGATGTCGTTGGCCCTGGTATTCGCGACTCTGCCCGAGAACCTGGCAGCCTCGCAAGCTACAACCGCGTCGCAGGACCAAGTGCCGCCTCAGAACGGACAGGCGACGCCGCAGGGCGCTCAGGCACCTCCCTATGCGCAGCAGACTCCCGAACAATTGCAGCGGTTGGTGGCGCCGATCGCGCTATATCCGGACTCGCTCGTGGCCCAGGTCCTCGCGGCCGCCACATTTCCGGAGCAGATAGTGGAAGCCGACAGATGGGTGCAAGCGCATCCAGATTTGAAGGGACAAGCATTAGGACAAGCCGTCGATCAACAACCCTGGGACCCGAGCATCAAGGCCCTGACGGCATTCCCTTCCGTTCTGGGAAATATGGACAAGAACCTTTCCTGGACGTCCTCGCTGGGCGATGCCTACTACAACCAGCAACAGGACGTGATGGACGCCGTGCAGGTGATGCGCCGCAAAGCACAAGGGGCGGGCAATCTGAAGTCTACCCCGCAGCAAACGGTAACGACAGATGGCTCGGACGTGGAGATTGCACCGGCGGAGCCTGACGTCGTTTATGTTCCCGCCTACGATCCCTGGCTCGTTTATGGATATCCCATTGCGGCTTGGCCGGGGTGGTATCCCTATCCCGGAATCTGGTTTGGCGGTCCGTACCTTTCCTTCGGGCTCGGCTTTGGCATTGGGTGGTTCGGCGGCTTTGGATGGGGCTGGGGCCACTGGGGATTCAACTGGCGTGGCCGCTACGCGCTTTATAACCGTGGCCGGTACTACTCGACAAGCCGGACGTTTTATAACCGGAGCAATTTCTATCGCGGCGGCGCACGCGGCGGAGTTCGCGGCGGCGCCTACGCTGGGCGCGGCGGAGTTTACAACCGCCCCGGTGCGGCCCGGCCGTTTAACGGAAACACCCGTGCGGCCCGCGGCTACGCGGCACCGCGCGGACAGCAGGGTGTGCGTTCCGGCGCCTTCAGCGGCTTCAGCCGCGGCGGACAGGCCAGGAACTTCTCGTCGCGCGGACGCGCCAGCGTGGGTGGCGGATTTCACGGCGGCGGCGGGGGCGGCGGCAGACATCGCTAGGAAATACGAATAAGAAAAGTCCATCCGGGTTCCTGGGCAAACCGTTCGAGACTTGAAAATGGAGGAGAAGCAAATGCGGGGAACGAAAGTAAGCTCTGAGAGACTTAGTTGGGCCAATCTGGCTGCGATGGTAGCCGCCTCCCTGTTGTTCATCCTTGGATTCGCCGCCCATTCGAAGGCGCAGCAGGAAGGCCAAAAAACATTTTCTTCCGCGGAGGAAGCGAGTCAGGCCCTTCTGGCTGCCACGCAGAATAACGACGAAAAATCGCTGCTTGAAATTTTCGGCCCCGACGGCAAGCAAATCGTTTCTTCCGGTGACGACGCCGAGGACGCACAAAACCGCGCCAATTTCGCGCAGAAATTCCAGGAAATGCATCGTCTGGTGAAAGAACCAGATGGAACCACGACTCTCTATATTGGCGCCGAAAATTGGCCGACGCCCATCCCGCTCGTCTCCAGAGGCGATGTCTGGTATTTCGATACCAACGCGGGGAAACAGGAAATTCTCTATCGGCGCATCGGCGAGAATGAACTTTCCACCATTCGCGTTTGTCAGGAGCTGGAAGCCGCGGAAAAGGAATATTCCGCCGCTCAACACGGCGAGCTTGCTCGCCAGATTTTCAGTGATGAAGGCAAGCATAATGGCCTGTACTGGAAGGCCGCGGACAGCCAGCCGCAGAGCCCCATTGGACCGCTAGTCGCGGCAGCCTTCATAGGAGAAAATGCTGGAGCCCAGGAGGGTGGACCTACTCCCTTCCGCGGCTACTATTTCCGCATTCTGGTGCACGAAGTCAAAACCGCCTCGGGCCCTGTAAAGGTTTCGTTTCTCGCTTACCCGGCCGAATACGGCTCATCCGGCGTGATGACTTTCCTGGTCGACCGTGATGGCGTGGTCTATCAGAAAGACCTGGGGAAGAAAACTGACGAGCTCGCCAAAGCCATCAAGCCATTCTCATCTCACGCTGGTTGGCAAAAGTCGGAGGGCCAGCAGGAAGAGGCTTCCAGCGATACCAAAAGTAATCGCTAGACTGCTTGGCAACGTTCCCCGCTGCCCGTCGCGTCCCGCAAACCATTAAAAATCTTGTGACGGGGCTTGAGCGAAGCATCAAAAGAGACATGATAAGATTTCGCGGATGAATCGGCGGACCCACGTGGTGCTGGCGGCATTGGCCATACTAACGAGCCGGGCCGCGATAGCCCAGGAGAAGCCGGCGCCTGCCAGTTTGCCAGATGCGCCCACTCCTAAGCAGGCGCAGAACGACACCACGCAAAAGCAGGACAAGAACATTTTCGCAACGCCGCTTGGCCTCATCACGAAAAGATCCTTCGTCTATCCCGAGTTGGCGACGACTCCGGGTCCGCTTACCGCCAAGGAAAAATTCCAGTTATTTCTGGACAAGAGCGTATCCCCTCCGCAGCTTCTGAGTTCGGCGGCCGGCGCGGGAATCAGCGAGGCGCGAGGTACGCTGGCGGGCTATGGGGATGGCGGCGATGGGTATGGATGGCGATTTGCGTCCTCTATGGCCAGCGGAGCCTCCAGCCATTTTTTTGGAACCTTTTTGCTGCCGGCCACATTTCGCCAGGACCCGCGATATTTTGTGAGACTGCACGGCGGCTTTCGGGCGCGAGCCGGACACGCGCTGCGCCGCGCGGTCGTCATTCGAACCGACGCGGGGAAAGGAACGTTTAACTTGCCGGGAATTTTGGGGCCACTTATGGCCGAGGCTCTGGCGAACGCCTATCTTCCGGCTTCCCAACAAACCGTGGGAAAAACCTTCGAGCGCGGCGGGATTCGCATCGGATTCAGCGCAGGAAACAATTTGCTGAAAGAATATTGGCCGAGCATTTTCAAGAAACTTCGCGTGGACAGGTTCGCCCCCGGATTGCAGCCGGATTCCACACAGCCTAATCCGCCGGGCAAACCCCCGCATTGATTCGCAGGGTAGCCCTCCAACTGTTGCGGCGCAGCGCGCGCGGAACGTATTACAATAACCGAGAGCGGGGCTGTAGCTCAGATGGATAGAGCAACGGTTTCCTAAACCGTTTGTCGGGAGTTCGAATCTCCCCAGCCCCACCATCCATCTGATTGACAAGTCGGGTGTTAGGAATTTCAGTTAATCGGCGCCTTCGCAGGTGTTGCAAGGTTGTTGTAAGTTCCGAGTTTTTCTCCTAGCGTGTCCATCGCGCTCACCTGAGATTCGCTGACACTCTTGACGTAAACATTCATCGTCAGATTCACGTTGCTATGCCGCAGAATTGCTTGGATCGTCTTGTCATCGACGCCGAGTGCGTGCAGGTTGGTGGCGAGGCCGCGACGGAAGGCGTGCCAGCCGTGCCAATGCGGGAGTGACTTATCACGCTCAAAGATGTGTCCTTCCGGCTTGTGCTCTGTCTCCTGTTTTCGGCAGACGAAGCAGCGTGAAATCGCAGGAATGATTACGCGCCGCGCAAGATTGTCGAGATTCAACGGTTTGCCGTTCCCACTTTTAAAGATTGGGCCGGTAGATTGTTTGCCTGTCCTCTGACGATGGGCTTCAATCGCCTCTGCAAGTTGCTTCACGACAGGGATGGACGCCTTACTGCGATTCGTCTTCGGTTCATTCTCGACGCTATTCCAGATAGACCGCTTCACGCTGAGTTCTGCACCGTCGAACGAGTCCCATGTTAAGCCACGAATCTCGCCCTTCCGAAGCCCCGTCAGTGCGGCTGTCAGTACGACAGTCCAGGCAGGTTCTTCGAGGACCGCAAGCATCGCCTTAACTTCATCCAAATTGTAAGCGTAAGTCTCTGCTGCCTCGGGAGCGTGCGGGATTGACACATCCTGCATCGGGTTCACGCCATCGAGAACGCCAAGCCGTTTCGCTTGTTTGAATATCCCGCTAAGGAATGATTTTATGTGCTTCAAAGAATGCCGTCCGAGCTTCGTTTGCCGCGCGATGTTGGAAAGCATTCGCTCACCGTCAACGGTGCGGAACGCGCGCATTGTCATAGCTCCGAGGCGACCCTTGATATAGCAATTCCAGATGCCGGAGTACCCCTTTCGCGTGCTTGCGCGATTGCCCCTCTCAGCCATCTTCGGCAAATAGATTTGCTCGACAAACTCAACGATCGGCATAGTGCTTCGCACGTCGAGCGTTCCGTTGTTCACAGGCTTGAGCACTTCTGCAACGAATGGCTTCACGCTTGATTTGGTGCGGTACTCCCCGCCGTATTCCACGTCTAGCTTCTTGCAGACCAGTTTCCGCTTGATCGTGCCGTCCGGTTGCATCACATCATCGCAATATCGGACAAACCAGCTTTTGCCACGGTGAAAGATATATCCCTTCTGTTGCCTCATTCGTTCTGTTCCTTTCCTTTAGCCTCGGAGCCATTCGCAAACATCGGGCCAGTTGAAGCGGAGATACCGGCCACAGCGGAGGACAGGCAGGGGCTTGGAATTGTGTTGGCCTCGTACCCGGCTTTTCTCGTAGACCCAATCGACGCCGACCTTTAGTCGTTCTGCGAGTTGGTCTGGGGTGAGTAGTTCGGTGGGATTTAGTGCGTTGTCGTTCATCGTTCCTTTGTGTTAGGTGGGATTTCCAACAGCCGAAAGGCGCGACAGCTTGCAACAGCCTTGCAACGCACCTGCTAAGTTGTTGGATTTGAACCGCAAACTTGTGATTGGCCGTTCTTCTAACGGTTGCTCTGAGTCTCACAGAGCCATTAGCTCGACTTCGATCCGCATCAGACAATCACGGACGTTATTGCGCGAGTCTTTCGCCAAACGCACCAAGTCTGGCGCGTTCCCGTTGCCACCCTCGGCGTGCCACACGCCATCGAGATATGCGGCAATCTGTTCGGACAAACCGTAGCTCGAAAACTCCAGCACCTTGCACCGGGAGAGAAACCTACGCTCTAGGCGTTCAGTGTCATTGGCGGTGAAGACCCAGATTGTGTTGGGTGCCGGGTCAGTGGAATCGAGTTTGGAAAGCAGAGCCAGTTGCGCCGCGTCCGTCATCTGATCGGCTTCATCTGCGAGCACTACATGGAATCTGCCGGGAGTCATTGGCGCATACCAGCAACTCCGAACGGTGTCCTCGATGTTCTGTGCATTGCACTTCTGCGAGGGAATCTTGTGCAATTCGGCTTGCAGCTCTGCGGCCAGCGCCAGCGCCATCGTGCTCTTGCCCACGCCGGACGGCCCGAGAAATAGCCATGCACCGGACGCTGGCCGTTTCAGGAACGCGCTAAGTATTTTCTTGGGGCGTTCGAGCCCGATGAAATCTGCAATGCGCAATGGTCGATATTTTTCCGTGAGAGACTGGGGGAACGCGAGATCAGCTTGCATAGGATTCCCCCACGTAAGCAGGGGAGTCTTTTTCAGACTCCCCCCGGATATAGTCGGCAGCTTCCTGTGCGGCGCGAGCAGCAGCGATGACCAGTCGAGAATCTGCTTTGAGTCTGTTAATCCAGCCACGGAGATACGCGGCAGAGTTGCCGATGGTGGCCTTTTCGATGCCCGCAACACCGCAAAGCATCGCGCTGCCCATTTCTGCCACGAGTTCCTCTTTCGAGTAATCCTCGGAACCGAATGGCTGTATTTTCTCGATGCCCTCGCGTCCTAGTCGCTTTCCGTGGCCCGTTGAATGCGTCAGTTCATGGAAGAGAGTCGCGTAGTATTCCGCCTGGGACTGGAATGCCGTTCTCGACGGCATTGTTACCGTGTCCCTCGATGGAATGTAGGCTGCCCGCGAATCTTGCTCGAATGCTGGAAGATTCGGCATTGCCTTTACGATCTCCTCGGCTGACTCGATAGGGAAGGCCGGCGGAAGCGTTAGAAGCGCACTGAGCCCTTCGGTTTGCTCCAAATTGAAAACGGTGTAGTAGCGGAGAAATGCGGACTTGCGTTCCTCGATCTCTCCGTCGGCTGACTCCGTTTCGCGGGTCTTGCACCGCCAGAAAATAATTTTTGTGCCATGCTCGCCTTTGCGGACGTTCCCACCGAGTTGCTTTGCTTGATTGAACGTGAGCCAAAACTGCGAGCCGTAACCGGCGAACCCGAGCAAGAAGACATTGATGCCGCGATAGGGCTTCTTGCTGATTAGGTTTACGGGTGGAAGGCTGTGCCAAGGCTTGTGCCACGGTACTTCGCCCCGCTCCAGTTCTGCGAGAATCTGATTGGTGATGATCTCGTAGACAGATGCGTGCGGCTTGGGAGGACTTCCAACAGGAACTACAGGTGAACAGACGGACTGACTTACAATTGGTGAAGCCATCGTTTCCTCCTAACAGGTAACTTTGGTTAGGGCTTGTCGGCTGCTAGAACAGTCGGCGGGCCCGTTTTTTATTTCTGTTTCTTGTGCAGCGCCTCGCGTGCGCGCTTCACGTCCTTGGGCCCCCAGAGTCGGATTCGCAGTTTGCCTACTCGCTGTACCGGGGGGAACGGAATCTGCTTCTCGCGGATGAGCCGCTGCAAATTCGGCTGATGCAATCCGAGCATCTTGGCGACTTGGGCCGTGGAGCAGTGGCGCATGATATAGACCTATATCGCTTGCGCGTTTTTGTGTCAAGTACCAATTTGCGAAAACTGCGGATTTGTAGGCGATTTTCGCGGCTTTTTCAACGGATTTTCGAGTGATTTGCGAACCGTCAAATTCCGTGAGCAATCCCTCGTCGACTTAATCTTGCAGCGTTCCCCATTTATGTAAGAACATTCGTCCGCGCAGAGCGCGACCGGAATGATCATTCTTTTCCGCCGCAAGACTTCTTGAATTTGAGAATTTCTGGTACGGAGCCTGCGCCGATGGCGCGGCGGCAGATAAGCGCGAGTGTACTCTGCACCTAAATTCGAGAGCGAGAAAGTATGCGTGTCACACAAAGACGATAAGGCGCTACACCTCCACGCCGGCTATTTCTGGCAGAATTGCGCAGACTGAAAAGCACATGCAACTTTCGGGCTCGATATAGTCCGTACGAAGCAGGGGTGATATGCATCAAACAGAGCCGCAATTCCTCTTCTACCGCAAGTTACCGGATAAGCCAGAAACAACGGCAGCCCTTGCCAGTTCGCTTCAGGGTCTTGAAACCAGTTTTTTTCTCGTCAGCCTACACCGATACCCACATGCTTTGACCGCCTGTGCGTCAATAATCGAATCCATCCTCAAACACTCCCCGATCTGTGAAGCTTCGGCGAAACAGTCCGCGAAAACTCCAACGCTCAACCACCTCATCCCCGCGGCCAGAGGGTTGTCGTCCGTCTTGAATAGCTTTCCACAAGCCGACCTTGATGATTTTCGCCAGGCTAGGAACCATATCGTGCACGAGGGATTCAACCCAAAGGATGACAGCGAATCGGCGCAACTCTTAATTCGAATTGGTTTCCCGTTCGCGGCTTCGTGCCTTCAAGAGTTACACGGGTTTAACCTCATTGATAGCTTGATTGTGGATTACGCCTACCATTTGAGCGTTGCGGGGCGAGTTTATGAAAGAGCAAAGGGTCTTGCGGGCGAGTTCACATATTGTTTCAGGAGTTTCGCCTATTACCTCCAATGGTGCGTTCGAGACAATTTTTTGGCGAACTGGGAGTCTGACGCTCTTGAACACGATGACGTGATATTTATTAAAGGCGAGAGAATCGATTCCGAGAAGAAGGCCCTAGAACGTAGGTTCAATGCGAGTTGGGATCATTTCAGTTGTCCCATTTGCGGGGACTTGGACAGCACACTGGTGGAACTGGACGCCAACGCATTAGAGGGGAGCAAGGTCGTTCCCTTGCGAATGGCCTGCTTTAATTGTGGCTTTACAGTTCGCACCGGACAACTTTTTCTGAGCGAGACTCTGCTCGAACCACAAGTCATCGAACAACGCTCAAAGATTCTGAAGGACTTTGGTTACAACGACTAAAAAGGCGATAGGTCAGTTCTTCGGACGTTGCAGCTCGAACACCTCGACTGTCAAATCGAATCGCTTTTTGGCGAAGGCAATGATCGCCTTCGGCGCTGGTGAACTTAAGCGCCCAATGGCACCCGGTTTTCCAATCAGCATGAGCTTCTTCACGGGGCAACCATCCTCAATCGCAAGAAGGCACTTGAAAATGTCGCGCTCGAACTCCGAGTTCGGATTGTGCAAACCGAAAGCGAACTCGACCGCGACTGCTTCCTCAGGGAAAAAGAAATCGAACCTGAACCCTGCCGAGGTGCAAGCGGGTTTCTCGCTGTAATCGGAGCCAAAGATTCCTGCGGCGGACTCTCGGAGCGAATGCACAAAACCGGCTGTCGCATGGTCACCCTTGCCCGGCCCTTTCGTGTCGAAGAAGTCAGGTATGCTTTCAACGATACGCTGTGCCAGTACACACAGCCGCTCTGGTCTCATTGGTGGCGATGGCGGGCTTGACATTGCGGCACGTTACTGGTGTAGCAAGCATATTCTCCTTGAGAAATGACTGAAAGAAAAGGTACAAGAACATAAGCAAGCAATCCCAGAAGCTTACGGATAAGGATAAGACCCTTGCCAAAGATCAGCGGGAGCACAGGTGTGGAACCACAGGATGTCGAACAAATCGCTGCTGAGCAGGCAAAGGTGGTTTCCCAAGAGCTACTTGAGAGGGCGAGGCGCGGCGGCACTGAAGCGGATTTTCGGCGTGAAGCCGCGCTGATCCTCGACCGCGCCGCGCTGGCGGCTGGGCTGACTATCATGCCGCGAGATGAGTTCGCCGTTGCTTGCGGTCGTGTGGATTCCCTCTACAACAGACTGATCCTCGAATACAAGAAACCGGGCGTGCTTGCGGCGAGCAATACAAATCGGGCGAATGCCTCCGTGATCCAGCAGGTAAAGGACTACATCAGGGACGTAGCAAAGCGTGAGAAGCGAGAGGCAGCCCGTCTTGCAGGCGTAGCGACCGACGGTTTTTTCTACATCTTCGTTCGACAAGTCGGGGAAGGTTGGTCGGTGGACGACCCATTGCCTGTTAACGCCGCCTCGACCGGATTGTTTCTCAGGTTGCTGTTCTCGTTGTGCACGGGCGCTGCACTCGTGCCTGAGAACCTCGTCGAGGACTTCGGCCCTCGCACGCTTCGGGCTCAACGTGCTGTCCGTGCGCTTTATCAGACTTTGGAATCCACAAACGATCCGCTAGTGGGCAAGCTATTTGAGCAGTGGAAGTTGTTTTACAGCGAAGCTACGGACTATGCCAATTGGGCCCAGAGTATTGAGAGCAAGGAAGAGTTTCGTACCTTCGTTCGCGGCATGGGCATCGATGCCCGGAAAGCGGATGCTGCCACGGTCTTCTATGCTCTGCATACCTATTACGCATTGCTCATAAAGCTGGTCGCGTGGCTCGCGGCAGCAAGGTTTGCCTCGGGTGAGGCTTCGCCAAAGACCCTGAAACAACTAGCAGGAATGAGCGGGGATGACCTCAGGCAAGCATTTGCTGATTTAGAACACGGCGGACTTTTTCGCGAGTACGGGATTCGCAACTTCCTCGAAGGTGATTTCTTTCGATGGTACCTATCAGCATGGAACGATGACGTTGAAAAGGCTCTCAGTCAAATGGCACAGCGGCTCGCGGAATACGATCCGGGTAGTGCTCCCCACTAATTTAGACAGTCAGGGCCTCGTTTTTTAGTACGGCTGCGAAAGACAAGAAGGCCTCGTGAGGAGTGCGATTTTGGACTCCGCTGTGAGGCCGGTCGTGATTGTACTCCTTGATCCAACGAGCGATCGATGCTCGTGCTTCTTCTAAGCTCTGATACTCCGCCGTCCAGACTTCCTCCTCTTTCAAGCTGCGATGGAAGCGTTCGATGTAGCTGTTGCCTTCCGGGTGATGATACGCCGTCCGCCGATGGGTGATGCCGAGCCGGTTGAGCGTCTCCATGAACCGCGTCGAAGTGAACTGTGTCCCATTGTCTGTGGTCATCGTCAAGCGAGCCTCGCGGCTGCCCTCAGGTAGCCGTTCGAGTACCGCCTGCTCGACTGCTGCAAGCGCGTCCTCGGTCCTACAACGATGTGAGAGATTCCATCCCACGATCTCCCGCGTGCAGCAGTCGATCACATCCACCAGGTAGGTCCAGCCCACGTTGGCCCCGGCCCACACTTTCGTCATGTCCGACTGCCAGATCTGATTCGGCTCACTGGCTTCCACGCGGCCCCATTCTTTCTTGCGTCGTGCGCGCAGACGACGCGAGCGCACCAGCAACCCACGTTCGCGCATCACTCGCAATACGCGTTTGCGATTCACTGGAAGGTGCTCCTTTCGTCGCAGCCACCAGGCCACGCGGCGATACCCGTACGCGGGTTTTTCCCCGCAGGCCACGACGATCTGTTCGTCGAATTGCCGGTTCGCTCGGCTCCCTCGCGGCCGCTTTCGGTAATACAAACTCGACCGGCTGATGGCCAACGTCGCCGCTACCATCGTGGCCGTGAAGCCCTGCGTAACCATCTCTCGTGCCTGGGAGTGAACGGCACCACAGCTCACTCCCCCACGACGTTTTTTAGGATTTCGATCTCCAGCGCCTTCCGGCCCAGCGTGCGTTCGAGTTGCCGGATGCGATGGTCCTTTTCGGTTTCCGCCGCGGCAGCGCTTCTCCCCCCAAGCGCTGCCTTCGCTCCCTGTTCCGCTTCATCCTTCCAGCGATAGAATAGATTCGGAGCGATCCCATGACGCCGACACGTCTCCGAGACGTTCCCGCTCTTGATACCTTCCTGCACGATCTGCCACTTCTCTTCCGGGGATCGATCTACGCGTGGTTTCCTGCCGATGTTGCCTCCTGTTTGGAGGCCCTGATTCTACCTAACTGAGGTGTCCAGTTTTAAAGGGGTGGGTACTATCGAACTCGCTCCCGAAAACGCCCGCGATTTATTGAAGAAGCTATATCACGGCTTACTGCCTCGGGAGATTCGCCATGACCTAGGCGAATATTACACTCCAGACTGGTTGGCTGAGCGCTTAGTAATTCAGACACTCGGATCGGCAGACCTCGGCAACGCTACGAAGCGAGTCCTCGATCCGGCGTGCGGCTCTGGGACGTTTCTGGTGATTTTGATCAAATACATAAAACAACGTGCCGCGCATAACCGACAGAACCCCGCCGAGACATTGAATTTGATTTTGAAGAATGTCGTTGGTATTGATCTAAACCCGTTGGCTGTTATCGCCGCTCGTACCAATTACCTCCTTGCGCTTGGCGACCTGCTCAAGTCGCGGACTGGCGAGATCGACATTCCTGTGTATCAGGCTGACTCGGTTCTCACGCCCTCTCGCGGCACTAACCTTTTTGAGGGCGACGTCTATCCGCTCAAAACATCAGCCGCCGTGTTCCGCGTCCCAGCAGTTTTCGCTCAACGAGAGCGAATTGACGCACTGGCAAATACGCTGGATGAGTGTGTGGAAACGAAGGTTGTACGAAATGCGTTCTTCCAACGACTGAAGAAGGCTGCAAAACTCGACGATCAAGAGGCTGATGCCATCCGCGATGAAGTTTGTAGCCTGTACGATCTGATTCGTGGACTACACGACGAGGGTTTGAATGGCGTGTGGGCTCGACTCATCAAAAACAATTTCGCACCGCTTTTCTTGGAGCCCTGCAATTACGTTGTCGGAAACCCACCGTGGGTGAATTGGATGAATTTGCCGGACGACTATAGGCGTTCGACAATGCCGTTGTGGCAACATTACGGTCTGTTCCCAAAGAGGGAATCAGGAATGGAAACGATCTTGGGAGCGGCCTGCTACGACATATCGATGCTGATGACTTATGTCGCAGCCGACAAGTACCTCGTCACTGGTGGCAAGCTTGGATTCGTGCTGCCACAAAATCTCTTCAAGAGCGCGGCGGCGGGGCAAGGGTTTAGGCGTTTTCGTCTTCCCGGCAATATCCCGTTTGGCCCTCAATCTGTTGACGACATGGTGGAATTGAATCCGTTCGAAGGCGCGTCCAATCGAACGTCCGTAGCCGTGTTCGTAAAAAATAAGCCAGTGAAGTATCCGGTCATTTACCAATATTGGAAAAAGCGAGCTTCTGGGCGAGGCAGTGCCATTGGATTTGATACGCCTTACGAGGAGGTCACCTCCAACAAAATCACTTTCAAGGACTGGAGAGCTGAACCTGTAGATGCGCACGATGAGACTTCACCTTGGCTGACGGCGCGACCAAAGTCACTACGAGTACTGCGCCGCTTGGCAGGGCCTTCAAATTACGTTGGCAGGAAGGGGATCATGTGCAGTATCAACGGCGTTTTCTGGCTGTCTGTGCATGGCGAGCGCCCCAATGGTCTCCTCATGGCTTCAAATGTAACCGATCGCGCAAAGCGACCCGTGCCCACGTTCCAAACTAGCCTCGAAGCTGAACTTGTGTACCCATTACTTCGCGGTATGGACGTGCAGGCGTGGTCAGTCAAACCGGAATTGTCGGTTCTATTGACGCACGAACATGGCATGCGATTGAAAGCGATCCCGGTTGAGGAGATGCAGAGCAAGTATCCAAAGGCTTGGAGCTATCTTCAGCATTTTGAAAAGGAGCTTCGGACGAGCGGCAGCTTCAAACGCTATTTCAATGTCGATTCGCCTTTTTATTCAATCTTCGATATTGGCGACTATACCTTCGCGCCCCATAAATTAGTGATCCGAGAAATTGCGGGAGGATTAACCTGTGCGGTAGCAGGATCGCAGGATGGGAAAACAATTATTCCTGATCATAAATTGATACTTGTGCCCTTCGAGGTCGAGAAAGAAGCTCACTTCGTATGTGCCCTCCTGAATTCATCGCCCGCCCGGTTGTTCGTCGAGTCTTACGTGATAAACACCCAGTTTTCACCACACCTATTCGAGAAACTAGCAATTCCCGATTACGACGCACACAATAAGATTCACCGTCGTCTATCTGAACTCTCGAAAGAAGCGCACGAAGCTCTCCGTGACAATGAGACGGCGGATGTGGCACGCATTACCGATGAGATAGATCAATTGGCGGCGGCTTCGTGGGATTTATCCGACGAGGAAATTCGCGACGTGAAATTCTCAATTGCTGAAAACAAAATATGAAGAATCCATTTGAAGGCTTACGACCCGCTCTTGAGGTCATGGTCAAAGAGGGCAAGATTCTGCCTGCAACTGGACAGGCAGTTGAAGACATGATGCGTCCTGACCAAGAAGAAGCCTATGATCGCGTGCGCCTTGGTACGGAGCACGGGCTACTCGATATAGTCGTCGAGGCACCAAACCGGAGCCTATATGTTGATTGCCCGATGATCCACCGGGAGAACAAGCATTTGTTCCGTTATTTCCTCGATGGTTCTGCTCGCACGTTCTATCTCGGCAACGTCGTGGAAGGCGACCGACAAACTCCGATCCACTTTTCACAGGTAGGTGCCGCTGCCGTCCATCGTGACCCTAGCGGGCGTATGAAGGTCGCCAAGGCAGAACACAAATTCGTACTGCTCATGAACAAGGATGAGGTTTCATTCGGCGACGAGATCGAAGCCCGCGTAAAGGCGGCGGGCGACCGATACGCATTCGTAGACTTAAAAGAGGAGGATGCGCAGACCGAGGGCATCAAAGCTGGTAAGGAACCCCGTTCCCGCGCTGCTCACAAGGCGAACTGGATTATGCGCGGCGTCGAGAAAGAAATCGCCGAAGGTCTCGTCAGAGCGGATAACGAATGGCTGATGCTCGATGGCGGTTTGGGCAGCGAATATGCGAAGGACTGGAAGGAAGGCAGAGACTACGCAGGAGTGGTGAAATCCTCGTGGAAGGAACTGAAGTTCTCTGTCAGGGGCGGCAGGGGAGCGAAGCAGACCATCAACACCTACGAACTGCTCTCAAATCTCAAGGTAGGACAACGCACTCTCGCCTTCGCGCTGCGTGACGGTCTAATCGCCACGTGGTTCGTCCGCATTCGCGGCCGAGAATACCTAGACTTCCCGCTGATGGGTGTGCTGCGCGTCGAACTTCCTAATCCGACCATGGAAGCAGTCTCGTCGGAACTCATTACAGAAGTTTCGGGCGCACTCGTTGCGGAGCGGTGCGCTTCACCGCATGGAAAAGACGTTCGCTGGCACTCGCACCTGTACCCGATTTATCTTGCCGAGCAAGCAGTAAAGAATGGGTTTGTCTCAACCGAAATTCTAAAGGCGGGACTGAAGTGGCCTTTGCCTGCCCACGTCGCCTGATATGCGGCTCGGCTGGGTGAAGCGATGCAGATACGCGTGAGAAGTTGATGGAGATCTGACAGCGCCCTAATTACTGGAGACATCATGGATACTAAGCCCCAAGCTCAGCCAAGAAAGCAATGCCCATTGGCAAGGCTTCGGCAACGGAGCGCGAGGCGAACTCGTCGGAAAAATTCTCCTTTTGGCTCGGGCCCGACCAGATTGTAAACCCCTTCGACATGAGTGGAAGCCGACCAGATGGAAGGTACTCGCACTTTCGGCTTGGTCACGAACATTAAGCAGATTACCGACGCCCCATCACATCTCTCCAACTTCATCTCAAGCGATTTCGGCAGCACCGAAGCAAATCCCCAGACTCCACGTCAGGGGGCAAACGTCGCGGAAGTAAATGTTTTGGCTAACTACGATCCTAACGAACCAAAGAAATTCCCAATGGGCATCTACATGCCCGTGCAGAGTGAATCGCCCGTAAAGTTTGCTGATGAAGCAGGAATCCATGTAGCGCTCGGCATAGACAAGATGTTCGAGTACGAGAAAGAGTATAACGAGAAGATAACCATTCCTGCGGGTATGATCCGCATGTCGAATGGCACGAAGGTTCGCGTGTACCTCGACAGACGGTACGTTCTAGGCCCGGAGGGCGCACATGTCAACATCGCCGGAATCTCGGGACTCGCAACTAAGACCTCTTACGCCATGTTTCTGATCCAGTCCATCATGCAAACGGTTGGAGAGAAAGACGTGGCGGTGATTCTGCTCAACGTTAAGCAAAACGACTTGCTGGTCATCGACAAGCCACGCAAGAATATGAAGCCCGAAGAACACGAATTGTGGGAATACCTTGGGCTGAAGCCGCAGCCATTTACGAGTGTGCGTTACCTGCTGCCATGGGGCAAAGAAACACAGACCACGGGGGTTCCAAACTGCTTTGGCGAGCCTCCGGATCAGTTTCAGACTTACGCATATTCTCTGCGCGATGTAATCGGCGACGGTGGAAATCCCGGCCCGGGTTTGAGCCTCATGGTTCGGGTTCCAGACCCTTGGGACACTCTTGGTGCACTGATCGGCGAGATACAACAGGGTATCGGCAACAACGAGCCGAAGTGGCAAGGTGTGAACACTTGGGGCGATCTTCTCAACAAGAAGCCCTTGATGGATCAAGGTATCCCCCAGAAGTTCGGCGAGGTCGCCGCCTCATCCGTAGGCAGATTCGTGCGAGTCCTGCGGCGAGTCACGAAGATCGCCAGTCGGGCGTTTTTATCGAGCAGAGGAACCCGAGGAAGGCCGTCAATCTGGGTGAAGAGATTAGGAAAATTCAAGGCGGTCAAACAACAGTCGTGGACATTGCGAAGCTAACAGATGAAGAAAGGGCACTGGTGTTCGGGCAGATCATCCGTGAGGTATACGGCATGTATGCCGAAGCAGGCTTAGACGAAAAAGTTGACTTGCCGAAAAAGGTCGTCATATTCGTTGACGAATTGAACAAATACGCGCCCGCCCGACGTGGTGAGAGCGAGTCTTCGATTCTGGAATATGTGCTCGACATAGCGGCGAGAGGTCGTTCGTTGGGAGTAGTCCTGATTTCGGCAGAGCAGTTCATGAGTGAGGTTCATGGTCAAGTTGTCGGTAACAGTAGCACCAAGGTGATTGGGCGCAGCGATTCGTCGGAATTGTCCGATGCCTCTTATCGTTTTATTTCGAATGATCTTAAGGCTCATCTCACCCGGTTGGACAAGGGCGAACTATTGCTTTCCCATCCGATCTATCGACAACCAGTAAAAATCGAATTTCCGAAGCCTGCCTATCAGGCTATCGGACACACCAGATAAGGCGATGAGCGACTTTGAAGTAAGAACGGAGCCTGGTTGGCGTGGTTGGGTGACGCCTTCACTCCTTAGGAACAAACCGATCCATCGTTGGTACTACTTTCCGCACAGCTTTACTAGTGAGCTTGTTCACAAGCTGATTGAGGAATGGAACCTAACATCCGAGGATCGACTCCTCGATCCCTTTTGTGGGTCTGGAACCACATTGGTCGCGGCAAAAGAAAAAGGGGTTCGTGCCAAAGGATATGACCTGTCTCCGTTGGCGGCGCTCACAACAAATGCAAAGGTAGCCAATTATGCTGTTCACGAGCTCAAAGATATTTGGAGGCAGCTGAGGAAGGCAATACACCCGGAATGTTGGAACGGCGCGTCCAAGACGTATCCTCTTCTCGTGAGGCACGCTTTGCCGGGCAGATTGCTAGGAGCTTTCGATTCGATAGCCGATCAAATTCGTCGTTTGGAATGTACCACGACTCAACGACAGTTCTTGCTCGCTTTGCTCGGGATTTTGTCCCGCTACAGTCGGGCGGTGCCAACGGGAGGCTGGCTTAGCTGGAAAAACACTGGGAAACGCTATACGAGCATCCTCGACAGTCTGACAGAACAAGTTGAATTCATGCTCAGCGATGTTGAAGCGTGCGGCTTGCGGAAAGAGAGGGGCTGGGTCGCAGAGATTGCGGATGCAAGGCGCCTACCGGATTCAGACAAAGCGTATTCTGCCGTCATCACATCCCCGCCTTATCCTAATCGCGACGACTACACCCGAGTGTTCGGGGTGGAGCTAATGTTTGGCTTCTTGAATTGGAACGAAACCAAGAAACTCCGTTACCAATCATTCCACTCTCACCCCGAAGCCCATCCGAAACGGCCGGAATGCGAGGATTACACTCAACCTTCATCGCTGACGCGAACGCTGAGGAAAATCGAGAAAGCTGGCGAGGACAAGAGAATCATTCGAATGCTCGAAGGATATTTCGTAGACCTCAATCTCAGTCTGAAAGAGTGCTGGCGGGTCACGAGACGTGGAGGGAGAATCGCATTCGTTTTGGGGAACGCGCAATACCGGGGGCAAGTCATTCCTGTCGATGAACTAACTGCTGAGATCGGAGAACAGGTTGGTCTAAGGTGCGATCACCTCATAGCGGTACGCTTCCGGGGAAACAGTGCTCAACAGATGGGAAGGTTCGGGCGAAGACCTTCTCGTGAAAGCATAGTTGTGTTCCGAAGCACCTAAGAAGAAAAGCTTCGGCTGGCTTTCGACAAGCGTCGCCATCCCCACGGCGCGCCGTGTTTGGCTCGATGGGGGCTCACTTTGGGTGGTATTTGGGTGTATCTCCTTGTGGGGGTTTGAGGCATGGACTGGCTTGGTGCGCTGCCGAAAAATCGCAGACGCGGTAGCTTTCCTCGCTGTTTGCTTTTCATGGAAGGAGATCGAACATCTGTGGCCGATAAGTTAACCAAACTTGTCGGGCTGCCTGATGTTCGTGTCGAGGCTGAGCGCTGCTGGATGCCCAAGGGACTGCCAGTGCTAAATGCATACGGCGGCTGGGACGCCAATCCCATCGAAGAGGCAAAACTGGGAGAGTCGATAGGCTTTCTTTCTGATGAACAACGCGAGAAAGTTACGACCTGGTGGCTGGGCGTGCCAAAACGAGCGAATACTCCAAACTGGGACATTGCGAGCACCTGCACAATCGGAGAGCAACCGGGTCTACTGCTTGTTGAGGCTAAAGCCCACCGTGCGGAACTGAAACAGGATGGAAAGATTCTTGGTGACGATGCATCGGACCGGTCCGAGAAGAATCACGAACAGATTGGCCGTGCCATAAATGAGGCGTCATCGAGGCTTAACGAAGCGATGCCCGGTTGGAACCTTTCGCTCGATTCACATTATCAGATGGCGAACAGTTTTGCATGGGCATGGAAGCTGGCCTCAGATGGGAGTTCCGGTCGTGCTGGTGTACTTGGGATTCCTCTGTGCCAAGGACGTGAGCGATCTCGGGGAGCCGTTCGTTGATCGTGACGACTGGTCACGCGTTGTCCTGGAGCACTAGCGGAATACCGTGCGCGAGCGAGCATGGGGGCTGGACCTCAACGTAGGCTCCGTCACCGTCAAGCCACTGATCCGCGCTTGGGAACAGCACATGCTGGCTTAGACGCAGCGGGGGACTCTCGGCAGAAGGAAGGCTATTTTGATCCAACATATTCCGTGGGTCGGACCAAGCTATGAAAAAGACGGCATAGGAAGTCAACGCATCTGCATCGTGGGGAACTCACATTGGCTAAGCAAAGAAGATAAGGATGCTGATAGTTTTACGATAGGTGTCGTCTCTGACGTGATCGATGGCAAGCAAAACATCAGTTTTTTCAATCAGATCAGAAGTTACTTTGATTTTCCAGACCATAAAGCGCTCTGGAACCGCGTTATATTTCTTAACTACATACCTGAATGCGTCGGCGGTTCTGACGAGCGCTACCGAGAGGGGGACGAAAGACCAGATCAAGCGGGCCAAAGAGCGTTTTCTGAACCTCATCAGGGAAAAACATCTCGATAAAGTGCTCGTGTTTAGTAGTGTGGCGTGGTCGAGAGTACCAGCAACACGCGAGGAGGAAGCCACTGGCAAGGGCGCACTCGGCCTCGACCCAAAGAAATTTTCGGGATTCTCATGGGGAACATATGACGCTAACGGCCACATCGTTATGGCCTTCGGGCTTCGTCACCCCCAAGGGGCTGATCGCGTTCGGATGCGGCAGGCGGTCCGACATATTCTCGACATGCCGCTCGAAAAAAAAGCCGCAGACTGAGTCAATTTGAGAATTTCCGGCCCGTGGCAACACGACAAGCAGATTGCGCTGGTTGAATAAGAAACACCAAGCTACCCGACATGAGTCATGAAATGCTGATGTCGAAATATCTAGAAATTGAGTAGTATACTCTCGGCAAGAAAATGGCAATGCAACCAAGCGAGACAAATACCAAAAAGAAGTCCCGAAGGCGCAAATCCCGCGTCAAACTTATTCGAGCATACGCAGAAAATATTCCGGGCGCTCTGCTTGGAGTGTTTTGGAAAGAATTTCACGAATTGTTGCGAGGCTATAGCGGGGTCTACATACTCTACAAACACGATGTGCCGCACTACGTGGGTAAAGCTTCCAGTCTGGCATCACGAATTCGTCACCACCAAAAAGACAGACTCAAACGGAAGTGGGATGCCTTTAGCCTGTACGTCGTTCGCGGTGATAGTCAAGTGAAAGACGTTGAGTTCTGCTCCTCCGAATAGTTAAACCAAGGGCGCTTTAGTAAGTGGGAAGTTTCGCGGGGCTGAGAATTTGAAGAAGTCATTGCTGCCGAAACTTGAACGATACGCGGACGCTCTCGCCGAGTTGAAGAGAAAATAGGCTCCAAACCAGTGCCTGACTGATGCTCACTGTATCGGAGAAAACGTAGCATCACAAACGGCGAGCGTGCTACAAAACCTATCGAGTGGTGCCATCGGGTCGTTTGGAAGCGTAGGCTGTTGCGCGTGGTACGAGATATTTATCGGGCGAATCGGCCACAATGGGATGTGAATTCCCGCAGCCATCATGAGTTCTGTTTAAGGCTCGGGCCAGTGAGCGGACCAGAAGACATAAGAAATAGGAATTGCATAGCAATCTTATAGCTTCAGTCAGGCGAGCCAGTCCTAGTCAGTGGCCTATCAGTCAGATGATGACACAGATTGCGTTGTATTTGACGGAAGTCTCCAGGCCGCTAAATTCTGACAACGAAAGAGCTCAACTCGGGGTGGAACGGCTCCTAAATTCTGGCTCATGTAGCGTAGATGAGAAGAGTCTGGTGTTTTCTTGAGCGGTGACGCATGGCTCATGACATATGCTGTTTTTAGTGCTACACTTTGCGACAATAGTTCTCTCAGTGTAAGAAACGCACGCTAAAGATGCAGTAACAGCGATAAGGGGCTTTAGAACTAACATCGCCGCTGTTTCCAGATAGTTCATACACTCGTTGTTACATCTTTCGCACACTCGGCCTTCAACAAATCTCGAAGCAACCTGCTGCCTACTCTGTAGAATCGCGTAGTCTACGGATTGCAACACGGATAGATAAAGCTGGTACTCTGTAATTAATAGATATTATATCAGCTATTGAGCAATGAAGTGCTCTTTGGCGCGAACTAAGGTGAGCGGAGTGTCACAGATGTAGTGCACCCCTTTAAAACTGGACACCTCAGTTAGGTAGAATCAGGGCCTCCAAACAGGAGGCAACATGGGCAGGAAACCACGCGTAGATCGATCCCCGGAAGAGAAGTGGCAGATCGTGCAGGAAGGTATCAAGAGCGGGAACGTCTCGGAGACGTGTCGGCGTCATGGGATCGCTCCGAATCTATTCTATCGCTGGAAGGATGAAGCGGAACAGGGAGCGAAGGCAGCGCTTGGGGGGAGAAGCGCTGCCGCGGCGGAAACCGAAAAGGACCATCGCATCCGGCAACTCGAACGCACGCTGGGCCGGAAGGCGCTGGAGATCGAAATCCTAAAAAACGTCGTGGGGGAGTGAGCTGTGGTGCCGTTCACTCCCAGGCACGAGAGATGGTTACGCAGGGCTTCACGGCCACGATGGTAGCGGCGACGTTGGCCATCAGCCGGTCGAGTTTGTATTACCGAAAGCGGCCGCGAGGGAGCCGAGCGAACCGGCAATTCGACGAACAGATCGTCGTGGCCTGCGGGGAAAAACCCGCGTACGGGTATCGCCGCGTGGCCTGGTGGCTGCGACGAAAGGAGCACCTTCCAGTGAATCGCAAACGCGTATTGCGAGTGATGCGCGAACGTGGGTTGCTGGTGCGCTCGCGTCGTCTGCGCGCACGACGCAAGAAAGAATGGGGCCGCGTGGAAGCCAGTGAGCCGAATCAGATCTGGCAGTCGGACATGACGAAAGTGTGGGCCGGGGCCAACGTGGGCTGGACCTACCTGGTGGATGTGATCGACTGCTGCACGCGGGAGATCGTGGGATGGAATCTCTCACATCGTTGTAGGACCGAGGACGCGCTTGCAGCAGTCGAGCAGGCGGTACTCGAACGGCTACCTGAGGGCAGCCGCGAGGCTCGCTTGACGATGACCACAGACAATGGGACACAGTTCACTTCGACGCGGTTCATGGAGACGCTCAACCGGCTCGGCATCACCCATCGGCGGACGGCGTATCATCACCCGGAAGGCAACAGCTACATCGAACGCTTCCATCGCAGCTTGAAAGAGGAGGAAGTCTGGACGGCGGAGTATCAGAGCTTAGAAGAAGCACGAGCATCGATCGCTCGTTGGATCAAGGAGTACAATCACGACCGGCCTCACAGCGGAGTCCAAAATCGCACTCCTCACGAGGCCTTCTTGTCTTTCGCAGCCGTACTAAAAAACGAGGCCCTGACTGTCTAAATTAGTGGGGAGCACTACACATCTCTTCACGACCACACTTTGGTGCAGGACCGATTTCAAACGAAGCGCGACTGCTTTGTGTAACCTCCCACGAGACTTCATACCCGACATTTGCCTTGATCGAGGCTTTTAGATTTGCAAATCCAATTACTCCTAGCGTTGACTCTATAGCTCCCTCAATGGAGCGCACACACTTCTTCGACAATCCGACACTTTCCGAAACTTCAATCGTACCTTTGCCCCCACAGTAGCACTCCCCGGCGTTCCGAAAATCCCAACGCTGAAAAATAGAACACTTCACCATCTTGCGTTGGTTTGGAGAAATCTCGACGACATCTTGAACGAACCTTCTACCTTCGAAGTAGTGCGGCATACTTTACTCCCGCCCCGCGTTGTCTATGGTTGTTTATTACTCCTAGGCTTAGAGACCATGGCCTAACCCCATTGCCTTCGTCAATCAAATTCCTGCGCATGCTCAACTAGGCCCTTGCCCTGGTTTTTGTCAACTTGAGGCGAGCCCTGATTCATTCAGTGAGTGCTATCCTCCTCTTGCGGTTCAAGACGACTATGAAGAGAAAAGGCATAAGACGGCCTGAACGGTCCAAGCTGAGGGAATTCCTGATTTATTTGATGCTCCTTCTGGCGATGCTCGGCCTGTTCGCTCGTCCGCTAGACAAAGGAGCGCTGTGCTGCCAGAGTTATTGGGGCGGAGCGGTCTTCATTCCGTTCCTGCTCTTAATCGTCGCAATCTTCGTCGCAGCAATTGTAGTTAATTGGAACCGAAATAAGAATCCATAACGGACAAGGGGCCCTAGGCCCCTTCAGCACATTCCACCTTCCGGTATGCCGCCCTTGAAGACATCGAGAAGAGATCGCGCTAAGTCCTGGCACAGGTTACCGGACAAATAAATTTGGCGAACACTTCCTCAGCCCTAGCCGACGGCTACTCCCAACCAGCTAGGAAAATAAATCCGCGCTGCGGGCACCAGAGCGGAAATCGCCTCGTAGGAATCCTCAGTTCACTTTCGCGGGCGTCTCTTTGGTGGCTTTGGTGGTTTTGCTTGCTTGCTCCTGTTCCTCCTGCTTGGCCTTGAGCTCGGCCCTGATGCGATCAATATCGGCTTGGCTGAGGTTGCCCAAAACGGCCCGATCCTTGTAGTCCTCGCCGGAAGTCCAGTTTTGCACCTTGGCGAGCTTCAAGAGCGCATCAGCGGCTTTGGCGTCCTCACGGTCCTCGGTGAGGCGCAAGGCGAGCAGGAATAGCTGGCCCACAACGGCGTCTTTGGTGAGGCGAGGGTTCGCGCCGATCTCCGCATAGTACTTAAGGCGGGCCTCCTCTAGCTCATCTTGAAAGCGAATTCGTCCCTGAATGTTGTCCGCTTGCTGCGGAGTAAGGTCTACGCCCAACTGCTGGGCGGCCTGTCGCAGGGTTAGGATGCGTCTGACGATAAGCTCGATGGCGTCGAACATCCACGGTTCGAGTGGTTCGGGTTTACGGGGCATTTCTGTACTCCTTCTATGTTCTGGAATGAGACTCCGGATTTGGGACTTGAAATACAGCTTTTGCTCTTGGGTATGGCGGGACACGACGGCTTGGAGCTTAGAGGGGTTTACGGCGAGGGTTTATTGGATTATAACGTTTCAGTATTTCGTTTAAGATTGGCCGCAAAAAGGCCAAAAAGGTGAGGTGCAAAATGTCCAACGCCATACGGTTTTTTCAAAATCTGTCGGGTATTTGCATGATTAGCATGCTGGGGCCTTTCATAAGCGGAGCACAGACAACGGACGCGGCAGAGAAAGTAGCTGCTCTACTGCAGGAAAAGGGTCCAGTGCCCGTGACATCGGTCATTAACGTGGGCCACCAACGGACGCAATGCTTGGGAGGAGGGGGAGAAGGAGGTGGAGGTTGCAGGACGGTAAATTACTATACCCAGCAACCAGTAGTCAACAATCAAATCCTGACCGCCTCTAATATCCGCATCGTGAGTCACACTGACCTTACGTTCGGCACTCCAACACGAACTGAACTTCCAAAAATGATGTACGTTGACGATTATTTTGTACAAAGTTGTCCGGGCGCTCCACCGGTCCAGGCAAATGAAACGTTACAGAAGGCATTCCAAAGAAGTGCAAGCATACAGCTTTCGCATACTGTTGCTCACACGACTGGGGGAAATATAAGTCTTTCGCTAAAGGTTGGCGGAGAACAGCAGAATTTCACTGTCGGGGGAGAACTTCAATTCAGCACTACGGATACTACCGGTACCGTAACAGTTGATGCAACCCAAGAGACCGTTACACGAAGCAAAACGCTTAGCGTGACAATCCCAACGGGGACAGCTGCAGTCCTCGAACTCCAAATTTGGCCTGTTCATTTGATTTATCCGTTTAGTGCAACGGTCGTGGTGGATGCTGACATCAGTGGGAACGATGAGAATATCAAACATCTCTCCGATATTTATCCCGATGTATCGGACCGAACATTTCTAATTTCTGGCACGATTGATGCAGCTGATGCATCTGCGGGAAGGGGCACTGATTACGCCGTTTCACTCGATCAGACTATATGTTCAGGCGCGAGTCAAAACGTAACAAAACCCCATTTCGACGTGCCCAGCGAAATGAAGTTGAGGGTAAGAAACCACTAAGACGTTACTGATTATTGGGAAGTACGAGAAAGCTCTCGCAGCACGTTATTAATTTTAGTCAGGTCATCGGCCTCGCAAATTACTTCGATCCTCACTTTGAGGTGCTGGAGCTTCTGTAATTTCTCGGGCGCGAATCTGAATAAGGAGGCGAGATGGAGAAAGCGGCAGCTGGGTATTCGGGGGATTCCGGTCTCAGTGAGATTTCAGAGAATTGCTGAGGTTTGTCAGAAAACCTCAGAGAGGATTTCTGCTAAAGATGGTACGCTGCGAATCAGCGGCTCGCCCCCGACAATCGGAATTTCACAATAACCGGAGCAACTGCGGGGAAATTCCCAAGCGAAATCCGCCTTTGCAGGCATAGCGCCGGCGGTCCTTGGGCGTTAATCCGTCTTCCCTTAGCCATTTCTGGCGGGCTTCACGGCGCATGTCTGTGAGTGTGCTGTTTCTGTAGAGGGACCGGATTTGACGGGGCGTGAGTCCGGTAATGCCCACAGCAGTCAGCGCCTGTCGCAGCGATGTGCCGTCACTCATGATGGTTGCTACGGCCTGAAACCAAGGGGCCTGTATGCGTGGACGACCGGCCCGCCTGGGGCCCTTCTCCCGCACAAGTTCCCCACGATCCTTGAGCAGAGGCTCTAGGTTGGATTGGCTAGAACGGTCCGGCCTCTGTCCGGGATCGTCAGGATTCGGGCTGTGTGCCGCCTGTTGGGTCTGTTGCTCTTGTGGCTGCTGGGAAACGGGCTCCGGGACTTCGAGGGCCCACTCTTCGGCCTGTTGGACGCGCATGTAGTCCTCCACTAGCTGGCGGCTGGGATTGCGGATGCCCATTTCGCGCAGGGCGGCTTTGGCGTCTTTTTCGGTCATAGTTTTTCTGTCCTATAATCTTAGAGGGCGAGTGCTAACTCCGACCCACGTCCGCTCCTGTGACAATGTGAGGGAGGGGAAGCGGGGAGGGAACGTGCAACACTAAAAGGCACTCGCCCCAAACTTGAGGGTAGATTTCTGGCACAGTGAAGGGGCTTGTTGGGGGAGTTGTTTCGATCTTATTTGGGCATGCAATTTCGCACGAAAACGAGGCTGTTGATAAACACAGGGGTTAGCCCTCCAAGTGTGACACGATGACAGGATGTGACACGTTTTTTGGGACTTCTATAAAGGATTTCCTAGTGGAGAAGTTACGGAAATTCGTGTCACTGCTGTCACTCCTGTCACTGCTTCTTAAGCGGAGACCCACCCAAGACCGTGTACTGCCGGTCCTGCGCTCCCTGAATCCCCGGGTCCTCATTTTCTCTGTGAAGTTTTTTTGTGACATGGGCTCCGAGCAACAGGCCTGATAGGCCCGCCAAAGCTCACTTTTCGGGACCTGAAACTTCCGGTCCACTTCACAGCAATCCGCAAGGAATGGCCCAATCGGGTCGCTCTCTTGCTCGTACTCACGGGTGGCCTGTTCGACAGCCCCAGGAACCCTCAGACCCTCGCTCTGCCAGGCCAAACAGCCCTCGATGGCCCAGTTGAGGATTCCGGGAGCTTCGGCTTTGAGAGTGGCGAGGAGCTTTTTATCGGCCCCCTCTTTTGCAAAGTTCCGCTCGAACGGGATGAGGTGGATTCGATTCCATATTGCGGGCGAGTTGTCGGCGACGATGGGCTTGTGATTGAACGCCAGCCACAGCTTGTGTGTGGGCGAAAAGGAAAAGGCATTGCGATAGAGCGGACGCACGCTGATGGTGTCCCCGCCCGTCCACGACTTTACTCGGGCCTCATCGAGCCTGCGACCTTCTCTGATCTCGACGGCTTTAGCGAACCGAGCGCCGGGCAGATTCGCGCCTTCGCCAATCTGGTGCTTAGTTTCAAGTGTGCCGAAAGGCAAATCAACGCCGTAGTCGCCCATGATGTAGAGGAGAACTTCGAGGAGAGTGGATTTGCCGTTGCGCCCGCTTCCAAAGCAAGCGAATAGGCAATGCTCTTCGACGCTGCCCGTGAGCGTGTACCCGATGGCCTTCTGGATATAGTGAATGCGCTCCCGATCGCCATCGAAGATTTCTTCGAGGAACTGCTCGAAGCGCGGGCATGCGGCGTTGGCATAGAACATCACGGGCGAGAGCTTTGTGATGAGGTCTGCCTGGGTGGCCACACGGAATCGCCCGGTTGCAAGGTCAACAATTCCGTTAGCCACACCGAAGAGCATAGGATTGCCGTCCCATCTCGCGCCGTCATCGCTGACATTGGGTTCTGACTTGGCCAATTCCAGGGCCGCGTCTATCGCGTATCGGCTCTCGCTCTGGAGCGCCCATTTAATCTGTCGGGTCCGCTCCTCGCTATCACCTAAATCCAACACCAATTCATGCCTACGGCGCGCAGTTTCCTTCATCATGCTGCGCACTTTTTCCTGCTTGTCTTCGGCCCAACGGCCTTCATCCCACAGGAGCCAACGACCCTGCTTGTGATCGAATCGAACGGTATCGCGGTAGAGGACGGCGAATAGCTCGGCATTGCCGGAGTCGCTGCGCGGATAGAAGTAAGCGCTTCTCTTTTTTTTCATGCGAGCACCGGGGAAAAACGAGGGGAGGTTACAACTGAGGCGGGAAATTCAACTGCGGGAATAACTGCGGCGGGCATCTCTTTTAATCTCCGTTGCTAGGGTTTGGTCAATTTTCCTGCGAAGGTACTTTTGGCTTGCGAACAGGGCAGCCGCAGAACAAGCCGCCCCATTCTCGTACTCGTACTCCAGTTGTGGCCCGGCTCCAGCGGGATCGTCGAACAAGAAGGCAACTTTCCCGGCCGCTCCCGCCTCGCATCGCAAGAACAGCAGGACCTTACCCGCATGTAGATAGGCGGCCAACGGCAACCGCTCTGTGGTGAATGTGGATGTGTTTTGCATTGTCGGTGCTCCGGTTTGTGAGGGCTCCCTGGTCAGAATTCCACGTCCAGGATGCCCTTCTCTTCCAAAGAGGCGATGAGGCTTTTGCGATTTCGTGGGGAGAGATTGACGCTTTTGCTGGCCTCGGTGCTGGCAAAAATGGTTTCCTCGGTTAGACCGGATGGCCGGGACGATTCGTGCCGCTCGCTCGATGACTCCGAGCCGGACTGAGCTGGACTCTTGCTGAGCCTGTAGGTGAGTTTGTACAGAGGGGGAAGGTAGCTCTGCAAGTTGGGATTGGATTCTGCCTGCGAGATCGCGTCGGCAAGCACCTTCTCCTCCCGGAGGATGGCCTGCATTTGCGGCATGCGCTCCTTAAAGTCAGGGAGTTGAGAAACGACTTCCTGCACTGCGTGCTGAACGCCAGCCGTCGTCTGAGCCGAGTACTGAGCGATGTCCGCGAGAGTTCGCTGGACTTCGAGACGGACATCGGCCCGAGACAACGTAGGCTCCGTCTGAAATAAATTGTCAAAATTAGGATCATTGTAATCGTCTGACACTGTTTTTCCTTTCCGTTGATTGTGTTGAGAAGTTGACGCGAATCCCCGCGAGCTTTTGGGCCAGCAGGGACTTGCGTTGAGGTGAATCGAGGGGTAGTTTTTCGGCTGCCCGTCTTTCCTCTTCGCTGAGGTAGAGGAGTTCATCGAGGCGCAGAGCCATTTGGGTAGGTCCTTTCGGCCACCCTCATGGCCAAGTCTCTGTTTTGGAGTTGGTAGTAGTGCTAGCTGCGGACTTCGGCTGCGGCCCTCAAGAAGGCGTCAAGCTGCTTGATAGCAGCCGAAGCTCTGTCCGCAAGGAATTCAAAGGCTCGCGTCCGATCTTCGTTTGTAGAAACCGGAGCGTCCACTTTGTAAACGCCCTTCGGGGTGAGATAGATGCGAATTACTGGCTCGGTCAATGTGATTCTCCTTCTTGAATTGGGGGTTCTAATCCGATGTCGAGTTTCGGCTTCTGAAGCCTTTAGCTATCATCTTCTACCAGCGAATGCGTCTTTGCGGCAGTACGCGCACTTATTCGTCGTCAGACTCGCGCATCCTTGCCCTGATCTTCTGCCACTCGTCCGGCGGAACATCCCGGCCAACACTGGAACGCTCGCCGCCTGGATCGTGGTCAAACGAGTCTCGTTCGTCGCCTAGCCAGTGTAAGCGGGAGATAACGGGCATTCGAGAAGTCCGCCGAATAACTTCCATAGGAACGACCGGCGGTAAATATTCGGCCACCGAGCGCTTCCGTATGTCGCTACGGCCTAACCTCTTTGTCAGAACCGACTCAATTATCTGTCTGACTGTGCTCATAAACTGGTTCTTAATAGTGCGAGCCTGCCGCTGCTTGACGCCATAGACTTTTTCGAAAACGCCTGTCAGGGATCGCTCGAAGTCGCGCTCGTTTTGGGAGTATCCGGTTTCTGCTCCGGAAACCGATTCGGAGTCGACAAACTGCAGAATCTCCTCAAACGCGGTCCAGCCCTTCTCCCCCAACTCCTCGACGATCTGGGCCTTCTCTTGGGTGATGACTTTCAGAACAACGTTGTAGACATTGGTTCGCGGGCCAGGGTTGTCCGGGACGATCTCAAACAGCGTAAGCGGGTCGCCTTCATCGTCCGCCGACACTTCGTCGCTGCCATATTGGAAGAGGTGTTTCGACTGCTCCCGGACCTTGCGGCGCAATGCGTTTCCGACGTTTGCAGCGATCTGGAATCCGCCGTTGAGTGCCTTCAAGACGAATTCGGGAGCCGAGAGCGTCCTGAGATTATGGAGGTACTCAACGAGCTCACCCGTAATGGCTTCGCGGGTTTCCTGAGCGATTCCGCCATCGCGGTAACCATCGCACTGTTTTGTCTCTGGATAACCACGGGGAAATAGGCCAGAACGATTGCGTGCCTTAGTCGCGTTCCAGCAGCAACCGATCAAGCCCTGATAGGCATCGGCTTTGTCAGCATCATCAGCGGGGAAGAACCACCTAAAGGTCAGGTAATTTGCTTTGTTGGGGCTATCCTTGAGACGCCGACTGACTTCCGTACGGACAGCTTGGCGGCATCTTTCGCTGGCCGCGAGTCGGGCGAGCTCGTCTCCAGTCAGGTTTTCTATGCCGGGCGGGTAAGGGCTCGGACTTGCGGGGGCTGCAAAGGAGGACATATTCCGATTCTCCGGTTCTCTCTGAATTAGATTTGGGGCCTAGAGGGGCCTCGGGGCCTATTTCTGCGAGGATTTCAGGCAGAGATTTGCCCACTTCGGAAAAAATGCAGGTTGATCTAGGCTTAGAGGGGGGCGCTTCGAGGAACGGTAGCCTTTACATGGCCCAGGTCCCCAGGGGCCGACGGCTTTCTAGTTCCCGAGTCTCAAGATGGAGTACACGCGAGTTCGCTATGTATCTCACTCATCCTAATATATGTTACCATTAAAACCACTTTCGCGGCAGTCCGGGAGAAGATTGACGACGTTCCCTTTTGCTAGAACGGACTTTCACGCCCATTAGGAACGCCCTAACACTGAGGCGCTCTTCAGAGGCAGAGGCCGTTTCGAGAGTTAAAGTTTCAATTGCAGACTGCCATGCTCTTTTGATTGCGACGCCACACCCCGCTACAGCGGCTCCAGATTTCACTTCTGGCAGTGTCGGACGCCAAAGCCGCCTAGAGGCCTCCGCGGGGTTAAGTAACGGGGTGCGACTCCGCAATCCCTCACGTATTGTGATGCCTTGACTTGCAGAAGTGAAGCTAGTATTATGGCTCCTGATGAACTCTAGCAAAGACCAAAGCGAGAAAACTCTAGCGCGAGAGGATGCCTCTGCGCCGCAAAGTCCCCGCAAAAAGGAGGACTTGCTGCGCGGGCTGACGGAATTGGCGAACCTCCGCGATGAGGCTTCGGCCTTCGAGCGTTTGGAACGGGACTGGCCTGGGTTTGTTCGAGTGGATGAACGTATCGGGCCTGTGCGGGCGTCTTTCGTTAGGCCTACAATCCCGGCGTTTCTCCCTGAGAGGTTTGCCCACATGTACAGGCGGCGCGAAGCGCTGCGGCGCATATGGTGTGGGGATTCGGAGATGCTGGCGATGCTTCTCGTTCCCGAGGTTGCCCCTGAGGAGGCGCCGCAAAACGAGCGAGAGGCTTACATCGAGAAAACGGATACTGATGGGAGGCCCATTGAACTCGCTAAACCGCTCCCGATCACTTTCGACTGGCAACGCGGTCAAATCACATACAAGCCACAAACGGAATTTCAGAGCGCCCTTTACGCACTTTTCCGTCAGTCTCGACTCGCCAAGGTATGCGCGAATTCTGATTGTCCTGCTAGGTATTTCGTCGCGCGTAAGACGTCGCAAGAGTATTGCTCAGACGGTTGTGCAAAGGTCTTTCAGCGTGAGTGGAAGCGACAATGGTGGGCCAATCACGGGAAGGAATGGCGGCGCCGACACACCCAAAAAAAATCCAGAGAGAAGCGGGAGGGGAAACGCTAGTGTCCATCCTCAAGCGCGGCAGGTAGCTCAGTGCGGCAGGCATGGAGGATCAGTCATTTCGGAAAAGCGGGCTGAATTGGCCGAACAAGGAACTAACTTGGTGCTCCAGCGCGTTGCAAATTGCGTTGCAAATTCAATTCCCGAGCCTGCCCGGAAGAGCACGGCAGGTTCCAATCCAGAGAGATTGACTCCAAACGACTTGGCGAAAACTGGCTCATTTCCTAAACCGTTTGTCGGGAGTTCGAATCTCCCCAGCCCCACCAGTTTCATTCCCGCTGAGAAAAATCCAAAACGGTTCCTGTCTGAAAACCGGAAAGTGTGTCCCAGGTCACAGCGATCATGTCAGAATGCTGCTAATAAAATTGGATTCCTGTCCGATGTGGGAATTCGAAGCTCATTCGAGCAATGAAGCGGCAAGCAGCAGCAAGGAGTGGGAATGAATGAAGCGCTCAACGTCCACAGGCTCCACTTCGCGTTCACAGTAACGTTCCATTACATTTTTCCCCAATTAACGATGGGCCTCGCGCTGCTGCTCGTCTATTTGAAGACGAAAGCGCTGCGCACCGGCGACGAACACTACAACCGCGCGGCCCGCTTTTGGGCGCGCATCTTCGGAATCAATTTTGCTCTCGGCGTCGTGACCGGCATTCCGATGGAGTTCCAGTTCGGAACGAACTGGGCGGCCTTCTCGAAAACGGCCGGCGGCGTCCTTGGGCAGACACTCGCCATGGAAGGTGTTTTTTCCTTTTTTCTCGAGTCCAGCTTCTTGGGATTGTTCTTATTCGGAGAGAAAAAGCTGGGCCGTGTGGGACATTGGTGGGCCGCCTTTTTGGTTTGGCTTGGTTCATGGCTCTCGGGATTTTTAATTGTGGCTACGGACGCGTGGATGCAGCATCCCGTTGCCTATCGCATGGGCGCGAACGGCGATATCGAGCTGGCCAGTTTTTGGGGATTGCTGCTGAACAAGTGGGCGCTCTGGCAATACGCGCACACCATGCTGGGCGCGGTGCAGACGGGCTGCTTCGTCATGGCCGCTGTGGGCGCGTTCTATTTGCTGACCAGCCGGCACGAGCCCTATGGACGAACGTTTGTAAAGGCCGGCGTGCTGGTCGGCGTGGTTGCCGCTGTGTTGCAACTTTTCCCGAGCGGCGACGCGCAAGGCAAAATGATCTCCGAAAATCAGCCGGTGACGCTGGCGGCCATGGAAGGCTTGTTCGAAACGCAGCAAGGCGCGCCTCTGGCGATTCTCGGCCAGCCCGACCTAAAAAACCGCAAGCTGGACAATCCGCTGGTCGTACCGAACATGCTCAGTTTTCTCACCTACAAGAATTGGAGCGCGAACGTCCGCGGGCTGGCCGCTTTTCCCGAGGACGAATGGCCGGACCAGATTTCTCTCCTCTATTTCAGTTATCACGTGATGGTGGGCCTGGGAACAATATTCATCGCCGTGATGGTGGTGGCCGCGTTTTTGCTCCTGCGCGGCAAACTCTATTCATCGCGCTGGATGCTTTGGATTCTGATGATCAGTGTGCCGTTGCCGTACATCGCCAACACCGCGGGTTGGATGACCGCGGAGCTGGGGCGCCAGCCGTGGCTGATTTATGGATTGATGCGCACGGCTCGTGGCGTTTCGCCGCGCGTGGGAGCGGGCAACGCCTGGTTCACTCTGATTGGTTTTATGGGAATGTACACCATCCTCGCGATTTTGTGGCTGTTTCTGATTTATCGTGAGATTGAAGAGGGTCCTGGACCAGACGAAGACGATTCGCGCAAGGAAGCTCGCGTCTCGCTCGCCGCGGATTGAGGGAGGAGCGCAAGATGGGAACAATCTGGTTCTGCCTCGTTGCCATCATGATCGCGATGTACGTCTTGCTCGATGGCTTTGATTTGGGCGCCGGCGCGATTCATCTGCTCGTTGCGAAAACGGATTTGGAGCGCCGCCAGGTTCTGGCTAGCATCGGGCCGGTGTGGGACGGCAACGAAGTGTGGCTCCTGGCGGCCGGAGGCACGCTCTATTTTGCGTTTCCCTCGCTCTATGCCAGCGGGTTCAGCGGATTTTATTTGCCGTTGATGATGGTGCTGTGGCTGCTGATTTTGCGTGGGGCGTCGATCGAATTTCGCAACCACGTGAAAAGCGCTGTCTGGGATCCCTTCTGGGACTTTTTGTTTTGCGCTTCGAGTTTGCTGCTGGCGGTGTTTTTTGGTGCGGCGCTGGCGAATGTGGTGCGCGGCGTGCCGCTCGACGCCACCGGCTATTTCTTCGAGCCGCTGTGGACGAATTTCCGCCTCGGCGAAGAGACCGGCATTCTGGATTGGTACACGATTTTGGTCGGCGTGCTGGCCTTGCTGGCGTTGGTCATGCACGGCGCCCTCTGGGTCCAATTGAAAACCACCGGCGCGGTCAGTGAACGGGCAAAAAAACTTTCCGGCCACGTTTGGTGGGGCGTCGTGGCTCTCACGGCCATCGTGACGGCCGTTACGTTTGAAGTGCAGCCTCAAGTGAAGGAAAATTTTGTCACGTGGCCGTGGGGATTTGTTTTGCCTCTGCTGGCGGTGGCGGGGCTAGCGGGCGTGGCGTTCGAATTGCACAAACGCGACGAGCGCAAAGCATTTTTCGCTTCGTGCGCTTATCTCGTCGGCATGCTCACGAGCGTCGTCTTCGGCGTCTACCCCATGGTCCTGCCCGCGCGCAATCCAGTCTTTTCGCTAACCGTCAGTAGCGCGAAGGCCGGCGCTTATGGTTTGAAGGTCGGCGTCATTTGGTGGACTGTCGGCATGATTCTCGCTGCGGGATACTTCACCTATGTATACCGGTCGTTTGCAGGAAAAGTGGAAGTGGACCGTGATTCGAACGGCCACGAGTATTGAACGAGAAAGAACGCACGAAACAAAGAAAAGCACAAGCGTCCGGCTAGTACCTCCTTTCGAAATCGACACTGTTCTTAATGCCTGCCTTCGACGGTGATACACTGTCTGCGAGGCCCAACATGGATAAGTCCACGCTAATCGCCACGTCCCTCACCATCCTGTTGGTCGTCGGTTTGGTCGCCTATCGATTGCTTTGGGCTGCCTCCTCCGTTGCTGCCGCTGCTGGCCTTGGTCGATTGTCAAAATTGCCGAAAGGCGTACGCCGCTGGCTTTTTGGCGAGCGCGCCAAACCATCTGCCTAAGGGCCCTCTGCGTCGAGAGAATGAGCAAATCGATCCCATCTCTGCCATCCAAGATATTTCTAGGTGCTATCGCGGTCTTGACCGTGCTTGCATTACTTGCTGTCCCCATATGCGCGCCTCTCTGCGCGTCGAAAACTTGCTCTTCGAATTCGAGGCACGAACACTGCCACGAAATGGCCAGCATGGGAGCGGACGGCGCCAAGCATTTTATCGCCCCAACCAGTTCTTGCGGCTCCCTCGATATTTCTGCGATTCTGGTCAAGTCCGATGAACAAGCCATCCATTCTCAAGAAGAGCGAAACGCCCTCTCCGCAAAAATTCTTGGTGTGCCTGCGGGGCGAACTCGGCTAGCGGCATCCGCAAACTTCCCTCCAGGTCGCGCGCCTCGCGTTCCCCTGGAGTTGACGACATCCCTCCAGTTGACCTCGGCTCTTCGTCTCTGATTTTTTTTCTCCTGATTTTCCCAAAATACGAAGTTTATTTATCTATGCTTGTGAACATGACTCTCTTGCGGAGCGCGATCGACTCTCCGCAAAGACAAAGCATTCCGCTAGGTGGCATTACGAAAAATTTGAAGCGCGATTCGGGAGGGAAGAATGAGCGGCACACGAAGAAGATTTTTTCAAGACGCGGCGTTTTTTGGAGCGGGCTTCCTTGGCCTGACGAAAGCTCTGCGCGGGAGCGCGCAAGTCAGCGATCCGCAAACGGCTCGCGCCATCGAACAAGGCCGCCATCACAGTCCATACGGCCACCCCAAGAAAAAGGACGTGGCGCCCCCAGAGCCAGACCCCTATTTGCCGATGATCGCGCCGGACCTGGCCGATCTACCGCACGAAATGGATGGCCGCGTGAAAGTCTTCCATCTCATTGCCGAGCCCGTAAAACGAAAAATTGCGCCGTTCAAAACGATCGACGCCTGGGGCTACAACGGAAGCTGCCCCGGACCCACCATCCAGGTCCAGCAGGGCGATCGCGTCCGCATCCTTTTCGAAAATAGATTGCCCGAAGCGACTTCCATTCACTGGCACGGTCTCGAGGTGCCCATCGAGCAGGACGGTGTCCCCTGGATCAGCCAGAAACCGATCGCGCCCGGAGAAAAATACGCCTACGAATATACGGTGCATCAGGAAGGCACCTTTTTCTACCACTCGCACGGCGCCATGCAGGAAATGATGGGCATGATCGGATTTTTTATCGCTCATCCGGAAAGGAGCTACAAGCCGCGCGCCGACCATGATTTCGGCATGATTTTGCAGGAGTGGGCCGTCCTGCCGAACAACACTGTGCCGAACACGGCGGCAATGGAATACAACTGGCTTACGTTCAACGGCGTTTCCGCTCCGGCCATCACACCGATGATCGCGCGCCTCGGCAGCCGCGTGCGCCTGCGCATCATCAACATGGGCATGGACCACCACCCGATTCATTTGCACGGAAATCAATTTGTCTTGACCGGGACGGAAGGCGGACGCGCGCCGGAATCCACTTGGTACCCCATGAACACCGTGCTCGTGGGTGTGGCCCAAGCGCGCGTCGTCGAGTTTGACGCGAAATATCCGGGTTCGTGGATGCTGCACTGCCACCTGCCTCACCACATGATGAATAACATGATGGACCTTCTCCGCGACCGCGCCATCGAAACCGCCAACACCACCGATGCGAAAGCGCTGGCGCAGATGGAAACGCTCGCCAAGAGCGTTCCGTTCGAACACGTCCACCACTCTCCCATCGCGGAAAATGCCAACAGCGTCCCCGGCTTCCCTCAGGACGCCTTCATGGAAATGGGCATGGACGACGCTGTCGAGAAGCCCGAGACGCATGGCCTTCCGCCAAATTGGAGCGCCGGAATGATGGGCATGATGACCCTTGTACGCGTGCTACCGGATAAGGAATACGACGAGCTGATGCACCGCATAAAAACCAACGGCACGCCGGAACAAAAGGAGCACAACCATGCCTCGTAATACAAAATCTCCCTCCTCTCTGCGGCTCCTTTTCTCTGCGTACTCTGTGAACTCTGTGTTGAAATCCCCATTGGCCGCATCGCTAACTTTCGCGGTAGCCGCGGCGGTTTTTCGGTTCTTTGGTTTTGATGCCAGCCGCCTGCGCCCAAGATAAAACCCCCACGATGACCATGAACCAGCAAATGCACCACCACGGAGACGTCCCGCTGGTCGCTCCGGTCTATCCGCGAATGGGCCGCGCACAAGAAAATCCGAGCGGCCCGCTTGTCACGCTCGAACAAGCGCAAAAGATGGCCGAAGAAACGAATCCAACGTTGCGCCAGGCGGAAGCCGAAATCCGCGCGGCAAAAGCGCGTCAGCAGCAAGTCGGCCTATACCCGAATCCTTCCGTGGGCTACACTGGCGATGAAATTCGCGGCGGGTCGGTCGGTGGCGGCAAGCAAGGATTTTTCGTACAGCAAACGATCGTCACGGCTGGAAAACTCGGCAAGAACCGTGACGTTTTTGGCGCGGAAGCCAGGCTAGCGGAGATGGAAGCGCAAGAGCAGCGCATCCGCGTCACAACGGCGGTGAAAATGGCCTTCCTGCGTGTGCTGGCCGCGCAGGAATGGCTCGAGGCACGGCGCGATCTCGCGAAAATTGCGGAAGACGGCGCGCAAACACAGCGAGAATTGATGAATACCGGCCAAGCCGACGAATCCGAAGTGCTCGAAGCGGAAGTGGAATCGCAACGCATGCGCATGGCCGCGCGGATGCAGGAAAACACGCTTCGGGAAGAATGGCGTTCCCTGGCAGCCGTCATCGGACAGCCCACTCTTCCGCTTGCGACGGTTGCTGGCAATCTGGAAAGCGGCTGGCCCGAGCTAAACGAAGAGGAAGCCGTCGATACCATCGCCAAACAAAGCCCTGCCGTGCAGATTGCGGAAACCACGTCGGGCCGCGCACAAGCGGCGCTCGTGCGCGCTGAGCGCGAACCGATTCCAGACGTCCAGCTCCGCGCCGGGGTGGAATACAACCACGAAACTTTGGAAAGCGTGCCGTGGGCCAAAGGATGGGAAGGCATCGCGGAAGCCAGCGTCGAGATACCGCTTTTCAATCGCAATCAAGGCAACATTGGCGCTGCGCGCGCAGACCTGGATCGCTCGCAACAGGAAAAAACGCGCATTGCGCTGACTCTTCGCGAGCGCGCCGCCACCGTGGTCGACGAATACGCCAACGCCAAGCTGATGGCCCTGGAGTACCGCGACGAAATTCTCCCCAACGCCAAAAAAGCCTACACGCTGCTGGTGGATAAGTACGGAAAAATGCTGGCGTCCTATCCGCGCGTCCTGGAATCGCAGCGCAAACTCTACGAACTCCAAATCGAGTACATCGCCGCCCTAGAAGGCGTCTGGACCAACGGCCTAGCCCTCCAAGGCTTCCTGCTAACGGATGGCCTAGAAGCCCCCGCCCGCCCCGGCGAAGTCGACCGCCCCATCCGCGAAACCAACATCCCCATGCCCGAACGCAACATGTCCCCCGGCGAAGCCATTCCGCGGCCCTAACCGGCGATAGAAGCGCCTTTCCGAGTACCTATAAAGTAAGAGTTACCGACAATGCGCTCGGACTTGCTTGCTCTCGAAGCCTAGACTTCAACCACCAGACGCTTTAGTCCGCGAAGGTTGAAGTTAGGCACCCACTCAGGAGATTCGCTCGCCAACCGCATAGCAGGAAACCTTTGAAGCAATTTGAGGATGGCAACTTGCCCCTCGAGCCGCGCCAATTGATTCCCAATGCAGAAATGCGCGCCCGCACCAAACGCCAAATGATCGTTTTTCAGCCGCTTCAGATTCAGACGATCTGGATGTTCGAACTTTCGCGGATCCCGATTTGCCGCTGGCAGACAAAAAAGGACCGAATCCCCTGCGTGAATTCGGGTGCCGGCAATTTCCATTTCCTCCTTGGCAACTCGGCTGGCGAACTGAACCGGGCCTTCGTAACGAAGAAGTTCCTCAACGGCCGTGCGAATGATCTCGGGGCTTCTCGGCAGATTGGCCATTTCTTCGGGATGTTTCAGCAGCGTGTACATGCCATTGCCTATCAGGTTCCGTGTGGTTTCATGGCCGCCGAAAAGCAGCATCACACATTGCGCGTAGAGCTCTTCCTCGGTCAGCATATGGCCATCCTCCTCGATATCGACGAGAAGGCTGACCAGATCACTGCCTTTGTGCTGGCGGCGATCCGCCACAATTTTACGAAAGAAATCCGTTAAAGCGAGGACTGCCTCCTGGGCAGCGCCAGCAGTCTCATCCGTCATCGGCGAGCCAAAGAAAACGGCTATGGCGTTCGTCCAGTCAATGAACTCCTGATGTCGAGATGTGGGTACGCCCAGCATCTGCGCAATGACACGTACCGGAAGCGGGTAGGCAATGTCACGCACGATGTCGATCCGGTCAGCTCCGGTCGGAACCTCGGCATCCAGCATTCCGTCGACCATGGTTTCCACCTGTGAACGCAGCGCCTCTACCACCGCAGGCGAGAATCCTTTGTTCAATAACTTGCGCAGACGGGTGTGCTCGGGCGCGTCGAGGAGGAGCATCCACATCTCCGGGGCGCGCTCCAGTTCAGTGAAGTTGGAACGTGTCTCAGGGAGCAGCTTGGACAACAAAAACCGGATCCTTCCCGCCGACGATAGTCGCGGGTCCCGCAGAAACTGAAAGCACTCGGCATATCGGACGAGCGCCCATCGCGGACCATTGAGATTAATCCGGTGAATCGCAGCCTCTTCGCATAGCTCCGCATAGACGCGATACGGATTCTGGAGAAATTCTGGGGTAAGAACGTCTTTCGCCGGCGGGACAGTTTGCACTTTGAGTACTGTCTTTCCCTCCAAATCTAACAGGAAGGCTTGACGCTGAGGGACGACCTTAACACGCTTTCTTCCCATAGCAAAACACTTCGTAGGACTTAATGGATGAATTACGGTCAAGTCGGGAGCAATACAATCAGTGGTAATTCTTGGCTGGATCCCACCGGGCTGAGACTCGCTATAACTATCTAGACCTATCTATAAGGATCGGCATCCGTAACTGTCCAGCATCCCGACCAGCCCCCTTGCGCCACGTGTCGAGTGCGAAACACTGGTACCCCAGTAGCGTTGACCAAAGGAAATTTTAATGGGTACTGTGCATGATAGGGCGCCCGGGTGTCAGCAGACGTGTTTCCCTATGTTTTACGAAGCGGCATCTGCACGCATCTTGCTGCAGGCATCCGGCTGTGATGCTTCTCAGCCGAAGCTGGGTTCCCTATTGCCCAGGGGAGGAACCCCCGGCATTCGTACGGGTTTAAGAGGATAGGACCATCGCACGGGATGTTGCGGATGGAGAGTCAAATAGGGCGATGACAACTGGATTAAAAGCCGGACGTTACGAGATTAGCGGTGAGCTGGGCCGCGGCGCCATGGGTGTGGTTTATAAGGCGACCGACCCGGTAATCGGACGAACGGTCGCGGTCAAAACCATCAAATTGAGCGAAGAAGGCACGGGATTATCTCGCCCCGAGCTGCTGACGCGGTTCCAGACCGAGGCCCGCGCGGCCGGCCTGTTGACCCACCCGAACATCGTCGTCGTGTTCGACGCAGGCGAAGAAGACGGCCTCTACTACATCACTATGGAGCTGGTGGAAGGCAAGAGCCTCCAGGCGCATCTCGATGGCGGGCAAGCCTTTGCCCTGCCGCGCGTGCTGCGCATCATGGAACAGACCTGCAGCGCGCTGCAATTTGCGCACGAGCGAAACGTCGTTCACCGCGACATCAAGCCCGCCAACATCATGCTGACCGCCGACGACACCGTGAAGATCACGGACTTCGGCACCGCAAAAATTTTGCAGTTCGGCACCATGCAGCAGACGGCCCACGTGATGGGCACGCCGAGCTACATGTCGCCGGAACAGGTGAAGGGCCGGGCGGTGGATGGCCGCAGCGATATTTTCTCTCTCGGCGTTTTGCTCTACGAAATGGTGACGGGCGAGAAACCGTTTCCCGGGCAGAACATCACCACGGTCATCTACAAGATTGTGAACGAAGAGCCTGTTCCCCCGCGGCAGATCGACCCGTCGATTCATCCGGGGATCAGCGCGGTAGTCATGAAGGCGCTTACCAAGGAGCCCGAAGCGCGCTATCAGAGTTGCCGCGAAATGCTAGAGGACTTGCGGAACTACCGCACTATCGCCCCTGGCGGAAGTCCGGATAAGACCATGGTATCGGGCGGCACCGGGTGGATTAGGCGTCCCGAATGCGACCCTGCCGCTTGGCGGCTCGGGAGTGGGACCGCAAGGCGGACGTGGTGTTCACCCAGAAGATCCGATGACCGTGGCAACCACGCGGTCTCTGAATGCGCGAGCTTCCAGCCCCACGCAGACACCCGCTGTGCGCCGCACCGGGCCGATTCAGCCGCTTGCTCCGATCGAACAGCCTAAAAAGAAGAGCGTGATCGGTAGCATTTTCATCGCTTTGCTTCTGATCGGCGTGATCGCCTACGGAGTACAAAAGCTGCGCCCGGTGATTGAAGATGCCCGTCAGATTAACGCCGCGCGAAAAACGCGCCGACGAGAGAACCCGCAGCCGTGACCGCGCCAACGGATGGTGGAACGACCGCCGCTCCAGCGACTCCAGCCGCTACCGGCGAAAATGAAACACCCGCGGCAGCCATCCCAGACTCCACACCGCCGGAAAAGAAGCCGGTGGACGCTCCCACCGAAAAAATCACACCGAAGAAGACCGAACCGGTCGTGAGCGCGCAGGCAGCCGAGTACAAAGGACAAATTGAGCAAGCCATCGCGGACAAGGGTTTGACGGGACGCGCGAAAGTCCAGGCCATCGGAAACACGCTGGTTCTCGCCGGCAAGCTACGTCCCCAGGAACATGGCGCTCTGCTGAAATTCTTGCGCGACGCGCCCGGGAGCGTTCGCGTTGTGGATCACATCGAGTATGAAGATGCGCCCGTGGCTGAAAATGGGCATGACGCCGACGGGGGGCATCCAGTTCCGACAGGAGGCCGCGGCGCGATTCATGTGATCACGGATCTGATTGGAGCGACCGCGGTCCTGCGCGGGCCTGCGGGACGCGTCGTGAATCAGTGCCAGACGCCATGCAGCTTCAATGAGCTTGAGCCCGGCCAGTACAGCCTGGAAGTTCAGAAAGAGGGCTACCAGCCGATGCAAACCGCGCTTCAAGTGAAGGCGGGCAATGTAATCGACCAGAAAGCGACTCTCGAATCGCTCGCGAAAGGCCTTCTTCTGACGAGCAAGCCCGCTGGAGCGGATGTGTTCATTAACGGCGCCAAGCAATCCGGCCAAACCCCCGTGACCCTGCCGCTCGCTCCGGGCTCCTACAACTTGGTTCTGCGCATGCCTGGCTATGACGCTTATGCGGGAAGCGTGCAAGTAAAAGACAATATTCAGACCCAGCTGGATGTGACGCTGAAAGAAAAATCCACGGTCAAAGTGGCTTGGGCTCAAGTGGAAACGACTCCCAGGGGCGCGGAGATTTTTGTCGATGGAACATCGACAGGGCAATTCACACCGGCGCGCGTGCAAGTGCCTTCCGGGCTGCACACGTTGAGTATGCGGCTCCCTGGATACCAACCGGCGCGGAGAACCTTTCAGGCCATCGAAGGCAGCACGGTTCACATCGACAACGTGACGATGCAGCCGAAGTAAGGCCCAATGGTACCCGCGGCAGCGGACTAGTCGCTTAAAGAGGGCTTTTGAGAACCCGCCGAGCTGGGTTCCTTCGTACTTGGAACGTAACTTTTTGTAACATTCCCTTCAAGCTAGTTCTAGGACCACGGAATCAACCTGTTCAAAACAAGCAGCTTAGCTGGCCAGAGGTGGGGCAGGCAGCGTGCTTGCTTTATAGCCAAGGGTACCCTGCCCACACGCATCTTTTGGATTTGGGGGATCGTCCAGGCAGGCCCGTATTTACCCGATGGGTCAAGTAAGTCGATGGAGTTGGTTCGACGGAAGCAAGTGGGGAAAGTTTTGGTACTTCGGGCCATCATGCCGGCGGAGGAGCAGCAATCAAACGCTGACTCGCGTCCTCACGCCGAGTCGCAGGTGCGGAATGCGCCGCGGCCACTTTCGGGCGCAGCGCGGGACGCGAGTTCGCCAACTCCGGACGCGAGGACGGCGGGCCTGATCCATTCGCTGCGATGCCTGCATTTGCTGTTTCGCTCGGAGCGCATCTACGAGCGGAACCATCCCCGCCGCCTTCAGAGTCTCGACACTTCGTATGAAACCTTGCACGATCTCGCGGGCGCCTTAAACGGCATCGAAATACACATTGAGCGCGGCGGGCTGGTTGTGCCGAAGCTCAATGACGCGCACTTGCCGGATGTGCGGGGCGAGATGCAGTCTCTCGCTCGGGATTTGCAGCGCGCGGGAATTCAATCCCTGGCATTCGCAAGACAATTTCATGTAGGCGAACTGGACACGCTCGCGCAACTCTTCAAAGCATCATTGTTAAGATCGGAGGAGTCTATAAAGCGCGGCGGAAGCGATTGGTGGGCCGCACGATTCCAGGAGAATCGCGTGGAAGGGATTTCCATTAACACGCAAACGGAACGCAAAGTGGATACGGTGCTGGCGAGCTTGATGGGCGCGCTGGTGGCGTACGGCGGAAATTCGCCGCGCGAGATCAATGAGACTCCCATTCTGCCTCCCGAGACCGACGACCTTATTGGCGCGCTGCGCTTGATTGGACGGCTGACGCCCCCGCTTGAGGCGGCACGTGGCCTTGCGCCGGAAGAAGCGGCGCGCGCAATCCACGGAGCGATGGAAGACGCGAGCCGCGAGACGGTGCGCATGCTGCTCAGTTCGATTTCGCAATATGCACCGCGCGAGGGCGAGAGGCCGCAGCCCTATTTGCTGCGTCTTTCGACGAGTTTGATTCTCGAGTTTCTCGGCGCGGAATTTGCCGCTGGAACGCTTGCGCCATCCGCCGTGCGCCCGACGTTTCATAAACTGAGCGACGTGCTGGTGGCTTCGGGCGGATATACGGGCCCGCACTCTTCGCAACACCTTACGCTGCTGGCGACGACGTGGGCCAGCGACACGCACAGGGAACAGATTGTCGAGAAATTCTGGCTGGAACTTCCGCCGCGAGAAAAATCCTCGGTGCTCCGCGGGCCGGAAGTATGGAGCGTGCCGGTTGTTGCGCTGAAGCGGACGCTCGGGCAATTGGCGGAGACGGGCGCGGATGCTCCTCGACGCGAGGCTCGGAACATTTTGCTGAACTATTCGCGGCGCGTGGAAAACGAGAACGTCAACGCGCGGCGAGCCGTGGCGGCGGGATTGAATGAAATGACGCCGATCATCGAATCGCTCTGGCCCAATCAGTTGCCGGAGGATTTGAGCCGCGGAACGATGAAAGCGCTGGAAAAAGAAACGATTCCGGAGACGGCAGCGCTGCTTGCCGCTTTTCTCGAGACGCTGGGGCGCGTCGCGGTGATTCGCGCCGATTATGCCGGCTTTGAAAATATTTTGATCGGCCTGGAGCGTGTGCCGAAGGATAAAGAACACGATCACATGTCGGCGCTGGCGCACCGGCTGGTGGCGCAAGACCGCTGGCTGCTTTTGGTGGATGCGGCGCTGGCCAATCGTCCGCTCGATCCGGTTTTGCCGCGGCTTTTGCAGCGCGACCCGGAGAGGCTGCTCGATCGCTTGACGCTGCTTTTAACGGAACCGCGCGGCGCGGAAATGGTGGCGGCGATGGCTCGGCTGCTGCGAACCATCGGCGTACCAGTGCTGAACCTTCTCGAAACGCGGCTCTATGAGGCTCGCAGGCAGCGTGTAAGCGCAGCGATCAAGCTGCTTGCCGCTGCCGACCCGGAGCGTCTGCTGCGCGGATTGGCGCGGGCGTTGGCGAGCTGGGAATGGAATTTGCAGGATCTGGCGGTGAGCGAACTTTCGCGGCCGGCAAATGCTGGTTCGTCGCAGACGGCGGCTTTCGTTTTTTCCGCGGTTTTGGCGGATGCCCATCCGCTCGTCGTGCCCATGATGATCGATCAAATCGGATTGGCGCAAGAAACGACGGCCGTGCCACAGCTAATGGAAATTGCGGCGGGCGAGCATGAAGTCCTGCGCGACCTCTTTGTGCGCATCAAGGCGATCGAAGCGATCGGGCGTATGCGCGCCGTGGAAGCGGCGGAATTGCTGCGCATGCTGGCGGAAGGGCGCGAAGGGCTGGCGTTCGCCGAGCCTTCGGGATTGCGCGCGGCGGCGGAAGATGCGCTGGCGATGATTGAGAACCGGCCTGCTTCGGCGCGTGCGCGTGCGGCGTTTGAAGCGGCTCCGCAGACCAATGCGAGTTATGTCATTCCGCGAAGGTATGTGCGCGTGCCTTTAGAATCGCCGCTGCGGGCGCAGATTGACGGCTCGCAAGCGGGGCTGGCGCGCGTGAAAACTATCAGCCTGGGCGGCGCGTACCTGGAATCGCCGAAGAAACTCGCCGTGGGAGACTCCATCAAGCTGGAAGTGCGCTCGGGGCTTCGCAAGATTCACTTCACCGCAGTCGTGCGGAACGTGGGACCGGACGGCGGCGGCGTGGAATTCGTGCACATGAAGGACGAGGATCGCGAAAAGCTGCGCAAGCTGGTGCAGCGGCATTTACAGATTTAGGTCGGCTACCCCCACCCCGGCTATCCGCCAGTCATGAAGTAAATCCCTGACAGCATTGGAGTTGCGGGCATTCGTGCGTACACGCGACGCGCATAAGCCCGGGAGCGATGCACGCTGCGGCCCTCCCCTGTTTCTTGTAAGTGTTGCATCTAAACGGGATAGTGATTCTGCAAGTGTTTTAGAATCAACAGTTGGCGGATATTTCGCAAGTGTTGCTTCTAAAGGACTTGCGGGTGATACATTGCACCAAAATTGTGCAAACGTTGGAGATTGGCCGTAAGTGTTGCAGACAAAGGGCCTTGGCTTTTCGAGCGAGCCGAGAAAGCAAAAACGCCAGCAAGATGCTGGCGCTACGGGAAGAGGGCGCAATAGTATGCAGGAACTACTGTACACTCGGAGTAATAATTGGTCAAGGGAAAAAAGGTTAGCGGGTCAATCTCCGGTTGCCCTGGCACTCGCTCTCCCTAGCGCGTCCTGCGGCGAAGCGATTCACGGCGCTGCTCCAACTCAGGTAAGATTTCCCGCATGGAATTCAGAGTGCAGTTTAGCGAAGATCCTGGGTTCGTCTTGAGGAGCGCTGGAGCGTTCCTTTCTTCGGAACCAGTCTTGCACAATATGGTTTTGTCGATTCTCCACGCCCGCCTGGCTACGGGCGATCCAGGCCGGTATTGGATCGCCTTCCACGGGGAGAAAGCCGCTGGCGTGGTCCTTCAGTCGCCTTTGAACTTCCCGGCGACACTGACACCGATGGAATCGCGAGCGGTGCTGGCCATGGTGGATGCGATTGCGGAAGCTGGCGTAACCCTGCCTGGTGTCAATGGGGACGCGGCGACCGCAGCCAGCTTCGCCGGGCAATGGGGTGAACGATGTAAATGCGCGGCGACGCCGCTTATGGGAATGCGTCTCTACGAACTCTTGGAGATGGGAGAAGCTCCCCGGACGGAAGGTCGGTTACGGCAGGCAGGTCCGGGCGACCGCAATTTGATGGTTTCATGGACTCGCGCGTTTCAGAAGGAAATTGGCGAGTCTGCAAGCGATACCGAACTTCGCGTAGACAGAGGATTGGCCGCCGGACAGCTCTGGGTTTGGGATCAAAACGGAGAGACGACGTCTATGGCCGTAAGCCGGGACTCAGTAGCAAGGCGTGGTTCGGCTGTCTGGAGTCTATACGCCACCCGAGAAGCGAAAGCATGGCTACGCGGCAGCTTGCGTTCATGCTTTGTCAAAGCAACTTCGCGCCGCCGGGTATCGGTGCGTCCTCTACACGGACCTGGGCAACCCCACATCCAATTCCATTTACCGGCGAATTGGATATAGGGCCGTGGCAGAGGCTCTTCGTTATCGTTTTGAGTGACCTAGCAGACGCGGCAGTCGAACTACGCACTTTACCTGCCCTGTTGTCGGCAAAGCGGAAGTAATCTTTCGTAGGCTTCCGTATATAAGACCGACAAGTCCTGGAAGAGGTTGAGTGTCGACGCGCGCATCCACGTCATCCGGTGGGGGATCATTTTGGTAAGAAAGTATGGAGCAGCCGCTCGATACTTTTTGCGCTAGACTAGCGGAATAGGAAGAACAATATGCCACTCGATTGGTCGCAATGCCCAGCTGTTGAGAGTGTTCCTGGAAAAGTGAGCGGTGCCTGGGTTCTGCGCGGGACACGCATGCCAGTATCCGTCATTTTTGAAAATTTGGAAGCCGGCGCAAACATCGATGACATCCTGGAGTGGTTTGAAGGGCTGGATCGCGAACAGATTAAAGCCGTGATTGAATTTGCCGCCCGCAGCCTCGACGCGGCCCCCTCTGCGGCCACGCGCTGATGCTGGTTCTCTTCGACCAAGGAACTCCCGTACCCATCCGCCCGTTCCTCGTAGGACACACCGTCGAAACTGCGGCACAACGAGGCTGGGACAAGCTCAAGAATGGCGAATTGCTCGAGGCCGCTGAAAAAGCCGGCTTTGGAGTGCTGGTCACACCCGACAAGAACATTCGTTACCAGCAAAATTTGGAGCATCGCAGAATAGCGCTCGTCGTGCTCGGCAATCCCCCAATGGCCAGTGCTCCGTAGGTACGTCGAGCGCGTCGTCAATGCTGTAAATGCCGCCGAGCCAGGCAGCTACGACTTTGTTGACGTACCCCTTTTATAAGCAGACTGGGTGAGTGCGACGAATCGTTTAGGACAGGCTGAAGCCTGTGCCACCGCTGTATGCGCGTATTGCCTCCTGAAGCATGTCGCCTGCAGTCCTGGAGTGAAAAAAGCCGGGCTGAGGCTTAGACTCAGGGGCTTGTTGGATAAGTTTTGATTGAAATCGGCGGATTATTGAAGTAAAAGCCGAGTATTCGATTAGGCAGCCTTCTTTGGACGGGGCATCCCGCAGCCGCTAGGGGTAGCGGTAGATTGAATGGTTTCCACAGGGAGGAACAAGATGCGACGACGTCATGGTGTGTTTGCATGGATCACGCTGTGCATGTTGGTGCTGGGCTGCGCCGTGACGGTGAGGGCGCAAGTAAATACGGCGACGCTTTCGGGAACGGTCACGGACCCGCAAGGATTGGCGGTGCGAGGGGCGAAGCTGACGATCACGAACGCGGAGACGGGATTGGCGCGCAGCGTCGTCTCGGACGACGCCGGCCGGTACAAAGTGGTCGGGCTGCCTCCGGGAAGATACAAAGTAAATGTGGATGGCGGCGCGAATTTCGCGGTGTACGCGAACGAATCCGTGGTGGTGACGGTGGGAGAAGACGCCGCGTTTGACCCACGGCTGGAATTGAAAGGCGTGCAGCAAACGGTGACGGTGACCGGCGAGACGGCGCCGATCGAGACGACGAAGACCGAGGTTTCGCAGACGGTGGACCAGCGCAGCATCAACAATTTGCCGATCAACGGACGCAACTACATCAACTTCACGCTGACAAACTCGCAGACCACGCGGGACGTGTCGCCGACGATCGGACCGGCGCCGAACAGCGGGCTAAATATTGATGGCGCGCGCGCGCGTTCGAACATGGTGAGCGTGGACGGAGCGGACGCCGGGGATAACTCGACGGATGGGATTCGCTCGACGGTGTCGCAAGAGGCGGTGCAAGAGTTTCAGCTTATTTTGAGCAATTATAACGCGGAGTATGGACGGGCTACGGGCGGCGTGATCAACATTGTGACCAAGAGCGGCGGGAACGATACGCACGGAGACGTCTTCGGGTATTTCCGAAACAAGGCGTTTCAAGCGAGAGACGCGTTTTCCGGGGATGTGGATCCGACGACCGGTGAACTGGATCCGGTGAAGCAGGCGTATACGCGGACGCAGTCGGGCTTCACGCTGGGCGGCCCTTTGAAGAAGGACAAGACGTTTTATTTTCTGTCGTACGAATACACGCAGCGGGAAGAGACCGATTTCTCGAGCATCGGAGCATCGTCGCCAGGGACGGGACCGTTCGGAATGGTGCCCGTCAACCTGGGGCCGGGCCTGACGGTGCAGTTGACGCCGGCACAAGCGACAGCCGTGCAGCAACTGGAAGGGGCGGGGCAAATTTCAGTGGCGGAGCAGTACGCGGCATTGATGGGCTCAGCGTCGAGCGTGGCGCTGAACAAGCTGGACTACGGGCTGGTTGCTCCGGGACTGACTGGCGGATTGGTGAATCCGGGGCCTGGCGCACAGTTTCCGATTCCGGTTACCTGCCCTGTGGGTGAAACAGTCGGCACGGTGACGTGCTCCGCGTTTCCTGTGGGCCCCGGCTATTCGTATGGCGTCGCGGAGCTTCCCACGTCTTACGCCAGCTTGAACAGCTTGCGGGGAAATTTTCCGGCGACGGAAAAGACCAGTTTGTGGTCGGCTCGGATAGATCAGCGGTGGAACGAGAGCAACACCTCGTTTTTGCGCGTCGGAGTTTCGCCCTCGACGGTGACGGGCATCGAATCCACTTCGCAGAACCAGGTGTTCGGGCAGAACGCAGGGACGCGCGCCGGCGTGAATCAATACCGGGACGTCTCGGGGACGTTTCAGCATGACACGATCGTCAGCCCAACGGCGTTTAACGAGTTCCGCTTCCAGTTTGCGCGGCGCGGCTTGCACTTCGGCTATTCGGAGCTTCCCGGCGGATCGGATATCGGAGTGAACATACCCGGCTACGCGTACTTCGGGCGCGAGCCGTACTCGACGGTGGACCGCATCGAACGGCGGTTCGACTGGACAGACAACGTCACGCTGATTCGCGGCAACCATACCTTCAAAATGGGCGGGGACTACACCTTGCTGCAATTGCGCTCGGGCAAACCGCAGATCTTCGAGCTGGATTTCGGAGGCGACGTGAACTTCGGAGGGATTGCGGCATCCTCGTTTGGTTTCCCCGACTGCATCGGCGGAACGGGGTCTGCGTGCACGGGAGGGATTGCGCTGCCGGGAGCAACTGGCCTGCAAGCCTATGGCTTGGGAATTCCTACTTCTTACATTCAGGGCATCGGGAATTCGAGTTCGCCGTTTGACAATTTGCCGATGGGACTTTTTATACAGGATAGCTGGAAGGCCACGCGCAAACTGACGCTCAACTACGGGCTGCGGTACGACCTGGAAATTACTCCGCTGTTTTCTCCCGCGACAGCCGTGAACGCGGCGGCGGAACAGGCTCTGGGAGTGCAGGAAGGCGTGCCGCGCGATTACAAAAATATTGCGCCGCGTTTTGGAATTGCGTGGGACCCGACTGGCAGCGGAAAAACCGTGATTCGCGGCGGCTACGGGCTTTTCTTCGATCACCCGCTGCTGGCGATTGCGTTTGACTCGACGACGGCGGATGGCGGACGGTCCGTGCAGTTGCTCTCGGCGGGCGGTACTGCTTCCGCGTGCGGATTGCTGCCGCTGCCAACGGGTTCGCCAACGCCGCCGGGTTTTTGCGGCTCCAACCTGGACAGCCCGACGAACTTGAACGGGTCTTCTATTTTCCAGGGCGTGTTGAATGCCAACTCGATCTACGCGGCGTTTCCGACTTCCGTAACGCTGGGTTATTTGCCGCAGGAAGAGCGATTTGATCCCTTTGCCGCGGGCTCGCTCTTTGCCAACCAGACTTATCTGCAAGACGGTTTCCCGCTGTCGATTTTGCCGTTCACGCTGCCGGTGACGAGGAATTTCACGTATGCCTATGCGCAGCAAGCGAACCTCACGATCGAGCGGCAACTGCCCGGCTCGTGGAAAATCAGCGCCGGGTATCAATGGACGCGCGGCCTGCACCTTTACCGGCCGATCGACTTGAATTCCACGAACCCGCAATTGCTGGACCAGAATGCGTTCAACGCGGCGGCGTCCGGAATATCGGTGAGCAATCCGCTGACGGTGGTGGCACCGGCGTCGACCGTTCTTCCGACCGGCGCGACATGCGGCATCGGCGTTGTCGCCCCGAGCGTGCTGGGCCAACTCTTTGGATGCCCTACCGCGCTTAGCTCACTCAACGGGCAATACGTGGGTACGCCGGCGTTCTTCAATTTCTTCCGGCCGTCGGGACCGAACCCCTCGTTCGCAGGGCTGGTCGCGCCGGGCCAACCGCTCAACGTCGGGTATGCCGGGCAAGTAGGATTGGCGGCGCTTGCCGGATATCCGCAGGGCTTTGGCGTGCCGGTGCCGTTCAACAGCGTGGACGCACAGGCGTCGAACGGGAACTCGTGGTACAACGCGCTCACGATCAACGTGTCGAAGCGCTTCTCGAAAGGCTTCGAGATTCTTTCGAGCTATACGTGGTCGCATTCGATCGACGATAGTACGGACTTGCAGTCGACCCTCGAGCCGGAAGACAGCCGATTTCCGCAATTCGAGAAATCCAATTCCGACAACGACCAGCGGCATCGCTGGGTGACCAGCGGAGTGTTCCAGACTCCCGCAGCCGCGCAGGGGCAGAATTTTTTCAGGCACCTGGGAGGAGACATTACGATCTCGCCGATCGTGGAAGTTTCCTCGGGGCGGCCGTATGACGTCATCACCGGAGAAGACACGCGGCTGGATCTGGGAGCTTCGCAGGCGCGTCCTTCGGTGGGAAGCGCGACGACGGGCGGAACGACTTCGCCGTACATTCCCGGCGTAACTTTTATTCTTGCCAACGTTTGTTTGACGGATAGCGGACAGCCGTTCACGGTGCCTGGATTTACCACCGCGGGCGCTGGTTGCGTGGGCAATCTGGGGCGGAATGCGTTCAATATGCCGGGGTGGTTCTCGTGGGATATGCGCGTGGCGAAACGCATCCCGGTGGGCGAGAAGCTCAAGCTCGATTTGATCGCCGATGCGTTCAACCTGTTTAACCGGACGAATATCACGGCGGTGAATCAGCTTTGCGACCCGTCGGCGGGGTCGACGTGCAGCGCGGGGCAGCCTTCGGCGGCGGCGGATGCGCGGCAGTTTCAGTTTGCGCTGAAATTGACGTGGTAGGAGAAGCATCGCTCGAGCGCCAGCCGCCAACGCAAAGCTGTCTGAAAATTGGCAGCGAAAAGGGCTTCGCGAAAGCGAGGCCCTTTTGTTTTTGGCGGGAGCTTTCCGCCGCACGCGACTCCGGGTAAAGTAAGGGGACCGTTTCCCGAAGAGGGACTGGAGAAAGAATGAACGTAGTGCTCATCGGAGTTGTGATTGTGGTGGCTGGGCTGGTGCTTTGGCTGGTGTTGCAGACTTCCCAGGAACAGAAGAAGAGCGCGGCGCTGGAAGCTCAGTTGAACGAGCTGCGCCGGGATTTGCAGACGATTGGGACGGCGCAGGCGCAGAGTACGGGGCAGATGGCCACGATTGGGCAAAATGTTTCGCAGCGGCTGGAGAGCGTGACGAAAGCGCTGCAGGATGGAGTATCCAACTCCGCGCAGATTGCCACGCAGGGACAAACGGCGATTGCCAACGAACTGAAGAATACGCGGGAACAGATTGGGCATATTCAGAAACAGCTGGGGGAATTCCAGGAGTTGGGACGCGGGATTTCTTCCGCGACAAAATCGCTCGAAGCCGTTTTGGGCGGGGCGAAGACGCGCGGGCTGCTGGGCGAAGTGACGCTGGGACGTTTGCTGGAGGATTCCCTGCCCGCTTCGCAATATGCCGTTCAGTACCGGTTCTCGAGCGGCGAGGCTGCGGACGCGGTGATTTTTTTGCGCGACAAGAAACTTGTCGCGGTGGACTCGAAATTTCCTCTCGATGCGTTTCGAAGGATCGAAGCGGAGGGAGAAGAGGCAAAGCGGGCGTTCGCGACGGCCGTGAAGGGCCACGCGGATTCCATCGCGAAGAAATATATCGTGCCCAACGAAGGCACGCTGGACCTGGCGCTGATGTTTGTGCCATCGGAAACGGTCTACTACGAAATGCTGATGACGCTGGACAGCAAGGGCGAGGCGTTGGACTCCTACTGCCGCGGCAAAAATATTATCGCCGTCTCGCCGAATACGCTTGTACGCGCATCTCTGCGTGATTCATCTGGGTTTGCGGGGAATGCAAATCGAGGAAAATGCCAAGCGAATTTCGGCGGGGCTCTCCGGGAATTCAGAAGAACATGGCGACCTTTACCGATGTGTTTGAAAAACTCGGGACGCATTTGAAGAATGCGCAGCAAAGTTACGGGGAAGCGGACAAGCGGCTCGAAAAAACGCAGAACACTTTGGATTCGTTGGTCGGGACGAGCGCGGCGGATGCGTCTCTGAGAACGGCCAGGGCACGCTTGCGCTTCCGGCGGAGACTAGCGCGAAGACTAGCGCGTAGTTCCCTGGAGAAAACCAGGACGGGCAAGCGTGCCAGCAACTAGAGGACAGGCGCGGACTGTGCGGGGCTGCGCGGGTTAGTGCGGACGAGAATCGGAACGGCAGCATGCGGATCGAAATCTGAAAGCTGCCGCGTTTGCGGCCAACGATTTCGAAGTGCGCCACGATTTTCCGGGCCTCCCGAACTGGTAAACCGAAGAGGATTGCTGCCTGTGAGTTCGGCGATGTCTGGGGCGAGATTTCTGGCTTCGAGGGCTACTTTTTCGCGTGTGCCGCGGACGCGGACGGTGAGCTGGCGGTGTACGCCCGGCGCGAGTGGAGAAGAATCGGCTTCCAAACTGAGCGCCACGAAGACGATTTCGAGAGGCGGGCCATAGCGTTTCGCGCAGGAAATGTCCACGGAAGCGCGGCCGGGCTGCAAATCCGCAGGAGGTAGCAGCACCAACGACGTCGGCGAGGAGGCCAGCACAAAGGCGGGATCGCCCGAGACGGTGATCTGGTTTGCGTCGGCTTCTCCACAAAAGCCTCGGCCGGTGATTTCGAATCGATCGGTGATCGAAGCGATCTGCGGAATTGAGTCAACTTGGATCGCGCTTTGCGGCGGTTTCACCGGGCGACAAAATCGTAACCGGAGTGCGTCCCGCGCGGCCAGCGATGGAACCTTGAATCACACCGGGATTTAGCGGCGCGACGAAGAGCGCGCGGCCCGTTGCATCGGTCTTGAGGCGGTCGCCATTGGAAAAACTAACTGTCGCGCCTGGCGTCAAGCGCCCGCTGCCGTCCAGCACGGCGAGAGTGGCGCGGTCTCCGGAGATGATGGTGCGGGGTAGGATCAGAATGCGCGCCGCCGAGGCGAGAGGAGGTTTTTGTGCGAACGCGGGGAAGAAGACAGCAGCAGGGCTGCCGCAAGGCAAAGATTTCGCAGAACGAGGAAAGCAGGCGCACGGCGAAGGAGCATGAAGTGATTGTAGTCGAGAGGCGCTGCGCGGAGGAAGCTAGAGAGCGTCAGTCGGGCGTCCGGCGTTTACGGCAAGAATCCACATCCGCTACGCGGGCTTTGCAACGAGCCGGTAAACCTGGGCATCGAGAAAAAGTCGGAACAATTCGGCGTCAATTTCCTCGTCGCGAACGCACAGCTTGAGGATCTCCAGAGCGCGCGATCGGTAGGAACGGCGCGTTTGTAAGGGCGGTCGGAGGCGGAGAGCGCATCGAAAATGTCGCAAATGGTCATCATCCTGGCTTGCACGGGAATCTCGGCGGCTTTCAGGCCGTTGGGATAGCCCTGGCCGTTGAGTTTTTCGTGGTGGGCGCGCGCAATTTCGGGAATGCCGCGGTATTCGGGAGTCCAGGGAATTTGCGCCAGAAAATTAAAACTGTGCATGACGTGCGACTCGATTTGCCGCCGTTCGGCGGTATCGAGACTGCCGCGCGGGATCGAGAGATAGCGAACTTCCTCGGAGGTGAGAAACGGGCGTTCGGCGCCGCGCGGGTCGCGGTAAGTTTTCTGGGAGATTTCCGCGAGCAATTCGAATTCGCTCGAAGGCAGAATGGTCGGCTCGTTGACGCGCGTGATGAATTCCACGTAGCGGTCTAAATCCGCGATGAGGCGGCCGCACTGGTCGTCGAGCAGCTTCATGCGAGCACGCGCCTCCGCTTCTTTTTTGCGAAGAGGCCCGAGGAGAAGCTCCACCTTTTGTTCCGCCATGCGCGCTTCGATATCCCGCCGGATGTAATCAAAGCGATCCAACAAGCGGGAAAACTGAAGCGGGTAGAGCTTTTTGGCTTTTACGAGAACTTCTTCGTGGACGCCGACCTTTGCCGAAATCGTGAAGCAAAGCGGCGTAGCGCAGCTCCTTCATCTGTTCACGCGAAAAACGCAAATCCGCGTAAGGACCCTGGGGCTCGCGATCCACGGCTTCGGCAAGTGCTATCGTCATTTGGCAAACGCGCTGGGAGTGGCCGGAGGTAGTGGGGTCGCGCTGCTCGATAGCTTTCACTGAGGCGCTCACAAAACCGTCAAAGAGGTTTTCGATGTCGCGATAGAGCTGCGAATTTTCGTACGCTACCGCGGCCTGCGAAGCGAGCGAGAGACCGAGACGAACGGCTCGCTCGGGAAAAGGATGAACATGGCGATGAACGGCGTTCGTATCTGTGAGCCGCGCTTTCGGGTTGCGCTTGCAGTTGATCAACTGGAGCACGCCGAGGACTTCGCCCTTGCCGTTTTTCATGGGCAGAGTGATCAGCGAGCGCGTGCGGTAACTGGCTTGTTCGTCGAAAGAAGAATTGAACTGGAAGGGCCGCGCCTTGGGAATACGGTAGGCGTCAGCCAGCTCGATGACTTCGCCGTGGAGCGCGCAGTAGCCTGCCATCGAGGATTCGGTAATGGGAAGAGTGTGCTCCGCGTAAGGAAATTGCACGCTGTCGTTCTGGGTCAGACGAAAACGCAACTGGCGTGCGTTCGCCGCCCCGTTCTCCGGGTTCGGAGCGGAGCGATTCGCGCTGCCGCCGGGTTGCTCGACCAGATAGAGAGAGCCGGCATCCGCGCCGGTGACTTCCCGCGCTTTCGAGAGAATCAAAGCAAGGAGCCGCTCGACGTCGTGGGTTTCGGAAAGAGCAATGCCGACGCGGTTCAATTCTTCGAGTTCGCGCCCAGCTTGGGCAGCCGACAGTCCCGTGCCCCGCGGGACGGCTACTCTTCTGCGCAACGATTTCTTGCTCTTGGCCATGATGAGGGACGTGAAGCCGCTTTCGCTCAAAGATTCGCCGGGTTGGGCAGAGTATAGCGGAAGCGGACGGGCTAGGCACGTGGGGGATAGGCGACCGTTAGAAACAGGGGCACAAACGGGCCGGTTTAGTTGTACCCTCGGGGAGGGCCAGGGCGGCAAATGGCGCGAAAAAACAGGTAATCAGTAAGCGTCAGAGGCTTTCGCCGCCGGAAAGGGTCTGCTAGCGTGAGACCAGGGTTGCCGGGTACGGGTGTGGGCACGGGATCAGACAGCGAGCAGCAACGGGAGAATTTGTGCGGATCGTAAGCGGCGGCGTAACCGATGTGGGGCGGGTGCGCACAAATAACGAGGACTGCTTCCGCATTGTTGAATCGCTAAACCTGTTTGTGCTTTCCGACGGCATGGGCGGGGAGGCGCACGGAGAAGTGGCCAGCGCGCTCGCGGTGGAAACCATCGTCAAGTACTGCATGGCAGCGCAAAGCGATCCGGCAGCTACGGACCTGGGGCCCTCAGAGCCGACATGGAGCGAAAAGGCCAAGCGGCTGACGAGCGCGGTGCACCTGGCGAATAAAAACATTTATGAGGCGGCGGAAGCGAATCCCGAACAGCACGGGATGGGCGCAACAGTGACCACGGCCTGGCTCGACGGCTCGAGATTAAGCATCGCGCACGTGGGAGATTCCCGGGCCTATTTGTTGAGAGGGGGGACGCTGCAACAGCTCACCAGCGATCACTCTCTTGTGGCGGAACAAGTGCGGCGCGGGATTTTGACGGCGGCGGAAGCGGAAGAAAGCGAAATGCAAAGCGTTCTTTTGCGCGCGCTGGGGGCTTTGCCGGATATCGAGGTGGATACCGACGAGCACCTTTTGTTCGCGCGGGATATTTTTATGCTCTGCTGCGATGGCCTGACGCGCATGGTCACCGAACCGGAAATTGCGGGCACCTTGCAGGCGGAGACGGATCCGACGAGGGCCGCGGAAAAGCTTATCGCCTTGGCCAACGAGCGCGGCGGCGTGGATAACATCACGGTGATCGTCGTGCGCGTGGGCGCGGAATCCAGAGGATGGTTCTCTTGGCTATTTGGTGGAGCGCGAAAAAAAGCGGCCAGAAACGGCGCCGCAGGAGGATCGTGAGATGGCGAAGCTCAGCCTGATGTTTGAGGAGAAGACGGTCAAGGAAGTGCCGGTGGGGAGCCGGCCCGTGAGCATTGGGCGCTCTCCGGATAACGACTTGCCTGTCGACAACCTGGCAGTCTCGAACTATCACGCGCGCGTCTATTTTGAGGGCGGGCGGCTTGTGGTGGAAGATCTCGATAGTCTGAATGGCACCTTTGTGAACGACCTGCGCGTCGAGCGCGCCACGCTGCATGATGGAGATTCGATCTGGATTGGCAAGCATCACATCAAAGTGGATGCTTCGGGCGACGCGCCAGTGCCGTGGGATACGGGGCGCAAAGCCAGCGCTCCGCGCATTAATGAGACGATGGTGCTGGACACGAAGGCGCGGCGCGACATGCTGCAACAAGCAGCGGCTACTGGCGAGCGCGTACAATTTGCAGCCGGGCGCCTGAAGGTTCCTACGCTCATCGTGATCGGTGGGCGGACCGATCAGAAAGAGTACATGCTCACGAACAAGCTGACGGTTATCGGCAAGTCGGGGATGGCCACCGTAAAAATGAAAGGGTGGTTCAAACCGCCCATGGCCGCTCAAATCAACCAGCGCGATGACGGCTACTACATCGGCCCCGGCGACAAAATGCCCACGGTGAATGGCGCGCCGATCACCGGGCCGGTGCGCCTCAACGACGGCGACCTCATCGAGGTCAGCGGCGTGCGCATGAATTTCATTTACCGCGAATAGCGCGCGAAACGAAATGGCAGCTCCGTCAGGCGCATGGTGGCAGCGGCGGGGCCTGTTCGGCCTGTACGAACTTCTGCAGTCGTGGTGGCGGCACCGGGTTTCGTTTGTTCTGAGTTTGTGCATCACGATCGCGTCGCTGTCTGTCTACTACTTCGTTTTCCTTCAAGAAAAAAGAAGTCCCATTTCGGAGCTTGCCGAGCGGCTGGAGCTCGACACGCTGGATACGCGCTTTCGCTACAGGTCTCGCGACAACCCCCATCGTTTCTCTTCGCTTGATTCCCCCATCGTCATCGTGGATATCGACCAGAGAGCGCAGGAAGTGCTCGGCCGCTGGCCGTTTTCCCGCGCCTATTTTGCCAAGATGCTGGACGTGCTTCATGACGACGGGGCGCAGGTCGCGGCCTTTGACATCACGTTTAGCAAGCCGGATCAAAGTGCGGCTCCGGTGCGCGCCTTGGCCGAGGAACTCGAAAAGCGCGAGCAAGCGGGAGAAACCGTCGATCCAAAGTTGACCGCCGAAGTCCATCGGTTAGCTGCGAAATATGACGCGGATGCTCAGTTCGCAAAAGCCATAAAGCGATTTGGCCCCGTTATTCTCGGAAATTATTTCTTATTCACGAGGGCTGACCTCGAAGGCGTCTCCGACAAAACGCTCCAAACCTATGCGGATCAAATCGCATTTTTCGCCTATCCGCCGGCGCATCCTCTCCGCGCCCAATTCGGCAAGGAAGACAAGCTCCACCTCATGGAGATTTTCGAGGGCGCGCGGCTCGTGCCCAAAGGAGCCGAAGCCAATCTGGACAGCCTGACGTCGGGACTAAACGGCGACAGTTCCTGGACAGGTTTTTTTAATGAACCGCCGGACACCGACGGCGTTGTGCGCCGCACCACACTGCTCTTGCCCTATGGGCGCTCGGAAAATCCGGGGGAATGGGACCTCTATCCGTCGATGGACGTGATGGCCGCCCGCGCGTTTCTGGGAAAAGAGGCGCTGGATACGAATCTTTATTACAACCAGGCCGGGATAGTGCGCATTGATTTCGGCAACAAGCTGTCGCTGCGCACCGACGAGCTCGGACAGATGTTGATCAACTACCAGGGCCCCTGGGGTACATTTCAGCATTACTCCATCGCGGACGTCTTGGATAAGAAATTGCCGCCCGGGACCTTTCGAGGAAAACTCGTGCTCATCGGCGCCACCGCGACCGGGATCGGCGACTTGCGCGCCACGCCGTTTGGCGGCACGAACTATCCGGGCGTCGAGATCCACGCCAATATCATCGACAACATTTTGAACAACCGTTTTTTGAAGCGCGACGCGCGTTCCGCTCTGATTGATGTGCTGCTCATTTTCACGTTCGGCATTCCGCTGGGCATCTGGATGGCGCTGGGACAGCCGCGCTGGATGTGGTTTGGGGCGGGCTTGCTTATCCCGCTTGCGGCTCTGGATTATGGAGCCTTCCTGCGGGGATGGTGGCTGAATTTTACGGTTCCGGCGATGACTCTGGTGGGAAACGTGGTGTTCGTTTCGCTTTATCGCGTGCTCGTCGAGGAAAAAGAAAAACGCAAGGTACGCTCGGAATTCGGAAACTATCTCAGCCCCGAGGTGATTCGTCGCCTCCTTGTCGATCCCCGCCTCGTTGACCCCAAGAAAACCGACATCACTGTCATGTTCAGCGACATTCGCGGCTTTACCACCATCTCGGAAAAACTCGACGCCCAGGAACTCGCTCTTTTTCTCAATCAATATCTTTCGGATATGACGAGCATCGTCTTCAAAAACAACGGGACGCTCGACAAGTACATCGGCGACGCGGTCATGGCTTTCTGGGGCGCGCCTTTCGAAGAACCGGGGCATGCGGTCAAAGCCTGCAACGCCGCGCTGGAAATGATGAAGCGCGTGCGCGAGCTGCAAAAGGTTTGGGAAGCCGAAGGCAAGCCCAGTCTCGAAATCGGTATCGGCCTGAACACGGGCGTCGCCAGCGTCGGCAGGATGGGCTCGTCGCTTCGCCGCGGCTACACGGCGCTCGGAGATGCGGTAAATCTTTCTTCGCGGCTCGAGGGTCTGAACAAGGACTACGGCACGCACATCATTGTGAACGAGACGACCTACGAGGGCGCCAAAGACGATGGATTCGTGTTCAGGGAGCTGGACCTGATTCGCGTCAAAGGAAAGCTGCAGCCCGTCACCATCTACCAGTTGATGGGGCGGCGGACGGATTTGGCCGCAGACGGCCGCGCGGAGGAAGTGCGTTCACAAGTGGAACGGTTTGCTCAAGCGCGGGAACTTTTTCGCAATCGAAAGTGGGAGGCCGCACAACGCGCTTTTCAGGAATTTCTCGACAGATGGCCCGAAGACGGCCCTTCGCGCGTTTATTGGAAGCGCTGCCAGGAATATTTATTTGACGAACCACCGGCGAATTGGGACGGCGTGTTCGTCATGACTCACAAGTAGCCGCTTGAACGATGCGCGCGAGCGCGCTTCGCGCCAGGGCTTTTCCACTTCAATCAAATTGTCCGCCGGATCGCGGTCGATCGGTTTCTCGTGAGGATCTGCTTCGCGGTGACCTGTTGGACGTGACAACTCTGATGACGGAGGACTATACCGGAAAGACGCATCCGTTCGGAGCGTTATAAACAGGCCGTCCAAATTGGCGGGGAGTCGATTCAAATTTTGAATGCGACGTACTCCAAATCAAGGCATCCAAAACGAGGTAAGATACCCTGAGCAGGGCCTCGCCATTCGGCTAACACTTTGGCCTATAAAGGTTTGGCTGCGATGCGGCTTGGCGTTCCGGCGACCACGCCATACCGGACCGCTTTTCGGAACGGTTCGCCGGCTGACTTATTTGGAGGGCGAGAGTTCGAGCCCGGCTATGTGGCGTACCCAAACAATTGAGTCCGGGAATCTAACACAAGAGCACCGTGACGGAAGCACCGAATCAAGTGGCAATGCCGGGCAAATAGCCCTCTAGAGGAAGCTCCGAAACTGTATGTGGATTGTCCGATTAGCACTCGCGAGACCCTACACCTTCGTGGTGCTCGCCCTGGTCATTGTCTTACTGACGCCGGTCGTGCTGCTGCGCACGCCGACGGACATTTTCCCGGAAATCAACATTCCCGTGATCAGCCTGGTGTGGAACTACGCGGGACTCGAACCCCAGGAGATGGAGCAGCGCATCACCAGCAACTCAGAACGGGCCGTCACGACACTGGTGAACGACGTCGAGCACATCGAATCGCAATCTCTCAATGGCATTGCCGTCGTTAAGATTTACTTCCAGCCGACGGCCAACGTGCAAGTCGCGCTGGCGCAAACCACTGCCATTGTCCAAACCATTCTGAAGAGCCTTCCGCCGGGGACAACTCCTCCGCTTGTGGCGATTTTTTCCGCCTCCACCGTTCCGGTCATTCAAATTGGGTTGACCAGCGACAGCTTGAGCGAGCAACAACTCTTTGATTTTGGAAACAATTTCATCCGGACGCAGCTTGCGACGGTACAGGGCGCGGCTCTTCCCTATCCCTACGGCGGAAAACAGCGCGTTATTTCCGTGGACATCGATTCGGCCTCCCTGCAGTCCAAGGGGCTTTCTCCGGTGGACATCGTGAACGCCGTCAATGCGCAGAACCTGATTCTGCCGACAGGGACGGTGAAGCTCGGCTCGCTGGAGTATCTCGTAGAGATGAACGGCAGCCCTCTGACGGTGGAAGGACTCAACGATCTGCCCGTCAAAACTGTCAACGGCGCGACGATTTACATGAAAGACGTCGCTCATGTTCGCGATGGCTTCACGCCACAAACCAATGTCGTCCGCGTGAACGGGCAGCGCGGCGTGCTGATGAGCACGTATAAGACCGGAGGCGCCTCGACGCTGGATATCGTCGATCGCGTCAAGCTGGTCTTGCAGAACTATGCTTCTTCCCTGCCGGAGGGCCTGCATGTCTCGACGTTCTTCGACCAATCGCTTTTCGTGCGCGCTTCCATCCAGGGAGTCTTGCGCGAAGCTCTCATCGCCGCTTGCCTGACCGCCGTGATGATCTTGATCTTTCTCGGCAACTGGAAGAGCACGCTCATCATCGCGGTTTCCATTCCGCTCTCGATTCTGGTCAGCATTCTGATGCTCAGCGCTCTGGGCGAAACCATCAACATCATGACGCTTGGCGGCCTGGCGCTGGCCGTCGGCATCCTGGTGGATGACGCCACCGTGGAAATCGAAAACATCAATCGCAACCTGGCCATGGGCAAAGAAACGGTGCAGGCGATTCTGGATGGCGCGCAGCAGATTGCCGTGCCCGCCTTCGTTTCCACGCTCTGCATTTGCATCGTCTTTCTTCCTATGTTTTTCCTTTCGGGAGTGGCGAAATTCCTCTTCGTGCCGCTGGCCGAAGCGGTCAGCTTCGCTATGCTGGCCTCTTACGGGTGGTCGAGAACCATCGTCCCGACCATGGCGATGTATCTGTTGAGCAGCGCGGACGAATACAAACCCGAAGAGCATGTTGGTGAAAAACAGGGATTCTTCCGGCGCTATCAGCAGAAATTCGAGCACGGCTTCGAGAGGTTTCGCGAGGGCTACCGCCATGGGCTGGATTCCGCCCTGGACTGGCCGAAGCTGTTTGGCGGCTGTTTTCTCGTATTTTGCGTGCTTTCCGTCGGCCTCGTCGCGATCCTTGGCAGGGACTTCTTTCCCAAGGTCGACGCCGGTCAGATTCGTTTGCATTTCCGGGCGCGCACCGGCCTGCGCATTGAAGAAACCGCCCGCCTGGCCGATCAGGTTGACGCCGTGATCCGCGAAACGATTCCTGCGAAGGAATTGCAAACCATCCTCGACAATATCGGCGTGCCCTACAGCGGCATCAATCTCAGTTACAGCAATTCCGGAACGTTTGGCACTTCCGACGCCGAAATTCTGGTGCAACTGAAAGAAGAACGCGGCAAGCCGACCAGCGCCTACATCAACGATCTTCGGGAAAAACTGCCCGCAACGATTTCCCGGAGTGCAGTTTTTCTTTCAGCCCGCCGACATCGTTACGCAAATCTTGAATTTCGGCACGCCGGCTCCCATCGATGTCGCCGTGACGGGAACAAATCAGCGCGGCAACTACGCCGTGGCGGAAAAGCTCGCCAAAGAAATCCGGCATATCCCGGGAGCCGTGGACGTCCACGTGCAGCAAGCCTTCGACGAGCCGACTCTGCATATGGACGTCGACCGCACGCGCGCGCAATCCGTCGGTTTGCAGGCTAAGGACGTGGCGGGGAACCTTCTCGTTTCGCTGAGCTCCAGCTTCCAGACGGCGCCGGCATTCTGGCTCGATCCCAAAAACGGCGTGAGCTACAACGTCGCCGTGCAAACGCCGCAATACCGCGTGGATATCTTATCAAGCGCTGCAAAACACGCCGGTGACCGGGACAGGGCCGGGCATTCCGCCTCAGATTATCGGAAACCTGGTGACATACCACCACCACCGCGCGACAGGCGGAGATTTCCCATTACAACATCCAGCCCATGATCAATGTGTACGCGGCGGTCGATGGCCGCGATTTGGGCGGGGTTTCCGACGAAGTCCTGAAGCAAGTGGCAGCCGTGAAGAACGAGCTGCCGCGAGGCAGCCACATCGAAGTGCGCGGCCAGGTGCAAACGATGCGGTCTTCCTTCCGCGGCTTGGGCTACGGATTGATGGGCGCAATCGTTCTGGCGTATTTGCTGATTGTCGTGAATTTCCAGTCATGGCTCGATCCTTTCATCATCATCACGGCGCTGCCCGGCGCTCTCGCGGGTATTTGCTGGATTTTGCTGCTGACGCACACGACCCTTAGCGTACCCTCGCTGACGGGCGCGATCATGTGCATGGGCGTGGCCACGGCCAATAGCATTTTGATGGTCTCCTTCGCGCGCGAGCAATTGAGCGAGGGAAAGTCGCGCCCGTGAAGCGGCTCTGCAAGCGGGTTTTGTGCGTATCCGCCCCGTGCTCATGACCGCGCTTGCCATGATCATCGGCATGGTCCCGATGGCCATCGGCCTCGGCGAAGGCGGCGAACAGAACGCGCCGCTGGGCCGCGCGGTGATTGGCGGACTTATTTTCGCCACGTTCGCGACTTTATTTTTTGTTCCTTGCGTCTTCTCGATGATTCATGGCCGGCGCGAGCGCAGGAAGCAGCGTGGCCAATCACCATCGCCTGCGGTAGCCTGAGCGGAACAGAACGAGCGGAAACAGCGGAGTAACAGGACAATGAGAGAAGGCGGAACACAGATGGAACCCGAACGCAGGAGCGCAGCAGCCCGAGAGAGGCACGCGGCTTTTCACGTATCTTGTCGGCGGCGTGATCGTCCTGGTGATCTTTGGGTGCATTCACGATGTTCCAGCGGCGACGCGCAATATCAAGCTCTGGCCGAGAATACGGAAGCGCTGGCGATTCCTACGGTCGCGGTCACTCATCCCACGTCCGAGGTTGCCCAGGAAGACCTCGTGCTGCCCGGCAATCATGCAGGCCTATGTGGAATCGCCCATCTATGCGCGCACCAACGGCTATCTGCAGAAGTGGTACCACGATATCGGAGCGCGCGTGCCAAAGGGCGAGCTGCTCGCGGATATTGACACGCCCGAAGTCGATCAACAGCTTTCGCAGGCGCGAGCGGATTTGAACACCGCCCAGGCCAACGCCAATCTTTCCAGAATTACTGCGACGCGCTACCAGGACCTGATCAAAACGGACGGAGTGTCCAAGCAGGAAGTCGATAACGCGGTCGGTGATTACGCGGCGAAAGCGGCTACCGTCCAATCCGAAGAAGCGAACGTGCGGCGGCTCGAGGAACTGGAATCCTTCAAACATGTTTACGCGCCGTTCAGCGGCGTCATCACGCGGCGCAATATAGATACTGGAACGCTGATCAATGCCGGCAACGGCGGCACGCAGCAGGAGCTCTTCACTCTGGCCCAGACCGATCCCATTCGCGTTTACGTGAATGTGCCGGAAATGTATTCTCCATCGAGTTCGCGCGGGGCTCGGCGCATTTCTGGAATTGGCGCAATATCCGGGCCAAACGTTTCAGGGAAAAGTGGTCCGCACCGCGGAAGCTATCGACCTCAACTCCAGAACGCTCTTGACCGAAGTGGATGTGCCGAACAAGATCGGCCAGCTCTTTCCCGGCGGCTACGCGCAAGTCCACTTGCAAGTGAAAATAGCGGCTTCGCGAGTGCAAGTGCCCGTGAATGCGCTGCTCTTCCGCTCCGAGGGTTTGCGCGCCGTGGTCGTGGATGCGAATCACAAAACACACCTGCGCCCGTTGACCATCGGGCGCGACTACGGAACCACGCTTGAAGTTTTGCAGGGCCTTGAGCCCACGGACTGGATCGTTCTGAATCCCGCGGACTCCCTCGAAGACGGTCAAGACGTGCGCGTGAAACCGATCGCTGCACCAGAAGCCACGGCGTAGCACCCGCCGCTGCGCCTCAGCCCAAAGCCCCGAACACTAGCGGCGCGCCCGGAGCAAAGCGTTAATGGAAATGCTCCAGAAGAAATTCTTTTTGCCTTTCCTGTCCGCGGCGGGATGCGCTTTACTTTTCGCGGGATGCACGGTTGGGCCCAATTACGTACGCGCCACCGCGCCAACCACCACGAAGTGGGACGTTGCAGAACCTTGGCGGCAGAGCGATCCCAAGGACGCTGTGCCCAAGGGCGAATGGTGGGGCGTTTTTCACGATGACGAACTGAACGGCCTGGAAAAAGACGCCCTCGGCGCCAATCAGACTTTGCAAGCCGCGATTGGAAACTATAATCAGGCACGCGCCGCAGCCGCCGTTCAGATCGCGACGCTCTTCCCGACTTTTGGCACCACTCCGAACGCATACAGGCAGCGGCTTTCCGGCAACCGGCCGCCGAGCGGCGCGGTCCCGCCGCTGCAACCCGTCACGCAAAACTCGATTACGCTGCCATTTAATGCAGGCTATGAAGTCGATTTGTTCGGGCAGCGGCGGCGCACGATCGAATCGGCGGAAGCCTCCTACCAAGCTAGCGCGGCAAACCTCGAAAATGTCCGGCTAGTCATCACCGCGGAGTTGGCCGGCGATTACTTCACGCTTCGGCAACTCGATTGCGAGCTGGGAATTCTGAATCGCACTGTCGACACTCTGAAGCGCGGCCTGGAGCTTGTCGATTCGCGCCACAAAGGGGGAGTCGCTTCTGGACTCGACGTCGCGCAGGAAGAAACGCTCCTCCAGACAACGCGCACGCAAGCCACGCTTCTGCTACAACAGCGAAAACAGTTTGAAGACGCCATTGCCGTGCTTGTCGGCAAAGCCGCGCCGGATTTTCACATTCCGACCAGAGAGCTGAAAGCCGAGCCTCCGCCAATTGACCTGGGTCTTCCTTCGGATTTGCTCGAGAGGCGCCCCGACATCGCCCAAGCCGAGCGCCAGATGGCTTCTGCCAATGCGCAAATCGGAGTTGCGAAAGCGGCGTACTATCCTTCGCTAAATTTGTTCGCGAATGGCGGCTGGCAGGCCGCGGACATCGCAAAACTGGCAAATGTTTCCAGCATTTTTTGGGCGCTGGGCGCGAATGTCGCGGAAGATATTTTCACTGGTGGGGCTCGGCGCGCTCAAGTCGAGTTTGCAAAATCCGGTTACGACATCAGCGTGGCGAATTACCGCCAGTCCGTTCTGACTGCCTTTCAGGAAGTACAAGACGACGTGACAGGACTCACGGTGCTCGAGCAGGCGCGCGACACTCAGCAACTGGCTGTGGACGCCGCGCGCCGCACTCTCGATCTGTCCTTTGATCGCTATAGAGGCGGGCTGGTCAGTTACCTGGATGTCGTCACCGCGCAACAAAACTTGCTGAACAACGAGCAGGAAGCCGCCGTGATCAAAGGCCAGCGCCTGGTCACCAGCGTTCTTCTCGTCAAAGCGCTCGGCGGCGGCTGGGACGCTTCCAGCCTGGCCGCGGTGCAGGTTAAGCCCAAGTTGAAGGATGTTGTCGCGCCCTGACGTTCTTCGTAAGCTTTGCGAATCACCCTTCTATGTCTCCAATGCCCGATATACGAATCGATCGCGACCAAATCGCCGCAACGGAGAAAATTATCCGGCCGCACGTTCGCCGCACGCCCATCATCGAAGCGGATGGCCGGGACTTTGGCTTGGAACCTGTCCATCTGGTCTTCAAACTCGAATTGCTCCAGCATTCCGGCTCGTTCAAAGCGCGCGGTGCGTTCGCGAATTTGCTTCTGCGAGACATTCCGCCGGCCGGAGTGGTGGCGGCTTCCGGTGGAAATCACGGCGCAGCCGTGGCCTTCGCTGCGATGAAACTTGGCGTGCCTGCGAAAATATTTGTCCCGACCGTCGCTTCGCCGGAGAAAATCGAGCGGATCCGCGGCTATGGCGCGAATCTCGTCGTGACTGGCGAACGCTACGCGGAGGCCCTCGCAGCCAGCGAGCAGTGGTCCGCCAAGTCTGGCGCGCTCGCGGTGCATGCGTACGATCAACCCGAGACGCTGCTCGGCCAAGGCTCCGTTGGCCTCGAGTTCGAGCAACAGTCTCCCAATCTCGATTCGCTGCTCGTTGCCGTCGGCGGTGGCGGCCTGATCGGCGGCGTCGCTTCCTGGTATGCCAATCGCGTCAAAATCATCGGCGTCGAACCCGAGGCCGCGCCAACCTTGCATAACGCCTTGCAAGCTGGGCATCCCGTCGACAGTCCCGCGGGAGGAATTGCCGCTGACTCGCTCGCTCCCAAGCGCGTGGGTGAACTGATGTTTCCCATCGCGCAAAAGCATGTCAAGAGCGTGGCTCTCGTAACCGACGATGCGATTCAGCAGGCCCAGCAAGCGCTCTGGAAAGTCCTGCGCCTTGTCGCCGAACCCGGCGGCGCCGCCGCTTTCGCCGCGTTGTTGTCCGGCCGCTACAAACCCCGGCCCGGCGAACGCGTCGGTATTCTAGTCTGTGGAGGAAATACCGCCGCTGTTGATTTCGCCCGGGTCAGCGGCGCCAAAGCAAACGACCGGCCATCGCACGCGGCCAGCCAGAGTTTATCCCCATCCACTAAAGGAGACTGAGATGTCCGTCTACGACAAACTAAGCGAGCTGGGCATTTCCTTGCCGCCCGTCGCGCCACCGGCCGCTGCGTTTTTGCCGTTTGTGCGCACCGGCAATCTAATTTTTGTCTCCGGGCACATCGCGAAGAAAGACGGCCAGCCGTGGACGGGAAAACTGGGCGCGGATCTCACCACCGTCGAAGGAAAAGAAGCCGCTCGAGGCGTGGCGATCCAGTTGATGGGAACGCTACACGCGGCCACCGGCGACCTGAACCAAGTCGCGCGCATCGTCAAGCTGCTGGTACTGGTGAACAGCGCTCCAACTTTCACCGAGCAGCATCTCGTGGCCAACGGCGCTTCCGAACTTCTCGGCGAAGTCTTCGGCGACCTCGGTAAACATGCAAGAAGCGCCTTCGGCGTCGCCCAAATCCCACTTGGCGCCTGCGTCGAAATCGAATTGATCGCTGAGCTGCGCTGACGCTGCACTCCCGCATTCAACCTGCTGCGGGACAATCCGCCGGCGCATCGTTTGTGCCATTCTGATTCCTCCTCTTGACAACTTTCGGCTTTTCTCATATAGGTAGAACTTCTAGGCTTAAGAGTAGAGCTTCTAGGTGTCATGATGGCTCAAGAAAAATCCGACTTCCTCAAAGGCACTCTCGACATGCTCGTCCTCAAAGTCGTCGCGCTTGGCCCCATCCACGGCTACGCCATCTCGCAGCGCATTCAGCAAATCTCCAGGGAATTTTTTCAAGTTCCGCAAGGCTCGCTCTATCCCGCCCTGCATCGCCTCGAGGACCGCGGCTGGCTCAGCGCAGACTGGCGCGAATCGGAAACCGGGCGCGACGCGAAATTTTATACGCTCACTAGAAAAGGCCGGAAACAATTGGAGACCGAACTCGTCTATTGGGAACGGCTCTCCGACGCTGTCGCCCTGATCCTGCGAACTGCCGAATAGGAGGTGCCTCCATGCACTGGCTGCGCCGTCTTTTCCGCAAGGAGCAATCCGAAAAACAGCTCGATGCGGAGCTGCGTTTTCACATCGAGCGCCAAATCGCGGACTACATCGCCAAAGGCATTGCCCCGCAAGAAGCTCGCCGCCGCGCGAGCCTAGATTTCGGCGGCCTCGAACCCATCAAGCAAGCAACACGCGAATCGCGCCGAGGCAATCTGCTCGAGACTCTCTTCCAGGATTTGCGCTACGCCTCCCGGATGCTCCGCAAGAATCCCGGTTTCACGATCGCCGCAGCCATTACGCTGGCTCTCGGCATCGGCGCCAACACCGCCATCTTCAGCATCGTGAATGCCTCGATCCTTCGTCCGCTTCCCTACAAGGACTCTGACCGCATCGTCCAAATTAATGCGCACACAGCGATGTTCCCGGCGTTTTCGCTCGGCATCTCCTGGCTCAACCTGGACCAAATCCGCGCGCAAGCCTCCTCGCTGGAACAGGCCTCCGCGTACAGCGAAACCGACAAAACGCTGACGGGCTCGGGCGAGCCGACGTTGCTTTCGATAGCTTCCGTTACGGATGGTTTCTTCGAAGAACTCGGCGTTTCGCCGCAAATCGGCCGGCTACTTATACCGGACGATGCCAAGTCCGGGCAGAACTTCGTCGTGGCGATCAGCGATTCCCTGTGGCGAACGCGTTTCGCCGCCGACCCGAAGGTGCTGGGCCAGACGCTGGTCCTCGACAAGCAGCCCTATGCAATCGTTGGCGTCGCCGCGCGGAAGTTCACGTTCCCTTCTTCAGAACAGGCATGGATTCCGTTTTCCCCCTCGGCTGCCGACCGGCAAAACGCAAAGTATTTCATGCTGCAAACAATCGGCAAACTACGCGTCGGTGAAAAGTCAGAGAAGCTGAACGCCCAGCTCAACTCCATCGCCCAGCAGTTCGTGAAGGATCATCCGGAAGTCGGCGCGTATCGCTTCTCTTCGGAGTCGCTGCTTTCCACCAGCGTTTCCGAAGCCCGTGATGCGTTCCTCATGCTTCTTGCCGCGGCGACATTCGTGCTTCTGATTGCGTGCGCAAATCTCGCGAGCCTTTTGCTGGCTCGCGGCTCGGGGCGCCAGCGGGAGATGGCTCTACGCGCGGCTCTGGGAGCCTCACGCGGGCGATTGCTGCGCCAGGGATTGGTGGAAAGCTGCCTGCTCGCGCTGATCGGTGGCGTGCTCGGAATTGTGCTTGCCGCGCAAGGTGTGGAGCTTTTCCGCGCCATCGCTCCGCCAGATACACCAAGGCTCAGCGAAATATCGGTGGACTCGACTTTGTTGTGGTTCTCGGTGCTTACTTCGCTCATCGCGGGTGCTCTGTTTGGCATCGTGCCCGCGCGCCGCGCTTCGAGGATGGATCCCAACGAGGCACTCAAAGAAGGTACCGGGTCGAATCTTGGGGCGGCGCGCTCCGGCCGGCAGTCGCGGTTGGGCAACGCCCTTGTCACTCTCGAGGTCGCTCTTGCCTTCGTTCTGGTTGTTGGTTCCGTTTTGATGACCCTAACGCTTTCCCGGCTGCTGCATCAGAACCCCGGCTTCCGCACGGACCATCTCCTTTCCTTTGACCTTCCTCAACCCGCTGGCGTGCCATCTGAGAAAGGCAAAGACTACGTCAAACAGCAATCCAACCATCTTCGCGAAATAGTCGAGAAGGTTCGCACCATTCCCGGAGTCGCTGATGTCACTACCTCGGACCACGGCGTCCTCAAGGGCATGATGATGCAGCAAGGCGGCTTGTTCGTGGACGGCGCCATTCCAACCTCCTCGAAGGAAAGCCGCAACGCCAACGCTCGCTATGTTTATCCGGACTACTTTCGCGTCATGGGGATTCCGATGTTACGGGGCCGGGAGTTTTCGGATCGCGACAATGGTGACACGGATTCAAAAGTCATCGTGAATGCAGCGATGGCCCGGGAATATTGGGGCACCCTCGATGTGGTCGGCAAGCGCCTCAGTGCATCCACCGACGACAAAGGAAAGCCGACCTGGAGCGAGGTAATCGGGGTGGCTACCGATGAGCGCGAAGTCACATTGCGAGAGGAACCATCGCCCACGTATTTTCTCTCGGCGCTTCAAGGAACAGTCGGCTCGATTCATCTCCTTGTGCGCACGCAAACCGATCCGGACGCGCTGGGCACGGCCATTTCTCGCCAAATTTGGGCTGCCTATCCCGATCAGCCCGTCACTCACCTGATGACCATGTCACGCAACATTTCCGAGTCGCTTGGAGACGAACGACTGCGTAGTGTTCTGCTCACCGTATTTGCGGGAATCGGATTCGCGCTGGCGCTGGTGGGAGTTTACGGCGTCGTTTCCTATTCGGTGGCGAAGCGCGTGCAGGAAATCGGCATTCGCATGGCGCTAGGAGCGACTCCGCGCGATGTCCTACGCCTGGTGATTGGTCAAGGCTTACTGCCGGTTGTACTCGGTGTCGTCATTGGCGCAGTAGCGGCAGCCGCGCTTACGCGCTTAGTTGCCAGCCAACTCTACGGCGTGAAAGCTACGGACCCAGCGACGTTTTTTGGCGCTGCCGCGTTGGTTCTGGTCGTCGCCCTGCTCGCGTGCTGCATCCCGGCCCGCCGTGCCATGCGTGTCGACCCGATGGTCGCCCTCCGCTATGAATGATCAAACTACGAGCGCTCGCGTATGTTCTTCGTAGGGGCACGGCACGTTTACCTTGAGCCCCGACAGGGCCGTGCCAATCTGTCCCAGGCGCGCCAGCACTCGGAGCGTGACCCATGCACTGGCTGAATCGTCTCTTCCGCAAACAGCAAGCTGAAAAACAACTCGACGCCGAACTCCGCGATCATCTCGACCGCCAAATTTCCGACTACATCGCCGCCGGCATGTCCTCCGAGGAAGCCCGCCGCCGCGCGCACCTCGATTTCGGCGGCCTCGAATCCATCAAACAACAAACCCGCGAATCTCGCCGCGGCAATTTCCTCGAAACTCTTTTTCTGGATTTGCGCTACGCCATCCGCAATCTTCGCAAAGACCGCCGCTTTGCCATGGTCGCCATTTTCGCGCTGGCTCTCGGCATCGGCGCCTCCACGGTTGTCTTCAGTATCTTCTACAATTTATTTTTCAATGCATTTGCCGCAAAAGACGCGAGCCGCTTGGTTGTTCCGGTCATTCAGAACACGGAAAACACAGGCCGGGCGGACAGCAGTCTGCAACCTCTAACTTTCCCTTTGGCCGATCTCGATGTTATTCGTGAGCAGAATCAGGTCTTCGAAAATATCGTTGGGTATATGCCGGGCGCATTTGTGCTCGCCAACGACGGCTCCCAGATGTACCAGTTCAACGGCACTCGTGTGACTTCCGACGCTTTTGATTTTTATGGCGTGCCGCCGCTCCTCGGGCGCGGCATCACTCCGGAAGATGGCAAGCCCGGAGCGCCTCCCGTTTTTGTGATGAGTTACAAAACCTGGAAAGGCGTTTTCCACGAAGATCCAAAAATTCTCGGCAAGATACTTACCATCGATGGAGAGCCGCGGACGCTGGTAGGCGTCATGCCACAGCGCTTCCAGGCTTATGGTTTACAAGCCGAAATTTGGATCCCGGTCACTCGCTCTCTTGATACGCCGCGCGCCGATGAAGAATCAAAAGCTTCCGTGCTGGCCCGCTTGAAGCCCGGCTTAACTCTAGAGACCGCTTCCGCGGACTTCGATCTGATCGTCAAACGCCTCGCGCTTCTTCATCCAGACGATTTTCCAAAACATTTCGCGGCGCGAATCCAGTCGGCAACGGATTCCCTCTTGGGACCCCAAGGGGGTGCCACTACATTCCATTCCGACATGAAGCATCTGCTCTACGATTTGCTGGCGGCGGTCGCGATGCTGCTTTTAATCGCGTGTAGCAACGTTGCGAATCTTCTTCTGGCTCGCGCGACCGTGCGAGAAAAAGAGATGGCAGTACGCTCGGCTCTCGGCGCGACGCGCGGGCGGCTGGTTCGCCAGCTCTTGGCGGAGAGTTCCGTGCTGGCAATGGCCGCTTGCATTGTGGGTTGCCTCTTCGCGTGGTTCGGCATGAAATTCGTCCCCGCAATTATTCCACGCTCGGGAGACATCTATGGGGGCGGGCATCTCGGTGCTGAAACAACACTTGGGCTGAACGCGCCGGTTCTATTCTTTGCTCTAGCCCTTACTGTCCTCACAACGCTGATCTGCGGTTTGGCGCCGGCTCTTCGTGTAGCGCGCACGGACATACAACCGCAATTGGCAGGCACGGGCAAAGGCGTAAACGGGGCGCGCGCCACGGAAAGCTTCGCGCCGCACTGGTCGTCGCTGAGGTCGCTCTCGCCATTGTCCTTTTGGTCGGCACAGGGCTGATGATGCGCAGCTTCTTCCTTCTCACTCACGTCGACCTGGGCTTCAATCCCAAGAACGTCTTGTTCGTCGTCTTCGCACCTCCCCTGAGCCATAACAAGATTTCCGTTACCCCTCACCAAAAATTCGCTTCGCCGCAGGGGCTGGCCTTGCTCCGCGATATCGCTGAACGTTTGAAAGCCTTGCCGGGCGTGGCCCATGTTGCGATCGAGGACGCGATGCCCGGTTATAGCCCGTCAGCAGGATACAAAGTGAGTGTGCCTGGGGTGACTCATACGGAAGAAGTTGGCCTTTTTGCTTGCGACGAAAACCTCGTTCCAACACTCGAGCTGCGCATGGTCCAGGGCCGCTGGCTCTCCGAACAGAGAAGTACGAACCGCGCAACACGTCGGAGTGATCAGCCAGCGATTGGCGCACGACTACTTTGGCGATGCGAATCCGATCGGGCAACAACTCCAGGTGAAAGCCTTCAAGGGTGCGTCTGAAATAACCGCAAGATGCCGAATTTCAAATCGTTGGCGTCGTCAAAGACGTTATCAGCGCCGGCCCTCAGCGGCCCACAATGCCCATGATCTTTCTTCCCTATACGGTTCGTGGCGGATTCCTTTTTCTGTTGAAGACAACCGTGGAACCAGCCTCACTTGCACACGCCGTCCAGGAGCAAGTGTGGGCGGTGGATCGCAACGAAATTGTTTTGCTGACCACTCCACTCGAAGATTTCCTGCAAAGGTTTACGTACGCCACGCCGGAGTTTGGTCTGTTGATCGCGACTCCGCTCGCCGGTATCAGCCTGTTACTCGTCATCGTTGGCGTCTTCAGCGTGATGGCCTACACCGTCTCGCTCCAGACGCAAGAGATCGGCATCCGCATGGCCCTCGGCGCTCAGCAAAGCAGCATCTTACAGATGATTCTCACAAAGGGCGCGCGCTTGCTTGCAACAGGAATTGTCCTGGGCCTCTTCGCCAGCTACGGCCTCACGCGATTTCCTGGCGAGCCAAATCTGGGGCGTCTCCGCCACGGATCCGTGGACATTCACGGCAGTGGCCGCCTTCGTCGTCGCAGTAGGCTTAGGCGCGTGCTTCCTCCCCGCCCGCCGTGCCACGCAAGTCGATCCTCTGGTCGCCCTCCGCTATGAATGACGGTTTAGTGGCACAGACTTCAGTCTGTGCTCTTTGTTTTTCTGAAATTGGGACGCAGACGAGCTTCAGCGCTCGCTGTGAATTGCGCAACCAGGTTCTCGTTACCCTGGCGGCCAGCGGAATTGGCGGCCGCCGAGTAAGTGCAAATGAAGATGAAAGACGGACTGGCCGGCGCCGGTGCCGTTGTTGAAGACGGTGCGATAACCCGCCAGCAGATTACGCTCGCGGGCGAGTTGCGCGGCCACCAAATGCAGCTTGCCGATCACGGCTTGATCTTCATGCGTCGCGTCGTCCAGCGAAACAAAATGTTTTCGCGGGACAAGCAGGATATGCGTGGGCGCCTGCGGGCTGATGTCCTCGAATGCAAAAATTTCGGGATCTTCGTACACAATTTTCGACGGAATTTGTTTCGCGGCAATTTTACAGAACAGGCAGTCGGCGCTCATCAGTTCCCTCCCGCAGGCGTCGCTTCGTCGAGACGCACTACAATCGGCGTAACTCCCTCGCGGCTGCGGAGCTGTTCACCGAATTGCCGCGCGGCATCTTCTCCGGAAACTTTGCCGACCCGCACGCGATAGAAGGTACCGTCAGGCGAATCGTATTGCTGGATGAAAATCGGCGAATACGAAAGATTCAAGCGGTCGCGCAACCGCTGCGCGTTGCCTTGATCCTTGAACGCACCGACTTGCACCGTGAAAAATCCGCTCGTAGGATCGATGCCTTGCGTGAGAACTTCCACGCGCACGTGTACGACGCCCGGGCCGACGGAATCAATTTCGCGCGCCGCCGCAAGCGATAGATCGATGATGCGATTGTCCACAAAAGGCCCGCGGTCGGTGATGCGCACGGCGGTGGATTTGCCGTTGTTAAGATTCGTCACGCGCACCATGGTCTCAAACGGCAGCGTGCGGTGCGCGGCCGTCAATTTGTACATGTCGTAGATTTCGCCGTTCGAGGCGCGCCGGCCGTTGAAGGGCACGCCGTACCAGGAAGCATTGCCTTCCTCCAGGTAGCCCGCGGGCGCCGTGCCCGGCGAAGGCTTGCTGCGTTTCGGCGACGGCGAAGGAGTCGCGGCTGGCGTGGCGGCTGGTTCTGTCTCGGTGGCGCGTTTGGTGGATTCGATGGTGTCCGGCGAAGCGGCAGAGGGTTGCGAAGGGGCGCTGACGCGGCGGGAAGCGCATCCGGCAAGAGTGAGAAACAGGAAGGCGCAAACGAGGTTCAGCAGAAAGTTCAGCGGAAATAAAAAAGCGGGGCGGGAGCGCGTGGCACGCGAACAGGTCACAAGTCGGCTCGGGTCATGATTGCGATGGCGGTTTCTGGGGATCTTTTTCGGCGCGCGCGGCGTTGCGCGATGTCAATCCAAGCCGCGGCTTCGCTGAGTTTCTCTGACACTTCGCGCAGGAATTGCGCGGTGCGCTTTTCGGTTTCCGGCGCGACTTCGTCTTTCACGAACGTTTTCACGCGCGCGAGTTCTTCGTCGACCCGCTTACCAAAATCCTCGAAATTGTTGATTTTCTTCAAGCGCGAAACCTCCTCGTCGATGCGGCGGCCGAATTCCTCGAATTTGTCCATGATGGGCTCGCGGCTCCTCGTTCCGGGTAAAAATCTGCGAATTCTGTATTATAGGAACGCGGTGCGTAGCTCGCAAGGAGGAGAATTGGCGCTTTCGTATGTGTGGCAGCAGCGTTTGGAGCGCTGGAAGAAGTTTCGCTCGGGGCATTTTCGGCGGGGGCGGAGGCGAGCAGCAGCGGCGCCCGCAGATTTGCCCGGCGTGCGGCGCGCTCGTCGGCATCAGCGCCACGCGGTGCCACGTGTGCGGCACGAGCCTGCGCTTTTCTCTCGCGGCTTTTAGCAAGAAATTTTCCGGAGTCTTCGGCGAACATGATGCGCCGGTAACCTCCGTTCTTTTGATCATGAACTTCGTGATGCTTGGTGTCAGTTGGCTGGCATACGCGGCGATCGGGAGGGGAGGGGGGCTCACATTTTGTGGGGGTTGTCCGGTGAGCCCCAATACCGCCTGGGCGCAAGCTATCGGCCCTGCGATTTTCTTCTTGAATGAGTGGTGGAGATTGGTCACCGCGATGTTTCTCCACGGCGGATTGCTGCACATCGGTTTTAACATGATGGCGTTGATGCAATTTGGTCCGGCCATCGAGGAATTGTACGGCTCCGCTCGGTATTTGTTTATTTATGTGTTCACGGGAGCGTTCGGATTTCTGGCGAGCGCGTATTTCGGACAATTTTTCGCTGGGGGCGAGCGGCGCGTTGCTAGGCCTTGTAGGCGTGATGCTCGCGGTGACCTCAAAGCGAGGCGGAGCGTACATGCGCGATTTGCGTTCGCGGCTGATCAGCGCGGTCGTCATTCTGTTCGTCTGGGCTTTTCCGGTTTCATGGCCATGGATAACTGGGCGCATGGCGGCGGCTTGCTAGCCGGATTCGTGTTGGGGAAATTGTTTGCGGACCGGCAGCCGAATAATGCAAATGAACGCCGCAGAGCCTATGCGCTGGGATGGCTTGGGGGGCTCGTGGTCGTCGCGAGTTTTGCATTGATGATCAAGCACTATCGCGATCCAACGCCGTTTTCGCAGCAGGACTCTTCCATGAGAGTCGAGCGATGCGTATCGGCTGATTCAGCAACTAGCCCCACAAGCGGGGGCGATTACTGTAATCTTTAAGGGAACGGAGCCTGCGCCCAGCTTATGGATCCACATTCGATTGTCGTTGTGAGCTTGCACTCGCCCAAAGAGAAGGTTTGGGGCGAGCTGCTGGACATTAATCCTTCGGGCGTCACGCTGCGCGGGATCGATCTGAATTCGTTCGACCATTTTATCCGCCAACTCAACGAGCCGGACGGCGAACGCATCGGGCTACCAACGATCTTTTTCCCGATGAATCGCGTCGAGCGCGTTTCCCTGGATGAGCCGACCGGCTCGATTCCTTCGATGAACGAGCTTTTTGCCCGCAAAATTGGCCGCTCGCTTACTGAGTATCTCTCGCAATTCGCGTGATTTTTTCCGTCCGATGCGATTCGCATATCACGGGCTGATGGAACTGCGCTATCCTGAATTGCAATGAAAGCCCGCATCTGGACGGTTCCCAATCAGATTACTTTGCTTCGGCTCGGCTTCCTGCCGTTCTTTCTTATTCTTATCTCCTACGAGCGCTACAAATGGGCATTGCTGGTGCTCGTTGTCGCGGGGTTATCGGACGGCATTGATGGCTTGCTCGCGCGCAGCTTGAATCAGCGGTCGTCGCTGGGCGCCTATCTCGATCCTATCGCGGATAAACTGCTGCTTTCGTCTTCGTTCATTATTCTGGCGTTCAAGAAGCAGATTGCGTGGTGGCTTACGATTATCGTATTCAGCCGCGACATTTTGATTCTTGTGGTGGCCGTGGTGATATTGCTTATCTCCGGTTACCGGCCTTTTCCTCCCAGCATTTTCGGCAAGCTAACGACTGCTTTTCAAATCATTCTGGTATTCACCATCGTTTTTTCCGCGGCGTATCCAGACTTCCACCTTGGATGGGTCATCCACGTGCTGGTGTATGGCGTGACTTTTTTCAGTATTTTTTCAGCGCTTCACTATTCGTTCAGTACCGCGCGGCATCTCAGCAGTTCTTCTTCGTAGAAAAAACATTTACACAGAGTTCGCGGAGGACACAGAGGGCAGGGAGAAGAGTGCGCTTCCGTTCAGACGGGCATTGGTTTGGGGCCGGCCACTGGAATCCACAATTTGGGTTCGGTCAGAGATTGCACTTGTTCGAGCGTGACGTCCGGGGCTAGCTCGCGGAGGACGAGGCCTTCGGGAGTTACGTCGATGAAGGCGAGTTCGGTGACGATGTGATCGACGACTTCGACGCCGGTGAGCGGGAGCGTGCATTTTTTCAGAATTTTCGGCTTGTTGTCGCGCGTGGCGTGCTCCATGGCGATGAAGACGCGCTTGGCGCCGGCGACCAAGTCCATCGCGCCGCCCATACCTTTGAGCATTTTGCCGGGGATGGCCCAATTGGCGAGTGTTCCCTTTACATCGACTTGGAGCGCGCCGAGGACGGTTAGATCGACGTGGCCGCCGCGAATCATCGCGAAAGAATCGGCGGAAGAAAAATAGGCGGTGCCGGGAAGTTCCGTCACGGTTTCCTTGCCCGCGTTGATGAGGTCGGGATCGACTTCGGATTCGAGCGGATAAGGGCCGACACCGAGCATGCCATTCTCGGATTGAAGAATGACGTCCATGCCCTTCGGGACGTAGTTCGCGATTGCCGTAGGCATGCCGATGCCGAGATTGACGTAGTAACCGTCGCGCAGTTCCAATGCGATCCGCCGTGCAATGCGTTCCCGTTTTTGGTCGTCGGTCAGACTCATAAAAGTCAGTGCTTCGCCGTCAAACCATTACGAATCACGAAGTAGGTCACAAACACCAACGCCACAACTTCGAGCGCTACGGTAAACCAGTAGTCGAGGGGTCGCTCGTTGCGGGTGGCGAATACCGCTCCGTCCCAACTCCTGCCGGGCAACTTTCCAGAAATGAGCTGACGAGCGACGAGCCCGGTCATCAGCGCAACAAATAACGACCCCAGAATCAGCATTTCAGGGTCTCCTTACAGTACGGCGCTCAATGCGTTTTTCGTAGGCCGGGCCTTGCAAGATGGCGTTTACGAAGATGCCGGGGGTATGGACCTGATCCGGCGGAAGTTGGCCGAGTTCTAGGAGCTCTTCGACTTCGGCGACTACGTAGTCGGCAGCCGTAGCCATCATGGGATTGAAGTTGCGCGCGGTCTTGCGGTAGATGAGATTGCCCCAGCGGTCGCCTTTCCAGGCTTTGATAAAGGCGAAGTTGCCGCGGAGGGCGCGCTCGAGGACGTAGGGGCGGCCGTCGAAATCGCGGGTTTCTTTGCCTTCGGCAACCATGGTGCCGTAGCCGGTGGGCGTGTAGAAGGCGGGGATGCCTGCGCCGCCGGCGCGGAGGCGTTCGGCGAGGGTGCCTTGCGGGTTTAGCTCGACTTGTAGCTCGCCGCTTAAGACTAGCTGCTCGAAGAGTTTGTTTTCGCCAACGTAGGTGGAGACCATTTTTTTGACTTGGCGATTCTGGAGAAGGACGCCGATGCCGAAGTCGTCGATGCCAGCATTGTTGCTGACGATGGTGAGATTCTTGGTGCCTTTACGGCGGACGGCCGCGATTAGATTTTCGGGGATGCCGCACAGGCCGAAGCCACCCATGAGGATGGTGGCGCCATCGGTGAGGTTGGCGATGGCGACGTCGGCGCTGGAGATCCGTTTATCCATGGCAAAGGTCAATGTGGGGCGTTGAAAAAGCGCACAGGCTGAAGCCTGTGCCACCGGCGATAGGCTTGTCCAAAAGGGCTCCTCGGCGAAGTTGGCAGTGTACTGCAAGATGGATCCGATGACGTAAATAAGTAACGAAGTAACGAGATAATGAGTCTCGGAGGCACCATCGCGTGGAAAGAATCCGGTACTTGGGGGCCCCCCACCCGGGTGTCTGCAAGTTATGAGGTAAACCAATCAACGCATTGAAGTTGCGGGCGTTGCTGCGTGTTTGCAGGAGCGGTCCTGGCGTGATGGCAGAGTGAGGGGTCGTCCCTCCGGATAGTTGACCATAGTCGCCACCCCCTCCCTGTTTTTTGTAAGTGTTGCTTCTAAAGGACTTAGCTTTTGTCTAAGTGTTTTAGAATCAGCACTTACAGACGCCTTGCAGGTGTTGATTCTAAAGAACTTAGGAGCAGATCGAGCAGTTAGCGCAGCGCGGCTCTGCGGCGATGAGGTTGCGGTTCGAGATGGGATTGGCTTCCTCCGCCCGCCCTGCGACAAGAGAGCCAGTGGCAAGGCTCGGCGAAGTGTCTCTTTGCTTGTTGAGGGACGGCCGAAAAGAGCACAGCCAGGAGTGGCTGTGCTACCTCACCCGAAAAAGAAAAAGGCGGCTGGTGGGCCGCCATCGATGGGACTCGCAAATGTGCGAAAACTAAGTATACCACATTGGAGTTAATTGTCAAGGGCCGAGGCGGACGGAACGGGCGGTGATCGAAGCCTGGAGGGACAGGGAAGGAAAATGGTTTGGATGTGGCTTTAATTCAAAATATCGATATTATAGTGGGATTTAATTCATGGTCGAGGGGTGCGTCTGATGAAAAGGAATGAGTTGCGGCGTTTGCGGGGCAAGGCTTCCGCAAGCATTAGTTTTGGTGTGCTCGCGGGAATGGCGCTGGTTTGTCTGGCTTACGCCACGACCGTCTACGCGCAACACCGGATGCACGGGCAACAGGTGAAGGAAGACCGGAACCATCCGTGGATGAACGCAAGCCTTTCGCCGGACGAGCGCGCCGACATGGTGCTGAAAGAGATGACGCTCGACGAGAAGATCGATCTGCTGCACGGCATGGGGATGCCGGGATGGCCGCGAGAGGTGCAAAACCCTGAGCCGGAATTGGGAAACGGCGGGGCGGGATTTATTTTGGGAATACCGCGGCTGGGGATTCCGTTTGTTCAAATGAGCGATGCGGCGTACGGAGTAAGGAGCAGCGCGGAGAACGGGCGGTATTCGACGGCGCTGCCGTCGAATGTGGGAGCGGCGGCGAGCTGGGATCCCGAAGCGGCTTGCGCGTTTGGAACGGTGATCGGCAAGGAATTGCGCGCGCAGGGCTACAACATGACGCTGGGCGGCGGCGTGAATATCACGCGCGAGCCACGCAACGGCAGAACGTTCGAGTATATGGGCGAAGACCCGGTGCTGGCAGGAACGCTCGTTGGAAATTTGATGAAATGCGAGCAAGCGCAGAACGTGATTGGAGACATCAAGCACTACGCGGTGAACGATCAGGAAAGCGGGCGGAATGAAGTGGACTCGATCATCGGCAAGCGCGCGATGCGGGAAAGCGACTTGCTGGCGTTTGAGATTGGCGTGGGGATTGCGCAGCCCGGCGCGGTGATGTGCTCGTACAACGCCGTGAACGGGGATTTTGCCTGCGAGAATAAATATTTGCTGACGGACGTATTGAAGAAGGATTGGGGATTCAAGGGATTCGTGGTTTCGGATTGGGGCGGGACGCATAGCACGGTGAAGGCGTCGGCGGCGGGCTTGGACAACGAGGAGCCGCTGGACGAATTTTTTGGAGCGAAGCTGAAGGAAGCGGTCGAAGCCGGAAAAGTTTCTACGGCGGAGCTGGACGAGCACGTGCGGCGCGTGCTGCGCTCGGAGTTTGCGTGCGGGATCGTGGATCATCCGGCGCAGAAGGGCGTGCCGGACGTCGAGGGCGACCTGGCAACGGCGCAGAAAGTCGAGGAACAGAGCGCCGTGCTGCTGAAAAACGCGGGCGGGCTGCTGCCGCTAAAGAGCGCGGCGATGAAGTCGATCGCGGTGATCGGACCCCACGCGAATGAAGGGATGATGTCGGGAAGCGGGTCAGCGCAGGTGGACGCACCGGGACGGCCTTCAGCGGGATGGATGGCGCAGGTGTGGTTTCCGCCGTCACCTGTGACGGCGCTGCAAGGCAAGTTCCCGGGAGCGAAAATACAGTTTGATTCGGGGGCGAATCTGGAGAGCGCGGCGGCGCTGGCGAAGAACTCAGATATCGCGCTCGTGTTCGTCTACCAGTGGGAAAGCGAAGGAATGGATCTGGCGAATCTGTCGCTGCCAGTGAAGCAAGACGACATCATTGAAGCGGTGGCGGCGGCAAATCCGAAAACGATTGTGGTGCTGGAGACGGGAACGGCGGTGACCATGCCGTGGATCGAGAAAGTGGGAGCCGTATTGGAAGCGTGGTACGCGGGAAGCAAGGGCGCGAAAGCGGTCGTGAATATTCTGGACGGCGACGTGAATCCCAGCGGAAAGCTGCCGATGACGTTTCCGAAGAACGAGGCGGACTTGCCGCACCCGAAGCTGACCCAGCCGGGACCGGGGCAGACGGGTGAAGCGGCGGTGATGAAGACGGGCGAGGCAAAGCCAACGTTCAGCGTAACGTATGACGAAGGATTGAAAGTTGGATACAAATGGTATGACGCGGAGAAAAAAGCCGTGTTGTTTCCGTTTGGGTATGGGCTTTCGTACACGAGGTTTGCGTATTCGGGATTGAAAGTGACGCTGGGAAAAGAGACGAGCTTGAGCTTTACGGTGAAGAACACGGGACCGCGGGCGGGCGGGGAGATTGCGGAAGTGTATGCGGCATTGCCAGCCAGCGCGGGCGAACCGCCGAAGCGGCTGGTGGGATGGAGCAAAGTGTGGCTGAGGGCGGGAGAGAGCAAAGAGGTGAGCGTGAGCATCGATGGGAAATACCTGTCGATTTACGATGAGGCCGCGGACGGATGGAAGTTGGTTCCGGGCGGCTACATGTTCATGGTGGGTGGATCGTCGCAGGAATTGCCGCTGACCGCGAAAGCTGAACTGAAATAAAACAATTGAGGCCGACGGAAGAGCGGGTGGGGGTGTGCGCAAATGACCTCTGCTTTAACGAAAAACTAAGGCAATCCATGCTAGAACTCGGGGGCTGCAACGAGGTTGGAGACGTCCAAGACCAACCGGGAAAGAGGCCTCCTCATGTCGAAGCTCACCTCAAACAGCGGCCGCACGCTGACTCTAAACGGATCAAGACGGAAAATCGCGCATAACAAGAGTTCGCGCTGGTACGCGATGGGAATTTGTGGCGCGCTGCTGGCGTGGTGCCCGGCGGGACGCGCGCAGTCGAATGATGCGGCGCCAGCTTCGGCAGAGGAAGTCAAACAACTGCGCGATGTCGTCCAGAGCTTGCTTGTTCGCGTAACGGAATTGGAAAAGGAGCTGAAGGAGCGGCCGCCGACTTCGACCGAGAGAGTCGCGAATAGTGCAGTCACCACCCGCGATGTGCCGGCGGGCAGCCCGGACGCGGCAGAGACGACAGCGGGATCGGCGCGAGGGAGTGGCGGCGGTATCGCCTACGGCAGCGCCAGCGCAGAGTGCTTCGGCGGAAACGCACACGGAGCAAGCCGTTGCCGGAAGTTCAAGCAAGCTGGATTTCTTGCATGGGGCCACGCTGAATTTCGCGCTGGATGAATATTACGAATACAACTTCAACGATCCGGTTGGGCGCGTGAACGCGCTGCGCGCTTACGACGTTTTGAGCAACAACATCAGTTTGAACCAGGCGGACGTCGTGTTCGAGCGTGCGCCGGATGTCAGCGGGGGAAGCCCGTTTGGCGTGCGCCTGGATTTGCAATTCGGGCAGGCTACGGACACGTTGCAGGGAAATCCGTCGAACGAGCCGAGGCCATCGATCTATCAGAATATTTTTCAGGCGTACGGGACGTATGTGGCGCCGATTGGCGGCGGGCTGACGGTGGATGTCGGTAAATTTGGAAGTTCGATCGGAATTGAGGGGAACTACACGAAAGATCAGATGAATTATTCGCGGGCGTATTGGTTTGATTTTTTGCCGTTCTATCACCTGGGCGTGCGGGCGGCGTATAAGGTCAATGACAAGCTGACATTGAACTACTGGATCGTGAACGGAACAAACCAGGCGGAGGCGACTAATGGATACAAGGATGAGTTGTTCGGGTTCACAGCCACGCCGAACAAGAAAATTACGTGGAATGTGAACTACTACATTGGACAGGAGCATCCGGACCGGACCGTGGTCGCGTCAAACGGCAGTCCGATACCCGTGCAGCCAGGATTGACGTTTGAGGCGATCACACCAGCGCCGAACGGGAAGTTGCATATTTTTGACAGCTACGTGAGCTGGCAAGCGGCGCCTAAGCTGACGTTTGCGCTGGAAGGCGATTACGTGATCGAGCGCGAGTGGCAGAGCACGAACACCGCCTTGGGGCAATCGTCTGCACCTTCTCATACGATTGGCGGCGCGGGCTATGTGAAGTACCAATTCTCGCCGAAGTTCGCGGTAGCGGGGCGAACGGAGTACATGTCGGACCGTGGCGGGCTTTTCAGCGGGATTACCCAAGCTTTGAAGGAGACTACTGCGACGTTTGATTACAAGTTGTGGGACGGATTTTTGATGCGATACGAGTGGAGGAAGGACTTTTCAAACCAGCCGTCGTTTTTCACGGATAAGAATGGAGTGTTGAGCAAGGAGCAGCAGACGGCGTCGATGGGGATTGTGTGGTGGTTTGGCGGGAAGGAGGGGGCGTGGTAGAGGGAAGGCGAGTCAGCACGTTGGAAAATGCGGCGAGACAGCGCGGAGGCACGGCGCGGAGGGCACGGCGCAGCGGGCGGGGCAAGCCCCGCCCCTACATCGAGCGGAGGAGTTTGTAGAGTTCGTTGGCGGCGTCGAAGTCGGCCTCGAGGTCGCGGGAGGAGAGGCGTTCGCGGAGGTCGTCGAGGCGGCGGGCGAAGAGATCGAGGGCGGCAGAGAGGACTTCTTTGTTGGTGAGGACGATGTCGCGCCAGGTGGAGTAGGGGCTTCCGGCGAGGCGGAGAGAATCGCGGAGGCCGGGGCCGGCGAGGGTGATGGGCAGGCCGTTTTCGTCGAGATGATCGTAGAGGAAAGAGCCGAGAGCTACGGCGGCGAGTTGGGGGAGATGAGAGGCCAGGCCGACGGCGTAGTCGTGTTGCTGAGCGCCTAGCCAAAGAGGACGGGCGCCGATTTTTTCGAGGATTTTGACGAAGGCGGAAACACGGGGATCGTGTTGATCGGTTGAAGCGCCGATGAGGGCGTAGGTGTTGTTGCGGAAGAGATCGGCGTCGGCGTGAGCGATGCCGGAGAGTTCCCTGCCCGCCATGGGATGTCCGCCGAGAAAAAGCTTTGTGGCGTCGTCGGGAAAAAGATCGACGGCGTCTTCGGTGATGCGGACTTTGGTGCTGCAGGCGTCGGTGACGAGAGCATTGGGTGCGGCGTGGCGTGCGATTTCGGGGAGAAGATCGAGGGTGGCGCCGATGGGGAGCGCGAGGTAGACGAGATCGGCGTTTTCCAAGGCTGGGGCGAGATCGCCGGAAAATGCGGCGTCGATGGCGTTGCGAGATTGGGCTTCCGTGACAACTTCCCCGCGATCCCAGCCGGTGATGTGTATGTCGAGGGTGTATTTGCGAAGGGCTAGCGCGAAGGAGCCGCCGATCAGGCCGGTGCCGAGGATGGTGACGCGTTGAATAAGGTGGGAAGTCATAGGGAGCTGACTGTCGACAGCCGACAGCGGACAGCTAGGAAAAAGCAAACAAAACAAAAAAGAGAAAGAGAAAGGATAACGCAGAGACGCAGAGTACGCAGAGTCGGCGCAGAGATGGAAAAGCGGATTCCTCGCTCCGCTCGGAATGACAATTTTAGTTTTGATCTTGGAGGCATGAATTACGCCATGCGGCGGCCGATGGCTGGGGCGATGATGCGGAGCTCGGCCATGAGCTGGTTGAAGGTCTCGGGGTGGAGCGATTGCGCGCCGTCGGAGAGAGCGTGGTCGGGGTCGTTGTGAACTTCGATGAGCAGGCCGTCGGCGCCGGCGGCGACCGCGGCACGGGCCATGGGAGGAACTTTATCGCGGCGGCCAGTGCCGTGCGAAGGATCGGCTAGCATCGGCAGATGCGAAAGTTTTTTGATGACGGGAATGGCAGCGATGTCGAGCGTGTTGCGCGTGTAGGTTTCGAAGGTGCGGATGCCCCGCTCGCAGAGAACGACGTTGTAATTGCCGCCGGCGAGGATGTATTCGGCGCTCATGAGAAGCTCTTCCATGGTGGCGGACATGCCGCGCTTGAGGAGGACGGGTTTGCGGACTTCGCCGAGGGCGCGGAGAAGAAAATAGTTTTGCATGTTGCGCGCGCCAACCTGAAAAATGTCGACGTAGCCGTGCATCATCTGGATTTGCGAGGCGTCCATGACTTCGCTGATGGTGAAGAGGCCGAATTTGTCGGCGGCTTCGCGCATGAGCTTCAAGCCGGCTTCGCCCATGCCCTGGAAAGCGTAGGGCGAAGTGCGCGGCTTGAAAGCTCCGGCGCGGAGGATTTTTGCGCCCGCTTTGGCGACGCTTTCCGCGATGGAAAGAATTTGTTCGCGGGATTCGACGGAGCAGGGACCCGCGGCGACGACAACTTCGTTGTCGCCGATTTTCACGCCGCGGCCAAGATCGACGATGGTGCCTTCGGGCTTGAACTGGCGGCTGGCTAACTTGAAGGGCTGCGTGATGCGCATGACTTCGCGTACGCCTTCGAGCAGTTCGAAATCGCGATGATCGAAATCGCGGTGGACGCCGACGGCGCCGAGAACGGTATGCGATTCGCCGGTGGAGCGGTGAACGTTGAAACCTGAGGCGACGAGGCGATCGATAACGTGCTGGATTTGCGCGTCAGCTGGCGCCTTCTTGCATGACGATGACCATGGTTAGTCCTGATTCCCTTTCGATGGCAGCGGATTCTGTGCGGCGAAGATGCCGGGCTGAAGCCCGGCGCTACGAACTGCGCTCCTGATAAGACTGGGCAAACTTCTCATTCATTCCCGCCTTTGTTGGTCTTGCCGTCGGGGTGCATGGCGTTGCGTTCGGCGGCGCGGGCTTCGTCGATGATGCGCTCGAAGAGGCGGCGGATGGCGGCGTCCGTGAGCGGGCCGGGATTGGCGCGTTCGGCGTTGGCAAGGACTTCGTTTTCGCGGTCGGGTTGATAGAGCGGGATATTCGCCGCTTGTTTTAGTTTGCCGATTTCCAGGGCGCAGTGCGAGCGTTCGTTAAGAGTTCGACGAGCTTTTTGTCGATTTCGTCGATGCGGCGGCGCCAGTCGCTGAGGTTCATGGCATGACCTCGCGAGAAAAACGAAGAGAGATTTCTCGCTTCGCTCGAAATGACGGGGGATGGAGAGCGCGCCAACGGTGACGGTGATCGAGAATCATGGGGCGACCTCGCGGCGGGAGAGGCCGTGGCGGGCGGCGGCTTTTAGAGAACGGATGCGGGCGGCGAGAGCGGCGGCGGCCGCGTCGATCGCGGCTGGCGCGGAATCGGCAGCCGTGGCCTTCTCGATCTCGGACACTAGCGCGGAGCCGACTACGGCTGCGTCGGCCAAGCCGCCGAGAACGGAGACGTGGCCGGGGAGCGAGATGCCGAAGCCGACAGCGATCGGAAGTTGCGTGACTTTGCGGGCGCGGCGCAGAAGGGCGGGAAGATCGTCGGGAAGAGCATCTTTTGCGCCGGTTACGCCGGTGCGGGAGATGAGATAGAGAAAGCCGGAGGAGACGGCGGCGATTTTGGCTAGGCGCTCGTCGGTGGACGTGGGAGCGCCGAGGAAAATCGTGTCGAGATGGTGGGCGGCGAGAACGCGGCGATAGTCGTCCGATTCCTCGGGAGTGAGATCGGTGATGAGGACGCCGTCTGCGCCGGCGTTTGCGGCCGAGGATGCAAATTTTTCTAGGCCCATTTGCAGGACGGGATTGTAGTAGCCGAAGAGGACGATGGGGACTTCACTCGTTTTGCGAATTTCGCTGACGAGCTCAATAACTTGCGCGAGTGTCGTGTGCGTTTTCAACGCGCGTTCGGAGGCACGCTGGATGGTGGGGCCATCGGCGAGCGGATCGCTAAAGGGGACACCAAGCTCGATGACGTCCGCGCCAGCATCGGCCAGCGCAAGGACAAACCTACTCGTTGCATCCATCGTAGGATCGCCCGCAGTAATATATGCGACAATACCCAACTCGCCGGATTCACGGAGCAAAGCGAATCGCCTGGAGATGCGAGTCGAGTTGGGGGACGCCGCGCTCATAAACGAAACAGAAAGATTAGCAGAAATAGGGACGGCGAGCAGCGCCGGGCAACTTCTGCGTCAAAAGAGGCGTCCTGATAAACAAGATTGTGCGCCATACGTCGAGGCAAAAACTCTAATGTGTAGGCCAGCCACTATAGCAGTCTTTCATCGTTGCGTTGGGGCTCTGCTCGGAATTCTTTTTTTATCGCACCCAACTGTTAGGATTCGAGCACAAGATGAAAAAACACTCCCGAGTCCGATACAGGACGCTGCAATTGTAAAACTCGCTTCTTTGACCTATCCGCCCTTAGCCCGACAGACTCGCATATCAGGCGACGTAGAACTAAAACTTGAAGTTCGACCGGATGGCAGCGTCGCGTCGGCTGTCGCGGTTCGAGGACATCCGCTGCTGGTTCCAGCTGCTCTGGACAATGCTCAAAAATCGAAGTTCGCATGCGCGGAGTGCGGTGAGGAAACGCATTTTTTTCGACTGGTTTACACGTTTGTACTTGATCAGCCGAACGATGAAAGTGGAAGAGACCAATTATCAACAAGCAATCCCGATCATCCTAACCTACGTGTCTCGCAGTCTCCGGGTCATGTATTCATCGCAGACCATACTGTATGCCTTTGCGATCCCGGACCAGACCCTATAAAGGTCCGCTCTGCAAAGTGTCTATATCTTTGGAAATGCAAAAAGGTTCTCTAACCAAACGAGTCTTCTCCGAAGACCTTTACCTTACGTTGAAATGGCGGGAATAGGTGTCCATGTCTTTGTCGCCGCGGCCGGAGAGGTTGAGGATGACGAGGTCGTCGGCGGACATTTTGGGGACGCGCTCGATGAGGCCGGCGATGGCGTGGGCGGACTCAAGCGCGGGGATGATGCCTTCGATGCGCGAGAGGAGTCGCGCCGCTTCGAGCGCGGCGGAATCGGAGACGGCAGCGTATTCGGCGCGGCCTTCGTCGGCGAGCCAGGCGTGCTCGGGGCCGATGGCGGGATAATCGAGGCCTGCGGAGATGGAATGGGTGGTGGCGATCTGGCCGTCTTCGGTTTGCAGAATGTAGGTGTACGTGCCTTGCAAGACGCCGGGGCGCGCGCCGGTGAAACCTTGATGCGCGGCGAGGCGCGCAGCGTGCTCGCCGAGCTGGCCGCCGCGGCCGCCGGCCTCGATTCCGACCATTTTCACAGATGAATCGCGGAGAAATTGATGGAAGAGGCCTATGGCGTTCGAACCACCGCCGACGCAAGCGAAAAGATGCGTGGGGAGGCGTTTTTCGGCAGCGAGAATTTGTTCGCGCGCTTCGCGGCCAATGACCGATTGGAAATCGCGGACCATGGTGGGATACGGATGTGCGCCTAGCACGGAGCCGAGAAGATAATGCGTGTTGCGGACATTGGTGACCCAATCGCGCATGGCTTCGTTGATGGCGTCTTTCAAAGTGCGGCTGCCGGAATCGACGCCGACGACTTGCGCGCCGAGCATGCGCATGCGCGAAACGTTAAGCGCCTGGCGCGCCATGTCTTCCGTGCCCATATAGACGACGCATTCGAGGCCGAGATGCGCGGCGATGGTGGCGGAGGCGACACCGTGCTGGCCCGCGCCGGTTTCCGCGATGATGCGCGGCTTGCCCATTTTCACGGCGAGCAGACCCTGGCCGATCGCGTTATTGATTTTGTGCGCGCCGGTGTGGAGCAAATCTTCGCGCTTGATGTAAATGCGCGGGCCGCCGAGATGCGACGTAAGGCGCGAGGCGAATTGCAACGGCGTGGGACGGCCAGCGAAATTTTTCAGCAGACTGGCGAATTCGGCCTGGAAGTTCGCGTCGATTTTCGCGGCTTCATAGGCGCGCTCGAGTTCGAAGAGCGGCACCATGAGCGTTTCGGGAACGTAGCGTCCGCCGTAAGGCCCGAAACGTCCGGGAGCAAATGTCGCAGAGTGGAGAGTGGAGCTCATGGAGCGGGTTGTCCTGTTGGTGGCGCGTTCAACTGCTCTTCGGTGCGGCGGACTTCATCGATGAAATTCCTTCAGCCGGGCGTGATCCTTTTTGCCGGGTTTCGATTCGACGCCGCTCGCTACATCGACGGCGTATGGGCGCACAGAACGAATCGCGGCGCCGACGTTTTCCGGCGTAAGACCACCCGCTAAAATGATACGGTGAGCCGCGACGGCGCGGCGGGCAACATTCCAATCGGCGCTGGCGCCGGTGCCGCCAAATTGGCCGGTGCGAGAGCCGTCGAGAAGGAAAGCAAAAGCATCATGATACTTGTCGAGCGTGGACAGGGGAAAATCCGCGGCGACGCGAAAGGCTTTGATGACAGGAACGGTGCGCGTCACCTCGGAAACGATGGAGGGAGTCTCGTCGCCGTGGAGCTGCGCGGCGTTGAAGCGCACAAAAGCGTGGAGCGAATTGATCTCCGAGGGTTTGGCGTTCACAAAGAGCCCGACGGCTTGGACCGCCGAGGGAAGCTTAGCGCGCATAGTGGCCGCTTCGACCGTGGAGACGCGACGGAGGCTTTTCTCGTAGAAATTGAAGCCGAGCATGTCGGCGCCTGCGTCGCAGGCGGCTTTGGCGTCCGGCCAGTTGGTGATGCCGCAGATCTTGACGAGAATCATGGCGTTGCTAAACCGAAAGCGCCGAGGGGCCGAGAAACGTTCCCAGGGCAGCCGCGGGATCTGGCGAGAGCATCAGGCTTTCGCCGATGAGAAAGGCGTCGAAGCCAGCGCTCCGAAGTTTAGCGAGATCTTCGTGAGTGCGGAGGCCGGATTCGCTGACAGCGATGCAAGCGTCGGGGATGCGCTCGATCAGCTCGAAGGAAGTCTCGACGCGGAGGTCCAGAGTTTTCAAATCGCGATTATTCACGCCGATGATGCGGGCTTCGGCGGCGAGGGCGCGGTCGAGCTCGGCGGCGGTGTGGACTTCGACGAGAGGTTCCATGCCGATCTGGCGGCCAAGAGCGATGAGGTCGCGAAGAAGTTCATCCTGGAGAGCAGCGACGATCAGCAAGGAAACTGTCCGCGTCGTTGGCGCGCGTTTCCCAAACTTGCCAGGGATCGAAAATGAAGTCTTTGCGAAACACAGGAAGCTTTACAGCATTGCGCGCATCGCGCAGATTTTTCAGCGAGCCGCGAAAGAATTCGCCTTCGGTCAACACGGAAAGGACGGCCGCGCCTGCCGCTTCCAAAGATTGCGCCAACTCGACGGGATGAAACGGATCGCGAAGAATGCCTTTTGAAGGAGAAGCAGGCTTCAGCTCTGCGATAATATTTAGCGAATCGCGCGTAAGGGCGGCGGGAAAATCGCGCAGGGGCGTCGCGGCGTTGACGCCATAGCGCAGCGCGGTCTCGGGAAGGACGCGTTTGCGGTGGTCGACCTCGAGACGGCGCGCTTGAAGGATGCGGTCGAGGATAGTCCCACTGTCGGCATGAGCGCTTATGGCCATTGCTTTGTATGCTAGAGGGGGAAGGTAGTAGTGTCAATTGGAGGGGAGAAAGAAGTTGAAAGTTCAAAATTGAAGGTCGAAAGCTGAGGGGCTTAGCTAGCTCGAATGAGAGACTTGAGCATTGGGAGAAGGAATGGGATACCGACAAGAATATGGGGCGCTGCTGGAAGAACTTGCGAGGGAGGCCGACGCGATCGCAATACGATTTTTCCGGACGGAAGAAATTCGTATCGACAAAAAGGAGGACGGCTCGGCGGTGACGCAAGCGGACCGCGGCGTGGAAGAGATGGCGCGTGCCAAAGTCGCGGCGAGCGGCCTGGCGTTGGACGTCCTCGGCGAAGAGATGGGCGGCGAGAATGCGAAGGGTCCGTCCCCGACGGGCCGAGCTCGATTGATCATCGATCCCATCGACGGGACCGAGGAATTTTCGCGGGGGATTGCCACGTTTGGGACGCTGCTGGGCATCGAACGCGATGGCGAGATTGTCGCAGGCATGGCGAGCGCACCGGCGCTGGGCGTGCGCTGGTGGGCCTATCGCGGCGAAGGCGCGTGGCGAAATGGAAAGAAAATTCACGTTTCGAACGTCGAACGGCTGAATGCCGGGATGGCGTTCACCGGCGGCACCGGGCCGAACAAGAATCGTGAGAAAATTGAAAAGATGAGGCGTTTGCTAGACGCGGCAAAGCACGGGCGCTCGCTTGGCGGATTCTGGCAGCACATGCTGGTCGCGGAGGGATCGACGGAAGCGGCGCTGGATTTACATTCGAAGGCGTGGGACTTGGCCCCTCTGGGGCTGATTGTGGAAGAGGCCGGCGGCCGGGCCACCGACGTGAACGGAAAACGCTCGATCTACAGCGGGAATATGGTTAGCACCAACGGGAAGATTCATGACGAGGTGCTCGCGCTTTTGCAGTGACGCAGGCTTTGTTGGACAGAGCTTTGCGGGGCAAAAATGGACGCGAGGTCCTTGGCGTTTGCGGGAATAGCCGCCGTGCTGACGATGACGCCGGACGTGGAGACCAGGAATGATCAAGATCAAGCGCGTGTACGAAAAACCGGCGAAAGAAGATGGATGGCGTGTTCTGGTGGATCGATTGTGGCCACGGGGAATGAAAAAAGAGGCGGCGCATGTGGATGTGTGGATGAAGGACGTGGCCCCGAGCGATGCGCTGCGAAAGTGGTTTGGCCATGAGCCAGAAAAATGGACCGGATTCCAGAAGAGATACCAGAGTGAACTAGCGAAAAAGAAAGAATTGGTTGCGGAATTGAAAGAAATGGCGAAGGAGCACGGAACGCTTACATTGCTCTTTGGGGCGAAAGATGAGGAACACAATCAAGCTGTGGTGCTGGCGGGTGCGCTGAAAGGGCGATAAAACAAAAGCTTTGAAAAGTCCGCGAGGCGCGGATTTCTTGCCAGTGGAAAATAGCTTTCCAAATTGGATGTTTCGTCCCGAGGGCGGAATCTCTAACCTCCAGCTGAAGAAAAAAGCGTGTATTGTTCCACAGAGAAATGGCGATGGACATCAAAACGCAAGCAGAAAAAGCCGAGAAACTTAGAAAACTGCATCATGGCCCACGCATCTTGGCCCTGCCGAATGCTTGGGACGTGGTCAGCGCACGAATTCTGGAGGAGCTCGGCCATCCGGCAATCGCTACTAGCAGCGCGGCGGTTGCCTTCTCGCTTGGATATCCGGATGGGCAACGCATTTCGCGCGGAGAAATGCTGGATGCCGTTGCGAGAATTACGCGCGCGGTGCGCTTGCCGGTCACTGCCGACCTGGAATCCGGTTACGGCAAAACGCCCGGAGAGATCGCCGACTTCACCAAAGGCATGATTGCCGCGGGCGCCGTGGGACTGAACTTCGAGGACATTACCGGAGACGACGAGAGCTCGCACGTGGAGTTGGGACTGCAGGTGAAGAACATTCGAGCGATTCGGGAGACGGCAGCGGCGCTAGGCGTGCCCGTCGTGATCAACGCACGTACGGACATCTATCTGATGCCGATTGGGCCGGAAGCCACGCGATTTGAGAGGACGGTCGAGCGGTTGCGCGCATATCGCGAGGCGGGAGCAGACTGTCTGTTCGTGCCCGGCCTGAGCGATCGCGAAATCATCGCGAAACTGGTGAAAGCCCTGAGCGCGCCTTTGAACATTCTGGCTTCGCAGGGTTGTCCTTCGCTCGAGGAGCTCGAAAAAATGGGAGTGGCTCGCGTGAGCGCGGGGTCTTCGGCCATGCGGGCGGCCATGGGCGCGTTTCAGCGAGTGGCGAAAGATTGGCTGGTGCACGGGTCCTACGACTCGCTGCTGCAGGTCACTATTCCTTACGCCGAACTGAACCGCATGATGGCGCGCAAGCTTTCCTAACAAACTTGCTTCATCGACTTTCTTTCAACCATGGCCGAAAAAAGCGCGCTGCTTAAAATCTTGAATGAGGAAATCGTGGCGTGCCGCAAGTGCCCGCGCCTGGTCGAGTATCGCGAAAAGGTGGCGCGAGAAAAGCGGCGGGCGTTTCGCGATTGGACGTATTGGGGCAAACCGGTTCCAGGATTCGGCGATGCTCGCGCCGAGTTGCTGATCTTGGGGCTCGCGCCAGCCGCTCACGGGGCAAATCGCACGGGGCGCGTCTTTACCGGAGATCGCTCAGGCGACTTCCTGTACGCTGCGCTGCACAAAGCGGGCTTCGCCAATCAGGCAACTTCGGTGCAGCGCGATGACAGTTTGCGTCTGAGAAACGCGTACATCGCGGCGACGATTCGTTGCGCGCCTCCCGCGAACAAACCACTTCCTTCGGAAATCCTAAATTGCCGGAGTTATTTGGTGCGCGAGATGGAGATTTTGCATCCCCGCGCTGTTCTGGCTCTGGGAAAGATCGCGTGGGATGCGTACCTGGACATTCTGAAGCAGCGCGGGCTGATTGCATCGAGGGCGCCGTTTCGTTTTGCCCACGGTGCTGAGGCGGAACTGCTGGGCGATGGTGCGCGTCTGTTCGGTGTTTATCACCCGAGCCAGCAGAACACGCAGACCGGGCGCGTGACGTCCGCGATGTACGCACAGGTCTTGCGGCGTATTCGCCGGTTCTTGTCTAGATAGATGCCCAAATGCAGGCTGCTGGTGGGCTGAGATTTATCCTTGCACTGTCGGCATTACCTTGCATGGGCCTGACGCAAATTCCCGTCATCCAGCCAGTTCCACCGCGCATGTTGCCTTGCTTCGCTTTCAACTGCCTTCTTTTTCAGCCACTTACCGAAGCATCTTAAAATCGAGATGGCCAGCTGCCTGCATATTTGATTCGGCGAGGGCGAATCTGGGAGGCACTTATGCAGGCAAGAAATTGTGGACGAATTTCCTTGGCAATAGCGGCGCTGGCCGCTTTTCTAGGTTCGGACATCGTGTGCGCGGCGAAAGAATCCTCGCAGGACCAACCGCCACCGGCGTCCCAAGAAAAGCCGATTGTCTCCGAGGACAAAATCGCGGCGCCGGACGAGCAAGCCGCCAAAGCTGCGGATGGCCAGCGGCACGGATTGCCGCTGGAGACGTACGGCGTGGCGCCAGGGACAAAATTTCTGGTGGCACTGGAAGATGACCTGGGCACGAAAGGCACGCCGGAAAGAGCAAAGTTCAAAGTGAAGACACTGGAGCCGCTGGAGGCAGGCAGCGGCATCTACTTGCCGTCCGGAGCGGAAATCGAAGGGCACGTAAGCCATGTGGAATCGGCGGGCACAACAGGACGCGCGCGAATTTGGCTGACGTTTGATGAAATTCACACCAAGTTCGGGCGTTTGCCAATCGTGGCGGAAGTGGTGAGCGTTCCCGGGGAACACAGCGTGAAGAACAAACCCGGCCAGGAAGGTTTAATCGAAGGAAGAAGCAGCACGCAAGAGGATGCGGTGCAAGCCGCCGCTGCGGGAGCAGCGCTTGGCGCGGTGAAAGGGGTTAAGGATAAGGACAAAAAGGAAGCCGCGGAGGGAGCGGCGCTAGGGGCGATCACGGCGTATCTCGTAGAGTCAGGCCGAGGGCACGAGTTGGATCTGCAGAAAGGGGTGAAGCTGGAATTGGAGCTGGAGCGCGCCCTCTATCTCGTGAAAGAGTAGAGCTGGCAGATCGTTCGGGGTTAACGATGGACGGCGGTGCAAGGGGAAGACCGGCCTCCTATCAAGACGAGAACTAAATCATAAATTTGTCGACGCCGGGGATGAGCCGGCGCAGCGCGGAGGCTGCGCCGGCTCTGCGTTTTTGGACTCTCTTGTGGCCTGAAGAGCCGACAAGCCAATCTTCCCTAATGACGCCAGCATCTGCTTGGCAAGCGTGGCGCGAGCTTGTTACAGTCGAAGTATCCAGCCTGCACCAGAATCTGCGAAAATAAGACATTCCGCGTGGGAGAGGCGTGAACGCATGGGGGATGAAGCAAGAAGCGTGGTGCGCGCGATGGAGCCGCTTGAGCGCAAGGACCGCGTGTTGATTGTCGAAGATGAAGACAACGCGCGGAAAGGCTACGAGCAACTGCTACAAAGATGGGGCTTCGACGTGCTTGGCGTGGCTACGGCGGAAGAAGCTCTGGCAAAATTCGCAAGCTACCAGCCGGATACCTTGATCGCCGACGTCGAACTGCCCGGCATGAACGGGCTGGACTTGCTGAAGCAACTTGGACCGGAGCTGCTGGACGTTCCCGCGGTCATCATCACCGGAAAAGGAAGCGAAGAGCGCGCCGTGGCGGCCATCGAGTCCGGAGCGTTCTGGTACATCGAAAAACCGCTGAAGGGGCCGGTGTTGAGAGCGTTGCTGGACCGCGCTCTAAGCAAAGCGCGCGACGCGCGGCAGCTCGTCGTACTGCAACGCCAGTTGCGCGAGGCGGGGCGGCTGGGCGAACTGGTAGGAGCGTCGAAGCCGATGCAGGAGGTGATGCGCATCGTGGAGATGGCGGCACCGAGCTCGGCGTCCGTGCTGATTACGGGAGAGACGGGTTCGGGCAAAGAGGTCGTCGCGCGCACGATTCACAAGCTTTCGCCGCGCGCGAACGGGCCGTTCGTCCCCATCAACTGCTCCGCGATTCCCGAAACACTGATGGAAAGCGAAATTTTCGGCCACGAACGCGGCGCGTTCACCGGCGCAGCCGAGCGGCGCATTGGCTGCTTCGAACTGGCCGACTCCGGCACGCTGCTGCTGGACGAAATCGGAGAAATGCCTGCGCCGACGCAAGCGAAGCTTCTGCGCGTGCTGGAGGACCGCAAAGTGCGGCGCCTGGGAAGCAAAAGCGAGACGCCCGTGGATGTGCGCGTGCTGGCGGCAACAAATAAAGATCCTGAAAAGGCTGTATCCAGCGGCGAGCTGCGCCAGGACTTGTATTTCCGTCTGAACGTTTTCCATATCAATCTGCCGCCGCTGCGCGAGCACAAGGACGATATTCCGCTGCTGGTCGAGCACATTTTGCGCGACGTGAATGCCAAGCACGGCAAACACGTGCGCGGCATCGGCGCCGAAGTGCTGGACATTTTCATGAGCCACACCTGGCCGGGAAATATTCGAGAGCTGCGAAACATCCTGGAGCGCGCCGCGATCATGTGCGAGAAAGAATTGATCACACGAGCATGTCTGCCGGGAGAGTTTGGCAAGTCGTCGGCGAAGAACCCCGGCGATCTGTCTTCGATCAAGTTTCCGGTAGGAACGACCGTAGACGCGATGGAACGCGAGTTAATCCTGCAGACGCTGAACGCCACGGGAAACAACAAGACGCGCGCTGCCGAGCTGCTGGCCATCAGCCTGAAGACCCTTCACAATAAGCTCAAAGAATACGGCGGCGAACGCGCCGAGGCAGAGTAGGAACCCGCCATGCAGCTACGGCTGCGGACAAAACTCACGCTGGTGATGTCGGGACTCGTGCTGCTGGTGGTGGCAGCCGTTTCGCTGGTGTATTTTGCCCTGCTCCTTCAGCAAGTTCTGGATCAAAGTGAAAAGCGCGCGCAGGATATTGCCAAGAGCACGTTTGACCAGGTAAAAGGCGCGCTGCGGGACGCCCAAGCCCAAGGCTGGCGACCTGAGTCCAATTCGCAGGAAGACGTTCACGACTACGTCAGCTATGCGCTGAGCTCGAGCCAGGGGCTGCAAGCCGAGTTGCAAACGGCTGTCGTCGCGTCGTCCATCTACGAGGTTTCCATCACGGACCAGGATGGAAGGCTGCTGGCCTCGACGGACAAATCCCAAGTGGGGAAATTCGCGCTGCGGCGCTTGCCCATCACGCAGCTCACGCAACGGGGCATTTTGCACCAGTTGAAAGTTCTCGCTGGACCGCCGGGAATCTACGAATATCAATATCAATTCAACTACGGGGAAGAACCCTTCGGCCAGGTGCGGGTGGCGGTCTCGTCGGGACTTTTGCGCGAGAACGAGATTTTGCCGATTGTAAGGAAACTCGGCACGATTGTCCTGCTGGCTCTGGTGATTTCCACAGTACTGGCGGCGGTCGTCAGCCGGGCGGCGCTGGCTCCCCTGGCGCGGATTTCCGAGCAGTTGGACCGCATTTCCGCCGGGCAGTACGACGCACCCGTGCCAGAGGTGCGAGGCTTTGTCGGAAGCGGCGACGAACTGGGCCAAGTCAGCCGGAAAATTACGCAAGTCGGCCAGCAGCTCCGCGGCGTGCATGAAATCTTCAGCACCATGCGGGAAAACATGAACTCCGTCATGGCCGGCCTGGAAGACGGCTTGCTGCTTTTCACGCGAGACGCCCGCGCGGTGATGGTCAGCCCGGCCGCCGAGAAATTTCTGGGCGCGCCTGCAGGACAGTTCCTAGGCCGGCGCGTGACCGAAATATTTCCGGCCGGCCATCCGCTGCGGGACGCGCTACACCTTGAAGGAGATGAATTGCAGGAGGTCGCCGCGGAAATAGACTTGAAAACGACAGAAGGAGAAAAGCGGGTCAGTGTAACCGTACAAGGCATTCAAGAGGATGGCGAACGAATGGGCGCGCTGCTGACGTTGCGCGATCTCGATTCCATCGAGAGCATTAACACGCAACTGCAGGTGAGCGAGCGGCTGGCCGCACTCGGTCGCATCACCGCCGGTGTCGCGCATGAAGTCAAGAATCCTCTCAACTCGATGCGGCTGTGGCTCGAGAATTTGAAAGAGTCCTTGCCGGCGGATTCCGACAGCAGCGCGAAGCAGGCCGTGCAGGTGCTGGACAAGGAGATCGACCGCCTGGATGCCGTCGTGAAACGCTTTCTCGATTTCACGCGCCCCATGGACGTGCGGCTTGAACCCACGCAGCTCGCGGAATTGCTGCGAGAGGTCCTGGAAATTGCGCAGCCCCAAATGCAAAAAGCCAACATTCAGGTGGCCCAGCTTTTGCCGATCGATGTCCCCGAAGTTTACGTCGATCGCGCTCTGCTCAAGCAGGCCGTGCTCAATCTCGTGCTCAACGCCGGCGAATCCATGCCCACCGGGGGACAATTGCGGCTGATGCTCAGCCGCCGCGGCGAAATGGCGGAAATCAGCGTGGGCGACACGGGAAAAGGAATCCCGCCCGAACATCGGCAGAAAATCTTCCAGCTCTTTTTTACGACACGTCCGGGCGGAAGCGGCATCGGCCTGGCCAGTACGTTCCGCATTGTGCAGCTTCTCAACGGTTCGATAGACTTTACGACGGAAGTCGGCAAAGGAACCACGTTTCGAATCGAGCTTCCGCTCGCGGCGTGATGCGGAGCGCTGAGCAGTCCCCATTCCCTATGACCGAAACCTCGGCCTCACTCCACCCCGCCGTGCAGCGAGACTGCATGCGGATTTTCTTAAGCGTGCTCAGTTCCGCGGCGGTTTTGCTAAGCGGATGCGCCGCTCGGAAAAGGCCTGCCATTCCCTGGAGCACGGCAGTGCTTGTGCGTCCGATACCGCCGCAACATGTTTCGCCAGCGGGAGTCGTCGAGGTCCCTCCACCTGATATTGGTCTGGAAATCCCGCTCCCTCCCGTGCCGCTGTCCACGCGGACTCCGCCCCCTCCCGCGAAACCTCGCAGCTTTTCGGCACCTGCAAATCCAAGTGCGCCGGCGGGAAAGCCGGATACTCCGCAAATCGTCCCCGAATTGTCGGCGCAAGAATCAACCTCCTTGCAACGGGAGACGGCCGGGAGTTTGCTGGCGGCCGAACGCAACCTTGCCGCCACGGCCGGGAAATCCTTGAACGCCACACAATCCGACCTCGCGTCTAAAGTGCGTAGCTTCATTTCGGATGCGCGAGACGCGGGGCGGGCAGGCGATTGGGCGCGGGCCCGCGATCTGGCAAAGAAGGCGCAAGTTTTGTCGGAAGAGCTAGTGGGAACCCTGTAGTTCACGCCGGACATTTATCTTCGACTCTTGCGAGACGCGCGCGCCTGGATAAGGAAGCAGCGCTTCAAATCAACTGACAATTTGGAAGTTGAATGCCCAGCCTGCCTCGACATGAACCCGGCACGCAGATGCGCTAAGATGGCCGCATGAAGAAGTTTGATGTGGCCATTGCGGGCGGTGGATTGATCGGCGGATCCATTGCGCTGGAACTCGCGCGCGCCGGACTGCGCGTCGGGCTGTTCGATCGTCAGGAACCCGGCCAGGAAGCGTCCTGGGCGGGAGCAGGGATTCTCTCCCCCGCACCCGAGAGCGCGGCTATGATTTCGCTCGTACCGCTGGCCAAGGCCAGCATGGCGATCTATCCAGAGTTCGTGCGCATGGTGGAAGAAATATCGAGCCAGAGCGTTGGTTATCGCCCAAAGGGTACGCTGCAAGCGATTTTCACGCCGGATGCGCGAGAAGAGCTCAGTACAGTGATTGCGCTGCATCACGGGCTAGGTCTGAAAGCGGAGCCGCTGCGTGCCGAGGACGCTCGCGAATTGGAACCGTCGCTCAGCGTGGAACTTGAAGCAGCCGTGCTGCGGCCGGAGGAAGCTTCCGTTGATAACCGTGCTCTTACGCAAGCCGTGCTGGAAGCGGCGCGGCGAAGCGGCGTGCAGTTTTTTGCCGGGAGCTCCGCGCAGGCTATCTGGTGCGAAAGCGGCCGGTGTGTTGGTCTGCATCTGAAAAGCGAAAAGATCGAAGCGCAGTGGACCGTGATCGCGGCCGGCTGTTTTTCCGCAAATATCGAAGGTGTGGCCGCTTATGCGCCGGTGCGGCCGGCAAAAGGGCAAATGATCGCTCTTCGCGGGGACCATTTGAACATCGAAAGGGTTCTTTGGTCCGAGAACATTTATCTCGTTCCGCGAAATGACGGGAGGATTCTTGCCGGCGCGACAGTGGACTACACGGGCTTCGAAAAAGGATTGACCGCCGGTGGCCTCGAGAAAATTCTTGCCGGGACGCTTGAGTTGTCGCCGGGCCTGGCGAAAGCTCGCGTCGAAGAAACCTGGGCGGGCCTCCGGCCAGATTCGCCCGATCATTTGCCGATTCTCGGACCAACCGAACTCGACGGTTTGCTGATTGCCACAGGACATTTTCGCGGTGGAATTCTACTGACGCCTATCACGGCGCGGCTCGTGCGCGAATGGGTGACGCAGCAACGCGTCAGTGTGGATTGGGACCGCTTCAGCCCCATGCGTTTTCAGTCGGCCACGGCACACAGCGCACCCGCTTAGGAAGGCTGAAGGCTGAAAATAGATTGACGATTGCGGTCGGAGATATTGAGCGCCTCGCAAAGGTTCAACGCGCTCTTAAGTTTCAGATGGATGGCGGTTGCTATTGCTGCGAAGCGGGAGGCGGCGTGATGGGCATGGCCCGCCCGGTGTCACTGTAACGAATCTGGTTCTTATCCAAGCTTAGCTCGTGTTCGAGCACGACATCGAGCGCCGATCCGCGGGGCAGACGCGCTTCCGGACCGCGCGTCAAGAGAACCGCACCGAGTCCAGCGACAGCCCCTATGCCCGAACCGATACCGAGACCTTTGGGTCCATCGGCGATAGCGCCAATGCCCGCGCCCGTCGCCGTCGTTTCCGCAACGGTTTTTACGTCTTGCCCTTTGCCGCCCGCGCTGGTGATTTTCCCTTCGGAATCCATGGTTTCTTTTCCGCCGGTATCGGCGCTGCGCGGCGTGGCATTCAAATCCACGGTGTAGCCATTCGGAAAAATCAGCGTATCCAAGCGCATGCGAAATTCGCCGCGCCCCTTGACGCGTCCCGGCCGCTTGGATTCAATCAGCTCGCCTCGCAGATATGAACCGACGGGAATCACGATGTGATTGTCCTGCGTGATCGGGAAGGACGTGTGGAAATAAACGGAATCGCCCGCTTTTGCACTACCCGTGGAGATGCCGTTTTCGAGAACAACCGCAACGTGCGTGCCCGCGGGGATCCTGATCAGTTGTGCGGGCGGCGGCGGTTGTTGGGCAGCCGGCTGCGCGGGAGTTGCAGGCGGCGGGGGAGCAGCCTGCGGACCAGGCGGTTCTTGCGCGCGGCCAAGCTGTGAAAACAAAAACAGGCTTGCGGCAGCAAGAAAACAGAAGCGAGATAAACCCCGGCGGAGTTGATTTCTCATGACATCCCTCCGTAATGCTTGGTCCGATGCGCCAAGACGGGTGGCGGATGTCCAAGTATATCGCTAGAGTCTGGAGACGAAGACCTTAAATTGGAGAGCCCGCACTGAGGGCCCGACCGGAGTCAATCCTGAAGCACTCCCGTCGCGATCAGCGGATATACCACCACCGCCAAAGGAAGAGCCGCGATGAACGCCACTACTATACCGGCAGTTTCCAAACCACGTACAGTTCTTGTCCCCGGGGCATAAACAGGTCGCGGTGATTCTGCCAGTTCACGGTAATGAATCCAATGACGATGGGTGAGATCGGTCTGCAATAGAAATGCGTCGGGGCGCATGAAATCAATCGTGCCCGTAAGCACCTTCCCTTCCGCGAGCCGGACATGCACGAATTGCCTGTGACGATCCGCCAGATTGCAGACGGATTCCCTGAACGAAACTTCGCGGGGCGTTAGCGGCCGGTTGTAGGCGCCCCGATAAAAACCAGACAACTTGCGACGACTGTGCGGCGGAATTGGGAACTCCCCGGGTGGCAGGGCTTGAAGTGCGCGAGATTGTGCCTCCGTGAATTGGACGGGAAGCGGCGCCAGATCTGGAGACGGCGCCGGCGCTGCGCCGCTCTGCCCCTGTTCCGTGAAGTGGTGGTTTCGTTCCAAAGCAAAAGCCGTGCGGGAGCCTGGGAACAGCAAGAGCGGTGTAACCAAGGAAAATGAAAGAAAAAATCCACGTCGCATACAAGCCTCCTGCTGGGAGTCTGGGGCCGACGGAGGTGGTAAATGCAAGAGAACTGCCCATTTTCGGGCGGGACTATTTTCCCGAGAGGCGTGTCAAGGTCTCAACGCCCTCCGTCTAAAACACTGAAAACAAATGTCTTAGAGGAATCGCCCTCGGAGACCGCAAAGCCCCCGCGCAGGTGCAGGCAAATCGTCCGCAGCCGGAATGCCGCCATTCACCGACAACTGCCAGCATCTCCCGACACGCTAGCCCTGCTCTCACAAGCACAAGCGCGCGATCCTTTCGCAGGGCTGCGGCGAGGTGTGGCCCTCCCCGTTTTTCCTCTTCGAGCTCCAACATCCAACAGCTAGCGAAAGCGATCTTCGGTTGACGGCACAGATAGAAACTGGGTAGCCTCTGGGAACCAAAGATGCCGCTGAGAGAGGGATGGTTCTATGGCGAAGCTGGCGCTGATTTACGGAATGCGGTTGCTCCCGGAAGAGGAGCTCGGCAAGTTAAAAGATGCCACGGTGGTGTTGAAAAATGGGCGCACGGCGCGCATTACCATGCATTTGATTGAAGGCACCAAAGAAGAGATCGAAGCGACGTTTCACGAATCCGTCTCAGCCTTTTTTGAAATGTATCCGGAGATTTAGAATTTCAGACCTGGAGCTTCCCTGGCTGAGGTTGAAAACAAACTAACGGTTGCCGAAATTTTCGGGATCGGCAGTGGGATCGCCGAGATTATCGTTGATGAGCACGGTGGATTGCCCTGTAAGCTCAAAGCGCTTGCGGCATTTGAAGCAAGCCACCAAGTCATCAAGCCGCACCATGAAGGAAGTCGCCTTGGCAAACTTTCTGCGGTCTTCTTCACCGGCACCGCGCGGCAGTTCCCTTTTCTTCCGAGAAACCTTCCAGCGCACAGGAAACTCAAACTCGCCGCGGCAGCTCGGGCAGACAAGTTTGATCTTTCTGGTTTCTTCTTTTTCGGTGTAGAAGGCGCGTTCGTCCATGGCTATGTGGCGGGTGCACTCACCGCGTCATCGATTGTAACAAATTCCAGGCCAAGGTCACGCCAGCGCGGCAGCCAATATTCGAGCGCGGCCAAAGTCGGCAAACGGTCGGCATTCAGTTGGCGGTGGGAACCATCGTGCAGGCAGAGGATGTCTCCCGTAGAGGCCGCTTCATTTGTAGCACCTGCCACGCTCAGGTTGCGCTGGGCATTTTTCGCGATCGGGGCCATACGCGGGATAAGCCATTCGGAAGACGTGGCCCGCCAGTCGCCGGGAATCAGCGTCCACATCACAAGGCGCTGTTTTAGTTCACGTGCCATGGGGACCACCCACGGGTTGCGAAACCCGAAAGGCGGCCGGAACCATCGAGGAGGCGCCCCCGTGGCTGCCACGATGGAAAAATTGCAGCAGCGCAGCTCAACCGTGATCTGATCCGGCTTCAGCCAAAAAAGGTTGGGATGGGCGTCGGTGTGATTGCCGATGACGTGGCCCCGCGCGGCAGTTTCCTTGAGAAGGTCCGGGCATTCGCGCGCGTGTTTTCCGATTACAAAAAAAGTCGCGCGCGCTTGAAAACGATCGAGCAGATCAAGCAGCTTCGGCGTAATAGCGGGATTCGGCCCATCGTCAAACGTGAGCGCCAGCTTGCGGGGAGAATTGGTGCGGCAAACCGTGGCGCCGAAGAGTTGCGAACGAGGATAAACCGCGCCATAGGCAATTAGTCCGGCGGCAGCGGCTGCCAGAGCGGGTGGAGCGGCAATCCATAAGTGGTTCATTGGCAATATTCTCGCACCTTAGGACACACATCACCTATACGAACCTATCGGAGCAGATGTTTCCTTAAGGAGTAGACGCGGCGGGCATAATAAAGTCTGCATGCGATTCTTCCCGGAGGCGCGTCCGTGACGCGTTGCAAAGTCTGCGGGATTGACTACGGCGTCTCCCACGAGTGCTCGGGACTGTCGCCATTCATGACGCTGGAAGAGGCGGCGCCGCCGCCCTCCGAATTTTCACCCCTCTACTACGTCCGCATGGCTTTCGACATTGTCCGCTGGGATGATATGGCCATCCGCCGGGCGTCTCGCGATCCAAACGCGCTTGTTTACGGCGCCGCCCTCAGCGCCGTCGCTGCGGCCATCATTTTTCTGGTGACCGCGCTGCCTGGAATGTTGGCACACGAAGGAAGAACTCCTGGCACGATCTTCTGGGGGCTGCTGTTGGGGCTGGTGTTCTTTTGGACGTATATGGGCATCATCGCCGTGATCCAGATTGGCCTTTGCCACGCCATCGCAAAAATATTTTTAGGCGCTACGGGCACTCTTGCCGGCGTGATGCGCCCGCTGTTTTTGGGATGGTTTGCAAACGTTCTGATACTCATTCCGGTCGTGGGGGTGTATGCCGTCGGAATTGCGTGGACCGCCGTTCTAATGCTCGTGTTTGAAGAAATCGACGGCATTGGGCGTATGCAAGCATTCTTCATCTCAGCAGGAATCAACGCGGTATTCGTCGCGATGGAGATTCTGGTCCCCCATTAAAACCATGCCAGACGCGGGATGGCTTGCTATAGCTTCCCTCGCCCCAATCACTTGGGCATCTCCGGAGGAGATTGGCCGGCCGCGGGGTCCTGGTCAGAAAGCGGCTTAGATTTAACCAAACGGCCAAATAAAGGGCAGCTTTTCAAATCAGCCCGGCAGGCCGCGGCGCGACTTCAGATCGTTGAGCAGGCGCTCGACCTCATTGTCGCGGTCGAGGCGGATAAGCTTTTCACCCATGTCATCGGAGATAAGCTCCACCTCGGCGCTGGCGACGGCTTCGGTGTGGTGCACGCGGTCCTTCAGGCGGTCGAACGTGGCGCTTTTGGAGTTGTCGCCGAGGGCTGTTCCCGCGCGGGCAGCTTTGCCGAGAGCCACGCTGCGGCGATGGCGGGCGAGCAGCAGGTCGCGTTTGGACTTGGCTTCTTCAAGCTTCTGCTCGAGTTTTTGCAGAGCGCCTTTGAGCGCCTCGACTTGCGCTTTCTGGTCGTCGACTTGCTCGCTATAGCTCAGCGCCAGCCGCTGGGCGGTGTGAAAACGATCCAGCGCGGCGCGCGCCAGGTCGTCCTGCGCTTTATCAACGGCGATCTCCGCTTTGCGCATCCAGTCCTTTCCAGAATCCTCGTTTTCGCGAAGCTTTTTTTCGAGCAGTGCTGGTCGGCGATGGAAACCGCCACCTGCGTTTTGACCTGGAGGTACTGATTCTCCATGTCCATCATCACTTGCTTGATCATTTTCTCCGGGTCTTCCGCACGATCGATCATATCGTTCAGATTGGCTCGGATTAACGTGCTCACTCTTTCTAAAAGTCCCATGACATTTCTCCTTTCAAACGGCCGAAATAATTACTCCCGAAAAGTGCTAAAAGCTTGAAATGCGAAACTCGAGATTCGAAATTCCAAACTCGAGGCAAGGCCGCAGACGGTTAATGCAAATGCCCAGCGAGCAAATGCAGGAGACCGGGCAGGTAAGCAAGGCTGACCACAGCCAATTGCTTTACCAGATAGACCGCCCCTCCAAGAAAGTGCCGGGCGGCAAACGCAATCAACACAGTGCAAAAGATCCACAACATCAGGAGTTCGTCTTTCCACGTCATGGCGGTCCCCCAACCTCCATTTAGCGTCCCGGCGGGCTCGTTCGAGCCCACCAGGACGGAAGCGAACATTGCGGCTTACGCCTTGGACGCGGGCGCAGCCGGTTTCTCCGGCTTCGGCGCTTTATCGCCGATCAAACGTACCTTGCCGAGCAGGTCCGACATTTGCATGCCGGAGAGCGCTTCGAAGAGCGCCGGCACTTGCGCGGCAATCTTGGTGATGTCGCCGGTCAGCTTGTAAGCGCCGGCGGCGTCGCCGTTGCCCGTGGAGACGATGGTGACTTTGTCCACTTTGCTGAGCGGCTCGGCAAGAGCGCGCACCACTTCCGGCAAGCTGGTGATGAGTTTGTCGACCACGGCGGCCTGGTTGTACTCCTGGAAAGCTTCGGCCTTGACGTTCATGGCTTTGGCTTCCGCTTCGCCTTTCTTGAAGATGATCTCGGCTTCGGCTTCGCCCTGCGCGCGAATGGCAGAGGCGCGGCCTTCGGCTTCGCTCATCAAGCGCTGGCGTTCGGCGTTGGCGAGCGTCTCGATGCGTTGGCGTTCGATTTCCGCCGGCTTCAGCACGGTGGCGATCAGTTCGCGTTCGCGGCGCTCGATTTCCGCGTCCTGCACCTTCACTTGAGCTTCGCGCTCCACTTGCTGGACGCGGACGCGCTTCGGTGACGACCTGCTGCTGCATAACGTTGGTTTCGATTTCGTAGGCTTTGTCGGCGGTGGCCTGGGCTTTCTTGGTCATTTCCAGGTAGCTGGCTTTTTTGATGTCGAGGTCGCGTTCGGCTTCGGCTTGCTTGGCCAGCGAAGCGGTTTCGGCGGCGACGCGTTCCTGATCGGCTTGTGCCTTCGCAACGGCCGCGGCGCGTGTCGCTTCGGCGCGCTTGATGGCGATGTCGCGGTCGGCTTCGGCGGCGGCTACTTCCGCATCGCGCTTGATGCGCGCGATGTCCGGCCGGCCCATGTTGGTGATGTATTCGTTTTTGTCGCGGACTTCTTTAATGGTGAAGCTCACGACTTCGAGCCCCATCTTGCTCATGTCGTCGGCGCAGGTGGAGCGCATGCGATCGCCAACCATTTCCGGTTCCTTCACGATCTGCTCGACCGTGAGCTGGCCGATGATGCCGCGCAGGTGGCCTTCCATCACGAGGCGGATCAAGCCTTCGCGCTGTTCCGGCCGCTTGGTCAGGAATTGTTCGGCTGCCGTGCGAATGGACTCCGGGTCGGATTTCACTTTCGATTTGAGCGACCGCTTCGACCGTGACGGCGACGCCCTGCTTGGTGTAAAGGCTCTGCTGCGGAGCGACGTCAAACGACATCAGCTCCAGCGAGAGTTCGCGGCATTGCTCGATCATCGGAAAGATGATCGTGCCGCCGCCTTTCACGGTTCGGGTCCCGCGGAGGCCGTAAATGATCAGCGCTTCGTGCGGTCCTACTTTGCGCAACATTCTTGCGAACGTCACCAGGATTACGATGACCACCAGCACCAATAAGCCGGCGATGACCCAAACACTCGAAAAATCCAACATAGTGGACCTCCCTTTTTCATCCGACCGGACTGTTTGTGTCGTGCGTCAGTCCGAGAAACTTTTTCCCGCGATGCAGCGCCTACTTCGTGAACTCGTCCCACTGCTTCACATAGGCGATTCCCATCTTCGTAGCGCTCGATGACCACTTCTGCCCCCTTGGGCAAGCTCGTGCCGTCTTCGCTGCGCGCGCCAACGCTCTTGCGCGCGCCGCCTTGTTCGAAAGATCACTTCGCCGGTTCCCTTTTCACGGATAGCCATGCTGACCGTGCCGACGGATCCTTCCATGCGGTAATCCCAGTCCAGCATGGGCGCGCTTGTGGCTTTCACGAGCCGGGCCATGAACTGGAAAACAATCAGGCCGGCCAATAGTCCTGCAAGCAAAGCGAACCCGAGGATGGCCAGTGCCACCAAGTGCGAGTGCTTCGTCAGGATGTAGCCGACGCCTCCAAACCAGGCCAGGAACGCGAGCAGCGTCGACGCGTTGAACCAGGAAATGTGGCTGCTGGATTTCATTCCGGCGCTTCTCACACCGGCGCCATGCGCATGGCCACTTGCGGAAACTCCGCCCGCGTGCTGCGCACCTGAAACGGCAGGTGCATTCGGAACGGCAGATGAATGTGCACCGCGCCGGCGAGAAACGAAAGAACGCTCAGCGAGAAGCCCACCAGGAAACAGAGCAGATAGAAAGTCAGACCAGGTCATAAAACACCTCGAAACGCAGCACCCCGCTGCGCGGACTGGAATTCGAGACGCGGACCCCGCGGGTCAGTTATGCAAGGAACTCGCAGGCGGTGGATGTCCACTGCCTTGATGCTTGGCCGGATGCAAAACTTCGCCGAGACGTTCGGCAAGACCCGGCGTGCGAAGAATTTCCGCAAGGAGCAAAAGCGCGCGGCGCGAATCCTCATGTTCCGCGATCGCCAGAAGGCCGCGGCGAAGCTCCGGATCGGCGGCAAATTGCTCGGCGCCGGCGTAGAGCCAGGAATCGATCTTGGCGTCGACGGCGCGCAGCGCGGACTGTAGCTCGGGCGTGTAGCCTTCCGGATCGTCCACCAGAAAACCGGGATAGACGCGGAAGAAGCGCGCTAGCAAGGTCGCGCGTGCCGTGCGTGAGATGCGGCCGCGTGCCGCTCTCGATTTGCGAGAGATATGCCTGGCTCAGGCCGCGGCCTACTTCGCTTCTTCATGGCCTTGGCTAATTCCTGCTGGGTCATCGGGACGGCCGAGGCCACGCAGAGATCCTTCCACGGAGCGAAGAGAACGGAGTTTGTTACCGAGAGTCATCGAAGAACCCACTTATTGCAATCTGCAAATAACATATTACTATTAGCTATTTATGTCAAGAACTATATTTGCCCTGTTTTCAATGCCTTACGAGAAGGCCTATGGCGCGACCCCGAGACTATACTGGAGCGGCACGCCGCGCCTCTACGGAGGAGGCGTCTCATCCAATCAATGGTTTACGGTCGGTGGGGCGACGTGGCGCGCGGCCGGCGCGTCAGTCGGGCTTGCGTAGCGATTGCAGATCGATGCCGAGTTGCTGGCACTTTTTATAGAGGTGGCTGCGTTCCAATCCCAGCGCTCGCGCCACGTTCGTCATGTGGAAATTGTGCCGCCTGATTTCTCCAAGCAGCACTTCTTTCTCGAACGCTTCCGTGCGCTCCGCAAGTGTCCCGCCTGCAACAGCTCCTGCCGCGGCAAAAGCTGCGGAACCTGCGCCGGAATCTTCGGGCGGAAGCACAAGCCGCACATCGGCGGCAGTGACGGAATCTTCGGCGGAAAGAAGCACTAGTCGCTCCACGACGTTGCGCAGCTCGCGCACATTTCCCGGCCATCCGTAGCGGCGCAGCTCCGCGATCGCATCCGCCGCAAAGAGTTTTTCTTTCCAGCCGTTCTGGCCAGCCACTTGCTGTGCAAAATGAGCGACAAGTTCGGCGAAATCTTCCGGACGTTCGCGGAGCGGGGGAAGCAGCAATGGGAAAACGTAAATCCGGTGAAAAAGATCGCGGCGGAAGGCGTTCTGCTTCACCAAATCCTCAAGGTTTCGGTGCGTGGCGACGAGGACGCGCACATTTACGCGAATCGGTTTGTCGCCGCCGACGCGCTCGACTTCGCCTTCTTCCAGGACGCGCAGCAATTTCGCCTGCATGGAGACGGGCATGTCGCCAATTTCATCGAGAAAGAGCGTGCCGCCTTCGGCTTGTTCGAATTTGCCGAGATGTTTGGCAGCGGCGCCGGTGAAGGAGCCTTTCTCGTGGCCAAAGAGTTCGGATTCGATCAGTTCGGCGGGAACGGCCGCGCAATTGAGCGTGACGAAGGAATTTTCGCGCCGTTGCGATTTCTCATGAATGGCTCGTGCGACAAGCTCCTTGCCTGTCCCAGTTTCGCCGAGGATGCACACGCGGGTTTCGCTGGCGGCGACGCGATCGATCTGGGCGAGGAGCTTTTTCATCGCGGGGCCAGATCCGACCAGTTCGTGTTTTCCAAGGCGGTGGCGCAGCTCGCGGTTTTCGTCTTCGAGCCGCGAGAGCCGGAGTGCATTTTCGACCGTGACCAGCAACTTGTCCGTGGACAGCGGCTTCTCCAGAAAATCAAGCGCGCCCAGCTTCGTAGCTTTGACGGCCATTTCGACGTTGGCCTGGCCGGAAATCAGCACAATTGGCGTCTTCACCCCGGCGTGTTTCAGGTCTTCGAGCAACTCGATGCCGCTTTTGCCGGGCATAACGACGTCGGAAAGAATCAAGTCGAAGACTTCCGTACGCAAGAGTTCCAAAGCGCGCGGAGCGTTGTCGCAGACGGTAGCTTCATGGCCGGCGAGCCGGAAAGCGCGCGAAAGAGAGGCCAGGGTATTGGGGTCGTCGTCGACGAGGAGCAAGTGAGCTTTGCGTGGCAAATGAATGTCCTTTGCGGCCGGTGCGTTAGTCGGTGGCGGCCACGGTGAAGCTCTGCGGCGGTTTTTTCTCTGTTGGCGGCTTCTTCCGGCGGAGCGGCAGGACGCGCGGACTGGCGCTGCGGCAGCTCGATGCGGAACGTGGTCCCGTGCCCCTCGTCGCTGGAGACGGAGATGGTGCCGTGATGATCGCTAACCACCGACTGGATAATCGCGAGCCCCAGGCCAGTTCCCTGCACCTTGGTCGTGTAATAAGGAGTGAACAGCCGCGAGCACTCTTCCGGGCGTGAGGCCCTTCCCCGTGTCCGAAACCTCGATGCGAACGTTGCCTTCGTGCTCGGTAGTGCGCATGGTCAGCGTGCCTCCCGCGGGCATGGCGTCCAGCGCGTTCAGCACGAGATTCTGAAACGCGCGGTGCAGAAGGTCGGCGTCCGCGTCGATTTCCGGAAGCGGCTCGGTGAGAAAATATTCCGGGATCACCGGCGGCTTGCCCACGGCGTTGAATTGCGGTTCGAACAGGCGCACGGCATTGCGCAGGGCTTCGTTCACATTGACGCGCGCAAAATGAGGCGCGGGCATTTTCGAAAAATCGCTGAAGCGGCCGACAATAGTGTTGAGATTCGCGAGTTCGGCTTTCAAAGTGGCCGTGGATTCGTTAAACACTTCCAGGAACTGTTTGGCGTCCAACTGCCGCGCTTTCTGCAAATTTTCGACGGTAATTTGCAGCGGAAAGAGAGGGTTGCGCAGTTCGTGGGCCAGGCGCCGCGCCAATTCGCGCCAGGCAGCGACGCGTTCGGTCTGCACAAGCTGCTCGCGCTGTGCCGCCAGCGTCTGCGTCATCTCGTTGAATGCGGAAGCGAGCTGCCCAATTTCGTCCTTGCCTCGCAAATCGATGACCGTATCCCACCGGCCGGAAGCCACCTCTCGCGCGCCCTCGGCCAGCTCCTCGAGCGGCCGCGTGATTCTTGCCGAAACCCACAAGCTGATCAGCAGACCGATCAAAAGCGCCGCGCCGGCAACCACCGCCGCAATCTGCAAAATATGGCGCGTCAACAACACGAGTTCTTTGCGTGAACTTCCGAGCAGTAGCACGGCGAGCAGTTCGTTGTTACGCCCCATCAGCGGAATGGCATGAAAGGACTCGGCATCCTCGGCGTTCTCTGTCCAATCGATAGTCCGCACAGTGGGTTTCGGCTGCTTCTGAATCTGTTCGATCAGCGGCTGCAGCCGGTCGGCCTGTTCGAACGAGCCGTTTACATCGGTGAGCGCCGAAGCCACGAAGCCCTGCTCCAGATTGCGATAGAGAAGCACGCGCGTCCCCGCGGGAGGAACCAGGGAGGCGAGAAAATTCTGGTCGAGCCGCCGCCCTCCAATGATGTACATGTTCTTGTCGTTTCCCCCGGAAAGCACGCGGACGACGGTTAGCGAAAGCGCTACACCATCGGGCAATTCTTCCTTCCGCAAGAAAGGCGCCGAGTCATTCCAGTTTTTGTTGGACGTGACCCAATCGTTCTTGTAGCCGACACGCGCGGGATATTGCGCGGAGGAGATCAGCGTGCCATCCCAGTTTACGAACTCCACAAAATCCAGCCCGTGATCCTGCGCCGCTCCGACGGCGTCTCGCACGTAGAGCGAAAGGTCGGGATTGGGCCGGGCCAAATCGATGGCCACTTTCAGCGTGACGTCGGCATCGGTGATGTCTTTCACCTGCCGCGAAATCTCATCGCCTCGCTGCGCGTACTCTTTGTTGAACTGCGAGACGAGCGCCTCGCTGCGCTGCGCGTCCGATTCTTCGAATGCGGCTTGCGTGTAGTGCGTCACGCCATAAGCCACCAGCGAAACCGAAGCAAGCACGGTAACCAGAAAAATCAGAAACAATTTTGTGCGAAAGCTCATGGCTTTGCTCCGGGGGCAGCGGCCCGCGGTTGCGGGGAAGATTGCATCGCAGGATTTACGGTGCTTGAAGAATCCGCCACGGCGGGGTTGGCGGTCTCCAGCCATACATCGGCAAGATGCCATTCGCCCCAGCGCGCCGGCATCCAATCGCGCACGTTCGCGCCAAGTCCAACGGATTCCGCCTGCGTGATGAGCGGCAAGACACGCCGGTCTTCCAGTACGCGGCGCTCGCGCGCGTAGAGCTGATCGTAGTCCGTGCTCGTGGCGTTCACCTCTTGCGGCTCTGTCAGATTATATGCCGCAAACAGGGAATCGAGTTCGGCGCGAGGGGAAAGAGATGAGTAGTGCCAGGCGAAAAGGTGAACACCCGAAGGGGGGTCGGGCGGCGTCGGCTGCTGCCGCGCGCCGGCACGCGGAACAGGCCTGGCGACGACTTGCACAAGAATCGCCGCCTGGCGCGCATTCACGGCCACGCGCTCTCCCAAAAGCTTCGCCAGATCGCCAGGCGGATCGACACGCAAACGCAGCGGCGCCGCGCCGCCGGCTTCATTCGCGGGAAGCCCGCGGCGCAATTCCTTCGCGCGTTCGAGATTGGTGTCCACGTTGAAGAGGAAAGCATATCCCGAGAGCCACTGGGGCAAAAGGGCTGCCGCAGGTTCGGCTTGCTTCTGGAGCAACACGTTGGCCATGGTGCCGCGGTCGAGCGAAAGGGAAAGCGCTTCGCGGAGGCGAACATCGGAAGCGGCGCTCTGCGCGTCGTCAAAACGCAATCCGTAAAGTGTGACCGGGTCCGAAATCCAGACGCGCACATTGGCTTGTTTTGCGCGGGGAACGAGGTCTGGCGCGAGCTCGACCAAGTCCGCCTTTCCAAGTTGCAAATCAAACATGGCTCGCAGCGGAGGGACTCCGAGCGTAACGTCAATCCCATCCACAAACGGACGGCCCGACCAGGTTTCTTCGTTTGCACGAAAGTAGAGATGTCCAACGGGAGCATCTCCCAAAACAAACGGCCCTGTTCCAACGAGCGCTCCATTGGCGAGCACGCGATAAACAAAGTAACGCCGCGAAGCAAGCTGCTCTAGCAGATCAGGCACGGCGATATTCGACTGAACCACAACCACATTACCCGACGCGGATATTTGCTCTGCGGCGGGAAGCAGCGGCTGGAGCGCCGCAACGACGTCTTCCGCATTCAGCGCCGTGCCGTCGGAAAACTTGACACCCGTTCGAATCACAAACCGCCAGCGTTTGCTCGAAGCGTCGTGCGACCACTCGGTGGCAAGCACGGACTGAAACCGTCCGTAATTGTCCAGCGCCACGAGCCGTTCGAACACCAACTCCGCCATCTTTTCGTTCGTGGCGGAATCAAGCGAACCAACTTGCCACTCGCGCGGATCGAGCGACACGCCGACCGCGTGTACTTCGACGCGCAGCGTCCCGCCATACCTCGGCTGAGTCGCGGCTTGCGCGGGCGAAGCCAGAAGAAGATCGTGCAGCAAGCAACAAGAAACTAATTGCTACAAACAGCCGTAATTCGATAGACCTCATAGTTTCCTGTAGAGAGATTCTTTACCACGGCGGATGCCGCCTTCGAATTTTCCGCCGCGCCTATATCGAGAACCGGTCCTGGCATATCTAGGGAAGAGGCAGGGCTTTCTTCCGGCGAAGCAGCCGTCCCATTTGCGCTGCCAGGTTTTAAGAGGATTCGATCCAGCTGCGTGTAGTCCCCCATGCCGCTGGAAAGAGATCGTGGGGATTCTTCACATGTGGATGAGAGAGCCGCTGTCTTTTCGCCGGGCTCGCTGCCGCTGCAGCTGAAGGCCATGCGTCCGTTTGTAGTGAATTCGCACGTTCTTTTATGCAGCGCGATTTCGATTTTCTCTTTTGCCGGGCTATAAAGGAACGACCCTTCCCCTGACCGGGAACGCCGGCCTCCCGCCGGCAATTCCGCGGAATCCATCACGCTCCACGCTCCGTTCTCGAAGCGACATCGCACCAGCAGGCCATCGCTTAACAAGAAAAGATAGCGTTCCTGCGAGCCCGGATCTTGCCACTCGATCGCGCTCTGGATCGGCTTTTCCTGCTGCCAAAGCAGTTCCTTCTCAAGCTGCGGCGCCGGCGATATATTGTGGGCCACGAAAAGCGAGGGACGGGAAATCTCGACGATGTACGTCTGCCGCCCGCCAGGTGTTTCCGTCCAATCGGCAATCAGCAAGGCTCGCGAGGCCGTGACGTGCATCGAAACGGTCAAAACGGGAGCGTCCGAATTCCCGGCCGGTGCCATGCCGCAAGCGGCAATCTGATCGAGAAATACCTTTTTGCGGGCTTCGGAGAGATAGCTGGAAGCCAAAGGAGGCTCTTGCCAGGCAATGCGGACCGGCTGTTTGTACGCGGCCAGGCACACTTTCATCGCCAGCTCGTGCGCCGCGTCTTCAAGCGACTCGGCGTGCGCTGGCAACGGCAACAGAAGTAGGGCAAATCCCAATAGCTGGCAGACAACGCTGAGGCCGCGCGGGCGCGACAAGGACAGATTTTGCTTGGCGGACACTGGCTTGCCGGATGATGATATCACGGCTGCAAGGCTGGGCGCGGAACACCAAAACGCTCTTGTGCTTTACCGATTTGAAAATCTTCCGGCATGCGCAGCAAGCGGAACTAGCCAAACATACCGGAAAAGGACCGCTTCACACGAAACGATTTGCGGCGGGGCGCGTCCATCTAAGTGGCCATACAACGGGTAAATCTCTGTCTTCAAGGATGCCGAAAATGAATCGAGTCGTTCATCGCCTCAACCTACTGCTGTGGCTGGCCGCCGCAGTTATCGCCAGCTTCGCTTCTCTCCCGGCTATAGCGCAATCCGCCGCCGCGGACCAAGTGCCCAGCGGACCTACGCACCTTCTGCGATTCGCGGACATCTCGAAAGAAAGAGTGGTCTTCGCCTATGCGGGCGACTTGTGGATCGCCTCGCGCGAAGGCGGCGCCGCGCGGCGGTTGACCTCGCACGTCGGCGACGAGCTTTACCCGAAATTTTCGCCCGACGGCAAGTGGATCGCCTTCACCGGCGAGTACGACGGCAACCCGGATGTCTACGTCATCTCCGCCGAAGGCGGCGAGCCCAAGCGTCTCACGTTCCATCCTTCGAACGACATCGTCCTGGGGTGGACCCCTGACGGCAAAGATATTCTCTTCCGCTCCGACCGCTTCAGCTCGAATCTTGGCCGCGCCACGCGATTGTTCCTTGTCTCGCCACAAGGCGGTAGCGCGCACCCGCTGCCAGTCCCGCGCGGCGACCTCACTTCCTTCTCCCCCGACGGCACAAAGATCGCTTATCTCGAAACTTCTCAAGAGTTCCGCACTTGGAAGCGATATCGCGGCGGCTGGAGCCTCCCCATCGCCATCTACGACTTGAAGAAAAACACCTACGAAGAGCTGCCGAAAACCGCGGGCATGGACATGTTCCCCATGTGGCACGGCAACTCCATCTACTTCATCAGCGACCGCGACGGCATCATGAACCTCTACAGCTACGACCTCGCCTCCAAGCAGACCAAAAAGCTCACCGATTACAAAGAGTTCGATATCAAGTGGCCCAGCCTCGGCCCCGACGCTATCGTCTTTGAAAATGGCGGCTTGCTCTTCGAATACAATCTCGAAAGCGGCAAAACGCGCAGCCTCCCCATCGTCGTTCGCGCCGAAGATATCGAAGCTCGCCCGGAATTCAAAAGCGTCGCCCAGGGTATCGGCAGCGCCGCCATCTCCCCTTCCGGTGCGCGCGCCGTCGTCGAAGCGCGCGGAAATATCTTCACCGTCCCCGCTGAACACGGCAGCGTCCGCACGCTCACCGCGGAACATTCCAGCATCCACGAACTGAATCCCGCCTGGTCGCCCGACGGCAAATGGATCGCTTATCTTTCCGACAAAACGGGCGAATATGAGCTCTACACGCGTCCGCAAATGGGCGGCGACGAAACGCGCATCACCACGGACGGCAAAATCTATCGCTTTGGTCCAACGTGGTCGCCCGATAGCAAAAAACTCGTCTACTGGGACAAGTCTAATCAACTTTGGTATGTGAGCCTCGACGACAAAAAACCCGTCCTCGTCGATAAGTCCGACTACGGCCTCATCAACGACGCTTCCTGGTCTCCCGACAGCCTCTGGCTCGCTTATTCGAAGCCCCATCGCCGCGGCTCCAGCGATGTTTTTCTCTATTCGCTCGGCACCAGGAAAATCACGGAAGTCTCCGGGGGCTTCTACAATGACAACAGCCCCAGCTTCGACGACAACGGCAAATACCTCTATTTCATCTCCACGCGCTACTTCTATCCGAGCATCGGCCAGCTCGATCAGCGCTTCAACTATTACTCCACCGACGGCGTTTTTGCCGTCACGCTCAAAGCCGACGAAGCCTCGCCGTTCAAACCCGAGAGCGACGAGGAAAAAACCGCCGACGCAGACAAAGACAAAAAGAAGGACGACAAGAAAGCCGACGCCGCCAAACCCGGCGATCAAAAATCCGACGAACAAAAAGAAGAAAAGAAAGCCGGAAGCCGTCAAACCTATCCAGATCGATCTCGATGGCATCAGCAATCGCGTCGCGCCCGTCCCCGTCGGCGCTGGCATTTTGAGCAGCCTTGCGGCCCGCAAGGACAAATTCTTCTATATCTCCACACCGATGGAAGCTCGCCAGTTCGGTGCGCCGGATCAGCAAGGCCCGAAAAACATCCTTCACGTCTATGACGTCACCAAGCGCGAAGACAAGGTGCTGCTCGAAGGCATCGAAGGCTACGACATCAATAAAGACGGATCCAAGGTGCTTTACAAGGCCGGACCCGTCCTCGGCATCACCGACGCCGTTCCCGGCAAAGCCAAAGTCGGCGCTGGCAAACTCGATCTCAGCGGAATGCAAGTGCAAGATCGATCCGCGCGCGGAATGGCGCCAGATTTATCACGAAGCCTGGCGCATCGAGCGCGATTTCTACTGGGATCCGAACATGACCGGCCACGACTGGAATAAAATCGGCGCGCGCTACGAAGCGCTTCTCCCCTGGGTGGCCCATCGCAGCGATTTGAATTATCTGATCGGCGAACTCATCGCCGAACTCAGCACCTCGCACACCTATGTCGGCGGCGGCGATCAGCCGACCAAGCCTCATGTCAGCGTTGGCATGCTTGGCGCCGATTACGAGCCCGACGGCGGCTTCTATCGCATCGCAAAAATCTATCCCGGCGAAAATTGGAACGACGATACACGCTCGCCATTAACCGAGCCCGGCCTGAAAGTGAAGGCCGGCGATTTTCTGATTTCCGTAAACGGCCAGGAAGCTCGCTCGACGCAAGATGTCTATTCCTACTTCCAGGATCTCGCCGGAAAACTCGTCACCCTAAAAATCAACAGCAAGCCCAGTGCGGACGGCGCATGGGACATCACCGTAAAACCAATCGCCACCGAAACCACGCTCCGCTATCTCGATTGGGTGGAAGCCAATCGCCGCAAAGTCGCCGAAGCCACTGGCGGCCGCGTCGGTTACATGCACGTCCCAGACACCAGCATTCCAGGCATCATCGAGTTCGACAAAGCGCTCACCGGGCAGCTCGACAAGGACGGCATGATTGTCGACGAGCGCTTCAACGCCGGCGGCCAAATCCCAGACTTCTACACCGAAAAGCTCAAGCGCACGCTTCTCGCCGTCATCTCGACCCGCGATGGCAAGGACGTTCCCTATCCTCCCGTCGCCATTTACGGACCGAAGGTCATGCTCGTCAACGAACTCTCCGGCTCTGGCGGCGATCTTTTCCCCTGGCTCTTCCGCTTCGAAAAAATTGGTCCGATCGTCGGCACGCGAACCTGGGGCGGCCTTGTCGGCATCAATCGCGGCGCGCCATTGCGTGATGGAGGTTTCGTCACAGCTCCCTCCGCCGGATTTTATTCGTGGGCAGACAAAGACGGCTGGGTCGTTGAAAATCACGGCGTCGATCCCGATTACGTCGTCCCCGAGCGCCCCGATCTAGTCGTCGAAGGCCACGACCCCCAACTCGAAAAGGCCATCGAACTAACCAAGGAAGCCCTCAAGGATTACAAAGGTCTTCCACCGCGACCGAAATTCCCGGGCTCCAACTAACAGGGCGGGGCTTGCCCCACCCGCGCGAACCACAAGCCATTCCAGCTTTGAAGATAACTCGCAAAAAAACAAAGGCCGGCGAAAGCCGGCCTTTGTTTTTTCTGAATGAAGACCGCTAGCCGAGTGGCCCGAGCCGCATCCCTGGCGGAGGAATAATCTCCTGGCAGATGGGGCGAAGCGCGGCGGTGCTTGCCTGCATGCTCATGATCTTTCCTCCTTTCCGGCGATGCGTCCCGAGCCACCCACAGGGGTTTTGGCTAGCGGAACTTGTGGCACAGACTTACGTATGTGCAATCTTTGCGTGCAGCTTTTCTGCAAATTTGCTCAAGCCCGCATTACGGCCTCTTTGATGGCCGCTTCTGCGCGCTCACCGTCGGCGCAGAACCATCCGAATCCGCCGCGTCATCCGACGCCGCGCCTGCATTCCCGTTCGTCACACCCGAAAACGCCGAGCGCATTACGTCATTCGCGAAAAAGTTCTTCCCGTCCATCGGCACCATCATGATTTGCAGCTTGTCCGACAGCCTCTCGGCAATAATCTTCTGAATCAGCATCGGATTCTGCTTCAAGACAGCCGCCTCGAATTTCATCCGCTCGGAATCGGCCGCAGCCGTCACGCGAATATGGTTGGCTTCCGCTTCCGACAAATTCCTCTGCCGCTCGACCTCCGCCTTGCTGTCGATGATCTTCGCCTGCGCCGCCGCGTCCGCATTTTGCAGCGTAGCTTCCTTCCGCGCTTCCGCTTCCAGCTTCGTCTGCTCGATCTGTTTTTGCTTCAGCGGCAAGGTGTACTGCATCGCATCCGCTTCGGCTTTGGCCTGCAGCACGCGCACCGCCGCTTGCCCTTCCGCCTGCTTCACGTCGCGCGCCTTCTGCGCTTCCGCCTCCAACTCCGCGATGCGCACTTCCTTCAGCTTGATCTCCTGCTCCGTTCCCAGCCGCTCGTTCTCCTGCTCTTTCAGTAGCAATCCTTCCAACCCCTTCGCGTATTCGGCTGGAAGCTGCAGATCGCGCAGCAGCACTTCGCGCACTAAAATTCCGTCGCTCTCCAGCCGCGTCGTAATCGCCGCCGCAGCCTTCGTGCGCAACTCCTCGCGCTTCGTCGCAAAAATTTCCTGCGTGATGTAATTCGGCGCAAGCTGCCGATAGATCGTCGAAACAACAGGCGCGACTACTTCTTCTCCAACCGGCTGCGGCAAATTCGCGTGAATCGTGTCCAGCCGCCGCGGGTCCAGCCGGTACCTCACCGAAACCGCCAATCCAATGTTCAAGCCTTCGCGCGCCTGCACAACCAACACCTCGTTGTCCGATTTCGCGCCCGCACCCGCGCTCGCGACTGTCGAGTACACCTGCTCACGCGTGTCATACAGCGCCACGCTATCGACCAGTGGCGTGACGAAATGCACTCCCGGATACAGCGTGCCGCGCCGCGCGCCCCAGATCTGGCTGACGCGTACGCCGGCGGTTCCGTCCGGAACTACCGCGATGCTCAGCGCCAGCAGGATGGGCAGAACGCCCGCAATCGCCAGCCGCCGCGCCAGCCTCCAGCGGACCGGTCCGAAAGGGCGCTGGACCGTTAACCCCGCTACCGCAGCCGTCCCCGGGCTCGCTTCACTAGTCTTATTGCGCGCCAACAGCCGGCGCAGTTGCTCCGAAATAAATATGTCGTAGACAACCAACGACCCCGCGCTGCCAAACAATCCCACTCCAAGAATCATCAGCAAATACTTCAAAGCCAGCATGGTGTTGCTCCCTTCCCTCTCACTCCCGGGCGCTGCGGCGGAGCGGTGACCGCCAACTCCGCCGCTAACGTTGGGCCGGGAATCCTGCCCGCTCACTCTCGGGCTTCGCCATCACGAAAGCGATCTGTAGGGGAGGGGCTTGCCCCTCCCGGTAGATCGCGGTCGACCCTCAGCGATGCGAAGCGTAAGCCCGCGCGAGTTGCGCCGTGCCGCGCGCAAGCCTTGTCGTCCCGTTCGAGCGTTGGGCCGTTGCGGGTCGCATCAAAACGAACATCGCCCGCAAGAGCAGGCCGTTAAACGCCACGGCAGCAGCCGCGGCAAAAAGCGTGACAACGACGAGTGTGGTGAAGTGCAGCATGGCGATCATGGCGTGCCTCCGAATCCTTCAACGTCCTGCGCCATAGCAGATGGCACGCCGAGCGCCAGCCCAAATGTATTGAAAGGAAAAGACTTATCTAGGCGAGAAAGCGAAGCTTCTGTGTGGCCGCAACCACGCCGTGGCCGCACAGACGCGCACGTCGCTCCGCCGTTTGGCCCCGCGGGCAATCAGAGCTATTGTAGTAGTGTCAGTAAAAGGACCGTAAGAGCAGCACGGCAGCACCAAGGGACGCAAACCCGCTTCGGCATTCTCCGGCGGCGCGCCACCTTGCATCTCAAAACCACTCGATATGCCTCAACGCCCCGGAATGCGCATCGGCAAAATCCTCGGGATACCCATCTATCTCCATTCCACATGGGTGATTATTTTCGCCGCCATTACGTACTCTCTCGCCATGCAGTTCCAGCAGCAGAATCCCGGCTGGACCCCTGCGCAGCAGTGGAGCGTCGGCGTTTTCACCAGCGTTCTCTTCTTCGCCTCACTCCTCTTCCACGAACTGGCGCACAGCGTTGTCGCGCAACACTATAAAATTCGGGTTCTCTCCATCACCCTCTTCATTTTCGGCGGCGTCGCCAGCATCGAGCGCGACCCTTCCAAAGCCATCCAGGAATTCAACATCGCCGTCGCCGGGCCAGCGGCTAGTGGTCTCCTCGCTTTACTTTTCTTAGGTTTGACAAGAGTTTTTCCAAGTAACGCCGTCGTTTCCTCCTCGGCTCTTTGGCTCGGGAACATGAATGGCTTGCTTGCCGTGTTCAACCTTTTGCCAGGTTTTCCCCTCGATGGCGGCAGAATCTTCCGCGCCATCGTCTGGGGCGCAACGAAGGACTTCTCGCGTGCAACCCGCATTGCCGGCGCGACCGGACGCCTGATTGCTTACGCGATGATACTTTTCGGTGGCTTTGCGGTCTTCAAAGGCATCGTCGTTTACGGTTTGTGGAGCGTATTTGTCGGTTTCTTCCTCTTGAACGCGGCCCAAGAAACCGTCGCCCAAGCCGCCATCCGCGAAAACCTTTCCGGCCTGCGAGCCGCCGACGTCATGAGCAACGAAGTCCCCACGGTTGGCCGCGCCATTTCTCTCGAAGACTATGGCGCTGAAGTTCTCCGCACCGGCCGCCGATGTCACCTCGTCATCACCGATGATCGCCTCGTCGGCATGATGAACGTCCACACCCTCAATTCCGTCCCGCGCGACGAATGGGCTCATAACTCCGTCCAAGCCGTAATGATTCCCCGCGAACGCATCCTCTGGGCTACGCCGGACGAACCGCTCCTCGCCCTTCTCGAACGCCTCCTCTCCGCCGACATCAACCAGATGCCCATCGTCTCCGGCTCCGACGACGGGGCCGCCCAAATCATCGGCATGGTCTCTCGCGATTCCATCCTCCGCGTCATGCAAACGCGCACCGAGCTGGGCCCGTTGTCCTTCGGCGCCGCGGGGAAATAGATCGTCCTCGCTAAAAAATATGCGGCGTGCGCGGCCTATGCAATCTCGCCGTCGATTTTTCTCCGTATCTTCTTCACCGTGGATTAAATCTCAGCTAGGGTATACGATGGTTGTGGACCACAGGAGTGCAATCAAGGAGGCCGCGAATGGCTAAGAAGAGCAAGCTCAATAGGTCGCCGCAAAATCGGCGGCGCCATTGGCAAGGCGGACCGCAAGGCTCATCAGGTTGTGAGGGCTGGAACGCCTGGCTAAGAAAGAACTTCACGATATTTCAAAGCAAGTCGACGCTCTGAAGCGCCAGTTGGCGAAAACCACCAAGCGTCTCAAGAACGCCCTCAGCTAGATTCGAAACAACCTGGCCCAATATCTCAAAACAACGGCGTGCCTCCACTCCCGGCGCTTCGGGATTGGCTTGTCCGTGCTCTCCTGATTCTCTGCTTCGGTGCGTTCCCCCACTCCATTCGCTTGTTCCAGCAACTCCGCTTGCTGAATCTCCGCCGATTGGTTTATAATGCGCCGCCCGTGGGGTAGATAGCCTGAGCACGAATCACCAAACAAAATGGAGGAAGCGCAGCCATGAAATCGGCGACTGCTAGGAAAGATTTGTCGTCAAGGCACATGCGTTGGATCCGATGGGGCTCGCCTGCCTGTCTCATTTCCTTTGCGCTCTTCGTTGTAAGCTCGCCGCGCAAACGCCAAGCCCCTCGGCGAGCTCAGAGTCCAGCGCTTACCGCGGCGTCCTCCGACGCCGGCACGCCTACATCGCCCGGCGCCCGTCACAACGCCCAACTACGCCCTGGAAGCCCGTTTCCTCCCTGCCGCCGTAAATCAGCTCGTCTTCGATCTCTCCGTCACTCCCCACTGGTTCACGCTCTCGGATAAATTCTGGTACAGCTACCGCACAACCGACGGCACGAAATATTACGTCGTCGATCCCGCCAAAAAATCCAAGACCTCGCTCTGGGACAATGCCAAAGTCGCCGCCACGCTTTCCACTCTCACGAATTTCCCCTATGACGCGCAGCATCTCCCCATCAAACGCCTGAGGCTCGTGGATAAAGACACCCACATGCGCTTCGAAGTGGAAATTCGCAAAGACGGTGTCGTTCCCAACGAGCCCGAGAAAAAATCCCAGGACGATGGTAGCCAGCAAGGCAACGAAAGTGAAATGAAACAGACCGGCGAAAAACAAAAAGAAGATAAGCGGCCAGCAGGGCCAGCGCGGGCTAGTTCTGGCCAATCTCCGGAGCCTCGCGAAGAGACTCCGCATCCTCGTTTTCGAATACGACCTCGCCACCGCCAAAGTCACGCGCCTCGATAACGCCGAACCCATGCGCAAAAAACCAATGTGGGCCGCCGTTTCCCCTGACGAAAAAACCGTTGTCTTCGCTCGCGGCCAGAATCTCTACATGATGGATGCCGATAACTACGCCAAAGCCCGCAAAAAAGCCGGCGACACTTCTATCGTCGAGACACAACTCACCACCGACGGCGTCGAAAAATTCGGTTACGCTCGCCGCATCATGCCCGAACAGGAAGACGAGCTGAAAAAAGAAGATAAAGGCGACACCAACCCAGCCGGCATCCGCGCCCCCGCCATCACCATCCATTGGTCCAAAGACTCGAAAAAAGTTCGCCGTCACGCGCGACGACTTTCGCAAAGTCCCCGACTTCTGGGTGATTCATTCCCTCACGAATCCCCGCCCCATCCTCGAATCCTATCCCTATCCGCTTCCCGGCGAAGACATCATGCCCGGCTCGCAACTCGAAATTCTCGACGTCGCCTCAAAGCAACTCGTCGTCGTGCAAGCAAAAAATTTCCAGGAGCAGCAGCTTCGCATCGCCGACGCGCCGCTCCTCGAACGCGATCGGGAAGAGCTCCGCGAAGAACAGGAAGGCAATCAGGAAGGCGCACAGATGCCCGTCACGCGCGTCAGCCCGCGCTGGCTTTCCGACACTTCCGATAAACTCTATTTCACCAGCACCAATCGCGATTTTCGCAAAATTGATGTCTGCGTCGCCGACACTTCCACCGGCGCCTCAAAGACGCTCATCGAAGAGCGTTCGAACGTCTGGCTCAGCATGAAGCCTCTCCGCCTCGCCAACAACGGCCAGGAACTCATCTGGTGGTCCGAACGTGACGGCTGGGCTCACTACTATCTCTTCGACGCCGCCGGGAAACTCAAAAACCAAATTACGTCCGGCGAATACGTCACCGACCAAATCGTCTCTCTCGACGAAAAATCCCGCACTCTCTATTTCACCGCCAACGGCCGCGAGCACGGCGAAGATCCCTACTACACACACCTTTATCGCATCAATCTCGACGGAGCCGGCCTCCAACTCCTGAGCCCTGGCAATTTCTCCCACGCTTTCAGCGCCCCGGACGACGGCAAATTTTTCGCCGACACCTACTCTCGCGTCGACACCGCGCCCAAATCCGTTCTCTTCGACGCCCAAGGCGCACAGCTTCTCGACCTCGAAACCACCGACGTCTCGCAGCTCCTCGAAGCCGGCTTCAAATTTCCCGAAGTCTTCAAAGTCAAAGCCGAAGACGGCATCACCGATCTCTACGGCGTACTCTACAAGCCTTTCGACTTCGATCCCGCTCGCAAATATCCGCTCATCGAATTCGTCTACCCCGGCCCGCAAACCGAAGAAGTCAACAAAACCTTTTCCCCCAAAAGTCCCAACGTCCCCCTCTCCAATCTCGGTTTCATCGTCATCGAAGTCGGCGCTCGCGGCGGCAGCCCCCAGCGCGACAAATGGTATGACAGCTACGGCTACGGCAATCTCCGCGACTACGGCCTCGCCGACAAAAAAGTTGCCGCCGAACGCCTCGCCGCCATCCATCCTTACATCGATCTAAGCCGCGTCGGCATGTGGGGCCACTCCGGCGGCGGCTTCATGACCGCCGCTGCCCTCATGCAATATCCCGATTTCTACAAAGCTGGCTGGTCCGAATCTGGCAATCACGATAACAACGTCTACAACCGCGATTGGAGCGAGAAATATCACGGCGTCCGCGAGGAAATGCAGAAAGACGGCACCGAAAAATTCATCTACGAAATCGACAAAAATTCCGACCTCGCCAAAAACCTAAAAGGCCACCTCATGCTCACCACCGGCGACATGGACAACAACGTCAGCATGGTCAACACCATGCGCGTCGCCAACGCCCTCATCAAAGCTGACAAGCGGTTCGAAATCCAGGTCTACCCCGGCATGCGCCACTCCTACATGCCCATCAACAGCTACGTCATCATGGCTCGCGGCGATTTCTTCGCCCGCTGGCTCCTCGGCTCCTACGATACCGGCGCCGACATCCTCGAACTCCAAAACCAAAAACAAGCCACCCCCAGCAAGAAATTCAAAGAGTAACCGCAGCCACAATACATCCACTTCCTGCGCACTGTTGCCGTTGACTACCACATTGTGGTACTATCACAATGTGGTGTTCATCGAATCCCAGCCGTTCTCTCGGAGGCTTCATCCGCTTGCCGGCGATGATGCCGACGAACTACCGAGAGCGATCCAACGAGACCTAGCGCGGAAACCGGACCGCGGCGCGATGGTTCCTGGCCTGGGTGCGTCCGCAAAGCGCGCATCGCGAATCCGTCCCGCGGCAAGGGCAAGCGCGGCGGCTATCGTTATTTGTACCTATATCTGGAGACGCGGCACCACATTCACCTGCTGCTCTTGCTCGACAAAACGAACAGGAAGATGCCAGCGAAAAGCAGCGTAAGCAGATCAGGCAATGGGCTGGTCAGCTCAAACGAGAATCAGGAGGCTAAAAATGGCGAAGAAAATCAAAGTGAACATTTTTGACGAGATGAAAGCCGCTCTAAAGGACGCAGCCGCCTATGAGCGCGGCGAACCCGTCAACTTGCGCGTCACGCGCCTCCCCTCGCGCCCCAAGCCCATCTCCGCCAAAGAAGTCCGCCAAATCCGCCAGACGCTCAACGCCAGCCAATCCCTCTTCGCCACCTACTTAAACGTCAGCCCCAACGCCGTCCGCAGCTGGGAACAAGGCACCCGCCGCCCCCGCCAAGCCGCCCTAAAACTCCTAGCCATCGCCAAGAAAAACCCCAAAGCTCTCCTCGTCGCCTGATTTCCCCAGCGGTGCGGCGCCGGCCCCACCTGTCATTCCGAGCGAAGGGGGCCTGCGCTTTTGCCTTCATCATCGCTCCTGCGATGATGTCGGCCCACGCAGCGCGGAATACTTCTTCGCTTCTTCTTAGCCGTCACACTCGGCTTCATCGCGGACTAACCCATCTGGTATTCCCGCAAGAGCGCGATAATGGTTTGCCGGTTCTCGCCAAACGCAGTCCAGACGGCTCGACACCAATTGTCGATCGCCACGTCACGCTCAGGCCCCGCGTGCGCTGCCAGCACATCCTCCACCGTCATACTGCCGCGATCCTCCGGAAAATGGATGCTCGGCCACTCTCGTTTTCTTCTTCCGAGCTTTATGTGCGCTTCCTGGACCTGGCGGCCCGTAAACCGTTTTTCGAGGTGGAGATACAACCCAACCAAACCGAACACAACGCTGATTGGCTTGCTGCGTTCGGACGCGGTTTGTACGGCGAACGCGTCCACAACGTGCTGCAGAATAAATCCGGGCCGGCCCATCGTGTAGACGTAAACCTCATCAAAAGCAGCGCGCATGTCGTCCATATCGAGAACAAGTCTACCCAAAGAATTGTGGATTTCCAGTCGTGACATCGGGGGGCGACAGGGGGGCACTGACGGGACGCTTTCTGATACTTCGCGTCGAATGTCCGGCACGTAGGCGTGCCAAGCGAACAGCAACTCTGCCTTTCGCGGCAAGCACCGGTCGAGCAATAACTTCATTTCAACGCTGTCGCAAGGCTGATCCTGGCTTCCTCAAGAGCGGCGATGGCGTCCTCGCGTGTCACGCCGGGAAAAGCCTCATGAAGTTCGATCAGCTTCGCTCGCCGCCCGGCTCTTCGCCGGCCGCTTTTCCAGCACAGCCCGAATCCCATGCCTTGGCCGCAATGTGATCGACGCCAGCGGCACCACCGGGTGCCCCTCGACCAGCCGGAACCGGTACTGCTGCGCGATCGTTGCCAAGACCAGCGCCGCTTCCATCAATGCAAACGAATTCCCGATGCACTGGCGCGGCCCGCCGCCAAACGGAAAATATGCGAACCGCGGCAGCCGCTTCAGCAGGTCGCCTTCCCACCGCTCAGGACGAAACTCGTCCGGCGCGTCATACCATCGCGCGTCGCGGTGCACCGTCCACTGCGCAAACGAAACGCCGGAGCCTTTCGGCACCGCGTACCCCGCAATTTCGTGGTCCTCGATGGCCGTCCGCGCCGTTCCCCACGCGGGCGGATAAAGCCGCATCGACTCGGTAATGACGTGATTCGTATAAACGAGCTTCGGCAAATCTTCCAGCGAGGGAGTGCGACCCCCAGCACCGCGCGCAACTCTTCGTGCAGCTTAGCCTCCACCGCGGGATTCTGCGCGAGCAGCCACCAAGTCCAGGAGAGCGTATTCGCCGTGGTTTCGTGCCCCGCCAGAAAAAGCGTAATCGCCTCGTCGCGAAGCTGTTTGTCCGTCATGCGCGAGCCGTCTTCATCTTGCGCGGCCAGCAGCATCGAGAGCAGGTCGCCCGCGTCGCGCCCCGAAGCCCGTTTCTCCGCGATAATTCGGTATAACACTTTTTCGATTTTGCGGATTGCGCCTTCAAGACGCAGATTCGCCGGCGTCGGCAGCCAGTGTGGAATCAGAACAGTGCGCCGGAAATCCGCGCCCAGTTCAAGCAGAAGCTCCATCGACTTGCCGATGTCTTGTGCATCTCCCTCCACGTCCGCATCGAACAGCGTTTTCCCGACGATCTGCAGCGTGAGCCGCATCATCTCTTTGTGGATGTCGCGCTCTTCGCCGTCCTGCCACTCGTGCAGCAGCCGCTCGGTGTACTCCACCATCGTCGATGCGTAGCCCGCGATCCGCGCGCGGTGAAAGGCGGGCTGCGCCAGCCGCCGCTGCCGCAGCCAGAAATCTCCTTCGCTCGTCAGCAAGCCGCTTCCGAAAACACGCTTGTTGGCTTTCAGCACGCGCCCCTTGATAAATTTTCGCGGGTGATTCACCAACACGTCTTCGATGTGATCCGGATGGTTGATCAAAAGGATGCGGAAATTCAGAACGCGAAGCCCGATGAGATCGCCGTACTCGCGCACCAGTCCCGTAAAGTAGCCCAGCGGGTCGCCATTGTTAAGCGGCCCCAGCGACCAGCGCCGAGCCCCGAAGGAAGGACCGGGAGGAAACTTGAGCTTCGCCCGAGAGCTCATCATTTCATGCTACGGGTGGAGCACGCCCGCGTCAACGAAACACCGGCTACGCCTCGCCGGCATCTCGCGCGCGCAGCGCCCGCAAGCGATAGGCGCTGCCTTTGTATCCAAAGGACACGCTCGAAAATCCAGCGGCCTCCAGCCGCGCCTGCGCGGGAGCAGGCGCCACAGGCACAAACGTGCTGCGAAAATGAGCGGCGCGATTCAGCCAGCCATCCTGTATTTCGAGCGCCAAAAAGACGCCGCCGGGCCGCAGCACGCGGAAAATTTCCGCAAACGCCCGCTCTTGCGCCTCTCTCGATTTCAAGTGATGCAACGCTAGAACGGCGATTGCCGCGGAAAATGTTTTTTCTGCAAATGGCAGCGCAGACGCGTCTCCCTGCAAGACTGCTCCATTTGTGCCCGAATTCAGCCGCGCCATTCCGGCGGCAAACGCGTGGCTGTATTCGAGGCTCGTCACTCGCGCCGCGCGTTTTCGCAGCTCTTCCGTCGCCGCGCCCGGTCCCGCTCCAATCTCCAGGACGTGCTCTCCCAATTCCGTTCCGGATAAAATCCACGGAAGCACGTGCTTCCGTGTCACGTTGCGCCAGAAGAACGAAGCGCAAAACCAGTTCTCGAACCGATTCACGAAAACACGTCCATTCCGCCGCGCAGAAAAAGACTGCCGAGCACTTTTAGACGACCACGTGATTTTCCTGGGTGTGATTATCGCAGGCTGGCGCAGAGTTTAGCCATTGGAGAAGTCTATCGGAGCATCGGGCCGATGCGCCGCAAGGACGCGGCAAATTGGTCGGCATTATATGCCGAGGGATTTTCGAGCTGCCGGAAAAGTTCGTTGATGGCGGCGCGCACTTCTTCCGCGTTGCCCGGCTTCGCATCTTTGCTGTACGCGATATACAGCGAATCCATCGCCATTGCCGCTTGTTCTGCGGCGCGCTCGTCGGCCAGCGAAATAGCTTCGGCGTCGTCCGAAATATGTTGCAGCGCGTGCAATACCATCCCTCGATCGTACGGCATCGCCGCAAGCCGCTCCGCAAATCGTTGCGCCACCGGCGCGGCAGCCGACGCTGAGGCCGCGACAACGTTGCGGTCTGGATTCAGCTTGGACATTTCATTCGAGACTTCGAGCAGCCTGCGATCCAGCTCCTGCGCATTTGCGGTATCGATTTGCTTGGCGACCAAACGAAACACAGCGTAGCGCGAACCGTTCCACGCGGGATCGCCAGGGCGGCGGCCGGCGAATCCATGCTCTTGCCGCCAGCTATCTTTCGCAGGCGAGAGCGCATGGTGGCAGGCGAAACAGGAAAGTTCCGAGTATTCAGGCCACACGTCTTTTTTGTCGAGGCGCTCGCCCTTCGCGCGCCATGCCAGACGCTCCATTTCCGCGCGGAGCTGAACGGCCTGGCCGGCGCTCCAATCGCGGACGCCGGCCCATGCTGCATCTTCGACGGGTTTGCCGGGGGCCGATTCGCGAGGTGATTTCCAGTGGCGCGGCATCACGGCGGAAAACGAATCCAATTCAAAAAAAAGATCGGGATGGCCGGCGGCAATCATTTCGTGATCGACAAATTGTTCTTTCGTGCCCAGATGGCACTCGAGGCATTTTTCGCTGCGGTGAATCACGTCGCGCGTGTCGCGCATTCCCAGCGCGACGGACTTTTCGTGCGGCCAGTCGCGCGTAGTGTGCGGACCGAGCCAAGCGGACGCGGGACCGTGGCAATTTTCACAGGAGACGCCTTCGGACAATTCGAACGGGCGGCCGCGCTGCTCCGGCGTCGTGTACAGCGCGTGACACGCTAAACATTTCGGCGATTCTTCGGCTTTGGCATTGAGTTTCAGAATGCGGGCGATGCGTTCGCCGATCTCTCCGGTCAGCGCCTGGTACGCGCGGCTGTGCTTATCTTTCAGAATCCATGTCGAATATTCGTTTTGCAGAATGCGGCTGCCCGCCACGGGTTTGACGCTGCCGTGGCAGCTTGTGGCGGCGCAGGACCCAGGGCCGATGTATTTCACGGGCTCGCCGTTCGAATCGGCTTTCGATCCAGCGTTCGAAGGGGGGCGAGGATCGGCGGGCTTGGCGGCACCGGCCTCCGCGGCGGCGACTCTGAAAGCGAAGGATGACAACAGGAAAAGCGCGGCGCACAGCGCGGCCGGGAGCCACTGAGGTTTGGGAGCGATTTGCATTCGCAATATCAGATGATCGTTCGCCCAATTATCGTTTGGAAGGTACGCCGCACGCGTTGTCTTTTTCGCGGCGTGGCGCGAAAAGGCAACGGGCTTCTATTTACAGGGCGGTGGGGCGCCAGTAGTATGCAAGAGAATTCGTACTACACTCCCGCCGGCGACACCACCTGTCCGGCGCCTTTCGATGCGAGATGCCGCGCCGTGATCTTCGACGACCTGCGAGCTATTCAGCTTCGCTATGGCTTCTTGCCGAAGGCGGAACTGGAAGCGTTTTCCCAGCGCTCGAACACGCCTCTTTATCAAATTCATAGCGTCGCGAGTTTCTATCCGCATTTTCAGTTGGCACCACCGCCCAAGGCGGATGTGCGCGTTTGCGCGGACATGAGCTGCCACTTGAACGGGGCTTGCGAATTGCGCGCGGAGCTGGAGTCGCGTTTCGCGAAGAGCGGTCCCGCCGATGTTCTCATTCGCGACGTATCGTGCCTCGGGCGGTGCGATCACGCTCCCGCGGTTTCCATTAACGATGAAATTTTCACCAACATGACGGCAGCGTCGGCGGAAGCGATTGCGCGAGGCGCGATTCTTGGCGAGGAGATTCCCGAGCCACATCCGGAGCATGCGCGAGTAACGTGCGCGTCCGATCCTTACCCTGAAGGTGAGAAATACGGAGTCGTTCGAAAGCTGGCGGCCACGAAAGATTGGGATGGCGTGTTAGCGGAACTGAAATCGTCGGAGTTGCGCGGCATGGGCGGGGCGGGATTTCCGACGAGCATGAAATGGGATCTGGTGCGCAAGCAGCCGGGGGCGGAGAAATATGTCGTTTGCAATGCCGACGAAAGCGAGCCAGGAACGATCAAAGACCGGTTCATCCTGACGCACCTGCCACACCTGGTGATCGAAGGCATGATCCTTGCGGGGCTGGTCGCGGGCGCGAAAAAAGGAATTCTCTACATTCGTCACGAGTATCACTTGCAAGAAGAGATTCTTGGCGAAGAATTGCGCCGCTGCTATCACGAAGGATTGCTGGGAAAAAACATTTTGAAGAGCGATCTGACGTTTGACTTGGAAATTTTTGTCAGCCCGGGCGGATACATTTGCGGCGAAGAAACCGCGCTTATCGAGGCCATCGAAGGGAAAAGAGCGGAACCGCGAAACAAACCCCCATTCCCCGTGCAGGCGGGGTTGTGGCAAAAACCGACCGTGCTCAACAACGTGGAGACGTTCGCGAATGTGCCGCAAATTTTGGCGCGCGGCGTGGAATGGTTTGCAGCACAGGGAAAATCGGGATCGCGAGGATTGAAGTTTGTAGGCGTCAGCGGGCATGCGGCAAAGCCTGGGATTTACGAAGTGCCGATGGGAATCCCAATGCGCGAAGTTCTTTTCGACTACGCTGGAGGAATTCGCGGCGGGCGGCAGTTGAAGGCGTTTGCGCCTTCGGGGCCATCGTCGGGTTATTTGCCGGCGTCGATGGTGGACGTGAGGCTGGATTTCAAGGCGCTGGCGGAGGCGGGGTCGATGCTGGGGTCCGGCGCGATTGTGGTTTGCGACGATACGACTTGCATGCTGGATATGGCGCTGAACGCGGTGCGATTTTATCGCAATGAGTCGTGCGGGAAGTGCGTGCCTTGCCGCGTGGGATCGCAAAAGATGGTGGATCTGCTGGTGCGATGGACACACGGCGGGCTGGCGGAAAAACAGTACCAAGCGGATTTAGCTTTGATTGAGGAGCTTTGCCAGGCGATGAGCCTGACTTCGATTTGCGGGCTGGGGCAGATTGTGCCGGCGCCGGTGCAGTCGGTATTGAAACATTTTCGGGAAGAGATAGATGCGCACGTGCTGAAGGGGCTGTGTCCTAGCGGGATTTGTTTTACGGCGGCAGCAAAGGCGGGGGAAGCACGGCGTGTCGGGATTCGGCCGTGAAGGAGAGAAGTAAAGACGTGATGACGTAAAAACGAAAAGAGCAAAGAGGAAGAAAAGGACTCAACGCAGAGGGGCACAGAGACACAGAGTACGCAGAGAAGAGGAAACGGAAAAGATTGTGAGCACGATAACGCGATTGCCGGAATTGGTGGAGATTACGATCGATGGGCGACCGGTGCGGGTGGCCCCGGGAACGAGTGTGTTTGACGCGGCGCGGATGAATGGGACGCCGATTCCTACGCTTTGCCATTTGCAGAACGAGACGCCGGTGGGAGTGTGCCGGCTCTGCGTCGTGGATACCGGCGCGCGAGTGCTGACGGCCTCCTGCGTCAGGCCGGTCGAGCCGGGCATGAAGGTAGTGACGAATTCCGAGAAAGTTTTGAATGCGCGGAAAACTTTGCTCGAGCTATTGATGGCGGATCATCCTTCGCCGTGCGCGCGGCAAGAAAAATCCGGGGATTGCGAACTGGAGACGTTGGCGCGTGCGGCGGGCATCACGCAGCCGCGATTTGCGAAGCGGACAATTTCGCGCGGAATGGATGATTCCTCGCTGGCGATTGCCGTGGATCATGATGCTTGCATTTTGTGCGACCGATGCATCCGCGGCTGCGACGAGATCAAGAATAATTTTGTGCTTGGGAGAATGGGGAAGGGCTATTCGGCCGGCATTGCTTTCGATTTGAACGCGCCGATGGGCGATTCGACGTGCATTTCATGCGGGGAATGCATGGTGTCTTGTCCGACCGGCGCGTTGACGAACAAGACCGTTGTGGGGACGTCGATCGCCGCGGGGCCGGACGCGCAGGGATTCGAAGCGGAAGAACTTTTGCAATTGCCGGTGTTCAAGGGCGTTTCCGGAACATTTCTTGAATTGAACCGCGGGGCAATCGTCAAACGGCGATTTCATCCCGGCGAGATTATTTGCCGCGAAGGCGAATTCGGCTCGACGGCTTTCTATATTTTGGAAGGCAAAGCGAGGGTTTCGCTTTCCGCGCCGATTGCGCACGTAAAGACACAAGGCGGAGCGAAAGGGCTTTTCAAAAAGCTTACGAGCACGCTGGCGGCGCGCGACGCGGACGTCCGCGCCGAGGAGACACGCGACAGAACCATTCCCATCGATGCTTCCGTGGACCTCGCGTATGGAAATCCGGTGGCCGAACTCGGTTCGGGCGATCTCTTCGGCGAGATGACGTGCATGAATTTTTATCCGCGGTCGGCGACGGTGATTGCGGAGACGGATGTCGTGGCGTTCGAGATGCTTCGCAACGTGCTCGACATCATGATGAAAAACAAATCGTTCCGGGCGCAGATCGACCAGAACTACCGCAAGAGGGCGCTGGAAAATCATTTGCGCGGCGTGCCGATGTTTGCGGACCTTTCGCCGGACTTCATCGAGCATTTGAAGAGCAGCGTCGAGCTGCAGCGGTTTGCGCCGGGCCAGATCATCGCCCGACAGGGCGATGCGGCGGGAAGTTTTTATCTGGTGCGCATCGGGTTCGTGAAGATTTCGGAAACGTACCCGGGCGGGGAGCTGGTGCTCGCGTATCTCTCGCGCGGAGATTATTTCGGAGAAATTGGTTTGCTCGGCGGCGGCGTGCGCACGGCGACTTGCACGGCGCTGGACCACGTGGAGGTGGTGCGCATTTCGGGCGACGATTTTCGCGACATGGTGGAGCGCTTCCCGAGCGTGCGGCAGGGACTGGAAGCCGTGGCCGCGGAGCGCGCCGCGCAGAACCAGCAACGCATGCAGACGGTTCGCAGCGTGCCCATCGATCAGTTTCTTTCGCAAGGTTTGATGGAAGCGCAAAGCCTGCTGATTCTCGATTTGAACAATTGCACGCGCTGCGATGCTTGCGTGAACGCCTGCGCCGATGCGCACGATGGAGTGACGCGGCTGGTGCGCGAAGGTTTGCGCTTCGAACAATATCTGGTGGCGACTTCCTGCCGGCAATGCCGCGATCCGCTGTGCATGGTGGGATGTCCGGTGGGGTCGATCCGGCGACGAAATTCGCTGGAAGTGATTATCGAGGATTGGTGCATCGGGTGCGGCTTGTGCGCGCGGAATTGCCCTTACGGAAATATTAATCTGCATCCATTTGATGTGATGGTGGAAGACCTGGAACGGCCGGGGAGGAAGAAAGCGGTCGTGAAGCAGAAAGCGACTTCGTGCGACTTGTGCACGCATTTGAAAGAACCCAGCTGCGTTTATGCTTGTCCGCACGATGCGGCGCATCGTGTGGACCCGCGGACGTTTTTTTCGGAGATGCTGGGCGGCGGAGCGGCGAAATGAAGGCGCGAGGAATTTTGATTGCGGATTGATAAAACACAACGAGGGTGGGCGATCGCATCGCTGATTGCATTTGCGGTGTTCACGGCCGTGTACGCGGTATACGCGGCGAATGCGCCGAGCGGACCCAGGGGCGGCAGTGCGCTAGGTTTGACGTTTGGAGTGATCGGATTCGGCTTCATGATTTTCGCGGCGCTGTTGGGCGCGCGCAAGCGTGTGCCGACCTGGCGCATCGGCCGCGCCCAGGCGTGGATGCGCGGGCATTTGTGGTTGGGATTGCTCAGCTTGCCGGTGATTCTATTTCATGGAGGATTTCATTTTGGCGGGACACTGACGAGCGTTTTGATGTGGCTGCTGATCATTACGGTGGTGAGCGGCGTGTTTGGCGCGGCGCTGCAACACTACGTGCCGCGCGTGATGACGACCGACGTGAAGTTGGAAACGATTTACGACGAAATCGGGAATGTGCGGAAGCTGCTGCGCGAAGAAGCGGATCGCGCAGTCGAGACAGTCTGCGGGCCGCTCGGGATCGGCAAATCCGCGAGCGAGGAAGTTCTTCGCGCGGGAGGCCTCAGCGCGGCGCGGGCGATGGCGGCGGCGAGCAGTGGCGCGGCGCTGGCAGCGGCCGCGGAGACTGCCGTTCTGACCGCAGAGGAGTGCGCGCCGCTGCGGCAATTTTATTTGAAGCGAGATGCGGCCGTTTCTCGAACAGCCGAAGCATCGCGGATCGCGGCTTGGAGATGCGGATAGAGCGCACGGGGCGTTTTCCGGTTTGCGGACGTTGCTGCCGGCATCGGCGCAGACGACGGTGCAGGATTTGGAAGATATTTGCGATGAGGCGCGGCAGTTGGTGCGGCAGGAACAGCTGCATCGTTTGCTGCATGGATGGCTGCTAGTACATATACCGATTTCTCTGGCTTTGATTTTGCTGGGCGCGGTGCATGCGGTGATGGCTTTGCGGTTTTAATTGGAGCGGAGGGTGGGGCAAGCCCCACCCCAACAGGGAAGAATCGCTCGCTGGCGCGACGCGGCGAAGGGTGGTTAGCACAGCGTGGCTAGGACACGAACAACCAAAAAGCTGGCGCAGCGGATCGACCTGAATTATTTCAAAAGGCCGACGGCGCTGAAGCGCGCGAAGTTTTGGCTTAGCGTGGGGCTGCCGGCATTCGCGCTGATTTGGATCGCGTGGCACGGATTCGCGCGAGATTCGCGTGTGTATTCGAGCGGGCGGATGAGCGAGGCGCACGCGGTGCTCGAGGCGGAATGTGCAGCATGCCATGTGCAAACGGCGGGAGCGTTTTCGGCGAAGGCGAGCGATGCGGCTTGTTTGTCGTGCCATGACGGGCCGTTGCACCACGCGGCGGAGACGAAAACAATTGGCTGCGCGGAGTGCCACGGCGAGCACCGAGGGCGAGTGAGCCTTGTGGCGACGAAGAATCAGAGTTGCGCGCAATGCCACGGGGATCTAAGAACTAGCAGCGGAGCGACTCGCTTCACAGCGCATATTGAGAGTTTTGAGGATGGGCATCCGGAGATCGCGGCGTTGCGCCCCTCGGATGGTATGGCCGCGCGCGACGCAGGAACGATCAGCGTAAATCATGCCATTCACATGAAGCCGATCCGGCGCGGACCGAATGGGCCTAATGTGCAGATGGAGTGCGGGGATTGCCATCAAGCGCCAGCGGCTTCGGCCTCGGTGAAATGGAGATATGCCGACGAAGCGTACGCAGGCGCGACCGTGAGTTATGTGGAGGACGACGAGTTGCTTCGCGCGACAACCCGGAACGCTTCCGCGATTCGCGCCGACGAGCGGACGCGAATTGATAGCGCCGGTAAAATTCGCGACCGCGTGCGCGGGTTGCCATTCGCTGGCGTTCGACAAGCGTTTCGCCGAAGGCGTGCCGCACGATAAGCCGGAGGTGGTGCACGCGTTTCTTGTGAAGAAATTCAGCGAGTACATCGCCGCGCATCCCGCGGAATTGCGCGAAGCGCGCGACCCTGGGCGCGATTTGACGGGAAAGCCGGTGCAAGCGGCGGTTCGCGTCTATACGCAGGAGGAGTGGGTGGCCGCACGGATCAGAGACAGCGAGGAACTTTTGTGGCGGAAGACTTGCAAACAATGCCACGCGCTATCGTATGAAGCGGGGCAGAATAATTCGCCGGTCGTAGAGCAGGCGCGGACGACGGTGCGCTGGATGCCGCACGCGAAGTTCGATCATGACGCGCACCGGGGGTTTGCCTGCGCGAGCTGCCACGAAAAAGCGCTGAGCAGCACGGAGACGAGCGACGTACTATTGCCAGAGATTGCAACCTGCAAAACATGCCACGCGCCGGGGCCGGAGCACGCGGAGTCGCGGTGTTTCGAATGCCACACGTATCATGATTGGTCAAAGCGAAAAGAAGTAAAGCCCACGTTTACGCTGCCTGCGCTGCGCATCGGCGGGCGTTGAGAGCCGGGCGGATTTTTGGAGCAGGTCTATCAGTCCATCAAAGCGATATTGAGTTTGAAATAGAGCTTGCCTGCGGCGGCGCGATACGCGGGTTCCGACGAAGGGCTTCCCGGATTTGCGCGGAGTCCCGCAATGACTAGTCCAACCAGCAGTCGCTCCGGCGCCACGGTACGCGCTAGAAGATGCGGAGGCCGATCGCATCACGAATAGCTTGAACACGGTGAGGCAACAAGTGACAGAATAGAGCGCGCAGACGGGCGCGAATAGGAGCGGTTAGGAGTGCAGAGATGAGACGCCAAGCGTTAGCGCTGCTGATGAGCGCGGGGGCTTCGTTATTCAGCGGAGCTATTTTTGTGGTGGCCTTCTTTCACCAGTTTGCCCTGGTCGAAGTGGCGGCCAGCTTGCTTACGTGGCTGCAGATATTCTTTCTTAGTGCCACGATCGGAGATGCACTGGAGCTGCAACAGAAAACCAATCGAGCGCGAAGCATCGCCGTGATTTCGTTGGCACTCGGGCTGGCGGCGTTTTTTGTAATCACCGATCTCCGGCACTCCGTGAAATAAATGCAGGATCGCGAACGCGCGGGCGCTGACCAAAGGGGAGAGGAGGAGGAATGTGGGAAACGAGGCGTAGATTTTTGATGACACTGGCCGCGACAGCGAGTTGTGCCGCTGCAACAGATGGAGTTGCGTTCGCACAAGTGCGAAACGACAAGCCCTTTCCCACTCCGCCCGCCCCCGCGGAAACGCAGAATCCCGCCGAGGCCGCCGCGGCAAAAACCGATCCCCAGAGCGCGAAAAGAGCGGCACTGCAGCAGAATGAAAAAGAGTTCCGCGCCGAGGTCGACAGGTTGTATCAATTGGCTGTCGAGTTGAAGCAAGAGGTCGACAAGACGGTGACGACGGAAGTTTTCTCAGTGCGGATGTACAAGAGGACCGAGGAAATTGAAAAAGTGGCGAAGATGTTGAAGGGTAAGGCGAAGGGATAGGCGGTGGTGGTTCGTTACGCGTGACGCGTGACGAATGGAAAAAGGTTCAAGGCGCATCGCATGCAGACTGTGGACATTCGAATCAGAAAAGCCGTGGCGGAGGATGTGCCCGCGCTGCGGCGCCTGATCGAGGCGTCCGTGCGAGAACTGCAGGCCGAGGACTACACACCGGCGCAAATGGAAGGAGCGCTGGAATCGGTTTTTGGCGTCGATAGCCAGTTGATTGCGGATGGAAGTTATCTGGTTGCGGAAGCCAGGATCGCTGATGCGGCGGCTGACACGCAAAACGCTTCTGGAGAAAAAAATCCGGGATCGCCGTGGGTGATCGCCGGGTGCGGCGGCTGGAGCAAACGCAAAACGCTCTATGGCGGCGATCGCTGGACGGCGCGCGAGGACACGCTGCTCGACCCCAAGCGCGACGCGGCAAAGATTCGAGCCTTCTTCATTCATCCGGACTGGGCGCGACGCGGCGTCGGAAGCAAAATTCTGGAAGCTTGCGAACTCGCGGCTCGCGAGGCGGGTTTTACCAGCTACGAGATGGGCGCAACCTTGACGGGGGCCAAGCTCTTCGGTGCAAAAGGCTATGTGGCCGTCGAGAAAATCGAGGTTCCTCTGAAAAACGGGCTCTCGCTACCAGTCATTCACATGGCGAAGCGGGCGTAGAGCTAGCCTTTCCAGGAGCGGCATAGATAGCCAGCGATTCCCGCCATCCCGAGAATTTCCAGCCCCTCATGGAACTATTTTCGTTTCAGAACGTCTCCTAACTGTCCATCATCGCCATCGTCCAATGATGTGAGGCTCCCATGCACTCCTTCCTCTTTGACTTGCGTTTCACGTTGCGCGAACTGCGCCGCCGCCCCACGTTCACGCTCACCGCCATACTCTCCCTCGCTCTCGGCATCGCCGCCACGAGTGCCGTCTTCAGCGTCATTTACGCCGTGCTTATCGATCCCTTCCCCTATCCTGGCTCGGATCGCCTCATGGAACCCAGCATGCTCGACGCAGCCGGCCACGACCGCTACGCCGGTCTCAACGGTCCCCAACTCGAACAGCTGCGCCAAGCCAAGTCCGTCGAGAGTATCGCCGGCATGGATTATTGGAATCTCACCACCACCGACGGCGATCTCCCCGAAGATGTCAAGGCCTCCTATCTCTCCCCGGATGACCCGAATCACTGGGGCACAAAAGCTCTGATGGGCCGCTGGCTGATTCCCTCCGATGCGCCTTTCGGACAGGACGCTCAGCCCGTCGTGGTCCTCGGCTACAAATTCTGGCAGCGCTACTACCTGGGCGACCCCAACGTCGTCGGCCGCACCATCCAGCTCGTTCATAAGCCCTATACGATTGTCGGCGTCATGCCTCCGCGCTTCAAATGGGCTGACGTCGACATGTATCTTCCACTCAAAGTTACGCGCGACCCGCACATCTTTTTCGGCGCCTCCATCAAACTTCGCCCAGGCATCACCACGACTCAAGCTAACGCCGAACTCCAGCCCTATCTCGAACAATTCGCCAAGGAATCGCCGGAGCGTTACCCCGAAAAATTTCGTGTCAATCTGCGCAGCATCACGGAACTCTACGCCAAGCCTCTCGGCCCCACTCTCTACCTGCTGCTCGGCGCCGTCGCCTCGCTGCTCCTTATCGGCTGTGGCAATGTCTCCATCCTCCTTCTCGCACGCGGCACGGAGCGCCAGCAGGAGCTTGCCGTCCGCGCTGCCGTTGGCGCAGACCGCGCTCGCATGATCCGCCAACTGCTCACCGAATCTCTCGCCATCGCGTTCGCGGGCACTACCCTCGGGGTAATCCTCGCCTGGAAGAGCCTCGCTCTCATTACGGCATGGTTGCCCGAAAACTCTTTCCCCGCCGAATCCGTCATCAAAATGAACCTGCCGGTTCTCCTCTTCAGCACCGGCCTCGCGTTTGCCACCGCGATTCTCTTCGGCCTCTCGCCGGCCCTCCAACTCTCACGCCCAGACATTGGCCGCCTGATGCAAAGCAGCGGCCGCCGCATCGCTGGCAGTTCGCACGCAAAACGCGCCCACCGAGTGATGGTCGCCGCGCAAGTCGCCCTCACGCTTCTTCTCCTCTCCGCCGCCAGTGCCGCGGGCAAAGGCTTCCTCCGCCTCCTTCACGCCGATCTCGGATACGACCCTCACTCCGCCATGTCCGTCCCGATCCCCATACACGAAAACACCCATGTCTCCTGGAAAGATCGCTCCGAATATTTCGAGCAAATTCGAGCCGCCATCGCCGCCATGCCCGAAGTCGTTTCCGCGGGCATCTCGACGAACGCCACTCCGCCGGACAACGGCTGGGACACGCGCTTCGAAATCTTCGGCAGCGCGGCCTCCGAAAAGCCCGAGGCGAGCGTCAACTACATCAGCCCAGAATATCTCGACGTCCTGCGCATCGCTCTTTCACAGGGCCGCATTTGGAACCATACCGAAACCATGCGCGGCGCGCCGGTCGCCGTCATCAACCAAACCATGGCTCGCCAATACTGGCCCAACGGGGACGCCATAGGCCATCAAATCCGCATTCCCGCCATGAAGGATGAGCCGCCTTATTCGCCCGCCGCCACCGGAGCCGACGGTTGGCTGCAAATCGTCGGCGTGCTCGCCGACGTTCGCGACGACGGCCTCCGCAATCCCATCAAGCCCGCCATCTATGTTCCTTACACGATCCAAATGCGCATGTTCACGCAAATCCTCGTACGCACCCGCGTCGCTCCTCTCTCGATTCTCCACGACATTCGCGCCCGCCTCGTTACGCTCGATCGCGAACAGCAAGTCATGCAAGTGCGCGACCTCGAAACCTGGATAACCGGCCTCCAGGAATACTCTCAGCAGAAATTCATCGCCACGCTGTTCGGTATCTTCTCCGCTCTCGCTTTGATCCTCGCCGCGGTTGGTCTTTACAGCGTGGTTTCCTACGGCGTTGCCACGCGCACCAACGAATTCGGCATTCGCATGGCTCTCGGCGCCGGCAGTTCCGACGTCTTCCGCATCGTGTTTGCTTCCACCGCCGTCAACGTCGGCGCAGGCCTCGTCGCCGGCATTCTCTTGAGCATCGCTTTCAACAAAATCTCTACGCGCTGGGTCATGGAAAGCTCCCGCAATCCGTGGATTCTCGCCGGTGTAACTCTCATTCTCATCGCTGCCGCAGCTCTAGCTTGTTTCGTCCCCGCCCGCCGCGCCGCTTCCATCGACCCCATGGAAGCCCTCCGCTATGAGTAGCCCGCAAACACATTGCACTTGACAAGCCTGGACTGCACGGGCGTAAACTCCCGCCTGGTTCCTGGGCTAGGGCACTTCGTGCTTCTAGTACTTCACTGTCTGCGGCGGTTCGCTTGGCTCTCCAAGCTTTCGCCGCATGCGGAAGTTACACCTTTGTCTTTAGCCCCTCCCCCAGAAGCCCGCGTCTTGTCTTCATTCCCCGGAGGACGATCTTTTGAATTTCATCGATAGCTTGCGGCCGGACGGTTGCAAGCTCACATAGGAGGCACCCCTTGGAAATCGCCGTTGGAGTATTCGCGCAGCGCGAACGCGCCGAAGAGGCCGTGAAGAAGCTCCTGGAACGCCGCGTCCCCGAAGAATCGCTCGTTTTTCTCACTCGCTCGGAAACAGAAGCCCGAAGCATGGGCAAGCAGCTAGGGTTATTCGCGGGAAGCTTTGTCGGCGGCGCCGCGGGTTTGTCCGCGGGCGTTGCCGCAGCCACGCTCCTCGCTGTCCCGGGCATTGGCCAAGTCTTCGCATTGGGCATTGGAGCGGCCGCTCTCTTCGGTCTAGTGGGCGCTGGAAGTGGAGCCGCCATCGGCTCTGGCGTGGGTCATCAGGAACACGCTCCCAAACCCACCAGCGGCACTGGCTCCGAGGAGGACTTGGCCTTTTACGGCAAAGTTCTGAACGAGGGTCATTCTCTCGTCGTGGTCCGCACCGACTCGGCTCCAGTCGCCGCCGTGGCTTGCGAAGTCCTCGATTCGCTGGCCATCAGCATGAAGAAAGGCACAGCCAAGGGCGCCTCCGCGGCCATACGTCCCCTGGATGGCGGGGTGGCCATCGACTTCTCGGGGAAAATCACGCTCGGTGAAGGCACCTCTTTGCTTCGCGAGACGGTCGGAGGACTTCTCCAAAAAGGCAGCAACCGCATCCTCTTGAACCTCCGCGAAGTCGCCATGATTGATAGCGCCGGGCTCGGCGAACTCGCCCGCACCTACGCCACCATCCGCAGCCATGGTGGCAAATTCAAACTCGTCGCCGCCACCAAAAATGCTTTGGATCTCTTCCGCATCACCAAGATGGATCGCGTTTTTGAGCTGGAGCCCGATGAATCCAGCGCCTTAAAATCCATTCGCGAGGAATCCGCTTCGGCCACTTCGGGAAACTGAGAAGGCACTGTCCCGCCTTCTTGGAAGGGGTGCTCGCGCTCGTAGTGTCCGCGGAATGTTCGTGTCCGTGGGAGAGCTTTGGCCGTCGGGCTGCGTAGCAACCTTGCGAAGCTAGTTCCGTCCTAGTAGGCTGCCAGAAGTTCTGTGAATCCAAACGTTTACATCATCGCGGGGCCAAACGGCGCGGGTAAGACGACGTTTGCGCGAGAGTTCCTGCCAAATTACGCGAATTGTAGGATTTTCATCAACGCGGATTTAATTGCGGCAGGAATGTCGCCCTTTGATCCGGGAAGGGCGGCGTTCCGCGCGGGGCGGCTGATGCTGGAAGAAATTGAGATTCAGGCGAATCTGGGGGTGGATTTTGGATTTGAGACGACCCTTTCAGGCAAGGGCCACTTGCAAGTGGTGCGCGGGCTAAAGAGACGCGGGTACGAGGTGCATATCTTCTATCTTTGGGTGCCTAGCGCGGAACTGACGTTGGCTAGAATCAAGGAGCGCGTTTTGCGCGGCGGGCATGATGTGCCAGAGGCAATAGTGCGCAGGAGATTTAGGCGGTCTCTAAAGAATTTTTGGGAGCAGTATCGCCCGCTGGCGGATGAGTGGATCTTGTTCGACGGTTCGGCTGCCGCTCTTTCAACTATCGCCAAAGAAATGCAAGGACGTCTTCATATAATTGAGCCCAAGAGCTACAATGAGATTGTACGGAGCTTTGGAAAACCATGATTGACCCGACCCAATCCGTCCTTGAGCTCCCGCTGCTGGAGCGCGCCGAAATGGCCATGAAGACCGCGATGGAGCGAGTCATCGAAGAGCACATCCGCGAGGGGCTTCCGCTGTATATCTGGCGCGACGGAAAAGTCGTTGCGGTTCCCCCCGAAGAGTTACGGACCCTCCCTCGGCAGTAGTCCCGGCACGGGGTAAGCCTGGCCCCTTTCCTTCTCCCTGCTTAGTTACAGCATTGCTTCTTCCCTTCTTCGTCTCCCGACATGTTGCCCTTTGGCACCGGCTATCCTTCTCCATCCAAACGACTTAGTGTTTATCCTTGACAAATAGTAATAATGTGTTATAATATGCACGTCGATTCGGCCACTGCAGCTGTCCGTGCTCAGCAAGTCATGCGCCTCCGTCGCGCGGTCCTTCAACTTCCCGCAAAACCTTCAGTCCCACCGAGGTTACCATTTCATAAAAACCGTTTTCTCCCAACCCCTTCAAAATCAACACTTCCACAACTGTTGATTCCGCTCCACTTTAAGTCCTTTAGAAGCAACACTTACAAAAAACCGCGGGGGAAGGCGCTCGCTGACAACCCCAATGTTTTGCAGCTCGTCACTACCCGATCGAGACGCCTCCGCACACGCAGGAATCCCCATAAGCCCAATCCGCTCATGCGCTTACTTCATAACTCGCGCACACCCCGGGGGTGGGGTCTCTCCCCTCTCTGTGTCCTCCGTGCTCTCCGCGTTAAAAACCACCTTCCAACAAGCCCATGCCTCAGCCGATTCACGCAAACCGATCCCCACACCTCCTCTCTTTCACTATTCACTACTCACCACCCACTACCCACTCTTTCCCACGCGTTTCACGGTAAGATTTACCCGTTCAAATCCAGGAGCCATCAATGTCTGAAACCATAGATACCGCCTCCATCCAGTCCCGCACCGAGTCCGACTCCATGGGCAAGATCGACGTCCCCGCCGACCGCTACTACGGCGCGCAGACCGCCCGCTCGCTGATCCATTTCGCCATCGGCAAGGACACCATGCCCCCCGAACTGATTCGCGCCTTCGGCATCCTCAAAAAAGCCGCCGCGCTCGTCAACCAGGACCTCGGCAAGCTCCCCGCCGACAAGACCGCGCTCATCACGCAAGCCGCCGACGAAGTCATCGCTGGAAAGCTCAACGGGCATTTCCCCCTGCGCATCTGGCAAACCGGCAGCGGCACGCAGACCAACATGAACGTCAACGAAGTCATCTCCAATCGCGCCATCGAAATTGCCGGCGGCGCGATGGGCAGCAAAAAACCCATCCATCCGAATGACGACGTAAACATGTCGCAGTCCTCGAACGACACCTTCCCCGCCGCCATGCACATCGCCGCCGCCACGGAAACGCGCCAGAAGCTGCTGCCCGCCGTGAAAAAACTGCGCGACGCGCTGGATGCCAAAGGAAAGGAGTTTGCCGGCATCGTGAAAATCGGCCGCACCCATTTGCAGGACGCCACGCCGCTCACCGTCGGCCAGGAATTTTCCGGCTACGTCAATCTGCTCGACCGCGACGGCGGCCGCATCGCCATGGCTCTCGATGGCCTCTACGATCTCGCCATCGGCGGCACCGCCGTCGGCACCGGCCTCAACGCCCATCCCGAATTTGCCGAGCGCGCCGCGAAAAAAATCGCCGAGCTGACCAGCCTGCCGTTCCGCTCGCATCCCAATAAATTCGCCGCGCTCAGCGCCCACGACGAACTCGTCTTCGCCAGCGGCGCGCTAAAAACGCTTGCGGCCTCGCTCATGAAAATCGCCAACGACATTCGCTGGCTCGCTTCCGGCCCGCGCTGCGGCCTCGGCGAACTCATCGCTTCCCGAAAACGAGCCCGGCTCCAGCATCATGCCCGGCAAAGTGAATCCCACGCAGGCCGAAGCCATCACCATGGTCGCCGTCCAAGTCATGGGCAACGACGCCGCCATCGGTTTCGCCGGCTCGCAAGGCAATTTCGAGCTCAACGTTTTCAAGCCCGTCATCATCTTCAACTATCTCCACTAGCGTCGAGCTTCTCGCCGACGCCATGAACAGTTTCGTCGCCCACTGCGTCCAGGGCATCGAAGTCAACACCACGCAAATCGAACACTACGTCCACAATTCCCTGATGCTCGTCACCGCGCTCGCCCCCAAAATCGGCTACGACGCCGCCGCCCAAGTCGCCAAAGCCGCCCATCACTCCCACCTCAGCCTCCGCGAAGCCGCCATCAATCTCGGCTACGTAACCGCCGAAGAATTCGACACCCTAGTCAAGCCCGAGGACATGACGCACCCATGACGCCGTCACGCAAAGCGACCGCATTGTAGGGGCGCTAGCACGCTGCGCCCCACTCGGCGCAATCTCCAGGTGCCAAGCCTGTCTCGCGTTCGGTGTGACTCTATTTGTTTGCGTGCTGGCTGCCCCGTCCGTCCTCGGCGATTGCAAATGTCGTCGCGCGGCCGACGACGAGACCACACACTTCGGAGGAAACGAAGCCGTCGTTTTCGTTGAGCAGGAGGGCCTTCGGAGCCTTGCAGGAACCATCCACGCACCTGACGGCACAAGGTTAGGAAATGCGCTCGTGGAGGTCTTCGATCATCCCGAATATCTCGTAGAAGACAAACCCTGGGCGGACCGTCCCCAACAGAAACGGCTGGCTGCCTGCCGCACGGCTGCCGACGGCAAATTCTGCTTCCGTGGATCTGCCTCCCGGAAAATACGAGTTGCGTTCCAGTCGTCGGCAACGGGTGGAATGTCACCCACATCTATGTCGTCGTGGAAAAAAAAGGCCAAACTAAGAAAATTCAAGTCAGGATGACTCTAGGAACATGACCACTCTTATCAGCGGCAAGTTTTTCTGAAATCGTAGCGGTAAAGCCAATATGAAGTTCACCCTGATCGCGCTCTCTGTGGTGTTCTTGCCTGCAAGGCTTCCGCAAAGTGGAGAAGCAGCCGATCGTCTACGTCAAGCACCTGGAATTTCGAGGCTATCCTCCGGTGGCGCGCCAAGCACGGATTCAGGGAACCGTGGTCATGAACCTCGAAATAGGAGTCGATGGCAAAGTGCTTGCGGTCGAATCCAAGTCGGGGGGCGATCAGAAATCTGTCGACCCATTGCTCAGGGACGACGCAGAAAAAGTAGTGAAGATGTGGACGTTTGGCTGCGTCGGCTGCCCGCCCGATGTTCCTTTCGAGCACACGATAAAGTTCAACTACCGACAGGATGACCGCTTGCAGGAGAATTCTGTCGTGATGAACATGCCTGATGAGGTGACGTTCTTCAGCACGCCACCTGAGTTAATGACTAGCCGTGCGTCCAAAGCTTCTACGAAAGGGAGCCAGTAAATTGGCGGGTGGCGCATACGTTGCGTGGGGTGCCGCACTCCTTGCGGGTTTTGCAAAGGGTGCGGGTTTTGATGTCTGGAAGAGTTGGTGAACTGTGAAGGCGACAAGAAAAAGGCCGGGTGGCGCAGCTTCAGGAACGCCGCGGAGCTGGCGGCTCCAGCGGGTTGGTCCAACGCAATGCGGGGAAACGAGCAAAATCGCGGTCGGTCGTGTGCAGGATGCCGCCGTATTCGATCGTCAGCGCCGCCAAATCGGCGTCACTGATCAACGGACCGCGCGCCTGGCCCTCCTTCATCATTTGCCGAAGCAGGCTCCAGTGCTGCTCTCCTGCCGGCAAGAGGCTCACGTTGGGCTGCGCGAGCCATTGATCCACGATCTCGGTGGCTTCCTCCGGCGTGAACCGTTTTCCGGAGAGCCTCGGGTTCGTGATGATTCGGAGGAAGGCCGTTACGGTCTGCCATGGTAAACCGACCGGCGTACCATTCGAGAATGTCTGTTCGATCCACGCGCGAGCCTTGCCATGCTGTTGCGAATCGGAATCGTAGGCATACAACAACAGGTTGGCGTCGAGAACAATCACCGATGGAGCGGACTTTCCAGCGCCTCAATCAACTCCTCGACGCTGTCATAACTGAGGCCGGGAGGCAGCCCCAAGGGCCGGGGGTGAACCACGAAAGGCTTTGCCGGGGGTTTCCCGGAAGCCATCAGCCCCAAGCGAAGAAAATGGTTCACGCCCGCCTTCAGCGAAGCGCCGGAACGCCGAAGCTCCCGTGCGCAAGAGCTTGACTACATCCTCGTCGAGCGTGAGTGTCGTGCGCATATCATGATGCTCGCACATAAGGCATCATGATGTCAAGCAGCGAGATCACTGCCGGTTTTCGGCGATCAGGACGGGGAGAGTGGAGATGAAGCGAATTGCAAGCAGAGTGATGGCGACTGCCGTGGCGACGCTTTGCCTCGGCGCGCAAGGGGCGCTCGCCCAGGCGACGTACACGCTGAAGGCGACGCCGAAGACGGTGGCGTGGGGATATTACGACGCGAAGGCAGCGCCGGTGTTGCGGGTGAAGTCGGGCGACACGGTGCAGATCGAGACGCTGATTACGAATAGCCCGAAGCGGCTGGAGGATGCGGGCGTTGCCGCCGGAGCAGGTGGAGCAATCGCTGCGCGATATTACCGACCAGGTGAAAGACAAAGGGCCGGGCGGGCACATTTTGACGGGGCCGATTTATATTGAGGACGCGCAGCCGGGCGACGTGCTGGAAGTGAAAATTCTGGCGATCAAGCTGGCGATTCCGTATGCCTACAACGCGTTCGGGCCGGGACGCGGCTACATCCCCGACGATTATCCTTACGCGAAAATGAAAATCATTCCGCTGGATGAGAAGCGCATGATCGCGAAATTTGCGCCGGGCATTGAGATTCCGCTGCATCCTTTTTTCGGCAGCATGGGCGACGCGCCGCCGGAAAGCGCGGGCCGCTTCAACAGCGCTCCGCCGTGGATTATGGCGGGCAATCTGGACAACAAGGACCTCGTCGCCGGCACCACGCTTTACATTCCGGTGCACGCGCCCGGCGCGCTCTTTGAAGTCGGCGACGGCCATGCCGGACAGGGCGACGGCGAAGTGGACATCACCGCGATGGAAACTTCGCTCGTCGGCACGTTTCAATTCATCGTGCGCAAGGACATGCACCTGAAGTGGCCGCGCGCCGAAACGCCCACCCACTACATCACCATGGGCCTCAACGACGACCTGAACGCCTGCGCCACGCTCGCGGTGCGCGAAATGATCGATTTTCTCGTCACCGAAAAGCATCTTTCGCGCGATGATGCCTACATGCTAGCCAGCGTGGCCGCCGACCTGCACATCACCGAACTAGTCGACGGCAACAAAGGCGTCCACATGATGATTCCCAAATCCATCTTTGTCTCCGGATCTGCGAAATGACCAACACAACCAACTGTCATCCTCAGCGAAGCGAAGGATCTCTCTTCCATCGCTGCGTCTTGGCAGGCTTTCTCTTTGCCGTTTCCGCTGCCACTGTAGGGGCGCAGCATGCTGCGCCCCTACTGCCCAGGCTGCTCGCGGAGCCACCGCAGACTATCAGCCCGGACTGGTGCAAAGCTCTCCCGCGCCCGGAATACAAAACGCTCGAACGAGTTTTGCCGGGCGAGCCTTGGTTTGAAGTCTACAAAGTAGCCCCAGGCGTTTTTGCGATTTACGAGCCGCACCAAGCCGAAGAAGTCATCTCCTATCTCATCGTCGGCACCAAGCAAGCGCTGCTGTTCGACACCGGCATGGGCATCGCCAATATCCACAAAGTCGTGACGCAATTGACGAGCCGCCCCGTCGTCGTGCTTAACTCGCACACGCACAACGACCACGTCGGCGGCAATTCCCTATTCACCTTTATTTTCGGAATGGACACGGAGTTCACGCGCCAGAACGCCAAAGGCTCGCGCGACGATGCTCAAGAAGAATTGGCTCCCGGGATGATTTGCGGAAGCCTGCCAAAAGGTTTTGATCCGAAAACCTACGCCACCAAACCGTGGCACGTCTCGCTCTTCGTGAAAAACGGCTTCAAAATCAATCTCGGCGGCGGCCGCGTCCTCGAAATCATTTCGACGCCCGGCCACACGCCGGACGCCATCTGCCTGATCGATCGCGAAAACGGTTTGCTCTTCACCGGCGACACATATTATCCCGGCCCGATCTGGCTCTTCCGCCCGGAAACAAATCTCGACGCCTACGTCGCCTCCGTGAAATGGATTGCCGATCTGGCTCCGCAAGTGAAGCTGGTCCTCGGCGCGCACAACGTTCCCGTCGCCGATCCGAGCGTGTTGCCCAGGCTGGTCACCGCGATCGAAGCCGTCCGCGCCGGAAACGTCGAAGCCAAGCCCCTCGAAGGCGGCAAAGCCTCCTACACGACCGACGGCATAACCTTCCTTCTCGCGGCCAAGCCCGCTGGAGTAAAATAACGCCGCTGGACGACTGCCATGGGCGCACACCCTCGACGAACTTGCTGCCTCGCCCTCGCGGGATTCTTTCTGTGTTTCGCCGCCGCCGCGCAATCGCAAGACCCGCAATCGCAAAACGCTCCGCCGCAAACCACAAAACCAAAAAAGAAATCCAAACATGCCAAGCCGGTGGAAACCAGCATCCAGAATTACTACGGCGGCGTCTTTCTCGTGGGCGACGGCGGCATTCCCAACGGCCCGTGTTTTCGCATCAATGGCCGCGTTACCTCCTCGGGATTTTTCAATGAGCTAAAGTCCTACGACAACGATGACGGAACCATCTTTCGCCTCGGCGCGGCGGAAGTCACAAACTTCCCGGACAAGCTTCTACTGTCGATGACGATCCACGATCAGCCGTGCGGCTTTGGCCTTCAGCCAGTAGGCACCGGCGTCTATCTCACACCGGAAACCATGCACTCGATGAAGCTTACGCTCTATTGGAAACATGGCGTGGATCTGCGGCCGGCGGAGAAGGTGTCGATTGTGCACGTTGCCGTGGAACCCTTCGTGCCCTACGCCACGAACCTCGCGGCGGAATTGCCCAAGCGGTATCTGTGGTCCTACGAATTCGGCATTCCCGCCGCAAACGTTCCGCTCACGGACAGTCTCGTGCTGGTTTTTCGTACGGCCGAGGGCCACATCGCGGCGCGCGTCGCCGCTCGTCTGTAGCACAGGTACTCTTGCCTGTGGCGCTTTCGCGATCCCGGGTAAGCGAGCCGCAGCACAAAGGATTCTGGAGGGCGAGGGGGCAAAAAGCGCACAGGCAAGAGTGCCTGTGCTACCTGAGAAAATCTTCCACGACGCGAACGAAAGCTTCCGGCTCTTCGTAGAACGGAATGTGGCCGCTGCGTTCAAACACCACGAAATGCGAGCCGGGAATGGCCTGATGAATTTTGTAGGCGACCAGCGGGGCGACGTTGATGTCGTAGCGGCCAGACATGACGATCACGGGGAATTTGAACTTTGCGATTTCGGGATTGAGGTCGAAACGCGGCAAATCGGCGAGGAGCGCCTGGAAAACGTTTTTGCGAAAAGCGCCAGGCCCCATCTGCGCGACAAACGCATCGCGCTTCTCCGTCGAGTAAAAGAGCATGGTGAGATAGTCGTGCATGGAAGCATCGTTCGCGGCTTTGTCGCCCATTTCGTCGGCAAAAGCGTAACCGGCGCGGCGCTCCGTGATCTCGGGGAAAATCTGGCTGAAGAGAAAGAGCGTGTCGCTCCATTTGGGCGCGGCGGAATCCACAATCAGCAAGTGCGCAACGCGGTCGGGATGGCGCGCCGAATAAGCCATAGACAAGTAGCCGCCCCAGGAGTGGCCGAGCACATCCCACTTTTCAAAACCGAGATGTGTGCGCAGCGCTTCGAGATCGGCAATCTGGTCGGCAAGCGTGCAAGATTGGCCAGGGTTCAGCGGCCCGGAGCGGCCGTCGCCTCGCTGGTCGTAGAAAATGATGCGGCGATTTTTGCCGAGCGTGTCCCAGGCGGAAGCGATGTGCAGGTAAGTGTGATCGAAGCCGGGACCGCCATTCAGAATGACAAGCGGCGTGCCGGAGCCGCTGCCGGTCACTTCGTAATAGATTTTGCCGCCGGGCACGTCGAGCATCTGGCCGTTTTCTTCGTGAGCGGGATTCGCGGATGCGGAAAGAGCCGCCGCTAGAAACAGGCTTGCCAAACACAACACGCGAGCGGGAAAAGACATACGATCCGGAATGGACGAAGACATTGTTTTTTCACCTTTTTTGGCTGGGCTTTTTTTCAGCCCATGGAGCTGACTTTTTCCGGCTCGATCTTATACAGGACGCGCACTTCGCCGGGCTGCCGGAAGGGGTAGATAGGCTTGCCCAAATACTTTTGCGAGAGTTTGTTGATGTGATCGTCGGCGCCGTTCTGAGTGATTTCGACGACCCGGCCCCGAATCTCGAGATAACGGTAGGGATTGGCTGGATCCTGCAGCGACACCGAAACGCGTGGATCGCGGCGGACATTTTTATCCTTGACGCGGCCGAGCGCGGAATTAAAGCGGACGTACTTGCCGTCGTAATCGACCCAAATGGGCGTGACTTGCGGACTACCGTCCTTCATGATGGTGCCGAGATTGCCGAACGCCGGCTTTTCCAATAAGTCGGCGTATTTTTCCGGAATATTTTCCGCCATGCCTGCCTCCTGTGATTCCGCTCGTAGATGCCGAGCAGTCAGACTTTATCATGCGCCTTGCCGGTTGCGGCGTCTAACCACGCGGCTTCTCTTTCCATGCATCAAACCGTGCATCAAACAAATTTTATTTCCGGCGTAAGGCTCAACGACATGAGCGGCGCTCCGGTAAGCTTCTGCAATCCTTCGATATCCCATCCCGGCGCGATCTCGCGCAGCAGCAAGCCTTCGGGCTTCACGTCGATAACGGCCAAATCGGTGACGATGGTATCGACGCAGGCCAAGCCGGTCAGCGGATAGGTACACTGCCGCACAATCTTTGGCGCGCCCTCTTTGGTGGTATGTTCCATGCAAACGATCAGCTTTTTCGCCCCCGCGGCGATGTCCATCGCGCCGCCGATGCCGCCGGAGCCTTTGGCGCCCGGAATTTTCCAGTTGGCGAGGTCGCCTTTTTCCGAAACTTGAAATCCGCCGAGGATGGCAACATCGAGATGGCCACCTCGCGACATGAGATGCGCGTCGGCTTGATGAAAAAAAGACGCGCCGGGAATCAACGTCACGGGAACTTTCATGGCATCGACCAGATCGTAGTCTTCTTCGCCAGGTCTGGCGCGGCGCCCCATGCCGAGAATGCCATTCTCGCTATGGAAATAAACCTCGACGTTTTCCGGCAGATAATCGGCGATGAGATTGGGGATGCCCCAGCCAAGATTTACGTACGCGCCATCGGGCAATTCCAAGGCGGCGCGGTGAGCGATCTGCTCGCGAGTCAGCCGCGGCTTATCCGGCATAGCGGACTCCTTTGGCCTGCACGATGCGGTGGACAAAAATGGCGGGGGTGACGACATGCTCCGGCTTGATCGAGCCGATAGGCACGATTTCGTCGACTTCCACAATCGTCGTGGTCGCAGCCATGGCCATAATCGGGTTGAAATTTCGCGCGGCGAGACGATAGGTGAGATTGCCCAGCTCGTCGGCCGTTTCCGCTTTGATGAGAGCGTAGTCTGCGTGAATGGGCATCTCGAGGATGCAGCGTTTTCCTTCGATCACGCGCTCTTCTTTGCCGTCCGCGACTTCCGTGCCGACGCCGACGGTGGTGTAAAACGCGCAGAGACCAGCGGCCGCGGCGCGCATGCGTTCGCAAAGAATTCCCTGGGGCACGAGCTCGAGCGTCACTTTTTTTGCCGCGAGCTGTTCCTGAAAATAGTTCGAATGCGGGCCGGGAAACGAGGCGATCACGTGCCGAATCTGGCCGTTTTTGAACATCAATCCCAGTTCGCCGTCGCGCGTGCCGCAATTGTTGCTGATCGCGGTGATATCTTTCGTGCCCTTCCGGGCCAGCGCCTGAATCAAATTATTGGGAAATCCCGCGCCACCGAACCCGCCGAACATGATTCGAGCGCCGTCTCGAATATCGCCCACGGCCGAATCCAGGCTCGAATGGATTTTGTGTGGCATGGCTCGCCGTATCCTACCAGAGGCGGTGCAAGTCTGCAGGCGCCAGTGAGCGGATCAACGAGGGCGAAGAAATCCGTACTGGCACGGCGAGGCTCGCGTCGACTAACATGGTTGGCGATCATGAAACGTGGAACCATCCTATTGACTCTGCTGATCGCCGTGGTGCTTGCGGTTGGCTACGTGGCGTATTCATTCCTGCACAACGGCGTGAGCGCAAAGGCGACCCCCTCTGCGATCGAGGTGATGATGGCGCGGAGAGCCAGGCACATGGCGCTTCCGAGCGAGGCGCGAGCGCTCGTGAATCCGGTGGCCGCCACCGAGGAGAACTTGCGCGACGGCCGGCTGCACTTTGCCGACCACTGCGCCATCTGCCACGGGAACGACGGCAGTTGCGACACGATGATCGGCAGCGGACTTTATCCCAAGCCGCCGGATCTGCGGCTCGCGGAAACGCAGAAGCTCTCCGATGGCGAACTTTTTTGGATTATCGAGAACGGCGTGCGCTTCACGGGGATGCCAGCGTTTTCCACTCGCCACAGCTCGCCGGAAGATAGCTGGAAGCTTGTGCTCTTCATCCGCCATTTGCCGCAACTGACGGCAGAGGAGCGCATCGAGATGGAGCGCAATAACCCGAAGAGCCCTGGCGACCTCCTCGAGGAGCAGCAAGAGAATGATTTTTTGAATGGAAAGACGCCGGCGCCTCCTGTGGAATCGCACCATCATCATTAGCGGGCTGAGAAGATATCGAGCGCCGGGCGTGCGGCAAGTTGCGTTTCCAGCAATCCTGGAATACTGTTTGAAGAGGCTCGAAGCAGGGGAGATGGCTATGAAAGTTCGCTTCGCGGCATTCCTTTTACTGCTCGCCGCCGTCTGCGGCGCCGCTTTCGCGCACGGGGATTTGAAACACGTCAGCGGAACGGTGGAGAAAATCACAGCGAGTTCTATATTCGTGAAAACGGCCGACGGAAAATCGGTTGAGGTCAAGATTGTTTCGTCGACACTGTACGTCCTTCATGTTGCAACGCCACCTGGGACCCCTCCTGATCCCAGCCAAGACAAACCCGCGAAACTGGCGGATCTTGCGGTAGGCGATCGCGTGCTCATTCACGCAAAGCCGGTTGGCGATACGCTGGAAGCCGCGGAAGTAAAATTTTCCGTGCCAGGCGCCCTGGCGAGCAAAGCAAAATCCTAGAGTATTCCCGCGGGGCGAGGCTTGCGGCAGTCATTCCTCGACGAGATGGCAGGAGTGCGTCTTCAGAACCAGCCAGACGCGGCTTCCTTCCGCGAGCTCAAGCGTCCTCACGGCTCCCGGCGTGATGTGCACGATAAATTCCGCGCCGCAATCGACACGAGCGCGGACCAGCGTGCCGCGCGTCTGCATCGCAACGATTTTGCCTTCGATGACGTTGCGCGCGCTCAAGCCGTGCGGTGGCGAGGTCGCCAGCAAAATGTCGCCAGCGCGGATGGCCACGCGCACGCGGTCCCCCGCGGCGGCGTAGCCCAGCGGCACTTCGATTTCGCAATGGCTTTCCCCGAGACGCACACGCATGACGCCATCGGCAACGCGCAGTTCGACGACGATTCCACCCAGCAGATTTTCAAAGCCAGCGGCTTGCGCCAGACGTTTATGCCGCGGCGCTTCCAGCACATCGAGGGGCGTTCCCGTGCTCATGACGCGGCCGTGATCCATCGCGATGACACGCTCGCCGAGCGCGTCCACTTCCTCGCGAGCATGCGTTACGTACAGAATCGGAATGCGCCATGCCGCGTTCCACGCGCGCAAGTCCTCGACGATCGACGCTTTCAACTCCGCGTCGAGGCCGGTGAGGGGCTCATCGAGCAGCAACACGCGGGGCTGCGTCACAAGAGAGCGCGCCAGCGCAATTCTTTGGCGCTCGCCGCCGGAGATTTCCGCAGGCTTGCTGGCGCGCAGTTTATCCACGCGGAACGCTTTCAGGATTTCCTCGACACGCGCGGCTCGCTCTTCGTGAGGCAAACCATCGAGTCCGTAAGAGACATTTCGCTCGGCGCTCATGTGCGGGAAGAGCGCCAGCGTTTGAAAAACGTAAGCGATGCGCCGCGCCTGCGGCGAACAATTCACTCCGGCTTGCGAATCGAACAGCACTTCTTCGCCGGCAACGATGCGTCCCGCGTCGGGACGCGCCAATCCCGCGATGCAATCCAGAAGTGTGGATTTGCCGGCGCCCGAAGGGCCAAAAAGGATGGTAATGCCTGGAGGAACTTCCACGGAAACATCGAGAACGAACGGCGGAGAGCCGTAGCGAATGCGCTCCAGCCTTACGCGCGCCTGCAGCATCGCCGGGACTATTTCGCGGCCCACGGGGTCCACAGGTGGCGTCCGATTTGGCGGCCTACCCGGCGATTGACGGCGTAGACGACGGTCAAAACCGTGAAGGAAATGGCGAGCAGTACCAGCGCCATCCGATTCGCCTCGGCGTAGTCGAGCGATTGCACGTGGTCGTAGATATCGATCGAAACGGTGCGCGTCACTCCGGCCAAATTGCCGCCGACCATCAGCACCACGCCAAACTCGCCCATCGTGTGGGCGAAACTCAACACCAGCGCGGTTACGACGCCGGGGATCGAGAGGGGGAGGATCACTCGCCAAAACGTGCGGAGCCGTCCGGCGCCGAGCACGGCGGAAGCAGCGAGAAGTTTGCGGTCCACGGATTCGAAAGAGGCGATAAGTGGTTGAACCGCGAATGGCAAACTGTAGAGCACGGACGCGAGGACAAGGCCCGTGAAGGTGAAGGCCAAGCCGTGGCCAAAAAAAGTTTGCCAGAATTTCCCTAGCGGGCCGCGCGGGCCCATGGCCAGCAGCACATAGAACCCAAGAACCGTCGGAGGTAGAACGAGCGGAAGGGCCACGATGGCTTCCAGCAAAAATTTGCCACGCCAATTCGAAAACGCCAGCCAATACGCGAGCGGCAATCCACCCGCTAGAAGAATGGCGGAAACGCAGAGAGCAAGCCGGAGAGAAAGCAGGAGAGCATCCATACTTATTTTTTCGGGGAGCCGGCAGGAGGCGCGGCAGCGGCGGCTGGAAACGTGAAGCCATACTTCGCCAGGGTGGCGCGCCCGGTTTCGCTCTTCACAAATTCCAAGAAGGCTCGCGCGCCATCTTTGTTTGCGGCGCTCTTCAGAACGATGGCGGCTTGCTCGATCGGCGGATGCATGTCCGCGGGAATCTCCCAGCGTTTGCCGTCATGCATGCCGGGCGAAACGGCCAGCGACAACGCAACAATGCCCGCCTGAGCGTTTCCGGATTGCACGAATTGGGCCGCTTGCGAAATATTTTCTCCATAGACCAGCTTGGGTTTCACTTGCTCGTAGATGCCGGCTTTTTGAAGTGCGGCGACTGCGGCGCGGCCGTAGGGAGCGTGCTCGGGATTGGCGATGGAGATTTTTTGCACGCTCGTGTCCAGCAGGGTCTTCCACCCGAGGCGGGCCACGTTCACCTTGGCGTCCGCAGGTGTCCAGATCGCGATGCGCCCGACCGCATATTCGTAGAGAGTTCCCGGCTCGGCGAAGCCCGCGGTTTCCAGCTTTCTCGGATAGTTTATGTCCGCCGAAAAGAACAGGTCGAACGGGGCGCCATTTTGCAGTTGCGAGAAAAAATTTCCGCTCGAGCCGTAGCTTACATCCACTTTCGTGCCGGTTTTCTTCTGGAATTGGTCGGCGATATCTTGCATCGCGAATTGCAAGTCCGCGGCGGCAGCCACGCGGATTTCCTGACCGTGCGCGGATCGTGCGACCGGCAGGGCCGCCAAAACCATCGCCAAAAGAGCTCTACGCGTTAACATGTGATTTCTCCTCCAATCACTGGTCGCCAATGCAAGCGGCTCCATCGCAGTCCGCAGTCATCGCCCTCTCATGCGCGCAAAATCATCACTTCCGTGGATTTAATCAGTGCCGCGGCTCTTTCGCCCGGCTTGAGACGCATCTCTTTCGCGGCATCGGCGGTGATGATGGCGGTGATGTGCTGCTCGCCGATGGCCATGGTTATCTGCGCCAGCAAGCCGCTGTATTTGACGGCTATCACGCGGCCGTGTAACTGGTTGCGTCCGCTGATCTTCCGGAAATTGCCGCGGCGTGTGGCGATGTCTCCGCGGTTCAGCTTCTTCGGAATCATGCGGTCGATTTCACTTTCCGGTATGCGATGATGCCCGCCGGGGGTCTTTATGGTTTTGATTTTCCCGTGATAGATCCACTGCTTCAGCGTGGGGTAGCTGATTCCCAGGATTCTCGACGCTTCTCGCGGGGGCAATAGTGCGGCTCGATGCATCACGCTCTCCTCAACCACGGTCTCCCATTTTGCCTAAACTAAAACCGTCATTATAGTACGATTCTATGCGTTTCTAGCCGTTCTTTTTTCTGGGTCCGCGAGCCCCTCCCTTGCTCTCTTCGGCAACTATCACGGAATTACCGTGTTGCGGCGCCCCGGCCTCGCGTAAAGTAGCAAAGGTAAGAGTTAGCGAATTCGCTTGGGAGTTGCTCATGTCTCTCGTCCTAGCCAAACTGACTGCCGAGGACGTCCGCAAGGCCATCGAACTCTTCTGGGCGACCTTTTTGGCCAAATCCGAAGAAGAGCTGAACGATTATTATGCGCCGGGGAGCACGGTTTTTCAGATTGCCATGGCCCGCAGCGAGCCGGGGCGGCTGGGTGCGATGCGCCGGTCGCGCGAATACTTCAGCCCGGATACCCGCATGGATCTGAAATTGAGCCCAATCGACGTGGTGATGTGCGGAAACGACGCGGGCGTTGCAAGCTACACGTTTCAATTTCAGGCCACCGGCCGCGACGTGGGCGGCAAACGCATGGCGGAAAAACTCGAAACCGTGCGGGCGACGCACGTGGTGCACCGCGACGCGTCCGGCAAAATTCGCATCGCGCACGAACATTTTTCCGTGCCGGTCGCGTAGCGCCGCCTGCGGCCGGCCGCTAGAAGCGATTCATAAGTTCGAGATATCTCTCACGGCTAATCTGAGCAGTCCTCAAGACGTTCTTTATGATGAATACCGGAAGCGCATCGTAGCGCGGCACGACAATTGGCCGGACTATTCCGCCTTTAGTGAAAATCATGTGGTCACCGCGCTCGCGCACGAAAATGAAACCTTCCAACTCCAGAACGCGGACCAATTTGCGATAGTGGATGGGAACGATTCGCGACATCAAACAACCCGCTAGGCAGCGGGAAGCGCAAGCTTCATTTTTTCACGCGCAAGAACTGGTCGCGGGCGATACGCCTTGCCGCGCCGCTCAAATCCAGATTCTTCTAGAATTGCGCCGAGCGTTCCCATTCGGGCAGCTTCTTCGATAAATAGGGAAACCGCTTCACGCAAATGCGACTTGGCCTGGCTTGCCGTTTTACCGACACTAGATACATCCAGGTCGGAGGCGTAAGCGATGTGGCTGACGCCCTCTTTCCAAACTTCTATGTTAAGTGTGATTTCTCGTTCGCCATTCCTGGCGGAAAATGTTGTGTTCGCCATATCCAACCACAATCATAGGCCGTGCTCACCTTAGAGGCAATCCCGCCGAAGAAAGCCGGCGCCTAATTCCTAAGCGGTTTGCCTGTTTTTAACGTGAACGCCATGCGTTCCTGCGTTTTCTTTTCGCCGCACAGGGAAACGAAGGCTTCGCGTTCGAGATCGAGGACGTACTGTTCGCTGACGAGTTGCGGCGAGGTCAGCGCGCCGCCTGCCAGGATGTTCGCGAGTTTGCGCCCCACATGCGCGTCGTAGTCCGTGATATAGCCGCCGCGCTGCATCATGTGAATCACCAGCTTCGCGCCGGCCAGGAATTGTTCGCCAAGCACTTTGATCTGCGTGGTCTGCGCGCCTTCTTGCCAGGTTGCGGCCAGCGGCTTGTAGCCGCCGCGCACGAGCGCCAGCGCGGCTTCTTTTGCGTCGCCAACGAGGCGGTCGCGATTCATGGAGACGCCGTCTTCGCGCCGCAGGAATCCCAGTGCACGGCCCTCTTCCGCGCTGGTGCCGACTTTCGCCGTGGCAATCGTTTGGAAAACGGGCTTCATGGCGTGAAACAAATCCAAATCCTCGCCGCCGGCCGCGTGCTCGTTGGCGCGGATAAGCATCTCCTTCGTGCCGCCGCCGCCTGGAATCAAGCCGACTCCAACTTCCACCAATCCGATGTAGGCTTCCGCGGCGGCCTGGATTTTCGCGGCGTGCAGTCCGATTTCGCAGCCGCCGCCAAGCGCCATTCCTTGCGGCGCGGCCACCACCGGCTTCGGCGCATATTTCAAACCGAGGTTTACGTTTTGAAATTGCTTCACGGCCATGTGCAGCTCGTCCCACTCTTGTTCCTGGGCCGCGACCAGCATGAGCATCACGTTCGCGCCCACGGAGAAATTTACGGCCTGGTTGGCAATGACCATGGCGTCAAAATCGGTGTCCAGGCGCTTCAATCCCTTGTGCAGCATGGACATCAAGTCCGCGCCGATGGCGTTCATCTTGGCGTGAAATTCGCAGCAGACCACGCCATCGCCGAGGTCGATCAGGCTTGCGCCGGAGTTGCGCTCGATTTCGCGGCCGGCTTCCTTCAGCGATTTGAGAATGATCATGCCAGCCGGCGTTTCGAGAGGCTTCGACGCGCCACTCTTCACATCAAAGACCGTCGTTTTGCCCTTCTCCGATTCGTAGAATCCTTTTCTGCCGCTCGCCAGCAGTTTTTCGATCAGGGGCGGCAGCGCGCGGCCGTCTTTCTGGATTTGCGCGGCGAAGGCTTTCACGCCGATGGCGTCCATCATTTCGAACGGCCCCATCTCCCACGCGAAGCCCCACTGCAGGGCGTGGTCCACGTCCACAACGCTGTCCGAAATTTCCGGCACACGCCGCGCCGCGTAGAGACACATTTCCGACAGTCCGCCCCAAATGAACTGCTGCGCTTTGTCGCCTTTTTGTCCCTCGAGCAGCGGCCCAACCAGCGCCCGGAGCCGCTCCCGCGTATCCTCGATCGCTTTCCCCATTTCAAGCGAAGCAAATTTCGCTTTCTGCCGCGACCGGTACTCCATCGTATTCACGTCCAGCGTCAGGATTTCTTTTTCGCCTTCGCCTTTCACCTTCTTGTAAAAGCCCTGGCCGGTTTTGTCACCCAGCCAGCCGCGCCGCGCCATCTCTTCGATCAGCGCCGGCACTTTATACATTTCGTGGGACTCATCGTTCGGCGCTGTCTCGTAGATGTTCTTGATCACATGCACCAGAACGTCCAGCCCGACGAGATCCGCCGTGCGAAACGTCGCGGATTTCGGCCAGCCGACCGCCGGCCCCGTGCAAGCGTCCACTTCTTCGACGGTCATTCCCAGCGCGGTCATCAACCGAATCGCATTCAGCATCGAATAGGTTCCGATGCGATTGGCGATGAAATTCGGCGTGTCCTTGGCAATTACGACGCCTTTGCCGAGCCGCCGGTCGCAAAATTCGCTGAGCGTCTCGAGAACGTCGCTGGAAGTTTTCGGCCCGGGAATCACTTCCACCAATTTCATGTAGCGCGGCGGATTGAAAAAATGCGTCCCCGCCCAGTGCTGCTGAAACTCTTCGCTCATGGATTCCGCGATCAAATGCACCGGCAATCCGGAAGTGTTGGTAGTGACTATCGCGCCCGGCTTTCGGAATTGCGCAACGCGCGCCAGCAAATTTCGTTTAATTTCGAGATTCTCGGCGACAACTTCAATGATCCAGTCGGCTTCCGCGCACCGCGCCAAATCGTCCTCAAAATTTCCAATGGAGACTTTCTCCGCCAGTTCCGGCACGAAAAACGCCGCAGGTTTGGATTTTTTCGCTGCCTCGAGCCCCGCGCGCACAATTTTGTTGCGGTCTCCCGCGGGCGCACCGTGCTTCAAATCCGGCGGAACAATGTCCAGCAGGATACACGGCAACCCGGCGTTCGCCAAATGCGCCGCGATTCGTGAGCCCATGGTTCCCGCGCCCAGCACCGCTGCCTTCTCGATTCGACGTTTCATGGCTTGCCTTTTCCGGAGCCCTTTTTGGACATTGCGACGAATGGACAGGTTACAAAACCGCCATCCCCTGGTCAAACGAACTATGGCCCAGCCGCAAAGCCCGCGCTAAAGTAGGGTGAGAATGAGCCCCGGCAAAGTGACCGAAGCCATCGGCTGGCTCCAATCCGCCAAAGAGAGATTGCTGTCTCTGGCCGAGCGCGAGGAGCGCAAACCCACGGAGCGTCCTCGCGTCGGCCTTGCGCTTGCCGGGCGGATTTGCCCGGGGCATCGCGCACATTGGCGTTTTGCGCGTCCTGCGCGAGGCCGGCATTCCGATCGACGTGGTCGCGGGCACCAGTGTTGGCGCCCTGATCGGCGCGCGCTTTTTGCGCCGGAACTTCGCTCGAGGAAATGGAGCGCATCGGCTCAACCACCAGCTTCACCGATTTCGGCCGCTGGACGCCTTCCTGGCTGGGCCTGGCCACCAATCAACGTCTGGAAAAATTTCTCGCCAAGTTCACCGGAGTGAAAACTTTCGAAGACATGGCCATACCTCTGGCGATCGCCACAACCGATATCAATGCGGGGGTCTCGGTTTACTACACACGCGGCCCCGTCGGCCTGCCTCTCCGCGCCTCGTGCGCCTATCCAGGGCTCTTCGTGCCCATTCAATATGAGGGCCGCACATTAGTGGACGGGTTTCTGACTTCACCCGTTCCCGTGGAAGGCGCGCTGCTCCTCGGAGCGGACGTGGTCATCGCCGTCTATCTCGAAGCCGGCAACCTTGAACAGCCTCGCACCTTCACCGATGTGCTCAGCCGTTCCTTCAACATCATCCAACGGCACACCGACCTCACTTGGCGCCAGCAAGCCGACGTCATTATCGAGCCGGACGTAAAACCCTTTGTTTGGGATGATTTCACGAAGACGCCGGACATGGTCGCGGCAGGCGCAAAGGCCACCCTGGCAGCTCTGCCGGAAATTCGCGCAGCCCTCAGCGGCGAGAAACGCGACTCTGCCGCCTAGATACGACAACCAGCCGCCCCGGCTTCATCTCAGCCACACATTGCGAACTATTTCGGCGTCACACTCACGACCACGGGCTGGCCCTCGCCTTTGCCGCGCTGCGTAAGCCACGCTCCCAACCCTTCCGCGAAGCGCTCCGGCGTTAGCCGGAAGCTTGCCTCGATTTCGCCATCTGCCACGGGCAACGTGTCATCAAAATCCGCGGAATTCGTGAAATTGCGCATACAGAATTGATCCAGCCAATCGAGCGGGCAGGCGCGGCTCTCCCCGCGAATCACGACATCTACTTTGAATTTCTGTGCGTACATTCGGCCATCATAGCATTGAGGCGAGATAGTTTTTGGCGGGCGAAATCAATCAATGACTAGGAAGTTCGCGGCCGCTTCACGCTGTGCGCCAAGCCGACGCGCTCTAGCGTCCAGATAAAGTACCAGCCGATATCCGTCTGCCACCAGCGCAAGCCCAGGCGCGCCGACCCGGCATGCGAGTGATGGTTCGCGTGCCAATTCTCGCCCCAAGCGGTGATTTGGAACGGACCAAGCCACCATACGTTCATGCTGGAATCTTCGATCCCCTCTTTGGCATGTCCGAGATGCGTGAGGCTATTGACGAAGCATTGCATGTGCAACGTGTAGACCAGGCGAATCGCCCCAATCCAAAAGAAACCCATCCAGCCAAAGCCCAGCAGCACGCCTGAGAAGATCGAAAGGACGATTACCGGCGTTTCGAGCCAGCCCCACGCCGTGTACATCCCGCGCGTCAATTCGGGAGCCCAGCGCTTTTTATCCGCGGGCTGCGTCTGGTATAGCCAGCGCAAATGTGCCCACCAGAAGCCGCCTTGCTTGGGACTGGAAATATCGTCCGGCGTGTCCGTCACCGAATGATGAAGCCGGTGATACGCGACCCAGCTTGCGGGGTGCCCGGAACCGTTGAACACCGCCCAGAAGATCAAAAACTGTTCGACGAACTTGTTGACCTTGAGTGTTTTGTGCGCCAGCAGCCGGTGGTAGCAAACCGTGGTCCCGAGACCTCCGAAAGCAATGAACAGCAGCGCCACTCCAAGAACTTTCAGGCTGGGGAGCGGAAAAAGAATCAGTCCAACCACAGTCAGCACGTGAATGAGAACGAGATAAGCAAACACGCCTTCCTTACCATGCACTGGCTTCCAGAACGGGCGTTCCCACGGCCGTGCTTCTTGTGTGGCGACGAGTTCCATGATTTCTCCGGCGTTCTGCTTAATGGATTGCGTGACTGCCTGGTGTGTCGAACCTGATAGGCAGCTTAACCATACCATTTTTCTGATGTGGAAGGCGGAAATCTGTACGAAACGGGACACCAAAGAGGAAACTCTTTCGCGGCGAATTCACCGCTTGCTCCGCTGAATTCGCGCTTACGAGAACACCACGATAATTTCCAAACTCATACAGACCCGGGCTTCGGCCCGCCTGCCGAGGCTCGCTCGAGAATCAAATATGGCGCGGCTTCTTTAGTTATTCAGGTATCGCGAGCAAACTGGTATTTGCACTAAGCCGCACCGATTAGAACGGGGTTGGTAAGAGGAAAAAATTCGAATTTATCTCTGCAAATCTCGCAACGCCTCATTGACCTCGACCAGGTCCGAGTCCAGCCGGTAAAATCCCGCACGCCAGTTTCCCACCGATTCTTCCGCCGCGAATCTCAAAACCGCGAAATCCCCCGCCCCGGCCGGGCCGTCGGCCAGACTTGGGAAACTCTCGCCAAAAAATGTGACCGGGTGCTTGCTGACCACCCGTTCGCATTCATTTACGGAAAGCACCGCTCGTAACATCCCCTGATTTTTGGCATGCGGTTGGCAAAAGTAGAGGTTTGGCATACTTGCTCATCATCGGCAGAACACCGTGAAACTTTAATAGTACGTAAGTCCTTTTGTTCGAGTGAACGTACCTAGCCGCCACCCCCATCCCCCGCTCCTCACTTTCTCCCCTACTTTCGCCTCATATCGCACGTTTTTGTGGCCCTGAGCGTGCCTACTAGCGATAGAATCAGCCCACTGTCATTCCGAGGGACTTTCGTGGAAGACGAGCGACGCCGAACTCCCAGGTTTCCCTTCACCGCATCGGCCGAGATTCTTGAGAAAGGCGCCTCCGCCGGCATTTCCGCCCGCGTCACCGAGCTGAGCCTCCACGGCTGCTATGTGGAAATGCCCGATCCACGGCCCAAAGGCACGCAAATTCTCCTCAAAGCCCATTCCGAAGGAAGGTACTTTGAGTCCCACGGCGCCGTGCTCTATTCTCAGCCGAACCAGGGCATGGGAGTTGGCTTTCAAAATATAAATCCCCATTATTTAACTGTTTTAAAACACTGGCTGCTGGAAGCCGCGCACGCGAAGTTTGGGAAGAAGGGCTGAAACCATTGCCAGTCCGACTCGCGAGCGCGCCTTTTTTTGAGAATGGCTCGCAGAGCGCCCGCTCCAACAGGCCCTGCCCATCGAGCCTGACAAGTAGCTCTACCGGCGAGTTCTAAACCGAGGAATTCTGAAGAAGAGATACTCACTACTGATTAGGCTTTTCCGTGGTTGACGCCGGGCCGTTCAGCTCCTCTAATTTTGCCAACCTCTCCCGCTGCTCAGGCGCGTCTTTGGCTTGCGGAGCCAGGGCCAGGTAAATTTGTAACTCCGCGATCGCGCGGTCGTAGTTCTTTTTTCGCGCAAAGATTTCCGCCAGTAAGAGATGCAGCTGCGGAAAATGCGTGCGCAGGTCCATGCGTTCCGCTTTCAGCGCACTCTTTTCCGCTTCTGCAATCCTGTTGAGCTTGTAATTCGCGAACGAGTTATAGAAATAGGCCTCGGCGTAATTCAACGGATCGAGGTCCACCGTATAACCAGGGATGTCCGCCTGATTTAATGGATCAAGATCCAGGAGGTGGCCAGTAAGCTTGAGAACCTCTAACCAATTTCCCCCCTCGAAGGCCATCGACGCGAGATACAGATACGGCGGCAGGAACCTGCCATTGAGAGTCGTGGCTTGCGTATACGCTTTGCGAGCCGCGTCCTTCTCGTTCTCCTTCTGTAAAACCGTGCCTAATTGAAACCACGCGTTTACGAAACTTGGATGGAGTTGCACTGCAGCTTCAAAATACTTACGTGCATCGGCAAGTTTGCCGTCCCTCTCGGCCTGGAGGCCTCTCTCGTAAGCTTTTCTGGCGTCTTTTGGTGCCTGGTAAGGCGCGGCGCTCAGCGTTGTGCCCTCGATCTTCCTCCCTCTCTGCACCAGAATAACCCCCACATCCACACTGCCGCCGGAAGTATCCAGCCCCAACAGGGTGACGTCACGGGAGCGAAAACCCGAAGCTGATACCCGCAGATCACAATTCTCCAACTCGTGTCGTGGAATTCCCATGAGCGAATTCCCGCCACCCATGCTGGATGCCGAAGTCGCGTCGGCGCTAGCCTCGGGAAAAGAATCAGCCCGCGACCCCAGTTGCATGCTGAAATCGCCCTTGGGTGAGGCATACACCTCTTGGCGCACTCTGTTGTTGCACACCCTCGCAACCAGCGTATCAATGGGAATGCTTCCGCCGTCGTTGGTTGCTATCCGTCCTCCGAGGAACATAACGTATTCATCTCCCGGTTGACCTGGCTGCGTACCTGTGGTGGGGATTGTCGAGGGATTGTTCGTGGGCGAGGATGGCGGGGGAACTGGCGCGGTAGGCGGAGCCGGGGGCTTCTGCGCCAAGGCGTCCGGCGCGCCAACTGCCATCGCGGCGGCCAACAAGACGAAAATACGATACCGGTGGCTCATAGGTCGACCTGTGGGCTGGGGAGCTTCAGTGATTCAAAATCCTAGGGCGTCTATTCGTTCAAGTCAAGCCTCGCGTTGACAGGCTTGCGGCCCAAAAAACGGCACGATTTGAATGCTGTCTCAAGTGCACGCGATTTGACTGTGCGGCTATGAACAATTTTCTGTAATCCAGAAATGGGCGACTGCGTCAACTTCCCAACCTGCTATCGCCCTATAGACGCAGCAAAGAAAGGAATGCCACGCTTGCAAGTCGCAGGAAAGAGGTTCGACATTTCGGCCAGTCAGGAATTCGTAGCGGGTCCTGCGGTAGAATCTAAGACGCTTGCGCTGGCAGGAGGCTTCTCGGTGACTGGAAAAATAAAACTGTCTCACATTCTGTTTGGTTTGCTCCTGGCTGCCGCGATTCTTGCGTGTGGTCCGCTGGCCTTCTCGCAGGCCGCCGCGCCGGCGGCTCCCCCCAAACCCAAATACCTGCGGACCAGGTTGCCGCCTGGGAACACCTCACGCCTTACCAGAAATCGCTGTTGGAACGGACTTACAATGATTGGTCGTACCTGGCAAAGTTCCGGGAGGCCAATACTTTATTGCCACCGCCATCCCCAGCAGAAACGCGCGTCGTCTTCATGGGCGACTCCATCACCGAAGGTTGGGGAATGAAAGCCACGGCAACGTCTCCCGGCCGCGGCGAGTTCTTTCCAGGAAAGCCGTACATCAATCGCGGCATCTCCGGGCAAACCACCCCACAGATGCTTGTCCGCTTTCGCCAGGACGTCATTCTGCTGAAACCAAAAGTAGTCGTCTTGCTAGCCGGGACCAACGACATTGCCGAAAACACCGGCAAGGAAACGATGGAAGAAATCGCCGGCAATATCACCTCCATGGCCGAACTCGCCCGCGCCAACGGCATTCGCGTAGTACTGTGCTCCGTGCTCCCGGCCAGCGAGTTTGGTTGGCACAAAGGGCTGGAACCCGCTCCCAAGATCAAAGCTCTTAATGCCTGGATGAAAGATTACGCCGCGAAAAATAGTTTTGTTTATGTCGACTACTACTCGCCTATGGCCAATTCCGAAGGCGGCCTCAAAGCGGAGCTGAGCCCGGACGGCGTCCATCCCAATAAAGCCGGATACGACCTCATGGCGCCTCTCGCAGAGGCTGGAATCGCGGAAGCTTTAAAGAAACCGTTACCCTAACGCTTCCGTTCATCCACTAAATCCCTTGGCAATAAACCTGCTCTTTGCCGTGCATTCGCGGTCGCGAGGAAACCTGAATGGCGGGAAGGCGCATCCTTGCTTACAAACGGATTCTCGGCAGTGCCTAACATCGCCCTCGACACTGGCTCTTGATCATGTGCCCGGGAGGGCATGCGCGGCGCAGGCGCGCGGAATAGGGCCCTAACGAATAAAAGGAGCGCTTCCATGCGACCTCCCATCCCTCTCCAAAGATTCCAGCGCGGCTCCTACCGACGAATCGATTGGCAACTAAAATGGCTCGTGCCAAACCCATTCCGGATCCTGCCAGCGTTCTTCTTTGCACTCGAATTATCCGGCTGCGGCCTCTATCCTTCCCCGTCCTCGGGACCTCCGCCGGCACTGTCGGTCGCCTCGACGCAGGATCTCGGCGTCATCCCCACCAACCCGGATATTCTGGGAAGAGACGGTGGCGGAAGCGTTTTATTCCAGGGCTTTTCGGTCTGGATCTACGGCGACACATTCATTTCCAAGCCGAACGCGGAAGATCAAACGTTGCTCAGCGATTCCTGGACGTTCACGACGGACCTCACTGCGCAAACGGGCATCACCGGCTTCCAGGAACAGCTAGATTCTGCGGGAGCGCCTACGATGCTTCTGCCGTTGTCTCCAACGGAGGAAGCTTTCAACCAGGCCCACAACGTCAACAACTGCCAGGAGCAGCCTTGCGGCGCGCGCTGGGCGCTATGGCCGGAGTCCGCCGTCGTCAACCCCGCGGACAACAGCGCTTTGATTTTCTATATGGTGGTTAGCGCGCAACCCGGCAATTTTAATTTTCAAACCATCGGCACATCCGTCGCGACATGGCAAAACATGCAACAACCGCCGCAGCGCCCCACGCTGAATCCGCCGATCGTCGCGGATCATCCGGACCTGATTTTCATGCAGAACGAACCGGAATTTGGCTCCGCCTCCTTCATTAGCAATGGAACGCTCTATGCTTACGGTTGCGACTACAACAGCGGATGCCAACTCGGCAAAGTCGCTCCTGCCAGCGCGCAGGATCGCAGCGCGTGGACGTTCTACGCTGGTAACGGCAATTGGTCCACGCAAATTGGCGACGCTGTTTCGGTTTTCAACGACGCCAGCATTCTCAGCATCTCCTGGAACGACTATCTCCAGAGCTATCTGGCCGTCTACAGCCCGCCGTTCTCGCAAAATGTTGTGATGCGCACATCCCCGAATCCCGAAGGCCCGTGGTCCGGCGAGAAAGTGGCCTTCGTCGCGTTGCCGCCGGCAGACGGCAGTAACGTTTATGACGCGCTGGCCCATGCCGAATACGACTCGAACGGCGGACAGACGCTCTTTGTGAGCTATACACGCGCGACGACCGCACCCTTCTCGAGTGAAGCGCGCCTCGTTATGGTCCAACTTCAGTCTTCCGGCCCGCAGCCCTAGTCGCTTCTAAGTTGCAGTCGTTACTCGGTAAGGAACGATTCCCCTGCGGCCCCGCCTCCTATAGAATCGCAGCGACGCGCAAATGTCTGGAGGCAGTGTGAAGTTCGCAAAAATTGTTTTTGGGATTGCGGGCGTCTGGGGGCTTCTGATTATCACGCCCCTCTACTTCATGTTCGATCTAATCGGCCAGAAAGATCCGCCGCCCATCACGCATCCCGGCTTTTTCTATGGCTTCGTGGGATGCGCCCTAGCCTGGCAAGTCGCCTTCTGCTTCATCGCCACGGATCCGCAGCGCTATCGGCCGTTGATGATTCCCTCTGTCCTAGAGAAGGCCGCCTACGCCATAGCTATCGTCGTTCTGGTGGCCCAAGGACGCACGCGCCCCTCGGATCTTGTCTTCGCGGCCACCGATTCCCTGCTCGGTTTTCTCTTTGCAATCGCCTACTTCAAAACCAAACCCAAATGACTCGAGCAACATCCAGTTCTCCCGAAGCCGCGTACATACAGGAGTAGGCCAAGCGACGTTTGCTCTTCTGGGGTGCGGGAGACAGCTGGTGCCCTCTGTTTCGCGGTTTTTTTTCGCTTGACGGCGGCTCGCAATGGGAGGATACCAGATGTACCACAGCCCCGGATTGAGGGACGGGGTTTCAAGTCAGGGTACGTGTGTGCGCCCTGCCCTCTCGAACTCCTTGGAGCAGAATCAAACCATGCTCGCTTTTCATTCGATTGGAATAAATTCGGGTCCTCGCGAGTCATCACGGTCGGCTGGTTTTTTTGGCACACGCCGTCCGATCGGCAACGTCGGCGGGCAACAGGCAAGAGCACTTTTGCATTTTCTTGGCGAGTGCAGCTTCTGAAACTGGCTGAATCCTTTGCTCGCTCCTCCCGTCTAACCCAGCGGACTCTATCCGCGGGAAGCAAACGAGCAACGAGCAGCAGTTGGGGACAACCAGGAAGCACGAAATAACGCAGGGATGCCGGACCACAGCTAAATCGGCTCCCCACTCGAATCCATGATCTTCGCGGCGGGCAATCCGCCGGAAGGGCAGCAGTAGATTTAAAATCAGAGGAGGCGGAGAAAGAAATGACCAAGACGAATAAGTTCCTGATCACTGGCGCGGCGATCGCGGGTTTGCTCGCGGGGACCGGAGTCAGCATTCAGGCTTCCAATCTGCTGAACGGGGGAAAGGCTTCGGCCACCGCCCAGGATACAGATCAGAAGGCTGACAAGACGGTGAAGGAAAAGCACGCCTGTAAAGGCAAGAACTCTTGCAAGGGCAAGGGCGGCTGCAAATCCAGCGACAATGGTTGCAAAGCCAAGAACTCTTGCAAGGGCAAGGGCGGCTGCGCGACTGACGGCTCCAAGATGCCGTCCAAGTAACAGAAACCCACGTTCGATCAGTCACCTGCTCGAGCTTTACCACTGATGGGGGCCGGTGCATTTCTTTCACTGGCCCTTTCATCTTTCCCCTTCCTGGAGAACAGCATGTCGGCGAATCGCTTCAATGGATTTACGGACTACGGCATCGGCATCGGACTGCGCGCGACGCATTACAACCACATTCTCACGCGCAAGCCGGTCGTCGACTGGTTCGAGATTATTTCTGAAAATTTCATGGTCGATGGCGGCCGCGCGCTGCACATCCTCGATCAGATTCTGGAGCAGTACAAAGTCGTGCAGCACGGCGTCTCGATGTATTTCGGCTCGGCGGAGAAAATCAATCGCGAACACCTTCGCCGCTTGAAAGAATTGGTCAAGCGCACCAAAACGCCGTGGCTTTCCGATCATCTTTGCTGGGGCAGCGTCGACGGCCGCTACACGCACGATTTGCTGCCCATGCCGTACACGTTCGAGGCGGCGCGCATCACCGCGCAAAAAGTGCGCGAAGTGCGGGATTTTCTGGAAATTCCCATCGCCGTCGAAAACGTAAGCAGCTACGCGGAATACCACGATTCGGAGATGACGGAGTGGGAATTTTTGAACGAAGTCGTCGAGCGCGCGGACTGCGGCATTCTGCTCGACGTGAACAATATTTATGTCTCTTCGCAGAACCACAGTTTCAATCCGTTTGATTACGTGAACGGAGTTCCCGCGCATCGCGTCGCGCAGATTCACATCGCCGGCCACTCGAAATACCGCAAATACATTCTGGACACGCACGACCATCCGGTGATCGATCCGGTCTGGAAACTCTACGAGCGCGCGATCCAGCGCGCGGGGCATACCGCGACGCTTCTCGAATGGGACGACAGCATTCCCTCGTTCCAGGAAGTGCACGACGAAGCGCTGAAAGCCAATAAATTCCTGCGCACGACCGTGCTGGCGGAAGCCGTATGAAACTGATGCAGCTTCAGCGCACCATGGCTCGCGCCGTGATGCAGCCGCTCACCTCGACCGAACGCATGCAGCGGCGCGCTCCCGATGGCGGACCGATGAAGCGCTACGCCTCGCGTTTCATCAAGCCGAACGACCGCCTCACTTCCTTCGAGCGCCTTGAAATCTACAACCGGCAGTATTGGTTCCGCGTGCTCTCCGCTCTCAGCGAGGATTTTCCGGGATTGCGCGCCGTACTCGGCGAACGCCGTTTTGACGCCATGGCCAAAGCGTATCTCGTCGCCAATCCTTCGCGCTCCTTCACGCTGCGCAATCTCGGCGCGCGCCTGGAATCGTGGTTGAGGAAAAATCCCAAGTGGGCAGGCGCGAATCAAAGTCTGGCGCTGGACATCGTGCGACTCGAGTGGGCGGACATCGAAGCCTTCGATGGAAAGGCGGAGCCCGCTCTGCGTCCTGAGGATCTGGCGAGCGCAGCGGGCCCCCGGTTGAAACTGAATCTTCAGCCCTATTTGCGGCTGCTGAGTTTTCGTTATCCCGTCGACGATCTTCTTCTCGAAGTGCGAAAAGAAGAGGAAGATACGGATTTTGCGAGCAACACTTTTGCCGAGCACAGAAAACGGAAGCGCGTTCGGGCCGTCGCGAAGCTGAAGCCCGCACGGATTTTTCTGGCCGTGCACCGCATCGACAATTCCGTGTATTTCCGGCGGCTTGGCCAGGAAGAGTTTTCCATTCTGACGGCGCTGCGCCAGGGAAAAACGCTGAGCGCGGCGGTAGAGTCTGCTTTCCAGAAGAGCGCGGTTGCGGCGGAAGAACGGCCGGTGAACGTGCAGACTTGGTTTCAGACCTGGGCGACCCTGGGCTGGTTCTGCCGACCAGAGAAAAAACGCGCGGCGAGTTGAATCTTTTTGTAGAGAGGCGCATCTCACTTCCGGGAGTTCACGTAAATCATTCTGACGTTAGATTTTCGTGGAACGGCCACCGACCGCTCATGAATAAACCCTCGACGACTAGCCTCTTATGAACAAAATACTGACAACCACGAAGGCCTGGCACGACAAGTTTTGCGATTACGCGGATTATCTCCGGCATCCGTTTCTGCTGTTTGTGCGGCTCTACTGGGGCGTCCAGCTGATGCAGAGCGGCTGGGGCAAGCTGCACAACCTCGACAAGGTGACGGATTTTTTCACCAGCCTTGGCTTGCCGGCTCCGGGTTTCACGGCTACGGCGATTTCCAGCCTTGAATTTTTTGGCGGTTTCCTGCTGGCCGTCGGCTTGTTTTCGCGGCTGATTTCGTTCGTGCTGACGATCAACATGCTCATGGCTTACATCACCGCCGACAAGGAAGCGCTCCATTCCATTTTCTCCGATCCCGACAAATTCACGGCCGCGGCGCCGTACGTTTTTCTGATCGCTTCGCTCATCGTGTTCATCTTCGGTCCGGGAGTTTTTTCCTTGGACGAACTTGCGAAACGGTTCTTCTGGAAAACTCCGCCGGAGAAGAAAGCTTCCACTTCGTAAGTCTCGCCGAATATTGCGCCACGCGAGCGGCTGAGAAAAGCGGCAGCAGAGCTGCCGCACTCCACATTGCTTCCCCGGCGTGGTGGATCGTTTTGCGGTTCCGGCGGGCGCATCAGGCACAAATGGGAGTAGGATGGATTTCGGGTACTCATGGTCCGGATGGCATCTAGACTTGGCTTCCGTAAACGCGGCTTCGGTAAACTCGTTTTCCTCATACTTCCGCTTCTGCTCGTTCCCTTTCGCACTACGAAGGCGGCGGATGTGACTTCCACTTTGATGATCGGCGGGTCGCGCATCGACGTGACGATTCAATCTTCCGACACGCCAGATGCTCCGCTTTCGCAAACCGACGTGATGAAATGGGTGCAGATGGCGGCGGAATCCGTCGCTACGTACTACACGCGATTCCCTGTTCCTCATCTCACGCTCCGCGTCATTTCGTTCGACGGCGACCGGCGTGCGCCACGGCATGACGTGGGGCCGCGACGGCGGCTTGATCGTGATCCACGCAGGAAACAAAACCACGCCCGCCGAGTTTGCCGAAGACTGGATGCTGACGCACGAAATGATCCATCTGGCGTTTCCTTCGATGATGGGAGATGAACACCATTGGATCGAGGAAGGGCTTTCCGTATACGTCGAGCCCATTGCGCGCATTCGCGCTGGACATTGGACGGCGCGTGCAAATGTGGAGAGACCTCGTTCGCGATATGCCCAAAGGCGAGCCGCAAGCGGGCGATGCCGGATTGGACCACACGCACACCTGGGGAAGAACGTATTGGGGCGGCGCGCTTTTCGGTTTTGTGGCAGACGTGGAAATCCGGAAGCGGACCAGGAAACAAAAAAGGGTTGGAAGATGCGCTGCGCGGAATCCTGAACGCGGGCGGCGACATCAACCAGGATTGGGAACTGGAAAAGGCGCTGAAGATTGGCGACAGCGCGGTGGGACTGGATGTGCTGGAGAAATTGTACGCGGAGTGGAAGGATGCGCCGGTCCAGGTCGATCTCGCGGCGATGTGGAAAGAGTTGGGCGTGGAGGCGAGCGGCAGAACGGTCGTGCTTAAGGATGACGCGCCCATGAGCGCGGTGCGGCGAGCGATTGAGATGGGCACTCCGGGCGCGAAGGCTGGAGACAAAGCGTCGCCATCGGGCGCGGGCGCGGCGAAGAACGACTCCACAGCTGCGGCTGCCGGGCGTCCGCTGGCGGTGTTTGCCGGGCGCACTGCACGATCGAATTGACGAGAGCGACCCCCACCCCCGGGGTGTGCGCGAGTTGTGAAGTAAAAGCATGAAAAGAATGGAGTTGCAGGGATTCGTGCGTGCGTGGGAAGGGTGTGCGGAAAGAAAAGGGAGAGCGGCCTGACGGGTATACCCCACCCCGGGTGTTTTTTGTAAGAGTGGCAAACAAAGGGCTTAGGGTTGACGCGCGTCAAGTTCGCGTCAAGTGGCGTCAAGAGAGCGGCGTGAGGAGAGAGGCTGACAGTCGAAGGTCTAGAGTTGGAAAAACCGGAAAAAAGATAACGCAGAGACGCGGAGTACACAGAGGTTACGCGGAGAGGCTGGGCCGCCGGGATGAGCTGGCAAGCGCGAAACATGGGGAATGGTACCATGGCTTGTGATTACTGTCAAGGTATCAGTACCATTTTTCTATCATTCGAATTGAGACGCGGGAAGTCGAGAGATTTGAGTGGGTTGGCGGGAATTATGTAGTTTGGTGAGACGAGAAAGGGAAGGTCTAGAGGGAGAGCGCGGGACGGTGCGCCATAGGCCGAGTCAAAAAATGGGACGGCAGAGCCAACGAACGCGGCGCCAGGCGGTCGATGCGGCGAGTGGATCAGAGTTGCTCGCCGGAGCGCTGGATGCGGCGCATGGCGAAGGCTGCGGCGAGGCAGCCAAGCGCGGTGAAGAGGAGCCAGGAGGAAACGGGGTAAGAGAATTCGCCGAAGGTTCCGCCTCCGAACATGGAGAGCAACGGATAGAAGGGATTGAGAAAGAGTGGAGCTTGAATGTGAGCCGGCGGCAGTTCGGCTCTGGCCCCGAAGTTGTTGCTTTCCCAGTGAGCGATGAGGAAGCCGAAGATGACTGCGGTAACGATGGAGAGGACGAGGACGAAGCCATAGGCAGCGGCGGTGGAATGGACACTGCGGCGAAACACGGAAGAACACCACAAGCCGACGGCGCAAATGCTGGCCAGAACGAGGACCGTGGAGCCGATGGCTTTCAGAAGCTGAATGGGGTCCACGCCGCCGAAAGCTAGAGCGATGGTAAGCAAGGGCAGCGCACTAACAAGGAGCAGCAGCAGATAGAGAAGAGCGGCAACAAATTTTCCCCACCAAATCTGCGGCGCGGTGAGCAAGCTGGTGAGCAGACCGGCGAAAGTTCTTTGCTCCTTTTCGATGGTCAGCGAGCCGGCGCTGAAGACCGGTGCCATCAAAAGCAGAACCACAAGCTGCGTGAAAACAACGGTCAGGAAGATGACTTCGCCGATATCGGCGCCTTGCAATTCCCCGCGGCTGCCGCCCATCTCCGGGTCGGTGGCGGCGTAGTAGGCGAAAGAAACGGTGCCCGCGAGTACAACGAGATAAAGCGTCGGAAGCAGCCAGGCGCGGCCTTCGCGCAAACGCTGCCGCAGTTCCTTGAGAATCATGGGATTGGTGACGAGGCGGCTCATCGAGTTAGGCCCCCGAAGGTGCGCCGGTATCTGTCCTCGAGATTGAGGCCGCGCGCATCGAAATGCGTGATGAGCACGCCGGCAGCGAGCAGCCTCTGGAGAAACGCCGAGGCCTCATTCGTTCCGCCGGACAGTTCGATGATGAGCAGCCTATCGCGTTTTTCCAGGACGCGGACGCCCGCCACGCCTTTCAAAAGCGGATCAACCGCATCTGCGGGACCCTCAAATTCCAGCTCACACCGGATCGTGGGTGAGACGGAATCTCCGGGAGCGCCGGCGGCAGCTTCAGCGACATTTTTTCCATCGGCGATGAAAACGATGCGCGTGCAAATATCCTCGAGGTCGCTGAGAATATGCGAGGAAATGAGGATGGCGACACCTTCGCTGTGGAGCTGTTTTAATTGCTCGCGAAGCGTGATGCGGGCCAGCGGGTCGAGGCCGGTGGCGGGTTCATCGAGGAGAAGTACCTTGGGATCGTGAAGGAGCGTTTTGGCCAGCAAAAGACGCTGTTTCCAGCCAAGCGAGAGCTGCTCGACGAAATCCTCGGAGCGATCCGCGAGACCGGAGCGCTTCAACGCGCGGTCGATGGCAGCGCTACGATTGGGTTCTTTCAGGCGAAAGGCGTCCGCAAAAAATTCCAGGAATTCACGGATGCGCATGTCCTGATACACGCCAGCCACATCCGGAAGATAGCCGACTGCGGCACGGACGCCGCGAGGATCGGAACGCACGTCGCGGCCGGCCACGCGAGCTACACCCGAGTTCGGAGGAAGCAGCGTCGAGAGGATCTTGATGAGCGTAGTCTTTCCCGCTCCGTTGGGACCGACCAATCCCACCAGCTCGTTGCTTTCGAGGTGGAGCGAGAAACCATCCAACCCGCGTCCGCCACGAAATAGTTTGCGAAGCGATTCGACTTCGATCACGGCCATTCCTTGAACGTCACGATGGTCAGGGAAAACGTCTTATGGTCCGGCGAGCGATCCCGGAGCGATGCGCCCAGAGCGGCGTCCGTGCTCAAGCCGAAAAAAACGGCCTTGGTGTCCGCGAAGACATCCGCGCCAACGGGCGACCATCCGCGAATAAGCTCCAAGAGAGAGAACGGCTGATCCACGAGAGATTTTTGTTCTTTCTGGTAAAGCTTCAGCTGTTCTTCGGAAGTGTGCCAGCCGCCGTCGGTCTGGTGAAAAGCAAATGGCGGCCCGGGATAGGCTTGATTGTTGGGGAGTTGACGGCCAGTTTCCTGCGCGTACGGAAGACGCTGCACGTGGCCGAGATCGAGCACGGCGCCACTGGGAAAATCGCCAAGCAGAAAAACGTCATCGCGATCGACGACGATGGCTTGAAGATAGTGGAGGCCGGAATCATTGTGAAAATGGCCGGAGGAGTCGCGATAGATTTTGCCGGCGAACACGCGATGGCCCAGAAAATCGATATCGCGAAAAGACCAGCGGCGGAGAGTGAAATGCGTTTGCCACGTGTCGTCGAGAGTGATCTTCCGAATGCCTTCCCCGGCGGCCTGAGGAAGCAGGCCTTCGTTGGAAACGTCGGATTGCCTCTGGGCATATTCATAATTGAGGCCAGCCGGAAGGACGGGCACGACGGTGGAACGCACCGGGGCAGAGACGCGAACTCTGGCCTGCAACATAGCGATCGGGCTGAACGGGTCCATGCGGTATTCGACGATTTCGTCGAGACCAAAATTGCGCGGATGATTGCGGGCGCTCACCGTGAAGAGACAGAGAGAAAACAAGATGGCCAGCGCGGGAATGGAAATCCAGCCCCACTCGGGATGCCCAATGCGGCGAAGAACGACAAAATTCACGACTCCGACGAGAATGAGATACCCGACGATCCAGAGGAGGAGTTCGAGGAAAGTGGGAAAGCGAAACGAGGTGCCCAGACGGCGCATCAGCCATTGCCGCTCGTCCGCGCGCTGGCCCCACACCTGGCTCCCGAGTTCGTAGGGCCATCGACGGCGAAGCTCGGGTGGAGTATCGCCGCTAAACCCCATAGGACGGAAATAGTCCGCAAAGCTCTGGCTGGAGAGAGAGCGAAAACTGATGAGCTTTCCGTCGCCGACAGGAACGGCTTGGCCTTCTTTAGCGCGGGCACGATAGAGTGCGAGGAAACGCGCGCTGCCCGCATCGCGAGCGGTTGCTCCGCTGGAGGTACTGGAAGAACTGGAGAGGAGCGAGGGACCGTCGGCAGCCTGATCCTCGAGCAGAACAAGGGTGCCGCCGCCATGCATATAGATTTCCAGAGCCTCGCGTTGGGCGGCGGAAAGCTCCGCGACGGGAAGCGCAAGGATAACGGTGAAAGCCGGCCAATACGCCCAATCGACAGGAGGAGGCTCCTCAACCTGGACGAAGCGGACGGATTGGGACTTTCGCGTCTGCTCTTCGGCTGTGCCGCTGAGCAAAATGGATTGCTGCAAGGAACGGCAAACCTCGGGACTGGCGCAGAGAAGCGCGATAAGCCCTCCCTGCGTATTCTGGCCGACACGGAGCCCGGTTCGCCCTAAAATGCGGCCGCCGGCGTCGCGAGCCTCGACGAAAATTACACCGTGGTCAAGCGGGAAGAGGTGGACGGGGACGTTGAACGTGCGCGCTTCGCCGCGGGCAAGTGTTAACGGGATGTCTATGGTCTCGGAGGCAGGAAGCGCTTCCGCGTCGAGATTTAATTCCGCTACGGAAAGGTTCAGGGAGAGCGGGCTGTCGGTAAGATTGCGGGCTTCGACTTCCACTAGCGTGCTGCCGGTATTGTTTGAGAAGAGACCCCCCAGGCCGAATTCCTTGATTTTGACGGCCACGGAATCGCCGGCGCGGCAGGCGGAAGAAAACGCGGCAAGCAAGAAGAGGGCGAGTGCAAGACGCCGTTGCATTGCGTTTATTATACTACTTGATATTTGGCGCTGAGGCTTGTGTGCTCCTCTGAGCAACGAAGCTGAGTTTCGCACGGCAGCGACATTCCTCTTGCATGATGCGATGCACACACTGCGGAGAAAACCTACTACGAATGACGGCGAACAGAAAAGTTGACGGGTGGGGCGTCTTCGCTGTCGAAGGCGGCGGGGCCGGGATGGACGGCGTGAAATTCGGGGCGGGACTCGAGTAGGCGGACGCAGCGGTTCCAGCGAAGGATGCTGTCGTCATTGCCGGCGGGACGGAGCTTTTCGGCTTCGGCGAAGCAACGCAGGGCCTCTTCCATGAGCGGAAGAAGAATGTGCGGGGAACATCCGGAGTGAAGCTGGGCTTTGGCGCGGCGTTCGTGGAGAAGGCCGGTGTAGTAGTTTCGCTCGTAAGGATCGCGGAGAGAATGGAAGATGGATTGGACTTCGGCGTAGCGGTCGGCGGCGAGGCCGGTGAACTGGTCGGTGATGGCGAGGCCGAGCATGCGGCGAGCGAGCTGATGATCGGGATCGACAACGAGGATATCGCGGCAGATGGATTCGGCTTCTTCAGGTTCGTTGAGGTAGCGGTACAGCTCGACTTTGGCGACGGCTTCGGGAATGCCGGCTTTGGAAATGGATTTGAGTTGATGAGGCATGGGACCTCCGGTGCGGCACGAAATACAGGAAGTAGAGGAGGCAAAGGAAGTAAAGGAACAGAAAGGATCGAGCTGCGTCGTCCTCCACTCCTTCCAGGAGCGTTGAGCATCTTACACGATTTCAGAGCGAAGACTGAAGTTTGAGCGGCGTGACCCGCCTTGGAGAACGGAGGGAGCGGCGATGTGGCTGCGGCGCAAAAGAGCACAGGGTGAAGCCTGTGCTACTTACTTGCCCAGAATTTTGCGAAAGAGCATGGTCAGCGGATCGTAGAACTGGTCGACGACACGCTCCTTGAGCGGAATGATGGCGTTGTCGGTGATGTGAATATCTTCGGGGCAGACTTCGGTGCAACATTTCGTGATGTTGCAGAGGCCGATGCCGAGATCGTCCTTGAGCAGTGCGGTGCGATCCAGCGCGTCGATCGGATGCATCTCGAGACCAGCGACGCGGACGAAAAAGCGCGGGCCGCCGAATTTTTTCTTTTCGTCGTGCTCGCGAAGGACGTGGCAAACATCCTGGCAGAGAAAGCATTCGATGCATTTGCGGAATTCCTGGACGCGGTCGACGTCGACTTGGGAGATTTTCCAGTCGGTGTTCGGCTGCGGCGGAAGGCGGGAATTTTTTTGTTGACGGCGTAATTCCAGGAAACGTCAGTGACGAGGTCCTTAATGCGCGGGAAGGATTTCAGCGGCATGACGGTGATGGGCTGGTCCATCGGCAAAGAGTCCACGCGCGTTTTGCAGGTTAGGCGCGGACGGCCGTTGACTTCGGCGGAGCAGGAACCGCACTTCGCGGCTTTGCAATTCCAGCGCACGGCGAGGTCGGGAGCGAGATGGCCCTGGATGTAGTGGAGCGCGTCGAGCACGACCATGCCCGGTGCGACGGGAACTTTGTAGTCGACCGCTTGGCCGCCGGTGGCGCCTTCGCCGCGGAAGACTCGAAACGTTGCGTCAGGCATCGATGTCGTCTCCAAAATGCGCTCGGAACGTTGCGTCCGAGTTTTGCTGCGGACTGCTGCCGGGCTAAAGCCCGGCCTCTACAAAACTGCTGCTAGCATCGCGTTTCCGCAAAACCTAATCAGCCATTACGAACTGCTTCAAATCTTCCGGCATGGGCTCGACGGGAGATTCGCGGCGCTTCATCTCCGCGCCTTCGCGAACGATCACGTTGTGCTTTTTCTCCCAGACTGCGTCGTAATTCGGGAAGTCGATACGGCTGTGTGCGCCACGGCTTTCCGTGCGAGCCAGCGCGCTGAGCGCCACGGCCTCGGAAACCGTGAGCATGGATTTTAATTCGCGCGCGAGATGCCAGCCGGGATTGAAAAGGCGCGAGCCTTCGACGCTGGCCCTGGCGGCGCGGCCTTTCAGTTGCTCCAGCTCCTCGAAGGCTTTCTTCAGATCTTCTTCGGTGCGGAAAATGCCGACGAGGCTCTGCATCACCTTTTGCAGATCGCGGTGAACGGCGTAGGGACTCTCGGCGCCGGTGTTGGAAAACGGCGCGAGCAGTTCTTTTTCCGCTTCCGTGATCTGCGCCTCGGAAACTCCAGCATGAGAAACGCGCTTGGCGTGATCCGCAGCAGCCATCCCGGCGCGGCGGCCAAAAACAAGCAGATCGGAAAGCGAATTGCCGCCCAAGCGATTCGCGCCATGCAGGCCCGCGGCGGCTTCACCGGCGGCGAAAAGGCCCGGGAGGGTGGATTGCGCGGTTTCGGCTTCGACGCGAATGCCGCCCATGACGTAATGCAACGTGGGGCCGACTTCCATGGGGCCGGCGGTGATGTCCACGTCGGCGAGTTCCTTGAACTGGTGATACATGCTGGGAAGTTTTTTCTTCACGTATTCAGCTGGCTTGTGAGAGATATCGAGATACGCGCCGCCGTGTTCGGTGCCGCGGCCTTCTTTCACTTCGGTGTAGATCGAGCGGGCGACGACATCGCGCGTGGAAAGTTCCATGCGCTTCGGGTCGTACTTTTCCATGAAACGCTCGCCGAGCTTGTTGCGCAGGATGCCGCCTTCGCCGCGAACAGCTTCGGTGACAAGAAGACCTTGCACACCTGGCGGCCAGACCATGCCCGTGGGATGAAACTGCACAAACTCCATGTCCATCAGCTCGGCGCCGGCTTCGTAGGCGAGCGTCATGCCGTCGCCGGTGTACTCCCAGGAATTGGACGTGACGGGCCAGGCTTTTCCGATACCGCCTGTGGCGATCACGACCGACTTCGCTTTGAAAACGATGAAGCGACCGTTTTCGCGCCAGTAACCGAAAGCTCCGGCGACGCGGCCGCCATCGGTGAGCAGGCGCGTGACGGTGCACTCCATGTAAACGTCAAAGCCAAGCTGCACGCCGCGGTCCTGCAACGTGCGAATCATCTCGAGGCCGGTGCGGTCGCCCACGTGGCAGAGGCGTTTGTAAGTGTGGCCGCCAAACGCGCGTTGGAGAATGGTGCCTTTGTCGGTGCGATCGAAGAGCGCGCCCCACTGTTCCAGTTCTCGAACGCGGTCGGGAGCTTCCTGCGCGTGGAGCTGGGCCATGCGCCAGTTGTTCAAATATTTTCCGCCGCGCATCGTGTCCCGGAAATGAGGCTTCCAGCCGTCGTCGGTGTCGACGTTGCACATGGCGGCGGCGATGCCGCCTTCGGCCATGACGGTGTGCGCTTTTCCAAGAAGCGATTTGCAAACCACGCCGACGGAGCAGCCCTTCGCGAGAGCTTCAATGGCAGCGCGCAATCCTGCGCCGCCGGCGCCGATGATCAGAACGTCGTGTTCGCGAGTCTCGTAGCTAGTGGTCACAGGATCCTCAGGTCATGGATAGCGCCGCTGGCCACCAGGCGCACGTAGAAATCGGCGAAGCCGACGGAGATCAGGCTGCACCAGGCCAAAAGCATGTGGCGCTCGTTGAGAAAAGTGACGCCACGCCACGCCGCATGGCGGGGCATGCCGAACGTGGCGCAAGAGAAACAATCGAGCTTGCCTCCGGCAAGGTGGCGCAGCGAGTGGCAGGAAAACGTGTAGAGCGTGAGCAGGATGACATTCGTCGTGAGAACGAGAGAGCCGACGCCGATGCCGAAGTGGCCGTCGAAGCGGAAGGACACGATGGCGTCATGCCAAAGGAACAGGATGAACACGATCGCGAGATAGAAGAAATAGCGGTGAATGTTCTGAAGGATGAAGGGAAACCGCGTTTCCCCCTGATATTTGCGATTGGCAGGCTCACCTACGGCGCAAGCCGGCGGATCGAGAAAAAATGCGCGGTAGTAAGCTTTGCGGTAGTAATAGCAAGTAGCGCGAAACCCGAGCGGCCCTGCCAGAATGAGCAGCGCCGGAGAAAATTTCCACCAGTGATGCAGAGGATCGATCAGCGGCGAATAAAACGGGGAGAGATACGGCCCCCATTCATAAAACTTGCCTTCAAAGGCGCGCAGCGTGGCGTAAAGTCCAAAGCCGCCAAGAAGAATTATTACCGGAAGGATTTCGACCCACCAGGCATCGCGGCGCAGCGTGCTTCCGAGCCGCGATTCGGGCAAGAGGGTTGGCGAACCAGCCATCTAGGGACCTCCAGAGTGGCAGCGAATAATTCAGATGCTAATTTGTGGCAGACGGATTATATCCAAGACTCGGCGGAACGGCTAATTCAGACATTGGTCCGAGAGCGACAAATCTCGAGGAATCTGGCGCTGGGTGTCCAAACCACGCGCTCTCGAACGTCTATCTAGTAGCAACAGAACATAGTTGCGAAACAAACGTCGCCGTCTGGGAGATTGGCAATGAGCATCCGAGGAACGATGTTGTTTATCGGGATCGTGGTAACGGCCGCCGCCGCGCTTCTGGGGCATCCTTTCTTGATCTTTGCAATCGAGGTGTTCTGGAGGCTCGCGGCGGCCGCCTTGCTATCCGTAGTGGCGGCCTAGCCGATGTGGCGCACTGGCAAGGGAAAAGAATTTTGGCTTGCTTGTCCAAATCGCCGGTTTCCAATCGTCATCCAGGTAGCAGAACAAAATATGCGGTCAAAACCCATGGAGGAGGCTGCAAATGAAATACATGCTTTTGGACTATGTGGGCGAAGCGGGCTGGCCCCAATTGACCAGGGACGAGCAAATCCATTGGTTGGGCGCTTATAAAGCCTACATGGAGGCAATGGCGAAGGCTGGCGTGCTGAAAGACAGCCGAGGCCTGCAGCCGACAGCGGCAGCGACGACCGTGCGCGTCCGAAGCGAGAAAACCCAAGTGCTGGATGGTCCTTACGCCGACTCGAAAGAGCAGCTTGGCGGCTTTCATATCATCGAGGTGGCCGATCTGGATGCGGCGATTGCCTGGGCAGCGCGTTCCCCAACGGCACTTCACGGTGTGGTCGAGGTGCGTCCCGTGGTTGAAGGAACCTGGCTGACAAGGAACATTCTCGACTTCGTAAAGCCCGAGTAAACCGCACATCGGTGCAAGTTCACAATTTCGCATCAAATCGCGTTTGAACAAAAATAAAGGAGAAGAGTCATGCGCAAATTAATCGTTTTCAACATGGTGTCCCTCGACGGTTTCTTCGTGGACAGCAAGGGCGACATGAGCTGGGCCCACAAGCAGGATGCGGAATGGAATACTTTCGTCAGCGGCAACGCCAGCGGCAGCGGCGTGCTCGTCTTCGGCAGGATTACCTACGAACTTATGGCAAGCTACTGGCCGACGCCTATGGCGCTGCAGAATTCCCCGGCCGTCGCCAAAGGGATGAACGAGATGCCGAAAATCGTGTTCTCGCGAACGCTGGACAAGTGTTTCGTGGAGCAACACCAAGCTGATCAAGGGCGATTTGGCGACAGAAGTGCGCAAATTGAAAGAAGAGTCCGGACCCGGCATGGTGATTTTGGGAAGCGGCAGCATCGTTTCCCAATTGGCGCAGGAAAACTTGATCGACGAGTACCAACTCGCTGTGAGTCCCATCGTTCTTGGCAAAGGGCGCACACTTTTCGAGGGCCTCAAGGAGAAGCTGAACTTGAAGCTGACCAGCTCGCGCACTTTCGGCAATGGAACTGTTTTCGCGTGCTACCAGCCGGCCGCATGAGCGGCAACGCGTCTCCGAAAGCCGGTACCAGTTGTCCAAATCACGGACGGCCGAACGTCATTCTCGTAGCGGTGCAACTTGCCCGCCTGATACCAATAGAGGAGACTCGAGATGAAATACATGTCTGATGGCTTACGTGAACGAATCTGGCTGGCCCGCAATGACCAAGACCGAGCAGGAACAAGGCATGGCGGCTTACATGGCGTACGGGGAAGCGTTAACGAAGGCCGGCGTCCTCGTGGGCAGCAACCGCCTTCAGCCAAGCTCGACGGCGGCAACCGTCCGGCTTGCCAACGGCAAATCCCAAGTTTTGGATGGCCCCTTCGTGGAATCGAAAGAGCAGCTGGGTGGCTACTTTCTCATCGATGTCGCAGGATCTCGATGCAGCGTTATCGTGGGCGGCCCGTTGCCCGGCGGCTGGTCACGGTGTCGTCGAGGTGCGTGCTATCTGGAGCATGCCCGCGTAATTCGCCGCGCGACGTGAATGCATGACCTTCCACGAAGGCGATGAGCAAGCGCGCAGCACGGCGGATGCGGTGGCGCGCCGCAGCTACGGAAAGCTCGTCGCCTTTCTCGCCGCACGCATCCGAGATGTGGCCGCGGCCGAGGACGCGCTTTCGGAAGCGTTCGCCGCTGCGCTGGCGGACTGGCCACGAAACGGCTGTCCATCAAATCCGGAAGCGTGGCTGCTGACCGTTGCCCGGCGAAAGGCGATCGATATGCACCGAGGACGACTCCGGCATGAGATCGCTGGCAACCAATTGCGAGTCATGGCGGAAGGCTTGGACGCTGCGGCGGCCGAATCGGAAATCCCGGATCAGCGTCTCGCACTGATGTTTGCCTGCGCACACCCCGCCATCGACGCGGGCATTCGCGCGCCGCTCATCCTTCAAGTTGTGCTCGGCCTCGATGCAGCGATGATTGCCGTCGAGCGTTCCTCGTATCCCCGGCTGCCATGGGCAAACGCCTCGTCCGTGCCAAAGACAAAATCCGCCAAGCTGGCATCCCGTTTCGCGTTCCGGAGCGCGAAGAACTTCCCAGCCGCCTGGACACCGTGCTCGAAACCATTTACGCCGCGTTCGCCGAAGGATGGGCCGATCCTGGCGGAACCGATGTGGCTCGCCGCGATCTCACCGAAGAATCGCTTTTTCCTCGCGAGACTCGTCGTCGAAATGCTGCCCGCAAGAGCCCGAGGCTCTCGGTCTGCTTGCTCTCATGCTTCACGCCGAAGCCCGCCGTCGCGCGCGCCGCAACGCGGACGGCGAATACGTTCCCCTCGCCGAACAGGATCCGGCGCTGTGGGATTGGCAGACTGATCGAGGAAGCCGAGGCGACTGCTTCTTCGCGCTAGCACTTTGGGATTGATTGGCCGCTATCAGCTCGAAGCTGCGCTGCAATCGGCGCATGTTTCTCGACGCCGCACAGGTCTCTCCAATTGGGCGACGTCGTGCAACTTTACGATGCGTTGTTCGCGCTCACCGCCTCGCCGGTCGTGGCCATCAATCGCGCCCTTGCGATTGCAGAACTGCATGGCCCCAGTGCCGCTCTTGACAGCCATGCCGGACGTCGCCGCCGATCCGCGTCTCGCCGAATACCAGCCCTACTGGGCCGCACGCGCGGAGCTACTCGCCAAAGACGGGCGCAAACGCCGAAGCCCGCCAAGCCTACGAAATCGCCATCGGCCTCGAGCGCGATCCCGCCGTCCGCCGCTTCTTGCAACAGCGCCAGTCCGCATTGCCGCTTTGATCACTTCCCTGCGTGACGTATCTTGCATTTCGGCTCGATTCCTAGAGGATGGAATTGATTTCAGGATCGATGGACACATGCGTGGCAGGAATGCCGTTGATCTGAATTTGACGCCATCGACTTCGGAAAAATGGAAGAAGCGGCTGATGTGATAGTCCTCATCGATACGAAGAAAAGAGCCGCTCCGTTTCTTCTGGCGAGAGCTGAAACGCAGACAGCGCAACGGGCTGCCAAATTCGCCGGCGAGCGGCGAGGTACAGGGCGACGAGTTCTCGTAGCGGCATCATCGGCGCTCGGCGAATGGCTTCGGTAGACATGGAGAAAGTTGCCCGATGAAGCGTAGTGTAGCGCTCGAGCGGAGGTAAAGAAAGGAGAGGCTACCTACTAAATTGATCTACGGAGAGGAATTTTCAAATCGGCTGTGGACAACCGTGGCGGCGTGCGCTGAAATGTTTTCCCTGATCCCCGGAGGCTTGTAAGGATGAGTCGTTGGCTCACCATCGCAGCCCTTGCGTTTGCCCCCATCGCGCTGGCGCAATCGCCCATCGTGCAACTTTGGACCAGCGCAACGTCGGGCATAACTTACAAACTTACGATCAGCGCTCACCGCCTGGAGGCCGAGAAAATCTTCCCTCCTGCCTTTGAGCGACAAGTCGATGACGGTGCTTTCGTGCGATGTGAGTATTCCCAAGAAGACAACGTCTGGGTGGGAAAGTGCAGATCGAATTTGCCGTTCGCGGACGCGAAAAACCGGGCGAAATGGTGCAAGTTCAAATTCACGTCGAAAATTACTTCTTTTACGCCAGCTAGAATCGAGGGAGAAAGCGAAGTGTGGGAGACCGAGGACGTTGACGTCGGCAAATGTGAAATCAAGAAAAGCCACATGCAGCACTTCGTCTGGGTTCCGAAAAACTGAAGTATGAAAACCGCGGACCGCAAGCCGGCCACGGAAGGAATTTGGCGGGCGCGATGGGTATTCGGTAAGATGCTTGAGGGATTTTAGTGGAAAGTGGAGGACAACAACATGAGTATCGCGGTCGGACAAACAGCGCCGGATTTTACGCTACTGAACCAGGACAAGAAGGAAGTGAAACTTTCGGACTTCGCGGGGAAAAAGAATGTCGTGCTGGTGTTCTATCCCCTGGACTGGAGCCCGACATGCACGAATGAGCATGCGTGCTTCGTAAACGACATGAGATCGTTTGACACGCTGGACGCGGAAGTCTTGGGCGTAAGCGTGGACAGCATCTGGTCGCACAAAGCCTATGCGGAAAAGATGGGCATCAAATATTCCCTGCTGGCGGACTTTCAGCCGCGCGGCGCGATGAGCGATAAGTACGGCGTGTTTCTCGCCGACAAAGGCATCACGGGCCGTTCGATCATCATCATCAATAAAGCCGGAAAAGTGGCGTGGTCGAAGGACTACGACATTCCCGTAGTGCCGGATTTGAAGGAAGTGGCTGCAGCGCTCTCGCAGGTGAAAGCCGCGACCGCGTAACACGTAGGGGCGCCGCAACCGCCCCATCTTCTTTTCTTTCTCGACGGAATCGGGCGGCATGCACGCCTTCGCCAGCGAGGAGGAACTGTGCCCGGCTAGCGGCTCGCGGGCGGAATGGGGGCAAGCGAGCGAACGTAAAGAACGAGCTGCCAGCGCTGCTCTTCGGTGAGCTTCTTCTTAAACGCCGGCATAGGTTTTCTGCCCTGGCTGATTTGGTAGAAAATTTCGCCGTCCGTGACGCTGCTCATGTGCTTGGCGTCGACCAGGCTCGTGGGAGAGGGGTAGTAGCTGGCGGCGTCTGGCCCATCGCCCTTCCCTGTTTGGCCGTGGCACTGCGTACATTTGTCCATATATATGGCGCGGCCCGCGGCCAAGGCCGGCGCGGAAGGCTGGATGGGATTGGGCCGCCGCTTGGCTTCTTCGGGCACTTTCCACGGCTTATTTTCATAATAGGCAAAGACAGCGACGACGCAGAGCGTGACAAATATCAGGCCGAGCAGAAGCTTCCGTGCGCGAACGGCGTTTGATGACTGGATTTGCATGGAGAAATTTTCGCACACCACCTTTGAGGACGGAACAAAGAAAGACAAACCATTTCATCGCAGACACGGCACCTCTAGCGAGCGAAAGATCGCAGAAGCGAATAACGCAGAAAAGCAGCGGCGCTACTGGCCGCGGAAAATGAGCCAGAGAAGTTCGGCGTTGAAGAAGAGGATGGCGGCGGCAACGATCCAGGCGACGACCACAGTGACGCGGGAGTTCGTGAATTCCCCCATTTTGGTGCGGTCGCCGGTGAACTGAATCAGCGGGATCACCGCGAAGGGCAACTGAAAGCTGAGAACGACCTGGCTGAGGATCAGCAGCGAAGTGACTTTGCCTTCGCCGGCGATGCCGATGACGATCGACCGCTGGAATAATCGCGATCGAGCGCGTGATCAGGCGGCGCAGCCACGGCTTGAGCCGAATGTGGAGAAAACCCTCCATCACGATTTGGCCGGCGAGCGTGCCCGTGAGCGTCGAGTTCTGCCCGGAAGCCAGCAGCGCGCAGGCGAAGAGCGTGCTGGCGAAGCTCACGCCGAGAACAGGACTTAGAAGTTTGTAGGCGTCGGCAATTTCCGCGACGTCATGCAGACCTCGGGTATGAAAAGCCGCCGCGCCGAGAATCAGGATGGCGGCGTTGATGAACAAGGCGAAGCCGAGAGCCACCGTGGAGTCGAAAATGGCGTAGCGCATGGCTTCGCGCCGGTCGCGGCTCGAAGCGCCAAAGGCGCGCGTCTGCACGATGCTGGAATGCAGATAGAGATTGTGCGGCATCACCGTCGCGCCCAGGATGCCGATGGCGATGTACAGCATTTCGCGATTGCGAAGAATTTCCGCGCGCGGGATCAGTCCCACGATGGCTTCGCGCCAGATGGGATGCGAGAAAAAGATTTCGTAAGCAAAGCAAGCGGCGATGGTGGCGATGAGCGTAACGACGAACGCTTCGATGATCCGGAAGCCGCGGCCCTGCAGGGCGAGCACGATCAAAACGTCGAGCCCGGTAATAATCACGCCCGCGAGCAGCGGCAGACCGAACAGCAGCTTTAGCGCAACGGCGGAGCCCAGCACTTCCGCAAGGTCACACGCGGCGATGGCAATCTCGCAGACGATCCAAAGCGCAATGGAAGTGCGGCGAGAGTAATGCTCGCGGCATGCCTGCGCCAAATCGCGGCCCGTCGCGATACCCAGCTTGGCGGAGAGCGCCTGCAGAAACATCGCCATGAGGTTGCTGATCAGAATGACGCTGAGCAGCGTGTAGCCAAATTTCGAGCCGCCGCCGATGTCCGTGGCCCAGTTGCCCGGGTCCATGTAACCGACAGCCACGAGGTAGCCGGGACCGGCAAAAGCGAGGACTTTGCGGATCCAGGAAGCGGTGTGCGAAATCGGAATCGAGCGATGCGCTTCGGGAAGCGAGGGCAAACTCATCCCGCGGGGGTTGGGGGAAGACGAAACAGCCGCCGAGGATTCACCGCCGGCGGCGGTTTCGGCTTCGAGTTGGGGCGGGAACGCTGGTGGCATGATTCTTTTTACTGATACTGAGTAACTGATTTTCTGTTAACTACAGTAAATGTCCATACTAAACTAGACTTAACACAACCATTTGTCAATAGGACTGAGGCGGATTGTTGCCATCCGCCAGAGCTCGCCAGCCGCTCCCAGCATGCCGCGGGCGAGCGCAACATCAAGCCCTGTGATACCTTCGAGCCAGCCGTGATATGAGCAGGACACGAAGGGGAGAAGACCATGGAAGAGCAGCGGCAGGTTCCAGGACAGGTGCAGATCAAAGCGGACGAAAAGGAACTGCAAGGGCAGTACAGCAATTTAGTGATGCTGCACCACAATCTGGAGGAGTTCACCCTCAACTTTATTTATATTTTTCCGAATGGCGCGCAAGGCAAGCTGCTCGGCAGCATGATCGTCAGCCCCGGCCACGCCAAGCGGATATGGCGCGCCCTGGGGGAGAATATTTCGCGCTACGAAGCGCAATTTGGGCCGATCAAGGAAGCTCCGGAAGGCGCCGGACAGCCGCCCAACGTTGGGTTCGTGCAGTAGCACGCGAGTCAGCCGAGGGAACGGAGAAGTTGAAGGTTTAAGCCTGCCGTCTTGCGCCGTATCTTGTGCGGGCCCCTCGCCGTGTTAAACTATTTGCCTGCATCGTAGGAAGGGCCTGTAGCTCAGGTGGCTAGAGCGCGCCCCTGATAAGGGCGAGGTCGGTGGTTCAAGTCCACCCAGGCCCACCATTCAATTCTGTAAATCCCATCAAAATTTGCTTTCGATCGCCATTCTCCTCGGTTGAGCTTTTCTTTTGTCCCTTTCCGCGCCGGAAGTCCTTTTCGACTTTTCGCAGCAGTACTTAGTTCTTCAACCGCGCCCTGCCGTCCGCCCATCAAGATTTCCGGGAAACTTTAGGCCACTTCTAGTGGTGCCAAGCAGCAGCGGCGATAAGTCAGGGAAAGTTGCGGCGTGGCGCTGGTTCCAAAACGGCACAGCCGTTCCCACAACCGTATCCCTTCTCACGTAGCCTGCTTCGACACACGAAGAAACAAAGAAGTTCGGCTGCAAAGATGCTCTAGATTGCCGTTCCTCGTGGAACTAAAGTTGCCCTTGAATACACCGATGCAGCTGCTGAGCGCGCCTGATGGCCAAGTTTGACGATCCGGAAATACTCCGCAGCGTTCTGGAAGACCTGCCCACCGGGGTTTACTTGGTCGGGCGGGACGGCAAGATTCTGTTTTGGAATTACGGTGCAGAGCGCATCACTGGGCACCTTCGGCAAGATGTGGTCGGACATGCCTGCCGCGAAGACTTTCTGGGCGACGCCGAAGGCAACCAGGACCAGATCTCCGCGGCATCCGCAGCGCTGGAAGCGGTGCTCAGAGATGGAAAGGCTGCCGAAACGCAGGTTTCTTTCCGGCATAAATCCGGGCACCTGGTGCCCGTGAGGCTTCGCGCCATCGCCATGCGCGATGGCGAAGGCGCCATCATTGGCGCTGCGGAATGCTTTGATGAAATCGTGGACATCGCGGAATGGAATCGCCGTCACGACAAGCTGGCAGAGTATGGGTGTCTGGACGCAGCTTCGGGGCTTCTCACGCACAAGATGGTGGAGGCCAGATTGCGCGAGTGCCTGGCCACCTATGCGGAGCAACCCGTTCCTTTTTGCATTGTATGTATCGCGTTCGATCATTTGGAAGAGGTGAAGGCGCGGTACGGAGTGGGTGCCCTCGCCGCGGTTCTGCGCGTCGCGGGACAAACCCTGGAGAATAGCCTGCGCCCGGCCGACTATCTGGGTCGTTGGCAAGAGAACGAGTTTCTGGCGATCGTGGTGGAGTGCAATCGAATGGAAATTCCTAAAGTCGGCGAGCGGCTGCGAAAAATGATCTCCGCGGCGAAAATAACGTGGTGGGGCGATTCTCTTCCTGTAACCATCGCCATGGGAGCGACGGCCGCGAAGCCCGACGACACCGCCGCCGAAATGATGCGCCGCGCGGAGGGCGCGCTTTGCGAAAGCGTCTCCCTGGGCGGAAATCAAATGGTCGTTTGGAACGATTGAAGGCGGGAAAAACTTGAGGACCGATTCGCTATGTTCGTAATCATTGGAATTGTGGTGGTTTTCGGCTCGATCCTAGCCGGCTACCTGATGGAGCACGGCAACTTAAAGGTGCTGATCCAGCCGGCGGAGCTAGTCATCATCGCCGGCGCCGCCATTGGGACCGTTCTAATCGCAAACCCGCTCCACATTTTGAAAGCTCTTGTCGGCGGCATCGGTGGAGTTTTCGGAGGCGGACGTTTTGGAAAAGACAAATATCTCGAAACCCTGAAAATGTTGTACGAACTTTTTGCCCGCGCGAGAAAAGAAGGCCTGATGGCCCTTGAAACGGACAGCGACGCGCCCGACAAAAGCCCCGTATTCTCGAAATATCCAAAATTCCTGAAGGATCATCACGCGCTGGCGTTCGTCTGCGACACCATCCGCATGGCTTCGGGAGGAGGCGTCGAGCCTTTCGATGTGGACCAGATGATGGAGCTGGATATGGATGTCCATCATCACGACACGGGAGTGCCCATCGCTTCCCTTTCCACCATGGCCGACGCGCTTCCTGGACTGGGAATTGTGGCGGCGGTTTTGGGAGTGGTGATTACCATGGGCGCGCTGGGAGGACCGCCGGAGGAAATCGGGCACAAGGTAGCCGCAGCGCTGGTGGGAACATTTCTCGGCATTCTGCTCTGTTATGGATTTATCGGGCCGATTGCCGCGAATATGGCCAAGGCCGCGGACGAAGAACATGCGTACTACCACGTGCTCCGCGTGGTGATCGTTTCCTTCATGAAAGGCACACCGCCGAGCATTGCGGTGGAATTTGCGCGCCGGGCCATTCCGGGACACGTCCGCCCCACTTTTCAGGAGTTGGAAAAGCACATCAAGAGTCCCAGCGGCGCTGCGGCCGCTCCGGCGGCGGAAGCCGCCGCGTAGAAAACGGAAAAGCCCATGCCCGGACATCCTCCCATCATCGTCAAGAAGAAAATCAGCCACGGCGGCCATCACGGGGGAGCGTGGAAAGTGGCCTATGCCGACTTCGTCACCGCCATGATGGCGCTCTTCATCGTGTTGTGGCTGATGAACAGCAGCAAGCAGATTCAGGAAGCCGTGGGCGGTTACTTCAAGGATCCAACGGGAACCGCAAAACAGGTGGGCAGCGATCAAGTCGGCGCGGCAGAAAACTTTGTCCTCTCTCAGGACAACATGGAACAGCTAAAAGAGCAGCTGCAAAAGGCGATTAAAGAAGTGCCCAAGTTCGACATGCTGAAGAATCATATCGACATGACGGTGACGAACGAAGGATTACGCATTGAACTTTCGGAATCGGCGACGGGAACCTTTTTTGACAGCGGGAGCGCCAAGATCAGCGAGGATGGCGGGGCGCTGCTGATTCTGCTTGCTCAGGAACTCAGCAAACTTCCCAACAAGCTGGCCATCGAAGGTCATACGGATTCCAAGCCGTACGCCGAAGGAAGCAATTATGGAAACTGGGAGCTGTCTTCCGATCGCGCGAATGCCGCGCGGCGTTTGCTGCAATCGAACGGCATACGGCTGGACCAGATTACTCAGGTGAGAGGTTTCGCGGATCAGAGACTGCGCAAACCGAATGATCCGCTGGACCCCGCCAATCGAAGGATTTCGCTGATCGTGCAATATCTCAATAAAAAGCCGCCGGAAGAAACCAAAGCTCCCGGCGAGATTAAGGGAATAAAACCAGGCGAGGCAGTCACAAAGCCCGGCGAGACAGCCAAGCCTGGTGAAGTGGCCAAGCCGACGGAAGCAGCCAAGCCGGCGGAAAAACCGGACGAGAAAAAGTAATTTTTCTCCGCCACAATCGCGCGTTCCGGCCTATTCATAACGCAGAGCGATATTAGGGTCCACGCGCATGGCGCGCCGGGCAGGAACGTAACAAGCTGCAAGGGATACAACGGCAAGAAGCGCGATAACGGATCCAAAAATCAGCGGGTCCGTAGCGCTCACGTTGTAAATCATTGTCGAAATAAATCTGGTCGCAAACAGCGCAAAGACAGTACCTAGCACAGCCCCTGCCAGGACAAGCTTCAGACCTTCTCCAAGAATAAGACGCAATACATCGCCTGGGTTGGCGCCAAGAGCCATGCGCACGCCAATTTCGCGCGTTCGCTGGGACACGGCGTAAGAGATGACTCCGTAGATGCCCACGGTGGCCAGGGCAAGAGCCAACGCGGCAAACAGGCTGAGCAGAAACATCATGAAATTGCGAAGGGCCAGCGAATGAGAGAGCACCTGATCCATGGAGCGGATGGAGCCTGTCGGGACGATGGGGTCGACGGCGGCAACGGCGCCGCGCACGGAGCGGCTGAGGCTGAGCGGGTCGACGTTGGCGCGTAGGATGATGCTTCTCGGGAACCAACCTTCAAATAGCGCGGATGTGTCATAAGAAGCCTGTGCCGAAGGGATGAAGGTCGTGGGAGGCGGAGGCTGATCAAGATAGGACTTCACGTCGCCCACCACGCCGACGATTTCGCAGGAAGTTTTTCCGAGAAAGATGTGCTCGCCGATCGGGCTGCGGCTCGGAAAATGTTCGCGGACAAATGCCTGGTTGACGATGACCACTTTGTTGGCCGTCTCGGAATCCGCTTCCGTGAATATGCGGCCTTGACGCAGGGGAATTCCCATCGCGCGGAAGAAACCGGGAGTGATCTCTCTGTAGTCCACGCTATACCAATCCGCGGAATTGGGCATGTGCACGCCGTTGTTGCCGCCGCGTTCAAGCGGCAGCCCGGCGGCGATGATGGCGGCGGAATCGACTCCGGGCAGGGCCTCGAGGCGCTGAACGGCCGCGCGATTGAAGGCTTCGATTTGGGCTGTAGAATCGTATTTCGAACCAATCAGCCAGAATTGCACCGTAAGCATACGTTGGGGATTGAAGCCGGGATCGCTGTGGATGAGTTTTGAGAAGGTGGCGATCATCAAGCCCGCTCCGGTGAGCAGCACGAGCGAAATGGCGAACTCGCCTACGATGAGCAACTTGCGAAGAAGCGAGCGTCCACGCGCGGCGCTGGCGCGACCCGCGCCTTCTTTTAGCGCCTCGTTGATGCCGGTGCGGCTGGCCTCGAGCGCTGGAGCGAGTCCAAAGAGAACCCCCGTTAGGAGCGAGACGAGCAACGTGAAGGCAAAAACCGAGCCATCCAGATGAATGTCGGAAACGCGCGGCAAGTCCGCGGGCGCGACGGCGAGCAATGAGCCAAGTCCCAGATAGGCAACGAGAAGACCGACTGCGCCGCCAGCGAGTGCGATGAGCATGCTCTCTGTTAGAAGTTGTTGAAACAGGCGCCAGCGGGACGCACCCATGGCGATGCGGACGGCGATTTCGCGACCGCGCAAACCGCCGCGCGCGAGAAACAAATTAGCCACGTTGGCGCAGGCAATGAGCAGCACAAAGCCGATGGCACCGAGCAGAACCAAAAGATAGGAGCGCACTTCAGCGCCAACCATATTTTTGTAGGGCATAAAACTAATGGCAAGTTCCTTGCCCACTACGCCGGGGAATTCGCGGCGGAAGTCCTGGGTGACAATTTCCATCTGCGCCTGAAGCTGCGCGGTGGTGACGCCGCGCTTGAGACGGGCGAGCACGCCGATGTTTTCTCCGCTGCCGGCCGTGTTCGCGACAAGGGCCAGCGGAGTCCAAACGTCCGCCGCGCCGCTGTTTGGGAGATCCGTGGCAATCGCAACGGGAGAGAAGCCGCGCGGCATGACGCCGATGAGCGTGTAGGGATCGCCATTCAGCAGGATTTTCTGGCCTATCTCGGCCGGATCGGCTCCGAAGCGGCGGGACCACAGTCCATAACTTATGATGGCGACGCGTTGTCCGCCGCCAGCGTTGTCATCCGGGATGAAATCGCGCCCGAGGAACGGCTGGACGCCGAGGACGTGAAAATAGGCTGCCGAGACGGGCATGCCGCGCAGATGCTCCGCGCCCGTTCCAGTGGCCAGATTGTAGCCAATCGAAGTATATGCGGCCATATAGTCGAAGGTCTTTCCGTAGTCCTGCAATCGTTTCCATTCCCGCGAGTCGAGGTCCATCTCATCGGTGGCCTGTTTGTAGCTTTCCGCTAGCTGGACGATGCGATCCGGCTCGGGAAAGGGGAGCGGGCGTAGAAGGACGCCGTAGACGATGGTGAAGATGGCGGTGTTCGCGCCAATGCCCAGAGCCAGGGTGAGTATGGAGACGATGGTGAAGCTGGGAGATTTTGCTAGAACGCGGAGGCCGTATCGAAGGTCTTGCCAGAGAGTGGTCATAGAACACCTCGCGGAAGATGCGGGCCGCCCGGGCCGGTGTCCGGGTCACTCAGGGATCGATTCTTGCATAGTAAACGAGGCGTAACTGGGAATTGTTTCAGCCACTCGGCTCGGACGTTGGGCCGGCAGGTCGGGGAGTAAGAACTTCAAAGTGGAGGGAGTGACTGGTGGCTCGTCAGTGGTGGAATAAAACGAACTGAAACCATGAATCGGATGCCTTTGGCGACATGGAATAAACAAGGAGTCGACAGGAAAGCCCTTCTCTTGATTGCCTACCCACCGCCGGCGCATCCGGAGAATCGCGAAGTAAACCCATGAGCGCAAAGGAGTTCTGGGCATTGCTGAACGGGCGCGGAAAGGAAGAAATGCGACGTAATGACGCAATGAGGTAAAGATCTAACGAAGCAGGGGCGAAAAGGCGGAGCACCCAGAGAAGGACGAACTCAAAATCGTTGTAGAGCGCTGAGGGTGGCCCGAGAGCTCAGGAGAGGAAAGGAGATGGAGGTAAGAATAGCAAAAAAGAGCTTGACATATTCCTGTATGGGAATATATTTAAGAGCATGGCCAGGGCGGCGACAACCTCGGACGCGTTCAATGCCGTGGCGGAGCCGCGGCGGCGGGACATCCTGAACTATCTTGCAATGCAGGAGAAGTCGGTCAGCGAGATTGTGGACGCCATGGAGATGGAGCAGCCGTCGGTTTCGAAACACCTGAAGGTTTTGAAAGAAGTTGGCCTGGTGGAGGTCCGAAGGGAGGGCCGGCAGATGCTTTACAAGGTAAATGCCAAGGCGATCCGGCCGCTGCACGAATGGACGAGCACGTTCGAGCGGCTATGGAAACACCAATTGCTGCGAATCAAGGAACGGGCCGAGGCTAACAGTGGACAGAGACAATAGTCTTGTGGAGTTTCAAACGAGGAGGAAATCGTGAGTTCACCCGCACTATCGCTGGAAGCGACAACGATGCATATAGAGGAGGAGATTGAAGTGCGGGCGTCGATCGAAGTGACGTTTGCCGCGCTGCTGGATCAGCTTGGGCCGTACAACGAGACGCAAGTGGACAGGCCAATGCCGATGAAGCTGGAAGCATGGCCAGGCGGCAGATGGTATCGCGACTTGGGGGACAACAACGGCCATTACTGGGGAACGGTGCAGGCGATCAAGAAGCCGACGCTGCTGGAAATTTGCGGGCCACTGTTTATGTCCAATCCGGTGATAACGAATCTTCAATATCGGCTGAAGGAATCGGGCGGCGTGACGATCATCACATTTCGGCATCAGTCGTTTGGCCTGGTGCTGGAGGAGTACAGAAACGCAAAGAATGGCTGGGCACACTTGCACGAGCTTATGCGGCAGCGAGCGGAAGCGCCGCGGCCCCACTGAGGAGCGGGCGACTTGGAAGTTCAGAGGAGGGAAATATGTGCCCAGTATGCATCGCAAGCGCAGCAGTGATGGCCGCCGGAGCGGGATCCACGGGAGGAATTCTGGCGGTGTGCATCGGCAAATTCAGAAAATTTTTCAGGGCGAGTGGTCTCGGTCTGTTTCAGAAAATCAAGGAGAAATAAAATGGCAACGAGCAAGGAGAGAGACATGGAGCACCGGAAAGGGCAACTGGCAATGAAGACACCACCGATCGTGTCGGCGCAGGAATGGGAGGCGGCGCGCCAGCAACTGTTGGTGAAGGAGAAGGCTTTGACCCGCTCCCGTGACGCGCTGGCCGCCGAGCGTCGGCGAATGCCGTGGCTGGCCGTGGAGAAGAAGTACGAGTTCGACGGGCCTAAGGGCAAGGTAAGCCTGCTCGATTTGTTCGAGGGCCGGCGTCAGCTGATCGTCTATCGCGCCTTCTTCGAGCCCGGCGTGTTCGGCTGGCCCGAGCATGCCTGCCGCGGCTGCTCCCTCGGGGCCGATCAGGTCGCCCACCTCGCCCATCTGAACGCCCGCGACACCACCCTCGCGTTCGCCTCGCGCGCGCCGCAGGCTGACATCGAGCGCCTGAAGGCACGAATGGGCTGGACGATGCCGTGGTACACCATCACGGACAGCTTCGACACCGACTTCGGCGTGAACGAGTGGCACGGCCACAACGTGTTCTTCCGCGACGGCGAGCGTGTGTTTCGCACCTACTTCATCAACAACCGCGGCGACGAGGCGATGGGGAGCACCTGGAGCTACCTGGACATGACTGCGCTCGGGCGCCAGGAGGAGTGGGAGGACTCGCCGGAGGGCTACCCACAGACTCCACCTTACAAGTGGTGGAACTGGCACGACGAATACGCCGCCGCCGCCTCGCTAGACCCTAGGTGGGTCAAAGTGGTGGAGAACGCAAAGGTGACGTTGAACCTCAACGACTAGCACGGTGGCGTACGCGATCGCTCACGTCGGAGGCGTGCTGGTGGGGGAGACGCTGCTTCCCTTCGCGGGCAGGACAGGCTTTTGGACGACTGGCTGGTTTTGCGAGCGGATCCGCAACAATTCCGGTGAGCGAATTTCAGCCGCGCTTCGCGCAAGGCATTGCATCAAGCGGTCCTGAAACGCAGTCACTCGCTGTGCTTAGACGCGCGATGCGGTGCCGGCAGCGCGATCAGACGGCGCTTTGCTGATGACTGACCGACTCGATGGGTAGAGCGCCCGGCGAGCGAAGAGTTCGAACGTCCCGCATTGGTGGTTGGCCGAAGAAGCGGCTGTATTCGCGATTGAATTGGCTGGCGCTTTCGTATCCGACCTCAAAGGCTGCACTCGCGGCGTCCAGACCATCGATGAGCATGCGTTCCCGCGCCGCGTGCAACCGGAGCTGTTTTTGGTATTGAAGTGGGCTCATGGCGGTCAGCGTCCGGAAATGGTGATGCAGCGTGGAGACGCCCATGCCGGCGATTTTTGCGAGATCCTCGACGCGCAGCGGCTTCGCGAAGTTCGTTCTAACCCAGGCGACCGCCTTCGCCGTCCGGTGGCTCTGATCCCCCATGGTGGCGATCGAGCGAAGGCGCGTGCCCTGGGGCCCTAGCAAGATTCGGTAGATGATCTCGCGTTGAATGAGGCCGCTCAGAAAAGGAATGTGCTGAGGTGTATCCAATAGGCTCACGAGTCGGCAGCAGGCATCGAGCAACTCGGGCGTGGTCTGACCGGTGGCCATCGCGGGACTGTCCGACGACGCTTCAGGCGCCTGAATCTCCTCACGACTGAGCAGCTCGCGCACTACCGGCATCTCGAGCTTGAGCACGAAACAGAGATAGGGCACGTCCTCACTGGCCTCGATCACGTTGCAGATGACGGGCAGATCGAGCGAGGTGAGGAGGTATCGCGACTCATCGAACATGAACGTGGTTCCGGCGAGGATTGCGCGCTTGCGGCCTTGGGCGACTACGGCGAGACTGGGCGCGTACGTCGCTGAGGCGGGTGCGGTAGGGGAGGTCCGCCGGCTGAAGCAGCAAGCCGGGAACGCCGGTTATCAGTTTCTCTCTCGGCCCGATGAAAGAGGCAATTTTGCGAGCCAGCTCTCTGCGCAATGCAGAGGCTCGATCAGGCAGCGGAGATGGCACTTTTGTTGGTGTTTTTCATTGCATTGGTTTCCTTGTCCCCTGCCTAAGATAGCCCCTCCGTCCGGAATAAACTAACGATTTTGTAGAGAACAAGAGGAATAGGCAATAAGTCGGAAGGATCGGGCTACCACTTCCGGAGGGTTTCGTCCTAACCTCGGAATGCGAGAAACAGTTCAGAAGGAGAAACAATGCAAACGCGCAAACTTGGAAAGAACAATCTGGAAGTTTCGGCCATAGGCCTCGGCTGCATGGGACTGAGCTTCGGTTACGGGCCCGCCGTGGACACGAAGGACGGAGTCACGCTGATTCGAGCGGCCGTCGAACGCGGCGTCACATTCTTCGACACTGCCGAAGTCTACGGCCCGTTCACGAACGAGGAACTCGTGGGGGAAGCTCTCGCTCCCTTTCGCAAGCAAGTGAGGATCGCCACGAAATTCGGGTTCAAACTGGATCCGGCCACCGGCAAGATGGCCGGGCTGGATAGCCGGCCAGCGCACATCAAGGAAGTGGCCGAGGCTTCCCTGAAACGGCTGAAGACGGATGTAATCGATCTGTTTTACCAGCATCGTGTTGACCCGAACGTGCCGATCGAAGAGGTGGCGGGAGCGGTGAAGGAGTTGATTCAGCAAGGCAAGGTAAAACACTTTGGACTTTCAGAGGCCGGAGTGCAAACCATCCGTCGCGCGCACGCGGTTCAGCCGGTGGCTGCGCTGCAGAACGAATACTCGCTGTGGTGGAGGATGCCTGAAGCGGAAGTGCTGCCGACTCTGGAGGAACTCGGAATTGGCCTGGTTGCGTACAGCCCTCTGGGCAAGGGGTTCCTAACAGGGAAGATCGACGATAAAACCACGTTCGACACTACCGATTTCCGCAACATCGTGCCACGCTTTACGCCGGAAGCCCGGAAAGCGAATCAGGCGGTTGTGGATCTGCTCGGCAGAATTGCCAAGCAGAAAGGCGCGACACCTGCCCAGATCGCGCTCGCGTGGCTGCTCGCGCAGAAGCCGTGGATTGTTCCGATTCCGGGTACGACCAAGGTGTCACGCCTCGACGAGAACCTCGGCTCGCTCGCCATCAAGCTCACAGCTGACGACCTGCGCGAGATCGACAGCGCGGCCTCGAAGATCACGGTAGAGGGTGAGCGGTATCCGGAGCATCTGCAGAAGATGGTCGGTCTGTGATCGGCCGGAGCGTTATTTTCTAGTGACCGGCTGGTTTCTGGTCTGGCGGCGGTGGCATGGGCGGCGGCGCAAATTTGGCGTCGTCGACGGGGACGTTTTGCTGGACTTGGTCGATCTGAATGGTGAAGCGGTTGCCGGGGCGGGCAAGGGTCCAGCGATAGGGGATTTTTACGCCGTCGGTGTCGCGGTAATCGGCGTAGTCGATTTGCGTGGGCATACGGCCGAGGGCGGTTTCGGAGTAGCGGACGAGGCGAAGCAGCAAGCCGGATTGCTGATCGAAATAGAGGCGCAGGGGAGGCTGGCCTTCGTTGCGGCCGAGGACGAGATAGGTGTCGTGGCCGTCGATTTTTTCGCCAGGGACGACGGTGAATTTCTGGAAGAGCGTTTTGACGCGAGAGGCGAAATAGAAATCGGAGTCGATGCGCACGGCGTCGTTTTCGGCGGCGGACATCAGGTGGGGATGGCCGGCGTTGCTGAGCCAGCCCTGCTTGCCGTCGAAGGCGGTGATGCTGTCGCCGTTGGGGAGACTCATGACGGAAATCCGCTTGTCGGGAGCCTTTGCAAAGACTTCGATGGGAAGCTGATGGCCGTTGGCAGTGAGGTTGCCTTTTTCCACGCGGCTGGTGACTTTTTGCAGAGCGGCTGCGCCGCCGATGGCTGAGAGATATTTATCGAGAAGCTGGTCGGCGGGCGGCAGAACGGGCTTTGCATCACCCGGGGCCTTGGCGGGCTCGGGTTCGGGCTTGGCATCCTCGGTGGCAACGAGGGGAATGGCGACAGGATCGGCAGCACCGCGATGGCAGGAATAGCAGGTGACTTCGCGGTGGCCTTCGAAATTATCTTTGTTGATGGCGAACATCATCTGCATCATTTTGCGCGCGGTAACTTTTGTTTTTTTGTCGTCCTTGTCGAATACCATCTTCTGGCCTTCGCGGACGTGGCAAAATTCGCATTCGACGCCGAGCGAAGCGGTGATGAATTGCATGGTGGGAAATATCTGGTCGGCGGGAACACCTTTCAGCACTTTGATATTCTTGAACTGCTCTTCGGCGAGCTTTGGAGCAGCGGGAGATTGCGGCGGGCTGGATTGGGCCTTTGCTCCGGCGATGGCCAGACCAATGCTTAGCGCCAATCCACACAAGACAAACGCGGTGTTGCGTCGGTTCAAATTCATCCCAACCCCCTGAGCAATCATTTTTCGAGGAAAAGTGTATCAGAAAGCGGATGCGGGCTGCGCGCAGAGAAGCAGTGGCAGCCGGACGGCAGCTTAGGCAGAGAGGTCGCCGCGTTTGGCGAGGGCGCGGATACGATCGCCGGCGCGGAAGGCGAGCGCTTCAATGGTCATGGTGGGCTGCCCTCGGCCGGAAGTGACCAGGCTGCTGCCATCGCAGAGAAAAAGATTCTTAACGTCGTGCGTTCGGTGGTCGGAGTTAATCACCGAAGTTTTCGGATCGTTGCCCATGCGGCAGGTGCCGAGCAGGTGGACGCTGAATTCCTGTTCTCCGGCGGGGAACGACCATTGTTTCTGCGCGCCGGCGGCTTGCAGAAGCTCGGCGGCGCGGGCATTCAGCCAGTTGCTCAATTTAACGTCGTCGGGATGATCTTTGTAGGTCATGCGCAGCGCGGGAAGTCCCCAGGCGTCTTTCACGTCGGGATCGAGCGAGAAGCTGTTGTTCTCAACGGGAAGCGAAGTGCCGTGGCAAAGGATTTCGACAGTGCGCGTGAAATTATGGCTCAAAGCATCCTTGAAGCTTTTGCCCCATCGCGGCGTGCCGGGCGGGAGGCCCCCGAGGGCGAAATTGATTGGCGTTTGATCGAAGCGCGCGTCGAGCCCGCCGCCGCCGTGGAAGCCGACTTTGTCGGGGTCGAGTTCGTAAAAATCGTGGAGAACGCGGCTGACAGCAAAACCTTTGTAGTCGTTGAGGGGATGCTCGAAAACGCCGACGGAAAGCGCGCCGCTGTTGAACATTAAATGCTTGCCGACCATGCCGCTGCTATTGGCGAGGCCGTCGGGAAATTGTTTGTTGGCGGAGAGCAGGAGCAAGCGGGGAGTCTCGGCGCCGTTCGCGCAGACGACGACGGCTTTGGCCTTTTGGCGTTGCACATTGCGCTGCCCGTCGAAATAAACGGCGCCGGTGGCGCGGCCATTGGCGTCGAGCTCGATGCGGTGCACGTAGGAATTCGGGCGAATTTCACAGCGACCGGTTTTTTCCGCCATGCGAATGGCCGTGGCGAGCGAGCTGGATTTCGCGCCGACTTCACAGGCAAACGCCAGACAGAATCCGCAATTGATGCAGGCGCTGCGGCCGGGCCGGGGCTGCGAAAGTATGGCCATCGGCGCGGGGAACGGGTTCCAGCCAAGCTTCTTCGCGGCACGTTCGAAAAGGACGCCGCCCGATTTGACGGGCAAAGGAGGCATCGGATAGGGCTTGGAACGCGGCGGATCAAACGGGCTGGCGTCGGCCCGGCCCGAGACCCCGATTTCCCATTCCACTTTGGTGTAATAGGGCTCGAGGTCGGCGTAGGTGATGGGCCAATCGGCGAGGGCCGCACCGGGGACGTCGCCGACTTTGCTGCGTTCGTGGAAATCAATTTCGTGGAAACGCCAGAAATTCGCGGTGAAGTGCGTGCTGGTGCCGCCGACGAGACGGCCGTACGCGACGGCGCGCTGGCGCTTGGCTTTCTCGCCGGGCGTTTTGCGAAAAGTATTCGGCTGAAGGTCGGGATGATTGGTCAGCAGGTCCTGATTCAATACTTTGATTTCGTCGTGAACAAAATCCTTCTCGGTGAGATACGGCCCCTGCTCGAGGACGACGACGCGGAATCCGTTTTCGGAAAGCTCCTTGGCGATAATGCCGCCGGCGGCGCCGGAGCCGATGACGACGAAGTCCACTTCATCGGTCGTTTTGTATTTGGGCTGATCGAGCATCATAATTTGGTTTTGTCCGCGGTCGCCGGATTCGGCTGCCAGCCTGGATAGTCTTTATCGTAATAGCCAAACGGCGGCTGGAACATGTGTTCGTTCTCGCGGCCGATGACCTTCCAGCCCGCGCCATCGCGATTGCCGCGTTTGTCGGACTCGGGATCGATCAGAAAGCCCATGACCGTGTGAACGCGGAGCGTTTCGAAGAACGATTGCGCGCCGACATTGGGATCGAAGGCGCGTCTTCGCCCGTCACCGGATTGTTCATCCAGAGATTCCAGGATCCGATCCTGCTGCTCGGGAGCGGCGGCGGAAAATCTCTCCGTGCCGGGAAACAGCTCGCGCACTCTGGCGTGCAGCGCCGGCAAGCCCTCCGCATACATTTTTTGGTCGTCTTTCGCAAAGGTGACGAGCGCGCGATCGATAAAAAATACGACTCCGGCTTCGTGCGCACCCGGCGTGTCGGTTGTGGGAATGATACGCGCTGAGACGGCCTCCACTTCCGCGGCTTGCTCGGCGGAAAAGAATTCAAACTTCGCAGGCGAAGCAGATTGAGCGGCCAGGTGAGCGTGCGTAGCCGCTGCGAGCATGGCAGGCCAGTTCGCCGATATCCAAGCAGCCGAAATCCCCGTTAAACTCTGGGCCAAAAACCCGCGGCGTGAGAGATTACAATCCATAGATTCGCGCGCACTTCGCGAATGAACTAAAGTGAATGTATGTCGTGAGCCGCGCAGCGTCAAGAAGAAAGCAGCTTGACGCGCAAACCATTTTGGCCCGAATGGGGACACTCGTTTGCGGAGCGCTGCGAGGCTAGTGTACGATTTCGCTGGCACGCACGAAAAATCAAAATCCCGATTGGTTGCAGCAAAAGAATGGCTACCTTTACAGGCGCGATTGGAACCGGAAGCAAGTGGCTGCTCGACAAGATCGTCGGCGTGCTGGCCGCCACCGGCGTCAATCCCAATTTCCTGACGTTTTTGGGGCTGGTCGTGAATTTCGTGGCGGCGGCTAATTTCGCGCTGGGAAATTTCCGGATTGCGGCTCTGATTATTTTCTTCGCTGGTTTTCTTGATATTTTGGACGGGCAAGTGGCACGCCGCCAAAATCGCGTCACGGCGTTTGGGGCTTTCTACGATTCGACGCTCGACCGCTATGCCGATATGGCGCTCTATATGGGCCTGCTCGTGTATTACTCGGTGAGCGGGCGCACTCCTTACGTGGTGCTGGCGGCGGTAGCGACGGCGGGCTCAGTGATGGTCAGCTACACTCGAGCAAGGGCGGAATCGCTCATCCCGCTTTGCAAAGTGGGCTTTATGGAGCGGCCGGAACGCCTCGTTTTGTTAATCATCGGCGGCATTACCACGCGCATGGGCGCCGTGCTTTGGGTGATTGCCGTGGTCTCCACGATCACGGTGATCGACCGCATCGTGTTCACCTGGCAGGAAACGAGAGCGGGGCGCACCATTCCGGGGATCAAACTTCCGTCGTAAAATCCGCTGGAATACTCCGCGTCGAGGGAATGTGGCGCCGGCGCAAGCGGCCAATCAAAATTCTACTCACTCGGTTCTTTCAGACTGGCATCCACGGGCGCGGAGATCATTTCGCGGACGCGCTCGCTCAACGCAGCGACATCTTTCTTGGTCATTCCCTTCGTTTCGATGGTGTCATGAAGATGGACGGTGATCGTCGCCGGCCAAAGCATCCAGTGTCCGGTGCGATGATGCTTGATGGAACCCACCAAACTGACGGGCACAATTGGAATGCCGAGCTGCTGCGCCACGCGAAAGCCGCCCTCTTCAAACACATCGACGTGGCCGTCGCGCGTGCGCTTGGCCTCGGGAAAAATGATGAGGCTCGTGCCGCCGTCAATGGCATCCTGGGTGAGCCGCCACATGCGCTTGAGATCGGAAGGGCGGCGCATGTCGGGGACCGGAACGTTCCCAAAGCGCTTCATCAGCCAGCCGTACGCCGGAATTTTGAAATGCGATTCCAGCTCCCATCCACGAACGTACTGCGGAATGGCGCAATACAGCACGAAGGGGTCAAACAGATTAACGTGATTCACCATAAAGAAGCAGGTGCGCTTGGGATCGAAGCCCGGCGAGCGCACAACCTCCACGCGCGCTCCTGAAAGATAGGCGATGCGCCGGCAGAAGCTGCGCTGCAGCCAATCGTGCTTGTGCGGGTCCAGGAAAATCCCGAGCAAGACGAGCGTCGGCGCCAACACGAAAAAATGCAAGCCGCTAAGAATCCATAGAAACGCGGCGCGCAACGCCAGCAGTGCGCGCTTCATATATAGATGTCCGCGGCCGCGGGAATCACGTCGAGGGAAACGCACTCGAGCGCGGCAATTTCGCCGTCGATCAGTACATCCACCGGAACTTTAACGCCAAATTCGATGTGCCGCACGGCGCGACGCGAAGCCAAGGGGTGTTCGATGTGCGTGCCGTCATAGAGCTTCGGGAGCATGCGCAGCAAGCCGATGCGCCCGATCGGGCCCCAGCGGACAAATTCGATGAGACCGTCCGTGGGATCGGCTTGCGGCGCAATGAGCATCGTGCCGCCGGTGAACTTGCTGTTGTTGAACGAAAGAAAAAGGCAGCGGCTCTCGTCCCAGTCTTTGTCATCGTCGCAGCGCAAACGAAACGCGCGCCTACGCAACTGCACGACGCGCACAAATACGCCAAGCAGATAGCCAAGATAGCCGAAGGGCTTGAAATAGCGGTTGGTCAAGGCGCCCACGTCCGCCGTGAAACCCAGGCTCAGAAGATTGAACGAATAGATTTCGCCCTTGGCATGCGTCAGCCGGATCAGATCGACGGCGCGCTTGCGGTCTTCGATTAAGGCTTGCAGAGAAGCGCCGGCGCCGTCCTTCGTAAAATCCCGTAGAAACGAATTGCCGGTTCCGAGCGGCAAAAATCCGAGAGCAATGCGCTCCTTGCCCTGGGCGCGTTCATAAACGCCATTCAAGATTTCATGAGCCGTGCCGTCGCCGCCCACGGCGATGAACCTTCGATATCCCTGTTCGTACGCTTCGCGCGCTAGCTCGATGGCGTGGCCCGGCCCCGTGGAAGCGAGGACGTCGACCTTCAGCCCCTTCTCGCGCAGCCCCGCAAGCGCCGGCCCGGCCAGCTTGGCCGAGCGGCCGCCGCCGGCGGCCGGGTTGACGATGGCAATGAATGGGTGCCTCAAAGACTTCTCATTTCCTCAAAGGAAAGCCCGCACCAGTTCCGCTTCATAGCGGCAGAAACGCGGCGGCGCGATCGAACTTTGCAAGCTGCTCTGCGAGCACGTTTCTCTTTATCTTCAACGAAGCCGTGCGCGGAAAATCTTCGTCGAACAGAACCACGCCGTGAATGCGCTTGTAATTCAAAAGCTCGCTGTTGCGCGCGGAAATGTTGCGGCGCAGCTCTTCGGAGTAAGTTTGGCCGGGCTCGAGATGGAGCGCAAGCAAGAGCTGCTCGCCAACCATCGAACGCTGGGGCCAGATGTAGTTGGCGGCAAAAACGCAAAATTCCTTCACGGGAAGACTTTCAAAAACCGCTTCGATGTCCTCAGGATAAATGTTCTTGCCTTCTTCGGTGACGATCATATTTTTCTTGCGCCCGAAGAGTTGCAGGTGGCCGGCGGCATCGAAGCGGCCGAGATCGCCGGTCAGGAGCCATCCGTCCACAATGGTTTCGGCGGTAAGCTCCGGCTCGTTCAAGTAGCCGGACATGATCGTTTTGCTGCGGACGGAAACTTCCCCAATCCCTTCGCCGTTCGCATTGACGATGCGAACCTCCATACCGGGAAGCGGTTTGCCGACGGTGTCCGCGCGAAATGGCTTCAAATCGTTGACGGTAATCGCAGTGCCCGCTTCCGTCAGCCCATAGCCGTTCGCTACCGGTACGCCCAAATCGTAAAAGAATTGCAGCGTCTGCGGCTCGGTGAACGCGCCACCGACGATAATCGTGCGCAGTTCCCCGCCGAAGGGCTCGTGGACTTGCTTCAACAAGCGCCGGCTGAGACCAAGCCGCGGCCGGCTTTTCGTCAAAGCTTTGTTGAGGCCAACAATTGCGTTAAACACTTTGCGCTTCCCAGGTGGAAGCTCATCGAAGCGCGCCTGCAAACCCTTTTGCAAATTCTTAAGCACCAGCGGAACGAGGCTCACGTAGGTAATCTTGTACTTTGAAAACGCCTCCCGCACATATTCCGGGCGCAGCGTTCGCAAATGCACCACGGCCGCGCCGCACGTGAACGGCCCGAAAAACCCCACCATGAAGTCGATGGCATGATTCGTGGGCAAAATGCTGAGGTAACGCACGCCGGGCCAGAAAGGATAGATCGATGTAAGCGCGACGCACTGCTCGAGGTAATTCTCGTGCGTCATCATGCAGCCTTTAGCCCGCCCGCCAGTTCCCGAAGAATAGACGATACACGCGACATCCTTGCGCGCGCGCGCAACGAAAGCCGGCTCACCAGTTCCGCGAAACTCTTCCCATCGGTGAGCGTCGCCGAGATCGGCGTTGGCTGGCGCTTCCGTCACCAGCACGGTTCGCACTTCTGTCGCAGCAGAGCGTCCCGCGGCTGCGCTCAACTGCCGCCAGATGGGATACTCCGTGATCAAAACCTTTGCGCCCGAGTGCTTCAGCAGTTGCCACTGCTCGTCCGGCGAAAGTTTGTAATCGAGCGGGACCAAAACTCCACCGGCGAAAAAAATCGCATAAGCGGAAATCAGCCATTTGGATTGATTCGTCATGATGACGCTGGCACGATCGGCAGCGGCGAAACCCGCATCTTGCAGCGCCTTCGCCAGCGGATGAGCGCGCTCTTTGAAATCGCGATAGGTTAGCCGCTCTTTTTCCCGCTCGCGGTCAGCCTCGATCAGGCACACTTCGTTGGAAAATTCGTCCAGCGCATCCTTCAAAGCCGCGCCGATGGATGGATATTTGGAGAGATCGAGCATTACAGGCGGGACTGAATCCTCGAAGCCAGCGTGCGGAAATCGCTCACACCCTGCACTTCATAATCGGGCAACTCGATGCCGAAATGATTTTCGAGGCGGCTCAGCATCTCGAGCGTTTGCAGGCTGTCGATGCCCAGCTTCTTGAAGAAATCGTCTTCCGGCGCAAGCGAACCCGCCGGCACGTTGAAGTGCTTGGACGCCAGATCGAGCACTTCCTGGGTGGTTTGCTCAAGAGTTCGCATGGAAGCTCAAATTTACCATTTTCCGCACGCAGAAAGAAAATGCCGCCGAGGCAGTGGAACTCAACCGATTCCCGCGGCTACCCTAAGGCAAATACGGCATGGTATCCGTCGAGTCCACGAATTTGCCGAGCGCCGCCATCACCGCAGGCCGTGCAAACAGTTCGCAAAAGAGATCGATTTCGCGGCGCAGCTCGTCATGCGGAATCGGCTTGATGAATTTTTTGGCCGCCGCTCGCGTGACGCCGTCGAATTTGACGACCTGCGCCGCGGTCGCCCGCGCGATGCGCAGCGCTTCTCCTTCCGCCGCGAGTTGCGCAACCAGCCCAACGGATTGCGCACGAGCAGCATTCACGCTGCGGCCGGTCAAAAGCAAATCGCGAATAAACGCGTTGCCCAAATCGCGCTTCAATCGGGGAATGCCGCCGAATCCAGGAATAAGCCCAAGGCGCAACTCGGGAAACGCAAAACGCGCCATCTTGTCCGCCACGATGATGTCGCATGTCAGCGCCAGTTCAAATCCGCCGCCGAAACATACTCCATGGACCGCCGCGATGGTTGTGAAAGGCGCCGCGTCGATCGCGTTAAACACCGCATGAATACGTTCAAGAAAGGCACGCACGCCGGCGATGCGCTCTTTTTCGGAAAGCTGCGCAGCGCCGTGGTAAAGTTCGCGAAGGTCGGCGCCCGCGGAAAAACCGTGTTTCCGCTCGCTGTAAATGATGCAGGCGGAAGTCTCCGGCGCGAGCGCGTCGATGGCCGCCGCAAACTGCTCCAGCTCCCCCAGCATCGCCAGCCCGATTTCATTTGCCGGCTCGCGATCCAGCGTTAATTCGATCACGCCATCGCGCCATTCCCAGCGCAAGGCTTTGCCGGCGAACGACTTCACGCTTTGCTCCCGGCCGCCGCTTTGCTTTCCAGCGCCTCCGCGTACATCGCGCCGATTTCCTGCGCGAACCGCGCGTTGATGGCGTCACGCCGCAATTTTCCCATAACGGTCAACAGCCCGCTCTCGGGCGTAAGGCCGTCGGCGAGCACTGTGAAATTGCGAATTTGGCGATAATGCGGAAGCTCCGCATTTACCGTATCCAATGCCGCTTGCACCGCGCCTCGTTCCACGCCACCCGTAACCAGCGCACACAAAAAACCGCGTCCATTGCCCACCACTACGATCTGCTGCGCTTCCGGCAAAAGCCGCGCAATCTTTTCTTCGATCGGCTCGGGAGTGATTTTGTGGCCCGAATTCAGCACGATCAAATTTTTGAGCCGCCCGATGATCCTCCAATTGCCGCGCACATTCACTTCGCCCTGATCTCCGGTATGAAACCATCCGTCACGCAACACCCGCGCCGTTTCTTCCGGACGGTTCCAATAGCCCGGAAAAATATTCGGCCCACGCACTAGAATTTCCTCGTTTTCGCCGGCCTTCATCTCGATACCGTTGACCGCCGTGCCTACATATCCCGGCTCTACTGGACTTCGCGGGTCGTCCAGCGTGCAGATCGCCGTGGTCTCCGTCAGACCGTATGCCTGCAGCACCGGGATTCCCAGCATCAGAAAAAATTGCTGCGTCTCCGGAGCCAGCGGCGCCGACCCGCAAATCAAAGCCCGAATATTCGGCCCGAAACGCTCCTTGATCTTGCTGAAAATAAATCTGCGCCCGAGGCCCAGCCAAAAACCATCCGCCGCACGGCCACGGCCAACGTGCTTCCGCGTCCATGCCTCGCGCGCCTTTGCATAGAGCGACCGGATAGGCGCAGCCCGCTTCGAAAGCGCTTCCTCGACGCCTCGGCGCACGCGTTCCAGCAGCGTCGGCACGTTCAAGAAATAGTGCGGAGATGCCAAACGAATTTCATCCGCCAGTTTTGTGAGATCGGTGGAAAGAGTCAGAACGCTTTCGCGCGAAAGACAGGTGAGCAAAGTGATCCACGACGCCGCAAAACTGAACGGCCCGTAGTGAAACACGCGGTCCGGTTCGTGCGTCGCTCCCATGAGCAAATCCAGCCGCTCTCGCGTGCAAGCAAGCATGTGCGTCACGTTGCCGACGTTCAGACAAACGCCCTTGGGCTCTCCCGAAGTGCCGGACGTATAGATGATCGTCACCAGATCCGCGTCGGCGCGAGGGATTGCCCCTTCGGGCGGCACGGCATCCGCTGGGGGTTCTTGCAACACTTCTTCAAAAAGGACGAGTCTCCGCGCATTCGACCACTGCGGCGGCAGCGCTTTCGCGACAGCCTCACCGAGCGCCGCATCGCTGGTAAACAAAAATTGCGGCAGGCAATCCTTCATCATCGCGGCCAATTCTCCGGGCGCCTGCCGCGAATAAAGCGGCACAACGATAATGCCCTCGGCAAGCAGCGCGAGATTGAAAGCCACCCAGCGCGAGGAATTCGGCGCGAGCAGCGCGCATCGCTCGCCGGGCTGAAGCCCCGTGCGCCGCAAATGTGCGCGCACGCGCTGCACCTGTTCGAGCAATTCCCTTCCCGAAACGCTGGCGAACTCCTCGCCATGAATTTCGCGCAGCACGACGCGGCTGTCGGCCTTCTTCAGTTGCGCGAAAATGTCTTCGAGAAAATTCGGCATGGCGGCTGGGCTAGGCATCACCGCGAAGCAGTCCCAGCAACGGAATGTTGCGGCACAGCGGCGCCAGAATCGTAGCGCTCGGCAAGCTGCACCAGCGTCTCGTACAGTGGCGGGAGATAGTCCTCCCACGAGAGAACTCCGGAGCGCAGCGGAAATTCCGGATACGTGCGCCGCATGGCGTCTTCCAGAAAAGTGCCCATGCGCGCCATGACTTTCAGATTGCGCACCACCGTTTTGCCGATACCGTCGCGCACGGATTCCGCTTCCGCAACGAGCGTGTCCATCATCTGAATAAGCTTGGGCTCGAGATCAGGATCATCCACGGTCAGCAGGAGATGCTGGTGCCCGCGCTCGCGCATGAGATTGCGGATGCGTTCGTCCATGGTGACGCCCGCCGAAGCTACCAGGCTCGGCATGCTGGTCACGATCCCGTGATACCGCGAAGAAACCATGTAGGTGCATGCGCGAAGAATCGAAACGATCTGAAACATATCGTAGTCGTCGGAAGTGAAAACCGGAATTCCCGGCAGCGCTTTCTCGATATCGCGGCAGGCCACCGCGTCCAGCCTCTCCATCGCCACAAGAATCGGGAAGACGTTGTGGCGCTCGCGAAACGATGCCAGTGCCTTCGTAAAACTGGAAATGTAGTGATTGTATTTTTTTTCGACTTCGGAGCCCGACTGGAAAAAGTAAACGGTGCGGTACTGGCTGTCCTTATAGGCACCGGTGGTGACGCGCGAAAGGTATTTTCCGATCGAAGCTTTCACCGGCCATACGAACGGATGAATCGGACACATCACCGACACGGGAGTCTTCTCGTCCCAGCCGGCGTCGCGCAGCGTCTTGCGAGCATAGGCCGGCGGATGCGGCTCAAACGTCCAGGCGGTGTCCGTTCCCAGCTCGGTCGGGATGCCCATCGAAGTAAGCAGTTTCTGCGACTCCTCGTTGCGCGTGATCACCAGCGAATCGTGCACATAACGCTCGCACATGCTGGAGACGAGCCGGTCCATGTGGCCTGCTTCGCCGCCGTAGCCAAGCGAAAGTTTGTTTTCGGCGGAAGCCAGGCCAAGCGAGCCGATCATCATCGTCGTCAGCGCATTGGCGAATTTGCTTTTGAACATCGATCCTTCGCACGCGATGACGCCGTGATTTTGCCGCACCTCGCGGAACAAAAACGGCGGAAATACGTCGGGAAGATGGACCTGCTTCGTGCCATCGAAATAGCCGCGCGTCCGATCGAAGCTCTGCGTCATCACGCTGAAATCCACGTTCTCCGAGCCGAGCACATGCCGCACCTGCCGCAGCATTTCCTGCACCCGTACGTCCGAGCCGGTGTTCCGCGTGCCGTTGTAGCCCGCAAACAACAACCGCAATTTTTCTCCCGGAGTCCATCGCTTTCCGAATCCGAACATCCACCCGAACCGCGTAATCTCGATCAGCGCGCTAACCCAGGCAACAAGAAGAAAGTCCGTCATGCGCGAGCGCCTCCGGCGGCTGCGGATTTTTCCGGAGTGTCTCCGCCCATTTCCATCCGCGGCCACGGCTTTGCCGGATAGCGAAACTTATTTTCACGGCTGAATTTCAGCAGCGGAAACGCGTACGTCGAGAATTTCGCCGGAGCTTCCCCAAGCTCCGCCACGACGCGCGAATTATCGAACACCGTGTTCCAATCCAGATACGGCCAGAACACTTTCAAGAGAGACGCTCCGTGAGCCACGGAACCTTTCCGGTTCGAAAGCCAATTCACCGTACCGGAAAACGTACCGCCCATCCAGGGCCAGTATGCGGGACGCCGCCAGCCGCCTGCTTCCGCCAGAGCGTCCGTCAATTCCTGGTAAGTCTGCGAGCCCGTGCCCGACGACAAATGATAAATGCCGTGGGCGGGCTCGGCCTTCTGATGAATCGCCACAATTGCTTTGCTCACATAATTTGCGGGCACGATGTCGATTTTATCCCGAGGACGCAGCGGAAGAACAGGCAGCCGCACAAGCGCATCGAACGCCTGCACCATATCAAACTGCGACGTCTCCGGGCGGCGGCTATCCCCCAAAACAATCGCAGGCCGGAAAATCGTGTGGGGCACGTCGGCAAGCAGCTGGTGCATCATGTGCTCGCCGAATTTTTTCGTGCGCGCGTAGGGATCGTAGTCCGAGCGCGCCCAATCAATCGCCGCATCCTCCCGTACGACTTCGTTTCGCCGTTTCCCTGCCACCGCCACCGTCGAAACATGCGAATACCGCCGCAGCCCATTGCGATTTTGCGCGCGACGCGCCAACTGAATCACTTCGAGCCCGCCCCGCAAATTCACATTGAGGCACTGCCGTTCCGATTTGCGGTTCAGCGAAGCGGCGCAATGAATCACCGAATCGGTCGTGTCGACCAGCGCGTGATACTCGTCATCGCTAAGGCCGAACCGTTCGCTCGTCAAGTCGCCGCGAAATATGCGCGCGCGCGAGCCAAGGTATTCGCAAAACTCGCGAAACTCGAAATGGAGTTGCAGCGAGGTCCACAGCCGCTCGCGCGCTTCTTTCTCGCTCTTCGCGCGCACCAGAAGATTCAGCGTGTCGCGGTGTTCGGTGAACAATCCCGCGGCAAGGTAACTGCCCAAGTATCCGGTCGTGCCGGTTACGAAGATCGCCATAGTGGGTCCGACGGCGTCGCAGAATTTGACACAACAGCGGCCCGGGCATGTTCAGGAGACCAATCCAACTCGCGAGGAGCGCGCGCCTCCAGCGGGCGGCCCTCCATCAAGGGATAGCACCAGCGGCGCAGCGCCGGTATGTGCACGTTGATCCAGTAATCCCACCAGTCGATCGATTCAGGAGCAAAATCAAAAATGGCTTTCTCTTCGGGCGAAAGCGCCGCGGAGAGCAATCGCGCGTTTTCGCATTCGAACACATGCTCGTTGTGCAAGAATAAACGGCTCGTACAGTTCGATCAGCTTCTCCGCGCGGATTAGATCGCGCTCCTGCTTGGCGAGCGGCGCCTTTTTCATGTGCAGCGAAACCGCTGCGCGATTGATCCCCGAGATGACCGCTTTCTGCATGGGAATGGAAAGCCGCTCGTAGCGCTGCTTGGAAACAGGAATCGTTTCGAATTTCACTTTGAGCCAGTGCTCGATTCCCTGCTGCGTCCGGTAGTGTTTCCGGTGCGCCAGCCCGGTCAGCTCGATGCTGCGGCCCATGTTCACCGGATTGATCGCCGAAGTCGCCAGCTGATACAACCGCGCATTCCTCCGCGAAATCACCGCCGCCGCGATCAGCGTCATGCCGCGGCAAACCATGTCCACCGGGAATCACGTCGAGGCATTTGCGCTCGTTCGAAGGCAGTTGCCGGAAATTTGTGCCCAGCAAATACGACAGCGGTCCCGAAGTATTGATCCCCTCATTCCATCCGGTAAACGGCGACCGCTCCGAACTTTCCACAATCGAAGGCCGCACAATGGCGATCGGCAACTCGCCGCTGCTGCGCGCGAGAATCGATTCGCCCAAGCTCTTCGTAAACGTATACGTATTCGGCCAGCCCAAATGCTGCGCGCGCCGCAAGCCCGATGCGCACCAAACGGTTCCGCGCCCAGCGCAGCCGGTTCCGTTTCAACACGCCATCCAACTCCGTCGCAGGCACCGCCGCCGGATCGCCGCCTTTGCCCAGCGCCTGCCGCCGCAGCGCCTTCGTCAACTCCGGGCTTTCCGCGCGCTCTTCGACGTGCCGAATCGTCTCGCGCAGCGAAGCAATTTCTTTTTCCGCATCGAAAGCCGGATCGCGCGCAGGATTGTAATTGTCTTGCAGCTCTTCCGTCACGCGCCCGTCGCGCATGCCCACCACATAGCACGTCGAAAGATGCATCAACCCCGCGTGATCGCACTTCCGCAAAAAATCCAGCAGATGCAGCGTCGAATCCACGTTCGAAGAAAGCGCATCGCGCAAATCCGGATTGAAATCCGTCAACCCCGCGCTGTTCACCACCAAATCGAGCGATTTCGCCAGCCGCGCCTGCGTCGCCGCATCGAGGCCCAGCCCCGGCTCGCCCACGTCGCCTTCGACCACTTCGACTTTGTCCTCCAGCAGCGCGCCTAATTCGCGCCCGTATTTTTCCTGCAGCGTGTCGAACGCCGGCGACTCCTCGATAATTTTCTGAAAACGTTTCAGCGCCGAAGTCGTCCGGTTGCGCCGAATCAGCAGCGTAATCTTCCCAATGTTCGGCACATTTTCCAGCAAATCCACCAGCCACACTTTGCCGATAAATCCCGTCACGCCAATCAACAAGATGTGCCGGTTCGCCAGCGTTTCGCGCACCGCCAGCGGACCGTTGCGCACGCCCTCGCCAAACAGCGCCACGGATTTACTCGCCGGAGGCGCAGGCCGCACCGCCGTTTGCACCGCCGCTTCCAACTGCTCCGGCTTTTTTGTCCAACCAAGCTGCCGCAGCAATTTCTCCCGCGAGATGCGCCCGTCGATCGCCCCGCTCGTCAGCCACGCAAACGGCCCGCGCGGCCGCACGACCGGGATCGAGCAGACGCCCGGTAGCGTGCGCATTGCGAAACTCCATGCGGTTGGAAAGAAACGATTCGACGCCGAGATGCTGCGCCAGCGGCCGCAAAATATGGTCGAGCAGCTGCCCCACGAGCACAATCCGCTCGCCGCTCTGCACCGCGTCCAGCAGCTTCTCCACCGCCTCGCGCCGCAGCTGCGGCTTCAGCACGTAATGAAAATATTCTTCGCCCAGAAGATCGAGCCGGTCGCGGCTAACGCCTCGCAGCAAAGTGTGCAGCAGCCGCGTCGCCACCGTCCGGTTCACCGCATAATCGATCGGCCGGGTCATCGTCATCCACGCAAATCCCGCCCGCCGCGCCCATCGCTCCGCAAAGCTCTGCGCGTTCCACGTAAAAAATCCCACCGGACGCAAAGCGCCCAACTCCAGCAAAGAGCCTTCGACGCGCCAGTACGTCGCCGGGCGCGCTGAGTCGTCACCGCCGTTCACGCGTTTCGAGTTGGAAGCTGGGTCAGCCATCACAATTCCATGCCATCGAAAACAACCGGCCACCGTCAGGCCGCTCGTGCAAAGTCACGCAAATCCGCTCGGAAGGTTTGCAGTATGATTCGCACCCTAAATCATCGTTCAGGATCGCATGCCAACCGCCGCCCGCCCGCACACCCCTGTGTGCCCCCGGCCAACGCGGGCGTCGGCTTCCTAAGAAAGTGTAAAAGTAGCATCCTCAGCGGCTTACCGCAAGCTAGCAACGTCTAGAAGGGATCGATTTCTTATGACGATTAACCAAGGCTATTGAATTCGCAAAGCAGGCGCCGAAGCTGCTCCAATCATTCGGATGTCTGGAGGTGCGTAGGACCCTATATCGATCAGGTGGTTCAAGCAAATCAACTTGTAGTGCTGGAGGGGCTCCACGTGTCCTCCCGTATCCCGCGCAAGGTGATCTAGGAAATGTGACTTGGTGTACACGCGAAGCACTCTGCCCGTATAAGTTTCATCGTCATCCCTACCAACCGATCCGATCAGCTCCTCGGTCACAAGGTATGCCGCGTAGCGGTCCCAAGTTAGCTCGAAGGTTTTGCATCCTTCAACAGACTCAATGGGCCACGACCCTTTGAAGAGTTCGTCGAGTTCGGGATTGTCAGTCGGAACCCGTGCCCGGGCCAACCGATTCGATATCGCTTCCTCCACAACCAAGCGCAGGGAGTTGTCTCTTGGTTCCGAAAGTTGTCGGAGGAATAGGTACTTCACCGAATTCAAGGAATCGAATTCTGGAATGCTAGACATTTAAGGGGGCCGACAAAAATCGCACGCATTGTACTTGTTAGAAGGCTGCAGGGCTATCAGGCTAAATTGTGGAGTGGAACGCCGGGACTAGTCACTCGCAAATTGCTGGCGCTAGACCCCCCAGCCATACCGCTCGGCATGCTCCAACGTCCGCTGCATCTCCTCGCGCAGCATCTCGGTAAACACCGACCCGCCAATCGTGCTAGCCCCCGGCTGCGCAATATCCGCCGTACGATACCCGCCCGCCAGCACGCGATGCAGCGACTGCTCGACCCAATCCGCCTCCAGCGAAAGCCCAAACGCATCGCGCAGCATCAGCGTGGCGCTCAGAATCGACCCGACCGGGTTCGCCGAATCCGTCCCCACCAGCGACGGCGCCGACCCATGAATTGGCTCAAACAGCGGCGCGCCCGTCCCAAAACTCGCCGAAGGAATCAATCCGATCGACCCCACCAGCGCCGCGGCCGCATCGCTCAAAATATCGCCAAACATATTGCTCGTCAGCATCACGTCAAACTGCGAAGGCTTCAGCGTAAGCTGCATCGCCGCGTTATCCACGTACATGTGCTCGAGCTTCACGGACGAGTAGACGCCGCTCATCGCCACGACGGTCCGCCGCCACAGCTGCGAACTCACCAAAACATTTGCTTTGTCGACCGAACACAGCCGTCGCGATCGATTCTCCGCCCGCCCAAACGCAAACGTCGCGATCCGTTCGATTTCCGGCGTGGAATACGACTCCGTATCCCAAGCCCGCTCGACGCCATTTTCCGTAGCGTTGCCGCGCTCGCCGAAATACATCCCGCCCGCCAGTTCGCGCACAATCTCAATATCCAAATCGCCCAAACGCTCGGGCTTCAAAGGGGAAATTCCGCGCAAAGGCTCCAGCACTTTCACGGGCCGCACATTCACATACAGCCCCATGCCCTTTGCGCAAACCAAGCAGCCCACTCTCAGGCCGCTTCCCCACCGGCAGTGAATCCCACTTTGCTCCGCCCACAGCTCCAAGAAAAACCGCGTCCGCCTTCCGGCAAGCATCCAAAGTTTCATTAGGCAAAGGAGTCCCGATCGCATCAATCGCCGCGCCGCCAATCGGAAACTCATGCAAATCAAACTCATGATGGAATTCCTGCGCGCACTCGCGTAGGACAGTCGCCGCAGCCCGCGTAACTTCCGGCCCAATGCCGTCCCCCGGCAAAAGCACAATAGTCTTCTTCACTTTCATCGAGATCCCCGCTCACCAACTAAGTCCCACTGTAGTGCGGCAGCTCTGCTGCCGCTTTTCCCATCGACCTGAACAGCTCCAACCTGCGAGTCGAGACTCCCCAAGATCTTCCAAAGCCCCACAGATCAGTCCGAGCTTCTACTCACTAGAAGCTGTCTCATAAATGCCTTCCAGGGGTCGGAGCTTTAGCTCCGACATAGAAACCCGGAAAACGGGGCTTTAGCTCCTGAAACTCCGCTCCGCCTGATACATATGAGACGAGTTCTACTCACTACTCACCACCCACTACTCACTCTTTATCAAACCGCCTCCGCCGCCACCGCCGCAGGCCGCCGCCGCATCACTTCATGCGCAATCGCCACAAATCCCGCGGCCGCACCTGCTTCGCCTCATCCGCCAAAGTAGTCACCCGCTTGTAGCACTCCGCCAATTCCTCTTCGCTCGGCTCATAACCCAGAGTACGCAAACTCACCTTCAGCGCATTCCGCCCCGAATGTTTCCCCAAGCACAAACGACCGCGAAGGCACGCCCACCGACTCCGGCGACATAATCTCGTACGTCAACGGATTCTTGATGATGCCATCCTGGTGAATCCCCGCCTCATGCGCAAACGCGTTCGCTCCCACCACTGCCTTGTTCGGCGCCACCACCGCCCCGGTAATTTCCGTCAGCATCCGGCTGGACTTGAACAACTCGTCCAACTTAATGTTCGTCGTCACGCCAAAACTTTCCTTGCGCACCGCCAGCGCCACGGCGATCTCTTCCAACGCCGCGTTCCCCGCCCGCTCGCCGATGCCGTTCACCGTGCACTCAATCTGCCGCACGCCCGCCCGCACCGCCGCCAGCGAATTCGCCACCGCCAGCCCCAAATCATCATGGCAATGCGCGCTCAGTGTAATCCCCTGCGGATCATCCAGATGCGCGCGCACCTGCTCAAACATCGCGCCATACTCATCCGGCACCGCGTAGCCCACTGTATCCGGCAAATTTAAAACCGTCGCGCCCGCCGCAACAGCCGTCTGGCACACCTGGCACAAAAATCCAATATCCGTGCGCCCCGCATCCTCCGCCGAAAACTCCACTTCCCCACGCTGTTCCGCCCCAGCCGAATCATCGACCCAATGGCTCCAGCGCCTGCTCCCGCGTCATATTCAACTTCACGCGCAGGTGCAAATCCGAAGTCGCCAGAAAAATGTGCATCCGCGGCGCCGCTGCGGGCTCCAAAGCCTCAATGGCCGCATTCCACGTCCATTTCTTGGCGCGCGCCAGCGCCGCAATGGGCACGTTCCGCACTTCCCGTGCCACCTGCTGCACCGCCTCCAAATCGCCGCGCGAAGAAATGGGAAACCCGCCTCAATAACATCCACTCCCAGCGCCGCAAGCTGCCGCGCCATGCGGATCTTCTCCTCGGTGTTCATCGAGAAGCCCGGCGATTGCTCGCCGTCGCGCAGAGTCGTGTCAAAGATCTTTACGACGGAAGAATCCATATTGAGGGTCCCCCAAGGATAGTAGTAGGACAGAAGACCGCCCCACGGTCAAATTTATCTTTGTTCTGCTTTTGATAATCTGGCTTATACTGCTCAGGTAGCACAGGCACTCCTGTTTACCCTGAGGAACGAAGGGCCTGTGCTCTTTGTCCGTGCACTTACTCCGTAAACCCTGTAGAAGCGAAGGTCTGACTCAATGGATTTAGGCGAACTCCAAGTATTTCTGATGGTTGCCAAGGAAGGCAGCTTCTCTCGCGCCGCCGAACGCCTCTACCGCACGCAGCCCGCTGTTAGCCTCACCATTCGCAAACTCGAAGACGGCCTCGGCCAGCCGCTCTTCGTTCGCGGCGCCCGCCCCGTCCGCCTGACCGACGCCGGTACGCTCCTGCAAGACTACGCCGAGCGCCTCATCAATCTCCGCGACGAAGTAAAAAAAGGGCTCAGCGAACTCGAAAGCCTCACCCGAGGCGAACTCTCTCTGGGCGTTAACGAGAGCTCCATCCACGCGCTTCTCTCGGCCCTCGGCACCTTCCGCCAGCTCCATCCCGGCGTCCAGGTCCGCGTGCACCGCATGCTCTCCCGCGACATCCCCCACGAAGTCCTCAATTACCGCCTCGACGTCGGCGCCATCTCCTACGTTCCGCAGGAGCCGCAGCTCCAAGCCACCGAAATCCGCAAAGACGAACTAACGCTGGTCGTTCCGCCAAAACATGTCCTCGCCAAAAAACGCGAAGTCGACGTCGCCGACCTCGGCAACGAAGACTTCATCGCCCACAGCGTCGAATCCCCCTACCGTCGCCGCGTCATCGAACTCTTCGCCCGCAACCGCACCGAACTGAAAATGCCCATCGAAATGCCTACCATCGAAAGCATCAAGCGCTTCGTGCAAATGGGCATGGGCGTAGCCATCGTCCCCCGCATGTGCGTGCAATGGGAAATCGAACACGGCTGGATGAAAGAAGTAAAAGTCCGCCAACTCAACATGCCCCGCCACGTCTACCTGGTCTCCCGCCGCGGCGCCCGCCTCCCCCACGCCGCCGCCGAACTCATCCGCATCCTCCGCGACCAGGCACCCCCGCCAAACCTTTGTAGGGTACTGGGTCAGTTTCCGGCAACCGCGGCGGTCTCAATGGGTCGAGGCAACACTTAGCTCAAAGTCTAACTACCGCAGTCTCAAGGGGTAAATCGCTCGCAGGTGTTGAATCAAACGGAACACTGCCCTGGCTAGGTTTTGATTGATTATAGCCCGACATATCGGTTGTCTAGGGGAAGTGCTGTTGGATCAGGCCATTAGAAAGTGTTGCATCGACCGGTTGAGCTCACACGCCTTACCGGAGCCGTGCCGTACCAGGACCCCACATGGACGGGTACCGCGTTAATCAGGGACCTTGCGCAACCTCTGCAATAACTTCCGGGTCGCCTATAGGCACCTACATCGGCTCACCGCATTTTCTAAGAGTCCCACAGGAAGACCGATGTATCATTCGTCCTCTAGCCCGCGCACTGTCACGTTCACTGTGCGAAGAATGATCGGGACCGAGGCGCGGACCTTCCGAGACTAGGTCATCCACTAATACACGAAATCCCATGACAGATTGGCAAATGCGAGAAAAGCGGCCGCTCCGAGGACCTCGACCGGAGCCAGCGGGCCCGGCACTCAAAAACTACATCACGCCCGCCGGGTTGCAGCGCCTGAAAGACGAGCATTCGTTCCTACTGAGTCGCGAGCGGCCCGCGGTAGTGGAGGTCGTAGCGTGGGCTGCTGGTAACGGGGACCGCAGTGAAAACGCCGACTACCTCTACGGCAAACGACGGTTAGGCCAGATCGATTCGCGGATTCGCTTGCTCACGAAACGCATTGACACGGCCGTGGTCGTCGATCCCGCCGCTCCGCGTTCAGGGCTCAGCCGCTACGCGCGTCTTCTTCGGCGCAACCGTGACCTACAAGGATGCCGCCGACCTCGAACACGTCGTCTCGATCGTAGGCATCGACGAGGTGGACCTCGACCGCGGCTACATCAGCTGGCGCTCGCCTCTCGGCAATGCGCTGATGAAGGCGCGCCCCGGCGACCGCGTGCGACCTGCTTGCGCCAGCAAAGTCGGAGCATCTCGAGATCATCGATGTCGCGTATGCGCCGATTCCGATGGATCCTTTCCGCGAACCGCTAGGAGCTCAGTCGACGCCCAAGGTCGAACGCTCCTAAACCAAGCCGCCCGACTCTCTCGGAAGGTTCCGATCCAGCGCCCACTTTTACCGGCAATGGCGTTAATCGAGAGTTCGACGTCCTTCATTCTTATTCTGCACTTTGAACAGGTGATTTCAAATTTCAAGTTGCTAAGACACGCGAATGAGCGTCGGTGGAACGCGCTATTGCGTTCGCTTAGCCGTCTAAATCCTTTGTTTCGGGCAGGCGGATCTATTTTGCATTCGAGGTGGACCATGCGGCGCTCCGTTTTGGTACTTATTTCATTCATGCTTCTGGCCGACTTGGTTCGCGGGCAGTCTCGCCCGCAGCTCTCCCCCGAAGTGCGAGAGTTTGTGAAGATCGATGCCCCTGTCATCATGCTGAATCACGTGCGCGTCATCGATGGAACCGGCGTTGCGCCCCGCACGGATCAAGCGTTGGTCATCCAGGATGGAAAAATCTTCGCCATCGGCGACGCCAGCGGCGGTGAAAATACCCGATCAGGCCAAGATGCTCGATCTCTCTGGTTACAGCGTCATCCCCGGATTGGTCGGGATGCACAACCACCTACACTACACGGCGGACCAATCAGCAGGACGCTCCGGGCCAGTTGATCAATTCGATCACGTTCAGTGCCCCGCGACTTTATCTGGCCGCAGGCGTGACGACCATCCGTACAACGGGCAGCATTGAGCCGTACGCCGAACTAAACCTGAAACGCAAGATCGATGCCGGGCAATCCCCAGGTCCGAAGATCGATGTTACGGCGCCTTATCTCGAAGGGCCGAACGGCTTCTTGACACAGATGCATGAACTCAGCGGGCCCGACGACGCGCGGCGGATGGTGAACTTCTGGGCGGACAGCGGAGCGACTTCGTTCAAGGCGTACATGAACATCACGCGTGATGAGTTGCGCGCCGCGGCAGAGGAAGCGCACAAGCGGCATCTGAAAGTCACCGGGCACTTGTGCAGCGTGGGTTTTCGCGAAGCGGCAGAGGCCGGCATTGATAACCTGGAACACGGCTTCCTTGATCGACACGGAATTCATCCCGGGCAAAAAGCCAGATCAGTGCCCGCCTGGCGGCGGTATCGGCTCTCCCGAGTTTCTGGCGCTCGATCCGAAAGGCGCGCAGATGCAGGACTTGTTCCGATTTTTGATCGAGCATCACGTTGCGATCACTTCGACTCTGCCTGTTTTCGAGCAGTTTGTGCCGGGCCGGCCACCACTGCAGCAACGCGTGCTGGATGCCATGCTGCCCGAAGCGCGGTCGAACTACTTAACGGCGCGAGTGCAGGTGCACTCGGATCCGCAGAACGGTTTCGCGGCGATTTTCAGGAAGGAGATGGAGTTGGAACATGCGTTTGCGCAAGCGGGTGGATTGCTGCTGAATGGACCGGACCCGTCGGGAATCGGCGGCGTCTTGCCGGGATTCGGCGATCAGCGCGGCGTTGAGTTGCTGGTGGAAGCGGGATTCACGCCAGTGGAAGCGATTCGTATTTCTACTTTGAATGGCGCCGAGTTCGAGGGCAAAGCGGATTCGATTGGTTCGCTGGCGGTTGGCAAGACAGCGGACTTTGTGGTGATTCACGGGGATCCTTCCGCGAACATCAACGATATCGAGAAGGTGGAAATCGTGTTCAAAGATGGCGTGGGCTACGATCCGGCGAAGTTGCTAGATTCGGTGCGTGGAATCGTCGGGATACGCTGGGAGCACGGTCCAACCCGTCGGCGCTCGCCAGAGGGGCGCAATACATTGCGCCCGTTCGCGGCGTAATGGTTTCAAGACGACTTGTCGCCACCCACGGCAATCTACGTCGGCCGATCCGCCTTCCCCGCCATACACATAATCGTCGCCAACACCGTCGCGCAATGATTCTCCGCCGCGCCTTCCTAACAAACACATCCGCCATGCAAATCTTCAATGTCTTCCCTGATCGCACCACCCGCGCCCGCGCCACTAATTCCTCCCCATCCGCCGGCGCCAGCAAATTTATCTTGTACTCCACTGTCAGCACCGAATCTTCCGCCGCCATCAACGTATACGCCGCATACCCGCAAGCCTATCCGCAATCGACCCTGTCACACCCGCATGAAAATACCCATGCTGCTGCGTCAACTCCCCGCGAAACGGCATCCGAATCACCGCCCCTCCCGGCTCCAGCGAAACCAGCTCGGCGCCGAGGTGCTTCATCAGCCCTTGTCGCTCAAAACTGTCCCGCACACGCCGTTGATATTCCGTGTCCCGCAGCTCAAATCCAGATTTGTTGTTCATGCGCCCGAGTATATCAGTCGCCTCAGAACCCACGGCTCGGTCGAAGCCGCCCAACGTTCCAATTTGGAACGCGCTTACGCGCCCGATGATGCCATGCGCGCGGCTTCCAATTGGAATGTCCAAACTCTTCCGAGGCCGAGGGAACGTCTGGCATTGACATTATAGTATCTGTAGTATATTAGATGGCGGTAATATTTCGTCTTTCCTGGAGCGCCAGCACCGCTGGCGTTTTTGCTTTTTTGGTGGCACCAGGCTTCAGTCTCGACGTTCCATGCCGAGTGCCAACGTGGAGACCCTTTTCCGCGCTAACTTCTTTAGAATCAACACTTCCAAAAATTCGCCCGTAAGCCCTTTAGAATCCGCAGTTTTAAAACACAGGACTTAAAGTCCTTTAGAATGTGCACTTACAAGAAAACAGGGGTAGGTCGGGCGGGCTGAGCCTGACCTCCCGTTCGCTCCGATCATGTCGAGGAACAGGCTAGTTCTTTGCCGCGAGCGCGGCCTCGACGGTGGGAAAGTTCGGCAGCAGTTTCACCAGCCCAGCTACCTGCAGCACCGCCATGCCCTGCCGCGTCAGACCCGCGATCGCAAACGACTGTCCAACATTGCGCCGGTGGACGAAGAGCGACACCAGCGCCCCGACTCCCGCGGAGTCCAAAAACGACACCCCGCTCATATCGAGCACCAGGTGCGCCGCGGGCTCCGGCCGCAGTGTCTGAATGAAGTTATGGACCGTCTCGAGACTCAGCTTGCCGTTGAGCCGGGTAACAAGATTGCTCTCGTCGGATGCCGAAAGCTTTTCCAAATCAAGCTGTGCTGGTTGCATAAGCTCGAACGGTAACGCAGGAAGCCAATCCCAACATTAATATTCTTTAACAATCGATCCGCCCGTCCTAACCCGACCCCGGGCTCCAGCACTCCCCAATATACACAGTTCGAAGTTTATTAATAATAGATATATTTTGTTGACGCCGCTACTTTTTCCGGCATACTTTGCATTCGCAAACGTTCCCTCTCGCATTCGAACGAGGCGCCGCTATTTTCGACGGCCAAGGAAGACACATGGCCCAAAACCGCGAATTCCCCGCTCTATTCGCACAGCGCTCCAGCTCGCGCACAACGAATTATTGGAAAATTCTAATAATCCTGCTCCGTCGTCTTTTCGGCCGCCTTCATCGTCCCCGCATCGCCCAAGCCCAGCTTCAGCAGCCGCTCGTCTTCTCCTCCGCGGGCGCCGTCGCCTCGCGCAATGATCAAACCGGTTTGCTCACTCCGGTTGCAGGATCTCCGTTCACTGCCGCCAACCAAGCTTTGGCGATCGACGTCCAAGGCCGCTATCCTTTTCGCCATCGGCACTAACAGCATTCACATGTATGAGATCACCAATCCCACCACGGGCGCCTATCAAGAAGTCGCCAGTTCCCCGTTCGCCTCGTCCGTCACGAATCAGCCCGCTTACATAGCCGTCGAGCCAACGGCCCAATACATCGCCGTAGTGAATCGCGTCGGACAAAATCCTGGCGACGGTTTGGTCGAAACATTTGCCATTGCGATCTCGTCCACCGAGTGCCCTCGGCGGTCCCGCTCTTATTCCCGTTGCAGGTTCGGCCACCGAACTCGACTCCACGGCCATCGGCTTCGCCCAGCCCCCAAATAACACAAGCTTTCTCATTTTCATGGGCCCGAACCCTCAGTCCACAAACATGGCGATCTAACCAAGGTTCGGAGTTTCAGGCTCTCTCCATCGATCCTCAGACTGGACTAATCCTGCTGGGCTACAAGCAAGACGCGGCCGCTTTCGCAACGCGGTCACAGTTTGCCATGGATCCGCAAGGCCGCTATTACGTAACCGGCACGCAAGACAATCTGCTCGAGTTCGGCATCATCCAACTCACGGGAATTGGCGCGTGACGGGCTTCCGGCAACATCCAGTTGCCCGAATACAACTACCCAGTGGCCTCTGGATCGACAGCACTGGGGCATTTCTGTACGCCGCCATTTCCGATCTCGGCGCTCCCGATGTCATGAACATCTATTCCGTGAATCTGCAAACGGGTGTGCTTACCGAGACCGCTAGCTCTCCCCTTCCGGGCTTCACTTCGGTTCCGCCCTACTTCGCTGATCCTACCGGCTCCTTTGACTTTGGATTTGGCGCCGACCAAAATACCGCTATCGCTTATACGGTCGATCCGCAAACCGGCTACTTCATGGAAACTGCCAATTCTCCGTTCACCATCCCTCAAATCAATGGCTCTCTCACTTTCAGCATTCCTCCCGGACAACAAGGCGTCAGCGGCCCGTCGATCTCGCTCTCGGCCACAAGTTTTTCTTTCGGCTCGATTCAGACTGGCACTTCCAGCGCTCCGCAAACCATCACACTCACAAGTAATGGCGGCGAAGCTCTTGGCCTAAATTCCATTTCCCTATCTGGAGCCGACCCCACGCAATTCCAGGAGTCCGATACCTGTCAGGTTCCCGCGGTCCTGCAACCGACAAAATTCTGTTCCATCAGCATCACGTTCGCGCCATCAGCTTCTGCCACAGGTTCGCAGCAAGCGACTCTCACAATCACCGACAATGCTCCGGGCAATCCGCAATCCGTGGACCTCAGCGGAACTGGCGTGGCACCACCGCCGCCCGCCCCCGCTGTAACTGTGTTGCCCGACCCGGTGAGCTTCCCCACCACTGCTCAGGGCGCTACCAGTAGCCCGATTCCTGTCGCCGTCACGAACTCCGGTAATGTCACCTTGCATATTTCTTCCGTGGTTCTAGGCGGAAATAATCCCAGCGATTTCAGCATGACCAATCTCTGCAATGGCCCCTACGCCGCGAACGCCAGCTGCACCATTACTCTCACCTTCACACCCCTCGCCGCCGGCCAGCGTTCCGCGATCCTTTCGATCACAGACGACGCCTCGAATTCTCCGCAGTCCATCCAAGTCAGCGGCACGGCCACGTCGGCGCCATCCAACTCGCCCGCCGTTACCTTCTCCACGACTAACCTTTCCTTTGCCGCCATCACGCAAGGCACCTCTTCTTCCGCGCAAAGTGTCACGGTAACGAGCTCTGGCGGAGTCCCGCTGCATATCACTTCGGTGGTTCTCGGTGGCGCTGACAGCGGCGACTTCAGCATGACAAACGGCTGCACTGCTGCCGCCTATCCGGTGAATTCCAACTGCACGATAAGCGTTTCCTTTGCGCCACTTGGCTCTGGCGCACGCTCGGCCACGGTCACGCTGACGGATGATGCGGCAAATTCTCCCCAGGTGATTAGCCTCGGCGGCTTCGCCAATTCGGCACTGACGCTCGGCGCGGCGCCTTCAGGTTCAAGCTCGGCAACGATTTCGGCTGGTCAGACCGCCCAATTCAACCTGCAGATCACTCCCGGCGCCGGCTACAGCGGCTCGGTTTCCTTTACCTACAGCGGCGCACCTACTGGCGCAACTATTCAGGGGCCGTCTACGCTGCAAATATCGAGCGGGAACTCCGTCGCCATTCACGGTAACGGTAGCAACGAGCGCCGGAACGAGCGGAAATTTTCCATTCTCTTTGACACCGCGCTCGAAGCCCTTCTTGATTCTTCGCTTCGCGCCCGGCTTGATCGGCGCGGCCCTACTGCTTCTCTTGCTCGCATTTGGCGCTAAGCGCTATTCGAGCATGCCGCCGCGGCGGGGTGCCTTTGCCGGCGTATTCGCTGCGACAATTTTTCTCTGCATGTTGGCTGCAGGATTGGACTGCTGCAGGCTGCGGCGGCGGAAGCGCTGCGATAGCCGCTCCGGCGCAGATCGTAACGCCTCAAGGGCAATTCATGATCACGGTCACTCCGTCTGCGGCCTCCGCCAACGGCAAGCCGCTGCAATTGCAAGCGATTCAGTTAATCGCTCATCGTGAATTGATTCGGCTTGACCGGGCCAAGTTTCTCGCAGGGACAAAGAACGCTGTGGCAGATGTGTGCTTGGAGTTTGCAACGGCGGATATCTGTTCGTTTTATTTCGCCGCCGAGATGCGACAATTCTTGCCGGCTCTGTTATCCACAACGAGCAAGGCGCACGTTGGCCGAACGCTCATGGCTCACAACCCAAATACGTAGAGCACTCTGTTCGCGCTGATTGCAATCCGCTGTTTACCATCCACGGTGAAGGAAATCGGATTCGCGCCGATGGGCCCTCCGGTCTGAAAATCCCAAACGGGCTTCCCGGTCCGCGCATCCAGCGCATAAAAATTGCCTTCGTCCGATCCCGAGAACACCAATCCGCCTGCCGTCGATAAAACTCCGGCCCACGGCGGCGATTGCAGCTTGAAGATCCACTTGGTGTCTCCGGTCGTCGCTTCGAGGGCGCGAATTTCGCCCCACGCATCATCGGGCGCCAGCTCGTTCTCGCCGCCTCCGGGATAGAACGTGCCCGGCTTGAATTGGCTTTCCCTTTTGAAATATACCGAGCCAATCTCGCGCACGGCCACATAGAAAAATCCAGTCTCCGGGCTGTAGGAAGGACTGAACCAAACAGTTGCCCCATTCAGATTTGGCCAGATGAGCGCGCCATTTTCCGTTGGCACGGAATCCGGCGCCATGATTGGCCGCCCTCTTGCGTCCAGCCCTTTGGCCCAGGTTTGCTTCGCGTACGGCTGTCCGGCGAGAAATTCACCTGTCTCGCGATCGAGCACATAGTAAAACGCGTTGCGGTTCGCGCTGGCGATCAGCTTGCGGTCGCGCCCATCAATCTTTGCGTTGAAGAGCACGGGCGTGTGCGCCGCGTCCCAATCATGCGTATCGTGCGGCGTGAACTGAAAATGCCAGCGAAGCTTTCCGGTTTCGGCTTCCAGAGCGAGAAAGGAGCAAGTGTAAAGATTGTCTCCGGCGCGCGCGTCGCCATTCCAATCCGGACTTGGATTGCCAACTCCCCAATACACCAGCTTCAATTCCGGGTCATACGCTCCCGTCACCCAGGTTGGCCCGCCGCCCGTTTTCCAGCTATCGCCGGCCCACGTCTCATGGCCAGGCTCGCCCGGTCCGGGAATGGTCCAGAATCGCCACGCCTGCTTTCCCGTCTTCGCATCATAGGCATCGACAAAACCGCGAATGCCGGCTTCGCCGCCGCTTACACCCACGACGATTTTTCCTTCGATCGCCAACGGCGCGACGGTCATGCTGTAACCCAATTTGTAGTCGCCGACTTTCGTGCTCCAGCGTTCCGGGCCGCTCTTCAAATCGAGCGCCACCAAATAACAATCGAGCGTGGCGACATAGAGCTTGTCGTCCAAGACCGCCGGCCCGCGGCTCACCTGCGAAAATCCGATGTTGTGATAATCCTTGGGAATGAGGCGACTCCAGCGCCACAGTTGGCGGCCAGTGTGGACGTCGAGCGCGGCCGCCCAATTCGGACCACTCACATACATCACGTTGTCGACCACAAGCGGCGACACTTCGCTGCGGTCGTTCGGAAACTGATACGCCCACTTCACTTTCAAATTGGCGGCGTTTTCCGCGGTAATTTCCTTCAGGGGAGAAAAGCGATGACCGAGCAGATCGCGCGAATAGGTGAGCCAGTTTCCTGGCTCATTATCCGCGTTCACGATGCGTTCAAAGGGCACTTGTCCGAAAGCTGCCGCAGCGAAGAAAGCACTCAAGACGGCGGCGCAGAGTGCTCTCATGGTTGGCCTCGCTGCGAAGCCAGATACGCGACCAAATCCTGCAGCTCGCCCGGGCTCAAAATCCCTGCAAAGGATGGCATGGGCGTCTGGCCGCGCAACTTTTGAAGCTCTTTCAGTTCGTCTTTCCGCAAGCTGTAATACTTGCCGCTCGAATCCTTGATTTGAATCGTGAAGGTGTCTTCATTCGCTCGAATTCCTTCAACGGTTTCGCCGGAGGCCGTGGTGGCCTTCACGAACAAAAAATCCTCGGGCAGCGTCGCGTTTGGTTTTGTAAGCGCTTTGCCAAGGAAAGCGGCGTTGCGCCGCTCTCCAATCCCCGTCAGTTCCGGTCCGTAGCCCGCGCCAGCGCCATTCAGAATGTGGCAGGCGCTGCAGCCACTCTTCGCGTAAACAATTGCGCCGCGGTCTGCGTCGCCGGGCACGGGATCGGAGGGTATTTTGCCCAACGAGCGGACATACGCCGCCAGGTTCGCCAGATCATCATCGTCAAACAGCCAGCCTTCCGGCATGACAGGCGGAATTCCATCGGCAATCAGAGCCTTCAGCGCGGCGTCGTCGGGAGCATGAGCGAGGCGCGCTCGATTGAGCGAAGGACCGCGGCCGCCCTTGCCGTCAATCCCATGGCAGAGCGCGCAATGGCGTTCGAACAGCTTCTTTCCCGCAGCGACGTCCGCGCGGGCCGCTTTTTTCTCCGAAGGCGCGCGCCCCGGCCAAGCCGCCAGAATTCCGCAGCTAAACAGTCCCCCGCAGAGCAGCAGCGCTACTTTTCCCGCACGCACAGGCATCACCTTTGGGAACTTTGTGAAATAATCGTGTCAAGTGCGCGGCGAGCGTAACCCCGGCTCCTGAGCATGTCAATTACATCTCGCAACGAACCTACGTCCGCAAACATCCAATTTCTTGTTGCAAGCGTATACTTTATAGAATGCTGTCCGCGGAGCTTACACGATGCGCGCTGTCCTGATTGCGGTTTTGATTTGTGCTGGAATCGGTGTCCTGGCCTGGGCTACGGCCAAGCCGAACGACGGGCGCGCCAACGCTAAAGCCGCGTATCCGAAACCCGCCGTCGACGCTCCGCTTGCCGCCTCGAAAGCGCAGGAGACCACCGTTCTCTCCGGCGGGTGCTTCTGGGGCATTCAAGCCGTTTTCGAGCACTTGAAAGGCGTGACTTCCGCGACTTCCGGCTACTCCGGCGGCGCGGCTGAAACGGCCCACTACGAGGATGTCAGCACGCGGCGAGACCGGCCACGCCGAATCCGTCAAAGTCGTCTTCGATCCCTCGCAAATCTCCTACGGGCAAATCCTGATGATCTTTTTTTCGGTCGGCCACAATCCCACCGAACTCAATCGCCAGGGCCCGGACTACGGCACGCAATACCGCTCGTCGATTTTCTATGCGAACGATGGACCAAAGGAAAATCGCGCGAAGCCTACATCGCGCAACTGAACGCCGCTAAAATCTATGCACAGCCTATCGTCACAAAGGTTGTCCCGCTCCAAGCTTTCTACCCCGCCGAGGACTACCACCAGGACTACCTCAAGCACCATCCTTATGAGCCATACATCATGATCAACGACCAACCCAAACTCACCAGCCTGAAGAACGAATATCCGGACCTCTATCGGAACGATTAGAACGCCCGGATATCGCACGGCACGTATCTAAATGAGTACAGCCTTGGTGCCAGCCGGGAATATCCTTCGCGCAAGGCGAGTTAGAGTAGTGGGGTGCTGCTTCGCGCAGTGCCCCGAGACTATTCGAACCACATCAAGAGAGAGGAAATTCCAATGAGAGCAATCGTATGCGGAGTGTGTCTGCTCTTCGCACTGACTCCGGCCGCCAAAAGCCAAGATTCTCACAGCCGCTCCAGCGCCAAGCCGGTGACTGTCGAATTCAAGAACACCGAAGGCCAAATCGTGGGCACGGCGCAACTTACGAGCACACCAAAGGGCGTTAAAATCAGGCTAGACATCAAAAGTCTCCCGCCCGGCGAACACTCGATCCACATACACCAAATCGCGAAATGCGACCCTCCGGACTTCAAAAGCGCCGGCCCGCACTTCAATCCAAGCGGTGCGGAGCACAACCATGAGGGGGCACCGGCAGGCGACATCCCGAATTTTTCACTAATCGTTGGCGCCGACGGCACCGCTCATGTTTCCGTCATCGCGCCTAACGTGACCCTGGGAGACGACGATCACTCGGTGTTCAGCAATGGGGGGACCGCCATCGTCATCCACGCGGTATCCGGAGGAAGCGGATCGGCGGCACCGGCGCGAATCGCGTGCGGGATCGTTAGCAGACCGTAAAGCATTCGTTGCTATCGGGAGGGGCGCCCGAACTTTTTTTACGGGCGCTCCGTCACCGGTTTACTTCCCGCCCCCGGCAACGCCGTCTTGTGTCCGCCGCCGGCCTCGCTTGCCAGCAGCGTCTCGAGGCTGGGATAAGCGTAAATCGTTGGGGCATGATTCTGCATAAGGCCGCCGGTATCCGCTGTGGGCCCGTAGTTACTGTGGAGATCGTGCGCCAGCATGCGCAGCATGGCCATCTGCTGGCCGCGGTGATGCGCGGTGTGCGCGATTCGGCGAACCATGACCCAGGCGCGCGAGCGCGCGACATCGAAAAATTTCGTCTCTCTCTCGAACCACGCTTCGTCTTTTTCGCGCAACGTGGCAAGCCGCTTGGCGCTGAATGCGGCATACTTTTTCATGAACTCGAGGCGCGTCTCTTGCGCCGGCAGCGGCGGAGCACCCACCTCGATTCCCAACATAGTGCGGAACCACAGATCTTCGCTTACACACTGGTGAATCATTTGTTCATGCACACTGCGGCCACGCGGATCTTCGCGTTAGGGCGGAACTCCAAGTCGGCGTCGCGAAACTCGGTCCACACGCTGACGACTTTCAGCCGTTCCGTCTCGTAGGTCTCTACAAGAAATTCGTATCTCATCGTTACCTGCCTTGGACAAAGTTCGCCCTGCATTCAACGAACATAGTTGGCCTTAAACGCCCCGGACGTTGGACGCCTCGGTCGGCCGTTTGCATACACGCTCATCTCTCCTAATTCAGCGCAGGAGGCGATGAGTTCGCGGAGCCCAGTCTCAGCTGATTTTTCATCCATATTTTTTCTAATTCGTTGAGTGGCGCATGCCGCACCTCGGCGCGCGCGTTCCAAGGATGGTACTATCTCGGCGCGTCGCGCAAGCTCGGAAAACTCTTAGGAAAAACTGCGAGGGGAATGAAAATGAATCGCCGCAAAATGTTGGGGACAGCCGTGAAAGGCGCGGCAGCAGCGGTGCTTGCGCCCGTGCTAACGCGCGCAGAGGCAGGCGCAGCGCTGTTGAGACATGCTCCCTCTTTCAACAAAGGAACTTACCGACTATTCGCGAACGCGGAGCAGACGTACTCCGCTCGCGCCATCGACCTGGTACAGCGCGCCACGGTGATCGACATGCTTGCGCCGCTGTGGATCAGCCCTAGCCGCATGGAAAAGATGCTCGGCAATCCGGAAAATTTCACCGCCGAGGACTACGCGCCTTTCAAGCAATCGGGGATCAACGTCTTCCACATCGCGATCGGAACCGGCGGGCCCGACGCGTATCTGGAAACGCTGCAATTTCTCTCGGGGTACAACACGTTTCTGGCGCGCCATGATGCGTGGTTCGAACGAGTGGAAACTCCCGCTCGCCTCGATGGGATCAAAGCCTCGGGCAAAGTGGGAGTAATGCTCGGAGTGCAGAACTCCGAGCACTTCCGGAAAGTCGAGGACGTCGATTATTTTTACGGGCTTGGCCAGCGCGTCTCGCAACTGACGTACAACGCGCGGACGCTGATCGGCAATGGTTCGACGGAGCGGCGCGACGAGGGGCTCTCCGATTTCGGACTGGCCATCGTGGAGCGCATGAACAAACTTGGCATGGCGGTGGACGTGTCGCACTGCGGCGACCGCACGACCCTCGACGCTTTCGACGTCTCGAAAAAGCCCGTGTTAATCACGCATTCGAACTGCCGCGCGCTCAATCCCACGCATCCGCGGTGCAAAACCGACGAAGCGATTAAGGCCATGGCCGCCAAAGGCGGGGTGATGGGCATCACCGAAGTGCGCATGTTCATCAGCGCCAAAGAACCGACCACAATCGAATCGATGCTGGATCATTACGACTACGTCGCCAAACTTGTCGGCGTCGAGCATCTCGGGGTGGGCAGCGATATCGACCTCCTCGGTTACGACGCGATGCCTCCCGACGAATATGAAGCAGCTGAAAGCCAGCTACAAAAACAGTTACGGCTTCCGCGACAAAATCGATATCGATGGCTACAACTTCGCCAAGCGCCCTTTCGATCTCGCCGAAGGACTGATCCGCCGAAAATATTCGGACGCCAACATCGAAGCCATCCTCGGCGGGAATTTCCAACGGGTGTTAAAACAGATCTGGACGGTTTAACTCTTCTCGCGCAATTGCAAGGTCGAGGTGCGTCTTTGCGGCTAAGTGGTGATCGGTTCAACCGAACAGCCATTCGAGAAAGGACTTCGAACGACGCGGTTTCTCAACCTGGTTATTGGAGGACGGTTTCTTTACGGGCGATGGGACGTTGGGGGAGAGCGATCGAACGGGCCGGAGGCCTGGCGGTTGCCAATAGCCGTAGACGCACCGCTTGCCGCGACGCGAGCAGTCATGGGTATCGTGAATCACGCCATCGATCACGGCGGTCAGGTGTTTCGATACGCTGACCACTAATCTTCCCGAGGGCAATTCATCGGCGCGCAAATGCACAGTGCAGCCTGAGCCGATCTGCATCGTCGGCGTCCATATCCAGCCCAAGTGCTTCATGATGCGCTTGATCGAGACCTTGTAGACACCGGTTCTGGCATTGCTGATGCCGCGTTTGCGTTTGCCAGTGCGTTCGTGGACAGCGGCGCTGTTCACCAGATCGTAGATTTCCTGATACGGCCGTGCGGTAGCGATGGCAATCGCGCGAACAACACAATCTCCCGCCGCACCCTTGTAGCCGGCGGCGCGCCGTCCTCCATCATCCAACTGAAAGTGTCGCGCTCATGTCCCGCGTGAATTATCCCACGCAATAATATCCAATCTCAGGTCCGCGACAATTCAGGCTTACACATTTTAACTGCGCCCGATGCTAACCAGGTACCCTGCCAATTCCACGCATCCCGTAAGCATTTCGCACGCTTGACAGCAGACGCTCGCTGCCCTATGTTCTTCCCGAAAGCAAGTGGAAGTCGCAAGCTCCCCCCTGCTCCCAAAATTTCCGCTCTGGAGGTACCCATGCCATTAAGCCTAGCAACACTTTCCCTGGTGGCTTCACCCGTGTCCGTGCCGGAAGGCCTTAAGATTTTGGAGCGCGATGATTACTGCTGCAAATACTGCGGGCTGGATGGGCGCGCGAGCTTCGAAAACGCGCTGGTCATGCGCGTGGATTTCGTTCACCCGCGCGCACGGAAAGGCAAGAAAGATCCCAGCAACCTGGTGGCTTGCTGCTCTCCTTGCAACACCATCAAGGGCACGAAGGTCTACAACAGCTTCGACGAAGCCAAAGCGTTCGTGCACAAACAGCGCGAAGAGCTGCGCAAAATCTGGCAGTCCAAAACTGCCCGCGAGTCTTCCAAACCGGCAACCGCGTAGCGCGCCTCGCGTCGCTGGCGAGATTCTTAGCGTCGGGCGGCAAACGTAAGTGGCGTATCCTGCTGGGCTGCGGAAGGCATCCTCGCTGAGTGTCCCGGAGAATTTTGCGTCTCCGCGTGATCTTTTCTCCTCGCAAATCGCCTTGCATTCCTGCGTACAGGTCGAGAGACCACATCGGATGTGCTAGCATGCTCGGGCCTTCTCGCGAAAAAATGGCTCAGAAAACGCAAAGCAGCGGCCTGTGGTTTTCCGTCGTCGTCCTCTTTGCCATCAACATTCTCAATTTCTACGACCGGCACGTGCCCGGCGCTCTGGTCGAGCCCATGCGGAAGGAGTTCCATCTCAGCGACACGCAGATCGGGCTGCTGGGCAGCGCCTTTATCTGGATTTATGCGATTGTCGGCGTTCCGCTCGGACGCATCGCCGATTCGGGCAGCCGCAAAAAGCTTCTGGCGTGGGGAGTCGTCATCTGGACGGCGCTGACGGCTTCCGCCGGTCTTGCGACGACTTACACGGTCCTGCTCTTCTCGCGAGTGGGAGTTGGGGTCGGCGAAGCGGCGTGCGCACCGACAGCGACCAGTTGGCTCGGCGATCTTTTCCCCGCGGACAAACGCTCTCGAGTGCTCGCGCTTTTCATGCTTGGCGTACCTGTCGGCGGCGCACTGGGCTATTTCTTCAGCGGTACGATTGCGCAATCCTACGGCTGGCGAACCGCCATGGTGGTTGCCGCAGCGCCTGCTTTGCTCCTGGTTCCAGCTTTGCTGATGCTACACGAGCCTCTGCGCGGCGCCAGCGAAGCGCATCCCGGGCCGCTAGGTAACGCGTCGATGTGGAACATACTGCGCATTCCCACATTCTGGTGGATCATCGCGTCGGGGGCGCTGCTTAATTTCAATGCCTACGCCTTCGCAACGTTTCTGCCAGCATTTCTCAGCCGCGTTCACGGCGTTTCGCTGGCGAGATCGGGCATTGACACAGGGATCCTTTATCTCATCGGCGGGGTGGCCGGCGGAACGTTTGCAGGCTTTCTCGGCGATTCGATCGTTCACCGGCGGAAAGACGGCCGTATGCTCTGCGCCTCGGTTCTGGCACTAACCGCGATTCCCTTCGCATGCATCGGAATCCTGCAACCGGCAGGCTCGTTGTATCTGGCGATGGTATTCCTCGGGCTGACTTACGCTTCTCTGACGACCTACTACGGCCTCGTGTATTCCGCGATTCAGGACATCGTCGCGCCGAACCAGCGCGCTTCCGCCATGGCCATCTACTTCATGGCCATGTACATGTGCGGAGCATCGCTCGGTCCGCTGCTCACCGGCAAACTGAGCGACGTTCTTGCCCACCGCGCTGCTGCCATGGCAGGCGCTGCATCCGTGGCCGAAGCGTTCCGCGCGATTGGCCTGCAACAAGCCATGCTGATCATCCCCGTTCTTTGCGTAGCGCTTGCCTTCGTGCTGTACATGGGTTCGCGCACGATCACCGCGGACATCGCGAAGCGGGAAGCTGCCGCCCACGCCGCCATGGCGGACGCGTCTTAGCCTGAGAGAGCGAAAAGAGGGCGTTCGAATTTACAGAAACCGAGAACAGGGTAGAATGATTGAGCAGGTGGAGAATGAAAACGGTTAAGCCACAAACCAAAAAACCCGAGGAAGTTCCTTCCCGGCGCAAACGCATTCAGCGCGAAATCATCGCCTGGATGTGGGTCATCCTCATCTTTTTGCTGGTTAATGGAACGCTCGGCCAGGCTCGAGTGATTCCCTCCGGCTCGATGGAAAACACCCTGCTTGTTGGAGATCACCTGATCATGAGCCGGCTCGGCTACGATGCGGGCGTGCCCTTTACTCACTGGCACGTACCGTTATGGCGCAATCCCAAGCGTCTGCAAATGGTGATTTTTACGCCCATCGTTCCGCAGGAAACTTCGGACATCATCAAACGCGTCATCGGACTTCCTGGAGAGACGCTGGACATTCACGATGGGGCAGTGTGGATCAACGGCCAAAAGCTAAACGAGAACTACACTACAGGTCCCAGCGAAACGTACGGGATGCACACGCCCTATAAGATCCCCGAGAACTGCTATTTCGTGATGGGCGACAACCGCGGAAATTCCTACGACAGCCGCTTCACCGGATGCGTGCCGCGCAACCATATTATCGGCACGCCGGTCATGATCTATATGTCGCTGGATGCGTCTCCCGACGCCTGGGAATCCGGCCAGCTTCGCGAACGCTTTTTTGCGTACGCCAATGCTTTGCTTCATCCAAGCACGGTGCGCTGGAAGAGGCTTTTCACAACGTTCTGAAACCTGGCCTTGTCTCTTTGAAACGTTGTTTCACGCTATCGAATTTCTGGTGAAGGAAAATTACGAAAATGAGCGAAACACCGCAACAATACTCGCAGCGAATCATGAAAACGATCGAGGGCAAGGACCCGCTCAAGACGCAGTCGGCGACGCCGAAGAAGCTCGAAAGCCTGGTAAAGCGCGCGCCTGCTTCTAAACTGCGCAAGCGCCCTGCTCCGGACAAATGGTCGGTCGTTGAAATCCTCGCGCATCTCGCGGACACGGAGATTGTCGTCGGATGGCGCATCCGCTCGATACTAGGGGCGCCTGGCACGCCGATTCAAGCGTTCGATCAGGACGCCTGGGCCGCGGCGGGAAACTACGCCAAGCGCGATCCGCGCAAAAGCATCGAGCAATTTCGCGCCGTGCGCGACGCCAATCTCGCGCTCTACAAATCACTCAGCCCTGAACAATGGAAACATTTCGGAATGCACGCCGAGCGCGGCGAGGAGAGTCTCCAGCGAATCTTGCACATGATGGCCGGCCACGACATCAATCATCTTTCGCAGATCGAAAGAATTCTCGCGCCGAAGAAATAGCGCTTTCTCCGCTACTGTCTAAAGCGCGTGGATTCTCATTCATCCCCGCGAACCTGCCACCATTCGAGCCGTTGGAATTCGGCCAGTTTTTCTGAACCGTGGTCGCGGAACCAATTCCTCCAAGCCTCAGGACTATTGGCAACAGCCGCGTCCGTGATTTCATGCAACGCCATGTAGGACCAGTCGCGCATCTGTGGACTGGTATTTGAGTCGGCGACAAGATCGATAAATTTCGGCACCATGCGCATGCGTTGCGCGCGCGTAAAATTTCCGCAGTCGGAAAGATTGCAGCCAGCGCGGTTGCGGACACTGTCGGAAGGATCCTGCGTGAACGATTCGAACAATTCATCCAGCGCTTCGTCCTTGCCAAGATAGCGCATGCCTTCGACCGCCCACTGGCGCACATAAGCGTCGGGATCGTGCTTCGCAAAATCGAGCAGCACCGGATGAATTCTGTCGTAGGCGACGCCGCGCCCCGCGAGCATGCCGAGAAAATAGACAGCGGCGGGGCGGTAATGCAGATCCGTGCGCGCGCGGTCGATCAACATCTCTGCGGCTTGCTCATTTTTCTGCCACCCATCCAAGGTCAGATTGATGTCCGCATTGGCGAAGCGCACGCGCAGGTCGCTGGAAAATTCGGAGCGGCGTTCCAGCACTTTCATGTGATCCGTCAGGCGGATATTGCCGACCCAGCTTTCGACTTGTTGTTCGAAAAGCTCGCGGGCGCGCTCGTCGTGCCCGAGAGCGCGTTCGAGCAATTCCTCGGCCTGCTCTTGCGCGGGCAAAGCCAGCACGCGTTCGGCATCGGCGTCCGTCATGCGGGCGGCGTGGCGCGGCGCAGCAACATTTGTGTTGACCGGCAAGCGTGCGGCATTTGCGCGAGCTCGGTTTGCCCGCGAGGCGCTTGCCGCCGCTTTGAACGATGTGAATCGCCGGGCTTGCAAGGCAAACATGCCCCCGGCGAGCAGCAGGAAGATCGCGAACGAAGCAATGGTCGAAACGCGCGACTGCGGCCTCGGCTGCTGCCAGCGGGCACGCATGGCGGCGGGCCCAAAGGCTCCGGGCTGCGCGGAATTAAAAGACGGCTGGCCAGGCTGGGGCGGAGGGCCGTAAGGTGAATCGGTCTCAACATGCGTATCGATTTTCAGTCCAGCAAGAGATTCGATTTGCGAGACGATCCAGCGCGCCTCCTGGCGGCTGCCAGATTTCATCGGCGAGCGTGGCGCGGCGGCCAGCCCTGGTACGCAGGCGAATGGCATACGTCGAATTTCCCTGATAGCCGCCCTGCTGTCCACTGGTAACGGCCACAACGGCATCGATCTCAGAGAAGAGGAAGCGTTTCGTGGAGCCGATGCCGAGCACGCGCGTAGTGGAAGCGATCTCCCCATTGCCCACGCGGATTCGCGCCGTTCCCAGCGCCACGTGAAACACGGCAAAAATCACAAACAGATCCATTAAGCCGAAAATAAACGGGAAAGACGAGGGCGCCTTCGAATGGAACAGAAAATAAGTAACGGTCGTCCAGATCACAGCGAAAATCAAAAGAAAAAGAGCGCGGGATGGCGAGCGAAAAGCAGGAAAATAGAATTCAGTGCCGCCGTCCTGCGAAGAGACGATCACTTTTGGATTGGCCGGCGCCGGCACGGACTCCGCATTCGAATCATTGGTGGAACTGGCTGTAGCAAAGCCGACGGATTCCGAGGAAGAATCGCTGGGCGCTTGCTCCGTCGAAGAAGAAGTCTTGAACACAGGCAGTTCAAAATCGTCCGAATAATCGATCCCGGGAACATCCGCCTGCGCATGCAGAAGCCAAAGAACCTGGTCTGACGAATTGTCGTGATCCGTGACGTAAGCGTCGGACGGAATCGCGAAACCGACCGGAATGGTACGGCTAAAGGGATCCATGCCCAAGGCCGCCGAGGAAATGTTTTGCTCGGTTTGCCAAAGCACGGTCTGCACCGTGGAACGGCTGTCGCCCGAGCCCGTCATCGTTTTGCGGACGCAGGAAAGACGGAGGTCGATGCCGTGCGAGAGCGTTGGCATCGAGTTTGAGATGAATCCTTCCCGATAGGCGGCCGCCCGGAGAGAACGGAAGCGAGTCAAATTCGAAATAAGTGTTGCCGAAGCTGCGCCGGCGCAGCGTGGCGCGCAAAGCAATTACAAAAAGGGCTACACCCACAAGGACTAACCCTAAAAGCAAGAACGCGCGAGGGTCATTATGCAGGGCCATCTGGGAGATGAGACTGCCGGCGATCGGAAGGATCAGCAGGTTTCCAAAAATGCACACGACCCAGGCAGTTGCTTCCGTTTTTTTGCGGAGGCTTTCCGATCTGCGATTGGCCCAATCCTCGCGCCACAACCACGGCGAGGAGGGATTGGCTTCTTCGGCCGCGGCTTGTTGCTTCAAGCGGCGATAACCTGCTACCGCCAGGAACAGAAAGCCCACTCCGATCGAAGAAATAAAAAGAGCGATGGCCACGGCTGGTACGGTTCCGTGGACTCCAGGCTTGCGGCTATTCGCGAGAAAAGTAAACAGGGAGAGCAAGCCCGGGACCAGAAACATCAGCCCGAAACAAACCAGAAAAGCGGCTGCACCCTTGGAGGGCTTGGTCATACAACTAGTCTAGATAATGCCCCGGAGTGCGAAACGGGCCGAAGGTACAGGTTTGTTCTTGTAGTTACAAGCAACTGACTGCGTTTCGAATCCAAGGTTTGCGCCCTGCAACGCAAGAAGATTCAGCGGGCGGCGGCGCCCTTGGGTTGCGGGATAGCGGGAACGATTCCAAGCTGGCGCATCAGCCCGAGGGCATCCGAGCTGATGTAGGAATCGATGATCTTTCCGTTGGCGAAGTGATGGATGGTGATGCCCTCCATGGACATTTTCTTGTTCGTGGGGCGAACTCCCCAGAACTCGCCTTTATGAGTGCCGGAAATGGTCCAGTAAGCGGCGACCTTGTCCTTTTCGGCGACCGTGTCCTCGAGAGTGAAACGTAGATCAGGGAAGGCCGCCAGGAAAACTGCGATTTGAGCCCGGTAGGCTTCGGGGCCGACCGAGGAACCGGAAGAATTGTTGTCGTGGAGAGCGTGGCTGGGGGAAATAATATCGCTCACCAGTTCGAGCTTGCGCTTATTCCACACATCTTCGTATAGGCGGCGGACGATGGCCTTGCTGTCCATAGGCATGATGTGGGCCTCCTTCGCATGGGCGAAGCCGGGGGCTGGAGATTAGCCGCCTCGCGGAGCGAAGGAAAAGCGGAGGCTCTGGGGGACGGCGCTCGGCAGAGCGTACTCCCAAGAAATGCGCTTTGCAATGCGGGCAGGCTGCCGGTGAGACGCATGACGATTCGTATTGACGCTTCGGAAGCAGGCCGCGCAACAACCACAGAAGTGTTTTGACAGAGCGAGCGGACTTGCATAAAGTGCGGCCAACGGTTGCCGGGAACCAATTCTCGGTCCAAGTATTTGTGTTCAGAGCGGGTTTGCCCAAGACAAACTTCGAGCGAGTGTTTTTGGATGCATTGCCGCATTCCCCGGAGCGATTTGCGAATCGATAGGAGCCAACTTTCACAAAGGGAGAAACATTGATGAGAGCAAGAGCGAGAACTCTATCCCGGATGGGCTGGTTGCTGACGCTGGTGGTTGTCCTGATGACAGCGATTCCGACATTCGCGCAGGAAGACAATCGAGTGCCCACTGCCATTTTGGGCGGATTCCTATTTATCTTCTGCATCATTCTTTTGGTCGCGTATGTGTATCACGCTCTGGCGCTGCAGACCATCGCTCAAAAGACCAACACGGAAAATGGATGGCTGGCGTGGATTCCAATCGCGAATTTGATCCTGATGCTGAACATCGCCAAGAAACCCATTTGGTGGATTATTCTGTTTTTCATACCGCTGGTTGGATTCGTCATGCTTGTCCTCGTTTGGATGGGAATTGCGGAAGCACGCAACAAACCCAACTGGTGGGGGATTTTGATCATCGTTCCGGTGGTGAATGTTATTGTGCCGGGGTATCTGGCTTGGTCGGATTAATTCGTCGAACTTTTCAGGCACGCCTCAACGGGCCACTTCGTTCGTATCCGGAAAATCCCTGATTTAGGAATCGAATCAGGCAACAAATGGAAAGTCACAGATGTAGAGCCAACGCCTAAAGAAGTGGTGACACAGCACTTTCAGAAGGCGAGAAAAAGGGATAGAATTTAAGCGTGACGATTCACCTCACACCAGAGCAGGAGCGCCGACTTCAGGCTGTAATACGCCGCGGCGGCTACGGGTCGCTTGAGGAAGTGGTCGAGGCGGCTTTGACGGCTGTCGAACAGCGCACCGTACCTGGTTTTGCCGGTACGCAGAAAGAATTGGACACTCTGCTTGCGGAAGGACTGGCCTCAGAGCAACTCGGGGAAGACCAGTTTTGGGTTGCTGTGAATCGGCAAACGGACGCGATACTTGTGGAGCGCAAAACCGGCCGACGTACGTGAAAGTTTCGTACCGACAGACTGCCAGTGATGACCTCGTTCGACAATTCCGCTATTACCTCACAGAAGTAGACGTTCCTGAAATCGCCATTCGCTTCCGGGGCGCAGTGCGGCAGACGATCCAGTCGTTGCGATTGAATCCCTTCGTGGGCCCACACTATTTTTCCAGTAGTCCGCAATTACAGAATCTTCGCTCTTGGCCGGTTGTTGGATTTGAAGCGATTCGAATTTATTACATAGCAGACGATGACACTGTCCACGTTATTCGGATTCTGCATGGCAAACGAGATGTTAAACGTATCCTCGAGGATCAGGAATCGTACTAGGATCCCGAGCAGACGTCGGGACCAACTAGCCTCTGGATCCGAGATCATTTTGCCGGCGAGAGCCTGCGTCCGCTCACCCACCGCCTTAGCTTGCTATACACAGGATACCCGCCACTCGCCAATACTAGATTTCCTAATCTGGAACTGCTCTGGCTTCCGAAAACTAATGACGCCGCCAATCCTACGAAGGTAATGCCGCCACACAGTATGCAAAAACCGATTGCGTAGAATTTGGCCGTAGACGTCTCCCTAACGAACTCCCGCCATCCGCTCGTAGTGGATAGGCAGATTAGTTTTGACTTCGCTTGTCGGTCCAGATCATGCGCCTGTTTCCGTCTTTTCGCATTTCTGCCCATGTAAGACTCCCAAGCGTTTAAAATGGACCCGGAACCGCAACCTCTTTACTGGTCTATACTCTGTACTAAAGGGGTATCACATTGCTTGCACGTAACGAGCCAAAAAGAAATTCCGCAAGCAAAGGATTCCCGATTTGGAACGAAGACGTAACTCGTTTGGTTTCTATGAGAAAACTAAGCTGCCCAGAGTCTTCGCTCTATCTTCGCCGAAAAACGAATCGGCGTAACGTTCCAATTTGAAACATAAGACTGTTCTGGGAATTCTGGGGGCAAGGGTAAACAGCCAGCGGTCAAGAAAGTTGGCCGCGAGTAAAAAAGGTCGCCGGCACCAGTAGCACAGATTGTACATTGGCGAATAGGAATTAAAAGAGGCCCGGCTGAATCCCAGCTCCTACACTAACCAGGAAAAGAAAAAGGGCCGCGGAAGTGAGCACGCGGCCCTGAAACACACTATTGCAGTTGTTTTCTCTTTGACTCGATACGATCTGACAGAATCCGCCCGAATCCTGGATTAAACCAGGTTGTAAACCGAACGTGTATCCCAACGGTCCGTGAGGACCGCGGCATACAATTGCGTGGCATGATCCGCACACCATAGCGGGTTGAGCCACGACTACTTTAGAAAGGAGGTGATCCAGCCGCAGGTTCTCCTACGGCTACCTTGTTACGACTTCACCCCAATCATGAGTCATACCTTGGGCGCTTGCTTCCTTGCGGTCAGCGCGGCGACTTCTAGTACAACTCACTTTCGTGATGTGACGGGCGGTGTGTACAAGGCCCGGGAACGTATTCACGGCGTCGATCTGATACGCCATTACTAGCGATTCCGGCTTCATGCAGTCGAGTTGCAGACTGCAATCCGAACTGAGCAGAGTTTTCTCCGATTAGCTCCCCCTCGCGGGTTGGCAACGGTTTGTACCCTGCATTGTAACACGTGTGTAGCCCTGGACATAAAGGCCATGCGGACTTGACGTCATCCCCACCTTCCTCTCCGTTATCCGGAGCAGTCCACGTAGAGTTCCCTCCTTGCGGAGTGGCAACTACGTGCAGGGGTTGCGCTCGTTGCGGGACTTAACCCAACACCTCACGGCACGAGCTGACGACAGCCATGCAGCGCCTCCACACTTGTCCCTTGCGGGAAGGCCATATTTCTATAGCTAGTCAAGTGCGCTTCGAGCCCAGGTAAGGTTCCTCGCGTAGCGTCGAATTGAACCACATGTTCCACCGCTTGTGCGGGCCCCCGTCAATTCCTTTGAGTTTCAGTCTTGCGACCGTACTCCCCAGGTGCAGGACTTAACGCGTTAGCTCCGGGACGACGCACGAACGTGCGGCACCCCAAGTCCTGATCGTTTAGGGCTAGGACTACCAGGGTATCTAATCCTGTTTGCTCCCCTAGCTTTCGTTCCTCAGCGTCAGTAGTGGTCCAGCGCGCCGCTTTCGCCACGGGTGTTCCTGCAGATATCTACGCATTTCACCGCTACACCTGCAATTCCACGCGCCTCTCCCACACTCAAGCACAGCAGTTTCGGAAGCAGTCTCTGAGTTGAGCCCAGAGATTTCACTCCCGACTTGCCACACCGCCTACGAACCCTTTACACCCAGTAATTCCGAGCAACGCTGGCCCCCCACGTCTTACCGCGGCTGCTGGCACGTAGTTAGCCGGGGCTTCTTATACCCGTACCGTCACCCCTCTTGCGAGGTATTCGTCCGGGTCGAAAGGGGTTTACACTCCGAAAAGCTTCATCCCCCACGCGGCGTCGCTGCATCAGGCTTTCGCCCATTGTGCAAGATTCCCCACTGCTGCCTCCCGTAGGAGTCTGGACCGTGTCTCAGTTCCAGTGTGGCTGGCCATCCTCTCAGACCAGCTAACGATCAAAGCCTTGGTAGGCCGTTACCCTACCAACTAGCTAATCGTGCGCGGGTTCCTCCTCCGACGCCTTACGGCTTTGAGTCCCCAAACCGAAGTTCAAGGAATGTTATGCGGAATTAGCTTCGGTTTCCCGGAGTTATTCCCCATCGAAGGGCAGATTACCCACGTGTTACGCACCCGTGCGCCGTGCGCCACCTGTATTGCTACAGGCGCGCACTCGACTTGCATGTGTTAAGCACGCCGCCAGCGTTCGCTCTGAGCCAGGATCAAACTCTCGTTTGAAACTGGTAGCTTGGCGAAAAAAATGCCCTCTGATTTGCATCAGAGAGCCAGCCTGCCAAGCGAATTATTGTCGCTCGATTTACTCAGACCATTCGTGCTCGAAAAGGACGAATGGTTTCGAACGGATTCTGGCACATCGTATCGGTTGTCAAAGAGCTTGTCCTCCCTGTCTTGCAGAAAGGCACATCCACAGCCCAAGGAGAATACGACGAAGACGCGAATAAGTCAACAGGAGATTAACGATTTCCACAGACTTCCACAGGCGGATGGCGGGGAACGCGATAAGCCTTTAATCGGAAGCGAGTTACGGAGCATGTGGGGAATGATTTATGGGAATCAGTGCTGGACTTATTTTGGTTTTGAAATTAGCCTTGCGGCCTTCGCGGGGCGAAAAAAGCAGATAGGGGTACGGCAAAAATTGCGGCGTGCCGCCGCTGCGAATGGGAAGAGGGCACGGGCAACTTGCAAAACCGCACAGGCAGGAGTGCCTGTGCTACTCGGAGAGATGCGGGATACCATGACTATTACCAAGATGATTTTTGGCGGGATGATTTTGTGCGCGGCGGCTTTGAGCTTGCCGCAGACAGGGCGGGCGCAGAACGCGGCCGAGCAAACGGGGCCTTACCCGTCGCTGGAGATACGCGACGTTACGGTCATCGATGGATCGGGAGCGCCGGCGTTTGGGCCGGTGAATATTTTCATTAAGGGGAATCGCATTGAGCGCGTTGTGCCGTCAGACTCGATCTCGCGCAAGGAGAAAAACGAAGAAGGCGGCGGCAAGAAGGAGCAGAAGGCGCCGGACCGCGTGATCGAGGGCAAGGGGATGTACGTGATGCCGGGGCTGATCGATGTGCATATTCACGTCAACTCGTCCAAGGACGTGCCGTCGGAATACATCTATAAATTGCTGCTGGGGCACGGCGTGACGACGATTCGAACGTTCAATATAGGGAACGACGATCCCAAGGAGATGGTGGAGGAAAAGAAAAAAATTGCGGCGAACCAGATTATCGCGCCGCGGATGTATGTGTATCCCTTCTGGGGGCGCGGCGACGATCCACGTTATTCGAATCCGGTGGGCGCGCGACAGATTGTGGACGAATGGCACGCGTTGGGGGTGGACGGAGTCAAGATTATCGGCAAGCCGGGGCTATGGCCGGATGTGTTTCACGCGATTGCGGACGAGGCGCGGAAAGACGGGATGGGAGTAGCGGTGCACATCGGGCAGGACGGCGTCTATCCGATGAATGCGGTCCAAGTGGCTAGCGAGGGAGCTTCGACGATTGAGCATCATTACGGGTATCCGGAATCGTCGTATACGAACCAGACCATTCAAAATTTGCCGCCGGGATACAACTATTCGAGCGAGCCGGACCGGTTTTTGGAGACGGGGCGGTCGTGGCTGCAGGCGGATGTGGCGAAATTGCACGGCGAGGTGATTCAGTCGCTGCTGGAAACGATGCATCGCACGGGATTCATCATGGTGCCGACGTTCAGCATTTACGAGGCGAATCGCGACGTCACGCGCGCGGCGAATCTGCCGTGGCACGCGACGTACACGCTGCCCGTGGTAATGGATTCGTTTTTGCCGAATCCGGCGCATCACGCTTCGTATTTTTATGAGTGGACGTCGAACAAGGAAGCGGATTGGGCGCGCGCGTACCGGCGATGGCTGGATTTTGTGAACGATTACAAGAATCAGGGCGGCGTGGTGGCGGTGGGTTCGGACACGGGATTTTTGTTTTCGCTCTGGGGATTTGGAACGATTCGAGAACTGGAGATGCTGGAGGAGGCGGGATTTTCGCCGCTCGAAACGCTGCATGCGGCTACGGAGAATGGCGCGAAAGTGGTGAAGAATCCGGAGTTGGGATTGGTGCGGCAGGGTTATTTGGCGGACCTGGTGGTGCTGACGGAGAATCCGTTGGCGGATGTGAAAGTGTTTTACGGGAACGGCGTGACGCGCGTGGGGACGGATCGCAAGGAAGTGCATGAGCAGTGCGTGAAGTATACGATTCGCGATGGCGTGATTTTTGACTCACAGATGCTGCTGAGCGACGTGCGCGATATGGTAGCAAAGGCGAAACAGGCGCGGCCGGCGCAGGGTAAGCCTTAGCGTGTCGGACTTTGGAACGGATATTCGCCGGAATCTGAGTTTATCTAAAGCGTTCCAATCTCCACAAGACATTGAAAAGCAGGAAAATGCCAAAGAGAACTGAAGTATTCCACAAGCCACCATTTACGGCGTTATCGGCCACTTCCAGACATTCATTCAGCGGCGAATCCGCGGACTGCTCTGTAATTTGGCCCTCCCGGTAGAGTTTGTTGATTGCTCCATGACGCCTGAGTGCCCAGCCGTACGGGGTAATCACCATTAGGATGAGAAGTGTGAGCAAAGTCAGCCAGTATGGAAATGAGTTGCGGTTCAGCTGAACCCAATATTTCCAGACAATGAGGAAGTAGGCAATCGACATCAAAACGACAAGTGCGGTATTGACGAGGAATTTCCACGAACGGAATGGCGACTGAAAGAAGAAGCGATTCGGTTTTTTATCATCCGTAAACCAGACGACCGGTTTAGTTTCACCCATAGCGCCTCCGCCGTAGAAATCTGTTCGAGTCTATCCCTGAAAGCCTTTTCGCACAGCAAGGAAAATGCTGAGTGACGTAACGACCTGAATCGCGACTCGATTACGTATTTGTTTGAACGAAGTTGAGCGGCCATCATTGTCCGGCGAAGCTCGACCTGTTTGGTGGACAGTTGTTACCATAACGGCTGAAATTCATGGCTAAGCATCTTTCTCCAAACACAGGAAGAACAAGAGCGGCGCACCAAGGTGAGGGGCTGGCTCGACGGTTGCTTGCGAACTTGAGGCGCACGGGGATGTTGCGTGCGGGAGAGCTTGTGGGTGTGGGTGTGTCTGGCGGGGCGGATTCGGTGGGGCTGCTGCGCTTATTGCTGGAATTGCGGGAGGAGTTGGGGATTGTTTTGAGCGTGGCGCATTTGAACCACAAGTTGCGGGGTACGGCATCGGAAGCGGACGAGAAATTTGTGCGGAAGCTGGCGGCGGAGCACGAGTTGCCTTTTTACGGCGAGAGTGTGGACGTGGCGGCGCGCGCAAAGCGCGAAAACGCGAACCTGGAGGATACGGGGCGACGGGCGCGGTATGAGTTATTTGCGCGGCTTGTGGCGGAAGGAAAAGTGGATGTGGTGGTAGTGGCGCATACGGCGGATGACCAAGCGGAGACAGTTTTGGCGCATATTTTGCGCGGGACGGGATTGGCGGGGCTTGGCGGGATTCACCCCCGCACGGAAACTGTTGTGAGGCCATTGCTTGGAGTTAGGCGCGAGGAGCTGCGAGCTTATCTTCGATCGGAGAAACAGAAGTGGCGCGAGGACGCTACGAATCAAGATACGGAGCGAACACGGGCGCGGATTCGAATGAAGCTGCTGCCACTTTTGGAAAAACAATTTCAGGGCGGGGTCGTGGAGCATCTGGGGGCGCTGGCGGAATTTGCACGGGAGGATGAGGCGTTTTTGGAATGGCTTGCCCGGGAACGATGCGAGACGTTCGGACGGAGAGAACGCGAAGGGACGCGTATTGGTGTGACGGCATTGTTCAAGCCGATGGGAAAGGGGGATTTCAACACAGAGGTCACAGAGGACACAGAGAGGAAAGAGGAGAAATTCGCAGCCCTGACTAAGCGGATGCTGCGCCGTCTAATTGAGGAGAGGAAGAGCGAAAGCGGGCAAATTTTGGGGCAGCATATCGCGATGGTGATGGAACTGGCGCGGCGCGGGGAGAATGGGAAGACGCTGCAACTGCCTGGAGGAGTGGATGTCCGGCGGGAGCGAGATGAGTTGGTTTTCCGCGGAAATTCGCCGCGGGCGGCGAGGGGAGCTGGCGCGAAACGTAAGGCCGGCGAGTTTGGCGGGGTGAGCGCGAGCGGCAGGGCGAGCGGAAAACGCGTGGCGGAAAAAAATGCCACGGCGGAGTACGAGTACAAAATCGATTTTGAGGAATTTGGAAATGGCGAGGTGAGTTTGCGTGTGCCGCAAGCGCAGTGCGTTTTCCGCCTCAGGGTGATTGACTGGCTCGCAAAGAGGGGGGACACTAGTAAATCAGGGGCGGTCTTGGACCGCGACCGGCTGCGTTTGCCGCTTGTGCTGCGCAACTGGCGTTTCGGGGACAAGTTGCAACCCGCGGGGCATCAGAAAGCGCACAAGCTAAAGCGGCTTTTGAACGAAAAGCGCATCAGCCGATGGGAACGCGATGGCTGGCCGGTTTTGACAAGCGGCGACTTACTTGTATGGGCGCGCGGCTTTCCAGTGGCCGCCGGGTTCGCGCCAAATGAGGGGACCCGAACAGGAATTTTGATCGCCGAGGAAACGCTTTGATGAGTGACCGCCCAGCGGTCAAGTCGAGTGCGTCGGGCCGAGCGGCTTATTCTGCCGCGCGTATTGGCGCGAGGGTTTCAGCGCTCGGGAAAGAAATCACCCGGGCGTACAAGGGGCGGCGGGTGGACGTGGTCGTTACACTGGACCGCGGATTTGTATTTGCCGCCGATTTGATTCGCGAGATTAACACCGCGGTGGTTTGCCACTTCGTCCGCGAGGACGTGCGGGACGTAAGCGACGGCGGCAACGCAAGGCGCGAAGTTTATTTTGGCGCGCGCCCGGAGTTGAAGGGCCGCGATGTTCTCCTGCTTGACGCGGTTCTGGAGAGCGGCGTAACACAAGAATTTCTCTTGAGGCGATTGGGCGAAAGCCAGCCCAGATCGCTGCGACTGGCAGTACTGCTGGACAAACCCGCGCGGCGGCGCGTGGGCCTGGAACCTGATTACTTTGGGTTCCGAACGGCATCTAATGAGGTATGGGTCGGGTACGGCCTGGCTGCGGACAATGGAACGGGGCGGAATCATCGGGCTCTCTCCAATGGACCAGCGCAGGTGAAGCGACGGCAAGGACGTACGAAGTAAGGTCGAAGGTTTCGCGCGTCGCTTCCTCGTGGGATGAATTTCCACGGGGCCAAGGACAAAGGTGAGGACAACGTGAATTCCAGTTCTACGGCAAAGACAATTCTTTTCTGGATCTCCATCGTGTTTCTCGGCGTGATGCTGTGGAAACTGGTGTCCGCGAATGGAAGCCAGGCGCGGGAGGACACTCCTGGTTACAGCGAGTTCATGGCCAAGGTAGACGCGGGAGACGTCAAGGAAGTGACGCTGTACCTCTCGCCGAACAGCTACGAGAGTTCAGGGCGAATACCTTCGCCCGCGCGAATCGTAAATTTACAGTGACGGTTTTCAAGGAAGCGGCTCCGGATCTCGTCAAGGAATTGAAAGACAAGGGAGCGGTGATCAAGGGAATGAAGGAAGTGCGCAGCGGGGATTGGATTTTGATTCTGCTGAACGCCGCGCCGCTGATCTTGCTTGTCGGATTTTGTCTCTTCCTGATGCGGCAGATGCAGGCCGGCGGAAACAAGGCGCTGAGCTTCGGCAAGTCGCGCGCACGATTGCTATCGGCGCAGCAGAAGAAAGCCACGTTCAAGGATGTTGCAGGGACCGACGAAGCTAAAGAAGAGTTGCAGGAAATTATCGAGTTCTTGAAAGACCCGCAGAAATTCCAGAAGCTCGGCGGGCGCATTCCCAAGGGCGTGTTGCTGGTCGGGCCTCCTGGAACGGGCAAAACTCTGCTTGCAAGAGCGATCGCAGGAGAAGCGAACGTTCCGTTCTTCTCGATTTCGGGTTCGGACTTCGTGGAAATGTTCGTGGGCGTCGGCGCGAGCCGCGTGCGCGACTTGTTCGAACAGGGCAAGAAGAACGCGCCTTGCATCATTTTCATCGACGAAATCGATGCAGTCGGGCGGCACCGCGGCGCTGGCTTGGGCGGTGGACACGACGAGCGGGAACAAACGCTGAACGCATTGCTCGTCGAAATGGACGGATTCGAATCGAACGAAGGCGTCATCTTGATCGCCGCGACCAACCGGCCCGATGTGCTCGATCCGGCGTTGCTGCGTCCTGGGCGGTTCGACCGCCGCGTCGTGGTTGCTCGGCCGGACGTGAAAGGCCGCGAAGAAATTCTCCGCGTGCACACGCGCAAAGTGCCGCTATCCGATGATGTGGAACTGTCAATCATCGCTCGCGGTACGCCGGGCTTCTCCGGCGCGGATCTCGCCAATCTGGTGAACGAAGCGGCGCTGTGGGCTGCGCGGCAGAACCGCAAATTCGTCATGCAGGTCGACTTCGAGATGTCCAAAGACAAAGTGCTGATGGGCGTCGAGCGCAAGTCGATGATTCTTTCGGACGAAGAGAAAAAGAACACCGCGTACCACGAAGCGGGCCACGCCCTGGTTGCGGCGATGACGCCGGGAGCCGATCCGGTTCACAAAGTCACGATCATTCCGCGAGGCATGGCGCTCGGGCTGACGATGCAATTGCCCGAAGACGACAAGCACACCTACACGCGGGAATATCTGGAAGCGATGCTCGCCGTTCTGATGGGCGGGCGTTCGGCAGAAGAGATTTTCCTCGGCCACATTACCACCGGCGCGGGCAACGACATCGAACGTGCCACCGACCTGGCGCGCAACATGGTTTGCGAATGGGGCATGAGCGAACTGGGCCCGCTGGCTTACGGCAAAAAGGATGAAGCGATCTTCCTCGGCCGCGAAATTACGCAGCATCGCGACTATTCGGAAGACACGGCGATCCAGATCGACAAGGAAGTGAAGCGCATCGTCAACAGCGGTTATGAGAATGCGAAGCGGCTGCTTTCGAACAACCGCGATACGCTTGAGCGCATCGCGCAGGCGTTGCTCGAACGCGAAGTGATCGATGCGAACGAAGTGAAAATGTTGATGGAAGGCAAGCCGCTGCCGGAGAAGCCGCGGACGCCTCCTCCTCAGGCTCCGCCAGCGCCTAGCGCTGATCCCAAGGTCGTGCGGCCGGAATTGCGGCCTGCGCCGGGATTTACGCGCGGAGAGAATCCGGCGAAGGCGTAGACGACAAGATAGTAGCGAGTAATTTGGCAATAGGGGCACGAAGTATCGTGCCCCTACTTTTTTGGCTGAATGGATTTACTGGTGAAACGGGGCAGGCGGTGACCGCCGTAGGCAAAATGGCGTAGAATGCGGTTATGGGAAAGAAGGAGCCGGACAATCTGCAGGTGACGTGCCCGTGCTGCCAGGCGAAGTTGGTGGTGGACGCGGTGTTTGGGGCGGTGCTGTCGCACGAGGCGCCGGTGAAGGCGGGGCCTAACGTCGATCTGGAAAATGCGCACGGGATTCTTGCGGAGCAGCGGCGTCAGCGCGAAGACAAGTTTGCGGATTCGTTTTTTCAGGAAACCCACAAAGAAGACATCCTGGCCAAAAAATTCGAAGAAGCCATGAAGAAGGCCAAAGACGCGCCCGCCGGGAAGCCTATTCGCGATTTTGATTTGGATTAGTCGCAAAGGCATTCCTGCCTGTCTGTTTTTGCTTTTTGGCTCGAGCGAGTAACGGAGCTTTCGGTCCCTCTGAGTTAAACTCCTAGACTCTGTCCATCCTATGGCGTTGACGAAGAAAATTCCGGCTGAAGCTGCGCTCGCAGACACTCGTTCTCGGTGAGCGCACGCTCATATTGGGCGTGTTGAATGTAACGCCAGACAGTTTTTCGGACGGCGGGAAATACGCACAGCCTGAAATCGCCGTGGAACGTGCGCTTGCGCTGGAGCAGGCGGGCGCCGACATTCTTGACATTGGAGGAGAATCCACGCGGCCAGGTTCGGAAGAAACCTCGGCCTCGGAAGAACTGGACCGCATTCTTCCCGTGCTGGAGGGCTTGCGGGGCCGTCTGAAGATTCCTATATCGGTAGATACGCGGCGATCCACCATAGCCGATCTCGCCATTGGCGCAGGCGCGCAGATCATCAATGATGTTTCAGGATTGCGAAGCGACGAGCGCACGGCGGAGGTCGCGGCGAGACACGGTGCGCCGCTCATTCTGATGCACATGCGCGGCGAGCCTCGAACGATGCAACGCGGGCCGTTCGCACGAGATGTAATACGAGATGTTACGCAAGGGCTGCGAGAATCCGTGGCGAAGGCGCGCAAGGCCGGCGTTGCGAAGACTCAGATTATTTTGGATCCGGGGATCGGATTCGGAAAAAGCTATGCGCAGAACTATGAGTTGATCGAAAAATTGCCGCGGCTTGCTGCTCTTGGTTTTCCGCTGCTTGTGGGAAGTTCGCGCAAAGGATTTTTAGGGGCGACGCTTGCGCGCGGCGGAAAAGCTGCCCCGCCGGAGGAACGTATCTGGGGCACGGCGGCGACCGTCACGGCAAGCATTTTGGGCGGCGCGCATATTGTGCGCGTGCATGACGTTGCGGAAATGGTGCAAGTCGCGCGCGTTGCCGACTGTGTGGCTCGTCCCGAGCTTCGCGTTCGTTAGCTCCCGCTCCTTGCTGGTTTTCTCCGCTCAGGGTTTTAGCTCGAGGACGTCCGTGGTTTCGCGATCGACGGACGGCTTGCTGTAGCGCAGCGGAAAATATTGGCCGCGCGTCCAGAGCGGTAGCAGATCGTCGTAATGCGGGCTGCCGGGCTGACCGCTTTGGCCGGGGACATTGACGCCAAGCGGCGTTGTCCCAGTCGCTTAGATCGAAGATCTCGCGATAGCTTGCGCCGGCCAGTTGGTCGAAGGAAGCTCCGCCAAAATAGGTGGCGTCGACGGTGCGTGTTATCCCCGGGACGAGGGAATGGGCCGGAATCGAACAACGCCTTGGCTGCGGGTGCCACGCTGGCGAGCGGATGGATAAACGAGACGCGATGCAATTTCCCCCAAGCCCAGTTTTGGGGATCAGGGCCCAGCTTCGCCGAGAGTTTCTGCTCTGCGGCCTGGAGCGTCTGCAGCAGTAACGCGTCGCGGGCGGCCTGGGGATTTTGGCCGAAGACGGCGATGCTCGGATGCGCTAGCTCTTCCGTGGATTTCTGAAGCGACAATCTCCCTACGATCTTTTGAGCTTCGAGAGGAACAACTATTTTCGTGACTGCGTCGAGCAGTTCGGCAACCCAAAATTCGTAAAGAGTAGCGGCAGTCGAATCGGGTGCGATCGCACAGTTCCAGTCGAGCAAGCGCTTAGCGGCCGGGCTTGAGGCCTGGCCGGCTGCGGACTTCAGCAGGGTTTGCAGATCGCGCGCGGGCAAAGACACGACGTCGTTCTGCAAGGTTTTCCATGTCCCCCACGCGGAGTTTGCGGCCTTCCTTCGCGGCGTCTCCAATCACCTCCGAAATGCGCAGGAATCGTTCCGGCGGCGCCCATTGAAATCCGACAGCATAGGGATAATTTTCCGGGATCATTTTGTGATTCGCCGATGCTACAAAACCAGAAGCGGGATTGTAGGTGTGCGGAAGATCGCCGTTGGGCACAAAACCGCTCCATTCGTAACCGCCGTCCTCCGGCACCGGCAGCAAGCCCGTCCAGTTTTTGCGAAGAGGCGCCAGCCCCGTGGAATGTTCGCCGATGTTGCCGTCGCGATCGGCGTACACGATATTTTCGGATGGGACTTTCCAGCGGGGCATGGCTTCTTCAAATTCTTGCCAATTCTGGGCGCGGTCGAGCGCCAACGAGCCGAGATAGCCGGCGGTGCCGGGTTCGGCGCCGACCCAATGCAAAGCAAGCGCACGCTTTCCGTCTGCCCAGAGAACTGGGCCGTGGCGCGTGAACTTCAATTCGACGGTGACCGGACCTCCACCGCGCACGTTGATCGTTTCTGTTTTGACTTCCATGTGTTCCCAGCCGCGCTCCGTTTTGTACTGCAGCGGGTCGGCAGGGTTTAACTCGGCGAGATAGAGGTCTTGCTGATCGAGGCCGAAGATAGTGAAGCCCCAGGCGATTTTTTCATTGTGGCCGACGGCGACTCCGGGAAGCCCGGGTTCGCCGGCGCCGATAACGTTCCATCCGGGGGCGACGAGATGAACGATGTAGCGCAACGAAGGTTCGGCGATGACGCGATGGGGATCGTTGGCGAGAAAGGGCTTGCCGGTCGCGGTCAGCGAGCCTGAGACAGTCCAGTTGTTGCTCCCTTGAACGGGCGTTTCTGGGAAATGGAGCGGGACGTCGCTGCCGACGAGATTTTTCAGCAGCTCCGGGGACAGGCCGGAAAAATCCATGCCGGGAGCGGGATCGAGTTTTACCGGGGGATCGAGTTCGAGAAGCGCCGCGGCTTTTTCCGGGCCGAGAAGCGCGACTAATCGGGCGCTGTGCAGTTCGCTCGCGCCGTTTCCGGTTACCGAGTAGGCGGCGAGGCGGTTCAGGCAGTCTTCAGGCTTCCACGGATCGGGCTTGAAGCCAGCGAGTTGGAACTCGAGCGGAAGGCCGATGCCGCCGGGCTTTTGGATCTCTTCCATGTAGGCATTGATGCCGCTGGTGAAGGCTTCAAGGATCTCTTTCGTGTCGGCGGAATAGCTTTTGTACTCGGCGTCCATATCGCCGCGATAGCGCAGCAGGCGTAGCGTTCGTGTCGCGCTGCACGTAAGCAGGGCCAAGGATTTCAGCGAGGCGGCCCTGGCCGGAGCGCTTCCAGAGTTCCATTTGGAAGAGGCGGTCTTGCGCCACGACAAAGCCCTGCGCGAAGAACAGATCGTGCTCATTTTGCGCGTAGATGTGGGCAACGCCCCAGCGGTCACGCTGCACGCGGACGGGTTGCTGGAGGCCGTGAATGTTGAGCGTTCCGCGAATGACAGCGAGCGCGGCTTTTGCGCGGGCGTCGAGGTTCGCGGGGGTGGTTTGGGCGGCCGATTGCGCATAGGCTGTGGCAACGAGCACCAGAGCCATCGCCAACATCGAAATCGATTTTTTCATCGGCGGATTCCCTCGACCGAATGGATTGTGACGGCTTATTTCTCAGCGAAGCGGCGCGAGCTTATACTACTCCGCGCCAGGATGCACGGGCTTGCCGCTGAAAATAAGTTGCGGCAAGGCCATTTCTCGCCGGAGAGTAAATTCCGATGCGCTGCATCAAGATTTTCTTTGCTTCGTTGCTTCTTTGCGTCTTTGCTTCGCTTTCTGCCTCAGCGCAACTGCCTCCGGCAGAGGACTCTCTGGCCCTGCGCAATCCGCGACAGAGCGCCGCAGCCTGTTCCGCGACGGATGCTTCGAGCTGCGCGCAAGCGGCGGCAAAGATTGTGCCGCAAGTGATGGGCCCGTCGCCGATGGAGGAAAATCTGCGCCGTCTCACCGACGAAATCGGCGGGCGCGTAACGGGATCGCCGGAAATGGCGAAAGCGGTGGACGTGGGCGCTGGCCGCATTTCGCGCGCAGGGCGTCGAGGTTCACACGGAGAAATACATGCTGCATGCGACGTGGCGTGAAGGAGCTACGACGCTCGTGGTGACCCAGCCAGCGCCGGACCGTTCCTCGCATGAAATCTTTACCGGCCAATTGTTTGTGAACATGGTTGACCTCTAAAACTTTCGTGCTCTTTCCGAGGCTTGGGGCCCGGCGACGCCCCCGGAGGGGATCGAGGGGCCGCTCGTCGACTCGGTTACGGACGGCAGAATGATTTCTCGCGGGCAAGATCATCACTAAAGGGCGCGCTTCTCCTCATCCACACGGATGTGGGCTCGACCTGGGCCGATCTTTTCAACGAATACCTTCGCCCGCCGGAGATCATCGACCATGCGCTCGGGGCCGGAGCCTCCGCCATTCTTTGGATGGGTGCGCGCGAACGACTTGCTTAGCTATCGCCACACCAACTCGTCTGGCTGGCGCGATCGACAAAATTCCTCAAGCCATCGTCGCGCGTGAAGATGCTATGCGGCTCGCGCGCACGGCTGGCCGCCTATCCTGGCAAAGTGCGTGTGCTCTCAACATGCCCAACATAATTGGCGGGCCCGGTCGAGCAGGAAAATGTTGTAGGCGAGATTCGCGGCTATGAGAAGCCCGACGAAGTGGTGATTCTTGGCGCGCATTTGGATTCGTGGGAGTTGGGGACAGGGGCGCTGGACAACGGTTGCAACGCGGCGTTGGTGATCGAGGCGGCGCGAGCCATCAGGGCAACCGGGTTATTGCCGCGGCGCACAATACGTTTTGTTCTGTTCAGCGGCGAAGAGCAAGGCACGATTGGCTCCTATGAATACGTGAAAGCAGCATCGCGCGGAGATGGACAAAATTCGCGCCATGATTACTTTTGATGCAGGCAACGGCCGACGTCACTGGCTATTCGCTAGGCGGGCGGCGCGACATCGAGGCCGGCGTCCGCGAAGTGCTGAAGCCGCTTGGAGTCTTGGGGCGCGAACAATCATACGGTCGATGCTTCGTTCGGAACCGACAATCTTCGATTTTCTGCTGGAAGGCGTGCCAAATCTGGTGGCCAATCAGGAAGTGTCCAACTATCTGGCGAACTACCACGCCGCCTCGGATACTTTCGACAAGGTCGATATTCGCGAGCTGAAGCTCAACACCGCGCTAGCGGCGCTAACAGCTTGGGGCATCGCCGACCGCACCGAACCTCTCGGCAAACGCTTAACGCGGGCCGAACTCGATGACGCTCGTCAAAGAAACCGGCCTCGACCAGCAGATGAAGCTCTTCGGCTATTGGGACGCCTGGCAAGGCGGCGCCCGCGGCCGCAAACCTTAAGGTTCCTTTCTCATCCAAATCAGAGGCCTTGGTGCTCTAGAAGATAGTCCACTCTTAGGCAGCACGCGCATATTTGCGAATTGCTTCCCGGTATACTGGAAGTGTGGAAAGCATCTTGCGAATGGCGGCGATTTGAAAACCGCGCGCATATCCTGGCGCTGGATTATGGGCGCGCAAGGATCGGAATGGCGATCGCCAACACGGAAGCGGCGCTGGCGCGGCCACTGGGAACTTTGGACCGGATAAACCGCAACGAGGACATGCGGCGGCTGCGGGAGCTGGTCCGCGAGCACGGCGTTAAACAAATCGTAGTGGGATTGCCGCTTCGGCTGGACGGGACGCGCGGCGACATGGCGGAAGAAGCGGCGCGGTTCGGTCAGCGCGTCCACAAACAAATTGGTTTGCCGGTCGAAATGGTGGACGAGCGCCTGACTAGCTGGGAAGCGGAGCGGTTGCTGGAAGAGCAACAGGGGCGGACGATTCACGCGGCCTCCAGCAAAAAGAAGAAGAAGGAAAGCGAGAAGATGGGCGTGGACGCCATGGCCGCGGCTTTGATCTTGAAGGAATATCTGGACCGGCAACGGGCACGTGCAAGACGCGAAGTGAAATATGTGCGCTTGGGATTCGCGAGGCTGATTTGAAGAAGTTTCTGCTACTTCATTTTGGTGCTGGTGCTGGCTGCGGCGGCGGCCGGAGCCTGGGGATGGTATTGCATCACGAAGCCCTACCAGGGGTTCGCGAGCGAAGGTGTGTTCGTTACCGTGCCGCACGGAGCTTCGAGCCGCGGCGTGGCCCGCATGCTGGAAAGCAACGGCGTGGTGCGCAGCGCGATTGCCTTTGAAGTGTATGCGCGGCGGCATCCGAAACGATCGCTCGAAGCGGGAGAATATTTTTTCGATCACGCCGTTAGCGGCCGCGACGTCTTCTGGAAGCTTGCGAAAGGCGACGTCTACGAAATTCCCTTTACCGTGCGCGAAGGCGAAACTTTTATGACATTGCGCACGATCTCCAAGCCGGGCATTTTCTTCTTGCCGATGATTTCGTGAAAGCCGCGAGCGATCCAATGATGGTTCGCGATATTGACCCGCACGCCCTCACCCTGGAAGGTTATCTCTTCCCCGCGACATATCAGTTGCCGCGGCATCCAATCGCCGTGGAGCTGACCGCCGCGATGGTGAAGAAATTCCGGGAGCAGTGGACGAGGATTTCGCCGCCGGTGGCTGGGCGGCGATAAAACGCGTCTGGCCTCGGGCTATCCGATTTCTTCCATCGTAACGCTGGCGTCGCTGGTCGAGCGCGAAACTCCTAAAAAGGACGAGCGGCCACTCGTTGCGGGCGTCTTCGAAAATCGTTTGCGCAAAGACATGATGCTGCAATGCGATCCGACCGTGATTTATGCTCTGGAGCAAGATGGCCGCTACACCGGCACTTTGACAGGCGCCGACTTGCATGTGAATTCGCCGTACAATACATATGAGCACACAGGATTGCCGCCGGGCCCGATCGGCAATCCGGGCGAAGCCTCCCTGCGCGCGGCGCTGCAGCCTGCGCAAACCGACTATCTCTATTTCGTGGCCAATACCCAGGGCGGACATTTTTTTAGCGCGACACTGGCCGAACACAACCGGAATGTGACAAAGTACCGCCGGCTGCTCGCGGGACTTCCGGCCGATCCACCGCCTCCCCCGCCGCAGACGCAAAAGCAGCGAAGGCGCAGACCAAAAAGAAAGCGCACCCTAAATCGCACAAGGGCACAGCTTGATGACCGATTCGGATAAAACGAAAAAGGATCTGATCCTCGAAACCGCCCGGGAGATCGGCGCGGCAAAATGGACCCTTGCGGAGATCGATCAACTGCGGCGGCGGCTCCAGGCGGAACATGGCGAGGCAGGAAAAACCAGCTCGGAATACATCGGGGACGTCTTGAAAACGGCGGGCTGGAAAGTGCTGCTTACCTTGCAGGAAGAAGCCGAAGAACAGTACGAAGAAGAGTTCGAAGACCTGCTGCATTTCAAAACGCTGGAGGATGCGGAAGTCAGCATCATGCGGCTGGATGAGCTGATGCGGAAATTTCAGGCGCACGGCGAGCATGCGGCCGTCGAGCGCGTTTTGGGAATCGCGCGGCTCGGCAAACGGCGCGCGGAAATGATTTCGCGAAATCACAAAGTGGAACCCCACAAGCGCGAGGAAAAAGTCGAGATTGCGAATTGGTTTCGCATCTGGCTCGAAACTCCCGATGCATTTTTCGACTGGCTCGACGTCCGCAAAGCAGTCGCCCGATTTTCGCGCTAGATTTCCGGAAGCGGAGACGCTGGAATGAGTCTTCCCCCCGGCGCGCCGCCGGGCGCGCTCGAACTGCCTCCCTTTCTCGCTGGACGTGGAAGCGCTGGACCTCGGCCCGGGCGTAAAAGCGGTCGGGCTCGAGCTCGTGGAAACGGAAAACCGCGAGCCCGTTCGCGGCAAGCAAGGCAGCCGAAATCTGGTCGGCCATCTTCCCTGCCCTGGCGCTTGAGGAATTCTACGTCGTGGATTTTTTCAGCCACATCGATCGCGTTGCTGGATTTTTGCAAAGCGCGGAAGATGGAGTATCGCGAAGCCGGTGGGCGCTGCGTAGTCTTGCCGCAACCCCGCCAGAGCCAGCTGTTCCAACTTTTCGAGCGCTTCGAAGGGGAAACGTTTGGGTTTCGCGCGGGAGCCGCCGCAGAAAATCCTGATTCGGCCCTGGAAGGTGACCTTTCGAAGCGCGGTGTAGACGCCTACCAGGCGGCCTACGAGCGCTACATTTTCTGCGCGGTCTGCGAGCCGGAAGACGGCTGGGTGACGCTTCTCAGCTCCACGCTCTGGGCCAGCGAAGTGATACGCCGCGTCCGCCCCGCAGTTCAGCCTTTCGACATTTACATCGCCCGCCCCCAGTAATTAAAGCGATTCGCGCACAACCAATCGCAGTTTTAAGCCGTTCCCCAAATTTCCCCCAGCACGCGCTGGAAATTCGCGCCCAAAACTTTCTCGATGACGGACGAAGGCTGGCCGCGGCGCGCAAGTTCTTCCGCGATGATCCGCATGTGATCCGGACCATTCAGATCGGGCACGTAGGGATAGCGGTCCTCCCCTGGTGCGCCAATGCCGAGCTTTTTGCGCCGCGCAATGTCGGCGTCAAAATCGGCTTTTTGCGCGGGAGTAAGGACGACTTTCTCAATCGAACCATCGGAGCCAATGCCGACATGCTCCGCGCCGCAGACATTTATCGCGTGGAGCAGATGATCGAGAACGTGCTCGCGCGTGGGCACTGTAGGCGATGCCACCAAATACGGCATGAGGTACACGCCAAAGTAGCCGCCGCGATCGGCGAGCGATTTCAGTATTTCGTCGGGCTTGTTACGGGGATGCGGATACACCGCCGCACAGCCCGAGTGCGAGATAAGCACCGGCTTCGACGAGGCCGCGATTCCTTCGGAAGTGGTGCGATACCCGCTGTGACTAAGGTCGACGGCCACGCCGATTTCGTTCATTTTTTTGACAGCTGCGATTCCAGCCTTGCTCAGCCCGGCGTTTCCCGGTTCAAGGCAGCCATCCCCAAAAAGGCTGCGATTGTTATACGTGAGCTGCATGATGCGCACGCCAAGGTTTCTGAACATCTCGATGCGCTCTGGATTCTCCTCGAAAAACGCCGTGTCTTGAAATCCAGGAAGAAGGCCGATCTTGCCTTGCTGTTTGGCAAGTGCGATCTCGGAATGTTTGCGGACTATGGAGAAGCTGTCCGGTTGATTTTCCACAAGGGCTTCGAGCAAAGCGAGGTTCTCGAGCGTTCCGTCGAGAGTGCGTTCGGAGATCGTGCAATTGAGTGCAGTTATTCCAGATTGCCGAACGGTTTCCAGCAGCTCAGGACTGGGAGATGGGTCCAAATGTTGAAAAGGACTGCAAAGCGAATCCATGACCACGGCGCGTTTGTAAAGCTCCGCCACACCGGAAGAATCACCCGCGCGCCCCGCAGCAAACAGGCGTGGAGCGATGAGTGCTCCTACAGAAAGTCGAAGCAGACACCCATGGAATTCCCGGCGATTCAAATGCATCTCCCTAAGAGTTCAAGATCGAGCGCGATTATATACCGCGGGGCAATCTCTGTGCTCTCTGTTCCTCCGCGACCTCTGCGTTAATTCTTTGTTTTGTGGGAGTTACACACTGCGCGGTTTCATTTAAAAACTTCTGGTTCTACCTCAAAACATAGCCGGCGCTCCGGACTCGCAGTGCACCGCCACCTTCGTTCATAATGAGCTGTGGCACTTGGTTGACGCCTGTGATCATGGTTGCTAGATTGCATCGTTTTTGCACAAAGGAGCGGAAGAGACGGATGCGGCGTGGCTCGGCATGTATGCTCGGGGTGACACTGGCGGCAATTTCCTGCGGCTGCGGAGGTGCTGTCAGCAAAAAACAAAACGTGCCTGCCACGCAAATCGTCGTCGCGAAGGATGCCACCCGCGAAGAGTTGCTCGAAAAATACAATGCCATGGCACAAGGCGTGAAAAGCGTGAACGCCGTCGTCGAGCTGAAGCCCACTGCCGGCTCAAAATACAGCGGCGTCATCGAGGAGTATCACGAAGTGAAGGCGTTTCTTCTGGCAGAGCGGCCGGCCTACATCCGGATGATCGGGCAGGCGCCGGTGATCGGTAAGACCGTCTTTGACATGGCCAGCGATGCGGATTCGTTTCGCGTGTCGATTCCCTCGAAAAATAAGTTTCTTATAGGGCCAATCGCGCAGGAGCGAATCAGCAGCAAGCCCATCGAGAATCTCCGGCCGCAGCATCTACTGGACGCGCTGCTTTGGAGCGAAGTTCGCAAGGAAGAAGACGTGCTGTTTACGGAGTTCAACGACGAGAAGGCGCGGTATTATGTGCTGACCGTTTTGCGTGGCGGATATCGAAGAGAAATCTTGCGGGAGATTTGGTTCAATCGCGCCGATCTCGAGGTCGCGAGATTGCTGGAGTTTGGACCCAAGGGTGTCTTGCTCTCCGATGTGCGCTACTCCGAATGGGAGCCGCTAGAGGGCGATCAGAAACAAATAGGGGATGGCGCGTCCGCCGTAAGGGCTTTCCCGCGCACGATTCAAATCGAGAGGCCCCATGATGATTACCGGCTGGACCTGCAGGTGTCCAAGTTGACCCTGAATGAAGACATCCCGGTGGATCGCTTCAAGCTCGAGCAGCCGCCAGGATCGGAACTGGTCCACGTTGGCGAAGATGCGCCGGAGAAAAAGCCATGATGGGCGAGCTGATTGTCCGCAACTTGCTGCATCGGCCTCTGCGCACGTTGATCGGTGTCCTCGCCGTAGCCGTCGAAGTGGCGCTGGTGGTGCTGATTGTGGGGCTGACGTCGGGTTTGCTGACGGAAACAGCCAAGCGCATTGAAGGCATCGGAGCGGATGTGATGGTTCAGCCACCCGCGGCTTCCATGTTCATAGGAATGACCGGCGCGCCTATGCCTATAAAAATCGGCGAAAAGCTGGCGGAATTGAAATACGTCCAGGCGACGGCCCCGGCCCTTCTCCAGTTCAATTCCGCGGGCGTCATCGAGACCATTTGGGGGATCGATCCCGAAAGCTTTCGCGCCGTTTCTGGCGGATTCGTTTTTCTGGAAGGCCATGACTTGGAAGGGCCGGACGACCTGCTCGTTGACGACTGGGCGGCAAAGGCAAAACACATTAAAGTCGGCGACACGTACAAGGTCCTGAATCACGACTGGCACGTGGTAGCCATCATCGAGCACGGAAAAGGCGCCCGCTTGTTCGTTTCTCTGGCGACTCTCCAGGACCTGGTGGGCGCGCATGATAAAGCCAGCATTTTCCTGATTAAGTGCACGCGGCCGGAACATACGGAAGATGTCATGCAGGAGACTCGCCATTTACTGCCGGGCTATACGGTCAGTCCTCTCAGTTCGTTTTTGTCGGTAATGACCTCCACCAACATTCCGGGGTTGAAGACATTTATCAACGCCATGATTTCGCTCGCCGTCACCATCGGATTGCTGGTGATCTTTTTGACGATGTATACGACAGTGATCGAGCGCACGCGCGATATCGGCGTCTTGAAATCCCTTGGCGCCGGCCGGGCGTTCATTGTGCGGGCGCTGCTGACGGAGTCCGCTGGGCTATGCGTTCTGGGGATATTTGCGGGAGTCGGGCTGAGCTACGCGGTACGCGCGGCGTTTCTCGCCGGCTTCCCTACCCTCTCCATACTCATAACCTGGCCATGGATATTTCGAGCCGGAGGCATTGCCTTGGTGGGAGCAATGCTGGGTGCCAGCTATCCGGCGTGGATGGCAAGCAGAAAGGACCCTGTCGAGGCGCTCTCCTACGATTGAGGACAGGCGGATTGCGAAGGACGGGAGAAACACTGCGAAGAGGCACGGTTAGAAAGGGAGAAAAACGCCGCGGATTCACGCAGCGGCTAGGCACAAATGGCAATCGCAGCTACAATACAGCAACCTGCCGAAGGGCTGATTGTCCCAGGAAAAAAGAGCTTGGAGCCGATACTTAAAACAGAAAACTTGTGGAAGCTCTACCGCGCAGGGAAAGTGGAGGTCCCCGCGCTTCGTGGGGTGAATTTTGCCGTGGCGCCGGGCGAATCCGTGGCGGTGATGGGCCCGTCGGGTTGCGGGAAGTCCTCTCTGCTCTATGTGATTGGCGGCCTGGCCCAGGCGTCCAAAGGCCGCATCCTGGTGGACGGCAACGATTTGACGGCCATGAGCGACGCCGAGCGCACCAAGCTGCGCCGGAGCAAAATCGGATTTGTTTTCCAACGTTTTAATCTTCTGCCGACGCTGACCGCCAAAGGGAATATCGCCATCGCGCAATTTATCCACGGGGATGGTTTCGACCCGCATCGCTTTGATGTTGTGACCAGCTTGCTGGGGCTTGCCGGGCGCCTGAAACATAAGCCTTCGGAGCTTTCGGGGGGCGAGCAGCAGCGCGTGGCCATCGCCCGGGCGATTATCAACGAACCGAAAATCCTGCTGGCGGACGAGCCCACGGGCAATCTGGATTCTAAGAATTCCGAAGTGGTGCTGCAGATGCTTCGGCAGCTGAATAAAGATTTGGGCCAGACGATCGTCATGATCACGCACAATCCCGAAGCCACCGCGTATTTTGACCGCGTGGTGCACATGCGGGATGGCGTGATCGTCGACGGAATTCCTGCGGACTGAGATGGCGAGTCTCGGACAGATTTTCTCGAAGACGTTTTTTTGGGCGTACGAGCGCGGCACGTGGCAGTACGACGCTGCGGTCATCCTGATTTTGATATTTGTCTTGGCGACGCCGCGAGGATGGTTTCACGACCAGCCTCAGATGGGTCTTGCCGCAAACACTCCCGGGCAAGTCGTCCTGGTCAGTGAGGATGGCGAGAATAAAACGTACCGGGTGGACGCGCGCATCCTCGCGCCTCCCGAGCAAACTCCCGCGCTGGAAAACGAACTGCACAATGCCCTGCAAAAAGCCCTCCCCGAGCTAGGCAACAAGCGCTTCACCATTTCCAAAATCGAGCCGGTACGCGACGAGCAGGGCACGGTCATCGCCTATCACGTCGAAATCCATCGCTAGCCGGGAATCGCACCGCGACCGGCCCTTCTGAGGGCCATCCACGAGCGACAAACCGTAACTTCGCGCGAAGTTCGTGCATCTCTATGTATATGCTAGGATTCGAGAGGACGTAACCAGCCACACGGATCGGGCAGCAACAGGGGCTTCGTTTGACCAAAAGACATGTTATGCCATTGATTTTTGCGCTTGGCGTGGCGGCCGTTGCCATGATTGCGGGCGCGGCGCAAACCACCGCCAAATGGACGACCGAGGGCGTCCTTGCGATGATGGATCGGTCCGCGAAGGACTTCCGCAGCCTCACTGCGGACATTGAAAATGTGAAATACACCGCCGTCGTGAAAGATACTTCCACCGAGACGGGACAGATTTGGGTGCGGCACGATCAAAAAATGCGGATCGAGATCACCAAGCCCGAGCCGCGAACGATGCTGCGCACCGGCAACTCGCTCTTCCTGTACAACCCCAAGCTGAATCGTGTCGAGGAATACGACCTTGGCAAGAATGGCTCGATGATCGATCAATATGCGCGCCTGGGTTTCGGCACGCGAAGTGAAGATTTAAAGAAGAGCTACCTGGTGACGGTCACCGGAGAAGAAGAATTCGATCACAGAAAAACCGTTGTGCTCGAGCTTACGCCGAAATCCGATCAAATGCGCAGCCAGATCGCGCGCATCCAGATGTGGATCGACGAAGCTTCCTGGCTGCCGATTCAGCAAAAGTTTTATGAAACCGGCGCCGGCGACTACATCTTGTTTCATTACAGCAACATGATGAAAAACCTCAAAATCAATGAATCCGAGTTCAAGCAGGACTGGCCGAAAAACGCGAGCCACGAAAAGCCTCACGTGTAACGCCTCACGTCGAATAGCAAGCAGTGAATTATAAAACGCCGCGTTTAGCGGCGTTTTCGTTTTCCGAGGGTGTTTATTTCTCCACGCAAACGAACGCGGCTTCCAGAGCGAAGGAATTGCCTCTAACAAGTTACAGCAATGAAACGGCCGCTCATTTTGCGGCGGCGCGCTCACTGGCGAGCAGTTCTTCCTTGCGCGCGAGCCCCCAGCGGTAGCCCGCCAGTTTTCCGTCCTCGCGAATCACCCGGTGGCACGGCACCACAATCGAGACGGGGTTGCTGGCGCAGGCGCGTGCTACCGCGCGAACAGCCTTCGGGCGCCCGAGGGCGCGGGCCACTTGCGAGTACGTGCGCGTCGTTCCGCGCGGAATGTTCTGCAGTTCCTGCCACACTCGCCGTTGAAATGCCGTGGCTTGCAAATCGAGTGGCAGATCGAGTTGCGCGGGCTTGCCTTCGATGCGCTGGACAATCTCGCGGACCCAGCTCTGCACACTGCCCGTCGCTGGCGAAATGTCCGCTCGTGGATATTCTTCGTGCAATTCCGCGACGAGCTTGTCTCGCGCGCCTCCCAGATAGACGGCGGACACGCCGCGTTCCGTGGCCGCAACCAAGACCTTCCCGAGCGGTGATTTTGCAATCGTGTATTCGATCTTCATACCTTTTCCTCCCTTTTGATAAGTAGCCGGCGTCATTCCCAGTTGCGCGTTGCTGCGTTCATAGACCCGGCTGGACGATCCGTATCCGGTTTCGTAAAGCGCGTCAGTGATGTTCTTTCCGGCGCGAAGCAAACTCTTGAATCGCTTCACGCGCAAAGCCTCCGCGAGTTCGCGAGGCGCGAGCCCCGTGACTTGCCGGAAGGCGCGTCGAAGTGTTCCCCCATTCGAATGCAGCTCTCTGGCCACTTCGGAGAGCCGCAGGCCTTCCTCTGACGACTGGGAAAGATATTTCGCGGCGCGCGCCACGAGGGCCGCCGAAGCGGCGATCTCGTTTGGACGGCAGCGCAGGCAGGGCCGAAAACCCTGCCTTTCCGCTTCTTCCCCCGTCTGGAAGAAAAGTACGTTTTGCCGCAACGGGCGGCGAGCCGGGCAGGACGGCCGGCAGTAAATGTGCGTCGAGCGCACGGCCAGCACGAATTTGCCGTCGGCGCGCGCATCGCGCTCCAGCGTAGCCCGCCAATATTGCGCGGCTTTGCGCGGCGAGACTTGCATGGTCGCGCCTCCGTTCGAAGGTTTCATCGTTTCCATGCTACGAAAATAGCGCAGCGTGCAATGCAAATCTATCCGGAAAGGCTCGGCAAAGTAGTTTTGAACGGCGAGCCTCAGAAGGCGCACGGAGTTGTTGTACCTAAACGCTTGCTTAAGCTTCCCCGGGGGTTGGCAGGACTTCCGCGGCTTCGATGGGATTCTTGTGCGGCGCGGTGATCACCAGCAAGACGGCCGTGAGAATGACGGCGGCGGCAAGCGCAGTGCGCAGCGTGATGGCTTCGCCGACAGCGAACCAGCCGAGCGTCAGCGCCACCACGGGATTTACGAACGCATACGTCCCCACGCGCGCTGCCGTACTTTTCTTGAGCAGGTAGACGTAAGCGGTGAATCCTATCCCAGAGCCAAATACAATGAGGTAGGCGATCGCGATACAGGAACGCGCCGTAACGGCTGCGAAATGAAATTGGCGTCCTTCCCCTGAAACCAGAGCAACCACCCAAAGGGCTGTCCCGCCTACGAGGCTTTGCATGCCAACCCCGAGCATGGGCGAACTCGGAAGATCGTTGTGTTTCGAATAGATGGACCCGCAAGCCCACGAAAAGGTTGCGACCACCAGAATCCCCGCGCCGAAGGGATTGACCCTCTCCGAGCCTCCCAGATGCGCAGGACCTACCAGCAGCGCCAATCCGCCAAACCCCAGGATCAGGCTGGCGACCACTCGCGGCGCGGGCCGCAGCCCTCCCGGCCGCAGCCAATCCAGAAGCACCATCCAGAAGGAGACGAGAGCCACGATCAAAGCCGCCACTCCCGTGGGAAGGGTTTGCTCGGATAAGCAAACTCCCCCATTGCCGCCCACAATGAGCAAGAGGCCGGTAACAATGGCCGTGCGCCACTGAGCGCGGGTTGGCCGAATGCCGGTTTTCCAGCGTAAGACGGGATAGAGAATCAGGCCGGCAGTCAGGTGGCGCGCGGCGGAAAGGATTAAGGGCGGAAAAGACTGGATGCCGATCGCGATAGCGAGGTATGTCGAGCCCCAGATCAGATAGACAGCGGCAAAAGCGGCGACGAGGATGAGCGCAGCGCGCTTCTCTGGGTCGTGCGATTCTGAGGCGGCGGGCGCCGCCTTGCCTGATGCTGGATCGCCGATGGGCGTGGACATTCCGCGGAGCCTAGAGATTAAGTTAAAGCGAGACGGCCAGGGTGTCGAGCACCATATTGGACGAGGATTTCCACAACACAGTGAGAGAACTGCATAACTGCGTCTGGTACTATTACCAAGTGTTTGAGCTTAGGACACTTCGCGCGTTTCCCACAGGTTGACGTCCTGCTCCTGAGATGGCATTTTATCCACCCACTCATCAACTTTGGGAACCGGGGCCAGTTCTACGGCAAGTGTACTCGCGGCATGTGCAGTTGGGCCAGAAATGGCAGCGACGAAGTGGCATCTCTGAGGGTGAGATGGGCGCGACGAACCGCGCAACACCCATTCGGTCGGGGGAAACAGAAGCAAGCAGGGCCAAGCTGGCGCCGCCGATGCAACAAGTGGCGGCGGAGCCGGCGCGTGTCCCTGCTCTGCGCGTGACGCCGTTGCTCACGCCCGGACAGCCGCGCCGCTTTGTGCGCGTGCCCACGCATGCTGTCGGCGTAAACCACGAGCAGCGCGAATATCCGCGCGCCTCGCTTAAGCTCCCTTTGCGATTGCGTAGCGTAGGCACTCAACCCGAAGATTTTCCGGTAACCCTGGTGACTCGCGACATCAGCTCCACTGGTGTGTTTTTTCTTTGCCCAAAAGAGATTGCCGCGGGAGCCCAGATCGAACTTGAAATTGTGCTGGTTAGCCGTCCCATGGGGCACGGCAGTGTTGTTATCGTCAGCACCGCGCGTGTCCAACGCATCGAACCCGCCGCCATGCCCGGCTGGTACGGAGTCGCAGCTTCCTTCGACGATGTGCAGTTCGACCGCGACGATGGCGTCCCGTCGCGCTTCCTGCGCCCCTGATCGCCACTCTTCCAAGATTCAGATAACCAACTCTTTTGCGCGATCGCTCTTTAGTCGATGACCGCGCATATCCACGCCCGGCAGCAAGTTGATTCGACTGTCTCCAACGGCGTCGGTATAGCCGTGCTTGCGACTAGCCCCTCAGGGTCAACACAGGGCATTCCGCATGGGCGATGATCTTGTGCACGGTAGCTATGGGAAGATGCGTCGCTGCGCCCGGAACACCTTCCTGCCCGTGGACTCCGAGAACGATCAGGTTTGCATTCATGCGTCGCGCTGCTTCCAGTATCTTTTCTGCGGCTAGGCCCTGTTCCACTACGAAGCGCGGAGCGCACCAAAATTTGGACTCGTTCGGGACCAATGCGCGAAGTTGTCGTTCGCTCGATTCCACGAATTCCGCGGGACCTGCCAGGTCATTGGCGCCCCGATCTTCGATCACATGCAGGAGCGTTAGTCTGGACTGATACTCCTCAGCCAAAGAAACAGCGATTCGAGCCGCGGCAAAAGAAGCCGGTCCAAAGTTGGTCGCAAAGAGAACCGATGCGAACGTTCCACGTATTGCTTCCTGGGAATTGGCCTGCGGTCCGACCGTGAGAACCGGACAAGGCGCGCGTCGCAGAATTTCTTCCGCCTGCGAACCCAAGATAACTTTCTCCACTCCCGTTCTGCCTCTGGTACCTACGACAAGGAGATCGATCTGGTAAGCCTCGATGGCCAAGGACAACGCCGTCCAAAGTCCTCCTTGGCCTGCCAACACTTCCGGAGCGATTTCCGGAAACTCGCGTTTCACCGCGTCACGAAGGCTATGAATCTCCATGTCCTGCGCCAACTGCGCGCTCTCCCACATCTCTGGTGGCAGAGCGTAATTGGCAGGTTCCTTGACGTGCAGGGCATATAGCTTGGCCCCGAAGCTCTTTGCGAAGCCCGCTGCGTACCGCATGGCGCAGTTAGCCGCGGAAGAAAAATCCGTCGCGAACAGGATATTTTTGAAAGCGACTCGTTGCTTCATTTGAGTTGCTGGCATGTGGCACCTCTCGACTTGAACCGTAGACCTTCCAAGTTCCGGATTCTGTGATCGTTGCCATCCCGCGAAGTGACGGCCGTCACACTCCCGGGCGGCCTTGCCAGTCGCCGGGCCGCTCGCTGCGCTTGCAATGACCGTTCCTTGAATTTTGGGCAAGCTGCTTGCACTGAGGCTTTGCTACCCTATCCCTCGATGGCTTCCCTTAAAAATAAAACTTTGCAAGGCGTACTCTTCGATTGGGACGGCACGCTGATCGACTCCTACAGCGCAGACTCTTCCGCGTATCTGGCGATGTTTCGCAAGATGGGGATTCCGTGGGGGCTCGAAGAGTTGGCGCGGCATTATTCGCCGAATTGGTACCGCGTGTATCGCGCGGCAAAGTTGCCACGGGCGCGGTGGGACGACGCCGACCGGGCGTGGCGCGCAGCAGTATGCGAAGCATTCGCCTCGTCTGATTGCCGGAGCGCGCCAAGTGCTCGAACGCCTTGGCCGGGCGCATCACTTGGGTCTGGTTACCAGTGGCGATCGCGACCGCGTGACGCGGCAATTGCGCGAGTTCCGTTTGACGCGGATGTTTGGCGCGCGTGTCTGCAGCGGAGACACGCACCAAAAGAAACCGCATCCCGCTCCCTTGCGGCTGGCCTTGCAACAACTCTCATTGCCGCCGGCGGCATGCGTCTACGTTGGCGATTCGCCGGAGGATTTGGAAATGGCGAAAAGAGCTGGCGTGCGCGCGATCGCAGTCCTGGGGCCCTTTCCGACGGAAAAAAGACTGCGCGCGGCGCATCCGGATTTTTTGCTCGAATCGATCCGCGAATTGCCGGATATGCTGAAAAGCTTACGCGGTTAGTGGCTGTTTGCAGGCGAGCTTCACGATGGCGGCTTGAGCGGAGCCGCAGGCTGCGCGGCGGCGGACACCGGTTTGTAGTCGGTCCACTTGATTACCAGTCGAACTTGCACATTCAAATCCTTCAGATTGATCGTGTCGTCGGAGCGCATGTAATTCGGAAGCCAGTATTTTCCCTCGACGTTCTCCCGGTACGTTTCAAAAATGTTGAAGGGCATCGTCGACGTGCGCATGTCGCCGAGATCGTTCACCCACTTTCCGTAGGTCTTCACTACTTCCAGGTAGACGTCATCCACCCAGACGATCCCATCGAAATAATAGTGCGCGCGCTCGACGGTCTTCGGCTTCACCTGGAAAATGTAACAATTGATTTCGTCCACCAGCTCCTTGCCCAGATATTTCAGATTGTATTTCGCGAGCTGGGCGGTCGTCAGCGGATAAGCCGGCATCCGTGCCAGCGCCTGGAAATCCTCGGGGCCCATTTCCAGATAGCGCAGAGTCGATTGCGGCCGTTCCACCGTTTTTTCGTACATTTTGCCGTCGGGGCCGGGTTTCGCTTCCATAACCAGCGAAAGTTGGCCCGAGGGTTTACCGTCCGGGCCGAACTCCTCGAGGCGGACCGTTTTTTTGTAGGTGAAGCCGGCGCGCGCGGCGAAGTACTCGTCTTCCTTTTGGGAAAAGCGTTTGATGATCTCCTCGGGCGGAATCGACGGCGGTGCGGGAGGCACCGGTTCCGTACCGACGCGGTGGATGTCATGCTCCGGCGGAGGCGTGAGCGGGCCTTGCTGCGCGCCGCAGAGGTCGCTCGCAGCAATCGAGAAACCGAACGCGCCAAGAAGAAGAGTGACGCGAAGCAAGGTTTTGGAAATTCGGCCGCGAAAATGGTGTGCCTGCTGATTCATAGCAAATAGGATGCGCCTTAACCGTCGAAGAGCAGCTTCGCGGGCCCGGCGAATCTGATTCAGTCTAGCGCACTTCGTGGAGTGCGGCAGCTCTGCTGCCGCTCTCGGAACTGCGCCATCGCCAGCGCAAAGAGTGTGCGCCAAGCTCCCGCGCTCTAGATTAGAACAATCGTGCCCGTTGCCCTCTGCGTAAATCCCGGAAAACCACGAGACACGGTTTGCACTCAATGCGAGAGCTCTCTGCTACAATTCCAAAGTTTGTGGGCGACGAGAAACAAACCAGGCGTTATTTCGTCTCTGGAATCGTGCAGGGCGTAGGATTCCGTTTCTTTGTGCAGCGCGAGGCGGAGAAGCTGCGCGTTGCGGGTTATGCCAGAAATCTGTTCGACGGCCGAGTGGAAGTCCTCGCCGTCGGCTCGCCCGCGCAACTCGAGGCCATGAAGAAGGCGCTCGAGCGCGGCCCACGATTCTCGAGTGTTTCCGGCGTTCGAGAAGAGGAAGCGCAATCCAACCCGCTGCACGAGAACGGATTTGCGATCGAGCCGGACGCTTACTGAGTCCGGCACACTATTGCGGTCTGGAGTGCGGCCGCTCTGCTGCCGCTTTCTCGGCAACTCTCACGGCTCTTTATTTGGCGAGTCTCAATAAACAGGGTGCTTGAGAAGAATGAGCAGGCAATCATAAAGGGGAGTCGTTCGAATGGATGATTTGAAGAAACTGATTCGCGAAGTGCCCGACTATCCCAAGCCCGGGATTCTTTTCTACGACTTGACGACGCTTTTGAAAGACAAAGCGGGTTTCCATTCGCTCATCGACCGGCTCTGCGATCACTACAAAGGGCACACAATTGATGTTGTCGCCGGCATCGAAGCGCGCGGATTCATTTTTGCTCCAGCACTTGCGTACCGGCTCGGAGCCGGATTCGTCCCCGTGCGAAAACCGAAAAAATTGCCCGCGAAAACCGCCAGCATCTCCTATGCGCTCGAATATGGCACGGACACGCTGGAAATTCACGAAGACGCCGTGAAACCAGGTCAGCGCGTGATCATTTGCGACGATCTGCTCGCCACAGGCGGCACCGCCGCAGCCACCGCGAAACTCCTGGAAAACCTCGGCGGAAAAGTCGAAGGCGCGGCTTTTGCCGTCGAACTGACATTCCTAAACGGCCGCTCAAAACTCAACGGCCTGGATATCTTCTCGCTAATCCAATACGACAAGTAGTAGGCTGCCGCTTGAGCGTCCCCGATGGCCGACAAGATGACACAGTCCGAACAGGACGCGATCGCAGGATTCCCCGCCGTCGCCGAGGAATTCTGCAGATTCATCGATAATTGCAGCAGCTACGAGCGCAAGCATCTAGTCCAGGAAATTTCTGTGCTTCTAGCCAGACTCTGCGAGGTTGGGGCTCGCCTGCCGTGGGTGAGCCCTTCGACCGAAGGGACAGATTTTACTGATGAAGCGGTTGCTACACATGCGAGGGAGCAGTACCAGCTCTCGACCAAACTCCGCGAAAAGCTGGGCAATCTGGACGAATATTGGGACGTCTTTGATCCCACTCAGAAAGAAGAGGCAATACTGTGCTCTCTTTCGCAGCATCTCGCTGAGATTTACATGGATTTGCAAGATGCGCTAAAACTTCAAACGAGCGGCGCAAGTTTAGAAGATATGTACTTTGACTGGCGTTTTGATTTTCGTAGTCATTGGTCCCGGCATGCGACCTCCGCCCTAAAGGTAGCTATTCAAATCTCAGACGGAGCGTGAGCTGCCGCGACGCTGGCGGATGGCCTCGAACAGAACTACGCCGGCGGCGACGGAGACGTTGAGCGACTTCACCGGGCCGGTGGTGGGCAACGACACAACAAAGTCGCAGCGTTTGCGCGTCAAGTCGTGGAGACCTTTGCCTTCGCCGCCAAGCACGATGCCCACCGGCGATGTGTAGTCGGCTTCGGTGTAGCTTTTGTCGGCGTCTTCGTCCAAGCCGATCAGCCAGTAACCCGCCTCCTTCAGTTCTTCCATGGTTCGCACGAGGTTTGTGACTTTCGCGATCGGCAAATGCGCTATCGCACCCGCGGAGGCACGCGCAACCGTGTCGGTCAGTCCAGCTGCGCGCCGCTCCGGAATCACCACGCCGTGCGCGCCGGCCGCAAGCGCCGTTCGGATGATAGCGCCAAGATTGTGCGGATCCTCGACGCCATCGAGAAGAACGATGAGCCCTTTGCTGCCGTGACCAGCGCTTTTGTTTGCGGCTTCCAGAATACTTTCCAGCGTCGCAGGGGCGCGCGCGGCCGCGAGCGCCACGACTCCCTGATGATCTTTCGAGTTGGCAAGACGGTCGAGCTGCCCGCGATCCTCAAAGCGCACGGGAATGTCCCGGGCCCGCGCCAGTTGGACGATCTCTTCGACGCGCGTGTCCTGGCGACCGCGCGCGATCAGAATCCGGTCGAACGGGCGGCCCGCGTCGAGCGCTTCGCGCACAGCGTGGATGCCGGTGAGCTTGTCCATCGGTCAGACAGTTTACAGGTGATGTTCAACAGTTGACAGTTTTCCGTTGGCAGAAAGAAAGTCGGGCCGAAAAAAGATGGGCACGGCGTGCCGTTCCGCTGAGGGCCGTCAGTCGACAGCGGCACAGAATCCGACGATGCGCTCGCGTGCTGGTTTTACGGCGACGGCGAAGGAAGCAGCCGCAGCCTCGTCGAGGAGCAAGATTACGCGATCGAGTTCGCCCTCTCCGGCGCGGCCTGTGAGCGCTAGGCGGATGGGATGGAAGATCTCGCGACTGCTCAGCCCTACGCTCTGCTTCAACCCCGCGACGATTTCTTTGAAACGCTCCGGCGTGAGCGGCCCGCCATCGAGCAACAGCAGCGCGAGATGCCGCAGCACGTCGCGCGCGGCATAGCGGGCGAGCACGGCGTGGCTCTCGACTCGCTCGAGCAGTTCGCGGGCATCGTAATGAAAAACGAGTTGCAACAAATCCGCCAGTGAGTGCCGGTCCGACACTTGCGGACCAAGCAGCGCGGCAGCGCGTTCGCACCACGCGTATTGCGCCGGTGAAGCCTCACCGGCTAGCCATCCTTTCCCCCGCAGAATCTCCGCTACATCGCGGCCAGTCCAATGATTCGCCGCAGGCGCAGAGGAAGCCTGATTCGGAGTTTCTTGCGGAGGCATCGGAAGAATTCTAGCGCACGTCGCAGCGCTGGACAGAAGCCGAATGCATGACTAGGCGCGGGAGAGCGTTGCCACAACGTGAGCCGCAATGGCTTCGCCGTGGCCGACGGCGTCCACGCCTTCGTTGGTTTTAGCTTTGAGATGAATTTTGTCACTCGGGACGTTCAGCGCGCCAGCCAGAGCTTCGCGCATTTTCGGAAAGTGCGGCCCCAGCTTGGGTTTTTCCAGGATAACGACCGCGTCGACATGTTCGATCGCAAAATTCTTTTCATCGAGCAATTTCCTCGCGTGCTCCAGAAAACGCAGGCTGTTCGCACCCTTCCATTTCGGATCGGAGTCCGGAAAATGTGTGCCGATGTCTCCCAGCCCCGCGGCGCCCAGCAGCGCGTCGCAGAGCGCATGTGCCAGCACATCGCCGTCGGAATGTCCTACGGAGCCTTTATCAAACGGGAGTTCGATGCCGCCGACAATCAGCTTGCGGCCTTCCGCAAGCCGGTGCAGATCGTACCCAATGCCGCAGCGCACGCTCATGCTTTGCGACGCTCTTGTTCGAGATAGAAGCGCGCCAGATCCATGTCGGCAGGCCTCGTGATTTTAATGTTGCGCTCCGAACCGAGCACAACGTGCACGTCATGGCCGATGCGCTCGACGAGCCCGGCCTCATCCGACGCGTTGACGCCATCGGCTTGCGCGCGCGCAAACGCTTCCTTGATCAGTTTCGTCGAGAACGCCTGCGGCGTCTGCGCCAGCACCACACGTTCCCGCGGAATCGTTCCGATAATCAGCGCCACATCCTCCGGCAAGCTGGCGCGCTTCACTTCCTTCACCGTATCCATCGCGGGAATGCCCAGAATCGCGGCCTGGCAGCGGCGCGCTTCTTCAATCACGCGTGCAATTTGTTCACGCGTCACAAACGGCCGCACGGCATCATGCACCAGCACAATTTCCGTGTCTTCGGAAACTTCCTTCAGCGCCAGCGCCACCGAATCCTGCCGCGAATCTCCGCCGCGCACCACGCGGACCGTCTGCATAAATCGTTCGCCGCGGATGCGTTCTTCGAGCGACTCGACCACGTCCGCGCGCGTCGCCACAATAATGTCCGTGACCAGCGGACACGACGCAATCCTCCGCACGCTATGGATGACGATCGGCGTCCCCTCCAACTCGAGAAATTGCTTCGGCGTCTCGGCGCCCATGCGCGTGCCGAGACCTGCGGCGGGAAGAATGGCGGCTATGCGGCTCATTTTAGGCGCGGCCCGGCCAGATGCGAAAAACACTGGGGCCGCAAACTTCAGAGTGTACCTCAAGCGGGGGCGTCAGGCGAATCGCGGAGCGCGGATTATTCGAGAATTCCCTGCCACACAATGCTTGATGAGAGAGTTTTAATCGCCATCAGCCTCGGAGGGATCGGGCCGCTGACCACGCTCGAGCTGCGGCGGCTCCGGCAAACGCGAGGCGTTCTCGACGCCGCCGGATAGGTCGACGCGGCTCCCTCCAGCGCTCTGGCCACGGCTGGCTCCCGCTGCGGCGGCAGCCGCCTGCCGCGGCATGGAGGCCGATTGTTCTGGCCGCTCATCCAAGCGGCCAAAAATCATTTTCCCTGCTGTCGTTTGATGGACGGAAGTCACCTGGATATCTACGCTTCTGTTGATCAAGCGCCGCGCGCCATCCACCACCACCATGGTGCCATCATCCAGATACGCAACGCCCTGATTGGGCTCCTTGCCCTCGCGCAAAATCAGCACGCGCATGGGCTCGCCCGGAAGCACGACGGGCTTCAAAGCGTTGGCGAGTTGGTTCACGTTCAAGACCGCCAGTCCTTGCACGGTGGCCACTTTATTTAAATTGAAGTCGTTGGTAACGATCTTTGCGCCGAGCTGGCGCGCGAGTTCCACCAGCTTGTGGTCCACGTCGCCTGCCGGAAGCAAATCCTGCTCCAGAATGCGCACGTCAACGTGCGGCATCTTTTGCATCCGCTGCAAGACTTCGAGGCCGCGGCGGCCGCGCTGCCGTTTCAACGAATCTTGAGAGTCGGCGACGAGCTGCAATTCGTGCAGCACGAATTGCGGCACGGTCAGCACGCCATCCAGAAAATGAGCCTCGCAAACGTCCGCGATACGCCCGTCGATCAGGACGCTGGTGTCGAGAAGTTTGATGGGCTCGAGCGGCGGCGGCTCACCGGAGGGCATTGCGCCTGGGGCGGCCACATTCAGTTCTCGTCCGCTCTGCGAGCCCAGCACCAGCCCCAAATAGACAAAAGCGAAGAGCGCGGCATATTCGAGAAACGCTTTTGTCGGCTCCGGCTGACTCGTTCGGGAAATAATGAGTGTTGCCAGAAGCGCCGAAAACATTCCCCAAACCGCGCCCAGCGCGCCACCGAGCAATCCTCCGATCCCGGCGCGGCTCAGCCGCAATTCGGCCAGCAATATCACCAGCGCCAGAAGAAAACCGACGCTCGCGGCCGGCATGCCGCGCAAACCGAAGGGCGCGAGCCTGTAGCAAAGCGTAGTCGCGCCCGCGATAACACACAAGCGCACCAGCCAAAGTTCCCAGCTTCTGCCTTGCGTGAACGCTGCCTTCTTTTGCCGCTCTTCGGGGACACCTTTTAAGGAGGGCGAAGAATTCGTACTCGAAATACGCTGCACTTCAGGAATGGAACGGCTCATACGACCTCACAGTAAAACGAACACTGCAAAATCGGTGCCGCATCCCCTCCGGCGCGGGGCGCACAAACCGGTGCGGGACGGGAATGCGCTCTCAACAGAACTTCGCATCCCCGCGGTCTATATACTCTGCCATCATGTGGGAGTCAAGATGATGTTGAAGGATTAATAAGAAGGATTCGAGGTATAAATTATTGAAAATAGAGGCGCGGAACACGCTGGCTCACGGCGCACAGGAGATCGGAGGTCACGGTCCCGATGCTGCGGGCGATGACATTCGCGGGGCGGACGTGCTGGCCGTCGCCGCCATAAATGGTAGCGACGTCGCCGAGTTCGGCTCCGAGCACGTCGGTGACGTCAATCATGGTGACGTCCATGGAAACGATTCCCACGATAGGCGCCAGCGCGCCGCGCACGAGAACGCTTCCGCGATTCCCCAGCGAGCGGTGGATGCCATCGCCGTAGCCTGCGGCAAGCACGGCAATGCGCGAAGGACGCTTGGCGATGAAGGTTTCGTTGTAGCCGACGCCCGCGCCTTCGGGAATGTTGCGGATGTTGATGATGCGCGCGCGCAGACTCATCACCGTTTTCAGCGGCAAGCGTGCTTCGATTCCCGGGCGCTGTTCGACAGGATCGTAGCCGGGATGATATCCGTACAAAATCGCTCCGGGACGAACCATGTCAGCCCATGTCTCTGGGCGCGTCACGATGGCCGCGCTGTTCGCGAGGTGGACGATGCCGGGATCAATGCCGAGCGCGCGCAGGCGGTCGAGTGCTACGTAAAAACGCTCTTCTTGCTGCCGCGTCTGCTCACCGACGCGCGTGTTGGTGAGAACTTCGGAAGAGGCAAAATGGGTGAAGACTCCGCGGAGTTCCAGATGCTTGCACTTAGCGAGCTGTTTTGCGAAACATTCGACGTCGCCCGGAGCAATGCCCAAGCGATTCATGCCTGTGTCCATTTTCAGATGGAACGAAACACGTTTGCCGCCCTTATTGCGGCCTTTTTTTCCGAACACGCGAGCGGCGGCGCGATCGAGTTGATCGAGCTGCTCGCAGCGATGGATCACCGCCGTCAGGTCGTGTTCGACGAGGCGAGATTCCTCGCCGGGCCAGAAACTTGTCAGCACCAGCACTGGCTTGCGCACGCCGGCTTCGCGCACGGCGATGCCCTTCTTCGGTGCAGGTGACACCAAACCAGTCCGAGCCGGCCTTTTCGAGAGCTTTGGCCACTTGCGGGCCGCCGTGGCCGTAGCCATTGCCTTTGACGATGGAGAGAATTTTTCGCGGCGTTTTGCGCTTTTCTTCCGGCGGATTCACGAATTTGCGAATCGCGCGGAAATTTTCCGCCAGCGCACCGAGGTCGACTTCCGCCCATACCGGGCGTCTAGCTTCTTTGCGGGGACTTTTCTGTTTGCCAGCCATGAGCCTTCCGAGAAAAAAATAGTTTACGCCATCCAGCGGCTTGGAGCCGACAGCCAGATTGGATGCCGCGAGAAAGACAACACCTTGCTTGCAAGTGGGAGGCCTGCGGAAGGATGGGAAGGATTTGTCAAAGGCCACCCCCCGCTTTTTTGTAAGTGTTGCTGATAAAGGACTTACGACGCCTGTAAGTTGTTTAGAAGCAACACTTACGAGGAGGGCGCGTAAGTGTTGCTTCTAAAAGATTTAACCTCACAGTGGGCTCTGACTAATTCCGGCGAGACTGGGACCATTTGAGGAGGGCCTTGTGGAACGGAGCGTGGGGATTCTTACACAGAGATCGCGGAGAGCGCGTGGGTTGGAGCCCATAGCTGAAAGCTCACAGCCGACAGCCTGATGGCCGGATTTGCTGAGGGGTAGCAGTACAGGGTCATCGTTAAGACGGAGGGCGCTGAACACCTGGAAGCGGTTTCACGGCTGAAAAGAAGGATGGCGGCCCGAAGGCCGCCGCTACAAGGTTGGGGAGCAAAAAGAAATAGCCGGAATCGCGCGGCGTGGTATCTAATGGGCGTCGCTCACGACAGCGGCGTTGGTCCGCTTATTTTGGAGGATTTCGATGGGATGGTTCCGCAGGTATAAAACCCTTCTCTCTTTTATTGTAGTGGTTGGGCCGTTGTGCGTTTTCAGCTCGATTGTGTCGCAGCGAAGCCAGGCGGCCAAAAGTGAAATGGCGGCCGCGAAACCGGGATGTCCTAACGATGACAGCGGACTGAAGCTGCCGGCGGGTTTTTGCGCGACGGTGTTCGCGGATGGGATTGGGCATGCGCGGCACATGGTGGCGGCGGCGAACGGAGTCTTGTACGTGAACACCTGGTCGGGGCGGTATTACGGCGACGACATGCCGCACGCGGGCGGGTTCCTGGTGGCGCTGCAGGACAAGACGGGTGCGGGGAAAGCGGATGTGGACGAGCGCTTTGGTGAAACGGTGCAGAGCGGCGGACATGGCGGGACGGGGATCGGTCTTTACAAGGAGTTCGTTTATGCGGAGAGCAACGATCGCATCGTGCGGTATGCGCTGGCGGGCGGAGCGATTGTGCCGGGCGGGGCGGCGGAGACGATTGTTTCGGGATTGCCGCTTACCGGCGATCATCCGATGCATCCTTTTATTATTGATTCGCAAGGGGCGATGTATGTGGACGTGGCCAGCGCGACGAATTCCTGCCAGGCGAAGAATCGCACGCTGAAATCGCCGGGAATTGATCCGTGCACGGAACTGGAGACGCGCGGCGGGACCTGGAAGTACGACGCGAACAAAACGGGACAGACGTTTTCTCCGGCGGAACGATACGCCACGGGAATTCGCAATGGAGAAGGATTCGCCTTCGATGCGGCAGGGCGGCTGTTTGTGACGCAGCACGGGCGCGATCAACTGCATACAAACTGGCCGGAGTTTTACAAGCCGGACCAGGAGGCGACGCTTCCGGCGGAAGAAGTGGTGTCTGCTGAAGCAGGGCGGGGATTATGGCTGGCCGGAGTGCTACTACGACTCGTTCGTGAGGAAACTGGTGCTGGCGCCGGAATACGGCGGCGACGGGAAGAAGATTGGCGTTTGCGCGCAGAAGGTCGAACCGGCGGCGGCATTTCCGGCGCATTGGGCGCCGAACGGAATGGCGCATTACGACAAGGAACAATTTCCGGCGCGTTACCGCAATGGATTGTTTATCGCGTTTCACGGATCGTGGAACCGGGCGCCATATGCGCAACAGGGGTACAACGTGGTGTTTCAGCCGATGGCGGGCGAGCACGCCGCGGGACGTTGCGAGATTTTTGCGGACGGATTCGCGGGAGCGGTGAAGTCGCCGGATACAGCGGTACATCGTCCTAGCGGGTTGGCGGTGGGGCCGGACGGGGCGCTGTATGTTTCGGATGATGTGCGCGGGACGATTTACCGAATTACGTATCGCGGCGGCGCGTTTGACAAGAAGTCGATTACGGCGTGCCCGAGCGCGACGGCTTCGCCGGGTCCGGTGGCGCCTGCGGTAGCCAAGCCGCCGGAGGGTACGCATCCGGATGCGGGCGCGGCAGCGAACGCGAAAGTGCCTGAAGGTGCGACGCGGGAGATGGTGTTGTTGGGCGGGCGGATTTTCCGCGGAGAAGTGGGCGGAGCGCCGTGCATGGGCTGCCACGGAATGACGGGGCAGGGTTCCGCTCTTGGGCCGGCACTGAATGGAAAGAAGTGGTTGTGGAGCGATGGAAGCTTCGCGGGAATTACGAAAACCATTAATGATGGAGTGGCGCAGCCGAAGGAATATCGCAGCCCAATGCCTGCGAAGGGTGGGGCGCAGCTGACGGATGAGCAGGTAAAGGCCGTGGCGGCGTATGTGTGGAGCTTGAGCCACCGGTAGACGCGATAATTTAAGCAGGGTCCCAAATAAAAATTAGACGCGCACCCTTGCAAGGAACGCGAGAGTGCGGTTCCAGGCTTGCCGATTGCAGCGCTTGCTCGCTGTGAGCAACGGCGCTATGGGGTGGCGAGCAAAGCGGCCCAGAAAGCACAGTTGTGCGCAGTCGCGAAATTAGTTTCCTGCATCGGCGACGGCGGAATCAGTGACTGGAAATTTCCGGCGAGGGGGTTGAAGACCTGCCAGGAAGGCGTGGTGGGACTATTGGGCGTGCCAAATCTGGCGAAGTTGGTCCAATAGCGCTGCATGGTGCTGGAGAGCTGAAGTTGCTGGGCATTGAGCGGCGGGTGCGGCACAGAGACCGGCAGAGTGAAGAGATATTGGAGCTCGGAGGCATGGGCGGCCGCGTAGGGGAAGGAGACGGGAGGAAGAAAGTCCTGCGGCGCGTTCTCGTCGTTGAACTCATAGGACGAGACCGGGACGAATGGAGACAGCGAGAGGTCGGCGCCCAACGCCGGACAGGCGAAGGCGGCGTCGGTTCCGGCAGCGGCGAAAGCGATGTCCGCAGATGGGAAACTGGCCAGCGGATATTGCCCAGAGACGAGGGGAGCGGCGGGGCCAACGAGGGTGGCGAGTGCGGCTTCGTACGCGGTCTCGTTGTTGGGGAGGGGGCCGGTGGTGAGATCGAAATCGAGCGCGGTGAAGAGGCGCCATTCGTCGTGATTGGTGCCCTGCATGACCGGGACGCGGTGGAATTGGCCGGTGGCGAGAGCGGTTCCTAGCGAGACGGGGAAAAACTCGCCGTCGATATTGGGCGTATAACCAGCAGGGTCTTCGTTGGCGAGAATGGTGGTAACGGGAAGAGCGCGGAGGCAGGCGGAGGTCTGACTGGCGCAGCCAGCGGCGGTCGCGAATGCAGTGCCGGCAGCCTCAGCAGTGGCAAGGGTTTGCGTGTTGAGTGCGTAGGCGCCACTTTCAATGATCGCCTTGTGAAAAAGGCCTGCCGCCGGGGGCGAAACGAGCTGCGAGAAGACGCTGAGACCACCGGCAGATTCGCCAAAGATCGTGACATTGAGCGGGTCGCCTCCGAAGAACAAAATGTTGTCACGGACCCAACGTAGAGCTTGCTGCTGGTCCATGAGGCCGTAGTCACCGGCGGAATTGGCATCGATATCGTGGTCACGATCGGGATCGGAATTTTCCGCGGCAAAGGCAGGATGGGCGAGAAAGCCGAGAGCGCCAAGACGATAGTTGATGGTCACAACGATGACGCCGTCCTCGACGAGAGCCGTAGGATCGTAGTCATCGCTTTCACCGGTGAGGAGGGAGCCGCCGTGGATCCAAACCATCACGGGATGGAGGTGGAAGAAATCGACGGAGCTGGGGGTGAAGACATTGAGGAAGAGGCAGTCCTCGGAGATGGAAGCGCGTCCGAACGGTGAGGGCGGCTGAGGGCAGTGGTTGGCAAAGGCGGTAGCCTCGAGCGGCTGGAACCAGGGAGCATGAGCAACGGGCGGACGCCAGCGGAGATTGCCTACGGGAGGAGCGGCGTAAGGAATGCCCAGAAATTCGTGGATGCCCGCGGAAGTGACGGCGCCGCGAACGGGCCCGTTGAAGGTGAAGACCAGCGGGCTTTGCTGCTGCGCATGGGCGAGCGGAGACAGGGCGCAAAAAAGGATTGCAGCGAAGAGAATCGAAAGGGTGAACTGCTGTTTTGTATGAGGCATGGTGGTGTTTCCTCTCTGACTTAGGAAAAGGTTAAGGGTACGAGCGTGCGAGGAGTTCTCCTTGGGTTCCGTCGATCCGGATACAGCAGGGCGGCGGATAGGAAATTGCGATTGTTTATATCATTATTTTGCGGCTGTCAATATAGACGTTGGGGGCGGAGCTTACGGACGAGGAGGCGAAGGCGGTGGGGGCTCATGTTTGTGCTTGAGCCACCGATTCGGACTAAAAGTTCTGCGCCGCCTCATCGCGGTTGCAGCTCCGGCGTTTCTTGGCAGGACGCTTGTGCTCCAAGCGAGGGATCTCCGTAACACGAAGCGCCACTTGCTTACCCTTTTTCCGGGCAATGGCGTCTTGGAAGCCTTCCATCAGTGCATCGAAGATCCCGATTTTCTTTGTCATTGTTGATCGCTTGTCAGTTCCCTCATGAAGCCTTGCAGTGCGATTTCAGGCACACCCTCATCAACCAGAACGGAGTTCAAGTGTTGAGCCGATATTTGCCCGATTCTCGCCATTGCGCTTAGTCGACGCTCGAGCGAGGGGTGGGTCATGAAGAACTCCGAAAATTTGACATACTGCATCGGGCGCTTCGCCAACCTTATACAAGTTGATCAGGCTTCGTATAGCAATTTCTGGCTCGCCAGTGAACTCCACTTCGACTCGGTCGGCGGAGTACTCCAATCGGCGTGAGACATAGTAAATGACTACCAAAGGCACAAATATAACGACAAACTGGGCGAGCGACTGCAGAGGCAAAGCGTACTGAGAGAACCGAAAGAGCAGAACCGTCATAGTGGAAAATATTCCTAGGACTAATAATAAATGCTTGCGCGCATGCCGTAGTTTGACGTGTGCCAATTCATGAGCGATGACGGAGTCTACCTGCGCTTTGGTTAGGTACTTGCCCAAATTGTCCGTAAGCCCAATTGCATTCGACATTCCGTAGGCATTGGTCAAGTGCCCCTTTCCTGCAGGGATCATATAGACTCGCGCGATCGTGACCCCCATCTGCCCCGCCATTTTGAATGCTCGGTTGCGAAGTTCGCCTGACTTCAGGAGGTTGAATTTCATACCTTCCGCTCGCCTCAGAAATCCCGTTCCGATTTTTGATACTACGCCAGCACTCAAAAGCCATGCTGTACCGCCGATCCTTCCTTCGAAAATGGCTGTAAAGCCGGCGGCAACCATCTGCAGAGGAATTACAAAGCTCGTCACCCTCCAACAAGTGCGCCGAGCCATTTCAATCAGTGACCATCTTTGGTTGAGCAGGCTGCGTTCGATTGCGTAGCAGGTAAAGAGAAAGATAGCGAGACTCGCGATGGGTGCGACCCAAAAGAGCAGAATCTCAGCGGAAGATGTTCCGAGTGTACCGGGCCAGTTGCGGACGAGAATTGCAGGAAGTTCGGAGCGTCCACGAAAATCCCATTCGATCCACCAACCGGCAACCGTAGCAGCCAAAATGCAGCGGCCGAATCCGCGGTAGTTAGCCCAGACAGTTCCTCGGTCCGGATCCGGGCTCGAAGTGCGTAACGGCCAGAAGAACAGAGTAAGAGCAATAGGCAGCAGCAGAATGGCGCACGGAACCAGCAAAGGAGCCGATGCCACCGTTGCTGATAGTGTTCGCAAAGCACTCGCCACGACACGGAAGTCTAACCCAAACTTAGGGCGGCAGATAACGGCCGCAAAGGACAGAGTTGCAGTGCGCACAAAATTACATATCGCCGGGGGAGAATTGGGAGAAGGCGTCGGGGGCGGCTTCCTCGAAGCGCGTTAGGCGGCTGCGGAAGACGAATTTTACGTTGTCGGTGGGGCCGTTGCGTTGCTTGGCGATGCGGAGTTCGGTTTCTTCGCGTTCTTCGGGGCTGGCGCCGGCTTTGAAGAAGTGCGGGCGGTAGATGAACATGACGACGTCGGCGTCCTGCTCGATGGCGCCGGATTCGCGGAGGTCGGAGAGCTGGGGGCCGCGTTCGTCGCGCTCGGGGGCGCGGGTGAGCTGGCTGAGGACGAGGACGGGGATTTGCAGTTCTTTCGCGAGGCCTTTGAGGCCGCGGGAGATGCTGGCGACTTCTTCCTGGCGGTTGCCGAAGCGGCCGCGCGCGGTGATGAGCTGGAGATAATCGACGATGAGAAGCGAGAGGCCTTTGTCGCGCTTGAGGCGGCGGGCTTTGGCGCCGATTTCGAGAACGCTGATGGAGCCGGCGTCATCGACCCAGAGCGGGGCGTTGGAGATGACGCCGAGAGCTTCCGTCATGCTCGTCCAGTCGTTGCGATTCAGGTGGCCGGTGCGGAATTTGTGGGCGTCGATCTGGGCGACGGAAGCGACGAGGCGCTGGAGGAGCGACTCCTTGGACATTTCGAGACTGAAGATGGCTACCGGCTGGCCGGCGCGAATGGCGATGTTTTCGGCGAGATTCAGGGCCAGCGCGGTTTTTCCCTGCGACGGACGCGCGGCGAGGATGAGCAGCTCGGAAGGCTGCAGGCCGGACGTCAGCTTATCCAGCTCGACGTAGCCCGTGGGAATGCCGGTGATGCTTTTGCCTTCCTTGAAGATTTTCTCGAGGCGCTCGAAATTGTCGCGGACGATGTCCTTGACGGGAATGAGGCCGGCTTTCACGCGGTCTTCGGCGAGCGCGAAGATGGAGGATTCTGCGTTGTCGAGGATCATGTCGGCGCCGTCTTCGCCTTCGAAGGCGCGCTGCTGGATGTTGTGGGTGGTGTGAATGAGGTTGCGGAGCATCGCTTTTTCTTTGACGATGCGCGCGTAGTGCTCGACGTTGGAAACTTTGGGCATGCCATCGGCGAGCGAGGCGAGATAGGGCGCGCCGCCTGCGGCTTCGAGATCGCCGCGGCGATGAAGCTCTTCGGTGAGCGTGATGAGGTCGATGGCTTGCTGGGCTTCGCTGAGCGCGATCATCTGGGTGAAGACGCGGCGGTGCTGATCGAGAAAGAAATCTTCGGCGCGGAGATTTTCGATGGCGGCGTTGAGGGCGTTGTTGTCGAGCAAGGATGGCGCCGAGGACGGAGCGCTCGGCGTCGAGATTATTCGGGAGGGGCTTTTCGAGAGTGGAATCAGCGGGCATAGGCTGTCTTTATATTTCGCCTTTTCTTCGCTTTTGTACCATTTTCTCCGTAAGAGGGCAAGTGCGGAGTTTTTCACCGCAAAATCAGAATCCGGCGGCGCAAAATAAATTCAAATTAGATCCGAAGCTGGTGACGCATTGTGCGCGGAAGAAAGAGACACGTCAATTGCGGAGCTGTGAATCGTTTCGGAAAACGGTGCAAAACTTTTTTTGCGACGATCGAGATGCGCCTGCGGACAAAAAAGAGGGTGGGGCAAGCCCCACCCCTACAGATTCGCACAGCGAGCCGCGATTATTCTTCTTTCGTGACGTGGACGGTGACTTGCGCGGTGACGTCGCGGAAGACTTTGATGGTGACGGGATATTCGCCGAGGGCTTTGATGGGGTCGGCGATCTGGACTTGGCGCTTGTCGATTTTGAAGTTTTGCGCGGCGAGCGCTTCGGCGATGTCGGCAGTGGTGACAGAGCCGAACATCTGGTCGTTTTCGCCGGTCTTGCGGGTGAACTTCAGCGAGATGCCATTGAGCAGACTCGCTTGCTTTTGCGCGGCGTCCAGTTCGGTGGCGGTTTTTTTCGCGAGCGAGGTGCGAATGCGTTCGATCGCTTTCAGATTGCCGGCGTTGGCTTCCACGGCAAGCTTGCGCGGCAAAAGAAAATTGCGGGCGTAGCCGGGCTTGACGGTGACGACGTCGCCGCGGTGGCCGAGCTTTTCGATGTCTTCCTGAAGAATAATTTGCATGTTGTCTCTCTATGCTCCTGTTTCCATCGCCCGAAGCGGCTTACGCCTTCGGGGCCTCGGGTGCGGCGGCTGGCGCAGCGGCGGGCGGCGCTGGCCACGGGTGTTGCTCGGATGTAGCCGGGCGCTCCGTGAGCGGCCTGCGGAACGACCTGGCGCGGGGCTTGCGTGCCGGCGGCGCTGCCGGCGAACGGCAGCAGGGCGATGTTGCGCGCGCGCTTGATGGCTACGCCGAGCCAGCGCTGGTGGCGCGAGCAAACTCCGGTCATGCGGCGCGGCAGAATCTTGCCGCGTTCCTGGACGAACTGCGAAAGAATGTCGGCGCGCTTGTAGTCGACGAAGTCCATCTTCTCGACACAGAACTTGCAGACTTTCTTCTTGCGGAAATATTGGCGCTTGCCGCGCGGCCGGCCGCCGGGTCCGCCCGGACCACCGCCGCCTGGGCCGCCTTCGCGGCGCGGGCCACCATGCCCGCCGCCGGGTCCGCCATGGCCGCCGCCGCCTTCGCGGCGCGGCGGTCCACTGTGAGACTGTGCTTGTTTCTGTTCCTCTGCCATACCTCCTGCCTTTCTCTCTAAGAACCGGAAATGCGAAATTCGAACGAAACTCGAAAAACGAAATCGGAAACTTAGCTCGCTGCCGGTGTTTGTTCCGGCGCCGGAGCTGGTGCATGAGCTGGCGCCGGAGCGGGAGCGGCCGCGGAGCGGCGCGGACGCCGCGCGGCGCGCTGTTCGCGCTTGCCGCCGAGCTTCTTCTGGCGCTTCAGGTCTTCGTCGAGGCGCACGGTCAGATACTTGATGACCACGTCCTGCACGCGGAGGCGGCGCTCGAGCTCGGCAATCAGCTCTGCGTGATTCGTGCGGATCTGCTGGTAGACGTAAATGCCTTCGCGGTGCTTGGCCACGCGATAGGCGAGCTTGCGCGTGCCCCAGTATTCGGTCTTCTCGATCTTCGCGCCTTTTTCCGCGCAAGTGTGCTCGATGCCGGCGATCACTTTCTTGATTTCGTCTTCCGGCGTTGCCGGGCGGGCGATGAAAATCAGATCGTACAGTCGTTCTTCCATGATGACCTCTTTCCTCTTTGCGCCGAATGCGTTCCGGCGGCACTTCAAACTCTGCTGACGAAACACCGCGCTCAGCAAACCTGGGAAATCCGTTCACTCTGTCTTCCGGCTCTTCCGCTTCCGGCGGCTTGCGCGCGGTTGAAAATGTTCATGGCCGGCTCGATTCCCTTCGCGAGAATCATCTCCACGGCATCGCCGGCTTTGCCAATCATTCCGCCGCTACTTCGAGCTCGGCCTTTCTCATCGGCCGCAGCACGATATTCTTTGCGGCTGCTCAGCGGATGATCCGGGCCGCAACCCAAGCGGAAGCGCGAGAACTCCTGCGTGCCCACGCCGCTGATCACCGAGTTCGCGCCGTTGTGGCTGCCGCCGCTGCCTTTGCGGTCGATGCGAATCGTGCCAAAAGGCAACTGCACTTCATCCCACATCACCAGCAAATCCGCGGGACCCAGCTCGTACTTTTCCAGCAGCTCGCGCACCGAGATGCCGCTGAGATTCATGTACGTCTGCGGCTTCGCCAGCAGCACATCTTCTCCGGCGATTTTTCCCTTGCCCACGAGCGCTTTGCCTTCCGGGCGCTCGACGCGAATCCCATTGCGATTCGCCAGCTCATCCACCGCCATAAATCCGAGGTTATGCGGCGTCCATTGGTACTCCGGATCAGGATTCCCAAGTCCGACAATGAGCCGCATAGACCTCTGTTCGGGCGACTGGCTTGCCGCCAGCCGCCGCGATTTACAAACTGCCGCGCTACTTCTTCTTCTCGCCCTTTTCGGCCTTCTCCGGTTTGGCTTCGCCCTCGGCGCCTTCTTCGCCTTCGACTTCCTTCTTGCCCTTCTTGATGACTTCGGGCTCGGCGGGCGTAGCAGCTTCCGCGGCCACGACTTCGGCGGGCTTCTCTTCTTCGACCTTGAGAGCCACGACGTGGGCCAGAACGCGTTCGGGATCGGTGATCAGCTTCATCTTGGCCGTGTCGATCGGCAGATCTTTGGCGCGAAGCTGCTGGTTAAGCATCAAGCCGCTGACGTCCACCTTGAATTCCGTCGGGATGTCGGCGGGCAAGCATTCGATTTCGACTTCGCGCGTGACGACTTCGAAGACGCCGCCTTGCTGCTTGACGCCGGCGGGTTCGCCAAAGGTGTGCACGGGCACTTTCACGCGCATGCGAACGTCCATGGCCACGCGGAGAAGGTCGACGTGCAGCAGATTGCCGGTGACGCGGATCGACTTGCCAGTCTTTCAAGATGGCGGGCTCGTGTTTGCCGGCGAGGTCCACCTGGAAAAGGGTGTTGTGGCCGCTGTCGGAGCGGAGAATCGCGCCGACCTGCTTGGTGTTCACCGCGAGCGCGATCGCATCGCCTTTGCCGCCATACAGCATCGGCGGGAACCTTGCCGGTCAGGCGGAGACGCCGGGCTTCGTTTTTGCCCCGATCGGAGCGGGGCGCTCCTTCTACGACGATTTGTGTCTGAGCCATACTTTCATTCCTTCCGTAAAAACTTTAAAACTTCAACTGCATGAGGCGCATAGACGAAAGTGTTTGTGCCACTAAATAAACAGCTCGCTGATCGACGTTTCCTCGTGAATCGAACGAATGCCGCGGGCCAGCAGGTCCGCGACGCTCAAAACTTTGATTTTGCCCATGCCTTTGCGGCTTCGGCCAGCGGAACGGAATCGGTCGCGACCACTTGCTTGATCTGCGAGTTCGCGATGCGCTCGATGGCCGGGCCGGAAAGAACGGCATGCGTGCAGGCGGCGTAAACCTGCGTGGCGCCTTCGCGGATCAGCGCTTCGGCGGTTTTCACCAGCGTGCCTGCCGTGTCGATGATGTCGTCGACGATCAGCGTGCTGCGGCCGCGGACGTCTCCGATCAGGTTCATCACTTCGCTGACGTCCACATCGACGCGGCGTTTATCCACGATGGCCAGAGGCGCGTCCAGTTTCTTCGCGAAGAAGCGGGCGCGCTCCACGCCGCCGGCATCCGGCGAAACGACCGTCAGATTCGGCAGATTCAAATGGCGGAAGTGTTCGACCAGCACGGGCGACCCGTACAAGTGATCCACCGGCACGTCGAAGTAACCTTGAATCTGCGGCGCGTGCAAATCGAGCGTCAACGCGCGGCTTGCGCCGGCCGTTTCCAGCAAGTCGGCGACGAGTTTCGCTGAGATCGGGACGCGCGGCTTGTCTTTGCGGTCCTGGCGCGCGTAGCAGTAATACGGCAGCACCGCGGTGATGCGCCATGCGGAAGCGCGTTTGAAGGCGTCGATCATCAGAAGCAGTTCGAACAAATGGTTGTCAACGGGATAGCAGCACGGCTGCACGACGAAAACATCGGCGCCGCGCACGTTTTCGAGAATCTGAAAATAAATCTCGCCGTCGCTGAAGCGCCCGAGCTTGGCCTTGCCCAGCGGGACTTCCAGATGCCGGCAAATGCTCTCTGCCAGCGGCAGATTCGCGGTTCCCGAGAAAATTTTGAATCGGTCGTCGTTCACGACGCTTGCGCTCCGGCGTGCCCCTGTTTTGGGCACGCACACTTCAGGGCCCGAAATCACGTTCAACGGATAACTGGTTCGGTGCTTTGGAGACGCTGCGGATCAACCGAGGACAAACGGAGGACACAAATCAACGTCAACGAGTGCCCTGCATTTTACGAACGTACCTGTCGCGCGAGAGTGACTCGCAAACAAAGGTCTGATCGTCCGGAAACCCAACAGCGGCTCGGCGCGCCTGCGCTGGGCTCGGGAAAACTCCAAACACCGCCGAACCGCTACCCGCCAGCGAGGCTTCTGCAGCTCCTCGTTTGAAGCAAGGCCCGCTTGATTTGCGCAAGACGGGGGTGACGCCGGAAAACGGGCCGTTCGAAATCGTTCGAAAGGCCGCTTCCCTGCGCGCTCCAGCACAGAGCACAGAACTTCCAAAGTTTAGGGTCTGCGGGGCATTTTGTCAATGTCAGCGGGCGCGCCTTGAGCCATTTGTAGGCGTCCAGGCGTGGGGACGTGAATGTCGCGCGGGGAAACGATGAGCACGGAAAGCTTGGGAATGTCGGGCAGAGGGTAAATCTCGTTGCCGCGGCTGACGCCCAGCGCGCGGCCCCCAAACAGGAAAAAAGGGACGTCGGCGCCAAGCGAGGAGGCGATTTCGAGCAGCCGGTAAGCGGCAGAGTGCGTCCCGTGAGGCGCAAATAGCCGAGCAGAGCGGCCGCGGCGTCGCTGGAGCCGCCGCCCAAGCCGCGGCCGGCGGGGATCGTTTTCCGAAGTTCAATTTCGACCCCGGAGCGGATTTTCAGGGCGTGGCGAAGCCTGTCGACGGCGCGGTAGACAAGATTTTTCTGAGAAGGCTCCTGCGAAAGAAGTGCGTTCCCCTGGATCGACAAGGAAATACCGGGATGGCGCGAGGCACGCAGACGCAACTCGTCATGCAGCGAGACGGTTTGAAAAATTGTCCGAAGTTCGTGGTAGCCGTCCGTGCGTTTGCCAAGAATTTCAAGGCGCAGATTGATTTTGGCAAACGCGGGAATGCGGACTTCGCGCATGCGGCTTATTGCGGTTTCGCGTCTTGCGGCGAGGATTTCTGCGCCACGCGGTGCTTTACCTGGGAGAGTTTCTTTTCGATTTCCGCGATTTTATCGTTCTCCACATCCGCGGGGAGCGAGCGATGCCACTCGGTCAGCGATTTTTCCCATTCGATGGCCGCGAGATCCATGCGGCCGGACTTGGCATACACGTCGGCCAAGTGCGAGCGGATGGTGGCGTCGTGGCTTTCCATGGCGACAGCTTTGCGCAGCGTGGCTTCGGCATCCGCGAGTTTGTTTTCGCGAAAATAAATCCAGCCGAGGCTATCGAGATAGGCGCCGCTGTTCGGCTCTTCCTTGAGCGCGCGCTGCACAAGGGCCTCCGCTTCGTCGAGGCGTATGCCGAGATCCCCCAGCATATAGCCGTAGTAATTGAGCACCGGGGCGTTTCGCGGATTCACTTCCAGCGCCTTTTTGAATTCGGTCTCGGCGCGGTCGTAAAATTTCTGGCGTTCGTAGATGGCTCCGAGGAGAAACCACACCATTTCGTTGTCGCGCGGTTCGCCGGGGATGGCCTCCGCGGTGCGGGCGGCTTCTTCGGCTTCCTTATAATGGCGGCCGCGCTCGTAGACTTGCGCGATATTCAGATAAATATCGCGGTCGGCTTCGGTTTTTGTGAGCTGCGAGCGAAGAATTTTTACGGCTTCGTCGGTCTGGCCGTTTTCTCCCAGCAAGAGCGCGTCGGAAGTGCGGAGGCCTGGATCGCTGGGATATTTGGTCAGCGCATCTTTGCCGGCCTGGAGCGCCTTCGGCAAATCCTTAGCCGCGCGGTAGGTGTCCATGATCAGCATGCGCGAGCGGCGATCTTCTTCGTCGCCGAGGCGGCCCAGCTCTTCGAAGGTGTAAATGGCGGCCTGAAAATTCTGTGTGTCGCGGTAAAGCTGGCCGAGCTGCTGATACAAGATGGCGAGCGAACGGCGGCGCGAGGGCAGCACGGTCGATTGCGCCTTGAGACCGGTGACGGCATCCGAAAGCACGCGAATGGCGTCTTCATAGCGGCCCTGCGCTTCGTAAAGCATGGCCTCGTTGTACATCACTTCGAGGCTGCCGGGCGCGTATTGGCGGGCTTTCAAGAGATTTTCTTCCGCGTGATCGAGCTGGTGCAGCTCCCTGTAAATTTGCGCCAAACGCAGATAGACGTCGGAGTCGTCGGGCATCAGGTCGGCGAGCTTCTGGTAAACGGTGAGCGCGTCGGTGAATTTTTCCTCGGCGAGAAGCGTCTGGCCCAAGCCGCGAAGGTGGCTCAGCTCAGAGGGGTCCAGATCCGCCGCTTTGCGGTAGGCTGCTTCCGCTTTCGAGAGGTCGTGTGTTTGCGTATAGGCATCGCCGAGAAGATCGAGCAGCGTGGGGGAAGGCGCGCGGTTGGTGATGCTTTCGAGCAACGAAACAGCGTCGGCGGATTTGCCCTCATCGAGGAGCAATTGCGTGAGCTGTTCGACGGCGGCTTCATTTTCCGGATCCTGCTTGAGAAGGCCGCGGAGAACTTCTTCGGCCTTATCGTGCTCGTTGCGCAGGCGGTAGAGCCGCGCCAGCCAAAGCGCCGATTCAGAATCCGTGGGATCCAGGCGGTAGACTTCCTTATATTGTTCGATGGCACGTTCGGCCATTTCCGACTGCGCGGTCGAACTCAAATTGCCAAGCATGCGCAGGTATATGCGGCCGAGCAGCCGCCGTGTGGGCAGGTCATTCGGGTCGCGCTGGAGGAGTTCCTGCGCTTCCGATTACGGCCTCGTGGACGCGTTGCGCTTTCCAATACATCTCGGCCAAGACGTTCGCCGATGACAGGTGACTTGGGATCGAGGGCATAAGCCTTTTTGTAGGCATCGATGGCCTGGGTGGCGAATTCCGGCTGATTGGTGGTCTCGTATTGCTGCTCGAAGAGATGCCCCATCGCGTAGTTGTAGTAGGCGTCGGCACGGGGAGAAAGAGGGACCTGGGGCTCGGCAGGTGGCGGCGTCGGCCTTGGATGGGTTTTGGACGTTGTTCTGGACCGGTGCGTCAGCGGGAATTTGAGCGGCGCCGATGGCGCTGCATGCACCTGTCAGAAGTGCAGCAAGATTGATTCTTATTAGTAGATTCATAGTAGCCCCGGAAACAAAAAGTATCCCATGCGTCTGGAACGCGGTCAAAAGCCAAAAGCATGCCGTTTCCAAGGCCCAAATGCGCCCCTATCTAGGATGCAGGAAAATTCAAAAGAGTTGAAATGGAATCTTTGGATGCATCGCCACGCTGAATTGAGCGGGCTAGGTCCTAGTGGAGGAAATGGCGAATGCCGGTGAAGACCATAGCCATTCCGAGACGATCGGCGGCGGCGATCACGTCGTTGTCGCGAACCGAGCCTCCCGGCTGAATCACAGCGACAGCGCCGGCTTTGGCGGCTTCTTCGACGCCGTCCGGGAACGGGAAAAAGGCGTCCGAGGCGACGACGCTGCCCGCGAGCGGAGACTGCGCCTTCATCACCGCGATCTTGACGGAATCGACTCTGCTCATCTGGCCGGCACCGATACCGAGTGTGGCTCCGTCCTTCGCAAAGACGATGGCATTGGACTTGACGTGCTTGCAAACTTTCCAGGCGAAGCGCATCGTTTGCATTTCCGGCTGGCTTGGCGCGCGCTTCGTTACGATCTTTAGTTGATCTTCCGCAATTTCGCCCAAATCCGGTTGTTGCACCAGAACGCCGCCAAGGATGCGCTTGAGTTGGAGCTCGCGATCGGGATCGAGGCCACCCGGCGGGAGCTCGAGCAATCGCAAATTCTTTTTTGCGGCGAAGGTTGCTTTGGCCTTTTCGTCGAAGCCCGGCGCCGCGATGCATTCCACGAAGAGCTTCGCAACTTCTTCGGCGGTTGCGGCGTCGATCGCGCGGTTGAAGGCGAGCACGCTTCCGAAGGCCGAGACGGGGTCGGTCGCGAGGGCTTTCCGGTAGGCATCGAGGAGCGTTTCGCGCTCGGCCGTGCCGCAGGGAGTGTTGTGTTTGACGATGATCGCGGCGGGCTGGCGGAATTCCGCGGCCAAGCTTCGGGCGGCTTCGAGATCGACGTAATTGTTGTAGGAAAGTTCTTTACCTTGCAGCTGTTTTGCCGCGGCCAGGCCTGACGGCGCGGTTCCCGACGGGATGTAAAGCGCCGCGGCTTGATGAGGGTTTTCGCCGTAGCGCAGAGAATCTTTTTTCTGAAGTGCGATATGCAGGCGTTCCGGGAGGAGCGGCTTCTCGCCCAATGCCAGGTGTCCCGCGGTTGCGGAGAGCCGCTCGAGTTCCGTGGTGATCATGCCGTCGTATCGCGATGTGGTAGCAAATACTTTTCTTGCCAGTTCGAGGCGCGTCGCCAACGAAGTCTCGCGCGCTGCTTCTATCTCTTCCGCCACGCGCGCGTAATCGGCGGGATCGGTTACCACCGTGACGCTTTCGAAATTCTTGGCGGCGGAGCGCAGCATGGTGGGACCACCGATGTCGATATTCTCTATGAGCTCTTCGGCGGTTAATCCTTGCTTGGCAGCGGTGGCTTCGAAGGGATAGAGATTCACGACTACGAGGTCGATCGGCGCGATGCCGTGCTCCGCCGCTTGCTTCTGATCCTCGGCGTGTTTGCGGCGATAGAGCAGGCCGCCGTGAATTTTTGGGTGCAGCGTCTTTACGCGGCCGCCGAGCATCTCGGGCCAGCCGGTGAAGTCCGCCACATCGCGCACGGTGACGCCGGCTTCGCGCAGCAGCTTGGAGGTGCCCGCCGGTTGATAGGATTTCGATGCGCAGAGCGGCAAGCCGCTTCGCAAACTCCACGATTCCCGTTTTAACAAAGACGCTGATGAGCGCGCGCTCCACTGCCATGAATTCCTCCCGAAAAAGAAAAGCACAACAGTGTATCGGCCTGGCAGGAAATTCGGAAAGCGGAAAGGAGTCCGGATTCGAAATTGGAAATTAGAAATTCGAAACTCGAAATGAGTTTCTGCGTGAATTTCGAGCCGGGAGAAGGAATGGGGGTTGGCGGCGTTTCAGGCTTTCACGAGGGCTTTGAGCTTGACCTGGCCATCAATCACTTCGACAACGTACTCAACATCGCGGCAATTTTTGGCCTTCTGCAGATCTTTGGTCTTTTTCAGCACAAATTCGTTAAAGCTGGAGCGAGAGAGCTTTCCGGTCTGTTCGCCCGCTTGTTGTTTGGCTTGCAGAAACGCCTGATAGAGCTGGTCGACTTTTTCCGATTCGCGTTCCGGCTCGGAACAGGTCACGCGAAACGTGCCCTGGGTGGCGGCGGCAGCTGCGACCTGAGCCGGAACTGCGGGAGGCTTCCGCGTGCTTTTCTGGATTTTTGTGAGCGCGCTCGGCTTCGATCGCTTTCGCGGCTGCACCGAAGTGGCGCTGAATTTTTCCTTCTTCCTTGTTCTGCGTTTTTTTGCGGAAGATATCCTTGTATTTGGCGTAGGTCTGGGTGAGGTTGTTCAGGCGGAACCGCTGGCCGTACTTCAGATCGCCGCCACGCTCGGCATAGCGCTTGATCACCAGTTCAATACGCCACTCGATTTCGGTAGGAGGGCGCTTTCTGCCGCCGCCGAAGAACTGGTCGTATTCAATTTTGAGCTGGCGGATGTCGCGTTCGAGCTGCGCCAGTTCCTCGTCGATAGTCGCCATGGGTGGAAGAGCCCCTGAACTAGCATGCTAGGAGGACAAGGCGAAGCCGTCAACCAGAGGAGTGAGAGGCGCTGCGGATTGTGTATCCCACCTCGGCTGCGCCGATGGGCAGCGGCAGGCGCGTGGCCGAAGAATGCTTGATTGCCCGGGGAGGGGGTGTGTGCTGAAATAAGGGCATGGAGGCGCGCGCGAAACAGGATCTGTCCGGCGAGCAGGCGGAGTTGCTGCGGCAGATTCCTTCGGTGGACGAATTGCTGGCGCAGCCGCGCCTTGCGGCGCTCGCCGGGCGGGTGGATCGCGCACTACTTGTGGAAGTGACCCGAACGGTGCTTGGCGAATTGCGTTCGCGGATCGTGGATCAGGCGAAATCCGCCGTGCAGGGCGAACTCACGCTACTGGCGGCCGATCCGGCTTCGCTCGAAGAACACATCAGCGCGTTGGTCGAGCGGATTCTTGCGCATTCGCTGCAGCCGGTGATCAACGCTACGGGCGTGATACTTCACACTAATCTTGGGCGCGCTCCGCTTTCTGCGGCGGTGGTCGAGGAATTCCGCCGAACCGCGACGCAATACACGAATCTCGAATACGATTTGGAAGCGGGGGCGCGCGGCAAGCGCGACGTGCATACGTCGTCTTTGCTGGCGCGGCTGACGGGAGCCGAAGCGGCGATCGTCGTGAATAATTGCGCCGCCGCGGTGCTGCTCGTGCTTGCGGCATTGGCGAAGGGCGGCGAAGTGATCGTCTCGCGGGGCGAGTTGATTGAGATTGGCGATGGCTTTCGCATCCCGGAGATCATGGCGGAGAGCGGCGCGGTGCTGCGCGAGGTTGGCACAACGAACCGAACGCGCCTCGCCGACTACGAGAATGCCATCCATGAGAAGACGCGGCTGCTGCTGCGCGTGCATCCTTCGAATTTCAGCATCACGGGGTTTGCCGAAAAGCCGACGCTCGAAGAATTGGCGTCGCTGAGCCAGCGGACCGGCCTTCCGCTTGTAGAAGATCTTGGTTCCGGTTGCCTCGTTGACCTTTCGGCGAGCGGGGTTTCGGAACCGCTGGTCCGGCAGAGCATCGATGCGGGCGTATCGGTAGTGATGTTTAGCGGCGACAAGCTACTCGGTGGGCCGCAAGCGGGGATCATCGCCGGAAAGAAAGAGCTCGTTATGCGCGTGCGGCGGCATCCGCTGTTTCGCGCGCTGCGCGTGGACAAACTGACGACGGCCGCGCTGGAAGCGACTCTCGGCGCCTATCTGCGCGCGGCTTGGGACGAAATCCCGGCGCTGCGGATGATTCGAGCGAGTGCGGCGGAGCTTAAGCGTCGCTCCGAGAATTTTCTGCGGGAGCTGCGGCCGGAGCTTCCGCTCGACGAAGTGGAGATGGAGATTGTGGATGGAACGTCGCTCGCGGGCGGAGGCTCGACGCCTACACAAGCGCTGCCCACAAAAGTGATCCGCATTGCCAGCGCGCGCTATTCCGCGGGACAACTGGAGCAGCGGCTGCGCCGCGCCCCTGCGGGCATCTCAGTGATTGCGCGCGTGGAAAGCGATCGCTTGGTTCTCGATCTAAGAACGGTCTTCGCCGAGCAAGAACCGCTGCTTATAAAGACACTCGCTGCTGTGCTTCGCTAATTCGCGGCTCGACCGCCGCTGCTTTCTTGATTTTTCTTTTTTGAAAGGCCTTTTGCACTTATTGCCGCGCGGCGCTCTATTCCTTTACAGATGAAACTCGAACGTCGATTCGCGCGTCCTACGGAATGTTTCGGGCGAGTGGACGGATTCGCCTGGAATTTCTGACACCCCTGGTTGCCCGAATCGTGTTTTGTGGAAAAAAGGAGAGTAGAGAAATGCGGAGAGATTGGTGCGTCCTCGCAGGAATTGTTTTTTCGTTCGGCCTGGCAACGGCAGCGGCGCAGCAGCCGACCGTGCCTTCGGGCCAGCAGCCGCCGCAGCAGCGGGAACGCACGCGCCCGCCGGCGGAGCAGGCAGCGCAAGGCGAAGGCGCTCAGAGCAAGAAAGAAAGGCCTGCGGTCCCCGAAGAGAAAGCGGTCGTCACGCACCATTCGGCGCGCGTTGGAGGGCAAACGATAAACTACACCGCGACAGCCGCGACGTACAACATCAAGGCGGATGACGGCACTGTGAAAGCGACGATGTTTTACGTGGCTTACACGAAAGATGGTGTGACCGATCCTGCGAAGCGGCCGGTGAGTTTCGTGTACAACGGCGGGCCGGGGTCTGCTTCGCTTTTCACGCACATGGGGATGGGGCCAAAGCGTGTGGTGTTGACCGCCGATGGCCACGGAATGCCTGCGCCGTACACTACCGTCGATAACGAAGATTCATTTCTGGACGCCACGGATCTCGTTTTTATTGATGCGATTTCCACCGGCTACAGCCGCCCCGCTCCTGGCGAAGCTACGACGCAATTTCACGGCATCATCGAGGACGCCAACTGGTTTGCCGATTTCATCTACCAGTACATCACGCGCAATGAGCGATGGGCTTCGCCGAAATTTCTGATCGGCGAGAGCTATGGCACAACGCGATCGGCGGAGCTTGCGGGCGTGATTCAAGAGCGCCACCAAATCTATTTGAACGGGATCGCGCTGCTCTCTTCCGTGGCCTTCACGAATTGGGGCGCCGACAACCGAACGATTTTCTTTTTGCCGACGTACGTAACGACGGCGTGGTATCACCACTTGTTGCCTTCTGATTTGCAGAGCTTGCCCATCGACCAAGTGGCGCAAAAAGCGCGCGAATTCGCGCATGGCGAGTACGCTCAGGCTTTGGAAAAGGGCGATCAGCTTTCCGCATCGGAGCGCCAAAAAGTGGTTGCCGATCTCGCGCACTATACCGGGCTCTCAACCAAGTTCATCGAAGAGGCCAATCTGCGCGTCAGCCCATTCCGTTGGTTCAAAGAGCTGGAACGGGATAAGCGATTGACGATCGGGCGGCTTGATTCGCGTTTCGAAGGCATGGACGTGGACGCCGCCGGCGAACGCAACGAATACGACCCGAGCGAAGCTTCGTACGAGGGCGCGTTCGTGGCGACATTTCACGATTATGTCCGGCGCGAATTGAAGTGGGACAGCGACGCGTACTACACCGTGAGCGCCAATGTCCGGCCGTGGGACCAGACTGGAAATACGGAAGTCGCGGAAGTTCTGCGCGCGGCAATGACCCAGCAAACCTATTTGAAAGTCCTGGTCCTTTGCGGCTACTACGACGTGGCGACGCCCTTCAACGGGATTGAAAACACATTCGCGCACATGAACCTCGAGCCGCCCATTCGCAAGAACGTGAGTTTCGCCTACTTTGAAGGCGGCCACATGATGTACATCGATGAAGCACAGCATCACAAATTGCACAAAGACATCGATGAGTTCATTATTACAAGTTATCCACACTAAACGGAACTAGACTCGTACAACAAAAAACGGCAACATGGGCGACCGTGCTCGCCTTTCATGTTGCAGACAAACGACTCAGTTCTGCAGAGAAGCCCCTACCCAAGCTGCGCCCGGGATGGGCGCTGATTCGTGTGCGGCTCGCGGGCATTTGCAACACGGACATCGAGATCTTGCGCGGGTATCACGCGTTTCGCGGGACTCCAGGGCATGAATTTGTCGGCGAAGTAGCCGGCGTTCAGGGCGTTTCCGCATCGTCGAAGAAAAAATGGCTGGGGCGGCGTGTTGTTGGTGAGATCAACGTGTCTTGCTCGGCATACGGCTATCGGCCGGTGTGTGGTTTTTGCCGGCGCGGGCTTATGACGCATTGCGAGCGGCGCACCGTGCTCGGCATCGTGGCGCATGATGGAGCGTTTGCAGAGTATTTGGCGCTGCCGCTCGAGAATCTGCACGTCGTCCCTAATTCCGTCAGTGACGAGCAGGCGGCCTTCGTCGAACCCCTCGCCGCAGCTTGCGAAATTCTGGAACAGGTGGAAGCCAAGCGATTCACCGAGGCTGCCGTGCTGGGAGACGGCAAACTCGCGCAATTGATCGCGTTGGTTCTGTGCACAGCGGTGCCCCGCGTCGTCATGTACGGCAAGCACGAAAAGAAACTCTCCCTGGCGCGCCGAGCCGGGATCAAAACAAAGATATTGCGTGGCGACGCCTCTGACTTGAAGCATGTGAAAGAAAATTATGGTTTGCTGGTGGAAGCGACTGGCTCGCCGACCGGTTTCGCACTCGCTCAACAGATGACCGAGCCGCGCGGCACGCTCGTTCTGAAATCCACGTTTCATGGCGCGGCTCCCATTGAAACCTGGCCGATCGTCGTCAAGGAGCTTAGTGTGATTGGTTCGCGTTGCGGGCCGTTCGCCAAGGCGATGGCTCTGCTGCGCTCCGGCAAGGTTGATCCAAGCGCGTTGATCACGCGAACATTCCCGATGAAGGACGCCGCGGCAGCGATCCTGTACGCGCAAAAATCGGGCGTGATGAAGGTTTTGCTGAAAAACTGAAAACTTGCCCGTCAGGGCAAGCGATTGATGCAGGAAGCCACGCAGGCCGCGCCGAAACCATTATCGATATTCACGACGGCCACGTTCGACGCACAGGAATTGAGCATGCCAAGAAGCGCGGCGACGCCGCCGAAGCTCGCTCCGTAGCCTACGCTGGTCGGCACTGCAATCACCGGGACGGCCACCAATCCGCCCACGACGCTCGGCAACGCGCCTTCCATCCCTGCGACGCAGATAATCGCGTGCGCTTGCGTCAATTTTTCGCGATGCTCCAGCAGCCGGTGAATGCCGGCGACGCCCACGTCGTATAAATGCTCGGCGCGGTTGCCCATCATCTGCGCCGTGAGCAGCGCTTCCTCGGCCACGGGAATATCGCTAGTGCCCGCGGAGACTACCAGAATGTTTCCCTTGCCGGTGATTTGCTGATTCCGTTCAATGGTGATGACACGGGAATTCTCGTGGAATTTGGCGGCGCGAGCCAGCTTTCCGTTGACGCGCTTTATCGCCGAAAACATCTTCTCATCCGCACGGGTTACAAGAATATTCTGCTGCGACTCTTTTTTCTGGAGCATGGCGTGAACGATTTTGGCGACCTGCGCCGGGGTCTTGCCCTTGCCGAAAACCACCTCCGCGAACCCCTGGCGCAAGGCGCGGTGATGATCCACTTTCGCGAATCCTAAATCCTCGAAGGGCAAATGCTTAAGCCGCTCGGCGGCTTTTTCGGGCGAAAACGCACCGAGCTTCACCAATTCCAGAATTTTCAACAATTCCTGCTGGTTCATATTGTTTGACCGCCGGAAATTCTACCACTGTGCGGGTGTGCGGCCTCAACTTGACTTGCCCAGAATCGGCTGCGAGACTGATTCTATCCGCACAGAAACATGCCAGACACGCAAAAACAAGTCGTGACTGTAGGTGTGACCGGCGCGAGCGGCGCCGTGCTGGCGCAGAAGACCGTGTCATTGCTGGAAAAGGACTCGCGCGTCGAGCGCATCCACCTCGTCGTCACCGAAGCGGGCCAGCGTCTCTTTTCCGAAGAATTGGGAATCGCCTCCGGTGACTTGAAGCAGCTTCCCAGCCGGCTTCTCGGCCGACCCGCGGCGAAAATTGAAGTTCTTCCGAATAAGGACATTGGCGCTGCCATTGCTTCCGGCAGCTATGCTGTCGATGCGATGATCGTCGTTCCCTGTTCCATGGGCACGCTCGCGGCGATTGCCAGCGGCGTGAGCGACGACCTCGTTTCGCGCGCCGCGGATGTGATGCTTAAAGAGAGCCGCAAGCTTGTGCTTTGCGTGCGTGAGACGCCCTTCAACCGCATCCATCTGGAAAATATGCTGCGCGCGCAGCAAGCGGGCGCGGTGATTATGCCGGCCATCCCGGCCTTCTATCATCACCCGCAAACGATCGACGACCTCGTCACCCAATATGCTTGCCGAGTTCTCGCCCAGATTCATCTGCCTCAGGAAAACATGTATCGCTGGACGGGCCAAACTGGCGTGAAAAAGGCGGAGGCGTAATTTCGCGATGGCTGGCCGCATCCGCACCGTGCTCGAGATGATCAAGTTTGAGCATTCCGTGTTTGCGCTGCCGTTTGCGCTGACCGGTGCGCTGCTCGCAGCACGCGCCACACATCAGCCGCCGAAGGGTTGGCCGACGTTGCGCCAAATTGTGTGGATAGTCGTCGCGATGGTCGCCGCGCGTTCCGCGGCCATGACCATGAACCGCATCGCCGACCTGCGCTATGACAAAGAAAACCCTCGCACGCGGCAACGTGCCCTCGCCACCGGCGCTCTTTCCCTTTCTTTTGCGTGGTTCTTCACGCTACTGGCTGTTGGCGTGTTTTTTATTGCAGCGTGGCAGCTTAATCTTCTGGCGCTCAAGCTCGCGCCTCTGGCGATCGCGATTTTGTTTTTTTATTCGTTCACCAAGCGCTTTACAAGCTGGTCGCATCTTTTTCTGGGCTTCGCCCTCGGCATTTCGCCTGCGGCCGCGTGGATCGCCATCACCGGCGCGCTCGATCTGCGCATGCTGATTCTCTGCGCGGCTGTCACCATGTGGGTCGGCGGGTTCGATGTGCTCTATGCCTGCCAGGACGTCGAATACGACAAGCGAGCAGGCCTCTATTCGGTTCCCAAGCGATTCGGGATTGCAAACGCGCTGCTTATCGCGCGTGCCATGCATATCGGCGTGGTTGCGCTGCTCTCGTGGCTCGCTTACAGTTTCGCGCTGCCGTGGCCGGCGTGGGCGGGCATCGCGGTCGTTGCCGCGCTGCTCGCTTACGAACATACACTGGTCAAGCCGGGCGACCTCAGCAAGCTGGACGCTGCGTTTTTCGCCGTGAACGGTTATATTAGTTTATTGTTCCTATTGTTCTGGGGCGCTGCGGCAGTGGTTTGGCGCGTTTGAAAATTTCAGCGGATTCAAAATGAGCGAACTGACAATCACGGACCAGCGGCTAAAGCCCATCGCGGAGAAAGTTCTGGCGGGCCAGCGCCTGAATATGGAGGACGGCATCGCGCTGTATCGTTCGCCGGATCTTCTTGCTGTAGGCTGGCTCGCGAACTATGTCCGCGAGAAGCGCCACGGCAACATCACGTATTACAACGTGAATCGCCACATCAATCCGACGAACGTCTGCGTGGCGCATTGTAAACTGTGTGCATTCGGCCGCGATCCCAACGCGCCCGGAGCCTACACGTTCGCCCTCGAAGAAATTTACCAGCGCGCGGAACAAGGCGTTCGCGAAGGCGCCACCGAGTTTCACATCGTCGGCGGGCTGCATCCGGATTTGAGCTTCGATCATTACCTGGAGCTCGTCCGCGGCCTCAAGCAGCGCTGCCCCACCGTGCATATCAAAGCTTTCACGATGGTCGAGGTCCATTACTTCTCGCGCATCTCGAAACTTTCCATCGAAGAAGTTTTGCAGAAAATGAAGGCGGCGGGAGTCGACTCCTGCCCCGGCGGCGGCGCGGAGATATTTCACCCGCGGGTGCGAAAAATTATTTGCGACCACAAAACCAGCGGCCAGATGTGGCTCAACACTGCAAAGAAAGCGCACGAAGCAGGCCTGCGTTCCAACGCCACGATGCTTTACGGACACGTCGAAACGGCAGAAGAGCGCGTAGACCATCTGATCAAACTGCGCGAATTGCAGGACGAAACGCATGGCTTCGTCACTTTCATTCCGCTGGCGTTTCATCCGGATAACACCGCGCTCTCGCACATTCCGAAGCCGACGGGCTACGACGACCTCCGCAACATCGCGGTCGCGCGCCTGCTTCTCGATAATTTCGATCACATCAAGGCGTACTGGATCATGCTTTCGCCGAGCATGGCGCAGATCGCTCAGCGCTTCGGCGCCAACGATCTGGATGGCACGGTGGTGGAAGAAAAGATTTACCACGACGCGGGCGCGAAGACTTCCGAGTTCACTCCGCGCGCGGAACTAGAGCGCCTCATCCGCGCCGCGGGCCGCATCCCTGTCGAGCGCGACACGCAGTATCGTCCGGTGGACCGCTCGAAGATGCCGCCGCTTCCACCGACGCCACGGCCCGATCTCGTCACTCTAACCTTAAACGTTTAGTTTATCTGGCAGGCGCTCAGCGGATCGTCGCTGCTTTCGCCATCACTTTGGCGAGCAGTTCTTCGGGGAGCGGCGGGTAGCCCTGTTCCTGCGCCATCTTTTCGCCGCTGGTGTAAACCCACTTCAGGTAGTCCGCGACGGCGCGGCCACGCTGCGCATCCTTCGCCACGGATGGAATGTAAAACCAGGTGAAGCTGCTGAGGGGATAGCTGTCTTTCCCGGGTGCGCTCGTCAGAGAGATACGGAAGTCGTCGGTTACGTTGTTTGTCGCGGCTTTTGCAGCGGCGGCGATGGTGCGAGTCGAGGGCTTCACGAATTCCCCTTCGACGTTTCGAATGCTAGCCATGTGCAGAGACGCTTTCAGCGCCGAATTTAATTCCGTGTAACCGATGGTTCCTGGCGTGGCTGCCACTTTATCGAGCATATCGTCAGCCTTGCCAGCGGTCGTCCCCACAGGCCAGTTCGGCGAGGCGCTGCGCCCCACGCGGGCAAGAAATTCAGAACTTGCTTTCGACAGAAAGTCAGAAAGTATGTAGTTCGAGCCTCGTCCTGCCGTGCGATGCAGCAGTTGGATGGGAAGCGCAGGAAGCTTGGCTTCAGGGTTCAGTTTGACGAGCGCCGGATCGTTCCAGGCAGAAATTTTTCCAAGGAACATGTTCGCCAGGACCGGACCCGAAAGACGAAGCTCGCCCGTCACGCCAGGCAAATTGTAGATCACCACGATGCCAACCAGCACGGTGGGCAGTTCGACGATCTTGTTTGTCGACCCCTTTAAATCCTTCTCCGGAATCGGCTCGTCTCCGCCGCCAAAATCTCCGGTGCGTGTCAGAACGCGAGTGGCGCCCGCGACGCTGCCTTCCGGCAGATACCGCACTTGGATGCCAGGCTGCTGCTTGTGGAACTCGTCGTTCCAGAGCAAATAGAGCGACTCCGGCATGCTGGAGCCCGTGACGACCAGAACCGTGGATGCCTGCCCGACTGTTGCGACGGGCATCACCATCGCCAGCGTCAGGAGAACGACACAAATTACTTTCAGAATCCGCCCCACGAGATCCTCCACAGTTCACTGGGCCCAATGCACGAACGGGATGAGGGAAGCCAAAAAATCCTTCTTTCGTGACTCTAGCGGAATCCCTCACGCTCGATGAACTGGCGCGGAGTGCAGGTGTGCAGAATCCGGCATTAAGAGTTAGGCGATATTTCCAAAGGGCAAAGCGGGCCGTTTCGAACTCGTTTCTTCTGACGGCCGAAGCGCAACGGCACTTGCCGAGCGGTCACAAAATAAAATAATTGTATGGGCACGTTGCAGCTCGAGCGCACAATTCTGCGTCTCAATGAAAGCCTACTTCGCCTGAAGCGAGAATGGAGAAACATGCGAACCATTATCCTGCTCACCATTTCGAACATCTTCATGACCTTTGCCTGGTACGGCCATCTGAAGTACCGCACTTCCGCGCTTTGGAAAGTCATTCTGGTGAGCTGGGGCATCGCTTTTTTCGAATACTGTTTCCAGGTCCCGGCGAATCGCATCGGCTCGTACGAATTCAGCACCGCGCAGCTCAAGACTATTCAGGAAGTGATCACGCTCTCGGTCTTCTCCGTTTTCTCGGTCCTCTATCTTGGCGAGAAAATAAAGTGGAATCACGCCGCGGGCTTTGGTTGCATCGCGCTGGCCGTGTTTTTTGTTTTCCACAAGTGGTAGCCACTCGCGAGGTCCGCTGGCCATGTGTTGGACCCCGTTTGAGGGTGTCACTCGACATCGCCGTTCCGCCAATATACCCTTCTCTACCGCTGGTGAATCGAATTCTCAGCATCCAAATCAAACGAACATTCCATAAGGAGCGGCATCATGCAACGCAAGGCATCGGCAGTCTGGCAAGGCGGGTTGAAGGACGGCAAGGGCTCGATTTCCACGGATAGCGGCGTTCTGAAACAGACGCAATATTCGTTCAGCACGCGCTTTGAAAATGGTGTCGGCACAAATCCGGAAGAGCTCCTGGCCGCGGCGCACGCGGGATGTTTTACCATGGCGCTCTCCGCGCAGCTCGGCGGCGCTGGAATGACCGCGCAAAAACTCGAAACCACCGCCACGATTACACTCGATAAAGTCGGCGACGGTTTTTCTATCACCAAGAGCCATCTCGACCTCGTCGCCACCATTCCCGGCGCGGACAAAGCAAAATTTGACGCCGCCGTGAAAGCCGCCGAAACCGGCTGCCCCGTCTCCAAGCTTTTCAAAGCGGAAATCAGCGTCAGCGCGACCCTTAACTCCTAATCGCGATGCCGCGTGCTGATCGATAGCCAGGCTGAACGAGTACAATGCCCCACATGATTCCAGTTCCAGGTGCCTTTATCGCGGGCGTCGCGATTTTTCTGATCGTTCTGTGGGACGCGTTCGAAGCCATCATTTTGCCTCGGCGCGTCACACGCAAGTTCCGGCTCGCGCGCCTCTTTTACAGGTCCACCTGGAAAGTGTGGAGATTCGTTGCCAGCCTAATTTCATCACGCAAGATTAAGGAATCTCTGCTGGGTTTTTACGGCCCGCTCTCTCTACTCGTTCTTGTGGGAGTTTGGGCTCTCGGGCTGGTTTTGGGATTCGGCTTCATGCAGTACGGGGCCGGCTCGGCTGTGGTCATGACAGGCGGCCAGCCCGGCTTTCAGACCGACATGTATCTCAGCGGCACAACGTTCTTCACGTTGGGCCTCGGCGACGTCATTCCTCGTTCCGGACTGGCGCGAGTTCTGGTTGTGATCGAAGCCGGTTTCGGCTTTGGCTTTCTCGCGGCCGTCATCGGCTATTTGCCTTTTATTTATGGCTCGTTTTCCAAACGCGAGGTGGACATTTCCCTGCTTGATTCCCGCGCAGGCACCCCGCCCACAGCCGGAGAACTTCTCCGCCGCCATAGCTACCCTCATGGACAAGAGGCGCTCCGCGAACTCCTCAAGGATTGGGAGCACTGGTCCGCCGAATTGATGGAGAGCCACCTTTCTTATCCCGTCCTGGCCTTTTTCCGCTCGCAGCACGACAACCAGTCCTGGATCGCCTCGCTCGCCGCCATTCTCGATACTTCCGCGCTCGTCATGGTGGGCATCGAAGGCGCTTGCGAGAAGCAGGCCGAGCTAACCTTCGCGATTTCACGCCATGCGGTCGCCGATCTTTCGCAAGTCTTCGGAACGGCACCAGCTTCAATGCCCTACGACCGTCTGCCTCCCGAACAGTTGCGACGCATCCGCGACATTCTCGCGCAGCATGGTTTGAAACTCCGCGACGGCGAGGAAGCCGATCGCCGCCTTACCGAGCTGCGTCGCATGTACGAACCATACATCCACGCCCTGGCTGCCTATTTGAATCAAACGCTGCCGCCCTGGATTCCCCAGAAAAAGGGCAAAGACAACTGGCAAACAACCGCCTGGGGCCAATCCGCCGGTCTGCTCGAAAAGGAGAAAGAATCGCTGCATGCGCACGTCGACGATCACTTCTAAAAGATTCGTGGAGGCGCAACCGTGTTTTCGTTTCGTGGAGGCACGGCACGCCGTGCCTCTCTTCCGCTAGAATCTCGTATTCCAAAACTCGGGCAATTATCGCAGGCGCCATCAAATCAAGTTTTCCAAAAATCGGAGGCCAAAAATGAAAGCAATCGTCATACACGAATTCGGCGGTCCCGAAGTCCTGAAGCTCGAAGAAATCTCCACACCCAAGCCCGCCGCCGGGCAAGTTCTGGTCCGCATCCACGGCGTAGGCGTAAACCCCTACGATACGTACATGCGTAACGGCACCTATGCCGTCAAGCCACCACTGCCGTATACGCCCGGCTCGGATGGCGCTGGCACCGTTGAGTCTGTCGGCGCCGGGGTGGTAAAAGTAAAGCCAGGAAATCGCGTCTACGTTGCGAAAACCGTCACCGGCGCTTATGCCGAATACGCTATCGCTCTCGAAAGCCAGGTTCACCGGCTTCCCGAAAAAGCCAGCTTCAGCCAAGGCGCGGGCGTTTGGGTCCCTTATGGGACTGCGTACCATGCGCTCTTTCACTCGGCGCAAGCTCACGCTTCGGAGACGGTCCTGATTCATGGCGCCAGCGGCGGCGTCGGCATCGCGGGAGTCCAACTGGCTCGCGCTATGGGACTGACCGTCTTCGGCACCGCGAGCAGCCAGAAGGGTCTCGACCTCGCCACGCGCGAGGGCGCTCATCAAGTGTTCGACCACAGCAAGGCCGGGTTATCTCGACGAAATCATGAAAGCCACCGGCGGCCGAGGCGTGGACATCGTCCTCGAAATGCTGGCCAACGTGAATCTGGCCCACGACATGAAGCTTCTCGCCCCCAACGGCCGCGTCATCGTCATCGGCAACCGCGGCGAAATCACCATCAATCCCCGCGATCTCATGAGCCGCCGCGGCTCCATACGCGCCTTCACGCTTTGGGCGCTCACCGCCGGCGAAGAAGCTGATGTCCACGCCGGTATCATCGCTGGACTTGAAAACGGCACGCTGCGCCCCGTCGTCGGGAAGGAATTGCCGCTGGCGGAAGCGGCCCGCGCTCACGTAGAAATCCTGCAGCCCGGCGCCGCCGGCAAAATCGTACTTATCCCCTAGAAAGCAGTTCTTTTCGTTCAGCAGCCCCCGGCGGAAGCGCACTCCTTCTGCCGGGGGACTCTTATTTTGCCCAGTTGCCGCATTGACTGTCCCCCCAGCGGCCTTATAATCGTAGGTTCTGATACCGGCTGTTGCTCCGGCTACATGGTCCGCGGAAGAAACTTGGAACGTGCTAACCCTGCTCCCCATCGCAACATTTTTCGCGGCACAAACCTCCTTTAGCCATTACTGGCACAAGCTGACCGACCGCACCTTCTCCGGCGTCTACCGCGCGGACGCTTTCGACCTCGCGATGATGATTCCCTACTTCCTCGTTCTCTTCATCCTCGCGGCCTATGGCCTGCACCGCTATTGGCTTGTCTACGATTACTACATGTACTCAAAAAACGTTCCCGGCCCTCCGCCGGAGGTGAAGAATTGGCCGCGCGTCACTGTCCAGCTTCCCATCTTCAACGAGCGCTATGTGATCGAGCGGCTCGTCGAAGCCGTCTCGCGCTTCGACTACCCGCGCGAATTGCTGGACGTCCAGGTCCTCGACGACTCGACGGACGAAACTTGCCAGGTCGCCAGCGCCTGCGTCGAGCGCCACGCCGCGCAGGGCATGCCCATCGTGTACATCCATCGCACCAACCGCGAAGGCTACAAAGCCGGAGCGCTTGAAAACGGCTTGAAGACATCGCGGGGCGAATTCGTCGCCATCTTCGACGCCGACTTCATTCCCGAACCCGATTTTCTCCGTCGCACCATCCCCTATTTCGTCGATCCCGCCAATGGTCCCAAAATCGGCATGGTTCAGACGCGCTGGACCTACCTCAACCGCGACTATTCGCTCCTTACCCAGGTCGAAACCATCCTTCTCGACGGCCACTTCGTCGTCGAACACGGCGCGCGCTCGCGCCGCGGCACTTTTTTCAATTTCAATGGCACGGCAGGCGTCTGGCGCCGCGCAAGCCATCGAAGAAGCCGGCGGCTGGGAGCACGACACGCTCACCGAAGACACCGATCTCTCCTATCGCGCGCAGCTCAAAGGCTGGAAGTTCCTGTACCTCCCGCAAATCGAATGCGCTTCCGAGCTGCCGGTCGATATGAACGGCTTCAAAGCCCAGCAAGCTCGCTGGGCCAAGGGCCTGATGCAAACCGCGAAAAAAATCCTGCCGCGGGTGCTGAAGTCCGACGCGCCCTGGCACGTTAAAGCCGAAGCCTTTTTCCATCTCACCGCCAATATCAGCTATCCCGCTGATGGTTCTTTTTTCAGTCATGCTTCTCCCCGCCATGATCGTCCGCTTCTATCAGGGCTGGTTCCAGATGCTCGTGATCGACCTGCCCCTTTTCCTCGCTTCCACCTGCTCCATCTCCAGTTTTTACATCGTCGCGCAGAGGGAGCTTCGCCCCAAAAACTGGTGGCGCACGTTCCTTTACATGCCGTTCGTCATGGCCACCGGTATTGGCATCTCGGTGCGCAACGCGCAAGCCGTCCTGGAAGCGATTATCGGCAAGAAGAGCGAGTTTGCGCGCACGCCCAAATTCAATATCGAGGGCAAAAAAGGCACCTTCGTCGCAAAAAAGTACAAGAACAAGGCCGGTTGGATGCCTTACGCCGAAGTTATTCTCGGCCTCTACTTTGCCGGTACGATCGTCTATGCCATCACGAACGAAAATTACGCCACCATCCCCTTCCTGCTGCTCTTCGTCTGGGGCTACCTCTACACCGGCCTGATGTCTCTCGGCCAAACCTACTTCGCCCACCTCCGCTTCGGCGTCAACGCCCCCGAAATGCGCCCAGCCGCCACCGGTGCCCCCGGATTCTGATCCCACACCGCGGCCTAATCAAGGCGGATTTTTACACTTCGCCCTCCTTTGGCGACCGTTCGACCCGCGATTTCCGCCATTCGATGCTTTTAGTTGAAGTAGGACTAATCTTGTCGTATATTTTACTTGCAAATACTTTGCAACAAGAGTCGCTTTGTAATCTGCCTGAAATGTAGTTTTGCGACTGTTTTTCAACATTTTAGCGGGGCAAATAGCTCTCGAAGCACGACGAACTGGCTTCACAAGTTAAACCTGTCAGGCGACCAGCGCGACCAGTGGGGAGCCAGGAATGGGTTCTACGGAGGGAACATCAGGATGTTCGGGACCAAGCACCACGCCTTATCAGCTTCTTCTCCTCAAATTTCGAGGCGCCCGGGGCGCTTGGCCCTCTGTCTTTCTCTTGCCTGTGCGCTGCTCCTGGCCATCAATGCGTGGGCAGGTGTGGGCGGAAGTATCTCGGGCACGGTGACCGATTCCAGCGGGGCGGCGGTGGTCAAAGCCGACGTCACAGCTACAAATGCCGACACTGGAATCCGTCAAACGACCGTGACCGACGACAGAGGATTCTATGCTCTCCCAATCTGCCGGTCGGCAAGTACGAACTCGAGGTCGCCAGCGCGGGCTTCCGGGCCTACCGGCGGACGGGAATCGTCCTCGATGCGAACAGCGCGCTAAAAATCGACGCGTCCTTGAACGTTGGCGAGAAAACCGACACCGTCCTGATCGTCGACAATCCGCTTCTCGTCGAAACCATCAACACGCAGAATGGCCAAGTCGTCTCCGGCGCGCAGATGACGGCAGTGCCGCTGAATGGCCGCAGCTTTACGGATTTGCTCACGCTTCAGCCGGGCGTTGCGCCGGCCACTTCCATCACTTCCGAGACGGTGCAGGACGTAGGCGCCAGCGTGCTCTCCCCCTCGGGCGATTTGAATCCCGGGACGATCTCGATCAACGGCCAGCGCGAATTTGCCAACAGTTTTATCGTCAATGGAAGCGACGTGCAGGAAGACGTGAACATGGGAACGGCCATCGTTCCCAATCTCGATTCCATTGCTGAGTTTCGCATTCTCACGAACAACTTCGACGCGGAATACGGCGAATTCAGCGGCGGCCAGATCAACGTCGTCACGAAGTCGGGCGCCAACGCCTTTCACGGCGACGCGTTCGAATTCGTCCGCAACACGGATCTCGATGCGCGCAATTATTTCTCGCCCACGCGCGGCGCCTTCGATCAAAACCAGTTTGGCGGCACGTTCGGCGGCCCGATTCGCAAGGACAAGATTTTCTTTTTCGGCGATTATCAAGGAACTCGCTCGACACAAGGCGTGGACACCGGACAGATTCCCGTGCCTTCTGCCCAAGACCGCCAGGGCAATCTGTCCGATCTGGCCAGCTCCTTCGTGACCACCGACGCGAATGGAAACACGGTCCCCTCAACGGTAAGCGGGCCGTATTTCGCCAGCCTGCTTTCACAAAAACTGGGTTACACGGTCTCGGCCGGGGAACCTTACTACACCGCAGGCTGCACCAGCGCCACCTGCGTTTTCCCAGGCGCCGTGATTCCTCAGAGCGCCTGGTCCGCGCCCGCAACCAATCTCTTGAAATACATTCCCGCAGCCAACAACGCCAACGGCACATTCTCCACATCGTCCTCAATCTGACTTTGCGCGACGACAAAGGCGCCTACCGGCTGGATGCCGACACCCGCTGGGGCTTGCTCTCCGCTTACTATTTTCTCGACGATTGGTCGCAGAACAATCCTTATCCGATGGCGCAAGGCGGAGCGAATGTTCCGGGCTTCAACGCCCTCTATCTGGGCCGGGCGCAATTGCTCAGCCTGGGCGACACGAAAACCATTAACGCGACGAGCTTGAACGAATTCCGCTTCAGCTATCTGCGAAACTCGAATGATCTCGGCAAGCCGGTCGGCGGAGTCGGCGTCAGCCTGGCGTCACAGGGATTCGACGTCGGCCAGGGCACACCCGGAATCGTTCCGCTTTCCCCAAAAACCGAAGGCGTTGAGAGCGTCGGCTTCAATAGCTTCACGATCGGCACAAATACCAATGAGCTGAACCAGACCGGCAACACTTTCCAGTGGCTCGATAACTTTTCCAAAGTGGTCGGCAATCACACCCTCAAATTTGGCGGCGAATTTCACTACGATCAGGTCAACGTGAACGCCATCGCGCAATTCAATGGCAGCTTTCTTTTCTTCGGCACTGAGACTGGCTCCGATTTCGCGGATTTTCTCCTCGGCGTTCCGAGCCAGTACAACCAGAGCCAGCTCCAACCTTTCTATGGCCGCAATAAATACTTGGGCCTCTACGGCCAAGACAGTTGGCGCGTGTCGCGAAACATCACGTTTAATTACGGCCTGCGATGGGACCGTATCGAGCCTTGGTATGAGAAGTACAACCAGATCGCCACTTTCGTGCCGGGCCAGCAATCCGTTGTTTTCCCCGGCGCTCCCGCCGGTATTCTTTATCCTACCGATCCAGGAGTGCCTCGCACTTTGGCGCCTCCGGGGAATCGCGATTTTGCGCCGCGCATCGGCGTCGCATATTCGCCCGATGGCAACGGCGATGGTCTGCTGGCCAAAATACTGGGTGGCCCTGGCAAGACCAGCATCCGCGCCAGCTATGGGATGTTTTACACCGCGATCGAAGCCCTCACCATTGGCGTGATGAGCGCCAATGCGCCCTATGGAACGACCTACACCAGCCCGGCTCCGCCGCTCTTCGCTACGCCGTTTGTTACTGCGGCGAGCGGGCAGAATTTGGGGCAGGTTTTCCCGGTTACGCTGGCTCCTCTGAATTCCAGCGTAAGCCATCCAGACTCCAACATCAATTGGTCGCAGTTCGAACCAATCACCGGGCTGCCAAACTACCCGACGACCAATCGCATTCCGTACACCGAGGAATACATGTTGTCGCTCGAGCGCGGCTTTGGAGCCAACACCGTCCTTAGCGTGAATTACGTTGGCACGCAGGGGCATCGCCTGCTGGTGCTGGAAGAAGCAAACCCCGGCAATCCCGCGCTTTGCTTGCAGCTGAGCAATCCGGCCAATCTCGCACCGGGGCAAGTTCCATGCGGTCCGTTTGGCGAGGACACCACTTACACTACCTCAACCGGAACGGTCTATAACGGCACGCGAGGCCCGTTAGGGTCGAACTTCGGCAGCAACGCCAATCAAGCCACCATCGGCAACTCCAACTACAACGCGCTGCAAATTACTCTGCGGCACACAAGCAAGCGCTTGAACGTCCTGGCCGGATACACCTTTAGCAAATCGCAGGACCAGTCTTCGAATATCGGCGAAGAGGTGAATCCTCTGGATCCGTCGCTGAGCAAAGCGCTTTCCGCCTTCGATGTGAAGCATAACTTCGTGGTGAGCTATAGCTATCAACTTCCTGTCGAAAAATTGTTTCGTGCTACGAACCGCTGGACCGAGGGTTGGGAACTATCCGGCATCACCCGGTTCAGCACGGGCCTTCCGGTAACTCTGGTCAACTTCGGCGACAATTCTCTGCTCGGCTCCGAGCCAAACGGCATCAACAACTTTGGCGTCGATGAGCCCGATTACAACGGCGGCCCGCTCCACCTCAATCACAATCTCCGCAACGGCCTCTCCTATTTCAATACCGCCCAATTCAGCCAGAATGCGTTGGGTTCGCCCGGCACCGCCCAGCGCCGTTTCTTCTACGGCCCTGGGATGGACAACTACGACATGGCTCTTCTCAAGAATGTCCGTGTGACGGAAGCGAAGTCTTTCCAGTTCCGGATCGAAGCATTCAACGCATTCAACCATGCGCAGTTCTTCGGCCCTCAGGCCGTCGATGGAAACATCGACAGCTCCACCTTCGGCCAGGTGATCAGCGCCGCTCCGCCACGCCTCATGCAGTTGGGCGTGAAATTCTTTTTCTAACGGAAAGCCACGCCAACTGCTGGTTGTCCGAGCGAAGCGCTCCCGCGTCAGCAAAGCCGCGAAGTGTCGGTACGTTTTTCAGCGGGCCTTCGGGGTAGGCGCCTTCATCAATTCCACAAACATCTTGTCAAACCTCGCCAGATCCAAATCCATCTGGATTTCGACCAGCTGTGCGCCAAGCTTCGGATTGTCTTTCTCGACCCACGTCAGGGTGTTCCCGTAGCCCGCGCCGTGGTCGATATCCACGCTCATATAGCGCGTTTCCTTTTTGGTGATCAGCGTCGGATCAATCCACGCGGCGGCCGCCAGTTCGTCCCACATATAGGAACCGCCCTGGTCCGCCATGAAAATATTTAACGACGTACTGCGCCGCGGGGTTGTTGCTCTTTTTGATTTCGCCAACCATTTCGTCCGTGATTCTAGTCTTCACGGAAATGTCCACGGGCGTGCACACGATCTTCTTCCACGGCGCCGTCCAACACGCTCTTCGCGGCCTCTGGATCGAACCAGAAATTAAATTCGTGGCGCGGGCTGCTGATGAACTCCGGATCATCCGTCCGCGGGTCCAAGCTTCCGCCCATAAAAACCAGGCCTTCGGCCAGTTCGGCAAAATGTGGATCGATAGCGTTGGCAAGCGCCAAGTTCGTCATCGGCCCGCCTTCGTAGATCGTCACTTCATGCGGATATTTGTGCACCATGCGAATCAAAAAATGAGCGGCGTCCTCGTCGGCCGGCTTCGTAGTTGGTTGGCCCTCCAGCAGCGGAGGAATGACGTCATGTTCGTGCCACCAGCGATCATCCCACGCGCCCGCAAACGCTACCTTTCCATACCGTGCCTGCCACAAAAGCGCTTCATTGCGCCGATGCACCAGCGGAAAGATGGCTCCCGGCACAACCGGAATATCGGTCCGCCCAATCAGCTCCAGCAGCCGCAAAGTATGCGCCACCTCTTCGTCGCGCCACTGATTTCCGCTGACCACAGTTATCCCCAGCACCTCCACCTTGGGAGATTGAATCAAGGTCAAGAGCGTTTGCATGTTGCTGCCGCCGGGCCCCGAACAATCCTGATTGATGATCACTTTCCGAGGCTGCTGCGCGATTGCCGCGCTGTTCGCCATCAGCAAAAATAAAACCAATATCAGTGCTCTTCGATTCCTCATCACAAGCCTCTTCGTGTGCTCGTAGTCTCCAAACAACCTATCCATCTGCCTCGCAGAGTTCCGCTTCACTTCAACGTATCCGACCTTTCTCAGACCTTCAACTCAAGGTCGATGCAGTCGTTTGGAGAAAGTGTCCCCAACTTCTGGCTCGCCGACCACTCGCCCGGGACATTGTCGAATGAGTTATAACGATAATTCGCTCCTTGCGGTACGATTGGTCCGCTTTGCATCTTAGCTGAATGATGGGAGGCCGCATGGACGCCCTTCTTCAAGACTTCCGATACGGGGTGAGGATGCTGAGGAAGTCCCCGGGGTTTGCGGCAGTGGCGGTGCTGACGCTGGCGCTGGGGATTGGCGCGAACACGGCGATGTTCAGCACGCTGTACGGATTGGTTTTGCGGCCGCTGCCGTATGCAGATTCGTCGCGGCTTGTGATGCTCTGGGATTCGAATCGCAAGACGGGGCAGAAACACATTTTGGTGATGGAGGGTTCCTTTCCGATCCTGCGAAGCCAAGCGAAGAGCTTCGAGGACCTGGCGGAGTTCGGTTCAACGAACTTTGGAAATGATATGTACTACGAAAGGTTGTGGGGAACGGAAGAGCGCGTGGCAGTCGACGGGGTGACGCCTCCGTTCTTCTCCATCTTGAAAGTGGCACCGCTTCTGGGAAGAACCTTTACTTCGAGCGAAGGTGTCGCCACGAGGAACGAAGAAAACTGGGAATCCGCGCACTTGGCGATTCTGAGCTACGCATACTGGAGGCAGCATTACGGGGCGAGTTCTGACGCCATCGGAAAGGCAATCACTCTGAATGAATTTGGAGAGAAAAGACAGTACACGATTGTTGGTGTAATGCCGAAGGGCTTTGATTTTCCCTATCCACTCGATACCGGCAAACCGGACTTGTGGATAAATGACTCGATGGTAGCAGGAGAATTTTCTCCGGGGAACGATTTACAAGTCCTGGGCCGGTTGAAACCGGGCGTGAGCTTGGCGCAGGCCCAGGCGGAGATTAACACCATCGCAGACCGGATTCGCGCGGATTACCCGAACTATTACAAAGACGAAGAAGTCAGCGTGGTTCCACTTAGTTCAGAGTTGATTCGGGATGTGCGCAGTGCTTTGTGGGTTTTGCTTGCGGCGTTCACGTTCATTCTGCTGATCGGCTGCGCTAATGTGGGCAATCTTTTGCTGGTGCGCGCGGTGTCTCGCGAAAAAGAGATGGCGATTCGCGCGACACTGGGCGCACGGCGATGGGTGCTGATCCGCCAGATGCTAGTAGAGGGGATGCTGCTGGCGCTGGCCGGAGGCGCGCTGGGGTTGCTGCTCGCTTACGGAAGCCTGCGCGCTCTTGTCGCGCTGCTTCCGCAATCGATTTACATTCCGCGATTGGATTCCGTGGCGCTGGACGCGCGAATGCTGGTTTTCGCGGCGGGGCTTTCGGTGATTGCCGCGGGAGTGTTCAGCGTGCTTCCGAGCTTGCGGCTGGCGCGGCCGAATCTAAACGAGACGCTGAAATCGGGGAGCGCGCGCAAATCGCCGCCGGCGCATTCTGTGCTGCGCAGGCCGGGCAGCGTGCTGCTGGCTGTAGAAGTATCGCTGGCGCTTGTTTTGCTGACGGGAACGCTGTTGATGTTGCGGAGCATGCAGAATTTCCTCGCCGTCAACGGCCAGTTTCAGCCGGAGCGGCTGCTTTCGTTGGACGTTGACATTGACAATTCCTATTTATCGTCACTGGGCGGCCGCGATCGCGTGCGGATTCTGCTCGAGCAGTTTGAGCAGCGCATCGCGGATATGCCGGGCGTACAAGCGGCGGCCCTGTCTGATCGGTTTCCACCGGTGAGGACGCATCACAGTTCCGACGAGTTTAAGGCCGACGACGGTGGAGGGCTTATCGCGGAGGGCTTTCAACCAGCCGAGATGCATATTGTCACGCCGGGATACTTCAACATGATGGACATGAGCCTGCTGCGCGGGCGATGGCTGGCAGATTCGGACGGAAGCGGGACGCTGCCAGTGGCCGTCATTAATGAGGCGATGGCGGAGCGTTACTGGCACGACCGCAATCCGCTGGGTTTGAAACTGCAGCCGAGGCGGTCGTACAGCGGAAAACCCCTTTCGTACACGATCGTGGGAATCGTTCACGAGCCGAAACGATTTGCGAGCGGCGAGACGCCTGACCCGGCCGTCTACCTTCCCTACGCGCAGATGCCAGTGCCGTTCTCGTCCGTAGTTGTGCGCACGGCGGGAGAGACGAAAGGTCTGGGGGCGGCGATGCGCAGCGCGGCTTTGCAGATAGCTCCGGGGCATATGTTTGTCGGGCAAGTGCAAAGTGGCGAGGAACTCATCTCCAAGTCGAGCGCGACGCGGCGGTTCACGAGCCAATTATTGAGCGCGTTTTCGGGACTGGCGCTCGTGCTCGCGAGTGTGGGCATCTACGGATTGATTTCGTATTACGCGACACAGAGAACGCATGAGATTGGAATACGCATGGCGCTGGGCGCGCAGCGCGCGGACGTGATGGTGCTCGTGCTAAAGGAGGGAATGCTGATTGTGGGTTTGGGGATGGTGATTGGCATCGTCGCGGCGGAGGGCTTCGCGAGAAGTCTGGCGAGCTTGCTATACGGAGTGTCGGCGATGGACTTGGCCTCGTTTGCGGCAGCGGCGGCGGTGCTGATGACGGTGGCGGTGGCCGCGTTTTGGATACCGGCGCTGAGAGCGATGCGGATTGAGCCGATGGAAGCCCTTAGGTACGAGTAGTCCTTCGCACGCATGACCTACAGCCCTTCCTCATCAAGTCCGATCTGTGGCCATTCCTGGCGCTTCACGGGCCAACCGGATGCCACCCCCTTCTGATAGATCAGCAACTCAGTTTGAAGCTTGGCGACGATTGCGAGGGGTTTTTGGCGCACTCCGAAGCAAGCCCATCCAAGCTCTGCCGCCTCCTCTCACTGGCCTAGAAATCCACACAATCCGCCATTATCGTTTTGGGACCACACTCCCTGTCCCGTCTACCCGCACGCTAAACTATTCGGACGGTATTATCCGGAGCGTTCATGCGGAGCAAGACTTCCGCCGCTTTTTCCTTGATTACCTTGGTAGTTCTGGCGCTCGGTTCTCTTGCCGCTCAGGCAAAGTCCACCGAGACGACACCGCTTTCTCTGCCTCGCAGACCGCACTACGTCTTTCAGCGCGTCGGCGAAAATTTCGGCCTCGGCTCTTTGACCCCATCCTGCATCCTCCAGGACCAGGACGGCTTTATCTGGATCGGCACGCCGGACGGCCTCCTTCGCTTCGACGGCAATCGTGTTCTGCGCTTTGGCATCGAGCAAGGACTTCCCAGCACCAACGTCAATCAGCTCGTTTTGGCGCCCACTGGCCGAATCTGGATTGTAACCTCCCGAGGCATCTCCTACATGGAAGGCGGCAGGCTTCATCAACTTCCCCTCGCCAAAGGTCTATAATTCTTTTCGGCAGCCCTCCTACTCTGGCCCTCGATCCCTGGGGCAAAGTCTATCTCGCCACCGAAGGCGGCCTGCTCCGCGTCGATCCCGACCGACCCAACGATTTCCGCCTCTGGTCCGTCCCGGATGGCATGCCGAGCATTGAAGCAGAGTCGGTCAACATCACCTCCGAAGGCCGTGTTTGGTTCGCTTCCGGTCACCGTGTCGGCTGGCTGGATTCCCAGGACCATGTCCACATGTTCCCCGCCCAAAGCGGCCTCCTACACGAACCTGTAATCAGCATTCTTCAGGACTTCGAGAAAATTCTTTGGGTTCGCACGTCGTCGCATCTCTATCGCCTCAATCCAGGCTCGACTCACTTCGTCTCCGAGCTTCCCGATCTTCCCCCCGCCAACGACTATGGCGCGCCGGCCCTGGACCGTTCGGGCAATCTGATGATCCCCACGGTTGCCGGCCTCTATCGCCGCATCTCCGGGCAGTGGGAAGTCATCGATCAAAGCCGCGGCATGGCCGTCAACGCCACCTTTGCCATCACCGAAGATCGCGAGGGCGCTTATTGGATCGGCCTCGGCGGCGCCGGCATCCAGCGATGGATCGGCCGCAAAACCTGGTCCAGTTGGACGCAAGCCGAAGGCCTTCCCGACAACGTCGTCTGGTCCGAATTGCGCGACAAACGCAAACGCCTTTGGCTCGGCACCAACAATGGCGTCGCCATGTGGGATCCCCAGGCGAATCACTGGCGAATCTGGAAATCGAAAGACGGCCTGAACGGTTCCTTGGCTCGCGATCTCATACTTGCTCCCGACGGCGCCGTTTGGGTCCTTTGCTATCCAGGCGGACTCACACGTTTCGACCCCGAATCCTCGAGCCCGGAAAAAATTTCGACGCCCGAGCCCTATCCCACCGGCATTCACGTCGGCCCAGACGGGCGCATCTGGATCGCCAACGATGCAATACCTCAAGGCTGCGCGTCCATCGCAACGGCCTTTTCAGTTCGTGGATGTGCCTTTGCCTCCGGAAATCCATCAGGGCATCGGCCGCTTCGCTTCGAGCCCGACGGCGTGCTGTGGGCCGTCGGCCGAAGCGGCATTTCTCGCTTCGACGGCAAGCATTGGCTGCACTTCACGACCGCCAATGGTTTGTTGCAGGACGAAGTTGTCGAAGCTGCCGCCGTCAACGCGCAATGAAGTCTGGTTTCATTATTCCGATGCTCTTGGTCTCAGTTGCCTGCGCCTCGTCGATGGAAAACCTCACATCACTCACTATGGCACGGCGGACGGCCTGCCCTCTCTCGACGTTTACATGCTCGGAGCCGATCACGACGGCAACGTCTGGGCCGGAGGCGCTTTTGGCCTCACGGAATTTCTCCACAATGGCCACACTCTTCGCTTCACGCAGGCCGATGGCCTCATCTGGAACGACCTGAGCGAGCGCGGCTTTTTCGCGGAAGAAGACGGCACCTTGCTCTTTGGCACCAGCGGCGGCCTCGCGCGCTACAATCCCATCTCCGCCGACGAGCGTGTCGAGCTGCCGCCTCGCGTCGTGATTACTTCGGCTCAGCTCGGCTCGCGCGATCGCCTCGGCGAACGCAATCCAGCGCCCCGCACAGCGACAACACTTTCCGCGTGGATTTCGCCGCGCTCACCTTCCGCGACCCCGAAAATGTCCGCTGCTCCTATCGCTTGGCTGGCCTCGAAAGTGAGCCCAACGAAACCTCGGGGCGCGAAGCCCGCTATCCCGCTCTTCCGCCCGGCAGATTACAGCTTCACGGTTTCTTGCCGCTCCGCGCGCGGCACTCTCAGTTTTCCCGCGGAGTTTTCCTTCACGGTGATACCCGCCTGGTGGCAGACATGGTACTCGCGCGGCTTCGTCATTCTCCTCGGCCTCTTCGCTCTCTATTTCCTCGTGAACTACCGCACCCGCAAGCTGCAAGAGCGAACGCCTCCGCCTCGAGGAAGCCGTCGCCGAGCGCAGCGAAGCCCTCGCGCAAGCCAACAAAGAACTCGAGGAAATGTCTCTCACGGACCCACTCACGTCCGCGCGCAACCGCCGTTTTTTCCAAGCCACCATCGCCAGCGACGTCAGCCAGGCCATTCGCGCCTACTCCTCGCCCGACCCCACGCGCAGCCGCCGTAATCGCGATATCATTTTCTATCTCATCGACGCCGACCACTTTAAAGAAATCAACGATCGCTTCGGCCACGATGCCGGCGATCAGATGCTCATCGACCTAACGACCCGCATCAGCTCCGCCATTCGCTATTCCGACGTGCTGGTCCGCTGGGGCGGCGAAGAATTTCTGGTCGTCTCCCGATTTTGCGAACGCAAGGAAGCCGCCACTCTCGCCGCTCGCGTTCTCTCCGCCGTTGCCGGCGAGCCCTTCAAAATCAAAGGCGCAAGCGGTGTCTCTCTGCACCGCACCGTCTCGATTGGCTGGGCCGCCTTTCCGTGGAATATGAATTCACCCGTCGACGTGAGTTATGAAGAGGTCCTCGCTCTCGCCGACCGCGCCATGTATAAAGCCAAAACATGCTGGGCGCAACCTGGCCATCGGCGCTCTCCCTCCCGAATCCGCCGCCGAGCCGCACACTGCCGTCCCTCACGGCGACTCCGAAGCTCGCGTCTCGGAAATCGCAGCCACCGCCTCCTACGTCACCACCTACGGCCTCGAAACCACTTCGATCACGTAGGGGCGGCGCTTGTTTATCCTGGAAGGGCCCCTCCCGCTTGCGCGATGCAGTTTCCGTCGCACTTCCATGTAAACTCTGCACCGTGCCAATCGCTCTCGAACACTTGACTCTTTCACAACGGCTCAATCGAACTCCACGCCGTCGCCGCCGGTCCGCCAGACGGCCCCGTGCGTCATCCTCCTCCACGGCTTCCCTGAATTCTGGTATTCCTGGCACAAGCAAATCGAGCCTCTCGCCGCCGCCGGCTTCCGCGTCATCGTTCCCGACCAGCGCGGCTACAACACAGCAGCAAGCCCCGTGGCGTAGCCTAACTACGCGCTCTCCGAGCTCACTTCCGACGTCCTCGCCATCGCCGATCAACTCGCCGCGCAAAAATTCTTCCTCGCCGGCCACGATTGGGGCGCCGCCGTAGCCTGGAGCCTCGCCCTCCACCATCCGCATCGTGTCGCCAAACTCGCTATCCTTAACGTCCCTCACCCCAGCGTCATGCATCGCTACTTAAAATCAAATCCCCGCCAGCTTCGCCGCAGTTGGTACATGTTCTTCTTCCAACTTCCTTGGCTGCCCGAAGCCGCATTCACCGCCTTCCACTTCCGTCTCGGCGTCCGCTCACTCGTCCGCTCCAGCCGCCGTAGGCACTTTCTCCGCCGAAGATCTCGCCCAATACCGCGCCGCGTGGTCGCAACCCGGCGCGCTCACCGCCATGATCAACTGGTACCGCGCCGCCTTCCGTCATCGCGCTAAATATCCCGATTCGACGGTCCACGTCCCCACGCGCATCCTTTGGGGCGAGCGCGACGCTTTCCTCCTTCTCGAAATGGCCCACGACAGCCTCCGCTACTGCGACTCCGCCGAACTCTTTACCTTCGCCAACGCCTCTCACTGGCTCCAACACGAAGAGCCCGCTCGCGTTTCCGATCTCCTCATCGATTTCTTCCGCGGCCGCCCAGCCTGACACGAAGCAACTGTAGGGGTGGGGCTTGCCCCACCCTCTTCCGCCCCAAACCAAACTCGCCCATTCACGCCTAGATTTCGCCCAACCACCAGCCAACCAAACAAATCCTCCCGCACTCAAAAGTGGTACGATTTCCGCCCATGAGATCCCCCATGCGATCAGACCACCACGAAAGCTCTGACCCTCCTCACCCTTATCTTCGCTTTCCTCGCGATCGCCGTCTCGAGCTCTTCCGTGCTTTCCCTAAAGCTTTCGGCTGCCCCAAGCCAGTCTCCCGCTTCAGCCGAACTTTCGTCCCGCATTTCCCGCATCGAATCCGGCCTTCTCCCCGCCGTCATCATCAAAGGCCAGCCTCCCCAGCCAATGACCATCGCGGATCGCATGGCGCATTACAAAGTTCCCGGCGTCAGCGTCGCCTTCTTCGACCACGGCCAAATCATCTGGACCAAGACCTACGGCTTCGCCGATGTCGCCTCCAAGAAACCAGTCACCGCCGATACGCTTTTCCAGGCCGCTTCCATTAGCAAACCTGTCGCCGCCCTCGCCGCACTCCGCCTCGTACAAGACGGCAAGCTCAATCTCGATGAAGACGTCAACGTCAAGCTTCGCACCTGGAAAGTCCCCGAAAACTCCTTCACCGAAAAAGAAAAAGTCACCATCCGCCGCATTCTCAGCCACAGCGCCGGCCTCACCGTTCATGGCTTCGCCGGCTACGCCTCCGACGAACCCATCCCCACTGTCGTCCAAATCCTCAACGGCGAAAAGCCCGCCAATTCCGATCCCATTCGCGTGGACGTTGTCCCCGGCACTCTCTGGCGCTACTCCGGCGGCGGCTATGTCGTCCTGCAAACACTCATGTCCGACGTCACCGGAAAACCTTTCCCGCAAATCATGCGCGAACTCGTTCTCGGGCCCGCCGGCATGACGCACAGCACTTACGACCAGCTGCTGCCGAAAGTTCGCGCGTCGGAAGCCGCCACTCCCTATCGCGCCAACGGCGATCCCGTAAAAGGCGGCGCGCACACGTATCCAGAAATGGCGCCCGCAGGCCTTTGGACCACTCCCTCCGACCTCGCTCGCATGGCCATGGAAGTCCAGGCCGAATACGCTGGAAAATCCTCGAGAATTCTTTCGCAAGACATGGCGCACCAGATGCTCACTCACCAAATCGGCACCTGGGGCCTCGGCTTTGGCCTCGAAACGAATGGCGACAAACCGAGTTTCGGCCACGGCGGCGCCAACGAAGGCTTCCGCTGCAACATCCAAGCCTACACCGGCTCCGGCCAGGGATTCGCCGTCATGACCAATTCCGACAGCGGCGGCGAACTCACCGAAGAAATCTTCCGCGCCGTCGCCAAGGAATACGGCTGGCCAGATTACAAGCCCATCGAGCACGTCCTAATCAAAACCAATCCCGCCACCTTCGCTGCCTATCCCGGCACCTACGAAATCCCCGGCATTGGCAAACTCACCATAACCTTGAAATCGAACGGCCTCTACGTGGAAGCCGAACCGTTCGGCCCCGACCCCATCGAACTCCTCCCCGAATCTCCCACCCAATTCTTCGTCCTCACCGGCGACATCACCTTCACCTTCCACAAAGACCCCGAAAACGCCATCACCGGCCTAACCCTCCACGCCGGCCCCCAAACCTTCGAAGCCAAAAAAATCTCCTAGCTTGGAGGGTCCGTGCATGATGAATTTCTGGGCTCTGTTCGTTCCTCGCTGGCCCCCACTTGGTGGTAAAATGACGTCATGGCTAAAAGCAAAGTCCGGTTTATCGCCACCAAGACCGTTGCAAGGCCAACTCGCGTCAAATTCAAAACGAAATCAGGCGAGACTGTCTCCTTCAGAGCCCTCAAGACGGTTAAGCAGCCTGTCAGTGTTGGTTTCCGCAGAAAAAGAAAATGAGAAGGATCTACCTCGATAGCAACATCCTCATCGCTCATTTCTCAACAGACAAGGCGGAAGAAACAAAAAAGAAGATGGTAGAAACGGCGCTGGAAGTTTTCCAGTAGCTCAAAGACGTCCAGCTTTGCACGTCGCTCTGGGCCATCACGGAGATGGTGAATATTCTCGTTTCGCCAAGAGAATGGATCGCGCCAGTGTTGGCGATATCGAAAGCCAGCTTGTAAGCGAGCGGCGGATACAAAACCTCAAGCTTCATTTCGTCGAGGTTAGTCCGGATAAAGATTACGACTTCACGGAGTTTTTTTATCACGTAAAACAAAGCATCCTTAAATATCACTCGAGCGTTGGCGACGTGATTCACAGCGTCATCATGAAAAACAACGGCATCACAGAAATTTTGACATTCGACGAGAAGGACGACTTCAAGCAGATCCCCGGTCTTACGGTCTTTCACCCCAAGGACATCAAGCTTCAGCCCTGATCGGCCCGATCGCCTCGCCCCTCAACGCCTGGGAGTCCACCACCGGTCTGACCGAAGAATACGGCCGCACAACGCAGCAGATCGAAGAAACTCTCCGCTGGGAGGCGGGTGGGACACCCTTAGGGCTGATTGGATGACGTTGTCGGCTCCTTCCACCGAGTAAACTTGGTAGCTGTTCGACGACCAAGGCTCGGAAAAAGGAGCCGAGCGATGTTGATTATAGGATGTGATTTCCATACACGCTATCAGCAGATTGCCATGGCCAGAGAAGAAACCGCAGAGATGCTTGTGGAGCGCCGATTGGACCACGAAAGCGGCGAAGCTCACGCGTTCTACCGGGGTTTGCAGAGTTCACAAGAACCAGTCCGCGTGGGCATCGAAGCGACCGGCCCCATTCACTGGTTCGAGCGTTTGCTCACCGAGCTCGGCCACGAACTGTGGATCGGAGACTCCGCGAAGATTCGCGCCAGTGAAGTGCGCAAACAGAAGACCGATGAGCGCGACGCCCGGCTCATTCTCGATCTCTTGCTAGCGGAACGCTTCCCGAAAATCTGGGTTCCCACACCGGCCGAACGCGATCTCCGACAGTTGCTCTGGCACCGTCACAAGCTCGTGTGCTTGCGCACCATGCTGGGCAACCAGCTGCACGCGCTGGCTATGAGCGAAGGGCTGTGTCGCAAGGGCAAGCTGTTCACCAAGAAGGGCCGCGTGGAACTCCAGCAGGTGGGGCTGGCTCCCTGGGCCAGCCGCCGGCGTGAAGAACTTCTGAAACTGCTCGAGCAACTCGAAGCCCCGATCGCGGAGTTGGATCGCGCCGTTCTGGAGCAAGCCCAGCGCCGCGAAGATGCCGTTTCCTTGATGACCCATCCCGGCATCGGACCGGTTACATCTCTGGCGTTTGTGCTGGCCATCGGTCCGGTAACTCGTTTTTCTTGCAGCAGAAAGATCGCGAGTTATCTGGGGTTGAACCCGACGGAGGACTCCAGCGGCGGGCGACGGCGGCTCGGAGGCATCAGCAAACAGGGCAACACCATGGTGCGTTGGCTGCTGATCGAGGCCGTGTATCCCGCCGTGCGGAAGGATCCCGCGCTGCGGCAGGACTATCAACGATTGAAATTCCGTAGAGGACACGCGGTGGCCAAAGTGGCCATTGCGCGCAAGTTGGCTGTGCGTATGTACTGGATGCTCCGCAGTAGAGCAAATTACGCGCAGCTGGTTCGCAGGCAAGGCAGCCCGGGGGCCACCCTGGTGGACGCGAGTCCATCGCTAGGCTGATTGGGCGCCTTGCTCCCGCGAGCGATCGCGGGGTCTGAAAAATGAATCATGGTGCCTCTTAGGGGAGACCGAATAGATGGTTGGTGGAACCAGAATCCACCGCAAGATTCACGCAGCGAGCCTTGGTCGAAATGAAGGAAAAGGAAAGAGAAAAGATCCTTATAGGTGAAGAGAAAAACGAACCCTCGCGGCTCGTGAACCCGAGGTGTTTCTTGACAGAGCCGACAACGTCATAGAGGGTGGCCACTCCTTCCCGACGCCAAGCTCGCCGCGTTTGTCACGACCGCCGCGCAGCGGTATCCTGTCGGCAGCATCCTGCACTTGGAGGCTACCATTGACCGAATCCCTCACGTCTCTCGATTCCCTGCTCCTCACCATCGTACTGGCCACACTGGCTATCGGGCTGCCCATTCTTCTGGTGTTGGCCATCCGCTTTCTGTGGGACCGCAGCTTGCACCTCGGCCGCTCCAAAGAACTCGAAAAGCTCATCTGGCAGTTGCACCGCATTGCCAGCGCCATGGAGCATCAATTGAATTTGGCATTTCCTCCCGTACAGCCCGGCACGGAAGCGCCTCGCGATCTCGCCTATCTCCAGCAGCTTCCTGCCCAGCCAACGGCGGCCTCTTCCAGCGTCGCACCTCTTAGTGCGGCCGCTTCCGCGTCCGCCGCAGGCCAGCGTGCCGTGCAAGCGGCACCAGCTCAACAGCCTGCGACTCCACAGCTCGATGCCCAGCAGGCGCCTCTTCCCGCTCTGGAACGCCGGGACCCTAACGTCGATGCTCCCCGCGCCGGAGTCAACTCCATGTTCGGCATCTAAACTATCTCCAAGCGGGCGGCGAGTAGCTAGGCGGCTGAGACGAGAATTCGGGAGGGCTTTCTGGAGCGCGAACTGGAGCGAAGACGGATGACGATTTCGATGTCGCAGCCGAGCCGGGCGAGGAAGTGCATGAGCCGCTCGACGGAAAAGCCATCCAGCTGATAGCGGGACAGCGCTGAGATCTTGGGCTGGTTGATGCCGAGATGACGCGCGGCGCGGGTTTGCGAAAGATGGCGCCCGGCTAGGATGTGATTGATAGCAACGGCGAGTCGCACTTTGGTGTGTTTCTCTCGAGCGTTGGCGAGGCCCAGATCGGCGAAAACGTTGCCGGAACTTTCGAAGATTTGAATTTTACTCTTTTTCTTTAGCATACCGTGCCTCATAGTCCGCACGAGCTGCTTGCAGCCTTTGTGAGATTAGCCGGACATCCCTTTGAGATGTGCGAATGCCGCTGGGCGACTTCTTCTGGAACACATGAAGCACATAAATCGCCTCCACAAATTTGACCGTATAGACAGCCCGATAAGTGTCGCCGCGACAGTCTTCAACAACCTCCAGAACTCCCGGACCTTCACCCTTCCAGGGTTTTGCGGCAGGGTGTTTACCGCCGAATTGTGCCACGCTAAGCGCGACGCCAAGGGCGTTTTGCACGGGCTCAGGAAACCGCTGAAGATTCGCTCGGCTGGAAGCCACCCACAAGAGCGGTTTCTCGCCGCGCGCACGAACGGGCCGCGTCACTTCATTATCCCAAAACTGGGATGAAGTGACAAGAACTGAATTCCTGGATGGAACGAGCGGGCAAGCATAACACGGCTAGATTTATACCACTAAGTTAAATACTACTAGATGAACATTAAGCAGGGCCGCGCTCCCCACACGCTGCCTATCCATGTGAGTGCTTGGAGCCGCCGTCGGACCCGTGGGACAGCCTTAGCGCCACGCGCCGATTTTGACTTTGTCTTTTTCTGGGGTGCCCCACCTTTTCGAATTTTGTTTTTGAAAAGGTGGGTCTTCCTCTTCGTTATCGCTTACTCGCCATCTCTTAACACCTGCTTCTCCTCGGCAGAAAACTGGCTGTAGCGGCCGGTTTCGATTTCGCGTTCTCGAGCAAACGGCGGCATCTCACTCAATCGCTGCAACGCCTTTTGCACTTCCGGTCGAAGCGGCGCATTCGCTTGGGCGTCGGCCCGCTCTGTGGAGGCCCGCTCCCTAGTCGCCGGCACTCTGGCGTGATCTCCCGGGGCCGAACCCGCAACTCGATAACTGCTCGGCGTCCCACTCATCCTGTCAACAGAGAGAACCGTTCCACGCGACGCAGCGGCCGCAGCCCTGTTGTTTTCATAGTTTGGATTCGCTCCGCCTCCTGGTACGGGAACGGGTGGTCTCCAGGGTCTTGCCGGGCCGTTCTGGTTGGGCAGGGGCCGCGCATTGGGATCTCCCGGTGGAGGATCGTCGTTCCCATTGTACGGATCCGGATAGCCATTGGGATCGTCCGAAGGACCGTAATCCGGGTAAGCATCATAAGGGTCCGGCCCGTAATACCAGGGGTTATAGTAAGCGTACGGATATCCCCATCCCCAACCCCAATACGGCCATCCAAAGCCAACTCCCCAGCCCCATCCGTAACCGTATCCTCGGCCCCAGCCGTAGCCCCGGCCGCCCCAGCCGTAACCGCCGCGACCCCCGTAGTAGCCGCCACGATATCCGCCGAACGCGCGTCCGCCGACAAACCCAGTGCGGCCGCCGCCAGAGAAACCTCCACCCCCGCGAAACGCTGCTCCGCCGCCTCCATGAAATCCTCCGCCACCGCCGCCGTGGAATCCGCCTCCTCCTCCCCCTCCGCCGTGGCCTCCACGTTGAGCGAGCGCCGACTGCGGCAACCAACCGAGCGCAATCACCGCAACGATCACAATAACGACTCGAAATAAAATGGCTTTCTTCATATCTCTACCCTCGGTTCCAAGTCCCTTCGATTACTTGGATGCCAAACTCTCATCTAAGGCGTCCAAAAACTGCATTCTACACCCGCGTACGGTGACTCGGGTACTGCCGTCCGCGCCTGGGTCCTTTCAGCCTTCCTCGCCCAGTTTTCTGAGGTACCTGCCCTCTCACCTTCCGTCAACCTGCACCAAACAAACAACTTATAGTTTATACTTGACAATCAGTACCAATATGTAATATAATCGAGGATCTTTGGAGCGCAGCGCCTGATCGTGCTCCTGCAAGTCATGCGCCTCCGCCGCGCGGTCCCTAAAATCCCCACAAAATCTTCAGTCCCTCCCAGGTTACCACTTCATAAAAGCCGTTCGCTCCTAACCCGTTCAGAATCAACACTTCTACAACTGTTGATTCCACTCCACTTTAAGTCCCGTATCAGCAACACTTACAAAAAACCCCGGGGGGAGGGCTCCAGCTCCAGCCCCAAAGTTTTGCAACTCGTCACTACCCCCTCGCAGATCCTGCGCACACGCAGGATCTCCTGCAACCTCAATCCCTTCTATGCTTTACTTCATGACATCGGCACACCCCTGGGGGTGGGGTCACACCTTTCAAGCCAAATTCCGTTGCCGCGGTTTGTCACGCTACCCCTCCCGGCTTGCCCGCCCGCCTCGTTCAGCTACAATGCTCGTCCGTTTACTCGCGAGGTGAACAGGTGAGTGGGTCCCTCAAAATTCCTGAAGCTTTCCATCTTTCCCGTAGGGGCACGGCACGCCGTGCCCTCTTCTTCGTCTTGCTCTTCGCCTTCTTCCTCTCTATCTGTTCCGCCCCATCCGCCCACGCCCAGCAACGCCGCGAGCGCGAAGCCAACAGCGTTTACGCCGCTCGCCGCGCCGCCCTCGCCACGCAAGTCGAGGCCCCCATCCTCCTCTGGGGCTTCACCGGCCGCGAAGAATCCGCGCAAACCTACGTCTTTGCGCAAGAAGAAAATTTCTACTACCTCACCGGCCACAACGAAGAAGGCGCCGGCCTCGTCCTCCTTCCCGCGCCCAAGAACGGCTCCAGCGCCGTTGCATCCGGATTTCCAAATGAGATACTTTTTCTGCCGCCGAAAAATCCCTCCAAGGAGAAATGGAACGGCGTCCGCATGTCGCCGTCCGATCCCGGCATCGAGGCGCGCACCGGCTTCGCCTCGGTCCTGCCCTTCCCCGAAATGCGCGCTACTCTCGAAAAACTCGCGAAACTCTATCCCGCCATCTACACCATTCTTCCCTACGAAAAAGAAAATGGCGGCTATCCACATGAAAAAGCGGTCGTGGACTGGATCCATACTTCGGCTCCGCAGCTTACGCTGAAGGACATTCGCGACAACATCGAGGCGCTGCGCCAAATCAAATCGCCGGGCGAAATTGCCTTTCTCACGCAAGCCATCGAGCTCTCGCTCGATGCGCATTTCGCCGCCATGCGCATGATGCGTCCCGGCCTCCACGAGTACGAAATCGCCGCCAAAATGGTCGAAGTCCACGCCATGGGCGGCTCGGAGGCGGAGGGCTACGCTCCCATCGTCGGCGCAGGACCCAATTCCACCGCGCTGCATTACGACAAACTTTCGAGAAAAATCGAAGATGGCGACATCGTCGTCCTCGACGTTGGCGCGCAATACGCCGGCTACTCCGCCGACATCACTCGCACGCTTCCCGCGAACGGCAAATTCACGCCGCGCCAGCGCGAAATTTATGAAATTGTTCTGGGCGCGCAAAACGCCGCTTTAGCGGCCATCAAGCCGGGCATGGACTATTGCCAGCGAGGCTCGAAAAGCGTCCACAAAATTGCATACGACTACATCAATTCCCACGGCAAGGATCTTCACGGCAAATCTCTTGGCCAATATTTCATTCATGGCCTCGGCCACGATATCGGCCTAGATGTCCATGACCCCGGCGAGTATTGCAAGCCGCTCGAACCGGGCATGGTCGTCACCGTCGAGCCCGGCATCTACATCCCCGAAGAAAATCTCGGCGTGCGCATCGAGGACGACATCCTCATCACCGAAACCGGCTACAAATTTCTGAGCGAACGCCTCCCCCGCGACCCCGACGAAATCGAAAAAATCATGGCCGAAGCCGCCGCCCAGCGCGCCAAAGGCATGAAGAAGGACAATTGACCGCCATGAACACCGCCCTTTATACTGTTTGTTCGCGTTGGGCGCGACATTCCGCCTGGCGTGCCTCGAGTCATTCCGCGCGCACCGCCTCGCAGAGCGGGCTGCCTGCAGGAATTTCCGAAATTTGCAATCGTTCAGGGAGCTTATGAGCAGCGTCAAAGCCACACAACTCCGCCCCGGCATGGTCATCCAGCACGAGGGCCAGCTTTTCACCGTGTTCAGCGTCGATCACCGCACGCCGGGCAACAAGCGCGGCTCCATGCAAACGCGCATGAAAAATCTCCGCAGCGGCACCATGATCGACTACCGGTTCCGCGCCGAAGAATTCGTCGACCGCGCCATTCTCGACGAAGTGGAATTTGAATACCTCTACAATGAGGGCGACGAATTTCACTTCATGAATACGCAAACCTACGAACAGATGCAGATGACCCGCGAAGAGCTTGGCGAAACGGTGTACTACCTCATTCCGAACACCACCGTGAAGATCGAATTTTTCGAGGAAAAGCCGATCGGCGTCGATCTGCCGGACACCATGGAATTAAAAGTATTGGAAACCGAGCCGACGCTGCAAAAAGCCACGGCCAGCGCCGTGATGAAGCCGGCCACGCTCGAAACCGGCCTGGTCATCCAAGTGCCGCCGTTCGTAAATTCCGGCGATCGGGTAAAAGTGGATACCACCGAAGCGCGTTACGTCCAGCGCGTCGAGTAGTTTTCAGAGAATTAGTTTTTCGTTTTTATTTGCAGATTTTTACAGTTTCCGCCTCCGCAGCTAATTTCCGCGCGAGCGAAAATTAGAAGAGGCGAAAGAGCCCCGGCCAACCGGGGCTCTTCGTTTTTTGCGAATGGAACCGCTAAATCTCATGTCGGAAAAAAGCGCAGCTAAGAAAGCGGCAGCAGAGCTGCCGCACTTCATACCCTTACGCGTTGTTGGCGGCGGACTTTTCGCCGACGGGATGCGCGCCGAAAACGCGGTCGAAAATGGCGTCGACGTAGCGAAGCTGCCGCTGCAAATCAAAGGTGTGCGCCAGCGCTTTCGCATCGAGATACTTCGTGATTCGCGCGTCCTTCGCCACGCGCTCGCGGAAACTCGATTCCGTTTCCCACGCGGCCATCGCGTTTTCCTGCACGGCCTTGTACGCGTCGTCGCGCGGCATGCCCTTCTCCACTAAGTCCTGCAGAAATTGGCCGGAGTACACCAATCCGTGCGTGGATTCGAGGTTGCGCAACATGCGCTCCGGAAAAACGCGCATATCGGAAATGATCCAGGTCATCTTCGCGAGCATGTAGTCGACGAGAATCGTCGAGTCCGGCAGAATGATGCGCTCGACGGAACTGTGCGAAATATCGCGCTCGTGCCACAGCGCCACGTTTTCGAACGCCGCGAGCATGTTCGAACGCACCAGCCGCGCCAGCCCGCAAATTTGTTCGCACGTAACGGGATTGCGTTTGTGCGGCATGGCCGAACTGCCGCGCTGCTCTCCGCTGAAAGGCTCTTCCGCTTCGCGCACTTCGGTGCGCTGCAAATGGCGAATCTCTAGCGCGATTGTTTCCAGCGTCGCGGCAATCAGCGCCAGCGCGCTGAGATACTGCGCGTGGCGATCGCGCTGAATCACTTGGGAAGCCACAGGCGCAACGCTCAATCCGAGCCGCTTGCAGATGCGCTCTTCCATTTCCGGACCGAGGTGCGAAGCGTTGCCTACCGCGCCGGAAATCTTGCCCACAGCCATCTGCTCCGCGGCGGCGCGGAACCGCCCGATGTTGCGCTGGTTTTCCGAAAACCAGTTTGCAATTTTTAATCCAAACGTAATCGGCTCCGCATGCACGCCGTGCGTGCGGCCGATTTGCGGCGTGTTGCGAAACTGGTGCGCGCGCAAGTCCAGAACTTCGCCGAACAGCACCAGCTCCCGCTCGATGAGGTGCGATGCGTCGCGAATCAGCAGCGCCTGCGCGGTGTCAACGACGTCGTTCGAAGTAAGTCCGTAATGCAGCCAGCGCGCGGCGGCGAGATCTCCGATGGATTCTCCGACGTTCATCGTGAACGCGATGACGTCGTGCTTCACACGCGCTTCCAGTTCGTGAATGCGCGGGACGTCCACTTTGGCGCGCTCGCGAATTGTCGCGGCGGCATCTTTCGGCACGAGCCCGGCTTCGGCGAGCGTCTCCGTTGCCGCCAACTCAACATCCAGCCATTTCTGGAAGCGATTCGCCTCGCTCCAGACCTGGCCCATCTCCTTGCGGGTGTAACGAGGAATCAAACCGTCTCTCCTTGGGCGTTATGCGACTCTCGCCCGATCAAACTTTCCAAAGGCCTGGCAGATATAAGGTTCGGGTATGGGCGATGCGCTTTCGACTCCATCATACCGTAAGTTACTTAGCCGAAGTGCCTCCAGGGAAACCAGCAACAGCATCCGATTGAGATTGAACGCTATAGGATATAGATGGTCTATATGGTAGGGTATAGGCGCTCTATAGCCATAGTGGCAGAGGAGAAATTCGTGCCGTACCAAAACCGGATGGAATTGCTGCAAGGGACGCTGGACCTTTTGATCCTGCAAACGCTGATGTGGGGCCCGCGGCACGGCTACGGCATCGCTCAGGCCATTCGCGCGAACTCGGGCGAGCTGCTGCAAGTCGATGCCGGGTCGCTTTACCCGGCGCTGCACCGGCTCGAAAAGAAAAAATGGATTGGCGCGGAATGGAAAGTTTCGGAAAACAAGCAGGACGTGAAGGTCTACAAGCTGACAGCGGCAGGCAGGAAGCGCCTAACGCAAGAACGCACGCGCTGGGAACAGATCACGGACGCGATCGCAGGTGTGCTGAATCCGGTGAAGAAGGAGAACCAGCCATGAAGCACTGGTGGAACTGGCGCAAGCGAAGCGACGAGTTGGAAAAGGAGATCCAGCATCATTTGCAAATGGCGGAAACGGAACGCATCGAGAGAGGAGCGTCGCCACGAGAAGCGCAGGCCGGTGCGCGGCGAGAATTCGGCAACGTTGGACTGGTGAAAGAGACGGCGCGTGACACGTGGGGCTGGCGCTGGCTGGAAGATTTGTACGAGGACTTGCGCTTCGGAATGCGCACGCTGCGGAAGAGTCCCGGATTCACGGCCACCGCGATCCTGACGCTGGCCCTCGGCATCGGCGCAAACACAGTCATTTTCAGCTTTATCAGCGCGGCACTGCTGCGCGCTATTCCAGTCAGGGACGCAAAACAGCTCGTCTTACTGCGATGGAAGGCGCGAACGCAGCCAAACGCCAGCTTCGGCCAATTTGGAGATTGCGAACCAAATCTCGAGAATGGCGCTACGTCTTCCGAGCCAATCATGACGTCGGACTGCTCGTTTTCAGTGCCGTTTTTTCGAGAGATCCAAAAGAGGAAGGATGCCTTCGCCAGTTTTGCTGCCTTTGCGGGCACATCTCCGCTCGTTTTGAGCGGCAGTGGAGCGGCAAGCACAGTGCGGAGGCCGAAGTATGTGACTGGAGAGTATTTTGAAACGCTGGGGATCAAGCCCGAGCTGGGAAGATTGATCAACCACGAAGACGACACTGCCTCCGCTCCGGCCACCGTAGTTCTCAGTTTCCGCTACTGGCGCAGCGAGTTTGGTGGAGTCGGCAGACATTGTGGGAAAGACGATTCTACTGAACCGCGTGCCATTCACGGTTGTAGGAGTGGCGGAGAGGCAATTCGATTCGCTTACGCCGGGCAGGCCGATCGATTTGTGGATTCCACTGTGCGAGCGGCACCCCGAATCGAGGCGTTCTGGAGGAATCGAGAATATTGATGGTTCGTACTGGTGGCTAGTGGTGGTCGGAAGGCTGAATCCCGGCGAGACACGAAAAGCAGCGGCCGCACAGATAAGTACACTCTTCCAGAATGAAACGGCCCACGGCGCGTACGGCGATGCTGGGCGGCCGATGCTCAAGCCCGAAGACGGCGGAGCCATTGAGCTCGAGCCACTCGGGCAAGGGCTAACAGGATCGAGAACGGAACTGTCGAGGCCGTTGTTCATGATGATGTTGGCCGTCGGGATCGTACTGCTGATCGCTTGCGCGAACGTGGCGGGGCTGATGCTTGCTCGCGCTGCATTCCGGCAGAAAGAGATGGCGTTGCGGTTTGCCCTCGGCGCTTCGAAGGGAAGAATTCTCCGGCAGCTTTTGACGGAGAGCCTGATGCTTTCTTTCGCCGGCGGAACAATAGGAATGTTGTTCGCCGGCTGGCGGCTGCAATCGATCGTGGGGTTCCTCTGGGCAAGCCAGCACGGCAACCTGCCGTTTACGCCGGGGATGGATGCGCGGGTGCTGCTTTTCACGGGCGCCGTGACCATCATCGCCGGAATACTGTTTGGCCTGACGCCCGCTCTCCGCGGCTTGCGCGTCGATTTAACACCCGCACTGAAGGAAGGAACCGGCAGTAGCGCGCCAGCGTGGAGAGCGAAGCGCGGCTGGTTCAGCGCGGCAAATTCGCTGGTGGTGGTGCAGCTGGCTTTGAGCATTGTGGCTCTTGCGGGTGCGGGGCTGCTGGTACGGACGCTGGAAAACTTGAAAAATGTTGATCCGGGATTTGATCCGAAAAACGTGCTGACGTTCAGCCTCGATACCACGCCCTGGGATATACGCGGGCCGGTTTGGACAATTTGTTTCGCGAGCTGCAGGAGCGGCTGGAAAAAATGCCGGGGGTGTCGGCAGTGAGTTATTCGTGGATGCCGTTGCTCTCGGGCGGCTTGAACAAGCTGGGATATCCAGTGCCGGGGAAACCGAAGAACGAGCTGGCGGTCATTGACGTAATGCCCGTGGGGCCGGAGTTCTTCCACACCATGCGAATCCCATTGCACGCAGGACGAGACTTCACTGCCGCGGATTTTGCCACGTCGCAAAAGATTGGAGCGGCGCGGTTAGCGGCGACTTTGAAATCGGGAGGAACGGCGGCAAACGCGAGGCCAGCGGACGAGCTTCCGCCAACTCCCGCCATCGTGAACGAGACGATGGTGCGGCGCTATTTGCAGCCGGGGAATCCTCTGGGGCAGATTTTCGGCGCGCAAGAGGGAGACCCCTCCGTCGGGATAGGGAAAAGTTCTGGCTTCCAGGTTACTGGAGTCGTGGCTGATGCGAAATTTGCGAGGGTGCGGGACGCGGTCGATCCGACTGTTTATGTTCCGATCACAGGCGGAGACGCATCGTTTTCGGTGCGCACGGAAGCGGACCCCATGAAACTCGTTCCAGGAGTGCGCGCAATGGTAAGCCAGATGGACAGCAACCTGCCGGTGACAAAGATCCTGACGGAAACGGACCAGATCGACCGGTTGATTTTCAACGAACGGCTGGTAGCGCGTGTTTCAGGTTTATTCGGAGCGCTGGCGCTGCTACTGGCGTGCATCGGATTGTACGGATTGATTTCTTACGAAGTGGCTAGGCGGACGCAGGAGATTGGAATCCGGACAGCGCTCGGCGCCGAGAGACGCGACGTGCTGCGACTTGTGCTGTTACAAGGAATGCGGCTGGCGCTCGCGGGCGCGGCAATCGGACTGGTTCTCGCGCTGGCGCTAACGCGCTACGCGAAAGATATGTTGTTTGGCGTGAAGGCAACGGATCCGCTGACTTTCGCCGGGGTGGTCGTGCTGCTCCTGGGCTTGACGCTGCTGGCGTGCTTCGTGCCGGCGCGGCGGGCGATGCGGGTCGATCCGGTGGTAGCACTTAGATATGAGTGAGGAAAAAGGAGAAGTAAGGCAGTAACGAGGTAGCGACGAAACGACACGATCGGCGGTGTGCTGAATCCGGCGAAGAAGGAGAACCAGCCATGAAGCACTGGTGGAACTGGCGCAAGCGAAGCAACGAACTGGAAAAAGAGATCCAGCACCATTTGCGAATGGCGGAAACGGAACGCATCGAGAGAGGAGCGTCGCAGAACGAAGCGCAGGCCGGAGCGCGGCGAGAATTCGGCAATGTGGGACTGGTAAAAGAGCTGGCGCGAGACGCGTGGGGCTGGCGCTGGCTCGAGGATTTCTTTGAGGACTTGCGTTACGGGCTGCGGGTGCTCCTAAAGAATCCTTCGTTTGCGCTGGCCGCAGTGCTGGCCATCGCAATGGGTGTCGGAATCAACGTGGGAGTTTTTTCGGTGCTGAACGGCGTTGCGCTGCGCTTACTGCCAGTGCCGCGAGCAGAACAGCTGCTGAGTGTAGACCAGGTCTTTCACGGGGACGTCAACCGCGATGTTCATGGAGAGCTAAGCATGTTCTCCTATCAAGAATATCTGGACTACCGCGACCACAACCACGTGTTTACCGGGCTCACGGCGGCTGAGCCGTTTTTGGATGCAACGCTTGGCGGACCGCAGATGCGCAGGCTGATGGGAGCGCTGACCTCCTGCAACTATTTCGACGTGCTGAACGAGCACGCCGCGCATGGCCGCACGTTTGTGGACACGGACTGTGCGGCGCCGGGCCAGAACAACGTCGTGGTGATTAGCGATGAGCTGTGGCGCGGAACGTTTGCGAGCGACCCCTCCATAGTGGGCAAGCAAATCATCCTGGATCAAACGCCGTGCACGGTGATTGGCGTGATGCCCGCTGGTTTTACGGGGACGGAACCCGTGGCCAGTGCATTCTGGGCGCCGGTGACGATGCAGAAGACTCTCGATGCGGGGCGCGACCGGCTGGGCGACAGCAACATGAGCTGGCTGGCGGTGATGGGACGGGTACGACCGGGAGTATCGCTGGAGCAGGTGCGCGCGGATCTCAGCGTCATCGCCGCGCGAATTGACCAGTCGCATCCAGGGCGCCAGACGACGCTGGCCATTGCGCGAGCGGCCTTCTTTGGCCGGCCCAAGGAGCACAGCTTTCTGCTCCCTGCCGCTTCGATCGTGCTGGCGGCGTTTGGACTCGTGCTCTTGATTGCGTGCGCCAACGTGAGCAGCCTTTTGCTGGCGCGCGCTTCGGCCCGCCACAAGGAAATCGCGCTGCGGCAATCCATGGGCGCTAGCCGATGGCGACTGGTGCGGCAATTATTGACGGAAAGCGTTCTGCTCTCGTCAGCCGGAGGCACGCTTGGCTCACTTTTCGCATTCTGGTCGTTCGCGGGCATCGTTCGTCTGGTGACGTCGCAACTGCCGAAATCGTTTCCGACACTTGCGCTGAACGTCGCGCCGGATTTTCGCGTGCTGGGCTTCGCGATGGGACTCACTTTGATGACTGGCATCGTCTTTGGGTTGGTGCCGGCGTTGCGGACTTCGTCGCTTGACCTCAACACCGCGTTAAAAGGTCACGGCACGCTCGCGGTGTCAGGCAAAAGGAGCGGGGGACTCCTTCGCGACGCATTTGTGGCAGCGCAAGTCGCGGTGTGTATGATTCTGCTGCTGGCGGTGGGGCTGCTGCTGCGCGGTCTGTACTACGCACAGACCGTGAACCCTGGATTCGAGATGAAGGGGCTGGCGACTACCTACTTTAACCTACGCGGCCTGAACTACGACGAGAGCCGTGCCACGGCATTTGTAGGACGGCTGCGTCAACGTGTGGCGGCCCTTCCCGGCGTGGCCGAAGTGGCGCAAGCCGAGTGCGGACCGTTGAGTTCCGATCACAGCGGGGACAGGTTTTTCGTTGCAGGGCACTCCGAACCGGTCGGCATGGAGTACAACCACGTTTCACCGGAATATTTTTCGGTGGTGGGGATTCCCATCGTGAGGGGCCGCGGTTTCGGATCAAATGACTGGAAGGATGGCAGCGCGATCATCGTCACCGAATCAACCGCGCGGAAGCTCTGGCCGGGTCAGGAACCTCTCGGGAAGACGCTGCGCTCACGCTTGACCGGAGGGCTGCCCGGCCCCGAGTATGCGGTGATCGGCGTGGCGCGCGACGCGCAGGTATCACACCTCGGCGAATCCGACACGATGTATTTGTACTTTCCCGGAGGCTCACCGGTCGACAACCTGCGTTCGTACGTGCTGGTGCGCTTCTCCGGGAGCTATGGCGACTTGGCCACTGGCCTGCGCGGGATTGCGCAATCGCTTGATGCCGAAGTGCCTGTGGACGTGAAGAAGCTCGAAGACAACCTCGAGGTTTGGCGCGCCCCATCGCGCATTGCGACGGCGCTTTCGGCGGCGTTGGGTGCGCTGGCGCTCTTACTGGCACTGATTGGCGTTTACGGCATGGTGTCGTATAGCGTGAGCCGGTCGGTGCGCGAGATTGGCATTCGCATGGCGCTCGGCGCAAACCCATCCGAAGTGATGAGACAAGTGTTGCAGCAAGCGATGCGGCCAGTGGTGATCGGGGGGCTGATTGGCGTGGCGGGAAGCGCGGCAGTGTCATGGGTCTTGTCGAGCATGCTCTTTGGTCTGAGCGCGCATGACCCGATCGCCTTTTTGTGCGTACCAATTTTTCTGTTGATCGCAGCGGTGCTGGCAAGTTATATGCCCGCGCGCAAAGCGACGCGGGTCGATCCGGTGGTGGCGCTGAGGTATGAGTGAGGTAAAAAGACGAAGTGAAGAGGTAGAGAAGTAAAGAAGTAACGAGGCCCAGAATCGGCGCGTTCGTACTGCCCACTTGGTCGTAAAACGCCTGCGAAAAACGAGACTGTTTGGTTTCGAAACAGTTGCCAGACCGGCTGGCGCCGGCCAGCCCTATGATATTGCCGCACTTACGGCCCACCTTATAAAGTAGCCTCGGAAGTGTCCGAATTCGGACATCTTGCACCTAACCGCGAAGGCCGTTTCCTGTCTAATGATTCGGATGAGCGAAAGCGCTGGAAGCACCCAAGACCGCGAGGCACTTCAGAACGCGGCCCGAGAAAGCGATGCCATCGCCGTGGAGCGCACGCTCGCGGGCGAGCGCGATGCTTTTCGCGTGCTGGTCGAGCGTCACAGCCAGCAGCTTTTTCGCCTGGCGTATCGCATGACGGGAAATGAGCACGACGCCGAGGAAGTGGTGCAAGAAGCTTTTTTGCGCGCTTACCGGAACCTCGGCCAATTCGGTTCGCGCGCGAATTTTGGCACTTGGGCTTATCGCATCGCGGCGAATTACGCGATTGACCGCATGCGGCAGAAGAAGAACGAGGATGCGCGGCGCAGCACGCCGAGCAGTTTGGCGGAAGAGCAAGAGCAGGATCCTTTGGATCTAGTTGCTGACGAGAGGCCGACTCCGGACCGTGTCGCGGGCAACCTCGAGCTGAGGAAGAAGATGGAAGAGGCGTTGAAAGAGTTGAGCTCTTCGGAACGAACGGCGTTCGTAATGCGCCATTGGGAAGGCTGCGCGATTGAAGAGATTGCCGCCGTGCTGAAATCGACGACGAGCGCGGCGAAGAACACGGTTTTTCGTTCGGTGCAGAAATTACGCCGAGCATTGGAACCATACGTGGGAGCGCGAGGCGCGCTGCAAGCGAAAGCAGCAGGCGCCGCGCCGGAACCCAGGGGAACAGAACTATGAAACATTTTACAGAAGAAGAATTGATTGGTTATCGAGAGGGGGAGACTACGCAACGCGAAGCTATCGCCGAGCATTTGACGAGCTGCACCGCCTGCCGCACGGAGCTCGAGCGCATCGAAGCCGTGCTCAGCGCGCTGGACCATCTGCCCGTTCCCGAGCGAGGCCCGGAGTACGGGCGGGCGGTGTGGCAACAAATTGCGCCGAAGCTTCCGGAAAAAGCTGGGCGCGGCTGGCGTGCATGGCTTGAGCCTCGCCGCTGGGTGGCTATCGGCGCGATGGCGGCTGTTGTGGCTGCGGCGTTCGTCGCGGGGCGTTGGACAAAGAAGCCTGACGCGGTGCCGGAGCGCCGGCGGCAAGCGCGGCCCAGGTACGTGAACGAGTGCTCGTCGTCGCGGTCGGCGAGCATTTGGGCAAATCAGAAATGGTGTTGATGGAGCTGGCGAATGCAGCGCCGCCGGCGTCCGGGCCAAAGCAAATCAATATCTCCGCGGAGCAGAAGCGCGCGGAAGATTTGCTGGACTGCCAACCGCTTGTATCGCGAAACGGCGGCGCAGGATGGCGATGCGGCGCTGGCCAGCGTCCTGGATGACCTGGAGCGCGTGTTGATGGACGTGGCGCATAGTCCGCAAGAAATTACGCCGGCGAAACTGGAATCGCTGCAGAAACGCATCGAGGCGCACGGCATTTTGTTCAAAGTGCGAGTGGTCGGCAAGGAATTACAAGAAAAGCAAAACACAACGAATTCCGCGCCGGCGGCGACGGAATCGAAAGCAAGAGAGAGGAACAAGGCATGAGCATCGGAGAACGGACAAGCAGAGCGGTGAAGATTTGGATGATCGCGGCGGCGCTTGTTGATCGCGCCATGGATGGCAAAGCCTGCGGCGGCCCATGGCGCCGCAAAGTTGGCCACGGATTCCTGGCAGGAGCAGAGCAGCGCGGACCGCGATCAGGAAGCGCAAGATCGCGAGCAAGAGAAACGCGACCGCGAGCAAGAAGCGCGCGACCGTGAACAGGAAAAACGGGATCGCGAGCAGGAACGCCTCGAACGGCTCGATGAACTTTACAGCGACGGGCGCGAAGCGCTCGACGAAGACCGCTATGACCGCGCCGCCGAGAAATTCAGCGAACTCGCCGATCAGAACGGGCCGCAGACCGATGCCGCGCTCTATTGGAAGGCTTATGCGGAAAACAAGCTCGGCAAGCGAGATTCCGCGCTGACCACGATCGCCGACATGGAAAAAAGGTTTGCGCAAAGCCGCTGGATAAAGGATGCCAAGGCGCTGGAAATCGAAGTCCGGCAATCGACCGGGCATCCCTCAAACCCTGATAACCAGAGCGACGAAGAGCTCAAGATGCTGGCGCTCCAAGGAATCATGAATGGCAACCCCGAAAGAGGTGTGCCCATGGTGGAAGGAATTCTGAACGGCACGGCGAGTCCCAAACTGAAATCCAAGGCGCTTTTCTTGCTCGCGCAAAACGGCTCAGCGCAATCGCGCGAGGTACTTGCAAAAATCGCCAAGGGAGAGAGCAATCCCGACCTGCAACGAAAAGCCGTCGAGTACCTGGGAATGTTCGGCGGGAAAGAGTCGCGGCAGACACTCGCGGACATTTATGCATCCACCGGCGACCAGTCCGTGAAACGCGCCATCATTCGCAGCTACATGATCGGCGGCGACAAAGAGCATTTGCTGGCCGCCGCAAAGGGTGAAAAAGATCCAGCGCTGCGCGCCGACGCCATTCGCCAGCTTGGCATCATGCATTCGCCGGAAGAATTGCGGCAGCTTTACAAGATGGAATCTTCCGCCGAAGTGAAAAAAGACATCCTGCAAGCCTTCTTCCTCTCGGGCGACGCCAAATTCCTGGCGGAAGCCGCGCAGAACGAAAAGGACCCGGAAGTTCGCCGCACGGCCATCCGTAATCTGGGCCTCATCCGCCCGGAAGACTCGGGACCAGCGCTGCTGTCCATCTACGCCAAGGAAACCGACCGCGAAAATAAAGAAGCCGTGCTCAACGCCCTCTTCATTCAAGGAAACGCGCACGCTCTGGTGACGATTGCGCGCAGCGAAAAGGATCCGCAGTTGAAGAAGACTGCGGTTTCCAAGCTTTCGATCATGAATTCGAAGGAAGGCAACGACTACTTGATGGAGCTTTTACAGAAGTGAGTTGAGCGGTGACTGGTGAATAGTGACTGGTGACTGGCACCGCACGCGAGCGCAGAAAGCGGAGCGAGGTGAATATGAAGACGTGGCGAATGATTTTAGCCGGGGAAACCATTCTGGCAGCGGCGCTTTTCGCGGGCGGGCCATCATACGCGCGCCCATCGGCGGAAACTCCGCAAGTGGTGAACGCGAAAATCGAGACGCGCGCGGTGAACGGTTCTCTCGCCGAAACTCTGCGCGGCATCGAAGCGCAAGCGGACAAGCCGGAGTGGGTCGGCTACAGCGTCGCGGAGATCGCCGATGACCGCACGGTTTGCTGCGGAAACTTCAACGATAGCTACGGCGGCTGCGGCACCTGCCGGCTCGAAAAAGAAAACGGCGTCACCAGCACCAACTCGCAAAAAGACGCAACGAGCGGAACTATGCAACTGGAAGGCTCGCGCCAGCTTGTCGTGCTCTTCCGGCTCGAAGGCAAACAAGTGATGCGCATTCGCGAAGCCTCGGAAAATTGCACGCTGGATGCAGGCGGACTGCCGTTTGTCTGGCTCACCGGCGTGAAGCCCGCGGAGAGCGTAGCGTTGCTCGCCGATTTTGTTCACAAAGCGACTTTCGAAGGTCATGGCGAGCACGAAATTGGTCAGGGCGCGTTGTCCGCGATCGCGCTGCACGCCGATGCGGCGGCCGACCGCGCGTTCGAGTCGTTTGTCGCCGCCGATCAGCCGGAGCAACTACGCAAACACGCGTCCTTCTGGCTGGGAGCCTCGCGCGGAAAATCCGGTGAAGTGCTTCTTCAAAAAATGGCGAAGAGCGATCCCAGCCCCGAAGTTCGCTCGCAGGTAGCCTTCGCGCTTTCCGTAAGCCACGAACCCGAAGCTCTCAACGGAAATGATCCGCATGGCCAAAGACGATGAGAGCACGCACGTGCGCGGCCAGGCGCTCTTCTGGCTCGCGCAAAAGGCCGGGCAAAAAGCCATGGGCGCGATCACCGGCGCGATCGAAAACGATCCCGACACGGAAGTAAAAAAGAAAGCCGTCTTCGCGCTGAGCCAAATGCCGAAAGACGAAGGCGTGCCGAAACTCATCGAAGTGGCGAAAACGAATCGCAATCCCGAAGTGCGCAAGCAAGCCATGTTCTGGCTGGGCCAGTCAAACGATCCCCGCGCGCTCGATTTTTTTGAGCAGGTGCTGTCGCGCTAAATCGAAAAATACCCGGACGCATTGGCAGCCAGGCTACTAATTTGCAGGCGCAGCCGGAGCGAGGTAAGCCGGTCGATAGTCCGCGCGATACGAGGAATGCTTTACCTTAACTTTGAGCGCGTGAATTTGGTTGTCGTAAGCAGGGGGACCGAACTCGAGAGTGTACTCGCCACGGACTAGCTGTGCGATTTCGCCGTAGGTATGGCTAAAAGCCTTCGCGTCTTTGGGGAAATATGCCCGGCCCCCGGAAGCCCCGGCAAGCTGACGCAACACTTCATCCGATTGCGTTATGCCCTCTTTGACGAAAGTCCGATCGGCGCGATCGTCTTCGGATAATTTCTTGTGCTTCGCAGGATTTCTAAAATCGCCAAATATCGAGAGCACAAGGACGCGGACGTCAGAAGTTTTTAGTTTCTGCTGGACCAACTGCCAGCTTTCAGGCGGCGAAGTATCAATCCCGGTGGACAGCACCACGACGATCTTGCTGCCGGGGAATGATGCGAGCCAATCGATGGTGGCGGCGACGCTTAAGGACAGGTCTTGCCGGCCTGAGCCAGCGTCAGCTCGGAGCCCCATGAACTGCGAGTTTATTTCCTGAAGGACTCGGCGAGCCTCGGATTTGTCGGGTGTAAAGTCTAGCGCTAGCCGCGGCCCCTTCGAAAACGTAACGATGGCGACGCGATCGATCGCAGAGATATTGTTCAACAGATTGTCCGCACCTAGAAACGGGCTCTTCCCCAGCTTGACTAGGAGGTAGTCCGCGGAGCTGCTCTCAATCAGAAAGACGAGTCGAGCGGGATCTTCGCAAGGAACAAAGCCGCTTATGGATTGTTCGACTCCATTGTCAAAAATTCGAAAGTCCTCCCGGCGAAGTCCGGCCACGTAATGACCGTGTGAGTCCGTCACGGTCACGCCTACATTGATACGGTCCACGTTTACCCGAATTGTGCTGCCCACATTTGGCAACTGGTCGGCTTGCTGAGCGCTCGCAGACACGCAAATGAAAAGCGCAAGCACGCCCGCGACAGAGAAGCACCTTCTTATCACCATTAGATACTAATCTGAATGCGGGAATTGGATACAAGCTCGAGCCATCAAGTTGCGCGACGAGAACGATGGGCTGACAAGCGCATTTTGATTTTCTGTTCGTGACCGATCTAGCGCAGTAGATCTTCGAGCTGGATGCGGGAATCGGTTTTTGCGTCGCGGTATTTCACGATGACGGCGCACTGCAGGCTGAGGCCGTGTTTCGCGCCAACGGGATGCGTCACGGCGCGCGAGCCGGGAACGACGATGGCTTCCGCGGGAATAACGAGTGGCAGGGATTCGCCGGACGAAGTTTCGCTCGCGGTGTAGACATCGTCGCGCACGAGATCGTAAACAGGAATCGAGCGATTAAGAATCGTCCCGGTGCCGAGAACCGCGCGATGCTTCACAACGGTTCCTTCGTAAACGCCGGAGTTCCCTCCCACCAGCACTTCGTCTTCAATGATCACCGGCATCGCGCCCACCGGTTCAAGCACGCCGCCAATCTGCGAGCCCGCGGAAATGTGGCAATTGCGCCCGATCTGCGCGCAGCTCCCGACGAGCGCGTGCGAATCGATCATCGTGCCCTCGCCGACGTACGCGCCCACATTGACGAACATCGGCGGCATGCATACCACGCCGCGGCCGATGTACGAGCCATCGCGAATGCTTGAGCCGCCCGGCACGATGCGGATTCCGTCACTAACCGTGACCACGCGCACCGGATATGTGGACTTGTCGATGAACGGCTGGCGCGCGCGATCGACGGACATGTCGACGACCGCGCCCATGCGAAAGCCGAGCAGGATTCCTTTTTTCACCCAGGCATTGACGCGCCAGCCTGTGGGTGAGGCAGCATCCGGCTCCGCCGCGCGCACTTCGCCGCGGTTCAGCGCGTTCTTGAATTCGCGGAACAACTCGAAGTGCGTTTCGTTGTATTGAGCCGGAGGCCCGTCGAACAGCTTTTCAATTTGCTCTGGCAGCATGAACTGTTTCATGCGGCGGCGTGGGCCGCCGCGTGGGATGGCGCCGTGGCATGCAAGAGATCGAGCGACTCCAGCACGGTGCGAATGCGCGCTTCGCTTTCCGCTTTCGGCGCAACAAGCGGCAATCGCCACACCGGCTCCAGCAAACCCATCTGCGCCATGGCCGCTTTCACCGGAATCGGATTCGACTCGACAAAGTTTACTTCCATCAGCGGATGAACGCGCCGGTGAATTTCTCGTGCAACTGCAAAATCGCCATCGAGAGCGAGCCGCGTGAGGCGCGCCATCTCCGCCGGAATTTCGTTGGATACGACGGAGATCACGCCGCGTCCGCCAAGGGCGATAAGCGGCAGTGTGATCGCATCGTCGCCGCTGAGCACGTTGAAATCTTTCGGCACCGCATTCAGAATCGCCGCCATTTGCGAAATGTTTCCCGAGGCTTCCTTGATGCCGACGATATTTTCAATCGTGGCCAGCCGCTTCACTGTGGCCGGCTCGACGTTCACGCCCGTGCGCCCTTGCACGCTATAAACAACGATGGGCAGCGTAATCGCCGCGGCAATCGCTTTGTAGTGTTGATACAGCCCCTCTTGCGTCGGCTTGTTGTAATACGGCGTGACGGAAAGAATTCCGTCCGCGCCGATTTCCGCAAGCTCGCGCGCGAGTGCGATCACTTCGGCGGTGTTGTAGCCGCCTGCGCCCGCGAGAACCGGCACGCGGCCCTTCGCCAGCTCGACGGCGATCTCGACGACGCGCAGGTGCTCTTCGTGTGTCAGCGTGGGACTCTCGCCTGTCGTGCCGCACGGCACCAGAAAATCAATGCCCGCATCGATCTGGCGCTTGATCAGTGCGCGCAGCGTGGGTTCATCGAGCGAACCATCGCGGCGAAATGGAGTGACTAGCGCAGTGCCTGTTCCGGTAAACATGGTGTTTCTCCTTCTTTTTTAAACGTCGTGCTTCCGAAAACGCGACTCCCGTAGCGGCAGCCTTTAGGCCGCCATCTTTTGTTCTAGTAGCCGCGGCTTCTGTGCCGCCGCCGAATGTGCCGGCCTGAAGGTCGGCGCTACGTGGAACCCTCAGATCAATTCGCCAAGGATCTCCTTGAACTCGTAGAAACCTTTTTTGCCGGCGATCCAGCGGGCCGCTTGCAAAGCGCCGCGCGCAAATCCTTCGCGGCTCCGCGCCGTGTGCCGCAGCGTGATGGTGTCGGCGGCGAATCAAAACCGATTTCGTGCGTGCCGGGAATCGCTCCCGCGCGATTCGAGCTGAGGCTGACAGGCCGCGTGTAACCCGCGTCGCGCATCTGTTCCGCAAGTATTTTTCAGCGTGCCGCTGGGAGCGCGTCTTTTTTTGCGGAATGGTGAATTTCCCAGCCCCACGCTTCGTATTCCGGATGCTTCGCGAAGAGAGCGGCGGCCTGCGCAACCGTTTGTATAAAAAGATTCATGCCCACGGAAAAATTTGCCGCCCAGACGAGCCCAGCCTTTGCGTGCAGCAACGGCTTCGCGGGCCACGGGAAGCTGCTCGAACCAGCCGGTCGTGCCAACCACGGAGTTCACGCCAAGCACGCAAGCCGCTGGACATTCACCGGAGCCGCGACCGGCGTTGTGAATTCCACGGCGACATCAATCGCCGCGCAGCGTTTCATGCGATAGTCCTGCGCCGCCGGGATTGCCGCCACCCGAAAATTTCGCGCGCACTTCGAAACCATATTCTGGCGCGATGCTCTCGATGAGCTTGCCCATTTTTCCGTAGCCGACGATGGCGAGACCCTGGCTCATGCTTGCGCGCCTCCCGTCGCGAGAAGCTGCCTCACCATGCGCGCATAAATATCCACCGCTTCCGATAATTGCTTTTTTGGGATGCGCTCTTCCGCCGTATGCGCCAGATGAATGCTTCCTGGGCCGATCAAAAACGGCTGGCCCCACGCGCCGTTAAAATGTAGGAATGTCCGTGGCGAAGGCGACGACGGTGGTCGGAAGTCCGTCGAACGCCGTGAGACGAAGCGCGGGCGTGTGCAAAACTTCGCGGGCTTCGGCGCGCCCCGCAACGGCGGCGTGAACGGCCTTGCGAATCTCCGCCGGATCGCCCACGGTGCGGAACATGATTTCTGCTTGCGCGTGATCGGCGACAACGTTCGGCGCGCGGCCGCCCGCGATGGTGCCGATGTTAAGCGTGCTGTGGCCCGAGCAGCGGATCTTCCGGCAGCGGAATCGTGCGAATGGCTCGCAAAACATCGAGCAGCGAATGGATCGCGGAGTGGCCCAGCTCGGGGTAGGCGGAGTGCGCGAGTTTTCCGTGCGCGGTGATTTCATAGCGCAGCGCGCCTTTCGAGCCGAGAGCGAGCTGATTTTCCGTCGGCTCGCCATTGATGAGAAAACGCGCCCCGCGTGGATTTACGGCGGCCACTTTCGCGCCCGCGCTGTTCCGCTCTTCTCCAACGACAAAGAGCAACCCAAGATTTGTGGCGCCGGAATCGAGAAGTTTTTCCGCAGCGGCGATCATCGCCGCGATGATGCCTTTCGCGTCACACGAGCCGCGTCCCCAGATAAAATCCGCGTCTTCGAGCGACGGAAAAAACGGCGGAACCGTGTCCATGTGGGTCGAAAGCGTGACGATCGGCTCGCCCCACGACGCAAATATATTGTCGCGATGCGGCTCGACGGCGATGCGTTCGAGGCGGCCGGAAGTGCGCGACGCGAGCAGAGACAGTTGCGCGAACAAGAAGTCCGCCACGTTTTCCTCGCGATTGGTCGTCGATTCGATGTCAACGAGCGCGCGCGTTAGCTCAAAAAGATTCATTCGACCGGCGATTTCTGGAGGGAACGATACGAAAGGAAGGAACCGCGAAAAGTATTCGAGGCTGCTGCCTCTCGATAGCGCTCCATCCGGCTTTAGCACTGGCCGCAAAAGCGGCCATCTAATCGGATGACAGTGGACAGGCCTTAGACCTGTTCCCCAACCTCAGCGGCAACAGCTACCGCTGCGATTTCGGCGGAGTTTCCTTCAACAACTTTGCCCCTTTCGCCTGGCGCTCCGAAGCTGATCGGAATTGCTCGCCGGGCTACTCATGGCCTCCGCACCTCTACCAAGAACTAGATAAGTTTAGAGGACCGCGCGAAAAAAAGCGAGTAGAAATTGCGTTGCCGGACCGCTTCTTTTGACAACGGATTTGTGAAATGTTGGAATTGGCCGAGCTGCCGTATTGCCAACCGGGCTGCTGCGGTTCTGTGAGGGATTTGTGGCACGGATATGGAAAGAAACGCATCGCGACTCTGGTTTGGGCGGAACTCGTCCCGAGAGTGTCAAAAGGCGGCTAGAACAAGGCGCACAAAACCCAGCTTTAATCCCGCGACAAGACGTCATGGTTCGCGTCGCATCTTTCACGTTCCGTTTTGTGAGCGTCGAACATCTCCGCGAATGTCTCGCTTATTTTCAGCAGAAAACGCGCCCTACCAGTCGCGTCTCTGCCAAGAAACTTGCTTCCCAACTTGGTGACGACTGGAGAACACAACGTTCGTGGGAAGTAGAGCGCTGGTATGAGCGGCTGCCAATGTATCTTTTGGAAGAGCCGAAGCGCGAGAAGGTTGTGCGGGCCCTTTCCCAAGCACTCCAGCTTATAGAAAGCGGCAAACTCGAATTCTGACGCCCACCAGGAGACCGGTTACAGAAATCAAAGAGTCTAGAGTTCGAGCGGCTTGAGCGGATTTTCTTGCGACGCGATTAGTAGTTCGCCGTGAAACGCGCATTCCTCGGGGCGGCGATTGAGAGCTTCTTTCGCAGAGATTTCTGCCGTGTAGGGGTTGTTGTTTTCTTCCGAAAGATGCGCAAGGACGAGATAGCGCGCGCGAGCATCGAAGCCATCCGGATCAACAAGGTACTCACTGACTGCGTGATTGGAAAGATGACCAGTGCGGGAGAGGACGCGCTGCTTAACAACCCACGGATAGGGACCCACTTTAAGCATTTCTAGATCGTGATTCGACTCCAAGACAAACAATCGCAGTCCCGCAGATGAACTTTGACAAGTTCTGGCATGTATCCAAGATCGGTAACCAAAGCCATCTTTGTGCCATTGGTACGAAACGTGAAGCCGATGGGGTCGGCGGCGTCGTGCGGAATTTGAAAAGCGTGGACATCTATATCCCCAATGGCGAAACTCTGCCCGGCTTGAATTGTTTCCACTCCTCTAAGACGTTTATCCAAGCTGTCCGGAAGAGTGCGCTGCAGAGCATCCATGGTCTGCTCCGTAACATACAGCGGCGCTTTCCAAAGGCCGAGCATTTGCGGCAAGCCATTGCAGTGGTCGCTATGTTCGTGGGAGATGAGGATGCCGTCGATGCGGTCGACGTTTTGTTCGATGGCTGCGAGGCGCGCTAAAGTTTCGCGTTTGCCCAGGCCGCAGTCCACGAGGAGTCGGGTGCGCTGCGTCTCGAGCAGGGTAATGTTGCCCGAGCTGCCTGACGCCAGAATGGAAACCCGCAAGCCGATCGGTTGCTCCTCGTTACCGCCAGGAAAAAATGCCGGGCTAAAGCCCGGCCACTAAACAAACGAATTTTCAGAATGATGGCATTTCGATTCCCGCCCGTCAACACGGAAAGAAAGATTAGAATATTCGCGCTATGCAAGTTGCCGGCAAATCAAGGTTGCTGGACGAACGAGTCTCGAAAGGCGGATTCGCGATCCTGTCTGATGTAATCCCCGAACGCAAAATCTCTGACCTGCGCGCCATACTCGAACAGTCAGGCCTTCCGCGAAGCCGAGCTGGAATGCGCCACGCGATGCGAAATGAGAGAGTCGCTGCGGTTGCCCGCGATCCGAGACTGTTCTTGTTGGCGCAAGAGGTCCTGGGAAGCGCCGCAATTCCCTTTCGCGCGACGCTATTTGACAAGTCGCCGACGTCGAACTGGCTGGTCGTGTGGCACCAGGACACGGCATTGCCGTTACGAGAGCGTCGCGAAGTTCCTGGCTGGGGACCCTGGTCCGTCAAAGATGGCGTGAATTATGCCCACGCTCCGACCGCGGCTCTGGAGCAAGTGTTGGCTTTACGCCTCCATCTCGATGACTCCGTCGCCGAAAACGGACCGCTGCGCGTACTTCCCGGAACCCACACGCTCGGCGTCTTGAGCGACGAAGCGCTTCATACGCTCTCAACACAAATCCCGACCGTTAATTGCCTGGTGCCGCGCGGTGGGATCCTTGCCATGCGCCCACTCGTCGTTCACGCTTCCTCGAAGTCTCAATCGAACGCGCCCCGCCGCGTTCTGCATGTTGAATACGCGACATCGCCCGCGATTGCAGATGGACTCGAACTTGCGATTGCGTGAGTAGCGTTGTTAGCAGGACAAGCGGGAGCGGTCGAGGGTGAAGCCGTTTAGGGGGCCGAGGACGGTGACGGCGATTTGGTCGGGGCGGAAAAAATCGTGGGCCAGGGATTGGACTTCGGCGAGGGTGACGGTTTCGATGGAGGCGAGGATTTCGTCGAGGGAATAGAAGCGGCCGAAATAGAGTTCCTGACGAGCCAGGTTCGACATGCGAGACGTGGTGGATTCGAGCGAGAGCATCAGCGAGCCCTTGAGATGATTTTTTGCGCGAGTGAGTTCTTCATCGCTGACCGGCGATTCCTTCATGGCGCGAAATTCCTTGATGGTAAGGTCGATCACCTGGCCGACGGTTTCTTTCGCGGTGCCGGCGTAGACGGTGAACATGCCGGCGTCGGAATAAGGCGTGAGTTCGCTGAATACGGCGTAAGCCAGGCCTTCTTTTTCGCGAATGTTCTGGAAGAGGCGCGAAGACATGCCGCCGCCGAGAAGATTGTTGAGGACCGCGGCCGCGAAGCGTGCTTCGTGGCCCAGCGGAAGCGAGGGAACGCCGATGCAGAGATGCACTTGCTCGAGGTCGCGCTTGGTTTCGAGATGGATCGGTGCTTTCGTCACGGGAGCAGTGTGATCTTCGAGCGTGCGCGCGGGGCGCAGATCGCCGAACTCGCGCTGCACGAGGTCCAAAACTTTTTCGTGCGTGACATTTCCCGCGGCGGTGATGACCAGATGATCGGGCGCGAACCAGTCGCGGAAGCGCTCGACGAGATGATCGCGGTTGAAGGCGCGAACGGTTTCGGGAGTGCCGAGAATCGGGCGGCCGAGCGGATGTTCGGGCCAAAAGCCTCGCGTGAAAATGTCGTGCAGCTGATATTCGGGATTGTCCAAGTCCATCTTGATTTCTTCGAGGACGACCTGGCGTTCTTTTTTTACGTCGTCGGAATCGAACTTGGGGCGCAGGACGAGATCGGCGATGACGTCAAAAGCGATGGGCAGATGCTCGTCGAGAACTTTGGCGTTGAAGCAAATCTGTTCTTTGGAAGTGAAGGCGTCGAGCATGCCGCCGACAGAATCCATTTCGCGGGCGATGGCTTCGGCGGAGCGGCGCTCCGTGCCTTTGAAAACCATGTGCTCGATGAAATGGGCCAGGCCGTTTTCTTCCGGGACTTCGCGGCGCGAACCGTTGCGGATCCACACACCAACAGAGACGGAGCGGACATGGGTCATCGTCTCGGTGATGACCACTAGGCCGTTGCCGAGGACGTGCTTCTGAATGTCGCGGACTTCCGTGGCGGTCGCCATGCTTTAATTGTGACATAGGCAGAGCGGAAAAGCGCACGGCTTGCAGTGATCGAGTTTTTGGCCAGCGGGCAAGAGCGCACAGGCCACATTGTTGCGCCTTGTTGTCGCTCCCGAAAGGCGCACAGGCAGGAGTGCCTGTGCTACAGGAGCTTTTCGTCGGGGTGGAGCTTGCCGTATTCGCTGGTGTAATGGAGCGGGACGTCGCCGTAGGTGCCTTTTTCTTTTGTGTAGACTTCGCAACTGTCAAACGGTTTGGAATAGACGTGGATGCTGACGGCCCGCTGGTTAAATTCCGGGAGATTCAGGACTTGGTGAACGGGCTCGAGCGGATTGACGTGTACCGGATTCGCGGCGTCCATTTCGTAGATTTCCGTGGGGACGATTTTGCAGGTGCCGCAGGAGGCGTCTTTTTCTTCGACGCGGAAATTCTGGATTTTCAGGCGGCCGATGGGGGCGGACATCCAGCAGTTTTGATCGCGATGATTGTGGATGCGGCTGTGCTGGCCGATTTCCCAGCAGATAGTCATGCACTCGAAGAGATCGTTTTTGAAAATGAGATTGCGGGTGTAATTCCCTTTCGAGAAGAAAAGATATTTTTCGATCGTCTCGGGGCGGACGGCGTGGCGGACGATGTAGTCCTGAACATTTTCGAGAGAGAAGTCGCGCTCGGGAATGGCGGCGAGGCCTTTGACCCAGTCGGCGATAGCGAGCGGCTCGATGGCGAGTTGTTTTGACATGGTAGGAAAATTATACCGCCGAAAAGATGAGGAGAAACACGCAAAGAAGAAATTTCCGGGCAAAACACGATATTCTGTAGGGTGATTTGCGGTTGAGTTTGAATCACGATTGCGCAGCGGAAAGAACTTATGGAACTGCTTGGAAAATCGAAAGACGAACTGCGCGAGATGTGCGTGGCGATGGGGGAGCCGGCGTACCGTGGCGGGCAGATTTATCATGCGCTGTATGCGGAGAGAAAACTAGATTTGGCGCAGATGACGAATTTGCCGGCGAGTTTGCGAGAGAAGCTCGCGGAAGAGGCGACGATTGCTTTGCCGGTGGTGAAACAGCGGTTTACGTCGACCGATGGATCGGTGCGGTATTTGTTTTCGTTGGCTGGAGCCGCGAAGGCGGGTAATGGGGGTTTTAACGCAGAGGACACAGAGGGCACGGAGAAGAGAAAACCCCTGAGGCCGGCGTCTGTCGAGGCGGTGTTTATGCCTAGCGACGGAAGGCAGACGATTTGCGTTTCGACGCAGGCGGGATGCGCGGTGGATTGCCAGTTTTGCATGACGGCGCAGCTGGGTTTGATTCGGAATTTGACGGCTGGGGAAATTTTGGCACAGGTTTTGTTGCCGCTGGAAGAGCATAAAGAGAAGTTGGCGCCGCGAACGAATATCGTGTTGATGGGACAAGGGGAGCCGCTGCTGAATTATGACGCGGTGATGGCGGCGATGCGCATTTTGCTGGACAACAACGGGCATGGCCATTGCGCCGCGGCATGCGACGCTTTCGACGAGCGGGATCGTGCCGGGGATCGAGCGGCTGGCAGGGGAAACTTTGCGGCCGAAGCTGGCGATTTCGTTGAACGCTTCGAATGACGAGCAGCGCGATGTGTTGATGCCGATCAACAGAAAATATCCACTTCGCGTTTTGCTGGAGGCGTGCAAGAAATTTCCGCGAGGCGCGCGGGAGTATGTGACGTTCGAGTATGTGCTGCTGGGCGGCGTGAACGATTCGCCGGAAGATGCGCGGCGCGTGGCAAAAATGATGACGGATTTGGGGCGCGTAAAGGTGAACTTGATTCCGTGGAATCCGGGGGCGCTGCCGTTTGCGGAGCCGGATCAAGGACGGGTGGCGGCTTTTCATAAGATTCTGCTGGACCGAGGCGTGCCGGTGTTCACGCGGTATTCGCGTGGGCGCGACGTAATGGCGGCTTGCGGGCAGTTGGCGTTGACGCAAATTGAGAATGCCTCGGCTTCGGCGCCGGTCGCCGGGTAGCAAGTCCTCCAAGGCGCATCGCGCGGCCCGCACCTCGACTTCAATACCCCCACCCCCGGGGTGTCCGCAAGTTATGAAGTAAAGGCATGACACGAATGGAGTTACGGGAATTCCTGCGTGTTACGCACCTCGCGGCTGTGGAAAAAGATGGAATTGATTGGGCGCACTGGGCGATTCTGCAGTGCACCCTAAAAACATAAACGCCAACAGAACGCTGGCGGTACTCGGAACGGGCCACAAGATTACCCAAGTGTAACTTATACGCCTGGAGTAAGAATTTGTCAAGGACCAAAATGGGAAAATGGCGGGCTGCAGTCGGAGTCGGGACGGATAGACTCCGCACAAGCGCACAGACTGAAGTCTGTGCTATGAAGTGGGCCGGGCAAGCCCGGCCCCTACAAGGCTGGGGCTATTTTAAGTGCGGAGGGCGATGATGGCCATTAGGCGGCCGGATTGGGGGCCTTGTTTGCGGTAGGAGAAGAGGAGGCCGGGGTAGCAGGCGGTGCAGAGGTCGATGGTGTGGATGTTTTGGGGGCGGAGGCCGGCGGATAGGAGTTGGGAGCGGTTGGCTTTGCGCAGGTCGAGGAGGACACCTTTGGGTGGGGGTTGGTGGCCTGGGGGCATCATGTTGAGCCACTGGACGGGGTTGGGCTCGTCGCCGGTGCGGAACTCGTCGAAGTAGGTGGGGGCGTCGGCGAATTGGGAGAGGAATTGGGTGGCAACTTCGGTGCCGACTTCGTAGCAGCAGGGGCCGATGCTGGGGCCGATGGCAGCGAGGAGGTCGCGGGGGTTGGTGGCGAAGTGCATCTGCATTTTGCCGATGGTTTTGGCGGCGATACGAGCGAGGGCACCACGCCAGCCGGCGTGGATGGCGGCGATGGCGCGTTTTTTGGGGTCGAGGAGAAGGATGGGAACGCAGTCGGCGGTTTGGATGGCTAGGAGGAGGCCGGGGCGGTTGGTGATGGAGGCATCGCCGCGGCAGGGACCGGTTGATGGAGTGTCGAAGACGTGGATTACGTCGGAGTGGAATTGTTTTAGGGTGATCAGGGGGAGATCTTTGGCGCCTGCGGCAGATTGGAAGCGACGACAGTTTTCTTGGACGTTTTCGCGGGTGTCCCAGTCGGTGAAGACTAGGTTTAGGACTTTTTCGTTTTCTAGCGGGGAGACGCCACCCGGCGCGGTGCTGAAGGCGTGGATTAGCCAGGGGAGTTTGCTGAGGGCGGGGACTTGGAGGAGGCGGAGATTGTGGACTTTTTTCTCGGTCCATGCTCGAGGCGTAGGCGAGTTGCGTTTTGGGCGAGACGATTTCACGACAGACATGATTGTCTAAGTATAATCGCAGGGCATGGCGTAGTCAGGAGCGACAAAGAGTTTTACAAAGAGTGCTCTGAGAACACAGAAGCCACAGAGAAGAGCAGAAAAGGCAGATTCCTCGCTCGCGCTCGGAATGACGGAGGGGGATTGTCGTGAGAGTTGGACAGCATCGTTCATGGATTGCAACAGGGGCGGGGGCTTGTGTTGCCGCCGCGCTAACGCTTCTGTTGTGCTCTTATCTGCTAAGAAGTCACCCAGACGAAAAGACGGTGTCAGCTGCTCAGGATGAAGTTTATGAGGCAGTGGTGCGGGAGATCGCTGCGCCCGAGAGTGGGCAAACACGGATCAGTCAGCTGGTTTTCGATGATGGGCTGCTCATTAATGAAGGCGCCGGAATAGGCCCCGAGGGATGCTCGAAAACAGTTCGTGGGCGTCTTCCTTTGGCCAACGATCCAGTTCCATACAATTCTTGGTTCGACAAAGCCTATCGTTTTGCAACCCGCGGATGGGGTGATGGGTCGGTAGGAGCGGAGGCAATGCAAGATTACGTACAAAAGCTTTGCATCCCGGGGCACCTCTCTAAAACGTTTCATGTGGATTTGCCACGGACATTCATCTCAGGGGAGAGTGTTCATTTTGAGGGGTGGCCAATTATGAAAAACGGGTCATCCTCGTTTGAAAAACAGTTTCCTGGTGCGGGAGGAATCATTTCGTTTTCGCGCGTGGGATTTAATTCCGCGCTCGATGAGGCGGTCGTTTCAAGGTCCTTTTTTTGCGGTGGGCTGTGTGGGTCGGGTTGGCGTTATTTTCTGAAAAAGAGACGGGGCAGGTGGCAAATCACGGATGAAAGTCAGGTTTGGATATCGTAGGAAGCCGCAGCGGAGAAGGTCACGATGTATAGTGCCCCTACGGGGGAACACGGAAAGCTTGGAGCACGATATGATAAGTATAATCGCAGTCGCAGAAAATCCGAGGCGTTGCAACGAAAAAAATGGATACTCTGAACTTGGGTGGACGTCCAGTCGTTCCTCTGCCCGGAAGTGCCTTTCCTGAACGAGCAGACGTATACGTTTGCGATAAATGCGGCCGCGACATAACAAAGCGCTTTCATCCGCGTCAGTCGCACTCCTGGTCACCCATGGGCCGGGAAACTTTTATTTGTGCATGCGGCCAGAGATATCAGACCGGCGCAACGGAATGGGACCATTTCGGTGATCGGGAGAGGAGTAAGCGTGCTGGAGACACGCTGGGCATCGGCCTCCTGTTATCCGCAGCGTCTTCTATTGTCGGTGCGGTTGTTTATCTGATCTTGCGGTACGCGTTCGGACTTCAGCGAACGGCGATTTTGGCCGCGATGGCCCTGGCTCTACTGCCGTTCGTTCTGATGCAGGTTACGCTATGGCCGGGTGTCGCTGCGTCGATTTGGCGAACAAGGGTTGGCACAGGCAAGGAAGGGACGCGCTGAAGCGCGCCCCTACAAGGGGAGACTTTGATTATAGGGATGGGGGTGGACTTGGCGGAGGTCGGCAGGATTCAGAAGGCGATTGAGCGGTATGGGGAGACGTTTTTGCGGCGGGTGTATACGGCGGGGGAGAGGGAGTATTGCGAGCGGTTCAAGAATAAGTATGAGAGGTTTGCGGGGCGGTTTGCGGCGAAAGAGGCTGCAATGAAGGCTTTGGGGACGGGGTGGAGGCGGGGAGTTCGATGGGTGGATTTTGAGGTGGTGCGGGAGTCGGGGGGGCGGCCAACGATCCGGTTGGATGGCACGGCGAAGAAGATTGCGGAGGAGCTGGGGGTGAAGAGGATTGCGTTGAGTATTACGCATACGGAAGCGCAGGCTTTGGCGCAGGTGATTTTTGAGAGTTGAGACAAGATGGAGTAAAGAAATAAGGACGTAATGAAGGAGAGAGAAAGAAGAAGAGAAGAAAGGGCTAACGCAGAGACGCAGAGTACACAGAGGAAACGCAGAGGGTGGAAACGGGCTCGCCTACAACGTAGTTCCCTTCCTCAGCAGTGATTACAACATCTTGCCATTGATTTGACGGATAAATTCCTGGGACTTGGACGCGGAGGTAGTTCGAGGAAAGGGCGGGGGTGTAGGCGGCGCCAGTGCGTTCGGTGATGGAATGGTCGTCGCGATGGAGGGTTAGGACGCGGAGGGTGCGGCCAATTTGGGAGCGGCGGAAGGCGGCGGACTTGGCTTCGCTAAGGGCGCGGAGATCGCGGGCGCGGCGTTTAATGGTGGCGGCGGGGACTTGATTGGGCGACATAGCGGCTTTGGTGCCGGGGCGGGGCGAATAGGAGAAGACGTGGAGGTAGGTGAAGGGGCGCTGCTCGATGAAGGCGAGGGTGGCGGCGTGGTCGGATTCGGTTTCGCCGGGGAAGCCGGCGATTACGTCCGCGCCTAGGGCGGCGTTGGGGAGGCGATCGTGGATGAGTTGGACGCGGCGGGCGTAGTGTTCGGAGCGGTACCAGCGGTGCATGGCGGCCAAGATGGGGTCGGAGGCGGATTGGAGGGGCATGTGGAAGTGTTGGGCTATGCGGTCCGTGCTGGCGAAGAGGTCGATTAGATCTTGGGTGACGTCTTGGGGCTCGATAGAGCTGATGCGGAGGCGGTCGATCTCGGTTTCGTTGAGGATGCGGCGGATTAGGTCGATGAATTCTACACGGGGATTGAGGTCGCGGCCGTAGGTGCCGAGGTTGATGCCGCTTAGGACGATTTCACGGGCGGAGGATGTAGAGGAGGTATGGGAAATAGAGGAGGTAGAGGAGAAGACGGGCACAGGCGGGAGTGCCGGTGGTACTCGGTTTTCGGGGGCGGGGGAGTGAGTAGGCATTTCGGTGGAAAAACGGACAGGCAGGAGTCCCTGTGCTACTGGGATTTCGCGGATGGGGGAAGTTGGGGAGGAGACTGACAAGAATGTCTGTCCCGCCGCAGGCAGGTGCGACGACGTGAGTTGTTGGATTTCGCGGATGACGGCGTCGGGAGGGAGGCTGCGGGATTTGCCGCGGACGTAGGGGATGACACAGAAGGAGCAGCGGTTGTTGCAGCCGTCCTGGATTTTCAGGATGGGGCGGGTGTGGTGGGATTCGCCGCCTTGGATGGGGGCGGAGAGGAATTCGGGGTGGGCGAAGATGTCGCCGATGAGGATTGGGGCGCGTTCGGTAGGGGCGGCTTGATGAGGAGTCTCATCGAGTTGGGGCAAGTAGGGCGGGGCAAGCCCCGCCCCTACAGAGTGGAAGTGGATGTCGGGAGAGAGTGGAAGAAAAAGCGGATTCCTCGCTTCGCTCGGAATGACACGTTCTACTTGCGAGGTGCGAAGGGGGGCAACGGGAACAATTTGGGTCACAAGATTGGGGATTTGGGGTTTGTGGGAATTGCCGACGACCCAGGTGACGCCGGGTAACGAGGCTAGTTCTTCGGGGGCGCGCTGGGCGTAGCAGCCGGTTACGATGAGGCGGGCAGCTGGATTTTGGGCGTGAATTTTGCGGATGGCGTCGCGGGCTTGGGCGTCGGCGGCGGCGGTTACCGTGCAGGTGTTGAGGACGACGATAGCGGCGGTGGCGGGGTCGGGAGATTGGGTGCAGCCGCGGTCGAGGAGCTGGCGTTCGAGGGCGGCGCCGTCGGCTTGGGTGGCGCGGCAGCCGAATTGTTGGATGTAGAAGGTGGTCATGGGGCCGCGGATGCCGCATTGCGCTTCTGAGTAAGAGCCATGCGAGTTCTAGAGTACGCCAGGTGAGGAGAAATTGGCCAGAAGCGGGGAATGGCAGCAGAAGGAATCGAAGCTATCGGAATGCAGGCTATGGAAGACGGATGGGATGGCGTGAGGCCAGGCAGATACTTACAATTTGGCACGCGGGCCGAACTCGCGGCTTTACTAGGCGCTTGGCGGACCGCTACAATCGCTCTCTAAATTATGTGTGCCCTGCGGCGTCACCCTTCTGCGCTCGACAACCCGAAGCTGTCGGTCGTGATTCCCGTCTACAACGAAAAAGCCACGCTGGAAGAGATCCTGCGGCGCGTCCTGGAGACGGAGATGCGCATGGAAATCGTGATCGTGGACGACTGCTCGAAGGATGGCACGCGGCAGATCCTCGAAACGATGATTCAGAAACAACAGAGCGGGGAAACCTGGGCGCCGGCGCATGACGGCGGGGATCCGGTGGACGTCCGAAGCTTGCGAATATTTTTCCAGGAGCAGAATCAAGGCAAGGGCGCGGCGATGCGGCGCGGGTTTGCGGAGACGACGGGCGACATCGTGCTGGTCCAGGACGCCGATCTGGAATATGACCCTAAGGATTACCCGACGTTGCTGGGGCCCATTGTGGATGGGCGAGCGGACGTTGTCTTTGGCTCGAGATTTCTATCCGGGCCGCAGCGCGTGCACTACTTCTGGCATTACGTGGCCAACAGGACGCTGACGCTGCTTTCTGACGTGATGACGAACCTGAAGCTGACGGACATGGAGACTTGCTACAAGGTGTTTCGCAAGGAAGTCTTGCAGGGGATCAAGCTAAGATCGAACCGCTTCGGATTTGAGCCGGAAATCACGGCGAAGGTGGCAAAAGGTAAGTGGCGGGTGTATGAAGTGCCGATTAGTTATGCAGGACGGACGTACGAAGAAGGAAAAAAGATCACGTGGAAAGACGGCGTGAAGGCATTGTGGTGCATTTTTTGGTTTAAGATTGCGGATTAGCAAGAAGTGAGTAGTGGGTAGTGAATAGTGAGTAGCTAAAAACCTCATGGCGAGCGGCGTCTGCGGCTCGATTCCAAAACAAAAGCGCACCAAGCAATAGCCTCAGGGTAAAACTTAAACAGAAATGGCTTCGGCGTAGCCGTGGGGATGCTTTTGTTTCCACGACCAGGCGGAGGTGATGATCTCTTCGAGGGAGGAGTGCTGGGCTTCCCAGCCGAGGGTGCGGTGGAGTTTTTCCTTGCTGGCCACCAGGACGGCGGGGTCGCCGGGGCGGCGGGGGGAAATTTTGCGAGGAACTTTGCGGCCGGTGATGCGCTCGGCGGCGTCGAGGACTTCGAGGATGGAAAAGCCGCGGCTGTTGCCGACGTTAAAGGCTTCGCCGGAGACGGATTCGATGGCTTCGAGAGCGCGCACGTGGGAATCGGCGATGTCGAGGACGTGGATGTAATCGCGGACGCAGGTGCCGTCGGGAGTGGGGTAATCGGAGCCGAAAACTTCGAGATGCGGAATGAGGCCGAGGGCGGCGTCGAGAACTTTAGGGATGAGGTGGGTTTCGACGCGATGAGCTTCGCCGCGCTCGGCGGAAGCGCCGGCGGCGTTAAAATAGCGGAGAGTGGCATAGTGCAGGCCAGTGTAAGCGCGATAGTCGGAGAGGATTTCCTCAAAGCGGAGTTTGGATTTGCCGTAGGGATTGATGGGATTTTTGGAATGGTCTTCGGGGATGGGTACGGTGTGCGGCTCGCCGTAGGTGGCAGCGGTGGAAGAGAAGATGAATTTTTTAACGGCGTGGCGGGTTACGGCGTCGAGGAGATTAACGCCGGCGGCGATATTCGCGGCGTAAAAGGTGCTGGGTTCGCGGACAGACTTGGCGACCAGAGCTTCGCCAGCGAAATGCATGACGGCATCGATCTTGTGTTTGGAGAAGACTTCTTCGATTTGCGCGCGGACGCCTAGATCGGCACGGCAGAAAATAGCTTGGGGAGGGACGGCGGCGGTGTGGCCCTCCTGAAGATTATCCAGGGCGATGACCTGATAGCCGCGGGCGAGGAGAACCTCCGCGCATATGCTGCCGATGTAGCCTGCTGCTCCGGTTACAAGAACGTTCAAGGAAATAACCTCGCCTTCGTGCGAAGAATGTGACGCGCGTTCGCGTAGGTATTAAAACTATCAGGATGGCGAAGCGTTGTCAGCGGAGAATTGCCGGGGGATGAAGAGAACGTGACAGTTGGCGGGGCACGAAAGAGGTCAGGGAGCCGACATGCGGCGCTGGAAGGTGAGAAGAATTAAATCGGCGCGGCGGCGTACGCCGAATTTGCTTAGCAAGTTCGAGACGTGAAATTTTACGGTGCGCTCGGCGATGTTGAGTTTGCTGGCGATTTCCTTGTTGGAGAGATTTTCGAGTAGCGAGTCGAGAACTTCTTGCTCGCGACGGCTGAGATTGGTGACGGAATCGGTTTTGAGGCGGCGCCCTTGATTCGTGAGGATGGAATCGACGAATCCGGACAGGACCGAGCGCGGGACCCAGAAGCCTCCGCTGGCTACGAGCGGCAAAGCGCGGACCAATTGATCGCGCGCTTCGGTGTAAGTGAGAAGACCTTTCACGCCGAGGCGCAAAAGTTGGTAACTGTTGGCGTCCGAATGCTGTTCGCCGACGACGATGAGGCGCGCTTCGGGATGGCGCTCCATGAGATTGGCGAGAAGTGCGCCAGTGGCGGGACGCGCCGCGTGGCCATCGATAACGTAGACTTGCGCGACAGGTGGTTCGAGATTGCGCATGTCGGGCGCCAGTGTGGATTCGAGCTGCTTGACGACTACCTTGAATTGCGCCTTGGATAACACGCGTTCGAACTCGCTCAGCACCAAAGGGTGCGGCGAGAGGATGCAGACGGACAGTTTTGCGGATGCTCGCTTGGTAGCCACTATGTGCCAGCGTAGTGAAAACTGTCCTTAGGGGCAAGTCTCTTGGAAGGGTCTGTTCTCGAATTGTTACGTGACAGGTAGGGTGCTTTTTGGATGGGGTCCGACGGGTGATTTTCGAAGTAAAACCTCGACAATGCGCTCGGCGGCATGACCATCCCAGAAGGGGGGGATGCGCCCGGGCTTGCCTCTTCCGCCAAGAACTAGTTGCGCGGCGGCGAGAATTTTCGCGGGGTCGGTGCCAATGAGCTGATTTGTGCCTTGCGAAATCGTAATGGGGCGCTCGGTGTTTTCGCGGAGCGTGAGGCACGGGACGCCGAGAGCGGTGGTTTCCTCTTGAATGCCGCCGGAATCGGTAAGGACGAGAGTGGACTTGCTGAGCAGGCAAAGAAAATCGAGATAGCCGACCGGAGGGATCAACTTTAGCTGGGGATGGGTTTTGATGCCGGCTTGCGTGAGACGCTGTTGCGTGCGCGGGTGAACGGGAAAAATGACAGGGACCTGAGCGGCGATGGCGTCAATCGCGCCCAGAAGCTCCGCGAGTTTTTCGGTGGAGTCGACGTTCGAAGGACGATGAAGAGTGAGGACGGCGAAGCGGTGCCACGCGGCGCCGTTCTTCAGGCCGAGATCATCACCAATGGGGGACTGCTGGGCGATGGGAAGAAAATGGCGAAGCGAATCAATCATCACGTTGCCGACGAGATAGATGGATTCGCGGGGACGGCCTTCGTCTAGTAGATGCTGGATGGCGTCTTCTTCGGTGACGAAAAGATAGTCGGCGAGGGCATCGGTGAGGATGCGATTGATCTCCTCGGGCATGGCACGATCGAAGCTGCGGAGGCCGGCTTCCACGTGGGCAACGGAAATACCGAGCTTCACTGCGGCGAGCGAAACAGCGATAGTGGAATTTACATCGCCAACGACCAACACGAGATCGGGCTGATGCTCGAGCAGGACAGGTTCGATGCGCTTGAGGACTTCGGCGGTCTGTACGGCATGGGAGCCGGAGCCGACTTCAAGGTTGACGTGAGGCGTCGGGATGCCCATCTGGCGAAAGAAAATGTCGGAAAGGGCAGCATCGTAATGCTGGCCAGTGTGGACGAGGATGGGCTCAATCTCAGGGTGGCGCTGCATCTCGCGCATGAGAGGCGCGATTTTGGGGAGATTGGGACGGGCCCCTACTATGTTGATGATTTTTAGACGGTTGCTCATGAATTGGTCAAAGGCGTCAGAAGTCCGCAGTATAGCATTGGCGTTCCGGCAGTTCGGGGCGCTGGAATGACCGTTCGCGCCAAAAAAGCACTAGTTCGCTGCAAGGCGTTCGATTCCGGGAGTAAAGCTGCGTAAAATAGGGGGGTACCCGAAACATGGCCTTCCCTGCTGGTGTCCCCACTTAAGAGGAAGTCCGGTAAGGAGTTGCGAGTTTCCCTTGCATGCGTAATTTGAATGAATCCGCGAAGGCTCTGCGAGAGTTGCTCGCGGAGCGGATACTTGTGCTCGATGGAGCCATGGGAACGATGCTGCAGCAGCGGCATCTGACGGCGGAGGATTTTGGCGGGTCGGCGCTGGAAGGCTGCAACGAGAATCTGGTGCGGACGCAACCGGATGTAGTGCTGGACATTCACCGGAAGTATTTTGAGGCTGGGTCGGACATCGTTGAAACGAATAGCTTTGGCGGGGCGACGATCGTTTTGGCGGAGTATGGACTGGCGGCGGACGCGCACTTCTTGAATAAGCGCGCGGCGGAATTAGCGCGGCAGGCGGCAGATGAGTTCAGTACGGCGCGGAAGCCGAGGTTTGTTGCGGGATCCGTGGGGCCGACGACGAAGGCCATCACGGTGACAGGCGGCGTGACCTTCGAAGGACTGATCGAGGCGTACTACGCACAGGCGAAGGGGCTGGTAGAAGGCGGAGTGGATTTGCTGCTGGTTGAAACGTGCCAGGATACGCGGAATATCAAAGCGGCGCTTCTAGCGATTCAAAAACTTTCGAAGGAAATTGGGATGCAGGTTCCGGTGATCGTGTCGGTGACGATCGAGCCGATGGGAACGATGCTGGCGGGGCAGACGGTCGAAGCGATGTGGGCGTCGCTGCGGCATGCGAAGCCGCTGGCGTTTGGAATGAACTGCGCGACGGGGCCGGAATTCATGACGGATCACATCCGGACGTTGAGCCAGCTTTCGAGCGAGTTTGTCTCGTGCTATCCGAACGCGGGGCTGCCGGATGAGGAAGGCAAGTATTTGGAGACGCCGACTTCTCTCGCGGCACAGCTTGAAAAGTTTGTGGATCAAGGCTGGCTGAATTTTGTGGGCGGCTGCTGCGGAACGACGGAGCAGCACATCCGCGCGATTGCCCAGATGGTGCACGGCAAGCAGCCGCGCGTACGGCCCGGCGAATCGCACCGGGCGGTGTATTCGGGAATCGAGACGATCGAGGCGGAGGACAGCACACGGCCGCTGCTGGTGGGCGAGCGGACGAACGTGATTGGATCGCGGCTGTTCAAGAATTTGGTGGCGGACGAAAAGTGGGAAGAGGCCAGTGAGATTGCGCGGCGGCAGGTGAAGGGCGGGGCGCATATCGTGGATGTGTGCCTGCAGAGCACGGAGAGGGATGAGAAGAAAGACATTCCGGTTTTCTACGAGAAGCTGATTCGAAAAGTGAAAGCGCCGGTCATGATTGATACTACCGATCCTACGGCGATCGAATTGGCGCTGACGTATTGCCAGGGCAAGTCGATCATTAATTCGATCAATCTCGAGGATGGAGAAGAAAAATTCGAGCGCGTGGTGCCGATGGCGCACGATTTTGGCGCGGCGGTGGTGGTGGGATGCATCGACGAAGACAAGCTGCAGGCGCAGGCGTTTACGCGGGAGCGGAAGCTGGCCGTGGCACAGCGCAGCTACAAACTGCTTACGGAAAAATACGGGCTGGGGCCGGAAGACATCATTTTCGATCCACTTGTTTTTCCATGCGCTACCGGCGACGAGAACTATATCGGCGGCGCGGTCGAGACAGTGGAGGGCATCCGTCTGATCAAGCAGGCGCTGCCGGATGTGCGGACGATTTTGGGGATTTCGAACGTGTCGTTCGGATTGCCTGCCGGAGCGCGCGAGGTGGTGAATTCCGTTTTTCTTTACTACTGCACGAAGGCGGGCCTCGACCTGGCGATCGTGAACACGGAGAAGCTGGAACGGTTCGCTTCGATTCCGCAGCACGAGCGAGACCTTGCGGAAAATCTTTTGTTTTCGCATCCACCTAAGGATGTGCCTGCCGACCATTCACAAGCGAAACTGCTGCGGGACGTTCCGGCAGATTGGCGCGAGCAGAAGAAAGAGCAGCGCGCGGCCGTCAATCAGTATCACATCGCCGCGATTGCCGAATATTTTCGAACCGCTAAGAAGAAGGAGAAGAAGCTTGCGGCGGATCTTCCGCTGGACGAGCGGCTGGCGAATTACATCATCGAGGGGACACGCGATGGATTGGTGGCGGACCTGGAGCGGAAGCGCGCGGAAGGCGCCTCGCCGCTGGAGATTATCAACGGGCCGCTGATGGCGGGGATGGCGGAAGTGGGGCGGCTATTCAACGCCAATGAGCTGATTGTGGCCGAGGTGCTGCAATCCGCGGAGGCCATGAAGGCTTCGGTGAATCATCTCGAGCAGTTCATGGAGAAGGCGGATACGGCGAAGCGCGGGAAGATTGTGCTGGCGACGGTGAAGGGCGACGTGCACGACATCGGGAAAAATCTCGTTGAGATAATTTTGAAAAATAACGGCTATGACGTGGTGAATCTCGGGATCAAAGTGCCGCCCGAAGAATTGATCAAGGCGTATTTGCAGCATCATCCGGATGCGATTGGATTGTCCGGTCTGCTGGTAAAGAGCGCGCAGCAGATGGTGATCACTGCGAGCGACCTGCGAGGAGCTGGGATTGAGATTCCGCTGCTGGTGGGCGGCGCGGCGCTTTCCGCCCGATTCACGCAGACGAAGATTGCGCCGAGCTATGGAAAAGCGGTGTGCTACGCGAAGGATGCGATGACCGGGCTGCGGCTGATGAACCAACTGATGGATCCGGCGACGCGGGAACAGGTTTTGCACGAGCACGCTGCGTCGGGTGATGGAGTTGCGGTGGCAACGACGGTCCTGGTTGCGGAAATGCCGAAGGTGACGCGCTCGCCGAAAGTGCGTACCGACATACCCATACCGAAGGTGGCATATCTCGACAGAAAAGTGCGGCTGGTGCCGGACTTGAACGAGGTGTGGAGTTACATCAACCCGTTCATGTTGTATGGACGGCACATGGGGTTTCGCGGGGATTTTGAGAAACGGTTTGCGGAGCGAGATGCGAAAGCGGTCGAGTTATTTGAGAGCATGGAGGAAGTGAAGCACGAAGCGGCGGAATTCCTGAAGCCGCGGGCGGTGTGGCAATTTTTTGAGGCGGAGTCGGATGGCGAGGACATGCACCTCTTCGCGCCGGGTGGCACGGAGCCAGTTCATACGTTTCGGCTACCCCGGCAGCGCGTGGGCGACTTTCTCTGCCTGAGCGACTATGTGCTACCGCCTCAAGACGGCAAGCGAGATCACGTGGCGTTATTCGTGGTTACGGCTGGCGAAGGTGTGCGCGAGCGGTCGGAAAAGGCGAAAAACGAGGGCTACTACTTCAAGTCACACGGGATGCAGGCGCTGGCGATCGAGTCCGCAGAGGCGTGCGCGGAGTGGCTGCACCGGCGGATTCGCGAGGATTGGGGCTTTCCGGACCCGCCGGAATTGACGATGGCACAGCGGTTTACGTCGCGCTACCGCGGCAAGCGATACAGCTTTGGGTATCCGGCGTGCCCGAATCTGGAGGATCAGGCGGGGATGTGGAAACTTCTGCGACCAGAAGAGATCGGCGTGCAGCTGACCGAAGGCTTCATGATGGACCCGGAAGCCAGCGTAAGCGCACTGGTGTTTCAGCATCCGGATTGCACGTATTTTTCTGTTGGCGATGTTGGCGAGATTTGAGCATGGGAGAATGGGGCCAAGAAAGCGAGAAGGCTCTCTTGGGATACGCACTGGGCTGAAGCCGATACCTAACCGGTTCGCTCACCTTGCCTAGCCTGCGCGGGTTCTGGGTCTAATGGGCCTTCCCCTCTAAGACATTGATAAGGAAAGAACACTTAGAGGCCAAAGTTAGAGGCACAAGCAGCTAAGCAACGCCCTGCACGATGGAAAGGCAAAATTCCGCAATGAACGCAGACGCAGAGCTACTTGGTGGAAGCGTCTGCCTTCGCCGAATTGGCGAGTGCGGGGTGGCTGGGGGCCAGGAGTTTGCGTAGGAAAACTGCGCCCATAATGAGGCTCGCACCCATTAGGGCAAGTCTCATGGGCTCTGCTAGGGAACCGAAGAATGCAAGTAGGATATTCATCTCGGGGATGGAAGAGGCAGTCTGGATGCCAAACGACCTAAAATGCAAAGCATTTATAATCAATGATTTACGATGGCAATCAGGAGACGGAAAGATGTGGAAGGGAAAGGCATTGGTAAGATTAGGCGAAAATCTTCTCTCATCCAGGATTGAAGGAACAGTTAGATCGCAGAAGGATTTTGCGGGATCCAGCTGAAAAGCGTGCGGCTGGAGACCGCAGTTTGGCGCAGAAAAAAGGCCAGGAAAGAGTCAAAACGGAGGCTGTATTTAACCACATGGTTAAATACGCGCTTCTCTGAAACGCGGGACCGTCGATGAATCGTGAATTAAAGTGTTCCGAAGCGGGTGCCAGGAGGATGGTTAGGAGCGAGGCTTCCCGGCGGCATGGCGTGCTGCCAGCTTCAATTCGTCTAGAAACGCTTTGCGGCCCCAGACGACCCAACGGGCTTCAAAGGCGAAAACTCGCAGCTTTTCGATGAGTGATATGGGGGCCCGGGCTGCGGACTTGAGGTATGCGCCGAGATGCACCCAATTGTAAAGAAAGAGTTTGCCTGGCTTCTTAGGATCGAAGAGAGACATGACATCCGCCTTGTCCTTCATGGCGCTGGAGGCTTGTTCATGCATGCGGCGATAGAAGAAGGCGTCGGGAATCTCGAAAAACTTGCCGTAAAGGGACATCTCAGCAATCAGAGGAAAGTCACCACCGGTGTAGTTCCGAAGGAGACCTGTTTTGCGAAGGATGCTGGAGCGGCTGAGGCCGTAAGGTAGATTGCCCATGCGAATATTGCGACGTACGCCCTTCCATCGTTCACTGGGGCGGTCGTCGAGCAGATGCAGGTTTTCGTCGAAGTCAGAAGTAATGAGACCTTTGTCGTCGATGAGCTTGGTACGGGGGTAGGCGACAAAAATGGAAGGATCGCGGTCAAGAATTTCAACAGCTCGCTGTAGAAGATTGGGGCTCACGAGATCGTCCGAAGGAGACCAACGGAAATAGGGTGCAACCGCGAGATCGAAACCGCGCCGGAAGTTCCCTGCTACTCCAATGTTCTGGGGGCTGCGGTGATACTTAACACGGGGGTCCTTTGCGGCGTAGTAGCGGCCAATCTCCTCGGTTCGGTCGGTGGAGGCGTTGTCGGTGAGAATCAGCTCGAAATCTGAATAGGTCTGATTTAGGTGGGACTCAATCGATTCTGCGAGGTACTTTTCGCCGTTATAGACAGGCATGCCTATGCTGACGCGCGGAATGTGTGTGGGGCTGTTGAGTGGCTCAGTCAAAAGAATCGTCCCATTGAGATCGGCTAAGGATGAGCAGAAGTTTGCTTTGCAGGCACAGGAGTCCGGTCGGCGACACCAAGTGGGTTAGGAAGTGCGAAAGTGAACACGCTTCGGCCAGCAACCAGGGAGATGTACTGGACGCCGTCGATCTGGTAAGTGACGGGCGGAGCGTGAATGATAGCGCCCAATGGCGTATCCCAGATTCGCTTACCAGTGTCCGCATCAAGAGCAAAGAATTTGCCTGCGTAGGCACCGAAGACGAGGCCCGAGTCTGTTGAGAGCATGCCACCCATTTCGCCCCGAACATTATCACCGCCACTAGCAAGTGTCAGGTCCCAGCGTAAGTCGCCCGTGGTGACATCGATAGCTCGGATAGCGACCGTGACGGTCACGTTTGCCGTCCGCTGATAGGAGCTTCCACCGTAAGACACGCCGGGACGAAAGACAGGCGGCAGATCGTGGAAAAAAATGGAGGCAGCGTCCACGGAGGGCACAAACAGGAGGTTGCGGCGAGGATCAAAAGAGCTGGGCCACCAATTGGTCGCCCCACCAGCGGACGGCCACACAACTGAGCCTAAGCGGCTCGGGTGTGAGTCTGGGCGGACAATGGGGTGGCCATCGGCGGAGAAACCGGACGCCCAAGTCTGCTTCGCAAAAGGCTTGGCCTCCAGGAATTGGCCGGTCTGTCGATTGAGGCCATAAAAAAACCCATTCCGATTAGCCTGAAACAAAGCTGGCAGTGTGGCGCCGTGCCAAGGAATGTCCGCAAGGACCAACTGTTGGGTGGCATCCCAGTCGTGGTCGTCAGCGGGGGTAAATTGGTAATACCACCGCAATTTGCCAGTACGAGCGTCAATCGCAACCACGGAGGTCGAGAACAAGCTGCCGGCGGATCGTCCCACACTGTTATACACGGGGGCCGGGTTACCGGTACCCCAATAGATCAGACCGGAAATGGGGTCATACGAACCTGTGGCCCACGTCGCTCCTCCGCCATGCTTCCAGGCATCGCCAGCCCAAGTCTCATTGCCTGGTTCACCCGGGGCTGGGATGGTGTAAAACCTCCATTGCAAGGCGCCATCTTTTGCCGAATAGGCAGCGACTAAGCCCCTAATCCCGAAGTCACCCCCGCCCACGCCAACGACAATGCGATCATCGATGGCGAGCGGAGCGCCGGTCATTGAATAGCCGTCTTGCCATCTGCCGACGATGACGTCCCATCGCAGATGGCCGGTATTAGCGTCAAGTGCTATGAGGTGGGCATCGAGGGTTCCCACGTAAACCGTGTCGTTCAATAGCGCAATACCACGATTCTGCGCGCCGCAGCAGAGAGGAATAGTGTCTGGAACCTGGCGATGGAATTCCCATAAAACGGAGCCGGTTCTGACATCAAGGGCGGTCACCCCTTCGGGCGCCTGCGTGACGAACATCCTGCCATCTGCCACGATGGGAGTGGATTCCAAAGAAGGGTCGTGCGAGTTCAGTTGTGCGGCCCATGCCAACCGCAAGTTTTGAACGTTTTGACGAGTGATTTGGGTGTGTGCGCTGTGCCGCTGAGAGGCGTAATTTCCGGCATAGGTGAGCCATTCGTTCGATCGATCCGTGGACAACAGCATGTCTGCTGTAACCGGATGAATCGGTGTAGGGCCTCCGTTAGCATCGTGCTGAGCAACCGAGACCTCGATGGCAGTCTTTTTGATGAATGCATAGACCTGCCAGATTTCGAGGTCGGACAAGGGTTGGGGGATCATTATCGTTCTGGGGCGACCCCATTTCACAGTGGAGAAGAACTTCCAATCCGTTAAATTGCCGACGGCCTTAACCAAACTGGGACCGGTGCGGCCGTTGCCGTTGTCTCCGTGACATTCCACGCAAGTACGGCCATAAATGCGCGCCCCGGCCGCAGCGGACTTAGAATCCGTATACAGGCTGATGACCTTTGAATTTACATTGGGCAATTCGGAAAGATGTTCCAGATATACGGGACTGCCGGGTTTCATCCACTTGATTAGAAGAGGAAAAGGTATTTCGGGGATGTGACCAGACAATTTTGCCTTCAGCACCAAGAGCCGCCAGGAAACCTCTTTGGAGGCGAGAGCAGCTCCAGCCACTGCCAGGATGAGGACAAAGACACCGCAGAAAAAGACCAACAAAAATCTTTTAGCGAATCTCATGGTGTGTGCGCGGTCCAACAAATCCTTTCGGCGGTGATTTCCTGTTGCAGCCTCTTAACAACATCTGCCTGATCCGCATGTCTTGGGAATCGCGAACACTCCGCAGTATATCCAAGCTTTCGCCGGTTTAGAGCCCAACGCCAGGACGTGTTGTCAAAAGCGAAATGCAAGCGACGCATCAAGAACCGGCATAGTCGCCTGGGCATTTCGAAACCGGGATAACCGACAGAGGCAAGACAACGCATTTGTTAGAAGAACTTTCCCAAGAATCCACACTTTCGTGTAGCAGACCGGTTCTTAGCAAGCGCCTGAAAGGCCGCACCGACAAAGACAGTGACTTCCAGCACAATCCGTGGTCCGCGGAAAAGCTAAGGACAGTGTTCCAAGGAACGGATCGCGCAAGCGGCTATATTCCAGGATTCTGCGCGGAAGGAACTTGAGCCGTCGCCTCAAGGGAAGCGGCCGGCACTGGCTTCTGGCTACGGAACCCGGACGCCACGCGGTTCCCAAGCTTGATCATCGGCGATTCCAGTGCGTGGTACAGAATTACGGGAGAAGCCACGGCGGTGGCAACAAATACGATCCATTGGGTGTAGCGCGGCAGGCCCGCGAGTTTTTGGAATGCGAACCAGATACATATAACGTGCGTAACATAAATCCCGTAGGAATAGCGCGCGATTATCAAACAAATCTTTTTACAGGCAGGATTGGAGACTTCGAGAAACTGCGGGACCGCAAGACCTAAAACAAGGCAACAAACCCAACCGCTCATCAAAGTGGAATAAGAGAGATACAACACCGTCATGGCCGCAAGAAAGACGGGCCAGAAGAAAGACGGAAGACGGAAATGACGCTTAGTCGAGAGAGTATAGGCCAAAATACCGGGCAGGAAACAGGGCACGTATTGAGAAAAAGTTCCCAGGCCGATCAGAGCCAACCGGTAGGGATGCATTGCAACGACTACAGCTGCGCCCCAAAGCAAGCCAACTAACCAGACGCTGCGACGAAACCTGGCGAGAACATAGAGCATGGGAAGGAGCAAATACATGTGCATCTCGAGTGGCAGGCTCCACAGCGTAGCCATAATGGACTCGCGGCCGAAGAAATCCTGGGCGAGGAGATAATTTAGGAGTACTCCGAAATGGTCCAGATGGGCAGGGACGTTGAGCCGATTGCGAAGGTGCCCGACTGGCAAAGAAAATACCAAGACGAACGTCACAATAGCGATACTGAGGGGATAAATGCGAAAGACTCGCCGCAGCAAAAATACGTTCCAGAGTGGGGTACCCGGAGACCGGGATTCCTGGCGCTCCAGGGAGCACATCAATACAAAGCTGGTGTGAACAAAGAAAAAGAGCACGCCGAGAAAACCGAGTTCCACAATACTCAGACGCCAGATGTGGGTATAGCCGAAAAAGGCCAAGAGATGAAAACCGAGGACATACATAACAGCTACTGACCTGAGAACATCCAGATTAGCGCTGTCTTTTGAGACGCAGCTTTCGGGGCGAGGCGAACCCATGTTCGACCAACTCTCTCTGACCGGGACTATTGGATATAGACTCGCAACCCAGCCTAAGAATGAAGCCGGACAGCTGAAAGCCAGGCAATTCGGCCCGGTGCAGTCAATATTAATGGCCCAAAATGATAAAAAAGACCTTCACGTCGTTAAAGAACTTCTACCTCCACAGGGGCCGCGGGCATTTTAATAACCACAACTGCAAATGCTGAACGCAAGATCAACTCCGCAAGAGTGAGCTCCCAAGGACCAGCTTGCGGGCGTAAAAGGCTTCGGCAAATTTTCCGGGAGAATTGGCTTCGAGGCCGCGGAGGCGCATGAGGCCCTGAAAGGTGTCTGGCGAAAACCAATGTTTATTACGCTGGGTTTTGAAGCAACTCATGAGGTGGCGAATCTTGCGATCGCAGATTTTTCGATCGAAGGGGACGAAAAAATTGGGACGGCCAAGGTCGCCGTCGTATTTGGGGATTTCGTATTCAAGGATCAGGTGGTTGCGCCAGGTGTTCCAGGAAAACTGGTTGATGACGCGGTGGTCCTGATGCAGATCGTCGCGCGTGTGGGTGAGTATCAGGTCGGGTGAGAGGCGATTTTTCAGGTCCTCGAAAAATTCCTTGATCCGCACCCCTTCATAGGGAAAGAAGCTGTTGCGAAAATCCAGAATAGTGACGTGGCTAGCTGCGGCGCCTTTCAAAAAAAGGGAGGCGCTGCGGCGAGCTTCTTGTTCACGATCCTGGCCGGAACTGAACACGACCCAATGGAATTCCAAATCGCGGCGAGTGCGCAAGAGTTCGAGAATGCTGCCGCCACAGCCGATCTCAATGTCGTCGGAATGCGCGCCGAGGCACAGTATACGCAAATGCTTACGGCCATTTTTTTCAAGAGCGAGTCGAAGCATTCGTAGTCACTCAGCGGCCATTGGCCCAAACCTGCCAAGGAGCGTTGCCTTTGGCGTAAAGATCATCGAGATGCTGCTTATCCTTGAAGGTGTCCATGCTGGCCCAAAAACCGTCGTATTGATAGGCGACCAGCTTTTGCTGGTCCACGAGGCGGCGGAACGGCTCGTGAACGAGCTCTTCACCCGCCTTCATATATTTGAAAATGTCATGCTTGAAAATAAAGTAGCCGCCGTTGATGCGGATGTCGCTCAACTTCAGATCGCGAATATCAGAGACTTGATCCTGGCCGTTGAGAGAGACGACGTGGTAGCTCAGGTTTGGCTTGACGCAAACGAAACTCGCGACCGCATCGTGGCGTTTGAAATGGTCCATCTGAGAGGGCAGGGGCAGATCGCTGAGCCCGTCGCTGTAGTTGGCGAGGAACACTTCCTCGCCTTCGAGATATTTTGAGGCGGCCATGAGCCTTTGGCCGATGTTGGAGGTCACGCCGGTGTCGGCGAAAGTAATCCGCCAATCTCGAATATCGCTGTTATAAAGATGAAGGTCGCGGCCGCCCTGAGAGAGAGTGAAGTCGTTCGAGAGACATTCGTTATAGTTCAAAAAATATTCTTTGACGGCGTCGGCGCGGTATCCCAGGCAAAGGATGAAATCCTTGTGGCCGAAGTGGGCGTAGTACTTCATGACATGCCAGAGAATCGGACGATAGCCGATAGGCACCATGGGCTTGGGCATATTTTCCGCATAGTCGCGCATGCGCATTCCCAAGCCGCCGCAGAAAATCACTACTTTCATGGCAGCACACTCCTTGCGGGCGATTGCAACGGGAAGAGAATCGAAGGCAGCCGGCAAACGTTCATGAGATGACCTTCGCCGAGGGGATGGGCACGACAAAACGGCCACCCCATTCACGGATATAACTCATTTGTTTGATGATTTCGTCCTTGAGATTCCAAGGAAGGATCAGCAGGTAGTCGGGACGCGTCTCGCGAATGCGATCCGGAGAGAAGATCGGAATGTGGGTGCCCGGCAGAAACTTTCCCTGCTTGAAGGGACTGCGGTCGACGGTGTAGTCGAGAAAATCAGTTCGAATGCCGCAATAGTTGAGGAGCGTATTGCCCTTTCCCGGAGCGCCATAACCGACGACGGACTTGCCATCGCGTCTGGCCTGGATGAGAAATGCAAGAAGGCTGCGTTTGGTTTCGCGGACCTGCTCGGCGAAGGAAGAGTAGAACGCAACACGCGTGATTCCGGCAGATTCTTCGCGAGCGCGTAGCTCCGTGACACGGGCGGTGACTGGTTTCGATGCGTCAGCATCGTGGCGGCCGTAGATGCGGAGCGAACCGCCGTGTGTGGGCAATTCGTCGACGTCGAAGAGCGTGAGGCCGTGAGCGGCGAAGATTTTCTCGGCGGTGATAAAGGAGAAGTACGAGAAATGTTCGTGGTAGATGGTGTCGAACTGATTTTCGTTGAGCAGGCGAAGGAGGTGGGGAAACTCGATGGTGAAGACGCCCTGAGGTTTTAGAAGAATTTTCATTCCGGCGACAAAGTCGTTGAGGTCGGGTACTTGCGCTAGGACGTTGTTGCCTAGCAGCAGATCGGCTAACTGGCCCTGCTTGGCAAGTTCCGAGGCGGTTTCGCGGCCAAAGAATTTGACGAGTGTGCGGACACCTTTTTTCTCGGCTACCTCGGCGACGTTGGCAGCCGGCTCAATACCGAGGACGGGGATTTTCTTTTCGACGAAATACTGGAGCAGGTAGCCGTCATTGCTGGCGAGTTCGACGACGCGGCTTTGCGGGCCGAGCCCGAATCGCTGAACCATCAGATCGGTGTAGGCCTTGGCGTGGGCCAGCCAGCTATCCGAGTAGGAAGAGAAATAAGCGTAGTCGCTGAAAATGCTCTCGCGGCTTACGTATTGTTCCAGTTGGACAAGGAAACATTTTTCGCATACGTAGACATGAAGCGGATAGAACGGCTCCATGTGATTCACGTGATCCGCACTCACGTAGCTCTCGCAAAGAGGCGACATACCCAAATCCACAACCGTGATGCGAAGTGGAGCAGCGCAAAACAGACAGTGTGGGGTATTTTCCTGGGTGCTCATTAGGCCGTTTTTCTCTCCGTCAGCGATTATGGTTAGTTCTGGATCGAGCATATCAAACAGGCGGCGATTCAGGTTTTTCGCATGGGCCGGACACTAATATTAGTAACCTCTGCGGTGCGCTCCAGACAGAGAGCTTGAAGGACGACCTCTGCCACATCGGCAGGCTGGAGAAGGAGGTGTGGCTGGTAGGGCTTCCCTTCTTCCTTATGAATGGCGGCCTGCTGCGGAGTTGCAGTCCTTCCCGGAAAAACGCTAAGGACACGGATACCGGCATTGTTCACTTCGTCGCGGAGGCTATCCGCCAAGGCCTTGAGCGCGTGCTTCGTGGCAGCATACTGCGAAATATTGGCTCTGGTCGCTACCCCGGCGCTCGAATTGATGAAGACGATTTGCCCCTGCCGAGCTACCAGGGAGGGAAGAAGGGCTTGAGTCAGGCGAAAGGGCGCACGAACGTTGATTCGATATTGGCGATCAAAATCCGCAAGAGTGGCTGCGGCCACGGAGCCCGAATGAAAAACTCCAGCGCAGTGAACCAGGACGTCAAGTGAGGGGCAGTCGCGGAGGAGTTGTTCAACCAAGTTCTCAAGGTCCTGTTCGGCATTTAAGTCAGCGACATAGCTGCGTGCAGGCAAAGAGCCGGCACTGGCGCGCTGGCGAGTTTCCTCGAGAGCCTTTTGATTGCGACCGACGAGACAAAGAGCGGCACCCTGCGCCGCAAGAGCCAGAGCGATGGCCTGACCGATTCCGCTGCTTGCACCAGTAACAACGACAACTTGGTCTTTGAGGGTCAATTTCATGCTCGTGTATTGAGAGATGCAGTTCTGGTTACGGCCGAGGTTGTGTCCGACTCCCGAAGCAGACCGTGATCACGCAAGAGGTCCGAGGCTCGAAGGACAGCGGGAAACGAAAGACCGGAGCGTTCGGCGACGTCGAGCAAAGAATGATCGCCATCGGAGAGATTTAGCACCCAGAGCATGGCCATCTCGCTGAGCCCGGCATCCGCCGGGCCTCCCATCATGCGATAAAGGCCGCGCTTGCCGAGTTGGGGTTCGCAGTTGAGAGACAGGTTCACGTAGGTCTTGTTGTTCTCCAAGAGCGAGAGAATTTCGAGGCATGTGGTGAAAGATTCAGCGAGTTTTGCAGGATGGACGAAATTCAAGTTGTCCGCGGAAGTGTGATATTCGGGAAAAGTTCCGTGAGGAGTGCGCGAGATACGGCCAACCGCCAGATTAATGCCGGGGGAGCAGAATTGCCGCTCGTCATAGCCATAAGGCGAGAAATCGAGAATCTGGTGGACTTGACCGGAATGGCGCAGGACGTGAGCGGCGGCGCGATCGATCTCCGCGTTGCCTTGGCGAGACTTTTTATAGGCAAGGTCGCCGGAATCGCCGACGCCAGTAAGCACCAAGCCGTGACGGATGCGAGAGGTTTTCTCGGTGTTCCGAGCGAGCCAGGTGATGGCGCCTATAGTTCCAGGAATAAATAGAAAACGATAGGAATAGCGGCGTGGAGAATTTTGGAGATGCCGCGCCAAGTGAGTCGCCAGAGCAATTCCCGACAGGTTATCGTTGGCCAGCGACGGGTGGCAGCAGTGAGTGGAGAGAATCACTTCTTCCTGGGACTCGCCGGGCAAATAGCATTCTCCGTAGGTCAGGCTGCCATCTTGCAGTGTGGAATCGATGACGACTTCGTACTGACCATCCGGCAGCGCGTCGAGCTGGCGCTGCGTCAGACAGAATCCCCAAGTTTCTTTGTAGTAGGAAGTGCGATAAGGAATCCAATCGGGTTGATTGGGCAGCGTGAAGAGATGTTGTTTCAATTCCGCGAGCGGCATGGATTGGCGGATGGGCACGCTATAGTTGACGACGTGGAGGTTCGACTTTTGAAAATCGATGACGCGTTCGCCAGCAGAGTTTTTGACGAAGGCATCGCGGATGTTCCACTCTTTGGGGACCGTCCAATCGAAAACCTGAGTGCCGGTGGGGACTTCATAAAGTTCGAGGGGGATTTGGGCCTGAACGGCTCGGAGAGTTTGGCGCAAGCCGTTGCCGGTGATGCTGCGGCAAATGGGAAAAAGGTCCGCAATCATGGAGTACATGGACGGGCCGATGGCGGCGGGGTCGATGAGAGCGTTTTGTTTGGCGGCTTGATTCATCTTCAGAGCTCGAAATCCGCATAGCTTTGGTCCCTGTCGATGATGATGCGGTGCGCAGGCGGCCAGTCGATGCCGAAAGCGGGATCGTTCCAGCGTACACCCCTGGCGAAATCGGGCGCGTAGAATTGCGACATTTGATAGAAGACTTCGGTGTTGTCTTCGAGGGTCTGGAAGCCGTGAGCGAAACCCTCGGGGACGTAGAGCATGGCGTCACCATCGGCGGACAGAATGACCGTGAAGTGTTGCTTAAATGTGGGTGAAGACGGCCGGAGATCGATGATGGCGTCGAAAATGGAACCGCGCGTACATCGAACCAGCTTGGCTTCAGCGAAGGGAGCGTCCTGAAAGTGGATTCCACGAAGAGTGCCCTTGCGCTTGTTAAAGGAAATATTGCACTGGACGAATTCGGCGGGCAATCCGTGAGCTTCGAATTCGCGTTTGCAGAACGAACGGGCAAAAAAGCCGCGCTCGTCCCCGCGCTTTTCCAGGTCGATGAGGAAAGAACCTTTCAGGCTTAACTCCCGGAAGATCACCCGTAAACCCCTAATCGGCAGAGAAACGTCAAGATGGCTGGAGCAGAGCCGGAGAATTCTGGTTTTGCCAGCGCAGCGTCGCATCCAACTTGCCGGAAGCGAGAAGTCCCTGGACGTGATCGATGCGCTTGTAACGCGGGCCCTCGAAGTCTTCCACGCGGAGACCAACGCGCTGGTACGCGGCATATAATTCCTGGGCACCGCGGCGGAGATCCCACTGAGGACGGAAGCCCGGAAGAACTTTGGTGATGAGGCTGAAATCAACACGGTAGCAGCGTTTGTCGGGACCGGCGTCGGCGGCGTATTCGATCTTGCAGCCGGGGACGGTGGCTTTGACGACCTCACCGATGTCGCGGATTCTGTAGTTTTCCTCGGACCTGCCCACATTGAAAGCTTTGTTGTGAACGAGCTCTTGAGGAGCCTCGAGCGCGGCGAGAAAAGCTCGCGAGATGTCTTCGATATGAACGATGGGGCGCCACGGAGTGCCGTCACTTTTCATGAAAACGCGCCCTGTTGTGAATGCCCAGGCCACAAGATTATTCAACACCAGATCAAACCGCAGGCGAGGCGAAACTCCGTACGCGGTCGCGTTACGCAAGTAGACAGGCGTGAAATCTTTGCTGGCCAGTTGGGAAACTTCCTGCTCGACCAGCACTTTGGAATGTCCGTAAGGCGTAACTGGGTTGAACTCGGCTTCTTCCGTCAGGATCCGATCACCGGCTGCGCCATAGGTGCTGCAAGACGAGGAGAACAGGTACCGCTTGACGCCGGCTTGCTTCGCGAATTTGGCCAGCCGGACAGAAGCGCGGTGGTTGATGTCGTAGGTCAGATCAGGATTCAAGTTGCCAAGCGGATCGTTCGAGAGACCAGCGAGGTGGATCACAGCGTCGAAACCCTCGAGGTCAGAAGACAAGACATCCCTGAGGTCCTTGCGAATTGTTGGAAATTGAGCGGGAGCTTCGCCGAACGTGCATTGCTCGAACAAGTCGGTATCCAAACCAGTCACATCGTGTCCCGCCGCGGCGAAGAATGGCGCCATGACGGTGCCGATATATCCGGTGTGACCGGTGATTAGTACGCGCATTCGATGACTCCTTTGACCAATCTTGATATCTGCCACGCGCCTAAGCCGTGGTTTTCTCCAACAAGCCAAACACCCGCTCGTACTGAGCATCTAGAACCGTTCGGCAGAGGGGAACCCGGCGCTCCAATTCTGCCTCAATGACCTTAGTTTGCGACTCGAGGAAAAGGAAATGGTTCTTCAGTGCTTCCAAAGTGCAAGCATCTATTTCCAACGTGCACTGAGACTGGCCCATGCGGGCCATCAGATCGGTGGTCTTTTGGTGATAAGAAACCGCCAGGACCGGCTTGTGGAGCAAGTGAGAAATCAGAACGCCGTGATAGCGAGCAGCCACAATGATATCCATCCGGCTCATCGCGGAAATGAGATCTTCGGACGAAAGAATAGGGGGATCGACGATGAGGCGCCCCGATGTGCCGGGGTCTGTTCGCTCCAAAGTTTGAATAATGTCTTGGATGGCGGGCGGATCGGCGCGCAATTGGGTTGGAAAAAAGAGAACCTTGTAGCCTTTGCGAATCAGCCAGGATGCAAAGCTAGCTTGCGTTGAAACGTAGGCGTCGTAAGTCTTTTTATCACCCTCGTGCCAGAACTTTTCGTGAAAGAAGGGAATGGGGTTGATTCCGACAATCGGAGAAGACCGGGGCGAGATCGGCGGCGCAGCGATTCCCGGCATCTTGAGGCTATATGCTAAGTCCGGAACCACAATGTTTTCGCCTGCGACCCCGAGTTCTTCGACCTGTTGGCCTGAACTTTCATCACGACAGGACCTATAATCTGCGCGGGAGAGGGCGGACTTCAAAAAGAATTCGCTGACAGAGGAATTTATCCAGCTGGTTCCAATACTGACGAAAGCGAGCTTCGTGCCACGTGCTCGCGCGAGCAGCGACCATTTAAAGATGGTGTACGGATAAGCCCAAGGTCCTCCACTGTGGTCCGTCAGCTGTCCCGAGCCGGCAACAATCAGAAGGTCCATGCCCTTCAGGTTCTTGTAACACTGTCCTAAGAAACCCACCTCCTTAAACGGGCCCCAAATGGCGTGGAGACCTTTCTGCACAGACTTCAGAGCAGGGTAAACCACAGGAATCTTTTTTATTCCTTCTTTGATGCTCTGGCGGCGGCTGGACGACCCATTCGGCGGACTTGCTGGGGAGCCTTCTTGCACGGATTTGCCCTCAGGACGAGGCACGCCATTGATTCGCCGTATAGGAAAGGCTGTGATTCCATGCCTTTGAGTGGTGTCTAGAGGGTTGAATGTGAAGGCGCGGATTTCGGCGTCGGGATAGCGAAGGCGGATATTCTGGATAACTGCAGCGATGATAGTTTCATCGCCCAAGTTCTGCGTGCCAACATGGCCAAAAATGCCAATTTTCTTTGGTTGAGATTGATTTTTCATGGTTTCAGCGGCAGGCCAGTAGCATGGCCGGCTTCAGACATTCGCGGGTCCCAGCTTTTTGGCAAGGACGAGGAGTTGATACCCAAATCCAGCCCGGCCTTTCCAATCTTCCAGAATGTGCCTAGGAAGGAACCACTCCAAAACTCGATTGAGCTTGTAAGAATTGACAATTCGAAGGACTCCTCCAGTGCCGATAGGGAGAATCGTCGTCGCATGAAGCACCTTGAATTTTGTACGCAGCAAAGACTTAAGGTCCTTCATGCTGGGATACCAAGAGATGTGCTCGGGGGGTTGAGCGTTCCAATCGTCTCTCCCGAGACGATCCATTACAAATTTATTGGCGCAGGCGATAATAAGGTAACCTTCGGATTTCAATACACTCGCTGCGCGTTCCAAGTAGGCCGCTTGGTCTTCGACGTGCGTAAGCACTTCCTGAGAAACAACAACGTCGTACTTTTCCGAGAGCAAAGGAAAGTCATAAACGTTTCCGGCAATGAAGGTGATGTGCGGGGAGCGTGACTTGGCCACCGCGATAGCTTCTTCTGAAAGATCGATACCGCAGGCTTCCCCGAATAACGAAAGCTTGTCTGTAAACCAGCCTTCGCCGCAACCGAAGTCTAGTATTTCCGGCTTATGAAGAGAAAGAGAACGGAGGACCTCCAAGATGGCATCGCCGCGCCTCAAGGTCCAATCATTGATGATTTTTCTTTCCTGCCGATGTTCCCAATGCCAATTCCAAAAACGGCGCTGGTCTTCGATCGAAGGAATTTGTTTTATGTTGGACATCTTGGAACCAGTTTCTTGATTGTTCTTCAAAATAGTTCGCCCGGGCCTTAAGATTCTGATCAGGTAATTCCGTTTCCCTCGCAATTCAATCGAGATGCGCTGAACACAGCAGCAGGTAGCCTGGTGCCCTCCAGTCGGACCTACATACCCGGGACGACAGTGCTCTCACGCTTCAGGGTCAACGGTACACGAGCGCATAGGGTGCACGGCAATTGCCAAATAATACCAGGGCAATATTACTCTATCTTATTGGAATAGAAAGACTTAAATCGGTGGAACGTGAACATTTGCCCCCCGTCTGGAGGACGCTATACCTGGTTTTCCACAATAGTGGTAGTGAATTGCCCAGTAAGGATGAAGGAGGGGAGTAAGAAGGCGCTACCAGGTTGGGGGTTGGGGCGACTAAAGCCTTTATAATCTATGATTAATGCCCAATGTTAATTGGAAATGAACGTGCACCAGAGACGGGAACTGAGACGGATTCCTACGACCATTCATGTCGACAACAATTGCCTGCCCCCCCGCTACAGGAGCGCCCGCCAGTAGAAAGTCGCGCGTCGTACGCAACGTTATAACCAACTGGGTGGCGTACTTCATTTCCATGGGGGTGAACTTCCTGCTGTCTCCCTACGTGGTAAGGCACCTAGGGAACACGGGGTACGGGGTTTGGACGCTCATCCTTTCGCTTACGGGATACCTGGGTCTGCTGGACCTGGGAGTCCGCGGAGCGGTCACTCGGTACGTGGCCAAGTTCCATAGCGAAGCGAATCACGAAAGATCCAGCGAAGTCGCGTCTTCTGCAGCAGTGATTTTTGGGATGGCAGGGCTGATCGCGATTCTCGCATCACTTGTCTGCGCCTTCGGCGTGATTGGGTACATGCACATCCCGTCCGAGTATTTGACGGCCGCACGGGCCGTGCTCATTCTCACGGGACTTAGTGTGGCTACGTCGCTGATTAATGGCGTGTTTGGCGGGATCCTGGTAGGGCTGCAACGATTCGACCTAACGAACGGCATCGAAGTATCGATCAACCTGCTAAGAGCGGGGAGCATCGTCTTAGCGCTCCATTTTGGCGAGGGAATCGTAACTCTGGCTTGCTTGCAGTTGGGATTCACGCTAGCTCGCTGGGCGACGAACGTGGCGCTAACACGGCACTATTACCCCGAATTGAGGATACGCCTCGCGCATGCACATCGTGCCGCCATCAAACTGATTTTTTCCTTCAGCGCGTTTTCCTTCCTGATGCATGTAAGCGCCAGCCTGATATATGCGAGCGACAACGTGGTGATTGGCGCCTATCTGCCGGTGACCTTTGTCACTTTCTACGTGATCGGCGGGAATCTGGTGGAGTACGCGCGAACACTGGTGAATGGCATTTCGCAGACTTTGACCCCGCTGGCTAGTTCGACGGAGACGCGGGGCGACCCGAAGGAGCTACAGAAGCTGGTACTGACAAGCAGCCGCTGGGCATCCATGGTCATTCTTCCAGTGACGTGGACGTTCTTGCTGCGTGGGCACAGCTTCATCGGGCTATGGATGGGCTGGAGCTATGCAGACCTTTCGGGCCATGTGCTCAGCGTACTGTCCATTACTATTATGTTTTGGGGCGCGAACTGCGCGATTGCTGGGATCTTTTTGGGACTGAGCAAACATAAGCCGATCGTGCCGGCCATGATCTTCGAGGGCATTTGCAATCTTGCGTTGAGCATTTTCTTGGTGAAGAGGATCGGAATCATAGGCGTGGCCTGGGGAACGGCGGTGCCCAGCCTGGTTACGAGTTTGCTTTTTTGGCCGTGGTACATTCGGCGAACACTGCATATCCAGCCCCATACATATGCGTTTTCGGCATGGATTCGTCCTAGTAGCGCGCTGATTCCCTTTGTTTTGGGCACATATTGCATCGAACGGTTCTGGCCGACTACCAACCTGGTGCTGTTTTTTTTCCAGGTTGCCCTCATGCTGCCTCTAGCCGCCATCGGCTACTGGTTTATTTGCTTCGACCAGAGTCAGCGTGAACATTATTACGGAAAGCTGAGCAAGATCGTCTGGCACACTCAAGCCGTAGCCAAGGATTAAGACGCGATTGTGGCAATCGACCGCGGCCCGTTTCGGTGGTTCCCCGTTTTTATAAATGACCAGGCTGGCGCCCCGCCAGACTGACTCGGCATAGCGGCGTTTCTTTTTACGGAAACGAGCGGGTGAAGGTATTAGATAGCATCTGCCAAGACGCCTAGAGGACAAAATTCAAAATCGTGGATGAGCTTCTGAAATTTAGCGGGTGTGTTCTTCAAGCCAAAATAGTGCCGAAGGCGGGAAGTGAGACTGGCGGACATGCGAGGTTGATCCGGATCCAATTCCCACGGGTGAAGATAAACGCATACTGAGCGATTCTCCTGCATGTTCAAGAAACGAATGCCCCAGCGCGTGTACCAGTAAGGTAGAAGGCGGAAATAGGCGCCACCACCAAACGGAGAGCGCCTACCCGCAAATTCCAGGGTGGACATGGGAAACTCAACGATGGGCCCTGCGGGTGTCTCCACGCGGAAGGGAACTCTGGAAGCGCGAGGCATACCGTAGTTGGGGTGGTTTACAGGGAAGATGCTGGAGTCGTAGGAAAAGCCCAATTCCGCAAGAATCGTCAATGCCCAGAGAGATTCCTGATTGATGGAAAAGCTCGGGGCACGATATCCACGAACAGGCGTGCCGCTGAGATCTTCGAGAAGTTCTTTTGCGCGGCGCGTGTCGTCGCGGAATTCTTCGGGGGACATCTCGTAAACAGTGCGGTGTCGCAAGCTATGGCAGGCGATTTCGTGCCCGCGTCTTGCTACCTCTCTCACGACCTCCGGGTGGTGCTCGGCGACCCAGCCAAGGGTAAAAAAAGTGGCCTTGCAGCCAGCTTCATCCAGAGAATTCAAGAGGAGATCGGTGTTCTGCGCGACGCGACTCTGCTGCGAGCTCCAGGTAGATTTAGCTACGGAATCGTTAAACGCGCTCACGTGATAGTAATCTTCCAGATCAATCGTGAGGGCGTTCTTCATTAGCTCAATCATGTTACTTTGTGACGAAAGCGATTTGCATTATTCTTGCGCGGTGCAGGGAGAATCGGAAAACGGATACCCCAGTTATACAGAGCACGACGAATGCCAAGGCATGAAATCTGAGAGTGTTTTATTTCTGTAAAGTATTGATAACAAGACATTTATATTCACACCCTGAGCGGTCCATTGGAGCGCAGAATTTGGGGCAAGAAAGCAGCCAAACTGTGGAAGAATCTTGTCTCCCAGGAACTGAGAAGGCCGGAGAAATGCCGAGGATTCTCGATTGCGAATTCTGACCTTCACGAGCCTCTTCCCAAACTCTAGCGACCCCACTCATGCGATTTTTGTGTACCAGAGGTCCAGCCACTTGGCGCGCCGGCCCGGAAATGAAGTCTTGGTGGTATCGCCCGTTCCATATTTTCCTAGGTGGCTAAAAACAAAGAGATGGCGGACGGCCAGCGAGTTGCCCGAGCGGGAAGTTGTGGGCGATTTGACGGTGCATCATCCGCGGTATCCCCTGTTGCCGAAAATCTCCATGCCGCTGCATGGACTCTTGATGTTTCTGGGAAGTTTTCGCCGTGTTGCGGAACTAAACCGGCAGGCAAAGATCGATTGTATCGACGCGCATTTTGTCTACCCCGACGGCTTTGCGGCAATGCTTCTCGGAAAATACTTAGGTATGCCAGTGACGATTTCCGCGCGCGGAACGGACATCAATTTGTTTCCGTCTTTCCGTCTAATCCGGCCGATGATTCGGTGGACTCTCCGTCGCGCCAACGGAGTCATAGCCGTTTCCGATGCGTTGCGAGACGCAATGATTTCCTTGGGTCTTTCGAAAGATAAGATTCATGTGATCCCGAACGCGGTGGATGCGGCTCGTTTTCGGCCGATTCCCGCCGGGGAAGCAAGACAGCATTTGCACTTGCCGGAGGGAGGCCCACTTCTGGTTTCAGTCGGATCGCTGATCGAGGCGAAAGGACATCAACTGACCATTCGCGCGGTGGCCCTGGCCGGCGAGCAATTCCCTTCCCTTCGGCTATACATAATAGGCGAAGGACGGTATCGAGCAGAGTTGGAAAAGCTAATTAAGACACTCGGCCTTGAGGAACGGGTGTATTTACTTGGGAAGCGGCCCAATGAAGAATTGCCCTTTTGGTTTAGCGCTGCTGCGCTTAGCTGCCTGGCTAGTTCGCGGGAGGGTTGGCCGAACGTGGTAACGGAGTCTCTGGCATGCGGCACGCCAGTAGTCGCGACTCGGGTTGGCGGCATATCGGAGATTCTGAATTCGCCGGAGATGGGAACGCTTGTGGAACAAACGAGCGAGGATGTTGCCGCGGGGATTGTGAAGTCGCTTGGCAAAGAATGGGATCGTCAGGCGATTTCGCGGGAGGCGAGAGGCCGAACATGGGAAACCGTTGCTGAAGAGGTGGAGCAAGTGCTTTTGGCCACTCTCAAAGCGTAGGCCGCTGAAACAAGAAGGAGCAGCGCAAAAACTTGGCATGATGGAGGTTAGTTGGCTGGGAGAAAGAAATAGAACGGAAATGGTTTCGATCCCCTCGTCGCGTCCCAACAGGGATCATTCAGGTGCAATTCACAATTTTACGTGGTGAGATCTCGCAAATTCGTAAACTCGCTGATAGCGCTGCACGATCCTCTTCCAATCCTTTTCTCCGACAATCATCTGTCGAGCCTGACTACCAAGGCGACGCCCTAGTTCTTCTTCCACAAGAAGGCGCGTTGCTTCACTGCAGAAGCTATCGATGTTGCCAGGTTCGAACAGCAAGCCCGTTATCTCCGGTTCGACGAGTTCGCGGATGCCGCCGACCGCGCTGCCCAGGACCGGCTTACCCAAGGCCATGGCCTCAAGCGGTTTAAGGGGAGTGACCAGTTCCGTGAGACGAATACTGCGACGCGGATATACCATGACATCCATCAACGAATAATAGCGCTCCACCTGATCGTTCGGGACGCGGCCGAGGAAAGAAATATAGTTTTGCGCGCCGGCTTTGTGGATCGCGTTCTTCACATTCTCGGCATCCGGTCCATCTCCGACAATCAATAACTTGAAAACGACGCCTCTCTTGTGCAGCTCTTGCGCCGCGCTGATCAGCCACAAGATGCCTTCCCACAAAAAGAGAGTGCCGAGGAAGCCGAGAGTGCGGATGCCGTTCAAGCCAAGTTCAGCGGCGAGTGAAGGGTCCCTCAACTGTGGAGAAAAGCGCGCCACGTCAACGCCATTCGGGACATGGAAGAGCTTGGCTGGCGTGACACCACGTTTCTCAAGGTCATCAAGGATAGGGCGGGCAATTCCCACGACCGCATTGGCGCGCTGTACGACATTGGTTTCCAAATTTTTGGAAAGCCGGTAACGCAAGGAGGTTTCCTTGTCCCTGTTCTGGTCAACGGCTCCATCTTCCCAGAATGCTCTGATTTCATAGACGAAGGGAACATTGCAGGAGCGCGCCGCCAGGCCGGCGGCCATGCCGCAAAGAGCTGGGGAATGGGCATGAACGATGTCAAAGGTTTCGCTTCGAAGAACGGACGCGATCTTCTTTCGCAAACGAGAGATCACGGCTAGTTCGCGGAGAATGGGAATTCGCTTTTGAATAGCCAGGCCGGCCAATCCATTGCGTTCTGATGTTCTGAGATAGCGAATTCCTTCGAATACGGATTCTGCAGGCGCGGATGGATCATCCACCTGGTGCAAAGGGCTTGTGAGCACGGAAGGGCGCATGCCGAGTTGGGACTGAGCAGTGACGATGCTGCGGCTACGCTGGGCGTAGCCATCCAGCACGGGCCAGGAATGGTCCAAGACATGGAGAACCCGGAAAGCCACGATTCAGGACTCTCTCTTAGGCAAATGTATGGTAGGTTCCGGAGTGGTGCGCGATTCCTGGCGAATGGTCTGCCAGGTAGGAGAGAGCGATCCCTGGAAAGACTTGATGACGCCATAGAGAGAGGCTAGATTCACCAGGCAGAAATAATAGGGCAAGTAGAGAATCTTTGGGGCCTTCTTTCGCTTCTGGATGACCCATCCGGCCGCCGCCAGAATATAAAATAGAGATTGGAGCAGAAGCGCCAGCCGGTAGAAGGCGGAGTGCAACAAAAATAGATTCGCCAGCAGCAAAAGAATAAGAAAAACAGGCGCAAACCAGCGCAGCAACTTGTGGGAAAGCAATGCGAGCCAGTGCCGCGGCTGCGTCCAGGGGAGCAAAACAGCGGGAGCACGGCGAATGGCATTCAGAGCGCGGCTGATGATGCGCACCTTGCGGCCGAATTCTTTCTGAAAACTGTCCCCAGCCTCTTCGAAACAGACCGCTTGCGGTTCGTAAACGCCTCGGTATCCGCGCGCGATGATCTGCAGCGGATTAAGAAAATCATTGATGTCCGTTGGGAGAAGAGGAGTAAAGAGTTCTCGACGAATGGCATAAATAGCGCCATCGCCGCCAACCACGGAACCGAAATCGGACTCTTTCTCCTTGAGCCAGGTTTCCAGTTTCCAGTAGAGACCCTCGGATTCCGCGGAGGGCTCAGCTCCGGAAGTCTCAACATAGCGAGCGTTGCCCACGACGTAGCCAACGCGAGGATCCGCAAAGTGGCGAACGAGCTGACGAACAGCATTCAGTTCGTAGATGGCATTGGCATCGGAGAAAATGAGAACCTCTCCGGCGGCACGGGAAACCCCAAGATTCAGGCCGGCACTTTTGCCAAGGCGTTGCGATTGCCGGACGAGATGAACTCCGAGCGAAGCAAACTCCGATACGATTTCGTCGGAACCATCATCCGAACAATCGGAGACCACCAGAATTTCGAGGTTATTTTGCGGGTAATCCAGTGCCAAGGCATTTTCAAGTTTCTGACGGATGACTTGACGCTCGTTGTAAGCGGAAATCAGCAGAGATACCTTCGGAAGAAATGCATTGTCCGAAAAGCCGGCTGTTGGAAAAAGCCGGGCCATGACAAACAAAAGAAGGTAATACCCAAGATAAACGTAGGCCACAAGGCCCGCAAAAATCCAGAAGAGGAGTTCGAAGACTTTTTGAGTCAAGCGTCATTCTTTCTCAAAAGAGCCGGCGGAGGAACACTCCAGTGCCGGCGCTGTCAGCACCCGTTTCACTTCCCAGCCTTATCTTTCTCCGCTTTTGCGGATTGCTGGAATTGCTCTGGCTTGCCGAGGAGGAGCTTTATGGAGCCGTCTCCGGGATCCTTGTAACTTATGAACAGATTGTCTTTCTTATCGATGGTCATGCAATTGTCGAAGAAGCCATCGCCTCTGGTTTTCAGGAGCAGTTGAATTTGCCAAGTTTTGCCATCCCACCAAGCGTGTTCCAGACCTCTCAGACTCTCAAAACCGATATGCGGGGTGCCTTTGCTATCGATGACAATCGAGGAACGAAAATTCTTCCAAGCCCAGTGCCCAAAAGAGGGGAGAGCTGCGACGATCTCTTTTTGCCACTTTCCGTCGATGAAGCGAGCGAGTTTGAGCGATTGCTCATCGTAATACGAAATCCAGGGAACTTTGTTTGCGTCAAAAATGAGGCAAACGCCAAAGCCGCGCTCCGCGAGTTCATTCGGGGGCGTCCCCGGTCCGTCGATAATCGTTCGCTCCCAGGCTTTTCCATCGTAGGCAACGTATCTGAGCTGGCCGGCAGGAAAATCAATGTAGGCGATGTGGGCGTAGCCCTTGTCATCCAGCGCTAAGGAGTTCCACTTTCCCGGAAGCCCCTCGTAATCGAGGGTATGCGCCATCCAAGCGCCATCTTTCAGGTCGGCGTAGCGAAGGAACACCCCGCTCTCAACGTACCAAACAATGTGAGGCGCGTCTTGCGCATCGATTTTTATCGAACAGGTATAGGCAATCAGGCCCCCATTCTTGTCGACTTCCTGAATGGACCATTTTTTTCCGTCGAAATGGGCATACTTTAGGGCACGCGGTGAGTAGCAGATATGAGGATTGCCAAAGGAATCCGTAGCAATTTGAGTTGAAAAAACACCTAGCGAGTGATCCAGAGTCATCTTGTACCAGTGAGGATCATCCGCGGGGCGGAAGGCATAGCGCAACTCGCCGCCGTCCGCATGGTAGTAGGCCATGTGTAGGTTTCCGTCTTTATCAGCGGTGATGGCAGTATCGCCGCCGGCCTCGTCAATCGGCTCGATGCTCCAGCTGTAGGTTTGCGCTCTCGAAGCAAACGGGAACAGAGCAAGACTCACCAGAGCCAGCGAGAGAAATCTGACAGTCGTCCTACGAAATTTCTTCCAGGTCACAAACATCTGCATAAATCTCCCCAATAACTAAGCATCGTCCAGGCATCAGGCCGGAATGGCAGCTTCTTCCGGAACAGCCAGCACAGGAACAGTTGCCTCCTCGTTCGCTCGAACGAGGAGCTCAGCAAATTCCTTCTGCAGGAGCACTTTCAGTACAACTGTGGTGCCAATCATCTGGTAGATGACGTCGAGATAGACGAAACCCAGGAATGCACCGCTGACCATGAACCCCAAGATCGAAATTTCGATCATGTTCGTGTAAGCAACCAAGTACTGGGCCGAAGGAATGTGGCGGGCTTGTCGCCTGATCCTCCATAGACTCCAAAAGCAAGATAAAACCAGCAATAAAAAGAGACCCAGTCCCACGAATCCCTGGTCGGCAAGAAGTTGAAAGTAAATGCTGTGCGGAGCACTGGACAGAAAACCCAGAGGCAAGGGCCGCGGCTGGTAGCGCTGGAAAACCGCGACGTTAGGGAGAACATCGAACGAGCCGCCGGTGATCGGATAATCGTGGGCAAAGTTCCAGGCAGTTCCCCAGGTGACGATTCGTTCTTCCGCGGAGGAATCGAGATCGCCGTGCGCGAAGCGTCCCATGCGGCTCATCCACGCTTCGGGAGCAAATGTTAGGACGCAAAGTGCCGCGACCGCCATGAGAAAGCTGCCAACAACTTTGTGACGTGTCTTCAGCATGATCGCGGTGAGAACGACGATTATTCCTAGAAGAGCGCCGCGGGAATACGTCAACAATACGACCAAGATCGTACAGAGAAACGTGATCTGAAGAGAAATCTTCATCCAACGTTTTTTCTCGTCGCGGGCCAAGAAGAACAAGAGCGGCAGGCACATGTTCAATGCCAAGCCAAACGCATTGTTGTCGGCGAGGAAGGAATCGGGGGGGCCCCATACGCGCGACTCACCAGCCGTGCGTATACCAAAAATGGTTGCTTTCACGGCGAGGAGGCCCAAAGAACCAGCGGTCACCAGGATCACGCCGCGGAGCCTCTCCCGCGTTGTGATCATGAGAATCATTACGAAGGTCATCAGGAGAATTTTGCTGATGTGGCCCATTTCGTAACCCGCAGCGGGCATGTTGGCCTCGAATAGCGGAACGCCCTTTGCATGGAGATAGCAAGTTCCAAACCAAGCCCATAGGACCATCAAAAGGATGCTTTCCCTGACAGCCAGCGAACGAATCGACTTAGGAGCGAACACAGTACCAGCGAGCGTGGGGACAGCTACAACGACAGCAACTGGAAAATCATACGCAAAGGACCACGCAAAGCGGTGTGGATTGAAGTAGGTCACCCAATACCACATCAAGACGCCGAAGTAGGGACTAATAAAGCAGATCGGCGCCGAACCTAGGATGATGGCCAATACTATGAAGTCGCGCATAGGCGTTACAAACCGATCGTGTTCTTGTGCTGCAGAGCTGGCGAATTATTGCCAGCCGGAATTCCCTCGAATCCCTCTTGCGAATCCACGTCACCGTCCAGGAGCATTCGTGCCAGATCGAAGCTGAAGGACGGAATAGAGCGGTCATCGCTGATTTGCATCCGGCGCAGGCGGTACGGATTTACACCAATGGTATTGCGGCCGGTCGTTGTGGTTGCCGCGGAGCGATATCCTGAGCGGGCGAGCAAATTCTCTGCCGCCATACTGCAGTCCGAAGGCTTTCCAAAAGGATATGCAAAATCCTGGACGGTGCTTTGCAGTCCCTCTTCCAAACGCTCTTTCGACTCCAATAACTCATTTTGAAGCGCGTCCGATTCGAGGCGGCTGACGGAGGGGTGCGTCATGGTGTGCGCTCCAAAAAAAACGCCGCCCTTTTGCATGACACGCACCTGGTCCCAATCCAGCATGCGCCCTTGCAATTCCGTGGACGGTATATGCATGCGGCGTTCGAACGACGCGCACCATTGGCGGCGCTGGCGGTCCGGTATCGATCGCAAATAGCAGACGATCTGCCACGCCACAGCCGCGCGCGTTGCGGGATCGGTCAAACTGAATTTCCTGGGCTCGCTCAACTCTACTTCCAGAATCGGGTCGGGTGCGAATTCGAGCGCGACAAATATCCGGTCATACCAAGGCGCTTCGCCCGTCTCCATAGACTTCCCAATCAAATAAATGGTGGCAGGAATCTCATACTTCCGCAGCACCGGAAATGCGTGAGTGTAGAGATCTCGATAACCGTCGTCGAATGTAATCGCAAGCGTCGGCCTTACGGTGCCACCGTCTTTCAGTTCACGGCATAGCTCGCCAAGCGGGACGATACGGTAATGCTTTTTGAGATAACGCATCTGCTTTTCAAAAACGCCTGGTTCCAGGCGGGAGAACACGGGGACACCTTCAGTGCCGACGCGGTGATAACAGAGAATGCCGAACTTGGAGCAGGCTGAGCGACGCCAACGAGGGATGCGTAAAGCTCCCGCGTTGGAGAGCTCATGCTCGCTCCCGAAACGCCGCATGACGGAGAGCATCCCCGTGTAGTAAAGACCGCCTGCCACGGCCCGGCGGAGCTTCTCCTTGAAGCCTGCAGGAGGCGACAGCGCAGGGCTTGCGGCGTGTTTTTCTGCCGTGGCCAATCCGGGTTTGGTTTCAGGAGGCATGAACGGTTTCAGGGCGGCGCTCGAGATGACGGCGGTGCCAAAGCTCGAGGGCCAGGAGATACCACACGATCTCGCCATAGTAATTGGGCTGCTTCTGGTGGAGCGTAATCAGCTTTTCAAAGAAGCCCGCGCGGAAATAGCCGCGCTGGCGGGTGCGGGGATCATGCATTAGATCCAGGAGCAATTCTCTCATCCGCGGCTCTTGAAGCAACCATTGCGCCAAGGGCACGCCAAAACCGTGTTTCTTTTTGTGAAGCACTTCCTGCGGGAGAATATCCTTCATGGCCTGCTTGAAGAGATAGCGTTTCTGGAAACCCTTCAACTTGAGAGACGCGGGGATGCGGCCGGAGAGCTCAGCGAGCCTGTCGTCGAGCAGGGGATAGCGAACGTTGACGCCGGCGAGCTCGGCAGTGCCGGATACCTTGCGGATATCGTTGTCTGCTAAAGTCATTTTTACGTCGAGATAGAGGATGCGATTGAGCTCATCGCTTGCTTTTGCACGGCGGAAATGTCCATCCGGAATGGCCAGCCAATTGGCGCGGCCAACCTGTTGGAGGAAACCATCTTCGAAAATCTCCTCGGGAGGCAAGCTCAAGAAAAAACCGTAGGAAAGAATACGGCGCGGATTCGGTATATTGGCGCGGCGAACATAACGCCGCGGAAGACTCAGCTTGCCGTCATTGTTCGGAAGAAGTCCCGTCAGCGGCTCGACTATGCCCCGCCGGACCCAGGCCGGCAGCGAATGATAGAGCGCAAAACGTTTGTCCGTGGCGTAGCGTTCGTTGCCGCCAAAAAGCTCATCGCCACCATCACCGGCGAGCAAGGTGTCGACGCCATTTTCCTTGGCAAGCACGGCGCAATAATAGGACCCGATTGCGGAAGAATTGGCAAAAGGCTCGTCGTATAGAGCGATAATCCGGTCGACGGCTTCCACGGCGTCGAGCGGATTGAGAAATTTCTCATGATGCTTGGTCCCAAAACGGCTTGCGGTTATGCGGGCATATTCAATCTCGCTGAAACCGGCCTCTTCGAATGCGATGGAGAAGGAGTTTGTGGGACTGTGCTTTTCGCTAGAGAAGGCGACGACCGAGCTGCTGTCGGTCCCGCCGCTGAGAAAGCAGCCCGTTTGAGTCGCTTCCCGGTCTTGCAAATGCCGGTGTACCGCGGAGCGCATTCCCGCACGCAGCTCGGCTGCCCATTCTGATTCACTCTTGGATTCTCCTTGAGGATACTCCAGATCCCAGTATTGTTTCTCCTGGACGCGCCCCGATTCGAAGATCAAAAGCGTGCCGGGACGAAGCTTTTCTGTCCCAGAATCAATCGCGAGCGGAGCTGGAACCGCGGCAAACAAAAGATAGTTGAGGAGAGCTTGCGGATTGACGGAAATGGCATCCGCTTGGGCCGCCCGGATGCTGCTGATGCGCGAAGCGAAGAGTAATCGGTCGCCTTCCTTGCGCCAAAGGAGGCTGCGGAGACCTAGGCGGTCAATTGCAAGAATCAGCTTCTGAGCTTTTTCATCCCACAAAGCCAGGGAAAACGCTCCACGCAATAGGTTAAGGAATTCCACGCCTCTTTGAGCGTAAGCATGAGCGATCATCTCCGCGTTGGATTTCGCGCCCGCTCCCGAAATTGAAATGGTCTGCTGAAGCAAAGCCACATCGAGGAGGTCGGCGTCAGCGGCGAGTTTAATTCCCGGTAAAGATGCCACGCTTTGAAATTTCCATCGGATTGCGACGCCCAAAGCGACCGAACGGCCCGCCAGTGTGTCGCGCTCCTCATCGCCGGAAAGCGCGAGGGCATCCAGCATTGGCGCGAGAAGGCCAGTGCCGAGATCGCGACCTGGTTCGCAGATTCCGCAGATACCGCTCATTGGTAGCCCTTAGTCACAAAACGTTTGTTGCCACTTACGAAACATCAACGTACTCCAGAGAAGCGCAGAGCGATCATAGGTGCCGCGCTGGTGCTGGTCCCAGATTTTCTTCAAGAAGCGGTTATTCAGGATGCCATCCTCTGTTTCGAGGATGACGTGATGTGCCATCTCTTTCAGCTCGCGCCTGAACCAAAGGTCAAGCGGGACAGCGAATCCCTGCTTCTGCCTGTATAAGATGTTGTTCGGCAGAACCGGCTCCAACGCTTTCTTCAGAATGTATTTGCCGGTGCCGTTGTGCAGCTTGAGCGAACTGGGAATGGCAGCGGCAAGCTCTAGGAATTTGTGATCTAGCATGGGAGCGCGAACTTCGAGGGAGACGGCCATGCTGGCGCGATCCACCTTGGTAAGAATGTCGTCCGTAAGATACGTTTTAATGTCGATGTACTGAATCTTGGAAAGCAGGTCGTCCGTATTCGCGCGGTCGTAGTAATGGCGGAAAACTTCGATCGAATCGTAACCAGCGAGCTGGCTTTGGAAGTCCGACGTGAACAACTGAGACTTGTCGCCGGGCCGGAAATAAGAAATGGAATTGAAGTAGCCTTCGAGAGGTGTGCGAGACAAACTCTGAAAGGTGGATTTACCTCGAAAGATGCGCGGCGCCCAAGCCAGCGCGGGATACCACCGGCCCAAAGGACCGAAAATGTTACGGCGCATGGCTGCGGGCACAAAACTCCTCAGCCGATTCTCGTAGTGATCCAGCTTGTAGCGGCGGTAGCCTGCGAAACTCTCATCGCCGCCGTCGCCGCCGAGTGCAACGGTGACATGACCTCGAGCAATTTTAGAAACGTAGTAGGTGGGAATCGCCGAAGAATCCGCAAAAGGCTCGTCGTAGTGCCATGCCAGTTTGTCCACGATCTCGACGGCGTTCGGAAAAACGGTTTCTTCGTAGTGTTCCGTGGAAAAGAGTTTTGATACCTGTTGAGCGTATTCCGATTCGTTGTATTTTTTTTCCTGGAAGCCGATGGAGCAAGTGGTCACAGGACGTTCCATCAGGCGGCTCATCATCGCGACCACGGATGAGGAGTCGATTCCACCGCTCAAGAAGGCGCCGAGGGGAACGTCGCTCATCAAACGGACGCGAGTGGCCTCGCTCAATTCGTGGCGCAACATCTCTCCCCACTCCGCCAAGCTGCGAGATTCGACTTTGCCGAAGGATAGATCCCAATACTGGGTTTCGCGGATACCACTGGCGGAAGCGACCAGGTAGTGGCCCGGCATGACTTTGCGCACCGCGCGATAAATTGTCTTGGGAGCGGGAATATAGCCGAACGAAAAGTAATCCGAAAGCGCGTTCGTGTCTATTTCGCGGGAGAGAGAGTCGCCCGCGAGGAGAGCTTTCAGCTCCGAGCCGAATAGAATGCGCTTGTCGTCAGCAGCGTAGAACAGCGGTTTCTTGCCGACACGATCGCGGGCCAGCACCAGCTTACGGTTCCGCGAATCCCAGATGGCGATAGAAAACATTCCGCGGAGCTTGGCGAAGCAATCCTCGGCGTGATCTTCGTAGAGATGAACGATCGCTTCGGTGTCGGACTTCGTGGTAAAGGTGTGGCCGCGCTGCAGCAATTCGGCGCGCAGCTCTGGATAATTATAGATTTCGCCGTTGAGCAGCACCCACACGGTGCCGTCTTCGTTCGACATGGGCTGATGGCCGCCCGCGAGATCGATGATGCTCAGCCGGCGGTGCCCCAAGCCGATTCCCGGGCCGACGAAAACGCCGCCGTCGTCAGGCCCGCGATGAATCATGGTCTGATTCATCTTGTGCACCGTGTCCCCGACGATGTCGGTCCGGCGCTCGTATTCGAAGATGCCGCATATACCGCACATAGGACTACCGCACCTCACTCGGCCGCGCGTTGGCATCGGTCAGGCGAAACTTCCAGGCACCCAGCGAAATTCCCTCGATTTCCATCAAGAGATCGAGGGGCCGGTGCTGCCCGGAGACGCCGATACGCCGGATGTCAAACAGGTCCGCGTGCTTCTCGACATACCCGCCGTAGGCTGAAAACATGGCGTCGTAACCGAAGCGTTTGACAACATCCACAACTTCCGGCCGAATATTCCACTTTCTTCCGTACGGGTAGGAAACGAGATTCACGGGCCGGCCAAGAATCGCTTCCAAATCGTGTTTGCTCTGTTGCAATTCTGTCACCGCTTCGCCAAGGCTAACCTGCCCCAAATCCACGTGATTGACTGTATGTGCACGGATTTCAAAACCTCGCTACGTCAGTCCAATGAGTTCGCCAGCCTCTAAATTCTCAAGTTTAAAGGGACACTTGCCCAAATCGTGAGGAAAGATGCGGTCGGTGTCCACAAATCCCGAAGAAACAAAGGCGCAAGCGGGAAGTTGGACACGTGCCAGCAATTGAGCGGCGTTTATAAACACGTCGCGGTAGCAATCGTCAAAATGAATGGCAACGGGAGACGCGGTGAGCTGTGTGCTGGCTTTCAACCGTTCGACCAGATTTGTTGTCGTAAGTACGGGATAGTGTTTCTTGACGGTGGCTAGATACTCGGCGAAGCGTTCTATGCTGGTCGTCAGAGAATCCCGCGTCAGATTATTGACGCGATGATAGAGCAGGATGCAACCGCGTCCTTTGGCCGAGCGCCCATGCCAAAAACGGACGATCCGATAAACCCCGGAGTGATAAATCATCAGGTACGCCAACGTCTTCACGACGTGCAGCCAAGGCGATTGTGGTTCGGCCGCAACATCGAGCCGCCCTTCAACGACTTTGCGGTCTTTTCTTGTGGGGGAAGTGCGGGGTTTGTTCTGGGATTTGGGTTGCGGCTGGCGCGTGAACCTTCCATCGGCAATTTGAGAAACGCAACGGGGAAGGAGCTCCGCACCGCATAGGTCGAGCTTGCGCCGCAAGGTTTCGGGCGAATCCTTTGGATGAATCGCGACCGTAGCTTCGCCAACAATGTCGCCCGTGTCCAAACCTTCGTCCACAAAATGGACAGTGACACCGGCGGTGGATTCACCATCGAAAATCTCCCAAAAACCGGCGGGCTGGCCTCGGTACTCGGGCACTTTGCCCTTATGGAGATTAATGGAACCCATAGCGGGGACGGAGAATGTCGAGCCTTTCAAAATGCGCGTGCCAAGAACGATTCCTAAATCCGCGCTCAGCTTGCCCGATTCGTTCGGCGCGGTCTGGTTATTCATGTTTCCGACGTCTACTACGGGAATGCCATGAATACGCGCAAAATCCGCGAGCGAAAATGATCGAGTGGGGAAAGACTCTCTTAGCAATTTTTCAGCTTCTTCTCGGGGAGCGATACGCGCGGCCCAACTCTCGAGGCGATCGCAAATCGCTTCTCCGAGGCGATACCAGGAATACGACAGGCTCTCCCGGCGGATATTTCTCCGAAGATTGCGCATTCGCCGGCGAAAAGAAGGCTGCTCCGTATCCAGAAGGATCCCGCAAACTTCCGCATTCGGGAGCGCAATGAGGTTCTCGAGAGGTAGGCGCGTCGCTTCCGAGTTGCTTCCTGTCAGAATCGCCAGTCCAAGTTTATGGTCCACCATACCTAGTCTCAGTCAGTTGCTATTGGCACGAACACCGCGCTGCTTTGCGGCGTTTAAGTACAATTCTTTGTATCGTTCCATCATCGACTTGAGGCTGAATTTTGTGACGGCTCGTTCGCGCGCTGACAATCCCAAGGTCTGGCGCAGCTCTGGTTGATCCACTAGGCCTGCCAGCGCCTGGGCGAGAGCGACTGCGTCACCGGGCTTGAAGAGCAAGCCAGAGTTTTGGCCCCCGACAACCTCAGGGTTTCCGCCCACGTCTGATACGACGACTGGCAATCCACACGCCATGGCTTCGAGAATCGTGTTGGACATTCCTTCGCCCAGAGAGGGCAGGACGAACACATCCATCGCGTTAAGAACATCAGGCACATGATCGGAAGCGCCTGGAAAATGAACGCGGCCCCGGAGACTTTCGATGGCGCTCGCACGCCGCTTCAGAGAATCGAGTTCCGAACCGGATCCCACCAGAAGAACAGAAAGATCGGCGCCGCGGGTGCGAAGCTGATCAGCCGCGCACAAAAAAGTGCCGTAGTCCTTGATCGGCACCATGCGTCCCACACTGCCGATGAGGCACGTTGTCTGGGCAATTCCCAATTCCCTGCGAACGCGGGCGCGTGTCTGAGCGTTAGGGGCAAAACGATCTGCGTCAACTCCGTTGTAGACGACTCGAACGCGCTCCGGATCGGTCCAACTCTGCCGAGCGTGATAGTCGCGGAGTTCTCGCGTCACTGTGAAAACGACATCAGTCATGCTGTACGCCATTTTTCGAAAGAGGCGCTGCCGCATGGGCAGGCCTCTCAGGTTGTCCACCTCGTAGCCATGCTCGCTGTGAATTACCACCGGCACACCAGCGAGCCGAGCAGCGGGAACAGCCTCGAGGGCCCCCCAGTTGCGCGTATGAACGATGTGAGGACGGTAGTGTTGAAAAATCTTCTTCAAGCGAAAGAGCGGAAACTGCAGGCCTTTTCCGTTTCCGGCGGCGACGTCCAGCTTGCCTTCGAGGCCATGTGCGCGAACGAAGTCGCTGTCAAACTTTCTCGTTGTGCAAAAGCGATGCTCGAAGTTTTCTGAACCCAGCCCTGCCATGAGTTTGAGGATGCCGAATTCCATTCCGCCGCGGCGAAGATCACTGACCACGTGCATAATTCGAAGCGCGCCTTTGCCGCTCAGCACGGCTGAACCCGCCATTTGCAGCGGCTGTGGATACATCGGGTCTTGAACTTGGGTAGACATCATTAGTTTATTGCGAACCAACTCGGCTGGGACGAAGACGTCCCGACGGAAATCCGTCTATGGAAACCACCTCACGACGTGCGGACCAAGCGCCCGTGTCAATGCCAGGGGCATTTTTTTCCACAGGTTGGTAGCCGCCTCAAATTTCGGGTTCATCGGAGAGAAATCAGGCGCTTCCTTCCTGCGGACCAACCGTACTTGATATGAAAGATCCTCGATCTGAGGATTCCATTTTTTCTTGAAATCATAATTACCTGAATTCTTCTTGCTGCGGCCAAAATCAAAAATGGAATGGCCGGTGGTAGCGCCGAGCTTCATCAATTCCCACCACAGAAAATTGTTAGCAGCCAACGCCTTCGCTTCTTCTTTCGAACCGATGTAGTAAGGTTGCATCCACTCGCGAAAAAAGAACGACATTCCGCCGCATACCGGCTGATCCCCGGAATAGACAACCGTGAGATCCACTTGGCCGGGATACTCGGAGATCAAGTTCTCGAACAACTGCTTGGGGAACGCCGGCGTGCCTAGCCTTCGAAGGTTGATGGTCATCAACTCATAGAAGACATCCAGTTGCTCGAAGCCTCGCTGTGCGCGAAGGGCTGCTTTTTCGGCTTTGCGAAGCATGTAGCGAATATCTTTTGGGAAAGCCTTGTAAATGGCCTCCGTGTCGGGCACAAGCGGCAAGGTGAATGTCGAATAGCGCGGATTTCTGTGATAACCGGGACGGATGTCTCCGGTGCGGTTCCTTAATTCGAGGTACGCAACTTCAAGATCCTTTGCCAAACCCTCGAGGTGGGCGATAAGGGCTTGCTCGCTCTGTTGATCCTCCGCACAAATCCCGCCGTAAACCGCAAACGGAAGGGAAATCAGGCATCGGCCCATCATCCAATTTGATATCAGGAACGACGGAGCGATTCCGGTGATCCGTTCTCCTCGCTTGGCGCAGAAATAATAGGGTTTGTAACCGTAGGTCTTTTCCATGACTCTCTTCCACCCAAGCTGGTGGAAAAAAGTTCCGCGTGGATGGGAGCTGACGAAAAGATCCCACGCTCCAGAGTCATGGTCAGCTAGCGGGGTGATTCTCACCGGCAAAGAACTCGGTTCGGCAGGCAGAAGCAGATGAACAGCGCCTTGTGATTCAGAGATCGCCATTCTTTTCAGCCTCTTTTTCGCCGGGCATACCGCCGGAGTCCATCATCGATGGAAGGGGAGCGGCCTCGTATCGCTCGAAGAGCCAGGCCTCATCAGCTCCAAGATAGCTCGCGAGAACTACTCGCTGCGACGCGGTGGGAGTCCGGTAACCGTGTATGATCTTGCTTAAGACGGTTTCGTCAATGCCAACGGCCTTAGCAAGCCGGTTCTGATGGCTGCCGCGTCTGAAGATCTGCAATTTTAGATTAGGAAACATAGTAAAAGTTCGTGCTCATATCCATTCTTACACCGGACCGAGAACAACAGATGCGTCTCTGGAATTATTCGCTGTTCCCAACACCGTAAGAACGGTAACCGTAACCGTACTGCGTTCCAACAGCCGTTCCGTTATAAACGATTCCGAGCAATTTTTTGGAGTCGATCTGTCCAGCGCACTTTTCCAGAATTTGGCGTTTCGTCTGGTGCGCCCGAACAACCATGAGCACGCCATCGCAACCCGCGGTAATCAACTCCACATCGGATAGATTTAGCACCGGTGGAGAGTCAACCAGCGCCAATCTAAAGGTCTCGTTGCACCAGCCAATAAACTCCGGCCAGCGGCGGCTTGCGAAAAGCTCTGCGGCAGGTGTAGTAGAAGCACCGCTGCTCAAAACAAAGAGATTGGGGTGGTCCGTCGCCATGACCGCCTGCTCTGGCGCGCACTGACCCGAAAGAATATCCGCTAGCCCGAGTCCTGGGGGGGCAGCCACTGCCCGGCTCAGGCCGAAACTTCGAATATCGGCATCCACGAGAAGTACGCGCATTTCGTGGAGCTGTGCGCAGCACAGCGCCAGGTTCAGGGACGTGAGAGTCTTCCCTTCTCCCTGTACCGCGCTGGTAATGACGACGGAGCGGAGGCCCTGCGCGGATCGCAGCCTTAACAAGCGGGTGCGAAGCGCGCGGTAAGATTCCTCGGCCGGCTGCATGGCATCACTATTCGTAAACTGCACATGCGCTATGTTTTGCAGTGGAAGAGAGAATTTGCGGCATTCGGATAGCCGCGCATCTCCCAAGTCACTTACGCGTTCGACAACCGGGGGGGCGGGCTTAGCGGGGGCTGGGGCCACGGGAGTTGCTTCCCGGATTTTTTCGCGGACGGGAGTAACCACTGTCAACTTTCGCGGCTCCTCCTGAACAGGCGGAGCAGCCACCGCGACAGGCAATGGCTCTTCAACGGGAGCGGCAATTGTCTCTTCGGCCGGTTCCTCCCGTAGAGCAGTTTTCAATATCTCGTCGGGGCGCGCGCCATTTCTGGCTTTTAAAGTCGCTTCAAAGTACTTGCTCATTCCGTAGTTACTCCCGCGCGGTGGCGCGATTGTGTTTCATAGCTTCGATCAGCAGATCTACCGCTGTTTTCTGAAAGACGGCTGGGGAAACCGTCTCACTTGGCACACTCTTCGGTGCCGGTACTGCCAAAATTTTCTCTGCCGGAGTGCTCTTCTCCACGACAACAGGAATTTGTTCCGGCTCGGTCTCGTTCAACCCCAGCGAAATCGCCACGTCGTCGACGATATCCGGCTGGATCGAGCGGCGTTGGGTCTTAAAGCCCAGCACCAAGCACGCGTCGCAAACCAAGTTGAGCAGGCGCGGCACGCCTTGCGCGCATTTGTAAATCGCTTCGACGGCTTGCGGTGGAAAAGGCGTGGGACCATCAAGACCTGCGGAATGCAGCCGCTCGGCAATGTAGACGCGTGTCTCGGCAAGACTCAAGGGCCGAAGCTGCGCGCGGCTCGCAATGCGCTGCTGGAGCGCACTGAGTTCGCGCCGATTCATCATCGTGGTAAGTTCAGGCTGTCCGCTCAACACAATCTGCAAAAGCTTTTCCTGGTGAGTATCCGCATTGCCGAGAAGTCGGATCTCCTCAAGCAACTCGGAACTGAGAAGGTGCGCCTCATCGATGAAAAGGACCGATGTTCCTCCGGAACGCTGTGTATCCAGCAACATCTGGTGAAGAGCTGCCAGCCGCTTGGGCTTGCTCGGCGATGTGCAATTGACCTCAAACTCCTCCAGCATCATCTCCATGAATTCATCGCGCGACAGCGTGGGATTGAAGAGCAGCGCGCTCTTGATCGGCATCTTCTTACTTGTCAGCAGCTGCAGCGCTGCGTGCACTAGGGTTGTTTTTCCAGTTCCGATCGGGCCCGTTATCATGACCAGGCCTTTGCGGTAGAAAATCCCCTCTAACACCGCGGTTAGCGCCGCTTGGTGCGGCTCGGAGAGATGCAGAAAACGCGGGTCCGGCGTCAGCCGGAACGGCTCGTCTTTGAGCTGGTAGTATGAGAGATACATTTACAAGAACCTTCCCGACACAACAGCAAGCAGGAAACCCACAACTACTGAGCCTAATACCGTTCCTGCTATAAGACCGGCCGCCCGCACGCGAGAATCGTGACGCTCTTTCGCGGATACGATTCTAGGAATACCAGACATCACGGCTTTGCCGAAGATCCGCGCTGCTTCGTCTTCGGTCCGCACCGATTCGTCGTTCATTTCCGCAGCCGCTGCAAGCGCGATCCCTGCAAGTAAACCGCCCATCAAGCCCGCAATGCTGATCAACTTCCGGTTCGGCGAGGAAGGACCGCTCGGCGTGGTGGCAGCGTCGAGTACTTCGAATTTCTCGCCCTTCTGCCGTACCTCAAGAGCGTGCGAAATCTCCGCGGCCTTTTCCTGGTCCAGGAGTCTCGTGTATTGAGCTTTCAATATGTCGGTATCCTGCTGAAGTCGGGCAATCTCCTGCTCGAACACTGGCATCTGTTGCAGTTTCGCTTCGTGGAAGCTCATTTGCGACTCGATAGGCGGGATGAGCTTCGTCTGGCTCTGGATTTCCTCGTCCAGCGCTTCCAGCTGAGCTTCCAGAACCGGGTTCCGGTGCTTCTGGCTTTGCTGAACCGTAACTTCGGGTTGCACGACCGCCTCGGCAGTGCCGTTCTTTGCGTCCGCCGCGGCTTTTTCCGTCAAGCGGTTAATTTCGGCTTGCACCTTGCGAACATCAGGATGTCCCGGGCCATAACGCAATTTTAGCTCTGAGAGCTTTGTTTGTAGCTTCTGAATATCCGTCTGGTTGGGGTTTATAGTAGCGCCGCCGCCTGTTACGCCATCGCCCACTTCCACGGTCGGGGCGTCGGCGCCGGATAGCAACATCGACTGCAAGACGTTCTTCTCTTGCTGATCCTGCTGAATTTTGGTCTGAATCCCTTGAAGTTGCGCGCGCAGGTTCGCGAGCGTTTCCAGGTGATAGGGCTTCGACTCCGGCGATTCGTCAAGATTGCGGGTCTTGATGGCGCCAAGTTGCGACTCTTTGTCGTCCATTTCTTTCTTGGTCTCCTGAAGCTGATCCTCGAGGAATTGTGCGGTGTCTTGCGTCTGGTCAATACGCGAGTTTAGGTTTTCCTGGATGAACATCTGGGCCAATTCATTTGCGACGCGCGCCACTTCGAACCGCTTGCGCCCACTGTAAGCGATGCGGAAAGCGCTCATCTTGCCCGCGCCTTGATTTACTACCTCGACCGTGATGGCCTTCTGCACCGAGCCGATTACCTGCTCCTCGGTTTTCTTCGAATTGGGGTCCGGATACATTCCTTGGGCTTCCACAAGCTTTCTCAGCCGTGTCGGCGAGAGTACCTGCTGCTGCAGCGTGGTTAGCCGCCCGGCGATGTCTCCGGTATTGATGGTCGGCACGTACTTATCAGGAACCTGTGCTGAATCCACAAGAATGACGGTTTCGGCCCGGTAGATATCAGGGAGGCGGGAGACAAACACTGCCGTGGCAAGAAACATACCTAAGGTGGTCAGAATGATGAACCACTTGCGACGACGTGCGATTCCCAGGTATTCGCCGAGCTGAAGATTCGCCGGAATACCCAAGTTGGAGAGGTTGGAACTACCTGTTTCGCCCAAGTGGATGGTGCCTCCTACGTTCTATGCTATGCTGCCAACAAATTGCTGCAATCAGTAAAAGCATTTTTGTTGCCAGAAGGTAGTCCTCGGCAAGCCTTGGCATGATTCTATCTATAATATTTTCAATAGCTTACGGTCAATCCACGGGCCCGTCTCAAGCGCCCTTCCCAATACCCACCGGGACTCGAAAACTGGGAAAAGAATTGCCATAGCGGCCCGGTACCTTTCCGCAGCTTTCCTGAGCAGCGCTCCAAAAAGTGCCCTCGGCTAGCGATCCATTACAGGCAAGAATCGAGCGACGATGCCACGGGCAGCCGTTAACCAACCACACGTTTCAGCCACAATCGACGCCAATTTCTCGCCAAATGGAATCCTTCGCGGAGGATCCCAATCTCGTTGCTGGTGCCCGAATGAATCCAGCCGGTTGGGAATTCGAAGGAATCGGTACGGCTCAGTGGCCTGGGGCAAGCACGGTCGGTAGCCAGCCGATTCCGGCCGAGAGAGTATGCGTAATGCCAGAGAGTAACTGATCGGTGCCCGCGTGCTGATCTATGTAGGTGTAATTCGCAAACAGAGAAAACGACTTAGGCAGCATATACTGGAGTTTTGAAGTCACGTATTCTCCCTTGTTCTGCGGCGGAACTCCCGTATCGCGGTAATACCCTGCGCCATTGTACCATCCGAAGCGTTTGGTAATGCGCAAACCATAGGTGGTGTCTACACGGTCGCTGATGGCCGCCGAGATGAAATTCTCTTCCATCTGTCCTCTGGAGTAAGTCACCGCCAAGGTGGAATTCGAGAAGCCCTTAATCAAGCTCCCTCCACCGCCAACCGTTTGCTCACTGGGATATTTGTTCGGATAGCTAGCAGCATCGAGGCCAATTCTGGCTTGCAGCCACCATGTTTTGGCAATCTGGTATCCATAGAAGACACCTACGGTATTGAAATATGTATTGGCGGCATTCGGAACGCCCACCGCGCGGAGAAGTTCTGTGCTCTGCACGGCACCGATGTTCTGCCTCGGTGTCAGCGCATAAGTAAGTGCAACCGAGTTCGCGATCGTGTGACCGTCCGCAATATAGTCCTCTTGAGTGTCAGAGGTTTGCGCATAGCTGTAGGAGGGAGCTACGGTGAGAAGGAGCCTGGGGGTAATTGTGTAATTGAAGGCCGCGCTTGCGGAATCCCTCCAATAACTACCGGCGTTTTGGAGAAACTCGTTCGCGATTGCATTTCCCCCCTGGTCGTCAACATTAAGAACATCCATCGGAAAGAGCTGGCGGGAATGTACTTGGTCAAAGCTATTCTTCAAGGTCAAGGTTAGCTTTGGCGAGAGTTGAAAGACGAACGCCAAGGTAAAATTGTTGTTCAGACCGGCATTTCCACCGAGCTGGCCGTTGAGAATGGCCACCTGCGGATTAATCTGGAGAACCAGGTGCTGCTTGCCAAAGTACCTATCAAATCCTATGGTCGTGCGAAAAACAGCCAGATTCACGGTGCTGCCTTCCAAACCGCCTTCCGGCCGAAAATTGTCGTTTACGTAGTCTAGCGTGAAAGAGGCGACGGAGAAATCTCCCCACCGTAGCGGTGAAGTTGACCCCATCCACGGTATGGCTTTCCCCGTGGGGTGAATCTGCGTGTCGATTGGAGAGGTGGGATTGGGAGTGAGACTGGGTGGGGGAGGGGTGGCTGTAGTATCCGTGTCCTTAGTTTGATCGGTCGACTGGCCTGAGCTCTGCTCTTGCTCCTGCTGCTGACCTTGTTGCTGTCCTTGTTGTTGTTCCTGCTGTTGTTGTTGTTGATCCGGTGGGCTTGTCGAAGACGAAGACGCTTCTTGTGCCCAAGCAGGCGCACAAACCACGAAAACTCCCAGGATCAAACATGTCTTTCGTAAGAACCAACCTCGAGATGTTTCCATGCCGCCGTCCTTCTTTGCCCTCTGCGTTCCCGGTGTTCGGTGCTCGGTCCCTGCTCTAAGGAACAACAACCATGTCGCCCGGCTTCAATTCGATGAGACTGCCTTTTCCGGAAAGCGCTTTCTTATAGTCAAAAGGTATTTTCGTTTGTTTGCCGTTTTCCGTCCGTAGGACGTAAATGGAACCTTTCTTGGCAAAGGGTCCCAGTCCTCCTGCCTCAACCAGCAACTCCATCACAGTTTTGTTCGCATCCAGCGGATAGACGCCCTGTCTTGCAACGCTCCCAACGAGAAAGACCTTGCGGCTATGCACGGCCCTTACGCTCACGGTCACCTGGGGATCGTTCACAACGGTTTTTAGCTTCTCCGTGAGCAGAACCTGCATCTCTTCGGTGGTAAGCCCCGCGACTTTAACGTCATTCAACAGCGGAAGCGTAATCATGCCGTCCGGCCGCACAGTCACGTTTTGCGAAAGCTCCGGCTCGTGCCAGACGGAGATGGCCAGCTCGTCTTCCGCACCGACTCGATAGCCGGTAAGAGCCTGAGGAACAGCGGCACCATCGGCGGCTGGAGCCGCAGTGTTCTTCGCTGCGTCCTTACCTCCCTTAGTGCTATCAGGAGTGCTTTTCGTCCCAGGGTCCTGCCCGGCATAGGCAAAGCCGGGGGCAAATTCGACAAGCAAAAATAAGCCGCTCAAGGCCAGGCAAGAAAAAATCATGAACCGCTTTTGCACAACAGCCTCCTCAGGAAAGTATGGGTCGTCTCTGTGAGTACTAAGCCAATCAGCAAGGGCGATGCCAATATCGACTCCACCTAAGCTGCTTATTTTAAGTGATTTAAGTCATTTCCCTAGAGCGGCGGACAGGACACTGGAAAGCAACTGCTTATTTGGAGAAAAGACGTTCACAATTGACGCGGACTCCTCTAATCGCATTAACTGATTTATTTTCAAGGTTTTAAGTTCTCTCCGGTAGCGACTACGCTTCTTCGGGGCTCCATGCGCTTCAGAAGCTTGAAGGCCCAAAGAATAAATGCAAAAACGAATACCCAGCTCATCAGTAGCAGTTTGTCGAGTACGCCAGAAGGCGGACTATTCAACCTATCTACGGGTTTAGCTTGCACGAAGACCCTCTTGGCATATCAATCCGCGTAGTGTATCCCGCTTGCCTCTGCCTATTTCGCACCGCGGCCTGAAAGCATGACCTTTGCGGTTTCGAACAGTACCACGAAGTCCAGGATGATCGAGAGATGTTTGATATAGAAGAGATCGTGTTCAAGCTTGGTCTTGGTCTCTTCGACGCTGGCGCCGTACTGGTATTTGACCTGCGCCCAGCCCGTAATTCCTGGCCGCACAGAATGACGCAGGCCGTAAAACGGAATTTCCTCTTCTAACATTGATACAAATTCGGGCCTTTCCGGGCGGGGCCCGACGATGCTCATTTCCCCGCGAAGCACATTCCAAAACTGGGGCAATTCGTCGATGCGATATTTGCGGATCCACCTTCCGACTCTCGTGATCCGACTGTCACTATCGGCTGCCCACTGCGGCCCTTTTTCCTCTGCATTGTTGTACATGGAACGAAACTTGAGAATTTGGAAAGAGCGGCCTCGTAAACCGGTCCGTTCTTGCACAAAGAGTATAGGCGAACCGGATTCCAACCAGATTGCAGCGCTGACGACAGCGAATAGCGGCAGGCAAACAATCAGCGCAATTGTGGATACGATTACGTCCACGACCCGCTTGGCCCACACAAGCATGGCTGATTTGCGGAACCCGTCGGAGAGAATCAACCAACTCGGAGAAAGCCGCTCCAAGATGATACGGCCAGCCATTCGCTCATAAAAACTGTGCGCATCTTCCACATGGACGCCTGCGAATTTCAAATGGAGAAGCTGCCTTACCGGCATCGTGCCCCGACGTTCCATCAGCGAGATCACCACATGGTCCGCATTCTCCTGTTGAACGATAGCTTGGACGTCCTGTGCAGCGCCTATGATTCCGGGGTTTACCAGTGACTTGCCGATATTCTCGCCCTTCTCGTCCAGGAATCCTATGACCTTCAGTTTCAGTTCAGGCCGCGACAAAATATCGCGGGCTAGGGAGATGCCAGTCGGGCCGGTCCCCATGATTAACAATCGTCCTGAAGCGCCGGTCTTGCGGGCGTTTCGAGCCCACACCAGCCGCCATCCCAGGGTTAGGGCAATAATCAAGGGCGCCGCAAGTGCGGCGATGCCTCTGCCAAACCCGAGATCCGGCGCCACGTAATAACAGACCGAGATTGCCAGACATGCAACACCAAACGACTGCAGTAGACGAACCAAAATCTCATTCCGGGTCGTCATGAGTCGAAAATCGTATAGGTCGTGAAAGTAGAGCGAGACTTCACATACGATAAGGACCAGCAGGAACCGAGAAAAGGTGCGCCAACTTTCCAAGTACGCTAGAGAGGCCCCATAATGCTCCGCGGAAAATCGGATAAACGTCGCCAGGATCAGGCCCAGAGCAATGAGACTGCAGTCCATCAGCACTAGGAGCAACAGCGAGGTGGGAACCTTTTGGCCGCCGATTTTCAGCATTCCAGGCTTGTCTTTCTCCGGTTTAAGCGGTCATCCTCGGAATTCCAGGAGCAGGCACTTGGCAATCCGCATCGTCCAAAATCAGCTCATCCACAGTTTGCGGCCTTGGGAGGACGACCGCCAGGAGAGTTGCGGACGAATATTGCTCTAAGTCGGCAGATTGAGTCGCACTTCATGGTCCAAATGACTTTGGAAGCTTCTAGGGAGGCCCCGCAGATGTATATGTAATTGAAAATAGACAACTTATCAAGAAAAGTGACGCCATTTGCCGCTGGGCCCTGCCAATATCTCACCCTAACTCCAAGCGCGACCTTGCCAACATTTTGTTCCCTAGAGGGAACCCAAAAAAAAACTAAAGAAGGGCATCTGCCTCGCCGAAATCTCGCGTTTGGTCACACTTCTCCTGTAACATCCCTGAATAGTTTGAGTTAGCGAATCTAAGGCTAAGAGACCTCGCATGAATCATAGAATGGGGTGTCCCGGAGGGGTGAAGAAAAACTTTTCCTACTTTTGCCATGGCTAACCGCCCAAACCGCCCGAATCTCCTAGAGACCTTCGAGAGGTGGTTCAGTTCTCCGCCAAGCCTTGGCCAAAAACACCAATTAGCGAGGTCTTTACTGCAACTTCTATCTGGCAATCCGCTTGCGGGGGTGTATAGCGAGGCATTCTGTTCGAAACTCAGGTGGACGGAAGTCCTGCGGATTGTTGATGATGGCACTAAGGATTCAAACTGATGCAGCGGAATGAAGGACATTTCGCCGGCATCGAGTGTGCAGCTGAAGGTCGGCTCACAGCTTGATCTTGACTGGTTGAAACAACCGCAAACTACGCCACATTGATGTAGTTTGGCGTTTGAGAAGACTGCGTGGCGACATTTCTTGAGCCCTTACGGAAGTGGGACTTGGGACCAGGAGCATTGGACGAAAAGAGAAAATGCCTGTCCGTCTGCGGCCTTTAGATTTGAGCTCCGACCGGATAGAGGTGATCAGTACCCTCCGGCGTCTGCTTCATCCCGATTTCGATGATCGAAGATTCGACTGGCTCTATTTGGACTCGCCTTTCGGAACTGCCAGAGCGTGGGTTGCGTGTGACGCAGAGAAAGGAGCGATCGTTGGTTGTGCGGCAGCTTTCCCGCGGAAAGTCTGTTTCGACGGCGATGAGAGAGTGGGCCTCGTGTTAGGAGATTTTTGCTTGGATCCAGAGTATCGAAGCTTGGGCCCAGCTCTGCAATTGCAACGAGCCTGTCTGGATGCCGCCAGCCAGCCTCCTTACACGTTCTGTTATGACTTTCCGAGCCAGAGCATGATGGCGGTGTACAAGAGATTGGGAGTTCCGCAATGTGGATCGCTCGTAAGGTGGGCCAAACCCCTAAGATCCAAAGCAAAGCTTCAGCCGGTGATCGGGTCGAATCCAATTGCGCGCGGCGTCATCTCCGTCGCCGACATGGCCCTATCTCTCCGTGGGTGGAAAGGCAGCAGCAGAGCTTGCGACATCGCGCTCCACGAAAGTGCCTTCGGGGAGGAATTCAACGAATTGGATAGCAAGCTCCGGAGCCAGCGCGGCGTACGTACTCTCCGTACCGCAGAATTCTTGAACTGGCGGTATCGGTCATATCCAATCAAGAAGCATGAAGCCATCACGGCGCGTCGCGCAGGCATTCTGATTGGTTATTTGGTTTTCACAAAAGACGAGGAAGATACAAGCATTGTGGATTTAGCGTCGGTCGAGGAGCCGCCCGTAATTGCGCGCTTGCTTGGGGCAGCGGTGGAGCGCCTCCTGCATCACGGCGCAGCCACAGTCAGTATGAACGCCGGAGACAAACATCCCTGGAACGCCATTTTTCACCGCGCCGGCTTTCGCCCTCGCGAAGAGTCTCCTGTTGTGGTCTGCATGTCCCCTGGTGGGAAGCAGACTTCAGCGGATTTTCAGCAGAATTGGTATTTGATGCGGGGCGAACGAGATAGCTAGCCACCAGGAGAGCATATGACGCAGCCCCAAACAATAGAAGACAAGCTAAAGGAATTTATTCTCAGGCATTTTCCTCTAGCCAGAAAGAATGGTTTCCATCCGGGGGAGAAATGGCTGGAATCCGGCTTGGTAGATTCTCTCGGTATCCTGGATATTGTGAATTTCCTCGAGACGGAATTTTCCATCAAAATTTCGGACGAAGATCTATTGCCGGAAAATTTTCAATCGCTCGAGGCTGTTGCGGAATTTGTGCGAAAGAAGAGTTAGCACACAGCATGAACGATACTCGCTTATTTTCAAGTTTCGAGGAACTGCCGGAGGAAGCGCGGGCGCTCTTCGAGGCGGCGGGAGAAGATTGCTTTTTCAGCAGCCTCCCGTGGTTCAAAACGTTTGCCAGCCATGCTCTCGATGCGGGCGACCGAATCAGAATCTACAGTGTCCATTCCATGAGCGGAGACCAAAAGCACCACGCGTTCTTGGCCGCGTTACGCCGTGCTGCCGATTCCGGATTCTGGAAACCCAGAAAACTTTCTTCACTCACGAGCTATTATAGCTCCCTCTTCAGTCCGGTCTGGGATGATCCACGCGCTCGGCAGGCTGTTGAAGATTTGGCAAAAACCATTGCGAAAGATTCGCCTAGATGGGACGAGATTGAACTGAAACCGCTCGATGTGGATTCGGCGGCCTTCGCTGCTCTCGTGCAAGGAATAGAGGCAGCCGGATTTATCGTGCAAACCTACTTTTGCTTCGGCAATTGGTATTTGAAAGTGAACGGCCGCACCTACGCGCAATACGTCGAGTCTCTTCCTTCGGTGCTAAAGAACACGCTCAATCGCAAGAGAAAGAAATTAGAAAAATCAGGCCGCGCCAGGATCGAGATTGTCACAGGCGGCGACGGGCTTGAAGCCGCCATCGAAGCCTACAATAAAGTCTATCTGGCCAGCTGGAAGCAGCCCGAGCCTTATCCCCACTTCGTGCCGGAGTTGATCCGAACCTGCGCCCAATTGGGCGCGCTTCGGCTTGGCTTGATTTCTGTCGATGGCGAGCCAGCAGCGGCGCAATTTTGGATCGTAAGGAACGGCAAAGCGCTCATTTATAAGCTCGCCTACGACGAGCGGTTCGCGGATTTGTCTGTCGGCACTGTTCTGACGGCCACGTTGATGCAAAGTGCCATTGATGTGGACAAGGTCGAGGAGATCGACTACCTCACCGGAGACGACAACTACAAGAAAGATTGGATGTCGCATCGGAGGGAACGCTGGGGAATCCTGGCGATGAATCCGAAAACCATCCGTGGTGCGCTGGCCGTTGCCCGGCACGTGGGCGGCCGTGCCGTTAAACGGACTTTGCAGTCCCTGGTAAGCTCGGCGCCGAAACCGCAAAAGGCGATGGAGCCTGGTGAAAGAACGAGCACAGCACAAGAATGCTGAAACAATCAAACCTGTCGAGGGAAGAATGGACTTTCTGATTTGGCATCTGCTCCGCGAAAGCGTCCGGCGCGCCCCGGAAAAAGAGGCTTTGGTCCACGGAGATCAGCGCTTGAGCTATGGCCAGGTGGGCCGACGTACCGCGGGACTCGCGACCGGCCTCAAGAAAGCCGGGCTCAAGCGCGGCGAGCGAGTAGGAATCTACCTGGAAGCCTCGATACCTCAAGTCATCTCGATCTTCGGTGTTTCCCAAGGCGAAGGCGTCTACGTCCCCATCAACACGTTGTTGCATGCAGACCAGGTGATGCACGTGGCATGCGACTGTGGAATGAAAGCTCTGATTACCACACCGGCCAAACTAGCTTCGCTCGCCGAAGTGATCCCGCAAATTTCCTCCCTGGAATTTATCGTAGTCGTAGGCGAAGGCGCAGTGCCGGAGACGCGGCTTGCTGTCCACCGTTTTGAAGAGCTCTGCAGTACGGAGCCTCCCGCCACGTGGTCCGAATCCAGCATCGAGAAAGATCTCGCTGCGATTCTCTACACGTCGGGTTCGACCGGCAAACCAAAGGGCGTGATGTTGAGTCACGCCAATGTTGTTGCAGGCAGCAGGATCGTTGCAACCTATCTGGAGATAACGGAGAGAGAACGCATTCTCGCTGTCTTGCCATTCAGCTTCGATGCGGGCATGAACCAGCTCATGACGGCCTTCGAAAAGGGCGGAACGCTCATTCTGATCAACTTTATTTTTGCGCGTGAGGTCGTCCAGACCTTGCTGAAAGAAAAAATCACCGGGCTGGCTGGCGTGCCGACTCTTTGGAGTCTTCTGGCCCAGCCGACATCCACGCTCGAAAAGCAGCCACTCCCCGATTTGCGCTACATCACAAACACGGGCGGAGCGATGCCGCAAGCGGTGCTTAAAATTCTTCGCCATGCTTTGAAGGGGACGAAAGTATTCTTGATGTACGGGCTAACCGAAGCTTTCCGTTCAACGTATCTTCCGCCCGAAGAGCTCGATCGGCGCCCCACCTCGATGGGGAAGGCGATTCCCGACACGGAAATCCTTCTGCTGAACGAAAAAGGAGAGCTGTGCAAACCTGGTGAGCCCGGCGAACTCGTGCATCGCGGCCCAACTGTTTCCATGGGTTATTGGAACCGCCCCGAAGACACAGCGCGCGCCCTCCGGCCAAACCCCCTTTTGCCTCCGGAATTGGGTGACTGCGAAAGGGTGTGCTATTCCGGAGACCTTGTGAAGATGGACGAAGAGGGCTTTCTGTATTTCGTCGGGCGGCGGGATACTTTAATCAAGTCTTCCGGCATCCGCATTAGCCCCACGGAAGTGGAGGAAGTTCTCTTCCAAACGGGCAAGGTCCGCGGGGCCGCGGTAATCGGCATCCCCGATGAAGTACTCGGCCAATCGATCAAGGCTTTTGTAGTGCCGCGCGACGGAGAGGCTCTGGACACGGACGCGTTGCTGGAGATCTGCGGGGAGAAGATGCCTCGCTACATGATTCCCAAAGTGATTGAAGTCCTTGGCGAGCTGCCGAAGACCAGCAGTGGTAAGGTGGATTACCCGGCGCTCCGGCGGCGCGAAGGATTGTGATGGGTGATCTTGCTCAAATTCTGGCGAAAAAGCATTTCGGTGTGGCCAAGGGCGAACTATTGGCCGGCGGTATATCCATTGGCGCGCTCGCTGAAAAATACGGCACTCCGGCCTTTGTCTACGACAAGAAAGTTATCGACACCAAGTTGGACGCGCTGCGGGAAGCGTTGCCTGCAGTTTTCGAAGTCAGCTACTCTGTAAAAGCGAATCCGAACCTGGCGGTCGTGAAGCACTTTCTCGCACGAGGTTGCGGCCTTGAAATCGCTTCAGCCGGCGAATTTCATCTCGGACTGCAGGCAGGGTGCAAGCCACAACACATGCTTTTTGCCGGTCCCGGAAAGACAGAAGCGGAATTGCAGTTGGCAGTTTCGCATGGCATCGGCGAAATCCATATCGAGTCTCTTCTGGAAGCAAAACGTCTCGGCTCGATCTGCCACAGGCTTGGCGTGCGAGCAAGTGTGGCCATCCGCGTGAATCCTGCAAGCGAAGCGGCAGGCGGCGCAATGCGTATGGGTGGGCGCCCTACACCGTTTGGGATCGACGAAGAAGTTTTAGACGAGGCTCTCGATGCCGTGTTCGCCGACGGCGCCCTCGACCTCTCTGGAATCCATCTATTTACCGGAACGCAGATTCTCGATGCGAATGTCCTAATTGCCCAATATCGCCACGGATTGGAAGTTGCTCGCCGAGTGGTGAAGCGCTCGGGCCGGCCCCTCCGCCGGGTGGATTTGGGAGGAGGCCTCGGGATCCCCTATTTTGCAAACGAAAATGAATTGGATCTCGATAAAATCCGTGCGGGACTCCGTGGCGTTTTCGCGGAAATCGAATCCGAAGAAGCATTTCGAGGCACTCAATTCCTCGTCGAACCCGGTCGCTTCCTCGTGGGGGAAGCCGGTATCTATTTTGCCCGCGTCAATGACATAAAAGTTTCTCGGGGCAAGAAGTTCCTGATCCTCGATGGCGGGATGAACCACCACCTCGCAGCCTCCGGCAACCTCGGCCAAACCATCAAGAGGAACTATCCCGTCGCTTTGCTTAACAGGATGGACGCTCCAGCAGAGGAAGCGGTCGACGTTGTTGGACCGCTATGTACTCCCCTCGATACGCTAGCCCGCAGCGTTACCCTGCCGCGTGCGGAAGTTGGCGATCTCTTCGGCATTTTTCAGTCGGGCGCTTACGGAAGATCAGCCAGCCCCTTGGGGTTTTTAAGTCACCCGGGCCCCGCCGAAATCTGGGTGGACGCCGGTCATGATTCGCTCGTCTGCTCCCGGGGAGAATCCCCGGATTCGGCGCGCGAGCATAGCCTCGAATTAAAGATGACGTAGTCTGCAAACAATGCCGCCCATGAAACGCGCGCTCATCATCGCTTACCACTTTCCGCCTTGCGCCGGATCAAGCGGATTGCTCCGCTCGTTGAAATTCTGCCGTTACTTGCCAGAATTCGGATGGCAGACCGCAGTGCTGACGCTTCATCCGCGCAACTACGAGTCCCTAGACTCGCAGAGGAATGTTTCGGACTTCCAAGGAGTTCCCGTCGTCAGGGCGTTCGCGCTCGACACCAAAAAACATCTAAGTTTTCGCGGCGCTTACTTCGACTGGATGGCATTGCCCGACCGGTGGGTTACCTGGCTCGTCGGCGCGATCCCTTCCGGGCTGCGCGCCATTCGCAAGCACCGGGCGGAAGTGATTTTCTCCACCTTCCCCGTCCCCACGGCAATTTTGATCGGTTTCATCCTGCACCGCATATCGGGAAAACCCTGGGTTGTGGACTTGCGCGATTCGATGACGGAAGAAAACTATCCGCCCGACGAACGGGAACGTGGAGTCCGGCGCTGGATCGAGCGAAAGGCGGTGCGCCATGCGTCGCGGATTATATTTACGGCTAGCTCGACGCGCCAAATGTATTTGGACCGATACCCTGATCTCGCGCCGGAAAAGTGTATGGTTATTTCCAACGGCTACGACGAGGGAGATTTCAGCGGACTGACCCTGACTAAGCCTGAGCCCATTCGATCGGACCAGCCAGTTCATCTGCTGCACACCGGAATTATGTATCCGCAGGAAAGAGACCCGCGCCCCTTTTTTCGCGCGATAGCTCGCCTGAAATCCGAGAAACGGTTCGATGCGAGCACCCTCCGCATTTTCTTTCGCGCACCAGGCTCGGAAGAGTTATACAAACAGATCATCGAGGAGCTGGGAATATCTGACATGGTGGAGCTGCAGCCGTACGTCACTTATTTACAATCGCTGCAGGAATGTGCGGACGCGGATGGTCTCTTGCTCTTCCAGGCCGCCAATTGTGACCATCAAATCCCGGCAAAAGCTTACGAGTATCTTCGTATTGGCAGGCCCATTCTGGCATTGACCAGTCAAACGGGTGATACTGCGGCGCTACTCCAAGAAACGGGCGGAGCGACTATCGTCAATATTGCGGCGGAAGAGGACATTTACCGGAGTTTGCCAGGCTTTCTCGACGCGCTGCGCTCGGCAAAGCATGCTCTACCCGATCCGGAAAAGGTTCGACGATTTGCGCGGCGGAATCAGGCGGCGGAACTTGCTGAGTGCCTGAATGAAGTCACGACTGGCTCCTCGGCGCTCGCCGCTGAAAAAGCGCAGAGCTTTGCGCGCTAGACGGTTTTTTGAACAGATGCTTTGAGAAGAGTAGCTAACAAACTATGTGCGGAATTTATGGAGTGACGAACTTTTCGACGCCGGGCGCGCCCTTCGGCTCGCTTCTGGAGCGCATGGGCCGGGTGATTGAGCATCGGGGACCCGATGACAAGGGCCACTACGTAGGCCGCTGCGTGGGCCTGGGAATGCGGCGGCTGAGCATCATCGACGTCGCGGGCGGCCACCAGCCCATCGCCAATGAAGATGAGACTGTCTGGCTTGTCCTTAACGGCGAGATTTATAACTTTCAAGGGCTGCGTGACGAACTCGAGGGCAAAGGCCATCGCTTCCGTACTCGAAGCGACACCGAAGTCATCGTTCATCTTTATGAAGAGGAAGGACCCGCTTTTTTCAAGCGCCTGCGCGGAATGTTTGGCATCGCGCTTTGGGATGCAAAACGCGAGCGCTTGATTCTTGGCCGCGACCGCATTGGCGAAAAGCCGCTCTACGTCCGGCGAGAGCCAGCCAGGCTTCTTTTCGCTTCGGAATTAAAATCCATTCTGGAAGCCGAAGATGTTCCTCGGCGATTGCATTCCACAGCGCTACACGAATATCTCGCTCTCGGTTATGTGCCCGCGCCCCTGACCATGTTCGAGGGAATCGAGAAAATTCTTCCGGGACATTATTTGATCGTTGAAAAGGACCACATCGAAGACCACGAATACTGGGACGTGCCCTTCGGGCAAATTGAAACTCGCTCCGAGGGAGAATGGATCGAGCGGCTTCGCGAAAAACTTCTCGAAACCGTAAAGGCGCAGCTCATCAGCGACGTCCCTCTCGGTGCATTTTTGAGCGGCGGCATCGATTCAAGTACGATCGTCGCGGCTATGTCGCGCCTGACTGGCCAGCCGGTAAAGACCTATTCCATTGGTTATGAAGGCGAGCATAGCTACTACAACGAATTACCCTATGCAAAGATCGTCGCCCAAGCCTTTGGCACCGATCATCACGAGATCATCGTTCACCCAGAAGTGAGCGAGCTGTTGCCGAAGCTCATCTGGCATCTCGACGAACCGATCGCGGACTCCGCCTGTTTGACGACGTATTTAGTCTCCCGCCTTGCCCGCCAAAGCGTCACGGTGATTCTGTCTGGTGTTGGTGGCGATGAATTGTTCGGCGGCTACAGGAGATATCTAGGAGACAATTTGCGACGCTGGTACCAGTTCTTGCCCGGCCCAGTGAGAAGAACGCTCTTGCCTGCGTTGCTCAAGCGTGTCCCACAGGATCGCGGTACGGCTTGGAAAGACTATGCCCGCTACGCGGCGGCGTTTGTGAAAACTGCGGAACAAGATCCCGCAGAGCGATATATGAGCTACGTAACGCTGCTTTCGCCGCAAATACAAAAAGACCTGCTATTAAATTCAGGCAGCGATGCGACAAATAGCAGCGAAGCAGCGGCAGCGCTGCATAAATACTTTGAGCGCTGCAAAGGAGCAGACAGCCTGGCCCGGATAACGTACGCCGACTTGAAAACGTCGCTCCCGGACGATTTGCTGGCTTTGACGGATCGCATGAGCATGGCCGCTTCCATCGAATGCCGCGCTCCTTTGGTCGACCACGAGCTTGTGGAACTCGCCAGCCACATGCCTTCCGCGCTCAAAGTGCGCGGCATGACCATGAAATACCTGCTGAAAAAGGCCGTGGCGCCGTGGCTGCCGCGTGAAGTGATTGAGCGAAAAAAGCGCGGCTTTGGCGCGCCGGTCGGCTCCTGGCTGCGGCGGGATTTGCAACCGTTGATTCAGGAGCTACTCTCCGAAGAACAGGTGCGGCGCCGTGGAATTTTCCGCTGGCCAGCCGTTCGAGCAATTCTCCAGTCCCATCAGGAGCAAAGAGCCGACCACACCGATCATGTCTTCGCGCTCATCGCGCTCGAAACTTGGTGCCGGATTTATCTAGATGGACAGGATTGGAGAACGGCGCCCGCGTCTCTCGACGAGCAAGTTAGCGTACATTAGCTCGTCAACGAACTCCTGCGGCCGAGTCCAGGCGCAACCTTCGCTTCACAATGTCCCAAACTGTCAGGCAGGCCCAGGGAAGCCACACTAACTCCAACAATAGCCTGCCTCTAGTCAGTATTCCCCAATAGACGATTGTGATCCCCACGAGAACCAGCGTCCAAATCATAACCAGATGCAAATCTATGGAACTCCGATAGACGCCGCGAAACAGGCCGACAAAAAGCAAAACCAGCAACACGCCATAGGAACCCAGAACCAGGATGCGTACGCTTCCGCCAGTTTCCGTGATCGGTGTCAGCCAGCGCTCGAGCTTATAGTAAACGAGACGCGGGATGTCCTTCCGATTCTGGCGGAGATAATCCATCGCAAGTTGTTTCTCTATAGTGTTCTCTGTGATTTCATCGCGGACGCCTTCGAGTTTTTCCCGGTATTCCGGTATTTCCCTGGGAGCGATCCACATCCCGTAGTTCTTTGGCGTCGCCAATATGTATGGATTATTCGAGCCAAGAAGAACTTCACCCCCTTGGTTGGCGAGGAGTAGCCGTCCAAAAACCATGTAGTTGCGCACCAGCCATGGCGCCAGGATTACTAAGAATCCCAAGCCCAGCAGAACGCCACGTTTCCATTTTCCTCGCAACATAAAATAAAGCGCAACGAGGCCCGTCATCGGCACCACCACCGGACGTACCAGCGTGGCGGCGCCCCATGCCAGTCCGGCACCAAAAGCACTTCCCTGGGTCCTGGATTCGAACGCTTTATGAGTCGCGATCAGCGCTAGAAGCAGCAGGGGCATCAAAAATGGCTCAGAAAGCGTGTTGACGGAATAAAACGCCCATGTCGGATACAGCGCGCCGCACAATCCAGCCAGAACTGCGGGAAATGCTTCTTCTATATTGAGAGCAAAACGATACAGGAGCGGGGCAGAGAAGCTGCTAATCAGTATCGCCAACAGCCGCCCGGCAATCTCGTGCTTACCGAAAAGCAGAACGCCCATTGTCAGGAACAGCGTTGTCCCAGGAACGTGGTTGGCGGTCGGGCGAAGAACGCCATCCGGCCAGAACCGAACGTAGCCGTCGCCTTTCGCTAACAGCACTGCCTTGTCGAAATAAATCTTCGCATCGCTCTCGAGAGGAGCGTGCATGGCCGTCAGCCAAAGAATCACAAGGCGGAAGCACAGAGCTATCAAATAAAGAGAGACGTAGATCTGGGTGGGGCTGCGGCCCTCTACCCAGCGAACCAGCCGTGCTGCCATCGACACTTTTTCTTCCGCTCGTCCATTTTCCATTGGCTTAAGGCGCTTGCCCCGCGGGAGCGGGAATCGGCTGCGTCGAGATAATCAGCTCGTCGAACCACATATACCCGGGCGCGTGATCCGCGCTCATCTTCTTAGCGGTCATATATGGCAAAAGCGTGATTGAGTTGTAGTTGGAAGAATCGCTGTCCTTATTGAGAATGAAGTTGGGCATGTCGATCCATTTCTTCAGCGGCTTCCCCTGTGGCGCCACCCACGCCTGAATGTAACTGTTCGGCTTGCCCCAATCCCCGATGGAAACGCTGTAGTAAAATGTCAGCCATACATCAGCGGGATAGAAGAAGCAATCTTTCGCATTAAACTGCGAATACCAGCAGTTGTATCCCCCCTGTTCAAACTTGCTGGGTGGATCTCCCTTATTCGTGGACATCCCTCTGCCGCCGCACTCCGTATACATCACTGGAAATCCGTTCACTCCATTCCAGCTATATCTTGTGGTCGTGATTTCAATGTTTGCGCAAGTAGTCCCCTTGCTGTGAAAGATCGACTGTTTCCAGGAGCTGCCAACCAACTTGTCCCAATCCGTCTTGGCCATCACATCGTTTAAACGCATTCGATACTGAACAAAGAAGCTCGAGTTCTGCGCGAACCCTTTGCCGAATTCGAGTGTCCAGGACCCCGCGCCGTTCGCAGGACTGTGCCCCGGGAATTCAAAACGTAATGAGGAATCTCCGCTGGCCTTGACCGTGGTGTCCCTCGTACCGCGGTAGACTTTGTCCCAAGCAGAGGATAAATAGACGCCTTGCTGGAACCAAGTGTCGTCGTCAAAACCCACGCACTTGAGCACTCCTGTCGTTTGGCACCGCGTCTGGAAGTCCTTCAAGGCCGCGTCCGGCTCTACTGCCGAAGCCCTGTTAACTTCCATCTCAGGACTGCGGGTCTCATTTGGTGGGTTGAGTTCTGAAGCTGCCGCTCGCCTATTCATTCGGGCATAGCCAACGCTAAGTACGATGAAGGCCACCACGAAACTCGTTCCCGCGATCTTGGACACGTACGAAATTTTCATCCTACGAAGCCCCGCTTACGATCCATTGTTCTTGATTTCCTGAAGTTTCGCCCATCAGCCAGACTACCAAGCCATACGATCCCATAAGCAAGAAAGTCCAATCCATCGGGTATCGATACCGGGCATAACTTTCAATCACATAGTAGATCAGCGGGAACGTCAGCCATATCGAAAGAATAAGCCAAACGGCCATCTGTTTCCTTCGCAATGCCGCCCAAATACCCGCAAATCCTAGAATCGTGATCAAGCCATACATTGCCGTCTGCCACATCCTTTGCATTGGCGGAAACCAAAAGTAGAACACTCGCTCTAATGTTAGTTGCAGGAACCGGCCGGGATGCGCCTTTATCCAGGCATTCGCTTCCTGCATTCGCTCCCGGTTATACGCGATCTCCCCCATTTGCAAAACCTTTTCGGCTTCGGCCCTTGAACCAAGTGGGCTACGGTACGATGGAGCCTGAATGTTCTCGTCGAGTAATGGACTAGCGTTGTCGCTGTTGCTGACGGCCAGCTCAAGGCCGAGATTGTCCCTCATGAAAAAAACTTTTCCAAACTGTTGATAGTTTCTTAGAGTCCACGGGACAAGCAATACGAAGATTGTCACACCCATCACAGCCAAAAAGCGGGCGTAGGCGCCAATTTTCTCCGGCCAAAGGACCACAGCATACACCGCCAACATGGTGAGGCAAATCGGCAAGAACGACGCGGAAATGTGGAACACAAGAGCCCACGAAGCGCCCTGCAAGACAGCCGAGCCCATTCCAAGGCGCCCTGATCTCCACGCCTCCGCCGTCATCATCGTCACCAAGAGCAACGCTAGAGCCGCGTAAACTTGCTCAAACGTGCCTTTGGTTTCGAGCCAAAAGCGAAACGGAATCAGCGCCCCAAATAAACCCGCGAAGATTCCTACCCTTGCCGGCCACCCAAACACGACGGCGGCAACCGGTAAAAGTGCGTATTGAAGCGAACAAACAGCTGTGCTCAGAAATTCCTGGACAAGCTCGGTATGCTCCCCCGGACTAAAGAATCGATACACAAAGCTCAGAAGAAAGGGAACAAAGGGCGCGGTGTGCGCCGTTGGACCGGTGGGTACCCTAAATGGGTTTCCGAAGACACCAGTTTTTGCAATGGAATGGGCGATCTTGATGGGATCGGGATATTCAAAATTCTCATACTGGTGGGTTACGATAATCAGCGTGACTCTGATTCCTGCGCATAGAGCAAATATCAGTAAACAACTGATCCAAAGGGGTTTAGTATCGAAGTACCGAGGCGCGCTGCTGATCTTCCGCCATACAAAACCCACTCCGTCCTCCGAGCCATCTCTACACGTGTTGAATTGTTTTGTACCTTTATCAGCTAATAGATGTCAAGAAACCCTTGTCTAGACTGCGCCTACAGATCAATTCTTCCCTGGCAGCTTGAGCAGAAATGCGTTCTGCTTCCAATCGTTGACCAGTGCAAACACATCCAATCCCGGGAAATAGCGAAACCGCCCGTGCGTACCGTTGCCTTGTTGAGGGCCCGGCCCATTCGGGTAAGTAACTTGCGTGCAGGATTTCTTGCCAAGGTCGAAAAGATAGACCGAATCTCCGCCAGCCCAACCGACGACGCGATCCATGACGGGGTCGTACGCTAGACCAGGGTAAGCAGCGTGCACCAAGGCGTCGCACCCTTTTACCTGAGAGTCCCAGGCTTGGATCGCGTATTTACTTCTCGGCGCGATATTAAAAACCTTTAGCTGGCCCGCCCCAAACTCGAGGAACAATTGGCGCGTTGGATCAATCACTCCTGTCAAGTGGTTGTCCTGAGAAGCGTTTTCATTCAAACGCGAGTAGGTGTTCTTGGAGTAGTCGTAACTCCAGAGAGCTGAATTGTTCTCGACAAGGACCTGATGCGTGTTCGGATCGTAAGCTGCCACACAACCGTCGCAACCTCCGATCGGTCCCCCCACTGTCGGGTCTTGCCGCTTCCATTTGAGCGTCTCGAGATCTAGAGTCCAGGTGTCGTTGCCGCCATATCCACAAATTGATTTGGCTCCGCTGAAGAGAAACAATCTGTCGGCCTCGGGCAGGTACGCCAATCCATTATAAGTGTGCCGCGCGCTCGGGTTCCCGTCGTAGTATGCGTCCGGGCATTCCCGCACGTTGGGTTTGCGCGTCGGCTCGTATAAGCGGACGAGGGTGATCGGATCGTCCGCCAGGTTCAACGCGTACAACTCGTTGCCGAAATAATCCGAATGGCCGCCACCTCCAAACACGAGGCGGTTGCGCTTCGTGTCGGCAATGCCTCCATTCCAGGCCGCCGTCACTGCCGCGCAACCTGTGTTCCCTTGAATGTCCGGATAGTCCGGACATACAGCAGCAAGCTTTGTGTTCGGGATTTGATACCAGCCCGGCTCTTGAGGAATCTTGCTAGCGGAGGAACTTGTTGCGTTTTGTGTGCTGGTGAAAACGGAAGAAATCGCAGTGCCGGTGCTCCTCTGCGCCAAGCCGCAAAGAAACAAGAAAAAGAAGGTGAGACTCGTAAGGAATAGAACTCGGTGTGCCCTATCGTCTCGGGAGGCAGCCTCATCATGGTGCGGTCGGTCGCTCATCGCTTCTCCTCACCTCTAGCCTTGGCGCTTGTTGCCGTTTTTCTCTCAATTCACGAGGTGAGTATGCCACATGCATTGTCCTGTGCGATGGCGAGAAGCTTTTGGACCGCGGACGGCCCGGAGGGGGCTCTATCCTCGGAAGATACTCCCAAAAAAACGATGCGGGGCGCATCCCTCGCGCCCCGCGCTGCATGATTGGTCCTGGTTTATTGTCTTCGGTAGAGGGCCGAGTACTTATTTATCTTGCCCCTCGGCTACCAGGCAGCAAACCGCCTGAGAGAATAGTACGCGCGTCATTTTCCAATTCATCTCACTCTCTCTTTTTATGGCCAGTTGGCTGGCGGAACGTTGGGCAGTGGGATAGCGCAGGGCTGATTTGCCAGGCACACTGTCGTTGGATTGATAGCTACAACCACGTCGCCAATCCACACGGAACCTGTGGGGTGCGCGGCGGACATATCCGCGTCGGTGCCATACACCAGGAAGTCCAAGACCTGGAAGTAGCAGTCGTTGCCAGTAGCCCACGATCCAGGGCAGCCAGCATCCTGCATCATGTTCAGGCCAGTCAGGTGCATGAACTGGCGCGGAGGGCGGCCAGCTTTGTTGAGCCATGCATCCATCGTGGAGTTTGAGCCTCCACTCGTACCGAGGTGGATGTGATAAGTCTCAACCATCCAGGTGTTCGGAACGCTGGACCAGGTGAGACAGTCGGTAAATGTGGGGTAATGGCACCAGTAACCAGGGACGCCTTCCTGGTCGCATGGACTCGACTCGGTGCAGGTCACACTGTTCGTGACGCCTGTTTGGTTTGCACCTGTGGTGGCAGAATCGACGAAAGCCAGGTCTCCGCATTGCGAATAATAGTTGGGGTAGGGATTGTTCCCATTTAGATTTTCGCCGTCTTGGACCTCGGTCAGCTCGACGTTCGAACAGGAGCCGAAATCCGGGTAGGCCTGGTGCATGATCCAGTGCTTGTAGGTCGTCCCGGTCACTGATTCCCAATCAGTTGTAAACATTTCCGTGTTGCCACGAACGTGGACTGAGACCCAGATGTCAGTGTTCGTCCAGTAGCCGGGGATGGTGCCATTCGCAATCGAGGGACTCAGGTACATATACCAGTAACCAGAGCACTGGGCTCCAGACTGGCTCGTGCAATCCATCCGCATCGATCCGGTCCCCGTGGAGTACACGGACGTATCTTGGAATATTTGTGGGCAGGTGGCGGGTGCCGTCAGGTTTGCAGAATTGCAATTCAGCATCGGGGCGTTGTCCCGGTTGGAGTCTGTCATTGTTAGGAACGAGGCATTACTGAAGGTCTGGGATGTGGTGACGCCGTTGGCTGCAATGCGTTGGTTGAAGTCTGTGGTTGCAGCCGCGCCAGCAGAGACCAGACGCAGGAAGTACACGTCACTGTTGATGTCGTTGACGAGAACAAAGCCACCAAGCGTGGGAGCATACTGGAAGCGTTTGAAGGTGCCAGCGGAGGCGATGGTGGTTGGACCGCCAGTAAAACTACCTAATGGATTTGCAGTGCAAGTTGAGGTTGCTGGATTAAAAGTGTAATAAGTATTCCCGCCATTCCATGCGACGAAGAGTTGTTGGATGGGGTCCCAGTCAAATCCTGGTGCTGCTGCGGCAACCAATGTTGAGCAACCACTGGAGCCGGATAGGTCAGTCATTGTATATGGTGAGTTAAGGGAGACCTTGTTGAAATCTCCTCCCCCGATACAATAAAAGAAGCGATTAACGGGGTCGAGCGCAGCCGTCATATCATCACTTCCACAGCCATCGGTAGTGGCTAGGGCCGTCCATGTATTGGTCGATGGTGTATACTTCCAGAATTCCCCGCTATTGGCTTGTACACCATAGATAGCGTCGGTCACGCGATCGTAAGCCCATACCGGAATGCTTCCGTCCGTCCCAGGTTGTGGACCGTTGCTCGGGAGGTACTGTGTCCAGCCATTCGAGCCGGAAGCGATTGTGCTCTGTGTTGCGCAGAACATCGCGGTCCCGGTGCACGGGTCGAACGTGTAATTGTAATTCGAACTGTTCCCGTTCTCCGACCGGAACGCTCCCATGAACCAATACTGATCTTGCGTCGGCTCGTAGATAAAGCCGTTGTAGGTGTGACGGGCCGAGGGACTGCCGTCGCTGTATTCTTCGGGAGATGAGCCTACATTAGCCACTTGGGTTCCGTGCGAGGCATCTTTCAGGAGAAACGGGGCAATGGGTGTGGCATCAAAGTTCCAGCACTCAATGTCGTTGCCGTAGCCGTCCACATGGCCTTGACCCTTGACGCAGAAGAGATTCCGCTGAGTGTCGAACAGCGCCCCGCCCCAGGACGACATGACCGAGGATTGGCCAGGGTCTCCCGTGCTATTCAACAAGTCTTCGGCGTATGTTGGAATGACAGGTTGAAGCGCCGTATTGGGTATTGCGTACCATCCCAGAGTGCAAGGCAGGCCCGAGGCGCAGCCGGCCGTGCTGATGGAGGTTGTCGCGGAAGCGCTGGTGGATTGCGCAGAGGTATTGCCGATCGCGTCGTAGGCCGCAACAGTGTAGGTATACGTCGTCGAGGGCGCTAGACCCGTGTCTGAGTAGGAAGCGGAGGTGCTTGTTCCAACTTTCGTGCCGCCGCGGTAGACATCGTAGCCTGCCACAGGAAGAATGGGGTCTGTTGACGCGGTCCACGTAAGATTGATTTGTGAGCCGGATACGGCTGTTGCCGTCAGACCCGTAGGTACAGTCGGAGGAGTAGTGTCGACCTGAACTGTAAAGGCCACGCCGTTACTCGCCACTCCGCCAACGGTCACAACAACATTTCCCGTCGTTGCTCCTGTCGGCACTGTCACTACGATACTCGTTGCGCTCCAGCTTGTCGCTGTCGCTGTCGTGCCGTTGAACTTGACGGTGCTCGTCCCTTGCGTCGCTCCAAAATTTGTGCCCGCGATCGTAACGGATGTGCTCACGTATCCTAAAATTGGATTCAGGCTCGTGAGGGTGGGTGCCGGAACCGTAACCGTGAAGCTGACTCCGTTGCTGGCCACTCCGCCAACCGCAACAACAACATTTCCTGTCGTCGCTCCTGTCGGCACCGTCACAACGATGCTGGTGGCGCTCCAGCTCGTCGCTGTCGCTGCCGTTCCATTGAACTTGACTGTGCTCGTCCCTTGCGTTGCTCCAAAGTTCACACCCGTGATCGTCACCGTAGCTCCAACCAACCCTGAAGTTGGATTCAGGCTTGTAATGCTCGGCGCGGGAACTGTAACCGTGAAGCTGACTCCGTTGCTGGCCACTCCACCAACGGTCACGACGACATTGCCAGTCGCCGCTCCCGTCGGTACCGTCACGACGATGCTCGTGGCGCTCCAACTCGTCGCTGTCGCCGCCGTTCCGTTGAATTTGACCGTGCTCGTCCCTTGCGTTGCTCCAAAGTTCACACCCGTGATCGTCACCGTCGCCCCGACCAATCCCGAGGTCGGAGTCAGACTCGTAATGCTGGGGCCTGGAGAAGTCACTGTGAAAGCCGCGCCGTTGCTGGCCACTCCCCCGACCGTCACAACCACGTTCCCGGTCGTCGCTCCCGCTGGCACCGTCACCACGATGCTCGTGGCGCTCCAGCTCGTTGCAGTCGCCGCTATGCCATTAAATTTAACGGTGCTCGTTCCTTGCGTCGCTCCAAAGTTTGCGCCCGCGATCGTCACTGTTGAAGCCAAGGCTCCAGACGTTGGGTTCAGGCTCGTAATGCTTGGCGCTGGAGCTGTAACCGTGAAGTTCACTCCGTTGCTGGCCACGCCGCCAACGCTAACGACAACATTCCCCGTCGTCGCTCCCGTCGGTACCGTCACAACGATGCTCGTTGCGCTCCAGCTCGTCGCTGTTGCTGCCGTTCCGTTGAATTTGACCGTGCTTGTCCCTTGCGTTGCTCCAAAATTCGCGCCCGCGATGGTCACCGTCGCGCCGACCAATCCCGATGTCGGATTCAAACTAGCGATGCTCGGCGACGGCGTTGTTGTTACCGTGAAAGCCACTCCAGCGCTTGCTACTCCTCCGACGGTCACAACAACATTCCCCGTCGTCGCTCCCGTCGGCACCGTCACCACGATGCTCGTGGCGCTCCAACTCGTCGCTGTCGCCGCCGTTCCGTTGAACTTGATCGTGCTCGTCCCCTGTGTTGCTCCAAAATTCGTGCCCGTGATGGTCACTGTGGCGCCGACCGATCCTGATGCCGGATTCAAACTGGCGATGCTCGGTGCCGACGTCGTCACCGTGAAGGCGACTCCTGCGCTGGCCACTCCGCCGACCGTCACGACCACGCTTCCCGTCGTTGCTCCTGCCGGTACTGTCACCACGATGCTCGTCGCGCTCCAGCTCGTCGCTGTGGCCGCCACACCGTTAAACGTAACTGTGCTTGTGCCCGCCGTCGTTCCAAAATTCGCACCGGTGATCGTCACAGAGGAGCCTATTGCTCCGGACGTCGGACTTAAACTCGTGATGCCTGGCGTTGTGCCGCCGTCAGCAGGTTTACTGGGAGTCGCCGACTCAACCAAACCTGAGCAGCCCGTCAAAGCCAAGCTAGCTAGCGCAAGGACGCAGAGCACTAGCGCGCACACTCGCACGCCTTTTTTCTCCGAATTCGCTCCGGAATCGATCTTCGTGAACATTTTTCTTTCCCCCGATGTCGACGGCTGCACCCAATCTGCGGCCGAGCGCGTCCCCACGCAGACTCAGCCTACGGGTCTACGCTGATGTGGCGTAACTGGACGTGGGGCGAAAAAGAGGGCAGGTGTGTTTATACGCCCCTGCACTGTCCTCAAGGGCAAGCAGGGGTGCAAGTTCAGGCCTCTGCCCTCGCGCAAGAGGGCAAATCATGTGGAAAATGCTGAATTAAATGGTACTTACAGCTGTGATGTGGGTCGGCGCTTAACCTCTGGGAAGTGGGCGTTTGCGGCTTGGTTGAGCTGCAGAGGTTGCTCCGCTCGCCGCCGGCACTGGTCCTTGACGTTGCGACAAGCCAGCGTCCCGGATCTTGTAGATCAGCGCCCGGTAGCTGATCTTAAGCGCCTCTGCCGTCTTCCTGCGGTTCCACTGATTGGCTTTCAGAGCTTCCATGATAACCGTCCGCTCCATTTCGCGGACGGCCTCCTTGGTGAGGCGCTTGAGAGGTATGGTCCCGCCCTCGGGCAGACGTCTCCGGTGAGACTCTGGTGCCAGCGTCGCTTCCGGGCCAATCAATACGTACCTGGCGATTCCATTGGAAAATTCGCGCACATTGCCCGGCCACGACAAGCTGGAGAGGTATCCGATCACCTCCGGACTCAGCGGCTCGCATTCTCTTTCAAACTGCTGCATGTAGATCGCGCGAAAATACTCCGCAAGAACCGGCAAATCCTCGCTTCGCTCCCGCAAGCGTGGAAGCCGCACTTGAACGACGTTGATCCTGTAGTACAAGTCAGCTCGAAATCGTCCAGACTCGATTTCTTCAGCTAGGCTCCGGTTCGTCGCGCAAATAAGCCGGATATCGACGCTTCTTTCTGATGTGTCTCCTATGCGGGTAAAACGGCCGTCCTGAAGAAAATGCAGTAGTTTGCTCTGCAGGCTCAAATCTAAATCACCTATCTCATCCAGGAAAAGAGTACCCGCATCTGCCTGTTCCACCCGCCCGGGCTTCCGGTTATACGCTCCTGTGAAGGCGCCTTTTTCGTAGCCGAACAGTTCGCTCTCGAGCAAAGCGCCTGGAATGGCCGCGCAGTTCACTTTGACAAACGGACCGGAACACCGCGGAGACCTTGCATGAATCCATCTCGCAATCAATTCTTTCCCCGTTCCACCTTCCCCTTCAACTAGTACAGGTACGCTTGTGGACGCCACCTTTTCGGCCTTCTGTCGCACCAGCGACATTGCCCGGGAGGATCCAAATATCACGTTTTCCGGTGGCAGTTGACCTGCCGCAGGAGAAGCGCCGCTGCTCTGACTGGTGCCGCCAACTGCCATCTAAGAGGGCCCCCCGACCCGAGGACGAGTCGGTAGATTCGCTGCACACACTCTTCCAAAACGACAACCACAAATCTTGCCAATTTATTGGCAAACGAGGACTTGCATGTCCGACCCAAGTTCTTCTTTTCCAGCTAAATGAATGCCCTGCTGGAATCCATCGGTCGTGGTCAATGCAAACATTTCGGTTGAATTGGCCCTTGATCTACTCGTGAAAAACTTTTCTCCAACAAGAAAAGCAATGCTCACTTGCGCGCCGGATTCCTTACCGGGAAGACGCTGCCAACAAATTGTTGTCGCTGCTTCTCTATCCTTTTCTCCTTCCTTTTCTACACATGCCCAAACGGTTTTTGATGCGTCTCTAAGCACCACGTCCCTACATTGCTTGCCAGCTTCAGGGACTACGCTATACTTCATTTTTGGGCGGCTTTACTGCCTCCCCGGCTCATAAGAAAGTCGCCAACAGGGAGACACGTCTTGCTGATTGCCAGCCCATCCTCTTCTTCATCCGTTCGCCGATTTTGCGGAATCCTATGTCTACTTCGGCAATCCAATGCCTGGTGTTCTTTACTTCTCCGCTTGGCCTGCCTACTTCCTTTGACTTTTTCTGGATGCAGCAAGTCGGCATCGCCTTCAACTCCTCCGGACACCACTTCACCGACGGCTCCTTCGAATTTGGCAGCAGCGGCAGTTTCGAGCTCCCAAATCAATCTGGCTTGGACTGCTTCTACGGACAATGTAGGTGTTACCGGATACCGCGTGGAGCGCTGCCAGGGCGTCGCCTGCAACAATTTCGCTCAAATCGCGACTCCCGCTGCAACCACGTTTAACGACACAGGCTTGACGGCCTCCACTTCCTATAGTTACCGCACGCGCGCCACGGACGCCGCCGGAAATCTCAGCGCTTATTCAAATGTCGCGTCGGCCACTACAATGGCTTCAACCTCGGGCGTCACCGTCTCCCTGAGTCCAAAGCGCGGCGCTGTCACCCTGACGCAACCGTTGCAATTCACCGCCACCGTCACCAACGATTCGCAAAACCTCGGTGTCACCTGGTCCGTCGATGGCACCTCTGGTGGTAGCTCCACTTCCGGCTCCATCTCCTCTTCCGGCTTGTTCTCTCCCTCCACTTCCACCTCTCCTGGCTCCCACTCCGTCACCGCCACCAGTGTCGCCGATCCCACTAAATCCGCTTCCGTCTCCATCGCCGTCACCAATCTTCTTGGTGTCTTCACTCACCACTACGATCCTCAGCGCACCGGCCAAAATCTCCAAGAGTACGCTCTCTCTCCCTCCACTCTCTCTTCTTCCACCTTCGGCGTGCTCTTCTCCTGCTCCGTCAACGAAAACAACACCGTCCCCGGCTACGTCTACGCTCAGCCTCTCTATGTCGCCAGCCTCACCATGGCCGACGGCAATAAACACAACGTCGTCTTTGTCGCCACAGAAAGCGATTTCGTCTATGCCTTCGACGCCGACGCCAATCCTTGCCAGCAGCTCTGGAAATCCTCCATGCTTCTTCCTGGCGAAACCACCGTTCCCGATTCCGACACCAGCGAAACCGGTGACCTCGTCCCTGAAATCGGCATCACTTCCACTCCCGTCATCGATCCTTCCACCAACTCCATCTTCATCTGCGCCAAATCCAAGGACAGTTCCGGCAATTACCACCACCGCCTCCACTCCTTGAGCCTCACCACCGGCTTGGAAAATACCAACAGCCCTGCAGAAATCACCGCCACTGGCTTCGACGTCCTCTACCACTTGCAGCGTCCCGCTCTCCTCCTTTCCGGCAACACCGTCTTCATCGCCTTCGGCTCGCACGGTGACCACAACACCTGGCACGGCTGGCTCATGGGCTATGACAAAACCGCTCTCTCCCAATCCTTCGTCTGGGCCTCCACCGATCTCAGTTCCAACACCGAAGGCGCCATCTGGGGCGCCGGCGCTGGCCCCGCTCTCGATTCAAGTCGGCAACGTCTGGGTCGAAACCGCCAACGGCAACTTCGATGGCTCCATCAACTTCGGCGATTCCGTCGTCAAACTCAGCTCTTCCGGTTCCTTGCTCGACTTCTTCACTCCCTATTACCAGGACACGCTCCGCGCCAACGATGTCGATCTCGGTTCCGGCGGTGTTCTCATTCTCCCCGCCTCCGTCGGCTCCGCCGCTCATCCCAACCTCGCTGTCGCTACCGGCAAGCCCGGTGGCATGTACCTCCTCGACCAATCCAATCTTGGCCAGTTCAACAGCAACACCAACAACGACGTTCAGGAAGTCTTCCCCCAAGGTCTCAACACCACCGGCATTACCAACGGCGTCTTCGGCATTACTGCCTATTGGAACGGTAATCTCTACATCTCCGTCATCAGCGATAATCTCCGCCAATATCCCATCTCCAACGGCGCCATCGCTCTTTCTTCCACCTCCAACTCCAGCCACGTCTTCAGTTATCCCGGCGCCGTCCCCGTCATCTCCGCCAACGGTTCCACCGGCGCCATCGTCTGGGCCACCGAAATTGGCGGCTACACTCCCGGCGGTCCGGTGATCCTGTACGCCTTTGACGCCACCAATCTCGCCAGCCAGCTCTATGCCAGCCCCAGCAGCGGCGCTGGCGCCGCTGGCACCGCCGTCAAATTCAGCGTCCCCACCGTCGCCAACGGCAAAGTCTACGTCGGCGGCCAGGGCTCTCTCACCGTATTCGGCCTGCTGCCAAATTAAATTTATTTATTTCGCGACGATTGCAAGTCTGTTGGCAAGCGTCGCCCAGGGCAAAACCAGGAAAAGTTGTCTCCGCGCGCTGGCATGTTCAATACTGCACAGCGCCTGATCTCTCCCATCATTAAAGTTTGATAACGAAGCGCGAATAGCGCTTGACGGTTTTCGTAGCCAACCATACTCTGACTACAGTTCTTGGCACCGCTAGAGCCCAGCCCCTTCAAGCGACGCCGTCTTTTGCCAAGAAATCAGCTTGAGGGGGATTCCGGATGTACAATGCCAGGGCCGCTTGTACTGCGTCTCGACTTTCCACAGAAGTCTTTTCTCAATTTCAAATCGCAGCGTTATTCTCGTCCATAACTCCACCGCCGTTGTCTCGATGCTGCATCTCTTCTGAATCTCGTAAAAGCAAGCGTCCTTCGGCTCCAGCTGTCTCTCGATTCGGGCACGGCTGCTCTGGCCATCTAGAAAACTTGGGATCTAACTCTCGGTTCGTTCCTCAGCGCCTCTCATAGACACTTTGCTGGCTCACTTACAAATTGGCTGTCATCTCTTCGCTCTGAGAGGAAATCATGAAAAAGTTTCTAGTGTCGATTGCCCTTTGCCTGGTTAGCAGCTGCGGACTGCAAGCGCAAATTTTGATAGTTAGCACGACAAAAGCTTCGAAGAACAACGGCTCTAAGCAATGGTCCGTGAGTGTCACTCCGCTTGCCGGCGACGCGCTTCTCGTGGGTTGTGACTTCAACGCTGGCACTACTTTCGTCGGCGTTTCTGACTCCGCCGGCGACTCTTTTGCCCTCATCGCTCCAGAAGCTGACTCTCCCAACTTTGCCGCTCGCGCCTACCTCGCCTCCAATGTCAAAGGCGGTTCCACCACCATCTCTTGCTCTGCCTCCAGCGGACCTCCCAACAACGAAATCTATGTCACGGAACTCAAAGGCGTCAGCCTTTCCGCTCCCGTCGACAAAGTTCAGTCCGTCGCGGGATCAACCGGCTCCGCCACCGGTTCTCTCACCACCACCAATGCCAACGAGTTCCTTTGGGCTTACGTCACCTCTGGCACGGTGACCAATGCGAAAGGCTGGACCTCACTCTCCACCTTTGACGACAACTTGGTCACCAGCAAGGCGCAAGCAACTCCCGGAACCGTCAGTGCCAGCTTTTCCGCCACTATGGACTGGACTCTGGTACTAGTAGCCTTGAATCCGGTTGGCGTCGGCGCCTCAGCGCAACCTATTTCCGTTTCAATCTCTCCAGCCACTTCTACCGTTCAAGTAAGCCAATCCTCCCCATTCACCGCCACCCTCCAAAACGACACGCTGAGTAAAGGCGTCACCTGGTCTCTCTCCGGCACTGGCTGCTCTGGCACCACTTGCGGCTCGCTAACCAATGTCACAACTACTTCCGTGACTTATGTCGCTCCCGCGGCTGTCCCCACTCCCGCCACAGTTACGCTTCGTGCCACTTCCGTCACCGATTCCACCAAGTCCGCCAGCGCCACGATCACCGTCGCTCCAACTCCGCCGATCTCTGTCTCTGTCTCTCCGGGCACGGCGACCGTCCAGGTCAGTCAGTCCTCCCCATTCACTGCTGTTCTCCAAAATGACACCCTAAATAAAGGCGTCACCTGGTCTCTCTCCGGCGCCGGTTGTTCCGGCAGCACTTGCGGCACTCTTTCTAACGCAACGACTACTTCCGTCACTTACGCCGCCCCTGCCACCGTTCCCAATCCTGCCTCGGTCACACTTCTCGCCACTTCCGTGACGGATCCTACGAAGTCCGCCAGCGCCACGATCACTGTTGCTCCAGCTCCACCCATTTCGGTTTCCGTCTCTCCCTCCACCGCTAGCGTTCAAGTCACTCAATCTACTCCCTTCACCGCCTCACTCCAGAACGACACTCTAGCCAAAGGCGTCTCCTGGTCTCTCTCCGGCTCAGGCTGTTCCGGCAGCACTTGCGGCACGCTCACTAACGTAGCGACTACTTCCGTCACTTACACCGCTCCCGCGACAGTTCCCACTCCGGCCACCGTCACACTTCTCGCCACTTCCGTCACCGATTCCACCAAGTCCGCCAGCGCCACGATCACCGTCGCTCCAACTCCGCCGATCTCTGTCTCCGTCTCTCCGGCCACGGCGACCGTCCAGGTCAGTCAGTCCTCCCCATTCACTGCTGTTCTCCAAAATGACACCCTAAATAAAGGCGTCACCTGGTCTCTCTCCGGCACAGGCTGCTCTGGCACCACTTGCGGCACTCTTTCTAACGTAACGACTACCTCCGTCACTTACGCCGCCCCTGCCACCGTTCCCAATCCTGCCTCGGTCACACTGACAGCGACCTCCGTGGCTGACACCACTAAGACCGGGACGGCAACCATTACCGTCAATGCCGCGGTAGCTCAATCAACTATCTCGACCGTAGGCACGACCCAAGCCTCGAGCAACAACGGCTCCAAACAATGGTCCGTCGGTGTCACTCCGCTTGCCGGTGACGCGCTTCTCGTGGGTTGTGACTTCAACGCTGGCACTACTTTCGTCGGCGTTTCTGACTCTGCCGGGGACTCTTTCACCCTAGTCGCCCCAGAAGCTGACTCTCCCAACTTTGCCGCTCGCGCCTACCTCGCCTCCAATGTCAAAGGCGGTTCCACCACCGTCTCTTGCTCTGCCTCCAGCGGACCACCCAACAACGAAATCTATGTCACGGAACTCAAAGGCGTCAGCCTCTCCGCTCCCGTCGACAAAGTTCAGTCCGTCGCGGGATCAACCGGCTCCGCCACCGGTTCTCTCACCACCACCAATGCCAACGAGTTCCTTTGGGCTTACATCACCTCGGGCGAGGTGACCAATGCGAGCGGCTGGACCTCGCTTTCCGGTTATGATGGCAATCTGGTTACCAGCAAAACCCAAGCCACTCCAGCTGCAGTTCAGGCAGGTTTTCCAGTGACCCAGGATTGGACCCTCGTTGCTATCGCCCTAATTCCGAGCGGCGCCGGCGTTCCGGCTCCGGCGATTTCGGTCTCGGTTGCGCCGTCTACTGCAACCGTTCAGGTCCTCGGCTCGATCAGCTTCACTGCCACTCTCCAGAACGACACTCTAGCCAAAGGCGTCTCTTGGTCGCTCTCTGGCTCCGGTTGCACAGGCACTGCTTGCGGCACTCTTACCAACGTAACGACTTCTTCCGTAACATATACCGCTCCCGCGACAGTTCCCACTCCGGCCACCCTCACACTTCTCGCCACTTCCGTGACGGATCCTACGAAGTCCGCTAGCACCACCATCACTGTTAGTTCAGCTCCACCCATTTCGGTTTCGGTCTCTCCGGCCACGGCTACGATTCAAATTAGCCAGACCCTGGCTTTCACGGCGACGCTCCAGAATGACTCGCTCAATAAAGGTGTCACCTGGTCCCTCTCCGGCTCGGGTTGTTCCGGCGCTGCATGCGGGACGCTCACCAGCGTCACTACTACTTCCGTCACCTACACAGCTCCTGCTGCAGTTCCGAGCCCGGCAACAGTAGCCTTGCAAGCCACCTCCATTGCTGACACCACTAAATCGTCCTCGGCCTCGATCACTGTCCAGGGTACATCCGCGACGATCTCCGTCACCCTCAGTCCGAAGCGGGGCGCCGTCACATTGACGCAGCCTCTGCAGTTCACCGCCACCGTTACCGGCGACTCCCAGAATCTCGGCGTCTCCTGGTCCGTCGATACCATCAACGGGGGCAATTCCTCCACTGGCTCCATCAGCTCTTCCGGTCTCTTCTCCCCCTCCACTTCCACCACTCCTGGCCTTCACACCGTCACCGCCACCAGTGTTGCCAATTCCACCGTTTCTGCTTCTTCTTCCATCGCCGTCACCGATCTCCCCGGCGTCTTCACTCATCACTACGATCCTCAGCGCACCGGCCAAAATCTCAAAGAGTACGCTCTCTCCCCCTCCACTCTCTCTTCTTCCACCTTCGGCGTGCTCTTCTCCTGTTCCGTCAACGAAAACGGCACCGTCCCCGGCTATGTCTACGCCCAGCCTCTCTACGTCGCCAGCCTGACCATGTCCGATGGCAATAAACACAACGTCGTCTTTGTCGCCACAGAAAGCGATTTGGTCTATGCCTTCGATGCCGACGCCAACCCTTGCCAGCAACTCTGGAAATCCTCCATGCTCCTCTCCGGCGAAACTACTGTCCCTGATGGTGACACCGGCGATACCGACGACCTCGTTCCTGAAATCGGCGTCACTTCCACTCCCGTCATCGATCCTTCCACCAACACGATCTACATCTGCGCCAAATCCAAGGACAGCAGCGGTAACTATCACCACCGCCTCCACTCCTTGAGCCTCATCACCGGCTTGGAAAATGCCAACAGCCCTGCAGAAATCACCGCCACCGGCTTCGACATCCTCACCCACTTGCAGCGTCCCGCTCTCCTCCTCTCCGGCAACACCGTCTACATCGCCTTCGGCTCTCACGGCGACGTGAACGTCTACCACGGCTGGCTCATGGGTTACGACAAAACCGCTCTCTCCCAATCCTTCGTCTGGGCCTCCACCGATCTCAGTTCCAACACCGAAGGCGCCATCTGGGGCGCCGGCGCTGGCCCCGCTCTCGATTCAAGTGGCAACGTCTGGGTCGAAACCGCCAACGGCAACTTCGATGGCTCCATCAACTTCGGCGATTCCGTCGTCAAACTCAGCTCTTCCGGTTCCTTGCTCGACTTCTTCACTCCCTATTACCAGGACACGCTCCGCGCCAACGATGTCGATCTCGGTTCCGGCGGAGTCCTCATTCTCCCCACTTCTGTCGGCTCTGCCGCTCACCCCAATCTCGCTGTGGCCACCGGCAAACCCGGCGGCTTCTATCTCCTCGACCAATCCAATCTCGGCCAGTTCAACAGTTCTTCCAACAACGACGTTCAGGAAGTCTTCCCCCAAGGTCTCAATACCACCACCATTGGTGGCGGCGTCTTCGGTCAAACCGCCTACTGGAACGGCAATCTCTACATCTCCGTCATCGCCGACTCTCTCCGCCAATATCCGATCTCCAACGCCTCCATCGCTGCCACTTCCACCTCCAACTCCTCCGAGACCTTTAGCTATCCCGGAGTGATCCCTGCGATTTCTGCCAACATCAACAGCGGGGGCATTGTCTGGGCACTCGGGATTGGTGGGTACACTCCAGGCAATCCCGTCATCCTTCACGCTTTCAACGCCACCAACCTCGCCAGCGAAATCTACACGAGCCCCAGCAGCGGCGCCGGCGCCGCTGGCACCGCCGTCAAATTCACCGTCCCCACCGTCGCTAACGGCAAAGTCTATGTTGGTGGTCAGGGCTCTATCACCGTCTTCGGCTTATTGCCGAACTAAATCGAAATTGAAAAAAGGATTGTTCAGCGGAGAATTGCACTGGTATTGAGAAACTGCGAGATACTTAAATCGAGGCCGCAGAGACTTACGCTCTCGCCGCTTCTCCCCGAATAATATCGTACCGCTCAATCACTGCAGCTACGCCCATTCGAGCTGTGCCATCTTCCATGCGCTTCTCTACGCGCACGACTTTTCCCAGCGCCCGCACGAATACTTCCGTCCCGTGCGTGATCTCCGCCGGCAGCGTCAGCGTAATATCTAGCTCCGAACCCGCTTCGAGATCTTGGCCAATGACAAAATATAGCCCGCGCGTCGAAATGTCCCGCGTCTTTCCTTCTTGGGAGTCCACTTGGCGTTCGGTCGGTATTCGAATGATGACTGGCAGAGACAAATCATAACGACGCGTCGTCCGGCGTTCCGTCATTCCCCCGACCTCCAGTATTTGCGGCGGTGACGTGCTTTGAACCGCGCTGTCGGCATGTGAAGTTACTAGAAATCAACAAACTTTGCCAGTTCTCTCTGACCGCCCCGCGAGAATTGGAAAGATTTAATTGTCCTATTCGTTTCTGGTTCCTACCCCGGCTGGTGTTTCCACAGCGGCTGTCGCCCCCGCCGTTCGTCGCGTGCGCGGCGTATCCAGATTAAACTGCCGCATTTTGTAGAGCAGCGCTTTGTAGCTGATGCCCAGCATTTTCGCGGCGTCCTTGCGGCACCACCGCGTCTTCTCCAGGGCATCCGCGATCGCTTCCATTTCCGCCTCGTCTTTCAACCCACGCACGAGCGCCTTCAATCCCTGTTCGCGAGGCGGGGCGGACTCTTCCCGCGGAGAAGTTCGTTGCCGCGCCGAGGACATTTCCACCAGCTCGCGTAGGCTGCCTTCGTCATCCTCGAGAATTACGTATCTCTTCACGAAATTTTCCAACTCGCGCAAATTCCCCGGCCACGGATAGTTCACCGCCGCGTCCAGTAAATGTTTCGACGGCCCTGACGGCGTCTTCCCGAATTTCTCGCTGTACTGTTCGAGGAAATGCCGGAACAGCAATGGAATCTCGACCAGCCGCTCGCGCAGTGGAGGCACTAAAATCGAGAGCACGTTCAGCCGGTAATATAAGTCCTCACGAAAGCGGCCGGTCTTCATCGCCTCTTGCACGTCCACGTTCGTAGCGGCTAATACGCGCACGTCGGTATCAATCAAGTGCCGGCCGCCCAGACGCGAATATTGATGATCCTGGAGCACGTGCAGCAGCTTGGCCTGCAAAGGGGTAGTCATCTCGGCGATTTCATCCAGGAAGATTGTTCCTTTGTTTGCCATTTCAAATTTTCCGGGCTTGCTGCGAATCGCGCCCGTAAAGGCGCCTTGCTCGAACCCAAACAGCTCCGATTCCAGCAATTCGCCAGGGAGCGCCGCGCAGTTCACTTTCACAAAAGGTTGGTTGCGCCTTTTCGAACGCAAATGAATCATCCGCGCTACAACTTCTTTACCGACGCCGCTTTCTCCGCATATAAATACCGGCACGTCCACCGGAGCGATCTGCAATATCTGCTGGCGAATTCTCACCATCTGCGGGCTGGCTGCGAGAAAGCTCAAGTCTTCCGTCACCTGATCGCAATAATCGCGCAACGCCTGATTTTCCGTCGTCAGCTGTTTTTTCTGCCGCGACTTCAGCATCGCCGCGTCCAGCTCCGTCTTTTCGAACGGCTTCGTCAGGTAATCGTGTGCTCCGATGCGGATCGCTTCCACCACCGTTCCCACTTCATTCGAACAGGACAGCATGATCACGTTCAGGCTGCGGTCCGCCTGCATCAGCTCTTTCAAAGTTTCGATCCCATTCAACTCGGGCATCAGAACGTCCAAAATAATAAAGTCCGGCCGCTCTCCCCCGTTCACCTTCGCGATGGCTTCTCTTCCGGAGCTCACCGTCTCGACGTCGTATCCATCCACTTCGAGCAACGTCTGCAAATATTTGCGAATGCTCGGCTCGTCATCCACCACGAGAATCTTTTCTTTTGCGGCCATCGAAATCTCCCTTTACCCTGCCCCGATTCCTCGAAAACTATCCTTGATCCATCGGCAACAAAAACGTGAATTTACTTCCCGTCCTCGGTTCGCTCTCCACCCAAATCTTCCCGCGATGTGCTTGAATCAAGCGCTTTGCAATCGCAAGTCCCAGCCCCATCCCCGAAGTGTTGCGGTCCACGCGCACAAAGTCCTCGAAAATCTCCTGATGATGTTCTGCCGCAATCCCGGGCCCCGAATCCGCCACAGAAACTTCCACGCTGTTCGGCCTCGGCAGACGGAATCGACGCCGCTCTTCCACCGGCGCAACCGCCGCCACGCGCCGCTCCCAGAAATGAGGCCCGGCTTTCAACGTAACCGTTCCGCCCGCCGGCGTGTGTTTCAAGGAGTTATCCAAAAGATTCGCCGCCGCCTGTTGCACCTTCTGGTAATCGAACCGGAACGTAGGAATGGATGGATCGAAGCTTGCTTCCAGCTTCACTCCTTTGCGTTGAAACGCCTCGGTCCAACGCTTCGCCAATTCATCCAGGCAGTCACGAAGATCATTCTCCCGCAGTTGCAGCACCAGTTTTCCGCTCTCGAGTGCCGAGTAGTTCAGGAACATCGAAACCAGACGCACCAGCCGCTCGCAGCTGTCTTTCGATTCCTCTAGAATGTCGCGTTGCTTGTCCGTAAGGCGTCCCAGCGAGCCCGTCAGCATTAGGTCGTAATAACCCTTGATCACTGCGAGTGGCGTCTTTAGTTCGTGCGCCGCTGAGGCCAGAAACACCGTTTTCTGCCGGTTCACTTCCTGCAATTTCAAATAGGCCGCCAGCAAATTCCGGTAAGTAATCTCACGTTCCTGCAACAACTCCTGGACCGTGAGCTGCGTCGCCGAATCAGGCACTGCATCTGATGTGGGCTCTGTCTCCAGCTGAACGATCAAGCATCCCGGATCGGCAATCCACTGAACGCGCGCACGAACTTTCCTCTCCCCGCGCGCGACTAACATTTCCAGTTCATGCTCGCCCGCGTCGATTTTCTGCCCAATTTGGCTCGCTTCGACTTTCAGGAGATCCTTGAGCACATTCCATTGACTGAAATCGCCGCCGCCCTCTGCCACAAGGTACAGCCGGGCATTCTCGTTGGCGAGCAGCACCCGACCGCTTTTTTCCGCCATCCATGCTGGCGCCTTCGCAGCTTCCAAAAGCGTCTTCACAAAGGCCAAGGGCAAGTCCAGAACCTTGCGGTGATCGGCAACCGTGGGTGTGGCAATAATCCCAGGCATTTGGGGGTTTCGACTCTCCACCGCTGTAGGAAAAAATTTTCCCTAGCTGAAAGCCAATGCTCGCAGAGGACTTTCGGACTGTCAATGGCAAATACGTTTCATTTGCACATTTAAGGAAACCCAGTGGAGTGCGCATGAACAAGAATGGATGAGCAGTTCTTCGCCCGATGGGACCATCTTTCAATCAACTGATAACAAGCGACTTATTCGATCTTTTTCCCGTTCGAAAATGGCACTCCATCTGCTCATTTCCGTACTAGTTCCCTGGTACTAACTGAGCTATGGCACATACTGGTGTTCTGAAGGATGGTCAGCGCGTGGAACCCTCTAATCTAAGACGGTCCCCTCGCATTCGTCTGCAAATGCCTGTCTTCCTGCGCGCCGCAGACACCTCCGGAGCTGAATTCATAGAGCTCACGAAAACGCTCAATATCAGCGCTACAGGTGCCTGTGTGGCTTCCACCCATATTTTGCGCCCCGATCAGATCGTCCATCTCACCATTCCTGCTCCCTCCTCAGCCTCTTCGGGTGTTGTTCCCAGCGAAACCCCGCCGATTACCGCCCGCGTCCTTCGGCAAGACTCCGCTGGAGAAATGCGACTATTTGGGCTGGAATTCCTCAAGCCACTTGAGTAAAGTATTGCCGCTTTGACGGACGGCTTCCCTCGACCCGGGTAGAAAAGTTACATCGGCCCAAATCGGTATGGGTTCCGCCCGCAATATGTCGGCCCTATCTCCAATATTTGCAGGAACTTAGCCAAGCAGTTAGGTTTGCCCGATTAACCCCGGGGCAGCCCGAGACCCATTCTTGATTGGTCTCTGGCTTGCTCCCTATAGAAAGCGAAAGCCGAATGTGCTTTCCCCAAACCCCGCGGGGATAGGCTAGATCAGGTGTACACCGGATATGCCCAGTCCCGGCGCCCCTGCGCCCCCGCGTTTGCCGATTGAGGATTCTTATCTCGAGCTACTTGCCGACACGCTCGAAGGCTTGGATATTCCTGCGCGCGGCCAGTTCCTCCAGCGTTACTTCCGCACCATAACGCATCTCGATCTTCGCGAAGCTCAGTGTGTGCAGCTCTGGGACGAAATGCTCACGCGTCGCCGCGAGCTCAGCGAGCACATGGATCGGCAAATCTCCTTGAAAACGGCTCTGATGGACGTGCTTACCTCCGCAGGACTTTTCCGCGTTCCCATTCTCATCGAGTACGACGAACTGAAAAAACTTCAGCTCAACGCCGTCACCGATCCCCTTACCGGCCTCTACAACCGTCGTCTTTTTGGTGAAGCCTTCGAGAAAGAGTTGAATCGCGCCCGCCGCTATGGCCAGCCTCTCGGTCTCGTCATTCTCGATTTGCACCGCTTCAAGGAAGTCAACGACAAGCACGGCCATCCACGCGGGGATGAAGTTTTGCGCGCTGCCGCCACCACTCTGAAAAGAGCTCTTCGCACTTCGGACTCCGCCTTCCGCATCGGCGGCGATGAATTCGCCCTCCTTCTACCTCAAACGGATGCTGCCCAAGCCCTTGCTCTGAGTCGTCGCGTCGGCACCGTTTTTGAAGAATCCATCGCTCACTTCCAGATGGGTGTTAGCGTCAGCATGGACCACGGTGTCGCCACGTTTCCCCAGGACGGCGATCAAGCCGATCAATTAATCCGCGTAGCCGATGAGCGCCTCTACCGCTTGAAACATGCGAATCACGGCAAAACTCCCGCTGGCGGATCTCGAACGGAGATTGCCCCCGCTTCCGCCCCGGCACCTGCAGCTCCTTCTTCTTCCGAACGTCAGTCTCCGGCGCCGAAACCCATCCCCTTCGAGTCTAAGCGTCCGCCAGAGAAACCCGACGCCACTCTTTCTGCTGCTGCCTCCGCGAGCGCATCTGAGATTTCAGGCAGCCACGCTCTAGCGGTTCCGCCGCCCTCCCGCGTCTACTCCGTGCCCCGCAAAGCCGAACGCGTTTCCATGTCCGGCACGAACGCCTACGCTGTCCTTGGCGATCAAGGCGTTCGTCGCGCACGCGTTGTGGATCTCGGTTTTGGAGGTGTTGCTCTCGAACTCGAATCGCAGGAAGAAATCCCCGAAAGCATTCTTGCCGTCTTACACGTGCCTATTCTTCCGCCAGTGCGTGTCAATCTGAAGCCCGTCTGGTTTCAGCGCACCCCGCAAGGCGCCTTTCGAATCGGCTGCGCTTTCGTCTCCTGAGCTCCGGTCTCCTCAAAGCGCATCTGTATCTCGCTAGCCTTAAGCCACAATCAGCCGTTCGTCTGCGTGAGGTGCATCCGTAAATGACGCGAGGTAAAAAGCAGCGCCTGCTGTACATGCGCCAGCCCTAGTCCCCACCGAAGCTCTGCTTGTTCCGCCGATTCCCCGTTTGCAGCGAGCCTGATCCAGATCGCGAGCTTTTTCTGAATTGGTTTTTCTTCGCTTCCCGAGTTACTTGCCGAGACGCTTCCCGGTGCCAGACAAAGTGTCGCCTCTAGCGTGCCCGCGGATCCCGCTTCTTTCAAAAGTTCAATCAGTTTCTCCATCAAAAGAAAATGCAGGCTTCGATTGCCACTGTGTTCGGCCTGCCGAAACTCGATGACAATGTCTGCGGAGCAATATCGCCCGCTTGACGGTTCCTCCGCCTCCGGCCCCGCCAGCGGCTGCAAAACACAAAACAACGAATCATCGCTCTCGATCGCTGCAAGAAAATTCTTGATCGCAAGGCCCGCTGCCGCTCCTTCCCGAGCGGCACCCGCTCCCCTCTGCCGTTTCGGAAGCTCTCCCACCGCCTCTACGCGCATGCCTGCGAAGCTACGCGAAGCTCATCCACCCTGCAAGCGCAATCACTGGCAACGCCGGCCGCCAAATCCTCATGGCCAACTCTCTCCTCTGCCAATTCCCGAGACATTCCGTTCCTGCTAGAATCCGCCTTCAAATTAGACGCGCGCGGAGGCCGCCATGAAAGAACCCACGCCAAGCCGTCCCCACTGGCCCGACTACCCCGCCATGCCCAAAGATCCATCCCAAGGCCTGAAACCCTGGAGCTGGGCCCTTGAGCGTCTCGAAAAATCCCACAACTATTGGATCGCCACCACGCGTCCCGGCGGCCGGCCTCATCTCATGCTTGTCTGGGGAATCTGGTGGGAAGACGCCTTCTGGTTCAGCACCGGCCCCAACACCCGCAAAGCAAAAAACATTGCCGCTTACACTTATTGCTCGATCGGCACCGAGCAAGCCGACGAAGCCGTCATCCTCGAAGGCGTCCCACAAGAGATTAAAGACCGCGCAGTCTGGAAGAGTCTCGCTGCTATCTACAACAAAAAATACGGCGGCGACATAGAACCCATGCTCGCCGCCTCAGGTGGCAACGTCTATCGCGTCGAGCCACAAACTGCCTTCGGCCAGGACGAACACGCCGAAAATTTCGCCGAATCCGCCACACGCTGGCGCTTTCCGAAAACATAAAACATAAGCCTATCTGCGTATCCCATTTCATTAGAGAGAATGGTACAGGGATTCAGCCCTTTCCCCAGAATTTGGAAATGTCACCGCATTGCCGTATAATCGGGGTTTGCATCGCGACCTAGCGACGCGGCCGTAGCGCACCTCTTTGGGGTGCATTCCTTCTCCCCCGAGAATGATCCAGCCGTGCAGACCGGACGCGAACGATTGGAGCCTCATGAAACCCGGTATTCACCCCGATTATCACGCCGTAACCGTGCACTGCGCCTGCGGCAATAATTTCCAAACTCGCTCAACGATCAAGGGCGAGAAGCTCAACGTCGAAATCTGCTCCAATTGCCACCCGTTCTTCACTGGCAAACAGAAGCTGATCGACACCGCCGGCCGCGTCGAACGCTTCACCAAAAAGTACGCCGACGCCGCCGCCAAAGTCGAAGCTTCCAAAACCGCCGCCGCGAAAAAGTAACTCGCAGCCAGGCGTTGCGTGAACAGTGGTGGGACAGACATACTTGTCTGTCTCACTCTGTCTTATCTCCTTGTTTTCTAAGCTTTCAAACGAAGGGATTTTCCACGGGGATCTGAAAGTACTTCTGTCCCGCATTTAGGTCTTCGGAGAGAATCCGTCGGCACCCCCCACGTTCGGCTGCAGCGACTATCATTCCGTCATAGAAGTGAATTCCATAAGCCGCTCGCGCCTCTACGGCTCGCCGCACCATCTCATGGTCTGGATGGATTAATCTCATAGGCCCGAGCGCATCCAGCGCAATCAGCACCTCTTCAGGTCGCATTGGACACGCAACTTTGTGCAGAAGAGCTGCCGCGAATTCCGCCATCACCTGACTGGATGCGACGCCTTCTCCGCTTAGGGCTTTTCCAACGATCCCTTGCGCTATCTTTTGCTTTCGCGCATCCGCAGGCGCATACGCATACACGAAGATGTTCGTGTCCAGGAAGTCAGGACCGTTCATACAGGTCCTCCCGCCTCCAATTCCGCTTCCCTATCGAAACCTTAACAAGTTCGAAGCTCCTCTCCAGGGCTTCCAGCTCCCGTCGCTTTCGCCCTGTCTTAGCATTCTCCTCGGCAATTTGCGTAAGATACGCCCGCACCAAGCCGGTGAGCGTCGTATCGCGGTCCGCCGCGATCTTCCGCACTTCCTTCACAAGCTTGTCGTCCAACGTCAGCGTAATATTCATTTCTCATCCACAATAAGGGGTCTTCACCCATAATAAGGGAATCTTGCGTTTCCCGCAAGCAGTTGCCGTTCCCAGGGCCGCTTTTTCCATCTCAACTCCCAATTTCGAGCAATGCTCCCGGCTCAATTATCCCTCTCTGCGCGTCTCGGCGTCCCCTGCGCCTCTGCCTTATCTTTTTCCTCGCTGTACTTTGTTTTCCTTTCAACTTTTAGCCGTCGACCGGCAACCTCCGTATTTCGACTTCCTCCAACTCCGCATCCATGTAAAATGACTCACCAACGTGGCCACGCAATCTCGCATGTTCGAAGGCGCCCCCTCCGGTACGCAAGTACAAACTTCAGCCCCCTGCGTCACCCTCCGGAATTCCTTCGCCCACCCCTTTGACTCCGCCATCGCCGCCGCTCGCACCTGCTATGCCGACCATCTCATCACTCCCGAAGAAATCACCGACAAGCAGCGTCTCAATATCGGTGCCGCCACCTTCAACAGCGGCCACCACACGGTCTTTCAACACGCCACGTTTGAATTCGGCCTCGAAAATGTCAGCCGCCAATTCGTCTGGTCCTTCCTCCACGCCCACCCCTTCTACAATTCCGAGCAGCAAAGTCAGCGCTACGTTCGAATGGAGCGCGTCGAGGCCTACGTTCCGCCCGTCGATCTATACTTCAGCGAAGCTTGCAAAGAAATCTACGAGCAAGCCATCGTCAAAGCCTGGGATTACTACCGTCAACTTTCCACTCTCCTGATCAGCGACGCTCGCGCGATTCTCGCTGACATTTGGCACGTTGGCCCGAATTCCAGCCCCAAGCACATCCATAAAATCGAGCGCGCAGCTGAAAAACGCGCCATCGAAATCGCCCGTTACGTTCTCCCCGTCGCCGCTTTCACCACGATGGTTCACACCATCTCCGGCATCGTCCTCCATCGACTCTGGCGCATGAGCGCCGCCAGCGACACTCCTAGCGAATCCCGCGCTGTAGTCAAAGACATGGTCGACGAAGTGATAAAAATCGACCCGCAATTTTTCGAACGCTTTGGAACCGTGCCATTAGAAGAACGCCCTGAGTGGAGCGCCCACGCGACCACCAAATTAGCCGGCGAAGCCTTCGCCAAAGAATTCGACGCCAAGCTCCAAGGAAAAACTTCCAAGCTCCTCGACTACTCCCCCAACGCGCCCAGCGTCATGGCCGAAGCCTACCGCGCCGTAGTCGGCCTCACCGCCTCCCAATGCTCCGACTCCGAGGCCATCGACCGCCTCCTCAACCCCGCCCGCAATCCCTACCGCCTCGAAGTCCTCGACATCGGCGTCCACGCCCCCATGATGCGCGCCCTCCAGCACGCCAATTACACTTTCGCCAAAAAAATCAGCCACACCGCCGACTCTCAGGACCAGCGCCACCGCATGGTCCCCGGCTCCCGCCCGCTCCTCACTCTCGCCGACACCCGCGACCCCGACTACATCACGCCCGCACTGCTCACGCAAAATCCCCGCGCCAAAGAACTCTACGATCGCGCCATGCAAGACGCCTGGTCCGCCAAAAATAAACTCCTCGATGAAGGCGTCTCCCCCGAAATCGCTCTCTATCTCCTCCCCAACGCCAAAGCCATCCGCCTCGTCGAATCCGGCTCCCTCCTCCATCTCCTCCACAAGTGGACCATGCGCACCTGCTTCAACGCCCAGGAAGAAATCTACGCCGCCAGCATGGACGAAGTCGCCCAACTCCGCCAAGTCCATCCCCAACTCGCCAAATACATCGGCCCCCCTTGCCATCTCCGCGCCAACATCACCACCCCCATCTGCACCGAAGGCTCCCACTTCTGCGGCGTAAAAGTCTGGCTCGACTTCCCCAACACCCCCCGCCGCATCTGATTTTCTTCAACTCGTCGCTCGCTTGCCCTTGTGGGGGCACAGCACGCTGTGCCCCATCTCGGCAACCAGTGGAAATTGTGCGACCGCCCGACGCACCATGTGCCAGATGTCAACCACTAACCTTTATTCTTTCGCCCAAGTCGCACGCGTGCCGGAAACTGCGCCGTCTGTTTGCGCGTCATATCATTGAGAGGTACCTGTGCCCTCTTTTCATCGGCCCGTATTTTCTCTTTTACTCACCTCTGCGCTTCTCGCTCCCGCTTCGTCCGCCTTCGACGCTCCCCTCTCTCCCGAAGCCGTCCGCGATGCCTACTTCCTCGGCCAGCACAACGACCAGTCCACTTTCTCCTTCTTCTCCAAATACATTCGCACCCTCTCCGCCCCGGACAAGGGCCCCTACATCGCCGAAGTCGAGTTCTACACTCCCTACACTCAAGTGGTCGAAGCTTCCCGCCGCCGCACAGGCAGCTACAGCGCCCAGCAAGGCGAACTCGACTACCGCCACCACCAGGACAATCTCTACGCTTCCGCCCGACCTGCCGGCATCCATCTCCTTCTGATTGCGTACCATCATTCGTTTCTCGTGCCCCTGCCTCTTCAATTCTTAAGCCCCATCCTTCTCAACGACTTCCCCGTCGATTCGAACAGTTACGATTCTTTTACTTGACCTTTGCAGTATATTTGTGGTACAATTCTGCATGTTCGCCGCTAGACATACTCGGACTTTCTGTGGTCTCCGCGAACTGTATGTTACGACCACCCGTCACCCCTCCCTAGTCTCGTTCAAGCGCTCGCGGACCGCGTCCGCTCGCCCTTATAACTCCCATCGAATGATATTCTTAGCACCCCCCCTACCGCCTAACTGCCGTAGAATCATATTCTTGCAAAAACAGGGGGAGGGGGGCCGCTGGTTTCAAAGCCTGCAAGTGTGCAACACGCACGAACGCCCGCAACCTCAATCGGCTCATAGGTTTACTTCATGACTTCCGCACACCCCGGGGGTGGGGGTCTATCTCAAGCCGGCGGTATTTCGCTTTTCCTATTTCGTGTTTCGATTTTCGTTTTTCGGCTTGCTCACGACCGCCAATGCAAAGTGACCGGCCCGCTCATCGGGTGAACCATCGCCGCGCCCGTCCGCCGCGATTCCAACAAATTCGCCTTCAAGCCGAAATACCATTTCGCCGGCCGGTCCGCATCGTCAATCAACATCAGTCGCGGGTTGTGCTTCAAGCCCTCGGCTTGCAAGATCATCGTCTCCTGGTCCTGCCGCAAAAATTTCTGCGCAAAAATCCGGAAAATCCAAACCGGCAGCAGCAAATTCCAAGCCGCCACGAAATCAATCCGGCAAAGGTCGCGCCGCACCGGCGTCACCGTTGCCCGGCTCGAAAACCAGAGCTTCCCGCTCCGTATCTCTTCCGTTCGGATGTTCGGCAGCACAAAATCGATCGTCGTCGTTACTGGCTCGCCCGTATATTTCTGAAGCATCCGGTACGGCGCGCTGTTCGAGCTCGGTGTGTGCGGACTCATCCGAAACCCATTCGGAATCGGTTCAAACTTTTTTTCTTTTTCGTGGATGCTATGCCTGCTCCGCCAGTACCACGATTGATGCACAAACGGCCCGTGCGCTGGATCCATCAATCCGATGATCCCTTGATCGACGTGCGACGGCAGGTCGCAAGCCAAGTGTGTGATCCGGAATTTCTCGCTGAAAGTCGTCAATTTCGGCGCCGATGGAATCGTTTCCGGCAATCGTGTTCCGGGCAACGTCATATAAACCCAGAAATATCCATCGCGCTCTTCGCATGGATAATGTCCGGCAAAAATGCGCTCTACTTTCAATTTGTCCTGGCTGGTCAGCGAAGGAATTTCGACGCACTGCGCGCTGCACGCCTCGAATTTCCATCCGTGATAACTGCACTCCAGCGTCTTCCCGTCAAACCGCCCATACGAAAGCGGAATCCCACGGTGCGGACAAGAATCCCGCATCGCAAATGCTTTCCCGTCGGAACTGCGCCCCAAAACCAGCGGCACTTCCAGCAGCATCGCCGTTTTCAAATGGTTGCCGGTAACATCCGAACTCCGCAGAGCCGGAAACCAGAAGTCCCACAAAAATCCCGCATCCGGTTCGCCGGCGGTTTCCCGCGCCGTTTCACCGCTCGGTTGCAACAAACTTCGCACCGCTTCGCTCATTCGTTCTTTCCGCCGCCGGCCCGCGCCTATCCTTCGAGCCTGTTCAACGCCGCGCCACGCTTTTGTACGGCCCACCTTCTGAGGCGGAGCGTTCCGCGCCGACCGCATCGTAGTATACCGCCTCGCATCGCGGCAACGTCGCCGAGCATCCAATTGCGCAGACCGGAATTCTCGGATATTCTTGGACCAGAGCAAATCGATGTACGCCGCCTTCTATTAGCTGATCACGCCGAGTTCGCGCAACCCGCAAGAGCATTGCTCGTTTCACCAGTCACTAGTCACGAATCACCAGTCACATCTTTTCGAGGATTCGCCATGGCCGTAATGACATTGTCGGACAAATTAGATCAGCTAGGCACTCGCTACGACGAGCTCACGCAGCAACTTTCGACGGCGGAAGTCGCGGCGGATTCCGCGCGCTTCCAAAAAATCGCCAAACAGCACGCCGAACTCGAGGAAATCGTCGCCAAGCATCGCGAGTTCAAGCAGATTGAAAAAGATCTCGGGGGCGCGCACCAGATGGTCCTCGAGAACGAAGACGCGGAAATGAAGCAGATGGCTCTGGAAGAAGAAAAGCAGCTGACCGCGCGCAAGGAAATCGTAGAGCGCGAACTGAAACTGCTCCTTCTTCCGAAAGATCCGAACGATGAAAAGAGCGTGATCGTCGAAATTCGCGCTGGAACCGGCGGCGACGAAGCGGCTCTCTTCGCCGGCGAGCTTTTCCGAATGTATTCGCGCTATGCCGAGACGCTCGGCTGGAAAGTCGAAGTCCTGGAAAGCTCGCCTTCCAATCTAGGCGGCGTCAAGGAAATCGTTGCCGCCATTCAAGGGCACAAAGTGTATTCCAAGCTGAAGTACGAAAGCGGCGTGCACCGCGTCCAGCGTGTTCCTGCGACGGAAACGCAAGGCCGCATTCACACTTCCGCGGCAACCGTTGCAGTGCTTCCTGAAGCCGACGAAATCGACATCAAGATCGAAGCCAAAGACTTGCGCATCGACACGTTCTGCTCTTCCGGCCCCGGCGGGCAATCCGTGAACACGACCTACTCCGCTGTCCGCATCACGCACATTCCCAGCGGCCTCGTCGTTTCGCAGCAGGACGAAAAATCTCAAATCAAAAATCGCGCGAAAGCGATGCGCGTCTTGCGCGCGCGCCTTTACGAAATGGAGCTGGAAAAACAACAAGCCGCCATTGGCGCCGAACGCCGCGGCCAAATCGGGACTGGCGACCGCTCCGAAAAAATTCGCACCTACAACTTTCCGCAGAATCGCGTGACGGATCACCGCATCGGCCTCACGCTTCACCAATTGACGGAAGTCATGGAAGGAAAACTCGGCGCCTTAGTCGACGGCCTCGTCAGCCACTACGAGGCTGAACGTCTCGAACAAGAATTAGGAGCCGCCTAATTCGCCGTTTCGCCGAGACCTCTCCGCGAAACTTCGCGCGCTCTGCGTCTCCGCGTTATCTTTTTTCTTGTTTTTTCCGAAACCACATTCTTTAGTCGACGATGACTGACCAAACAGTGGCTCAAGTGAATCCAGAAACGATCGACGTCCGCACCGCACTGAAACGAGGCATCGCCGAGCTTCGCGACGCGAACGTCCCTTCGTATACGCTCGCGGCGGAGTTGCTGCTTCTTCACGTCCTCGGGCGCGACCGCGCCTGGCTTTACGCGCACCCCGAAGACGTACTCTCAGGCCTCGACGCGCATCGATTCCTCTCGCTCATTCTGCGGCGCGCTTGCGGCGAACCAACACAATACATCACCGGGAAACAAGAATTCTGGGGCCTCGAGTTTGAAGTCACTCCCGACGTGTTGATCCCCCGCCCCGAAACCGAACACGTCATCGAAGTCGCCCTCGACCGCTTGGCCGTAAGAGAAATTCGCGCGGGCCGCAAACCGACCCTGACTGGCGATGATCTGAACATCATCGATGTCGGCACTGGCTCCGGCTGCATCGCCATCGCTCTCGCGAAAGAACTTCCCGGAACGCGCATCGTTGCTACCGATATTTCAGAGGCGGCTCTCGCAGTGGCTCGCCGCAATGCCGCCAGCAACGGATTCGCCGACCGCATTACTTTCTTGAAAGCCAATCTTCTCGGAGAAAGGACTGCCAAGTACGAGCTTGTTGTGAGCAATCCGCCATACATCGGCCGCAAAGAAAAGGAAACGCTTATGCGCGAAGTGCGCGAGCACGAACCGGAGATCGCGCTCTATGGCGGCGAAGAAGGCTACGAACTCTACGCCGACTTGATCGCGCAAGCCGCGCAACGCTTGAAGCCCGGCGGTCTTCTCGTCCTCGAACTCGGCCACGGCAGTCTCCCCGCCGTCCAACCACTCCTCGATACGCCGACCTGGACAAACGTCGGCGTAACAAAAGATTTGGCCGGCATCGATCGCGTCATTGGCGCCGAGCGTGCTTAAGCGAGGGCGAAGTTGTGGCGAAGATGGAATCGGGAGTAGGCTAGCGGCATGCCGGAAATGGCGCGGTTTCGAGCGAAGCACGGGCCGCTTGAAGAGCAGGGGGCCACGGCAACTGCGTCCATTTTGCATGTGGATATGGACGCGTTTTTTGTTTCGGTGGAATTGCTGGAGCGCCCGGAGCTGCGAGGCAAGCCGGTTGTGGTTGGAGGACGGCCAGATCAGCGCGGTGTCGTTACGGCGGTGAGCTACGAGGCCCGGAAGTTCGGCGTGCATTCGGCAATGCCATTGCGTACAGCGGGAAAACTTTGCCCGCACGCCGTTTTTCTGGACGGGCATCATGAAAAGTATGGAGTGTGGAGCGACCGTGTCGCGACGATTCTCGCGAAGTTTTCTCCGATCGTGGAAATGGTATCAATCGACGAAGCGTATCTGGATTTAGCGGGAACCGAACGGCTGCACGGGCCGCCGCTAGCGGCGGCCGACAAGCTTCTTCGCACTATCACGCGCACAACGGATCTTCCATGTTCGGCCGGGCTCGCGACAACGCGGCTTGTTGCAAAGGTCGCTTCGGATCAAGCCAAGCCGCGCGGACTCGTGTGGGTTGCGTCTGGGCAAGAAGCGCGTTTTCTCGCGCCGCTCCCTGCGCGGAAAATTCCCGGCATCGGCGAAGTGACGGAGCGTGCACTGCGCGCGCTTGGCATTGAAACCGTCGAGCAACTCGCCGCAGTTTCGCCGGAAAAACTCGAAAAGATCTTTGGCCAGTGGGGCGATGCGCTTTATCGCAAAGCGCGCGGCGGCGATTCCTACGAATTCGTGATCGACGCCGAGCCAAAATCCATTTCACACAATCACACATTTGGGGAAGATACGAACGATACGGAAGCGCTCCACGCTCTGCTCAGCCACCTTTCACAAAAAGCGTGCAAGCGTCTTCGCGAAGCGGAGCTGGCGACGCGAACACTTACGCTCACGATTCGCTACGCGGGCTTCGACACGCACACGCGCGCGAAAACTCTTTCGGAGCCGACGCGGCTCGACGCGGATATTTTTCAGGTTTTTCAAAGGCTCTTTGCCGAGCATCGCGACATGAAGCGCAAAATCCGTTTGCTCGGCGTGAGCCTGAGCGGCCTGACGCACGGCAGCGATCAGCTCGATCTGCTTGACGCCGAGCGGCGCGAACGGCTTGAAAAGCTAACGCGGGCTGCCGACAAGTTGCGCGACCGCTTCGGTTTTGGAAAAGTGCAATTCGGCGGCTCGCTGCGCGCGGAAGGCTCAAAAGATGAACGCGACGAACCAAGATTGTCTACCTTAGGAAGGGCAAACCTCAAGAAGTCGAGCGAGTCGTGATGCCCGTCACGACGAATCTGCCTGGATACCCTATACTTCTCAAATGAGTCCTGTAACACCTCCTTCCGGCACCGCGGACCGCATCCGCAGCGGCAAACTTTCCGAATTTTGGCAACGCATCAGCGAAGGCCGCCGGATTGACGAGTTGTGGTCGCAGTTCACGGCAGACGCGCGCGCCAGTTACGGGTTCTATATGACGGACGCCGCCGCCGAAGACATGGTGAACCGTCGAGGGCGGCCTCGATTCTGGCGGATTGCCAAGACTTTGTTCTGGTCGCTGGTGATGAAGCTGACACCGGCGCGACGCGTGCTTCTGATCCTCGCCTTCGTGCTGTTGGTGGGCTCGGGCTTCCATTTTGAGTTCAGCAACGATGTGAAGGGCGATTTCGACTTCACTTTCATCACTGTGATGCTGCTTCTGCTGCTGCTCGCGCTGGAGCTCGCGGACAAGGTGACGATGAAGCGGGACTTGGAAATCGCGCGGGAAATTCAGACCTGGCTGGTGCCATCCAAACCGCCCGAAGTGGCGGGAGCGGATATTGCGTTTGCTTCGCGTCCGCAGAATTCCGTCGCCGGCGATTATTACGATGCCTTCTATCCCACAGCGAGCGCCGCAGAAAACGGAAAGGTAATGCTGGTGATTGCCGATGTGGCGGGCAAGAGCATCCCTGCCGCGCTGCTAATGGCCACGCTGCAGGCCAGCTTGCGCACGATTGCCGGCGAAGGCGCAGCTTTGGGAGAGCTTGTCGTGCGTTTGAATCGCTATGCCAGCGCGCACAGCCAAGATGGACGCCGGTTTACCACGGCTGTTTTCGGCGACTACGATCCTGCGACACGGCGCCTGGTTTATGTAAACGCAGGCCACAATCCTCCGATCTTGCGGCATGCGCATGGAGTGCTCGAAAAGCTGGAAGTCGGCGGCTTGCCGCTGGGCATCGAACCCGACACCACTTACAGCACGGCCGCCCTCGATCTGAGACCCGGCGACGCTCTGATTTTCTATACGGACGGCGTGGTGGAAGCCTTTGATGAGAAGGGCGATTTATTTGGAGACGAACGTTGGCTCGCGGCTATCCGCGCGCTGCCTGATTGGAATGCCCAGGAGTCATTGCAATTTCTGATGAAGCGCGTGGATGACTACGTTGGTTTCACGCGACAGTCCGACGATATTACCTGCCTGGTGTTTCGAATCAAATAATGCCTCCTGGAAGTATGCGCCTCGCGAGATATAAAGCCAGTAGCGCGTCAGTTTGAAAAGCGGCAGTAGAGCTGCCGCACCCCACAGTGAGGCTTATGCGGGATTCGCCTTGTTGCCGCGAGTGTCGCATAATCGCGGGGTGAGGGCGCGAGAGCTGGCCAATTCGATCTGCGATACGTTGCAGCGCAACGGGTACCAGGCGCTGCTGGTGGGCGGATGTGTGCGCGATTTGCTGCTGGGGCGCGAACCGGCGGACTACGACGTGACGACGGATGCGACGCCTAAGAGCGTGATGGAGTTGTTTCCGGAAAGCATTGCTGTGGGCGCGCAGTTCGGCGTGGTGCTCGTGCCGCGTGAAGGAGTGAAGGTGGAAGTCGCGACGTTTCGTTCCGACGTGGGGTACTCCGACGGGCGGCATCCGGACCGCGTAGTTTATTCGAGATCGGCGCAGGAAGATGTACAGCGGCGGGACTTCACGATCAATGGTTTGTTGATGCGGCATGACACCGGCGAAGTTCTTGATTTTGTGGAGGGCCAGGCCGATCTGAAGGCTGGCATGATTCGCGCGATCGGTGAAGCGGACCGGCGCTTTACGGAAGACAAGCTACGGATGATGCGTGCGGTGAGGTTTGCGGCGCGGTTTGGCTTTGAGATTGAGCACAAAACGTTTGCGGCGATTCGGCGCCACGCCGGCGGTGTCACTGATGTTTCGGCGGAACGGATTCGTGAGGAACTCACAAAGCTTCTGACGGAAGGGGCAGCTCGCACAGGATTCGAATTACTGGAGAAATCCTGGCTCCTCGCGATTGTGCTGCCTGAAATTTCGGCGATGAAGGGCGTGCAGCAGCCGCCGCAATATCATCCGGAAGGGGACGTGTGGACGCACACGCTGCTGATGATTGAAGGACTGCCAGCAGGGACATCGCCAACGCTGGCGTGGGGCGTGCTGCTTCACGACGTGGGCAAGCCGCCCACCTTCAGGCCAGCTTCGCAGACGGGTGACAGGATCCGGTTCGATCACCACGTGGATGTGGGCGTTCGGATGGCGGAGGCGATTTGCCGGCGGTACCGGTTTTCGAACGAAGAGACGGAACAAATTATCGCGCTAGTGGCTAACCACATGCGGTTTCGGAGCTGTGGATCAAATGCGCAAGTCGACGTTAAAACGATTTGTGCGGCTGCCGCACTTTGAAGAACATATGGAGCTTCACCGGTTGGATTGCCTTTCAAGCCATCGCAACCTGGACTCGTATGGTATGGTGCAGCGGTTTTTAGAGGAAACGCCGGAGGTGGAGGTTCGTCCACAACGTGTCCTAACGGGTACTGATTTGAGCGAAATGGGCTATATCCCTGGACCGCTTTTTAGCGAAATATTGAGAGCGGTGGAAGACGCTCAGCTTGAGGGACTGCTAGCGACGAAGGCCGAAGCCGAAGAATTCGTGCGGAAGAGATTTTCTTTGAGAAGGGCAAAGGCCTGAAGTAAGAAGAATCAAGGCCGATGGTAGGAAGCAAGGCAAGGCCAAGAAGGAGAGCTTTGGATGGAGAGCAAGTATCTGATAAAAATGGACTTATAGAAGAATTTGCAAGGATATGGGACGCGTGCTAGAATATGAGTTTGCTACGCTAAGATTTCATGCTAATTCTGCTTGCATCTATCCGCATCCTTTTAGTTTAGGACGCATCTAACGTTGTAAGCGCGGGAGAATCTTCCTCGCGCCCGGATTTAGGGGACACTCACTATGGCTGAGAAAAAGTATGCGGTGCCAGAGATTCTCGCGATCCTGCCGGTTCGGGATACGGTTCTGTTTCCTGGGGCAGTTTTGCCTTTAACGGTAGGCCGGGAGAGCTCTTTGGCGCTGGTGAACTCGCTGGAAGGCGAGGAGAAATTGTTGGGGGTTGTGGCGCAGCTGGACCCCCGGGTCGAGGATCCTGCCGCCGCGGACCTGCATAAAGTCGGTACGCTGGCGAAGGTTCATAAGACCGTGAAAATGCCCAACGGGAACGTGGTCATCTTCCTGGAAGGCTTGCAGCGCGTGAACGTGCTGGAGCTGATCGGCTTGCGGCCGTTTTTGCGTGCGCGCGTCGAAGCGCAGCCGGAAATTACGGGAGATGTGGACGCCGAACTGGAAGCGCTGCAGCGCAATGCGCAGGACTTGTTCCGCGATGTAGTGAGCCACTCACCGCAACTTTCGGATGATTTGCAATCCGTGGCAATGAATATCGATGACCCGGGACGCCTTGCGGACTTTATCGCCGGGACGCTGCCCTCGCTTTCGACATTGCTACGGCAGGAGTTGATCGAAACGCCGAGCGTGCGCAAGCGGCTGGAGATGTTGATCCGCGAACTCTCGAAAGAGCTGGAAGTGCTGGAACTGCGTTCGAAGATTCACGAGCAGGTGCAGGAGCAGGTGGGCCAGAACCAGCGCGAGTATTTGCTCCGCGAACAGATGAAGGCCATCCAGAAGGAACTCGGCGAGTCTGACGATTCCACGCAGGAAATCGACGAGCTGCGCAAGAAGGTGGATGAAGCCGGAATGACGGCGGAAGGGAAGAAAGAGTGCGACCGCGAACTGAAGCGTTTGGCGAAAATGACGCCGGCTTCGGCGGAATACATGGTTTCGCGGACTTACCTTGAGTGGATGACTTCTTTGCCGTGGGCAAAGTCTTCCGGTGTGAGCGAGATCGATATCACCAAGGGAAAGCAGATTCTTGACGAAGACCACTACGATCTGGCGAAGGTTAAGGAACGAATTCTCGACTACCTGGCGGTGAAGAAACTGCAGCCGGGGATGAAGGGGCCGATCCTTTGCTTCGTTGGACCTCCCGGCGTGGGCAAGACTTCGCTGGGGAAGTCCATCGCGCGGTCGCTTGGCCGCAAATTCGTGCGCATCGCTTTAGGCGGTATGCATGATGAGGCGGAAATCCGCGGCCATCGGCGCACATATATTGGCGCGCTGCCGGGACAGATCATTCAAGGGCTGAAGCGGGCAGAGTCGAACGATCCGGTGATGATGCTGGACGAAGTCGACAAGCTGGGCCGCGACTTCCGGGGCGACCCGTCGTCGGCGTTGATGGAAGTGCTCGATCCGGAGCAGAACAACGCGTTCCGCGATCACTACCTGGATGTGCCGTTCGATTTGTCGAAGGTTCTGTTCATCGCCACGGCGAACTGGATGGATCCGATACCGGAGCCGTTGCGGGACCGCATGGAGATCATCGAACTCGCCGGATACACCGGCGAGGAAAAGGTGCACATCGCGCACAAATATTTGATCCCCAAACAGGCTCAGGAACATGGACTGAAGGTTGGAGAGCAGATTGAATTCTCGGACGAGTCGCTGCGGGAAATCATCCACAGCTTCACGCGCGAAGCGGGCGTGAGAAACCTGGAGCGGGAGATTGCGACGATTACGCGAAAGCAAGCGCGCAAGCTCGCCGAAGGCCACACGGAAAAGATGGTGGTTACGCCGGAAATCGTTCGCGAATACCTGGGGGTGCCGAAGTTCCGTGCGGAGAAAGAGGTTGTCGAGCGCGTCAAGAAGCCCGGCGTGGCTGTCGGACTTGTGTGGACGCCAGTGGGCGGAGACATCGTGTTCATTGAGGCGAGCCGTATGCGTGGAGGGAAAAACTTCACGAAGACCGGCCAGCTTGGTGACGTGATGCAGGAGTCCATGACCGCGGCGCTGACATGGGTTCGGTCGCACGCCGAGGAATATGGCATCGATCCGAACTTCTTCCAAAAGAGCGACATCCACATTCACGTGCCGTCGGGTGGCGTGCCGAAAGACGGTCCGTCGGCAGGCGCGGCAATGGTGACGGCGCTGGTCAGCTTGCTGACTGGGCGGCCGGTGCGCGACCGGTTGGCGATGACAGGGGAAATGACACTCTCGGGCATCGTGCTGCCGATCGGTGGAGTGAAGGAAAAGGTACTTGGCGCGAAGCGCGCGGGGATCAAGGAAGTGCTGCTGCCGGCAGACAACGAGCCGAACGCCGTAGCGGATCTTCCGCCGGATATTCTCGGCGATATGAAGATCACCTACGTGCGGAATCTCGATGAGGTGCTGGAGCACGCGCTGTCCAAGGAAGTAGTGGCGCCGCCGATCGTGCCGGAACCGAAGCCGAAGAGTGTCGGACCGGAGAGTCCGCGGGCGATTCATTGAAGCAGAAGTGAATAGTGGGTAGTGAGTAGCTACATCGGTGCGGCGGATAAGGCTGCGCCGAAGTTGACGAAGACAAGCCCAGCGAACCGAGGTTCGCTGGGCTTTTTGTTTTCGGGGTCGCTTCGCGCGAGGAGCGCGGGCGCGAAACGGAAGTCCTGCTAACATGGATTTCGGCCGTGTTCGGCGCGCTCTAGCGGGGCGTAACGCGAGCGGGCACGATGAATCGTGGGGCAACAAGAGCTACAAGAACAGACGATGACACGCGAACAACAGATAAAGACGGAGACGCCTGCGGAGCTGGCGCAACAGCTGGCGGAAGGATTGCAGCGGGAAAGAATTGTTCCGCGATTTGTGGATTCGTATGTTGTGGAGCACGGGCGGCATGCATTGCAGGTGCACGCTTCGCTCTATCGCGATTTGCTGGAACTGCTGAGGCGCGAGGCGTTGCTGGCGGTGACGGCGCGGGCGCTGGAAATCACATACGCGGAGCCGCTGGCTGCCGGCAGGGCGAAGCCGCGGCCGATGTTGAGGAAAGATGGCGTGGCGTTCCGGAGGAAGTATCTGGCGGCGCTGACGCGGCAACAGAAATGGAGCGCGGGGGACGCGCTGGATTTTCAAACAGATTTGCAGCTGTACGAGGATTTGCTGGCGCGAAATAGCTTGTCGCGGCGCGCGCGCAAGCCGTTCGAGGCGGCCAACCATCCCTTTGTCGATCGCTGCGCGTTTGTTCTGGATTCGTCATTCTTGGAGAAGGCGCGGGTTGCGGCCAGCCGCGCGCTGAATGAATTGGAGAACCTCGCGGCACATATCACCGGCTCCGTTCTTCATGCGCAGGAGACAGCGCCCGCGCGCGGCAAACGGTGACGAGGGCGTCCGTAGCTGCCCCTATTGCTCGAAGGCCTTCATCGAAAACACCGGCTGGCCCGCCAGCGCTGTCCGGAAGCCATAAATCGTTAACGCCGCGATCGCCGTCAATCCCATCAGCGAAGGCGCCGCATACCACCGCGACAAGTGAATCGTCGCCGGGAAAATCAGCAGTATCTGCTGCACCACCAGCCCCACGACCAGCGTTAACAGCCCAAACCGTTTTAGTACCAGCAGAAACGAAAGATACAAAACCACCAGGAACACGGCGTTGATCCAGGGATATTCGCCGCTGTTGCCGCCAAGCGAAAGCAGCGTTCCCGCAACCGCGACGACAATTGCCGCGATCCACGCGCTCCGCAGGATGCGCTGCAGCACGAACAGTATAAAGAAAATCCCGAGCGAATCGATCGTCTGGCCCAAGACGTATAGCAGGACTTGGGCCAGAGCGTGGCGCAATCCCAGCAGCGATTCCGTCGAAACTCCTCCGGGAATCGGTGGTAGCTTCCCAAACAGCGGCAGCAGAAAATTGTCGCTCGCTTCCACCACAAATATCACCACGCCGTATACGGCTCCGATCAGCAGGTCTCGCCCTACGAGCGGATCACGCAACTTCCCCGCAAGCAGACGCGTCCAGGAAATCAGGGTTTGTGGTTCCCTCCGCCGCACGAACGGCTCTAGCGCGACGTAGAGTACCATCGCAAAAAAGGTGCGCAGCGACGCCGAGGCCACCGCGACCAGAAAGCTGATAGCTTCCAGAAAATTCGGCAAATGATGGGTGCTCAGGATCCACAGGACCAGGAACGTCACAAACACGAACGCTCCCAGTCGCGCCGCGCCCTTCATGTCCGCGCGATTCGCTTTAATATTCCAGCGCGCCAACACCACACCGCCGACAAACACCGTAAGGATCAGCAACACGAGCAGAACCGACGCGATCTTTTGCTGCCGCGTTTGGTCCGTCTCGGTGTCTCGGCCCGCCGTCGTCCACGGATACACAATGCGGTAGTACACCGGCGCGCCATGAAACGTTGCCGCTTCCACGCGAATCGGAATGTCTGGCCGCGCGGGAAGCGTTCCTGTCCAGGCCCCCCGCGAATCCGTCGGCACGAGCGGCGCCCATTCCGGCTCGGCTGACCGAAACTCATTCATGTTCAAGCCGCTAGCCGCAAAAAATCCCGCCCAATCCAGCGTCTTTGGGTTCTGCGGCGCACTTTTTTCCGGAGGCACAGCTTCGAACCGCACGAGCCGGCCCTTCGTATCCAACACCACCAGCGCCATCGCCGTCGTGTCCATCGGCGGATCCCAGCGCGCGACCTGCCCTCCTCCCACCGATCCCGCTCCAAAAAACGCCTGCGCGAAAAGCGGGTTTGGACTTTGCCGGTACCAGAACGTCATCGCCGGCGCGTCATCCTTCGCGAGCGCGCCCCAGCGCGCTGGGCTTTTGTCGTGTGTCTGAATGTAACTCAAGTACCCGTTGTTTATCTCGAAACCGTAGGCCGAGTCCGCCGCCTTCCCTGCTAATCCCAGTCGCCCAATCACCTCACGCGCACGGGTCGCCAGAACTTCGGGAGGACTATCGAGAGTCACCCGATTGACCAATTGCGTCGACTCCGCGATGAAGAGCGACGCCACCAGCCCCAGAGCCACAATGGCCAGCAGCACCAGCGCAACTCGTGGCCGAATCCCTTCTTTGACTCCTGCTGCGGCCACCATCTCAGGTGACGGAGTTTCACCAGCGGCGAGCGCGGCGGCAAGGGGATCGCCTCCAGGCAGGGCCGCAGCAACTTGCAAGGCCGACACGGGGCGTTTTGAAGGATCATTTTCGAGGCAGCGAAGAATGACGCGCTCAGTGAGAGGATCGAGATCGCGAACGAGGGTCGAAGGGTTGGTGATCGTACCGTGCTCGCGAAGCTTGATGAGCTCGGGCAGAGTGGAAGCTTCGAAGGCGCGTTTGCCGGTGAGGATTTCGTAGAGGATCAAGCCCAGCGAATAAATGTCGCTCTTGACAGTGACTTCTTTTCCGGCGAGTTGTTCGGGAGCCATGTAGGCGGGCGTACCGGCGCGAATGTCGGCGCCCTGAATGCTGGCGGCGATTCCGGCGAGGCCGAAATCAGTGATGCGAATTTTTCCTGCGCCGTCGAGCATAACGTTGGCGGGTTTTAGATCGCGATGAACGACGCCGCGCTCGTGAGCCGCGGCCAACCCCGCGCAAATCTGGCGAGCGACTTCGGTGGCTTTGTCGGGAGAGAGCCGGCCGATGCGGCGCACGACGGAGGCCAGATCTTCGCCGTCGACATACTCCATGGAGAGAAACTGCACGCCGTCGGCCTCGCCGATATCGAACACACGACAAACATTGGGATGCGAAACCTGGCGAGCAATGCGCACTTCGGAATGAAAGCGCGCGAGGGCGGCGGCATCTTGCGAGAGGCTCTCGGGGAGAAACTTAATAGCGACGAGCTGGCCGAGCTTCAGATCTTCCGCACGATAGACTTCACCCATGCCGCCGCGGCCAGCCAGGGAGACGACGCGATAACGCTCGACAATCATCTGCCCGGGTGTGAAGCGCCCGCCAGTCAGGGGATCGGAACTGGTTAATTTTGGGCCGGTGCCACCACTCGATGGAGTGCGCGGCGGCCTAGCTGGAGTTGGGGCGGAAGAAGGTTTGCGCGGCGTGGCAGGGGGGACAGGAGGAGCAATGGTTTCCTGCGCGGCGCTCAGATCATTCGAGTCAATTGTTGCCGCAGCGTTCAAATCGAGCGCTCCGCCGCAAGTGGAGCAGAACCGCCCATTGGAAGAGACTTGCGCGCCGCAAGAAGAGCAGAACATGGGAGGCGCGATTCTACCATTGTGGGACGTCCTGCAGCGAGCGGAGGCACAGGCGCCCGAGAAAAACTACGAGATGCGCTCGACCTGCACGGCGGTTCCGTAGGCCAGAACCTCCGTGACACCCTGCATGACTTCGGTGGCGTCGTAGCGCATGCCGATGACGGCATTCGCTCCGTGATCGCCGGCATGTTGCAAGAGCAATTCGTAGGCATCCTCGCGCGTTTTCTCGCAGAGATTTGTGAGAATAGTGATGTTGCCGCCGACGATGGTCTGCAGCGCGGCGCCGAGATTTCCGATCACGCTGCGCGACCGGACGATAATGCCGCGGACAATTCCAAAATTCCGCACGATGCGGTAACCGGGAAGTTCGAGTCCGGATGTCACCATCGAGGAATCCACGCGATTTGGCATGCCAATTCTCCTTAGGATGTTTACCTGTGCGATTCTAACTGGACACGCGACCGCGCGCGAGCCCAGAGTGTCTGCTATTCTCAAAAGGCGTGGAAATCCTATTCTATTTTCTGGCGATTTCGCAGATCCTTTTGGGGCTCTACCTAATCGGATCGAGCCTGCAGTGGCTGGGCTATACACGGCGGCGCTTGCACACGGACCCGGGTTTTTATTCGCCGAAGACCGCCGTTCTTTGCCCCTGCAGAGGAGTGGAGCCGGCGCTCGAGCGCAACCTGGTTTCGCTGACGGAATTCGACTATCAAAACTACGAGATTTTCTTTTTGATCGCTTCGGCCAGCGATCCGGCATACAACATCGTGAAGCGCGTGGTTTCCTCGTCGCGCGCGAAGGCGCACTTGGTGGTTACGGCGAAGCCGGATGGCTGCGGGGAAAAAGTGAACAACCTGCGGATGGGAATAGCGCAGCTGGATGCAGAATTCGAAGTGCTCGTCTTCGTAGATTCGGACGGGCGGCCAGGAAAAAACTGGCTGCACCGCATGGTTGCGCCTCTGGCGGATTCGCGTATCGGGGCCACGACCACCATGCGATGGCTGATTCCCAACCGAAGCAATCTGGCGACGGCGCTGCTGGCCGCGTGGAACGCACCCATAGTCACGATGCTGAGCGAAAAAGGAAAGAATTTCTGCTGGGGGGGTGGCACGGCGATAAGGCGGGGCGTCTTCGACCAATCGGGAGTCGTGGAAGGATGGCAGCATTCGGTGAGCGATGATTATTCGATGACGAGCGCGCTGGAGCGTGCGAATCGCTCGATTGTGTTTTTGCCGGAATGCATCGTGCCTTCGTTTGTCGAGACGGATTTCACCGGATTGATGGAATTCACAAACCGGCAAGTTTTGATTACCCGCGTGTATGCAGAAAAAATGTGGGGGATTGCGGCGAGCACTCACCTGCTCTATTGTTTGTCACTCATCCTTGGGACGATATTGACGCTTACCGATTTTCTGGCCACGCGGCCGGCGTTTCACCTGGCAGCGCTTACTTTTTTGCCGGTGTTGCTCGCCATGATTCGAGGAGCGCTGCGAGCGGCGGGTGTGTCGGAAACCTTGCCGGCGTACCGCTCGCAAATCGCGGGGCAGGCATGGATTTATGTGCTTCTGGCGGTCTTCATTCCATTTCTATATGTAATAAATTTCATCGCGTCGCTGGTCACGCGCAAGATACGTTGGCGCGGCGTTACGTATGAGCTGATTGCTCCGGAACAAACGCGCATCCTTTCGTACTGAGAAGATTTCCACAGGAAGATTTCCACAGGCCGTTTTCCACAGAGAAGAGCAAATCCTGGGCCCTAGGCGGAAAAATTTCTGATTGTGACTAATCTTTCATCGTCTGCCCTCTGCGATTCTTGTTCCAAGATAGAATCCGGCTTTAGTAGACAGCTTGTGCAGTTAGGGAAAAAATTCGCGCACTATGCAATTCCTACCCGCGCGGAGCGGGTTGCTGGTGTCCGGGACCTGCCTAAGTACTCCATTTCTGAATGAGTTGTAGTTTCGTGGATTGGGAGGAAAAAGTGCATGGATGAAACAGTTCGGTCTGAAAACGCAGGCGAACTGACAGGGAGCTCCTTCTCGCAGCTCGGTGCAGCATTGCAGTAGATCCAGGCACCGGGTCCTCAGCGCCCTGTTTCGGCTTCTTTCTTAGCCATTTGCCTACGCAATGCAGCTTGCCTCCTGACGGGGAGGCTCAATCCAAAAGAGAGCTTCGGTTGTCCCACGAGGCTGCATACTGAGGGGTGCGTGTGAAGCTTATCCGCAGAAGTGAGCAGCATCATACTTTGAGCAGTCCCCGCCCGGCCATTCCCCGCGATCATTATTATTTTTATGAAAAGAATACGGGAGTAACGCACTTTCACGTAGAGGCAGGCCCGGACGGATGTTTCCCCGTGGACCAAGCCGCAGGCCTGCTGGCCATGCACTGCATGGTGAGAGGACAATCTCCAAACGATTACGTGGTGATGGTCAAGGCAGAAAATGATCTGCTGGAAGGTCTAAACGAGAAGGCGGAAAAACTGCTGCAAGCAGGACATTCCGTAGGCAGCGCCGTGAAGCTCACGCGGCGGGAAGAAGAAGTGCTTGGCGGCGTGATGAAGAGTTTGGCAAACAAGGAGATTGCCGCGACGTTGAACCTTTCCGAGCGTACCGTGAAATTTCACGTATCTTCGCTGCTTGCGAAGTTCCGCGTGCGGGGGCGCATGGAGTTAGTGCGCGAAGCCTCGCGCAACACCATTGGACCGATGCCCATGCCAATGCCCGTCGCAACCCGGGAAGCGCGCACGTTTGCTGCGGTGCCGCAGAGCTATAGCAACGGCAGCTCCCATGGCGGCAGCTTGGTGCCCTTGGCGAAGCGACCGATGATGGCATGATGTAAAACTCGGAGACGGGAAGCTGGATAGAGTGCAAGGGCCCGGTCCTTTTGGACCGGGCCCTTTTGTTTCACGCCGATGTGTAGTGGTGGAGATGCGCTAGGTGTTTGTTATTTCTTCGCGGCAGCATAGAGCTGAGAAGCGGAGTCCCAATTGACAACGTTCCACCAGGCCTTGATGTAATCGCCGCGGACGTTTTGATACTTCAGGTAGTAAGCATGCTCCCAGACGTCAATACCAAGAACAGCCTTGGCACCGAGCGAAATGGGCGTGTCCTGATTTGGAGTCGAATCGATAGCGAGCTTGCCGTCCTTAACCAGGAGCCAAGCCCAGCCGGAACCGAAGCGGCCGAGTCCCGCGGCCACGAATTTTTCCTGGAAGCCCGCAAACGATCCGAAAGTCGAAGTGATGGCCGCGCCAAGATCGCCGCGAGGTTCTCCACCACCGCCTTTTTTCATCTGGGTCCAAAAGAGCGAATGATTCCAATGGCCGCCGGCATTGTTGCGGACGGCGCCGCGAATGTTCTCCGGAAGGGAGTCGAGATTCTTGAGAAGGTCTTCAAGCGATTTAGCTTGGAGATCGGCGTGGCCATCGAGAGCCTTGTTCAGGTTGGTGACGTAGGCGCCATGGTGCTTGTCGTGATGAATTTCCATGGTCTTGGCATCGATGTAGGGTTCGAGCGCGTCGAATGAGTAAGGCAACGGTGGGACGGTAAATGCCACGGGTTTTTCCTCCAGTTTGAGATTTAATGCAAAATCCAACGCGGTGCCGGAGCGCAAAGCCGCAGCAGCGCCGCTGCTCGCTGCAAGCAATCCCGCACCGACAACCCCGGTATGTACCAGGAAATTTCCGGCGATACATGGGGATCTCCTGCGGCGAGGAGGCTGGCCGGCCAGCCGACTGTAGCATGCTGCTCAATCAGCCGGATGTATCATACCGCTCATCCGGGAGAAGGCTCAATGCCACACTGGTAGCGAAGCGATTGGGGCCGCCCGGAGAGAGCCGGGTAAAACGCTGATAACTCGCCACGTTCATTTGATGCGCGATAGTGCCCATTGGGCAGATTCCGCGATTAGCGGCTCGGCCGAGGCGGAGAGCCGGGTAGAGCAGTCAGCAAATTCTTTGGTGAGCGTTCGAGCCCCGCGCGGGAGCGGAGTTGCCCAGGGCAATGCAGGCGTTGCGCACGAGGCCGCGCCACTTCGTGCGCTTGACCGGGCTTCCCCGAAAGACGGCGCGGAATTGTTCTTCATTCATTGCAGCTAGCCACTCGAGGCGGCGGCGAAGAAGAGAGATTCCTCATCGGCACGATCAACGACGACTGAATGCGCTTCCTGCGGCTGGTTATCTGTGCCTTGTGGAAAGATTCTAGGCTGAAACTGCGGAGCTTGCGTAACGGGGGCCCGGCGATTCCAGGGGCAGACTTCCTGGCAAATATCGCAGCCGAAGACGTGGCGGCCCATCGGTCCGCGCAAGTCCTCTGAAATGGTTCCGCGAAGTTCGATGGTTAGGTATGAGATGCAGAGGCGCGCATCCATCACGTAGGGCTCGACGAGCGCTCCGGTTGGACAGGCATCGATGCATTTTGTGCACGAGCCGCAAAGGTCCGGGGCGGGCGATTCGGCAGGACCAAGTGTGGGTTGAAGATCGAGAGTCGTAAGAATAGCGCCGAGAAAAAACCAGGAGCCAAGCTTGGCGTTTAAAAGAAGCGTGTTTTTCCCAAGCCAGCCGAGGCCGGCGTGCTTGGCGAAGACGCGTTCATTCAGCGGGCCTGTGTCTGCGTAAATGCGCGCTTCATGCGGTTCGATGAAGCGTTCGGGGAGGCGGCGGGCGAGAGCTCTGAAGCTTATGCTTCAGAACTTCGTGGTAGTCCTCTCCCCAAGCATAGCGGGAAATCCAGCCGCGCGGCTCGGAATTCTTTGCCAGTGAAACCGTTTCAGAGATCGCGGCGCGGGGGAGTTGTAGTTCAAGGCGCAGACGATTACGCTGCGGATGCCGGGCATACGCACGGTGAGGATTGCGGCGGCGTCGTCGGCGAGATACTTCATCTCACCGGCGTAACCACGTGCCAGCCACTCTTGGGCCAGGTGTAGCTCGGGAAACTTTTCCGCGCGGACGACTCCGCAAAGGTCAAATCCGAGAACGGTGGCCTGCTCGACAATCCAAGGGGTATCGGGGCCGGTTCGCACGGAATGGGCGGGAATGGGCATAAGCGAATTGTGCCGCAGGAAAGCGCTCGATGCGAGAGGCGAAGCCAGTGTCGGCACCTGGCGGCCTACCTCGGGGCGGTGTGGACTACTGAAAACTGTTCAGGGCGGCGCTTTCTTCGGTGTAAACGTCGAAGACGGTGTAGAGCTTGGTGAGCTGGAGAAGGTCATGAACTTTCTTGGTGAGGTGCAACAATTTCAATTCTCCGCCGCGGCCTTTGGCCGTGGTGTACGCGCTTACGAGCTCACCGATGCCGGAGCTATCGATGTAATCCACGTCTCCGAGATTGAGCACAATGTGGATGCGCTTTATCATCCAGCAGACCACGAACAGTCTTGCGAAGCAGGGCGCTGCCTTCACCCAGAGTAATCTTTCCGCTGAGGTCCACGACAGTAGCCTGACCGGCATCTCGATGAGTTGCGCGCAGGGGCATGAGTTCGTTTACGCTCCTTGATGCGGGGAAGCGCCATGGCCACTTTGGCCATTCGTTCCCGGGTTCTCTTGCAAAGGCAGTTTCTTTGCCATGACGATTTCGGCGCCACCAGTGCGTCCTGGCACGACGTCGAACTCGTCCATGAACGCGCGCATCAGGAAAATGCCGCGGCCGGACGTGCTCAGAAGGTTTTCTTCCGCCAGTGGATCCGGCACATTGGCAAGCGTGAAACCCGTGCCCTCATCCAGGACGTGGATGATCATTTTGTCGCCAGTCAGATCGACAGCCAGATGAATCTTCTTTTCCGGGCGCTCCTGATTGCCATAGTGAAATGCGTTGATGACGCCCTCGCGAACGCTCATACCGATTTTGTAACAATCGTCCTCGCCAAAGCCAGCAGCTTCGGCGACACGGAGACACATCTCCTCGGCCAGATTAACGCTTTCGACTTGCGTCTCGAGAGTGATTTCGAGGTGCTTAGGTTCTGTGCCCATTCGTGGCGCCCTGCCGGAGGCAAACTACCCCCGGGAACGCGCACTTATCGGTAACACAGCGGCTAAAGCTAAGTCAATGGAGCACTTGGGGTTTCTGGGGGAGATGGAGATCCAGGCAGGGCTGGACTGGAGGGCAGAGCGGCAGCGGAGAAATTTGATTTTCCTACGACCAATAGGAGCGATCCAGGGTGCGGTACTGGATGGCTTCACTGAGGTGGCGAGGATCGATGTTTTCGGAGGCATCGAGATCGGCGATGGTTCGGGCTACTTTAAGGATGCGGTCGTGGGCACGAGCAGAGAGGCCCAGGCGGGTGATGGCGTTTTCGAGGAGCTTTTCCCCCTCGGCGGAAATGGCGCAATGTTTGCGGATCATCTTGGGCATCATCTGCGCGTTGGCGTAGGTCTTTTTTTCAGCTCGAAAGCGCTCCAGCTGCCTGTCGCGCGCCGCGATAACGCGCTGGCGAACGGCGGCTGAGTCCTCGGAAGAGGAAGGAGCGCGCAGTTCTTTGTATTTTACGGCGGGGACTTCAATGTGAATATCGATGCGATCGAGAAGAGGCCCCGAGATTTTCGAGACATAGCGTTGGATCATGGGCGGTGTGCAGTGGCACTCGCGCAGAGGATCGCCAAAATAACCGCACGGGCAGGGATTCATGGCCGCAGCGAGCATGAACCGCGAGGGAAAAGTGACGGAGACGGCCGCGCGAGAGATGGTCACCGCTCCGTCCTCGAGGGGCTGGCGCATGACTTCCAAAACATTGCGCTGAAATTCGGGTAGCTCGTCGAGGAAGAGAACGCCATTGTGGCCGAGCGAAACTTCTCCGGGGCGGGGGACGGCCCCGCCACCAATCAGGCCTGCGTCGCTGATAGTGTGGTGCGGAGAACGATAGGGACGCGTGCCAACGAGGCCGCGGCTGTCTTCGAGAACCCCAGCGACGCTGTGAATGCGCGTGGTTTCAATGGCCTCCTCGAGGGACATCGGCGGCAGAATCGTGGGGATGCGCTTGGCGAGCATGGTCTTGCCAGCCCCAGGCGGCCCGATGAAGAGGATGTTGTGACCGCCGGCGCAGGCCACTTCCAGCGCGCGTTTGGCGGCTTGCTGGCCGTGCACGTCGCGCATGTCGACGGAATACTGGGCCGCTTCCGAAAGCATCTGCTTGGCATCGACCACCACGGGTTGGAACGATTCCGGTGCGTTCACCAAATCGACGGCTTGCGGAAGCGTCTTTAGAGCAAATACGTTGACGCCTTCGACGACGGCAGCCTCACGCGCGTTTGCTTCGGGCACTGCAAGAGACTTCAGCCCAAATTCGCGCGCTGCGAGCGCGGCGGAGAGCGCGCCGCGCACGGAACGGATGCTTCCATCAAGCGACAGTTCGCCGAGAAACATGCATTGGTTCAGCTGCTTGCCAAAAAAGTGGCCCATGCAGCCGACGAGTCCCAACGCCATCGGAAGATCGAACGCCGAGCCTTCTTTGCGAACGTCGGCGGGGGCGAGATTGATGGTCACACCCTGGCCGTGAGGAAACTCGAAGCCGCAGTTGCGGAGGGCGGACTTGATGCGCTCCCGACTTTCCTTAACGGCGTTGTCCGGGAGGCCCACGACGTTGAAGTCCTGCATGCGAGCCGAGCCGACATCGACTTCCACCTCGACGAGATAGGCGTCGATGCCATAGACCGAAGCGCTTTGTGTTTTGAAGAGCATGGCAAAGGGAAGCTAGATTGCGCCGTGGGCAGCATAAATCAATCAGGCACTATAGACCAGAGATAATCCAGCGAAGGCCAGGCTTCGGAAGCGCGGATGATTCGAGAGCGTCGCATCCTTTGCCATCACTTGCGGCGCGGTTCCAAATCGGCGGCCATTGAAGATCTGCGGCAGAAATATCCGATTTTTCGGGACTAATTCTCCACTCTTGAATTCAAACCCCGGTGAGGCGAGTTTTTAGACTGCGAATTCGCAGCTCACGCTTTCTCGGGTGATCCGACACCATATAGAGCCAGGACATCCTTCAAGGTGACGATGCCTTCGAGTTTGTGGATGTTGGCGCGGTTGACCACCGGGAGTGCGTTCACCTGGAACGCGCCCATGCGTTCGAGCGCGAGACTAAGAGGGTGGTCCACATGGAGATGAGGGAAATCATCCCCGTCGAGGAGTTCCTTCAGTTGTTTCGTTTCAGAGCCGGCCGTCGCAGCCTGCTGAAGCTTGCCAAAACTTAGGACGCCAATCAGACCTCGGTCGCCGCTGACGGGCCAAGCAGTGGAGTCGCTCGACCGGACCTTCTCCAGAGCCTGATGCACGGTCATGTCCGCGGACAGAATATGCGTGGCGGGAAGCATGGCCAGGATGACTTGCCGGTGCCCCTCCTGCTGGCGCGATTCGGCGCTGGGCAGGTGAATGCCGTCCTGTCGCGCCAACGCTTCGTAGATGGGTTGTTTCTGGAGACGCGAGGAGATGAAGAAACTGACTAGATTCGAGATCATCAAAGGGACGATGACGGCATAGTCGCGCGTGATCTCGAAGATCATAACCACCGAGGTCATCGGCGCCCGGATAATTCCGGCAAATGCCGTGCCCATGCCAACGAGGGCGTAGGCCCCCGGCGTAGCCACATAACCCGGCAAAAGTTTGTTGGCTACGGTGCCGATGGCCCCTCCGAGCATGGCTCCCAGAAAGAGGCTGGGGCCGAAAATACCGCCTGCGTTTCCGGAGGCGTAACTTGTGGTTACCGCGAAAAGTTTCAGTACCAAAAGCAAGACCATGAGCTTGAGAGCCATACCGCCATTCAGAACCGCGCCGACATGTTCGTAACCCACGCCCAGCACTTGGGGCACAAACCAGCCCATGATTCCAACTAATACGCCGCCGACGACCGGCTGGAATGGAACGGTTTTCCTCGGGAATTTCAGGAATCGCTCGCGCATTCCAAGCAATAGTTTTGTGAAGGCCACGGACACCAGACCACCGGCCACGCCGAGCACAGCGTAGATCGCGAATTCCCAGGGATTGACCAGCTGATATTGCGGAACTTTGAAAAGCGGGTTATTGCCCAACAATAGGCGCAGCATCGCCCAGGAAGTGGCCGAGGCCAGCACCACGGAGCCAAGCACGGGCGCGTGAAGATCGCCCACGACTTCCTCAAGGGCAAACAGCACGGCCGCCAAAGGCGTGTTGAACGCGGCTGCGATGGCCGCAGCCGCCGCCACGGGGATGAGCGCCTTCACTTTTTCGGGGCGCAGCCCCAGGTGCCTGCCCAACACAGAAGCGATCCCACCGCCGACTTGCACCGTTGGACCTTCGCGGCCCAAAGGAATTCCGCTAGCCAACGTAACGGAGGTGCAAAAAAATTTCCCGAACATTGTGCCGGCGGTGATACGGCCTTCGCGCGCGTAGAGAGCTGCTTTCGTTTGCGGGACGCCGCTGCCGCGCGCATCGGGGAAGTAGCGGTACAGCAGATACCCCATCAGCAGGGAGCCGACCACCGGGACAAGGAGACGGTGCCATGCCGCGCCACCGGGAGGATAGAGGCGCGAACCAACTCGCTCGGTTAGCAAGATGAAAGCAACGGCCATCAGGCCGACGAGGGCGCCAATCAGCAGCGTCAGGATTAGGAAGACCTGTTCCTCGCGCTCGTTGAGAAGCGCGTTCCAGTGGCGCGCGGGGGATTTCCACCAGCTTGTTTGAATCTGCTCCACAGCTTCCGTCATTTTATTGGCTGTTCTACTCCTCTACGGGGAAAGAAAACCTTCAAATTCAAAGTTTTCTCGCGGCGGCGCTCTTCTTCCAAATGCCGGGCGCGCGCCTTGAGAAGGTCATCCAGTGAGATGAGCCCCACGAATTTGCCGGTTAGGCGTTCAACGACTGGCATTCTCGTCACGCTTTTTTCGGCCATTCGATAGACGACCACCCGCAGGATTTCGTCGGGATGTGTTTCCACGGTGCTCGTTCGCACTAAATCCCCGAGCGGACGATTTAGGACGGCCTCGCCTTCTTGTTCGATTCGTGCGCGGATGTCAGCCCGGGTCAACACACCACTGAGTTTGCCGGCGATGTCCACAACGGGGAGAAGACGCTGCTTTTGCGGGTGCTCCACGCGAAGCGAGTTCAATATCTCGCCGAGCTTCGCTTCGGCCGGCAAAATGACGACGTTCGAGCGCATGACTTCGCGGACAAAAAGAATTTCCAGTGCGTCAACCGCATACTCTCGGCTCAAATGGAAGCCCCTTCGCGCGACTTTCTCGGTCAAGATAGATCTCTTCAAGGTCAAGACGGTGAAGGCATGCGCTATCACGCTGCTCACAAGAAGCGGCAAGAAGACATTTGCATCGTGGGTCAGCTCGAAGGCAAAGACGATGCTGGTAAACGGTGAGCGCATCGTGCCACCGAGAATCGCTCCCATGCTGATGAGCGGCCAGAATCCGGCGCCTTCATTCGGCAGAAACATGGCTTCCATGCCGCCGAGGGCGCCGCCCATCATCAGCAACGGAGCCAGAACACCACCCGAGGTTCCCGAACCGAGCGAGACCGCCCAGATAAACCACTTCACGAGAAGCACGCCTAAAATCACCTTCGTGGTCACGCTGCCCTGGAGCAGGGCGCCGATCGTGTCATAGCCTACGCCAAGGGCCTGCGGAAAAATCAAACCGCCGAGGCCAATAGCGAGACCGCCGATGGCAGGCCACCACATCCAATGAATTTTGAGATGTTGAAACGCATCTTCCGCAGCGTAAACAGAAACCGTGAGTAATGCCGACAAGACTCCCGCGAGAAGCCCGACGAGCGCGCAACCCAACAGCGCTTTTGGCCCAATGAAGAGCGGATGCTCGGGAACGGGAAACAGTGGACCGAATCCCAAAATGTAACGGCGAGCAACGGCAGCGACGGCACTGGCCAGCGCGACGGGGATCAGGCTGCGCGGCTTCCATTCGAAGAGCAGCAGCTCAACGGCGAGCAACACCGCGGCAACCGGAGAAGCAAACGTCGCGGACATTCCACCCGCCGCACCCGCTACAAGAAGTGTTTTTCGCTCGGCGCTTGTCAAATGGAAAAGCTGCGCGATCATCGAGCCAAACGCGCCGCCCGTCATAATGATCGGGCCTTCCGCGCCGAACGGCCCGCCCGAACCTATGGAAATTGCGGAAGAGAGCGGCTTGAGAAACGCAACTTTCGGTTCGACGCGGCTGCCATTAATCAAAATCGCCTCGATGGCTTCCGGAATGCCGTGACCGCGGATCCGTTCCGAGCCATAGCGCGCCATCACGCCGATGATAAGAGCGCCGCCAATCGGCACGAGAACGCTGTAGTAACCCAAATGGTTGCCTGCAGGAGAAACCATCGATGTGTTCCAGCGGTCAAAATAAAAGAGGTTGGTAAAAAGCCCGATCAAACGGAGCAGCACGAGAGCGACAAACGCGCACAGCACTCCGATGAGCATAGCCAGGCAGGAGATCGGTAGAACTCGCAACGTGGTCGTGAAATCTCCCAGCTCTTGGTTGGGTTCTTGGGGCGGCTTGTTAGTTTTCACGCGAGGGCTGGTTTTTTGGTGTTCGTCAGTCACGTCTTTCTCGCACTTCGCTCTTGGCTGTTTTCTTACGGTGATTGCCGTTGTGCTGACCGCGCTCGAGGAGAGCTTCGATTGCGCCGACCAGCGCCTCTCCGCTCGTGCGAAGCTCACTGATACGGTTGCGCGCGACTTGTTCGAGCAATCGGTCGCCACGAGGCAATAGAGTTACGAACACCCGGCGCCGATCATCTCGGCTGCGGGTCCTGCGCACGTAACCGTGTCGTTTCAAGGCGGTCAACGAGTTCCACGACGCTGTGATGCTTGAGCGCGAGCCTTTCGGCAAGAGTTTGGATGGTGGCTTCGCTGCCTTCAGGGAGGCCGCGAATGGCCAACAGCATCAAATACTGCTGCGGTTCGAGCCCTACAGCTCGGGCCTTTGCGTCTCCTTCGCGCAAAAAATGGCGGATTCGGTAACGCAATTCAGCCAGTGCACGATACTCGGCAGGGGTGATGTACAGTCCCATGGGCTAAGTATATCGTAATGCGATATACCTTGCCATGCGCCACGATGCAACAGTCTGTGCTAGCAGTAACTGGCAGGAACGCGGGAGAGGTTCACAGGGTCTTGCGGAAGGCTTTCTGCGTCTTGTAGTGTTCGTACCCCTGGCGCTCGTAAAATTTGTGGGCACGCTCGCGGATCACGTTGGAACGCACGGACATACTCGGGCAGCCGTGTTTGCGCGCCCAATTCTCAGCGGCTTCGAGCAGGCGTGCGCCTGCTCCGAGGCTTCGCTGGCCTTCGGAGACGATGAGCCCGTTTAATTCCCCGCGCGTGCCCACTTCCACAAGATGCGTTACACTGACGTGCGCCCAGCCGACCACTCCTGCGCCAGGAGAGTCCGCCACAAATAATGCATTTTGCGACGCGGGTTTCAGTCTGCGCATCCTTTTGACGATCTCCGCGGACGTCGCCGGATAGCCAAGCTGGGCGCTCAGCTCCGCCAGCCGCGGGGCGTCGCTTGTTCGCGCGCGGCGAACGTTCACATTTTGATTGACGATTTTCTTTGCCATGGTCTCAGTCTGGTTTCCTGCGTATGCGGGCCTGTACCGCTTCGCTTTTCAGTTCGCGAAGTGCGTCTGCAGCGATCCACTGCGCTGCGCGAGAATCCTGCCGGTGAATCCGTTCTGCGGAGCGGATTGCCGCCGCGTTGAGCCGCAGATTTCTTTTTCCGATATTTCGCAGCGCCCAGTTGACCGCTTTTCTCACGAAGTTGCGTTCGTCATGCGACTCGCGCTCGATCACCGCGAGGAAAAGCTCGAACTTTGAATTCTCAGCAACCTTGTCCTTGTAGGCGAGGTAAGCCGCCAACGAGAATGCAGCGCGTTTCTCAAACTCGCCGCGACGCCTGCTCCATTCAATAATTTTGGCCCACGCGGGTTTCGCTTGCGCATAGAGGTAACAGCATGCCGTATCTACTAGATCCCAAGAGTTAAAATCGCGTACCCAACGCTCCATCTGGGCCGCGGTGATCTTTTCCGGTTCACCGATTAGCGTGGCGAGGATTCTTGCTTCGTGGATGCCCGTGGACCACAGCTCTTCCGCCAGCGCTTGATTTCTGCCGATATGGCGAGCGAAGGCATGCAGCACTGGCGCGGAAATTCCGTACGCCTTCGGAACGTTCACACCAAAATAGGCGAGCTTCGCACGCACCTTTGGATCGGCTAGCTCTTTAAGCTCGCGAAGCACTGAGGCTTTGCCCAGCGTCGCGGCGGCTTTCGGCCGTTGCGCCCAGCTAGAACGTTTTTTCGGAGTCGAGGAGGATCGTGACGGGCCCTTCATTTACCAGCTCCACGGACATCATGGTCTGAAAAATCCCAGTCGCTACGGTGATTCCCAGCCCTTGCATTGCTGCCGCGAACTCTTCGTAAAGCGCCTTGGCCATTTCGGGCGGAGCGGCGGAGATAAAGCTTGGCCGGCGCTGCCCGCGCGCGTCCCCGTAGAGCGTGAATTGCGAAACGATGAGAGCCGAGCCTTGCACATCCACGAGCGACCGGTTCATTTTGCCCTGATCGTCCTCAAAAATGCGCAGGTTCGCCACTTTCTCCGCCATGGCTTTGGCCACCACGGTCGTGTCCTCGCGGCCGACGCCAAGCAAAATCATCAGCCCGTTGCCGATTTCGCCCGTGAGGCGTCCTTCGACGGTGACAGACGCGCGACTCACTCTTTGCACTACGGCTCGCATCCGGCCTTCTATTTAGCGAGGTTCTTCCCCGTTTTCCGTGGCAGCGGAAGCGTGGGGCAACCCCGGGGCGCAGGCTGGCACGTTGGACAAAAATAACTACTGCGGCCAGCCACAATCGCGCGCCGAATCACAGCGCCGCAGCGGTAACAGCGTTCGCCCACGCGCCCATAAGCACGATGGTGCCGCTGATATTCGCCGGGCTGGCCATCGGCGTCAAGAAAGTCGGAGATCGAGGAGCCGCGCATAACAATAGCCTTTTCCAGGATTTTGCGCAGCACTCGATGCAACGCCACCGCCTGTTCCTTTCTTAACGTTGTACCGAGGCGCGCCGGATGAATCTTCGCGCGCCATAAACTCTCGTCTGCATAGATATTTCCCACTCCACGCACGAAGCTCTGGTCTAGAAGCAATGCCTTGATTCTCGCGCGGCGGATTCTGCGTTTGTTTCACAAATTCTTCGGCGCTAATCTCCAGCGGGTCGGCCCCGAATGAAAGCAGTTCTTCCGCGAGCGGACCTGGCGCGAGATAAGCAAGCCGCCCGAATCTTCGCGCATCCGTGTAACGCAATTCGCGATTATCGTCGAGCAGGAAACAAGCATGAGTGTGTTTCTCGCAAGGCTGGGCTGCGGGAATCGGCGCGATCTGCCCCGTCATTCCCAGATGCACGAGAAGCGCAGCAGGCGCTGCATCGCCATTTGCCGGTGCAGACGCACCACCTTCGACCGGCGAGAGACCCAACAGCATGAATTTGCCATAACGGTCGACGGTCTCGATTTGCCTGCCCGGAAGATGCTGCTCGAGCGCGGCAGGATCATCGATAAAATCCGTCTTACCAAGCCGCACGGACAATATTCTGCCGGCCTAAGATCGTTCGCCGCAGCCCTCGAGCTACCGTTTCGACTTCAGGAAGTTCTGGCATGGAGGGATCACAAACAAAATAACACAACCCCTCGCCGCAGCGCAGGCCGCCGACAGGAAACCTACGAAATTCGCGGAGCGGCCGCGGCTTTTATGCAGGTCACTTCTTTTGATAGTTCGGATAAGGAGGCGGCCCGGGGATCACTACCGGGTGTGCCTTCAACGCTTCCAGCGTGACTTGGACGGCGCGTTCGAGCTGCGGATCGTGTCCAGCCGCGACGGACGCGGGATCGTTTTCGACTTCGATGTCCGGAGCAATGCCGTGATTTTCCACTTCGTACTCGCTGTGCAGTCCAAAGATCGCCACGCGCGGAGCGGTGACGAGGCCGCCATCCATCAGCGGCGGGTAGTTATAAATGCCGACCAGCCCGCCCCACGTTCGCGTGCCGACCAGCGGCCCTACTTTGTCCTGCTTGAACATCCACGGCAAAGCGTCGCCGCCGGAGCCCGACATTTCGTTGATGATCATCGTCTTCGGGCCGTAGATTTGCGCGAGCGGCGAGCAGAATTGTTCGCCTTCCCGGGTAATGTCGCAATTGCGTAGCGGCCGTTTGAGCATGTCGATGATATAGTCCGCGATTTCGCCGCCGTGGTTGTAGCGTTCATCAATAATGGCAGCTTGTTTGCCGACTTGTGCAAAGTAATAGCGGTTGAAATTGATGAAGCCGCCGTTCGCGGTGTCCGGCACATGTACGTAGGCGACTTTGCCGCCGCTCAACTGATCCACTTTGCGGCGATTGTCTTCTTCCCAGGCAAATTGCGCAGATCGGGAATTCACTGGCCAGCGGCACAACAGTGACTTCGCGAGCGTCCTTGCCATCCGGGGTTCGGGCCCACTTTGATTTTGATTTGCGTGCCCGCGGTGTTTTCAAAGTAGCTGTAGACGTCGATGGGTGGGCGCACTTCGCGGCCACTCACTTCCAACAGATAGTCCCCCACTTTCACGTCGACGCCGGGTTGCGTTAGCGGCGCGCGCAATTCTGGATTCCAATTTTCTCCATTGAAAATGCGCGCAAAACGGTACCGCCCGTTTTCCACCTTGTAGTCCGCGCCAAGGAGTCCGCCCTTCACGCTGCTTGGGTTGCGGCACATCTCCTCCGGCCATAAACATGTGTCCGACTGTAAGTTCACCAAGCATCTCGTCAAAGAGATGATTGACGTCGGCACGGCCTCCCGCACCCTTTAAGTACGGCGCATATTTCTTTTCGGCGGCGGCAATATTCAACCGTGATGGTTGGGATCGTAGAAGAAGTCACGCTCGATCCGCCAGACTTCGTGGTACATCTGATTCCACTCAGCGCGTGGATCGGTGTAAACCTCCATCCGTCGAGTTTCAGCGCGCCATCGCCCGGCTTGGGCACGACTGCCGCCGCCGCGATGAACCAGGCGCCGGCTCCGGGACCTTGCCTGTACAACACCTTTTCACCGTTGGCCGAGACCACAAAAGCCGCTGACGACCGCCAAGGAATGGTTCCGTCTTGCGCGTGCTCAGATCAAATTTCGAAACGGAGACTAGGCGTCGGCTCCGTCAGGCTCGGCACATCGGGATTTCGCTCAGGAACAGCATGCCGGTCTTGCCGGCATCCAGGCCGACATAATTCGCTGCTTTGATCGGCAACGCCACAATTCTCTGGCCGATACCGTCCAAATCAATCGTGACCTTACTTCGTCTTTTTTGTCGCCTTCTTTTCCTTTGTCCGCGCCCTTTGCCGGCTCTTTCGCTTTGTCAGCATCTTTGGCTTTCTCGTCGCCCGCGGCTTTCTCCTCGTCACTTTGCGGCTCGACAGGGGAAGCATCGCCCTTCTTCAATACAACCGCGTAAATGCTTCTCGAAACCGGATGCTGATAACTCGAAAGATCGAGCCAGCCAATGGAAAGTCCAATATCCGTGCTGGCAGCGAAATAGAGTGATTTGCCATTTTTATCGAATACCGGATACCGCGCATCGCTGGTGCCATCGGTAATTTGCGATTCTTTCCCCGATTCCAGCGAATACACGAAGATATTCCGCATGTGGTTTTCGAGAAACTTCGCATAGGTCAGCCACTTGCTGTCCGGCGACCATGTTTCGTTCATCGTCGAGGATCGGATCTTCATAGCGATCCGCCGTCACCTTTACGGGCGTGCCTTTTCCACGTCCACATACCAGAGATTCAGGCGCTTGTCGGTATATGCGATTTTCTTGCTGTCCGGCGACCATAAGCGGTCCGTAGAAGTACGAAGGAGGATTGCCAAGATTAATTTTCTTCACCGCGCCCAGGCCGGTTTGATCCACGATATGCAACGCGTATTCCCCGGATTCGTCCGAGAAAAAGGCAATCGATTTGCCGTCGGGCGACCACGCGGGATCTCGCTCCGCCACCGCCGTCGTCCGCGTCAGGTTTCGCACATCACCCTTCTCCGCCGGAACGGTCAGAATTTCGCCACGCGCCTCGAACACTGCGCGAGCCCCGGTTGGCGAGATGGCGGCGTTCTGGATTTTGTCTGCTACCTTTTCAAAATGCGCCCGCGTCGCCGGCAAATCGCCGGAGAGGCGAATCTCGACTTTGCTAGGTTTCTCCGTTTTCAGATCGAGGGTGTAGATCCCGCCGAACTGCTCATAGACAAGCGCATCCGGCCCGGCAGACAGCGATTTCACATCGAGGCCTTTGTTTTCCAACACCTGCTTCACGCTCTTCGTTTTCGTGTCGTAGGCAAAGATCGTAACGGGTCCTTTGCGGTCCGAAAGAAAATAGACCGTGTCGCCGACCCAGACAGGATCGTCGTCGTTCGAATTTTCGCGAGGCACTTTCTCCAGCTGCAAATCACTCAAGCGGAGCAGATAGACGGGGGTTGTTTGTCCGCCGTGATACCGCTTCCAGGCAACCTGCCACTTCAGATTTGGCACATAAGCGATGCGCGTGGCATCGGGCGAATACGATGCCGCTTCCCCGCGCCACATCGGCAGAACTTCCGGAACTCCGCCTTCGGCAGGTATCGTGTACAAACGGTCAAAGTCCGCATACGCTTCGCGGGCTGAACTAATCAGTACCTTCTTGCCGTCCGGAGTCCATCCAACAACGACATCCGGGTCGGGATGCCAGGTCAAGCGCTTCGGTTCGCCGCCATCGGCGGGCATGACGTACGCGTCGATGTTGCCATCGTACTGGCCAGTGAACGCAATCCAATTTCCGTCGGGAGAGAATTTCGGCCGGCTCTCGTGCCCCCCTGTCGTGAGCTGCCGCGCTTCGCCACCTTCCCGCGGCACGCTCCAAAGATACCCGCCATACGCGAACACGATTTGCGTCTTGCTCATCGTGGGCGCCTGCACGAGCAGCGGACTTTCTTCCGACGCGGCAGACCCGCTTGGCGCGCAGAAGACTGCAATCAGCACCGCTAGCAAAGGAGCCACCATCACTGACGAGATTCGAAAACGCATTGTTCCTCCTGAAGTACACCTCATAAGCTTTTTTACGCTGTGCGAATCACAAGGCACTTCGCTATTTCTGAACGCCTGCCGGTGGCGGCCAAAAACCGGGATCGCTTATAGCGCGCTCATCCATTTTGCCGGCATACTTTTTTACCGCAGGCCGGATAGCTGACGCATTCCCAATCAGCACAAATACCAGGTTGTCCGCGGGAAAATGCCGTTCGATGATTCGCTTGGCGATGGCAGGTGTGACCGCGTCAACACGGGCTTCCAACTGGTTCACTTCGTCGTCCCCGAGCCCGTAGTATTCGTTGACCACGATCCGGTGGACGAGCTGACCGGAAGTTTCGATGTTCGGCGGAAATTGTCCCTTGATATAACTCTTCGCGGATTTGAGCTGTTCCTCGGTCACGCCGTCTTTGTGAAGCTTTTCCAAAACCTGGAGAGCCAGGTCAATCGCCGGAGTTGTAGTTTCATTTTTGGTGAAGCTGAATATTCCGAACGGCCCGGGAGCTTTGCGCGAATCGAAAAACGAATTTGCTCCGTAGGTATATCCGGATTCAACGCGCAGCGCTTCATTCAGCTCCGATGTGAATCGCCCGCCGAAAATCGTATTGACCACGCGAATCGCAGCGCGGTCCGGGTCGTTCGCGGCCGTCCCGATGTTTCCGATGGCGAAATAGGTTTGCGTGGCACCGGGCTTATCAATCAGAAGCAGCTTCTTGCCATTTGCCGGGAGGACAGAAGCGACGGAAGTGTTTGGTACTGTGCGTGCCGGCCAGGAGCCAAAGGCTTCTTCAAGCTGTTTCCGCATTTCGACGGCATCAAACTCGCCAGCGACTCCCAGAATCGTATTTCCCGGAGCGTAATTGGTTTCGTGGAACTTCAGAACAGCATCGCGCTGGATGTGCTTCAGCGAAAGCTCGTCGCCATCCGCGGGACGCCCATATGGATGCGTGCCGTAGAGATAGCCCGCGTAGTACAAGCGAAGCACGGCCTGCGGTTCATCTTTGGCGGACTTCACACCATCGAGGCTCTGGGCGAGAATTTTGTCGGTTTCGGTCTGCGGAAACGACGGATGCAGGAGGGCGTCGGAAAAAAGCTCCAGCCCTTTTGCCGCATCCTTTGTCAGAAATTCGGCGCTGATGTTCGTAAAGTCCGCCCCGGCATCCGCGCTAAAGGAGCCGCCAATGAAGTCAAAATCTGCCGCGAACTGTTGCGCCGTCCGGCTGTTCGTTCCTTTGCGCAAGAGACCGGCGGTTACAGAGGCAAGTCCTTCTTGACCAGCAGGATCGGCCGCCGCTCCCGTTTTGACGAGCGCAAAAATGTCTATCAGCGGGACGCCGCGTTTCTCCAACAGTAGAACGGTCAACCCGTTCTTGAGCACGATTTTTTCGTGCGGAGGTAAGCGCAGGGATTGCCCTGGCGACACCGGGCAAAGCGTAAGCGCGAGTGCAACGAGTGCAAAAAAGCGCAGGCTATTTTTTCGACCCGTCATTGTTTTGCCTTTTCAGCATTTTCGGGGAGCAGCGTCGCTACCGTTCGGTTATTCGGACCGAAATACTTCTTTGCCACTCGCTGGACGTCCTCTTTCGTCACAGCCGAATAACTTTTCGCCGCATCGAACAATTTGTTATAGTCGCCCATGAATACTTCGTAAGTTCCAATGATATTCGCGCGCCCGTTGATCGTGCGCATTTCCCGGTAGAACTCAACGAGCTGGTTGTTTTTCGCTTTCTCGAGTTCCCGATCGCTGATCAGAGCGCCCTTCACACTTTCCAGTTCTTCGTAGATGGCCTTTTCGCAAGCTAGTGGATCTACGCCTTGGCGCGGCTGAGCCGTGATGACACCCAGCGTTGGATCGAAGGCCGGGTCTACATCATAGGAAACATCGAGCGCGAGCTGATCCTGGTCCACCAGCCGCCGGTACATTCGCGAGCTTTCTCCCTGGAAAAGCACGCTTCGCAAGATGTTGAGTGCATAAAAGTCGGGATGATTCGTTTGGGGAACGTGATAACCAATCATCAGCAATGGCAGCTCCGCGGGCTTGTGTACCACGAGCCGCCGCTCCCCAAGCTGTTCGGGCTCAACAGTCGTCACGGGCGGAGGCGGTGCGTGGGAAGGAATCGGCTCAATATATTTTTCGCAGAGCTGAAAGATTTCGTCGGGCGAAACATCTCCGACCACCACCATGGTTGCGTTGCTGGGGGAGTAGCCCATCTCGAAATGATGTTTGAGGTCATCCATCGTCCAATTCTCAATGTCGCTCATCCACCCGACGACCGGCCATTGATAGGTGTGGGCAATGAACGCGGTGGCTCGCAACTGCTCGTCGAGCAATCCAAAGTTATTGTTGTCCACGCTGAGGCGCCGCTCGGAAGCCACGACTTCACGCTCCGAAGCGATTTTCTTGGGATCGAACGTCAAATCCCGGATGCGGTCGGCTTCGATGTCGTAAATCAACTCCAGTGCCGAACGCGGAAACCAGTCCTGGTAGACAGTCACGTTTTGCGTGGTATAGGCGTTGTTTGAGCCCCCGTGGGCTTCCATCGCCTTGTCCAATTCGCCCGGCCCGTATTTCTTTGCGCCGTTGAACATCATGTGCTCGAAAAAGTGCGAGAGGCCGGTTGTTCCAGGGTGTTCGTTTCGCGAACCGATGCGGTAGAAAATATAGAGAGCTACGTTAGGAATACTGTGGTCCGGCTGTACCAGCACCTTCATTCCGTTCTTCAGTGTGCGGGTGCTGACGGGAAACTCTTTTGACTGCGCCCAAACCGGCGTAGCAGCCAAGCTCCAGGCGCACAACAGCAGCAATGTGGCCGTGCCGTGCCTGCTTCTTTTCATGAACCCACCCTCACCCGAACTCTTTATCTAAGACGTATGTGCCCGCGCAAATGTTTACGGCTATCTGGGATTCTTCACGGCAACAGAGCAAAAACGCGGGATTGCCCACCCAACCCACCTTCGAGTTTGATCGGCGCGACCACAAGAAACGCACCCTGATAGCGTAAGCGAGGTCCAAGACTCGCGTCTTTCCGGAGAGAATCCCGTGGAGCATGGCGTCAGGGGAGCGGGATGCCAGGCGACGCCACAATTCCAGCCATGCGTAGAATCTCCTGGTATTCGGGTTCTGTAATCTGCGACACCAGCACGCGAACATTTTTAAGCAGCTTCATCTTTTTCAAAGCGGGATTGGCCCGCAACTCCGCGAGCGTGACTTGCCTAGGCAAGCGATCAAATGCCCGCAGGTCCGCGACGAGGTTCTTTTCTTTATGGTCGTGAGGATCGGGATAAGGGTCGCGCGTGATCTCCGCGATCGAGTAGAGCGTCCGCTCAGGCGCGGAGTGGTAACAGAGCACGCGGTCGCCTTTGCGCACTTGCTTGAGCGCCCGAATCGCGTCGGGCTTCGACTCCGCACCGTGCCACATCTCCTTGCCCTTCACAAAAAGGGTGTCCCAATGATAGTGGTGCGGGTCGGCGCTAAATATCCAGTAGTGTCGTTGCGAAGTCGGAGTTGCCATCGAGGCGTCGAGTCGGCAGCAATATACACGGGGAAGACCAAAAAGCGAAACAAAATGTTGGGGTTAGCCGCGATTCGCTGTGCGTTAAGGAAATCGCCCCAAAACCGCGAAAAGAGTCGGAATTCAGGATATCGTCTTTATTTCTATGGAGTTAGAGACAGTTTTACCCGATGTCAATAAAAACCTCTTCGCCCCGGACTTCCGTCGGATAGCAGGCCACCCCCATGCCCGGGTTCTGCAGGAGCTTCCCAGTTGTCACGTCATACTCCCAGCCATGCCAAGGGCAGGTGACAATCTTGTCCTGGAGCGATCCTTGGCCCAGCGGACCTCCCCTGTGGAGACAAGTACTGTTGATAGCGAAGAACTTACCTGAAACGTTCGCAAGCGCAACGGCTTGGCCCGCGACCTGAACTTCGTGGACCGAACCCGCCGGGACTTCTGAAGTTTTCGCGGCACGCACGAATGGCATCTTCGCTCCTCGTCAGACACTTGAAAGAACACAGACGCAATTGGGAAATTCGCCACACAGTATAGTTCGGCTTAATATGCGCGTCAAAGAACGCCTACGTCCGAAACATGGAGCGGCGGCGAGAAATCCGGTGTCCGCCGCGCCATTCCCATATTTTCCTTCGGGCGAAGAGAAAAGCGGCTAATCCCACCAGTATCCAGCCGCACCAAAGAAACCCATCTCGCCATCTTGAGAGGAGCATGGGAAAAATCACGGCAATAAGCAACAGCCACATGCCTCCGATTAAGAGGCTCCCCACGAGCTTTGTATTGTCTTGGATATCCCGCTCCAGATGGAGTAGAAGCTTCACCAGCAATTGGAGGAGATGAAACACAATCGCTCGCCTTAGGCCTTCATACTTTCACGCTCGGGCGGACGAAGCTGCGGGACCTACCTAGCCTGTGCTCGTTTCGCCATTATTTTCCAGTACGTGGCGGGGCGAAGCCGCTGCAGGATGTCAATTTGGCTTGCGTCGCGGCCGACAAGGATGCGCGGTTCGCGCTTTTCAACGCCTTTTAGGATGCGCGCAGCCGCTGCGTCCGGCGAGGTGGGCGTAACTTTCTCAAAATAAGCAATCGCAGCCTGGCGTTTGCTCTCAGATGCGCGTGCTCCCAGACGCGCACGCTTCGCGATCGGTGTATGAATGCCCCCGGGGTGAACGCATGAAACAGAGACCGAGGTGCCTGCAAGCTCATGCCTCACGGCTTCGGTGAACCCGCGCACGGCAAATTTGCTGGCGGAATAGGCGCTCTGCCCTGCGGGAGCGATGATCCCAAAAACGCTCGACACATTCACAATCTGAGCACGCGGCTGCTGCTTCAAAATCGGCAGGAAGTACGTCACGCCGTAGACGACACCCCAAAAATTGATGCCCATCAACCAGCGCAAGTCGTCCAGCGACAATTCTTCAAAGGTGCCGTGAAGGGCCACCCCGGCGTTGTTGATCAGCAATGTTACTCGACCGTGCCTCGTAGCGACGTCTTCGGCAAAGCTTTTGAAGGCTATTTCGTTGGAGACATCAACCACGTGCGTAGAAACGGCGGTTTTCTTGGCCGCAACCGAAGCCGCTGTCTCAGCCAGACCTTTCTCGTCGAGGTCCGCGATCGCCAGCGCTGAACCTGCCGTTGCAAGCTGCTGTGCAAGCGCGCGTCCAATCCCGCTCCCAGCGCCTGTCACGACGGCGACTCCACCCTGAAGAAATGACACTTAAGCGCCCGCGCCCTGAACTTTCGCCAGGAGCTCGACGAACTTCTGCTTGCGTTCGGTCTGGTCATGGCCGCCTTCGGCTTCCGCAAGCTGCGTGATGTTCATCGAACAGAACTTCGGCCCGCACATCGAGCAGAATTTCGCCTCTTTGTAAAAATCATCAGGCAAGTTCTCATCGTGCATGGCTTTTGCCGTAGGCGGATCTAGTGACAGCTCAAACTGCTTGTTCCAGTCAAACAAAAACCGCGCATAGCTCAAGGCATCGTCACGGTCCCGCGCTCCTGGCCGGTGTCGCGCCACGTCGGCCGCGTGCGCCGCAATCTTGTAGGCAATCACGCCTTGCTTCACGTCTTCCGGATTTGGCAGCCCCAGGTGCTCTTTCGGCGTGACGTAGCAAAGCATCGACGCCCCGTGCCACCCGATCATGGCCGCGCCGATGGCGCTGGTGATATGGTCGTAGCCTGGAGCGATATCGATTACAAGCGGCCCCAGAGTGTAGAACGGCGCTTCGTGGCACCACTCCATCTCTTTGTCGACCTGCTCTTTGATTTTGTCCAGCGGCACGTGGCCCGGGCCTTCGATCATCACTTGTACGTCGTGCTCCCAGGCCTTCTTCGTCAGCTCACCAAGCACCTTGAGCTCCGCGAACTGCGCTTCATCGCTCGCGTCGGCGATGCATCCTGGGCGGAGCCCATCGCCAAACGAAAAACTCACGTCATGCTTCTTGAAAATCTTGCAGATTTTCTCAATGTTTTCGTAGAGGAAGTTCTGCTTCTTGTGGTGCTCCATCCAGTGCGCCATCAGCGAGCCACCGCGGCTCACAATTCCCGTGATTCGCTTGCGCACAAGCGGCACATGTTCACGCAGCACACCTGCGTGAATCGTCATGTAATCCACGCCCTGCTCGGCTTGCTCTTCAATCACCTCCAGCATCAAGTCGATCGTCAAATCCTCGGGACGCCGCACACGCGAGATTGCCTCATACACCGGCACAGTGCCTACGGGCACAGGGGAAGCATCTATAATGGCCTTTCGAATCAGCGGGATGTCCCCGCCCGTTGAAAGATCCATCACTGTGTCCGCGCCGTAATGCACGGCGTGGTGCAGCTTCTTCAGCTCTTCCTCGATATTCGAACTCGTTGCGGAATTCCCGATATTCGCGTTGATCTTGCATTTCGTGGCGATACCGATCGCCATCGGTTCAAGATTACGGTGATTCACGTTCGCTGGAATGATGCAGCGCCCGCGTGCCACTTCACTGCGAATCAGCTCCGGTTCGAGCTTCTCCCGCTTGGCGATGTACTCCATCTCCTCGGTCGTGACGCCTTGCCGCGCCAGATGCATCTGCGACATGTTGCGATTTCCGTTTGCTGCCGCGGCTTTCGCCTCTCGCGTTTCAATCCAGCTATCGCGTATTGCCATGGAACCCCCTCGGAAACCGCGTCAAATGACTTGGGACAGTTGACATTCCGCTGTCCCGGTCGTTCGGTGTTCGAAGTTTGGATTATGGCACCGGGGGAGAGGTGCCGCAACTTGGGCGAGGACAATCTACGGGCGCGAAAAAGCGGAAAGGGATGCTGACGCGAGCCTGCCGGCGTCCAGTCAGCCTTCAAAAAAAGACAAAGCACGGGATCTTGATCCCGTGCTCGGTCGATTTCTGCTTCGACCAGCCGCCCGGTCGAATTTTAAGCTTACTGAAGCGGTGCGCTCGCCGCCGTGGCGCCTGCGCCTGAAGGGTCATAGCGGATCACACCAGATTGGTCAGAGAAAAACATGCGCTGACCCGTGGTGCCAACCGTGACAGGGGTTCCGGTGATGGAATAGCCAACGGAAGGCGTATTGCCGTCGGTCGTCCAGTTGAACACGTAGCCGCTCTTCGTGCCCGCCGCTAAGACTGCGTCAAGCAAGCAAGCAGCCGTCGAGGTAGCCGTGCAAGGAACTGCACCGCCCAACGATGCCAGAGTAGCCGGGAAACCATCGTTCGGGTAGGTCGTCGAATACGTCACAGCGGAGGTGTTAATCGTACGGATCGAACCAACCGCAGACGCTTCGTTGGCCGCCATACGCGACCGGAGCAAGTTTGGAATTGCGATAGCCGCGATGATCAAGATGATCGCCACGACGATCAACAACTCAATGAGAGAGAAGCCTTTCTGCCGAGTACGCATTGCTGTAATTCTCCTTTTTGGGACCTGGGCTTTGGGTCCCACCCTTTGGTGGGCCTCCTTACTTTGCCAAGTATGCAACTGAGAACCAATGCAGGCAATGGAACAAATGTCCCAAATTAGTACAGCCCAAATGGTTCAGGCGCCGGATAAATTTTCCTGAACAAAAGTTCTAGTACTATGTCTGCAAGTATCGGCGTTCACGAAATTTAGATTCGCAGAGAAGCAATATCTTGCTGAAGCTTTCAGAGGCCCGACGCACCAATAAGTCTTTGAAAATAAACATCTTGTCTAACTTTCCTACTTGCATTACTGATCCCGTCAGGCCCCGTTAGACCTGCTCGTGCCTGCGCTTCGCGCGGGCTGCTCCACCAGTTTTCGTTTGACCGTAGCTGCCCCGCTATTTCTTGCCGGGCGAACGCGCCCAAACACCTGCGCGAGACGGGAAGCTAGATGGTCGCGGAGAAGCCCTGACGAATGAAAAGGTTATCGCGAATCGTACAAGGCAGAAGGGTCTAGTGCCCCACAAGACGTGTGCCCGCTCAATGCCAGCGTAAGGTCGAGATCAGCTACCAGGTTCAAGACCACGTCTCGCACGCCTTGTTCGCCTGCGACGGCAAGCCCCCACGTGTATAGTCGCCCTAGCAAAACGGCCCGAGCACCCAGAGCCAGTGCTTTGAAAACGTCCGCCCCGCGGCGAACACCTCCATCGAACAGCACGGGAATGCGTCCGCTGACCTCGCGCACAATGGCCGGGAGAGCTTCGAGTGTGGCGATCGCCCCGTCCACCTGACGGCCACCGTGATTCGAGACGATCACGCCGTCCACACCTGCCTCCACAGCGTGCTTCGCATCCTCGGGATGCAAGATGCCCTTCAAAAGAATTGGAAGAGACGTATGTTTACGAAGAAACGGAATGTCTCGCCAGGTTAGCGCGGTGTTGGAAAAGAGGCCGCTCCAAACCTGAATGGCGGCGGCAGGATTCTGTTCTGGCGGCTCGCGAAGAAGCGCGCGAAAAACGGGATCGCTGAAATAGTTGCCGAGGCCCTTCCCGAGTATAAAGGGCAAATAGGCGTGCTGAAGATCGCGTTCCCGCCACGCCAGCATGTTTGTATCGAGCGTTACCACCAACGCTTTGTAGCCCGCGCGCTCCGCTCGTTGTAGCATGCTGGTCGTCAACTCGGGATTTTTCCCCCAATAGAGCTGGAACCAACGGACGCCCTTGCCCGCGCTATCGGCGGCTTGCGCAACCTCTTCGATGGAACGGCTTGCGGCAGTGCTAAGTGTAAACGGCAATCCAAGCGCCGCCGCGGCACGAGCCGATGCCAACTCCGCTTCCGCATGAAGAATCCCTTGCACTCCTACCGGTCCCAGAATCACAGGCGCGGGCAGTTGCTGGCCGAAAAGTTCCACGCTCAGATCTCGCCTGGATACATCGCGAAGCATGCGCGGCACAATCCGCCAGCGATAAAAGGATTCGAGGTTGGCGCGCATCGTGGCCTCGCCGCCCGCTCCACCCGCCACGTAGTCGAAAGCGGGCAGCGAAAGGATTTCCTTTGCCTTCTGCTCCAGAAGAGTAAGAGAAACGGGAACGGAGGCCGCACCGCCCGTTAAGCCTAGCGTGTAAATCTGCTGTTGGCGCTGCATGCCGGAGGGAATCGGTGAGATCGGAGTTTGTTCGCTCATGGCGAAGCAGAATTATACACGCGTGCAGAACGGCCGCCGCGGAAAGGAACTGCAGGCACCGCAGTTATGTCGCAGCGCTTGCTCGCTGATCGCTTGACAGTCCCATACGTGCTGCACAAGATGGATGTGCCATGGAAACTTCCTTCAGCCATAAGCTCGCCTTTATCACCCTTCCTGACTGCGACAGCCGGGAGACGCGGCTCGGCACCTTGTGGGACAAGCGGCCTGCCGTCGTGGTTTTCCTGCGTCATTACGGCTGAATTTTTTGCCGCGAGCACGCCGCGCAGTTGCGCGAGCACGAGCAAGCCTTTCGCGACAAAGGAGCAGCTCTCGCCGCCATTGGCCTCGGCGATCCTGTTTATGCCCGCGAGTTTCGCAAGGAAACCGGCATAACTTTTCCCCTTTTTATTGACGAACAGCGTCAGGCCTATCGCGCAGCGGAGCTGAAGTCCGCCAATCTTTTTCACCTCCTGCGCAGCGACAATGTAGCGGCACGCAAGCGAGCGCACGAAGCCGGCCATCATCAGCATAAACTCGGGAAAAATCCGTTTCAGCTCGGCGGAAGTTTTGTTTTCGGCCCAGGCGATGTCGATCTATTTTCCCATACCAGCGAAACGTTCGGTGACAGCGCCAGCATAGCTGCTCTTCTCGCTGCACTCCCCTGATCACCTGTGTGCCGTCACTCGGGGTTTGAGCGGGGATGCGCCGCGCACAGGAATGTCGGACCGCCGCATCATCCGAGCACCTTGGACATAATTATGTAGTGGCCCGGCACTTTCGCTTGAAGAGACGGAGCAAACGGGGCCGTCCCGATTTCGATGTAGCCGAGGCGCCGGTAAAACGGTGGGAGCGGAGTCCGTTGACTAATGACCCGCAGATCGACTGCACAGCATCCTTCGCCTCGAAAATAATCCTCCGCTGCGGCAACCAACTTGCGGCCCAATCCCGTGTCCTGACGCGACGGGTCCACTGCGAGCAATCCCAAATAGCCGCGGCTCTTTCGTAATTCCACATAAACGCACCCGGCGAATCCGCCCGTGCCGCAGGCAATCAAGAACTTCCCGGTCTGCATGAATGCCTGGGTCTCTTCCGTGCCAATACGGTCGCCATCAAAAACGAACTGTTCCACAATAAATGCCGCATTGATGAGCCGGACGAGCGAGGGAATATCGCCGCTGACCGCCGCGCGTATAGATACGCTTTCATTCAGGTGCGAAGAGTTCGGAGCTTGCTTCATGAATGCACCTGGATAGGAATTGGGACCTACAGCTTCGGGTTTCCTGCCGCGGCCCTTTGCCGAGAGTCCTCTTCAGTTCCGGCGGGCGGCGGATGGTTTTCGCTGGCGGACGGTTTCGACAGCCAAAAATCAGGATCCCCGTCGATAATTTCCTTTGGAACGTGCGACGTCGCCGGGCTGATGGCGTAAAGATTGCTCTCCGTGCTCACATACGCGTCGCGCGCGATCTGTTGCATGCGGTCGAAGCCTGCATCACCTTCGGCTTCGCGGAGTTTCGGCGCGCGAGCGAGATAGCTGTCGTTTTCTCTCAGTGCGCGCATGGGAACAAACACAAGGAAAGCGGGCAAAGGCATTCCCACATTTGCTTGATAGACGACCCACGGCATGTCCGCGCCGATTTTCTCGTAAGCAGCGCTAAGAAGTTTGAAGGACTCTACAAATTCTCCTTCGTGTCCGGGGCGAAGGCGGACTTCGAGAATACGCATGAAGTGGGCCTTGGATAGCTCAATCCGGTTCACGCGGTAGCCGAGATCGTCGCGACGAACCGCGATGATCGTTCTCTCGCTCGTTTCAAGCGTCCGGACCTGTTCTTGCAGGTTCGCAAGTTGGGGATGCCCGGCAAATATCTGTCCCCAATCAACATAGTCTTTCTCCGCATGCTCGAAGGAATCGAATGGATCGAACGAGAGTGCTTCCGGCGGCCCCGTGATGGACTGAAGGTCGATCCAGGAGTTGGGAACGTCCAGGCGTTCGCAGGCTTGCACGATCGAGGCCTCCAGCTTTTGCCGCGCGTGCTCGCTTCCAAATTTGAATTGCTGGTGGACAAGGAGAAGTGTCTTCGGCGGCGCGGTGACGGGGCTCGCCACCTTTTCGGTCTGCGCGCCCACGATGCAAACGCTCACCAGCACAGGAAAAGTAATCCCTAGAAAGGACCGATTCCATCTCATGCGGGATACCTCCCTGGCGTGAAACGGGTGCGTCAGCGCCGCGCCTGCATATCCAGAAGACCTTCGCCTACCCGAGCGCCGCCTTTCCATTGAACCGCGCAGCGGAGCCGAGTTCTTCCTCAATCCTCAATAGTTGATTGTATTTTGCTATTCGGTCCGTGCGCGAAGCAGATCCCGTCTTAATCTGGCCGGCCCCAGTGGCAACGGCTAGATCGGCGATGAAGGTGTCTTCGGTTTCGCCAGAGCGATGCGAAATGATGGAATTGTAGCCGGCTTTGCGCGCCATCTCGATGCAATCGATCGTTTCGGTAACCGTGCCGATCTGATTGAGCTTGATAAGAATGGCGTTGGCAATTCCTTCCTTAATCCCGCGAGCAAATATTTCCGTGTTCGTCACGAAGATGTCGTCGCCCACGAGCTGGAACCGTTTTCCCGATGACCTCAATCCGGTCTTCTGCGTCAACTGTTTCCATCCGGGCCAATCCTCTTCACCCATCCCGTCTTCGAGCGAGACGATGGGATATTTTTCGATCCACTTCGCCCAGTATTCGACCATCTCCGCCGGCGAATGCGTGGATTTGTCCGACTTCTTGAACACGTACTTTCCGCTCGCTTTGTCGTAGAATTCGCTGGCTGCGGGATCGAGCGCAATGCTGACCTGCTCGCCAGCCTTGTAGCCCGCCGCGCCAATCGCTTCGAGAACAATCTGAATCGCTTCTTCATTCGATTTGCAGCTCGGCGCAAACCCGCCTTCATCTCCCACAGCCGTCGAATACCCGCGCTTTTTCAGCGCGGATTTTAGCGAATGAAAGATTTCCACGCCCCATCGCAACCCTTCCGAGAAACTCGTCGCTCCCACCGGCATAACCATGAATTCCTGAAAATCCACGGAGCTATCGGCGTGAGCGCCGCCATTCAGGATGTTCATCATCGGGCATGGGATAAGATTCGCGCTGCTGTCCTTCGAGTAGCGCGCCAAATATTTGTACAACGGAAGATTCTGCGCCGCCGCGGCCCCGCGCGCTGCCGCCATGGACACAGCGAGAATGGCATTGGCGCCCAGACGGGACTTGGTCGGCGTGCCGTCCAATTCGATCATGCGCTTGTCCACCGCGCGCTGATCGGCAGCGTCCAGTCCCACAATCGCTTTGGCAATTTCGCCGTTCACGTTGGCCACGGCCTTCAGCACGCCCTTGCCGAGGTACCTCGACTTGTCTCCGTCGCGCAACTCCAGCGCTTCATGTTCCCCTGTCGATGCGCCCGACGGGACTGCAGCGCGCCCTTTTGCGCCCGTTCCGACATACACATCGGCTTCGACCGTGGGATTTCCGCGCGAGTCGATGACCTGGCGGGCGATAACGCGTGTGATATTCGTGGACATATCCGAGCAATCTCCTAAGTGGAATCGAACTTGAGATTGTATCAGACGGCGAGAGCACTCCGCCGAGGGCGCATCGGCAAGCCCGCCTAAAACCCGTTTTAGTCTCTGCCACCTCGCAAGATGTCTCTCAACTCTTCTATCTGTCCGATCTCGTAGTCGGGATGAAGAGCGCGGCACTTGTTGGCTTCTCCGTAGCCGTAGCGTGCCCAGCAGCTTGAAAGACCCGCGGCCTTGGCGAATTTTATGTCGACCTCCGCATCGCCGATGACGATCGTCTCAGCCCGCGGGATTTTTGGGAACTGAGGCGCGATGTGTTTCGAGTAGAGCTCCGGCTTGGGTTTTTGGTGTTCCACATCCTCGGCGCTGAGCACCAACTCGAAAAAAGGCCATATCCTCAATCGTTCCAGCAGCTGGTCCAGACCCTTGACTCCTTTGTTGCTCACGAGGACGCACCTGATCCCATGCGAGGGGAGCTCCTCAAGTAGTTCCACCGCTCCATCGAGCAGTTTTATCGAGGGGGCGGCCTTTGCATCGTGAAGTTCCCGGTATAATTTTACGATCGCAGGAAGTTGCACTTCAGGCACGCGGCGCCTCGAGAGTATCCGCACCGAGTCTTCCAAAGTCAGCCCTACCGTGGCCTTCACTTCGTCTATCGATGGAGCGGGATAGCCGTACGCCGTGAGCACGTCCGTCATGCAGGCGCTGATGCCTTCGAGCGACGAAGCAAGTGTCCCGTCAAAATCGAATATAGCAAGGCGATACTTCATTTCCGCGATCTGGAGGGGGTTCTTGCCTACTACGTGTCCTACGCAGTTTCTGGTTCTTCGATGAGCGACTCCTGCCGAACCACGACCACAATTCCCGAATCCGTCACATGGAACCGCCTCCGATCGGCTTCCGTGTCAAAACCGATCTCCGTGCGTTCGGGAAGGCTCACGTGCCGATCGATGATTGCGCGCCGAATCCGCGAATGCCGCCCGACATTCACGTGATTGTACATGATCGAATCCGTCACCTCACAGTAGCTGTTCACCCGCACATTATTTCCGATCACGCATCGCTGCACCCGGCCTCCGGAAATGACCGAGCCTCCCGCCACGATCGAGTCCAGCGCCACGCCCATGCGCTCCGGATCGGCAAACACGAATTTTGCCGGAGGATACTGGTGTTGCCACGTGCGCAGCGGCCAATGGTTGTCGTACAGATTGAAAACCGGCGACACACTGACCAGATCCATGTTCGCTTCGTAGTAAGCATCCAGCGTGCCAACGTCGCGCCAGTACAACGCGTCTTTCTGGTTTTCATCCACGAAGTTATATGCAAACACCCGATGTTTCGAAATAATCCGCGGCAGAATATCCTTCCCAAAGTCGTGGCTGGATTTCGGATCCTCGGAATCGGCCAGAAGTATCGGGATCATTAGCTGCGTATTAAAAATATAGATCCCCATCGAAGCGTTGCAGTTCCCCGGATGATGCGGAGATTCCTTCGGCTCGATGGGTTTTTCTTCAAACCCCGCGATGCGCCACTCCTTGTCGACTTCGATTACGCCGAACTGCTTCACCGCCTGCGCCACGGGAATCTGGATGGTGGCCACCGTCACATCCGCCGCCGAATCCACATGCTGCTTCAACATTTTGGCGTAATTCATTTTGTAGATGTGGTCGCCGGAAAGAATGAATACGTACTTGGATCGTTCGCTGCCAATCGAATAAATATTCTGATAAACGGCATCGGCCGTTCCCTGATACCACTCCTTCGAAACGCGCATCTGTGGCGTAAGCACTTCGATGTAGTCGCCCAGCCCCGCCAGCGGCGACCATCCCGCGCGCACGTGCCGGTTCAGACTCAGAGCCTTGTATTGCGTGAGGACGAACACGCGCCGCAAATCGGAGTTAATACAATTCGAAAGCGTAATGTCGATGATCCGGTACAAAGCGCCGAATGGAACGGCCGGTTTCGCGCGGTCGCGCGTCAGCGGCCAGAGCCGTTCGCCTTGGCCTCCGGCGAGGAGTACTCCGATGGCATCGCTCATCGCAGACATGGCCGGCCTCCGGACACGCTTCTAAGAAGCGGCCCATTCTAACAGCACCGGTGAGGGAGATGGCAAGAGAAGCTCCCGGAGTGCGAAGTCGAAAGCGCGGCCGCTGAACGGCTATGGCACTTCCGTGTACTTCCGAATTACCTCCATAACTGCAGAGACACTAAACCATTCCTCCTCTCACTCTTTGCAAAGATTCCTTGACTTCCATGCCCGCAATTGATTAGAAGAAGCCAGCTACCTCATCAGGGTGAGTCCACAACGGTAAATGGTGCGCAAGTGGAAATGTAGTCTATGGAGCATTTCTTGGCTTCACGCTCCATGGCAACTAGAAGCAGGATGCCTTTCGCGGTGTACGTGACCGCGTGGCAGCTGCCATGCGATAATGACCGGGGCGGTGTTCGAACCTAGCAGTGGCGCCGCACGTAGCCAATCCGAACCGGATTGGGGGTGAATGTAAAAGTGGCTGAAGTCATTATCCAGGAAAGCGAGTCTCTGGAAAACGCACTGCGCCGTTTTAAGCGCAAGGTGCAACAGGAAGACATCATCAAGGAAATCAAGAAGCACAGCTTCTACATGAAGCCAGGCGAAAAACGCCGAGCCAAAGAAGCCCTTTCGCGGAAGCGACTGCGCAAGAAGCAGCGGCGAGAAGCGGACTAACCTCCGCCTCGCTGCATCTCAGCGCCGCACTTCCGTGATTTAGACCCCGGTTAGGCAGAGACGTTGGGTTTCTATTGCAGCTTCGCTTATGCAGGCCCAAGGGACCCCAGCCCGGTATCCCCGGACTACAGGTTTCGCCACAACACTTGGTTCTCATTGCGAAACATGCCCATCTCCCTACCTCACTCGGGCAAGGGGAGAGCGGCTCATGGAATACCACGACAGGGTTCTGAAGTGTTCGGAGTGCGGCGCTGAATTTGTGTTTACTGCCGGCGAGCAGATGTTTTTCGCCGACAAGGGTTTCAAGAACGAGCCTAAACGGTGCAAGGGCTGCAAAGCCAAGCGCGCCGAAGGCGGCGGTGGCGGAGGTGGTGGCGCCTCGCAGATGCGTTCGGAGACAAAGACTACCTGCTCCCAGTGCGGCAAGGAAACCACTGTCCCCTTCCGGCCCACCCAAGGACGTCCCGTCTTTTGCCGCGAATGCTTCCAGCAGCGACGCGCGCTCGGCGCCGCGTGATGCCCCGCCTCCAACTCGGCGACTAGCGGTCCGAAGATAAGGGCCAAGGAGTGACGACATTCTCTGGGACAGACATTCGTGTCTGTCCCCTTTTCTTCCCGCTGATCCCCCCGCCGAACTCGCCGCCTCGAGGTGAACTTCCAAAATTCCTTCGGCCCCGGTCGCGATTGTGCTCCGCTATATTCCTACTTGTACTAAAACTGTACCTCCGGTCAGGTGACTTGCTCCCTGCAACACCATAACTTCTCGCTCACAGCACCCCGGCCTTACGCTTGGGCTTCCCACTCAGCCCTCTTCGAACCAGGTTCTTTCCGAGCGTCCTGAACATTGGCACGGCCGTACAGTCGGGTGTCCATCCTCTGTAAGCCCAGGGCTTTCACTCAGGAAAACACCAGGCTACAGGTCTGCTTCAAGGAGAAGCTATGTCCTCAGGTGCATTCGTATGTCTTGTCGAGAAATCGAAGTCTGTTCCCATCCGCAAGCCGGTGATCTCCCTGGCCTTCTTGCTTGCGGTTTCTTTCGCCACCGTCACGCTCGGCCAGCACTCCCCGCAAGATCCTGGTGTTCGCGGGGGAACCATCAATGCCGGTCAGCCGTTGTCTTCTCTCTCCCAAACTCCAGGCGCGTCTGATTTTTTCGCAAACGGGCTACTCCGCTTTCAGGAGATCGAAACCGTCCAAGGTGGAGAAAACATCGGACTTGGTCCTCGTTTTAATAGCAACCAATGTTCAAGCTGCCATTCACAGCCCGCCATCGGGGGAACCAGCCCCAGCGCGACCATCTTTCCATCGATAGGCCTTAATCCCGAAACTCTCGTTTACAGCCTCGATGGCGCCGAGAACACCCTCCCGTCCTTCATCACTCCCAATGGCCCCGTCCGCGAAGCTCGCTTCAAGTTCTTTTTGAATGCGAACGGGACCAGCCTTAGCAGCACGCCGGATGGCGGTGTCCACGACCTCTTCGTCATCTCCGGACGCAGCGACGCCGGCAGTTGCAACATAACGCAACCCAATTTCGCTCAGCATCTGGCTCTGAACAACGTCATCTTCCGCATCCCGACTCCAACCTTCGGCGCAGGCTTGATTGAGAATATTTCCGAAGAAACCATTTACGCCAACATGCAGGCAAACTCGAAACAAAAGCAATCTCTCGGCATCTCCGGCCAAGTCAACCGCGATGGCAACGACGGCATGATTACTCGCTTCGGCTGGAAAGCACAGAATAAATCCTTGGAAATATTCGCAGGCGAAGCCTACAACGTCGAAATGGGCGTCACCAACGAACTCTTCCAGAACGAGCGCGCCAGCCCTGATGAAGCCCTGGCCGGCGGTCTTCCCGCAAATTGCAAAATAAATCCCACGCCCGAGGACACAACCAACTTTGTCTCGACACAGTATCCTGCCGTCCCCAGCGACGTCGTACAATTTGCCATGTTCATGCGACTGCTCGCTCCCCCAACGCCTTCCACCACCACTCCCGGTGGCGCGCAATCCATCTCCAACGGCAGCCACAACTTCAATGCTATCGGCTGCAACATGTGCCACACGCCAACGCTCCAGACGGCGCCTTCTACCTTCACCCCTAGTCTGAGCCAGGTCAACGCCAATCTCTATTCCGATCTGCTCGTCCACCACATGGGCACAAATCTCGCCGATGGCGTCTCGCAAGGCGGCGCTGGCCCCGACCAATTCCGTTCCGCGCCTCTCTGGGGACTCGGTCAGCGCATTTTCTTCCTGCACGATGGCCGCACGACCGATCTTCTCGACGCCATCAAGGAACACGCGAGTTCCGGTTCGGAAGCCGACACCGTCATCAGTAATTTCAAACAGCTAACTCCGCAACAGCAGCAGGACCTGCTCAATTTCCTGCGCTCGCTCTAACTTCGTTCAGCAAGGGTGAGACGGACGTTCCCGTCTGTCTCACTCTTTCTTTTCACCCTCTTGTCCCCGAGTTTTACATCCTCAAGGACGCATGCATTTTTCCCGCCTGCGGAGTATGATACCGCCCGAGAAGTCCCCAGCGAGACCACGGCCACCCGGAGGGCCACCCCATGGCTCACCGCTTTACTATCGGTGTTGAAGAAGAGTTCCAGATCATCGACCCAGCCACCTGCGCTCTGCGTTCTCACGTCATGCAGCTTGTTTCCGCCGCTTCGCCCGACATCGTCGAGCAAGTCAAACACGAGATGCACCAATCCATCGTGGAGACCGGTACCAAAATCTGCGAAAACGTCGGCGAACTCCGCATCGAAATGCATCGCACTCGTGGCGAACTGGTAGCCGCTGCCGAGCGCGTCGGATTGCAAGTCGCCGCCGCCGGCACTCACCCTTTCTCCAGTTGGATTGATCAGGTCATCTCTCCCGGCGAACGCTACGAACATATCGTCGAGGAACTTCAGCAGCTCGCTCGCTCCCTTCTCATTTTCGGCATGCATGTCCATGTCGCCATGCCCGACAAACAGACCACCATCGACATGATGAACATGGTCCGTTATTTCCTCCCCCACTTGCTCGCTCTCTCCACCAGCTCTCCCTTCTGGATGGGGCGCAACACCGGGCTGAAATCGTTCCGCACCACCGTCTTCCGCCGCTTCCCGCGCACCGGCATTCCCGAGCAATTCGAATCCTGGAGCGCCTACGAAAATTTCGTCAATCTTCTGATGAAACTGAATTGCATCGATAATGGGAAAAAAATCTGGTGGGATGTTCGTCCCCACCCCATGTTCGGCACTCTCGAATTCCGCATGTTCGATGTAACCACCAAAGTCGAAGAAGCCGTTTCCATCGCCGCTCTCACGCAAGCCATCGTCGTAAAACTTCACCGCCTCTACGAGCGCAATCAAAGCTACCGCCTTTACCGCCGCGCCTTGATTGAAGAAAATAAGTGGCGCGCTGCCCGCTACGGCATCGAAGGCAAGCTCATCGATTTCGGCAAGGAGGTCGAAGTCCCCATGCGCGAGCTCGCCCTCGAGTTGCTCGAGTTTGTGGACGATGTCGTGGACGACCTCGGCAGCCGCAGTGCCGTCGAATACATTCACACCATTCTCAAGGACGGCACCAGCGCCGAACGCCAATTGCGCGTCTATCAGCAAACTGGCGACCTGAGAGCCGTCGTAAAACATTTGGTCTCGGAGACGCGCGGCATCACCGAGCCTCGGGCTTCCTCGGCGCACGCAATCAACTAGCGGCGACCGCACCGCGTTGGGTCTTGGGTTCACCTGTCAGGAGAGAATTCATGAAAAAGGTTGGCCTTCTCTGCGGGCGTGAATATAGCTTTCCCCCTGCGTTTATCGTGCGCGTCAATGAACTCGGGAAAAAAGACGGCGTTGCGGCGGAATTCGTGAAACTCGGCGGCACTCGCATGGGCGAGCCCTCCGGTTACCGCGTCATCGTCGACCGCATCTCGCATGAAGTTGAATACTACCGCGGCTATCTAAAACACGCTGTTCTCCAGGGCGCCTACGTCATCAACAATCCTTTCTGGTGGACCGCCGACGACAAGTTTTTCAATTATGCGGTCGCCTCGAAACTTGGTATCGCCATCCCCAAAACCATCCTGTTGCCTCAAAAAGGATATCCCAGCGACGTCGACATCACTTCCGAATCGCTTCACAACCTATCTTATCCCGTCGACTGGGACGCTCTTCTCGACCACGTTGGTCGCCCCGCCATCCTCAAACCTTTTTCCGGCGGTGGCTGGAAGCACGTCTACAAAGTCCATAACAAAGAAGAGCTCCTCGCCGCCTACGACAAAACCTCCCCGTACTGCATGACCTTGCAGGAATTCATCAACTTCGATAAATACGTCCGTTGCTTCACGTTCGGAAAATCCGACATCACTCCCGTTCACTACGATCCCAAAGACCGCAAATACCTCGTCGATCACGATTATTTGTCATCCGAGCTCGGCTCACGCATCGTCAAAGACGCCCAAACCATCAACGAAGCCCTCGGCTACGAAATGAATACCATCGAATTTGCCGTGCAGGATGGCGTCCCCTATGCGATTGATTTCCTGAATCCCGCGCCTGATATGGAGCGCGACCGCATCACCGAATTTTATTTCGAGCATGTCGTCGACAAGATGGCGCGCCTCGTGATTGACCGCGCGCTCCATGGCGTCGCTTCCTTCCCTTGGCCACGATGGGAAGAGATGCTCGGCATCGGCGCAGCTGGGGGTTTCACCAGTGCTCCCAAAAGCGCCGCTGCCGGTCAATCTTCAGCCCCCAGCGCGGGCAGCGGTTCTTCTGCCGGATCTGCGGGTCTTAAAACAAAATGACCACCGCTCCCACACCTTCGATCGCTCCTCACGATCCCGCCGAAGAGTGGAACGACATCCTGAAGGCCACGCTCCTTCGCGTCCCCGCTCTTCCTGAGGATTTGTTCAAACGCTTGCGTCGCGCCAAACTCACCTTCGGCGACCGCGTCCACTGCCCGTTCCTCCGTCCCTTTTTTCTCTCTCCCGAGGATGAAGAGCGCGTCCGCTCCGTTGCGGAGACCATTGCCGACCTTGGCGAACGTGTTGTCATCGCAGCCCTCGAGGACAAACATCTTTTCGCCCAGCTTCATCTGCGCCCCGAAGAAGAACGTCTCGCGCGTCTCCCTGCTGCCTACGGCCGCGCCAGCACAGCCTCTCGTCTTGACGCCTTCCTCCTCCCCGATTCGTTGAAGTTCGCCGAATACAACGGTGAATCCCCCGCAGGCGCCGGCTATGCGGAAACCCTGGCCGAAATTTTTCGCGAACTCCCCGTGATGGGGAAATTCACGCAGAACTATTCAATTCATAGTTACCCGCTCAGCGCCAAACTCCTCGATGCCCTGATCATGAGTTACGCGGACTGGGGAGGCTCCGCCAGCCCTCCACAAATCGCCATCGTCGATTGGGAAGACGTTCCCACCTATAGCGAGTTCGAAATTCTTCAATCACGGTTCGAAAAAATGGGCGTCCCCACGCTCATCGCCGACCCGCGCGAACTCGAGTTCGACGGCAACAAGCTCGTCGCTCACGACACCAAAATCGATCTCGTCTACCGTCGCGTCTTGATCAACGACATCGTGGCCAAACCCGCAGAGTGTTCCGCCCTCGTAAAAGCCTACACCGCGAACGCCGTCTGCGTTGCCAACACCTTTCGCTGCAAGATTCCACACGTCAAAGCTTTCTTCGCCGTTCTCACCGACGAGCAAAACGGCGCCCTCTTCTCCCACGACGAACGCGAACTCATCCGCCGCCACATTCCCTGGACGCGCGTCGTTGCCGACGTAAAAACCTCGCACTACGGCCAGCCCGTCGAGCTCCTCGCCTTCATCGGCAAAGAGCGCGAAAACCTCGTCCTCAAGCCCAGTGACGAATACGGTGGTTCGGGTGTCACCCTCGGGTGGGAAACCGACGAGTCAGCGTGGGACGCCGCCATCGGCCGCGCCCTTTCCGCGAAAAATGGCGCCTGGATCGTCCAGGAGCGCATCCCCATACGCCGCGAAGTCTTCCCCTACATCGCCAACGTCGGCAAAGTCGATTACCGCGACATGCTCGTCGATTTCGCTCCCTACCTCTTCCGCGGAAAACTCGCCGGCTTCCTCACCCGCCTAAGCGCTACCGGCCTCGCCAACGTCACCAGCGGCGGCGGCCAAGTCCCCGCCTTCCGCGTCTCCCCGCGCAACGCCAATGCGTGAACCCCGCAGACAGTAACATCTTGATTCGCCCCGTTTTGCCAGCTACGATTTAGCTCAGTGACTCATTACACGTATCCGATTTCGATTGAAAAAGAAGACGGGCAGTACTACGCCTACAGTGAAGACCTGCCGGGTGTCTATGGCCTCGGTGACTCTATCGAAGCGGCAAAGATCAGCATGTTGGAGGGAATTCGCCTCTACATCCTGGAATGCAAAAAGGACGGCAAACCGATTCCCACTGCACGCACGATCTATTCGGAAACCGTCTCCGTCGCCATCGAATGAGAAACGATCAGCATGCCCAATACTCGAGAATTAGTCCGTTTTTTATGCGCTAACGGCTACGTCGAAGCACGCCAAGCAGGGTCTCATCTGATTCTCAAGCATCCCGCTCGCAAAACGCTCGCCGTGCCAATCCATCGCGGAAAGGACCTGCCAAAGGGTCTATTTCTTCGCATCCTCAAAGACGCTGGGTTTACCATCGAGGAGTTCCGCAAAGGATAAGCATCTGGCAAGTTCCCCAAGAATTGGTAAAATAAGTAGATGTACTTTGGCCACCCAGACCCACAGTTAATGCCCGGCGCCAAAAACGCCGTGGAAACTTGCCTTGCCGTCCGCCCCGGCGAGCACGTCGCCCTCATCGCCGACGAAGCTAGTCGCTCCGTCGCTGCCAGCCTGGCCGCCGCCATCGAAGATCGCGGCGCAAAGTACACCGGCCTCCTCCTCGAAGATTTTGGCCCGCGCCCCATGACCGTCGCCCCCCCCGACGTCCTTCAAGCTCTCGAAACCGCCGACGTTGGCGCCATGTGCATGACGCCGCAGCCTGGCGAACTCGGCGCACGCATGGCCATCGTCCGCGTCGTCGAGCGCCGCCAAATCCGTTACGCTCACATGGTCGGCGTAACTCCCGAAATCATGCAGCAAGGCATGCGCGCGGATTACCGCATGGTGGATCGCCTGAGCGACAAGCTCCGCGAGCGCATGCTCCGCGCTCAGACCCTCACCGTAAAGACGGAAGCAGGGACCTCTTTCGCCGCTCATTTCGATCGCGGCCTCGACTGGGTTAAAACCAGCGGCCTCATTAGTCCCCGTTACTGGTCGAACTTGCCCGCAGGCGAAGTCTTCACCACGCCCGCCACGGTAGACGGCACCTTCGTCTGCGACGCCACCGCTGGCGATCATTTCAATGGGAAATACGGTGACCTGCAAACCACCCCGTTAGTCCTCAAGATCGAAAGCGCCCGCTTAACCGGCGTCGATTGTGCCCGCAAAGACCTCGAAGCGGAATTCTGGCAATACTGTCATACCGACGAAAACAGCGACCGCGTCGGCGAACTTGCTTTCGGCACTAACCTCGGCTTGTCCTCGATGATCGGCATCCTTCTGCAAGACGAAAAATTTCCCGGTGTCCACATCGCCTTCGGCGACCCCTATGGCAGCCAGACCCACGCCGACTGGAAATCCAAAACTCATGTCGACGTTCTCACCCGCAACTGCGACGTCTGGATCGACGACGACCAAGTCATCTCCAAAGGCCACTACGAGCTAGACCACCTCGGCCTCGCCTGAGTTCTTCCGAATTCACAAATCTTGCGTTTAGCTTGGATTCCACATCGCCACTCGCGGCGAAATTCAACGGATCAACCCGTGACATCTCCCGGTAGGTCCGTGTTTCATTTCAGCTTCAAATAACCCCGTGTTAAAGTCTGCGTCACTTTTCTCAAGATTCGTCTCAACGCACTTCCCATGCCACTTTTTTCCGCCCTGACTTCATTCTTTTCTTCCACTTCCCACGCTCTTCCACCGATTCTCACTCCGCGCCATTCAAATTATACTACTAAATTATAGTTATCTACAGTAATTCACAGCCATGCTACCATTTCCCATGGTCTCCCCTTATCTTCCTTCGCGTCCGGCCTCACCTCCACCCAACTCCTTCCCTTTTTTTCCACACCCGCTCTCTTGCGCACGCACAGCAGCGCCTGTAACCCCATTATTTTCATGTATTTATTTAATGGTTCTCTGGATACCGGGGGGCCCTTGCCCTCCGAACCCTCTAACCATTCTTTAAAACAGCCGCGCTACATATTCGCGCATCTGGTGCTTCCAGTACGGCCAGTCATGCCCGCCTTCCGGGCCCCAATTGTCCAGCGAGTGGCGAATCCCTTTGCTGGAAAGGATCTCGGACAAGCGGTAGGTGGGCCCGCTGTTCTCCCACGGCCCCGTGCCCGTCGTGATGTGAATATCGCAAGAGGCAAGCTGGCCCAAGACCCATGGATCGTTCAAGTTAGCCAGGTAGTCTACCGGATTGTTGAAGTAGAAATTGTCGTCGTACATCCCGTCCATGAAGTTCCGCACGTCGTAGACGCCCGACATCGCAAAGCACCGCTTGATCACGTCGGGATGCTTAAACAAGCTGTTCGCCGCGTGATACGCACCGAACGACGCCCCCATCGTGGAAATGGCGATCCCCTGGCTTTGGCAGTTGTTCCAAATAAAAGGAACTACTTCTTCGCGAAGATAGGAATCAAACACCGCCTGCACGTAACTGCGGTGAAAGGGATGCGCACCCTTGTTATAGAAGCTCAACCCGTTGATGGAATTGATGCTAAAAACTTTTATCTTTCCTCCGTCGATGAAATCGGCCAGCGCGCCGATCATGCTCTGCCCTTCGAGCTCCGTCTCGTCGCCCGCGCTGGTCGGGAAACCCAGAATCGGCTGTCCCCAATGGCCATGCACAATCACGCCCATGTCGATGCCCAGCCGCGGAGAATACCAGCGGTGATATTCGCGTTTCATAGTTTGTCCCTCGCAACGGCGTGCGGGGAGAGAAAGTATGCCAGCCCAAGCCGGGCAGGAGCAATGGAATTGAACTGCAAGCCGAATGGCGGGCTAGGTGTATATTTAAACTAACAAGATTCAGCAAACGGAGACAATCCGAATGGCTACGCCTTCCACAACGAGTCGCCCGACACCGGAACGCATCTTCACTCTGATGAATGCGTTCCAGAACACAGAAGCGCTGAAGACCGGAATTGAGCTGGATGTCTTCACATCCATCGGCGAGGGCGCGAATACTTCGGCGCTCCTCGCGGCTAAGATTGGCGCATCGGAGCGCGGAGTGCGCATCCTGTGTGACTACTTAACGATCATCGGCCTCCTCGCCAAAGAAAACGGCCGTTATTCGCTCACCGACGAGTCCGCTCTTTTTCTCGACAAGCGTTCGCCCGCTTCTCTCAACGCCGTCACCGGCTTTCTCGCCAGCCCGTGGCACAAGAAGAATATCGAAGCCCTTACCGAAGCCGTCCGCCACGGTGGTGCGGTTGGAACGCAAGGCGATAATTCCAAGCCCCACGATGAAGTGTGGGTCGCGTTCGCGCGGTCCATGGGCAAGCTGACCGTCCCCGCGGCAAACTTCATCGCCGAACTCATCGGCGCGGCGGAAGGCAAACCCTGCCATGTGCTGGATATCGCCGCGGGGCATGGCAATTACGGCATTACCATCGCGAAGAAAAATCCCCATGCGCAAATCGTCGCCGTTGATTGGCCTTCCGTCCTGGCCGTCGCGCAGGAGAATGCCCAGGCCGCCGGCGTCTCCGGCCGCTACACGGCGCGTCCAGGAAGCGCCTTTGAAACCGATCTAGGCAGCGGATACGACTTTGTCTTGCTCACAAATATTTTCCACCACTTCGATATGCCGACTTGCGAAAAATTGATGCGCCGCGTCTATGCCGCGCTCCGGCCCGGCGGCAAGGCCGTCACACTCGAGTTTGTGCCCAATGAAGATCGCGTGACTCCGCCTGGGGCGGCGGCCTTCAGTTTAAATATGCTGGTTGGAACCGATGCTGGTGACGCTTATACTTTTTCCGAGTACGAAAAAATGTTTGCCAATACAGGGTTTGCGAAAACAACTTTGCATCCCGTGACGGGAATGCCTCAGCAGGTTCTGATTTCAGGGAAGCCCGAATGAAAAAGAAAAAGACAGCCAAGAAAACTGCCAGACCAAAAGCAAAAAAGTCTGCGCCGAAAACCCCGCGCAATACCGATAGCGAATTGCGCGAGCAGGTCGTTTACCTGCTCAAAGGCGGAGGCGCGCACGTCCACTTCATGGATGCGCTGGACGACTTCCCTTCTGCAAAATATGGAACCTTCGCGAATGCTCTTCCTCATACCGGCTGGCAATTGCTCGAACATACGCGGCTCGCGCAGTGGGACATACTCGAGTTCAGCAGAAACCCCAAACACGTCTCGCCCCCTTTTCCAGCCGGATACTGGCCAAAAACGCCCGCCCCCGCCGACGAAAAAGCCTGGCAAGAAAGTGTCGCGGCGTTCCAGCGCGATTTGCAAGATATGGTCCGATTGGTGCAAAACCCGAAAACCGATCTGTTCGCAAAAATACCGCATGGCCAGGGCCAGTCTATTCTTCGCGAAGCGCTGGTCCTTGCCGATCACAACGCCTATCACCTAGGCCAGCTAGTGGATTTGCGCCGCGCTCTGGGCGCTTGGCCTGAGAACTAATGCTTTACACCTGGCTGGAGTGAGTCGAGCCGCGGCGCGTGCTTGCAAGTATCCGAATTGGCGGTAGGATGTTTCCTCGGAGTGGCCGGCGGAAAGTACGGATGCAACGCGGAGGGAGCATGATTCGAGTCGAAAATATGTCGAAAAACGAATCGGAAGCGGCCAATGGCCGGCGAGATTTCTTGAAAGGATTGTTGGGAGCCGGCGCTTTGGTGCTCGGCGTTTCTTTGATGCCGGATCGGATTTTCGCCGCCGCCACCGCCGCTGAAGCAGGCGATCCATTTCCTCCGTCGGAGAAAGCGCCACTGCAACCCGGCGTCTATTTGGCGATCGGCACGGACGGAACGGCGTACATCGTTGCGCACCGCTCGGAGATGGGAAATGGCGTGCGCACATCATTGCCGCGCATCGTTGCCGACGAATTGGATGCGGATTGGGCGCGCGTAAAAGTCGTGCAAGCCATCGGCGCGGAGAAATACGGCGACCAGGATACGGATGGGTCACACTCCGTCGTGAGCTTTTTTGTGCCGCTGCGCGAAGCCGGAGCGACAGCGCGGTTGATGCTGGTGCGCGCGGCCGCGCAGCAATGGGGCGTGCCGGAAACGGAATGTTCCACGGAACTTCATCAAGTCGTCCACAAATCTTCCGGAAAAACACTGGGCTACGGCCAGCTCGCGACCGCTGCCTCGAAACTGGACGTGCCAAAAAAAGAAGAACTGAAACTGAAGCCGCGCAGCGAATGGCGCTACATCGGAAAGCCCGCGGCAAGCTATGACCTGAAAGATTTGTGCACCGGCAAAGCCAAGTACGGGCAGGACACGCACATGGCCGGCCTGCTCTATGCCAGCGTCGTGCATCCTCCGGTCATGGGCAGCGCAGTCAAATCGCTGGACGATTCGGCGACGCTTGCGGTCTCGGGCGTGAAGCAGACCGCAACCATCGACACATTCAAGCCCCCGGTTTTGTTTCAGGCGCTCGGCGGCGTGGCCGTCCTCGCCGACAATACCTGGGCCGCTTTTCAAGGGAAGAAAAAATTAAAGATCGAGTGGGAAGCCAGCTCGCACGGCGCTTTCACTTCCGATCCTTACAAAAAAGAATTACAGGAAACCGCGCGCAAGCCCGGAAAGGTGGTGCGCGAGTTAGGCAACGTGGACGCCGCATTCGCCAAGGGCGGAAAAATTATCGAGGCCGAGTACTACGCGCCGCTGCTCGCGCACGCTTCGATGGAGCCTCCCGCCGCGCTCGCGGTTTACAAAGACGGCAAAGTAGAAGTGTGGGCGCCCACGCAAAGTCCGGTTGGCGCGCGCGACGCGATTGCTGCCGCGGTCGGCGCGAAAAAAGAAGACGTGACAGTGAACGTCACGCTTTTGGGCGGCGCGTTTGGCCGCAAGTCATTTCCGGATTTCGCCGTCGAAGCAGCAGTCCTCTCGAAAAAAACCGGCAAGCCCGTGAAAGTCGTCTGGAGCCGCGAAGACGACATCAAGTTTGATTCGTATCACTCAGTCTGCGCGATGTATATGAAGGCGGCACTCGGCGGCGATGGGAAACCGGCCGCGTGGTTGCAGCGCACTGTGTTTCCGCCTATCGGCTCGACGTTTAAAGCGGGCGAAACGTATTCGGATGGCGATGAACTTGGACTCGGCTTTAGCGACTTGCCCTACGCCATTCCGAATCAGCGTTCCGAGAACGGGCCGGCGGCCGCTCATGTACGAATCGGGTGGTTCCGTTCCGTCGCGAATATTTATCACGCGTTTGGGCTGCAATGCTTTGCGGACGAATGTGCGCGTGCGGCCAGCAAAGACCCGGTCGAATATGCGCTCCAACTTCTAGGTCCCGACCGCATCATTCCGAAGAACGAGTTGCCGAAGGATTATTCCAATTACGGTGGAAGCTACGAGCAATATCCGATTGACACAGCCAGATTCAAACGCGTGGTGGAGACAGCCGCTGAAAAATCAGGCTGGGCAAAAATCAAGCCTGGGAACGGCGCGGGAATCGGCATCGCGTTACATCGGAGCTTCCTGACCTACGTCGCGTCGGTCGTTCAAATGCATGTCGACGACGCGGGCCGCGTGCACGTCGATCGAGTGGACTCAGCGCTCGACGCGGGCACGGTTGTGAATCCCGCCATGGTCACCAATCAATTTGAAGGCGCCGCGGTGATGGGAACCAGCATCGCGTTCTATGGCGCGATCACGGCCACAAACGGGGTGATCGACCAATCGAATTTCGACGATTACCCGATGGCGCGGATGAACACCGCGCCTCGCGAGGTGCACGTACACATTGTTCCGAGCGACGCCCCTCCGGGCGGCGTTGGCGAGCCGGGCTTGCCAGCATTTGCGCCGGCGCTGTGCAATGCAATTTTCGCCGCAACTGGCAAGCGCATCCGCGAACTGCCGCTCTCCAAAGCTGGCTTGGCCTAACGTGTTCAAGAGAAGTTTGCTTCTTCTTGCCGCGCTCGCGGCGGCAGTTTTGCCGCTTTCTGCGCAACGCAAGCCCGTTCTTCCCCAAATCGATCTTCCGCATCCTTATTATTTCCGCGAAATGTATTTGCCGCAACTGACCAGCGGCCCGAGCAGCGTCGCGTGGTCTCCAGACTCGAACGAAGTCGTCTATTCGATGGCGGGATCGCTCTGGCGCCAAAAGATAGATTCAAAAACGGCGCAGCAGCTCACCGACGGTCCGGGATACGACTATCAGCCGGATTGTTCGCCGGATGGAAAAAGCGTTGTCTACGTTTCTTATCAAAAAGATGCAATGGAATTGTGGCTACTCAATTTGGCCTCCGGAAAATCGCAGCAGCTGACGAACGGCGGCGCGGTAAATGTTGAGCCGCGGTGGTCGCCGGACGGGAAACGAATCGTTTTTGTTTCGACCACGTATAACAAGCGCTTTCACATTTTTCGCGCGGACCTAAACGACGGAAAACTTGAGAACGTGGTGCGCCTCACGGGAGAAACGAAGAGCGATTTGCCGCGCTACTACTACAGCGCATTCGATACCGAGATCAGCCCAGTGTGGACGCGCGACGGCAAGGAAATTCTTTTCATCTCCAACCGCGGACACATCCAGGGAAGCGGTGGCTTCTGGCGAATGCGCGCCGAACCCGGCGCCCCAGCGCGCGAAATTCACTACGAAGAAACGAACTGGAAAGCTCGCCCGGATTTCTCGCCCGACGGCTCGCGCATGGTTTACAGCTCCTATCTCGGCGGACAGTGGCACAACCTGATGGCTGATGCCGGCAAATGGCGGGGATGCGTTTCCGCTCACTTACAACGGCTGGGACTGCACAAACGTGAGATGGTCGCCCGACGGAAAGCAGCTTGCGTTCATCACAAATTACGGCGGGGAGACAACCACCAAGATTGAGTTTCGCGATGTTCCGGGCGGGTCACTCGGTGAGCTGGCGATTACCGAGCGGAATTATTTGAATCCGCGGGGAACCATAGAACTCCGCGTGGTGGACGGCAGCGGGAATGACTTGCCGGCTCGCGTTTCCATAACCGATGAGAGCGGAAGATTTGTGGCGCCGGACTCCGTCTGGATTCATGCCGATGATGGATTTGACCGAAGAGATCGTCCCTTTGAAGCGCATTATTTTCATTTGAGCGAGTTGGCCAACCTGGTCGTGCCCGCCGGAAAACTCAAAATCGATGCTGTAAAGGGTTTCGAGTATGCGCCGGTCACAAAAATCGTGGAGGTGCAACCGGGGGATCAAAAACAAATCGAGATAAAACTCGAGCCTCTGAAAAATGCATGGAGTGATGGGCAAGACTGGCTCAGCGCCGACTTGCACGTGCATATGAATTACGGCGGCGCATACCAAGACAGTTCCGAGCGCCTAGCCGAACAGGCAAAAGCGGAAGATCTGCGTATCGTGAACAATCTGATCGTTAACAAGGAACAACGCTTTCCAGATATCGGGAGCGTCGGGGAGAACCAGGAAGACTTCGCGTCCGGAAATGTGGTGATCATAGGCGGGCAGGAATTTCACACAAGCTATTGGGGGCATCGGGGATTGTTGCCCTGCGCGGTTCGCTTATTTTGCCGGGCTACGCGGGATATCCAAATACCGCCGCGGCGAGCTTGTATCCGATGAACGCCGACGTGTACGACATCGCGCACCTGCAAGGCGCGCTGATCGGAGCGGTGCATCCGTTTGATGCCGAGCCAAATCCGTTTGCGAATCCGCCAGAGAAGAATTACGGACGAGCTGCCCGTGGATGTGGCACTGGGAAAATTGGATTACATGGAGATTGTGGGATTCAGCGATCATCGCTCGACGGCCGCGGTTTGGTACCGGTTGCTGAATCTGGGATTTCGTCTACCCGCGGGAGCGGGCACGGATGCGACGGCGGATTACGCGGCGCCTATACGAGGACACGTGGGCATGGACCGCGTGTTTGTGCGCGTGCCTGAAACATCCAGAACAGTGGATTCGTGGAAAGAAAATTTGAAAGCGGGTCGGACGTTCGCGACGAATGGGCCTCTGATCGAATTTACGCTGGGAGGACGGCCTGTTGGCGATGAATTGAAGTTTGATGGAGCGCAGGCGGCGGTGCCGTTTACTGCTAAGCTGCGATCGATCGTGCCGGTGGACCATCTCGAAGTGGTTTGCAACGGGCGAGTCGCGGTAACACTTAAACTTTCTGGCGCGCACGATTTCGCGGACACCGCAGGTTCGTTTCCGATGAAGGAAAGCGGGTGGTGCGTGCTGCGGGCTTCGAGTGACGGCGCGGAGTACCCGGTGCTGGACAATTATGTTTATGCGACGACCAGCCCAGTGTACGTGGCCATTGGCGGCAAGCGTCCGCGTTCGCCAGAGGACGCGAGATATTTCTCGGCGTGGATTGACCGGACGATCGACGTGACATCTCACTATCCCGACTGGAACTCTCCCGCTGAGAAAGCCCATGTACTGAAGCGCCTCGCGGAGGCGAGGGCGGTCTACGAAAAAATGGAATAGCGCTGCGCCAGGCGAAAGCGCGTAGCTTGGCGGCCTAACGACGCTCTTCCATCGGCGCTTCTTCCCACAAAAAAAGATGCCGCGGCTGAAATCGCTACGGCATCCCGAGTAATGAAACGACCTAGACAAAACTATTCGACGACGTGAATAGCTTCCTCGATGTGGCGATGAGCTTCATCGATGTGGTGGATCGCGCGCGCCTGAAGCCCCTGCGCAAAGGCGTTATCCTCTTCCTGAGCAACGTCGTTGTGGGCTTTGTTGACGAGCTCGAGAGCCCGGTGGAGACGGCCGCGCCAGTCGAGACCTGCATCAACGGGAGGATGGTCGTCGATATTCTTTCCGTCGTCGATGGAGGCTTTCTTGATTTCGTTGATGGCCTCGTCGATTTCGTGGATGGCATGCTTTTCCTGGTCACGCAATTCACCGCCGTCGGGACGCTGCAAATGAGCGCGAGCGTGGCGGAGATCCGTCAGAGCGTGCAGATATGCCGGATGCTCTCTCGGAGGCTGCGGCTTTGCAGAAGTGAAAAGAACCGCAGGGACGACCAGCAAAAGCGCGGCGAAAACGAACAACAGCTTGCTAAGGATTTTCATCAAACGTGTCGCTCCTATTCAAATGAATTGAACTTATAAGACCCATCTGGCTGAGGTGAGCTGCCAAACCAACTGCGACTGAAAGACTGCGAGCTCACGGCGTGTGGCCGTGTTTGAATCACCCTACCGTGCGCCCGTGTACCGGACAACGCCGCGATCGCGAAATGACGCCTCGCGGTTAACTGGCGCAGCGTACAGGGCGAATACTTTTCGAAAAGCCGCGGTGCTGAAAGGAACGGTTCGCATCACAGTCGGAGCCCCATGCTGCGTCATAGATCATGGGTTCGGGAAATATTTTGAGGTTAAGATGTGTCCCTCAGAGCTTAAGTGTATGAATTGAAAAGACTTGCCAGAGTTCGTTTTGCAATTTCATCCTCTTGGAGACCGTTGGCTGAATTTGGTATTTGCTCGTGCTTGGCTGCCTCTCGCAGAGCGAAACAGAACCATGCTTGTCTATTAATTAAGAGTTATAGTAACTCAACCGGTCCGGCCTGCTCGTCTTTTGTCAGAGTTCCGGTTCCCGTCCGCAGGTCGTTATACCGCGCTCATTGCGGCACAATTAAAGTGTGGTAGAGAGCGTTTTCCCAGCCCATTCGCCCTCGCTAATCCTCACGAGAGCGAATGGCGGACCTCGAGTTTGGGCAGGACTGGTTGGCCCGACCGTATCCGCTGCAGGCGTTCGAGCTGGCTTAGCGTTCGGTCGAAAGACCGCTCGAGGCTCGTTTCGTAACGGAGCAAGCGATCGAGTCCTAGACCATCAGGCACATTGCGAGACATTATCTCCAATTGAGTTCGGGCGGTCTGGACCGAGGCGCGTGCTTTTTGCGCGAGCTTGAGACAACGAATCTGTTCGTCGATGTCCTGCAAGAAGTTCTTTCGACACTGCGCTGGGGAAGCATATCCCTCGCACTCACGCTCTTCTTTTAAACACTGTGAAGTTTCCAGCCAAGTCTCATACGAGTCGTAGAGGTCTTCGCGCAAACGGTTCTCGTCGCGATCGCCGTAGATTGTTTCTAGAATCGGTATATCGAAATCCTGATTGAACTCATCATCCTCAATGTGATTCCGTAGTTCTGCGAGCATTTCCAGGCAACGTTCGAGTACACCAAGATTGTGGATTTTCCGGATCAGACCATGATGATCTTCTTCCGTAGGTACGTTTCCTGTAGTGCTCCCCACTAATTTAGACAGTCAGGGCCTCGTTTTTTAGTACGGCTGCGAAAGACAAGAAGGCCTCGTGAGGAGTGCGATTTTGGACTCCGCTGTGAGGCCGGTCGTGATTGTACTCCTTGATCCAACGAGCGATCGATGCTCGTGCTTCTTCTAAGCTCTGATACTCCGCCGTCCAGACTTCCTCCTCTTTCAAGCTGCGATGGAAGCGTTCGATGTAGCTGTTGCCTTCCGGGTGATGATACGCCGTCCGCCGATGGGTGATGCCGAGCCGGTTGAGCGTCTCCATGAACCGCGTCGAAGTGAACTGTGTCCCATTGTCTGTGGTCATCGTCAAGCGAGCCTCGCGGCTGCCCTCAGGTAGCCGTTCGAGTACCGCCTGCTCGACTGCTGCAAGCGCGTCCTCGGTCCTACAACGATGTGAGAGATTCCATCCCACGATCTCCCGCGTGCAGCAGTCGATCACATCCACCAGGTAGGTCCAGCCCACGTTGGCCCCGGCCCACACTTTCGTCATGTCCGACTGCCAGATCTGATTCGGCTCACTGGCTTCCACGCGGCCCCATTCTTTCTTGCGTCGTGCGCGCAGACGACGCGAGCGCACCAGCAACCCACGTTCGCGCATCACTCGCAATACGCGTTTGCGATTCACTGGAAGGTGCTCCTTTCGTCGCAGCCACCAGGCCACGCGGCGATACCCGTACGCGGGTTTTTCCCCGCAGGCCACGACGATCTGTTCGTCGAATTGCCGGTTCGCTCGGCTCCCTCGCGGCCGCTTTCGGTAATACAAACTCGACCGGCTGATGGCCAACGTCGCCGCTACCATCGTGGCCGTGAAGCCCTGCGTAACCATCTCTCGTGCCTGGGAGTGAACGGCACCACAGCTCACTCCCCCACGACGTTTTTTAGGATTTCGATCTCCAGCGCCTTCCGGCCCAGCGTGCGTTCGAGTTGCCGGATGCGATGGTCCTTTTCGGTTTCCGCCGCGGCAGCGCTTCTCCCCCCAAGCGCTGCCTTCGCTCCCTGTTCCGCTTCATCCTTCCAGCGATAGAATAGATTCGGAGCGATCCCATGACGCCGACACGTCTCCGAGACGTTCCCGCTCTTGATACCTTCCTGCACGATCTGCCACTTCTCTTCCGGGGATCGATCTACGCGTGGTTTCCTGCCCATGTTGCCTCCTGTTTGGAGGCCCTGATTCTACCTAACTGAGGTGTCCAGTTTTAAAGGGGTGCACTACATTTCCGATCTATTCAGCCTCTTTCTGATCTCCATTCCGCTGATCCCATTCGACAAATTCCATGTTCATTCGAATCTCCGCGCTCTCTGCCAAAAACAAACGCCGCTGGCGCCACGTGTTAGTGGCCAGCTTTTCCACTAAGAGTTCCTCAAGCGCCCCCTCGGGCCGCAAAGCCTCCCACAGACTTGCCATGAGTCTGTCGTACTCGGTCCGCGACTCATCTTTCAGGATGATCGCTTCGGAAAATATGCCGTGCTTGGTAGCATTCCGACTCGCTCGCTGCTTTCCTTGCTCCGTCCGCGGTCCAGTGGGTTTGCTGACCAGTCCGTCTTGCCGTGGCGATTTCATTGTGCCCTCCAAAAATAGTAATGGGCAGGTTTGAAAATGCCTGCCCCTGTATTTCGTTCCGGCGTCCTATTTTATGGGCGGCGCCAAAAACCGGCACCAAATCATCGTCCTATTCTTATCCCGTTTCTAGCCTCTTTCGCTGAGAGACAACTCTCCATCGTTGCAAAAATCGATCTTGCCCTGATTATCATCATAAGTGTATCGAGATTACTCCCTAAGTCAAGAGGGACGCGCTCGTATGAAATGAATGCATGATGATGTGTCGTACCGGACGCGTAGCTGGAGTTCGTTACCCTCCTCTTACCCACTCTTATGTATACAATTATAAGTTAACAATAAATTACATATTTAACTCTGAGGGTATCTATTCTTCACCAGTAAGCAGCCACTCCAACGACTTTCCAAACTCGCGACTGATTCTTAGCAAGATTTGCGCTCCAATTTCCTTTTCCCCGCGCTCCATAGAGGAAAGATATCCCTGGCTGACGCCTATGCGTAGAGCGAAATCCTCTTGGTTTATATCGAATCCTCTTAGCTCCCGGATGCGTCGACCCACCGATTTCCACTGAATCGAGTCTTGGCCGCTGTTCGGAATTCTTCTTGACTTATTCATCTCTATAGCTATACAATATATCTGTGGAGATTATAGTGGCCGCGCCGTTCAACTGCGCACCAGAACCCATGCTGTCTTTCTACATTCCCGTTAGAGAAAGTGCAACGTAAGAAATTGAGAGCTACGGAGGATACCATGATCGATTCTCTTAAGAAGCCAGACGTTTCTCCCCGAATAAACGTGAAATTGGCTCGCTCTTTGTGGGGTGTCCTTTCAAGTGGAGCTGTGAAGCATTTAAAGGAGCTCACTAAACAACATGGGCTCTCGGTTGCTGCTGGCGATCTTCAGTTCCTTGAGGACCGCTGGTACGTAACACACGCGGGGCTCTTGCGAATTGCCCATCGCCGCCGATGCACCGGAATTAAAACATCGGTTGAAATTAATCTATGTAGCTCAGAATCTAACCGATGGGTATTCAAGGCCACTGTATATAAAGGTCAGGGCTCACGAGGTTTCGTAGGCTATGGCGACGCCGATCCCTCCAATGTTTCCCTAATGGTTCACGGAGCCGAGATGCGCGTGGCCGAAACCAGAGCAGTTAACCGAGCACTCCGTAAAGCTTACGGGATCGGCCTCTGTTCTGTCGAGGAGTTAGGGTCGCTTTCCAGTTCCCATGGTCGTGCCGAGGGACATGAGCGCTCTCCGAAGCCACGGTCTCATAATGGCTCAAACAACGGTCAGCCTCGGCTGCGGGACCGCCTCTGTCTATTAATCCGGCAGTACAACCTTGATCCGACTCTTGTCAAGGCATACGCCGCAGACTTCTGCGGCACGGAAACTCTGAGCGGAGCCAGCCGAAACCTCGTCGAGTCCTTTATTGCACACTTAGCGGCATCTGCCAAAGAGAACAGGGACAGCCTCGTGTGCAAACTCAATTCGTACTCCCAACCCATGGAGGTGAAGCCATGAAGCGACAAATCCCTGGCCTTCATCTGAACGAACGTGGAGTCGAAAACAAAATTGAAGGGTTATTTCTTGTCCGCGTCGATCAGGCGCGTTACCGATGGCATCCACAAAAGCCACTCGTGGAAATCCGATTTGTGATTTTGGAGCCCAAACCGTTCGATGGTCGGGCATTCTCCGGACGGCTGTACTGCACTGAAAAAGCTCTCTGGAAACTCAACGGCTTTCTTCGAGAATTTGGGTACGATGCGCAGCTGCTTAAAGATGACCAAGTCGATGAAAAAGCTCTCTCCAATCTTCGTGGAGTCGTTCGAACTTCTTGTACGACCCTGAATGGACGCTCCTACCAGAATCTCGATGCCTTCGCCCCCGAAGCTGACTGGGAGCTGCTCGATTGCAGTTCACTGACTCAAAGCGAGGGGCTACGAGGCGGCGATGGTCTATTGCTACACACAAATCAGCCAATACCTGCGCTGCCCTCGCAGCTATCGCTACCGTTATTTGGATGGATGGCGAGAAAAAGAAACCCGCGCGGCGATGGTTTTCGGCCGCTGTTTCGAGAACGCCTTGGGCGCTTTTTTCCGCCAAGAAGATAGCGCCGCAGCACTTTTCAAGGAATGGGGCGCATTCCGCGATACCCCTTTCGACTACAAGAAAGGAGATTCGTGGGACCGTGTTGTCCACCAGGGAGTCCATTTGCTCGACACTTTCGCGAGGGACAATCGCGTTAGCGTTCATGAACCCCAAACAAATCTCCAGATTAAAGTGGTTCGGACTTTGCCGGGAGGCAATGAATTCGTTGCTTACATCGATGCACTTGGGGAGATCGATGGCAGACGCTGCCTCATCGATTGGAAGACTACGACCAGCCGTTATCCAGATGACCCAATCGAGTTGCTGTCGCTAGATCCCCAGTTGGTCTGCTATTCGTGGATCACGGGAATTTCCGATGTAGCGTTTGTGGTGTTCGTGCGAAAACACCAACCCGAAATCCAATATTTAAAAGCGTCTATCTCAGAGGACCAACACCGAGAATTCGGTCGCCTCGTCGAAACAACGGTTGGCCAAATCGAAGCGGGTCATTTTGCTTCTCACAGCGGCATCCGCTTTCCCCAGAATGGCTGCCTTAGCTGCTGCCATTTGGGGCTGTGCCTCAATAACCAGCAATTAGTCGATGTGAATCTCATCCGCAAAGCAGGAGCGAGCGACCTTGATTGGCTTGACGAGCTTGTGGACTAACGGACAAGGGGCCGTGTTGCCAGAAAGCAATCACCGCCGAGCCCTCATCGTACTAGGCAAGATCGATGAGATCCTTTCCTGGAAGAAAACTAAAGACCAAGAGAGAGATGTGCATTTTGTCGAGTTAGGCCAATGTTTGTGTGAGGTTCGATCAAAACAGTACTGGAGGCTAGAGAGACTGAACTCGTTTGACGAATTTCTTGAGAAACGATTTCCGGGGTCGCGTCGTAAGGCCTATTACTTGATGGCGATTCACGAGAAATTGACGCGGATCCCGAAGCAACAGCTCCGAGAAGTCGGCTGGAGCAAGGCCATAGAGCTGGTCAAAGTGGTGCGCCGCGAAGGTGATGCCTTTGACAGTGCAACCTGGTTGCATAAAGCCAAAGAGATGCCCAAGGAGGGATTCAAGAGCGAAGTCCAACGACATCTTACTGGCAGGGATACGGAGCCCTGGGAAATCATCTACTTCAAGCTGTACAAGAATCAGATCCCAGTAGTAGAGGAAGCTCTGGAAACGGCTGGACTGATGCTGGGTACTGACAAGTCGCGCGGCTATTGCCTTGAGATGATCTGCGCTGATTTTCTGGCCGGCGTTGCTTTTCGTGAAGATCAACACTAAGTCTTGTCAGCACGGCACGGAACAAGTCCAGATTAATGTCGACGGGGCATTGACTTACGAAATGGAACGAATACGCCAGAAACAACCCCGATTGAAACTGGATCCGGCGAGCTATGAAGCGCTCAAAATGCAGGTATTGGACCGGGACGGATGGCGATGCCAACATTGCGGTTCCATGAAAAACTTACAGGTCCATCACTTGAAACCGAGAAGCCGATTGGGTGGAGACGTTATGTGCAATTTGATTGTGCTCTGCAGGAGCTGTCACGGTAACTGTCACAGAGGGCGCCGCAATTGACATCGCCAAGGGTCGGACCTGGGCGCCTTCGGATCTGAATCTGGGACCAACGGTTGCTTCTGCAAAAGCTTTGTAGCTGATTATTCTGGCCTCTTGCTGCGTTATAGATCACGATTTGGGGGGTATTTTGGCGTTTTGTTCTCAATTGGTTCTCAAATTTGGACCTATAAACAAACATCTATTTTCACTAGAACGTTTCGGAAGGTTTTTCAGGGGTTCGGTTCTCGGTTTGTTCTCGCTTTGAGCAGGTATTCGAGCCTTAATTTCCGAGAGCCATGTTGGAGTGCGAGAGCTCAAGTATTTCGCAATCGCAGCACAAGAAGAACGCTTAGACCTTGGCTCACCGAAGAGCCTGCGTCAGCCGCCAGTGACGGGGTATGTTGGAAACTTCTTGAGTCAGGAAGGGCGTCAGAGGGAGGCTGGGCAGGAAACAATAGTTAGGAAGAAAATCCAACGAAAGCGGGATTTGACTGTGCCTAGATTCGGGCCCGCTTTGTTGAGTTCGATTGTTACGGTGGAAAGAACGAAAGAGACTTCTGGGGCGCTTTAGGAGCAAGGCCTGACGATCAGCTTTGGCTGGCAGCTTTGCGCAAGCGAGCCTCCAATTGTGGTTCGCTAACTTCTTTCTGCCCGAGGATTTCTTCAGAGCGGTATCCGGGAACAATTTCCTTTAACTTCGACCGGACAGGCGCAGCACCATCAATCGACATGGAGGCCCGAAGTTCGTCTAATTGACGCGACAACTCCGGCCAGCTCCGCAGGACCCCATTAGTTCGTTTAATCTTTTCGCAAGAGGTGGATAACACTTTTTCATGCTCATAAAAAAGTTCTTCGTTCAGCTTTTCTCCTTCACGCAGTCCAGTGAACTGGATTTCCACGTCTCGTTCCGATTTACCCGACAGTCGAATGAGGCCTCGCGCCAAGTCGAGAATTCTCACTGACTCACCCATATCTAAGACTAGGATGTCGCCATGGTTACCGATCGCGAAGGCTTGCAACACTAATGCTACGGCTTCCGGAGTGATCATAAAGAAGCGCTTAATCTCCGGGTGAGTAATGGTCAGCGGCTGATGATTTTGAAGTTGCTGCTGCAACACAGGAATAACGCTGCCGTTGGACCCTAAAACATTCCCAAACCGGACCGACACACATCGCATGCCGTTCGCTGGGCGGGACGCAAGGATCAATTCGCAAACTCGTTTGGTGGCCCCCATGACGTTAGTCGGATTCACTGCCTTGTCCGATGAAATCAACACGAAGCTCTTGCAGCCCTCCTCAGATGCAAGCTCCAGCAGACTGACGAGGCCGAATACGTTATTCTTTACAGCCTCTTGAACATTGGATTCCATCATGGGTACGTGCTTGTAGGCCGCCGCATGGAAAACTATTTCCGGCCTGAACTCACAAAGGAGGCTGCGCATTCGCTCAGCATCGCACACGTCAGCGACACGAAAAACGAGCTGGGCGCCATTCTTATGGGCCGCGAGGCCCAACCCGAGAAAGTAGAGACTCGTTTCACTCTGATCTAAACAGACGAGGCGAGCGGGACTGAATTCCAATATTTGACGGCAGATCTCTGATCCGATTGAGCCTGCCGCCCCTGTCACGACAACCGTCCGGTCAGCAATTTCTTTCCGAACACCCTCGAGATCGATCTGAACGGGCTCTCTGCCAAGCAGATCATCCAAGCGCACTTCTCGGAACTGACTAACGTTAGCATCTCCACGAATTATGTCGCTGAGTGTAGGCACGGTTTTAAACGTCAAGTTCGTTCTCTGACATGCCTCTGTGATGCGCCGCATCTGCTTGCCAGAAGCAGAGGGAATAGCAATAAGGATTAGATCGACGGAGTTCACTTGGACAAGCTTTTCTATCTCCCCGATAGTGCCGAGGACTGGCACGCCTTGGATGTGGATCCCCAGTTTTGTCCTATCATCATCGACGCAACCAACCGGCATGTAGCCGCTTTCGGGCCGGGCAAGTTCGCGAATGACCATCTCCGCTGCAAATCCTGCACCGACCAACATTACCCGCTTCGAGCGTGAAGCAGAGTCACGTCTGATGGACTCCGCCAGAACCCGCGTACTCAGTCGCGCACCCGCAAGAAAGCCTCCAGTCAATATTGCTTCCAAAACATAAACGGAGCGCGGGAAGGCAACCGATCCGAGTAGATACCTGTTTAGAACTAAGAAGAAAAAAGATCCAACAGTCACGGCTTTAATGATGTTTAGCGCATCACTTACACTCGCGAAGTGCCACCAGCCGTGATTCAGCTTGAAAAAGCGCAGGGTTATTAGCCGCACGGCAACAAGCAGAAGGCTCGACGTGAACAATACACGCCGATAAGGCAAAGAGAAATCGAACCGCAGAAACCATCCCAGAATCAAAGAACTGAACACAAGTATCGCCTGGAACATATAGATGAACACAGGCCGACGATGAAAAAGAAGTTGGGGCAAGCGGGGTAAGTATTGGCGCATGGATTTAGGTAGATCTCCTGGTGTTCCTACATCGAGGAGAGGACACTTCTTCTTGTTTATTGGTTGAAGTTCCGTTCAGCGCCTGCGGCGGTATACTTGTGTTGCATCTTATCTAGCGTGTATTAAGACTGGACGGAATCAACCGAACAATAGTTGGACATGGAAAATTTTTGTGGAGGACATGACGTTACTCGGGGAATGCCTCGCAGGCCATTCAACGAACGCTGAATCGATCAGTGCATCACCCCGTCTCCGCGTAGCACTTGTACGATAGTTCGCAGAAGTATTGACACATCGAAGAGAATCGTCCGTTTTTGCAGGTATTCGCAGTCGTATTTCACTTTTATAGGGAGAGGGAGGTCGTCTCGACCATTGACCTGTGCCCAACCTGTCAGCCCTGGAACAAGCTCATGTACTCCATGCTGGGTCCTTAAGGCCACCAAGTCATTTTGGTTATGGAGCGCCGGGCGAGGTCCCACAAAACTGAGGTCTCCCTTGAGAACGCTATAAATCTGTGGCAACTCGTCAAGACTCGTTTTTCTTAGGAACGGACCAATTACCGTCAGGTGTGCCTTCGGATTGAGCAGGAGGTGGGTTGCTACCTCAGGAGTGGATACATTCATCGTGCGAAACTTGGGCATTCTGAAAATTCTGTTATGCCGGCCGACACGATCAGACCAATAAAGCACAGGCCCTTTGGAAGTGAGCCGGACAGCAATCGCTATTGCTGCAGCCAAACCGGAGAGCGGCGGCAGTAACAAGAAACCTAAGACGAGATCGAAGGCCCGCTTACTGTAAGACCCGACTGCGTGCATCCGATTTGATTTCTGCATGTGTTCAACGCCACTAGCTTCGTTAGCTTGGGCATTCGATTCCGCCAACCGTTGAAACATCAAGCCTTCCTCTGGTAGGGTCTCCGCAAAGCAGAGGCGAAGCCCTCGAGCTCTCGAGCTCTCGAGCAAAATAACCACTGTGATCTCGAGTGATATTTTCGGAAATTCTATTGTTTGGAAGAGGGCCGAGAGGTGGCCATTGCGAGACGTTGGCTCGCGGCCATTCGCCGCGCCGATGTCTTCGCATTTTTCGTGAGTGCAAGGTAATGGCCTCGCTAGCTCAGTACCCGGAGCCGACCACAGAGTCATAGAAGCCGACCAATGTCGACGTTACCAAGCGCTTGGCAAAAAGCCGATGTACCCGCTCCCGCGCCTTTTTCCCCAGAGCCTCGCGTAGCTGAGGATCATCTATCATCTGCTTCATCTTGGATTGTAGAGCGTCGATGTCTCCTGGCTCATGCAGGAACTCCACTGCACTCGGCTCAATCGCATCGATGATGCCGTAGATATTGGACGCCACCGCCGGGATTCCCACCGATGCCGCCTCTATGATCACGGTGCCAAAGCCTTCCCGGTAGCTTGGGAGACACAACAAATCGGACGCAGCCATATATTCCTCCGGCGCATCCGTGTAACCAACGAAACGAAGCCTCCGGTCGACTCCAGAGCAAACACTCTCCATGCGAGGCCGAAGATCCTCTTCATCCGGGCCAACGATGAGCAACCAAGCTTTGTCGCAATATTCGCCTACCCGTGAAAAAGCCTGCGCCAGATCCAAGACACCTTTGTCGACCTTGAGTCGCCCCACGTAGAGAAATACCACGCCATTCTCGGGAATGCCCTCTAGCTGCCGGATCTTTTTTCTCGACTCAGCGTCGGGGCTGAATCGGATTGTATCCACGCCACTAATGGATCCACTGGCGAGGACTCTCGACTTCTTCTCAGACACCACTCCCTCGCGCAGCAAGAAGTCACGCTGAGAAGGACTATCCACAAGAACGTGGGTTGTCATGCGCGCCAGCGCCTTATCAACACTTTTGAGCACGCGTCTGGCAAGGCCTGTGCGGGTGACCCACACCTGGCCCGTGAAGGTATGGACCCTCACCGGAACTCTAGCTATCGCACCGGACATGGCAGCTATCAGTCCCGCTTTCGGTGTAACCGAGTGGACGGCATCGAACCTTTTGCGAATGAACAGGGCGGCCAGAACGAGAACTGCGTGCAGGTCGCGCAGGACCGAGATATTCCTCACGATAGGGGCGTTTATGACTTCGACCTTGGCGTTGAGCTCCGGAAGTGCATTTCCTTTTCCGAGGTTGAGAATCACGCAAATTTCATAGCTCCGGCTCAGAGCTTCGATTTGGTCAGTCAAGAACCACTTGACGGTCCAAGGGCTTGAAACGACGATGCCGATTCTTTTCACGAGGAAGCTTCGAGCGGTCGCGCGGCTTGTTGCTCTGTTTGAACTTCTTCCCAGACTTCCATCCACCGCCGTTTCGCAGCCTCGTCCACTGGTAATGCCCGATGTCGAAGAATGCCGTAGTTCAATCCTGTACCGACTGCCACGCATTCTGTGAGCCCTTTGAGCGCCTGCTCGATAATCACGCCCGACGCGATGGCATACCGTCGCTTTGCAATTGCTTCGCGGACCGCGGACCGCACGAACGATCGCCTCCCAATCAGATTTTTCCTCAAGGATAGCTCTTCTTCTCTATATCCAAGGACGATCTCGGGCACTGCCGCGAAACGGCTTTTCTCATAGGTGCGCAGCAAGAGATCCTGGTCCTCGCAACGCACTGCTTCAGAGCGATAGCGATGATTGCGGAACCATTCCGTTCGCCCCATCCAAGTGGGATGCGCTAAGTAAAATCCCGCCCAAGGCCTTCGGCAGATATCCTCATGCGTATTCGGATTCGCGTGAGTCCCTAGCACTCCGCCGCTACTACCGAAAACCAGAACTCCTCCTCCAAGCAGATCAATATCGGAATGCCGCCCCAGAAATTCCATCTGCAACGCTAACCGCTCCGGATAGGAAACGTCATCACCATCCATTCGCGCGAAATATTTCCCTCGGCTCAGACCGACCGCCTGATTCAACCGGGCCACAAGTCCCTGGTGCAATCCGTCCGTGAAAACTCGGATTCTCGGATCCTTGTAGCCGCGAGCCACACTCAAGGTCTCATCCGTCGATCCGTCGTCAACGATCAGCAACTCCCAGCCGGAAAATGTCTGATTCAGAATAGATCGAACGGCAGCGTCCAGCGTCCTTCCGCAGTTGTATACGGGCATGCCAATACTCACCAACGGAATGGAACTCTCTTCCATTTTTTCTGAATTCAGGCGGATTTCGACGAGAGCTGCGCGCTGCTTTCGAGGCCCCGCTTCAATCCCATCTGTTCAAATAAGTTTTCGAAGCGATGCTTCCACATGTGCTCTCGCAGAGTACGAGCGCGATAATTGTCGGCAATCCTGGCCCGTTCCTCCTCATGAGCAAGATACCAGAGCGCCTTCTCCGCGCAATCTTCCAATTCCTTGAACGTAACAATCTCCGCGCCCGGTTTGAAGTATCTCTCGAGGACGGGATGCGCCTCGCAAAGTACCATCGTGCCAGTAAGGCCCATTTCGAAAATTCGCCCCTTGATTTGCAACTCCTTCTGGCCGCTGCTGCCCCCCAGCGGCGTGTACGAAATGCGGCTCCTGTTCCAAACGTCGTATACACGCTCAATTTCCAGAGCCGCCCCAGAGAGCCACGGAAACTTGAGCGCTCCCCGGAAATACGGTATCCCCAGCCGAACCATCCGCGATCCGCGCCCGTAGCAGGCCAGCCCTGTTTTGCGTCGCAAATAGCGGCAGGCCTTGTTCCTCTCGCCGTAAATGCTGCCGGCGAACGAAAACTCAATATCTTTCACCCTGCCGTCGCCGCTGAACAGCCCCGGACACGCCCACTGGCTCAGGAGCAGATTGCCATACTGAAAACGATTTTGTTCGTGGATGTGCGGGTACGTCGTGATTATGAACGTAAAATCCGCCGCAATCTGGCGGGTCGTTTCCCATTGCCAATCGTCGTCGCTGTTCCATGCCGCGATACAAAACCTCCTGGAAAGCTCGGCAAGGGCCGCCGTTTCCACGGGTTCCTGGCCAGAAGTCTGATAGAAAACAACATCAAACTCCTCCTTCCGGATTTTATCGGCCAGTGCCAGCGTGGCCCGCTCCCTCCCGAGCGTTCGGCTCATTTCATAGTGGTCGAAGGTCTCAACGTCGTGTCCCATCTCGCGCAGCGGCATCGTAAAATACTGGTGCATCGGCTCAATCGCCGTCGCCACTCCATAGTAATTTTTTCGGACAACACTTAGAACCCGCATAAATAAGAGGAACTTACCGAGCGATCAGCCGAATAATGTTGTCGGCCAGAGACATCGAGTAACCCCTCTCTCGCGAAACGCCCTCGATCCAAGAGAGTTCCGGATAGTCGTGTGTTCCGTCGAAACAGTCGGCATCATCGATTAGAATGATGTGCCGATGCGAGTGGTTCAGGATAGTCTCCAACTCCCTCCGGATGGGTGTTTGCAGCTCACTTCTGCCCGTCAGCCCCCCTGAGTAATGGGCGTCGAGCCAGAACACACAAGGACATTGGATTGTGTCGAGTATCTCGGGCAGGAGTTCTCCACTGTCGCCGCGTAAGAGGGTCACGTTTGGCTGGCGCCGGAAAACGCTTTGGGCTCGGCGATAAAAATGCGGCTCGATTTCCACGGAAATCAATCTATCGAAGTGGCCAAGGCAAGCCTGCAACATGAGTCCAAAGTACGTCCCTGTTTCGATAAAAGTCCGCGCTCCACTCCTGGAGGCATAATCCAGCACTGCGCGCTGCTTCAGGAGGTGTGGGAACGTCGTTTGCTGCTTCTTCTCCCATCGCCTAAGCTCTTCGTCGAGTCGATATCGCAACCAAGCAGCTGGTATCAAGTTGTGCTGAACAAGGGTGAGTTTTACTCCGCCTTGAATAGGCATTCGCTTTCCCTCTCCCAAACTCAAGTTCTATACCCCATGTGCACGTCTCCTCAGGCAGTGCCGTGAATCGGCTGCCCAATCGCACCCTCATAAAGTTGTTCATAACTCTCCACGATGCGATTCCAGTCATGCCTTTCTTCAGCTCGGGCGCGTCCCTCTCGACCCAAGCACTTCCTACGATCCGGATCCCGCAACAACTCCAAAACTACCTCCGCCATCTTGTCCACGGAGTTCACTACAATTCCCCCCGCATTTTCTCGCGCGGACCCGACATCTGTGGAAACCCAGGGAGTCCCGGCAGCCATGCTCTCCAGAAGCACAACCGAATTTGCTTCCCTTCGCGACGTGCTCACCAATAGATCTGCCTCTTTGATCGTCGAGACCACTTCGCGTCGAGCAATGGCAGTCTTGAGTTGAACCGATCTCGAAGTGATCGCTCTCATACGGCACTCATAGTAACAGCCACCCCGAATTCCGAGCCGGCCAAGCTGCCACTTATCCGCCATGTGGGAATTGCCCACGATGGTGAGCTTCGCATCAGCTCCTTTCAATCGTTCTGCAAGCTGGAAGGACCAATCATGTCGCTTTTCGTGACTGTGGTTGGATACGCTAATTAACCAAGGATAGCCAGCTAGATTCCACTTTTCTCGCAGGCCGAGCGGGGAATCATTCCATTCTTGCAAGTCCACTCCGTTTCGGATCACAGTAGGAGCATTTAGTCCGTGTTGGCTCGCATAGGCAGACTCTTCGTTTAGAGCCGAAACGCTGACCCACGCCGAATACCGGGGGATAAACAGGGGCATTTTTCGGTAATAGTCTCGGAAGAGCTGATTGTCTGTCGAGAGACCGTGCGTCACCAAGAGCGAAGCCCAGGGGAAACTTCCAATCCACTCCAACAGAGCATCGGTCGGCCAGGTCTGCAAACAATGGTTCACCATAAGGTCCCATCCACCTGCGCGGACAAATTCTTGGTACTCCCGGACCTCGCCCCTCATTCCCGCCGCGAGATTGCCGCTCACGGAAAAGCGATGGACGTGGACGCGATTGACAATCGCCTCTGCGGGCTGCGATGCCACGGCCCGCGTCGCAACATGCACCTCGTGGCCTCGTCGGACCAGCCCTTCCGAGATATGTCGGACCACCTCAGCAACACCATCAAGCAGGGGCGCGTACGTATGGGCAGTGTGCAGAATCCGCACGAAGATCAAGCCTCCTGAGTCGCTGTCGTTTGGACTCGAGCTGGTAATCGCAACCTCTTCTTGGAGTACCAATATGCGTAAATCGGCCAGGAGTAATAGCACATAACCTGGCTCTGCACATTGAGACCCGACAAACCAAAGATCAGAAAGCAGGTCCACACCGACAGGTATTGCCAGATATAAATCTCGATTGAAGATCGAGATCGTTCGAATGCTCTCTGGAGGCGATGCAAGACCCACCCGAACATCGCGGACCCGAACAGGATCCCAACAACGTGAAAATCAAGGAACGACTCGGCCTGGAAGGGCGGGTTTTGGTCCACGATCGCATCCGTGCCGTAAATCATCCGGTCGTAGATGCCGTACCCGCTGTTGCGGCGAAAAGATTTTCCAATAACTGGGATAGGGGCAAGGATAGAGGAAACTGTCACTACGCCCCAGCGCGGATCACTTCCCCAGTGGCTCTCCTCCAGCAGGAAACCGAGGTACTGCGGGGCGCCGCCATACATCTGTGCAACTTCTGCGATATCTATATGCTCCCGCAGCGATTCTTGGAGACTAGTTCGCGCGAGCAAATCCCCTCCCAATTCAATTCCGCTGCGATACAAAGCGAGTACGGGCGTCAAAACAAGGACGAGCACCCCCGACACTGCCATTATTCGCCAGGAAAGCTTATCTCCCTTTACCAATGCTACGGTGCCGACCGCGAGCAGCGGGACGGCAATCGACCCGCGGTTGAAGTTGAACATGCTAAAACTGAGGACCACCCCCACAAGAACGAAGATCATCACCAACCCGCGACGGAATGATGAGGACTTCAGCCCACCAGAATCGAGCCATTTGCACCACGCCATGATCACAGCAAACCCCAGAAACTGTTTCAAGAGTCTCCCATCCAAACCCCTCCAACTCGAACTCGAATCCAAAAAGTAAGCGAAGTAAGAGACGGGATCGCGATAATAGTCCAAGAGGCCCGCGATGCTGCCGAAAGAGAGAAAGACCCCAGCAATGCCAGCTAGCACGAAGAATGCTAATTGCCTCGCCGATCCGACATTTCGCGTGTCCGGTAAGTATCGAAGGCGGTCGAGCCATTCGGCACCAGTCGTTCGAAATTTCGCGAAGTGGCTATAAACCAAGCAGACAGGCAGAAACGCCACAGAGTAGAGTACCATCGCTATGTTGATGGCTAGCGGCGACGGTACGTACGGGAGGACCCCGAGAGTAGGCCCGTTTAAAATAATCGAGAGCGGCATCACAATCAACTGCACGAAGAACAGAAACAACGCCCAATTCCAGGGGCAAAGAGGAGTGTTCAGCACTGGCCGACACTTTGGGAGCCAAGAAAGCACTGCTGGAAATACGAATGCGCTCAAGATTGCGGCTGGGAATCGCCGCCCCGCAGGCACCGTAGAGACTGCGACGACGACGACCAAGAAAACCAACCAACCCCAGAGATTAGCCCTTTTCAGCATGAAGGGTCCTCCAACCGCCCACTCCGTTACTCAAAATTCCGTGATCTGCGCTGCAAATACGTCCCAGCGCAAAATGGCTTCGGAGCTTCAACTACGACCATCGGCTGAGTAGACCGCGAGGGAGTGTTAAGAAACCTCTTGCAATTGCCGTAGCACGCTCGACGGTCCCTAGTCCGAGTCTATCAGCCGATAAGTGTTCATTAGCAAATTTGAAAAATGGGGGGACGAGTCCCCGGTTTACCAGATACATCCAGCGGCGACCTTTTTCATCGAGTGCTTCCAAGTACTCTGCATAGGCCTCTATCGGATCGATCTCCGGTAAGAGTGGATGAGTGAGGTCATTCCGCAAGAAAAAAGCGTTGGCGTTGAAACAAATCATTCGATACCCAAGTTCTCTCCCTACGTCACAGAAAGCAGAAAGCGGCTGCCCAATGTTCCTTGCAGCGACTTCATGCGCAAGCAGGGCTCGGGATTCTGGTGAATGACCGGCATTAACCTCGATGCATATAACTCGAGGGCGAAGTCTAAGCTCCTCAAAAATGTAGTAGTCAAGTCCATCAATATCGACCACCAGTAGATCGAGGGAACCAGGAAATCCATTCTGTGACAGCGCTGACTCCAAGTCATCGGCACTCTGTATCTTTTGTAACGAGCATTTGACATTCTCGTTTCCGGCGTAAATGTTTTCGAGCTGCCTGAAGCGCTGCAAGTCAGATTCAACCAGCAAACCTGACCAACCTGCTAACAGCAGCCTTCGTGTGTTCGAAAAGTGTACGCCATCCCACGCCCCGAACTCACAGCAGGTTTTTGATTCGCTGCCCACCAATTCAAAAATACGCGCTAATATCCCGTCTTCGCCGTTTTGTGAGAATTGGTCATATTTAAAGCTTAGAAGGCCCATTTGTCTGCAGCCTGCGGATAGAGCGTTATTCAGCGCTTACGATTGCTCGATCTAAGTTAGCCTTGCCCTCGTATGGGAATTCCCTTTGGAATGCGTCTTCTTGCCTCATAAATTCCAAAGATGTAGAGGCCAGCACCTGCGCCGGAAAACGCCAGAAAGTACGCTAACGCCAATCCAATAGCGCCCCATCGAGGGATGAAAACAAATGCGCTGCCCACCAGCACAGCGGCCAACAGGAGATCGAAACCGCACCGCCACCACATCGCATCAGCCACGATCAAAGGATGTCCCAGAACCGTGTTCAGCGCTTCGGGCAAAGCGGAAAACGCCAAAATGGCAAGAATCGGCCATCCAGAGTGGAATGTTTTGCCAAAAACCGACATGATGCGCGGCGCACAAACGGTAACGACGCTCGCCAGGGTGAGCGCCAGCCCGGAATTCAGAAGCACGTTAGCTCGAAACACCCGCTTAAAGCCTAGCAAGTCGCCCGCACCGTAGAGATTCGACAAAACAGGCACGACCATTCCAAATACTGACGTTGGCACGAATAGAATTAGCAAACGCCATCGGTCCGCGGCGGTGTACAGCCCTAATTGCGCATAACCTTCGGGCTGATGAACGAGCAAGGTGTTGCAAATCCACATTGCGGGACCGACCACAATGGAGGCCAGAAATGCGGGTAGTGTGAACCGGTGGAGTACGCGCCATTCTTTGTAAAACCCCGCGAACTCATACGCTATCCCGGAAGTCTTGCCCTCTCGGCGAAGCGCCCGGTTGTTCAGCGCCCAGTTTATTGCCATCGCAGCCACGGTTCCCCAAACCGCTCCCCGGATTCCCCAGCGCCATACTCCGAACACTATCAGGGGAAACGAGGTGAGCCCGGCGAAAACATTCACTCTCGCAATGGTCTGAAAAGCCTCAAATCCAGCCAGCGCACCCGTTTGCGCGCCGTTCAGAGCGCCAAAAAAAACCAGACCAGCGCCTATTGCCAGTGGGCCAGCTAGTTTCGGCGCACCAAATACGTTTCTCGCCAGGACAGGAGACATGGCAACCAGAATGGTTGTCATTAGGATCCCGGAAATCAGGGCCGCCACGGCTGAGAGCGCCAGTATCCGACCCACCCTAACGGGGTCCTGTTCGCGAAGCTCTGCCACGTATTTCGTCGCGGTGAGGCCCAATCCGAGCCCCGCAAATATCCCAAATGTGCCTACGGTACTCTGGACCATACCAAGCTCGCCGAAGCCAGCCTTGCCCAGGAACCGGGCGCACACAATGGAAGCTCCGAGAGTAAATCCCCGGGAGATGACCGCTCCTGCCAACGACCAGAAGACGCCCAGTGTGAACCGGGCCCGCAACGACCCCGCAGGCATCAGTTCTCGCCATTTGGCGGAAAACCAGGCTCGTGGATCCGCAGTCACGCTCACAACTCAGTGGCCACGCGCAGTCGCGCTGTTGTCTCCAACAGATTCCATACGACGTTCCGTGCAAGCAGATGCCTCCCTATTATGATCATCTGCAGATTCCCGTTTGGGACACTTCAGTCATTGGCGATTCCGATGGATTCCCCTCGATTCTTATTGCTCAACTTCAACCCTCCGTCTCTGCTTCCCCTAGCTCATTTCGCTTCAGTACCATTAATCTTTATCTCCAGATTGTGTAATACATGCTGCGATAATCAATGCTCCCGCTGACTCAGCTTTCGCTCCGTACTCTTCACTCGCAATCCCTCTCCTTTGCGCAACCTTGCCCGAGCGGCCCTGCCTTTCCTATCCATGTCCAACTGGCGTCAAACATAATCGCTTTAGATTGCGCACTGATGAAAAATGCGTCCGTAAATCCTTCAGAATCCGCACTTCCAAAACAAAGCGCTCAAAACCCTTTAGAATCCGCGCTTACAGAAAGACTCCTGGGGCACCTGTGATCTTTCAAGAGGTTGTCCATTCGATTTGACTCGGAGAAGCTGGTTGTGACGAGCAACTAGGTTTCTTTGGAGGAATCGAATGGACATTCATAAGAATGCCCGACTCAGCTTCCGCAGTCGAGAGAGTCTAGTCAGGTTTGTGATCGAGCAGGGGGCCACGCGGAAGGCGGCTGCAGCCGCCTTCCGCGTCAGTGCCAAGACGGCCGCCAAGTGGATTGTCCGATTCCGCGTCGCTGGCCTCGATGGATTGCAGGACCGCAGTTCACGGCCTCATCGCAGCCCGCGCCGTTTGCCCGACATTCTCGCCCACCACGTCGTCCAGTTGCGCTGCCAGCGTTTGCCCGGCTATCTGATCGCTCAACGCACCGGCCTCAGTCCGGCATCGGTCAGCCGCATCCTGCGCCGCGCCCGGCTCAGCCGATGGCGCGACCTCAACCCGCCGCCACCCGTGCAGCGCTATGAGCGCGAAACTCCTGGCGAGTTACTGCATCTCGATATCAAAGGCCTGACCCGCTTTTCGGAAGTGCGTCTGCGCGGCGATGGCCGCTTGCGCGGCAAGCAAAAGCACCCTGGCTTTCTAGCTCTCCACGTGGCCATCGATGACCACTCCCGCATCGCGTTCACACAGATCCTGCCTGATCAGAAAGCCCAGACCACCATCGGCTTCCTGCATGCGGCGATAGAGTTCTTCGCCACCCACCGAATCGGCATTCGTGCCCTGCTCACCGACAACGGCTCCTGCTACCGGTCCGCACAGTTTCGCCAAGCCTGCTCGCGTATGCACATCAAACATCACCGCACCAGACCCTACACTCCCAGAACCAACGGAAAAGCCGAGCGCTTTATCCACACCGCTCTCAGAGAGTGGGCCTACTCCCAGCACTGGCCCAACTCCGACCAAAGAGACCTAAAACTCCAGCCCTGGACCGACTACTACAACTACGAGCGACCTCATGGTAGCCTCAACTACAAGCCGCCCATCAGCCGCTCCGGCGATGGAACAACGTCTTGACCATCTACAGGTACCCATCGGATTGTCATCCCGAGTGACGCGGGGGATCTGCTTTTTCCGCCGCCCGCCGCGCTCGCCCATTCTCTACTGTGCGGCCTCCAAATCCGCTCCATCAACGTCCACGTCCATCGCCCTGTGGATCAAATCAAGTGAAATCACCAATCGCCATCCATTCTTTCGCCGCAAAACTATTCCCTCCATCCCCTCAAGGGGGCCGCTCCGGACGCGCACTCTCCGCCCCGCCTGCAAATATGGATGTGGCTCAGCGCGTAGTCCCTTGTTCAGAAATCCGCGAATCCTTGCGAATTCCTCTTCCGGCACTGCCATTGGCCTCCCCGCAAAACCCACCAGGCACGCCACCCCCGGAACCTGCAGAACCCGAAGGCGGTTTTGTAGCGCGAGGTAGACAAAAACATATCCAGGAAACAACGGCATCTGCAAACGCACCCTGCGATCTTTCCAGTTGCGCAAGGATTCGTACTGCGGCAAGAAATATTCCACTCCGCGTTCCACAAGCTGGTCAGAGACGCGTCTCTCGTGATTTGCGCGAGTGTACGCTGCGTACCACCGAGGTTGGAAGAACGCTTGCAGCTCTTCCTCTCCGGCAAAGGCTTCCGCCTCCACTTTCCGTGATGCCAAGGACTCGATTTTCGAAGCGCCTAACATGCTGTTTTTATAGCTTCGCCCCGTCACTTACAGGGCGATATGTGACCTAACCCTTTCTATTTCTTTGTGATACGGACAACTTCAACGATCCATCGGCCCCCGCTGAAGGCGGACGGAGATCGTCGAAGCGGTCCAAATCTTTTAATTTCTCTGCGCCGGGTACAGCGCCATTTCGCGAAAACCAGTGTGCTCGTGCCTTTAGCGTTGCCACTACTTCCTTCGCAAGAATCTTGCGAGGATCGTCGGGCGCTGTGGCTCGCCAGTGTTCCGTCCCCAGTACGCAAACTACAGAAATCGAAAAAACCAAAGATGTTCCGAGAAACATGATCAGCAGCCGAGGTGGGAAGGATTTCCTCTCGGGAACTTGCGCTGGATCCAGCACTTTGACGCTGGGCGTTTCCTTAGCCTCTTCCACCTTGGCAAGTTCGTATTGCTCGGTCAGCAACTCGAAAACGGTTTCCTGAATTTTCGCGCGGCGGTAGTAATCCGCGTATTTCGCTCCGAGCAACGGGAGACTGCGAATTGTGGGATAAGGCATGCCGTTTGAAACATCTGGCGAAGAGTTAGCGGCTTTGGCGGCATCCGCGGGCGTGCCGCCAAGCTTGTCGAGCTGTTTGCGAAGCTCCCCGACACGAGCGTTCAGAGAACGGACGCGAGGATTGTTGTCGGTGTAGATCTGGCGGAGGCCTTCGAGCTCTGACTGAGCGACGATCATCTCCCCGGCGAGTGTTCCCGCCGCGTCGAGCATGGCTTTGCCTTCCGTCTGAATGTCCAGCGTATTGTTCTTGCTAGAAAACTGAGCGAGCTGGTTGCCTGCATCGTCGAGATCACGCTTTGCGACTTTCAGACGATCTTCCAAGAACACGCGTTCGCGGTGCGCTGCGGAAGTTGAGAGCTCTGCCACGAGGGAATTCAATTGGTCTACGTAGCCGTCCGTTAGAGCAGCGGCTCGTTTGGGATCGCGATCCGTAACACTGATGGAGATGATGCCGCTCTTGCGGTCTTCTGAAATCGAAGTATTCTCATCCAGTTTCGCCCGTGCATCTGTAATCGATGTTTTCCCAAAACCCCCGTAAACGTTTTGCAGTCCGAACTGTTGAATGAGGCGGTCTTGGGCGGTTTGGCTTCTGAGTACGCCGATGAAAAGTGCACCGGAACTTTTCAAACCGAGCAAATCACCTGCCATGCCGGCGAGGCCTCCTACGCTCTTGGCGGCCATTGCAGCCATCATTGCCATGCCCGACGACGATTGAGTATCGGGCGGCATTAGCTGGGTGGTGGACGTGAATGACTTCGGAATCAAGAATGCGACAAGCGTCGACGCGAGAAAAGCAATTGAGGAAGCCTTGAGAAGTGACCGTCGTCGATCCCAAAATAAGCGGAGGAGTTTCGCCTGCCGCTCGCGTGCCTCTTCGAGCGAAACTTCCTCCACAGGAAGATCGTCGACGACCGGCCGTATATCGGTCTCAATTTGCGTCTTGGCTGCTGTCTGCGTCACTCGTCTCTCACGCTTCCAGATTTCCTTTGCGTTCTTCGGTTACCGTGATCGAATCTTCTTTTTGCTCAATCCTCTATCGACACGAATCTATTTTTTCCAAGACTGCGGCCAAAAAACCAGTTGCAAGGAAGTGGTTACGTTGTTCTGCGCTCCAGGAGTGATCACCGGATACAACCAACGTTCGTATTGAACGCTGCCACTCGCGCTTAAATCATTGCGGAGCCAAAAGCTGGCGCTTAATGACGCATCTGTCAGCGTGCCTCCGCCCGGCATAAATTGCTGACTCACCTTTTCGTGCCTGAAGCTGGCCTGAATGAAACTCCGCGGACTAAATCGATAGTTACTCCACGCTTGGACACCCTGGCTCTCTCTGCCCATCCAATTTGCGAAAAGATTGCCGTCATTCGTATAGGACCCGTCAGGGTAGCGATTGTCGGCGTAGAAAAGCCCGGAAGCGTAGTGGGAGGTGGGGGTGCCGCTTTCGAGTCCGCTCGGAAGATCCGTATAGCCTGCCTCAACTCGAAAATCCAACTTATTTAGCTTGGGAAACTGCGCCAGATACAGCCCCGACCAAATAGCAGCATTCCGCCAATAGGCAATGGGTGAATACTCGTCTTCAACAAACGCCTCCGTGTAAAGGCTCAACCCGTCCTTGACGCCCGGGATCCGAAAGGTAAAGTCGAGTCCCGAATGACGATCGCCGGGGTGGCCGGGGTCCGTTTCGCTGCCCGAACCTACTATGGTGGAATAGGTATTAAGAAACGTGTGGGCGGTCAGTGGAGTCGGGCCGCCGGCAAACACTGCCGTCAGAGAAAAACCAAGCTCAAACTCAGGCAACGGCCTAAAACTAAATCTGGCGCCATCCACAAATGGTTGACGACTTACAGGCTGGCCAAACTGCCCCACGAGGCCCGTGTTGCTCTGGAGCACGAAATCATGTCCCGTAAGCTGTCCCAGAAACCACTCCGTGCGCCACGGCCCGAGCCAACCTAAGAAGCTGGGGAGCTTGAACGGCGAGACGCGGTTGATGCGAAGCATATTCACGGGCGCTGCATTGTCACTGAACATCAACGGCCCGCCAAGGCTGGGGCCCCACCACAAAGTCTGCGGGCCGAAGGTAATCTGCCAGTTCGAAAAATTCAGACCCACATAGGAGTCCAACAATTGAAAGTGATTCACAGCGGCGAATGGCGTCGGAGGAGCGATAGAAGGAAGACCGTTGCTAGTCGATATGAATTGCCGGGCGCTTTCGGACAAAGCCGGAGCTGACGGGGCGTGTTGGTATTCTGCGCGCACGTAAACTACCAAGTGGCCTTCGGAGGCCCATGCCGAGAAGCCATCCGCAGAGTTCAAACCCTGTTCGTAAGGTCTGCCGTAATCATTGATAATCGTCTGTCCGAAGTTGAACCCATCCGTGAGGGGCTGCCCGGAGATGCCCGTGACTCGCGCATAAACAGATTCGACTTGCGCCCCTCGATTGTCGCCGCCGCTCATCTCTCGAAATTCACCGGCAAATTCCTGATAGAGCTGCGCATAAGTTGTGGTGGCTTCGGACGAACTACTGTCTTCAATGTTGTGATTTTCAGCCTCGTTGAGAAGGCGGGCGCACTCCATGCGAGTCCACGGGCGCATGCCCATCATTCCGCTCCGGACATAGCCCATAGCCGCGAGGCGATCAAATGCGGAGTAAACCCAGCTATCGATGGGGACGTACGGTGAGCCCATGTTGGAGGGCATGAGGTTTCCATCTGTCCGGAAGATCTGACTCAGAGATTTCCAAGCCTCGCCGCCTAATTCGGGATCGTGATTTCGGGTGTAGATATTCTGACCGATGAGGTTGCCCATCATGCTGCCGACGAATACATCAGAGGGAAAATGCTGACGGGCGCGAATGCGCGAGTAGTCCACCAAGGAAGCGAGACCATAGGCCATAATTTTCATGAACGGCCCGGGATATTCATGAGCGACAACTCCCGCGACAGACCACGCGAGCGCAGCGTGCTCCGAAGGAAAAGATGTGCTGCCTTGAAAGAAAGGCCCGGTTCCATTGCCTTGGAAGGGCCGGTCGCGTCCGAGGGAATATTTCAAGGATTCCACAGCGACGAGACTATTGAGAGCGGCTTCTCCAGCAAGAAAGCCGGTCTCGCTCCAGTGGTCGTTGTGTTTGACGTGACCCAACAACCACATGCCGCCAGCGCCGCCAACGAGAGCTCCGATACCGGCATCGGAAAGATGGGAGTAGCGGCTAAGAGTGCTTGGAGTCGTGGAAAGACGCTTGCTGTAATCGGTGTCGGTTACAAAAAGCCCAGCGGTGATACCGCTCAAAGGCAGCAGCCATTGGGTATCCGAAAGACGGATTTTTGCCGGACTCGTCCAGATTTGTTCCTGGTCGAGCAAGAATTCCTTTGCCAAGGCTTTGACGCCTCGAGGAGGGGATGCGGTGAACTCGCGGTCCGGATCGCCTGCGATTTTCTTTTTCGTGTCTTCTACCTTAACTTCATTGGACGAACTGCCGAGCTTTGCATCCGCCGCGCTTTCCTGCGGAGCTTGCGGCGCCGCAGATCTAGAAACGGGTGACGTCAGCGTGAGACTCGACGCCGCCCAGCTAAACGCCAGCACGATGAGACACCCCCGCATCATGAAAATCCCTCGTCACGGATGAATGTACGCCACTGCCAAAGCGACAGAGGAAGCCACTTGTGCCGACTGCATGAGAGTGGCCCAGTTTCTGCCGCCGATCTTCGGCGCCTTTTCGGGCACGACAATGGAATCCCCCGCTCGCAGGGTGGCCCTCATAGGATCGCCCTCCCACCAGCCATCTCCATTGTTTTTGGCGGAGATTACAGAACCGTCGGCGCGGATTACGAAGACGGCCTTTTTATCGGCGAGAGGAGTCAACCCGCCGGCTTGGCTGAGATACCACTTGGCACTATGGCCCGGGCGGTATCCGATCGCGGTGGAATTGAAGACCTGGCCGTTCACCATCACATAGCCGGCTTTCTTGGGAACAAAAAGCACGTCGCCATCGCGAACCTGGACATCGGCTGAAGTGTTCTGCCAGCTCTTCATGTCCGGCGAGACACGGATGACGACGCGGCCGATGGGAGCGTTGGTTTCTAATTGAGTGAGGGTTGTTTCGGTCTGAGCGATGGCCGTCAATTTAGCGTTCTTCTGATCAGCATCCGTTTCGGGCAGCGCCCTGAGAGAAACTTGCTCTGCTTTGACGCGCTGGACGAGTTCCGCGTGGGACTTCATCTCGAGGTCACGCACTTCACGCCGCATGAGCACGGCACCGTAGGGGTAGGCTTCCGAATCGAGACCTCCAGATCTCGCCAAAACGGAACTCAACCGTTCCCCAGGCTCGATGCCATACGTACCGGGATGCAAGACTTCGCCGCGCACGGTCATAGAAGCGCCGATGTCTGTCCAGCGCGGAAGCTGGCGAATCGTCAGCACATCCCCGTCGCGGAGCGGTACGTCGCTGTTCGCATCTCCGGCCATGGCCGCGGTGAGATTAACTTGCAGGCGATCGCTCACGCTGGTGCGAGAGTCGTTAGAATCGAAGCGCGAGAGATCCGCGCTCTCGGTATAGGCGCTGCGTTTCAATCCGCCAGCCACGCGAACCAGATCTTCGAGGTGCATGTTAGTGGTGAGGGGATAGCGCCCAGGCTTGGCCACTTCACCATTGATGTAAACGGTCGGCGGATCCACGCGAGCAGGATTGCGGTGCACGAGCAAGCGGTCACGCGGCTGAAGGAGAATATTGTCAATAGGATCCCCGGCTAGCGCTTCGCGGAGATTGACGCTCAGAATTTTCAGCGTGCCGTCGGGCTCGGTACGGAAGAGCTGCGCGGAGTCCAGCGAAGCGTCCTGAGTGACGCCGCCCGCCAGATAAACCGCGTCTCGCAAATGAGCTTGCCCGGACGTGCGGTACTTCCCGGGCCCTCGGATCTCTCCCCCAACCCAGACTTCCGGAGCAGGCTGAAAATCGTAGAGGCTGAATATGCGAACGGTATCAAGAGGCTGGAGTTTGGGAGCTGAAGCTGGATTTGCGAGAGAGGCGGACAAATCGAAACTCTCGACGCTTGGGCGAAAGTCCGGCGGGTTCAGACGGATAATTTCCGCATAGTGCGGAGCGGGCTCGGGCAACAGTTCCTTGTACGAACCAATCAGGTCGGAAAGTTTCATTCCTTGTTTGTAGGAGTATCGGCCGGGCCGCAAAACGTGACCCTGAAGGTAGATGGCGTCTTCGTTGTAAGGGGCGATGGGAAAGATATGAATTTCATCGCCGTCATTGACCTTGAACGCATCGAGTTTTTTCTTTGCGGAATCCGGGTCGTCTGTAGGAGAAAGATCAAGAGCCAGCATCGTACGTTTTTCGTGGGATTCGACGCGCTGGACTTCGATGTGCCGAAGGGTCGCGGTTGGAAGGATTCCACCCGCCAAGTCCAGCACGTCTGCAAGCGAGGCCTCGCCAGCGAGCTCATAGATCGCCGGCCGCCGCACCATACCTTCCACAGTCACTTGTGGACCGATGGAAGGAACGAGGAGGGTGTCGCCATTTTCCAACCGGCCCATGCTGGAACGCACACCGTGCAAGAGCAAATCGTAAGCGTCCACCTCTTCCACGAGCTGCTTGCCGCGATAGTGCTTAAGAGCACGCAACGAACCGCGGGGCGTTACGCCTCCCGCGGCAAACAGAGCGTTCAACGGAGTGGAGAGCGAGCTGATGTCGTACGCGCCGGGCGCGGCAACGTCTCCGACTACATAGACGCGAACCGTTCGCAAGCGGGCGAGGGAAACATCTGCCGAGACGTCTCTATACTCCGTTCTCAACAGCTGTTGGACTGCAGACTGAACTTCGCCCAAATTTCGCCCGCTCACAAGCAGGGGGCCTGCCTCTGGCAGCGAGACGCGCCCCTCGCGATCTACAACGCGGAGAAGCCTCTGCGAGACGCCGCCCCAGAGATCAATCTCGAGACTGTCGCCAGGGCCGAGGACGTAATCAGGACCAACGGGCAAATCCATGGGGATGGCTTGCGGGTCATTCGTGGAGTTACGAAAAACGTCCAAACCAAAACGTTCAATAGGACGCTGTCGAACGGATGCTTGCACGTACATGTCAAAGAGCGAGGGGATATCCGAGTAGGGATTCGCACGATGGACCATCTTCACCGGGTTCATATCCTCCTCGGTAATTCCTCCCCAAGGAGGGCTGGAACGCGAGGGCTGTTCTAATCCGTTTCTGGCGGCGGGGACTCCTGAGTTACTACTTCTCTCCAGCCGAGCAGAGGAAAGGTCTTGGCGGGGTGGCAAGTTATCGAGTGACGTTTGGCCGAGACCTGGAGAGTCCATCAAGGGATTTGTTTCCCGCTTGAGCGAGCCGGAAGTCAGTTGGAAGTTAGGGGAGGAACCGTCGGCATCCATAGGGCTGGCCGGATTTGTGCCCTGAGGTAATCCGTCAGCGCGGAGGATGCGCGACGGGTTCTGCGATGGCACTTGCTCCGGCCCCAGTTGGGGATTTACCTGAGGCGAAGATGTGTCGCTGGGAGTGCGCGCATTTTGCCGGCGCGCGGGCGACGGCTGCGTACAATCTTCATAGCGGCGTGGATCGCACACTGATGTGCGTTCGAGATCCTGATCGCTTCTCTGAGGCTTAAGGGAGTCCGAATCTTCCTGTTCTTCAATCTGAACCAGCCGTCGCGCCCTCTCCTTAAGCACCAATTCATTCTCTTTGGCGAAGTCAGAATCTGGATTCGGCGTGGGCATCAGATATCCGTAACGCCGCAATAACCGTGTCGCCACCGAGCGAAATGCGAGGTCTCGATCCAATCGGTCGAAAATTGCCTGGTCCGTCATACTCGAATCGTCGACTATCTGGCCGTTGTCCGTGGCCTCCTTCGCTGTCCAGCGCTTCAATTCAACCAGTAACCCTTCGTTCTTAACCAAGACTGCCCGAATCTGAACTGCAGACGCCGCCACCCGGCCTAAGTTTTCCTGGCTCAAGTCAGGAGTTCCTTCCAGGCCGTAGCCGTTTCTGACTTGCTCGCGGGTAGCCCGCGGACTTTCGACTTGCTGTTGCGCATGCGACGGTGGGCAGAACAAGAACGCCAAGGCCAAACCTCGGAGAATGTTCTTCGATTTATTGAAATTCACCATAATTTCACTCTAGTGCTGGGCATGCACTCCTTTAGTTCGTCCTGTTTGCCACCATCGGACTTCGCAACGCGGTTAACATTCCTTCTTCAGACGCTTCGATATTACTCGAATGGATATCAAGGGAAGCCCAGTAATAAACGACATAATTCTTGGCAGGGGCCACCGCAATCACGCGCACTTCTGGATGCTCGCGAAGAAGATCGTCGCAGACAGGTGGCCTGCTTCCAGGCTGGTCAAGCGCGATAACCACGAAATTCGGCCTGGTTCTGTTCACGCTCTCGATAATGTCCGACTCATCCGCCACCTCACCGACGATCTCAACGTCAGCTTGGTCCGAAAAAGTCGCGAGAATCGTTTCGCGCATGAGCCGAGGGCGGTTTGCCACAAGGACCCGTATAGTTTTTTCCATTGCGCACTCCCTGCAGGCTCAGTATCGGGGTCGCAAGGCGTTGGCGTAAGCATCAAATTCCCACCACTCGGAGGGCTAGTGCGCGGCAGCATCAGGAAGCATGGAATATTGGTGGGTACCAGTTTTGACCCAAACCAAAATTACGGATGTACCTATCCCCGCAACTGTCGGATAAAAATGACATTGGCCTTTCGTTTTCGCGCGCCTGACGGGCGAGCCAACCCTTTGCAGAGGAGCTGCATCTCCATAAAAAAAGATTGCGAAGCATCGCATTGTTTTCTGTAAGAGATGGAGCACGTCATCTTTATAGAATTGCTGGAACGTGGACGACCTAACGCTTGACATTAATGCGAATTCATTCTAGTTTGTCGTCGGGTACTCGGCTATTGGACCATTAACATCTCTTTCATTAAGTCCTCTTCGCCGAGTAATGTGTCCAGCAGAAATTGATGGGGCAAATGAACGAGCTCGTCCCAAGTGCGTCAATCCGCACGTTCCTACTTATAGAGAACCGTTTGCTGCGTGAAGCGCTCGTGCGCCTTTTCTCGAAACGTGCGGATCTACTGGTTGTGGGGCAAACTGGGTACGCCGACGCGACGGTGCTCGCTGTGCTCGATTCGCGATGCGATGTCTTGGTCATTGACTCCTTGCAAACGCCATGGTTTGCGGCGCTTACCGGAATCGAGAATGCTGATCGTGCTTCGTTTAAGACGGTGGTCATCGCGAGGGAAACCGATGAGGAGCACTTCCTGGCTGCCGTTCGGGCCAGCGTGACGGGCTATTTGTTGCAGGATGCGTCCGCTTCGGACGTTGTGGCTGCGGTGCGAGCTGTGTACCGTGGTGAGGCGGTGTGCCCCCCCCAGCTTTGCTCGACACTCTTCCGCTTCGTCGCTCAAACGGCTGCGGAGAAGCCCGTTCCAACAGCGGCATCGAAGCCCGATCTTACTTTGCGCCAGCAACAGTTGGTCGCGCTCGTCGCGAAGGGGCTTACAAATAAGGAAATCGCTTCACGCTTGAATCTTTCGGAGTTCACAGTGAGGAATCACATCCATCGAATTTTGAAACAGGTGGACGCCGGGAGCAGGAGCCAGGCGGTGGAAACAATTCGCTCGTACGGCTACGCGATAAGCTCGTGAACTTTTTTCCTGTTAGGCGGATAAACAGAGGTACTATCTTGCAGATTAGGTCTGCCATGACGGACGATGGAAATCTGAGGAGTTGAGGTGCAGATTGTAACCGTTAGTGTGCTTTTTTTGGCCGCGCTGCCCTTCGTTTACTACCTTCTTTCACTTCATTGCGTGATTGTGTATTTTCGCGGTGCGCGCAAAGCCTCGAAACACGAAGGCCGGTTCATGCCGCCCGCGAGTATAGTTAAACCCGTGCGCGGCCTAGACTACGAGGCTTACGAGAATTTCGCCAGCTTTTGCAAGCTAGACTATCCCGAATACGAATTGCTCTTTGCGGTATCCGAGCCATGCGATCCAGCGATTCCGGTCATTGAAAAGCTGCGCGTCGATTTCCCGGAGCGCTCGATCCGCTTGATCACCAATGTTCCGCATGTAGGCGCGAGCGACAAAGTGAATAACCTTTGCCAGTTGGCGCAAAACGCAAAGCACGATCTGCTGGTGATGAGCGACAGCGACGTCCGCGTACAGCCCGATTATCTTCAGCAAGTGGCTGCACCTTTTGCCGATCCGGAGGTCGGCGTCGTCACTGCTTTCTACAAGAGCCTGAGCTCTGGGACTCTCGCTTCCAACCTCGACGCACTCGGCATGTACATGGATTCCGCTCCCGCCGCACTCGTCGCGAAAAAAATCGAGGGCGGGCTCGGCTTCGCTTTCGGCTGGACCATGGCGACTTCTAAGAAACACCTCGCCGAAATTGGCGGATGGGAAGCCATGGTGAATCATCACTCCGAGGATTTTGAGCTTGGCAAACGCGTCGCGCTCCGCGGCCATCGCGTCGTCTTGATGCCCAAGCCTGTTTCCATGGTGTTTTCCAAAGAAACGCTTTCAGAATATTTTCATCGTGAGCTACGCTGGTCCATCGCATTGAAGAGCGCTCGCCCCTCAGGTTATCGCGCCTTGCTCTTTACTCACGGCCTGCCTTGGGCTTTGTTGGGCGCAGTCGTTGCTGAGTCCATCGGCTACCTGCCGCTAGCTCTGTTTTTTCTTCTTGGCTACCTAACTCTTCGAGTCGCTCTGACCTGGCTGACGGGAAGCTGGGGATTAGGCGACCGCCAACTTTCCAAAATCATCGCACTTGTTCCTGTTCGTGACGCGATTAGCTTTTTTGTCTGGTTCGCCGGATTCTTCCACGAAAAAATTATCTGGCGCGGCCTCGAATACCGCCTACACGAGGGGCAACTCATCCCGCTTCCTTCCACCAGCGCAGCGCTTCCAACGCACCGGGAATCGGTTTCCTCGGCTATAGGCTAACGACGCGTGATCTGCGATGGCCAATACCTATGGCGCAATTTGTTGGTGGGCCCGCCAGGATTTGAACCTGGGACCAACGGATTATGAGTCCGCTGCTCTAACCGCTGAGCTACGGGCCCGCTACTCCTCAAGATATTACAAGATAAGGACTTCGTGCAGCGACTCAGCGCTCGCGGAAACCTGCGCCGGTCTTAGCGGCTTGGTCGTTAGGGCTTTCGCGCTCACAAATGGACATCGCTAGAAAAAGGGAATAGCATGCCCGATGAATAAATAATCTGTGAGCTCGCCGGGGGCCGACGAGGATGCCACAACGTTCGAAAACAGAGCGAACTCATCGCTGCGAGCGTTGGACTTATTTAAGATTGAATTGCCTTCCTGGGGCTTCGCGAATACCGGAACACGTTTCGGGAAATTTCTGCAGCCGGCCGCGGCAGCGACGATCGAGGAAAAATTCAGCGATGCCGGTGAAGTCCACCGGCTGACGGGCGTTTGCCCTACGATTGCCTTGCACGTTCTGTGGGACTTGCCGGAAGGTGTGGGCTGCGTCGCGAAGATCAAAGCTCTGGCCGAAAAGTTTCGCGTGCGGCCAGGGTCCATCAACCCAAATGTGTTTCAGGAACAACTTTACAAACATGGCTCCGTGGGTAGCCCGGATCCTCTTGCGCGAACTACGGCGCTGGCTCACCTTCTGGAAAGCGCCGATTTGGCGAAGCAACTGGACAGCCGCGACGTTTCCCTGTGGTTTGCCGACGGTTCCAACTATCCGGGGACCGCAAATATTCGTCAGCGGCGAAAATGGTTCGAAGAAAGCCTTGCAAAACTCCATGAGCGACTCGCGCACGGATCAGCGAATGCTCGTCGAATATAAACCGTTCGAACCCGCTTTTTATCACACGGATATCGCCGACTGGGGAATGGCCTCGTCCCTCGCGAAAAAGGCGGGGCCGAAAGGCCAAAGTGCTGGTGGACACCGGCCACCACTACCAGGGCCAGAACATCGAGCAGATCGTCGCATGGTTGCTCAGCGACGACATGCTTGGCGGGTTTCATTTTAATGACCGCCGCTACGCAGATGATGATTTGACGCTTGGCTCGATTGATCCATATCAGATATTCAGGATTTTCCATGAGATTTTTTATTTTGAATGGGAGACAGGCAAGCGAGCGGATATAGCTTATATGATCGACCAAAGCCACAATTTAAAAGGCAAGATCGAGGCAATGATCCAGACGGTGACTACGGCGCAAGAACTGTACGCCAAAGCAGCGATTGTGGATCACGCCAGGCTGGCCGACTGCCAAGCGAAATGCGCATTCGTGGACGCGGAGGCCTGCCTTAAAGAGGCTTTCTCGACAGATGTTCGCCCGGCGATTCGCGATTGGGCGCGCTCTCACGGCTTACCAGAAGATCCTATGGACGCGTTTCGGAAAAGCGGTTATCTCGAACAAATCACCGCGGCGCGGAGCAAGCGAAACGCGGCATCGGTGTCGAGTTACGCGTAGCATTGGAAGACCGCGGGTTCTCTCCTGAAAAATATGTCAGAAACACCTGGTGGGTCCACATACCTCGCGTTTGACCTTGGCGCCGAAAGCGGCCGCGCCATCCTGGGGCGATTCCACTCCGGACATTTATCCATCGAAGAGATCGGGCGGTTCCGAAATGAGCCGGTAATCGAGAACGGCGGACTGCATTGGGACGTGTCACGTTTATGGCGCGAAATGAGGACGATACTCCGCTCCGTTGGCTCGCACGGTGTCGACCGCTTAGATGGAATCGGCGTCGATAGCTGGGGCGCGGATTATGCGCTGCTTGGAGAGAACGACGCGCTGCTGGAAAATCCATTCCATTACCGAGACACTCGGACCGGCGGCGTGATGGAACGAGTGCTAAAGATCCTCACGCGGGAGAAGGTTTATGGTGTGACGGGAATTCAGTTTTTGCCATTTAACACGTTGTACCAACTTTATGCGGCTCAATTCCGAACGCCGCATATGCTGGAACTGGCCGAACATTTCGTAACCATCCCGGATTTGTTCAATTTCTGGCTGACCGGTAAAATCGTCTGCGAACGCACGAACGCGTCCACTACACAATTCCTGGACGTGCACAAGAGAGAATGGTCCATGGAAATTCTGCAGGAGCTGGGAATCCCCACACATATGCTTCCGCCTCTCGTGGATGCAGGGACTATCGTGGGGGAACTTCTTCCCGATTTGACGGCCGGCGTTGACGCCTTTCGGGCAGCACTGTGATTGCTCCAGCTTGCCACGACACAGGCTCCGCATTTGCGGCAGTGCATTCCGGGAAAGACGTGGCGCTGATTAGCTCGGGGACTTGGTCGTTTCTGGGCACAGAATTGAGCCGCCCGATCGTCACGGACGAAGCTCGCCGTTTGAATTTCACGAATGAAGGAGGCGTTGGCGGGACGGTGCGCCTGCTGAAAAATATTTGCGGATTGTGGCTTCTGGAGCGCTGCCGCAAAGATTGGCAGAGCGAGGGAAAAAGCGTCGAATACCAGGAACTGTTCACGCAGGCGGCTACCGAGCCGTCTTTGCAGCATTTGGTCAATCCGGATGACAGCTCTTTCGTTTTGCCACAACACATGCCGCAGGCCATCGCGGCGTTCTGCGAAAAGAGCGGAAAGTCGAAACCCGTGGGACCAGGCCAGGTAACTCGCACGATCCTGGAAAGCTTGGCGCTGAAATACCGCCAAGTACTGGAGTCGCTGGAGAGTCTAGCGGGTACGAAGTTTCAGGAAATCCGCATAGTAGGAGGGGGCTCGCGCATCGATCTGCTCAACCAGTTCACGGCGGATGCCACTGGGAGACGCGTGCTTGCCGGCCCTGTGGAAGCGACGGCACTTGGAAATCTTGCCATGCAGATGGTGGCGATGGGAGCCGTGGCCTCACTCTGACGAAGCCCGCGAAATGATCTCGGCAAGTTTTCCTGCGCGTATTTTTGAACCGAAGGATACGGCTCCGTGGGAAGAAGCGTATCAACGATTTCGCGCAGTTCTCCGTACAACTCTACCGATTGACTCACGCACTGTTCACCGGAGAAAAGCTTCCGGCAGCCCCCCGTCGACAGGAATGATGTGACCGGTTGTGCAACGCGCCTGTGAGCTGGCTAAGAAACAAAATAGCGCGCGCACAATCCGCCGGCTCGACCGGTTGATGAGTAAGAGTTCGCTGCGCATAGAAGCCGGCGAGCAAGGAGCGCAGTTCGTCATCGGATTGCTCTTCCCGAAACGCAATCCCGTATTTCTTCAGTGAGGCGATCACGCGATTTCGCGGAAACATCGTCGAGCCCTTGACCACGGCTGCGGGGCTGACGCCATTCACGCGGACTCGCGGCGAAAGAGAGACAGCCAGCTCGCGGATGAGGTGGCTTACCGCGGCTTTGCTTACGTCGTATGCCTCGCTGCCGCGCTTGGAAACGACGGCGTTGGCCGAGCTGGTAAATACAAGTGATGCAGCAAGATCCTGTTGGGCAAAAATCGCTGCCGCTTCGTCGGCCAGCAAATAGTTGGCGGTGACGTTTAAGTCGAGCGTGCTGTGCCACTGTTCATCCGAAATTCGCCCATCGGGAGAAGACGGAAACAGCGCCGCGGTATTGATAAGGCAATCGAAGCCGCCAAATGCGGCGACCACCGTCTGCAACGCGCAGCGAATGGATTCGCGATCGCGAATATCCAGCGCCAGAGCAATTACATTCTCCTTGCCGCAAAATGCCGCGGCCTCCGCGGCAACGCTTCGCGCGGCTTCCAAGTCGCGGTCGGCGAGCACAACGTGGGCGCCGCGCTGTGCCGCTTGAATGGCCGCTTCGCGCCCGATTCCGCTGCCCCCGCCAACGATCACGAAGATTTGGCGGCTGAACTCTTTCTCCGGCGGCTGCCGGCGAAGTTTAGCTTCTTCCAAGGCCCAGTATTCGATGCGAAACGCTTCTGAAGGCGGTAGCGCGACATAGTTGTGTTTGACGGTAAACGCGGAGTGCGGAGCCGCCGCTCCCGCCTGAGGCACTTTGGCGGGAAGCTTTCCGTCGTCCAGCGCTGTAGCGCCTTCCATCACGTGGATGGCGTTGACGTAGAACTCTCCGGTGATGCGAGCTTCCGTCTTGCTCTTGCCAAAGCTGAACATTCCCACTCCTGGTACGAGCACCACCGTCGGATTGGGGTCGCGAATTGCCGGAGAATCCGTAGATGCGTGGCTGCCATAGTAATGCCGATATTCTTCGCGATATTTCCTAATGGCAGGCTGGATGGCAGCGCGAAAAGCGGCAATGTCTCCGCTGGGATTCCAATCAACGAAAAGCGGACGAATCTTCGTGCGTATGAAATGATCCGGACAACTTGTTCCCAGAAATGCCAACTCCGCGGCCAAATTCGAATTCACAAACTGCAAGACTTCGGGCAAACCACTGTAAGTCCCAATCAGACGCTTCTCTTCGGAGACCATCCCGCGAATCACGGGAAAGATGCTACTGGCAATCGTTTCGCGGTCTTGGCGAGTTGTGTGACGTAGACCGCCGAAGACAGGACGGTTCTTGTTTTCGGCATGGCCAAGCACAAACTGGCCGATCTGATCGATGATCGCAATGGTATTGAGATAGCACTGGCGCTGCGTATCGCCCCACGTGAAGAGCCCGTGCCCTCCCAGCACAATCCCATCGCAACCGGGATGAGTCTTGACCGCACTTTCCATCATGAGCCCCAGCTCGAACCCAGGACGCTGCCAGGGAACCCACTCGAGATGGTGATGAAAGCAGCGATTGAACTCCTCCAGACGTTCGAGGCCGTTCGCCGTCGCGGCCAGCGCAATGGCCCAGTCGGGATGGAGATGATCGACATGACGGAATGGAAGAAAGGCATGTAACGAGGTATCGATGGAAGCGGCGACGCTGTTCTTGCCGAAAGTGCAGAGCGGATAAAAATCCACCATCTCGTCTTCCGCGGCGACACCGCGGTAGCGGCTCTTGAGATTGATGAGTTTCTCGAGGAAAAGTGTGGCGAAGCCACCGCGCTGAATACTTCCGAGGTCCCCGCCACTCCCTTTCACCCACAAAACCTCGGTGGAAGCGCCGCTGACAGGATCTTTCTCGACGATTTTGGAACTGGTGTTTCCGCCGCCAAAATTAGTTATACGGAGGTCGGCGCCCAAGAGATTCGAGCGATAGCGAAGCAGTTCCGGTTCGTCAAATTTCGCAGCTAATTCTGCATCCCAAAGATCTTTCAAGTAGCGCAGTTCAGGCACCGCGGGCCTGGATGCCTCCATGAATCCTCCAAGTGGCAAATGCAATCAGCGCAACGAAAACTATTCGCGAGCAACAGAACGTAGTTATCTTACATGACGAGCCAGCCATGAGCGAAGAGCACGTGCTTCGGAACAGTGTGAAAATATTGCCTCGCGGAACAGGCATCGAGTATCATCCGGCGGCAGTCGCAGTTCCCGAGACTCCCGTTAACGATAGCCTTCACATGCCTCCTTCCCCATTGCTCGAGATCAGCAGCATCTGGAAATATTACGGCGGCACAGCAGCGCTGCGCGATGTTTCCGCGTCTCTTCATGCGGGAGAGATACTTGCGCTGATGGGACACAACGGCGCGGGAAAGTCGACACTGGTTAAGATTCTCGCGGGTTCGACGCGGCAAGACTCCGGCGAAATCAGGGTCGAGGGAAAAACGCTTCCCGGCGGAGTTCGCGAGGCGCGCGCAGCCGGAATTGCTGTGATCTATCAGGACCTGAGCCTGTTTCCTAAACTAACAGTAGCGGAAAATATCGCGGGAGAGCCAACGGGACGGTTCAGCTATTCGTGGCGCGCTGCCAAACGCGCTGCTGCTGCGAGTCTGTTGCGCGTTGAGGAGGGCTCGCCGCTGATCGCCTGTCTGGACCGCAACGTGGAAGATCTGCCGCTCGCCATGAGGCAGCGCGCGGCCATCGCCCGTGCGCTCGCCTATGATTCGCGAATCCTTATTCTTGATGAGCCGACGGCTGCACTCTCCCTACAAGACACGGATCACCTGCTCACGTATCTGCGAACATTGGCCGGCCGTGGTGTCGGCGTGCTGTTCGTCAGCCACAGGCTTTCCGATGTGCGGCGGATTGCAGACCGTTATTTGGTTTTGCGCGATGGCGCCGTCGCGCTTTCCGCAAAGCCAGCAGACCTAGGCGAACACGATCTGGCACGAGCGATGTTTGGCGAGAGTGCGTCCAACGAAAATGATGTTGCGCAGGCTGATCGTACCTCCGAGCCACAATCAAAAGACGGGCTCCAAGATATGCTGACAGTACGGAATGCAACTCGGCGCGGAGAGTTCAGCAACATCTCCGTGACGTTGCGCGCCGGTGAGATTGCCACGTTGACGGGATTAACCGGCTCGGGCCGGACGGAGTTTGCGGAGTCGCTTGTGGGATTACGCCGTTTGGACGGCGGAGAATTGCAAGTGGCGGGAAAACCACTGAGCTTTTCCAGCCCACGGAAAGCGATGCGACACGGATTGGTCTATGTGCCGGAAGACCGGCTGCGAGCGGGACTTTTTGCGCGCCGCAGCACGGCAGAAAACCTGGTTGGCGCAACCGAGCATCTGCGGGCGAAGTTCGGTTTCTTGAGAAAGGAAACGAGCAGGGCGGCCGCGGGAATTTTTGATTTTGGCATCCGCTGCCCGGGACCGGATTCGACGCTCGAAACTCTCAGCGGGGGGAATCAGCAGAAGGTTCTGCTGGCGCGCTGGCACATGGCCGGAGCACGCGTTTTGATTCTTGATGAACCCACCGCAGGGGTCGACGTAAGCGCTAAAACGGAAATTCACAAGCGACTGCGGGAGTGGGCCGCCGCTGGAGCGGCTCTGCTGGTCATCAGTTCGGAGACGGACGAAGTTCTCGACGTGGCCGATCGCATTATGGTTTTTCACGCCGGCAATCTTGTTTTAGATGGTCCGCGGATGGAAATCAGCCGCGAACAATTGATGGCCGCCATGTTGCACGGCAACGCGCTGGCAGAACAAGCGCCGACTGAGGCGCGAGGCGAAGCGTGATGTCTTCGAAAACGACGGTTGCGGCGTGGCTCCGCCTGAATTTTCATCGCCACGAAACGAAATTGGCATCACTTCTTCTGGTGCTTGGAATTGCACTCGCCGCAGCCGCGCCAAGGTTTTTTTCGCCTGTGAATCTGGCGCTTCTCGCCAGGAGCATGGGCGTACTTTTCATCATTTCTGTCGGCATGCTAAACGTAATCTTGGCCGGAGGAATTGATGTTTCCGCTGGCGCCATCTTGGCGGTAGTGAGCGTTGTGCTTGTGCGCCTCGGAAATCATGGACTCCCGGCATTCATCGTGTTGCCGTTGGGTTTGTTGACGGGCGCTGGACTCGGCGCGGTAAACGCCGCGCTGATTGCCGAATTGCGCATTCCCCCGATCGTCGCCACGCTCGGCACCGCCGGCTTGTTTCGCGGTTTGCTTTTGGAGTGGACACAAGGCGAATGGGAAAGTTCCATCCCATCGTGGCTAAATGCCATCGGAAGTCCGCGATGGGCCGGAATGGATTTTTCCGTCATGGCCGCAGCGTTGGTGATGCTTGCAGCAGCCTGGATTCTTCATCGCACACAGATTGGCCGTGCGCTGTTCCGATTCGGTGATTCGCCGCTCGCCGCCGCACGCACCGGCGTGTCCGCTCGTCAACCGATTTACTTCGCATACGTCTCGCTCGGTCTGCTGACCGCGATGGGCGCGATTTTTTACGCCGCGCAGCTAGGCGCTGTACAGGGCAACGCCGCAAATGGCTACGAACTCACGGTCATCGCCGCCGTCGTGCTTGGCGGCGCCGACATTCTGGGAGGCCGGGGCAGCTTGCTGGGCACATTCCTGGGAGTGTTGCTGCTCTGCTCGCTGCAACAAGCATTAGTGCTGCTGCATGTGGCCGCCTTCTGGCAAAACATTGCCACCGGCACGATCGTGTTACTTGGCGTAATCTTCAGCAGTGCCCCGCGACTCCAAGGAATACTTATGCTCAGGCAGAGTTCTTCCGCATGACTTCGTCCTCATCGGCCTCTCTCGAAGAGCACAGGAATCGCGTGCCGAAATTCTCCAAGAGCAAAAGGATGATGGAGCTACGGCGGTCGGGGAACCTCCAGCCCGGTGTCGTCGTGCTGTTAGTGCTATTTTTCTGCGTGTACGCTGGCTACCGTAGCGGAGACTTTTGGTCAGCGCTAAATTGGCAACTCCTCGCGCAACCGCTCGCCGAAGCCGGCCTCGTCTCGCTCGGGATGATGTTCGTCATCGCCACGGGCGGAATCGATCTCTCTGTCGGCTCGATCGTCGGCGTCGCCGCCGTGACGGCGGGCATCGCCGCGCGTCACAAATTGCCGGTCCTGGCAGTCGAAGCCGCCGCGCTCGCCGCCGGCACGTTATGCGGCGCTTTCAACGGTCTGCTGATCGGCGTTCTTCGCCTCTCCGCCATTCTGGTCACGCTCGGCAGCATGATTTTATTCAGCGGCATTGCATTGGCGCTCAGCAATGGAAACAGCTTCGCCGGACTCCCGGACAGTTTGCTGTGGTGGAATGACGCAAAGGTACTTGCCATCCCTGTGGAATTTCTCTTGTTCCTGGCAACCGCCGCGGTTGGCGCCGTACTACTGCGCTACTCGCTGTGGGGACACTACGTCATCGCTATTGGCAGCAACCGGGTCGCCGCAAGGTATTCGGGCTATCCAGTGGCTCTTACGCTGTTTGGTGTTTACACACTGCAAGGCTTGCTGTGCGGCATGACGGGCATTCTTCTGGTGGCGCGGCTTGCGAGCGCTCGCGCCGATATGGGCCAAGGACTGATGTTGATGGCCATCGCCGCAGTGGTCCTCGGCGGCGCGCCAATCGAAGGCGGCGCGGCTTCCGTCATCGCCACCGTAGTCGGTGTTGCCGCCTTTTACATTGTCCAAGACGGTCTGCTGCTACTCGATGTTCCGCCCTTTGTACAGCACGCTCTCACGTCGGTCTTGCTCTTGGTCGCCGTCGCGGCAGGAATTCTCTTGCGGGGCCGCCGGGAGGGGCAGCAATGAGGTATCGCTGCCGCTGCTTGTTCGCGAGCCTGGCGCTAGCTGCGATTCTCTTTCCTATAGGTTGCTCGCGCCTTCCGCGAAATTCCAAAACACTCTTTGTCATGGTGCCAAAGCTTGTTGGCATACCGTACTTCAACGCCGCTCGCGACGGAGCGTCGCAAGAAGCAGCGCGTTTAGGCCTTCATTTTTTCTACACTGGTCCCACCTCTGCGGACGCGGGTTTGCAGGTGGATGTGATCGCTGGCTTGCTGGCAAGGCATCCGGCAGTGCTGGCGGTCTCCTGCGATGACGCCAACGCTCTCGCCCCCGTACTACGCCGCGCCCGCCGCTACGGCATTCCAGTGCTGACATGGGATGCCGACGCGCAGCCTGACGCACGCGATTGGTTTGTGAGCCAGGTCGAAGATGAAACGCTGGGGCGTCACGTCATGGACGTTCTCGCCGAACAGCTTGGCGGCCGCGGAGAATACGCCATCATCACCGGTTCGCTCACTGCTTCGAATCTGAATGCCTGGCTCTTCTGGATGAAAAAACAGCAGCAGGAAAAATATCCAGAAATGCAATTGGTTGCGGTCGTTGCTGGCAATGACGACCAGCAACAATCGTTCGTGGAAGCGCAAAGCTTGTTGCAGGCGTATCCGGAATTGCGGGGATTCATCGGAAACAGTTCCGCCGCGCCGCCAGCCATCGCGCGCGCCATCGAGCAAGCGGGACTCTCCGGCCAAATCGGCATTGCCGGACTCTCAACGCCGAATCTGATGCGGCACTACATCGAAAATAAAACGGTGAAGACCATAACGCTGTGGGATCCCGGCAAGCTTGGCCGGCTAACCGCTGCTGTTGGAGCGATGATGCTCCGTCATGAAACTCCCCGCGACGGCATGGATGTTCCCGGCGTCGGGCAGATCCGCGTGTTCCCCGAGACGCACAAAATAGTGATGGGCTCGCCGCTGGATTTCACGCGAGAAAACATCAGCCAATATTGGTTCTGAGCCCGGCTCTCGCACGAAGTCAGGCTTATCCTAGTCGCTCGGCACACGACCGCAATATCTCAGGCTCCCACGCAGGCCGCCGCGGACTCTTCGGATGCGTCCGCATCGACGGAATTCGCCCGGTCAAATGCAGAAATGCAGCGGCAGAGTGTTTGTAAGCGGGAACAGGCTCGCGAAAAGCAACGTTTCCCAGATATTGCAGCGCATCGGAAAGCGCGTAATACGCCGCGTCGCCCGTTTTCCAAAGGCGGTCTCGTTCGGCAAATTTTTCCGGCGCAAAGGTGGCTAGACCCAGCAAGTAATCCGAGCCAAATTCAATCATATCGATGCCCAAATCGTTGCCGGTGTAGATGCGGAAATCCGGGCGTCTGGCGTCGCGCAGCGCCAGCCGTTCGAGTTCCAAGATCCGGTTCAGAGAGGAATGTTTCATCCCCTTCAGCTCGGGGATATCCATCAAGCCCTGCACAGTATCTGCGTCGAAAATTTCGCCGTTCGGCGCGAACATACGCCCCAATTCAAAGGCAAGCACATGCGAATACCCGTGACACGCCGCTTGGTATGCCGCTACCTTTTCTCTTGAAGTTTTTGCATGCAGCCGCGCCGTTTGAAACAAGATAGGTATGCCACCCATCCCGACGATCGCGTCCATCTGCTCTCTGTATAACGAAACAACGTCGCCTTCGCGCCCTTCGATGTACGCGCCCGCAATAAACGACACGTCTTTGCCCAGCGCCTCTCTGGTCCACTGGAGCACGTCACGCTTCTCGGCATCGCCCAAATAATTTACGTATCCCGTGTCCATATTGACCGCATTCATCAAACCAGCATGATGGGTGGCCACGAGATGCCGCTGAAATGCCGCAGTAGCCACCTGGCCGTTCGCCTCATACGGCAGAAGCGCTGCAGCGATTCCCTGCACTTCGCGACCTAATTTTCGACGCCCTTGGATCGTTGTGATGGTCATCCTGAAATGTTCCTGCCTCGTTTGGACAAACCGCTCTGCTATCGGCGCGCTTTGGCGACCTTAAGAAGCTCCGATGACGCCGATTTTTTGTAATAGGCGTCCAGCGGATAGCATCCTGATGGCAATCCATTGCGGGGAGCGGTAGTGCAGTCGCTGAACGTTCTGCAAACGAGCTTGTGTTGAAACGCCCGGGCGTCAACCACATCGGAGAGCATTTCCGGATAGCTCAGCACCATCCGTCCCAATCCTATTGAATCGACCCATGCGAGGCGCACCGCCGCTTGCGCCACGTGCGGAAGAAAATCCTGCAAGTAACTGTACGCGGTCCCGACAATAATAAGTTTTGGAAAATGTTGAATCAGTTTTCGCGTTGCTTCCATTTGCCTTGCTACGCCAACAAGAGGATCCTCTGGCGGTTGATATCCGTCCGAAGGCGGATAAAACGCCGGACGCTGGATGTGCGGACAGTAATAAGGGCTCCCTGCCGTGAGATTCACCATGCAAATATCCAGCTCATCCAACAAGCCTAAGAAGCGCATTGTCTCCGTGAGATCCGGTTGCGTCGGATCGTTCTGGTCGACTCCAAATCCCCACCGGTACGGAATCAAATGCCTGTGTTCCTCGGGAATCCCTGGCCCCATCTTTCCGGGAGTCGAAAGCGCAGGGTCCGGCCGGTATGGAACCGCGTCAAACGCCGAAAGCCGGACTCCAATCTGCAATCCAGGAGCAACCGCGCGTATTCCTTGCGCCACTTCCCGCAAAAACCGCGTGCGATTCTCGAAGCTCTCGCCATACTTCCCTTTCCGCGTATGGGCGCTGAGAAATTCGTGCCCCAGATATCCGTGGCAATGCTTGATGTCTACAAATTGAAAACCCAGTTCGCTCGCCATGCGCGCGGCAATGTGGAACTGTTCGATGATTTGCTCGATTTCCCCATCGGTCAGCAGCGGATAGTCCGGCGGCAAATTCAATCGGCGGTCCAGGAGAGGGTGACGATACAAAATGCGCGGCTCAGAACGGCCTTTTTGGTTTGGGCAGCTGTAACGACCCGAATGCGTCAACTGCAGCCCAATCAAGAGACCGTCATCCGAACCCGATACTGTGCGGTGCTCCGCAATGAGCGCCGCCTTCAACCTCGCTAAACCTGCTTGCGTGTGTGAAGCCGCCAAAAGTTGATTCGGATTGGCGCGCCCTTCGTGACAGACGGCGACTGCTTCGCCGCCCCAGATCAGTTTTGCCCCGCTTCGCCCAAACCGCTGCCACCGACGAAGCGTGAGTTCGCTGGGATTGCCATCGGGGGTTCCGTCCCAGCCTTCCATGGGATTGACGGCGAAGCGATTGCCGATCTTGATTCCACCGCGCCTGATGGGCTGCGCCAGCGGCGACTCCGCTCCGCGAAGAAGCTCGAGATCGCACGGAATCGCCAAGCCCAGCGCCGCGAGACGCTCCTCGAAATGCGCCACGTCTCGGAGGCTGCCCAAACGCAGGATTTCGCCTGGGTTCACGCGGCTCCTAGGGGTGAGAGCAACTTCTATCCACCGAATTCCTGTGGTTGGCTCTTACACGTCGCACAAATCCACCGCTTCCCGCAGAGAGGTAAGAGGATCGCGCGAGGGCACAAACTCGTGCGCCACATAGCCTTGAAAGTTGGCGGCGACGATTCCACGCATCACCCCATCCCACTGCACTTCTTGCGTACCGTCGAGTTCATGCCGGCCGGGAACGCCTCCGGTGTGGAAGTGCGCAAGCCATTGAATGTTCTGCTGAATGGTACTTATCAGATCTCCTTCCATGATCTGCATGTGGTAGATATCGTAGAGCAGTTTGACTCGTGGAGAATTTACCGCTTCCACCACTTGCACTCCCCAGGCGGTGTGGTCGCACATGTAATCCTTGTGGTTCACCTTGCTGTTGAGCAATTCCATGCAGATGGTGACACCGTGGTCCTCCGCAATCTTCTTCACGCGATTGAGGCCAAGAATTGTGTTCTTGGCGCCTTCTTCGTCGGACATGCCCGCGCGGTTTCCGGAAAAGGTGATTACATTCGGCACGCCGGCTTTCGCCGCCAGCGGAATGTTCTTGCGAAAGCCCTCCTCGATCCTCGCGTGGTTTTCGACGCGGTTCAACGCGGTGGGAATCTCGCCGCCGCCCGCGTAACCCATGCTGCAAACAAGACCATGACGGCCCGGTACTTCGTATTCCTCCGGACCGAGCAGGTCTACCGCCTTCAAACCAATCTTGGCCGCATAGGCGCACAAGTCGTCGAGCGGAATCTTCTCGTAACACCACCGCGAAACCGATTGTTTGATGCGGCCCTTGCGCTGAATCGGTTCTTTCTGCTCCGGCCAGGCCATGGACGGCATGGAAGCCACGGTGACTCCCGAAATTGCACTCTTCAGCATCGTGCGCCGCGATAGTTGTTTTGTCATAGGAGCTCACGCAGAGTGTACCGGAGAACGCAGGCTTAGGGCCAGCGTGGACCGGTTCGTTCCCCTTTCCTGTTCTTTACCCAGTTATTAGAGTGAAACGGTTAACCAAATTCGCCGCCAATTCTTGCATATTCCGGCCCCGCGCGGATGCTATTCTTGGGAATTTCAGGTCATCCACGAAAGCACAGTCCGCAGCTCAGCTGCCGCCGTCGATTGGGTTCCGCGCGGCATGGAGGGGCCGATGGCTACCGCCTCGCCGTGATTCTCGAACCACACCAAAAATGAAGATTGTTCAGCTCCCGTCAAACGCTGCTGGTTGAGCCAGTTGTAATACGCACCGAAATCCGCATCCACCAGCGAGCCCATCGGATCGAGTTCCGCACGGCTGTCCGTTCCAGCAAGCATCTCGTTCATCGGCTTCTGCCTCTGCCGCGCTGCGAAACGGACCAGCAACGTAAGCGGCTGCGCGCGCCGCAACGCCTCGCGTGCCGCCCACTGCGCGAACGTCGTACTGAAAATCTGCGTGCCCGAGCCCTCTGTCAGCAGCTTCACCTGGAAACGATCCAGCACGGCTTTACCCGTCTGATTGGTATCTCGACCGGTATTCCCATCTAGGCCAAGATCCGCGGGACGCATCTGCGCGAGCAACGTGCGCAGAGTTTCGGGGCCCATGCCGGGGCGCTCGATCTCCACGCGAATTTTGTTCGAAAGGGCGGCACGGGCCGGCTCAAGAGCATGATAGGAGACGCAAGTAATCGCTGGATCGTAAGCCGCTTCTTGCCCGCCATCGATATACCAATGGCCATAAGATGCGGGCTGTGCCTTGGCGCGAGCGGCCACCGCATCGAGAAGCTGCTTCAAACCATTTTCCGGTTGGACGTGGCTAAAATAGACGCCGTGCGGTCGTAGTTTGCGAAAGAGCGGCTCTTCAGGGGTGGTAACACCCTGGCCAATGACAGTAATTCCCAGCCTGGGCATTGCGGGCGGTTCCGGCGCCACAGCCTCCCGCAAACGCTCCGCATAAGCTAGCGCCGCCACTCGAAACGCATCCAGCTGGTGCGTGGCCCAAAGGTGCGCCGAAAGCTGTTCAACGAACTGCGCAGGCGCGTTCACCCAGTCGAACTCTTCGAGCTGCGACGAAATTTTGATCTGCGCGAAACCTTGAAACCAGTCTTTTGTCTGTTCCGCAGAGAGCGAGCTCAGATTCGCCAGTTCCTTCTCTAGCGCTTTCTGCTCTGCGGGAAACTTGAAATCGTAGTCGATCACTTCGCGCAACAGGCTAGGCAAAAAACTCAGCGGCAGACGCTGCAGCGCGGCAAGATCATTCGTGACCAGTTTCCTTGCTTCCGGCGGGTAGCCATTGAATTGCTCGGGCTTGAGGTCGGCGGGGAGCATCGCGTTAAGCCAGCTCAGCAATGGGCTTGCCCTTCGCAAGGGTCGGAGAAAAACCGAGGATCGTCCCGATCGAGGGCACAAGATCCGTAGAATCCAACGGCCGGTCGATGACGATCCCTTCGCGGACGCCCGCACCCAGCGCCATCATCCAGGTAGTTCGAGAGAGCGCATCGCCAGTGCGGTGATGCTGGAATCCGTTGCCGCCGGAATCATCGTCCGAGTCGCGTCCAAAATCCGGCAGGATGAAGAGTGTTGTATTGCCTGCGTATTCCGGCTCGCTCTGGATCGTTTTCCAGATTTCCGCGCACAGGCGGTCGGTGCGGCGTATGCCCTCGATGTAGAGCGAATACGCGCCGGCGTGCGCGATATCGATGTCGTGCAGCGTGATCCACAGAAGGCTCGGCGCGAGTTGGTGCATCAGCTGCCGAGTGATGTAGACGGAGAGTTCATCGGGACTTGAAAGCGTGCGCGCATGTTTTTTGAAGTCGTCCACGGACAGCTTCAACAGCATTTGCAATTGTTGCAATTCGAATTCGCTGCCGCCGAGCTCCGGCGTGTAAAAGGGCGTTTCGTAGTTGTCGCGCAACAAATGTTCGTAGTCCGCGCCTCCGCCCGAGGTCGCCGCTGTCAATAAATGCTTCGGCAAAATCACTCGCGCGCCTAAGCCTGGCCCGTAAGCACGGTGATTGCTCTCGCCGATGCGATTGAAGCCGTTGCTCGGCGCAACCACCCATGCATCAGACGAGGGACGTTTTAGATCCTTGCGGAAATACTCGAACGCCGTCGGATGTTCCGGCGGAAGCGATGCAAAATTATTAATGGTTTCATAGACGCCGGTAGCCAGGCTTGCGGTGGCCACGTAGTGGCCTAGGATTCCTCGATTCACCACTTGCGTAAAGAAAGTGGACTGCGGGATAAGTTCCCGCATCAAGTGGGGGATATTCTCCTGGCCTTCTGGCGCGAACGTTTCCTGGTCGCGCGCGCCGCCGCCGAAGGTGATAACCACCACCTTCCTTTTCTTTTGGGGAATCCCGGTTCTGGCGAGCAGTCCAGACCCCAGAAGAGCGCCCCCCAGGGTGACACCAGCGGCACTGCGCAAGAATTCGCGGCGGTTGAAGGCCAGTTGCCTGGCAAGCTCCCAGGGATGGCCGGAACGAACGCCTGAGCCGAGGCTCGAAGAGCCAGCCGTATTTTGCGGTAATTTGGACCGTGATGACATGTCGTAGGTCATTGCAAACGCAACGCTTAGCGTAAGCTACGCCGTGCCTCCGTCGAAGTCAAGCATTGGCATAGTTCCGTCATGCCTCAAGACATTTTCCTGCTTCGGTCCGGCCCACTGGCTGTAGAAGCAGGCCTTCGTATTTGACCATTCAGCTAAATACGGAGGCGATTCTGTCTTTCTCTCCATTGTGACAGGCCGGCGATCTCGATGCAGTCTTCCTCGAGCACTCACTGCTTGCCAGACGGGCTGTCTTTGGCCGCAAAGACAAACTGACGAATCTCCGCCCTTTGTTTCTCGATATCTGCCAGGTGCTGCTCACGAAGCTTCTGGTAAATCTCGAGTCTGCTCCTGGGCGGGCCCCTTTTGGCCGGTGCGAACATAAGCCTGCCCCAGGCGATAATGCGCGTCGCCAAGATCAGGGTCCAGTTCCAGCGCCCGCACGTATTCCGGGATGGCTCGGCATACTTACTCTGGTCGGAATAGAGATTGCCTAGCTGCAGGTGCGACTCGGCCAGCTTGGGATCCAGCTCGATGGAATTCTTGAGCAGGGTTTCGATTTGGTGGAGATCCAGCGTTGGGTCCTGAGCCCGCTTTCCCTTCCACAGGCTCATCGCGTAGTAATAAAGGGCTTGGCCATTCTTCGGCTGGAGTTCGGAGAAGCGGCGGAATCGCTGGATGACGTCGTCGGCCTGGCTCGGCGAACTGTCGTAGGCGCGGGAGAGAAATAGGTAACAGCTAGGGTCGGAAGGATTTAGGTCCGCCGCCCGCAGCAGCGACTTGACAGCCTCGTCATAATTGCCGTGGGCATAAAGAGCCATCCCCAGGCCAATGGCCAGCCGTTGCGACGCGGGATAGCGCTGCGTGGCGTCCTGGAAGACCTCTATGGCTGGTCCGAGCGTGCGGTGGAGCAAGAGTTCACTGCCCCAATCGAAGAGGTTGCTCTCGCTGGGGTCGGCGTGGGCGGCAAGTTCGTATTCGTTGGCGGCTGGCACGAACTTGCCATCCTTTTCTTCCACCTCGCCCAGCAGGTTGTGCAATTCGGCGGTGTTTTTTTGCTTCAACAGGTCTCGGATCTGGCTGCCGGGCGTCGTCGAGTCGTCCGGTGGACAGGTAGGCGAGAGACAAGTCGTAACCGTTGTCGTAGGAGGATGGGTCGATGCGCTGGGCATTCTCGAGAAAGGGCACGGCATCGGCGATTTTTTTGGATTGGACGTAGAACTCGCCGAGGTTGTGATTGGTGTCAAAGTTTCGAGGATCGAGTTCGGCGGCCTTCTTGAACTGTTCTCCGGCACGATCCATCTTTCCCAGGCGGACGAGATTGGCGGCGAGATTGGTCCGAGCGGGGGCGGAGCGGGGGTTCAGACGCACTGCTTTCTCAAGGTGCGTGTTGGCGTTGGCGTCCTGGGATTGCGCGGAGTAAACCAAACCCAGAAGTTCGTGAACTTCAAAGCTTTCCGGGACTTGCTGGAGCAAGGTATTCCAGCTTTGCGGCGGCTTCGGCGATAATGCCCGGAGTCATATTGAGCGACGGCAGCCTGGAATTCACGATCGAGGCGCTGGTCCTGGTTGACTGCGGGCTGGCACCACGCGACGCGCACATCAAGAGAAGCAACAGAACAGGCCTGGCAGAGTGGCTTCCGATGAACACGGCAGTCCTAGGTTATCACCGCACACAAGTTGCGAGGAAAACAGGGAGCAAAAAGGGGTTCCCCGCAAAGCGCCCTCGACGAGCGCTCTGCGGGGAGGTGTGTGGCAAACTTAGAAGTACAGTTTCAGAGCGAACTGGATCTGCCGCGGATCGTAGGGAGCATCGCGCGTGGAACCGATTTCGCCAAAGGTTGAGCTGTTGTAATTACCCGAGTTGGAGATCGCGACAACGCCATTGCCGCCGAAGTTCGGGGCGTTGAAGTTCGGGTGGTTGAGGATGTTAAAGAACTCGGCACGGAACTGCAGGCGGAAACGCTCGTTGATGGGGATATCCTTAAAGACAGAGAAGTCCAGTCTGTGGAATCCTGGCCCGGCGACCTGCGTGACACCGCCCAAAGCGGCTGAGCCCGTCAGAGGCGTGCAGCCGGCGGGAGTATTGGGCTCGGGAACGCCACCCGTGCCCAGCACGCAAGGCTGAGTGAACGCTGCAGGATTACCGAACCAGCTCAGGAGGCCATTCGCGTCATTGTGCAGTCCGAGATCAAGCGGTTGCCCGGTGAAGAGAGCACCGCAGCCCAAGGCAGATGCCGTACCGCTCGGGCAGCCAATGCTGATCGGCTGGCCGTCCTGTAAGCGTGGTGCTCCAGATAATGCTCCAGCCGCCTACAAGCTTATCTGTGGCTCCTGAGGCGTCGGACATGAAGCGTTTGCCCTTGCCAAAGGGCAGCTCATAGCCGCCGCTGAAGTGGAAGACGTTGCGGATGTCGAAGTCTGCCAAGCCATAGTCAAAAGCCATGCCGAGGCCAGGAACTTGCGGCGCACGGAAGCCTGCCACGCTGCCGCCATTGAGCAGGTCGCCGGCGTCCGTCATCGTCTTGGACAAGGTGTAGGTAAACAGGAAGTTCAGCCCGTTCGCAAACCGCTTTTCGACTTTTGTTTGCAGCGAATTGTAGGCGCTCATGCCGGCAGTAGCCGCATAGCTGGCCCCGTACCCGAAATCCGGGAAGGGTACAAGAGTGCTCTCCGGCGTGTTTTCCGCCGCGATGGATGTGGGCTCGTTGTATCCCGGAAAGGACTCCAAATGCCGCGCCAGAGACGTTCACGTACCCGGCTTGCACGGAGAGCGAAGGGGTCAGTTGGTATTGGAGGGTGAGATTGCCGCCCATCGAATAGGGAGTTTGATAATTGAACTGGATTCCGCGCAATGCCAACCCGCTGGCGTTGACCATCGAGCGGGGTCAGAGAATTGCAAGAGAACCCGGCCTCGAAAACGGCGACGCCGGTCGGCTGGACACCACCTGCGGTCGCACAATTCGCAAACGGAGTGCCTGCGCTGATGGGGGTAACGTCGTTTGGCGAACCGTAGTTGAAATTGAACTGGAAGGGATAGTTTTCGCCAAGGTTGGGTGAAAACCCGCGGTTTTCAAAGCCGTTGTAGAAGATGCCGAATCCGCCGCGAACAACCAGCTTCGGGGTGACCTGGTAGGCGAAACCCACGCGCGGGGCAAAATTGGTGTTCTGCGAATGGCCGAGTCCAGCGCCGTAAGCGTTCGTGACATCCAAGCGATGCCGTCCGTGGCCAGCAGAGTCAGGAAGCTTGTCGAAAGATTACTGGCGTTCGGCCCGTTCGGAGATGAGGTACAACGGCTGCCGGTCGGAGAATCCGGCGCTGGAACGAAGTTGGCCTGGTTGGAATGGTGCTCGAAGACCAAGCCAAAGAAGTCGTAGCGCAAGCCGAGGTTCACGGTCAGTTTGCGGCTGATCTTCCAGTCGTCATTGAAGTAGCCGCCGTAGTAGTTCTTGCCGTTGTCGGTGAGGGAGATGTTGGACAGGTCGACGTTACTTGCGCCTCCGACGTAATCGGGGAATCCCGCCGCCAGTGCCGTCCGAGTTGCGATCGGCGTCAGCAGGAAGTCCGCGCGTCCGGTGTTGCCGCTGTCAACAGTCGGAACTTCCGTGTAATCGCCGTTGTAGTCAAATTCGCCACGCGACCAGGGTGGCTGCAGGGTAGAGAACTTGACGTGTTGCCACTCAAAGCCCATTTTGAAAGTGTGCTTGCCGTAAATCTTTGTGACGCTGTCGGTCAGCTGGAACGTGGAGGTGACTTCGTCCGAAGGCAAGAAGGCGTTACTGCCCAGTGTAGACAGGCCGTTGATTCCGAAGGCCGGAAGTCCGCCGTTCAAGGCCACTTGAGGAACATCCTGGATGCCAAACTGTCCGGGAATGTTCGTGAGATCATTGGCATCAGGCGAATAGCGGGAAGTGTGAAGGTAATTTAAGCCCGCGCGCACTTCGTTGATCAAAGTCGGAGAGAACGTGTGCGTGTAGCCCAACGCGCTTTGTTCCGCGATGGCGGTCTGAGTTCCTTGTTGGAAGCCGCCGCCGTCCGCAACGCCTCCGAAAATACCAGGAATGAATTGCGGATCGTCCACCAAGCTGAACCGGAAGAACAGCTGGTTTTTCTCGTTGAAGTTGATGTCCATCCGGGTATCAAAGGAGTTGGCGTGTTCGAACAACTTCGGCGAATTGGCATAGTTGGAGAAGAGCGAGCCAACCGCGTTGGTGGTAGGCAGCGGATACAGGTTCAAGAGCGCTATGGCGTTCGGATCCAGGCGTCCGGCGGGGATCATGTTCAAGCCGCAAGTCGCGACCGTATAGGTGAAACCAGCAGGCTCATTGGCGCAGGTGCCAAAGGGATCGCGAACGTATACGCCGGGAGAAATCTTCACGTGTGGTCGCAGGGTCAAGGATGGTGCCGACCGGCATCGTGCGGCCCAAGGCGTCGGTGACGGTGCCCGATTGAGCGGCAATCAGATCCTGGAAGTTGGTGTACCCGCTGATTGCGTTCGGCCACGCTTGGGACCGAACCAGTCAGAATCGTGCCCTGAACCCGGCGCAATGCCTGGTAGTCGCCAAAGAAGAAAACTTTGTTTTTGCCGTTAAATACTTTCGGGATGTAGACCGGCCCACCGGCGGTGAAGCCGAACTGGTTCTGCCGGAGTTCGCCTTTGAACCTGATGCTCGTTTTCAAAAAAGTCGGCGGCATCGAGCTTATCGTTGCGGAAGAATTCCCAGACGTCGCCGTGGAACTCGTTGGTGCCGGACTTGATGGTGGCATTGAGAACGGCGGCGCCAGAACGGCCAAACTCGGCGCTGAAGTCCGAGGTTTGCACCTTGAACTCTTCGACGGCATCTACAGGAGGAAGAACGACGAAGTTCGTGCCGTTGAGGAAGTCCACGGTATCGGAGTTGTTGTCGATGCCGTCAAGGAGGTAGTTGTTCTGCGCCGGGCGAAGTCCATTGGCCGAGAAGGCGCCGCTGGCGGCGTTGCCGCGCGTGTCAGCTTGCGGGGTGTTGACGCCAGCAGCAAACTGAGCCAGGAAAGTAAAATTGCGGCCGTTCAAAGGAAGATCGTTAACGCTGCGAGAGTCGATGACTTGTCCGACGGAAGCGTCTTGCGACTGCAGCACAGGCGCGGCAGCGGTAACCTCGACAGTCGTCGTCACATTTCCGGGCTTGAGCGTGAAGTCCGCGACCACGTTTTCACCGACGTTGACGGACACGTGCGGCCTGACGTACTGGTCTCGAATCCCTGGAAAGTGACGGTGAGTTTATAGCTGCCGATTCGAACCGGGGTGAACTTGTAGACGCCATCGATTCCCTGTCGTGGTCGAGAGAGTGGCGCTCGTGCCTTCGTTGATAAGCGTAACGGTGGCGCCGTGGATGGCCGAACCTGAAGCGTCGGTAACGGTCCCCAGGATGGCGCCGGCGTCGACTTGAGCGCGGAGCGGAGTTACGCACAAGAGCGTCAGCAGAAATGCGGCGGACATCCCCAAGAATGCTCGCCCGATGAACATTGAACTAACCAATCGCTTCATGAACTTCCTCCTCGGCACCCGCACGGTGCCGTTTTACGCGCAATCCGAACCGGCCTGGACCGTCACCCCACACCAGCCGGCAGACTACGCCGTCACTCATGACTCAGCTTGCGGCAGGCCGCTGGATTCGATCCTGAAATCGAACCCTGCGGGCTTCAAAGCCCTCCGCCTAGCGCCACGAACGTCAGTTAATTGGACAAACCCAAAGCCCCAGAATGGACGAAAAGCTTACAACCCCAATTAAGCGACCCCAAAGCACTTAACCGCTTAACCCTGCTAATATCACCATATTTTGCGTAGTGTCAAGCACTTTTTTTGCTTTATACTCTGAGCCGCTTGCGGAGTTCGGAGTCGCGAGGTTCTGGTGTAGCTTCGGAATTGGTCGAGGAAAGCGAAATGCTAGCGTCATGGGTCTAACGATTCGTGATGTCGCCAAGGCTGCGGGTGTGTCCACTGCAACGGTTTCCAACGTCTTGAACAAGACTGGAAAAGTGGGCCCGCGCACGCACCGTCTGGTGCTCTTGACGGTGAAGCGGCTGGGCTATTTTCCGAACGCCCATGCGCGGCACCTGGCTTCGCGCGACAGCCGCACGCTGGGAATTATTGTGTCGGACATCGTGAACCCCTTCTTCCCCGAGGTCATCAAGAGTTTCGAAACCCGTGCGCGCGAACTCGGTTACGACGCCATTCTCAGCGATACGAACTACGATCCGCGGAGAACTCGTGAAGCCGCGGAGCGCATGATGGAGCACAACGTCCGCGGCGTGGCGATCATGACGTCCGAGATCAGCTCGCAGCTGATTCAGGAACTGGCGCGCAGAAGGATTGCCGTCACGTTCCTGGACCTCGCGCCCGTTCGCGGTTACGTCAGCAAACTGCGCATCGACTATTTCTCAGGGGTCAAGCAAATCGTCGAATACCTCCACAAGAGCGGGCACCGGCGCATTGCCTTCGTCGCCGGGCGGCCAAAGCTGAAATCCAATGTCGCGCGCCTGGAGGCCTACGAAAAGTGCATGCGGGATTTGGGAATGGAGCCGGGCCCGATCGTACACGGAGACCTGCGCTTCGAAGGCGGCCTGGCGGCGGGCCTGAATATCGCAAAACTTATCTCCAGGCCCACCGCGGTGATGGCGGTGAATGATCTTACGGCCGTGGGCGTCATCAAAGGATTGCTGAAGGGCGGCTGCCGCGTGCCGCGAGGATATTTCGGTGACCGGGTTTGACAACACTCGTCTGGCCGAATACAGCAACCCCTCGCTCACGACCGTGGATATTCACCGGGATATGCTGGGGCAGATGGCGGCCGATGCTCTTCATGAACTCTCGCTGCTCCGCCAATCCGCAAGGCAGGGAATACCAGATTCCCGCTGAATTGATTTTGCGAGATTCTTCAGGGCCCGCCCCCGCTGAAAAGTCCTGATCGAAATCCCGGCGTTTCATGAATCGATGCGCTGATCGCGTGTTGCCGCGCGGCGGATGTTTCGGAGCGAAGCGTAAGACTTTGGAACAGGCGGACCTCGGTGCTAGCATTCGAAGGCCGAGGCATCGCGGCGGGGACACTCGAGAATGGCGCGTCAAAAAGGAGAAGACCACGCTCTTTCACGCCGCACATTTCTGCGAGAGATGCGGTGGGCGCCGGTGCTTTTCCTGCCCGCGCCTCTCTATTCGTCGCTCGCTCTGCACCCCTCATCGGCGGAACTTCGGGCAATGGCAATGCCTGCGTTTCGACTTCGCTGATTTTCGTGTAACGCCGCACTATCCCGCGAAATCTCCTCTCGATGATGTGCTTCGCAAAGTGATTCCGGGCGCGGATGAATACGTCACGGAGAAATACGCGTTTGAGATCATGCGGCTGCTTGAGGAATGGAGCCGAGCACTCAAGGAGCGGCCACCCGCCCTGAGTGTCTTGGCGAAATTTCTGGACGCTTCGCTTCAAGCGTGTTCGCTGGTCCCGGCGCAGCAAAACACGCTGCGCTCGGGGAACGGGATCGAGATCCTTCGAAGAAAGTTCTGCGGCCGATCTCGGATTCGGGCCGCGAGCGCTTTCTTGAAGAGATCAAGACCTACTTTGGCTTCGATGTCGCGCGTGGAGACAGCGGAGTTTGAAATCACGGGGATCGAGGAAATCGCGGGCTCTTCGCCGTCGGTGCGCATCGACATTCGGTATGACTTCGTCGGCGCGAGGATTGACGCAGCGCGCGAGCAGCGCATCGGACATTGGCTGACGCAGTGGTCGCGCGATGCAGCGAACGGATGGCGAGTGCGCCGATGGGAGGCCACCGAGGAAACTTTCAGCCGCGCGCGCGCGCCGATATTCATCGACATTACTTCACAAGCCTCGGCCAAACGGAATCGTACAAGAAACAGATGCTCCACGGAGTCGACTATTGGCGCACGGTTTTGGACGGAGCGTGCGGGATCGACGTTTACGGCAACAACGGCTTGGCGGTCGGAGATTTCGACAACGACGGCCTGGATGATCTCTACGTCTGCCAGCCACCCGGGACTTCCGAACCGGCTCTATCACAATCGCGGCGACGGAACGTTCGAGGATGTGACGGAAAAATCTGGAGTCGGCGTGCTGGACGGCACGGCCTGCGCGTTGTTCGCGGATTTCGAGAACAAGGGACTCCAGGATCTTTTGGTGGTTTGCGGCAGCGGGCCTTTGCTCTTCCTGAATCAAGGGAAACGGAAAATTCTCGCTGAAGCGCGACGCTTTCCAGTTTGCGCAGCCTCCGCAGGGAACTTTCACGCACGCCGCCGTCGCGGACTATGACCGTGACGGGCGGCTCGATATTTATTTCTGCTTGTACAGCTACTACCTGGGTCTGGACCAATATCACTATCCCGCTCCCTATTTCGACGCGCGCAATGGGCCTCCGAATTTTCTGTTTCACAACGAGGGGAACGCCACTGTTTCAGGATCGCACCGAAGCGGCGGGATTGAACGTGGATAACGACCGCTACAGCTTTGCGTGCGCCTGGGGCGACTACAACGCCGATGGCGCTCCGGACTTGTATGTGGCCAACGACTTCGGGCGAAACAATCTTTATCGCAACAACGGCGACGGGACATTCGCTGTGGTCTCCGCGGAAGCCGGCGTCGAGGATGTCGGCGCAGGGATGAGCGCGAGCTGGTTCGATTTCGACAACGACGGCAAACAGGACATGTACGTTTCGAATATGTGGTCCGCGGCGGGCATGCGAGTTTCCGAACAAAAACATTTCCATGAAAAAGACCCGGAGATCATCCGCGCGCTTTATCGCCAGCACGCACGAGGCAATTCGCTGTATCGAAATTTAGGGAATGGGAAGTTTGAAAATGTAAGCCATGCGGCGGGGGTTGACGTGGGGCGCTGGGCGTGGTCCTCGGACGCCTGGGACTTTGATCATGACGGCTACCCGGATCTGTACATCGCTAATGGCTATATTTCGGGGCCCGTAACTTCCGGACTCGTGGCTTTCGAGCACGATGTGGCCGACGTTTCGAATTTCTTCTGGCGGCAGGTTGTGGCGAATTCGCCCCAGAATCAGGCGCCATCGCCAAAGTACGAGCTGGGATGGAACGCTATTAACGAACTGATCCGGTCGGACGCCTCGTGGAACGGTTACGAGCGAAACGTTTTTTACGTGAATAACCACGATGGGACGTTTTCCGATGTGTCGGGGACGCTGGGTTGGATTTTCCCGACGATAGCCGCTCGTTCGTGCTCGCCGATCTGGACCACGACGGGCGCTTGGAAGTTATTCTCAAAAATCGAAACGCGCCGCAGCTGCGGATTTTGCGCAACGCCATGAGAGAGATTGGCAACTCGATCGCATTTCGCTTGCGCGGAAAAAACAGCAATCGCGATGCAATCGGGACCGCAGTTACGATCGAAACTGACGGTCATCGGCAGACGAAGTATCTCCAAGCCGGCTCAGGATTCCTGTCGCAGCATACCAAAGAGCTTTTCTTTGGAGTTGGGAAAGCGCAAGGAACCGTCCGCGCCACGATTCGCTGGCCCAGCGGCCAAAGTCAGGTTTTCGAGCATCTGCCCGTGAACCGCCGAATCGAAATTGAGGAAGGCTCTGAGGAGTTTTTAGCGAAAACATTTGCGCATGCCCCGGCTTCGTATGCACAAGCGAGCGCCCCCACGAGGCCAGAGACTCTACCGTCCTCGGCCGAGACGTGGCTCATTGAGCCTTTGAGCGCGCCGGAGTTTTCCTTGCCAGACCTCGCCGGCAAGCTGCACAACTTTCGTCGTTCCGTGGCGGCTTTGTGCTGCTCAATTTTTGGACGGTAGCTTCGCCAGCTTCTGGCGAGCAGCTCCACGCGTTGCAAAAGCACAATTCCACTTTCACCGCGAGCGGGCTTCGCATTTTGGGCATCAACATCGATGACCCAGGCGAGGCAGGAACAGTGCGATCGTTGGCCCTCGGCCAAGGAGACTTCGTTTCCGATTCTGTTCGCCACACAAGATGTGGCTGGCATTTACAATATTGTTTATCGCTATTTGTTTGACCGCCGCAGGGACCTTGCTCTTCCAACCTCTTTTCTCGTCAACGCAGACGGAATGATCGTCAAGCTTTACCAAGGAGCGGTAAGTCCTGACCGTCTATTGGAAGATTTGAAATCATTAGTTCGGAGTGCTGCAGTCCGTATGAAGAGGGCGCTTCCTTTCGAAGGAACACTTTATCAAGACGAATTTCAACGCAACGATTTTACATACGGGGTAGCGATGTTTCAGCGCGGTTACCTTGAGCAAGCGGCAGCGTCTTTCCAGCAAGTCATCGCAGCGAAGCCGCAGGAACCGGAGGCCTATTACAATCTGGGAACGCTGTACCTCCGGAAAAACGATTTGCCGGACGCGCGCCGGTATCTTGAGCAGGCTGTCAAGCTGCGGCCGGACTATCCGGAAGCGTGGAATAATCTGGGAATGATCGCTGCGCAGGAAGGTCAGACGGACGAGGCCATTCGCAATTTCCAACAGTCCTTGTCGCTGAGGCCAGGGTACGTCATGGCGCTGCTGAATCTCGGAAACCTTTACCGGCGGCAGGGAGCGGTGGAGGACGCCGAAAAGCTTTTGAACCGTGCGCTCGAACTGGAACCGGACAATCCAGAGACCAATTACAGTTTGGGAATGCTCTACGCGCGGCAGGATCAACTACCCCGCGCCTCGAACTATTTGGAAAAGGCAGTGAACTTGCGGCCGGACTATCCCGACGCGCTCAATAACCTGGGCGTCCTTTTCGTTCGCCAGCAGAACTACCCTGAAGCAAAAGAAAAATTTGAGACCTGTATTCGCGTGGCGCCCAACTTTGACCAGGCCTACCTTAATCTCGCGCGTCTCTACGTCGTTTTGAACGATAAAGCAAAAGCGAGAGAGGTGTTGCTCGCCCTATTGCATCAGCAACCGCAGCACAAATTGGCTCAGCAGGCGCTGGAGATGCTAAATTGAAATTTCAGCATCGGTGCTGCAACGCGCGTGGGAGAATGTGGAGAAATGCTTAGCGGCGCTTCATTTCGGAGTGCCTCAAAACGCTTCCGGAACCGGCCGCGCCTCTGGCGGACCCTGGTGCTGCTGACAATTCTCATTACCGCGAACGGGTTTGCGCAGCAAACCGTTCCAAAAAGCGGCACGGTTCGGCAATCTTCGAAGCTTTCGCCGCTACTTCAAGAAGCTGAAGAACTGCTTCGACAAGGTTCTGTCGATGAGGCCAAAAAGAAAACACAGGAGGAACTGCAACAAAATCCTTCCAGTGTCGACGGCTACACCCTATTGGGGATCATCTACACCGGCGAAAAAGATTTCTCACACGCCTTGCAGTCCTTCCAAGAAGCGCTGAAGCTAGACCCCAACTCCACCAGGGCGCTTAACAACCTCGGGAACCTCTACGTCACGCAAAAGAAACTGGATCTTGCCGAGAAAGAGTTTCGGAAGGTTTTACGCATCGAGCCCGGCAACCGCGATGGCAACTACAATTTGGGCCTGGTCCTGATGGCTGCTGGTTCACCTGCAGAGGCAATTTCCTACTTTCGTCGAGTCCACCCTTCGGACAATGCCATTCGCTCGAACCTAATCCGCGCTTACTTGCGCGCCGGAAGAACCGCGGAAGCGTTGAAAATGGCGGCGGAGCTCTCCTCGCAGAATAAAGATGACGTGCAGTTGCATTTCACTCTGGGCATTTTGCTCGCTTCAGAAAAACAGTACCGCGCCGCTCAACTTGAACTGGAAAAGGCCGACGCATTGCAACCCGAAACCCTGGAGATTCTTTATAGCCTCGGACAGGCTTATCTTCGTGCCGGCGAATACGCGAAAGCCGAGCTGGTTTTGAATCGAGCGCTGAAACTGAAATCCGATTCACCTGAGACGCTCTATCTCTTGGCGCAGGTCTATCAACAGCAGGGCCGGTCGGTGGATGCTCTGGATTTGCTGGTGCGGGCACATAAGCTGGCTCCGCAAAATACCGACGTCATTTTGCTTCTGGCGCGTGTCAGCATGAGCCAGAATTATTACGAAGACGCGATCCCTCTGCTGGAATCGGGCGTGAAAATCGATCCGCAACGCGCCGATCTTTACGCCGCCCTGGGCGAGAGCTATTTCAAATCAGAGAAAACAGAAAAGGCCATTGAGGAATTTCAAAAGCTGATTGATCTTGATCCCACGGCGCAATCCTATGCTTTCATGGGAATTTCCTACCGCCGCTTGGGGCGCTTCGACAAAGCTCGAGAATATTTTGAGGCTGGGTTGAAGCACGACCCCCACAACGCCTCCTGCTTATTCAATATTGGCTACATCGAAGAGCGTCAGGGCCATCCGGCACGGGCCGAAGAACTTTTCCAGCAGGCTCTGCACTACAATCCCGATTTTTCCGAAGCGATTCTGGAATTGGCCGATCTCCGCATCGCCAGCAGGAGATTCGAGGACGCCGCAGCCCTTCTCAGGAAGTACGTCAAGGTCAGCCGCGAGCCTGCTTCGGGATACTACAAGCTCGCTATGGTGGAGAAGAGCCTCCATCAAATGGAGGCCTCGCAGCGAGATTTGAAGGTTTTTCAGACGCTTTCAAAAGATTCTGCGTCGGGCCCGCAGCCCTATCAGCACATCTTTGATTACGTTGACGAACGCTCTAGCCTATCCCGCGAAGCCCGCACGCAACAGGATTTGGCCGAACTGACCGAGCAGCTCCAGAAAAATCCAGACCATCCGCAAGGCCTCTACTTGCTGGCCCAGGCGTACTTGCGAACTCGGGAAATTCGAGGAAGCTCGCGCGGCCATCGCCCAACTGGATCAGATTAGCGCGGGCGACTACCAGACGCAGACTGGCGTCGGCGTGCTGCTGGCGCGTTATCGTTTATACGATGAAGCTATCCAACATTTCCAGGCGGCCTTGAACGCGAATCCCGATTTGGATGACGTGAAATTCGATGTGGCCGACGCCTATTTCCGAAAAGGCGATTATGCCCAGGCGTTGCTGTCCGCCAATCAAGTCTCGGCGACGGGGCAGCAGGACGACGCGTTCCTCGCCCTGCTCGGAGACATCTACGCGCATCTTGGCGATGGTGTCCGCGCAACGCAAATATTTCTAAACGCCATTAACCGAAACCCGGATAACGATCAGTATTATCTTTCGCTCGCGCTCGTTCAGCTGCGCGAGAATGATGCCGACGGAGCGCGAGAAACGTTGCAAAAGGGCTTAGCACGAATCCCCGGCTCCGGAAAAATCTTTTGGGGCTTGGGGATTGTTTCCGTCCTGGAAGGCAAGACTCCCGCAAGCCGAAGACGATTTCGAGCGCGCCGTGGACTTGCTGCCGGAGTGGCCCGGCAGTTATTCCACGCTTGGCTTTTTTTATTTTCAAACGGGAGAAATCGCCAAAGCCCGAGAAGTGTTGAATCGCTTCAAAGGCAGCAACGCTGCCGGCGGCCTGGACATAAACCGTATTGAAGAAGCGTTGTCCGGGGCGCCCGACATGCCTTCCACGATTCGCGAACCGATGCCGATGGCTGCCAGAGCGCAGCTAGTTCAGCTGGCGCTTTCGCTCGCCGACAAGACCCTTTGAACTGTGCGGCGGAAACTCGCGGTTGAAGACACAGTTGGGCGGGGCTAGAATGCCAGAGGCGCTGGAACATTTGAAAATGTCGAATGAAAAACGTTGAGAGCTTCCTTGCAGCGCTGCTGATGGTACGCAAACCGTCGAGATAACCTTGGAATGGGGAAAGAACCGGAGACAGGCGGGCGACGGTTTCTGGCGAGCGTGTGCTGCGCGGTTCTCGCGTTGAGCGCGGCAGTTGGCGTGGCTCTTCGTGAGAAAGCCTTCGCGGAGCAAACTCCACATCTTAATACGCAAGACTCTGCTGTCACCGTCCGCTTCACCGACGTTCGAAAAGAGGCCGGAATCACTTTTCTGCAAGACTCCACGCAAACCGAAGAAAAATATTATCTGGAAACCATGGGCACCGGCGTCGCCTGGCTCGACTACAACCAGGATGGCTTGATGGATCTTTTTTTCGTGCAATCCGGTGAAACCGATGCTTATAAACCCGCGCATCCCCTGCGTTCCGCGCTTTACCGAAACAACGGAGACGGCACGTTTACCGACGTCACCGAAAAAGCAGGCCTCGGAGGCGTGGGACACTACGGCCAGGGCGTCGCCGTCGGAGACTTCGATAATGACGGCTATCCCGATCTTTACGTCACCGGCTATGGCCGCGCCATTCTCTACCACAACAACGGCGACGGAACTTTTACGGATGTCACCGCCAAAGCGGGTGTCGCCGATGAAGGCAACTGGTCCACAAGCGCAGGATGGTTTGACTACGACAAAGACGGTTGGCTGGATCTCGTTGTCACCAATTACATCGATTGGACGCCTAAAACTAATCTTTGGTGCGGCGAACGCCGGCCCGGCTATCGTTCGTACTGTAATCCGAACAACTACAAGGGACAGAAAACCAAGCTCTACCACAACAATCACGACGGCACCTTCACCGACGTGAGCGATGCATCCGGCGTCGGCAAACCCGAATCAAAGGGCATGGGCGTCGTGCTGGCAGATTTCAACAACGACGGCTGGCCAGACATCGCCATCGCCAATGACACATGGCCCAATTTTCTCTTTCTCAATAAACACGATGGAACTTTTCAGGATGTTTCGCTCGTTTCGGGCTTAGCGGCCAGCGAGGATGGCCGTTACGAAGCCGGAATGGGCATTGATGCTGCGGACGTCGATGGTGACGGCTGGCTCGACGTTTACATCACTCACTTGGATTTCGAATTGAACCGTCTCTATCACAACAACCACGATGGGACTTTCGATGACTACACGTATCGCTCCGGCATCGGCAACAAAGCGATCCATCTAAGCGGCGTCTCCATGAAGTTTCTCGATTACGACAACGACGGCTGGGAAGACATCGTTCAATTGAACGGCGCCATGCTGGACAACGTTGCGCTTTACCATGGCGAAGTCAGTTACAAAGAGCCCTTGCTCATGTTCCATAATCTGGGGAAGGGCCAGTTCGAAAAAGTCTCCGACGGCGCCCTCGGTCCTGATTTCTCCCGGCCTATCGCCGGCCGTGGCCTCGCCACAGCGGATTTCGACAATGACGGCGACATCGACATCGCTATCAATGTCCGCGGCGATTATCCCGAGCTCCTGCGCAACGATGGCGGCAACCAAAATCACTGGCTGGAAGTTCTGCTCATCGGCACTCGTTCGAATCGCGATGGTATCGGCGCATCGCTCAAGTTAACGTCGGAAGGATTCGTGCACGTCGAACAATCCAAAGGCGGGATGAGCTATATGTCGGCGAGCGATCCGAGGATTTTTTTTGGCCTGGGCAAGCGCACAAAGGTTGAGTCGCTGGAGATTACCTGGCCTAGCGGGCAAGTAGACAAATTGGCGAATCTACCCGTCGATCGAATTATTGCGGTAAAGGAAGGTATAGGCATTGTGCCGCGCTCGTTTCCCAAAATAACGCCAAAGGTGGCGAGCCGATGAAGAGACGGAGCGAAGTGAGTCTGGCAAAAGATTGCTATCTTCCCAATTCTACGCCAAGGCCATCCTCGAACTGGATAAGCAACAGGCCATGAATCCCTTTCGGCGCCGTTTCCTCGGTTCTTCTTCGGTTCTTCTGGGCAGCGCGCTTTTGGACGCGCTCATGAACCCGCTTTGGAAATGGAAGCGCTCCCTGCTCCTTGAAGCGGACGCTTCCACAAATCTTCAAACGCCGAAACCACGCAATTCCACTTCACCGGCGGCCTCACCCGTAACATTTGTCGACGTGGCCAAGGAAGCCGGCCTGAATTCCCCGAACGTATGGGGCAGCGTCGATCGCAAACAATACATCATTGAAGCCAAAGGAAGTGGCCTGGCTTTTTTCGACTACGACAATGATGGCTGGCTGGATGTCTATTTGACGAACGGAACGCGCTTCAATACCAACTGGCCGCCTGGGAAAGCTCCCACTTCCCATTTGTACAAGAATAATCGCGATGGAACTTTCACGGATGTCACGGAAAAGTCGGGACTGGCCCGCATGGGATGGCAGACCGGTGTTTGCATCGGTGACTACGACAACGACGGTTGGGACGATCTCTTCTGCTGTTTCTGGGGACACAACATTCTCTTTCACAACAACGGAGACGGAACGTTTACCGACGTCACCCGCAAAGCGGGCGTTTACGAGGAACAGATTCGCTGGGGCTCCGGCTGCACCTGGCTCGATTACGACCGCGACGGTCATCTTGATCTTTTCGTCTGCCATTACATAAAACTCGACCCCGAAAAAACGCCGTCGCGAACCGAGCCTCCCATTTGCCAGTGGAAAGGCATACCCACAATGTGCGGCCCGCGCGGCCTTCCGGGTGACACCAATCTTCTCTATCACAACAATGGCGACGGTACTTTCTCCGACGTCTCCGAGAAGTCGGGCATCCTAAAGCCTGGCCCGCGCTATTCCATCACACCCGTTTCCTACGATTTCGATAACGACGGCTGGCCCGATATTTATGTAGCCGTCGATTCGCAGCCCAGCATTCTCTTCCATAACAATCACGACGGCACGTTCACGGACATCGCGGTGATCGCCGGCTGTGCCTACAGTGAAAATGGGCACGAACAGGCCGGAATGGGCGTGGCTGTTGCCGACTACGACTGCGATGGCTGGCTCGACATTTTCAAAACAAATTTTGCCGACGACACTTGCAACCTCTACCACAACAATGGAGATGGGACCTTCAACGACGTTACGTTTGCCTCCGGAATTGGCGTCAACAACCAGTACGTCGCGTGGGGATGCGGCTTCGTCGACTACGACAACGATGGCTGGCAGGATTTGATACAGGTCAACGGCCACGTGTATCCCGAAATTGAAGGTCACAACACTGGGCAGACTTTTAAGAATCCGCGTCTCGTCTACAAGAATCTCGGCGATGGACGATTCGAAGATGTTTCCGCAGAGATGGGGCCCGGCATCAGCGAGCGCTTCTCGAGCCGCGGCGCTGCGTTCGGCGACTACGATAACGATGGCGACATCGATGCCCTCATTTTGAATATGAACGACCTGCCGTCACTTCTACGCAACGACGGCGGCAACCGGCAGAACTGGATCAAAATAAAACTGGTTGGGACCGCGTGCAACCGCACCGCCATCGGCGCACGTGTCCGCGTTGTGACCGGCAAGCACGCGCAGATGGACGAAGTCCACAGCGGCACAAGCGTCATGTCGCAAAGCGACCTCCGGCTGCATTTCGGCATTGGAAAAGCTCAAAAGGTGGATCTCATCGAAGTGAAGTGGCCGACAACGCAGAAGCTGGAACGATTCATGAATGTAAACGCCAATCAGATTCTGACCATCCGCGAAGGCAGCGGCATCGTTGCCGCTATCAAACCCAAAACCAAATAAGTTATCTGTTCCATCTTCTCATCCGGGCGGAGGAGCGGCCGGCTGATCCTTCAGAATAATCAAGAATTGGCGAAGCTCCCGCCGCTGCCTCTCGGCTTCAGCCGCATCTATTTTCTCGATTTGCTCGTAGACATCAAATTCCTGTTGCGCTTTCGCGCTCTCGCTCGTTCGCTGATAGAGCAGACCCAGTTGCCGGTGCGCTTCGCTCAGATGCGGATTGATAGCGATTGCTTTCTGGCAATCGCGAATGGCTTGTTCGAAATTGCCGAGAGCGAAATGCAGAAGTCCCAGTTGTAGATAAGCATCGTCGAACCGGGGGTTGATGGTTACGGCTTTTTCTAGAAGCGCTTCAACCTCTTTCCCGCTCCCTGATTTTCCAGATCCCTTTTCGCGCTTCCAAAGGCTCACCGCATAGTAGAAATTAGCTTCGGCATTCCCGGGCTGCTCCTGTGCAAACCGCGCCAGCTTCTGCTCGCTGCAAGGCAACGGAGCGGCCGTCGTCTTTTCAATCTCGCCGAGGAAGAGATACGGAGCCGTGTCCGCCGGCGCTAAATCAGAAGCCTCGCACAAGCGCCGGGCCGCATCCTCCCAGGAACCGCTGGAGTAGAGAGCCGCGCCAAGTCCAGTTAGCATTCTCGCCGACTGCGGATGCGCGCTCGACCCGCGCGTAAAGATTTCAGCAGCCGGCCCAGCCGCTTTGTGGAGGAGCAACTCCGTCCCCCATTCGAAATAGTTCTGTTCACTGGGATCCATGCGAGCCGCGCGTTCGTATTCGCGCACGGCTTCCAGAGGCTCGTTCAATCGCTCGTCAAGCTCGCCCAACAAACGATGTCCTTCCGCGTCGTCCGCAATCGAAAGTACCTTTCGGACTTGCTCGCGGGCCCCGGCGAAGTCGCCTTTTTCTCTGTAAGACAGCGCCACTTCGTAGCGCTTTTCCGGAACAGCGGTGGGCCGCATCTCCGGCTCGCCGGATTTCAGCGTCAGCGTTTCTTTGGCGAGCGATTCGCTGGTTCTCGAACTGGCCGCGGACCCGTGCAAGCCCAGATTGCTCCAATCGGTAACACCCGCGACGGTGAAACTCGGTTCGTCTTTGAATTCCATTGCACCCGGTGAGGGTTTCGCGGGCGGCTGCGATGCCGAAGACTCGGACCTGATCGGTCCTGCTGGAGTGAGAACCAAATCGACATGCTTCCTGTCCCCAGGCGACAATGCTAAGCCGTCTACGACCGCATCGAGGCAACCTGATTTTCCGGCCCGCACGGTGTATATGCCTCGATGATTTGTGGAAAGGACGAAGGTCCCATCTGCGTTCGTTTTCGTCTCAATAAGCGCTGGATTGCCCTTTTCTTCAAGCAGTACTGTCGCATCTGCCAAGGGTTTGCTGGAGGCGTCTCGGACAGTCCCTTCGATGGTGACCGCGTCCGCCTGCTGAGGCAAACGCTGCTCTGGGGAAGCCAACGCGCTCGCACAACTCATCAGCGCGCCAGCCACCACGCCCAGTACCACTCCCCTTCGATTCCCGGTCCTTCCGAAGGAGCCCCGCACCCGATTACGCCATTTCATCCGCAGGACCAATTTCGTTCCCCGCGCGCAGAATCACGCTTGTTTTGCATGCTTCCGGCCATTCTATCCCCTGCAAGAGGACCCCGCAACGATCCCCAACGGACAAGCGCTTGCGGCAACCCGCGACCTCATGTACCCTCCCAACTTTGTAATGCCAATTCGAATGATGCGGAGCGCGTGTTATTGATGGATAAGAAAAAATTGCGAGCTTCGCGTTTCGCGTTCACTCGTTTTTGGATTAGATAAAAGTTGATGACAAGGCGATCGTCCATTCTTGAACGGTTTCGTACTCGGTTCGGCGCCGAGCCGCACGTCTATCGTGCCCCCGGACGCGTCAACCTCATCGGCGAACACACCGATTACAACGACGGCTTCGCCATGCCAGCGGCCATCGAGTTTTATTGCTGGGTCGCCGTCAGCCCCAGGGAGGATCGCCGGCTCAGCATTTACTCGGAGGAGTTCTCAGCTGCTGCAGATGCAGATTTGGATTCCGCTTCGCATCAGCCCTCTAAAACTTGGAGCGACTATCCTGTCGGTGTGGCGCTTCAATTAGAGCAGGCTGGATTCAAGCTTCGCGGAGCGAATCTGCTTATTGAGAGCGAAGTCCCCATGGGCGCGGGACTCAGCTCTTCGGCAGCGATCGAGGTTGCGACAGCTCTGGCGCTCGCCAGTCAGTCGGGCTGGTCTCCGGACCGCGTGCGATTGGCGCAGCTCTGCCAAAAAGCAGAAAACGAGTTCGTCGGCGCGCGCGTCGGGATCATGGACCAATTCGTTTCCTTGCACGGGCAAGAAGACCACGCGTTGATGCTCGATTGCCGCGCGCTGAGCTTTGAATCGCTCTTGATTCCCGATTCCGTCAAGCTGGTGATCAGCAATACCATGGTCAAGCACGAGCTGGCTTCCAGCGAATACAATCGCCGCCGCGCGGATTGCGAAGAAGCGGTTCGCCGCCTGGCTGAAGTTCTGCCGGGGATTCGCGCCCTGCGGGACGTGAGCCTCGAACAGTTGGAACGACATCGCGATGTGCTCAGCGATGTCATCTACAAGCGCGCTCTGCACATTGTCACGGAGGACGCACGCGTGCTCGACAGCGCCGAGGCGCTACGCTCCGGAGATATCGCGCGCTTCGGTATGCGCATGGCCGAATCTCATCGCAGCCTCCGCGATTTGTACGAAGTCAGCTGCCGCGAGCTGGATTTGATGGTGGACCTGGCGTACCAGCAAAAAGGTGTGTTCGGAGCGCGGATGACGGGTGGCGGCTTCGGCGGCGCGACCATCAATCTCGTGGACGCACGTTACGCCGGAGAATTTAAGGAAAAAATGGCGAAGGCGTATCAGAAAGAAACGGGACTTGTGCCGCAAATTTACATTTGCAAACCGGCTGAGGGAGCCAGGCCCGTTTCTATCTTCCGACCTTTGAAGCGATCTTCCTGGTCGTTCGTGCGCCAGAATCCCTGCATTTCTCACAGACCTCTACACGATTTCTGGAGCACTCGGAACGATTTCGAAACTCAACTGCTGGACTCCCAGCACGGGATGCTTTGCCGTGAGCCGCACTGTTCCCGCCTGTTCTTTCGCGCGAATCCAGATCGCGCCCGTTCCACCGATCAACGCGAAGGGATTATCGCCGATGATTTCCGCTGGCCCTTCGAGCTCCAGCTTGATGGCATCATTGGCAAAGGGACGAATGGCGCCAAATTCGTCGGTGACGCGCAATACGACTCGCGTGGTATCGGCCCCGTCAGCATTCAGACGCGTATCGTCGGGCACCAGTGCAAATTTCTGGTCGATACCTTTGCCGGAAAGAGTCTTTACAATTGCCTGCTTGCCATCGATGTAGCCTTCTATCCGCAGGTCTCCCCAATTAAAGACCGCCTTGCTCAAATCAGCGACAAACGGCGCATAGCGAAGGTGGGCAAATTCGGTTTTGTTTGGATCGGCTTCCGCCACCAATTTTCCGGCAATATAGAATTTCAAGTGGTCGCAGTTGGAACATACGACCGCTTTGGTGAATCCGATCGATTCGTCGCCGCGCGCCCAGTGAAAGGCGGGCTCGAGCACGACTTCATCGGCGGGATCGCACTGGGATTTGTAGAAACCGGCGGCCGGCTTGGGTTCGCGAAAAATGTCGGTCACTCCGTGATAACAGATCCGGTCGCCGCTGCCAAAGTCTCCATGCGTGTTGTAATCGAAGGCGCACCAGCCGATGCCGCCGGCATATTGCGGATCGGAAGCGAGCTGGTCGTGGATCCGCGCATGCCGCATCGTGTGCTCGGTCAGACGCTCGACTTGATCGATGGTCTTCGTGGGATAGGTGTGACCCACGAATTCCGTGTTGAGATAGCGCGAATGATTCGGCTTCAGCAGCGGAAATCCGAAATCGTTCATCGTAAAAACATCTTCCAGAAATTCCGAAGATTGGAAATAGCGAATCCCGCCCGTCTGGCGGGTCGGGTCGAGACTGTGCGCTACAGCGTTGGTGCGCGTGTAGAAATCGTGGTCGTCTTTCGATTCGTTGATGCGTACTCCCCACAAAATGATGCTGGGATGATTCCAGTCTCGGCGAATCATACGGCTAACGTTATCGATCGAGATCAGCTTCCACGCTTCGTCTGCCGATGTGCTGCCATCCGGGGATTTCTTCGAGCACAAGCAGCCCCATTTCGTCGCAAGCATCAAGGAAATGCCGCGATTGCGGATAGTGCGACGTGCGCACGATATTGCACTTCAGATTCTTGCGCAAAATTCGCGCATCGCTGCGCTGGGCGCGGCCCGGCATCGCTTGGCCAACAAACGGAAACGTTTGATGACGGTCCAGTCCGCGCAGCTTGATGACCTTGCCGTTCAGCTCGAAGCCATGGTCCGTGAACTGCGCCTCGCGAAAACCGATCGTGCGGTGGTCGCGATCCACGAGCTCTGATCCTTTCAGCAAACGTACGTGAACGGAATAAAGATTCGGGTGCTCGAGGTCCCATAGTTTGATTCCGCTCAGATTCTCAAAATGCACAGTGTGCGCCACGGGGTCCGGCTGCAGCTCCCGACGGTGGAATGTGCTGCGTGGCTTTGGCCACCGCGTGATCGCCCTCGCGCAGTTCCACTTCCAATGTCAGCGGCTCGCGCGATGCTTCCGTGTGTTGCAGGAAGCAGTCCACATCCAAACCGGGATGTTCGCTGAGCACGGCTTTGGGCTTCGCAAAAATATTCTCGATGAAAGTCGTGGGAACCACGCGCAGCCAGACTTCGCGGTAGATCCCTCCAAAAGTCAGATAGTCGATCTGATAGCCAAAGGGCGGAATGTCCGGCCGCTCCGTTGAGTCCACATCCACCGCGAGCACATTTTCTCCGCCGAAATCCACGTGTGGCGTCAGATCAAATGAAAAAGGAGTGTAGCCGCCCTTATACTCGCCGAGGCGCACACCGTTGATCCAAACGGTCGAGGCGGTCATCACTCCTTCGAAATCGACGAAAACACGCTTGCCCCGCGCCTCGGCTGGCAGACGAAAACGCCGCCGGTAAATCGACACAAACTCATACTGCTTTTCGTCAAAGCTGTGCCATGGCAGCCGGACATTCGTGTGGGGAATAACGACGCGCTCAAACGCGGAGTCGTCGAACTCCCGCGCGTGCGCTCCTTCGACAAATGCGTGGTTGTAGCGCCAATTCCGGTTGATGGGAAAAACCTGCCGGCCCTCGGTATTGGAAGCCGCGGGCGACGCATGGCCGGCAAGTAGTCCTGGCGCAAGCGTGCCGCCTGCAATGACAGTGCTCGTGGTCTTCAAAAAATCTCGTCGGTCCATAATCTTACCTCTTCGATCTGCGCTCACGAAGAAGAGCGGCAATAAGTTTGCGACGCGCATCTTACCAGCTTTGTTACCAGGAACCACAGAAAGCTAGGGAAGACAGTTTGATTCAGCGGCGGCTCTTTTGTTCATTTTGCCTGACTCGCGCTTTGACCAGTTTTTTTACCAGCGCCGTTGAGAGAGGTTTATCCAAAGGAAATTGGAGAGTCCCTTTGGATGTGCGGAAGCCCTTGAGTTCGTCTTTAAACGTATCAAGCACGGACGCGCCCATAGGGAAAAAACTACAATGCTTCGAAAATGCGGCGAATGCCACAAGCGGTCCCTTGTACCGGAATGTTGGAATCCGATAGCTGATCGTCTCCGTAGTTTCTGGCGGCACCACGGAGCGAATCGTGGCGCGAATGGTTTTCAACGTGCTGCGAGCCGGTTCTGGAACGTTCGCGATGTATTCGTCCACGCTCTTCGGAAAAGCTGCGCTTTTCCCCGCCGAATTGCGCCCCCGAGGATTCGCTTTTTTCATAAGGATAATCCAACAAGTCTATTTCTCTTCATGCCGTTCCGAGTCTATTGCGCGCTATTTTTTGGCGGCACCGGGGGCCTTGTTGTCCAGAGCAGCTGTTTCGGTGCGGAATTTGGCCGCTTGGTCGGGCTGTTTCAGCGCGTCGTATTCTTCGGCAAGATCCCTGCGCGCGTTCACAAGCCAGCTCACCTTTGGGTCCATTTGTTTTACCAGCAAGTCATAACCGGCATGGGACTCGGCTTCGGCCTCCGCAAAACGTTTCTGGCGCAGCAAAGTTCTTCCGAGTTTGATTCGCGCGACGCCTGTGTTGATGTGATTTGCCGATTGCGATTCTGTGAAGATCGGAATCACTTGCCGGTATATCTTCTCGGCGCGGGGCCACTCCTCCCGTGCAGAGTACACGCTCCCCAAGTTCGATAGTGCGACGCCGAAAAGATAGTGGTGTTCTCCGTAAACCTGGCGATAGATATCAACCATGCGCAGGAAATCTTGTTCCGCGACGTCATTCTTGTGCTGCAGGAGCGCCGCGGAGCCCAATTCGTTCAGTGTGGAAGCCACGGAGGGGTGCACCTTGCCGTAGACTCGCTCTTTGATGGCTAGCGATTGCTGCAGCAGATCGACAGCCTCGTCGTACCGGTCTTCACGTACCAGCGCCCGAGCAAGCAGCGTCAGGTCGGATGCGGTTTCCGGATTGTCCTTGCCATACCATGCTTGAACGATTTCCAGGGCCTGACGATCGTAGTTTTCGGCTTCGGGATAATGGCCGAGGTCAAATTTGATCGCGCCGAGATTGATCAATATATCGGCGACGCGAGGATGGCGTTCCCCGTAGATCTGCCGGTACATGGGAAGCAGCCGCTCGTTGATGGACTCGGAGACGTCATAGTGACCGGCGTAGAAATGCGTGTTCGCCAGTTCGAACAAGCTGACGGCGAGTTCCGGAGTGGCAGGCCCTTTCAGCGACTGGAGCCGCACGGCTTCGTCCAGCGTCTTGATAGCCTGGCCGTAGGAACCGCGATCTTCCAACACTTTTCCAAGTGCGGAGATGGCTTTTGCCACCGCAGGATGATTCGAAGGCAGATGCCGTTTGCTCATGGCTAGGCCCTCCCGCACGATGCGTTCTGCTTCGGGCAGTTGTGCCTGATCATCGCGCAGCAGGCCGAGCGCGACCATACTCTCCGCCACTGGGGCCGTATCAGAGCCGTAGAGCGCCTTGCGCTCCTCAAGACTGGAATTTAACAGACTGTTTGCCTGGTCGAACTTTCCAAGCTTCTGATAAATAGTGCCAAGCGTTTCGTAGAGATCGGCTTGTACTCCCGGCTCGGCATTAAGTGACTGTGCCTCCTGGACGCCTCGGTCAAGAAGAGTTACAACGCGAAGACTTTCCGCCGGCGCGGCCGATGCGTCCCCGCCCTGGAAGAGATTGGTCATGAATTTTTGGATGCGCTGCGTGCGCGCGGCTTCGGCCAGGGCTGCGTTCCGCGCGATGGTCAGGCGCACGGTGAAAAATATCACCAGCCCGACAACGAGCAAGGATACAAGCGCGGCCGCCGTAACCTGTTGGCGATTGCGTGTGACGAATTTTCTAACGCGGTAGACCAACGTGTCCGGCTGCGCTTCCAGCGGCTCGCCCTTGAGGTAGTGATCGATGTCGCGGATCAGCGCTTCCACGGATCGGTACCGGCGCTGGGAATCTTTGTGCATGGCGGTGAGGCAAAGCACATCGAGGTCCGCCCATTCGGCTTTACTCGCAGGTGCACGGTCATCGCGATGTTGCGGCAGACGCTGGACACTGCCCGGGACCTCCGACGGCTTTTCCGGTTCCCGTTGCATCAGAATTTTTTCAGCTTGCGCTGGGGTTTGGTTAGAAAAATCAAACGGAAGGCGCCCCGACAGCAGTTCATACAAAATGACACCAAGCGAGTACACATCCGAATGGATTCCAACCTGTTCACCGCGGATTTGCTCTGGTGCCGCGTACGCGGGTGTCATGAGCCGCAAGCCAGTCATGGTCTTTTCTGCGGATTCGCCGAGGCTCTCAATATGTTTGGATATGCCGAAATCGAGCAGTCGAACTGTTTCGTCATTTTTCACTAGCACATTCGAGGGCTTCAGATCGCGGTGAATGACGGCGTGCTGATGAGCGTAAAGTACCGCCTCGCAAACAGCTCGAAAAAGTTGCAAACGCCCGTGGATGGAACAGTTGTTCTTGTCGCAATACAGCGTAAGAGGAACGCCTTCGACGTACTCCATCACAAAAAAGGGGGAGCCCTCCGGGGAGTTGTCCGCATCGTACAGGCGCGCGATCGACGGATGATTGAGTTGCGCGAGCGTTCGCTGCTCAGCGGCAAAGAGTTCGCGGCGAGCAGGTGAGAGCCACGCATCACGCAGGATTTTAATCGCGACTTGACTGCCGAGATCCTTGCGCTCGGCGAGGTAAACGATGCCCATCCCGCCTTCGCCGAGTGTGCTCAAAATCCGGTAAGGCCCGAATTCCTTGAACGTCAGATGTTCGTTGCCCGAATCATGAAGGATTTGATGCGCTACTTCAGCGATATTGCCGTCCAGCAAGGACGCGCCATGGGCGTCCTCTTTTAACAAAACGATGACCTCTGCTACGAGAGCGGGATCCTTGGCGCACTCACTTTCCAGAAATGTGCGTTGCTCGGACTCCGGAAAGTCCGCGGCTTTATGAAACAGATTCTGGATTTTTTGCCAGCGAGCGCTGTCCATCCCCGCCTCTTGAGCGCGTGAAAGAAAAAAATTGTCACCTAGCCGGTTTCGCGAAGTTCGTGCGCCAGCCATGCTTTCGCGGCGCGCCAGTCGCGCAGGACGGTGGCCTCCGACACCTTGAGGAGCGTGGCCGTCTCGGGAATATCCATCCCACCGAAGAAGCGGCTTTCCACGAGCGCCGCTTGGCGCGGGTTCATGCGCGCGAGTTCATCCAGCGCGCGATCGAGACGGAGCAAGTTTTCTCCGCACGAGGGCGCCTTTTGGTAGGAATCGTCGAAGCTGACGGTCACGTCCTGGCCCCCGCCGCGCTTCCTGGCGTGCCGGCGGCGCGCCGCCTCAATCAAAATTTGGCGCATGGCACGCGCCGCAATACGCTTAAAGTGAAGCGGCGAGGTCGCGGCGATCTCCGGCGATTTGGCCATTTTCATCCAGGCTTCATTCACGAGCGCCGTGGGATTCAGCGTGGCACTTGGATCGCCGCGTCGCACGCTGGATGCCAGCCGCCGCAACTCCTCGTAAGTCGCACTAAACAAGTAGTTTAAAGAGCTTTTGGCGTCGACGGGCAATCCTACTTCCCCGGGTTCAAATTGGCTCGTTCCGGTCGGCGTTCGTGCCGAGTTTCCTCGCGGATTTCTCGCCGTCATGACGGTTTCCTCATCCCTTTTGCGCAATGCGTAGTGAGAAGCAGCAAACCCAAACATTCGCGGTTGCGGGGGAGTCGAGGACTTGGGTCTCTTCGTCGGACGGAACTTTATCACCGCAGGCTGCCAGGCGGCAACGGGCAACCTGGATTTGCTGACACCTCGGACCATTCAGTCGGAACAAAAGCGTTCAAGGATTCTGAATACGGACCTTGCTCAACAGCGTTCAATACTTCGATCAAGGAGAATGACGATGGATCTATCCTGCCCCAAGTGCAAGAGCGAAGACACTCAGAAACTCACTATGGTCGCTTCGGCCTCTGGCCTGTTTGGAAAAATTCTGCGTTTTGGCGCGGTCTACGTTTATAACATTTGGATTCCCGTGGCGTCGGTATTCTTCGGAATCGCTTTTGGAATTGCTTTTGGATTATTCAACGAGTACTTGGGATTATTTGCCTTCGTCGGCACTTTGGTCGCCGGCTTCTTTGCGCGGAAATGGGTCAAGGCAAAGACCAGGTCCAAATTTGCGGATCTCTCCGACAACATGAGACAAAACGGTTTTCAGTGCAAGCGTTGCGAGCATCTTTTTATCCCGGTGGAAAGCTTGCCGAGTGGGCGGGCACAAATAGCATCTGCCTGAATGGTTGCTCTTCGCGCCGTGAAAGCACTCGTTCGGAATTTGTGACCTTCAGAATAAATGCGTCTGCGGTTCAATTGCTCCGGAGAGAAATTTCCTGTAGAGCACGGAAGTTGCTTTTCCCAACGAGTTGCCATTGATCTTCCGTTTTTTTCTATGGCGGCTGGTGCTCTTGGTTTTGAGACAGTAGGCCAGCAGATCCAGTAAGCGGCTGGAGTCTGAAATTCCCCACTTCAGCGATGGACGATCCACGCGAAACTGTATTTAACCAAGCGGCTAAATACACAGCCGCAAAATTCGCTCCGCGCGCTGCTGGGGCGCGCCAACCCGCCTCATCTACCTTCCCCAGGCTACGCACAACCCACTCCATACAAAGGACTTAGCGAGACCGGACCTTATCCTTATATATGCCCCGAATTCCTGTCTAACGCCTACCGAACAGTTGCCCCTGCCCGCATAACAGACTATGCTCCTAGTGCCGCACTGGCACCGCCGAGGGTGCGCTGCGGGGTACTGGCCTCATGCAAAAATCGAAGAAACTTTTTGTTTATCTGCTATGCGTTTTCCTGTTGAATGCGGTTCCCTCTTCCGCGGGGACTGATTCGAAGCCGTCCGGCAACTCTCTCGAGCAAATTCGCGCTTATATTTCTACGGGATGGGATTCGCTCACGCGATCGCTTACGAACTGCGCGACCGTGGTGGACACCAAACTCTCTGCGGCTTCCGTCCTTTATCTACCCGCCGATTTTGCCGTGCCCTCTTCCGTCCAGGAACTGCAGAAACAATGCAATGTGCAGGTCCAACCATTTGCCGGCGGTGATTCATCATATCGGCGAAATGGATCCCGGAAAGATCGATCCCGCTGGTTTGTTGTATCTGGAAAATCGGTACGTCGTGCCAGGCGGAAGATTCAATGAAATGTACGGCTGGGACAGCTACTTCATCATTCGTGGATTGGTGCGCGACGGCAGGATCGATCTCGCCAAGGGCATGGTCGAGAATTTTTTCTTTGAGATCGAGCATTACGGCGGAGTGCTGAATGCGAACCGCACTTATTATTTGACGCGCTCGCAGCCACCGTTTCTGACGTCCATGATTCTCGCCGTCTATGACGCGCAGAAAGCCGGCGGGCACGCGGACAATGAATGGCTCGCGAGGGCGTACGACTACGCGGTCAAAGATCACGAGCTCTGGACAAGCGAGCCGCATCGCGCCGGATCGACAGGCCTCTCGCGCTATTTCGATTTCGGCAATGGCCCCGCCGCGGAGAGCGTGAAGGACGAAACGGGTCACTACCGCCAGGTGGCGGCCTATTTCCTCCAGCAATCCGATCTCGGCAGAAACTACGTGTTGGAATCAAGCGCGGCGAAACCCAATTCGCTTGCGGCAGGGCCTGCTGTTTGCGCTGCAGATTTGCGATGTCGCGAAAACCATGGCCCCCGCAGCTTGCGATCCGGCGGGAACTGTCGCCTTGAGCGCGGACTACTATAAAGGTGACCGCGCCATGCGCGAGTCCGGCTTCGACATTTCCTTCCGCTTCGGTCCGTATGGCGCCGCAACACATCATTTTGCGCCTGTATGTCTGAACAGCCTGCTCTACAAAACTGAAAAAGACCTCGAACAGATCAGCGCGGCGCTGGGCCACAGAGAAGAATCGGAAAAGTGGCGGCAGCAAGCCGAACAGCGAAAGACTGACTTTCAGAAATATCTCTGGGACAGCGAGCGAGGCCTCTTCTTTGACTACGATTTCGAGAAGCAGACGCGCTCCACTTATGAGTACGTCACCACGTTCTATCCGCTGTGGGCAGGCATTGCGACTCCGGAGCAAGCGCGCACCGTGATGCAGCACCTGCGCAAGTTCGAACAGCCCGGCGGCCTGGTGATGAGCCCTTACGAAACCGGCGGACAATGGGACTTTCCGTATGCGTGGGCGCCAAATCAATTGATGGCCATTGAAGGCATGCGCCGAGCCGGTTTCAATGAGGATGCGAACAGGCTGTCTTACAAATTTCTTTCCATGGTGATGGAAAATTTCCGGCGCGACGGCACGATTCGCGAAAAATACGACGCCGTCAACCGCTCTTCAGAAACACAGGTCACGGCGGGCTATCACATGAATATCGTCGGATTCGGCTGGACCAACGGCGTGTTTTTGGCCCTCTTGCACGAGCTTCCACCAGGCGAAATCGCCAGGCTTGACCAAGGAACAAGATCAAATTCCCCTCACGGTGCACTAAGTCCTCGGATCTCGTATTTCGTTTTTTGTTTTTGGTTCGCTCACGCGTCCACCGAGCGTATGGATTCGAGCCGGGCTTCGTCGCGTGCGGGAGTAGCACCGGTCTGACTGGCGACCCAGGACCCCATGCGATTGGCTGCCTCATTCATCGCTGCAAGCGAATCGCGCCGCAAATAGTGATAAACAAGCGCCGCCGTGAACGCGTCGCCCGAACCTACCGTATCCGCCACGTGCACTCGTATGCCGGGATGCTCGTGTTTGGCATACTCGCTCACCAGCAAACTTCCCGCCGCGCCGCGCGTGATGCATACGAGTTTTATGTGAAAAGTGTGGCGCAACCATTGCGATGCGGACTCTTCGTCGTGAAATGGAAATCCGAGCAACTGCACGACAGTAGGCAATTCATCGTGGTTTAGCTTGATGATGTCGGCGTTTTTTGCGGAATCCGCAAGAATCTGCGCGGAATAGAAGGACTGCCGGAGATTGACATCGAACACGCGCGTGGTCTCCGGCCGGATTGTTTTCAAAAAAGATAAGATGGTCTGGCGGGACTGCGGTGACCTCTGCGCCAGCGAACCGAAACATACCGCATCCGCTTTTTGCGCCAGCGCTTGCCACGCTTGCGTCCATTCAAACGCGTCCCACGCCACCGGCTCGGCGATTTGAAACGTCGGCTGGCCTTTCGAATCCACTTCGACCTGCACAACCCCCGTGCGGTATGTGGGATCGATCTGTATAAAAGAAGTGCCGAGACCGAGATACTCGAGGCGGTGCCTGGCCTCCGCCCCAAGCTCATCGCTGCCCACTCGGCTTGCAACGATCCCCTCATCGCCCAGAAGGTTCGTCATGTAGGCGAAATTCGCGGGAGCTCCGCCAAGTTGGCGGCCGGCCGGAAAAATATCCCAGAGCAACTCGCCCAGTCCAACTGTCGTGAATTTTTTCATGGACGACCCGCGTTTCCCTGGCAAAAGAGCGCTTTCGTGCAGCGCTCTCAGCGCTTTTCCCCTTTGAGCTAGCGCCTTCGGACCCCAAGTGCTAACGCCATATCGAGCCCAATTTCCATATCGAGAGCGAAAGCACTTTGCCCTTCCCGGCTTCCGAATACAACTCAATTCCGTCGCTTCCGGGTGAAGGATAAATCCGATCGGTCAGAACCACCTCGCCATCGTTGATGAAAACCTCCACGCTGGAGCGGTCCAGGAAGGCGTGGAGTTTGAGCCGCACATTTTGCCGCACAATTGCTCTGTGCCGCCCAGAAAATTCCGGTGCGAATGAAACCAGCCCGGAGCGCGTCCGGTCCACGAACACCTCCTTATTTTCAGGGATAAAACCCAAAAGTGTCTCCTCGCTTCTGCCTTTGCGCAGGCGGAATCCTAGCTCTTTTGCATCTCCGGGTGAGAGCTCTGCTTCGATTTCCAGCGTTTCTCCCCGTATGTTTGCGAGATGAATCGCTTGCATTGCCATCGGGACGGAGACGTTTGAAAGCTGCAAGAGTTCTCGCTCACGCAGCGCTTTCGCTTCGGCGATGGGTTTTTGGACAAGCCGGATTCCGTCTGGAAATTGCGATAGCTTCAGCTCGCGCGGCAGCGACTGGGCCCCCCGCCAAATCGCCGTGGGCTCGCGGTTCGCATACTGCCAATTGCTGATCCATCCGATCCATATTCTTCGGCCGTCCGTCGGCGGAAGATCCGAAAACGAATTTGTCGCATAGAAATCTTTGCCAGAGTCGGCCCAGAGTTCTTGCGACGCCGGCGTTCCGTTCACAAAGTGCGCCCCGTCGAAGCTGCCCACAAAATACCGCGTTCCAGTGCCGCCGGCAGGAGCGCCTGGGTTGCGATTTATTACCAGCACCCACTTCTTGTTCTTGGAATCGCCATCGACGGACAATTCGAAGAGGTCGGGGCACTCCCACTGCCCCTTATCCTTGCTCTCAATTTCAAACGAACTGCGCAACGTCCAATTCTTCAAATCTCGTGAGTCAAAGAAAACTGCCTTTCTCTCATCCGCAAGGACGGCCACCATCACCCATTTTTTCTGGGCCTCATACCAAAATACTTTGGGGTCCCGAAAATCAGGCTGTTTCAAATCCGCAACGGGATTCCCCGGATAATTCGTCCACGTGCGTCCGCGGTCGTTGCTGTAAGCAAGATGTTGACTTTGTAAGTTCGTTCCAGCGGCGGTATAAATCGCAATCAAACAAGAAGGATCGCCAGTCTCAGCGCTCGCGCACAGACCGCTCGCGTTATGCCAATCCACGACTGCGCTGCCCGAATAGACCATGTACTGGCCCGGCACTTCGGGAATCGCGAGAGGCAAATTCTTCCAATGCAACATGTCTGTGCTGACCGCATGGCCCCAGCTCATGTGGCCCCATTCCGTTCCTTGTGGATTGTATTGGTAGAACAGATGGTATTCGCCTTTGTAGTAGACCAGGCCATTCGGATCATTCATGAAATTCTTCGGGGAAGTAAAATGAAATTGAGGCCGCCACGGCTCGTTGTAGGTTTCCTGCGCTAGCAATACGCCCGAAGATGCGAGGCATAGCGACGCCGTAATGATTCCAAACACATGAAAGCGCATTTTGAAAAAATTCATGAGCTGGGGCGTTCCCTTTAAGGCTTCGAATTCTGACTTTGCTCGAGTCGACCCGCCATTTGAAGTTCTCGGTCCGCGTCAGCATTCTTTCCCAAAGCGCGATAAGCCTGTCCCAAAAGGTGATGTGGCATCGGATTATTTGGATCCATGGCAAGCGCCCGCTGCAGTGCGCGCACAGCCAGTTCCGTCTCGCCTTTCTTCTCCAGAACCTTGCCGAGCAGGATGTACGGCCCAGTCGAAGTTGAGTCCAGCCAAATAGAGCGTTGCAAAAGCCGCTCCGCCTCGTCGTATTTCTGCACGCGCGAGTAGCCATCGGCAAGCTTGTAGTACGCCACAGCGTTGCCTGGATTGATCTCCACCTCCTTCCGGAACTCCGCGAGCGCATCCTCTATTTGAGAATGATAGAGGTATAGCTCCCCTAAAAGCTGGTGCGCCAAGGGAAGCTTCGGATCCAGGTCTACGGCTTTGTGCGCATACTCTTCGGCCACGGGCGCGTAATCTTGCCGCAGCAGCATCCGCGCAGTGAACAAATAGCTTGCTGCGGATTCGGGAGGCACGTCGAACATTTTTGCGAACGCTTTGCGCGCACTTTGGTAGTCCTTCGTCTGGATATAGCAAATCCCAAGGATATAGGCTGCGTCGACATTCGCGCGCGGGAACCACGTCTGCACCTTTTCCAGCTCGGGAATCGCGTCCGCAGGCCGCCCAGCCAGGTAATACGACAAGCCCAGCAGTTGCTCGGCCTCAGCATCATTCGGATCCTCCTCCCGCGCTTTCTTTAAATAAACGATAGCGTTCACGAAGTCGCTCTTTTTGTAATAGGCGGCTCCCAATTCGTGCGCCAGGCCTTTCATCGCGGGGTGCTTCTCCTCTATATTGTGGAGCTCCGCTAGAGCGTCGTCATACTTGCCTTGCAGCAACAGTTGGCGTGCCTCGCCAAAATCAGCCGAAGGGGCTTGCGAAGCTTGTTCAGAAGGGCGCGGTGAATCAGGCAAAGAAGGCTTTTGCGTTGCGTGGAGGAAGTCCGCATGTACAGACTTGGCGCCGAAGAGCAAACCACCCAGGAGAGCGATCGAATACAAGCGAACGATTTTCATAGCATTATTCCTGCGTAAATCCAGAAACGATTAGAGCATAAAAAACGGGGAGCCCGCGAGGGCTCCCCGTCGGTTTTGGGGTGTTTTTGTTTTGTTTTAGAAAATGAATCGTACGCCGAATTGCAGTTGACGCATTCCAGTGGGAGAACCCGGTGAGTTATCGCCCTGGATGTCCGTGATTTGACCAGCGGTGCCACCGCAGTCGACGCAAGTATTGCCCTGGTTGCTGTTGAATGCCAGGACGGGATGGTTGAAGACGTTGTAAGCGTCGAAACGGAACTGCGCCTTGTAGCGCTCCGTGATGTTAAAGGTCTTCGAGAGCGACATGTCATCGTAGAAGACATGCGGCCCGCGATAAGAAAAGAGCCCGAGATTGCCGATCTGCCCGCAAGCTGGAAGTGAGAAGGGCCCAGAGGTTGGTCGGGCAAAGGTACATGAATCCATGCCCGCGTTTGCAGCATTAACCTGACTCCCATAGGAAAGCGGAGCTACTGGCACAAACCAGTACAACGCACCGTTGACCTCCTGAGTGCCGGTCTTCAGTTTCTCACCATTAATCACATTTGGCAGGCAAGGTCCAGCATCCGCGATGACGTTGCATTCCCCGATGCTAGGCGTCCATGGCAGACCGCCACCCCAGGTCAATGTGTTGCTCACTTGCCAGCCGCCAATCGCAAGATCCATTGCCCGGCCGGCATCGCTCAGGAATTGTTTGCCCCTGCCAAAGGGCAGTTCATAAATAGTGTTGGCCACGAATTCGTGATTTCTGTTTTGGTCGTTAGGACCGTAGGCGAACGCCTTGTCTACGTCGTAGTATGACCCATTATACGCGTAGGCTCGCGAGAAGGTGTAATGCGCAAGAAACTGCAGTCCGAAGCTCGTCCGTTTTTCCGCCTTTACTTGAAGTGCGTTGTAATTATTGTTGGCGTCGTTTCCAAAATAATTGCCGATGCCCCCTGAGCAACAAGGCGTGTAGCCTGTACCCGTGTACGGGAAGGAGTAAACACCGTTCAAGAAATACTCGCGGCGCTCGTTTGCCGGTATGCTTGGAGTGAAGGACACCGAGCAATTTGGGTTACAAGTTACAGGAGCGGTACCGGTGCCGATAGCCACGTCGTTTATGTTATACGAAGGACCATCTCCGTTAAACATGTGAGTTCCTTTATTGCCGACGTAACTCACGGTGATGTTAAGAGTAGAGGTCACTTGGCGCTGAACCGTGGCATTCCATTGATCAATCGTGGGAAGCCGCTGAACCCTCGGACGGATATACGTGGAAGCTGTCCCGTCAGGCCCGAGCAGCGGCAAATAACCATTCGTATTCAAGTCGCTTATGAGATTCGCAAATGGGTATGCTGGCGGGCCGTTAACAAGGTTGAAAACGGCGCTGCGATTATCCGTGTTCGCGGGGTTGATGATTGAGTCTGAGAGATTTTGTGATGCGAGAACTGGTAGGTTTTGCGTGACGGCGTGGCCGAAATTGGAACCGAACACGCCAATGTCGAACCCGCGGCCGTACCCGATACGTACAACCGTCTTGGGATCGAATTGATAAGCAAAGCTGACGCGTGGAGCGAAGGCTTTATACGTATTCGCCACGCCGCCATTGAATGGTGTGCCGCCATAGCCAGCCACCAGCAGCTCGCCATTATTCAAGTCCCCAAAACCGGCGTTGCCCTTGGCGGTGACAGCCTCTGGATTGTAAATTTCCCAGCGCAGGCCGTAGGTCATGGTGAACTTCGGGCTGACTCTCCACGTGTCTTGGCCATACAAGAATTGGCGCCACTGATGGCCGATGGCTTGAACGTTGGGCGGGCTTACGAAACGCTGGAAGGAAGTGACGTCGCCGAGCAGCATGGTGGCCAGCGCCAAGCCGTCGCTTCCTGAGAGGGAAGTATCGCCAGCGTCGAAGTTCAAGATTCCTGTGCGGCTGGAATCGCTGGGGATGCGAAGGTTAGTGGCGTAGCGAATGTCAGCGCCAAATTTGAACGTGTGATTGCCTTGAATCCGCGTCCAATTATTTACAAACTGGATTTGACGTTCTCTTTCCGTCAAGGGGCAGTTGCAGCGGCCAATGTTCAACCCATCTCCGAAAGCGGCAAGGCTGCCGTTTCCAGTGAACTGGAACCCCGACAGACCGCCGGTAGTAGGCGGACCCTGGATGCCGGGCCCTGAGTTCAGGCCGGGGAACCCGAATCCGTCCATGGGGCTTGCAGATGCGTCGGAGTAATGTGTCACGGGATTGTACTGAAACCATCCGATGCGGAAGTCAGTAAGCCAATGAGCGCCGATTGCCTTCGTGAAGCCGCTTGCGAGGCTGTAGTCATGGTTAATGGAAGAGCCATTCAAACCGCCAGGCCCAAAGCCGGCACCACCGAGGGCACCCAAGCCACCAAGGCCCGACAGGTTGAAATAGTCAAGACTGAAGCGCCCGAATACCTGGTAATTATGCGGAGCGTTGTAATCAATTCGAGTATCAAACGAATACTGGTTGTAAGGACCGCTGCCCGTCGAAACGAAGTTGTTGTTGATTCCCGTTATGCTCGTACCCGTGCCTGAAACAGGAACCGTCGGCGTCGGAAACTCGGCGAGCAGCTTTCCCATCCCAGCTGGAATCATTGAGATGGGAATCATGTTATTCGCAAAGGGGGTGCGACCCGACCCATCCGCTGGATTCCCAGTGGTTGGATTGTAGATTTGGCCGCTATCAACTCCATTTACTGGGGCGCCATAGGCATTGAGATATTGGCTCAAATCGCAGAAACCCGGTGTAGCGCTCGTGGCGTTTGTCGCCGGATTGCAAGTGCTTACCACTTCCGCGGTCGGAATCGTATACAGGTTTGTGATGCCCTGTATCTGCTTTGTGCCTTGATAGTCCCCAAAGAAAAATAGCTTGTCCTTGAAGATCGGACCGCCAATCGAACCGCCATATTGCTTCCAGGTCGCCGGTGCGAGCGGCACGCCGGGCGCGTTCGTGAAGGGGTCGCGTGCTTGCTGGTCGCTATTCCGGTAGTAGTAGAAGCCGGTCCCATGGAAATCGTTCGAGCCGGACTTGATCTGCACTCCAACCGTGCCGGCCACCGCCTTGCCCGATTCGGCGTCGTAATCTTGAAGCGCGATCTTCGATTCGCCGATGGCGTCGAGGTTGGGGTTTACCACGATGATGCCCAGGATGGCATCCTGGTTATCCGTCCCGTCCAGCTCGAAATTCGTACCAGAGAAGTGCTGCCCGTTGACAAAGATTTGGCCGCCGCCCTGAGGGTTTTCGGTCGCTGCGTGGCTCCAGCCCACGAGCTTCTGGGTGCCGGGTGAGAGTAGCTCGAAATTAGTGAAGTTGCGATTGAGGACAGGCAAGTCTTCGATGTACTGCTGACTGAACTGGATGTCCACGTCCGCACGGTCTGTCTGGAGCTGTGGAACGTCACTTGTGACTTCGACGGTTTGCGACACCGCACCGACTACAAGCTGCGCATTGACAGTGGCGGCGGTGTCCGCATTAAGAACCACGCTCGGTATTTCCGTTACCTGGAACCCCGCGGCCTCAATGTGCACTTTGTAGGTGTCTGGAATTAAGTGCGTAACGGAATAGTTCCCGCTCTCATTCGTGGTCGTATCATACGTAAAGCTTTTGGTCGTCGAAGTGACTGTTACTTTGGCTCCGACAACCGCATTGCCTTGTGGATCCGTTACTGTCCCGATGATGCTTCCAAAAACCGCCTGGCCCGAAGCTGTGTTGGCGCGTTCCCAAAGCACGCAAAACAAACCGCTAGAAGCAACACCACGATCGCTTGCCTTTGCCATCCCACCCCTCCTAGCAGATCCGTTCCCTCGTCTCTCAGCTTTATGGTCCAATCGTTCGAAAGCTGGTAGCAACCCCGCATAGTCAATCAAATGACTGCCAAGATTTCCGCGCACTTTCGATTGGGTTGAATATAACTAAAGAAGGCTGCGCCGAAACTCGTACATCACCAGCAGGCTCAACCGTTTAAGGCACCCCCAAGCTAACTCCAGCGCCCTCGATCTCGCGCCTCGCACTAAAGCACCCGGCCCTTGAAGGCCACCGCTTCCTGCGCCACTGACGCATCCCTGCGCGTCGGCACCAATAGCACAGGCGGATGATGCGGCAATATTGATGCGTACTATTCGTTTTTTGGCGTGCTCTTAGAAGTCTCAGTGCGTCTGATACGGTTACATCTAATAACTCGCCATCTTGCAGATAGTTGCGAGGCCTTGTTACACTCCTGTTACTCCGACGTATCAAGGACCTGTGTGACAGACCGGGAGCATCCTTCTCGAGCAGATTAACCGGCTCGTTGCCAGCCATGCTCTGCATGGCTCGGAGTCCCTTTGCAAATTGCTGCGCTATTTGGCCAGGCATGCCGTCGATCACCCCGGCACCCCCATCAAGGAATTCCAGATTGCTACCGAGGTCTTTGGGCGTTCCGCCGATTTCGACCCCCAGCTAGATTCCATGGTTCGTGTCCAGGCCGGACGTCTGCGCTCCAAGCTCGCCGAGTATTACACCTCGGATGGAATCGAAGATCCATTGTCGTGGAACTTCCCAAGGGAACTTACGTCCTTTCGTTTCACCATCGCAACTCTGCCGTCCCCAAGTCCCATTCCACTGCCCCAAATGGGGACGGTGAGCCAGGAGGCACGGGAGAAGAGCCCCGAGCGCCGGTGGGGTACCGAGGTCATTTCCCTTTCCATATTCCTCGCTGCGGCCATCGCCGTCATTGTCTGGCTTCTGGCGACACGAATTTCAGCTCCGGTCGGCCTGGCCAGCGAAAGCGAACCAGTGCCTGCCGCTTTTCGCGTCTTTTGGGGTGGCTTCACTTCCGGGCAAGAAGAACCTTGGGTCGTTTTTAGCAACGCCGCTTTTGTTGGCCGTCCCGAGACCGGCATGCGCTACCGCGATGCTAAACGTGACGCGGATGCTCCGATCCTGGACCACTACACTGGCGTTGGCGAAGTCTTGGCGGTTCACGAACTCGATCGCGTTTTCGGTCTCCTTCACCGCCGCATGCGCCTCAAGCGCGGCAGCCTCTTTTCCCTCGACGATGCGAAAAACAACAATCTCATTTTCATCGGTTCCCCGTCCGAAAACCTATCGCTTCTGGAAATTCCCGGCACGCAAGAATTTGTCTTCAAGCAGTCTTACCTCCGGCGCTGCGCAAAGGCGACCAGGCCATCATCAATAGTCCATCCACAACCCGACGAAGCGAAGGAATTCCTCGCAACCCCTTCCGGTACGCCGCTCACCGAAGACTATGCCGTTCTCGGCCTCGTCAAGGGATTGAGTCAGGGACAATCCGTCCTGATCCTTGCGGGAACCACCACGATCGGCACACAAGCTGCCGTCGAATACGTTTGCAGGCAGAGTTCCGTGGAAGAGCTGCTCTTGCGGCTTTCCGTTTCGCAAAATGGCGAGTTAAAACCTTTCGAAGCCGTCATTCGGGTGAAAGTGGCTCGCGGCGTTCCCGTGGAAACCGAATTGGTGGCCATTCGCAAGTCCACGACTTATAGCCGAAATCGCCCGCGGCGATCTGGCTTGTCCGGCTACTGCACTGGTGCTCTTAACCGTGGGATCCAGTTCTCATCGCTTTCTGAAACTCCTTAGCCGATTCCTCTTTGTTTCCCTTTCGCTGCAAAGCCACTCCCAGCTGATAGTGCGCGGGGGCATAGCTAGGCAACGACTTGAATGGCCGCACGGAATTGCGAAGTCGCGCCATCCACATCCCCCGCGTTCAAAAGCCTTCGCCCGGAGTTTGTCGCGAACGTCGCCGCCTGCTCGCTCGATAAGTGTTTCAAAATCTCCATCCCTGCGCGGCTCTCTGCGGCTGCTCCTTCTTCGTCTCCCATCTGGCGAAGGACGGCCCCCAGGTTCGTGTGTGCCCCGGAAAAGTCGGGCTGCAGCCGGATGGCTTCCCTCAACGCATCGGCCGCCTGCTGCAAATCCCCTTTCTGCTTCAGCACGGAACCCAGAGTGTAGTACGCCTCCGCGTAGTCTGGTCTTGCTTGAATGGCCGCGCGCAGTTCTTCGGCTGCCGCCGCAAATTCCCCCTGCTGCCAAAACGTCACGCCAAGTGTGAAATGCGCATCAGCCAGCTTCGGGTTCAACTCCTCGGCTTTCTTGAACTCTGCGATTGCTTCGGGCAATTGATCTTTCATCTTCAGTGCCAGGCCGAGATCGTAGTGAAACGTGGCGTCTTGAGGCGCAATTCTCAGCGCTGCCCGAAAATGTGCTTCCGCGGCGTCAAAATCCGTCTTCTGCAAATAGGCCGCGCCTAGGTTGCTTTCATAGCCGGCGTCGTTCGGTTTTAATTTCAGCGCCGTCTCAAATTCACGGATGCTATTTCCCGCGTCGGCAAGCTGCAGGAGTGCCAGTCCAAGATCATTGTGCGCGTCCGCACTTTCAGGTTTGAGCTTAGCCACTTGCCGGAAAGCCGCTACCGCGTCTTCTCCATTGCCGGAGCGCTGCAGGAGAATCCCCAATTGTTTTTGCGCATCGGCATTACCCGGATCCAGCTTTACCGCATTCTGAAATTCCGGTAGCGCCGCCTCCGCCTCTCCTTTCGATTCGAGCGCCTGTCCTAGATAAAAGTGAGCCAGCGAATCGCCCGGCATCGAGGCTTGTGGCCGCGCGCAGATCGGTTTCCGCCCCCTCAAGATCTTTTTGCTGCAATCGCAAAACACCGAGGTGCAGGTGCGCCTCCGCGAATTGCGGCTGAAGCCTCAGCGCTTCAGAAAACTCGGCCGCGGCTTCCTCCATCCTTGATTGTTGGACCAAAACGGAACCGAGATCATCGTGCAGCTCCGGCCGGTTCGCTTCGATCTCGATCGCTCTCTTTAATTCCTCGATGGCACCCGCAGGATCGCCGGCGTTCGATAGCACCTGCCCCAAAATGTGGTGCGTTTCCGAATCTTCGGGAGCCAGTCGCACCGCTTCGCGAGCCTCCTGCACCGCGCCCTGCGCATCGCCCTTCTCCAGCAGAGCGCGGGAAAGGTTCATGTGCGCTTGCGCGAAATCCGGGTTCAAGCTCACTGCGGCTTTAAACTGCGCAATGGCAGCGTCGGTTTCGCCTTGCGCCAGCAAAACCCATCCAAGCGAATTGTGGGGTTCTGGGCTCCGCGGAATCAACTTCACTGTTTTTTCAAACGCCGCTCGCGCCCCCGCCAAATCCTGCCGCTCCAGGGCCTCCAGGCCTTGGCTGTACAACGAATTTGCAGCCGCCGCGTCAGCGCCGGGATTCGAGTTTTTCGTTTGCGCGGCCTGCTCCCGTGCAAACGAAGAAAAGCGCTAGCGCCAGCGCTCCAACTCTCAACCCGGACCCCCATCCAAATTGCTTCGATTTACAGTCCATTGGTTCTCGAGAAAATTCCAAATCCTCGCACTCGTCAATTTGCTCCGCAGGAACAAACGGGCGGCCGGCGCTCATCCTTAGCGTGGAATCCGGCTAAACGCCCCGCCTTGACCCCGCTAGACCCGCACCTTAGTATGCCAAGAGTTCATGATTTCCGGTCCGACTCATCGTTCGCTCCTGCTTTTCAAAGCCTCTTGGATCGCGCTTGTTCTGTTCCCGCCTCTTTCCGTTCTCTTCGGCGCAAGCCAACTCCCCAAGGGCGCTCCCAAACCTCTCGCACATTTCACCGATATCGCCAAAAAAGCAGGCCTCACCAACTCGGTAGTTTTCGGCGGCGTGGACACCAAGAAATACATCATTGAAACTACGGGAACTGGCGTTGCCATCTTCGATTACGACAACGATGGTTGGCCCGACATTTTCATCGTTAATGGCACAAGTCTCGACGCGCCTCCTTCCGCAAAAGCACCCACGAGCCATCTCTATCACAACAATCACGACGGCACTTTCACCGACGTCACCGAAAAAGCCGGACTCACTCACACCGGCTGGGGCCAGGGCGTTTGCGTCGGCGATTACGACAACGACGGATGGGAAGATCTCTATGTCACCTACTACGGAAAAAACGTCCTCTATCACAACAACGGCGACGGAACGTTCACCGACGTGAGCGAAAAGGCCGGCGTCGCAGGCTCCGGAAAATCCTGGGGCAATGGCTGTGCCTTCGTCGACTACGACCGCGACGGCCATCTCGATCTCATGGTCGCCAACTACGTCGACTTCGATCTTTCCACGGCTCCCGCCCCCGGCGAGCGCGCTTCCTGTGTCTGGAAAGGTGTTCCCGTGATGTGCGGCCCGCAAGGATTGCCGGCCGCTAAAAATATCCTCTACCACAATCGCGGCGACGGCACGTTCGAAGACGTCAGCGCAAAATCGCACATTGACAAAGCCGACGGCCACTATTCCCTCAGCGTCTCCACCCTCGATTACGACGACGACGGCTGGCCCGACATTTTCGTCGCCTGCGACAGCACCGCCAGCATCCTCTACCACAACAATCGCGATGGCACCTTCACCGACGTCGCCATCACCGCCGGCGCCGCTTTCAACGAGGACGGCCGCGCCCAAGCCGGCATGGGCTCAACCATCGCCGACTACAACGGCGACGGCAAACTCGACATCTTCAAAACCAATTTCTCCGACGACACCGCCACTCTCTATCGCAACAATGGCAACGGTACCTTCGATGACGTCACTTATCCCGCCGGCCTCGGCCTCAACACCAAATATCTCGGTTGGGGCGCCATGTTTTTCGACTTCGACAACGACGGCTGGCCCGATCTCCTCCTCGTCAATGGCCACGTCTACCCCGAAGTCGATAGCCAGCATCTCGGCAGCACGTTCCAGGAACCTCGCATCCTCTATCACAACAACGGCAACGGCACCTTCACCGACATTTCCGCCGACTCCGGCCCCGGCATCACTACCGTGCATTCTTCGCGCGGCCTCGCCATCGGCGATCTCTGGAACGACGGCCAACTCTCCGCCGTCATCAGCAACATGAACGCCCCTCCCAGCCTCCTCGTCAACGACGTTCGCACTCCCAACCATTGGATCGCTTTCCACCTCATCGGCACTTCCTACGCCGCATCCTCGCGAAAACTTCGCACCAGCCGCGATGCTATCGGCGCTCGCATCACCATGAAAGCCGGCTCGCGTCTCTTCGTCAACGAAGTCCGCAGTGGCTCCAGCTACGACTCAAACAGCGACATGCGCGTTCACTTCGGCCTCGGCTCCGCTAGCAAGCTCGATTCCGTTGAAGTCCGCTGGCCCAGCGGCCTTGTCGAGAAATTCGACAATCTCGCCGTCGACACAGATTCATACGCTAAACGAAGGCACCGGCGCTGCAGCAAAACCCGTCCCTGCGAAATAATATTTTGTCGTTTTTACAATCTCTCTAGTGCTGCCATTCCTCAACGCACGATTCTTCAGGAACGTCCATTCGTCGTTGCGTCTTTCTCGAAGGCGGCTCTAACTCGAGGATGCAATAGGTAAAACAAAAGAGCCCCCGCAATTGTGAATCCAATCGCTCCTCTCACGAATTGACCCATGAACGCACTCACGAGATCCCCAGCGACCTGAATCGCGATAATGCCCACTCCCAGACCCCACCCCCAAATCCGCCGCAGGAACCAGCCCGCTCCCGCAAACGCCAGCGTCAAACTCAAGACTAAAAAAAGCATCCCCGAGGCCGTCCCAAATAGCACCAGCTGTTTGTGTGCGCTCGGATTCAAAGCCCACACGCGGTCGAGAATCGTGCCCCGCCAAATCAAGGTCGTTCCCGCAAGCGAAGCCATCGTGGCCCCAAAGAAAAAGAAAAGGCCAACCGCCTTGAATCCTCTTGGGGTTTCTGCTTTCCTCGCAGTTTCTACCGCTGGGTAGCCTTCCACTTGCATCCGTTCACTATAATCCCGTTCGCGAGTACGCATGGCTTTCAGCACGGCTTGGATGTACTAAACTCTTGTATTCCCGTTTCCCACGAGGCCGCCCGCGCGGCATAATGAACGCCTTTCGACTGCGGTGAATAGGCGATGAACCCTAAATCCAAACTCCGGCAAAAAGCCAAATCTCAGGCAGCGCAAGTAAGCAAATCGTTCGAAGCCACGCTCGAACGTCTCCGATCAAATCTCGGCTGGGTGATTGTTTGGATCCCGTTTAACGTTCAGAAAGTCTGGGGAACGCGCGGAATGTTTCGCGTGAAAGGGGAAATCAATGGCTTCGCGTTTCGCACTTCACTCTTTCCCACTCGCAAGAGCCAGCACTTTTTGCTCGTAAACAAGAAAATGCAGGCGGGCGGCCACGTCTCCGAAGGCACAACGGCCGAATTCCTTCTCGAACCCGACACCGAAGAGCGCGTCCTTGTTGTGCCCGTTGAACTGAAACGCTTCCTCGCCCAAGATAAAACCCTTCGGCGATGGTTCGACGCGCTGAGCTACTCCATCCGCAAGTGGCTCGCCGATTTGGTCAACCAACCAAAAAGCGCCCAAGCCCGTGCTCGCCGGGCCGAACAAGTTGCCGAACTGCTTCTCTCCGCCATGGAAGCCGAGCGCGATCTCCCGCCCGCTCTCAAGTTGGCGTTTCTCTCGCGATCCCCGCGCCCTCCACGGCTGGAACCTCATGTCGCCGTCGCATCGCCGGGGCCAGTTGCTCGCCATCTTCTATTACCGCTCGCCCGAAGCTCGCGCTCGGCGCATCGAAAAAGTAGTCGCTGAAGCTATCGCCCTCGCCGAGAAAAAATTGAATAAATGATTCCCGCCGCTGTCAGCCGCCCGCTATTTTAAAACATCCGCTCCCGCTTTAGCGCACTGCGCGTCTTGCGAACTCGCCGCGCCCGACACGCCAATCGCCCCCACAATTTTTCCATCCATCATCAGCGGAATCCCTCCCTCTACTGCCACGGCTCCTCTCACGTCCAGAATTCGTAACCCATCCCCGCCCGCCGCCAGAGCGTCTTGAAACGCTTTCGTGGGCCGCTTGAACAGCGCCGCCGACCTCGCCTTGTCTATTGCAAAATTCGCGCTCCCCAATTGCGTGTTGTCCATTTTCTCGTAGTACACCAGATTCCCGCTGGTATCGACGACCGCCACTGCCATATTCCAATGATTTTTCTCCGCCTCCGCCAGCGCCGGCGCCGCCGCCTTCTTGGCATTCTCCAGGCTCACGTTCGCGCCATACGGCAAGGGCGCCTGTGTCTGCGCTCGCGCCACGCCCAGCCCGCAAATCGCAATCATCGCCGCAATCCCCCACTTCACCACATTTTTCGCTGACATACGCTCTCCTCTCAAGTCTCTTTCGGCCAAGCGACACTCTTCTTACTCGCATCTTCCCTTCATTGCAATCCCAAGCCCACCCTTCATTCCTCTCGCGTGATCGACACATAAATCGGTCCCGCTCCAAACAGGCTCACCAAAAACCATGTGAATCTTCCCGCCCGGCTCTTCGTCTGAAATTTCAAATGGTCCCCCGCGGCAACATCCAGCTCCACCGTTTTCCAGTTCCATGTATTGTCCACGCGCAAACTGTGATGCCCCGCGGCCACCGGTATCGAGATCGTGTCCCCGTAAAACAGTTCCCCTACATTTTCCCCGTCCAGCTTCACGATAATTTGCCGCTGCTGCACATCGTCAGGCGACTTCCGTCGAATCGTAATCATCCCTTGCTCTTCGGTAAGTGCACCAGCCATTCGTATTCACTCCTCTATCCGCCCTGAATGCTACCTCTCCCCGCATAACGCCAACAAAAATTCCTGCCGAATCCAAACCGCCTCTTCCCGTCCCGCCAACCTCTGCTACAATCCTGTCCATGAACCGACGAACATTGCTCCAATCGCTTCCCGCCGCAGCTCTTCTCAACCAGCCGCAACCTTGGCCAGACCTCAGCTCCGCAATCCTCCACCACCGTCTACGAACTCCGCATCTACCACACGTACGAAGGCAAGCTCGACGACCTCCTCCGCCGCTTCCGCGATCACACCATGCGGCTCTTCGAAAAGCATGGCATTAAGAACATTGCCTACTGGACTCCCACCGACGAACCTCTAAAAGGCAAAACACTCATCTACATGATTGCCCATCCCAGCCGCGAAGCCGCCACCGCCAACTGGCAAGCATTCCGCGACGACCCCGATTGGAAAAGCGTCCAGGAAAAATCCGAAGCCAACGGCAAAATCGTCGAAAAGGTCGACTCGACCTTCATGACGCTCACTGACTTCTCCCCACCCATCCGCTAACCATCTCCCCTGCTGCGTGCCTCAACCTATCCGTGACTTACAGCTTGTCATCCCGAGCGAAGCGAGGGATCTGCTTTTTCTTCTCTGCGCCCTCTGTGACCCCGGCGTTAAAATCCCCATTCTCCTACTTCGTAACCTTCGCAATAAACACCGAATAAGGCTCCATCGGCATAACTGCAAAGTTCCCTTTCACTTGCTTGTGAAAACTCGTCAGCAAAACCTCCAACTTCGGCTCCCGAAATCCCGTCGCGGAAAGTTCGAACGGCGCCCTCTGTTCTACTGCCGACATATTCAGAATCACCAAAATCGCTTCACCCTTGTATCGCCGGAGATACGTCAATACATTCGGGTTATCCTCGTTAATCGAAACGTAATCCCCATCCAAAAGCGCCGCCTCCGTATGCCGCAGCGCCAAAAGTTTGCGGTAAAAACTAAGTACCGAGTCGGGATCTTTCATCTCATCCGCCACATTATGCGTGTGCGCGCTTACCGGAACCGGCAGCCACGGCTTCGCTACGCTGAATCCCGCATTCTCGCTTTCATTCCACTGCATCGGCGTTCGCTCTCCATCTCGCCCCTTCTCGAGAGGCCATCCAAGTTTTCCGATCGGGTCCTGCACATCGTCCTTGCTCTTCGGGTCGTTGTTCTCCATCCCAATCTCTTCGCCGTAATACATGATCGCCGATCCGCGTAGCGTCAAATAAAGCGCCGCCATCATTTTCGCGATATCGTCGTTGTGCATCCCATCCGCATACCGCGTGTACGACCGCACGATGTCGTGATTCGTAATCACATAAACCGGCCAGTGCCCCGCCGCGTTCACTGCCGCAATGTGCTTCCGGTATTCAGCCGCAGAAAGACCCTTGAACCCCGTCATCATCAAATCCATCGGCATCTGCAGTTCGTCGTTGTTCGCCCCGTAGTAGTCCTTCAGCTGGTCCACATTGCTCGTCCACGTCTCTCCAATCAGCACCGATCCATATTCATCCGCGACGCGGCGCAATTTCCGCATCGCGTCATGCACTTCCGGCAATTTTTTGTTGTACTTTTCTTCCATATTTGGCCGCCCAAATTTATCCGTCCCAAGCAGCACAGGGTTGTCGGTCAAATTCGGATCTTCGTAGAGCGTATCCACCGCATCCAAACGAAATCCCGCCACGCCGCGCTTGTACCAAAAGCGGGTCACATCCAGCATCGCCTTTTCCACCGCGGGATTTCGCCAGTTCAAGTCCGGCTGTTGCGGATAAAAATAGTGGTAATAATATTGGCTGGTCTTCGGATCAAACGCCCACGCCGCCGTCCCAAACGTGGAAAGCCAGTTATTCGGCGGCTGTCCGGGTCCCTTTCCATCCCGCCAGATATACCAATCACGGTGCTCTGCCGTCTTCGACGACCTCGAATCGATAAACCACTTGTGCTGATCCGAAGTGTGGTTTACCACAAAATCCAAAATCACCCGTATATCCCGCTTTTTTCCCTCCGCCACCAGCTTGTCGAAATCCTCCATCGTCCCGTACATCGGATCGATAGCCTCGTAATCCGATACGTCATATCCAAAATCCACCTGCGGCGAAGGAAAACATGGCGTAATCCATATCGCGTTCACTCCCAGCTCTTTCAAATAATCCAGCTTCGAGGTAATCCCTTTCAAATCTCCCACGCCATCATTGTTGCTGTCCGCAAAACTCCGCGGATAAATCTCATAAAACACCGCGTGTTGCCACCACGCATGTCCCTCCGCATCCACACCCTTCGCTTGCGCCGCCGCGCGAGGCGCGCAGATTCCTAAACTCATTCCCGCCATCGCAAACGCTACAACCAATATTTCTCGTTTCACACGCGCCTCCTCTTCTCTGTGTCCTCTGCGTTAAGAAAAAACCTTCAACGCCTTCGCTAAATTACTCCGCCATAGATCTGTGCTTGCGTTGGCTCGACCTTAGGACCGTCGGACTTGATCAAAGGAAATTTCACTCTTCTGGCATGATGGCGCTTCTGTTGCGCCAGAGTCAGCCGCACACCCAGAAGGATTAATTCGCGGACGGATCGTCCCTGCGCCGCAGCCTGCGCTTTCAGCCTTTGGTATAGAGGAATCGGTATATCAACCGTCGTACGAACGGCCTGCTTTTTCATACAGCCCTCGCCAACAATGCCATAAACAAGATCAAGCCCGGTGGGTTCACCAGCACTGCTCGCCCAGCGAGCGGAACTTCGCCAGGCCGTTACCGCTTTGGTCTCTTCTTGCGCACAGATTTTGGGGCCTGGAGATGGATCTTCACCTTCTGTCGCGTGTAGTCTGCTCCGCTTGCTGCGTCAAAATGAATCCGTAGTTTCGCGCCGCCCGCCGCGTCTTTCACCAGCTCTGCCCCCTCCACCGATTCGATCAGCCCAGGATTCCAGACGGCCATCTCGTACGTCGCTCCCGCTCGCCCCGATAGTTCCAGCTCCATCGGTGACGTCACGTCTCCCATCTCCTCGGAAAGAATTCGCAAGCCGGAACTTGCGCTTCCCAGCTCCGGTAGCCGAAACCTATACGCCACGCCAAAATCATTCGTCACCGGAATGCGAACGACATTTTGCCCTTCCTTCAACGCAAACTTTATTCTGAGATGATGATGTTCCGCCAGAATCTGCTGGTCGTACGTGGCCGGGCGGCCGTTCACCTCCATCCGGCCGACCAGCGCCGTGTTCGCCAGCGCAGGCTCGAAATCCAGCCCGCATTCTCCGCCCGTCCGTGTCGCTTCCAGCGTGATTTCCGTCAGCGTCTTCTCATAACTCAAATTCACCACGCTGTCCCCGACCCGCACAGTTGTTGATCTTGAAATTCGTCCAATCCGCCGGCACATGCGGTACGAACGTCAGCGTCTTTTTCGTCGCATCTCTTTCAAGCCCGAACATGCCCTTCAGCAGCGGGCTCACCACCATCGCCGCCGACCAGATCTGGTGCGGCGAACTGGTCGCTAGCGGCTGGTAATAATCCCCGGAAAGCACTTCCGTCACGTGCCCCAGCGATCCATCCAGCGCCAGCAATGCGTTGGCTCGCAAATTCTCATAAGCCGGAAATTCCTGGTGATAGCGGTATTCCGCGACCGAAGCCCAGCCTGTAAACAGCGGCCACACCGACCCGTAGTGATACCCGCCTCCGCTGAAAATCGCCGACCGGTTCGAAATGATTCTCATGCCCCAATCCGTTTGCTGGTCCGCATCTGCCAGTTGCCGTATCGTGGATATTCCCGCCTCCTCGTTCGGCAATCCAAACCACATCGGCACGGTCGTCAACACGGTTGGTTCATCCACCTGCTTGTCGTTCTTGTCCACGGCAAACGCGAACCGTTTCTTATCCGCAATCCAGAAGCTGTCGTTCACCAGCGGCCATTGCTTCGCGAATTCAGTTTCCAGCGCCGCCGCCGAATCCGTTTGTCCCGCAAACCGCGCGAGATTCGCAAGTGCTCTCACCGCCTCCGCGCCCAGTCCGCTCTGATAAAACTCGCTCTTCACCGGCAGCAGCGGCCCGCCTTCCACCCAGCCGTGTCCCACTCCTTGATTTTGCGGCAGGCCCTTCGCGTCATACGTCGACTTCAAAAACTGATACGCCTTCCACAGGCTCGCCCATTTTTCTTTTGCAAAAGCCGTGTCTCCGCTGTTCACCACATAATCGTTCGCCGCGATGATGTAAAGTGGCGTCGCATCCGCCGACGCGTACGGATACGGATAGCCTTTGAACCAATCGACAAAATTTGCACCTTGCGAAATCTCGTGCGGAATCTTCCCGTCTTCCCGCTGAAATTTGCTCACAAACTCCAGCGCCGTCTTCGTATTCGCAAAATCTCCTTCCGCGTTTAGCGCCAGCGAACTCCAGAACGAATCCCGCCCGAAATACCACGCAAACCCCGGCCGCTGGCTCTCTCCCGATGTTCGATAACCCGCCACCAAACCCGTCCCCAAAAACGGGTTGGTCACCATCCCTTGCAGCAAACTGATTCGCGCCCAGTCGTATGCCTTTTGCAGTTCTTCGTCAGGCAGCTCCACGTTCACCGTTTCGCTGAGATACTTTCGGTAGTACTCCTCCGATTCGCGCAACATGTCACCGTATCCAGAACTAAGCCGCCGATATTCGCTCTCTGCGTCCGTGCGTCCGGTCATCGATCCCGCAATGAAAATAGCTTGCGTCGCTTTGCCCTTGGCAATCGCGCCCAGCCGGAACGAATTTTCCTGCGACTCGGAATAGTTCGTCTGAAATTCCTCTTCGCTGTATTCCGCGCCCGACGATCCCACAATCGCCACAAACTTTCTCTGTTCCTCCCCAAACACAAACGCTTTCATCTTCGAATCCCATCCTATATATGTCGCTCCCAGCGCCGCGGGCCATTCCAACTGAAAATCCCGATGAAACACCGCCTCAATTTCCAGCGGCGATTCTGTTTCCACTTCCAAAAGAATCACCGCTCCCGGTTCCCGCACCGGCGCAAAAAAAGTCTCGCGCACCGAAAACGTATCGCCCGTGTAAACGATCGTGCTCGATTCCGGCCGCGTGATCAGCGTCCGCGCCAGCGCATCCGCCGCCAGCGTTTGCCCGTCCACGTGAAATTTCAAATGAAAATCGCGAAATATCTTCAGCGGATAAACCCACGCTTCCATCCGCCCCGCTTCATTTCCCAGCAGCCCCGCCCTCGTACCCACCGCGGGCAGAAATTCCCACGGCCGGACCGGCCGCGTGAATTCCATGGATGGTGCTGAGCTCGCGGAGCGCGCTTGCTCTTGCGTGTTGGCCGCCTCCGCCGCCCTCGCCGGCGCTTGAGCTCGCGCCGTCATTGCCAAAAGAAAGAAGGCTAGCGCCACGCTGGAGACACACGCGCCAAGTAGTCGTTTCATTCGAATTGCGCCTTTTCTGTCGTTCACGGTAGGAAGGTCCGTGGCACAAGAGATCCGCCAATTCTCTTGCGCCTTCCGCTTGCATCGCCATTTAGCCGTACAATACGAAGCAGCGGCAAATCTTAGCACGAGCCAAACCCGGGAAGGTATTATTCCATTTGTCCTCCTCACGTCGCGCGTTTCTTAAATCGCTCAGCCGCTCCGCGCTCGTCCTCCCGCTCGAAAGTGTTCTCGCGCTGGCTCGTCCTTTTCCTCCCGATCAAGTCTGTATCGCCAAATTCGGATCAGCCCGCAGCACCCGGCTCGATCAGTATCCACCGCCGCCGGCGGAAATCGGCGTCAGCTTCATCAATGTCGCGCGCGAATCCGGTCTGAATGCAAAAACAGTCTACGGCGGCGAACACAAAAATAAATATTTGCTGGAAACGACAGGCTGCGGCGTCGCTTTCTACGATTACGATAACGACGACTGGCTCGACATTTTTTTGGTGAATGGCTGGCGCCTGGAAGGTTTTCCGAAAGGGCAGGAGCCCGTCTCGCATCTCTTCAAAAATAATCGCGACGGCACTTTTACCGACGTCACCGCGAAATCCGGCATCCTCCACTACGGCTGGGGACAAGGCGTGTGCGTCGGCGATTACGACAACGACGGCTTCGACGACCTGTACATCACCTCATTCGGCCAGAATGTTTTGTACCACAACAACGGAAACGGCACGTTCACTGACGTCACCGAAAAAGCCGGCGTTGGTACGAACGGCAAACGCTGGAACACCGGCTGCGCGTTTGTCGATTACGATCGCGACGGCCATCTCGATCTTTTTGTCGCGAACTACATCGATCTCGATTTGGCGACCGCGCCGCTGCCCGAATCCGGGCCGTGCACTTACAAGGGCGTGCTCGTCGCCTGTGGCCCGCCGGGGCTCATCGGCGGAAAAAATATTTTGTTTCACAACAACGGCGACGGCACGTTTTCCGATGTTTCCGAGCGCGCCGGGATTTTCCAGGCCAACGGAACGTACGGGCTCGGCGTGCTCACCGCCGATTTCAACAACGACGGCTGGCCCGATATTTACGTTGCCAACGATTCGACGGCCAGCGCGCTCTATCAAAACAAAAAAAACGGCACTTTTTCCGACGTCGCCATGGAAGCGGGTTGCGCGCTGAGCGCCGACGGCAAACCTCAGGCAGGCATGGGCGTTTCCGCCGCGGATTACGATCTCGACGGGAATCTCGACATCGTCAAGACAAATTTCGCGGGCGACACGCCGTCGCTGTACCACGGGATCGGCGGCGGAAACTTCGAGGACGCCACGTTTTCTGGCGGGCTCGGCAAACATACGCAATACCTGGGCTGGGGCTGCGGCTTTTTCGACATGGACAATGATGGCTGGCCGGACATTTTGATTTGCAACGGCCACGTGTATCCGGAGGTTGAGCAACTGCGCACGGAAGCGGGATACGCGCAGCAGAAAATTCTGTATCGCAATTTGCGCAACGGGCGCTTTGAAGATGTGTCCAAGCAAGGCGGCGCGGGGATCATGGTTCCGGTGGCATCGCGCGGGGCGGCGTTCGGCGATTTCGATAATGACGGCGACATCGACGTGGTGGTGAACACGGTCAACGATTTCCCTCAACTGCTGCGCTGCGATTCGCGGCTTGAAAATAATTGGCTGAAGATAAAAACGATCGGCACGAAATCGAATCGCAGCGGTATCGGCGCGCGTTTGCGCTGCGTGACGCACCCTCCGGGAGAAACGAAGCCGCACTCGCAAATTGACGAGGTGCGGAGCGGCGGCAGCTACATTTCGCAAAACGATCTGCGCGTTCATTTTGGGATTGGAAAAGCGGAGAAGATCGAGCTGCTTGAAATTCGCTGGCCGAGCGGCGCGATTGACACGTTGAAAGATGTGAAGCCGAACCAGATGATCGTAGTGAAAGAAGGCGCGGGGATTGTGCGGTCGGTGAAGTTTGAGAAGGCGAAGACGGATAAGGCGGCGAAGTAAGGGATGAGCGGAGGCGAGAGGCGAAGAGAAAAGATAACGAGGAGACGCAGAGTGCACAGAGTCGCGCAGAGGAACCGAGACCCATGGTCCGTGGCCAGCGACAGATGAAGAGCTGGAAAGACAGCCAGGATGATGCCCCCTGGGTACCCCCACCCCCGGTGTTTTTTGTAAGAGTGGCAAACAAAGAACTTATGCTTGACGCGGCGTCAACATTCGATGACGCGGGATTTGAAGTGATCGTGTTTTCTGTGGGTTGCGCGGTGGAGTCATTGACGGCTCGGTGCAGGCTAAGCAAAAACAAACGCAGGTTCGGTCGGGAGCGGGAGGTAACCAGTTGCGAAACTTTGGGGTTTGCGCGGGGGGCGATCCACTCGGATTTTTCATAAACATTGATTCTGGAGGAGTTGAAGTGACCTGGAATCAACACTTGTAGAAGTGTTGATTCTGGAGGGGTTAGGCGGCGCCCGTTTTTATAAAGTAGTAACGCGGATGGAAATGAAGATTTTGGGGGAATTTTAGGAACTGCCAGGCGGGCGGGCATGACTTACTTGGGCAGTGAAAGAATCTGCCCTCAATGCAAAATACCATTATAGCATATTGGTGACTATTGTCAAGAAATAAATAGTAAGTTCTTTGTTTAGTGCGAGTTGAAGAAGGATATGGCGGCGCGAACGGGGGTGCGAGGATGAGGACGGAGATTTGTCCGATGTTGGCGGTGAGCGATGGCAGCGCGGCGGTGGCTTTTTATAGGGCGGCGTTTGGGGCGGAGGTGCTGTGGCAGTTGGGAGATGGCGCGGACCTCATCGCGGGACTTTCGGTGGACGGGGCGAAGTTCTTCCTGGCGCAGGAGGCGCCTCCTTATGGGACGCGAGGGCCGGGGGCGGCGGGATTTACTACGGTGAGGATTGAACTCTTTGTGGACGACCCCTTCGCGGTGCAGCGGCGGGCTTTAGCGACGGGAGCGAAGGAGAATAGTCCGGTGGAAGAACATGCGCACGAGACGGTTGGGCCGAAGCCGATCCGGAGGATGCTGCAGGGAGCGGTGGTGGATCCGTTTGGGCATATGTGGATGATTGGGAAGATTGTTGGATGAGAGAAATGAGTGGTGGGTAGTGAATAGTGAGTAGCTCGGAAGCGAGTTGACAGTCGACAGTTGAAGGTTGAATGTTCCAATCGAGGAGTTAAGGCGCTACCAGCGGCAAAGACTTAGGTCGTTCCTGAGTTGACTTGAGCGTCCGGGATGTCCTGGGGTATCAGAATTTACGAAACGGATCGGAGAAAACCATGCGAGTTGAAATCGTGCACTGCCCGACGTGACAGAACAACAAGGTCAAGGTCACGAGTCTCGTGAACCTCGTCAAGAATCGGTTGAATATGGATGTGGTGCTTGTGCCGGGGAAGACGGGGCAGTTTGATGTGGTGGCGGATGGCGAGAAGATCGCGGAGCGTGGGGGAAACTGGTTTACGCGGAGCTTCGGGGCTGGGTATCCGGACCTGGATAGCGTGATCGAGAAGCTAGAAAAGCACAGGAAGTGACGCAGCCCCATTGACACTCCGCATGGCTCTCCCTCGCGCGCTTATTGCTGTGGGGACATGCGGGAAAGTGTAAAGACCCAGGTTCAAACGGCGGACCCAGGGCGCCCCGCTGGCCGTTTTTGACGTTGAGAAGGAGCTTCCAAGCCATGCCAAAGCAACTGGAGGCTTGCTGTAGTTCGCCGGCATCGATTTGCTACTGGCTCGCAGCCTCGCTGGTGGCGTGGGGAGTGTTGAGCCTCATAGGTGTCTTTTGGTTTCCGCTCCATGCGTCGTCGCCGTCTGTGTGCCTGTTCGCGATGGGTATCGGTTGCGTCGCCAACTGGACTAAGCATCGTTCGTTTCACTGCGCTATCACTGGCCCATTATTTCTGGTGGGCGGTGTCGTGTTCCTGCTTTCAGGAGAGCGATTGCTCCACGTTAACGCCCATTGGGTCTGGGCACTCGTCTTGATTGGGACAGGGATCGCATTTCTGCTGGAATGGCGATACGCGAGGCGCTCTGCGTAGGCCGATGGGCCATCCGCTCTAGATAGGGAGCTCGAGGGCACGCTCGGACGGGCAATCCGTCAATACAGCCCTGCCCACCTTGATTCACGGGGTTAAGAGGCCTTTCCGCCGTCTGCGCTGAAGATACGTAGCAAGCAAAAACAAAAGCAAAAACCTCACCCTTTGTAAAACCCGCCCCCGAAGGGTGCGCCTCTCAATTCAAAAGCCTGTGCCTTCGCCGATTATGGGTGCTCCACCCGCCAAAGACGAAGAGAGATTTCTCTCTGTGCAGGCCGACACGTTCGCAGGAGCGAACGTCAAAGAAAAGGCGTCGGCCTGCTTCGTTCGAAATGACGGGGGCGGGCGTGTCGCGGCAAAGATGCGAGCCAGGAAATGATCGCGGAGTACGGTGGCTACGCGGTAGTCCAGAGGATGTCGAACTATTTTTCGACGGAGGCGAAATCCTGGTCGCTGGTGGCGAGGGAGGCTTTTCGCTGGGCGGCTAGGGCGGCGGCGAAGCAGTCGGTGTAGGGGAGTTTGTGGTTGGAGCGGAGTTCGGCGGCGAGCCGGGTCAGGTCGAGACCGGCTTCGACGATTTCGATGGGGAGCTGTCTGATGTCTTCGATGATTTTGCGGGCTACGCCGGGGCCGTGGGCGCGCCAGGTGGAATAGTAGACTTCGCCCCAGTTTATGACGGACATGAAGAGGTGGAGCTTGCCGGCTACGGCTTGCTGGAGGAGGTCTTCGACTTTGGCGGCGCCGGGACGGTTTTCGAAGAAGGTCATGAGGGCGCTGGCGTCGAGGACGACTCGTTTCATGGGTTGGGCTTCTTCGTCGGGGCGCGCTTCATGGGTTGAAGCTTCAGAGCTGGCGCTCGTGTTTGCGGTCTTCCAGGAGAAGTTTCAGGGCGGAGGGACCGGCTTTTAGGGAGCCGCGGAGGCTGCGGACGAACTCGGGGGTAAGGGGCTGGAGGACGAGGCGGTTTTCTTCCTCGAGGAAGGCGACCTGGGTGCCTTTTCGTATGGCGTACTTGCGGCGGAGCTTGGCGGGGATGACTAGCTGGCCTTTGGTGGTGACGGTGGAAAGTTCGGTTTTCATGTGGTAGTCCTACTGAGGAAAAGTATACTTTAGGCTGGGATGTAAGTCAATCTTAGATATGGCTTACTTCCAGGCTTTGTGAACATTTTGCGAAAAGAAAAAAAGGATAACGCTGAGGCGCAGAGTTAACAGAGCCGCGCAGAGAAGAGGGGGGGAGGAGACAGAGACAGAGACAGAGACAGAGACAAAGACAAAGACAAAGACAAGAGAGGTTCCTCGACTGCGCAGGCCGACACGTTCGCAGGAGCGAACGTGAAAGGAAAGTCGTCGGCCTGCTCCGCTCGGAATGACAGTTCTGGAGGGGCAGAGCGTTTAGGGGAGGGTGACGATGAGGGTGTAGATGCCGAGAGTGGTGCCGAGGGGCAGGTCGGAGAGTGAGAAGAAGGCGGCGAGGAGCACGAGGGTGCGGGCGGATTTTCCGGAGAGGAGGGCCAGGCCGGCAAAGAGACCGAAGATACCGGAGAGAGCTGTGACTATGATGGCGGCGGCGTAGAGGACGTGGAAGATGGCCATGAAAGTTACAAATTCGGGAACGCGGGCGAGGAGGGCGCCGAACATGACAGTGGCTGTGGCGGCGTAGAGGACGAGGAGGATTACGGCTACGAGGCGGAGGATGGCGTAGAGGAGCCAGAGCGCGCCGAGAGTGGTGGAGTTGGCGCGGGGATTTTGTGCGGTGCCGGTGGCGGTGGACATGGGTGCTCCTTGCGTTGCAACTGTGGCTAAGGGTTTGATGTTGCGAGCGGGCAATTTGTTCTCGGGTGAATACAGTAGGAGCGGAGAAGAGGAAAAGGATTTTACACAGAGGGCCACAGAGGCGCAGAGGTCACAGAGAGGAGGGGAAAAAGCAGATTCATCGCTCGCACAGAACGCGAGACGATGGCGCAGAGATCCTCGCTTTGCTCGGAATGACAATCTTAGAGTATGTCGCCCTTAAGGGGAGGGGCGGTCGGCCTTAGAAGGCCGACCCTCCAACCAAGTGCGATGAGGCGGAGGTTGGGGAGATCAAGCCAGGATCCTTCGCTACGCTCAGGATGACAATTGGGGGGCGGGCGGAGAGGGGTGAGGTTAGGCGCCGGAGAAGGTTTGCCAGCCGCGGCGGCTTAGGCTCCAGAAGATGAAGTAGCCGGAGAGCGCGGCGATGAGCAGGAGGACGGTGCCCATCAGCCATTCGTGGAGAACGTATTCGCCGATGGAGAACATGGCGCAGTAGACGAGGAGGCAGCCGGCGATCCAGTCGTAGGTGCTGGCAGCGAGGTCGCGGACGGGGGTGACGTCGGGGGCGAGGGCGGCGATGCGCTTCCAGCCGTGGACGGTGGGGCGGACGCGGCGGTAGAACTGGAGGAGCTTGGCTTCGGGCTCGGGCTTAGTGATGAGGGTGGTGAGGAGCCAGACGACGGTGGTGGCGGCGGTGGTGATGAGGGCGGTTTTGGCGAAGACGACGGAGCTGTTGCCGGCGAACTGGACGCGGGTGAGCGACATGGAGACGACGAAAGCGGCGATCATGGAGGAGATTTCGCTCCAGGCGTTGATGCGCCACCAATACCAGCGGAGGAGAAGGACGGAGCCAGTGCCGGCGCCCATGCCGAGGAGGAGTTGCCAGGCGGATTGGATGCTGGTGATGTTGGCGGCGGCGTAACCACTGAGGATGACGAGCAGGACGATAATGACTTTGCTGACGAAGACGTAGTGTTTGTCGGTGGCTTTGCGGACGAGGAAGCGGCGGTAGAAATCGTTGATGAGATAGGACGTGCCCCAGTTTAGCTGCGTGCCGACAGTGGACATGAAAGCGGCGAGGAAGGCGGCAATCATCAAGGCCGCGGAGAGCGGGCGGAAGAAAATCGCGCAGGACCATGACGTAGCCTTTTTCGGGCTCGGCGGCGAACTCGGCGCTGGGGTGGAGGCCGCCGTGGGGGGAGTAGACGGCGACGGCGACGAGGCCGGTGACGATCCAGGGCCAGGAGCGCATGGCGTAGTGGGCGATGTTGAACCAGAGCGTGGCGCCGAGAGAATTTTTTTCGTCCTTGGCGCAGAACATGCGTTGGGCGACGTAGCCGCCGCCGCCGGGCTCGGCGCCGGGATACCAACTGGCCCACCATTGGACGGCGAGGTAGAGCGAGAAAGTGATGACCGGGAAGAGTCCAGAGGGCGTCGGTCGTCCAGCCGAGATGGAAGGACGGAAAGAAGGAGAGGATGGAGCCGGTTGTTTCGCCGGATTGGCGGGCGACGGCGTCGACGTGGGAGAGCTGGATTTTGAGGAGGGCCATGCCGCCGATTTTTGCTACGGCGATCCAGGCGAGGACGATGATCATCGTCATTTTCAAGGCGAATTGGAAGAGGTCGGTGACGAGAACGCCCCAGAGGCCGCCGATGAAAGTGTAAATTCCAGTGAAAGGGACGAGGAGGAGGACGCAGATGAGGAGCGCGGTGTGTTCTGGAGTGCCGAGGGTGTAGGTGGTGAGAGTGTGCCCGCCGATGCCGATGCTGAGGACCCGGCCTTGCGCGATGGCGTCGCCGAGGAGTACCGTGGTGATGCTGATCATGGCTTTGATGACCCAGCCGAGGATGAGGCAGTTCATTAGAGCGCCGAGATAGATGGCGCGGAAGCCGCGGAGGAAGGCGGCGGGTTTGCCCTGATAGCGGAGCTCGACGAATTCGACGTCGGTGAGGATTTCGGCGCGACGCCAGTAGCGCGCGAAGAAAAAGACGGTCATCATGCCGCAAAGACATTGCGACCACCAGAGCCAGTTGCCGGAGATGCCGTTGCGGGCGACGAGGCCGGTAACGAGGAGAGGCGTGTCGGCGGCGAAAGTGGTGGCGACCATGGAAGTGCCGGCAAGCCACCAGGAGACATTGCGGCCGGAGACGAAAAATTCTTCGGTGCTGCCGGAGGAGCGGCGGCGGTAGTAGAGAGAGATGAGGAGATTGAGGAGCAGGTAGGCGGCGATGACGATCCAATCGGTGGCGGTGAGGGCCATAATTCGTTTTGCTCCGCAGGTGCGCGAGCTGGTGGTGCGTTTGAGCGGCCAAGTATACTGCTATATAGCTCTTGAGGAGGCAAGCTAAAATTCGGGACGGCGACATTTTACCGGCGTTTTGAGCGGAATTTTTGTAGATTTCGCTCGAGGGATTTGGGCGAAGCAGGGACTTGGTATATATAGCAGCTGCTGGCATAGTGTTGTGTGGCCATGCGGCCGATGAGGATAGTACACGGGAATGGCCGGCGCGGGCGAGGACGCGCGGATTGTTTTGCTGAAGAGAGATTAGAGAGAGCGTGGGAAATGGCGGGGAAATGCTGGTACTGCTGAATGCGAGTTATGAGGAATTGAGCCGGGAGGCGGCGCGGATTGTGGCTGCGGCGGTGAAGAACAACCCGTCGGTGACGCTGGGCCTGGCGACCGGGAGCACTACCTTGGAATGTACAAGGAGTTGGTGAGGCTGCACCGGGAGCAGGGGCTGGATTTTTCGAGGGTGGCAACGTTTAACCTCGATGAGTACTTGGGATTGGGAGCGGAGCATCCGGAAAGTTTTCATTGTTTTATGCGGGAGAATTTTTTTGCGCATGTGAACGTGGCGGAGCTGAATATTCATATTCCCGATGGGACAATCAGCGGGGACTATGAAGAATACTGCGCGGCGTATGAACGGGCGATTCGCGACGCGGGTGGAATTGATTTGCAGATTTTGGGAATCGGGCGGAACGGGCACGTGGGATTCAACGAGCCGACTTCGAGTTTCGGGTCGAGGACGCGCCTGAAAGTTTTGACGAACGAGACGATAGAGGATAACCGGAAATTTTTTAGCGCGGGAGAAGAGATGCCGGAGTGCGCGATCACGATGGGGATCGGAACGATTCTCGAGGCGAAGAAAATCTTGCTGCTGGCGACGGGCGAGGCAAAGGCGGAGACTGTGGCGGAGGCGATCGAAGGGCCGATTACGGCTTCGGTGACGGCTTCGTGTTTGCAACTGCATCCGGACGTGACGTTTGTGATCGATGAAGCGGCGGGAGCGCGATTGAAGCAGCGGGATTATTACCGGCGAGTGATGGAGATGACGGCGCGATTCACGCCCAACCGGCTAAGCTGAAGTCAGGTAAACTAATGGGCGCGGCTAAATCTTTAAACAGAGAGAGGAATGGCGATGGGCAATCGAGACGTGAGAAGCAGAGAGAAAAAGAAGCCGAAGAAAAAGGAAGTTAAGGTGACGTATCAGCCGGCGAGGCCCGCGACGGTCTATAAGCCAACGCCGCCAGTGCCGCAGCAGCCACCCACCGAACCGACGAAGCCTTAGGAAACCGCGAGTTGCGCCACGCTTGCTCACGCATTGGGGCTAGCGGCGTCTATGCCAACTAGGGCGCGAAGCGAACGCGGGAATTTTGCGCCCGGTCCATTTTTGTTGTTAGAGAACGAGGGAGGGGTGTGTTCATGCGAAATGCGGGCAGAGTCTTTCTAGGGGTGATGATTTGTGTGGGCAGCCTGGCAGCGCGGGCGGACGCGCAATTCAAAAATGGCGCGCAGGCGACGGAGCTGAATTTGCCGACGGTGAGCCAGCGCGCGGTGGTGACGCAGCGAATTGGATTGACGGATATCACGATCGTTTATCATGAGCCGCTAGTTGGCGGACGCGAGCTGTGGGGCAAGATCATTCCCTACGGCAAGGTGTGGCGCGCGGGAGCGAACGAAAACACGACGATTGCGTTCGCGGACGACGTTTCCGTGGAAGGCAAACCGCTGGCGGCAGGCACGTATGGATTGCACATGATTCCGAACGCCGACGAGTGGACGATTATTTTTTCGAAGAATTCGACATCTTGGGGAAGTTTCAGCTACGACGAAAAAGAGGACGCTTTGCGGGTGGAAGTGAAGCCGCAGGCGGCGGAGTTTCGCGAAGCCCTGACGTACACATTCGACGACATCAAGCCGGAATCGGCGGCGGCGACGCTGCGCTGGGGCAAGCTGGCGGTGCCGTTTCACATTTCCGTGGACGTGAAAGCGATCACGGAGCGCAGCATCCGCAACCAATTGCGAAACACTGGCGGGTTTTCATGGGCTGGGTATGACGAAGCGGCGATGTGGTGCCTGGATGGGAATTGCAGCCTGGAACAAGGATTGAAGTGGGAAGACATTTCGATTCAGAACGAGGAGAGATTCGAGAACCTGCTGACGAAATCGCAGATTCTGGAGGCGATGGGAAAGAAACAGGAAGCGGATGCCATCAAAATGAACGCGCTTGATAAGGCGACCGGCGTGCAGCTGCACGTTTATGGGCGAGGCCTGCAGATTCAGAAAAAACAAGAGGAAGGGTTCGCCATTTTTAAGATCAACGTTCAGAAGCGTCCGAACGAATGGTATACGCACGGAGAGATATCAAGAATGGCTTCGGCGAAGGGCGACTTTCCGACTGCGCTTAGAGAAATGAAGCTGGCCCTTGCGGGAGCGCCAGAAGCCACGAAAGCGCAAATCCAGGGACTGATCGCGCGGCTGGAGAAGAACCAGGACATCAATCCGATTTAACGCTCCGGCTTAGTGCCTGCGCCGATTACAAATTCCGCGGATTTCACCTCGCGGCTTTAGGAAGTGATGCCGCCGAAACACAGATATTTGATTTCGAGGTATTCATCCATGCCGTACTTGGAGCCTTCGCGGCCGAGACCGGATTCCTTTACGCCGCCGAAGGGCGCGACTTCGGTGGAAATGATTCCCGTGTTGATACCGACGATGCCGTATTCAAGGGCTTCGGCGACGCGCCAGACGCGGGCAATATCGCGGCCGTAGAAATAGGCAGCCAAACCAAATTCCGTGTCGTTCGCGAGGGCGATGGCTTCGGCTTCGCTCTTGAAACGGAAGAGAGGCGCGACGGGACCGAAGGTTTCTTCGCGGGAGACAAGCATTTGCGCAGTGACGCCGGTGAGGATGGTTGGCTCAAAGAAACGTCCGCCGAGCGCGTGGCGTTTTCCGCCGACGAGAATTTTTGCGCCTTTTGATTGTGCATCGCGGATGTGGCTTTCCACTTTTTCGACAGCGGCGTCGTCAATCAAAGGGCCTTGCGTCGAGCCCGCCTCAAATCCCGGAGCAGGCTTCAGCTTCGTTACGGCGTCGGCTAGCTTTCCAGCGAAAGCATCATAGATTGCATCTTGAACCAGCAGGCGGTTCGCGCAAACGCACGTTTGCCCCGTGTTGCGATACTTGGAAGCGATCGCGCCCTCGACGGCAGCATCCAAATTCGCATCTTCAAAAACGATGAACGGGGCATTGCCTCCAAGCTCGAGAGAGAGCTTTTTGATTGTGCCCGCGCACTGGGCCATCAGGATTTTGCCGACTTCCGTGGAGCCGGTGAACGAAAGCTTTCGAACGATGGGATTGGAGGTGAGCTCGGCGCCAATTTCGGTGGGCGAGCCCGTGACAACATTGAAAACACCTTTGGGAACGCCGGCGCGCTCGGCAAGCTCGGCGAGAGCGAGAGCGGAAAACGGAGTCTGCTCGGCGGGCTTCACGACCACGGTGCAGCCGGAACCGATGGCGGGAGCGGCTTTGCGCGTGATCATGGCCAGCGGAAAATTCCATGGAGTGATGCAGGCGACGACGCCGATAGGCTGTTTGATGACAACGATTCGCTTATCGGCTTGATGCTGAGGAATGGTATCGCCGTAGACGCGCTTGGCTTCCTCGCCGAACCATTCGAGAAACGCGGCGGCATAGGCGACTTCTCCGCGCGATTCGGTGAGCGGCTTGCCTTGCTCGAGGGTCATCAGGCGCGCGAGGTCTTCCTGGCTGGCCATCATCAAGTCGAACCAGCGGCGAAGAACCGCGGCGCGCTCTTTTGCCGTTTTTTTGCTCCAAGCGGGAAGGGCGGCGTTGGCGGCTTCAATGGCGCGACGAGTTTCGGCGCCGCTCAGTTTTGGCACTCTGCCGATAATTTCTCTTGTGGCGGGATTGTCCACGTTGATCGTTTGGCCTGAGCTTGCCTGAATCCATTGTCCATCGACGTAGCAGGCTTCGCGGAAAAGGCGCGCGTCTTTCAGCTCGGCGGCAATGCCCGCGGATTTCGACAGTATGTCTTGCATCGAATGCTCCTGACGTCTCCCTAAGTTAGATGCGATGAGCGAAGGTATGGCGCTTCTCGCAGGCAAGGTCTTACGCGATTATGCGTGAGATAGCGCGGCTTGCTGGCGTTCCGCGACGCCCGCCAGGGCGGCTTCGAGCACGTCCAAGCCTTCATTGAACTGCTCATCGGTGACTACGAGCGGCACGAGAATGCGAATGACATTGTTGAACGTACCTGCCGTGATCATGATGAGGCCGTGCTCGTAGCAATATTTGGCGATCTCTTTTGTTTCGGTGTCGGCGGGTTCACGAGTTTCGGCGTTACGCACGAGTTCGATGGCGCACATGCCGCCAAGGCCGCGAACTTCGCCAATCAAGGACCATTTTTTCTGCCAGCCGCGGGCGCGTTTCTCGAAATGTTCGCCGATGGCCGTCGAGCGCGCGAGCAGGCCATCTTTTTCGATAGTTTCGATCGCGGCGAGAGCTGCGGCGCAAGAAGCAGGGTGGCCGCAGTAGGTGCCGCCGAGAGAGCCGGGCCCGGGCGCGTCCATGATTTCGGCGCGGCCGGTGACGGCGGCGATGGGCATCCCGCCGCCGAGCGATTTCGCCGTGGTGATGAGATCGGGCTCGATGCCGAAATGCTCGGAGGCAAACCATTTGCCGGTGCGCGCGAAGCCGGACTGGATTTCGTCGGCGATGAAGAGAATGCCGTGCTTGCGGCAAATATTTTGGAGAAGTTTGAAGTAGTCGCGAGGCGGAATGACGAAACCGCCTTCGCCGAGAACGGGCTCGGCGATCACGGCGGCGACGGATTCCGGTGCGACAGAACGCTTGAACGCATCTTCGAGATGATGCGCGAATTCCGCGGAAGTCGTTCCGGGCGCATTGCGGTACGGATAGGCAAATGGAATGCGGTAGATGTCGCTGGCGAAGGGCTGAAAGCCCGCTTTGTAGGGATGCGTTTTGCTGGTGAGCGACATGGTGAGCAGCGTGCGGCCGTGGAACGCGTCTTCGAAACAAATGACGGCGGGGCGCTTGGTGTAGGCGCGAGCAATCTTGATGGAATTTTCGATGGCTTCGGCGCCGGAATTAAGCAGAATGGTTTTCTTCGCGAAATTGCCGGGGGCCAGCGAGTTCAGTTTTTCCGCTACGGCGACGTAGCCTTCGTACGGCGTAACAGCGAAGCAGAGATGCAGATATTTTTCGAGCTGCGCCTGGATCGCGGAGATAACGCGCGGGGAGCGATGCCCGATATTGAGGCAGCCGATGCCGCCGGCGAAATCGATGTAGCTGTTGCCGTCGACGTCTTCGATGGTTGCGCCATCGGCGCGTGCCGCGAAGATCGGGCGTGGCATTGGCGGGTCCGCGCGGGATCGCCGCTTCACGGCGCGCCATGAGCGCGCGTGAACGCGGCCCGGGAATTTCCGTTCGAATCTGAATCGTAGACATTTTCTCTTCCTTTTTTCTCTGGCCGCCGGCCATGCGACAGCCGGCGTCCCGAATGCTAATACCAGCCGATGGGCGTTTCGTCGAGATTGACGAAGACCTGTTTCGTTTCTAGATATTCCTCCAGGCCCCACGGGCCGAGTTCGCGGCCGAACCCGGATTGTTTGTAGCCGCCCCAAGGCGCCTCGACGTAGGTCGGCTGCATGTGATTGACCCAGACGATGCCGGCGCGGAGCGACTTCACGACGCGAAACGCTTTGTAGATGTCGCGAGTCCAGACGGCGGCGGCGAGGCCGTACGGCGTGTCGTTGGCGATGCGGATGGCGTCGGCTTCGCCGTCAAAGGGAATCACGGACGCGACTGGGCCAAAGATTTCTTCGCGAGCGATGCGCGCGGAGTTATCCACGTCGTAGAAAATCGTGGGCTCGACGTAGTAGCCTTTGCCGAATTGCTTCGGGCGGCCGCCGCCGATGGCGACCTTTGCTTCCTTCTTGCCGAGTTCCAAGATACGAACTGACGCGGTCGTATTGTTCTTTGCTGACGAGCGGGCCCATTTTCGTTTCGCGTTCGAGCGGCGCGCCAAGCTTGATGCGCTTGGCTTTTTCGGTCATGGCCTCGACGAATTTCGAGTAGATTTTCTTTTCGACGAGGATGCGGCTGCCCGCGGAACAGACTTCGCCTTGATTGATGAAGACGCCGAAGAGCGCGCCATCGATAGAGGCTTCCCAATCGGCGTCGGTGAAGAAAATGTTGGGCGATTTGCCGCCGAGTTCTAGCGTGACGCGCTTGAGCGTGTCCGCGGCGCTTTTGACGATGATTTTGCCGACAGCGGCGCTGCCGGTGAAGGCAATTTTGTCCACCCCCGGATGCGCGACGAGCGCGGCGCCTGCGGTTTCGCCGAGGCCGTTAATGATGTTCACCACGCCCGGCGGCAGACCTACTTCGGTGAAATAGTTCGCGAATTCCAGCGCAGTGAGCGGCGTTTGCTCGGCAGGCTTGAGAACGCAAGTGCAGCCGGCCGCAAGCGCAGGGCGCGAGTTTCCATGCAGCCATGAGCAGCGGATAGTTCCACGGGATAATTTGTGCCGGCGACGCCGACGGGCTCGCGCAAGCGTGAAGCTGAGCGCGTTGGCGGGAACGGGATTTACGCTGCCGAGAACTTTGGTGGCGAGGCCGCCGTAGTATTCGAAGCAGGTGGCGACATCGGCGATGTCGTATTCGGCTTCAACGATGGGCTTGCCGGTGTTGCGGCATTCGATTTCGGCAAGCTGGGCGCTGTTCTGGCGGATTTTTTCTGCGAGCTTGAAAAGTATGCGGCCGCGGTCTTGCGCCGTTGGTCGTGGCCCAGGGCCCGCTATCGAAAGCGGCGCGCGCGGCTTTTACGGCGAGATCGACGTCGGCGGCGCCGGCGGCGGCAACTTGCGCGATGACTTCTTCGGTCGAGGGATCATAGACGGGAAATGTTTCGCCCGAAGCGCTGGCAACCCATTCGCCATTGACGTAATTCTTGTACGTTCGAACTCCTGCCGTCGCACTGCTGGACATCACAGCCTCCCAAAATCGTCATCGCGTAAGCGCCCGAGCGAGGACGCAGCCGCGTTCACACAGCCGGAACAGCCTCCGCGAGTTTTCTTGCCGTTTTGCGCCGCCCGTAAACAAAAAAGAAAAACGCCGCAAGCCCGATGAAAAAATAGCGTTCCGCCAAACATCCAAACCTCGTAAGAACAGAGAGACGTGACTTGCTGCGCCGGGAAAAAACGCCAGCGCGATTCCCAGAATCGTGGTGACGAGCCCGCTGGCGCCGGAAAGAATCAGTGTCGTCTTGCTGTAGACAGCCTTAACAAAGGAATCGCTGAACGCGATTTTCAGCAGCGCGCCAAACATATAAAGAAACGGGATCAGCTGAAGCACAACGGCAAGCGAGAGCAGTTTCTGGAACGTTTCCTGCACGCCAGTTTCACTGGCCGACAGATTCGCCACGACGAAACCGAATGACACGCAAGACGTAGTCCCACGAAAGACAAGCCGATGAATTTATTCCAGAGCCACCAGCCGCTGAAGTTCAGCACGACGAGCACCATGGATACCGCTGCGTGCACGATCAGCGCCGCGTACGGCGTGCGGTAGCGTGGATGCACTTTGCCAAGCCAGGACGGGCATGTAGGAATCGAGACCAGCGACAAAGGGAATGCGCGCGGAACCGCCGAGCCAGGCAGACGCGATGCCCGCGATGGACAAACTCAGCATAAACGCAAAAGGCGCGACGATCCAGGCGACTCCGACGCGGCCGGCCATGTGCCCGACAGCTTGCACGATGCCCTGCAGAACATTGATGTCGCTCTTGTTGATGGCGATGAGCAAGGTCAGCGTCGCGCCGATGTAGAGCAAGCCCGAAAGCACGCCGCCCCAGGCGACTGCCCCGGGCAGAGTTTTTTGCGGATTTTCGATTTCGTCGCCCATGACGGAAGCGAGCTCCAGCCCCACCAATCCGAAACAAATCACGCCGAAGGAATTGAGGACGAATTTGGGATTGGGCGGGATGCGAAAGTCTGCCCAGGTGACGGTCGTTCCGAAACGCAGCCACACGACGATGCCCAAGCCGATCAGGACGGCGGCGGCGATGCCGGTGCCGATCGCTCCGAGGTTGTTGATCCATTTCCCGACGCCGAGGCCGACAATATTCAGCACGACGAGAACGATCAACAGCAAGAGCGAAGCGGTCAGCGCAAAAGTTTTGTTGTCTCCCAGCGCTTCGTGGCCGGAGCCCAGCGCAAAAACAGAGACGCCGACGAAGTACAGCATGACCGTCGGCACATACATCATGTTGTTGGTCCAGTAGCACCAGCCCGGAAAGAAAACCGTGGAAGTCTCCGAAAATTTCCTTGGCCCAGAGGTAAACTCCGCCTTCGCCGGGATAGCGGTGCGCAAGCTCGATGACCGCAATGCCCTGCGGCCAGAAAAACAACAGCGAGCGAAATAATCCACAGCCAGACGGTGACGCCGCCGTTCGCGGCGATCGAGGGAACGACGTTCAGGTTGAAGACGGCGACGACGAAGAGCAGAACGAGGTCCATGCGTCCCAAGACGCGGCGCAGATTCGGCGTGTCTTGAACTGCTGGCGCGATGGGCGCGGCGGACGCAATGGCGGCCTCGTTCTGCAATGGAGCGGTCTCCTAGACTCAGTGGCCCGCAGCACCGACGAAGTGCGCGCCGCGCTCGAGTTGCGCTTTTGCAAGGGCGGGAGCGACTTCGTCGAACACGGCGAGGTGCTTCTCGATATCGGCTTCGGTGTGCTGGACGGAGATGGTCCACTGCTCGTCCCACCAATAGGGCTGCGGCAGCACGCCGCGGTTGACCATCGCGAACCAGTAGTGGCGCCAGAGATCGACGTCGATTTTGGTCCAGTCGCGATAATTGCGAATTTCCTGCGGGTAAAGCATCAGCGCGCCGTTGACGCCGGCGCTGATGACGTAGGCCTGCAAGCCGGTTTTCTTGACGATGGCGCGATAGCCTTCGGTGAGCTTTTTGCTGAGCTTGTCGACGTGCGCATAGTTCTCGCGCGAGAGAACGTCGCGAAACGTGGCAAGTCCCGCGGCCATGGCGACGCGATTCGTGTTGTAGGTGCCGCCGTGAAAGACTTTGTGCTGGGAGATTAAATCCATCACTGCCCGGCTGGCGCCAAACGCGGCGAGCGGCAAACCGCCGCCGATGGATTTCGCCAGGCAAATCATGTCCGGCTTTACGCCGAAGTATTCGCTGGCGCCGCCCCAGGCAAGCTTCGCGCCGGTTTTCACTTCGTCGTAGATGAGCAACGCGCCATTTTTCGTGGCGATGTCGCGCAAGCCTTGCAGAAAACCGGGCTGCGGCATGCACAGGCCGACGTTCATCAAAATGGGTTCGAGAATAATCGCGGCGATCTGGCCGGGATTTTCGCGGAAGCGGCGCTCGACGCTCGGCAAGATTATTGAACGCAGCGACGACCACATTGGCGAGCGAGGCTTTGGGAACGCCTCCACCGCCGGGGACGGAGTTGGGCGCGTCGGGATCGCCGTAGTCTTCGGCTTTGGGCTTGACGCTGACGAGCGCGGTGTCATGCAATCCGTGATAAGCGCCTTCAAACTTTAGAATTTTGTCGCGGCCCGTGGCAGCGCGTGCGATGCGGCAAGCGTGCATGGTGACTTCCGTGCCGCTCGAACCGAAGCGCACCATCTCGACGGGATAGCGCTTGCAGATTTCTTCCGCAAGCTCCCATTCCATGTCGTGCGGCATGCCAAAGGTGGTTCCTTCATGCAGTTTTTGCTCGACGGCCTTCACGACCGCTGGGTGGCAGTGCCCGGCCATCAGCGCGCCGAAGCACAGGTTGTGATCGATGTATTCGTTCCCGTCGATGTCGTGAATCCTGCTTCCCTTCCCGTCCTTTACGAAAAGTGGATACGGCTCGTAATGGCGATAGTTGCTGGCAACGCCGAGCGGGATGCGTTGCAAAGCGCGCTTGTACGCGTCCGCGGATTTCGGCGTGCGCTTTTCGTAGGTGGCGATTTCTTTCTGCAATGCGTCATGCATTTCCTTATTCCATTTGCTGTGTGGCCGCGAAGCGGCCAACGCTAGCAGGTCTGTTCCCTGCGGTCAGTTTGTGCTAACAGAAATCTCGCAACTGTATGGATTGTCTCACTTTCTTCCTACGTGCGAAGGCGCCCCGGCTGAACTGGGGCGCCTCTCGAACCGTTTTGTTCTCCGCTATCGCTTCAGAAACGGAACTTCAGCGAGAATTGCACAGCCGCGGATCGTGAACGTGCTGCACCTGGCCAAACGTGCTGCCCTGATCCGATACGTCTCCATCCACGCTGTAGAACTGCGCGTGATTCCAGATGTTGAAGATGTCGCCGCGGAACTCCATCTGGAGTCTTTCGCCAAAGTTCGTTTCCTTCATGAAGCTCATATCCCAGTTGTTGATGCCCGGCCCGCAGCAAATGGTGCGCGGAGCGTTGCCAATCGTGCCGGGGGCAACGGTGGAATTGGTGAAGAGATTCGGGTCAAAGACGAATCCGTTATTCTGGCGAATGTTTTGCGTGTGGAACGGCGCGGTGAGATTCGGTTCACCTGGAAATTCAAACAGGTCGGTGGAATCCAATTCTTCGATGTCATCCTCGAGAAGTGATTCGAATGGGGAAGCCGCTCTGGAACGTCAGAATTCCAGACACCTCCCAGCCATCCAGCAACTTCCCTTTGAAGCCGTCATACTTGGGCACGGGCAAATCCCAAACATAGTTGACCACAAAACGATTCCGCGCATCGTAGTCGGACAAGCCGTAGGTGGCGTTGAAATTCAGCGGGTTGAGAGCGCTTTCGAAGCTCGAGGCATTGTCCATGGTCTTGCTGTAGGTGTAGGAGGCCTGGAACTGCAATCCGTGCGAGAAATTCTTTTGCAACATAGCCTGCAACGAATTGTAGTTCGACCGCGCCACGGTGTTTTCGCTGAAGATACCGGAAAAAACTGGGGTGCCATCCGACGGGACAGCCGGTGCCCGTTAACGGCTGGCACAAGGGCGAGGAGTACGGACGCAGGCCAACGAGAGTAATGCCGCCGCCGGGCGCGTTCACCGTACCGGCCGGAATGGTCAGGCCGCCGTTCCTGCGTTGTACGGAAGTGGAAGACCGCCGGCAGGAATGACCGCGCCGTTGGGAATGAAGTACGAACTGTCTTCTCCAAAGGGACCGCAAGTCGTCGAAGCTCCGCCGGGACCGCTCAGGACGAAACCTGGACTCGCAGTAGCCATGGCTGTCAAAACGTTGCAGGTCGCGGGATTTCCGGGGTTGACTTCGTAGCTCGCCAGAAGACGATGGCCTTGCGAACCCACGTAGCCGATTTGAAAGAGGATTTGCCCTGGCAGCTGGCGCTTGATGGTCAAATTGTACTGGTCGGAATACTGCAAGCGCAGATTGGGAGGAAACTCTCCGAAGAACGTCATCGGCCGGAACTGTTCCCAATCGATCGAGCTGCCTCGCGGCGGACTCAGAATCCCGTTGAACGGATTCGGAAAGACGTCGCCACTCTGATCGACAAAAGGAGTTTGCAAAAGCGGACTCGTGATGAAGTTGCTTCCGCCAAACGGTGGCTCGGCGCTGAACTGTTCGAGCACGAGCTGTTCGATCGGGTTGTAGAAAATTCCGTAGCCCATGCTGATGCTGGTCTTCGAGGACCGCCGGTCAGCTTGCTGAGCCATCCATCTTTCCAGCCGGGACTCCAATTCAGGCCAAGCCGTGGCGCGAAGCCCTTGTAGTAGGTATTGGTCAGGCCTCCGGCACACCTTTGTCGCCGGGGAAGACCAGGCCGACGGGCGTGACGCCAGCTTGATCGCAGTGCGTGACGCTGCCGGCGACGTACAGCGGGCTAGTCGTCGGAAGCGTGCAAGGATAGATCGTCGAGACTTCGCCGGGCCGGAATGTCTGCACTTTCTGCCCGATGTCTGTGAGCGGCGTGTTCATTTCCCAGCGCACGCCGTAGTTCAAGGTGACGTTTGGCTTGATCTTCCAACTATCCTGCGCAAAAAGGTAGATGGAGGTGCTGCGGACGAGTTCATGTTGCGCGGAACCTTGGAAATAGCTATTGCCCAACCCGAGGAGATAGTCGGGATAGGCATCGGAATAACCAAGGTCATCGCCTGTGCGGCGAGGTGGCAGAAGAAAGGAAGCACAAGGTCGCCGTTGACGTCGAAATAGAGCAACTGGTTGAACATCTGATAGCGCGTATCCACGCCAAACTTCAGACTGTGGCGTGCCGATGATTTTGCTGTAGTTGTCGCTGAACTGGATGGTGTTGCCGATCTGCGGCAACTGCCCATTGAAATTGTTGCCGATGGAAAAGCCGCCGCCGACGCTGATGAATGGGACTCCTTCTTTAGTGGGCCGAGGCCGGAATGGATGCCGTAGTCGGGATTGGTGCCAAGCAAATTGCCGCTGTCATCCAGCAAGCGGCGTATCTGAAGTACCCGTAAAGCAGAACGCGGCGGCGGCTCCGGTGCCGCACGAAGCCTGAATGGCATTCGTCCGCGTCGGCGAGTCAAACATCAGTTGCCCTTCGCGAAAATAGCTGAAGCGGAATTCGTTCACCGCGGTGGAGCCGATAGTCGAAGTGTGCGTGATGTTCAGTTGCTGCGTGCGAGTTGCGTAGTCTCCGGGGAAATTGCCGGTCGTGGCGCCGGAGGCCTGGAATTTCGCGAAAGGGATCGAGCGTGTTGTCGTTATCGAAATAATAGTAGAGCGGAGGTTTTCTGATTGTTCGACCAATTGTGGTCGACGCGAATCTGGAACTGGTCGCCGCGGTCCGTTTTGTTCGGCGTGACTTGCACTCCGCCACTTCCGCCCGCTCCAGGAACATATTGCAGTAAGCTGAGAGCCACAGGGTCGAAACACTGCGTGGGGATCTTGAAGTTCGGAAAAATCGTGCTGTAGGGCTGCGGACCGCCGCCGTTGCTCACAGATTGGACGGCCGCCATTGGCCGGCGGGAGCTCAGATTTGCTCCGCAGCGGTTTTCCAGGATATTCGCGACGGTCGCATCGGATAAGGATCCGGCAAAACCGGGAATTGCCATTTGGGTCAACGACACCATTGGCGATCCCGTTCGCGGAAAAATCTCCGTTGTTGAGTTCGGCCGCCGTGGGCACGCTGATCGGCTGCGACACGATGCCTTGAATGATGCGGCGCCCTTCATACGAGCCAAAGAAAAAAGTCTTGTCCTTCTTGATCGGCCCGCCAATAGTGCCGCCAAACTGGTTTTGTTTGAAGTCCGGCTTCGGCGCCGCAAAAAAAGTGAACGGATGCGCGTTCAGCACGTCGTTGCGAAAGAATTCATAAAAGCTGCCGTGAATATTGTTCGTTCCGGACTTGGTCACGACGTTTACAACCGCTCCCGAATTTCGGCCGTACTCCGCGTCGAACGAATTGCTGATCACGCGGAATTCCTCAATGCTGTCCGGCGAAGGCTGAATCGCCGGCAGGTTGGCAAAGAGATCGTTGCCGTCGCCGCCGTTCACGGAGTAATTGTTCGACGCGGCCGCGGCCGCCGTTTACGGTCACGACTCCGGGCTTGTCCGAACCGTAGAACGAGTCGTTGCCGAGCTGCGACTGCACGCCAGGCTGCAATTGCAGCAACTGATAGACGTCGCGCTGATTCAAGGGCAATTGCGTCGAAGCCCGCTCATTGACCACCGCGCCCAGCTGCGTCGAGCTGGTGTCGACAACCGGCGGCGCGCCGGTGACTTCCACGCTTTCCGTCGCTGCGCCGAGCTGCAGCGTGATGTCGACGCTGATGACTTCGTTCAAGTCCAGCGCGATGCCCTTGCGGATAAATTTCTTGAAGCCTGCCTGCGTGACGTCGATTTCATAGCTGCCAACAGGCACTTCGATGAAAGAGGTATTCTCCGCTGGCGCTGGTCTGCACTTCGCGCGTGGCATGCGTCGCTTCATTGACCAGCGTGACCGTGGCGGCGGCCACGGAAGCGCCGCTGGGATCGCTTACCGTTCCGCGAATCCGGCCGCCGGTGCTCTGCGCTCCGGCAAACGGCGCAGCAAGAAGCATGGCCAGCGCGAGAGAGAATCGAAGAAATAATATTACGGTGGCGGAGCGCGACAGCTCCGCCAAAATCCGGCAGCCAATCTTCATGAACTCACCCCTTGTCTCGAAGAATTCTTTTCGAAGTGGATTCTTCGAGGTTGCTGTGCCCCCGAAACCTTACTATAATCCCGCAAACTTAGAGAAAGCCGGGAGCCGTGTCAAGCGGAAAGAATTTCTCCAAGCCATCAGCAAATCGAACGGTGCGCCGCCTGCTGCGCATCAGCGAAGTGGCGCGCCGCGTGGGCATTTCCTCTTCTGCGTTGCGCGCCTGGGAAGCGCTGGGCCTCGTTTCGCCGCATCGCACGAAAAGCCGCTACCGCCTTTACGCGGAGGCCGACGTGCGTCTGCTGCAGCGCGCCGTTTTTCTGCGGCGCGCCCGCGGACTGAATCCCGCGGCCATCGTCCACGTATTGAAACGCCAGGGTGTCGTCTCGCCACCGGCGGAAAGCTGTTCCACTTCCGGGCCAGCGTTTCCGACGGCTGCGCACGCGCCGCGGGCTTTCGCTCGCGCAAGTGGCGCGCGCCACGAAAGTCTCCGTAGGTTTTCTCAGCGCGCTCGAACGCGGGCAAATGCGCTCTTCCATTTCCACGCTGCGCCGCATCGCGCGTTTCTATCGCACGAATATTCTCTCGCTCTTTGAAACCGCGGCGGAAAATCCGCGGCTCGTGCGGCCCAAGCCAGCGAAAAATTCTGGAAACGACTCCCGGCGTGCGCATGGAGCTTCTGGCCTGGGGCCAAACGGCCATGGAACCGCATCTTTTTCGCATCAAGCCCGGCGGCGGCAGCGGCGAATCCTACTCCCACGAAGGCGAAGAGTTCTTGCACATCCTTCGCGGCGAATTTGAAATTTGGCTCGACAGCAAGGAGCATTACCGGCTCAAGCCCGGCGACAGCCTTTATTTCGAAAGCTCAACGCCTCACCGGTGGAGAAATCCTGGGCGTTCCGAGACTTGGCTGCTGTGGGTCAATACGCCGCCGACGTTTTGAGCGAGTAATTGTGACTCGTGGACGGGTGGCTCGTGAAAACGACAAGAAATCTGGTCTTGAAGCTGCGAATGAAAGCACTTGCGTGAACTAGCGCTCGCGTTTGCCATGGCCTTGCTGTTGCCCTGGCCTTGCTGGCTGCCTCGAGCCGCTGGCCGCGCAAAGAGCGCGAAGGCGCAGCCTGCCGACACGATCCTCATTCACGGAAAGGTGTACACCGTAGACGCGAAACAGCCCTGGGCGCAGGCCGTGGCAATTCGCGGCGAAAAAATCGTCGCCGTGGGCGACGACGCCGAAATCGAAAAACTTCGCGGGACCGCAAACAAAAATGATCGACGCCGGTGGAAAGCTCGTCCTGCCTGGCTTTGTGGATTGCCACATTCATTTTCTCGACGGCTCCATCAGCCTTCGGCCAAGCCAATCTCGAAGGCGCGAAAAATCCTGCCGACATTCAGCGCGTCTTGCGCGAATACGCCGAAAAACATCCCGGCGATGGCTGGATCCTTGGCGGCGGCTGGAACTACGCCATGTTCGGCGAAGAAAATCTGCCTGACAAGAAATATCTCGATGAACTGTCTTCCCGAATCGCCCGGTCTTCCTTTACGGCTATGATGGGCACACTTCCTGGGCGAATTCGAAGGCTCTGGCGCTAGCAAAAATAGACAAAAACACGCCCAATCCCGCCAACGGCGTCATAGTCCGCGATCCAAAGACCGGCGAAGCCACCGGAGCGCTTGAAAGAATTCGCGGGCAGCCTCGTCGGCAATCTCGTGCCGAAACCTACGCGCGCGGAAAAACTCGCCGCTCTTCGCGCGGGCATCCATTGGGCCAACGAAAATGGTCTTGACGCGCGTGCACAGCGCCGGCGGCGATTTCAAGAATTTGCTCTCTACGACGAACTGCGCCGCCGCGGCCAGCTTACGCTCCGGATGTACATCGCCTATTTTCTGGATCCGCCCGGAATTGCGCCCCATAGACATCGAAGACGATCGAAGAGGCGCGCAAGAAATATACCGGCGACTGGCTCTCGGCCGGCGTCGTAAAGATGATGGTCGACGGCGTCATCGAATCGCATACCGCCGCGATGCTCGAGCCCTACACCGACGATCCATCCACAAAAGGAAAATTGTTCTGGGATCCGGAGAAATATAAAGCAGCTGTCGCGGAACTCGATAAACGCGGCTTGCAGCTCTTCACGCATGCGATCGGCGACTACGCCGTGCGCACCGCCCTCGACGCTTACGAAAACGCCGAAAACGTGAACCACACGCAAGATCGCCGGCCACGCATCGAACACATCGAAACCATCACCGCAGCTGACATTCCACGCTTCGGCAAACTCGGCGTCATTGCCAGCATGCAGCCTCTTCACGCTTATCCTGACGAGGACACTTTGCGAGTCTGGGCTGGCAACGTCGGGCCGGACCGCGCCTCGCGCGCGTGGGTGTGGAAGAGCATTGCCGATGCCGGCGGCCATCTCGCGTTCGGCAGCGACTGGAACGTGGTAACGCTGAATCCCTGGGAAGGCTTGCAAATGGCCGTGACGCGCCAAACGACGGAGGGCGAACACCACTCGGCGGTTGGATGCCGGAGAAGCGCATAACGCTGGCGCAGGCAATCGAGGGCTACACGCTCGGCGCGGCGTACGCAGGGCGCCGCGAAAAAACAGAAGGCTCGATCGAGTCCGGGCAAGCTGGCGGACCTCGTCATCGTATCACAAAACATTTTCGAGATCGATCCGCACACGATTGCGCGGACCAAAGTTCTCAAGACAATCGTGGGCGGAAAAGTGGTCTATCGGGCCGATGCGCAGTAGCGGAAGCTGTCGCTGCATGCCGCGTCTGCCACGGTGCGGCGAAACTCAGCGCGCAGGAGGATGTGGATGCTGCGAAAACGGGTGACCGTATGAAGCGACGCGCAATCGTTCTGGGAATCCTGGCGCTGGCGATGGCTTGCGGCGCCTGCAAGCAACGAGAAGCGACGCTCAGCCTGCTGGTCTGGGAAGGCTACGCCGATTCTTCGTTCGTGCACGCCTTTGAAGAAGCGAACCACTGCAAAATCTCCGCGTCGTACATGGGCTCGAGCGACGAATTAGTGGCCAAGCTGCGCGGCGGAAGCGCTTCCAACTATGACGTGATTTCTCCTTCGAGCGACGTCGCTCACTCCATCGCCGCTAGCGGCTTGGCTGCGCCGCTGGATCTCTCGAAGCTTCCCGCTTATCCGCAACTCTCCGCCAAGCTCCGCGATCTTCCTCTGGTGAAAAGCAACGATCAAATCTTATGGCGTTCCCTTTCATGTGGGGGCCGAATCCTCTGCTCTACGACACGAAAGCGATTCCGCAGCCGCCGGACTCCTGGGCCGTCCTCTGGGATCCCAAGTACAAGGAAAAAATCTCGGTGTGGGACGACCTCTCCACCGTCTACATGGCCGCGCAAGTTCTCGGCTACGACAAGCCTGATCCTTCCCAGCTTTACAACTTGACCGACGAGCAGCTCGAAGCCGTAAAGAAGAAAGCTGATCGAACTGAAGCCCAACATTCGAAAGATTTGGTCCACCGGCGGCGAGCTTACCAACCTCTTTCAAAATCATGAAATCGTTCTGGCCATGGGTTGGCCTCTCAATACCAACGACCTTCGCAAACTGAATTTTCCGATCGGCGAAACTATTCCCAAGGAAAACACCACCGGATGGATCGACCACTTGATGGTCACCGCCGCGAGCAGCCACAAAGAGCTCGCTCTACGCCTTCCTCGAATACATGATTGAGGCAAAAACGCAGAAGTTGGTGACCGATCGAACGCACTACACTCCCGCGAATCCTGGCGCCTCGCAATTCCTGACGCCCGAAGAAATAAAGAGCCTGCACCTCGATGATCCCGACGCTTACATGCAGCGAATTTATTTTTGGCAGGAAGTGCCGCGCCGTGGCAAGTACAACGAAATCTGGAACGAGGTGAAAGCCGCGCAGTGAGTTCCGCCGCCAATGCCGCAGCCCGACTCCGTGGACGCCAGCGCTCCGTTGCTCGAAGTGCGCGCCGTAGCCAAGCGATTTGGCGCGCGCGAAGTCCTGAAAAATATTTCTCTGAACATCGCAGCGGGAGAATTTCTCACCTTGCTCGGCGAAAGCGGCTCGGGAAAGACCACGCTTCTGCGCCTCATCGCCGGTTTCGAACAACCCACCTCCGGCGAAATCTGGATGTCCGGCGAGCGGCTCGATACGCTGCCGCCTTACAAACGCCGCGTAAACACCGTGTTTCAGAACTACGCACTGTTCCCGCATCTGAGCGTGCGAGACAACGTCGCCTACGGTTTGCGTGTGCAAGGTGCGCCGAAAGAACGAAATTCCAGCGACGCGTCGGCGAGGCTCTGGAGCATGGTAAAAATGACGGAATTTGCTGGCGCGCGCCCTTCGCGACTAAGCGGCGGGCAGCAGCAACGCGTCGCGCTGGCCCGCGCCCTCGTGAATCGCCCGCAGCTTCTTCTTCTCGATGAACCGCTCTCTGCGCTCGACGCCAATCTGCGCAAGCAAATGCAAAGCGAATTGAAATCCCTCCAGCGCGAACTCGGTATCACGTTTCTCTTCGTCACGCACGACCAGGAAGAAGCCATGGCTCTCTCCGACCGCATCGCGTTGCTCCGCGATGGCGCGCTCGAACAAGTCGCTTCTCCTCGCGAAATCTACGCGCGCCCCGCCACGGCTTATACCGCGCAGTTCATCGGCCAAACCAATTTGCTCCGCGGCGAAATTCGCCGCAGCATCGCCACCTGCGGCGTCCTGCGCTGGCCCGTCGAAGAGGCTGACGGCCCCGCGGTCTTTTCTCTTCGCCCGGAAACGATTCGCCTCTCGCCCGACGGCAAACGCCAGACTCAACGAAGTAAAATTTCGCGGCGCGCATTCGCCAACAGATCTACGGCGGCGCCAGCGAACTGCTCGAAGTGGATTGCGGCGCCGGCCAACTTCTGCGCGTGCGGTTGCCTGCTTGCGGCCCACTCAGTGGCGAACACGATTTCGTTTTCTCGATCGCGGATGCTATTCGCGTCGCAGGACTGACGTCGCCATGTACTCGCGCGCCTACAAAACGATCGTCTCCGCGCCCCCGCTTCTCTGGGTCGGCGCTCTTTCTCCTGCTTCCCTACGCGCTGATGTTCGCGCACAGCTTCTGGGCCGTGCAAGACGGCGTCCATCGTCCATCACTGGAATCTCGACAATTATCAAAAGCTGCTCACGAATCCCCTCTACGCCGAAGTTCTCTTCCGCACCATGCGCATCGCCGGCTCCGTCATGCTCTGTTCCCTGCTTCTCGGCTATCCCCTTGCCTATTACCTCTCGTTTCATTCCGGCGCGCGCAAGGAATTGCTCTATCAACTCGTCATCGTGCCGCTCTGGGTCAGCTATCTCGTTCGCGGCTACGCCTGGAAAACAATTCTCGGCAGCGAAGGCGTCCTCAACGGCTTCCTCCAATATGCCCACATCACTCACGAGCCCGTCAGCTTTCTCCTCTACAGCCCCTTCGCCGTCATCCTCATGCTCACGCACATTTACACGCCCTTCGTCTTCCTCCCCATCTACGCCTCGCTCGAACACATTCCGCGCCCTCTCGTCGAAGCCTCGCAAGATCTCGGCGCCAGCCCCGCGTCCACTTTTTTCCGCGTGATTCTTCCGCTCTCGATGCCCGGCCTTCTCGCGGGGGCCACCTTCGCTTTCGTTCTCTCCCTCGGCGATTTTCTCGCGCCGCTGCTCGTCGGCGGCTCTTCCGGCACCATGATCGCCAACATCGTGCAAACCCTTTTCGGCGCGGTTTACGACTGGCCGCTCGGCGCCGCGATTTCCGTCTGCATCCTTCTCCTCACTCTCTCTCTGCTTTTCTTCACCGCAACGCCTCGAAAAACGCTGGTCCTTCAAATGAGCAACGGCCAGCTCTCCAACTCGCCGCTCGCCTCTTGCTCGCGCTGTACGCCGCCCTCGTCTTCGCGTTCATCTATTTGCCGCTCGCCGTGCTCATTCTTTATTCCTTCAATCGCGACGGTGTCGGCGGCTTTCCGCCGCAACACTTCACGCTCGATTGGTATCGCCAACTTTTCGCCGATGGCCCCATCTGGGATTCCGTGCTCAACAGCCTCATCGTCGCCAGGTGGCGCCGTCGCTCTTTCCTTCACGTTGGGCCTGCTCGCCGCGCTGGCTCTCGATCGCGCCAGCTTTCCCGGCAAAGCTCTCTTCCGCCGCCTCGTTCTTCTCCCGCTCATTCTTCCCGGCATCATCACCGGCCTTTCTTTGCTCATGTTCGTCGTACTTGCCGGCATTCCATCTCAGCCTGCTGACTGTTTTTCTCGGCCACGGCACCGCGCTCATCTCCGTTGCCACCACAGAACTTTTCGCCGGCCTTCAAAAAACGGATCGCGCCCAGGAAGAAGCCTCGCTCGATCTCGGCGCCACTCCCTGGCAAACGTTCTGGCGCATCACGCTGCCGAATCTCAAGCTCTCGCTGATCGCCGCCGGCCTGCTCATTTTCACGCTCTCGATGGACGAAATCGCCGTCACCTTTTTCTTGATCGGCCGCGACAACACGCTCCCGCTCGAAATTTGGGGCCGCCTCCGCCGCGGCATCACGCCGGAAATCAACGCCGTCTCCACTCTGATTTTTGCCGTTTCCGTTGCGCTCATCATCATCTGGTATCGGATCCGCATGCGCAGCGTCGGTCTGGAAGCAAAGCAGATACTCGAAAGACCGTAGGCAACCATGGGAGGTACAAATGCCGCACTCGCGCCGTGAATTTATCAGATACGTCGTTGCAGGATCGGTCGCTTCCGGCTGTCCCGTCGATACCGCCCTCATTTCCGCGCCCGATTCCTCGGCGTCAATTCCAACCCGGGCAGCGCACCCCTCGTCGACGGCGAACACTTCGAAATCTGCCACCAAGTCCGCGACGGCCACCATTTCGATCTCCCGAGCGCCACCGCAAAAGCCGACATCGTGATCGTCGGCGGCGGAGTCGCAGGCCTTTCCGCCGCGTATTTTCTTCGCGGCAAAGATTGGCTGCTGCTCGAAAAAGAAGACCACTTCGGCGGCAACGCGTATCAGGAAGAATTCGACGGCCAGCCTTTCGCCACTGGCTCCGCCTATGCCTATCACGGCGACGAAGGCGACCAGTTCGCCTCGGAAATTGGCCTCAAACTTCCGATGGTCAACATGCCCGATCCGACGCTCGTCAACAAAACCTACGTCCCCGACACCTGGAAAACGGGAATCACGCAGCTTCCCTATCCCAAGGCTGTCGTCGCCAGCTTCCAGAAATTCCGCGAAGACGTTTTGAAAATGAAAATTGGCGAGCGCATGGCCGAGCTCGACTCTCATCCTTTCTCGAAATTCACCGTCGCTTATGCTCCCGAAGTTCAGCAATGGTGGGACATCTACGGCCCTTCGAATTGGGGCGCCACCACGCCGGACACTTCCGCATTCATCGGCCTCTATAACGCCAACGACCTTTTCACTGGCGGCGACGGCAAACGCGCCATTCTGCCCGGCGGCCTCGGCTGCATCACGCACAAGCTCGTCGAAATCCTCCAGCCGAAGTACAAGGAACGCATGCTCGGCGAGGCTACCGTCGTCGGCGTCGTGCAGGAAAAAGACGCGGTAAACGTCACCTACTTCCGCGAAGGCAAGCTCGCCACTGTCGCGCGAAAGCCGTCCTGATGTGCACGCCCAAACACATCACCTCGCGCATCGTGCAAGGTTTGCCCGCGGAACAGAGAACCGCCATGCGCCGCACGCGCTATCGCTCCCTATCCCGTCGTCAACCTTATCTTCGACAAGCCCGTCTACAATCGCGGCTACGACAATTGGTGCCCCGGCAATTCCTTCACCGATTTCATCGTCGCCGATTGGACCGTCCGCAACGATCCCGGCTACAAACAAAAAAACAACATCCTCTCCTTCTATACTCCGCTGCGCGAAGAATTCCGCTCCACTCTTCTCGACGAAGCCGATTGCAAGACGCTCGCCACCCGCGTCCTCACCGATTTCCAGAAAGTCATGCCGGAATTCAACGTCGATCCCATCGAAGTTCGCATCTATCGTCGCGGCCACCCCATGTTCATGTCCGTGCCTGGCCAATACACAAAAAATCGCATCGCTGCCGCTCATCCCATGGAGCGCATCTATTTTGGCGGCAACGATTCCGGCGGCCCGGAATCACTCACCAGCGAAGCCGTGCGCCTGTCGCAAGTCGGCGCCGAATGGGCAATTCTTATTTTGGCGGGCAAACCCGGCGCAAAAGAACTCGCAGAGAAAGCTCTTGCCGCAACCGCCGAATGAGCGATTTCGCCAGCGTTCCCCTTCCCTCTTCGCTCCTCGTTGTTATATAGGTCGTGAGGCATGGAAGGCTCGGCATCATGCCGTTCCTTCGAGGAGTACTGATGTCTCGCATCACCCTGCACTTTTGCCCATTTTTTTGCTTCTGGCCTTGGCTCTCAACTGTGTCTTCGCCCGCTCGCAGGATAAATCGGCCTCAGACCGTCATCCTCAATGCCCAGGTCGCCGACGGCACCGGCGCCCCTCTGCGGAAAGCCAATGTCCGCATCTCCGGCGACCGCATCGTCGCCATCGGCGAATTCAAGCCAAAGAAGGCGAGCAAATCATCGATGCGAAGGGCCTCGTCCTCGCTCCCGGCTTCATCGACATTCACAACCATTCCACCGAAGGCCTCGACAAAGATCCCCTCGCCGAAACACAAATCGCGCAAGGTATCACCACGGTAATTCTCGGCCCCGACGGCGATTCCCCTGGCCCATCGCGCCGTGGCTCGATACTCGGCGCAAGAACCCCGCCTCCCTCAATCTCGCCGTTCTCGTCGGCCACGCCACCGTTCGCGAACAAGTTCTCGGCAAGGATTTCCGGCGCGCCGCAACGCCGGCCGAAATCGCACAAGATGGTCCAGCTCGTCGATCAAGCCATGCACGAAGGCGCCATCGGCCTCTCCAGCGGCCTCGAATACGAAATGGGCACCTACAGCACCACGGACGAAGTCGTCGCTCTCGCAAGCGCCGCCGCAAAACTCCACGGCTTCTACATGACGCATATTCGCGACGAGGCCGATCTCTCGTTCCAGGCGCTGGATGAAGAGATCGCCATCGGCGAGCGCGCGCACATTCCCGTCGAGCACTCGCACATCAAGCTCGGCACCGTCAGCGTTTGGGGCAAAGGCGCCGCAATACATTCGCGTGATCGAAGCGGCTCGCAAGCGCGGTCTCGATTTCCTCGCCGATTGCTATCCCTACGATGCCTGGCACTCCAACATAAAGGTCCTCGTGCCCGACAAACAATACGAAGACCCAAAGAGCGTCGCGAAGGCGCTTGCCGACGTCGGAGGCCCATCGCACGTCACGATCGTGGAATTCGCGCCGAACACCTCCTACGAAAACCACACGATCGAGGAGCTCGCCACGCAGCGCGAGCATTTCTCCCGTCGAGATGTTCATTCGCATCATCCGCGAAGGCGATGCCGCCAATACCGAAGCCGCGGTCATCGGCCAATCGATGGTCGAGCGCGACATCAAGGCCTTCTACCAACAGCCCTGGGTGATGGTCGCCAGCGATGGTGGCATCGGCTCGCGCCATCCGCGCGGCGCCGGCACGTTTCCCGCGCGTGCTCGGCCTTTACGTCCGCGAGAAAAAAGTGGCTCACGCTTCCCGAAGCCATTCGCAAAATGACTTCGCTCCCCGCCCAGCGCCTCGGCTGGAAAGATCGCGGCGTCCTTCGCGAAGGCGCTTTCGCCGATCTCGTTCTCTTCAATCCCGACACAGTCATCGACCGCTCGACATTCCAGAAACCTTTCGAGCTTCCAACCGGCATCGAAAAAGTTTTCGTAAACGGCGTGCTCGTTTGGGACACCGGCAAAGCCACCGGCGCCCGCCCCGGCCGCGTCCTGCCGAACTAAGCCCAATTTAGTCCATAATATTCGCTCCACTCTCGGAGGAACTCATGGCGGATCGCCTCGAAGATTTTCAGAAGTTTCGTGCCGACATAAACGAGGAAATCCTCAACTGCGGTCATCTCGGCATGAAGCGCTTCTTCGCTCTCGATAATCAGGCCTACGAGCCCGGCGCGCTCGGCACGAAAACGAAAGAACTCTTGGGCCTTGTCGCCTCTGCCGTTCTCCGCTGCGACGACTGCATCACCTATCACATCGTTCGCTGCGGCGAAGAGGGCTGGAAGCGCGAAGAAGTCATCGACGCCTTAAACGTGGCTTTGATCGTCGGCGGCTCCATCACCATTCCGCACGTCCGCCGCGCCTTTGCCCGCATGCGCGAGATAGATTCGTTGAAACCTTGAGCCGCCGCCGCGTACTCTAAGTAAGTACATTACATAAGGAAGTAAGATGAGCACGGCCCCAGCCACTGCGGCATCTCCACACGAAGGAACCACCGCGCGTTTTCGCAATTTGCTGATCGGCGCTCTGTTTGCGCCGTACTCTTGATCCCCAAGCTTCTTCACATCCGCCGCAACGCCCAATCCTGGATGGCCTTCCGCGTTTTTCTTGGATTCGCGGGCGCGGCGCTTGTCGTTCTGCCGCTCAGTCTTTGGAATAGCTGGCTTGCCGCCATCGCCGGTCTTGGCATGTTTATGGCGGCGATCCTGCTGCCCCCTGCCAAAGCATGATACCATCTCTGACGAGAAAGCCCGCGAACTAGGCGCTCTGGTCATCGTAAACGGCGGAAAATATCAGCCGGGCAATGCCGCTCCTGCCCACGTCCAACTTTTTGTTGGCGCGGAGCGCATTTGGGCGCTCGATTCGCACTTCCAGCCGTTACTCGTCATTCCCGCTGCCGAAATCACTTCCGCCAATGCGGTGCAAAATAAGGATCGCTGGATCTTGCAGGTTCGCTGGTCGGATAACACCGCCGAATTCTCATATCAAGGTATCTTCGCCGAACACTTCGCTCGCGTTGCCCAGAGCACCCTCGGCAGCGTGATGCACACTCCTCTTCCCATTTTGCCCAGAAGCCGCGCTGCCAGCGCCTAGCCATCACTTGAGCTAAAATGTGCAACTCGCTTGTCGTCCCGGAGCCGGGCCTTTGAACAGTTCACCGATCTCCTCCAGCGAATATTCCGCGCTCGTCGGAGGCACGATCTACGTCAGCCCCACGGAAGAACCCATCCGCGACGGCGTCGTTCTTATTCAAGGTGAAAAAATCGTAGCCGCCGGCCACAGAGCGCAGATGCAGTTCCCCGAAACCGCGCAAGTCCTCAATTGTTTCGGTCTCACCATCACTGCCGGCCTCTGCAACAGCCACGTCCACTTTTTTGAACGAAAATGGGCCGATGTCGCCAAAACCCCGGCGCCCGAACTCACCCGCCAGCTTTCGGACATGCTCACTCGCTACGGCTTCACCAGCGTATTCGACATCGGCTCGGTGTGGGAATACACGCGCCGCCTTCGAGACCGTATCGACTCCGGAGAAATCCCAGGCCCTAGAATTCGCTCCACCGGCGAAGGCCTGGTCCCTGTCGGCGGTCTGCCCTCGGATCAAGTTCTCGGCATGATGGGCGTTATGAAATTGCCCGCTCCCGAGGTCGCCGACGCCGCGCAAGCCGCCACTGCCGCCAGAAAACTCCTCGACGCCGGCGTCGACGGCATAAAACTCTTCGCCTCCGCTCCACGCAGCACCCCGCTCCCCGAGAGCGCCTTCCGCGCCGCCGCTGACGAAGCCCATCGCGCCGGCAAACCCGTCTTCGTTCACCCAAACAACGCCACCGATGTCCTCACCGCGGTTCGCGGCGGTGCCGACATCATCGCCCACACCACGCCTCATTCCGGCCCGTGGGATGAAGCGCTTCTCGCCGCGATGAAAGAGCATCGCGTAGCGCTCACGCCGACTCTCACTCTCTGGAAATATTACATGCGGCACGACCGCCTCTCGGCGCAGGAGCAAGTCACCAACACGGAAGTCGCCCAGTTGCGCGCCTGGCTTGCCGCCGGCGGCGAAGTCCTCTTCGGCACCGATCTCGGCGCCGTCGAATACGACCCCAGCGAGGAGTATGCCTTGATGGCCCAGGCGGGAATGAGCTTCCGCGAAATTCTCGCATCCTTGACGACCACCCCCGCCCTGCGTTTTGGCGATGCCGAAAAAGTCGGCCGGGTCGCTGCAGGCCTACAGGCCGATCTAGCCGTCTTCGAGAAAGATCCTGCCGCAAACCTCTCAGCCTTTGCCGATGTAAAGTACACGCTGCGTGCCGGCAAAATCATCTATCGCGCAACTGGCTAAGTGCGGCCCGGCCCTCCCGGCCGGTACCCCTTCACAAACGCCCCCCCTCGAACTTTCTTCTCATAAACGCGCCCGTCTGCTGCAAAATGTGGCAAACTATACCTATGGCACGAGGATGGGAAAGTAAAGACGTGGAAGCGCAGGTCGAATCCGGCCAGGCGCCCAAGGGCCACTACGGCAATACGACCAAAAGTCCCGAACAACTCCACCGCGAGCAGGAACGCAAGGATTTGCAGCTCTCGCGCATCAGGATCACCCACGATCTGGAATCCGCCACAAATCCCAATCATCGCAAGTCTCTGGAAGCCGCTCTCGCCCACCTCGACAAGAAAATCTCCGACCTAAACTAGGCTTGTTCCGTCTGTATCCTAAATCCTCGCGACCGGGCTCCCATCTGAAGAGAATCTGTAGGGGCGGGGCTTGCGCCGCCCTTCTAAGCTCACATCGCATCCATCGCTTCTTAGCCCACGCTTGCTAAAATAGCTACATGCAATCAGGCCAGCCAAGCCGCACCGCCTGGGCCGCCGCCGCGCATCGCGCCGCCCACCAAATCCTCGAACAAGGCCGCATCTTTACCGACCCGCTCGCCCTGCGCATCCTCGGTCAAGACGCCGAGACCCTCGTTCGGGAAGCACAAGCGCGTCCGTCTAGCGGCGTTATGCGCCTCTTCATCGCCGCCCGAACGCGATTCGCCGAGGATTCTTTAGCCGCCGCCGTCGAGCGTGGCGCCCGCCAACTCGTTGTCCTCGGCGCCGGCCTCGACACGTACGCCTACCGCAGCCTCTTTGGCGACCGCCTGCGTATCTTCGAAGTCGATCATCCCGCAACACAACTCTGGAAACGCGAGCGTCTGGCCGATGCCGCCATTTCCATTCCGCCCTCGTTAACTTTCGCCCCCATCGACTTCGAGCGCCAAACACTTCCCGAAGGCTTGGCCGCCGTCGGCTTCGATCCCGCGCGACAAACATTCTTCACCTGGCTCGGTGTTGTTCCCTACCTCTCGGAGCAGGCCATCTGGTCCACGCTCGCCTTCATTGCCAGCCTGCCCAGCGGCGCGCATGTCGTCTTCGATTACAGCGACCCTCCGCACACGCTCTCCGCGGAGGCGCGCGCGTACCACGATCGTCGCGCCGCCCGCGTCGAATCCCTTGGTGAATCCTGGGTTAGTTATTTTGAAGCAGCCAAACTGAAGGAAAAATTGCTGTCACTCGGTTTCACGGAAGTCGAAGACCTCGGCCCTCCACAAATCGCCGCCCGCTACATCCCAACCTTGCCCACCCCTCGCCCCGAAAGAGGCGGCCACATCCTCCGCGCCAGTACCACTAAACTCTGAATGAACTTTAGCTCTGCACCTCTTACTCCGGACTCCGTGAACTCTGCGACCTCTGCGTTAAAGTCCCCATGCGGCCACAACGCAATCCGATCCGTCATCCACCACATTGTTCTTCACCGCACAAAATCCCCCGCCAACCCCCAAAAATCATTCACGTAATAGTGCGACAAAACATTCCCGAACAAATAGCAAATCCCCTGACAAGGCGGAATATCTCCATACATCTTGCGGCCCCGCGAAAATATCTTCGCCAGCGATCCGTGCCGCAACAAATTCCCCGCCACTTTCCTCAGCGGCTCGCACGGGTAAAACACATCCCCATTCGGATACACGCGCGGAAACATCGTCGGATAACACTGAAACTCCCGGAATCGCAGCAACGTTTCAATTGTCCGCGGCGTCCCGTTGATCGGCTGCGCTCCAGAACGGCGCCGCTCGATAATCTTATCCACCAGCGCCTGATACTTCGGATTCTGCAGCAGCTTCAGATTCGGCATCTTCTCCATCTGCGCCGATTGCGCCGCAAACACGTACCCTTCCGCTCCGCACCAATCCAGCAATTTCTCCACTTCCCCGATGTTCCACTCCTCAATCACCGTGCTGATCGTAATCCGCTGCGGACTGCCCAAGACTTCCTTGGCCATCGCCAGATTCTGCAGCACCTTCGGCAGCGCCGCCGGTTTCGATAGCGCATTCGACGGATCAGCCGCCAGCGCGTCCAGGCTCACCACCAATCCCGTCACCCCGCGCAAAATCCCCGGCTTGCGGTCCAGCAAAGTCCCATTCGTAATCAGAATCACCGACCGGAACTTGCAGCGAAACCGCGCCGCGTCCACCAACTCCTCGATGTCCGCCCGCAACGTCGGCTCGCCGCCCGTAATCACAATCGAATCCGTCTCTTTGCGAATTTTCTTCAGCAACCGGATCGTCTCTCCCGTCGGCAATTCGTCGCTGAATACGTCCGGCTCCTTCTGCGTGCAATACGAGCAAGCCAAATTGCATTTGTGCGTCACATAAAACGTCACCGCGTACGGCGCCACCACATTCGTCCGCAAAACGTGCCGTCGCCATCCATTCCGGAAATAAAGCCGGAAGTTTTTCGCCACAAACGGCGCCTGCCGCACAAATCCGCGGATCAGCGCCACCTTCGACGGTTTTCTTTTATCGAGCGTGCTTGCAGGAACAAAATCCGCCGCTCGCGAACGAGGCGTGCTCATAGACACAAGATTGTAGCCTACTGCGCTGCGCTTGGTTTAACCCGCTTGCGTAAAGAAACCGGCCGCGAAGCCCTGCTCCGCGGCCTTAAAGAGAAACCGTCAGTTTCGCGAAGAGGTCACGCAACCGGATGCTTCAGGATATCCGCCAATGCGTGCAATCGTGTCGCGTCCGCCGGACTCTGCGCGGATGCGGCGCTCTTTTCCAGCGACGGCACCATGCCCTTCAACTTCCCCCGCTTGTTCTTGCTCATCGCCGCTCGCAAAGCCGCGATTTGCTCCGCCGGCAGAGCCTGCGACCGCTCCAGTTGATCCACATACGCCTTCGCCACCACCAGTTTCGCCGGCCATTCAATCCTCTGTTGGTTCTGCACATTCAGCTCAGCTACCTGAACCGTCTTCGCCGCGTCGATTTCGTTCTGCGTCAAAAACTTCGTCGGCGTCAGCTCAAACACGTCCAGCCCGCGCGCAATCTCCGAACCGTAGATGCTCCCGTTGTACCAGTAAGCTGACCAGTCGCCGCCCAGCACCAGCATCTTCGGATCGATCGGCCCGCGGTCGAAATACGCGATCTCGAAGGGATGCGTTATGTCCGTGAAATCCACCACGGAGATGCCGCCCTGGTACCACGCCTGCACTTCGATATCGCGCCCCGGCACCGGTATCAGCGAACCGTTGTGCGCCACGCAGTTCTCCGTGTCGCCCTGCGCCGCCGGCAGCTTGTAGTAACTCGCGAACGTCAGCTTTTCGTCCTTCAAGTTAAAGAGCGCATCCGCGCCCCACTTCATCGGATCGTTCGGTCGGCACCGCGCTCCCAACCCGCCGCCCCACTCGTCGGTGAACACCACCTTCGTCCCATCATTCGAGAACGAAGCCGAGTGCCAATACGAGTAGTTCGGATCGTTCACCGCATCCACTCTCTTCGGATGCACCGGGTCCTTGATGTCGAGCACTATCCCGTTTCCGGAGCACGCGCCCGCCGCCAACCCGATCGCCGAATACGCCGTGATGTCGTGGCACTGGTTCGTGTCCGCAGGCTTCTCTTCGTTCTTGCCGTGGCTCCCCCCGTTGTTCAGCCCGTTCAGCGCGCCCGTCCGCGGATCGATAAACACGCGCGGGCTGGACACTACCTTCGCTTCCTGCGGCGCCGCTACCGGAACCTTGATCACGTCGATCCGAAACAGCGCCGTATTCGGGTCCTTGTCCGGCTGTTCGCCCGAGCATCCAGCCAATTCTTCCGGCTGACGCACGAATGACGTTCCCGACACATAGATATAAACGTTGTTCTTGTCGTTCGGATCGAGCACCAGCGTATGCGTATGCGAGCCGCGGCACGTCTGCACCGCCGCCACTTGCTTCGGGTTCTTGATATCCGAAATGTCGAAGATTCTCACGCCGCGAAAACGGTCCTTTTGCGCTGCCGGCAAGTGACGTTTTCTTTCTTCACCAGGGGCCGGTGGAGGCGCCGGCGGCTCGGGCGGAAATCCCTGCGCTCCGCAATCCAGCCGTCCATTCGGCATCTCCACCGACATGAACAGCAGGTTCTTATACACCGACACATCCCCTTGCCCGCCCGGACACACCAGCGAAGTCAGCAGCGTGGTCTTCGCCGGATTCGTAATGTCAAAAATATTCACGCCATAAAAATTCCCTTGAAACAAATGGTCGCCTTGAAATGCCAGATCCGAGTTCGAGAAAGCAAGCTCCGCGATCACCAATTGCATCCCCTTCGGCATCTTCGCGGCATTCCCCACGCCGAGCTGCCCAAACACCTTCTGCACTTTCGGATCATCGGGATCGGTAGATCCCAGTTGAAACGCGTCCGGCTTCTTCACAGAATAAGGTGCTTGATGCCCATCGACGCTTCCCCCGCGTCATACATCCCCGGCGCAAGTTTGAAGCGCGGATCGTTTACATCCGCTCCCGTCATCCCCGGCGGCAGAGGCGGTGCCGGCTGCGGCGCAAACGGATTGCCTTCCTCCTCTGGCTCCTTCGCAGGTGCCTGCGCGGGAGCGGCGGTTGCGGGCTTCTCAGCCTGCGGCGGCGGTGTAGCCGTCTGCGCCTTCATCCGTGTGCCACCGCCGCCTAAAAAGATCGCGGCCACCGCCACTCGAAAAATAACGCTCGACACTCGGCTCATCGTTTCTCCTCGGAACCTTTTTTCTCCAACATATTCTGCATAATCCTGATCTCCGCCCGTTGCCCGCTGTCCACATCCGTCGCGAAATTGAACAAATCGGCGTCCTGCCCCGCTCCCGCCGTGTCGAACAAATCCTTCACCATCGTCAGCGCGCCGCCGTGGTGCTGTATCATCCCCGTCAAAAATAAGCGGTCGAACTCCGCGCCCTTCGCCTTCCGCAGCGCTTCCATCTGCTCCGCCGTCAGCATTCCGGGCATCAGCGCCATCGGCTGGCCTGACTTATCCATTCCCGGCATCCCCGGCATCGCCATCGAAGTCGCTTCTCCTCGCGCTGCCAGCCACCGCTGCATAAATTTGATCTCGTCCGACTGCGAACTGCTGATGCGCGCCCCCAGCGACCGCAACTCCTTGTTCTCCGTATGCGACGCAATCAGCGCCGTCATCTCCACCGCTTGCGCATGATGCATGATCATGCCCTGCATGAACTCCACATCCGCTTGCGACCGCGGCGGCAGCGCGCCTTTCGTCGAAGGCGCTAGCGTCTTGCTCGGCTTTCCCGGCGCACCCGGCTGCACCACAACCGGCGCCGCAGTCTCGGTCTGCTGTGCCCCCGCAGCCGAAAATACCAGCCCCGCAAAGCACAAGAAGCCGGTAGCAGCGCTAGCAGCGAGCAGCGAGCCACACAGCGTCTTGCCGCGCTTCCGTTCGATCCGCGATTGCTTGTGGAATAAGTGCCAATCCAACGCCCAAGTATAGATACGACGCAGAACCCGCTGGAGGGAATAGACGTGATTTCAGCTTCCGCGTTTTCTCCAGGCCTTCGCGCCCCTGTCAAACGCGATAGGCGGCCCAGAATCTACGCCGACAATCACGCCGAAGCGGCAGCATAGACCAAAAGTGCGCGCCATAGCAACGCTTGGCAAGGACGGCCAGTGCTGCCATTGGAAATGACGCCGCTACCAAAGTTGTCCCCGCATGATCCGAGCCTTGCCCTGGTTTGACAATCCAGAGAGCCCAGTCGATCATCGAGTTTGCTTTCGCAAGAAGGCCTCAAAGAACCATGAGTTCAGAGCCCACACTCGACCGCAAACTCGCCTACCTCATGCTTCGCTTCGCACTTGGGCTGAGCATCCTTATGCACGGCCTGGTCCGCCTTCCCCATCTCACCGCCTTCGCCGACGCCACCGCAAAGCTGTTCGTAGCCACTCCTCTGCCCACCATCATCGTTCGCCCCTTCGCGCTAACTCTCGTCTTCCTGGAAACCGCTGTCGGCCTTCTCCTGGTCCTCGGCCTCTGGACCCGCGCGGCCCTCCTCCTCGGCTCCCTCTCCATGGCCTCCCTGATTTTCGGCACCGCACTGCGCTCCGACTGGGATCCTCTCGCCATCCAACTCTTCTACGCCTTCCTCTACGCCGCTCTCCTCGCCACCCGCGAATACAACTCCTATTCCGTCGACGCCCTATTCCACGAATAGAGCCCTCATTCGTATCTCAGTGCCACCAGCGGATCGACACTCGCCGCCCGTCGCGCCGGCATCAAGCAAGCCGCCAGCCCAGTGATCACCACCAGCGCCGCCACCACTCCAAACGTCCACGGATCCGTCGCCGAAACTCCCCAAATCTGGCTCGCCAAAAATCGCGTCAACCCATAACTTGCAACTAATCCAATCGAAATCCCCGCAGCCAGTAGCACAAATCCCGTGCGCAGCACCATCCGCAATATCTCCCCCTGCTGCGCCCCCAACGCCATCCGCACCCCAATCTCCTGCGTTCGCAGCGACACCGTATACGCCATCACGCTAAACACCCCAATCACCACCAGCACCAGCGCAATCCCTGCCAGCGGCCCCGACAGCGTCACCCCAAACTCCGGCGCCGCATAGGTATGCTCCTCAAGAAACTCCGCCAGCGGATCAAAAATCCAAAACAGCTCGTTACGATTTACCGACCACACGCGCTCCTGCATGGCGTGCATCAAGGAAGCCGGCTCCACTGTGGTTCGCACCTGTAGGATGAACTCTCCGGTGATCATCGGCGGAATGAACGCCATCGGGACCGCCGGCTGTTGTGGCCCTGAATTCTTCACATCGCCCACCACACCGACAATTTCGAATCTCGCATCCGCCGACGCCCGCCCGGTCTTCATCTCGAACACTCGCTGCAGTTAGTTCTCCCACTTATCGAAATCCTTCACCTCGAGCTGTTTTCCGACCGGGTTCTCCTCCCCGAACATGTCGTGCGCCAATCTCTGATTCAGCACCGTCGCGTATTGTCTCGTCCGCACCTCCTCCTGCGTTAGCCACCTCCCCGCTGCCATCCGCATCTGCAAAGCATCGGCGCAATTCTCATCGCACTCATCGAGGCCCGCCATTTCCACTCGCGTCCCGCCCGGCACCGTCACCATCGGCCCGTTCGACGGCCCATACCCCGGAATAGTGTTGTTTACCGCAACGGCCGCCACTCCCGGTAGATTCCTCAAAGCCTCCTGAATCTGGCGAAATTCCGCCTGCCCTTCAGGTGACGCCATCTTGGCTCGGTCCGGAGTTTGGTCTCCATGGCGGGGTGGCGCAACTCCGACCACCAAGATATTCTGCGGATTGAATCCCATATCAATGTGCGTCAGCTTGTACAGGCTCCGCATCATCAGCCCGGCTCCAACCAGCAGCACAATCGAAAGCCCCACTTGGCTGATCACAAACGTCGCGCGCAGCCTCCCATGACCAGACCCACCGCTCGTCCCCTTTGCGCTTCCCACCAATTGCGGCTGCAAATCTCTCCTTGTTGCTCGTAAAGCTGGGATTAACCCGCAAATCAGCGTCGTCGCCAGCGTGATCCCGATCGCAAACAGCAGCACCGGCACATTCAGCCCGATCACCGCCTCCCAGCTCATTCGTTGCCAAGCCTTCTGATGCATCGTCGCGTTCACCGCACGCATCGCCATCCACGCCAACCCACACCCCGCCGCGCAAGCGCCGAGCGCCAAAATCAGGCTCTCCATCAGCAACTGCCGCACGATCTGCCAACGCGATCCGCCTAGCGCCGCCCTCACCGCCAGTTCTTTCTCCCGCGCCGTCGCTCGCGCGAGTAGCAGATTGGCCACGTTGCTGCACGCAATCAGCAGTAGCACCAGCACCGCCGCCAGCAAGTCATAAAGAATGCTCTTCAGATCGATCTCCGTGTCAAAAACTTGCGCCCACTCCAGACTCTCCCAACAAATATTCGTTCGCCGTGATCATGCGCGTTGTAAATTTCTTCGGATAGTCGTCATCCTTCGGATGCATCGCCGCCAACTGCCGTGCCAACACATCAAGTTCCGCCGAAGCCGCCGCCATCGTCACGCCACGCTTCACTCGCGCCAGCACGTTAAACTTGGCCCTTCTTTCTGTGTCGGCCGCCTTTCGCGCTTCGTTACCGGCGTCCACAGTTCCTGCCTCACTCCAAACCCATGGAATCGCTGCGGCATCACGCCCATCAACGTCGCCGGCTGTCCTTCAATCACAAAGTTTTTCCCAACAATCGTCGCATCCGCCCCGAACTCCCCCTTCCACGTCCGGTAGCTCATCACAAAAACAGGCGCCGCTCCCGGCGCCCCGTCCTCCGCCACAATCCCGCGCCCCAGCTCGGCGTCACTCCGTAAGAACTCGAACGCATCCGCCACACATGCCCAATGTCAAACTGAAAAATCTGCGGGCCATACTGCACAGTCGTTGCGCCGCTGTGCAACCGACCACGCCTCGAAAGCGTGATTGTGCTCTCGCAGATAGTTCACATCCTCCCAATGGACCCACGAATTCGGTGGGCGTCCCCGGCCTCGCCTCATCCTCATGATCGGCACCACCAGCCGCCCCGCATCCTTCGCCGCAAACGCGTTGAACAACAAATTGTAAAAAACGCTGAAAACAACCGTGCTCGCACCAATCCCCAGCGCCAGCGCAAACACGGCCTCCACTACAAATCTCCGGTCCTTGCGAAGGCTCCGAAACGCATACCGAAAATCCCGAAACAGGCTTTCCAGATGAGTCTCCCATTTCGTTTCGCGCACTTCTTCCTTGAAACGCTCCACGCCTCCGAATTCGATCCGCGCGCGCCGCTCCGCTTCTCCGCGTGAAATACCTGACCGTTCCAAATCGTCCGCGCGATTCTGGATGTGCAGACGCATCTCTTCATCCATCTCAGCGTCGATGTTCGAACCATGAAAAAACCCGGGAAGCAGAGAACGAAGCCAGCGCAGAAGTTTCATACTTCCTCCGGCTGAGTGCCGAGGACGGACGTCATGGCAGCAACCAGGCGATTCCAATCACTCGCTTCTTGCCGCAAACGCTTCCGCCCCTCCGCAGTCAGCTCATAAAATTTCGCACGCCGGTTGTTGTCAGACTTTCCCCAACTTGCCGTCAGTAGTCCCTGGCGCACCAGCCGAAACAAAGCGGGATAAAGCGCGCCTTGCTCGATGAGCAAAGCGCGGCGCGGAAATTTGTTCGATGCGCAGAAGAATGCCGTAACCGTGAAGCGGCCCGAGAGAAACAGCCTTAAGAATAAGGAGACCGAGAGTCCCCGGAAGAAGCTGGGCTTGGCCCGTCACGTTCCCTCCTAAGATGATTAGGAGTCTAAAACTGCCTCTCCTAAGTTGTCAAGGAGAGTGCTCCCACTTGTCCTTCGTCCGCCACTCTCGTGGCCGTGGCAATTTTCGGACAGCTGTTGGCGGGCTGGGCAGGAAGCCAAGATGGAAGCGAAGCGCCCCGAGTCTCCGTCATTCTCACAACCAATTCGCTTCCTGATGAAGTCGTGGCCGTTGCCGCGAGTTACGACCAGACTCTTCGCTATGGGGCGCAAACCCCCTTTTCCGATCAGCTTGCCTTCCATTGGGCGGGCAGTCAGTGGGAGTACGATCCACACCACAACTCGGTCATTACCGTGGGCAATGGCGGCACCAAGCCAACCCAGGCGGCCTTCACGATCTTCTATAATCAAGGTACCCAGAAGTACGAGCTGGACCAGACCCTCCAGCCCGGCGAGCAAATGTGGACGGACATCGGCAAGCTAATACGCGAAAACGTCCCCGACAAAGACGGCAAAACTCTTCCCGCCGACCTGACCATAGGCTCCTACCAAATTCGCGACCTGACGAATAGAATAATGGGACCCTCTTCGAGGGCAAACTCATCTACGACAAAACCTACAGCCACGTTGTCTACGGCTGCGCCGCCTGCTGCGGCTGGGGCATTCCCGTAGCCCTCTGGTACAACCCCATCAATGTCCCACTCCAGGAAACGGCCGCCGATGGCGTATACGCATACGATCTCTGCATCGACACCACCGACGACGTCAGCAGTTACTTCTACAACGATTGGAGCTCCGGCGACACGTCCATCGTCACCGTCGACGCCCACGGCACCCACACAGGCGTCGCCGGCGGTTCCACAACATCACAATGTTCCGCCCTACTTCAGAGTAATGACTCACACGAGAAATGCCCGCTCCTTCCCCACACCCCCAGCGGCGCCGTCATCGTCCAAGTACCGACGAGCCTTAGCGTCGTATCATCGCAGGTCATCTCAATGACCGCTTCAGCAGGCTGCCTCGCAACTGACTACGGAATAGTGATCTCAATCCAATACCAAGTCCTAGACCAAAGCGGCAATCCCATCAAGTCAACAGCTATGGAGCCCCAAGAAAAAATCCTCAACGTCGTCTACAACGGGCTCCCGTACGGTAGCCCGATCCCCAACTGGGTAGATATCGGGCCTTCTGGATACTCCGGAAGCTCCAAGTACACAGACACGAACGGCCAGTTTCTAGACGCACCCTTCGGAGTCTGTTCTACGGGCTCTTTTACTGAGACGTCCAGTCAACCGATCTCTATTTTATTGAACGGCGTTAACTACGCCGTGAGAACGAACTCTTGGACGATCCAAGGAACATCACCCGGTCACGGTAGCGCAAGCAACGGAAATGATATATCACAGTCCCATTGAAAACGGGCTCTGACCGAACCCACATTATGGAACGAAAATGGAGGGAAACCATGAAATTTATTGTGTTGGCATGCTTCGCCCTATTCGGCCTTTCCACGTCGCTGAACGGACAGTCAGAGGAGGCGGACCCTTACTCAATCAATGCGGTTAGATTCGAACTTCAGATGCGCTCAGGAGAGAAGGAAATCACTCGTCATAGCTGGGGTGCAAAACGAATGGCACAACTAGGCGATGGCATTTCGATTGCCCTCCTTAAGATTCTGGACGTACGGGATCTGAACAATCCCAAGAGGGTGAGAGACATCTTGCCCATAATCCGAGACTCTTTTAACGACACGCAGTTAATATCCACAGAATCAGACAAGAAACCAAACGTCACGCTGTTTCTCCTCGGCTATCTGTTGCAGAACGTCTCGGACGCCCAAACCCAGCAGGATATCCGGAAAACTATTGAGTTCGTTAAGATGAAGACCATCGAGGCGGGTGCCACAAACAAAAAAGCGAATAGCTGATTGTTCTTGCGGCTCAGGCGGGTGGGACATGCTTAACTCGCCGGGAAGATTTTGACTTTGTCTTTCTCCGAAGGGTGGCACATCCTTGCGGGGTTGGGTTACGCAAGGGTGGGTCTTTCGTTTTCTTATGATGCTTGCGCGCCCAGATTGCGGCGTTGTTCTTGGAAATTAATCCGTAAATACTACTCCTACTGCGATTTGCCCCTTCTCCGTCCCTGTATCGATCCGCACCACATACCCCTTCAACTGCATGGACGATTGCGAACCATTCTCGCCGGGCGTCTGCATTGTGACCTGCAGCTCCGATTGCAGCTGCGGCGTGTTCTGCAGAGAAATCAGCGCGCCTTGCAGGGAAATATCCCGCACCCAGGCTTGCTCCGCTCGCGCACTCCTCAGGCTCGCAGGAAAGAATTAACGTCCACGGCCGCTTCGCGCAAGATGGCCCGCAGCGTGCCTTCGGCCATATCTCCAGTGTGGTGAGGGATGGTGACTTTCTTCCCGGTCTCTTGATGCCGCCAGACTTCGTGGCTGCCCGGTCCGGGGCGATCAAATCGAAAACCAAATGCGCGAAGTCGTCGCACGACCTCGCGGTAGGAAAATCCTGCCAGCCGCCCCATTACGGCACGGAGACGGGTACTCGGAACTCTTGGGCAGTACGCTGTTTGTTTCGAAAAATCGGGGGAAGCGGGTCCCCGTGCTCAAGGCAGGATTCCACGATTTTTCTGGCCAACCCCTGCGCGATCTCTACTGTTTCCGCGACGCTTCGTCCCTCGGCGACCAGGCCGGGAACGTCTGGACTCGTGCCTAGATACCGTCCATTCTCCAAACTCTCGACGCGGACGCGGATCCCAACCTCTTCCACTTCCGCCATGCGTACTTGCCGTTTCATTGCCGGCCACTCCTGTGTCCGCTCCCGATTGTAGCAGAGAACCTTTTACTCCAGCGGCTCCGGGGTTCGCAGGAATCTCTGATCCTTGCAAAGGCTTGCTTCGCATGCCGAGATTCATGGTCCGTGTTCCTCATGAGAGCTTCCTACGAGTTTTGGGCCTTTTTCTGTGCACTTCGACTCAATCCGTAAAGACCACGCCTACCGCGATTTGCCCTTTCTCCGTCCCTGTATCGATCCGCACCACATACCCCTTCAACTGCATCGACGATTGCGAACCGTTTTCGCCCGGCGTCTGCATTGTGACCTGCAACTCCGATTGCAGCTGCGGCACGTTCTGCAGAGAAATCAGCGCGCCTTGCAGGGAAATATCCCGCACCACGGTCTCTTCCTGAAATTCTTTTCCGTCTTCTGTCACTCCCGAAACCTTCGCGCGGAACTGTGCCTCTCGCCGCAAGGACGTACGCGCTCCCGGCATGTGCGCCTGCACGTTATCTCCAGTCCCTCCAAGCGTAATCACCATGCCTTCGCTTGCCGCAAACACTGAATCAAACTCCTCGCGCGCCTGCCGCAAAAGCGAATCCACCATGCGATCCGTCGAGTCGGGGTCGTGATGAAACAGCACCAAAGTCTTCGCGCCAACTTCCCGCGCCAATTTCACGCCTTCCTTCCACGACGAATGCCCCCAGCCCTTCCGCGTCGTCTTTAGCTGCTCCGGCGTAAACTGCGCGTCATTAATAAATATGTCCGCGCCCTCCGCTAGCTCCCGCAAACTCTCATCGAGTTTCGGATCGCCCGGCTCGTTATCCGTGGCGTAGGCCACTGTTCCGGCCGGCGTCTCGATGCGAAACCCGAGGCATCCCTGCGGATGATTCAGCCATCGCGCCGTGATTTTATTTTCGCCAATCGTGAACGTATCTCCGCCTTCCACTTCCTTGAACTTCCTCTTCGCGTTCATGGCGGACATGTCCACGGGAAAATACGGCAGCGCCATCTGCGCTTCAAATACCTGTTTCAAACTATCGCGCCCCAAAAACTTCGACCGAAAACTATAAAAATGAAATTCGTTGTTCTCCGCATACAGCGGCGAAAAAAACGGAATCCCCTGAATGTGATCCCAGTGATAATGCGTGACAAAAATATGTGTCTCGGGATTTCCGCCGCCATTCGGCGTGCCCCAGCGGCTGCCCAGCATGCGCAGCCCCGTCCCGCAATCCAAAATGAATTGCGTCCCGTCCGGCGCGGTCAGTTCGAGGCAGGGCGTGTTCCCGCCGTATCGCCAGGTGGCTGGGTCGACCGTCGGGGTCGATCCGCGAACACCCCAGAAACTTAGTTTTGCGATGGGAGCCGTCATGTCCCTCAACACACATACTTGTGCGTAGGCCATTCCCGCCGCCAAACCAGCGGAAAGGGAAGCTAGTTCGATGTTGGCAGCCGCCGGGAAATGCGTCAATGAATTCGCGCCGGGGACGTGTCAAACTTCCCACTGGTAGCACAGGCACTCCTGCCAATGGGCTTTTGAAGCTTATGCCCAAAGGCTGCGCAAGGCGTCCAACGTGCGTAAAATGAACTCGATGGACCAGATACACGACCAGTCTCCCGATCGTGAGCTTACTCGCGCGTTTGATCGCGCCCGCGAAGACGCCAACGATCCCGAGCACGGCCTCCATGATGGCCACGTCCACCATCCGCATTCGCATGGCCACCACGGCCACGAGCATCCGCCGTTGCGCCCGTCGGTACTTGGCTGGGCCATGGTCGCCACACTCGGCTTGGTCGTTGCCGAAATCTTCGGCGGAATCCTCGGCAGGTCCGTCGCGCTCCTGAACGATGCCGTCCATAATCTCTCCGACGTTCCCGCTCTCGGCATCTCCTGGCTAGCGATGCGCTGGGCGGAACGCCCGGCCGACAGCGAAAAAACCTACGGCTACCACCGCGCCGGGATTCTGGCCGCGTTCACCAACGCCATTTTGCTCGTCCTGCTTTCGCTCTGGCTTGGCTACGAAGCCTTCGAGCGTTTCCGCTCGCCCGTCCACGTCGTCGAAAGCTGGATGATCTGGACGTCGCTCGCCGCGCTTGCCGTCAACGGCGGCATCACGCTCGCTCTTGTGCGCGGCCACAAGGATCTAAACCTGCGCAGCATTTTGGTTCACAATTTCGGCGACGCTCTCTCTAACATCGCCATCATCGCCGGCGCCATCGCCATTCGCATGACTGGCGCGCTCTGGATCGATCCGCTTCTCGGCATCGCCATCGGGTTGCTGGTGCTGTGGTCCAGCATCGGCATTCTTCGCGAGTCGTCGCACATTCTTCTCGAAGGGCGCCCGCGAGAGATGCGCGTCGAGGAAGTCGCGCGCGCGATCCTCACTGTGGAAGGCGTGCAAGAAGTGCATGACGTGCACATTTGGTCGCTGGGCGGCGGGCACAACGCGCTGAGCTTGCACGCGCGCATTCCGGATATGCACCTTGACGCGTGCGAGCGACTGCTGCGGGCGATTCAAGAGAAAGCCGCTAAGGAATTTAAGATCGACCACACGACCGTGCAGCTTGAGCGCGCCGGACTTCCGGCAGTTTCGGGCTACGTGATGCCTGAGCCGGTGAAAAAATAATTCGCGTCTTCCAAACGCAGCGCATGTAAAAGCTAAACGCGGACTCCAGCAGCGGAATTTTTCTCTTTTACTTTTACTTTTTCTTTCTCTGCTTCTCGCCTTGTACTTCTTGCCTCTTTACTTCTTCCTTCGTTACTTGCGGCTCGCCACCACGGCGAAGAAACGAATTTAGCGCGGGCAAGCGGAACGTCAGGCCGCGCTGTTCGTTGAATTGCTGCGTGGCATCCAGGTCGAGCTTGTCGGCGGTGAGGGTGCGGCGCAAACCTTCTCTAGTAATGTAGCGGAGCGTGCCGTTCTCCCAAGCGTAAGCCGCGGCAAAAAACACGGTTCCATCGCGGCGGACAAAAACATATTGCTCGGCTTCCTGCTCTGCGGCTGTCTCTGGCGGAGGCACATAGTCCCGCGACGGCCGCGCGTAGAGCTCGGCGTCATCCGTTTGCGCAGCTTGCTGATCGCCAGTGTCGGGTTGTTGCGCATCGGCTGCCGGCGATTCCTCTACGTCATCATCGGACGAGACCGGCATATAGTATCCGCCGCCGTAAAACGGAAAATAGGCGAAGGCAAAGTTTCCATTCCGGTCCCGGCGGCCATTGATTCCGTGCGGATGGACGGCGCCAAGATGGGTGTAATCAAACCCGAGCCCGGGCACAACATCCTGCGAAAGCAACGCACGGCCAGAGCCAGTTCGCTGCACAGTAGCGGTCGAGCGCTGGATCGGGCGAGCGACGATCGCGCCGGAACGGGTGCGAACCCAATGCATGCCCGAAGGCGGGCGGACGCCATAGTTTATTTGGGAAGTTGCGTGGAAACCGCTGGCGGGGGCGGCGTGCATCGCCATGGCAGAGTGGGGAGCGCTGGCACCGGCATGGCCCATCCCGGACATTCCTCCGTGCTGCGCGGATGCCATCGCGGGAAGAATCGCGAGGGAAGCAATAGCGATCAGGAAGCGGCGCATGGTCGAGTACCTGGGTTCCCGGGCCGCCGGGCCTTTCTTGCACGTACATAGATAAGGATGCGCCGTTTGGAGCGGGGGTTTCAAGGGGTGAAGTGAGTAGGGAGTAGTGAACGATGAGTAGGGGCCCCCCACCCCGGGGTGTCCGCGAGTTATGAAGTAAACCAATGAGGGGATTGGGGTTGCGGGAATTGCTGCGTGTCGCGCAGAGACATGAGGCCCCTCTTCCTCGGCTCGGAAGAGAGGGAACCCCCTCCCCGGTTTTTTTGTAAGTGCGGATTCTACGGGGTTTTAAGTCCTTTGTTTTGGAAGTGCGGATTCTAAAGGGGTTAGAGGTGTGTTTTGCGTAAGTGCGGATTCTATGGGAGTTAGCGCGTAGAAAGGTTGCGAGGTTGGAAAGGTGGAAGGTTTGCAGGTTGCGGATGGTGGGCGAAGGAGGAGGGCTGAACGCAGAGGCACAGAGTACACAGAGCTCGGAAAAGGAAATGGGGGCGGAACGGATGGGGCGAGCCGGGGGTAAGAGGGTGCGGCGTGCCCTTCTCCGTTGTTCAGGGTAAAGGCGAAAGCGTTCGAGGCTCCCTTCGGAACTCAGGGCAAGCGGGGTGAGCATGGAACATGGTAGCACGGCTTTCTATTACTGTCAAGGATTATTATAAACTAAGTATCATTCGAATGAGACGGGTGGAAGTCGAGGGCATGGAAGGAGTTGGCGGGAATTTGGGAGTTTGGTGAGACAGGTTACGACCCGTCTGTCCCTCTCGGTTCCCTCACGAACTGTGGGGCGACCTCGGGAACAAATGGAGCTACCGATCTGGACGATAGAGGCTCAGATTGGAAAAACTGGAAAACGTCCCGTCTGTCCCCAGGTTTCCCGAGCATGAGAGCAGAATTTAGGTCCCACCGGTTTGTGTTAATAGACGCCTCCGGAAAGGACGTCGCTACTCTAAAGCCACTAGACGGCGGTGCTTGCCTGGACTTATATGCGCCATCGAAAAGTTCTGTGCTTAATTTATGTTCGGCGGATAAACTCGGCTCTACCGTGTCGCTAGTCGCCCGGAATGGCGAAACTCACGTAATTCTAAGCACAGGAGAATTAGTAACAGAAGCGGTAACTAATCGCTTCCCGCCTGGATTGGTAGTGGCTACTCACAATGGCGAGCGGACTTTTTCTGTAAGGCTCGGTCCAGACCTAAAAGTGATTTTAGGCGACCCATCTGGTAAGAATGGGTTTGTGTTACTCGTCCCAAATGCGGGCCAGCCAGTCCTAAAGGCAGGCGACGAAGAGATCCTCCCGAAATCTAGCCACTATCAGTCCTCACCATCTTCAGATGAGCGGTTGCAACAACGCTGATAGCTGCGCCTAAAGAGCGACATTCGCGTGACTTTTACGAGTCCATCCAAATCCGCCGTGTCTTTATCCTTGGACGGGTGGCCCGTGGATTGGTACCGATTGATTTTATGGACTAAGAATCCAGGAGAAACGTTGGAATAGGAGACAAAGAAAAACAGAACGAAAAACCGAAAGCAAAGGCAAAAGCCCCACACGTAAGACCGACGTGTGGGGCACCCCTTTTATCTCACCGAATTACGTACGGGCCAGCCGTCCACCCCCATGCCTTAGCGCCCTTCTTGCCGTCGGGGCTGCACGCGTCCGCGCATAAATCGGTTCTGGCGGTGTGAACGGGCGCTGAATTTGAATAGCAGTAGATGACCTCGTACAACTAGTGCATAGCGTGGACGACATGAACACCGAGGTGTCCGGGCGCGAGTCCTTGAATGGCGGGGCCGAACCGGGCGGCGATCTCCAGGAAATTGATGTCTTCGATGGCACAAAATCCGTGCGAGCGAAGAATCGCCGCCATGCCAGCGGGCTCGAAACGGCTGACCGAACGTTCATCCATTTTCTTAAGCTGTTCGGTCCGCTCCTTTCCTAATTGGCTTAGCTCTCCGGAGAAGGCCTCGGGTTCCAGGTAGTCGAACACCACCTCGGAGTTTTGGATTGAGGAAATATAGTCCAGAGTGCGGCCGATAGCGTCCTGTGTGAGGTATGGCACAACGCCGAGCCAAGTGAAAAACGCGGGCGAGTTCCGCTGAAAGCCTGCGGCGACGAGCTTCTCTCCGACATCGTCCTGCTCGAAATCGACTGGCACGAGAATAAGCCATGGCGGAAGCGCGATTTGAGCTTCCGCCAAGCGCTGGCGTTTACCTGCCTGCGTCGCGGGGTGGTCCACCTCATAGATACGGAGCTGTCGCGCGGCATGGGGATTCCGAAGAGCGAAGGTGTCGAGTCCGGCGCCAAGGATGACGATCTGCCGAACCCCTCTTTCGACAGCGCTTGCCAAAGCATCTTCCGCAATCCGGCTGCGCGCGGCGGTGATCAGACGTCCGATGCTGGCCAAGGGGTGTGCGGTGGCAAATTGAAGCACTTCCTTTTCGTCTTCAAGCACAATCTTCATGGCAAATGGGTCATAGAGGATTGCGCCATGATCGAGCACCTGATGAGCAGCTCGTTGCCGGGCGATCATCAGGGCGGTGCGGCTGGGTTCATTCGGCTTCATGTTCGAGATCTCCGTTCTCAGCAATAGCTGATCGCACGAGTTGCCGTGTGCGCGGCTGGCGCCGTGCATACCGATTTCTTCCGCGCCACTGGATGTCTCCCGAATCCGGTCCCAAACAGGGAAAAATGGCCGCGGCTTATAGCGGGCGGGAGATGGTCTGAGTCTGCGATTGTTTTTTGATTTGCAGGACGCGGGCGCTAGGCTAATAGAATAGCTTTACTCGGGGATGCAGTAAAGACTCCGACTCGTTGGGGGTTGCCCACGCGCCGCGGCGCAGAGGAAATCAAAAGCAAGGCCAAAACCCCACACGGAAAGCCTGCGTGCGGGGCACGCCGATTTATCTCACTACGTTATGCGCGGGCTGCATACCTATTTATACAAGCTCATTCTCAGCGGGTCGGCAGGGCGGTCCACAACCAACTCGGGACATTCCCGCCGGAATGTTTCCGCGATATGGCAATTCCAGCAGATAGGCCAGTGCGTCTTCATCGTTTCTTGCAGCTTCTCGGCCGGGATTTCGGTCCACTGCACCGTTTTTCGCTGCTGGTCCACGAGCGCCGGCGGATGGTCATGCCAATGGAGTTCGCCAAAGGGCTTGTGACAATAGACGCAATTCTGGCCCTGGTACCACTGTTGAACAATCGTAGAAACCAGGCAGGCTTTCGGAGCCTCTGCGATTTGCTGCAGGCACTCTTGCCCGCAGACTTCCCGTTCGGGCCAGCGCGAGCACTCGCTCAACTTCAGGTGCTCGCGGCCAAGAATGGCTCCCAGCGCCGTGTCTCCCGCGGCAACGCGTACCGCCGCAGCTTGATGAGTCTCCGGACACGACACAATTCTCTTTCCGCGAAACTTGAAATAGCCCCTCATTGCGCGACTGAGCCCAAACGCAAAAACTCCGGCAACCAATATCGCCACGGAATAGATGATGTAATTCATGGCCCACTCCTTTACGTAGTTCGAGCCGACCAAATGGAAAGCCCAAACCCGCGAGACATAGGCGGCCCGGGGACCACCGGTGTTGGCTACCAATTACAGCCCAGCTCGGCACTGGAGTGGTTCCCCGGGCCACGGCTACATCTCTCTATTTACTCAATTTGTGCCAATTTGACTGTGCCAGGACGCACTCGACCGGGTGACTCAGATCACACCACAGAGGGAGGAGGGAGATGGTCAGCAAGAGCTGCCGTGGCGCGAAGCCGGAACCTGAAAAATCTAGGATCAGTGAAGGCGCGAGAGTCTCCCTATCCGATCAGCGAGAATTAGGGGGTTCTCGGACCGGTCACCTAGCCAGCCGCTGAGATGGAAATGGTTGGTGCGGGATGGGGCGGCGCGGAAACCGGGGGTAGCCACTTTCCTCGTTGGGCGCGAATGGCTAAGATGGGCGGCATGAGATATCCACCGGATCGGCGAAGTTTTTTGATAGCGGGCGGGCTGACGGCGCTGGCGTCAACGCGAGTGCTGGGCGCGAACGATACTTTGCGTGTTGGCGTGCTGGGAGCGGGCGGGAGGATGGGCGACCTGCTCGGGGCGGCGGACAAGGCGGGGAGCTACCAGATCGTGGCGGTGAGCGACGTGTATGGGCCGCGGCGCGATGCGGTCAAGCTGCGCTCGAACGGCTTGGCGACGACGCATGGGGATTATCGCGAGGTACTGGAGAAGGATATTGATGCGGTTTTTATTGCTTCGCCGGATCACTGGCATGTGCGAATGGCGGTGGACGCGCTGGCGGCGGGGAAAGACGTTTATCTGGAAAAGCCGGTGACGCACACTTTGGAAGAGGGTGCGACGCTGACGCGAGCGGTGCGCTCTGGCAAACGGATTTTGCAGTGCGGAATGCAGCAGCGCAGCTGGAGCCACTTTCGCGATGCGGTGGAACTGATTCAGGGAGGGAGCCTGGGGCGCGTGCCGCAGGTGAGAACGTACTGGTGGCAGAACTATCAGGCAGGCGGGGCGGCAAAGCCGACCGATACCCAGGCACTTGATTGGAAGCAGTGGCTGGGAGGCGCGCCGGAGCAGGCGTTCAGCGAAGAGACGTTTCATCGCTGGCGGTGGTTTTGGAATTTTGGCGGCGGGGCGATGACGGATTTATTTACGCACTGGATCGACGTGGTGCACTGGGCGATGAAAGCGGACCAGCCACGCGATGCACAGATGCTGGGCGACAAATATATTTTTGAGCAATGGGATTGCCCGGACACGGTGCAAGCGGCGCTACGGTATCCGGGGTTCGACGTGGTGTACGAGGGGATGATGGCTTCATCGATCGATGACGGGGGGCTGGAGTTCCGGGGCACGGAAGCAACGATGAAGCTGAGCCGGAATGGGTTTGGTGTTTATCACGAAGGCTTGCTGGGAAGGGAGAATCCGGTTCTGCGGGCAGACAGCTTCCGAGACGGGACGATTGACCACATGCAGAATTTCTTCGAGTGCATCAAAAGCCGCAAAGAGCCGAACGCGCCGGTGGAAACCGGGGTGGCGGCGGCGCGGGCGGGGCACATCGCGAATTTGGCTTATCGAGGCTCCGGGCGGATCGCGTGGCCGGCAAAATAGAAATGGTGATGGTTGCTGCAGCGGGGGTTGAAGGGGGCACGGCAGGCGGGGCAGAGCGAATTGGACCTGAGATAGGCGAGGATAGTGAGTTCAGTGCGGCAAGCGCCGCAGAGGACGGCGGGAGTGTGCCATTCGGAGCGGGGCCAAGGCTCGAGGGGGTGGTTGGCCAGGGCGTCGTGGCAGTCTTTGCAGGCGTAATAGGTGGCGCAGCATTTCATTTTGATGGCGATGATGTCGAGGGGGGAGTGGTAATGGAGGCAGCGGGTTTGGGAGTCGAGGTTTAGGCCGCGGACTTCGGTGGTTCGAGTAGACATTGGGATGGAGGAGGATCGAAAGAAGAGAATAGCAAAATGCCAGCGGCGGGCAAGGGAGGGAATGCCGGGCTAAAGCCCGGCGCTACACAGTTGGCGGGGGATGTGCTATAAGAGTCGGGCCGTGAATAGTGCCGCGAAACAGGAGCTTGCCCCGGTTCAGCGGGAGGCGGTTGAGGTTTCTACGCAGGAGGCCTCGGCAGCAAACGTTGAGGGGACCACAGGGATCCCGGGGGAAGATGCTTCGAGATATTGTCCAGTGTGCTCGAAGAGGCTGGAATCGCGGCGCTGCAAATTGATTTGCCCGGTCTGCGGATATTACATGTCGTGCGCGGACTATTATTGATAAGCTTTGTGGTTCCGGCCCGGGTTGCCGCCGGTACTGCTATCCGATGAGGAGGAAAACACAGTGGCATTGAAGATGACGAACCGGGAAGTGGATGGCGTGTCCGTGGTGGCGCTGGACGGGCGCATCGTACTGGGAGAAGAGAGCAACGCGCTGCGGGAAAAAGTGAAGAGCTTGATCGCCGAGGGAAAGAAAAAAGTTGTGCTGAACATGGCGAACATCACGTTTATCGACAGCGCGGGGCTAGGCACGCTGGTGGCGGCGCATCACAGCGCGAAGTCGCAGGGCGCGGCGCTGAAGCTAGCGCATCTGGGCAGCAAGTTTCAGGAAGTGCTGCAAATTACGAAGCTGCTGACGGTGTTCGACGTGTATAACAGCGAAGCAGAAGCAGTGGCGAGCTTCGCGAAGTAAGCCGGGCCGCAGCGCGAAGAATGGTTTTTGCGAAAGGGCACGCATGCGCGTGCCCTTTTGTTTTGGGAGAGCATGAGCCTTAAAACAAGAGTGATCGTTCAATGCGTGCTCACGGCGGTGGTTGTGGGCGCGATGCTGTTTCTTCCCGCGGGGACCTGGAAATTTTGGCAGGGTTGGATATTTCTGGGACTCCTGATGATTCCGATGTTGGGAGCGTCCATCCATTTCGTCGAGCGCGATCCACAGCTAGTCGAACGAAGGCTGCAGAGCAAGGAAAAAATCGGCGAGCAGAAACTGATTATGAAGTTCGCGAAGCTGATTTTCTTTGCGGCCTTCCTGATTCCGGGGTTTGATTTCCGGTTTGGATGGTCGCGCAGAACTTTTGGCGCGGTGCCCGTGTGGCTCATGATTTTTTCGGGGACGCTCGCGCTCGCAGGATACTTAATGACGTATTGGGTGATGAGCGCGAACAGCTACGCTTCGCGGATCATACAAGTGGAAAAAGAGCAGCGCGTCGTATCGATTGGGCCTTACCGGATCGTTCGCCATCCGATGTATCTCGGCGGGATCATCTCGATTTTGTTCACGCCGCTGGCGCTGGGGTCGTATTGGGCGGTGCCGGCATTCGCGCTGGTCGTTCCGGTGATTGTTCTGCGAATTTTGAATGAGGAAAAAATTCTTCGTCAGGACTTGGCAGGGTATTCCGAATACTGCGAGAACACGCGCTCCCGGCTTATCCCACTAGTCTGGTAAGCACGAATCAGAAGGGAAACCCTTTTTGGGTCAGTCGAGGCGGTACATGGTGATGCCGCTCAGGAGCTTGGGATAAAAGTCGGTGGATTTTTGGGGCATCACTTCTCCAGCGATCGCGATGCGCATCACCTGATCGACATCCACGGGATTCAGAAGGAAGGCGATCTGCGCGGCGCCGCGATCGACGGCATCGAGAGCGGCGGAAGCGTCGCGCTCGTAGCTGAGATTGCGTTCGGCGGTGACGGCTTGCAGAGTGATGCCGAAGGCGGGCTCGAGAATGCCGTCGTGAAGCAAGACGACATCCAGCTCGCGCTGGAGCGGGGACACGGCGTGGAGAAGCTGGGAAAGATCGGCGCCGCGGCGCAACGTTAAGACGTAGTAGGCGCGCTTTGCGTGTTCCGCGGCAGGATAAACGCCGATGGCTCGCTGGCCCCGTGCCTGGTGGAGCTGCGCGAGAAATTTAGTTTGCGCTTCAGCTTTCTGGCCCTCGTCGGCAAAAGGAAAGGCTTGCGCTTCGAACCACGGCTCGAGATAGCGGCGCGCTTCGCTCCAGGAAAAATCGTGCAGGTTGGCGGCGAGACGGTGCGTGGGAAGGATGGTGAGGCCTTCGCTGCAGGTGTTGACGAAGGTCATCATGGCGAAATCGTAGGACGCGGGCGCGTAGGGCGCCGAGGGATGCAGGCCGCCGGCGGTGAGGCGGCGCTCATTGCGATAATTCAGGGCGGTTTCATAACGATGATGGCCGTCGGCGATCACGAGTTTGTGCTCTTCCATGACGGATTTGATGACGGCGGTGCGGTCGGAATCGGAAATGGACCACAAGCGATGCACAACGCCGTATTCATCGCGAAGCAGCATTTCCGCCGGAGTCGAGCACTCGGCGTCCTTCAGAATAGAGTCGATGCGCTGCTGCGGATCCGAATAGAGCATGAAGAGCTGTCCGGTGTGCGTGCGGGTATTGCGAAGAAGTTCGAGGCGATCGGCTTTGGGGCCGGAGAGAGTGTGTTCGTGGCGGAAGACAACGCCGGCAGAATAGTCCTCGAGTTTGCCGGCGCCGATGAAACCGCGGCGCGTGCGTTGCTCGCCGGTGCCGGGAACGGTGTATTCCTGGGAATAAGCGTAGAAAGAGGGAACGGGATCCTGCACCACAACGTTTTCGCGGATCCAGCTATCGAGCGCGGCGGCGGCGCGCGTGTAGACATTGTTCTGCGGGGAGTCGTCGGGGTAGGCGCGGCCTTTTTCGACAGTGATGAGATTGTGCGGGTCAGCGGCGTAATAGTTGTCCTGCATCGCTGGAGAAATTTTGTCGTAAGGCTGAGTCAGGACGCGTTCGAACGGGACACGCTGGGGGTTGTAATGAAACGCCTGGAAGGGGTGAACCTGGGCCATGGGGTCTCCGGTTGTGTTTTGTGCCGAGCGACAAGCCCTATAGTTTACGCGAAATGCGGAGAATTCTGATAAACGATAGAACGCTTTCTTTAATGCCGCTTTCATGATGGATTAAAAATCATAGGAGATGCCGAAAGAGGCGGCGGACATACTAAAATGAAAAATTCATGGCTGACAGGAAACTGAGCTCTTTGCGCGCGTTGGTTTTCGATTTGGATGGGACGCTGATCGACTCGAAGCAGGATTTGATTCATTCGGTTAACGCGATGCTGCGCGAGCTGGGGCGCGGGGAGTTGGCGGCGGAAACGATCTCGGGATATATCGGACATGGAGCGCCGAAACTTGTGGAGCGGGCGCTCGGAGAGGGGTGCACGGAAGAGGAACGGCAACGGGCGCTGCAATTTTTCTTGAGCTACTACGAGACAGCACAAAATGGATACGACGTGCGCGTATCCGGGAGTGGCCGAGACGCTGGAAAAACTGGCGAGCGTGCCGATGGCGGTTTTGACGAATAAGCCGGTGCGAATTAGCGTGCGAATTCTCGAGGCGATGGGGCTCGCGAAATATTTTCGAGCGATCTACGGAGGAAACAGTTTTGAAACGAAAAAGCCCGATCCGCTGGGGGCGCGGACGATCCTGCGGGAATTGGGTGCCGACGCCAGAGGAAGCGTTGCTCGTAGGCGATTCCGAAGTGGACATGCAGACGGCGAGAAATGCGGGGATGATGGCGGCGGCGGTGAATTATGGATTTGGAGTGCACGATCGCGGCGCGTATCCCGCGGATATTTATCTCGATTCTTTCGACGCGCTCGTGCCGTTAATTGAGAGCAGGTTTGTTTCCTGAGAGAGCCCTACAGACAGTGAATGGCGCGCGAGGCGATGAAGCGAAGCGAGACAGGCCAGGCCGGTAGCTCGCGATTGGGAGCTACCGGCCGCCCCAGCCAAATTTCCGGGAGTGGCACGCAGGGGAAACGGACTCCGGCTTTGGCCGTCGGGGAGTGTGGGAATCAAAGCGATGCGTTCAAAGTGTGGCTGTTGCCGGTGACGCGCAAGAGCATGCCCGCACCCTCCGTAATTTTCAGATTATTTTGGTCAGAAGCCAGAACGATGACGCCCGTGGGGTCGGTGCGGCCGGCGTGAACAATGCTGATGTGATGAAGGCGGTAGACGCCGCAGGCATCGGAGGAAAATACCCAGAGCGCCTGGGGACTTACATTGCCGTCGATCGGGCCGCGGCACAGCGTGCCAGGCTTAGCCCTGATTTGGCTCAAAACTCCATCGTAGACACCTTTCCCCACAATATCATTGGAATTTTCGTTCGTAGTGACTGGAGCGTCCGTCCCGTACACGACGTCGCCGCCAACCTGGACCGTGGTCATGCGATGAGCGCCATCGCCTTCCCCTCTACTTATTGTGGGAATCTCCGCTTCCTGCACCCCCACGAATCCGGCCAAAGCGCGCAGATTGGTAGTAATAGCGATGGTCTGGTGCGAGGAGAGCAACTTATCGAACTGGAGAGAGACGCGGGTTTGCGCGCCAGTGCTTGCGGGAATCACTTCGACAATGTGGCCGATCACCTTGCTGCCTTCGCGTATGCGCTCACCAGAAGGGAGCGGAACGTCCTGCATAACCCTGCCGGTGATGACCTGACCAGCCTTCGCCTTTTGCGAGGAGAGGGTCGAATTCAGCCGAACCGGCAGAATGGTTCCACTTGGAACGGCGATGGATCCTTCGTTTGCCCTAGCAGGCAGGACGAAGAGTGTTGTGCAGAGCAGAGCGGGCAGGAGCCAGGGCCGCCAGACTGCGTTTCCGAAAGCGTAGTGTTTTGTTACAGGATTCATGATTACCTCCTAAGACTTGCAGATTCCTACGCGACCTCGCGTACAGGGAGAATCGTTTTTTCTTTGTGGGCCACGCGCCGCCTGTGTGAGTTGCGGCGGGAACGAATGCCGAATCAGGATATCGGAGCGGCCTCGAGCTCTTCAGATTGGGCAAGGGGTCGGTGGGACGACAAAGACGGCCCCGAATCCGCCGGGTGGCAAGCCTCCGAGCGCGGAACAGACAGGTTTTTAGCGCGGCAGTGCTGATTTGCAGAATTTTAATGGCCTCTTTGGATTCCAATCCTTGTACATCGCAAAGCTGCAAGGCGAGCGCGTATCGCGGCGGAAGCTCCGGCAGGACTTCGCGCAAGAGGCCAGATTTTTCGCGGCTGGCGCATTCCTCCTCCGGACTCGGCGCGGAGTCCACAAAGCGATGATCCAATGTCATAGTGTCTTCGTCGGATAGCTCCTCTTCCGGCAAGCACAGCGGGCGGCATTTCATTCTGCGGACATGCGTCCTGGCGGAATTCCTGAGAATGCTGTGCAGCCAGGTAGAAAAGGACGAACGGCCCTCGAATTGGCGGAGCTTTCTGAAGGCAAGCAGGAGTCCCTCTTGCACTACATCTTCGCAGTCTTGTGGATTGCGCAAGAACTGTCTTGCGGTCCTCTGAAGGCGGGGAATGCAGGATGCAAAAAGGGCTTCCAATTCACCGGCATCCATGTCGATTGGAAGAATCGGCGTTTTTGAGGTTTCCAAACACGGTGTGAGCTGTTCTTCCATTTGCAAGCGGCCTCCTTTAGGCGATGGCTGAAACGAATATTGGCGTACGGCAATTCGAGAGCAAGGCTAATTCCAATCCCCTGCAAGCATTTCGCTTTCTTCAAGTGTGCCTAACATTCGTAAGCAAACGAAAGCGCCGGAACTGCAAGGTCAAGAAAATAAAGGCAACAGCGGAGCCCAATGGATTCAAGATTTAAAAGCCGAGATGGTTTATCGAGCAACTAGAAATGGCGTTTGCTTGCTGCTCGCCCGCCGCATTGTTCGTTTTCTTTACGGGGCGTGTTCGCTTCCTTCACACATATAGAAATCTTGTGAAGAAATTTTGCAGCTGCCATCCCAGCATTGAAGAACAGGAAGGACTTAGTCCACAAGTCGGGCATGACGATGGGTGGCCGCTCGTTTGCAATGAGATCGAAGGTGCCGATTGGCTATGCGCCCTAAGCTCTACCGGAAGGAACACGGCGGGCGAGGAGCAGAGCGAATGTTTGGACTTTCTGCGTACAGCATCTTCCGGTTTGGCCTACTTTTTGTGTTAAGCGCCGCTTACTTTCTGTTTTTGGCGTGAGGGAGGGAAATCGTGCCGCAGCCGAGCCAGACGTCTGACGGATTCGACGAAGCTGCCGCGTATTCAGAAAATTGCTATCATGCTGTTATCGTCGGCGGGGAGAGAGGCGGGGCGTCTGCCTTCCAAACTTTCACTGTCGAGACTGAGTTTTCGCTGGCAAGTTGGCCTGCTGGGCACGCTCGTGGTGGTTTTGTCTCTGGCGGTTTTGTTCGCAATCGTGGCAACCCTGCGCTACACGAAGTCCGCCGTCCTCAACGGCGAGAAAAAACGCCTGGCGGAAACAGCGCGAAATCTTGCGCAGGAATATGAGGACCGCGCGGATTCCGCCCGCCGCAATAATCAGCAGCCGCCACTGGACAATCCCGACGACGGCGAGTTCCGAAGAAGTGCTGGCGCTGACGAGCCGTCTTGTGCTGCAAAATCTGGAAGGAATTGGAGGAGGCTATTATTCGCTATCGGGCGATAAGCTGATAGGCGAGTTCTATCCCAGCGGCGAAGCGCGGGCGGGGAGCGCAGGGAGCAGCGACGTGCCGCAAGCAGAACATCAGGCGGTTGTCGAAGCCGCACGGACCGCCGCGACCAGCAAGGAGAGCGCTGAAAAAGTCATACGTCGAACCCGGCGGGACTATTTCTCATCAGCGCGATTCCTATTCGCGAAGGGTATTCGGTGGTGGGGAGCGCGTGGTCCGTCAAACGAATTGCGGACTTGCCTGGAGCGAATCGATTTCGAGCGTATCTGATAACGGCAAGCCTTGCCGCAGCGGCGCTGGCCAGCGTGTTGCTGACGCTGCTGGTAATTCGCAACCTGCAAGGCGGCGTGCGGAAGAATTGAGAATGGGCCTGCAGACGCTCGAAGACAACTCTGTCTTCCCGGATCGACACGACCAACGAGCCGGCCGAGATACAGCATATCGTCCAGGCCATCAACCGACTAGGACTGACGCTGAAAGAAAAGATGGAGCATGAGAAGGAGATCGAATCGCAACTGCGCCATGCGGAGCGCCTTGCGAGCCTCGGGCGACTGGTTGCTGGCGTTGCCCACGAAGTCCGCAATCCGCTGGCGACGATCCGCCTGCGGGTGCAAATGTGCCGGCGGGACGCAGCGGACGCCAAAGTCAAGGAGTCCTGCGGGATCGCGTTGGAAGAAATCGAGCGGCTTAACGGCATCGTCAACCGGCTGCTGAGTTTTGCGCGGCCCATTCAGCTGCAACTGGAAGCCAGTCGACTTGAAGGGGCTTGGTGCAGGAGCGCGTGCGCTCGTTTGAGGAGTTGGCATTGCAGCAGCCAGGTGCAGCTGATGACGAATCTTCCGGCCAGGAATTTCTCGCGGTGGTTGACAAAGACCGTATGGCGCAAGTGTTCGACAATATTATCCAGAATGCGCTCGAAGCCATGGCCGATCATGGTGGAACCCTTTCCGTCACTTTGACGTCTCAGAACAATGAAGTCTGAAAAACGGCCCAGGGTCAGTGTCGAGTTTCAGGATACGGGCAAGGGCATGGATTCGGCCGTGGTCAGCCACGTCTTTGATCCATTCTTCACGACAAAACCGTCCGGAACGGGGCTGGGACTTATCCATATCTCACGAACTCGTTCGTGCCCATGGCGGTGACATCAAGATTGAGAGTGAAAAGGGCCGTGGCACTAGCGTGACAGATCACAATTCCGGACTCCTTAACTTAAATCGTGGCGGGAGTTCATCCTCCTTCTAAAATGCCAGCCACGATCCTGATAGTCGACGACGAAGCAAACCTCCGCAGAACGCTGGCGGAAATTCTGCGCGCTCGCGGATACTCTATTCTGGAAGCCGATGACGGCGCTACCGCGATCGAATTGTTGCGCACAGCCACGCCCGATCTCATCTTCAGCGACTGGAAGATGCCCAAGATCGGCGGCGAGGAATTTCTTCAACATTTGCACAGCCACTCGCAACTTGGCGTCGATGCCCGTGATCGTCATTACCGCGTATGGTTCCAGCCATAGCGCGATCGAAGCGGTGCGATTGGGCGCCTATGACTTCGTCACCAAACCCTTCGATCTCGACGAAATCGTTTTGACTGCGGAGCGGGCGCTGGATCATGCCGCGCTGAATCGCGAGGTGATCCGCCTGCACTCCAAGGAGTGGTCAAGGCTCCGTTTCTGGAGCGGGGCGTTTGATTGGCACGAGCGGCCCCATGCTGGATGTTTTCATCATGATCGGCAAAGTGGCGGAAACGGATTCGACGGTATTTGATTTGCGGGGAATCGGGTACAGGAAAAGAACTCGTTGCGGAGGCCATTCACAGTTACAGCCAACGGAAAGAGAAGCCATTCGTCGTCGTCAATTGCGCGGCGATTCCCGATAATTTGCTGGAAACAGAGCTATTTGGCCATGAGCGGGGCGCGTTCACGGGAGCGGTCGGCCGCAAAGCGGGCCGTTTTGAAATGGCGGAGGGCGGCACGATTTTTCTGGACGAAATTGGAGAGCTGTCGCCCGGCCTGCAGTCCAAGCTGCTGCGCGTATTGCAGGAACGCACTTTCGAAAGAGTGGGCGGGACGGAAACGATTCACGGCAATTTTCGAGTTCTTGCCGCGACGAATCGGGATTTGGAAGCTCCGTACGCGAAAAGGTGTTCCGCGAGGATTTGTACTACCGGCTAAACGTCGTGCGCATCCAGATCCCTCCTCTGCGCGAGCGGCGCTCCGACATCGTTCCATCTTGCCGAGCATTTTCTTCCGGCAATACAGCGAGAAAAATGGCTTCGGAAATGGTCGGGTTTTCGGATGAAGCGATTCTGATGCTGCAAGAACTATTCTTATCCGGGAAATGTCCGGGAGCTGGAAAACATGGTCGAACGGGCCGTGCTGATGGCTCGAGGCCGCGTTATCATGCCGGACCATTTTCCGGCAAAAAGCAAATACGAGCAGAATGGAGAGGCACATCAACTCGAGATCGATTTGTTCGCCCTTCCCTTTCACAAGTCGATCGCCGAACTCGAAAAACGCTTGATCCTGCAAGGTCCTCAAGGAGTCAGGAGGCAACAAATCGGAAGCGGCCAACCGGCTCCAGATCAATCGCCGTTTGTTGTACAACAAGATCGAGGAACACAAAATCGAGGAAAGTAGAAGAAGGGGAGAACTCAGTGATGCAGACGGTTCCTATGAAGCGGGTGACGATCATCGGAGACGAGACAGTCAAGTACCGGATTTTGGCGGAGATCGAAAAACTAGGTGCGACCGGCTACACCGACTGTCCGGCCCATGGGAAGGGAGCAAGGGGTATCCGGCCGAGGCACGCAGAACCGGGGAATACAAAGATCGAGGTCATCGCGACTCCTGAAGTGCCAGGCAAATTCTTGAGCACGTCGCTCGAAACTATTTTGACAACTACGCCATGATTGCTTTTCTGAGCGATGTGGAAGTGTTGCAGGGCGAGAAATTCGGAGCCAAAGTCATCCCTAGGGAAATGGGAAGCAGCAGATACCCGCAAGGCGTGCCGGCATTACCGCATATTTCACCAGACGATTGAATGGCTCCCACTTTTTAGCCGATTCAGATCCCAACCAGGTTTGAATGCTAGAGCACGTCCAGTGACTAGCGTCGCGCGGCGCGGTAGGTTGGGGTGTGAAATTGGAAGATTACGAAGCATTGCGTTTCGACGGGCTTGCCGTCGACGAGAGTGGGTTGGTAGCGCCATTCGTGGAGGGCCTTGGCGACCGCGGGAACCAGAAGCGGCGGACCGAGAATAGATTTTACGTTTTCGATGTGGCCGTCGGCGGCGATGGTGGCTTTGACGCGGACGGCGTTGCCCTGGCCCGTTGGAATTTGCGCAGCTTGGGGATCGACGCGGGAAATCAGCTCGCCGACGACTACCTTTTTATTTCGATTGAAGGGCCATCCGCCGTGCGTCGCGGGCATCCGAACGGAACGCTGGATGCGCATGGTGACGGAGGGAGTTTCGAGGACGCGCTCGCCTGGCAAAGGAAGAAAGGAAGCCTGACGCGCGCCAGGGAGGCGGACTTCGAGGACTTGATTGCGGGGAGGGTCCATTTGGATGACGGAGATTGCGGGTTGGGGAGCGAATGCGGCGCGGGTAGGTGCGGGGAGTGCGTTTGAAGGAAGAGTTGCGGAAACGGATGGCGGGGCGTCATTGGTGCGCGTTGGATTGGGAAGAGGCTGCGCCGGAGTTGGCGGCTCGGATATAGTTGCGAGCGCTTCGGACGGGGAACCAACTACGGCGGACGATTTCGCAGAGGCGGTGATGCTCTCAGAGGCGATTTCCGTTGGGGCGAGAGGTACCGCGGATGGAGAGCGATCATCGGGGGCGGCGGCTTGGTTCTCAACAATCGGCGGCGCGGGAGTTGGTTTTCGGTCGGTTTCTGATGGAGCCTGCGAAGGCGGAGTTGAGGCGGTTGGCGAATCGTCACGCCGATCCTGTTCGCTGGCCGTGACGGGAACCGAAGTGTCGCTGCTAGCGGTTGCTTGCTCGATTTGCGAAGAATTCTGGTGAGCAGGCGCGGCCGCGAGTGGGCTTTTCGATTTTGCGGCGCTGACGGCGGACACAGCCATCGCTGGTGCGCTGACTTCACTCGGTTTCAAAATGTCGAGACTCTGAAGAGCAAGAGGAGTTTTCGGAGCAACTGGTAAAGCGGCGCTGGCTTCAGCGCTTTTTATTCTGGAATGCAGCAAGAGATTTCCGAGAACATCCTTCTTTAGGAAGAACACGACCGCCAGGCACGCCGCAGCGATGTACAGGCTCCCAATCAAGCAGCGCGCAAAGATGGAAGCGGATCGTTGGCGGTCGATTTGTGGAGGAGCGAGCGGCACGATGTCGCCCTTGCCGCTAACCGGTGCAGCCTCGACGAACGAGAATGCTTCGAGCGGCGATTCGCTTGACCTCTGAGAAGGCGGAACGGCGAGCACAGGTTGATCCGGTTCCGATTGCAACGATTGGGCGGATTCGCGCGCGCCCCACTTGCGGATTTGCTGGCGAGCGTACTCGTTGAGATCGAGCAACTGGATGCCAGCCAGCTTATTCGCTTCACTGGCCCAGACGACGCGAGCAGTGACTTGCAAGGGCTTGGGAAGGCCGTGGAGCCGGAGGCAGAGGCGAGCCACAAAATTGCAGGCCAGTTCCTCTGGAGTCGAGACGAGCAGACCATTTTCACTCACATTGAGAAGGAGGCTATCCTCCGAGCCGTTTTCGCGGAAGGCAAGAAAGATGGGGGCTTGCGGGACGATGCGAGGATAGAAGCGGCGTTCGAAGTTGGAGGGCAGTGGCGGGAATTGTTGGGCTGAGGTGGACATGTTCGGATCTCCGTGCTGAACGGCAGATGCGCTCGTGAGGACGACGCCGTGCCAGTCGGAGGTTGGCCGGGCAGGCTGTCGAAGCCGGGACGGGCGGGGTGCGCACTCGCGCTTGCTTCGCACCTGAGGTGCTAGAACACGAGGAACAAGGAAAGGTTTCGGTGGATTGCGGCTCAAAATCGTACCAGTACGAGCCAACGGCGGGTTAGATAGTTTTTACCAGTGGCGACCGGCGAGAGAAAATCATCTTTGACGATGAAGGCGGAACGCGGCGGCCTGGAAATCGCCGCGCAAGTCTAATTGCAGACCGTGGTGCATCCACCACGCGCCCGAGGCGCTATCCGGCGTGCCGAGCTGGGCCTTGCCTTCGATCCAGCTCAGCTTGTATTCGGCGTCTGGATCGAGTCCTTGAAGTTGCAGCAAGGGAAAGCCACGGCCTTCTTGCGTGGCGTTGGCGAACGCGAAGACGACGGATTGACTTTTATCGGCGGAGACCGTTTGCGTGGAGGAAAATTCGCTGCCGTCGAGCGGGCTGATGAGGCGGTAGAGATCGCCACGGACAATCGTTCGCTGCACGGAGTGGTAGGCGGCGATGAGGCGTTTGGCGGTGGCAAAATCTTCGGTTGTCCATTGATTGAGATTGGCGCCGATGCCGAGCGAGCCTTGCATGGAACTGAGCATGCGATAGGCGAGCGAGGTCATGCGCTTGTTGTTGAGCCAGTGCGGCGAGTCGGTGACCCAGGCCATCATGATTTGCGGGGTGTAGGCGTAAGTGAAACCGTCTTGCATCGAGAGACGATCGAACGGATCGGTGTTGTCGGACGTCCAAACTTCATCGGTGTAGCGCAAAATGCCGAGATCGACGCGCCCGCCGCCGCCGGAGCAGCTTTCGATTTCGATCTTGGGATGCTTTTTGCGCAGGTCGGCAAGGATGGAATAGAGATTGCGGATGAATTCCACGTAGACGCGCTTTTGTTCGTCGACGGGAACTTGATCCCAACCCGGCTCCGACCAGTTGCGGTTGTAATCCCACTTGAGAAAGGCGATGTCGTTTTCGGTGAGCAGCTTATCGAGGAAACCTTCGACGTAGTCGCGGACGTCGGGGCGCGCGAGGTTGAGGACGAGCTGGTTGCGCGATTCGGAGCGCGGGCGTCCTGGGAAATTCAGAACCCAGTCAGGATGCTTGCGATAGAGGTCGGAATTCGGGATTGACCATTTCCGGCTCGACCCACAAACCGAAATCCATGCCGAGCGAATGGACTTTGTCGATGAGCGGCTTCAGGCCATGGGGAAATTTCTCCTGATTCACGTACCAGTCGCCGAGTCCCGCGTGGTCGTCTTTGCGCTGGCCGAACCAGCCGTCGTCCATCACAAAGCGATCGACGCCGATGGACGCGGCTTTTTCCGCGAGCGCTATCTGTCCGGCTTCATCGACGCTGAATTCGGTGGCTTCCCACGAATTGTAAATGACGGGGCGCGGCTTGGGGTCCGGCGCTGTGCGGCAGGATGTGCGCGATTTCAAAATGATGCAGCAAGCGCGAGGCGCCGCCGAGGCCGTGGTCGGAATAGCCGCCATAAAAAATAGGCGTCTCGAGATGCTCGCCGGGTTTGAGTTTATAGCCGAAATCAAAGGGATTGAAACCGCCGGTGACGCGCACCGCATCCAGTTGCGTGTGTTCGACAGTGATGCGCCAGGAACCCGACCACGCCAGCGCGCCGAACCAGACTTCGCCGTGCTCTTCGCCCGCTGAGAAAGGTCCGGCGGTGAGCGGTCTGGCTATCGTCGCGCGAAATGGCAAACCACGGATTGGCCTGATGGCCGGTGGTTCCGCGGCGGCTTTCGATGACGCGCTCGCCGCCGAGAATCGGTTCCTGGTTTAGCGTCCACTCGCCAGCCCAGCGGCCCGTCAAATAGCTCAGGTTGTAGCGCGCGGGAGGCAGAGTCCATTGCGCGGCGGCGGCTTGTTCGATCACGACCGGCTGCTTGTCGCGATTTTCAATGTCGGCGGAGCGCGCGAGGATGCCGCTCTCGGCATCGATGGAGTAGCGCAAGGTTACATAAATTTCGCGGGAAATATCCTTCAGCTGCAGCTCGACTGCTTGCGGGCTATCCTGTGTGGCGCGAACAAAATGAAGAACCAAATCTCGATTGCCGTCGGCGAAAGTTACTTTGAGAGCGGGCTCGGTGAATAATCCCGCGCCCCAGCCTGCATATTCCTGAGGCGTGGTGGTATAAGGCGAATCAAAGGAAGCCATCTCCGGGAACGAATGCGCGGGAGGAATCGAATCGTGCGCGTCCGAGGCGGCCGCCCCAATAGAGAGGCTGCAGCTCACCATGCTCGTTCACGCCGAAGGCGTAGGTGGAATTGCCGCCATCAAGCCGGAAGACTTGGGCGGTCTGGGCCACGCCTGAAGCTGCCGTGAGAAGGGACAGGAAAAAGATCGCGAATACAGAGTAGGAGAGACGCATTTTCAAAGTGATTTTCATTTGGCCGTATCCTAGCACTGGCTGCGGGGGCTTGTCTTGCGCGAGAAGTTACTGAGGTGCGGAATCGGGAGCTGGAGTGTTACGTACGTCGCTAACGTCCAGGACGTAGGCCATCTGGTGCCTGGTCATCACCAACAAACGTTTGCCGTCGGCAGAGAAATGACTGTAGGAGATAGCATCCGGAAAGAGTTGTTGGTCCAGCTTGGCTGTGGTGGCCAGATCGTAGAGGAAGAGGCGGCCCGGTCCTTCCTCAATGGCGAACAAATTGGCCTGAGCGCTCGCGGTGGGAAATCCACCGACGAAGCGGGCTTTCAAACTCCCATCCTGCAGCGAATATACAGAAACGCGTTTGCCATCTTTCATGAGAAAGAGGGCGTCGCCGACAGAGAACGCGGCGTCATAGCTATACGGTCCACTCCCTTGTTGAACGAGCACGCCGCCGAGAGATTTTCCGGAACGCGCGTCCAAAATCTCGAAGAAGGTATCCAGGTTCATGCGTTTTGCTTGCTTGAATATTTCCCAGACAGCGGGGATTTTCTTTGCGGCGGCTTCCGCGCCGCTGCTCTTGGCGTTCCAGGCGAGGACGACGCGGTCACCCTGAGGATCGGCGAAGGGCACCGGGCTGTTGTCGAGAAATTCGCGCTTCCAGAGCTGGTTGCCTGAGGCTGGGTCGAGCGCACGCAGGCGGAAGGAGACATAATTCTCAGGGGTCATCACCAGATGATGCTGAAGAAGAGTCACCAATTCATACTCGAGGAGAACGGTTCCCCCGGAACGGAGAAGGTCGTTACCGGCGGTCCAGGCTGGAGCGGCCTGGCCGGAGGCCATGGCGAGATGGACGACGCGCGGCGGATCGTTGCGGTCTCTTGGAAAAAGAAAGTACGCCGAAGCCGGATCCGAAAAGCTCGCGGCGGAAAGACGTGGTCCGGTATAGGTGCGTTCTCCGTTTTCGACCTGGTAGGCGGCGGAGTTGTCATCCATCGAGAATGCCAGATGGTCGAGAGTAGGCGATACAGCGGCGGCGCGAAGCACGGGGAGAGAGTTGAGCGGCAAATCGACGGAAAGGAAGGGCCGGCTTTCGCCAATGCGGTATAGCGCTAAAGAGCCACGTTCGCTGAGAACCGCCATTTCGTTTCCGGATACGTCGATGGAGAGATTGTTGGGAACACTCAATGGGCGGTTCTCGTTCAGGTCGAAAACCCTCACACCGGCTGCGCCGGCGGTCGAAAGAAGCGCATAGCGCGGGTTGCTTGCGAGGCGGACGCCGTCTGCTTTGAAATCAGGCTTCGCGGTGACTTCCCCGTTTCTTAGGGACACAACCGCCGGCACAGACTCTTTTTCTCCGGAAGCAATCAAAACGCGATCGTCACTTTGCAAGCAAAAGGAAGCGCGCAAATGTTTCTGGAGCGAGCCAGCCAGCGAACTCTTCCGCCGCGTCGTGAGGTCCACACTAAAGGCCTCCCATTCATTCCTCACCAACAAGATATTTCCGTCCGGCGAAAAACTCATGGAAAGAAAGTTCATACCTTTATCAACGAGGGATCCCAAATTGTTTGCCAAGCGAAATCCGAACGGACTGGGAAACGCGTTGTCGGCGTCAAGCGGAATGTGGAATACGCCGTTGGGAGAGAGCATCCACGGCATGGAATTCGCAAAGACCGGCTCGTTGGTCGAAAGCCGGAGAACCACAAGGTTCAAATCCGGCGCGAGACACGCGAAGTACTCAGCGCTCGGCGCCAACTCGGCATCCAGGCAGCCATTTGGAAATGGCAGTTCCCTTTCTTCCTGCTTTCCACCGGCTGACAAGTTTGCACGTGTCAACATGAGGCCGCGGCCGATGGAGGCGATGGTTTGCGAATCCGCAGAGAACTGCACTGGATAGATATCCTCGGCGGAAATATAGGTGGTCAGCCGAAGAGGTTTGCGAGAAAAGAGGTAAACGCCGCTGGTATTCTGGACCATCAAGAAGCGGCCGTCCGGACTGTAGCGCAGAGTGACAGCGGCATCGAGGAGCGCAGGGATCAGCGCATGGCGAGAGAGGACGTCATGCAGGTCTTCGGCGGGCCGGGAGGACTGGGTCGGAGCCGCGAAAACGGCAACGAGAGGGAGCCCCACAAAGCCGACGGCGGCAATGAAACCCAGGCGCCGCCACATAATCGAAAGCGCTCGTCTGCGCCACATTTTCACGGTTGGATAAGCGCGGCGAGTCTAACACTGGTAACTTCCGGCGGCAATTCTCCGCACAATCGTTAAAGAACGTTTCGGGAGGGCTTGCCTTACGTTACGACACAAGGCAGACTCGGCGCGTGCTGATTGGACTCTTTAGTGAATTAAAGGGGACGGGCGGGGTGCAGCGGGCGAGCCGGCATTTGGCGGCGGTGCTCAGCGAATTTGCGACGAGCCGGCATCTCGATTACCGGCTGCTGAGCCTGAATGACACGAGGGAGCTCCACAGGATGTCGGTAGGCGGCAAGGAATTCGTGTTTACGGGATGCGAGCGCAGCAAAGCCCGGTTTGCGGCGACGGCGATACGGACGGCTAGGCGCCACGGTAAGGTGGTTTTGGCGGGGCATCCCAACCTTGGGCCAGTGGCGCAAGCCATGAGAATCGCGGCGCCGAGGCTTAGGACCATCATTTGCACCCACGGCGTAGAGGTGTGGGAACCGCTTCCGGCGCTGAGACGGCTGGCGCTGCGGCGGGCCAATGTGGTTCTCGCGCCGAGTGCGGACACGGCGAATCACGTGGCCGAACAGCACGTGCGGCGAGAACGCATTCGCGTGCTGCCGTGGGCGCTCGATCCGGAATTTGAAGCGATGGCTGCGAAGGCGCCGCAGGGCAAGCTGCCGCACGGGTATCCCGAGGGGCGCGTGATACTTAGCGTGGGCCGGTGGCTGGCAAAGGAAAGATATAAAGGCATGGACACGCTGATCACGGCGCTGCCGCGCCTTTTGACGCGCTGGCCCGAGCTGCAACTCGTGGCTGTGGGCGATGGCGATGACCGCGTCTGGCTGGAAGAGCTCGCCGAGAAAAACGGCGTGAATCGCCACGTACATTTTCTGACAGGTTTGAGTTTCGAAGAGCTTGCGGCTTGTTACGAGGCGTGCGAGATGTTTGCTTTGCCGAGCCGCGGCGAGGGATTCGGGCTTGTTTATCTTGAGGCGATGGCGCACGGGAAACCGGTGATCGGTGGGGCGCACGGCGGAGCACCGGAAGTGATTGAGGATGGCGTGACGGGTTACCTTGTGCCACACGGCGACGCGGCGCAGTTGGCAACGTCTATCGAGACGCTGCTTTCGGATCCGGCCCTGGCGCAAAAGATGGGCGGGCGCGGCCGGCAACGCGTCGAGCGGGAATTCCGGTTCAGCGTTTTTGCCAAGTCGTTGAAGAAAATCCTTCGCGAACAATGCGAATCCTGAACGTCACAGCGACCTACTGCACCATTTCTTGAATTCGGCGGCCCGCCGGTAAAGGTGCGCGCGTTGGCCCAGGGGCTCGCCGGGCGTGGACAATGAAGTGACGGTGCTGACGGCCGACTGGGGTCTCGAAAAACGCATGAGCGCGGAAGAGAAATCCTCGCGGAACGGGGCCCCTTCGGATGGCGGCGCCTGGAGAACGGAGTGACGGCAATTTATTTGCCGACCTGGTTGCGGTACCGGTCGCTGAGCTGGAATCCAGCGGCGAAGCGATTTTTCCGGACGCAGCTGCGGAATTTTGATTTGGCGCACATTTACGGGCTATACGATTTTCTCGGGCCGGCGGCCGCCTCGGCTTGCGCCAGGCGAGGAATCCCCTACGTGGTGGAACCGATCGGGATGTTTGTGCCGATCGTGCGAAGCTTGCGGTTGAAGCGGATTTATCACGCGTTGTTTGGGCGGCGTCTGTTTGAAGAAGCGAGCGCCATCGTCGCGACGTCAGAGCAAGAGGTGGAAGAACTGGTGAGCGGCGGCGTGAAGCGTGAAAAGATCGTCTTGCGCCGCAATGGAGTGGAAGGGCCTGCTTCGTGGCCGGAGCGGGGCACTTTTCGGAAGGCTCTGGGAATATCGCAGGAATCGAAAGTTATCCTCTTTCTTGGGCGCTTATCGGAAAAGAAGAGTCCCGGTATGCTGCTGCAGGCTTTTGCTTCACTGTCCAAAGAGCCGGGGGAGAAGGGTTTGCGGCTGGTGTTCGCGGGGCCCGACGAGAGCGGAATGCAAGCGCGGTTGGGGGAGATGGCGGCGCAGCTCGGAGTAGCCTCGCAGGTGCAATTCGCCGGGGCGATTTTTGGCGAGGCAAAGTGGGCGGCGTACCGGGACGCCGATGTATTCGTGCTGCCGTCGCAAAACGAGAACTTCGGCAATACGGCGGCCGAGGCGGTGGCCGCGGGCACGCCAGTCGTAGTGACGGAGCAGTGCGGGATCGCGCCGCTCTTGGCAGATGTGGCGGGACTGGTGGTGCCACATGACGCCGCGGCGCTGTCACGAGCCATCCGATGCGATCGTGAACGATGAAAAATTGCACGCCCGTTTGGCGGCCGGGTGCGTTTCGGTGACCGCGCGGCTGGGTTGGGAAGAGCCAGTCAGCGAGATGGAAGCGCTCTATAACAAGCTTGCAATTAAGCAGGTCCCCAGTGCAAAATTCGGGGCACCGGAGTGATTGCATTGCCGCCGACGAGGCACCTAATCTTTCGCGTGATATGGCGAGGCGTGAACGTGCTCCTCGTGGCCGTGTTAGCGTCCTCGATATATGCCGGAGTTCGAGAATACTCGGTCCGCCGGTATCTCGACGGATTCTCGGATGCGATCGTTCCCAATTCCATGCCCGAGGAACAAAAGCTCCAAGCAATTCTGGACTGGATGCGCGCCGAGCCCTCTCGCGCTATCGCGCCGGATCCGGACGTGCTGGCGAAGCGCGATCCGGAGATGACACTCACCTACGCCCAACTGTTGAACGTGTGCGGCACGGCTACCAATGCCTTCTTGAACCTTGTGAGAAGCTCCGATTTGCGCGCGCGCCGGTTGCTTCTGCTGACTCCGGACAACAATACGAAACACGTGGTGGCCGAAGTCTTGATTGGCGGACGGTGGATCATTGTCGATCCCACATATCGCGTGATCATGAAAGATGCCGCGGGCAATTATCTGACCCGCAAAGATTTGCAGAATCCCATGGTTTTTGCCCAAGCCATCAGCGCGGTCCCGAATTATCCGCGCGACTATACTTACGATCATTTCGCGCATGTGCGGCTAGCGCGTGTGCCGTACATTGGATTTGGGCTGAGGAAGATGCTGGGCACGATCGCTCCCGGGTGGGAGGAAGCGGTGGATTGGAGCCTGCTCCTCGAGCGAGAGTCCTTTTTTTATCTAGTGCTGAGCATTTCGGCGGTGCTGTTCTTCTTGCTGTTGCGCGCCGTATTGGCGTGGTATGCCGATAGCCGTTTGCGAATTCCCCGTTTCCACCTGCGCGAGCACGCCTTGCGCGCCGGCGTGGCCTTCTTTTCGACTCCGGAGATCAAGCGGTAGCGTGTGCGGTATTTGCGGTGTCGCATTTGCTTCAGGAAGCAAGGAGGCAGAGCCGTGCGTGCGTGCGATGGCCGCCGCAATGCGGCACCGTGGCCCGGACGAAGAAGGATTTCTGACTGGGAGATGCGCGCGCGCCGGGGCTGGCGCTCGGCATGCGGCGGCTGAGCATCATCGATCTTGCTGGGGGCCAGCAGCCTGTCTGGAACGAGTCCCGGGATGTCGCGGTCATCTATAACGGCGAGCTTTACAATTATCGCGAACTTCGAGAGCGCTTAGCCCTGCTGGGACACCGCTTCGCAACGCAATCCGATACGGAAATTCTGGTGCATGCTTGGGAAGAGTGGGGCGAGGAGTGCCTGACGGAATTTCGCGGCATGTTTGCGTTTGCGCTGCTCGATTTGCGTGGACGATTTGCGACCGCTCCTTTGCTTTTTCTGGCGCGCGATCCGCTGGGAATCAAGCCGCTGTATTACACACAGACGGCGGAAGGTTTTGCGTTTGCGTCGGAAGTTCGCGCTTTGTTGGCTAGTGGAGTCGTGCCAAAACAAATCTCTCAGGATGCGCTCACCTCTTATCTGCTTTTCGGCAGTGCCTCCGAGCCCGTGAGCTTGGTGGAGGGGGTATTTTCTCTTCCACCAGGGCATCGCATGTTGCTATACGTTCCGGAACGGCGGCGTGCGCCGCGAGCGCGTCCGTGGTGGGATCCACAGACGAGTTCTGCGGCGCGCGATTCGCGCAAACCCAAGGATTTGGATTCGGCGGCCAAGACGGCTGCGGCCTCTGCTGGAAGACGCAGTGCGCGCGCATTTGATCGCCGACGTCCCCGTGGGACTTGTTCCTTTCCGGCGGCTTGGATTCCGGAGCGATCGCAGCGCTTGCGGGGCGCGCACAAGCGGGTATTCGCAGCTTCACGCTGTCCTTCCCGGGAACTTCGTATGACGAAGCTCCGCTGGCGCGAAAAGTCGCGGAACGGTGCGGCACGCAGCACACCGAAGTTCCGCTCGATGGCGCGGCCATGCTTGCGCGCCTCGACGAAGCGGTGGCGGGCCTCGACCAGCCGACGATGGACGGTATCAATACGTATTTCGTTTCATGGGCGGCGCGCGAAGTCGGCCTCAAAGTGGCGCTTTCCGGGTTGGGAGGCGACGAATTGTTCGCGGGCTACGCAACCTTTGCGAATACTACGCTCCTTCAACGCCTCACTCGTTTGGCATGGTTCGTGCCGCGAGCTATTGCGGCGTGCTACGGCCCCGCTCATGGCGGGCGTCCTGGGAGCACGCATGTCCCGCGACGCTGCCGGCAAAGCGGTTGCGGCATGGTGCAATCCCGATGCGCTTCCTCATGCCTACTTCTATGCACGCGCACTTTTTCCGCCGGGCCAGCTTGAGCGGCTGATTGAACCGCGCTTTCGCCCAAGCACAGTAGGCGCCGACGGCGTGACGCTCGAACCGACCTGGCTGGGCTGGCTGGATCGCACCGCGAGCGAAGCCGCGAAATTTGAGCCGGTGGGCGCCACGTCGTGGATGGAAATGCGTTGTTACATGGCAAGCACGCTCTTGCGCGACACCGATTCGGTGAGCATGGCGCGTTCGCTGGAAGTGCGCGTGCCGCTGCTGGACACACCGCTCGTCGAATTTGTCAGTTACCTTCCCGATGCAGCGCGCCATCGCGCAGGAGTGCAGAAGGCGTTGCTGGTGGAAGCGCTGGCCGGGCTGCTGCCTGAAGAAATTCTCGCCCAGCGGAAAAAGACATTTACTCTGCCGTGGGAAGAGTGGCTCCGCGGGGCCTTGCGCCCGCGGCTGGAAGCAAGTTTTGCCGAGATCTGCGCCATCGCTTGCGCCGCACCTTCGCCGCGGAAGGCGTGCGCGGGGTTTGGGGCGCGTTTCTCGGAGGCAAGACTTCGTGGTCGCGCCCGTGGGCGTTTTACGTCCTCAACGAGTGGTGCAAGCACCACCTCGCGGCATGAAGCACGCGCCTGAGGTAGACTGAATTCGCTCCGCGATGAATATTCTTGGGATCAACGCTTATCACGGCAACGCGTCGGCCGCCATCGTCTGCGAAGGACGGCTTGTGGCCGCCGTGGAAGAAGAGCGCTTCAACCGCGTGAAATACGCCGCGGGCTTTCCCGCGCAGGCGATTCGCTATTGCCTGAAAGAAGCGGGACTCGAGCTGAAAGATATCGATCACGTGGCCGTGCCACGGAATCCCTATGCGCGGCTGGCCACGAAACTTTTCTACGCTGATGCGCATGCCGTCCTTCGCGCGCGAACGGATGAAAGTGCTGGCGAAGTTCACGGGAATACCGGAAGCGCTGGCGCAGGCGTTCGACATCGACCCGGCGAAAATGGCCGCCAAATTTCACCGCGTGGAACATCACCAGGCGCATCTGGCGAGCGCTTTCTTCGTTTCGCCGTTCGAACGAGCGGCGTTGCTTTCCGCGGACGGTCTTGGCGATTTCGCAAGCACGATGTGGGGCAGCGGCACTGGGAGCCGCATGAAGATTGACGGCGCGATCGCGTTTCCGCATTCACTTGGACTTTTTTACAGCGCGGTCACGCAGTACCTGGGCTTTCTGAAATTCGGCGATGAGTACAAGGTCATGGGGCTTGGCGCGTACGGCGCAGCCGGAGCAACTCGACGCCGTTTCGCAAAATCGTGCGCTGCGACAACGGCGACGGATTCCGTCTGGGGCTCGAATACTTCACGCATCACCGCACCGGCCCGGAAATGAGCTGGGCGGAAGCGGACAAAACCCCCACGCTTGGCAAGATGTTTTCGGAAGAAATGGAAAAGTTGCTGGGGCCGAGACGCAATCCCGAAGAGCCGCTCGAACAGAGGCACAAGAATTTGGCGTCATGCGCTGCAAGCGCGGCTTGAAGAGATTTATCTTGGCATGCTGAAGAAGCTTGCCGAGCGGACTGGGTTGAAAGCAGTTTGCCTTGCGGGCGGAGTCGCGTTCAATTGCGTGGCCAACGGGAAAATCTTCGATACGCACGGGTTTCGAACAGGTTTACGTGCATCCGGCGGCGGGCGACGCGGGTCTGGCTGTCGGCGCGGCCTACTATGTGTGGCATCAGATTCTGGGAAAGCCGCGATCCTTCGTGATGGATCATGCGTATTGGGGGCCCGGATATACGCGCGAAGAGATTCGGCGCGCCATGGATGCGAACGGCTTGGCTAGAGGAACGGTTGCCGTGATCGAAGAGCTGCCGGAGGAAAGCCTAATGCAACGAACGGCCGCGATCGTGGCCGATGGAAAAATTCTCGGATGGTTTCAGGGCCGCGCGGAATGGGGACCGCGCGCGCTCGGCAACCGGAGCATCGTGGCCGATCCGCGGCGGCCGGAAATGAAAGAGATACTGAACCGGCGCATCAAGCACCGCGAAATCTTCCGGCCCGTTCGCGCCATCGATTCTTGCGGAATCGACCGGCGAATGGTTCGAGAAATCGCATCCCTCTCCGTTTATGACGCTGGCGTACTCCGTGCGGCCCGAGAAGCGCGACAAGATTCCGGCCCCACGCACGTGGACGGCACGGGCCGGCTGCAAACAGTGACGCGCGAAGCCAACCCGCGCTATTGGAGCCTGATCAAGGCGTTCGAGCAGCTGACGGGCGTGCCGGTCGTACTGAACACTTCTTTCAACGACAACGAGCCGATCGTCTGCCGCCCGGAAGAAGCGCTGGACTGTTTCCAACGCACGCAAATGGACGCGCTGGTCCTCGGCGACTTCCTGATCACCGCGATCGTGAACCGCATGCCGCGAGCACCGTTCGAATGAGAATCCTGCTCCTGAATCTCTACTATCCGCCGGACACTTCGGCGACGGCAAAGATGGCGGCGACGGTGGCCGGAAGCGCTTTCCGCCCACCATGAAGTTACAGTGCTTTGCGGCCGGCCGTCGTATGACCCGAGCGAACGGCGGCCGTGGCGGCTCTGGCAAACGGAACGAGCAGGGCGCGTGAACATCATACGCGTGGGTTCGACCGATTATCCGCGCTTTCAGATGAAGCGGCGCGTGCTGAACTATTTGAGCTACGTTGCGCTGGCCATCCCGCGGGCGCTTTTCCTGCGATGCGACGTGGTGCTGGCAATGACCGACCCGCCATTCGAAGGAATCGTCGGAGCCATCGTCGCGATGCTGAAAGGCAAGCCTTACGTCTACAACATTCGCGACATGTATCCGGACATGGCCGTGGGAGGCGCGATTGTCAGAGCCCGGCTTGCTTGCGCGCGTTTGGGAGAAATTGCACCGTTGGGCGCTGCGCCGCGCCACGCGCGTCATCGTGCTTGGCGAGGACATGAGGGCGCGGATTATTGCCAAGGGCGTTGATCCGGCGGGCATCGAAATCGTTCGCGACGGCGCGGATATCGTTTCGGACGCGATGCGCCGCAACCAGCGCTGGACGGCGAGAGTCATTCGGACGATTCGCGGCAACTTTAGATTCGTGCTGCTTCACGCGGGAAATCTCGGCTTCTACGGGGCGTGGGAGACTTTGATCACGGCAGTGCGCAATTTGGAGGCGGACGGCGTGGGCTGGTGTTCGTCGGAGAAGGAGCGCAGCGCGCACACATCGAAGCGCTGGCAAGAGAAGCGAAAAACGTACGCTTTCTTCCATTTTTTCCCGGCGAGCAAGATCCCTTCGGTCCTGGCTGCCGCCGATGCTCACGTCATCACGGTTAAGCGCGGCCTCGAAGGAGTGGTCGTACCCAGCAAAATGTATGGAATCCTCGCGGCCGGAAAGCCGATCATAGCCGTCGCACCGGAAGAGACGGACGCGGCTTCACTTGGCGCAAAATTCGGATTTGCGGTTTCCGCCGACCCAGACGACCCTGAAAAAGTTGCCGCCGCCATTCGATTACTTGCAATGGACGAGAGAAAGTTCAATCCATGGGACGGGCCGCCAAAGCCGTTGCGCCCGATTATGATAGAGTCAAAGAACTGCAGAAATTTGTGAAAATCATCGAGGGGGCCGTGAACGCGTGACGAGCTTCTGAAACATTTTGGAGCGGAAAACTCGTTTTAGTGACGGGTGGCGCCTCCTTCATCGGCTCGACGCTGACGGATCATCTTCTCGCACGTGGCGCGAAAATCCGCGTCGTCGATGATTTAACGAGCGGGCATCGCGACAATATCAAGGAACACGTCGCCAGCGGAAAAATCGAGTTTATCCAAGCGGACTTGCGCGAGCCAGGCGTTACTCGATCGGCAATGCAAGGAGTAAATACGGTATTCCATCTGGCGGCGGATCATGGCGGCCGCGGTTATGTCGATCTGCATCAGGCAGGACCTGCTTCCAATTTTTTCCTGGACGGGCTGGTTTTTGCGGAAGCTTTGCGCGCAAAAGTGAAAAAGGTGGTGTTCGCGTCCTCGGGCTGCGTCTATCCGAATTTCCTGCAGTCCGACGTGAAAAAAGAACTCTATCTTACGGAAGATCTCACAAAGGGCCCGAACGACGCCGATAACACGTATGGCTGGGCCAAATTGATGGGCGAGTTTACATTGAGCGCCTACGCGAAGGAACATGGCATGGGCGCGGCTTCTTGCCGCTACTTCACCGTGTACGGACCGCGCGGCGTGGAGAATCATGCGGTGATTGCCATGATCGCGCGGGCTTTTCTGGGACAAAATCCCTTCGAAGTGTGGGGCGACGGAACGCAAATCCGCAACTGGACCTACATTGAAGACATTGTCGAGGGGACCATTCTCGCGGGCGAAAAAATCAACGATGGCACGGCCATCAATCTGGGAACGATGGAGCGCATAAAGGTGATAGACGCGGTGAAGATGGTTTGCGATTTCACTGGCCATAAAGCCGAGATAAAACTGCGGCCCGATATGCCGACGGGCCCGCTCAACCGTGTCGCTGACAATTCCCTCGCAAAAAAATTGTTAGGATGGGAACCGAAAGTGGCCTTCCGCGACGGCCTAAAGCGCACTATCGACTGGTATTATGCGACCAAGAATCGCGAAGAAGTGAAGCGCACGTTTGGCCGCATGCTCACCGAGAGATAGCGTCAAGCAACCCGAACTAAAACAAATAGGCCGTTGAGTGTTTTTGAATCTCCAGTGCCGCCAGGCCCCGCCAACTGGCTTCCTGATTACCCCGCTAAACAATCCTGATTGAAGCGAAACAATTTTCCAAGTATCGTGTTAAAGCTGCGTGGGGCAGCCATTTTTTCTTGGGAGCCGGGCCCCCAATCCGGCAGAAGACGATTGAGGCACTGGCCGAACCGTCCCGGCCAGCGACCTTCAAACAAAATCGAGGAAGCATGCCCGCAGGTCTGCTGGCGTTTTTGATAGCGCTATTTGCGTCGCTGATGCTGACGGTACCCGTGCGCGCACTGGCATTGCGTGTAGGCATGGTGGATCTTCCCGGGCCGCGCAAGGTTCACCTTCAGCCCGATCCCGCTGCTGGGCGGCTTGGCCATGTACGGGGCCGTGGTATCTGGCGGTTTTTTTACCTTTACGGGCCGGCACGAGCACAAATTGTGGGCATCTTGACGGGCGCAACGGTCGTGGCCGCCGTCGGCATTCTCGATGATCGAGGATGGCTTCACCACCAGGTGAAATTGTTCCTCGGCGATGCCGCTTGCCGCGTGCATTTTGCTGGCTACCGGAATTCACGCCCAGGTTTTTGAAATTCCTTTTCAGCGGACGGACCGGCTACATTCTGGACGCAATTCTGACCGTTTTTTTTGTCGTGGGAATTACCGCATCCTTCAGCATCCTGGATCATATGGACGGCCTTTGCGCCGGCGTCGCCGCTACGGCTTCCATTTTCTTTGCTCTGCTTGCCTATTTGAATGGCCAGACCCTCGTCACCACTCTGGCTGCCGCGGTCCTCGGCGCCGCAACAGGTTTTCTGCGATGGAACTTTAAGCCCGCCAAGATCTTCATGGGCGACGGCGGAGCCATGTTCCTGGGATTCCTGATGGCCACGCTGGGGCTCAAGCTGCGACTCGAGCAGGCCAACCACATTTCCGGCTGGCTGGCTCCGCTGCTGATCCTGGGAGTCACTATTTTCGACACTACCCTGGTCACGATTTCGCGCTCGCGTCGCGGCCTGCTTGCCTTTTGCCACGCCAGGCAAAGACCATGCCGCTCATCGTCTCGCGAATTTGGGACTCGGGCATCGCGGCGCTGTCGTCAGCATGTATACTTTGGGATTGCTGAGCGGCGGAGCCGCCGTCCTGGTGAGCTACTTCCGCCGGTTGCCGCGGTTGCAGTGGCGGTGGCTGCGTTTGCCATTGTGTTGTGCGGGGTGATGTTTCTGGAACGCGCTCCTTATGAGCGCCAGGCCCAGAAGCCGGCCGTTTCTTCCTGAATTGCTCTCCCATGCCTGAACTGCTGCTGGCTTGAGATTGGACGGGGACCGACGGGTTTGCCCGCACAAATGGATTCGCTATACTTAGCAAGTTGGCGTCTCACCGATTTTCAGTGCTTACCGCCTGGGGTTGGGCGGAAAGCAGTCAATATTCTAGGGACTTTTGAGAGCGGATATCCGGGTGACTGAGCGCCTGGGGTGCATGCGCGACTTGGGAAAGCCAAACTCGTGCCGAGGATTGAACAGAAGCTCCGTACGGACGGAGAGAGCGGTGAGATCATCGTGGTGGGAGGTTCCGCAGCGGGCTTGTTTACGGCTGCCACTGTGGCTGCCGGCGGGCGCCCTGTGCGCGTCCTGGAATCGAGACCCGGCTTCGAGCCGGCGTCGCGCTCGCTGATTGTCACGGATCAATTCCGAAGCCAACTTAGGCGCGGCCGCTTCCGAAAGCATCGTCAACGAAATCCGGCGCTTCGAGCTGTTTACCGACGGACGCTCGGCGCAGGTCGCCCTCGACGCGGCCCGACCTCATCATCGAACGCTCGCGTTTAATCCCCGCACTGGCCCGCAGCGCACAACACGCTGGCGCCAAACTTTCTTTCGATACGCGTTTTCTTGGGCTCGCTGCCAATGGCCGCGGGCTGCGCGTGCAAGTCGATTCCGCAGGGCAGCGCAAGGAATTGCATGCGGAGAGCGTCGTCGGAGCGGACGGCGCATCCAGCCGGGTGGCGCGCAGTGCGGGCTGGCCTCCGATTGAGACCGTGCCGCTGGTGCAAGCCATCGTGCGATTGCCGAAGGATCATCCGCCGGACACCACCCGCGTCTGGTTCGTTCCCGACGACACGCCTTATTTCTATTGGCTGATTCCCGAATCTTCGGAGCGAGGCGCGCTCGGCATCATCGGCGAGGACGGCCACGACACGAAGAAGTGCCTCTCGCGGTTCCTCGAGAAAAAACAAATAGAGCCGCTCGAGTGGCAAGGCGCGCGCATTCCGGTTTATCGCGGCTGGGTGCCGGTGCGGCGGCGCATCGGAAACGGCGAGGTATATCTGGTAGGCGATGCGGCAGCGCAGGTGAAAGTGTCAACCGTCGGCGGAATCGTGACGGGGCTACGCGGAGCGCTCGGCGTCGGGCAATCCATCTTGCGAAAAGGCGGGGGCCGGGAACTGAGCGCACTGCGCCGCGAACTGGGTACGCACTGGCTGATTCGCAGGGCCTTGCACCATTTCCAGCAAAAAGACTATTCGCAGCTCGTCGATCTGCTCGATGCGTCCACGCGTGAGTCGCTCGGCGAGATCAACCGCGACGAATCCACTCGCCTGCTATGGAACGTCGTGCGCCGCCAGCCGCGGCTCGTGCTGCTCGGTTTGCGCGGACTGCTCATGGGAAGAGGTTTGAAGAGCTAGGTGGACCCGCTTAGGGGCGCAGAAGAACCACCTGCTCATGCGAGAAGGCACAACACCGATTGTGCGAGCCGCGCAACGCCTCGCGATAATGTGCTTCCCCCCGTATTGCGGCTCGGTGAAAATGAACTGTTAGCAGCGCATTTGTGGAAGCGTCGGGTTGTCAGCTAAGGCGCTCCCAAGGAGAACCTGACTTGCGTCTCTCTGTGATTGGTTGTGGCTATGTTGGATTGGTGACGGGCGCATGCCTGGCTGCGGCAGGGCACGAAGTGACCTGCACGGATATTGATGCGGAGCGCATCCGCCGGCTGCAGGCCGGAGAAGTGCCCATTTATGAGCACCACCTGGAAGAGATACTGAGAGTCCGCCCGCGAAGCCGGGCGCATTTCCTATACCGCGGATGCTGGCGAAGCGATTCGCGCGGGCGACGCCATTTTCATTTGCGTGGGCACGCCGCCAAAAGAAAGCGGCGAAGCCGATCTTTCCGCCATTGATCAGGTTGCGCGGCAGATTGCCGAGCAGGCGCGTTCGCCCAAGTTAGTGATCGAAAAAAGCACCGTGCCCGCGCGCACCGGGCTCGAGTTGCAGCGCGCGCTTGCTGCCTATGGCAGCGGCAGCAAATCGCACGTTCCGCGTTGCTTCGAATCCCGAATTTCTGCGCGAAGGCACCGCCGTCGGAGATTTCTTTCATCCCGACCGCATCGTGGTGGGCGTGGAAGACGAAACTGCCGCCGCGCGATTTGCGCGAAATTTACCGGCCGATTCTCGAGCGCAAATTCCATTGCCCCGTCCACAAAGGCACTTGCCCGTTCCCGCGGATCATCAGGCCGCGTTCCTGGTCACGACCATCAACAGCGCCGAGCTCATCAAGCACGCCTCGAATTCCTTTCTCGCGCTGAAGATCAGCTACGCCAATGTCATCGCCGATCTCTGCGAAAGAATCGGCGCGGACGTCAAGGAAGTGACTCACGCCATGGGATTGGATCCGCGCATTGGCGGCCAGTTCCTCAGCGCCGGACTGGGTTTTGGCGGCTTCTGCTTTCCGAAGGACGTGCAGGCCTTCATTCATCTCGCGTGCCACAGTCGGCGTCGATTTCGATCTGCTCAAAGCCACTGAGCGCGTCAACAAACAGCGCATCGATCGCTTTCTCGAAAAAGTTCATAAGGCGCTCTGGGTGGTCAAAGGAAAGCACGTGGCGGTTCTGGGGCTCGCGTTCAAGGCCAATACCGACGACATTCGTTTTGCTCCCGCGCTGGAAGTCGTGAAGCGGCTGCTCGAGGAAGGCGCTATCGTGCACGCCACCGATCCGGAAGCTATCTCGCAGAACGAAGACGCCTTTTCCCGAAGGTGACCTACCACGAGGACCCCTACGAAGCCTTGCGCGGCGCGGATGCCGCGCTAGTGTGCACGGAGTGGGAGGTGTTTCGCAGTCTGGACTGGAAACGCGCCAAGCCTCTCATGGCGCGTGGCCTGGTCGTCGACGGCAGAAATCTCTATTCCCCCAAACACATGCGCGAACTTGGATTTGAATATTACTCGTTCGGCCGAGCGTAGAGGTTCTGCAACGTCGCGTATTGGAAATGCAAGCGAGGCTCGCTATCTCATCTTCAGAAGCGAGCCTCGTTCGAGCATTAGCCGCTAGGCGGTTTTCTTGGCCGCGAAATCCTTGCTTGAAATAATCAATCGTCATTCCGCAACCCCTCTTCCAACCCAACCTTGGGCTCCCACTTCAGAATTCGTTTAGCTTTGGTGATGTCCGGGCACCGCTGCTTCGGATCGTCCTGCGGCAATGGCTCGAGAACAATCGCGGGAGCATTCTCAAAATGCTCGCGAACCCGCTCGGCAAATTCCAGAATAGTGATCTCCTGCGGATTTCCGATATTCGTGGGCAAGATGCTCGTCTGACAAGCATCAAGCGGTAAATCCCTTCGATCAGATCCGAAACATAGCAAAAGCTGCGCGTCTGCTTCCCGTCTCCATAAACGGTGATGCGGTTTTCCGGTGAGCGCCTGATGCACGAAATTCGGCAGGGCGCGGCCGTCGTTAAGCCGCATGCGCGGGCCGTACGTATTGAAAATCCGCACGATATGGGTGTCCACGCCGTGATAGCGGTGATAGGCCATCGTCATAGCTTCCGCAAAACGCTTCGCTTCATCGTAAACGCCGCGCGGCCCGATCGGATTCACGTGGCCCCAATACTCTTCATGCTGCGGGGAAATTTCCGGGTCGCCGTAGCATTCGCTCGTCGAAGCCAGAAAAAACTTCGCTTTCTTCGCAAGCGCCAGCCCCAGCGCGTTGTGCGTGCCGAGAGAGCCGACCTTGAGCGTTTGGATGGGAAGCTTCAGATAATCCACGGGGCTCGCCGGCGAGGCGAAGTGCAAAACGTAGTCCACCGGCCCGGGAACGTCGATGTACTTCGAAACGTCGCAACGCGCGATGCGAAATTTGGCGATGCGCAAGCAAATGCCCGACATTGGAATCCACTCCGGTGACGAGATTATCGAGAACCAGCACGTCCCAGCCCTCGGCAATCAGGCGATCGCAAAGATGCGACCCCAAAAATCCAGCTCCTCCCGTGATCACCGCTTTCATGCAACCTCCAGAAATTCGTAGTCCGTTAGTTTAGCTTGCGCTTGGCGAATTGACCACATCTCTCGCGGGCGATAGGATTCGCCCACCCGACTGAGGGATGCTGGCCGATGGCGACCGAGAACAATTCTGAAAGCCACAGTTCTGCAACCCTCAGCGAAGACGCCGCATTGTGCTTGGCTTCGTCGGGCTCCTGCTGCTCGGTGCCGTGGTCTTTCTCCTCGGCATTGGCCGCTGGCTCGTCGTGGAAGACCCCCTTAATAAAGCCCAGGCCATCGTTATCATCAGCGGGCGCATGCCCTTGCGGGCTATCGAAGCCGCGAAACTGTATCGCGAAGGGTATGCGCCCAAAATTTGGCTGACGTATTCCACGGAACCCGGCGCAACCCTTAGAACGATGGCGATATCCTTCGTAGGCGAGGACGCTTACAACAGGCAAGTGCTGCTGCACGAAGGCGTGCCCGAAGGCCGACATCCGATTGCTTCAGCCCGCTATCATCAATACCGCGGACGAAATCGCAGCCGTCTCCGCCGCTCTTAAGGAGGAAAAGGGCGCGCGCAGTGATCCTCGTTACAAGCAAAGTGCATACGCGCCGCGTGCGAATCCTCTGGCACCGCCTCGCCGCAGGCACGGCGGACAGGCAATTGTACGAGCGGCTTCGGACGATCCATTCGAACCAAAGCGCTGGTGGCGCACAACCGGCGACGCACTCGATGTCGTTCGGGAATTTCTGGGAATATTGAATGCCTGGGCCGGGATGCCCCTGCACCCCGCGAACTAAAAACTTAGAAAAAGAAAAACCGTTTTCGGCGCGGGGGAGTTCGAATTCGTCCGGCAAGTTCCGGAACATGCGGCAGTTCGCGTCCTTCGAATGCCGCCATCGGATTCTCAACAAACAGTGCGCGGGCCTTTTCTTCTCCAAACTGTTCCCGCACTAGGTCGAACGCGCGGGCTGAAGTCTGAGCGGCCGGCCCCGCGTATTATGAGCGTCGCTGGCCACAAGGTGGACCAATCCGTCGGCCAGCCAGCGCAAGGAATCCTTTTGCGCTCCCGGGCCAAAAACTCCCGTAAGAGATCCCGCCGTCACCTGTATGAAGCAGCCAAGCCGCACCCATTTCGCAAGCCGTTCCGTCTGCAAACGCAAAATGGCGTTGCGCTCGGGATGCGTTATCACGGGCCTCAGTCCCAAAAGCTGAATCTCATGCAGCGTCTGGTCCATGGCCGGCGGAATGGAATATTCGTTGAATTCGACGAGCAGGTAGTCGCGCTGATTGATGCAGAAGCGTGGCGCATCCTCGCGCAGCGCGTGCAAGATTTTCAGGATTTAAATGAAAATCACAGCCAGTGGCCAGTATGAGCTTGTCGCCAACTTTCTCCTGCAGTTCCGCTCGCAGTGCTCGCACCCGCGGGTAGTCGAAGAAATATTGATTGCTCGAATGCGGGGTGGCCACAACATGCGTAATGCCGTCCGCAATCGCGGACTTCCGCCATCGCCAGCGAAATCTCCATGTTTTCCGGGCCGTCATCGAGGCCCGGAAGGATATGGCAATGCACATCGATCATGATCTTCGCAGACTCCCTAGCGGGCCCAGGCAGCCACGGCCTGCCACACTCCCAGACAGAACATCAGCCCCGCAAACACTTGCCGCATACGCCGCGGAGCCAGCCGCTTCGCCAGCCACCCGCCAAACATGCCTCCCACAAATACTCCCGGAATCAAAAGCAGTCCGGTTTGCCAGGAAACGTAGCCAGCCTTCGCATAAGCATAAAACGCCAGCGCGCCCGTCGGTGGGATCAGCGCTATCAAGCTGGTACCTTGCGCGCGATGTTGCCCGAAAGCAAAAAACAATGCCAAGAACGGCACCAGAAGAGTGCCGCCCCCGATACCGAATAGCCCGGAAGCAATGCCGCAGACGCAGGCTGCTACAAGAATGAAGACGTTGCGCTCGGGCCGTTAACCATGGGCTGACTCCTCGCTGGCGGAGCCATTGTTCGGTTTCCCGTTTGCGGTTTTCGCCAAAGCAAAAACGCAGCCAGAATCAAAAAACAACCAAACATCCCCTTGAGATGGCGCGAAGCGATCGGGACGGCAATCAATCCGCCCAGGTAGCCACCCACCAGCATCCCCAAAGCGCACAGAATTCCAGCGCGCAAATCTACTTGGCCTTGCTTCCAATATTCGCGCAAAGCCCCAAGTCCCACGGGCGGCAAAAGGATAAAAAGTGAAGTGCCCTGAGCCAGATGCTGGTCCATGTGCAGCAGATAAACCAGGGCCGGCACCAGCACAACGCCTCCGCCAATACCCAGCAATCCGACAAGCACACCAACGGCGAGCCCAAGCAGCAAGACGATAAGTGTCATCGGCGAATGGAGGCTGCAGGATTGCACGCTTCTTGCTCTCTGCCATAGTGCGTCGTTCTTATCTTCCCGCGTCCCGTGCGCTGTCCGCAACCACTCTTGAACAGGTGGTAACACACCGAGATGCCTGTGATTTTTTGTTCTTGTGGAACCTGCTATATTGGGATGTCTTTGTCCAATCGGCCGAACGGCCTGCTTTATTGCCAAAAAATGATTAGGAGAGCGACGTAACTCATGCCAATAGACCGGAAACCCGAATTTTTCAAAGGCGCTCAATTGAAGGTCGCCATCATTGGCTGCGGATATGTGGGGTTGCCACTGGCCCTGCGTTTCGCGGAAGCGGGCCACAAAGTCACGGGATTCGACACCGATCCGAACAAAGTGAAGATGCTCAATGCAGGAAAATCCTACATCGAGCATATCCCGCAAACCAAGATCCAGCAGTTCGTCAACTCCAAACACTTTAGCGCCACCACGGATTTCGCGCGCATCAAGGAAGCGGACGCCATCATTATCTGCGTGCCGACGCCGCTGGATGAACGCCGTGAGCCTGATCTCAGCTACGTGGAACAAACCGCTATTTCCGTCTATCCTCATCTCCAACGGGGCCAGCTGGTGGTTCTCGAATCGACCACCTATCCCGGCACTACCGAGGAGCTCGTGCTTCCCATCCTGGAAAAGAGCGGCCTGCATTGCCCCATCGCCGCCGGCCCGGAAAACGAAAATGTCGCTTGCGATTTCTTCCTCGCGTTTTCTCCCGAGCGCGAAGATCCTGGCAATAAACAGTTTGGCCTGGCGCAGATTCCCAAAGTCGTCGGCGGCGTAAATCCGCCGAGCGGCCGCGCAGCCGTCAATCGATCTACGCGCAAGTTGTTGCGCGCGTCGTGCCCGTCAGCTCCACGCGCGCCGCGGAAATGGCCAAGCTCCTTGAAAACATATTTCGTTGCGTCAACATCGCGCTCGTCAACGAACTGAAAATGCTCAGCCTGCGCATGGGGATCGACATCTGGGAAGTGATCGATGCCGCCGCCACAAAGCCGTTCGGCTTCATGCCCTTCTACCCGGCCCGGGCCTCGGCGGACATTGCATTCCTGTCGATCCCTATTACCTTTCCTGGAAGGCGCGCGAGTTCGACTTCTCCACGCGCTTCATCGAACTGGCCGGCGAAGTCAACACCGCGATGCCCTATCACGTGGTAGACGCGGTTGCCGCGGCTCTCAACGATCATAAGAAGAGCCTCAAAGGATCGAAGCTGCTGATTCTTGGCGTGGCGTACAAGAAGGACGTCGACGACCTGCGCGAATCGCCCACGCTGAAAATTATGCAGTTGCTTCAGCAGCGCGGCGCGAATCTCGAATATAACGATCCCTATTTCCCGCAGCTCCACAAAATGCGCCACTACAACTATGAAAACATGAAGTCCGTCCCACTGAATCCGCAAACATTGGCCAGCTATGACGGGGTCATCATCGCGACGGATCACTCGAGCTACGATTACGCTGCGATCGTGGACGCCGCCCATCTGGTTGTGGACACTCGCAACGCCACCCGCCGCGTCATGCGGCATCGCGATAAGATAGTGCTCTGCTAGGCCCCGATGGCCTCATCCGCCGAAGAGATTCGACGCCAGCTCGAGGAAAGCGCTCGCGTGAAGCAAAGTTTCTCCGACGAGCTTATCGGGCGCATCGGGCAATTTGCTGAAAAAAGTGCGGAAGCGCTCCGCGGCGGCGGAAAAATCGTCTTCTTCGGAAACGGCGGAAGTGCAGCCGACGCTCTACACCTCGCGGCCGAGCTTGTCGTGAGGTTGCGCACCGACCGGCGCGGCCTCGCAGCCTTGGCGTTGACGACCAATCCATCCGTACTCACGGCGGCCGGCAACGACTACGGATTCGAACGCATCTTCTCCCGTCAAATCGAATCGCTCTTCGCTCCGCAGGATATTCTCGTGGCCCTCTCGACCAGCGGCGAAAGCCCGAACATAGTTAAGGGCGTGGAGGCTGGCCGTGCGCGCGGCGCTTATCTTGTCGCTTTCACCGGAGAAACGGGCGGCGCGCTTGCCGAAAAAGTCGATCTTCTGCTCAACGTACCCTCGCAAGATCCTCAGCGAATTCAGGAAGCCCATATCACCATCGGCCACATCGCCTGTGCGTTGATAGAGCGAATGGCCGCCACATAGCGCTCCATGGCGCCTCGACCGGCGAGCGATTAGTTTCCAGCTCTGATTTGGAAAATGTTCTTGAGTTTGCGAGCGGCGATGAAACTTCTACTTCGCGTGCACCAACTGCACCTGCGCCGTCGCGAACGGCATAATCGCTTCCAGCAGCACGGGGGTGCGCGCAGCGTTGTTTGCGAAGTACATCGTGAAATGGGCGTCCTTCATTTCCTGGCCATTCTCAAAGACACGAATCTCAATCTTCGACGTCTTAAAGCTTCCCGCGGGAACAGTGACTGCCTCGCCCGCGCTGATGAGCTTCGCCCTCACGTCGTATAATTTGTGCCCGTCATAGACCGGGCATCGAACTTCCGCTGTCTTCGTCCAATCCACGTTTCGCAAAAATTGCATCATGCCCAGTGGATCCCGCGTGCCAGGGAGAACTCGCGTTTCGGTGGCATCGGGAGGCGCCGGCTCTTTTCCGGTGGCCGTCATGCGCTGAACGGAGTCCACTTTTTGCCCCCGCTCACTCAAGTGCATTTCGTACTGCAGGCTCGTCATCGTCCCGCATCGCTGTACGAGTCAAATTGGTCGTCCAACTCGAATACCATCCGCAGCGGGACTCTCCGTATGCGCAAACGCCTGAAGATGCCACGCGTTCTTGCCGAAAAAATCCTTGTGTTCGCCCACCAGCAATTTCAAATTGGCCACATTCGTCAAGCTCGAAACATTCGCCGTGTATTCCAGCACTTCGCCCCTTCGCAAAGGCAGCCCGGGATCTACTGCTGGCTCGCCGGTCTTATTAGGGGTTGAAGTAGACGCGGTGTCGGTTGGCGCGATGGCGGGGAAGTCCGTCGTCGGGGCGCTCCGCGAATCGGCAGCGCGGGCGGAAGCCCAGGTACGCTCCAATCCCGCGTTTCTTTCCCTCATCCAGTAGTAGCCTCCCGCGGCGCATCCAAGCGCCAGCAGTCCGGCAATTCCAATCACTTTTCGGTAGCTCATGCTCTTTGTGTGACCTGCCTGGGAAACAGTCCCTTGCCTTTTGTCCTTCCGTCGTACAATACGAATTCGTCCGCAGTAGCCCGGCAGAGTCCGCCGGACGCTACCCGCGAACTTTGAGGTTACCAAAACGCGAGGCCCGCGTCTTTGCCGGCGCCGCGTCAATTGCCGAGACGGCACTCCGCCGCTCACGGATCTAGATCGAGGAGGAATTCCTGAATGCGCTACCTCGTCACGGGCGGCGCCGGTTTCATCGGCTCGAACACAGTAGACGAACTCGTGCGGCGCGGCCACAGCGTGGTCGTGCTCGACGACCTCTCCTCCGGCAAAGAGGATAACCTCGCCGAAATCCGCAACAAAATCACATTTATGAAGGGCAGCATCACGGACATCGAAGTGGTCCGCAAGGCCATGCACGAAGCCGAATACGTGCTGCACCTTGCCGCTCGTACTTCGGTGCCGCGCTCCGTCAAGGATCCCATCGAAACCAACAAAATCAACATCGATGGAACACTCAATGTCCTCGTTGCCGCTCGCGACGCCAAAGTGAAGCGCGTCGTTTTCGCCGCTTCTTCTTCCGCTTACGGCGAGACGCCCACGCTTCCCAAAGTCGAAACCATGCCTCCCGCGCCCATCTCCCCCTACGGCGTCACCAAATTTGTCGGCGAGCTTTACGCGCAAACATTTGGCCGCTGCTATGGCCTGGAAAATGTTTCACTCCGCTACTTCAACATTTTCGGCCCTCGCCAGGATCCCGGCTCGCCGTATTCCGGCGTGTTGGCGAAATTCTGCATGTGCTTTCTGGAAGACACGCAACCCGTCATGTTTGGCGATGGCGAGCAATCCCGCGACTTCACCTTCGTCGAAAACGCCGTGCAGGCCAATCTTCTCGCCTGCGAAGCTCCCAACGTTTCCGGCAAAACCTTCAACGTCGGGACCGGTGGCCGTTTTACGCTGAACCAGACCGTCCAGTTGCTTGCGAAGATCTCCGGCAAGAAACTCGAAGCGAAGTACGAACCCCCTCGCGATGGCGACATTCGCGATTCGCAAGCCGACATCACGCAAGCGCGCGAATATCTCGGCTACGATCCGCAAGTTAGCTTTGAAGAAGGCCTGAGCCCGCACCTTCGATTGGTATCGCTCCACCCAAACCAAACCAGAAGCAAAACCCAAAGAGTAGACATTCGCCGCAAGACTATAGGGGCACGATTCATCGTGCCCTCTTTCTTTTTCTTCATCCCCTGTAGTGGCGGGGCTTGCCCCGCCCGTCTGTGCGAAAAACCGCGCACCGCTTCTCTAAGGTGTCACCGTCTTCCCATAGCTCAGAGGCTCTCCCGCTTTCGGCTTGTCGAAATTCCAAAAGTACAACGGTTCAAGCTTCTTCTGTTCCGGCCAAACCTGATCCAACGTATCGCCTTCAAACAGTTCGCCGTTTTTCATAACCCAATGAATCGTATTCGTATTATGGATGTCGTCCAGCGGGCTCTTGTCCAGAATGATCAAATCGGCCAGCTTGCCCACCTCGATCGAACCGAGGTCCTGCGGCCGCCCGACGATTCTTGGACCCATTCACCGTCGCGCAGCGCAGCACTTCCAGCGGCGTCATTCCTCCGCTGGCAAGCATCCACATCTCCCAGTGATACCCGAGCCCCTGCAACTGCCCGTGGCTGCCCACGCCGACAAGCCCGCCCGCCCTCAAAAGTTTCGCCATCTGCGCGGAGAGCTTTCGGAAACGCGTACTCGTCCGTGCGGAACCAATCCGGCCGCCGGTTGGTCTTTTCATCGAGCAGGTTGTGCGGCGTAAAATGGTTAAGCTTCGCGTTGTCGTGCACGTCGTGTTCTCAAACCAGTATTCCTGCCCAAACGGGCCGCCGTAATTCACGATCAGAGTCGGCGTTTCCGAAATCCCCGATTGCGCGAACATTTGCAGCACGTCCTTAAACAGCGGCGTGATCGGAAGCGTGTGCTCGTTGCCGTGGAAACCGTCGATGACGTGCGTCAGGTTCAGCTTCAGGTCCAGCGCGCCTTCCGTCGTCGGCATCATTTCCAGTTCTTTCGACGCCATCCACCATGAATTGCCTCTGTTTGCGGTTGCCCACGACGTAGCTCTTGATATTGTGCGTGCCGTAGTACTTTCTTGTATTTCGTCAGCACGCCTTTTACTTCCTCCATCGACTGAAAGTTGTTATCGGAGAAAACTCCAGGCCCCGTCGAGAAAGCGCGCAGCCCGAGAATGTCGCCGGCTGTCCACCAAATCTTGGTAGGCGAACATGTCGTTCGTGCTGGTCTGCACGTCAATCCTGCGGTCACGCCGTAGGCCAGGTTCGCCAGAAACGCCCAGTTTTGCGTGTCCAGGATGCCCCGGCGAATTTCAGTCCAATGCGCATGCGTATCAATAAAGCCCGGCACAATCGTTTTCCCTGCCACGTCGAACACTTTCGCGCCCGGCAGGAACCGCGCCCTTTCGGTCCCACGCTCTTGATGCGGTTGTCTTCCATCACAATATCCGCGTTCTTCAGGACTTCGTCACCTTTCATCGTCACCACGGTCGCGCCGCGCAGCACAATCGTGCCCTTCGGCGTCTTTCCTCGGAACTTCGAGATCGACTGCGATCTCCTGAACGTTCTTGTCCTCTTCCTTGAATTTCTTCGCTTCCTTTTTTTCGTCCTTCTTTTCATCCTTGTTGGCGTCCGCCGCCTCCTGTCTTTCTTGTCGCCGTCCTTCTTTTCTTCTTCTTTCGGCGGCTCGAAGGAAATTGCGCTCAGCGGCTCGCGGAAAAAGCTGGCTCCCACGGCCCAAGTGATTGTCTTCCCGTCATCGGCCCAATTGAAATAATCCGCACCGATGTCCGTCAGCCGCTTCACGGGAACGGACGGCGACGAACATCCACTGTGGGTGCCTCTCCGCCGACCACCGGCATGCCATCACGTAAAGCTGATTCATCACCTGCGCCAGCACCCAGTTCCCGTCCGGGCTTGTCTTCACATTCTCCGCGGGCACTGGTTCCTCCGCGGAATAGAAACTGCCTTCCCCTTCACCAGTAGTGCGTGCGGCGGTCCGTGCCGTCAAACCGCAGCGACACAAGTCCCTGCGGCGTGTAAATATAAATTCTGTCTTTATCGTGCGTGAAGTGCGGCGAGCCTGCGCCGCGCGCTGGCAAAATCAAATTCGCGTCGCCACCCTGTGCCGGAAATCCAGATCAGATCAGCATTTCGCGTCTGTCCGAAATCAATGCGCCCGATTTCGCGGTCATAAGCATTCCCTCGCAACGCCACGATTTTGGTTCCATCCGGCGACCAAACCGGATTGCTGTATAACGCCGCCGGCTTGGACAATTGTTGCGGTGTTCCTCCCGCCGCCGAAATCTTCCACAGCTGTCCACCCGCGCTCGACCACGTCACATAAGCGATGGATTTCCCGTCCGGCGACCACGCCGGTTCGAATTCGCGCGCATTCCGCTCGTCAATCGCTGCTGGTTTGCCGCTCGGAATATCCATGATGTAAAGGTGCGTCATCGCCGAAAAAACCATCCTCTTGCCGTCCGGCGATTCCGCCGCGTCCCTGGATTAGCCGCACTTTCACCGGGCCTTGTTCGACTATTGCGGAAAATCCAGCTTCGGTCCCAGCTCTTGCGAAACCTGCGCCGTGAACGGGATTACACTCTCCGCTCCCGTGGCGATATTCAGCCGCCGGATTTTTCCATCCTGGTTGTAGACGATCTCTTTGCCGTCTGGAAGAAACGCGTAACCTGGAAAAACGTCTCGCGTGAAGAGCGATTCCTGGTCATCGCGCGTGATCGGATACCTTACCCACCGGTCTTCGCCCGTCTGTAGATTACGCACACGCAGCCCGCTCTCCGTCTCGTAGCGCGTCACGTATAAAAGCTGTGTTCCATCCGGCGAAAGCACTGGCCGGAAGCTGCTCTCGGCTTGACTCCAGCAAAATATCTTCATCGCCGGTCTTGCGATCGCGCCGCGCAACCTGCCAAAGCGGAAACTGCGCGTTGTATTCGCGATCCGCCGTTCCGCTTCGCATAATAAAGATACTTTCCGTCGGGAGAGGCCACCACTCCGATGGCGTTCCCGCGCTCGCTTCGCGGCGTCATCGGCGTCGCCTTCGCTTTGGTGACTTGCACGCCGGAACCGCCGTCCACGTGGTACATCCAGATTTCGAACGTAGTGATTCCGAAGCCGGCCTTAGACACAAAAATGTAGTTCCCGTCGGGTGACCAGCTCGGCGAAGCAAACTCGTTGTTCGGATCTTTCGAGACCTGTTTCGCGCCGCTCCCATCCGGGTGCATGATCCAGACGTTTTCGCTGCCTTCCCGGTCGGAAATAAACGCAATCCATTTTCCATCGGGCGAAAATTTTGGCTGGCTGTCAAACGCCATCCCGCCATCGATTAGCTTGGCCAGACCACCTTCTATCGGCAGCGTATAAATGTCGCCGAGCAATTCGAACACGATGGTTTTCCCGTCCGGCGAAACATCCAGCGAGAGCCACGTCCCCTCGTTCGTCGTAAATTCAATCTTTCGCGTCGGCTTTAGAGATAGCCCCTTCTTTTCGTCCTTTTTCTCATCCTTCTTCTCGTCTTTCTTCTCCCGCTTATCCTGAGCAGCGGCGTCCTGCTGTTTCGCCAGAACGCTCCCGCCAGATCCGCTGATTATCACTGCCAACGCCACGAACCACGCGGCCATACCGAGCAGGCTGAGTTTCTTCGTATTCATTTTTATCCTCCGTGTTTTGCCTAAGCCTTTGCTTCGTTTCAGCCTACGGTTCTTCTTCATCTCCGCCCCGCCCGGGCCGTTGCGGCGGCGCAGGAACGATGTGCGGTATCCCCGCGTCGTTCATCTTCTTATTCAGCGCAGGCAGATCCTCTTCCGCAATTTTTTTCACCAAGGCTGAATTGTCGCTCACCAGTGGCCCTAGTTCCGCCAGTTTTTCCTTTTGCTGGCCTCCCGGTGCCGCCCAGAAACCATCCAACTGTCTCAACAAGCCTTGAACCTGTTGCGGCAACGGCTCCGGCTTCCAGATAAATGGCGGCCCCGCGTTTCCCAGCCCTTCCTGATCGCGCACGTACTTCTCCGCGACCGCGTCCACTTTCTTCTGCAATTCCTCCGCGGCCTTCTGGATCTCCTCGGGAATCTTTGGCGCATCGGGTTTGTCAGCATCCTTCTTCCATTGATCCCTCGCCGTTTTCAACCCGTCCTTGATCCCTTGAATCGTCTTGCGGTCTTTATCCGTTGTCTTCGCCATCGCATAAAGCTGCTGGATAGCTTCGCTTCGCGCCGCGCGGTCTGCCGCTGAAATCTGCAGCCGCGGGTCGTCTTCCACCATAACCTCTTGCGTCGCTTCCTTGCTTCCCGCTTTGATCTTGATGGTGTACTTGCCGGGCTCGACCAGCGGCCCTCGCGGCCCAAAATCAAAGCCAGCCGCTGCCGCCTCGAGTTGTTCCGGCGTCGGTACGGCCGGCGAATTCCACCGCAAATCCCAGTTCGTGCGGTTCACTCCCGCCTTTCCCGGCCCATCGAATTCCCGCACCAGCTTATTGTCTTTGTCGTAGACGCTGATCTTAGTCTTGCCCTCTTTATTCTCTTTGTTCGCGGCCTCTTCGCTTTTCGCCTTTTGGTCCGCGGTTGCGGCTTCCTTCTTATCCTTTTCCTTATCCTTATCTTTCTCGTCCTTAGCCGCCTTCGGCGGTTCCGGCGGCACCGCCTCCTTCAGGTAGTAATTCAAAATCGCCCCATACGGCGGATTCTTTCCCGTAAACATCTTCTGCCCCGCGCTCCACCGGCGGTCGCGCAAATCCCAGAGCGTCGCCGCCCGGGGCGTGAAAAACGTCACATCCGAATTCGCCACGCCGGCGTCGAACTTCTCGACCGGCGTCATGTCATCCAAAATCCAGATGGACCGCCCGTGCGTCGCCAGCACCAGATCGTTCTGCTCCGCCTGAATTTCGATATCATCCACCGGCACCGTTGGAAAATTATTCTTCAGCGCCGTCCAGTTCGCGCCGTGGTCCCACGACACCCACAGCCCAAACTCCGTTCCAGCAAATAAAAGATTCGCATTCCGCGGATGCTCCCGCACGACATGGACCGTCCCCGCCGAATCCGGAATCCCGTTTCGAATCGCCTTCCAGGTCTCCCCATAATCCGCCGTCTGAAAAATGTAAACGTTGTAGTCGTCCGTCCGGTGTCCGTCGAACGTCACAAACGCCGCCCCCTCCGCATACTTCGAAGCCACCACACGCGTCACATACGTTCCCTTCGGCACTCCCGGCACCCGCCCCGCCACGTTCTTCCAGGTCTTCCCGCCGTCGCGTGAAACTTGCACATTCCCATCATCCGTTCCCACCCACAACACGTCCGCCGTCACCGGCGATTCGCTCAAAGTGGTAATCGTCGGATATTCTTCCACGCCGTCGTGCCGCGACAACGTACTCTTGTCCGGCGTCTTCCCGAAAATTTGTAGCTTGTTTCGGTCCGCCCCTGTGGTCAGGTCCCCGCCCAAGCGCGTCCACGAATCTCCGCGGTCCGTCGACTTGAACAGATAATTCCCGCCGTAATAAATCGTCTTGTGCTCGTGCGCGGAAACTTCCATTGGCGAGTTCCACTGGAAACGGTAGTGCGGCTCACCCACCTTCGCTTCCGGCATGATTTCCCGCTGCTGTCCCGTGTGTTCATCGCGCCGCGAGATATGCCCGTCCTGCGATTCCGTATACACAATCCACGGCTCCGCGTAATCGATGCGCGCATAAAAACCGTCGCCGCCCGGCATCAGCGTCCAATCGCCATTAATAATCCCGTCCCGCGTCAAAGACATGCTCGGCCCGCACCAACTCCCGTTGTCCTGCAAACCGCCGCAAATTTTGTAAGGCTTCTCGTTGTCCAATCCCACTTCATAGAACTGTCCAATCGCGATCGTGTTCATGAAGTCCCACGTCCGTCCGTTGTCATAGCTCCAATGAATCCCGCCATCGCAGCCGGTAATCACGTGGTTCGAATCCGCCGGATCGATCCACATCGCGTGAAAATCCCCATGAATACTCTTCACTCGCTGCGTCGAAAATGTCTTCCCTCCATCCTCCGAATAAAACATCTGCGCGCCCAGTTCCCAAATCCGCAAATCATTGTTGGGATCGATTCGAATCTGGCTGTAATACGAAGGCCGCGGATTTGTGTCTCCATCTTCTTCCACGTCTCGCCCTTGTCTTCGCTCCGGTACGTCCCGCCCTTTTCGTGCTGCACGATCGCGTAAACGACGTTCGAATCCTTCCGGTAAATATCCAGCCCGATTCGCCCCACATCGCCGCCATTCTCATACGGCAGTCCCTTCGTCAATTTTTTCCAGGTCGCGCCGCCATCCACCGTCTTGTAGATCCCGCCGTCCGGCCCGCCGCCATTAAATCCAAACGGCGTCCTCCGCCGTTCATACGCCGCCGCATACAGCGTCTCCGGACTCTCCGGATCCATCGCAATATCGCTCACGCCAGTGTCCGCATTAATTTTCAACACTTGATTCCACGTCTTCCCGCCGTCCGTCGTCTTATAAACCCCGCGCTCCGGATTCGGTCCCCACAAATGTCCCAGCGCCGCCGCATACACCACGTCCGGATTTTTAGGATGAATCACGATGCGTCCGATGTGCAGCGTCGCCCGCAGGCCCATGTTCTGCCACGTCTTCCCGGCGTCCAGCGACTTGTAAATGCCATCCCCCCACGAAGAACTCTGCCGGTTGTTCGGCTCTCCCGTTCCCACCCACACCACCCCCGGGTCGGAAGGCGCGATTGCAATGTCGCCGATCGTCGACACGCCTTCCTTGTCAAATACGGGTTCCCACGTTGTCCCGTTATTCGTCGTCTTCCATACGCCTCCCGACGCCGTCCCCACATACACGATGTTTGGATTGCTCTCCACGACGCCGAAATCGTCGATGCGCCCGCCCATCACCGCGGGCCCGATCTCTCGAAACTCCAAATTTTTCAGCTTATCCGTCGGATTGGATTGGCCCGCAGCCTCCGGAGCAACACCGATCCCCAATCCAGCGCAAATCACCACCACAACCGAAACCATCCTCATAGCCGAAAAAATGCCACGCATACTATCCCCCCTAGTAATCAAGGCCGGGCATCATACCTCCTCAATGCCGCGGCGTGCATCAATTGTTTCTGGAATGGCAAACAGACCCGTGCTTAGGCAGACGTGCCACACCCTCTCGGCGTTTCGTTCCTCGGCTTTCAGGGCCAAAACGCCCCTCCGCGCTTTGTCGCCCCTGCAGCTTTTCGGCTTGGCTACACATCCCCCCAGCCGCATGCTAGGCTATCCAACTGTTTTCATCGCACAAATGTTCCGCGTGAATCGTCGCTCTCATGCCCGGACTACGTCCGCGCTCCGCTTCCTTCCGTTCCTCGCAACTTTGCTTTATTTTTTCTTTGGCCCGCCCTTGCCCGTATCGATGGCCCAGCAGGCCGGCCTGCATTCCGCTAAAGCCGGTGATGTTGAAATCTGGTCTCGCGGCCCTCAGCAAAAACGCGGCGACCTCTTTATCGCCGACGAAGACGTGGACATCCACTACGGAGACGAGCGCCTTCAAGCCGATCACGTCGAATACAACGAAAAAACTTCCGAATCCTTCGCCCACGGCCACGTACGCTTCGACTACAACAATGAACACCTCGAAGCCGATGAAGCCCACTACAACGTAAGCACCGGTCACGGCACCTTCACCAACGTTCGCGGTACCGTCAAAATCGAGCGCCGCGCCAATCCGCTAATTCTGGTCTCCCAGAACCCTCTCTACTTCCAGGCTCCCGAAGTCGAACGCCTGGCCAACGACATCTATCTCGTCAACCACGGCTGGATCACCATCTGCGATCCTCAGCACCCCGTCTGGCAGTTTTACACCCCGCACGCCCGCATACGTCTCGATAAGACCGTCGCCCTGGTCAGCGCCAACTTCCGCCTCTATCGCGTCCCTCTCATCTGGTTGCCCTACGCCACCGCGCCCGCCGGAGAAAAAATCCGCCAGTCCGGAATCCTGCTTCCGGTGCTCAGTGAGAGCAACAGCAAGGGCTTTGTTCTGGGAGATGCACTTTACCTCGCGCCGAAGCCCTGGCTGGATGCTACCTTGGGCGCCGAGCTCCTCTCCAAACGCGGCTCCGCAGAGCGCGGCGAATTCCGCGCTCGCCCTTTCGAAAACACTTCCATCAAGTACACCTATTACGGCGTCATCGACCGCGGCATTCAGGTCCCCAGCCTAAACGACACCACCATCCTCGATAAACAAGGCGGCCACCAGCAGCAACTCGAAGTTCAATCTCTTCTTCCCGACGGCTGGCGCTTTGTCAGCGACCTCAACGAACTCTCCTCCCTCACCTTCCGCCTCGCCTTCGCCGACACCTTCGGCGACGCCATCACTTCCGAAGTTCGCAGCGCCACGTTCCTCACCAACAATTTTCGCGGTTTCAGCCTGAACATCGCCGCTTTGTCCGACAAAACTTTCCTCAGCATTCCGATCACTTCCGCCACCACGGGAATCACCACTCCCGCCGTCAGCGTTTCCCTGCGCGACGCCCCGGAAATCCGCTTCGGCTCCGTCGAACAAGCTCCCTGGCAAAATCTTCCCGTCTATTTTTCCTTTGACGCCTTCGCCGACGCTCTCCACCGCCAGGACGACAGCCCCCTCGATACCGCCCCGTTCGTTCCTCGCACCGAATTCGCCCCCACCGTCACCATCCCCGTCCACTTCGGCTCCTGGCTCGGCGTCACCACCTCTGCCACTTTCCGCACCACCTACTACGGCGATTCTTTCAATTCCGCGGGGCTACTTTCCGCGCAATCCATCACGCGGAACACCGGCGAACTCACCGTTGACCTGCGCCTCCCCACTCTCGAACGCTTTTTCGATCGCTCCCCTCTCGACAAAAGCAAGCCTCGCAAACGCTACAAGCACACCATCGAGCCCACCATCACTTACCACTACGTAGGCGGCGTTAACAATTTCGCGGACTTCATCCGCTTCGATGGCGACGCCACCCTCACCGACACCAACCAGGTCGAATACGGCATCACCCAGCGTCTCTTCACCAAAACCGGCGACGGACAGCCCCAGGAACTCCTCACCTGGAGCATCCTCCAGGACCATTATTTCGATCCCACGTTCGGCGGCGCCATCGTCGACGGACAGCGGAACGTCTTCGAAACTCTCAGCGCTATCTCGCCTTTTGCCTTCGCTTTCGGCACCCGCAACTGGTCTCCCATCATCAGCGATTTCAAAGTCACTCCCGGCGGACTTTACGACCTCGAGCAAATTCTCCAGTACGATCCTCAAATTGGCCGCCTCACCACCGTTGGCACCCTCCTCAAAGTGAAACCCTACAGCGAATTCTTCGCCACCGTCGCCTACTTTCGCTTGAACGACAATCCCGTTGCCGCCGATCTCCCTCTCTCGCCTCCTCCAGGCTTCGTGCCCTTTGACCAGCCGCTTTCCAACCAGGTCCGCGCCCTCCTCGGCTATGGGAACCTCACGCGCAAAGGCTTCAATTTCACCACCGGCATCAGCTACGATTTCACCAACCAAATCCTGCAAAGCCAGCTCGTCCAAGTCAGCTACAACGGCAACTGCTGCGGCCTCGCCCTCGAATATCGCCGCATCAATCTCGGCCAGGTCCGCACCGAAAATCGTTTCACCGCCACCTTCATCATCGCCAACATCGGCTCCTTCGGTAATCTCCGCCGCCAGGAAAAAATCTTCTAGCCTCTCGTAGCCCGCGACTCCCATTCCCTACTTTCCAATTTCGAGCTCCGCATTTCGAATTTCGCTTTTCGACTTTCGATTCTCTCCTCCTCTTCTCTGTGCCCTCCGCGAACTCTGTGTTAAATTCCCCTTTTCACCCCATCTCCCATGCCCCCTTCAACCGACACCGACCTCGCCTTCGCCCCTATCGAAGAAATCGCCCGCCTCTTCCGCAAACGCAAACTCTCCCCCGTCGAACTCACCAAACTCATCCTCACCCGCATCGACCAACTCAACCCCAAACTATACGCCTACATCACCGTCGCCTCCGATTTCGCCCTCAAGCAAGCCAGACAAGCCGAAACCGAACTTTTCGCTCCGCGCGGACGTAAAGGCCATCGCGATCGCGGCCCGCTCCACGGCATCCCCATCTCGCTGAAAGACAACATTTACACCGCCGGCCTTCGCACCACGGCGGGCTCAAAAATTTTGCAGGATTTCATCCCAAATAAAGATGCCGCGGTCGTCAGCCAGCTCAAAAATGCGGGCGTCGTAATTCTCGGCAAGACCAACATGCACGAGTTCGCCTACGGCATCACCAGCAACAACCCGCATTACGGCCCGGTCCGCAATCCCTGGGATCTCGCCCGCATTCCCGGTGGCTCCAGCGGCGGCTCCGCTGCCGCCGTCGTCGCGGGCCTCTGCTATGGCAGCATCGGCACCGACACCGGCGGCTCCATTCGCATCCCAGCTTGTCTTTGCGGCATCGTCGGCCTCAAACCAACTCTCGCCCGCGTCAGCGTCGAAGGCGTCATCCCGCTTTCTCCTACGCTGGATTGCGTCGGCCCAATCGCTCGCACCGCCTACGACGCCTCCCTCCTTCTCGAGCCAATCCTGCCGCGCGCGAAAGGCGAGCCAAATTTCCGCTCGTCTCGAAAACTCCCCACCAAGCCGCCGAAATTCACGCTTGGCGTGCCCGATGAATTTTTCTTTGATGTAGTTTCGCAAGACGTCCGCGCCGCGTTCGACGAAGCCATTGGCGCACTGAACAAACGCGGAGCGCGTCTTAAGAAAATCTCTATACCGCTTCTGAACGAAACCGAAGATGCCGGCAATCAAATCGCCTGGCCCGAAGCTACCCTCTATCACCAACAAGCCGGGTGGTTTCCAGCTCGCGCCGCCGACTACGGCGAAGATGTCCGCTCTCGCCTCGAGATGGGAACCAAAGTAAGCGCAATAACCTACCTGTCCGCTCTCGAACTCCGCGAAAAATTCGCCCAGCAATTCCATCTGGCCTTGGAACAGGCAGGCGTCGACGCTTTAGCCGTTCCAACAACACCCATCGCCGCCCCGCTCATCGGCCAGGAAACCATTCCTCTAGGCGACAAGGATCATTCCATGCGCGCCCTGCTCCTCCGCGCCAATCGTCCCGCCAATCTCGCCGGCGTTCCCGCCATCTCTATTCCTTGCGGGTTCACTCGAGCCGGCCTTCCCGTCGGTCTCCAACTCATCGGCGCTGGCTCCCAGGAATATCTCCTCCTACAAATCGCGCACCTCTTCGAGCGCCTCCGCCCCCAAACTCGCCGCCCCTCGTAGGGGCACGGCACGTTTACCTTGAGCCTCGAAGGGCTAGGCCCTTCTTTCTTTTCGCCGGCACAAAAATCCTCGCCATCCGCCGAACTAACTCCCACCCCACCTAGCCAACGCCTTCTTCGCCGCATGATATCCACACATCCCATGCACTCCCCCGCCCGGCGGCGTCGACGCCGAACAAACATAAATATCCCGCGCCGACGTCCCGTACTGCCTCCAAGTCGGCCGAAACAAAAACTGCCTCAAATCCAAAGCCCCTCCCGCGATATCTCCTCCCACTAGGTTCGCGTCCATCCCCTCAAGCCCCTCTGGAGAAAACACACGCCGCGCCAAAACGCACTCCCGAAACCCCGGAGCGAATCTCTCAATCTGATTTTCCAATCTCTCCAGCATGTTTTCCTTCGACCCGTTAGGGACATGGCAATAAGCCCACGCCGTGTGCTTTCCCACCGGCGCGCGTGTGCTATCGAAAAGGCTAGGCTGCGCGAGCAAAACGAACGGCCTCTCGGCGTGTTTTCCAGCTCGCACGGCCTTTTCCGACGCGGCTATCTCCTCGAAGCTTCCGCCCAGATGCACCGTCGCCGCCCGCAAACATTCGCGAGCCTTCCACGGAATCGGCGAGCTCAGCGCATAATCCACCTTGAACGCCCCCGCGCCGTAACGGTATCTCTCCAATCGCCGTCTGTAATCCTCCGAAAGCCTTTGCCCGCCAATCTTCGCCAGCTTCCGTGGCGTCAGGTCACACAGCAGCAGATCGTACTTCTCCAGCGCCGCCAAACTCTCGACCGGCGAAGAAGTGCTCACCTTGCTTCCAAAAGTCGCAAGAATCCCGCACAGTGCGTCCGTCAGCGACTGCGCGCCGCCACGAGGAATCGGCCACCCCACCGCGTGCGCTGGCACCGCCATCAGCATCGCGAACGCCCCGGTCAGCGGTTCATCCAATCCCAAAAACGAATGCGCCGCCAATCCCGCGATCAGCGCCCGCGTTCGCTCGTTGCGAAATCGCCCGGCGAGGCCTTCGGCGGATTGCAGCGCAATCTTCCCAAATCTCGCCATCAACCACGGATGTCTAGGGAATAAGGAAACAGGCTGAAGCACCTCGGGGATAAATTCCGTCCAGCGCTCGACAAATGGACGCGTCAGCCTGTCCCACGCCAGCCCGTCGGTCCCAAGCGATTCCCTCGCTGCGTCCAGATCACGCTCGAGAATCACTGCCGTCCCATCATCGAGCGGATGCGCCAAAGGCGATGGCGAATGAATCCACTCCAATCCATGGTTGGCCAGCGGGAGCGACGAAAAAAACGGCGATCCTGCTCCCAGCGGATAAACGGCCGCCCCGAAGTCATGCCGAAACCCCGGCAGAGTCAGCTCAAGCGTGCGCACCGCGCCGCCCGGTGTCGGCTCCGCCTCTAGCACATCCACCTGCAGCCCCGCCTGCGCCAAAACAATGGCTGCTGCCAGTCCGTTCGGACCAGCCCCGATGACGCATGCTTTAAGGCTCATCGTGAGTCACAGCGAAGCTAACTCCCAGAAGGTTTCTCCCCTGCATCAGCGGTTGAAAGGATATTCCTGTATCCAGTGAAACCCGCGGCTGACCAGCAAAAACTTCTTCAGGTCCACGAGTTCGAGCTTCATGTATATCTTGTGGTTATCCATGTTCCCGTCGAGAATCAACTCATTCTCTCCCACGCGCTGAAACGTGAAGTTGCCTTTCCAGTTCTTGTCGTCACCCTTTGTGAGGGCAATGGTCTTCTCATTGCTATTGATCGCCGCGCCGTAACGCGCCAACGTATCGTCCATTCGCTGGAACGCCATTTGGGTCGGAATATCAAACACGGCCCGGTGCCATCGATCGTAATCTGTAACGAGCGGCGAGCGGACTTGCCCGTCAATCGAAAGCTCGGACACATTCCAGATCCCGTACAGCGCCGACTTTGGGCGTCCTCCTCCGTAGGTGTGCCAGCCCTCCCAACCACTATACGCATTGTTTCCGATCACCCAGATTCCGAGGAAAATCTGTGCGGCGAGCGCGATCCGGTTTGCCCGCCGCGTACGGAAAAGCTCGGCCTGCGTCGAAGGTCCCACCGCGCGATTGCGGAAAAAGAAATCCGCCATACGCTCGAACTCTGGCGCAAGCAGAAACACCGCCATCAGCAGCAAGTGAAACGAGAAAAGCTTCACCGGGACGTCATACGTCATATTCAGCATGAAGACTTGCGTCAGATCTGCCAGAGAAACAAGCGCGCCAATCATCGCCGTCCTGGGAAAAATCAGCAGGATTCCTCCCAGCACCTCGGCGCACCCGGCGAACATCTCATACGCCGGAGAAGCCCCAATCGAGTACCAAAGCACGCCCATCGGAGAAAAGTCATGGAATGGCTCAAGCAATCTGGTTAGGGACGGAAACGGCATCTGCAGCGGAACGACTTTATCCATGCCGTACAAAATCATTTCCGTGGCAAGCGCAAAACGGATGAAGAGCCGGAACCACTTGTACAGCGTCGCGTAGTTTTCGCGCTTGCGGTCCAGCGCAGACCAGATGCACGTAGCCGCAATCGCAATGACCAGCGTGCAGAACGCCCATATCCAGTCGAAAGTTTTGTCGCCGCTGCCGCTGCCCTTGTAAACCAGCGGCTGCGTGACATGAAAAATGTGCGCGGCCGTCCAGAAGATGATTTGCCGCATCGGCCATAGCGTGGCTAGATCGGGAGTCTCCACGTTGGGGATGGGAAATAATCCACCCAGAATCTGCTCGCCAAGACAGTACAGTCCCAAGTACACAAAGCAGAAGCGAAACGCGATGCGGCGCGCTAAGCTCCATTGCGGCACGGGAGCATCCAGTTGGAGTTCTTCGCGAACTTGTCCGACCGAGACCTCAGCACCCATCCGAGCCCTCCGAGAGCGCTAGAGTCTACCTCAGTCCCCCCTCGCCTTTCAGCCTCTCCTGTTCCCCAGACCGCGGACACTTCGTTCAGGCAAGAACACCAGCATCTCATCGGGATAAACCAGGGACGTCTAACAAGACGTTCGATAATTCCCATTTTGGTCCTTGACACTTAGTTACTTCAGGCGTATAAGTAAGACTAGGTAATATTGTGATTCTTTCCGCCAGCTACTTGCTGGCGTTTTTTGTTTTCTAGCGTATCCGCAGACGTTGACCCAAACCGTTCCATCTTTTTCCACACTCGCAAAGTATGCAACACGCAGGAACGCTCGCAACTCCATTGGTTTCATGCCCCTACCTCATGACTTCAGTACACCCCAGGGGTGGGGGTAGGGTTAGGAACGGTGCCCGTCCCGAAACGCGAGTAGAACAGCGCCTCTGAACCCTCGGCGCACCGCTAAAGCCTTTAGATACAACACTTACAGACCGTCTCGTAAGTGTTGATTCTAATCGACTTACACGAAACGTAAGTCCTTTAGAAGCAACACTTACAAAAACAGGGGGAGGGCCCCCTGGCGGCTAGCCAGCCTCGACCGACGTCCGGCTCCGCATCAGCGCGCGGCCAATGACATAACCCAACGTCCCGGTAACCATTCCGCCGAACACATCCGCCACATAATGATATCGTCCCCAAATCGTCGACACGCACATGCACACCACCAGCGGCAGCATCACCCAAAACAGCCATCTCCGGTGCCTCCACGCTCCCCAAGTCGCTGCCACCGCTCCCGCCACGTGCTCCGACGGAAAGGCCGCTCCCCGCACTCGCCCATAATGCTCGATAAAATTGATCACCGAAGTCGCCGCGCCGCCCTGCAACGGTCCATGCCACGCCCCCGCCATCGAGAACCACGGACTCTCAATCGGAAAGAAAATCGCTATGACGTACCCGATCGCATAGCCCACCGCCGAATACGTCATCACCGACCAATACCCTCGCCAATCCCGCCGGTAATACAAAACTCCGCCGACCACCAGCAAGTACGTGAAGTACGTCAAATAAACAAACTGCATGAAATCATTCCGCGCAGGCGTCGCAAACTGCTCCAGCCACACGGACGGGTGCACTCCCGTCAGCCAGTGATCGAATGCCATCAACTTCGCATCCTGCCACGCCGGCTGCACCAAATGCACCAACTGCTCCAGCTCCTCAAAGCAAAACAAAAAGAAAAGATGCGGATACCAGTGCCGCCAAAAATGCCAATTTCTTTGCGCGAAAGTAGGACAGACACTCTTGTCTGTCCTCTTTCTTCCTTGCGCCAAAGTAAGAAAGGCGCCCCCCTCAGCCCCACCGCCTTCGACGTTCCCTCTCCGTTCACGCCCGGAAACGCGCGCCTCTGTTCCACACAAAAAAAGAATTACCGCCGCCACCAAAGCCTGCATCGCAATCAACCGCGCCGGATGCGCCAAATTCTCGGCAAACAAAACGATCAACGCACTAGAAATTCCCAAGTAGCCCAACGCGACAAACTCAAACTCTCCGCAAGCCGCCCAGGCCGCCGCCAATTCGCGCCGTGCGAACGCGCTGAAACTCTGCGTCGCCAATTCCACGGCCGCGGCGCTCTCACCGTTCTCCAGCCCGGCGTCGCGCCAAGCGATCGCATACTCGCGCCCTTTGTATTCTTCTCGCTCCACGTCTCTCATGCCCGAAATCCTGCCTTAGCCCGAGCCGCCTGCAACTCGTCGCCACTTTCGTCCGCTCTCCGTGTCCTCTGCGCTCTCTGTGTTCTCGTTGAAAATGTTTTTTCTTTTCCCCAACGCAAAACCATCCAGTTATTTCTGCGAGCGATGCGCCCCAAATCGTTCGAGGGATTCACCGCCGACGGCTTTCCCACCGTCTCGAGCATCCACTTGTCGCTCGCGCTGTCTCCGTACGCAAAACATCTCTGCAAATCCAAATCTTCCGCCGCTGCGATCCGCCGAATGGCCCGCGCCTTCGCCTCGCCAAACATCGCCTCGTCTAGAATCCGCCCAGTCCATCTTTCCTTTTGCTCTTCCAGCCGCGTCGCGCAAACGAGAATCGTGCACGCCGAGCCTCGCGCGCTTAGGGCGGCTTCCAAAGCCCGCGCCGCTCGTTCCGCCAAACACTCCAGCGTGCCGCTGACAATCACAATGAAGTGCCCGCGCTCCGCATGCCACACCACTCGCTCGATCGCCTCCGGAAAAAACGAAGGCGCCTTCAGCGAATCCACTTCGCCAACAGAAATCCCACGCAAATACATCTTGTTCGCGTGCATCACCTGATTGATCCCGCGCGGCAAAAGTCGCGCGGCTTCGTTCAACCACAAAAAATAATTCCGAATCCCAAGCAACTTCCGGTATCGCAGCATCGAGAAAAATCTCTTCTCCAACGACGGCCAGCCCATGAGCGTCCCGTCCAAATCGAAAAACGCCGCGACGCCGAGGCTCTTCTCCTCTACTTCCTTTACTTCCTTTACTTCCTTTACCTCCTGTACTTCCTGTGCTTTCTGTACCTCACTCGTCCTCCTCACAACGCCCCCTGCGCGATTCTCTTCACGCGGCGAACCTGCCCGACTCCCGATACGAACCGCCATCCCTCCGCCAACACCGGCAATCCGCGCAACAAGCAAAACGCCGCCGTGATCCACGTCAATACATGCGCGCCAGCGCGTACCGCCGCGTGCGCATCCGCCGTCATTCCGCCCAGCAGCGCCACAGGCCCGCGCGTCAACGCCAGCTCCAATCCGAGGTAGCAAAAGCACAGACACTTCATCGCCGCATACAAACCGCGGCTCCAGCGCGACGCCACCAGCGCGCGTCCCCACCACGTCTGCAGCATCGCGTTCGCGCCCCAACCGGAGTGTCCCGCGCGCAGCGCCAGCCCGCGCAAAAAGTCCGTCGCCGCTCCCCGCGCAAAAAAGAAAACCGGCAGCCACAGCGACACCATTCCGACCACGGCGAAATACGTGAAGTACACATTTTCGATCATGCGGTCGCCGAGAATATCGATCTGCGCGCCGACCGGCGTCGCCAGATTTTTCCGCCGCGCGATGTGGCCATCGAGAGCATCCAGCGCGATCGTCGCCACCGTCAGCCCAACCGCCGCGAGATTCGCCCACGGCCCGCGCCCAAACAAACTCACGGCCGCAAACCCCACCCCCACGCGTAGCGCCGTTACTTTGTTCGGTGTCCACTCCATACCGGCCTGCTCCAAGCTGCCAGGGGCTCAAAGAAACGCCCCATTGGACAGAGGGCAAGCGCTCTGCCAATCGAGCGGAGAGCAACGCCTTAGGCGTCAGTTACTTACAAGGCTTCTCGCTAATCTGGAGGCCACGGCGCGTCAGCCAAATCTTTCATCTGTCGCCCGTTTCCTGCCGTAAGTATCTATTGCGGCTCGGCTGCGTCTAAGAGACTTGCCACAGGCAATCCTCGCGCTAACGCGTGGCGCGCTTTTTCCGTCTTTGTGGGAGAATCAGGAAGTTCAAAGACGCCGCAGGCGCGCCGTTACGAACGGACTTAGCCGCGTTTTACGCAGGCCAGGCGCTTGAAGTAAAAATTGGAATAGGAAAATGGAATCAGCGCAGGTCCAAAAAAGATGACCGACGTTTCTCTCGCAGCCGCGTTTATCGCCGGGCTGGTTTCTTTTCTTTCGCCCTGCGTGCTTCCTCTCGTTCCCGGCTACATCTCGATGCTCTCCGGCATCGGCATGGAGCAATTGCGCCAGGGCCAGCAGCCGCGAGGCGGTCTTTTCGCTTCCGCGCTTTCCTTCGTTGTCGGCTTCTCCGTGGTTTTCATTTCGTTCGGCGCTTCGGCGAGCGCGGTCGGCACTTTTCTTTTGAAAAATCGCGGGATGCTCGCTCCGATTGCCGGCGCGCTGATACTGCTTTTCGGGTTGCATCTGGTCGGCGTGCTCGTGAAGCTCACGTTTCGCACCGGCCTGATTGTGGGATCGCTCCTCGTGATTTTGGGCGTTGCTGCAATACTCCATCATGGCCCGCTTTTCTTCGGCCTCGGCTGGGTCCACTTTTTTTCGCTTTCGCTCATCGGCTTTTTTGGTCCCGGCACTCGCAAAGTGGCTCAACCGCGACGTGCATTTCGCAGCACCAGCACAAAGCCGGGCCTCTTCAGCGGTTTTTTTCTCGGCTTCGCGTTCGCATTTCGGGTGGACTCCGTGCATCGGGCCGATTCTTGCCACGGTGCTTGCGCTCGCCGCTGCCAGCGACACAATTGCGCGGGGAATTCTGCTTCTGGCGGTTTACTCCGCAGGCTTGGCCGTGCCCTTCCTGCTGACCGCGCTGGGCATCGGACAATTTCTCAAGTTTTACCAGCGCTTCCGAAAATATCTGCACGCCGTCGAAGTGCTTAGCGGCGCTATTGCTACTTTTCGTGGGCGGACTTGTTTTCGTGAATAAGCTGACTTGGCTGGCGGGCAAGCTCGGCTTTTTGAACAACGCTGTTTTGTGGCTGGAGAAGGCTCTGACGGGCGTGAAATAGATAGACCGCACTCGCTTCGCGCCAAGCAAGAAAATCCCGTGTTTAGGTATAATTGAGATTGAGGAATGAAATGAAGAAAACGATTTTGGTGGTTGTTACTGTCCTTGCCCTGGTCGTCGGCACGTATTTTGCCGACAAGGCAACGCGCGTTAAGGCAAAGACGACGGTTCCGGGCGATACGGTCATGAAGGCCGATACTCCAAATGGCGCCGATGCGAAAAGCGGTTTGCCCGAGCCTGAACTCACGCTAAAGGATCTTGATGGAAAGGATGTTTCTCTCAGCGAATACAAGGGCAAAGTGGTCCTGGTAAATTTCTGGGCCACCTGGTGCGAACCCTGCCAAGTAGAGATTCCGTGGCTTATCGAAATGCAGCAAAAGTATGGCCCGAAGGGATTCGTCATCCTAGGGATTGCCCTGGACGAAGAAGGCAAAAGCGTCGTCGCGCCTTATGTCGCCAAGGAACGTTTCGACGTAAACGGGCAAAAGCTGCCCATGAGCTACAAGATCCTAATTGGCAACGACGAAGCTGCGGATAAATTCGGAGGCCTCTTTGGTTATCCCACGAGCGTTCTCATTTCGCGCGACGGCAAACAGATCAAGCGTGTCACCGGGATGATCAGCCCGGACGAAATGAGCAAAGCCGTCGAATCGCAGCTCTGAGAAGAAAGTGGTTAGTGGTTAGTGCGTAGTGGTTAGATCGCAGGCGGCGATATTGCCTCCGAATGAGCCCAAAAGAAGGATTCAGCGCCACCAGGACCTTCTGGTCTGGCAGAAGTCCATGGATTTGGTCATCGAGAGCTATCGGCTTGCGCAACTTCTCCCTCTCAACGAACAGTATGGGCTTGCGTCTCAAATTCGCCGTGCCTCCGTCTCCGTTCCCGCTAACATCGCTGAGGGCTTTGGCCGCTGGCACAAGAAGGAATTTCTTCGCTTTCTGCTTTTGGCGAATGGATCTTTAAAGGAGCTCGAAACTCATTTGGAAATTGGAAGGAGACTCAGTTTTTTCGCGTCATCGGAGTTGACTAAGGCGCTCCAGATGGCCGACGAGATTGGGCGCATGCTCACCTCGCTACGCGGCAAACTGGATCGCTAGCTCGTACGTGCTTTTTCTTGGCTAAGCACTATGCACGAACCACTATCCACTTCCCTTGAAGTAAGAAATTCGCTCATGTACTCTGAACGTATGCTGGAAGAAAAAGATTTTCAGAGGAAAGCGGATGCGGCGTTTGAGGCGCTCAAGAAGCGATTGCTGGTCGTGGCGGATGAGCATGGATTCGACGTGGAAGGCGAGAGTGGCAAACTCGAAGTGATTTTCGAGGAGCCGGAGGAAGTGAAGTTTGTGATTTCGCCGAATACGCCGATACGCGAGATTTGGATTTCGGCGCTCTCGACTTCCTTCAAGCTCGGCTGGTCGGATGCGAAAAACGCATTCGTGCTCGAAAAAACCGGCGAAGATCTTTTTGGCGTGATGAACCGCGTGGTTTCCCAGCAACTCGGGACACAAGTCCAAATATGAAATTCTTAGCGGTCATTTTCGCGAGCGTGCTGCTTCTGGCCGGCATTTCCGCGCTGTCTTCGGCGCCGCAACAGGTTCCCTCTCCGAAGGATGTCGTTGCTCCCACAATCTATGCTTCCTTCGACCCCGTGGGCCGCGGCAGCCAGTTTCAGCTTGCGGTGGTTCTGAAAATCCGGCCGGGCTTCCATATCAACGCGCGCGAAAAATCGGAAGACTATTTGATCGCCACGGACCTCCGCGCGGATGTTCCCGCCGGATTTCAATGGGGAGATGTTTCTTATCCGAAAGGCGCGCTGCACTCTTTCACTTTTTCCAAGAAGCCGCTAAACGTCTACGAGGGCACCATCACGCTCCGCGTTCCGGTTACGGTGTTGCCGAGCGCTCCTCTGGGCGCGCAGCACATCCCGCTGAAACTTCGCTACCAGGCTTGCAGCACGGAAATTTGCCTTCCTCCGGTGACTCTTTCTCTGGACGCCGCATTCAACGTGGCCCCATCTGCTGGCAAACCTGTGCACGCAGAGCTTTTTTCTCCGAATTAAGTTCTCGCTCGATGACTGCTCTCGCTTGACCGCAGCCCGCCGTCACCGCGCGTCCATGCTTCCTGCCGGCGCCCGTGATGAACTTCGTACAGACTTTCCCTGAGTGCGTGCTCTAGCCATCTCTGGGACAATATTCGGATGACGGACACTCGGGTGGCTTCGCAAAAGTGGCTGGCGGTCCTGGGAGTTTTCTTGCTGGTGTTAGTTGTCGCCGGTGGAGTGCTCTCCTGGCGCGCGCGGCACATGGACAACGCGATTCGCCTTTGGGTGATTCGCTCGCTCAGCGAACATTTTCAAAGCCGCGTCGAACTCGCGGCGCTGCGCGTCAACGGATTCCCTCACCTGGGCGTTTCCGGCGAAGACTTGACGATTTATTTTCACGATCGCACGGACGTGCCACCGATCATTCATGTCGATAGATTTTCGTTTGATCTGGGAATTATCGCTCTGCTTCGGCTTCCCGAACGTGTTTCCAGGGCGAACATCGAGAGCATGACCATCACCATTCCGCCGCACGGCGAAAAAACAAATCAGAAACCCAGCGAATCTGCAAAAACAAACAACGTGCTCACTTCGTTGATCGTAGGGGAAGTCATCTGCAAGAACACCGTTCTCATCACGCTGCCCAGAAAACCCGATCCGGGAAAACCCGCAAAAGAGCCTCTCGAATGGGACATTCACGACCTGGATTTGCGCGCCGCCAGCGTGGACAAGCCTTTCCGCTTTCAGGGCACGCTGACAAACGCGAAGCCCAAAGGCGAGATTGCGACCAACGGCGATTTTGGTCCGTGGGAAATCGACGATCCCGGTTCCACACCCATCTCCGGCACTTACAAATTTACCGACGCCGATCTTGGTCCCTTCCCGGGCATCGCCGGAATCTTGTCCTCGACCGGAAAGTTCACTGGCAAACTTGCGGAACTGGAAGTCGAAGGCGAAACGGACACGCCGGATTTTTCTCTCGACAAAATCGGCAAGCCCGTCCCGCTGCACACCGAGTATTCGGCCACGGTGGACGGCACGAACGGAGATACGCTTCTGCATCCCGTGCGCGCCACGCTGGTCCAGTCACTTATCATCGCGGAAGGCAGCGTTATCAACGAACCAAATCATATCGGCCACAGGATCGTTCTCGACGTTGGAGCTCCCAACGCGCGCATTCAAGACATTCTGAGTCTGGCGATGAATTCCGATAAACCGATGCTGACCGGCCCGGCAAAGATCAAAGCGAAACTGCTGCTGCCTCCCGGCAAGGAAAAGGTTCTCGACAAGATGATTCTTGACGGGCAAATCGGCATCGACGATGCGCGCTGGTCCAGCCCGGAAGTCCGCAAGACGCTGGAGTCGCTGAGCCGCCGCGCCGAGGGCAAACCGGGAGACGAAGATGCCGGCAGCGCGGTCTCCGATCTTCGCGGGAATTTCCATGTGGAAAAAGGAATCGTACATTTTTCCACTTTGACTTTTGGCATTCCCGGCGCGGCAATTGATCTCGCCGGCACTTACCAGATTATCGGCGGCCAGATCGATCTTCAGGGACACCTTCGTCTTCAAGCAAAGCTCTCGCAAACCGTCACAGGGACGAAATCCTTTTTTCTGAAAGCGCTCGACCCCTTTTTCGAGAAAAACGGAGCTGGAACGGTGATTCCTATTTCCATCACGGGAACGCGCGACCAGCCGACGATTGGAGTTACCGTCTTCCACAAGAAAATCGAGAAGAAGATCGTCGACCCCAAACCAGCGGCCAAGTAGTCGTAGGATTGGGCTGGACTTCCTTGAAGCTAACGGACCTTTTCCAATCCACTGGCGACGCACGCAAAATCTGGGTAGAGGTGAGTTTCTGACCAATCGGGCGCTTACCCTGAGTGATCTAAGCGCGCGCCTTCCGCTAACTGTCCCGCCTGCCTCTCCTGTTTATCGGGGTTGGAGCACCCGACTTACGAGGCGCCGCACTACCGTTTCCAAGGACACATCGATGGGTATAGCCTCGCCGCGTTCCGTGTCTTCTTCTTGCCCTGTGTCCTTTCTGGGACGATAGGGAACGATGAGATAGGTTCCTTCGCGCTTCGAGAGGTTCCAACTCTTGGCGAGCTTGTCAAAGCTTGAAATGGACTTCATGTTTGCGTATTTCAGTAGCACGCTTTTGGGAAACTTAGCGCCGCCCGGCGGTGTCGGTACCGAAGGGTTTCCCCGCTTAACAACCCGAATTATCGCTTGTTCCAGGGCAGCTGGGTCGCGAGCATCAACCACCTCGACTGGCTCGATGCCCATATAAAATCCGGCCTTAGTTCTTGCCATCGTAGGGATGAAAACTTGTTCTTTGAATTGAAAAATGAGCCAACTTCCGTCTTCGACCATCTCTTTTCACCCACTGGGATACAACAACTCTAACACCGTGCTGTGCTGCCTGCGCTGCGACACGGTTCAGGCCAGGCGGTTTGTTGGTCCAATCCCTCGTAAACGTGGTAACCGAAAACTGGCCCACTGCCAAAATTCGAGGAACCTTTTCTCCGCGCGAGCGTCTTCTACGGCATGAACCTCTACGCCTACCTCCGCTCTGCGTTTCGTCAATTCAAACGCAATCCCGGTTTCTTTGCCATAGCGCTGGCGGCTCTGGCTCTGGGAATCGGCGCTAACACGGCTATTTTCAGCGCGGTAGAGGGAGTGCTTTTGCGCCCACTGCCGTATGCGGACGCGAGCAAGCTCGTGATGGTGTGGGAAGACGCGTCGTATCTGGGCTTCCCGCAGAATACTCCGGCGCTCGGGAATTACGTGGATTGGCGCGCGCAGAACCAGGTTTTTACGGACATGGTGGCGATGCGCTTCTCGAACGCATCGCTCAACGGCGACCAGGCGCCGGAGCAAGCCTTGGGCCGCCGCGTGACGCCTAATTTCTTCGACGTGCTGGGTGTGCAGCCCGCGGTCGGACGGCCTTTCACCGCCGAAGAAGATGCGGCGGGACGCAAAGTTGTCGTGCTGAGCTATCCGCTGTGGCAGCGGCGCTTTGGCGGAGACGCCTCCGTGATCGGGCGCACCATTCTGATGGATGGCGAGGCGACGACGGTAGTGGGCGTGATGCCACGCGGATTCTTTTTTCCGGACAATCAAACCGATTATTGGATTCCAGCTTCGTTTACACCCAAGCAGCTTGCAGGACGAACGCAGCATTCTCTGGAAGTTGTGGCGCGGATGAAGCCCGGGGTGACGCGCGACCGGGCACAGCACGACATGGACGTAATTGCGAAGCGGCTGCAGCAGCAGTATCCGGACACGAATGCGAATATCGGCGCGGTGGTCGTTCCGATTCGCAAACAATTTGCGGGCGATACGGGACGGGCTTGTGGGTGCTGCAAGTGGCGGCGGTGCTGGTGCTGCTGATTGCCTGCTCGAATCTGGCGAATTTGCTTTTGGCGCGCGCCGCGGGACGGCGGCGGGAAATTGCGGTGCGTCTCGCGTTGGGTGCGAGCCGCGGGCAGATCGCCGCGCAACTTGTTACGGAGAGTTTATTGCTTTCCGTTGGCGGAGGAGTGGCAGGGCTGCTGGTTGGCAGGCTTTGCTGGGGCGTGTTTAAGAACCTGGTGCCTTCGCAAATTGCGGGAGAGGGATTCGCGCTGAACGCACCACTGCTGCTGTTTACGGCAGCGGTTTCGCTTTTGGCGGGCGTATTTTTTGGATTGGTGCCGGCGCTGCGGGCGACGGATGTTTCGCTGCAGGAAACGCTGAAGGAAGGCGGGCGCGCCGGCGAGTCGCGCGGGGGCCTGCGGCTGCGGGATACGCTGGTGGTGGCGCAATTCGCGATGGCGTTCGCACTTTTGGTGGGCGCGGCGCTGATGATCGAGACGCTTTGGAATTTGCGGAGCGTCGATATGGGATTCCGCGCGGATCATTTGCTGACCATGGGCGTGCCGCTGCCGGAGAAAAAATACGACACGAATGAAAAGATACGCGCGTTTTATCGCGACGTGCTGGAGCAGGCGCGAGCGCTTCCGGGAGTGAAGAGCGTTGGTTTTGGGTCGGATGTGCCGTTTACTTCGGTGGGCGACACGGAAGGCTACGCGATCGAGGGAGCGCCGCCGACTTTGCCGGGGCAGGATAATGATGCGCTTTATCGCGAAGTGACGGCGGGTTATCTGGAGACGATTGGGGGGACGCTACTGGAGGGGCGGTCGCTGGAGGATCGCGACGTGGAGTCGAGCCAGCCGGTGGTGGTGGTGAACGAATTTCTGGCGAAGCGGCACTGGCCGGGGCAGGACCCTGTCGGGAAGCGGCTGAAGTTGACGGGCTCGAAGGAGCCGTGGCGGACGGTGGTGGGCGTCGTTAAAGATATTCGCGAGCGCGGGCTTTTGTTGGAGATGAAACCGGCAGTGTATGTGCCGGTGAATCAGGTGGATAATCCGTCGCCGTACTTTATGGTGGCGCGAACGGCGCAGGAGCCGGGCAGCGCGGCGAATGCATTGCGCGGGGCCGTTTGGGCGGTGGACAGCGAGCGGCCGGTGGCGTTCATTCGGACGATGGATCAGTTGATGGAGGAAAATGTGGCGGACCGCGCGCGGCCGATGATGTTGCTGGGAATTTTTGCGGGGCTGGCGCTGGTTTTGGCGTGTATCGGAGTTTATGGCGTGCTGGCTTACTCCGTGGCGCAACGCACGCGTGAGATCGGCGTGCGCATGGCTTTGGGGGCGAGGCCGGGGGACGTTACGCGAATGATTTTGGGACGCGGGTTGAGGCTGAGCGCCGTCGGGCTAGCGGCAGGGGCGGCGCTGGCGGGGGCACTGGGAGTATTGCTGCGGACTTTGCTATTCGGTGTGACACCTGCGGCGCCGCTGGTTTATGCAGGCACAGCCGCTTCGCTGATGATTGTGGCGCTGGCTGCTTGCGTGATTCCGGCGCAGCGCGCGGCACGGGTGGATCCCGTTGTGGCCTTGCGCGACGAATAATCATCGCGCACGCTCCGAGAAATTCTGTTTGTCGCCGTTGCTGACAGACTTATAATCATCATGGTCATGAAAAACATTACTCTTCCCATTGTCATCGAGGGCGACGCCGACGGGTATTTCGTTTCGTGTCCGGCACTCCAAGGCTGTTATAGCCAAGGCGAAACTTACGAAGAGGCGGTCGAGAACATCAAGGACGCCGTTCGATTGCATATAGAAGACCGGACCAACTGATTTCTACGCGAAGGCTTTTCGCAGGCGGCTGACGACGCGCTGCTGGCCGAGAACGACCATGGTGTCGAAGAGCGGCGGAGCGACGGCTTGGCCAACGATCGCGACGCGGCAGGCGTTGATGAGCAGGCCGGCTTTTACGCCGGCGGTTTCGGCGACGGCACGCGAGGCGTGATCGCATGGATCGTGGCTCCAGTCGGACAGCGCGGCGAGTGCGTCGGCTAGTTTGGCGAGCAGCTCGGGGACTTTGTGGATCCTTCCAAAACTTATCTTTTGCAGCCTGATCGATAGGAAATTCATCGCTGAAAAAGGCGCGCGACCAGGACGAAAAGTCCGGCAGCAAGCGAATGCGCGGGCGCAGCAGATCGACCGTTCGGGAAAACCAAGCGTGATCGCGGCCGTCCGGGCCTGGAGCGGCGCCGGCGGCCCATTCTTCTTTCCACAATTTGCTGCGCTTTAATTCGGCTTCTACTTCCGGCAGCAAATCTTCGATAGGAAGCTTTTGCAGATACTGCGTGTTGAACCACTCGAGCTTGGGTTTGTCGAATACGCCATTCGTGCGGCTGACGCCTTCGAGCGAAAATCTTTCGATCAACTCGTTTGTGCGCAGGTACTCGTCATCGTTGCCGGGCGACCAGCCGAGCAGCGCCAGAAAATTGCGGAAGGCTTCGGGGAGAAAACCTTCGGTGCGGTACATGTTGACGTCGGTGGCGCCGTGGCGTTTGGAAAGGCGCTTTTTGTCCGCGCCGAGAATCAGCGGCAAGTGCGCGAATAGCGGCGGCTCCGTTCCGAGCGCGCGGTAGAGCAGCACCTGTTTGGGTGTGTTGGAAAGATGGTCGGCGCCGCGAATCACGTGGGTGATGCGCATGTCGATGTCGTCGACGACCACGCCAAGTTGATACATCGACTGGCCAAACTCCTCGTCGCCCTTGCCGGAACGGAGCAGCACGAAATCTTCGATCTCGTCATTGGAGAATTCGGTTTCGCCGAAGACGACATCGGTGAATTTCGTGGTGCCGCCGAGGGGCACTTTGAAGCGCACGGCAGGCTTGGCGCCGGGTGTCGAGGGTTTGCCGTCGCGGCAACTGCAGCGCGTGACGCGCCGCGCACCGCCGCCCTTGGGCTCTTCGTCCTGGCCGGGCTCGGCGTGGTCTCCGCCGGCATACTTTTCCGGAGGGCAGTAGCACAAGAAAGCGCTGCCATTCGCGAGGCATTTTTTGGCGGCTTCGCGGTAAAGTTCGGTGCGCTGCGACTGGTAAAATGGACCTTCGTCCGACTCGACACCCAGCCATTTCAAGCCATCGAGAATGCCGGTCACCAGCTCGGGCTTGTTGCGCTCGGCGTCGGTGTCTTCGATGCGCAGGATCATCGTGCCGTGGTGACGCCTTGCGAACAGCCAATTAAACAGGGCCGTCCGGGCGCCTCCGACGTGCAGGTACCCGGTCGGGGAGGGCGCAAACCGTACTCGTACGCCGTTCTGTGATTTGTTCGTCATCTCGCTCATGCGTCTGGGGCGTCTCGCGCCCCTAGTTTAAACGTTCAGTTTAGCGGAACCTCCATAATGCGTCCAATCTGACCCTTATGTGGCTCAATTCGAAACGGAGCTACGCTGCCCCTCGTTCTGGCTCCCCGCCGTGTATGGAAACCGTTACCCCCCTCCCTGCTGCCTCTTTGGCAACCGGTACCCTGGTACGCTTGCTTCCTTAAATTTGCATCATCCATAATCACAAGTACTTTGCTTTGTGCCTCGAGGTGACCGCCTCGCGCCGCCGCATTGCTGTCCCCGTGCGCTGCAGCCGAGGGTTTCGTACCACCTTGAGGCATGAAACGCATAACCGTCTTGGAACGGCGCGACGGCGTCGTGCGCGCGTGGGACGGAGAATTGACCGAGGCCTTGACCAACCAGAGCTTTATCGCACTGGCATTGCTGGCGGCTACCTCTTTGGTGGCCGGCTTCTTCGCCTATATTTATCAGCTCAAGCGCCGGCCCTATCTCCTCTACTGGACGGCCGGATGGGCCATTGTCGCTCTAAGCTATATCGGGCCGGTGGTCTCGCAGCGGCAATAATGTTTGGCCGCTGCAGACGGCGATCGATCAGTTTCTTTATGCCGCAGCGGGGATCTTTTTCTTTCTCGGCGCCCAACTTTACGCGCAGCGGCAGCTCTGGAGTATCCCCGCCGCAGGCGCCGGGGGCGTCCTTGTATTTTGGGCGGGCGCCTACTCCCTCGGCTGGATCAACATTCCGATCATTCTTCCTGCTGCAGCGATTTTTGTCGCCGTTACTTACGTGTTCTGGCAGGAAAGCCGGCGGCAGGAAACGCTCGCCGACTGGCTTCTCGCCATCTCTTTTGTCGTTTGGGCGGCCGTGGGAGTCACTTTCTGCTTCTTCCGCACCGCTCCTTTTTTCCGCGACATCAGTTTTCAGACTGCCGCCGCGGTGCCGTCCGCGTTCGTAGCCATGCTTATGGTGATGGCGCTCTACGAAGAAGAGAAGCGGCGCGTCGAGCGCAACATGCTCGCGCTCTCCAACCTCAATCTCGCCACCTCGAGTTTTGTCGGCGGAGAGATTCAGCGCATGCTTTCGCAAGCACTGGACCGCGTCCTTGGAGTGGTACGCCTTCCTGCTGGAGCGCTTTTTCTACATCATGGCGATCCGCAAGGCCCGACTTCGGTGGTGGCTGTCGGGCTAAGCGATAATTTCTGCCGCACGGCACAGGAACAAGGCCTCGACGATTATCTGGTTGGCCTGGTCTCGCGTCTCGGCGGTCTCCTCGGTTTCCGCGATCTTCGCAATGACGATACGGTCGCCGCTCTGGAGCGTGAGGAACCCATTCGGCGCTTCCGGCAGCTTGCTCTCGCGCAAGGGCTTCGCAGCATCGTGGCCATCAGCCTGCAAGCCAAGGAACATGCGTTCGGCGTACTTCTTCTCGGCACACCGGACAGCCGCCGATTTACTCCCGCTGAATATCGACTGCTGCTCGCGCTTGGCCACCAGATCGGCATGGCGGTCGAGAACAGTTTCCTTATCCAGCAAACTTCGCGGCGCTCCGAGGAGCTTCACGTCCTCAACGAGATAGGCCGCGCGCTGAGTTCCACGCTCAACAAAGAGGATCTTCTCCGCAAAGTTTGGGAAGAACTCCGCCGCCTCTTTGATGTCGAGAATTTTTACATCGGCGCGCTCAGCCCGCTTCGCGATGAAATGCAGTTCGAGATAGAAGTGACCGGCGGGACGCAAAAGCCTCCGCGCAGCCGCCCGGCGGGCAATTATCTTACCGAGTACATCATCCGCACGCGCCAGCCGGTCCTGATCCGCGAAAACTATGCGGCCGAAGTAAGAAAACTCGGTGTCGAGCCCATTCTTCAGCAGGGGTGCTTCTGCGGCGTTCCGCTGGTCGCCTACGATCACGCCATCGGCGCCATGGCTGTTTTTTCGGAGAATGAGCGCGTTTTTGACGAAGGGACATCTTGAGCTCATGCGCGTTCTCGCCAGCGAAGCGAGCATCGCCATTGAAAACGCGCGGCTTTTCCACGAGGAGCGCACCAAGGCGCGCCATCTCTCGCTTTTGAACACGATTTCGCGCAACGCTATCGCCACGCTCAATCCCGACGAGATGCTTGCCAAGATTGCCGAGCAGCTGGAAGCCGGACTAACGTACGATCACATCGGCATCAGCGTGCTGGAATACTCGACGCGCGAACTCGTCGTCCAGGCCGAATCCGGCGCACGCCGCGGCGCGCTGGGCCGCCGCGTTCCTTTGGGCAACGGGCTCATCGGGCACGTCGCTCGCAGCGGCCAATTGGCGGACTACCAGTCTTCTTCCTCCGCGGAGTCGCCGCACAAGCCGCTGTTGCCGGATTCGGTGGCCGCCATCGCTCTCCCGGTGTTTCTACGCCGAACAACTTCACGGCGTGCTGTACGTCGAATCCGCGAGCCCCATCGAATTCTCCGAAGAAGAGATTCTCTTGCTTCGTACACTTGCCGACCTCATTGCCGGCGCTCTGCACAACGCCCTCTCGTTCCAGAAGGCGCAGGAGCAGGCCATCACGGACGGGCTCACCGGCGTCAAAACGCATCGATTTTTCATGGAAGCGCTTTCCGCCGAGTGGAAACGCTCAACGCGCGCCGGTCGCGCCTTCGCGCTGGTGCTGATGGACCTGGACCGCTTCAAATTCGTCAACGATTTTTATGGCCACCTCGAAGGTGATCTGGTTCTCCAGCGCGTCGGCCACATTCTGGAGACGAATTGCCGGCGCTCCGATGTAGTGGCTCGTTACGGCGGCGACGAATTCGTCATCTTGATGCCGGAAACAAATATGGAGCATGCGCGGCAATTGGCCACCAAGCTTCGCGGCTGGGTGTCCGCCGATCCTCTGCTGCGCGAGAAAAACATCAGCGCCAGCTTTGGTATCGCCTGCTATCCGCTGCACGGCTCTTCGCCGCAGGAGCTGATCCAGGTCGCCGACGCTTCCATGTATTTGTCCAAACACCAAGGCGGGAATGCCGTCTCGACCGCCGACCATTTCGATCCGAACGAAGCAAAAAAGTGGAAGCGCGATGTGCTGGAGGCTTATCTCGGCGTAACTCTGAAGCGTCTCTTCGCCACCGGTCCGGAGGCCTTTGAAGAAATTTATTCGCGCCTGAAACAATTCACGGAGTCGCTTGCCACCACCGAGACTCCAAACACCAAGCCCACGGTCCCATCTTCCACGCGCGGCCCGGAAGGCCTGCCGCAGGCGGTCCTCGACACGGTCACTTCGCTCGCTTTCGCCATCGATGCCAAGGACCACTACACGCAGGGGCACTCACAAAAGGTATCCGCGTATGCCGCTCTGATCGCCGAGTCTCTGAATATGACGGACACAGAGATCGAGGAGATTCGGCTCGGCGGAGTTCTTCACGATATTGGAAAAGTCGCCATCCCGGAAAATATTTTGAACAAAAGCGGTCCGCTAAATCCCGAAGAATGGGAAACCATGAAGTCGCACGTAAAATTTGGAGCCAAGATCCTCGATCCACTCGCTCCGCTCGCCCGCATTCGCGAGATGGTTCTCCACCACCACGAATTTTTCGACGGCTCCGGATATCCGGACGCTCTCTCGGGCGAAGGAATTCCGCTCGGCGCGCGGATCATCGCCGTTGCAGACGCCTACGACACCATCACCAGCGATCGCACGTATAAGAAAGGCCGCAGCTCCCTCGAAGCTCTCGCCGAACTCGAGCGCTGCGCAAACGCCCAATTTGACGGCGCCATCGTCCAAGTGTTTGTCCGCACCATGCGTCAGCTTCCGAATCCCATCATCGAAGTCGCCACCACCGCCCCCCGCAATTCGTAGCGCTCCCCTGCCAGAGTCGACCCGCGCCGCTTGCGCAGCGCTCACGCTTGCCCATTGCGATTGAAGTCTGTTCCATTTCGGAACACGCCATTCACTAAAGTTTGGCCCCAGAACTGCCGATAGAAATGGTGTGAATTTGCGACCATGAGCACACCCGATCTTCCTCCGAATAGCAAGATGTTGCAACTACGCCGGAGCCAGCGCGTCTGCCTCAGGCTGCCTATTCAAGTTCTAAGAGAAGGACCCGGAACTAACGTGGCCTCGGAAGAAACTCATACTCTCATTGTGAATGCGCACGGCGCGCTAATCCAATTGGCCTTAACGGTCGAACTCGGCCAGCTTCTGGGAATCAAGAACGCACAAACTATGGAAGAGCTTATCTGCCGCGTGGTTCATCTCGGCCCTGACCAATCCGGCAAGCGAGAGGTGGGCATAGAGTTTGAAGTGCCTTCTCCGCGATTCTGGCGAATCGCCTTTCCTCCCGCGGATTGGACTCCCCGCAGCCCCGATGCAAAGCCGCCCACGAAACACGTGCCGGGAGGTATAGCGCCTTTGAAGAAGCCAACTGCCGTGCCGACGGAACCTGCCAAGAAGCTGGTGAATAAACTACCCGGGCCAGCCCAAAGCTGAGGTCCTTATTCTGTCCAGTGTGCTGTCCGCAGTTCCAATATGGAATTTTTGCAAGCCTTTTCTCCCTCGCTCATCAACAGCGGACATCTAAAATTCCGCGCTCCCCTCAGTGCGCCTCCAGATCCACATCCTTGATTGGTAAATCCCAATGGGCGTCGAGAATCTCGAATCGCCTCTGTTCCTCTCGCTTGTACGTTTCCTGGTCCGGATAGAGTTGTTTGATGAGGGCCGCGCTATCGAAATTGTCATTGGCGATGGCCGCGTTCTTATACACGATTGTCACCCTGAAATCCCAGCGCCCGTCTTCCGTGGTGTGATAACGCGGCATCACCATACTGACCTTCAACATGCGCCCCAATTCCATCTCTTTCTTCAGGACCGGGTAATGATTCTTTTTGAAAAGCATAAGAAACTCCTCCGCGTGTCCCCATTTCGCCTTGTAGTAGTACTCAATCACGAATGGCTGGCCGTTTCCATCGCTGGGTGCTCCGGTCTGGGCTGCCTTTGCCCGGTAGTGCCCTGCCCCAAGCATGACCAGCACCGCAAGCACTCCGACTCCCGCCCACTTCGCCATCCGCTCATTGTTCATAAGCATAGTTTTCCTCCGTCGAAGATCGCTGCCAAACCACCTATCCTAACCTCATTTCAACGAGTACAGACGCGCGCGCGACACCTGGGGCATATTCGGGACCACGCCTAAACGTCCCTGGTCAGGCGCGCTGCTCGCGTTGACTTGGCAACGACCCGCGTCCTAAGATGCCACGCAACGGTAGGTGCTCTGCTCATGATCGGCCAAACGATAGGCCACTATATAGTCACCGAGCAGATCGGTGCCGGCGGCATGGGTGTCGTCTATCGCGCCCGGGATCAGAGGCTAAACCGCGACGTCGCTCTGAAAGTTCTCCCCCCTGCACAATTCGGCGACGAAGCGCCTCGCAAGCTCTTCCGCAAGGAAGCCCTGGCCCTAGCCAAGCTCAACCATCCGAACATTGGAACGGTCTACGACTTCGACACGCAGGACGACATCGATTTTCTGGTCATGGAGTACATCCCCGGAGAAACACTGGGCCAGCGCCTCACCCGAGGCCCCTTACCGGAAAAGGAATGGATCACCATCGGCCTGCAAATTGCGGCTGCTCTCGAGGAAGCACATGAACACGGCATCGTTCATCAGGATCTGAAACCAGGAAATATCATGGTCACTCCCAAAGGGCAGGCAAAGGTGCTGGATTTCGGCCTGGCCAGGCTGCTCGAGGCGGACGCCTCCGCCGAACTCACCGCAACTTCTTCTTCCCATACCGACGGCGCCGGGACTTTGCCGTACATGGCTCCCGAGCAACTCTGCGGCGGTCCCATTGATCCCCGCACCGATATTTATGCCGCTGGAGTTGTTCTCTACGAGATGAGTGCCGGCCATCGGCCTTTTCAGGAAAAGCCGGCTCCTCGCCTGATTCAGCAAATCCTCAACGAAGCTCCGCGACCTCTTCAAGAATGGAACCGCCGAAGCTCTCCTCAGGTGGAAGCGATCGTTTTCAAAGCGCTGGACAAGCAGCCCGACCTGCGCTACCAGTCGGCACGCGAGCTCCGGGTGGACCTCGAACGTCTGGGCGCCGGGCAAGCGTCCTCTTCTGCGGTTGCTGGCGTGCCATTCCGCTCGCGCCCCGGATGGAAGCACGCCTTGGGTGCCCATCCACGCATCATTTACTCGTCCGCAATCTTCCTAGCCATCGCTGCCGCCGCAGTGTGGTGGCTGGTCGGTGCGCGGCCGGTGCTTTCCTTTGCCCCTCGCGATTGGCTCTTGATTACGGATTTTGACAATCAGACCGGCGACCCGCTCTTTGACCGTTCTTTGCTTACCGCCTTGACAGTCAGCCTGGAGCAATCTCCTCACGCCAACGTCTTTCCCCGGCCGCGCATGGTGGGCAGCTTGCACCGTATGGGCAAGACCGGCGATGAAAAGATCACCGAGGAGTTGGCACGCGAAATCTCTCAGCGTGAAGCCATCCGCGCGATCCTGAGTTGCTCGATTGCCAAGGTCGGGCAACAGTACGCCCTTACGGCCCGGCTGGTCGATCCGCAATCGGGCATGGCGGTTCGTTCTTACTACGAGACGGCCAAGGATCAGGACCACGTTCTGGACGCGCTTGGCTCGGTGGCGACGCATGTGCGCCGCGACCTAGGCGAATCGATGCTGGCCACCAGCAAAGCCGACCGTCCTTTGCCAATGGTTACCACGCGTTCGCTGCAAGCGCTCAAACTATTTGCCGACGGAGGCGCACTCTGGAGTAAAGGAAAATGGGACGGAGCCATGCAAGCTTTCGAGTCGGCAGTGAAGGCCGACCCTGATTTCGCCATGGCCCACGCCTCTCTCGGAGACGCCTTCTACAGCCACGTCTACAACAACCCCTCGAGCGGCAAAGTCCACATGGATAAGGCTCTGCAGCTCGCCGAAAGAACCACGGAACGCGAGCGCCTGTATGTCCAGACACGCTACGCGCAAGACCTCGGCCATGTGTCCGAGGCTAGAAGCTGTTTTGATGTCTATCTGAAGGCTTATCCCGATGATTGGGGAATGCGTTTTAATTATGCAGCTCTATTGCGCAGTAACGGACAGCCCCAAGACGCCCTGGAGCAATACAAAGAATTGTTGCGCATGGAACCGAATAACCCGTTCAATTATATCGACATGGCCACGACTTACAATGAGCTTGGCAATTATGCGGAAGCGCTGCGCAACTACGAGCAAGCTTTCAAGCTTGACCCTTCCTGGAAAACGAATCAGAACATCAACAACGAATACGGGATGACTCTATTTCGCACCGGTGACGAGGCAAAGGCGCGCGAAACCTTTGAGCTCGCTTTTGCGAAACCGGATCTGAAGCCGAGAGGCCTACGCTCTTTGGCTTGGCTTGATCTCTACCAAGGGAAATACGCCGCCGCGAAACCACGCCTCGAAGAAGCCCTGCTTTCAGATGAAAGTTTCAAATGGTCCTTGAGCATATTGCGTGAGCACAACCTGCTCGCCCTTGTTGCCAATGGCCAAGGCGATCGCGCCGGTCAACTTCGGGAGCTGGATCTTGCCGTTCCCTTCCTGGCTACCTCAGGCTTACAAGTGCGCGCGGGCCTCTGGCTTGGTGCACAGTACGCGCGCGCCGGGAGCCTTCCAAAGGCCGGGGAGATGCTTGAAAAAATTCGCGCCGTCGCAGACGCCAATAACCCCGAGGATTCCGGCGACCTGCAAGTTCTTGAGGCCGAAGTGGCGCTTGCCAATGGCAACGGAGAGCGCGCCATCGAGCGATTCTCTCTCGCCGATGGAACCAAGCGTAGCCCCTTGACCATGGAAGGGTTGGCCCGCGCTTACAAGGTCATCGGCAACACCGAGCAAGCGACAGTTTGGTACGAACGCCTCCTCGCGAGTCCTGATCCTCCTCTGGGGTGGGAGCCCCAGCAGGATTGGCTTGCCGCGCATTACGAACTTGCGCGCATCTACTTTGCCAAAGGGGACAAAGTGAACGCCGCAAAGCAGCTCGATTGGCTTCTGGATGCCTGGAAAGACGCCGACCCCGGCCTTCCGCTGCTGAAAAACGCGCTCAGCCTGAAACACGAAATGAATAGCAAGCCGTAGAGCGCCCGGTTTCGAGACTCACTTTCGCAGGACGCCTGCTATCCTTTACTCTAGGAAACCATACGGTGGGAAACTGAAGCAGATACTTCTGGAGCCAGCATGCAAACAGCATCCGTAAAATGGGTGGGCGAAGAAAAATTCATGGCCATCAGTCCTTCCGGCCACGCCATTACCATCGATTCTGACCGCGCTTCCAACAAAGCAGCCGGCCCGATGGAGCTTGTGCTCATGGCCCTGGGGGCCTGCACGGCCACCGATGTCGTCAGCATCCTGAAGAAAAAAAGGCAAAAACTCGAATCGCTGGAAGTGATCTGTTCCGGGGAGCGCGCCTCCGAGCCTCCCACCGTGTGGATAAAACTGGAAATTCTGTACCGGGTGCGCGGCGCGCTCGACGAAACCGCCGTAAAACGCGCCATCGAACTCAGCGAACAAAAATACTGCTCGGTTTCCGCGATGCTCCAGAAAACAGCAAAGCTCACCTGGCGGCATGAAATCCTGCCGCCCGCGGAATGAATCGGCACGCGCATTCTGCGCTTGGGTCACTCGCGCCCAGGACACGCGCGCGCAAATCCTTGTTTCTTGGGCTCGTGCCTTGTAACCTCACGTCGGCATCGCATAGAATTTTGGATTCGTTTGGCTTGCGGTAACCCCCAAGGAGATACATGTCCCACCGGATCGCGGCAAAAATCTCGGGCGTCGCAGGCTATGTTCCCCCCAAGGTGCTCACCAACGCCGACCTCGAGAAAATGGTCGCGACGAATGATGAATGGATTCGCACCCGCACCGGCATCCGCGAGCGCCACGCCGTCGAACACGGCACGGCCAGCTCTCATCTCGCCACGGAAGCGGCCAAAGCGCTCCTCGCCAAGACGAATACCGACCCCGCCGACATTGACTTGATCGTTCTCGCCAGCGTCACGCCCGACATGATGTTTCCCGCGACCGCGTGCCTCGTGCAGGAGCGCATCGGCGCGAAAAAAGCCTGGGGCTTCGATCTTTCCGCGGCGTGTTCGGGTTTTGCATACGCGCTGACGGTCGGCGCACAATTTGTCGGCTCGGGCGCGCACAAAAAAGTCCTGGTCATCGGCAGCGATACGATGACGTCCATTCTCGATTACACCGATCGCGCTACCTGCGTCCTTTTCGGTGACGGCGCGGGCGCGGTACTCCTGGAGCCGGCTGAATCCGGAGAAGGCATTTTGGATTTCACTCACGATATTGATGGCTCGGGCGGGCAGTATCTCTACATGCCCGGCGGCGGCTCGCTGAATCCCGCGACGGCCGAGACGGTCGAAAAGCGGATGCATTACGTGCATCAAGAGGGCTCGCAGGTTTTCAAATACGCCGTTCGCCGCATGGCGGAAGTCGCCGTGAACTTGCTCGAACGCAACGGCTTTACCAGCAAAGATCTTGCTCTGGTTGTGCCGCACCAGGCCAACCTGCGCATCATTCGCGCGATGCAGGAACGGCTGGGCGTGGCAGATGAGAAGGTTATGGTCAACATCGATAAGTTTGGAAACACTACGGCGGGCACGATTCCGCTGGGGCTGTGGGACGCCGTTACGCAGGGGCGCTTGAAAAAGGGCGACCTCGTCCTGCTCGTGGCCGTGGGCGCGGGCTACACCACCGGCGGCGTGCTTCTCCGCTGGGCGTATTAGTCTCGAACGTTAGCCACGATCACATTCCAGACAAGCTGCGCGCCGCGCGTCGACAAATTTTAGTGATGTGCCTGGACTTGTACGGCAAGCATCGGCTGTAACACGGCGAGGTTTCCATCGATGGGGCCAGTCTGAAGGTGCGTAATGTCCAAACCGAGGATGTCTGCGATGAGTGGATATACGTTCACGTTCTCGAAGGGCGCGAGCTTGACGTTTTGCCGAATATCCGGCCCGGTGGCCACGAAGGTTGCCTTCATTTCCGGGACTTGCGCCGAATCGTATCCGTGATTCCCGCCCATCGGCGATGACGGGCGTTCGTTGAGATCGGCGAAACTCAGGAAGTAAGGGCCTTTCGCGACGATGATGGGATCGCCCGAGCGCGGATTTGCATCGAAATGCAGATAGGCCGGCATGTGGGCGCGGCGATACACGTCGAACTTGTCGCTCTTGCCGTGCAAAGCTTCGTAGATTTTCTGCGCATCGGCTTCGGATTTCGGATAGATCACGTCGGCGCCGACAATCCGCGCCTGGGAACGAATGTCCGGGTCGAATTGCGTCAAATTTATTTTCTCGCCCTGATATTGCGCCATTCCATGATCCGCAAGCACGATCAAGTCGATCGGCAAATGCAGCGACTTCAAACCGGCGACGAGCTTTCCGACGATTTCGTCCAATCCGTGCACCGCGTCGCGCACCTGAGGGCTTACCGGGCCGAACTCGTGGCCGGCGTGGTCTACATCGGAAAAATAAACGGTGATGAAATGCGGCCGCTGCTCCGCTGGGAGCCGGAGCCATTCCAGAACCTGCTCGACGCGGCGGTCGTTTGGCACCTTAACGTCATAGCGCGAGTAGTAGGTGGGCCGCTGGCCCTGAATTTCCGCCTCGGAGCCAGGCCAGAAGTAGCATGCGGACCGCATGCCTTGCTGCTCCGCAAGAACCCACAGTGGAGTTCCTCCGTACCAGCTACCGTCCGTCACCGCCTCGGGCTTATTCATCGCGTAGGTTTGATCGCGGCTGGGATCGTAAAACGTGTTCTCCACGATGCCGTGATGTTCGGGGTAAAGTCCGGTGACAATCGTATAGTGGTTGGGAAAAGTGACGGACGGATACGAGGGGATCATCCCTTCCGGGGCGCTGGCTCCCGTGGAGGCCAGTTCCAAAATGTTTTTCGCATCGTAGAGTTTTGGATAGTCATAGCGGAAACCATCCAGCGAAACCAGAACGACGTAATGTTTGGCGATCTGCTCCGCAGCGTTTGGGCCGTGATCGGCAACGATGACAGGTGCATTGGTCTGTGCCGTGCACGCTTGCGCGAAAAAACACGCCAAACAAATGGGCAGCAACAAGCAAAACAATCTGTGTGAGAGCCGAACACGCATGTAGGTTCCTCTAATCGAAGCTGCGAATCGCCAGCAGCGGTCGATCTATTCTGACTGTTCGGCTGTCAAGAATAGAGCAAAACATCCGGCAAAGACACTCTTGCGCGTTTTGCTATCGTGGGCTTCCCGCTTTGCGGATATAGATTTGGCCCTGGAAATTCGTGAACTGATATTCGGGGCCGCCGCCGTTGATGGTTCCGTGCACCGTTTTGTCGATCTTCACGCGGTACTTGCCGCCCTGGCCGCGTCCATCCTCCACTTCCTGCTTCGGTGCAGACGCCTGCAGCTGCACATCAAAATCGCTGAACACATCGCCGCGGTCCGAGCGGATGCTCACGTTGGCCTTCACGTCCGCGGGAAACGTCACGTCAATATCCCCATTCAACGAACTGAACGCCATGGGCTTCTGCGCATTCACTTTCACAAAATTCGCGTGCACGTGTCCGTTCAAGGCGTGCGCCACCGCGCTACCGGAAACATTGTTGAGGTTGACCTCGCCGTTTATGTCATCGACGTCCAGCTCGCCGTCGACGCCCGTCACCACGATATCTCCGTCATTCACCGCTCGCAGCTTCACGGACGTGTGCACTGGAACCGTAATCGTCAGGTCGATCGTGCGCGCGTAAGACTCCGTGCTGATGCGCACTTCGTTGTTTTCTTCCTCGATCGAAAGGCCCGTAGTCGAAACATTTATGCGCTTCGGTCCGCTCGAAGGCTTCTCCCTCTCTTCATTCCGCGTCCGCGCTTCGACAATCACTTCTTTGCCGTCATACGCCTTCACGGTTATGCCGCCATTTACCATGCTGGCCTTCACGAAAGCAGGCCGCGCCGGATCGCTCAAGTTGACCGAGACCCGGTCGGGGCTGCTCTGCGCCCCTGCGTGCGGGGCGAGTAGCGCCACTCCCGCCAGCGCCGCGGCTGCTACAAACGATCGAAACAAAAGTGTTTGGTTATTCATGATTTTCAAGAATGCGAATGTCTCCATTTAGATTTTCAATCTGAATCTCTGGACCGCCGGCGTTGACGCGAGCGCCCGTAAACCGGTCGGCCCGGTAAACCATTTTCCCGCCGCGCCGTTCTTCCTGAATCGCGTGCACCGGCATCGCGGTCACCGGGAAATCGCTGTAGATTCCGCCATTGAATGTCTTGAACCGGAAATCCGCCGACAAATCATGTGCAAACCGCAGCTCGACATTCCCGTTCACGGTCTTGAACTCGGAATTCTCGCGAGGATTTTGGCGGAACGACACAATCACCGGCCCATTCACCGTGTGCGCTGTCCCCGATCCCGCCACGTTATCCATCTCAATGTCGCCGTTAACGTTGCGAACCGCGAAGCTGCCGTTGGTATTCTTCACGACCACGCGCCCCTCGTTCACGGTCTTCACCCTGATATCGATATCGCGCGGCACTTGCACCTTAAAATCCATCTTGACCCGGTACCCTTCCTCATCGCGCGAATGCCGGCAATCGTCGCACTGGCAGCGAAACGGCCCATTCACATAAAGCTTCAACGCGCCGCCTTCCTGCGTGACATCCAGCGTTACTTCCTTCTTCGCCCGTTCGAGTTGGTCCTTCGATTCCGCCTGCGTCGTCCTGGCAACCGCCAAATCCACTTTGTCCGACGTGTCCGCGACCACCTCAATCGACCCCCACACGTTGTCGATCTCGATGGACTTGTGTCCCGCGGGCATCGCAAACGATTTCTGAATATTTTCCTGGTCGCGCACCGGCATGTCCCGGTCGTCGTCATCCCTGCCGTTCGCGGAAACCGTTTCCGGCACCATCACCGCGCGCAACACACTCACCGCCCTTTTCCGCGAACCCCTACCCGTGTACCTCCCTGCCGGCAACACCGGCAAGAGCAGCGCTATCGCCGCATACATCGCCAAAATCGCAAAGAACGTTTTCCGCCGCACGCTCGCCTCCTTAATTCAGTCTGCTCAGCGCCCAGTCCGCGCGCTGCTTTACCGCGGGATTCAAATTCGGTGTCTGCACAAAATCCCGCAGCCGTTGCGCCGCATCCGGATCGCGCCATTCCAGCATCAAGTCGATCAGCGCCACCTGCACCAGCGGCGACTGCTGCTCCTGTAGTGCGTCCACCACACCTTTGTGAACTTGCGGCTGCGCGCCGTGCCTGCTCAGAGCATCGAGCGCCGCCAGCCGCACATCCACGCTGCCGTCATACCGCAGCGTGTGCACCAGCGCGGACATCACTTGCGGGTCGAGTTGCTCTTCGCGCCGGCTGTAGCTGACGCCCTGCAACCGCTCGCTCGCCGATTGTTGTTGCAGCATCGAGAGCACTACCATCTGCTTCATATTCGCCAACTCGGTGTGCATTGCCGCGATTTCGTCCTGATTCGCATTCGTGTGCGTCGTTCTGCTGCCGAAAGAATTGCCCGCGAAGATCCCGATCACCAACAGAGCCGCGCTCCACGCCACCGCGCCGAGCGGGGAACGCAACCAACTCCAAACCAACGCGCGCTTCGGCCGCTCGTATCCGGCCGAGGCCTTATCGTTTCGCCCCGTCTGATAAGCGCGCAGCATCGCTTCGAATCTCTCGCGCGACTCCGCGCTCGGCTTCTCCACTGGCAATAGCGACAATTTCTTCCAAATCACCACTTCTTCGCGGCAATCCGCGCAGTCCGCGAGATGCTGCTCCACCAAGCTGTCCTGCTCGGCCTTCAAACTCCCCTGCAAATAATCCGGCAGGAGTTCCCCCATCTCTTCACACTTCATTTCCAAACCTCCGTGGCGGAATCGTTTTCACCACCGCGGGCCCCGCCTCACGAGGCGCAAGCCCGCGCTCCAACTGCTTGAAATTTTGCCGCAGCTCCTGAATGGCCCGGTGAATCCGCGTCTTCACCGTCCCAAGCTCGCAATCCAGCAGCCGCGCAATTTCCTCGTACTTCAATTCCTGAAAGCGGCTCAAAACCAGAATCTCGCGTTTCTCTTCCGGCATCTGCATCAGCGCGCGATGCAAGAGTTCCGTCTCTTCGGATTTCTGCGCCGCGTCTTTCGGCATCACCGGCGCGACCATTTCCGGTTCGAACGTGATGTGCCGCGGCGTCTTCCGGTAATGATCCACTCGCGCATTTCTCGCAATCTGATAAATCCAGGCCCGAAACGGCGTTCCCGGCTCATAGCTCTGGCGGTACTTCAAAATCCGCAAGAAAACTTCCTGAACCAAATCCTCGCTCAAAGTGCGGTCGCCGGTGAGCTTCGCGTAAAAGTTGTAAAGCGGCGCGTGATAGCGGTCGAACAACACCCCTAGCGTTTCGCCCGTGCCGTTGCGCACTTCGAGCATCAGATCCTCGTCCGGAGCCAACTTCATTGCCTGGTCATTTTCCGTATCGGCTCGTTCTTGCTCTTTCATAGAGTGATTACCGCCGAACAGGGAAAAGGTTACACCCCATCCTTCCCGCGTAGTAGAACCGGCACCCCTGCCTGTGCGCCGCCAGCAGGCCTCGAAGCAGGGTTCCACGGGGCGCGGAGGATGGCAGAAATGGAACTCTAACGATCGCTCGAGGCCAAGACGTGAGTTTTCAAAAGGAAGGAAGAAAGGAGAGATAAACAAACAACAGTATTTTCGCCGGGAAGTAAGCTATCGCTTTAGCAAGACCGCAAGGCGGCTGCCAGCGCCAAATTCGCCTGTAACCGTCGGTCAATCTGCACGGCCGCATACCGCGCGCAAATCACGCGCTCGTGCTCGCACCATTCCGCCACAGCGGGCAAACGCATACCGGAGAGAACACCCAGACCTTCAACAATACGGTAATAAGCTCGCACAAGGCTCAATCCGCCGCTGCCTGGACCTAGTTCCGGGGTTAACTCGTGTAGACCTGCAAGCTTCTCAAAGTCGTGGCCCTGCATGCGCGCGGCATCGAGATTGGCCGCTTCCAAAACGCGGTCAGAAACCGGCTGGGCTGCCACTCCCGCCAGGATCGCCCGCCAGTAGTACAGGGCGAACTGCGCGAGCGCAACAATGGAGATCGCAAGTAGCATAGCAGCGAACATCCCTCAGGTTTGCCTCTGCCCCCATTCTGCCTGCGGCACCCTCCCGCGCCAATAGCTCCGAAGTACCAGCGAGCTAGGACTGTGCGCTTGAGTCTAAGATCTTTATTTTCAATTACTTAGTTTTAGGCGGGAAAGGGTCTGCCTTCACTGCGCCACCGCGCTGGTGTGGTCGTGCATGATTTTCCAGCCATCGGGAAACCGTTGCCAGACTAGCGAGAAGACGCCGCCGATATCCCCTTTTTCGCGCTTCAGATGCCAGCGGCCCAGCACGAGCGCCGCATCCGGTCCCAGAAAGTGGAATTCCAGCTCCAAAAAATCGAGGTGTCCCATCGCGGCCTGGTCCGGATAATTCTTTTTGTAACGCTCCATCACGCCATCCCACCCGCGGGAGACTCCGCTACTTCCGGAAAACGTCAGCTCCGGCGAATGCCAATAACCGACGAGAAAAGCGTCTACATCGCCGCGGTTCCAAGCCGCTTGCTGCGCGTTCAACACCGCCGTTATGGCGGCTTTGTCAGCCTCGCGAGCTTCAGCCGCCTTGGTCTGCCTTCCCGTTCGCACGCCCAGCGCGAACAAGAGGATCAGCGCCGCACCTGCCGCCACCAATCGAATACTCTTCGTCATCGCCCTTCCTCCATGTCACGTGCTGGGAGCATAGGTCGCTCGCCCAAAGTCCGCAAGCCCGGCGCTCCTCGGCAGGCTCGGAAAACGAAGGCGGGAGAGAAGACTCTGTTTCCGAATATGATGGAAGCGAGGGCGCTCTTCGTGGAGAAGGATAGCGGCAGAAACGGCGGATTTTTTCGGTGGCGAATGGCGCGGCCGATTGTCGAGTTGCTGCGCCAGGGAGTGACGCCGGAAAAGATGGCGCTGAACCTCGCGCTCGGCGTGGCGCTGGGAGTTTTTCCTGTGTTGGGAACGACGACGGCGCTGTGCGCGCTGGCCGCGCTTATCTTACGGCTGAATTTGCCGGCGATTCAGATCGTGAATTATTTCGTTTACCCGCTGCAGATTGCCTTGCTCATTCCGTTTTTCCGCGCAGGAGAACAGCTATTCGGCGCGCCGCACTTGCCGCTCTCCGTTGCCCAGATTGTGGCCGCGGTGCACGCGAGCTTCTGGGGCGCTACTCGATTCTTGTGGACGACGACGTGGCACGCCGTCGTCGTGTGGTGTTTGATCGCGCCAGTGTTTGTCGGGTTGGCGTATTTGATTCTCGTGCCGCTTCTGCGGCGCGCGGTGAAAACTACTTCAAAAGAAAAGGGGACTGACTGAAGTCTGTCCCACCAAGAAAATCCGCTAGAGAATATCTAGGACTTCTTCATAGCGTTTGAAGGGCGGAATTAAATACGCGCCGGCAAGTTCGGTGCGCGACCACGCTAGCATTTGGCGGGCGACGTCGAAGCCGCGGTCGCGTGCGGCGGCTCCGGCGGATTCCATCGCCGAGAGCACCTGCTGCGGAATGACGATGCCGGGGACTTCGTTGTTTAGGCGAAGAGCTTGTTTGTAACTATTGAGCGGCCAGATACCGACGAGCACGGGGATGGACGGTTTGCCGCCGAGTTTTTTGACGAAAGCGTACCAGTGCTCGGGATCGAAGATCGGCTGGGTCATCGCGAAGTGTGCACCTGCTTCGATTTTGGCGTGGAAGCGTTCGATCTCGCTGTCGAGATCGTCGGCGACGGGATTGACGGCGACGCCGATAGCGAAATTTGTGGCGCCACCAAGTGTTTTGCCAGCCCAGTCGGTACCCTGATTCAGGCGGCTCAGAACTTTGACGAGGCCGACGGAATCGACTTCGTAGACTCCGCTTGTTTCCGGGTAATCCCCGACGGCGGGCGGATCACCCGTGATGGCGAGGACGTTGCGAACGCCGCCGACGGTCCACGCTCCAAGCAAGCACGCTTGCAGGCCGATGATGTTGAAATCGCGAGTAGTCAGATGCGGAACGGTCTCGACTCCGCGGGCTTCGAGAGCACCGGCGGTGATGAGTGCGTCCATGCCGACGCGAGCCATCGCGCCACTGTTGATGTCGATGGCGTCGACTTTTTTCGACGCCATGATTTTGTCGACTTGCTCGAAGATGCGGTCGAGCGAGAGGCCTTTCGGAGGATCGATTTCGACGCAGACGGTGAATTCCTTCGTCTGGAGTTTTTTCCAGAATTTGCTTTCGGGATCGCGCTGCAAAACGGGCGCGGGTTTTGCGACGGCTTCGACAGAGTGATGCGCCGCGGTGGATTTTGCAGGGCGCAGAGACTTGACGGCTTCCGCCATCGCGCGAATGTGCGCTGGCGTCGTGCCGCAGCAGCCGCCGAGAATGCGCACGCCGAGCGCGGCGGCTTCGCGCGCAAAGAGAGCGAAATATTCCGGCGACGATTTTGGATAGACGATGCGGTCGCCTTCGCGTTTGGGGAGGCCGGCATTGGGCATGCCGCTGACGCGGAGATCGTCGACTTCGGTCAGCTCACGCAATATTTTAAGTAGCGGCTGCGGGCCGAGCGTACAGTTCGCGCCGATGACTTGCACGTTTTTTGCTTTGAGCTGCGCGGCGGCATCGGCCGGACGCAGATCGCCGTAGGTTGTTCCTTCTTCGGAATAGGTAAGCTGAGCGACGATGGGCAAACCTGAGAAAGAACGGATGGCGTCAACCGCGAGAAGAATTTCTTCGATGTAGGAGAAAGTTTCCAGAATGTAGAAATCGACGCCGCGCTCTTCGAGAGCGAGCGCTTGCTCGTGAAATACATCCTGAATTTCGTCGGGAGCAGGATGGCGGGATTGCACGCCGAGGCCGAGCGGACCGATGGAACCGGCGATGAGAACTTCGCGCGACGCGGATTCGCGCGCTTCCCGAGCGATTTTTACGCCCCGCGAATTGAGCCGCTGCACTTCATCGGCGAGGCCGAGCGGCGCGAGCTTGAAGCGATTCGCGCCGAAAGTGTTGGTCTCGATGATTTGGGCGCCCGCTTCGATATACGCTTGGTGGACGCGGAAAACGGCTTCGGGCTCGGTGGCGTTGAGTTCATCGAAGCAGCGCTGCGTGCCGACCGCTTCGTGCAGCATCGAGCCCATCGCGCCGTCCGCGATGAGGATCGAATCTTTCAGCCGTTCATTGAAGTCGAGAATTTTCAACTGTACTCCGCTTTACCATTCTGATTTGCGTCGCGTGGAAAATCGCTCAGCGCTTTTGTTCCATGAGGCTGGCGACGGTGCTCATCAAATCGTACTTGGTAAGGATTTCGAATTTGGCGCCGTCCATTTCGACGAAAACAGCGGGATTTTCGTGGCTGAGAATGTAGGTCACGCGCTCGACAGGCGAAGTTGCCGGGAATGCGCGGGAGCGGCTTGCTCATCACTTCGCGAACGACGAGTTTGCGTAAATCCTTTCCTTGAAGCGCCATGGTGAGAATTTGATCTTCGTAGATCGTGCCGATAGGCAGATTCTCTTCGAAGACCGGAATTTGCGAGATGTCCTGCTCCTGCATGGTTTTCAACGCGTGAAAAACGGTTTGATAGGGGCGAGCGATGACTAGTTCGCGGACTTTGCCGGATTTGTGTTTGGCGTTGACGACTTCAGCGGCCGTAATGCGAACGGTCGCTTCGACGTAGCCGCGCTCGCGCATCCATTCGTCGTTGTAAACCTTGCTGAGGTAGCGCATGCCCGTGTCCGGCAGGAAAGCGACGACGAAAGCTTCAGGGCCGAGATCTTTGGCGAGGCGAAGTGTCGCAGAGATGCAGCCGCCGCCGGAGCCGCCGGTGAAAAGGCCTTCCAGTTTGACGAGGCGACGCGCAAAGACGAAGCACTCTTCGTCCGTTGACCTGAAGAACGTCATCGAGAATCTTCATGTTCATCGTCGTGGGGAAAAAATCTTCGCCGATGCCTTCCACGACGTACGTCTTGGCTTTGACCGTTTCGCCGCTTTATGAAAAATCGTAGTAGAGCGAGCCGATAGGATCGACGCCAATGATTTGAACGTCGGGATTTTTTTCCTTGAGATATTTGCCGACGCCGCTGACCGTGCCGCCGGTGCCCATGCCGCAAACGAAGTGCGTGATTTTGCCTTCGCTGTCTTCCCAGATTTCCGGGCCGGTCGTGAGGTAATGAGCCTCGGGATTCATGGGGTTGTCGTACTGATTGGGATAAAACGAATTGGGAATTTCGCGCGCGAGTTTTTTGGCGACGGAATAGTAGCTGCGCGGGATCATCGGGCTCGACTGCGGTTGGGCAGACGATGACTTCGGCGCCGAGAGCCTTGAGCAGATCGACTTTTTCCTTGGATTGCTTATCCGTGATGGTGAAGACCATTTTGTAGCCGCGGACAGCGGCGACGAGCGCGAGTCCCATGCCCGTGTTGCCGGTCGTGCCTTCGATGATGGTGCCGCCGGGTTTGAGCAGAGCCGCGTTTTTCGGCGTCGTCAATCATGGTGATGCCGATACGGTCTTTCACCGAGCCGCCAGGATTGGTGTAGTCGGCTTTGACGAAAATCTGCGGCTTCAAGCCCTGATTGATGCGATTCAGGCGCACCAGCGGCGTGCGGCCAATGGCTTCGAGGATGTTGTTACAGAGCATAAGTTTTCCGGTGGCCTCAGCCCGGCGAGAACATCGCGCTGGGGCTGTGCCATAATTCTTTCAGTTTAGCATGCAGCCTCGCGGCGACACAGGAAGGTGAGGCGAAGGAGGCGCATTTGGCACGGGAGAATATTTCGAGCGGAACAGCTTGGGAGCCGATCGTGGGCTACTCGAGAGCGGTGCGGATCGGAAATGTCGATAGCGGTTTCGGGAACGACCGCGACGGGACCGGACGGCAAGATCGTAGGAGTGGGCGATCCATACGCACAAACAGTGCAGACGATTCGGAATATCGAAGCGGCGCTGGTGAAGGCGGGCGCCTCGCTTGAACGACGTGGTGCGAACGCGGATTTTCGTCACCAACATTGGAGAGTGGGAAAAAATCGGGCGCGCGCATGGAGAGTTTTTCGGAGCGATACGTCCGGCGACGAGCATGGTGGAAGTGAGCAAATTGATTTCTCCGGAGATGCTGGTGGAGATTGAGGCGGATGCGGTAATGGAGTGAAAAAAGAACGAGATTCCGGCTAAGATGGCAGCGAACAACGGAATCATGGCCGCTTACAGCACAAACACAAGCCGGTGAAAACTCACTTAACCATACACGCCAAGACCGCACTGCGCCTCTCACTTCATCTTTGTGCTGGCAGGCTGGCGGCTGTTCGCAAGTTCAAGAGTTGAAACAGCAGCGCAAGACGCTTCGCCAGAAGCACAGCCAAGACACATTCCCGCTCAGTGGATCACCTCACCCGGAGCGCCAATCCGAGATTTGACGATGCTCCATTTCCGAAAGGAATTGGAGCTGGAAAAAGTGCCGGAGCATTTCCTTGTGGATGTTTCGGCGGACAACCGTTTTCTGCTGGAGGTCAATCAAGAACGCATCGGCTCCGGACCTGCCCGGGGAGATTTGGCTCATTGGAGATACGAAGTCTACGATCTCGCGCCACATCTCCATGCGGGGAAGAACGTGCTGGCGGCGAACGGTTTGGAATTTGGGAACGCTGGCACCCGTCGCGCAGATCAGCAACCGGACTGGCTTTTTGCTTCGCGGCGAAGGAGAGATTGAACAAGCGGCAAATACCAATGATTCGTGGTGGTCCGAAGAGGAACCCGGATTTCAAGCTGCAGCAGTGTCGATGAGCGAATTGCAGGGATACTACGCGGCTGACCCGATCGAAAAGATCGATGCGCGGCTGTTTCGATTGGACGTGGGACGCCGCGACGAGCAGTCAACGACGATGGAAGAAAGCCGAATCTATCGGGCCTGCCGCCGAGCGAGGAATGGGAGATACGCCAAACAACTGGCAATTGGTTCGCGATCCGCTGCCTGCGATGGAATGGCGGGAGATGCCGGGAGGCCGAGTCGTGAGATCCTCAGGGCTAACTACCACGGGAGGATTTCCCGACGGGCCTGTTGAAATTGGTGCGAATCAAAAAGTCAGCATTTTGCTCGATAACGGAGAACTGACGACCGCATTCACGGAACTCGCCATCAGCGGCGGGAAAGACGCGAGCATTCGAGTGACGTATGCCGAGGCGCTCAAGGACGACAAGGGTGAAAAAGGCAACAGAAATGAAATCGCCGGAAAAAAGATCATCGGTGTCTATGACGAATACGTGGCGGATGGCGCGGCCAACAGGACGCTGAAGTCTCTCGTGTGGAGAACCTGGCGATATCTTCAGCTCGACATTGAAACGCACGACGAGGCTTTGCAGCTTCGACGCATGCGCTCCTGGTTTACGGCATTCCCGTTTCAGCAGCGCGCTCGCTTCCAATCGAACGATCCCGTTTTGTCCTCGATTTGGGATGTGGGCTGGAGGACGGCCCGGCTGGACGCGCATGAAACCTACATGGACACTCCGTACTGGGAGCAGTTGCAGTACATCGGCGACACACGCATACAAGCGCTTGTTTCCTTCGCGGTGGCAGGCGATGACAGGTTAGCTCGGCAGGCTGTCGAAGCGTTTGACGACTCTCGCATTCCAGACGGAATCACTCTGAGCCGGTATCCCACCAACCATTTTCAAGCGATTCCGCCATTTTCGTTGCTGTGGGTGGGGATGTTGCATGACTTCGCGATGTACCGGTCTGACCCGGAGTTCGTGCGCGAACATCTGATCGGGACACGAGCCGTTTTGGATTGGTACGTCCGGCATCAGAACGAGAACGGGTTGGTTGGACGGCTGCCGTGGTGGAACTTCATCGATTGGGCCAATGGATTTCAAGGAGGCGATCCGCCGCTGGACGAGCACGGAGATTCCGCGGTGATTACGCTGCACTTTGTGATGGCGCTCAGAGAGGCCGCGGAACTGGAGTCTTTGTACGGCGACAAGCAGCGAGCGGAGAGATACGTCGAGGCGGCAGCAAGAGCGGTGGAAGGCGTGCAAAGGCTTTGTTGGAACAAAGGCTTCGGGCTGTTTGCAGACACGCCCGAGCAGAAGAAATACAGCCAGCATACAAACCTGATGGCCGTGCTTCTGGATGTCGTTCCGAAAGAGCAGCAACGTGAAGTCATGACGAGAGTGCTTTCGGTCAGCGACGCGGGCTTCAAAGCAAACGGGAAATGTTCCGCCGATGGAAAAAGCTTCCTACTACTACCGGTTTTATCTCGCACGCGCCTTGGAGCATGCCGGGATGGGTGACCGCTATCTCGGAGCTGCTAGAACCATGGAAAGAGATGCTTGCTCTGGGTCTCACGACTTGGGCGGAAACTCCCGAGCCCACACGGTCCGATTCGCATGCCTGGAGTGCTCACCCAAATTATGATTTGTTGACCATTGTTGCTGGAATTCGCCCCGCAGCTCCAGGATTTGAAAAAGTTGTGATCGAGCCGCACCTCGGGAAATTGCAGAATGTGGCCGCGAGCTTTCCCTGGAAAGAGGGGGAGATTCAGGTCGATTACAAACTGGAACGCGCATCCTGGACGATTCGCGTGAACCTTCCGGATGGCCTGCCTGGGGAATTGATCTGGCAGGGCAAGCGATACGCGCTTCATAGTGGTGCACAAGCGCTCAAAGTGGCGCCGGAAGTTTCGTCTGCGCGATAGCGATGTGATCTGTGCGAGACTCCCGAGGATGACCTCGGGCGCCGTCAGGAAAACTTCATGAGCAGCGCGCTTTACGACGGGTTTATTGCGGACTATTACGACGAGTCGCCGATTGTGCGGGGGCGCGTTGGGGATGTCGCGTTTTACAGGGACGCGGTCCACGAACACGGCGATCCGGTGTTGGAGCTTGGTTGCGGAACAGGACGGATCACTTTGGCGCTGGCCGAAGCCGGGCATCGTGTGACGGGACTCGACATTTCGGAGCGCATGCTGGAGCGCTGCAACCAGAAACGGGCGCGCATGCGGACGGAAGCGCGCGAGCGCGTGCATTTGGTGCAAGGTGATATGACGAAGTTTGACCTTGGAGAAAAATTCCGGCTGGTGATTATCCCGTTCAGGCCCATGCAACATCTCCTCGAGGTGGAAGACCAAATGTCGTGCCTCGAATCCGTGCGAGAGCACCTGTGGGCGGATGGAAGACGAACGGGAGAGCGCCGAGGTAGGCTGATTCTGGATGTGTTTCAGACGGACGCGGAGCGCATGCATGACACGGCGTACATGGAAGAGGGGCTGGTGGCGGAGTATTCGATGCCGGATGGCCGACGAGTGAGGATTATGGAGCGGGTAACGGCGTTTCACCGGGCGGAGCAGCGGAACGATGTGGAGATGATTTTCTATGTGACGGATGCGCGGGGCAAAGAGGAGAGATTGGTGTTTGCTTGGACGCTGCGATATTTTTTCCGGTATGAGGTGGAGCATTTGCTGGCGCGGTGTGGGTTCAAAGTGAGCGCGGTTTACGGGGATTTTGACAGGTCGCCACTGGAAGATGGGTCTCCTGAGATGATTTTTGTGGCTGAGGCTATGTGAGAGAGAAAAGGGCACGGCACGCTGTGCCCTCCGAGAATTGCGACTGGGCGCGACGCGCAGTGGCCCAGGTGTGAGAATTCGAGAAATCACCAGTGGGCACGGATGCGGTAGCGTAGGACCGCAGTGCCGTTTTTGTCTACGGGAACGTTGAACTGGGCAGCGAAAGCAGCGGTTTTGGTGTATTTGAAAGTGGAATCGAGCATTTCCCAATCGCCGCCGATGGGTTCGTTGACTTGCACGGTGATAGGAATGTCTTTGTGGTTGCGCAGGGTGATTTCGTACTCCATTTCCCAGGTGTGGGTGTCGATTTTCTTGTAGTCGGTTTGTTTACGCTCAGCGACAACGTCGAAAGCGTTGCCAATGTGGATGGTGACGCTTTCGTCCTTGGGAGTGTGGCCGATGCGATCTTCGCCGGCGAAAAGAATGCCGCCCTTGGAATCTTTTTGATAAACACGGACGTTGCCCGCGGGCAACGGCATGCCTAGTCCAGCTTTTTCTTCATTCTTAAATTTGTAATAGACCATGACCGGATCTTTTAGCGGAGAACCGGGAGCTTGCGCGTTGCGGTAGTAGTAGTTTTGGCCGTTGACGACAAAGATTTTTTCAACGGGGACGCCGGTGCCGGTGAGGAGGCTGATTTGCTTGGTCTCTTTGTCTTCGACGGAGGTGCGCCGGCCGAGCGTGTAGAGATGATATTCGCTGAAATTTTCCTGCTGGAACTGCGGGGCGGCAGCTTCTCTCGACAACATGGCCTTCTGCGCGACCACACCGCCCATCGCGCCACCCTGAATGCGGTTGAGGTCGCCTGCGACGAGCTGGAGACGGGCGTTGTGGAAGGCGGTGCCGCTGTTGTTGATCGAGGGTGACCCAGCCATCGAGGTCGGCGGCTTTGTCGTCGCGAGAGACGGTCAAAACGTAATCGGAGTTCCAGGACAAATTGTTGGCGAGGTAGGAGGCTTCGATCTGCTGTTTGCGCGAGCCGGAATTTTCTAGCGACATGAGGAGCGTAGGACGGTCGTAGAGATTCGCGGGAATGTCGGGAAAACGGTAGCTCTCGGCGTAGGTTCCGGTGACGATATCGTTGCCGATTTTCCAGACCTGGCCGTTGTTGTCGGATAGCAGAGTAGCCTTGATTTCTTCGTGTTTGGTGGTGCCGCTGTCCTGATAGGTGCGGACTAGCGTTACTTCCTTGCCGACGTATTTGTGGAGGAGCTTGGCGGGTTCGAGGAGATCGTATTCGTAATTTTGTTCGATGACACCGAGCTTATCGGGTTCGGTGAGCGAGCGGAAATGGACCGTTGCCGGATTTACCGTGGCGGCAATATCCATAAACTTAAGGCGGAATGTGCCGCTGGGCAACGTGAGATTGCGCACGTCGCGGACGAGAGCGATGTTGGAATTGTAGACGGTGACGTTGAGATCGGTTTGATCGCTGAGGCTCGTGGATTGATCGGAGGCCGTGGCGTGCGGGGCTTCTTTCTCCTGGGCAGCTACTACCCGCTGCCAGCGGGAGGCGGGATAAAACGACACGACAGCAGCCAGCAGAGCGGCCGTGCCGGAGAGGATCCAGGCCAGGCGGCGCTTCCAATCTGATTTGTGGAATTTCCATGATGTATCACCTCATTCCAAGATTTCGCTTCCAGCTTAGAACGAGTGGGGCGAGAATTCCTTGCATGACGGGCGAGTGGATGCTTGCGGTGTACTACTCGAGTCTATTCGCTAAATGTGGAGTTGTGCGAGCTGCGAAGAAAAGCGGCAGCAGAGCTGCCGCACTCCATAGTAGGGGTTAGTGGTGGCGGGGCTGAGGACCAGGTGCGTCCACCGTCCGAAGTTTGATAGGTCTCGACGAGACCGGTCTGCGGGTCGGGCACAAACCAAATCGTGGCGTGCGTGGCATCTGTGGCGCGGATGCCCGTGAGGTCGTTTGTGACCGGCGAGTCCAGCTTGCTCCAGTGCGTGCCGCCATCGGTGGTGCGCAGGATGGTGCCGGAAGCGCCGACAACCCAGCAGATTTTACCGGAGGGAGCGGAGCCAGCGAGGAGATCGGTGTACACGCCACTGAGTTGTGGAATCCAAGTGAGACCCTTGTCCTTGGAACGTTCGAGAGAGCCGGCTGGGCCGACCGCCAAAGCTGCTTGTCACCTGGAGCCGCAATAGACATGAGGATTCTGAAGCGCGGCGGCGCGCAGCATGGCGCGTGTGTTGCGAGGCGATTGCGGATCGGCGGAAACTTCAACGGATTCTGATAGACAGCTGAAATGGCATCCCCGCCGCTGGCAGCCTGAGCTTTGGGTGCAGCGGCACCTGATGCGGTAGCCGGTGCGGCGTGGACGGAGAAGCGGGCGGAGCCTTGTCCTTAAGAGGCAGCCGAGACGGAGTCGCTGTCGAGGAAGCTGGGTTCGGAAGATGCGGGAGGAGGCGGAGGCGGCGGTGATGGCTGGGCCAGATGTTCGACGGCTCTTCCGGTTGCGACCGGCTTGGGTTGCTCGTTGAGCTTTTTTGCAAGAAGGGCTTCCGCAGCGGCAGCGGCATTTTGGCCAATTTGTTGTTCTTGTTTTTGCTGGTTTACGAATGGCCCGTGAGGGGGAGTCACGGCATTTTGAGATTGAATGCGCCGGGAGTTCCGGAGCTGGTTTTGGGACTCGTTGGAGGCGAGATCGCCAGTTGCCGAGTTGAGTCCGCCGATTACGCCAGCGGGTGGAGCGGAGGGCTGCTGTGTTTCTTTGCGTACTTTGCTGTCGCTGGGAGCGATGAGGGCCGGTTTGGCGGAGAGCGCGGCGGCCGGGGGCTGCCGATTCTCTGCTTCCTCGACGGAGGGAGGAGGAGCGAGCGGGCGCGGCTTGGGAGTCTGCAAAGAAATCCAGGCGACCAGACTAGCGGCGAGAGCGCCGGCGGGAACGAGCCAGAGCCATCGCAGGCTGTGTAGAAAACTGGGACGAGGGATGCGCGCTGGCGAAGCGGGTTGGCCGGAAGAAACAGGTTGTTCGGATAGTAAGACTTTTTCATTCGTTTGCGTGCTGACCGTAACGTCAAGAGGCGTTTCGAGATGAGCGAGGACAAGCTGACAGCGGTCGCAGGTTAGGACATGCGGCTTCCAGAAATTGCGTTCGTCGAGTGAGAGCGAGCCATCGTGATAGGCGGCGAGCATCTCGGGATCGGGACACAATTCAGCCAAAGGTTCGGCGGCCGCTCCGGCAAGGGCGTTTGCGTCAACGCCGGAGGATGCAGAAGAACGCAGATGGCGGGCGAGCGCTTTTTCAAAGGTTCGATCGCGGTCGTCAATCGCCATGGTCTTCTCCTTTCTTAGAACGAGAGCTGGCTGGGTTCTTGCAGTGAGGATTCATAGGCCAGAAATTCATGGATCAGGCCTCCCAACGGGGGGGCTCGGGCGACTGCGGCGCTCAAGGAGCTTTTCCAGATCGAAAGGAGCATCCGCCGAAGCGTATTCGAAACAGAGAGAGATTTGGGCCTCGCTGAGGCCGAGTTCGGCAGCAAATCCGTTGACGGCAGGGCAGCCGTTGCGAAGCGTTTCTTCGACGGTGCGGCGAAGCACGAGACGAATACGATCCAGATTGCGCGAAACACTGGATTCGTGTTCGCCAAGTTGCCTGCCGATTTCGGCGAGGGTTTGCTCCTGTGCATAGTAGAGGCGCAGCCGCTCTTCATCGCGCGGATCGAGGGCAGCGATGGCCGCTTGCAGCGCACGAACGAAGAGAGCGGAGTAGCGGTCGCGATGAGGGTCGGCAGGCGAGCGGAAACAGCGTGCGGGATTTTCTGATGAGCTGTGCGCTGGGTGGTTTTGCTCCGTCGTCATCGAGGGATTCGAAGCGGCGGCCCGCGCGGATGGCGTCGATATGGCGCTGGGCGAGAACGGCGCGAAGCCAGGTTTTGAGCGAACTGCGGCCGTGGAAATAGCGGAAAAGGGAGCGCTCGCGGCGGGCTCCATCCGCGAGTCCATAGAGCTCGGCAAAGAGAGAGTCGGCGAGCTCGCACGCTTCCGCGGAAGACGAACTACAGCGGAGAACCGCGGCGGCAGCGGCTCGCAAGGTAGGAGCGATACTCAGCGACGAAGTATTCCCAAGCAGGTGCGGAGTTCTCCATGCATGCGGTGGCTAGCGCCAAGTCCTCGAGATGCAGCGCGGCGAGATACTCCTCGAGCTTTTTCCGCTGCGAGGTCTCCACTGGCGAGCCGTTTTTCGACGCTGCGCTCCAGGGAGGCAGCGAATTGCTCACGGGAAAGGCTCCAACGGCCCGCCTTCGACTGTGCAAAGAGCCCGTCGATTTTGGCCGGCGAGGCCGCCGCTCTGTGGGCCGTAGCGGAGCGGGCGGCGGGCCTCCTGGTTTCCAAGCGATCTCGGGAGTCCTCATTCATGGGCATTTCAGGTATTTCCAGTATGGCAGAGCATCCAACGCCGTAGGTATGCTCGGCATCTAAAGAGCTTAATCCAGCCTGGGAGGAACTGCAGGTAAAAGTACAGACTCCAAAGGGCAGGTTTGCGGTATCCTATACGGGTTGCGAGTCCAACCCCGCAACAAGAACCGCCTCGCCGGGTTAGCAGACTGGGTGCAAACCGTGCGCTCGCGGGACCATTAGCGACTTCGCGACGCTAGTACGAAAGTCCTATTAGGCCACCCTCAGCCCCGTAAGTACCCTAGTACTTGCAAAGTGCAGGATTTGAAAAAAACTGGCGAACTTGGGAACGCCGGGCCTTTCTAGATGTCCGAGGTTCCCAAGAATGAAACTTCTCGAGGCGGCGGGCGGATGACAACAATGATTGCAGATCCACCACGGAGTACGACGCGGTTGGGCGTCGGTTTGGACGCCGATCGGCGTCGTTCACCGAATGCAGACGCGTGGAAAACGGCCATCGGAACGAAGCCGATAGCCGCTCGGCTGGCTTTACTGCCAGATTCGAAGCCCCGCTGGAGCCGGATCGGCGTCAGCGCGGCATTTCAACTTGCCTTGCTGATTTTTTGTGTATTGATTCCACTCATCTATCCGGACCAGTTGAAAACAGCACTACACTTTCAAAATGTGGATATAGCGACGCCGCTGACGGAGATCCCGACGCCGCCGCCACCCCCGCCACCTGCGAAAGTGGTGAAGGCGAAGACACCGCCGCCGCCGAAGCCGGAAGTGGTCGAGCCGATGAAACTGGATGCCAAGAAGCCGCACATTTTCGAGATTCCGAAGGCCATGGTGCCTAAGGTGAAAAAAGTGGAAGCACTGGCGCCGGAGATGCAAGCGCACCTCGAAGCGGCAAAGATCGATACGACGACCAATGGACCGAAGAAGCCCAAGGAAGACGTGAAGCTGAACAATATGGATTCCGGAAGCGCCGCGCCGCCGACGGTGAAGGCGCCGGTGGAGAAGGTGCAGACTGGCGGCTTCGGCGATCCGAACGGAATGGCTGGCAAGGGCGATCCGAATCACGCGACGAACGTGAACCGGCTGGGTTCTCCCGCGCTGCCTGGCGGGCCTGGCTACGGCAACGGCACGGGTGGCGACAAAGGGATAAGAGGAACCGTGGCGAGCACTGGATTTGGGAATGGAATTGCAAATCCGCCGCCAGGCGGCGGGAAGCAAGGGAAAGTAGTAGTCCTCGGGATTCGGAGACCAGACGGCGACGCGATGCGCCGAAAAAGAAAGTGGCAGCCGGAGGACCGGCGGACACGCCTGTTGATATTTTGGAAAAGCCCAAGCCGGAGTACACGGCGGAAGGGCGTAGTCTTAAGTTAGAAGGCGACGTGGTGATTGACGTGGTGTTCCTCTCGAACGGCACCATGCAAGTAAATCACGTTGTGAGCGGATTGGGCCACGGCCTCGATGAGGCTGCGGTCCGTGCGGCCCAACAGATCAAATTCAAACCGGCAAAACGCGATGGCCAGCCGGTAGATTTTCCGGCACGCGTGCGGATTGAATTCCGCCTGGCCTATTGAGGGGAGAGAGAAATGCGTAAGCTAGCTAAGTTGTCCTCGGATTCGTCTTGGGTGGATCCGGGACCATCGCCAGCGCGGCGGCGGCACCAGAGCCGCAGCAAGCGCGAACGATGGATCAAGTGATCGACCGCGTGATCACGAACGAAAACCGTCTGAACCAGCAGATACGGCAGTATTCGCCGCTGGTGGAGACGTACATTCAGAACCTGAAGCCCGACAAGGATCTGGGCGATGTGCCCGCCGGCGACAAATATTTTCTCGGCCGCGCGGACTTCGCGAAGGGTGTCTCGCTGGTGTCTTTGAGCGACAGCGAGAGCAAGGGCAAGAAAATTTTCGGGCTCGGTCGGAAATTTCTTTTCGTTCGCGATGCAGTTCCTTCCGGACGGCTTCCTGCAGATGATTTTCATCGACACGAACGGATTCGACAAGCAGCACTACAAGTTCGATTATGTGCGCCGCGAATTTCTGGGCGAAGTGCGCTGCCTGGTGTTCGACGTCGCTCCCGCAGGAAAAATCCGGCAAGGGCCGGTTCCTGGGGCGCATCTGGGTCGAGGACCAGGACTACAACATCGTGCGCTTCAACGGCGCATACAGCGGCGGCGGACACTCCAGCTGGTACTTCCACTTTGACAGCTGGCGGACGAACGTGCAGCCGGGCCTGTGGATGCCGTCCTTCATTTACAGCGAAGAAAAAGATCTGCACTACGCGATGAGCAAGAAACTGGACTTCAAGGCGCAGACGCGGCTGTGGGGCTACAACATCGGCCACGCGCAGCAGGAGCAGGAACTGAGCAAGATTCTGGTCGAGACGCCCGTGCAACGACGATACGAAAACAGCGAACGATCTCTCGCCGATCCAGGCACAGCGTCCTGGGACCACCAGGCGGAAGACAACGTCACCGACCGTCTCGAACGCATTGGGTTGATGGCGCCGAAGGGTGAAGTGGACAAAGTTCTCGACACGGTCGTGAACAACCTGGAAGTCACGAACAATATCGACGTCGAGCCGGAAGTGCGCTGCCGCGTGATGATGACTTCGACGCTGGAATCGTACACGCTCGGGCATACCATCGTGCTGAGCCGCGGGTTGATCGACGTGCTGCCGGATGAAGCGAGCCTGGCGACGATCGTCGCGCATGAATTGGCTCACGTGGTGCTGGGCCACCGGCATGGATTCGACACTATGCGTTCTTTGATCAGTTGCTGGTCGACGACAAGGAGACGTTCCGTCACTTTGGATTTGCGCGCACGCCGGATGAAGAGAAAGCGCCGCCAACGCGAAAGCCATCAAATTCCTGAACAATTCGCCATACAAGAACCAACTTGGGGAACGCCGGGATTATTCCTGACGGCGCTCTGGAAGCGCGCCAGAAGGAAATTCCGAACCTGATCAGCCCGCACTTGGGAGACCGCGTACCGGCGATCGGCCGACTTGAAGTCGTCCACTCCGGTTGACCCAAAGCAGAATCCGCAGATGATTGCGGCGCTGCCGATTGGCGGCCGCGTGAAGCTGGATCCGTGGAACGACAAGCTGACGTTGATCAAGAGCAAGCCAGTGGGCACCGTCGCCGAACGCGAGAAGATGCCGTTCGAGGTGACGCCGTTCATGCCTTACCTGACGCGTTTTGGCACGGATGCAGGGAAGCCGATTGCGGCCAGCGTGGCCGCCCCGGCCGATCCAAAGGCCGGCGACGCGCCGAACAAACCAGACCATAAGTAGAATCTGAATCTCAGGCAAAATGGCCCGGTGAAGACGACTTCACCGGGCCTTTTTTTGCTGTGGCAGACTTACTTTCCTGCCGCCAGGTTTTGCATGAGCTTGTAAGTTGAATTCCACGCCGTCGTAAAAATCCTGCACTCTCACGCGCTCGTCCTGGCCGTGGGCCCTGCGGTTGTCGATATCCAGGAACACGCCGGCGACGCCGTAGGTGGGAATGCCTGCCATGCGCAAATAGCGGCCGTCCGAGGCTCCTGTGTCCATCACGGGCATGATGGGAAGCGGGCCCCAGATGGCGGTGGCGGCGGTTTCGACGGCGTTCATCAGATCTGGCCGAAGCGGGGAAGGCGGCACGAGTTCCGGTGGGATCAGATTGCCGTCGGCATCGCGCTGCTCGACGAAGGTGATTATGATTTGCGGATCGTCCACCACCTTGACCAAAGTATCTTTGATTTTGTTGGGATCTTCGCCCGGCAGGATGCGGCAATTTACGTTGGCGCGCGCGGTTTGCGGCAAGGCGTTGGGAGCATGGCCTCCGGAAAGCATGGTGGCCACGCAGGTGGTGCGAAGAATCGCGTTGTAGAATTCGTTTTCCGAGAGCCGAACCAGCGCGGCGGCATCAGGAGAAGGCTGCGCCGCAGCTTTCATATCCTTCGCCAGAGGACCGCCTTCGATGGCGGCGCTCTTTTCAAGCATGGAGCGCGTGATTTCGTTCAGCTCGACGGGAAAATTGAATTTCGACAGTCTGGTCAGTCCCTCGGCCAGATGATAGATGGCGTTGTCGCGCGTGGGGCGGGAGCTGTGGCCTCCGGGATTTTTCACCTCGAGCTGAAAATCGGCGTAGACTTTTTCGCTGGCTTGCACGGCGCCATAGATTTTCTTGCCCTTGTCGCTCATGAAATCGCCGCCATCGAGATTTATGCAGTATTCGGCTTCGATCCAATCGCGATGATGCTTGAGCAGCCATTCGACGCCGTTGAAGTTGCCGCCTTCTTCATCGGCGGTGAGCGCGAGGATCAGATCGCGGTTCGGCGCGACGACCTGCTTTTTTCATGCGGATAAAATTTGTAACAAGAATGGCGGCGCCGTCTTTGATGTCCACGGTGCCGCGGCCATAGAAATAGCCTTCCTTTCTCGACAAATTGAAAGGGATCGGTGGTCCAGTCTTCGCGGCGCGCTTCGACGACGTCCAGGTGGGCGAGGAACAGGATTGGTTTCTGCTGGCCGGTTCCATGCAAGCGCGCGACGAGATTTTTCTTGCGGTCGTTGGGTCCGGCGACGATGACGTCTTGCTCGGGAAAGCCGGCGTCGCGCAGCCGCTTGGCCATAGCTTCCGCGGCCGTGGTCACATTGCCAACGGAATCCGTGGTATTGATTTCGATGAGCTGTTTGAAAATTTCGCGCGATTGCTGCTTTACGTCTTCCTGGCTTTGCGCGAAGCCGAGCGGCGCAAGACTCAACAGCAAGCCCACGTAGCATCATCCAGTTTTTCCGTTTAGACATTCTTGGCTCCTTAATGTGAACTCATTCCGTTGGCGGCGGCGTGCTCACAGTGGGCATGGGCGGCAAGGCAAAGCGCTCTGCGAAGGCAGCCTGAGAGATACGAAGCGCGCCAAGAAAAGCATGATCAAGCCCGAGCCCGGGATCAAACAAGAAGTGCAGAACGTAAGCTGCAAAGAACATAAGGCCCACCATTCTGAGGCTTCATCACGGCCTGGCCGAATCTCCAGTTCACGAATTTGGCGATCTCCCGCGGCCATTTGAAAAACCAGTAGAGATTGTAGCCAGGAAGGAAATGGAAACCCACAGCGCGCGCCGGCGAAATCGGGATGCTTCCAACCGGGCACGCGCTGCATGACCTCGTGATACCTGTATACGCAAACGAGCCAGTAGACCCAGCCGATGAATATCAACAGAAAAAGATATAAAGGCGGGATGGGGAATGTGGTCCTTGGCCGTCTCCGGATGGAGCGAGGCATGCGACAAATTCGGCAACGATATTGGCTAAACCTATAAGATAGCCGACCCAAAGCTGCGGAAGAGGCGGGAGCTTTCCCGGGTGGGTCGTCTCCGTTGGTAATGCGCCGGGCGAATAGTCCATTTCATCCCCAAGAAACCGATTAGGCAGCGTAACGGTCGCCACGCGGGTGCCGTCAAACAGTTTGGCGTCGGGTAGTGAGCAGTCTCCGGTAAGCGTTAGTCAGGCAGGTGGATAATTTCCGGATGCGCGGGAGATGTCTTTGAACCGTTCTTTTCCTCTTCGTCAATTGTCACCTCGACCCTCGTTTGATTCATTGCATGTAGAAGTTCCTCGATTTTCTCTTGACTCATTCCAACGCCGAGAACCGAGTGTCCCCCAAGTGCAATGGATAAGAACACTTTGCGTAACAACCTGCGCAGTGACATGTAGCTCCTAAATGACACACAGTTTTCAGTGGCAGACGTTGCCCAGTGCGGCGGATGCCGCGAGCGAAGCGTGCAGACATGTTCCAGGTACTAAAGAGAAGGCTGTTATGTGCGCGAAAGGTTATCTAACGGGGGGCGGTCGAGGCGAGAAAACAGGCAGGGACGGAAAAGGAAGAGAAAGGCATACATACGTAACGACGGGGAGGGGAACACTGACAACAACAGCAAGAAGGAACCAAAATGGGATTAAGAAGAGAAAGAGGAAACCAAGTGTGGGCTGAGCCAGAGAGGCTAGCAAAACCATCGCCACGCACAGCAGGGCGACCAGCCGCAGCGCAGAATAGGTGGCCTTCATCTAATTTCATCCTACGCGGACCACTAGGATTTACAACCCCGTTTTAGACGCGCTACTTGTTTGACTTCTGATTTGTCGGATAATCGAAAACTGACCCACTACCAGCGGTCGCGGGCACTGTAGACTGTCGCCGCAAGTTGCCCCGCCCATCTCGCTTTTCATAAACTGTCTGAGTAGCAACGACGGAGGATGACGTGACACCGACCAAAAAACGAGTGGCACAGATTGCTTTGGGAGCAGGATTGTTTATTGCGGGAATCGCGGCGGGTTCGCTGCATGCCCGGACCGTGGCGGGACAAAACCGGTTCGGCCAGCCGAAAACCGTGCTGCATGTCGTGATTTACAAGTTTAAGGACGCCACTTCGAATAACGACCGCGAAGTCGCCATCAACGGAATCCGAGAGATGGCGGGAAAAATTCCCGGGATTAAAAATATCTGGATCAAAACGGAGCGCAACCAAATTAAGGATTTCAGCGGCGTGTATGCGATTGAATTCACCAGCGCGGAGGCGGCCGCCGACTATGCCGAGAGCCCGATTCATGAGGCGTGGTCCAAGAAGTGGCAGGAGCTGCGAGAGAACAGCCTGTCTTTCCAGATTTCGAATCCGTAAGACTCCGCTCGTCGTTGCGCTGGCGATTTGAGCGGGCGTCGAGCGCAATTCGCGGTTCAGCTCTCGCGGACGATTCCGAATCGGCGCCGGAAGACAGCGTCCACCATTTTGTCCGAAAGCAGCCGCTTGCACCATTTCGCAACAACCGCCAGCCCGGTGACGAGGTAACGAATTTTAGGATGCGGGCGCTTCGATGGCGCGCAGAACGATGCGCGCGCAGTCTTCGGGAGTGGTATGGGATTTGGCGCGAGCGCCCGTGACGCTGGCGAGGAATCGCGCGTACAGCGGCGCGTATGGGCCGTTGCTCATTTTTTCCAGATAGGGCTTGGAGAGCTCCATCGCCGCTTGCTGAATGCCTGTGACGATGTAGCCCGGCTCGATCAGCACGACTTGCACGCCAAACGGGTAAAGTTCGAGGCGCAGCGCGTTGCTCATGGCTTCAAGCGCGAATTTGCTGCTGCTGTAGGCGCCTTGGGTCGGCGCGGTGACGAATCCAGAGACGGAACTCATCATCACGATGCGGCCACGCTTTCGTTGGCGCATGTGCGGCACGACTGCTTGCGTGACTCGCAGTACGCCGAAGAAATTCGTTTCGAACTGGCGCCGCCAATCCTCGAGGCGCAAGTCTTCGACGGCGGCGGAGAAATTCACGCCAGCATTGTTGAAAAGAACGTCGATGGCGCCAGCCTTCGCGAGAACGGCGGCAACGGCTCGCTGGACGGAGGCGTCGTCGCAAACGTCGAGTTCGAGCGTTTCGAGCGGCAGACTCTTCTCTCGAGCCAGCGCGTCGAGCTGGGCGCGTTTTTCCGCCGAGCGTCCGGCAGCAAAAACTCGATAGCCGCGCTGCGCCAGCAACATCGCCGTGGCTCTGCCCAAGCCATCCGTTGCGCCGGTGATGAGCACCGATTTTTGAAGTCCTGCACCGTTCGTCATTCTTCCCTCCAAGCCAGGAAGCATTATGCTACCCCGGTTCTTTCGTGGGACGGAAGCTGAAGCGGCCATGCTATAAAACGGCTGAAACGTTTGTTGCACATAGCCCGTCACATGGTGCAGCGGCCGGTCAGGTGCCAGGAAAAATATAAAAGTGAGGCGATGATGAGAATTCCGAGTGGAAACTTGCGCGAGTTTGTTCCGTCGAGGCGCGATTTGTTGCGGAGAATTTGGCCGGCGGCAGCGGCGGCTCTTCTTTGTCGCGTGCTTCACGGGCGGGCTTGCGAGCGCGCAGAGCGCTCCGGCAAACGATGAGGAATACGGGAAAAAGATTCGCGAGTTCACGACGGAGCCGTTTTTCCTGACCGATCTTGTCGATCATTTGCCGGCTTCCGCCACGGTTCCTTCGCCCGACAAGATTCTCGGCCACATCGTTGGCGCGCCGGGCTTTCTTACGTATTCGAAGGACATTTACCGGTATTACGACGAACTCGCGAAAGCCAGCCCGCGAGTGAAAGTCTACCGCGTCGGGCAAATCCGAAGAGGGGCGCGATTTTCTGCTCGTCGCGGTGAGCGATGAAGCCAACATCGCGCAGCTCGACCATCTGCGCGATATCACCGCCAAACTCGCCGATCCCCGCAAAATCAGCGGATGCCGATGCGAAGCAACTAATCGCCGGCGGCAAGCCGTTTTACTGGGCGTCCGGCTCGATCCATTCGCCCGAGACGGGGTCACCGGAAATGTTGATGGAGCTGGCGTACCGCCTGGCGGTGGAAGATCGCCGTTCATCCAGAACATTCGCAAGAACGCGGTTTTTCTGATTACGCCGATCGTCGAAGTGGACGGCCACGACCGCGTGGTGGATTCCTGGAACTACAAAAAGGCCAATCCCGATAAGCCGCTGCCGGATCTCGTTTACTGGGGACACTACGTTCAGCACGACAACAACCGCGACGGCATCGCCATGGGACTGAAACTCTCGCAAATGATGATGCAGGATTTTTTCTATTGGCATCCGCAGGTGCTGCACGATCTGCACGAGTCCGATTCCATATCTTTACGTTTCTACGGGAACGGGCCCGTATAACGCGTGGCTCGATCCGATCGTAATCAGCGAATGGCAGAAGTTCGCCTACAACGACGTCCAGGGATTGACGGAACGCGGCATAGTCGGCGTGTGGACCCACGGTTTTTACGACGGTTGGGCGCCTAACTACATGTTTTACGTGGCTAACGGACACAATTCGATTGGGCGTTTTTACGAAACCTATGGCAATGGCACGCCCGAAACCAAGGTAGCCGAGCTGCCGCCGGGTTCGACGAGCCGCACATGGTTCCGTCCTAATCCGCCTTTGCCCAAAGTCATGTGGTCTTTGCGCAACAACACCAACCTCGAGGAAAGCGGCGTTCTGCTTTCGCTGGACTACACGGCCCAGCACGGGCAGGAGCTTCTGAAGGATTTTTACGAGAAGAGCAAACGCTCTGTCGCGAAAGCCACGACGGAAGGACCGGCGGCTTGGGCCATTGTAAATGACGGCAGGCGTCCCGCGCTTGCCGCACAGCTGGCGAATTTGCTGCAGAGGCAAGGCGCGGAAGTGCAGAAGCTCGAACAGGATTTTGAGGTGAAGGAAAAAGCTTCGCCTGCGGCGAAGGGCGGGGATGGGAAGACAGAAAAATCGGAGAAGTCCAAAGACGAGGCTGGCGCCAAGAAAACCGAGGAAGCGAAAGTCACCAAGCTTCCGCTGGGCAGCTACATCATTCGCATGGACCAGCCTTACAGCCGGATGGTGGACATGCTGCTCGACACACAGTATTACTCGACAAGCGACCCGCGCCCCTACGACGACACGGGCTGGACTCTTGGACCTCTCCGCAACGTGAAGACCGTGCGCATCACGGACACGGCTATTCTCAAAGCTCCGATGACGCTTGTGGACATCGCCGCGAAGTTCGACGGCGGCGGCGTGATTCCACCGCATTCGGAGAAAGGCAAGGTGGCGCCGGCGGCGAAATTTTACGTGATTAACGCGACCGGTGAGCCCAGTCTAGCGACGCTGCGTTTTCGGCTGAAGGACGTAAAGTTTTTTGCCGCGGAGGATGGCTTCGAGGCCGCCGGCCAGAAATTCGTCCCTGGAACTTTCATTCTTCCGCTGGAAGGCAATCCGCCCGATCTGGATTTGCGGCTGAACAAGGCGGCGCGCGAACTCGGCGTGCGCGTAACAAGCGCGGAGTCCATTCCAGCTGTGGCGCGCCATGAAGTCAGCGTGCCGCGCATCGCGCTGATGCACAACTGGACGGACACACAGAACGAAGGCTGGTTCCGCCTCGCGCTGGAAGAAACCGGCGTGCCTTACGCCTACATTTCTGACATCACCGTTCGCGACACGGCCAACTTGCGCGAGAAGTATGACGTGATTTTGTTCCCGCCAACATTCTTTGGCCTCCAACAAATTTTGAATGGCATTCCGGCGCGGACAGGACCCGACGGCACTGAGGCTGGCGGCCCGATTCCCTGGCAGAGTTCTCCGACAACGCCTAATTTCGGCGGCGTCGACGAGGCTGCGGACATTCGCGGCGGTTTGGGCTTTGAGGGCGCAGCACATCTCAAAAAATTCATCGAGGATGGTGGGCTCTTTATTCCCATCGGCCCCAGCACGCATTTGCCGATCGATCTCGGCATGACCGATACGGTGATCATCAGCGATACGCATCAACTGCAAGCGCGGGGAATGATTGCCCGCGCGACTGTCGAAGATAAGGCCGATCCCATCACCTACGGGTACGACGATTCCGTGGGTGTGTATTTTAATCAGGGACCGGTGTTTAAGGTTTCCGTGGCAGGTAGATTCGGCGCCTTTTTTGCCGGCGACGCGGGTGGTTCGCGACCCAGCGGCAGAGGTTCGATGACCGACCCGGACATTCCGCAGGGCCGGCCGTGGACGGAACCTGAGCCTCCCGTTCACCGCAGCAAGGCGGAACAGGAGCTCTACGTCAGTCCTGATCTGAGGTCCGATCTGAGCTCGTTCCTTCCGCCGCCCTCACTTTATCCGCGCGTTGTGCTGCGCTTTGCCCCTGAAAAAGATCTCTGGATCAGCGGCATGCTCGCAGGCGGCTCAGAGCTGGCGGAAGCACCGGCGATTGTGGACGTGCCACTCGGGCGCGGGCACGTCGTCTTATTCGCTACAAATCCCATGTGGCGGCAAGAGACGCAGGGAAGCTTCATGCTGCTGCTCAACGCCGCACTCAACTTTGACCACCTGAACGCAGGGCGGAAAATGCCGGCTCCGGCGGCGACTAAGCCCTCGGCCGCGGCCTCGAAGCCCTAGCTCTGGGCATCGCAAAACCAGCGTCTCGCTTTCGGCACAGCCGAGTGCCGTCGCGCGCCCGCGTGCAAGAAGGGCTGCTAAAATCGTTCTATACCTGAAGCTTCCACATGAACGCATGGGTGCGCCCGCATGGCCGACGACGGAAGTCCTTTGAAACGAGAGGGTGACAGGAAGTGGCGATTGGGCTTTTGGAGCCTGATCGCGACCCAATTTCAGGGCGCATTCAACGACAACGGCCTGAAATTCTTCGTCATCTTCCTCATCCTCGGAACCAATCCCACGGACTCGCAGAAGGAACTCCTGGTCTTTTACGTCGGTAATCTATTCGCCGTGCCGTTTTTGCTCTTTTCCATGGCCGGCGGTTACCTGGCGGACCGCTTCAGCAAGCGAACCGTGGCGATCGCCACAAAGATGTTCGAGATTTTCGCGATGCTTTTCGCGCTTTATGCGTTTGCGAACGGCAGCACGCGTATGGCGTTTGCCGTGATTTTTCTGGCGAGCACGCAAGCGGCTTTCTTTGGCCCTGCGAAATACGGCTTGCTTCCGGAAGTGCTTCCGGATGAACTGCTGTCCTGGGGCAACGGCATTCTCGAGCTGACAACTTTCCTCGCGATTATTGCCGGCGCGGTGGTTGGCCCATTACTGGCTCAGCGTTTTCATGGACGAGAGCTTTATGCCGGCCTCCTATTCGGGGCTTGTACTCTGATTGGGCTGGCGACGAGCTTCACGATTTCCCGCGTTCCCGCCGCCGACCCTTCCCGAAAATTCCGCTTCAACATTTTTGGCGATCTGCTCAAGCAAATTCGCATTGTCCGGCCGGATCGCACTTTACATCTCGCCGTCGTCGGCAATACCTACTTCTGGTTTCTCGGCGCGCTCCTCCAGTTCGTGATTTTCTTTTACGGCCGCGAAGTCCTGCACATCGATGAAACGCACGGCGGCTATTTACAAGCGGCGCTCGCGATTGGGATCGGCATCGGCAGTTATGCCGCGGGGCTCCTTTCCGCGGGGAAAATCGAGTACGGGCTCATCCCGCTGGGCGCTGTCGGCATGTCCATCTTTGCGTTCGCAATATCTATCCACGGATTGACGTTTCTTCAAGTGGTGGTGTTGCTCGCCGCGCTGGGATTCTCGGGCGGATTCTTTATTGTCCCGATCAATGCGCTCATTCAACACCGGCCCGCAGAAGATAAAAAAGGCAGCGTCATTGCGTTTGCAAATTTCCTGTCCTTTGTCGGAGTGATCGGCGCCTCGGCGATCTACTCCGGATTCACACATTATCTGCACGTCGGATTGCAATCGTTCTTCATTTGGACGGCGGTCATGTCGCTCGCGGCCACGGCCTACGTTCTGTGGCTGCTGCCGGACTCGCTGCTGCGGCTGCTCCTGTGGATGCTCACGCACACGCTTTACCGGCTGGATGTCGCTGGGCGTGAACGCGTTCCCGCACGGGGTGGAGCGCTTCTCGTTCCCAATCACGTGTCCATGGCCGACGCGGTGTTGCTCCTCGCGGCAGTGGACCGCCCCGTGCGCTTTCTGATGTTCAAGGGCTCGTACGATCATCCGCTGGTGAAGCCGTTCGCGAAAATATTGGGCGTGATCCCAATTTCTTCGGACCAGGGCCCGCGCGAAATGATTCATTCCCTGCGCCGCGCTACGCAAGCTTTGCAAGACGGCGAACTGGTCTGCATTTTTCCTGAAGGCCAAATGACGCGCATCGGCCAGATGATGCCGTTCCGCCGCGGCATGGAACGCATCATCAAGGGTGTGGACGTTCCGATCATTCCGGTAAACCTTGATGGCGTGTGGGGCTCGATATTCAGTTTTGCAGGCGGCCGCTTCCTCTGGAAATTGCCGCGCCACTTGCCCTATCCCGTACGCGTGACGTTTGGCGCGCCGCTGCCTTCCACGGCGTCGGCGCAGGAGGCGCGGCAGGCTGTCCAGGACCTCGGCGCGGAAGCGTTCGAGCGGCGCAAGCCTCAAATGCGGCCGCTGCCTCGCACTTTTCTCTACACGGCGCGGCGCCATCCGTTCCGCTTTGCCATGGCGGATGGGCAAACGCCGAAACTTACTTTTTTCGCGGTGTTAGCGAGAACACTTTTTCTGGCGCGGCGCCTGCGGAAAACGTGGCAAGGGCAGGAAATGGTGGGTGTCTTGCTGCCGCCTTCGATTCCCGGCGCGCTGGTGAATTTCGCGGCAATGCTGATGGGCAAAGTGCCCGTCAATCTAAATTACACCGCATCGAACGAAACGCTGGAGTCCTGCGCAAAACAATGCAATTTGAAAACAGTGATCACCGCGCGCGCCTTTCTGGAACGCGTGCACGTGCAACCGCCGGCGGAGACGATTTTCCTCGAAGATCTGGCGCAGAAGCCACGGTTCAGCGAGCGCCTCGGCGCTGCTCTGGCGTTTTTCCTTCCACCGCGCCTTGTTGAAAAGTATGCCGGAGCCGAGCGCAAGACACGACTCGATGACATCGCCACCATTATTTTCTCCAGCGGCTCCACAGGCGAGCCAAAAGGCGTCGTGCTCACGCACTACAACGTGGCTTCCAACGTCGAGCAACTCAACCAGGTTTTTCTCCTGCATTCCAACGATCGCATCATGGGCATTCTGCCGTTTTTCCATTCCTTCGGCTTCACGGGAACGCTGTGCCTCCCGGCCGCGACGGGGATTGGCGTTGTGTTTCATCCCAATCCGCTCGATTCGCGCGTCATCGGCGCGCTCGTCAACAAATATGCGGTCACCATGCTTCTGGCGACGCCCACTTTTCTCAATGCCTACACGCGCCGCTGCGAGCCAGAACAGTTCGGCAGCTTGCGTTTCGTGATGGCCGGCGCGGAAAAGCTGCCGGAGCGGATTTCCCAGGCGTTTGAAGATCGCTTTGGCCTCCGGCCGCTCGAAGGCTACGGCTGCACGGAATGCTCGCCGGCGGTTACCGTGAACACCATCGATTTTCGCGCGGCGTCTTTCCGCCAGGTGGGTGCAAAGCGAGGCAGCATCGGCCACCCGCTGCCGGGAATGTCCGTAAAAATCATCGATCCTGAAACACTACAACCTCTGGCCGTCAATCAACCAGGCTTGCTGCTCGTGCGCGGGCCGAACGTGATGCAGGGTTATCTAAACCAGCCGGAAAAAACGGCAGCAGTTCTGCGCGACGGCTGGTACAACACCGGCGACATCGCCATGCTCGACGAAGACGGCTTTCTACGCGTCACCGATCGCTTGAGCCGCTTCAGCAAAATCGGCGGCGAAATGGTGCCGCATATAAAAGTAGAGGACAAGCTGCACGAACTCGCCAAGGCGACGGAGCAGGTGTTCGTGGTGACCGCCGTACCCGACGAACGAAAAGGCGAACGCTTGATGGTCCTGCACACTCTCCCGGAAGAAAAGCTGAAGGAAACTCTGGAGCTGCTGGCTAAATGCGACTTGCCTGCGCTCTGGCGGCCGCGACCCGATCAATTTCTGCGCGTGGAAAAACTGCCCTATCTCGGCACGGGCAAGCTGGATTTGCGAAAAGCGCGCGAACTCGCGCTGGAAGTCGCAAAGCCGGCGTGAGAGCCACCATGCAAAAATGCCGCACACATCCGGGGCTTCTCCTTAAATGACAAATGCCGACAGCACCCGCGGCTGGCGCCGCCTTATCCGGCGCGTTGTGCTCACCGTCCTTGCATTGGGCATCTGGTTCTGGACGCAATCGCTCATCGCGCATCGGGCCGCACCTGTCTCTGGTATTGGCGACGCGCTTCACACAATGACGGACGGCCTCAATTCCTACTTCAACCATTCCCCTACGGCTGCCAACGCTTTGCTGATTCTAAGTTCCGCAATCATCGACGCATTGGGAATCTTCTTGCTCGTTCGCTGGCTCTTTGGGCCCAGCGTTCGGCCGTTCCTCGGACTCGTGCTGCTGCTCGGATTGCGGCAAATCCTGCAAGCGATCTGCGCGCTCCCCGCGCCTCCGAACGTGATCTGGCACTATCCGGGATTCCCGTCGTTGCTGGTCACCTACAGTGTGGGCAACGATTTCTTCTTTTCCGGGCATACGGCCATCGCTGTTTTTGGCGGGATCGAGTTGGCGCGCCTCGGCAAGCGATGGCTCGTCATCGTGGCCGTGGCGATCGTTCTCTTCGAAATTGCCGCCGTGCTCATCCTGCGAGCGCATTACACGATGGACGTTTTTACTGGCATTCTCGCGGCACTCTGCGTCGCCCGGTTCTGTACGGTGGTTTCGCCCCGCATCGACGCCTGGCTAAGCCCCGCATAGTTAGTTTCCTGGCAAACCACATCTTCCCGCGAATTTGAAAGCCTCTTCCGGCCGAATCAGTCGATGAACGCAGCCATTGACATGTAAGTAGTCGCTTACCTATCATAGTCCGCATGAAACGCGCACCGCTTCCTTCCTCCCGTGACGTGTTCGCCGCCGTGGGCGATCCCACGCGCCGCCGCCTTCTCGATCTTCTCAGCCGAGGCGAACTCCCGGTTCGCCGGATCGCCGCACCCTTCGCCATGACGCGCCCTGCGATTTCCCAGCACTTGCGCATTCTTCTCCGCGCGCGGCTCGTGCAAGTCCGCCGCGACGGGCGCGAGCGCTACTATCGCTTGCACGCCAGACCCCTCCGCCAAATCCACGTTTGGGTCGGCCACTACGAACGCTTCTGGCGGGGGAAACTCGCCGCGCTCGGCAATTTTCTTGATGCGGAAGAAAAGAGGGAACGCCGGCGATGAGCCACGATCTGACGTTTGAAGTCACCTACAAACACGCACCCGAGAAAGTCTGGCGTGCGCTGACCGACCCGCAAGCCATCGCTCAGTGGCTCATGAAAAACGATTTCGAGCCGCGCGTTGGTCACAAATTTCAATTCCGCGTCGTTCCAAAGCCGCGCGGCTGGACGGGCATCGTGGACTGCGAGATTCTCGAAGCCGATCCGCCACGCAGACTCGTCTATTCCTGGTGCGGCAGCGGCATCGACACTACTGTCGCATGGACGCTCGAGCCCGTCGCGGAAGGCACAAAACTACGCCTCGAACACAACGGCTTCAGCGGCGTGCGCGGCTGGATGGCGAGCCGCATGCTCGGCAAGGGCTGGAGCTCGAAGATCCTCACGAAAAATATTCCCACGCTGCTCGAGCGCTGGAGCGGCGATGGACCGGTTCCCGACGTTCCGGAAGCGCAGTGCACCACGCAGAAATAGAAAAGGAGAACCCACATGAGCATTCGGCTCGGTAACGTGACCATTCTCGTGCGCGATTACGACGAAGCGCTGAAGTTTTATACGGAGGTTTTGGGTTTTGAGAAGCGCGCCGATCAGAAATTTGGTCCAGGCGCTCGATGGGTTGCAGTAGCCGCGCCAGGCCAGGACATTCAAATTGTTCTACAAAAACCGGAGCCTTCCATGCACGGCGAGGAAAACGCCCGGAAAATGGCCGAGCGCATCGGCCAAAACCCCACGTGGGTTCTCGCCACGGACGATTGCCGCAAGACCTACGAGCTATATTCTTCGCGCGGCGTGAAATTCAACGAGCCTCCGAAGGAAATGCCGTGGGGCACGCAAGCCGTTTTCAAGGATTTATACGGCAATTCCTATGCGCTCGTACAGAGCCAGACTGCGTCCGTAACAAAGTAAACCGGGAAGCGCGATTTTCTCTCATTCATATCGCAGCGCGACCATGGGATCGACGCGCATCGCGCGCCGCGCTGGGATGTAGCAAGCAGCGAGCGCCACGATCACCAGTACGCTCGCGACCACCGTGAACGTGAGTGGATCGGTCGCACTCACACCAAAAAGCAGGCTGGCCATCAACCGCGTCAATCCAAAAGCAGCCGCGAGGCCGATGGCGACACCAATTCCCGCCATCGTCATCCCCGTTCCCAGAACGAGCTTCATCACGTCGGTTTTCTTTGCTCCCAATGCCATGCGCACGCCAATCTCCTGCGTTCGCTGTTGCACCACATAGGAAATGACGCCGTAAATCCCGCTCGTCGCCAGCCCGAGCGCCAGCAACGCGAACGCCCCCAGCAAAATCAACGAAACCTGCTGCGTCGCCAGCGACTCGGAAATCACCGAGTCCATGGTTTGCGTGCCGGTCATCACGTGCTCGCCGCTGATGCCCTTGATGGCCGCCCTCATTGACTCGCCGATATCGGGTACCTTCGGATCGTATCGCACCATTACGCCGGTCCCGTTCCACGAAAGGGCCATGCTTTCATCCGGAAGCTGCATGTATGGAAAATAAAGCTGCGCGTGCAGCTTCTCCTTGTCATCGGAGTCCAGACCCCACTGCTTTACGTGTGCGACCACGCCGACAATCTCCGCGCGTCCGCCTTTGTTCGTCAAGAAGATGTGCTGCCCGATAGGATCTTTGCCGGGGAAATACAGTTTTGCGAAGGAATCGTCGACCACAACAACGTGCGGGGAGTTTTCATTGTCCTGCGCTGTAAAAAATCTTCCGCGTTCGAGGGGCGTCCGCATCACGTTCAAATAACTCTCTTCCACCACGTAGCTCAGCGCCATGTTCATTTCATTGTCGCTTGCCGGTTTTGGCTGGCCTTCGATCCAGAACAGATCTTCGTCGTCGCCCATGATCGGCGTGGCTCCCCAAGAGAGCGACACGGACTCAACACCGGGAACCGCTGCCAGCTCCTGGTCGACGCGCCGAAGAGCGGCGCGAATTGCAGGCGCACCCGCCATGTTCATCGACGAGGGCAGCGCCACGCCAAACGTCAGTAAATTATGCGAATCGAAGCCAGGGTTCACTTTCCAAAGCGCGCTGAGGCTGCGGATCATCAATCCCGCGGCGATCAGCAGCACCAGCGCCAGCGCCATTTCCAACACCACAAAAACCCCTTGCGCGCGGTGACGCGAACCGCTGCCGCCGCGCCCGCCTTCCTTGAGCGTATCGTGCAAATTCGGACTCGCCGATTTCAGCGCCGGGCCCAGCCCGAAAAAAATCCCGCACGCCAGCGTTATCAGCAGCGTAAAAAGCAGCACACGCGTATCTAGCCCGATCTCCCCGGCTCGCGGAAGATTTAGAGGCAGCTGAGCAATCGCTACCTTCGTGCCCCACCCTGCCAACAGCAAGCCAATCGCTCCGCCCGTGAAGGCGAGCAGGAGGCTCTCCGTCAAAAGCTGGCGCAACAGCCTTGCCTGGCTGGCGCCCATGGCCGTTCGTATCGCGAATTCACGCGTGCGCACCGACGAGCGCGCCAGCATCAAATTCGCCACGTTGACGCAGGCGATTAAAAGCACAAAGCCAACGGCCGCGAGCAAAACAAGCAAAAAGACCTTCAAACCCTGGACCATCGTCTGCTTCAGCGAAAAGACCCCGGCTCCAATGCCCTTGTCGGTGTCGGGAAAGGCGGCCGCAAGGTCACCGGTGACGCGTTGCATATCCGCTCGTGCCTGCTCAACGGTCACACCGGGCTTGAGCCGGCCGATGCCATGAAAGCCCAATCCTGCGCCGCGTTGTGGCAAGAGCGGATTTCCCCATTGTCCGATAGGCACATACACATCGATGTCGTGGAAACCGCCAAGCGATAGCTCAAAACTCGCCGGTAGCACGCCCACGATCGTGTAGGCCTTGCCGTCCAACGTCAGGCTCTTTCCCAAAACATCGGGTGAGGAACCAAATTTGCGCTTCCAGAGACCGCCGCTGATCATAGCGATGGGAGCGGCGCCAATCGCGTCTTCTCCCGCAACGAATGAGCGCCCCATTGCCGGTTGGACGCCCAGCACCGTAAAAAAATCGGAAGAAATCAGCCTCGCGCGCAACTGTTCGGCCTCACCGAGCCCAGTGAGGTTGTACGTGTAGCCGCGCGAGAGGCCCATGCTCGTAAAGGTTTGATTGTTTTTTTGCCAATCCTGAAAGTTTGGGAAGGAAATCGATCCAGTGGCGAAATTCGGTTTGCTCTCCGCCAGCCACACGAGCTGCTCCGGATGCGGGTAGGGGAGAGGGTTGAACAGCACGCCATTCACCACGGAAAACAGAGCCGTATTCGCGCCAATACCCAGCGCCAGCGTAAGAATGGCCACCACCGTAAAGCCGGGGGACTTCACGAGCATCCGCAATCCATATCGCAGATCCTGCATAAGCCGCTCGAACGAAGCCCCTCCCCACATTTCTCTCGTTACCTCTTTGATCAGGCCGACATTCCCTAATTCTCTTCGCGCTGCCCCGTGCGCGTGCTCCGGAGTCTCGCCGCGCTCGGTGCGGTCTTGCGCCGCCATCTGCAAATGGCATTGCAGTTCTTCGTCCAATTCGCTGTTCACGTTTTTGACGGTGCCAGAAAGAAAATGTCACGCTTCGCTTCCCCTTTTGCTCGGATTCAGCACGCCGGCGATGGCATCCGAGACTTGCGCCCAGCGCGAGCGCTCGGACTCCAATTGCTTCTTGCCTTTGGCCGTCAGCCGGTAGACCCGCACGCGCTGCTTGTTTTCGGAGACTTTCCAATCCGCCGGTGATCCACTTCTGCCGCTCGAGCCGGTGCAGCGCGGGATAAAGCGAGCCAGTGTCTACCTGCAAAATGTCTCCCGAGTTTGTACGAATGGCCTGGCTGATGCCGTAGCCGTGCTGCGGCCCCCAACGCAGGGTTTGCAGGACGAGCAGGTCCAGCGTCCCTTGCAGCAGTTCGATGCGGTTCTGGTAGCGCTGGACTCATCTTCACCTCAGGATGTAGATGTTCTACACCCATGGCATGTAGAATGTCTACACCCATCGACGAGCAATCCAGAGGCCGTCCGTCGCAGGCGCCTAAGTGCCTGGCGCAAAAGCCCTTAGCCAAGGCCGTCCGGCTTGCCGAAGCCCGGTCCCCGGCCGCTCCTGGGACACACTGTCGCGAAACCGGTCAGCCGTTTGGCGTCCCCGCCGCGGTGAGAGTATTCTCCGCGCCAAGTAATTACTCCTTTTCCGTGTCTTTACTCTTGGTCCGCTCGCCGTAGTTATCCGATTGTCGCCCTTGCTCGCCGGTGCTACGGTTTGAAGTACGTGGTGATGAAAAAATTTATGCAGAGTTCGACGCGTCGCGTTTCTTTGAGCCTATCGATATCGCGCAAATCGCTTTTCTCTTCTCGCCTCGCTCAAGCGCAGACTGCGCCGGTCCAGAACCCTCCGCTTAAAATCGGTTACTTGATGGACTCTCTCAAAGTCGAGCGCTGGCAAACGGATCTCGACATCTTCCAAAAGCGCGCCAAGGAGCTGGGCGCCGAAGTCCTCGTGGAAACCGCTGAGGGAGACGATGAACTGCAACTGCAGCAATCCCAAAAGTTGATGGATTCCGGAGTGAAAGTTCTCGTCCTCGTCCCGCACGACACGGACAAGGCCGCTCGCATCGTGAACGCCGCGAAGGCCCGCCATATTCCTGTCCTGTGCTACGAACGGCTGGTCCGCAACAGCGACGTTGATTTCTTTGTCGGCAGCAAACGCCGAGGTGATTGGCGAGTTGCAGTCCTCAACGCTTGCGCGGCTTGCCCCCAGGGGAAACTACGTTTTGATCGGCGGTTCCCCGTCGGACAGCAATGCCAAAATTTTGCGCGACGGGCAGATGCGCTTCCTGCAAGCTTTCATTGACCGTGGCGACATAAAAATCGTTGGCGACGGCTGGGCCAAGAATTGGGATCCCGCCGAGGCCTACGCCATCATGTCCAGAGCGATCGAGTCCACGAAAGGCGATATCACCGCGGTGGTCGCTTCGAATGACGGCACTGCGGGAGGCGCTATCCAGGCGCTCCAGGAACATAAACTCGCCGGCAAAGTGCTCGTCTCGGGTCAGGATGCCGACCTCGCCGCCATCATCCGGATACTCGACGGCACACAGACCATGACGGTCTATAAATCCATTGCACTCAAGCGAGAGCGGCCGCTGAAGCGGCCGTTGATTTGGTTACGGGCACGCCCATCAAAAATGCTGTTTCAATTCCTAACGGTACGAGAACCGTTCAGGCAATCTTTCTCAGCCTTGTGGTGGTCACGAAGGACAATGTGAAGCAAACGGTGATCAAGGACGGCTTCCAAAACCTGGAAACCATTCAGAAGAGCTTGCCGAAAGAAAAATGGCCGAATTGAGTTTCGTGGCTGACCTTGCTGCATCAGCTCGGTTTCAGCAATCGGCCAGTTTGTAGGAGTACAGTGCGTAGATACTTCCATCGCGCGCCCGTCATCGCGACAAGTCTTTTCTTCGCAACCGACTAAAACTTTACGCCCCAAAACGAAGGGTCCGGCTTAATCAGCTCGAGACCGACGTCCCAGGCTTCATGATCCCGCCACACCACTTGCGCCTCCGCGGTGCGCCCGCTCTTCGGATTAATGAGGCGCACGCGCTTCCGCAGTGGAAGCCCCGCTCCTACTACGGCCAGGCAGCCGGACTTGCTTATGTCGACGGTCACGCCATTGGCTTGCTGCCGCTCGGCGCCTTCTTCCCATTCGACCTGGAATTTCACACGAGAGACGATACGCCTGTGGGAGCGTAATTTCTCCCATCGCTCTTCAAACGCTTTTCCTTCGGGGATGCTGACGGTACTTGCAACAGTTTCGGTGGCCATGCCTGCCTCGCAGCGTGTGGGTTTTCGTACTTGGCCGGGTTCAGCAAAGCAAAAACAAGGTATTTCTCCGCAGTTGCCCCAGTCAATAGTACTTCTTCCAATTTCTTGGCTCGTGAATCGCGTGTACGTGCACGCAACACTTTCGCGGCCGCTTCCGCAGAGACCTGCCTAACTCAATTGACAGTACATGTGTTAGCTCGCGCTCCAGATTTCTGCCTTCTTCGCGTTTCTCTTTTTATTCTCTCCGATTTCTACCGATGCGGAGGAAGCGGCGCCCCCGCAACAAATACTTGCCTAGCAAGAAATTGCATGCAAAAAGACGGTCCGAGAACCGCGGAACGTGATAGTTTGTGTGCAGTCAGCTCGCCTCTGGCGAGCCGCACGTGGAGGTAAGATCATGCCCGTGGAAGAAAATCCCGCCTGTCGTTCCCGTCGTTCCTTCTTGCAAGTCTCCGCGGCCGCTGCCGCGGTGGCCGTCGGCTATCGCATTGTCACCGAACCGATGCTGGCCCACGCCGACTCGCTTCGCTGATCCGCGTCCTTATCCCAAAGATGCGGTGGTCATCAATGCAAACGAGAATCCGCTTGGCCCCTGCGGCGTGGCTTGCGGCGCCATCAATGACGTCGCTTCTCAGGGTGGCCGCTACTCGGATTGGATGACCAAAGATCTCATAAAAGCATTTGCGGCGGCGGAAGGGCTCAAGCCCGAGTACATACGCGTCTTCCCCGGTTCCAGCGGCCCGTTGCACTACTCCGTTCTTGCCTTCACGTCTCCCGCGAAAAGCTACGTCACTGCCGATCCCGGCTATGAAGCCGGTGCGCACGCCGCAAAAATCGCCGGCGCTCGCGTCGTGAATGTGCCGCTGACCAAGACTTACTCGCATGACGTGAAAGCCATGTTGGCGGCAGCACCCGATGCGGGCGTATTTTATGTTTGCACGCCAAACAATCCCACCGGCACGCTGACGAGCCACTCGGACATTGAATTCATGCTAGCCAACAAGCCGAAAGACGCCATCGTGATGGTGGACGAGGCTTACATCCATTTTTCCGACGCCACGACAGCACTCGATCTCGTGAAAGCGGATAAAGACGTCATCGTTTTGCGCACCTTCTCGAAAATCTACGGAATGGCTGGATTGCGCTGCGGTTTTGCGATGGCGCGTCCCGACCTTATGGAAAAAATGACCGCATTCGCCGGCTGGAGCGCCATGCCCATCACTGCCGTGGCGGCCGCATCCGCCAGCTTGAAAGATCCGCAGCTCGTCCCCGATCGCAAGCACATCAATACGACCATCCGCGAATCGACGTTCGAGTGGCTCTCTAAAAACGGCTACTCTTTCGTTCCTTCGCAATCCAACTGCTTCATGCTCGACGCCAAGCGCCCCGCAAAAGAAGTCATCGCCGCGATGGCCGCGCAAAATGTCTTTATCGGCCGTCCCTGGCCCGTCTGGCCCACTCACGTTCGCGTCACCGTCGGCACGCAATCCGAAATGGAGCGCTTCCAAGCGGCTTTCGATCACGTGATGAAGAACCCGTCTGCCGCACTTCATTCGGCTGCGCCGCTCAACATCTCGAATAATTTGGACGGTTTGCATATTCCGTCGGGAGCTCTAAACTCCTTCAACTCGGAGCGGAGCTACTGCCCGCCTCCATCTTGCAGCACAGCGTTCACTTCCGGCGGCGCCGGCACGATGCCGAGGTTCACGTAAATCGGCCGGATCACTTTTCGCACAGCCTTCAATTGCGTTAGAAACCAAATCGCGCCTGCCACGCAGCATGCTCCGCTCACCATTACGGTCTTCGGCGCGCCGATGGCGCTGGCGAGCGTTCCAGCCAACAAGCTTCCGAACGGCGCCATGCCGACGAACGCGGCCGTGTAGTAGCTCATCACCCGCCCGCGCTTGCTTTCCTCCACGATGGTTTGGATGACGGTGTTGCTGGCAGCCGCTTCCTGCATCAAGCCAAAACCGCAAAAGAGCAGCACTGCGAGCGACAACCAATAATTTCGCGAGAAGCCGAAAAGTATCAGTCCGAGCGCCGAGCATGCCGGCGGAGAGCGGCATCATTTTGATCAATCCCCGCGCGGAGGGACGCAGCGCCAGCGAGTACGCCGATGCAAGCGCGCCCACGCCGATGGCTCCCATCAGGAATCCGTAGGTGTGCGGCCCATCCTTTAAAATTTTCAGCGCAAAGATCGGCATCAAAACCGTGAAAGGCCAACCCATCAGACTGATCACTGCGAAGAGCGAGAGGATCGTCCGTATGGGCACGGAGCCGGCCACGTACGTCCAGCCCTCTTTAAGCTGGTGAAACATGGAAGCCGCGGAGTGCGGCAGCAGCAGAGGCTTCAGCCGCATCATCAGCAAGGAAGCAATCACAGGAACATAGCTGAGCCCATCGATCAAAAAGCAATAGCCTGTGCCGAAAAGCGCGATCACTCCGCCGGCGATCGACGGTCCCAGCAGCCGCGCCATATTGACCATCGAAGAATTCAGCGCGATCGCGTTTCCTAAGTCGTTCTTGTCCTCCACCATCTGCACCAAAAAAGCCTGGCGACCGGGCATATCGAATGCATTAATCAAACCTTGAAACGCGCTTAGCCCGATGATTTCGTGAATCGTTGATGCGCCCGCTGAGCGTCAGTACCGCCAGAGCCAGCGACTGCACCATCGCCAGAATTTGCGTAATAACCAGCACGCGCCGCCGGTCCAACCGGTCGACCCAGACGCCAGCGAAAGGCGCCACAAGAAATGTGGGAATCTGCCCCGCAAAACCTACAACTCCCAGCAGCCAAGCCGAACTCGTCAATTTATAAACCAGCCAGCTCGTGGCGATGCGCGTCATCCACGTGCCAATCAGCGAAATGCTCTGTCCCGTGAAGAACAGCCGGAAATTGCGATGCCGCAACGCCCGCCAAATGCGCGAAGCCCTGGAATCCCCTGCCGTCGTATTCTTGATGTCGCTGGAAGGTGTGCTCAGATCGTTGTCCCTGGCCGAGGAGATTGGCAAGTTCCATTTTAATGGGATGTGAGGCGGCGCGGCAGGGGTAAGTGGAATGGGGATGGGATAGGGGGAACCGGTTAACTTTGATCGGATCCTCCCCCTCGTTATTTTGTAAGTGTTGGTTCTAAAGAGTTTTAAGTTCTTTGTTTTGGAAGTGTTCATTCTGAAGAGGTTACGGGCTGGTTTTCCGTAAGTGCGGAATCTAAAGGAGATGGGAGAAAAACGGTTGAAGGTTGGAAGATTGAAGGTTGACCCTTCGACTAGGCTCAGGGCAAGAAGTTGAAAGTGGAAGACGGAGGGAATGCGATCGGAGTTCTTCGCCGGAGCTTGGGAGGTCCCCCCACCCCGGGTGTTTTTCGTAAGAGTGGCAGACAAAGGACTTACGCTTGACGCGGCGTCAAGAGCGTCAACGAAAGGCAGAAGGTGACTGGGTGGATGACCAGATTTGAACGGGGAAAGCTTCGGAGAGCTAAACACAGAGACACAGAGTACGCAGAGGTCAGAGACGGGGAGGGATTTAGGGATAGGGGCCCTTCGAGGCCCAGGGTAAACGACTAAACGATCAAGGGAGTCGAACGGATCGGTTGGCCTGGACGAGCGGGTTGGTTTTAACGCGGAGGGGACGGAGTTCACGGAGAAAGACGGGAGACCCCCACCCCCGGGGTGTGCGCGAGTTATGAAGTAAACGCATGAGCGGAAAGGGTTTGCGGCGTTTCCTGCGTGTACGCGGAGAGAGATGGGTGAGCGGCGGGGATTGCATCTTGAATACAAGGAATGCCGGGGCGTGGAGCGGGGGCGAATCATACGGGATTGTAGCAAGGAATGTGATTACTGTCAAGGTACAGTACTGTAGTTTTATCATTCGAACGTGAGACGGGGAAGTGGAGTGGTTGGAAGGAGTTGGTGGGAATTTTGTAGTTTGGTGAGACAGATTACGTCCGGACTGTCCCTCGCCCCCCGTCCCGTCTCCTATGTAAATCTCACTATTTGCAAAATCGTGTTACGCCGAATCCTTCCGACGCCGATGCGTCTTCCGCGCCGGTTCTGCCCAAAGAAGGGCTTTACAGCGGCGCCGACCCAAAATCGCGGACTGGGAAGTTACTGGGCGAATCTCTCCTTTGAAGTTCGTTGACCTCCGTTTCAGGATTGCATAATGGCGTTTGTCGTGCGAAGAACCAGCATTGCCGTTGCTGCTTCGTTCCTGTAGTCTCGTAAATGCGATGCGGCGTCTTAACGCAATCTTCGTTATCCTGTTATTTGCCGGGGTTCCGATCTTTTCGGCGCTCGAAACGACGGCTGCGTCTTCAAAGTTGCCCGATTGCTGCAAGAAAGATGGAGCACACAAGTGCTCCGTGCGGCACGGCCACGCCAAGCAGCGAGAAGATGGCGAAACAAAGTTAAGTGCCCTTTGCCCGTTCGCCGGCAAGACGACGCTCGCGGTCACAGCTCAACGCATGGGGGCTGCTGTTAGAGCAAGTTTTACCTCCACTCCCATTCGGGCAAGCCGGGTACATGCGCGATCGCAGGTTCTGGTTCTCGCCTCAACCGGGTATTTCGAGAATTCAAAACGCGGTCCTCCTTCCGTTTTCCTCCAGTTGTAGCTGAACAAGAAAAAGTTCATGCGGGAGCGCGGCGTGGCCCTGTGAGCCGTGCTGTCCTGTATTTCTCTTTGCACATTTATTGCTGCTGGGAAACGGAATGGAGGAGTTGTGAGGATTCTGACATTAGATCGTTTTCTGCTTGTAGGTTTGTGTTTGGCCGCCTTGTGTGGTTGCGGCAAATCAGATCGGCACTACAACTTTGAGGGCCGCGTCGTCAGCAAAGTCCCCGAAACTCACTCGCTTGTCGTCGATCATGAAAGCATTCCAGGATTCATGGCGGCGATGACGATGCCGTATCCAGTTGCTGCAAACGTCGATATATCCAGGGTGGAAGCGGGAGACCGGATCAAGGCTCGCGTCCTCGTTCACGAAGATGAAGGCTACTACGAGCTCGACAAGGTCACGGTGGTGGATTCTAGCCATCGTCAAAAAGAAGTGGAGGATACGAGAAAGCTGTTTCCCGGAGAAGAGATCCCCGACGTTGAGTTAGTAAACCAGGATGGGAAAACAATTCGTTTGTCGGATTTCCGAGGAAAGACGGTGCTGCTGACATTCATCTACACGCGATGCCCCATGCCGACGTTTTGTCCACGGCTCAGCAGTCTTTTTGCGGCGGTCGAAAAACAAATCGCCAAAGATCCGAAAGAATACGCTCGCACAGCCCTCGTGAGCGTAAGCATAGACCCGAAATTCGATTCGCCCGCCGTGCTCAGGAAATACGGCCTGGCCTATCTCAGCGGAGACGAAAAAGGATTTGCGCACTGGGTATTCACGGTCCCGACTCCCGAAAACCTGAAGAAACTGGCCCAAGCCTTCGCACTCGTCTACGAGGAAGAAGACAACCAGATCGCGCACTCGATGAGCACGGTTCTCATCAGCCCCGATGGGAGGCTGATCAGGGAATGGAACGTAAGCGACTGGAGCTCAGCCGAGGCAGTGGCCGCAATAAGGCAGGTTGAGAATGCGAAGAACTAGCGCGGCAATCCAGACTTTTTTTGCGCTCTTCGCGGTTCCGAGCCTTCTCAGTTTCGGCTGTTCGCGGAACAACATGGACTATGGTCCCGCGTTCGCTTCGGCTGAGACCCGCGGTGAACTGGTGTACGAGCGAAACTGTAGCCCGTGCCACGACGCCGAAAACCTGCAACTTCTCAAACAACCACCAAAACTAGCCGGAATCTTTGGTCAGCAGATGCTACCGAGTGGCGCTGCGGCGACAGACGACCAAGTGCGAAAAACGATAGTCAGCGGACGCGGAATCATGCCGCCGTTCGAGCGCACGCTCGATAAACAACAAATTGACGATCTTCTGAAATACCTCCACAAGCGATGAGAGGGAATGGAGCACAAAGTGATGATGGGAATTCTTTTGGCCCTGGTTCTGGCACACCCGGACGGACTGACGAGCCGGCAGACGGAGGAGATTCGTAAAGTGGAGAGCCGGTTGTTGGCGCCCTGCTGTTATACGCAGTCCATTGCCGTGCACGGAAGCGACATTGCGGTGCAAATGAGAGGCGAAGTTGCGGAGATGGTTGCCCATGGAGAAACCGAAGAGCAGATCGTAAGCCACTACAGAAACATATACGGCGAGCGCATCCTAATCGTTCCCGATGGACTCACGGGAAGGATTCTCTTCAGCGTCCCGCTGCTGACCTCCGCGCTGGGTTGTCTGGTCCTGTTCGTGTGTTTGCAGAGGATGCTGCGTTCTGGCCGAGAGCGGCCGGCCACAATCGTAGATCAGGCCATGCACGAAGTAAAAGTAGATAAAGCGCTCCGAGATCAAATCACACGAGAGATGGGGGAGACCTTGTGAGCGGTGCACTCGCCGCTTCGGGAGTTGTGAACATCGCGGTGCTCGTCTTCCGCGAAGGACTCGAGTGCATTCTCGTGCTGGCTGCTCTTACGGCGAGCTTTCGAGGCAAAGAGGCGAGATATCACCGGCCAGTTATTGGTGGGGTTCTGGCTGGGATGCTGGCCACGGCAGTTACTTGGATCGTTGCAGTTCGCGTCCTGAACGATCTCAGCGGCAGTATGTCTGCTCTTGCGCTTCAGGCGGGTACGGGTCTCTTGGCCATCGGCGTGTTGCTCCTGGTCATGAACTGGTTCTTCCACAAGATGTACTGGACGGGCTGGATTTCCCTACATAACCGGAAAAAACAGGAGCTGGCGAGCTATGCAAAGCATGGGGAAAAGAAGTGGCGATTGATGTTGGGGATGGGGTTACTGGGGTTTAGCTCATTTTATCGAGAAGGGTTTGAAGTCGTCCTATTCCTGCAAAGCTTCCGTCTGCGCATGGGCGGGGAACCTGTCTTGGGAGGAGTACTCCTCGGGTTGCTGGCAACGACCGCAGTTGCGGTTCTCACTTTCCTGATTCATCACCACCTCCCTTACCGAAGGATGTTGGTTGTCACCGGCGTAATGCTTGCCGTGGTTCTTCTCGTGATGGTTGGTGAAGAAGCACAGGAGATGCAACTCGCGGGCTGGTTGCCGACGACACACCTTCCGCACTTGAGTGAAATGATTCCCGACTGGGCGGGGCTATGGTTTTCTATTTTCCCGACAGTCGAGACGCTGGTCTCGCAGTTCCTCGCTGCCGCCTTGGTGTTTGGCTCGTACTTCACGGCACGGCGGCTGCCGGGAATGGCGCGATGAGGAGAAGTGTATTCATGATTTCAAAGGAGAATAGCTATGTTAGATCGCAGAGAAGCCATCAAAGTGATTGGAGCTACAACTGTCGCAACGCTCTGTGGATTGGGTTTTGACGCAGCAATCGTAGACGCCCAGCAATCGGCGGGAATCAGCGGCCCCTATTCGCTGCCGAGTCTGCCCTACGCTTATGACGCGCTGGAGCCGTATATCGATGGCCAAACAATGCACCTGCACCACGACAAGCATCACGCCGCCTACGTCAAAAACCTGAATGCGGCTGTGACGGATCACCCCGATCTGGCCAAGCTCCCCGTCGAAGATTTGATTCGACACTTGGATCGGGTGCCGGAAGCAATCCGAATGACGGTGCGAAACAACGGTGGCGGTCACGCCAATCATTCTTTTTTCTGGGAAATCATGCGGAAGGATTCCGCAGGCCAGCCGAAAGGAGAGCTCGGTAAAGCGATCGACGCGAAGTTCGGGTCGTTCCCAGCCTTTCAAGATCAGTTCACGAAGGCTGCGCTCAGTGTATTTGGCAGCGGTTGGGCGTGGTTGAGTGCGGACGATAAGCGCCAGCTTTCGATTGAAACGTCTCCCAACCAGGACAGTCCGTGGATGGGCGGCCGGAAGCCGATATTGGGAATCGACGTTTGGGAGCACGCCTACTATCTGAAATATCAAAACGTGCGCGCCGATTACATCGCCGCATTCTACAAAGTCATTTCCTGGGACGCCGTGGCCGATCGTTTTCAGAATTCCCACGCATGAGGAAATAGGGAAGAGGAGAAGCCATGTTCGCGAGCCCTTTGCAGTCTTGCGGAAAGTCACCGTGAATCTGGGTTATATCGTGTATTATTGGGCGGTCTTCACAGGCGAAGGGGAGTTGCTCGCGGTGAGCTTGCGAAAAGAAAAACGGATGCGCCTGGCCGGCGGGTGGATTTGCTTGCTCGCTGTGGCGCTCATGTATGCGCCGCTGGCAGGTGCGTCGTGGCTCGTGAATACCGATTGCTGCGCCGCTGGCTTCTGCAAAGTGCCGGCCCATCATCAGGCCGGACACGGAGCCGCGCGCACCCAGCAGATGCCATCACCAGATCGGGAGATGAAGTGCGAGCACGAGGGCAATGGGCGGATGGCATGCAGCATGTCGTGCTGTCAGGAGAGCGTTCGGCCCGCGCTGATGCCGGTGGCGTTTATTTTGCCCGCGGCGACGATCGTGTCAGGGCCTAGCGCAACGCTCCGCCCAGTGGCAGTGACAACCGTTAGTGAGATTCCGCAGTTTGTAAAGCCTCTTTCTCCTCCTCCGCGGTTGGCCTTCTTCGTCCTCTAAATGTGCTCTTTGGGTGCGGTTTCAACTGAAGAGCTGATTCTTCCGCCTTTGGAGTATCGCTCCGCAACCGCCACGTGCTGTTGAACAACAGCCAAGCGTTCGGTGGCTTCCACTCAAACGATCCGCGGCAGATGTATGCGGAGTTTCGTTTTCACTTTCACCACTGACCCTGCGCTAGGCAATTACGCCGAGGTGCAGGGTTGAGTCCGGCTCGTTCCTGTCTCCGAGGAGCGAGCCGGGCTCCTGCCTTTTCTTATGAAAGGACGGCTTAGCCATGAATAGAAGAGAACTTCTTCATCGAGCAGCTGCGTTTGGTGTTGTAGGAGCAGTGCCTTCGTCATTTTCCGGGTTGGGGAGTAATTCCTTCGAAGATGCTGATTCACGAAATGATCGGAGTTCCGGTCTTTCCGGATCTGCAGTAATTCCGCTGAAACCGCCAGCGCAGGGAAGCGTCCCGGTGGCCTTCGTTGTTTCCGAAGGGGCCGTGGTCATCGACTTCTCGGGCCCGTGGGCCGTGTTCGAGACGGCGTACGTTCCGGGCCGCCGCGAGAATCCTTTCCAGCTGTACACCGTTGCGGCGACGACGAAAGCGATTCGTGCGAGCGGAGGATTGAAACTTGTCCCCGACTATACTTTCGAAAGCGCTCCCGCGCCCAAGGTGGTCGTAATTCCGGCGCAGGACGGGAGCACCCCGGCAATGCTCGATTGGATTCGCAATTCATCCAAGAATACGGACGTGACCATGTCGGTTTGCACCGGAGCACTTGTACTAGCACAGACTGGCCTGCTATCTGGCCGGTCCGCAACAACCCATCACGGAGCCTACAAACTATTCTCGACGGAGTTTCCCGACATTCGAGTCAAGCGAGGCGCACGATTCACTGAAGATGGCAACATCGCCACCGCAGGCGGACTTTCGTCCGGTATCGACCTAGCGCTCCACGTTGTCGAGCGCTATTTCGGCCGCGAGGTCGCCACTAAAACGGCCTACCAAATGGAGTATCAAGGGCAGGGTTGGTTGAACCCGGATTCAAATCAGGTCTACGCCCAAGCGCCGATCTCGACAGAGGAGCATCCCTTGTGTCCGGTTTGCGACATGGACGCAGACAAGACGGCACCGACTTCGGTCTACAAGGGCAAGACCTACTATTTCTGCATGCCGGAGCACAAAGCGCTGTTTGACAAAGCTCCCGAAAAGTACTTGCAGACTGCCTAAGCGCGGTAGCTTTGATCATTTCATGGGACTCCCGGACCGAGGGTCTCGCGCTGAGAGGAAAATATGAACACCATGACTCACATTCGAAATCGCTATTTAGTCGTTTCATCTCTGATTGGGCTCATGTCCGTGATGTTGGGTTGCGGCGAGTCAGCTGTCGTCTCCAGTGCCGACGCTGCACCCGTTCGTTTTGAACCGCAACCCCGCTTCCTCTCGGTCGTGAGTAGCGGAGGATGAAGGAAAGCGGCAGCAGATCTGCCGCACTCCATATGCAGAAACCCAAAAGGCCGTCTTGAATGCTCAAGACGGCCTTTTGATTTTAATCCCGGCGACGACCTACGTTCCCACACAGTTACCCGTGCAGTATCATCGGCCCGGCGAGGCTTAACTTCCGTGTTCGGGATGGGAACGGGTGTGACCCTCGCGGTATGATCACCAGGAAACTGGAAACTCGCGTAGTGATTCCAAGCTCATCCCGAGCGAGGAACGCGAGTGCGACAACAGAAAGTTGAAAGTTTAAGGTTGAAAGTTCAAGGCGGATACGAAACGAAAGTTTCGATCCGGGCTTGACTTACAAACTCTCAAACATTGGCTGGCAATTTACAGGTTCGACTCGAAGTCGAACATACTGCGAAAGAGAAGGCGTTCTTCTCTTACCTCTCTCAAAGACGGTTTGAGAAAGTTTTATGATTAAGCCGAACGGGCGATTAGTACTGGTCAGCTTCACGCATTGCTGCGCTTCTACCTCCAGCCTATCAAAGTCGTAGTCTTCGACTGCCCTTCTTAGGCCTTAAGCCTTGGGAGAACTTATCTTAGGGCGAGCTTCATGCTTAGATGCATTCAGCAATTATCTCTTCCAGACTTCGCTACCGAGCTATGCCACTGGCGTGACAACTCGTACACAAGAGGTCTGTTCATCCCGGTCCTCTCGTACTAGGGACAACTCCCTGCAATTCTCCTGCGCCCACACCAGATAGGGACCGAACTGTCTCGCGACGTTCTGAACCCAGCTCACGTACCGCTTTAATAGGCGAACAGCCTAACCCTTGGGACCTTCTACAGCCCCAGGATGCGATGAGCCGACATCGAGGTGCCAAACCTAAGCGTCGATGTGAACTCTTGGCTTAGATCAGCCTGTTATCCCCGGCGTACCTTTTATCCGTTGAGCGATGGCCCTTCCACGCGGGACCACCGGATCACTAGACCCAACTTTCGTTCCTGCTCGACTTGTAAGTCTCACAGTCAAACCGGCTTATGCTCTTGCACTCCACAGCGGGTTTCCAATCCGCTTGAGCCGATCTTTGGGCGCCTCCGTTACAGTTTAGGAGGCGACCGCCCCAGTCAAACTACCCGTCTGGCCGTGTCTCCCCACCCGTCACGGGTGGTAGGTTAGAGCGACAGATTAGTCAGGGTAGTATTTCACTGTTGCCTCCTCCTCAGCCGAAACCAAGGTCTCACAGGCTCCTACCTATTCTACGCAGATCAATCCGTTACTCATGGCCAGAGTGCAGTTAAGGTGCACGGGGTCTTTCCGTCTAGATGCGGGCATCCGGCGTCTTCACCGGAACCACAAATTCGCCGAGTCACTCGCCAAGACAGTCGCTCTATCATTCCACCATTCGTGCAGGTCGGAACTTACCCGACAAGGAATTTCGCTACCTTAGGACCGTTATAGTTACGGCCGCCGTTCACCGGGGCTTCAGTTCAAGCCTTCGCCCTTGCGGGCTGAGCCCTTGCTTTAACCTTCCGGCACCGGGCAGGTGTCACCCCCTATACGTCGTATTCGACTTTGCAGAGAGCTGTGTTTTTGTTAAACAGTTGCAGAGCGCGATTCGCTGCGACCGCTTCGGGCTATAAACCCTACTGCGGCGTCCCTTCTCCCGAAGTTACGGGACTAATGTGCCTAGTTCCTGAGCGAGTGTTCTCTCGAGCGCCTGTGGATATTCACCTCGTCTACCTGTGTCGGTTTGTGGTACGGGCACCTGGACGACTCCTTAGGGGATTTTCCCGACAGCGTGAAATCAGAGACTTTGCGGTCGTGTGACCTCGTCACCACTCTCACCGTTGAATGACCCCGGGGATTTGCCTCCGGGATCCGGCTTACAGTGGCCAATCAGGATATCCATCACCTGACTCTCCTATCCTTCTGTGTCACCCCATCGTGATAACGTCGCCAGGCGGGACAGGAATGTTGACCTGTTGTCCATCAGCTACGCCTTTCGGCCTCACCTTAGGACCCGCCTAACCCTGAGCGGATTAACCTTCCTCAGGAAACCTTAGACTTTCGGCGACACGAGTTCTCATCGTGTTTATCGCTACTTATGCCGGCAGGGTCTCTTGTGTAGTGTTCAGTAGTCCTCTCGGTCTACCTTCAGACTCCACGCAATGCTCCCCTACCAAAGATTATTTCCGAAGAAATAACCATTTCGCAGCTTCGGTCATGTGCTTGAGCCCCGTTGGATTGTTGGTGCATATCCGCTTGACCAGTGAGCTGTTACGCTTTCTTTAAAGGATGGCTGCTTCTAAGCCAACCTCCTGGCTGTCCGAGCGAATACACTTCCTTTCCCACTTAGCATATAGTTAGGGACCTTAGCTGGCGATCTGGGCTGTTTCCCTTTTGACCACGAAGCTTATCCCTCGTAGTCTCACTCCCGTGTAGTTATCCGCGGCATTCGTAGTTTGATTGGATTCGGTAACCTGAGTTGGTCCCTAGTCCATTCAGAGCTCTACCACCGCGGTAATTCGCACGAGGCTGTCCCTAAAGACATTTCGGGGAGAACGAGCTATCACGGAATTTGATTAGCCTTTCACCCCTACCCTCAGCTCATCAGAGCGATTTTCAACTCACACCTGTTCGGTCCTCCAGTCGCGGTTAAGCGACCTTCAACCTGGCCAAGGGTAGATCATCCCGCTTCGCGTCTAATACCACGTACTTGTCGCCCTATTCGGACTCGCTTTCGCTACGGCTCGCTTGCGCTTAACCTTGCACGTGACATTAACTAGCCGGCTCATTAAGCAAGAGGCACGCCGTCAGGCTTTCATGGACCGAAGTCCATGCATGGCCCTCCGACTGCTTGTAAGCATACGGTTTCAGGTTCTATTTCACTCCCCTCGCAGGGGTTCTTTTCGCCTTTCCCTCACGGTACTTGTTCACTATCGGTCGCCAGAGAGTATTTAGCCTTGGAGAGTGGTCTCCCCAGTTTCCCACCAGATTACACGTGTCCGGTGGTACTCAGGATGCCGCTTCGAGTCTGATCAGCTTTCGATTACAGGGCTCTCACCTTCTATGGCCCCGCTTTCCAGCAGGTTCATCTAGCTGTCAGTTTGGTAACTCTACTTATGCGGTCCTACAACCCCCAAATGCAAGCACTTGGGTTTGGGCTGTTCCGATTTCGCTCGCCGCTACTTTCGGAATCTCTGTGATTTATTTTCCTCCAGGTACTGAGATGGTTCACTTCCCTGGGTTAGCTCATACCCGCCTATGTATTCAGCGGGCTGTAACGGGAGTTCATCCCGTCGGGTTTCCCCATTCGGAGATCCTCGGATCAAAGCCTGCTTGCGGCTCCCCGAGGCTTATCGCAGCTTGCCACGTCCTTCATCGCCTTCTGGCGCCAAGGCATTCACCGTACGCCCTTAGTAGCTTAATCATAAAACTTACTCAATCCGTCTTCTGCCAGACTCCGCTCCGGACTTTCATCCGGGGCGATTCACACGGTGCTTAGTCCGTGCTTTTTAAATCCTGCGATCGACGTCCCGATTCTCTCAGCGCCATACATCCTCGCAACAAATCTTTACGCAACCCGGGCATGGGCCACGAAAAAGTCTTTGTGATTTCTTTGGAAAACCACTCAGGCATCTGTTGCAGGCTTTCGATTCTGAAGTCTTCGGAAAACCGCGCTTGATCACTTGCTTCCGGCTCCTCTTGCGAGTCACCAGTCACGAGTCACCAGTCACGGCCTTTGAATAAGCCGCCTTTTCTTCCACAGTATTGCTCGATTCTCGAGCAAAACTTGTAAATAATCCACACCATTGCCCCAGCAGGGACCGTAATCCCTACCAAGTTATCGGCGTGGACTTGCCAGCCTTTCTGTTGTCAAAGAGCGTTTTATTCCGAGCTTGTCGGAATGTTCCGGTAGCACCGGAACCTGTCTGGAGGGACTTACCCGATCGCGTCGCGCGATCTTGCCTTCCAGCTCTGCTTTTGCTTCCGTGTTAGATGAACCGTGACCGCAGGAGGACTTACTTTTACGCCGCCCACTTCTCACTATCCACTACGCACATCCACAAAATAAAAAACCCGGCGTCGAGCGCCGGGTACAGCCACCCACACTTAGGTGGCTCCACGCGATGCTCGACATATTTCTAGCCTGTGCTCGTAAAGAACCTCACTATAGGATCTACTTCTTGGCCTTCGCTTGGTGGTACGCTGGGAAGACGCTTCTTCGACCCGACTGTGATGCCCCTGCTGGCTCAGCTACCCCCGAGCCATTTGCAATTATACCGACTTTTCTGTATTCGTCAAGTCCCCGCCATAATTATTTTTGCCGTTTTCCTCAGCCCTGTGGATGCTGTACAAAATGCACTGCCACTGCCTAATCTACGCTCTTAACACCGAAAATAGTCGATCCAGGATGAGGCGGCTTCTTTCCTGAAGAAACTCTGGAAACGCCTCGGGCCGCCACAGGTTCTTATCTTCCGGGATTAAGTGTCTCTTGATAAAAGCTGGCTCGCGCGTAACTATCCAGTCCTCAAACGACTTCGCGTTCTTCTCGATATTTTCGCGCGCGTCCAACAGCGTTAGGTTACTTAGTTGGTCTGCGTCTGAGCGGAATTGCTTCAGATCTTTCCGGAATAGACTTTGTGGGAATATATGATCGCAGTGGTGTGGAATTGTTCCCCAAGCTCGCTCGTCAAAAAGCAGAGTTAACGCCAGCACGCAGGCGTTGTCCGTGTACTGAATGTCGAGGATTTTTTTGATTGCATTAGGGTCAGTCGTGGGTAGCCTTCGCAAGTCCCGAGTGGCCGTATCTAGCTCGCCTACGGGGAACAATCTGCCATGTTCACCATGCTTCATAATTACGGAGCGTGCCTTCTGGAGCATTGAGTCGGAAGATCCACCGAAAACTCCGTTCAGGAGCGCCATGATGAACCAGCGCCTAATGATAGATGCATTTTCTGCATCCGACTTACTATCGCTCCTCAACCGAACGTCTGGATTCCGATATATGAAGTAGGCAATCGGAATCAGGGCATTGGCGCTGGTGAGGGTGGAGCCTGTGATTCCAAACCAGTTGGCAACTTCCACCGCCTCTTTTATTGATTTCTTGATGTCGGTCCAACACGACTCAATCTGTTCACAAGTGCGTCTGTTGAAGCTTGAAATCCGATAAGCAACAGGCAGGTCTAATAGAACAAGGCACGACTTCAGGACAAAGTCCTGCTTGAGGGCCGACCTGCTGCTATCAGCCCCTCGATTCAAGCTGCTGTTGATTTCATCGACAAATGATTTCACTTCGGCCCGAGCGTCAAGAGCCTTCCAATGAACAGTAAGGTTGGAGAGCAAGAGCTCGGGTTTGCTCAAAGGTTCTCCCCCCGAGTTAGCTCGGACGAAGATGTCCAACATTCGCTCCTGGTCGCCGTGAGTTTCTGTGTGATAGCAGATTGGAAGATCTAGGAACACTACTCGGTGCAACTGTGTCAGATTTCGTTTTGCGGTCTCTAGCTCACCAACAGAAACGTGAAATGCCTTGAGTCTCGCGGTCGTCTCATCTAAGAGGGCATCAAGGCCCGTCTGACACTTCAGTATTCTTCCAACTTCAAACCAATAGGATCCACGAGCCGCCGTCGCGCTGTTCGGGCGGAAATCGAAACCGTAAGCGACATCCCCTTCCTCGTCCGGTGACTCGCCGTCTCGCAGGAGGTCAAGATGCAATCTCTGAATTTCACCCGTTCGGGAGTATTTCTTTTTGACCTCATACGTCCCCTTGAGACCTACGAGCAACGAAGTCAATCTCTGTTGACCGTCCAATACAAACGCGAGATCTTTTATTCCGAAAGCTCGATCTCGCACATTGTGCCTGCCGAAATCGGATGCCGAGTCAACGAATCGATAGACTTCCAAATCCTCGCGATCATCATCGGGTACCCGCCAAAGCAGAAACGCACTAATAGGATACGAACGCATTAAAGAATCGAAGAGATTGCATATGCGTTCAGCCTCCCAGACGAATTCGCGCTGCAGCGCGGGCAAGAACCAAGAAGTGTTTAAGCGCGGCAGGACAGCACAAATAGAATCCGCCGCATATGCCATGTCGGAGATCGATTTTTCGGTTGAGTTTGCCATAACTCCAAAGCGAACACTAAGGACGCGGTACCGAGAACGGCCTCTTCCGTTGCGTACTATATACGTATCTTGTTTTGTAAACAACGGGCGGGGCGGGTGGCGCACCCTTTGGGTTTTGGTTCATCAGAGGGTGCGGGTTTTGGCCACCAGTCGGCGCTTAGCTGACGTCGCAGCCCAACGCGAAGCGTATAGCAGCGCAGATTTCTTTCATTCGAGCCGAGCTTAATTGCGCCACGCGCTTTCCCAAGCGGTGCTGCGAAACCGTGATTACATTATGAAGGTTCACCGCGCACGGCGCTTTCATCCCGTCGTCCGCGTCCAGACGCACCTCCGACGGGACTCCGCGGACGGTGGAAGTGATCGGCGCTATCGTCACCGCGGAAAGGTAGGGAAGAGCGCTGTCGCGTGTGAGGATGATGACCGGCCTAGTTTTATCCGGCGGAGCGAACTGATAAAGCCGGACCTCGCCGCGCGCTATTCTGCCGGCCACACGGCCTCCGCTTCCCAGGCGAGAGACTCCTTCCCCGCTTGAGGCTGCCGGCCGTAACCCGCGCGGTCGCGTTCCTCCGTCTCTCGAACGTGCAATCGCCGCAGATGTTCTCGCAGCGCATCCCGTATCAATGCGGACCGATTGCGTTTTGTCCGCCGTGCAGCTTGATCGGCAGCACGCAAGAGGTCCTTATCGATGACAATCTGCACGGTTTCCATGCTGTGGAGTCCTCTCCACAGTATGCTCCACACCCTGTAACAGTTTCAAGCTTTACGGGCCGGGCGGCGCATTCTTTGGGATTTGCTTCATCAGAGGGTGCGGGTTCTGACTCTCAATCCCTGCGCTCCTGAACCTGCCGCCACGCCTCCTGCAGGCCCCGTGCGGCAATCTGCTTTTCAAGTTCGGCGCGGTCGATCGCGCCCGGTGATGCGCTAAGCACGGAGCGAATATCCCGCAAGTGCTTCTCGGAGCCGCCGTCCCGGTAATACTCGAGCTTGCGTATGATGACGTACTCGGGCGGCGCAACCACAACCACTTGGCCATCCACTTCCAGCCGCCGCGCCCGCGCCAATCCCCATGCGTGCAACGGATCTCGCCCGCTCAAATACAAGTCCGCCTTGAAACCGGTCTCATGCTGAATGATGTTGAAGTGCCCGCGTTGTTCCCGTGCCGCTTCCACGGCGATCACCTCTGTCGGAGGGCAATAGAATTCAGCTGGCGGGAATGCCTCTGGCAGCCTCGCAATGTGCTCCCGGTCCAGCACCACGATCAAATCCACATCATGGGTCAGCCTCGGCTCTCCATAGATGATGACCGCCACGCTTCCGCTAATCATGTAAGCCACACCCAGCGCATTCAGCCGCTGCGTGAACATCAGAAAGAGGTTAGCTTCGGGCATAAAGGAAAATCTGCCGAACGGCCTGCTGGATAGCTTCCTCCGTCCAATCCGGGTGATCCGCACGTAACGCCGCCGCCTTCAATTGCCGCGCGGACCAATACAAACGTTCCGCCGCCCGCAATTTCTGCGCCGGCGTCATCGCTTGCAGCACCTTTTTTAGTTCGGGGTCCATTGTGGGAACAATTGTAACTGTTTCGCTGCCGGGGGGTAGCGCCTGAGCTCTCGGGCAAGCTGCTCTTTGCAAACGGTGGGGCAACCGTCTACACCCCAAACTGCCGCAGATGATGGTCCAGATGCTTGTACATCAAGATCGCCCACTCGTCCGGAGTCAACTGCCCAAAGAAGGCGTGCGGATGCGTGGTGCACCCAGCGGACCCGGCCGCGGCAAACCGGTCGATCAATCCGCATAAGCGGGTGCGTTCTGTTTCTAGATTCCGCTCGTCCTTCACCACAAGCGACTTCGCCGTGGGCGTATTCCGCCGCAGCGGCTCGTCGTTCTCCATCACTTTCGGTTTCACGAACCATCCCAGGAGCCGCCCCACGAACACGCGCGGCGGCTTTTGGTCTCCCAACGCCATCTCTATCCCTCGGGAGCAATGCTCCAGCGCTTGCGCAGGTTTCATCGTGCCCCACTGCCGCTCGCTATCCGGCCTCAGTTGCGCGATTCGCTGCTTCACCTCTTGCGCTCGTCCTGCTTCAAACATATTTTTCATGCGGAAAGCTCTCCCCCAGTCAAGTCCTCACAACGAAGTTGCGCGTGGCCGTTTCTCCGCCGGATCGCCACCATACTTAGTGCACTTCAACAGGGCCACCCCAGCCTTCGCCGCCGCTGCCCGCAATCCCTTGTCCAGCGTCGCGAGAGGCAGGGCGTCTCTACGAGCTATTTCTAGATACACTGCGTCATACGCCGTTAGCTGAAAAGTTCTTGCGGTAGCAAGTGCTTCCGACGCAGAAACTATGGTCGCGTCTGTCTCAATACTTTGAGCCGCGATTCCCTGTATCACGAAAAGGGCACTTTCGCTGTCTGTTCGGGAAAGGTCCTTTCTGCGCTCTGCCATTGCGAGCCCGTTGGCTATCTCTAAATGCCATAAAACCGGTACCACGGCCCGACTGCCGTCAAGCAAGTCTCGTTTTACATCTGCGGCATACTGGGGCATCGGGTTATCCAAGGTCCACGCCAATGCGATCGAAGCATCAAGAAGGAATCGGCGAATCACCTTCTTCCCTCTTCGATGAGCTGTTTCACCGTCACGCTCTTGGGCTTCTTCGAACGTTTGCGGATTTCTTCCATTCTCGCGAACAACTCGTTCAGATCCGCCTTTTCCTCCGCTGGCACGATCTCCGCCGCGACTTTGCCGCGCCGCGTAATGCGGATCCGCTCCCCGCGCGACGCCCGCTCCACCAATTCTGACAGCTTCTGTTTGGCTTCAAATATCCCGACAGTGCGCATCGCCGCGCTCCTTTCGAACAACCTAGATGATTAATCTAGATTGTTAGTATAACCGATTTTTCCGGGACTTACAAACAGCCTTCTCAGGCACCGGCGGTAGGCTGCGCCGGTGTACCGGGCACCGATTCTCCTGCTCGCATCTGCGGCATCCGCCTTTTTCGACTTTTCCATAGATGTCCACACCCAGAGCATTCGCGTTATTTCCCGCCCAACTCCTGCAAATCTCGCAACTTCCCTCACCCTCCCCAATCGCCCTCGACCGCGCACATCAGCCCATGCAACTCCATTATTATCATAGATTTACCGCGAGGTTTCCTGGAGACCCCGGGTCTAGGGTGTGCCTGGAACGCCCGACAAGGGACCATAGCTCTCTGCCGCTGCTCGCTACCCAACTCTGCACAACTCACTGTCCTCTACAATATCCGCTGCCCCCATCCGTCTTCAGCAGTGGATGGACAAGCCGGTGAGCTCTATCGCGATGACCGAGCAGGACCGCCAAATCACTCAAGTCGTCGCGGAACAGCGCACGCGGCTGCGCAACTTCATCCGCCGCCGAGTGCCCGATCCCGCGGACGCCGAGGACATGGTGCAGGAAGTTTTCTACGAACTGGTGGAAGCCAATCGCCTGCTGATGCCCATCGAGCACGTCACCGGCTGGCTTTTTCGCGTGGCGCGCAATCGCATCACCGACCTTTTCCGCAAGAAAAAGCCGGTCGCTTCCAGCGACGCAGCGATCGAGGACGAGGGCGGCGAGCTGCTACGAATCGAAGATCTGCTGCCATCGCCAGACGCGGGCCCGGAAGCGCTCTACTTCCGCAATGTGCTTCTGGATGAGCTGGAACTTGCGCTCGAAGAACTGCCCCGCGAGCAGCGCGAAGTTTTCGTAGCTCACGAAATCGAAGGGCGCAGCTTCAAGGAGTTGTCGGCGAAAAGCGGCGTCGGTGTCAACACGCTGCTCTCGCGCAAGCGCTACGCCGTGCTTCATTTGCGCGAACGATTGCAGAGCATTTACGACGAGCTCGGAAAGAAATAATGCGAAGAAGTAACGCGAAGAAATAGCACGAGGAAACAAGGAGCACAACATGACGAAGAAAAAATGGTTAGCGCTTATTTTTATCGGCCCGCCGGCCATTGCGCTGTTTATCTGGATCGGCGGCGAGCTGGTGATGCACCTCTGGAACTGGCTCATGCCAGCGCTCTTCGGTGTGCGGCAAATTACGTTTTGGCAGGCTTTCGGACTCCTGGCTCTCTGCCGGATTCTGGTTGGAGGCCACGGCGTTCGCGGCTCCCACCGCTCCGAAGGCCGGCGCCGAATAAAAGAGCGCATGGACGAGCATTGGGAGAAGATGACGCCCGAAGAGCGCGAGAAGTTCCGCAACAGTTGGCGCGGACGCTGCGCCGGCTTTGCACAGCCGGCCGGCGAAACGAAGGAGCAGGCCTGATAGCGCCGGAGGAGCGGCCGCCGTGTGAACGTGTCGCGATGGAAGGTGCTGTATTACTTTTTGCCAGTAGATCCGGAGTCGATGATGGAGGCTGGCAGAGCTTTCGCGACTTCGCCGGCTATGTCGTCCTGCACCATTATGAGGTCGTTCAACGGCCGGTCGTAGGTTTCCGACCAAACCACGTAGCCGCTCTCCGCACGAACCAAGCGGGCGTCGACGCGCAGCCTGTTTCCGGATTTCCGCACGCTGCCATCGAGCACGAAGGCGACACCCAAGGTCTTGGCGATATCGGCGATAGTGATTTGCGCCGATCCATGCGAACGCGGCCAGAGCTTGCTCTTGAAGTAGAACGAGGCCGTGGGAGGCGGTACGCGCAAACCGGGGATTTTGCTGAGTTTGTCGATGAGTTCTTCGGTCATGCCGTCGGCGAAGGGTTCCTCGCTCATCGCGTCGGTCAGGTCGAGAAACGGCAGAACGGCGATGGATTTCTGTGCCGGCGCAGGAACGGCGGGTGAGGCAGAGCGACTGCTGTCCGCGAATTTGCCATGGAGCAGCACGGCAATCACGATGGCAAGGCCAAGCGACACGGTGGCCACCCAGAGAAAGCCGGCCCGGATGCGCGGGCCTGACTTTTTCGCAATGACATCCGCGCCGGTCGGCGCTGCATCGGGGTTCGCTGGATTCGGAGGCTCGCTCTCAGAAATGTGCAGTGACGGTCGCTGCTCGGCTGTCTGGCCGTTCGTTTGCGCGCTCGCCCCGGCGAGAGGCTGCTCCGCCCAGGGAAGGACCGTCGCGACCAGCCGATAGCCCAACCGCGGGACGGTCGCGATATATTTGGGTTGCTTCGGGTCGTCTCCCAGCAAGCGACGGAGCGATGTGACCGCTTGGTAGACCGAGTCGGGTGCGACAGTGACGTCAGACCAGACATGGTCGAGCAAAGCATCGATGCTGACGACCTCGCCCGGGTGCTCCGCGAGGCACAGCAGCACGCGCATCGTCCTTCCGTCCACGCGAGCGCTCTCTCCATTCCGTGAAATCTCGCCGGAAGCGGGATGGATGCACCAGTCGCCGATGCGAAGCTTTGTCGTGGTTGGACGTTCCATGCAGGACCAGTTTTTGCGCTCCGCGTTTGAGAAGAAACGCGCCGCCCGCCGAGTATACCAATAGAGTGAAGAAACGCCGACATCGTCGCTGGCCGTGTCACGTCAAGTGATGCTAACTTGGCGGCGCGGCCAGAGGCCGAGCATGATTTCAGAACTATTCAACATTTTTCAGACCGCGCTCAGGACTTCTGCGCGCTTCCCCAGCTATGGTGGCCTTCCTGATTGCAGAAAAATCAGCGGTGAAAGAGAGGCTATCGGATGACGAGAGATTCCGCACCTGGACCATCGAGCCGCGTTGGCAAAAACAGCGCGCTATTGGCAATCGCGGTGGGCGGCGGCGTAGCCGGAAGCTTGGACCTGCTCCAAGCTTGCATCCTTTTCGGATGGGACATTCCACTCGTGATCGCCGGCGGGCTGCTGGGGCCGAGGGCATTCCAGGGAGGCGCGGGCATCTACGTTCTAGGCGTCGCACTGCATTTTTTTATCGCTTGCTCGGCGGCAGCGGTTTACTACGGGACGAGCCGCAAGCTTATTTTTATGAAGGAGCACCCGCTGGTGTGCGGGCTTGTTCTTTGGCGCCGCGGTGGAAGATGTAATGAGGCTGATCGTGTTGCCGCTTTCCGCGCTCCACTCCCGCGGGCCTTACAAACTTCACGACCTCATTCTCGGGCTGGCGGTGCACATGGTTATAGTCGGGCTACCGATTTCTTTCAGCGTTCGGCGCTTCGCGAAATAATTGTAGGTCCCGCTTCGATTGTCAGACGCTTGCAGCGATCGCTTTTTCTCAACAAATCGCGTGCACTCACCGCTAGCTCGTGAAAAACTAGAAGTGAAGTACCGCAGGCTTGCCGGATTATGCCTTCCATTTCAGAGGCCGCTCCGAGTCTTCCCGCTGCAACGGTGCGGGGAGATGCCCACACAGTTCTCGTTGGACTACCGGGCCAGGGAGCCTCGGTCACCATCCGCGCCCCGCAATATCGCTCGGAGCCAATACCCTGGTGGCTGTGGTGGAACGTGCTGAGCCTCGATGCTCCCACTGTCGCCGGGGCTTGGTCGATTCTTTTGCTGCGCTCCCGGGGACTAACGGTGCGCAGCCCAGAAGTGTTCGCGCTCGTGCTTGCCGTCTGGGTGATTTACACAACTGATCGCCTGCTGGACGGCCTGGCCACTCGCGCCAGTTCGATTCTGCACGCGCGGCATTTCTTTGCCGCGAAATATCGTATCGGCTTTGCGTCTCTCGCTCTGCTCTCCGGCGCTGCGCTGCTCTGGATTGGCATGGGGTACCTCGAAGCACGAACGATGCGCGCGGGGCTGATTTTGGGGGCGATCGTGATCGTTTATCTGGCCAGTATCCATGGAAGGCCGTCGCACTCGCGGAAGCTGTTGCCAAAAGAAATCGCGGTGGGCCTGATTTTCGCAGCCGGAACAAGTGTGCCTCTGTGGTCGAGATGGAGAGAGCTGACGCTAGTCTCCGGGTGCATCTGGCTGTTGCTTGCTCTTCTTTGCGCGCTGAATTGTTTGTCGATCGAGTGCTGGGAGCGGCCGCGCAGCGGCAGCGCGTGGCCACAGCCACCATCTGCGTGGATTGCCTGGGCAGACTCACACCTCAATTCCGCGTCACTGGGCTTGACGATAGCGGCTGTCGTTGCGTATTGGCTCTTCGGATCCGGGTACTCTTCGGGACTTCCGCTGCTAGCCATTGCGCTGGCAGCCTTCCTGACCATGCTTCTAAACAGCCAACGAAAAAGACTTTCTCCGGAAGCCCTGCGCGTGCTTGCGGACGCCGCGCTCGTGCTTCCAGCACTGCTGGCCTTGGGCCTTCGCTACTGAAAAGGGGGCCCGGAGTTTTGCGAATGAACTGCGATTTGATTGCTCCTCACTACCAGGCGCTGGAATACGTATCGTTTGGAAAATCGCTCGAGCGGCGCCGCGTTGCCTTTCTTTCCGCCGTCAGGTCGTCCCGGAACGCGATTCTTTGCGGCGGCGGAGACGGCCGCTTTCTCGCGCGCCTGCTGCGAGCCAACTGCGTGGTGCGCGTGGATTATGTGGACTTGAGCCCCCGGATGACCGAACTCGCCGAACGTCGCATCGCGGGGATGGGCAGAAGTTTTCGCGCGCGGGTCCGATTTCATATGGCGGATCTGAAATCCTTCGATCCGCCGGAGAGCGCTTACGACCTGGTTGTCACCCACTTTTTCCTTGATTGCTTCACGGACGGCGAGGTCGCGGAGCTGGCCAGCCGCCTCGCTTCGTGGAGCACGCCACAAGCGCAATGGATTGTTTCGGAATTTCAAGAAGGCCGGGGACGTTTCGCTCGATGCTGGACGCGGCTCGTGGTCCGCGCGCTGTATGCCGCGTTTCGCGTTACCGCAAACTTGCAGGTCAATCGTCTCCCGCGTTACGAGGAAGCGCTAGCGGCTTCCGGCTTCCGCCTACAAAGAAGAGAACAGGCTCTGGGTGGCCTGCTGCGTTCTTCGCTGTGGAAACGCGGGAACTTTTTCGAGCCGTAGCAGGAACCCCGCGGAAACCAGCCGGCGGGTGCGCGGCTTCAGCAGAGAGAACGAATGCGCTACCACCCTCTGCGCGAACAGGGAGGAATGTGAAATGAATCGCGGCGCACTCATGGTCACCATCGTTCCTTTGATAGGAATCGCCTTGATTGTGTACGAGTTCGCTCATTCCCCATGGACAGCGATGCGCATCGCGGGACTTGCGCTCATGACGGCGGCCGCCATTCTGCTGACCATCGCGCGGATTCAGCTGGGAAATTCGTTTTCGGTGACGCCCCAGGCCCGAAAACTCATCACGCAGGGGATCTATGCCCGCATTCGCAACCCGATCTATTTTTTCGGCACATTCGTCTTCGCGGGACTCTTTCTCTTTCTTGAGCGGCCCTGGATGTTTTTGATCCTCGTGCCGCTCTTGATTCTGCAAATCACGCGAGCCCGCGCGGAAGCACGCGTACTTGAGGAACATTTCGGCGAGGAATACCGCCAGTATCGAGCTGGGACCTGGTTTTAGTGGCGCAATCTTCGCCGAGCCTTCCGTTTCACAGGCGTGTGTGATCAAATTACTGAGATCGCCGGGAAACGAGTTCCGAAGCAGGGAAAAGTGTCCATGGCGGCCATTAACGGCGCCCAGCAAGATGGGCGGGAAGACTTTTGGTTTGGGTTTGAGCGCACCATGCGCCATTGGGCGATTGCGGACGAGGAACACGCGGGGAGTACAACTCTCCCTGAAGTACTCCCCCACGCGTCTCCCGACCAATTACCCCACGACTGGCACCTGGAACTACGGTGCCCCCATTGGTTAGAACAGGGGCATTTGAATTGGGAATGGCCTAACTATGTGTGTAGTGATGGAGGGGACGAAATCGTTTCACGCCAAATACAAAAAGTTAGCATGCCTGGCCGATCGCGCTGCCGCGTACCTGAGACCGGCGCGGAATGAGCGTTTTGCTACAATTCCTGGAAATGCCGCAGCGCGTAATCTTCCGCTGGGTTTTGCCCACCCTACTTGGACTGATGGCGGGGTTTCTGGCGCTGGCCTGGGCGATCGCGAGCGAAACCATGCTTCCGCGATGGCTGGTGTCCCTCTTCTCGCCGGGACTGAAGGTTGCGGAGCTCGCAATGCCCACGGCGCACGAATCGCTGGCGTGGACGTTCGGGTGGTTTCTGCGCATCGCGATCGGCGTCAATGCGCTGTTTTATTTTTTGCTTTTTGCTCTGATGGCCTTTCTCCTCGATCGCCGTCGATCCTGAGCCAACCAGCAAACTTGTGTGGCAGACTATTCCGGCGCGCTCCTTACACGGAGAGTATGCGGCCAAAAAACGACCTGTAGCGCTGCAGCGCAAGACGGAGATCCTCGGTCGAAACATTGTCACCGCGATCCCATTGGCCTTCGAGTCTCGCTCTTTCCGCGGCGAACATTTCGGCCAAGCGCTTCATGGCCACCGCGACAAGACTATCCGCCTGCTCCACAACCTGACGAGGCTCGTCAACAAAACTCACTTGGATCGCATCCCACCGGCCGCGAAAATCCTTTGCTTCTTCAGCCGAAAAAAGCGGCACCACCTGCGTGTCCAGAGCCCGAGCGGTGGCAGTTCCAGCCGAGGAGCCGCCAACGCCGAAGCTTGGAGAAACCACGGCTCGCACTTCCGGATGCGCGCCGACACCGGCGAGAGCCGCCGTCGTCAGTCCCACATCTGTATCCTCTTCTCTAATCTTTTTTGCTTCATCCATTGGATTGCCTCCTTTATGTCTCTGTGACTCCCGAACTAGGAACGCGCCAATTCGCTTTTGGATCGACGTTTAGGACGCTGCTGCCCTAGCGCGCGCCATCTCTGGCTCACCGACTAGCTCATCAAATAGCGTCCGGTAATGAATCATTGCCTGGCGCAAGTCTTCCGTACTGGCTTGGCCGCTCGCATGGCGCACAGCGATTTCATGTGCAGCCCGGTAGTTTTCCACTACCAGTGGGTGGTCCACGGAGATATCCGCCGAACGCTGCTCGAAATCACTTACGGAATAACCGCGGGTGGACATTACGTCGCCGAGCAGTTGATCGGCCTGCGTGACCGATTTTTTCGGATCGTCGACGAATTCCGCCTGAACCTTGCGCCACGAGGCGATATAGCGCTCCCGGTCGCTGGCCGCAAGCGGCCGGATGGCAAATCCCTCGACACGTTTTTCACGTTGTTCGAGTCCGGCTTCGGCCTTCCGGCGCCCCCCGCTTTCCTCGACGGCACGGGCGTATTCCGGCCCGAATCGAGTCTGGAGCCTATCGGTTTTGTGTTTCCTGAGAAACAACGCCGAAGCAATGCCCACAATCCCAATGAGAATTACGCCCACAATAATAGCCAATGTCATTGTACTCATTTCGAATTCCTCTATTTCTTTCCCGGCCCTTTTTATAGGTCAAACCAGGAATGGTGTAACTTTTCAGCATCGGCAAAGAGAGAAATGGCACGGCAACGCGCACACCATTCCCCAATGCGCATCCCGAACGCGGCACTCGTCTGTTATGCGCTGACCCTTCTCCCAGTCAGGAAATGCAAAACAAGGAGGATGATGCCGACGACAAGAACCAGGTGGATTAAACCGCTGGTAATGTGAAATGCAAAGAGCCCAAGCAACCAACAGATGATCAAAACTGCCGCAATAAATCCCAACATGATTTCATCTCCTCACGGCTGCGCGCCAAACTTAGACATCTCCATATTCGCGCACAGCACCCAAGTGCAATGGAGTTTCTTGCAGACCTAACTTGCGCTTCTCAAAAAGGAATGTCTGTACACTTCGGGACACTGGTGGCACGACCGCTGATCGAGAACAACCGCCCGGAGATTTGCTAAATCGAATTTGAAGTCTATGCAACCCCGCGAATGGAGATTGATTGGCGGATTCGGCGCGTTGATGGCACCTGATTTTAGGAGAGGTTCATCGCTTATTTGCCACAAGCACTATTCGTATCTCAGCGCGATGATGGGATCGACGCGCATGGCGCGGCGCGCGGGGATGTAGCAAGCGGCGAGCGCAACCACTCCCAGAATCGCGGCCACGCCAGCAAATGTGCCGAAATCGTTTGGCGCGACGCCGTAGAGAAGACCACTCACGGCGCGTCCCATTCCGAGCGCAAGCGGCAGTCCAACCAGTAATCCGATTAGCGCAAGCATCATGCCCTGGCCCACGACCAGGCGAAAAATTTCGCGGGGCTTGGCGCCAAGAGCGATGCGAATGCCGATTTCGCGCGTGCGCTCGCTAACGGTGTAGGCAATCACTCCGAAGAGGCCGATGGCGGCGAGCACCAGCGCAAATCCGGCGAATGCGGTCATCAGCGTCCCGCCAATCTTTTGGGGGATCACGGAGACCGAACGCAGATTCTCCATGGTACTGACATTGAAGACCGGCAAGTCGCGGTCCAGCGTGGCGACTTGATCGCGCAGGATCTCTTCCATACTTCGGGGATCGGAAGCTGTCCGAACGACGACTGCACTGGTGAACTCGACCTGCTGGCGCAAGGGGAAATACATCTCGGGGCGCGCGGGAAGGTCGAGCTGGTTTTTTATGTTGCCGACCACGGCCACAACGGTTCGCCACATCTCTTTTTCCGGAGGGCCGCTAAGCCTCATTCGCTTTCCGAGCGCATCTTCGCCGGGCCAGTAGCGCGCCGCGAAGGCTTCGTTGACCATAACGACGGGCTGGCTTTTCGCGGAGTCTTCACTGGAGAACTCACGCCCTCGCAGGACGGGTATCTGCATAGTCCGGAAATACGAATTGCTCACAGTGCGGTAATTGGCGTCCGGATCCTGTCCCGGCTTCGGTTCCGGCCGGCCTTCGATGCGAATGGACCATGTTTCATTCATCCCGCTCAAGGGGAGCAGGTTGACGACGGAGGCGTTTTGCACGCCGGGGAGATTTTGTACGCGATCGAGCACTTGCTCATAAAAATTGACCGCCTGCGGGTCAGAGGCATATTTCGCATCGGGGAGGGCTACGAACATGGTCAGCAGGTGGTCGGGTTCGAATCCGGGAGAAACACGCTCAAGGCGAACGAAGGTCTTCATCATCAGGCCGGCGGTGGCCAGCAGGGCAACCGAAAGCGCAACTTCCGAAACGATCAGCGCATCGCGGAGCAGCCTGCGGCGGCGCCCAGCGCCGGCGGACGGCGCAGCCTCCTTCAACGTATCGTTGACGTTCAGCCGCGAAGCGGCCAAGGCTGGCAAGAATCCGAAAAGCAATCCAGCTCCCAAGGAAACCGCGATGGTGAACAGCAGCACAGGGGTGTTGATGGCGATCTTGTTCCAACCCGGGATAATGCGTGCGAATTCGGCGGGGATGCGGATGACCTGCGCGGTCAAGCAGAAATAAGCAAACAAGACCCCCAAGCCTCCGCCCAGTAGGCCCAGGAGCATGCTCTCAACGAGCCATTGGCGGATCAACCTTCGCCGCGTGGCGCCCAAAGCGGAACGAATGGCGGTTTCGCGTTGACGGCTGCTGGCGCGCGCCAGCAACAAGTTGGAAATGTTGGCGCACGCGATCAACAAAACGAGTCCAACGGCTGCGAGCATGATCACCAGCGGCGCGCGCGTCTCTCCCGACTCGCTCTCCATCAGCGGCATCACATGCACGTCGCGGCCTGTATTCATTTGCGGATATTGCTGGGCGAGCTGCGCAGCGAGGGCGCTCATTTCCGCCTGCGCCCTCTCGCGCGTGACTCCAGCCCGCAGATGCGCGACGGCGTGCAGGTAGTGAGAGCCGCGATTCGCCGCCGCTTGAGGCGTGAAGGAAAGCGCGCCCCACACCTGAGCGCCGGAGGGATAGTTGAAGTCCTGGCTCATCACGCCGACGACCGTGAAGTCGGTGCCATTTAGCAAGACAGTTTTGCCCGCGATCGAGGGATCGGAGGCGAAGTGGTCGCGCCAAAGCGGGTAACTCAATATCGCCACGTGGTCTTTGCCGGGCGCGCCTTCTTCCTCGAGGAATGTGCGCCCCAGCATCGGCTGCGCTTCGAGGGCCGCGAAAAAATCGGGAGTCACAAGAAATCCGTGCAGATGCTCCGGGCGGTCTACGCCGCCCAAGTTCGCGTCCCACCATGATTGGACGGCGATGTGATCGAAAACGTGGTTCTGCGCTTTCCAATCGAGGAAATTCGCGGGAGAAACTTCGTTGCGGTCGATGCTGGCAGCCGGCAAACGCTCCCAGAGCGCGACGATGCGATCCGGATTGGAGAACTCGAGCGGACGGAGCAAAAGGGCATCCACGATGCTGAAAATGTAGGTGTTCGCGCCAATGCCAAGCGCGAGCGTGAGCACGGCGACGGCGGTGAAACCGGGATTTTTGAGCAGCAGGCGCAGACCAAAGCGGATGTCCTCGACGAGCTGCTCAATCCAAACAGGACTCCACACTTCCCTCGTGTCTTCCTTGACGCGGGTCACGTTGCCGAATTTGCGTATCGCCGCGTAGCGCGCTTCCTCGGGAGACATACCAAGGTCGATGTTGTCTTGCGTCTCGCGAGCAATGTGGTCGCGAATGTCCTGGTCGAGATCGTCGAGCAAACGTTTGCGCCAGCTCATGATTCACCTTTCTCGCAAACTTGCGATCGAGTGTCCAAAACGCTGGTCACTCGTATCGCAAGGCCACCGTGGGATCAACGCGCATCGCCCGCCGCGCCGGGACGTAGCAAGCTAGCAGTGCGACGAGCGCCAGCAAGACGGCGACGCCCATGAAGGTTTCGAAATCAGTAGCGCTGATTCCATAGAGCAGGCTGGACATCAGGCGCGCCAGCCCGAGCGCCGCGGCGATGCCGATGGCAATTCCAACGCCCGCGAGCTTCAAGCCTTCGCCGACAACCAGCCGGAAGACGTCGCCTCGAGGCGCGCCAAGCGCCATGCGAATGCCGATCTCGTGAGTACGCTGCGCCACCGAATACGAAATCACGCCGTAAATTCCAATGGCACCGAGAACCAGAGCCAGCCCGCTAAACAATCCGAGCAGCACCAGAGTCATGCGCCGAGTCGCCACCGAATTGCTCACCAGTTCTTTCATCGTCGAAATAGCGGTCAGGGGCTGATCTTTGTCAATCGACTGCACCGCTTCGCGAATCGCGGATGTCAGTGCCGCGGGATCGGCTCCCGATTTCACAACCAATGTCATGTCGCTGTTGGCGTCCTGCCGAAACGGTACATACACTTCGAGCCGCGCTGGATTCGCCAGTCCGTACATCTTTGTATCGCCCACAACGCCGACGATCGTGCACCACTTCGGCGGATCGGTCGACGGATGGCCAAACATGAAACGCTTGCCGATAGGATCTTCATTCGGGAAAAAACGCCGCGCCACCATCGCGTTAATCATCCCTGCGAGCGGCGCTTTTTCGTTATCTTGATCGGTGAAGGTCCGGCCACGCAGCAGCGGGATTCCGAGTGTGGCCACGAAGCCCGGACTGACGGTGTGAACATCCGGATGCGGATAATTGCCCGGCCTTGGCAGGGCCATTCCTTCAATCGTAATGTCGGTGCGGCCGTGACTGTCCGTCAGGGGGATGTGGGTTCCTAGCGCGGCACCTTCAACTCCTGGCAGTGCGCTCACCCTATCAAGCACCTGCTGCCAAAAATTTAGAACCGCCGGATCTTTCGAATATTGCTGCGTGCGCAAATCCATTCCCATGGTCAGCACGCGATCCGGCCGAAACCCCGGATCGACCTCCAGCAAACGGTACAGGCTTTTCATCATCAAGCCCGCGCCGACAAGAAGAATCAGCGCAAGCGAAATCTCCGCAATTGCCAATGCGCCGCGAAGCCGGTTCTGTGCCACGCCCCCGCTCGCTGTGCGCCCGCCTTCCTTCAATTCCGATTGAACATCAGGCTTGGTCGAATGCAGAGCAGGAACCAAACCAAAAATAAAAGCGGCCAGAGCCACTACTCCTGCCACGAACAGCAGCACGGCGCTGTTTAGATTCACGGTGGCGCCGGACAACATATCCGCGGGAATCAGCTGCGCCATTCCACGAATCCCGCCCAACGCCAGCGCCACGCCAACAGCCCCGCCGAAGCAGGCCAAAATAAAGCTTTCGGTCAACATTTGGCGGATGATTCTGCCGCGGCTCGCTCCAAAAGCAATGCGCAACGCAATTTCCTTAGTGCGGCTCGCCCCGCGAACCAGAAACAAGTTCGCTACATTCGCGCACGCGATAAGCAACACAAACAGTACCGCGCCAAAAAGCACTAGAATTGCCGTCTTCATATCGCCGACGAAAGCCTGACGGATCGGCTGGAGGGCCACGCTGAATTGATCATTGCTCCCAGGGTATTCCTTCGCCAGCCGCGCCGCGATGCCTTCCATTTCCGCGCGCGCTTGCCCGAATGCGACACCGGGGCCGAGTCTCCCGATCACCACCATGTCGCCGCGGTCACCGCGCTCCTTGAATGCATCAGCATGGCTCGTGGCCCACACGCCGATCGGCAACATCACGTCGGTCGTGTCCAGTGAACGGTAGTTCGAGGGCAGCACGCCTACAATCGTGAAGCTGCGGTCGTCGAGGGTAATCGTCTTACCGACAGCGTTCGGATCGCCTCCCAGATGAGATTGCCACAAGGAATAACTCAGCAGGAGCACCGGGGCCGTTCCGGCTTTTTCTTCCGATGCGTCAAAATCGCGCCCGAGGAACGGGCGAATACCCATCATGGATAGAAAATTCGGCGAGACGGCGTCCCCGCTGATGTTTTCCGGCTGGGTTACGCCCGCGAGATTGAAATCGACGGATTGCACGGCGGCCATCTGCGCGAATGCGTGGCTGGCGGCGCGCCAATCGATGAAGTTTTGAAACGAAACGGAGACCTCCCCAACCCTAGGGGTGGTCTCATGCAGCACTACAAGACGTGAGGGCTCTCTATACGGCAACGGCCGGAGGAGAACAGCGTAGACGACGGAGAAGACCGCAGCGTTGGCGCCGATGCCGAGCGCCAGCGTCAGTACGGCTACTGCAGTGAATCCAGGATTTTTGCGCAACAAGCGCAGGCCGAAGCGCATGTCCTCAAGCAGTTGTTCAAGCCAAATGAGACTCCAGACATCCCGCGCCTCTTCCTTGACCTGCATCACGTTTCCGAATTTTCGGATTGCCGCGTAGCGGGCTTCTTCGGGCGACATACCGCGCTCGATATTGTCCTGCGTCTCCTGAGCAATATGGTCGCGAATGTCTTGGTCGAGATCGTCGAGCATACGTTTGCGCCGCATCATGATTCGTCCTCCTGGCGCGCAGGGCGCAAGATCCGAGCGATTGCACCGGCCAGCTTGTCCCACTTGCGGGTCTCCAGCGTAAGTTGCCGCCGGCCCTTCGGAGTCAGTTTGTAGAACTTGGCTCTGCGATTATTTTCCGAAGTGCCTTCTTCGACCGAAATCCATGTGCGCTTGATGAGGCGATGTAGCGCGGGGTAGAGCGAGCCCTGTTCGACTTGCAGCACATCGTCGGATCTGAATTCGATGGCTTTGGCGATGGCGTGGCCGTGCGCGGGCCCCAGCAGCAGGGTGCGCAGGATCAGCAGGTCGAGCGTCCCCTGCAAAAGTTCAATGCGTTCGCGTTCTTCTTTAGTAGACATTCTAGGTGAAGATACCGGTCTTCCAGTAGAATGTCAAGGTGAGTGGCTTTTCTTAGACCGAAAAGCGCTAGAAAAGGAAAAGCACGAGATTATTGCGGTGCGGGGCCTCGGACGATCTGCACAAATTCATCGGGGCGGAGCCACTTGGCGAAGGCGGCTTTCACCTGGTCGGCGCTCATGGAAAAGTAGAGCTGCGCGCCTCTCACGGGTTCGTCGAGCGGAAGGCCGATTTGAGCGCGCCCGAGCAAGCCCCTGGCGACTCCATCTTCGCTGGATTCGGCGAGCGGGATTTGGCGCAAAAGCAGCGCTTTGGCTTGTTGAAGCTCTCCATCGGTTACATTTTCATGTTGCATCGCTTCCAGATCGCGGCGAATCAGCGCTCTGGCTTTCGACACATTCTTCGGATCGCAACCGTACGTAACGGTGTAGATCGTCCGGGTTTTGTCGGCGCTCATGCGGACGTCGACAGTGTAGACGTAGCCGCTTTCCTGCCGGAGATCATGATACAGGCGCGTGGCATAGAAACCGCCCCCGAGCACGTGGTTTCCCATCTGCAGAGGATAATAGTCGGGATCGAATCGCGTGATGCCCACCGTTTCGGAAAGATTCACCGTGTCCTGAAGCTGGCTCGGATCGGGAATATTTGCCGCGGAGGCCTTGTTCGCAGGGACACGCGGCATGTCAACCTCCGGTCTGGGGCCGGAGGCTTTCCACTCTCCAAACCATTTTTCGATCGTGCTTCTGGCTTCCGCGGGCGTAATGTCGCCGATGACCACAATGGTGGTGAGATCGGGACGAAGCGACTTGGCATAATATTGTTTTACGTCCTCGAGTGTGACGGACGAGACCGTCCGCGCAGTGGCTTCGCGGAGGGCCGGATCGTTCGCCGGAAATAGCGCGGTGCTCAAGGCGCGGCTGGTTTGATAGCCGGGGCTCTTCACTCTTCCCGCGAAATATTGCGCCGTTTGCGGCTGGATGACCTTGAAAGCTTCTTCCGGAAGAGCGGGGTTTAATTCATTGTCGGCCAGCAATTGCACTCCCCGGGAAAAATCCTGCTTCAGCACTTCGAGCGAGAATTCGAAACCGGCGGATTCTTCCGCGGCAATGTCATCGAGCGCCTTTTGAAACGCGAGGCGGTCCAAAGTTTTCGTACCGTAGGAAAAGAGCTCATCGAGCACGTCGTTGACTCCGTCTTTTCCAGGTTCCGTTTCCATTCGGGGCTCGTTTCGGACGTCTCCTTGAACCGTGATCGTCGGCGAAATTTTCTCCGTTCGGACGATCAGCCGCAGTCCATTCGGCAAGGTCACGTCTGAGGGCAGCGGCTCTGGGCGCGGCTTCTCGAGCGTAAGAAGCTTCAACGCAGCCCACGAAGGCAGTTCCACGGGTTTCTTAGGAGCCGAAGTCAACTGTTCGCCTCCTCCAAAACCCTGAGCGGATACGGGCCCGCCGCTCGGCTGCGGCTTAAGAACCGCCGCTATCGATTCCTTATCCACCAAATACTTCTTTGCCACGCGATTTACATCTTCCGTCGTCACGCGCTTCATGGCATCGACATCGTCGTCGGGAGAATTGCGCCCTTCGGCCGCAAGGGCTTCGGACCAGGCTTCGGCAAGCCCAGGGATGGAGTTTCGGCGGAACTCGACTCTGGCGATTTCTTTACGTTTGGCGGCTTCGACAAGTTCGGCGGGCACGCCGTTGGCCGCGTAATCGGACATGATTTTGCGCATCTCCGCGATCAGGGGAGTAGCGTCACCTTCGGCGGGCAAAATGGCGGCGCTGTAAAGCACACTCGCCTTCGGAAATGTTTCCGCAAGACCGAAGCCAGTCTCCAGCGCTTTGCCTTGGGGCACAAGGGCATACAAATTTCCGCGCTGGCTTCCCAAAACGTCGCTCAGAATCTGCACCGCCGGAAAATCCGGACTTTCCGATCCGGCAGCGCGATAGGAAACAAAGGCCAGCAGGTAGGGAAGATTGCTATCGAGCGTGAACGACTCTGACTTTACAGGCGGCAGCGCAATCTCGGCCCGCGCTGGTAAGGATTTCTTTCCGATTTTTCCGTATAGCTCCTTGACGGTCGTCAGCACGGCTCTGGGGTCAACATCCCCCGCGATCACCAGAATGGCATTGTTGGGCGCATACCACTTCTTATAAAAGTCTTTAAGCATCTCGCCGGTGGTGGCCTCGAAGGAGTCGTGGGTGCCGAGCGCGTCATGGCTATACACGGTTCCCGAGAACATGTCCTCATTCAGCCGCGTGATGAACTTATACGTGGGATTTGAAAGGTCGCGCGCCACTTCCTGCTCGATTGCGCCTTTTTCATTCGCCCATTCCGACTGCGAGTCTTCTACGTCCTGCATGCAAGCCGCGTCAAGCCGCAGGGCAATGTCGAGATCGGAGGCGGGTACGGTTTCGAAATATTGCGTGATGTTCTGCTGCGTATCAGCATTGCCAGCTCCGCCGAGCTGGGCATAGATCGCAGCCGTTTGGTCGGCGTTTACCCCGGCGCATCCCCGGAATGACATGTGCTCTTGCGCATGGGCCATACCTGGAAACCCCGCAGGCGTTTCGTTGCCGCCCACCAGATAGTTCTCTTCAACGGTAACCACGGGAGCAAGCGGATCGCGAACGATCACGACTCTCAGTCCGTTTTCCAGGGTTGCTCGAGTGACGTCGGAACTTCCCGAGGTCTTCTCTTGCCCCGAGAGCAAGGACGCGGCGATCAAGACAACTGCGCTAATGCTAAGTGCACGGACCAATGTGGTTCCCCTTTGTGAGATTGCTAGCCAGTGTGTGCTGAAACTGCCCAGGCCGTCCGGAGCGAACTCCGAACCAGCCGCACTTCTTTGATGCTTTGATATCCAGACGAGACGCCTGGCACCTGCATTTTGCCAAGGCTGCTATTATCTCACTTTCGAATGGGTTTATCGCGCAGGGGGCGATTTGGACCTCCCATGGCGGGCTTATGGAAATACCGCGAACTATCACTTGCCTGCTTGTTTCGCTTGTTGGGCTCGGGATTCAACTTCGCTGCGGCAGTGGCGCAGCACTTCGTCCGTGTTTTTGACGGATTTGCCGTCGAAATTGTCCGCGTCTTCCGGGAGGAGATCAATGATGTGGCCGAACTCGTGCAGAAGAGTGACCATCTGCGCGGGGAGCGTATCGCCCATATAAGTTCCCACCGTCAGGAGGCGCGTGCCATCCGATTTTAGAGGGCCTGCTTCTCGGCCTATCTTTAGGACCTGCCCCAGGGGTCGGTAGAACGCGCCGTTCGCGTTTATGGTAATCGCGGTGTGAGCTCCTCCATCCTGCGTGGCGCTCGCCACGTAAGGCTGGCGCATGAACACGGTGGACTCTTTTTCGACCGACTCGAAAACTTCGCGCGGGCCATTCTGGTCGATCAAAAAATCGAGAGACTGGAAGGTGGCAGCGGGAGCAGGCTCTTTTGTTTCAAACCATGCGGTGCAGGCATTTTCGGAGCGAAGAATGCTCAGGACACCTTCTCGCGCCCGCTCGATCTTCAAGCCCGTTTTGCCGAGCGCAGACAGTTCCGCGAGAACGGTATCTCCAAGCTCGTTGCAAGGGAACGTGCGGGAAACAGCTGCGGTTCTGGCGACACTCTGACGGCAAGGGTTAACCATGGGGGCAGGTGACCGGGCTGTGAGAGTTGCGTCCAGGCACGCGCCCACCTGTGACCCAGAAACGTTTGAATCATCGGTGAGATCATTCATCGCTGCCGAAGGTTCGATGCCATCGGTGAGCCGCCAAGCCGCAAATGAATTCACAGATGACGCCTCGCATTTCGCCAGCCAGGCTCCCGAACTCAATCGATTACCAGGCATCCTGGAGGCACGAAAAGGAGCGCAGCCTTGCGCATGCATTGGTTTGACGGCACACAAACAGACAGCTAGAAACAGAAAAACAGTCCGCAGACAGGAACGAACGGCCAACATGACTTTCTCCCCTGCCCCGACCACACAACCACCACAGGCCGTTTGCTGGGGAGCTTCCTCGAGTGGCGAAGAACGCGATGGAGCTGAGCAAACGGTTCAATCGTTTACCGGGGCTATTGGGGAGACGAGAACTTCCCGCCGATGTCTCCTAAAATGATTCTCGATCGTCTGTGGAGGCGACCTGAAGGAGATGGAATTTGTGGCGTTTACCTAAATTATGAGTGCTGCCGGACTAGCCCCGGCTCAGAGGCTGAAGGAAGAGAAGAGCCGGAAGTTCCCAAGGGTCTTGTGAGCAGTTTGCGATAGGTCAAGGAAAGGTAGGCAAGAAACACGACGGAGAAAAAGATCGAGCCGGCGGAAAGGTGGAAGCGGACTACAGTATCGGCGAAGCCGCGGTTGCCCAAAACTACAAACGTGACGATCCGCAAGGCATTGCTCATAAACATAACCGCGATTCCGATGAAATAGGCCATCAGGGTGCGGCCTTTGCGCAGACGATTCCAATCCAGCAGGGCGACGAAGGCAAACAAAAAATCAAAGAGGTCGATGCCACTGATGCCGGAACAGGCGAGAAGTATCGTTACGTCGAGATCCTTTCCATGCAGTGTCGGAGTGAGCGCGCTGGTGTAGGCCAGCCCGTGCACAAAAAAACTGGAGATAACGAATACCAGCCTGCCCAGAGCTTGTCCATACCACGGCCAAATCGCGCCAAGAATGCGGCCGGGAAAAAAGGTAAAGAGCACCACAATCGCCGCAATCCCCTCCGCCGCATAAACGCGAGCAAGAATGCGCCATCTCGCCAAGGGCAGCAGCAAGAGCGTGGGCAGGAGTACGGACAATTTGAGAGCAGCAGTCATCCAACCGGCGCCGGAAAACGTGCCGGCAATCGGATCGAGGGTGCTGTGTAGAAGTCGAGCCGCCAAAAGCAGCAGGAGATGCGCTGCCGCGAAGAGAGCGATTCGAGCAGAGGGAAAACCAAGCAGCAGAGGCCCAGATGGAAGTTGGGAAGAGGAACGACCGCTCCCCTTCTGCCCTTCTCGTTCGAAGCGAACCTCGCCCCGGCGCCAGACTAGAGCCAAGCAAGCAGCCACAGCCCAGAGAGGCGAGGAACTAAAGAGCTGGGGTGAGATGAACTGATCCGCAGCTACCGCACCCAGTGTGAGCAGCAGAGCTAGAAAGGAAAAGAGGGGAACCGTGAGGTTCCCCCGCTGGGGAAAAATCTGGGAGCGAAGATTGGATTCCGATGTGAAGGTCAAGGACACGCAGAGCTTTCGTTTTCAGACCACATCAGAGCAGGGTCGTAGGCACAAAGCTTTGGAGCGACGTTGTTGGGCTCGCAAGCGGCCAAGCCACCACCTGTTAGTCCGTATGGCTCCGACGTAGAAGGAGATAACCAGCCACTCCGATCAATCCGGCGATCCCGAGTCCAATGGCCGCCATTTCTGGGGCGCCGATGCCTCGATGAGGTGGATAGCCAATGGGCTGCCAGCCTTGTGCGCTTGCAAGGTAAGGGGTGCTGAGAACTGCCAGGGAAGCCAAAAGTAGAAGTTTTTTCAATTTAGCCCTCTCCGTGGATATGGGTCACAGGCCGGGGGACGCGGTCATGGGGATAAGGAGCAAGCCAAGCGCCAAACCGGGGAAAGGATTAGGCCATTCACACCCCATTAATCCTTTATTAACAGTAAGATGCAAAGGCTTCGCCGGACTCCAAACTGCAACACGCTCCGAGCTTGTCAAGGTATGCTACTTCTGTTCACTAGAAAGGCAGGATACTGCCCTTGACCGAGTGACGTGGGGGATCAGACTTTCTTGCCTTCCTTGACCTCTGGCTGCCGGGCGGACCACGCTTTTTCAGAGATGTAGTAGGGTGACGACACGGTAAAAATGCGCTCGTTCCCGCGCGCCAGCATCACCCATTCAAGCAAGCGCCCTCGCTGGTTGTGCAGAAAATACTCGTACCAATGATCCTCGACCAATTCGGGAATCACCACCACGATCCGCCGGTCGGGATGCTTCTCCGAAAGATCCAGAATGTATTGGACAAGAGGGACAATAATGAAGCGGTAGGGCGAGGGGAGAACTATAAACTCAGGCGGCTTGGTGCCAGCTTCACGGAAAGGCCGCTCGACATACCGTTCCCAGTCCTCGTGCAGCAGCTCCGAGTGCTCGCCAGGCTCGACATGAATCGCGATAATCTCAGGCGAAATCCGCGAGGCGAATTCCAAAGCCTGTTTGCAAATGCGGCTCCAGCGATCCACTGGAACAACCACAATGGGATGCCGCCCGTGGTTCGCGGGAGCCACCGCGACGCTAGTGGTGGTAGCCACTAAAACGGCGTGGTAGTGCCTGCGGACTCTGCTGAAGAAAAAGATCAGTAGTGGAATGAACAGTAGCGTGATCCAGGCTCCATCCGCGAACTTAGCGACCAGCACCACAATTACGGTGATTCCCGTAACAAAACCGCCCAGCCCATTGACCAACGCGCTCTTGAACCAGTGCGGCCCGCGATTTTTTCGCCAGTGCACCACCATTCCCCACTGGGACAAAGTAAACGCCAGAAAAGCCCCCACAGCGTACAAAGGAATCAAATTGTCGGTTACGCCGCCAAACACGATAAGCAGCAGGGCGGTGAGCACCGCCAATACCACAATCCCATAGGTGTAGACGAGCCGCCGCCCGCGATACCCGAAAGCGTGCGGCAAATAGTTGTTCGAAGCGATGGCCTTGCAAAGTCTTGGAAAGTCCGCGAACGCCGTGTTCGCCGAAAGCGAAAGCACGAGCAGAATCGACGCGATCGTCAGGTAATAAAAGATCCCTTTGCCAAACACCGCTGCAATCAGCATGGAGAGCAAACTCTGGTAACCAGGCTTCCCCGGATCGGTGGCCGCAATTCCGTAAATCTTTACGAGGTAGGAAATGCCCGCCAGCAGCAAAGCCAGGAGAAAGATGATGATCGTCAAGGTCCGCTGCGCGTTCTTTACCGCAGGTTCGCGAAAGGCTTTCACTCCGTTGCTGACGGCTTCCACACCGGTCAGCGCGGTGCAGCCGCTGGAAAACACTTTTAGGAGCAGCCAGAAGCTGACCGCCTGGGTCATAACCGGAGGAGGCGGCAAAGCCGCAAGCGGCGTCGGATGGCCACCGCTGAGCACCGCTCGCATCAAGCCGCCCGCAATCGTGATCAACAGAGTCCCCACAAACAGGTAGGTGGGGAGCATGAACACGACGCCGGCCTCGCGCACTCCTCGCAGATTGATGATCGTGATGATGAAAAGAATCCCGACGCAGATCGCCACGGTGTGCGGCAAAAACGAAGGAACCGCCGAGACCAGCGCACCAACACCCGCCGAAATGCCAACCGCGGCGGTAAGAATGTAGTCCGTCAGCAAGGCCGCGGCCGCCAGCAAACTCGGAAACGCCCCAAGGTTGTAGCGCGCCACGGTGTACGACCCGCCTCCTGAAGGATATGCAGCAATCGTCTGCCGGTAAGAAAAATACACTATTACCAGCAGCGTGATGATCGCCGCGCTGACCGGCACAATGTACCGCACGCCCAGAAGGCCGAGGGGAATCAACAAACTAAGTGCCGCTTCCGGGCCATAAGCGGCGGAGCTCAGGCCGTCCAAACCAAAAATCGGTATGCCCCGCGCCGGACCGATTTGTTCGGCGCGTTCGTCCGATGTCAGGATCGGCTTGCCAACGAGTAAATCAAGAATATTCATAGGGGCCGGCGCTGGATGCGCGCGTATTTTCGGCCAGTCCATTTGCAACGAGAAGGGCCGGAAAGTCAACCATGGCGTGGGGGAGAGTGACTCTGGATTTGTTACTGGCGCGTGACAGTTCGTCCGGTCAGCGGAATACGGTGCTTAGGAAAGGGTAGTGACTGGCGGCGGCCATGAAAAATAGCATCGGGAACGAGAGCCAAAACGAAACGCGGGCGGTTAGAAAATTCCAGCGCATCAGGCGTTCGGCTTCGGGAGGCATGGGCACTGCTTGCTCAGCGCTCGTGCGCGCCCACTTGATCAGTTTTTTCTGGACGCGCCAGACAACTCCCCAAGTGTTGAGCAGCATGACGAGACCCAGCCCTCCGCCGACGCTGATCGCCAGGTGGGCGTTCGAAACATTCGCACCGCCGTTCAACGCCATCACCAGCCAGGATGCCGCGGCCACGACAATCGCGATGCCAATGCCGCGCACCCACGGACTGTTTAGAAAGCCTTTTGCAGGGAGCTGAAAGGCGTAGATAAAAATGTAGGCGACGACCCAAATAAGGAACCACCAGCCCAGCCATTTGATCGCCAGCGATTGGTCGCCCGCGAGGCGCGCATCCGCAAAGAGATGCAATTGAAAATAACGAATGCCAACCAGTACGGTGACGAGCGCCGACCAGCGAAACCACGCCATCGCTTTGGACATCAGCGCCGGATAGATTTTTACGCGCACCGCCGGATCGACTTGCTTCATCGCCGGCGTTAGAACCAGGTTGAAGAAGTACAGAAGGCCGATCCAGATAATGCCGAAGACGAGATGCAGCCAGCGCAGGGCCATCATCTCGTTGGCGAGCGGATTTTCGAGAAACGAAAAGTGGGGCTTCCACGCCGGAAAAACGAGCGCCAAGAGAAAGAAAAGCATTGAGGACCTCCGGTTTGCCACGGATCGAAAGGGCCAAATGAATCGCGGTTTCACAAACACCGTAGCGGATTGCGCTGCAGGCCGTCAATTGGCGCGGGCCAAATGTCAGGAGTTAGCGGGACGGCGCCGAGCCCACAAGAATCAAGCACGGCGTTAAGCGTAAGCCGAGCCATCGATCCCTTGAGTGCGTTGAGGAGAGCTTATTGGTTCGTTGTCGTGTTCGACGCGGCGGCGTTTCCGATGGCGGCGCCGTTGACGACGAGTTCGACGCGGCGGTTGCGCTGGCGGCCATCGGCGGTGTCGTTCGTGGCGACAGGCTGCGTCTTGCCAAAACCGCGCGCCGTGATGGTCGATGCCGGCACGCCATTCTCCGCGAGGAAGTCGCGTACCGAATCCGCGCGGCGCTCGGAGAGTTGCTGGTTAAATTCGTCGGTACCCACGCTGTCGGTATGGCCCTCGATCTGCAATGTCAGTCCAGGATGCGCCAGGAGAATGCCTGAAATTTTCGCCAGCTTTTCGCGTGCACCGGGTTTGAGCGTGTAGCTGCCCGTATCGAACAGCACGTCGGACATATTAACGATGAGTCCGCGCGCGGAATCGCGTGTTTGCAAAATGGAATTGAGCTGATTCAAAAGTTGCGCGCGTAGATCCGCCTTTTCGGCTTCGGCTTTTGCTGCTGCCTGGCGTGCTTTTTCGGCTTCGGCTTCCGCGGCGCGTTGCTGATCGACAGCAGCTGCTTTATCTCGCGCGGCTTGTTCGGCGGCGGCTTGCGCGGCTTGCTGCTGCGCGACGGCGGCGGCGGTGGCCTGCTCGGCTTCCGCTTTTTGGCGCGCGGCATCAGCGGCGGCTTTTTCGGCTTCCTGCTTCATGCGAAGGGCTTCGGCTTTGGCGGCTTCGGCTTGCAGGCGAGCCTGCTCCGCATCCTGGCGGCGCTTGATTTCCGCAGCGGCTTGTTCTTCCGCGGCTTTCTTGTCCGCTAAGGCTTTGGCTTGCGCGTCTTGTTCCGCTTTTTGCTTCACAGCCATCACGCGCGCTTCTTCCGCGGTCTCGACGACTTCGCGAGCGGCGGCTTCGACGGATTTTTTCTCGCTCTTGCGGCTATAAACTTCTTCCGCATTTCTGAGTTGCGTCTCGGCTTTGGCCAGCGAAGACGGCGCGTATTTATCGGCTTGAGCGATCCGCGCGATGCGAACGGCGTTGCGCGCTTCAAACAGTTCGAGAGGCGTTTTGCGGTCGATGCCGAAGATGGCGTTGTCGATTCTCGTGTTCGTCGAAGAATAGGTTCCGCGGGCGAGCAATTCGTACTGCGCGTCGATATTTTCCACTTTGCCTTGCGTGGCGGGGCCGAGCGTATTTTCAAGGACCACCATGTTGCCGGGCTGCGTGACAGCGAAATAGGGTTCGGCGGTGACGATCATGCCGAAGGTTTGCATGTCCGAGATGGCTTTGACCTGCCCGCTGCCATTTTTTAGCGCGACTTCGCCAAGGTTCACAGCGCGGCCTTGCGGGGAAACGGCCCACAGGACATAGGTAAGATATTCGAGGCCAAATTTCGTTGCGTCGTCGAGGCCCGTAAATTTGGCTTCGATTTCCATGTGGGTGCTCTTGCTATCGACTTTGGCTTCTCCGGAAGCCCCTTGCATGAGCTCGGTGCCGCTGAAATCAATCTTGGTCGAGCCTCCCGCGCGACGGTAGTTGACGGCCTTGGTTGTGCGGGAGACGGTCCCGGAAGCGGACGCCGGCGAAGTTGCCGTTGCCTGGGAAGCGGCAGCCTGACTTTGCGGCTTCGCCGCAGGAGGTGCTTGACCATACGCCGGTGAGGCAAGCATGCCTGCCACGCTCGTCATTGCCAGATAAAAAGATGCCTTTTTCACGTCAGACTCCTCAGTCGCCGTCAGTGGCGATCTCTTCTAAACATAAGGAAGCCCGCTTGATTCGGGCGAGCGCCTGAAACTCCAATACGGAGTTGTGTCCTCGGGTCTTTTTATCGTAGCAAGAAAGAAGGGCAGGGGAAGGGGTTGGGGCACGTTTTTGTACAAGTGATTACGGGCAAGGCGGACCAAAAGTCCTCTGAGAGTAATCCAAGAGGAATAAGGAGAGGATTCGCACCGCCACGGTTCATTCGAGCAAACGCCGCGGTTCGCTAGTAAAGTGATAACTCAACTTCATGCCGCCAAGTTCAACTAAGCCCACCACTTCCGGCAAATCGCCTTCGGTTCCAGACGCGCCCTCCGCTTCGAGCAAACGGCTTTTGCCCTGGCTGGTGGCTGTGGCGTTTTTCATGGAGTCGCTGGACACGACGATTTTGAACACCGCGGTGCCGGCCATTTCGGAGGCGCTGAAGGTGGCGCCGCTCAGCATGAAGTCCGTCCTGGCGAGTTACACACTGAGCCTGGCGGTTTTCATTCCGATCAGTGGGTGGATGGCGGACCGCTTTGGGACGCGGCGCGTGTTTGCCTCCGCGATTGGTCTCTTCACGCTGGGCTCTTTTCTCTGCGGCATTTCGAGCAACATCCATTTGCTTGTGGCCTGCCGAATCCTGCAGGGTTGCGGCGGAGCCATGATGGTTCCGGTGGGGCGGCTCACTCTGGTTCGAACGTTCGCGAAGTCCGAGCTGATTCGCGCAATGAGCTTTGTGGCCATCCCCGCGCTTGTTGGACCGATGCTGGGACCGATTGCCGGCGGACTAATCGTCGGTTATCTGCACTGGCGATTTATTTTCTTCGTAAATATCCCGATAGGGATCATCGGATTGCTGATGGTCTATCTGCATTTGCCGGACTACCGCGAAGAGACGCACCCGCTGGATGTTGTAGGGCTCATCCTGTTTGGTTCCGGAATCGCGCTGCTGTCCTATGTGCTGGAGATCTTCGGCGAACATACATTGAGTACGGTCGAAATTCTGGGACTACTGGCAGTTTCTCTTGCGCTGATCGGCGGCTACTTGCTGCATGCGAGAGAAATCGAATTTCCCCTGCTGCGGCTGAGTCTATTTCGTCTTCGCACATTCAGCGCTTCGGTAAGCGGCAGCTTCTTTACTCGTCTTGGCATCGGCGGTGTTCCTTTCCTCCTGCCGTTGCTTTATCAGGTTGGGCTTGGTTTTACGCCGATTCAGTCTGGTTTGCTGATCATGCCGCAGGCGCTCGCCTCGATGAGCACGAAATTTCTGCTGCCGAAAATTCTGAACCGCATCGGCTATCGTGGAGTGCTGGTCTCCAACACGGTGATCCTCGGTCTTCTCCTGCTGCTTTTTGCAACCATCGGCCTGCACACGCCAGTATGGGTCATCGTGCTGCAGGCCTTTTGCTATGGGGCGTTCACTTCGTTGCAGTACACAAGCATGAATACCCTAGTGTATGCCGATGTCACTGAAGAAGAAACGAGCAGCGCGAGCTCGATTGCCAGCACCATGCAACAAATGTCCATTAGTTTTGGCGTGGCGGCGGCGGGGCTGGCCACTGCGTATTTTGTTCCTCGCGTTCATTCGAATCCAGCGGAAATGATTCACGGCGTTCACGAGGCGCTGGTTGTCCTGGGCGTGTTCACGATTTTGTCGACGGTGATTTTCAGCAAATTGAAAAGTGGCGACGGGCAAAACGTAAGCCAGCAGAAGGTCGTTCACGCGGAGTGAAGAGCGTCGCTCCGAGCGTGCGGTCAACCGGCACTTAGAGGCTTGGTTGCTGGGATTGCCTTTCTCTTGCTACCAGTTCTGTATGCAGAGCGTGGTCGGAGCTGGCGGAAAAACTACTCGTGCCGCAAGTGCGACCATGGGATCGACGCGCATCGCTCGCCGCGCCGGAACGTAGCACGCGGCCAGCGCGACAAGCACAAGCAGCACGGCGACCGCGATCATCGTCAGCGGATCGTTGGCATGCACATCGTAGAGCATGGAGGCCAAATAGCGCGTCACGCTCAGAGCGGCACCGATGCCCAGAGCGGCTCCGACAATCGCCAACAGAAGTCCCTGCCGCAAGACCAGCTTCAGCACGCTTCCCCGTTGCGCGCCGAGGGCCAGGCGAATTCCGATTTCGCGCGTGCCCCGCGAAACTTCGTACGATAGAAGTCCGTACAATCCCACGCAGGCCAGGATAAGCGCCAACAAAGCAAAAAAGCCCGAGAGCCGCGCGACCAGCCGCTCCTGAAACAGCAACCGGTCGATTTGCTCGGATTCGGTTTTCACGTCGAAGAGCGGCAAATTCGTGTTTACTTGCGCCACGACTTCGCGTATTGCGGGAAGAATGGCCCGCGGATCGGCCGCTGTGCGCAGCTCGAAGGATACTCCCCCAAAGTGCTGCGGCGTATACATGGTGGCGTGGATCTCCCGCCGCGAGATCGTTGTATTTCGCGTCACGCACGACGCCGATGATCTCGTACCCGGGACTCGCAGGGCCGTTCGCGTCTCCCGCCGATTCGCCAAACCGTTTCCCTAGCGGATTCTCCTTGCCAAGATACTTTGCCACGAAAGCCTGATTCACAATCACCGCAGTGGGCGCGGAAGTTGGCGAGTCGCCGGAGTTCGAAGCGCCAATCACGAAATCGGAAGCGTTGAATTCACGGCCGGCAAGAAATGGAATGTGCAGCGTCGCAAAGAAATTCGGCCCAACGCCAAGCATATCCGATTCGGCTTCTTGATCCTGCGGCGTGCCGGGCCAGTGGAAGCTGGTCATCATCAGGCCGTTGCTCAACAGTGGCATCATCGAGTAGCTCGCGGACTTCACGCCAGGTGTTTCCGAGAGACGGCCCTGCAAGTCGCGGTAGAAGCTGTCCACCTGCGGGCCTTTATAGCCGATCAGCGTCGGATCGATTCCGAAAATCAAGATGTTATGCGAATCGAATCCGGCGTCGACACTGCGCAGGTTCGCGAGCGTGCGCACAAGAAGTCCGGCGCCCACGAGCACAACGATCGCGAGCGCGACTTGCGCCACCACCAGCGCATTGCCGACGCTGAACCATTTTGCGCCGGCATGTCCCGCACGCGTGGAGCTTCCTTCGACTTCCTTGAGCGCCGGCGTTAAATCGACACGCGCGCCGCGAAAAGCCGGCGCGATCCCGAAAAGAATTCCGGTGAGCAACGAAACCGCGACGGTGAATCCGAGGACGCGCAGGTCGACGCTCGTGGCGAATCCCAGGGGACGTGGCTGATTGCTCGACACAAAGGAAATGATGGCGTGCGCTCCCCAGTAGGCGAAGAGAATGCCGAGCGCTCCGCCAAATGTCGAGAGCATTACGCTTTCCGTCAAGAGCTGGCGCACGACCCGTGCCCGCCCTGCGCCCAGCGCCAGCCGCACCGCCATTTCCTTTTGCCGCGCGGCGGCCCGGGCGAGCATCAGCCCTGCGACGTTCGCGCAAGCGATCAATAAAATGATTCCGACAGCGAGCATCAGGAGATATAGCGGGTCGGAGTAGCGGCTTCGGGCGCCGGTCAGGCCCGTCTGCGCGGGTACGAGCGTTATTTCCGGATTGTCGGCGGCTGCGGACAGCGTCTTCGGGCCGCCAGCGGATTCCGGGGAGTGTGTGCCTCCCGCAGTTGTTACTGGCGGCGCAGGCATGGTGATTGGATGACCGCCCATAGACGGCGGCGGCACTCCACCATTTGCCTCCCTGCGAATTTGCACTGTGGCACTGTTTCCCGGGGCTCGCTGCGGTGCCGCAGCCGGGCTCGGCGGGGCGTTGCTTCCAGCTGGGGCCGGCATTGCACCAACAATCATTTCGCTGCGAACGGCGCCACCACCAGCCGGACCCCCGGGTCGCGCGGCGAGTGTTGGGGTCGACTCTCCACCATGGAAAAGTGGCACGGAGCCGTGCAGCATCTGATTGCGGAAGAGGCCGCTCACAATCGCTTGCGCCTGCGCGCGCTGCACCTCAGGTTTGAGCCGGCCAATAATCGTGAGCCACCAGAAACTTACGTCCCCTTGGCGGTTTCGCCAGCGCATGGGATCGGTAATCCGTTGCGCGTCGGAGAGCGGCAGCCAAACATCGTAGTCGCTGCCAGGCGTGATTCCCGTAAATCGTTGCTCGGCAACACCGATAATCGTAAACGGGACATTGTTTAATTCAATCGTGCGGCCGATCACGTCGCGAGCGCCGCCGAAAGCGCTCTGCCAGTACCCGTAATTCAAGACAGCCACCGGGGCCGCGGACAGCGAATCATCGCTTGGCTCAAACAAGCGGCCCAAGGCGGCTTTCACGCCCATGGTGCGGAAAAAGTCCCCTGAAGCAAGCTGGCCGTTGATCACGCTGGCCGGGCCGTTGCCGCTTAAATCGAGCCGGCCCGAATTGGCGAACGCGGCGATTCCCGAAAACGGGTCAGCCTCCGCGATGCTTCGGAACAGCGGTTCGGAGAAGGAACAGCCGGAAGGATTTGCGCCACCGCGGCGCATATCCGAGGGGCAATCTCCCGAAGACATGTAGCCCTGAATGTTGGGGGAGTTGTGCGCTCCCCATCTCAGCAGGACCAACTGCTTTGGATTCTCGACCGGGAGCGACCGCAGCATCACCGCGTCGATTAAACTGAAAATGGCCGTGTTTGCGCCGATGCCCAATGCGAGCGTGAGAATGGCCACCGCCGCAAAGCCAGGAGATTTCGCGAGCATGCGCAGCCCATAGCGAATATCCTGCCGGAGGTTATCCCACCAGAGCCATCGGCGGGATTCGTAGAATCGTTCCTCAGCTCGCGTAACGTTGCCGAACGCCCGCCGCGCGGCAGCCAATGCTTCTTGCTCGCTCAGCCCCTGCCCGCGCAAGCGCTCACTCTCGATTTGAATATGCGTTTTGATTTCTTCGCTGAAATCGTTCTCTTTTCGCTTGCGTCCGAACATGGGCTTAGCTCCCTTCCGCCTGAGATTCCAGAATCCGCCCGATGGCTGCCGCCAGCCGCTTCCACTTTGTCGTTTCTTTGACGAGTTGTTTGCGGCCGGCCGGGGTCAGGGAGTAAAAACGCGCCTTACGGTTATTTGACGAGGTTCCCCATTTGGCGGAAATCCAGCCCCGCTCTTCCAGCCGCTGCAGCGCAGGATAGAGCGCGCCGTGTTCCACCAATAGCTCTTCTTCGGAAGTTTGTTGAATCGCGCGTGCTATCCCTTGGCCGTGCTGGGAGCCAAAGATGAGCGTGCGCAGGATGAGCAGGTCCAGCGTGCCTTGCAGTAGTTCCAGACGGCCTTGGGCTTCTTGGGCAGACATAGGACATACGATGCGCCCACTCGGGTAAGATGTCAACCCAACAGGACACCGGAAAAAGCGCGGTGAACTTCCCAGTTTTCGCCATCTCGCGGTGAGCAGTGGCCCCTCAAACAGCCAGCAGACTGATGATTTCAACGGAACTTTTCGCTTGCTTAGACGTCTATGTATTTCGAGGTCTGAGTATGGCTAAGGCGGACTCTTTGCAAGGGTCGATGGATTTGCTCGTCCTGAAGATACTTTCGCGGCGGCCGGGGCTGCATGGGTACGCGATTATGACGGCGATTCAGGACATTTCGGGCGAGGTGCTGCGCATGGAGGAAGGCTCGCTGTATCCGGCTCTGCATCGGATGGAGGAGGCGGGATGGATACGCGCGGAGTGGGTGACGAAAGAGACGGGGCGGCGGGCGCGGTTGTATGAGTTGACGGCGGCGGGGAAAAAACAACTGGGCATGGAAGAGTCGCGTTGGCAGGCGGTGACTTTGGCGGTCAATCGCGTTTTGAGAGAGGCGTGAGATGTCGCTATGGTCGCGAGTGCGAAACGTGTTTCGCGGAGAGCAGTTGAATCGCGAGATTGACGAAGAGCTTGAGGCACACATTGCGGAGGCGATTGCACAGGGGCGCGATGCGGGCGAGGCGCGTCGGGCGTTCGGCTCGACTTTGCGGCACCGCGAGGGGAGCCGCGACGCGCGACTCGTATCTTGGCTGGAGTCGCTGCATTCCGACTCACTCTTTGGATTACGCCAATTAAGAAAGACGAAGGTCACTTCGCTCGCGGCGATACTTTCGCTTGCGCTGGCGATCGGAGCCTGCACGTCTGCGTTCCGCTTGATCGACGCTATTTTGTTGCGGCCGTTGCCGGTGGCAAACCCGGAGCGGCTCTACGATCTATCGCGCCAGGGTATCGGGCCGGAAGGCAAACCCCAAAACTTTGATGGTTGGACTTACCCGGATTTTGAGCTGATGCGGGCGGCGGTGAAGGGTCAAGCCGAATTGTTCGCCGTTTCCTATGCCGAGCCAGTGGATCTGACTTATAAATCAGACGAAGAGATTGAAACGGCATACCTTCAGTACGTTTCCGGCTGGATGTTTCCAACGCTGGGGCTGCGGCCGGCTTTGGGGAGGCTGTTTACCGAGAATGATGATATGAAACCGGATGGGCATCCCTTTGCGGTGCTGTCTAACGACTATTGGTCGCACCGCTTTGGGCAGGATCCAAAGGTGATCGGGAAGACCTTTCGAATGGGCAATGAGATTTACGAAATAGTTGGCGTGGTGGAAGCGCCTTTTACCGGGACGGAACCCGGGACGATGGTGGATATTTTCGTGCCTGCGATGATGAACCCGCAGGTTACACGCGAGGACTCGACCTGGCACAGGACTTTCGCGATGGTCAAGCCCGGCACGGTGCTCGAACCGATCCGGCAGAAGCTAGATGCAACTTCGCGCGCGTTCGAAGAAGAGCGAGCCAAAGGCTTCATGGGAATGTCCAAGGAAGAGATTGATAATTTCTTGAATCAGAAAGTTTTGCTTGAGCCCGCAGACAGCGGCGTTTCTGACATGCAATCCGAAACGCGGCGCCCCTTGGCAGTTCTCGGCGTGCTGGTGGCATTGGTATTGCTCATTGCCTGCGCGAACGTCGCCAATCTGATGACGGCGCAAGCTTCTACGCGGGCCCGCGAAATGGCCGTGCGCGTTTCGATCGGCGGCGGGCGATGGCGTTTGATTCAGCTTGTGCTCGTGCAGAGCGCGTGGCTCGCCCTCCTGGCAGCCGCGATCGGAGGATTGTTCGCGTGGTGGTCGGGACCGTTCGTGGTGAGCATGATCAATCCACCGGACAACCCTGCGCGTCTGATGCTTCCTTCGGATTGGCGAGTTTTGGGATTCGGCCTGGCGCTGGCGCTTGGTGTGACTTTGCTGTTCGGGTTGGCGCCGGCGCTGCGCGCGTCCGCGGTGAACCCCGTAAGTGCGCTGAAGGGCGGAGAAGATCCGCATTCGAAGCGGCGTTTGATGCATGCCCTGATTGCCGTGCAGGTGGCGTTTTGTTTTCTCGTGCTGTTTGTCGCGGGACTTTTCGTGACTACCTTTCAGCGCTTGTCTCATCAATCCGTGGGCTTCTCGGCGGATCGCGTGCTCGTTCTCGACATGGTGACAAAGAGCCCGCAGCCAGTGGAGTTTTGGGAACAGGTCGCAGACCATGTACGCGGCATGCACGGAGTAGAAACGGTCGCTATGGCGGATTCGCCTCTGCTCGGCGCCAGCAGCTGGAACAATTTTATTTCCGTGAACGGCGCTCCGCCCAATGGAGTGCTGTCCTACATGCGCGCTGTTTCGCCAGGCTGGCTGGAGACCATGAAGATTCAACTGATAGATGGAAGAGACTTCCGGCCCGGCGATGCACATCCCGGCGCGGCGCTCGTAAACGAAACGTTCGCGAAAACTTACTTTGACGGCGTGGATCCCGTGAGAAAGGCGTTCGATCTTTCTTTGGACGAAGGAGCGCGCCTGCATTACGAAATCGTGCGGCTACGTGAGGGATGTCCGCTACCGGGATTTGCGCGAGCCGATCTTGCCGCAGCTCTATGTTCCGTTTCATTCCGTCGACGAGAAAGGCGCCTCACGCATGAGAGGTGCGGGGATTTTGCTGGTGCGCAGTTCCGTCGCGAATCCGCGCTCATTGGCATCCATACTACGGCAGGAAGTACCTCGGGCGCGGCCGGAGTTTCGCGTGAGCCGCATTCGTACGCAACTCGAGATCAATCAATCGCACACTGTGCGTGAGCGGTTGCTGGCGACCCTGGCCCTTTTCTTCGCGATTGTTGCGCTGCTGCTTGCGGGCGTCGGGCTGTATGGCGTGCTGCACTATTCCGTGCTGCAGCGGCGTCGCGAGATCGGAATTCGTATGGCAGTGGGCGCACAAGCCGGAGGTGTGGCGCGATTGGTGACGACGGAAGTCTTTTCGATGGTGCTTGCAGGCGCGTTGGCCGGTGTGGGTTTGGGGATGTTGTCGGTGCGATATGTGGAGTCGCTGTTTTATCAGGTGAGGGCCACGGATTTGCAGATGCTGGCGCTGCCATCGGCGGCGATTCTTGCGGGAGCGCTGCTGGCTGCTTTGCGGCCCGTGATTCAAGCAGTGCGAATCGATCCAGCCTCGATGTTGCGCGCGGAGTAGAGCCGCGGAGTATGCCGGTAAGTCTAAAAACTTAATCCTATACAGGCGCTCGAACTGGAGCGGGTCAAGTTACCTTCCAGCGACCCTGAACTAGCACGGTCTTGAACATTGCGATTGTTTGAGTAAGAATAGGGCACCCTTCAGAGAATTCCCCTTCTTGAATCCATTCTCACGTTCCCGATTTCGGGCCAGAGTAACTGCGGGAGGAGGCTCTACCTTCCCTCTTCATCGATCGTCGCTCAAGGCGGACGGCTCGGCACTGAGGTTGCCACCGCCGGAGGAGGTGCATGGACTGCTTCGGTCTGGCGTTCGGCGCCGGAGGTTTTCAGCCACATGGTTTTTGCTACCAGTGGAACACGGGATTGGTGTGGTTGAACGTTGCCTCGGATCTACTGACTGCGCTCGCCTATTTTGCGATACCTATCATTCTCTTGCTATTTATTCGCAGGCGTAAGGATCTGCCTTTCAGCTGGATGTTTGCGCTCTTTGGAATCTTCATCATTGCTTGCGGCACGACGCATCTGATGGAAGTGTGGAATCTCTGGCACGCGAACTATTGGCTGGCCGGCGCGATCAAGGCTATCACCGCGGTGGCTTCCATATGCACAGCCATCCTCTTGGTCCGCATCGTGCCGCAAGCACTGGAATTCCCAAGCAACAAGCAATGGATTCAGGCGAATGCTGCGCTGCAAGAAGAAGTGCATGAACGGCGAGAGCTGGAAGTAAACCTCCGCATCAGCGAAGCAAACTACCGCGCCAACGCCGACCTCCTGGATTTGACTCACGACGCGATTCTTGTGCGAAATCTGAAGGACGAGATCATTTTTTGGAATGGCGCGGCCGAAAAACTGTATGGCTGGCGAAAAGAAGAAGTTCGCGGCAGGACCACCCATGAGCTTCTGCGAACCGTTTTTCCTAAGTCCCTTATGGAGATCGAAACCGAGGTTGCCAAGACTGGGTCTTGGGAGGGCGAGCTGATTCACCGGCGGCGTGACGGGAGGACAGTGGTGGTTTCCAGCAGGTGGGCCCTGCGGACGGACGAGGGCGGCAAACCCACGGCTGTCTTGGAGAGCAACCGCGACGTTACACTGCGGAAGCAGCAAGAGGAGAAATTCCGAAATCTTCTGGAAGCGGCGCCGGATGGGATGGTGATCGTCAACCAGGAAGGAGAAATCGTCCTCGTCAATTCTCAAACGGAAAAGATGTTTGGCTATCCGCGGAATGAACTGCTTAACCAGAAAGTCGAATTGCTGCTGCCGGAAAGATTCCGTGGAAAGCATTCAGGCCACCGGCGCGGCTTCTTTAGCGATCCCAAGGTACGCACCATAGGGGCGGCTCTCGAGCTACAGGCGCGGCGGAAAGATGGCACCGAATTCCCCGCGGAGATTAGCCTCAGCCCCCTGCAAACGGAACAGGGGATTCTAGTCTCGAGCGCGATTCGGGATATCACCGATCGCCGGCAAACGGAAGAAGCGTTGCGGCTGAGCGACGAAAAGTTACGGCTCCTGCTACATGGAGTCAAAGACTACGCCATTCTGATGCTCGACCCTCAGGGCCTGATAACCACCTGGAACGAAGGGGCAGAACGCATAAAGGGATATCGCGCGGAGGAGATCATCGGCCAGCACTTCTCAAAGTTTTACCCCCCGGAAGCACTTGCACAAAACAAGCCTGCCATGGAACTCGAGATCGCGAAAGACGAAGGCCGTTTTGAAGAAGAAGGACTGCGCGTGCGCAAGGATGGATCCACATTTTGGGCCAACGTGGTCATCACGCCATTGCGTGACGAGAAGGGCCAATTGCGCGGTTTCAGCAAGGTGACTCGGGACATCACCAGCCGAAAACGGTCCGAAGATGAATTCAAGGGACTGCTGGAGTCGGCTCCCGACGCGATCGTGATCGTCGACGGAAAGGGAGAAATTGTTCTGGTCAATTCGCAAACCGAGAAAACTTTCCGCTATGCGAGAGAGGAGTTGCTGGGGCGCAGCATCGAGATGCTCGTGCCTGAGCGATGCCGCGGCCAGTATTCGGAACATCGCAAAGGCTTCTTCTCGCTTCCCCGCACACGCACCATGGGAGCAGGCCTGGAACTTTACGGACTGCGCTCCGACGGCACCGAGTTCCCCGTGGAAATCAGCCTCAGCCCTCTGGAAACGGAAGAAGGCGTCCTGGTATCGAGCGCCATTCGTGACGTAACCGAACGCAGACAGACTGCTGAAGCGCTCAAAGCAAGCGAAGAACGGCTCCAGATGGCCATTGAGGCGGCGCAATTCGGCGTGTGGGATTTGGACGTCGCCAGCGATCGGGCCTTCCGCTCGCCGCGGCACGATCAGATCTTTGGATACGAATCACTCCAACCTGAGTGGGGCATGGCAGTCGCGGAACGTCACATCGTTCCCGAGGACCGAGAGCTCTTTCGATCGAGTTTTGCGGAAGCATTCCAGTCCAATAACTTCTTCATGGAATGCCGCATCCGCCGCGCCGCTGATCGCTCCCTCCGTTGGATTTGCGCTCAGGGGCGCGTCTATCGCGACCCCGAAGGCAAACCGGTACGGATGATGGGAGTGGTTTCCGACACAACGGACCGCAAGCAAGCTTTAGAAGAGCTGGACCGCCGCCGCCATGAGCTGTCGCGCTCCAACTCCGATCTCGCCGCCGCCAACAAAGAACTGGAGTCGTTCAGCTATTCCGTTTCGCACGACCTCCGAGCACCGCTCAGGACCATCGACGGATTCAGTCATGCCCTGCTCGAAGATTGCGCTGACAAACTCGATGACGCTAGCAAGTCTCACCTTAACCGGATTCGTACTGCAACACAGCGCATGGGCACCTTAATTGACGACCTTCTGAACCTTTCACGCTTGACTCGCGCCGAGATGCGTATTCAAACCGTCGATATAAGCGCCATGGCCGCCTCTATCGCGGACGACCTGCAGAAGAGCCAGCCCGGCCGGCAGGTCGCTCTTCGAATCCAAAATGGCTTGACAACCACCGCCGATCCCGGATTGTTACGCGCCATGCTGGAAAACTTGCTGGACAACGCCTGGAAATTCACTTCCAAGCGTGCCTCCGCGCACATCGAGTTCGGCCAGGCCGAAGTCAAGGGTACGTTGGCGTTTTTCGTTCGAGACGATGGCGCGGGATTCGATCCGGCGTATGCCGACAGGCTGTTCGGGGCATTCCAGCGTTTGCACGCCATGTCCGAGTTTGCCGGGACGGGCGTGGGCCTGGCCACCGTGCAGCGCATCGTTCACCGCCATGGCGGACGAATTTGGGCGGAGTCCGCGATTGGCAAAGGTGCGACTTTTTACTTCACGATGGGAGAAAAGGCTGTCCAAGGGGCGAGCGATGAAAAACAACTTGATTATGCTAGTCGAAGATAACCCAGATGACGAAGCGCTTACCGTGCGAGCACTGAAAAAGCACAACATCGTGAAAGAAGTCTTCGTTGCCCGGGACGGTGTGGAGGCCTTGGACTACCTCTTTTGCGAGGGCGCTCACGCCGGCCGTGAGACCGAGGATTTTCCTCAGGTTGTTCTGCTGGATTTGAAACTCCCGAGGCTCGATGGCTTGGGAGTACTGCGCCGTATTCGCGCTGATGCCCGAACCAAGTTGCTGCCGGTCGTAATTCTCACATCCTCGAACGAAGAGCAGGATCGCGTGCAAGGCTACGGTTTGGGCGCCAATAGTTACGTGCGCAAACCGGTGAATTTTGACCAATTCGTGGAAGCGGCCAAGCAATTGGGTCTGTATTGGCTCGTGCTGAACGAGCCGCCGCCGCTGAGAGTGTAAATGAATATCCCCCTGCGTTTATTGATCATTGAGGATTCGGAGGACGACGCCGCGCTCGTGCTGCTGCACCTGCGGCAGGGGGGGTACAACGTTGCGTCAGAACGTGTGTACTCGGCCCATGGGCTGGAGACGGCGCTCGTAAAGAAATGGGACATTGTCGTCTCGGATCATTCCATGCCCCAGTTTTCGGGGCCGGAAGCCTTGAAGATGGTTCGTGCAAAAGATGCCGAAATCCCTTTCATTTTCGTTTCCGGCACGATCGGAGAAGACGCGGCGACAGAGGCCATGAGAGTGGGCGCTCAGGATTACGTCATGAAGACGAACCTGAAGCGTCTGGTTCCGGCAGTCCAACGGGAACTCCGCGAGGCCGAAGATCGCCGGGAACGCAAGCGTTTGGAACAGCATGTGCAACAACTCCAAAAGTTTGAAGCCATCGGAAGGCTTGCCGGGGGCATCGCTCACGATTTCAACAATATGATTGGCGCCGTCATGGGCTGGGCAGAGTTAGGTTGCGACGAAGCGCCGCCCGATAGCCGCATCCGCGAGCGCTTTCAAAAGATTCGCGACCAAGCCCGGCGCGCCGCGAAACTCACCTCTCAGCTTCTCGCTTTTGGGCGCCGTCAGCTACTGCAGCCCAAGAAGCTCAATCTGAATATTCTCGTCCAGGAGGAAATGAGTTTTCTTGGCAAAGTGATTGGGGCGGACGTCGAAATTAAAGTGCTGGAAGCGGCGGACCTGCGCGTGACCATGGCGGACCCCACCCAGATCGCGCAAGTGCTGATGAATCTCTGCCTCAACGCACGGGATGCTATGCCAGGGGGCGGAAGACTCATCATCGAAACGCACAATGTCGAAATCGGGGATGAGTATTGCCGCACACATGCTTATGGAAAGCCGGGAAGTTATGTTCTTCTTTCGGTCTCGGATACCGGCACCGGAATGGACGCCCCCACCCTCGAGCGCATTTTCGAACCTTTTTTCACAACGAAAGAGATGGGCAGAGGAACCGGGCTTGGTCTGGCCACCGTTTACGGAATTGTGAAACAGCACGGCGGTTTTATCTACGTGTATAGCGAACTTGAAAAGGGAACCTCCTTCCGTGTCTATCTTATTGCCGAAACGGGAGTGCATGAACCTCGTGAGGCGGCGCGCCAGGAACGACCGCTGCGGGGCACAGAAACGATTCTGGTTGCGGACGATCACGAAGGGCTGCGAGATTCCGCCAACGAAATGCTGCAAGCTCTGGGCTACCGCACGCTCCTGGCGCGCGACGGCGCCGAAGCGCTCGAGCTGTTCAAAGCAAACTGCGACCAGATAGATTTGGTCCTGATGGATGTGGTCATGCCCCGGCTCGGCGGTCCGGAAGCTTATTCCAGAATCGCGGAGCTGAAGCCGGGCATGAAAGTAGTGTTCACGACGGGATACACATCCGAAGCAGCCGCCTTAATGTCCCTGTTGGAAAAAGGCGCGGCCATTCTGCAAAAGCCCTTTGGCCTGACAACCCTCAGCCAGGCGATTCGGAGCACACTAGACCGCGAGCAGCCGGCGGAGAGATTGCAACCATCCTAAGACTGCGAGCTCTTGGGAACGACGCGTCGGCAACTGGTTGGCGCGGGGCGCGTCGTTCAACGCCCCAGGCACGCAGCCAACCATGCGCGGGACCGTGCACTAGAGAGTTTTTTGATGGTGCCCGAGAGAGGACTCGAACCTCCACGACCTTGCGATCACTAGCTCCTGAAGCTGCGCGTCTGCCAGTTCCGCCACTCGGGCACGAGTGCTGTGATGGAAACCCCAAACGAGCCGGGATTGCAGTTCCAACGAGGCTTTTTCATTGTGCCCGCCACTTATCCGCTTTGTCAACGAAGGGGGCCATGCCCCTTCGCCGGAATTCTAGAATGACTGTGATAAGACGGCCAAGCCGTTTCATGACTCTTAGTGGCCGTCGCGCGCAAACCCCAGGAAACAAAGAGTTTGCCCGCATGATGGAATAGTTTCGACTGGCGCCTTAACGACCGCCACCTGCGTGCCGCCAAGCATCCATTCGCTTTATGGAAGTACTTGAAATTCAAATGGTTAGTGCTATACTCCGCCTTAGAACGCGGTCTCACGCCTTCCTTGCCCCCGCAAACAAAGACCGCGCTGGCTTCCAGTGGGAGGTCACCATGGAGCCCTCACCGGGCCGATCTTGTACGTCTTGATTGCCTGGGGGATCGTCACCGCCATCTTCATGCTGTTGTTGATTCGGCGGAGCGTTCTCTCCAGCCATGAAGATGATCAAATCTTTCTCGACGCCGCTCAGGAACACATGGCGCGAGAACAAAGGGAGATCATCGCGAAGATCAATACGCTTTCGCGGCCTCTCATGACCAGCGGCATCGCTTCCGGAGCGCTGCTTCTGGTGCTTGCCGGTCTGTGGCTCTACAACGGCTTGAAAAACTATTTAACCTGTTGTGTAGACACGCGCTCCGGCTCCGCTGTTCTTTAGCGCTCCCCGGTCCCGTTTGGCTGGGTTGCGCCGCTGCGGCGTGTTCGCGGGCGCGATGGGTGGGTTGTTGGCGCCAGCGAAGTGTGGTTGTGCACGATCACCCAGCGGTTATTCCTTTTTTCCAGAATCAAAGTGGTTTGCCCGCGGGCGGCCGTAGGCTGGCCATCCACTACCGCGGAAAAATCCCACTGATAGCAGGCCCAGCCGAAGTTGCCGCTGTATTTGATATAGGTGTTGCGACCTGTCCATGCGCACCTGCTGCATCCGTGCGTGCTGCGCTTGATAGACCGCGAGATAATTCGTCCACGCTGAAAACCGGCGGCGCCCAGATGCCATTGACGACGGAGACGTCATCCGCATAGTCCTTGTGCAGCTTGTCGATGTCGCCGAGTTGCCAGGCGCCCAGCATTTCCGAAATGGTGTAATCGATCTGTTGCTCGTCGCCCGCGGGCAGCGCGTCGGGCATGTCGTCCGCTGAGCGTGTCGTTTTCTTTTTCTTCTGCGCCCCAGCCGGTGCGGCGCAGAGCCAAGCAAAAGAGCCGCTCCCAGTATGAGTGAGCAGCCTTTTGCATCCTGCGGCCGGCAAAATGATTGCAAAAATAATTCTTCATGCGTCTTCGACCCCCGGTTGAAAGAGGATAGCACGCTGATTTGTGCGCGGCAGCGATGTGTCCAGTTGATTTACGTGGGCGTGACCGGGCTTTGCGGAGAAGGCGGACGGCGCTGAAAGCTGCGTCCGGGTCAGTTTGCTTGCGTCGCGCTGAGCAGATTTACGAAAAGCCGGTACGCGCCTGGGACACCTTCGGGAATTTGGCGAAAGAAAGCGATGCCCGTGTAAATGTACATGCCTTTGCCGTAGTGCGTGTAGACCATCGCGCCGTTCAGGTCCGGCTCGCCGGGGTCGTTCATGGCCAGACCGCGGTGTATTTTGGATCAAATTGTGTCCAGTAGTAGAGTCCGCGCTCTTGCACCCAGCCTTTGAAGTCGTCCTGCGTGATTTTGTTCGGGCGATTTAGAAGCGGATCGTCCGGCTTAAGAAATTTGACGGGAGAATTTTCGTCGGTGATGCGGGGAAGCTGGCCTCCCGCGCCATTCAGTGATTTTCGCCGGATACGGAGCGTATTGTTCTTTGTTCCAGGCGAAGTCGCGGTTGTATTGCACGACCAGTGCGCCGCCGTTGGCGACGTACTGCAGAAGCCGTTGATTCGCGCCCGGAAGTTCTGGCCGCAATTCATACGCCCGTACGCCCACGACAATGGCATTGAATTTTGACAGATCGCCAAAAGCCAGCGCCTGCGCATCCAGCATTTCCACTTGCAGTCCAAGCGTGCGCAGCGCTTCCGGGATGGGTTCGCCTTCTGCCGTGATGTATCCGACGCGCAGATTTTTCGGCACATTTAAGTCCAGAGCATACACCACGCATTGCGCAGGTTCGCTCCAGAATTGAGTGGGCAGAGAAGGCAGCGGTTCGAGCGTGGTGGAGAATTTTTCTTCGCCGCGCTTGGCGAGCGCCGTGATCGTGTACTTTCCCGCGGAAAGCTTGTTCGGCGGGGTTACGGTGACTTTTGCGAATTTCTCTCCGGCGCCATCGAAGGCAAGTTCCACTGGTGCGCTCGCCGTAAAACCGTCAGGCAGATCAAGCCCCACGGAGACTTTGCCAGGCTGCGTCGCGTAGGAATGGACCCGCAATAAAACATCGAAAGGTCTTCTCTGGTTTTCCCAGCACTTCGAGCGCTTGCTTGGGTTCCACTTTCAATGTATACGCCGGAACGATGCGCACGGAACGCGGTCTACGCGGGTGGAGTTCGCGGCGATATGCGTCACGGGAACCGTGACAGAAAATTCATATCCAGCGATGACCACTTCCTGCTGCGCGCGTTAACAACGGCGGTGGCTCAGGCTGCAATTTCTCCCAAGCGGTCAACTTCAGGAGCAGCTTGGGTAACATCGACCGTGAACTGAGTAGCCCTTCGCGCCATCGCCCTCTCGTTTTGTTTCTTTGAAATATGGAGGAAGATTCAAATTCAGCGCGCCGAGCTCGCAGCCTGCTTCTTTGCGGCAGATGGCCTGGGCCGACACGCCGAACGATTCGCCGCCGACGAGAGTGTCGCGGTCGGCATCCGCCCGGACCTCGACGGCTGCCACCAGTCTTAACCCTCTTTCGATTCGCTGCGCGCACTTGCAAGCTCGAAGGAGAGTGGCGAAGTCGTCGCATCCCCATCTTAGCGGAGAGATGGAGTCGATTTGCTTCGCGGCGGTGGCCAAGTGGGCTGCCGCCTCGCGCCCAATTGAGAGCGAGCGCCTGAATGCGCGCCTTCTCAATGGCCGATTCCGTCTCCGTCATGGCGTGCCGGAACGATGTCTCCGGGCAGGGACTCGCTGCGAGAGTCGTGAAGCGGTCCGCAAGCTCGCCGGGTCGAGCTTGCTTCCGTCTTCGCGCACCAGCACCAGCGGCCGGCGTAGAAAAGGTGAGTTCACAAAACCAGTGATGCCCTGCGAACGGTGATTGGAAAATGCGTCCAGACGCGATTTCCCGCCAGGGTTTGCCCCAAAGCGGCGAGATGTCGTCAACCGGCAAGGTATAGCCGTTCGACGACGCGCTGGTTGCCCCGCCGCGCTCCGTATCCAATATCTGCACTGGATGCGCTGGCTTTCCCCAGACAGCCAATCCATCCTTGGCCATTTGCTCGGGAAATGCTTTCGGATCCGCCGCCATCTGAACCGCTTTCGGGGTCCACAACCCCGATGTTTGGTGATGCCCATGTCCGCCATGCACGCCGCCCCACCCGTTAATCACGATGTTGGGCCGAAACGTGCGAATCACGCGAACCATTTCTCCGAGGACTGCATCGCCCCATACTTTTTCCGTTTCCTCGGGCGTTTTCGAAAATCCAAAATCCGGCGCGCTTGGCAAAAAAGAGTTTCACGCCGTAGCCTCGCGTCGCGGCAAGCAATTCCTGCGTGCGGATCAATCCAAGTTGCGGCGCTTGCTCGGGTCCGAGGTCGTTTTGTCCGCCTTCGCCCCGCGTCAGCGTCAGCAGCGCAACATCCGCATGCAGACCGCGGGCGAGATAGGTGAGCAATGCAGCAGATTCGTCGTCGGGATGCGCGGTAATATAGAGGATGCGCGTCGTCACTCGCGCGCTGTCGATGGCTTCGATGGTTTCCGGAAGGCCTGGGCCTGTTCCCGGAGCCGGTGGAAATTGCGGCAACGCCGGTTGCGCGAAGAGAAAGGTGAGCACAGCGCCCAAAAAGGATTTTCCCAAATTCCTCTTAGCCTTAAATGCTCTCTGGCAGCCGACGTTTCATCGCGGCCTTCCACATCTGCGACTTTTGCAAACGGCCATTGTCGCATTTTACGGGCCCAGATAAGAAATGCGAGCGCTCCCAACGCGATCTCCGCGATTCCCCATTTTCTCGCCGTACCGGTCTGCCAGAAAAGCCAAGCCCACCCGACCATGGTCAGCACGGCGGGCAGCAGGGTAAAGCCACATCTTGAACGGCAATCGCGCCGCTCCCCAGCGCCGCCGCAACAATATCACTCCCACCGCCTGCCCGATGAACTGCACGAGCAGCCGCATGGCCAGAATGCCTTTGATGGCCGTTTCGAGCTTCAGAGTCACGCTGAATACGAAGGCCAGTCCGCCGAGAACGAGCAGCGAAACGTACGGAAAATGTTTCGTCGGATGCAGGCGTCCGAATACCGGAAAGAAATTTCCGTCCAACGCCGCCGAGTAAGGCACGCGCGAGTATCCCAGCAGCACGGAGAACACCGACGCCAGCGCGATCCACAGAACCATCCACGTGGCGCCTGCGCCGCATGATGGCCGTAAAGCGTCTCGAAAAATGTGCTGACGATAAATTTCGAGTTCTGCGCTTCCCGCCAAGGCACGACCCCGAGAATGCTGGTCTGCATCGCCAGGTACAGCACCGTGATTCCGAGAATCGAGAGAAAAATTCCGCGCGGAATATTGCGCTCCGGGTCGCGAATTTCTCCGCCCAGATGGCAGATGTTGTAGTAACCCCAATAGCTGTAAATCGTGTTCACCATCGCGGCGCCCAGCCCCGCGAACCACACCCACGAAAGCGAGAACGCGCCGGGCGGAAAATCGAACGCCATTTTTGCGTTGAAATGGCTCGCTCCTCCCCAGATCAGCCAGAGCAGCGTGCCGACTACGCCTGTCCACAGCAGCACGGAAATTTTTCCGATGGTCGTGATCCGCCGGTAAAGCAGAACCACCAGGAAGAGAACCAGGCCGCCGGAAATGGCCTTGGCCTCGAATCGTCGAAAGCGGGTGCAGATATCCGGCATAGCGCGCAAATCCAATCGACGCAGAGGCAATGGAAAGCGGCGCCTGAACAAACGTCTGCCACACAAACAGAAACGACATCAACCGGCCCCAGCGCCCCGGCCCGTACGCTTCGCGAAGAAAAACGTACGTTCCGCCCGCCCGTGGCATCGCCGCGCCCAGCTCGGACCAGACGAAAGCATCGAGCGTGGCCAGCGCAGCTCCCGCAATCCAAGCGATCAGAGCCTGCGGCCCGCCCATCGCTTTGATTACCAGCGAGGTCACGACAAATGGGCCAATGCCCACAATCTCGATCATGTTGAGCGCGACGGCCTCTTTCAGGCCCAGGCCGCGCTCCAGTCCAGAGGCCTGCACGCCAGCCGGGTACGCTACCGACGGGCTCTCGGCTTTTCCCCCAGCACCATTTTCGCGCGTGGTCAGCACGCCGCCGAGAATAGCAAAAGCTTCGCATTGCAGCTAACGCGCAATTTTCGAGGATGTCCCAATCTTCTTCTACGCCAGCCGCCATTTCGGTTTGCAACCATCCTCAGACCGCTTAAACTCGTCGCACTCGCGACCCGCTTCCTCGTCCAAGCTTAGCGGGCGTTCGCGGAGATTCTTCAGGTGCCGGCATGAACTCGATCCGTTCCCTTGCACGGGGCGCGAAACTTCTCTTCGCAACATTCTGCCTCGTGGCATTGCCTGCGACTTTCTTTGCGCCGCAGGCCCGTGCACAAAAACTTGACCTTGCCCCCCGGAGCCTCCGCCGTCATCGACAAAATCTATTCGTTCAATATCGATGGCGCCATCGCCGATGCGCAGCGCTTCCAGGCCACGCAGCCCGACCATCCTCTCGGCTACTTGCTCGAAGCCGAAGCCCTCTGGTGGAAAATCTTTTGTACCTCGGCCGAATTCAAGTATGGCATGACCGACGCCCGCCACCGGCCAAAGCTTGCCGCCGACCAGCATTATCAGGATCTAGTCGCAAAGGCTTCTACGATTGCTCTAGCGCAACTTAAGGATCACGAAACCCCGGAAATGCAATTTTATGCGGGCATGGCAGACGCTTTCTCCGCGCGCTTTTTCGGGCTGCGTGGCGAGAATCGCGCTTCCGCCCGTTCTGGAGTCCACGCGCGCGAGCATTTTCTCCGCGCTATTCAGATGGACCCCCAACTCGCCGATGCCGACTTCGGCCTGGGCCTTTACAATTATTACGTCGATACGCTCGGCGCTCTTGCCAGGCTACTCAGCTTCTTCATGGGCATCCCGGGTGGCAACAAACAAGAGGGCATCCGCCAATTGGAGACGATATTGCCGAGGGTGTTCTCACTCCTGCCTCCGCTCGCTTTTACCTGGCCATGGATCTGCATCGCTACGATCAACAGTATGAAAAAGCGCTCTCTGTCATCGGCCCGTTCGTCGAGAAATATCCCACCAATCCGCTCTTCCAATTGGCCCGAGGCGATCTATACGCTAAGCTGGGCCGTAAGCAACAGGCCGTGGATTGCTACCGTGCTGCTGCGTCGCTGCCCGTGCCGGATGCTGAGTGCCGCACCCATATCGAGCAACTCGTGAGCGCCTCTTTGTCTGCTCAAGGCATCGTCGACTCCTCCGCGACCCACTGATAATGAGAGAGTTGCCGGGCCAGTGCGATGCCCTCGAAGGTCAGGAATTGCTCATTGACCTTTCTTCCAGGACAATGATAAGCATGTAGGGTTGACCGGACCCGTTTTTAGAGGGCTGGCGGCGGTGGAAGAGCGCCAGACGGGCCGGACAGGGTTTGCGTGACCCAGGGGTGGGCTAGTGGGGTCAACGCGCCGCGCGAATTTTGCATCTCACCCGAAAAGCACACTGGCACCCGGGGTTTCCCGCCGTTTGACCAGTCCGGTTGAACCCGACTTTATCGGGGTAACCAGTGACGATGAAGGAGTCTTGATGATGCGGTCTTGGACAGCCTTAGCTGTCGCGTTTGCGGCGATATTCGCTGCTTCCGGTTGCAATGATTATGGCAACACCTTTCAAGCCAACACCGGCGCATTCTTGCAGTTTGTCTCGCCTTCCAACGTAACGGCTGGCGGACCCGATTTGACCCTTACTCTGACAGGCAGCGGCTTCGTTGTACAAACCGTCGTCACTTGGAACCAGAAAACTCTCAAAACATGCATCGTGACGACTACCGCGGCGAACGTATGCGCGCCAGCGAATGACACGGGAACCATTGTTTCCGTGACCGCAGTGGTACCAGCCGCATTGACGGCCACCCCGAGTACTGCCTTCGTCCAGACCGTCCAGCCTCATTCCGGCGCCGGAACGAACGGTCTTTCCAATCCCGTGGCCTTCGTCGTTTTTCCTCCCCCTAATCCCGTTCCGACGATTACTAGCATCGCTCCCAACAACGCACCTGCAGGCAGCCCGGCAGTACCGCTCACCATCACTGGCACGAACTTTCTTTTGACTACCGACCCTACAGGCGGTTCTCAGGTGTTCTGGAACACAACGACGCAGACGACTCTTACGCCAACGAACATCACGGCCACACAAATCCAGGTCACCGTGCCCGCAACCCTGCTCACGACCTCGAGCACCGCAACTGTGACCGTCAATAATCTCCCTGTGCCAATACCTAAGGGCTGCCAGATTAACTGCACCGGTTATGGGGGAGGCGGCACAAGTAACGCCGCAACCTTCACCATCGGCACGGGTGGGAACACTGCCAACGCCAGCTCCGCGATGGTTGAAGAGGAGACCCCGGCCGTCAGCGTGGACGGCCGCTATGTGGCTTACGCCGCTTCGCAAAGCGGCCACTCTCAGATTTTTGCGCGCGATACCTGCCAGGGCGCCAATATTTCCTGCCAGCCCATCACCCTTCTTATTTCCTCTGCTCCGGACGGCTCCGCCGGATCCGACGACAGCCATTCCCCTTCCATGAGTTCCGATGGACGTTACGTGGCCTTCAGCTCTGCGGCCGCCAATTTAGTCGCTGAGAGTGCCGCCAGTGCCGCGCCAGGGGCCGGTCGACAGGTCTATCTCCGCGATACTTGCTTCGGAGTCAACGCTTCCTGCACTCCCTCGACTCAGCTTGTTTCCACCGATCCCAACGGAACCCTGCTTGGCACGGAAGGCATCCTGCCGTCCCTCAGCTCTTCAGGACGGTTCGTCGCGTTCTTGGCCGTCACGAAAAGTCAGTCGACCCAGGCATCCTCTGCGACCAGCAAGTCCGCCGCGAGCTCGGCCAACAGCGGCTACCGCCAGATTTTTGTCCGTGACACTTGCCTGGGCACGGCGAATTGCACGCCGAAGACCACGCGTATTTCGCTACAACCCGGTGACGGCATGGGAACTGGAGCAAGCAAACCCGCGGGTCCCGCCATCAGCGGCAGCGCCGATCATGTTGCGCTTGCGGGGGGATCGACGGCGACTCTCTTCACCCGCTCGGTTGCCATCGACGACGATGTTTTTTTAGCGCTCACAAAAAGCCAGCAATAAGCCTTCGCATTGTCCACGGAACAAAAAACGGCCGTGTAGGCCGCCACTCGTCCGTTTCGGTGTGGCGAGATTTCTCTACGGTGTGGTGGCTGGCTGCTCGGGAGCAGGCTGTGCCGCGGCGGGGGCTGCTTCTGGGGCGGGGGTGGATTTACTTAGCCGGATCAAGGAAATTTTTGTTCCCCCGGAATCGATCGAGAGTGCCACGATGCTCACCATTTGGTCGCGTTCCGCCACGAAGGCGATATCGTTACCGGAGACCGTGGCATCGCGAAAATCGCCGGCACAGGCTTGTCGGCCGCATCGCGGCGCGCGAACTCGCCGGACTCAAATGTTTGCCATACCACTCGTCCACGAATTCCCGTGTGTCCGTCGTGTGATACGTCGAAGTCTCGATGCCGTTCTGCGCCTGTTTGACGGCCAGTGCAGCCGTGCTATCGTCCGGCACTACCAGCGAGGAACGCGGATAGACCGGCAAACCGGGACCAATTTCTCCCTCTTTCTCTAGCCGCAGACTTCCCCCGGACGTCCGCACCGTGTTTACCGCATTTGCGGCCGTTAATCCCATCGAGCGCACCACTTTGCTCGCAACAAACAAGCCGCCGGCCAGCAAGAGCGCGAGGCCGGTATACAGGGAGATCATCATCCACATCAGAGACTTGGACGACGAAGAATTGCTCGAAGTGGATCCGTCTGCCATAACCTGCTTCTCCCAAGCGGGCATAGTTCGCCCTGTTTTTAGTCTGGCAGATATACGGGCTAATGGCCGCGGGAATGCCTCTCGGGCTGTGCTCTAAGCGTTCCTGTTCTGCGTTCAGGCCGCGTTTTTTCGCGGGCAGGTAGAGATGGGCTGCTGCCTCGACCGGAAAATACTAGAAGGATCCCGGCCTCGTTGGCCTCGGACACAAACCTGTCCGTGATTGGTAAGACCTGTAGGGGCGGGGCTTGCCCCGCCCTGTTTGAGATTAATTGAAGCGGACCTTAATATCCGGCCGCTTATCGAGGTGCACCGAATCCACAAATCGCACTTGCCGGTCGTCCAAAGTAAGAATCATCGACGAAGTTCTCACCCCTTCCCCAAAAAATCTTACGCCCTTCAAAAGGTTTCCGTCCGTCACTCCGGTACACGCAAAAATCATTTTCTTCCCAGGCGCCAGGTCCTCCGTGTCGTAAATCCTCTTCGGATCTTTCACGCCCATTTTTTCGAGCCGTATCTGATCTTCCGGTTTCCCAATCACCAGCCGTGCCAGGATCTGCCCGTTCAAGCAGCGCAACGCCGCCGCCGTCAGCACGCCTTCCGGCGCCCCGCCAATTCCCATCACCGCGTGCACGCCTGTTCCGACCACCGCCGCGGAAATTCCCGCCGAAAGGTCGCCGTCACCGATTAATCGTATCCGCGCCCCTGCTCTGCGAATCTCTGCGATCAGTTTCTCGTGCCGCGGCCTATCCAGCACGATAACTACCAAGATCTTCCACGTCGCGGTCCAACCGCTTGGCAATCGATTTCAAATTATCGGTAACGGGAGCATCTAGCTCGACCGCTCCCTTGCACGATGGCCCCACCACGATTTTTTCCATGTACAAATCCGGCGCGTGCAACAGCCCGCCGCGCTCGCTCGCCGCCAGTACCGCAATCGCATTGCCCGCGCCAGTCGCGCAAAGGTTCGTGCCTTCCAGCGGATCAACGGCAATATCTACTTCCGGAAAAAGCGCCTTGGGCGCGTGCGTCGCCAGTCCCACTTTTTCGCCGATATACAGCATCGGCGCTTCGTCGCGTTCCCCCTCCCCAATCACAATCGTGCCGTCCATCTGCACGGCATCCATCGTCTTGCGCATCGCTTCGACGGCTACTTCGTCCGCCTTGTGCCGGTCGCCGAACCCCATCGTCCGCGCTGCCGCCACCGCTCCGTTTTCCACCACGCGCAGAAATTCCAGACTAAGTTGTTCTTCCATAGAGAGGCGCTCTCCCGCGAGCGCCAATGATAGGTCAAATTTGGAGCTTATAGTCCTTGAGGACGCGGAAAGAGTCAACAGCCGCGAGCTAATGCCATGACAACCGCACCTCACGGTCATTTCGAACGGAACAGGCCGACGCTTTTTCTCTCCACTTTGCTCCTGCCAAAGTGGTCGGCCCGTGAAGAGAGAAATCTCTCTTCGGCTTATTGCCGGTCCGAGCCGCTGTCGTTTTCCTAAATTATTTCGACGATGTTCCGGGCTCAAACAACAACGGAAAAAACTGCCCGCCCATTTTGTTTCCGCGAGGAATTACCGGAACTCCCGCGAGCAACGGTTCATCCGCGTCCGACATCACGCCATCGCGAAAAATATTGATCACCGTCGCCCGCCGCGGCTTCGGCGTATCGTTCGCGCCCGAACCATGCATCGTCCGCGCATGATGAAACGCGCTTTCGCCTTTTTTCAGCTCAATCGCCACCGGCTTGAATTTTTCTTTCAAATCCTGCGGCAAGCTGCTGCGAATCCCATCCATCTCTCCCGTCAAAACAGGCTTCGGCAAGTCCGGCCACTTGTGGCTCCCTGGCACATAATTTAGGCAGCCGTTTTCGCGCGTCGAATCATCTAGCCCAATCCAGCAAGTCAGATGAGCCAGCGGCGTCGTTCTCGTCCAGTACGAATAATCCTGGTGCCACGCCACCACTCCCCCATGCCGCGCCGGTTTGCAGAAAAGCTGGTCGTGCCAAAAGCGCACCGCTCCGCCAAGCAACTGCGATGCCGGCACAAGAAACGCCGGATTCCACAACAAATCATGAAAGCCCGGCATCACGCGCCACGCCCCCAGCGCGTGAAACACCACCCGCTTCGGATCCGTCGATTCATTCGAATGATATTCGTGAAATAGTTCGCGCCCTGCATGCCCGGGTCCATCAACCGTTCCAACTCCCCGCGTAGCGCTTCCACTTGTTCATCCGTAAAAATCCGCACACCCGCCAAGTATCCATTCTCGCGAAAAAATTCCACTTGCTCCGCGCTCAGCCGGTATTTTTCCCACTCCTCTTCCGCAGTCGGCCGCGTAAATAATTTCCCCACCGGATGGTGATAATGAGACAGATCTTCCACGGCGTTCCCCCTCCCAGCCCGCAACATTTCGACTGAATTTTCCTGTCCCTTCCGGCTGGCCCTAGGGACGTTGCGCACCGCGAGGCAGAAGGGTACCATGCGCACCACTGGGGTCTAACTCCGGGGTGTTTTTTCAAGAAAACTCAGTAATCCGCCCCTATCCAACGGGAGATTCCCCGATCCCGAGAGCCAAAGGAGCCACTGTAATGATTCAATCCAGAAAAAATCAAGCGGTACCATTTCGTCTCGGCATCTATGCGGTGCTGTGCGTTGCCGCTCTGCTCTTCGTGGTGGAGAGCCGGCGCAGGCGCAGTCCCTAATGACGCGTCATGTCCGTGAAGCGAATCTCAATGGGCAGGCAAAATTCGTCGGCCGGCTTCCCGCATGACAGTCCATGCGAATCGACATCGTTCTGCCTCTCCGCAATCAGGCCGACTTCGATAATTTCTTGCAAGAACTTTACGATCCTTCCAGCCCCTCCTACCGCCATTTCCTTACCGTGCAAGAATTCACCGCCAAGTTCGGCCCCACCCAGGAAGACTATGACGCCCTCGTTGCGTTACGCGAAAGCGCACGGACTTGCCGTAGTCGGTGGCTCTCGCGACGGCATGGACGTGCAAGCCGAAGGCTCGGTGGCAACATCGAGACGAGCCTTCCATCTCAGCATGGATGTCTACCAGCACCCCACCGAAAACCGCACATTCTTTGCTCCCGACCGCGAGCCTATGGTCGACCTCCCCTTCCCGCTCTGGCACATCTCCGGCCTCGACAACTTTTCCATTCCGCATCCCTGTATCGTCAAAAAGAGCGACTACGCCGCGGCCACGGCATCTCGGCCGAAGCCCTCGTCTCCCACGCCACCACCGGCTCCGGCCCGTCCGCTTCCTTCTTGGGTAGCGACATGCGCGCCGCCTACTACGGCGGAACAGCTCTCACCGGCGCCGGCCAGAATCTCGGCCTCTTCGAATACCTCGGCACCGACCTCGCCGACCTCACCACCTATTTCAAAAATGTCGGTCAAACCAACAATGTGCCGATCACGCGTTCTTTCCACCGACGGCACCAGCACCTCTTGCGTGGATACCCGAGCCGGCGGCAGCTGCGACGACACCGAACAGACGCTCGACATGACCCAGGCCATCGGCATGGCGCCCGGGCTCGCAAGTCTCGTGATGTACATCGGTTCCACCGACACCGCCATCATCAGCGCCATGACCACCCACAGCCCGCTGCCCACCACCATTGGTTGTTCCTGGGGCTGGACTCCCGCCGATCCCACCACTCTTAACCCTTACTTCCAGAAGATGGCCGCGCAAGGCCAGAACTTCTTTGCCGCTTCCGGTGACTCTTCCACCTGGTCAAAGAGCAATGAAGCCTGGCCAGCCGACAACGCCTATGTCGTCTCCGTCGGCGGCACCGACCTCGTCACCGCCAGCGCCGGTGGCGCCTGGAAATCCGAAACCGCATGGGTCGATAGCGGCGGCGGCATCTCGCCTGACTCCATCGCCATCCCCTCCTGGCAACAACTCGCCGGCGTGATCAACTCCTCCAACAAGGGTTCGACCACCCTACGCAACGGCCCCGACGTCTCCGCCAACGCCAACTTCACCTTCTACGTTTGCGCCGACCAAACCACTTGCACCGCAAACGAGTACGGCGGCACCAGTTTCGCTGCTCCCATGTGGGCCGGCTACATCGCCCTAGTCAACCAGCAACTCGCCAACAATGGCGAGCCCACCATCGGTTTCATCAACCCAACCATCTATTCGCAGAACGTTACCTCCGCCTATGGCACGGACTTTCACGACATCACCAGCGGGAGCTCCGGCAGTTATTCCGCTGTAACCGGCTATGATCTCGTCACCGGCTGGGGCAGCCCCAACGGCACCGGACTCATCAATGCCCTTGCTCCTACCTCAACCAGCCCCATCTTCACAATTTCCGCCTCGCCCGGCTCCGTCTCCGTCGTGCAAGGCAACAGCGGCTCTTCCACCATAACCACCGCAGTCTCCGGCGGATTTAACTCCGCCATCGCCCTGACCGCTTCCGGCCAGCCCACCGGCGTGACCGTCAGCTTTAGTCCCACATCCATCGCCGCGCCCGGCTCGGGTACCTCCACCATGAACATCGCCGTCGCCTCCACCACCGCCGCCGGCACTTACCCGATCACCGTCACAGGCACAGGCGGAAGCGTTACGCAAATCGCCACGGTCACTCTCACCGTCACTACCGTAGCCGCGGGCAATTTCACCCTGTCCGCGTCTCCAACCAGCCTAACCATCACCCGCTCATCCAGCGGCACCACAACGATCACCGTTACTCCGTCTAACGGCTTCGCTGGTAGCGTCACCCTATCGGCCAGCGGCTTGGGCACCGGCGTCACCGCCTCCTTCAGCCCCAACCCAGCCACCGGCACAAGCACCCTGACTCTGACCGCCAGCAGCTCGGCGACCACCGGAACGCGCACCGTAACCATCACCGGCGTTTCCGGCTCCCTCAGTCACACAACAACCATCAGCCTCCGAGTCCGCCGCTAACCACAAACTGAAAACGGCAGGGCAGCACCTAAAATGCTGCCCTGCCGTTTTTGCAATTCCCTGTTGGCTACTTTGCCTTCACACCAGCTGATGTGAGATAGCTCCTCGACTCCTGCCGCGCAATATCAATCAGGTTTCCCATCGCCTCCGGTATATCAATCAGGTGCAATCCCCAGTCGGCAAGCACATTTCCGTTCACCACGACGTCGCCGGGGATATCGCTCGCACGCGCCCCAGCTGGATCGCCGTGCACCGTCACAGCAAGATAAGACCCGTTTTTGTCGAACACGCACTCCGAAGTAAGCATTCCCGGAACGCTCACGAACGGAGTCTCAATCGGCTGCGGCGGCGTTACCCACGGCTTCGCTTCGTCCAAACCGACATCCACGATCCCGCCGCGCGTCGTAAGGTACGCATGGAGCTCGCCGCTTCCGCCGCCAAGCGCCGCAGGATTCGTGCAACCCGCCATCATGTGCTCGCCCTGCACGCGCCCAAACCGCGAATACGCCGGAGGCGGCACATTCGCGCGGAACGAAACGTACGTGATCACGCAGCCCGTCTGTGTCGCCGCTCGGCACAGCGGCATCTGTTGAAACGCGCCACCAACATCTTTCCCTTCGGGAACTGCCACGTTGCTCCCGATTAACATCGCGGAAATGATCCGCGATTGCACCGGCTTCCCGTCAATTTCTTGTTTGATCAGATATGCCAGCACATTCGCGCCCTGCGAATGTCCAATCAGGATGACGCCGCGCCCCTGATTGTCGTGAGCAAGATAGTAGTTCCACGCATCCAACACATCGCCGTACGCCAGCGCCCGGTCCACGTGAATCGGATTTCCGATGGCGGCGGCCCGCAGCGCCGTCAACGTCACCTGCCGGTAGATCGGAGCGAACGGCCGGCACACCGAGGCAAATCGCGCGAATTGAATCCGTACAACGGCTTTTTCCGCCGGTCCAGCGTTCATGTCGCTGTTTCCGCTCGGCTCCGTCGAGACGGTCGGGTACACGTAGAAGCAGTCCACCGGCGGCTTCGCGTCCGCCGACCACGATTCCCGCGTCAGCTTGCCGTCCGCTGCAATCACTGTCGTCGAAAGGTCCGCCGCGCATGCGCCCGCGCTGGCCCCTCGGCAAAGCCAGGTTTCGGGCTTGCCGTAATCATTTTTTGCGGGAGCCGCCGCTGTTTCCGTCTTTTGCCCTTCAGTCGGCGGCGAAGATTGCGCACGAGTGGAAACCGCGGCAAAGCAAACTGCCAAGGTAAGTAAAGTGATCGAGCGCTGATTCATTTTGCCTCCGTGCGGAATAGAGCCAAAATAATACCTGCTCAACTAGCGTGTCTCAAACCTTCCTTCTGTGGGAATCGTCTCGGCGGGTGGACATCCTGCTAAAAAAAATCGAGGGCGACTCGGTTTGGCCGTGTCGCCCTCTTTTCGATTGAATCGCTAAGTTTCCGCTTCCCGCTCAACTTATTCGAAAGCAGTTCGGTTTTACCCTGGCCACCTTCTCTAAATCGCTTCGTGAAGCTCTACTTCTTGGTTCCACTCACGATCGCTGCCCGGTTTTACCCGTGCCGTATCTTTGAGCGCCCCGCAAAGCTTTTTGCTTCCGCTTTCGCCCAGCGATAGTGCAGTTTGACCCGCACCGCCTTGAACTCAGCCGCGAAGCCGGCTCCCCGATCCACGTCATTGGAAGCTGGCTCGGTTTTACCCTTGCCATTCCCTCTGTTTGAATCGCAAAGCTTTTCTTCTCAATCCAATTCCTTCAACGCCAGCTCGGTTTTACCCTCGCTGCCATCTCGGAACTGTCTCGTGAAGTTTTCTTCTCAATTCAATTCAGCGAATGCCGTCTCGGTTTTACCCTTGCCGTCATCTCTGAATTGCCTCGTGAAGTTTTTCTTCCCGATCAATCTGCTGCGCATACTAAGAGCGGCGACAAATGTTGGCAAGAGCAATCTCACAAAAACTCTGTGGAAATATGTGCATGCCTGTGGAAGAAATCCTTTTCACAAAATCCATCCAGCCTGATAAATCGGCGCGGTCCCGATTTGGAGTGCGGGAGCCCAGCTCCCGCTCTGGCCACTTCTCCCCATTTTTTCGCTTGACGTACGAATTAATTAGTACTATACAACGAATATATGCGACCCAAACACGCCACCCTCACTCCCCAGGAACTCGAAATCATGAAGCTCGTCTGGCAACGCGAGACCGCCACCGTCCGCGATATCTATGAAGCCCTCCTCGACAAACGCAAAATTGCCTACACCACCGTCATGACCATGATGAAAATCCTCGAAACCAAGGGCTACCTCAAAAAGCGCCGCCAGGATCGCGCCTTTATTTATCGCCCCGCGCATCCCAAGAACCAGGTCATCAGCGGCATGCTCCGCGAGTTCATCGATCGCGTCTTCAACGGCTCAGCGGAACCGCTCCTCGTTCATCTCGTCCAATCCCGCCAAATTCGCGAGAAAGACTTGCAAAAGATTGTGCGCATGATCGAGGAAGCAAAATGAGCATTCCTGAACCCCTTGAACTCATCCGGAGCTGCCCATGAACGCACCGTTGTGGTTTTCCAATCTCCTCTTTTGGAGCGCGCAAATCCTCTTCCTCGCGCTGGCGGCCGCATTTCTTCCCCGCCTCTTCCAGATTCGCCAGCCTCGCGTACTTCTTTTGTACTGGCGCGCGCTTCTGGCTATCAGCCTGCTGCTTCCCTTCGTCCAGCCCTGGCATCGAGCAAAGCCAATCAGCGGGATCGTAGCTTCGACGACTTTTGAAATCGTTCCGCGTCCTTCCGCGTCCAGCCCCGCCGTCGTGCACTGGCATCTTCCCAGCCTGGATCTCATCGCGCAGATTCTCGGCGTCGTGATCCTCGCTGGCATCGCCGCCCGATTCGTCATGCTTGCCCTGGGTTTGCTGAAGCTTCGCCAGTTCCGCCAAGCTTCGTCTCCCATCTCCTCTTCCGCGGAATCCTTTGCCGTTCTCGAAGAAATGAGCGCCCGCGCAAACGCCCGCGCCGAGTTCCGCCTTTCCGCCGATGTGGATTCGCCGGTCACCTTCGGCTTCGTTTCGCCTGTCATTCTTCTGCCGGAACGTTTCTGTTCCATGGACTCCCGATTCCAATCCGCAATTGCCTGTCACGAATTGCTTCACGTTCGCCGCCGCGATTGGGCGCATCACCTCCTTGAAGAAATTGTCCGAGCCGCTTTCTGGTTTCATCCCGCCATTGCCTGGCTCATCGCGCGCGTCCGTCTCGCGCGCGAGCAGGTCGTCGATCTCGAAGTCGTAAAGCTCACCAACGCCCGCAAGCCCTATCTAGAGGCTCTGCTTGCATTCACCAATGCTCGCGCGTCCATCGCTGCCGTTCCCGCACCGCCATTTCTCGCCGAGCGTCAGCTCGCCGAAAGAGTAGCTCTCATGCTCAAGGAGGTTCGTATGTCCCGACCAAGACTGATCGCTTCACTTACATCCATCGTCTGTTTTCTCGCGTTGACCGTGACGTTAGCGGTCTGGGCGTTTCCTCTCAAAGCCGTATCGCGCAATGCTCAAAACGCGCCTCAAAGCGGCGTCGCGGGAGGCGTTTCTGGCGGCGCGGGAGGTGGCATATCCAGTGGAGTCAGCGGCGGCATCAGCACCGGCGCTGCCGGGGGCGTCAGCGGTGGCGTCGCAGGCGGAATCGGAGGCAGCGCCTCCGGCGACATACCCACTGTGGATCTCAGCACCATCTGGACCGACACAGTGAAACGCGGTCCCATGGTCCGGCAGGTCCGCGGACTAGGAACCATTGTCCACGCTGAAGATTCCGGCAATTTGGTTGCGCGAATCTCCTTGCCTGAATTCCTGACAAAAGACGTGCGCGCCAATCAAAACGCAACGGTAAGCACCCGAACGGGAACGGTGAAGGGTTATGTCCTCCGCGTGAGTCCTACAGCTTCAGCCGACACTCGTAGTGTCGATGTCGCCCTCGATGCCTCGCGCGCAATCGGTTTCAGCGCTGGTCTCCAGATCGACGCCACCATCGACATCGAAAAACTCGACAACATCCTCTACGTCGGACGCCCCGCGCGCGCCAACAACTTTAAGGTACAAGGAAACACTACACTCACAGTTTTCAAAATTAGCAATGACGGCACCGAAGCCGTGCGCGTTGAGGTAAAGCTAGGCCGCGTCTCCGTAAACACCGTCGAGGTCCTTGGCGGCCTCAAAGAAGGCGACAAAATCATCCTCTCCGACATGTCCCCCTACGACAGCGCCGACCGCATCCGCCTCACCGACGAGCAGCACGTCTCGAAGCCCTAAGTGAAAAACCGCTGCTACACATGTTTTACTTGACGCCCTGTTCGATGGAAAGTGTCTGCCCTTTTTAGGGATTGCTTCTGACAGGTGCGTCTTCCTCAGATTGCGTATCCCCCATCTCCGCCACGTCCTGCTCGATTAAAGAGCAGTGTTCGTCGCAGCCTATCGAAACAGACGATTCGAATCACCACTCAGTACATCTAAAGTTGGTATTGACTTTATCTCACACAGTCTGGTACACCGTCCGTGTAGAGTAATACGCCCCGCTTCCGAGAGATTCCCCCTAAATCGCAAAGCTTTTTTCCTGGAGACTTGTAGGTCTGCAATTCGCTCCGTTGACCGCTCTCCGGTCACACGTGCACAGGACCGCGCGTCCCTATGTTCTTTCACGTTCCTCGAAGGCCGCCGCTCCCACATGCCGCGCCCCACGCGCGCACGCAGGAAATGCCGCAACTCCAGTTCCCTCTATGGTTTACTTCATAACTTCTGGATGGCGGGGGTGGGGGGGGTACGCTCGAGAATCCCGCATGCCTTGACGCAGGGTTCAGCGGAAGACATCGCAGTGGTCCTCGACTTGGAGGAGTCCCTAAGTGCTTTAGAAGCAATACTTACAAGAAACTCCTGTAACTGCTGATTCTACTCGACTTACCATCAGGCATAAACTCTTTAGATGCAACACTTACAAGAAAAGAGGAGGGGGTGGGAGGATAGGGTCAACCAATTCCGGACACGTCCGCAGCGTGTCGAGCCCCTGCACCGCCGGTCAATCGGGGGGCCAGCTAAATCACGGTTTGGCGAGCGGCTGGATCGTTGCGTTCACCAGAGCGTCGCCCGTCAACTCCGTCATGTCGCCCGGGCCCTTGCCCGCCACCGGAAACAATCGCGCCGAGAGCGGCTTGTGCCACTTCACCGCCAGGCTAGCCATGTCTCCGATGATGAGCGAAAGCTGTTCCGCACTGATGTCCCCTGGCAGTGGCACCGTATCCAGTCCCGTGCCGCACACCGCGCTGTAACTCAGCAGCGAATCGATCGAAATGCGCCCCTCGCTCCAGCGCTGCGCCAGCCTTGTATCCTCGAGGATCGGCAGCATCAAACCGGAGTAGCCCGTTTGCTTCACCATGATTTGGCGTATCGCCGATGTAATCGTTGCCGCCGCGGTCAGCGTTCCGCTCGATCCGATCGGCTGCGTCGTCAGATTTTCAATCGCCGCGCCAATGGAAACATCCTTCAGCGGAGCGGGAGATAGATCGACTCCCACATACGCCCAGCCCGTCTCCGAATCGATCCGTCCCGCTTGCGCCTGCGCCTCGAACGCCACTTTGCTCAGGGCGTCGACCAACCGCTGTTTGGCCGTCGCCAAATCCGGCGCATCCTTAAATGCCGCGGCCACGATATTGGCGGACTCAAACGCAATCGCAAATTGGTGCCCGAACCCATTGTGATACGCCGCGGGGAAAAACGGCGTCAGCGGCGGAACCATGGCGATCGCCGCAAATCGAAAGTTGCCCTGGCTGTGCTCCGTATCTTCGAGCCTCTTCATCACGCGCGCCGCCGCGCCGACCGCCGGCCACCGCACGCCGTCCTCGGCGCCGACGACGAGGCTGCCATCCAGTTGCTTTGTGTTGAGCAAAATGTCGGCGAGCAGGTCAGCTTGCGCGGGCGAATCCGTGGGGTTAAGCATCGCCGGCCCGATCGCCGCGGAAAAACCATCCTTGATCGCCAAAGCGTCGTAATCCTTGAAAAACGCCACTGCTTGGGCGTTCGTCAACCCGACGGTGTATTCGGGGAACGGCTGTGTCGCGATCCGGATCGTCTGCACTTCAAAGCCGCGCGACTCAAAGATCGTGCGCGCCCGGTTCAGCATCTTCACCGCATCCGCAATCTGCTGCTGATACTGCGCCCGGTCTAGAAGCACAAATGCCGTGATCGCCCGAATCTTCTGCTTATGTTCCGGCGCCGCCTTCGCTTGCGCCAGAGCCGCCCCGCTCGCGAATGCGAGACACATCAGTAGCGATAAAGCTCTGCGAAGAAACGAGCGAAACGAACTGATCGCGAATGCATCCATGAATTTCTCCCGTAGGGACACGGCACGTTCACCCTGAACTTCGAAGGGCCGTGCCCGCTGCAGCTAAACTGCTGTGCATCAGCACGACAGCCGCAGCCTGCGCCCCTACAGCATACAAGATTCCGCAGGCAGCAAGATTGGTTGGCTCTGATTTTTACTTCTCGAGAGCTGCGCCCTTCAAAAAATCTGTAGGGGCGGGGCTTGTTTATCCTGGAAGGGCCCGCCCGCGCGTGGCCTAGACGAATGCGGAAATTCCGGTGATCTTTTCTCCGATGATCAATTTATGAATATCGTTTGTACCCTCGTACGTGTAAACGCTTTCGAGGTTGTTCATGTGCCGCATGATGCAGTAATCGTCCACAATCCCGTTCGCGCCGAGAATGTCGCGCGCTTTCCGCGCCGTCTCGAGAGCGATCGCCACGTTGTTCATCTTCAGCATCGAGATGTGCGAGAAATCCACTTTTCCTCTATCCTTCAAACGCCCCACGTGCAGCGCCAGCAACTGCCCCTTCACAATCTCCGTAATCATCCACGCCAATTTTTCCTGCACGAGCTGGTGCGATGCAATCGGCTTGTTCGCAAATTGTTTTCGCGTCTTGGCGTACTGCAATGCCGTATCGTAGCAGGCCATCGCCGCACCCAGCGCGCCCCAGCCAATCCCGTAACGCGCCTGATTCAAACAACCAAGCGGCCCTTTCAGCCCAACAACATTCGGCAACAAATTTTCTTCCGGAATTTCGCAATCGGTGAACGCCAATCCCGAAGTCACCGACGCGCGCAGCGACCACTTTCCGTGCACGTCCCACGCTTTGAATCCCGGCGTGTTTTTTTCTACAAGAAATCCTCGAATTTTTTCGTCCTCGCATTTCGCCCAGACCACCGCGACATCCGCAATCGATCCGCTAGTGATCCACATCTTCTCGCCGTTTAAAATGTAGCTCGCGCCTTTTTTGACGGCGCGCGTAAGCATCCCGCCCGGATTCGATCCAAACTGCGGCTCCGTCAATCCAAAACATCCGATCGCGGATCCTTGTTGAAGCAGCGGCAGCCATTTCTCTTTTTGCTTTTCGCTGCCATACGCATAAATCGGAAACATCACCAGCGCGCTTTGCACGGAGACGAAACTGCGCAATCCGGAATCGCCGCGCTCGAGCTCCTGCGTCACAAGGCCGTAAGCGACGTTGGACATTCCCGCGCAACCGTAGCCTTGCAAATTCGCGCCGAAAAATCCCAGCTCCCCGAGTTGCGGCACTAGGTGTTTTGGAAAGGTGCCTTCGCGGCTATGTTTTTCGATGATGGGAATAATTTCGTTGTCGACGAAGCGCCGCGCGGTTTGCCGGACGAGTTTTTCTTCGTCGTTGAGCTGCGAGTCAAAATCAATGAAATCGACACCGGCAAATCCAGGCATTCCTACCTCTTTCCGAACTGCTTTCCAGATGCCATGCGCGCTCTTTTCGATTCGAACGGAAACGCGGCGACGGCGGGCGTGATTGTAGCAAGGGCGTTCTGGCTCCAGCAATGATACCGGAGATGGGTGGAGAGATTCGAATCGCGAGAGAGTTCGAGGGGCCGACAGTTCGAACGATTGGGGGGCAAAGGGCAGGAAGAATCGAAGGCAGTTGCGCAGGGGTGAGGGAGCGGGAGGGGGTTGCACCACTATGGCACACGGATGAGGTGGAGGCTCAAATCAGGAATCACGAGTGCGGCAACAGTAGACCAACACATTGAAAGCAAACGATTTGACTCACATAGATGCGCTGAGATTCGGTACCCGATGTGCACGCCCTCTTCCAGGGGAGGGAGAAGTGTCCACAAAGGAAGGGTTAGCACGAAAAAGATTGTGTCGAGTCAGCCTGGCGAGCCGAGGCGTCTTCGCCGTTTTTGTTCTGATCATGCGACAGGCATGGGTGCAGAGTTCGCCATCGGCGGAAGCCTGGCAAAACCAACAAACTCCTCAAACGCAAGAGGCGCCCGCGGGGCAGGCGAGGGCAGCGGCAGGACAAACGCCAGCGACACAGCAGGGAGCACAGACTCAGACGGCGGGGCAGGCGCCGCCCGGGACCCCGGTATCTCCAGCCACGCAAGGGGATCTCACCCAGTTGAGTATCGAAAATTTGATGAACATGGAAGTGACTTCGGCTTCGAAAAAAGGGCAGAAGTTATCACGGGTTGCAGCGGCGATATTCGTGATTACCCAGGAAGATATTCGGCGGTCTGGGGCGACGAACATCGAGGATTTATTCCGCATGGTGCCGGGGTTGGATGTGGGGGAGATCAATGGGAGCACCTGGGCCATTGGTGCGCGCGGCTTCAACGAACAGCTGAGCAACAAACTACTGGTGATGGTCGACGGGCGAATCGTTTATACGGAGGCTTTCGGGGGCGTGTATTGGGACACGGTGGATTTGCCGCTGGAAGATATCGACCGAATCGAAGTCATCCGCGGACCGGGAGGATCGATCTGGGGGGCCAATGCGGTGAACGGGGTCATCAGCATTTTTACCAAGCGCGCAGCGGAAACGCGCGGAGGGCTGGTCGAGGCGACAGGCGGCAACATCGTGCAGGGCTCGGGGACGGCCGAGTATGGAGACAAGATCGGAAAAGAAACGGACTATCGGGCTTTCGCAAAGTATTCGAACGAAGCCCCGATGGGCGACCTGAGCGGGCAGAGCGGTGATGACGGTTGGCACATGTTGCGAGGCGGATTTCGGACAGACAGCACGCTAACGCCCAAGGATAGTTTGACGGTTGAAGGGAACTTATATACGGAACGAGAAGGGGAACTCGCGGTTTTTCTCCCGTCCATTACATCGCCGGGGCTGACAACGATTCCGGACGAGATCACGTCGGCCGGGGGTTTCATACAGGCCAATTGGAAGCACCAATACAGCGAGCGGTCCGATTCAGAGCTGCAGATTTCGTTTACGCATTACACGAGGGACGATCCGCTGGAGGCGGAGGAACGAAGCACGTTCTACGTGGACTACCAGCACCACTTCAAGTGGGGCCGCCGGCAGGACGTGATCTGGGGAGCGGGTGACTTTTATACGAAAGGGCAGATCAACGGGACGTTGACGGTGTTCTTCAGTCCGGCAGCGAAAACGCTGGACGTGGCGAACGCCTTCGTGCAGGACGAAATCGCCATCGTGCCGGACCGGCTGTATGTGACAGCGGGAACAAAACTGGAGCACAACAACTATACAGGCTTTGAATTCCTTCCCAGTATCAGAACGGCCTGGGAACTCAACAAACAGCAGATGGTGTGGGCGGCGGTGTCGCGAGCGGTGCGCACGCCAACCCCGAACGACACGGATTTGAACGTGAACCTGGGAGAGGTGGGAGAAGCGAACGGCGTTCCAATCGTATTGCGATTCATCGGGAACAAAGAATTTCAAAACGAAAACCTAGTGGCCTACGAAGCGGGCTACCGAGCCGCGGTGTCGAACCGCGTGACATTCGATTTAGCCGCTTACTACAACGACTACGACAATCTGCAGACGACGGAGCCATCCACGTCCTTCTTCGAAGCGACGCCGGCGCCGGCACACGAAGTGGAGACTTTAACGTACGGGAACCTGATGTACGGAGAGTCGCACGGGATCGAGATAGCAGCGAATTGGAAGGCCACGGGGCGCTGGGAACTCAGCCCCGGTTTCGCATTCGAGGCGATCCATCTGCACCTGGATCCGCAGAGCGAGGATCAACAGACAGTGCCGTTTGTGCAAGGGAACTCGCCGAGAAGAATGGGGCAACTGCGGTCGCACATGGAGTTTTGGAAAGGGTGGTCGTGGGACGCGAGCGCCTATTACGTGGACCCTTTGACGAATCAGGGATTCTCGGGAACGGTACGAATTCCGGCGTATACGAGGCTCGACACGGGACTGACGTGGAAGGCGCTGGACCGCCTGACCTTAAGCGTCGCCGGGCAGAATCTATTGAAAGAGAATCACGTGGAGTTTGAAGATTTTTTCGGAAGTATGCAGTCGGACGAAATAAAAAGGAGCGGGTACGTAAGACTTACTTGGCATTTCTAGCGAAGAGAAAAACATACGGCAGGATGAAGAGGGAGAAGAAATTCGTCGTGAGAGAAGGCCGGGGGCAAAAAGAGGAAAACTGGAGAGGATGGGTTTGCCGCAAGGGGACGGCGAACCGGAAGCGGCGAGCCGCGCGCGACTCTGTATCGATTTGCACGATTCTGCTGGCGGCGATACCCGCCTGGGCGCAGCAGTCACCGACGGATCTGACGAAAGTGAACATCGAGGATTTGATGAATATTGATGTGACTTCGGTGTCGAAAAAGGAGCAGAAGCTATCGTACGTAGCCGCGGCGATTTTTGTAATTACGCAGGAAGACATCCGCCGGTCGGGCGCGACGAACATTCCGGATCTCCTGCGCATGGTGCCGGGATTGGATGTGGCGCAAATCAATGCGAACACCTGGGCGATCAGCGCCCGCGGATTCAACGAGCAGTTCAGCGCCAAACTTCTGGTCATGATCGACGGGAGAAGCGTTTACACGCCCACGTTTGGGGGAGTGTATTGGGACACGATTGATGTTCCGCTGGAAGACATTGAGAGGATTGAAGTGGTCCGCGGTCCTGGCGGGACGGTATGGGGAGTGAACGCGGTAAATGGAGTGATCAACGTGATCACCAAGAGTTCCGCGGAAACGCGGGGAGGTCTGGTGGTCGCCGGCGGAGGCAACGTCGACGAAGAATTTGGAACCGTGCAATACGGTGGCGGCCTTGACGGGAAAACGGATTATCGCGCGTATCTGAAGTACATGAATATAGATCATTCGCCGGGGCTGGATGGAGGGTCCGCCGGAGACGGCTGGGACATGATACGCGGCGGCTTCCGGGTGGATAGCCCTCTTTCGCCGGACGACAAATTAACGGTGGAAGGAAATGTATTCGGGGGTCAGGAAGGCCAGGGCGTTCTCGGCCTAGCGCCCGGGATAGTCACCGCAGAGTTCGGTACGTTGGCCGGGGGCGACGTGGAAGCATCTTGGAACCACAAATACTCCGAAACATCCTCTTCCACGCTGCAAGTATCCTTCGACCGATACGAGCACAATGTTCCTTTCAAAGATGACCGCAATACCTTGGACGTCAGCTTTCAGCATTACTTTTTGTGGGGCGAGCGGCAGGACGTGATCTGGGGAGCCGAATACCGGTTCACAAATCATGACAGCAACAGCGCGGCCGTCTCGTACGCGCCATCCGATAACACCCGGCAACTCTTCAGCACCTTCCTGCAAGACGAAATTGCGGTCATTCCGAGCCACCTCTATTTCACTGTGGGCACAAGGCTGGAGCACAACGACTACAACGGATTCGATCTATTGCCCAGCGGCCGTCTGGCCTGGCAGCCGGACCAGAAGAATACATTGTGGATCGCAGTTTCCAGAGCGGAGCGCACGCCTTCCAGCGGAGATATTGCCGATGAGGTGAACGGCGGCGAAATTCCCGGGCCCGGTGGAGTTCCCATTCAACTCGTATTGAGCGGCAATCCCAATTTCCAAAACGAAACGCTTCTTGCGTATGAAACGGGCTACCGCACTGCAATCACCGACTCCTTCTCGATCGATTTGTCCGGCTATTTCAATATATATAAAGATTTACGAACGCTGGAAACTGGCGCGTTGACGATGGTGTCCACACCCGCTCCGCCGCATTTCCTCTTGCCGCTTACTTTCGACAACGAAATGTCCGGAGAATCTCACGGGCTGGAGATCGCGGGGAATTGGAAACCGACGGCTCGCTGGACGATCAAGAGCGGATACGCGTTTGAACAGGTAGACGTGCGGCTAGATCCGACCAGCGACGACACGGTGCTCTCTTCCGCGGCCCGGGGAGGAAGCCCGGAAAACTCCGTCCAACTGCAATCGCACGTCGAACTTGGGCACGCCATAACCTGGGACGCTTCCGCCTATTTTTCGAGCCGCCTGCCGGCGTTGGGAGTTCCAAGCCGTACCCGGCTGGACAGCGGCCTTACCTGGCAACCGAGGAAGAGCATTTCCGTAAGCCTAGTTGGGCAAAACCTTCTTAAGGATCACAGCCTGGAATATTTCAACATCAGCGGATTGACGCAATCGAGCCTGGTTAAGCGGAGCGCCTATCTGAAGGTGAAGTGGACCTTTTGATGAGAAGCAGCGGCGCAGACGCGGACGGAGGACTAACGGGAACGGGAGCTGCGATGGCTGAAGGGGAAGTTTCTCAACGGCCGGCATGGCGCCGAGCGATGCAGCAAAGGAAGGGACGCCAGGGATTACGGATGGCCCACCGGAGTCTGGTCCTGCTTGCCATTTTGACTCCTACGGGCAGCCCCTGCCGCCCGCAGCAGCAAGGGGCAGACCTGACGAAAGTGAATATCGAAGATTTGATGAACATCGACGTGACATCGGTGTCGAAAAAGGAGCAGAAACTTTCGCAGGTGGCGTCAGCGATTTTTGTGATTACGCAGGAAGATATTCGCCGGTCGGGCGCGACGAATATTCCTGATTTGTTGCGGATGGTTCCGGGGATGGATGTAGCGCAGATCAACGCCAACACCTGGGCGGTCGCTGCGCGCGGATTAAATGGGGAGTTCGCGAACGAATTGCTGGTGATGGTGGACGGGAGGGCGGTGTATACACCGACGACCGGAGGCGTGTTCTGGGACGTGCTGGATGTTCCGCTGGAGGACATCGAGAGGATCGAAGTGATCCGCGGCCCGGGCGGTTCGGTGTGGGGAGTGAATGCGGTGAACGGCGTGATCAACATTCTGACGAAGAAGGCCAGCGAAACGAAAGGAGCCATGCTCGTAGCGGGAGGAGGAAACCTCGAGCAAGGATTTGGAACGGCGCAGTACGGTGGCAGCGTGGGAAAGGATTTCGACTACAGGATTTATTCCAAGTACTTGAACGAGGACCATATGCCCGGTCTTACCGGCGATGACGGAGGAGATGGCTGGCACATGCTGCGCGGGGGCTTTCGGGCGGACGGCACGCTCTCCTCAAAAGATAGTTTGACGGTGCAAGGAGACATGTACACCGGCCATGAAAACAATCCCACACTAATTCTTCCATCGATCACGTCGCCTGGTCTCATCGACGCCGACCTTCCGGTAGCCCTTTCCGGCGGATTTATCCAATCCATTTGGGACCACACCTTCTCGGGGCGATCTGAAACGACGCTGATGATGTCCTACGACGACTACGAGCGGGAGGACCAACTGCACGAGGGCCGGGAGGCCTTCACCATCGACTTCCAGCATCACATCGCCTGGGGCAGCCGTCAGGACTTGGTGTGGGGGCTGGGGTATTGGTATTCGGAGTCGCATACCGATGGGGATTTATTCGTTTCGCTGAATCCGAGCAACCTCAATTCGGATTCATTCAATTCCTTTGTTCAAGACGAGGTCACGGTAATTCCAAATCGTTTTTTTCTGACAGCGGGGACGAAACTGGAGCGCAACTATTACACGGGCTTCACGCTGATGCCGAGCGCGCGGGCAAGCTACGAACTGGACGCGCACAACATGATGTGGGCAGCCGTCTCGAGGGCGGAACGGACGCCGGATGCGACGGACGCATCGATTCGTCTGGATGTAGCCGGATTCCCCGGGCCGGGAGGCACTCCCGATCTGATTGCCGTTATTGGAAATCCGAAGATCAAGAATGAAGGGGCTATTGCTTACGAGTTCGGGTATCGAGCGACGGTTGGGGAACGCCTGTCGTTCGATCTCGCCGCTTATTACAACGATTATGACAATCAGGAATCCACCGAGCCCTCAATGCCTTTCTTTGAAGCGACTCCCGCCCCGGCACACCTGGTTATACCAAGTACGTATGAAAACCTGATTTACGGGGAGACGCACGGGATCGAAATCGCGGCGAACTGGAAGATTACGGACCGCTGGACGGTGAGCCCCGGCTATGACTTTGAGCGAATCCACATGCACGCCAGCCCGCCGAGCCAGGACACCCAGACCGCGCCGGAAACAAACGGAAGCGACCCGCATGTGACGGCCCAGGTTCGATCACACGTCGAGCTGTCGAAGAGATGGTCGTGGGATGTTTCCACGTATTTTGTGGATCGATTGATGGCCGAGGAAATCCCTGCCTACACGCGGCTGGATACGGGAATGTCATGGCGATGGAAGGAAGGGCTGACGCTGAGCGTGGTGGGACAGGACCTGCTGAAAGACCACCATGTGGAGTTCATCGACAGCACGGGAGCCTCGCGGTCCACGGAGATCAAACGGAACGCCTACGCAAAGATAACGTGGCGATTCTGAGGGCGGAAGAAGAGACATTGAATCCAGCGGGACAAATGCGGAGGGCGCCGTGGAGGCCAGGATGGGGGAGATGCCGGGAAAGAATATGGCGCAAGAGGTCAAGAGTGGCATGCGCTGCGCTAGCGGGGATGCTCACGGTAGGCAGCGCCCGCAGGACGGGAGCGCAGGGCAATGCATCGAGTGAATATCAAGTGAAGGCCGCGTTCCTGTTTCATTTCGCGCAATTTGTGGACTGGCCCCCGGAAGCCTTCAAGGACGCCACTAGCCCTCTTACCTATTGCACGGCCGGCGAGGATCCCTTCCACGGCGCGCTGGAGGCCAGCCTGAACGGAAAGATGATCGGGGAGCGGCCCGTTCGCGTGGTGCACTTTCGGCAGCCTCAGGAGATCCAGGGATGTCAGATCGTGTTCCTTGGGACGCCGGAGAAGAAGTTCATCTCCGCGACGCTGGAAAGCCTCAAAGCGAGTCCAGTCCTGACGGTGGGTGAGTCCGAAAATTTTGTGCAGGGGGGCGGGATGATCGGGTTCTTTCTTGAAGACAACAAGGTCCGGTTCGAGATCAACCTAACGGCGGCGGAGCGGTCCAAGCTGAAGATCAGCGCCAGGCTGCTGGCGTTAGCGAAAACAGTGATCGGCGGTCCAAAAGGAACGTGAAATGGTGCCATTTAAAAATTCCTCGATACAACGCAAGCTGACTTTTGTGATCGTATGCACAAGTCTTGTGGGTCTCAGTCTCGCTTGCCTGAGCTTTGACTTCTATGAACGAACCAGCTTTCGAACGGCGATGATCAGTGAACTTTCGGTGCTGGCGGATACGTTGGGCGCAAATACGGCGGCATCACTGGCGTTCAGCGATAGAAAGTCCGCGCAGGACATGCTGGGAGCGCTGCGGGCGGAGCGGCATATCGTCGCGGCATGTTTGTACGACAGCCGTGGAGTGGCCTTCGCGGAATACCGGCGCTACGGGGTGGAGGCATCGATGGCGATGCCGCCGCAGCGCGAGGACGGAGCAGTATTCGGGAAGAACTCTTTGACGCTTTACCGCACCGTTTCGCTGGGAGGAGAGAGGGCGGGGTCCATAGCCATCATCTCCGACCTGGGGGCCTTGCAAGCCAAGATCAAGCAATACACGGAGATTTCGGTGGTGGTTATTCTGTTCTCCGTGCTGGCTACCTATCTCGTTTCGTCGCGGCTGTTGCGGCTGATCACGGAACCGATACTGCACCTGGCGCAGATCGCGACGAGAGTGACAGCGAACGAGGACTACGCGGTTCGAGCGGTAGCGCGCGGGGAGGATGAGGTCGGAACCCTGATCGGCTCCTTCAATCAGATGTTGGAGCGCATTCAAGAGCGCGACGAGGCGCTCCAAGGGGCGAAAGGGGAGCTCGAAATTCGCGTGCAAGCCCGCACGCAGGAGTTGCAGTTGGAGGTAAATGAACGAATGCGCGCGGAAGACGCACTTTCGGATGAACGAAAGGTGCTGCGGGCTTTGATCGACAACGTGCCCGATTTCATGTACGTGAAAGACGTGGATTGCCGGTTTTTAGTGGCCAATCTTGCGGTGGCGCGGCAGATGGGAGCGAAAAGTACGGAGGAATTGCTGGGGAAAACGGATTTTGACTACTACCCTCGCGAGGTGGCCGCGCCATTCTTCGAGGACGAACAAAGGATCATCCGCTCGGGGCAGGCAGAGGTCAATCGCGAAGAAAAGGGCGTGGATTCCAAAGGGAACGTGAGCCAGGTGATGACGACGCAGGTGCCCTTGCGGGATAAGTTCGGCCGGGTCACCGGACTTGTGGGCATCGGGCGGGACATCACGCACCTGAAGAAGGTGCAAGAGGAGATGCAAAGGGCGCGCGAGGCCGCGGAAGCGGCGAGCCGGGCCAAGAGCGAGTTTCTGGCGAACATGAGCCACGAAATCCGCACGCCGCTGAATGGCGTGATGGGAATGACGGACCTGGCGCTCGATACGGAGCTTACGGCGGAGCAGCGTGAATATTTGGAGACGGTGAAAATGTCGGGGGATTCGCTGCTCACGGTGATCAACGATATTCTGGACTTTTCGAAGATCGAGGCGGGAAAGATCGACCTGGAGACGCTGGATTTCAATTTGAGGGAGAGCCTGGAAAGCACGCTGAAGACGCTGGCGTTGCGAGCGGACGAAAAAGGGCTGGAGCTGCTGTGCGAAGTGGCGCCGGAAGTGCCGGAGGTGTTGCGGGGAGATTCGAGCCGGCTGCGGCAGATCGTGATCAACCTGGTGGGGAATGCAATCAAGTTCACGGACAGCGGGGAGGTCGCGGTAAAAGTGCAGCTCGAGGCCAGAGAAGGAACGGATTGTATTTGCCGGTTTACGGTAACGGACACGGGCATTGGCGTTCCAGAAGACAAACGCGAATCGATATTTGAGCCGTTTTCGCAAGCGGATACTTCGACGACGCGGAAGTATGGAGGAACGGGGCTTGGACTGACGATTTCGACACGGCTGGTGAGGATGATGGGCGGGAAGATTTGGGTGGAGAGCGAACCGGGAAGTGGAAGCCAGTTCCACTTCACCGTGAGGCTCGGTGCAGCGGACGCAAAGGAAATTAAATTGGGGACGATCGCGCCACCGGAGCTTTTGCGAGGCGTGAAGGTGCTGGTGGTGGACGACAACCAGACGAACTGCCGGATTCTGGAGGGCATGCTGGGGCGCTGGCAAATGAAGCCAATCTCAGTGAATGGAGGCGCGGCGGCGCTGGCGGTATTGTCCGGGGCACGCGAAGCGGGTGAACCGTTTGGGCTGATCCTGACAGATATGCACATGCCGGACATGGACGGATTTGCGCTGATCGAAAAGATCCGAAAAAGGCCGGAATTGGCGACGGCCACGATTATGATGCTCACCTCGGCGGGACACCGAGGCGATGCGGTACGCTGCCAGGAATTGGGAGTAGCGGCGTATTTGTTGAAGCCTATCCGGCAATCCGAATTGCGCGAAGCCATTGCACGCGTGCTGGGAGCGCGGGAGACGCGACGGAGCGATTCCGTTGATCACGCGGTTTTCATTGCAAGATGCCCGGGAGCCGGATGCGTACTTGCGCGTGCTTCTGGCCGAAGACAATCTGGTGAACCAGCGTTTGGCGGTGCGCTTATTGGAAAAGAGAGGTCACCAGGTGGTTGTGGCGGCCAACGGCTTAGAAGCACTGGAAGCTCTGGAAAAGGGAAATTTTGATCTGGTGCTTATGGATTTACAGATGCCGGAGATGGACGGGTTCGAGGCGACGGCCAGCATCCGGGAAAAAGAGAAAAGCACGGGACTACGGCAAGCCGTGGTGGCGCTGACGGCGCACGCGATGAAAGGGGATCGCGAGAAATGTCTGGCAGCCGGGATGGACGGCTATCTCACGAAACCGATTCGGCCGCAGGAACTCGACCAACTTCTGGAGATTTATGTGGGGCGACGCATGGAAGCGCGAAGCGTCACGGAACCCGCAATGCCAAGGGGATGAGCGGCGGAGAGTATTCCGTTTTCAGGCGAAGGCCGGCGCGCGCGGAAATCGTTTTAGCCGGCAGTTTGCTTGCGGCCACTTTGCAAGCGGTATTGGCGGGGCGGCATGCCGGTAAGACTGCGAAACGCCCTGGTGAAATGGCTTTGGTCGGAAAATCCGCAAGCTAGCGCAATTTCCGCGAGGGTGAGTTCCGAAGAAGCGAGGAGAGACTGGGCGCGGCCGACGCGAAGCCGGCGCACATATTCGCCAATCGTGCAACGAAAGCGGCGGTGAAATTGGCGGCAAACCTGAACAGGGTGACGGCCGGCGGAACGCGCCAATTCGGCGAGAGTTAGACGGCTGGCGTTTTCGGCATGAAGCATATCGCGGATTCTGCCGAGCCACTGGGGAAGCAGCTCGCGGGGCCAGGTGGGTTCGCGCGCGCAGGCTTGCAAGAGTTGAAGCGACAATCCCTCGATGGAAAGAGCGGAAAGGTCGTCGTTCTGGCGAAACTCCTTGAAGAGGAGGCGGCTTAAGAGCGCCGCGGCCGGCGTGGCCAGTTCTCCCGGCATGGAAAGGACGGCACCATATTCGCGAGCGCGATGGAGAATGGGTGCTCGAAGCTCGATGCGCAGGCAGCGGGCGCCGTTTGGAAAATAGTTTTCATGTGGTTCACCAGCGGGCAGAAACCGGAGCGTGCCGGGCCGGCAGGTGTAGCCCGCGTTGCTGAGCAAGGACCAATGAACCCCTTCCATGCCGCAAGCGAATTCAGCGTGCTCGTGAGAATGGCGCGGCATACAAAATCCAGGGGGATACCAGGCTTCTTCGATATTGATCGGCGGGGTATCGAAGCGCCTCAGGACGCGACGGGAGGTGGCTGGGTACATTGTGCCCGAGGAGGGTGAAGAAGAATTTGCCAGCGATTTCATCGGCGTGGCGGACAGAGAGCGACAGGGGCCGGTCTCACTCAGCATAGACGGATGCATGGAGGCGTCGTTTCCGTATTTTTTGGGTGCTACATCGCGACTTGGACAAGAACCGGAGAAACGCTAATTTTGGACAAGATTCGACGTGGCTAATTGTGGGAGTTTACGGCTGTGATGGCGGCGCGGTTCAACAGCTCCGACGGCGCGATCCTGGAGGTTTTTGTGTCCCCGCATACGAACCTTTCGAAGGCCGTGCGCTTTTCCGGTAGAGAATCCAAGGCGAGACTTGCGCTGGCATTCGGCTTCCTGGCGCTGGGGACGGCTTGGGCAGCGATGGCGCAGACAAAAGAGAAATTGCCCACGGCGCAGGAGGTTCTGGACCGCTACGTGGAAGTCACGGGCGGCAGAGAGGCTTTGCTGCGCTACAAATCCATGACGGTGCACGGACACCTGGAGGTTCCTGAGCGCAAAATTGAACGGGACGGGGTCCTTTACACAAAAGATGGAAAAATGCTGCAGAAAGTCTTTTTGCCCGGCGGAAAAGAAGCGGCGTCTGGCTATGACGGGCAAACGGCGTGGGATATAGGGCCAGATGGAAAGGTTGATATTCACGAGGGAGACGAGATAAAAACCGTGGCGAGGGACGCGGACATGTATTACCACCTGCGAGTGATGAACTATTTCAGGTCGATGGAGGTGGTGGATGTGAAGGAGTTCAACGGGCGGGCCTGCTATCACCTGAAAGGCGTCAACAACTGGGGCAAGGTGAACGAACAATTCTACGACAAGGAAAATGGGCTGCTGGTGGGCTACGCTTTCAATACGGCGTGGCGAGGCGGCGATGGAGACGCCACGGAAACGTTTGAGGAATACAAGGATTTTGCAGGCGTTCTGATGCCCACAAAGAATACGCATCGCGAGGGCGGCGACGTCTCGATTTTCCGGATTGATTCGGTAACGTACGATGACGTGGGCGACGAGGTATTTGCCTTGCCGGAGGCGGTAAAAGCCGCGATGGCGGCGAAGAAGGCAAGTGGGAAGTGAGAGCGCACGTTGCCGAAGAGGAAATTTTCTGCTCCAATTCTTGAGTGAGCTCCGCGAAAAAGATCGTACTTCCAAAAATTCTCATATTTGATGTGGACGGCGTGCTGGTGGACGTTCGCCGCTCGTATTGGCTTTCCGGGCTGGAGACGATGCGTTTTCTCACAGGAAAGCGGCACAGCTGGGCCGAGCTGCACAAGTGGAAAAGCAAACCGGGCAACAACGACGACTGGAACATGGTCTCGAACTGGGCTACCGCGCTGGGACAGCCGACGACGTATGAAGAGGCGCGCGAGGCGTTTCAGCAATTCTATTGGGGCAAAAACGGCAAGCCGGGCAATGTGCGCAAGGAGAAGTTCGTGGTCACACCTGGCCAAATCGAGCGGTGGGGGAAGCGGTTCGAGCTGAATCTTTTTACGGGGCGCACGCGGCAGGAATTTTCGTATACGTTTGATCGGTGGGCGGGGGCGCGTTACTTTCGAAACGTCATCACCATGGATGATGTTAAGCGCAAGAAGCCCTATCCGGATGGCTTGCTGAAAATTCTTGGCCGGCGCGATCCAGACACGGCGCTCTATGTCGGCGATAACATTGATGACGCCCTGGCCGCTCGGGACGCGCGTGTTCCCTTCATGGCCATTTTGCCCCGCGGCACGTATGAATACCGGAAACGCGCCGCCCAATTTCGCGAGTTGGGAGCGCTGGCGCTTTTGCCTCGCATCGTTGACCTGAACGATTGGGTTCCTTCTTCCTGAGGCTTCGCCTGCATTTTTTGCAGGCGACGAACGCGCGCTCTTACGAGGGCTGGACGGAACTTTCGCGACCCGCGAAGGGAATTACAAATATGACCTGGGGACCATCATGAAGTCCGGAGTTTCGCAGATTCTCCCAGCTCTGGGGATTCTGTTCGTGGCCGCCCTCGTGACGCCTGCGCCGATGCGAGCGCAAGCACCGGCTGGACCCTTGCCGGCGGCGCCGCCGCAGCCTTCGTCTTCCTCAGCGGCGAGCGCGCAAAATCAGCCGGCGCGGACGGAGACGCGGACATCCATTCTTGGCCGATGGAAACTGAATTTGGACGATAGCGACGATCCGCGGAAGAAAATGGAAGACGCGAGGACAAGCCGAGGAGGCGGACCGCGAAGCGGCAACGGAGTGAGCATTGCAGGTTTTCCCATCGGGGGCCGTGGCGGGAATCGAGGCGGTGAAAGCGAAGAGGACCAGCAGCGAACACAAAGCATGATCGCGCCTTCGAATTCCCTAGCGCTGGCGCAAAAAGATCCAAAGGACCCGGAAGTCGATCTCACCGACGATCTGAACCGCAAGCGCGCGCTTTTCACCGATGGGCGCAAACTACAGAAGCCTGACCCGAAGGACGATAGCTATGAAGAGATTGCGGCACACTGGGATGGTTCCCGGCTAGTCACCGACGAGAAAGGGCCGCGCGGCGGAAAGATGAGCCGGACATTTGAATTGTCATACGACGGCGCGGAGCTTTACGAGACGCTGCGCTTTACGGTGGGCCGGTCGAATACGCCGGTCGATATACGCTACGTCTACGAACCAGTGCCATCGAGCAGCGCACCAGCCAATCCGTGAGGAGTGGGCCGCACGGGCCGGCCTGCTTTTGCGTTCAGCGAATCCCTCTAGAATTCTTTTCGTCCCCAGCTTTCGCAACGTGGTCCTTACGTCGTTGACGTTCCACGCGGCGAGGTCTAATATCCGCGCATCGAAATTGCATCAAATGTTTCACGCGAGGAGAACTCCTTGGAAAATGGGACGGCAACGACTGCACCCCGCTATGGGCGTCTGAAGCGATGGATGGGCCGGGGATTGCTTGGCCTGCTGATTGTGGTTGTGCTGGCCGCCATTGTGGGGGCGAGTTATCAGGCCCTCGGAAATAGGGCGGACGCACGCAGATTTCCGCAGCAGGGCAAATCCGTTTCGCTGGGGCCGGCGTTTGACAACCTGACTTTCAGCATCGATTGCCGGGGGCAAGGAAGTCCGACGGTTATTTTGGATAGCGGACTCGGCGTTCCGGCGATCGGGTGGAATCCGGTGCAAACGGAAGTGGCGAAATTCACGCGCGTTTGTTCTTATGACCGGGCGGGCTACGGCTGGAGCGGCGCCACGTCCGCGCCACGCACCAGCCTGGAGATTGCGAAAGAGCTGCACGCATTGCTCGCAGCCGCGAATGAAAAAGGGCCGTACATTTTGGTGGGGCATTCGTTTGGCGGCTATAACGTGCGCGTCTATAACGGGCAATATCCGAACGATGTTGCCGGCATGGTGCTGGTGGATGCTTCCCACGAGGATCAAAACGAGCGCATGTCTCCGGCGCTTCAAGCGTTCATGAAAAAAACAATCGAACAGGTGAAGAGCCAAGAAAAGCTGGCGCCATGGTTGATCCGATTTGGCATAGCGCGCTTCGCGCAGCGCAACCAGGGGCAAGCGCCCGGAGTATCTAAGGAATTCGGACGGGAGATGCTTTACCTGCAGCTTCAACCAAAATTTATTGAGGCCAGCGCGTCAGAAATGGGCGCGTTTGCGGAGAGCGCGAGGGAAGTGCGCGCAGCGGGAAACCTGGGCGACAAACCGCTCGTTGTGCTGACGGCGGGCAAATCGGCAGATGCGTCCCAGTTGCCAGCGGGATTTCCGAAGAAAGAATTCGACGATTTCCATGAGATTTGGGTGAATGATCTGCAGGTGAAGGAAGCCCATCTTTCCACGCGAGGCGAACGAATCATGGTTCCGGACAGCACTCACATGATTCCCTTTGAGCGGCCGGACACGATTGTCGCCGCGATTCACGAAGTTTACACGGCGGCGAACACGCCAAGCACGTCAAACATCGCAGCTAAACCTAGTGAAAGCGGCAGTTCGGCGCCACGTTGACGGAGAGCAGCAACGGATGTTATAAAATACTGTTTATATAGGCAGCGTCAGGCCCACCGTATTGCCCCTTCCCGGGTAGGGGGGCGCGGCGCGGCTGCCAATCTGGTGGCCGGTCCGTGGCCCCAAAGCGAGATTTAGGCTACACAACTTAATGCAAGAGATTGTTCGCCAATTAGGAGAACTCTTCCTTCAGGCTGTGCCTACAGTCCTGATCATCCTCCTTTTTTACTTCATCTTGCGGGCGATTTTCTTTAAGCCGCTGCTTGCGGTGATGGCGGAGCGCGATGCCCGCACGGTTGGGGCGCAGAAGGCCGCGGAAGCAGCGCAGGCTGCGGCAGCGGAGAAGGCAAAGCAATACCAGGACGCGCTGAAGCAGGCGCGCGCGCAGGTTTATGCGGAGCAGGAAGCGGAGCGAAAGAAGCTGCTGGACGAGCGCGCCGAGTTGATCAAAAAGGCGCGCACTGCCGCTGCATCGGTGGTGGCCGCCGCTAAGAAACGCGTTGAGGGCGAAGTGGCCGCGGCCCGCCGCGAGATCAACGCCACTGTCGGACAGCTTTCCACGGAAATAGCTCGCCGCATTCTGCAATCGCCGCCTCGCCCCAGTGGCTCCGCAAGAGAGGCGCGATGAGTAAACGCTCGAAAAATCAGAGCTGGCGGTTGTTCGCGATATCGAGCGGGCTGGCGCTCTTTTTCTGCTTCGGCGCCGCTTTGAGCGCGCGCGGCGCCGAGGAGAGCGGGAGTTCGGCGACGGAACACGCAAACGAGCTTTTCAAGTGGATCAATTTCGCGATCATCGCGGCGGCTCTGGTCTGGCTGTTTGCGAAGAAATTGCCAGGGTGGTTCCGCGGGAACGCCGATACGATCAGTTCCGCGATCACGAAGGCAACCGTGGCGAAGGAAGAAGCGGAGCGCCAGGTTCGCGAGGCGGAGGGCAAACTGGCGAATCTGAAGCAGGAGATCGCGGCGCTGCAAATTACGGCAAAACGCGAGGCCGCCGAAGAAGGCGAACGCATTCGCGCGCTGGCGCAGAGCGATGCGAAAAAAGTTGGCATCGCGGCGCAAGCGGAAATCGAAGCGGCGGAGCGCGCCGCGCGCATGGAATTGAAGGCGCTGGCGGCTTCGCTGGCGGTGGACGGCGCGGAATCGCTGCTTGCGAAACAACTGACACCAGCGGCGCAGGAATCGCTGCTGGATAATTTTGTGAAGAGTCTCGAGGGGAGGCCGAATTGAAGTCGGCCAGCCTCCAATACGCAAATGCGCTTGCGGATGTGGCGCTCGCTCAAGGAGCGGCGGATGCGGCGCTTAAGCAATTGCGGGATTTCTTGACGGCTTTCGGCACGTCAGCGAGCTGCGGAATTTTTTGACAAGCCCCGGAGTGGCGCGCGAAGCGAAGCATGGCGTGATTGAAAAGATTGCAGCGCGCATCGGCGCCGGAAAGATCATTCGCAATTTTCTTTTTGTGATCGCGGATCATCACCGCACGCATATTCTGCCGGAAATTCTGGCTACGTTTGAGGATGTTATGCGGCAGCGGCAAGGGATTGCCGAGGCGGAGATTTCTTCCGCCGTCGAACTGAGCGCGACGCAGAAAAAGAAATTCGCGCAGACGCTCGAGAAGCTCACGGGAAAGAAGATCCAGGCCAAGTATTCGCTGGACCCGGCATTGCTGGGCGGCGCGGTTGTGCGCGTGGGCGACACGATTTATGACGGCTCGGTGCGCAATCGCTTGAACGAAATGCGCGCGCTTCTCGTGGCGGAATAGCGGAATAGAATTCAGGAGCAGGCATGGCGAACATCAAGGCAGACGAAATCAGCAAGATCCTGCGCGAGCAGATTGAGAACTACGAGCAGACGGTTTCGGTGGACGAAGTAGGCGCGATCATCAGCGTGGGAGACGGAATCGCGCGGGTGCACGGCCTGGAAAAAGTCATGGCCGGCGAGATGCTTTCGTTTCCGCACGACGTTTTCGGTATCGCGCTGAACCTGGAAGAGGAAGAAGTCGGCGTAGTGCTGCTGGGCGAGTCGCAATTGCTGAAGGAAGGCGACGTCGTCAAGCGCACGAACACGATTATGTCCGTGCCGGTGGGCGAAGCGCTGATTGGCCGCGTCGTGAATCCGCTAGGCGAGCCTGTTGACGGCAAAGGACCAATCACGTCGAAGCAGCGAAATCCTCTGGAACGCATTGCTCCTGGCGTTTTGGACCGCCAGCCGGTGCGCGAGCCTCTGCAAACCGGTATCAAGGCGATTGACGCGATGATTCCGATCGGGCGCGGCCAGCGCGAATTGATCATCGGGGACCGCCAGACGGGCAAGACCGCCGTCATTCTGGACACGATCATCAATCAAAAGGGCGGCGACGTCATTTGCATTTATTGCGGCATCGGGCAGAAGCGCTCGACGATCGCGCAGGTCGTAAAAACGCTGACCGACGCGGGCGCGATGGAGTACACGATCGTCGTTGCGTCATCCGCGGCGGAACCGGCTTCGCTGCAATACATCGCTCCGTATGCCGCTTGCGCAATGGGCGAATATTTCCGCGATACGAAACGCCATGCAATGACGTTCTACGACGATCTTTCGAAGCACGCGCAGGCCTACCGCGAAATTTCCTTGTTGTTGCGCCGCCCGCCGGGACGCGAGGCATTTCCTGGCGACGTGTTTTATCTCCACTCGCGATTGCTGGAACGCGCCGCGAAATTGAACGATAAGCTCGGCGCGGGATCCCTGACTTCGTTGCCTGTGATTGAAACGCAGGCTGGCGACGTGTCCGCCTACATTCCGACAAACGTGATTTCGATTACCGACGGACAGATTTATCTCGAAGCCGACCTTTTCAATGCGGGCATTCGTCCCGCGATTAACGTCGGTATTTCCGTAAGCCGCGTCGGCGGCAACGCGCAGATCAAGGCCATGCGGCAGGTGGCGGGAACGCTGCGTCTGGACATGGCGCAGTACCGCGAACTGGCGGCGTTCGCGCAGTTCGGCGCCGATCAGCTGGACAAGGTGACGCAGGGGCAACTGGCGCGCGGCCAGCGACTGACGGAAATTTTGAAGCAGGATCAATACGTTCCGCTTCCGGTGGAAAAACAGGTGCTCAGTATTTACGTGGCTACGAGCGGCGCGGTCGATAATATTCCCGTCCCGGAAGTGCGCCGCTTCGAAAAAGAATTTCTCCAGTATGTGGAGACCAGCTATCCGTCGATTCTGAAAAATATCGCGGAGAAGAAGGCGCTCGATGACGGGATCAGGGCGGAGATCAAGAAAGCTGTCGACAGCTTCAAGGAGCGCTTCACGGCCGCGATTGGCGCGGCGGCGAAGTAGGAACGGATTTGTAGCGAACAACGATGCCTACACTTCTCGATTTCCGGCGCAGCATTCGCTCGGTGAAGAACACCCAGCAGATCACGCGCGCGATGAAGTTCATTTCTGCGGCGTACCTGCGCAAGGCGCAGGAAGCGGCGATGGCGGCACGGCCGTATGCGCAGGAACTGGCGCGCGTTCTGCGCTCGACGATGTCGCGCATCGACGAGCCGCAGCATCCGCTGCTGGCGCACAGGCCAGAGCAGCGGATCCTTGTGCTGGTGCTGGCAGGGGAACGAGGACTGGCGGGTGCATTCAACGCGAACATATTGAGAAAAGCCAATGAGTTTTTTCGCGCGAATAAGGACAAAAAGATTTCTGTGATTCCGGTCGGCAAAAAGAGCCGGGACAGCCTGAAGCGAGCTGGATTTCAGTTTGCCGGCGAATACGTGAATGTCCTGGCGCGCGTAAAGTTTGCGACGGCGCGGGAAATTGCGGGGCTGGTGACGGAGTTGTACTCGAAGGAAGAGATCGACGCTGTGTATATCGTGTTCAGCGAGTTTAAGAGCGGTGATGGTGGCGAATCTTGTTGTAGGGAAATTGCTTCCCGTGGAAGCCCGCGAAGAAGAAGAGACGCCGAAAAGGAATCGGCTCGAGATCGATTACATATACGAAGAGCCGGAGGAGCAACTGCTGGGGAGATTGTTGCCGCGCTACGTCGAGACACAAGTGCTTCGCGCGATGCTGGAATCGTCCGCAGCGGAATACGCGGCGCGCATGACGGCGATGGAGGCGGCGACGAAAAACGCCGGCGACGTGATCGAAGCGCGCACACTGCACATGAACAAAGTGCGCCAGGCGGCCATCACGAAAGAGATTATTGAAATTGTCAGCGGCGCCTCGTACGGCGCTTAGTGGTGACTGGTGATTAGTGACTGGTGACTAGTGGACATCAAAAGCTATCGTGAGTTGCAGGTCTGGCAGAAAGCTCACGAGCTAGTTCTGATGGTTTTCCATGTCACCGAAAAGTTTCCGCGGACGAATCAGTTTGGGATCGTCTCTCAAGTCCGGAGATCAGCTTCGTCAGTGGCAGCAAACATTGCAGAAGGATTCGGAAGGGGAACAACAAAAGAATTCTTGAGGTCGCTTCAAATTGCGCGAGGGGAGCTCGAGGAGACACGCTACTTTATGCTTCTGAGCTTTGACTTAGGGAAGATTTCGAAAGATGAGAATGCTCGGGTTGATGCTATGTGTGATTCGACAGGTAAATTAATCAACGGATTGGGCCGCTCGCTGCGAAGTAAATTAAGCACGAAGGACCAGTCACCAGTCACTAATCACCAGTCACGGCCGAGTTAGAGGAGCAGCACCAAATGGCAGAGAAATACGCAGCCGTCGGACACATCGTGCAGGTCATCGGGCCGGTGCTCGACGTGCAATTCGAGTCGGGGCATTTGCCGGCGATTTACAACGCCGTTCGGATTACAAGCGAAGGATTCAACGTTCCCGAGCCCATCGACGTCACCGCCGAAGTTCAGCAGCATCTGGGCGAAGGGCGCGTGCGTGCGATTGCCATGGAGCCGACAGAAGGGCTTGTGCGTGGCATGAAGGCGTTTGACACAGGATCGGGAATCACAGTTCCAGTGGGGCGGCCAACGCTTGGCCGCGTGATGAACGTGCTTGGCAAGCCCGTGGATCAGCTGGGGCCTTTGACCAGCAAAACGATGTACCCCATTCACCGGCCCGCGCCATTGCTGGTGGACCAGTCAACGACGCTGGAAATGTTCGAGACCGGCATCAAGGTGATCGATCTGATTCAGCCGTTCTTGAAGGGCGGAAAGATTGGATTGTTCGGCGGCGCGGGCGTCGGAAAAACCGTTCTCATTCAAGAGTTGATCAACAACGTCGCGATGCAGCATGGTGGCGTGTCCGTCTTTGCCGGAGTCGGCGAACGCACTCGCGAAGGGAACGACCTGTGGCTGGAATTCCAGGAAGCAGGAGTGGTTGTGCCTGGAAATTCAGAGAAATCTCGCGCGGCTTTGATCTACGGCCAGATGACCGAGCCACCCGGGGCGCGGCTTCGCGTGGGACTCACAGGCCTTACAGTTGCGGAATATTTCCGCGATGAAGAACATCTTGATGTGCTGCTTTTCATCGACAACATTTTCCGTTTCGTGCAAGCTGGTTCGGAAGTTTCCGCGCTGCTTGGCCGGATGCCGTCCGCAGTGGGTTATCAGCCGAACCTCAACACGGAAATTGGCGAATTGCAGGAGCGCATCACCTCGACGAAGTCCGGCTCGATCACTTCGGTGCAGGCGATTTACGTACCGGCCGATGACTACACGGACCCCGCTCCAGCCGCGACGTTTACGCACTTGGACGCCACGACGAACCTGAGCCGCCAGATCGTCGAGCGCGGCATTTATCCCGCCGTCGATCCGCTGGCCAGCTATTCGCGCATTCTCGACCCGCGCATCGTCGGCGCGGAGCACTACGCGGTCGCGCGTGGCGTGAAGTCGATTCTCCAGCGCTACAAGGATCTGCAGGACATCATCGCAATTTTGGCATCGAAGAACTTTCGGACGAAGACAAGCGCACGGTGGCGCGGGCGCGCAAAATCGAAAAATTCCTTTCGCAGCCAATGTTTGTGGCCGCGCAATTTACCGGCCTCGAAGGCAAGTACGTCAAGATTGCGGACACGGTGCGCAGCTTCAAGGAAATTGTCGAGGGCAAATACGACGATGTTCCGGAGCAGGCGTTCTATATGGTGGGCACAATCGACGAAGCTTTGGCGAAAGCTGAAAAAATGAAGGCGAGCGCGTAGACACGTAAATGGCTTCCGACTCCATCGAACTGGTTATCGTCACACCGGAGCGCCAATTGCTGCGCGAAGGCGTGGCCGAGGCTGTGCTGCCCGGCGCCGAAGGCGAGCTTGGCATATTGCCGGGACACGCGCCGCTGATGACGGAGCTCGGCATTGGAGAATTGCGCTATCACGGTGCAGGCAGAAAAGAGGAAGTGCACCTGGCGATCATTCGCGGGTTCGCGGAAGTTTTGCCGGAACGAGTGACTGTGCTTGCAGAAACAGCTGAGCTTGCGGAAGAGATCGACGTGGAGCGCGCCAAGCAGGCTTTGGAGCGCGCGCGCGCACGCATCGCCGCGAGCGACGCCAATATCGATTGGGATCGCGCCAGCGCCGCGCTGCAGCGAGCCTTGGTCCGCATCCGCGTGGGCGAATACGCGACGAAGCGGCGCACCGCGATCGTGCAAGCTCCTTAACCTATTCGGCATACTTGCCGACTTTGCGATGCGACCGAACCTGCCCCGCAACATCTAATAGTGGAAGACAATTTATGGGACCCATCACGATGTACGGCAGCGCCTGGTGTCCGGACTGCCGGAGGGCCAAATCCTTTCTGAAAGAGCGCGGGATTGATTTTCGCGAAGTGGACATCGAGCAGGATCCCGACGCGGAAGAAATCGTCGTTAAAGCCAACAACGGCAAGCGCAAAATCCCAACTTTGGAGATTGGCGGGCACTATTTTGCATTTAGCCCTTTCGACGCCGAAAAACTGGCGGAGGCTCTGAAGATCCCGCTCAATCCTTAGTTAGAGATTTTTCAAGGCGGCACCGCAGCCGAGCGAGGATGCTGAGTTTGCGAGGGCTATTCCACGGCCTCGCCACGCACCCAAACATTGGTCAGTTGTAATCCTTCATCCAGCAAAACGATGTCGGCGTCCGCCCCGACACGAAGCGCGCCTTTTTTGAACTCAATTCCGAGCAGCGAGGCCGGGTTCAGGGTCAACATCCGGACTGCATCAGCCAGCGGAATCCCCAACCCAACGATATTTCGCAGTGCCCGGTCTAAAGTAAGCGTGCTGCCCGCCAGCTTTCCTTCTGAATTGCGGCAAATACCTCCGCTCATGGTTACTTCCAATTTTCCGAGCATGTATTTTCCGTCCGGCATTCCTGTAGCCGAGACGCCGTCGCTGATCAGTATCATGCGCTCGGGCCCCTTTGCCTGGAGCAACACCTTCATAGCCGTTTCTTCCACGTGCACGCCGTCGGCGATGAGTTCCGCAGTTACTTCCGGGGATGTGAGTACTGCTCCGATCACGCCGCTGTCGCGATGCGAAAAGGGCCGCATCGCGTTGTAGACGTGAACCGCGTGGTGAACTCCGTGAGCAATCGCCGCGCGGGCCTGCTCGTAAGTGGCATCGGTGTGGCCCATAGCCACGACCATTCCCGCATTTCGCGCCGCGTCGATGCACGGCATGGCGCCGAGCAGTTCAGGGGCAATCGTCAGAATTTGCGCGGTGCCCGCGGCTGCCTGCAGCAGCTTCTCGAGCATTTCCGCGGACGGGAGCTGCAGCCACTCAGGCGGATGCACACCGCGTCTTGCGGGGCTGAGAAATGGGCCTTCAAAATGAATGCCCAGCACTTCCGCCCTTGCGTCGTCCGTTTCATGCTGCTGCGAAATGTAGTGCGCAATTCCCTCGACACTTCGAATCGTGTCGTCGGGGCTAGCCGTCACGGTGGTGGCCACGAATGAGGTGGTACCGTGACGCGCGACCGTTTTTGTAACGCTCGCCAGCGCATCCGCGCTACCTTCCATGACATCGTGCCCGCCAGCTCCATGGATGTGTACATCCACGAAGCCAGGAATCGCAGTCCGCCCGGTTGCGGAGATCTCTAGAGCGCCGGCAGGCAGGCGCATGCCCTCTCGGAGTCCGAGTTCTTCGATCACTCCCTCGCGGATCAAAATGCCTGCGTCAGTGATTTCAGCAGTCGGAGTCAGCACTTTTGCGGCATGCAACAGAGTTGTCGTCATAGTCGAGGGTGTATCGTAGCGGAATCCACCGAACTTTCAAAAATCAAAATGGGCAAATATCAAGATAGGCAAAAACAAAACGGACGAAGCCGAGGCTCCGCCCGTTGGAAGATTACGATATGGCGAGTGTTTACTTGCCGTTGGCGGCCGCCATTTCGATGCTTTCGAGCTTAAGAGTGCCGCCTTCGACAGTGCCTTTTACAATGACGTGATGTCCAGCGTGCTCGGCCACTTTGTCCTGCGCGTCCACAACATAAACTTTCTTGTCCGCGTCATTGACGAACACGTATTTCGCGCCGCCCTTCACGCACTTGATGGTGCACTCGCGCGCTCTTTCGTTGGCGCCCTTTGCACCACAGTTGCTATCAGAAATATAGCCGGTCCAGGTTCCGTCCGCGGCCATGGTCAGCGCTGCGGCGAAAAGTGTTGCTCCGGTGACTGCTGCAAGTCGTATCTTCATCGCTTTCCCCCTCGATAAAGGCTCTATGTTTGCTGCTTGGCCGAGCCTCGATTAGCTTGTCACAACGAGCGTGCTCCGTCTACCCCGACCCCTCGCATCCAACCGAGACTAGACATTTCTGGATGCCTGGGCAAAAAAAGAGGGAGGGTTCTCTGGAACCCTCCCGTCGGCTCTATTCTCCCTCAATGAGAGGAAACAAGTTTATGTAGCAAAGGGGTTATTGGCCCGAGCTTGAGGTGCTCGCCGCGGTCGTCTCCGGTGCTTTGGGGACGCTCAGGTAGCCTGATGCAGTCGTCTTCGTAACCTTGTTAACGACCAGTTCCAGCGCTGCGCGGGTTCCGCCCGTGTAGAAGAAAATCGGCTCGTTTACGGAGCGGTTCTTCTTCTCGAAGCTCTTGTCGTCCGCAAGAACGTTGATCGTGTATTGGTTCTTCTTGGTGTTCGTGTCCTTGAGCTCGACCTGGATGGTGCCCACCTTCTGGTTTCCACTTTTGCGCGAAACAGTGAACTCGAAGTAGTCGCGCTGTCCCATGCGGCGAAGCTGGTCGATTTCGTCATGGTTCCGCGCGATGAGCGTGCCCATCTCGCTGCGAGCCATCTGCAGGTTGTTCTTCTGGGCGTCCAAGTCGCTCTTCACGCCCGAGACGTCGCCGTTGAGCTTGTCTACATCACCAGAGTTCGCCTTATTCGCGAGCTCGGCTTTGACGGACGTTGCCAACCCGTCCACTTTCTGGTCGACGGCAGCCGTCGCATTCTTATTCTGCTTACGGGCAGCGATCAATTCGCCTTGCGTAAGATTCAGTTTGTCCGTCACGACCTTCAAGTCGCTCTGCAAGGCCTGGTTCACTTCATCTTCTTTCGCCAGCCGCTGGGCCAGCGCATCGTTAGACTGCTTCACCGAGGCTTGCGTGGATTGCTCGATGCTGTTCGCATGATTCAGTGCGCTCCAGCCAACTCCGAGTCCGAGCAATGAAACTCCGCCCAAGACGGCGACCGCCAAACCCACCCAGCGTGGCGTTCCAGTCGTGGTATGGTTCAAGGGATCCTGAAACTCGCTCATAAACTTCTTCTCCTTAGGGGTTTTCCCCGTGCGCCAAAGAAAGGTGCACCCCTCTCGCCAAATGCCTGTTTCTGCGAGATTCCCGGCTAACTCAAGTGGATGCAAGAAGTTGAGGATGGAAGAGAGGAAAGCAGAGGCTAGGCTTATACGTACTAGTACTAGTAAAGATTACGTTGTCGGTCGCTCTTCTGTAAATTTTGCTGCTGGAAGGAGAGATTGCCTGATCGAGATTATGAAGATGCGGAGAAGCAGCCCAACAGTCCTAGCCACGAGAGCTTCCAGCTAAGTTATTGCAATATGAGGCTTTATTGAAGTCGATTTAGGCAGCTTGAGGGGCAGGCTCTTCGTCTGAGCCTTGGATGGGGGTAAAATATCGGTCCAAAGTGCTCATCGCCGCGTCCAGAACCATGTGACAGTCCGAGCAGGAGTCCAAATGCCGCTTGATCTCGTTCGCCACTGGTGGCGAGAGTCGACCCTCTAAGTACCAGCAAATCAAATGGATAGTGTCACGACAACTCATGAGTGCGGTCCCCCCGTAGCCCCGCGCCAATGTCCGCATGTTCGATAGGATTACTGCACTTTGTTCACCAAAGCTGTCCGTAAACGGAAGAATTCTAATTGCTTAAATATCAATGGCTTGAAAGGCAGGCAATGTGCGCAAGCAGAAACCGTTTAAGTCCTTCGGGGAAAGATTACTCAGCACCTGCAACATTTGAGAGGAGCTTGGCCCGTCGCACCCTCAGCGCTTGGGGACTACGGTCATTTCTCGCAAAGCTTCAATGCGCTTTTGGAGCGGAGGGTGGGTGCTAAAGAGTGAGGAGAAGCCGCCCCCGCCGAACATCGGTTTTACGATGCATAGGGACGATGTGGATGGTGAAATCGAGGTCGTCGGGATCCGCTGATTGTAAGCCCCGAGCTTTTGCAGGGCGCTCATCAGACCGAACTGGTTGCCGACCATGCGGGCTCCCGTGGCGTCCGCCGCATATTCCCGCTGCCTCGAGAGCGCCAACTGCAGCAACATCGCCGCCAGCGGCGCAAGAATCATCAGAGCAAGCTCGACAATTACATTACGGTTCCTGTCCTCGCCGTCGCCTCCGCCCAACCACATACCCCAATGCGCGATCCACGTGATGGCTCCTGCGAGAGTGGCCGCGACGGAGCTGATCAAAATATCGTAGTTACGCACGTGCGATAACTCATGCGCAATGACACCCTCCAGTTCCTCGTCGTTCATCAATTCCAGCAAGCCCTGCGTCACGGCCACAGACGCATGCCGCGGATTTCTGCCCGTGGCGAAACGCATTTGGCGCCTGATCGGGCACAACGTAGAGCTTCGGTACCGGAATATTGGCTTTGGCCGCGAGCCGCTCCATCACCGCATACAGCCGCGGCAATTGCTCTCTCGTAACCGGCTTGGCGCCGCTCGATGCCAGCGCGATCTTATCGGAGAAGAAATAGGCAAACGCATTGGTACAAATCGCGATGCCCAGTCCAATGGTCATGCCATTCCGGCCGCCAATTAACGAGCCCACCAGCATGAGGAACAGCGTCAGCACTACCAGCACAAATGTTGTCCTTAGAACTCTCATGGTGTTCCCTCATTACTATATACGTCTGGGAGCCGCGAAATGTGCCACCGCCAGGAAACTTTGAGAGGAAGTTTCTTTCAAGACTTCCTCTCTGAGTGATTTAGATTCCTGCCGCTGCCGCCGGTTGTTTGGTCTTGGAGCGCTCGAAACGCATGGCGTCTTTTTGCCCGTCGCGATCCACTCGAATGTGATCGCCCGGCAGCACTTTGCCTTCGAGAATCTGCATGGCCAGCGGATCCTGGATCAGCCGCTGAATCGTTCGACGCAACGGCCGGGCCCCGTAGGCCGGGTCGTAGCCTTCGCGCAGCAGCAATTCTTCCGCCGCGGGTGTCAAAGTCCAGCGTGATTTGCCGTTCCGCAAGGAGCTTTTCGACGTTCTTCAGTAGCAGCCCGACGATGCGGCCAAGCTGTTCCTTGCCCAGCGGATTGAAAATCACAATTTCGTCGATGCGGTTGATGAACTCCGGACGAAACGCCGCGCGAAGCGCTTCCATCGCTTCTTTTCGCGCGCGTTCCGGATCCTTATTCGACAGCTCATAGATCGCCGTCGATCCCACGTTGCTGGTCATCACCATCACCGTGTTGCGGAAGTCCACAGTGCGGCCCTTGCCGTCCGTCAGCCGGCCGTCCTCGAGAATTTGCAACAGGATGTTGAACACATCCGGATGCGCCTTTTCGATTTCGTCGAACAAAATCACCGAGTAGGGATGCCGGCGCACCTGCTCGGTGAGCTGTCCGCCTTCTTCGTAACCGACATAGCCCGGAGGCGCGCCGATCAGCCGCGATACGCTGTGCTTCTCCATGTACTCGCTCATGTCGATGCGAATCATCAGTTTTTCGTCGTCAAAAAGGAATTCCGCCAGGGCCCGCGCCAGTTCGGTTTTTCCCACGCCGGTCGGGCCGAGAAAAATAAAGGAGCCAATGGGCCGCTTCGCATCGGACAATCCGGCGCGGCTTCGGCGCACGGCGTTCGCGACGCGCCCCAACGCCTCGTCCTGCCCGACCACGCGTTGCCGCAGGCGCTCTTCCATGTGCACGAGTTTCTGCGCTTCGCCTTCGAGCAAACGCCCCGCCGGAATGCCGGTCCACTTGCTGACCAGCTTGGCGATGTCTTCTTCGTCGACTTCTTCCTTCAGCATCGGCGAATCTTTTTGCACGGAGGCAAAACGCTGCTTCGGCTTTCTTCAATTCCTGCTCGGCGGCCGCGATTTTGCCATAGCGAATTTCAGCGACTTTTGCCAGCTCGCCCGCGCGCTCGAATTTTTGCTCTTCGGCTCTGAGCTGCTCGATTTGCTCTTTCAGCTTGCGGATTCTGCCGATGGCTTCTTTTTCGGCCTGCCAGCGTGCTTTTCGCCCGCTGGAATCCTCTTTCAATTTGGCGAGCTCTTTTTCGATTTGGTTGCGCCGTTCCTTGGAATGCGCGTCCTTCTCCTTGAGCAGCGATTGCCGCTCGATTTCCAATTGCAGAATGCGGCGTTCGATCTCGTCAATCTCAACGGGCAAGGAATCGATCTGCATGCGCAGACTGGCCGCTGCTTCGTCGATCAAGTCGATGGCCTTGTCCGGCGAGAAACCGGTCGGAAATGTAGCGGTGCGAAAGCGTTGCGGCCGCCAAAATTGCGGCGTCCTTGATTCGCACGCCGTGATGAACTTCGTAGCGTTCCTTCAAGCCGCGAAGAATCGCGATGGTATCTTCGACGGTGGGTTCGGTCACAAGGACAGGCTGAAATCGCCGTTCCAGCGCCGGATCTTTCTCGATGTGCTTCTTGTATTCGTTTAACGTGGTCGCGCCAATCGCGCGCAATTCACCACGCGCAAGCGCAGGCTTCAAAATGTTGGAAGCGTCCATGGCGCCTTCGGCAGCGCCGGCACCCACCAAGGTATGCAGTTCATCGATAAAAAGAATGATTTGGCCTTCCGCCTCCGTGATTTCTTTCAACACGGCCTTCAAGCGCTCTTCAAATTCTCCGCGGAATTTCGCACCTGCCACGAGGGCCGCCAAATCCAGCGCCACAAGCTTCTTGGTCTTCAAGACGTCCGGAACGTCTCCCGAAACGATGCGCTGCGCCAGGCCTTCGACGATGGCGGTCTTTCCGACGCCCGGTTCGCCGATCAGAACAGGATTGTTCTTCGTGCGGCGCGCGAGAATCTGCATCACGCGACGAATTTCTTCGTCGCGTCCAATCACGGGATCGAGCTTTCCCCGCCGCGCCAAGTCGGTCAGATCGCGCGCGTATTTTTCCAGCGATGCGTACGTGGCCTCCGGATTCTGCGAAGTTACGCGCTGGTTGCCGCGCACACCGGTCAGCGCCTGCAGAATCGCTTCGTGCGTCGCGCCTGCCGCTTCAGCAGCTGGCCAGCCGGATCGCGCTCTTCTCCGGCAAGCGCCAGAAAAAGGTGCTCCGTGGAAACGTACTCGTCTTTGAATCTTTCCGCCTCATCAAACGCGCGCTCCAGAACGTTGTTCAGCGGCTTTCCCATATGTTGCTGCGCAAAGCCCTGCACTTTGGGCAGGCGCGCAATCTCGCGCTCGATTTCTTGGATCAGAGCTTCAGTGCGAATTCCGAGACGAGCCAGCAGCGGCGGCACCACGCCGTCCGTCTGCGAGACCAATGCCTCGAGCAAATGAACGGGCTCAATTTGTTGATTTTCGTGGCGCGCCGCCACCTCGTTCGCGTGTTGCAGCGCTTCCTGCGCTTTTACCGTCATCTTGTCAAATCTAAGCATGTTCGACCTCTTTTACCTTGCTTCTCGAAAAAAGGGGGCTGGCACTCTCTCGCCAGCCCCCTTCTTAACACAACTTTGTTGCTGGCTTACTTCGACCCTGCGGCCGCAGCGGCAACCGCCGGGGCTCCGGCGTTCGTCCCTACGTTAACCTTGATCTGCTTCGGCTTGGCTTCCTCGCGCTTCGGAATCGTCAGCGTCAGCACACCATTCTGATAATCGGCCTTGATGGCTTCCGAGTTCACGGTGCTGGCCAGCGAGAAGCTGCGGCTGAACGAGCCATAGGCGCGCTCTACGCGCAGATAATTGTCTTCGTTCACTTTCTTCTCGAATTTGCGCTCACCGCGAATCGTCAGAAGGTTGTTCTCGACCCGGATGTCCAAGTCTTTCGGATCAATCTCGGGCAGGTCCGCCTTGACGACCAGTTCGTGCTCCGTTTCATAAATGTCGACAGCGGGCGCCCAAGTCGTGAGGTTCGATTCCTCACCGGCGCGCTCCAGCGCACTGCCAAACAACCGATTCACTTGCTCCTGAAGGGTAGCAGCCCCACGGAAAGGTTCCCAACGATTTAGTGTGGATCTCATTTTTCAGTCTCCTCGATATATTTACAACGTCGACATAATATTATATGCGTGTAGCATTGTCAAGTACAATTCTTATGCTTAAGAATTGATATAACACTATTATTTACAATGTTTTACAGCATTTTACGCAGCTTTTGTTGGTCCTTTTCCCCTCGGTTGGTCGCCTCTTTTGTGAGGCCTAAACGGCAACTTTCCGCTCATCTTTGAACTACAGATGCTGCTAGACTCGAAGTTGATGCGTTTGGATGACCTCAATTACCGTCTGCCCGAGAGCCAAATTGCCCAACACCCTCTGGGCCGTCGAGACGCGTCTCGACTGCTGGAACTCTCACGTTTGGGAAACGGCTTGCAAGATCGCCTATTCACCGATCTCCCCGACCTGCTACGGGGCGACGAACTCGTGGTGCTGAACAATGCTCGGGTCATCCCGGCTCGTCTATTTGGGCGGCGCGCGGGCGTCCATGCCCAAGCCCCATCACGCGCCACGCGAAGCGAACATCTTACCGGCAAGGTGGAAGTTTTCCTGACCCGCCAGATCGATCCGCAAACGTGGGAAGCTCTGGTTCGGCCCGGCCGCAAGATGCAGACCGCGGAACGCGTGGTATTCGGAGAAGGGGAGCTCGAGGCTGAGGTAATTTCCCGCGGAGAGCTGGGATTGCGCACGCTGCACTTTGTTTCACGTGACACAGGCGGCGTCACGGAGCACCTGGAACGCCTCGGTCATGTTCCCTTACCGCCCTATATCCATCGCACTGATGAACCGGGAGATCGCGAGCGCTATCAGACTGTTTTTGCGAAGAAGCCGGGGGCAATCGCGGCACCCACCGCGGGGCTGCACTTCACGCCGGAGATCTTAGACAAAATACGGGGTCGCGGCATCGAGACCTGCGAACTCACGCTAGACGTTGGACTAGGCACATTTCAACCCATCCACACGGAAACGCTGGAAGAGCACGCGATACATTCCGAGTCGTACGAAATTCCGGGGCAAACTGCGCAACGTATTAAAGAGGCTCGTGCCGCGGGCCGGCCGATTCTTGCGATCGGCACTACGGTCGTGCGCGCTCTCGAAGCAGCGGCCGTTCGCGCCGTCGAATCCGATTCAGCCGAATTATTAGTAGCAGGCAAAGCTGACGCTAGTCTCTTCATTTATCCGGGATTTAAGTTTCGCGTGGTGGACGCGCTGCTCACGAATTTCCATCTGCCGAGATCCACTCTGCTCGCGCTCGTCTGCGCATTCGCGGGCCGCGAAAGAATAATGGCAGCCTACAATCATGCTGTTGAAGCGGGTTACCGATTCTATAGCTACGGAGACTGTATGTTGATCCGCTGAAGGTCGTTAGAGAACGTTTCCGAGGGGACAAAAACAGTTTAGAGGGCGCCTGCAAAAGCACAACGAGCGGTGCATGGTTCCCGCTGCAGCAGAGGCCGATTCCTGCCATTTCAAAACCTGCCCCGAGAAAATCAAGAGAAGGGAAGCCGCCGCTGCGAGCAGCTTCCCTCTCGTCGATGCGAAAGGAGTCACAGAAACTGCCGGCTTACTCGTTGAATACGAAGACGCGAGTCTGTCCCGAAAAGCGGACTTCCTTAACCTGGCCGTTTTCGCCGATAAGCACGGAATCGCCCGAGGATTTGGTAGCGCGGTCTTCCCAGCGTCCTTCGCTTTCGGCGATGACCTGGTGCCCCTTTTCGACGGTAGCTTTGTTTCCGTCGATCTGCAGGCGGTACTCACCGGCGCGCAGATCCGCTTTGCCGATCTTTGCGGACTGGGCGATGTTGATGGTCTTGCTGAATGGTTTTGCGAGGAGCGGTACGGTCGATACCAAAGCGGCTGCCAGAGCCAGACTGCGGAGAATCGAGTTAAATTTCATGCGTGTCAACTTCCTTTCCGTCAGGATCGAGTCAGCTGAATCGCTGCGTTCGCAAGCCGAACAGAGTGTTGACACGCGTGCTCAGGGCGAGTAGTCTCACCCGCAAGACACCTCGTTCTTCCTGGACTAACGGCCGGAAAGACTGCGTGTCATCGCCCCGCGGCTGCCACCGCGGGGTTTTTTATGGAACTTCTGTCCTGCCTGCGCAGCTCATCCGGCTGCACTTGTATAGACGAGCCGGGCGCCCCTAATGTTTCGTCGGCTATCGGATTTTCTTCTTTAATCTTCCTGATTTTTTGCTTTGTTTTGCATTGTTAACTTTCTTCCCATTCTGGGTTCGAGTTCGTTTTTGTAAAAATTTCATAAATATTAGGGGCTTGGCACGAAACATTTTTCCCTTCACTTCGTCGCACTTTCCTTCTTCACGCAATCCTCTGCCGTCAACGTGCATCGTTTCCCCGCTTCATCTATACTCAAGGGCATTTTGCGGATGGCATGAATGCGGATTCTTGTTCTTAGCGATCTTCACGCAAACGCCACAGCTTTCGCCGCTGCACTCGATTCCGCGGAAGGACGCTGGGACGTTTCCGTGTGTCTCGGTGATGTGGTCGGCTACGGGCCCGATCCTCACAAGGTGGTGGCCATGCTTCGCGAACTCGGCACACAGACGATTCGCGGCAACCACGACAAAGCTGTTGCCGGCCTGATGGACACCACCGATTTCAATCCTGTGGCCAAAGCCGCTGTAGATTGGACGCGCTCGCAGTTGAACGCCGAAGACCTTGCCTGGCTTTCCGCACTTCCTCACGGACCTCTCGCCACCGACGGAATCGTTTTGGTCCACGGCGCGTTTCAAGATGAAGATGAGTACGTGTTCACGCCGGCGCAAGCTCTCGATGGGCTTCTCGATTCCACAGCGGAAGTCACTTTTTTCGGACACACCCATCACCAGGGTGGCTTTTCGTATCAGGATTCTAATCTCGAAGTGCTGCAGATTCGTCCGCGCGCTTCGGAATCTTTCTCCGCGCTGCGCATCGAAGAGCCGCGGCGCTATCTCCTCAATCCCGGATCCGTCGGCCAGCCGCGAGATGGCGACCCACGCGGAGGTTTCGCCATCGCCGATCTTGAACATCAAACCGTGGAGTTCTGGCGCGTACCCTACGACATTTCCTCCGTCCAGGAACGCATGCGCACCGCCGGCCTTCCGGAGCCGCTGGTCCAGCGGCTCGTTGTTGGCCGGTAGGCATTGCCGAATCAACGTGGATTTGCAGGATGCCGGTTATTTCCGGCCGGCGTTCCTCTCACCTGCTTGACGTCCCATGGTATTCAGGCCAGCATCAGTCTTTGAGAGCTTTCCATGCCTGACACTCTGCAAATCGAAACGCCAGATCAACCACAGCCAGAGGCGGGCCGGTCCTGGATCGCGTGGATGGGCGCGGCAACGATAGCGATCGCCCTCGGTGTGGTGATGTGGCCGGGCGCGGAGCGGCGTCCTGCTTCCAGCACACGCGAATCCCATCTCCCGTTTGGGGCCGCCGAGCAGGCTTACGCGCCGAAACTTCAGATTGAAAATCTGGCTCTCAGCCGCGCGGAAAATTTTCTGAATCAGGAAGTGACCACGCTTGCGGGCAGCCTGACGAATACGGGAGAGCTGGCTCTCGCGAATGTCGAGCTGACGGTTGAATTCTCCGACCAACTTGGTCAGGTTGTATTGCGCGAATCGCGTGCCGTGTTTCCTTCCGCGACGCCACCTTTTGGTTCGGGTGAACACCGCGATTTCGAAGTTTCCTTTGAACACATCCCTTCGTCCTGGAACATTCAGCAGCCCCTGGTTCGCGTCTCCGGCATCCTATTTACTTCTAAGAAAGAATAGTTCCAGAGCTAATTGTTTCCTTTATACTCTTTGGCGTGGACCTCTCCATCGAACTGCAGGCTTGCCTCAAGGAATTCACCGCGGATGGCTCTATCGAGATCCGCGAGAATGGCGGGCGCCTAGCTCCCTTCTCCGGACTCTCCTGGGAGGTTCGGGGCGCCGCGGAGAAGCCTCTGCTGCACCTCTGGTCGGAGAATCACAATCTGACGCGCCGCGTGCTGGCCATCACGGACCATTCCGATCAGCGGCTCGCGCTTGCCGTCGAGCGGTTTGGCCGATCGAAACCGGACCGCCTGGAATTCATTCGCCTGGAGTTTGAGCGCGCGCAGCGCGACCTTTCGCGGGAAGCATTTTGCGATGGCCTCGGCCGCCTCCTCGCGGAACAATTTCCCGATGAAATTGTCGAGTCTCTGACGGCCTCGCCCGATCTCGAGCATTCCATTTCGGGCAGTTATGCACGTGGGCTTCTCCGCCGCGGTTCTTCTCACTTCGCGATCCTTGCTGTTCCCGACGGGGAGTCGACGGATGCCGCGGAAAGCAGCCTGACGTTCGCCCTGCTCTGGCTGGAGCGCGCGCGCAACTCCAATCGCCGCGGCACCATCCAAGCGCTACGCCTTATTTTGCCGAGGGGCGGCGTGCGGCATTTGGCTCACCGCGCCGCCGCTCTGACTCCGGATCTCTCCATCGAATTCTACGAACGCGATCCCGTTCGCGAGACTCTCGAAAAGATCGATCCACGCCGAGCAGGCAATCAAGATACCTGGCTCGTTCCTCATCGCGATTCGCAAGCACTTCTGAATCTGTCGCGAGCCGGGCTTGATCCCATCGTTGCGGTATCCCCGCGAGCCGTTACCATTCATCCCATCGCTCAGTCCCGCGAAGTCTTGCTGCGCTTTCGAGGCCTCGCCTTTGCGCGCTGGGACGACGGACGCGTCTTTTTCGGTTGCCCCGATACGAACGAAGAACTCAATGTTTCATCGTTGCCCGCGCTAAAGAACCTGCTCCAGCAACTGGAAAATCATCGCCATCCGCTGGCCACGGAAACGCGCCACGCTCTTTATCGCGCCCAGCCGGAACGCTGGCTTGAAGCTTTGGTTCGCGAAGACGTGACCCGCATCGATGCCGCGCTGGATGCGCGGTATGTTTATTCGCAGGTTTTCGCGCAGGCGGGCGGCGAGCATGGCATTCTCGATCTCCTCACCGTGACTCGCGCCGGACGTCTGGCCATTCTCGAGCTAAAGGCCAGCGAACACATTCATCTTCCGCTGCAAGCCGCCGGCTACTGGCTTCGCATCCGCCGTCATTTGGAGCAGCGCGATTTTGCCCGGTACGGATATTTTCCGGGAATTGAATTGCAGACCGCCGCGCCTCTTGTCTATCTTGTGGCCCCCGCGCTTCGTTTCCACCCATCGACGGACACCCTATTGCGTTTTCTCTCCCCGGATTTGGAAAGCACGCGCGTCGGTTTGGCGGAAAGCTGGCGCCGCGGCTTGCGCGTCGTGATGCGGCAATAGGATGGGGCCTCCAGAGGCCCTCGCCGCGTATCTCCAGGAGTTTTCCGCCGGCAATCCTTCTTTTCCCCAAGCATTTCATCCTAATTTCTTGCCTGCGAAATGTCCTTTTGCGAATTCCTCCGCCACAGTAGAATTATCACTGCCAGCCTTCAGGAGCCCATATTGGATTTTTCCGCGACCATCCGTCATACGCCACAAGCATCTCTGATCGATCTTCGTGGCCGTCTCACGTTTTTCGAAGTTGGCGTTCTCCGAGAAAATGTCACGCGTCTTCTCGGCGAGGGACGCAAACACATCGTCCTCAATTTGAGCGGCCTGCAATACCTGGATAGTTCTGGAATCGGCGAGCTGGCGCGCATGTACGTAATGGTTCTCAAAAGCGGTGGCGAAATGAAGGTTGTGGGATTATCCCGCAACGTCGAGGAAGTATTGAAGGTCACGCATCTCTATCAGGTATTCCCGGAATTCCCCGATGAGGAAGCGGCGCTTAAGAGTTTCCCTACCTCTCAAACTGATAAATCGGGTGGAAACACGTAGTACAAAAATACTAGATAAAAAATTCAGGCCCAAAAGGAGAGAAGCAGCTAAGGCGTTGAGCCTTAGCTGCTTCCCGGGGTGTGTCCTCGAAGTGGTTAGTTACTAATTTAGATGCACGGCGGCGAAAAAGGTTTCACTGCTAAGAAAAATTTTGCAATTTCTTCTATTCGCCGAAAACACCTAATAAAACAGATACTTACGCCAGCGCTCGTCGCGGTGTCCGATGAGCCGCATGAGTTGCCGCGAGGTATGCAGCGTGAATGGCCGAGGCCGTCTGGCCAGCTTGAACCCCGCTTCTTCCGGCGTCCGGTCGCCCTTGCTGTTATTGCAACGGTAACAACACGCCACCAGGTTTTCCCAGGAAGACCGTCCGCCGCGCGACCTCGGCACCACGTGGTCCAGCGTCAATTCCGAACTCGGAAAAATCCGCCCGCAAAATTGGCAAGTATTGCGGTCTCGCAGCAAAATGTTTTTCCGCGAAAGCGCCCGGCTCTGCTGCGGAATGTGCCGGTAGGCCAGCAGGCGAATGACCGACGGCACTCGGTGCGCATGGGCTGCGGAGTGCACCTCCGCGCTGTGCATCTCCTCGGCCTGCGCCACGCCTTTAAGGAGCAGCACCATGGCCCGGCGCACCGCGGTAACGTTGATCGGTTCGTACGTGGCGTTCAGCACGAGCACAGGCTCCTGCATCAACGATGCACGCCTCGGCAATATTGGGTTGTGGGATCTACTGTCCGCGGGATCCGCGGACCCGGGCGCAACAACGCTGCCCGCTTCGGGGGCATACCGCCCTCGGAAATCGCCCGACTTTGGCCGGTTTGCGCTCATCGCGCTACCCAAGGTTAGCTACCCTACGTTAACCCTAGATTACAGGTTACCACTATCCGGGGCTGGCAGGGGGTTTCTCGCAGCCCGGGCTACAGTCAGTCCTAGAACAGACTTGGCACCCGACTCCAGCAGCGCCCGTGCACACGCATCAAGCGTCGCCCCAGTGGTCATTACATCATCTACCAGTAAGACGCGTTTATTGTCAACTTGGCTGCCTGGACGTGTGGCAAAAGCGCCACGAACGGACTCCCAGCGTTCTTGCAGACTGAGCACCTGCTTGTCTGGCCGTGGCCTCATCCTCATCAAGAGCACAGATTTATGAGGCAAACCCAGCTTCCGCGCCAGCGGCTTGGAAATGAGCCCCGCCTGGTTGTATCCGCGCTGCCGTTCGCGGTCCCGGTGCAAGGGGACTGGCACGACCACGTCTGCGGCAAACAACTCCCCCTCTGGCAGAACCATTTCTGCCAAGCGCTCGGCGAACCATTCGCCAAGGGGATTCATCCGCTCCCACTTCAGCAAGAGGATCGCCTTTACCAGCGCCCCGTCATAAATCCCGTAGCTTCTGCGCCCGCTCGAATGCGTAGGTTTTCTGCTGGCAAGCGCGGCAAAGGAGTGGTTCTCCTTCCCTCGGCGTCAACCACTCCAGAACTAGCCCGCAAATCTCGCACTTCTTTTCCGCCGGTGCGGCGAAGGACTCCAGGCATTGCTCGCACAGAGGGACACGGATCGAGCGCACAAGCAGCCGGTCGCAAATCCTGCATCCTGCAGGGAAAAAGACGCTGACGATCGCGTCGCCGGCCCCAACAAGCCATTCGCGCGCACCCCTCCGCCATGGCCGAGCCGACGGCAAGGAAGAGCTTTCTCCCATAACGCAAGGAAAAATCTACTCTTCTCAAATGTATAATGGAAGAGAGAATGTACGCCAAGGTAATGCTTGGAGAAACGGAGCCCTAAACATGTAGGGCCGACCCTCTTAGGTCGGCCGCTCTCCCTACCAATGCCAGCAGGCGTTACAACAGCCCTTGTTCCATCTTCTCCTGGCAGGTGATGCAGTGTTTGGCCCAAGGTACTGCTTCGAGCCGCTTCTGCTGCATCTCTTCCTGGCAATTCGCGCAAACACCGTATTCATCCGTGTTGATGCGCTTCAAGGCCGCGTCGATCATGTTTAGGATCGTGCGGTCGGTATTGGTCATGCCAAAAAGGAACTCCTTCGTATAGGAATTCGCAGCCTTGTCCGCGAGGTCCACGGTCGGATCTTCGTCCGCCGTGCGTCCCTCTTCCTGCGTGCGCGCGATAGTCTTCATCAGCTCCTCGCGCCGCACCTGCAACTTTTTCTTGTAGTAATCGAGCCTTTTCTTGTCCATGGAAGTCCCGCCCCTCTGTATGCTTTCGGGGCCATCTAAAAACTACGTAGTGTAGACCTGCTCTTTCGGAGTGTCAAGGTACAGCGTACTAACTGCTGCTTAGATGCTCGCACAGTTCAATTGGTCGCAAGCTAGGGAACCACGGGCAGAATCAGTGCTGAGGGATGCGCCTTGTCGTGGTAAATCACGTTCGTCGCTTTGATCATGCGCGTCCCGCGTGCCTGCTCTTCGCCAGTATTCAGGTTGCGGTCGAACCTGGGGAAATTGCTGCTGGATACTTCCAGCCGCAACTTGTGCCCTCTCAGAAAAACGTTGCTCGTCGCCCACATATCCACGGTTATGTGGTACGTCTCGCCCGGATTCGCAAGTTCCGGCTTCTCCTGCGAATTGCGATAACGCAATCGCAAAATGCCGCTCGTCAGGTTCTGCGCAAAGCCGTTCGGCCAAACGTCCACCAGCATTCCGGTGAAGTCGGTGTCCACTGCCGAGCTGCTCACGTACAGATCCAGCGTGACTGGACCGGTCACCTCGAAGTCCTTTTCAAACGCCGGCGTGGTGAACACCAGTACATCGGGGCGGGATTCCGCCGGCCGCTGATCTTCCGGTCCGATCCCCGTCGGCAAAGCTCCGCAGCAAAGCGGCCCGCCAATCGTCGGCACCGCGTCGCTTGGATCGTAAACATACTGGTCGGCTTTTTCTTCCGCAGGGGCCGTTGTGCTCAGCGACCCGCTCCCAGTCAATCCATTCGCTCCACCGCCAGTGGAGTGCAAATAATATTTCGTGCTCTTCGCGCGTGCCAAAGGCCAGTCGTCTTCGTCGCGCCATTCATTTTTCCCCATGACGAAAATTTTGACTGGCTTTTCCTTCTCCACTCCGTTCGCGACACCCTTAAAAATCGAGTCGTACCATCGCAAGGTTATCTCATCCTGATCGATCGGCAGCTTCTCCCCAAAATCCACGCCTCCCACGCGCCGGCTAGACGATCCGCCCGCATGTCCGCCCACGTACACCACCAGCCTCTGTCCGCGCTTCGCCGCGTCCGTGCCGCCTTCCGTCTTCAAACGCTGATAATTTTTCAGCGAGCCGCCCAAGAAAATGTCGTACCACGCCGCAAAACTCAAAACCGGCACCTGAATATCCCCGTAGTGATCCTCGATCGACCACTGCTTCCAATACGCATCGAAACTCGGATGCGCCAGCCAATCCTTAAAGTACGGCGCGATTCCCACCGCCGACGGAGCCGCGAGCACCCCGAAATCCGCCAGCGGCAAAGTTTTCGTCCCCGCCAGCGCGTTGCTTTCTTCCAGGCGCCGCCGCATTGTATTCATCGCCAATCCCGTCGACCATGATTCGTTGAACCATTGCTCAAACGCGCCGCCCTGATACGTCCAGCCGTCGTGATAATTCGACGCTGTCACCGTCGGGCAAATCCCCGCGAGATGAGGCGGATGCGCAATGGCCGCCAAATACTGGGTCGCCCCCACATAGGACCCGCCGAACATTCCCACTTTTCCATTCGAGTAAGGCAGCGCCGCCGCCCACTCGACCGTGTCGTAGCCATCCGCCGATTCGTTCTTGAACGTGTACCACTCGCCGTCCGACTCGAACCTTCCGCGCACATCCTGCTCAACGACCACATACCCCCGGGCGGCACCTTTCATTCCAAAAGAGGATTCATTCGTTTTGTCATATGGCGTGCGTACTAGCAGGACGGGGAATTTGCCCTCAGCCTTGGGCCTGTAGATATCCGCGCGCAAGATCACGCCGTCGCGCATCTTTGCCGGAACGTTTCGCTGGACCACTACTTCATAGTTTTCTGCCGCCGCGACGCCTGTCGCTGCCACCAAGGCTGCCATCAGCATGACCGCCGCTGCCATCGCCAATCTCCGCCTGTTCTTCATGCGATCGCTCCCTTGCCGCCCACTTCCAAGGCCGCCGCAAACAGCGCAGCCTAGGCTGCCTCTCCGCCGCTGTCAAGCCGTTCTACTCATTTGCTTTCGTCCCCATGCTTTGCAGGGGCAGAGCGGGCTTCGCCCAATGGGGACCTCCAAAGCTAGCCGCCACTGCGAGCCGACTTTACTTCTTCGCCCGCTTTTTCTTCTTACTTCCGCGAACGACGAAGTAGCCCAAAATAACAGCGGCTATCAGCGCCACAACTCCCACCACGGCCGGGTGTCCGTGTTTCAGTAGAAACGGGAGCAACTTTCGCCCGTAGCGCGCCGCCAGGAATGCCAGCAGCATGTACCTCACGATTCGCCCCAGCGTCATGGCCAACAAAAACTTCTTCACCGAATATTGCATCGCCCCCGCGGCCAGAAGAAATGGCACCAGCGGCACCGGAGGCGGCAACAACGCGGGAATCGCAATGGCCGCAAATCCCCAGCGCTCGAAAATCCCGCAAACTCTTTTCATCGTCTTTGCCGAAAGCCGCTCTTCCAGCGTTTTCTCCCCGCCCTTGCGTGCCAGCCTGTACGTCACGTATCCGCCCAGCACCGAGCCGAGCGTCGCCATCACCGCATAGTAAAACCAGAGCTGCCCGTCGCGCGCGGCCAGGATAATTGTCAATAAGTCCATGCTGCCCGGCAACGGCACTACGGAGCTGTCTAGCAATCCAAGAGGAATGAAGCCCAAAGCACCGATGTGAATCAACCAGCGCCTTACGCTGTGTTCTAGAGTGGGTTTTACGGCAGCGTTAAGCAGGAGTTTGAACATTCTGTTGGCAAGTCAGCACATATTCTCGCATGCCGCAAACATGGGCTACTAGATTGTTTTCCAGCGTCGAAAGCAGCGGCGTCTGCATGCCATGACGATGTCGAGCTCACCTAGCTTGCCTTCCTTAGCGTTTTGTCATTGAGAACAGCAAAGAATCTGTACGAGCGGAGGTGGCCCAATACTGAGGCAACTCCTGCGGAAGTCAACGCTCTTACCGTGCGGGGAAGCTAAGTCAGGAATGGGGTGATGCGGGCAAAAAAAGAGGAGGCGGGCCAGGTCGTCCCGCCTCCTCAGATCCCCTTTCGGGGATGTCCGGCCAGCCTGACGGAGGGCGGCTAGCCGGTCGTGTGTTGGCCTACCTATTAATCCCGGCTGCAAGAAAAAAGTTCCGGTAAAAATCGAAAAAAGTGACAAAATCTCTCACGAAGTGCGAACTTCGAGGTTCGTGTGCCTAATCTATGAGCCGTCCATCTCACCTAAGCCCAGATAACATATTGCGTTTTCTACAAGTTACGCGCAACTCGATGTCGGCGAATGAAATCGGGGCGGCTTTGCATGTGGGAAAAAATGCCCGCAAGGCCTTATTTAACCTGTTGGTTAAATTAAAGAAGCGCGGGGCGATTGAGGAATTGCCAGGGGGTCGCTACCAGCTTGCGGGGCGGAAAGCCGAGCAGGAATCGGGAGGCGCGGGAGGGCGTTCGGCTGGTCCCAACACCGGAGTGGTTGGAGCCGCGGGAACTGTTTCTGGCGAGCGAAGTTCCGCGGGGATGATTGGTCGGGGCGCGGCTTCGCCAGCGCTGGCACGCGATGAAGTGCGGGGGCGGCTGGTGCTGCACCACGACGGTTACGGTTTCGTGGTGCCGGATGTGCCGATGCCGCAGTTGGATGGGGACGTGTTTATTCCGCGAGACGCAGTGGAAGATGCGATGCATGGTGATCATGTGCTGGCGCGCCTGAAGCGCGTCAGCGATTCGCGGGGGCGGGATTTTCGCGTTGCAGGTTCGCGGGGCCGGCAGCGGGCGGAAGGACGGATCGTGCGCGTGCTCGGGAGGGCGCATCCGTCGGTGGTGGGATCGTTTCGGTATGGGCCGCGGGGAAATGTAGTGCTGCCTTACGACAACCGGATCCAGCATGAAATTGAGATTCCACCTGGGGACGAGCTGACAGTGGCGCTGCGCGAAAAACTGGGTTTGGGCGGCGACGCGAAGGAAGCCGGCGCGCGAGGCAGACGTTTGCCGCACTTGCCGGAACTCGATGGCGCGGTGGTGAATGTGGAATTGCTTCGCTATCCGCGCGGAGGAGCGGCGCCTACGGGACGCGTGATTGAAATTCTTGGGCGGCCAGGCGATCTCGGTGTGGACATCGAGATCATTATCCGCAAGCATCATCTGCCGCATGAATTTTCTCGCGCTGTTTTGGAGGAGGCGGAGCATCGCGCTGCGCCGGTAAGCGAAGTGGAGCGCGAAGGGCGGGAGGATTTTCGGCATTTGCCGATTGTGACGATTGACGGAGAAACGGCGCGAGATTTTGATGATGCGGTTTATGTAGAACGCCAGCCGGACGGCGGCTGGAGCCTGCAAGTGCATATCGCCGACGTGGCGCACTACGTTCGAACGGGGACAACGCTCGACCAGGAAGCGCGGCTGCGCGGGACGTCGGTGTATTTTCCGGATCGGGCAGTGCCGATGCTGCCCGAAGCGCTATCGAATGGGATGTGTTCGCTGAAGCCCCGCGAGGAACGACTGGTGATGAGCGCGCTGATGGAATTTGATGGCGCCGGCCACATGCAGAGCGCGCGAATGACTTCGGGCGTGATTCGCTCGGCTGAACGCATGACTTACACCGACGTAAATAAGGTGATCGAAGGCGACGCGGACGCTACTGTGCGCTACGCGGGCTTGGCTGGCCATTTTCGCGATATGAAGGAGCTGGCGCTGCTGTTGAACAAGCGGCGCAATGAGCATGGCTCGATTGATTTTGATTTGCCAGAGCCAGTGATCGAGTTCGATGACCAACAGCGCATGACGAACATCGTGCGCAGCGAGCGCAACATTGCGCACCGGCTGATTGAAGAGTTCATGCTGGCGGCGAATCGCGCGGTGGACGGGTATTTGCTGAAGCGGGGGATTGCGGCTTTGCACCGCGTGCATGAAAAACCTGATGCGCGCAAAGTGCTGGAGTTCGAAGAGATGGCGCGCGCGTTTGGTTACTCGCTGGGCGTTGCGGATTTGCATCAGCGCGAAGTTGCCGTACGGCATGGTCGCGTGCCCGCTCCGGCGAAAGCCGGAAAGCCGGATTCTTATGGCCACGGACGTGAGCGTGGAATGAAAGTAGCACTGCCTGGTTCGACCGAGTTGCGAATTACGCCGCAGCACTATCAAAGGTTGCTGCGCAAATTAACTGGCAAGCCGGAAGAGCGCATCGTTTCGTATTTGATGCTGCGGTCATTGAAGCAAGCGCGCTACGCCGCGGAGCCGCTCGGACACTTTGCGCTGGGCTTTGACGAGTACACGCATTTCACTTCGCCGATTCGGCGGTATCCGGATTTAATTGTGCATCGCGTTTTGAAATGGGCGTTGGAGCATCCTCATACCGCTTCGCCCGTGGCAAGCCACTCCGCTCGCGGCGCGGAAGCGACTCTTTATTCGCAAACGCAGCTTGAGGAGATTGCTTCGGAAACTTCGGAAGCGGAGCGGCGCGCCAACGGAGCCGAGCGCGAATTGATGGATTGGAAGACGGCGCAGTTTATGGAGCAGCATCTCGGCGAGGAATACGAAGCGTTAATTATTTCGGTGCAAAAATTCGGGTGCTTTGTAGAACTGTTCGAGGTATTTGTCGAGGGGTTGCTACCCATCAATGCCCTTGAGGACGTTGCGGGCGCACGCGTCGTTTTTCGCGAGCGCGATCATGCTTTGGTCGCGCTGTCTGGCGGGGAAGTACGGGGCGGTGGGCGTGGAGCCGGTCGCGGACGAGGTACAAAATCCAAAGAGCTTGCCTGGCATCTGGGCGATCGCGTACACGTGCGAGCGGAGCGTATCGATCCGATGCGGCGGCGGGTGGAGTTCGCCATTGCTGAGGTCGCTTAATCCGAGGGGGTGGTTGACCAAGAGAGAACTGAGGTAACGGCTTGGAGCGGTTTCAATAATTTAGCGAGACGTTGTGTTTGTTTTTGGGATTGGGAATGCCGAATTTCGAAGATGCTTGGACGGCTGTCGCTAGGGAGCGGGATGGAGAGACCCTTTCGGGGAGGCTCTATCCACTCCTGAGGGAAGTTTACACTCAAGTTCTTTCAAAGCCAGTTGACCTTCACTCGCTAAAGAAGAGTCTTGAAAGTTTGCTTGAATTTCTATCCGCAGACGGCAGGACAAACGCGAACTGCTGGGCTGTGGATCAATTCTTCGGAATGTCGGAGGGATGGGAACTCGATTGGGCGGACCAAAAGCTGCCAGATGAATTTCACGAAGTGTTGTCAAAGATGGGAGAGGCTTTACACGACACAGTTCGAGCCAAACAAATAGCTGAAGACTACGAATGCCTGCCCGAGCAGATTCTAGCCCAAGTCAATCGCATCCACCTCGACCCGACCAACTCATGACGCCAGCGGTTTCTGTTATTCTGAAGAGCCATATAGACAGCGGCCACGCCACCCTTACGGCTACGCCAGATTCAGGAGAGGAAACATCCATCGTGAGTACGTCCACCGTTTCAGAGCGCGGAGTGAAGCGCGTCCACAATTTCAACGCAGGGCCGGGAGCTTTGCCGTTGCCCGTGCTGGAGCGCATCAAGGAAGAGTTGCTGGATTGGCGCGGCAGCGGCATGTCCGTGATGGAGATGAGCCACCGCTCGCCGGAATTCGAAAGCATCATAGCAGCGGCAGAAGCGGGTTTGCGGAAACACCTGGCGATTCCTGCGGACTACGCGGTGCTTTTTGTGCAGGGCGGCGGGAGCATGCAGTTTACGATGGCGCCGATGAACCTGTGCTTGCCAGGGAAGCCCGTCGACTTAATCCACACGGGCACTTGGACGGCGAAGGCGTTAGGTGAATTGAAGAAGGGCATCCTGCACAACGTCGCAGGTTCGACGGAAGCAGACAAATTCGCGCGGCTTCCGCGCAAGGATGAGATTAAATACTCGCCCGACGCTTCTTACGTGCATATTTGCACGAACAACACGATTGAAGGCACGCAGTGGACGGAGATGCCTGAAACTGCGAACGTGCCGCTCGTCGCGGATATGTCTTCGGACATCGCTTCGCGGCCGATCGACGTAAAAAAGTTCGGTCTCATTTTTGCGGGGGCGCAGAAAAACCTTGGGCCCAGCGGCGTCACGGTAGTAATCCTCCGTAAGGATCTCGCGGAACGCGCCGACAAGAATTTGCCGACGATTTTGCAGTACCGCACGTTCATCAAAGAAAAGTCACTTTACAACACACCGCCGACGTTCGCGATTTATATCGTCGGACTGGTGATGGAATGGATCGAGGCGGAAGGCGGGATCGCCGCGATCGAAAAACGCAACAACACGAAGGCAAAGCTGCTCTATGACACGATCGAAGCGAGCAAGGGCTTTTATCGCTGCCCAGTGGAAACTTCCTCTCGCTCGAAAATGAATGTGGTGTTTCGGGTTGCTGGCGGAAACGAAGATATCGAGAAACATTTCGCGGTGGAAGCGGCCGAGGCGGGACTGGTTGGGACGCCGGGCCACCGGTCGGTCGGCGGGATGCGCGTCTCGCTCTATAACGCCGTTACGGTGAGCGCCGTCGAAGCCCTGACGTGTTTCATGCACGAATTCCAACGCACCCACGGTTAGCCAGCGCGGGGTCTTCCAAGGATAAACAAGCCTCGCCCAGCATCCGGTCTGTACTAACAACTGTCCTTTTGGCTGCGAAGGATTCTCCTTTGCGGATTCACTTTCCCCTTGTGCTTCGACAGGAAGGGGCGTATCGTCTCTTGTCGAAGCGACAGGGGGAATCCACGGATGGCGCAAAAGAGAATTGAACTTCCGCAGGGCACGCTGGACCTGCTGATTCTCCGGACGCTGGCTCTGGAGCCGCAGCATGGTTGGGCGATTTCCGAGCGCATCCAGCAAATTTCGAGTGACGTTCTCTTGATTCAGCAGGGCTCGCTGTATCCGGCGCTGCACCGCCTGGAGCGGCGCGGGTGGGTTAAGGCGAAGTGGGGCACGTCCGAGAATAACCGGCGCGCGAAGTACTACGAACTCACCAAAGCCGGGCGCAAGCAGCTCGAACTCGAGAAAGATACCTGGAAAAAATTGGTGGCTGCCGTCGCCCGGATTCTTGAGACGGCGTAGGAGGGCTCCGTGTTTAACGATCTGATGTTTCGACTTCGTTCGCTATTCCGGCGCGATGCCGTCGAATCCGAAGCGGATGCGGAGCTGCGCTTTCACTTCGATCAACAAGTGGAGAAGCACGTCAAAGCAGGACTGACGCGCGAGGAAGCCGCGCGGCGCGCACGGATTGAATTGGGCGGGCACGAACAGCTCAAAGAAGAGATTCGCGATGCGCACGGCGTGAATCTCATCGAGACGCTTTGGCAGGACATTCGCTACGGCCTGCGAATTCTAGGCCGCACACCAATAATCTCCTGTGTTGCCGTCCTGTCGCTCGTGCTGGGCATCGGCGCAAACACGGCGATCTTCAGCTTGATCGACACGGTCATGCTGCGAATGTTGCCGGTGGCGAAGCCGGAAGAGTTAATGCAAGTGCGGATCCTAGGCTCGCATTATTCGTCAAACCCGGAAGGGAGCCCGAGCTTCACTAACCCGCTTTGGGAGGAAGTGCGAAACCGCCAAGACGTTTTCTCAGGCATTTTCGCTTGGGGCGAAACGCAGTTCGACTTATCGCAGGGCGGGGCAGTGCACAACGCAGATGGAATTTACACCAGTGGCGAATTCTTCTCCACGTTGGGAGTACGTCCCGCAGCCGGCCGCCTCATTGGCACCGATGATGACAAGCCCGGCTGTCCCGGTGTGGCGGTCATAAGCTATAACTTCTGGCAAGGCCGCTTCGGCGGAGCAGAGAGCGCCGTCGGGAGCGCACTGTCCCTGGACAATCACTATTTTCAGATTATAGGAGTGAGCGCACCGGGATTTTATGGCGTGGATGTAGGAAGCAAATACGAAGTTGCAGTCCCGATCTGCTCTGTGGCCATCTTCGAGGGCCAGGACACGCGGCTGGACAAACGTTCGTGGTGGTGGCTGAGCGTGATGGGGCGGCGGAAGCCGGGGGTTAGTTCCGATCAGGTGAAAGCGCGGCTGGGAGTGCTTTCCCGGGACGTTTTTGCCGCCGCCTTGCCACACGACTGGGATCAGAAGGGCCAGCAGGATTTTCTGAAGCGAACTCTTGTGACGATTCCCGCGGCGACCGGGACGTCCTATCTTCGGCGGCGATTCACGCAGCCGCTGAACGTCCTTATGGGCGTGGTTGGACTTGTCTTGTTGATTGCGTGCGCAAACATCGCGAGCCTGATGCTGGCGCGGGCGGCAGCGCGACATAGGGAGATCGCGGTTCGACGGGCGCTGGGGGCTTCTCGCGCGCGGCTCATCCGGCAATTGTTGACGGAATGCGTGCCGCTTTCGACGGCGGGCGCTGTTCTCGGAGTTTTCTTCGCGAGCTGGGGAAGCTCTCTTCTGGTGCGGTTCATTTCCACGCAGCGGGTTCAAGTATTTCTCGATTTGTCTCTGGACTGGCGCGTACTGGGCTTTACGGGGGCCGCAGCCGTTTTCACGGGGCTGTTGTTCGGTGTCTTGCCGGCGTTTCGTTCTACGCGGGTTTCGCTGACGTCGGCGATGAAAGGCAGCGAGGCGTTTGACAATGAGACCCACGTTAAGTTCCGTCCGGGAAAATGGATCGTGGCCTCGCAAGTGGCTCTTTCGCTGGTATTGCTGGTGGCGAGCGGGTTGTTTCTGCGAAGCCTTGTCAAGCTCGCAACGCTGGACGCGGGATTCGACCGGAATAATGTGCTTATTGTGCATGCCGATCTGCACAACGCGAAGGTGGCACAAGAACAGCAGCCGGCAATGTTTGAAGAAATCGAGACGAGGCTTCGCGCGCTGCCGGGAGTGGTCTCCGCGAGCCGGTCCGTAATGACGCCGGTGAGCAACTATGTCTGGAACAGCGTGCTCGTCGTGGATAGGCCGAATGCACCGACAGGAGACAACGCGCTGACTTACTTTAACTACGTGTCGCCGCGATTTTTTGAGACATTGCGGACTCCGCTCCTAACTGGCCGCGCCTTCAACAGCGGCGACACAACGAGCGGCCAGAAGGTAGCTGTCGTCAACGAAACACTTGCCACGAAGTTTTTCGAGAAGGGTGAAGCGCTCGGAAAGTATTTTCGCATAGATACAGGTGTAGGAAAGACTGGTGCGCCAATTCAGATCGTGGGAATCGTCAAGGATACAAAGTACGAGTCGTTGCGGGAGGAAGCGCACGCCATCGCGTACTTCCCAATTACGCAACTCACGGAGAATGCGGAAGAGCAAGCATTCGAGCTGCGGACAGCGACGCAGTCTTCGGCATTTCTTTCGCCGGTGCAGGATGCCGTAGCAGGCGTAAGCAAAGCAATTCCACTCAGTTTCACTACGCTAGCGGAGCAAGTGGATGATTCGCTGGTACAAGAACGCTTGCTGGCGACGCTCTCCACGTTCTTCGGAGCTTTGGCCTTGCTGCTCGCGATGATTGGACTATATGGGGCGCTGAGTTATCTTGTGACGCAGCGGCAGCGCGAGTTCGGGATTCGTATGGCACTCGGCGCGCCACGCGATTCGATTCTGCGGCTGGTGATGCGCGACGTGGTCATCGTTCTGACCGGCGGACTTACGGCGGGCGTCTTCATTTCGCTGGCCGCCGTGGGGCTCCTTCAGAAGATGTTGTTCGGACTCGCTGCGCGAGACACTGCGACGTTACTCGCATGCATAGGCGTGCTCTCTCTCGTGGCGTTTGTCGCGGGATATTTGCCAGCAAGGCGATCCATGCGAATCGACCCGATGGTGGCTCTCCGCTATGAGTAGAGTGGGCCGACTTTGGAGATGTCTTGTGAGTTGATTCACGATGCTAAGTGACCTGCTGTTTCGTCTACGTGCCTTGTTCCGGCGCGGCGCCATGGAGGTCGAAATGGACCAGGAACTGCGCTCGCATTTCGAGAACCACGTCGAAAAGCTTGTCGCCTCCGGCCTGCCGCGCGAGGAAGCTGCGCGGCAAGCACGCTCGGAATTCGGCGGCTACGAGCAACTCAAGGAGGAGTGCCGCGAAGCCCGCGGCGTGAATTTCATCGAGGCGCTCATCCGCGATGTGCGGTTCGGTCTCCGAGCCATGAAGCGAAGTCCGGGATTGACACTCGTGGCCGTGCTGTCGCTAGCCTTCGGCATTGGTGCAAACACAGCGATGTTTAGCTTGCTCGACACAATCTTGCTCAAATCTCTGCCAGTGCAGGAACCTTCTCGGTTGGTTTTATTGGGGGCAGGCCGTTGGGCCGGGAGCCAAGATACACTGCCGGATCGCAGCTGGGAGTTGTTCTCTTATCCGTTCTACCGCGAGATCAGCGAGCAGAATCAGGTCTATTCGGGCGTCACTGCCATCCACAGCATTGAGTTCAGCACGCATGGCGATGTCGATGGCGGCAGTGCGGAGCCGCTGAAAGCTGATCTTGTTTCAGGAACTTTTTTCTCGGTATTAGGTGTAAAGCCGGTTCTCGGCCGCGTACTCAATGAGGCCGATGATGAAACGCCGGACGCGGGTCCTGTCGCCGTGGCGAGCTATTCCTGGTGGAAGCGGCGTTTCGGAAATAATCCCTCCGTGCTCGGAAAGACGTTTCGCTTCGAATCGACTGTGTATACGATCGTCGGCGTGGCTCCGCCGGGATTCTTCGGCACAAGCGTGGGACAGGCACCAGATGTTTGGATCCCACTTTCGATGGAAAAAGAAATTTCTCCTGGATGGAACGGGCTCAACAACAAATTCTTCCAGTCGCTCTACATCCTCGCGCGGCTCAAGCCCGGTGTTACCGTCGAACAGGCTTCCGCCGATACGAATCTTCTTTTTAAGCAAATTCTACGTAGTGAATACGTGAGCGCGCAACCCACCACGAAGGAGCTGGCAGCGATTCAGCACGCCCAGATTGATCTCAGTTCCGCAGCGAGGGGGCTCTCGAATCTTCGAATTGAATATTCGCTTTCGTTAGAAATCCTGATGGCTGTTTCCGGGCTCGTGCTGCTCATTGCTTGTGCCAATATTGCAAATTTGCTGCTGGCGAGGGGAACGGCTCGTTCGCGCGAATTCGCAGTCCGCGCAGCGCTGGGCGCGAGCCGGCTGCGCCTGTCCATGCAGCTCTTGACAGAAAGCCTTCTCTTCGCACTGCTCGGCGCCGGACTTGGAGTGGCCATGGCCTGGCGGGCTGGGGATTTTCTCCTCGCACTGGCCACCGGCAGCACAGGTCAAGCGCCGTTATCCGTCACGCCCGATCTTCGCGTACTCACGTTCTCACTCCTTCTCACCATCATTACAGCACTGCTCTTCGGATTGGCCCCAGCGATTCGGTCGACGCAATTTCAGCTGACGTCTTCTCTCAAAGACGCCCGCGGCACGGTGTCGGGCCAAGCGAAAAGTCCGTTAGCAAGAGCGCTCCTCGTTTTGCAGATCGCTCTTTCCCTGGTGCTGCTAGCCGGCGCCGGGCTCTTCTTGCGCACGTTGCTGAACTTCGCGCGTGTCGATACCGGCTTTGAAAAGCAAAACGTCCTCGTCTTCCAGCTTGACGAGTACGCCGCGGGTTACCAGCCGGACGCGCGCCTCGGAAGCTTGCTCGACCAAATCGAGGAACGCGTGGGCGCGGTTCCAGGAGTGCGTGCGGCGAGCTTCTCTCTGTTCACTTTCAATCAGGGCGAATGGTCAAATGACGTAACGCTTCAGGGGATATCGCGAAACTCCGAAAACAGTGAGGAAGTCCTGATGAACCGCGTGGGCGCGGGCTATTTTGCGGCTTTCGGATTGCCTGTACTTTCCGGCCGCACGTTCACTCTTCAAGACAATGAAAGAATGCCAAAAGTTGCCGTGATCAACGAAACTATGGCCCGCCGGTTCTTCCCTGGAGAATCCGCGATCGGCCGCCATTTCGGCTTTGGCGATGACCTTACGCACAGCGGCGATTACGAGATCATCGGAATCGTGAAGGACGCAAAGTACGAGTCGCTGCGGGAGCGTCCGCACCCGGCGGCATATTTCCCTTATTCACAAAAAATCACCTACCTTCCGAATCTGGTCGTCAGATTCGCCGGAGATGCCGCCCAGATGACGCATCAGGTAAGGCAGGCCATCGAAGAGGTAACTCGCGATGTCCCGATTGGCGAGGTTTCGACGCTGGCAGAGGAGGTCGACAATTCTGTCTCCAAATATAGACTGGTGGCCCAGCTCTCGGCGTTCTTCGGGTTGCTGGCTGTCTTTTTGGTCTGCATCGGCATTTATGGATTGTTTTCCTATACGGTTGCTCGCCGCACGAATGAGATTGGCATTCGTATGGCCCTTGGAGCTAAACTATCGGAGATTATGGAAATGGTATTGAGAGAAGGCGCGCTCTTGACCCTTATCGGGCTGTTAATCGGACTCTCCGTTTCGCTCGGCTTGACGCGTCTTCTCTCTTCCTTTCTCTTTGACGTTCGCCCTAACGATCCGCTAACCTTCGCGCTTGCCGCGATCTTTTTGATTTTAGTTTCATTCTTGGCCTGCTACATCCCGGCGCGGCGCGCCACCCACGTCGACCCCATCGTCGCTTTGCGTTACGAATAACGCACGGCACAAAAAAGCGCGCAGAAACTGCACTTTACGCGCAGTTCCTGCGCGCCTTAACTGCGTCCTAATTAGTTCCAAATTTACGCCAAGTCGAAGAGCAGCACCTCGGCGTGGTCGACGCCGGTTAGCTCGACCGTCTTTTCCGCTGAAATGGCCGCACCGTCGCCTTCTTCCAGCCTCTTCCCGTTCAGCGTCACGCTGCCGCGCACAACTTGCACGTAGGCGTGGCGCTCTGGCTTTAGCTCGTGCTTCACTGTATTGCCCTTGTCCAGCACCGTCGCATATAGCTCATTGTCCTGCCGGATTTTCACGGAACCATCACGTCCATCCGGCGAAGCCACCAGCCGCAGTTTGCCGCGCTTCTCTTCTTCGCTGAACGTTTTCTGGCCATAGGCCGGCTTCAGCCCCTTTTCTTCTGGGAACATCCAGATTTGCAGCAGGTGCACGGGCTCGGTCTTCGACGCATTGAACTCGCTGTGCGTCACGCCGGAGCCTGCGCTCATGTACTGGACGTCGCCCGGACGAATCACGGAGCCACTGCCCATGCTGTCGCGGTGTTCAAGGGCGCCCTCCAGCACGTAGGTGAAGATTTCCATGTCGCGATGCGGGTGCGTGGGAAAGCCTTCGCCGGGCGCGACACGGTCGTCGTTCAGGACGCGCAGCGTGCGGAACTGCACATGCTTAGGGTCGTAATAGTCGGCAAACGAAAACGTGAAATAGGTATCGAGCCAGCCGTGGTTGAAATGGCCGCGTTCCTGGCTTTTGCGGATATCGATCATGGTCCACCTCCCGGTTTGACAGCACCACAATACTCGTTATAACGACTATTGTCAAGAGGCGCATCGGCGTCCGGCTTCTTCCCCCCTTCCATTTCCACCTCCGCGTTTTCCACAATCCCCACATCTCCTTGCACTTACAGGTACTTGCGTCCCATTCCCGGAGGCCCCCCTTTGGTGTAGAGTGGGGAAGTAAGAGGCTTTCGCTGTTTCTGAGGACCACCATGGATTCCGCGACTACGGCAACGCAAACCAAAAAAGCTGAGGACGCCTCCGCTTCCCGCGAATCGCTCACCATCACCGACAACCGCACCGGCAAGAGCTACGAAATACCGATAAAAAACGGCGCCATCCGGGCCATGGATCTCCGCCAGATAAAAGTGGACCCAGCCGAATTCGGCATGATGAGCTACGACCCCGCCTACAACAACACCGCGTCCTGCATCAGCAGAATCACCTACATTGACGGCGACGCTGGGATCCTGCGCTATCGCGGCTACCCCATCGAAGAGCTTGCAGAAAAAAGCACCTATCTCGAAACAGCGTATTTGCTGCTTCATGGCGAATTGCCCACCGCGGAGCAGCTCAAGGAATGGACGTACAGCGTCACGCATCACACCTTCATCCACGAAAGCATCAAGAAGTTTCTGGACGGGTTTCATTACGACGCGCACCCCATGGGGATGATGATCTCGACGATCGCGGCGCTTTCGACCTTCTATCATGATGCCAAGGACATTTTTAACGCGGAGTCGCGCCGCAAGCAGACATACCGGCTCGTCGGAAAGATGCCCACGATTGCGGCATTCTCCTACCGGCACACTCTCGGAATGCCTTTTGTCTATCCTGACAACGAGCTTAGCTATCCCGGCAATTTTTTGAATATGCTTTTCCGCACCACCGAAGCGAAGTACCGTCCGAATCCCACGCTCGAGCATGCGCTCGACGTGCTCTTCATTCTTCACGCGGATCACGAGCAGAACTGTTCGACCAACACCATCCGCGGTGTTGGAAGTTCGCATGTCGATCCATACTCCGCCACGGCCGCGGCCATCGCCGCACTCTATGGGCCCCTCCACGGGGGCGCTAACGAAGAAGTGCTCCACATGCTGCTCGAGATCGGCTCGGTACAGAAAGTTCCTGAATTCATAAAGCGCGTAAAGGCCGGCGAAGTTAAACTGATGGGCTTTGGCCACCGCGTTTATAAGCATTACGACCCGCGCGCCCGCATCATCAAGAAAGTGGCCTACGAAGTTTTCGAATTAATGGGCAAAAATCCGCTGCTGGAAATCGCTCTTGAGTGCGAACGCATCGCTCTCGAAGACGAATACTTCATCAAGCGCAAACTGTATCCTAACGTGGACTTCTACACCGGCCTCATCTACCAGTCCATGGGGTTCCCGATATCGATGTTCCCGGTGCTCTTTGCGATTCCACGCACGTCCGGCTGGATCTCCCAGTGGCAGGAGATGCTTCTCGATCCAGAGCAGAAAATCGCCCGCCCGCGGCAAATCTATCTTGGCCACGATACGCGGCAGTACGTCCCCATCGACCAGCGGAGCTGAGAGCGACCCCCCATCCAAAACCAATATGGGCCCCCAGAATACATGTCCTGTATCATCACGATTAAGTACCTATTGGTACTTTTTTGTTCGACGACAAGCCCGCGCCGCGTATAGTTGACCGAGAGAGGTGGTATGTCACAGACCCCGAATACGACTGGGACTCCGACGGTGCGCCGTCGCAGCCAGCGCGTGCTGATGCAAGTCGCTGTCCGCGTTCGCGGAAAGGACTCGCAGGGCCATGCGTTCGATGAAGAAACCGAGACCCTGGCCATCAATGCGCACGGCGCCTTGATTCTTGTGAACGCGCGTGTGACCAGTGGCAGCAAAATAATGATGCAGCACAAGCGCACGCAGGAAGAACAAGAGTGCCACGTGGTTTTTCTCGGCCCTGTACGCGGAGGGAAAGCCGAGATTGGTCTGGAGTTTTCCGAACCGCGCCCCACTTTCTGGCGAGTTGCATTTCCTCCGGAAGACTGGTCGTCGAAACATCCGGATGCCCGTCCGATCACCCTCACTCGTACCGAAAAATCGTAGCTTCTTGCCGGGTAGTGACATCCCGTCAACCCGCGCCTGCGTCTAAAACCTGAATAGAAAAGCAGAGATTCCGCACCGCCAATGGCCCATCTTCCGAAAATTGCAATTCCCGGAGGAGAATTTGTGTGATCCTTCTGAAGCGTAAGCTGATGAAAACCGCATTGCGAAAAACCGCCACGTCGCTCCTGCTCGTTGTGACCGTTGCCTTGGCAACTCGTTTAGCGTTTGCGTGGTATGAAGTGAGGCAATTCTCGCCGCAAGTTCTCAGTGTCGTACCGTTTCAGACGGAGACGGGCCACATTGCTTACTCGATGGCCAGCGGAAAGGGATTCTCTTCACCATTTCAAAAGGATACCGGCCCAACAGCCTGGTTGGCCCCGGTTTATCCCTGCCTTCTGGCGGGAATTTTCAAGGTGTTTGGCATCTATTCTCTTCAATCTTTTTTCGTCGCGCTCTTTCTGAACGTTCTTTTTTCCGCGGCCGCGTGCGTGCCGATATTCTATGTGGGCAGGCGCATCGCCGGCCTTGGCGTAGCCAGCGCCGCCGCATGGCTGTGGGCTCTCTTCCCCAACGCCATCCTGATTCCCTTTGAATGGATCTGGGACACTTCGTTGTCGGCCCTCTTGGTGGCAGGTCTGCTGTGGGCCACGCTCGAATTGGCGGAATCGCGCCGCGTCCGCGACTGGTGCTTGTACGGACTTTTGTGGGGCTTCGCGCTGCTCACTAATCCCGTCGTTGCTTTGCTTTTCCCCCTTCTATTGGCATGGGCCGCCTACCGCGCTCGCGGTCACGATCGCGCGGCAAACTCGATTCTCAGACCGCTACTCGCCGCTGCCATCGCGGCTCTCTGTTGTTTGCCCTGGACCATTCGAAACTACGTTCAATTCCATAGGCTCATCCCACTGCGCTCCAACTTTGCTTTTGAGCTGTACATCGGCAACAACGAAAACTACGACGACCAGCACAAATTCCGGCCCGGCGCCATCACCCAAGACCGCGAAATCCTGCGCTACGTGCACATGGGTGAGAGCGCCTTCATGGAAGAAGAAAAAAGAAAAGCCGTTGCGTTTATTGTGTCGCATCCGCGGATCGAGGCCTGGCTCATCGCGCAAAGATTCGTGGATTTCTGGACGGGAACCTCGACTCCGTTCGCCTCGTTCCGACAAGCGGATTCCCTGTGGCTCCGTCTAATACTGCTGTGCAATGAAGTCGCGCCGCTCTTCGCGTTCTTCGGCATCATCGTGCTACTGGCTACGAAAAACGCCTACGCATTCCCCGTTGTCGCGATCCCCGTAGTCTTTCCGCTGCTGTATTACGCGACGCACACCTCGCTGCGTTACCGCCATCCCATTGATCCCGTCGTGCTTCTTCTCTCAGCTATCGGCGTGCATGGGCTGTGGCGCTGGCTTACGCGCAAGAACCACAACGCAGTACCTGCGCAAATCTCCGGCTCCTAATACAAATGAAAATAGCCGTCCTGTTGCACGAGCCGGACGGGCACGCCAAAAAGCGACGAGAGATGCTCCGCTGTCAAAATTTCCCGTTTGGAGCCGTCCGCTAAAATCCTCCCTTCCCGCAAAAGCACCACGCGTTCAATTTCCGGAATGATCTCAGCAACGTGGTGAGTGACCAGCAATATGCCCAGCCCGCTTTGCGCGAGAGCTCGCATCGTGTCTCGCAGTTGAAATTGCGCCGCGATGTCCAAAGCGTTGCTGGGCTCATCGAACAAAAGAGTTTGAGGACCGTGAACCAGCGCCCGTGCGATCAGCGTCCGCTTGGCTTCGCCCGAAGACATTTGCGAAACAGCGCGTCCGGCAAGATGCGCGATCCCCAGCCGCTCCAGCGTAGCTTCCGCCCGCGCCAAATGGATCGGGTCTGGATGATGGTGCGGAAAGATGCGCGTACTGCTGAAAAATCCAGAAAGAACTACATCGCGTCCGGTAGCGTCCGTGGTGCAAGAAGCCAGGAGATCCGGCGAGACGATTCCAAGCAGGGAGCGAAGCTCGAAAATATTCCAGCGTTCGCGCCCGAGAATGGAGATCGAAGACCCCTCTCGCGCCACGGGGTAGCACTCGCGGGTAATAGTCTTGATCAGCGTGGATTTGCCGCATCCATTGGGTCCAAGGATGCAAACATGTTCGCCGGCGCCGATGCGAAGCGAAATGCCCTCGAGCGCCGGCCGCTCCGCGGACTCTCCGCGCACCACAGTCACGTTTTGCAAAGCCAGCAGAGGAGGCGGCGTGGTCATCTCGGATTCAGACAAAACGGGAACTATATCTTAACCAAGCGGAAATAAAGCGTAAGGGACTAAAAAAACTGGAAGCCATTTTGTTCCTGGTTGAGGCGCGTAGTTACCGAAGGAATGGCTTAGAACTGACTGGCACTCGGTACAGGTAACTGATAAAACGTCAAAGTGACCGGGAATCCAAAACCCCTTGGCGGAGCATCATAATGGGCTGGACGGCGGTGATTATGCCTAGATATAGAGCCAAGGTGGCGTGGCTGAGCTTAAGCGTCCTGTTTTGGGACTTTCCAGCTCTGGCTTTGGCCCAGTCTCAAGATCCCCCGGTCTCCGCTGGAGCGGACACCAGCCTACCAGGCCCATTGCCTATCGGGTCCTCAGCCCGCGGGCGTTTACCCGAGCTAAAATCGCCAGGAAGCATCACCGGAACTGTTCTCGATTCCACAGGAGCTGTCGTCGTCGGAGCCCGCGTGAAGCTTACACGGGAAGACCCTTCGCTTATCCAAGAGGTGGCATCCGATGATGATGGCCAATTTTCCTTTGCCAACATCACTCCGGGACCGTTCCTTCTCACTATTACGTTGACTGGTTTCGCCGCGCAAACATTCTCCGGGGTCCTTGCTTCGGGAGAGGCCTATACCGTCCCGCAAACGTCCCTGCCTGTTGCTACCGCCGTTACCGAGGTGCGGGTCGTACCCGACCTCACGGCAGAGGCGCAACTGGAGATCCGGGAGCAAGAGAAGCAGCGAGTGTTCGGAGTCATTCCAAATTTCTATGTGACCTACGTCCCCAACGCGGCTCCTCTCACTCCCAAGCAAAAGTTCGAGCTCGCGTGGAAGACGGCGATAGATCCTGTCACGTTCGGGTTGAACGGAGCCATTGCAGGAGTTCAGCAGGCGCAAAATGATTTCCCTGGATATGGACAGGGCGCACAAGGTTTCGCGAAACGCTACGGCGCGTCCTATGCGGACCTTGCCGCAGAGACGTTCATCGGGGGGGCCATATTGCCCTCGCTTTTGAAACAAGATCCGCGCTATTTCTATAAGGGAAGCGGCAGTAAGCGATCGCGCTTTTTCTATGCGGTTGCCAATGCCGTGATTTGCAAGGGCGACGATGGGCACTGGCAGGCGAATTACTCTGGCATCCTCGGAAGTATCGCCGCGGGCGGCATTTCCAACCTCTACTATCCGGCGCAAGATCGCAACGGCGCGGCGTTGACGTTCGAAAACGCGCTCATCGGGATAGGCGAAACAGCCGCCGCCAATCTCCTTCAAGAATTTGTCGTCCGAAGGCTGACGCCGGGCGCTTCTAACCATCCAACGGTCGAGCCCTAAGGCACGGTCAGCGTGCGGTGGGCTGCGCTTCTTATCAAAGGCGCCCAAGCCAAGGATGTTTGCTCCACATCCTCGTTGCAATACTTCCCACACTGCTAATTCCCCGAAGGCTTCTCAGCGTGATCGATAACTAGAATATCAGCGGGACCACTTTGCGCTTCCAACTTCAGCCCGAGCTGTTCCTGCAGCGCAGTGAAGATAGAAGTGGCGGCTGACTCAGACGAAGCCTGGCGGCCGGCTCCTGGTTGGCCGCCTTCCGCCGCGCGAAATATTGAATCTTGGCTCTCACCTGGCGTCCAATGCAGCGTGAAATCATAATTGCCATTAAGCCCCGTCTTGTCCTGAATGATGCTTCCGCCCGATTCTCGCGATAGCTCGCCCGACAACTTCCGCACGAGCAAAGCGATTGGAACGCCTTGACCTGTGAGCTGGCCCTTCGCCAAGTACATCAACCCGGCTCGTGCGACGCCGTCGGAGTCTTTGAACCCGTTGGGATATGTGTCGCCAGGTTTTGCTTCTTGAAATTTGGGGCCGTTCTTCGCGATGACCAAGTCATAGGCAGGGAAATGCTGGAATTCGCGATGGAGCGCCAGCTTGAAGCGGTCCGCCAAAAACTCCTGAAGCATGCGCCTTCGCTCCACGATTAGCTGGTTTTCGCTAAGCCCCTGAAGCGCATCGACTACGGATTTGTCCCATTTCGCTCCGATATCGAATTTTTCGGTGGTAAGCCAGTTCGGCGCTCCTGAAATCTGATTGTCCTCGACTTTGTATGCGGCCTTTATAAGCGTCTGCAGCGTGACGTGCGTGGCACTGAACTTATCGGCTGTGAATCCCATGCTGGCCGCGCGGTTAGCAGATTCGTTTGGCTGGATCGAAATAGGTTTAATCGAAACGGCCTCGTAGACGGGCGGAATGCCTCCTGGGATTTGGGCCTGAGATGCAGCCACGCTCCGGGTGGCACTGAGCGCGCCAAGCACGATGGGCACGGCGACAGCCGCCAATCCAGCCATGCTAAGCAATAACTTTTTGCTGAAATCCAATTTCCGCGCGACGCTCTTAGTCATAATGTGAATGATCCTTTTCTTCAGGTCCGCACCCGTAACGCCGGCAACAAAATCCAGCGGCGACCCCACACAGAATTCGCAAATCTTCAAAATACTCTCCGCATAGATCTGCCGATCACTACCCATTTCCAGAACGTGTTCGTCGCAAGCGCGCTCGCGCTCCTGCAGCAGCCGCGCTCCCAGCCACCAAACGATCGGGTGAAACCAAAAAATGGCTTCCACCACCATGTGTACGGCGGCGGACAGATTGTCGCGACGACGTGCGTGGCAAAGTTCATGCGCGAGAATCGCCTCCAGATGCTCCTGCTCGAGGCGTTCAGAGATTCCCTGCGGCCACACCAGGACCGGCCGGAAAATGCCGAAAATCCCCGGCTCCAAAGAAGTCCGTGAAACCCGCATCTCAATTTGTCTCGACATTCCCTCTGTCTGCTCGAGGCTGCGCAAAGATTCCACTTCTCGCCCCTCTCGCAATGGCTCTGCTTTCCGGATGGCCGCAGAGATTCGACGCCACCGCACGTACCAAGCGAGAACCACAACAGCAATTCCGCAGAGCCATATGGCTGCCAAAAACGGCCAAAGAAGCTCGATCGGGCCGGCGGAACGCGTGGCCGGCATGGTTTGCGAAATGAGCGGCAACCTCGACTGCGAAAAAGGCTGGCTGAGTTGATCCATTGCCATGTATACGCCGCCGTTCGTTTCAGACGGCCCTCGCCACCACGCGATCTGGCTTCCCAAGACGGTCAGCAGCGAGAAAGGGATCAGGAATTTCACCGAGGCGGCGAGCCACAGCCCATAGCGCGCACGCGCGTGGTTGTCTCTCAAAATGAGAGTCAACAATCCTGCTACGATCACGAATAGCGTCGACTGCCACAAATGATTGCCCAGCGCCGCCGCCAGGACGGGCCACATCGCGTGGAAATTGTAAGCGATCATCTCGGCTTCTCCTTTCTCTCAAGCTTCCGGAGAACTTTCTCTGCGTCCTTTACATCTTTGAGCGTGAGTTTGCCGGACTCGATCAAGTGCGCCATAACGGGCTGCGTGCGCCCGCCGAATAGCGCCAGCAAGTCGTCGATCAACTTCCGCTGCGCGGCATTGCGAGAAACCGCAGCTTCGAAAATGTGAAAGTTGCCGACCTTTCGGACGCGCCGCACGGCTTTCTTCGCTTCCAGGCGGTAGACGGTGGTCTGAATCGTCGTGTAGGCCGGTCTTTTTCTCTCGGGGAAAGCCTCTTGAATTTCCCGGATGGAGGCGCTGCCGCGGCTCCAGAGCGATTCCATGATCTGCAATTCGAGCTTCGTTAGTTTGGGTTCGGACATCCCACCTCCTACATTCGTAGGTTACCCTACTACATCTATAGTAGCTGTCAAGCTTTCTGTCGCACATCCGTTCCCCCTGTTTCCAATTTTGGCCGTGAAGCAACTCACGATCAGCGCACACATGGGCCTCCTGCGGATTGGAACCACCTTAGGTTTTCGGGAGATTGCTAGACGGAAGAACCGGAGCTTCGACTGAAAAATAAAAGGGAGGTGAAAACCGCGGGGTTCTCACCTCCCGGGGTGGGGTGGGGTGTTACAGGACAATCCCTAGGCGGCCTTGCAGCCCTGCCCTGCCAGGCAGGTCTGCGGCCTCACTCGCTGCTTCAATTGCGTAAGAGACTCACCACCAAAGGGCTTGCCTTGGGGGGTTTTGTAGCACTGCGTCTCGCGGGTGTCAACGGCAAAAGCAATCCGCCCCGCGAAAAATCTTGGTGTCCGGAATTCAGCCCCGGTGAGCTGCGATCTTTGCGTGATCCAGGATCTCCCGGACCATGCGGCTCAAGCTCGAAGGACTATAGGGCTTTTGTAGATACCGCCCGGTGGACTCTAATCCCCTCGATTCCTGCGAATAGCCGCTCGTGAAGAGAATCGGCAACTTATCGAAACGTGCGGCCAGCCTCGCCGCCGTTTCCTGGCCTCCCAGTTTTGGCATGACCAGATCCAGAATCGCTAAGTCAGGGGCCTCGCTTTCGCATAGTCGCAACGCCTCCTCTCCGTCCACCGCGGAGAGCACCCGGTAGCCGAGATTGACGAGCGTTTGTCTGGCCATCTCTCGAATAGCGTCGTGATCTTCCGCCAGAAGCAGTGTCTCCGTGCCACGGGCTTCCATAACGGATCCCGCGTGTATACGGGCTGGTGGTGTCCCTTCAGAAAGTTGACCTGACGCGACAGGCAGGTAGGCCCGGAAAAGCGTGCCTTGGCCTACTTCGCTGTACACGTAGATGAAACCCCCGTGCTGCTTAACGATTCCATAAGCCGTCGCCAGGCCCATACCGCTATTCTTGCCGGCCTCCTTGCTCGAGAAAAACGGTTCGAACACATGCTCGCGCATTTCTGCATCCAGGCCCACGCCTGTGTCTGAGACGGACAGCACGGCGTACCGCCCCGGAGTCACGTACGGGTAGAACCGGCAGTAGGATTCGTCGATATTCACCATCTCCGTCTCAATCAGCAGCCTGCCTCCCTGAGGCATGGCATCCCGCGCATTCAGACATAAATTCATCAGCACCTGCTCGATCTGCGTTGGATCGGCTTTGAGCGGATCGAGCGGTGCGTTGATCACCTTGAGTTCAATATCTTTGCGGATAACTTTGTCCAAAAAGCTGGCTAGATCGCTGGTTACTGCGTTTAGGTCCACGCTGCGGGGCTGCAGGATCTGGCGGCGAGCAAAGGCCAGCAGTTCTCGAGTCAAGGCAGCAGCGCGCTCGGCCTGCTCCCGAATGCGCGCGAAGCGTTCCGCAATCTGCGGATAGCTCCGGGCTTGGTCGAATCCCAGCTCGGCCCAACCCAGGATCGCTCCGACGACATTGTTGAAGTCGTGAGCGATACCGCCGGCAAGCTGGCCGATGGCCTCGAACTTTTGCGACTCGTGCAACTGCCGCTCCATGGCTCGAACCGCGGTTACATCTTCGGCCATCACCTCCGCGGAAGCCGCCAAATCCGCGGCGGAAAGCCCGCGCAGATGCAGGCGCACCACGACCATCCCGCCATCACGCCTTCGCCACTCTGTCTCCGCGCTATGAACTTGGCCTTCTTCTCGGCAAGCGGCCATGCATTCCGAATAATGCGCTGGATAGCGGAACACGTCGCGCACCAGCGCTGGGGGGCTCAAGTCCTCCGCAGACTCACACCCCAATATGCGCAGAACCGCGGGATTGGGATCGAGGAAAGTGCCCTGCGGGGAAATGCGAAAGATACCGTAAACAGAATGCTCCACAAGCTGGCGATTGCGGGCTTCGGAGAGCGATAGTGCGGCTTCCGCTCTTTTGCGTTCTGTAATTTCCAGCACCACCACGCTGATAGCGGTAATCACACCGGTGTCGCCACGAAGCGGATGAAAGCTGGCCAGCCAGGTGCGCAGCGCTCCGGATTGGGATTGCGACGTGCCCTGTATTTCTACATTGAGGATCGATTCCCCGCGGGAAAACACGCGTCGCAAGTAGGGCTCGACGGCTTTGGCCACCTCGGGATTCACATCCCGTGTCATCAACCCTGCGTGCCGGTCTGCCGCGACTCCGTTGAAGCGTGCGAGCTGCTCGTTCACCCGCAAATAACGCAAGTCCGGCCCGTAAACGGCGAGACCAATCGGAGCCGTTCGATAGATCTGCTCGAGCTCTGCAAATTGCTCGCGGGCGCGCGCTTCGCTTTCCGCAAGCGCCTTGTGTGCGCGCGCATTTTCGTCTCGCAAACTCTTCTCTTCCAGCGCGCGCTTCAGCGCCGAAGGAAGCCGCCTCAAATGCTCCTTCAGAATGTAGTCGCTCACTCCCTGCTTGATGCATTCGACGGCGGCTTCCTCCCCAAGCGTGCCTGTCACCAGCAGGAACGGAATATCCTTTCCCCTGTCGCGCAGTTCTTTCAGCGCGTCCAGCCCCGTCCAACTCGGCAGCCGGTAGTCTGCCAGGACGGCGTCAAATTTCCCCGTTTGCAGCGCCGCCAGGAATTCTTCCCGGTCTTGAGCCATCGTACACTCCACCTCAAACCCGGAAGCTCTTAGTTCCAGCAGCGTTAGCTCGGTGGACTGGATCTCGTTTTCGAGAATGAGCAGGCGGAGAGGCGGCGTGCTTTCCTGCTGCCGCAACTCGTCGAGCAGTATCGGTTTCATGCGCTCCTCTCGCCTGACTTGCGGCTAAACGAAAACGGGGGCGTCGGCTGATCGACGACACTTTTTATTCTGACCGCGCCTATGGCACGAGTCGCGCTTTCCCTGATTTTGAGAGCGTTGTTCATCGAGATTTACTGCCCTTCCATTCGCTCTCTTGCTGCGTACCGGCCTGGCTAAGCACCGCTTCGGGTTGCCGCAGTTCGGACTCCACGGCATCGAGGAAATCGGCGAAAGATCTGATGTCGTTTGCACCCCAATAACCCACGCTCAGACGCAACACCAGCGGACCCCACGGTTGACGGCTCTGATTTTGTATGGCCAACCGCGATTCCACGCGTTGCCGCAGCACTCTCGCGCTGGGCTCCGCCGCATCTACGGCCAGCGCCGCGAACTGCGCATCCCCCAACCTCCCGAGAAAGTCGCTGCGCCGGAAGCAACCGCCGATCAGCTCCGCCGTCTCTCGCACGGCTTGTTCGCTCCCGATGGAACCCAAATCCCCCTCCAGCGCCGAATAATTCTCGATCAGTGCGCAGAGAAGAATCAGCGTGCCTCCCGAGCGCATCGCCGTTTCCATCGCTCGCGTTCCCAGCGTCGTAAACCCGTCGCGGTTGTACAATCCGGTAAGCTGGTCCCTGAGAAGATCGGCAAGGCCTTCCAATGTATTGCGTTCGAGGGCGGTACGCAGCACGCGTTCCAGCGTTCGCGTATCCATGAACCCCTTCAGCAGATAGTCGATAGCCCCCTCCGGGATACTGCGGGCGGCATAGCTCTTATCGGCTATATCGGCAAAAACGATGAGTGGAATACCTGGCGCGGCACGGTGTACCCGGCGCACCGCCTCCAACGGATCGGGTTTGACGAGAGAGAGATCAAGTAAGATGGTTTCCGGCGAGGCAAGCTCAATCGTCGCCAACAGGGTGGAAAGCGTTGAGACGATGCTCAATTCCAATGTGCTTTCGGGCCCCGGATAAAGCGCGTACAGAGACGCCGCGGCTTCTCCGGGAGCACCTTCTGCCAACAGAACGCGAAATCTCTTTCCGAACATTCGTCAGACCTCCCGATGGCAGCTTCTGCGTCAGGCGCGGGACAAAAAGCTGCATCGCCGAGTTCGCCGGAGATCCATCCCGTGCGAATCTTCATCGCGAGACAACTTCTGGCCAGACTGGAGAGGACAGTCTTCAAATATGCAAACTTCCAGACGGGGAACTTCCAAGAAGGGGTAGAGCTATTTTCGCGCAGCCACGGGAAGAGTCAATAGACCTTCCCCGAGGGGACACGGATGTGCCACTCTCAACCCATGCCGAATTTTCCGGCTCGCGAGGAGCGGCAGCTGCCCCCGGCGCGCATTATTTTGCCGTTCCGGCAAGGGCCGAACGGACGGGCACGAAAATCTCTTCGATTTTTTCCGCGAGCACGAAATCGTAATCACTGATGCCTTTTACGCTGTGCGTGGTGAGATCGACAACCACTTTATTCCACACGTTGAACCACTCCGGGATGGTGGTTCATGGCTTCCGCCACAAGTGCGACGCGCGTCATATTGCCGAACGCCGCGACAAAATCCTTGCACGCGTATTCCTGGTGCAGCTTGCTGTTGACGATCTTCCAGCCGGGTAATTTGGGAAGCAGTGCTTGTATTTCGGCGTCCGTCAATTTTTTTGCTGGCATGATCTGGTCCTCCTGAAGCGCGCGTCAGGGGCGGCTCCATTATGTGCCGCGCGGCAGCCATCGGCAAGATTCCGGCGCCTTCGATCGCCTCCGCGCGTGGCCTGCGGGCGAATTGCGCGCGTTGGCCGTTGAATGCCCGAGCAAATTCCATTATCGTAGAGGTTTCTTTTACTGCAAAAATGCGCGGTGTGCGCCGCGCTCTGCGAATGGACGGGGGAAATCGTGAAGAAGAAGATTCGAGTGATTCAATATGGCATTGGGCCCATCGGCGCGTCGATCGCCCGCCTCATGCGCGAGAAGCAAGCCATTGAAATTATTGGCGCCATCGATACCGACCCGGCCAAAGTCGGGCCGCGACCTCGGCGAAGTGACCGGCGCGACGGATGCGCCGTGGGGTGTGAAAGTTTCCGCCGACGCCAAAGAAGTGCTCGAACAGGCCGCCGACGTGGTGATCCACTCAACCTCGTCCTCTCTTCCGAAAGTGATGGACCAGTTGCTGGCATGCCTCGAAGCCGAGGCGTGCATCGTTTCCACGTGCGAAGAGCTCTCCTATCCATTGCGAACTTACCCCGAACTCTCCGCGCAACTGGACAAAGCCGCTAAGGACTGGGGCGTGGCACTTGTGGGAACGGGTGTAAACCCCGGCTTTGTGATGGACAAGCTGGTGATTACCCTCGCCGCGGTTTCTCAGCGAATCGAACACGCCAAAGCTGTGCGCATAGTGGACGGCGGCAAGCGACGTCTGCCCTACAGAAGAAAATCGGCGCGGGCATGACCGAAGAGGAATTTCGCTCCCAGGTAAAAGCCGGCGTGATCAAGCATGTTGGCCTGCCGGAGTCAGTCGCGATGGTTGCGGACAGCTTGAACCTGCCGGTGGACGAGATTACGGAAACGATCGAGCCAAAGATCGCCACCGAGCGCGTGCAGACGGAATATTTGACTGTTGAAGCGGGACAAGCCGCTGGCGTTCACCAAATCGCGCGCGGTCTGAGCGGCGGAAAAGAACTCGATCTACCTCGAGCTGCAAATGTACGTCGGCGCAAAAGAACCCGCAGATACTCTTGCCTTAAAAGGCCATCCAAACATTAGTCTCGTGATTCCCGGTGGAACACACGGAGATATTGCGACTGCTTCGGTCGTGGTCAACTCGATCCCTGTGATTCTAGATGCTCCCGCGGGCTTGCGAACGGCGCGAGATTTGCCGATAGGGTTTTTTTCGCCCAACGCCAGGCCGTGAACCTCACGGATAGCGCTGGCGGATTTTCACAGTCCTGTCAAGTTCATCGTACACTTCGAGAATTTTCAGCTGCAGATCTTTGTCGATCGTGCCCGCGTTCAGAAATTCACGGACTTGCTGCGGGCAGCTGCGGATTGTTGCCCCCAATGAAGGATTAAGCCAGCCGAGAACGAAAAAGATTTTGCGTTCGCTCTTGATTTGCGGCAGCGCATCGAGGGCGGGCTTCAGATACGGCAGCGTAAGTTCGACTGGTTCCAATAATTGAACGCCCCAAGGCTTTGCTCGATCCAATCCTCGGAACGAGACGCGTCGTGCAAGATAGTCGTCGAAGTATTTTCGTTTAGAGGCGCTGTCCGGACGAGCGGCTTGCGCTACATAGGCATATTTCTGGCCGTCGCCGGTGCTGTCGCGTTTTTGTTCAGCGGCGAGCAACGGCATCGGCCTCGGGATCGTTCAGAGCGATCAGCGCAGTGACCATAGTCCAGCGGTCGAGAGGGCGAAGCTCGACCCAGGAACGCGAGTTTTGCCGTCAAGAAGATCCTTCAGTTGCGCCGCGGCCTCGCGGGCTTTCCGCGATAGCGCGAAGCCCGCGAAACCACACGATCCGAAAGTCTTGCTCGGCGAGAATGCAGCATGCGGTCGGATGCAAGCGTCTCCAGCCTCGGAGCACGATTTGCCCGCGCACCTCTTCGTTCACATAGCGATGCAGCCCAGTCGTGACATGGCCGATGAAGACTTTGTGCGAGCGCTTCATCGGTTTCCGCGGGAAGAAGCGCGGAGCGCCAGATCCAAGTAATCGCGCGGAGCGAATTCCGCTTCGCGAACGGAATCCCACAGCGAACCCCACAGCAGTGTCGCGGTCGAAAACATCGGTGACTTCGCCAGACGATCGATGACGGCTTTGCGGCTCCGCTCATCAAGGAGAAAACGACCGTAGGCGTAATCCCGATCGTTTAGAAAAACATATTGCGGGCAGGGCTTGCCTATGGCCTCCGGCAGATCGGCATTTTTCGTCGTCGAGTTGCGCCCGCTGATGAGTAGGGGCGCTGATCCGGATAGGCAAACTCGATTTGCATGGCAATGGGCCAAACGCCGCCCTCGCCGAGAACATCATGTTGCGTGAGAGAAAAATGATCGATGCGATTTTGGTCGTCGCACGACCACACGACGTCCACTTGAGGCATTCCGCGGTGGCGAATCCACATCGCCGCCCAAGCTTGGAGAGATTCTCCGGAGACGCGCTCGAAGGCGTGAACCAGATCGCTCCACTCGGCGTTGGCATAGGCATGTTCCTTGCAGATAGAGGCGCAGGCCATCACGAAAATTTTCTTCGCCGAGAACAAACGCGAGCTGCTTGATGACGCCAGGAGCTTTCGAATAAACGATAGCTCCGTAAGCGGACTTCGCGTCCTTCAGATTCGCGATGTCCTGGTAGATCGGAGTGGTGCCAAGGGTGGAATCGATGGAATAAGCCGCAGGCTTGATGGACTGGTAGAACCGCTTCCAGACATTCTCGTCCGGCGCGATAGAAGCGAGCGCCTGATACGCCATGTATTGCGCAAAGCCTTCTTTCAGCCAGAGATCGTCGAACCAGCGCATGGTAGTGAGATCGCCGAACCATTGATGGGTCAGTTCGTGCAGCAAAAGAATGTCGCGATTGAGATGATCGCTGTGCGTGGGCGCGGTGCGGAAGAGCACGGATTCTTCGCGGAGAAACGTGGCTCCGGCGTGTTCCATGCCGCCGTAGGCGAAGCCGGGGATCAGCACCAGGTCGTATTTTGGAAACGGGAAAAGGCTGCGCGAAAAATTTGGAGAGATAGTCGATTCCTTGCGCGGTGATTTGCTGCACTTCGGGGGCTTCCGTTGCGGCTTTGTCGAATTTTGACTGGCGGACGTAAAGGCCGGGCAGTCCGGCGGTTTCGTGAACTTTGCGGAACGGGCCGGCGGCAAACGCAAAAAGATACGTGCTGATAGGGCGCGTCTCGGAAAAAATCGTGAGGCGCTGTCCAGCGCCGGCGGGCGATTGGGATTCGCTCGGGCGTATTGGAAATGGGCGGTCCAATTTTCAGGAGCAGTAAGTTCCAGATGGAAGCGGCCTTTCAGATCGGGCTGATCGAAGCAGGGGAATGCCATGTCGGCGTCCATAGGGACGAAGAGCGTGTAGAGATATTCGGTATTGTCGTCTTTGTCTTCGAAACGGGTGATGGCTTTTCCCGCGGTCGCGACGGGGGCGGTGAAATCCATGCTAACGGTATTTTCGCCGGAACGGATGGCGCTCGCGGGAAGCTCGATGTGGCCGTTTTCGATTTTTGCGGGGATGATGGCCGCCATTGACGGCGAGTTTCGTCACCGCGCCTTCGCGAAAATCCAGAAGGACGGCCCGGAAGAGGTGGAGTGGAATCGCAAGATCTTCATGGCCGGAAACTGTGGCGCTCGAGGAATAAGAGTGAAGCGGAGATGATAGCGAATTTTGAGAGTTGCGCGGCACGCTGCCGGGCGAGTTCTCGCGGTATGCCGTCGGGTGGCGGTGCGGCCTGCAATTGCCGGCGGTCAAAAATGTGAGGAGAACTAGAAGAATCGGCGCATGGAAAGTAGAGCAATCTACACGATGGATGGGCGCGGGAAAAGGGTTCAATCGAGCGGCGCCGTGGCGCGGAGACGGGAGTATGATGCTACGCTGTCGCGGTTGCACGGGCTCGCTTCGCGTGCTCAGGCGGCTCAGCGTGGTGGTATTTCATCCCTTCAGGGGCACTCATGAAGAGATTCTTTTTGTTTTGGTTTCTCGCGGCGGCGGCTTGTTCGTTTGGTTCGTTCGCGACGGCTTCGCAGAGGCATCGTTTGCTTCAGGCGGCCGGAAAAGACGGATGATCGCTACGATGGGCGCGCGAGGCCGCGAGCGTCACGATCACCCGGGATGATTGGGGCATCGCGCACGTTCATGGAAAGACGGACGCCGACGTGGTCTTCGGCATGATTTATGCGCAAGCGGAGGACGATTTCAACCGCGTCGAGACCAACTACATCAACGCGATGGGGCGACTGGCCGAGGCGGAGGGTGAAGGGAAAATCTATCAGGATTTGCGTATGAAACTTTTCGTCGATCCCGAGGCGTTGAAGAAAGAATACGCAGCGAGCCCAGAGTGGTTGAAGAAATTGATGAACGCGTTCGCAGATGGCTTGAATTATTACCTCTATAAACATCCCGAAGTGAAGCCACGAGTCATCAAGCGATTCGAACCGTGGATGGCGTTGAGTTTTACCGAGGGCAGCATCGGCGGGGACATTGAGCGAGTGAACCTTGCGCAGCTTGAGGCTTTCTACGGAAAAGTTGCGGTAAGCGCAGTACCTTCCGCCGATGACGACGAAATGGAAGAGCCGAGAGGCTCGAACGGAATGGCGATTGCGCCTTCGAATACTTCGGATCATCACGCCTTGCTGCTGATCAATCCCCACACGTCGTTTTTCTTCCGCTCTGAATTGCAAATGGTGAGCGAAGAAGGTTTGAATGCGTACGGCGCGGTGACCTGGGGCCAGTTTTTCGTCTACCAGGGATTCAACGACCGAGCAGGATGGATGCACACATCGAGCGGGGTGAACGCCATCAGCTGGTACCTGGAAACGGTAGAGAAGAAAGGCGAGAAGTTTTTTTACAAGTTCGGGAAAGAAGAGCGTCCGATCGAGGCGAAAGAAATTACAGTGCCCTACAAGACCGCGGACGGGATGGCCGAGAAGAAATTCACGGTCTACCGTACAGTCGCACGGGCCGATCATCGCGGAGACGGACGGAAAATGGATGAGCATCCGGCTTGATGCAGGAGCCGGTAAAGGCGCTGACGCAATCGTATACACGGACGAAAGCGAAAGATTACAAATCGTTCCGGCAAACAATGGAGCTGCACACCAATTCATCGAACAACACGATTTTTGCGGATGCCGATGGCGACATCGCGTACTTTCACGGGAATTTTATTCCGCGGCGCGATACAAGCTTTGATTGGACGAAGCCAGTCGACGGAAGCAATCCGGCGACGGAATGGAAGGGTCTTGCTTTCCGTCGATGAAACGCCTCATCTCCTGAATCCAAAGAGCGGATGGCTTTACAACTCGAACAATTGGCCTTGGTCGGCAGCGGGGCCGAGCAGCCCGAAGAAAGAAGATTTTCCCGTTTACGTGGAAACCGGCGGGGAATCCGCGCGTGGCTTGCACGCGATTCGCGTTTTGCAGGATAAAAAAGACTTCACTGTCAGCTCGCTAATTGCCGCGGCTTACGACAGTTATCTTGACCTGGTTTGAAAAGCCAATTCCGTGTTTGCTAAAGGCGTGGGACGACGCTGGCTGCGGACAATCCGTTAAAAGCGAAATTGGCCGAGCAAATTGCGCGCGCTGCGCGGATGGGATCTACGTTGGGGAGCGGCCTCCGTGCCAACTTCTTTGGCGGTGTTTTGGGGCGAGGACATTCAGAAGCGCGTTGGCGCCGACGCGAAAAAAGCGGGCATCTACATGAGCGATTACATCTGCACAAAAGCGCCACCAGACTTGCTGCTGCAATCGCTCTCTGATGCGTCCGACCGACTCGCCGCGGATTTCGGCACTTGGAAAACACCGTGGGGCGACATCAATCGATTCCAGCGCCTGACCGGCGACATCGTTCAGCCATTCAACGATGCGGGGCCAAGCATCCCCGTGGGATTCACCTCCGCCGTGTGGGGATCGCTGGCGTCTTTCGGCGCGCGCGCCGTACCCGGGAACAAAAAAGTGGTACGGCACGAGCGGAAACAGTTTTGTTGCGGTAGTCGAGTTTGGCGAAAAAGTGCGGGCGCGAGCCGTTACTGCGGGCGGCGAAAGCGGCAATCCGTCATCACCCCATTTCAACGACGAGGCCCAACGTTACAGCACCGGGAGATTTGCGCGAAGTGTATTTCTACCCCTCGCAGCTCAAGGGCCATACCGAGCGGGAATATCATCCCGGAAATTGATTTACCCGGATCCGGTATACGTCACCGAAATGGTAAGAGCGGGCTTGATCCCGCGTCCACTTCGAGCGAGGATTTCCGAAGTGTCAGGGCGACCCTAACATCGGATAGTTTTTCGCTTCTTGCCCAGATCGCCCGGCGGCTTCGTATTTTCTCGATGCACGCGGTGGCAAGCGGAACCTTGCACGCCGTCTCGCCCACTCCACCGAAACCTCGCCGATTTGGCGAGCTGCTGTCCTTCGCCTTTTTCACAGAGGCTTCACATAGGTTCCCACCGCAATCACAAACCGTTCATCGTGTAACGCACACGATTTTGCGCGCTCTTGATTCCTTTAACGACCGTGCCTAGGAGCTTCTTCGATTTCCGCAAGGTCCAAATCGTCGTCAGGTTTTGTGGCGACAGGCCCGAGTAACGTACACCAGCCTGACGATGCGACATGTTCCTTTTTTGACTTGATCCATTGCATCGCCAGTTCGCGGCGCCTGTGGATTTTCGACTGTCACCCAAGGCACCGTATATTCGGAAATCATCTGCAAATTCGCCGCGCCCTCGGCCCACGCGTTCAATTGCTTTCGGGGTCATCTTGGAGCCGTCAGCGACCATTCCGGCGAGGTACATCGCGTCCATATTTCCCGTTGCGTAGAGTTCGCAAGCGAGAGCCTGTTGCCCTTTAATTGTTTTCGCGATGACCTTGAGGTCCGCGACGCTCACGCCAAACATATTGTCCGTGACCATGCCGTGGCGCGCGTAAATCTTCCGTTTGCTCTCTTTGCCCTTCTTTTTCAGCTCGGCAATGATGGAGGCAACGGTGGGCATTGAATTCTTCTCTCCCAAGAGAACTCGCCTATTTTGCCGGGGCTGTTTCTTCCAGTTTTACGTTTGAGAAGATGGCCGTTTCGAGAGTTGTGGCCACATGCGAACAAACTCCGAGCCCCACATAAAAAGGATCGTTGCACAATTAAAATTCAACAGGCCCTGAAGCCTTCATCTCCTACCCGGCTTTCCAAAATACATCGTGAAGCGGTGCCTTTTTTCACGATTCGTAGCCGCGACGGTCCATCTTCGGCAGCGACGATCTGATAGGTCTGCTCATTGGCCGCGCCGCGAAATTGCAACGAGGTCAGCCCGTTGCCGTGGGAAACCGCGTCCGCGTAGGACGAGCCTGGATCAAGACTTTGGCGCACAATGAGCACGGCTTTGCGATGTTCCGCGGCGCTCGTGCCCAACCCACAGAATATCAGCGCTTAGAGCTGACGTCGCCAGAAACTTTTTTCCAGACGAAATAGAAGGCGTCGGTAGCGCCCCACATATTGCGCCTCCGCCGGTGATGCGATATTCGCCTTTGGCCGCATCGTAGACGGCTTTACACCCCGGCGGCGTCTGCCCGACGCTGCCTTCATTCGTGAAGATTCCCAATCCATTTGTCTGTGGCAAAGCCACTGCTACACCCAGTCGCCATCACGATTGAGCAGAGCGCACACCATCAAGAAACGATCTTTTTCTTCGCACTCATTTTCATAGCCTCCGATGCCTGAAACTCGCTCGCCAGACACAATAGCTGAAGAGCGGAAGCACTATTACATCAAGCTCGCGCACCAAGGCATGCGCAAGAGCATTCTGATACAACCTAGAATAGGCGACTCGATGGCAGCGATACTCGGACCCTCCGCTACGCGCAACGATTCCGCGCGAGGCTTCGGGGAATTTCGCCGAGAATTGTAAATCTTAGGCAGGAACAGCGTCTGGAACGAGGCACTTTTTCGCGGCCCGCTTATTCGCTATAAGCGCTTGATCGGCCGCCGCCAACATGCTCTCTGGCTGGTCGCCAGACGCATATTCCTTCCAGCCGACGGAATACTTGATGGGAAATTTCCGCGCTTCCCAAGCCAGTTCGAGCGGGCCGAGCCGGTCCAGAACAAGCTTCAATTGCTCATGATTACATTCGGGAGAATCAGCACAAATTCGTCGCCGCCCCAACGCTAACGGCGAGATCCCCTCCGCGAATCGGCGCGATTGAGGGCGGCAGCAAATTCCTGAAGCACCAAATCCCCAGCGGGATGGCCATACGTGTCATTGATGTGCTTGAACTCATCGAGGTCCAGGAGCACCACGGTAAGTGGATGGCCTTTACGAGCAGAGCGCGCGACCTCCGCCACAAGCCGCTGTTCGGCAAACCTGCGATTATAAAGTCCCGTCAAAGCATCAATCATGGCGAGCTCGCGCAAGATCATCGAATGATGTTGCTTTTCCGCAAGCTGCCGCCGCAGCCGCTTGATCAGCACTTGCTGGTAAATGGTGTAGGCGTTGAATAAAACGATCAGCGCCACCAATCCAAAAATGGCCTCCGTCACTTTGATCCTGAAGAGCGGTGTTGCTCCCTGCGACAGCGATGGCAGAGTGAAGGAAATCAGCGCCCCGGTCAGGAGCAGCATGACAAAAATCGAGTTAGCCCAGATCCACCAATCCCGCTTCTCAATTTTCCGCAGGTTATCGGCGATCTCTTGATCGCTGGTCGTTTCGAGAGGCAGATTGTGCAGGTTCTTTTGGACGTCCATGAGATGGGCAGCCGGCGTAAGGCTAACGTTATTCCCACCCTAAAGTGCGCCCCCGCAGCGGTCAATGGTAATTGCGGGAATTGCAGCATGGAAGTTACTTACGTGTTAACGAGTCTCCTTGAACTGGAGCCAGAGGCATAAAGACCGGCCGCATCTCAGGCGGGAAGGCAAATAGCTAGCCTCCACTGGTCCGTGCGACCGGTACCTGTCCAGTGGTACGGGGGTCCTATAGATGGCACCGCATACTTCGCTGGCACAATCATCAGTCAAGCAAACACTATGACTGCCGTCCTTATACTCGTGCTCTCGTGTGGCTCTCATGCAATTCGCCATCAGCCAATGGCGAATGATTTGGCTGACCACTGCCAACCAGCCTCTTTCGGATTCCTTGCGCGCCGCAACAGGCATCGAGGCAGAAACCATCGGACCCAACGACTTTGGCAAGCTCCTGGGGCTGTGCGACGAGATGTCTCCTCGCCTTACAAATGGGCACGCCGTGGCTGCGTGAAGTAAGGGCTATTACTCGCGTTGTAGCCAAGCTGGAGAAAAGCTGCAGGTCAATCCAGCCCAGCCTGTCCGCCTGGGCCGCTTCGGAGATGAAGACATGTTCGCGCTATGTCGCGGTGGTTCTCGATCAAAATCTCTGCCCTCGATCTCGATCAACGAGCGGCAGTTCGTTCCGTCTAATAAGAGCGAACCATTTGCCATCTCGCGAGCACTCCGCCCACTCTTGCCGCTCCTCCACAATCAAGCCAGCAAACAATTAGAAATAACAAAACTTAGTTGATCTCTAGCGCTGCCAGAACTTCATCACGGCCGCATAGTCCAAATCTTCCTTTGCGGCGGCTTTAACGGCGGAATAGGTCGAATACGCTGCTGCGGCAGCAGGTAACGTCACCCCAGCCTCCTTGGCAAGATCCAGTGCCAGCCCCACGTCCTTGTGCATCAGCCGCAAAGGGAAGCTTGGTGGGTATTCGCCCTTCAACAGCAGCGGGGCTTTTACGTCCAGGACGGCCGCGCGCGCCATGCTCGATTGGATAACTTCCACGAGCTTTTCGCCCTGCAGTCCCGCTGCTTCACCAAGGCAAGTGCTTCCGCAAGGGCATCCACCTGGAGCGCCAGAGATCAGGTTCATAGCCAGCTTAATGGTCTGACCCGCTCCATTCGGCCCGAGGTGAAACCACCGCTTGCCCATCACCTTAAAGACCGGCTCAGCGTCCTTCAGCACTTGGCCGTCGCCGCCCACCATAAAACCAACTCCCCCTTTTCGGCTCCCCAGGTCCCTCCCGTAACTGGCGCGTCCAAAAACGATACGTGTCGCTCCTCGCAGGCTCTCGCAATCTTCCGGGCGAGAACAGGCGAAACGGTGCTGGAATCAATGTAAATGCTGCCAGGACGAAGGGCCGCAAGAGCGCCCGAATTTTGTCCCGCTCCACCCCAAAGGACACTCTCCAGGGCAGGCGGATCGCTGACGATGGTAATCAGCACGTCGGAGGCAGCGGCCACTTCTGCCGGCGAATGGGCCAGCTTTGCTCCGGCAGGCACCAGCGATTCGGCGCGCGCAGCCGTCCGGTTCCAGACAGTTAAGGAATACCCCGCCTTCAATAGGTTCAAGCCCATGGGCCGGCCCATCAGCCCAAGTCCAATCAGTCCGACTTTGGAGCCGGGAGCTATGGTTCTCCTAGGGCTGACTTCCGTACCAGGGCCGACGTTCACTCCAGCGCCGATGCTGGTCTTTGGGCGATCGTCGGAACTCACGAAAAACCTCCTGCGGGGTGGCCTCGATTCCGGGCCACCCTGGCGAAAATGTAGGGTTTATAGCGCGTCGATTGTAACTGAATCGCCGGGGCAGAGTCCTGCAAACAATGCGCGAAACCGGAGGGGCTTAAGCCGTTTTGGGTCGATTTTGCAAGGGTAAAATGCCAGGCGCACCACCGCCCGAAGGACTGAGTGTTCGCGGAGTTCTGTGATTTGCTGTCAACAGGTGCTGACAAGCTCTCTGCACTCGGAGCTGGCGCCGGAGAAGTAGCGCTCGCCGCGGAAGGCGTTTCTTGGGGGGGTTCAGGTTTCTCTTCTAGCCGGACGATGTATTGGTAGGGTATCTCCCAGCGAAAATGCTTTTCCGTGCCTCGCTGCTCGAAATGCTGCTCCAGAAAGATGGAGCGGCCTGAATCCGCCACAAACGTGCCGGACGCAGGCAAAAGGATGTCTCCGGCGCGATATTGCACTTCAACTCTGCGCCCAAGAAAGGCTGAGTAGCGGGCCATACTGAACTAAGTGTCCGAATCCGCTAGTAACATCGTCAATGGTACGGAAGGACTCCCCCGAGAAACGTGTGGAAAAGCCGAGGAATATGGTGAATCCGCTCAACGGCGAAAGATTTTTACCGAAGCGTGGCTGAATTCCGGGAGCGCGTCCGATTGCAGATAATTTCTTGCCGCGGAATCGCCCTTCAGATAGCCGTCCCAGAATGCGAGTGAGGCCGCATTGGTGTAGCCCAAAATCGAATCACTCTGCGAAGCCTCCGCCGCGAAGATCGTTGTCGCCCTAACAAACGACATGTGGTTCGCACCTTGAATGAATACGTGATACTTCCCGCCCGGCTGGCTGCGCTCGAATGGTATCTTCTTCCATTCCGGACCTTGATTGCCCGCGCCCAAGTCGAGAGACCCCGTCATGCTCAAAAGCGGCACCGCGAGGCGATCCCAGGAATGATCGGTAAGTCCAAATTCGCCGGGTCCTTGTGGAGATAGCAATAGCACGGCTCGCACCCGCGGATCGGCGAAGTTCGTGGCGGGATGCCCGGGGAGATCGACGAGCGCCCCTCCAATCGCGTCTGCCGTGAACGCCCCCATCGAGTGGCCGCCCACACCAATATGCTCCGCGTCCACTTTGCCGGCTAGCGCCGGAATGCGCTTTTGCAAAACAGCCAACGAATCCAAAACGAACGAAATGTCCTGCGGGCGGCTTTGCCACAGCGAGGGCTTTTTCAACGCATCGTTCACCGCTTTCAAAAAGTTGATGTCTTCTTCGCCGTTATTCCGCCTCTCCAGCGTCGAATCGTCGTGCGTCGGCTGGATCGTCACGTAACCGTACGTCGCCCAGTGCCGCGTCAACACCTCGCAGCAGGCTTGCGAACCGCCCGCCCCATGCGAAAACACGATCACAGGGTAGGAACCCGGCTCGTTGGGATAAAAGATTCGAACGTGGAGCATTTTGTCGCGCTTCGCGTCGCGCAGAACGATGTCCGGTACTTCCGTGACCGCGTGCGGACCTTCGGCCAGCTTATATGCGCCGCTAATCGCTAAGTTCGGTGACGGCGCAGCAGCGCTTGCCAGAGGCCGCTCAGCGGAGTGATCCGCGGACAAAGATAAAGTTAATGACGCGCTGTCCGGTGGAGAGGACTCAGCTTTTTGCGGAGCGGAAATCGCTGCTTGTTGCGCGGACTTGGGCAATGCGAAACCTTCACCGCCGGTCTGGCGGGTGATCACGTAAGCCGCCACGCCACTCAGCAGTGGAATTAGGATCGCGTTGGATATGCGCCGGCGCAAACGGCGCCGGCGAATGTAGTCCCGGGGAAGAGAGGGAAAGGTCCGGTGATGGTGTGTCGCAGCGGGCATTTCATGAGCCTGGTTTGAATGAGTTCGCGCGGACGCTGGCCTAAACCCAGCTTCCCGCAGGAAGTTGCTCACCCAATGCCCTACTGCGGCGAGCAATCCTGGAGGCGAAAGCTTGTCAACCCCGTGCAGCGAACGAGCCATCGGACACCCCTTCGCACCTTTGGAATAGTGCCTTCCAGAACCATGAGCTGGGGAGTTCCTGGAACACTGGCTGGGTACTTCTTACTGAAGCGACGCCTCTACTCTAACAAGAAAAGGGTATTTTTGTTACACCGCGTCGTATTTTTGCAGATAATTCTTCACGGAGATCTTGCGAGCCGTGTTCTGCGAGCTCATGTAACGGATCGTGCCAAATACCGGGCGCTCTGGCCCCCAAGGACGGTCGTAGCGCCCAAGGCACCAGAAAATGCCGCTGTAGGAATTCGCGTCGCGCCCGTCGATAGCATACTTGTTGTTGAGATGAACGAGCGTCGCGACGGCTTCGCGAGGCGTAGCCGACCATTCGAGGATTTTCTTTCCCCAGAGCATGCGCAGATAGTTCTGGATGCGCCCCTCGCGTGTGAGCTGCCTTTGCGCCGCGTTCCAGAGCGGATCGTGCGTCGCGCCGGATTCGAATTGCTCGAGCTTGTAAATATACTCGCGCTCATCCCCCGCATGTTTTTCCAGAGTTTTCTGAGCCCACTCCGGCAGCGACTCAAAACGCCCGTAATCTTCGCGATGCGCGCAGAAATTATAGCTAACCTCGCGCCATGTGATGAGCTCGTCAAGAAAAGCTTCCGCGTTTGCGCCCATGTTCCACCAGCCCTCGCGCCGGCCATCGGCGCGCAGTGCTAGCTTTTCCGGTGTCCACTTTTCGCGGCGCGCCACTGCCGCGAAAATCTCGTGCACCGCGATGTGTCCGAAGTGAAGATAAAAAGAAAGCCCGCTCGCGACCTCTCGATCCGCCTCGTTCCGCCGTTCTGAGTAGTTGGCAAGTTTTTTCCTGAGAAACTCTTCCATTTGCGCGCGCCCATGGGAATGGCCTCCGCGTACCTTTACCGGCCCAACTCGATGATCGATTGGCAAGGAAGCGAGTGCGGCCGACTCACCGGCAAGCAAAGCGGCGGAGGCTGCGGGCCAACGCTCGGTCACCGCCTTGGGAAGGGAAGGAAGCTGCCGGAAGGCTTTCGCTTTCTTCAACGGAGCCGCCGATGGAATTTCTGTGAGGTGCGCCGGCAGTTTTTTCTGCAGAAAACGCCGAAACGCGTAAGCCGTGGGAAACGCTCGCTCCGCGGCGCGGAGAGGAAGCAGGCCGTTCGAATCGACAGCTTCGAGTCGCACCGCAAGCTTCTTCGCAGCCGCGGCCACCATGTTTGGAAGAAAAAAACACGGATACTCATCGGTCACCACAACGCAAGCATTTGCGGCGAGAGCGGAGAGTAGGCCGGCGCCACCTCCGGCGTTTCTCTCCACGTACGGATAGTAGAGCACGCCGTGCGCGGCGCAGGCGCTGGCATTATCCGCCATCCCGTCTAGAACAAACCGATGCAGCCAGTCGCTGGCCCAGGGATACCCGCAACGCAAAGCCTCAAGGATCACGAGAGGCTTCCCCAGTTCGCGAACGAGTTCGAGCGCACGGTCGAGTGCGAAGTTGTAAGCAAGGCGGCGGTTGGCAATCATCCAATAAAGAATGTAACGTCCGCTCGGTTGAACGTCCGCGCCATTGCAGTCGCGAATGCGGATTGCCGGCACTGCCGCCACGAGAGTCTCCACGGAAATGCTCGAGCAAGAGGAAAGCTCGTTTTCCAGAATAAAGGATGCCTCGCGCCGCCGCAAAGCCGCCCGCCACCTCCGCGGAATGCATCACTTCTCTATACTTATAAGAGAATTGCTTCTCGCTGGTCTAAACGGCTGGGCGGCTTGACACAGCTTGCCTCTCATTGTTTACTCCCCGCAGCGAGGAGGTCCCCACGCATGAGATCCAAGCCTTACGTGTCCGCACTGGCCGTTGCCGCCGTTCTATTCTCGGCTCATCCCTATTTTCTGCAAGCGCAAGAATCTTCACACAAACTTTCGGTGATCGACGAATTTCAAATCCAGCTTCCCACCGATCCCCAAATTTCTCCCGACGGCAAAAAAATCGTTTACGTGCGCCGTTTCGCGGATCCCATGACCGACCGCCGCTACTCCAATCTCTGGATCGTCAATGCCGACGGCACGGACCATCGTCCGCTCACCACCGGTAACCGCAACGATGCCTCGCCGCGCTGGTCGCCCGACGGTTTGCGCCTCGCCTATCTTTCCGACGCCGATGGCAAGCAGCAAATCTATGTTCGTTGGATGGACTCTGGTCAAACCGCCCGCATCACTAATCTCGAACAATCTCCCGACGGCATCGAGTGGTCCCCTGACGGTAAAGTGCTCTCATTCTCTTCCCTCGTTCTTGGCAAAGGTCCGCACCTCGCCGATCTCCCATCGCCTCCCGCGGGAGCCAAGTGGGCCGAACCAGCCACGATGTATGATCGTCTCGTCTACCGCTTCAACGGTCTTGGCTATTTGAAGCCCGGCTTTATGCAGATCTTCGTCGTTTCCGCCGAAGGCGGAGCCCCTCGCCAAATCACCAACGGCAATTTCCCCAATGGCGGCAACGAATACGGTCCCAGTCGCGCCACGTGGACACCCGACGGCAAATTTCTCCTCGTCTCCGTCAATCGCCATCCGGAATCCGATCACGCGTACTTCGACACCGAAATCTATGAATTCAGCGTCGCTGATGGTTCTCTCCGCGCTCTCACCAATCGCGTTGGTCCTGATAACAATCCCGCCATTTCTCCCGACGGAAAATGGATCGCCTACACTGGCTTCGATGATCGCCTCCAGGGCCACCAAACTACCAAACTCTATCTAATGAAGCGCGACGGCACCGGCTCCCATTCCATCTCCGACAAACTCGACCGCGATATCTCATCCCCCGTTTGGGCTGCCGACAACAGCGGCGTCTTCTTTCAATACAACGATCATGGCGACACAAAAATCGGTTTCCTCACTCCTGACGGAACTCCCAAAACAGTTGCTGAGCACGTCTCCTCCTCCACCAGCGCTTACGGCGGCGGCTCTTTCTCGGTCGCTCATGCCGGCCCCGTCGCCTTCACCTATGGCCGCACCGACATCCCCGGCGACGTCGCCGTCAGTGACAGAGGCGCGATGAAAGTCCTCACCTCTCTCAATCAGGAATTGCTCGAACAAAAAAAGCCTGGCCACGTCGAGGAAATCATCTACGATTCCTCGAAAGACCAGCGCAAGATTCAGGCCTGGATCGTGCAACCTCCCGATTTCGATCCTTCGAAAAAGTATCCTCTCATCCTCGAAATTCACGGCGGCCCTTTTGGCGATTACGGCGACCGCTTCGACTTCGAAAAGCAGGTCTGGGCTTCCATGGGCTACGTCGTCCTCTACACCAACCCCCGCGGCAGCACCAGCTATGGCGAGGAATTCGCCAACCTCATCCACCACGCCTATCCCGGCGACGATTTCGCCGACCTCAACAGCGGCGTCGACGCCGTCATCGCCAAAGGCTACATCGACACCAACAATCTCTTCGTCACCGGTGGCAGCGGCGGGGGCGTCCTCACCGCCTGGACTATCGAGCACACTGACCGGTTTCGCGCCGCCGCCTGCCTCTATCCCGTCATCAACTGGTACAGCTTCGTCCTCACCACCGACATCCCCTGGACCGCAAAATACTGGTTCCCCGGCAATCCTTGGGACAACACCGATCAATACATGCAGCGCTCGCTCACCAACCTCGTCACCAAAATCAAAACTCCCACGCTAGTCATGACCGGCGAAGCCGACTACCGTACTCCCATTTCCGAAGCCGAGCAGTTCTACGCCTCCCTAAAACTCCTCAACCTCGACGCCGTTTTAGTCCGCGTCCCTGAGGAGCCTCACGGTATCAGCCGCCGTCCCAGCCATCACATTGCCAAAATGCTTTATGTCGCCGGCTGGTTCCAACAGCACAAATCCACCAACTAACAACACATTCTTGTAGGGGCCGGGCTTGCCCGGCCCGCGCACGTCGAATTGCGGCCTCATCTTTCTCTGTTTCATTTATCTTAGGTTTAGGTCAGTCCCTGTATAGATGATTTCGCCTAAATTCCGACACGGGCCAAGCATTTTAGGAGAGAAACAAAATGCGTAAGAATTTTTCAGCAGCCACCGCCATCGCTCCGCTCTCCGTCGCGATGATTCTCTGCGCCGGCCTTTTCTCGCGCGCCGCCGCACCCGCTCCGGGTCCCTCCGGCTATCACGTTATTAAAACTGTCTCCATCCCCGGCGACGAAGGTTGGGACTATCTAAACGTCGATTCCGCCGCCCGCCGCGTCTACATTTCTCACGGCTCTCACGTCGTCGTTATGAACGCCGACACCTACGCCGTTGAAGGCGACGTCCCCGACACCCAAGGTGTTCACGGCATCGCGCTTGCTCCCGACCTCGGCCGCGGCTTCGTCAGCGCAGGTCGCGCCAACATCGCCGTCATCTTCGATCTCAAATCACTGAAAACTCTTGGCACCGTGAAAACCGACGCCAACCCCGACGCCATCGTCTACGACGCCGTTACCAAGCGCGTCTTCACCATGAACGGCCGCGGCCAGAACACGACCGCCATCAACGGCGCCGATGGCACCGTCGCCGGCACTCTGGCTCTTGGCGGCAAACCCGAATTCGCCGTCGCCGATGGCAAGGGCAGCATCTTCGTCAACATCGAAGACAAAAACGAGCTCGTCGAATTCGACGCTCAAAAACTCACCGAAATCCACCGCTGGCCACTCGCCCCGTGCAAATCCCCTTCCGGCCTCTCCATGGACGTCAAGAATCGCCGTCTCTTCTCCGTTTGCGATGAAAAAGTCATGGCCGTCGTTAACGCCGACACCGGGGCAGTCGTCGCCACCCCTACCATTTGCGAAGGCCCCGACGCCTCCGCCTTCGAACCATCCACGGGCTACGCGTTCGCTTCCTGCGGCGACGGCAACGTCACTGTCGTCCACGAAGACTCGCCCGACAAATTCACCGTCGTCGAAAATGTCCCCACCAAGCGCAGCGCACGCACCATGGGTCTGGACCTCAAAACTCACACCATCTTTCTGCCTTCCGCCGAATTCGATCCCCCGGCTCCCGGCGAACGCCGCGGCAAAATGAAGCCGGGATCCTTCGCCATCGTAGTCGTGAGCAAATAGCCGGTCGAACCGCTCGCGGCTTTTCACGCGCACCGGGTTAGTAACTCCGCTTGCGCAAAATAAAAACGTCCCGGTGAATTCCTTCACCGGGACGCTTTTGATTTTTGTGTTGTTCCGGCGCGTTAGTTCGAGGGCACCACTCCAACGTTGTGCACTCCCGAGAACACCGACATCCCCGTACCCGCCGTCTGCGGCAACCACCACATCCTGCGTAGCAAGGGATACCGGCTCGTCATCATCCTCCGGCCGATGATATCCATGCACCAGCGGGCTTACTTGCGTCGCCGCATACATCGCCCCGGAATGCGAAAACGGCCGCAGGAACGGATTCGCTTCCACACCATATCCACCGGAAACCGCGCGCCGCGTCGACCACGCATCAAACGCCGCCGCTCCCGACGATGCCGCGATCAGTGCATACCAGGTCTTTTTCTCGCGCTCCGAAACGTCTTCCGGGTTGAAAGCCGGCTTACCTGGCCTAACGGACAGGGGTGCGCTCCCCGGTGCGATCGGCTCGGCCGTCGCAGCCGGTGTCACACCCGCGGCGTTCGAACCAGCCGCTATCTCAGCATCTGTCTTTACCTTTGGATCGGGCACCGATGGCAGCGTATTCGAGAGGGAAGAATCTTTTGCTGCTTCCACGGAAACGCCTGCGGGGCGCTCCGTTACTGCCTTTACTGCATCCCCGCTTTGCGGAAACGGGTATAGCAAAAGGATCGTCGCGAGCAGCATTTTTCACCTCAGTAGTTGAAAGCTCTGCATTTCGGTCCCCACTCTCAACTACGGAGAATATACTGTCCTAAAGGGCAGTCCGCACTGGCCCATTGGTCACATTCTTATTAGTACCCTCCTCTAGCACCTCCGTTTGCCTCTTTCAGGACTCCCGTACTAGCTCCCAACATGAACAAATTTTCACTTTTCCGGCACACCCTTGCCGCCCTCGTGGAGTGCGGGAGCTCTGCTCCCGCTTTTCTTCGGTTTCTCTTCAACTCCGCCAAAACGCTCCGGCCCTTCGTTTCCACCCTTACCGACTCTGCTATAATCCCGTCCATCGACCCGGCTCCGTCCGGCTTGTTCTAGAGCTCGCTCTGGAAGTTGCTCTAGACGTTTCCCTGAGGTCCCACGAACCAATGGCGGCTAACGAATCCAGCGCAGCCAAGCGCGCTCCCAAACCAGAGCGCGGCCCGCAATCCCCTCGCTTCATCGTCATCGAAGGCCCGCTTCGCGTCGGCAAAACCACTCTCGCCAAGATCCTTGCCGAGCGTCTCCACGCCCGCCGCATCTACGACTGCGAAGACAATCCCTTCCTCGCCGATTTTTACAAAGAAAAAGCCGGCGCCGCTTTCCGCGCCCAAATGTATTTCCTCTTCGAACGCCAAAAACGCATCCGCGAAGCTCTCGCCGTGGAAACCCCCGGCCCCGTCCTCTCCGATTTCCTCCTCGAAAAAGACCGCATCTTCGCCAACCTCAATCTCGATGACGAAGAACTGAAACTCTACGACCGCTACTACGAATCTCTAACCGCCGATATTCCCGCTCCCGATCTCGTCGTCTACCTCCAGGCCAAGCCCGAAGTCCTCCGCTCCCGCATCGCCAAAAAAGCCTCGCGCGACGAATCCCAAATCTCCCCCGCCTACATCGAAGAAGTCGCCGCCGCTTACGAGCACTTCTTCTTCCGCTACGCCGCCTCCGACCTCCTCGTCATCAACACCTCCGATATCGATTTCGTCGAGCGCAGCGATGACCTCCAACAACTCCTCCGCCGCCTCCAGGATCCCGTCAAAGGAACCCAATACTTCCTCCCCCTCGGCGCCTCAGAGTAACCCCTGACCTTTTGTCATCCTCAGCGCAGCGAAGGATCCTGGCTGGATTGTTCGTTCGTGGCCACCACCACACGATCATTTCGTACGGAGCAGACCGACTCTTTTTCTTTCACGTTTCCTCCCGCAAACGTGTCGGCCTGCGCAGAGAGAAATCTCTCCCGGATTTTCTCCTTCTCTGGACATTCGCTCACTCCCTATACAAATCCCCCGCCAAATACTTGAATCCCGTATCCACCGCCACCGTCGCCACCGTACTCCCGGTCCCCAACTCTCGCGCCAGTTGCAGCGCCGCCGCAACATTCAACCCCGACGACGTCCCCGCGAATATCCCCTCCTCCTTCGCCAACCGCCTCGCCATTTCCCGCGCTTCCGTTTCCTCCACCGTCCGCACTTCATCAAAGTCCCCATCCTTCAAGTGCGGCGGCCGGAATCCCGCGGCAATCCCCTCGACGCGATGCGCCCCGCCTTTCCCCGTCGTCAGCACCGGCGAGCCCGCCGGCTCCAGCGCCACGATCCGCGCCTTGCATCCCGCCTTCTTCAGCGCCCTCGACACTCCCACAATCATTCCCGCGGTCCCCACTCCCCCGCAAAACGCCGTCAGCCCATCCCCCGCCTGTTCCAAAAGCTCCCTTCCAATTCCCATGTACGCCCGAATCGCATCCTGATTATTAAACTGGTTCGTATAAAACGTCCCCGGCTCCAGCGCCAACTCCTCCGCCCTCCGCTTCATCCTCTGATAAAGTTCCGGCACCAGCTTCCCGCCTTCCGCCGGAAAAATTTCCAAATCCCCTCCAAAAAGCCGCATCGTCCGCAGCTTTTCGTCCGAAAATCCGTCCGACGAAATCGGCGTAAACCGATACCCCTTGATCGCGCACACCATCGCCAGCGACGACCCTGTGCTCCCTCCCGTCCACTCCACCACCCGCATCCCCGCGCGCAGCTCGCCCCGCGCCTCCGCCCCTTCAATCATCGCCAGCGCCATCCGATCCTTGTACGACCCCGTCGGATTGTAGTACTCCAGCTTCACCAATACGTCCGCCATCCCCGCCGTCACAATCTTTCTCAACCGCACCACGGGCGTATCCCCAATCGCCTCCAAAACCGAATCCCGCACCTGATTTTTTTCCGTCATTTTCTTTTTCCTCTTACTCCCTGTCTGACGTATCGCCGCACCCTGAGCTCAACTCCCCGCAACTCCAATTCATTCCATTGTGGCGCGCGATCAATCGTGCCCGCCATCCGCCCGCAACCTCCAAACTTTGATTCACACCAGCGCATTGGATTGCGCCACCACGTAAATCGTCGCAGGCGGCTCCGATTGCATCCTGGCGAGCCTTGATGTATGATGCTTGATGTTTGATGCTCTCGCGGTTCAGGAATCCTCATGCGCACAACTCTGACCATTGACGATGATGTGCTGGAAGCTGCCCGGGAACTAGCCGCTCAGGAGCGCAAAAGCATCGGCGAGGTACTCTCCTCGCTCGCACGCGAAGCCTTGCGTCCCAAGAAACAGACGCGCCGCACTCGCAACGGCGTTCCTCTCCTGCCTGTGCGCTCCGATTCTGTGCCTGTCACGCTTGAGTTCGTTAATCAGCTGCGGGACGACTTGCCGTGACCGGGTTTTTGCTGGACGTGAACGTTCTGATTGCTTTTCTGGATCCCGCTCATGTCCATCACAACGATGCCCACGATTGGTTCTCCGCAACCGGCCGGAAGGCGTGGGCCACATGTCCACTCACGGAGAACGCCGTATTGCGCATTTTAGGCGACCTGCGCTATCAAAACTTTCCAGGCAACCCTGCGGCAGTTGCAGAGTTGCTCGCTGAATTTTTCGCTCTGCCGGGCCATCTCTTTTGGCCGGACGATATCAGCATCCTTGACCGCCAAAAGCTCGACCTGACCCGCCTGCTCAATTCCAGTCAGGTCACGGACAGTTACCTATTGGCCTTGGCCCATGCCCACAGCGGCCAACTCGCCACCCTCGACCGCCGCATCATCACCGATGCAGTCAAAGGTGGCGCCAGAACCGTCCATCTCATAATCTGACCTTCCCGCCCGCCACCTGAAACCCTCGGCGGGCGGCGCACCCTTTGGATTTTCGTTTTTCAGAGGGTGCGGCTCTTGACCCTCTCCGTGGTTCGTCCCACCCAGTTATCGCGCGACGCGGGCAGTTCCCTTCGCCGCATTTATCAAGGTCCTCAAAACCTTATTTACGGCTTGCTCATTTGGGAAGTGTTTCGCAACATCTGGTGAGAGAAGCACGAGGTTCGTTCCCGCTCGACAACGTTCGACATATTTGCCGCGCACCCCGCCATTCAATTTCGACAGGTCATACTCTCGCCTTAGCTCATCTCGCCGCACTCGCTTCTCAGCTTTTTTCTTCATGTTGTCGTTCTCGCCCTCCAAGTGTCTCACCAAACTACGAAATTCCAGCCAAACCATCGCCGCCTGCATCCCCGCTTGACGCCAACAACCACCTGGCCTATGGTTTTGCGCGCAGCTAAGATCAAGATCGCAATTTCTTACGCGGCACTGCATTCGAACAAAAAAGTTCGCGCAAACGCGTTCGCCAAAAAGCCAAAGAAAGGTCCCCAATGCCCGCCGTCGAGGCCAAAATTTTCTCCACCGATGCCCTGCGCGAATTCAGCACGCGCATCTTTCTTCACTTCGGCATTCCCAAGGACGACGCCGCCCAGGCCGCCGACGTTCTCGCTTCCGCCGATCTTCGCGGCATCGATTCCCATGGCGTGGCTCGCCTCTATAGCTACGTCGGCATGCTCAGCGAAGGCCACATCAATCCCAAGCCAAAAATCTCCATCGTGCGCTCCACGATGAGCACCGCTACCGTTGATGGCGATAACGGTCTCGGTCTTGTCGTCGGCCCTCATGCCAATCGCATCGCCATGGACATGGCGGAAAAAGCCGGCTCCGGCTGGGTCAGCGTCTGCGACACCAACCATTTCGGCATCGCCGGGTACTACGTCCTTCAGGCTCTCCAGCGCGACATGATCGGCTGGGCCATGACGAATTCCACCAGCTTGGTCACGCCGCTGTGGGGCATGGAGCGCATGCTCGGCACCAATCCCATCGCCATCGCTTTCCCCGGAAAAGAAGAGCCGCCCATCGTGATCGACATGGCCACGTGCGCCGCCGCTTATGGAAAAATTGAAATGGCCCGCCGCAAGAGCGAACCCATTCCCATCGGCTGGGGCATCGACAATCAGGGCCGCAACACCACCAATCCCGACGACCCCGTCAACGGCGGCTGTCTCCTTCCGCTCGGTTCCGATCGCGAACGCGGCGGACACAAAGGCTACGGCTTGGCCGTCATGGTGGATGTGCTGTGCGGTGTGCTCAGCGGCGCCAACTGGGGTCCGTTCGCTCCGCCGTTTGCCCTTCGTCAGGAAATTCCAAAGCGCAGCGTCGGCAAAGGCATCGGCCATTTTTTTGGCGCCATGCGCATCGACGGCTTCATCGACGCCGATGAATTCAAGCGCCAGATCGACGACTACGTTCGCACCTTCCGCGCCACGAAGCCTGCTCCCGGCACCAACGGCCCGTTAATCCCCGGCGATCCCGAACGCATCGCGGAAGTCGAACGCCGCAAAAACGGTGTCCCGCTCATCATGCCCATCGTCGAAGATCTCCGCGCCATCTCCAGACAAACCGGCATCCCTTTCGAATGAGGGCGTGGCTCCACGCGCCTCATCGCGAGGCCGTTCGAAACGCAAAGTGTTGCGGAAAAATCCGTGCACGAAGTATCGGACGTCAGTGATTCGACGCTGACGTCACCGGCGCGCTGGTGACTCGCTTCAAATCCAGCATGATCGTCGCAAGCGCCTGGTCGAAATTATTGTCATGCGTTTTCTGTAAGAAAGCGATCGTGATCGATTCCGTCAAAGCCCACAGCACGTAATGCGTTTTCCGGTCGTAGATGGCGAGCCGGAACATGGGGACCGGATCCGACGCGCCGTTCACCTTGTTTCCGCTGGAAGGACCCGGCGGCGCGATGAGTTGCAGTTCGAACACCACGTCCGCTTCCGACGGATCGCCAACAATTTGATAGCGGCCCCAGCTCTGCATCGCCGCATAAAATTGATTGTAAGGACGGTCCGGATCGCCGCTGAAGGGATGCGGAAAGAGTCCGCTATCAGCACCGGCATTCGAAATGAAAGCCGTTTTTGCATTCAGCAGCGCCGGCGGCACGGGCGCTAGCGATACGGCAGGAGGCGGCGTTTGTGCGTTTGCCACGGCGGCGAACAAAAATCCCGCAGATAGAAACGCGGTGCACAGAAACGGAAAAAATCGCATTCGGCTCAGGTTCAGCATGGCTCCCTCCGGACACGGCAACGGCATAACTGCTCTCTAAAATAAGAGACGTGCCGTGCTCGCAGCCAGTTTCTCCGCCGCGCTCTTTTTGTGCCTAGATGGGAGACGAAGGACGGCAATCCCACATTCCAGCATCAGCGCCGAACGCGCCCCGCATCCATCACGCTGGGCGGATCGCCATCACGATTCTTTCGCGCCGGCTGAACAGCGCGAAAAATCCCAAAATCTGCTTCCAGGGGAAATATTTTTTGTTGAGCAGCTTCATCGCTTGTGAGGCACTTTCTCCCGTCATGATTTCGGCGTTGGCATCGGCCCAGTCGCCCAGCGGGTCGCCTTTTATCGTGCACGGCGCTATTTTTACGCGGCCGTTGTTGCGAATGCGCTTCACTTTTCCCGTGTTTCCGATCGTGTAAATGTAAAGTCGCGCTCCGTCCCCAGCGAGATCGCTGGCTGGGTCGGCGGCGAACCACACCGGCGTTTTCACGCCCTCGCCGTTCTTTTTGAATGTTTCGAGACTGATATATTTGTGATCGCGAAAGGCCGCAAATCCCATGGCAACGCTCCTGCTCGTTCGATGCACGCCATTCTATATGTGGCACAAGGAGAAAGGGCAAGCTCGCCATGAGCTTGCCCTTTGCGGATTTGCGGCCTTTGCTTTCGACCAAGGCAGCCGTTTCGCGTTATTGCTCCGCGCTGTTTATTTCGAGCGGACGTAAGTAACGTCTTCCGTGAAGGCGTCTTTCTGATCCTTGCGGAACGTCCAAGTCGTCTTGAAATGATCGTTGTCAATAAAAGTGTAAACGGCGTGATGCATGTGTCCGTCGTTCGGGCTCTTCAAATTTGTGGCACCCTCGAATTCAAACGTCAGCGTCTTGGTATCTGGCGCATACGATCCATGCATCGTGGGCTGATTGCCCGCCATGCAGTAGTGCGTCATCTTCAGTTGCTCGCCGTCCATATAGTAGAGCGTAATCATCTCCACTGTTTTGCCTGCATCTGACATGCGGACTCTCTCGATCACGGCCGTTCCGCCGGAAGTCACCTCGAGGTCCAGCGTGGCCTTCTCATTGTTCGTCGTCTCCGTCTCCCAATGACCAGCCAGCGACTTCAATTGCTCGAAAGCCGCTGTTCCGTTTCCGCCTGCTCTAGCAGGAGCGCTCGTAACTGCGAACACCACTGCCGCGAATGCCGCCAAGATTCTCACTCTCGTTTTCACTTTCATGACCTCATCCTCCTTATTCCTTATTAAGTCGACCGTCTTACTTAACCACTCGAAATTTAAAACCTAGAGTTCATCGCGAGACGCGCGCTGCTTCCCAAATTTCTGCGTCGTAAATCCGACCACGACGCCAAGCAACATTCCAGGCAGCATGATGTCCCAGAACAACGCCATGCCCGCATGCAGGATCACCAGTAGACTAAGCGCTGCGGCGATTCCGACGCCCGCCAGAATGCCCACGAGCATCGAATGGAATCGCTGCGACACGTATCCGATGGCAATGCCGGCAACCAAGCCCTTCAAAAGAGAAAACGTGATCACGCTGCTCATCACCGGCGCGAGAGATGGCTCAAGAAATCCGCTGAGGCCGTCCAGCAGCCCCAGCGTGCCTCCCACCGCCAGTCCCAACATAGGTTTCGTCAGGCTCATCGCGTTGCCTTGCTCTTGCGCGGTTTGCTTTAGCGCGGCGCGGTGCGCTGCAACTTCACTGCGCATTGGGATCGGCTTGCATCACGCCGAACATGTTGCCTTCCGTGTCTTCGCAATATGCGAAGTAGCCCACGGTCGGAATAGGCGTTTTCGGCATGACATTTTTTCCGCCGGCTTTCAGTACGGCAGCGACAGCATCTTCCACCGAAGCAACTCCAATCGTGTTGGTCGTCGACGTGATGCCGCCGGGCTTTCTCATCATCCCGCCGTTAATCCCGGGCTCGCCTTCCTTGCCGGTGACAATCATCCAGTACTCCATCGGGCCGGGCCATTTGTCGAACTTCCAACCAAAAACCTTTCCGTAGAATGCGGCGGCGCGCTCCGGCTCCGCTGCGGGTATTTCAAAATGGATGACGCGAGACATAGTTCTCCCTCCTGGAATTTACAAGCGAAACTTTCGACATCGCTTTGTTCTCTTTTTAGCGAGTGGCCGGTGCGACTGCCGGAGGCGCTCCGAAGCGCTGCGTTGCGAAACCAACGATCATTCCGACGATGCTGCCGGGGAGTATGATTTCGAGGTAGTAGCCGTGCTGCATGTACGCAACCAGAAAAGCCAGCAAGGCACCGACCGCCAAGCCGAACAAGATTCCGAGCGGCACTGAATTTACCTTTCGCGCGAAAATACCCGCGGCGACACCGGCGATTAAGCCCTTGAAGGTGGAACCGATAACGATAGTGACGATCTGGGCCCGCACGGCGGGGGTGAACCAAGCGGTGCCGCCGTCAATGGCCCCCAACAAGGCCCCCAAAAGCAATCCGAGCAGGATCTTGTTCATATGTCTGCCTCTCTTTCTCGCTCTCTGTTGTTCTATACAACGGGGCCTGGAATTCCTTTAGAACTATCTCTTCAAAACAAGCAGCAGAATCACACGCATCACCAAGTACGCCAGAATCAGCAAGATAAAGAAGCGGTAGCGTCGGTAAAAGCGTGCCGTTTTTTCGAAAATGCTTTCGCGATGCGCTCCGACAGCGAGGCCATCCAGATAGCGGGAAACATCTTGGCCGAGTTCCTGCACTTCGGAATAGCGCGAGTCGCGCTGCTCGGCGGTGGCTTTTGCGCAGATCGCTTCGAGCGCGCGATCGAGGCGCGGCGCGAATCCGGAAGGTGCTTTCTGCGTGAGGATAAAGCGCAGCAGCGCGCCGAGCGAAAAAATATCACTGCGGGCGTCCAGTAGTTCCACTTCGCCGCGCGCTTGCTCCGGAGACATGTAGCCCGGCGTGCCCATGACGGTGCCGTGACCGGTGATGACAGAACTCTTCGTGGAATCGTTTGCATCGCTCGGTCGCTTTTGGTTTTTCGAAAATGGTGGCTTCGGGATCGGCGGCGCGATCAGCGCTTGCTGCTTCGCCGCGCAAAATTTTTGCCAGGCCCCAATCCATCACGAGGACTTCGCCGAATGGGCCGACCATGATGTTGGCGGGTTTCAGGTCGCGATGAAGAACCCCGCGCGCGTGGGCGAACGCTACGGCTTCGCAAATGCGCAAGAAGAGCCGCAAGCGGTCCTGCACGGACGCGACGTCTTCGATGAATTTGTCCAGACGCCGCCCTTCGACAAATTTCATGGTGTAAAAGACGCGGCCGTCGGCGAGCGTGCCGACGTCGTGAACGGGGACGATTCCGGGATGTTCGAGGCGCGCGAGGACGCGCGCTTCGCGCATGAGGCGATTCGCCAAATCGCCGTCCGTGCCAGGAACGTCGAGGACTTTCAGGGCAACGCGGCGTTCGAGTTTTTCGTCTTCGGCCGCGTAGACGACGCCCATGCCTCCGCGAGCGACGCGTTCGAGCAAGCGGTAACGCGTGCCCGCGAGGTCCGGTTCGTCGGCGCCGGCGCGGAGGCGCTCGATGGCTTTGTCGGAGAGAGATTTCATTTTGCTTCCCAGCCGAAAACGGCGCGGGCTTCGCGCTGAAATTCTTCGTCGCTGCCGCAGATTTCGCGCAGACGTTCGAGAGCGCCGCGGCGAAATTCGCGCCGCGCCCAAGCGAGGGCGTTCGTCACGTCGGTGACGGCGATTCCGTATTCTCCGGCGAGTTTGTCGTAGGAAATGGATTCGTCGCCTGCGAGGTCATACTCCTCGAACAGGCGGAATGTTCTGTCGCGTTCGTTTGCTTCGCAGTGCTTGCGCAAATCCTCGACGGCCAGCTCGAAGAGGCCGCGGATCCATTCTTTCTCGAAAAATTCTTCGAGCGATTCGGGAGAAGGAATCGACGCAGGATCGATTGTGGCGCCGCCCAATTCTTCTTCGGCTCCGGCAAAATCGAGCGCGACGTGCGAGACGTTGCCGCCGCGCTTGAGGCGCTTGGCGGCTTTTTCTTCGTTCATGACAAAGCTGTCCACGCAAAGACGCAGGTAAGTGCGCAGGCGGCTTTTAGCAGGGTCGAATTTTTCGAGCAGGCCGCGTTCGATGAGCTGCACAAAAAATCCCTGGGTTAAATCCTGAGCGTCTTCCTCTGGACGATTCCAGCGCAGGCGGACGTATTTGTAGACGGGCTTCCAGTAGGCGGCGCAGAGGGTATCCATGGCGCGGACACGCTCGGCTTGCGTCGCTGCTGCGCGCCGCGTCGAGCACGGACCAGCGGGTGAGCGGGAAGCGGTCGCCGCCTTGAATGGATTTGTCGTCCGTTCATTTTCATCTGATCGTGGCCGTCCGATATTGGTTCGGGAGTCGAAGCTCGTGACGGAGGAGTCTATGCAGGAAGGGGGAGGCTGACAACCCCCACCCCGGGGGGTGCGCAAGTTATGAGGTAAGTGTATGACAGTAAAGGAATTGCGGGAATTCCTGCGTGTACGAGGAGCTGCGGATCGCTCGCGGCGGGGTTTACGGGGGATTTTAACGCAGAGGGCGCAGAGTTCACCGAGAAGAGACGGATTTGGCGGCAGGGAGATGTCTGGCGAGGAGATCATGGGAATGGTAGCGGAATTCGTTCTTGTTGTCAAGAAGATAATAAGAAAATGTAGTGACTGTTCGAATGAAGGGTGCGGATTCGAATGAGGGTGGGGAAGTTGAGGCGGATGAGGAGGTTGGCGAGGGTTAATTGGGTTGTTATGGCTGTGGAAATATGTGGAAAGGCTTTATGGAATGGATGTAGCGTCAAGCATTAGAGATGCCTTCCCCGCCGAGGTGAGTTTATGCGCGTGCCGCGGAAAGCCTTTCCCCGGGTGCTCCAGTGCGGCGCCCTACTTGCGGTGGCCCTGATTCATGGTTCGCCGACCCGTGCGCAGCTACCACCGGGATGCACGGGAATAGGCTACGTTGGCCCGGATACCAGCAATCCGTTTACCGCCGAATATATCACGACCACCCTGATGGCGACTCCCTCGGGGCCGCGGGAAGTCATACTAACCAAAGAAAAGGTGGCGCGGGACAGCCGGGGGCGCATTCGGATCGAGAGGCACGGGGTTGCGCAACCTCCAGACGACCGCAAAACAGTGACGCTGGAGAAGCCGGATGGCCAGCCATTCACGGTGACGCGGGATGAGTATGGGACGCTCATTATGATTTTTGACTGTGTCTCGGGAAAGACGGTGACGATTAGGCCTGGAATGCGAATGGCGACGGTGAAGGAAGGGAAAGGTCTGGCGCCAGAGAACCGAGTGAAACGCGCGTACTCGACGCCGTATATTTTTGGGCCGGAAGTGAAATCTCCGCCGAACATGACCATCGAACGATTTGGGCCCCGTGAAATGCAAGGGGTTGCCGCGATTGGAATGAAGACGACGACGATGGGAACGGAAAAGGATGGGGAGTGGAACGGCAAAATGATACGCGAGTATGAAATCTGGGTTTCGGATGAACTGGCCGTACAGGTATTGAGGATTGACAAGGATTTGCGGGCTGGGAGCGAAGGAAAAGCGGAGTTGCTGACAATCAAGAGGGAAGAGCCTGATCCGGGGCTCTTCGAGATTCCAAAGGGGTATGACGTGAATCCAGCGAAGCTGCCGATTTCGCGGGATATGGGTGTGGTGCGTCCAGCCAAGGAATGAGCAAGGGGGACGGCGAGGTACTGCCCAGCGGTTCCCGCCGAGTTAGAAGTGCCTGCCGATTTATGTGGTGAACCTCGTCTTTAGAGAGCCGCGCTTGTTGCTGAGAAAAGCGGCAGCAGAGCTGCCGCACTCCATACGGGCTAGGTGAAGATATTTGTGTTGAGGAAGTCGTTGCGGAATTTGCCGTTGGGGTCGAATTTTTTGGTTAGGGCTAGGAATTCGGGGAGCTTTTTGTAGTGGGAGTGGAGTTGCTGCGGCGGCATGGTGAAGAGTTTGCCCCAGTGGGGCCGCGCTTGGAACGGGGCGAGCTCTTTTTCGATGACGGGAAGGAGTCGGCTGACGGCGGGCCAGTCTTGCTTCCAGGTGAAGTGGATGGTGACGCAGGGTTGCTGGTAGCAGGGGCTCATCCAGAGATCGTCGGCGGCGATGGCGCGGATTTCGGTGATGAGGAGATGTGGGGTGATCCGGTCGCGGAGGCGCTCGACGGCGAGGATGGCCTCGACGGCGTGCTGGCGCGGGACGAAGTATTCGGATTGCAGTTCTTTGCCGGCGCTGGGCGTGAAGCCCATGCGAAAGTGCGGCAGGCGTTCGTACCAGGGGCCGGGGACGCCCAATTGCTCGGTGCAGTTTTCGGCGGAGAGCGCGGCGATGGGGTGGAGATTTTTCGTGGCGAGTTTCGCGCCGAAAAACTCGGGCTTGGCGTCGAAAGCGTGCCCTTTTTCGGTGCGGGATTTGAGCCAGACTTCGCTGAAATTGTGGTTTTGCCAGTCGGTGAAGAGGCTGACGCTGTAGGCGCTGGCCTGGATGGCGTCGAAGTGGTCTTTCATGGCGGCGAAGGAAAGATTTTCGTAGACGTACTGGCGCATCTGGTAGGTGGGCTGGATGTCGAGCGTAATTTTTGTGATTACGCCCAGCGCGCCGAGGCCGACGACGGCTCCTTGGAAAAAATTGGGATCTTCCTTGCGCGAGAGTTTCACGACATCCCCAGACGCGGTGACGATTTCTAGCGCGGAGACGGCGGTGGCTAGGTTGCCATTTTTTTCGCCGGAGCCGTGGGTGGCGGTGGTGCAGGCTCCAGCAACGGAAATGTGCGGGAGCGAGGCGAGATTGTGGAGGGCGAAGCCTTTGGCGTCGAGGAGCGGGGCGAGCTGGCCGTAGGTGATGCCGGCATCGACGGTGACGGTGCGGGATTGCGGATCGAGAGAGACGATTTCGTCGAGAGGTTTTAAGGAGAGGAAGGCGTCTTTGCTGTCGGCGATGTTGTTGAAACAGTGGCGGGAGCCGAGGACTTTTAGTTTGGGCTGGGATTTTACGAAGGCGGGAATTTCGTCGAGCGATTTGGCAGTGTGGAGGTTTTCGGTGCTGTATTCGAGGTTGCCGGACCAGTTTGTGAGTTTGTCGGGGGCGGCCCAGGCCGAAAGATGGGAGATGGCGGAAGTGGCGATAGTGGCGGAGGACAGTTTTATGAAAGTGCGTTTGTTCATGGAGAGAGCGGAGATTCCTTTTTATTTTTAGGGCGGGGCCATAGTACACCCGAGTTGATGAAACGCGACACCGGGAAGAAGACGCTTGATTCAGAACGTCCGGGCAAGCTGGGGCGCAGCATGCTGCGCCCCTACAAGGACGCAAATCGAACGCGGAGTGTTATTCGTAGCGGAGGGCTTCGACGGGGTCGAGGCGGGCGGCTTTCCATGCGGGGTAGACGCCGAAGACGATGCCGATCAGGGCGCAGAGGACGAGCGCGGTGACGATCCAGAAGACGGAGAGAGCGGCGGGGAAGTGAGCGGCGTACTTGAGGAGGAGCGTGATGCCGGAGCCGAAGGTGACGCCGATGACGCCGCCGATGGCGCTCAGCGTGACGGCTTCGATCAGGAATTGGACGAGGATGTTGTTGCGCTTGGCGCCGATGGCTTTGCGCACGCCGATTTCGCGGGTTCGCTCGGTGACAGAGACTAGCATGATGTTCATCACGCCGATGCCGCCAACAATCGAGGCCTACCGACGCTACTGCGAACATGAGAATGAAGATCAGGCCGCTGATTTTTTGCCAGAGCTCGAGGAAATAGTCGGGGGTGAAAATCGCGAAGTCGTCAGGCTTGTCGTTGGGTAGGCGGCGCTTGCGGCGGAGAAGGTCGCGCATTTCGTCGACGGATTCGTTGACGTTGTTGGGATCGCTGGCTTTGGCAAAGATGACGTAGTCTTTTTGGTTTGGGTAGAGCTTGCGGAGCGTGGTGACGGGCATGTAGGCGGAATTGTCTTCGGGGTTGGAGCCGCCGGAGATGCCTTGGCGCTGTTTTTGAAGAATGCCGATCACGGTGAAGAGTTGGCCGTCGATGGTGACTTCCTGGCCGATGGCGTTGCTGGGCGACTCGGGGAAAAGAGTGCGCACGGTGTCGTAGCCGAGGAGGACGACAGGGGCGCGATGCTCGGCGTCGGTTTCGTTGAAGAAGCGGCCGGATTCGATTTTCAGGTCGAAGATTTCGCCGATGGACGGCTGATTGCCTTGCAGGATGACGCTCTTGGCGCGGTATTGGCCGCGGCGAACGTCTTCGGTGCCGGAGCCGAACATGCGGTTGGAAAATGCGCATCGAGGCGGAAGCGGCTTTGATGTGCGGAAGCTTGGCGATGTCGTCGGCCCATTCGGGCTGGAGTTCTTTGCGAGTGAACCAGTCGCTAGGCGGGCGCGAGAGCGAGGCCCAGGGAAAGCGGTAGGCGATGATGGTGTCGGAGCCAAGCTCGCGGATGCCGCCGAGCACGTTGTCGTTTAGGCCGTTGATCACGGCGGTGACGGTGATGACCGTGGTGATGCCGATGACGATGCCGAGGATGGTGAGCGCGGAGCGGAGAGAATTTTTGCGGAGGGTGTCGAGCGCGAGGAGGACTTCGTCGCGGAATTTTAGGGCGGTCGTTTTGCCGGCCAGGAGGCGGACCGGGAGGACCGTGGTTTGCGTTTGCGGGAGTGCTTTGCCTAGCGTTGCCATTGTTCTGTTTCGCGTGCCTTGCGCCTATTTTAGTTTGCGATTCAGAGCTATTCAGTCCTCGCCAAATATAGAGTCTTGCGATTTGCTGCAAAAAGCGGCAGCAGAGCTGCCGCACTCCAAATCATTCCGAGCGTAACGCTACCACCGGATCGAGGCGCGCGGCTTTCGATGCCGGATAGGTGCCGAAAAACAGGCCGACACTGAGCGCTACCAGCAAGCCGCCAATGACGGACCAGAGCTGGACCGCGCTCGGGAGCGGCGAAACGATCGAGACGAGTTGCGCGAGGAGCACGCCGCAAATGACGCCTAGCGCGCCGCCAAAGAGCGAGATCGTGGAGGACTCGATCAGGAATTGGCGGAGGATATCGTCCGCTGCGCGCGCCGAGAGCTTTGCGCAGGCCGATTTCGCGGGTGCGCTCGGTGACGGAGACCAGCATGATGTTCATGATGACGATGCCGCCGACGAGCAACGAGATCGAGGCGATCGCGATGGTGACGAAGAAAAAGCTGCCGCTGATGTCTTTCCACAGGGAGAGGAAAGAGTCGCTGGTTTCGATGGAGAAGTCGTCTTTTTTTCCGTAGGCGAGATGGCGGCGGCCGCGCATGATCTGGCGGACTTCGTCGACGGTTTCCTGAATGGTTGCGGCGGAGCCGGCGCGGGCGGTGATGCGAAGCGAGTCGTCCTGCGTGCCGTATTCCTTTTTGTACGTGCTTAGCGGGAGGATGATCCAGTTGTCGAGAGATGTGCCCAGCGCGGAGCCTTCTTTTTTGCCGACGCCGATGACCTGGCAGGGGATGTTGCGCCAGCGAACCTCTTTCCCGATGGGATCGACGCCTGGGAGCAGGTTTTCGACAATATCGTTGCCGATGACGCAGACGGGGGCGGCTTGCTGCAGGTCGGTATCGGTGATGTGGCGGCCGGCGACGAGGTCGACGTCGTAGAGCTCGGCCATCTGCGGGAGTCCAGGCGCGGAGGTTGGTGTCTTTCAGCGAATTGAGGCCGCTCTTTGACTTCGAGGCGCCCGGCGAACGAAGCGCCGATATCCTTGCAGGATTTGCAGAGTTCGCGGACAGCTAGATAGTCGTCGTAAGTGATGCGCTTGCGTTTCTGAAATTCGAGATAGTCGTCGACGTTGGTGATGATGGAGGGAGTTTTGGCGACGCCGAAAACGTCCGCGCCGAGGCGGAAAACGCGCGTGGCGACATATTGGTTCGCGCCGTTGATCAGGCTGACGACAGCGATGACGGCGGCCACGCCAATGACCACGCCAATGAGCGTCAGAACGCTGCGCAGCTTGTGCGCCCAGAGGCTACTCGTGGCGATCGCCACAGCCTCTTTGAAGTTCATGGTGGTCGCCTGAGCCATAGGAAGAGTCTTGCCTTAGTATACGTGCGGTTAGGCCAGTTAAGTATCGATTCGGGAGGCCTTGGGAGGGAGGGCAAAAAGGTGCCCTAAAAAGGGTCCGGGAATCCGGAGCGGGGATCCGGATTCCCGGGGGGCGTTTGCAGGGAATGAGGCGGGGTGTGGTTAGCGGGTTGTTACGGAGGAGAGTGGCGACCAGGGTGACTTGACCCTCGGTCTCAATCTTTGCGGTCAGCGCCATTTCTTTTTCGCGCGGGGATTTCACGAGTTGGCGGCCCTGGCATAACCTTGCCGACCAGACCTGCGAGAGAAAATAGCGATCGCCATAGCGGTTGAAGATGAGCTTCGACTCGGTCTTGATGGGTCATGGGAGACGGCAGCGTTAGTGATGATGAACGCCGACGCGGATGGCGTCCTTGCGCGAGACAAAGATCAGAGAATGCGCAGGGACGGAGACCTGGACGGAATAGTCTCCCGCGGGAAGTGCCTATTCGCCGGCGACGAAATCGAAGGGGACATTAACTGACCAGAGCATTCTGGGCCTGCGCCACTCGCGTGGTTGCGACATGACCAGCGCCATCACGCCTGCCATTGCCAAAGCTCTCGTTTTCATGGGACACTCCTTTTCTTAGCTCGCTGAAGGCGTCCGGGATGACCTGTCGTTTGCCTGGATCGCTTAGCTGCTCAGCGCCTCAACATGGTGCGCACTCTCGCTCATTCCCAGGGGAAGGACAATGCACCGGGGGTGAACTGCAGAGCGACTGTGGGTGAACAAGCAAGTGCCAGGAAATAGGGGGTTTAAGGTTGCGGGGGCGTCCGCGATTTCGCAAAAGGAGTGGTATAGTTTCCGGGCTACGGAGAATTATTACCGAGAATTCCTGCGAATGCCGAAGCCTGTTCGCTCCACAAATGTCGTGCGGTTTGAAGGGATTTGAAGTGGATCTGCGCGCGCAGGAACTGTACAAATCCGGACGCAAGATCAAACTACAAGTCCAGCCATTTCAGGTGCTTGCGATGCTGTTGGAGCAGCCGGGGGAAGTTGTTACGCGGGAGGAGATGCAGAAGCGGCTGTGGCCGGCGGACACGTTTGTGGATTTCGATCATAGTTTGAATACGGCGATCAAAAAGCTGCGCCAGGCGCTGGGCGACGATAAGAAGAAGCCCCGTTTTGTGGAGACGCTTCCGAAGCGTGGGTACAGATTTCTTGCAACGGTCAAAGGTGCGGTCGCGCCCGCAGCTCCTGCAAAGGCAGCTGCGAAACGGCTGCGTCTTCGTGGGTGGGACGCGTCGCAAAATTCGCGTGCGAAGATGGGCATCCGTTCGCCGTTCTGGCAACCGATGGGCGCTCGCTGCGGCAGAAAGGCAAAAGTTGGACGCGGCGAACGATGATGTCGGTCTTTCGCTTTTGATAGCTTCGCAGAAGCTGATCATGGTCCCGGAAGGGACGCCTGTGAGAATTCTTGAGGTAGAGCCGACGAATTCTCGCTGCCAGGGGCGAATTTTGGAAGGCGAGCACTACGGGAAAACGGCTTTGCTGCCGTTGAAATTGCTGGCGGAATCGCCAGAGCTAAATGAAAGTCCACGGGCCGCGGCAATGGAATCTCGGCAAATAACCTGGGTTACGTTTAGCTCGAATGGCGAATGCGCTCGGCAAGAGCGCGGGCTCGCTGGCGGCCAATCTCGACGAAACGAGAGTCGCTGGCGATTTGATCGAGAGTCGGCAAGGCACGCTGCGGTTCAGGAAGAAGTTTATGGTTCAAGTCGGTTTCAAATTGCAGAAGAGCGTCGTTGATACCGAGGCGGTCGTATTTCATGCGGCGCTCGAGCAGTGTGACGAGTTCCTGCTGGCGGGCCAGGCCTTCAAAGATTTGCATCAACTGAGTTGCGGCTGAATTCAGCGTGTAGTTGAATTTCGTTTCGTGGATTTCCGCGCCTTTTTCCCAACGAAATGTTTTTTCGCCGAGGTTGGCGATTCTGCGGTGGACGTCCAGATCCTGTCCTTGAAAATTCTTTAATTGAGCCGCCAAATCGAACATCTTTTCGCGCAAGGGAGCGCTGACTTCAAACGGCGTGGCGCCGGGGTCTTCGTCGAGCTGGCGAATCTCGAAGGTGGCGGCATCGGAATCGTCATGGACGATGATCTCGATAAATTCCGGCGAACTGGATTTGAAAATGCGGCGGTAGCTGAGTTTCGCATGGACAGGGGCGGGTGAGGGCGTGGCTGCAGAAGCAGCCGCGTTTGCGGGCGCATATCCAGAGTGCGCCCGCCAGACCGCCAGTAAAACGAATCGCAGAAGGAAAGTCTTCATCGTGAAATTACGATGCGCGGAAGGACATTTTGAGTTGCGCCGCCGCGCGGGACGCCTGGCCCTGCAGCAGAGACCGATGCTCGCACCTTCGCGCCCGCTGATTTGCGGGAAGTCCAAACCGCTGCCGGGCTTGTTCGGTTTGTAGATGGCAGAGCGCCACGGCAAGGGCATCCGCGGCATCGGAAGGCTCGGGCGTTTCGTTCATTTCGAGAAGTGCGCGGACCATCAATTGCATTTGCTTTTGTCCGCATGGCCGTAACCGGCTACGGAGGCTTTTACTTCGCGCGGCGAGTAGCTGTGCACGGCGACGCCGCGTTGCGCGGCAGCCAAAAGCACGACACCGCGGACCTCGGCGAGTCGCAAAGCCGTTCTCATATTAAGGCGGTGAAGACGGATTCCACGGCGAGCGCGTCGGGAGAAAATTCATCCATCAGACCGGCAGAGAAGCGCGTGGACATCGTGGAGCACAGCGCCGAGGCATTCCTTTTGGCGCTTGGGCGCGACTTTGAGTGCACCATAATGCAACATGCGGCAGCGGCGCCCGTCGCTCTCAATGATCCCGTAACCGGTAGGGCCCGCGGACGCCGGGTCTACGCCCAGCACGCGGAAACGAACATTGATGGCTGCTGGGGCCGGATTCGATGCTGGGCGTGCAGAATTCATCGAACTAAGTCTACGGCGTTCGCCGGGTTGCTGCCAGAGCTTTGTCGGGGAGTTCCCCGCAAAAGAAGAAACGGCCACCCCGTTGTTCGGGATCGTCGCGGAAGCGAAAAAGGAGAAAGAGAGGAAAAAAGAGGACAGACAGGAGTGTCTGTCCTACAAATTAATTCGCGCTGACTGCTTCCTGGATCTCCGACTCATCAATATCGAAATTCGCATAGACGTGCTGCACGTCGTCGTGTTCTTCCAGGGCTTCAATCAGACGGACCATTTGATTGGCCTGCGCGCCGGTTAACTTGATGTAATTTTGCGGCACCATGGCGATTTCGGCCGGAGTCGGCGTGATACCCGCTTTGGTCAGCGCTTCCTTTACTTTTTCGAGGGCTTCCGGCGGGCGTAACGATGTACCAGCCGGAGCCGTCATCCTTCAGATCCTCGCCACCCGCTTCGAGCACGAGGTCGAGCATCTTGTCTTCGCTCGCCGCTTCCTTGGGCACGACGATCTCGCCTTTGCGAGAGAACATCCAGCCGACGGCGCCTGTTTCCGCGAGGTTTCCGCCGTTCTTGCTCATCAGGTGGCGAAATTCGCCGACGATGCGGTTGCGATTGGTGGTGACGGCTTCGATAATGATGCCAACGCCGCCGGGGCCATAGCCTTCGAAGGTGACTTCTTCATACTGTTCGCCTTCGAGCTGTCCGGTGCCGCGCAAGATCGCGCGCTCGACGTTCTCGTTGGGCATGTTCGCGCCCTTGGCAGCGAGGATCGCCGTTCGGAGGCGCGGATTGGAATTCGGTTCACCCCCGCCGATGCGCGCCGCGATGGTGATTTCGCGAATGATGCGGGTGAACACGCGGCCACGTTTGGCGTCAGTCGCGCCCTTCTTGTGCTTAATCGTGGCCCATTTTGAGTGCCCAGACATGACAGATCCTCTTTTTTGCGTGCTCCCGGCCTGGCGGGATTCACGTTGAGTGAAATTTCATGCGGCTGCGCGCCACGTGAGTGGCGGTTAGTCGACTTAACCCCGCGAGGCGGGGCTTAACAGACTGTGCGGAGACTTAGGGTAAACCGCAAACCCCTGCGGAACTGGGCCAGTTTAGCACAGCCTTCGCGCGCGCGAAACCGGGTATACTCGCTCTCGGGGCACCCCTTTGCGCTTGCGAAGCATCCTCACTTTTTACGCGTTTCGCTTGTCGGCCGCACGGTTCTGCCATGCCTGAGCGCCGCTACCGCGTCCTGGCTATCGCAAGCCACCCAGTCCAATATATGGCGCCGATTTTTCGCCGGATAGCGGCGCATCCGGGATTCGATCTGCACGTCGCGTATTGCAGCCTTCGGGGCGCGGAAGCCGCGCACGATCCTGAGTTTGGAGCCACGGTGCAGTGGGATGTGCCATTGCTTGAAGGATACTCATGGTCGCACATTCCTAATCGCGGCTCGGGAGACGGAATCGTTTTTCGGGCTACGCAATCCGGGACTTGCGAAACTGATTCGCGAAGGCAACTTCGACGCCGTGCTGTGTTTTGTGGGCTATGTGCGCGCAACGTTCTGGATTGCGTGGCGCGCGGCGAAGTTCTCAAAGGCCGCTTTTCTTTTTGGGACGGACACGAATACGCTTGCTCCGCGCGACGGGCGCAGGTGGAAGAGCGCGGTGAAGAAAATTTTGTGGCCGCGACTTTTTCGCTTGGCGGATCAGGTGATTGTGCCGTCGTCGGGTGCGCGCGACCTCATTGTGTCGCTCGGCTTGCCTGCGGAACGAGTCACGCTGACGCCGTACAGCGTGGATAACGATTGGTGGATGCGGCAATCCGCGAGCGTGGACCGTGCTGCGGTACGCGCAGGCTGGGGAGCTTCGGCTTCGGACGCAGTGATTCTTTTTTGTGCGAAGCTGCAGCTGTGGAAGCGGCCAGGCGATCTGCTCCGCGCGTTTGCGGAAGCAAAACTTTCGGATGCGCTGTTGGTGATTGCGGGCGAAGGGCCGCTGCGCGCGGAGCTGGAGTCGCAAGCCGCGGCTTTGGGCATCGCCGGGCGGGTTCGCTTTCTCGGATTTGTGAATCAGTCCCAGCTTCCCTCTGTGTACACTGCCGCCGATCTGATGGTTCTTCCTTCGGAGTACGAACCGTTCGCCGTGGTTGTGAATGAAGCGATGTGCTGTGGATGTCCCGTGGCGGCCAGCGATCACGTCGGCGCGGCTCGCGATCTTGTTGCGCCGGTGTGGAAGGAGTTTGTTTATGGCTGCGGCGATGTCTCTGCGCTCGCGGCGCTCTTGAAGGACGCGCTTGCGGACCGTGCACGGCTTTCTTCGCTGCGACCGGCCGCTGTCGCGCACATGCGAACGTGGTCGCCGGAGAGAAATATCGCCGCGACGTTCGAGGCGATTGAGATTGCCGTTGCGCGCAAAGGCCGGCGCGCCGGCGTGGCTCTTGCCGAGCCGTCTGCCGTGCACACACCTCGGGCCACGCCTCAAAAACTTCGCGAATGAAGCTGCTGATCTATTCTCATTTTTTTGCGCCGAGTGTGGGCGGAGTGGAAACGCTCGTTTTGTCGTTGGCTCGCGGGCTCGCGGGTCTGCTCACACCAAATGGCGATCCTGAATTCGAAATCACTGTTGCGACGCAAACTCCTGCGGAAAAATTTGAGGATGGGGCGCTTCCTTTTCGTGTGGTCCGACGGCCAAATCTCATTCAAGCGTGGGATTTGGCCCGTGCTTCGGATGTGGTTCACGTGGCAGGCCCAGCGCTGGCGCCGATCATCCTCGGACTTTTGGCACGCAAGCCCGTCGTCGTGGAGCATCACGGCTTTCAAACGATTTGCCCGAACGGCCAACTTCTTATCGAGCCCGCGGGGACTCCATGTCCGGGACATTTCATGGCAGGCCGCCATGGCAAATGCCTGCGCTGCAATGCCGGCGAGGGCTGGATGGCTTCGTGCAAACTTTGGCTGCTGACCTTTGTGCGCCGTTTTCTTTGCCGCCGCGTGGCGAGCAACATCACGCCGACCGCTTGGCTCGGCGGTCTGGTGCAACTTCCGCGAGTTTTGGCCAATTCCTCACGGATTGGAATTCAATTCCGCGCCAGTTGCGTATCCAGCGGCGTCCTCGGACGCGCCCGTCATCGCGTTTCAGGGGCGGTTGGTTACCACCAAGGGTGTTGGCATTTTGTTCGAAGCTGCGCGCATCCTGCTTACGCAACATCGCCCGTTCGAACTCCTCGTCATCGGTGACGGCCCCGAGCGCGCGGCCCTCGAGCGGCTCGCTCAAGACGCTCCGCTTGCCAGACATGTGCGCTTCGCGGGACGCCTTTCCGACGCGGAACTTAATGCCGCGCTTGCGCACGCCACCGTGGTCGTCGTCCCATCCCTGGGTGGAGAAGTATTCGGTTTGGTGGTTGTCGAAAATATGCTGCGAGGGTTGCCGGTGATCGCCTCCGACCTCGGCGCTTTTGTCGAGGTGCTTGGCGAAGGCCGGACTCACGTTTCGCACTGGCGAGGCGGAAGAGCTTGCGCAAGCACTTTGCACGAATTCTGGACGATCCCACTCTCGCGGCCCGGCTCGCGGGGATGGCACGGCAACGTGCTCTCGATTTTTGCGATTTTCGCCGCATGCTGGAAGGCCACGCGCGCGCTTACCGTCAGGCTCGAACGTAACCTGTCCGGAAAGGCAGGTACGCCGTGCGTCACAAAGAAGGAAACTCTGTCGAGGCTGGGAGCGACCGGGCCCTACACTGAAGCCAGGGAAAACTGCGTGTGTAAGGCCAGCTTGTTTTCTGATGGAACTGGCAATGGATCCTATTTGTGGCAGGAGACGGAGAAGATGAAACGCGCGCTCGTTTTTTTTGCGGCATTTGTCGTGGTGCTGGTGGCGGCCTCCGGCGTATGGGCCGAGCCGCAGCAGTCCAAAGGAACCTCCACGCTGAGCGGCGTGGTCATCGGTCCTAACGACAGGCCCGCTCCGCATGCCAGCGTCTCCTATCAATCGTCCGACGGCAGCGCCCCGCATGCGGTATATGCGGATGCCCACGGGCGGTTCACGATTTCCAAGCTAAAGGCGGATAGTTACGACATTCGCGCTTCCGCGAAGGGCATTTTTTCCGATTGGCAAAGGAACATTCCGCTTCGCAAAGGGCAAGCACGGTCCGTGGAGTTGCATTTGATTTACGCGAAGGAAATGCCGCAGTCTGTTTCGAGCACAAAGCCGAAACAATAACATTGCGAGACATACAAAATCCGCATTCCATCAATTAAATAGCGTCGCAGAGGGACTCTCCGATTGGATGATGAGCTGAGCCAGCTCATGCAAGTCTTGCGCGGAGACGTCGGACACGGCGCAAAATTCCATTCCTTTATGCCGCCAGTGAACCCATTGATAGCCTTGCCGTGAGCCAGGCGGATGAATCGGCGTGTCCGCTTCCTTGGTCGGCCATACAAAGACATTGATGAAATGCTTGCGCCGTCCGTAGACCAGCGCCGCGACATTGCGCTCGCCAAGAACATCCAGGCGGCCGCCAACTAGCGGGAAACCTTCCTCCATGAAATCGTGAACGGGCGGAATGAAGTCCAATTTGCCATCGAACCACGGTTTGACAGTGTGCTGGTCGGTCGAAGCGACGTCCGTGAGATGGCCGGATTGCAGCGAGCGAATGTGCGCGTCGATGACTTCCGCTGCCGTCACCGAACTAGCCGATTCTGAGCCCATGCCGTGGAAGCGAGGTATGGCGAACCAAGCCACGCCGGTTACTAAGAGGATCGCGGCGGCTGCGGTCAAGCCAGCGCCAGGCGGCAACGGATGAACCGCCTGCTTTGGCCTGTCGCGACTTTGAGTTCGGAGCGAATCTTTTTGCGCAAATCAGCGGGGCCGTCTCATAAAGCTGCGCATGCTGGAGAGTAGAGCGCAGCGACTCTGCTGCGCCAAGAGTGGCCGTGCAGTCACGGCAAGTTTCGAGATGGCGCTCAAATTCCGCGGCGCGCACGGCGTCCAGTTCGCCGTCAAGATAAGCGTGAAGGAGCGTGCCCGGAGAAGTCACAGCTCATGGGGCGCCTCCTGCTGTGCAGGTTGCGTGAGGGCGCGCTGCAAACGTTGGCGCGCCCGTGCAAGCGCGGACATGACGGTGCCGATCGGGACGCTGGTAATCGAGGCGATCTCTTTATACGAGCAGCCTTCGAGCTCGCGCAGATATGATTACTTCCCGGAAGCGCACGGGAAGCGTTTCGAGCGCTCGCGCAAGCCGTTCGCGATTGTCGCCCACGATGGCCAGAGTTTCCGGCGTAGCGGAAGATTGTGGGTGCAGGTCTTCGTCGAATTCAGTCATGAGCTCCACTTGGCGATTTTTCTCCAGCCACGTATAGCACGTATTGCGGACGATCTGCAGAAGCCACGCGCGGGCGTCTCCGCCATTGAAGCCGCGGAAAAAACGAAACGCGCGCAGCATCGCTTCCTGCGCGACGTCTTCTGCATCGGAGCGGCTTCGCAGCAGCCAACGCGAAAGATGGAATGCGGCATCCAGATGCGGCAACACGAGCTGCTCGAAGCGAGCCCGGTCCTGCGAATCCAACACGTCCCAACCTTTCCCCTGGCCCGTAGAACTCATGGATGACAACCACCCCGCAGCTAATTTTATTCCCAATCGTTCGAATCTAAGGACGAAATAATTTTGGCGGCGTAAGCGCAACAATTTGGAATAAGGCGCAGTCTTCCGCGGTCTGCACAAACGAAACACGTCCCATGGCGGCGCGGGAACCTTGGCTCTCTCTAGCCCGCGCCGCTCCTGCCAAATATGCGCAGCAGGGGAAGTGCATACATGCGTATGCATTGGGGAGACGTGTCTCCAGGAGAAAGAAAAATGGCACGCAGGACAAAAGACGAAATTTTGCACGATCACAATAAAGATGGAGTCGATCGCCGCGGATTCTTGAAGTGCATGGCTTGGGCGGGAACGGGTGCGTTTTGCGTGATGCAAGGCGGCGTTTTGAAATCCTACAGCATGAGCCGTCTAGCGGAGATGAACCCGCCGGACATGAAAGGCGAGTTGAGCTTTGTGCAGATCAGCGACAGCCACATGGGATTCAACAAGGCGGCGAATCCGGACGTCGCGGCGACGCTGCAAGCCGCGGTCGATAAAATCAACGCGCTGTCCGTCCCTCCGGAGTTTTTGTTGCATACGGGAGACATCAGCCATCTTTCGAAGCCGGAGGAATTCGACGGCGTCGAGCAGATACTGAAGAGCGCGCCGGCGAAAGATGTTTTCTACGTCCCGGGGGAGCACGATGTGTTGAACGACGACGGTAAGGAATATCTCGAGCGCTTCGGCAAAGGAGCGCAGCCGGGCGGCTGGTACAGCTTCGAAAAGAAGGGCGTGCACTTCGTGGGTTTGGTGAATGTGATGAACTTGAATGCGGGCGGGTTGGGCACGCTGGGGCGCGATCAGTTGGAATGGCTGGAAAAAAATGTGAAGCATCTGAAGTCCAGCACGCCGGTCATTATATTCGCGCATATTCCGCTGTGGTCGGTCTATCCGGATTGGGGATGGGGAACGGAAGACAGCGCGCAAGCGCTCGCGTACTTGAAAAAATTCGGCTCGGTGACCGTTCTCAACGGTCACATCCATCAAACGATGCAGAAGGTCGAGGGCAATGTGACGTTTCACACGGCTTGCTCGACTGCATTTCCGCAGCCCAAGCCAGGTGAGGCGCCTTCGCCGGGACCAATGAAAGTGCCGGCGGAGCAGTTGCGAAGCGTGCTGGGCATAACCGATGTGAATTACGTGCGCGGGCAGCACGCGCTGGCAGTAGTGGATTCGACGCTAGCCTGATCCCGAAGAGGACTCCGGAACAAAGCAGGAGCTAGATTTTCAAAACAAAAAGAGAGGGAGAAAAATCATGAGGAGAAGTGTGTCCATCGCGAGATTAATGGCACTGATGGTGTTTGGTTTAGGCGGAATTGTTGCGGCGCATGATGAGCTTCGCGGCGAGCGCGCAGGAAAAGGCTGCCTCGACAGCCGAAGTGAAAATCGACAATTTCGTTTTCGGCCCCGCGGCCATTACCGTCCCGGTGGGAACGACCGTTACCTGGATCAATCGCGACGACATTCCGCATACCGTGGTCAGCACAGAGAAAGTATTCAAATCGAAAGTGCTCGATACCGACGAAAGGTTTTCCTTTACGTTCACAAAGCCCGGTGAGTATCCCTATTTCTGCTCCATCCATCCGAAGATGACCGGAAAAGTGGTCGTGCAGTAACTGCTTGTCATCGCGGCAAACTGAGGAGCGAACTTGAACCCCTTTGACATTCGAACGGCGCTGCTCGCCAAGCACGCTCAGCACGTTGTGCTGATCCACTTTCCCATCGCGTTGTTCATCGCCGGCGTGATTTTCGACTTCCTCGCGCAAAGCGCCAAGAGGCGCGCGCTCGCCGCGGTGGCTTATTACAATCTGCTGGGAGCGGCAATTTCCGTGGTGCCCGCGGTTATCACCGGGCTACTTGCCTGGCAAATTCAGCTCGAGGGCCAAAAACTTAAAGGCATTCTTCTCATGCATTTGGTTTTGGGGTCACCGCGGCGGTCCTTATTTGGCTTATTTGGTGGCTCCATCTGCGGCCAACGGCAGTCGAATGGAAGGCTTCCCGTTTTTCGCTTGGGACTGGAAACTCTGGCAGTGATGGCCATCGCGCTAACCGCGCATCTCGGCGGTTTTCTCAGCGGAGTAAACGGTCCCAACTAGTACTTTTTGGAGCCCCGCTGGAGGCTTTTCTTTTCCGTATAATATTGTAAATAAGTGGCTTAGATAAGAGACCTGGTGACAGGCATAGGGATGGTCTAGTACCACGACCACGGTACTCCGCCGAGTGGCTCTAGCGGCCCATTGAGAGCCCCGCGTCCGGCGCGTAGGCTTCTAGGAACGGGTTGGGGGCCGCGCGGGGACAGCGGCTCCGCAAGGGGCCGTGTGCGAGCTACCCAACCCGCCACTCTTTTTCTGTTCTCTCGCCGCCGGCGCTTGCACATCCGCCATCAAACTCCCAGAAATCTCTGAACGATCCGTACGCGCCTATAGGCAGCTCTCATGCTCTCCATACTTACCGATTCTTGGTTCGATTCCCAAAGAGTTGCGCCATCATAGACTTGCGGAGGCTCTTTGGCTTTGTGTGAAAGGTTCCGGCGACAGGTGAGGCCATTCGCGGACACACTTCTCGCAACGAGTCTCTTTCTATCAATCTTGGTCGGGGGATCTGTATCTCTCGCGCAATCCGCTCCAACCGGCGATCCGGCGCCCGCCAGATTGCGCGCTGAAACCCTTGCGGCGTTCGACCGCTACCTGCGCCTGACCGAAGAACGCAATGAAGCTGAACTGAAGCGAGTGTCCGCGCCCTTGTGGATTGATTCGCTTGCCATTGCTCAGCGCTCGGACGCCTACGCCGCCCTAAAGCGCGGCGAGGTGCAGGTCCATCAGCTGACGACCCTCGACAACGGCAAGCCCATTGTTTGCCCCGGAGGGATGATTCATCACTGGGTGGGGGTGGTTTTCATCCCTGGAGCGAAATTGAACGATGTGCTCGCCGTGCTTCAGGACTACGATCACCAGTCGACCATTTACTCGCCAGATGTGGAGCGCTCCAAGATCGAGTCGCACGACGGCGACCACTTTCGCGTCTTCCTCCGCTTCCGGCGGCACAAAGTCATCACCGTCGTGCTCGATACGGAGCACGACGTGCGCTATTTTCACGACGCTCCCGGCCGCGCCCACAGCCGAAGTTCCGCGGTGCGCATCGCCGAAGTCGAAAATCCGGGCAAGAGCAACGAACGCGAAAAGCAGCCCGGGGACGACGGCGGCTTTTTGTGGCGCATGGAAACCTGGTGGCGGATGGAAGAACGCGACGGTGGCGTTTACGTGCAAAGCGAGGCAGCCTCGCTGACACGCGATATCCCCACCGGTCTTGGCTGGCTGGTCGGCCCGTTCGTGACGAGCATTCCGAAGGAAACTCTCGTTTTCACGCTCGAGGCCACGCGAAAAGCAGTCACGGCCGAAGCGAAGAACAAACCCGTAGCGCAAACGGACCGTTAAACCTGGCGCGGCTCTTTCAGAGCACAGACCAGAACAGCACTGCTGGTGAGCAGAGGATGCGCCCAGCTAGCCATTCTCCTGTCCGTGGCCGAATAAAAAATGATTCGGTCGGCCCACTGCGAGAGCAATGCAAAGGAATCGTAAACACTATAGGAGTAAGCGACGCCATCACCCTCTGTGATTCGATAGCCCTTGCCCGAGGTCCGCACATAGTTGTACGCCCCCCACAACCTGCTTTTGTATAAGCAAAGTTTGATCAGCCGCGCCACTCGCGAGCCCTGTCCGAAACGATTGCTATCCGAAATTAGCACCGCTTTCTTCGCGACGCGCAGCATCTCTTTGACGACAGCATTGGGATTGGCAACGTGATGGAGTACAGCAGATTCGCACACAACATCAAAACTGGAATCCGCAAAAGGCAGCGCCGCCCCGCTCCCTTGGATCACGGACACGCCGGCGGTGTTACCGTTCGAAGCAGCCTGCTCAAGTAGCGCGGCCACCGGCTCGATTCCGCAGACAAATGCTCCAGGTAGAGTTTCTTTCAGTTCGCGCAAGCCGCGCCCAGTGGCCGTGCCCACATCCAAAACGGACCGGGCATCCATCATCCGAAGGATGGCGTGCACAAATTTGTTGCCGAGCGCGTCGCCGGACCCCTCTGGCTCGTGCATCTGCTCGTAGCGCGTGGCCGTGTCCGTGTTGTATTTGCGCTGCAATTCCACGCCGGTATCGGGATTTGGGGCCATTCACCCTCTTTATGGCAAATGAGTCTCGCAACACCCACTACGCGAGAATCTTACTTCAATGGATTCCCTCAAGACACTCATTGGGGTTTGTTTGGCATCGTCGTAGCTAAACGCTTTCTCACGGCCAAGCCTTCAAGTAGTTCCGAGAAAGCCGCCGCATTCCTAGCCCAAGTCCACTCAAGGGCAGTCTTCGCCGCGGATTCTCCCATTCTTTTTCTCATGTCAACATTCGCGTGCAATTTTTGCAGGAGCCCAGCCAAAGCTTCCGCGTCGCGAGGTTTGCGAAGAACATAGCCCTCCGCGCCATCGCGGATGTAATCAGAAACGCCTGCGGATACCGAGGTGATGACCGGCAAAGCGCAGGCCATTGCTTCGGCCACGGGAAGCCCGAAGGAATCTTCCCGGCTTGGGCTGACGTAAACGTCCGCGGCAGCATAAAAATCGAGCACATCGGGACTGGAAAGCTCCCAACAGCAGCGGTCCTGCACACCGAGTTGAACGGCGCGTGCACGGAAGGGCTCGGCCGCGTCGTTTCCAACCACCAGCAATCGCGCTGGCAAGCGGGGTGCAGCCGCCATTGCTTCCAAAACCGTTGGCAGGCCTTTGTTGCGCCAATCGTTGCCGATCAAAAGCAGGACGAAATCCTCGTCGCGAAAGCCTCGCCGTTGACGGGATTCCGCGCGGCGCGCGAGCCTGGCCGCCCGAGAAAAATGTTCCGTGTCCACACCGTTCGGGATCACGGAGACCTCTTCCCGCTGAAAGTACTCTCTCAGAAGCCCCGCCGTACGCTCGGATACAGCCGCAAGAGCGACGCCAGGATTCGTGTAAATCCTGCGCTCCAGCGCCGTGAGGAGCCCGTAGTAGACCTTGCGATGAACTCTCCGAAAAAAACCGGGATGCGCGCTGGCAGCCTCATTCTCTTCCCTTGCCAGCTCCTTCAATCGATGAAACAGCGCATGCACGATCACCACATCTGGATGGAGGCAATTAATTCCCGGCGACAAAACCAGATCGTACGAGGCGCCGCCAACCTTCGTGTGCCACCATCGCAGAAGTCCGTTTAGGAAAATCCACGCAAGAAATTGCGCTACGTGCGGACCCGGAATGCCGGGCACTTTGTGCCAGAGGATGGCGCCCGACTCCTTGGAATTCCCCGCTCGCGCCGCTTGCGGATCGCTTACCCCAAGATCTTCGACGCGTTGCGCATAAAGGTGTACCTCGCAGCCGTAATCCCTGGCAAGCCGCTCGAGCAATTCCGCAAGCGCGCGCTCCGTGCCATGGCGGCGATCGACAAACGGGGAAACCACCGCGAGCCGCAAGTCAGCGAATCCAGCGGCGCGGAGCCTGGCCGGCTGTCGCCGCGGCCGCGAATTGCGCCGAGAGTCCAATGCTTGGCAGCCGGAACAATACGCCGAGCAGCAGCCAAAGGTACGCGTTTAACAGAAAATCCTCATAAGCCTGAATGCCCGCAAAAGTGGCAGGGAAAAACATGACGAACGCATACCAAAAAATCACGAAGCCCAGCGGGAACCAAGGGGAGCCCTTGAGCTTTTTGACGACCTTCCAGGCAAAAAACAAGATGGAAGCGCTCATGACGATCCAGAGGATTAGTCCAACAATCCCCATTTCCACGACGAGCGCCCCGAATCCGCTTTCGACCCCGACGACGGGCGGTTTCGCTTTGAAAAAGCGCGCGACGTATTGCCCGCCGAGCGCGGTCGTTCCAATGCCATACCCATAGGGCCAGCGCTCATAGTTGAATGCTCCCATGAAGTTGTCCACCGGATAAGTCCAGGTGCGGTTTGTCAATTCGCTTGCCGAGCTGCTTGGCAGGAGCGTTTCCTGGTAGATGGCCACCCTCGACAGTAGGGCGTCAGGGAAAGCAATGAAAACCAGAACTACTCCAACCGTAATGCCTAGCGCCGCCCGCTGAATTCCTCGAAAGACGCGCAGCGCCTCGCCCTCCCGCCATGGAGCGCCCCATACAAATGCCGCGCTCGTCGCGACACCGTTGATTATGGCCCACATGAACGCGCCTCGCGATGCGGTCAGAAGCGCCCCTGCGGCGGCCACTGCGACGGTGAGAAACGCGAAATTCCTGCCTCGCTTCTGGCGAAGCAAAAGATAGCCGCTGAATCCGAGGACGAGCAGCCAAGCCACCATAATGAAATCGGCGTAGCGACCGGCGCTTACGAAAACGGAGGTGGGACGGTAGGCGCTGACGCCCGTGATGGGAGATACGCGGTAAAGACCGCTCAGTAGGCGAAGATCCTCTGCTTGAACCGCTGGATTCAAAAAGGTGGGACCAAGGATAGACTGAGCAATCCCAAGAGAAATGACTACGACCGCCAGAGCCAGATTGACGGTAAAAAAACGGCGCAATTGCGCTTCGGTATTAAGAAGCGCATAACCTACAAAAACGAGAGGAACGTAATAGAAAAATATCTTTACGCCCATAAGGCCATACCAGATGCTCGTCGAGGCCGGGTTGAATATCTGCATGACACCGAACCAGATGAAGATCAACAACGGCACGAGAAACGGAGGGCGGAAAATGGTCACTTCTTTTCGCCGAAAAGCCGAGAGAAACGAGATATATACGACCAGAAGGAGAAAGTCCTTGGCAAAGTAAATGGCCATGTTATTGCCCAGGAATTTTCGCGCAAAATCCTCGAACAACAGCCAGCCCAGGAAAAAGTACGCACCATTCCGCCAGCTGTTGAGAATCGCAATGACGATCGCTCCACCGGCAAGACATAGGCCGGCATAAGCCAAACCAGCCATATCGTCGCTGATCACATACTGGGCCATTTCATAAGCAGCAAAGGCACCGACAATGAGGGTTCCGAAGACAAGTAGCGGGCGTCTTCCGAACTGGCCTGAAGCTAGAACCGATGTGACTCTCATAGAATGACTTTATGCCGGGCTTCCTGATTATTACTGAGTCCGATGCATTCGGAAAGGGGCATACCGCGTCGCCCTAAGGGTGCTCTGCATTTCTGGCTTCTTGTTTCCTCTTTGTCCCAAGCCATATACTGACCACGAAGTTTGCCCCCTGCATGTTTCGCCCGTAAGGACAGCAAAAGCCAGGGCTTCCATCACGAATCCCGATGAACTCAACGGAATCAAAAGGGCCGTCGGCCTCGCTAATGACCAATCAGGGCGGTAACACTCAGCACAAAGTGGACGTCATCATTCCCGTATACGGCGAGCGAGCCGAAGCCTTGTCCGCAACTCTTTCTGCTTGCGTGAAGCTGTGTCATCCGGTTTCGAAGATCTTCGTCGTTGATGATGGCTCTCTCAAACCGGTTTCTCTTCCCGATTGGGCGCGCTCCTCGCCTCAGATTTCTCTTCTTCGTCTTCCACAAAACCAGGGCATTTCCGCCGCCCGGAATGCCGCGATTGCACTTTCGAATGCCACTTTTCTGGCCTGCATCAACACGGAAGTCCTCCCCGAACCGGACTGGCTCGGTACCTGCCTGGACTATATCTCCAGCCACCCCGTAGTCGGCGCCTGCTACACTCGCGTCGTACCACAAAACCCGGATCGCCTCCTCACCCGCTGGCGAATGCGCTTTCAAGAACCAAAGTACCCGGAACAATCGGGCCCCACGCTGTTCGCTCATGGCCATGCTGTCCTCTTTCGCAAGGAAGCGCTCGACGCGGTCGGGGGATATGATGTCCGCTATCGCCGCCATCACGAGGATTCGGACATTTGTCAAAGAATGAAGAAGGTCGGATGGGAGTCGCACTATGTTGCAAGCAGCCGTTGTATTTCCATTCAACAAGACTCCCTGAAGGAATTGGCCGCAAAACAGTTGCGCGATAGCGGCTGGTATTCCCCCGCGGAAAGCTCTCTAGTTCGCCTCTATTTGCACCTGAGCAAATGGACTTTCCTAAGAGCCGGACGAAACTTGCTGAAGGGCCGCCTGTACTTCATTCCGATTGACGCGACGATCTGGGGTTACGCGCTGGGGATCGCCACGTCTCGCACCCTGAGCTTTTCACGGAACTCTCGAAGTTAGCCAGTGATCACGGGCGAATTCGGAGGCCGCTGCAAACGGTTAGTTCCCCCGTACGACTTAGATCGTAAGTAAAGTCTGAGAGTGCTCGAAAGAACACGTCCTCACAATCTGGGCCATGAAGTTCGATACACAAATTCTTGATCCGGGGCAGCCAGCTGTCGATGTTGCGAGAGAAAAGTTCGAGTTCGCTTCTTTCGATATCTATCTTCAGTAGATCGATTTCAGTGCTGCCGGACAGGCCAATCAGGGTTGCCATATCGAAGCCCTCAATCGAGTCGGACGCAGTCATCGCCTCCCTTGATTGCCTCACTTGTGTCGCCCACTCGCGGCCGTCTCTCCAAGCGCCCCTATCGAGCACCAACCTGTTGCGCTCGGGCCAAACCGCCCCGCGAACTACTAAGGCCCGGCAGCCATAAGGTTCAAGGTTGCGACAACAAATCGCGTAGTTGCCTGGATCAGGCTCAATGGCTACAACCGAGGCCGCCGGATACTTCGACAGAAAGTACGCGCTCGAATATCCGACGTTAGCGCCTAAGTCGAGAATCGACTTGGGGGGTGAAGCCGCGATGGACTCATACTCTTTCTCTATAAAGATTTGTCCGAGCACTTCCCGGTCGCTACTGCCGACCCGCATGAAGAGAGGATGCTCCGCGTTCTTGATCTTTATTTTGAGCAAAGAGGATTTATTAACGCCGATGCGAGCCTTAAGATCAGAAAAACGCAGGCGAAGAGCCGCGCTCCAGCCGAGGCTCCTCGCATAGTTCCGCACCACGGAAAATTGATGCAGTGGATTATTCACCGCGCCATCCCGCCCGCCTTGCATCCTCACATTCGTCTGCATTGATATATGCCAAGACGCCATCAATTGAAAGTGGGGAGTGGGAAGGAAGGGATCGTTGCGCCGTGCGGGGCATCCAGTGACGGCCTTCCCTGAAATAGATGCAACGCGTCATCTCCGCGCCTAGAAATTCGGCGAAAGAAAAATTCTTTCGCCTTGCTGCTGCGTGCATGCGCCTCGCCTTCTAAGAAATACTCATTTATGAAATACTTGGGCTTCGACTCGCTCTCAGGGGTTCCCATGCCACGCTACCTTTCGCAACACACGCTCGCTTGCCTCACGCGCCAAGGCGCGGAGACCCTCGCCCAACGTATGCAAGGCGGCGGCCCGGCTTGCGCGGAACGCGTCTTCGTCAACATGGTTGAAGGAAAAATGTTCGCCGAGTTTCGTTCCGACTCCCGCGAGACGCTCGAAGCATGGCTGAAAACCGAAGGAATGCACTACGATTGGATCGTGCGCATCGAGTGGGAAACCCGCAATGGAAAGCTGGAAATCGCGGGCTAATCTCCGTAAGTAATTGTAAATAAACGTTTTATGGAAGAATGAGCCTTCGCGAGGCGGCTACTGAATGTCGATAAAAAAGAGGGTGATTTACTGCCCCATCTGCGCTACTCTTTTCTTCTTATCTCTCACTTGAAAGGGAAACACCATGTCTGACTATGCGCATCCCGAAGTACTCGTCACCACCGAATGGGTGGCTGCTCACTCAAAAGACCCCGGCCTTCGCGTTGTAGAAGTCGACGTCGACACCACCGCCTACGATCAAGGCCACGTGGCCGGCGCCATCTCGTGGAACTGGCAGACCGAACTGCAAGACGCCCTCCGCCGCGATCTTGCGCAGCCCATCGCATTCGAGGAATTGCTCGGCAAAGCCGGCATCTCTCCCGAAACCACCATCGTGCTCTACGGCGACAACAACAACTGGTTCGCGGCCTGGGCTTTCTGGCAACTGAAATACTACGGCCACGAAAAAGTGCTGATCATGAACGGCGGCCGCAAGAAGTGGCTCGAAGAAAAGCGCCCGCTCACCACGGACAAGCCCTCGGCCGCGCCAACCTCCTACAAAGTGAAAACAGCGAACGCCGCAATTCGTGCGAAGAGCGACGATGTTTTCGCGGCCATCGAGAAGAAGTCCGGCGCGCAGCTCGTCGATGTGCGTTCCGTGGACGAATTCACGGGAAAGATCATCGCGCCCCCCGGCATGACCGAGACGGCGCAGCGCGCGGGTCACATTCCCGGCGCGGCAAACATTCCCTGGGCCCAGGCGGTCAATGAAGACGGCACGTTCAAAAGCGGCGAAGCGCTGAAGCAGCTCTACGGCGCGAAAGGCATCAGCGGCGACCGTGAAGTCATCGCCTATTGCCGCATCGGGGAGCGCAGCTCGCACACCTGGTTCGTCTTGAAATATCTCCTGGGCATCAAGGATGTGCGCAACTACGACGGCTCCTGGACAGAGTGGGGAAACTTGATTGGAGCCCCTATCGAGAAAGAAATCTCGGCCGCGGCCGCGAAATAACTCCCGGTCTCCTCGCATAGGCACGGCATTCGCGAGAGCAGAATCACCAAAAATGAAGCGGGGCGCGATCTTTCGCGTCCCGCTTCATTTTTCCTTCGCGGCGAAAATCCGTCCGTTTCCGTCACAATCTTATTTCGGCGCGGACGCTGGCTTCAAAAACATGGAATCGTCCACCGGAACATTGTTCTTGATCTGCGTCAGCCGGAGCGTAAACACGTTTCCTTTTTCAACGTGCCGCATACGAAACGCGAAATAGGCTCCGTCGACGGCCCGGTAGTCCTCCATGTAGTTTTCTACCTTGTAATCGCCATCCTCGCGGTGCAGCGTATCGTCAGTGCGAACGGGGAAACCGCTTTCCGTATCAAAATAAATCTTCGAAGTGAGCTTCTTCTGCGGAGTGAATTCCAGCACATAGGCCGTGTGCACGCCCACTTTTTCCGTTCCCAAAACGTGCCCGGTAACGGCCATCAAAAGAGCGTCGGCGCGATCATTGAAATTGGACTGGCGGATGCGGCTCTCGAGAGCCGGGCCGGTGATTTCGTGCATGCCGCCGGCGGGATCCTCGATCCACGCGATTTTGCCATTGCACACTTCGCGAATCACCACCCCGTTCGAGAAAGTGATTTTGTACAAAGTTTTGTTCGGCGCTTTGCTGAAAATTTCAATCGCGGCAAAACCGGAAGCGTCCTCAGTCTGGTAAATACCCTTCAGATAGCGCGTGGTAAAGCCGGCCCAGACCGCGCGGCCTCCGCTGACCGTCTCAAACTTCTGCAGCAAATCCTTTGTGCTCGGAAGTGGCGCCATGACTGGATCCACTTTCGTGACGGAGCTGACCGGGGTTACTGGCGCAACGTTGGGCGAGGGATTTTGCGCCGCCGAATAAACGGAAAAGCACATTCCAACGGCAGCCGAGGCAACGAGAGGCAGGAGCCTGCGGTTCATATTTTCCTCCAACACACGAAATCGTGTGACTGAATCTACCTTCAAGTATGAATTGGCTTTTCTGGAAAGACAGATTCGTGGGGTGCAGGGTGGTGCAAAAGAGACTGTCCGAACGGGCAGGTCGGTGGAGCGCCCTGCGTCCGCTGCTCGCAATTCCCGCAGCCACCGCTCTTACCGCACCTCTCTCAATTCTCAAGGCCAGCCCTGCCAACGAATCTCCTTCGGAGATGCTCTGCTGTCGAGTTTTTGGAGCGCACGACGGGCAATTGGGGATAGAATACGCGCCTGCTTGGGAGGTGGGGAATCATGGAACAGATCCAAAGGTGTGGGCCGCGCTACCCCTTCATCGCTGATGCGGAGCTTATCGAGGAGAATTCCGGCGCGCGCATGAGCTCCCAGATCAGCGATTTAAGTCTCAACGGGTGTTACGTGGATACGATCAACCCTCTGCCGGATGGAACGCTCGTCCACTTGCGCATTTTTACGGAAACGCATGCCTTCGAAGCTCCCGCGACCGTTGTCCATTCTCAGGCGTTTCTGGGCATGGGGATGAAGTTCCGCGAAGTGCTACCGGAGTCCGCGGAAATCTTGAGGCTTTGGCTGCCAGAGGCGACGGAGCAGGCTAAGGAAGCCAGCGCCTGAAGCAAGTATGGTTTTGTTGATGCACCGCGCGCGGGTCTCCTGGGGGAAGTCATGAAAAATGAATTTGAGTTCGAGAGCATGCTGGAAGGCGAAGCGCTTGCGGACCGGCGAACTTTCTTGCAAGGCGCGGCCGCCAGCGCCGCGGCACTGGCCTTGCCGAGCTGGACGCATGCGTCTGCCGCTCCAGCCGCGCCCGCAGAAGAAATGGACGGCATTCGCGCCGAAATCGAGAAGCGCCACGACGAATCCGTGCAGCGTTTGCAACATTGGATCCAGCAGCCCTCCATCGCCGCGGAAAATCGCGGCATGAACGAAGGCTGCGAGCTGACCATGCACATGCTCCGCGACGCAGGCTTCGAGCAAGTCACGAAAGTTCCCACCGACGGCCAACCCGGAATTTTTGCCACGCTCGACGCCGGCGCGCCGCGCACCGTCGGCCTCTATTTTATGTACGACGTAAAGCAAGCCGACCCATCGGAGTGGACTTCGCCGCCCTTTGAAGCTGCGCTGGTGGATAAACCGGGCCTCGGCAAGGTGCTGATGGGCCGCGGAGCCGTAAATCAAAAAGGTCCGGAAGCGACGTTTCTCGCCGCGCTTCACGCCATGCGTGGCGCCGGCAAGAAAATGCCGGTAAATTTTGTGTTTGTCGCGGAAGGCGAAGAAGAAATTGGCTCGCCTCATTTTCCGCAAGTCGTGCGAAAACCGGAAATTGCCGCTGCTCTAAAGAAATGCACGTCGGTCTACATGCCGTTCGCGGCGCAAGGGCTGAACGGTGAAGTGCAGGTCTATCTTGGCGCCAAAGGCGTCGTCGAACTCGAACTGGTTTCGAGCGGCGCGCGCTGGGGCCGCGGTCCCAAGAAGGATTTGCATTCGAGCAACAAGGCGCGCGTGGACAGCCCCGCATGGCATCTTGTCGAAGCGCTCGTGACCCTCGTTTCGCCCGATGGAAACGACCCGGTGATCGAGGGATTCGCCGCCAAAGCGCGTCCGCTTTCCGACACCGACAAGAAGATGATCGCCGAAGCCGCGCGCCGCCTCAGCGAAGCCGACGCAAAAAAGCAAATGGGCGTCGAACACTGGATCCACGACGTAAGCTGGCAAGAATCGCTCGAGATGCTCTGCTCGCGCCCGACCGTGAACATCGAAGGCCTGGTCGGAGGTTACACCGGCCCGGGTGGAAAGACCATCCTGCCCGGCAGAGCGGTCGCCAAAATCGATATGCGGCTAGTCCCGGACATGACCGCGGCCGAAGCGCTTGCCGCCCTCAAGGCGCACCTCGCCAAAAAAGGTTTTGGAGACATCGAGGTCAATATGAGCGGCGGCTACGACCCGACAAGCACCTCGGCAGATTCCTCGATCATTCGGGCATCCGTCGCCGTCTATAAGAAAAACGGAATCGATCCCGTACTTCTTCCGCGCCTCGCTGGATCCTGGCCGGGTTTTGTATTTACAGGCGAACCTCTCCATCTTCCCGCAGGCCATTTCGGCATGGGACACGGTAACGGCGCCCACGCTCCAGACGAGTATTACCTAATCGAATCGAGCAACCCGAAAGTTGCTGGGATGGATGATGCCGTCCGCTCTCACGTGGAATTCCTCTACGAAGTCGCGCGCACAGCCAGAAGCGTAAATTTCTCCTAATTTAGTCCCTTTGGGGGAACCAATCCGCCTTCCTAACGTCTTAACGGGTATATCTCCGTTCGGAGGCTGGGCATGAGGACCTTGGTGCAGGATGTGCGCTTCGCGTTTCGGCAATTCCTCAAGTCGCCAGGATTTGCCATCAGCGCGGTACTTTCCCTGATGCTGGGCATTGGGGCGACCACGGCCATCTTCAGCGTGGTCTATGGGGTGCTCCTCGATCCGTATCCCTACAAGGACGCGAATCGCATGGTGCACGTCGAGCTTCGCGACAAAAATGGCCGCGGCCCTCTGCTGATCGTCAACGGCACGCAAGCTCAGGAAGTTCTCAAAGCCTCTTCGGTCGATGACGCCTTCCTGCAAGACGACAAACAGGAAAATCTTACAGGCGAAAAATTTCCCGTTTCCGTGAATGTTGGCCTCTATTCGCCGAACATGTTCGATTACATGGGCGTCCCACCATTGCTTGGCCGCGAGTTCACTCCTTCGGATGCCCCCGGCGGCAACCCTGAGCCAGTTGCCGTCCTCAGCTACCTTTTTTGGCAGCACCAATACGGTGCGAGCCATGAGGTTATTGGAAAATCGATCGAACTCGACCACAAGCCCTACACGGTCATCGGCGTCGTCCCGCCGCGTTTCACCTGGGGCGATGATGACGTCTACCTGCCAGCCCTGCCCAATGCCGATCCGCACTATTACTGGAACTCTTTCATCAAGCTGAAGCCTGGCACGAAATATCCTGCCGCACAGGCCGAGATGCAAGCATTGGTGGATCGTTTTGCGAAAGACGATCCGAAAAACTATCCGCAGAATGTGCGCGCGAAGATCGTCTCCCTCAATGAAGAAGTTCTGGGCCGTTTCGCAGGAACACTCGTCTTCCTGTTCGGAGCTGTCGTCCTGCTCCTTCTCATTGGCTGCGCAAACGTCTCGATCCTCTTGCTTGCTCGCGGAACCGCGCGCCAGCATGAGCTCGCCGTGCGCACCTCCATGGGCGCCGGACGCGGCCGGCTGATCCGACAGTTGCTCACGGAATCGGTTCTGCTTTCGGTGACGGGCGCGGCCCTCGGCGTTCTTGCCGCTTACTGGGGAGTGAAAGCTCTTTCCACGATGCTTCCCTATTACTCGTTTCCGCATGAAGCGGCGATTCACGTGAACGCCGCGGTCTTGATTTTTAGCGCGGGCGTTGCCTTGCTCACTGGGATTCTCTTCGGCATATCTCCCGCGTGTCAGCTATCGCGCCCTCAGCTTGGCCCGCTTATCCAAGCCAGCAGCCTTCGGCTTACCGGCAGCGCGCGCAGCCGCAACACGCACCGCCTTTTGATCGCTGGGCAGGTGGCGCTCACGCTTCTGCTTCTGGCGGGCGCCGGCGGAGCGATGAAGACGTTCGTTGCCAAGATGCACACGCCGCTCGGCTTCGATCCCGACCAGGTTATTGCCATGAATGTCGCCTTACCGAAAGGCGCCACCACCACCTGGCAAGAGCGCATCAACGAAAACGAAATGATTCGGCTGGTCGTAGCACAAACGCCGGGAGTCGCCGAAGCCGGCGTTTCCACCACATGGTTCCCCGGCTTTCGAGGCTTCAACGCCAAGGTTGAAGTCCAAAGCAAACCGACTCTCACGGACGCCCAAGCCGTGCTGACGCTCGTCAGCCCACAATTGCTCTCGACGCTGCGCATTCCCCTTTTGCGTGGAAGAATTTTCGATGACGGAGAATCAAAGCGCGCCGCGCATCTGGCGATGGTGAATCAGGCCTTCGTGAGGCGATATCTCGGCAACCTCGATCCCCTCGGCCAAAGCGTCCGCAGCCCGATGCTCAAGATCGATCAGAGCAACCTTCTCTCAGCGCAATCTCCTGATGATTGGCTGGAAGTCATCGGCGTGGTCGGGGACGCAAAAAACGACAGCTTGGACAATCCCGTAAAGCCCGCGATTTTTCTTCCGTACAGTTTCATTTTGCCGACGGATGAAGCGTTCCTTGTCCGCGCCAGCGGCGATACGGAAACAACCATTCGTTCCGTCAAGGAGCGGCTGCGCGAAGTAAATTCCGAGCTTGTCGTCGGGCGCGATCACACGCTCACCTGGTGGCTCGATACGGATGGCTGGGGGCGCGAGCGTTTTATCGCCACGCTCTTCGGCCTTTTCGCAGCTTTTGCGCTCGTGCTCGCCGCAACGGGGCTCTATAGCGTGGTCTCTTTCGCCGTTACCCAGCGCACGCAAGAGTTGGGCATTCGCATGGCTCTGGGCGCGCGGCCCGCTTCCGTTGTGCGGCTTGTCCTCGGCTCTACCGCCGCCATGCTCGGCGCGGGCATCGCCGTCGGATTGACTTTGAGTGTGATGCTCAACCGCGTTGTTTCTTCCTGGGCCGGAGGGAGCTCGCGCGATCCGCTGACTCTCATCGCCGCCGCTTCGATTCTTTTTCTTGTTGCCGGTATGGCCTGTGTCTTGCCGGCTTGGCGCGCCGCGTCCATCGACCCCATGCGCGCTCTCCGCGTCGAGTAGCAGCGCGACATTCTGCCCGACACTACGCTCCGCGCTCAGCGAGATGCCGCCACTCTTTTCGCAGCCCCCAACTTTTGCAGCATTTTTTCGCCTTCTTCTAAAACCACATCCCGGTTTTCTCGCAGCGACGCAATCGTCGGCACGGCCACTCTATCCGGAATCACTCCCTCACCTTCGAGTTTGCGATTCTTGGGCGAAAACCAGAGAACTTCGCTGATTTCCAACACGCCGCCGCCCTTCATCACTCTGTCGTGCGTGATCCCCAGCACGCAACCGCACGATGGGCTGCCTACCAGCGTCGCGCGGCCGGAGTCTTGCATGCCGGCCGCAAAGACTTCCGCCGCGCTGGCTGAATACTCGCTCACCAGAATGACCACCGGGCCGGAATAGATTTGCGTCCCATTCTTCCCCACGAACACTTGCGTCTCTTCGCTTCGGTGGCCGTCGCGTTCGGAAGCGCTGACTTGCCTTCTGCTCATTCTCCGCTCAAACAAAGTCTTGCTATTCAGGAAAAGCGCGGCCATGGCTTCCAACGTCGCTCCAACGCCGCCGTGGTTCCTGCGAAGATCCAGAATCAATCCGGGTGCCGTGCGCAGATCCACCACGGCTTTCTTAAAGTCTGCGACCAGCGAAGGATGAAACTCATCGAAACGGATATATCCGAATCCTGAAGACAATTTTGCGGCCGTGACGCGAGGTTCCGTGGAAAGTGTTTGCCGCGCGAATTTAGCTTCCAACGAAGAACCATTGGTGCGTTCGAAGCTGGCCGCGAACGGTGTTTCGATCGACCCGGCAAAAACGCTGCTGAGGATACGGAGTTTCGTGACGCGTTCGGTGGAAGACGGCAAAACGTTCGGTGCGGCTGCCGCGAGCCGTTCTTCGATCGGCTGGCCATCCAGCGCGGTCACAATCATGCCTGGCTCGATGCCCGCTTGCGCGGCGTTGCTGCCGGGATAGACGTCCAGCACGACAACCTTGCCTTCGACATACCCCGCGTGGAAACCGACGCTCACGCCTTGGTGCTTCTTGCGATTTTCCCATTGCTCCGGTGAGCTGAATCGCGTGTGCGCGTCGTGCAGCTCCGCGGTCATGCGGTCCACGATGGCATAGAAATCCGCGTCGTCTTTCGCTGCCTTCACCAACGGCAAATATCGCTGCCGGACTTCCTGCCACTTCACCCCGCCGAATTCCGGATCGTAATAATGCTCATCGACTGTCTTTCCAAACCTTTTCAAACACCTCTTCGCGTTCTTTCGGCGAAAGGCCCCGCGAGCCTCCGTTCGTTGCCATCGAGAAGGCAAGTACGAACACCAGGACGGCAAGAATCGATCGGCGCGCGAAGCTGGGGGAGACGTGAGCCATAAATTCTAGCGTTCGATGTTTGTACGAAACACCCTTAAAGGGTAAATGTTGCGTGATTCGCGCGCCGCGAGTCCCCAGCGCCGGCAGATAATAGCAGCATGCACGCTTGGACGGCGAGAGTGCCCGAAAGAGTTGGCTGAGGGCCTCCGTCCTGCGCGCACATCCAGCATTTCGCCCGGCCAGCACCGAATCGTAGGGCGGGATCCCAGGGCCGGTTCCGCTCCGAAATTATTTCGGCTGGCTGGGCGACTCGCGGTTTAGTTGCTCCAGGTTTTCGCGCGCCAGTTCATTCTTCGGATCGATTTGCAAGGCGCGCTCAAAATGCAGACGCGCGTCTTTCAAGTTTCCCGTCTCCGCCAGGGCGCTGCCGAGATTTGCCTCGGCATTCGCATCCTGAGGATTCAACCTCACCGCGGCGCGGAAGTGCAAAAGCGCTCCCTGGAAATTCCCCTGGGAAGCCAGAGCATTTCCAAGGTTATAGTGCGCATCGAAATAATCAGGCCGCCCTGCGAGCGCGGTGTTCAGGTAACTGATTGCTCCATCCACTTGGCCGCTCGCCAAAAGCACGCCGCCCAGCGCATTGTTTGCGGTCGGGTCCTCGGGGCGCTAATGCGGACCGCTTCCGTATACTGGAGCAGCGCGCCGCGCAAGATCGCCTTTCATTTGAAGCAGCGCTGCGAGGTTGTAGTGCGCTTCGAAATCGTCTGCATTATTTTGAATGTGGTGCAGGGCCAGCGCTTCCTGAATCGCCACGCGCGGATCGGTGCCGGCGTCGGAAGACTCCCGCGGCAGCACCTGCAGCCACAAATGCGCCATCTCATCGACAGCCCGGTTCCCCGCCACCACGCGCTTCGGCGGCTGGTTCGGATTACGAATATTGTCCGCCGAGTTGTCGTAGGTAAACCGCATCGAGATCGTCGTTCCCGCCGGCAAATCCACCGGCTGCGCATAGCGGTAAACGGCCTGCCAATTCAAATCCCAGTTCGCGATGTGAATTAGAGTTTTCTTCGTCCCATCGGGCAGCGTCGCAAACGCCAGCAAATCTTTTCCGAGATAGTGGGCGTGCGGATAAATGGCCAAAACGCTGGCCTCCACGGGCAAAGTAAAATCGTCGGAGACGAGAAAATTTTTTGCTCCCGGCCGGAATATCCAGCCTCCGGTCGTTGTCGAGCTGCAACAAGATGGGATGCATGGTGGCCGGCTTGTCCGTGAAGTACAGCCCCAGAGTTGGCTGGATCAGTTCCGCCTTTCCCGAAGGCTGAAGATGCGTGTTCAAAACCAGGTCGGTATTCTTGTCCAGCCGCAACGCCATGCCGTCCGGCTCGACGTACGGCGGCGAACCCGGCTTCCAGAAAAGAAAATGGCTGTCCGGATCGAAAACTTCTGATTCGATGATCAGCTCCATCCCTCCGAATCCCGCCCCCGGTTCTTTTTCCAGCCGGCGCCCGTTCTCTTCGCGGTCCACCAGCACATTCGCGTGGTGCACAAGCCGTTTATCGCCGGGCCGGATTTCAATCGCTTTTAGCCATCGCGAGCGATGCACCGGCGTCCGAAACACAAAATTCCAGTAGGAATCGCTGCCGCTCGCCGGCAGCAAATATGGTTTTTCCGCCCGGACGATCACATCGGGCTTGCCGAGCTGCCAGCCTGCTGTAAATGTAGGCCGCGGAGGAAGGTCCGCGGGATCACCTTCGATTTCGCCCTGATCCACCCAAGCTTGAATCGTCGAGATTTCCCCGTCCGTCAACCGAAGCTCGTCCGAAAATTTCAGCTCGCCCGGCTCCGGAAGCCACGGCGGCATGATGCGTTTGCTCGTGACGAACGCAATCTGCCTCCCATGCGTTTTTACGTCCGCGTAACTGAGCAGTGGAAACGGCCCCGCCTCGCCGGGATGATGGCACTGGGCGCAATTCCGAAAAACAATTGGCGCGATGTCGTGATTAAAGGTAACTTGCGCTGCGGCACTGCCGCCTTGGCCGCTGACTGCCGGGTCGCCTCAGAGTGACGCGCTGCAAGCCCCGCGGATGCGACTGCAAGAACAAGAAGAATTCCAGGTACCGTTTGCGGCGCGCGCGTCATTCCAGGTCCGAAATGTAGCATCCCACGCCATGAGCCGCGTCCACAGCCAAAGCTTTCCCGCTTAGCGCCGCGGAAATCGCGTCCTCCAGCTCATGCGTCGTCGCGGCCCTCCGCGAGCGCCCGATATCCTCGTAAAGATCATCGATCCTGCCGTGATAAATGAGCCGCTTCCCCGCGTCAAACACCGCGGCTTCCGGCGTGATCTCCACCTGGCTTTCCTTCACAAGCACATGTTGCGGATCGCGCAACGCTGGAATTTTGTAGCCGAACTCCCTCTCATGCTTCCGGATCGCTTCCGCTGATTCCGATTTGCTCGGGTACACCAGCCAGAACGCCACCTTGCCCGCGTGCTCCGCGCTCAGTTTCTGGATGGTCGGCGCGTAGCGGTTGGAAACCGGGCAATCCGTTCGCACGAAGACCAGCACCACAACCTTCCCGCCAGCCGCTTTCAGCGGATCCACCGGATTTCCCGCGAGATCGAAGCCCGTGTTCTGCGCACCAGGAGAAGTAGAGGCGAGAGAAGCGAGCCACGCCGCGACAATCAGGACAAGGAGAAGACGAACAACTTGCAAGCTGTGCCAACAGCGGCCCATACGTGCCCGCACCGGTCGGGCCTGTGAATTTTACAGCGCCGCGCGGCGCATGTCGAAGAGATTAGCGAAGCTGGCCGGGCTCAATCCCTTTCTTGCGGGCTTCATCCGTAACGGCGTCCATCTTGTCTTGGATCTGTTTCTTCTGCTCTTCGAGCTGCTTGATCTGATCGGGGATGGGCGTCATGGAATATCCATGATTGGGATTGATGCCGCCTGAAGAAGAGGTATTGTCGGCCTTGAAGTTCCGCAGGTCGTCGATCTTCTTATCGGTGACGTCGAGCTGCGCTTGAAGCTGGCGAATCTGGTCGCGATAATACTGCACCTGATTTCCTTGCTCGGAATTCTCAGAGCTCGCGCCGTTGGACTGCGAGGACCCTTTCGCAGTCGCCGAAGACGACGAGTCGCCGACCACGGAAATGCTGCCACCAACCTTTGAAATGTCGTCCTCAGTCCAGACCTTTTTCGGCTTCTTTGTATTTTTTGCGGCATCCTTGTTAGCGGGCTGATCTTTACCGTCCGCGGTTTTTCCCGCGGCTGGCGTTGTTGACGACGGGGCGGGAGCCGGCGGCGGTGTCTGCGTTTGTTGGCTCGAACTGGAAGCGGATTGCGCGGCGCACACCAAAGCCGCGGAAGCAAACACAAAGCAGCCTGTTAAGAAAGGTCGGAGCATAGAGCCTCCTGTGTTCGCAGTATAGGAGCAATCGAACACGACAAACTGTTATCGTGCAAACGATTTGTTCGCTTGTGTACTGGCCGGCACGCGGAGGATTAAGCTGTAGCGCTTCCTACCAAAAACATCCACGCTTCGAATGAGTGTGTGCCTATCGAAGATCGCCGGGCTCGACGCCTTTTTTCCGGGCTTCATCGAGCAATGCACCGATCTTATCCTGCAGCTGCTTTTTCTTGTCCTGCAGGCTGGTGATTTGCTGGTCCACCGGCACGCGGTTGTAGCCTTTATTGAGCTGGTAGCCGCTCGAGGTGGCTGGCGCTTTCCCCTCGCTGAAATCCTTCAGATCAGAGAGTTGCTTATCCGTGTCATCTAGTTGCGACTGCAGCTTCGCGAGTTCCTTGCGAGTGTTCGCAATGTATTGGGCGTCTGCCTTCGCGCCCGGGCTTGCTTTTCCTGCGGTTTTTGTATTTCCCACCACCGAAACCGGCCCACTCAGGCCGTTAACATCCTCATTCGTCCAGACTTTCCTGGGCTTTTTCGCATCAGTGGTCGCCGCGGTTGCATCCGGCAGCTGTGCCGGCGGAGTTGCCGGGGCCGCACTCGAACTCTGACTCGCCGCAGGCGCAGGACTCTGCGCAAAGCACGCGGAACAGCTTAGTACCCCGCAGCAAGCGAGAACACTCCCATAAATGAATGACCGGGTCATAAGGCCTCCGATTTCTTCGAGGGCGAGGCTAGTTCTAGTACCTTAAACCCAGTATACAGGGGAAAGTTTCACGGGTCGGCGAGGGCGCCAGCGGGCTTGCCCAATTCGGCACGAATGATCGCCAGAGCTTCTTTGGGAGGTCCGATGCGGTGGTATTGGCTGTAAAAAGTTCGTTCGTGGATGGAGATCGTGCTAAACAATTTTCGCCCGTCGAAGTCGTATTGCGAAAACGAAGGCATCCATAAACCGGGGAGCATTTCATACCGTTCCTGCATAAAGTGGCTGCCCTTGTAGACCTTCGCCAGGAACAATCCCACCGTGATGTCTCCGGTAACTTCCCCCTCCACGCGCGCAAGCTGGCCAGCCTGGGGATCGATCCACACGAACCCGCGCACTTTCGCGAAAATGGACGTGGCTCGCGAGGTTGCTTTGTAAGCCGGATTCGGCTCCATGCTGTATTTGTACAGCACGCGGCCCGCCCGCGTTTCCGTGGACACAAAAGTGTAGAGAAAAGCGGTGCGCGTGGCGTCGATCAGTTCGTCGCGCTCCTTCTGTTTTTTAGCCATCTTATCGTAGGCGTCGTGCTGGGCGTGGCCATCGTCCGCGGCCCACGAAAGGGCGTGCTCCAACTTCAGCAATTCCGTGTGATAAGCGTCCGGATCGATCGGTTTGCCGTCCGGGCCTATCGGTATGTGGTCGACTCCGGTGCCTGCCGGAACGACCCGCGAAATCTTGACCTCACCCGGTGGGGGAATCCACGCTCGCCTTACGCATTTCCACGCGTTCCAGCCGCTCGTAAAGATTCATAGCCTCGTCGCTCTTTTTCTGGTTGGCCAAAACCAGGTCCAGCAGAGCCGCCTTTTCGGCCTCCGTCTGAGGAGGCGGAGGCGCAGCCACATCCTGCGCCAAAGAGTTGGCTGCAAAGGCCGGAAGAAGTCCGGCGACGAGAATAAAGGCTCGGGTGCGCATAGAGTCGGGCGGCGAAAGAGCCGCAATCACATCTTAAATCTGATTCTTGAGCGAGGACAATTGTTGCTTTCCAATCCGGCAATGGTGTGCATGGCAGCTTGTAAGCCATAGAAAATAAAGACAAGTTCGCTATCCATCGGCCATCGCAAACGTGGCGTTCGCAACACCTCACTCTTGCCCGCTCCAGCGAGAAATGCGTAAACCCAGTAGAATGAGAGAGGACGCAAAGTGGCCAAGATTTAATGAAAGCAATGGGACCCTTTCACCGTCTATATATTGGGGAACGAATCGCCCCCTCATCCCGTATTACCTTAAGCATGCGGAGGCCTGTTTGGGTGTAGCTCCTATCGAACGGTTTGGCAGCATTGGGCAGGTGATCCCGCAGACGGCCAGGGTGCCTTTCAGCTTGGCCAGACTCCGCCGCGCGACCGTGACCACGCTGGAGACGTTTAAGCTCTCCATTGACGCCCTCCGCGCCCATAAGCTGCGTAGTTTCTTGACTTTACTGGGAGTTATCCTGGCGGTTACCACCCTCGTAGCCGTCATGAGCGTCGTCAATGGCCTCACTGTCTACGTTGCGGACAAGGCCGCCAACCTGGGCGCCGACGTCTACGTCCTAACTCGGTTCGGCATCATCACTAGCAACGACGAATGGATCAAAGCCCAGAAGCGCCCGCTTCTCACCATGGACGAGTTCACCAAGCTAAAAGAGGGCATGCGCACCACGCGGCAAATCGCCGCCGTCCTAGGCACCTCTTCGGACGTTCGCTCCGGCAACGAACTCCTCGAAGATGTAAACGTCCAGGGAGTTACGCCAAACTATTCCGACGTTCGGAACATAGTCGTGGGCTCGGGCAGATTCCTCACCGAAGCGGACGAATCGCATCACTCGCCGGTAGCCTTCATCGGCGCGGATGTGGTAAGAAAATTCTTCTATAACGTCGATCCCATCGGCAAAACGATTCGCGCGGGCTCTCACAGTTACACGGTTGTTGGCGTCGCGGCCGTTATCGGAAGTGCCTTCGGTCAGTCCCAGGACCGCTTCATGTATATCCCTCTCGGCACATATTCCAAGGAATGGGGCAACCAGAGCGATTCGCTCACGCTTTTCATACAAGCGGGCAACGCCGAAATGATGTCCTCGTCCGAAGACGAAGCGCGCATGCTCCTGCGCGCCTGGCGCCACCAAACTTGGGACTCCCCGGACAGCTTCGGGATCATCGGCTCTGACTCCATCATGAGCCTTTTTAAACAACTGACGGGAAACATCTTCATGGTCGCCGTTGGTTTGACGGCCATCTTCCTGGTGGTCGGCGGAATCGTGATCATGAACATCATGCTCGCCAGCGTCACCGAACGCACCCGAGAGATCGGCCTGCGGCGCTCCCTGGGTGCGAGAAAGAATCACATCATCCTTCAATTTGTAACCGAGTCGTCGGTGCTAGCCGCCACGGGCGGCCTCATCGGAATTATTTTGGCTTACGTCGTGGTCGCGGCAGCGCGCGCCGCCACATCGATTCCCATGCGCACACCAATGAGCGCCGTGATTCTCTCGCTCAGCGTTTCCACGGCAGTGGGCCTTTTCTTCGGAATTTATCCCGCCATGCGCGCGGCCAAACTTGATCCCATCGAAGCACTACGGGCGGACGGCTAAGAAAATGGCACAGCAGCACGGCGAAAATCTCAAGCAAGCCTTGGACACGCTCCGCACCCACAAATTGCGCAGCATTCTGACTGTTTTTGGAGTGGTGCTCGGGGTCAGCGTCATCATGCTGGTGGCCGCTCTCATCACCGGCTTCGACTCGCAAGTTCAGGACAACATCAAGCAGTATGGCGCGGACACCGCCTTTGTCTCGCGCTTCGAGCAAGGCCCGCACAACGGCCGCCGCCCCAAGGAAGAGCGCGAGCGTAAACCGCTCACCCTCGAAGACGCCGAAGCCATTCAGGAGCGCTGCCCCGCCGTCAAGGACGTCACCGTCTTCATCGAATGGTGGGAGCAGGATCACAAGGTGCGCACAAAGTCCGGCGAAGTTACGTCCATCGACTTCCGCGGCGTGCAGCCGAATTTCGGCCAGGTCTATGCCAACGCCGCGACGCTCGAAGGCCGCTTCATCAGCGAGGGTGACGACCTGCACCGCGAAAAAGTCGTGTTGCTGGGCGAAAATGCCGCGCCAGTGTTGTTTCCCGAAGGGTCGCCTATTGGCAAAGATGTGATGATCGACGGCTCTCCGTTCCGCGTCATCGGCGTCGTCGAAAAACCGAAAGGCATGTTCGGCGCGGACGATGAAGACAAGCGCGTTCTGATTCCCTACAACACCTTCCGCAAAATCTATCCCGGCGCTTACGAAAATCAAATCCGCTTCCAGGCCTATCCGAATCAGTTGGATCTAGCCGTTGATCAAGCCACCGAAGTGCTTCGCCGCCGCCGCAATGTTCCCTACGACGGCCGGAACAATTTTTCGATTCAGACCTCCCAACAGGAGATCGAGCAGTTCCACAGCATTCTCGGCATGGTCGCGCTCGCCACCATCGTTCTCAGCGGCATCGGTCTGCTGATTGGCGGCGTCGGCGTGATGAACATCATGCTGGTCAGCGTTACCGAGCGCACACGCGAAATTGGCATTCGCAAAGCGATCGGCGCCAAGAGCGGCGACATCACCTGGCAATTCCTGCTCGAGGCCATGACGCTCACCGGGGCCGGTGGCGTGATTGCGCTTGTTCTGGTGAACGGCTTGGTGATTTTGGTGCGCTTGGGCCTGAAATGGCCGGGAAGCGTGCCGCTGTGGGCCGCCGCCACGGGCATCATCGTCAGCATAAGCATCGGCTTGATTTTCGGCGTGTGGCCGGCGATGAAAGCGGCGAAGCTCGATCCTGTCGAAGCCCTTCGCTACGAGTAGCTCATGGCCCCTTGGGGGACCACAACGAAGTATGAAAATGAAGCCTAATCCCCTTGCAGCCTGGGCAGTGTAGTCGGATTAACGGACAACGATTCCTTCCTCGAACGCGGTTTTGGGTTCGCGTAGCCGACAACACGCAGACAGACCCGCGATTCGCTTTCGGCAACTCCGTTTCTGAATACTTCCGTGTGATCGATACGGATTGCCTCGTCCACGCTGCTCATATAGCATTCTCACGATGAGCGTAGATCCGTCCCTTCAAGCGCAAATGGTCTTTCGTTCCGGTCTGGGGGCGCTGGTAGGAGGGATGTTTGGCATGGGTTGGCTTGGCTGGGGTCTCGGAGCGGCTCATGCATTCACGCCCACTATTATTATTCTTTTCGACGTCTTTGGAATCTCTTTACTGGGATATTCCATCTACTTCATCCGGAAAGGCAGGTCTCTGCGAGGAAACTACCCTGCGCCATCCAACACGCTGACACAAAGGATGAAAAAACAGTTTATTGCGGTGGTTGTTTTGGAATTCGCGACAATCGCAATTCTCGGCACAATCGCTTACGCCTTTCATCGTCCAGACCTGGCTCCTGTCTTGGCCGCTGCCGTGGTCGGACTCCATTTCCTTCCCCTCGGCAGGATTTTTCGCCAGGCCCGTTACTATTTTTGGGGGATCGCGATAGCGCTCTGGTGCTGTGTATGCGCAATTTTGCTTCGTTCCAATTCCCTCGTGTCATGGAGCAGCATCGGGACGGGTGTTCTACTCTGGGCTAACTGCGCACACGGTTTACTGCGAGCTCGAGGAATTGTGCGTTCACTCGTCCGGCAACCCGACTTCTACTGAACGAGTGAAATCTAGCCAACTCCCGAGAATTCCCTCTGGGAACTTGCGGCTCGATTTGCGGCCGATGCCGCGTGGATGACGGGCTAACTGGAAGTTATCCCGAGTCAGAAGTCACATTGCGGGAGTCGAGAGCTTTCAGTCCATTTGCCTGTATAGTCGCGTAATCGGAACTGACCCTTTACCGAGTTATTGAAGTGGTGCGCGATCGCTCACAGAGGTAATCGGTGAGACTTCGTGGCTCTCAGGCGCCAGAGTTGCGGAGCTGCGCTTGTGGGCTGACGTTTTTGGAGCGGGCTTCTGTGGAACGTTTTCAGACGAGGCCGGAACTTGCGGAACTGTGCGAGCTTGCGTGCGCATCGTAAGCGCCAAATCTTCCGGACTCTTCGCAGGCGCTGCGGCGACAGCCTGCGAGACCTTCGCTCGAATCCAATCGCGCAGAGAACCCGCTCCAATCACGGCGCTAACGAGCAGCAGGATCGCCGACGCGATGGCCAGAAGGTCGCGTGGATGTGCCGGGCGCAGGAACCAGTAAGAACGCTTCGGTTGCGCCGAAAGCTTCGTCCCCGCGCGCGCCACCAAATAGAGAGCGCGCGCCAAATCGTTGCCGGACTGGTAGCGCTGGTCAGGGTTTTTCGCAAGGCACCGCGCGAGAATGCGATCGAAGGCTGCCGGAACGGCGGGATTGAGCTTCGACGGCGGAGTGGGGTTCGCTGTAAGAATTTGCGCGCAGACTTCTCCAAGCGAATTTCCGGAGAACGGCCGGACGCCGGTGATCATCTCGTAGAGCACGACGCCGAGCGAAAATAGATCGGAGCGGCTATCCTGCTTGCGGCCTTCAATTTGTTCCGGGGAAAGATAGGCGGGCGTGCCAAGCACGCGGTCCGAGCCGGAAACCTGCGAAGCGAAGCGGGCCACGCCGAAATCCACGAGCTTCACCCGGTCATCTTCGGTGACGCGAATATTGCTGGGCTTGACGTCGCCGTGAATGATGCCAGCCCGGTGAGCGCAGGCCAGCGCCGAAGCAATATCCGCAGCCCATACGGCCGCGCTGGCAAACGGTATCGGCGAGTGCGCCAGCATTTGCTCGAGATTCTTTCCCGAGACAAATTCCATCACCAGAAAAGGCGCGCCGCTGGTATCCGTGCAGACGTCGTAGAGCTGGGCGATGGAGTTGTGAGAGAGACGCCCGATGGTCTGGGCTTCGCGGAGAAATTGCTGCTCGCTGTTTTTGCCAAATCCCTGGAGGAACGATTTCAGCGCTACAGTGCGGCCGATGACGGTGTCGCGCGCTTTGTCGACGCGGCTGGTTCCGCCGCTGCCGAGAGTCTCGATGATTTCGTAGCGCCCCGTTTGGAGAGTTGGGCTCATGCGGAGCGCAGCAGTCTGGTGGCACGCTCACGGAAGCTGGTGTGCTGTGTCTGCACTGGCGCCGCCGTCTTGCGGCGGGCCAAGGGATACAATTCGATCGCCAGGAGATCGACGGACTGATACCGGTGCGCCGGATCTTTCTCCAGAGTCTTGGCGACAATCGCGTCGAAGGTCGTCGGCACGGAAGGATTCGCTTGCGAAACCGGAAGCGGTTTCGAGGAGAGCACCCGCGTGCAAATCCCCTGCAGCGAATCGGAATCGAAGGGCCGTTTGCCCGTGACCATCTCATACAGGACCACGCCAAGAGAGAAAATGTCCGAGCGCGCGTCCTGCGGCCGTCCCAGAATCTGTTCGGGGCACCAGTAAGCGGGCGTGCCGAGCAGCGGCGTGTCCTTCTTATCGTGGCTGGCGAGGCGCGCCATGCCGAAGTCGGTCAGTTTTACGCGGCCATCATCGAGAATCAAAATGTTGGCGGGTTTAATGTCGCCGTGAATCACGCCTTTGCGGTGAGCGGTGTGCAGAGCCGAGGCGATCTCACCCATCCACGCGCAAGCGCGCGGCAGGGGAACGCTGCCTTTGGCCAGAATTTTGTCGAGGGGCTGGCCTTCCAGGAATTCCATTACGAGGTAGGGCGTTTGCGTCGGCTCGTCGATGCCCATGTCGTGCAGCGTTACGACGCAAGGGTGCGAGAGCTGGCCGACGACGCGCGCTTCTTGCAGAAAGCGGTCGCGGCCCGCGCCCTGCGCCAGCGCTGGCGAAAATAGCTTGATGGCGACGATGCGCCCAATCATGGGATCGTGCGCGCGAACAACTTTGCTGTTCGCGCCGGCGCCGATCACATCGATGACTTGATAGCGGCCTACTTGCATGATGGTCTTTCCCTCAGAAAGATGCCGTCGAAACTATGTAGAGCGTACCGAAGGGGGTTGTTCCATTAAATGAAGCAAGCGTGCTACTGGGAAGGGTACGAAGGTACTAGAGCGAAAGATTCAAATAAGCAGGCTCTAATTCGCGAAGCCTGGCTGCGTTCGTTGTGCAAGACAACATTTTCGAGGATCGCCGTCACGCGTGGAGCGCAAGGGCGAATCCTGTTGAGGGGAGAGAGGAGCAGAGAAGATTATCCCTCGGAAAAACGGAGAAGTACCGAGTACTTCTGCGAAACGGCAGAGCGCGAGAAAATCGCGCGTCATTCCCTGTTTTTGAACGGCACGAGCGCCGGAGCGGTGTTCAGGCGCGAGGGAAAATCGCGGACAAAAGCGCTCATGGAGGGATGCCACAGGCCGTTGAATCCGAAGTGGTACATTTCTTTCAGTGCTTGATCCGCCGGCAATTTTTCGAAAGCCATGCGGTAGCTGGCCACAAAAACGCCGGTGCGATCGTCGCCGAAACGGCAGTGCACGAAAACTTTCTCCTGTGGCTGATCGCGGAAAATGGAAAGAAATTGCGCCACCTGTTCGTTGCTGGGCGGCGCCCAGCCTGGCACCGGTATATGAACGAAGCGAATGCCCAACGATTCCGCTGTTTTCTCTTCCCAGCCGGATTTTCCCGGATCTTCCAGGCGAAGATCGACGATGGTGGTGACGCCGAGTTTTTTCAATTCGAGCAAACCCGGATTTCGCGGCTGCGCGCCGCGATACAAATGATCGTTGATTTTTCCCGAGTTGGGGACGCCGGGTATGCGAACTTTCTCTGCGTACGCGGAATGCATCTCGGACGGAGTGGATGGCTGCACTCGGTTCTGTGCGGAGATGCGCGCAGGGAGAACGGAGATAAAAACAAGCGAGAGTATGTGGAGCGAGCGCTTCATACGGAGTTGGATGCTGCCAGTGTAGCGCGCGAAGAAAATGCGCGAAAGTCGTTGCAAGCGAAGTAGTTGTCCAGAAAGGGGACCACTACAAATAGACGTGGTACGAAAACGTCAACCACATTTTGCGTTTTTCTCTTGACAGGAAATTCACAGACGTTGATACTGCGATTCCAGATTCGGGGGACGTGGAAGCGCCAGGCGGGCCCAGTCGAGGATAAGCAATAGGTCCGTTTCGATTCCGCGACACCAGCCCGGGTTCTAAACAAAAAAATCGAGCGCGAAGTTCAGCTCCGCGCCCGCATTTCGGCGCGGGATTTGCTGTGAGGCTGTGTGAGACCCACCAGCCAGCGGCAGAGCATTGGCGTTTCGTAACGGCTTTCGACGTGACCGCGAGGCGGTCGATGGAAAGGTCGGCTGCTCAGCGGTCGCCTTTTTCTCTGGCAGTGCATTTGGGCTCTTGGATTCAATCTGCGGTGACCTTCAGGGTCCACCCAGCACCCTGCAGGATGCAGTGGAGTAAAATTAAGGGGTTCCCCCGCGAAGAGTGGGAGCCCGAGAGGTAGCGGAGGAACGGGATGGCAACGGTGAAACACGCAATGACTGGGAATTCCCCGATCACGGATACGACTCCGGAGAAGACGGGAGCGGGAGCGCTCAAGGGCCTCCCTTTTGAAAGATATTTTACGGATGGAAAGACTTCTCCGTTCGACGCGGTGGAATGGGAGAAGCGCACCGCGCTGATCGGCAACGAGAAAGGCGTGACGATCTTCCGGCAGGAAGACGTCGAGGTGCCGAAGAGTTGGTCGCAGACGGCGACAAACATCGTCACCAGCAAATACTTTCACGGCAAACCGGGCTCGAAAGAGCGCGAAGGCTCGGTGCGGCAACTGATCAGCCGCGTGGTGAACACGATTGTGCGCTGGGGGCAAGAAGGCGGCTACTTCGCCTCCGACGCTTCACGCGACGCGTTCCGCGATGAGCTGACGCACTTGCTTGTCGAACAGAAGATGGCGTTCAATTCGCCGGTGTGGTTCAACGTGGGCGTGCAGCCGAAGCCGCAATGCTCGGCGTGCTTCATCAATTCCGTGCAAGACAACATGGAATCGATCATGGGGCTGACGCGGACCGAAGGGATGCTCTTCAAGTGGGGCTCCGGAACGGGCACGAACTTCTCATCCTTGCGCGGCAGCAAGGAAACACTTTCGGGCGGCGGCATCGCTTCCGGTCCGGTGAGCTTCATGAAGGGTTTTGACGCGTTCGCGGGCGTGATCAAGAGCGGCGGGAAGACGCGGCGCGCGGCCAAGATGGTGATCCTCAACATCGATCATCCGGACATCGTGGAATTCATCGAATGCAAGATGAAGGAAGAGCGCAAGGCGCAGGTATTGATTGAACAAGGGCTATGACGCGGGGATCGACGGCGACGCCTACGCTTCGATTTTCTTCCAGAACGCGAACCACTCGGTGCGCGTGACGGACGACTTCATGCGCGCGGCGGAGGAAGACCGCGACTGGTGGACACGCAACGTGACGGACGGTCAGCCTGCGGAAAAGATGCGGGCGCGCGATTTGCTCTACAAGATCGCGGACTCGACGTGGCATTGCGGCGATCCGGGCATGCAGTACGACACGACTATCAACCGCTGGCACACGTCGAAAAACACGGCGCGCATCAATGCCTCGAATCCGTGCTCGGAATACATGTTTCTGGACGACACGGCGTGCAACCTGGCTTCGTTGAACTTGATGAAGTTTCTCGGATCAAGCGGGCAGTTTGATGTGACCGCGTTCAAGCATGCCGTGGATGTGACCATCACGGCGCAGGAGATTCTGGTCGACAACGCCAGCTATCCGACGGAGAAAATTGCGAAGAACTCGCACGAGTTCCGGCCGCTGGGCCTGGGCTATGCCAATCTCGGCGCCCTGCTGATGTCGCTCGCGCTGCCTTACGACTCCGACGAAGGCCGCGACATGGGCGGGGCCATCACGGCGCTGATGTGCGGCGAAGCATACGCGCAGTCCGCACGCATTGCGGAAAGAATGGGTCCGTTCCCTGGATACGAAGTGAACCGCGAGCCGATGCTGGACGTGATGCGCATGCACCGCGACGCGATGCGCGGGATCAAGCCGGAGCACGTGCAGACGGAATTGTTCATGGCGGCGCAGGAATCGTGGGACACCGCGCTGGCACACGGCGAAAAGTTCGGCTACAAGAATTCGCAAGTCACCGTGCTGGCGCCGACAGGCACGATCGGCTTCATGATGGATTGCGATACCACCGGAATCGAGCCGGACCTGGCGCTGGTGAAGCACAAGAAGCTGGTCGGCGGCGGGCTTGATCAAGATCGTGAACAACACCGTGCCGCAAGCGCTGATGAGGCTCGGATACACGCCGGAGCAGACCAGCGAAATCGTTTCGTACATCGACAAGCAGGGGAAAATTGAAGGCGCTCCCTATCTGAAGGACGGAACACCTGCCGGTATTCGATTGCTCGCTGGCGCCGCTGGGCGGCGGACGGTCGATCGCGTGGACGGGGCACGTAAGAATGATGGCGGCGGCGCAGCCGTTCCTTTCCGGCGCGATCTCGAAGACCATCAACATGCCGGAAGAATCGACGATCGAAGATATCGGCAACGCGTACATCGAGTCCTGGAAGCTGGGACTGAAGTCCGTGGCCATCTACCGGGATAACTCGAAGCGCTCGCAGCCGCTCAACGCGGGCGGCTCGAAAGACGAAAAGAAAACCGAGCCTGCGGCCAGCGGCGGCGAACGAGCCGATGCAGCGGGAACTCTTCGCACGCGCGGTGCGCGAGAAGATGCCGGTGGAGCGGGCTTCCGTGACGCACAAGTTCAGCGTGGGCGCGAACGAAGGCTACATCACCGTGGGCATGTATCCCGACGGACGGCCCGGCGAAATCTTCATCAAGATGTCGAAAGAAGGCTCGACGCTTTCCGGCGTGATGGACGGCCTGGCGCTGACCGTTTCGCTCGGCTTGCAATATGGCGTGCCGCTCAAAGTGTTCGTCGATAAGCTCGTGAATACGCGGTTTGAGCCGTCGGGCATTTCGGGGAATCCGAATATCCGCTTCGTCTCTTCCGTGCTCGACTATCTGGCGCGCTGGCTGGGCGGGCGGTTCATCTCGTCCGACTATCTGAAGCTGAACACCGACCAAGCCGTGACCGTCGCTCCCGTGCAACCGATGCAGACGATGATGGACGCCGCGATGGCACCGATGCCGGCGGCAAACTCTTCCAGTAAGCTGCGCGATGCGCATGAAGGCGCGCCGACTTGCTCCGAGTGCGGCATGCTGATGGTGCCGAACGGAGCGTGCTACAAGTGCGGCAACTGCGGCAGCACGAGCGGCTGCAGTTGAGGACAGCTGTCAGGCCAAGGGACACGACACGATGAGCGTACACTCCTCCGGTTCAGGGCTGGCCGCAAGACTGGCTCCGGAAAAGCCGAAGACGCATGGATTTCTGCATATCGTGCGGCACGGCGGCGGACCAAGCGCCATTTATGTCGTGACCTATCACCGGCTGGATCTCGAAGGCGTTCAACCGAAGCCGGCGCTTGCCGAGGGCGCACACGCCCTGATCGAATTGCTGGAGCGGATCGGCGTGGACTTCGGGCTAAAGGAAGTGCGCGGCGCTCTGGAAGATATTCTTCGGCTCGGCTCAGCCAATATCCCCGATCTGTGGCTCAGCGACGAGGAGATGCTGGAAAAAGGGCTCGTCGAGGGCTAGCAGGTCAACCAAGCTGCGAGGAACGAACAGAAGCCGGAGGGCGATGCTGCCTTCCGGCTTTTGTGCTTGGAGGGCTGCCCCCCTTTTCTCGCAAGTGTTGATTCTAAAGACTTTGATCCATCACGTAAGTCTTTTAGAAAGAACACTTGCGGGGCAGTCTTGTAAGTGTCCATTCTACGAGGGTTACGGAGGGGCAAAAACCGGTAAAACAGGGCAAAACGCGGAGTTTCGTAAATATTCATTCTAAAAGACTTAGTGGACTTGGAGGAAGGACGCTCGCCAAATAAAAAAACGGCAGCAGAGCTGCCGCACTCCGGAATCGTCCTCACCAAAGATTACCAAAACAGGTAGTACCAAGTCAAGAAAAATCGGGGAGGCTGGCGAGGGCGGCAAGCGAATTGCGATGCCAGGTGGCTATGAAATCCGCAGTGGTGTGGCACGCGGCAAAAGCGTCATCAGCGGTTTAGGGCGAAGATGACTTCGATGGTGGTATCGATTTCCACCGGCTGGCCGGCAATCATAGTGGGTGAATAACGCCAGCGGCTGACGGCATCGACGGAAGATTTGGCGAGCGAGCAGTATCCCTGCAAAACCACCAGTTGGCTTACGGAACCGTCTTTGCTGATGATGGCGTGCAGGCGAACAGTGCCTTGGAGATGCTCGTCACGGGCGATTGTTGGGTATTCAGGCTGAACTCTCTTGATGAGCCTAGACGCTGTTACGACACCGCCTTGCCGAATTCGCGTGCCCGGTGCATCGGAACCGGCCGAATCATTTTGCGCATCCGGATTGCGCGCAGGGCGCGGGCGATAGGGAAAATGGTCTGGAATTTTGGGCGCCAGAACGAAACGAAATCCGCCATCAACGTAAGCGAGCGCAAAAAAACGAAGGAACTGATTGCTATTGCGAAAGCGGAGTTCGTACAGCGGGACAGGCTGGATACGAAGCTGAAGCGTACCGAAGGCAGTGTCGCCGGCGTTGTCGTCGCAAGTTTCGGTGAAACGTGCGGCGGTTACATCCGTGTTGTGATTTTGCAGGGCTCCGAAGAAAAAGGTGAAGATTTCCGCGGGAAGATGGTTTCGATCAGCGGCGTATTTTGCGCCTTCATCGTTGGCGATGGCCGGACCAAAGGTTTGCAGGTACCAGGCAGAAGGATCCGGAAGGACCATGGTTTGCGCCAACGCAGAGGCACGGGCGCTGTCGCCAGCCTTCTGGGCTTTAAGAATCTCCCTGGCGAGGTGCTCGAGGCCGCTGGTGGAATCGGGATAATCGAGTTTCAAGATAGTGGCGGGATTCGAGGGAGTTTGCACAGGGGAGGGCGCTTGGGCACGGGATAAAAACGCGCCCGGAAAAAGAAGCGTTAGGGAGAGCAACGGAACTGTGCGGATATGGCGAAGCAACACCCCATTCTCCACGGGTAGTCCTGCGATGGCAAGCATTGGCGTACGCCAAGTGCGGGTCCTCACGAGCTTATGGCTCGCGAACGTCCAGGCCGAAGCTAGCGGGGGCGTGGGCGGAGGGGCGGGCGCGCGGTTAGAGGGCGGGGGCGCATGCGGAAGCGCGGGCCGAGGGGCGGAGGGACGTTGCGGAGAAAGTCGCCGCAGCAGGGGCAGCGGCCATCGTCAGCGATGGGGCCAGTGGCATCGGCGCGGAGCCAGTGGCCGCGAGCTTCACACATCGGATTGATGCATTGCACGGTGAAACCGGGCAGATACTGCATGCGCGCTCCCTCAGTGGCCGCCAGCTTCGCGGCGCACGGAACGGCTGGCGCGGCAGAAGCTCCCGTGGGCGGGCCGGACAGAATTGATGGCGTGGATTCTGCCGTTACTGAGCTGTGGTGTCAAGAGAATTGAACGCAATAGATTGTGGTGGGGTTGCAGAGGGGCGGTGACTGGTGACTCGTGACTGGTGACTGGTGCGCGGAGCAGCGAAATTGCCTGAGGCCGAGGATGAGTCGGACCTGAAAACAGCAGCAGCGCAGGAAGTTTTCGCAGCTAGACGGACCGCAGTTGATGGGAGCGGATGGCGAAGGCAGAGATGAGAAGAGCCGCGCTGAGCGCGATATAGACGAAGGCGTAAGAAATTGTGTGAGTACCGCTGGCAGCGCCGGTGAAATCTAAACCGGGCGTGTGATTCATCGGGCCGATGTACCAGATGGCAGTGAGGAGTCCTTCGAAGGGCTTGGCTGTGCCGCTCAAGGTGCCTAGAGCGAGGGCGAGAGCGGGGAGAAAAAGCGCGCCGGCAGACCAGGCGAAGAGGCCGGTGAAACTGCGGGCGAGGAGCAGCCTTACGCCAGCACCAGCGCCGGTCAGGATGGCGACCGTCAGACCGGCAAGAAAACATGCCACCAATTGGCGAGGGAGAATGTTGGCGCAGGAGAAGAGCAGCGAGCGGGTGCCGAAACGCGACTCGCGGGCGCCCATGGCAGACCAGACCATGAGCGGCCATATCCAGGCCACACCGAGCAGAGGTCCGCGAGAGATTGCAAGCGGTGAAGCGAATTGAGCGATAAGGAGACCGGCAGCGACGCAATACCACCACCAGCCAAGACCCTGTAGCGCGAGGCGCAATTCGGCCGCGAAGAGGCGCAGGAATCCTGAAGCTAGACCGAGGTTCGGGAGCGGTGTGAGATGGACGGCGGAAGAGCGGGGCACCGCAACCGAGGCGTCGGCCGCAAATGACGCGACGGCGCGTGCAACTGGTTCGACCTTTCCTTTGCCAACGGCAGTGGCTCCGCCAGTGGCCGAATTGAAGCGGTCGAAAACCAGCGCGGCGAAAAATGCGAGGACGGCGGCGACCACAAACCACATCAGCCGAAGGAGGATCGCGCCGGAGGTCCATGGAATGCCTGGCCAGCGCAGATTTTGAGCGACGTGGATTTGCCCAAAATTAACTTGGAAGGCCATGCCTCCGTGGTAGCCGGGGACGTAGCGACGCGCCGCGGCGCTGAGCGACTCCATAACCGTGGAGATTCCGACGGGATCCAGCCAGCGAACTCCAGAGAGGATAGGAAGCGAGATACTGAAAGTCCATGCGAAAAACCAAATTACGTTTCCCACGCCACCGCGCAACACCGGGACCATCTCAAAAAAGAGGGCAATCGCCGCGGTAAGCGCCATAACAGGAAGAGCCAGCAGAAGAAAGGGAGCGAGCAGTGCCCACAAATCGATTCGCGGATCTTCCGCACCCACAAACTGCATGGCCAATGCACAAAGCGCCAGAACGGCGAGCATCGTGGTGAGAACGGCAAAATTGCTTAGGAATTTGCCGAAGGCGTACGCGGACTTGGAAAGGGGCGTGGCGGCGAGGATTTGGCCCACACCGGTGGAGCGGTCGCGATCGACAGAATTCTTGACAATATAAAAGCCAACGAGAGAGACGAAGCAGGTGGCCACGAGGGCGACAAGCGATCCAATCCAAGCGGAGGTATACACTCCGCGGAACTCGTCGAGTTGGAGGGAGATTCGCCCGGTTGCCGTCCAATAGCCAAGACAAAGTGCAAAGAACACTGTCACTAAAAAACTATAGCGCCGGACGCGCTCGAGGAAATCGGCGCGAGCGATAGCGAAGATGGTGCGCGGAGCGTTCACGCAGCCGCTCTGGGGGCCGCAGCCGAGTTGCGCTGTGTGGCGAGCACGGCAAGGTAGGCGTCTTCGAGGGAAGGCTCGAGCTGGCGCGCTTCGGCGGAGGGCGCGGAATCCGCAACGACGCGCGCGTGGACGCCGTCGCTGCGGTGGGCTGTGCTGCTGACGAGGTGCTTCGCCCGAAGCGCGGGAAGTTCGGCGCTGGGGACGACGACTTCCCAGATTTTCCCTGCGACTTGGGATAGAAGCGCTTCCGGCGCGCCGTGAGCGAGAAGCTGGCCGTGAGCGAGGATGGCGATTTCGGTGGCGACGGCTTCGACGTCGGAGACGATATGCGTCGAGAGAATGATGATGCGCTCGCCGGAAAGTTCGGAGAGAAGATTGCGAAAGCGGACGCGTTCTTCGGGATCGAGGCCCGCGGTGGGCTCGTCGACGATGAGGAGCTGCGGATCGTTGAGGAGCGCTTGGGCGATGCCGACACGCTGACGCATGCCGCCGGAATATCCGCCGAGAGGGCGCTTGGCGACGTCGGCCAGATTTACCAGGGCGAGCAGCTCCGAAATGCGCTTGCGCGCAGCAGCTGCGGGAATTCCTTTGACGGCCGCGAGGTAGTCGAGGAATTCGATCGCGCTCAGATTTGGATAGACGCCGAAGTCTTGCGGAAGATAGCCGAGGACGGCGCGAAGAGAATCGGGATCGCGCGCGATGTCTTTATCGTTCCACAAAACGCGGCCAGAGGAAGGTTGCGTGATGGTGGCGAGAATGCGCATGAGCGTGGATTTGCCGGCGCCGTTAGGGCCGAGCAGTCCGAGGACGCCTGGCTTTAGCGAAAGCTGCACACTGTGAAGAGCCAGCACACCACCGCGATAGTTCTTGCACAAGTTTCGACTGTCAATTGCATGGGAATCCGTCCCGCGGGGAGAACTGCCCGCGCGTACTGGAGAGAATACGCAGAAGACGAGGCAAAAAGTTTACGAAATAGTGAAATAGGAAGATGAAAGAAGAGAGGAAAATCCGGCCGGCAGCGAGACCAGATGATTGAGGATCAGGGCTGCGGAGGATTGCGGGGGGCACAGCCGGTGGTGCAGGCGCAGCGCCGATGGAATCCAGGAGAGCGTCGAGGCGCGTTTTCAAAGCGTCAACGGCTTGCTGCTTGTCGGTGAGTTGTTGCTTGAGGTCTTCGAGCTTGGCGAGGCCCGCCGTGTTGCTCGCGTAATCGGGTTTTGAATAGACGTTATCCTGCTCGAAGGCGAGTTCGCGCTGAAGCAAGGTCCATGGATTTCTGCGCTTCGGCAAGCTGCTTTTTCGAGGGCGTCCGCTTCGCCGGAAGCTTTGGCTTTTGGTCGGCATCCGCGGAAGGTGAGCCGGGAGCGGCCTGTCCGGAAGGAGCTGGAGCGGCATTCGCGCCAGTTGCGACTTGCGGAATCCGCGGCCGGCTGAGCGGAGCGGAGCAGATGCCGAAGGGTGCGTGGGCCGCGTCGGAGGGGTGTACGCGGAAGCAGGAGCGGACTGGCTTGAGAGTGTCGTCGGTAATTACAGGGGCTGGCTGCTTATCGGCGGCTTTCTTTTGCTCGCGCGCGCGGCGTGCGGCATCGGCAACGGATTGAGATTGAGACGGTGATCCTGCGATTGCGCGCGAGCTGCCAGCGGAACGATGGCAGCGGCGATCAGAGCGACAAGTGCCAAGCGCAAAGAGATGAAGCGTGACATGGTTTTATACCTCTTTGGGCTACGGGCAGGGTCAACCGCAAGAATACCTCCTCGCTTGGCTGGACGACAATTCCTGAAGGTTGGATGGTGCGAATATGGCAACACTGGCCGAGAGGGCAGTTATCGGATGAGAGCTGGTCGGGTCGTGTGGTTTTGACAGCGCTGAACCCGCGCCTGGACTGGAGATTCGGCTGGAATTTGGCGGCGAGCCTAAGATCAGCCGCTTGTGGGGCCGCGGGTATGACGGGGAAGAGTCCCTTTAGATGGCAAGGGCAGGACGGCAACTTCGCGACTATACTCTTTCGGGAATGTAGAATAAGAGTGAGGCACGCAGAACGGCGATGAGAAGAACGGCAAGAGGTGGAGGGCGCGGAGCGCTGCTATTGGCGGCGGTGGGCTTGTTGGTTTCGTGCCGGGTTCTTCGCGTGCCCAGGAGAAGACAGAGCGCAAACCGATTCGCAAGGGACGGGGTCGCAGAAGGAAGCTTCGAGGAAAGTGGACGCGCCGGTCGGCGCCGAACCGGTTATTTCAGAAAAATTGAGGGCCGCGCCGCCGGAGAATACGCACCGGTTTTGGGATAAGGAAAACGATTGGATGTTAGCTGGAGTCGGAGCGTCGCGTACTCTCGATTATTTTTCTACATTGAACATGCGGCGCCGCGGGCGACAGGAGATTTTTCTGACAAATGATATCGTCGACAATCATGCGGCGTTCGCTGTGATTGAAGCGTCGGCAACGGGAGTGTCGATTGGGGCGGCGTATTTGTTTCATCATTACGGCCATCACAAACTGGAACGCTGGACATCGATCGTGCACATGGGATTAGCTACGACGGGTTCGGTGCGAAATTATTGTTTGAAAACGGCACATTTCGCGCCAACGCCCTGATCGCCTTAGAACCACTGTCGGCATAGGGCGGACGGCAGCCTGCGGCTCGCCAATCCCCCATTCATCACCTCGAGTCTTGCGCGCTGGCGCTTCGTGCGGCATACTCCCGCGGCGTGCGGCCTTGGTCGGTTACGCACGAGTGGTTCGGCCAAGTGGTTTGCGAGGAGGTCTGAATGAAGCGGTGTTTTTCTTTTCACCGTTTCGCGGTGTTGTTTTGTTTGGCGTTGTTTTTATCCACGTGGGTTCGCGGATCCGCGCAGGCTGCGGTCTTCGAGAGCGGCAGCCGCTTTCCGCGGAAACCTTGCCCACGCCCGGGTTTCGTTCTGCAACGCAGTCCATCTCATCCGCAGCTCCGCAGCCCACAAAAAGCGGAGAATACGTGCTTTCCCGCGAACGTTATGAGAAGGCGGTCGCGTATTCGCGCGCGTCCTACGCGATGTACTTCATTTCCGTTGGCCTCAACGTGTTGGCGCTCGTGGTTTTCTTGCGGCTGGGGATTGCGGCGCGATTTCGGGATTGGGCGGAGAGCGTAAGCGACAAGAGATGGATTCAAGGGCTGATTTTCGTACCGCTGCTTGTTTTGACGGTGGATGCGGTGGCATTGCCATTGCGGATATATGGACACGTTCTTTCGCTGCGCTATGAAATGTCGGTGCAAGGCTGGGGGTCGTGGATCCTGGATTGGTGCAAGGAGCAGTTGCTGATGGCGGGTTTTGCGCTGATTTTTGCGCTGATCCTCTCGGCGCTCATGCCCAGAAGCCCGCGGCGATGGTGGCTGTATTTATGGTTTGCGGCGCTGCCGGTGGTGGTTTTCATTATCTTTATCAGCCCGTGGTTCATCGATCCGCTCTTCAATAAGTTCGAGCCTTTGCAAACTACAAAACCGGATTTGGTGGCGGCCATCGCGAATCTGACCAAACATGCCGGTGTGCCGATCCCGCCAGAGCGTATGTTTTTGATGAGGGCAAGCGAAAAAACCAACGCGGTCAATGCGTATGTGACCGGGTTGGGAGCGTCCAAGCGCGTGGTGATTTGGGACACTACGATTCGGAAGGCTACGCCTAACGAGACGCTCTTCATTGTTGGGCATGAGTTGGGGCATTACGTTCTCGGGCATATTTGGAAGGGATTCTTGTTTGCCGCGGCTCTGCTGCTGATTGGGTTTTATGCGCTGTTTCGAGCACTGCACTGGGTGCTGGGCCGCTGGGGCGGGGAGTGGCGAATCTATGGCCCCGAGGATTGGGCGTCCTTTGCCGTGCTCTTGCTTCTGGTGGAAATTGGAATGTTCCTGGTGGCTCCCGTGGCGAACGGCTTCTCGAGGATGCAGGAGCATGCCGCCGATGTGTACGGATTGGAAGTAACGCACGGGATAATTCCGGATTCCTCGGAAGTTGCGGCGCAGTCGTTCCAAGTGTTGGGCGAGGTTGACCTGGCCGATCCCAATCCGCCGGAATTCATTACCTTCTGGCTGTACTCGCATCCGCCGCTGGCAGACCGGTTAGCGTTTGCCTACAGCTACGATCCGTGGTCGAAAGGCGAATCGCCCAAATACGTGAAGTAAACGGGTGAAATCTGCCAAGCCTGGGATGTGTTTATTAGCCGCGGCCTGCGGAGTGCCGCCGAGAGAAGGCGGCGACCTTATTACGGTTGCCGCAACGGGACATCGAGCACCATCGGCGGCGCCGCGTGCGTGAGTTATCGTAGAAAAAGAGCCCGCATGAAGGGTTGGAACAGACGCGCAGGCGGGCGCTGGGCCCCTCGGCGACAAGTTCAGCGGCTGAGCGCGCGATGGCGGCGAGGAGCCAGTCGAGACCATCCTCGCGGGCGACGAATTGCAGGCCCCATTTGCCGTTTTGCTGGAGAAGTTCGTCGTGTCCTTCGGTGATGCGCAGGACCTCATTGATCGGCTCGATCCACTTGGGTGATACAGCTTCTTTGTGGAGGAGTGTGGTGAAGGTTTCGCGCAAGGACTCATGCAGCCTTTGGGATTTGCCGAGAAGGGAGGCGGCGCTCTGCGGGTCGTATTGGGGGAGTGGTAGCAAGTGGGCGCTGCGCTCTGCGGAAATCACGCGGGTGAGCAGAAGAAAGCGGAGGAGCGCTTCCCAAGAGAAGTTGGAGGAAGAGCTGAGTTCGTTGACGAAATCGAGGGCGAGACGGCCACCGATGGGAGTTGGGGAGTTGGGTGAGTGGACCAACGTGTTTACCTCAAGAAACCGGTTAGGGCCACGAAAGCTGGCATCGTTCGCGGCATAACCAGTCAAGCATAGCAAAGCGGTTATTGAATGTCAGGCCATTTCCTCGGCAAAGGAATGCGTGATTGGGAGCTTGCATCCTTCGTGAGAAAGACGAAACGATTAACCGGCGCAACATGCCGGGAGCAAAGCGTCTTTGGCGCGGCAATTGTGTGCTAATTTGAAGTCGCGCTTCGCTGACCAGTTCCCTCCCAGGCCGACATTTGCGAGGAGCGCTTGCAAGTGCTTGCTTACGGCACCAGCTCATTGGCGTCTCAAACTGAAGCGGCTGATGCGAGCTTCGTTGGAGCGATGAATGGACGACGACTCCTTTGGCACCCGGCCTGAGGCGCGAAGGGCGCTAAATACACCGGCAACCGGCTTCCCCGAAGTGGTGTTTCTAAATAAAACGGGGCTGCGCGCGGGCTGGCGGCTCTTGATTTACATCACCATTTTCTTTGTGTTGTGGAGCGGTTCTGTAATCGTTCTCGGCCAATTTTTCCGTCCAGAGCGCGGCACATTTTCCCTTGCATTTCAGTTCGTCGGCGAGTTCGCGAGTTTCCTGGCCGCGTTTTTGGGGGCCTGGATCATGTCGTTGATCGAGCTGAGGCCTGTGGGCGTGTACGGACTGCCGGCACGAGGCGCATTCGGAAAGCTTTTCTGGCAGGGCAGTCTCTTTGGATTGTGCGAAATCCTCGCACTGGTGGGACTGATCGCAGCCTTCCACGGGTATTCGTTCGGAAACCTTGTTGAACATGGGGCAGATATCGCCAAGTGGGCGTTGCTCTGGAGCGTTTCTTTCTTAGGGGTTGCGCTGTTTGAGGAATTTCTTTTTCGAGGCTACGCTCTTTACACTCTGGCCGAGGGGATCGGTTTTTGGCCGGCGGCGGTACTTCTGGCCGGTGCGTTCGGATGGGTGCACCGGCGCAACTCTGGCGAGAATTGGATCGGAGTAGCCGGCGTATTTTTCGTAGGCTTATTCTGGGGTTTCACGGTGAGACGAACGGGAAACCTGTGGTTCGCGCTCGGCATGCACGCGGCTTTTGATTTTGGAGAAACGTTTCTGTTTTCCGTTCCGGACAGCGGCATGATTTTCCCCGGCCATCTTTCGAACGCGACCTTGCATGGTCCTAACTGGATGACGGGAGGCACACCTGGACCGGAAGCCAGCGTTTTCGATTTCTTGATCCTCGCTGTTTTCTTTTTCGTGTTCAACCGTTTGTATCCCGCAAAACAGGTGCAGAGATACTCGCCGACGACGAGCTAAGGGCCTCAGTGCACGAGGTCAGAGGCGTAAACGAGATGCACACCGCGGGCTTCCGCTTGGGGGAGAATTTCGCTTAGAGCTTGCAGAGTCGCAGGGTGAGGGTGGCCGATGGCGATAGCTTCGCCTTTTGCCTTGGCGCCGCGCAGAGCCAACTCGAGCTGCTTGCGCACCGCAGATACTTCCGGCACATCGTCGAGGAACGGAACATTGCGGAAGCCGGAGCGCACACCGAAGCGCTGCGCAGTGTCATAAGCGACCGTCGCCGCTGTGGTTCGGCTGTCGACATAAAAGAGATTCCATTTTTGTAGAACGGGCATAAGTTCAGCCATCAAAGCGGGATCGGCGGTGGCTTGCGACCCTTGATGATTGTTGACGCCGGAAGCATTGGGAACGCTCTGCATCATCTTTTCGAATAGGGCAGGAATATCCTCCACGGGCATGCCTGGATGAAGCTCCTGGGCTTCGGGCATTTCATTTCCAACGGATTGCATGGGGAGATGGAGCATGACTTCATAACCGCGGCGGTGCGCTTCTTCGGCGATGTCGACGGAATGGGCATGGCCGGGCAGGACGGAAATCGTCAGCGGATAAGGCAGCGCAAAGATCGCATCGGCGGCAGAGCGGTCGTTGCCGAGATCGTCGAGGATGATCGCCAGCCGCGCGCCGCCGTTCGTTTCGCCTTGGCGCAGAGAAGCCGGCGAGGAGGTGAGCGTGGCCATCGGAGCGACGATATGAACCGAATTGGTGATGACGCCCGCGCTACGATAGTCCAGACGAAGAAGCGCGCCAGAGTTTGTCTCCGCATCGCGCGTGAGGTTATGGGAAGTGGCAACGCGGTCCAGAGATTGAATGAGGCTCGCGACGGATTCCCGCCGGGATTGTTCCGAGCCGCCGACGGGGAGCGCGACAAATAGGTGGTCCGCTCGATCCGCATGCATACCATCAAACTGGAGGTGCGAGGCAATGTCTCCGGGCTGTTTGCCGAAGCCCGCCGAGGCACGCATCATTTCGCGGGTGATGGCATGGACCTGGCTGGGTGAGAGCCTTTTGGGATGCTCACTCTTGCAGCCCCAGGAAAAAAGAGCTGCTACCAAGAGCAGAGCGAAAGGAGCAGCCGGAAGAAGACGGCTGCCGCGGCGATCACGCCGGAACGCAAGAATTTGAGTTGTTGCCCCGCGCCAAACGAGCACGGAACGCTAGGCGGCTTTTTTCTGCGGAGCCTTCAGCAGTTCGAGGGCTTTGCGGTAGATGGGATCCTCGGGAGATAGCGGGCGAGGAGCCACGGGCTCTTTCTGGGCATCAGCGGAGCCACTGTCGTCATCGCCAGCGTCTGAGTCGTCTTCGGCCGAGGCGCGCACGACTTCGGAAGGCACAACGCCTTCTTCGAGAATGGATTTTCCGTCTCCGTTGTAATAATTGGCGACGGTGAGGAAGAGAGCCGCGCCGTCATCGAGGGAGATCAGCTTTTGCTCCGAGGCGATTCCAAAGGTGCGTTCGCCGACAACGTCGCCGCGATGGTTCGCCACGATAGCAGACGCCAGCACCTCTGCCGCGCCAGATGTGGTCGCATCGATCAGCACGGAAACGGGGGCCTTCCAGACCACCTTGCTCGGATCGGCGGAGAAAACCTGGGTGGAAACCGTTTGGCCACGGAGGGTTGTCAAAGTCCCCGAAGGAACAAAAAGCTTGGCGATGGCAATCGCTTCCGAAACCGGCCCGCGACCGCATTCACGAACATCGAGAATCACTTTGTGAATACCCTGTTTTTCCGCGTCCTGCAGGCGGGAGCGAATTTCATCGGCGCGTCCGGGATCAAGCGAAGGCAGACGAAGGACGAGAATATCGGGGTCGGCCTTTTCAGCGGTATGATCTTCGGGATGCCGAGTTTTTCGCGCACAAGGTCGACTTCATCTGGATCGGCCTTGCCTCGCCGAATGACACCCACTTTTACTCCGGTGCCTGGCTGGCCGTGCAGGAAGTTCATGGCTTGGCCAACGGACATATCCCGCGTGGTGAAGCCCGCGACGGATTCAAAAATGTCTCCGCTATGGATGCCCGCTTTTTCGGCGGGACTATCCGGCAAAACAGAAACCACAATGATGTAGCCAAAACGCTTGCTCAGCGTGAGGCCGGCGTCGCCGGTCGCATTCGCCGCCTGCTTTTGTTTGTATTCCGTGTACTCGCGGGCGGTGAGGTAGCTGGATTGTGGGTCGAGAGATTCCAGCAGTCCATGGAGCGAGCCCGAGGTGACCAAATGAAGATTCGGCTCGTCGACATAATCCTGCTGGATTTTTTGGAGCACTTCGCTGTATACCGTGAGCGACTTATAGGCCTTGTCGTCCGGTGTGCGGCCGAGGACATGACCCAGCCCGGCGTAACAGAAGATAACCACCGATGCGCAAAGAACTCCGATGCGAGCCGTTCGATTCATGCCTCACCTGTCCCCTTCTAAATTCGCGAAGCTGCTCCAGAAACAGAATATCAATTATAGCACTCACAGAAGATGGGACGCGCCGGGAATGATAAAGGAAGCCTGGGAAGGTTCGATATGTGAGAAGGGTAAAAGGATCGGAGGGGCAGGTTGGGCGAAAGACACGCATAACAGAAAAATGATGCAGAAATAGACACACCAAACAAAGATTCCCACTTCGTGTTCCTATAAGTCACTGAAATATATGGACAAAGCGAGGAAACCGTGGTCAAACAACATGCTATCTTAGGAGGGGGCAATGTTCCAATCCACAATAGCGAAAGAGGCGTTTGCTGAAGGTGTGGGTCTTCACACTGGTGTCTTCGGGCACATCCGCCTGCTTCCCGCTCCGGCCGACACGGGCATCGTTTTCCGCCGTACTGACCTCGACAATTTTCCCATTGAGGCACAGGGACACAACGTCGCACGCGTGAGCTATGCCACTAGCTTGATGAAACAGGGCGTGCTGCTCTCCACCACCGAGCATCTACTCGCAGCAATCTATTCCTGCGGCATCGACAACATTTTTATCGACATCGACTCGATCGAGATTCCCATTTTGGATGGCTCAGCTGAGCCTTTTATGCAGATGCTGGAGCATGCCGGCGTTCGCAAACTGCGCCGCAAACGCCGCTATTTGAAGGTGCTGAAGCCGTTGGAAGTGGAGGAAGGCGACCGGCGGATCGGCATCTATCCCGCGGACGAATTTCGCGTGCGCTGCTACGTCGATTTCCCTCATCCACTTGTCGGTCAACAAGAAGTCGAGATGGTGGTAAACCCGGAGACTTTTCGGCACCTCCTGGCGCGCGCGCGTACTTTTTGTTTCGAGCGGGATATCGAGCCTCTGCGCTCCATGGGTTTGATTCGTGGCGGCTCGCTCGAAAACGCCATCGTTTTGACCAATGACGGCGTGATGAATGGACCGCTGCGCTTTCCGGATGAGTTTGGCCGGCATAAAGCGCTGGATTTGATCGGCGATTTGGCCTTAGCGGGCTTGCCGTTGCTGGCGCGGGTCGAGGCTTACAAGGCGGGTCACGCCCTTCACACCCAGCTTGTCAGCCGACTGCTTGCCGACCCCTCACTGTGGACGATTACAACAGCGGAAACAGCTCCGGTCGAGCGCGAAGTTCGTTTGACCACGCTTTCTCCTGCGCCCGCCACGGATTAGTCTTGCTCTCGCGGCCCCGTTCAACGGGATTTACTCACACTCAAGGCAAACTCGCTAAGAGCTACTGAAGCGGAGGGCTGTCCGCAGTGGCTGGTTCATCTCTGCTCGCGCGAATAACGCCGCTCTCATCAACAAAGAAATGCCGAGTGCCGGTCGTGTTGTCCGTGACGGGGTCGGCAGTGATCGTGTAGCTGGCGATGCGGCCAGAATTGTCGGCGGGGCCGGGTGAATAGAAAAATCTGTAGCCGCTTCTCGTCGCAACTGGCCTAGCGAGTACTGCACCGATGAGGTTCGCTCCCATGCAGTCACCACTTCCCGGGCCGAGGTTTCGCAAGGACGGAGGGAAGCCAAGCATCTGACACTGGTTCGCAAAGTTGACCATCGCTATGTTGTACGTCCGGAGGGTGCCCACCGCGGAGGCTTCGTTGGCCGCCATTCTTGCACGCAACAGGTTGGGGATCGCAATCGCGGCAATGATCAAAATCACCGGAAGGAAGACCAACTGGGCATAACCCATGACCATGCCAGCTATCGCGAGGCCGCTTCCCGTCAGCTGGCCCGCCTTTTTCTTGATGTCGGAGAGCGCCAGATGTCCCAGGACGATGGCAGGGATAGCAGCCAGAAACGGCAGAATCACATACGCGACAATCCCGCAGATCAGGCTCGCGGTGGCCTTGCCACTGGTTTCTTTAGGACCCGTGTAAGCTACTGGAATTGCAGGGGATAGTGGAGATCCAGCTACCAGGGGAGCGGGAATGCCGCTCAAACCGTTGCCGCACGAGGGACAAAAAGACACACCTTCCTGGACGGAGGCCTTACAGCGCGAGCAGGTTTGCATACCGATAGCTCCTTTCGCGGAATACTAAACACTACGGGAACCCGGGGGACCCAACGGCGCCTGATTTTGGTTTGGACGCCGGATTACGACCAGAACACATTCTGCACTAGCTATGCTCCCCGCGATTGTCAAAGATGAGGCAGAGAGGCGAGAATAGAACTCTCATGTCCAACCATGATCTAGCTATTGTCATCCTCGCCGCAGGAAAAGGCACGCGGCTGAAATCAAGCCTCGCGAAGGTATTGCACCGCGCCGGGGGACGCACACTGATCGAGCACGTCGTCCGCGCGTGCGCGCCGCTCGGGCGCAAAGCAAACGCTCGTCGTTGTGGGGCATCAAGCCGACCAGGTGACGTCGATGGTTGAGCCACTTGGCGCGGAGACTGTGTTGCAGCAGCCGCAGCACGGCACAGGGCATGCGATGCAAATGGCGCGCCGCGCTTTGGGTAGAGCGAAATTTGCCGTGGTATTACCTGGCGATGCTCCATTGGTGCGCACGGAAACGCTTAAAGCTCTCATCGCTGCACATCGCGCCGGAGATGCCGCTGCCACGATATTGACCGCTGTGCTTGCCGACCCTCGGGCTACGGCCGCATCTTGCGAAAATCCGAGACGGCTGTCGCGGCCATCGTGGAAGAATCGCAGCTCACGCCTGACCAACGCGAGCTAAACGAAATCAACTCCGCGATCTATTGTTTTACGCTGGATAAGCTTTGGCCGGCTTTGGCGCACGTCAAGCCGAACAATCATCATCGCGAGATTTATCTCACAGACACCATCGCCGTAATGACCGCAAAAATGAGACGGTACTTGCGGAAGTCGCGCCCGACCCGCGCGAAGTTCTTGGCTGCAACACGCGCGCGGACCTGGCGGAAGTGGACCGCATTTTTCGCGAACGTAAACGCGCCGCGTTGATGGATGCTGGAGTAACCATTCAATTGCCGGAGACCGTGCTGATCGATCCGGAAGTCACGGCAGGTGAAGATACGGTGATTGAGCCGGGCGTGCAGCTATCTGGGCAAAACAAAAATTGGCGCGCGGTGCATGATTCGCAGCGGCAGCGTGCTTACCGATGCGCTGCTTGGGGATGACGTGACCGTCGAGCCGCATTGTGTCGTCGCGCAGAGCCGATTGGATGATCGCGTGATCATCGGGCCGTTTGCGCGCTTGCGCCCGGACAATCACTTAAGGCTGGAGCGCGCATCGGCAATTTCGTCGAGCTGAAGAAGAGCACCATCGGCGAAGGCACTAAGGCGATGCACTTGACGTACCTGGGCGATACGAAGATCGGCGCCAAATCAAATATAGGCGCTGGCACTATCACCTGCAATTACGATGGTTTTCATAAGTCTCCGACTTCGATCGGCAACAAAGTGTTTATCGGAAGTGATAGCGCGCTGGTGGCGCCGGTTCGTATCGGAGATGGCGCTTACGTCGCGGCGGGTTCCACGATCACGGACAACATTCCCGCGGATGCTCTGGCTATCGCTCGCGGCCGGCAAGTGAATAAACCGGGCTGGGCTTCCAAGAAACGCCGAGAATTGGCTGCCACGGAAAATCCAAAGAAAACGAAGCGGCCACGAAAGAGAACGAGGGCTCGCCGTCCCTCCAAAAAGCGGCGTTAAGAGCGGCCTCGCAGGTCTGGCGAATTAAATCCCCGGCTGTATTCACGCCTTGCCATTGCGGCTGGGATGTCATTCAGTGTCCGCATTGAATCACAACGTGGCGAGTGCTATCTTCCGCGTAAAGAAACGCGGAGGTCGCCTATGGCTGAACCTCAAGCTAAAGCCGCCGTCGAATGCAGGATGATTGCGCCGCAATTCGTCGTGCCGGATGTCGTTGCTGCTGCAGAGTATTACCGCGATGTTTTGGGATTCCACATTCGCGGCTACTTTCTCGACCCTCCCATTTATGCGATCGTTGCGCGAGATTCCGTCGTGGTACATTTTGGGAAAATCGACGAAGGAATGGCCGCCGCGCCCAACATCCGACGGCGCGAGGGAAGCATAGACGCCTACATTTGGGTGAACGACGTCGATTCGCTTTACGCAGAGTTGGAGGAACGCGGCGCAAAGATTGTCGAGCCTCCGGTGACGCAAGTCTATAACTGCTATGAAATGGTGGTTGAGGATGGTTTCGGCTTTCGACTGGCTTTTGGAATGCCTGTAGGTTCTTAACCGGACGGAGCCGCTCGATCCTGATCGATTTGCGAAAGGATTTTTCTTACGCCTGCGTGTGCTAAAATAGGCTTTCCCCGAATGCTATACGGAGCCAACGCGCAATGAAATTCGGAGTCGTTGTTTTTCCCGGGTCCAATTGCGACCACGACGCGTTTTACGCCATCGGCAATGTTCTGCACAAGCCTGTCGAATTCATCTGGCACCAATCGCAGGATCTCGCGAATTGCGACGCGGTTATTTTGCCGGGCGGTTTTGCCCACGGCGATTATTTGCGCACCGGGGCTATCGCGCGCTTTTCCCCGGTGATGAAATCGGTCGAAAAATTTGCCAGTACGCGGCGGCATGGTCCTCGGCATCTGCAATGGCTTCCAGATTCTGCTGGAAGCAGGTTTGCTTCCCGGAGCGATGATGCGCAACAGCGGCCTGCGCTATATTTGCCGGCACGTCCACATTCGCGTCGAGCAAACCGACACGCCATTCACGAACGCTGCAAGCGCGGCCAAATTCTGACTGTCCCCATCGCGCACAACGACGGTAATTATACGTGCGATGACGCAACGCTCGCGGACCTCGAGAAAAACCGCCAGGTTATTTTCCGCTACACGACGCCGGACGGAATCGGATGACGCTGCCGGCAATCCAAACGGTTCGATGAACAATATCGCCGGTATTTGCAATCGCGAGCGCAACGTCGCGGGCCTGATGCCCCATCCCGAGCGTGCGGTCGAATCCGCTCTCGGTTCCGACGACGGGTTGGTCATTTTCAAGTCGATGGTGGAAGCTCTCGTCGGCACTGCGAAGGCCACGGCGTGAAGAGTCGACCGTTTTTTCGAAGAAGTCCCAAGGATGCTCAACTCACTCTCGTTTTGAGCGATGCGATGAATGAAGAACTCTCTGAACTAAGCTACGAAGAATTTGTTCGCGCACGGAATTTGCACTGGCAGCAAGAGGCGAAAAAAAACGGAGCCGGGTGTGGCCATTCCAGATTTCGATAAACTCGCCGGCGCCGAGAATGCCAGTAGTTTCATGCTGTATGCGCCGGGCCCCGAAGGAGTTTTTGCCGTATTTGAAGACTCTGACGGAAACCGGGTGGTTTTATCTGTACGGCGCGAAGCAGCAAGAAATCTTGAGGTGCGCACACATCTATAATCGCGCGAATGTACTCGTTGACGAGGATGTGGTGGACATTGGGTGGGCAGTGGACGGCTCCGCTTGCGGTCTTGCCGTTTGGGGCGAATTTCGCGCGTTTCTCGGAGTCTCGAATGATTTGAAAATGCGAAAACCGGTGATGAACGCGGAGGAACGCGGCATTCCTGCCAGCGAGTGGCCTGCAGGATTTGATCGCTATCTCGAAACAAAAATCGACTGAAGGACCACGAACCGCCCAAATGGCTACCGCTAGCGCCGAAATCAAAGTGACTCCGGAAATCGCCGCTGAACACGGCGTCACTCGCGACGAATACGCGCGCATCCAGCAAATTCTCGGACGCGATCCGAACATCACCGAGCTCGGCATTTTCAGCGTGATGTGGAGCGAGCACTGCTCCTACAAATCTAGCAAAGTGCACCTGAAGCGTCTGCCCACGCGAGGCAAACTCGTCGTGCAAGGTCCGGGGGAAAATGCTGGCGTCGTGGACATCGGCGACGGTCTGGTTGCGGCGTTCAAAATCGAATCGCACAATCATCCCAGCTATGTCGAGCCGTTTCAAGGCGCGACGACCGGGAGTCGGCGGCATCCTACGCGACATTTTTACCATGGGCGCGCGGCCGATTGCGGTTCTCGATTCGCTGCGCTTCGGCGAAATTACTCCGGGCAAAGACACAAGCGAAGAAGACGCCGCAAAGAATCGGCGCATTCTCGACGGCGTGATTCGCGGCGTCGCGAACTACGGAAATTGTTTCGGCGTGCCTACCATCGGCGGTGAAGTCAGCTTCGAGCCTTGCTATTCGCAAAATCCGCTGGTCAACGCGCTCGCGCTTGGCATCGCGCGTAAAGAAGAAATCTTTCTCGCCAAAGCCAAGGGCATCGGCAATCCCGTGATTTACGTCGGCGCAAAAACCGGCCGCGACGGCATTCACGGCGCATCGCTGCTAGCCTCTGCCGAGTTCACGGAAGAATCCAAGCAAAAGCGCCCGAACGTGCAAGTGGGCGATCCCTTCATGGAAAAGCTCCTGCTCGAAGCCTGCCTGGAAGCCATGCAAACTGGCGCGGTCGTGGCCATTCAGGACATGGGCGCCGCCGGCCTTACCTGCTCGACGATGGAAATGGCCTCGCGCGGCGGCACTGGCATCGAAATCGATCTCGCCAAAGTTCCTCAGCGCGAAACCGGCATGACTCCCTACGAAATCATGCTCAGCGAATCGCAGGAGCGCATGCTCCTGGTTGCGGAAAAAGGCCGCGAGCGCGAAGTGCTCGACGTCTTCAAAAAGTGGGGACTCGATGCTGTCGTAGTCGGTATCGTCACGGAAGGTGGCATCGCGAAAGTCTTGAATCACGGCCAAATCGCCGCTGAGATCCCCGCGCATCCGCTAGCCGAAGAAGGCCCGGTCTACCGCCGCCCCATCGCACAACCGCCGCTTCGCCACGAAACACCCGCCGATTGGTTTCAAGTTCGCGCCGGAAGGCGCGAACCTCACTGCGAATTTTGCAAAGTTGCTGGCATCGCCTGCCATCGCTTCCAAGCGATGGATCACCGAGCAGTACGACACCAGCGTGCGCACCAACACGCTCGCAGGACCTGGAGCAAGTGACGCCGCAGTCGTGCGCATCAAGGATCCGCAAACGGGAATTGTAAAGCGCGCTCTGGCGCTCTCGCCACCGACGGCAACGGCCGCTGGTGCCAACTAAATCCGCGCGTCGGTGCCATGCATGCCGTCGCCGAAGCCGCGCGCAACGTCGCCACGTCCGGCGCGCGCCCCATTGCCGCCACGAATTGCCTCAATTTCGGCAGCCCCGAAAAACCGGACGTCATGTGGCAATTCAGCGAAGCCATCGACGGGCTCACCGTTGCTTGCACCGAACTCGGCACGCCCATCACCGGCGGAAACGTCAGCTTTTATAACGAAACGCTTGGCAAATCCATTTATCCGACGCCGGTCATTGGGATTCTGGGCATTCTTGAAGACGCCTCCCGCGTCCTGAAAATCGCGTTTCCGCGACGAAGGCGACTTATCGTGTTGCTGGACGGTAGGTTCCGATACCCGGCGGAACGGGCGCGGCATACCGTGCCCCTACAAGGCAACCAGGCGTCCGAAGCTGCGCGCGAATTTTCGTCGTCGGAATATTCCAAGACTATCGCGGGCATAGTCTCGGGCGAACCGCCGGCCATCGATCTGGCCGCCGAAAAACGCCTCATCGATTGCTTCGTTGCGCTCGCATCCGGCGGCTCGCGTGCAATCGGCTCACGACATCTCCGACGGCGGCATCGCCGTCACACTGGCCGAATCCTGCTTCGCCGCCGATGCCTCCCGAAGGCACGCGGAACGCCGTGCCCGCGCCAGGTGCAAACGTAAATCTGGAGGCGACGACGGCCCCGCCGAGCACGCACTCTTCAACGAGCGCGGCGCCCGCTGCGTCGTCTCCGTCTCCCCCACAAAACTTGCCGCTGTTCTCGCAACTGCGAGACAATACAGCGTGGGCGCGCACGAAATCGGCAAAGTGAAACTTGACAACGCGCTCCGCATCGAATATAAGGGGAGCGCAGTCGTCGATTCCCCCCTCGACACACTGCGCAGCATTTGGGCCAATTCGCTCGAGAACACGTTAGTCGCGAAATGACGCAAAAACTCGCTTTCGCGGACGATCATTTCCACGACGAGTGTGGTGTGTTCGGCGTATTCGGCCATCCCGAAGCTGCCAATCTCGCCTATCTCGGCCTCTATGCGCTGCAGCATCGCGGCCAGGAATCCGCCGGAATCGTTTCGAGCGACGGCACCGACCTCTTATCTCCACCGTGCCATGGGCGACGTCGAAGAGATTTTTCAGCCCTGCGTGCTCGCCAAGCTGCCGGGAAACCTCGCTATCGGCCATACGCGCTATTCCACCGCTGGCGACAAAGCACTGCTCAACGCTCAGCCCATCATGATCGATTGCAACAAGGGCAAAGTCGCGCTTGGCCACAACGGCAATCTCACCAACGCCGCGGAGTGGCGCCGCAAACTCGAACATCGCGGCTCGATCTTCCAGACCAACAGCGACACCGAAGTGATCGTGCACCTCATTGCGCGCTCGCAAGCTCGCAATCTTTCCGGAGCGCTCGGCGATGCGCTCAATCAAGTCGAAGGCGCGTACTCGCTGCTCGTTCTAACGCAGGATGAACTCATCGCCGTGCGTGATCCGCGCGGCTTCCGTCCACTCGTTCTCGGCAGGCTGCCTCTTCCGACGGGCGGCGATGCGTGGCTCGTCGCATCCGAAACCTGCGCGTTCGATCTGCTCAACGCGCAGTACGTCCGCGAAATCGAACCCGGCGAAATGGTGCGCATCTCCCGCTCGGGCATCGAGTCCATCCACTTCGCGCCGGAAAAACCCTTGCAGCAGTGCATTTTCGAGCATGTTTATTTTGCGCGTCCAGACAGCATCATCTTCGGCCGCAGCGTGAACGAAAGCCGCGAAGCGCTCGGCCGCCTTCTCGCGCAAGAACATCCCGTGGAGGCCGATATCGTCGTGCCCGTTCCGGACTCCGGCGTGCCCGCGGCGGTCGGCTACTCTCTCGAATCGAAGATTCCATTCCGCATGGGGTTGATTCGCAATCACTATATCGGCCGCACGTTCATCGAGCCCTCGCAAGCCATCCGGAATTTCGGCGTAAAGCTAAAACTCAATCCCATTCGCGGCCTGATCGAAGGCAAACGCGTCATTCTCGTCGACGACTCCATCGTCCGCGGCACCACCAGCCGCAAAATCGTGCGCATGGTCCGCGAAGCCGGCGCCCGCGAGGTCCACGTGCGCATCAGCTGCCCGCCCACGATTTCTCCGTGCTATTACGGCGTGGACACGCCGACGCGCGAGGAACTTATCGCCTCCTCGAATTCTCCCGAAGATATTTGCAAATTTCTTGGCGCGGATTCGCTCGGTTACGTCTCGCTGCCCGCTCTTCGCCAAGCCGTGAACGACACCGAAGGCAAGTTTTGTACGTCTTGTTATACCGGGGTCTATCCGACGGACCTCGTGCAGCTGGAAGTCCGCGAGAGCAATGGAAATGCTCCGGAGGTGAAGAACGGCAGCGCTCCGGAGGAAGCATCTGTGGAAAAACCAGTGACGGTGGAACGTGAAGGCTGACGCAAAACAAAAACCAGCCGGCAAAGAGGCCGGCAAAGAAAGCGGGAAAGCCGCCGAAGAGCCCAAACTGCCCATGGGCCAGCGCGTGCAGCGCGAAGTCCTTGCGTGGTTCTGGGTGGGGCTCGCGTTTCTTCTGATCAACGGCACCATCGGCCAGGCCCGCGTCATTCCTTCCGGCTCGATGGAGAATACGCTTCTCATCGGTGACCACCTCATCATGAGCCGGATCGGCTACGACGCCGGCGTTCCTTTCACCAACTGGCACGTCTCGCTCTGGCGCAATCCCAAACGCCAGCAGATCATCATTTTCAAACCGCCATTCGCTCCGGACCAGCCCGACTACGTGAAGCGCGTCATCGGCTTGCCCGGCGATACAGTCGACATTCATGATGGCGCCGTTTGGATCAACGGGCAGAAACTCGTCGAGAATTACACGCTCGGTCGCACCGAGCCAGGCGACATCAAAATGCCGTTCAAGGTTCCGGACAAAGACTATTTTGTGATGGGCGACAATCGCGGCAATTCCTATGACAGCCGCTTCTGGGGGCCCGTTCCGAGAAATGACATCATCGGCACCCCCGTAATGATTTACATGTCGCTTGAGGTCGGACAAGAAGCCTGGGAGCCCGGCCAGATTCGCGAACGATTTTTGGCCTATGCGAATGCCATCATCCATCCAAGCACCGTGCGCTGGAGGCGCCTTTTCCGGACCTTTTGATCCGGACGCTCGTTTGCTCGTATTTGAGCCGCGCTCCAGTTAACCGAGTTGCCGCGCAGGTCTGGAATTTCGCCGCGAGCCCGCCGCGGCAGCATGCCGTTCATTCCGAAGTGAGCACGATGGGCGCGAATCTGTGCCCAATAAAAAACGAAAGCGAATCACCCTCGATGAAATACGCCGATGCCGGAGTGAACATCGCTGTCGCCGACGAAATCAAGCAGCGCATCCGGCACCATGCCAACCGCACGTTCACCTCGGGCGTGCTCGGCGGCATCGGCGGCTTCGGCGCGCTTTTCGCGCTCGACAACAAAAAGTGGAATGAACCCGTTCTCGTTTCGAGCGCCGACGGTGTCGGCACCAAACTGAAAATCGCCATGGCCATGGGCGTGCACTCGACAGTCGGCGGCGACCTCGTCAACCATTGCGTCAACGATATTCTCGTCCAGGGCGCGACGCCGCTTTTCTTTCTGGACTACCTGGCGATGGGAAAGCTCGATCCGGCGGTGATCGAACAACTTGTCGAAGGTATGAGCCGATGCTGCCGCAAAGCGGGATGCGCGCTGATTGGCGGCGAAACCGCGGAAATGCCCGGCTTTTATCCACCTGGCGAATATGACCTGGCGGGATTTATCGTCGGGGTTGTCGAGCGCAAGAAAATTCTCAACGGGAAATCCGTCAAACCTGGCGACGCATTATTCGGCCTTCCGTCTTCCGGGCTGCACACGAATGGCTATTCCCTGGCGCGAAAGCTGGTCTTCGAAGTCGCAAACCTGAAGCCCGACACCTATGTCGCCGAAGTGGGAAACAAGATCGGCGCGGAGCTTCTAAAGCCTCACTTCTGCTATGCCCCCGCGCTCAAAAATATCGTGGCGCGCGGCTGGGTTTCGGCTCTGGCACACATCACCGGCGGTGGAATTCCCGGCAATCTGCCGCGCGTTCTCCCCGCCGGGGTAAAGGCGCAGATCGATCTCGCTTCGTGGCCGGTCCCGCCCATCTTTAAATTTCTCGCCGCGCTCGGCAAAATCGAAACTAACGAATTGCTACAATCCTTCAACATGGGCGTCGGCATGATTCTCGTCGTGCCTCCCGCTCACGTAAAATCTGTCGAAGCCGATCTGAAACGCCGCCGCGAAAAATTCTTCCGCATTGGCCGCATCGAGCGAGCCGACTCTGGCAAGCCACGTGTCGCTCACAACGGTTCCCTCAATCTCTAGTAGAACACGCACTCCTGCCTGTTGCCTTTTTCTCCTTGCTCTCGGCGTTCTGAGTCGCCGTCTGCCCTAACTACTCTTCTTAGTTTTTCTTTTCCCGCTCCGCCAAAGTCCAAAACGGCTGCTTAGTCGTCACAAATTCCACCGGCACATCCTTCACAAACTCTTTCAACCATCGCGCGCACTCTTCCATCCCCGCCTGCTCCGATGGCACATGCCCGATCACAATCAGCGCCTTCTTCTTCCCCTCGGTCACGGCGTCCGCCGCATACTCCACCGTCTCCCACTCCCGCGTCTCCCCCACGAGTAGCACTTCCACGTTCTCCATTTCCAGCGCGTGCGTCTCCCGCACAAACCCTGCCGATCCCGGGCTGAACGCAATCCGTGTCACCTTCATCTCGGGCCGTCCCACCACTCGCAGCACCGGCGAACCCAGTTTCTTTGCGACGTCCGCCGAAAGCGTTTCCAACGTAATCTCTGGCATCGTGAACAAATACGGATTCTCTTCCTGCTGATATTTCTCCCACCCCAGTGCGTGCACCATCCCCGCTAAAATTCCGTCCGGTTTTCTCCGATGCCAGTGGTCGTGAAATCTCCACACCACCATTCCATGCTTCTCAATGAACTCGCGCTTCTCTTTCCACACCGGATCGTTCACGTCCATCCCCTCCGGCGTGTCCAGGTGGTTGTAAAACGTCGGCTCATGCGTAATCACAAAATTCTGCCCCCGCGCCGCCGCACGTTGCAGCACGTCCATCGTCGCCATCATCGTCACGGCGATTCCCGTCACCGGCGTGTCCGGATTCCCGGCCTTAAACGTGTCCACCGTTTCTTTCATCCACGGTATTCCCAGATGTTCCTGAATTGCTGCCACTATTTCTCGCGCAGTCGGCCGCTTCTCTTGCGCCCCAGCCTTTTGACCGCTGTTTCCGATCGCCGCCAAAACTAAGCTCGCAAGGGCCACCGCACTCCGTAGCATCCGTCGCCGCACCATCTCTTCCTCCTTTGGAACTGTTCTTCGCCTTTACTCTTCTCTGTGTCCTCTGTGTCTCTGTGTTACGTTTTCCTTTCGTCCCCCGCGTACTCAGGCCGCTTAGCCGGTCCACGCCGCCGAAGCTCCCGTTCCACCCTGTCGAGCCACCGCAATTCTACTTTGAATTGCTCGATCATCAGGCTCACCATCCACACGGCTTCGTGGTAAGGGTGCCCCACTTCCACCAAAATCGACCGCATCACTTCCTTCTCTTTTGCAACTTCCTTTTCTAAGAACTCTCTGCGCCGCTTAATCTGCAGCTTTACCACCCCTGGACGCGCCTGCCAGGAAAGCGCCACCCACGTTAGAAACGGCGGCCGATCCCGCTGCGTCGTCCAACTTTCGCTCTCGAGAGCATCGGCCAGCGCGGCCCGCCCCTTGGCCGTCGTCTCAAAGCTGCTTCGCTCCGGCCCCGAAGCCGGCTCATTCGTTTCCAGCGAACGAATCATCCCAGCCCTCGCCAATTTCTCCAGCGAGTAGTACACCTGCGGCCGCGAAATCCCCGCCCAGTCTTTTATCTCGCGCCTCACCAATTCCGCGTTCGCCTGATAGCCGTGCATCGGCCGCTCCGCCAGCAAACTCAAAAGCACCAAGTCCGGGGTGGTCAACGCCAGTCTCTTCTTCGCCCTAGATGTATTCTTCAATCTCTCCGCGCCCCTCTGCGATCTCTGCGTTATCTTCTTCTTTCTTTCTCTCTCGTTACTTCTTTACGCCCTTACTTCGTTTCTTCCTCTGCATGCTCCACCACCACCACTGGCACTTCTCCGCCGCCAGCCTCGGATTCTTCGCCTGCGCCACGGCCGCGCAAAATGTATCCAGCACGCACGGATCCTGCCTCTGCCCCGTCACGCGTTCCATCTTTTCATACATCCGTCGCGGGTTTTGCTTCGCCAGCGCCGCCACGCTTCGAATTCCCAGCATTTCGAAATCGCGCAGCATTGCCGGACCAATGGAAATCAACTCTGCGAGTTCCCGCGTTTTTTCTGGCACAAAAACCTCCTTGACAAAGCTACTAGCCTTTTCTATCTTTATCTAGTCTAAATGAGACTAGTGTCCGCTGCAAGGAGAAATGCCGGCATGCGCGCCCTCACCTCTGCCTCTTTAGCCGCAGCCCTGTTTTTCGGATTCGCTACCCTGCACGCCAATCAAATCGAGGAGAACAAATCCATGAACGTAAAGAAAATCACCCCGGTCCTGCTGGTCAGCCAAATCGAACCTATTCTGCCCTTCTGGATCGATCGTCTCGGCTTCGCAAAAACCATCGAAGTCCCCGACGGCGACAAGCTCGGCTTCGTCTCATTCCAAAAAGGCTCCGCCGAGGTGATGTATCAAACCTACGCCAGCGTCGAACACGACGCCCCGCCTGCCATGATCGCCGCCGGAAAGGGGCCCACTTATCTCTATCTGGAAGTAGATAACCTGGACGCCGTCCTAGCCGCCCTAAGGGACACGCCGAAAGTCATGCCCGAACGCACCGCCTTCTACGGCATGCGCGAATTCGCCGTCCAGGATCCGGCCGGCCACTTCATCACATTCGCTCAAGCAACTAGCGCACCCAAGCACTGACCCCTGTGGCGCAGTTCGTTTTTCCGTTGCGGGATCGCGGCTCGCCGCGTTCTCACTCAGAAGAGCGTCCACTCACGAGCGGTTTGTATCCTCACGAATCTTTGTTTACTGCTTGGGTGCGGTGCTCGGCGTCGGAGGCGCGCGCCTCTCCGCCTCGGCGACCACGGCAATCGACCGAGCGCCGTTCTTTCCCACCGAGCGCACCGCAAAATAATGATTGTCCGTTGAAACATCCTTCAAAACGGATTTGCCGGCGGATTCCGCGAAATCAAAAACGCTCCAGCGAGACTCGCTCGTCTCGCGCCACAAAATCTCGAACCCCGCGCGATCCGCGTCCTCGTCCGCTACCCAAGACACCTTGGCATCCGGCGTCACCGCTCCCGTCAATTTCACGTTCGTCGGCGGAGCCGGCGCAAGCGCAAGCTGCCGCAGCACTTCCGCATTGTCCCGCGCCACATTCCCCATAAACGAGAAGTTCAGATATTTTTCCAGGTCGCCGTATTCCACTCCGCTCTCCGTCCTCGGTGTTTGGTGCTGATGCCGGTAATCTTCCAGCGGCTCGGTAAACCGCACCGCTGGCAGCCCCGCCTTGGAAAACGGATAGTGATCGCCGCCGCGCCCGTAGCGGTCCAACCGGAAAATCATGCGGATCGCCGAACGGCCATCAATCTCTTCGATGGCGCGCGCCAGCTCGCGTTGCGGCCCGTCGCAATCCTCGATCGTGCCGTTCTCCGAAAATACCCTGACACGGTGCGGGCCGCCCGGCGCCGGGTCCGCGCCGACGATGTCGTTGTCCATCATCGCGCCTACCGTATAGCCCTGCTCCTTCGTCCATTCCAGTAAACGATACGCCCCCAAGAGTCCCTGCTCCTCTCCCGAGAGCGCGCCGAACAAAACCGTCGCCCGTCCGCCATGCCCCGCCGCGGCGGCCTTGCTCAACAATCGCGCGGATTCGAGAACCACCGCGACGCCGGAAGAATCATCGTCCGCCCCGGGAGCATCGGCGTTCGCATCCATCACATCCGAGGGCCGCGAATCGAAGTCGCCCACCACAATGAAAATATTCTTGGCCAGATTTGGATCGGAACCCTTCAAAATCCCATACACATTTTCCAAATGCACTGGGTTCGGCCCCGTCCGTTCCGACTTCGACTCAAATTTATCCACCACAATCTCGAGCTTCCCGCCCGACGCTTTCGCGATCTCGTTGAATCGCGGCACGATGAAGTCGCGCCCGCAACCAATCCCTCGCTTCGGGTCCGTCCACGAGGAAAGCGTCAGCCGCGTTCCGCAGCTCACCTGTTCATGGATAATCTCGCGCATCGTTTTCTCGTTTATCGATGCACGCGCAATCGCGCCAGCCGGCCGCGGCAAAATTCTCGGATGCGGCCTGTTTTGTGGTGGCTCCGCGGGATCGTGCGAGACGTTTCGGGCTTTCGCTGGCGCGCTCTTCTGCGCAAAAGTAATGCTTGTGGGGAGACAAAGCATCAGAGCGAACAAAATCACCGCATGGAGAAAGTGTCTGCGGAACAGATTAGTGCGATTGGTCATGGTCTGCGCTTTCGAAAGGAATTTACGTTCAGCGAATGGGCATTCTAACGCGACATCCGAAACTTTGCGATGCATTTGCCTACTGCACTGGACGCGCCCGCGGCATGCCTGAGGCACAGCCCAAGTTTTGCCGATGCCCGCGGTTGTGTTAACGTTTTTTGTTTATGAAGAAGCGCATAGGCGTGCTGTTAAGTGGCCGCGGTTCAAACTTCGAAGCGCTTGCGGAGAGCATTGCCGCCGGCCGAATTCCGAACGCGGAAATCGCCGTGGTTATCAGCAACCGCGATGGCGCTCCCGGCATAGGCCTGGCGAAAGCGCGCGGGATCGCCACGCGCGTGATTCCTTCGAAAGGATTGGAACGGGAAACCTACGACCGCCAGGTCGTTGCGGTCCTCGGCGAGCACAAAGTCGACCTCGTCTGCCTGGCTGGCTACATGCGCTTGTTGTCGCCGTATTTCGTGGCCGCTTTCCCAAATCGCATCCTGAACATTCATCCGTCGCTGCTGCCATCCTTTCCTGGCCTCGAATCGCAGCGGCAAGCGCTCGAATACGGCGTGAAATTCGCCGGCTGCACGGTTCATTTCGTGGACGAAAATCTCGACGCCGGCCCCATCGTTCTGCAATCCGTCGTGGCTGTAAATGACGACGACACTGAAGACTCGCTTTCCGCGCGTATTTTGCAGGAGGAACACACAATCTACTCTCAGGCCGTTCGAATCGTCCTCGAAGGGCGTTACAAAATCCAAGGCCGCCGCGTCATTCGAACAACTTAAAAAATGCCCGAAACTAAGTTCAAACCCGTCGAAGAACAGCTCGCCTACCTGAAAAAAGGCACGGCCGAAATTATTCCCGAAGCCGAGCTGAAAACAAAACTCGAACACTCGTTCAAAACTGGCACGCCCCTCCGCGTCTATCTCGGCGTCGATCCCACAGCGCCCGACATCCATCTCGGCCACACGGTCGTCCTCCGCAAACTAAAACATTTCCAGGATCTCGGCCACACTGCCATTTTCCTGATCGGCGATTTTTCCGCCATGATCGGCGATCCGACCGGCCGCTCCGAAACGCGCCCGCCGCTCTCGCGCGAAGAAGTTAACGCCAACGCGGAAACCTATCTCGCGCAAGTCTTCAAACTCCTCGACCCGCAAAAGACCGAAGTTCGCTACAACTCCGAGTGGCTCGACAAATTATCCAGTTACGACATCGTCCGCATCTGCGGCCACTATAGCCTCGCTCGCATGCTGGAGCGCGAAGATTTCCGCTCCCGCCTCGAAAACCACCAGCCCATATCCGTCCACGAACTTCTCTACCCGCTCCTCACGGCCTACGATGCCGTCGCCCTCAAATCCGACGTCGAGCTCGGCGCCACCGAGCAAAAGTTCAACATCCTCGTGCACCGCGACATACAGCGCGCCTACGGCCTCGCTGGCGAAGTTGCCGTCACCGTGCCCATTCTCGTCGGCCTCGACGGCCAGCGCAAAATGTCGAAAAGCCTCGGCAATTACATCGGCATCACCGAGCCGCCCACCGACATCTTCGGCAAGCTCATGTCCATTCCCGATGAGTTGATGTGGACTTACTACGATTTGGTCACCGACCGCACTCCAGATGAGATTACCAAGCTGAAGAAAGAGGTTGCGAGCGGCGCCGTTCATCCGATGGATGTGAAAATACGCCTCGCCGAGGAAGTGATCGCCGGATTCCATGGCGAAGAAGCCGCCCGCAAAGCTGCCGAAAATTTCCAACGCGTCTTCCGTGACCGCCAGGCGCCCGCAGAAGCGGATATTAAGCGCATTCCACAGGGCCCCTCGAAGAAACTTGTTTCTCTTCTAGCGGAGCTGAAGCTCGCGCCCTCAAAAAGCGAAGCCGCGCGTCTCATCGAACAAGGCGGCGTGGAAATTGACGGCGTTCGCGTCGACGATCCTCGCAAAGACATTGACCTGAGCAAGCCCACAGAATTTCTCCTCCGTGCTGGCAAGAAAAAATTCCTCCGCATCATCGTCGAATAGACTTTTTCAGTTCGTAGGGAGACGGCACGCCGTGCCTGTGTTGCTGGTGAGCCTTATGAGAGGACTTCCGCAACCAACTCCGCCACGTGCTCCGCAATCGACGGCGCCGCCGTCAGTCCCGGCGACTCAATCCCCACCAAGTGAATCGCCTGCGGCACCGCCGGATCGCGCGTAATCACAAAATCCGCAATCCCATGGCCGGTAGGTGGGACCAATTTGGGGCGAAGGCCCGAGTAACCCAGATGCAAGTCGCTCTCCTCAATTTCCGGCAAAAGCGTTTTTGCGCTCTCCGCAAACGCCGCAATCGGCAGCCGGTTCTTTTCGTAGTTTTCTTTTCCATCGACGTACGTCGCCGTCGGCCCCAGCAGAAAGGTTCCCCATAGCGTTTTTGTGAAGTGCACGCCGAGACTCAGCCCGTCGCTGTGCGGCAGCGGATAAACAAGGTCGTTGATCAACGAAGCCCGCGGCCCGCGCACCTCGCAATACTCTCCGCGCACTGGATAAATCTTCCACGAATTATTCCCCAGTAAGCCCGCCACCTCATCCGAATAAAGTCCCGCCGCATTAATCACGCACCGGGTCTCAATCGTCTCGTCCTGCACATCTTCTTCGTCGCCGATCCGCAAGCCAACGCGAACCGCGCCCGCCACCGGCTCTAGCGAAACCACCCGTGCGTGGTTCACGATCTCCGCGCCCTGCCCCGCCGCGACGCGCGCAAAGGCGTGCACAAGCTCCTCCGCCGAAACAATCCCCGTCGAAGGCACAACCATCGCGGCGGACCCGCGGATGTGCGGCTCGCGCTTGCAAATCTCTTCCGGTCCAATCAGGCGCAATCCCTCCACACCGTTATCCTCGCCCTTTTTCTTCAGCGCTTCGAGTGCCGGCTCTTCATGCGCGTCGGCTGCCACCACCAGCTTTCCCGTATGCCGGAACGCCACGTTGTGCTTACTGCAGAATTCATACGTCAGCCGGTTGCCTTCAATGCAGTGCCGCGCCTTCAACGAGTTCTTCGGATAGTAGATGCCGGAGTGAACGACCCCGCTGTTGCGCGAACTCGTCGCCATACCCAGCTTGGGATTTTGCTCGACGAGAAAAACGTCTTCCCAGCGCCCCGAAACGGCGCGCGCAATCGCGCATCCGACCACACCACCGCCAATAATCAAAACATTCGCTTGATCCATGGATCTATTTTATCCGCCGGCGCTATCCATGCACATTGATTTCGTCAAAGTACGGTTTGCATTCCGCAAGCCGCGCTTGCGTACCGTCGTGCACAGCGTAAACCGAGTTTTGCTTTTCCTCATAATGATTGCGCCAAAGCGAAGCCGCCCCATGCACTCCGTCTTTGTTCAGCGCATAGAAGAAAATGTGGAACGTCGCTAGTTTTTTCTTGTCGTTGTCGTAATTTCGCGCGATCCGCGCCAGCGCTTCTAAACAAGCCTCCTCGGGCGACTTTCCGCGTCTCATCATTTCGATAATGGTGTGGCCGCCGCAAATTTTGATGTTTTCCTCGCCCTTGCCCGTCGAGCCCGCCGCGCCCACTTCGTTATCCACGAAGCACCCCGCGCCAATGATTGGCGAATCTCCCACGCGTCCGGGAATTTTCCATGCCAGGCCGGCTGTGGTAGTCGTAGCCGAGATCTCTCCTTTTTCATTTACGGCCATGCAGGGAATCGTGCCCGTAGGAGGATGGGCGATTACGCGCTCAGCATAAGCAATCTTTTCTTTGTCGCCATCGAAAATCGCCGCAACGTGCTCCTTCCATTCCGGGCTATCAATCCCGGGCCGCCAATTCACCGAGGACGCCGCTTTCCACGCCAGCCAAATCTTCCGCGAGTGCTCGGTGAGCAGGCTCATGTCCTCAAAGCCTTCGTCGACGGCAAACCGGTGCGCCCCTTCGCCGACCATCATCACGTGATTCGTTTTTTGCATCACGGTCTGCGCCAGCCGCGCCGCGTTCTTGATGCGCCGCACGCCACCAACGGCGCCCGCGCGGTGCGTCGGCCCGTGCATCACGCTGGCGTCCAACTCCACTTCGCCGTCCTCGTTCGGTAAACCGCCGTAGCCCACGGAATCGTCGTTCGGATCATCTTCGACAACGGTGACTGCCGCGATCGCCGCATCCAGCGTGTCGCCGCCTTTCTTCAAGATGTCCATTCCCTTATCGAGCGCATGAAGTCCGTTCGCACTGGAAATAATGATTGGCCGCGTGCCTTGTGTGGGCGCGATTGGCATCAACGACGAACGCGCACTTGCATCCGCCGGCAGCGACCGCCCAAAAACCTTGCCCGCGCCCGCCGCAAAACTACTCGCAAGCGACGTCAGAAAAAACTTACGACGAGACCACAGTTCCATGACAAAGACCTCCTCGATGTTCGTGTGCAATATACAAGCGCAGGCAAGAGATTGGAAGTTGCCGTGCACTCCCGGCAGACGGACTGCGCCAACTTAAAAAGGGTTCGCCACCTGATTTTTCTGCCACATGCGAAATCCGCCCACAAACGCATTATCGTTATTGCCCAACCGTGCTCCGGGAGGCAGCTCCTTCAATTTCTTGCTATTCCCTCCGCCCAGCACGACATAATCCGCTTCCAGCGCAATCTTCAGTTGCTTCGTAATTTTGGCCACGCAGCGGCGCCATTTTTTCTTGCCGTATCTTTCCAGGCCGCGCAAGCCAAGATAGTCCTCGTAGCTTTTGCCGTTTTTGTAGATCAGGTGCGCCAACTCCATCGGCTGCAGGATTCCGTTGACGATCATCGCCGATCCCAGGCCCGTGCCCAACCCAAGAAACAACATCCGGCCGCCTTTGTAGCTGCCGACCGCCTGCATGGCGGCATCATTCAAGATCTTTACGGGGCAGCCAAACGCTTTTTGAAAGTTGAATCCCACCCATCCGCGTCCCAAATTGTGCGGTTCACGCAACGGATGCCCGTTGATGATCGGTCCCGGATATCCCAGAGAAATACAATCAAACTTCCAATCGGATACGGATTTCTTTACCAGGCTCACCATCTTTCGTGGCGTCATCGTCGGGCCGGACGGATATTTTCGCGCCTCTTTATGCCCCGTTGCCAGGAGTTTGACATTCGTGCCGCCCACGTCGATCACCAGAACTTTTGGAGATTCTTTCGTCTGTGCCGGTTTCATGCCCGCTCCTCAACGAACCGCTCGATGCGGCGCACATCACTTTTCGCGCCTTGAGGATTCTAGAGGGAAGCGCCCCTTCAGCGAAGAAAATTCGCGGATGCGGTTGCGGCCAGGATATTTGTAAGGGCCGGGCTTGCCCGGCTCATTCCTCAAAGTGCAATAAACTTCGAAACTATCTGCGAGAGACAAAACTAGTGAGGCGAGAGAGTCGTGGAGAAGCTGTCCTGAGCAGCCGTGTCGTAAAGATGCAGAAGTTCAGCCGCACGCTTGAGCAAATCGGCGGGCAAGTCGCCGGGCTGATAATCCACCCACCCGGTAGTGAAGTTGAGAGGAATTCGTTCGCCCGACGCGCTCACTTCGATAGCGCCGAGACGGTTCAAGACCTGTTTGACCTCGTTCACGCCGCATTCCGGTAGCAATAGTAGAAAATCGTCGTCACTTAGCCGCGCGGCTATGTCCGAACCACGGCTGGCTTTTTTCAAGCCCCGGGCTAACTCTTTGAGCGCTGTGTCCACGGCGGACTTGCCGTAGCGCGAGCTGAGATGCGCGAACTCATCCACGTGAAGCGTGGCCAGGCTCAACGCCGAATTTTGACGGCGCGCGCGCGCCACTTCCTTCCCGAGATGTTGCTCGAGAGAGGAGCGCGTGTACAAGCCCGTAACAGAATCGAGCCCCGCCGCTTCGGAGGTTTGCTGCGGAAGCGCTTGGGAATCAAGAGCCAGCCCCGCGGCCAGTTTTCGCAATCGGCGGAACGACCATTGCCGGTAAACCAGCCATCCATTGAATAGCAGAATCAGGCAAAGCGTGGCCCAGCGCGCTTGATCGGACCGGATTTCGTAGAAATAATCCGCATGACGGAAAAATGAATGAATCGAAGTGAGCAGAAACGCAATGGCAGAAAGTGTGGTGACGAATAAAGCGGAGAGCCAAAGCCACCACTCGCCCCGTGAAATCTGTTGCGGATTAAATTCGGCCGGCATAACGCGGAACTGGCCGGACCCCGCGAGAGGCGAGGGGTTTGGTTTGCTTGCGGAGACTCCCAAGGCTGATTTCATTTTGCGAATGGTATAGCCGGGCAGCCACTACTTTAGACGTGCGATTCCAATCGAGGCAACATCGAAAACGTACAGGCACGCACGATTCAAGAACCTGACCTTCCGGTCAGGCGCCACGAGAACTCTGCGCCGTCGCTCAGGTCTATGCGAGCGATGTAATTTCATTGCTCTTTCCTTGATTTGCTCTTTCCTTGATACGAGTGCGGCACGCTTTTTCCTCCGCAGGGGCACAGCACGCCGTGCCCGGGCGTGAACAAAAGCTCGTTCCTACAGCACGGTCCCATTCGGCAAACTGGCTACGCGAGAATTTGCGGCAGGCAGAGGTGCGTGTTCCAGAACCCTGCGCGCGTAGAGCGCCACGTTTCTTACGCCAGCCGCGTAAGCCGGATTGGGATTGCGCACGCCGCCGTTGTAAGCTCCGATGGCTTGATCCATGTCGCCATCGAAACGATCCAGCAGATCGCGGAGCACGAGCCCCGCATAAGTAGTCAGCACTTCACTATTCACCGAATTCACGTCGAGATCGCGCGAGGGCCGCAGCCGTGGCGGCAACTCGGCGTAGTGACGTTTGTCCTTTAAATAAAGCTGGTGAGCGGCGCGCAGTGTTTCGCGTGAGATTTGCCATGTCCCTATCGAATAATCGCTCACGAGAACTCGTTTGCGCCCGCGTTCGAGAACGATATCGCCCCTTTCCGCGCGCGTTTTCCAAACCGCGTGCGTGAGATCCCCGTTAACGTCCATGTAGTTGTTTTCCATCGCGCCGACGCCCAGAAAATAATCCAGCGGCAGATTGTAAAAATGCGCGACGTCGAGAATGTCCGAAGCAAGCCGTAGCGCCTGATGATGCGTGAGCGGCTGAGGCGCGTGCGCGCTTTGGCCGACGACGCGCCAGTCCGTTTGCGATTTGAAAACGAGAAAATCCGCGAGCGCGGGCAGAAGCTGGAAGGATGGAAGCGTCTCCAGTTTTTGTTCGGAGGGAAGATTGTAGGCGTTCTCGAACATCCGGCTCTGTTGTTGCGCGAGAGCAAGGTCCTGCCTGCTCCAGGCGGCGAGTTCGTAATGGGTGATGAGCCCGTGCAATTCCATTCGATTGAGACGCGCAACCGCGGCGAACTGATCGTTTTCGACGAGCGTAAAAATCTTGTAATTCGTGCGTTTGCCGCTATGGCCTGCGGTCAGAAAGATTTTCGAAGCCTCGTCCGGATCGCGCCCGCGGAGGTATTCGTAGCGGAGGAACGCCTCGAGTTGGTCGTCGAACGAGGCGATTTCCGCGCAAGCCACTTCGCTCGAGAACGGGAGCGCGATGTTTCGCCCCTGGACCTTCGGAGCGAGATGGCGGCGGTGCGCCGAGATGCGCATCTGGCGCGGCCAGAGCCGGTCGGCGGTCCATGAAGAGAGCGCGAGGGCCGCGAGAGCAAGCGCTGCTAGCGCGCGCGAAGAAAAAAGCTTGGCCGCGGTGGAGTGGTGGAGAGTGCGGGTGGTTTTTTTGGCTGACATGGCTGCAGCCCTCGTTGCTTGCGACGTGGTGCATACTAGCCAGAGAGGAATGCAAGCGCACTGCCGGGGGATTGTGGCCACGCCCGCCTGCAAATCACAGAAAATAAGTACTTTAACTGGGCTGCGCTAGCAGGTTTCGGCCGGGCCGTGTCAGGGCAACGTGTCTGCGCGTCCAGAAATCCACAGGCGACCTTCGCCGCTGCGGCAGCCTGCCTTCGCGCAGCTCCAGCTTTTGGTGCTTGGAGCGCCGCGTTTCAGGCCGTCGCCGTTCTTCGAGGCGCGGGGCGATTAGCGGAGATGACCAGAGCGGGGGAGGAAAAGAGCGGTGGCGCTGTGCCGCCCCACTGCGACATTCCTGTTCACCATTTTTTGATGCGGAACCGTTATACTCGCGCGATGGAAACTCGTGTTTACGGCGTCCGCATGCTCTCTTTTCTGTTGATTTGCGTGCTCTCTCTTTGTGTTTTGGCACCGGCGCTCTTTGCGCAGCAAACCGGGCAGACGGTGCACCTGGCGAACGGCACTTTACTGGGTGAAGTACCGGGCTCGCCGCGGGCCATCAACAATTTGCCAACGGCGATGGCGATCTCTCCCGATGGGCGGTTTGCGGTGCTTCTGCACAGCGGGTACGGCGCATACACTTCGGGAGAGAAGCAGTCTCTCTCGGTGCTCAATCTCGAAACGGATGCGCTAACGGATTTTCCGGATGAACGCCTGGGCAGCGGAGCCAAGCAAACCTATTTTCTGGGGCTGGCGTTCAGCCTGGACGGCAAGCATCTCTTCGCGAGCATGGCTTCGCTGACCGATCCGCTAGGAAAGCAAACGGGGAGTACGGGCAACGGGATTGCCATTTATAGCTTTGAGAACGGGCAGATCGCACCTGAACGATTTCTGCCCATGGCGCCGCGCGCGAAAATCCCCGCAGGGAAAAAACGCCGCGCGGAATTCAAGGACGTCACTTACCCGGCGGGGTTGAGCGTTGGAGCTAGCGGGGGAGCGGAGAAATTGCTCGCCGCTAATAATAATTCCGACGAAGCCGTGCTTCTCAATACGAATGACGGGAAAATCGTCTACCGCTTTGATCTTTCAACGATGAAGCGGATTCCGGCTTCGCTGCCGTACACGACGGCGATGACCAAGGACGGCAAACGCGGCTTCGTTTCGCTGTGGAATGCTTCGTCGGTGGCGGAGCTGGATTTGGTGAACGGGCGAGTGCTACGGATCATCCCACTGCGCAAACCCGCGCAGGCGCTTGCCGGAGGCTCGCACCCCACGGCGCTGCTGCTCAATGGAGACGACTCGCGCCTATACATAGCGCTGACCAACCGCGACGAAATCGCCGTCCTCGATACCGCCTCGGACAAAATCGTGGAATACCTCTCTTCGAAACTTCCGGGACAGAAATACGGTGGAAGCGACCCGGAATATCTGGCTCTCTCGGCGGACCAAAAGACCCTTTTCTCCGCAAATGCAATTTCGGATTCGGTGGCGGTGTTTGATCTCACAAAAATAAGCGGTGGCGCGGGGGCCGAAGCAACAGGATTCATTCCTACCGAGTGGTACCCCACGGTAGTTGCGACAACCGGAAAAGATCTATTAATCGCCAGCGCAAAGGGCAAAGGTTCCGGGCCAAACCCCAAACCCATTGGGGAAAAGAAAGATGGCAGGCCGCAGTATCCGTACGGTCCCGCGATGATTCATGGTTCGCTCGCGCGCATTCCACTCGCGGACGTGACGGCAAATCTCGCGGCGTATACAAAGCAAGTGGTGGAAACAAACGCTCTGCGTGGCAACGGCGACCGCGTCCCCTTTGCCGGCGGTGAGAACAAAATCCATCATACGATTTACATTATCAAGGAAAACCGGACCTACGATCAGGTGTTCGGCGACCTCGCGGGCGCCAATGGCGATCCCTCGTTGACGATGTACGGGGAGGACATCACGCCGAATCAACACAAGCTCGCGCGGCAATTCGGCATCCTCGACAATTTTTACGACAGCGGAGAGGTTTCCGGAAACGGCCATGTGTGGTCGACTTCCGCTTCCGTCTCCGACTATATCGAGAAGACTTGGCCTATCGGCTATCGCAGCAGCGAGCATACCTACGATGCCGAGGGGACGTTGTTGAGCGGCGTGTCGCTGGAGGATGAAGTTCCGGATGCGGGCGAGCCGACGGGCGGCTATCTATGGAAGAACTTTGCGACTCACGGTGTTTCTTACCGTCATTACGGCGAGTACATCGTGAGCCGTTGGTGCAACGAAAAAGCAGACGAGGATGAGCCTGCCAACGGGCCGCCTAAAGCAGCAGGCAGAAACTGCGCGCGCGCTGTGATCAATAAAGGCGAGCCGCTTGAAAAGAATGTGGGTGAGCCGCGCGGCGGGCCGAGCCCATATCCGTGGGCGATTCCCGTGTTGGCCCAGAATGTGGCGAGCGAACAGGAGCTTCGCGGGCACTTCGATCGGCTGTTTCCAGATTTTGAGGTGGCGTATCCGGATCAGTTGCGCGCGGATGAATTTCTGAATGAGTTCCGTCAATTTGTGGCTTCGCGCGAAGCGGGCAAGGACACCATGCCACAATTCATTCTGTTGCGGCTTCCGGACGATCACACGGCAGGTCTTACGAAAAACAAGCCGCGGCCTGCGGCTTCCGTCGCGGACAACGACTTGGCCATCGGGCGAGTGGTGGATGCCGTGTCGCACAGCGCCTTTTGGGACGATACGGCGTTCCTGATTTTGGAGGACGACGCGCAGGACGGGCCGGATCACGTGGACTCTCACCGGAGTTTGGCTCTGGTTATCAGCAAATATGCACCGGTCGCCGCCGCAGGCAGCCCGTTCGTCGATCATTCGTTCTACACCACGATCAATGTGGTGCGCACGATTGAATCGCTGCTGGGCGTGCCGCCGATGAACGCGAACGATTCCCGCGCGGCGGTGATGGCGTCCCTCTTCAGCGGAACGGGGCAGCAGCCGGCTTTCACCGCGGATTTTCGCAACCGCGACAACGGATTGATCTACGAAATGAACGCGAAGGAATGGAAAGAAGGGAAGAAATTGGATTTCAGCCACGCGGATGCTGTGGATACAGCGGTTTTGAACAAGGTGCTCTGGAAAGATCGCATGGGCGATATTCCGATGCCGCCGCCCCAGCACAACGTTTTCCCGGATTCCGCTTCGAACAAATCAGCAAAAAAAGATTTGGACTAATTCCGAAAACCACAACTTGCGGCGCGGCTCATCTATCGAGGTATTTCCGTCCTGGTCCTCTTGAGCCGAAGCGCGATTCCATTTTGAAAGGCGGGAGATTGCAGGAGTTTGTCGCCGCCTTTGTGTGTGAACTTTTCGAGCTCCTCGATTTTTCCTGTTTCTACATTCAGCCATTCGGAAGTGTAGTCTCCCGGCGGAAGTTCGAGAGTCAGGCTGGCTGGGCCATTCCCATCCAGATAAATGGCGTATTCCTTGTCCGGGATGGGAAAGCACGCGAGCCGTCGCTCCTGCAGCGTGTTTCACGGTGCGTGCGTCTGGCCGAAAATCAACCAGAGAGAACGACTGGAGAAACTGGCTGAGGATGTGAAGCTGGTGGCGCAATGTGGGGCTTCCGCCGCCCGGGCCGTTTGGCTCCGCGAAGGAGCCGTCTTCGTGGCCGGTGGTGAACGAATAATCCAATGCGCCAAATGTGCTCCCGCCGGAGAGCATGAAATTCCAAGCTTGGCGCCGGTAGGCCGCGTCCTCGCGGCCGAGAAAACCAGTTTCGTCATAGGAGATGGCTTTGCCGAGGCCGTAATTGAGTGTCACGGCGTCTGGGTAAGCGTAATGAAAATTCACGACGTCGACGTTCGGCAGCAACTTGAGGATCGGCGCGCGAAAATTGGAATAGTTCTGGGCGATAAGGTGGCGATTCGGCAGGGTGGATTCCTCTTGCGTGATCCACTCAGCCACTTGAGCCTGCCAAGCCATCGAGAGTTCATCCGGAAGATCCACCGAGTTCGGAAAGTTGTCACGCCCGGGTGGGCGGAGATATGGGTTGATCACGTCAGTGAGAACAGGGCGGTCGGACCACGGCTCGTTTTGGATTTCAAAGATGACGTTGTCGAAAGGGTTGGCTTCGCGAACTATCTTACGCGCGTATTTTTCCTGGTACGCAAGGACATTTCCGTTTTCGAGAGTGTTGAGTTTCTTCCAGTCGATAGCACCGGTGCCGTTTATGTTGTTGGCGGAATTTAGCGCGCTCACTTGCCATTGCGCTTCGGCGTAATGCGCGGAGAAAAGAGTCACTTCCACAACGATACCGCGCTTGGCGGCCTCCGCCAGAAAATCTCGATAACGCACGAAGAATTCGTCGTCCCATTTCCCCAGATCGAATTTGTTTCCGCCCCCGGCGTAGCCGGGAGCATCGCTGCGCGCCCACGGCGCGAGGAAGCGTCCAGGCTCCGGGCCGAGGTCGTTGTGCAGGATGCCGAAGGATTTTGCCGGGACTTCGACGTAGGAGCCGGCGAAGAGACGCGTGTAGTTGAGGCCGTCGGATTCCAGCGTGGCGAGATAGCGATGATAGTCGAAGTCGCGATTTAGCACTGCGCCGTAGTGTTCGCCGCTGCTAATGAGTGCGACGGCTTTTCCGTGGTACAGAAAATAGTGTGGATTCGCGGGATGCAGACGGATGGGTTGCGATTTGGTGGACTGTGTTGCGCGTGTTTGCGGCCGCACTTTCGCCGATGTGAGCAGAAGAGCGGCGATTGCAACTAGCGCCGCTGCGCCCAACGTTTTGTGCATCGCGTGGTGATTTGAGTTGCTCATCGACAAGGACGCGACGAGTTAGCGCGCGGCCGGTGCGGCGAACTGCCCGGAATTCGCCAGCGTACGCAATGATTCCGTGTACGGCGCGCGGGCCACGCCGCGTTCCGTGAAGATGGCGGCAATATATCGCGCGGGAGTAACGTCGAAAGCGGGATGCGCGGCGTGAACGTCAGGAGCGATGCGCACGCCTTGCAGATGCGTGACTTCGGCGGCGGAGCGTTCTTCGATGGGGATTTGATCGCCGTCGGAAATGGAGAGATCGAACGTAGAGACGGGCGCTGCAATATAAAAGGGCACTTCGTTTTCTTTCGCCAGAACCGCGATTTGGTAAGTGCCGATTTTGTTAGCCGTGTCGCCGTTGGCGGCGATGCGGTCGGCGCCGGTGACGATCGCGCCGACTTTGCCGGTTTTCAGGAAGTGGCCGATCATATTGTCCGTAATGAGCGTCAGCGGAATCCCGCCTTTGTGAAGTTCCCAGGCGGTGAGTCGCGCGCCTTGCAAATAGGGACGCGTTTCCGGGACAAGGATGTGGATTTTCTTGCCCTGCTCGAACGCAACGCGAATGACACCGAGCGCGGTGCCGATGCCGCCGGTAGCCAGGGCGCCGGCGTTGCATTGCGTCATGACCTGGCCGTTAGTCGGCATGAACTCCGCGCCAAATCGGCCGATGGCTTCATCTGTGGCCTTTTTCTCCAGATGAACTTGCTGGGCTTCCTCGACCATTGCTCGTCGAATTTTTGGCAGGTCTGACGTTTGCGCCCCGAGTTCGGCGAAGCGGCGCTTCATGCGTTCGATGGCCCAGAAAAGATCGACGGCGGTGGGCCGGGTTTTCGCCAGGGTGTCACAGATTTCGGCGAATTCCGTGCGCAGGGCTTCGATGGAATTTGCTGAGGAATGCAGAACCCCTAGCGCGGCGCCCATTGCTGCGGCCACGCCGATCGCCGGCGCGCCCCGAATCACCATGTCGCGGATGGCTTTGGCGACGTCGCGGTAGTTGGTGTAGGTATAGCTGACTTCTTCGCCGGGAAGGAGTCGTTGGTCGAGCATGACCACGCCGCGGTCGGTCCATTCGATGGGTTGGGCTACGTACATTTTAGCGATTCCCCGGAACAAAGCATTGTAACCAACGAAAGTGAAGAAAACGAATCGATCAGTGAGTGGGCGTCATTTTGCTGAATCCGCTGGTGCCGAGAATGGTGAACAGGGCGATCATGGAGTTGTAGCCCAGATGGAGCAGAAAACTGGCGAAGACGGTGCCAGTGCGTGCGCGAACAAACGTGAAAATCACCCCGACCCCAATGAGCACGCTAACTAGACCCCAAGTCCATCCAAGCTGGGCGCCGTGCATCAATCCGAAAAGGACGCCGGTGGTGATGACACCAAACGCTACGCCGAAGGTTTTCGCAAACAGCGGATAGAGATAGCCGCGAAAGACGGTTTCTTCGACAAGCGGCGCCACCAAAACAGCCATGGCCATGAACAGGATCGCCGTATTTTTGTAGTGGAAGAGCTCCTCGATGGGCACGTCTTCGGGGGGCTGCATTTTCGCGGTGACGGCGAATACCACCAGGGAAAGACCGCAGCCCGCAAAGAAAAAAAGCCACGGACTGCGCGGGCGGCCGCCGCCGTGCCGCACGAGCTTTCTCCAGCCGAGAGTGCTCCAGAAGGGTGAGCCGGGAAGCACCGACAAGCTGACGTAGAGAAAGAGGAAGATCAATGCGTACAAGAGAACCATGCTGCCAACCGCAAAGACCGGCTTTGATAAGACGAACCGCTCGAAGTCTTTTTCGTTCGTGAGGCGACGCAGAGGAGCGGCGTAATAAATCATGAAGCTTACCTGAACAAGGAAAAAGCTGACGAGTCCAAAAAAAAGAAAGACGAGAAAATGCGGCCAGGACCAGGAGATGCGCAAGTCCTCGGGAAGAGACGGACCGTAGGCGGAGGCGGCTGCGGGAACAGTTGCCGCGAGACTGATGGGATCGCCGGCGAGAGGAATCTCCGTAGGAGCGGAAAGCGGATGAGCCGCACCGGCATCCCCCGCGCCAGGCTCCGCGGGAGAATGCCCGGACAGTTCTTGCTCTGGAGGAGGAGATTTTTCGCTCTCGTCGAAGAAGGTCATCGTTTGCCTTGGCGCGGAGTCTTCGGCCACCCGGCTGCCAGCGCGGCGGCGACCAGAGGCATGAGCAGTTCATGATGTCCCGTGATGGCATAGCCGCGCGATTCCGATTTGCGGCCTCCGCGTTCGGATACGGTGGGACGCTTCACTACATTCTGCAACGGACGATAGTGCTGGATAAAGTCGAAGTTGGCCGTGGTGATGGGCTGCAAGGGCACACCGAGATTGCGCGACACGCTCACAGCTTTCAGAAAAACTTCGGGAAGAAGCACCGCGGATCCCCAATTCAGATAGATGCCGCCGGGATGCATTTGTTTCACGAGAGCGCAGAACAGGCGGAAATCCAGGAAGGTGGCCGCGCCGAGGCAGGGACCGTCGGCGGCCGGATGCATGTGCGGGATGTCGGTACCGATCGCAAGGTGGATGGTGACGGGGATGCGCTGCTTGAAGGCGGCGACGAGAACGCTGGAGCCGGCGTGCTTTACGTTGAGAATGCCGCTGGTGAGAAACTGGCCGGCGGCTTCCCCGTAGCCGATGTGGAGGCGCGCGGCTAGTTTTGAGAATTCGTTGATGTACTCGCCGGTTTCGGCGGCCATGCCGAATTGGCCCGCGCCCAAGCCGGTTTCGACGTCTTCAGAAGTGTTGCCCGCGAGTGCGATTTCAAAATCGTGAACAAGCGCAGCGCCGTTCATGGCGATGCCGGAGATGAAGCCACGCTTCATCAGATCGATGAGTACGGGGCCGAGTCCGACTTTAATCACGTGGCCGCCGATGCCCCAAAGGATGGGGGCGCGTTGTTTGCGCGCGCGATGGATAGCAGCGAGCAAGCTGCGCAAATCTTCCGCGGCGAGGATGTTTGGGAGCGAATCGAGAAATTTTGTGACGGAGGCGTTCGCCGCGGGAGGCTTGGCAAAGTCTCGCACACTTACTTTGCTTTTGCGAGAGACGAGCGGATAAGTGCGGACCGCGCCAAAAGTGAGAGGCGGCGTGGAGTAGACGCTCATAGTAAGGAACTCACTTTACGGTCAGACAGCAAAGCTTGCAAGTCGGAGACCGGACATTCTGAAAGGTGATTCTTGAGCTGCATGAGACTCAGCAAAAGAACCGGCCAACGGGAATCACCCCACCCAGGAAAGCGATCAGTGGGATGTCCGCAAAGCAGGAGATGGCGATTCCGCCCAAGCGCCACAGACGATCCTTCCGCCCAGTGGCGGTGAACCACTCTGAAAAGTAAACGTGACCGGGCAAAATGAGAACGGCCATGATTGTCCATTCAACCCAGCGCACAGGCACGTAGACGATCAAGTAGGTGATGATGTTTATCGGAAGACTCGGCGTCAGGGACGAGATCAACGTGGCGCTGAGCAAGAAGATCAGATAACCGAAAAAAATTCCCATCAAGAGGCGCAATATTCCCAAACCAAGCGCGCGAGGAATCGCGAATCTTACGCCAGAGCGAAATAGACGCACGCCTGCATAGCACCACACACAATAAGCAACAAATTTTGCTATGAAATAAAAAACCGGACCATTCACCATCGAGAAGACTCCTTCCCAGCGGTATTATTTGCTGGATCCATTGGAGTGGCCGTTGTTGGAGATGCCCAGGACGCGGGCCAAAGCTTGGCCAGTGTAGGACTTTTTGGTGCGGGCGACTTGTTCGGGTGGGCCTTGCGCGACAATGCGTCCGCCACCTTCGCCGCCTTCGGGGCCGAGGTCGATGATCCAATCGGCTTGTTTGATGACGTCAAGATGATGCTCGATGATGAGCACGGTGTTGCCGAGAGCGACGAGGCGCTGGAGGACATCGAGAAGTTTGCGAACATCGTCAAAATGCAAACCGGTGGTGGGCTCGTCGAGGATGTAGAGAGTGCGGCCGGTTTGGCGCTTGGAAAGTTCGCGCGCGAGCTTGATGCGCTGGGCTTCACCGCCGGAGAGAGTCGTGGCGGACTGGCCTAGCGTGACGTAGCCGAGGCCGACTTCGACGAGCGTTGAGAGCTTCTGCTGAATCTGCGGAATATTTTCCAGGAGTTTTAAGGCGTCGGACGAAGGAAGGTTCAGGACGTCGCTGATGGTGTGGCCTTTATAGCGGACGGCTAGCGTCTCGGAATTATAGCGCTTGCCGCGGCAGACTTCGCACATGACATAAACATCGGGCAGAAAATTCATTTCAATGCGGCGCAAGCCGTCACCCTGGCAGGCTTCGCAGCGGCCGCCTTTGACGTTGAAGCTGAAGCGGCCGGGGCGATAGCCCCGCTCACGCGATTCGGGGAGCATGGCAAAAAGCTCGCGGATGGGCGCGAAAACGCCGGTGTAGGTGGCCGGATTCGAGCGCGGCGTGCGGCCGATGGGGGCTTGATCGATCTCGATGACCTTGTCGATTTGGTCGGCACCGAGCAGTTCGCGATGAGCGCCAGGCGGCTCCATTGAGCGATAGAGTTTCTGGGCGAGAGCGCGATAGAGAATGTCGTTTACAAGCGTGGATTTGCCTGAGCCCGACACGCCGGTGACGACGGTCAGCAAGCCTAGCGGCAGCGTTACGTCGACATCTTTCAGATTGTTTGCGCTCGCGCCGAGGATTTGGATGGCTTTGCCATTAGGGCTGCGCCGTTTTTCGGGGACGGCGATTTTTAAGGCGCCGCTAAGATAGCGCCCAGTAAGCGATTCTGCGCTGGCGGCAATATGTTCGGGCTTGCCTTGTGCGACGAGGTATCCCCCGGCGTTGCCTGCGCCAGGGCCTAGGTCGACGACGAAATCGGCGCGTCGAATCGTATCTTCGTCATGTTCGACGACCAGCACGGTGTTACCTAGATTGCGCAGTTGCTCGAGAGAGCCGAGCAGACGGTCGTTGTCGCGCGCGTGGAGGCCGATCGATGGTTCATCGAGAACGTAGAGAACGCCGCGGAGGCGCGAACCGATTTGCGTGGCGAGGCGGATGCGCTGGGCTTCGCCGCCGGAAAGTGTGGCAGCGGATCGGTCCAAGCTGAGATATCCGAGACCGACGGCGAGGAGAAATTCGACGCGCTCGGCGACTTCCTCGAGCGGGCGGCCGGCAATTTCGCGCTGGCGAGAGGTGAGCTGAGCGAGGATTTTGTCCACCGCGGGGCGCGAGGCAGCCAGCGAAAGCGCCGTGAAATCAGCGATGGAGTAGCCGGCCAGTTTTACGGCCAGCGATTCGGGACGGAGACGCTTGCCGTGGCAAACATTGCAGAGCGTGGCCGACATATATTGCGTCATCCATTCGCGGTACGAATCGGAATTGGACTCCGCAAAGTTGCGGTCCAGAAATTTCAGAATGCCGGGAAAACGGAAAGCCTTTTCGGCGGAAGTTTTCTTGCCCGCGGAATGTTTTTCTTCCGGGCCACCGCGTCCATTCGAAGGCGGATAGCCGTAAAGAAGCAAGTTCTGGATGCGGGGAGGGAATTTCTCGAAGGGCGTTTCCAGATCGATGTGGTAGGCATAAGCGGCAAGCTCGAGCGTGCGCTTCAGGATCGCGGAGCTGGAGCCCGGCCCGAGGCCGCCATCGAAAAGCGGACGCGTCCAATCCGTGATGATTCTAGCGGGATCGAAATCGTATTTGGAGCCCAAACCATTGCAGGCGGGGCACGCGCCATAGGGCGAATTGAAGCTGAAGGAGCGCGGTTCGAGCTGGGGAACGGAGATGCCGCAGTCGGGGCAGGCCAGCTTTTCCGAGAAGACATGCTCCTTGCCGCCAACGATCGCGACGGTAACCAGGCCGCCGGCGAGCTTCAACGCGGTGGCGATGGACTGCTCGAGGCGGGCGGCGATGCCCTGTTTGACGAGCAAGCGGTCGACGACGACTTCGATCGGTGTGGTTCTTGCGCTTGTCGAGGACTTGGAGGAACGTCCAGCGGAAAAAGCTCGCCGTTGACGCGCACGCGCACATAGCCGTCTTGCGCCAGCTTTTCAAACTCCTTGCGGTAAGGCGCCTTTTCGCCCGCGAACGATGGGCGCCAAAATCATGATGCGATCGTCTTGCTGGCACAGCTCGCCGTTGAGGATGGCTTGCACGATCTGCTCGCTGGACTGGCGGGCGATGGGCTTGCCGCACTTGGGGCAATGCGGGACGCCGACGGACGCGTAGATGACGCGCAGATAGTCGTAAATCTCGGTGATCGTGCCGACCGTGGAACGCGGAGAGCGCGTCGTGGTCTTTCTGCTCGATGGCGATGGAAGGCGAAAGGCCTTCGATCACATCGACTTCGGGGCGCTCCATTTGGTCGAGAAACTGGCGCGCGTAGGCGGAAAGCGATTCGACATAGCGGCGCTGGCCCTCGGCATAAATGGTGTCGAAGGCTAGAGAAGATTTACCGGAACCGGAGAGGCCGGTGATGACGGTCAGGGTGTTACGGGGGATTTCGACGCTGATGTTTTTCAGGTTGTGCTGCCGAGCTCCCCGAATAACCAGTTTGGTCAGGCCCATGAGACGAGAACGCTCCCTCCACAGGAGCTCCGGCGCACAGTGGGTAGACTGAGGCCAGAATAACTCTTCACAATAGCAGGGACGATTCAGCGGGGTCAAGAATGGCTAGCGGGCGAATGCCGGCTAACGACTACAAATTGTCGAGCGCCACGGAGTTTGAGGGTCGGGCAAGGATCGGCGAAGCTGCTCGCGGGCGGCTCGTTTAGTTAACAACTACCACCACCTCCCCCCGCTTTTCTGTAAGTGTTGCGTCTAAAAGGGTTAGCAGATTATCTAACTTGTTTAGAATCAGCACTTACAGGAATGGCTCGCAAGTGTTGCATCTAAAGGACTTGCTCCCGCCAGGAACGAGCGGGCGCGTGACCGTGCTTGTAACTTTCGCGATTGGAGGACCGAGGCCAAAGCGATGCGCCAGAAAGCAAAAACGCCAGCGAGACGCTGGCGATAATCGAGATGAAGCAAAAAATTGCCTAGTTCCCCTCATACGCTTGAAGTAACCATTTGTCAATAGCCTAAACTGGAGGGCAAATACGGGGAGTGGGACGACTTTCTGGCTGACAGTGGGCACCACGACGCAGGGGGATACAGGGTTTACGTGACGGGTAAAATTTCGCGGGGGTAGAGCATTTTTACCCTGCAATGGAGCGACAAGCGACTGAAAATAAATGAGTTAGGGTTGGCTTCCGAGATGCTCTAGTAAAGGCAGTGGGGGAGGCGAACCGAGGATCCCTTTAGGGGATTGAGGGCTGGGCCGGTTCGTTTCTCCCCCCTTTTTCACTTTCGCCGATCGGTGACCCGGAATTCCCTCCGGATCGTCACCAACCTTCCAAAACACCCCAATGCACCCGAACGCGGCGGAAGTGTGTACGGTATTCACGGAGAGATTGCGCAAGCGGGTTGGCCACAAGCAGTTTTACCTATCAACCAGGAATGAGTAAGGATGCGTTTGGCGAAAGGCTAGTGCACGTCCCAGGAGCGGCTGCCATAGTCACCCAGGGTCAGAGAGAGCATGATGGCCAGCCAAAAAAAGCCGGCAAAGATAATCAGCTTGGTGCGTTTTGAGCTGTAGTACGCGTGCATGAAAAAGAGAATGACGAGAATGGCCTTGCAGGTGGCGATCACCAGGGCGACGATGACGTTCAGACCTGCGAAATGAGCGTTGAGGTCCACGGTAGCGGCGTAGACGGTCGTGAAGGTCAGGATCATCAGGGCGCCGAAAATCAAAATATACGTTACCGGCGAAACAATATGTTCGGTATGTTCAGACAAGCGTGCCTCTCCTGAATGACGCTGCTAATGCCGGTCAATCAGATATAACAACGGGAAAAGATAAATCCACACAATATCGACGAAGTGCCAATAGAGACCGACGTTCTCGACAGGCGTGTTGTATTGCGCCGTGAAGCGGCCTGAGGTGGATTGCTTGATCAGCCAGAGAAGCAGTCCGGCCCCGATAATCATGTGCAGGGCGTGCAAGCCGGTCATGCCGAAGTAAAGAGAGAAAAAGAGCTGGGCGTTTGCATTGACGGCAGTTTCACCGCCCATCTTTTTCGTCAATTCATCCAGTTCCACTTTTTCCTTTGCGAGGTCTTCGGGGCTGATATTGCTGCAGGCTCCGGGATTTCGGTGCAGTAATACATGTCAAAACTAAGCCCAGGGACGTGGTGCTCGACGAATTTGTCGTGATACTCGATGCCCTTGATGCCCAGGAAGACGCTGCCCAAAAGCAAGGTGGCGATGAGGAAGAGGGTGACCAGCTTTTTCTTGCCGACTTGGGCAGACCAGACGGACATGGCCATGGTCAAGCTGCTGCCGATGAGGACGACCGTGTTGATGGCGCCCCAGCTCAACTTGATGGTGCGGCTGGAAAACGAGAAAACGTCCGCGTAAGTGTGGCGGTTGATCGTGTAGGTGAGGAACATGCCGCCGAAGAACAAAATTTCCGTGGACAGAAAGATCCACATGCCCAGCGTGGCGGATTCCTTCTGCTGCTCCAGCGTTTGAAATTGCCCAGACAGTTCTCCGGTGCGATGCACTCGGTACTCCTCTTTGACTTCAGTTCGCGCCGCGCTGATTGCCGCGGCACGTGCGGGCTCGTCGCCATAGCCCGAGGTCAGACGAGCCCCAAACCGAGAAAGCCGATCGCTAATCGTCTCCGTGAGCCGGCGCCAGCGCCGGCGCACTGGCGCATCAAAGCCCAAGATCCGGCCGGTTCTTATAGTCGTACGGCTCCCAATCGACTTCCGGCGTCACCTCAAAATTTTCCGTAAGCGGCGGAGAGGCGGTGGTCCACTCGAGACCCGTGGCGGGCCAGGGATTCGGGCCGGCAACCTTGCCGTAGCGCATGGACCACGTTAGATAAATCATGGGCAGCAGATAGCCAAGCGCCAGAATCGAGGCTCCCGCCGTGGACATCACGTTGAGCACCTGGAACTCCGGAGGGTAATTGTGATAGCGGCGCGGCATGCCGAGATAGCCAAGAATAAATTGCGGGAAGAAAGTCAGGTTGAATCCGACGAACAAAATAACAGCCGCCATCCGCGCCAGAAACTCCGGATAAAGTTTTCCGGTAATCTTCGGCCACCAGAAATGCAGTCCGCCGACGTAGCCCATCACCGCGCCGCCAACCATGATGTAGTGGAAATGAGCGACGACGAAGTAGGTGTCGTGGATATGAATGTCGAGGCCGAGGCAGGCGAGGAACAGGCCGGTGAGCCCGCCGATCAGGAACAGGCCGATGAAGCCGAGGGCGTAGAGCATCGGCGTGTCGTAGGAAATGGAGCCCTTGTAAAGGGTGGAAGTCCAGTTGAAAGACTTTCACCGCGGAGGGGATGGCTACCAGGTAGCTGAGCAGCGAGAAAGCCAGCGCGGCGTAGGTGGATTCTCCGGTGAGGAACATATGGTGCGCCCAAACGAAGAAGCCGATGACGGCGATAGCGATGCTCGATGCCGCGATGAACGTGTAGCCAAAGATGGGTTTGCGCGCAAAGGTGGGAATGATTTCGCTGATCACACCCATGGCCGGGAGAATCATGATGTACACGGCCGGGTGCGAGTAAAACCAGAACAGGTGCTGGAAGAGAATGGGATCGCCGCCGAGGGCCGGGTTGAAGAAGCCGAGGTGGAACATCCGTTCCAGCCCCGCGAGGAGCAGAGTGATGGCGATGACCGGCGTTCCCAGGATGAAGATGATGCTGGTGGCGTACTGCGCCCAAACGAAGAGCGGCAAGCCGGAACCAGGTCATGCCCGGGGCGCGCATGGTGTGGATGGTGACGACGAAATTCAGCCCGGTCAGGATGGAAGAAAAACCGTTGATGAAGATGCCGATGACGGCGGGCGTCACGGCGGAGTTCGAATAGACGCTGCTGAGCGGCGTATAGAAAGTCCAACCAGTATCCAGGCCGCCGGTGGCGAAGGAATAGAGCACGAAGCAGCCGCCGGTGATGTAAATGTACCAGCTCAGCAGGTTGAGCTTGGGAAAAGCGACGTCTTTCGCGCCAATCATCAGGGGAATGAGGAAGTTTCCGAGCACGGCGGGAATGGAAGGAATCAGGAAGAAGAAAATCATGGCCACGCCGTGCATGGTAAAGAGCTTGTTGTAAGTCTCCGGCGTAACCAGGTAACCGGCCGGCGTAAGCAGGTGAATGCGGATCATGGTGGCGAAGATGCCGCCGATGAAAAAGAAGAAAGTGACGGAAGCAAGATAAAGCAGCGCGATGCGCTTGTGGTCGGTGGTCAGCAGCCAGGAACGGATGCCGTACGTGGCATTGAGATAATGCTCTTCCGGCAATTTGATAGCCGGGCGCTTGTGGTGGCATCGTGCTCATTGTGGTACTCATGGCCTATTTCTTCCCCGGTGCAATCACGCCCGCACCCGTCGCAGGCACCGGCTGCGATTGCAGCGACTTGATGTAAGCGGTCAGACTCAAAATCTGTTCTTCCGTCAGCTGCCCTTGAAACGAAGGCATCAGCGGCTGATAGCCGGCGACGATCTTGGCGTTCGAAAGCAGAATGGATTCGCGAATGTAAGCTTCGTCGGCGGTGACGGTGGAGCCATCGGCCAGGCGAACCGTGCCCCCATAAACTCCGTTGAGGGAAGGGGCGCGGCCCGTGCCGTTGCTCAGATGGCAGGTGCTGCACGCCTTCTCTGTAAACAGTTTTTCGCCGGCGACGACGGGATTGACGTCCTCGCCCGTGGACCCGGAAAGCCACGCGGCGTAATCCGAAGGCTCCATCACGGTGACCCATCCGCCCATCACGGCGTGGTTCGTGCCGCAATATTGCGAGCAGAAGAATTGGTAGCGGCCGGCCTTCGTGGGACGGAACCACATGGTGTTGTAATGGCCCGGGCACGACGTCCATCTTTACGCGGAAGGCGGGAACGAAAAAGTCGTGGATGACGTCTTCGCTGGCGAGCACGAGCTTGACGTCGCGGCCCACGGGTACATGTAGTTCGTTAATTTCGCGGCGGCCGTTGGGCTGCTGGATTTTCCACATCCACTGCTTGCCGACGACGTAGATGTCCAGAGTGTCCTGCGGCGCATGGCGGTAATCGACGTAAACGACCGCGCCCCAAGCGAACATGGCCAGGGCCAGAATCGAGGGGAACCACGATCCACATGATTTCCAGGCGCATGTCGCCGTGAATGGGAACGCCGATTTCGTTCTTGCTCTTGCGGTGGTATTTAAAGAAGAAAATCACGATCGCGGCTGTGACCGCGACGGCAAAAAAGAGGCGACACGAGGATCAGGAACGTCATCAGCGAGTCGACGCTGGGAGCGAAGTTGGATGCCTGATCCGGATAAAATGGCAGTTGCGACTGCACGGCTTAGTGGGCTCCTTGGAATTTCGCCGCGCGGCGGCGATGTCGCGCCGGCGGAAAATCAAAATCGCTGCGACCAGAGCCTACGATCGTGACAACTCCAGCCAGCCGAATGATGCCAAGTATCGAGGCGCTGTAGCGGGCCGAAGATGGATCGTAGTGGTAGCAAAAGAGCAGCGCGCGGTCGATGGGCGTGCCGATTTTCCCGGCGGAGGCGTCGACGAGGCCGAGGCGAACGTCGCGCGCGGGATATTCCACGCCATAGAAATAGCGGGAGATGCGCCCATCGGGTGTCAGCAGCATGATGCCGGCGGCGTGCGCGAAGAGGCCGGACTTTTCATCGAAGGAATAGCGGAAATTGGCGGCTTTGGTGATGCGCGTCGATGGACTCTTTCGGGCCGGTCAGGAAGTGCCAGCCCGCGGCCGTTTCCGGGCGGCGAAAATGCGTCATGGCCACTTCTTTTTTCTGGGCGGCCATGTCCGGAGACTCGCGCGGATCAAAGCTGACGAAAACCACTTCGTAATCGCGGCCGGGGTTGAAGGAAAGCATGCGCAGTGCGCCGACAACGCCTTGCTCGGTCTGATCGCAAAGCATGGGGCAGCCGTAGTAGACGAGCGCGAGCAGGACCGGCTTCTGCGCGAAATATTCGCGGAGCTGGACGCTGCGGCCCGTTTCGTCGCGGAAAGCGAGATCGAGAGGCAGATGCCCGTTGAGCGGCGGCTCGAAGCCCACGTTCTGCAGGATGGAGGGCATAGCTTGCGCCGCTGGACCAGTGCCGCTCGGCACAGCTTGGCCGTTTGCCGCGCTGGCGCTTAGCAGCAGAGCGAAAACTCCGGAGATGGCCCGCGTCCAGTTCATAGCCTTACTTTTTCTTCTCCGCCGCCGGCGCAGGCACAGCCGGGAAACCTTTTGTGACGATGATTTTCATCGCTTCATCGACGGGAATCTGCGCGATGCCGGCTTGCTTGTCAATCCAGTCGAGCTTTTCGTTCGCGGCTTCGTCGGCCTCCCGTTTATTGCGCAGATCGAGCTGTGGATCATCGGGAGAATAGGGAACGCCTTGCAAAGGAGGCCCGCTGGGCACAGTCGGCCCAATACCCCGGTGAACGGGAGCCATCGGCGTATCGGAATCAACAGCCATTTTCGTCAGCGAGCGAAATATAAAAACACTAATCAGGAACGCAGCGGCGACAGAGACCGCCAAATAGAACATGTACGCCAGAATCGTACGCGTGTCGATGTCCGACGACTCGAATGCGACGTCCGCGTTTGTCGGCGGCGGATCGCCTGGCTGGCCCGTGTTGTGATGCTCAGTGCTCATGAACTTCAATCGCCTCTTCCAGTTTAGGATCGCCCAGCGGCAAAAGCGGCTGGGTCTTCAAGTTTCTTGCAAAAACGGCAAACCAGATTCCAGAAAGAGCAAGCACCGCGGCAATATCCATCAAACCAGGAACTGCGTTCGATGTGAACTCCGGACGCGTAAGCCAAAAGAGATCGACGAGGCGCATAAAGATCAGCCAGATCGCGATTTTCGGCAGCAATTGCGCGCTGCGTTTGAGATCTCGCGAGAGGAGCGAAAAGAACGGCACAAAGAAATGGAAGATCAGCACGATCACGGCAACGACACCCCAGGCTCCATAAAGACGGCTGCGGTAGAAACTGATTTCCTCTGGCAGGTTGCCGGACCAGATGATCAAAAGCTGCGAAAAGCCGAAATAGGCCCACAACATGACGAAGGCAAGTAGAAGCTTGCCGAGGTCGTGCAGATGGCGGCTCTGAACCACGCCCTCCATGGGAGGAGTCTGCGAGAGCAAGACGAGCACGGCGATCATCAGCGCCATGGATGAAATCAACTGTCCGACGACGAAAAGGAAACCGTAGATCGTCGAAGCCCAGTGGGGTGATAGGGACATGGCCCAGTCGATGGCGGCGAACGTCATGACGAAGACATAAAGAATGATGCCCGGTCCGGCGAGCATTTTCATCCGGCGGCGAAGTGCGCGATCTTCGCGGTTTACATCCTGCTCTTTCGACCAACGATTAAAGATATAAACCAAGCGCCAGCCAAATGGCGAAGTAAATGACCGCGCGGCCATAGAAACCGAGGAAGCCGTCTGGTAGTGAGATACGACTTTTGCAGATCCGAGAGCGAGTCTTCTCCCGTCGCCGGCGCGTCAAGCCATCCTTTGTGCGTAGGCGTGTAGCTGTAGAGATGGTTCATCCCAAAGATGGCGATGGGCAGGAATAAAACAGCAACCAGCGGAAGAACCCGCGTGGCGGATTCCAGTGGCCGGCGAGTCATGATGCCCCAGTGGCCGCTGGTCAAATGCTGCAGCATCAGCAAACCGAGCGAGCCGAGCGACAAACCAAGCACAAAGAGGAACGCAATCAGGTAGGAATGGAAAAACCGGTCGGCGTACTGATCGCCGTAAAGGAAGAAACAAATGCCGCAGGCCACCACGCCGACAATGGCCGCACCCGAGTGCGCGTTGCTGCAGGCGGCCGACGCTTTCGGGCGCCATGTAGTCCTGCGCGGTCATTTCGCGGAGTCTCCTGCGTTCAATTTTTCCCGGAGATCTGGAGGCAGTTCGGAAACCGGGGCGTTGCGGCTGAGCTGCAGCGCGCGGACATAGGCAATGATGGCCCAGCGGTCAGCGGGCGGAACCTGCGCGGAATAGCTGAGCATGGCGCCGAAACCGTTCGTGATCACGTCGTAAGATGTAGCCATTGGGAACCTGCCGCAGGCGCTGATCGTGATAGCTCGGGGGATGCTTCATCCCGCGCATGGAAACCATGCCGTTGCCGTCGCCCTGGAGGCCGTGGCAGGGGGAGCAAAAGATTTTGTAGCGCTCCTGGCCGCGGTTAAGAAGGTCCTGTTGTAAGCGGAAGCGGAAACGCATTCGATTCCTTGGGAACGAACAAGTCGTCCTCCGCGATGGAGCCGCGCGCCACGGTATTTTCGAGCAGCGGACGCTCGGAGCGGCCGTCATCGAAGAACGAACTGGGCGAAAGCGGCTTGTTCTTGGGTTGATCCGCCATGTCCTGGCGAATCTGGCAGCCGCTCGCGGCAAGACGAAAGGATGCCCGCGCAAAGGCAACGAAGAGAACCGCGAGGCGTTAGTCATCGTGCACCTCGGAAACGTGATGCGCAGCAAGCCCCTGCAGAAAACGTGCGGTTTCCGCGAGATTGAATTTTTTGTCCCGCGCCTGGATGCAGACGAAGAAGCGGTCTGCCGATGCATGCCGGAAGCGGTGTGCATTGAAAATAGGATGATGCGGCTGCGGCAGCCCGTTGAGAGCAAGCATCCCGAACACAGCAGCAAGCGATGCGCAAAGAATGGTCAGCTCAAACGTGACGGGAATAAAGGCCGGCCAGCTATTAAGCGGACGGCCTCCGATATTCAGGGGGTAGGAGTAGACGTTTGCCCAATATTGGAAGCCAAAGCCCCCCAGACCGCCGACCAGACCGCCGATGAGCGTGATAAGCGGGACGTCGTTCCGCCGCATGGCCATGGCTTCGGGCATACCTTCCACGGGAAAGGGTGTGTAGCATTCATAGTAGCGGTAGCCCGCTTCGCGAATTTTCGCGGCGGCGTGCACGAGCTGCTCCGGCTTCTCGAACTCGCCAATCACGCCGTAAATGTGCGACCGGTGCTCTATCACTTGTGTTCCTCGGACGTTTCCGTGACCAATTCGCGCATTTCGGCGATGGAGATCGCGGGCAGGACGCGAACGAACAGGAAAATCAACATGGTGAAAAAGCCCAGCGTGCCGATGAAGGTGCGTCCAATCCCAAAACGTGGGGGAGTAACGGCCCCAAGCGGAAGGCATGAAATCGCGCGTCAAGCTGATGACAACGATGACGAAGCGCTCCAGCCACATGCCCACGTTGACGATGATGGACATGAGAAAAAGAACGGCGACATTGGTGCGCATCTTCTGGAACCAGAGCAAGCTGCGGTAGTCAGGATGTTGCAGAGAATCAGCGCGAAATAGAAGTGGCGATAGGGGCCGTGCAGGCGCTGCTGGACCAGGAAAACGTCAAACTTGTTGCCGCTGTAAAGCGACATAAAGAATTCAAAGAAGTAGCCGTAGGCCACGATCAAGCCGGTGGCGAGCATCACTTTGGCCATGTTTTCGAGATGGCGCATGGTGATGAAATCTTCGAGGCCGTAGGCTTTGCGCAGAGGAATCGCGATGGTGATCACCATCGCAAAACCGGAATAGATGGCACCGGCCACGAAGTACGGCGGAAAAATCGTGGTGTGCCAGCCGGGCACGATGGCGACCGCGAAATCGAAGCTCACAACGGTGTGCACGGAAAGCACAAGCGGCGTGGCGAGGCCGGCGAGGAGGAGATAGGCCGATTGATACCGCTGCCAATGCCGCGCCGAGCCACGCCAGCCCAGGGCCAGCATCCCGTAAATGATCTGCTTAGCTTTGCTGGTCGAGCTGTCGCGCAGAGTCGCGAGGTCGGGAATAAGGCCCACGAACCAGAAAAGCAGGGAAACCGTGCCGTAGGTCGAGACGGCGAAAACGTCCCAGATAAGCGGGCTGCGGAATTGCGGCCAAATTCCCATCACGCTGGGATACGGAAACATGTAAAACGCATACCAGGGGCGGCCCATATGCAGGAGCGGGAAAAGGCCGGCGCAAGCCACGGCGAAAAGCGTCATCGCCTCCGCAAAACGGTTGATCGAGGTGCGCCACTTCTGGTTGAGCAAAAAGAGGATCGCCGAAATCAGCGTTCCGGCGTGCCCGATACCGATCCACCAGACGAAATTGACAATGGCGAAGCCCCACCCGATGGGTATGTTGATGCCCCAAATGCCGACGCCCTTGATGATCAAATATCCGATGGTGATGTTCAGTACGCCAAAAAGACTGAAGGCCAGCAAGAAACCGGCATACCAGCCGAGCGACGTGGGCCGCGTAAGAACGATCGCGCTGATCTTGTCCGTGACGGAAGCATACGTATGCCCCGGCCCGAGCACGGGAGTGAGCCGTTGAATCTCCGGAGAATTGATTGGCGGCTGCCCGGCGCTCATGCCTTCTCCAGTTCAGGATTCGGATTGCGGACGGCCGCAAGATACGTGGTGCGCGGGCGCGTGTTCAGCTCACCGAGAATCGGGTAGTTGCGGGTCTGCGCTTTCAGCTTGGCCACGCGGCTGTTCTGGTCATTGGCGTTGCCGAAAACGATGGCTCCAGCAGGGCAGGCAGATTCGCAAGCGGTAACAATTTCGCCGTCGCGGATGGCGCGGTTCTGCTTTTCCGCCTCGATGCGCACATTGTTGATGCGCTGCACGCAGTAGGTGCATTTTTCCATCACGCCGCGGCTGCGCACCGTGACTTCCGGATTGCGCATGAGCTTGAACGAAGGCGTCTCCCAGTCCTGGAAGCGGAAGAAATTGAAGCGGCGCACTTTGTAAGGACAGTTGTTCGAACAATAGCGCGTGCCGACGCAGCGGTTGTAGACCATGTCGTTCAAGCCCTCGGCACTGTGCACCGTGGCGCCGACCGGGCAAACCTGCTCGCAAGGCGCGTTCTCGCACTGCTGGCACGGCACGGGCTGGAAAAAAGTCTCAGGATTTTCGAGCGCGTCGTAATCTTCCCCGCCGGGGTCGCCCGTCTTTGTATCCAGCTTCGAATAGTAGCGGTCGATGCGGATCCAGTGCATCTCGCGCCCGCGCATCACCTGGTCCTTGCCCACGACGGGAATATTATTTTCCGACTGGCACGCCACCACGCACGCATTGCAGCCATTGCAGCTATTCAAATCAATCGCCATGCCCCACGCATACCCGGGATAGGAAAATTCCTTGTATAGGGTCATTTCCTTGGGATTCTTGGGCGTCTCGTCGCCTTCGTGCGCAAACTCCGGATTCTTTTGATATTCCGCAAGCGTCCCGGTGGCCAAAATCTTCCGGCCTTCCATCTGGAAGTGATACTGCGTGCAAGCCAGCGGGTAGTCCTCGCCGGTTTTCTTAATGGCATCCGTGCCCGCGGTAGTGGTCCAAAGCGCGGAGGAAGTGCGCACGACATACGCGTTAAAGCCTTTGTTCGTACCCGGTGAACCCCGCGTTTTTGCGGCCGTAGCCGAGCGGAAGCACAACCACGTCGTCGGCTTGCCCCGGCAGAATCCATGCGGCCGCGGTAACTTTGCTGTTCGAAATCGAAATGTCGATGACGTGGGAGATGATCTGGCCGTGCTCACCGCCGCGGGCCGCCGCGCGTTGCGTAAGTTCCAGTTTCTCCGCCAGCCGTGGACTGACCAGCGCGGCGTTATCCCAGGTAATTTTGGTCACAGGCCGCGCCAATTCCTGTAGCCAGCCATTGTTCGCGTAACGGCCGTCGTACACGTTCGAATCCGGCCGGAAAATAAATTCCAGCTGCCCGGCAGGAATCGCTTTAGCCGCCGGCAAACTCGCCGCACTAAACTTCGGCGCAACAGAAATCGGCGGCAACGCGGAATTGGCAATGACTCCGTCATTCAAAGTCTTGCGCCAGAACTTCTCCGGATCGGCAGCGCCTGCTGCCGTCTTCAGGCGGTCGCGAACCGCATCATAAGCCGTCAGACCGGGCTTGTCGGTAAACGCCGCCAGCACATCGAACGCGGAATGCGTGTGATAGAGCGGCGCGATAAGCGGTTGAATCACGCTGACCGTTCCATCGAAGGCCCGCGCATCGCCCCAGGTTTCCAGATAGTGCGACTCCGCGACGTGCCACTGGCAATATTCGGCCGTCTCATCGAAATGCGTGCTGACCTGCACGGACGTCGCGACCTTTTGCAGCTTCGACGTGAAATCAAAGTCGTGCGGCGCGTCGTATACGGGATTGGACCCGAAAATCAGCAGCGTATCGACTTTGCCGGTGTCCATATCGGCGCAAAGCTCGGTGAACGATTCCGCTTGATTGACGGGATTGGCTTCCACGGGCTCGGTGTAATAAAGCGTGGTGCCGACGTTTCCGAGCGCCGCGTTGATCGCATGCGCCGATTGCGTGCACTTCCGCGGGCTGAAACTCTCCGGCAACGACCAGAGCCGGTTCCCCGATGCTTCTGTCAAATCGCTTGCGACAGCATCCAGCCACTTCTGCGCTGTCGGTGAAAGCGTTCCGCTGCCTCCCAAGCCCAACCTTCGCCGCCAGCGCTCGAGCGAACTGCCCGATCTCGGAGCCCCGCAGCGGCAAACGATGGTCCGCGCTCGAACCGGTTACGGAAGGCGTTGGCTCAACGACATAGAGCCGGTTCATCGTATCGCTCGGCCCGCGTCAGCTTCCGGCGGCTGTAAAACTTGCTCATATAGCCAATGTGCCCTGGCCCGCTCGCCAGGAAATCCGAATCCAGCGAAAGAATGACGTCGGCCTTTTCCGGACGGTACACGGTATTGACGATAGCGCCCGAACGCGAGCTTCGCGCCCTCTCGCGCTCCGTCGCTCCCCGCCGGCTCCCACTGATGCCACTTGGCGCCAGGGATTTGTTTCAACACGTTCTCGATTTGCGCGGCAAGCGTTGGCGAAGTCACCGTGCCGGTCAGGATCCGGAAGCGCGCCCCGCCCTGAGCCTTGGCATTCGCAACCAGCGTCTCCGCTGCTTTCAGAAAGTCCGCCCAGGCGCGAATTTCGCCGAGATTCGTGACCGTCTGCGCGCGATCCGGGTCGTACAGATTCAGGACGGAAGCCTGCGTGATCACATCCGTGCCGCCGAGGCTCGAAGGATGATCGGGATTTCCCGTCACGTGCGTTGGCCGGCCCTCGTGGCTCTCTACCAGCAGTCCGACGGCATCCGCGCCGAACGGCATCGCCGTGGCATAAAACTGCGGCTTGCCGAGAATCATTCCATCGGGCTGCTTCACATACGGAACAATCAACTGCTCCGGCTTGCGGCATCCCGAAATCCCGGCGAACGCGAGCGACGCCGCGGCCAGCTTCAGGAAGTTGCGCCGGTCCACCGTTTCATCCCACTCCGAGGCCTGCCGCGGAAACTCGCGGTGCAGCAAATCCTCGAAATGTGGATCACCGGCCAGCTCTTCGAGCGTGCGCCAGTATTGCTTCCCGCTCTTTTCGCGCAGTTTCGCGCGCACCGCCGCGATGTCCAGGGTGTGCTCGTGCACCGTCAAATCCTGGGCGTTCTCGCCGGAAGGATCGTCTGCGTGCACGGAAACCTCGTGTTCGTCGTGATCGTGCTTGTGGCCGTCGATAGAGTCGTTTTCGCGCATACCGTCCATTAACGATGACATGTCGAACAGCTAGTCAGTTCTGCCGTGCTGCGAATCTTCCGTTCCATGGCCAATTGCTTGCCGAGCTTCTGCCTGATCTGCCGGCGCTTTCCAGTTCATGTCGAAAACGTCTTCTTTTGTTGCCCGCAACGCCTTCTCCGGATTCCGGTGGCAGTCCAAACACCATTCCATCAGCAATGGAGAGGCCTGAAACATCAGCGGCATCTGGTTCACGGAGCCGTGGCACGTCGAGCAGCCCACGCCTTTGTTTATGTGAATGCTGTGATTGAAATAAACGAAGTCGGGCAGGCGGTGTATTTTCACCCATTGAATCGACTGGTTCGTGCGGTAGCTCTCGCGAATCGGCTCGAGATACGGCGCATTGGCAAACAGCACGGAATGGCAATTCATGCAGGTTTTCGTCGGCGGAACTCCTGCAACCGCGGAGGTCTCGACGGAGGTATGACAATATCGGCAATCGAGCCCGTCATCGCCGACGTGGTGCTTGTGGCTGAATTGAATCGGTTGCTCGCGTATAACGTCTTGGTTCGTCGAATATGGCGAACGCGCCAGCCCCAAAACGCCCACAAGCCCCAGTCCAGCCAAAAAAACAGCCGAGAACAGGCTGAATCTGGAAATGAAATTTGTGCTGCGATGAAAAATCTGGGCCATGTCAGCGTTGCACTTTTGCGAAGGCCTCTCCCGGGAAGGAGCAAATGCCTGGAGGCTCCGCGGTGTCATGGCCGGGAAGTGCGCACCCGGCTCGTAATTGACCGCATAGTTTCCGACAAAACTTTCTGGAATGCAACCGCAACGCGCAGATTTTTTATAAAAATTTTTATAAGTTGTGTTCCACAGAGAAAACAGCGCTTTTCAAACAAATGGAAACAGTCAAAATGGGAGCGCTCGGCGCGGCTGTTCGCCTAGTCCCCCTCTATGCGTCTGATACACGCGGAATCCCGGCGGATACAATTTTTTCGGGAAGTAGCTTTGCGAACGGCGCAGCCGTGCTATCTTAGAGGGACCCTTCGCCGTCGATTTCGCACGCGGCGGAGCCTACCCCGTCGGCCGCTGGGGCGTGGTCCAATCGGTAGGACACCTCACTGTTAATGAGGACGGTGGAGGTTCGAATCCTCCCGCCCCAGCCAATTTTTCGCTCGCGGTGCGATTTGCTAATCCCGGACAACCGGCAAACCGGCTTCCGTCCAGCCTCGCCAGCCGCCGTCCATTGATTCCACATTCGTGTATCCCATCTTCTGGAGGTTATCGGCGACGAGTGCCGAGCGGAAACCACCCCCGCAATAAAGGACTAGTTTGGTGCCCGGATTCGGAACATGCTGCTCGATGTCGCGCTCGATCACGCCTTTTCCCATGTGTACTGCGCCCGGCAGATGCCCTTTGGCCCATTCGTTGTCTTCGCGCACATCCACGAGAATCAATTTTTCTCCCGCGTCGATGCGGCGCTTCACGTCGGGAACATTTGTTTCCTTGACCCGCTGCTTGGCATCCTGAACGAGCTTCAAGAATTGTGGTGCGTGCGCCATACCATCCTCCCGAATCCATTTTGGTGAAAAAGCGTAACACAAGAGCAGCAGAACGCGGTTAGCCGTCGCGACTCGCGACGATTCGGGGGGCGGCTTTCCTTTTGCCAAGTATGGCGCGCTCCCCCTGAGTATTTCTTCGCTCAGGAGCCCGGTTTGTCTCCCGCGTCTTTCTTGGAGTAAGACCGCACCAGATTTACCATGTTCCAACGCATGGTTTCGGGCAGGCGATCGCCCTCTCCCATCATCTTCCCCTTGCCTTTCGTGATGATGAAGAAAATCTCGCCATCCGTTTTTCCCGCGAGCGATGCAGGGTCTCGCCAGTCGTGCATGGTTAGCTTCATGGATTCGACAATGTCGCCTTTGCCGTTCCCTTTGTCGCCGTGACACATGGCGCAATCGTAGCCGTAGATTTTGCGCGCTGCCGCCAGGCCTTCCGGTGAGGGTTTCACCGGATTTTTCTTGTCGATGGCTTCCTGGGTGATTTTGTAATTATCCGGGGCGGCTTGCGCATCTTTCGGTTTATCCTGCGTGGCGTCCTGTTTCGTCCGCGCCATTCCAAGACTTGCGGCCAAAATCGCGACCAGAACTAACCAAGCTTTGCGCATAAGTGCCTCCTGAGAGGAAGGGCCGGCCGAGCGAGAGGTATCGGCGAGATTCTTTGAGGGATTCTACGCCCAGGGAGAGGGAAATGACAGCTTGGGCAGCGAATAAAGCTCGGGCCAAAAACGCCCTAGTCCAGATCCCGCCAGTTGGGCCCGGAAGCAGATCTCCACAACCAGCGGTACCGCGAGCTTGTACACGCCTTCCATCTCTTCCCGGACCAGCTTTTCGAGTTTGCTCTTTTCTTTCGGAGGGGCTTCGAACAGCAGTTCATCGTGAACCTGCAAGATCATTTTGGCCTCGAATTTTTCCTCGGCCAGCCGCTTGTCGATGCTGATCATGGCCAGTTTGATGAGGTCCGCCGCCGTCCCTTGCAGCGGCGAATTCAAAGCCGTGCGCTCGGCAAAACTGCGCAGTTGCGCCTGCGGCGAATTGATCTCCGGGATCGGCCGGATTCTCCCGAAGAGCGTTTTTGCCACGCCGCTCTTGCGCGTTTCCACGAGAATCTTGTCCAGAAACTTTTTCACTCCGCTGTACCGCGTGAAATAAGCATTGATGAATTGCGCGGCTTCTTTCTGCCCGATGCTCAGCTGCTGCGCCAGGCCGAACGCCGAGAGGCCGTAAATAATTCCGAAATTGATCGCCTTTGCGGCCCGCCGGTGCTCCGCATTTTGCGCCATCGGTCCAACGCCAAAAACTTCCTGCGCGGTGCGCGCGTGGACGTCTTCCCCATTGCGGAAGGCATCGATCAACACCGGGTCCTCTGAAAAATGCGCCATCACCCGCAGCTCAATCTGCGAATAATCCGCCGAAAGCAGAATTTTGCCCTTCTCCGCCACAAACGCCGCGCGAATCTCGCGCCCCAGTTCTGTGCGAATGGGAATGTTTTGCAAATTCGGGTCGCTCGAGCTGAGCCGCCCCGTCGCCGCCGTCGTCTGCGAAAAACTCGTATGCAAGCGCCCGGTTTCCGGATGGATCAGTTTCGGCAGCGCATCAACATACGTCGATTTGAGCTTCGAGATTTCGCGATACTCGATGATTTTTGCCGGCAGCGCGTGCTGTGCGGCCATCTCCTCCAGAATGTCTGCCGCGGTCGACCGCACTTTCCCTTTCCCGCGGCGCATCGGCGGCTGCAAGCTCAATTTGTCGAACAGAATCTCCGCAAGCTGCGCCGGCGAGTTGATGTTGAATTCGCTGCCGGCCAGTTTCCAAATCTCTTTTTCCAGGCGACGGACTTCCTTCTCCATCGACTTGGACATCTTGTCCAGTTCTTTTGGATCCACGCGGATGCCGATGCGTTCCATGTCGGCGAGCACCGGCGCGAGCGGCAAGTCGATTTTTTCGTAGACCCCGGCGAGCTCCTGCTCGTCGATTTGCGCGCGCAATACGGGCGCGAGGCGCTGCAGATAGTCCGCGCGTTCCCCCGGACCGCCGCCGAGCATGGTATTGAACTGCCGCATCACCACATCGGCGAAATTGTGATTCGCTGTCGTGGGCCGCACCAAATACGAATAAAGTTGCGTGGCGTGCTTCACGTTCGCCGCGCGCCCTGTCAGCAACTGGAAGAGTTTTGGATCGTGAACGATCTTTGCCCGCTTCGTATCCGCGAGAAAAGGCGCGAGCGCTTTCAGAGCTTCTCCTTTTTCATCTAGCCAGACGGAACGCCCCTCGCCTGCTTTCGAAGAAACTTCGATCGACGCGATGCGCGTGCCGAATCCTTCCGATTCCCGCTCGCCAAGTTCCAGATTCAGCCAAACCGCCAGCGCCTGCTTCGCCGGAAGTTTTCCCAGATACGCGCGAAATTCGCCGACATCCGCAAACGCGGCATAGTCTGCCTTCACGCTCGGTTCCGCGCTCGCCGGCGCCGATGCGGCCAGTCCCTCCGCGCTCAGTTCCTTCAACAGCGAATTAAAGCCAAGTTCGCGATACAAGCGTGCCCAGCGCTGCGACGTCCGGCTCCCGCCGTTCCAGTGCCTGCAAATCCAGCTGCAACGGCAAATCCGTCGCAATCGTCGCCAACTGCTTCGACATCATCACCTGTTCGCGTTGCTGCTGCAGCGCCTCGCGATATCGTTTGTTCGGCACTTCGTCGGCGTGATCCAGCGCCTTCTCCACGCTCCCATATTTCTTGATCAGCTCCGCCGCCCCTTTTTCGCCGATGCCTTTTGCACCAGGAATGTTGTCGACGGTGTCGCCCAGCAGCGCCATGTAATCGATAACCCGTTCCGGCGGCACGCCCAGGATTTCTTCCACTTTCTTCGCATCGACGATGACGTCCGCCTTCGCTCCCCCCGATGCTGTGCGAAGTGTTCGCACATTCTTCCCGACCAACTGCATCATGTCCTTGTCGTTCGAAATCACCAGCACATCCAGATTCTTCTTCGCCGCTTGCACGGCCATCGCGCCGATCACGTCATCCGCTTCATAGCCCTGCACTTCCAGAATCGGCAGCCGCATCGCCTCGCACAATCGCCGCACGAACGGCAACTGCACGCGCATTTCGTCCGGCATCGGCTGCCGCTGCGCCTTGTATTTTTCAAACAATTTGTCGCGAAATGTCGCGCCAGGTGGATCGAAAACGATCCCGATGTAATCCGGCTGGTAATCCTTGATGAGCCTGCGAAGAATATTGCCGAAAAGAAACGGCACGTTGGTGGGTGTGCCTCCCGGCCCCGTCAGCCGCTGCGGCATCGGCGCAAAAAAGGCGCGGTAGATATGCGCCATCGCATCCACGAGAAATAGTTTTTTCGGTGCGGCAGGCATGCCGCCGAGTATAGCAAACGCCCGCGGCACCAACCTCACTTCCATGGAACCGGATTTGGTTCACCGGACTTGGTTCAGCGGAAGATGAAGCGCGTGAGACGCGGCAACCCTTATTGTGAATGTCGTTTCCGCTATTTGCTGGCTGCCGCCTGCGCTTCCGCTGGCGGAACCAGCAGCAATCGCGTTCCGCTGTCCAGACGCACGCTTTTGCCGCTCGATACGATCACCGTTGTTGGCCCGGCGTTGGACGACGCCTCCATCAATTTCAAATCCTTCATTCCATATACTCCGCGGCTATCCGCGCGCAGTTGCCCCGAGCCGTTCGCTCCCATCGGCGAGCCGGCGTCGCCGGGAAAATTCGGCACTCCTGGGGATGCCGTCGGCGTGTGGCTGGTGCCCATCGGCGAGCCGCTCGCCGTTGGGGCACCTGCGCCGGCCATCGGATCGCTGCTAGCCCCCGGCAACCCTCCAGACAAATTACTTGCCGGCGCGGCGATCGCCACAATCGCCACATGCAGCGGAATCTCCTCGCCCTTCTTCGCAATCGCCCTGTCAAATTGAATCGCCAGCGTGGACCCGCTGTCGCCTTTCGAACGCGCCGTCGCTTCCGTCACATGCCCTTCCAGCTTTGCGCCCTTCGGAACAATCACCTTCCCGGCGAACTTTATTTCCTCGGTTATGTGTGCCTCGACCTTGTCACCCACCTTGGCTTTCTTCGAATCCAACGACGAATTCGTCTCCGCGTTTATCGCGGTTCCGCCAGGCAGAGTAACTGTCTCCGCTTCTGCCCGCGCTGCAGTGCTCGACGTCGCCGCTGTTTGGGTGTTCGCTCGAATTTGCGGCGCTCCGCCCGCCGCCAATATGCCGCCGGCCAATACTGCGATTCCAGTTCGTATCATTTCTCCCTCCAATCACAAATGGGCCGGGCAACTTCTCTCGCGATTCTTACCTACCTACCGGGACGCTTCCGCGCGAAAAAAAGTTGCATTCGCAAGGCCGCAAAAACGGACGAAGGGATGGAACCGGGGAAAACTCTCCCGCAGCCACGCGATTTCGTGGAGCGAAAGCCCGTGAAGTTTCGTCTGCGCTAGTCTGGCTAGGATCGGACTACGAAATAATCCCCAGCGGTTTGGCAACTTCCGCCAAAATATCCGCCGCTCGCAACAGTTGTTCTCTCTTATGCGTCGCGCTCACTATCGCGCGCAGCCGCGCTTTGCCTTCCGCCACCGTCGGAAACCCCACCGCCGGCGCAAACACCCCCGCCTCGAAAAGTTTCTTCGAAAATTCGAAGGCCTTCGCTGCATCCCCAACATGAATCGGAATAATCGGCGTCTCGCTCACCTTGAACTGGAATCCGCGCTTCTTCAGTTCCCGCTTGAACATTTTCGTGTTCGCCCACAACTTCTTCACGAGCTTCTCGCCTTCCGGCGAATCCAGCAGCGTAAACGCCGCCTGGCACGCCGCCACGGTAGCCGGCGGATGCGAAGTCGAAAACAGAAACGGCCGCGCCCGCAAGTACAGAAAATCGATCAAGTCGCGCGATCCAGCCACGTACCCACCCATCGCGCCAATCGCCTTGCTCAAAGTGCCCACCTGAATATGCACGCGCCCGTGGCATCCGAAATGATCTACGGTCCCTCGCCCGCCGCGCCCCAGCACTCCGCTCGAATGCGCGTCGTCCACCATCATGATGCAGTTGTACTTCTCTGCCAGGTCGCAAAGCGCCGGCAGCGGCGCAATGTCGCCGTCCATCGAAAAAACGCCGTCCGTGATAATCAGCTTCTTCCCCGGAAACTCCGCAGTGCTCCTGCAAAATCCGCTCGCAATCCTTCACGTCCTTGTGCTTGAACACTTTGATCGTGGCCTTCGAAAGCCGCGCTCCATCGATGATCGACGCATGATTTAATTCATCCGAAATGATCAAATCTTCCTTGCCCAGTACCGCGGAAACCGTTCCCGCATTCGCCGTAAATCCCGATTGAAACACCACGCACGCTTCCACGTTCTTGAACTTCGCGATCTGCTCCTCCAATTCCATGTGAATCTTCATCGTCCCCGCGATGGTGCGCACCGCGCCCGCCCCAACGCCGTATCGCTTGATAGCGTCGAGTGCAGCCTTTCGCAAAGACTTGTGCGTCGTCAGCCCCAAATAATTGTTCGAAGCCAGATTGATCACTTCCCGCCCGTCAAAAATGCACACCGGCTTCTGCTCGCCCTCCAGCACGCGCAACTTCGGCGCCACACCTCTCGCCCTCAATTCATTCAGTTGATCGGAAATGTACTGCGTCGGATTCTTCTTCGTAGTCTGTGTACCTGCGTCGCTCATAATTGGCCCCCTAACTCTCCGTGTCCTCTGTGTCTCTGCGAACCTCTGCGTTAGTTCTTTCTTTTCTTCTTTACGTCGTTACATCCTTATTTCGTTACTTCATCCCATCCGGATACAACAAAATCTTCCCCGCCAACCCGCCTTGCAATTTCGCGAACGCATTCTCGAATTTCTCCAGCGGCTCTCGCTCCCCGAACAGCGGCTCCAAATTCAGCCGCCCCGCTTTCAATAGCGCCGTCATCTGCACCCACGTCCCATACATCCGCCGCCCATAAATTCCCTGCACCGTCGCGCCCTTGAAAATCACATCGTTCACCAAATCCAGCGGCACATTCTCCGTCGGTATTCCCAAAAGAGAAGCCCGTCCTCCCGCTCGCAGCGCCTTAAATCCTTGCTGAATCGCCATCGGATTCCCGGACATCTCCAGCAGCGCATCCACGCCCGTCCCATTCGTTTCCGCCAGAATCCGCGCCACTGCATCCTCCGCCGCCGGATTCAACACCACGTCCGCGCCCATTTTCTTCGCCATCGCGCGCCGCTTCTCGTTCGTCTCCGTCGCAAACACCGTCGAGCTCCCGCAAGCCTTCGCCACCGCGATCGACATCAACCCAATCGGCCCGCAGCCCGTCACCAATACCGTCTGCCCCGCGATCGGCCCCGCCAGCACTGTATGCACCGCATTCCCCAGCGGATCGAGAATCGCCCCGTAATGCTCCGGAATCGCCGGATCGAGCTTCCAGATATTCGACGCCGGAATTTTCACGAACTCCGCAAACGCTCCATCCTGATCGATCCCGATAATCCGCAAATTCTGGCAAATGTGCGCTTCGCCCAGCCGGCACTGATGGCAGTGCCCGCAATTTACGTGCATTTCCGCGCTGACAAAGTCCCCGGCCTTCACCGCCGTCACTTCTTCGCCAACGCGCTCCACCACGCCGCAAAACTCATGCCCCAGCGTCACCGGCGGCTTGATCCGCCCCTGCGACCACCGGTCCCACCCATAAATATGCAGATCCGTCCCACAAATCGAAGCCGTCTTCACGCGCACCAAAACGTCCGCCGCCCCAATCGCCGGCACCGGCGCGCTTTCGAACGACAACCCGCGCCCCGCATTCATCTTCCGCAAAGCCTTCATCGTCGCAGCCATCTACTCGATTCCTCGTTCAACACGCAATCCTCGATGCTAGCACAGCCACAGGTGGCACAGGCTTCAGCCTGTGCTCTTCTCGCCGCCACTACTGTCTACGCCCTTTTTTCGCATTTCCAATTTCGAATTTCGCACTTCGAACCTCGCATTTCACTCTCTATCGCGCAATCTTCTCCAAAACCAATCCATTCGTCCGCGGCCCCATCACTCCCACCACCGCCGCCACCAAAATCATCGCCACCGCCAAAACCGCAAACACCGCCGGCACTCCATGCACCAAAACCGCCCCAATCAAAATCGAAGTAAACGCCGCGCTCAACCGGCTCCAGCTATACGTAAATCCCACGCCCGTCGCCCGCAAACGCGTAGGAAACAATTCCGCCTGATACGCATGAAACGCCGCCGAAAACCAATAATTCGCCAAAGTCAAAAGCGCTCCAAATCCCACCACAGCCGCAGGCGCGATCGAATTCCCAAATCCCAATCCCAGTCCCGCTACCAGCAAAGCCAAAACCACAATCGTCCACTTCCGCTCCATCCGGTCCGAAGTAAACGCCGCCAATAGCGGCCCCAGCGGCGAAACCAGCGCAATCAAGAGCGTGTACTCCAGCGAATGCAGTAGCGAAACTCCTCGTTTCAACAAAAACGTCGGCGCCCAATTCGCAAATCCATAAAATCCGATCGTCTGCAAAGCCTGAAAAATCACCAGCATCACCGTCCGCGATAGATAAGGTCTCCGCCACAGCTCCCAAAACGACGCCTGCTCCGCTCCACGTTTCGCAACGCTCTCATCGTTCGTCATCCGTTCTTCATTTTGTGTCATCCTGAGCGAAGCGAAGGATCTCGGCTCGGCCTCTGCTTCAGCTCTCACTTGTTTCGTTTCAGCGGCTGCTTGATTTCTTTCTTCTCTCTCGCCACTCGTCACTCGCCACTCACCACCTCTTCCCGTAGAAGAAAACGATTCGCGCTCGAGCCCCGCCATAACCGCATCCGCTTCCGCCACCCTCCCCCGGCTCTCCAGCCATCGCGGCGACTCCGGCAACCTCCGCCGGAACCACCACGTCAAAAGCGCCCCCGACGCCCCAATCACCATCACCCACCGCCACCCGCTCATCAAAAAATGTGTCGGCACCAGCACCCGCGAAAGCACCGCCGCCACCGGCACCGCGCAAAATCCCGCCACCTGCGTAATCGCTACATACCGCCCCCTCGCGCGTCCCGGCACAACTTCCGTCACATACGTATCAATCACCACAATTTCCGCGCCAATCCCCACACCCGCAAAAAACCGCAAAGCAATCAGCCACGCCGCGTTCGGCGCAAACGCATCCGCAAACGTAAACACGGAATAGATAAGCAGCAGCAAAATAAACGCGCTCCGCCTCCCCATCCGGTCGCTACCCATCCCAAACACCACGGTCCCCACAAACATCCCCAAAAATCCCGCCGCCACAAAAAACGTAAACTGCCGCAGCGTCAGAAACCCCGACTGCTGCAAAGCCGCCCCGATATACGCCACAATAAAAATGTCATAGAGATCGAAGAAGTTGCCCAGCGACACCAAAGCAATAAACCGCCGGTGAAATCCCCCCAGCGGCAACCGTTCAATCCTCTCTGCAATGGTCATATGGTCCTAAGGGCTGTCATTCCGAGCGAAGCGAGGAATCTGCTTTTCGAATTCCGCATTTCTAATTTCGTGTTTCGCTTTTCCTACTTCACTTCCGCCACCACTCCAATCTTCTCCAACGCCCTCAAATACTCCACCACCATCTCCAGCGGCACCGGCCCATACTCTGCCGACACCGCATCCCGAATCTCCTGCGCATTTCTCTTCCCGTCCGCAAAATTCAAAACCTCATACGCATACTCTTCCCCGCCACCCCACAATCCTTCATAACTCAACAAATTCGGCTGCGCGATCCCCGCCGCCTTCGCATGATCCGCAAAATAGTCATACCCAAACACCGCCAGCGGCCCCTTCGGCCCTTTTTTTCGGTTAAAAACGAGCGCACCTTGTCCCGTGGGAGGCAGAAGGCAAACGTCGCACTTTGGCATCTCAACGGGTGTGACGTCATTCATAGTCGTGAACTCTGGAATAAAGTCCTGATACGTCTGTTCGGCTTTGGCCTCTGCCAGAAGTTGTTGGTACCCCAACCTCGACAGTTCACCGTCCTCCAACTTCCATGCACCCATCTCCCTCAAGCGCCTCAACGTCACCTCTTTGTGTGGCTCCACATAGCTCACGGGTCCTCTGAACTTCAGGCTAGCTAAGGAATACCCGCTCGCCGCCCCAATAAACGCCGCCCTCTTCAACTTCGTCGTATCGATATTCGCCGCCGTATCGAAATTCGTATGAATGTACCGGTCCGGCCAATCATTCATATAAATCGCCGGTATCCCGAACGACGAATCCTGATACACATCGTGGTCGCTCCCCATCGTGTACGCCGAATATTCCGCCCGCAGCGGCTCCTTGCCGCCTTCAGGCGCCACCAGCGGATACTCCGACCGCAACCCTGCCGCAAAACGATACGACTGCTCGTTCAGCCAATCCGCAAACGCCCACGCCACGTCGTGCACAAACGACGGCAAACTCATCGGCCCGCGCGTCACATGAAACACCGCCTTCGTCACCGGCCCGCCGCCCACCATGTCCATGTGCACGCCGCCTTGATCCGCGCCGCAAACTCGGGTTTACCCTGAGCTCAGGGCTTGCCATTCAGCAGCGCCAAAGTCCCCTCAATCTCCGGCGGCCAAATAAACCGTATCGTCCGCGCCGGCCGCGCCAATTTCCCCTCCGCAATCAACTTCTGCAAAGTCCGCGCCACCTCCAGAATCGTCACGCACCCGCTGGCGTTGTCATTCGCTCCCGGCCGCTGATGATCCAGGTGGCACGAAAACGCAATCTCCTCCTCCTTCAACTTCGGATCCGACCCCGGAATCGTCGCCGTCACCACTTCGTAGTTCCCCGCATGCTGACCCGCCTTCACCACCGCACGCACCAAATCGCCGCTTCCTTTTATCTGTTCTTGAAGTGTCCGCGCCCTCTTCAGCGACACCATAAACGCAAACGTCTTGTGCTCCGAAAACGTCTCCAAATGCCCCCACCGAATCAAATTCTCATCTTCGCCCCACCACGCGTTTTTCTGGTTCTGCGCATAACTGATAATCCCCACCGCCCCGAATTTCCCCACCGCCAAATCTTGCACCGCCCCCGGGGATGCACTCACCAAAACAATTCTTCCCTTTACGTCTTGTCCTGCGTAATCGCTCTCTTTCGTTCCCGCGCCTACATCCGCCAATGTCGCAATCACATCGGCGCTCTCGCTGTCCTCTGCCAACACAACCGGCTCCGCACCATAACTTTCGTGCAATATCCCTGGACCACCAATACAGTCTGCAATGATTTTGGAACCCTCCACTTTTCCACAAGGCGTAGGACCTAGCGGCGCATAGGCTTCGAGTTCTCCCACTTCCGCATCCCACCCCGGCCGCGACCTCTGCGTCCCGTAAAAAATCTTCCCGTCCGCCGGAAACTCCAAAATCCGCACATCGCTCAACCCATACTCCCGCGCCCGCTCCGCCACCAACTCCGCCGCCGAATGAAATCCCCGCGACCCGCGCTGCCGGTGAAACGTAGCAATCACCTCCAAATTCCGCTTCGCCGTCTCCCCGCTCAACTCATTCGCCAAAGCCGCCACATCCTTCTCCGGCAAAAGCGGCGGCTTCTGCGCCAACGCGCACACTCGCCAACAATCCGCCAGCGATCATCGCCGTCACGCAAATTTTCTTCATCACAATCCCCTCCGCGCCTGCGTAGCGCCGGGCTTCAGCCCGGCATCTTCCGTTCACACCGCCGGCATCTACCCGACCTCGTCCTAATATCGCGCCGCGATTCTACCTTCATTTCAAATCCCGAATTGCCTTTTCCGTAGGGGAACGGCACGCCGTGCCCGCTCTTCGGGTTCGACAATCAAACAATCCGCCGTCCCCGATCCAGCGAATCAAAACTGCCAGCAAGACAAAGCGAATTCAAAAAGAGATAATGCTTTCATCTCGGACGGAGTTTTCGCTCGGAGCAAATATGTATGGCGGCCTGAGCAAGGTTTTATTTCTGGCGCGAATTTTGGGGTTGCGCGCAACTCGCATCCTGGTTGCTGGTTTTTCTGGGTGTTTTTCATGAAGCCGTATTTTTCGGAGTCGTAAGGTTTGACCTCTTCGCCTCAGCCAGGCCCGCGCAAAGCCGAGATCCTTCTCCTTGTGCTCTTTCTTCTTTCTCTTCCCTTGCTCAATCCCTGGGTGCGCGGAGACGGCGTCGGCTATTATGCGTTCGCGCGCGCTCCGCTCATCGAGCACAGTCTCGATTTCACCCACGACTATCAGCAAGCCAACACCAGCTTCCGCGAGAATCGTCTCGACAAAAACGGCCAGCCGACTCCGGAATTTCGCACCCGCACCGGCCACCTCGAAAATCACTTCACCGTCGGCCCCGCCATTCTCTGGGCGCCGTTTTTAGTCGTCACCCATGCTGGCGTTCTTCTCGCGCGCTCCCTCGGCTCGGCGATTCCTGCCGACGGTTTTTCCGCGCCGTACCGTATCGCCATGGCGCTCGCCACGGCGTTCTATGCTTTTCTCGCCCTGCTCATCTCTTTTCGCATCGCCCGCAAATACGTCGACGAAACCTGGGCCTTGCTCGCCACGCTGGCCATCTGGTGGGCCAGTTCGCTTCCCGTTTACATGTATTTCAATCCCTCCTGGTCCCATGCGCACTCCGCTTTCGTTGTCGCTCTTTTTTTGTGGTACTGGCATGAAACCCGCGACGCGCGCTCGCTGGGCCAGTGGATTTTGCTGGGCGCTCTCGCCGGATTGATGCTCGACGTCTACTACGCCAATGTCATGCTTTTCGTCATTCTGCCGTTCGAGGCGGCGCGCGACGTACGGCGCGGCATTTCACAAGGCGACGCTCGGCACGCCCACCGTTGCGCAACTCCTCGCGCGGCACGCCGCCTTCGCGGTCACGCTTCTACTTTGCATACTGCCGACGTTTATCGCCCACCGCATCATTTATGGAAGCATCTTCGAGACAGGTTATGTCCCCGTCAGCCATTGGAATTGGGGCTCGCCGTATCTTTTGTCTGTCCTGTTTTCCTCGAATCACGGATTGATTTCCTGGACGCCGGTTCTGCTCTTCGCCGCAATCGGGCTCTTTGCTTTCTGGCGCAGCGTGCCGCGCGTTGGCGGAGCCTTTCTGCTGGCGGCGCTCGCGTTTTATTATTTCATCGCGTCTTATCCCGATTGGACGGGCATCTCTTCGTATGGCAGCCGCTTTTTTGTTTCGCTCACCGCGCTTTTTGTGGTGGGGCTCGCCGTTTTTCTGGACCGCTTCACGCGCATCTTTCGCAGGCGCGGCGCCGCTCTCGCGGCTTCGTGCGTTTTTCTGGCCTGCTTTGTTTTGTGGAACGCGGGATTGATGTTCCAGTGGGGTTCGCACCTGATTCCCGCGCGCGGCCCTATCTCTTTTCCGCAGATGATCCGGAATCAATTTTTCATCGTGCCGCGCCAAATCTCCGCGCAGCTCGAAACTTATCTATTCCGCCGCAAAGCGATGATGCAGCAGATCGAGCAGCGTGATCTCGAGCAGATGAAGCAGAGCCCGCCTCCCCCGTAGCGCGGCGATTCCCGGCTGCGCGGCGCTTCGCGGCGCTGCTAAAAAGCGCACAGCCAGGAGCGCACGCGCTGCCAGACCGTCATCGCGAGCCGCTTGCTTCTCTGCTACTCTACTTGGTGAATTCTCCGATTCTCTCGGAGTTTTGCTAAGACCTAATGGCATCCCTCACCGCACCTGCGTCGCCGCTTCCGGTGCCGCACGCCGCGCCCGCCATCGTGCGCATTGAACCGCCGCGCGGCTGGCTGGATTTGCGCCTGGGAGAAGTGTGGGCGTACCGCGAACTTCTTTATTTTTTCGTTTGGCGCGACGTCAAAGTCCGCTACAAACAAACCGTGATCGGCGTGGCCTGGGTGGTGCTGCAGCCGCTGATGACCATGGGCGTCTTCACGCTTTTTTTTGGGCGCCTCGCCAAACTTCCCTCCGACGGGCTGCCGTACCCCGTTTTTTATTTCACGGCGCTGGTTCCGTGGACTTATTTCGCGACGGCGCTGCAATCCTGCACCAGCGTCGTGGTGGACAACCAGCGCGTGATTACCAAAGTTTTTTTCCCGCGGCTGGTGCTCCCCCTTTCGGCCGTCGTTTCGGGCCTCGTGGACTTCGCGATCGGCTTCGTGGTGATGGGCATGGTGCTGGCCGTTTACGGCATGCGACCCGGCGTGGCCGTGCTATGGCTGCCGGTGCTTGTGCTGCTTGCGGTTCTCACCGCGCTCGGCGTGGGGCTGTGGATGTCCGCGCTGAACGCTTTGTATCGCGACGTGAAGTACATCGTTCCCTTCCTGATCCAGTTCTGGATGTTCGCGTCGCCGGTGGCGTATCCGTCTTCGCTGGTGCCGCAGAGAGTGGCGTTGGCTGTATGGGCTGAACCCCATGGCCGGGGTGATTGACGGTTTCCGGTGGGCGTTGACCGGGCACGGGCAGCCGCCGGGGGGCCTGCTGCTGGCGTCGATTGGCGCCGTCGCGCTCGTGCTGGTTGGCGGGCTGTTCTTCTTCCAGAGGATGGAAGGGGCGATCGCGGACCGGGTATAGGAGAGGTCGGAAGGTTGCAGGTTGCAGGTCGGGAAGGAGTGAAAAGGTTGGGCCATGGGGCACCCCCCCCACCCCCCCTGTTTTTTGTAAGAATATGATTCGATGGGGTTTAAGGGATAGGGGTCTGCTAAGAATATGATTCTGAGGAGGTTACGGGCGTGTTTTTCGTAGGTGCGGATTCTCGGCGCCAAAACCGCGCATAGGGGCGGAGTTCTAAAGGACTTGTGGCTTGGAGAGAAGGAACAGAGAGCGGGGAGAGACCCGCGGGGCGTTTCGGGCGGCGGGGTACAATCGAGCTGTACACAACGACTAAACACACGGAAGTATAGCGTACTATTACTGACTTGTCAAGTAGAATCGCATATAGAATCTCATAGGCTTGCAAGGTATTGAAAAACGAGGACATGGGAGTCAGAAAGGCACCGGATAATAGATGAGCACGGCGGTGATTCGCGGGGAAGGGTTGGGGAAGCGGTACCGGCGCGGGGTGGCGGCGGAGCCGGGGCTGCGGCATGCGCTGGAAAAATTCGTGAAGTCGCCGCTGGGAGCGTTCCGGAGGGCGAAGGACGAGACGTTCTGGGCGCTGAAAGATGTGGCGCTTGAGGTGAAAGAAGGGGAAGTGCTGGGGCTGATCGGGCGGAACGGGGCGGGGAAGACGACGCTGCTGAAGATTCTTTCGCGGATTACGAAACCGACGACGGGCTGGGCGGAGATTCATGGGCGGGTCGGGTCGTTGCTGGAAGTGGGAACGGGATTTCATCCGGAGTTGACGGGGCGGGAAAATGCGTTTCTGAGCGGCGCGATCCTGGGGATGAACAAGAAGGAGATCGCGCGCAAGTTCGATGAGATCGTGGCGTTCGCGGAGCTGGAGAAGTTTATCGACACGGCGGTGAAACACTATTCGAGCGGGATGTACGTGCGGCTGGCGTTCGCGGTGGCGGCGCATCTGGAGCCGGAGATTTTGCTGGTGGATGAAGTGCTGGCGGTGGGGGACATCAATTTTCAGAAGAAGTGCCTGGGGAAAATGGGCGACGTTGCGCGCGCGGGGCGGACGGTGGTCCTCGTTTCACACCAAATGAATCAGATTCGGCGATTATGCCACCGCGTGGTGTGGGTAGACGACGGAGCGATTCGTCAGAACGGCGGGGCGCACGAGGTCGTCTCTGCGTACGAATCGGCGATGTCGCGCGGCGAGAGCAACGGCCATTCGCCGGACCGTGGTCTGGCAGCCAAAGGACGCTTCCTTCGTTGGGGAATTGCCAAACCCGTTGAAGAGAATCCTTTTATTCTGAACGACTTCGAACCGGTCACTGTCAGCTTCGTGATGGAACTAGGCCAGCCTGTCACCGACGCGGATCACGGGGTCGCACTCTATAGTTCCGACAGGCAGCTGATATGGGCCCGTGCCGTTCGTCATGTTTCTCTCCGTCCCGGAGTCCACGTCTTCTCCCACACCTTCCCGTCGCTCCCGCTTCGTCCCGGCGCCTATCAATGGCAGGTCACGCTTTGGGATGGCGTGGAGATGCTCGACCATTGGGATTGCGTGCCGGATATGATCATAGCCACGGAGGGTCAGCAGCACCACCTGGACGAGTGGAACGGTATACTGAATCTGCCGGTGAAGTTTACCTGTCAGAGCGAGGGGGTAAGAACGATTGAACCGACCGCGCATCTTTGACGCTAAACACTACGAAGCCCTTAATGCTTCGCGCGGCGCTGTAGTCTCGACACTTTTGTCGGAGCTGATAGGGCCGCTGGGCCTCCGGACCGCGGTGGACGTCGGCTGCGGCCTCGGTTATTTCTCTGGCCTTCTCAAAAGCCTCAACCTGGACGTGACCGGAGTGGACGGAAGGCAACAGAACGTTGAAGAAGCTGAGCGGCGTTTTCCTGGGATTGGCTTTAAGCGTTGTGATGCACAGGACAGCGCATTAAGGGCGTTAGGGGAATTTGATTTGGTCTTCTGTTTCGGCCTTCTCTACCACCTCGAAAACCCTCTGCTCACTATCCGACACCTGCGCAGCATGGCTACAAAGCTCCTTTTAGTAGAGGGCGTGATTTTCCCGGGTGAAGAGCCGATCATGGCACTCGTAGACGAGGGTGCGACTGAAGATCAGGGCCTAAATCACTTCGCTTTCTACCCGACGGAGGCTTGCCTGATAAAGATGCTGTACCGATCCGGATTCGCGAACGTGTATGGCCTTACTGCCCAACCGAATCACCCTGAATATCATTCAGGAAAAAATTCTCGCCGGATAAGGACCATTCTGGCCGCTTCGTTGGAGCCCCTCGATTCGAGGCTTTTGCAGCGCGTTGCCGAACCGAGCACGCGGATCGCACCGTGGGATCCGACAAGCGGTGTCGCGCAGCCTTATACGTTGCAGAGGCTTCGCGGGCTGGTCAGCCAATCGTTTCCGCGGAAGGCCAAATCCGCGAAGAAATTTGGAAAAGCATAGTGGAAAGTGCGACACGCGCTTCTGAGAGATCAGCTTGATGGCCGAGAGAGTCCTCGTACCGGTCTACCTGCCTCGTTCACTGCACAGAACGCTAGTTAAGGTGAAGCGGTTTTTCATTCCTGCCGCCGTCGCTGCTCCTGCGATTAACATCTGGGGCGAGCGGAACGTGGAGTGGTCTTTTCTAAGTACGGAGATGCCGAACGGTCCGGGCGAAGCGATTGAGTTCGGATGCGAACAGGGTTACATGAGCCTGCTAGCGGCGCAAAAAGGATTCCGTGTTTTAGCGAACGACCTGCAGCAACAGTCCTTTACGTGGCAGCACCCCGGCGTCGAATTTCGGCAGGGCGATTTTCTGAAGCTGGAACTTCCCCGGAATCATTTCGATCTGGCCATCAATTGCTCCTCTGTGGAGCATGTTGGGGTGGCCGGCCGCTACGGCATAACCGCCGATCAGGACGAAGGCGACATAGAAGTGATGAAACGCCTTGGGGAAATTTTGAAGCCCGGCGGGATCCTTTTAATGACGGCCCCTTGTGGACGGGATGCGGTGATGGCGCCGTGGTGCCGCGTGTACGGTTCGCAACGGCTGCCGCGGCTTTTTGCACCGTTTGAAATTGTAAAGGAATGCTACTGGGTGAAGGATTCCCAAAACCGCTGGGTCGGCTCCACGCGTGAAACGGCGCTCGACTTTCGCCCCATCCATAACCCGTCGGACTCCCATGGATGCCTTTATGCCCTGGGTTGTTTCGTCTTGAAAAAGGTCTAACATTTCCTCGCTGAGGCGAGCCTGAAACAACGCAATGCTTACATTTTTCACTACGGCCAAGCCGTTCCTAGGTCACAGCGCCATCATTCAGCGCAACGCGCTCAAGAGCTGGACATTGATCCATCCAGATATTGAAGTGATCCTCTTTGGGGACGATGAGGGGGCGACTGAGGTTTGCGCTGAATTCGGCCTCAGACACGAGCCGCATGTCGAACGCCATGAGAGCGGCATGAAGTATCTCAATTATATGTTCGCCCGGGCGCAGGCGCTGGCTCGGCATCCGTACCTTTGCTATTCAAACTGCGACATCATCCTGATGAAGGACTTCCGAAGGGCGTTTGAAAAAGCCGTATCATGGCGCGAGCAATTTCTGCTCGTTGCACAACGCTGGGATACCGACGTTACGGAGGCGGTTGATTTCACGCAACCGAGATGGGATGCCGAACTGCATCACCTAGCCCTGACGACCGGGCGGCTCCAGATTCCAGATTTCATCGATTTCTTCGTGTTTTCCAGAGGACTGTATGATGAGGTTCCTCCGCTCGTTGTAGGGCGTAGCTACTGGGATCATTGGTTGGTTTGGAAGGCCCTTTCGAAGGGTTCGTCTGTCTTGGACGGTAGCAACGCTATAGTGCCCGTTCACCAAAATCACGGCTATGGGTATCATCCTCTCGGCAAACAGGGAACAAACGACGACGCCCTCGCGATGAGAAACTTTGATTTGGCGGGGAAGGGGCTGCATTTGCGTTCGATGCTGGATGCAACCCATTGCATCGCACGCTCAGGCAAGATTCGTCGTACTCTGTTCCGGCGCCAATTGGGAAGTGGGTCCGCCCTGAAACTTCGGCAGTACCTTGTCGAGAGAACCTTCCATGTGCGAAGGAAGCTAGGCTTGCGGACGCAGATTCTTGACAAGATACGAGGGATTTCACCGAGAAGCTTGGACTAGGGGAAGTTTGGATGATGAAGGTTTTAGTCACCGGCAGCAGCGGATTGATTGGCTCCGAGGCCGTGCAGCATTTTGACCGGCAGGGTCACGAAGTCTTCGGCGTCGACAACAATATGCGGCGGGAATTTTTCGGCCCTTCAGGGGACACCACATGGAATCTGGAGCGGCTAAAGCAGAACGCCAAACGCTTCACGCACGCTTCACTGGATGTCCGTGACCGCAACTCCATTGAGAGCCTGTTCCGTGCGCATCGCTTTGGTTTGATTGTGCACTGCGCCGCACAGCCCTCACACGACAAGGCCCGGGACATCCCTTTGCTCGATTTTGAGGTCAACGCGCTGGGAACCATTAATCTGCTTGAATCTACCCGCCAGCACAGTCCTGATGCCGTATTTGTATTTATGAGCACCAATAAGGTCTACGGGGACGCACCCAATGAGATTCCACTTAGAGAACTCGAAACCCGCTATGACTATGCGAGGGAGGAAGATATCAATGGCGTAGCGGAGACCTGCCGTATCGATCGCACTACGCATTCGCTCTTTGGCGCTTCCAAAGCTGCCGCGGACCTAGTGGCACAAGAATATGGGCGCTACTTCGGGATGAAGGTCGGCATCTTCCGCGGGGGCTGCCTCACGGGTCCGTCGCACTCCGGAGTTGAGCTTCACGGATTTCTCTCGTATCTGGTCAAAGTCGCTTTGAGCGGCGCAAAGTATTCTGTTTTTGGATACAAGGGCAAGCAGGTGCGGGACAACATTCACAGCCATGACGTGGTGCGGGCCATTGAAGAATTTGCCGCCAACCCTCGTCCCGGCGAGGTTTACAACATTGGGGGCGGTCGAGAGAACAGCATCTCCCTTCTCGAAGCGATCAGCCGAATAGAAAGTATGACGGGCCGCAGAATGGACTGGAGCTACGTTGAGGAACCGCGCAAAGGCGACCATATCTGCTACATCTCGAATTTAGGAAAATTCAAGAGCCACTATCCCAAGTGGGCGGTAACTCGCAGCGTGGATACCATCATCGAGGAGATTATTCGCGCGCAGCGAGAGGTTGGGTCTTTCGCCGCAAAAAGTACAAACGAATGACGCTTGAACGATTGGAGTACAAATCATTCATGGTTTTATTTTTTTGAATAGATGATTGGGATTCGTGGCCACGAGCTTGTACCTGCCGGTGGCTTCGACTTCGGGCATGAGCTTGCGCACGCCGAAGGCTTCCACGGTGGAGTCATCGAAGAGCAGAAAGCCGCCGGCCTCGAGGAATTGGTCACAACCGAGGAAATCTTTCTTCGCGCCCTCGTAGCCGTGGTCTCCATCGATGTAGCAGAAGCTGAGGGGCCCGCCGAGAGTTAGAGGCCGTCCGAGAACGTCCGACCGTTCCTGCTTATCCCTCCACGCGACAAAAAACTCCTCGGAGGTTGATTCGACGGTGAAGGGCAAGTCGTCGGCGCTGAACAGGCGGATGTTTCGGAGATAGGAATCGCGGACAAAGGATTTGTAGTCCGAGAAGCGAACAGGGGACGCGCCGAGATGAGGGCCGTCTTTGACGGTGTTCTCAAAGGCCCATTTATCGCAGGTGATGAGGCGGTTTTTGCGGCCATATTTTCTTTTGTAATGAGTGAGGAGATTGGTGGAGAGGCCGCAGAAGGAGCCAATTTCGAGAAGGGGAGCGGCGCTGGGAAGGTGCTGGATGGCATGATCGATGAGGAACAAGTTGCCTTTGTCGAGCATGCCGGCATTGGCAAAGCAAAGCCACATGATGTAGTCGTCGCCGGTTTCGGTTTGTGGCTTGGGCGGATCGACAGTAAAGGCCGCCTTGAGAAAAGCGCGGCTCAGAAGATTTCTCACTTTCCCCATGCCAGGCGTCTGCCTCCGACGGAAAGAGGCTAGATGATTTGCGTGGAGCCTGCAACCCGCTCGTCAAAGTCGCCGAAGGGGGTGTATAGTATTGAACCCAGCCAGAAGTGGGAGAAGTTAGGTCATGTCGATCTTGCATAAATCTTCTTTCTGTCCCAACTGCGCGAGTACAGCCATTCACAGGTCCAGAAGAAAAGGGTTACTTGAGCAGGTTCTTCACTCGGTTCTCTTCATAAGCCCCTACAGATGCAAGGCGTGCGACGAGCGATATTTCCGCTTCCGACTCCCGATTTCTTCAGGGGAGAAGCCGCCGAGCCACGCCGGGTAGGGGCTCCTCATATTTGCGGGACTACCACTGAACTCCTGGATAGAGGCTGGGCATGCGGAAGCCGCGGTATGCATACTGCCCGCTAATTTGCATGTGCCAGATGGTTTGCGGTGTCGCAGACTGCGTGACCTCATAGATTTCTGCTTCTACCACCTCGACTGACCCGTTGGAACACTCGTCGTATTCGGTGTCGCCGTTTTTGAGGACTTCAGCATTGCCTCCGAAGAAGGAGTAGTCCGGCGTGGTTGGATTGAGCACCAGGGTTGCGGTGAAGGCAGTTTCATCGAGGATGAAGTTGGGAACGGTGCTATAGCACGCTGGCTGATTGGTCATATTGCAGGTCCCATTCGCGAGGAGAGCGACGCCGCGGTCGTCGCCGTTATCGAAGAGGGTTAAGCCGAATTGGCCGCTGGTGTTGGTGGTGGTGAACGAAGGGCCATGTTGAGCGAAAAACCAGTCCTCGAGGTTTGTGTCCGGGGTTCCGTCGGGATTTAGAAGCGTGAAATCGGCGGTGTCCTTCGGGGTGGTGTCGGTGGAGAGAACTGCGCCTAGTTTCCACACAATGTCTCCAGCGCCAGCACCGTTGTTATAGTCAATTTTGACCAGCCAATTCTGGTGACGGATAGAGATGATAAGGTCGCCGTCGCTGGGCGAATAGATGACAGCGTTGGTGTGGGTCCAGTCCGGATACATGTATGGATGCCGGGAAATGTCCAGATTGTCAAACTCATTCCACAGCCACACGGGCTGGGGAGTGTGATTGGGATTGTTGCCGCCGACGTTGTCCATATCACCCAGGTCAATGAGGACGTCTCCGGTCACCGTCGTTCCGGAGACGACCTGCTGAGTGGCGGCGATTACGATCAGATGGCCGTTCGGGAGCAGAACAAAATCATGGTGGGTTCCAATAATCACGGTGATGTTGCAGCCAGCGCAGGTTGCGGCCGCGAGCGCTGTGTTGAGCTGGGCCGCGGTCATTTGCCAGATAAGATTTCCGCCCAAGTCTACTTCCTGCATGACTGAATTAACGCCATCTGGCGCTGAACCACTGAAGTTAATCAGGAAGTGGCCGTTCGGCAAAAGCTTGATGGGGTTTGAAACGTCCCCTGCGGGAATGCCGGTCGGGTTGTAGGCCCAGATTACATTTCCGCTTAAATCCGTCACAGCGACGGGAGCTTGGCCTGTGCTAGCGCCGATCTGAACGAGATCCAGCATCTCTACGCCGCTCTGCGGAGTCATCCCATTGGTGGTTGTGGCTGTAATAGTGGGCACTGTTCCGGCCGTTAGCGCGCCGGTGGTGAAGGTGAAGTCGGAGTCGGAGAAGGAAGAGCCGTCGCCGAACTGGATGAGGCCGCGCATGTGGTAGGGAGTGGACTGCTTCATGCCGGCGACGTAGAGGCTGACGGGGGAGCCGAGGGAGGAATTGGGCTGGGTCCAGGTGTTGAGGCCGTAGGTGGTGTCGAGGCCGAACTGGACGCTGACGTTGGCGGGAGAAGGAGGAGTGACGGCGTACTGGGCGACCTGGACGTTGTTGGTGGAGGTGAAGAGGCCGGGAGCGACGACGTTGACGGTGGCGGAGACGGAGAGGGCGGGATCGGTTTTGCTGGTGGCGGTGACGGTGGCGTAAAAGCTGGAGGCGCCGCCGGGGCCGGTGTAGTTGCCGCTGACGTCGATCATGCCGGGCGAGGTGACGACGCTGGGAGCGCCGAGGAAGGGGGCGCCCACGACGGAAAAGGTGACGCCGTTGGGGTCACCGGAGGCCATGAAGGGGATGGTCTGGCTGACGCCCATGGCGGAGACGGGAGGAGTGAGGCTGAGGACGATGGGAGTGGCAGTGCCGGTGACGTTGATGATTTGCGGGGAGTTGGGGGCGTTGTCCGTGAGCGTGATGGTTTCGGAGAGAGGGCCGGAGTCGGAGGGAGTGAAATTGACGGAGATGGAGCAGTTGGCCATGGAGGCGATGGAGCCGGTGCAGGAGGTGTTGGAGGTGGCGAAATCCTTGGGATTGGCGCCGCCGACGACGACGGAAGAGAAGTTGAGGGCGCCGGGGCCGGTGTTGGTGACGAGGATGGAGGTGGGCGTGGCGGCGGAGCCCTGGCCGATGGTTGGGAAGGCGAGCGGGTTGGGAGCAATGGTGACGGCGGGAGCGGGAGGCGGAGGAGTCTTCGTCTGGGAGCCGCCGCCGCAGCCGGCGACAAAAAGAATCAGAAAAATGGCACAAAAAAGGCGAGCGGAAATTCCACACTTCGGAAATTTGGACAAGATGTTATCCCCAAGAAGAAAGTAGGCGGAACTGGGAGCCCCCGGTCATTATTAACACAACTAACCAAAAAAGTTCCCGGGGTTTGCGAATTTTCCGGGGCGGGTGGAGGCGGAGAGACGGGCGAGGAGGGTGCGCGAGGAGGCGGCCGGGCGGGGCGTTCTTACCGGCGCGGAATAATCTAACAGGTATTGATTACTCTAAAATAAATCTTGTTGCATTCCTGGGCGGATATACTTACTATTCTTCTACTTTCCAGGCACGCTATTTTCTGCTTGAAATTGGCGCACATTTCTTAGCGGCGGGAAGGGCTTTTCTGGCTGTGCACGCCTTGCGCGTGGCGGATCCGGAAAGGCGCGCGAAGGTCCGGCGAGCCCGACAGCCCCCTCGGGAAAAGCGCCGGCGTGGAGTCCAGCCCCATGTCCGCGATCCAAGGAATGCCGCCAGCCCTGGCGGAGAGTTCGGCAGCTAGAGTTGCGACGGAGTTCACGCTGAAGCTGACGCCGTTCGATCAGCGGCACTACCGGCGATTGATTGCGGCGCGCGCGGAGATGATACGGCGCGTGGCGGGAAGGCTGAAGCCGTCGATGGGACTGGCGACGGCGCTGGATGCCGGGTGCGGCGTGGGATTTTTTTCGCAGACGCTTGCGGAGTGCGGGCTGAGCGTGCGCGGGTTCGACGGGCGAGAGGAGAATATTGCGGAGGCGCGGAAGAGATTTCCGCGGTTGGCGTTCGAAACGGCGGATATCGAGGAGCGGAGCATTCTGGCGACTGGGGCGGTTTGATTTTGTGCTGTGCTGCGGATTGATGTATCACCTGGAAAATCCGCTGCTGGCGATGAGGAATTTGCGGGCGTTGACGGAGAAATGCCTGCTGCTGGAGAGCATGTGCATCCCGGACGAGAAGGCTTCGATGCTGCTGCGCGAGGAGCCGCGCATCGGACGACCAGAGCTTGACGGACGTGGCGTGTTACCCGAGCGAAGGGACGCTCGTGAAGATGCTGTATCGAGCGGGGTTCGCGGTGGTGTACCGCGTGACGCCGCTGCCGGAGCACGACGACTTTCGCGATACGCCAGAGCACGCGAGGAAGAGGAGCGTGTTGCTGGCGTCGTGCGCACCGGTGGATATCGCAGGATTCCGGCTGTGCCCGGAGCCGCACGAGGCGGCGGATCCCTGGAGCAAAGCGGCGGAGGCGCGGCCGGGCATAGCGAGGCGCATCGGACGGTTCTTGGCCAGCCCGGCGCGGAGGAAATACATCACCATGGCACTGCGTGCTAGGAGAGTATTTCCAGAGATGGCGATTCCGCTGCGGCTGCCATTCGGCGCGTGGTGGCTGGCGGAAAAGGGCGCGTTGGATCATGAGCTGATGTACAACGGGTTCGAAGAGACGGAGGTGCGTTTTGTGCAGCGGCTGCTGCGGCCGGGAATGACGGTGCTGGATATCGGCGCGCACCACGGGCTGTACACTTTGCTGACGGCGAAGCGCGTGGGGCGGAGCGGGCGAGTGATTGCGTTCGAACCGTCGCCGCGGGAGTGCCGGCGGCTGGCGAAGCACGTGCGGGTGAATCGCTGCAAGAACGTGGAGGTAGAGGCGTGCGCGGTGGGAGATACGTCTGGCGAGGCGGAGCTGTTTCTGGTGGACGGATTCCGCGATTGGGGGAATAGTTTGCGGCCGCCGGCGGTGCCGGAGCCGACGCGGCGGGTGCGCGTGCCGCTGCGAAAGCTGGACGACGTGCTGGCGGAGCGCGGGGTCGAGCGCGTGGATTTTATCAAGCTGGACGCGGAGGGCGGGGAGCTGGCGGTGCTGGAGGGAGCGAGGAAGTTGCTGCAAACGGCGCCGCGGCCAGCGATTCTGGCGGAGGTCGAGGACATTCGAACGCGGCCGTGGGGTTATCCGGCGCGCGAAATTATGCAATTGCTCGCGCGATGGAACTACCGGTGGTTTGCGCTGAGCGAAATGGGGACGCTCTATCCCGCGTCGCCGGACGACGAGTCGTACGACGCGAATTATGTGGCGCTACCCGATGAGCGCGCGGAAGAGTTTCAGCGGCTGCTGACCGAAAAGCAGGACCGGGTGTTTCCGCGGGCCTAGCAAAAGGCAAACATCTAGCTGGGACATCGAGAAGCTGACTGCAATAAGCGTTGGCGGGAAAGCAGAGACCAAGAAGCCGGCGCAAAGAGGCAAGCGCGTTCCCCACTTCCGAAACAGTGGCTGTTCCCGGGTTCCAAAAAGAGCGAGTGCTGCTATTCTTCCAAGGGGGAAGCAGCGTTCGCGTCCGTGCGAATCGGATGGCGGGCGGCCGCCCCAGGACGATTCGAACCGGGCGAAAATGCTCACGTTTTTCACGACCGCCAAACCATTTGTTGGACACAGCAACGTCATCCAGCGAAACGCGCTGAAGAGCTGGACCTTGGTGCATCCGGACGCCGAGGTCATCCTTTTTGGCAACGACGAAGGCGCGGCCGGAGTGGCAAAGGAACTAGGGATTCGCCACGAGCCGTACACGGAGAAAAACGAGGCCGGCTCGAACCGCATGGATTATATGTTCGCGCGAGCGCAGGCTATCGCGAGCCACGACGTACTTTGCTATGCGAATTGCGACATCCTTTTTTTGCACGATTTCTGCGCGGCGATCAAACTTGTTTTGGCAGCGCACAAAGAATTCCTGATGGTCGGCCGCCGCTGGGACACGGAAATTGCGACGCCCTGCGATTTCAGCAACCCGGATTGGCCGATTCGCATCCGCGAACTCGCCTTGCAAACGAACAAACAGCGCACACCCGATTGGATCGACTATTTTGCTTTTACGCGGGGCTTGTTCGCGGAATTGCCGCCTCTCGTCGTAGGGCGCGTTCATTGGGACAACTGGACGGTGTGGAAAGCTTTGGAGATGAAGAAGCCGGTCGTGGATGCCTCGCGCGTGGTTATCGCCGTCCATCAAAATCACGACTACGGGCACCATCCGCAGGGCAAAGCTGGCGTGTGGCACGGCGAAGAAGCGGGAACAAATTATAGATTAGCCGGCGGATGGAGACATCTGCGCACCATCGCCGATGCGAAGGAAGTGCTGCGCGCGGATGGACTCAAGGACAACACGGCGCGTCACTGGGCCGCGGTAAAACGCTACGTGAGGCAAGCAGGACGCGTCGCGCTTTACGACATCGCGCAGCCTATTTGGTTTTTTCTCCTAGGCATTAGCAGACCTCTCCGCAACGCGCTGGGGCTACGCAGCGCGGCCCTCCCGCGTTCCCGCGGGAAAGTGTAGCGGCTACAAGGAATGCGAGCATGAGCGCGCCTTTGGTAACCGTCCTGATCGACACTTATAATTACGGGCAGTACATTGAAGAAGCGGTGGAAAGCGCGCTGGCGCAAGAATATCCCCGCGAGCAGCGGGAGGTCCTGGTTGTCGATGACGGCTCGACGGATGATACCGGTGAGCGGCTAAAAAAATACGGCGATGCGATTCGTTACGTTCGAAAGCCCAACGGCGGCCAAGCCTCGGCGTTTAATTCCGGCTTCGCGGAAGCGCGGGGAGAAATCATTGCCACGCTGGATGCAGACGATGTGTGGCTGCCGCAAAAACTGCGGCGGGTGTGCGAGACATTCGAGAATCATCCCGAAGTGGGCATGGTTTACCACCGGACGCATTTGTGGCGCGAGGGGGAGGAACTAGCGGAAGACGGCTATTTTGTGGAAGTGTCCGGCCGTGTTCCCGAGAGCCGAGTTTCGCTATTGCGATATGCGATGGTGGGCACTTCCTGCCTGGCGTTCCGGCGAACCGCGCTGAACGAGCTTTTGCCGGTGCCTGAGGAGCTACGCTCACAAGCCGACGCCTACCTGACGGCTCTGATAATTTTTGTGGCGCCGGTCACGGCGGTTCCGGAATTTCTGGCGAGATACCGGATTCATGGCGCAAATCTATTTCAGGCAAATGGGGGAGAGGCCGCGCGCGGGGCCATTGAACACCGCATGGCGATGCGCGAAGTGCTGTTGAGGGAAATCCGGAAGTGGCTCGAACGCAACTGCCGCGATCCAGGCTCGAACGATTTGCAAATTTACTTGAAACAATGGACGAAGGCGCAAGAACTGGACGGCTTCCAACTTCACAAACCGAGCCGCTGGAATTATTTCCGCCATTTGGTGGAGTATCCGCGCATCTACGGAGAGATCATGACGACGCGACACCGGCTTTATGGCTATGTGCGGGCTTCGGGCGCCTTGCTGCTGGGCTACGATCATGCGCATTTGGTGGATGACTTTCGCAGGGGATATAAAGGAATGTTTGGCGAGCCTAGCGGAGAAGCTTTGCCTTCCGAAGAGAGGAAGCAAGCGGCTACGAAGAGCTAAAGCATGAGCGAACTTTCGCAAAACGCTTCGAGGGGAGCCGGAGCATTGCCCGGCTTGGAGACCCGCGCTCCTTTCAGAATGTCTTCTCCGGCATGTCCGGCGTGCGCGAAGAGCGCGCCAGGCGCGGCGATCGAGCGCTACGGCAAGTACGAGCTCTTCGGTTGCGCGGAGTGTGGCCTGCATTTTTGGGAGCCGAGGGTGATGCCGGATGCGCGGTGGTACGAACAGATGTACGGCGGCCGGGATGAAAAGCTTTTGCCGCTCGAGCCGGGACACAAATATTTTCTCAGCGATCCGCTTGCGCCGGGCCGCGGTGAGTTGCTGGATATCGGATGCGGCACAGGAAATTTTCTGGCGGCGGCACAGTCCGCTGGGTATACGGTGAGCGGCACGGAACTCGATCGAAACGCCGCGAACTTCGCCAAAGAGAAGCTTGGATTACCGCGAGTGCTAGGGCTGACGATTGCGGAGTTTGCGGAGAAATATCCAGGCGAGCAGTTCGACGCCGTCACTTTTTTTGAGGTACTGGAACATCAGGCCGCGCCTGTAGAGTTTTTGCAAAAAGTGAAAACCTGCGTGCGGCCGCGCGGCTATATCGCACTGAGCGTGCCGAATCGCGAGAGGTGGCTCACGGGGCCGGATGTGCTGGATTATCCGCCGAACCATTTTTTGCGATGGAATGCGGGAGCGCTGCTCAGGGTGTTGGGCGCGCAGGGATTTGAAGTTCTGTCCTTGAAGGAACAGCCGGCGGGTATCGCTCACACAGCGCAGATGATCAACATGAATTTGCGCACGGGTTTGTCAGCGAAAGCCGCGGGAAACGTCGAGACCAGTTTCCGGGACATTATCCAAATGACACCCGGCGAGGCAACCGCGGCGCTGCAGGCCACGTTGACGGCGCGCCAACGGGCAGTACACTTCCTGGGACACTTGAAATACTTGGCGTGCCTACCGATTGCGGTTGCGGCGTATCCTTATATTCGGCTGCGCGGCTACAAAGGGACTTATTTGTATGTTCTGGCTCGTCTCATCCAATAATTAGGAGCTCCAAGTAGATAGCTCCAGGTCGAGGCACTTGGAGCTGAGGGAAAGCAAGAGGCTAACAAGGCACATGAAACGCGCACTGATCACAGGAATTACCGGACAGGACGGTTCGTATCTCGCGGAACTGCTGCTTTCCAGAGGGTACGAGGTACATGGAATCATCCGGCGGGCGAGCACGTTCAATACGAAGCGCATCGACCACATTTATCAGGATCCGAACGAGGCAAGCACGCGGCTCTTTCTGCATCACGGCGATCTTTCGAGCACGGAGTGGGTGTTGAATCTGGTATACAGCTTTCGCGCCCGATGAGCTTTACCACCTCGCGGCACAAAGCCATGTGCGCGTGAGTTTTGACATGCCGGAATATACCGGCGACATCACCGGGCTGGGCACGATGCGGTTGCTGGAAGCGATTCGCCGGGCGGGTGCAAGACGAGGTTTTACCAGGCGTCGAGTTCGGAGATGTTCGGCTCGGCCAAAGCCACCGCAGAGCGAGACGACACTATTTGAGCCGCGCAGCCCGTATGCCGTCGCAAAACTATACGCGTACTGGATGACGCGGATCTATCGCGAGGGATATCAGCTCTTTGCAAGCAACGGAATCTTGTTCAATCACGAGAGCCCGCGGCGCGGCGAGACGTTCGTGACGCGAAAAATTACGCGCGCGGTGGCGGACGATCGTTGCGGGCAAGCAGGACACTCTGTTTCTTGGCAATCTCGATGCGCGGCGCGACTGGGGCTACGCGCCGGAATATGTGGAAGCGATCTGGAAGATGCTGCAGCAGGATACGGCGGAGGATATCGTCATAGGGACGGGCGAAGCGCATTCGGTGCGCGAATTCGTGGAGGAAGCGTTTGGGTACGCGGGGCTGGACTGGCGCAAGCATGTAAAATGTCGGAACGATATAAGCGCCCGTTGGAAGTGGATTGCCTGATTGCGGATACGCGCAAAGCGCGGGAGAAACTTGGCTGGGAAGCGCGGATTGGATTCAGCGAACTGGTGGCGATCATGGTGGATGCGGATCTGGAAGCGGCAGGTCTCTCGCCGCTGGGGCGCGGGAAAGCGATTCTGGAAAAGAAATTCAGCCACTGGAATCATTGGCACAATTCGGTGACGCGGGTGATGGAAGCGGTGGAAGGGCAAGCTTCGCAGAATTGAGGGAGCAGCGGAATGGGTTTTTGGGAAAAAAGGCGGGTGGTGTTGAGCGGAGGCAACGGATTTCTCGGATCGTTTGTGGTGGAGAAATTGCGCGCCGCAGGCTGCCAAGAGATCAGCACGCCGCACAGCCGCGAATACGACCTGCGCGAAAAATCGGAAGCGCTGCGGCTCTATAAGGATTTGCGGCCGGACATTTTTATCCATCTTGCGGCGGTGGTGGGAGGCATCGGCGCGAACCGCGCGAACCCCGGGAGATTTTTTTACGACAACGCAGTGATGGGCATCAACGCCATCGAAGCGGGGCGCATTGCGGGCGTCGAGAAATTTGTTTGCGCGGGGACGATTTGTTCTTATCCGAAGTTCACGCCGGTGCCGTTTCGCGAAGAAAATTTCTGGGATGGGTATCCGGAAGAGACGAACGCGCCTTACGGGTTGGCGAAAAAAATGCTACTCGTCCAGTTGCAGGCTTACCGGCAGCAATATGGGTTTGCGGGGATTTATCTTACTCCGGTCAATTTGTACGGGCCGCGGGATAATTTTGATCTGGAGAGCTCGCACGTAATTCCGGCGCTGATCCGGAAGTGCTGGGAAGCGAAACAGGCGCGGGCATCGGAAATCACGGCGTGGGGGACGGGCAGCGCGACGCGCGAATTTTTGTACGTTGAGGACGCGGCGGAAGCCATCGTGGTCGCGGCGGAGAAGTACGAAAAGGCCGAGCTTGTAAATTTGGGATCGGGCGAAGAGATCACCGTGCGCGATCTGCTGGAGCTGATTGGCTCGCTGGTGGGGTACGAGGGCGCCGTGCGATGGGACGCGACGAAGCCTGACGGACAGCCGCGGCGGTGTCTGGATACTTCTCGGGCGCTGGCGGAGTTTGGATGGAGAGCGAAGACGCGGCTGCGGGATGGATTGCGGAAAACGATTGCGTGGTATGAGGAAGAAGTGGGGAGCAAAGTCGCGCACCAGCGCGGTGTGAAGTTTGGGAGCAGACTTCCGTCGAAGCTCGACACTTGCCGGATTGTCTGAAGGCATTTTTCCAGGAGAGACGCGCCAAAGGGAAGGTTGAGTTGGCGAAGATGTCGTAGACTTAGCGGGGGGACATCCGCGCTCTGGCGCGAGCTTCTTTTGGGGCGATTCGAGCGGCCAGGTGGCGTTTGCTAGAAGATGGCAAAGCCTATTGTCAGCGTACTGATCGATACGTACAACCACGAACGCTTTATTGAGAAAGCGATTGTGAGCGTGCTCGAGCAGGATTTTCCGGCGGAGGAGCGTGAGATTTTGGTGGTGGATGACGGATCGACGGATGGCACGCCGGAGATTATTCGAAAATATGAGCCGCAGGTGCGAGTGCTGCGGAAAGAGAATGGCGGGCAAGCGTCGGCGTTCAATGCGGGGATACCGGAGTGCAAGGGGGAGATTGTCGCGTTTTTGGACGGGGATGATTGGTGGGCGGCGGGGAAACTGGCAGCGTGATTCCGGGCTTTGCGGAAGAAACCGAGGTGGGTATAGTCGGGCACGGGACCATCGAGATTTATACGGACGGACGAGAACACACGGAGTTGCTTCGGGAGACCCGCGATTTCGCATCGAGACCGTGGCTGGCGCGCGAATGTTTCGGCTGCGAAAGAATTTCCTGGGAACGAGCCGAATGATTTTCGGACGGACATCTGCGGCGAGTGTGGCCGGTGCCGGAAACGATGCGGGTCCAGGCGGACGAATATTTGTTTACGGTGGCGAGCGGCACTTGCGGAAGTGCGAGATTCTCAGGGAGCCGCTGACTTTTTACCGGCTGCACGAATCGAATGTGTTCCAAGTTGCGGATGGCAATATGGAATCGTTGCGCCGCAAGCAGGGAGTGCTTGCAGCGCTAGCCGAATCGCTGAGAAACAAGCTCGGGGAGATGAAACTTTCGCGGCGGCACGATCGGGATCGTGGTGCAATCCGGTCGAAGACCGAGGCTGATTTGATCCGGTTGACGATGGAGAACGGCTGGCCGCTGGAGACGGTGCGAGCTGGGAACTTCAAAACTATCGCATCATGCACGAGCATGCCTCCCTTTTTCATTGGGCCTTCAAGTGCATTACGTTGCTTCCGGCGTGCATGCTGCCTTCGCAAGTTTACTATTCCCTGAGAAATAGAGTTTCGGAAAACGGCCTGTACCGGAAGGCGAGAGAAAAATGGCTGCCATTCCCGGAACCCGCAGCACGTGAGACCGTTACCGGACGACGAGGCTCTAAGGATGGAGCCGAAGAGTTTGCCGAAGCAAGTCACTTCGAATATTAATGGCATCGGGAGTGCCTAAACGCCGCGAAGGCGGAGTGGCGGCCATCATTTACAATTTGGGTCGCGAGCTCGAGAACCGGGGGCATGAACGTTAGCTATGTTTTCTGGAAGACTTGGTTGCTCCGGGGACGGTTTCGGGAAGGTTTACAGAGCTGGCGTTTTCTTTCCGGCTGGCAAAATTCATCGCTCAAAATCGAAGAAAGTTTTCGATCGTAAATCTGCATGCGCCGACCGGCTTCCCCTACGGCATGCGGAGAAAATGGAATGGGGGGAGCGATTATCCGCCCTATGTGATGACCTTGCATGGTCTGGAAGAGCGGCGCGTGCATGTGATGACCCGGGAAGTGAAAAAGGGCCAGGCATGGAACTATAAGTGGAAGAACCGGGTGTGGCACCGCTTGTATCACGAGAGGAGATTCCGATGGTGCATCCGGACGGCGGACGGGGCGCACGCGTACAGCCGGGACGTCTGGACGATGCTGCAGCTGAAGTACAACCTGGATGGGGATCGAGTGGCGTATATCGCCAACGGCGTGGAGCCGCGGTTTTTCATTCCCCGGGAATACCGGCAGAGTGATTCGCTGCGATTGCTGTACGCGGGAACGTGGCTCGATCAGCGAGGGATTTTCTACATTCGAGAGGCGCTGCGAACCATCGCGCCAAGGCTTCCCGGGCTGACGATGACATTCGCGGGCTGCGGAGCCCCGGCGCAGGTGATTGAACAATTTTTTGGAGAAGAGCTGAAGAGCCGGATAGCAGTTCGCCCAGTGGTCACGGCGGAGCACATGCAGGAGCTGTACGCCGAGCACGATGTTCTTCTGTTTCCGTCGCTGATGGAAGGCTTGCCCTCGGTATTGCTCGAGGCGATGGCTTCCGGGATGCCGGTGATCACGACGGAGACTTGCGGGATGCCCGATGTGGTGGAGAACGAATTCAACGGGTTGTTGATTCCGCCCGGGAATGCGGCTGCGATCGAACGGGCGATTGAAAGCCTTGCTAGTTCGGTGGAGTTGCGCCGCAAGTTAGGCGAGAGAGCGCGCGAGACGATGAAGCGGTACACCTGGGAGCGAGCTGGTGGACAGCTTGAGGCGTTGTTTCACCATGTGCTGAGGCTGGAGAAGCGAAGTTCAACTTAGTTGGATTGAGACTCCTGCGATCGTATTGGCAAGCGATTCGCAGAGGATGAGAGCAATCGTTCGTCTTAGGGAGCTGGGTGGACGGTGAGATTCTCCGAGGGATGCGAGTCTAGCCGATAGGCATAGAAACCCGTTTCGGCAAGGGGAATCCAACCCTCGAGAACCGCAGAAGGCGGAGCGTTTTTCGTAACCAAGACCTTTGCGCCAGTGCGGGCCAGAGCTTCGAACACTCTCGATTTTTCCGAGGCGTTGGCCGTCCAGAACACGTTCTCTTCTCCCAGTGGGATTTCCGAGACAATTTTAATGCCCGCAAGACGAGCCCAATGAACGTCGGCCATGCGAGCGATTGATGCGGCCTTGTCGCCGGGCTGAATCCCGAGGACGTGCAAGCCTTCGGCGACTTCAAAGTCCGCGTTCTCTTGCTTTGCCAGAACGGTAAGGAAATCCGAGGCGGTGGATTTGGCGACGCGGAGTGTAGTGACCGAAAGCAGCGCGAGAGCCAGAGCCATGGCGTTGCGCGAGGAGAGCGCGGGCGCCGAACTGGCGGCGAAGGAAAACGCAGAGACCCAGAGGAGGAGAAGGAATGGCGCGATATAACGCCCCTCGACCAACACAAGGCTATAAGAGATGCAAGCGAGAAGCGGCGGAAGCCAAAGAAACCATTGGTGGCGCAAGAGAGCAGGCCATTTCGGATCGTCCAGCAAGAACAGGAGAAAGAGCAGGCCGACCATGTACTCGATCTGGTCTACCAGACATTGGAAGATGGTCCCAGCGGATTGGCGAAAGACGCGGAGTTGGCCAATGAGGCTGAAGTGAGGCTTCGCGCCTTCCATCCAGTAAGACGGGTCATAAGAAGGTGGATACGTGCCGGCGATGGGCGTTGCAAACTCGTAGAGGCGCGGCTTGGTGAGAAGCTGGCGGACAGGGTGCTGCGGAGTGCCGGTTCGGTTATCGCCTTGCCAGAAGAAGGATTGCTGGATTTGGTCCACGGTTATGGCAAAAGCGAGCTTGCCGACGTCGCCGAAAGTGAAACGATGCTTGGCGCGCGACAGAAAAAAGACCCAAGGTCCGGCAAAGAGAGCGAAGATCGCGAGAGCGGAAGCGGCGAATTTGAATGTTTTCCTGGGAGCGCCGGAAGCCAGCCAAGCGGTCAGCAGGAAAACGAAACTCATGGGAAAGTAGAAGCTTTTCGTGAGATAAGCGCACGCCAGAGTAATACCCAGGAGAGCGAAGAGCGCCGGGCTGCCACTGCTTGTTCTGATTCGCAGGATTAATCCGGCGACGAGGAAAGTCCAAACTGCCACCCAGATGTCCGGTGTTGTGATGTTGAGGGAAAGAACGAAGAAAGAAGTGGAGAAAAAAAGACCATAGCCGAGAACCCACCATCCGGCCTCTGGCAAATCTCCGTTTTCGCGCATGGTCCATGCGAGCTGTTTTCGCGCACTGAGAAAGGCCCGGAAAAAGAATTCGAAGGCCAGAAGGGAAAGAAGAAAAGCCACGAAATTCAATAGGTGGAGCAGGGTTGATTCCCAATAGGGGCCCGGGCGAAAAATCGCAAGACAAAATGCGAGAAGCCAGGAGAAGAGAGGACTCCAGTAGGCATTGACGGCGTTTTTCCAGTCACCGCGGCAATAGGAGCTGGCAATATCCAGATAGGTATTTCCATCGGGACTTAGCCAGAATCGAACGGCCCACGCTTGCAGAAAACCCGTGCAGACGGCGACCAGCCAGGCTAGAAGGCGCAAGCGCGGGAGAGTTCGTCCGGGGCTGGAGAGTGCAGGGGAAAAGAGCCATTTTCCGATGTTCATACGGAGAATTACGGCTGCCTCTCTGGACGATTGGCCGAAGCGCAATTACATGTGACTGATCGTCTAGCGCGCTCGCCTCTGCCAATAGCGTACTATACTGCATTCCGCCGAAATCGAGCGGCGCCGCGAGTTGATCCTTATCGCAGTCATCCGCCTCCAGCCTCAAGTAAATGGCCTGCGCATTCCCAAGTGGCGCGAGTTCGACGGCGGCGGCCAGGGCGAGCTACTATAATTTTCCTGAACCACGTGTAGGAAAAATGCACGGCATGAGTTGCGCCGCGGGCTGGAACTCTGGAGAAGAGATAAGAGAAGAATGCTGACACTAGGAATTAATTATTCGCAGATGCATGATTCGTCGGCGTGTTTGGTACGCGACGGGGAGTTGGTGTTCGCGGTGGCGGAGGAGCGGATCAGCCGGACCAAACATGATGCGCGATTTCCGCAGAACGCGATTCGCGCGTGTCTGGATTTTGGGCGCGTCAAAGCAGAACAGTTGGACGAGGTGTGCTTCGGCTGGCAAGTTCCCGGCGCGGCGTTTCGCCATGATTTAAGGTGCTACGCTTCGGGAAAGATGCCCGCGACCTACATAAACGGGCTGAACTCGACTTTGCACTTCCTGAGCATGTGGCACCAGCGGGGCGGGGCAAAACGATTCGCGCAGGTATTTGGAGCGACCAAGGCGCGGATGAGATTTGTGGATCATCATTTGGCGCACGCTTTGAGCGCGTATTCGTTTTCGGGATTTGAGGATGCGGCCGTCGTGGTGATGGATGGACGCGGCGCGTGGGAAGCGACTTCGATTTGGCACGGGCGAGATGGGCGGCTCGAACACGTTTTGACGATTCCGTTTCCGAATTCAGTGGGATATTTCTACAGCGAGTTTACGGAGTATCTCGGATTTCATCGCAACAGCGATGAATGGAAAGTGATGGGGCTGGCGCCTTACGGCAAGCCCGGCGTGGATTTGCGCGCGTTTATGGATGCGGAGGCAGCGCCGTACAGAGTGCATGCGAGGAAACTTGTTGCAAATGAAGGGGGACCATTCGCGGAAATGGTGCGGCTGCTCGGGCCCGCGCGTGTTCCGGAAAGTGAAATCGAAGAACGGCACAAAGATGTGGCGTATGCGGTGCAGGATGCTTGCGAGATGGCGATGATGAGCGTGGTGAAGATGGCCATCGAGAAAACGAAGAGCCGCAATGTTTGCCTGGCGGGTGGAGTGGCGCTAAATTCCAAAGCGAACGGAAAAATCGCGGCGTCCGGGGCCGTGGATAAGTTTTTTGTGCAGCCCGCGGCTTCGGATGACGGCGTGGCGCTTGGCGCCGCGCTCGCCCCATACATGGATGGTGGCGGGCGTTTGCCGATGAAGGCGATGCGCCACGCATATTTCGGGCCTGAGTTTGACGATGAGACGGTCGAGAACGCGCTGAAGACTTATAAATTAAAGTATGCACGGCTGAGCGATGTGGCAGAAACAGCGGCGGAATGGCTATCAAACGGGAAAATTCTCGGATGGTTTCAAGGACGGATGGAATTTGGGCCGCGCGCGCTGGGCAGCCGCTCGATTTTGGCGGACCCGCGGGATCCGGAGATGAACGCGAAGGTCAACAATGCGGTGAAATTTCGCGAGTGGTGGCGGCCGTTCGCACCGTCGATGAAAAAAGAAGCGGCGGGGGAATTCCTGGAGAGTGCGGGCGACTCGCCTTTCATGATACTGACGGCGCAGGTGCGGCCAGAGAAGCGCGCGGTGATCCCTTCGGTGACGCACGTGGACGGCAGCGCGCGGCCGCAGACCGTGGAGAAAGAGATCAATCCGCTCTACTGGCGGCTGATCGACGAATTCGGCAAGCGGACGGGCGTCCCAGTAATCATGAACACCTCATTCAATCTGCGAGGCGAGGCGATCGTGCACACGCCGACGGACGCCATTCGTACATTTTTCAGTTCGGGGATGGATGCGCTGGTGATTGGCAGCTTTCTGGTGGAGAAATGAAGTGAGCGCTTCGCAAGGCCGGATGGCCCAATTTTTGCTCCGATATGCTTCGCCTCTGGCGGGGTTGCGCCGGGTGCCCGTGCTGGGCCGATGCATTAGCTGGGCCGGGGCAAAGCTAGTCCCGCGCGATTCGCTTGCGTGGGTGCAAGTACAGAACGGTCCGGCGCAGGGCTTGTGGTTACACTTGAACCCGCGGACGGGGAAGACTTATTTTGAAGGCGGCGGCGAGCAGGAAGTGCAGGCGGCTTTGCGAGAACATCTGCGTCCTGGAATGATTTTTTACGATCTCGGAGCGAACATCGGATATTTCTCTTTGCTCGCGGCGCGTCTGGTGGGGAAAGAGGGGCGTGTGGTCGCATTCGAGGCCGATCCCGAAATTGCGGCAAGATTACGTGAACACGTTGCAAGAAACGAATTTGGCTGGATCGCGGTGGAAGAAAAAGCAGTTTGGTCGGAACCACGCACGGTTTTTTTTGCGCGAATTGATCCGGCCACTTCGCCCGATCGTGGACTTGGGCACGTGGTCTCCGCGAGCGATGGTGACACCCTTCAAGTGAGTGCAGTGTCGCTTGATGACTACACCAGGACGCAACCGGCGCCGGATTTTCTAAAGTGCGATGTGGAAGGGGCGGAGGTGGAGGTTTTTCGCGGAGCGCAGCGATTGTTGAAGCACAATCGTCCGGGAATCATTTGCGAGATGCACAGCGAAGAAAACCATCGGATTCTGATTGGAGAGTTCTCGCGATTCGGCTACGCCTGCACGCCGTGTGGCACAAACCACATTCTGGCGCTCCCTCAATGACGCAAAAGTGCATCGCGCTGCTTGGCCGGCGTGACACGCCGACCGATGCCGTCGAAGAGTATTGCAGGTACCTGGGCGAAGCATTGTGCTCACACGACTTTGCGTTGGAACTTGTGCGTGTCGCGTGGCTGGAAGCCGGCTGGCCTGAAGCGATGCGCGAGCTCGAACGTCACGCGCGTGCGTGGCGCGGGTGCTGGGTGCTGGTGCAATACACGGCGCTGTCTTGGTCGGAGCGCGGATTTCCGCTGCGATTTCTGCGAGTGCTGCGCATTTTGAGACAAGCGGGTGCGCGCGTGGCGATGGTCTACCACGACGTGCTGCCCTACCACGGCAACCGCACCATAGATAAGCTGCGCCGCCGCGCACAGAATCACGCCATGAGCGAAGCGCTGCGATCCTGCGATCTGGGTGTCTTCACCGTGCCGGTGAGCAAAATTCCCTGGATTGGAAAAAAACACAGGCGAGCTCTTTTCATTCCTGTAGGCGCGAACTTGCCCGCGCCAGAAACCGCCTGGACGGTTCAGCAAAGCGGGTCGAACAGGTTGCCGGCGATCGCAGTATTTGGAATTACCGGCGGAGAAGGCGGTATCTGGGAGATCGCGAGCATTTCCGAAGCGTTGCACACCGTAACGGAGCGACTGGGAAAACTGCGGCTGGTCGTGATGGGGCGTCATTCCGACACGGCAGAAAAGGCGCTGAAGAATTTGATGGACAAACAGCCGATTGATCTCTGCGTGCTGGGAATTCTACCGGGAGCGGAAATCGTGCGGCAGATGGCGTCTTGCGACGTCTTGCTTTTTGTGCGCGGCGGCATTTCCTCGCGGCGCGGCAGCGCCATCGCGGGCATTGCGTGCGGATTGCCGGTGGTTGCGCTAGAGGGGCCAGAAACGGCCTCGCCAATCACGGAAGCGGGAGTCGTGTTTGCTGACCCGAAGCGGCAACGAGGCGTGGGAGAAGCGCTCCTCAAAGTGTTGTCCGATGCCGAGTATCGCGCGGAGCTGGCGGAGCGGAGCCGGCGCGCGCAAGACAAATACTTTTCGTGGAAAGCGATCGCGACGCGGTATGCGGAGGCGTTGGGTTCCGCGGACAGCACCGTCGGCTAGGCTGGGCGCTCGAGTAGTCAGTGGAGAAGGCGCTATCGGGACAGAGCGTCAATCAAGGTTTCTTTCTTCTTTTCCGCGAGCGAAGCCAAGGGATCCAGCGAGGACGAGTAGCCCGCGATCGCAGCCGCCGCGAGAAATGCAAATACCTCCGTAGGAACCCATTTATCTCCCGTCCAGCGGCTCATGAAGAGGATGGGCGCGCTAATGCCGCCCAAAATAATTTGCGTGCCAAAGGAAACGAGCACAGCCATGCCCGATTGGCGCTGTCCGCGCATCTGCCCAAAATTCAGCTTGCGAGGGAAGCACAGCGAGGACCAGTTGGCGATAGCCAATTGTCCGGTGACGTTGAAAATGATCGCGGCCATCGTGGCCAGCAGAACCGGGAGCGAAGGAAGGCCGACAAGATAAGAGAAGGCCGCCATCGAAAGCACCAGTTCGAACGCGAGCATCCCGGCCTGCAGAAGATTCTTTCCCAGGAACACTTCCCGGAAACTCACGGGCGATGTGAAAAACGTTTGGATGCCCTTGCCGTCGTACGCGAAACAGTTATAAGCGGGCGCCATCAGAATGAGGATTAGATAAGCCATCATGCCCGGGAAAAAGAATTCGGTCGAGACCGGATGTTTCGTGGCAGTCGGATGCCTTCCGGCAAACTGCGTGGTGAAAAGCAGAACAAAAACGGGGGGCATGATGAGCAGAAAAAAGGCGAAGCTGTTGCGAGTAAGGTAGCGGAACTCCTTGCGGAGAACGGCAGCGACTTGCGGCGTCAGCAAGCGCAAAGCGTCGGAGCCTTCGGCGGTCCTGGAAACGGGACGGGCAGACGCGCGCGTGGGGGCGGCTGACTCGCTCAGTTCTTCGCCGCGATATTGGGAGGCGAAACGCAGCCAGAGGAGTACGCTGAAAAGCAGCATGTAAGCGGAAATGCCAGCCACGCCGAGGAGCGTGTCCGCGAAATGATTTTGGGCGGCGCCCGCAATGGCGCGGCCCGCGAGCGACGGCGGGAAAACAGACAGGTAAGGGACCGCCTGCCGGACCCAGGGCTGCGCCGTACGGCCATATCTTTGGAGCAAGGGATTGATGAACTGAACCGAGACGGCAAACAGAATGAATAAAGCGAAAAACATCTCCCGAGCGCGGCGGCGAGCGAGAATGCGTTCGAGCCAGGAACCAATCATGCGCTCGAGGGTGATGTTCATCAGCAGGAAGAGAGCGCAGATCATCAGCATCGCCGGCAGGACGGCAGGGTTTGCAACGGTTGCGCCGATGATCATGGCCGTTATCCAGCAGATGGAGGCGAGCGCGGCAAAATCAGCGACTCCGTAGGCGAGGCCGATCACGTAAAAGGCGCGGAGGCTGAGGGGAAATCGCAGCAAGTTGCGGAATTCAAACCCGACTCCGAAGCCCGCCGTGAAAATGGGAAACAGCTGCCAGAAAAGAAAAATTCCCCAAAAGAGCAATGCAATCCAGCGTTCGTGGCCGCTCGAAAGAAAAGAATAGGCGCCGAAGCAGAAAGCGACGCAGAGGCCGATCACGAAGAGACCGCCGAAGAAGCCGGCGAAAATCAGTCCAATCAAGTCCCACTGATTATGTTTTTTGCGAAGATTGTTGGCGAGAATTCGCCAGCGCAGCGCGGCAACGAGGCGGATCTGTTCCCAGACGCCGGGGAGTTGAACTACATCAGCCACGAGAGTTCCTCGAGCTGAGGCCGCTGCGAGCCGTCTTGTCCCACGATGGAGAGAAAAATCTGCTCGAGAGTGGTTTTACTGCCTGCTTCGCCGGCGATGCCAGAGCGCAACTCTTCGAGCGAGCCCTGAGCTACGAGCCGGCCTTTGTGAATGATGGCCACGTGGCTGCAGAGACGCTCGACAATTTCCAGAACGTGGGAGGTCAGAAAGATCGTAACGCCGCGCTCGGTCATGCGGCCCAGCAGAGCTTTGAGCGCACCTGCTGCAAGCGCATCGACGCCTTCGAACGGCTCATCGAGGAAAAGGATACGCGGCCCATGGATCACCGCCGCGGCCAGCGCGAGCTTTTTCTGCATGCCGTGTGAATAGTCTGCAATTAGAGTTTTTGGCCGGTCGGAGAGCTGCATGAAATCGAGCAACTCTTCGGAACGGCGCCGCGTCGTGGGACGATCGAGGCCGTACATGCGGCCGACAAATTGAAGATACTCGGCGCCCGTTAATCGTTCGAAGAGGCCCATGCCTTCGGGAACGACGCCGATTTGCCGCTTGACCTCGACAGGATGCGTCGCGAAATCCAGCCCGAGAAGCTCCGCGCTTCCGGAACTCGGGGCCAGCAGACCGGTGAGCATCTTGATGGTCGTGGATTTGCCCGCGCCGTTCGGGCCCAGAAAGCCGAAGAACTGTCCGGCGGCGACGGTGAGGTCGACACCTTCGACGGCGGTCAAATTGCCGAAGCGGCGTGTGAGTTTCTGCGTCACGATGGCTGCGTCCGTCATCGCGTCTCCCACTTGCGGAATGTAGTTCGAAACAAGACTCTAGCATGAGTCCGGCAGACATCGACGATGACTCGAGCGAAAGTGTGTACGGAAGGATGAGAGATCAATTCACGAAAGCTTCAGTGGATTTGAAGTCGAAGCCGGTTAACAGCGATTCTTTTGTGGGCAAAGCCGCGAGCACCGCCGGCAACTCTACGCGGAACGCGGCGCCGCCTTCTTGTCGGTTGTAGCAGAGGATCCTGCCGCTATGCTCCTGCACAATGCCAAAGCAAATACTAAGACCCAGACCGGTGCCTTTGCCGACGGGCTTGGTCGTATAGAAAGGATCGAAAACGCGATGAGGCTCCTTGATACCCGGCCCGGTATCGAGAAAGAGCACAACGACATACGCGCGGTCGCGCATGGTTTTGATGGTGAGGACGCCGCCTTGCGCCGCTTCCATGGCGTCGACCGCGTTGCTGATCATATTGAAGAAGACTTGCATCAGCTGGTTTCCATCGCCTCGAACGCCAGGGAGGACCGACTCAAGCTGAAGCTCGATGCGCACCGTCCCCGTGCGCAGGTCGAGATGCGAAGCTGTACGGCGTTGGTCACCACCGTATTGATGTCGAGAAGCGTGCGTTCCGTGGGAACCTGTCTGGCAAAACTGAGAAGATTGCCGACGAGCGTTTTTGTGCGGCGAGCTTGGTCGCGAATTTTCGACGCGGTGGAACGCGCTTTTTCGGGCAGCGTCACGTCGTCGGCCAAGAGGTCGGAGAAACCAAGGATCGCCGTCAGCGGGTTATTGATTTCATGAGCGGCGCCGGCGGCCAATTGTCCCAGCGAGACGAGTTTCTCGGATTGAACAATTTGCGCCTGGAGCCTCTGGAGATTCTCGACGGAACGCTCGGATTGGGAAAGGAGACGCGTGCGGTCGGCATCGGCCAGATAGGTTCTTAGGAACAGAAGCAGCGCCAGAGGAAGGGAGGCGATGAGAACAGTCAGTCAAGCGAAAATCACGGACTGCGGGATTTTCATGCGCGAACCGCAGCGTATAGATGGCAAACAACGGCAGCGAGATTACCGCCGCCATGGCCAGACGCGCCGGTACAACACTCTCTCCGCGCGTGCCATCACGCTCCTCGCCGAAATCATGTTCCGATGGAGCGTCAAGAGCCGCGCGCTTTTGATAAGCGATGACGCCCGCGAAGGCAAACCACAGAAACGAAGAAACCATCGGAAGATCGTACAAGCTGCCTGGTGTAGTAGCGGTTGAATTCAAGAGCGACATTGATGGTGAGAGAGGAGAGCATGTACATCGCGGAGGCCCCGAAAAGATTGGCGTAAACGACTCGCCATGCTCCTGACGAGCGCAGCCAGAGGTAGCCGAAGCCGCCGACAATGATCGATGTTCTCGATATTGTGAAGAAGAACGTAGTTGTAGTTGTATTCCGAAGCGAAGGGACGGCGTACATCCACGGCAGCACGATGAAAATATAGAGGAAGATCCACCAGGTGAGCAGCAGTGCAAATCCAGATAGCCGAAGCGAAGGCGCAGCTCGCCGCGGCTAAGATGCGGGCGCAGCGTCAGCGCAGCCATCATCGGAATGCCGCGCAAGAAAGAATACGATGTCGATCGGATCGCTATCGGGCATGTCGCGGTGCAGGTATAGCTCGTAATACGTCCAATCGAATTGCCCGATCATCCAGAGCGTGCAACCCATGGCGAGCAGCATCCAGAAGAGATTTCTTCGCCATTGCGGCGTTCCTGCATTCAGGAGAAGACCTGCATTGGCGAGGAGCGGCACAATGCACTGCGACAAATCTCCGAACGCGGTAAGACCATAGGCACCCGCGGAGGAGCAGAACGGCGAGACAGCCGCATAGACGACGAGAAATAGCAGCCAGGTGCTCGCCATGCGGACGATTGCTTTGGAAGAAGACATAGAGTTAGGCGAATCTATTTTAGAGGGGAGGGCCTGCGAGAGAGATGGTGCATTCGCCGCGCACTACGTAAGTATAAACGAGCCGGAATGCTGCCTTCCTTCGAAAACGGTCTCGCAAAACATATGGATTATGATCTGGGATACATCAATCTTGAGGAGAAAACTTTGCAAACCTTAGAAAACCCTTTTGGCCCAAAAGTGTAAACCATGCGTTAGGAACGTTCCGTAAAGGATGTCTCCGGACTGGACCCGCTGAGGATGGCGGAGGAGGAGGGATTCGAACCCCCGAGACCCTTTCAGGCCTAACGGTTTTCAAGACCGCCGGTTTCAACCGCTCACCCACTCCTCCGTTTTTAATTCTAACGTATTCTGTGAATTAGCGGCCAGTTTGTGACGCCTTCGGACCTAGAGTCGGGCGGTTTCAATGGGGCCGAGTGACGGACAAGCGAATTACGCCGCCGAAGCCTGCAGTGCCAACCTGAGTTAACGTTTGTAATCTTGAAATCGTTCCGCATTGAGCAGTTTCTTGTGCAAGGGCTCGTCTGACGGGCATGGTTCGCTACCGCACGCTCAGTCTGGGCAAGCCGCTCCGCTCTCGACCCATACCTTCATTTGCGCGGCAGTTTCCACTCGGGAAAGTGGAGGAAGTGTGCGGCCGTCTCCGGGGTTCCAGGCCCAGCCGACGAGATCGTCGTTTGCGACGTGATCGAGAAGCATCGCAAGCGTTCGCCCGCCGTTTCGCTTGGGATCCTTGAGCTGGCTGCAAAGCTCCGCCGGCGATCGCCCGACGAAAATCATCTTTTGCTCCAGCGAAGGCAGCGACCACTTCGGATTGCCTGGCGGCATGTGCTCGCCGGGCAGATTTTTTGTCTGATGGCAGGTATCGCAGCGCATGCCGTAGACGCCGTGTCCGTCCTTGCCGCGCTTCACATTTTGCAAGTGCACGTGGCTGTCATCTCCCTGAAGCGGCACGTCTCCCGCGGGGTGGCAATTCTGGCAGCGCGGCGAGGTAAATACTCGATACACCTGAAGGAACGCGGCACGTGAGGCGCCGGCATCCTGCCCGGCCGGGCGCGCAGGCAGGGAAACAGCTATCAGTGCGGTGAGCAATGCAATACAAAGAATTGTACGCGCATAGCCCTGCGCCGGATTGAGTTTCTGGGAGCTGCCGTTTCGATCTGGCACGAACATGTTCATCAGTTTGCTCCCATTTCCTATGCCAGGTCACTCGCGCGAATCGGCAGCCGCCGCACGCGCTTGCCTGTGGCAGCAAAAATCGCGTTTGCCAGCGCCGGAGCGACCGGCGGAACGCCAGGCTCGCCGACGCCTGTCGGATTTTCTCCGCTTGGGACGATATGCACTTCAATTTCGGGCGATTCGAAGATACGCAGCATCTGGTAGTCGTGAAAATTTCCCTGCTCGACGCGGCCATCTTTCAACGTGATCTCCGTTTTCAGAGCGGCCGTCAGTCCAAAAATAATCCCGCCTTCCATTTGCGCGCGCACCGTGTCCGGATTTATGACCCGGCCGCAATCGAGGGCACACACGACGCGATGCACTTTGACCTCGCCTTTTTCCACCGATGCGTCCACTACCTGTGCCACATAGCTATCGAACGAGAAATGCGTTGCGATGCCACGTCCGACACCCGGCGGCAATTTCGATCCCCAATTCGCCTTCTGCGCCGCGAGCTCCAGCACCGCCTTCATCCGCGGCTGGTTCGCCAGCAGTTTTCGTCTCAGCTCATAAGGATCTTTTCCTCCCGCATGCGCTACCTCATCGAAGAACGCCTCTACCGAAAATCCTGTGTGCGAGTGGCCCACCGAACGCCACCACTGCACGGGCACCCCGATTTTCGGCGTGTGCAGATCCACTTGCAGATTCGGAAATCCATAGAGCACATCCGCCGCGCCTTCCACGGAAGTGCTATCGATGCCGTCTTTAATCGCGAAGCCCTCGAACAGGCGTTCCTTGCATGATCGACTGCCCCACGATCGTGTGCGTCCATGCGATAGGATCTCCGTTCGCATCCAAGCCCGCCACAAACCGGTCGTGCCACATCGGCCGGTACCAGCCGCCGCGCATGTCGTCTTCGCGCGTCCACACCACTTTCACGGGAGCCTTCGCAACCTTGGCCACGTGCGCCGCTTCAACTACAAAGTCCGAACTCGGGTTCGCGCGCCTGCCGAATCCTCCGCCCAGCAGCGTCGTATGAATCTGCACTTTTTCCGGCGGCAGCCCCGCCACTTGCGCGGCGCTGGCGCGGTCCACTGTTTCGAATTGCGTTCCCGTCCAGATTTCGCAGTCGTTCGCCCGCAAATCGACAACACAGTTCAGCGGCTCCATCATCGCGTGCGCCAGATACGGCACGTCATATTCCGCCGTGACGGTTTTCGCCGCCGTTTTCAGCGCCGCCTCGGGGTCGCCTGTTTTTTTCGCAACCGCTCCCGGCTTCAGCGCCGTCTCCTTAAAATCGCGCAGCATTTTTTCCGTCGAGAGTTCCGCATTCGGCCCCAAATCCCATTCGATCACCAATTTTTCGCGCCCAAGTTTCGCGGGCCAGAAATGCTCTGCGATTACGGCCACGCCGGACGGCACCTGCTCGACCGCCTTCACTCCCGGCACTTTCAACGCCGCGCTCGCATCCAGTTTGGCCACCTTCCCGCCAAAGACCGGAGGCCGCGCCACCACTGCCGTTAGCATTCCTGGAACGATCACATCCAAACCAAATTGCGCCGTGCCGTTCGTCTTGGAAGGCGTGTCCAATCGCCGCGTTGGTTTTCCAACCAGCGTGAAGTCCTTGGGATTCTTCAGCGGAACATTTGCCGGTGGCGTCAGTTGCGCTGCCGCGTTTGCCAGCGAACCGTACGTCGCTCGCTTGCCCGTCGCTTCGTGAATCACCACACCTTTTTCCACCTTGCAGCTTCCAGCCTCCACGCCCCATTTCGTCGCCGCTGCCTGGACGAGCATCATGCGCGCCGTCGCGCCCACTTTACGATATCGTTCCCACTCCGCGGCGGTCGTCGTGCTCCCCCCGGTCATCTGCATCCCAAACGCGGGATGGTTGTACGCCTTATCCACCGGCGCAGACTCGACGCGAACTTTCGACCAATCCGCTTCCAGCTCCTCGTTCAATAGCATCGGCAAGGAGGTATAGACTCCTTGCCCCATTTCCGAATGCGCCGCAATCACGGTTACGGTCTCGTCCGTTCCGATCCGCACGAAGGCGTTCACCGCAAAAGCCTTCTCTTCGGCCTCAAGCTCGCTGCCCGGTCCATTCGGCAGCGGCGCATACAAGCTCACGAGCAATCCGCCACCGATCGCCACACCTGTCCTTATAAATTCCCGCCGCCCCACCATCGCAGGCGCGCTCATTTCGCGCTCCCTTGGCTCGCCAGCTCAGCCGCTTTGTGAATGGCTTTGCGAATTCTCGGGTACGTGCCGCAACGGCAGATGTTTCCGCCCATCGCTTCATCGATATCTTTATCTGTAGGCTTCGGATTCTCCGCCAGCAAAACAGCGGCGCTCATGATCTGCCCGGATTGGCAGTAGCCGCATTGCGGCACATCCAGTTCAATCCAAGCTCGCTGCAGCGGATGCGTGAGGTTGGAAGATAAGCCTTCGATAGTGGTCACGCGCTTTCCCTCGACGCGCGAAACAGGCGCAACGCAGGATCGAATGGCCTTCCCGTCGAGATGCACCGTACAAGCCCCGCACAAAGCCATCCCGCACCCGAATTTCGTGCCGGTCATTCCCAACGAGTCCCGCAGGACCCAGAGCAGCGGTGTCGTCGGATCGACATCCACTTGCACTGGTTTTCCATTCACGTGAAAACTTGCCATCTGTGATCTCCCTCGGGCTAGACAAAAAGCGCTTGCCGCTTGGATGGAATTATAGTCCCGAAGGTTACGGTTGCTTTTATAAAAAATCGATTTGCTATAATCTGGAACTCTTCCGGCGATGAAAATCCGCTTATTTTCATCTTTCGGCCGCGCCAGATATCAAATAGCAATATTTCTGCAATATCTCGTAATTGTGCCTTTCCGAATGGCATTGACATGCCCCGGGCCGCACCGTAGCATCGCTTTTATCTGATGGCTGAACGCCGATTCGGCCGCTTGAGAAGCGGAGGTCCCTCATGAGTCTTCGCGATTTCATCGCTAAACAGTGGATTGACGTCATCGATTGGACGGAGCCGGAAGACGGCATCCTCGCTTACCGCTATCCGATGCAGGACCGCGAAATCCAGAATGGCGGCAAACTCACCGTTCGCGATTCGCAGCTCGCCGTCTTCGTCAACGAAGGCAAAGTCGCCGACGCCTTCGGGCCCGGGCTTTACACGCTCAATACCAATACGCTTCCGATTCTCACCTACCTCAAAAACTGGGACAAAAAGTTTCAGTCGCCCTTCAAGTCCGATGTTTATTTCTTTTCCTCGCGCATTCAGACCGACCAGCACTGGGGCACGCCAAATCCCATCACCATTCGCGACAAAGAGTTCGGCGCAATTCGCTTGCGCGGCTTTGGAATTTATTCCTACCACATCACCGATGCGAAGTCGTTCTACTCGAAAATCAGCGGGACGCGCGACATCTATCACGTCGCCGATCTCGAAGGCCAGTTGCGCAACACCATCATCGCCAAAATGACTGACGCCTTCGCGGGAAGCCAGGTGCCCTTTCTCGATATGGCTGCCAGCCAAGGCGCGATCGCGGAAAAAATCAACGAGCAGCTCAAGCCCGCCTTCACGGACTACGGCCTGTCGCTCGATAGTTTCGTCGTCGAAAATCTCTCGCTCCCCGACGAACTGCAAAAAGTTCTCGACCAGCGCATCAGCATGAACGTGCTCGGAGACATGGGCAAGTTCACGCAGTATCAGGTGGCGCAAGCCATTCCGATTGCCGCCGGGAATGAAGGCGGCGGAGCGGTTGGCATCGGCGCCGGACTTGGCGCGGGCGTCGCCATGGGCCAGGCAATGATGGACGCCGTGAAGCAATCCACCTCAGGCGCTCCTGGCGGTGGAGGCGCGGCTCCGGCGGCTGCAGGCGCAGCAGCCTCCGCAACCACAAAATTCTGCAGCGAGTGCGGCAAGCCCATTCCGCGCGCCAGCAAATTCTGCCCGGAATGCGGGAAGCCTCAGGCCTAGTGGTGAAGCGAGCATGAGCGGCATCGAGTGGGTCGTCGAGGCCTTCGGTTGCTCATCGGATTCGCTGCGCGACCTCCGCGCCGTCGAGACTCTTTTCCACGGCATGATTCGCGGCATGAAGCTGCGTCCCGTCGGCGAAACCCAGTGGCATCAGTTTCCCGGCACCGGCGGTATCACCGGCCTTTGCCTGCTCGCTGAATCGCACATCGCCTGCCACACTTTTCCCGAACACAGTTCGCTCTGCCTGAATCTTTTCTGCTGCGTTCCGCGCACCGATTGGAATTTCGAAGCCGCGCTCCAGCAGCTTTTCCATGCGCGCACCGTGTCCGTGAGACGGCTGGCGCGCCCGTACGAAGCGGCCCGTCAGCAAGCGGCGAGCGATTAGAGTTTGAGCACGAAAAGTTTTTTCAACCGGTGAGCAACGGACGATGACTCAGCCCGTCTCGAACTGTCCCAACTGCGGCGCGAAAATTGTCTTCCAATGGTCCAGCAGCGTGCAGACGGTTTGCCAGTATTGCAAAAGCATTCTCGTGCGCACCGACGTCGATCTCAAGAAAGTCGGCCAGGTCGCCGATCTTCCGCCCGACAGTTCGCCGATTCAGCTCAACACCGAAGGCATCTATCGCAATAAAGCTTTCGTAGTCGGTGGCCGCATTCTTTACGAATACGACCAGGGCGGCTGGAACGAATGGCACATCACGATGAACGACGGCGCGAGCGCCTGGCTCTCCGATGCGCAAAATGAGTTTGCCGTATCCTTCGCGAGCAACACGAGCGGCTTACCGGCGGCTGGCCAAGTCCAAGTCGGCCAGCAATACACCTGGGACAATCAAACCTACACCGTCAGCGTGATCACGCCGGCCCACTATCGCGGCGTCGAAGGCGAATTGCCCTTTCAATATTGGGACAAGACCGACGTCACCTTTGCCGACCTTCGCAGCCAAACCGGCAAATTCGCCACGCTCGATTACAGCGATGAGCAGCCTGCTCTCTATCTCGGCGAATTCGTCGAGTTCGAGGATCTCAAGCTCAAAAATCTTCGTAGTTTCGAGGGCTGGTGATGAGCGCTGGCACGCCGCCACTCTCGAATCCGCCGCAAGCCGCAGGCGAAAGCCTTGAATTGTCCGCAATGCGGAGCGGCGATCACGCTTCGCGCGCTGGGCCACGCCGAAACCGTAGTCTGCGAAAGTTGCCACTCTATTCTCGATGCCAAGGATCCCAATCTTCAAATCTTGCAAACATTTCAGGTCATTACCGGAGAAGACCGGCCGCTTATTCCGCTCGGCACGCGCGGAAAACTTCGCGGCACGGACTACGAAGTCATCGGCTTCCAGCGCCGCAGCATCACCGTCGAGGGCGAACGCTATAGCTGGCACGAATACGTCCTCTTCAATCCCTACAAAGCCATTCGCTACCTCACCGAATACAATGGCCATTGGAATGACATCAGCGTTTGCAAGGAGCTTCCGATGGTCCAGTTCGCTGCGGCCAATTATCTCGGCGAGGTCTACAAGCACTTTCAATCCTCCGACGCGACCACGAACTATGTCCTTGGCGAATTTCCCTGGCAGGTGCGCGTCGGGGAACATGCCGCGGTCACTGAATACGTCAAGCCCCCGCGCGTCCTGGCTGCGGAAAAAACCGCCAACGAAGTGACGTGGTCGCTCGGCGAGTACACCTACGGCTCCGATATCTGGAAATCTTTCAATCTGCCGGGGTCTGCGCCGGAAGCAATCGGCGTTTATGAAAATCAGCCGTCGCCGGTCAGCGAAAATGTGAAAGGCATTTGGGGCGCCTTTCTCGCCTTCGCCATTCTCTTGCTCGTGTGCATGGCCGGGTTCGACCTCGTCTCGAACAAAGGCACGGTGTTCGAATCCAGCTATAGCTTGAACGCCGGCGAGCCAAAGGGCGAGGCCTCGTTTGTCACCGACATCTTCAATTTGGAAGGCCGCACCTCAAATGTAGAGGTCACCACTTCCGCCAACGTCTCCAACTCTTGGATCTATCTGAATTACGCGCTCATCAATCAGGATACCGGCCAGGCCTGGGATTTCGGGCGCGAAGTCAGCTACTACTTCGGTTCGGACAGCGACGGCTCCTGGTCCGAAGGCAGCACCAAGGATTCCGTCGTCATTCCCAGCGTTCCCGCGGGCCATTATTATTTGCGCATCGAACCCGAGGTTGATCCCAAGCACCCTCCCATCACTTATTCGGTGGAAGTAAGGCGAAACGTCACCGTCCCAGGTTTTTTCGGAATTGCTTTTCTGGCGCTATTGATTCCGGCCATCGCCATCACCTGGCGCTCCATCAGCTTCGAACGCGCTCGCTGGTCCGAAAGCGATCATCCTCCCATGCAGATTCAGGTTGGGAATTCGGAGGAATAAACGATGTTCAGAAAACTCTATCTCGCGTATGGATTGCTGGTTCTCGGAGGCGCTGGCTTCGCCCAATACCACGGCTGGAGCCTCGACCGCATCAGCCAACTAAAAAACGTTCCCAAGTCCGTTCGTGACAATCCCGGCTCCTATCGTTCCGTCTACGGCTTCTATCACCATTACACCGGAGGCAAATAAGATGAACCTCGTTCCGCTCGGCAACATCATTGCTGCACTCGTGTTCGCCTTCATCGGCATGCTCATCTTCATCATCGCATTCGTGGTGATGGATAAGCTCACGCCGTACCATCTCTGGAAGGAAATCGTCCAGGAGCACAACATGGCGCTCGCTATTCTCGTCGGCGCCATGTCCATCGGCATTTGCATCATCATTGCCGCTGCGATTCATTAGCGCATGGGCATTCTGCTCTTCATCTCGGTGCTGCTGGTTGCGGCTTGCGGGCTTATCTACGAGCTCGTCGCCGGCACGCTCGCCAGCTACCTCGTGGGCGACAGCGTCTTCCAGTTCTCCACCATCATCGGCACCTATTTGTTCGCGATGGGCATCGGCAGCGCTCTTTCGCGCTACCTGAATCGCGGCCTCGTCTATCGTTTCGTCTGGATCGAGCTGTTGCTAGGCGTCATCGGCGGCTTTTCTTCCGCGCTTTTGATGATGGCCTTCGCTTTCACGCAGGGCTTCGAACTAATTCTCTACGCCCTTGTCATCGTGATGGGCGTTCTTGTCGGCCTCGAAATCCCGCTGCTCATGCGCATCGTGCGCGACCGCTACGAGTTCCGCGACGTTATCGCCCACGTTCTGACGTTCGATTATCTCAGGCGCCCTCGGTGCTTCGCTGCTCTTTCCCATTCTCCTCGTCCCGCGTCTCGGCCTAGTCCGCTCCGCTATGCTCTTCGGTCTCGTTAATGCCGGCGTCGCCCTGTGGACTACCTATTTATTTTCCACGCAGCTTTCCGGCGCCCGCACTCTGCGCGTAGCCTGCGTCGTCGTCATCTGCGGCCTCGGACATCGGCATGGTCGACGCCCGCCGCATCACCGCCACCGCCGAAGACAACATCTACGCCGACGACATCATCTTCGCCCGCGACACGCGCTATCAGCATCTCGTCCTCACTCGCTTCAAAGACGATCTTCGCCTCTTCCTCAATAGCCATCTGCAATTCAGCTCCCGCGACGAATACCGCTACCACGAAGCTCTCATCCATCCCGGCCTCGCCGCAGTTCCCGCGCCGCGCCGCGTTCTGGTCCTCGGCGGCGGCGACGGCCTCGCCGTCCGCGAAATCCTGAAATATCCTCAAATCGAAAGCATCACCCTCGTCGATCTCGACCCCGAAATGACCAAGCTTTTCTCCACGCATCCCATGCTCACCAAGCTCAATCGACAAATCCTTCCTCTCGCCCGCGCGTTCATATCATCAACGCCGATGCCTTCCCGTGGGTCGATTCGAACACCGACAGTTTCGATTTCATCGTCATCGATTTTCCCGACCCCACCAATTATTCCCTCGGCAAGCTTTACACCACCGCCTTCTATCGCGCCGCCGCCCGCCATCTCAGCGCGCAAGGCTTCATGGTCGTCCAAAGCACCTCGCCCATGTTCGCCCGCGACTCCTTCTGGTGCATCGCGCAAACCCTCAAGCAGGCCGGCCTCGAAACGTATCCGTATCACGTCTACGTCCCAAGCTTCGGCGAGTGGGGTTTCGTCCTTGCCGGCACGCATGACTACACTCCGCCCACTTCTCTTCCTAGCGGCCTCCGTTTCATCAACGTCGAAGGCTTGCCCGCGCTCTTCCAATTCCCCCCAGACATGGCTCCTCTTCCCATGCCTCCCAACCAACTGAACAGCCAGGTCCTCGTCCGCACCTACGAAAACGACTGGAAGGACATCAGTCATTGAAGGTTGGACGCCGAAAATTTCTTCGCTCCGGTAGCGCCGCCCTCGTCGGCCTCTCTCTCAAATCCGATCGCCCCATTGCCGGCTCTTTCGTCAACGATTCCTTCCAGATGGGCCATCTCTTGCGCGACCGCGCTTCTTTTCCACCGCCGAAGCGCACGAGAAAAATTTCCAGTCGTCATCGTTGGCGGAGGCATCGCCGGTCTCAGCGCCGCCTGGCGTCTGCGCAAACGCGGCTTCACGCGATTTCGTCCTCCTGGAAATGAATCCGCAAGCCGGCGGCAACGCGCGCTGGGGCGAAAACGAAATCACCGCCTATCCGTGGGCCGCGCACTACGTCCCCGTTCCCGGCCCCAAAGCCGAATACGTTCGCGAACTCTTCGAAGATCTTGGCGTCCTCAAAAATGGCCAGTGGGAAGAGCGCGACCTCTGCTTCGCGCCGCAAGAGCGGCTCTTTCTTTACGGCCGCTGGCAAGACGGCATCGAACCCGCCGTCGGCCTCACCCAAAAAGACCGCGACCAGTTTCAGCATCTCGAAGATCTCTTCGCCAAATTTCCGCGCCAGCGGCGAATTTCACCATCCCCCTCGAACTCGGCCGCTCCGCAAAGTTCCAGGAGTTGGATCGCCTCTCTTTTTCCGATTGGCTCCAGCAGCAAGGCTTGCGATTCGCGCCTAGTAAATTGGTACATGAACTACGCCTGCCGCGACGACTACGGCGCGCTCGCCAAAGACACCTCCGCTTGGGCCGGCATCCACTATTTCTCCTCCCGCGAAGTCGAAGAAAAAGGCCCGCTCACGTGGCCCGAAGGCAACGGCTGGATCACCCGCCGCCTCCTCGAACGCGTCGGCGAAAATGTCCGCACCAATCAAATGGTTCATCGCATCGCCGAAACAAAACGCGGCGTCAGCGTCTTCGCCGGCGACACCGAATTTCAATCCGAATTCGTAATCTTCGCCGCGCCCACTTTTCTCGCTCCCTATCTTAATAGAAGGGTTTCCGCGCCTCCACGATTTCGTCTATTCCCCTTGGCTCACCGCCAATCTCACGCTCGAACGCATTCCCGGATTCCCGCGGCGCCGAGCCCACCTGGGACACCGTCTTTCTCGATTCCCCCACTCTCGGCTACGTCGACGCCACGCACCAAAGCCTCCGCACGCACATCGACCGCACCGTCTGGACCTTTTATTGGGCGCTCGCCGATGGCCCTCCCGCACAAAACCGCCAGCTTCTCCTGGAAAGAGATTGGAACTATTGGAAGGAAGCCATTCTCCACGACCTCGAACGCGTCCACTCCGACATCCGCCAATGCGTCTCGCGCATCGACGTCATGCGCATGGGCCACGCCATGATTCGCCCCGCCGTCGGCTCCATTTTTTCCGAAGAGCGCCTCCGCCTCACCCGCCGCGAACCGCGCGCCGTAGCTCTCGCCTCCTCTTCGCCAACTCTGATCTCAGCGCCATCTCCATCTTCGAAGAAGCCCAATATCACGGCGTTCTTGCCGCGCAAACTGCCTTGAATCTCATCGGCGGCCGCCCTTAGATGAAAAAATCGCCATATTCTTCGTCTGGAATCCTGGAATAAATTTAGTGCATCCAATCTGTTGAGGGCTGCGTACTATATAAGGATAAGGAAATCTTGCGCTTTTCCTGGAAGAGCACAAGCAAATGCTGCTGCAACGCAAGCCCGAACTAACCTACGCCGACGTCACGCCCAAAGATCTCTATTTCAACCGGCGCAAATTCCTGCAAGCCATGGGCATTGCCGGCGCCGCTGCGTTTGCCGGCAAAGGTCTTCTGGACCTCATCTCCCCATCGCGCAACTGTCTATGCCGGCGCGAAATTCACCAACCTGATCAAGAGCCCTTTCAGCACCATCGGAAAAGCCAAAGCTCCTACGAAGACGTAACGCACTACAACAATTTCTACGAATTCGGCGTGGACAAAGGCGAACCCGCAAAAAACGCCCAGAAATTCCGCACCTCTCCCTGGTCCGTCTCCGTCGAAGGCGAAGTCAAGACCAAGCGCAAATTCACCATGGACGAGATCCTCAAGCTCGCTCCTCTTGAAGAGCGCATCTACCGCCACCGTTGCGTGGAAGGCTGGTCCATCGTTGTTCCCTGGATTGGCTTCTCCTTCAATACTCATCGCCAAACTTGTCCAGCCGACTGACAAAGCCCAATTCGTGGCATTCGAATCGTATTGGGATCTGGGACAAATGCCGAAAGCGCGCCCGGAATTGGCTGGCATCGAATTTCCCTACATCGAAGGCCTGCGCCTCGACGAAGCTATGCATCCGCTCACTCTCCTTTGTGTCGGGATGTACGACGACGTCGCTACCCAATCAAGACGGCGCTCCCGTGCGCATGGTCATTCCGTGGAAGTACGGCTTCAAGAGCATCAAGTCGCATCGTCAAAATTAAATTTGTCTCCAAAGAACCGCCTACAACCTGGAATCTCGCCAACGCCCACGAGTACGGCTTCTATTCCAACGTGAACCCCAACGTCGATCATCCCCGCTGGTCCCAGGCCAAGGAACGCCGCCTCGGCGAAATCTTCCGCCGCAACACGCTCATGTTCAACGGTTATCAAGACCAGGTCGCCAGCCTCTACACCGGCATGGACCTGAAGAAATATTACTGAGGCAAATTCCTAGCGTGCCTTCGCTCCTCGCCAACAAGTGGACCAAAGTCCCCGTCTTCCTTCTTTGCCTCGTACCCCTCGGCATACTCGTCTGGCGTGCCCTTACCGCTAACCTCGGCCCGAATCCCGTCGAGTTCATCCAGCACGCTACCGGCGATTGGACCCTTCGCTTCCTCGTCATCACTCTCTGCATCACGCCGTTTCGCAAACTCCTCAAACTCCCAGACCTCATTCGCTTCCGCCGGATGTTCGGCCTCCTCGCTTTTTTCTACGCCTGCCTTCACTTCCTCACCTATCTCGGCCCCGACCAAAGCTTCGACGTAGCCGCCATGTGGAAAGACGTCTACAAGCGCCCCTTCATCACCATGGGTTTTGCGGCGTTCGTCCTGCTGATTCCCCTTGCGCTCACTTCCACCGCCGGATGGATTCGCCGCCTCGGCGGACGCCGCTGGCAAATGCTCCATCGCCTCATCTACCTCAGCGCAATTTGTGGTGTGATTCACTACTACTGGCTGGTCAAGTCCGCGATCCTTCGCCCGTTAATCTACGGCGCGATCGTCGCCATTCTCCTGCTTTGGCGCGTCGCTGACTGGTTCATCCGCCGCGGCCGCGCCATCCAAGCCGCCGCCAAGACGCAGCGCGTCCCCGCAAACACCTAGCAAGCCAAAATTTTAATTGGATTTATTTTCCGCGATCGAATTTCTGTTGGGGCGGGGCTTGCCTCGCGCGCGTAGGCCAATAGCTCGAATCCTAATGAACGGCCGATGCCTCGTCTCCCTGCTTGGACAGCTCGCCGAACTCCAATCCCCAAAAATGGGGCGCCGGCGTCAAAAACTCCACGCCAATCCTCTGCCCTCTGTCGCAGGGCTCCCCCTGAAACACCACACGGCACTCCTGCTCTTCCAATGTCTCCGGGTTCGTCAAAACCAGCATCTCCCCATTATCAATCTCATGCTTCATAGGAGTAAACCGCCATGCGCGTTCACCACCACGGTCTCGCACGACTCCTTGAATTTCTTCCCGTTGTGCGCGCGGCCTTGTGCCTGCAGCCGCATCTTGTGAAAGGCCCGCCCACTGCGCCTATGCGTTGGTGACGTTGTTCCGTTCATACCGCCATCATCGAACGCTTCCGCAAACACCGTATACTGGCCCGCCGTACAGGTGTTCCCCATCAGCAACCGACCTTGGGTCGGCACTCCATGAGCACCTGGTTTGCAACTCTTCCCTAGGAGGGTCATCTCCCCCGACAGGAAGCAGCTTTTGGTGGAAGAAATCAGGGCTGGACGATCCCACAACGGACGGCGTAACGCACGAGGCTGGCTGTCTCGTGAATATCCAGTTTCTGCATCAATCTCGTGCGATGTGATTCGGCCGTTTTGACGCTGATGCCAAGCAATGAGGCGACGTCCTTGGTGGATTTCCCTTCGGCGATCAATTGCAGCACTTGCCTCTCTCGCTGCGTCAACGGATTCTTGGATTCCCCAGATCTCGATTGATACGCCTCCATGACCGCGCTCGACACACCCGGGCTCAAATAAACCTGGCCGCGGGAAACCTGCCGAATGGCCAGTAGCAAATCACTGGCAACCTGGTTTTTCAGCACGTACCCCCTCACACCGGCTTCCAGCGCCTCGCGGATATACTGGCCTTCGTCATGTTGGGTGAGCAGAATGGTTTTGGTCTTTGGAGAGGAACGGCTTATTTCGTGTGCGGCATTCAATCCATTCAGCGTAGGCATGCTTATATCCATGACGGCGATATCTGGCTCGAGTGACGCCACATGCCGGACAGCTTCTTGCCCGTCGGATGCTTCCGCAACGACTTGAAATCCTTCGCGCTCGAGCAAGGACTTGAGCCCCTGGCGCACGAGCACATGGTCATCAGCGAGCACGATGCGAATTGGCATTCCAAACCTCCGTCGGTAGCTGAATCAAGATTCTGGTTCCTCGTCCGGCCACCGAATCGATGGAAAGCGTTCCCCCGATCCCATTTAAGCGCTCCTGCATGCCGATTAGTCCCAGGCCTCTTCGCTTGCCATCCGACTGCACCGCCCGTACATCAAAGCCTACGCCGTCATCTTCGATCGAGCAGCTGAATGTACGATTTTTTCGGCCGATACGGATCCATACTCGGCCCGCTTTCGAATGTTTCGCCGCATTCGTCAGCGCTTCCTGAACGATGCGGTAAAGCGCTATTTCCATGGGCCCCGGCAGCCTTCCCGCAACTGTCGTTTTGATTTGAATGCTGAGATTGGCGCGTTTTGAAACTCCTTTCGCCAAGAAACGAATCGCCGGAATCCAGCCAAGGTCATCTAAAATCGTCGGCCGAAGTTCATGCGAGTACCGCCGCAACTGCTTTTCAACTTCGTTCAGCAATTCTTCTATCCGTCCAACCCGTTCTTTTTGCGGTTTCGGCAATTCGCGTGCCACATCTGCCAGTGCAAGATGGACGGCCACGAGAAGCTGTCCGGCCTCGTCGTGCACGGCATAGGCTATGCGCTTGATCTCCTCCTCAAGCGTCTCATTGAGTTGGCGCAGAGCCACGGTCGCATCTTGCACTCCGCGATGCGCCATTTCGTAGGGAGAGAGGGTCTCTGTCAGAAATTCGGAAGCGGCTGCCAGCAATTTCTCGTTCGGCGTTGCCCCCTCGGCACTGGCTAGCATCTCGTCGAGAGCCTGATGATGCAGGGAAGCGATTTCAATGAGGCTCTTTTTTTCGTTGATGGCGCGGCGCCCCAGTTCGTAAGCACGTCCGCGTGCGGCCTCGCCACCGCGCCGGGCGTATTCACCAAACGCCGAACAATACTCTTCCCAAAAAGTTGGTGGCGACTTCGTCTTCCGCTTGGCTGCCTTCTTCATGCGCGAATCCCGGTAAGTCGCACCACCAAAACAAGCGCGTCGTCATTTCCTCTGCCATGCTGCTTCAGAATCCTGTCCGCGGCGCGTTGCGGCGCTTCCAGGGCGGAAAGACCTTCTACAAATTCCCCACGAATCCCGTCCGTAACAAATACCAGCGTATCCCCCTTCGCAATGGGAAGCACGGCGGCTTGCAGGGCAGGCAATTGCGAACCGACCACGCCACCGCGCAGGAGCAGCACTTCCTGCACGCTCCCTTTCTGAGCCCCAGCGCGCATTAAAACTCCCTGAACATTTCCAACTCCCAGCCAGGTCATCATGCCATGCTCCGGATCAATGGAAGCCAGGCTCAGTACCACTCCGCGCGTCGAGTCGCAGACCTTCATGGCACCGCTCCACTATCGATATCACTGGTTCATTTGCATTCGTTTTGAGAATGGATATCGCCGACTCCGCCGCGTTTGCAGCTTCTTCGCCATGCCCAATTCCGTCGATTCGCCGCGATCAGGATTCCCTGTCCCGCGCAACAAATCAGATGGCGATCGCCCGATTCACCTTCGCCCGGAAGAGCAAACTTAGCCACACCATACTCCACCAGCGGTACGTTTATTGCTTCCACTTTTTCACCGTCACGATCGTGCCCTTGCCCGGTTCGGAGGCAATTTCAAACTCGTCCATCAAGCGCCGCACTCCCGGCAGGCCGAGGCCGAGGCTTCCCGATGTCGAGAAGCCGTCGCGCATGGCTTGTCGAATATCCCTAATCCCGGGGCCGCTATCGGTAGCGACAATGGAGATCCCCTGGCGGTTCGACCCGTGCACAATTTTCAAAATGATTTCGCCTCTGCGGGCGTAGGAGACGATGTTGCGTGCGAGTTCGGAAATGGACGTGGCGATGAGGGTCGCGTCCCCGGTGGAAAAACCAAGTTCGATGTGCGAGAGCGCGGCCTTTCTGGCGGGCTGTCACTATATCTTGGTCCGAGTTGATGGCCACTCGGATTTCTCCAGCCCTCACGGTGGGTCTCTCAGTCCGTATTCTTGAATTTTTGGGTCAAGTAGGCCAGACCTTCCTCCAGGTCCAGCGCTGTCGCGACGCCTTCTAGGGTTAGCCCCAGCTGAACCATCGCGAACGCCACCTCCGGCTGAATCCCAACTATAACTGTTTCCGCGCCGCGCAATCGGATCATGTGAGCGATCTCCCGCAGCGTCCTCGAGGCAAACGAGTCCATCACGTCCATTGCCGTCACATCGACGATAACCGCTCGGGAGCGAAACTTAACAACTTGCTGAACTAAGCCCATGCGCAGGTGGTTTAAGTCCGCGTCCGAGAGCGCCGCTTGAAAGGTGGCAATCAGCACCTCTCCCTGTTTCAGAATCGGGACTTCCACGTGGCCCTTCCTCCGCTTTGCCTAGCGTGGCTCCGCTAGTTTCTCCACTTTGTATCCCAACAGTCTTTCTGCCTGCTCGATGCCGCCCTGCAGGTCGCCCACAGTATTCATCTTGCCGAGGTCTACACCGATGGTTACCAACGTCTGCGCAATCTCTGGCGAAAGCCCCGTGACAATGACGGTTGCGCCAAGAAGCCGCGAAGCTTCCACCGTTTGCACCAGGTTGTTCGCTACCGTCAAGTCCATGGCCGCCACACCGGTGATATCGATGACCACGACTTTCGCGCGGTTCGTGCGGATTCCCCGCAAGAGTTGTTCCGTCAATTGCCTCGCGCGCTGCGGATCGATCACGCCGATGATGGGGAGAATCAGCAGCCGCTCGCGAACCTGCAGCACCGGCGTCGAGAGTTCCCGGATCGCTTCCTGTTGCTGGCGGATGACGCGCTCGCGCTCCTGCACGAAACCGACGGCCACGGTGTTCGCGATGCGGTTAGCCGCCGGCTCATACGCATCCAGGATGCGATTCAGTTTCTTGAAGTCTGTCTGATACTTGGCGAACAGCGAGCGCGCCAGCACGTCGCGCAGCAGAAGAACAATGCCGACCACTTCGTGCGTCTCGACGCCTCGGGGAATAATGCGTTCGGACAGGTTGCGCGCGTATGCTTGCAGCGCCTCGAACGCCTCCGTTTCCAGAGCTTCCACGTAGCTGTCGTACACCGAGGTTGCTTCCGCGAAGATCTCTTCCTTGGTCATGGCGGTAAGCAGGCGCGTCTCGGTGATGCGCACCACCCACTCCTCGCGCAACTGCGTGCGGTTCTGGCGCAGGTGCGCCACGAGTTCGCGAAGAAGTTCCGACGGCGCTTCGCTCCTCACCAATTCCACCCCTGAATTGCTCCGTGTCCCTGACTCTTTCGAAGTCACTTCTCGTCTGGCCATGAATCCATTCTCCTTGCCCCGAACGGCATGGACCTTTACCGCCGAACACACTGGGTCCCCTGCAGGTTCGAAACAAATACCATCCCTTACCTGTTGCCTCAAGCAAGCGAACCACTGCCATTGGCATCAGGTATATACCCTACGCTGCGGCCTAAATGATTGTCAGAGCTGATAGGCCGCATTTTTCTCGGGCCTTTAGCACGGCCTCGTCACTGAGAGCTCCTAGTGTTAACACCTGCGCCAGCACTACGGGTCTCACCTGCTTGTCGTCCGTCCGCATCGATGGAACCATGTGCGTGCCAGTGAGAAAGCTCTTCGTGCTTGCTGGGAGGAGGGGTGATGCCCATACCAGAATTGCAGGCCGACAAGGGTTCCCAGAACACTCGCTCGACGACGGTGGGCCCAAAGCAGAACTCCAATCGCAAAATTATCGCCATGGAGCGTAAGAATGGCTTCGCCGAAAATGGCCTCGCGGAGAACCTCTCCTCTGCTTTGCGGGCTGCTGATTCGGAGTTCGGTCAAATACTTCAGGAAGTGGACGAAATTTCCAAACTTCTGAAGTCAGACCACCCCGACCCGCAAACTGTTCGGGTTGCCACTCACCCGGCCGTCTGGGGCGCCGTTAAGCACGCCCTCCTGGACAGAGAACTGCGCTATCTCGCCCTCACCGATGACCTAACCTGCCTCTTTAATCGGCGTGGCTTTTTTGCTGCGGCGACCCAGCAACTCAAACTCGCCCGGCGCAATGGCCAGAGTCTTCTTCTATTGTTTTGTGACGTCGACAACCTGAAAAAGATAAATGACACCTATGGTCACCGCGAAGGGGATCTGGCGCTCATCCGGACGGCAGATGCTCTCGAACAATCCTTCCGTGGTTCCGACATTCTCTCCCGCCTCGGCGGCGATGAATTTGTCGTACTAGCATCGGAGACCTCGAATCAAACAAAAGAAATCATCCTCCGTCGTCTCGAGAAGAATCTCAAGAAATCGAGTGCAGCAGAACCACGTTACCCTTTATCTCTCTGTGTTGGTGTGGCGCGCTTCGATCCCAAGTGTGCCAATACGCTCGGCGACCTCATGGTGCAAGCGGATAAAGCCATGTACGAGAAAAAGCGGAGGCCTCAGAAAGTCGTGTGAGGACAATCAGTGAACAATTCTGACCGCTCCATGCCTCCGGCAAGAGTGGTCTCGGAGAAATTCTGGTCAAATGCGCTTCGATGGAAGAATTGAAAAGCGCGTCACGATGGCAATCCCAGTATGCCTTGTAACCGCGGAACAGCTGCTCTTTGCCGATCAGGCGATGACAGTGAATGTAAGCCCCCAAGGGGCCCGTGTCGTTACGAGACGCCGATGGCAACTTAAAGAGCAGCCACGGCTCGCTTCCGCGTCAGGTGAGTTTAGGGCGCACGCGAAGGTAGTTTATTGCGAGCCGCTGCCAAGCGGACTCTTCTGCATAGGATTGAAATTCATCACCGCCATCATGGACTGGAACTCAACTTGAGAATTGCCGCCTGACCTCTTGGTGGCTGACCCTTGCTGCTGGGAAGCGGGCCTTTCGCCGGCAAGCAAGAAAACTGGCCCTCAGGACAAATGTTCCCAACCTTCAACCGCTTCCCATCGCCCGGTCCATCCGCAGCCCGGCACCAGCAGGTTAGCGGCTGAAACGTGTCGGCCTTTTTTCTACAATGAGTTAAGAAAGGCGATGAACTGTGACTTTTCTTTTTCCGTCAGATTCATCTGGAAGCGTTGATTGTAGAAGTTCAACACTTCGTTCAAATCACGGGCTGCGCCGTTGTGAAAATACGGCGCACGCGCTGCCAAACCTCTCAGTACCGGCCCCTTGGTACGGTTCACGTCCCCGCATAGTCCGGTCACAAGCCCCTTGCCGGGATCGGTCGTGTAAACCACATATGGTGCGCTCGGTTGTCCAGCTGCCACGAATGGGTTCGGGCATCCCGTAATTTCGTAGACGGGCACTCCCGGAAAGCTCAACTGTGCAAGCGCGCTAGCGATTTGCGTATCTGATTCCTGCGCCGCGTCGTGGCCCGTTCCGATGTCGAGAGCCAACGGCAGCGAGTGGTCCCCCACATTTGGCGTGTCATGGCACGTCGTGCAGGTTCCCGGAAACGATGCGATAGGCACTGTAGTTCCCAGCGCAGCCGCCAGCGCCGGATTATCATTCAGTCCGCGCACGTTGGTGATCGTCAGCGCGCGCGAATTGAAAAGCGCTTCTCCCGCAGCGATATCTTGCCGTGCCTGTATCGTCGCCAAGTCTCTTTCATTGTCGGCTTCGAGGTTTTCCCACGAAGAAAACAGCGTCATCCCAGTGGGATTGAACTTGGCGCCTGTTGGATCCGCGCCCAAAGAGTCATTGATTCCTGGATAGTAGCTTGCGCCCGAGAGATTCCTCGCCCCACCCAGCGCTCCGTAGTCTGTAAGTGATCCCGCGCGACCGTCCGCCAGTTGTGCGCTGAACAAGCCCATTTCGAAACTGACAATCGCCGTCTGCTGCTCAATCGTCGGTGGCACGGCTGCTTGCGCATGGCCAGTCGTTGCGTCTATAGCTTGGTGCATCAAGTCACTGATCAGGTTTGCCTTAAACGTTTGCGTATTGTTGAGCGGCGCGATGGTCTCTCGACCATCAAACATGATGGTGCTCAAGAATGTCAGATTCGTTGTCGGCAAAGGGCGCCGATAAACCGACACAGTTTGCAATCCCGAAATTGGATCGGTCACTATGGCGCAGCCATAGGGGTCTACCGCTGCTCGTATCGTGAACTGCGTCGTTGCGGGAAGCTGTATCGGAATACGAATCAATCCGTTCTTCAGCAACAAACTATGCGTCTCCGGATCACTTGAACTCGTATTCGGACAATTGGCGCCATCAAACGCCGCAAACAGCGGATCCTGCCCCCGTGTCATCACAAAACGCTGTTGGATATTTTGTGTGCTCAAGCCCATCCCGTTGGCGGCGATATGGCAAGTCCCACAGCTTCTGCCATTGGTCCCAAGGCTTTGGAAAAACGGCGTGTTTTCAACAATCGGCCCAGTAGTGTTGAAGGTGGAGACAATCCCGGTAGGGTCGAGGAACGGAAATAGATTAGGAATTACCACCACGGCTGAAGCGGCAGTAGCGAGACACAATATCCCAGCCGCAATGATCAGTTTTTTGGCATGGACTCTCACCCACTGCCCTATACTCCCACTTTTTTGAATCTGCATATTCGTTCCTCCCGGTCTCTCTACCAAAATTTCATGTCGGGACATTCGCAGCCCAGACAGCAATAGAATCAAAAAAATATTTCTCCATCTGTCAACGATCGCCCGGACGAACTCTCGAAACGACGGATCTTTTCAGACAGTTGGCGTGGACACGATGTTTTGCTTACGAGCCGCCCGGCTGGTCCGCCTTCGAGCCATTGCCCCATTGGAGATGACGGGACTCAGATGGCTCGCCACCGGGACTTTGACGGCCTTCTTCGGTAGCGGCTTTCTTACCGGATAAGCGTCTTCGACACCGGTATCTGTGAAATGCGCCGGATTCACTTCTTGTGCTCTGCAGGACGGCGTCCAGCCCAGCAGCATCGCCGCGAGGCCCATGCTCCCCACCCATAGAGTCTTAGGCATCCAGAATTTGTATGTATTCATCGCTTTGTCCCTTCCGTCTTCGGTTCCGAACTTAAAAACGGCTGCACAGCGAACGATTCTTCGCACACACCGTTTTTTCTGCCAATGCAGGCTCTCTGGAAATCTAATTAAAAAAAGGTGAAGGCCTAACTCTCTGATTTAACAGAAGATCCTTACTTGCTGCGAACCTGGCACAAGGTCTATATTTGGCGCACTATGTAATACTCATCGGATTCGAGGGATGCGGCCTTGCAAGCTACTCGGTTTGGCCCTTATGAACTGCGTCTTAGTTCCCGAGAGCTCTACAAATTCGGGACTAAGGTCAAACTCCGCCCCCAGCCTTTCCAAGTCTTATCCCTTCTGCTCGACCACCCAGGCGATGTCGTTACTCGCGAACAGCTTCGTCAGCAACTCTGGCCCTCGGATACCTTTGTGGACTTCGAGCACAGTCTGAACACCGCAATCAAAGAGCTCCGCGGCGTTCTCAATGACTCCGCTACGGAATCCCGCTTCATCGAAACTCTCCCCAAGCTCGGCTATCGCTTCATCTTCCCCGTTGAGCACAGTGCACCCAATGGCCAGCCCAGCCCCGTCGCTGTCGCTGTCGCTGTCGAATCCGGAGCCGTCCCACCTCAAGTAGTGGCAGAACCTGCTCCCGCTCTCCCCACCCCTCGAGCGCCAAGATGGACCTGGCTTTCCCTCGCGGCTGCCGTGGCCCTGCTCTTCGGCATATCTATGGTCGCGGCGCGCATGGGGGTTTTTAGCCATTCCGCAAGCGGCGCTGCTTCCGCTGCTCTAAAGCCCCGCCCCTCGATCGCCGTTCTTGGTTTCAAAAACCTGTCACGCAAACCAGACGATGAGTGGATGTCCACGGCATTGGCGGAAATGTTGGGCGCCGAACTCGCTTCCGGCCAGCAGATCCGGGTGATTCCGAGCGAAAACATCGCTCGCATGAAACTGGATCTGTCTCTCGCCCCGACTGACACCTATGGCCAGGAAACGCTCGGCAAGATTCACAACCATCTCGGCACCGATATGGTTACGTCCGGCTCTTATCTCGCACTTTCCAATGGCTCGAGCACCAAACTTCGAATTGTCCTGCAAGTCCAGGACACTCGCACCGGAGAAACCATCGCGGCGATCACCGAGGACGGACCCGAGTCCGATCTCCCTCTACTCATCTCCGCCGGCGGAGACAATTTGCGGCACACTCTCGGCATCGGCTCTCTATCTGCTGCCGCCACGCGCGAAGTACGCGCGTCCTTCCCCGCTAATTCCGAGGCCGAACGGCTCTACGCCGAAGGGCTAGCCAAACTTCAAGGATTCGACGCTCTCGCGGCCCGAGAGTTCTTCGAAAAGGCCATCGCGGCAGATCCCAATCACGCGCTCTCTCATTCGGCGCTGGCCGACACCTGGTCCCATCTCGGATACGATCTCAACGCTCAAGCGGAAGCCAAGAAAGCTCTCGATCTCTCCTCCAATCTCTCGCGTGAAGATAAGCTCTCCATCGAAGGCCGCTTTCGCGAACTCACGCATGACCGTGACGGAGCCGTCGAGGTATATCGCACTCTCCACAATTTTTCCCCCGACAATCTCGACTACGGCCTCCGTTTCGCCCGCGCTCAATATCTGGCGAATCATGCCAACAACGCTCTCGATACCGTCGCAGCTCTGCGAAAGCTCCCAGCCCCGATGGGCTCCGATCCTCGCATTGACCTCGTCGAATTCCATGCCGCGGAGCGCCTGGGTGACATGAAGCGCAGTCAAAAAGCAGCCGCTGCAGGAATTGCCCGCGCCAAAACGCTCGGCAGCGGTCTCCTCCTGGCCAGTTCCCTCACAGCCGAATCCTGGGCTCGGTCGAACCTTGGTGAACTCGATAGAGCCATCGACGACGAATCTCAAGCTCGCGATCTCTATGCCGCCGCTGGCGACACTTATGAAGCTGCCATCGCTACCCACGGCATCGGCATGTTCCAAAAAGATAAGGGAGATTTGATCGAGTCCCGGAAGTCACTCGAAGCTGCCCTCGCTGAGTTCCGTCGTTCGGGCGCCCAATGGGACATCGCTTCGTGCTCCAATCATCTCGGCGAACTCTTCCAGGAAACGGGCGACCTCGATCAGGCCAGGTCCTATCTTCAGCAGGCCCTGCGAATTGCGCGCTCTCAAAACGACAAACGTGCCGCCGCTGCCCAGCTCGATAATTTGAGCAATGTTGAGTTGAGTGCTGGCCGACTGCCCGTCGCAAGAAAGATGAAGGAAGAATCTCTCCAAATTTTCCGTGAAATTGGCGACAAGCGCGGTGAATCCATAACGCTCGTCAATTTGGGAGAGGTCCTTTATCAGCAAGGTGAACTCGCCTCTGCAAAAGAGACGTATTCGCAAGCCATCGTTAACAACAGAGCTAGTTCCCACAAGACCAGTCTCGCCTATTCCCTGGTCGGTCTCGCGGAGGTCCAGACCGCTCAGGACCAGCTCAGTGATGCCTTCGCGTCCACTCAAGAATCCATTACTCTTCGCGAACAAACTACGGAAGAGGTTCACTCCGCCGAGAGCGACGTCCAGCTCGCCATCATTGCTGTCGAACAAGGCAAGCCCGGCGATGCTGAATCGTTCGCGCGAAAAGCACTCGCCATTTTCGAGCAGCACAAATCTCCCAGCTCCACTTCCATCGCCGATTCCGTGCTTGCCCGTTCCCTGGTCGCACAGGGAAAACTCGCCGAAGCCCGCGCCGCCGCTGATCGCGCCACCTCGCTCGCTCAGCAAGGCGGCGATCACATGATTCGCATGACTGCGGGCTTCGCCCAAGCCGAAGTCGACACCGGCTCCGGAAAAGCTGCGGATGCGGAACGCAATATGAGCGCTCTCCGCGATCAAGCCAAACGCGATGGCTACGTGCCGTTCGACCTTGAAGCTCGCCTTTTATTAGCACAAGCCGAAATCGAAGCCGGCAAGCTGGCCGCCGCCCGGGCACACTTGGACAAACTCCAAACCGATGCCCGCAACAAAGGCTTTCTTCTCATCGCCAGAAAAGCCGGAGCGGCGCGCCATCGGCAACTCTAGGAAGGCGGCACGTGATGGTGGATATCCCTTGGCTGAAGAGTCGTCGATTCCCCGCCGCCCTCTGCCGCGTGCTTGTGCGTGGGGCAGGCCCGGTTCTAGAATAGGAATTAGCAGCAGAGGACAGTTTTGTAAGCCTGCATTCATTTCGCTGCCACATTCATACGGTTCAAGTTGCGTTTGATTAAATTCGAAAGGACTCATAGCCCCCGAGAGCCCCATGACCAACCTTGCTGAATTTATAGAAGGTAATCGCGATAAGCATTTGGCAGAGCTATGCGAATTTTTGCGAATCCCCAGCGTCAGCGCGAAAACCGAACACAAACCGGACATCGAGCGCGCCGCTCGCTGGGTCGCGGATAATCTTCGCGCCGCCGGTTTCCAGAAAATTGAGATCGTCCCGACAAATCTTCATCCTCTCGTTTATGCCGAATCTCTCGAAGCACCCGGCAAGCCCACCGTACTCTTTTACGGCCACTACGACGTCCAGCCCGCGGAGCCGCTCGATCTCTGGACTTCGCCTGCCTTCGAACCCACCGTTCGCAACGGCAATCTCTTCGGCCGCGGCACCGCCGATGACAAAGGCCAGGTCCACATTCATTTGAAGGCGCTCGAATCGATCCAGAAAGTGAACGGCAAGTTGCCCATCAACGTAAAAGTCCTTGTCGAAGGCGAAGAGGAAGTTGGCAGCGTCAGCCTCTGGGACTACGTGCAAAAAAATAAGGAAAAGCTCAAGGCCGACGCGCTCGTCGTTTCTGACACCTCCATGCTTGCAAAAGGTGTGCCTTCCATCACCTATGGCTTGCGCGGTTTGAACTACTACCAGATCGAACTCACCGGCCCCGCCCGCGATCTCCATTCCGGCGTTTACGGCGGCGCTGTCCCCAATCCCCTGACGATTCTCACCGAACTCTTCGCCAAACTTCACGACAAAAATTTCCGCGTCACCGTCCCTGGCTTCTACGATAAAGTCGCAAAACTTTCCGCTGCCGAACGCAAAGCTTTGAATGCGTTGCCCTGGAAGAAAAAAGCATTCGAAGAAGCCGTCGGCGCGCCCGGTTACTTAGGGGAAAAAGGCTTCACGATCGTCGAACAACTTTGGACGCGGCCCACGCTCGAGCTCAATGGCATTTGGGGCGGCTACCAAGGCGAAGGCGCCAAGACCGTCATCCCTTCCAAAGCCTACGCCAAATTTTCCACCCGCCTCGTTCCCAACCAGGATCCGCACACCATCGCCAGGCTCGTCGAAAAGCACTTTCGCAAACTCCTGCCCAAAACCGTTAAGTGCAAATTCGATGTCCTCAGCACCGGCAAGCCTTGGGTCGCTCCCTTTCAAGCGCCCATTTTCAAGATCGCGCAGGGCGCCCTCGAAAAAGGCTTCGGGAAAAAAGCCGTCTTCATTCGCGAAGGTGGCTCCATTCCGTTCGTCACGCAAATGCACGACACCTTCAAAGTTCCCTGCGTCCTCCTCGGCTTCGGCCTCCCTGACGAAAACGCGCATGCTCCCGACGAACACCTCGCTCTGGAAAATTATTTCGGCGGAATCAAGGCCATCGCCCATTTCTATTCCGGCCTTGCCGAGCTCTAGCTGCAGGAATTTTTTACCCGGCTAACCGTTGAAACCGGCATTCCTGCGGGTTATTCACAAGCGCTCTTCAAAAAACCTGCATTTTTCGGGCCTTTTTTGCTGTTTTTCCTTGCGTTCTACTTTCACCTTGGCTATAGTCCCCAACGGCCCGAGTTTTTCCGCAGCTAAACAGGGGTAGTTGGCTCGCGGCCTGCCCCGCTCGTTGCGGGGTGGAAAGTAAATACAGGAGGATAAGCAGACTAGATGGCAGCCAAGCCAATGAGCAAGAGCAAGATCGTTTCGCACATCGCCGAGAAAGTGGCCACTCCCAAAAAAACCGCGGCGCTCTTTTTTGAAGAGCTTTTCAAGCTCGCGGTCAAGGAAGCCAAGGGCGGCGCGGGCAAGTTCGTGATTCCGGGCATCGGCCGGGTCGTGAAAGCGCACCGTAAGGCACGCATGGGCCGCAACCCTCAGACGGGCGAAGCGATCAAGATCAAGGCCAAGACCGTAGTTCGCCTGCGCCCGGCGAAGGCGTTCAAGGACGCCGTCCTGAAGTAGATTCCCTGCTTCGCAGGGAATAGGCCCGGACACAGCGCACAAGAATCGGCTGGCGCTTTTACGCAGAGTTTGCTCGCCGCCACTTCGGACCGCGCTAGGTGCCTGGGCGGGTGTCCCGGTTGAGTTTGCCCCCGATGGCCTGAATCCTCAGACTATCAGGGGCTTTTTATTCCCGGCAAAATTTCCTGCTAGCGTGCTCAAAATGTTTTGCGCGGCAACGAAAGTCCGAAACCTTCCTCGAAATTTCGAGTGCGCTCGCGAGAATCCAAACGCTTCCCCAAGATCTCGAGAGTGCCCGTGAAGACCGAGGCGCGCGAGAGTTCGGCCTTCCCAGTGCGTTAGAGAGTTTTCACGTAAGCGATGACGTCCCTGATCTGCTGTTCTTCCAGAACATCTTTGAACGGAGGCATGAGCGAATCGCCATTTTCAATCCAGGTCTTCAGATTCTCGTCGGTGACCTTGTTGTTGTTGACCGTGAATGTGCCGCGCTTGGAAATTCCTTTTAGCCCGGGGCCGATTTTTTTCGCGTCGCTATCCGCGAAATGGCAGATGCCACATTTCTGGTCGAACACTTCCTTGCCTTTGGTTGCGGAGCCTTTGGCTGCCGTTTTTTTCGGCGCCGGTTTGGCCGCACGGATCCTGCGCCGCAACGGCCACGGAAATGCCCAATAATGCGATCCCAAGAATCAGATAATTTCGCTTCACGTCTCCCCCTTCGTCGTGGACTGCAAAAATCTCTTCAGCGCTAACGGCTTCGCGTGCGAACTAGCTTGCACTATGGCTTGATAAATGCGCCCCCATCTTCTCTTTTTACGGGCGTAATTTCCACTCCTAGAACCCGGCACAAAGTACAGGTTCCCTCTGTGCACCGATGGGACTCTCGTACTTTTGACGCCCTCAAAACCGTGTGTTAACAATCTACACCATGAGCCAGGAAACCCTCACGCGGGCGTGGGAAATCCTCCAGGACGCTTATCAGGCACAGATGGAAGGCGACTACGACCGGGCCGTGGAGCTCTACCAATCCTCGCTCGAATTGCATCCCACTGCCGAGGCTTACACGTTTCTCGGCTGGACGTATCATTTTCAGGGCCGCATCGAAGACGCCATCGCGGAGTGCAAGCGCGCGATCGAAGTCGATCCGGAATTCGGCAATCCTTACAACGACATCGGCGCGTATCTGATCGAACTGAACCGATTCGATGAAGCGATTCCGTGGCTGGAGCGTGCGATCGAGGCGCGCCGTTACGAGCCGCGGCATTTTCCGCACTACAATTTGGGCCGCGCGTATCTCGGCAAGGAAATGTACGCGCGCGCGATGAAATGTTTCCAAGAGGCGCTGGAAGTCGAGCCGCGGTATTCGCTGGCGCGGCAGGCGCTGGCTTCGCTTCGCCGCATGGTGAATTGAGAAGAGAGTGAGTAGTGGGTAGTGAATAGTGAGTAGTGCGCGGAGCGGAATTGGCCGCGTGAAGGTTTCGAGCTCACAGCTGACAGCCGACAGTAAGAAAAATCTCCTCCACACGTTTCGGATAGTACGATTCGTCTCCAACTTTCGCGATCTGCGACGTACGTGATCGAACCGCGAAGTGGGCACGAGGTATCGTGCCCCTGCGGCGCCGAACAGAGAAATCGCGGCACGACGGCAATCAATACCGGCCTGCATTGTGAGGACTCCTTCGCGGCGGGCTTTACGGCGCGGTCGTAAATCCACAAGAGAAGAGCGGTGAGGAAGCCGACGGCGCTGATGGCCCACCAGGCGCGCTCGGGATGGTGGGCGACTTCGCCGAAGTGATGCATCATCGTGCCGCCGAACCAGCCTCCAACCAGCGAACCGATGCCGATGGGAAGAAATGCGAAGCCCATGTAGGTGCCTTGCTGGCCGGGAGGCGCAAGGCGCGAAATGTAGGCGTAATACGGCGGCTGCTGAATGATTTCGCCGAGAGCCAGCACGGCGATGGACACTACCGCGCCTGTCACCGTTGGCCAGAACGATAAAACCAGCCAGGAAGCCGAGGAAACGACCGTGCCAAGAATGACGGCGTGGAACGGTGGAATTTTTCGCGCCAAATAATTGACGATGAAGGTGAGACATACCACGACGGCGGCATCGGTGATGAGGATAAGTTCGACGCGAGCTTTGGAGTTTACATACGTGTGAATGTAGCCCGGCAGGCTGGTGTATTGCTGCCAGAAGACGATCCAGTAGCCGGTGAAGATGAGAAGGAAGATGAGAAATCGCGGCGGCCAAATGACGGCGCGAAAGTTTTTCACGACCTGGAGCAAACTTGGCGCGGGTTCGTCGCCCGGTTTGCGGGGATCGCGGAAGAAAAAGAGGATGAGGAAAAACATCGCGAAAACGCTGAGCGCGGAGATGCGAAAAACCCGTTCGAGTCCAAAATGCCGGTGGGCCCAATCGGCGACAAAGGGACCGGCGGTGCCGCCGATATTCACCATGGTGTAGTAAATCGAGTAGCCGAGCGTGCGGACATTTTCCTTGGAAGCGCGAGCGGTGGTGCCGACGACGCTCGGCTTTACGAGAGCAATGCCAAGGGCGGGAAGAATCAGAATGACTCCAACAAACAAGCTGAGCGGAACCGCGCCGCGAATCGGCGCGAGCCACGAGGCGCCAATCGAGCCGATCAAGAAGTATGCCGCGGCCAGAATGAGGTAGGCCATCGAGAGAGCGCGGCGAAAGCCGAGTTTGTCCGCGACGGCGCCGCCGAAAATAGCGAGAAACCAGACCATGCCGCCGAAGATGCCGGTGAGCGTGCCGGTCTGTTCGGTGGAGAAATTCAGTTTTTCCTGGAGATAGACGGCGAGCGAGGAGAACGCGCCGTAGTAAGAAAGGCGCTCGAAGATTTCGCTGACGTTGGCGACCCAGAAGGGGCGCTCGAAACCGTCGCGGATTTCCTGGAGCCGTAGGCTGACGCTCATCGAACCCCCGAAGTGAAGTCGGGCTCCGGAGTGGAGCGCGGGGATTGTACTTGAAGAGGTTGAAAGTGGAAGGTTGAAAATTGGAAGGGGACAGGGGGGCCGTGGTCCACGAAAATGCCAAGTAGCGAAGTAAGGAGGAAACGATGCAAGGAGGCAGGGGACAGCAAAAGCAGATTCGGTGCTGGGCTCAGAATGACCGAGGGCTGGGGTGCCCCCACCCGGGGGGCGTCCGCAACCTATGAGGTAAACGCATGATAAAATTGGAGTTGCGGGGGTTTCTGCGTGCTGGATGTTTACTCGCTGTGGAAAAATATGGAAGCGGTTGGGTTGGATTAGGGCCCTAGATACCCCACCCCTCCCCTGTTTTTCGCAAGAATATGATTCGATGATGGTTAGGTGGTGGGGGTGTGCGAAGAATATCATTCTAAAGGGGATAGCGGCGGTTCGGGAATGGCGATGGTAGGGGCGAGGGGTTGGCAGATGGATGTTGGTGAGGGAGCGGGTTTTTCCTAACACAGAGTTCACAGGGGGCGCGGAGAAAGAAAGAGGAGAGGCCGGAGGCGGCGGGGGATGCAGGCAGTTTTGCGAGCGAAACATAGGACATGGTAGCAGGGTAGTTACCTTCTGTCAACTGATTTCTGCGTTTACTGAGTGCTCATTCGAACGGGCGGGGCGGATTCGAATGCGCGTGGTGGAAGTTGCGGAGTTGGAAGGAGTTGGCGGGTGGTTAGGATTTTGATACGGCTGTGGAAATGTGTGGAAAAGCCGGAGGATCGAGGAAGCCGCCGTTTGAAAATAGGGTGACCGAGAAGAACCTGGGCATGCGGAATAAACTGACAGCTGACAGCCGACCGCCGTCAACCTTCAGGAAATCAAGTGCGGCGCCGCTAGGCTCACGAACTCCCGCGCGCTCACGACCTTCGTCGCCTTCCAAAACCTGGGGAAATGGCGCAAGTTTCCCGTGACCAGGTAGTCCGCGCGGGCTTCGTCGGCGCATTCGAGGAACTTGTCATCGTCCGGATCGTTGGACACTCTCACTTGGCGCGACGGCGAGACAGCTCGCAGCCGATTCTTAAGCAGATCCAGAAACTGGACCTGGAGTGCTCTGCGTATACGCAACTCTGGCCTCGCCAAAACCAGGCGGTACTCTGCCATGATCGCTTCGGACACATACAGCCGCGCCGGCTTGCTGATAGCAAGAAGGAAAACGGTGCGCTGCAAACCCTCTGGTTTCAGCGCCGCTGAAATCAAGACGTTTGTGTCCAGAACTAACCGCAGCGGGAGCATTAGCGCTTCGCTTTTCGCGCTCGCGTCTTGCGGATCAGCTGATCGATCTCTCGCGATTTGAGGCTATCCGTACGATTCTGTCGGGACTCTTCGCCGAGGACCTTCAGGATCTCAGGTTCAGGCGCCGCCAGCCGCACGTAATCCCGAATGCTCACCAGAACCGCCCGCGGCGTCCCACGTTTCTCAATCACCAGCGACCCGCGCTTTTCTTCAACCAGGCGCAGCAAGCTGCCGAAGTGCGTCCTGGCCCTGAGTGCGGAAACCACCATGCCGTAAGTTCTCTTCGTTTTCATGACCAATCTCAACTGTTCAGTTCGCCACTGTGAACTGTACAGTTCAAACTGGTTCTGTCAATGGTCCAGGGAGCGAGATGATCTAAAACTTTGGGCCCTTCACCATTACGCGTCGAGAGGTAAGAGCTTTAGGCCCAAAGTCCCTCTTGGTCGAGCCCCTGCTGACTCGCGAAATAAGAAATAGTGGTCGTCGAAGCGGAGAGAGATTCCTCACTGCGCAGGCCGACCGCTTCGCAGGAGCGAAGCGGGAAGAAAAAGCGTCGGCCTGCTCCGCTCGGAATGACGGGTGGCGGGTGCGCTACGCGGGTTAAAGATGGCGCTATCGTTGGGGCTTCGCCACGCGCCAGAGGGACGGCTCAGGAGTTAGAGTTGGGGCGGTAGGCGCCCATTAGGCGGGCGATTAGGACGGCGAGGTAGAGGACACCGAGGATGGCTTCGAGGACGGTGATGGAGCGGGCTTGGGGCGAGACGGGAGTGATGCCGGCGGCGCCGAGCGAGGTCATGGTGGAGAAACTGTAGTAGATGAAATCGAAGCGGGCGGGAGCGGCATGAAGGTTGGCGTGGGGATCGAGATAAAAGGCGTAGGGCTGTGCGGCGGCTACCATTTCGTAGAGGCTGGCAAAACTGAATCCTACCAGCAGATAAATGCAGAGAGCTCCGAAGATGGTTTCGGAATTGGGCTGATCCCTGGCGAAGACGTGGCGGAAAATGACGACGACAATGAGCAAATCAAACACAAAGCTGAGCGACCACGTTGAATATGGAAAAGAACTGAGCTCGGCAATTAGTGGGAGCAGGATGCGGTGGAATAGCGTGGGAATGGCAAGAAGGATGGCAAGGACGAGCAGGCCGCGGTGGATTTTGGCCGCGTAGACACTGATGAGAATGGCGGAACTTCCGATCAGGAGAAAAGCGTAGTGGCCGAAGAGGCTTGGATTGGGAATAGGGGAAGAGAATGAGCGTGGCCAGAAGAAGAAGGAAGAGAAGGAAGAACCGGTGGCCGGTGATGGGCCGATTGCTGGTTAGGGGCACCTGCGTTGGTCATGAAGGCGTAGGAGGCTCCGGCGGCGATGGTACACCTTTTCGGGAACGGCGGAGGATTTCCTCCGGGCGAGAGGGTTATCGAAGAGCGGAGCCACAAGGCAATCGGTCCAGGAGTTTGGCTGCAGTCGCGGTCAGCATCGGCGAAATGCGCTGTTGCCTAAGTCAGCATGACGAAGAAGAGAAACGCGCGGGTGAAATTCGCTTTGGTATGCTCGGCGCAGGCCCTCAATTCCTGCTAAAGGAGATACCCCGATGAAAATATGGCTAGGCATTGCGGCAGTTTTGGTTGTGCCGGCTTGCGCGCATGCGCAAGGAGCAAAGGCGTGTGAAGAGCTGAAGACGGAAATCGCGGCCAAGCTGGATGCGAAAGGCGTCAAAGCGTATTCACTGGATATCGTGGCGAAGGACGCAGACGTGACGGATGGAAAAGCCGTGGGGACGTGCGAAGGCGGGGCGAAGAAGATCGTATACCGCAAGACGGCGGCGCCAGCGGCGGCAACTCCGGCAAAGGATCCAAGCAAGCCTTAAGCCTCGAGACAATTTTGATTGCTTCGATGGCGCGATGGCTCAGCTGGGATGGGAGTGGACGTCCCAGCCGAGGTAGCGCGTGGTAGCTTCGTGGACGGCGGAAGCGACGGTGGAGAAATTCGCGGCGACGTGGTGCTCGAAGCCGTTTTCGCAGATGTAGCGAAGCAATTTCTGGAGTTGTGGAATTTTTACGACGCCGGCGCCACCGAAGGTTTCGAGGGGATCGTCGGTGAAGTCGCCTTCGCCGACGTATCCGGAAATTTTTCCGGCGCGGTCGTTGGTGGAGAAGCGCGCGAAGCTCATCGGCGCCGCTTTTGACGCGGCCGACGCAGGTGCCGAAGGTGTTGTCCTTGCCGACGGTGCCGGCGATGATCTCCTGAAAATCCATGCGGACATCCTTGAAAAAATGTTTTGGCAAGTTGCTGCAGTGGAAGCAGACGGCTTTGTCGGGATCGTCGGCGTAATTGTTGTTCCAATCGAGGAGAGCGCTGGGCGTTTGGGAAGCGAGCTGCAGGGCGTGCATGCCGATGACGCCGGCGACGTCCACTTCGCAGGCGCTGGAGAGGCCCTGGTCGCTCATCATGCTCATGACGGTGCAGGGGACGACGCCGAAAAATTCCTCGAGAGAGGTCCAGCACTGGATGGCGCTGATAGTGACGTCGGTGTCGCGCATCCAGGTGTCGATGACCGTGCCGAGTTTGGCCATTTTGATGAGGGAAGCGTCGGGAATGCTTTGTGTCGAGACATATTTGCGGATGGCGGCGATTCTGCCGGTGACTTTCGGGTCGTCGTCTTTCAGGCGCGCGGTGCGGCCCATGACTTCAGAGAGGTCGAGCGTTTCGACGGAGATGCCGTTGGCTTCGAGAATCTTTTCGCTGTAGCGAACGGTGTTGAAGGCCGCGGGACGCGCGCCGATGGCGCCGATGCGCAGGCGCTTGAGGCCTTTGACGACGCGGCAAACGGCGAGGAACCAGTCGACGTCCTTTTGGAATTCGGCGGAATTGGGAGCTTCGGTGTGCAGGGTGGTCAGCGAATAAGGGATTCCGTACTGCGCGAGGTTGTTGCACGCGGACATTTTTCCGCAAAAGCTGTCGCGGCGGTCGGTGATCAGCATGCGCGAGGGCGTGTCGGGCGTGGCTTGCATCAGGACGGGGACGCCTAGATTCGCCCAGCGTAGCGTGTTGGCGATGGCGCGCTCGTCGCCGAAGTTCGGCAGTGTGACGACGACGCCATCGATTTCTTCGCGATGTTTTTTAAAAAGGTCGGCACACTTTCTGGCGTCCTCCAGAGACTCCACCGCTCCGTGCTTCGAATCGCTTTCTTCGAGCGCGATCGGCTTGATTCCTTTGGCGGTGAGCGCGGCGATCATGTCTCGACGGCCCTCGCTGGCGAGATGGCCGGGGAAGAAGCCCCGGTTTCCAACAATGATGCCGAGCGTCATCGATGCATTTGAAGACTGGGGCATGGCTCACCTTTCGGGTGCAGTTTGCAATTTTTGGTACGACGCACGTTTTGTGCGCTCCTTACAGATTGTTCCGGCGTTGACGTTCGTCCGCCTGACGCCGCACGGGATTATCTCTCCGCTACCGTCAGCGCGGTATCGATCAAGTCGACGGAATTTCCGCCGACCATGATTTTGAACGTTCCCGGCTCGACGACGCGGTGCATGTCGCGATTCAGGAAGGAGAGTTCATCGAAGCCGAGAGAGAACTCGACGGTTTTCGTCTGGCCGGGATCGAGTGAGATCCTGCGGAAGCCGCGCAGCTCTTTGACGGGCCGCGTTACGGAACTGACTTCGTCGCGGATGTAGAGCTGGACGACTTCGTCGCCGCGCACTTTGCCTGTATTTGTAACGTTAACGGTGACGTGGGTGGTTCCTTCGGGGCCGATAGTGTCTGGCGCGAGGCGGAGATTGTCATACTTAAAGGTGGAATAGCTGAGGCCCCAGCCGAAGGGAAAGAGCGGAAGCGTGGTGCTGCCGAGATATTCGCGCTTGGCGGAAGGCTTTTGGTAGTAGTAGTCGGGAATTTGGCCGACGGAACGCGGTACAGTGATGGGCAATTTTCCGCCGGGGTTGTAATCGCCGAAGAGGACTTCGGCGGCGGCGGTGCCACCTTCCTGGCCGAGGTACCAGCCGTCGAGAATCGCGGGAACGTTTTCCGCAATGTAGGTGACGGCGTTGGGCCGGCCGTGCAACAGCAGCACAACGACGGGTTTGTGCGTAGCGAGCATGGCTTTGGCGAGGTCGTCCTGATTGCCGAGGAGAGCTAGATCGTCGCGGTCCCCTTTGTGCTCGGGCGCCCAGGCTTCGCGGGAAGTGGACTCGTTTTCGCCGAGGACGAGGATGATGACGTCGGATTTTTGGGCGACTTTTACGGCTTCGGCGATGCGCTGGGCATTTTTGACGGGATCGCCGAGTTCGACTTTGTCGGCATCCCAATCCGGAACTGTTTCGGTGATCTTCGTGCCTTCGGCATAGAGAACTTCGGCGTTCGAACCGACGCGCGTTTTGATGCCGTCGAGAATGCTGACGCCGCGGCCGGGCTTGTTGCTGTAACCGCCGAGGTGGAGGTCATGCGCATTGGGGCCGATGACGGCGATGTGTTTGTACTTGCTGAGATCAAGCGGCAGAAGGTTATTTTGATTTTTCAGGAGGATGATGGTCTCGCGCGCGGCTTGCAGAGCGAGTTTCTGATGTTCCGGGCTGTTGGTAATTTTTTCGGCGTATGCGGGATCGACGTAGGGATCATCGAAAAGTCCGGCGAGAAATTTTGCGCGAAGCACGCTGGCGGCGGCGCGATTGACGGCCGCTTCGGAGACGGTGCCGTTGTGCACCTGCTGAACGAGACCGGGATAAGCGTCCGGAAACGGCAACTCGATGTCCACGCCAGCGTCGAGAGCCATGCGCGCGGCGGCATCCTTGTTCGCAACGACGTGATGGACGCGAATGAGTTCCGTGATGCCGAAATAATCGGAGACGATGACGCCGTTGAATCCCCACTCGTGGCGCAAAATGTCGGTAAGCAGATGTTTATTGCTGTGGGAAGGGATGCCGTCGATTTCGTTGTAGGAAGCCATTACGGTGTCGACGTGAGCTTCCTTGACGGCGGCTTCGAAGGGCTTGAGCCAGTATTCGCGAATGACGCGCTCGGAATAATTTCCGGGGGCAACGTTGGTGCCGCCTTCCGGCTGGCCGTGCACGGCGAAGTGCTTCGCGGTAGCCATGACGTGCGATTTGTCGACAGCCGGGCCCTCACCTTGAAAGCCTTTGATGGCCGCGACGCCGAGGCGCGACACGAGGTAAGGGTCTTCGCCGTAGGTTTCTTCTGTGCGGCCCCAGCGCGGGTCGCGAGCGAGATCGAGAACGGGCGCAAGACATTCGTGAACGCCGCGAGCGCGGGCCTCCGCAGCATCGGCGGTAAAAACCGCATGCAGCAATTCCGGATCCCAGGTGGATGCGAGCCCGATCGCCGCGGGATAAGACGTGCCCTTGTCGGCGACGTGGCCGTGCAGGCATTCGTCATGAAACATCACGGGAATGCCGAGGCGCGTGTTCTCTTTCATCCATTTTTGGAGAGTGTTGGTGAATTCCGCTTCCTCGCGCGGACCGTGCGAGACTTCGCTCGGACGCGACATCTGGCCGATGCCGTCTTTCAGGAGGACGGCGGCGTGGTCGGGGAGAAATGCGCCTTTGTCGTCGACGAAGCGCGACTCCGGAGTGCGCATGAAAGCTGGGTTTTCCCAAACGCCCTGGATCTGAGCGACTTTTTCCTCGAGAGTCATACGGGAAAGAAGATCGGCGAGGCGCTGCTCGACGGGCAAGTTCGGATTTCTGTAGGCGGGAACATCCTGCGCCTGGCTGCGCAGAAAGATGGGGCCACAAACGAGAAGCGCCGCAAACGCCGCCGCAACGATTCGCGCAGGAGAAAAAAGCTTCATCCAAACCTCCCAGAAAAAATACCAATACGGACAATTTGAAAAACGGCTGGTACTATAGCACGGGCCGTTAACGTACACGGCGAAACTTTTGCCCGGCTGTCTGGAAGTTGCAGGGCTTCGACCTTCTTATGACCTCTATATATGCTTTGATCCATCCGGGTTTCAAAGCTGCGCGAAGGATTTGCGGCGCGCTGCTGTTGCTAGCGTTGGTGGCGAAATGCGCGCGGGCGGAAACTGGCGCTGAGGGGTGGCTACGCTATGCGCCGCTGGAGAAGCTCGCGGCACAGATGTACTCGGACCTGCCTGCGACTGTGGTGGTTCTCGGTGATTCTCCGGTGCTCCATTCCGCGAAAACGGAATTGCTTCGCGGCGTTCGAGGGATGCTGGGGCGGAGCCTGCGCGAAGACAGGGGCCTTCGCGCAAGAGAGGGCCATCGTCATCGGCACGCTCTCCGCGTTGCGAGCTGATTCACCAAATTTTCTTGCAAGTGCAGAGCTTAATGACGACGGCTTTTTGATTTCCGCGGAAAAATTCCACGGAGTCGACTGCCTGATCGTAGCGGCGACAACGGAGCGCGGCGTTCTTTATGGAGTCTTTGCGTTGCTCAGCAAGATCGCGCGAGAAGAAAGCGTTTCCGCTTTGCACGAAACGCAGCAGCCCTCCGCGCCGATTCGCTGGGTGGATCAGTGGGACAACTTGGATGGGCGGATTGAGCGGGGCTACGCGGGGCCTTCGATCTTCTTTGAAAACGGCAACGTGCGCGCCGACTTGACGCGGGCAAGCGAATACGCGCGCTTGCTCGCTTCCATTGGAATTAACGGATGCGCGATTAACAATGTGAACGCCAATCCGCGCGTTCTGGAAGATGACTTTTTGCCGCAACTCGCGCGCGTTGCCGATGTGTTTCGTCCATGGGGAGTGCGGCTTTCAATTTCTGTAGACCTCAGCAGTCCAAAGGTGATCGGCGGTCTCGACACATTTGATCCACCAGATCCTCGTGTCGCCGAGTGGTGGAAGAAAAAGTTTGACCAAGTGTACGAGCTGATTCCGGATTTTGCAGGCGTTGTCGTCAAGGCGGATTCCGAGGGTCGCCTCGGCCCCGCGACGTATGGCCGCACGCCAGCGGATGCCGCCAATGTGATTGCGCGGGCGCTCGCGCCGCATGGCGGAATCGTTTTCTATCGCGCGTTTGTTTACAACCACCATCTCGACTGGACCAATCTGAAGAACGATCGTGCGCGCGCGGCGTACGACATCTTCCATCCGCTCGACGGGAAGTTCGACGACAACGTGATCATCCAGATCAAACATGGGCCCGATCGATTTTCAGGTGCGAGAGCCGGTGTCGCCGCTCTTCAGCGGGCTTGAGAAAACAAATGAGGCGATTGAATTGCAAGTCACGCAGGAATATACCGGGCAGCAGCGGCATCTATGTTTTCTTCCGACGATGTGGAAGCAAGTTCTCGATTTCGACATGCACGCAGGCGAAGGGCCCACGCCGGTGAAGGATATTGTGAGCGGCAAAACGTTTCATCGGCCAACGGGCGGATTCGTCGCCGTGGTGAATGTGGGGATGGATACGAATTGGCTCGGGCACCCGCTGGCGATGGCGAACCTTTATGGATATGGCAGGCTCGCGTGGAATCCCAATCTGGATTCCAAAACAATCGCCGAAGAATGGACTCGCCTCACGTTTGGGAACGACGCCACTGTGGTGCGCACCATCAAAAACATGCTGGCGTCGTCGTGGGGCGTCTATGAAAGTTACACGGGGCCGCTTGGCGCGGGCACGCTCACCGATATTCTGGGCAGCCATTTCGGACCGGGAGTCGCGTCTTCCGAAAGAAACGGCTGGGGACAATGGCACCGCGCCGACCACGACGGCATTGGAATGGACCGCACTGCAGCCACGGGCACGGGATATGTCGATCAGTATCGCGCGCCAGTAGCTAAGAAGTACGAATCATTGGACACCACTCCGGACGAATTGCTGCTGTTCTTTCACCACGTGCCGTACACGTACGTCTTGCATTCGGGCAAGACAGTCATTCAGCACATCTACGATTCGCACTACGCAGGTGCGGAGTTTGCTGCAGACTTTGTGCGGCGCTGGAAATCGTTGAAAGGCCGCGTTGACGAGGAGCGTTACGAGGAAGTGTTGAAGCGTTTTGAATATCAAGCGGGACACGCGATTGTCTGGCGCGATGCCGTGTGCAATTGGTTTTTCCAAATTTCCGGTATACCCGACAAATTCGGGCGAGTTGGCCATTATCCCGGCCGAATTGAAGCCGAAGCAATGCAGCTGGATGGCTATGTGCCGTTCGAAGTCATTCCCCGAGAAACCGCTTCTGGTGGAAAGGCGATCGAGTGCGCGCCGCCAGCACAGAAGTGTTCGGCCACGTTCCCGTTCGATGGCGCGGCGGGAAAGTACGAACTGGATATCGAATACTTTGACCAGAACAATGGCAAGTCGAAGTTTCGCGTGTTCGTTGGCGATAGGGTCGTTGATGAATGGGTGGCCGACGATCATTTTCCGGCGACGAAGCCGAATGGCGACTCCTCCACACGGAGACGAATCAACGATCTCGCGCTTCAGCCCGGCGACACCATCCGCATCGAAGGCGTCCCCGATGGCGAAGAACACGCCGCCCTGGACTACATCGAAATACACCCTTCGCCCGAATGACTCAGCACCCACGAAACAAACTGTGTCAAAGCGTTGCGAATCCAGATTTAGCGTTTTCGGAGCTTGATGTCGTCATAGACGATGATGGAGAGAACCACGAGGATCCACACAGGGAAAATACCCATTCCAGGAATGGCTTCCGCAATCAAGCCAGGCAAGAGCGCCCATCGACGGCCGAGAATTAAAAACAGGAGTGACGCCGTCCCCAAGTCAATCAGCCATTGCATGGGTGGGGCAAGCACCGTCCAAAAGGACAGAAAATCAGAAATGGCAGCGACGGCGAAGGCAATAGCCTGCCGTTTGCGAGAGGGACGCGGAACGGGGGCCGGCATCTCCGTGGTTGTCAAAGTTACCGGATGCTCGATCGGCGTTGTCATGGCCTCAGTTGCAGTCCTCAAGCCCCGTCAATTTATCGTGTCATGGGTGTGCGCGAACCGCAAGCGATGGGCGCAAGAGTTTCGCTTCCCCCATCTCTTTGAGAGTGACGGCTGCGCGCGCAATGGGAAGGAATGCGGGCACTGAGTTTCGGCTTGTTCTACACTAAAGTTGTTGGGTAGATAGATGACGAACGGCAATTCACCACTCGCCAATGAACCGGTACCGCAAGGAATGCGAGGAAAATCGCGGCGCGCGTACGCGTGGGTTCTGGGAGCCTTCCTTGGAGCAGTTCTTACGATCATATTGATCGGAGGGTTAGTGTGGTTATCGACTGGGCTCGGGCTATTTCGCATGCTAGGCAATTTGCGCGGAGGGCGCACGCAGATCAATGTGGATCAGCCTACGGTAGTTCATCAGATCCAGCAGCTTCAGCGGTTGGAAACCGTGAGCTATACGATGGATAAGATAATTTCGGGCGAGCACGACAACGCCTACCTGCCGAAATTCCTGGCGGGTGACCGCTTGCTTTTGGTGGTGCACGGAGAAGTGGTTGGGGGCATCAACCTGGCGGGCTTGCAGCCAGGCGACGTCCAAATCGAAGGGCATAAAGTGTCGATTCACCTGCCGGCAGCGGAAATCTTGAGCACCCGAATTGATAATGCGAAGACGAGAGTCTATTCGCGTGACACAGGCTTATTCTCTTCCCCTGACCCTAACCTCGAAAGCGAAGTGCGCGAAGAAGCGGAACGCCAGCTAACGCAGGCCGCGCTGCAAGATGGCATTCTCAAGATCGCCACCGACAACGCGCGAAACACAATTTCAGGCATGTTAAAGGGCTTCGGGTTCCTCCAAGTGGATACTCGGTAGGTCGAATTGCCGGAAGCGGCCTCATCCCCGGATGAAATTCTTACGCTTGCAAGACGCTGCGGGCCTTAAGTATGGGCTCGCTCGACTTGGAATCGGTCTGGCGCATTTCGCGGAAGAGGTGCAGGTTCGAGGACATCACAACTCCCGGGCTGAGGTGCGCCGCCGGAGGGAGATGAACCTTGTTGGTGAGGTTATCGGCGAGAAGGCGCACGGCGACCTGGCCCTGGCGGTAAGGATGCTGGTAGATGGAAGCGGTGATGATGCCTTTTTGAAAGTAGGGAGCCATTTCTGCAAAGAGGTCCGTGGTGATGAGCTTTACTTTTCCTTCGAAGCCGCGCGCGCCGAGAGCCCGGCAAACCGGAAGACAGTTGACGGTGTTCACGTAAAGTCCGTCGAGGGCAGGAAAGCGCCGGAGGAGATCCGAAGTTTTTTGGAAGCTTTCGTTTTCATCTTCGTGGCCTTCCACCACGCTGATGATTTTCCCGTTGGGGCAATGGCGCAGAAAACCTTCGGAGAAACCGTCTGTCTTTTTGCGGTGATCCTCGGTCGAAAGCATTCCGGCAACGACGGCCACTTTGGAGCCCGGCGCTAAACATTTGCCCATAAGTTCGCCGGCCAGGCAGCCGTTCAGATGCGGTTCGACGCAAACAATGCTGGAACGGCGGCTCTCGGGAGCATCGGTGGACACACAGACGACGCGAACTCCTTTTTCCTCCGCCGCGTTGATGAGAGGCGTTAGCTCTTTAGGGCTTCCCGCGGTGAGAACAATACCGTCGACGCGGCTTTCCATCAAATCCTTGAAAACTTCTATATCGCCTTCGCCTAGAGTTTGCACGGGACGATTTTCAAACTCGACGCCGAGCTGTTCGAGATGATGCGCTTCGTCCAGCACTCCGCCCCAGAGCTGGTCGTAGAAAAAATGAATCTCCTTGGGGATGCACACGCCGATGCGCACGCGAGATTTGGCGACGGAAAGCGCGCGCGCCGCAAGATTCGGCGAATAACCGATTTGCTGGGCGATCTGCAGAATGCGCTTGCGAGTGGCTTCCTTGATGCCGCCACGCCCGTGGAGCGCGCGATCGACGGTGCCGATAGACACGTTCGCCATCTCGGCGATCCGGTGGATTCCGTGCTTCTCCTTGCTCATCGACCGCACTCCACAATTCCGCGCGCTGCGCGTGCAGCAGCTCTGGTCTCACGCTGCCACGCAAGATCAATTCATCGATACTCAAAAAATGGCCGATTAGTTTCAGCTGTTCCGCGCACCCCTCCTAAATCTCCACCCCGGCAGAACAGATTCAGGAGACAGGACACACGGCCCGCGTACCTTAACACGATTTAACGCAGGAGGAGAGAGGAACAAGCGGCGGCCGGCAGCGGCGGAGTAAAATCGCGCGGTTGCGCGGCCCGTTGACTTGGGGAGTACAATCACGTCCGGCTTCGTCACCGCGACAGGAATGGCACGCGATTAGACGGACGCTGGGCCAGTGTGTCTCTGTCTGAATATGAATTGCACGCGGCTTACTTTCTGATTTTGAGGAGCTCTCTACATGGGTTCGGTCACACGGCGGCATTTTTTGCAGGATGCATCTAAAACGGGCATGGCGCTGGGCGCGAATCTGGCGTTCGGAGGCCGCATGTTTGCCCAATCGTCTGGCGCGAACGCCGGCCAGCCGACTCGAATCTATGTCGATTGCCGCCGGACGCTTGCTCCCCTGCATCGCGATGTGTTTGGCTCTTTCCTCGAGCACCTCGGCCGCGCGATTTATGAGGGCATCTACGATCCGCAATCCAAGCTTTCGGACTCCAACGGCTTTCGCAAGGATGTTCTCGACGAAATCAAGAAGCTTGGCGTCCCCATCATCCGGTATCCTGGCGGAAATTTCGTTTCCGGATACAACTGGCTCGACGGGATCGGCCCGAAAGCAAACCGGCCCGCAGTGCTCGATAAAGCCTGGGATTCGATCAATTCGAATGCCTTTGGAACGGATGAGTTTCTCGCGTGGTGCCGCCTGGTGGGGACGGAACCTCTTCTGGGCCTGAATCTGGGCACCGGGACTGCCGAGCAGGCGGCTGCGCTTGTGGAATATTGCAATTTGGAAAAAGGCACGCGCTGGAGCGACCTGCGGCGCAAAAACGGAAACGCGGAACCTTACAAAGTTCAAAAATGGTGCCTCGGCAACGAAATGGACGGCCCCTGGCAAATCGGCCACATGACGGCGACCGAGTACGGTTGGAAGGCCGAAGATGCGGCACGGCAAATGCGTTACGTCGATCCTTCGCTGAAGCTCATCGCGTGCGGCTCGAGCGGCCCGGGCATGCCGACGTATCTGGAATGGGACCGCGAAGTACTGGAGCAATGCTACGACTATGTCGATGCCATCTCCTTGCACCGTTACTTCGGCAACGAGCAAGAAACGGGCGGCGACAGCTCGAAATTTCTGGCGATGAACTTGAGCATGGAGAAACAAATTGACGAAGTAGCCGCGGTGTGCGACATGGTGCGGGGGCACAAACGCTCGCCGAAAAAGTTGTGGCTGAGCTTCGATGAGTGGAACGTCTGGTACCGAGCGCGGACCGGTGACGCGGTGAACGGCCATAGGCAAAGCGCGCCGCATCTGCTGGAAGAGGTCTACAACCTGGAAGACGCTTTGCTGGTTGGCGGCCTGATCAATTCGTTGATTCGCAAGGCGGAGCGTGTACAACTCGCCTGTCTGGCGCAGCTCGTGAACGTCATCGCGCCGATCATGACCAATGCGAATGGGCTGCTCCGGCAGACGATCTATTATCCATACAGCTGGGCACTCGAGTTTGCCCGCGGGGCAGCTCTTGAATTACTTGTCGAGTCCTCGACGTACGACGTCTCCGGAATGGGCGCGGTCAATTACGTGGACGCAGCTGGAACCTACCAGGCGGACACCGGAAAGATCGCGGTGTTCCTGCTCAATCGTGATTTGGCGAAGCCTCACGAAGTGGAAATCGTATGGGAGGGCTCTTCTCCGCGCGCGGGTGATGCTATCGTGCTCACGGGAAGCGACTTGAAGGCGACCAATACCTTTGAAGCTCCTTCGAGAGTCGTGCCTCAGAAAGCGGAAAAACCTTCCAGCGCGCCTAGCCGCTCGAGCTTTGAGCTTCCGCCGCGTTCCTACACCGTCGTGCAGTGGAGCCTCTAGCCAAACGGAGGGACTTCCATTTTCACCTCGGAGTATCGTGGCGCTGTTCGCTGCCAACTGCTATGATCGGCGCAGGGAAGTGTGTTATGCAGCGACGGTATGCACCTGCGTTGTTCTCTCTTTTGCTCTTGGCTCCCTTCTCCTGCCTTGCGCAACAAGAAGCCCTGAAGAAAGTCCTGTCTGGCTACATTCGCGAAGAAGGCTCGGGCCATCTCATCAGTGAGGCGCGCATCGAGCTGCAGAACGCGATGGGCAGTCCGATCGGCTTCGCTTATTCCGACCGCAATGGCACCTATGAGTTCGACGATATTCCTGGCGATTGTTACCTCTCCGTTCAGCACGAAGGTTACGCGCCTTTGCGCGAGTTTGTGCGGCCCGACGGCTCGGCCCACGTCTACAAGGACATTTTCCTACGGGTGGTAAGCGGCGAGTCCGGATCCAAATCGCCAAATCCGGTCTCCGAGCACGAGCTGAGTGTTCCGCCCAAGGCGAAAGATTTATTCGATAAGGGTGTTCAATTGGTGGTCGACAAGTCCGACTATCGCGGCGCTGTCGCTCAATTTGAACGCGCCATCGCCAAGTATCCGTCCTACTACGAGGCCTACGCAGCGATGGGCTTGGCGCAAAACAAAATCGGCGACAGCGCAGCGGCCGAGGCCTCGCTCCGAAAATCGATTGAGCTTAGCGCGGAGAAATATCCGCAAGCGATGGTCGACCTCGCTTCCATGTTCAACAGCGCAAAACGTTATTCCGAAGCGGAACCTCTTCTGCGCAAAGTAATTGTTCTGGATGCTTCGTCTTGGCGCGGGCATTTCGAACTGGCCGTTGCGCTCTCTGGAATGAAACGCTTCCGCGACGCCCTCGTTAGTGCGGCGGCTGCCCGCGACTTGAAACCCGACAATCCCCAGATTTATTTGTTGCTCTATAATCTCCACATCCGCACCGACGACTTCCCGGCCGCTCTTCGCGATACGGACAGCTATCTCAAGCTCGTTCCCGATGGCGCTGACGCCGATCGCGTCCGAAAAATGCAGGAACAGGTCAGGAAAGCTGTCCAATCTTCAGGTGGGAATCCGGGCCCGTCCTCCGATGCAACCCCGGTCGCGGCGCCCTCTGGATCTTCCATTGACGCGGCCGCCCCAATTCCCGCTACTAGTTCTAATTTCACTGTGCCGTTCTTTCTCTTCTAGTTGCTCTTCTCCCCGGCCTTTTTCCCTTCTTGGACCGTAACGATGCGATCGACTCCCGGCACGGGGATTTTCTCCTTGGCCCCGCTCGGCCAATCGATCTCGATCGAATCCACCTTTGTGGCCGTTCCCAATCCAAAGTGGATGCGCTGGTCGGAACTCGAACTGTAAGACCCACCGCTATATACATCTCCCCGCTGACGAATTCCGCCTATCGTCAGAAAGACTTTTGCGCCATTGGCGTCCCGCGGACTCTTGGGGCCACCGATAAGTTTCAGCTCCAGCCAATGATTGCCGGTCTTCAACACGTTTCTCAGGAGGGTGGGCGTCGAATCGATGTTGTTGATCACCACATCGATCACCCCATCATTGAAGATATCCCCGAACGCCGCGCCCCGCGCCGTGATCACGTCCGCCAGTCCGCTCCCTGTTGCTGGCGGAACTTCTTGAAATTTCTTTCCGTCCAGATTCCGGAATAGCTGCGGGCGTTCGGCCCAGGTGGTGCCCCAATCCTGCTTGTCAACTTCCGGATAAACATGTCCGTTGGCGATAAAGAGATCCAGCAAGCCATCGTTGTCAAAGTCAAGGAAGCCCGTTCCCCAAGCGAGAAAGGGAATCGTCGGGCCCGCGAGCCCTGCCTGGTAGGTCACATCCGAAAAATTCCCTTGCCCGTCATTTCTGTAAAGCGTTTTGTAGTCGTCGGAAAACGTGGTGGTGAACAGATCGATTCTTCCATTGCGCTGGTAATCGCCGATCGCTATTCCCATGGAAGCTTGCTCGCGTCCGTCGTCGCTCAGAGCAAATCCCGACGCATAACTCACATCCTCGAATGTGCCGTTGTGTTTGTTGCGATAAAGATAGTTAGGCGTGGAGTCATTCGCCACAACGAGGTCCACCCATCCGTCATCATCCACGTCCACAAAAGCAGAGGCTAGACCGTAATAGCCGCTGGGATCGGAAACGCCCGCTTTTACGCTTACATCCGTAAACGTTCCATCGCCATTGTTGTGAAACAGGTGGTCGCTCTCTCCCGGGAGACCGCGCGGCCCGCACATCACGGCAATTCCGCGAAACTGGCAGAAATTCGGCGGGATGCGCCCTTGTCCCGCGATCGGGGGATTGTCCACGTCGAACTTCACGTAACCCGGGACAAATAGATCGAGCAGTCCATCGTGGTCGTAATCGCCCCAGGTAGGCCCCGCTGACCAGCCTCCGACTGTTACGCCAGCTTTCTCGGCGACATCCGTGAACGTGCCGTCGTGGTTGTTATGATAGAGACGATTCTTCCCAAAGTTCGCGACGTAGATATCCGGCCAGCCGTCGTTGTCGTAATCTCCGACGGCAACGCCAACGCCCCATCGCTCGTTAGCTACACCGGCTTTTTCCGTCACGTCCGTAAACGTGCCATCGTGATTGTTGTGGAAAAGCATGGCGCGCGGAGGCGCTTCCTTTCCCTTGAGTGCCGCGATGGTGGAAGCATTCAAGAGATAAATGTCGAGCCAGCCGTCGTTATCGTAGTCCAGGAGCGCCACACCGGAGCCGATGGTTTCGAGGATGGTGGACTTTTTCGAGGTGCCGGAATGGTGCAGGAACTTTTCAAGACCAGCTTGCTTGGTGATGTCGCTGAACACGACAGTGGCGCCATCTACAAACCCGCCAGCAGTGATCGGCCGTGAAAGCGAGTCTTTGACCGCCGGATGCGCGCCGCCGGTGGCCACTCCCATTCCCGAAGTGGCTTGATTATTTTGCGGATTCGCGGGTTGCTGCCCGGTTGAACCTAGCGCAAGTAAGAAAATCGAAAGAATCACTACGATCAAACTCGCGGCAATGTGAATTCTGGAACAGTGGGCGTTTCCCGGCTTGGGACATGGAAAGGTCATCCCTGAATCCTATCGCGGCTGCGAACAGGAGTCATGTCGGGCTGCCGCTAAACCCTCCCGAAGGATGCAAAAAGAACCAGCTTAATGGAATTAGCTCTCGGGTTCCTGCTAGGAGTACCAAACTGGAAGTTCCACTTCGCGTAGACCCTGGGGCCGACCCAATTTGTTACAGGATGAAGCATCAGGGGCACAGCTACTACAAATCAAAAAAAGTGCTTGACATTAACACTGCTCCAATGAAAAGCTCCGTTTACGTTAACGGCGTTTCCAATCGCCGTGGGGTGTGGAGGCATAACAATGAGTGTTTCGCTGTGTTCTGTTAAGAATATCGTTTTTGTGTCTAAGAAATTTCCTCTGCGGTATCTACTTGTTCTTTTGGTTGTCTTGATTGGTTTTTCTGCTTCAACGTTTGCTCAACAAACCGCGATCGTGGGAACGGTCACTGATCCATCGGGCGCCGTAGTTCCCAATGTAATCGTAACCGTCACGAATATCGGCACTGGCTGGAGTCACGCCTTCCCAACCAATGATGCTGGCCAGTACGTAGCGCCCGATCTTCAAATCGGTCATTACGCTGTGAAAGCCGAAGCCAAGGGATTTAAGGTTTCGGAACAAAAAGACATCGTGCTGACCATCGGCGATCGCATCCGCGTCGATTTCCAGATGCAATTGGGCGCTGCGCAAGAGACCGTAACTGTTGAAGCCAACGCCGTTCACGTTCAGGAAGACTCCGGCGAGCAGAGCAACCTGATTAACGAACAGCAGATGTCTCAGCTCTCCATCAATGGCCGCGGCATCTATCAGTTGGCTGCTTTGACTCCGGGCGCTTCCAGCCAGATCACCGGTACTGTCAACACCTCCGCGGGCGGCGATTCCAGCGTCGAATTCAACGGCATGCGCCAGAACCACAACATCTACTTGCTGGACGGCGGCGAAGATGATGACCGCGGCGGAGCGGGCGGCATGAGCATCGCGCCTTCCACCGACGCGATTCAGGAATTTCGCGCTCTCACTTCCAACTACAGCGCTGACTATGGTCTCTCCTCCGCCGGCACCATGACCATGGTGCTGAAGTCCGGAACAAATCAGATCCACGCCTCGGCTTGGGAGTTCGACCGCAACGACGCTTTCGATGCGCGCAATTTTTACCAGCCCGAAGCCGTCCAACCCGTCAAACAAGAGCTGCGCTATAACATTTTTGGCTTTAACGTCGGCGGCCCGGTAACTTTGGGCCACCTGTACAACCCGGATAAGAAGCGGACTTTCTTCTTTTACAACATGGAATGGCGCAGGTACGTTTTGGGCGGCAGTACCGTCCAGACCGTTCCCGATCCGTCGACCTTCGGCGGCAACTTTGCCCCCCTTCTCGCAGCCGCTACCCCCACCCAGCTTATCGTTCCTAACCTGGGGCCAAATGAAGGTTACCTCACGCAGAATTGTCCAGGAGGCGTCCTTCCAACCGGACTCACGCCAGGTGGCAACTTCCCCGGGAACATTATTCCATCTTGCATGATCAATGCTAACGGCTCGGCTCTGCTGAAGGCGGGGATCTTTCCCACTCCGACCACGAACATTGCTGGTGGCATAGGTACCTTCGTCGGCGGCGCCAATTCTGACACGAGCGTCAAGGAAGAGATCGTTCGCATCGATCATAACTTCACCGACAAATTCTCCGTCTTTGGACACTTCATCGCCGAGCAGTCCACCCAGGGTTATCCCATTAGCCAGTGGAGCGGTGACAATGTACCGACCGTCGGCGACAACTTCACTAACCCATCGTATAGCGCTGTGGTCCACACGACTTACACCATCAGCCCCACGCTGGTAAATGAAGTGGCCTTCAACTACAACGGCAATCGCATCAACATCATTCCCTATGCCGCTACCGGCTTGGCCAGTTTGGATCTGCCGAGTGCTTACGACGGGACAAACTCGCGCTTGTTCGGCTCCAGCCCCTTCGGCAACCGCATTCCTAATATTGACTTCGGCGGCGGCGCTGGCTCGAATTTTGAAATCTCCAGTTGGCCGTGGATCAATAGCGCCAACGACTACCAGATTCGCGACGACGTTTCCTGGACCCATGGCGCCCATCAGTTCAAGATCGGCGGAAGTTGGGCCCTCTACAAGAAGGTTCAGCAGCTCTTCGGCGAAACCCAGGGCGGCTTTACTTTCCAAAACAGCGACTTCACTGGAAGCAACACCGCCAACTTGCTCCTCGGCTTGCCCAGCTCTTACCAGCAACTGGCTGTTGCGGATAGCGGCAAATGGAACAACGTCTCCACCGCCCTCTGGATTCAAGACAACTGGCGCGTCAATCACCGCTTGACCTTGAACCTCGGTCTCCGCTGGGACGGCGTTCCCCACACCTACGAAGCCGACAACCGGATGGGCAACTTCTACCCGCAACTTTACAACCCGGCTTTGGCGGCCACCTTTGACACCAGCGGGAACATCTGCAGCGGTGCGACCGATCCTGGCTGCGCCGCGGCCAGCCCAGGTCTGGGTACCAGCCCCAATCCGATTCTCGCGGGCGTGCCTCTCTACCTGAATGGCATCGGCATCGAGAGCCACTGCTACACCAGTCCTACGTACTGCGTCCCCAAGGACCTCGTCAACAACCACTGGCTTGCTTTCGGTCCTCGCATCGGTTTCGCCTACGACCTTACCGGCTCCGGCAAGACCGTCGTTCGCGGCGGCTTCGGCATCATGTACGAGCGCATCCAGGGCAACGACATGTACAACGCCGGTCCCAACATTCCGTTTACCGAGCAGGTCGGGCTCAATGACGTCGAGATGACTAACCCCGGCGTCTCGCTCTCTACCGGCACGGCTGCGACTCTGCCGATCGTTCCCGCCAGCATCACCGGCTTGGACGTCAGCAATTACAAGCTGCCGGTCAGCTACCAATACAGCGTTGGCGTACAACACGCCCTGAGCACCAAGACCGTGCTGTCCGTTAGCTACGTCGGAAACCAGGGCCGCCATCAGAACTACTACACCACCAACAGCAACTTGGTGCCGGAGAGTTCCCTGGCGGGAATCCTCACGCCGGTCATCGAGTCCGGAGCTCCGACCCCGGCGTACCAGACTACTCCGGGTCTGACCTATCCAGGCTTTAATACCATCAACATGTCTTCGAACGAGGCCAACACCCATTACAACAGCATGCAAGTCGATCTCAACTCGCAGCTAAGCCACGACCTGACCCTGCGCGCGTTGTACACCCTGTCCCGTGCGGTCGACCCGACCACTGGTGGCAACGGCGGTGGCGACCTCGGTGGCATATCTAACCCCTATGCTGGCTGGGCCTATGACAACGGCCTCAGTGGCTATAACCGCACTCACCTCGCTGTCGTGGACTTCATTTACGACATCCCGCTCCTCCGTCACAACGACAACAAATTCGTCAAGAACGTGATTGCCGGGTGGGAAACCTCCGGCATCGTGACGATTGAGTCGGGTTTGCCGCTCAACGTCACACTTGGCGGCACCCAAGGCGGCAACTTCGTCGGCGGCTCCAACCGGCCTGATGTCACCGGACCGATCACCTATGAACACGTGGTCAATCCAGCTAAACAGCAGCAAATCCAGTACATCGACCCCGCGGCGTTCTCCGATCCAGCGATTGGAGCGTATGGGAACGAGCCCCACAATGGCGTGACCGGTCCCGGCCGCGACAACTGGAACATCTCGCTCTTCAAGAGCTTTACCCTCAGCGAGTCTCGCGGCAGCCGCCTCGAACTTCGCTTCGAAACTTTCAATACTTGGAACCATACACAATTCAGCGGCGTCAATACGGGCATCAATTTCAACTACAACTCAACGTCGAAAACATTTGACTACAATCCCGGCAACAACTTTGGCCAATTCAACGGTGCCTTCGACCCGCGCATTCTGCAGCTCGGCGGCAAGATTTACTTCTAATCACCCCGGAAGCAGCACCCCCGCCCCGCTCGCACGCACTGCGAGCGGGGCTTTTCTTTTGTAAAGGCTCGTTCAGGCGTGCGGTCGATGGATGCTTTGCGTGTGCCAACCCGCAAATGCTGAGATATCATTACGCCGTGAATTTCTTCTCGCAAATCACCTGCTTCCAAAGCGGCGGCGGGTCTCCAGAGGGGAACTCGAGAGCAGGTTGGTATTGGCGCGGGGGCTCGTATCTGAGCCTGCGGTTCAGTTCAGCCCTACTTCTGGCGTTTCTCTTCCCGGCACTTATTGGTGCGCAAGTCGCCGCCCCTAGCCCCGGCGAGGCGATGGCCCTCGAGCAGCAAGGGAAGCTGGACGAGGCGGTGAAGGTTTGGCAGGCGGTCGTGGCGCGTAGCCCTCGTGATGCCGGGGCTTTAGCCAGTTTGGGAGTGGACTACTCCAGGGAACAAAAGTACCCGGAAGCCGCTGCCGCCTATCGGAAAGCACTCGCTTTGGACTCCACGCTTCCGGGAATTCAGCTGAACCTGGGGCTGGCGGAATTCAAGCAAGGCCACTTTGAAGCAGCCATAGCCCCGCTTGCTGCTGCACTGGCGGCGCAGCCCGGCAGCATGCAAGCGCGCGCGCTGCTTGGCTTGAGCTATTACGGCGCGAAGCGGTTTGCGGAAGCGTCGAAACACCTCGAGCTTGCGGCCAAAGCAGAGCCAGATAACCTCGAGCTGCGGCAAGTGCTGGCGCAGAGCTGTTTATGGGCAAAGAAATTTGACTGCGCGCTCGAAGAGTTCCGCCAGATCGAGCAGCGCGACCCTAACTCTGCGGCCGCTCATGTGCTTATCGGAGAGGCGCTGGACGGGATGGGAAAAACTGCGGAGGCGATTGCCGAGTTCCAGGAGGCAGTAAAAGCCGCTCCTCAGGAGCCCAACGTGCACTTCGGGCTGGGCTATCTGTATTGGGAGTTGAAGCAATATGATGAGGCGGAGGCGGAGTTTAAGGGCGAGCTGTCGGTGGACACTGAGAATGCGCAAGCCCTGGCGTATCTGGGAGATATCACCTTTAAGAAGAACAATCCGGATGGGGCCATCCCCTTGCTTAAGAAGGCTTTGCAATCGCGCGACGATATTCGTATCGCGCATCTTGATCTGGGAGCCATTCTTACGCAGCAGGGGCAATATCCAGCAGCGATTGCGTCGCTAAAGCGCGCGGTGGAACTCGATCCGCAACAACCAGACGCACATTACCGGCTGGGGCGCGCCTATCAGGCCGTGGGCAATCCGGCGGAAGCGCAGAAGGAGTTCGCCAAGGTCCGCGAACTCCACGAAAAATCCGAGGAGGACGTAGCGCGCAAAATGTCGGCTGCGCCGCCTCCGCTGCCACAATAGAATTTTCTACGGCGCGCATTTGGAAGGACTGGCGTTCAGCTCTTGCAGCATCTTCTCGGCCTGGGGGAGATCGGGGTTGAACTCGAGGACGCGGGCGATTTCATTACGCGCCTCCGCTGTTTTGCCTTTCGCACAATAAGCTTTGGCGAGATTCATGCCGATGGCGCTGAGAGCCGGCTGGCGATCAAAAGCGGCCTTCCACAGGACGAAAGCCCGGTCCAGTTCGCCGGCTTGGGCAACGATAACTCCGAGATTGGCGGCGGCCACCGTGGCGAGCGGATCCTGGGCTAATGCTCGTTCGTACATGGACTTCGCCTGCGGCACGTCCCCGCGCTTTTGGACCACAAATGCCATGGCGGTCAGGAGTGTCGCGTCGCCGGGCCGTTCCGCAAGTGCCGTGCGCAAGTATTTCTCTGCTTCGGGAATGGCGGGTTCCATTCCCTCTTCCGCCAGGGACTGCCAAGCCAAGGCGAGATCGCGGTCGCTATCCTTTATATCTGTTGGAGGGAAGCGGCGGAGTTGCGGAAGCGACTCCACCGACGGCGCGGCGCCTGCAAGGAGCGGGGTGCGGAGAATGCGGTGATCGGTGGCCTGGGTATGGGAAATATTGGAGCTGGCGACGGAAGGCATGTGGCATGCGACGCAGCTCTGTTCTTCGGGATGGTGCGTGGCCGCAAACGTTTCGGTGTGGCAGGCGATACACTTGCTGCGGTAGTACGAAGCTTTCTCCGTGGGGCTCGGCGCGGAGTGCGGGTCGTGGCAGCTCATGCAAGACATCGCATCACCGGATTTTTGTTTGCATTTACTCTGGAAGAGCGCCTCGAATTGACTGATGGCGGGCAATCCCGGGCCGGTTCGCGCGAGCACAAAGTAATGCACGTAGTCCTGGAGGTCCTCGCCGGGCTTGAAATCGCTTAGGCTTCGTCCCGGCTGGCGGATGGCGACGCTGCCTTCAAGATGGCACTGCATGCAAACGGCGTCGCGACGGGAAGCAGGAAGCTTGGCGGGGTTGACGAGGCCTTCGGGGTGATCTGGATGCGCTCCGCCGGACTGGGTGCTTTGGAAAACAACTGAGTCCGAACGACCATGGCCGGAGCTGTGGCAGCGAGCGCAACCGATTCCTTCCTGCGTGATAATCGGCACGTTGTATTTGTTCTCCGTGCCGGGAACGGGCTGCCGCAGGTCATTTGTGTGGCAACTGAGGCACTCGGAAGAGAGAGGCAAATTCAGGGGAATGTGGCGCGCGTCCTGATAGGCCGGCGTCATATCCCAAACGCCTTTTTGGCCATACCAGTTCACGGGGGATTCGAAAAAGAAGCCATCTTCGGCGAAGACGTAGGTGCGGCCGCGATGGCCGGAGCCAATGAAATAAAGCAGTTCGCGCTTTCCTTGAATTGCAGCGGGAGCGTTGCGATCGAAGCTCAGCCAAACCTTATTGTCCTGTTCGTAGACCTTGTAATGCACGTGAGAAGGCGCGTGAGTGAATTCCCCCGGGATGACGTTTCCTTTGCTGGGGCCGCTGGCGTGCGCCATGGCGGTCCCTTGATAGCTTTTGTAAATGGATTCGTGGCACGGCTCGCAAGCTTTGTCACCGGCCAGCGGTTTACCAGTTCCGGAAGAAGTGTTGGAAGAACTGACGACCCTCGTCTGCGCAAACGCGGGCGCCGCGAGGAAACAAAGGGCAAGAATCACCGGAAATCCGGACGGCCCTCGATTCACGAAGACTTTTCGTGCGTTGCTTGCGAATCTTCCTCGGTCGTTAGACACAATACAGTCGTGGCCCCCGGCTCACACCGACTATATCGCCAAGGGTGAATCACTTGTGCTTATTTCTTGCTGTGCTAGAGTTTCACGCATTATGAAAATCATTCGGACGTTGTTGGCTCTTGGCTCGCTTTTGGCGGTCGTGTTTGGGGCAGGATCGTTGGGGGCGCAGAGCAAGCGAGGCGTTACACCGGAAGATTATTTTTCGTTCAGATTTGTGGGGGATCCGCAGATTTCGCCGGATGGAAAAGCAGTCGCCTATGTTTTGACGACCATCGACCAGAAAAAGAATAAGCGCGAGTCCTCGGTGTGGATCGTGCCCGCAGACGGCTCGGCGGCGCCGAGGCGATTGAGCGCGGAGGGCTATAGCTCGAATTCGCCGCGATGGAGTCCCGATGGGAAGACGCTGGCGATGCTCTCGGCGCGGGCTTCGGACGCTGCAGCCGGCGAGACGCCCAAGCCTCAGATCTATCTGCTCTCGATTGCCGGCGGAGGCGAGGCGGTCGCGCTTACGAGATTGAAGAACGGAGTGCAGAGTTACCAGTGGTCCCCTGAAGGATCGCGAATCGCTGTGGTTAGCTCCTCTGGGCCGATGGATGGCGTGGCGGCCGCGGACCGTAAGAGCGATGTGCGGCATTACACGCACATTCAGTACAAGTTTAACGACAGCGGCTGGTTTGACGATAAACGCCGCCATTTGTGGGTAGTGAACGTGCCTGGCGGAGAGGCAAAGCAAATCACGGAGGGACAGGATTGGAACGATACGGATCCGCAATGGTCACCTGACGGGACGCGCATCGCGTTTGTCTCGGACCGGACGGGAAAAGCTTACGACAACGGCCACAATACGGATGTGTGGGTGATTCCGGCGGCGGGCGGCTCGCTGACGAAGATTTCCGATCACGCGTTTGAGGACGAAAATCCGCGCTGGTCGCCGGATGGAAAGCAAATCCTTTTTAGTGGCCAGACCGCGGTTCACCAGTTCCCGAAGCTGTACGTCGCGGACTCTTCAGGCGGGGCTGCTTCGCTGCTTGCGGTGAAAGATCTCGATACCATCGCCGGAGAATTGCATTGGGTGGCGCCCGGCTCGGTTTTCTTTACGGCAGGTATGAAGGGCGAGACGCACATTTTTCGCGCGGACCCCGTTGCGCATAGCTTCTCCGCAGTGACTTCAGGGCCGAGAGGCATTCATGCGTTCGAAGTGAATGAGAGTTCGGGCAAAATGATTTATCTGGCGAATGATTTCCAACATCTCGATGATCTTTACATTTCGAATTTGGATGGCTCGGGCGAGCGCCAGTTGACCCATGTGAACAGCGAGCTTTGGGCACAACTGGAGCTTCGACCGGTGGAGCGTTTGGAATACAAAAGCACGGACGGCTGGGTGGTGGAGGGCTTTTTCGTGAAGCCACTTGGCTGGCAGGCGGGCAAGAAGTATCCGATGGTGCTGGTGATTCATGGCGGACCGGAAGGAATGTTCGGCGTGGACTGGTATCACGAATTCCAGGTCTATGCGGCCAAGGGCTATGCGGTTTTTTTCTGTAATCCGCGCGGATCGACTGGGTATGGTGAGAGATTCGAACGCGGCGAGATAAACAATTGGGGCGGGATGGATTATCAGGACATTATGGCCGGTGTGGACGCCGCGTTAAAACAATATCCGTGGGTTGATGCGAATGACCTGGGCGTGACGGGGGGCAGTTACGGCGGATACATGACCAACTGGATCGTTTCGCATACGAACCGATTCAAGGCCGCCGTGACTTTGCGCTCGATCTCGAACTTCATCAGCGACGACGGCACGCGAGACGGGGCCTACGGCCACGAAGATTATTTCAAGGGAATTATTTTCGACGATTTCGATCAGTACTGGGATGCGTCGCCACTGAAATATGCACGCAACGTCCATACGCCGACGCTGATTCTGCATTCCGACAACGATTTCCGAGTTCCCATCGAGCAGGGCGAGCAGTGGTTCCGCGCGCTGCAGCATTATGGCGTGCCGTCGGAGATCGTTTTCTTTCCTCGCGAGAACCACAATCTGACGCGCACGGGCGAACCAAAACATTTGGTGGAGAGCTTGAACTGGCAGCTCTATTGGTTCGAGCGGTATTTGGATGGGAATGCGGCAGCGAAACCTCCCGACACGCAGTAATTGAGTCCGGACGAGAGCTCCCTTATTTCTCTGCTCAGTGGCACAGCGCATCGGCGTGAAAGACGCGTAATGTTGCAAATTCTTGTTGCCCGTTGCGGAATTAACCGACAAAATGCGCGCGGCAATCATTGACGAACGATGACAGGACGATGATCCAGAAGTGACATTGTTGAGGAAGGTGTGACGCGTATGGCCGCTCGATACAACCGATTGCGAGATTTTCTGGTGTATGGCGCCGGATTGTTTGCCGGCTTGCTCGTGCTTTCGATTTCTGGCGTACACGCACAAACGAATTTGCAATACCAGCAGCCGCCGAAAGCCATCGTCGATATTGTCGATGCTTTGCCGACACCGGGGATCGAGCTTTCGCCTGCGGGCGGAGCAGCGGGGAAGCGCTGGATCTTGATTGAGCATTTTGCGGGATTGCCGACGATTGCGGAGTTGGCGCAGCCGGAGCTTCGGCTGGCAGGATTGCGGTTTAACCCGAGGACCGATGGTCCGAGCAGAGGGCGCTATGACACTTCGCTCGAATTAGAAGCGTTACCCAACGGCAAAGCCATCGCTGTCTCCGGATTGCCCGCGCACGCGAAGATCAGGTTTGCGGATTGGTCGCCGGATGGGCGAAAGATTTCGTTTGTAAATATAAGCGATGCGAAAGAAGACGCGGGGCTGAGTCTTTGGATTGTGAATGTGGAAAAGGCGCAGGCGCGGCAATTGCCGGGAATTGCGCTAAACGGAGTTTTTGGAGCGCCGTGCGCATGGTTGAGCGATAGCCAGGGACTGGTTTGCAGAATTGTTCCGGCGGATCGAGGACCGGCGCCCGTGCGGAGCGAAGTGCCAACGGGACCTGTGATTCAGGAAAATCTCGGGCGTGTTACGCCGGGTGCGACGTTTGAGGATCTTTTGAAGAACCCGGAGGATGAACAGTTTTTTGATTATTACGCGACTTCGCAGGTGGCGATCGTTGGGCTGGATGGCACAACCAAGCCGCTGGGAAAAACTGGTGTGTTTGTGGAGGCGACTCCTTCGCCCGATGGGAACTGGGTGCTGTTGTTCGAACGGCACCATCCTTATACGTACTTGCTGCCGTTTTCTGCGTTTCCGGAACGCGTGGCTGTCGTGAATCTGAAAACGGGGATGGCGAAGCAGTTAGCGGACAAGCCGCTTGAAGATAATACTCCGAATATTCACGACGCTGTTGCACCTGGGCCGCGGAATTACGAGTGGCGCAGCGACGCGGGCGCTTCTATTTTCTGGGTGGAAGCGGGAGACGGGGGCGATCCGCGAAAGACAGCGGCTGTACGGGACTCTTTGTTTCTGCTGGATGCGCCGTTTGGGGATGCGCCGCGAAAATTGGCGGAGCTTCCGGTGCGGTATCGAAGCGTAGCCTGGGGGAATGATCAGCTGGCTCTCGTGGAAGAACGCAGATGGAAGGACCGCAAGCGCGTGATTCTGGCGGTGGCTCCCGGAGTTCCGGCTGCAGCGGTGAAAATATTCGAAGGTTCGTTTGAAGACCGCTATCACGATCCGGGCACAGCGCTGGAAGAGAATAATTCTGCGGGCAAGCCAGTCGTGCAGACGACTCCCGACGGCAAGGGCATTTACTTTCGGGCCGAGGGAGCTTCTCCGGAGGGGGACAAGCCGTTCCTTTCGGTGATTAACATAACAAACGCAGACGAGGCGCAGCTATGGCAATCGCGGGCGCCGTATTTTGAGATCGTGGCGTCGGTCTTGGATCCAACGACGGGGACGGTTTTGGTGCGGAGGGAATCGCAGGAACAGAGTCCGAATTACTACATTCAGAAAATTGGGGCGGCATCCGCAGAGCAAGTTACTTTTTTTCCAAACCCATACGGGACTGGGCCGCTGCCCAAGAAACAGGTTTTGCATTACAAGCGGGCGGATGGCGTTGATTTGAGCGCGAATCTTTATTTGCCGCCGGGATACAAGCCTGGGGATGGACCGCTTCCTACTCTGATGGAAGCGTATCCGACGGAGTACAAGACGAAGGCGGCTGCGGGACAAGTTACGGGATCTCCTTATCAGTTCGCAGTTTTGTCTTGGGGTTCACCGGTGCCGTTTGCGACGCAAGGTTACGCGGTGCTGGAAAACGCCACAATCCCCATCATCGGCGAAGGCAATACGGAACCAAACGATACGTATGTAGAGCAGCTCGTGGCTAGCGCGAAGGCGGCGATTGATGAGGGCGTGCGGCTGGGAGTGGTGGATCGCAATCGCGTGGCGGTGATGGGGCATTCCTATGGGGCGTTCATGACGGCGAATTTGCTGGCGCACAGCGATTTGTTCAAGGCGGGGATTGCGCGGAGCGGGGCGTACAACCGGACGCTGACGCCATTCGGCTTCCAGAATGAGGAGCGAACGTACTGGCAGGCGCCGGAAGTTTATTACAAAATGTCGCCGTTTTCGTATGCGGACAAGATCAAGACGCCCATTTTGCTGATTCATGGCGAGGCGGACAATAATTCCGGGACATTTCCGATACAGAGCGAACGACTTTTCAGCGCGTTGAAAGGGCACGGAGCGACGGTGCGATTCGTGCTGCTGCCGCTGGAATCGCATGGGTATCAGGGGCGGGAATCGGTGCTACACATGTTTTGGGAGATGAACAACTGGTTGAACACGTACGTGAAAAATCTGCCAGCCGCCACGGCTGCCGCGCAACATTGAGTTTTCTCCGTGGACTTTTTTCGACGATGACGAAATTCCTGGGAACAGCTCTTTTTCTGCTCGCTACCACGTCCATCGCGACACCGGCACAGACCGCCGGCAAATCTTTAGCGGAAAGGCTTGGGTACGCACGGGACGCGAAGCTTGTGATCGTGCATGCCGACGACCTGGGCATGACCCATTCGGTGAACGCGGCTTCGATCAAAGGTCTGGAAAGCGGGCTGGTCACGTCCGCGAGCATCATGGTGCCTTGTCCGTGGTTTCCAGAAATGGCGGACTATGCGAAGGCGCATCCCCATGCAGACCTTGGACTTCACCTTACGCTGACCAGCGAACGTGTCTTCTATCGTTGGGGGCCGGTCGCTCCTCGGGATAAGGTTCCGAGCCTCGTGGATTCGAATGGGTATTTTCACCTGAATTGGACGGAAACGACGCGCATAGACGCCAAGGAAGTGGAACTGGAGCTGCGCGCACAGATAGAGAGAGCGATGGCGATGGGTGTCCGGCCGACGCACGTTGACTCTCATCAATACCGGCTCTTCGAAAATGGAAAAGAGATTTTTGAGAGCGTTCTGCGCGTGGCCCATGAATACAAGTTGCCGGTGTTTATGGTGCGGGATTGGTTCGCTGAACGGCCTTACCTGGAAAGCTCGCTGGGCGCCGAAGATCTTGTGGTGGATCACACCGTGACAATCGATCCGGGAGTGGCGCCGGAAAAGTGGGCGGATTTTTACGCCACGGCTCTGAAGAATCTTCAGCCCGGGGTGACGGTCTTCATTATTCACTTGGCTTTTGATGACGACGAGATGCGGGCGGCCACCCGCGAGCGCGATACGTGGGGCGCGGCGTGGCGGCAGCGCGATTTTGACTTCTTTACCAGCGAGGCGTTCCGGGCTTTGGTGCGCCAACAAAACATCAAGCTTGTCACCTGGCGCGAGTTAGCCAGCGCTGCGAAGTGAAATGCCCGCGACGGGATTTTGTCCACCATGTTCACAGAAAAATCGATCAGGCTTTTTGCACGCATTCTCCATCCGAGTTAGTTTAGTTATGAGAACCTCAGCCCTCTCGGAGCATGCTTATGGCATCTGATCCGGTCTTTGAGCCGAAGTCTTTTCTGAAAAACCCGCTGTTGTATTCTTCCGGTGTCCTCGTGGTGGCTCTGCTCGGCGTCGTGTTTGTGATGCTTTCGCGCTGGCAAGATAGGCGGAACATCGAACGCCAAGCGGCGCAGGAGCGCGCGGAAAAACAGCAAGAACAGGACCGGATAACCGTCGAGCAACTGGGAGGGAAGGAGTTTGCCATTCTAAGTTTTTATGCCAGCCCCACAGCCATCCGTCGGGGAGAATCGGCACAGCTTTGTTACGGAGTAGCAAACGCTAAAACCGTTACGCTGGGGCCGCAGCCTGAGCCGGTTTGGCCGTCGGTTGCCCATTGCGTGGATGTATCTCCAAAAGAATCAATAACTTATACTTTAACTATCGCGGATGGCGCGGGCAAGACGCAGTCGCAGGACGTGGAAGTAAAGGTTCGCTGAGTCCTCTCAAAAAGCTGTCCGATGTCAAATCCGCCAGCGTCGGCTGTGTTCCCAAGATGCTGCGGAGGGGGCGTCTGGCAGCCAAAAACTATCTAGGCCTACCCCTTGTGGCGGGAAATGCGACGCATCTATAATGCTTGTTCGCGCGGGGTCCGGCGAGCCATCCTGCTAAACCGGACCCCGCGAACATTTTTTGGCGACAACTTTCGGTGACCTACGACCATGTCTGACCCGCTCGCGAAGATCAAGCAGCGCTTGCAAGGGGAAATCGATAATCTCGAGCACGAGCTGAACATCGACCTCCCAAAGGAGATCGCCAAGGCGCGGGCGCACGGCGACCTTTCGGAAAACGCGGAGTACAAATACGCCAAAGAGCGCCAGGGATACGTCAACGCAAGAATTGGGCAGCTCAAAAAGCGCATGGGCGACCTGGGGATGCTCAACCTGAGCAATATCCCGAAAGACCGGTCGGGGTACGGTTCGCGCATTGTGGTGCTGGATATCCACAAAGAGGTGAAAATCGAATATAAGCTGGTCACTACCGAAGAGGCGGACGTCGAGAAGGGGCTGATCTCAACCACTTCGCCGATTGGCAAGGCTTTGCTGAACCGGAAGGTTGGCGACGAAGTGCAAGTGGCCACGCCGGCTGGGCAGAAAGAATTTGAGATCGTGCGGCTGACTACGATTCACGAGGACGAGTAACCATTCGACTTTTTTTGACGTCCTACCTGGGTGGGACGTCTGTGAGGCACCATGTATTGGGGAGCTGGCCCGGCACTCGGGCTGTTAACTGTGCTTGGGTATGTGGCGTTTACGATCGGCGCGGCGCTTGTCTGGCGCAATCGCGACGACTTTTCTGTTTGGGTGCACGACGAGTTCGGGGCGTTCCGGCGCAGCCTTTCGCGGTACACGGTGATCGGGCCGTTTTATGGCGTCCGCGAAGAGTCCAGGTTGAAGGCTGTGCCTTCCCAGTTTTTCCGCTCGCTTAGCCGTTTTCCTCGCCGGCACATCAATCCGGCGTTCATCCTGCTCTTTCTCGGAGCGGTTCTCTTCGTTCTCGATTTCTTCATCTAGAGAATGAACACGCCCGGGTTTTCCGCTTCTGGACAAAGTCCGCTCGCTTTGCGATTCTCGTCGCGATGAAACCTTCTCTGATAGTGCACGGCGGAGCTTGGGACATTCCGGACGAAGCCGTGGAGGCATGCAAAAACGGGTGCAGCGGGGCGCTCGAGGCAGGCTGGTCGATTCTGTCGCGAGGCGGTTCCGCGCTGGACGCGGTGGAAGCCGCCATTGTCATGCTGGAAGACGAACCGGTTTTTGATGCGGGATTTGGCTCCCACCTCAATCTCGACGGACGTGTCGAGTGCGACGCGATTGTCATGAATGGGGCGACGCTGCGCGCCGGGGCTGTCGCGGCTTTGCAGCGTGTGCGCAACCCGATCCGTCTCGCGCGCGCTGTGCTGGAGCATTGCCCGCACATGATGCTGGTCGGCGAAGGTGCGGAACGATTCGCGAAAGACAATGGATTTGCGCTGTGCGACCCGGCCGAACTCGTCAGCGACGCGGAGCGCGAAGCGTGGCAGCTTTGCAGCCGGGACAAACACGCGGCGGCGCACCACCGCGGCCACGAACAGGGGACGGTCGGAGCAGTGGCTATCGACGCGCAGGGTAAACTCTTTGCGGCCACTTCTACCGGCGGAACTTGCTGCAAACTTCCTGGGCGTGTTGGCGATTCGCCATTGATAGGGTGCGGGTGCTATGCGGATTCCACGGCGGGTGGCGTCTCCTGCACCGGGTACGGTGAAGCGATCATGAAGATTGTCATGGCGAAGACCGCTACTGACCTGCTCCGAAGCGGGAGCAATGCTTTTTGTCTGGCCGAGTCTTCTCGAGACGTATCCAATCCGGGATCGCACTCGTGTGCGGCAGACACCGCAATGCTCGTTGCGAGCGAAGCTGTTCACCTTCTTGGCAAACGCACGCATGCTACAGGTGGACTCATTTTGCTCGATTGCGAAGGGAATCCCGGGTTTGCATTTAATACGCCGCGCATGGCGTATGGGTACGTCACGTCCGGCGGCTCCTTCTTCACGGCTGTGTAGCTTGTTCGAATTAGACGGTTGCCGTGGATTTCGGCGACCTAGTTGGCTTTCCTCGAAAATCGGAAGTTTTGGATGCGGCCAGCATTTAGGATAAAGCCGGAAATGTGCTGGTTCGCGTCGCGGACGAAACGCACGGTGCCGATGTCCCCGGTGAAAACGTCGCGCACGGCTGGGCGAAGCGTATCGGGTTTGCTCTTCAGCCGCGTGAGGGTTAGATTTCCTTCTTGAAGAACGATGCGGTAGACAGGATCAATTTCTTCGCTGACATACGCGCCGGCATATTCAGCCAATTCCGCCGCAGCGGGAGTGTATGCCGTCGCCGATTCCAAAATGTCCGGCTTTCCTCCGCCGAAACTCTGCTCCAGCAGGCGCGGCTTTTCCGCTGTGGGCGCCAGGAAATGTAGATCCACATCATCGCCCCACGGAACGTCCGCGATGTGAAAATGCGCCTCTCCGGCGGACTTCAGCGGGTGCAGTTCGTCTCCACCGAGGTTGATCAGCAACTTGCCATCCTTCACCAGAACTTTTTCGAAGGCATCGTCGTCTCGGTTCCAGTACGTTCCTGCAATTGCAGCCATCTGCGCGGCCGTGAGTGGCGCTCCAGGGCTTTTTGCAGGCTCTTTCGCGGCGGAGGGTTCTGGGGCTTTGAGGTCCTTCGCCAGAACGATATCCGCAACCTGGCGCGTCAAGCTGCTCGGATTCGTTTCCGCTGAGTTGCAAAGCACGGCCGCGGAGAAGTGCTGCACCGGAAATCGGATTAAGTCCGAACGATAACCGGCATCGGCGCCTCCGTGGTCGACCGTTGGCAAGCCTTTGTATTTGCCCACGACCAGCCCAAAGGCGTAATCGAGCTCCTCGCCGCTATTGAGCTTGCCACGTTCGAGCATCTGCCGGAGAAATGCCTGTCCTCTAATGCGTGGGTGGTAAAAATTTTCATCCCAGAGCTGCAGGTCCTCGACGGTCGTGTGCAGGCTGGTTGCTCCGACGGTGTCGAAGTTGGTGAGGCTCATCCGAAAAGGCTTGTCCTTGCCTTCCTGCTCGTAGCCCAGGGCGTCGTGTTTGATGATCTCCGCGTGATCGTCGCGGAAGTGGGTGTGCGTCATGCCTAGCGGCTCGAAAATATTCTTGGTCGTAAACTCGCGCAGCGACATGCCACTGACGCGTTTGACGATCAGTCCCATCAGTGTGTAGCCGGTATTGCAATAAACGTGTTTATCGCCGGGCTTGAAGTTCAGGTCCTTCTGCCGCGTCATCACGGACATCACGTCGTCATCCGTGATCAGATCCAGCGAGTAGCGCCAGCCCGCCAAGTCGAGCAGGTTCCACTGATCACGAAGGCCGCTGGTGTGATGGACGAGATGGCGGATCGTGATGCGCTCGCCGAAGTCCGGCAGCTCCGGAATGTATTTGCGCACATCGTCGTCGAGGGAGAGTTTGCCTTGCTGGGCAAGGAGCACGATGGAAGCAGCGGTAAATTGTTTGGACATCGACGCGACGTGAAAGACGGTCGCAGGCGTAATGGGCACATCGTCGTTCAGATCAGCGATACCGTAGCCGCGCTTGTAGACGATTTGTCCGTCCTTATAAATTCCCAGGGCGCAGCCCGGCGAGTCTGGCTTGTCCCACTTCTCAAATACCTTGTCCACCTGCTTGGTGACATCCGGCGGGAGAGTCTGCGCCTTGCTCCCGCACGAAAGCAGAAAGATGCACGACAAAAATGCGCACCATCGCATGATTTTCATTCTCTCCCCCATACAAGTTCCTGCATTTTCTGGACTTGCCTAGAGAACACGTCTCGCAGGAGTGTTTCCCGGCCACGAAACGGCCGGTGTCGCAGGGTATTCGTACATCTATACTCCGTCAAGACCGTCTTGTCCCGTTCTTCGTGGCGAGGCCTCCCGCGGGGGATCAAGCTGAATAACCGTCCTGGGCAACGAAATTGACCCAGAATGCTTCTGCACATAACATGACAAAGGATCATGAAGACGAAAGGCCACGAAAACGGCGCGGCCATGGAAGGCGCCGTAGTTTAAATAGGACGCCGATGAACAGCAAATCGTATGGGATTCTGAAGCGCGCCCTGATACTGGCCATTTTGCAACTCGGGCTCCTCGCGGGAATACAACTTGTAAGCCCCCTCAGGGCGGCGGGGCAGACTACCAACGAGATCGTGGCCAAAGTGCTGGCTGCCCGCGGCGGGCTCCAAAAAATCAAGGCCGTCCAGACTGAGCGCATTACGGGAACACTTTACTTCAATCCGGAATTGTACGGGCCGTTCCTGGCCGAGTTCAAACGGCCGGGGAAAATGCACAACGAAGTGACGATTCAGAACAAGACGGTGATGCGTTCCTTCGACGGCAAAGATACGGGGTGGGTGATCAATCCGATTACTGGCACTGGCGCTGCGGAGCCGATGTCGGCGGAAGACCTGAAGGACGCGGTGAACCAAGCCGATTTCGACGGTCCGCTGGTGGACGCCAAAGCCAAGGGAAACACCATTGAGCTGGCGGGCACGGAGAAGGTGGACGGCCAGGAGGCGTATGTGCTCAAGGTGACGCACAAGGACGGCCAAGTCTCTTCATACTGCTTCGACACGAAGACCTTCCTGCTGGTCAAATGGAGCGGGGCAGACAGCATGAATGGAGAGGCGGTAACACGGCAGACTCTCTTTCATGATTACCGGGCGGTCGGTGGGCTGAAGTTCGCGTTCGAGCTTGTCTCGAACACTCCGGGAGCGGACGTAACGCAAAGAATCGTAGTGGAAAAAATCGAGTTAGACCCGCAAATCGATGAAGGGCACTTCGGTAAGCCGTCGTCTCCTGCCGCGTCATCCCCGGCTGCTTCCCCGGCCGTCCTTCCGGGCAGGCGTTAGTCTTTGCGTAAAATTCCGCAGTGAATAGGGACTGATTTTGCCGTGAGAATGGTATTCTGGCGGCCAGGACTGTGCAGTCCGTGTCAAGAAACTGCATCGCTGACTGAAGTTCATGCTTTCACGGATTTACCCATATTTCGGCGCCGCACGCAGCCCTTTTAGGTCTCTCGCGGTTCTCTGCCTTGTTCTTGGCGGGGCTTGCTGTGCGGTTGGAGGCAGAACTCCGGCGCAACAGTCGCCGGGAATCAATTCCACTTTTACCATTGCCGATTTCGATGGGGACCTGGCGCCGGATTTGGCAACCGTGGAATTCCAAGCTAACACCTCCGCGAGAACCACACAGTACTCGATCCGGTTGCGACTGGCCACTGGGGCCACGCAAATCTTTGGCGTAACCGCGCCCGCCGGCGGGCTACAAATCGTGGCACAAGATGTAAACGGCGACAGTGCTTTAGATGTGCTGGTCAGCAGCGTGTGGCTGCATAAGCAAGTCGCGGTGCTGTTGAACGACGGCCATGGAAACTTTACGTTAGCTGAACCGGCCGCGTTTCCGGCGCTTGCTTGGCAATGCGATCGGCTTTGGAAAGCTGCGACTGTGCAGCTGTGTGAGAGCGCCGCTCTCATCCCTTCTCACTCATCGGCAGGGAAACTCGGAGAAAGAAACGCGTTCCCTGGCTGGCTCTCGCGGCCCGGAAAAGTGTGCTTGCGGGCTTCCCCTGGCGTGACCCGGTTGCTCGATTTCTCGCTGCTGGGCCGGGCGCCTCCTCCCTTCGAATTCCAGTCCTGATTATTTCCTTAAAGTAGCCGTGAACCTGCGCATCCGGGGTGTTTGTATCCTCCCTCGATTATCCAGGCGCATCTCTATCCGACTATTTCCAATGGCCAAGGCAAGATTGTATCGATCGAGTAGCCATTAAATGATTTGGCTTGTTATTGGACTGTCGCGGGATTCGAGAAACTCGCGCCAGGGCCAGGATGAGAGGTCAGACGATGAATCGTATGGGGGCGAAATACCTGGCCCTGTTGCTCGTTCCGGCATGTCTTGCGGGCGGCTGCGGCGAAGGCAAAGGTGATCCTAAGGCGGAAGCGCCGCCGGCAGCGAAGGTGGAACAGGAGCAAGACGTGAACGTGGTCAAGGTCGACCATCCCGAACAATTTCCTCTGTTCACGGCCATCGAGCACGCGGCAACTAGTCAGTTGGTGGCTACGGGAGTGGTGAGTCCCGACGTGTCGCGAACAGTGCCGGTGATCTCGATCGCCACGGGGCGCGTGGTGGAGTTAAAAGCGCGGCTTGGCGACACGGTGCAGAAAGGGCAATTGTTGATGCGCGTGCAAAGCGCGGATATCGCCTCGGCGTTTTCGGATTATCGAAAAGCGCAGGCGGACGAAAAACTGGCCGGCGTGCAACTCGAGCGGGCCAAACTTCTCTATGAAAAGGGCGCGTTCTCCTTGAACGATTATCAGACCGCGGAGGATGTGGAAAATAAGGCGCGAGTAGACGTTGAGACAACGGCCGAGCACCTGCGTGTCCTTGGAAGTCCGTTGGACCACCCGTCAGGGATTGTGGATGTATACGCTCCCGTTTCAGGGGTGATCACCGACCAGCAGGTTACAAACGCGGCTGGGGTCGCAGGCCTGGGATCACCCAATCCATTCACGATTTCCGACCTGAGCTACGTGTGGATTCTCTGTGATGTTTACGAGAACGATCTTGCCAGCGTGCATGTTGGTGAAACGGCGGAGGTTCGGTTGAACGCTTATACCGACAAGGTATTTAGGGGGCGAATCAGCAACATTGGACCAATTCTCGATCCCAACCTTCGAACGGCAAAAGTGAGGATCGAAGTGGAGAATCCCGGATTGATGAAAATAGGGATGTTTGTGACGGCGACATTCCATGGCGAGAAAAAGGAAATCCACGCCGCCGTTCCCGCGGATGCCATCTTGCATCTGCATGACCGGGAGTGGGTGTACGCCCCCGCGGGAGATAAAACATTTCGTCGCGTGAAGGTGACGGCAGGCGAGACGCTACCGAACAAGATGCAGGAGATCATCACAGGAGTGCGCGCTGGGCAGCAGGTGGTGACCAACGCTCTGGTACTGCAGAACACGGCGGAGCAGTAGATGATCGAAAAGCTTGTCGATTTTTCTCTGGAAAATCGTTTTCTGGTTCTCGTGGCGGTGATTCTGCTGCTGGGCTGGGGCGCGATCTCGTTTCATCAACTTCCCGTGGAAGCGTATCCAGACGTTGCGAACAATTACGTGGAAATCATCACGCAATGGCCTGGGATTTCCGCGGAACAGATCGAGCAGCAAGTTACTATTCCACTGGAAATCGTAATGAACGGCATACCGCACGTGACACACTTCGCTCGTTTTCTCTTTTTGGACTTTCGAACATAAAGTTGATCTTCGATGATGAAGTAGAGAACGAGTGGAACCGCGAAAGGGTTCTCGAACGGCTCGCGCAGGTGAACTTACCACCCGGGGTTATGCCACAGATGGGCACGGACTGGAGCCCCGTAGGGCAAATCTATTTTTTCACGTTAAAGAGCACGAATCCGAGCTACGACTTGATGGAGTTAAAATCGATCGAGGACTGGACCGTCGAAAAAAAATTCAAGTCCGTCCCCGACGTTGTAGATGTGGCGAGCTTCGGCGGACCGACTCGCGAGTATCAGGTTCGAGTGGACCCCAATAAGCTGGTCGCCTACGGGTTCAGCCTCTGGCAGGTCGAGCAGCAACTGCCAACAATAATGCCAATGCAGGCGGCAGCTTTATCGAGGGCGGTTTGCAACAGATCAATGTCCGGGAAGTGGGCCTCGTCGGAGATGTGCGCGACATCGAAAACACTGTGCTCGTGACTAAAAGCGGCACGCCGTTGCGCGTGAAGGACATAGCGGTTGTCGCGCAGGGGCCCAAGATCCGGCTTGGGCAGTTTGCGCGAGCGACTCACCGCGAGGATGGAAGGATTATCGATAACGACGACGTGGTTTCCGGGATCATCCTCCTTCGCAAAGGAGCAAACGCGGACGACGACTCTCGCGGGAATCCACGCGAAGGTCAAAGAACTGAATGACCACATCTTGCCTCCAGGAGTGAAAGTCGTTCCATTTATTGACCGCAGCGACCTGGTTCGCTTTACGACGCATACGGTTCTGCACAATCTTCTTGAAGGCATTATTCTAGTGGTGCTAGTTCTGTTTCTTTTTCTCGGAAACGTTCGAGGGGCATTCATCGTTGCGCTCACAGTCCCGTTTTCTTTATTATTTGCGGCGACTTGTCTCAAGCTAAAAGACATTCCGGCGAATTTGCTCTCCCTTGGAGCACTGGATTTCGGAATGGTCGTGGACGGCGCCGTGGTGATGGTGGAGAACATTGTTCGACACATGAGCCACCCCGAAAATTCTTATAAAACGCCCTTGGAGCGCATTCGGAACGCAGCCCACGAAGTCCAGCGGCCGGTATTTTTCGCGATTGCCATCATTATTACGGCGTATTTGCCAATTTTTACATTGCAGCGCGTCGAAGGGCGCTTGTTTCACCCGATGGCCTGGACGGTAGCGTTTGCCCTGATCGGAGCGCTCCTCTTTTCGATGTTCGTCGCGCCGGGTCTTTCCAGCGTGCTGTTTAGCAAGGGTGTGAACGAATGGCGCAACCCGGTAATGGAGTTTCTGAAAAAACGGTATCGAAAAGCAGTGAGATGGGCGATCGAGCATCGTCTCGTCACGGTCGGTGGGGCGCTTCTCGGTTTCGCTGGCGCAATTTATCTCACTCTGGGTGGAGTTATCGGCTCCGAATTTCTCCCGCATCTGGACGAAGGGGCGCTGTGGGTGCGCGGCACGCTGGCTCCCAGCACCGGACCGACCGAAGGCACTCGACTGGCGAATCAGGCGAGGATTTTGCTTTGCTCTTTCCCCGAAGTCACGCAATGCACCAGCCAGGTAGGGCGTCCCGATGACGGCACGGATACGACAGGTTTTTTCAATACGGAATATTTCGTCGATTTGAAGCCAAAGGAGAAGTGGCGGCCTGTGTTTCACGAGGACAAGGAAAGACTGATTGCCGCGATGCAGCGCGAACTGGACAAAATTCCCGGCGTGATCTGGAACTTCTCTCAGCCCATTGCGGACAACATGGAGGAAGCGGTCAGCGGAGTAAAGGGCGAGCTTGCGGTGAAGATTTATGGCGATGACCTCAAGCTTCTCGAGACGCAAGCGGATCAGATTGTGAATATCATGAGGCAGGTCAATGGAATAGAAGACCTGGGAGTGTTTCGAGTTCTCGGGCAGCCAAACCTGGAGATTTCAGTGGACCGCGTGCAAGCGGCGCGCCATCAAATCAACGTTGCGGATATTCAGGACGCCATGCAGACCGCGATTGGAGGCACGGCTTTTACGCAGGTGCTCCAAGGTGAGGCGCGATACGACCTGGTGATTCGTTACCTGCCGGAGTATCGGAGCACCGAGGAAGCCATTGAGAACATTCGTCTGCTCGCTCCATCTGGCGAGCGAGTGTCGCTCGGACAGCTCTGCAAAATCGAGGTACGAGACGGTGGGTCAGAAATCTACCGCGAAGGAAATCAACGGTACATCGCTATCAAGTACAGTGTGCGTGGCCGGGACCTCGGTGGCGCGGTGGAAGAAGCGATAGAGAAAGTAAACGCACAAATGCATCTGCCGCGAGGCTATCACATCGACTGGGCAGGCGAATACGAGAGCGAAAAGCGCGCCGAGGCCCGGCTTCTGGTTATCGTGCCGCTTACTGTTCTCGCGATTTTTGGAATTCTCTACGCGATGTTTCGCTCCTTCAAGTGGGCAGTGCTGCTCCTGGCCAACGTGGCCATGGCGCCCATCGGCGGGTTACTTGCGCTCTTGTTTACCGGCACGCACTTCAGCGTCTCCTCCGGCGTAGGCTTCCTGGCGCTTTTCGGAGTTTCCGTGCAAACCGGCGTGATCATGCTGGAATATATCAACCAGTTGCGCGCTCGCGGCCACACAATTGAGGACGCAGCGATCGATGGGGCGGTCTTGCGGCTCCGGCCTATTATGATGACGATGCTTGTGGCAACTCTCGGCCTGCTGCCAGCGGCTCTTTCGCGCGGCATCGGTTCGGATTCGCAGCGTCCGTTTGCCATTGTCATTGTCGGAGGGCTTGTTGGGGCGATGCTACTGAGCATCTTCCTTCTGCCGACCTTGTACGTATGGTTTGCCGGTGATCACGATAGACTTCCCGAGCAGGAGCCGAGCTTTGAAGAAAGTGCATGACGCCGTCAGGCCGCTCTTATTTCTTAAGGGGTGCGTTAGTCTGGCTGTATGGCGAATACGAGCCGGGACGGGATGACGAAAGAAAAAGCAGGACTGTGTGCGACCTGTCTCCACGCCAAGACCGTCGAATCCAGCCGCGGGTCGACTTATCTGCTCTGCGAACTATCCCGCAGCGATTCCCGATTTATCAAATATCCGCGGCTGCCCGTGCTTTCGTGTCCTGGCTACACCAGAAACCCGGAGCCAGCCGATCGTTCATAGATTTGCCCTTTTCTTATGTTTATCCCTATGATAAACTAACTCCTGGGTTCATCTATCCGGCGAGGTTGCCTCATGGTATCCGGCGCCAGCCTGCGTCTGTCAGCCTTTGTGTTCCTCTTTGTCTGCCCGCTCCGCTCAGCGGCAGACACGCTCAAGATCACCAGCAGTCCTGCGGGCGCCACGGTCGAGCTTGATGGCGTCGTTGCTGGCACGACCCCTTTCGAAAAAGACTTTCCCGGCGGCTATTTCCACAAAACTAGGACGTCCATGGGCTCCCGTCTCGAACATCCGATGGTCGCGCGCATCAGCTTGGCGGGTTACGCCACGAAAGAACTTCAAATGGCGGACGGCCCGATGAACTGGATTTCGGTCAACGGCCGCAATCACGGAGAATACTGGCTGCTCAAAAGCGATCATTTTCAAGTGACCTTGCAGCCCATTTCGCAGGTATTTACAGGCGGCGTCGCGGCAAAACTGCCTGGAGCCGGGAGCGTTGATCTTCAGCCCGAGCTATCTCTCGAAGAGTTGGTGCGTAAGACGAAGCCGGCGGTCGTCTATTTGAAAGGACTGGACAAATCGGGTACGGGGTTTTTTGTAACCGAGACCGGAGTGATAGCGACGAACGCGCACGTCGCGCGCGGAGAAGAGTCTCTTCTGACGATTCTGCCGGGAGGCGAACAGCTCGAAGCCAAAGTTGTGTATATCGATGCGGATCTCGATATTGCACTCGCTAAAGTGGAGGGCAAGAACTATCCGCATCTTGCATTGGCCGATGCCGCGACCGTGAGGCAAGGTGAAAATGTGCTGGCTATCGGAAATCCGGGGGACGCCATGCTCTTCAGCGTCACGAAAGGTATCGTCAGCGCCGTTGGAAAATTTGCCAACGCTGGTCCCGGGACGTGGATTCAGACGGATACACCGATCAATCCGGGGAACAGCGGAGGACCACTGCTGAATAGCCGCGGCGAAGTCATTGGCATCAACACGCAAAAACTCGTCAAGAAAAATGTCACGGGAATCGGATTTGCTCTGAGCGCAACGGACCTTCTGGAAGTCCTGCACCGATTTTATCCCAACGTCTCCTCGGCGCACTCCCTGGCGAGCGCAGGATCAGAGCCTGCGCTCGCAACCTCTGAGGTCGGAACAGTATCCTCAACTGGCGATAACGCCTCCAATGTCGCAACGACAGCCACCTCCGGCTCCGAAACACAAACTGTTTCAAGCACCAATTCGTCCGCCACACCGGCGGCGAGTGTGGCCTCCGAGCCAAACGCAAACCCAACTCCGCATGGATTCGGCATCGTCACCATTACCACTGACCCCGATGGCGCGGAAATTTTCGTGGACGACAAGTTCGTGGGCAGCACACCCGCAAAACTGAAACTCCCGGCGGGGAACCACGTCATGCTCATAAGAGGGGCTGGACTAACAGAATGGAAGCGCACGCTCGAGGTTTTGAAGGACAGCCAAGTCACACTGAAGCCGGTTCTCGAACACGCGCCCTGATGCTTGCAAATTCGGGAAGCCGGCAGAAAGCGGCAGAGCGTTATGTTGGACGCTCTGCCGCTGACGAGTTCCAGACTCTATTGCCGGGGTTGCTCTGGTTGTTGCGCATTCGGTGTGTTCGCCGGCGGCGTCTTGGCGGAGACCGGCGTCACGCCGGCAGATCCGGCCGCAGCCAGGTCGGACGGCTTGTATTTCGGAGCGCTGATATAGCCGTGAACGACATCCTTGTCGATCCGGTTCACCACAATCTGCACGGGCTGAGAATCGGATTCGGTGTGAATCCAGATGGGCTCGTACAGGTTTACCTTTTTCTTCTGAAGTTCATTGTCGTCCACAATCATGGCCAGATCGTAGCTCTTGTGCTTGGTGTCCGCCTTGCGCAGCGAAAGCGTGATTGGCCCGACACGCTGGAACTGCTTCGCCTTGGAGAGGTCAAATTCAAAATAGCTGCGCTCGCCGCGCTTCTCGAGAGCCACTAATTCGTCATGTGTTTTTGCGATCGAGCCGTTCAGATCATCTCGCGTGGAACTGATCGTTCCTTCAAGATCAGAGCGGTCTTTCGCCACCTCGTCTTGCGTCTCTTTCAGCTGTTTTTCCTGCTCCGCTAATTGCGCCTGGAGCTGTTCGTATTTCTTATCGACTACAGGTGAGCGGCGCTTGGCGATGTGCCTCTTCGCCGGCGCAGGCTTCGCAGAAGGCGGTGCTGCGGATGCCGCTTCCGGAGCTTTTGCCGGCGTCTCCGAGGCAGCCTCGGAGGCTTCTTCAGCGGGAGTCGGTGTGGATGCCGCCGCAGGCTGTGCGGAAGACTGAGCCGCCGTTAGTTCGTTGAGTTTTGCCGTCAAGGCATTGACTTGGCCTTGCATCTGGTTCACGGCCGCGTTGGCGGTCGTGGCCTGTGCCGTGAGCTGGCGAGCCACGGATTGCTGATGATAGCCGTAGGCGAAGGCGACCGCGGCGATTCCAAGCAGTGCTACCGCTGCAACGATCAGCCAGCGATTTGCGCCGGCCCGCGCTGCCTCCCAGCTGCTCTCAGTGTGGTCCGATTCCCGGTACTCTTCCATGATTGCCCTCCTCGATCTCTGACGACGTACTGGCGGCAGCCTTGCAACCTGGGTATCCAACAGGCCGAGGCTGCGCCGCAAATGTGCGCTGGTCCAGAGAACCACGATGCGCGCTTGCAGGGACAAACATCCCCGTATGTTTACAAGCACGCTCATAGCCGGGAGGGCTGTCCTTCAGCGAGCACTAAACTGTTTGTCTTCATGGAGTAAGAAGGAAGAGCTCACCCTCGCTGAATTTGCCGGAGTACTAGTCCTGGAAAATTCTCCCTGGCCGAACGAAGAGTTTATCCAGCGTGCATTTTTCTCGGCAGACCACGGAAGGTTGCGACTCGACCATCCTTGCGAGAGTTCGACTCAAAGGCAACTGCAGCAGCTTGTTTTGACGGGGTGAGCCCCCGGTTTGGCGCGACGGCTACCGGCCAAGGACCGTCATTGCCGCGATGCAATGGCGTGTGCTAGCATCCGCCGGGTTGGGGAACGGACCAGGGGTAGATGCTTGTACGGCGCTTCACTCCGCAGAACGCCGGCATCGGGGCCACGCTCTCCATCAACTTCTGAATCGCACACCCAGGCGCAGGCCCGCGCCTGAATTGTTCGGGACGGACCTCGTCTGTTGGCGCCGGCATCGCCGGGGCCAGGCAAAGGGAGGTCTGTATGAAGAGCTATCTCACCAAGGACATCCGAAACGTTGGCATTGTCGGCCACGGCGGCACCGGGAAGACGCAACTGGTGTCGTCGTTGCTCTTCACCGCGGGAATGACGCCGAGCTGGGGAAAAATTGCGGAAGGCAGCACGACCACCGATTGGGACGAAGAAGAAATCGCAAGGAAAATATCGATCCAGACAGGACTCGCTTATGCCGAATGGCCTTCTTCCGGCGGGCATCCGGGCGGCTCCGAAAAAGTCAAAATCAATTTCATCGACCTTCCAGGCTACTCGACGTTTATCACCGAAACGAAAGCTTCGCTGATTGCCGCGGACTGCGCCCTGATTGCCGTGGACGCGCATGTCGGCGCGCAAGTGACCACGGAAAAAGTTTGGGACTATTGCACGGAGTACGACATTCCGCGCGCGTTTGTGCTGACCTGGATGGACCGGGAGCTGGCCAGTTTCGAACGCTCGATGGCGTCGCTGGAGCAGGTTTTCGGCCGCAATGTTGTTGCTCTGCAGCTTCCGATTGGCTCGGAAAAGGGATTCCGTGGCGTGATCGACCTCGTCGCGATGAAGGCGCATATCTACAAGCCGGATGGAGATGGAAAGCCCACAGCGGAAGAAATTCCCGCCGCGCTTGCCGATGAAGCGAAAGAAGCGCATGAAAAGCTGGTCGAAATGGTGGCGGAAGGTGACGACGAACTGATGGAAGAGTTTTTCAGGGAGGGCACGATCCCCATTGCGGATTTAATTCCAGGGGTCCGAAAGGCCATTGTCGCCGAGAAAATCTTTCCAGTGCTGATGATCTCTGCTCTGCGCAACGTCGGCACAGCCAGCTTGCTGACATTTCTTGCCGACGCTTTTCCGCATCCGGATGAGCACGCGCAGGTCGGCTTCACGGAGCCGAACGGCAAGGGCGAACGCGTCGAGCGCAAGTACGATGACGGCCAGCCGCTGTCGCTTTTCGTGTTCAAGACGCTCGCGGATCCTTTCGCTGGGCGCATCAACTATTTTAAAGTTAAGAGCGGCATCCTAAAAAACGATGCCACGCTGACGAACTACAATCGCGGCACGCTGGAGCGCTTCCAGCACACGCAAATCGTCCAGGGCAAACAGCTCACCGAAATCGCGGAACTGCATGCCGGAGACATTGGCGCGATCGCCAAACTGAAAGAGACGACGACTGGCGAAACTCTAGGCGACAAAGCCGCGCCGATCTACTACAAGCCCGCGCAGCTTCCCGAGCCATCGATCACGTTTGCGATTGAACCGAAAACGCGCGCGGACGAAGACAAAATCGGAGTCTCAATTCATAAAATTATCGAGGAGGATCCTGCGCTGCGCTTCATGCGTGACCCCCAGACGAAAGAATTCCTGCTGGCCGGCTCCGGCCAGCAACACATCGAAGTGGTTGTCGCGAAGCTGCACAAGCGCTACCACGTGGACCTCACACTCAAGCCGCCCAAGGTGCCTTATCGCGAAACGATTCGCGGCAAAGCCGACGCGGAGGGCAAGCACAAGAAACAGTCCGGCGGGCACGGGCAATTCGGCGTGTGCCGCATCAAGATGGAGCCCATTGAACGCGGCAAAGGCGTCGAGTTTGTCGATGACGTCTTTGGCGGCGCGATTCCGCGGAACTGGATTCCTTCGGTGGAGAAGGGGATTCGCGACGCGGCGGCGCGCGGTTATCTGGCCGGCTTCCCCGTGGTGGATTTCCGCGCCGTGCTTTACGACGGCAAGTACCACGACGTCGATTCTTCGGACATGGCTTTCAAGATTGCCGGCTCGCTGGCGTTTAAGGAAGCCATGAAGATGGCCAAACCCGCGCTGCTCGAGCCGGTGATGCACGTCGAGGTTTACGCGCCGGACCAATACTCGGGCGATTTGATGGGCGACCTCAGCTCGCGGCGAGGCCGGATCGCGGGGAGCGAAGCGCGCGGGCACAACGTGGTCATCAAGGCGCAGGTGCCATTTTCGGAGATGCTGAGTTATGCCAACGACCTCATTTCCAAGACGCAAGGACGCGCAACGTACTCGATGGAGTTTTCCCACTACGACTATGTGCCCAGCGAGCTGGCGCAAAAAGTGATCGACGCGCACAAACCGGCTCACGCCGAGGCCGCGGAAGAAGAAGGTTAGTTCTCTCCCAAGCCGCGATGGACTTTGCAATGCGCGGCCAAAGCGTTTACCAATGGCTGCTTGGCGCCAAATTGGTCCTTGCCGGCTCCCAATGCGCGTCCAAAATGGTGTTCTCATGAAAAATAAGCCAGCCACCAAACCGAACTTGCAAAAACATGGCCCTCAAACAACAGCCATCCACGGCGGAGAACCGCCGCGGCACGGTGTTGGTGCACCGGTTGGAACGCCCATCTGCCGCACCTCGACGTTTACCTTTTCGTCGACAATGGAGATGAAGCTGTGGGCGGAGGGAAAGAGCAAAGCGTACATCTACACGCGCTATGGCAATCCAACATTGGCTGTTGCGGAAGGAAAGATTGCTGCGCTCGAAGGCGGGGAAGCAGCCGTGGTGACGGCGTCCGGCATGGCAGCAATATCTTCCGCATTGCTTGGCGTACTGAAGTGCGGTGATGAGCTAATTTCCACGGCGCAAGTCTATGGCGGCAGCTACCGATTGATGCGCGATGTTTTTCCGGATATGGGAATCAAGGTGCATCAGGTGGGCACCGACCTCGCCGGACTCGAAGAACTCTTCTCGCCACGCACGCGGTGTCTTTATGTGGAAACGCCGACGAATCCCACGCTGCGGCTTGTCGATCTGCACAAGGCGATTTCCTTCGCGAAAAAACATAAACTCATTTCGATCATCGACAACACCTTTGCTACTCCCGTACTGCAAAATCCCCTGGCGATGGGCTTCGACATCGTCGTGCACAGCGCCACCAAGGCGCTTGCGGGACATTCCGACGTGCTCGCTGGAGTGGCCGTGGGGAACAAGCATTGGATGGAGCGCGTTCGCCATATGGTCATCTATCTCGGCGGATCGATGGATCCCGAGGCGGCTTACCTTTTGATTCGCGGGATTAGAACGCTTGGGGTACGCATGGAGCGGCAATGCCAAAACGCGATGGCGGTTGCGAACTTCCTCGAAAAACATCCAAAGGTGGCGCGCGTGCATTACCCCGGGCTGGCGTCACATCCGGACCACAAGCTCGCGAAGAAACAGATGCGCGGGTTTGGCACGATGCTGGCTTTTGATTTGAAGGGCGGGCTTCCCGCAGCCCGGCGTTTCTGTGATCGCGTGCGGTTGTTTTTGCTGGCGGCGAGTCTTGGCGGAGTTGAATCGCTTGTTATTCTTCCCATCTACAGCTCGCATTACAACATGAGCGCCGAGGAGCTAGAACGCGCGGACGTTAGCCCGGGAACCGTACGGGTCTCTATCGGACTCGAAGAAGCAGAAGATTTGATTGCGGATTTGAAGCAAGCCCTGGCGTGACTCAGGAGTGGCACAGACTTCAGTCTGTGCATTCGCAAGAAAGTCGCCGGACGGTCCGGGCCGGCGGCGGTCTCGCGTAACAATGTCGGGATTCGGACAAGAGCACAGACTGAAGTCAGTGCCACTAAAAACAAAAACGGGCGGGACGCTGAAGCGCACCGCCCGTTCGTATTTTTGTGAAGTGGATTAGAGGGGTTGGACGTTCGAGGCCTGCAGGCCCTTGGGGCCCTTGGTCACTTCGAATTCAACCGCTTGGCCATCATTCAGCGACTTGTAGCCATCAGCCACGATCGCGGAGAAATGGACGAAAACGTCCTCACCGCTCTGGCGCTGGATGAACCCGAAGCCCTTGCTGGCATTGAACCACTTCACTGTTCCTTGTTCTTTACTCACTGCTGTACTCTTTTCTGTCGGTTGGGTTACAACCGAGCATTACTAAATTGAGCTATTTGGTGCCTCGAAATCCGAACCCCTCTTAAGAGTTACGGCCGTCTCCGAACGTAAAAAAAGGCCGCAAGTTTGACCTTGCGACCGCTTTACACATCCAAAGGCGATACAAGAGCAACAAACGCAATTACAGGATACCAGTTTTTCGGCCATTTGCAAGCACAATCTTTACAACATTCGTTTCCGTTGGCATCCGAGGCTCGGGCATGCATCAGTCTGGGAGCGTGGCTTCGCTCGAGATCGTGAATTCCGTGGCCGCGCCGGCGGGTTTTGCGAGATTGGAAGTAGCGACGGGTTGCCCTCCGCCGATCCACACTTCGACTTTGCCGGGGACAATGCGCCGGTGCCCGGATGCATCGACGACGCTCATATCGCGCTGCTTCAAGAGGAACACAACGGTCATCTTCTGCCCGGGATTGAGATGCACACGCTGAAAACCGGCGAGCGAGCGTAGCGGCGCTCCAGCTAGGCCAACGTGCGTGAGATAGAGTTGAACCACTTCATCGCCCGCGATGCTTCCTGTGTTGGCAACATCCACGGAGACATTTGCGGCACTTCCAGGCGACATGGATACCTTCGCGCGATTCATCCGCGCGTTGCTGTAGCTAAACGACGTGTAGCTCAATCCAAAGCCGAACGGGTAGAGCGGCTCGCCGTCGAAATAGCGGTAAGTGCGCTTGGCCATCGAATAGTCTTCAAACGGCGGCAGCTGGTCCACGGATTTGTAGAACGTGACCGGCAAGCGGCCCGCCGGACTGAAATCGCCCGCGAGCGCTTCGGCAACGGCTGTGCCGCCTTGTCCGCCGGGATACCACGCTTCGAGAATGGCGGGAACATTGGGATTGGCTTCGGCCCAATTGACTGCGAGCGCGCTGCCATTCGTGAGAATCAGAATGGTGGGCTTGCCCCCGGAGGCGATGCGTTCGAGAAGTTCTTCTTGTGGAGCGGGCAACTCGATGCGCGTGCGGTCGCCGCTTGAAAAACCTTCGGCGCTCACTTTCATCTCTTCACCTTCGATGCGCGGAGAAAGTCCCATGACGGCAATGACTACGTCGGCGTTGCGCGCGGCATCCAGCGCTTGCGCCTCTTCGCCTCCGGGCAAACTCCAGATAAGGCGCGCTTCCGAAATGCGAATGTTCTGGAAGTATTCGATCTTTAGGGCGTAAGCGCGGCCTTTTTCGAGATGGAGTTGTTTGGTTTCGGTGTTGGCCGGGCGATGAAGCGTCCAATCCTCGACGAGCGGGGCGCCATCGAGCGAAACACGAAAGCCGTCCTCGCCGGTGAAGCCGAGCAAATAGTCGCCCGATTCGGGCGGCACGAGCACGCCGGTCCAGCGCACCGAATATTTGTTTGCCAGTTGTGGTGACACGCCGGAATCGCCCCAGCTAAAATCGACCGCCGCATCGACGCGGCTCATTACGGGAGCGCCTTCGAGCGTCATGTTGGAGAAGTATTCCGCTCTTAGACCGTGCTCTTTGCAGGATGCGTCCGTGCAAAGCGCATCCGTGGGAATGGATTTGGTGACGGGGCCCACGAGGCCGATGCCTTGGACGAAAGCGATTTTGGATTGCGGAAAGCGATTGCGAATGCCGGCAAGCACGGTGACCGGCTTTGACGGTGTGCCGCTGTAGTTTCCTTCCAGTGTGTCGAGGCTGTCGGCGTCCGGGCCGATGACGGCAATCGTTGCAGGCACATGTTTCAACGGTAGAAAATTATTTTTATTTTTCAGCAACACCAGTGATTCGCGCGCCATGCGCAGCGCCAGCTGCCGGTGCGCTTCTGTGTCGTTGTCGACCGCCGTCCATTTGGAGTAGGGAACGGAAGACGGCGGATCGAACAACCCGAGCCGAAAACGCGCGATGAACAAGCGGCGCAGCGCGCGGTCCAGATCCGCCTCGGAAAGCAGACCTTGATGCACCGCGCCCAATATTCCCTGGGGATCTGCATTCATATTGTTGCGCGAGTCGCCGCAAATAAGATCCATCCCGGCTTTGAAAACGGCCGCGGCGGCAGCTTCGGCAGTGGGCGTGAACTTGTGGCCTTTATAGACGTCCGCAACCGCGCCGCAGTCGGAAACGACGTAGCCTTGGAAGCCCCAATCCTTGCGCAGGTGTTCTCCAAGCAGAACGGAATTGGCGCAGGCTGGCTCGCCATTCAGCCGGTTGTAGGCGCACATGATGGATTCGGCTTTGCCTTCCATGATCGCGGCGCGGAACGCGGGCAGATACGTTTCTTCCATGTCGTGGCGAGAGGCTTCCACGTTCACGCTGTGGCGCGTGGATTCCGGTCCGCTGTGAACAGCGAAATGCTTTGGCGTGGCGATCGTTTTGAAATAGTTCGGATCGTTGCCTTGCAGTCCGGTGATAAACGCGACGCCGAGACGAGCTGTGAGAAAGGGGTCCTCGCCATAAGTTTCCTGGCCGCGTCCCCAGCGTGGGTCGCGGAAGATATTGATGTTTGGAGACCAGACGGTCAGGCCGCGATACCAGTCGGTGGAGCCGTCCGCGTGAACCGTGGCGGAATACTTCGCGCGAAATTCCGTGCTGATCGTGTCGGCCACGTCGTGCAAGAGAGGCTCATCGAACGTCGCGGCCATGCCGATGGCCTGCGGGAAAACCGTGGCGTATCCTGCGCGCGCCACACCGTGAAGCCCTTCGTTCCACCAGTTGTAGGCGGGAACGTGAAGCCGCGGAATCGCGGGAGCGATATGGCCGAGCTGGTCGATTTTTTCTTCGAGCGTCATACGCGAGATCAAATCGTCGGCGCGCTGTTCAACCGCAACCTTGGGATTCAGATAGGGCGCGTCTGCGGGCGCTTGCTGCGCATCGAGCGCCAAAGGCGCCAAGGCGCAGAGAAATGCGCAAGCAAAGAAGCTTGTTTTGTTTTTCATGCTTCGTCCATCCGAAGAGCGATTTGCAGTTGGCGCGAATCGATGCAGAATCCTCAAATAGTGATGATTCGCTGGCACACTACCATCGCGGAAGAGCGCATGTAAACGGGAATTGGGTGCGCTCAAGAGCCTCTTCTCCGCCGCTGCGGCTTATCTTTCCGCCCGGAACGCTTGTTCGGCGCGCGGTACGGCGAGAGCAGGGCCTCCACCTCGCGGCGAACCCAGGACGCCACGGATCCTTGACGGTAGACGGCCCAGGCGAGCATGGCCCCGCCATTCGTGTGCTGGATGAGGCGGGCCAGTTGGGGCGTATCGCAACGCTTGAGCTCACCCGCCGCGACGGCTTCGTCGAGAAGCTTCCGCGTTTCGTCCCGAATGGCTCGGAATTGCGCGAGCGTGATGGCATGAAAATCGGGATCGCTTAGGTCGTTTTGCAGCCAAGCGAGACCGTTGGCCATGGCTTCGGGGGTCGGCGCAAAAGAGGTGCAATCGGCATAGAGCTCGATAAGTGCTCTGAGCGGCGACTTGTATCTGGCGAGAGCGGCGGTGAACTGTTGCGGGACGCTGACGGGCGCTGCGCGGCACATCGCCAGCAACAGGCTGCGTTTGGTTCCAAATCGTTGAATCAGCGTGGCGGGGACGACGCCCGCTTCTTTGGCCACGTCGGCCAGCGTGAGTTGCGCGGGGGCGCGGCGCTGCATCGCCCGCGCCGTAGCAGCGAGGATCTCTTCGTCGGAAGTTTCGCGAGGACGAGGGCTCATGGCGGCTAGGAAGGTCTCTGTATGACAATCGCAGAATAACTGAATGCCCGTTCATTTTCTACTTGACATTAGTAAATGACCGTTTACGATTGCTGCGTCTTTCCCCCGGAGGTGATGCATGGCCCCCGACTATCTTCCTCCCAACCTGAAAGGTCGCGTCGCGCTGGTCGCAGGAGCGACGCGCGGCGTCGGGCGCGGCGTCGCGCTTGCTCTCGGCGAAGCCGGCGCGATTGTCTATTGCACTGGGCGCAGCACGAAGGCCAACCGCTTGCCGCGCGGGGAGTCAAAGAAAGTGTCGCCGTTTGACCATGCGCGCAGGCCGGAAACCGTGCAAGAGACCGCCAAGATGGTCACCGCTCGCGGCGGAAAAGGGATTGCGGCGGTTCTGGACCACACGGATGCGAAGCAGGTCGCCAAGCTGATCGCGAGGATTCGAAAAGAACAAGGCCAGCTGCACATCCTGGTAAATGACATCTCCGAGCTCATTCCACAGGATTTCGGGAAAACATTTTGGCAGGTGAACCTCGAAAATGGTTTTGCCAACCTGCGTAACGTGCTGCATACCCATATCATTACGAGCCATTTCTCAGCGCCGCTATTGATGGAAACCAGCGCACACTCCAAAAGCCCCGGTCTGATCGTGGAAATCGGTGATGGAGATTCTTATTCGTATCGCGGGCATTTGTTCTACGACCTGGCCAAGACTTCGGTGATTCGGCTGGCGTTCGCGATGGCGAGGGAACTGCGGCGAAAGAACGTGGCAGCCGTGGCGCTGACGCCGGGATTCCTGCGGTCGGAAGCCATGCTCGAGAATTTCGGCGTGACGGAGGCGAACTGGCGAGACGCAGTCGAAAAGGATCCGAACTATGCGGCGTCGGAGACGCCGTTGTACGCGGGACGCGCCATCGCAGCCTTGGCTGCGGATCCGGAAATTATGAAAAAATCGGGACGTGTCTTCAGTTCCTGGGGCTTATCGGAGGAATACGGGTTCTGCGACTCCGACGGCCGGCGGCCCCACTGGGGAAAGCATTACAAAGAGAAATACGGGGACACGATGAACTCTTGCGATGAAGGGTTTTATAAATATTGCTTTGGCGGCGCAATGGATGCAGTTTTTGGCGATTGGCCGTGAACAGCGCACGAGCCTCGCACAGTCCGCCAACTCTCGCGCTTATTGTTTTTCGCTTAGATCGAGGACGATCTTCAATATGGCGGTGGATAGTTCGGCGGAATTTACGTTGTCCATGTTCGCGAGTACGACGACCCCGGCACGCCGTTCGGGCACGAGGATAATCGAAGTGCTGGTGCCTTGCTGGCCGCCGGTGTGCTCCACAAGCGCGAGGCCATATTTCTTTTGCGTGCCCCAGCCCAGCGCATAATCGTTCTGCGAACCGTCCGCCACTTTCTGCGGGGTCCACATCACTTCGCGCGTGGCCGGCTTGAGAAGTTTGTTCGCCATGATGGCGATCTCAAACCGCGCCATGTCGTCCGCGGACGAAATCAGGCCGCCGCCCGGAATCTTATAGCTGGAGTCCAGCACGCCGGCGTTCTGCACCACGCCGGCTTTGTCCTTGTGATACCAGCGCGTGCGGTGGGGAATGACAGCGAAAAAGTTGTCAACCTGCGTTTCCTCCATCCCGGCTGGCTCAAAAACATTCTCTTTCACATAGTCCGCGTATTTCTCGGAAGCGGCGCCTTCCAGAACGCAGCCGAGAACCGTGTAGCCGTAGGTCGAATAATGAAATTTCGTTCTGGGCTTGGCGACCAGCGGATCGCCGGCAAAGATTTGCAGCGATTCCTCCATGGTGGAAAAATGCTTCGCGCTGTCGTCGGGAATGTCCCCTTTGCCGTCGGGGTTGTAATGCCGTATGCCGCCCAGGTGGCCGAGCAGCTCGCGCGTTGTGATCGGCCACTCTTTCTTGGGGAATGCCGGACAATACTTCTGCACTTCCGCATCAAGATCCAATTTTCCGCGCTCAGACAGCTGCAAGATAGCAGTAGCCGTAATGGGTTTGGAGATGGAACCGAGCCGGAACAGCGTGAAAGGCGTCGCCGGTACAAAATTCTCGAGATCGGCCATTCCGAATCCTTCCGACCAAATCAGATCTCCATCCAGAACGACGGCAGCGGAAATTCCCGGCACGCTGTTCGCAGCCATGAAACTCGATGCGGCCTTTTCGATCCTGGTGCGCTTATCCGCGGAAAGGCCCTTGCTCTGCGCTTCGAGCGGCGCCGGGCTGAAGGAAAGGACCAGGAGCAGGAAAGAAAACGATGAAACGCTGCGGCCCAATTTTGGGAAAAGTGCGATGAGAGTCGGTTTCACGTGAAACACCTCGCGTGAGAGTTTATCCCGGGCGGTCCCGCGAGGAACAGCCACAAGACGAGTTAGGGGCGCCCCAAGCCGTGTATTGAGTAGGTCAACCCTCCCCCGTGGGAAAGCGTTGACCTGGCCTGTAACGCCTACTTAACATAAGGAGATGCGCCCCAAGCCCAAGACTGCGCTGTACGCGATCCTGCTGGCGACGCTGGCGGTTGTGGGAGCCGGTTGCGAGGATGCAGCGAAGAACGGCGTGCAGGCGCGCGTCCCAGCGCTGACACCAAACCGTGCCGCCGCTGCTCAGGTTTCCGCCAACCTCGGCGAACTTCCCCTGCCCAAACTTTCACAGGAGTGGCTGGCCGCGCTGGCCCCCAAAGCACCCAGCCCCAAGGATTTTCTGATCGCCCAGGTGGAAGCCAAATTTGCTTCCGGCGAGCAAAACTACAAAGCAGGCCATCTGGAAGCAGCGCGCCACGATTTTGACGACGCCGTGGACTGGATGTTGGAGAGCGGCTACGACCCGAACAGCGACCCAAAACTGAGCGAACTTTTCCATCGCGTGGTCGATACCGTCTACGGTTACGAATTGCAGGCCTTTCGCGCGGGAGACGGTTTCCAGGAAGCGCCCGCCGTGCCGGCGCCCATCGATGAAGTTGCCGAGATGACCTTTCCCGTGGATCCGCGCCTCAAAGAGCGCGCCGAGGAAGCTGCCAAGAATATTTCGCACGACTTGCCGCTTACCGTAAATGATGAAGTGCTCTCGTTCCTCAACTTTTTCCAAACGCCGCGCGGCCGAGCCATTGTCGAAACAGGGCTGCGGCGCTCCGGCCGATATCGTGAAATGATTTCGCGCGTCTTGCGCGAAGAGGGCGTTCCGCAGGATTTGATTTATCTGGCGCAGGCGGAAAGCGCATTCCAGCCGCTGGCGCTTTCGCGAGCCGGCGCGCGAGGCATCTGGCAGTTCGTCGCTTATCGCGGCATGGAATACGGCTTGCGGCACACCTGGTGGATCGACGAGCGGCAGGATCCGGAAAAGGCCACGCGGGCGGCCGCGCAACATTTGCGCGATCTCTACGGCCAGTTCGGCGATTGGTATCTCGCGATGGCCGCCTACAACTGCGGCCCGGGAAACGTGCAGAAGGGCATCGAACGCACGGGCTACGCCGATTTCTGGGAGCTCTACAAACGCAACGTGCTTCCGCGCGAAACGAGAAATTACGTCCCCATCATTCTGGCGCTCACACTCATCGCCAAGGACGCCGCGCATTACGGCATCCAGGTTGATGCGGAACAGCCCGTGCCCACGGACATCGTGAAGCCCGGGCGCGCCATCGATCTGCGCCTGGTGGCCGAGACGATTGATGTGGATGTCGATACGCTGCGCAATCTAAATCCCGCGCTGTTGCGCCTCGCGACGCCGGACGATCCCTCCTTCGAACTGCATCTGCCGGTGGGCAGCGCCGAAAAGTTCTCGGCGGAGATTGCGGACATCCCGGCGGACAAGTGGGTAAGCTGGCGGCGGCACCGCATCGAAGCCGGCGAAACGCTAACCTCCATCGCAAAAAAATATCGCGTGACGGCGGCGGCGATCTCCGACGCAAATAATCTGGATCGCCACGCCGCGCTCGACGTCGGAGAAAAATTGATTATTCCCGCCGCCGCTCCCGCGGAATCCAAAAGCCGCCTGGTGCGCTATCGCGTCCGCAAGGGCGACACCCTCGGCGGAATCGCGGATCGTTTCAGCGTGCCCGCGGATGACGTGCGCAAGTGGAATCACATGAAAACCAACCATGTGAGCCGCGGCATGGTGCTGCGCATCTACACGGTTGGCGGGGCGCCGGAGATCTCGCCGGAGCACAGCCGCTCGAAAACAAGCTCCAAGGCCCACGCCGCTCCGCACGGCTCTTCCTCCAGCCAAGCCGCTGCTATTCACAATTAAGTCTTTTATCTACAATGGGATACAAGGGCGATCCCCATGAGTCTTGCATCCCTGTTTTGCCAGGGAGCTCGCTTTGGCTGCGCCCCGAAACCGCCAGAATCGTGGCCTATTTGCGCTCAAGTTGCAGAATGCTTGACAACTTTGCAGGAGTACGATAACAACGGCGATGCGGCGGAGGGGAGTTAGCGACTCCAGCTGATGCAGCGTCCCACAGGCCAAAGGCTTGTGGAGTGCCCCTCGGGAGGATGGTATGGATTTCGAGAAGGACAACTTCGAAGACGACAACGAGCTGTCACGGCTGGAGGAGGAAGACGAGCTGGGCGGCGGTGATGAGATCGTGGAGACCGAGGAAGAAGAGATCCTCATCACCGAAGAAGAGCCCGTAGCAGCGGCGCCGGCAGCCAAAGCGGCTCCGAAGCCGGCGGCTAAGCCCGTCAAAAAGGCGGCTCCAAAAAAGAAAGCCAAGGCAAAAGCCAAAAAGGCCAAGCCAAAAGCAAAAGCAAAGGCGAAAGCCAAGCCAAAGAAGAAGGCCAAGAAAGCGGCGAAGAAAAAGCGGCGCTAGCGCCCCGCGAGTCTCCAGGTTTTTAGACGCACGAGAAGGCTTGGACTATGGTCCAGGCCTTCTCTTTTTGAAATCGATTCGGCTCCACTCTGGGACGCGACGCGTTTGGACGCGCTCCCGATCAGGCACGGGAAGTCTCTCGAAACGGGAAGCTGCCCGGTTTACGAGAAGGCATCTTGCCGGAATGCATTATTGCCGCTAGCATAGCCGCGCATGTTGCGGGCACTGGAACAGTTACGCCGGATGCGTGGCGGCGCGCAATCGCACCTGATGCGCTGCTCGGATGGGCACTATTACGTCGTCAAGTTCCAAAATAATCCGCAACACCGCCGCATTCTGGTCAATGAACTGCTAGGTACTAAGCTAGCCGCTCGATCGGGGCTGCCAACAACGCCGGTGGCTATTGTCGAAGTGTCTGAAGAACTCATTCGCTTGACGCCCGATCTGGCCATAGAGATGCCGCGGCAGCGTATCCCGTGCCAGCCCGGACTGCAGTTCGGCTCGCGTTATCCGGGTGATCCGCGGCGGCTGACGCTGCATGATTTTCTGCCTGACGAGCAATTGCGGCAGGTCGCCAATCTCCACGATTTTGCGGGCATGCTGGTCTTTGACAAGTGGACCTGCAATACCAACGGCCGCCAGACTCTCTTTTTTCAGGGTCCGCAGCGCGAGGCGCATCAGGCCGCTGATTCTTCTCCGGGAGATAAAGCGGAAACGCCTTACAACACGCTCATGATCGACCAGGGTTTTTGCTTTAATGCGGGAGAATGGAATTTTCCCGACGCCCCGCTCCGCGGGCTCTACGCGCGCAATCGCGTGTACGAAGGGATCACTGGGATGGAATCCTTCGCGCCTTGGCTGGAGCGTCTGGAGAAACAGATGACCGAACGCGCTCTCGACGAAATCACGAAGACAAATTCCTCCGGCCTGGTATGAGGACGACTTCGACGCGGTGCTGCGCCTCTCCGAACAGCTTCTCCGGCGCCGCTCCCGTGTTCCCGAACTTATCCTGGCCGCCAAACAATCCAATCGCCAGCCCTTCCCAAACTGGATATGACCCGAACTGGACGTGAACCATGAATGAAAGCCTTGTGGAACCCATGCCATCCGAACGCACCTGCGCTTACCGCATCCTGCGCTACACGCCCAATCTCGTGCGCGACGAGTGGGTGAACATCGGCGTCCTGGTCTATGACCCGCAGTCCGGCGAACGCCGTCTCCGCCTCATCGAAGAGCAGGAAGAGTATGCCCGCTTGCGCCGGCTACATCCCGAAGCCGATGAATCCTTGCTGCGCGCACTTCGCGACAATCTAGAAGACCGCTTCGACTCCGCGCGCAGTTCGAACGGCCACGGCACGAATGGCGGTGCTTCCGATGGCGTCGCGCTCCAGGAACTTCTGCGGAAGTGGGACGATACGCTCTCCAACGCGCTTCAGCTCGCGCCGCAAAAGGGCGTTATCTCTGGCGATCTGGACGCCGAACTCGAGCGGCTCTACGGAGACCACGTGGCCCTCCCGCGCGTCGCCAGCCGAGTTGGCGCTCCGGGAAGCCGGGCACAGATGCGTTCCTACTGCTCGCAGGTTTTCCGCCAGGCCCACCTGTGGAACAGAATTCAGAAATCCGTGCGCGCCGCCGAATTCACCTTTCCAGGCGATCCGATGCGTATCGATTACAGCTACCGCCGCAACGGCACCCGCGGTTTCCTGCACACGCTCTCCGTCACGCGCGCTCCGGGCGACGCTAAAGTGCTGGCCTACACCGCCGCACGCATCGCGTCCAAGGCCGATCTCAAGACAGAGTTCGCCGCCATCACCGACATCGCGCTGACGGACCAGAACGACCGCAACCGTTTCGTGGACCGCACGCTCCGCGACGCCGGCATCGAGCCGGTTCCTCTGGATCACTTCGCGGTTTGGGTTGGAAAACTAAAGCCGCTGATTCAGTGAGTTCCGCGCGGCGCCCGCCCCAGCGCGGAGCGGCAGGGATGCTTCACTTCACGGCAGGCGCTCACGTTCACGAAACAGCCAGCACCAGCAGTGTCGCGTCGTCGTGCCAGTGGCCGCGGCTGAACTCTCCCGCAACGGCGAGGATCTTTTCTTGCAACGCCGAAGCCGCCGCCATGCGGTGCTCCTGCAACAGCCGCAGCAGGCGCACCTCGCCGAACTCCTCGTCGGCGGCGTCGCAGACCTCTGTCACGCCGTCGGTGTATAGAATCAGGCGGTCGCCGGGCGCCAGCTGCGCCGCACCGGACGCAAACTTCTGCCGCGGAAAAACGCCGAGCACACCGCCCCCAGCCTGCAAGCGCTCGTGCGACCCGTCGGCGTGCAGCAGGATAGGCGCGTTGTGTCCCGCGTTCGCGTAGCGCAGCCGTCGCGCCGGCCCGTCGAGTTGCGCGTAAAAAAACGTGATGAAGCGATCGGCGCCGGTGTTGTGGCAAACGAGGGAATTCAGCCGCGAGCACAAACCCTCGGGCGCCAGCTCAGGCGACGCCAGCCCCCGCACCGCGGCCTGCAGATTGGACATCAGCAGCGCCGCCGGCAGCCCTTTCCCGGCCACGTCGGCAATGCACAGGCCCAGTGAGGCGTCGTCAAACTCCAGCACATCGTAATAATCACCGCCAATGCTTTGCGCGGGCTGCCAGGCCCCCGAAATCTCATATCCGGCTCGCTGCGGAAGGCTCTTCGGCAGAAGTCCCTGCTGGATAGAGCGCGCTTCGGCCACTTCCTGCTCCTGGTGGTGGAACTGCTGGGCGATCTCCTTGTGGTCCTGGTTCTCCTGCGCTGCGCGGCGGCGGGACGCCCGCCGTTCGCGTCCCAGCCCAATCTGTTTTTGTAGAATTTCCAGGAGCCGCGCATTGGTCCAGGGCTTCTCGACAAAATCCGCCACGCCGTACTGCATGGCCTCCACGGCCAATCCCACGGTCGCCCATCCGGTCATCACCACAATCGCCGGGGCATCTTCGATTTCCTTCAAACGGCTCAACAGGTCCAGCCCCTCCCGCCCCGAGGTAGTGTCGCGCGCATAGTTCAGGTCCATCAGCAACAGGTCAAACTCGCGCGTCGCCACGGCCCGCAGCAGCTCCGCTGGCGAGGCCACCCCTTCCGTCTCATATCCCTGGCCTTTCAGCAACAAGCGCAGCGCGTTCAGCACATCAGGCTGATCGTCGGCAATCAGGATTCGCGGTGGCATGAAGTCCATATAAGCGGCCGTGTCGGATGGTAGAGGCAGGCTGGCTTCCACCTTTATTCAGATGTAAGCCCTTTCTTTTGGGTACAGTGAAGGGAGCTCGGCAAGCGCCCGCCTTTGGGGCGCACCGTTCGCGGGAATCGGCGTCCCACATCCGCACAGGTGTCCGAATCCAGGAAATATGATCCAGTCGAACCCCGAACTAGCTCTCCCGGGTGCGACCTCGTGCGAGCCGGAATCGGGCGATTCCGGCCCTCGAGACCCCTGCTAAAGGACCGGCTCCGCCCAATTCTCCAGCGTCTCTTTCACCTTATGCAGGAACTGGTGGGCAATCGCGCCATCCACCACGCGGTGGTCGTAACTCAGCGTCACGTAGCACATCGACCGAATCGCGATCGAGTCGTTGATCACCACCGGCCGCTTCTCGATCATGCCAAGCCCCAGAATCCCCACATTCGGCTGGCTGATCACCGGCAAGCCGAACAGCCCGCCGAACACGCCCGGATTGGTGATGGAAAACGTCCCTTCCTGCACCTCTTCCGGCTTCAGCTTCTTCGAACGCGCCCGCTCCGCCAAATCATTCAGCGTGCGCTGGATGCCGAGCACGTTTTTCTCGTCCGCGCCCTTCACCACCGGCACGATCAGCCCCCAATCGAGCGCCACGGCGATCCCGATGTTGATCTCCTTATGCAGGATCACGTTCGTTCCGTCGAGCGATGCATTCATCGTCGGAAATGCGCGAAGCCCGGCCACCGCCGCCTTCACAAAAAACGGCATGAACGTCAGCTTGGTCTCGTAGCGCTTCTCAAACTCTTCCTTGGACTTGGCCCGCAGCGACGCCACTTTGGTCATGTCGATTTCGTCCACGGAATAGACGTGCGGTGACACGCGCTTCGAAGCCACCATGTGCTCCGCAATGCGCACCCGCATATTGCTCATGGGCTCGACGGTGTAATTCCCGAAATACATCTTCTCGCGCGGAACCGCCGATTCGAACGCCACGTGCACCTGCCCGCCCGAAACAGCCGGAGGCGCGGGTGCAGCGGACGGAGCCGACGGCGGCGGCATAGCCGGCCGCGCCGGCGCTGTTGCCGGAGCGCTCGGCGGCGCAGCCGCTGGCGTTCCCCCTGCCGCAATGACGGCTTCAATGTCCTGCTTGCTGATCCGTCCGCCAGCGCCGGTGCCCGGAATGGTCGTCAGATCTATTCCATGCTCCGCAGCCATGCGGCGCACCAGCGGCGAACTGTGAATGCGCTCCCCGCCAGAGCGTGGGGCGGCAGGCGCAGACGGCGGTGCTGCGGCCGGAGCTGGTGCCGCAGGCCTCGAGGCCGAAGGTGGCGCAGGTGCGGCCGCTACAGGAGCCGCTGGCGCCGCGGCTTTTGCCGGAGCAGGCGCCGGCGCTGCGGCCGCTGAGCCTGCACCGTCGATCACCGCCACGACTGTCTGAATCGGCACGGTCTGCCCTTCGTTGACCTTGATCTCCTTCAACACGCCGGCCGAGGGCGACGGAATTTCCGCGTCCACCTTGTCCGTCGAAATCTCAAACAACGGCTCGTCTCGCTCCACCTTGTCGCCGGGCTTCTTCAGCCACTTGGTGATCGTCCCTTCAAAAATGCTTTCGCCCATCTGCGGCATCACTACGTCTGTGGCCATCTGCATTCTCCTGTCCGGCTTCATTTCCGTCGAAGGGGCGCGGCACGCCGGGCCCGTCCAAAAACGTTTTAATACCGAGCGAGTTCCTTCGCTGCGTCAAAAACCTTCTTCGCATTCGGCAGAAAATACTCTTCGAGCGGCGGCGAATACGGCACTGGCGTATCCAGCGCCGTCACCCGCATCAGCGGCCCATCCAGATCGCCAAACGCCTTCTCGCAAAGAATCGCCGCAATTTCTCCGGCGATTCCCCCCGTCTTCGTATCCTCGTGCACCACCAAACATCTGTTGGTTTTCTTCACCGACTGCAAAATCGTCTCTTCATCGAGCGGCAGCAACGTCCGCAAGTCGATCACTTCCGCCTCGATGCCTTCTTTCGCCAGCGCCTCCGCCGCTTCGAGCGAGGTATGCATCATCGCCGCATACGAAATAATCGTCAGGTGCTTGCCCTCGCGCCGCACAATCGCTTTCCCGATCGGCACCGTATAATCCTCGGTTGGAACCTCTCCCTTGATCCGCCGGTAAAGAAATTTGTGCTCGAAGAAAAGCACCGGGTTGTTGTCGCGCACCGCCGCTTTCAGCAATCCCTTCGCATCGTAAGGCGTCGAAGGATAAATCACCTTCAACCCCGGCGTATGCACGAAGTACATCTCCGGGTTCGCCGAATGAAACGGCCCGCCGTGCACTCCGCCGCCCGAAGGCCCGCGCATCACCATCGGCGCCGGCGCATTCCACAAGGTAATGCCCCTTGGCCACGAAATTCGTAATCTGGTTGAACGCGCACACGATGAAGTCGATGAATTGCAGCTCCGCAATCGGCCGCAATCCCACGTAGCTCATCCCGCAAGCCGCCCCGATGATCGCGCTCTCGCTGATCGGCGTATCGATCACGCGCTCCCAGCCGAATCTTTCCAGCAATCCCTCGCTGGTCTTGAACGCCCCGCCATACACGCCGACATCCTCGCCTAGCAGCACCACCGCGGGGTCGCGCTCCATCTCCTCAAACATCGCCTGCTTGATCGCTTCAAGAAACGTGATTTGCGTGCCGTTTTCGGTTTTAGTATCGGGCGCCATGGCTACCTCTTCGCCTTTCTCGAGGCGCCGGAACTCACCGCCGTTTTCGCGGGACTCTTCGCCGCTGGCTTGCCGTTGGCCTTGGAACCGTTTTTCTTCGTTGCATCCGATTCAGGTGTTTGTATCGTGCTCTTCGTGTCCCCAAAATGAATCGGTGCGTTCGCCCCGCCCGAACTCTTGCCGGACCCGAATCCCGCCACCGTCCAAACCGCCTTGACGCTCGATTTCGGCGGCGTTACTTCCGCTAATCGGGCGTTCCCACTTCGGCTGAATCTTGTGGCAGTCGTCGCCCGTGCAGTAAACCCCCGTCGCGGCAAACTCCGGCGGCGGCATCGGCGAATTCTCCGCGAACTCCCGCTCCGCCGCGAGCAGCGTGTCGATCTTTTCTTCTATTTCCTTTTTGCCCTTCGCGTCGAGCAGTTTCTCGCCCATCAAAAACTTTTCATAAAGCGCGATAGGGTCGCGCCCTTCCCAGTAAGCGCGCATCTCCTTCGGCACATATTCCGCCGGGTCATGCTGCGCGTGCCCCAGTCTGCGGAAGCTCTTGGCTTCGATCAAAATGGGCCCCTCGCCCGCCCGTGCTCGTTCGACCGCTTCCCGCGCCGTCGAATACACCGCGACCACGTCGTTCCCGTCCACGATGTAGCTCGAAATTCCATACGCTTTGGCGCGGTCCGCCAGATTCTCCAGCGGCACCTGCCGCTTCACCGGCGTCGAATACGCCCACAAATTATTTTCCAGGATCAGCACAAACGGCGCCTTCTGCGTCGCCGCAAAATTCAACCTTCGTGAAACACGCCCGTCGAGCTTCCCCCGTCCCCAATCCACGTCATGGTCACGATTTTCTGTCCCAGGTAGCGCCCCGCCATGGCCACGCCGGTCATCACCGGAATCAAATCGCCCAGCATCGAAATTGGCGAAACGATATGCAGCTTTTCCAAATCGCCAAAGTGGCTCGTCCCGTCCTTGCCCTTCGTCGGCGAATCGTACTTCGCCATGTGCTGCATAAAAACATCCCGCGGCGGCACGCCCTTCACCAAAAGCGCCCCGATGTTCCGGATCATCGGCGCCAGCCAATCCTTTTTCTCCAGCGCGTACGCCGTCCCCACCGAAATCGCTTCCTGCCCCAAACTCGAGTAAAGCCCTCCGACAATTTTGTTCTGCCGGAAGAGCTTCACCATCGTGTCTTCCACGGCGCGGTTCAGCCGCATGTAGTAGTACAAGTCCAGATACTGCTGCCGCGTCAATTCCTTCTTCATGGAAGCTCCGGTAGCACAGGCACTCTTGCCTGTGCTCCTTGTTCTGCTGCCCCGCAACCAAAAATGTCCGCTACCATCCTCGCCTCGCCTCACCCGCCTACGCCGGCACCGCCACCATCTGCTCCACCATCTCCAGCTTCGCAAAGAACTCTTCCCGCGACGCCGCCCTCATCTCCAACCCAAACACTTCCCCAAAATGCCGCACCATCCTCGGCGCCACTTCGCTCAGCTTCAACGCCCGCCCCAGCAGCTTCTCCAGCGAAGTCGCCTTCCGCCCCGCAATCCCGCAAGGCACAATCAAATCAAAATTTCGCAAATCCGTCGCCACGTTAAAAGCAAACCCATGCGAAGTCACCCACCGGCTGATATGCACCCCAATCGCCCCCAGCTTCTCCGCCGCACTTTCTTCCCCTCTGTGTAAATTCCTTTTCTTCGGTCGCGACCCAAATCCCAGTCTTCCCCTCCTCGCGATGCGCGGCAATCCCAAACTCCGCCGAAGTCCGAATCATCACCTCTTCCAGCATCCGCACATACCAAACCACATCCTTCCGAATCGCCCCCAATTGCAAAATCGGATAGCCCACCAACTGCCCCGGCCCATGATACGTAACATCTCCGCCGCGGCTCGTCTCGTAAAACTCCACATTCCTCTGCCGCAACACATTTTCCGAAACCAGCAGATGTTCTCGCTTCCCGTTGCGCCCCTGCGTAATCACCGGCGTATGCTCGCAAAGCAACAGCACATCGCCAATCGCGTCCGCCTTCCGCGCCGCCACAATACGCCTTCTGCAGCGCGTACGCCTCCGCGTATCCAATCAATCCCAGATCGACAAACATGCAGCTCTTCACGAATCACCATTCACTACACGTTGATCTGCAATCCCCTCACGCTCGCAAACGCATCTCCCATCCCTTCCCAAACCGTCGGATGCGCGTGAATCATATTCATCATGTCGTCGATGGTTCCCTCAAGGTTCAGCGTCGCCGCCGCTTCCGACAGAATCTCCGTCGCCAGCGGCCCGATAATATGAATCCCCAGAATCTCTCCGTACTTCTCGTCCGAAACCACCTTGATGAACCCGTTGTGATTCCCCAAAATCGTCGCCTTGCTGTTCCCCACAAACGGAAACTTTCCGATCTTTACCGCGTATCCGGCCTCGCGCGCTTGCTTCTCCGTCAATCCAATCGACCCAATCTGCGGCTCGCAATACGTCGCGTTCGGAATCCGCGTCTTCAAAATCGGCTGCGTCTTCTTCCCCGCGATGTGCGTCACCGCGACAATCCCTTCCATCATCGCCGCGTGCGCCAATTGCGGCATGCCCGCCACGATATCTCCGATCGCGTACAACCCTTTCTCATCCGTCTCGAAATTCGCTCCGGTTAGCACAAATCCGCGCTCCAGCTTGGCCTTCGACTTCTCCAGCCCGCAATTCTCCGTCATCGGCTTGCGGCCCACCGCCAGCAAAAGCTTCTCGGCTTGCAGCGTCTGCGCCTTTCCGTCTTTATCCTTAAACGAGACCGTCACGCCCTTGGCGTCCTTCTTCACCGAGTCCACCTTGCTGCTCGTGAAAATCTGTATCCCTTTCTTCTTGAAATCCTTTTCCAGCTCCGCCGAAACATCCTCGTCTTCCACCGGCACAACGCGCGGCAGCGCTTCCAGAATCGTCACTTGCGTCCCAAACGTGTTGTAAATCGAAGCGAACTCCACTCCCACCGCGCCCGCTCCCACCACAATCAACGTCTTCGGAATATCCGGTAACTCCAAAATCGACCGGTTCGTCAAAATCGTTTTATGGTCGGGCTCGATCCCCGGCAACGCACGCGCCTCGGACCCGCTCACCAGCAACACATTCGCCGCTTCAATCTCGCTCTTCTTTCCGTTGTTATCCACGCTCACGCGCCCCGGCCCGGCGTAGCGCCCCCAACCCTGCACCCACTCCACCTTGTTCTTCTTGAAAAGAAATTCGATCCCCTTGGCGTGCTTCTTCACGATCCTGTCTTTGCGCGCCAGAATATTCGCCCAGTTGATTTTCAGCCCGCTCACCTCAAACCCCAGCTCCGCCCCATTCTTGAAATGATCGTAGACGTCGGCGTGATGCAGCAAAACTTTCGTCGGAATGCATCCCACATGCAGACAAGTCCCGCCCAGAAACGGGTCCTTCTCCACCACAATCGTCTTCAATCCCAGTTCGCCCGCCCGGATCGCCGCCACATACCCGCCCGGTCCGCTCCCAATGATCGCCACATCATACTTTGCCACTCGTGATCTCCCTTCCGCAGAGCCTCGATCCTCTCAGTTGAACGCCCTCGCGCTCGCCCCTTCCACCGATTTGTCCGAGGTTACGCTTTCTTTGGACGGCTTTGCGGCTCTCTCTCTCTCTACTGTCGAGCTGGATGCAAACCCCTGCCCATTCTGCGGATTCCCACCCGGCAAATATCCGACAGCCCTCAGCACGAACGCCAGCCACCCGGCAAATCAGCAATTTTAGCAGCCGCTCGCGGCCCCCGCAACCTAACCCGGAAATGCTCCGGCAGCCGCACCTCACCGAACGGCCGCTCCTCCGCCTTGGCGAAACAAAAACGCAGAGATGCCGCGTCGCCCGCCTTGCCTCCGGAAAATGTCCATAGTTATCTACATAGTATCGTAGTCCTATTGAAATCTTTTCCTTGACTTTTAATTACCGCTCTATATAGTCCACTTGCACTTACTGTGAGCCCGGGCCTCAGCGGCCTTCTCGGCAATCCCAGCCAGCCCGCAGTCAAAGAAGGGACGGCCACCATGATCATGAAAAAAGGGGAACAGTGGCATTGCTCGAATCCTGCGTGTCACTGCGAAGTCTTAGTCCAATTCAGCGGTGAAATCGAAGGAAGCAATCCGCGCTGCGTCTGCGGCTCGTTCATGAAGAAAAAATACGCCCCGCCCAATCTCACTTATCTCGAATTTCTGCGCATCGGAGATCCGGTTGCCACGGCAGGGGAATCCCGCAAGGGATGAATTATGCGCGCTGAATCCATCGCCCCCGCCGCCCACCACGTCAAGCCCTTGGTCATTCGCGGAGGGCTGGCTCGTACCTTCGGAAGTTTGGCCAGTTTTCTAGCTGCCCTCTTCCTGATCTTCGGCTTCTACATACTCGGGGATGCCTTCGAACATCCGCTGGACGCGCAAGCCGTCGGAGTCCTCGCCGCGGCCTTGAGCATCGCCCTGGCGGCTATCCTGCTCTTTTTCCTTTGCAAGCCCCGGCGCGGCCAGCGCCTTCGAGCCACCTGGTTCAGGCGCGCGGAATAGCCGAAAAGTATCGCTCTTCGAGTATCCGCCGGTGGTGCAACTCGTGCCCGGCTGTGATGAATGCCAGCGCCCGCACGCTCACTTCGTTCTTATTGGCGCTGCCTCGCCGCAGTCCACGCTTCCGGCCCCAGTGAACGAAACAGCGCCAGGCTTGCGCTTCTCACGGCCGCATACTCCTCGACCAGACTCGCCAGCGGCCGTTCATTGAATCCGCCGCTCCGCACATAATCATCCTGCTCGAACCCCGGCAGCGGCGTCTGGTCGCCACGCGCAATCCGCAGCGCCCGGTAGGCGAAAATTCGTTCCGAATCGCTGATATGGCCCAGCACTTCCTTCACTGTCCACTTGTCCGCCGCATAGCGGAAATTGCCGTCCCGCTCGCTTCGCCCCGCAAAAAGCTGCATGGTCTGCACGCGCTGTGCTTCCAGCGCGCTCGTCACGTCCGTTCCAGGAAACAGCGATATATATTTCTCGTAGTAAGCCGCGTACTCCCCAGGCTCCGGTCTTGCCAATTTCATTTTCCTTCTCCCTAGGCGAAGTATACCTTGCCCACGCGTCAGACGAACCTGTGTCTGCGACGCCGCTCCCCCGAGTTCGCAGCCAATCTGGCTCCGATACCAAAGTGGAACGCCATATTCGGCATTTAGCTTGGGGAAACTGCTGCGGGCACGCTGTTTGCAGAAATTCCATCGCGGCTCTCGACCCTGTCCGTAGCCGCATCCAAACTTCGCTTCACCAGAACCGCCGACACCACCGTCACAACGCAGCAAATCCATGGAATAACCGGCGAAATCCAGAACATTCTTAACTCAAAGCGAAGCGCCCCGATCCATCCGAGCGTCAACAACAAACCATACACGATTGCCGCCACCCGCGCCCGCTCGTTCCACCTCAATCCCAGCGCGCACAATCCCTGCAAAAACACCGCGAACGGAAATGCCACCACCAAATCAATCAAATAATGCTCCCCAATCCCCATCGTCGCGAAAATCGTGAACACCAAAAACGCCATGGCGATCCCGCGCTCCCAAACTGACAGCCCTCGCGAATACCACCACGCCAGCAACACCCAGCCCATGTGCAGCGACGGCATGCAATTTCGCAAACCTGCCACCGCAATTGGTTCTACAAGCAGTCGCGTCACTTGCTCCGTGGGAATCGGTTTCCACGGAAATTGACTCAGGAAAATGTGAATCGGTCCCACCGCTGGAAAAAGATTGTAGAAAATCACGCCCACGGGTCCTGTAATCAGAAATGCAATCATCGCCGAAACCGCCCGTGTCCGGTCTCGCAAAAGCTGCCCGGCATAAACCAGCCCGATGACCATCGGCAGCCCAATATAAAAAACCATTCCCGCCGCCTTAAACCACGGCCAAAGCGCATACGCCTGCCCTACCAAAAACGCGATCTGCACCCGCAAACTCGAATCAAACGAAAACAAATAAAGATCGAGCACCCTCGGATGGGCCTTCCCGGTCCACCCCAGCAAAATCGTGCTTCCCCAATCCGACGTCACAAAAAGCAGCGCAGGCACAAACGCCAAAGCCATCTGTTCCTGCTCTCTACCGCGCGACCATATCGCGCGCAATCCAAGTATCGAAAGGCTGCTGATCCCCAAATAAGAAGCGATCCCCGCCAGGCTTGGCGCGAAATGCAAGATTCCGAAATCGATGAGTGTGAATAGGCCCGCGCCGCCGATCACGCACAAAGCGTCCTGCCAGGACGGCCGCACGCGAAAATGAATCAACACCACGCTCGCCAGCGTCACCCCAAAAAAAAGCGAAAGCAGCGCCGACCTGTAAAAATGCTCGCTCGTCCCCAGCCACACGGCCAGTCCCAGCAGCGCCAGCGTCGCCACAATTTTTACGGGCATCGGCAATTTCATTTCGTGGTTTCTCGGATGGACGTTTTCAGCTCCGCAAACCCACAGCTTCGCGTCGCCACGACTCCGCTTGCAGCCGTTCCAATTTCATTTCATCATAGGGCGCGGTTCCTCGCGGCGCGTCACATGTTTCCTGTGCCCAACCCGTGACGCCGCCAGGTTTTCCAGAGCAGAAGGGCTGGCTCACGTATGACTGCGGCACACCATCCGCCGAGGTAACATCGAAAATGCGCGTAGCCTTCCAAGGCGAGCCCGGCGCTTTCAGCGAAGAAGCCGCCGTCCAGCTCCTCGGCGAAGCCATCACCACCATTCCCCGCCCCACCTTCGACGCCGCCTTCCGCGCCATCGGCGACGGCCTCGCCGACGCTCTCCTCGCTCCCGTCGAGAACACCCTCGCCGGCCCCGTCGTCCGCGTCTACGATCTCCTCCTCGAAAGTGCCCTCACTATCACCGCCGAAACCATCCTACCCATCGAGCATCACCTCATCGGTTGCCCGGGCGCCCATCTCAGCGACATCCGCTCTGTCGCGAGTCATCCCATGGCCCTCGCGCAATGCGAACGCTTTTTCGTAGCTCATCCGCATCTCAAGCGCGTCCCCGCCGAAGACACCGCTGGCAGCGTCCGCGAAGTCCTGGCCCGCGGCGACAAAACTTCCGCAGCCATCGCCGGCCGCCGCGCCGCGGAACACTACGCTGGCGTCATCCTCGCCTCCGGGATCCAGGACAACGCCGAAAATTTCACTCGCTTTTTTCTTCTGCGTCCCGCCGGCGAAGCTCCGCCGCCGGGTCCCGGCGCCCGCAAAATGTCCCTCGCCATGCGCCTCGCCCATCGCCCCGGCGCTCTCCTTGCCTCTCTCGAACCTTTCGCCAAACACGGCGTCAATTTGCAAAAAATCGAAAGCCGCCCCATCCACGGCCGCCCCTGGGAATACCAATTCTTTCTGGACGTGGAAGCCGACTCCTCCTCCCAACTCGACTCCGCCCTTGCGGACGTGCGAAAAGCCACGAGTGACCTGCGCGTCCTCGGCCTCTATGTCGCTGCTCGCAATTCGGCCACAACTCCGGAAGCAAAACGGGAAGGTAAAGCCTAAGAACCACACAAAACGGAAGCGCGCCTTTGCATCCTCCTTCGTTCGGAGGTCTACCAGCGCCTACTCATAGCGCAACGCAATGATGGGATCGACGCGCATCGCCCGCCGCGCCGGAATGTAACACGCCGCCAGCGCCACCCCCACCAGAAGCGCCGCCGTAATCAAAAAGCTTGGCGCATCAAACGCCCCGATGCCATACAGCAGGCTGCTCATGCTGCGCGCGAGCAAAGTGGAAATTCCCAGCCCAACCAATACGCCGGCGCACACCATGGCCATCCCGTTTGCCAAAATCAGCCGAAGTACGTCTCCAGGCTGCGCCCCCAGAGACATGCGGATTCCGACTTCCTGCGTTCTCTGGCTGACCGAATACGACATCACGCCGTAGGTCCCGATCGCCGCCAACAGCAGCGCCAACAAGCCGAAACCGCCCAGCAGTTCTGCCCCAATCCTCGGTGCCGTCAGCGATTCCACCAAAACCTGCGGCACGGTCTGCACGTTCAGCAACGGCACCGTCGGCCCCAGCGCTTGCACCGTGCTCCGCACAATCGGTATCGCTTTCTCCGGATCGCCCTTCGTCCGCACATACAGCACTATTCTGCGGGAGTAATGTTGCTTCAGCGGCACGTAGACGATCGCTTGCGGCGGCTCCCCCATCGTCTGGTACTTCACCGTCGCCACTTCTCCCACAATCGCAATATCCCAAGTCTCCCCAAGAAAATGGATGTGCTTCCCAATCGGATCTTCCCCCGGCCACATCTGCTCCGCTGCCGCTTTATTCACGATTCCCGCCATAGCTCCCTGCGCATCATCGTGTTCGTTGAAGTCCCGCCCCTCGATCATCGCGATTCCCGCCGCTGAAAAAAACCCCGGCTCCGTCGCAATCACCGGCGTCAATTTCCCGTTCCGCGGATCCGTGATATCCACTCCATCCGTGAACGTCGTCCGCGCCAATCCTCCTGAAAACGGATACGTATCCGATATGCTCGCATTCTCCACTGTCGAAACTCCCCCCAGCCGCTCCACCACATCTTTATAAAACTGCTCCGCCCTCGCCTGCGTGTAATGCTCCGACGCCAGGTTCACAAACATCACCAGCTCATGCTTCACCTCAAATCCCGGATCCATCCCCTGCGCATTCCGCAAGCTGTGGATGAACAACCCCGCTCCCGCCAGCGCCACCAGCGAGAGTGCCACTTGCACCATCACCAACACGCCACGCAGCCCATACCACCGCGCGCTTCCCGTCGGATTTCCCGTGCGATCCTTCAACGCTGCTATGCGATCCGCCTTGGAAGCCTCCAGCGACGGGGCCAGTCCAAACAGCACTGTTGCTACCAGCGCGAGCACCAGCGTGTAAAGCAGCACCCGTCCGTCCAGCGTGAAATCAAGCCGCCTCTGCAAGCCTGGCGGCAGCAGCAAAAGCAGCGCCGACCGCCCCCAGTACGCCACTAAAATTCCCAGCGCCCCAGCCAGCAGCCCAATCAGCAAGCTCTCCGTCAGCAACTGCCGCACCAGCCGCATTCTCGACGCGCCCATCGCCAGCCGCACGCCGATCTCCCGATGCCTCTGCGTCGCCCGCGCCAGCAACAGATTGGCTACATTCGCGCACGCAATGATCAGCACCAGCGCCACGATCACAAACATCAGCGCGCCTGCTCGAACGTATACGCTCCGCAGTTGCGGTGGAATCGCCGTCTGATCGATCGGCACCAGCATCTCGTTCCGCCCGCCATTGTCTTTCGGATATTCCTTCTCGAGCTCGAGTCCCAGTCTGTGAATCGATGCTCGCGCCTGCGCCACCGTCACGTCCGGCTTGAGCCTCCCCACCATCGCCGTCATTCGAAATCCCCGATCGTTAAACCATTTCTTGTTCTCGTCCGTCAGCACTTGGTCGTGCATCGGCATCGGTATCCACGCCCCCGGGCTGCCTAGCGCGCCCACGTCATGGAAGTAGTTCGGCATGATCCCGATCACCGTGAAGTCCTGCTCGTTAATCTGAATCGTTCGCCCCACCAATTTCGGATCGCCGCCGAACTCGCGGTTCCACAGCGCATAACTGAGCACCACCACCGGCACCGGCGTCTTGCCTTCTTCCTCTGAAAAACCACGGCCCAATTCAGGCTGAACGCCCACCACCTCAAAAAAATTCGCGTTCACCAGATAGCAAAACGCCTGCACTTTCTTCCCGCCCAAGGTCAGATCCACTCCTGACGGCACCGCGATCGTCACGCCCGAGAACACGTCATTTTTTTCGCGGTAATCAACGGCATTCAGGTAGGGTGTCGGCAAATATTTCTGCAGCGGGCCGCCCTTGCTTTGTGCGGTCGAGAAAAGTGTCATCAATCGCGCCGGCTCTTTTACCGGAATAGACTTGAGAAAGATCGCCTTCGCCAGAGTAAAGATCGTCGTGTTCGCCCCGATCCCTAGCGTCAGCGACAGCACCGCCACCGCCGTAAACCCCGGCGCCTTCGCCAGCATCCGGATCCCATATCGCAAATCTTGCAGAAAATTTCCCATGGGAGAGCTCCTCTATGGTCGTTTGGGGAGCCTGCACCAGCACGAAGTCTCCGTCTCGCAGGCCGACTCACGCACCCTACTCACTTCAACCCTCTCAAACAACGAACCTTTTCCCGAGCCGCAGGCCCTCCTCTTCTGCCCAAACCACCGCAATTCCAAGAGAAATAGTGCCTCTGGCCCTCTCGGATTTCTCCCAACCCCGCTTCTGGACAACGAAGATAGACTGCGCTTTTCCGATTGAGATGTGAGCGCGGGAAAAGAAGATGCCACAGCGCTGCCCGCCTGCGTCGCGGCGAGCTTGGAGTTGTGCAAATTTCACTGCCTCGTCTAGAAGGTAGTGGTTAGCCGCAGCGCAAAGCTGCGCGATGGTCCAATGGCATTGCCGGAGAAAAGACCGCCGAAGTCGATGACGTCGAGCACGTTGTTAAGGTTCTGTCCGTCGATTTGAAGCTGCATTTTCATCCGGTCCGACTTGTAAACATCGGCCCCAGCCGAAGCGTTCACCTGAAAAGAAGGATAGATCCGGCCGCTGGCAAAGTTAATCCGGTTCAAGACCTGCTGGCCGTATTCGGCGAGCACGGTCGGCAGGGTCGCCGTCGAATTCAAAGGGAAGACCGGTGTCGATATTGAATTCCGCCCGCGATCCAGAAGCGCGGCTCGACCTGATAGCGGAGCCGTCCGCGGACGGTGTTGCGCTGATCCTGCGAATCGGGAAAGTGGCCGGTGAGCTGGGTATGCACCGCGTCGTCGCCCAGAAATAGGCCGCCGGTCACCGGGAACCAAGCATTGCCGACGATATAGGAATAGCTCACAGAAACCGGAAAAGCGGTGCCAGTCGGGCAGATCGATTTTGCCTTCCGCGCCATAGATGATGGCCTTCCGGAAGGCAATCGGGAAGCTGATCGTCGTGTTGTCGATCTGATCGTCATCGGCATAGTTGTTCACGAGCCGCCGGAAATAGTTCGCGTCCAGCCTGAATTTCTTGAAGAACGCCTTGGTCAAGCCCGCTTCGTAGTAGTTTCCTTCGCGAAGGCTGGACCGGCAACTGGAGGGAAAGTCGGGTCGAAGACTCGTGGCTGCCGTGGAACTTGAGAGCAGAATGTTCTCGAAAGACGGCGTCTGAAAAACCCGGTCATAGGAGAAATGCAGCACCAGGCCGGCGGAAGGGAAATAGCGCGAAATCGCGAGGCGCGGGTCCACCGCTTGCCGGTTCAACAGAAGCTGATAGTGATCCCAGCGAAGCCCGGCATTGATCGTCCAATTCCCCAGCCGGATCAGATCCTGCACAAATGCGGATTGCTCAAGGTCCGGGCGGCTTGCCAGAAAGCTAAACGTCGGCGGCGTGCCATCATCAAATTGCGTTGGATCGGTAATGATGTAGCTGAAGTTTTCGTGCAGGAAGATGTTGTCAGATTCGACCCCAACTTCCATTCGTTCCGGCCATGGTCGACGGTGACGGTGCCCTTGAAATATCCTTCGCGAAAGCGATTGTGCTGGAAAACCTCGATGGGAGTGGAGTCCGGGTTGGAATTGAAATCATTCGCGTTGTCGCGGACCATGCCGCGAAAATCGGCCACCGCATTGGAGAAAACGTGTGCTGGTAAGAGACGATGCCCATGGTTTCGAAGTTAGTCCGCCGTTTGGAGCTGGCCCGCGGCTTGTTGCACAAATTCGTTCGGAATATCGTAGCGCGAAAGCTCATGGCGGACGATGAATCGCAGCCGGTCTTTCGGCGTCAAGTCGCGCTCGTAATTGACCGAAAAATCGCCCAGTGTTCCCGTATTCGAATAGTTTTCAGGAACCACCGGATTCAGATAGTGGTCCGTCATGCTCGCCGCTGGCGCTCACGCCGAAGGTAGTTCTTGCCCCACGCATATTGTCCTTTCGCAAACGCGCCAGCCGTGTCAAAGCTTCCTCCGGAAAGCACACCTCGCCATGGAATCCCGCCTGCGAATCCTGCAGCGTGTTGACTTCGACCACTCCCCCCATTTTTCGGCCATATTCTGCGGGAATGCCCGCCGTAAAAATGCTCATCGATTCCACGTCGTCCGCTTCTATCTCCGGTCCGAAGCTCGGCGAGCGATTGTCGGTCAAAGGGATGCCATCCACCACGAACTGCGTCTGATATTCCGAGCCGCGCGGATGCAGCACAGCATTACCCTCGTAGAGCCAGCCCGGCTGCGAATTGACCAGGTCCTGCAACGAACGGCCCGGAAGCGAGCTGAGCCGATTTTGAATCGAAGTCCGTGCCTATCTGGCTCACCGAACCGGCTTGATCGGGATCGATTAACGTGCTGTCTGCGCTGACCGTTACGGATTGATTTACGGTGGGCAACTTGAGCTGGACCGCATACTCGATGGGAAGCGTCGAATGGATCTCTACAAACTCGGAAAATGATGCAAAACCAGCTTGCTGAATTTCGAGCTGATAAATTCCATACGGCAAGCGTTGCACGTCCAGGCTGCCCTGATCGCTGGTCGCCAGAACAGCTCGATACTGATTTGCCTTACTGATGATTGAAACAACCGTTTTCACACCCGAGCCCGACGGGTCCGTCACTTTCAAATGCAATTCGCCACTGTTGGTCTGGCAAAACACAGGCCAAGCACAAAGAAGAAATAGAGTTACCAGCTTTCGCATCGACTATAAGTCTCGCAAGTCGCAGCCTTGTTGTCACAGGGCATAAAGCGGATCATTTCCTATGGCCTAACGCGCGGCCAGCGGAACCCCTTTTCGCGCTTCACCATCCATATTCTCCTTCTTGCTTTTTTGTTCAGTCCTTTTTCATCTCCGCCGCTTGCCAGTTAGATGACCCCTTACCGACACACTTCTCGCGCTGCGTTCGGAGCTGATTCGCTTTGACGAGCAGGATGGCTCCCAAAACATCGTTCGAGAAAGTAATCGGTAAACTCTCCCGCCATCTGGAGGAGTGTCGCGAGAGCGGAAATCAATCCGCCTCCGGATTCTTATTGACACCGCAATACTCTCTCAGGTACACTTTATCTGTTCAGAAGTACGCCTCGCTTTCGCGAGATTCCCCCTAAATCCCAAATCTTCTTTCTGGAGACTCTTATGTCTGCAATTCGCTCCAAGGACCGCGCGTCCTTATGTTCTTTCGCGCTCGCGAATGGCCGCCAATGTCGCACGCCGCGACGCACAGGCCATCACGGCTACTGCAACGTCCATACTGTCAGGAATACGAGCATCCCAGGCCCCTCAACTTGGGAAACGACTTTCCAGTGCTGAGCTCTACGCGCTCTACAAGCGACGGTCTCTTGCAAGAATATCATAACAAAAGATTTATAACCCATTTAGAATGATATTCTTAACAGACCTATGTGCACTAAACTCTTTGTTTTGATATTCTTGCAGAAAACATGGGGGGGTAGGGGTAGCCGGGGGGGTACGGACCCGACTCGCCCAAGGCGTAAGAAAATAAGAAAAAGGGCCAGCAAATATCGCTGGCCCTCTTCACTCCGAATCGCTACGTCGTCACATCTTTACTTCATTGCTTACGCCCATTAGCAGTAGCTGCATTCGGCGTCGCCCATCCCGCCGCCGGTCATATCGTCCTTGATCCGTCGCAAACGCTGCCCCAGCCGCTCGGCCAGTTGATGCCGCGCGCGCCACAGCCGCGCCTTCAGCGTGTTCTCGGTCACTCCGAGTTTCTTCGCTGCTTCGCCCGTCGAGTAACCCTCGACTTCGCGCAGCACGAACGCCGTGCGCAAAAGCGGCGAAAGTTCATCGAGGTTTTCGCTGATCATCTCGCGCAATTCCGTTCCGGCAAACACTTGCTCCGGATTCGGCCCCTCTGCCGCGAACCGCTCTGCAATCGGCAGCTCATCTTCCCGCGGAGGTTCATCCAGCGAAACCGCCGGCCGCGCCTTCGCGCTGCGCCGCCTCATCAGCGCCGCGTTGATCACGATGCGCGTCAGCCACGTCGAAAATTGCGACCGCCCCTCAAACCGCTTCATGTTGCGGTACGCCGAGAGCAATCCATCTTGCAAGGCGTCTTCCGCATCCTCGGTGTTCCCAAGCACGCGCAAAGCCGTCTGAAACAGCGGCCGCTGATAACGGCGGAACAGCGTCTCCACCGCCTGCGAATCGCCTCTTTGCCCGGCGCGAATCAGCTTGTCTTCACTGAACTGTGTTGCCACTGCCGTTTGTGTCGCTACTGCCGCTTGCGTTGCCATTGTTCCCCCCAATTACATCAAACAAATTCATTGCATAAAGTCGTTGCACTGCGTGCTGCAAAAACCGCTGCAAGAAACCTGTTCGCCGGATGCATGGACACCTCTGTGTCTCAGTGAACCGGAACACCTCCGGCCGCCGCTTTCGGTTTCTTCATCATCAACAAAACGGGGATGACTGCCAGGAAGACCACGCCCAACATCTTGAAGTTGTCGATGAAAGCCAGCATTGCGGACTGGCCTTGCACCAGGTTGTAAACCATCCCCTTCGCCTGCATCGCTGCATGCGAGGAATTCGACCCGTAAGAGATTAGACGCGCCGTGTTTCCGTTCGTCATCTTCAGCAGCGCCGGATTCAAACTGTTCACGCTTTCCACCAGATGCGCCTGGTGAAACTGCGTCCGCCGCTCCAGCATCGTGGTCACCGTCGCAATGCCCACGCTGGCCCCGATGTTGCGCGCCAGATTGATGATTCCCGTTCCCATGTTCGTCTTTTCTTTTGGCACGTACGCGAATGCCGCCACATTGATCGGGATAAACAAAAACGCCAGTCCGAAACTCTGTAGCATTCGCGCTCGCACCGCGTGGCTGTAATCGAGATTCAAATCCCAGCCCGCCATCCAAAACAGCGCAATCGCCGACACCGTGCATCCAAACGTAATCAGAATCCGCGTATCCACCTTCGACACCAGAAATCCTACGACTGGCATCATCAGCATGATCACCGCGCCGCCGGGCGAAAGCGCCTTCCCCGCCAGCTCCGCTGTGTAGCCCAGCAGTTCCTGCAGAAACTGCGGAATCAGCACCGTGCTCGAATACAGCACGAACCCCAGGAAAAACATCGCCACCGTCGAGATCGCGAAATTCCGGTCCTTCAGCATCTTCAAATCCACCACCGGTTCCTTGTGCCGCCACTCCCAGACAATCCCGGCGATAATTCCGATGAGCATCAGCACAAAGAAAACCTGGATAAATCCGGAGGACAGCCAGTCGTCGCGCTGGCCTTTATCCAAAATGATTTGCATGCTCCCCAGGCCCAGGCTGATCAACCCGATGCCGATGTAGTCGATCCGGAATCCGCGCTTGACGCTCGCGCGTTTCATGTACGGCGGATCCGAAATCAGCACCGACGTCAACAGCAGCGAAATAATTCCCACCGGCACGTTGATGTAAAAAATCCATCTCCACGAAAAATTGTCGGTGATCCAGCCGCCCAGCCATGGTCCAATCGTCGGCGCCACCACCACCGCGATTCCGTAAACGGCAAACGCCATCCCGCGTTTCGCCAGCGGAAAGGTGTCGTTCAAAATGGCCTGCTCGCTCGGCTGCAATCCGCCGCCGCCCGCGCCCTGCAAAATCCGGAAAAACACAAGTACGCCCAAGCTCGGCGCCAGCCCGCACAGAAACGAACTGACCGTAAACAGCGCCACGCAAGACATGTAGAAGCGCTTGCGCCCGATCAATCCGGAAAGCCATCCCGAAAGCGGCAAAACGATCGCGTTGGAAACCAAGTATGACGTCAGCACCCACGTGGATTCGTCCGCGCCCGCCGACAGATTCCCGGAAATGTGCGGCAGCGCCACGTTCGCAATCGACGTGTCCAGCACCTCCATGAACGTCGCGAGCGTCACCGTCACGGCGATCACCCAGGGGTTGATCGACCCGTCCGGCATCCTCAATTTCGCTAGTAGTCTGTGCCTCATCGCGCATTCGTCTCGATCGTTAGCCCGCTACTGCCCGCTACTGATTGATACGTATGACCGCTCGACTTACTTTCTTTATTCCAGTTCGTCGTGAATCTTTCCGTTGCTTCTCTAGCTATACGGATTTGCGCGTGATCTCTTCGTCCGCTTTATTTCGTGATGACCGTCGCGTCCACGTTCATCCCCGGCCGCAACACCGCCGAGCCCACCGAATCCCGGTCCAGCACGATCTTTACCGGAATCCGTTGCACCACTTTTACGTAATTGCCCGTCGCGTTTTCCGGTGGAAGCAAACTCAGAACTCCTCCTGTCGCTCCGGCAATCGAATCCACATGCCCGCTAAACGTCTTTCCATACGTATCGACTTTCACTTCCGCCTTCTGCCCGGCATGCATGTTTCGCAACTGCGTCTCTTTGAAATTCGCAGTCACCCAAACATCCTGCAGCGGCACCACCACCAGCAATCCCTGCCCGGCCTGAACAATCTGTCCTGTCTCGACCTGCTTGTGCGTGGCCACGCCGTCTACGGGAGCGACCACGTCGGTATAGCTCAGATTCAATTGCGCCGCATCCAGCGCCGCGCGCGCTTGCGCCACTTTTGCAACTTTCGCTTGCGCGTCCGCGGTCCGCATGCCTACCTGCTTTTTATTCGCCTCGGCTCCCTCAACTCCTGCCCGCGCCTCCAGCACGCGCGCTTTCGCTGCGTCCAGTTGCGCTTTCATCACTTCCACATTGCGCTGCGCTTGCGCGAGTTTTTCCTGGTCCGCTTTCAACGCGCTCGCCGTGGCATCGGCGTTCGCTTGCGCTGCGTCATATTGCTGCTTGGAAATCTCGTCTCTCTGCATCAGCGGTTTGTACCGCGCCAAATCCGCTTGCGCCAGCGCGGCGTTCGCCATGCTCTTGTTCACGTTCGCCTGCGCATACGCCAGATCCGCTGTTTGCGCCTGCTCGTAAGTCGCTTGCGCGCTGGCCAAATCCGCCTGCGCTCCCAGCAATTGCGCGTCCGCGCTGGAAGTCCCGCTAGCTACGTTTTCGGCCGTCCGCGGCACGTCCACTCCCGCCGACCGCGCTTCGCTCTCCGCCAAATCCAGCGCCGCTTTGGCCTGATCCACCGCCGCCTGGTAATCGCGCGGATCGATCTTCACCAGTTCCTGGCCCGCTTTCACCGACTGGTTGTCGTCCACCAAAACGCTGGCCACTTTTCCGTAAATCTTTGCCGCGATCGGCGTGATATGCCCGTCGATCTGCGCATCATCCGTGCTCTCGCGGTTGTGGTAATAGAGAAACAAGCCGACCAGCACAGCGACCAGCACCACGCCGCCAAGAATCGCCAGGCGCTGCATCTTGGGATTTGCCAGCCCTTTCGGCTGTTCTTTCTCTATGGGCACGTCAAGAAATGGCTGTGCCTTTGCCGCATTCTCAGGCCCCACTTCGATCTCAACGCTCATCGTTCCCTCACTTCGAGTACACCTTTTCCATCTGTCCAATCGAGCGCGCATAGTCCGCGCGCGCCTGATTGAACCGGTACAGCGCTGCAATCTGATTGTCGTTTGCGCGCGCCAGCGAATCCTGCGCCTGGATCACTTCGATATTGTTCGCCACACCCGCTTTGAAGCGGTCCCGCGCCTGATCCACTTCCTCCTTCGAGAGCTGCACACCCAAATTCGCCACGGCCACCTGGTTGCGCGCCGAATCTAAATTGATCAGCGCCGTCTTCACGTCCAGCGCGATCTGGTTTCGCAAATCGTCTTCCTGCTGCTGTAGCTTCTGAATTTCCAGGTCCGCCTTCACGATCTCCGCGTGAATCCGGCCGCCTGTAAAAATCGGCACGCTCACTTCCGCTTCGTAGTTGTAGGTCGGTATGCCCGAGGTGGACGAGCCGCCCAGATAAGCCCAGTTGCCGGTAAAGTCCAGCTTAGGCAGCCGCGATTCCTGCGAAGCCTTCTTGTCCAGTCCCGCCGCTTTCACCCGTTCTTGCATCGCTTTCCACTCCTGGCGCTCTCCGAGCGCGGAATCGATGCTCGCTACTACCTCTGGCTGAGGCGTGTCAAAAAAGCTCAGCGAATCCCCCAGCTCGATGTCTTGGCGCGGGTCCAGATTGAGCAACCGGCTCAGCCCGAAAAGTGACGTGTCCCGGTCGTCTTCGGCCTGAAGCAGCGTCTGTTTCTCGTTTTGGAGTTCGACGTTTGCGCGCAGCGTGTCAATCCCCGTGCCAACGCCTTCTTTCTGCAAGTCCGCTGCCTGGTCGTAAAGCGCCTGCGCCAGGTCGACGCGCGACTGCGACGCTTGCACGCTCGCGACCGCCCTCAGCGTTCCGATGTACTGGGAGACCACCAGCAAAATGACCTGCTCGCGGGTCGAGAGACTGTCGGCTTTGCCGGCATTCGCCGTTTCGCGCGCCGCTTGGTAACGGCGGAACAGCGTCAAATCAAACACGGGCGCGTTGAAAGCCGGCCCTGCTGAGAAAACCTGGAAAGGACCAGCGTGCTCGGGAAATCCCGGTATTCGCGAGCCAAGAAACGCTTGCAGGTTGAGCCGCTCAACCGTATCCGTAACATTCAGATTTGCCTGCGGCAGCAAAGCCGCGCGCGCCACGTTTTTGTCCTGAACGCTTTCCGCCGCCGTGATGATGGCGATCTGCGCGGTGGGATTCTGTTTCAGCGCCAGGCTAACCGCCTGATCCAGCGTCAGCCGCATCACTCCGCTCGGCGCGCTTCCCGGCAATGCACTCTGCCTTGCGGTTGTTTGTGCTTGCGCAACCACGGGGGAAATCAACAGGCTGAAAAACGCGACGTAAAAAATAATGTGCGAACCCTTTTTCTTGCTCCAGCAACCCGTTTTCTCGCTCCGTTCGCGCCCTTCAATTTCCTGCACGATCGCCTGATTGAGACACCCTTCGGCGACGAGCTTCCCGCCCTGCTGGTGGATCTCCTTCAGCAGTACCTTACCTGCCGCGTCAATGAAGCTCACTCCGCACAAATCCACGCTGAATTTCTCCCCCGGCACACGTTCTTTCCAGCACTGCTCCAGCGCCCCAACCCAGGGCCCCGCCAGGCGTCCTTCGACGCTCAAGATGGTCTTGCCCCGTTTCTTCTCTGTCGTGATTCTAAGCATTGTTTCCGCCCTAAGAAACCTGAATAGATGCATCGCAACCTCCATTCGATGTTAATTCTCATCCATAATTAAACTATTCATTCAAAAAGGCTTACACTGAAAAAGGGAGGGTGGGCGGCTATATTATAGACTATATATGGGCAAATGACGCCATAAGGCCAAATTTGATGTGCTCATATTTGGTCATTCCCATCGTGGCTGCTTCATTCCTTGGATGATACTTTCAGCCTTTTGGTCCCATTCTCCCCTGTTTCCACGCAGGAATCCCCTGGCCGATGCAAAGGTTCCTTACCGCGTGAATGGAGCGGCGGACGAGCAGAGACGTGAACCAGAAATTAGGGCGACGCGATTCCTGCAGAAATCCCAGCGATGAAGAAAAAAGGGAAGAAGCCCGAAACTCAGACGAGTTCTCGGAGCGAACAGTTTGGTCGGTGCCCCGCCCATCGGCGAAAGTGGCTGCAGGCAAGCTAGCGACGAACGGCGATGGCTTGGAGTTCGAAGTGCCCGCCGCGCAGAAGGGCGGCCGCTCCGATAAACTCCCGGGCCGGTAAATCCTTGGTGGTGAAGTAGCTCTTGTAAATGGGATTGAACTTGTCGAAGAGCGACAAATCCGTGCACGCAATCTGCACGTAGACGAGGTCGTCCATCGACATGCCTGCTTGCGTCAAAGTTCCTTTCAGGCTATCGAGCATGAGCTTGATCTCATCCTCGATTGCCGCCGGCGGCTTCCCCGTTTTCGGGTCCAGGCCAATCCTTCCGGCCAAATACAAAGTATTTCCGGCAAGTACTCCGTCGCTGAAAGGCGCTTGCACCGTTTTCTCCGGCGCATTGAACGCTTTCCGGGTACTCTGCGACACAGGCTGCGAAAATACTCCGGTAACACTAAGAATTCCCGCAACAACCAGGGCGACCACAAGAAAACCAAATCGGCGATTCACGGCAAGCCTCCATTTGAATCTCTGCTGGAAATAAGCTCCAGGATTTGCGGCGAGAGTGTAGCCCGCAATTCGTTTCGTAGCAACCAAGCAGAAGCAAAAGCTCTTGGTTTTGCCCCTCACGATCTCAGAGAGCGGCCTATTTCTTTCTACGAGTTGTGGATGCACTAGCGCGGGGGTTTTTTGTCACTACAGGGTGAAAATCCACTTGTCCGGTCACGGCGGTAATCAAGCATGTGGGTACAGATACTGGTTCCATCTTGCTTCCTCGTCCAGTGTCGCCGCGCGCCAAATACTCCAAGAAGGGGGCACAATACGTCGTGCCACTACCCGCGTAGGCTACGCCCTTAGAAGCGCCTGGACGTAGGGGCGCTTGAGAGGGAGGCGGCGTAGAACTTTGCCGGTGGCGTCGTGGAGAGCTGCGGCGATGGCTGGAGCGGCGAGAGCGTTGGCGGCTTCGGAGCCTCCGCCGTACGCGCCTACTTTGGGATTGTGAATGAGGACGACTTTGATTTCGGGAGTGTCGGTCATTTTGGCGATCGGATAAGTGTTCCAGTCGCGTGACGTGATTCCGCTTTCATCGAACATAGCTTCTTCGTAGAGCGCATGGCTAATGCCCATCATGGCGCCGCCCTCGACTTGCCGTTTTAGCTGAGCAGGATTGACGACGATGCCGGGATCCACCGCGATTGTGTATTTTTCGACGGCGATAGCTCCCGTGCTGGGGGTGACAGCGACTTCGCAGACGCAGGCCCAGTAAGTCCCCGAGCGGAACATGGCGGAAACTCCGCGGCCGCGAACGAGAGATGAGCCAGCGGATTTTGCTCCGGGCCGAGGCGAGGGACGCGCGCTCCAGCCACTCGCGTCGCGGACTTGCGCGAGAACATTGATAAGGCGCTCTTCCTTGGCGTGGTCCATTCGAAATTGAATCGCATCGGCGCCGGCGAGCGCAGCGGCTTCGCTGAACGCGAGTTCCCGCGGATAGTTTTGCTGGTATTGGCCGGGCGTGCGCATGCTGTGATCGCGAAGGCCGACGGCCAGCGGCGAAGCCTTTTGTCCCACCTGAAACGTGCCGTGGCCGCGCTCGGCGACATTCGGAACGAGCTCGTAAGACCAGGGATCGGACCAGAAATTGGCCGTGGAGCTGGTGAATCCTGAGCCGCCGCCCCCCGGCGCGGGCATGGTAGGAAGTCCGGCAAGGATAGCGCCGATGGGCCGGTCGTCCTGGAAAGCTGGCATGAAGTGGTCGATCTGGTAGCCGGCGATTCTGCCTTTTTCGTCGAGAGCGAATTCGACATCCGCGAAAGCGGCGGGCGATTGCGTGGACCACTGCAAATCTTCGGCACGCATCCACTGAACGCGCACAGGTTTTCCGACAGCCTGCGACAGGATTACGGCGTCGTCTTCCGCGCCAGAGTTTCCGCCGTTGGAACGGCCGTAGTGCCCTGCTCCGGGATGTGTGTGAACGATAATGTGATCGGGGGTGGTACCAAGCATTGTGGCGATTTCGCCTCGCAAAGCCTGCGGATTTTGATTGTGCGCGTAAATGTGGACACTGCCATCGGGCTTGACGTCGGCCACGGCCATCGTGGGGCCAATCGGTGCGTGCTTCATGAAGGGAAAGTGATACGTGACGGAGAGTTTCTTGTTGGCAGTGGCGAGCGCCGCCGGTACGTCGCCTTTGCTGGCGGGGCTTTTTGTAACTTGCGCGGTCGTCCAATCGCCATCCTTGCGAAGAGACTCATACAGTTTATCGTTGCCGGGCAGGCCTTTCCATTCTGTCCATTTCGTCGTGGCGGAGACTTGCTGCGATGCCTGAATGGCTTCCCACTCGGTGGTAGCGACGACGCCGACAAGATTCCCTTTCACGACGACTTGCGAATGGGGAAATTTGGATTTGTCGAGCTGGCCAACGGAGACGAGTGTCGAGCCCAGAGTTTTCGGGTGCACCATGCGTCCATGCAACATTCCGGGAAGACGGATATCGGTAGCCCAGGTTTCTTTTGCCGTGACTTTGGACGTGATGATGGAATTCGGGTGGGACTTGCCGATGACCGTGTAAGCGCTCACGGGCTTCATCGGCGGATTGCCTTCGACTCTCAGTCCCATAATGCCGGTCAGGTCTCCGCTGACGGGAATGGTGAGTTTGAGCTGCTGATCTTTGACGAGGTCGCCGTAAGAGATGGATTTGCCGCCGCCGGAGACGGTGCCGTCTTTCACGGAGAGTTGATCTTTCGGGACTCCGAGGCGTTCAGAGGCAAGTCGAGAAGGGCTTGATAGGTGTACGCGGCGGCTTTCCGGATGTTGGGGGTGCCGCGGCCGAGGAAATCGAAGGCGCCACTGCCATCGGGCGTCTGATCGGTGTGCCCTGCGACAACGGTGGTGATGGCTTCGAAGGGAACACTTAGTTCGTCCGCGACAATTTGGCGATACGCGGTAAATGTAGTGCCCTGGCCGAAGTCACTCTTGCCGGTGCGGATGAGGACGGTGTTGTCCGGATGAATTTCGATCCAGGAGCTAGGAAGAGTCGGATCGAGCGTATTTTTGAAAGGGGCACCGGTGACTTTCGGGCCCCGAAAATCCTGCGCTTTGAGGAGAGATGGACCGACGAATGCGACGCCGACGACAAGTGCGCCGCCGGTTTTTACGAATTGGCGGCGGGAGAGACGTGGCTTCATAAACCTTGCCACTGTTTTCAGGAGTGGTTGTCATGGCTTACTTCCCCTTTCCCATGAGCGTCGCGGCATGCTTTACGGCGTCAATGATGGCTGCGTAGCTGCCGCAGCGGCAGAGGTGCGGCGAGGGTCCTTCCGTGGTGAAGGCCGCCTTGATTTGAGCGTCGTTGGGATTTGGATTCTTTTCGAGGAGTTCGGTGGCCACCATCATCATGCCGTTCTGGCAGAAGCCGCAGAGAGGAGTTTGCTCGGCAATCCATGCCTGTTGAACGGGGTGAAGGATGTCCTTCGCTTGTTCGGGAGACAGGCCTTTTTGCTTTGCCCAGCGCGCGGGCAGACCTTCAAGTGTAGTGATTTCCTGATTGGCCGTTATCGTTGATATCGGCGTCACGCAGGAACGAACCTCTTTGCCATCCAGCAGGACCGAACAGGCTCCGCACTGCGCGAGGCCGCAGCCGAATTGCGGGCCGGAAAGCTGGAGGTCGTTGCGCAAAACGTAGAGAAGCGGTGTGTCGCCGGGAGCGTTCACTTCGCGGCGGACTCCGTTGACGGTGACAGTGGGCATTGTTCGCTCCCTTCCAAACGCAAGTCGCCTAGTGATTCTAAACCCGTGACCACTCAAAAATATAAGGATTTCCGACTCGATTCCGGTAGCCCGATTCTGTCGAAATCTTGCCTAATCCTGTGGAATTTCCCCTTCGGAGCACCAGTTTTCGCCCGCGAGCATCGCATGGCGGAAGGTTTGACGTCGCGCAGGGGCTGCTGCCAAAAGAAACGGCGGTATTATTGATTGAATTGGCTGGCCCTCTCAAAAGGCACGGTGCCTGTCAGATTCTTCGCTTAGTCAGAAGTTGTCTTCGAACGATGCGGCTAAATCTTGGTTGGTCGCGTTACCGGACAAGTGCTGAATAATCGTCCCTTTGTGCCCCCGCCTTGCAGCCGAGGCGAAAGGAACGGACATTCTCGCACGCGAGCGGTGCTAGAATGCCGTCTCTCATCTGGGGTGACTCAATGCGCCACGCTATTCGAACCGCCGCGTTTTCTCTAGCCGCTACGCTCGGCATCTCTGCGCCGCTCTTCGCTCAAAACGATCTGGACCAGCGCATCAACAAAGAAGCCGACTCGCTGCTGGCCACCTACAAACATCTCCACGAAAATCCGGAACTTTCCACGCAAGAAAAGGAAACATCCGCGCTGATCGCCGCGGACCTCAGAAAAACAGGCTACGGAGTCACCGATCATTTCGGCCAATACGCGGAGTCCGGCCTGAACGCTTACGGCATCGTCGCTGTCCTGAAAAATGGTCCCGGCCCTGTTGTGTACGTTCGAACGGACATGGACGCGCTGCCCATCATCGAAAACACCGGCCTGCCGTACGCCAGCCACGTGAAAGTGACGCGGCCGGGCGGCGGCGAAGTCGGCGTGATGCATGCCTGCGGCCACGATTTGCACATGACCGTTTTTCTCGGTACCGCGCGGATGCTCGCGCAGCTCAAGGATCGCTGGAGCGGGACTGTCGTTCTGATCGGCCAGCCCGCCGAAGAAACTGTAGGCGGCGCACAGGCCATGCTTCGCGCCGGGCTCTACACCAAATTTCCCAAGCCGGATTTTGTGCTGGCGCTCCACGATACATCCGCCGTGCCTGCGGGAAAAGTTTCCTGGCACGCAGGACCACTTCTCGCCGGCGCCGATTCAGTGGACATCATCGTGCGCGGGTACGGCGGCCACGGCGCCGCGCCGCAAGCCACAAAAGATCCCATCGTCATCGCCTCGGAAATCGTCGTCGCTCTGCAAACGATTGTCAGCCGCGAAATGGATCCGCAGCTTCCAACGGTCGTCACCGTCGGCTCGTTCCACGCCGGCACGAAGCACAACATCATTCCCGATGAAGCGCACTTGCAACTCACCGTTCGAACGATGAATCCCGAGCAGCGCGAAAAAGTGCTAGCGGCCATCACCAGAATCACGAACGGCATCGCCGCGGCGGCAGGCGTTCCCGCCGAGCGCGCGCCGATCGTCGAAGTAGCGGCTGACCATGTTCCAGCTACGATTAACGATGTCGCGCTGACGAACCGCGTGGGCGCTTCGCTCGAACGTGCACTCGGAAAAGAAAATGTCCTGGCGGGCGAGCCCATCATGGCCAGCGAGGACTTCAGTCTGTTCGCGCTTGAAGATCCCAAGCCGCCCATCAGCATGTTCTGGCTCGGCGCGGCCGACCCCGTGAAGTTGAAAGACGCCATGGAAAAGGGCACGCGCCTGCCCGGGCCGCACTCCAGCGAATTCGCTCCCGTACCCGACCCTGCCATTCGAACCGGAGTCAAGGCCATGACCTCCGCCGTGATGGATCTGCTAAGAAAATAAACGCTCGAATAAACTCGCGGGAAGCGCGGGGATTCGTTATAGAGCGATCCAGCCGACGCGAATGAAGTAAAGCGAAGTAAGCCCCACCACGGCCCACAGAAGCACGCCTTGCAGCAATGGTCGCCAGCCCACTTCCTTGAGCGTGGCGCGCGAGATTCCGGTGCCAATCAAAAAGAGCGTGGCCGTGAGGCCGAGCCGTCCCAGCGCGAAGAGCGCATGCGAACCCCGCTGAACGACGGGAATGTAAGTGTTGAGAACCGCGGCGAGGCAAAAAAACAGAATGAACCAGGGAAATGGAATCCTCGATGCGCCGCGAGTTTCGGCATCGCCACCGGTTTCGGATTTGCGGCGCTTGACGGCGGCGGTGGCGAGCGCGAGAGGAACGATCCAGAGGGCGCGGGCCAGTTTTACGGTGGTGCCGATGACCAGCGCTTCTTGTCCGTACTTGGCGGCGGCGCCGACCACGGAGCTGGTGTCATGAATCGCGAGCGCCGCCCAGAGGCCGAACTGAGATTGCGAAAGATGAAGCACGCCGCCAATCGGCGGAAAAATCAGCAGCGCGACGGAATTCAGAATAAAAACCGTGCCGAGCGACACGGCCATTTCTTCGTCGTCGGCCCGAAGAATCGGGCCGACCGCGGCAATGGCGCTGCCGCCGCAAATGGCCGTGCCTGCCGTGATCAAGAACGAAGAATTCCCGCGAACCCGCAGCGCCTTGCCAAGCGCGAGGCCAACCAAAAGCGCAAACGAAATGCCAAGCGCGGTGTAGACGAAGCCGCTGCGGCCGGCTTTCAGCACTTCGTGCAGATTCATGCCGAAGCCGAGGGCTACAACGCAAACCTGCAGAAGAATTCTTGCGGAGGTCCGCGTCAGCGCGGCGTAGGGATGCGTGAAGCACAAACCAAACAGGATGCCGATGGTGAGAGCGATAGGCGGAGACAAAAGTCCCGTAAACGAAAGAACGAGCGCCAGAAAAAAAAGAATTTTTGCGAGCAGGGCCATCGGAGGCAAAAAGAGTATCAGGACCAGCGCCGCAGTGCGCAACTGTGAGGGGAAAGAGTGATGCGAAATTCACCCGCATTTTAGTAGGGTATTTCGTAGCCGGGATCTTTTTGGTTCTATGGCTGCGAAGGAGCAGGAGGCGCTGGCGCTTTCGCCGGCGATGGGGAAGCCGGCGGCTGGGAAGGAGCGGGCTGGACGGGGTTCGTTTTTGGAGAGGCCGGCTTGGTGGGTTCCGGTTGCGCCGAATCGCCAGGCGCGCCCGGAGCCGCAGAGACTTGGGCGATGATTTTTTCCGTTGCAGCTTTGCTGACGGCGCAGGCAGAATCCCAGATGCGGCATTGCGCGAGCGTAAACTTGCATCCACAAGTGCATGTGTCGGCATTGAAGCGGTGCAGTGCGATCTTTTTTTGTTCGGGCGTGAGTTTGGAAAGGTCGACGCCGGGCAGCTCGGTGGCACGGTCGGCGTGCGAAAGGAAAACTTCGCCTTTGTCCTCGAACGTTTCGACTTTGGCCATGATCGGCATGCCCAGCAGTGCGCGAATTTCGGTTTCGTAGACCGCGGGATTCCAAAGCCCGACATGCTTTTGCACGACGCGGCCTTCGGTGTCCAAAACAAAAGAGGTCGGCAGCGCCGGGATGCCGCCGAATTGGACGCGGACATCATTCGAAGTCATGGCGACGGGATAATTGATGCCGGTTTCCTCGACGTACTGCTTAATGTCGGCCTCTTCGTCGTCGACATTGAGGCCGATGATCTGGAGGCGGCCACTGTAGCGGTCCTGGAGGGCGACGAGGTCGGGCACTTCGGCGCGGCAAGGTCCGCACCAAGTGGCCCAGAAATTCAGAAGGACAACTTTGCCTTGCAGCGCCGCGAGAGTGATCGGCTTGCCGTCGAGCGCGGTGAGCTTGAAATCCGGCGCGGGATCAGGGTTGCGGACGAAGCGGATGACAGGCTCGTTGTCCTGATCTTGGTGCGCGGAAGACACAATAGGAGAGAGCAGCAAAAGTAAGGAAGCAAGGACGTAGCGCGAGTGCCTCATAGCGTCCCTAATAGAAGAGCACATTGAACGGCGCGCGCCAAGTGGCGGATAGGAAGAGCGGCAGTTGGAATCACCGGGCCAGAGGCAGCACTTTTTGGACCAGCGCATCCGTGAATTTTTGGGGCTCTTCGCTGAACGGGAAGTGGTCTGAGTTTTCAAACCAGATGAACTGTTTATCCGGGTCGTTCATTTTGTCGAAGAAATCTTTTGCGACGCTTGCCGGTGTGTAGGGATCGTGCCGGCCTTCGAGGAAGAAAACCGGAACGTGGTAGTCGTATCCCATATCAGCGACATTGATCTTGGTTAGTTCGGGGAGAATCCTCTCGACGGAGAACAATTGTCCCCGAATCCAATCGAGATTATTTAGCAAGGAATATTCGGGCGCCAGGAAAATGGCCTTGGTGCCCATCCAGGCCTCGTCCGTTTGCCGGGGCCCGATCAAGACGCCGGACCACTGGCGCACGATTCGAATCTGCTGGAAAGTTATGTTCGGCGAAGGGTAGGGAGCGATGCCGGTCAATTGCTGGATAGCGTCTTTATTTTGCGTGCGGCGCGCTTCGTCCAGGGTCTCCTTGTATAGGACGACTTCGTTCTGCCACGCGTCGGTGGCTTGCCCGACTCCGACATACGCATACAACAAGTCCGGATGATCGTGCGCGAGCTGGAGCCCCAAAAAACTGCCCCAGGAATGCCCAAGCACGAATATTTTGTCGCGACCGAAGCGCTTACGGAGATAGTTGACCACTTCGAGCGTGTCGGCGTGCATTTGCGCCACATTGGTCGTCTGCCGCTGAATCTCCTTGCTGTTCGAGGTATAGGTTTTGCCCGCGCCGCGCTGGTCCCATTGCACCACGGTGAAATATTTCTCCCAGGGATCCTGAAAACCCCTGGCGACGGGCATAAAAGCAGAGCCGGGGCCGCCGTGAATGAATAAGAGAATCGGATTCTTCAGCGATTCGCCGCGCACCTCGATCCACTGATTGATGCCGCCGATGCGCACGCTCTCGAGGATATTGATTCCGTCAGGGGTATGAATGGCGCGGCTGCCGGCGATTTTGCGCTGAGCGAAGTAGCGATACAGCAATGCGGACGATACCGCGGCCACGCACACCGCAGCGGCAAAGATCGCAAAATATTTCAGAACCTTTTTGATCGACACCGAGTATGCCTCCGGCCAGGAGCGCGGCGTGGGGCGGAGGATAGCTTCGAGCACATCGTTAGTCAATTGCAGGAAAATGGCGCGCAGGAGAACTGTCAGACGGCTATGCGCCGTTTGCCGCGGCGATCCGGCGGCCCAGGGCCTTTGCTTACTTGGAAGTCGTGTGGAGCTTCCTGGAGGGCGAGGCGGAGCGCTCGGAGCGGCGTTCTTGTTCCACGTGCACGGTGCAATCGGCGATTTCGTCGTCGATTTTCTTGATTTCTAGAGCGAGATGAAATTCTTCAGGGTGCTTTGCGTATTTTTCGAAAAGCAAATTGCGTTTGGATTTTAGGTCATCTCGCTTTTTCTTCCAGACTCCGACAACGGCTAGCATGTGTTTGGCCTCGGGGATAGTGTGCGCTCATTTTTAGTTAATCGATATAGCGGAAATACGATTTGTTTCTGCTTCTCTGACGCTGATTGTGGGGGAGAGAAGATTCGCGGACTGCCTCACTGATTGAAAGAGCAGGGCCACTCAAAATCATTCGTGATAATCTTTTCACATTGAATGGGCGCGCTCCTTGCGACATTTTGAAGGGTAGCGGGCCATTTTCGAGTTGTGTGTGGAGAGAGATAATCGCCATGAATGCGACAAAGCGAAGAACGCTCGGGCTGGCAGCATGTTTGCTTGCGGGAACTCTTGCGGTGTGTTGGCAAACGGAAACTCGCGCCGCCAATCCCGCGGATTCAAAACCTGCTGCTGTTTCTCCTGACCAGCCCGACGCTCGGGCCGCAAACTCATGGGATCGCAAGGCAGCGGCGGCTTACCTGGACCAGCGGGCGGGTTGGTGGATGGGATGGCAGCGGGCGGCGCGGGACCACGAAACGTTTTGCGTATCGTGCCACACGGCGGTGCCTTACGCGATGTCGCGGCCAGCGCTTCGCCAAGCTCTCGGCGAACAGACCTTGTCCGCCAATGAGCGCAAACTTTTGGACAATGTGACGAAGCGCGTTCGGCTGTGGAAGGAAGTGGCACCGTTTTACAGCGACGCGGATCGCGGCGCTTACAAGAGCGTCGAATCTCGCGGGACGGAATCCGTCCTGAATGCTCTGATCCTTGCTAGCAACGATGCGAGCAATGCCGCGCAGAACGCTCATTTGAGCGACGACACGCGCACGGCCTTCGAAAACATGTGGGCCGAGCAGCAAACCACGGGCGAACAAAAAGGCGCGTGGCTTTGGCTGAGGTTTAAGAATGAACCGTGGGAAGCGGACGACTCCGGCTACTATGGAGCCGCGCTAGCGGCGATTGCGGTGGGAACGGCTCCCGAGAATTACCGCGCGAAACCGGAAATCCAAAACAATTTGAAAATGCTGCGTGAATATTTGAACCGTACCTACGCGGCGCAAACGCTGAGCAATCGGGCCGTGTTGTTATGGGCTTCGGCAAAAGTCCCTGGGCTTCTCGAGCCCGAACGGCAGAAGGCGCTCATTTCCGAACTCCTGAGCAAGCAGGAAGCCGACGGAGGTTGGAGTCTGACTTCGATGGCCGGCGACTGGAAGCGCCATGACGGCACTCCGCAGGAAGCGCACAGCGATGGGTATGCGACGGGGCTGATTACTTTCGCGCTGCTGCAGGCGGGAATTTCGCCGGAAAATGCGCAGTTGAAACGCGGGCTCGCGTGGCTTACGGCTAACCAGAATCGGCCAGAAGGCTACTGGCTGGCCTTCTCCTTAAACAACAACGAAGAACATCACATCAGCCCCGACACGGCGCGCTTCATGAAAGATGCCGCTACGGCGTATGCCGTCCTCGCGCTGAGCGAATCCAAAAGCCGCTGAAATCGGAAAAGCCAGCGAGCTACCTGCGGGCCAGGTTCGCTTGCCCTATTGCCACCCGATGCGGAGTAACGAAAGACCTTGGCGCGGCAAGGAAAATCGCACGTGCGCTGTGCCGCGCTCGATCGTTAGAAACGAAGGCGACTCCAGAAGCTGCAATTGCCCGGCACTTTCCAGTTGCTCGTATTGATGATCGGAAGGCGTCTGAGTCGATCCCATCTCTTTCCACGCCGTGAACGCATTGCTGTGGTCGGCATCGATCCGAAAGTGTTCGAGCAGCGCTTGGTCCGCAGTTGCAGGCAGACCGTCGATGAACAGCTCGATTTGCGCCTCGTGAACGATCGAGTCATCGTCGTGATAATTCCAGATGAGAATTTCAATCTCGTGATCCTTGCGCGTGGCGATCGCGTTGATGTCCGGCTGGCCGCGCACCCCAGCGCTGAGGATTTCATCAACGGGCAGCGCCGCGGAACTCGAAGACTTCACGCGTTCCGTGCCGAGCAGCCCAAACATCCGAAATGCATTCAATACCGGCTTGTCCAGGCCGTTGGTGGCCAGGCTGCGGAACCCTTCAAAAAATTGTTGCCGTTCGAATTCGAAGGACCAGTTCACCGCCCCGGCAAAATGAATTTGGTCGCGCCGCGATAATTCGTAGATCACATTCAACACTTCCGCCGTGTAGGAAGCATATTGCGCGCCGTTGCGGTACCCATTCTGCGGATGGGTCCGCGCGGAACACGCCGCGCAGCCTTCCGGGTCGGATTCTCCAAGAAGGATGGGTGTGTTGCGCCACTCCGGAAAAGACGCCACGATTTGGAATCCTTGTTCGATGGAAGCCAACTGTCGCGCCACGCCCATTTGTACGTGGTCCTCGAGCCACTCGGTCGCTCCTTTGGGATGAAAACTGATGAAATCGAGCGGTGAGCCGATTTTGCCCGTTGCGAAATTTTGTTCGCGCGCGCAATGCACAAGAAATTTTCGCAAAAAATCAGCGGCTTTGGGAGAAACGGGGCCCGTCGAGTCCGGCCCGCCGATCGAAGCGCCCGGCAAGGCTCGCAGAATCGCCGCTGCTGAAAAATCGTACAGCTTGAAATATTCTTCGGGAGTTCCTTTCCAATAATCGATGTCGGGTTCGTTCCATATTTCCCAGAGCCAGGTTTTGGTTTCCGCTTCGCCGTAGCGGTCGCGCAGGTGAGCGGCAAAGTGAAATACAAGGTCCGCCCATTTCTGATAGTCCTTTGGCGGATAGGCCCAGCCGGTGAAGATCGAACCTTGCGGAAAATTATGGCGATATGGTTCCGGATGCGTGGAGAGCGCTTCCGGCATGAAACCGATTTGGACGACCGGCTTGATTCGAAACTCGTAGTAAGTATCAAAGATGCGGTCCAGAATCGTCCAGCTATAGACCGGATTTCCCTGCGCGTCCTCGGTATACACATTCGTTGAGCCCCATTTCAGCGAAGCCGATCCATCTCCCGTCGTGAGCAAATTGTGAACGCGAATGTGGACCGGCACGGGGCTGAGAGCCGCGAGCTCGCCGAGCAGTTGTCTGCCGTTGGGCGCGTAAGTGTAGTTGGGTTCGTCGTAACCAAAATAATTCCAAATGGGCGGGAGCGGCCCGTCGGGTTGATCGGCATGAACTTGAATCTTGATCGGGGTTGCGAGCCGCTGCCCGGCGCACGGCGTGCCGCTGAAGAACAGCAGAGAAAAGATGAGAACAGCCTTGGGCATGCGGGGGATTCTAACCTAAGAGCCGGGCTGAAGCCCGGACTCCGAACGAACGGAACACAGAACCTGGCGGCAAGGCGCTACGAGCCGCTGGACCAGGGTGGGACGACGCCGGTCATGCGGGCGTAAGCGATCAGCTGGCCCATGTGCTCGTTAGCGTGAATCACGATACGCAAATACATCCCGTCGACGGTGGCGTCCCGATCCGCGATGTGCACTTTGCGTTGCAGATCCTTCGGAGTCACCGCCAGATGGGCCTGCTTGACGGCTTCGAGCGAACGCTTCAGCCAGCGAATGACGTCGGCCTTTGCGGTCACCGATTTTTCGATCCCTTCTTTCAAGTCGGCGGGCATTTTGGGGCCAGTCACGCTGAGCAAGTAGAAATTGGCCTCCACTATGTGCATGTACACTTCGCTGGTGGAACGCACACCCGGCGCGGGCCGCCACGAAAATTTTTCCTCGGGAGTGGCTTCAGCAAGAGCGACCAGTTGTTGCGAAACATGCAGCCACTCGCCGTCATAGCCCTCCCATATGCCCTCAGGAGCCGTTTGCGCAAGCATAGGCCGCGCGCTCGTGGTGCTGAACAAAAAGAGCAAGAGAAGCGCTTTCTTCATGATTTGTCTCCTCGCGGACGTTCGTCCGCGGAGCGATTCAATCAAACCCAGCTCATTCAATCCACGTTGCAAAGTTAGACGGAGTTTCTCTCAAAGAGTTTACTGCCAATTCCGCGCTTCCCCTTCCAAAGCTTTCGGACTTCACAAACATTCCCTTGTCTTTCGTTGGTTTGCCGCTACCGGAAGATCCTGGCGGCAAGGCCCAAAGTGATGCATACGAATGGCGCTTTGAGGAATCCAATAAACATGAGAATACGTCCGGGTTTGCTCGGGTTCATCGCCGTAATTCAGACCGTGCTCTTTTTGACGCATTTGCTGCTGTACGCGACCTGGACGTTTTCGTCCTCAGGAGATGGCGCGGCCGGGGCACTGTGGCTTAAAGTGACGCTTGGAGTTTTGTCCGTGAGTTTTCTTGCGGCTTCGCTTTTGGCATTTCGTTATACCAGCCCTTTGCTTCGCGTGTTTTACCGTGCATCGGCAATTTGGCTGGGTTTGCTGAGCTTTCTCTTTCTTGGAGCCGTTTCCTCGTGGTTGGTTTACGCGGTCGCGCGGCTTACAAGTTTGAATGTCAACTTCCACCTGATCGTGCAGTTTCTTTTCGGCGCCGCCGTCGTCGCCGGCCTCTACGGCGTGTTCAACGCCAGTTGGACGCGCATCACGCGAATCACCGTTCGCATTGCGAATTTGCCCGAGGCTTGGCGCGGGCGCAGGGCGGCCCTGATCAGCGATCTGCATCTGGGCCACGTGCGCAACGGCACTTTTCTCCGGCGCATGGTCGCGAAGATTCTGCACGAAGAACCGGACGCGATTTTTATCGCGGGTGATTTGTATGACGGAACGGCCATCGACGCCAGGCGCGCTGCGGCTCCTTTGAGCAAATTAACGGCTCCGCACGGCGTTTATTTTGTCGCGGGAAATCACGAACAATTTGGCGACGACAGCAAGTATCTTCGCGCAGTCGAAGCGGCCGGCGTGCGCGTCCTCAGCAACGAGAAAGTGGAAGCGGACGGTTTGCAAATCATCGGCGTGCCCTACCGGCACGCAACCCAGAACGGCCACTTTGCCTCCGTTCTCCAGGGCATCGGCGTGGACCGCAAGCGCGCCAGCATTCTCTTGACGCACGCGCCCGACCATCCGGAGGTCGCGGAAGCCGCCGGCGTTTCATTGCAGCTCTCTGGCCACACTCACGTCGGCCAATTCATTCCCTGGAGCTGGATGGCGCGGCGCATCTACCGCCAATTTGTCTACGGCCTGAGCCGCATCGGAGAAATGCAAGTGTTCACGTCGAGCGGCGCCGGCACGTGGGGTCCGCCGCTGCGCCTCGGTTCGAATCCCGAGATCGTCATGCTTCAATTTGAGTGATAGAAATTCGGCGCAAATCTTAAGATCCTTAAGGCCGTCGCGAGCGGACCGCGTCTGCGCGCTAAACCGGCCGGCGGATGCCGAGTTTGCGCATGCGCGCCTGCAGCGTCGTGCGTTTCATGCCGAGGATCGCGGCAGCGCCTTTGGGTCCGGCGATGCGCCATTCGGTTTGCCGCAGTGCGCGGAGAATGTGCTGGCGCTCGGCGTCTTCGAGCGTGGAAATCGATGAGTGCGAGGGCGTTGAGGAAGCAGAGGATGAAGAATCCGCAGCTGCCATGGAAGCGCCGGCGAGGTTTGCCGCGTCATTTGATTTTAGTTCGCCGACAGGTACGCGCAGTTCTTTGCCAGGCGAGAGTAGCACCCCGCGCTCGATGAAATTCTCCAGTTCGCGAATGTTGCCGGGCCACGAGTATCCGGCGAGCGCGTCCATGGCTTCCGCGGGAACGTAGGCGACGGATTTGTTCAGCCGCCGGCTGAACTTTTGCACGAAGTAGCGGACTAGCAGAGGAATGTCTTCCGGCCGCTCCCGCAGAGCTGGAATGTGGATGGGAAACACGTTGAGCCTGTAGAAGAGATCGCTGCGAAAAGCGCGTTCCGCGACGAGCTTGGCGAGATCGCCGTTGCTTGCAGCCACGATCCGCACGTCCACGCGCTGCGTGACGTTGCTGCCGAGCCGCTCGAACTCCTGCTCCTGAAGAACGCGCAGAAGTTTGGGCTGCAGCTCCAGCGGCAAGTCCGCCACTTCATCCAGGAAAAGCGTTCCGTGATCCGCGAGCTCAAAGCGCCCGATTTTTTGCGTCAGCGCGCCCGTAAAAGCCCCGCGCTCGTGCCCAAACAGCTCCGATTCGAGAAGTCCGCTGGGGATGGCCGCGCAATTCACCTTCACGAAGGTGCGCTCGCGCCGCGGACTTAAATTGTGAATCGCGCGGGCGATCAACTCTTTGCCTGTGCCCGTTTCTCCAGTGACCAAAACAGCCGTCCCCGCCGGAGCCACCAGTTCGACTTGCGCCAGCGCGCGCTTCAGCGCCGGGCTATCGCCGATGATCTCTTCGAAATTGAATTCACTGCGAATTTCTTCTTCCAAATACAACTTCTCTTCGGCGAGCTTGTCTTTCAACTTGTCGATCTGTTTGAACGCCAAAGCGTTTTCCACCGCGATCGCGATTTGCGCGGCAACTTGCTGGAGCAGCTCGACGTCCTGGTGCGGAAAAGCGTCCTCCCGGCGGCTGGCGAGATTCAGCGTGCCAAACGTCCGCCCCCGGGTGATCAAGGGAACGCAGCAAATCGTTTGCACGCCCTCGGCGCGCAACATGCGGATGATTTCGTTGTCGAACCGCGCGAGCTCCGCGCCGCGCGCGAGGAGCGGCTGGCCCGTTGTGAAGCAGATGCCTGACGGGGTCGTCTCAAGCGGCACTGTGATTTCCTGATTGAACATGCCGGGCCGGCTGGAAAAATCCAGCGCGTGAATCTTCAAAAGGCCGGAAGCGGATTCGCGGAGAGCGAGGCTCGTGTAGTCATGATGAATCACTTTTTCGAGGGACGTGACGATCCCGCGGAAAAGTTCCGGCAGCTCGCGCGTCGAGACCAGGATGTTGTTCACGTCCAGGAGCACTTGCAGCCGGTCGCGCTCGCGGGCTAGTTGAATTTGATAGGCCTGCGAAGTTTGAAAATTGAGCGCGTTATCCACGGCCACAGCCACCTGGCTGCCCACGCGTTGCATGAATTGCAGTTCCGTATCCGTGATGAGCTGCGGAACGAGCCGTCCGAATCCCATCGCGCCCAGCCGGTGCTGCGCCGTCGTCAACGGAACCATCGCCAGAGAGCGAACGCCGACCTCGCGCAGGCGGTGGAGAAAATCCGGAAAGCGTTGATCTTCTTCCGTGTCCGTCACCACAAACGTCTGCTGCGATTGCCAGACCCACCCCGAAGGATGGCCCTCCACCGGCGATTCGCTGCCCGTTTTGACGGGCGTCGGCAGCCGCGTCTCGAGAATGTGCAGGCGCATCACATTGCGATCGGGGTCGTGCAGTACCAGCGTCAAAAAATCAAAATCGACGACGCAATGGAGACGCTCGGCAAGGTCGTGAAAGAGTGCGTTCAGATCGCGATGCTGCGCGATCGATTCCGCCACTTCCAGCAAAGCTTCCAGTTGCCGCCGCGAATGCTCCAGCGGCGTTGCTGTCGTCAGTTCGGGCGGGGATATAGCGGGATCCGCCATAGAATTCAGAATAACACCCGCCTTGCCGGACGCTCAACCAAACGCTTAAAGGCAAAACGTGTGAGTGTACACCCAAACATTCCGGATAACCCGCGCCAGGCCCCGTTTTGCAGGCACGTTTCTCTTTGCTTCGCGATAACGGAAAGGAATGTAAAACAAATGAGAATGATTATGAAGGTGACAGGCATCGTGCAATCAAGCCACAGTCATCTATCGGTTGAGCTTCACGGTAAACACGGAAAGGCGCAGCTAAATCTCCCCACTGGTCAGCGGGTGGGTCTTAGCGTTGGCAGCGAATTTACCTTGTCGCTGAACGGACCGGGCTTCCTCGGGGCCATCGACGAATCCTTGCCGAGTACCGAGCCGTTGGGCGAAATCGCTCCTCCGGTTACGCTCTAGTTGAAAAGAGCGTCTAGATGGAATCCAAAAAGACTTGCCCGAAGTGTGCGAGTTTTCCCCGCATGGACAAAATGGATGATATGAAGACCGTGATCCCTGCCGTCGCAGGCGATCGAAACGGTTTGATGATCAGCCCCACGATCGGAGTTCCCGTGGAAGTTTACCGCTGTCCGCAATGTCATCTTGTCGAGCTGTACGAAGTAAACGACGAATAGCATCCTGAGTTCGGCCGCGCTAACAAGACGGACTGGATTAGCTCGCCAGCCGCGCCAGCGCCGGCTTCGCAAACACTTCTTCCTTGAGGCCCAGCACCACGCGTCCGTTAACCTGCCCCTTCTTGAGCCGGCTGAATACATCGTTGATGGATTCCAGCGGCAATACCTCGATTGTGGCCTTCACTTTGCCATCTCCGGCAAACGCAAGCGACTCTTCCAGATCCAAGCGCGTGCCGACAATAGAGCCCCGTATGGTGTAGCCGTTTAGAACGACGTCGAAAATCGAAACCGGAAATTCACCGGGCGGCAGACCATTCAGCACGCAAGTCCCGCCACGGCGAAGCATGCCGACGGCTTGCTTGAAGGCGATCGGGGAAACCGCTGTCACCAGCGCTCCGTGCGCCCCGCCGATCTGTTTTTGGACTTCCTTCACAGGGTCCTGTGTTTTCGCATCAATCGCAACCTCCGCTCCCAGCTTCCGCGCCAGTGCCATCTTTTCCGGTCCCAGATCCACCGCCGCCACGTGCAGTCCCATGGCCTTCGCGTATTGAATGGCGATGTGGCCCAGCCCGCCTACTCCGGAGATCACCACCCATTCGCCGGGCCGCGCTTCCGTCATTTTCAACCCTTTGTACGTAGTAACGCCCGCGCAGAGGATCGGCGCCGCATCCACAAACGAGATGTTCTTCGGAATTCGTCCCAGGTAATCCGCTTGCCCCAATGCATACTGCGCGAAACTTCCGTTCACCGAATATCCGGAGTTCTGCTGCTCTGGGCAAAGCGTTTCCCAACCGGCGAGGCAGTAATCGCAATGGCCGCATGCGCTGTGCAGCCAGGCAATTCCAACGCGGTCGCCTTCCTTCAAGTGGGTAACCCCCGGTCCGAGCGCCGCTACGATTCCTGCACCTTCATGGCCCGGGATGAGCGGCATCATGGGCTTAACCGGCCAATCGCCGTCCACCGCATGCAGGTCGGTGTGGCACACGCCAGTCGCAAACACTTGCACGAGAGCCTGTCCGGGCCCCGGTGTTGGTATAGGTACTTCTCGCACCGTCAACGGCGCGCCGAATTTGTCAACAACGGCTGCTTTCATGGTTTTTAGGTTTGGCACTTTACATCTCCTTTTCGCCCCAACTCGTGACAGGCTAACTCCGGCTCGCACCTCTGTATGTGGCATTTGGCACAGTTGGGTGTGACGTGACTCACGGTCCGGTGCTGCATGGGTCTGGGCCGATTGCCCGTGTGGAGGGGCTGGAGTAAACTTCGTGGCAAGTGCTGGATACTTCCTCCATTGTCGGCCGCACCATCTCCCATTACACCGTCCTGGAAAAGCTTGGCGGCGGAGGCATGGGCGTCGTCTACAGAGCCGAAGACACGCGGCTCGGCCGCAATGTGGCCCTGAAATTTCTTCCCGAAGACATTTCCCAGGACCCGCAGGCCATCGGACGCTTCCGTCGTGAAGCGCGCACCGCCTCCTCTCTGAATCATCCGAACATCTGCACGATTTATGATATCGAGGAATTCGAAGGCCGCCCGTTTATCGTGATGGAACTTCTCGAAGGCCAGACGCTGAAGCGCCGTATCGCGAGAAAATCCATCGACATCCCGGAGCTTCTGGACATCGGCATTCAGATCGCCGATGGATTGGAAGCCGCGCACGCCAAAGCCATCGTCCACCGTGACATCAAGCCGGCGAACATTTTTCTGGTGGATCGCGGACCGGCGAAGATTCTGGATTTCGGCTTGGCGAAATTCGCCGCCTACCGCCAGCCCGCGCTGGAGTCTCCGCGGGGAATTGTCCTGCCGACACAACGCCACGTCCTGGAGGAAGGCCTTATCACCAGTCCGGGCAACTCCGTGGGCACCGTCGCCTACATGTCGCCCGAGCAGGCGCGCGGCCAGGAGCTGGACGCCCGCACGGATTTCTTTTCGCTCGGCGTCGTGCTCTATGAAATGGCCACGGGAGTCGTTCCCTTTGGCGGCTCCGCTGTTGCTTTGGTTTTCGATGGCATCCTGAACTCGTCAGCCGCGCCTGCCAGAAAATTAAATTCGCATTTGCCCGCGGGCTTGGAAAATATTCTGGCGAAAGCGCTCGAGAAAGATCTCGGTCTGCGTTACCAGACAGCTGCGGAACTTCGCGCGGACTTGAAGCGTTTGAAGCGTGATTTGGATTTGGGACAGTCCGGTGCCAGCGTTGCTATGCCGGCTGCGCCGGGGGCAATTCCTGAAAGGCATTCCTCCTCTCGGTGGCAGACCTGGGCTCTAGTCGGCGGCGCGCTCATTACCCTCGCGGTAATTCTTGGGTACGTGCCCTCGCGCCCCGTGGCGCCGCCTCGCGTGGTCAGCACAGTCCAACTCACCAACACGAACCGGCCTAAATCGGACGTCGTCACGGATGGTTCGCGGCTCTACTTTATTGAAGGGCAATCGCGCCTTTCCCAAACTTCCGTGACCGGCGGCGATACTTTTCCCGTTCCCAATTCTCTCGTGGACACCGGCTTCTCCAACATTTTCGATATTTCGCGCCGATGGCTCCGCGCTCTTGATGAATACCCCGCGAGGGACGCTCTCGACGGCCCGCTTTGGAGCGTCCCCGTCCTTGGCGGTTCGCCTCGGCGACTTGGGAAATCTGGAAGGCCATGCTGGAGCTTGGTCGCCAGATGGCAAGCAAATCGCTTTTTGCAAAGGGAATGAGATTTTCGCTTGCGAAGAGCGATGGCGGCAATCCGCGGCGTCTCTTGCCAGCTGGTGGGACTGCCGGCGATATTCGCTGGTCGCCCGACGGCTCGATTTTGCGTTTCACCGTCAACGATCCCAAGACTAATAACCGCGCAATCTGGCAAGCTTCCGTGGACGGCAGCCAATCTTCATCTTTTGCTGCCCGGATGGAGTGATGCACCCAACGAATGCTGCGGCAAGTGGACGCCGGACGGAAAGTATTTCGTTTTTCAGGCGCGCCGCGAAGCGACAGCGGATCTCTGGGCCATCAACGAACAAGGCGGATTTTTTCGCGCCACACCCCAGCCGCCGGTCCAGTTGACGACCGGCCCGATGAACGTAGGCAATCCCGTCCCCAGCCGCGATGGCAAAAAAATCTTTGTCCAGGGCTGGCAGCCTCGCGGCGAATTGTTGCGCTATGACGTCGAAATCAGAACAACTCGTCGCCTTACCTTTCAGGAATTTCGGCGATGGGGCTCGACTTCTCTCGCGATGGCGAGTGGGTCGCCTACAACGACGCCTCCGATGGCACCATGTGGCGCAGCAAGGTAGACGGAACACAAAAGCTTCAACTGGTTTTTCCGCCCATGCTGGCGTATTTGCCTCGCTGGTCTCCGGACGGCAAGCAGATCGTTTTCTTTGGCCATCCGCCCGGCGAACCCTGGCAAATTTATACGATTCCTGCGCAGGGCGGCGCTCCCGAATTGATTTATCGAAGTGCGACCAACTCGGCGGACCCCACGTGGTCGCCGGACGGCAAATCTCTGGCCTTCGGAGAAAATTCGCTGAACAATCAGGGTTCGGCAGTCTACGTCATGGATCTGAAGACGCGAAAGCCGGTGAAGTTGCCCGGTTCCGATGGACTTGTATTCTCCGCGCTGGTCTCCCGACGGACGCTACATTGGCTGCCATTCCGCTGGATTCCCTCAAGCTCATGCTTTTTGATTTCACCACGCAGAAATGGACCGCGCTCGCCAATCTCTTCGTCGCGTATCCAACCTGGTCTCGAGACGGCCGTTATCTGTATTTTGACGGAATTCTCGAAAACCAAGAAAGCTACTTCCGCGTGCAAATCAGCAACGGAAAACTCGAGCGCATTTTCAGCTTGAATGGATTTCCAGGCCGCCGGCGGCGCCTTCGGAAATTGGAGCGGCCTCGCTCCAGACGATTCGCCTCTCGTCGTCCGCGACGCCAGCATCCAGGAGATCTACGCCCTCGATTGGGATCGGCCTTAGTTCACCCCGCTTCATGTGGCCCCCGCTTAGGCAACGAGTGAAATTCCTCTGCGCGAGTCCAGCTAATTCTCAAGGTAAACTGAAAATAGAAATTTCCGAGAAGTGGGGAAGGCCGAAAGAAATGAGTGCGCGATTGCAGGTGATGAAATTTGGCGGCACGTCGGTGGGCGATGCGGCGTGCATGGCTAGGACGGCGCAGATTATCGCGCAGGGTGCGCGCGAAGGCGCGTTGCGTCGCGGTGGTTTCCGCGATGAGCGGGGTCACGAACCGTTTGATTGAGGCGGCGAAGCGCGCGGGAGCCGGAGAAAGCGGGCAGGGAGCGGCAGTTCTGGCGCATTGCGCACGCAGCATGAAGCAGGCGCTGAAGAATTTGGTTCGCGATGAGACTGCGCGCAAAGTCCATCAAAGAAGAGCTGGAAGAGGTTTTCGCGGAAGGAAGCCGGCTGTTTGAAGGGACGGCGCTGCTGCGGGAGCTGACGCCGCGTACGTTGGATGCGATATCGAGTTTGGGAGAGCGGCTGTCCGCGCCGCTGGTGGCGGGGGCGGTGCGCGAGCTCGGCTTGCAGAGCGAAGCCGTGGAAGCGACGGAGGTGATTATTACGGACGCGTTCCACGGAGGCGCGGAACCTTTGATGGATCGCACTCGGGAACAATGCGAAGTGCGCTTGCGTCCGATGATTGAGAAAGGAATCGTGCCGGTCGTGACCGGCTTTCTCGGTGCAACTACGGAAGGGAATTTGACGACACTGGGCCGCGGGGGCTCCGATTATTCGGCGACGATTCTCGGCGCGGCGCTGAATGCAGATGAAGTGATTATCTGGACGGACGTGGATGGCGTGTTGACGGCTGATCCGCGGCTGGTGCCGGAAGCGCGGACGATTCCCGATGATTTCGTACCGCGAAGCGGCAGAGCTCGCTTTTTTCGGTGCGAAAGTTCTGCATCCAAAAACTTTGAAGCCCGTGATGCAGGCGGCGATTCCGGTGTGGATTCGCAACAGCTTTGCTCCGGAGCGGCCGGGCACAAAAATAACTCCAGAGGGCCGCAGCATCGGCGGTGGCGTGAAAGCGCTGACGGCGATACAGGATGTGGCGCTGATCAGCGTGGGCGGGCCGGGGATCGTGGGATTGCCGGACGTGGTTGGCCGGACGTTTTCGACGACGGCGGAAGTGCGCGCGAACGTGCTGCTGATTTCGCAGTCGTCTTCGCAGAACGATATTTGCTTCATTGTGTCCGCGGCGGATGCGCAGCGAACTGTCGAGGCGTTGCGGAAAGAGTTCGCGCAGGACTTGGCGCACGAAAAAGTCGAGCACATCACCGTCGATCATGAACATTGCGATCGTGGCGGTGGTGGGCGAGAACATGCGCGGGACGCCGGGAGTCGCGGGGAGAACGTTTAATGCGCTGGGCCGCGAAAACGTGAACTTGATTGCGATTGCGCAGGGATCTTCGGAGTCGAATATTTCGTTCGTGGTGGAAGAGAAAGCGGCGAAGACCGCGCTGATCACTGTGCATCGCGAATTTGGTTTGGGCGAGCCCGCGAACTAAATAATTCTTACGCTCTGCAATTCTTCAAAACCAAGAACCGGCTGAAAAATAGGGCACAGCGGTGCTGTGCCCCAACGAAGGAATCGCCGCAGGCGAACGGCCCGTTAGTTAGGTTTTTCGTCGTCGGGTGGAATTTTAGTGATATCGCTGATGTCGGTGATATCACCGATGGCGCGAGGGGAGCTGCTGGGATCTTTGACCATGCCGTCGAGCGTGGTTTTGGCGTGTTCATCGACGGCGCCGACGGCGGCCACCAGGCAGGAATAGAGAAACGCTTTGATGCCGGAGCGGAATTGCTCGGTGGATTGTTCGGTGGTGCGGGTGACGTCGTCGATCATGGTGCGGCGGCGATTTTCGCAAGCGGCGCGGTTTTCGGCGTCGAGCGCGGAGAGCGCGGAGCGGACGCGCTCGGTGGTTTCCGAGATGGCCAGATCGACTTGCACTTCGGCTTGGCGGCGGAACTCTTCGAGAGTGGCTCCGGAGGCGCTGTGCAGCAGGGCGCGGGATTCGGCTACGCGGGCGTCGAGTTGCGCGGCGGCTTCGCGCGTAACCATGCGCGTGGCTTCCATCACGCGAACGAGCTGGCGATCGGAGATGCGGTCGGCGGCGGCTTCAAATTGTTCGGTGGCCTGGCCGAGCGATTCGTCCGAGGCGGCCGCGCGTTTGCGGCTCGATTTCGCGGGTGGCTTTGTCTATAAAATTCTGGGTTTCGGACGAGATTGCGCTGCGTATCGGCGGCGAGCTTTTCGAGGCGCTGCGCAATTTCTTCGGCTTGGGTGCGGAAGGCATTGTACTGCTCTTCCCAGCGGCTTTGGACTTCGCCGAGGCGCGACTCGAGATGGCCGAGAATTTCTTCGCGCGAAGAACGCATCAGGGATTCCAGGCGCTGCTCGGAAAATTCGCCCAACTGCTGAAGATTTCGTTCGCGGACGCCTTCCACACGCGCGAGGGCCGTGTCGATGGCTTCATCGAGATGCTCGGAGAGCGCGTTTTGAACGACTTTTTCGGCGGCGGCTTGCAGTTTGCCTTGCATGGCGGCGACCAGCTGGTCGATGGTGATGGCCACTCGTTCCGGCTTTGACGGAGTGGTTTCTTTTCCCGGCTGCGCGGCGGCAGCTGCAGGAGAGGGTGACGGGAATTCCGTCACCTGGCTGGTCCTCGCTTCGCTTGCGCCGACGATTGGAGCGGCAGCCGGCGAAAAATCGCGGAGAAGCAGCCGGCGGCGCGGGCGGCTCCAGCGCGGGAGCAACGGCGGTGGCCATGCCGGCCGACGATGCGCTGACTCCCAGCAAGCGATTCCAGTCCGATGGCGGCGGAGAAAGATTCCAGATATTCGCCGGAGATTCGAGTTCGACGCCAACCTGGAAAAGTTCGCGAGGGCTTGCAGGCGGATGAACGGATTTCACAAAGGCGCGAATGACCGGAGAGATCGTTTCACCATCGGGCTGAAGGACGCGCAGACCAACGGACGCACCGACGGGATATTCATGGCGCGAAGGATAGCGGCAGCCGTGCAGATTGAAGCTGACCGTCGAAGTTTTTTCCTGGAAGGAGAGGCCCGTTCTGGTTTGGCCGAGCACGACGAGAGGAACGGTGCGCTCGATGCGCGTGCTGCGGCGGCCTTCGAGTCCTGAGAGCGAATGAAGATGATCAGGTGGAGCGGCTAGGCTCACTTTCTTTCCTCCACGGTTCCAGTTGTGAAGCCTACCACCGTCGCGGCGGCGCGTAAAAGGAATGTTGGTGGAGGAGGCCGACAATCCCGACCGGATCGGGATCTTCGATCGACAGTTGAAAGTCGGAAGTGCATGGTTGAAGGTTGAGAGGTCGAAAGGTTGAAAGGTTGAAAGGTTGAACGTTCGGAACGGGAGCCTTCAACGACACGGGATACAGGTTTAGTGATCGGTGCTCCGGCGCGGAGTTCAACGAGGACAGTTTCCCGACAGGGTCGGGATGAAGTTTGTTTGTCCCGACGCCTGGCTACCCCCGGAGGCCCCCACCCTCCCCCCCGTTTTTTGTAAGTGTTGCATCTAAAGGATTTAGTGTTTTTGTAAGTCTATTAGAATCAACAGTTACGGTAGGGTCTGTAGGTGTTGATTCTAAAAAGCTTATTTACATCGGGGGCGGAGGACATTTGGGGTTCCCCGGCCGTTGCGTCGCCTGGGTCTCGGGCTGAAAAAGGCGCACAGACAGGAGTGTCTGTGCTACCTAAAAGCAAAAAACGCCGATCTGAGTCGGCGTTTGCGGGCGATGGGCATGCTATTACCCGATGACTACTATACGCTGGCGGCAATGGTTTGTAAAGGGGAAAGAGGGTTTGGATTTGACGCGGGCGCAGAGGACGGTGGGCGGCTGACAGCTCACAGCCGACAGTCGGAGAAGGGCGTCTCGCTCAGAACCTTTGGACTGCAGCAGTGGCACAATTGCGAAAGCGGCAGCAGAGCTGCCGCACTCCACATAGGTTACCGGACCTGACGTTGCGGGGGAATTGGGATTATTCGCCGGCGGCGGTTGGGGGCTGGTGGTGGGTGTGCTTGCTCCACTCATGGTAGAGCTCGGCGGCGTGTTGCGGGGTGAGGCGGTGGATGGACGCGACTGCTGAGATGAGGTGGTCTGGTTCCTGGATTTGCTCGGAGAGCCGCGCAAACTCGCCGAAGTAGATTCTTGGATGGCCGAACATTTCGTCTCCCTGGATGGTGCAGAGTAAGGATAGCCAGAATGTGGAGCGGGAAAGGATTTCGTTTTGCTGGATGTTCCAGAGAGCTTTTATTTTATATAGTCGAGGGAGTATGCATTTCAATCAACAATCGAAACCGGCTTATGTGAAGATCATTCGGACCAAATTCAAAGCGCAAATGGGGGATCTGGCCGACGGGATCGACGCGTTTAGCGATGACAAAATTATCGAGATGCAAGGGAAATGGCGCCAGCGGTTAATAGCAAATTCTCGCGCCGCGTTCACGGGAGCGTCCCAGCCGCGCGTCCCCTATCGCTTCCAGATGAGTCCCGTAGGCCGTCCGGCCCCCGTTTCTCTAACTTCGGTCACGAAATCTGCAATGTCGGGAACGCTATAATCTACAGCAAGTTCCACGATGGGATCTGCAAGTCGTTTCCTGTCCGCGTATGGATAATCTGCAATCTTTCGGAAGGTTTCTGGGCCGCGCTTATGGTGAAACGGTATGGTGCAACCACTGTTCATGGGCGACAACCAGATTCTGTGTTGATGGCGTTCCACCAGGTGCCTGGTGTCTATCACTAAGACATTGTGACGCTGGTCGCGATAAGCTCGCGCGTTCAGGAGGGTGTCCAAACGCTTCTCTGTCAGCCAGAAGAAGACTCTGGAGTTTAGCAGGCGGTACCAATCCGCAGGCTCTAAGCCGTCCACCAGTGCTTTTCGCAGCGAGCTATCTGACATCGGTTTTTGATCGCGAATTACGGCGCGACCGTGCGCTGGATGGGCTACTGGGATGCTCTCCGGCCGGTGGCAGGACTCGATCCGATAGCGTTCGTCGCCGCGCACTTCAAACAGGTCAAGGAGGGCGGTTGTGCTTAGGAGTCCGTGTTTCTGGATGCCTGGCCAGCTACCAAGTTGGGACATATGGTAGAGCTGGGGGAAACTTCCAGAGATTTCATCAATTGTGATTCCGGCTACCATGCGCGGCGATCGATGATGCTTCGAGCGTCGAATCTGGTGGTGATGAGGGATACTGGTGCGGCGGCGACCCGCTCGATCTCTTCGACTAACCGTATCGTTGGCTCCGAGAGTTGCTCAAATCGTCTCGCCTTCCGATTCTCAATAGTTATGTAATCCGCGAAGGTAAGGGCGATGTCGGTTGGTCCGTTCAAGGATGCCGCCTTGCGCAAAAGGTTCCAGTCGAACTCCGCGACGCGACGTTTCTTGTTGGTCGTGGTAGTTCGTTCCGCAGCAAGCAGTTCGTCCACTGGAATCCCCGAACGATCCGAGATTATTTGCCAATTCAATTCATTCTCCATGAATCCAGAGTTGCCCTCAACTCGAATGGGATACGTTCTTACCACCATGATGGTTTTTCGCACACGGCTGGGCGCTATGCCGGCTTCCGCGAGGCAGCCGCTACCTGAAGTCTCTCGGGACGTCACGAATGGATAAAGGCCATGGTGGATGCTTAGGCCAGTTCCCTGGGTTCCTTCGACGAAAATGCGTGCGCCTCGCGAGAAAGCTCTCTCAAGGACTTCGAGCGATGGCCTGATATAGGGCGCGAGCTCCGGAATGTCTCTGACGAGTTGAACTTTTGGATTGGCGGCTGTTCTCAATATCTTTCGTGAGGTCGCAGCACCGACCCCCTGCGCCGTGCTTCCAATCTCAGGCTCGAGGGTTCTTTTCTCGAATGCGCGATCCTCTTCGCAAATGATCATCGCCTGAGGGTCGATCGAGAGCCGATCGGGAGAGATCTCGCACTCTGCGATCTCTTTGCGGAGTTGCGGAACCCAGATGACCGCGCCCGGCCCGATGATCAAGCCGGCTTCAGAACACCTGCTGCCCGACGGGAGTTGGTGGAACTTGTAGGGCTTCGGGAGTTCGTAGACTGTGTGGCCGGCGTTGGGGCCGCCGACCCTTATTAGGTAGTCGTACTCGGGCGCTAGATAAGCGGCGATGTGCCCTTTTCCCTCGCTACCGTACTCTCCTCCGATCAACACGTCGACGAGCCGCTCAATGCTTCTCCCATAGAGGCCGAGCCGAGTTGCGGCGCGAACTAATACATCGGATGGCGAATTTTGTTTGGTGTCGATGACGATATCGGCGATGGCTGCTAAGCTCTCTATTGCATTCTCCGTTTTGTCTGCTCGTACCTGCTCGTACGAGGCGAACTCTTTAACGTTCGCGGTGCGGTCGGCATAGCGGTCGGAGAGGATGCCTGTTGGAGCTGTGACGTGGATGTGCACGACTAGAGCGCCAAACGCCACTCGGATAGCCTCTGCCTGCTTTTCGATTCGGATGGAGTCTACAAGAACCGAGCACTCGTCAGGCAGCCGCGAGACTTCTCGAGCTAAGGCCTGCGCCACCCATTGACCTTGTGTCTCATCGTCCAGTTGCTGCCCCGCCTTCTGGAGTGCGCCTCGCTCGTTGGGAACTCGGACGAGGGATTCAATCAGTTTTCTGGTCTTGATCGACACGAATCCGTAGCGCTCCACAAGGGCTGTCGCCAGCCGCGTCTTTCCGGATGCCACGGGGCCCGAAAGTAGAATTATTCGTTTGGCCATTTGCCGGGTTATTGAGTTCTCCTGTCAAAACGAGAGCGATTTTTGGCTCTTCGGTTTCTCCTTCTCATCTGGCAGGTCGTATACGAAGACTGCTACCTTCTCCGAGAGCAAAGCGGTCGTAATCAGCTCCTGCACGAGAAACCAGGAACCGCCCGCCTGGCCGCAGCCGATTCTTGGCATGTGAATAGATGCGGAGTGTTCAGTCGCGATCTCGTTCAAAGTTTGGAGGCAGGCCTCCAGCGCAAAGTAGCGCAGACGGATTTTAGCGGAAGAGCCATAGCCCTTTTGGCAGATCATGCTGGCGACGGCTGTTTCGGGATCGGCATCGGCTATGTGGAGATTTCCGAGTGAAAGTCGTTTGGGATCTTCATCGATCCACTTGCGGAATGCGTCTTGCGTGGCAGGCCACCTAGCTTTGATTGCCTGCGCGAATCCGTTACCTCCCCAGTTCGGGGTTGCGTCGTTGACAACGTGAGCGATTATTTTTTTTCCCTTGGCTGTGGGTCGCGCAGCGTCGCCTTTCAGGAAGGTTATTCGTGGACCAACTCGTTGTTGCGATTCTGAGGTAAGTATCCCAGCAATCCGAGGAAAGCTTGATCCAGGGTAGGAAGGAATTCCGACGCATTCCGCATGGAGAGTTTCAGTCCCGATCCTTTCGGATCCCTTGGCCGTAAAGCCGATTGCCGAGCATTGACCCAAGACATGGGGGCTTGGGAGGACGGTGCCCTTCGAGATGGGGGAGGTCCAGTCGCAAGATGGAATGACGTACTCAAGAAAGTAGTTTCCTTGATTTCGCCCCTCTTCGATCCTCGATGCTGAAAAGGCCGCGCAGGGGACATCGGTTGCGTGAACGGCGCGCAAAAGCACGGCCTCCGTGGAAACGTCATATTCCTTGCGAAGCTCTAGTATTCGATCAATGTTGAGATCCTCATGTTTGATTGCGCCCAGCGACCCTATAGGCATCAGGAATTCGGCGGCGGCAATGTTGCACAACATCTCCAGTTGCCAGTCGTCACCGCTCATGTCGTGTCGCGAAACTCGATTTCGGATCTGGTCCGAACAGTCTGGAAAGAGCGTATGCGCAATCTCGTGGGCGATCGAATAGCGCACTCGGCCGCGAGGACGACTTGGGTTGTACTCGATGCACATACCGTCTCCCTCTGGAACTGTCCGTGCGTCGCGGATGTCGGCTCTCGGAGCTGTTCGTAGGTTTAAGAGGTCGCTTAACGAGAGCGGATCGAATGGCGGGCCGGACCATCCCTTATCCATCGCCGCGAGGACCACCTCTCGTGCTCTCTGCGTTATGGTTCGAACGGGATCATCATTGCCTGCAAGCTTCTTCACGGACGGGTTGGTCCACTTAGCAACTTGTCCGTTCATGGAAGTCCTCCCAAATTTGGACTGAGTTTCCAAAAATTCTGGCTTCGACCGCGCCCGAGTTGGCGGTCGCAATGTTAGAACAAACTGTGCCTTCACAGAATAATTGATTGCGTGCATATGAATCGCAGCGAAACTCTGGGCATAGTCCGTGGCGTGTAGAGATTGGAGGCCGAGGTTCGCACATGATGTAATTCGCTTTTTCTTCTCCTATTGTACCACAAGGCGAATGTGGCGTTCCGGGGGTTATTTGCGGCCGATGAAGCGGACGCGGAGGGTGAAGGCGAGGCCTTGGCCGCCGGAGAAGGCGCCGAAGCATCCCTGAGTGAGCGTGCTGGTGCACGAAGGGGCGTCGATATTGTTGACGACGGTGTCGGGATTTTGGCGGTTGAGGACGTTGACGGCTTCGATGCGGACGCCCCAGAGGTAGCCGCGGAAGCCGAATTTTTTTTCGAGGCCGATGTTGAGGCTGGCGTAGGCGGGAAAGCGGGCGGAGTTGGGAGGACCGACAAGTTGCTGCTCGAGGTTGATGATGCTGTAAGGGTAGCCGGTGCGGTACTCGAGGAAATAGCTGAGCTGGATGCCCCAGATGTGAGTGGGAGCCCAGCCCCAGGTGACGATGCGGTTGGGAGCGTCCCAGGCTTCAGATGCGGATTGCTGGGCGGCGTAGAAGATGGAGCCGAGGGCGGGGTTGAGGACTTCGTTGGAGTGGGCGACGCTGCGCGTGTAGGCCACATAGGCTTCGGTGGATTCGGAGAAGACGTGGCGGACGGTGGCGGTGGCGGAGCGGTAGCGGTCTTTGCGCGTGTCTTCGAGGAGGAACGTACCACCGGGCTGGGTGGGTTGCTGGTCGACGTAAGCGAAACCGTGGTAGCCGTTGCGGGCGAGGAGGCTCAGGGTGAGGAGAGTGCTGTGAGCGAACTTTTGCTGCCAGCCAATGCTGCTGATGGCGAAGCGAGGCTGGTGGAGGCCGGAGGCGGGGACGGCGAATTGGCTGACAACGGGGCTGGGAGAGACGACGTTGCCGGCGTTGTCGTAGAAGGTGTCGATCTGGCGCTGGTCAAGCGTTTGGGCGATGAGGGAAAGATTCAGGGGAGCGTTGTAGACACCCCAGCCGACGGTGATTTTGGAGGTGTCGTCGCCGAAGGGGAGGAAGTTGGCGGACAGGCGCGGGCCAGCCATGGCGCTTTGGGTGAAGCGGTCCCAGTCGGTACGGAGGCCGGCTTGGAGGACGAGGAATTTGGAGAGGGACCAAGTGTCCTGGGCGTAGGCGCCGACTTGAGTGTTGGAGAGTTGGGGAGCGGCGGGGCCGGTGAAGGTGGAGGTGCGGACCAGGCAGCCGGGGATGGGGGCGGTGCAGGCGGGGTTGGTGGAGATGCCGCCTTCGAAGGCTTGCAGGGCTTGGATTTCGGTGCGATCGGCGGCGAGGGAATAGCTTAGGGCGGCGACGTTGGCGCCGGCGGCGAGTTGATGAGTGCCATGCCAGTGGCGCGTGGCGGCGGGCATTCCTGCGGTAGCTTGGTACCGGCGTCCTTGTTGGTGGAGGCGCTGGAAGTAGTTGCCGGAGGAACCGTTGACGAGGAGGACGTCGGGCTGGGTGCCTTGGGGGTAGTAGTCGAGAGTGCCGGTGTCGGCGGCGATGCCGAAATCGAAGAGGGTGTCGGCGAGCCAGACCTGGTCTTTGAGGGCGGCGAAGAAACGCTGTTGGTCGCCGGTGACGGTGGTGGAAACGGGATCGAGGGCGTCGAGGCCGATGTTGGTGTAGCGGGAGCGGTTGTAGAGAAGCGTGGCGTGGAGGATATGTTTGGGCGTGATGTTGTACTGGAGGCGGAGGAGATTGTCGCCGGCCCAAGCTTCCCAGGTGTTGGCGCCGGCAGGCTGTTGTTTGACGACGGCGAAGGTGTGTTGAATGCTGATGGAATTGGAGAACCAGAAGCGGCCGCGGCGGACGGGGCCGGAGAAGGTGAAGCGCGGGTACCAGTTGCCGAGGTGGACGCCTTCCTGGACGTTGATGCCCGGGAAGGGATTGGTGGTGCCGAATCGCCAGCGATCGTCGCCGTCGGGAGTTTCGAGACTGAGAATGTTGGCGCCGGCGTGTGCGTAGCCCGCGCCGAAATTGGAGGTTTGGACTTCGGCGGCGCGCGTGGCGTCGACGTTGAAGCGAGAGGTGAGTGTGTTGTTGACGGGATCGCCGATTTCGAAGCCGTCGAGGAGATATTGGGTTTCGCCGGAGCGGGCGCCAGCGACGTGGAGATTGTTAGCGTTGTCTTGCGTGATTTCGGGGAGAGCGACGAGGCTTTCCGCGAGGACGTGGGGGCTAGGGACGGGAATGTCGCGAATGTCGCGGGCGGTGAGGGTGTCGCGCTGGGCGGTGTCTTGCGGATCGATTTGGTTGGCGGGGGCGGTGACTTGGACTTGTTCGTGAACTTCTTCGGCGTGATTTAGAGTGAGGGTGAGTTCGTTGGGGCCGGGTTGCAGAGTGAGGGCGCGGTTGGCGATTAGGAAAAAGCCTTCTTTGCGGACTTCGAGTTGGTAATCGCCGGCGGGGAGATTTTTTAGGGTGAAGCGGCCGGCGGCGTCGGTTTCGGCGCGGAAGATGTGGCCGGTGGCGTCTTCCAGTTTTATCTGAGCGGCGGGGACGGGGACATTGTTTTCGTCCTGGACGACGGCCGAGCAGGTTGCTAAGTCTGCCGCGCAAGTTGGAGCGGGCGCGAGGAGAACGAGGCAGAGGAAGCCAGAAATAAAGGGACGAAGGAGCTTCATACCACACCCGGATTGCGTGAACCTGGAATTATTAGACTACGGATTGTTGAAGTGGGATGTCTTTTCGCGAATGAAGGTGCTTCGGCGGCGATAAAGATTGCTGGGCCATGAGGCGGCCCATCACCAGACGTGGCGTGTAGGCGCGCACTCCATTACTCGTGTTAAACTAACGCCTCTGTAGGCTCGTAGCTCAGTTGGTTAGAGCGCCACCTTGACACGGTGGAGGTCTGGGGTTCGAGTCCCCACGAGCCTACCATTCTTCTGTTTTCTAAATTGCGCGATGGTTGCCGTTTGCGTACTGAGAAACTGAACTTCGCGACTTCCTCAGCTGGAAAATCATGAAAGTAAGCATTGATGCGGAGTTGAAGGCGAAATGCCCGCGGGTGGCGTTGGCATGTGTAACGGCGGAGGTGTTGGCGGGGGAGACGCCGGAGGGATTGGACGGGGAGCTGCGTGTTTGCGAAGAGAAAATTTTGAAGCTGGCGGAGCCGAAGGCGGTGCTGGAGGCGGCAGCGATTTTGGCTACGCGGGCGGGGTACAAGGCGTTGGGGAAGGACCCGGCGCGGTATCGCGGGTCGGCCGAGGCACTCTTGCGGCGGGTGATTGCAGGGAAGGGATTGCCGCGGATAAATAATGTGGTGGACGTGATTAATTTGGTGAGCGTGGAGAGCCGGTTGCCGGTAGGGCTTTATGACTTGGCGCACGTGCAGGGCAACATTATTTTTCGCGCTGGACACGCGGGAGAGACGTACAAGGGAATTGGGAAATACGATTTGAATTTGGAGGGGTTGCCGGTGTTTTGCGATGCGGCGGGGCCGCATGGGAGTCCGACGAGCGATTCGGAGCGGACGATGGTGACGCTCGGGACGAAGCAGGTGATTGCGATCATCATTTCGTTTGGAGGGGAAAAAAGCCTAACAGAATGGGGACAAGTAATGTGTTCTCTACTGGAGAAATACGCTGGAGCTCGAAATCCGCATTGGGAAATTCTTGAGTGATGCGAGTGGCCATAAAACCGCGGGAGACCACCTCAGCCGGCGTGTGGCCGGAAAATTCCGGGGCGCCGAAAGTTAACTGCCGAGAGCGACTCCGATTCCGGATAGAACCAATTCAAGCTTGGGCCGCGGAAGTTTTCCGACGCGGGCTGTTAAAAGTAGTTCATCGAGAGTCATGATCTGAGAGACGTTGGCGACGGAGTCTTTGGGCAAGCCGGTAAGTCGCGCCGCGAGACGCACGTTTCCAGGTGCCAGCGCCCATTTTAGGTTGCTGGTGAGCGGCACACAAACCACGGTGCCGATGCGGCTGCCGTTGAGGGCATCGCACTGGACAACGACTACCGGCCTACGAAAACCGGGACCGGACCCCACAGGGGCAGGAAGGTCCGCCCACCAAATCTCACCTTGGGAGATCACCACTCACTTCGCTGGAGCGTGCGACCAGCAGCGGCAGAAACAAATGCATCCGAGGTTTCGCCGATTTCCGCGAGGGCCTGGTTCATGGCTTGGGTGACTTTGTCCGGAGTGTGCCGGGCCAAGTATTCCTGCAAGGCATCGCTGAATACGCGGCTGCGCGAACGCTTGGTGCGCTTGGCGAGGCGCTCCGCAGCTTCAAAGATCTCATCCGGTATGGATACGGCTGTTTTCATACCCTGAGTATAACCAGCAATGGGGGAGGCTGCAAGAGCGCTAAGGGCAGCTCTTCGTTTTTGTCACGGCGCAACCGGCTGGGTCAGCTCAGATTCGTCCGCGGTCACGCGGCGATTGAGGAAGCCGCGGGCGGCGAGGAGTTCGGCGTTGAGGAGAGCGGCACCGGCGGCGCCGCGGACGAGATTGTGGGAGAGAAGGGTGAGCTTGATGTCGAGCAGCGGGCATTCGCGGACGCGGCCTACTACGGCGGCCATGCCGTTTCCGGAGTGGACGTCGCGGCGGGGTTGCGGGCGGTCGTCGGCTTCGAGGACGTGCACAGGATGGCGGACAGCGGACGGCAGCGAGGCGAGTTCGGCGTCGACTTCAAAATTGCGGAGAGCTTCGCGGACTTCTTTCAGGCAGGCGATTTTTTTCAGACTGAGGGAGATGCACTCGAGGTGGCCTTCGAGGACGGGGACGCGATTGCAGTGGGCGCTCAGGCCGAGGCCGGCGTCGATGAAGCGGGCGCCGTCCCATTTGCCGAGGAGCTTTTGCGGCTCGGACTCCATTTTTTCTTCTTCGCCGCTGATGAAGGGAATGACGTTGGCGTGAATGTCCATAGAGGCGACGCCGGGATAGCCCGCGCCGGAGACGGCTTGCAGCGTGACGGCGAAAATTTTTTCGAGGCCGAAGGCGTCGGCTAGAGGCTTGAGGACGAGGACGAGGCCTGCGGTGGAGCAATTTGGATTGGTGACGATGAAGCCGGTGTCGTAGCCACGATTTTTTTGCTGCGTGGGAATGGCGTCGAGATGCGCGGCGTTGACTTCGGGAATGAGCAAAGGGACGTCGGGATCCATGCGGTGATTTTTGGAGTTGCTGACGACGGGATAGCCGGCGCGGGCGAAATCTTCCTCCGCGCCTCCGGCGACGCTCGAATCGAGCGCGGAAAAAACGAAGTCGCAATCGAGGCTGGGATCGAGGCTTTTGACGATGAGGCTGCGCGCAGCTTCGGGGATAGGGCCGTCGAGATGCCAGCGGACGGCTTCGGCGTAGCTTTTGCCGGAAGAGCGCTCGGACGCGGCAACTTCGGTAAGCTCGAACCAGGGATGATCCGGCGAGAAGTTTTACCAGGCGCTGCCCGACGAGGCCGGTTGCGCCCAGAACGCCGGCGCGCCATTTTTTTGCGGCGCCGCGGGGCAAAGGAATTTCACTTTGCTGGGCGCCGTGTTTGGACATCGCCGCTCTTATCGCCATTTTCTCGAGGAATGCCCGCTCATGCCGCACCTCCGCATTGTGCGCGGCCATTTGTGATTTTGAGGCAGGCCGATGCGCGTTCCTCGAACGTGCGGTTTGAAGGTGTTGCGAATCCAGATGGTCATTTCCGTTTCCGCGGCTAGCGGCAGCACGTGAGGATGAAGGACTTTGGCGCCGCTGGCCGCTAGCGCGTGCGCTTCATCATAGCTCAGGTCGTGGAGAAGTTTGGCTTCGACGGAATCGTGCGGATTGGCAGGTATAAACACCGTCCACATCGGTCCAGATCACAAGTTCTTCGGCGTCCACGACGTGAGCGATGATGGCGCCGGAAAAATCGGAGCTGTTGCGGCCGAGCGTGGTGATGCGGCCGTCGGGAGTGGCGCCGATGAATCCGGTGACGACGGGGACGAGGCCGGCTTCGAGGAGCGGCATAAGAATATCGCGGCCGCGCTCTCTGGTTTCTTCCAGATGAGGCTTAGCATCGCGGAACGTGTCGCAGGTGAGAACGAAATCGGAAGAGGAAACGGGAACAGCGGCGACTGCCGGATGTTTTCGAGAGCAGCGGCGAAGAGACGCGCGCTGAGGCGTTCGCCGAAAGAGGCGAGGCGGTCGGCGAGTTCGGCGTTAGCAACGACGCGACCTTGCAGCGGAACTTCGTGGAGCAGATCGCGGCCGAGAAGCTGGAGGCCGCGGCGGACGCGGTCGTGCTGCTCTTCGGCGAGCTGAAGATCCTGCAGCACATTGAAGTGAAGATGGATGAGGCCCTCGGCTTCATTGCGCGCGTGAGAGAGCTTGCCTTCGGCGAGAGAGCGGGAGATAGCGAGCAGGCGATCGGTGACGCCCTTCATCGCGGAGACCACGACGACGACGCTGGCATTCTGCGCCGCCGCGCGAACGAGGCCGGCGGCGTGCACCATGCGCTTGGCTCCCAATAGAGAGGTGCCGCCAAACTTTAAGGCGACGACATTTTGGTCGAGCGCTACCCTGCGCGGGGTTCGCGGCGGCGACGAAGCCGCTGCCTAAGGAAGATTCCGCTTCTGCGTTCTTCCTGCACGTATTCGGGACTCATGACATCCGCTCCTGGATTCCGCTGGAGCGTCTCTGGCGGGGGGTTAAAAGAAGAAACCCACCGCCGGATTCGCTTCAGGCGGTGGGTTGGAAACTTTTTCTAGCTTGCTAGCTGTTTCTCCACGCGCCGGAAGCGAAAATAGTCTTCTTCGCCTTAGTCGAGGTAATCGACATAGACGTCGGAGTGGTAATTCGCTTCGTCGCGATGGAAATCATGCCGGGAAAAAGAGTAGCACAAGAAAAAGGGGATGCAAAGCAAAGATTGAAAGAGAGGTTGGGAGCTGTGTACAAAACGTTCCCCGCGGCGATGATCGTCTTCCGCGCAAACTTCAGCTTGAAGCTCAAGCCGCCTGTGCCTCCTGCATAGTAAGTCATGCCAATTCAATAAATTACAGACAGCGACTAAATCCAGCGAGGTCGGGTTGAATAGGCAAGGGTCGGTGGGCGCAGGGTGCGCCTCCGGGGTATTCAAGCAGGAAAGGAAAGAGAGCCATGAAGACAAGGAAGTGGTTGAGTGGGCTATTTGCGCTCGCGCTGATCGCCTTGGCAGTGGGATGCGGGGCAGGAAACATGAGTACGCCGCCGACTGCGCAGCAGCAGTCGGGGACGGTATTTATATCCGGCGGTGACGCGCCTTTGCCGAGCGTCGTTTCGTTTAAAGTGGTCATCATGGGGATTAGCGTAGCGGAAGGAACGAGCACTCCCATGACAGTTACGACGGGTCAGCAAACGGTGGACTTTGCCAAGCTGAACGGGATGCATACGCTGCTGGATTTGAACACGATTCCGGCAGGGACCTACGACACGGTGATTGTCACGCTGGCGAATCCGGAAATTGACTACCTCAATGTGACGAATCCCCAGACAACTCCGCCGACGCGGCCGACGATCAGTTCGCTAACGTCGACGACCACGCCGCCGGCGACGCTTTCGATTCGACGGTGACGATCAGCCTTGACCAATCCGTTGGTGGTGACCACAGGCGACGTGATCGGGCTGGGGTTTCGAATTCGACATCCGGAAGTCGCTGGCGCTTGATATGAACGGCCAGATTACCGGCGTGGTGAATCCGACAATCACTGTGAATGCGATTACGCCGAGCGATGCGGACGCGTATATCGATGAATTTATCGCTGGCGTGACGACCATCAACGCGACGGGGAATTCCTTCACGATACAAGGGCCGCACGGGCACGCGTTTACGGTGAACGTGAACGATCAGACGGAATGGGAAGGCAGCGAGACGATCAACGACCTGACCAGTACGTCGATCGTGATGATTTCCGGGACGCTGGACGCACTGACGGGAACGTTCCTGACGCGGACACGGTGGCGATTCTTTCGCAGGACAAATTCTATGCGGGAGGGCTGATCACGTACGTGGACCCGCCGACGGGTACGGCGCAGGACTTCGATCTGTACGTGCGCGACGTGTTGCCGGCAGGAACGGGATTCAATTCCGGGCAGATCTCGACGATCGATCTGACGGGCAACGAGAAATACTTCATCTACTGGATGCACAATGTGTTCGTGAATCCGAGATGGAGCAATATCTTTTTCAACTCGTCGCTTCTGGTTCCGGGGCAACACGTGAGCATCGGCGGGCCGTTTTCGAACGGCACCGTAACGGTGAAGCGCGTGGTGCTGCGGCATGAAGGACATACGGGAACGCTGGTGGCAAACAGTGCAAACACCGGCACGAGCACGTTCCAGTTCAATTCGAATGGACTGGCGGGCGTGTTGTTCAACGGGCCGGTGACCGTCTACGTGACGCCGTTCACGAGGTTTGGCGGCGGGCTGACGAGTCTGCAGGACCTGACGAACAATCCGACGAACACGTTGCGCGTGGTCGGGGTGGTGCTGAAGGATCCGATCAGCGGCCAGCCAGTGTTTGTGGCGCGCAGCGTGACGGAGCTGACGAACTAAGAAACAAGATAAGCAATTCAACCGAAGCGGCCATTCCGAGAGATCGGGGTGGCCGTTTTGTTTTTCGGAGAATCAGAGGAGAACGCGTACCCACGCAAGCAGGAAACTAAGCTTCGAAGAGCAAACTGGAGCAGGTGAGGCCGGACTCGGCTTTTTGGAGTTCGGAGATGTCGAGCGGGGTGACGTGGAAGGCGGCGGATTCCATGCGGGCGCGCGTGCGGGGGAAGGACGCGGGGAAAATAATTGTGTCTGTGAAAGGCCAAGGCGTTTGCGGCATGAGGTTCGGCGGGGTCAACGTCGATCCACTCGTAACCCGGTAAATAGTTTTGCGTCGAACCAAGCACGATTGGCGAACCAGGTGGCAACGGTTGCCGCGAACCGGGGACGTACTTGCGGCCGAGGTAAGTGACGGCGGACTTCAGGTGCAGGCAGCCGGTAACCGGAACGGCGATGACTTCGTAATCATGCGGAGCGAGGATGGCGGCAAGTTGGCGGATGCCTTCGGCGTTACTTCGCTTGGTGAGGCCGACGAAAAGCTTGCGGCCGATGCGGAGGATGTCGCCGCCTTCTAGCGTGCCGGGAAGCGTGACGTACTCGAGCTTGCGAAATTTGGAGAGAGCTTGGGCGAGCGAGGCGGCTTCCGGGCGGCGCGATTCCGTGCCGAGCGGAAAAATAACGGCGAGTTCAGTCGAGAACGATAGCGGGATCTTCGACGAACATGGAATCGGGGAGATCTGGCTCGGCGGGAAGAGAAATGACGTCGAGCACCGAGTTTTTCTAGAAGATGTTCGTAGGCGCGGTGCTGAGCACGCGCGATTTCGAGATCGATTGGCTGGCGCGAAATGAAACTCAATTCGCAATTTACGATTGCGGGGCTGACGGCGCGCGTGATGGCAGTGAGCATGACGGAAGAGCGAGTGTACACGAGAATCCGCGAAGGATTGAAGCGCGGGTGCGAAGAAGATAGACTCGGCGCGCAGGAGCGGACGAGGGGGACCTGGCATGAGTGTTTTGCGAAGGGTGGGAAGCAGCATTGCTGCGTGTGCGTTGGTGGTGGGAACTTGCAGCGTTCCGCGAGCGATCCGTGCGCAGGACAAGACGGCATCCGCGCGTGGACGAGGTGTTTACGGATCTTACGAAAGCGGGATCGCCGGGATGCGCGGTGGCGGTCTATAGAAATGGCGGAGTCAGCTACAGCAAAGGCTATGGGCTCGCGAATATCGAAGAAGATGTTCCGATTACGCCGCAGACGGTATTCGACATCGGCTCGACTTCGAAGCAATTTACGGCCGCGAGCATTCTGCTGCTGGAAAAACAGGGGAAGCTTTCGGTCAACGACGACGTTCGGAAATATATTCCTGAATTGCCCGATTACGGAGCGAAGATCACGATTCTTCATCTGCTGAATCATACCAGCGGGCTGCGCGATTACCTGACGCTGATGGATCTCGCGGGCATCAACACGGACAGCGTAACGACGGACGAGGATGCGCTGCAGATTATCACGCGGCAAAAAGCGCTGAACTTTGCGCCGGGAAGCGACTGGCTCTACAGCAACACGGGGTTTTTCCTGCTGTCCATCATCGTGAAACGCGTAGGCGGTAAGACGCTGCGCGAGTTCGCCGCCGAGAACATTTTCAGCCCGCTGGGGATGACGCATACGCAGTTTCGCGACGACCACACCGCGCTGATTGCGAACCGCGCCATGGCCTACGATCCCAAAGAACTCAAGGATGGGTACGCGCTGGATGTTTCTTATTTCGAACAGACGGGCGATGGCGCGGTGCATACCTCAGTGGAAGATTTGCTGAAATGGGATGAGAATTTCTACAGCGGACAAATTGGCGGAAAAGATTTTCTGGCGGAACTTCAGGAGCGGGGCAAGTTGAATAGCGGCAAGGTGCTGGACTATGCGAAGGGGCTTTTTATCGGGGAGTACCGCGGATTGCCAACGGTGAGCCACGGCGGCTCGTGGGGCGGGTATCGCGCCGAGCTTCTGCGATTTCCGGAGCAGCATTTTTCGGTGGCGTGTTTGTGCAACCGGGGCGACGCCGATCCTACGAGGCGCGCGCACCAGGTGGCGGACATTTATCTGGGCAGCATAATGAAGCCGAAGGAAGAGAATAAGGCCACCAAACGCGAGGCGGCGGAGAAAAAGGAAATGGCGCTGACTGGGGAAGAACTTCGCGCCTACGCAGGTGATTATTGGAGCAGCGAATTGGGCGTGACGTACCGGCTGGGAATCGTCGACGGAAAATTAAAGATCGTGAGCATGCTGGATGGCGGCGGATTTATGCACGCGAACAACCTGCCGCCAGATGGGTTCGCAGCTACGAGCCAGGATGAGTTTAGTTTGATGAAGATGGGGGTCACGATTCATTTCGAGAGAGATGCGAATCAGGCGCTGAACGGATTCAAGTTGGATGCGGGGCGGACACTGGGGATGATTTTTACGCGCCGGGATGAGGCGAATAAGTAGGAGGATTGATGGAAGCAGAAGCGGGTGCGAGTTCGATGAGGCGGGCGGGGGCGATTGCTGTGATTGTGCTGGGAGGAGCCGCGCTGTGGTGGCTTGGCGGCAACGGTTCGGATGTGTCGGCTAGTAAAGACACTTTGTACGCAGGTATCGCGGCAGGGCGGAAGCAAACAAGTGCGAACGATCACCGCCTCGCGGGAGCGCATCGCTTTGAAGACGGCGGGTGGATCTACGTGCATCTCGAAGGCGATCCGGCAAGCGTGGGTTTTCAGCACGGCTATTTGCTGGCGGCGGATATTGAGGATGGGTTTACGGCGGTGAGCGCGAGGATGATGCATGAATCGCAGCGCGACTGGGCATTCTTCCGCAAAGCCGCGCACGAAATGCTCTGGCCCAAGATCGACGCGGAATATCAGCAGGAGCTGCAGGGAATCGTGGAAGGGCTGCGCGCGCGGACAAATTCGAAGCTGGACGTGGACGACATCGTCGCGATGAACGCATTCGAAGAGCTGCCGGATTACTACGTGCCGTGGTTCAACAAACAGCAAAAGGTAGCGCATGCGCCAAATTTGAAAAGCCCGGGAAATTGCAGCGCGTTTGTGGCCACGGGAAGCTGGACGAAAGACGGGAAGATCGTGATGGCCCACAATAACTGGACGAATTACGCGAACGGTGAACGCTGGCGCATCGTTTTTGACATTTCGCCGAAAAATGGCCACCGCATCTTGATGGACGGTTTTCCGGGAGTGATCGCAAGCGACGACGACTTCGGCATCAACAGCGACGGCCTGATGGTGACGGAGACGACCATCACGCAGTTCGAAGGCTGGGACCCCAACGGGAAAGCGGAATTCGTGCGCGCGAGGAAAGCGCTGCAGTACGCGGGCTCGATCGACGAGTACACGAAGATCATGCTGGACGGCAACAATGGCGGCTACGCCAACGACTGGCTGCTGGGCGACAGCAAAACCGGCGAGATCGCGCAGCTCGAACTCGGGCTGAAGGCTTATAAATTGTGGCGGACGAAAGACGGCGCGTTCGCCGGCTCGAACTGGGCGCGCGATCCGAAAGTGATCAAATTGGATGCACCGCAATTCGAACCGGGCAATCTGGAAACTTCGCCCAATGCGCGGCGCGTGCGCTGGGAGGAGTTGCTGAAAGAAAACAAAGGCAAGATCGACGTGGATCTTGCGGAGAAAATGCTGGGCGACCACGTCGACAGCTATCACCAAAAACCGGAAACGAATGAGCGAACACTTTGCGGGCACGTGGATTCTTCGCCGCGCGGCGTGGATGTGTGGGGATGGCCGCCGTATTATCCCGGCGGCGCCGTGCAAGCCAAAGCGACGGATTCCAGCATGACCAAAGAGATGAAGCTGGTGGCGCGGGCTGGGACATCCGTGCGGAGCAGATTTTATTGCCAAGCCGTTTCTTGCGGCTCATCCGGAATACGCCTGGCAGGAGCCTTATTTGCGTGACATGAAAGCGGGCCCGTGGACGGAGTTTTACTCCGGAGAAACGGCGGCTCCGCAGAAACAGTAGTTGGCAAGAGGGAAGGCTTGCCTGGCAGCCGATTCAAGTCAGCCCGCTCAATCCTCTGAAAATAAACTCGGCGCTTTCTGCTACGGCCAGCGAGTGGCTTGCGCGAAATGACCGATCAATAGAGTTGTGATGGTGATGCCAGCGCCAAGAAGCATGCCGGCAAGGATTAGCCCAACCACGCCAAGAGGCATCCAGAACCCGGAGCGCTCCGCCGTTGGTTCCTTGAAGGGGGCCGCAACGCTCATCGCAAGGACGTTCTCTGGCGCGGCGTCGGAGGCAAGCGGAGCGGCCGGAACATCCGAGGCTTCCGAGGGCACCACCAGGCAGTATCCTTTACGCGGAATCGTTTCGATATAAAGAGGCTTGTCCGTCGAATCCCCGAGCACTTGACGGAGCTTATTCACCGTGGTGTTGACGTTGGCGTCGTAGTTGACGTGTGTGTCGGCGGGCCAGAGGCGTTGCCGCAATTCCTCGCGGGTTACCACCTCGCCCGGCTTTTCCAAAAGCGCTACGAGGACTTGATATACCTTCCCCTGTAGCTTCAGGCGCGAGCCATTCTTGGTTACTTCTTGCCGTTGGTGATCAACCTGAAATGGACCGAAACGCATAAAACGTGGGCCTGAAGGAGGCGCGAAGTTTGATCGTTCGTCCATCCCGGTATCCAGTGTTGAGATAACGTTCGGAGTCATACACCCCATCCTATATAGACATTAGACGCAAAAAACGTCTGGGTGTTTACTGGAGAATACGAAATTTTGATGAAGAGGTTCCTATTTCTCGTTCAAGCAATTTCAAACCACAAATCACAGACGAAAGATAACTTTCCGGAGGTTACAGAGCGGCCAGAAAGAAATCAAATTTCATATGTTAGAATTAGTTATAGATAAATATCCGGATATGAACAAATGTCCGCTAATGGGACAGGTCAGTCATCCGAACACAATTTAATGGAATCTAGATGCATTTTCTTGGATCTGGACCCGCAACTGTGTTTTCTTGGATCGTGAAGTGCTCTCACTGATGGCAAATTGGCTGCAATTAGACTTCCTGTCTGAAGATTCGCTGGAATACTTAATTTCCTGCGCTCGCTGCGCTCTGCGGCAGGGTCATGATCTCCACGCTAGACGGGGAATCGCCTGGAGCGATAAATGTGCTGCGTCGCTTTCTGGTAATCGGAGTCTTTCGCCTCGAAAATGTTGGGAATGAATTTCTGCGGATTGCGGTCGTATAGGGGGAACCAACTGCTCTGCACCTGGACCATGATGCGGTGACCTTTTTTGAAAACGTGATCCGCGGTGTGCAGATCGATGGTGAAAGGCGTCACTTCGCCGGGCTTGAGCGGCCTCGGGCTTCTCGAACGAATTGCGGTAACGTCCACGGAAGATTTCATCGGAAATCATCAGTTCGTAGCCTGAAAGCTTCCAGTCCTCCGCGAACTTTTGCGGATAAACGTCAATCAACTTTACGATCCAATCGCTGTCGCTGCCAGCTAGTGGAAGCGAAGAGTTTGGCGGTGACTTGGCCGGCGAGGGTGACGTCCTCGGTCAGGTCTTCCGTTTGCCAGGTCAAAACGTCAGGGCGGTCGTCGACGAAGCGCTGATCCTGCACAAGCCAGGTGTACCAACTGCCGGGATGATCCTCTGGATAAGTCATGTCGATGGGGCGATGACGATACGGCACGGGATGCGCGGGATCGCTGACGTAGCTGTCGGAAGCATCAGCGGAATCCGTTTGCGGGGGATCGAACGAGAGTTTTCCGTCTTCGTGGAAATAAAGGTTGCTTGGTTTGCGCTTCGCGAGGCGGCCAGGAATCGAATTGAACCCAGTTGTCGCTGCCGGTTTGGAAGAGCAGCGCTTCCTTGAGAGGCAGCTCGCCTTTGTCTTTGAGCCAATATTCAAACCAGGGGACTTCGATTTTCTGGCGAAAATAAACTCCGGTGTCGCTGCCAAAGGGAATTTCGCCGAGCGATTTGCCCGGGCCTCCGCCCCAGCCGCCATGATTCCACGGCCCGGCGACGAGATAGTTGAGATGCTTCGAATCGGATTTCTCCAGACGTGCGTAGGTCGACATCGGACCGTAAAAATCTTCCTGGTCCCACCAGCCGGCGACGTTGAGATCCGGCACGGTGGGTTCTTTCAAGCCATAGGCGACCGCGTGATGCTTCCAAAAATCGTCGTAGCTTGCGTGAGCGACGAATTCATTCCAGGTCGGCAATTTTCCGTGGAAATATTTCGCGTTGGCGTTGGAGAGAGCGCCGAGACGGAGATAGAAATCATAAACGTCGAAGCGGTCGAACGCAAAACTGAAGTTCTCGTTTGAGGATTCGAGCAGAGCCGTGTATTCGAAGGCATAGCTCAGGCGAAAGGCGCCGTTGTGAAAGAAATCGTCGCCTAGCCAAGTGTCGCCCATGCAAGCCTGCTCGGAAACGGCTTTCAGCGCGGGATGGGGATGGATCATGCCCATGGTTACGAGAAAACCGTCGTAGGAAATTCCATCGAGACCGACGCGTCCATTATTGTTCGGAACATTTTTCACGAGCCAGTCGATCGTGTCGTAGGTGTCGGTGCTTTCGTCAACACCTTTGGCGTCGCTCGGGTCGTGCAGCGGGCGGAGCATGACGAACTTCCCTTCGGAGCCATAACGTCCGCGAATGTCCTGAAACGCGAAGATGTAACCCTCTGGAACCATGTCTGCGTAGCGATAGATCATGCTGCTGATGCCTTTGTCCGGGGCTGGAGATTCCGTAGGGCGTTCGGTTCATGAGAATCGGCAGGGGAGTGGCGGCGTTTTTCGGCGTATAGAATTCGGTGTGCAGCTTGACGCCGTCGCGCATGGGAATCATGACTTCGGTTTTATTGAAGAGCGCGGAAAAATCGGGGCGTTGGCGCTGCGGAGCCGCTCCAAAGCGCGGCACAAACAAAAGCCCGGCGAGGGCGAAAAAAACGGTGACGCTGGCGGTCCTGCGGACGAAACGCATGGAAACTCTCCCCGGAGTAACACGGATGATCAAAATTTTTCAGCGAAGTTGAGAATACCACAACAGGTTCAGCGCGCCGTTTCCGCGCGAAATCAGCTTGGCTGATAAAAATCGCTAGTTGCCGCCCGCTGCGGGCGCAAGCGAAAGAACGACTCCCGAAGGGTAGGCCTTCGAACGATAAATGTGCTGCGTCGCCTTCTGGTAGTCGGACTCCTTGGCTTCAAAAATGTTGGGAACAAATTTCTGCGGATTGCGGTCGATGATGGGGAACCAGGTACTTTGCACCTGCACCATGATGCGATGGCCCTTCTTGAAGACGTGATTCGCGGTGTGCAGGTCGATCGTGAAGGGAGTGATGGCGTCGGGCGTGATGGGCTCCGGCTTTTCAAAGGATTTGCGGAAGCGGCCGCGAAACACTTCGTCCGCAATCATCAATTCGTAGCCGGAGAGCTTCCAGTCGTCGGGATATTTTTGTGGATAGACGTCGATCAGTTTGACGATCCAGTCGGAGTCGCTTCCCGTGGTGGATGCAAAAAGTTTCGCGGTCACGCTTCCCGAGAGCGTCAAGTCCTCCGTGAGTTCGTCGGTCTGCCAGGTCAGCACGTCGGGGCGATTGTCCACGAACCGCTGGTCCTCGACGAGCCAGGTGGGCCAACTGCCGGGATGATCGTCGGGGTACGTCATGTCGATGGGGCGATGGCGGTAAGGGACGGGATGGGCCGGGTCGCTGACGTAGCTGTCGAAAGTTTGGGGAGCGGCCGCTTGCGGGGCGTCGAAGGAGAGTTTTCCGTCTTCGTGAAAATATAACTCGCGTGTCGGCGCGTTGCGCGGCGGCCAGGAATCAAACTGCACCCACTTGTTGCTGCCGGTTTGAAAGAGAAGCGCTTCTTTGAGAGGCAGACTGCCCTTGTTTTTCAGCCAGTAGGCAAACCAGGGCGCTTCAATCTCTTGGCGGAAATAAAGAGAGGTGTCGCTGCCAAAGGGGATCGCGCCGAGCGATTTGCCGGTGGTGCGAGCCCAGCCGCCGTGATTCCACGGACCCGCCACGAGATAATTCAAATGATCGGGATCATTTTTCTCGAGCAGTTCGTAAATTTTCATCGGGCCGTAGGCATCTTCCTGATCCCACCAGCCGGCGACATTGAGATTCGGCACCGTGGGCTTGGTCAGGATGTAGGGCATGGCTTCGCGTTTCCAGAAGGAGTCGTAGTTCGGATGGGCGACGAAATCGTTCCAGGTGGGCAGTGTGCCGTGGATGTACTTCTTATCGGCATTGGAGAGCGCGCCGAGGCGCAGATACCATTCGTATGTATCGAACTGATCGAACTTAAAAGCGAAATTGGTTTTGCCAGTCTCCATCATGGTCGAGTATTCGAAGCCGTAGCTCAGGCGGAACGCGCCGTTGTGATGAAAGTCGTCGCCGAGAAACATGTCCGCGGGAGAGGCTTGTTCGGAGACGGCCTTGAGCGCGGGATGCGGCTCGAGCATTCCCATGACGGTGAGCCAGCCGCCGTAGGAAATTCCCACAAGACCTGCGCGGCCGTTATTGTGCGGGACGTTTTTCACGAGCCAGTCGATGGTGTCGTAGGTGTCCGTGCCTTCGTCGATCGCTTTTGGATCTTTGGGATCGCGAATAGGGCGCTGCATCACAAAAGTTCCTTCGGAGCCGTAGCGGCCGCGAATGTCTTGAAAGACGAAAATGTAGTCGTCAGGAATCATCTCGGCGTAACGCGCGAGCTTGCGGCTGTAGCCTTTGTCATCGTCCGCGATACCGTACGGAGTGCGCTCGATGACGATGGGTAGCGGCTCGGAGGAATTTTTCGGCGCGTAGATTTCCGTGTGCAGCTTGGTGCCGTCGCGCATGGGAATCATGACGTCGGTTTTGTCGAAGAGCAGCGAATAGTCCGGCGGGTTCGGCGCTTGCGCGCGGCCGGTGAGCAAAAAGAGAAGGAGGATGACTATAACCCACAGATAAGCTCTGCTCTTCCACAACAAACTCATGAGTCGCATGGCAATCCCCCCAACAACTCCAACTTAGAATCAGGCAAGCCAGTCTGGGTGAGGATAGTACACGAATCCTCCGAAGAAACAGATGTTTCAATTTCAGTCCAGCGCCGTGCAGAGGTATGAGAACGGGATCGTCAAGAATGGCTGTCCCAGCGGCAGCCCGCTCTGCTAAACTATGGGTTGCTCGACCGCACCTGAGAACAAAGGAGATTCGTCCGGGCTGCTGGTTGTTTCAGCAGCTATTTTTGTCTTCGCAGTGACTGCCGCAAGAGTGGTCCGCAGACAGACGCAGAAATCATGAGCCAAAATATTCGCAATATCGCCATTATCGCGCACGTGGACCACGGCAAAACGACGCTGGTCGACGCCATGCTGCGCCAAAGCGGGATTTTCCGCGCCAACGAGGCGCTCGTCGAGCGCGTGATGGATTCCAACGACCTCGAGCGCGAGCGGGGAATCACCATTCTCGCCAAGAATACCGCGCTTTTTTTTCACGACACGAAGATCAATATTGTGGATACACCCGGCCATAGCGATTTCGGCGGCGAAGTCGAGCGCGCGTTGCGCATGGTGGATGGCGTCGTTGTGCTGGTGGATGCCAGCGAAGGGCCGCTGCCGCAAACGCGGTATGTGCTTCAGAAGGCGCTGGCAGCCAAGCTGCCGCCGGTGATCGTGCTGAACAAAATCGATCGCACGGATGCGCGCGCGAAAGAAGTGCTCGACGAAATCTACGACTTGTTTATCGATTTGGACGCGACCGAAGACCAACTGGATTTTCCCGTGGTTTATACGAACGCGCGCGAGGGCGTCGCGCACCGGCAAATCGGCGACAGCTCAAAGGATTTGCTCCCGCTGTTTGAAACCATCGTGAAAAGCATTCCCGCGCCGCCGGGCGATCCGGATGGCGTGCTGCAAATTCAGGTCATGAATTTGGACTACAGCGATTTTCTGGGACGCATCGCGATTGGGCGTGTGTTCAACGGCACGCTGAAGCGCGGCGAGGACGTGGGCATCAGTAAGCTCGATGGAAAAATTATTTCGACGCGCATCACCAAGCTGTACACATTCCGCGGATTAGAACGGGATGAAGCGGAAGCAGTTGGCGCGGGCGATCTTGTCGCTATCGCCGGGGTGGAAGGAATTCAGATCGGCGAGAGTATTGTCGACCTTTCGGCGCCGTTGCCTCTCGAGCCTCTGTTGATTGATGAGCCGACGCTGGCGATGATTTTCACCGTGAACAGCAGCCCTCTTTCTGGGAAAGAAGGCAGTTATTTGACATCGCGCGATCTACGCGACCGGCTGGCGAAGGAATTACTGACTAATGTTTCGATTCGTGTGGAAGATACGGATACGCCGGAATCGTTTCGCGTGCTGGGACGTGGCGAACTGCAACTTGCCATTTTGATTGAAACGATGCGGCGCGAAGGGTTTGAGCTGATGGTCGGCAAGCCGGAAATCGTGGTCCGCACGGAAAACGGCAAGAAACTTGAACCGCTCGAGCGATTGGTCATCGACGTGCCCGAAAGCTTCATCGGCATCATTTTGGAAACGCTGGGCAGCCGGCGCGGCGAAATGCTCAAGATGAGCAATCACAACTCCGGCCGCGTGCGAATGGATTTCAAAATTCCTTCGCGCGGGCTGATCGGTTTGCGCAGCCAATTGCTTACGGACACGCGCGGCACTGCGTTGATTCACTCGATTTTCGACGGTTGGACGGATTATGCGGGAGAGATGGCGCTGCGTCCGACGGGCGCGCTGGTTGCGGACCGTCCGGGGCCTTCGACGGCTTTCGCATTGTGGAATCTTCAGGAACGCGGCGAATTGTTTATCGGCCCCGCGATCGAAGTTTACGAAGGCATGGTCATCGGAGAAAATTCCCGCGAGCAAGACATGGAAGTGAATGTCACCAAGGAAAAAAAGCAGACGAACATGCGTTCTTCGAGCGCGGATGAGGCCATCCGCTTGATTCCGCATCGCGAACTCAGCCTCGAACAGGCGATCGAATTTATTGCTGACGATGAGTACGTGGAAATCACGCCGAAATCGATTCGTCTTCGCAAAAAAGTCTTGCAGGCGAACAAGCGTCCGCGCCGCTGGCAGGAAATTCGCGCCAGCCACGAAGCCACGCGCTGACGATCTCCTCCGGAAGGGGCTCTCAGTGAGCCGACTTCTCCAACAATTCGGCTAGATACTGCTTCCAAAGCTCGGCCCAGGTGTGTGTGCCGTGGCCGTGCGTGTTTTCACTGGCGGGAATCAGGACGAATGTCGCGTTCTGGACTTTTTTGATTTCGCGCTCGGCAATGCCTAGTTCCGGCGGATTGATGAAGTCGTCGCCGGAATTGATGTACATCACGGGGGCCTTGATTTTGCCGAGCAGCTGCGAAGGATCGTAGTTGCGCGAGGCGTTCACCTGGTACAGCAGATCGTTGGCGTCCAGCGCGGCGAATCGAGCGTGGAAATAATCGTCGAGATATTTGTCTGCAGCGTCGCGCGTGGGCAGAGCCTTCTGCATGGGGATCGGCGCGCTGCCGGCGATCAATAGAAAATCCAACGCAGTCCGCAGAGCCTGCTTCGGCTCTTCCTTGTAGTCGCCACCTTTCCATTCGGGATCCTCGCGAATCGCGTCCATCACCATTTTGCGCCAGATGCGGTTGCGTCCTGCGATTTGTACGGGCACGCACGCCAGCGGCATGAGCGCGTCCATGAAATCGGGATACGTCTCGCCCCACATAAAGGAATGCATGCAGCCCATCGAAGTGCCCATCACCAGGCGAGCGTGGTTAACGCCAAGTCCTTCCGTGAGGAGGCGGTAGTGAGCTGCGACCATGTCGTCGTAGTCGTACTGCGGAAAATGCGCGTGCGGGCCATCACTGGGTTTGGACGACTTTCCGTGGCCGATACCATCGGGAAGAATAATGAAGTAGCGCGACGCATCGAGAAGCTGGCCAGGGCCAAACAAGACGCCGGCAAATTGCGGCGCGAAAAATTGATGTCCGGTGCCGCCGGTTCCGTGAAGAATCAGCACGGCGTTGGTCGTGTGTCCGGCCGCGTCTTTCACAGGTTTGCCCAACGTCGTGTAATGCAGTCGCAGCTCCGGAACCGATTCGCCCGAGTGAAACTGAAAATTGTGAATGACGAAGTCGCCTTCCGTGGCCGCGGCGCTGGGGGACTGCTGAGCCGCGCAGGGAAAGGCGGCGAGAATCGCGGATGCGATCGCCAGACCGGGAAAACGTTTGAAGGATTGAAGCATCTCTCACCTCTTCGAGCAAAAATCTATCACGAATGCGTGGGCATAGCTCTCCATGCGCCATTGCCACGCACCTCTTGTATTGATGCGAACGTGTGAATAGACTGCAACGCGTCACACCCTTGGAAATCAGAGAGGTGGTTCGATGCGAAGAATGATTCTATCCAGTCTGTCCTTGCTGCTCTTGCCATCCCTCTCGTGGTGCCAAACGAAGCAAAAGCTTTCGCCAGCGGTGAGCGCCTTCGTGAAGGAAGATGCGTCCATCCTGGCGCTGACGCACGTGCGTGTGGTGGACGGCACCGGCGCCGCGCCCCGCGTGGATCAAACGCTCGTCATCGCGGACGGAAAAATCAGCACGCTCGACGATTCCGCCGCCACAAAAATTCCCGACGGCGCAAAAGTTCTTGATCTCTCCGGGCGCACGGTGATTCCCGGTCTGGTCGGCATGCACGATCACATGTTTTATCCATCGCCCGGCGGCGGTCTGCCGCTTTATCCCGAGCATGCTTCGAGCTTCCCTCGCCTCTATCTCGCGGGAGGCGTCACCTCGATTCGAACCACCGGCAGCCTCGAACCCTACGCCGATCTCGAACTCAAGCAGGCCATCGATGCTGGAAAGCTCGCCGGTCCGAAAATCCACGTGACCGGCCCGTATCTCGAAGGCGAAGGCGCGTTCGCGCTGCAAATGCATCAACTGAAAGACGCCGAAGACGCGCGCCAGATGGTGGAATTCTGGATTGCGCACGGCGCTACTTCTTTCAAGGCCTACATGAACATCACGCCGGACGAACTCGCCGCCGCCGTCAAAGCCGCGCATGCCCACGGCATCAAAGTCACCGGCCATCTTTGCTCGATCGGCTTCCGCGAAGCCGCCGCCCTCGGCATCGACGATCTCGAGCACGGCATCGAAGTGGACACCGAATTTCTTCCCGACAAAAAACCAGGCGTCTGCCCCAATCCGCAAGCCGCCGCAAAAGCGCTGCTCTCCGTCGACATCTCGAGCAAGCCCATGCAGGACATGATTCACGATCTGATCGCGCATCACGTTGCGGTCACGTCCACGCTGCCCGTATTCGAAACGTCCGTGCCCGGCCGCGCGCCGCTCGACAGCCGCGTCCTCAACGCGATGACGCCCGAAGCGCGCATCGCCTATTTGTCGCGGCGCGCGCGCGTCTCCGACAACGCCGCAACTTCCGATGCGCCTGCCATTTTCAAAAAGGAATTGGAATTCGAACACGAGTTTTCGAAGCAGGGCGGATTGCTGCTGGCGGGGCTCGATCCCACCGGCTACGGCGGCGTGATTGCCGGCTTTGGAGATCAGCGCGAAGTCGAATTGCTTGTGGAAGCAGGCTTTACGCCGGTCGAGGCCATCCGCATCGCCACGTCCAATGGCGCTCAATTTCTCGGCGAGTTGGATAAAATCGGCACGATCGCGGTGGGCAAGGCAGCCGACATTGTCGTCCTGCAGGGAGATCCATCAGCCAACATTAAGGACATCGAAAAAGTGGAACTGGTCTTTAAAGATGGCGTCGGCTACGACTCCGCCAAACTGATCGATTCCGTGAAGGGCATGGTCGGCCTGCGTTAAAGCGCAGATGATTCAGGTCCGTGGCCCTTGTAAACGCGCCAGAGCCTGCGCCTCGCGATTAGGGTAGTAGAATTTTTCCGTCCGCGCTAGGGAGCGATAGTCCGATTTCGTGCGCCAGAGTCGGCGCAACATCGCGCATATCGATCGTTCCGAGCGACTTGCCGGCTGGAACGCCCGGCCCAACCAAAAAGAAAGATGCGTGAAGCTCGGGCAAATCCGGCATCGCGCCGTGTGTGCCGCCTACTTTTATCTTGGAAAGAACCGGGCCGTCGGTCGTCGACCCCGTTCGCCACCCTGGCTTGAGCCCCACAAAAAAGGACGCCGGTGGATACCCGCCGCGCTTGTGAAGTTCCTCCGCTTCCAGGATGCGGTCGATCCCGTTCGCAGGATCGCTGGCGACCTTGGCGAGCAGTTCTCGAACTTGCCGCAAAGTCTCGGTGTCGCCAGGATCTTTCAGCACAATGGCTGCGGAGCCGCCCGTTGGCCACGGGATCGCCTTCCAATCGATAATTTTTCCCTTCTCATTCACGGTGATCAGCTTCGCATCGCGAAACAAAGGAAACAAATTCAATTGCGCGTCGGTTCGCACAAATCCGTGGTCGGAGACAACCGCGATGTACGCCCGGCCCGGAGCGAGCCGCTCCGCCGTCGCGCGGACATTCCCTATCGTGGCGTCGATAATCTCAAGAACAGCGATCGATTCAGGGCTGAACGGCCCCGTCTCATGCTCGATGTGATCGAGCGCGCTGAGATGCAGCGTCAAAAATGCCGGGTGCTTCTTCTCGAGGATCCATTGCGTATACTGCCCGCGGTTCTCGTCCCCCGCCGCTGACGTGTCGATGCCTCCGCGGTATTCGCCAAGCTCGGCCCGCGCTTCTTCCAGCAATCCGCGCGTCGAGACCGCCCGTAGCAGCTTGGCATCATCCGGCGTGCTCGCGCGCCAAAATTCGGGAATGTTCCAGGTGATATGCGCCCCGACCGTAACCGGCCACTGAACGCTTGCCGTCGTCCGCCCGGCCGCGGCAGCGACATCCCACAGAGTAGGCACGCGAATGTCTTCCGTATACCAATACCAGCCTCCCTGATTTTGCTGCAGCGGATCAAACGTCGTGTTGGCAAAAATCCCGTGCTTCGCCGGCCACACTCCCGTCACCAAAGTGGTGTGGCTTGGATACGTCACCGTGGGCACGACTCCCACCACTCCTTCGGCATATGTCCCCTCTTTAAGAAACCGCCGCAGGTTCGGCACTTTCGCGCCGTGCGCATCGGCCTCGGTGATGTAGTCCGGGCGCATCCCGTCCACGGAAATCATCACGAGCAGAGGCGGCGCCTGGCTCTGTCCCCGACCGTTTGCGAGGAAAAAGAAAGCAGCGCAAAAGCCAAGAGCTGTCGCGCCAAAAAGTAAACTGAGCCGGCGAAAGCTCAAAAACTGGAAACGTTTAGAGATGTTCATAGTGTGCAAAACCATACTCCGCCCCCGATGAGGATTTTACAAAGCCGTCGCACAAGGATAAATTAGATGTCAACGGCGCTGGACCATGCGGGTGGGCAGTGTCTCAATTGAAACTGTCCCTCGCGCAGGGAATGTTGTAAAGTCTAGCGCTCCTGTGCGGTCCGCTGCTGAGCCTTTGTGACGAGATGGCTTGGCAAACTGGTAGCGCTCTCTGGCGGAGCTTTCACACAGAGTAAAAGGTGGAATACGTGAATATTGGACCCTCGAACGGGGCCTCAAACTCGCATTGCACGATTGCCGCAACGGCCACGGCTTTGCCGCCGTACACGATGACGCGCGAAGACGTGAAGTACTACATGGGGCGAGTGTTCGACATACCGGAGCGGCGGCTGGAAGCGCTGATGTCTATCGCGGATAACGCGCAGGTGAACAAGCGCTACTCGATCTTTCCGATTGAATATACCGTTGAGCCGAGGCCCCTTTCCAAGACTAACCAGGAATACATGGAGCACGCCATCAAGCTCGGGCGGCAAGCGGCGGAGGAATGTCTGCAGCGCGCGGGTTTGCGTCCTGACGAAGTGGATTTGATCATCACCGTGTCTTGCACTGGTTTCATGATCCCTTCCCTGGACGCTCACCTCATCAATCTCATGGGCTTCCGCCCGAATGTGCGGCGCATGCCCTTCACGGAATTGGGCTGTGCCGCCGGTGCGATGGCTCTGGGCCGCGCGGCGGATTACTTGAAGGCTCACCCGGGCGGAAACGTGCTGATCATTTCCGTGGAGCTGCCCTCACTTACCTTTCAGCGTAAAGACATCTCCCAGGCAAATTTGATCTCCTCAATTCTGTTTGGAGACGGAGCAGCGGCAGTTCTCGTAAGCGGAAAAGCCGAGAAGGGCCCCAGGATTCTCGTTTCAGAAACCTACACGTTCCCCGATTCTCTGGGCGCGATGGGATTCGACCTGCGCGATTCGGGATTTCATATTTTGCTATCGAAAGACGTCCCCGAAATGATCGGCCTGAAAATTCGCGGGCTCGTGGATGGATTCCTCGAACGCCAGGGCCGCAAACAGGAAGACATCAAAGGATGGATTCTGCATCCTGGCGGAGCGCGCCTGCTCGGCAATGTCGAAAAAGAATTGGGGCTCTGCAAGTGTGACACCCAGCCTTCCTGGGATATTCTCAGCAACGTCGGTAATCTTTCCAGCGCCACCATTCTCTTCATCCTGCAGGAGTGGCTGCAAAAGCGGCCCCTAAAATCAGGCGAGTACGCTCTGGCGGCCGCCTTCGGCCCCGGATTCAGCGCCGAATTTCTCCTGCTGCAATGGACCTAAGCGTCATCGCGTTTCTCGGCCTGCTGGTGGCCGTGGCTCTGCTTCGCATTGTGGAGCTGCGAATTTCGCGCCGCCATCAGCGAGAGATGATCGCGCGCGGAGCCGCTAAAATAGATGAGCCGCGATTTCGCTGGATGGTCCTGCTTCACACCGCCGTGTTGCTTGGCGCCGCGCTCGAAGTCGTTTTCCTCCATCGGCCGTTCATCCCGATTCTCGCCGCGGTCATGTTTGCGATTTTCCTCGCGGCAAATGTTGTGCGCTGGTGGGTCATCCGCACGCTGGGAAATCATTGGAACGTCCAGGTGATGGATTCGACCAGCCTCGGCGTTATCTCTTCAGGCCCCTTCCGCTACGTGCGCCATCCGAATTACGCCGCGGTCTTTGCCGAGATGCTGGCGCTGCCTTTGATTCACACGGCATGGATTACCGCCCTTGTCGGTTCCCTGGCGCACATTGCCGTGCTCTCGATGCGGCTCTCCACCGAGGAGCGCGTCCTTCTCGCCAATCCGGAATATCGCGCCACGATGGCCAACAAGCCGAGGTTCTTGCCGGGTGTTTTCTGAAAAAAGCTGTCAGCGTTCTCGCGCATATTTCGGTCCTTGCACTATTTGTCTTCCTTAACCCGGTCCAGTCTCCCGCGCAAACACCCGCGGATGGCAGCGATTCCGCATTCACGGAAGTCCCGGAGCTGAAGGAAGGCTTCCGTTTGCTCTATGTGCAGCAATATCCCGAGGCTCGAGAAAAATTCTCCGCCTGGACTTCCGAGCACCCCGAGGATCCCTTTGGTTTTGTGGCTAAGGCGGCGAGCTACCTCTTTGAGGAGTTCTACCGGCAAGGCGTCATGACTAGCGAATTTTTTATGGATGACAAGAAATTTCTGCGGGGAATCGAGGGTAAGCCCGATGCCGAGCGCGTGAAAGATTTCGACTCTGAGTTGGCGCAGGCGCGCAAGCTCGCCAATGCGCGCCTCACGAAAAATAAGAATGATGCTGCGGGTCTTTTTGCTTTGACCATGGCTGCCGGCATGGAATCCAATGCCGATAGTATCCTTGAGAAAAAACACATCGATGGCCTCAAACGAATGAAGGAAGCCAACGAGCACGCCAAGCTGCTGCTGGCGGAGCGCCCCGATGCCAACGACGCCTGGGTCGCTCCTGGCTCGGCGGATTACATCATCGGTTGCCTCTCCGGGGGCGCTCGCATGGTTCTATGGTTTGGCGGCATTCATGGAGACAAAAAACTCGGCATGGAACTGGTTGGAAAAACGGCCGAGAAAGGCCGCTACCTCGAACCCTTCGCAAAAGTTTTGCTTGCCCTGGCGGCGCGCCGCGAAAAACAGGACGCCTTGGCGCGGAGGCTTTTACATGAACTCACCGAGGAATTTCCGGACAGTCCGCTTTTTGCCGCGGAATACGCGAAAGTCCTGGGCCGGCCGATTCCGGCAGTGCTGAAGCCAAACTAGGTGAAGCGCTTCGCATCTTTTTTCATGCGGGCGTGATGCGAATTTCGCCGCGCTTGGGCACGATTGTTCTAGAATTGCATTCCCGGACTGCCCCGAGCCGGCGAACTTCCTCAAAAGGCGGTGGCATGTGTTTCAACAGGACCTGCTAAAGGGCCGGGCGATCTTCTTGACGGGCGGCGGCACCGGTTTGGGCCGCTCCATGGCTCTGCGTTTTGCTGAGCTCGGCGCACGCATGTATCTCGTCGGCCGCCGCGAGGAGCCACTCAAGGAAGTTTGCGCTGAGATTCACCGCGCCGGCGGTTCGGCGGCCTACACCACCTGCGACGTCCGCGATTATGGCGCGGTCGAAGCCGCTGCCGAAAAAGCGGAGCAGCAATTTGACCGCATCGATACGGTCGTCAACAACGCCGCCGGAAATTTCATCGCTCGCACCGAAAAACTTTCGCCCAACGCTTTCAATACCGTCGTTGGCATCGTCCTCAACGGCTCGTTTCATTGCACACAGGCTTTCGCCAAGCGCTGGATCGCTCAGAAGCTCGGCGGCAATGTCCTTAGCATCGTAACCACCTACGCCGCCGCGAACAGCGGTTCGGGATTCGTCGTGCCCTCGGCCTGCGCGAAAGCCGGCGTCCTCGCTATGACCACCTCGCTGGCAGTCGAATGGGCCAAGTATCACATTCGGCTCAATGCTATTGCGCCGGGTCCATTTCCCACCGAGGGCGCCTGGTCGCGCCTTATGCCCTCGAGACAATTTGAAGAACATGCCAAAGACAAGCACCCATTGAAGCGCTTCGGACGGCACGAGGAACTGGCCAACCTCGCGGCATTCCTCGTCAGCGATATGGCGGAGTACATCAACGGCGAGTGCGTGGTTATCGACGGCGGCCAATGGCTCCGCGGCGCGGGCGAATTCAACGACCTGCTCATGCTTCCGGAAGCCGCCTGGGAAGCGCTCGAAGCGGCTCGCACCAAAAAGTCCTGACTCTGTTTATTCCGGCAGAGCCCTCTTGCGCAATTCAACTCGTATCTTCACGCCGCCAATCGCTTGGCCGTTCGCCTGAGCGTGCACGCTGATTTCCTGCGGCTCGGGATCCTTTGGGGCCGGATCGCTTAGCGCGGGCAGGTTTACTTCGATGCGCGCTGCTCCTGTCTGCTTCGGTCCAACCGTGAATTTCAGAGAGCCGGCTTGCAAGCTCCAGCCGGACGGCAAATTCACGGAAAGATCGAATTCTCTCGGCTCCGCCGTCTGATTGCCGAGCCACAAAGGAATCACAAATGTGCCGCCTGCTTGTTGGGCGATTTCCGGCGGTTCGGGATGAGGCAATTGCGTTAGACCGTGCGCGCGGCGAAATTCGGCGTAGTAATTCCACGGTCCGGCGAGTTCCACGGAGATTTCCAGCTTCGATGGCGTCGGCGTCACCTCCGGCCTTGCAAACGGAATGGCGCCCGGCGTGATGCCCTCAAAAACATCACCCGTCACGCTCCCGCCCACCAGCGATTTCCCAAGCACGAAGCTTATCCCGCTGCTCCAGAAACTATCCGACGTGACCATTTTTTCGATCTGCGCTTCGTCCATTTTGGCGAGCGAATCGATGAAACCCTTCGCCTGTGTTTCATGCCTGCGAAAAGACTCCAAAGCCACACGCCAGTAGGCCTGTTTCGCTGATTTCGATATTTCTTTCACGGAATATGTAGGGCCTTTGTCGCGAAAAAGATCTTCCTTGTCCGCGTCCGGAAAGTAATAAATTTTCTTCGTCTGCCAGGGGCGTAAATTCTCCAGGTAGGGTTCCAACCGCCGCAGCGGCGCGGCGACTTGCTCGGGAAACGCCGTCGGATCGCCGGCAAGATCGAAGGCTTCGGTCGCCAGCACACCCGCCGCTTGATGATCTCCGTGATCCTCGCCGATAAACGTCCCCGGCAAAAATGTTAAAATGACTTCAGGCCGTGTCAATCGCACGAGTCCGCACAAGATTCTCCAGCGCCATCCCGTGGTCCCAGTTCGCCAGCGATTGCAACACGTCTTGCGACGCCGTGTCTTTTCCCCCTAAAAACCAAACTTTGTCGATCCCCAGAACCGCGGCGGCGCGGCGCGCTTCGATTTCCCGAATATCGCCGAGCGCCGTGGCCTGTTCGGGGCCAGCCTCGTTCGCTCCGCTGCTGCCGCGTGTGCCGTAAGCGATCGCGACGCGCTTACCCTCATCGATCGCCCGCGCCAGATACGGAGTCGCGGCTCCCTCGTCATCCGGATGCGCCACCACAAGCAATATGTCCACCTTGTACCGCTCATCGGCCTGCAAAATGGGCTTGGCCGTTTGTGCCCAGGCACCCGGAGCAATGCAAGAGCAAGTTAAAAACGCGAACGTGGCCAGCGAACTTAACCAGCTTCGCGAAAACATTCGCAGTGAGGCAGCGTCATGTCTCAAATCTCGGTGACGAAAGGAACTAGGTCTCAATGAATGAGTCAGTCTGAGGGATGGGTACATCGAAGAATTCTATCTCGAACTGGCGGGAATCTCCCACGCCGGAATTCCTTGATAGTTCATCGGTCCCCTAAAGATCGAGGTGGCGTTCATTGAATAAGATCTTGACATACCAAGTCTCTTCCCGATGATGTTGAGTAGGAGCTTCGGTAATGGACAAAGTCAAGCTTTCGCCTAGATTTCAGATTGTTATCCCCAAGAAAATCCGTGAAGACCTCCAACTATCACCGGGACAGGAACTTCATATTTACGTACTGGATGGGACAATTCGAATGCATCCCCCGCGTTCCATAAAAGAACTTCGTGGTGCAGCGAAGGGAATGAATTGGAAGGATCGCTATCGTGACCAACCCGAGCGGCTCTGACCCTGTTGTCTTGCCACAAGTTAGTTTGCTTTAGCGCAAATGGGCACGCGCCGCTCCGCCTTGACCCAGATACAGCGCGCCGATAAGCTTAGTGTTTCTCCTTCCAGGTGAGCGAATCATGGAGCAAGTGCAAGTCACATTGCCGGATGGCAAGGTTCAAGAGGTGCCCAAGGGCACGACTCCGGCGGATATCGCGCGCAAAATTTCCCCACGGCTGGCAGATGCCGCGCTGGTCGCCCGCGTCACCGCGACCAACGGAACTCCTCTGCCGAACGCCCCCGATCTCGGTGAACTGGTGGATTTGCGCCGCCCGCTCGAGGAAAACGTCAAGCTGCAAATCCTCACCGAAAAGGATCCCGACGCGCTCTTCGTCTTTCGTCATTCCGCGGCGCATTTGCTCGCCGCCGCTGTGATGGAGCTTTATCCCAACGTCAAGCTCGGCATCGGCCCGCCCATCGACACTGGCTTTTTCTACGAATTTCTGCGCGACGAGCCTTTCACTCCGGAAGATCTCGCGAAAATCGAAAAAAAGATGCACGAGCTTGCTGCGCAAGACTTGCCCAATGAACGCAAGCTCATTCCCAAGCCCGAAGCCCTCGAGCTCTACAAGAAAAACAACCAAATCTTCAAGTGTGAACTCGTCGAAGAAAAAGCCAACGAGCTGATGGTCTCGTTTTACAGCACCGGCAAATTCCTCGACTTCTGCCGCGGCCCGCATATCCCTTCCACCAAGCGCATCACCGCGTTCAAGCTCATGAACGTCGCCGGCGCCTACTGGAAAGGCCAGGAAGGCAATCCGCAGCTCCAGCGCATTTACGCCGCGTGCTTTCTTCACGCAAAAAGAGCTCGACGAATATCTGAATCGTCTCGAAGAAGCAAAGCGCCGCGATCATCGCAAGCTCGGCGTCGAACTCGAACTCTTCAGCATCCAGGAAGAAGCCGGTCCCGGCCTCATTTTCTGGCATCCCAAGGGCGGCCTGATCCGCAAAATTGTCGAGGACTGGCTCCGCGAGGAACTCCTCAAGCGCGGCTACGATCTCGTCTACACTCCGCACATCATGCGCCTCGATCTCTGGAAAACCAGCGGCCACACAGGTTTTTACAAAGACAGCATGTTCGGCCCGGTGGAAGTCGAGAAAGCCGATTACCAGCTCAAGCCCATGAATTGCCCGGGCCACATCCTTATCTACAAATCCAAGCTTCACAGCTATCGCGATCTGCCCGTCCGCCTCGCCGAACTCGGCACCGTCTATCGCTACGAACGCAGCGGCGTGCTCCACGGCCTGCTCCGCGTCCGCGGCTTCACCCAGGACGACGCGCACATTTTCTGCACGCCTTCGCAAATCGAAAGCGAAGTCGAAGCCTGCATCGATTTCGCGTTCGCGGTAATGAAAAATTTCGGCTTCGACAAATACGAAGTCGAACTTTCCGATTGGGACGCCTCGCACCCGGAAAATTACGCCGGCAAACCGGAAGACTGGCAACGCGCCACCGCCGCTCTTGCCGAAACCATGAAGAAGCTCAACATTCCCGTATAAAACCATCACCGGCGAAGCCGCCTTCTACGGCCCCAAGATCGACGTCAAGCTCATCGACGCCATCGGCCGCCCCTGGCAGCTCACCACCGTCCAGTTCGATTTCAACTTGCCCGCGCGTTTCGGCCTCGAATACGTCGCCGAAGACGGCGCCAAGCATCAACCGCTGATGGTCCACCGCGCGCTGCTCGGCTCCGTCGAACGCTTCTTCGGCATTTTGATCGAGCACTACGCCGGCGCTTTCCCGCTCTGGCTCGCGCCCGTGCAAGTCCAAATCTGCCCCGTCAGCGAAAAAGTTGCCGACTACGCCAAGCACGTCACCGAAACTCTCAAGCGCCACAACATTCGCGTCCATCTCGACGACCGCAACGAAAAGCTTCCGGCCAAAATCCGCGACGCCCAGCTCCAAAAAATTCCCTACATGCTCATCGTCGGCGCCAAAGAAGCCGAAGCCGGCACCGTCTCCGTCCGCCACCGCAGCAAGGGCGACCAGGGCCCCAAGCCGCTAGCCGAAGTCGTCGCCGCGCTCCAGGAAGAAGTCTCCAGCCGCGCTCTGGCATGATTCAGCAGTGGCACAGCCAATCCTGGCTGTGCTCCGGCGATTTAAGAATTATCTAGAATCAGCAAGCGACGACGGAGCGAGGGTTGAGATGATTTCACGCCGATTCTTTCTCGCAGCCACGGCCGGCTTCGCGATGACTCCCAAATTCGTCACGGCGAGCGCTGAGGTACCCGCCGTGCTCGACCACATCCTCCTCGGCTGCAGCGATCTCACCCGCGGCATCGACTTCGTCGCGCAACATACCGGCGTCCGCGCCGCATTCGGCGGCGTCCATCCCGGACGCGGCACGCGCAACGCTCTCCTCTCGCTCGGTGAAAAGCACTATCTCGAAATCATCGCGCTCGATCCCCTGCAATCCGGCGCGCCAGACCACTACGGCCTCGCAAAACTCCTCGAGCCGCGCCTAGTCGGCTGGGCCGCTCATCCCGGCAACCTCAATTCCTTCGCAACCCGGCTTCGCGATGCGGATATCGCTTTCGATGGTCCAAATCCCGGATCCCGCAAACGTCCCGACGGCCGCCTCCTCCAATGGAAAACTCTCAATCTGAAAGACGATCGCGATGGCCTGCTCCCTTTCTTCATCGAGTGGAGCGCCGACACTGTCCATCCCTCCGCCGACGCGCCCAGCGGCTGCAAGATCGACCGCTTCTCTCTCCACACGCCCAACGTCCCTGAGATCACTCACCTCTGCACCCAACTCGCACTTGACGTCCCCATTGAACCGTCCGATAAACCGCAACTCCGCACCCGCATCTCTGGCCCCGACGGCAAAATCATGACCCTCACTTCCTGATTCCGCGGTCCTCCGCTTACCGCTCCCCCGTCTCATCCACCCCTTGCTCAACCAATCCCGCTACGTGCTATACTTTGAAACCCATCCCCGGCTCGTTTTCGGCTGTGGGGATGGATAACGATTCGAGGCCCAGCCCGGCGAGGCGGGCAGCACGGCGCCTTTCAGCACTTAGGGGGAAATATCGCAGAACGCAACTTCCGGCAGAGCGACCGCATCCGCGTCAACGAGCGGATTCGCGCTCGCGAAATCCGGGTGATCGATGAAGAGGGCGGCCAGCTTGGCGTCATGCAGCCATTCGAGGCCATGAAGTTGGCGCGCGAGCGCGGTCTGGATCTGGTGGAAATTTCGCCCACGGCGGATCCTCCAGTTTGCAAGATCACCGACTACGGCAAATATCTCTACCAGGCCAACAAAAAAGCGCACGAGCAGCGCAAGAGCAGCCGTGGTTCGCAGCTCAAGGAAGTAAAGTTTCGCCCCGCCACCGCGGAGCACGATTATCAGGTTCGCAAAAACCAGATCATCCGCTTCCTCGGCGACGGCCACAAAGTTCGCGCGATGATTTTTCATCGCGGCCGCGAAATGGCGCACCAGGAAGTCGGCCGCGCCAAGATGAATCGCTTGCTGGTGGAAATTGCCGATCAGTGCCAGATTGAAACGATGCCGCGCATGGAAGGCAACGTTCTTGGTCGCGCTGCTCGCGCCGAAAAAAGGCGCCACGGTAGCCAAGCCCAGCGGCCAGCCGGCGGCCAACGCCCAGCAGTCGCAGTAGCGTTTGAATTTGGATGTGACGCCGAATTTGTAGGGGCGGGGCTTGCCCCGCCCGCTAATCAGTTACCGAAATCGTGAAATTGTAAGGCGGCCTAAACCTCGCCCATGAAGGAGAGCATTTCAGTCATGCCAAGGAATTCGACGAAACCGAAGTTGAAATTGAAGACCCATCGCGGCGCCCGCAAGCGTTTCAAAATCACCGCGAACGGCAAAATCAAACGCATGCACTCCGGCAAGCGCCACTTGATGGGCACGAAGGCCCCCGGCCGCATGCGCAAGCTAAAAAAGCTGACGCTGGTCAGTCCCAGAGACGTAGCCGCCGTCAGACAAATGCTTCCCTACGGCTAAGAGCCGTAAACTTTTTAAGCGCGTGCGTATGTGACACACGCGCAAGAATTTTCTTCGTAGGGGCACGGCACGCCGTGACCTTTCGATCAAAACGCAGGACGCAAGTCCCGCACATCGTGCCAGGCAGCGCTTCACGGGTGCCTGCCGGCCGATAAGCCGCGAACGAAAGTCCGCGGCTCTTGCAGCGGTCGTAGCGGCGACCTTTAGGTCGCCATCTCTGCGTAACCGCTGCAACGCACCAAGGAGACAAACCCGTTGCAGACCGCGCCGCAAGTCCGCGCGTTCCAGCATCCTGTTTGTCTCCCGAGAAAATGCAGCCGAATTTTTGTAGGCGCGGGGCTTTAGCCCCGCTACTCATTCATCGGCCGCGATTTAATCTAAGGAGAAAAACCCATGGCACGCGTAAAACGCGGCACAAAACGCCGCGCCCGTCGTAAAAAGTATCTCAAACGGACAAAAGGCTTCTTTCTAACAAAGAGCAAGCTCTACCAGTCCGCGCAGGAAGCCGCGAATCGCGCCGACCGCTACGCCAAGCGCGACCGCCGCGTAAAAAAGCGCGAATATCGCAAACTCTGGATTCAGCGCATAGGCGCAGCCGCCCGCAACAACGGCCTGACCTATGGCCAGCTGATCCACGGCCTCAAAGCCGCCGGCGTCTCGCTGGATCGCAAAATCCTGGCCGACATCGCCGTGAAAGACGCCGCCGCCTTTACTAGCCTGGTAGCCAGCGCCAAAGCCGCTGCGCCGCCCCAAGCCAAAAAGGCGTCGTAGCCTCTAGCTTCTGTTGGCCGGCCCCGGCAAACCGTCATTTCGAACGGAGCGGGCCGACGCCTTTTCTTTACGCGTTCGCTCCTGCGAATGCGATCGGCCCGCGGAGAGAGAAATCTCTCTTCGATTTTTGAGGGGGCATCGAGCTTGTCGTGCCCCTTCGTTGTACTCTATGTCGCGATTATGCCGAACATCGAAAACCCGACAGACAAGACTCTCGCGGCAACTCGGCGTCAACGAACCGTCCGCTGTTCGAGGTTGAATTCGCAAAAGTACGCGAACGCTTCGACCGCCAGATCGCTTTGACCGCCGACGAAATACGAAGTCTCATGTCCGCGAGGCGAATGGCTGGGCTCTGGAATCCGATCCGGCATACTTCCTGCGTACATTTTTGGGTTGGTCGAAGTCTGGCGTGCTCACTCTAATCACTGACAACTGGCTAAAACCAGCTCCCCCTGAGCTAAAGGGCGTAGTCGGCAGACAGTTCAACGAACTTCAAAGCATATGTCGAAGCGCAAACTCGAGGAACAGCGGCGGCGAATCGAAGCTGGCGCTGACCAACCGACTCTCGCGCGCGAACACGTCGACCTCTCTCTCCCCGGCGTCACACGTCCCATCGGCTCGCATCACCTGATCCGCCAGGTCTTCCAGGAAATCGAAGACATCTTCGTCTCCATCGGCTTCTCCGTCGTCGAAGGCCCCGAAATCGAAACGCCTTACTACAATTTCGAGGCGCTCAACATTCCCGAATTTCATCCCGTCCGCGACGACATGGACACCTTCTATCTCGACCTCCCAAAAGGCGCGCCGACGCCGCTGCTTCTCCGCACGCACACTTCCCCGATGCAAATCCGCACCATGGAAAAGCGCAAGCCGCCAGTCCGCGTCATCGTCCCCGGCAAGGTTTATCGCCGCGACAATCCCGACGCCACGCACTCCTTCATCTTCCATCAAGTCGAAGGTCTCGCCGTCGATGCCGACATCACATTCTGCGATTTCACAGGCACCATCGAATATTTCGTCAAACAATTTTTCGGCCCCGGCGTAAAAACCCGCTTTCGCCCTAGCTATTTCCCGTTCACGGAGCCGAGCGTGGAATTCGACGTCTCCTGCATCTTCTGCGGCGGCAGCGGCACAAGCGCCGGCGGTGGCACCTGCTCCAAATGCAAGGGCGCGGGCTGGATCGAACTCTTCGGCGCGGGCATGGTCGATCCCGCCGTCTACGGCTTCGTCAACTACGACGCAAAAAAAGTCAGCGGCTTCGCCTTCGGCATGGGCATCGATCGCCTCGCCATGCTGAAATATCAAATCGACGACATCCAGGTTTTCTTTCAGAACGATGTCCGCTTCCTGCGTCAGTTCCCGTAAGAAGCACCCGGGCTTTGTAGGTGCCGGGCTTTAGCCCGGCATGTTTCACGCGTGCATGGAGATTCACCGTGGCCGATGAAATCGCCATTCTAAAAGATCGACTCCTCGACGCCATCCGCCGGGAAGGCTTCACCGTTTTCTACGGCGCGTTTCCCAGCGACAACACGCCGCAACTCGCCTGGAATTCCGACCTCGAGCCCGATCCCGACCGCTTCTTCCAGGTCGCCAAAGCTCGAAGCATCCGCGTCGTCTACATCAATTGGGTTCCCTTCACAGCGGAAACCATCGACCAAAATGTTTTGCAAGTCGAGCAAGGCCGCGAGTTAGCCGGTGCGCAAGCCGACTGGCTCAATGACCGCAACCATCGCCTCGAAGAATTCCGCCAGTACGCCGGGCAAACCGCTTCCGTCCGAGTCGGTTTTCTCCTCGACGGTGTCTTTCACTTTTTTGAGCGTGTTTACGGCTGGTACGACGCTTTCGGCGCGCTCCTTGAGGAGGAGATGCCCGAAGCCTGACGCGGCGTCGCTTGCTCACGCCGTTCCGTAGTACGAGCGATACAAAGAGGTCGTCATTTCACAATGCCTTTTACCGATTCCAAACAGCGCTTCTCCAATCGCGTGGCGGACTATATCCGCTATCGCCCCGGCTATCCCAACGCCGTTCGCGATCTTCTCCGCTCCGAGTGCGGCTTGCGGCCCGGGCATCTCGTCGCCGACATCGGCTCCGGCACCGGTTTCCTGAGCGAACTCTTCCTCAAAAACGGGAATCGCGTCTTCGGCGTCGAGCCCAACGAAGAAATGCGCAAGGCCGGCGAGGAATATCTCGCCTCCTACGACGGCTTCGCCAGCATCAACGGCTCCGCTGAATCCACCACTCTGGATGACGCAAGCGTGGATCTTGTCACCGCTGGCCAGGCGTTTCATTGGTTCGACCAAAACGCCGCCCGCAAGGAATTCATCCGCATCCTCAAGCCCGCTGGCTGGCTCGTGGTGATTTGGAACGAGCGCCTTACGGACACGACTCCCTTTCTCCGCGGCTACGAAGCCCTGCTTCGAAAATTCGGCACCGACTACGCCCAAGTGAAGGAAACCTATCCCAACGAGCAGCACATGCGCGATTTTTTTGGCGCCAACTCTTTCGCCGCGCGCACGCTCCCGAATTTTCAGGATTTTGATTTTGATGGGCTTGCCGGGCGCCTGCGCAGCAGCTCTTTCATCCCCGCGCCGGACAATCCCAATTACGAGCCCATGATGGCCGAAGCGCAAAGTCTTTTTGCCGAGCACAATCAGTTGGGCCGCGTCCGCCTTGAATATTCCACGCGCGTCTATTTCGGCCGCCTGAACGCACATCTCGATTCTCCCGCGGCCACGCCGGACTGGCACCTCGCATGAGCATTGTCCCCACTCGCACAAAAATATTCTTGGCGCGCGTGCGGGTGCCCCACCCTCGTTTTTTGAGGTTGGGTCTTCGCGGTCTGCCGGAGCAGAGTCTTCGCCAAACGGAGCAAAGCTGACAAATGAAGGTCATCTACAACTGGGTCAAAGAATTCGTCGACGTCACCGCTCCTCCTAGCGACGTTGCCTCTCGTCTCGCTCTCTCCGGCACCAACATTGGCAGCGTCGAAAACGGTCCGCACGGCGCCGTCATCGACGCCGAAGTCGGTTCGAATCGTCCCGATTGCCTGGCCCACTACGGTATCGCGCGCGAACTGGGCGCCGTCTATAAACTGCCGCTAAAGCCGGTCGCTCCAAAGCCTGCCGAAGAGCGCAGCAAAAGCAGCCGACGCCGTGAAAGTCGAAATTCAATCTCCCGAACTTTGCGGCCGCTTCACCGCCCGCGTCATTCGCGGCGTAAAAATCCAGCCATCTCCCAAATGGCTGAAAGACCGCCTCGAAGCCTCCGGCGTCGCCAGCATCAGCAACGCCGTCGACATCTCCAATTACGTCATGCTCGAGCTCGGCCATCCCCTTCACACGTACGACTACGACAAGGTCCGCGATCATCGCATCGGTGTCCGCCGCGCCAAAGCCGGCGAAAAAATCCGCACTCTCGATGGCCTCGAGCGCACCCTCGATTCCTCGCTCTCGGTCGTCTTCGACGGCGACGGTTCCCGCGCCGTCGGCATCGGCGGCATCATGGGCGGCGCCGACACGGAAATATCCTTTTCCACGAAAAATATTCTCATTGAATGCGCGTGGTTCGAACCGGTCGCCGTTCGCAAAGCTGCGCGCGCCCTTAAACTTCACACCGAAGCCTCCACGCGCTTCGGCCGCGGCGTCGATCCCGAAACGGCGGAGCTGGCTTCCCGCCGCGCCGCAGAACTCATCCTGCAACTCGCCGGCGGCGAACTTCTCTCAGGCGTCGTCGATGTCTATCCTGGCAAACGCGCTCCGAAAAAAATCCATCTAACGCGCGCGGAATTTCTTCGCGTGATGGGCGCGGACGTTCCCGACAAGGAGATCGAAGCAATTCTGGGCGCGCTCGGCTTCGCGCCCGTTCGCATCGGCGAAAATCGCGGCGCCGAGGGCTCGCTTCTCGCCGCCTGGGAATGCACCCAGCCCAGTTGGCGCGCCGAAGTCGAACGCGAAATCGATCTCATCGAAGAAGTCGCCCGCATCTACGGCCTCGACAAATTTCCTCCGCGCCTGCCAGCCGCGAGGCAAGGCGCGCAGCGTTTGCAGAAATTCGAACCCGAGCTCCGCGTGCGCGAACGCCTCATCGGTCTCGGCTTTCGCGAAATCCTCACCATTCCCCATGTCGCCGAGGAACGCGACGCGCTCTTCCGTCCCGAAGGTGTTGCCCCTGCGCGTCTTTCGAATCCGCTTTCCGAGGAAGCCAGCGTCCTCCGTTCGACCGGCCTCGTTACCATGGCCGCTGCCCTCGAATGGAATCTCAACCACGGCCAGCGCAATGTCCGCCTTTTCGAAATCGGCCGCAGCTATCGCCTCGAAGGAAGCGCCTCTGTTGAAACTCCGATCCTGACGATCGGCGCAACCGGCGAAGCCCGCGAAAAAGGAATCTACGACGCCGCCCGCGAGTACGAGTTCGCCGACCTGAAAGGCGATCTTGACGCTATCGGCGCCCAGGCCGGCGGTTTCGAATGGCACCAAGGCGGCGCCACCTGGACGCACGCCGCCCGCCGCGGTAGCGTCTCTCTGTCAGCGCTCTCTTCTCCCGCGGCATCTTCCCCAGGCGCGCTCGCCTCAGATGTCATTCTGAGCGGCGCGAAGAATCCAGGCTTGGTCACCCCTGCAAACGCGGCGCAGAATTCCGTGGCGCTAGGCGTCGCGGGACAACTCGCGCGCCGCGTGGCGGACAGATTCAAATTGCGCCAGGAAGTATTTTTAGCGGAAATTGAGCTTGAAACTTTGTACGCGCGGATTCAGCGGCGAAAGAAGCGCGGCGCTATGAGCCGATTCCGCGTTTCCCCGCCGTCGAACGCGATTTTTCCTTGTTGCTCGCGGACGGCACCACATTTTCAGACGTAGTGAAAACGATTCGCGCGCTCAATATCAGCGAAATCGCGTCGATCGATGCGGCGGATTTGTTTCGCGGCAAAAATGTGCCCGCGGGAAAATATTCGCTGCTGGTGCGCGTAACGTTTCAGAGCCGCGAAGCCACGCTAACCGACGTGCAGACCGCCGACTTTTCCGCCAAAATTATTTCCGCCCTCGAAAAAAATCTCGGCGCCCAACTCCGCGCCAGTTGATGGTTCTCGTCTTCGCCCCTGTGCGCTACAATCCGGAGACATGAGCAGTCCGGTAAAAGTCGAAATCTTCGGCCAAACCTACGCCATTCGCGGCGAGCTGGACGAAGCGTACGTTCACAAGCTTGCCGAGTACGTGGACGAAAAGATGCATGCGATTGCAGCGGGCACAGCCACGGTAGACACGCAAAAAGTTGCGGTGCTGGCGGCGCTGGCGATTGCCGATGAACTCCACAGCTCGCAGAAAGATCGCGGCGATCGCGAAGAGCTGCTCCGCGAACAGGCCGAGCGCTGCCTGACGCTTGTCGAACGCGCGTTGAAGCAAACTGCGTAAGCGATTCAAAGCAGATTCCTCGCTTCGCTCGTAACGACAATCTAAAATATTGAATCGCAACTCATTGGCTCCAGCTGGTGGGGGTGCGGATCCAGCGGTGTTTGCGGAGTTCGGCGTGGAGAGCTGGGGCGAGCGGGCCTTTGGCGCCGGCGGCAATGTTGGATTCGACGTTTCGGATTTTGCGCATGCCGGGGATGATGGTCGCGACGTCCTTATTGTTGAGGATGAAGCGGAGAGCCATTTCGGGCATGGTCATGCCGTCCTTGAGAAGAGGCTTGAGCGCGTCGGCGTGGGCCACGCTGGATTTGAGATTTTCGGCGACGAAATAAGTGTTGCGCCAATCGCCTTTTGGCCAAGTGCTGTCGAGTGTGAGGATTCCCGCGAGCGAACCTTCATCGAACGGGCAGCGCGCGATGACGGCGACATCTTTTTCGTGGCACGCGGGAAATAGTTCGTCCTCGGGATTCTGGTCGAAGATGTTGTAGATGACTTGCACGGCGTCGACGAGGCCGGCGCGTACGGCGCGAATCCCGTTCCACGGCTCCCAGCGATTGAGGCTGATGCCGACGGCGCGAACTTTGCCGCTGCTGCGCAGGTTTTCGATGGCGCGCGGCAGGCGCTCGTCGTCGAGCCACTTGTCTTCCCAAGTATGAAATTGAATGAGGTCGAGCGTGTCGGCTCCGATGTTGGCGAGACTTTTTTCGACGTACTCGACGATGTAATCGGGCGGAAAGCAATCGTCGAGAGAAAATTCGCGGCGGCTGGGCCAGCGGCGATTTTTCGGCGGAATTTTTGTCGCGACGTAAAGTTTTTTGTCGGGTCCGCCGACGGCCGCGTTGCCGTGGTTGGCGCGCAGAATTTTCCCGAGAAGCTCTTCGCTGTGGCCGTCGCCATAAGCCCAAGCGGTGTCGAAAAAATTGCATCCGAGATCGACGGAACGCTGGAGCGACGCGAGCGATTCCTTGTCTTCCGATCCGGTCCAGCCGGCCATGCCCCACATGCCATAACCAATTTCGCTGACGTTCCATCCGGTGCGGCCGAATCTGCGGTAGCGCATAGGTATGTGCCTCCTAGTTTTGGAGCGCACATTATACGCAGATGGACTCGTGAGCGCGCGGCCGATGTCTCGTGCTTCCTGCTTCAACAAGAAAAATGAAAGAGGACGCGATGAATCGCGCCCCTACAAGGGAGCAAAAAGCAGATTCCTCGCTGCGCTCGGAATGACAGTTTTGAAACTGTTAGTAGCGCCAAGAGGTGGTGTCGGCGCCTGAGGGAGCCGACGCTAGCATGTGGGCAGCGGATTCTTTTAGGACGCGTTGGGTGAAGGTTAGGCCGCCTTCGCGGGTGGTGCTGCCTGGGGGGCCGGTGTAGCAGTGGGGTTGGTCGACGCCGTAGTCGAAGGTGGCGTCGGAGTGGGGATTCGTAGTCGAGTCGAGGGCGTGTTGCATGAGGTGGACGGCGCCATCGAGGAAGAAGGTGTCGGCGGTGCCTACCATCACGTGGAGTTTGCCCTGGAGCTTGGGGCCTAGCGTGGACCAATCGCGCTGGAGGATGGCGGTGAGGTCGTAGTGTTCGCGCCAGTAGGCGGCGACTTCTTTATTGATGACGCCGGTCCGTTGATTCCAGATTTCGGCGGGGTAGCCATCTGGGCCGGCGGGGCTGAAGACGGCTTGCCAGATGTCCCATTGTTCGCCAGAGCGGCCGTGAGTGCCGAGGACGAGTTCCCAGCGATTGGTGCCTTCGGTGGTGGCGAGAATGATGCCGGGAGGGGTGCGCATTTCGGATTGTGCGATGCGGCCGAAGGGGCCGATGGTCCAGTAGGCGTTGGGGTCGTCGTAGACGTTGACGGTCTGGTAGGCGTGGAAGTCGACGGGATCGGGGCAGGCTCCCCAGGCGCCATTGAAGTCATCGGGATAGAAGATTTGCGTGGCTAGCGTTTCCCAGCCGCCGGTGCTGCCGCCGTAAACGGCGCGAGCCCAGCCCTGGCCGATGCCGCGGAATTGCTTTTCGATGGCGGGGATGAGTTCGCGATTGATGGCTTCGCCGTAGGGGCCGAGGTTGGCGGAGTCGACGGCGTAGGAATCGTCGTAGTAAGGATTGGCGTGCTGGACGAGGAGAAGAAGCATGCGGGGGAGCTTGCCGGTGGTCCAGTCCTGGTAGAACTTGTATTGAGTTTGGGCGCGCTCGAGTTGGTAGCCGGTCATGCTGGGATCGGGGGGCGTGGTGCGGAAGCCGGTGAAGTCGTGGGGGAAATGGCCATGGTCTAGAAGCAGCGGGTAGTGGGCGTTGGGATGGGAGGCCCAGCCTTCGGGAAGGACGACGATCGCGCCGAGATACATCGGGCGGCCCCAGAATTTTGTGAGGGCGGCGCTTTGAATTTTGATGTGCTTGACCCATTCAGTATCTTTCGCGGGTTCGATGGGCGGGACGATTTTCGTGAGATGGATCTGGATGACGGGTGCGTTTGCCACGGCGGGATCGATGTGGATTTTTTCGGGGACGCTATAGAAATTGCCGGGCTTGGAGTCCCAATGCTGGCCCTCGCCTTCGTCCATGGGAAGTTTGACGGTGTGGCCGTCGGCGCGATGGAAGGTGGTGTATTTGTTGAAGACGCCCTGGACCCAATAATCGCCGGCGGGGAGGGCGCGGAAATTGGCGGTGGGATAGCCGAGAGCGTCATCAGAGATGATAGCGTTTTGGCCGGGCGCAAGGGCATCGACGTCGGCGCCGAAAACTTGTTGGGAATTCACTTCTACTTCGAGGATTTGCGTGCGCGGCTCGGGGTCTTTTTTTGTGGAGATGACGACGAAGACGCGGCCGTCGAGAGGAGTGGAGCTGAGTTTCGAATCGAAGGAGATAGCGAAGCGCGGTTGCGCGGAAGTCGTTGAGGGCCGGGTTTGCGCGGCGGCGGGGAAGATTGCGGGGTAGGCCGAGAGTGCCAGGAATGAGCCGAGGGCGTAGCGGGTAAATTTTTTCAGGACGTTAGACAAGATGCGGCAAGCGATTTGTGAAACGTGGGGCATCGAGTTTTCCTTTTTTCCTTGGCTAAATGTGGAGTGCTTTCGGGAGCCACGGCATTGTAGCGGAGAGTTGGGCGAATGTCTGCTAACGCGCGCTGCGGGACGAGGGCGCAGGGATACCGTGGAGCGCGAGGAAAAATAAGACGCGTTGCAAACTCGATTTCGAGAGAGAAAAGCCGCAGAGCTGCCGCTCTGCGCTGCATGGGAGGTGGCCCGGGATCAAGCCGCGACGGTAGCCGTTTTCTTTGTGGTTTTGCGGCTCTTTTGGAGCAGCTCGCGTTCGGCGCGGACCCAGTCTTCCAGCGGATTGCCGGGGGCGCCTTTGCGTTCGAGGTAAATTTCGTAAGCGCGTTGGGCGATCTTTTCCTGGGGGGAAAGTTTTTTGGCGGAGGGGGATTTGCTTTTCACCGGTGAACCATTTCCGTTTGTTCTTGCCATAAGCTCCTCGTTCAGGCCATGACCTGCGGCCTTTTGAATCCTGCCTTTCGAAAGATCCAGGCCGCGGGCGGCCGGATCACAGATTTGAAAGCCCCTCGAAGCGGGCTGAGAGGCGTTCGAGCAGATGCGCATCTATTATGAGAGCGAATGGGGGCAGGAAGGTAGACGAAATTTGAATGGATGGTATCGAATTCCGCAATGATCATGGTAAGAAGAGGAAGCGAGAAGCGGAAGCTGCTTGTCGGGTGAACGGGGCGGGCGTATGCTTGCCAGCGAAATTGGGCAGCGGCTGAAGAAAAAAGCGGTGACGGATTAAAAAAGGAACGGCGTGGGACTAGCGCCCCGCGCTGCAGAGTGCGGAGAGAAAAAAAGCAGGAGGAAAATCATGATGAGGAAGCGAATGGGATTGCTGATGGCGGCGCTGCTGGCAACAGGAGCGGCTTGCGCGGCGCAAGATGCGGCGCCAGCGGGGCCGGTGGCGAATCCAGTGACCACGATGGTGAAGAGCCAATTGACGCGGTACGAAAAGAACATGGTGGGGGCGGCGGAATTCGATGCCGGCGGAGAAATATAATTTCAAGCCCACTCCGGAAATGAATACGTTCGGACACATGGTGATGCACATCGCGCAGTCGAACAATTTCTTGTGCTCGAAGATATCGGGGCAGGCGGCGCCAGAACTGAAAATCGAGGATACCGACGGGAAGGACAAGCTGGTGGCGGCGTTGAAAGGCTCGTTTGAGTTTTGCACGGCGGCTCTGGCGGGGGTGGACGATTCGAAGCTGAGCGATCCTATGACTGTCTTCAACCGGCAGACTTCGCGGGCGGGGCTGTTGATTACTTTGAGCGACGATTGGTACGACCATTATTCGGCGCAAGCGGTGTATTTGCGGTTGAATGGGATCCTGCCGCCGACGGCACATCCAGCACCTGCCAAGTAAGGGGATTGTCCGAAGGCGCGTGAACGGCCAATAGGAAACGAGAGGGCCGATAAGCGAGCGCGTGCTCTCAGGGCGCGGAGAAGTCCAGCGATTCATCTCAACATGAAACAGGATGTTGAGAGGGCTTTGAGAAAATGGATTTGAGACCGCGTCCAAATACGGTCTAGACCCATCGAAGTGCGCCGCATCTCCATTTGTAAGTACAATATTTTCTGTGATTTACAGTTAAGATGCGCTGCGGCGTGCGCTACTGGAACTGGTTTTAAAAAATCGCGGGCGGTTGGTTAGAGGACTGCAAGTTTAGCGCGGCAAAGGAAGAGGCAATGGTGTGGGTGGTCCCAAAGCCATTTCCAAACCACTGCTTTAAGGCCGCGCTATGACAAAACGTGAATGCAGGTTGCGATATGCCACGGTATGTGGGTGGCTGCTCTTGGGGATCCTTTGCCTGATGCCCGCCCGGGCTCAGGACGCAGAACGCAAAGTAGTGAAAAAGGTGGAAGCGCAGTATCCGCTGGTCTTGAAGCGAAGAGGCATCGGCGGGACGGTGCGCTTGAAGGTGGGCGTCCACGCGGACGGCAGCGTGAAGGATGTCGAGGTCCTGGGTGGAAATCCGGCTTTGGCCGATGCGGCAGAGAAGGCAGTTCGGCAGTGGAAATTTGCGCCGGGTGGCGAGAGCACGATTACGGTGGCCGTTACATTCGACCCGAATTCGTAAACGGGCAAACCAGCTTCTGGAAGAGATCCTAGTTCTGCGAACTCCTTGTACTTCTTGCGGGTTGCCCGGGCCGGGCAAGCCCGGCCCCTACACAGAAAATTTGGAAATGCGCTAGACCTGGAGGACGTCGCCTTCGCTGGCGACGACTTCGTAAAGGACTGGGTTGACGAAGAAGCCGAGGACCAGCCGCGAGACCAGGCCTGCGACGACGACGATGGCGAAGGGCTTTTGCGTGTCGCTGCCGACGCCCGTGGACATGGCGGCGGGCAGCAGGCCGAGGCAGGCGACGAGCGCGGTCATCATGATGGGACGAAGCCGGAGGAGCGAAGCTTCGAGCGTGGCCTCGCGAACGCTTTTGCCCTCGAGACGAAGCTTGTTGATGTAGCTGACGAGAATGACGGCGGTCTCGACGGAGACGCCGAGAAGGGCGAGCAAACCGAGGATGCTGGAGACGCTGATGGGCGTGTGCGTTAGCTTGAGAGCGATAAGCGCGCCGACGGGCTCGGTGAGGATGACGCCGAGAGCGATGGTGATGGGGAATTTGAAGTTGCCGTAGAGAGCGAAGAGAATCATGAAAATGAGCAAGAGCGCGAGCGGGCCGATGATCACGAACTGCGCCTTAGCTTCGAGCAGCTCGCTGTACTCGCCGCCCCAATCGAGGCGATAGCCTTCGGGCAGCGTGACGGCTTTTTTGACGGCGGCTTGGCCGGCGTTGACGGTGCCTTCGAGGTTGCGGCCCTCCACGGAAAACTGAATGCCGATGTAGCGGGAATTGTTTTCGCGATAGATGAAGGAAGCGCCGGAGCTTTCCTTGATGGTGGCGAGTTCGGAGAGCGGAATTTGCTGACCGGCGGGCGCGGGGACGAGGAGATCGCCGATATCGCGGGCGTTGGAACGATATTGCGGCTCCATGCGGACGATGAGATCGAAAAGTTTTTCGCCCTGAATGACCTGCGTGGCCGCTTGTCCGCCGATGGCGGCTTGCACGACGGCTTCGACATCGGCGACGTTGATGCCGTAGCGGGCGATTTTCTCGCGGTCGGCGTCGATGATGAGGTTCGGCTGGCCAAGTTCGCGGACGACGGTAAGCTCCTTGAAGCCAGGAGTTTTGGCGAGAATGTTGCGAATCTCGACGGCTTTTTTCTCGAGGACATTGAGATCCGGGCCGAAAACTTTGACGGCGAGCGAGGACTTGAGGCCGGTGAGAGCTTCATCGACGGCGTCTTCGGCGGGCTGCGTGAAGTTAAAGATGACGCCGGGATAAGACGCGAGTTCTTTGTCGAATTCTCGGCTGAGCTCTTCCTTGGTGTGAATGGAGCCGGTTTTCCAAGACGCGTCGTCGTAAGGCTTCAATCCCACATAAAACTCACAATTGAAAAAACCGGTGGGGTCGGTGCCGTCATCGGTGCGGCCGAGCTCGGATCCAACGACGGTGACCTGCGGATATTTCGAGAGAATGTTGCGGACCTGCGGAGCGAACTTGGCGGAGTCCTCGAAAGAAATCGTGTAAGGCATGGTGGCGCGAAGCCAGAGAGCGCCTTCATCGAGATGCGGCAAGAATTCGCCGCCGATGAAAGGGAGGAGAAGCAGAGTCGAACCAAAGATGAGAGTGACGACAATCAGAGTCATACGCCGGATGATTCAGACACCACCCGAGCTGCTTGCCATAGCCAGCTCGCGAACCCACTCGAAAATGCGATTGGGCTTTTCCTTGACGCCCTTCTTGAACCAGTAGGAGGCGAGAACGGGGACGAGTGTGAGCGTGAGGATGAGGGCGCCGACCAGAGCAAAAGCCATGGTGTCGGCCATGGGATGGAAAAGCCTCCCGGCCGGACCGGTGAGAGCATAGATGGGGAGATAACCGGCGATGATGACAGCGACGGAGTAGAAAATGGGGCGGTCCACATCGCGAGCAGCGGCGAGGATGACGTCGTTGATTTTGTATTCCTGGCCGTGGCGGAGGCTCAGCTCGCGGTAGATGTTTTCGACCATGACGATGGTGCCGTCAATGATGATGCCGAAGTCGATGGCGCCGATGGAGAGCAGGTTGGCGGCTTCGCCGGTGGCGTGGAGAAAGATGAAGGCAAAGAGAAGCGCGAGAGGAACAGTGAGAGCGGTGATGACGGCGGCGCGAATGCTGACGAGGAAAAAGATGAGGACGATGAGAACGAGCACCATGCCGCGCAAGAGATTCCACTCGACGGTGTCGGTCGTGACTTTGACGAGATCGCTGCGGTCGTAATACGTGCGGACTTTGACGTCCGGCGGCAGAAGATCGCGGTTGATTTCGATTGTTTTTTTCTCGACGCCCTGGAGAACATTTTGCGTCTGCTCGCCGCGGCGCATGAGGATGACGCCTTCGACGGCGTCGCCGTTATTCTCTTTGTTGGCTTTGTCCTGGAACCCAAAAATGCCGAGGCGCGGGGCGATTGCCGATGACCACACGGCCGATGTCTTTGACGCGGATGGGCACGCCGTTGCCGCCACTGCCGACGACGACTTCGCCGATGTCTTCGGTGGTTTTGACGAGGCCGAGGCCTCGAACGTAATAAAATTGGCCGCCCTGGGTGTAGAACCCGCCGCCGGTGTTGGCGTTGTTGGCAGTGAGGGCGTTCAGAACTTGGACGACCGGCAAGTGATAGTTGTAAAGCTTCACTGGGTCGAGCAGGACGTGATACTGCATGGTGGGGCCGCCGAAGCCGGAGTCATCGGCCACACCGGGGACGCTGCGATAGGCGCGCTCAATGATCCAGGCTTCGAAGGTGTGAAGCTCCATCGGAGAACGATCGGGACTTTCGATGACGTAGCGATAGACGAGGCCGCTGGGACTAAAGAGCGGGGCCATGCTGGGCGTGACACCGGCGGGGAGAGTGGCGTCGCTGAGGCGTTGGAAAACGACCTGGCGAGCGAAATAGGCATCGGTGCTGTCGTCGAAGGTGAGGATGACGTCGGAGAGACCGTAAAGCGAAATAGAACGCATGACCTTGAGGTTGGGCGTGCCATTCATGGCCAGCTCGATGGGAAGCGTGGTGAGGCGCTCGACCTCTTCGGCGGCGTGGCCGGGCCACTGGGTGATGAGCTCGACCATGGGCGGAGAAAGGTCGGGATAGGCGTCGACGGGCATGCGGCGGAAAGATTCCGCGCCGGCGAGCACGATGAGGAGCGTGATCATCAGGACGAGGAAGCGCTGGCGCAGGGCGAATTGAACTATGTGATGGATCATGGTGATAGCTTTCGGCCGCGTCTCCCTTTAATGCTCCAAAGAATTCTTGAATTGCAGAAAGAGGCTGCCGTCGCCAACCACGCGCTCGCCTTCCTTCACGCCGCTGGTAATTTGCGTGCGGCCGTTATGGCTGTCGCCGAGTTGAACCAAGCGGCGGGCGAACTCGTTTTGTTTGGCGGCGGATTGCACGTAAACGAAGGGCTGGTTTTCCGTGTCGCGGAGAACGGCGGCGTCGGGAACCGTCAGTGCATTGGGGATCGAGCCGGCATTAACGGTGGCGGTGACGTACATATCTTTTTTCAGTTTCTTTCCGGGATTTTCCGTGACGATGCGCGCCTGGAGGGTGCGCGTATTGGGGTCGAGTGCGGTGGCGATGTAAGAAATTCGTCCGTGAAAAATTTCGGGATAGGAGTCGGTGCTGACATCGACGCTATCTCCCGAATGAACGTAGGCGACTTCGCCCTGGTAGACATTGACGAGCACCCACACGCTGCTCATATCGGAAATGGTGAAGACCTGCGTTGTTGCCAGCCTGGAGCAATTGGCCGGGTCCGACAAGCCGCTCCACAATTTCTCCTCCACGGGAGCAATGACGGGAACTTGCGAGGTGGTTTTTGGAGGATTCTTGATCGAGCGATTCGGGATCGCTGACGCCCAGAGCGCGGAGGGCGTCTTCGCTGGATTGGAAATCCGCCTGAGCCTGGTTGCGCGTGGACTCGGCCTTCTGGAAGTCGGCCTCGGCGATGGCGCCGTGCGTGAAGAGGTCTTGAGCGCGGGTGAAAAATTTTTCCGCAAGAAAATAGGCATCGCGGGCTTTGAGGTAGGCGGAGCGGGCGGCAGAGTAGTCTGGGCTGGTGACGGTGAGGAGCGGCTGGCCGGCGTGGACGGTTTGGCCGGGCGTGACGAGAAGTTCATGGACGGGGCCGCCGACGGCGGCGAAAACCGGCGTAGTCTTGAACGCGTTGTAGGCCACGGCGCCAGTGAGCCGCAGCGACGCGAGGGAGAGCGGACTTTTCGACGGCGACTACTTGAACGTGCGCCAATTGGTCGTGCGGAACAGTGAAGAGGTCGGCGGTTTCCTCTTTCGTTTCGCTCGCCGAGTAGAAAGAAGTCATCTTGGATTCGGAACCGCCGGAGCCGCAGCCAGCGAGCGAAGCAAAGACAGAAGGCCGCGGTCAACGAAACGGCGGGAAAAATCAAGACATGAGACTGGGTTTTGAAATTCATGGCAGATTCCTCGTTCCTACGGCTTGGCGCATCTGTTCGAGCGCCGTCATATAGCTGGCGAGTGCCTGGCGGTAAGCAAGCTGGTTGGCGCGGTAGGTGCGCTCTGAATCTAGAAAATCAAGCAAGCTGGCAGCGCCTTTTCTGTAGGCGTACTCGGTGATATCGCGCGATTTCTGAGCTCGTCGACGAAACCACCTCGGTAGAGCTGAATGATTTGATCGTTGGAGCGCAAAGCCTCGAAGGCGTCCACGACGTCGGTGAGGACTTGCTCGGCGGCTTCGTTCTGCAATTCCTGAGATTGCGTGATGGCGTAACGGGTGCGCGCGATTTCACCCTGATTACGGTCGAAATTGGGAAGGTCGATATTGAAATAGAACGCGCCGCTATTCTGGCCGTTGGTATGGGTGTAGTCAAAAGTGACGTTCAAGTCGCGCTTGCCGTTGGCCTCGGCGAGGGATTCCTGGCTATGGGCGGCGGTAACGCCCAATTGCGCAGCTTGCAGATCCGGGCGCGTGCGAAGCGCCAGCGCTTTCAAATCGTCGAGACCGCCGTGAACGGGCTGGTAGTCGAGAGAACCCTCGACATCGAAATCATCGGGAACGGATTCGAAACCCAGAAGCTGGCGAAGAGCGGCAAGCGCCTGGACTTTGGAAAGCTTGGCGGCAAACACATCGGACTGGAATTGCAGCAATTGCAATTTGATTTTCAGCAGGTCGCCTTCGCTCATGTCGCCGGCTTTATACCGGGACTCACTGATATCAACGGTCTTCTGAAAGCTGTCGTAGTCTTGCTGGGCCAGATCGAGAGTGGATTGCGCGAGCAAGACGTTGATGAATTGCTGGGAGAGGTTGAAAGTGAGCTGGCGCTCGTTGTCGGTCACCTGAGCGCGAGTGACGGCGGTGGCGTCTTTCGCGGCCTGCCAGCGACGCTCGCGCTTCCCGCCGCGTTCGAAGAGGTAACCGATGCCGACATCGAACTGCGCCTGGTTCTCCAGATAATTTGCGTTGAACTCGCCGGGGTTGAAGAGAGGAAAAAATTGCGTATCCCAAGACAGGGTGGGATTGGGACGGAGATTGGCCGTGATTTCCTGGGCCTGATTTTGAAGGATGGTCGACTGCGCAGCGAGCAGAGCATGATTGTGCTGCAAAGCCAGACGAATGGCTTCCTCAAGAGTGATGAGCTCGGGAGCGGACTGGACTGGTGTCCGCGCGCGGCGGGGAGCCTGTGCGGGGGCTGCTGGCGGAGCAGGCGTGGTGACTCTGCTGGGCCGGCACGCAGACAGGCAAGGCCAGAAGCGCCGTGGCCAATGCCATTCCTTTCCTCATGTTAATACTCCTCTAGAGTCCCATGCGATAGGGACAAGTCGATGCAGTTATGAAGGGACGAACAAAATGGAAGAGATGTGGAGAACTACAGAGCCGGAGGCGCGCGGGGAGAGGTAGACCGCGAAACTTCCACAGACGGAAAAAGAATGGTCGTGAAAACTTCCAAACGGTTCACGACCGGGACCACGGCAAGATCAGGGTCTTGCGTGGTGACAGCGGAGCCTGCGGTCGAACAAAGCTGACAGGGATGAGAACCGCCAGGGCCCTGAATTTAGATCGGCGCAAAAGTGAAACTGCGCCGCGAGGAAGATTACTCCGAGCAGCAAAGCGCACAATCGAGCCTGTTTGGAGTTAACGAACATCTTTTTACTAAGACGAAGCTTAGGCTGGAATGGTTGCGGGGTCAAGGAACGGATAGGCGGCGGCGCGCACCTAATTGCATCAAAGCCTTGGCTCCTGCGTCTAAGGTGCTAGGCTGGATGGAGCTTAATGCGCCGGGGTAGGACTATATTCGGGCGGACGATGGCAAGCCGTGCGCTGGCGGTTCTGGCTTGCGCCGTTTTGCTGTATTTTGCGGCGGGCGGCAGCCTGCTCCACCATCATACAGGTGGTCCTGAAACCGCTTGCCACATCTGCCAGTCGCTGCACATGCCCGTGCTGGCCGCGGCTGCGCTTGACCTCGTCGCCGCTCCCGAAGCTAATCGTCCGCCATATGTCGCTGCCGCAGCAAGCAGCCCAGCAATACTTTTTCTCTGCACCGCGCGTCTCGAGCGCCTCCTTCCGCGTAATTTCCTTCTCCTGCCATTGAATCTCCTGAATGCGCGCTGACCTTATCAATTGGGCCAGCGCCACCGCCATTTTCCAGGCGGCCTCTATCCACATACAGCAACCCGTAAAGGGATGAAGAAAAATGTTAAAGAAATTGAGGAGTTATGCATTTCTGGCGTTGGTGTCGCTTTGTTTTCGGAGCGAATTCAGCAAGGCACAGGGGAACTTCGGGAACGATCGAAGGAGTGGTGAAAGATCAAACGGGCGGAGTGGTGCCGAGCGCAACCGTTGAGATCAAGGATCCTGTTAGCGGTTACCAGCGGACGATGACAACGGGAGGCGACGGAGCTTTCCGATTCACGAACGTGCCGTTCAATACCTACCACATGGCAGTCACCGCCACCGGATTCGCAAATTACACCCAGGATGTGGATGTGCGTTCGGCGGTCCCCGTAAACGTGCCGATCAACTTGAAGGTTGAGCGGCGCGAACGAGAGCGTAACGGTGGAAGCGAACGGCGGAGATCTGGTGGAAAACGAGTCCGACGACTCACACCGACGTGGATCGCGCATTGTTCGACAAGCTACCGCTCGAGAGCGCGTCGTCCTCGCTCAGTTCGCTGGTCACGCTGCTCGACTCCGGGGGTCGCCGCGGATTCGAACGGTCTTTTCCATGGGCTTGGGGACCATGCGTCCAACTCATTTTCGGTGGACGGCCAGCCCATCACAGATCAGCAAAGCAAAGTGTTCTCGAATCAGATTCCTCTAGATTCAATGCAATCCCTCGAAGTCATTTCCGGCGCGCCGCCGGCCGAATTTGGAGGCAAGACGAGCCTGGTGATCGTGGCGACCACGCGCTCAGGCATGGGCGTGACGCAGCCTCATGGCCAAGTGACAACCTCCTACGGCTCCTTTGGGACCGCGAACGCGGGATTCGATTTGGCGTACGGCGGCGACAAATGGGGCAACTTCATTTCCGCCAACGGACTGAACACCGCGCGGTTTCTCGATGGACCGGAATTCGGCGTCATGCACGACCAGGGCAATGAGGAAAATATCTTCGACCGCGTCGACTATAAGCTTTCGTCCGTCGGACACCCTCAGCCTCAATTTCGGCTACAGCCGGTCTTGGTTCCAGACGCCGAATTCGTACGACGCGCAAAATGGCAGACGGAATGGACTTTCAACTCGGCAACTCCGATTTGCCCAGCCAGGACAAACAGCTTCCTGCGGGGGCCTGGGACCAAACGGCCAGCCGGTAGGACCGCAGGATCAGCGTTCGAAGATCGGAACGTTCAACATCGCGCCCGTCGTGGACGCGCCTGATCAATTCGAACACCGTGTTCACGCTGGGCGCTTTCGTGCGGCGGGATCAATACAACTACTACCCGAGCGGAAACCCATTCGCCGACTGCATCGCCCGATCTGCAACTGAGCACCGTTGGCTCAGAACCGCACAGTTGACGAATGCCGGGCTTCGCGCCAGCGTCTCGTACGTGAAGGGAATCAACAACATGAAGGCGGGAGTCACCTTCGAGCACACATTCCTTAACGGAAAACGATAAATTCGGCATCGTCGATCCGACGGTGAACGCGGTTTGTTTGAATGCGGACGGAAGTCCTCGATACGAACCCGGCACTGACCAGACCCGCGCAATGCACTGCGGGCGCGGGAGCAATCTTGCCGACGGTTCGGCAGGAATCGCTGCGGCTTTCATACCCCTTCTGGGCTGCTACGACTTGACTCGAACGGCGCCACTGCCAGCCTCCGACGGCTGCCCCGCGGGACAGACCACCAGCGGGCTGTACACCTTTAATGGTCACACCGACATTAAGGAAACGGCGCTGTACGTCCAGGACACAATCACCGTCAAGAACTGGAGCTTTAACCTCGGGCTGCGCGTCGATATATACAATGGCATCGCCAGCGCCAAGCAACTGGAACCTCGCCTGGGCATCGCCTACAACATCAAGCCCACCAACACCGTGCTGCGGCTTTCTTACGCCCGCACGATGGAGACTCCGTTCAACGAAAACCTCATTCTTGCCAGCACCGGTTGCAATAATCCGGTGATTTTCGACCTCCAGTCTTCGGTGGCCGGTGGCTCAGTGCGTCTCGTCAGTCGTACCGCCGCTAAGCCCGGGCAAACGCAACGAGTTCCACGCCGGGCTTGAGCAAGCCTTCGGAAAGTATCTGGTCATCGATGGCGAGTACATCTGGAAGTACACGACCAGGGCGTTCGACTTCAGCGTGCTGGGCAACACGCCGATCACTTATCCCATCGAATGGGCCAGCTCGAAAATTCCCGGATATGCCATCCGCGCGAGCGTTCCGAACTTCCACGGCTTCACAGCGTACGTCGTCATGTCCAGCGTGGCGGCGCGTTTCTTCGGTCCGCAGATCAGCGGCATCGGGGCCACACCCGGGCGGAAGCCACGTGTTCCGGATCGACCACGACGAGAAGTTCAACCAGACGACTCACTTGCAATATCAGCCGTGGAAACTCGCGCCTGGGTCGGTTTCAACTGGCGCTACGATAGCGGCCTCGTAGCCGGTCCCGCGCCTTGCTTTGACCTAAATACAGCCACTTGCGCCGGAAACTCAGAGCTCGTCAACGGTGTCCCGACAATGATCTATAGACGTTCGGACTAACGGCAGATCAACAGTTCCAGGCGGGGCTTTTCTGCGGCAATGTGAATATGCGAGCACCCACAACGCCTATCAGTTCCCCCTTATCGCGAATCTCTGTCCAGCTGCTGACTATGGCTCCAAGTACGTGGCAATTCCCGCGCCCGGGACCGAGAACGATGACCATAATCCGCCGCGCATTGCAGCCGCGCAATTTGTTCGACGTGTCCGTGGGCGACGACAACCTTTTCCGCGGCGACCACTACAAGTGGAGCTTGCGCCTGACAGCCATCAACGTGACCAACAAGGTTGCGCTCTATAACTTCATTTCCACCTTCAGCGGAACACACTTCGTGACGCCTCGAGCGCTGACGGCGGAGTTAGGGTTCCATTTCTAGATGGATTGGAATAAGCAACTTTCACTGTTGACCCAAGAAGTCGCGACGGTCAAATCAATGGCGGAAAATACCACGACCGGGAAGAACAGGGGATTCCTTAGGAATCCCCTTGCGACTCGGGAGAAATCTGGGCGGAGGCTACGTCAGCGTCAGGGAATGGCAGGCAGAGCTTTCCATTTCCCGGCTCTTTCGAACCAGCATAAGACTGCAAACAGCCTTCGATCGCTGTTTTAGCAAATTCGGGATGACGGCGCAGGAAGCGGCGGTGCTCGTGCATTGCGCGGAAGAAAGAGAGACTTCCGCCGGGAGACTGGCCAAGGCCATGGGCCGGGACAAGGGCAAGATAACGCGGTTCGTGGACCGGCTCGAAGAGGGTGGTTTTATCACCCGGCGGATCGACTCGCAGGATCACCGGCTCCTGATCATCAGGGCGACGAGCAGGGGACGGCGAGTTGCACCGCAGCTGAAGATGAGGTTCGAGGAAGTTCGCAGCCAATTCTTTGAAGGGGTCCTGAACGTCGATATCGACAAGCTGGAAACCGTGCTCTCGCAGTTGCATGCCAACGCCGAGCGGCTTTGTGAGGAAAAGGCTCACAAGGACAATCACGGCTAAGAGACTAACGGCCGCAGTCTGCATCTGAGCCGCTGGGCGTAGGCCGGATGGAACGGTACGGGTGTTTGGGAAAGGGCCATTTCACGCTGGTTAGCCTTCAGAATATTTTCCCGTCAGGTCCTGCTCTTTGGCAGCCCCACGCTCTTCACGACGCATCTATACGCGACAAGCGTGATCGCTTCGATCGATCGCGCGAATCATAAGCTGGTGATTGCGGCGGACTGCCGGGGTGGGGGCTTTGTCCGGTCTGCGCCTGCAAAATCATGGAGGAATCGGGCTGCCTGGTAGTTATGACAGGACTGTACGAAACGCGGAACTTGGAGTTTCCTCCGCGGGAATACATACATATGGCCCGCAAGGAACCGGGGGAGTTGCGAGCCGAAGCCATTGCGCGAATGGGGCAAGGGCCTTACGAGCGGGCCGTGAGGGGAAGAGGGGGATTACACGAGGCTCGTACCCAGGCTCGTGGAGTTGGAGATTGAGGCACACCGGGAACTCGCCGGACTACCTATTTATTCACTGCAAATTGACAATGAAGGGGACGTCAAGTGGCTGGCCAAAGGCGCGTGTGCCGCTCGCCAATCTGACTGACCCAAATCCATCAAGGAAAGTATGAAGTTAAACGCATAGCTCTCATTGGCCAGACCATGAATCGATTCCAAAAAGAAATCTTCAGATTCACAACAAAGATGGTGGACTCCGGAAGCCTAGAGAAGTGTAGCGCGTTCTTTTGGGTGCGGCGAGCGGCCGCGCTGATTGTCATGTTGGCAGCGGCGGTCTCCGCATTTGGGCAGGCGGGGCGCGCGAGTAGCGAGAAACCGCAGACAGCGTCCATCAAGGGGACGATTTCCACGAAGCAGGAGGACGCCTCGTCGGATTTGTCGGGAATCAGCGTAAAGCTGAGTACAGTCCCGCCCGCGGGAGACGCGCTCTCCGCGGATACCGATGAAGGGGGACACTACGAGTTCAAGGGGATCAAACCCGGCAAGTACACGGTTTCCATCAACCAGCAAGGGTTCAAGGCGGTATCAAAAACGGTTTCGGTGACGGCCGGGCAAGTGGCCGTGCAAGACTTCAGCCTGGAACTCGAAACCGTCTCTCAGCAGGTCGAGGTGAAGGAACAAACGCAGGTTATCTCGACGGAAAGCGTTTCGAATCCGGAGGCTACGGTAACTCACCGCGAGCTGGTAGCTCTGCCGACGCCGGAGGAAAAGATTCGGGAAGTGATTCCCATTACTCCGGGAGTGATCAAAACGATGGACGGAAAACTCACGTTCAAGGGCGCTGACGAAAACCAGAGCCTCTTTCTCGTGAATTCCGCGCAGACGGCCGATCCGGTGACCGGGAGCTTTTCCATCGCGGTGCCCACCGATGCGGTGCAATCGTTCGCGGTCTACAAAACGCCCTATAACGCGGGGCTCGGAAGTTTCTCGGGCGGACTGACAACCATCGAAACGAAACCTCCGCAAGAGCAATGGAATTACTACGTCAAGAATTTCGTGCCATCGATTCTTGGCAAGAACGACTCCATGGTGGGCATCGCGCAAGCCACGCCAGGCGTCGACTTCGGGGGCCCACTGATCGAAGGCAAACTGTTTTTCTCGGAAGTCTTCCAGTACGACATGAAAAAGACCACCGTCCGCGGGCTGCCTTGGCCGTATGACATCACCAAGAAGCAAGGTTTCAATTCTTTCTCGACTCTCGAGCTCATTCTTTCGCCCAAGCAAATCTTGACCCTGACAATCAACGCTTTTCCTCTGAGGCAGCAGCGCGTCGGCATCAACGCGCTTGTTCCGGAGCCTGCCTCGAACGATTTGAACCAAAAGGGAATTGCCCTGCATCTGTCCGATAAGTACCAGTCGGATTCTGGAGCGATTTTCAGCGCGATTGCGCAGTTCACAAGGTTTGACAGCAACGCTCACGGCGAAGGCTTGGACGACATGCTGATCTCGCCGGAGGGCTGGGGCGGGAACTTTTTCAACCAATGGTCCAGGAGGGGCAAACAGCTTCAGTTTCTGCCTAGCTATCAATTTGCGGAGAAACACTGGCTGGGAAAGCACGAGATCCATGTGGGCGTGGACGTGAACTACCGTTCTTATTTCGGTGTGAGCACGGCGAATCCCATTCAATTGCTCGAGCAGGACGGCACGCTGGATGAGGAGATAAACTTCCAACCCGCTGCGGCTCAGATTACATCCGATACCTCCGTTGCCGAGTTCGTGCAGGATCATTGGATACTAAACCCGCACTGGACGGTCGATGCGGGGGCGCGTCTATCCAGCGAAACCTCTGGTTGGTCCGCGGCGTTCGCACCCCGCGTGGGTATCGCCTACACACCGGATAAGGCCGGCAAGACCGTCATTCGAGCCGGGGCGGGCTTGTTCTATAGCATGTTGCCGCTGCTGGCGGCGGACTTCGACGTGAACCCAACCCGCGTCGTGAGCTTGTTTGAACCCACCGGACAATTGATCGGGCCACCTGTGACGTACACCAACGCCTACGTGGGCGGGATGAATCCGCTGACCAGCGGCATCTTGCCGCAGGGGCCGGGCACCACGCCCCGCAATTTCACCTGGAGTCTCGAAGCGGATCGCGAACTGCGCAGAAACGTGGTCTTGCGCGTAGGCTACATCGACAGCCACACAACGTACCTATTTGTCGTCAATCCCTTTACGGGCGCCCCCGGCCAGGATTCCTTTCTGGGCCTCACCAACACCGGTTCCTCTCGCTATCGTGAGGTTGAAAGCACGGTACGCTTCACAATTCACGAACACAATGAAGTGAATGCCTCTTATATTTGGAGCCGCAACCGGGGAGATCTGAATAACCTTTCCGATGTGATGATTCCTTTCTTGGAGCCCGTCATCCGGCCGAATGTTTACGGAATATTGCCCTCCGACGTCCCGAACCGAGTGGTCGGCTGGGGAGTCTTTTCCTTGCCGAAGAAGTTCACGTTCAGCCCCATTTTGGATGTCCATACCGGCTATCCCTACTCGAATGTGGATGTGCTTCAGGATTATGTGGGCACGCCAAACGGGCAGCGCTTCGCCACGTATCTCTCGCTGGACGTGAAAATCTACCGCGTGTTTCAGGTTCCTTTTCTTGGGGCGAAAAGCGGGAAAATCCACCACATTCGCCTGGGATTCTACGCGCTCAACGTCACCAACCACGGCAATTTCAACGCCGTCTATAACAACGTGACGGCGCCAAATTTCGGCCAGTTTGTCGGCTTCCTCGACCGCCGCGACGGCGCGGTGATCGATTTCATCGACTAGTTCGCTCCCGGACTTTTCCTCGCCCGCCACCATCCTGTTAGAATAGGAAGCGGAGCGGTTCTTCGAAGCAGGTGAGGGAGCGAAAGCTGTTTGAACCAATGACGAATCTCTGAGGTGCTGCGGATAGACAGCCTGTGTGCACGGCCTGTCCCGCTGGAACGTCTCGAGCCGGAATGCAGCCGTCGCGCGGCAGCAGGAGGGCGAAAGGGCACAGTCAAGAGTGACTGTGCTACGGGAGAGACGGGCGAGCGGGGCAGGAAAGCCTAACGGTTGGCTCGTGGCGCCCACCTAATTCAGAGGTTCACGGCCTAGCTCCCCACGGCCAAGCAGTCCGCTCTTTTTTTGTATCATCGAGCCTTTACAAAACATGCGCGTACTTTTCATTGGAGACATTGTCGGGTCGCCCGGGCGGCAGATCGTCCGCGAACGGCTGGCGGATATCGTTGCGCAGCGCCAGATCGATTTGGTCATCGCCAACGGCGAAAATTCCGCCTCCGGCTTCGGGATTACCCCGCGGCTCGCCGAAGAGTTGCTGGGAATGGGGATTGACGTCCTCACCGGCGGCAATCACAGCTGGGACCGCAAGGAAATCACCGAGTTCATGCCCCACGAACCGCGGCTGCTTCGCCCGGCAAATTTCCCGGAAGGGAACGTCGGCAGCGGGCTTTACGTTGGCACCGCCAAGAATGGCGTGAAATACGCCGTGCTCAACCTGCAGGGCCGCGTTTTTATGACTCCGATCGACGATCCCTTTCGCAAAGCCGACAGCGAGCTTGCCAAGTTGCCGGACGATGTCGCCTTCGTTTTCGTCGACATGCACGCCGAGACCACCAGCGAGAAAATCGCCATGGGCTGGTATCTCGACGGGCGCGTCACCGCCGTTGTGGGAACGCACACGCACGTGACGACCGCCGACGAGCACGTCTTGCCCGGCGGCACGGCATACATCACCGACGTCGGCATGAGCGGCCCACACGGCGGCGTCATCGGAATGGACCGCGGCGGCATCATCAAGAAGTTTCTCGATGGACTGCCAGCCCGCTTTGAAGTCGCGTCCGGCGACATCCAAATGAACTGCGTCCTAATCGAAACCGACGACGCCGGCCCGCGCAACTCCGCAGGCCGCCTACGCGCCAAGTCCATCGAACGCCTCCGCCTCCGCATCGACTAAATCCCTGTGGAGTGCGGCAGCTCTGCTGCCGCTTTCTAGAACGAAGAGAGGTTCCTCGACTTCGCTCGGAATGACAGTGCAAGAAGGACGCGCTGAAGCACGTCCTCTACAAGGGCAATGATTAGACTCCCTACCCAGTCGGAAGCGCCGGTCGCAACTTCCCGGCCGCAAGCAGTTCCAGCGCCTCGAAGCGCCCTCCCAACTCCGCCGCGCTCAAGCGGTCCTCGCGAAACAGCCAGCGCAGATATTCCTCGGCTCGGCGCTCGCCTTTCTGCGCGTTGCATGCCATGCACGCCGAGACAAGGTTGCGGTACGAATTGCACCCGACTCGCGCTCGTGGCACGACATGGTCGAGGCACTCCGACCGTGGAGAGACTCGCCGCAGGCAATAGAAGCACCGGCCGCGTTCCCGCGCGTGGATGGTCCTGCGACGCTCCAAAGTCTTCATGAAATCCACCTGCTCGATGTCCCAGGTGGCCGCCTTCCGGGCCGCCTCGCGTGCCCGTGCGGCGGCTTTGGCGCGCATGCCGCGAACCTCTTCCGGCAAGCGCACCTCTACTACATGGCCTGCCTTGCTGCTGCGCTCCACCAGGCGCAGAACGCCTTGCGCGGCGAGGCGGCGAACGGCATCGCGCGCCGGGCGCATGGTCAGGTTGATATTGCGCGCCAACGACAGAATCGAAAACTGGAACCTGCGCTTGCCTTCCAGGTGGCTGTGCCGCAACAGATGCATATACACCACGTGGTCGATCGCGGGCAGCCGCAGTTGGGGCACCAGTACGTCTTCCAGTTGCTTCCACAGCGCCTTCGCATCGATTTCTTTTGGATGTCGCCTGTCAGCCGTGGACGTTCGTCCGAGGGAGCGTTTAGAGACACCCGTCCCATTGCGTTTACCGTTTTTCATGTTAGGAGATCCTTCAGGCGCGCGGCTTTAGCCGCGCCATAAAAATTTGTCATTCCGAGCGAAGCGAGGAATCTGCTCGTTCCCCCGCGCCCCCATTTGGGAGGACACGTCATCGGCCGAGCACAACCGCCGCGCCCGTCTTGTCTTGGCCTCGGACTTTCAACTGTGAACTGTCAGCTGTCGACTGTCAGCTCAAAAACACACTAACCCCCGCATTTTCAATACGGGGAAAACCACAAGGAGGGCCTAAAAACAAAAAAGAGAATCATGCCTCAGGCGCAATCTCTACGCTTGGATAATACCACATCGCTATCTTTTGTCAAGCTCTTTTTGGGGCCGTCACGGTCTCTCGCTCGACTAGATTTGACCTAGAACTGTTGTGTCGTTCGCGCCGGGCACAAAAGAAATCCCAGATTACCAAGCGCTCTGAGGGAGAAAGCTCGCGGCGAGCGACAGTATCTGCCAGTGAGCTTTTTGTGTTCTGACCCTTCAGAATATTCGCTGGAATTCTTTCATGAAGACACTTAGCACTGGCAGGGGTATCGGCTGAGAACTCTCAGCGTGGTCCAAAAGCATCGTCTGGCCCGTCGCTCTCAGAACTGATCCGCCTCTTTGGCCAGGGCCGCATGCCCTACGCCGGACGAATTGGCCCCGATCAAGTCATCCGGAAATGATGGGTTGCGCAGCCTCGCGCCAATTTTCTCAAGTCGCTGCTCAACACTGGCTCGGTAGTCCTCGCGTCCGATAATGGACAAACGTCTTGGCAGAAACGCGGGGTCAGTTCCGGCCTCGTTGTCCCAGCCGCCCAGGGCAACCTCAAACCGCTCGTGGGGCACAAGGTCGGACCGGAGAACATCGCTCGCGTCAAAACCTGGCCCAACAACCTCCACGTCGAGCTTGCCACTTTCCAGGTCGCACGCAGTAGTCAGACTGTAAAGGTCCAAGTATGGACTAAAGGCTCCAATAGAATCGTGAGCATCCCTTCGAGAGTCAGTTCTTCAACCTGCCTTTGGACCTGATCAATTGGAATCGTGTAACCGCCCCTGCGCCGAGTCCAGCGCTGCCCTGGCTGCTCAATCCTTACGAGAAGTTCTGAAAAGCCTTTCTGCCGGCAAAATCGCTGAACAGCACTCTCACTGTCGTTAGTCCAACTGCTAAGGATTACGCCCGGTAACACGGTGAAGCCGTTTGCCTGCATCCAAAGCAGGCTGCTGGATTTCCAGCAACCCCGCAGGCTCCAAAACGCCAGGAAGCTGGTCGGCAGTTACTGTTTGCGTTTCAATCAAAATTGGTTTGCTCGGCGACATTTATGGACTATTTTTGCTGGATGGCTTTGTCTGGCCGCGTAAATCTGGGTGCTAGCCGCTCGATCGTTGCAAGAAGGCGGTCTTCTCTGCCTGCATTACGCCAATTCCACTCCTGGCCGCCAATCGTATCAGCCAAGAGCTTGCGCATGTATTGCGAAGGAAGAGGGCCAGTATCGAAGAGATAGAGCCTCTCAGCTGAGTTCCCGGTAGAAGAGATAGGAAGCAAGGCCCGCGCTTTTCCCGCTGATTTCTTTTACATTTCCGAGCACCGCGCACGGGAATCTCTTCTTGAGTGTGTTAATAGGATCTGAAACCGCGGGGATCGGCGTGGCATGGACATGCGCGTGGTAGATCCCACATCCGCCAGCACCCTCGGATCGCGCGCCATGCTCGAAGAGTACGTATGGGCCGTACTGATCTCTGAGGATTTGTCCCACCTGCCGGCAAACTTCCACGAATTCGTCGAGAAGATGGTCGGGCATATCGCCGGTTGCTCTAAAGTGCTTGACTGGCAACAACAACAGATATCCTTCCGCGATCTGGCCCAACGAGGGAACGACAACGAAGTTGTCGGTACGAAACAGAACGCGGCTCTTCTCATTTGGCCCGTAGAGCTGAGCAAACGAATTCTCAGGGCATCCAGAAAGTTCGTTACAAAAGTCGCATCGAGTCAGTGCGTCAACCATGATTTTCTAGACGTCCCCTTTGGGCGGATGTTCGTCCGATGGTGTGGGCGATCCTTTGGGTAGAGGCTCATCTACGCTGCCTTCGTTGTCCCCGGGGAGAAACTCATGAATATTCGCTTCATCGAGCAACCTACTCCCCCTCTTTTGGAGTATCTTCTCCAAGTTGTCCGCATATACATCATACAAGCTCCTCTCCACCATACCGACTGCGGGCCTTACTAGGAGGAGAGCTGGGGAAGTTTCGTCGGGCAGCCCCGCCAGGTAGTGGGTCACCAGCATTTGCTGATCTATCCAAGTCAACCCACAGCTTGCCGTCGCATCATAGACAAAAATTCGGACAAGCTCCCTTTGACCAGCCGGAATTAATCCCCGAATTTCCCACATCCTTTTTATTGACGTTCTGATTTCATTTATTGTATCCCTGTTTTCTTCTTTGGCTCTTATCCTTGCGGCGTCGGAGTTTGGATCCAGAAAAAGTATCCTGAAGCTAACTCCGTGACTCACTCGCTCCTTCAGGGCCGACTCAAAACGGTCGTCTTTGCACCAACCTCCGTGGGCAATCCCAAATAAAACACAACGCTCACGTGCCGGCTCCATCCACGTTACCCAATCACTGAGTGCCTTCCTCGAGGACCACATGTCGACGATGCCGAAGGAAACAAATTTTCTATAGCCGGATACACTTGCTGGGCTCAGATAAGCGACTATCACTGCGGCAAGTATGGATGATCCGATTCCGATTCCAAGCGACCCACGAATTACCATCCCCCTATGCAGCGCCAACGTCCCTACAACGGTTAGCGCCAGCCCAATGAACAGAGCGATCCCCGGCTTCGCGAACGAAGACGTGTGGTAATCGAGATCCGACGGAGACTTGTAGAGGCCATGAAATCCGCTTCCTACCTAGGGCCTGTTATCGGTCGGTAAATAGAAGGAGATTCTAAACCATCGGTCTCGAAGGAGGAAAGAGATTTCTATTTTTTATCGGTTCGAGTCGGCCCCTGCCAACTACGCCGCGTGGCCCGCGGCCAACGTTTGGGTGCGCAACAGCCCTGCATCCTGGAGAACCAGCCGGACCAAGGGCGTTACTGAAATGTCGTCCAATTCGTCAGGGCGAAAGAATCGGACCTCTGAGAGATCGTCGGAAGCCTGCGCCGTACCCCCTGTTACCTTTGCCCAACTGTAGATCACAATTCGATGTTCGTTCGGCGGATTTACAATCTCATAGACCCTGAACTGAGAGCCAACCTCCACCGTCAGTCCGGTCTCTTCTTGCAGTTCCCGAACTGCCGCCTCTGCGATTCGCTCGAACGCATGAATCTTGCCGCCAGGAATCACCCAGGACCCACGTTGCGGATCCTTGTTCCGCTGGCCGAGAAGAACGCGGCCTCTGTCATCCTTGACCAACAAAGCAGACCCTACTCTTGGAAGCGCGTCGCTCATCGGATCACCTGCTTTCCTCGCTCGGAGCTGGAGGCGCGAATGCTACAAAGCCGAACATCAGAGAGCAATGAGCCTCTGAGGAAAACCCTGTGTAAGAGCTCAAATAGCTGTGAGTTAGTGTGGAAAACTCGGCTCCCGCCTGTGCGCGAGGTCCCTCGGCTGGGGTGCATGCACCAGTTCCTGGCATCGTAGATTTCCACTATCGCTCGTCGAGCACTTGCGTAATGCCGACTTAGCCCAGTATAGCGTAAATGTTCGTTGACATCAAACAAGAGTATTACGACAATTGACTCTCATTTTTCCTTTAATTATGTCAAAGAATGCTGACATCGAATGGAAGCAAAAGCTGGCCGTGCAGATTAAACGGGCGCGGGAGGAAGCGGGTCTAACGCAAGCCGAATTGGCTGCGCAAACTTATGTAACCAGGCAGACCATCATTAAATACGAGAGCGAGGGCGTGCCGCTGATTGACATTTTCGCTCGGATAGCCGCTGAACTTGAAACGCCGTTTAGGATCAAAGATCTCATAATAACTGTCGAACGAACTTCGCCCCGCCTGAGGACCGTGCCAAAGCAGCTCAGGCTGGAATTTGAAAAATCGCAGACGTTCTCTAACGCGGTCATAAGCATTACACCCAAAGAAGGTCAGATCCTCATCAACGCTAAGATTCCCGCCTGATGTAAGCACTCGTTGACAAAGCGCAGGCGATTGAGCGGGTGCACCTTAGGATTGACTGATCGGCACATCAAATGCTCTGAAACGGGCAACCAGTATCCTTCCGTCGTACTCTGAGGACTCAGAATAAATGGGGGCAGCGCAAAGGGGTTGGGCTCAACGTGAAAATTCTTGCGGGTTTGTGTCTGCTGGTGTGTCTTTCCGGGTGGGCGGCAGGTCAAGACGAAGGGGAGCTGACAGCCAAAAAGCGGCTCATGCCGGGAGTTGGGCCGGGACTGCGCGCGGTGAAGCTCGGCGCCGATGGAAATTTTTATGTGCTGAGCGCTCCTGGGTCATCGGCATCGGTGTTCGACGCGGCAGGAAAACTGATAAAAAGAGTTCCAGCCTTCGAAGAGAGCAAGAGTCCCAATCCCGCCGGCATCCCCGCTGGCAACGATTACCTTTGGCGAAGACCTGGACGTGGACGCGCAGGGAACGGTCTATGTGGCGGACCGCGGCGCGAACGCGATTAAGATCTGGGACATCAAGGGAAACGAGCGGGTGATCAAGGTGAACGGGCCGGTATCGCTGGCCGCGCTTCCGGATGGGGAAGTCGCCGTAGCTACCGTGCACGAACAGCACCTCGTCATGGTGTTCGACAAAAATGGGCGAGATGTGCGCGAGTTTGGTGATCCGGAGACAATTTCCGAGCGCCCGGAACTGAACCGCTTTCTGAATATCGGAATGCTGGTGACGGACGCGCAGGCCATCTCTACTACGCTTTTCCGTACCTGCCCGAAGCGACCGTGCGGCAATACGACCGCTACGGCTACGCGGGGCAGGATATTCAGTACACGGGAGTGGACGCGTGGCCCGCCGCGCAAGCGACTCGCAAAGAGATTGAGCGGCAGGAGAAGCGCGGAGAGCGCCCGTGTTCAAGCGCATCCTTACGGCGGTGGGTGTGGAACGCACCAGCGGGGAAGTCTGGATGGCGCTGGGCGATAACCTGCTGCACTTCGACAAAGACGGAAACCGGCGCGCCACGTATCTGATCTACACGCCCGCAAGGAGCGCGGCTCGAAGCAAATACGATTCTCATCGAGCCGGACCGCCTGATCATCGGCAGCGACCCGCTGGGCGTCTACGAGTTCGACCGGCCCGAAAAAAAAATCAACAATAGCGAATTATCCTCAGGGTGATTTGGATGAAAGCTGTGCAAAGAAGTGGCGCGCCTGAAAATTATCGTGAGAATTCCCGCGCAAATGCGCGTTAGCGGGCAGTGTTGCACAAGAATAGTGCTTGTGGAAAAGCTGTGCAGGGTGTGTGCACCGCGGTGATTCCCTTCGCACACTTTTCGCTTGCCCCATCGGTCCAATCGGCGACAATCCCGCGCTGTCTGATAGCGGCAAGTTCGAGGGGCCGGCAAGGCATAAGGGCCGCGCGCGGGGCGCCAGGGGAAAGCAAGACGCTCCGGTACGGGCATGATTCCCGAAGCCTGAAAACGAAAAGATAATGAAGGGACCTGCTTTCCACAGCTTATTCACATCTGTGGAAATAGCACGGGATTAGATTTTCTCTTGCGATGACTACTGCGACGAATTCCTGGGAGCGGTTTCTGGAGCGCGTGAAGTCCCGGGTCAGCATCAACACATACACCACCTGGTTTCAACCCACGCGGCTGAATCGCGCCGAGGGCGAAAGCCTGTTTGTGCAGATCCCCAGCACGGTCTTTCGGCAGGTTCTGACGCGGACCTACGGCGAGATCGTCAAAGCCGTATTCCACGAACTCGGGACGCCCAATGTGAAAGTGCAGTACGTCTGCACGGAGGAAGAACCCGTGCCCGCCGCTCCCGCAGCCACCGGCGTGAAACAAGCGAAACTCGATTTTGAGAGCAGCGATCATCAATTGAATTTGCGTTACAGCTTCGATTCGTTTGTGGTCGGCAAGTCCAACGAGTTTGCGCACGCTGCGGCGCGCGCCGTGGCGGAGCAGCCCTCGAAAGCCTACAACCCGCTGTTTCTTTATGGCGGAGTGGGCATGGGCAAGACGCATTTGATGCACGCCATCGGGCACACCATCAAGAAGCGCAATCCCGCGATGCGGCTGAGCTACGTAAGCGCGGAGAAGTTCACCATCGAGGTAATTAACTCCCTTCGCTTCGACCGCATGACCAGTTTCCGTGACCGCTTCCATACCGTAGACGTTTTGCTGGTCGACGACATCCAATTCATCGCCGGGAAAGAACGAACCCAGGAAGAATTTTTTCACACGTTCAATGCGCTATACGAGCAGCAGAAGCAGATTGTGATTTCTTCCGACTGCCTGCCGAAAGAAATAAATTCGATCGAAGAGCGGCTGCGCTCGCGATTCGAATGGGGTTTGATTGCGGACATCCAGCCGCCGGATCTGGAAACCAAGATTGCGATTTTGCAGAAAAAAGCGGAGAACGACCGGTTTAGCTTGCCCGACGAAGTGGCGGAGTACATCGCGCGGGCGATCAAGTCCAACGTGCGCGAGCTAGAAGGCGCGCTGACACGGTTGATGGCGTACGCGTCTTTGACGGGCGCCACGATTTCCCTGGCTACGGCGCAGCAGGTCTTGCGCAATATCATTGCTTCGCAGGAAAAGCGCGTCACGATCGACCTGATTCAGAAGCGGGTGAGCGAGCATTTCAATATGCGCGAGCAGGATTTGAAGGTGCGCAGCAACACGCGGGCCATCGCGTTCCCGCGTCAAGTGGCGATGTACATCGTCAAGCAGCTCACCACGCGCCTCGCTCCCGGAAATTGGCCGGCAATTCGGCGGGAAGCATCACACCACCGTGCTGCATTCGATCAACAAGATCGAGGAAATGCGCCGCTCCGACAAGGATCTGAACCGCACAATCACTCGTCTGATGGACACGTTGCAGTAACGGCATTTTCACTCCGCCGGCAAACCATTTCTTCGCTCCACACAACCTTGCCATTTGGGACGCAGGTAACACATCTCCGTCACCAAGCCGTGCGGTAGGACGCCCCTGCCACGTCTTTACGATGGACTGGCACAAAATCTCGAACGCGAATACCTTGTGAATAGTCAACGGAGAAGATGCGGAAATTCTGTTGAACGTAATGGAAAATATTCTAAGTTTGCGGGCGAAGTCGAAGCCCGAGGCTGAGTTTTCACCGATTCCCACAATTTGCCACTTGGATCACGGAATGGCAGGCCACTAACACAACAGCAGTTACAAAGCTTTCCACAATTCCACTGCACTCATCACAACAACAAGGTTTATAGCTTTCAAGAATCGGTTAAAGCCTTTGTTGTGGTGATAGTGGCTGTGAAAAAGACCCGGTGGCATTCCGCACCACACTGAAGCTCAAAAGCCGAGATTCCCACGCATTTCCACAGGGTTTTTGTGCGCTCCAGGCTTTATACTTTCGATAAAAGCGAGTACAGTACGACAGCGGTAGAAAGTGGCGAGGAACCTAATGAGCGCAACAGGAACCGCACGCGAGGAACATCAATCGATGGAATTCAGCGTTACGAAGTCAGCGCTGTTGAATGAACTGAGCACGACGCAGGGTGTCGTCGAGCGCAAGACGACAATTCCAATTCTTTTCAATTTGCTTGTTGAAGCAAAGGGCAGCCAGTTGACCATCACGGCCACGGACCTTGAGCTGAGCGTCCGGACGTCTTGCGAAGCAAAGATTAAAAAAGAGGGCGCAGGGACCATACCCGCCAAAAAGCTATTGGAACTTGTGCGCTTGCTGCCCGAAGGCGAGATCAAGATCAAACTGCTCGAGAATCATTGGGTGGAGATTACGAGCGACCGAAAAAAGTACAAACTCGTTGGCATGGCGAAGGAAAATTTCCCAGCGCTCCCCGCTATGCCGCACACGCTCGTAAAGATCTCGGCTCCAGTCCTGGAGAGCCTCATCGCAAAAACCAAGTTCGCCATCTCCATGGAAGAATCACGGTACACGTTAAACGGCGGGTTGCTCATCCTGAAGCCGGATACCCTGGCCATGGTGGCCACCGACGGGCACCGCTTGGCTCTCGCGGAAACGGACCAGAAGCTTGCCGGCCTGAATGGCGAAGTAAAAGTTCTGATCCCCAAAAAAGCGATGGACGAAGTAGAGAAACTTGCGAGCGCCGCCGGCTCTGATGCAACCATCGAATTCGCCAAGGACGAAAGCCATTTGTTTTTTCAGGTTGGCCACCGTCTCTTGATTTCGCGCATCCTCACCGGTCAGTTTCCAAATTACGAAGCGGTTCTGCCGCGCGACAACAATAAAACGGTGGTCCTCGAACGCGCGGAACTTAGCGACGCGGTGCGCCGAGTGTCGCAACTTGCCGACCAGCGCTCACATGCCGTGAAGCTGGCCGTTTCCAAAGAGGGCATCGAAATTTCCGCTTCAAGCCCGGAATACGGCGAAGCCAAGGAAAACATCGAGAAAGACTACAAGGGCGACGCCATCAGCATCGGGTTCAACTCTTCCTATATGCTCGATTTTCTTGCCGCCGCCGCCGATGGCCCCATCAGCATCGAGCTAAAGGACGAACAGTCCGCCGGTCAGATGCGCCCGCTTGCCGACGAATCTTACCGTTACCGCTACATCATCATGCCAATGCGGATTTGATTCGGAGAAGCCTCGCTGTTTTTAACCACAAAGTATATATCGTTTGATTTAAACCAATAAGTAATATAGGATTTGGGGTGATGTCTTTGAGGTTCCAGTTTGGAACCTCAAAGATGTACTCTCATGCGCATATCTTCGCAGAACGCCATCATTCCAACCGCCCTGATTCATCAGAAAATCCTCTTTGTGCGTGGTACTCGCGTGATGCTGGATGCCGATCTCGCCCGGCTCTATGCTGTTTCGACCAAAAATCTAAACAAAGCCGTCAGGCGAAACGCAAACCGCTTTCCCTCCGATTTCATGTTCCAACTTTTGCCCGCGGAACTGCACAGTTTGAGGTTCCAGACTGGAACCTCAAAATCGGCCGAGGCGGCCGTCGCTATGCTCCCTATGTTTTCACGGAGCAAGGCGTTGCCATGCTTTCCAGCGTGCTTCGCAGCGGGCGCGCCGTGCAAGTAAACGTCGCGATCATGCGAACCTTCGTTCGACTTCGCGAAATGCTGGCAACGCATGAAGAATTGCGCCGCAAAATTGACGCGATGGAAAAGCGATACGACGCGAGATTTCAAGCCGTTTTTGACGACCATTCGCCAGATGCTGGAGACACCCATTCCGGCGAGGAAACCGATCGGATTTCACGCTAGACTTGAGCTCTCAGCGAAATCGGCCAATGCGGCAAAGACCAGTCTAAGTAGCAGAAAATAAGTACTTTATATAAGGCTCTCACCCGCTTACACCCTTGAGAATGGTCCCTCATTCAGTTATACTCTCAGCGTTGTCGATTTGTTGTTCGGTTTCCTCCCAATCGGCACGTCGGCCAAGTAAATTCGGCCTAGCCTTTTAGCTTTGCGCCAGGAGCTAGTGGGCCGGAAGCTTGGAGTTAAGAAGTCTTCGCCACGTCTCGCTGCGCGAGACGGGATGGAGCAGGAACCCTACGAGTTCCGGTTGCAAGCAACCGAGGATCAAAGGGTAAGGCGACGTACGGAGCAGTCCGCGAGCACGCCTTTCCTCGCTTCACACGAAATTTGAGCTGTGATTTTTACGCGCTGAGGCTCACCGCATTTGCCCGGAGTCCGTCTTTGCGCGGCTGACGAGCGCCGCAAGAGTTTCGTCAGGAGCGTACATGGGTGACAAAGAAGCAGTGCCGGCAAAAAGTCCGGGCCATCAGTACGACGCCAAGTCGATCAAAGTGCTCGCCGGGCTGGAAGCCGTGCGGCTGCGCCCCGCGATGTATATCGGCTCGACCGGAGACATGGGTCTGCACCATCTCGTGTGGGAAGTCGTCGACAACTCCGTCGACGAAGCCATGGCCGGCTACGCCGACGAAATCAACGTCACCGTTCACGCCGATGATTCGGTCACCGTGGTCGATAACGGCCGCGGCATTCCGGTGGACATGCACGCCACAGAAAAACGGCCTGCCGCGGAAGTCGTCCTCACCGTGCTGCACGCCGGCGGAAAATTCGATAGCGACACCTACAAAGTTTCCGGAGGTTTGCACGGCGTCGGCGTTTCCGTCGTCAACGCGCTTTCGGACTGGCTCGAGCTGGAAATTTCGCGCGATGGCGCGGTGTGGGAACAGTCCTACGAAAAAGGCAAGCCCACCTCGAAGCTGAAGCAGACCGGCAAAACGCGCAAGACCGGAACGAAAGTTACGTTTCATCCCGATCCAACCATTTTTGAAAAGACGGTTTTCAGCTTCGATACGCTTTCGCAGCGCTTGCGCGAGCTGGCTTTCCTGAACAAAGGCCTGAAAATCACGCTCACTGATGAACGTTCCGAAAAGACCGCCGAGTTTCGCTTCACGGGCGGCATCGGCGAATTCGTCAAACACCTGAACCGCGGCAAGACCACACTGCACGATTCCCCGATCTACATCGAAGGGAAGCGCGGCAACGTCGAGATCGAAATCGCGCTCCAATACAACGATACATATGGCGAAAACGTTTTTGCCTTTGCGAACACCATCAATACAGTGGACGGCGGCACGCACCTTTCTGGTTTTCGTTCTGCGTTGACTCGCACGATCAACAATTTCGCGTCGTCCGCGGGCATGCTCAAAGAGCAAAAAGACGAAGTGACGATCACGGGCGACGACGTTCGCGAAGGCCTCGTCGCGGTCGTTTCCGTGCGTCTGCCGCAGCCGCAATTCGAAGGGCAGACCAAGGGCAAGCTGAACAGCGACATCAAAGGCGACGTCGAGCAACTCGTGAACGAGAAGCTCGGCGAGTGGTTCGACAAGCATTCCACGGTGGCCCGCCGCATCATTTCCAAATGCATCGATGCCGCGCGCGCCCGCGAAGCCGCACGCAAAGCTCGCGAATTGACGCGGCGCAAATCCGCAATGGATTCGAGCGGGCTGCCGGGAAAACTCGCCGATTGCCAGGAACGCGATCCTTCGCGCTGCGAGCTATTCGTCGTCGAGGGCGAATCCGCCGGCGGCTCCGCGAAAATGGGCCGCGACCGCAAATACCAGGCCATCCTGCCGCTCAAGGGAAAAATTCTCAACGTCGAAAAAGCCCGTTACGACAAAATGCTCGGCCACGAAGAAATTCGCGCCATCATCACCGCGCTCGGCACGGGAATCGGGAAAGATGATTTCGACGCCGGCAAGCTCCGCTATCACAAAATTATTCTGATGACCGACGCGGACGTCGACGGCTCGCACATCCGCACGCTTCTGCTGACGTTTTTCTTCCGCCACATGAAGGAGCTGATCGACCGCGGACACATTTACATCGCGCAGCCGCCGCTCTATCGCGTGAAGCGCGGCAAAACAGAAAAGTACATCCGCGACGAGCGCGAATTCGCCCACGAGCTGATGAAGCGCGCCACGGAAGACCACGTCGTGAAGGCCAAAGAAGGCGTTTCGCTCGAAGGCGCGGGCCTGACGAAATTTCTTCTCAATGTGCAGGAGTACGAAGCCGCTTCAGCGAAACTGGGCCGGCGCTTGCGCGAGCAGGGGCTGGTGGAATTGCTTGCCGAGAGCGGCCTCGAGAAAAAGACGGACTTCGAGGACAAGAAAGCGCTCGAAAAACTTTTGAAGGAAGTGGACAAAGCCAAGCTCAAGCTCGAAGGCAAAGTGGCTTTCGACGAAGAACACAGCCTCTACGAAATCCAGTTCGGCCCGCCGCACAACCAAAAAATCAATTGGGCGCTGGCGTCGACCGCCGACTACAAACGCCTGCGCGGGTTGGCCAAACAAATCGAGGAATTCAACAAGCCGCCATTCACGGTGGCGCGCAACGGCGACAAGGTGAGCAAGGAAAACGTGCAGGACGTCCTCAACTACGTCGTGGAAGACGCGAAAAAAGATTTCACGATCACGCGATTCAAGGGCTTGGGCGAAATGAATGCCGAGCAATTGTGGGAAACCACTATGAACGCGGAGACGCGAACGCTGCTCCAAGTGAAACTGGAGGACGCGGTCGCTGCCGAGGATATTTTCACCACGCTGATGGGCGAAAACGTCGAAGCGCGGCGCAAGTTCATCGAAGAAAACGCGCTCGAAGTCGTGAACCTGGATATTTGATCCGTGGCCGCGCAGGACAACGCGGATGCGGGTTCGATTCGAAACGCTATCCGCTGGGGTTTGTTTTTGGCATCGGTGGCCACGGCGGGCTTTCGCTTGCCGCGGCTGGTGAATGAATATCGCGCGTGGCGAGATGCTCTTGGGCTCGGTGATACCTCCGCTTCGGAAGGTTGGCACAGAGTCCTCACGGTCGAGCTGATCGGTGTGTTGGTCGTGCTGGCCATTGGCATCGCTGTTTTTTATGCATTGCGGCCGAAAGCGAAAGCCGCGGAATGATTTATCAGTTGGGTTGGACGACGTTGCCGGGACTGCGTGGATTGAGCGTCAGCGGATTTCGCGCGGCGCCAACGAACGCGCCGGATAACGAGCGCGGCGTGGCGATCGAATTTGCGAACGACGCCGAGCGCGATGAATTTTTGAAGCAACTTGAGCAACAGTTCGGGCCGCGGCGCTTTACGAATGCAGCCGATGCGTTCGATTCGGTAAAGGCTTTGGCACTGGAGTATGTTGCAAAGGGCAGGGGAGGGCAAGTTTCGTGATCGACGCTTGCAAACAGACAGTGCGTATTCTCAAGTACAACCAGGAAAACCTCCTGGCGTCGAAGAATGAGGAGTACGCCTACTGGCAAAGTCGTCCGCCCGTCGAGCGGCTAGTGGCCATGCAGGAGCTTAGTTTTGCTTGGTTCGAGGAGCGCGGCAATGAAGCTGAAATTAGACGGCAATTTTTGCGATCTCCTGTCTGCATTTCGCGCGCGTAGTGTGAGGTATCTGATTATTGGAGGCTGGGCCGTGAGCATTCACGCTCAACCTCGCGCTACCAGGATATCGACATCTTTGTAAGTGCGGATCGGGCCAACCTTGAAGCCTTGATTCGGTTCGGAACGCCGTTGAAAGATTTGGACAAGAGCACTTTTCTAGAGCCGGGCACTTTTTTTCGAATTGGCGCGCCGCCTTGCCAAATCGATATTTTCCCCGAAATCCCCGGCGTGGAATTCGAAAAGTGCTGGCCAAATCGCGTAGAGGTGATGCTGGATGCAGACAGCACCCTATCAGCGAACTTCATTTCGGCGGATGATTTGATTCTTGCAAAAATCGCAAGTGGAAGAGGGCAGGATCTTGCGGATGCACAAGCTATAAAAATGGCGCAGGAACAAAAACCGAAGCGCTAATCGTCTCTGCGAAGATATTTAGCGGCTTGGGTACGGGGCGAGAATGGCTGAGCCGCCGAAAGCTGTGAACTTACTTTGCAGGCAACAGCGAGGGGAAATGGCGGACGAAACAAACAAATCGATACTCCTCCCGGTCGATATCGAAGCCGAGATGAAGAAGTCTTATCTCGACTACGCGATGAGCGTGATCATCGCGCGCGCGCTGCCCGATGTGCGCGATGGGCTCAAGCCCGTGCAGCGCCGCATCCTGGTGGCCATGAACGACCTCGGCCTCGCCTCGAACCGCGGCTACCGCAAATGCGCCAAGATCTGCGGCGACACTTCCGGCAACTACCATCCCCACGGTGAAGCCGTCATCTATCCCGCGCTGGTCCGCCTGGCGCAAGACTTCAACATGCGCTACCCCTTGATCGATGGCCAGGGGAATTTCGGCTCCGTCGACGGCGATCCTCCGGCGGCCATGCGGTACACGGAAGCGCGCCTGGCGAAAATCAGCGAAGACATTCTCGCCGACCTCGAAAAAGAAACCGTCGATTTCGTTCCCAACTTTGACCAGACGCGCGAAGAGCCCTTCGTCCTTCCTTCGCGCATCCCGAATCTTCTGGTCAACGGCGCCAGCGGCATCGCCGTCGGGCATGGCTACGAACATTCCGCCGCACAATTTGCGCGAAATCGTGGAAGCCGCGATCATCCTGCTCGACAAACCGGACACGCCGCTAAAAGAAATCATGAAGCTCGTGCCCGGCCCTGATTTTCCGACCGGCGCGTACATCGCGGGCCGCGAGGGCATCGAAGTCCGCTTACAAAACCGGCCGCGGCAGCTTCATGATGCGCGCCAAAGCCGCCATCGAAGAAGTCGGCAAGGACCGCGAAAACATCGTCGTCACTGAAATTCCGTACCAGGTCAACAAATCGAGACTGATCGAACGCATCGCCGAACTGGTGCAGACCAAGAAAATCGAAGGCATCGCCGACGTCCGCGATGAATCCTCGCGCGAAGGCATGCGCATCGTCATCGAAATCAAGCGCGGCGAGGAATCGCAGCTCATCCTCAACAATCTTTTCAAGCACACGCAGATGCAGGAATCGTTCGGCATGATCCTGCTGGCCATCGTCGCCGGGCAGCCCCGCGAACTGGGCTTGATTCCGCTGATCAAGCTTTTCCTCGAACACCGCCGCGACGTCGTGCTGCGCCGCACGCGCTACGAATTGCGCAAAGCCGAGGAGCGCGAACACATTCTCGTCGGCTATCAGGTTGCGCTCGATCATCTCGACAACGTCATACGCATCATTCGCGGTTCCTCGGGCCGCGCGGAAGCCAAGGAAAATTTGCTCAAGTATTTTTCCGAGCAAGACGTCACCATCACGGAGAACGGCAAATCCAGAAAATTCGAAGGCGTCAAGCTCGACGGCAGGAAATATCGTGTCGCCGCGCTCGAAGGCGAAATCACGCGGTCCGTCTCCGACGGCCTTACGCCGATTCAAGTCGACGCCATCCTCGAGCTGCAACTCCACCGCCTCACGCAGCTCTCGGTCGACGAAATCCTCAAGGAATTGAAATCCATCCGCGACCAGATCGCCGAGCTGAAGGAAATTCTCTCCAGCGAGAAAAAGCTGAAGCAGGTCATCACCGGGGAACTGCGCGAAGTCCAAAAAGCCTACGGCGACGACCGGCGCACGCAGATTGTCGACAAGGTCGACGAAATCAAGCTCGAAGATCTGATCGCCGACACGGAAATGCTGATCACCGTGAGCCACGCCGGTTACATCAAGCGCACCGCGGCGGACACCTATCGGCATCAGTCGCGCGGCGGCAAGGGCCGCATCGGCGCGCGCACCAAGGAAGAAGACTTCGTCGAGCACATGTTCATCGCCTCGGCGCACAGTTATATTTTGCTGTTCACGTCGAAGGGCCGCGTCTACTGGCTCAAGGTGTACGAGCTGCCGGAAGCCGCCGCAGCCACGCGGGGCAAGGCGATTTCCAGCCTCGTGAAATTCCAGGAAGACGAAAAACTGACGGCTCTTGTCGCCGCGCAGAACCTCGAAGAAGAGGGCCGCTTCGTCTTCCTGGCCACCAAGAGCGGCACCGTCAAAAAATCAACGCTGACCGAATTTTCCAATCCGCGCTCGACTGGAATCATCGCCATCAATCTGGATGGCAACGATGAACTCATCGGCGCCAAGCTCACCGATGGCAAGCAGATGATCTTCCTCGCCAGCCACGAAGGCCAGGCCATCCTCTTCCGCGAGACGGAAGTTCGCCCCATGGGCCGCAACGCCGGCGGCGTGAACGGAATGGACCTCGACAAGGACGATTACGTCGTCAGCATGGACGCGGTGCAGCCCGACTTCGAAATCATCGCCAAGGAACACAAAGTCACCACGCAGAATCTCGAAGAGCTGGAAAACGAGCAGATCAAGGATTCGCTCGTCACGCTGATGCTCACAGTTGCGGAAAAGGGCTTTGGCAAGCGCACGCCGCTCGCGGAGTACCGCATCACGTCGCGCGGCGGCAAGGGCGTCGTCAATATGAAGACCACCGACCGCAACGGCTCCGTCGTGGCCACGCTTCAGGTGACGGAAGAGTCCGACGTCATGATCATCACCCACGACGGAAAAGTCATCCGCGTCCACGCGAACGAGATTCGCGAAGCGGGCCGTTCGACACAAGGCGTTCGTTTGCTGCGGCTCGAAGCGGAAGATTCGGTCGCCGCTGCCGCCGTCCTTCAGGAAGAGCAGGAAGAAGAAAAGAAGTAGTTTGTAGTGCCTCTGCCTTTGTAGGGGCGCAGCTTTATCCTGAGCGAGAGCGAAGGAATGCTGGGCCCCTACAACTTCCACAATTAGTGTTAGAATCCTTTCCCTTATGAAAATTACGCGACGGTTGTTTGCACTCCTATTCCTCTTCGCCGCCCCCGTCCTTTTGCTTTCCCGCGCGCAAACGCGGGAAAAAGCCCGCCGCGAAAGGCCAGTACATCGCCTACGTCGGCACCTACACCTCGAAAACAACCAGCAAAGGGATTTACGCTTTCCAGTTCGACGCCGAGAAGGGCCAACTCACCCCCATCGGCGTAGCCGCGGAGACGACCGATCCCTCCTTCTTGGCCGTGCACCCCAACGGCAAGCATCTTTACGCCGTGAATGAAATCGGCAATTTCAACGGGGGAGTCAGCGGCGCAGTAAGCGCGTTTGCCATCAACGCAAAAACCGGCGCCCTCACCTTTCTCAATCAAGTGCCCACGCGCGGTGCGGGACCTTGCTACGTTTCGCTCGACAAGTCCGGCAACTTCGTCCTTGTCGCGAATTACGACGGCGGCAGCATCGCTTCCTTTCCCGTTCATGATGACGGCAGCCTCGGCACCACCAGCGGCTTCGTTCAGCATTCCGGCTCCGGCCCCGACAAGGAACGCCAGGAAGGGCCGCACGCCCACTGGGTCGGCACATCGCCCGACAATCGCTTCGCGATGGCCGTCGATCTGGGCCTCGATCAGGTCATCGTCTATGGCTTCGACTCCAGCAGGGGAATTTTTACGCCGATGCTTACCGGTTTTGCCAAAGTAAAGCCGGGCTCCGGCCCGCGGCATCTCGCGTTTCATCCCAACGGCAAGTTTGCCTACGTGCTCAGTGAAATAGAGTCGTCGGTGACGGTCTTCTCCTACCAGGCGAAGAGTGGCTCTTTCACGTCCCTGCAAACCATCTCCGCGCTTCCCAAAGACTATTCCGGCCACAAGGAAGCCGCCGAAATCGCCGTGCATCCTTCCGGCAGATTTCTGTATACGTCGAATCGCGGCCACGACAGCATCGCCGTTTTCGCGATCGACGAAAAAAAGGGCACATTGAAATCCCTCGGTCAGGTCTTGACGGGCGGCAAAACACCGCGCCATTTTGCCATCGATCCCACCGGAGCCTACCTCCTCGCCGAAAATCAGGAATCGAACAACATCGTCATCTTCCACATTGACGCCGCGACGGGCAGTCTGACGCCCACCGGCCAGACGGTCGACGTGCCTTCGCCGGTCTGCATAACTTTTGTCGCCGCCCAGTAGCGGCTGCGATACAATCCGCATTCCGCTCTGACTGTTTAGGGGAACCCAATGATTCGCAATGAAGAACCGCGCACGCACATCCTACGGAGTCTCGCCCTGCTGCTGTTTCTTTCGCTGGCCGCGACTGCGGCGTTAGCCGACGGCGAAACCGCGCCCGCTCGCGATGCCAAGCAACCCGTCGACGACGCCTACACTGCGAAAATCAAAAAGTACACGACGCAGCCTTTCTTTACTTCGCCGCTCGTCGATTATCTTCCTGCTTCAAAGACCGTTCCTACTCCCGAAGCCGTTCTCGGCGACGTCGCCGGCGCGCCCGGAATCCTTCCCTATGCGGAAGACGTGTACAAATACATGCGCCTGCTGGAAAAAGCCAGCCCGCGCGTGAAAGTTTTCTCCATCGGCAGGACGGAAGAAGGGCGCGAGATGATCGCCGTAGCCGTTTCTTCTCCGGAAAATCTAAAGAACCTCGAAGAAAATCGCGCGCGGCTCGCCAAGCTCGCCGATCCACGCACCATCAAACTGGATGATCAGGAAGCCGACCGCCTCGTCGCGCAAGCCGTTCCTGTCTACTACATCACCGGAACTATTCATTCCCCGGAAACCGGGGCGCCCACCGCGCTGATGGAACTGGCCTACCGCCTCGCTGTCGACGAAAGCCCCTACGTCCGCGAAATCCGCGACGGCATGATCACGCTCATCACTCCGGTAGTCGAAGTCGACGGCCGCGACCGCATGGTGGATATCTATCGCTGGCATCTCTCTCACCCCAAGGATTTTTATCCGCCGCTGATTTACTGGGGCAAGTATGTGGCGCACGACAACAATCGCGATGCCATGGGCGTCACACTCAAGCTCACCGAAAACGTCCTCAACACCTATGTAGACTGGAAAGCCCAGGTTCTACACGACCTCCACGAATCCGTCCCCTATCTCTACGACAATACCGCCGGCGACGGCCCCTTCAACGCCTGGGTCGATCCCATTCTCACCGACGAATGGGAAATGATTGGCTGGCGCAACGTTTCCGACATGACCAAATTCGGCATGCCGGGCGTTTTCACGCACGGCGTGTTCGACACCTGGTCGCCCGGCTACCTGATGTTCATCGCCGCGATGCACAACGGCATCAGCCGCCTCTACGAAACTTTTGGAAACGGCGGCGCGGACACGCTCGAGCGCACACTCGATCAGGAGGAGTATTCGCGCACCTGGTATCGGCAAAATCCTCCGCTCCCGAAGGCTCTGTGGTCGCAGCGCGACAACAACAATTACGAAGAGACCGGTCTGCTCACCTCGCTTCACTATTTCAACGAAAACAAACGCCTCTTCCTGAAGAATTTTTATCTCAAAGCAAAACGCTCCGTCACCAAGCCCGGCGCGGAGGGTCCCTCTGCGTACGTCTTGTCTGCCGATGATCCGCGATTGGATTCGCAAGCCGAGCTGCTCCGCGTCCTGCAAAAGCAAGCCGTCGAAATTTCCCGCGCGACCGCGGCTTTCACCGTAACGCTTCCTGCGAAAAAATCCGCAAAATCCAAAAAGGATGTGAAAGATACCAAAGAAGCGCCGCCCGCACCCACGACCCGCGAATTTCCCGCCGGCAGCTACATCGTCCGCATGGACCAGCCTTACTCGCGCATCGCCGACTCGCTTCTCGATTATCAATACTGGAGCCCCGACGATCCGCAGAAAACGCCCTACGACGACACCGGCTGGACCTTTGGGGAATTGTTCGACGTGCAGGTGACGCGGGTCACCGATCCGAAAGTCCTCGATGTCGCGATGGAGCGCGTAAAAGGAATTCGCGCGCCGGCCGGCGTGAGCGGCGAAGGCGCCATCTACGCGATCAACAACAACGCCGAGCCTTCGCTAGCCACGCTGCGTTACAAATTGCATGATGCTTCGATCGAAGCTGCCGAGGAACCCTTCGAGAGCGGCGGCAAAAAATTCAGCCGCGGCTCGTTTCTCCTGCGCAGTGTCAGCCGCGGGCAGTTGAATGACGCTATTTCCGATCTGGGTTTGCAGGCCACGCCCCTCTCCGCGATGCCCAGCGTCAAAACGCATCCCGTGCGCGCCGCGCGCATCGCTTTCGTTCACACCTGGCTCAGTACGCAGGCCGAAGGGTGGTGGCGCATCGCGCTCGACAATCTCGGCATCCCGTACGACTACATCAGCACACAAACCATTTCCAAAGCCAGCGACCTCAACGCCAAGTACGACGTCATCCTGTTTCCACCGGTCGGCTTTTTTTCGAGCCCAACAGCCATCATCAACGGCTACTCGACCGCCTGGGGCAATCCGCTTCCGTGGAAGAACACTCCCGAAACGCCGAACCTCGTCGGTAAAAATGATTCGACCGACGACATGCGCCCCGGCCTCGGCTGGGAAGGCGTAGCCAATCTTCAAAATTTCGTCGCAAAAGGCGGCGTTCTCCTGACCGCCACCGACACCTCGCGGTTTGCGCTCTCTATCGGCCTCGCCGACGGCGTCAGCGTCGGCAACGCTCAAACATGAAAATCGTCGGCTCCGTAGTTGGCACGCGCCTCGTTGACGGCGCAAGCCCTATCGCCTACGGCTACGACGAAAAACTCTCCGCTTATTGCGACAACGGCCCGATTTTTTCTCTCAGCAGCATTTCCGGCGCGCGCGGCTTGCGCCGCTTCGGCGGCGAGATGCGCACGCGTCCCACCGGCCGCGGCACCATGGACGATCCCGATTTCACGGTCGGCCGCCCCGGCACCGAAGTCCCCGAAGAGCCGAAGTCGGAAATCTGGGAAAATCCTCTGCTCACCGACGAGCAACTTCACAATAATTTCCGCGTGATTCCTCCGGCGGACCGCGCGCGCGTCATCTTCCGCTACGCCGATAGCAAAGATCTGCTCATCTCAGGACTCGTCGAAGGCGGCGACGAAATCGCTCAGCATCCCGCCGTCGTGGATGTGCCCACCGGCAACGGCCATGTCGTGCTTTTTTCCATCAACCCCGTCTATCGCGGCGAAACCCGAGGCACGTATTCACTCGTGCTCAACACCATCCTGAATTTCGACAGCCTTAACGCCGGCCGAAAACTCGCTGAAAAATAGCGCACCGCGCCAACCCGGCACACAGCCCATCCCGAAAAAAGGCGCTTTCCCGGCGCCTCCCGCAGAATTGTGATTTTCCGCCCCTCTTGGAGTAGAATCCCGCCCACTATGGCCAAGCACAAAACAAAGAAAAGCTCTTCCCGTCCCCGCAAATCCAGGGTCGCCAAGAGCACCAAGCTTCCGAAAGACGCCGTAACCCTCATCGTCCAACTGCGTCCGCGGGAGAGCCAGGAAATGCTGCTGGAGGCCGAGCTGCGCGCTCTGGTAGGCCCCACGCGCAAAGAGGACGGCTGCCTCACCTACGATCTGCACCGCTCCGCCGAAGGCCCAAGCGCCTTTCTCCTCCACGAAGTCTGGGCCAGCCGCGAAGCTCATTCCAAGCACACTAACACACCACACTTCCTCCGCTGGAACGCCCGCAAAGACGCGCTCCTAGCCTCTCGCGAAGTCACCTACTGGAAGCAAGTGGTTTGACACTTCTGAGGACGAGCAATTAATTCTCCGGCGGCGCCACGTAATATCCCGGCCGCGTCCGCACCTTCAAATTCTTCCGGTCCACGTCCACTTTAATTTCGTGATACCCGAGGCGTCCGAATCCGACGGCGCATAGCTAATGGTGTACTGCGAGTGCAGCTCGCCCCCGATTTCATCGATCACCTTCTCAATCGTACGGTCCTTATACGTAGAAAGGTGCATTCCGCCTGTCGCTACACACGCCACTTCCATCGCGTGATCCTTCACCTTGTTATCCGCGTGTTCCACGGCCCAAATCGCCAGCCCCAGCAAATCGACGCCACTGGCGCTGGCGATGTCTTGGCCCGCCGGAGTCTGCACCGTTCCCGGCGGTGCCGGCAGCGTCATAATGCCCGGTGGCGCGATCGGCGTCGGTTGGTTGTCTCTCGGTTTGCCTTTCAATTCCGAACGCGTCGTCGAAAGCCCGACGCTGTAGATCGTCACGTTCGCGAGCTGCGCCTTCCGCAGCACTTCGCCCAGCTTCGCTTCGCTGCCCGACGTCCACGGTCTCGGACATCACTAGCATCACGCGCCGCCGTCCGGGCCTCTCTGCCGTCGGCTGCGGCATCCGGCTGCTCAGCATGTCCACTCCGACAGCCATGGCGTCGTAGAGCTTCGAGCCGGAAGTCCCCGTTTGCAGGTGCGCCATAACATTCTCAATCGCGTCGCCGTCGCTCGTAAAATCCTGCAGCTTGTCCACCGCATCATTGAAGCCCACGACCGCAGCTTCGCCTTCCGGCCCCATCACCGTCTGCGTAAAAAGAATCCCGGTCTTCCGCATCCCCGGCAGAAGCGGATCAATGCGCGAGCTCGTCTCAATCAAAATCACCAGCGAAAGCGGATCGCCGCCCAGATCGAAGTGCGAAATCTTCTGCTCAATGCCGTTATCGGTGATGCGAAAATCTTTGGCGTCCAGGTCGTTCACCATGTCGCCTTTCGCATTGCGCACCGTCACCGGCATATTCACCAGCGCCACTTGAACCTTAAGCTTGGCTTGCGCGTTCGGCGGCGCATGCTGCACCGGCTGGCCCGGCCTTGGCGCCATGGGTCCTTCGGGCGCCTGCGCCCGCAATGCCTCCCGCACCCGCAAGAAGAAGCAGCGAGTAGCAGCTGCGCAATGTCCAGTGATTTGCTTCATTCCGTCTCCCCGAACGCTCACCGATAGAAAAGGCCCGATTCCGCAGTGTACTCAATTCGACGCACCCTCGCCGGAAGACGTTGCCGCGAACCTCCCCGATTCCTACAATGAATGTTTGCATCGTTCCGGAGAGAAAAGCCCATGTCCGCAGGTCATTCCAAGCTCAAGCCCCAGCACGCCCCAAATGCGCCCTCATGAGGATCACTTGCTTTCTCCAAAGTACCCCGGCGCGCCCACTCCGCATTCTGGCGGAGTATATCCATCCCCTTGCGCAACTGAAGAGGGAAGGGATCGCCGACACCATCGTCATGTTCGGCTCGGCGCGCATCGAATCCCACGAAACGGCACAGGCCCGCGTCACCCGGCTGAAAAACGAAAACATTAGCAAACTCTTCTCCTGTGGCGCTAACCCGCCACCGTAGCGAGCTGCGGCACGCCAAAAGTCTTCTCGAGATGTCCCGTTATTACGAGGAAGCGCGCGAACTCTCGCACAAAATTACCTCTTGGTCGCTGACTCTCGGCCCTCGGCCCCGCCGCTTCGTCATTTGCTCCGGCGGTGGTCCCGGCATCATGGAAGCCGCCAACCGCGGCGCCAGCGAAGCCGGCGGCAAGTCCATCGGCCTTTCCATCGAACTGCCGCACGAGCAGTTCGCCAACGCCTACATCAGCCCCGAGCTCAGCTTCAATTTCCATTATTTCTTCATGCGAAAACTCTGGTTCGCGCAAATCGCGAAAGCCCTTGTCGTTTTTCCCGGCGGCTTTGGCACCATGGACGAACTCTGGGAAATGCTCACGCTTCTGCAAACCGGAAAGCTCGCCAAGCACAACATCATCCTCATCTACGGCCGCAAATACTGGGACAAAGTCCTCAACTGGAAAGCCATGGTGAACTGGGGCACCATCAACGAAGAAGAGTACAAGATGCTCCAATTCGCCGACAGCGTCGACGAGGCCTTCGACCACATCCGCGCCGGCCTCGAAAAATACCACATGGAAATCGACCCCTTTCTGCAGGCCTACTGAGCGACGAATTCGCTTTGTTCCAATACAGTTTCCTCCTACGTTCGCTAAGGTGTTTACCCGATGGAGGGCACAGCTCTGCGTTGAGTTACGCTGGCCCGGCCAGTTCGAGGGAGGAAGAACAAAATGCAATTTCGCCGGAAATTTCCGTTGTTGGGCAAAACGCTCTTGGCCGGAACCATTCTTGCCGGTGCGTTGACACTGTACAGTACGCCACAATTGCGGGCGGAAGATTGTCAGAATCGCATCGTTCGCGCCGATCACGATTTACACGAAGCTGCCGCGAAGCATGGCTGGGACAGTCCCCAAGCCGCAAAGGCGCGCGAACGGCTGAACTCCGCCCGTGCGTGGTGCTGGGATCATGGCCATCGCTGGTGGGACGAAGATGCCAAAGTGTGGCGTACCGAGCGGTGGGACGAGCACGACCACGATCATCCGCCACATTGATTTCCGAATGTGTCTAGGAGCGCAGCAATCTCTGCTGCGCTCCTTTTTTGTTGCTACAAACCTTCTGTCGTTCTCTCACGACACACACGCTTCGCGCGCAACATTTGCGGAGCGAGAGTGTTTCATAACACATGGGGCGCGACCCGAGAGCAGTCCTGGAGACGCCCGGGAGGAACAAAATGTTCACGAAAATTTTGAAGTCTGTTTTTGGTAAAGCTGCACTGGCCGCTGTTGTACTGGGTGGCGCTCTGACGTTTGCCGGCGCGCCCAACGCGCAAGCAGCCGAGCGCGTGGTCGTTCGCTACGGCTATCGCGGGCCCATCGTGCACCGCGTGTACGTAGCTCCGGCGCCTTACTGGCATCGCGGCGTGGTCGTGCGCGGCTGGTATGACCGCTTCGGCTGCTGGCACCGCTACTAAGTTTTAACCAAGCGTAAATAAAAACGGGGCGCGATTTGCGCCCCGTTTTTATTTCTAATTTGCCCAACGAATTAATTCTTCGCCGCCGCTTCCAATTCGTCGGAAAAGACCGCTTCAAATCGCCGCTCTTCGTCCTGGTCGTGCAGCAGCACCACCGGAACCACACGCAGCGATCTCTTGCAAGAATGGCATTGCGTCACTTCGCCTTGCAAATCCTGCAGAAAGCCGTCCGTAAAATGATACAGCGCCCGCTCGCGCCTGGCGTTCTTCTCATCCCGTGCCCCGCAGTACGGACACACAAACTCCACCTTGTCCTGCTGCGGATCGCGGTCTAGAGCAGCCCAACCCGTGCGGCGCACGCCAATCGTCTCGACATTACGCCCATCCATCGGGATAACCCTCCTTCAGATCCACGTCCACATTGCATGGGATGCGCCAGAACCCCTTTTCGGTTCATCCAAATAAGCCTATTACAATCAGTTATTTAGACGCGTAGCCCAGACGCCTGCCGCCCGGCGGGCACGCGAGGTTCAAGCTTTCGATTCCGTAAGCGGGCCTTGTAGGGGCGCAGCATGCTGAGCCCCATCTCGCCACGGGCGCGCAGGTCAAGGAAACAACCACAGCCCGTCGCGGGAACTTGTCTTCTATCCCGGTGTCCAAATTATGAGGACGCGCGCACCTCACATCCCTGCGAGCGCGGCGCCGGTCTCCTGCGGTTTTTGAGCAACCCACAGGAAGCCGGCGTCGCAAAAATTTCTCTTCTCGCTCGCGGGACTTTTCTCTGGAGGTGTGTGATGTCTATCGAACCCGGTCCCGGCACCAGTCCCCGTCCGCAAAACGAGTTTGGTTCCCTGCAAGGCTGTTTCGTCGAAGGAAGTCCCGAGGAACGTAAACGTGAACGCCGCATTCGCCGCCGCGCGCTGATCATTTCCGTCGCCGCGCAATGCGCGATTCTTACCGCCATCGTCCTGGTTCCCCTCTTCGGAAAACCGGAGCGCATCGCCCTCGCCAACATGAATCCGATTCCGCCCTACTACCACAACAGCGCGCCGGAACGCCGCCCAACGACTCCGCAACCCGCGCCACAGACCGTTCGGCATCTTTGCGCCACGTGCTATTCGCCAATTTTTCCTAATCATCCCGCCACCACGGACAACACGCCGCCGCAGCAGGATCCCATTCCCGGCATCGGCACATCCGACGGTCGAGAGGGCCCTCAAGCGCCATGGGGCATCGGCATAGAGGACGGCAGGCAACAGCCACCACCGCCTCCGCCCCAGACGCCGCGGCGCCTTCACGTGACGCACCTCGAACCCGCGATGCTTCTCCAGCGCATCCAGCCCGTCTATCCAGCGCTCGCGAGGCAAATTCATCGCGAAGGCCAAGTCGAGCTACGCGCCGTGATTGCCACCGACGGCACCATCCAATCCTTGCAGGTTGTCAGCGGCGATCCGCTCTTTCTGCGATCCGCGCTCGATGCCGTGAGCCAGTGGCGTTACCGCGCCAACCGTTCTGAACGGCCAACCCGTCGAAATCGAAACCTTCATCACCGTCATCTACAGCCTGCAGCAGTGAACGCACGCGCAGACGCACAGACGCAATCGCTTCCGCGGAAAAAAAAAGGCCCGCCCCAAAAAAGGCGGCCCTCGGTTTTCCTCGGCTCGCGCATCAGCCCTCTCGAATCCTGATATGGAGTGCGGCAGCTCTGCTGCCGCTCTTTTTGCCAGCGCACCCGGCTCTATTTTCGACGAGGCCAATAATGCCCGAAGATATCGAGCGAATGTTTCTTCCCAACCGTCGTCTAAAAGAGGTGCGAAGGGCTACGCCTCGCCCCGCTCGAACTAGCGACCCTACGCGTTTCTTTTCTCCTCGTCAGGGCCGTAGCCGCGTCACAAGTTAACGCAGCCCGCAAGGGCTGGGAACGCGCCCACTCCCGGCCCGAGGGCCGTAGGTGCGACACAAATCTTCCGTCTCCGAAGCATTGTATACTTGAGGGTAACTATTGATCCGGCTGCCGGCTGGAGATTGGCCGGCAAGTGAAATCTGCAACGCTCCATGCAATGACTGAAGAAAGGTGGTATATTACCAAGTGACAGTTGAACGGCTATCGCGCCCTGAAGCTGTCAAGCTCCTTCGCGAGTGCCTGCGAATCGGTAAGATTATCCCGGGCAAACACTTTCGCGACGAGCTGGCCGCGGAAGGGCTCATTCTTCCCGATGTGCTCCGCGTGCTTAAGACAGGGAACATCTTTCAGGAGCCAGAGTGTGACCCCAAATCCGGTGATTGGAAGTACCGCGTCGAGGGCAGAGAGGTCGACGGCAAATGACTCGCCATCGTGTTTTGCTTCAGGGCCACCGATACCGCATTTCCGATTACCGTGTTTTCCGTCGAGGTGAAGCGAAAATGAAGAGAGCTCAGTGCACCAACTGCGGAGCGGAAGCCCGCATCGTGCGAGGCGATTACGAGTTTAAGGAAACCGGCCTGCGCGATCTCGTCCTCCTGGATATCGAGCTCATTAAGTGCGGGAAATGCGGAAACCTGGACCCGGTCCTGTTCCAGGTGGACGAGCTGATGCACATCGCGGCTGTTGCCATCCTTCAGAAACCTTACCGGCTTCGCGGTGAGGAGCTGCGTTTTCTGCGAAAGCATATGGACCTGAGCCAAGAGGAGTTTGCCAGGCTGCTTCGCGTGAACAAGACGACTCTCTCGAAGTGGGAAAACAACGAGGACCCGATTGGACTGCAGAGCGACCTCTTGGCCAGAGCTATCGTGATTTCCCGCGACAAACGGCTAGAAAAGCGTGCCGCTGACCACATTCGAGCCTTCGAAAACATTGCCGATCAACAGAAACGCGTGCGCGTCGAAGTGGATGCTGAGAAGCTCGAATACGAATACGCGTGAGCAAGTTCGGGCGGACGAAGTGGCGCATCCGGCCGACAGGTGCAGCGTGTATTGCACGTCACGAACGGAAGGCAAACTCGGGATGATCTGATTCCGCTTCTTTCCTTTGCAGGGACGCCAAAAAGCCTTCCACATTCTTGATTCCACTCGCGTCTAGGACATGATGGAGATCCCCGGTCGTGCGCACAGTAAAGAAGTGTTTTTTCGGCGAGTAGTACAGCAGCACTTTCTTTTGGGCTTCGAGTAGATTGATGACATTCGTTAGTGTCCCTTTGCTCGTGCCGTCCCAAATCATGAACCCACAACTTGCATCCTTCGCCATCGCGAGGTCCTTTATTCCGTAATAATGCCGGTCGTGGGGGACTCCAGGTCCCGCTTTCTTCGCATGGGTAGGCCAGTTTCCGATGTTATTGCGACACAGGTCCATGCAATAGACGACCACATGCTGGTAGCTGCGTTCGGCAAGGTAGCGCTGCACAGCTTTATCCGCACCGTTCGCATCCCCCACGAGCACCGTTAGATTTTGCTTCACGATGTTATCGAGGCGCTCTTTTACTTGTGCGTTTAACTTCGACAACGCCCGTGATCCTGCCACAAAAACAGACTGCATGTTCAGTTCCTCGTCCTTGTGAGCGCAAGGGCATACACGGACTTCACCTGCCCTTGACCCTTTCCGCTAGAGAAGAGGTTCGCCGGTATGGCGCGCAATCTCTTCGCGGGTGGTGTCGCGAAGACGGATCAATTCATGCCAGGCCAATGCTTCATTAGCCTCCGCCGCGCCGCCCGTAGTGCGCGGATAAATCGGCGGAGACACTGTGATAGTCACGCTGGTGGGGCGCGGCAAATACGTGCCATCGCGGAGAAATTTTCGCGTGCCTGCCAGCGAAACTGGAACAATCGGCGCGCCCGCTGCCACGGCGGCTTTGAACGCTCCCAGCTGAAACGGCCGCACGCCGTCTTCGCTGGTAAACGTCCCTTCGGGAAAAACAAAAATCGATTCGCCTTCGCGCAGCAATTGTTCCATCTCTTCCGATTGCCGCAGCCGCGATTGCGCATCGCTGCGGTCAAACTTCGTGTGATCCATCTGCCGCAAAAATGTTCCGATAAACGGCATTCTGCCGACTTCCATCTTCGCCACGAAGTGATACGGCACGCCCAGGCCGAGCATCAGCGGCAGCACGTCAAAATAACTCGTATGATTGGACGCATAGACTTTCGCGCCGGGCGCATCGACGTATTCTTTGCCAACCACGCGCACGCGGCAGCCCACCAGCGCAAACAGAATCTTCAGTGCCGCCGAAGTAAATCGCCCCGCTTTGCGGTAGTCGCTGATGAAATTCACGATCGTCCACGTCGGAACGATCCACAGAAAGAACACCACGCCAAAATACAGGCCGTACAGAATTTCCAAGCCGCGCCGAACGCCGCCCAAATTTCCGCTCCTGCCGTGCGCGTGAAGCTAGCCGCCGCCAGCCGCGCGATCTGTACCCACGCCGGGGCCTTGCCCGCCGCCAATTTTCCGCCAAGATAAAGCTGTTTGGTTTCTTCGCGGCGCAATTTTCCGCTCGACGTTTTTGGAATGCTTCCTGGCGGTATGAGTTCGACGCGGTCCGGCGGAAGTCCCAGCCCTTGCGAAACCTGCTCCGTCACCGCCGCTGCAATCGCGGCGCGCCGTGCCGCCTCGCGTTCGCGCGATTCCGCCACCACAATCAGCTTTTCCGTTCCCGAAGCTTCATCCTTCAGCCCGAACGCCACGATGCAGCCTTTGCGAATTCCTTCCGCGCGCGCTGCCAGCTCTTCGACTTCGTGCGGATACAGATTCCGTCCGCCCTTGATGATGATGTCCTTCACGCGCCCGGTGACGTAAATTTCTCCGTCCGCGCGGTACGCCCGGTCGCCGGAATTCACCCAAGCGTATTCGCTATCGCTCGCCGCTGGCCCCATCGGCAGCAATTTTTCCGTTGCCGCCGCATTTTGATAGTAGCCGCTCGTCGCCGAAGGCCCGCGAAACCAGAGAAATCCTTCGGTCCGGTCGTTCACTTCTTTTCCGCTCGCATCCACGATGCGCACTTCGTGCCGCGGCATCGGCTTGCCGGAAGACACGAACGCAATCGCTGCGGGATCACCCGCACGCGCCGGCACGGCGCGTCCTTCCAAGGTAAACGCGTCGCGCTCGACGCGGTCGATCAGCGGCCCGCGATTCAGCGGCGGCACGGTCACCGCCAGCGAAGCTTCCGCAAGCCCATAGACCGGCAGTTGCGCCTCGCGCCGGAAACCGTGGCTCGCAAACCGCTCCGCAAATCGCTCGAGCGTATCGGGATTCACCGGCTCCGCGCCGTTCAGCGCCGCGCGCCAGCGGCTCAGATCCACGCCCTCGATGTCCTTGTCGGCAATCTTTCGAACGCACAGCTCGTAGGCAAAATTCGGCGCGGCGGAAATCGTTCCGCCGTATTTCTGAAATGCCTTCAGCCAGCGCTCCGGCCGCGTAAGAAACGCCAGCGGCGACATCACCGCCAGCGGCACTCCGAAGTGCAGCAACGTAAGCCACGCGCCGATCAGTCCCATGTCGTGATAAAGCGGAAGCCAGCTCACGCCCACATCGCCAGGCCCGAGCTCCAACACGTCGCCGATCGCCCGGATGTTCGCCAGCAGATTCGCGTGCGTTAGCACCACTCCTTTTGGATCGCCCGTCGATCCGGAGGTGTATTGCAACAGCGCGATGTCGCTCGCCTTTCGCGCGCGGCTGCCTGTCAGGTGCAACGGCAGCGCGCCCGGCGACGGCGGCGGCGCTTGATCCGCGGCGTCAATCAATTTCTCCGCATCGGCTACTTCCGCGAGCGAATGCACGCGCGGCTTCAAAAGCCGCGCCACCGCTTCCGCTTGCCGGAACGTCAGCAGCAAACACACTCCCGCATTTCGCAAAATCGCCGATTGCCGCGAAGCATACTCTTCAATGCGGTCCGCGCGAAACGGCGGATAAATCGGCACGGGAATCGCACCCGCCAGCAAAATTCCCGCATACGAAACAAAAAACGCGCGCGACGTCGGAAGCATCAGCGCCACGCGGCCGCCCGCAGGCACACCACGCCGCGCCAGCTCCGCCGCGCATCGCTGCCCCGCCGCGTACAGCTCGCCGAACGTCAGCGTCACGCTCTGCTCTTGCCCTTCGGATTCCTCGGTAATCAGCAGATGGGTGCGCTCGGCGTCGTGCGTCGCGCGATAGCGCAGCACGTCCAGCAGTGTCTCCGCCGAAAAAACGCCGGCATCAATTGCTTCGCGGTGCAGTTTTTGCGTGGTGATCGAAGCGCGCAGTGCGGAGGCTGCTTCGTCTTCTAGCGTCTCTGTCCCCGGCGCCGCAAGGAGGGCCTTCGCCAGATCTTCCGGCGTATTTGCTTCCGCCACAACGCGATCCGGCAGCCGCACACCAAACGCCGTCTCCAGCCGCGCCAGCAATTCCACGCGCTCCAGGCTGCCGAGTCCCAGGTCGCGATCGAGCTGCGAGCTCACAGTGAGCATCGGCAAAGCGCCTCGGCTGCCGAGCTCTTCCAGCAAGCTGCGAATCACTTCGAGTACGCGTCCACGTATCTCGGCAGCATCGAGTTGTGTCGCAGGAGTCGCCACAGGTCCTACTAATTCGAACGCGGGTCAATGTACTTCCGCCAGAGGCTACCACGCCGACATGCCGTTTGCCATTAACGCGAACGGCTTTCTGCTCGAAGAATTACAGGCCAAGATTCCTGTTGGAAGGACGAGCCTCGGCGTATTACTCTTTGCCCTCCGCGACGATAAAACGGTAGTCTCCACCCTGGAAGCGGTGCTCACATGCCGCCTGATACTCCGGGCTGTGATACCAAGCCTTCGCCTCCTCGTAAGTAGGGAATTCGAGAATAATAATTTCCTCGAGCTCAGGACCTTCCAGAACTTCATGACGCCCATGCAGGGCGCGAAAAATGACGGGGTGCTGCTGAAAACTGGCCGGCGCGAGCTTTTTATATTCCGCCATCTGCTCAGCGTTACGAGTTCTTTCGCGCGTGACCACGACGTAAGCGGCCATCTCTTCTCCTCAGGCGGCGTCCATCCGATAACAACAGAAATTGCACGTCGAAGCTATGCGCTTTTCTGCTTCGTCTGCGCCGCCGCGTAACCTTTCGGCATGAGCGTGGTCGTAAGGTCCACGCCCGAAAGATCCGCTCCCGTCAAGTCTGTCTCCCGGAGAATCGCTACTCCCATGTCCGCTCCGGTAAATCTGGCTCCGTTCACATTGGCCAGCCGGAAATTCACATTTCTAAGTCGCGCGCGAAAAAAAATTGCGTTCGAAAGATCGCAGCGGAAAAATTCCACCCCGCTCGCTTGCGCTTCCGTCAAATCCGCGCCGGGCAAAATCGCTTCCGTCAAATCCGTGTTCCGCAAATCGGCTTTGCGAAGACTCGCGCCGGATAAATCCGCGCCCGGAAGTCTTGCTTTGCGCAAGTCCGAGCCTTCGAGGCTTGCGCCGCGCAGAATGGCGCCTGTCAGGTTGATGCCTTGGAGGGCGGCGTGGGAAAGATCGGCGCCGGCCAAATCGGCGCGCGCGCCGCCTTCCTTTCCGGTGAAAAATCGCGCGTGAGCTTCCAGAATTTCCGTCAGGCGCTTGCCATTGTGTCGAATACTTTTCGCTTTTCGCAATCCCATGGTGTGCTTTCGCGCTCCTTGTTCGAATGACTCATTTTACCTGCTCTGCCGCACGCTGACGAGCGCTTCTGCGAATCATCGCAGTCCCGGGCCATCGCGCAAGAACCCGCTCTGCCGGCCGCTGTTTGTGGTAGCGTTCTAGAAATGGCCGGCCGCCCGGAAGGTGAGCGCTGTTTTGAGGTGTAGAAAATTACTTCTCGCTCTACTGCTGAGCTTCCTCGTGATTCCGTCTTTCTTTTCGGCGGAGCCAGCTTCGCAACTGGCCATCACTCACGTTACGCTCACCGGCGCCGGCATGCACAGCATGGAGCACCTGTTCTACAAGGCCAGCGCGCCAGGCATCTATGAAGAGTAGGCCTACATACAGCCGCCGGTGGATGACTCCGGTTTCGCTATGTCTCTCGTGTCTGGCGTGGCTTGCCGTGTCCCAGATTTCGTCTGCTCAGGAGCGCGAGGGCGAGGGAGAAATCGTTGCGGACCTTGCCGGAGGACGAGTGATCGTGCACGTCGCTCGGGACAAGATCGTGTTCGCGGCGATCGATCAACCCGTCGAGCCGAATTCCATTCCTCCGCGTGTCGTAAGCATTGATTCCCGGCACATCGGCGTGCTCCTGGGCGCTTCCGAATGGCGCAGTCCAGCCGATCCCAAACCCGTGCGTCTCGACAGAGATTTCCCCCAAGTACCGGGGAGGAATACTCACTATGCCGCCGACCCCGAGGAAATCGCGCCGGACCTCGATGTGATCGGTGTCGCTTTTCTCGAACGACTGCGCCCGCTGGTCTCCCAGCTTCATCACAAAATCGAATTCAAACCCGACGAGCCGCTGCTGGAAGTGGTGATCATCGGTTTTGCGCCGGACGATTACGGCCCCGAAGTGTGGACTCTCGAATACCGGATCGAGCAAGAAGAAATCGCAACGCGTGGAGACTTCTGGCAGACGCGGCTGCTTCGTCCGCGCTTCACACAACTTTATCCGCCGGAAAAAAAGGCCCCAAAAACGCTCGTGGAAATTCGCTATCCGGAGTCTTTGCCGGGACCGACGTTGCAGCAGCTCATTCAGGGGAACGATCCGGACCTCGATGATTTGTCGCGCGGCGAACCGAAGTTTTCCAAAGTGATGGAGAACATCGACCGCGGCCAAGCCAACAAAGCGGTTCCCCAGGATGCCACGGATTTTCTGCGCGCCGCGTTGCCGCTGATTTCAGAGAAGGCCAAGTTTATCCTTGGCACCATGACCGAAGGCGGTTTTGAATGGGTTGTTCCACCGGATGAGCCGGTGGAGAAAGCTAAACGGGATAAAAATCAGCCACCCGAAGCGCCGAGCTTGCTTCGCAAACCGAATCCGTAAAATCCTAGAACACATCTCATAAACGCCTCGGCGACGGAGGGTTTGTGTCGCAGCTACGGTGCTCGGGGCCGGAGTCGGCACTTTCCCAGCCCTGCGGCCTGGGTTAACGTGTGGCGCGCCTACGGCGCTCGTGAGGAGGAAGAACCACGGGGGAGAAAGAACTAGGTGGGGTGGCAAGCTCGGGCAAGGCGGAGAGGCGAGCTCGATGCGCGTACTTTCCGCAAATTTATGGGATGGCTTTAGTCTCCCGCGGCCTTCCCGCGGCTAGCGTGAGCGGCAATATCTTTGCGATATTGCATACCGTCAAAATGAATCTTCGCTGCCGCTTGATAGACCAGTGCAAGAGCTTCTTCCAGAGAATTCGCGGCTGCGGTAACGCCTAAAACCCGTCCGCCGTTAGTCAGTAGAGAATGATGTTCGAGACGCGTGCCGGCGTGAAAGAGTGCCACACCAGTGTTCTTATCAATAGAGGTTAGTCCTTCAATCTTCTTCCCGATTTCAAATTTTCCGGGATACCCGCCCGAGGCAAGCACCACGCAGACGCTCGCGCCCTTTTTCCAGCGCAACTTGGTGGGATCGAGTCGCTTGGCGGCCACATCGGCCAAGATCTCAGCGAGGTCGAAATCCATGCGCGCCAGGATGGCTTGTGCTTCCGGGTCACCTAACCTGCAATTGAACTCCAATACCTTAGGCCCGTCTTTGGTCAGCATCAGGCCGATGTAGAGAAATCCCTGATAGGGAATGTCATCCTCAGCCAAACCTCGGAGAGTGGGTTCTACGATGTTGGAGATGACGGTTTCGCGCATGGCCGCCGGCAACAAGTCGTCAGAAGAATAGGCGCCCATGCCGCCGGTATTCGGGCCGCGATTACCGTCGAAGACGCGCTTGTGATCCCGCGTTGGCACCATTGGCGCGTAGCGTTCGCCGTCGGTCAAGATGATGAAAGAGAGCTCGTCGCCTTCGAGGGTTTCCTCGAGCAAGACGCGACGCCCGCCGGGCCCAAGCTCGTTCTTTTCCATCGTGGATTCGAGGAAATGCTTGGCTGCTTCCGCATCCGGCGCCAGCACTACGCCTTTACCCGCGCACAACCCATCGGCTTTGATTACGAGCGGCCAATCGACGCCCCTCAGGGCGGCACACGCTTTTTGCGGCGAATCGTACGCGCCATACATTTTGGCGGTCGGAATATTGTGGCGAAGCAGAAATTCCTTGGAATAAATCTTGCTGCCTTCGAGCTGCGCGGCCTGCTGCGAGGGGCCAACAATGGCCCAATTTCGCTGCTTAAACGCGTCGGAAATCCCGTTCACCAGCGGCAGCTCCGGCCCAACCACCGTCAAATCGGGCGCAATTTTTTCCGCCAGCGCTACAAGCCCGGCTACGTCGCCGGCATCCACGGCAACGCATTCCGCATCCTCGGCGATTCCGCCATTCCCTGGCGCGCACCAGATTTTTTCCACGCGAGCGCTTTGCTTCAGCTTCCAAACCAGCGCATGCTCGCGCCCGCCGCCGCCAATCACCAAAATCTGCATGTAAAGAGCCTCGCGGAAATTTCACTTCGAACGATAGTCGCCGGATAACGTGGTGTCAACTCGCGGCAGTTTTTGGAAGTGGGCCAGTTTCCGATTACCCGTGCCAGCTCAACTGGTTGGCGCAAGGACCCATAGGGGCGGCAAAGTCATTCGTGAAGAAGGTTCCAGCCGTGCAATTGCTTCTGATCATGAACCAGGGATATAGCCGCGCTTTGGGAGTCACCTGTGAACACTGCCCCTTGAAGGATGACTTCTCCAACGACGACAAGCGCCCCAAGCGCTGCGCTCGCGATATATCGTTGATGCACTTTGATCTCAATCAACCGCTCGCGAAAATGCAAAACTTGGAGCCGAGCCCCAACGGGCACTTCATCAACTGCTCGACCTGCCACCGCGGCGGCATTGATCCGATGAGAGAGCCGGGTTAATTCGCGACGGTGCCGTTTGCAGACTATGGCAGCCGTAAGCCCCTTGCCCTGGCACAGCCATGATCCGCAGGTCTGACCGTAGCAGATTTTAACTAAGTCCTTTCCTAGTAAACGCAGTAACGGTCCACGTGGATTTCAAGATTCCGGTTGCGCGGCTTATCGGAGGTTGTCGTGAGACACAAACAGAATCGCGCTTTTCGCGGGCTGTAATTGCGTCTAGCAGAGCCGGAGAATTCAAAACGGGAGAAGAAGTTGTCTTCCTTCGAGGGTACATAGCTTATGACAGACTGGTTCGCACGCCCCGTCTTCCACGTGACCGACGTTGAGGCCTCGCTGCGCTTTTACGTTGAGCGGCTCGGCTTCACGAGCCCCTGGCGGTACGGCGAGGACGGCAGAGCGCACGTCGCACAGGTCGACCGGCAGGGCTGCGCGCTGATTCTGGCCGACACGTGGCCGGCGAAGATTGGCAAGGGGCTGATGTTCATTTCGCTGAACGCCGAGCCGGAGACGCAGGTGGCCGCGTTGGACGCGCTGCGAGCGGAACTCGAGGCCAAGGGTGCTCCGGTGAAGGAGGGTTCGTGGGGCTATCGTCTGCTGGTGGTCGATGATCCGGACGGCAATCAGCTCTTCTTCAACTGTCCGAGCGAGACGGCATCGGGCAAGACGGTTTAGTCAGGCACGGCCAATTAGCTAAATCTGTCTTTCGCCGTTAGCGGTCCCGACATGTTCTTCGACAGGCCCTTTGCGCGGGACCAGTTTCGTGCTCCTCCATCGGGCTTCCCGGGGCGGAGGTCGCCGACGGTGATGTATCGTAAGGCGCAATCTTTACTGATTCGGGCATTGCTCAGCTATTTCTCGCAAGTTCCGCATTGAGACCCCTAGACTGAAAGTAGCGGCGGCTCACCCGAGTCTCTCCCGGCGCGAAAGGAACTTGCATGTTTCTCCTGCCTCTTCGCCACGAAAACATGCAGGGGCGGCGCTGGCCGGTGGTCACGTTTGCACTTATTGCGCTGAACGTTCTGGCTTTCCTTGCGACGCACTGGACGATTGAGGCCCAGGACAGGCAGATTCCCGAGCGCGTCGAGGTCGTCAAACATTTGATCATTTTGGCGGCTACGCACCCGGAATTGAAACCGGGGGACGACGCCCGCCTGCTCATCGAATCGCTCACGTCTAAATACCCCGATCAGTGGAAGCAACTGTCCGCGCCGGATCGCAAGCCGGAGGACGAGTGGGATGCCCACATTCGTCAAGTTGATGATCCCGTACTGCTGCAGACGGAGATGGACGAACTCTCGCAGAAATTTCAGGACGCGCAACGCAACACTTTTCTGGCTCGCTATGCCTTTGTGCCGGCTCACCCGACTGCCATCTCTTATCTGACATGCAATTTTCTGCATGTCGGCTGGCTTCACCTGATCGGCAACATGTGGTTTCTCTGGCTGGCCGGCTTCATCCTGGAAGACAATTGGGGCCGCGCGATATATGCGATTTTTTATCTTCTTGCGGGCGCGGTAGCGGCCCAGATTCATGCCTGGTTCAATCCGGGGAGCCTCGTGCCGATGCTCGGAGCGTCGGGCGCGGTGGCCGCCTTGATGGGCGCTTTTTTGGTGCGTTTTCCAAAGCTCAAGATTGAAATGTTTTATTGGATTTTTATTGTACGTGGACGATTCAAAGCTCCCGCCATCTGGCTTCTGCCGCTCTGGGGGCTCATGGAACTCTTTTACGGTTCCATCTCGCGTTCATCTTCTGGCGTGGCGCATTGGGCGCATGTCGGCGGTTTTGCTTTTGGAATGCTCGGCGCGCTGGTACTTTCGCGCTCTGGGCTAGAGCATAAGGTGAGCTCGGCGATCGAGGAGAAAGTGGCTTGGACTGCGGATCCCGCCATTGTCGAGGCGACGGAAGCCATCGATAGAGGCAAACCCGAGGAGGCCATCAAGAAGCTCGAAGAACACGTCGCAGCCAAGCCGGATTCGCCTGATGCTCTGGTGCTGCTCCAGCAGCTGCACTGGCGTCGCGGCAGCCATGCCGGCCATCAGGACGCGACGATCAAACTTTGCCAGCTCCACTTGAAGAAGCAGGATGCAGAAGCCGCGCTGCTCGATTACGAGGAGTTTCAGAAGACCGGGGGAGAGCGTCTGCCGGCGAGCATTTGGCTGGAGCTTTGCCGGGCTTTGGAAAGCCAACGGAATTTTGACCGCGCCGTCGCGGAGTATGACAAGCTCGCCGCTGCTTATCCCAACGACAGACAATCGCTGCTCGCATTGATGGCTGCGGGAAGGCTGTCTCTCAAGAAACTTGGCCGGCCCGCGGAGGCCCTTCATTTTTACAGAGCTGCATCCGCGTCTTCCGTCCCGCATCTCGATTGGGAGTCCAACATTCAGGCCGGCCTTAAGGAAGCGACGGCAACGCTGTCGCAGTCTACGGTGCACGCGGAATAGACAGAATGGCCCGGCGCCTTATCTTGTACTGTCCAAATAATGTGTATGCATTAGTAACTATACAAGCTGGCGCAGGTGCCGCGCCAATTATCTGAACTGTCGCTTGGATTATTTCGGACTTCTGAAGAAGCGTCCGTTACGCCTGGCCAGCCGCGCGAATGGGAATCGTCACGCCAGAGGCGGCGTCTGAGGAGGCCAGCATGTGGCATCGTCCATCGAAGATTCCGCCTGGGTCGATCACCATGCACGGAGAATGCACTTCGCCGGTAACCACGCCCTTTGCTTGAATCTCGACGCGGCCTTTGGCAAAATCACGCCGTCGAAGCGGCCGGAAATCACCACGCGGTTTCCTTCGATTTGCCCTTCGACCTTGCGCCTTCACCAAGAACCACGGTCTGCTCGGAGATGATGTTTCCGCGTACATTACCGTCAATGCGAAATGTTCCGGTGAGCTGGAGCGTGCCTTCGAGGGTCACACCCTGGTCGATAAAGCCGGTCCACTCTTCGCTCACGCCATTTTTTGAGGAACCGGGCCACTTCCATGCCATGACATTTCTCCTAAAGCTAGAGCGACTCTCTTACTGTAGCGTCCGGTGCGGACAAGTCAACGCGTCGGGCTTGCTAGAGTTGTCCAAAGGATACGGTGGAACGAATGGACAGGCTTGATTATTGGCAGGGACTCGTGGCTCTACTTCATCAATCGATCGTAAATTCCCATTAATTGAGCGTCGTCGTAGTATTCCAGCACTAGCTGGCCGGGCCGCATTTTCGTCTTCTGCCGAAGGAGGACTTTGGTTCCGAGGTGGCGCTGGAGTTCATCGATAGCAGCTCGAATATTGGCGTCTACATGAATCTGCGGCGGCCGGGCTGGCGCTGCGTGAGCGACGTGACGCCAGCCGTTCAATCTGCCGTACTGTCAAGCCGCCCCGTGAAGCTCTTTGCGCATAGCGCATGCTCAGCGGCGAATCCGCAACGGCCAGCAGTGCTCGGCCGTGTCCAGCGGTAAGCTTGCCTTCTTCAATCCAGTCTTGAATCGTTGGCTCGAGCTTTCAGCAGTCGAATCGAATTCGCCACCGTGGCGCGATCTTTGCCGGTGCGCTCTGCTACGGATTCTTGGGTGAGTTGGAATTCGTCCATCAATCTCTCAAAGGCTCGCGCGGCTTCGATAGCGTTCAAATCCTCGCGCTGGATGTTTTCCACCAGCGTCATTTCCAAAGCCAGCTCGTCCGGGCACCTGCCGAACGATAGCGGAGACTTTGGTCAGCCCTGCCCGCTGCGCAGCTCGCCAGCGACGTTCGCCGGCAATCAGTTGAAAACGGCTGCCGATCGGACGAACAACCAATGGCTGGATGATTCCACTGGATTGAATGGATCGTGCCAATTCGTCGAGCGCTTCTTCGCGGAATCGCGTGCGTGGTTGGTAAGGACTGGGTTCGATCAAATCGATGTCGATTTGCAGCGGCCCCGCGTGGACTGTTTCTCGTGCTGGCGCGGCAGCGGCGGCACCGCTGCTGCTGGTGGTTGCGTGAGGCTGAGCGGCTGGGGCTGGCGTCGGCTGGCGCGGGAACCTGCGGCTCAGGCTCCCGAATCAGCGCTCCTAGCCCTCTTCCCAGAGCGTTTCTCGTCATTGGCAATGACCTCCTGGGCGAGTTGCGTGTAGCCCTCCGCCCCTTTGCTATGAATATCGTAGAAAATGATTGGTTTTCCGAAACTTGGTGCTTCCGCCAGCCCACGTTTCGCGGAATCACGCTCTGAAACACCTGCGCTCCAAAGAAACTGCGCAAATCCGTGGCCACTTGCCGCGACAAGGTGGTTCGCTCGTCATACATCGTGAGGAGGATGCCTTCGATTTCCAGGCTGGGATTCAAGGTGCGCCGGATCCTCATGAGAGTATCCAGCAATTCGGAGACGCCTTCCAGGGCCAGATATTCGCATTGAATGGGTACAAGCACGGCGCTGGCGGAGACGAGCGCATTCAAGGTAAGTAGATCAAGAGCTGGAGGGCAATCCAAGACAATGAATTTATAGCGATCCCGAATTTCGTTAAGCAGCGGCTTGCAGCTTATATTCGCGATTTTCCGCTAGAACCAGCTCTACGGCTGCGCCGGCAAGGTTTTTGTCGGCGGGGACGACATCTAGACCTTCGACTTGCGATTTTTGGACAATTTTGTCGAAGGCTTCGTTCAGGATGAGGCAATGATAGAGGGTTCTGCGGGCGGGGTCTTTGGCGAAGCCGATGGCGGCGGTAGCATTGGCCTGGGAATCGCAATCGACAAGCAAGGTCGATTGTTCGGAGGCAGCGAGGCAAGCCGCGAGATTCACTGCGGTGGTTGTCTTGCCAACCCCTCCTTTTTGATTTGCAACTGCGATGATTCGCGCCAACAAGCCCCTCAATTCGCGGAAAGTTAGCAGAAAGCGATACGGGATGCAACTTGTTTCACGTGGAACGCCGACCTGGCCTGTGGAATTTTTGCCTAACGTTCCACGTGGAACAGTGTGCAACGCTCGTGCGATCCGACATTTGTTGTTCCACGTGGAACAACCAAGAGTTCTTTCCCTCTTCTAGGCACAATATGAGCATCTTGCCCGGTTGAATGTTCCACGTGGAACTATGCACGGGACGAGAGAACTTTATGCCGCTTATCCAAGGGACTGCGATCCCTGAATGTTCCACGTGGAACCTTGCCAGGAGCTGGTTCTTCAGCAGGAGCCTATCTCTCTGGAGATCTTTCAATTCAAACCGCTTGAGTCCGCTAGACGGGCCGTTCCACGTGGAACGAATGCGCTCCGCTCGCTGCACGGTCAGAATGGCGTGAAATCGCGAAATTCCTCAGTAGACCTCCGAGCGTCGCTGTTCCACGTGGAACGTCTGCGCGGGCACTTCAGTCCTCACCGGCAAAACTCACTACGGTTCGAGAAGTCCGAACCGGTGGTTCGCCGCCTCAGAGGCACGGAAAGTTCAATTTTTGCGGTGTGATGGACCTTCAAACAATTTGCGCGTAACGCGCCGAAAACTTGCGAGAAAAGCACAGCAAGTCTTTATGTTTCAAGTCGTTGCGCCGACACGTTCAACTTTTTCGCGAACCCACAAGTAAATATCGCCGGAGGGACTGCGGGCACGGGAATCGGTTCCCGCCATTCCCAGTCCGTTCCACGGCGCGCCTGGTCCAGATCGCGCCCGCCGATCCACAAGATAACTTGTTTAGCTGCAATACGTTCCGAGGCTGCCCAAGCCAGAAACGGTTCAAAGTCTCCCACCGCTCGAGAACAGACGAAATCCAGCGGGGCATAATCTCCTCACCCAGCTCCTCATACCGGCTCACGAGCACGCGCGTGTCCGGAAGTTCAATGTTTCTAAGCACTTCGGCGAGAAAAGTGGCCTTCTTCATATTCGATTCGACGAGGAACATATTCAGGTTCGGTCGCATGATTTTGAGCGGAATACCTGGAAATCCGGCTCCCGAGCCGACGTCGGCGAGCCGACCGTTTTCCACAGGCACGGCCACGGCCGCATACATACTTTCGCAGAAATGACGATATAGTATTTCGAGTGGGTCGCGAATGGCGGTGAGATTTATCTTCTCGTTCCAGGTCAGCAAAAGCGTCATATACTGTTGAATATAAACGATTTGCTGGTCACTGCTTCCATCTGAAATTCGCCAAGAGCACGGCGAATCGTCTCCGCTGATAGCACCGCTGGGGTTGGTGTTGTCATAAGAGTAACTAATTTGTTACGGACTGTGAATTTCCTCTGCCGTAGTCGCGGTACTGCTCTAACCAGGTACTTCGGGCCGGCCACTCCCGCTACCGCATCGACAGCAAAATGCCACGCCATCCCGGAAACAGCCCATCGTACGCGATTCGCGCCATTCCGAATACTGTGCCGATGACCAGTGTGCTTAACAAGCCCACCTCGCCCCTGGTAAAGGTGCGCCAGCCCAAAGAGAACGGAGGACAATAGCACCACGCCCAAATCGGCAGACCCGCACTGCGTCAAAGCCGCCATCGCGAAACCACGATACAGAAACTCCTCGCACAGCCCCGCCGTAAGGGCCAGGGCCAAGAAAGGGAGCAGCTCGACGGGCTTGCGGCAAAATTCGCTCGGCTAGAACGCGCATGAATTCCCGCGCCTTTCCCGGCGAACGGCCCATGCGCCGCAAATTGAGCCACTGCAAGCCTCCCAAAGTCGCAGCGCCGACAATTGCGGCCAATCAGGATCCGCACGCGCCCATGGACCACCAAACCCAACGCATCAAGACTTAGCCCCCGCGCCCAGACCCGCCAAGCCACGACAGCGACTGCCACCCATTGAAACCCGATAGTAGAAACATAAAGGGAGAGCCGCTCGCGCGTTCCGATTTGCGGATTCTCCATCAACTTCTTCAGCCGCATGCGGCCGCGCACGGGAGAAAGACACCCAGCACGAAAAAGATCAACCAGAAGTCCCAAGGCATCCGCCGATGAAACCACGTTCGCGCGCTCCGCGCAACTTTGCGACGTGCTCGGTCCTCGGCACATTTCTTTTCCGGCGACCAGTGTTACCATCGCACGGCCATGCGCATCGCTATAATGGTCTTCGAACGAGCGAGGTGAATTCTTGGCGTCACAAGTGAAACTCACGTCCATGGCCAAAGCGGCGGGCTGCGCGGCAAAACTGAATCCGGCAACGCTCGACGCCGTCCTGCGCAAACTCCCGCGGCAAACGGATCCAAATGTTCTTGTCGGCTTTGACACCAACGACGACGCCGGAATCTATCTGATTGGAGAGAGCCTCGCGCTGGTCCAGACGGTCGATTTTTTCACTCCTATCGTGGACGACCCTTTTCTCTTCGGCCAGATCGCCGCTGCCAACGCGCTCAGCGACGTTTACGCCATGGGTGGTCGGCCGATTTCATCCTTATCCATCGTCGGCTTTCCCGAAAAGGGCGACCCGGAGATTCTCGAGCAAATCATTCGCGGCGGCCTCGCCAAAATGAACGAAGCCAAGTGCAGCGTGATCGGCGGCCACTCGATCCGCAATGAAGACATGCTCTTCGGCTACGCTGTGACTGGCCTCATCGACCCGAACCGCGTGTGGCGCAATGTGGGAGCAAAACCGGGAGACGTGCTTCTTTTCACCAAGCCGCTCGGAACTGGGGTCATCACCACGGCGTTGAAAAAAGACCGCGCCACACCGGAATCGCTTGCGTCAGCGGTTAGCGCTATGAGTACGCTAAATGCGGCTGCTGCCGCAGCCCTTCAAGAGGTCGACGAAAAGGCGCAAGCGGCAAAACCGATCCACGCCGTCACGGACGTGACCGGCTTTAGCCTTCTCGGCCACGCTCGCGAGATGGCGCTCGGCGATCCAAGTCACGGTCTCGAACCGGTGTCCTTCGAAATCGACCACGCTGCTTTCTCTTATTTTCCCGGCGCTGTGGAAGCCGCGCGCGAAGGCCATCTTTCCGGCGGCCTAAAAAATAATCGCGCCTTTGTCGGCGATTGCGCCGCGTTTGAAGCAAACGTTCCCGCCGAATATCAGGACCTCCTTTTCGATCCGCAAACGTCCGGCGGTTTTCTTGTCGCCATCGCGCCGGACCACGCGGACTCGGCCTTGGCCGCCTTCGCGCGCCACGGCGTCGCCGGCCGCCGCGTCGGCCACGTCATCAAGAAAACGGCTCCATTGATCAGGGTTCGTTGAAACTGTGGATTTTTCTCACCGAATCATCAGGCAGAATGCTGCGACTCGGTGGAAAGGCATCGTCTAGCCAAAACGAATGGACACGATTACTCACGGCATCGCCGGCGCTCTGATCGGTAAAGCGGTCTTCCGCGGCGAAGACATGTTCGCGTCCAAGCCCATGAATCGCGCGCGCATCATCACCTGGGCGCTGATGCTCGGCGCCATTTTTCCGGATTGCGACATTGTGCGCGACTGGTTTTCCAGCAATCCGATGCTGATTGTGACGTGGCACCGCAGCATCACGCATTCGCTGGTCTGCATGCCGTTTTTCGCGCTGCTTCTTGCGGCGATCACGCGCTGGTTCGCGCGATGGCGCAAATGGGAATCGCCGTCATTCGCGGCGCTGGCGGGAATTTACGCGGTCGGCATTCTCAGCCACATTTTTCTGGATTTGGTCACGACGTTCGGCACGATGATTTGGTCGCCGCTCGGGTGGTCGCGCCCAGCCTGGGATTTCATCTTCATCGTCGACTTCACGTTCACCGCGCTTCTTCTATGCCCGCAAATCCTTGCCTGGGTTTACCGCCAAGCAGAAGGCCTGAAGAATCGCGCGATGATCACGTGGTGCGTGTTCGCGCTCGCGTCGCTCGGGGTCGCGGCATTATTGAAAAATGTCGGCGCGCCGATTTCTGCGCAAACCGCCGTCACGATCATCATGCTTCTCGCGGCGCTTTTTCTTCTCCCATCATTTCGTTTCAAAGGGCTGCGCGTTCGGTACGCCACCTGGAATCGCGCTGGCCTCGCCGCGGCCATTCTCTATATCGCCGCTGCCTTCTACGCTCATCGCGTGGCTTTCGAACGAGTAGAAAAATTCGCATCGCTCCTGCAGCTCCAGGTGGAATCGCTCGGCGCGCTTCCGCTTCCGCCCTCGCTCTGGCACTGGGACGGGCTTGTCAATACGCCCCACGGCGTCTATGAGGTGCGGCTCGACCTCAGCGAACCAGCCGCCCTTTCTTCCATCGAGCATCGCTATTATCCCGATGCCATGCCCAATCAATTTATTGACGCCGCCAAGCGCTTGCCCGAAGTGCAAGAAGTTTTGTGGTTTTCGCGTTTCCCGGTTACGCGTTTTCACAAGGAAGGCACCGACGCCATCGTGGAGTTTTCCGACATGCGTTTTCCGCAAGTGCGCAAAGACCGCCCTGCTTCTTTCACGTACCGCGTAAAAATGGATGAGTCCGGCCAGATTATTTCGAAAGGATGGGTACGAGATTGAAACGCTTCGGCTGTTGTGCAACCGCAAAGGAGCGGGGAACTACTTGGGTTTCGCGGGATGGATCACGACTTGGCGCTCTTCGCCCATTCCGACGCTTTCCGTACGCACTCCAGGCATGTCTTTCAACGCCAAGTGCACGATGCGGCGTTCGCGCGAAGACATGGGATTGAGCCGGAAGGGCTGTTTTGAACTTTGCACGCGTTCGGCGGCCACGCGCGCCGTCATGCGCAGCTCTTCAAAACGCAAAGCCCGATAGCCGCCGCTATCCAGGTGAATTTTTTCGTGGTAGGTAGGTTCCAGACGCAGCGCGCGAAACGCCAGATGCTCAAAAGCCTTTAAAACTTCTCCGTTGCGCTCCAGCAAAATCTCTTTGTCGCGGCCGTCCAGATCGGCGATCACTTCCGCACCACCGGAAGCGTCCGACAGCGGGCGTATCGACCGTTTGCACTTTGACCTTCAAGTCCAATCCGGATACGCGCACAATCTCTTCCAGAAATTTGCGCAAAGCCTCGCCGGCCGCCTGCCGGTCGAGTTTGCCGTCCCGGATAAGGTCCTGTCCCATGGGCCTCCGTCAGAACACCCGTCAACCCTGGTCGTGCTCGCCTGCGTGCGGTGAGCCTTCCAGAACTTCCTATTTCTTGCCGCGCGAAATCTGTTTCGCCGCCGCAGGCGCGGGATGCGTCCGATTCAAGTACCACTGCTGCACGATACCGACCAAGCTGCTGGTGAGAATATACAACGCCAGTCCGCTCGAAAACGGGAAAATAATGAAGCTGCCTGCGAACATGATGGGCATGATCTTCATCATCTGCGCCTGCTGCGGATCAGCCGTAGTCATCGGCGTCATTTTCGAAACCAGGTACATCGAAACGCCAACCACGACCGGCAAAATGTAATAAGGATCTTTCGCCGCCAAATCATTGATCCACAACCAATGCGCGTGCCGCAATTCGATGGCTCCACGCAGCGCGCTGTTCAACCCGAACCAGATGGGCATCTGCAAAAACATCTGGAAGCAGCCGCCCACGGGATTAATCCCTTCGCGGCTATAAATCGCCATCACTTCCTTGTTCATCTCCTGCTTTTTCGGGTCGTTCAACTTGTACTTCTTATATCTTTCCTGAATCGCTTTGATTTCCGGCGCGACACGCTGCATCTTCAGCGTCGTTTTGTAGCTGGAAATGCGCAGCGGGAAGAGCAGCATGTTAATGACGAGCGTCATCACGATGATGGCCCAGCCATAACCCGGGAATGTACTTATGCAGCCACTTCAGCCCGTGGAACAGAGGCTCCGCGATGAACTCCAGAAATCCAAAGTTCACCAGCGATTGCAGCGGCGGCTTCATCGCTTTCAAGTCATCGTAGTCTTTCGGTCCAACGTAAACGCGCAGCGCCATTGGCTGCGATGAGGTTGCGGCCGCCACTTCGGAAACCGGTTCCTGCTCATCTTTGCCTTCCTTCTGAACGGTGCGGAACACTTTCCAGTAGCGCGTTTCGATCGACCCAGACGCCACGCCGTTTGCCGGCAGAAAGGCCGCCGCAAAATAGCGGTCCTCGATTCCCGCGAAATCCTTGCCGCCCATCCAAACGCCCGGGCCCCATTTCTCCGGTCCCTCAAGTTTTTTGTAGGCCAAATCCGTCAGTTTGCCGCCTTCGTTATAAAACGTGTATGTGGTATCCACCGGCGCGGGATTCTGCACCGTCAGATCGCCGAATCCACCAAGCCACGCCACGCCGGTTTTGAAGGGCACGCCATTGAACTTGGCGGCCGTTTCCACGCGCACCACGTAGGAGTCGTCAAACCGAAAAGTCTTCGTAACCTCGAGGTGCCCATCGCTCCAGACGAAAGCCAACTCTGCCGGCGCTTTCAATGGATTTGAGGGGAGACCGGCGTAGTGCGGCGCGAGGTCGTCCGGATGAAGGCCCGGCTCCGGAACCCCGGCTACGAAAAGCGCCGTATTTGCCTGTGTTTGCAGTTGCTGGTCGTCGAGCACCAGTGAAAACGGCCATCCGCCGACCTGCGCCGCGGCGTCCGCGTGGACCACGTCCAGAATGCGCTGCGGCTTCGAATCGTCCTTGTATTTTTTAAGCTGCCAGCTCTTCACCACTCCGCCGCGATTGGAAAACTCGACGCGGTAAAGTTCGTTTTCGACAACGATGCTCTGTTCGTCCTTGGCCGCCCGGGGCGGCATGGCAGCCGCGTTCGAGGGGGCAATGGCCGTCGCGACTCCAGGCGGCGTCGCGGCGGCGGATTGAGCTGGCGCGGTGGAAGGAGCAGTGGAAGAAGGCGCAGTCGTCGGCGCTGGCGCGGTTATCGCTGGCCTATTCGCTTGCGGCAAATTTGCCGGCGGCTTCGGCGCAAAAAACTTGGCCCAGAGCAAAATCACCGCCATCGAAAGGATCGAGGCGATCAGAATGCGCATCTCGGAGGAAAGTTCTTTTTTCTTTTGCGGCTCGCTCACGAATGAGCCTCTCTGGAAGTAACGCCAGATGGCGCTGCATCTTGCCCGATTTCGACGGTCTGGGACGCCGTCGCATCCATATTTTCAGGCACCGGATCGTATCCAAATTTCCGCGACAAAGGATGGCACCGTAACAGCCGCTTCAACCCCATCCACGACCCCCGCATCACGCCAAACCGCTCAATCGCTTCATACGTATATCTCGAACAAGTCGGCTCAAACCGGCAGCTCCCCGCAAACAAAATCGACAGGTACACCTTATAAATACGCAGCGCCGCCAGCGCCGCTTTCACTGCCGCAGACTGTGTTGAAGGGGCGGGGCTTCTTGCCCCGCCCTTTTCTCGAACGCCAGCGCCTCTCAGTCTGTGGCGTTACTCGACGCCGAAGGTGGGACAGACTTCAGTCTGTCTTCTTCCGGCGTGTCGCTTTTGACGTTTGTTATCATCGCTCCACTCAAACGCTCTTGATCAACCGCACCAAATCCGCCGTCAATGCCTCAAATTTCGCTCGCGCCACGCTGCTCTTTGGATGAATCACGATGTCCCATCCTGCAGGTATTTCCAAACGATGGCAGCGTACGATCTCTCGCATGCGTCGCCGGATGCGGTTGCGCAGCACCGCGCCGCCTAGCGCTTTTTTAATGCTGAAGCCGAAGCGGCTCACCGGCAATTGGTTGGCGCGAAAGAAAACGGTGAAGTGAGAACTCGATCGGCGCTTCCCGGCGCGGTACACGGCATCGAACTCGCCGCGGCGCACCAGCCGCGCTTCGCGCGGAAATTCCAGCCGCCCGAGATTATTCGGGCGTGAGGCGATGGCGTCCCTTCTTGCGGCGTGCCGCCAGAACTTTGCGGCCGCCTACGCTTTTCATGCGCGCGCGGAACCCGTGCGTCTTCGCGCGGCGTCGTTTCCGCGGTTGATATGTGCGCTTTGGCAAAGCAATCCCCCTTTAGTGGCGCGGCCCCATATCCACCCAAATGCGGCCGGTTTTTCCTGTAAACACAAGGCGACCGTCAAGCCGCCCAAACGACAGGTATCGAATTTATAAGTGTAGTCGACGGGCGCGCGCAGGGTCAAGAAAACCCAATGGTTCATCGCTTCACACATGATTCCGAATTGGCCGCATAATCAACGCGCCATTTGTGCGACCCATGAGCCCGCGCTCGCTTCCAAATTTCGAAACGTTCTCTCCCGCGTGGACGGAATACGAGCTTCTCGACACCGGCTCGGGCCGCAAGCTCGAACGATTCGGCGCTGTCACCCTCGTCCGTCCCGAACCGCAGGCGGATTGGCCGCCGGTCCTCACCGAAAAATCCTGGAACGCTGCTCACGGTAATTTTATTCAGTTACCTCGCTCAAAGCATGGCGAATGGAAATTCGCTCAGCCCACGCCGCCGCGCTGGCCCATGCGCCGCAACAATCTTTCTTTTTGGGTTGCGCCCTCGCCTTCCGGCCATCTCGGCGTTTTTCCCGATCAAGCCAGCCACTGGGACTGGCTGGCCGCGCTGATCAAATCAGCCGCCCCTCCTCCGAAAGTTTTGTCCCTTTTCGGCTACACCGGCCTCGCCACTCTTGCGTGCGCTGCCGCGGGGGCGCACGTCACGCACGTTGACGCTTCCCGCAAAGCCATCAAGTGGGCTCGCGAAAATCAGGCGCTTTCGCAACTGGAAGACCGCCCGATCCGCTGGCTCGTCGACGACGCGCTGTCTTTCGTCGCACGCGAAGTCCGCCGCGGCCGGATCTATGACGGGGTCATTCTCGACCCGCCGCGCTTCGGCCGTGGCCCCAAAGGCGAACTCTGGAAGGTAGAAGAGTCATTGCCCGCCTTGCTTCGCGAATGCCGAAAGCTCCTCACTCCTTCTCCTCTCTTCGTTCTCCTGAACACTTACACAACTGTCTTGACTCGCGGCCAAACGGCAACCGAAGCCGCGCAACTCCAATCTTTTTTGCAGGAAATGTTTCGCGACTATCCGGCAACGCTCACGTCAGGCGAGCTATTCCTCACGGACTCCGCCAACCGCCAAATTTCGAATTCCGTTTTCGCCCGCGCCCACATTCCGCAAGCGTAGTGGCCAAGCTTCAGGTTCGTTCTTTTCTCTTCGATCTACGCCACGTTCTTCACCCTCTTATACTCATCAAAGGCCGCCAAATACCGATCCACATCTTTCCGCAACAAATAGTACGGCGTCGAAAGCCGAATCTTCGAAGGCCCGCCGCCGCGAATCCGAATTTTCTTTTCCTTCCACATCCATGTCTCCAGCTCGGCAATTTGAACTGGCGGCACATTCACCGTGGCAATCGCGCACCGCAGCGCCGGCTCCGACGAAGTCCAGGACTCCGCCCCACGCTTCACCATCTCTTTCAAAATGTAGTCCGCCATCATGCGGTGCCGCCGCTCGATCCGCTCCATCCCAATCGAATTGGCCATCTCCACCGCCGCGCGCAATCCATAAATAATCGGCACGTTTGAACTGCCGATCTGCTGAAACCGCAACGCCCGCAGTTTTGGCTCGTCCCATCCCCCCGTCACGATCGTGTTCCACAGCCGGTCGATCACCTCGTCGCGCACATACAAAAATCCCGAGCCCTTCGGCGCCTGGAGCCATTTGTGCGGGCTCGACGAATACATGTCGCAACCCACCTCATGCACATTCAGCTTCATCATGCCGATCACGTGCGCCCCGTCCACCGCGCTCAAAATCCCCTTCGAACGCGCCAGCGCGCAAATCTCCTTCGCCGGCAGCACCGTCCCCGTCACGGTGGTTATATGACTGAAGAAAATCAATTTCGTCCGCGGCGTAATCGCTTCGCTAAAAAGATTCAGCACCGCAGCCGCATTGGGCACGGGCTTCGGCAGCGTCACTTTTTTGACCACGATGCCGTGCCGCTTCGCCCGCAGATTAAATCCCTGTTCCCCGCCCGGATGCTCCTGGTCCGTCATCAACACTTCGTCGCCCGCCTTGAAGTCCAGCCCATTGCAAATGTAACTGTTCGCCTCCGTCGAGTTGCGAACCAGCGCAATCTCGTCGCGCGTGCAGCCCACAAACGCCGCTAGCGGATCGCGCACCTGGTTCCAATCTCCGTAACCCCAAATCGGATAATCTTCCGGATTGTCCTGCGCCATGCGCTCGGTGTCGTTATACGTGTCGAAAACCGCCTTCAATACTGGTGCGGGCGACGATCCCACCGTCCCGTTGTTCAAATACACTTCGTCCGCCGGAATCAAAAACTGTTTCCGCAACTCCGTCCAATACGCTTCTTCGTTCGAATCGAGCAGCGCATGGTCCGGCAGTTGTGCCGGCGCCTTCTCCAACAGCCTCGGCCACGCGGGCGACAAACTCAGCGAACCCGCCACGCCGGCAGCTCCTGCAAGCGAAGAAAGAAATCCACGGCGATCCAGCATCAGTTCCTCCACAGTGCAATCTGTGCGGATTCTACTCGCCAGCCCGCAGCCCCACAATACATCTTCCCGAGATACCCTTCTCAAAATCGCCGAACCAGAGCTTGCGGCTCTTCACCAAGCGGATTAAGGTACTCGCGGACAAATTCTCGTCTCTCAAGAGGAAGCAAATATGACTCGACTTCGGCCACGGCTCTCGCTCGCCGCGTCTTCGCTGCTTATTCTTTGCGCCGCCCACTCATCCTTCGCTCAGGAAACTCCCGCGCCAAAAAGCATCGGCACCAAGCAATCCGCCGAAGCGCGCCTCGCTGCTGCCGCAAAACCCAAAGCCTCCGACGCTGCCCAAGACGTCATCAATACGCTCGCCGCCACGCACCGTTTCGAACAAGCTGCCATCTCGCCCGACGGCAAGAAAGTCGCCTGGGTGGAAGACGTCCTCGGAAAGAACGGCGAGCCGTCAGGAGCCACTCGGATTTTCCTCAAAGGACTTCGGTCACCGGAAGAACCGACCCTCGTCAGCGCTGCCGTAGAAAAGAAGGGCGTGAGGGGGCCAAATGGAGAGGAGGGCGTTGGTCCGGACTATCGTCCACGCGCAGAGGGGTCCGTTGCTTGGTCTCCTGATAGCAACAAGCTCGCCTTTCTGTCCGACGCGGTGAAACCTGGACAACTGCAACTGTACGTTACGAATCTCGCGGATCACGGCGCCATGCATCGGCTCACCAACGTGAAAGGCTTCCTCGCCTCTCCCGGCTGGTCCCCCGACGGCAAAACCATCGCCCTCCTCTTCACCGAAAACGCCACGCGGGCCGCCGGCCCGCTCGTCGCCGAAACTCCCGAAACCGGTGAAATCAAAGACTCCTTCTTCGAACAGCGCCTCGCCCTCGTCGACGTCGCTACAGCCAAGCTCGACCAAATTTCTCCCGCCGACACCTACATTTACGAATACGATTGGTCCCCCGACGGTCTCCGCTTCGCCGTCACCGCCGCTCTCGGCAATGGCGACAACAACTGGTACATCGCCGAGCTCTACACGCTCGACGCCGCCACCGGCCTCATGAAATCCATTTACAAGCCGCCGCTGCAAATCGCCAATCCCGTGTGGTCCCCCGACGGCCAGCGCATCGCCTTCATCGGCGGCCTAATGAGCGACGAGCCCAGCGTCGGCGGCGACATCTTCACCATCGCTGCTACTGGTGGCGAAGCCACAAATATCACGCCTGACATAAAAGCCTCCGCCAGTTGGCTCGCCTGGACGACGCAAGGCGATATCCTCTTCGGCGAATACCTCGAAGGGGACTCAGGCCTCGCGGCAATCAATCCCGCCGATGGCACCAAGACCCAATTGTTTCGCAACGCTGGCCAACTGACTGCCGGCGCCTGGGGCGTCAATCTTTCTCTCTCCCGCGACGGCAAAACCTCTGCCGTCATCCGCAGCTCCTTCAGCACGCCACCCGAAGTTTGGGCCGGCCCCACCGCCGAATGGGCACAGATCACGCAGCGCAACAAATCCATCAAGCCCGCCTGGGGCGAAGCTAAAAGCCTCCGCTTGAAAAACGAGGTCCAAGCCTGGCTCCTATACCCGCGCGATTTCGATCCCAACAAAAAATATCCGCTGATCGTCCGCGTTCACGGCGGGCCCGGAGCCGCCGTCCTCTCCGAATGGCCCAGTTCGTCCGATTACTATTCGCCGCTAGCAGCTGCCGGCTATTTTGTCCTGCAACCCAACCCGCGGGGCAGCTTCGGCGAAGGTGAAGCGTTCACTCGAGCCAACGTCAAGGATTTCGGCTACGGCGATTTCAAGGACATCATGGCGGCCGTAGACGCCGCCATCGATGCTGCGCCCATCGACCCCAATCGCCTCGGCATCTGCGGCTGGAGCTACGGCGGCTATATGACCATGTGGGCCGTCACGCAAACCAACCGCTTCAAAGCCGCCATGGCTGGCGCCGGTCTCTCGAACTGGCAAAGCTACTACGGCGAAAATCTTATCGATCAGTGGATGATCCCGTTCTTCGGCAAATCCGTTTATGACGACCCCGACGTCTACGCCAAAAGCTCGCCCATCAATTTCATCAAAAAAGTAAAAACTCCCACTCTCATTTTAGTCGGCGACAGCGACGGCGAAGTCCCCGCCCCGCAATCCTACGAATTCTGGCACGCTCTCAAAACGCTAGGTGTCGAAACGCAATTCGTCGTCTACGAACACGAAGGCCACATGTTCGCAAGCCCCAAGCATCGCCGCGACGTCGTCGAGCGCACCTTGGCGTGGTTCGACGCGCATCTCCGCTGAGCCAACACCCATCCGCGTGGTTGGCAGAATTGGCCTGCGCTAGGAGATTATTATTTGCTGTGATTCGCGCTTCGAAATAACCCGTGCGGATCATACGCTGGAGCGTCCGGGTCATAAGGCTTTGTCGGGTCCACTCTCTTGAGGTCCACCATCCACGCTCCGGGCCGTATCTTGTCGACGAGTCGCCGTTTCCATTCGCCATCCCGTAGAATCCACGTCTCATCCTGAACTGTAACCGTCTGGTAGAGCCGCAGTTTGCCCTCGCTCATCTGCCGCCTCGTCCATTGCTGTAAAACCGTCGCCTTGAGTATCGTCGGGCCGCAGCTAACCAGATCCAGGATCTCATTGCTGATCGAGATGTTCTCTTTGACAGAATCAAATCCCGCTGTTGAATGCGCCGCCGACTCCTTGAACGACCACACCTCGCCATTCATCATGTGCGCTTCGAAATCAGGGGCGTAAACCGCAAACAACTGCTTCCCGTCGTTCGCCGCCATTGCCCTCTCTATCCGCGCATATTGGCCATCGAGCTCTTGCCACCTCGGATCGCTCTTTGGGACGCTAGCCAAGCAAGCCGTTTCCCCCCGCGCGCTTCCCGGCAGAAAACAGATGGCGGATAAAATGGCAATAATCCACAGTTTCACGGCAACCTCCCAAACATAAGAACGCGTGAAATATAGACGGCGTAGCCCGAACAAAGTCCCGCGGCACTCCGTTCTCGGCAACCCGCTATTGGCGTTTCGAAAACGTGTAACCGCCTCACCCTGCCGCGCGTCACACCATACAATAGCGGGTGTTGGCCGACCTTTTCTTACAACGGAAAGCTGCTTCGTTGGGCCGTTTGCCGGATTTTCTCTTTCCTCTTCTCGACAGGGAGCTTACAATCTCCCCTGTCCCCGGCAACGGCTCGATGAGCAGCAAATCATGATTCGTTTCCTTAAAAATCGTATCGCTCGCGGTACCAACCTAAGTTACTCCCTGGCTCTCGGCACCCTCGAACTCGAATTGATGGAAATTCTCTGGGCCGGCGGAGAAAGTAGCGTCCGCGACGTCGTCCCCAAACTGAGCCGTCCCTTGGCTTACACCACCGTGATGACCACGCTCGACCGCCTCTTCAAGAAAGGCCTTCTCGACCGCCGCAAATCCGATCGCGCCTTTTTCTATTCGCCAAGCTGCTCTCGCCAGGAATGGGAACGGCGCCGTGCGGGAAGTCTGGTGGCGGGTTTCTTGGCCGGCCCCAATCTCTCCCGCGAACTCTTGCTCTCTTGTTTGCTCGAGGCCGTAGGCGAACATGACGCCACGCTCCTCGACGATCTCGAAAGGAAAATTCGTAACCGCCGCAAAGAACTTCTTCGCCAGGGGCAGCCATGATTCTCCCCTACCTATTGCGCCTGGTGTGTCTCTGCTGCGCCTCCTTTTTTCCTCCTGAATATTGTTGCGGGCCTGATTGTACTCCTGACTTCCCGCTCTGCCATCCGGGTCGCGGAGTCCAAAACGCCTCGCGCCGCTGGCCGTCTTCTTCTCACTCTGCGCCTCCTTCCCGTCGCGCTGGCCGTGCTCTTCGTTGGCGGACTTTGCGTTCCCAGCTATCTTTGGCTTGAGCCCGCGGCCACTGCCGAGCGGGTCGGTTTGCCCTGCGTCCTCCTCGGGCTCCTCGGCGCCGCGACGTGGTTCGTCTCCCTCTCTCGGACGATTCCCCCTGTCTTTGCTTCCCTGCGTTACTCTTGGCTTTGCCGCTCGGTTGGCAACGAATCGCGCGTCCCGGCAGGCCCTTCTTCGATAGTTGTCACCGAGCCGGTGGTAGTCCTTCAAGAGGAAGCTCCCATTCTGGCGTTATCGGGTTTGCTTCACCCGCGGCTGCTCATCTCCCGCAGCGTTCTCCGCACACTCTCCGTCGAAGAACTCGACGCCGCTCTCGCCCACGAGCATGCCCACCGCACCTCGCGCGACAATGCCAAGCGCTTGCTCCTTCTTCTCGCTCCGGACATGTTTCCTTTCGTCCGTCCGCTTCAATCGTTGGAACGCAGCTGGTTCCGATTCGCGGAGTGGTCCGCCGATGATCAAGCCACTTCGGGAGATCCTCGCCGCGCGCTCTCTCTCGCCGCCGCGCTGGTTCGCGTCGCCCGCATGGGTTCCTCTCCACCCCTGCCTTATCTTTCCACTTCTCTTCTTGCATGCGACCGCGATCTTTCCGCCCGGGTCGATCGCTTGCTCCATGCCAAACCCATCGCGCCGGCCGTCTCAAAGGCTGCGCACCAGCGGCTCCGCGTTGCGGGTTTCATTCTAGGCGGCTGCCTCGCCGCATTCCTCCTGGCGCCGTTCGCGCTCTCTTCGGTCCACGAACTTCTCGAGCTGCTCATCATTCACTAACTCGTCTTTGCATCCGCCCCCGCGCGGCCTTTTCTTTTTTGTGCGTCCCTGTCTACGACCCGTGGTAGTAGTCCCAACCCTCCAGTAGCCTATGGCTCGGCATGAAAACTCTTTTCCTATCGAGCAGATTGCGACTTTTGTGCAGCGGCGCAAGTTTCGCGCTGCTGTTATTACCGTGCGTACTCTTCGCACAAAATCCGCGCGGCGCGCTTCGCGGCACCGTTCAGGACGTGAGCGGCGGCAGAATCTCCTCCGCAAAAATCATCGTCCAGGCCCAGGAATCCACCCTCCGCCGCGAAGCCGCTTGCAATGATCGCGGCGAATTTCGTATCGACGATCTCGTTCCGGGGGGCTATCGAGTGACGGTGAGCGCCGCCGGTTTTGCCGAGGCCGCCTCCGAGGTCCATGTCAACGTCAGCTACGTGCAAGAAATGACCGTCATTCTGAGGCCGCAGGCCGTTCAGCAAACCGTCAACGTTCAAGGACAGACTTCTTCGATTACTACGCAACAGATGGACACTTCCAGCGCCGTCCAGCAAGCGGTCATCACGTCTCACGACCTCGACACGATTCCTTTGCCGGCCCGGAGCTTCGCCAATATCGCGTACATGGCGCCGGGAACCGAGCCCGTTGAGCCTTCCGATCCCACCAAAGCTCGCATCACCGCCGTTTCCACCGGCGGCAGCTCCGGCCTGAACAACGAAGTTTCCGTGGATGGTATTGACAATTCCGATGACTGGATTGGCGGCTTTCTGCAGAATTTCTCGCCCGAGGCCGTTCAGGAATTCGCCATTCGCACCGCACAAACCGACGCCGACACGGGCCGCACTACGGGAACTTCCGTGGTCATCACCACAAAGCGGGGAACCAACGAGTGGCACAGCGACGACGCCTTCTTCGATCGCGCCGCCGCTCTAAACGCGCGCTTTCCTATCGACAATCCTGCGCCAAATCCCAAGCAGCCGTTTTCTCGCCAGAATTACGTCGGCTCCGGCGGCGGCCCCATCGTGAAAGATAAAGTTTGGTTTTACTCTTCGTTCGAATTCATCCACGAAGATGCAAGCATCGCCTACAGCGACCCCAGCCAAACGCAATTCCAGGCGCTGTCGCAGCTCGCCCAACAAGGACTCGTTGACGTAAACGGCATCACCGTTCCATCGATCACCGTTCCAAGTTCCATACCCGTGCCTTTTCGCGACAACGACGGCACAGTACGATTTGATTGGCAGCAATCCGATCGCTCGCAGTGGTTCTTTCGAATCTCCGGCGACAGCTACCTCACGCACAACGCTCTTGTGCAGCAAGGAACGCTGCCTTCCACCGGCGCCACTACGCACAACAATTATTTCAACTTCGCTATCGGCAATCAGTTTGCGTTTAGCCCGGACTGGCTCGGCTCGTTCGCCTTCGGCGGCGGCCTTTTGCACCTCACACAAACGCGCAACTCCGATCTTGGCTTCGCGCTTGCGTTTCCTTTCAGTTCCACGACCGCCACTACCTCTGGTCTGGAAACGTTCGGCGACAATCAGTTCGTCACGGCCATCACCGCGTTCCCGATTTTGCGAAATCAGGAAAAATATCAGGCGCGATACGACGTATCGCACACGACCGGAAAACATGCGCCGCGCTTCGGAATTAACTTTATTCACGAGCCGGTAATGAGCGGCGCACTCACCGCCAACGCGGAAACTTTGGTTTCGTTCGTTCTCGATCCCACTGACTACACCGCGGACCCGGCACAATTCACAACTGATCTCACTTCCTGCTCGGCCACGCCTTCACCCAACGTAACGCCCGGCACAACGTGCAGCGTTACTCCCGCCGGCGACGGGAGCTTCTCGCAAAATGTGCAACGGCTCGGTGTTTACGCAGAGGATTCGTGGCGCGTCACGCGAAATCTCACCGTGAATTACGGACTGCGGTACGACACGACATTCGGTCTCTTCGACGCGTCCGGCCGCAGCCAGGCGCAAAATCCCTTCTTGCTCGCGCTCGACCCCTCGATGGCCCCGTTCATCACGGGCGCGCCGCACGATTATCGCAAAGCGTTCGCGCCGCGCGTCGGCGTTGCGTATGCGCCGGGCGATTCCGGCAAAACCGTGATTCGCGCGGGCTTCGGCATGTACTACGACGATCTCGCGCAGAACGGCTGGGTCAGCGCGTTTCAAGCCGTCAACGATACAAACGTCGCGGCGGGCGGCGGCGTTGCCGCGCCATCCATCATCGATCCGAATTACCACACGCCGTACGCGATTCACGCGACGGGCGGCGTGCAGCATGCGTTCAACGCCAATTGGACGCTGAGCACGGACTTCACTCTCGAAACCGGAATGCACGGCTACCGCGAGTATACTTTTCCGAATGCTATATTCGGCAGCTTGAACGTTTTTCGAAGCGACAATCGCTCCAGCTACAAAGCGCTGAAAGTGCATCTGCAAGGAAATGTCGCGAAGCGTTTTAGCCTAGTCGCCAACTACACGCTATCGAGCGCAAAAACGTGGGGCTGCGTGCTTGGCGAACTTTTCGATTACGTCAACCGAGTGTGCAATCCGCTCGACGCGTTTGCGCCCGGTGATTATGGGCCGTCGGGCGAAGACGTGACTCATCGCGCCGTCTTGATTGGCACGTTCCGCGCGCCTGGCGGCTTCGAGGCGAGTTTTCTCTCGCAAGCGGAAAGCGGGCGGCCTATCACGCTGACCAACGCGGATGGCACGGATCGCGCCGTCGTGGATGGGGTCAAAACCACGCTCGATGAATTTCGCGGAACGCCCTATATCCAAACCGATTTGCGCGTCAGCCGGCCGATTCATTTTCGCGAACGGTATACGGCGACGCCGTTCATCGAGTTTTTCAACCTCTTCAACCGCAACAATCCTGGCGCGAACTACGTGACCAACGTCGCGATTCTTCCGGTGAACGATCCCAACAACGTCACGGCGATTTGCCTGAATCCGGCGTGCACGATGACTTCTCCGGTGACGAGCGGCAAACAGCTTCTGGTTCCTGCCGGCGCGCTGGGCGATTTCTTTGGGCCGGGGACGACGGTCGGTATTCCGTTCGCCGCTCAGCTTGGCGTGCGGCTGACTTTCTAACAACCGGAATACCTACTCACGGCAAAAAACCTGCAACTGCAAAAAACGCGCGGCCGCGATATCGATTACAGCGACTCGCGATTGCGCAGGCCGTGGATGCGCAGTTCGATCAGGTCGTCGATGGACGGATCTTTGTAGCCGTGTTCGCGGACTTCCTTTACGAAATTGGCGTCTACGCCGTGAATGCGCATGGCGACCAACTGATCTGGCGAAATCTTCGAGTAGCCAGCGTCTTTCATGCTCCTCACAAATTCCGGGCTGACACCGTGGATTCGGGAGGCGACCAAATCGTCGGCTGAAATATTCTTTTCGACGAGACTCTGTATGTCTCTGGTGAATTCGGGACTTACGCCATGAATGCGGAACGCGACGAGGTCGTCGACTGGGAGATTGCGGCCCATTAGCGCGGTCATGGACTTGACGAATTCAGGGTCAGCGCCGTGGATGCGCATGGCTACGAGATCATCTGCGGAAACATCTTTTGAGACGGATTCATGGACGGCGCGGACGAAATCGGGGGAGACGCCATGAATGCGGAAGGCGACGAGGTCGTCGACAGAAAATCTTTTGCCGAGAAGCGCGTTGATTTCTTTGGTGAATTCGGGGCTGACGCCATGAATGCGCATGGCGACGAGGTTATCGGGAGACGGTTTTTCGGGAAGAAGGTCGAGCATAGCGCGCGTGAATTCCGGGGAGACGCCGTGAATGCGGAAGGCCATGAGATCGTCGGCGCTCAGATTGCGATAGCCGAGATCGTTCATGTCCTTGACGAACTGGCGGGAGACGTCATGAATCGCGAAGGCGAAGAGTTGTTCCTGGTCCAAGCCGGAATAGCCGAGCGACTTCATTCCCTGCACATATTCGTCGCTGGAGACAAAGCTGAATTTGCCGCTGCCTTCGCCGTTATGGAAGCGGCCGTCAAAACTCATGGTTCCGGCATCGCGACGCAGCTCGAAGTGGACTTGCGAATCTTTGGCGGTAGCGAGGCTGGCGTCGAGGCCGACGAAGTCGCTGAGTTTGTGGGTGTTGCCCCAGCTTTGGTGATGGCCCCAACTGGAGCGCTCGACCTCGAGATCGATGCAGGCCGTCGCGCCCTGAGACATGATCTTTGCCGACCAGTCGCCGTGAATGGTGTCATCGGCGGCGGAGCGCGGAACGCGGGTTGTCAGAACGGTGGTCATAAAAGTGGCTGCTACAAACCAGAGCGCAAATTTACGCATGGAGATCACCTCTGCACCTGTGAAGACGTGGGAGAGAGGGAATTGTTCCATGGGTTCTCGATGGATGTGGAGCGTGGCGGGTGAAGGCAAAAGATAACGCAGAGGCGCAGAGTGCGCTGAGGGCAAGCAGAGAAGAGGGAACGCGCGGCTGGTGACCTGGAGGTGTGAAGCTTGCGGATAGACGGCAGATCGGATGGTCCCACCCGCCTTGTAACTAACCGTCCCCCGGGTATCAAGGGAACTATGAAGTAAAGGCATGAGGGGATTGGAGTTGCGGGCTTTGCTCTGTGCGGGATGTTTACTGGCTGTTGAAAAAAGAGGAAGAGATTGGGAGGGGCTATGGGTGCGAGTACCCCACCCCCTCCCTTGTTTTTTGCAAGAATATGATTCGATGAGGGTTAAGTGGTGGGCGTCGGCCAAGAATATCATTCTAAAGGGAATATTGGGGGCTGTGGAGCGGAGAACCGGGGAGTGAGGGGTGGAGCTATTGCGTGGGGACTCTAACTCAGAGGGCACAGAGTTCACGGAGGGCAGAGGGAGGGCTGGAGAATGGGGAAGACGATCGGGTGAGGGGCTGGTCCACGCCCTTCGACATTGCTCAGGGTAAAAGTAAAGCCCTTCGGGGCTCAGGGTAAACCCTTCGGATTTACTCAGGGCAAGCATAGGAGAGGGTAGCATGAGCTTCTATTACTGTCAATGATTATTATTTATTGGGTATCATTTGAATGGGCGTCGAGGAAGTTCAGGGTATTGAAGGAGTTAGGCGCGGAGTAATTCGTTTGATATATGTGGGGGAAATACCGGAGAAAGTCAGAAGACCCACCTTAAAAAACGAGGGTGCGGCACCCTCCGGAGAAGGACAAAATCAAAATCTTCTCGACGGGCGAAGGCTGTCTCGACGTCCTTTTCCTTTCTCTTGCCATCCGTCCTTTATCTAGATAATATCTAGATATGCTGCGGTTTGATTGGGACGAGCGGAAGAACAAGGCCAATCGGACAAAGCATGGAGTTTGGTTTGAAGAGGCGCAGAGCGTTTTCAACGATCCGCATTTGCGTGTATTCCATGATCCAGAACACTCGGAGGAAGAAGAGCGGTTCGTCCTACTTGGGTTGAGTTCAGCCGGAAGGCTGCTCGTCGTCGTTCACTGCTACAGGGAATCCGATTCGGTGGTTCGGATCATTTCGGCGCGCAAGGCTGTCAAGAAGGAGACTCGATTTTATGAAGAAGGCTTATGATTTTTCCAAATTGAAAGAGATCAAGAATCCCTACGCGGGCAAAAAAAAGGCGGTGGGAATCAACTTGAGTCCGGAAGTGGTGGACTACTTCAAAGGACTAGCCGGGGAGACGGGACTGCCCTACCAGAAACTGATCGATCTGTATCTGCTCGACTGCGCGAAGAAGCGGAAGAAACTGATGATGAAGTGGGTGGCATAGCGGCGAGGCCCGCCTGCATTGGGGGGTGCTCCACACGCCATTAGGGCTCCTCCACCCGCCGCACCCTTGCCGCTGTGTTGATAGCATGATATCATTGTGGATATGGCGCAACTTGTTGTTCGGAAGATTGAGGATGAAGTGAAGGACAAACTGCGTCGGCGCGCGAGGCGGCACGGGCGAAGCGTGGAGGAAGAAGTGCGTGAAATCCTGCGCGATGCCACGAAGCGCGAAGGCAAAAGAAGCCGGATGCTAGGAACGGAAATTGCGAGGCTTTTCCGCCGCACTGGTCTTAAGCCGGGCGAGGAAATCCGCGAGCTGCGAGAGATCGAGATGGAACGAGCGGATTTTGAGGAATGATCGTTCTCGATACAAACGTGATCTCCGCGCTGATGCGGAAGGAGCCGGAAAAACCCGTCGTGAAGTGGCTGGACGCGCAGCCCGCGGCGTCGGTGTGGATCACGGCGATCACGGTGATGGAAATTCGCTTTGGCTTGCAGAGCATGCCCAAAGGGCGGCGTCAGGGAGAACTGATCAGGGCGTTCGAGGTGATGCTCAAAAGCATGATTGAAGGGCGCATCGCTTCGTTTGACACCGAAGCTGGAATTCGGGCCGCGGAGTTGATGGCCCAGAGAAAGCGCAAGGGACGGCCGGCAGAGGTGCGCGACACGATGATCGCGGGAATTGTGCTTGCGAACCGGGCGACGATGGCGACACGGAACACGCAACATTTCGAAGATTTGCCAGTGACTGTGATTAACCCGTGGAAGATCTAGCGTCGCGTGGACGGTCAGCTATGCGCTTTTTTTGTTCGTGCCACCCGCCCAAGAGCCGGCACCTTTATCTAATCAGGCCTGTTGAAGGGCGACTGAAATGGTTTGCTGAGCCACGGAGAGGGGTGGGTGTTGAAGAAGCTAAATGCCCGAAAATCTTTGGCACCTCCGAAGATCCAGATGCCATAGGGTCCGCCGTGCGAAGCGATCCGATTGATCACCTCGCGTACAGTTACATCCTCCAGCGCAATGCTCCACGGTTCTGGCGGATAGGGGTCGCCCCCGCCCAGTTGCGCTTCCGCGATCTGCTCAACCGGGGGCGGGAGCTGGCGAGCAATTGCGAGTAAGCCGTTCTGGATGTCGGTCGCGTTTTTGAGCTCGAACCGAGGCAGCCGGCGATTCAGGAGATAAGAGTCGTCTCCAACTGTAGCTCGGGGGAACACATCAACGATACCGTCGTCCGCGGACCACGTGTAGCGTGGGTCCGCCTCGCAGAGCGCGTCCAGTATTTCGCGCATCGACTTATTCTGAAGGTGGAGGGTAAGGGAGGGATCTGGTGTGTCGGGATCCGAAAGCTTGCTTTTCAACAATTTCTCAAAGCCAAAACCAAAGGGCACTGATCCGCGAGCGAGTTTCCACAGGCCATCGAGGAGGCTTTCTTTATTAAGCTCGAACTGAGGCACTCTACTGTCCAACCGGTTTTCCTTTTGCAAATCCTGATCCGCTGCCCGCGAGAGGCCGTATGCGGACGCGGCCAGTAGGAATAGGAAGACCCAGACCTGCCTGAGAGGACCTTGGGCTCGCATCATTGGGTTGGCCCCTGGTTAGTTAGAGCGATCCCAGAACTTGAATAGGTCAGCAGGTTCGTTCGCACCTGGTAACCCTCAATCAAGATGGTCTGCGTAACGTTTGGGGACGAAGAAAGTGGGCTAGTGCTGCAATAAGCGAGGGTGTCCGTAAATTGGCTGTTGGCGTCCAGCCAACCGCTACCTGTTACAGTGCCTGCTGGTGGTTGCGGGTTAAAATTTTCGGTAACCGCTGTGTTTGTCAGACCAATTCCCGCCTGCACAGCCGTTTTATCGGGATGGGTGAAAGGCGTATATGTATAGACGTACTTACTTCCGTAACCCAAGCTGCAGATGTTACCGGGCGAGTTGTTGGTCGTATAGGCGAATTGTCGAGCGGTGACGCCGAGGGAACGACTGACTTGGCCCATACCGCTGACTGCATACGAAACTGTAAGGGTCCGGTCTCCCGGATTTGTACTTTGTGTCGTCGTTTGTACGACCCAGCCAGGACCTCCTGACGTAACCGGCGTAAACGTATCAGCTGTAACGGAGGAGGATTCAGTAAAGGTACCTCCGGTTGGCGAGTAATTTGCGACGAAAATCGAATTCGCAGTTGCGAGATTGGGATCCGTGCCAACAAAGATGGAGTTGTATTGGTTTCCTTGGATTTGAAGTTGAATGACGTTGGTGGGGCCTTGGGGTTTGTAGCATAGATTAGGGCACTTCTCGTGCTCGTCGTTGCTTTGGAGACAGCCGCTGGTTTGCGATGTTGTCGATCCGACGCCAGCGCCAGTTTGGTTTCCGTAAGAATCCACCGTGGCGATCGCAGTGTCTCCGGTGCTCCAGTTGTAGTAGAAGCTGGTGCTTACTTCGTCGATTACTCCGCCGTCGCATTGATTGGCTGCATTCACAGGCTGGTTAAGGACGTTATTGAAAGGTATCGTAAGGGGATTGTACGCGAGGGTGACGGGAATGCTCCAGCCGCAGCAGGCGGCACAGCCGTAGGTGACGTGACCGTACGTCTTGTCATAGATGACTTTGCCTTCGAAGAGAGTGCCAGCACCTTTGTTGGTGAGGTCTCGAATTTCGTAGGAGCCGGAGGTTAAAGTTGCGGGCAACGTGTTGCCGTTCTTGTCGGGGACGCTTTCGCGAATAAGTTTGCCGATGTCCATCCACATCTGCTCGCCGGGCTGGAGGGTCTGGTCCATCTCATACTTCTGGGTCCCTTGATTATAGAAGATGGTGAAGGCCGCCTGGGTTGGCTTGGTGCCGCCGTTTCCAGCGGTAATGACGGAGTCATGTTGAGGGTCGTATTGCCATTGGCCGCCCGCCCAGTGGGTGGCGAGTTGGTCGGAGAAGGGGGTCTGAGCGCCATAGTGGAGAGATTCGTCGTAGCTGGCGGCAACGGCGACGACCTCGTCGGGCAATGCGGTGGTGGCCATTATCACAGAGGCCCATTGCGCATTTTGCGGGAGAGTCTTGCCGTCCTGAAGAGCGGCAACGTCGATGCGGCGCGTTTCATATGGGATCAGGTGCAAGGCGGGGCCGGGCGCTTTGCCGGAGGCCGTATCGCTGCGCCAGTTGAAGGTCAATAAGGCGTCGATAGGCTTTGGCGTGGTGTTACGGACGAAAAGCTGGGGCTGCAATATTGTTCCGACGGGGAATGCCAGAGCTGGATCGGGGTTGGAAAGGGCGAGCATGGGGGCGCGTAAGGTCCATCGCCCTGTGCCAGCATAATCGCGTTCTTTGAGCTTGGCCCTGGGATCGTAGAAAAACATCTTCATAACGGCAGAAAAACCACCGTTTTGGTCGAAGAGGACGTGCAGAGTGTCCAGGGAGCCTGCATTGGTTACGGCGGATACCTTGATGCCTCCGTAGGATCCCGTGAGTTTTGCCGCGGAGACAAGCTGGCGCACAGAGAGGCGATTCATGCCGCCCGGTGGGAGGGAGAGGTTCTGAATGGACGCTTTTCCGCTGGCATCGTAGAGGGAAAGGGCGATCTGCAGTGGATTCTGGCCTTGATTTAGCAGGACGAGATAATCGTCCGCTGTTCCATTGGGGAGCCACCAGATGCCTTCACGACCTCCGATGTTTTCGGTTTTGTCTTCGCCAGTGGCATCAATGTGGAAGGCGATGGAGTGGCCGACGCCCATGACCATGGAAACCGCATAGAGGGTGGCCTGAGTGGGGGTGTGGTAGCGGAGGACGACAGAGCCGTAGGTGCCGATGAGCTGTGGCGCGGAGGTTCCGATCGCGGTGGCAACGTCAACAGTTTTAACTTCCTGCGGTTGAACTACAACGGGAAAGAGAGACGTCTCGGTTCCGTCTGCGGCCCGGAGCACCGGGGTAACTGTCAAGACGTGGCTAACTTGATTGTTGCGAAGCTGCAGCTCGGTGCGCCAGCCGGTCTCGGTGGTCCAGTAAGAGATGAATTGTTGCTGGTCGACGGCTGGCGGCGGAGATGGAGGAGGCGGGGCCTTGTGCGCCGGAGGCGTGGATTGGGATTGCGCTTGCGTGGGCTGCGGTGCGAGCGGGATCAGAATCAACGCAGCAAGAAAGATGAAAACTGAGCGATGGTACCTGGGGGACAGGAAGGTCATGGCAACCTCACGGAGGCGAAGTGGGGGCAGGGTAATTCAGCGATAAGTCCATGTCAAGCTAATACTTCAAGAAGACAGTAGCAGAGCTTTATAAAGCAGGGAGATCAGTATATTCGGAATAAGCGGCAACACGTCCTCGAATTCAGACATCTCTGGGAGGGCGGCGTTCTTTCTTTTATCCCCCGAGTGCCGCGGCTGGGTCATTTCAAAATGAGAAAGGAATCGTGGTGGTCCGACCTGTGGGGGTTGAAGCACGCGGGTAGGAGCATCTGACGGGGAAACGCCCACAACCCCACATTTTTCGATTCTGGCGACAAAAAGGTTGCGTTTGCAGGGGGTCCTTGTGCGGCAGAAGATATGGGCACAAATGACGCTGGAGAGGTGTCCCCGCGAAGTGGCCGGCGGAGGTGGTCCGTGGGCTACGTTCAGCCAACAGAGTTTTTGAAGGATGCCATCGAGGCGGCGAGGGAGAAGGCCGCTTTGCCTGTGCGCGATTTGCTGATGCGGTGTTTTCTTGCGGGCGGGGTTTGAGGAGGATGCGATGACGCCGGAAATTGGAAGCGATGCCGTTACGACGGGGCAAACGGCGGCTCGTGGTGCGAGCCGGAGTGCAAACTCCGTCGAGGGCTTTAAGAATTCGATGGGCGGCGACGGGCTGCGGATTCTGGAGCAACTGCCAGAGATTATTCAGCGTGGCGCGGAATCGCTTACGGCGGCGGAAAAGGATTTGTTGAAGTGGCTGGGAGTTTTTTATCGCAGGCCGACGCCGGGCAAGTTCATGATGCGGATTCGCATGCCGAACGGATTTGTGAGCAGCGAGCAACTGCGGACGATCGCGGAGCTTTCGCGGCTGATGGGCGATAACGTCCTGGACATTACGACGCGGCAGCAGATCGAACTGCGCGGATTCACTTTGGACTGCATTCCGGCGATTTGGGAAAAGCTGCGGGGATTGGACCTGCGCTCTCTGCAGACCGGAATGGATAACGTGAGAAACATCAATGGATGCGCGCTGGCGGGGTTGACGCCGCATGAATTGTTTGACGCATCGCCGGTGGTGCAGGAGCTGGACCGGATTATCGTGGGGAGCGAAGGGAATCCGGAATTTACGAATTTGCCGCGAAAATTCAACATTACTGTGACCGGGTGTATGGACAACTGCACGCACAACGAGTCGCAGGATATCGCGCTGGTTCCGGCGAAGAAGGGCGGGCGAGCGGGGTTCAACGTGATGGTGGGGGGAAAGATGGGGTCGGGAGGATTTACGATCGCGTCGCCGCTGAATGTGTTTGTGGAAATTTTCCAGGCGGCGCACGTGGTCGCGGAGCTGATCAGGATTCACCGGGATCACAGCCCGCGAGAGGCGCGCTCGAAATGCAGATTTGCATTCCTGATTGAAAAATGGGGAATTCCAAGATTGCGGGCGGAGTTGACGGCGCGATTGGGGCATGAGCTGGCTTTTCAAGGAAGAGATATGCGGAGCTTCAAACAAGCGGACCATTTGGGGATTAGCGGGCAAAAGAGGGCGCGAGTTGTGGCGGTGGGGCTGTGCATACCGACGGGAAGAGTAAATCCGGAGGAGATGGATGAGCTGGCGCGCTTGGCGGATGTTTATGGGACGGGCGAGATTCGGCTGACGACGGGGCAGAATGCCGTGATTCCGTATGTGCCGGCGGAACGTGTGCCGCAGCTTTTTCAGGAAGATTTGCTGGAGAGATTTTCGCCGAAGCCGTCGCCGTTTTTGCGAGGACTGGTGGCTTGTATTGGGACGGAGTATTGCAATCTGGCGCTGATTGAAACGAAGGGCCGAGCGGTGGCGCTGTCCGCAGCGCTGGAGGAAAAGATGGGCGCGGGAGGGAATCCGCTGACGATACATTGGTCGGGCTGTCCAGCGGGCTGTGGGAACCATGAGGCGGCGGACATCGGGCTTCGCGGGTTCAAGACAAAGATTGGCGGGAAAATTGTCGAGGCAGTGGCGGTTTACGTGGGCGGCCGGACGGGGCCGTATGCGGCGGCAGGGAAGGAAATTTTGGCGACAGTGCCGTGCGATGAGGAGTTTCCGGACGTGATGGCCAAGGTGATCGAATCGTACCGGCTGGAAAACGAAACTGAGCGCGGCGGGGGGCGGGGGATCCGCTGTTCACGGCAGCGGCAACGCGGGGACTAGCTTCATGGCGGTCTTCTGCGACGAACGCGGCGACGGCCGGGGCAGGCTGAAAACCGCTTGTCTCCGCTCGATTCGAGGTATAGTCAGCGAGCGGACTACAGGAAATGGCTGCCACAAATTTTGAAGGGTTGACTGTTCTGACGCTGGAGAGCCGGCGCGGGCAGGAAATCACCCGGTTGATTGAGACGTACGGCGGCAAAGCGGTGCATGCGCCGGCGATGCGCGAGGTGCCGCTCTCTTCCAATCTCGAAGCGTTGAAATTCGCGGACGCTTTGTTCGAAGGAAAATTCGACGTGGTGGTGTTTCTGACGGGCGTGGGAGCGCGCGCCCTTGCGACTGTGGTGGAAGGAGCGCATCCGGCGGAGAAGTTTCTGGGAGCGCTGCGGAAAACGGCAGTGTTCGCGCGCGGGCCGAAGCCGGTCGCGGTATTGAGAGAATGGGGAGTGCCGATCACGCTCATGGCGCCGGAGCCGAACACGTGGCGCGAACTGCTACAGGCGATTGACGACAACAAACGGGAGTTGCGCGGCAAACGGGTTGCGGTGCAAGAGTACGGAATATCCAACCCGGAGCTGCTTGCGGGATTGCGCGAGAGGGGAGCGCAGGTTACAGCGGTGCCCGTCTATCAATGGGATTTGCCGGAAGATGTGGGACCGCTGCGGAGAGCGGTGGAGAAAGTGATTGCGGGGCGCATCGACGTGGCTCTGTTTACGACAAGTGTGCAGATCCATCATCTATTTCAGATCGCGGAGCAAGTTGGGAAAAAGGAAGCGCTGAAGTTGGGAATGGAGCGCGTGGTGAAGGCTTCGATAGGGCCGACGACATCGGAAGTTCTGCGCAGCTATGGATTATCGGTGGAGCTGGAGGCTTCGCATCCGAAGATGGGATTTTTGGTGAAGGAAGCGGCCGAAAATTCGCAGGCGCTGTTGCAAGGAATGCAAGCGCGTCCGCGGTGATTCCGCGCCGAAAAACCCCCGGGCAAATATCAGACGATGAATGCGGGCTTATAGATTAGCGCTAGCTGACCCGTTTCACATATCTTCGGACACGACGTAAGGAGCGCGATAGGTGCCGCGGAGGAGGGTATTGGCCTCCTCATCGGCGATGACTTGCTCCGTGGCGGGATCGAATTTTAGCGTGCGGCCGAGGCGGTACGAGGCGTTGGCCAAATGGACCAGGGTTGTGGACATGTGAGCTTCGAGGATGGGCGAATGAATGTCTTCGGCGCGGCGGCTGCGGACGCAGTCGATAAAGTTGGCGTAGTGATCGCCGGAGGCTTTGCCGTGGGGGCCGGGTTCGACTTGATCGGTGAGCCAGGTTTTGTAGGAGTCGTAGCCGTCGATGGCGAGATAGCCGTTTGAGCCGTAGAAAATGTTGCCGACGGTGTTGGTCTTGGCGTCTTTTGGACCGAGGGACTGCTGCTTGTCGGCAGATTTTTTGGCGGGGCTGGCGGTGAGGCCAGCGGGGGGAACGGCGCTGGCACCGTAGGCGCCGGTACCGATTTCTGCTTCGTGATTGGTGATCCAGTGGCGGACTTCTAGCTCCATCATTTTGCGCTTGCCGTTGGGAGCGTCGAAATAGAAGACGGCGTTCAGAGTGTTGGGAGTTTCCTGGTCGTCTTCGAACATGAAGTGGCCGCCCATGGCGGAGATGGAGACAGGGAAGCCAACGCCTAAACCCCAGCGAGCAATATCGATTTCGTGGATGGCCTGATTGCCAACTTCGCCGTTACCGGTGTCCCAGATCCAGTGCCAGTTGTAGTGGAAGCGATTGCGCGTGAAGGGCTTGAAGGGGGCGGGTCCGGTCCAGAGATCGTAATGGACGCCGGCGGGAACGGGCTCCTCGACGGCGTGACCGATAGATGGGCGCCACTTATAGCTGAGCGCGCGGGCCATGTAGACATCGCCGATGGTGCCGTCGCTGAGGTGATGAATGGCTTCGAGCATGCCGGGGTTGGAGCGGGACTGGCTGCCGTGCTGGCAAATGCGGTTGTACTTTTTTACGGCGCGAACAAGTTGGCGGCCTTCGAACGTGTTGTGGGAGCAGGGCTTTTCGACGTAGACGTCTTTGCCAGCCTGGCAAGCCCAGATGGCCATGAGCGAGTGCCAATGATTGGGAGTGGCAATGGAGATGGCGTCGATCTCTTTGTCTTCGAGCAGTTTTCGAATATCGACGTAGGATTTGGGTTTAGGCAGGCCCATCTTCTCGATTTCGGCGATACGCTGGCTGGAGACGTTTTCGTCGATGTCGCAGATGGCGACGATTTCTGTTCCGGGGACGTGAGAAAATCCGCGGATGTGATCGTTGCCGCGGCCGCGCACTCCGCAAATGGCCACGCGGACGCGATCGTTTGCGCCGAGAATTTTGCCGCCGAGGGCGAGCGTAGCCGCGCCAACCGTGATGGCTTTGCCCGTGGTCTTCAGAAAGTCACGCCGCTCGATTTCCATGATTGCCGCCTTTGCATTAAATGTGCTTCTGCAGAGCGCATTGTATATCCAGCGGGGCTAGTGTGCATATGATGTGAGGGGGACCAGATGTGCGCGAAGGATTATGGAGAAGACTTGCGTTGTGTTTGGATTGGGCCCCTCCGCGGATACGAGGACGAAACGCAAAGTTGTAAGGCCAGAGAAAAGAGGAGCGGTGATGACCATGCGTGCGAGCGGGACGTTTGAGGTGAAGTTGAACGTGCAAAAGGCGGATAGCAAGACGGCGGAGAGCGCGAACCTGGGGAGGATGACGATCGAGAAACAGTTTCACGGGGAGCTTGCGGGGACGAGCCGGGGGGAGATGTTAAGCGCAAGCACGGAGGTTCCGGGCTCGGCGGGATATGTGGCGCTGGAGCGCGTGGATGGAACAGTGGGCGGGCGCACGGGCACGTTTGTGCTGCAGCACAGCGGGACGATGACGCGGGGCGAACCACAGCTTAGTGTCACGGTGGTGCCAGACTCTGGGACTGGAGAGTTGCAGGGCATCGCGGGAAAACTGACGATCAAAATCGTGGAGAAGAAGCATTTCTACGAGTTCGAGTACACGCTGCCTCAGACTCCTTGAGAATCTGGATCATCGAGATCTCTTGCGGGACGCTATGGTGGATGGCACGCAAATCGGCTCTGGCAGGAAAACGGCAAGGGCTTATAAGAGAGAAGGCCCGACTTGTGGTCGGGCCTTCCGGTTTTGTTGAGTGAGTCGAGCCAGCTACCTTGCTGCGGCGACGGCTTTTGCGCGGCCGAGTTCAGGGACAACGCCGAGCTGTTGCATGAGGCCCAAAGCGTCCCAGTTGACGTAGCCTTCGAACATTTTGCCGTTCGTAAAGCGGGCAATGCTTACGCCGGTGATGTTGAATTGCTTGTTTGTTGGGGCGATGCCATTGAGTTCGCCCTTATGGGTACCGCGGCAAGACCAACGAGCGACTACGGTTTCGCCTTCGGTAATGAGGTCCTCGACCGTGAAACGGATGTCGGGGAAGGCGTTGCGGTACAGAGTGACTCGCTTCTTCTCAGCCTCGGGTCCGCGTCCGGCATCGGGCGTGGAACTGTCGTGGTGAGTGTATGTAGGTGCGATCAGTTCGTCTGCTACTTGCATGTGGCCCTTGTTCCAGACTTCTTCGAACAAACGACGGACGTTGGTTTTGTTTTGTTCAGACATGATGAATCTCCTTTTTAGAAACACGGACTTCCTACTCGCTTATAGCGAGTGGGGCTTGAGCGATGTGGTTCGAAACCGCTGGCGTCTGGGTGTGTAAACCTGTACGTCGAACAGGAGGTAGGGCCCCGCGCGAGGAAGTAAAAAAGAACCTGACAGGTTCTGCCCTGTTGGCGCTCGATGCGGAGCTTGTCCTTTAAAGAAACTGCAAATGGACTGAGAAGCGGGAGTCTCGCCTCAAACAGCGAAACCACGACTCATAGTGTTCTTCGAGCAGGCGTGTGTCAAGGGCATTCGAAAGTTTCTTTTGCGCGGAAGAAGTGCAGATCGAGCGAAAGAAGAGGAGCGAGTGCGATTACTCAGGTGACGGTTTGACCCGCTGGAGCGTTTCTAGCGCGATGCCACTGCCGGGGATGGACGCAAACGCGGTGGGGCGCACGGAACCTCTTGTGGCGATGCAGAGTTTCCAAACGTCGCCAGCGATTTCGTAGATGCAGAGGTTGAGGTTGCCTTTTTCGGGGCCGACGTCGAAGTGCATGTTGAGTTGGCGGGGAATGGCGGAGGAGTTTAGTTCGAGCGTGCCTTCGTATGGAGTGCCTATGCCGAGGCTTGTGAACCGCTTTCCTTGGACTACGATGCTGGCGTTGGCGAACATCGTAGAGGGCAGATTGTGACCCTCCATGGTGAGAGATTGGATGGACCAGGAGCCCTGAAGGAGATCGATATCTTGGGGCATGGCTTTCCTCGGTCGTGGGAGTGTGCACAAACGTGACGACGGTACAGTAATTGTCACGGGATAGGCAACTGGGCTTGCCTTTGGATGCGGAGCGGGTGGTGTAGTACGCTCACGGCGCGTACGGGGGGAGCGAAAAGAGGATGAACATGCGAATGAAAATGAGTGAGATGGCATGCGCGGCGGCTTTTTTGCTGGCGGTGGGCGCGAGCGCGAAGGCAATGCCTTTGCCGCAAGCGGGCGGGGGAGAATTCGAGGTGTCGTTTCCCGCGTCGGCGCATGCGGGGGCGATAACGGGACGCGTGTTTGTGGTGGTGAGCACTTCAGATAAGCCGGAACCGCGTTTGCAGGCGGGGAGTTGGGGAGACGCGGGGCCGTTTTTTGGAATGGATGTGAATGGACTCGCGGCTGGGCAGAGCGCGGTGATTGACGCGAGCACGCTGGGATCGCCGGTGCGGAGTTTGCGCGAGATTCCCCCGGGAGATTACTACGTGCAGGCATTGGTCAACATTTATACGGAGTTTCACCGCGCGGACGGACATACGGTTTGGCTACACATGGATCAGTGGGAGGGGCAGCACTTTAATAGGTCGCCGGGAAATTTGTATAGCGAAGTGCAGAAGGTGCATTTGGATCCAGCGGCGGGATATGGCATTAAGCTGAGTTTGACGAAGGAGATTCCGCCAGTACAGGCGCCCGCGGATACGGCGTGGGTGAAGCACATCAAGATTCAAAGCGAGATGCTGACGAAGTTTTGGGGGCACCCGATGTACATCGGGGCGATTGTTTTGCTGCCCAAGGGGTATGAAGAACATCCGAACGCCCGTTATCCGGTGATTTATGAACAGAGCCATTTCAGTTTGAGGAACCCGTTGGGATTTAACCCGGAGGATCCGCCGATACCTCCGGAGATGCGGGCGAGGATGAGCGATCTGAACCGGGAGTCGGGGCACGAGGTATATCAGGCTTGGACTTCGGACAATTTTCCACGAATGATCGCGGTGACGTTTCAACATCCGACGCCGTATTACGACGATTCGTATGCGGTGAATTCGGTGAATAACGGGCCGTATGGGGACGCGCTGGTGAAGGAAATGATTCCGTATCTGGAGGCGCATTTCCGGATGATTGCGAAGCCTTATGCTCGGGTGCTAACGGGCGGGTCGACGGGAGGGTGGGAGTCACTGGGGGCGCAGGTGTTTTATCCGGATTTTTTTGGAGGGACATGGACGCTTTATCCGGACTCGATTGACTTTCGGCGGTATGGGACGGTGAACGCGTATGAAGATGACAACGCGTTTTGGGAACCGGGGCATACGTGGGTGCAAGTGCCGCGGTACGTTATGCGTACTGCGGAGGGTCAGGACGAGATAACGATTCAGCAGTTCAGCCAGATGGAAGAAGTTCTGGGGAGCCACAACCGCTCGGGCGAGCAGATTGAGATTTGGGACGCGGCTTACGGGCCGATTGGAGAGGATGGGTATCCGAAGCCGTTGTGGGATAAAAAGACGGGAAAGATCGATCATAGCGTGGCGATTTATATGCGGGACCACGGGTACGACTTGAGCTACAACATTCGAACGAACTGGGCGACGCTGGGGCCGAAGCTGCGCGGGAAGATTCACGTGTATGTGGGCGACATGGACAATTTTTATTTGAATTTGGCGGTGTACAAGCTCGAGGAAGAGATGAAAAAGCTGACGAATCCGGCGTGCGATTGCGATTTTCAGTATGGACGGCCGATGAAGGGGCATGGATGGCAGCCGACAACTACGGCGAATTTGGTTCGGTGGATGGCGGAGCATGTGGAGAAGAACGCGGGGGGAGAGGATACGAAGCAGTGGCATTATTGAGGGGAAGCAATGAAATAACGAAGTAATGAGGCAAAGAAACAGAATCAAAAACCGCAAGAGAAAAGCAGATTCCTCGCTTCGCGCGGAATGACATTTCTAGCTTTATGTTTGTACAGGATGGCGCAATCGAGCCATCCACGCCGGCTCTGCGTGCACTAGCGTGCTCGGGCTGTTATTCTGGAGGCGCCCAGTTTTGAGGCATAGGTCATGTTTGAAAATCTGACAGAGAAGCTGCAGCGGACATTTAAGAATTTGCGCGGGCAGGGGAAGCTCACGGATGAGCACCTGGACGTGGCGCTGGGAGAGATTCGCGAGGCGCTGCTCGAAGGCGACGTGAATGTTGGCGTGGCGGATGAGCTGCTGGCGAACATTCGCAAGCAGGCGCTGGGCAGTGAAGTGATGCTGCAACTTTCGCCGGACCAGCAAGTGGTCAAAGTGGTTCGCGACGAGCTGTCGGCGATGCTGGGGAAGCATGCGAAGCCGTTGTTTGCTTCGCGGCCTCCTTCGGTGTGGATGATAGTGGGGTTGCAGGGTTCCGGAAAGACGACAACGACGGGGAAGTTGGCGAAATGGCTGGTGCAGCATGGGCACCGGCCGCTGGTGGTTTCGACGGACGTTTACAGACCGGCGGCGCGGGAACAGTTGGCGCAGGTGGCGAAGGCCGTGGGGACGGCGCTGTGGCCTGGGGCGGGGACGGACAAGCCGCTGGAGATCGTTAAAGGCGCGATTCGCGAGGCAAAGCTTTCGGCGAGCGACGTGATTTTGGTTGATACGGCCGGCCGCTTGCACATTGACGACGATTTAATGAACGAATTGAGCATGTTGAAGAAGGAGCTGACACCCAGCGAAATTCTGTTCATTGCGGACGCGATGATCGGGCAGGACGCGGTGCGGTCAGCGGGGGAGTTTCATAAGAGGCTCGGGCTGACGGGCGTCATTCTGACGAAGCTGGACGGCGATGCGCGCGGCGGCGCGGCGCTTTCGATTGGGAAAGTGACCGGGGCGCCGGTGAAGTTCGTTGGGCTCGGCGAAAAGTACGACGCGCTGGAAGGATTTTATCCGGAGCGGATCGTTTCGCGCGTGCTGGGCATGGGCGACATCATGTCGCTGATCGAGCGAGCGGAACAGACGGTTGACAGGAAGGCTGCGGCGGAGCTAGAGCGCAAGCTGCGCAAAGATGGATTCACGCTGGAAGATTTCCGCGACCAACTGAAACAGATTCGCAAGATGGGGCCGCTCGAACAGCTTGTGGACATGCTGCCGAAGATGGGGCCGCTGCAGAATATACCGAAGGACGCGAAGGTGGATGAGGGGAAGCTGAAGCAGGTCGAGGCGATCATCAACTCGATGACGAACCAGGAGCGGCATGACCACAACATTATTGATGGAAAGCGGCGCAAACGGATTGCGAAGGGCAGCGGGACTACCGTGCAGGATGTGAACCAGGTTTTGAAGCAATATCTGCAGATGCGCACGATGATGAAACAGTACGGGTCGATGGCCGCGCGGGCGAAGTTGAAGGGATTGGGGAAGCTCGCGGGACTTTCTTGAAAATTACGCTGAATTAATGAGCAAGGGCCTTGAAGATGGCGATGGGGGCAAGCACTCCCACCAGTATTCCGTAACCCAGGTCCGCCCACACGACTCGGGCATAATTCGCAACAACCAAGAGACCAGCCAGGGGCAAACTTAGGATTGCCAGGAGATTCCCTTTTTTGGCCAGGCCAGGAGCGCTATCCCAGAGATGCGAAAGATCCTGGGTTGAGGGAAACGCGTGCATGCCGATGGACAAGCCGAGCCAATAAAAGAAATAAGCGAGCGGATCGAACACTTTGAGTTCCCAAACAGGCAGGAAGGCTGCACTGCAGAAGATAACGCAGAGGAGAGTGTTCGCGAAGAAAGGCCCCATGCTGATGAAGAATTGAGCGGTGAAGTTCTCGGTCTGCTGGTGGGCGACGTAGCCGGCGGGGTTTCCGAACCGGAAAAAGCAGACCCCGAAGACCTGCAACTTGAAGAGGCGGCAAAAGAACAGGTGGGCGGCTTCGTGAATGATGACGCCAGGAAAGGTCAGTGCCGCAATCACAGGGCCTGGAATGAAGAACATGCTAGACCTCGCTACTTGAGCGGATTTTTTCCGGTTCGAAACCGTCGATTATATTCCTGCTTGCTGATGATTTGCCGGTTCTCGATTCTGTAAGTTATCAGCGGAATGTATTCATCCAAGGCTTTCAGCGTTTCCGCGTCGCCGCCCGCCAACTCTTTAGACTTTGCAATCATGTCCATCGAGCGCTCGCGGAATGGGATGATCCCGGTGAGGACGTACTTGCAGGCCAGAGCATTCGCCAGAGCCATGGCGGTGCCGGGCCCAGCCTCTTGCTTCCACTGATTTTCAGAGATCGACAGATAAGTGTCGAAATCTCCCCGATCGAATGCCGCCCCCGCGTCAAAGTTTTCCGCGGCAATCCTGAGCCCAGGCATTTCGGGGTAGTCGGAAGCCGCTTCATGCATAAGCCGTGCAGCCTCGGCCGAATTTCCACCTTTTTCCGCAAGCTTCGAGGCCCTATCGGCTTTTTCGAGTGCTTGATTCGCGCGATTCCAAAGACTGTTGACTTCAAGAAACTCCGCGCTTTGGCCATCCTCGAAATGGCCGTCGTCGTGACCGTGGAGAGCTTTGTCGGCGGTGGCCACATCCCCAGTGAGGAGCGCGGCCTTCGCGGCGAGCAACACGGCTTTATCTGAACCGGGAGCAACGCGCAATGTTTCTTTCAGGTAAGTCAGGGCTTCGGCATGCTTTCCTTGCTCAACTAGATGCTCGCCGATATACATAGCGCGGCCGGCAGAAAAGTATTTCTTGCCGTGGACGAGCGCGACAACGAGGAGGAGCAGCAGGGCGGCCAGACTAAGCCTCAGCCAGGCTGGATAGCCCCAATCCTTAATGAGCGGCGCGCATGCTCCACAAAAACGCGCACCGCCAGTCTGCATGGCGGTAGACTGATCGCTGATGTAGCTGTTGCAGCGCGCGCAAATCGAGCGGTTGATCAAAGGCATGTATGCGGTGGGCTGGCCGCTGCGTTTCGCGTTTTCCGCGGCCGTTTGGACACACTGAGCGCAGTAGGTTTGACCGTTAAGATCGAAGAGGGACCGAACCGAGGCCTGGAGTCCACAGGCGCTACAGGTTGCCTCGCTCATAACCGCGCATTATGCACCGGAATATTAGTTTGGCAAACAACTTTTCCAGTAGAAACCGGAGCAGGGAAACCGCGTCACAAGGTCGCGATACGCGATCATTGTTTTGCCAAATAAAGACCGGCCACATTTAGCGCGAGCGACTCCGGATCAAGGTCGGTCCGGTTCGCAAGGATGATGACCGTAAAGTTCTTCTCGGTGAAGCGCTCGATGACGGTGCGGAAGCCCATGGTGCTTCCGGTGTGCCACATCCGGGGATGTTGCTGGTAGGGATCGAGGAACCAGCCGAAACCGTAAAAGACGGGCTTGCCGGGATGCAGGTTGTCGTCGTTCGGCGCTGAGGGCCAAAGCGTGGGCTTGCCATTCGCTAATTTTGCAGGGACGAGCGCGGGCGCCATTTCTTCGGCGCTCAGCAGTGTGCGATTGCGCAGAGCGTCGTCCCATTTGGCGAGATCATCCAGATTGGAATAGATCCCGCCGTCGCCCAGCGTGGCGGACGTCGAGCTTTGGTCGGTTTCCTTCAGCGTGTCGCCTTCTTTGGAGTGGCCGAAGGCGCGGTTTGTGACTTCATTTTTTCCTTTTTGATAGACGATAGTGTGATCCATGTGGAGCGGCGCGAAGATTCGTGCGTGGAGAAAATCGCCGTAGGATTGGCCTGAGGCTTTGGCGACGATGAGGCCGAGAATGACGTAACCGGAATTGCTGTATGACCAACTCGTGCCGGGAAGGAATTTTCCTTTGGTTTCTTTCTCCAGGAGCTTCAAGACCTCGGCGTCCTGAATTTGGCGTTCTGGCGTCCAGACCCACGAGTTGCGAGGCGTCTCGACCGCTTCCATGAGGTCCTCGTAATCGGGGAGACCGCCTGTGTGATTGAGCAGATTCCGGACGGCGATGTTTTTGCCGTAGGAGGGAAAATCGGGAAAAATCTCCGTGAGAGTTTGGTCGTAACGGAGCTTTCCATCGTGAACGAGCAGCATGATAGCCATGGCGGTAAACTGTTTGGTGAAAGAGGCGAGGCGGAAGTTGGTGCGCTGGTCGATTTTCGCGTTGGAGCGCAAATCGCGGAGACCGTATCCTTTTTCGAAGAGAGTGCGTCCATCTTCACGCACCAGCACGGTCAATCCCGGTGCGTTTTCTTGTGTGATGGAGGAGAAAATAATGTCAGTTCGGTTTTGCAACGATGTGGACGGGGTTTGCGCGTGGGATTCGCTGGCAAGAGCAAAGAAGGCGACGGCCAGAAGAACGAGCGATAGCTTCATTGAACCTCCCGCGGACCTCCTGGAGAATAGCATTGCATTGACGTATTCATCTGTCCGTAACACGCTTGCGCTATCACTCTTCGTCCCCTGAGAAAGCTTATGACACGCACTGCTCTGGACGATCCGCGCTTGTATCTCAACCGGCACCTGGAATGGCTGGAGTTCAACCGGCGTGTGCTCGAAGAGGCGCGGGATATTGGGAACCCGCTGCTGGAACGGGTGAAATTTTTGGCAATTACGGCGAACAATCTCGATGAATTTGTCGAGGTGCGCGTGGCGAGTTTTCTGCAACGGATCGAGCACGGGTCCCGGGAGATTGGTCCGGACGGATTGACGGCCGAGCAGGAGTTGGAGAAAGTGTCGGCGGCCATGCATGTAATGGTTCGCGACCAGTATAAATGTTGGAACGAGGAGCTGCTTCCGGCGCTGGCGAAAGTGGGAATTCGCATTCTGACGGCGGGCGCACTCGAAGGGAAGGCGGCGAAGGCAGCGAAGACTTTTTTCGAGCGGCGCGTGTCTCCTATGCTGACGCCAGTTACGGTGGACCCTTCGCATCCGTTTCCGCATGTTTTGAACAAGGCGTTGTGTATCGCATTTCTTTTGCGGCGACGGCGAAGCGGAAACGGGAAGCCGTATTTCGGTGTGCTCACCGTGCCGCGGGCCCTGCCGCGTCTTTTGCGCGTGCCCGCGACGGACGGCGGGATTCACTATGTGGCGCTGCAGGAGATCGTGTCTGCCTATGCGGCGAAGCTCTATCGGGGGTACGAAATATTGGCGTCCGCGCCGTTTCGCATTACGCGGAACAGCAATCTCTATCTAGAAGAAGAAGAGACGCGGAGTTTGCTCGACGCGGTAGATTCGCAGGTCTCGCAGCGGCGCAAGGGCGATGCGGTGAGGCTGGAGATCGACGCCGAAGCGCACCCGGACATTATCAGCCGGTTGGTATCGACGTTCGAATTGGATGAAGCGTTGGTGTTTCGCGCGCAGGGCCCCGTAAATTTGCAGAGGCTATTTCATCTTTATGAAGAAACGGCGCGGCCCGACCTGAAGTACCCGCCTTTCGCGCCGCGGCAAGTGCGCGTGGGGCATGATGCTGATTCGATGTTCGAAGCCATCCGGCGGCAGGCGTATCTGCTACACCATCCTTACGAAAGCTACGACACAGTAGTGAATTTCCTGCAAACGGCGGCGCACGATCCACGGGTTTTGTCGATCAAACAAACGCTCTACCGGACGAATTCGGATTCGCCGATTGCGGGTGCGCTGCTGGACGCCGCCGGAAAAAAAGAAGTGACGGTAGTGGTGGAATTGAAGGCCAGCTTCGATGAGGCGACCAATATTCGGTGGGCGCGGAGTTTCGAGGACGCGGGTGTGCAGGTGTTTCACGGCCTGGTGGGCTTGAAGACGCACGCAAAACTTTTGCTGGTTGTACGGCAAGATCCGGATGGAAAAATCCGGCGCTACGCGCATCTGGGCACGGGAAACTACAATCCTTCGACGGCACGGTACTATAGCGATTTGAGCCTGCTCACAAATGACGAGGCGATCACTTCCGCGGTGCACGACGTTTTCAATTTTTTGACGGCGTACGCAGAGCAACCGAATTACAAGCCGCTACTGCTGGCTCCGCGCGATATGGCCAAAACGTGCATTGGGCTGATCGATCGAGAGGCGCGCCACGCTCGGCGCGGTCGTCCTGCACGGATTATCGCCAAGGTGAATGCGGTGATCGATCCGCCGATCATTCAGGCGCTCTATCGCGCCTCGCGCGCGGGCGCGGAGATTGATTTGATCGTGCGCGGGCAATGCGGGCTGGTGCCGGGGCTGCGCGGTGTTAGCAGCCGCATTCGCGTGCGGAGCATCGTGGGGCGTTTTCTGGAGCACAGCCGGATTTTTTATTTCGAAAATGGCGGGAAGCCGGAAATCTATCTGGGAAGCGCGGACTGGATGCCGAGAAATCTGTATGAACGAGTGGAGGTGTTATTTCCGCTGAAGGACCCGCAGCATTGCGAGCGCGTCTGCAACGAGATTCTTTCGTCCTATTTAGCGGACACGCGAAAGGCGCGCATCCTTTCGGCGGACGGCAGCTATTCCCGCCCGCGCGCGGTGCGGAACGGGCACGGATTTTCCGCGCAAGAACACTTCATGAAGCTGGCCGGCCAGGAAGTTGACCCTCAGCACATCCCGGCGTTGCGAAACCAGGCCGTTGTTTATAATCCTAGTACAATGATTACCCCGCCTGTTGGCGCCCCCGAAGACGAAGGCTCATTGGACACCTCGAATGCAACCGTATGATTTGATCGTCATTGGCTCCGGACCGGGCGGCCAGCGCGCTGCCATTCAAGGAGCGAAGGCCGGAAAGCGCGTTGCGGTGGTCGAGAAGCAAGCGGCGATCGGCGGCGTGTGCATCAACACCGGAACCATTCCCAGCAAGACGATGCGCGAGGCCGTGCTGCATCTATCCGGTTTCTATTCGAAAAGCTTCTACGGATCGAATTACAACGTGAAAGAAAACGTGACGATGGCGGATTTGAATTTCCGCGTGCAGCGGGTGATCGAGAACGAAGTAGCAGTCACGCAAGATCAGCTCAAGCGCAACGGCGTGGACGTGATCCATGGATTCGGCAAATTCACCGATGCGCACCATCTCCGCGTGGAGAACGGAAACGGCTACGCGGAGCTGGAAGGGCAGTTCTTCGTGATCGCGACCGGGACGAAACCGGCGATAAATACGAAAGTGCCCATCAACGGGCGGAACATCATTAACAGCGACCAAATTCTGACGATGCCGCAGATTCCCAGAACGCTAATCGTGGTGGGCGGCGGGGTGATAGGGGTGGAGTACGCGTGCATGTTTGCGACGCTTGGTGTGCGCGTGATTATTGTGGAAAAGCGTCCGCGGCTTTTGGAATTTGCGGATACCGAGATGGTCGAGGCGCTGACCTATCACATGCGCGATCACCGCGCCACGCTGCGGCTGAATGAGGAAGTCGAAAGCGTGGAAGAAACGCCCGAAGGAAAGGTGGCGGCGGACCTGGTCAGCAAAAAACGCATCAATGGCGATGCTTTGCTGTATGCAGTTGGACGCCAGGGTAACGTAGACAAATTGGAGCTCGGTGCGGCCGGTATCGAATGCGATGACCGGGGACGCATTAAGGTAGACGCCGATTACCGGACGTCGCAAGCGCACATATTTGCGGTGGGCGACGTGATTGGTTTCCCGAGTCTGGCGTCCGTATCGATGGAGCAAGGACGAATCGCGGCGGCGCGCGCATTCGGGCTGCAGTTGCAGACGGATCCCGCGAGCTATCCGTATGGGATTTATACGATTCCGCAGATTTCCTTCATCGGGAAGACGGAAGAGCAGCTCACCGATGCCGACGTGCCGTACGAAGTTGGCGTGGCGTACTACCGCGAGATTGCGCGAGGGCAAATTTCGGGGCATACCGATGGCCGTCTCAAGCTTCTCTTTCACCGAGAAACACTTGAGCTGCTCGGCGTGCATATTTTTGGCGAAGATGCGGCGGAGCTGCTGCACATTGGGCAGGCTGTCTTCAAGCTGAAGGGCAAGATCACGTACTTCATCAACACGGTCTTCAATTATCCGACGCTAGCCGAATGCTATAAGACGGCGGCATTTAACGGCCTAAACCGGCTCGGTTGAGAAAAGCAAGTCGCAGCCGTCCGCATCGGCAATTTTCACGCCCAGCCTTGGCGGTATTCGCGGCGGAGGAAGTCGTTGGCTTGGGCGACGTTGGTGACGCGCATATTTGCGCCGTCGTAGTTGATTTTTTTTCCGGCGCGAAGGGCGACCACGCCGAGCAGCATGACCTCGGTGAGACGCGCTGCGTATTCGAACGGGCAGGAAGTCTCCGTTCTGCCTTTTGCGGCGTTGACCCAGTTCATTTCGTGGTCTTCGTTTTCGATGCGCGGCAGCTTTTGCGGCGGTTTGCCGTAGGAATCGTGCAGGGACTTGGGCAGCAAGCGAGGCTTTAGGCCGTAGGTGTCATGGAGCAGCTTGCCTTTGCTGCCAATCAGGAGCGCACCGCCGCCTTTGTTCAGATCTTCGTCGCCGAGTTCCTCGGGCTTGTCAGGCATCAAACCGCCGTCGTACCAAGTCATCTTGACCGGAGGCATGGAGCCGCGAGAGGGGAATTCGTAGAAGGTCTGCGTGGCGTGCGGGTAGGAGACACCGTTGAATGGGGTAGAGACGGTTTCGACCGTTGAAGGCAGGCCCAGGTTTAGCGCCCACATGGAATGGTCGATCAAATGGGCGCCCATGTCGCCAATAGCGCCCATGCCCCAATCGGACCAGCCACGCCAGTTGAAGGGGTGGTAGATAGGGTGATACTCCACGTGCGGTCCCACGCCGAGAAAAAGATCCCAGGACAGCTTGTCCGGAACCGGATAGTCGCCAGCCATCGCCGCGGCAAGCCTGGCGTTGACGCCCGGTCCGTTCCAGCGAAGCGTATCGGCAGGTTCTTTTAGGGCTTCGGGGCGCGGCACGCCTTGCGGCCAGAAGCCGAGCGGGCGATTTGTCCAGATATGGATTTCGCGGACTTCCCCGATGGCGCCGGCTTGAATGTATTCGACCGTCAGGCGAGCATCGTCGAGAGAATGGCCTTGATTGCCCATCTGGGTGGCGACTTTGGTTTCCTTGGCGCGCTTCGACAGTTGCCGGGCTTCGTCAATGGACCAGGTGAGGGGCTTCTGCACGTAGACATGTTTGCCGAGCGCCATAGCCGCCAGGGCGATGGGAGCATGCATGTGATCAGACGTGGCGACGAAGACGGCGTCGATATCTTTCTGATGCTCGAGCATGTCGCGATAGTCCTGATAGCGCTTGGCTTTCGGCAGGTGCTCGTTCTTGAGGCGAATCATTCCTGCAAGGCGCGTCTGAGCCTTGGCGCGATCGAACTCGACCGGAGGCTGACCCGGAGTAGGCTGTGGATCAGGGTTGTCGAGGCGCTTTTGCAGATTCGGGATATCGGTATCGAGCCGATCGAATCCTTTGTCGGCATAGCCCCAGTCGACGTCGCAGAGCGCGACGATGTTTTGGCTCGAAAGATTGATCAGATTGGTGCGGCCCATGCCGCCGATACCTACTCCGGCGATGTTGAGCATATCGCTTGGAGGGGTGAACCCGCGACCGAGGACGTGCCGGGGAACAATGGCAATCGCGGCGCCGCCGGTGGCGACCTTGGTCAGGAATTTGCGTCGTGACAAATCGTTGCTTTTCCTCATGAGCGGCTCCCTTTTGCTCCGGGCATTATCGCGCTGTCCTCCGTACTTTGCGAATGCAAAGTGAGGGGGGTAAAAATTCTCGGGGATGGTCTTCGGTCGCTAAGGCCGCAGTACCCAGTCCAGATCTCGGCAGATACCGGGCATACTGGGTCTCTACCAGCCGGATAATCGGTAACAAACCGTCATCTCCGACTCTCCGATTGCCGCAGGCTGCCCGGACAGGCTAAGATATCTGGTGGAGGCATCTGTTAGTGCTCACTATTCGTTTATCCAGGATTGGCAAGAAGAAGAAGCCCTTTTACCGCGTGGTGGTGATCGAAAGCAGCAAGCCGCGGGACGGGCGTGTTGTGGAATTGGTGGGAACGTACGATCCGCTGAAGAAGCCCGCGGAGATCAAGCTCAACGCCGAACGCATCAAGCATTGGCTCGGAGTCGGTGCGCAACCCAGCGACACCGTTCGCAGCTTTATCGACCAACAAAAGATCGCGTAATCCCTGCGAAGTCCCCATCTCTTGCGCGTCCCCGGCTGGACCGGGGCGCGTGAGCCACGGCCCGGGGAAGATCGAGGACGTGGAGGTAAAGGATGAAAGAGCTGGTAGAAGCTATCGCGAAGGCTCTGGTGGACCATCCCGAAGAAGTGCAGGTCAAGTCCGTCGACGGCTCGCAAGTCACCGTTCTTGAGCTACGGGTGCATCCGGAAGACCTGGGCAAGGTAATCGGGCGGCAGGGGCGCACAGCCAAGGCAGTACGAACTCTTCTTGGCGCTGCCGGCATGAAAGTGAAGAAACGCTACACGCTAGAGATATTGGAAGATTGAGCGCCGAAACGCAGCGTTGGGTGATTGTCGCGAGGATTCTCCGGCCCCGCGGCAATAAAGGTGAAGTGGCTGCGGAACTCCTCACGGATTTTCCCGAACGATTGACACGGTTGACGGAAGTTTTTCTCAGCGCGGGCGGCGGCGGGGCGGCTGAGCCGCGCCTGGCCGTGCTGAAATCCTGTTGGCTGAGCCAGAATCACAAAGGCCAGGCGGTATTTCATTTTGAGGGATGCCATTCGATCTCGGAGGCAGAGAGATTTCGTGGGCTCGACGTATTCCTTCCGATCGAAGAACGAGTGACGCTCCCAGCGGGACAGTACTTTGTCGACGATCTCGTGGGGTGCTCTGTATTCGAAACTTCCGCTGAACCTTCGGTTATTTCCTCGTCGCCATGTTCCCTGGCGGAGGCGCCGTCTTTGGTGGGTAGAGTCAGGGAGGTGCAATTTACCGGCGAAGGGGTTTCGGGCACGCCGCTTCTTGTCGTGGATGGTTCCGCCGGCGAGCTGCTCATTCCGCTCGCGGAAGATATCTGCGAGCGCATCGACACACGCGCGCGGAGAATCGACGTGGTGCTCCCCGAGGGTCTTCGCGATCTAAACGAAAAGAGGTGAGCGCGCGGGTGATTTCGTACGCCGCCGCTAGTGCACGTCGATCGTTGTCACACTGAGGGCTGGCAGCGTTATTGTTAGCGAGGTGCCGCTTGCGGCCATCGTCCCGATCGCGACAGGAGCGATGGGGTTTTGGCCTTGCGTTGAAGCCGCGGTCATTTGATACATGTAAGCGGTCCCGGAAAGAGTTGCGCCGTTGATCGCTGTCACTTGAGAGGAAGTCGAGCGATTTATGGCCACGAACACAGTGCGGCCCGGGGTCGTCGAGTCGGTGCTGGCGTAGACCATCACATTTCCCACGTTGCTCGACGTGGCTTCGAGCGAAGTGTCACCAAAGCAGGCATTCGCTCCGTCGAAACCGCGATAGGCGCGGAAGCCGCCCAGAATATAGGGTTGCGCGCTATCGAGCGGCCACAAACTGGCGGCAAACAGCCCTTGGGCGCCAAAAACCCCCAGATTGTCGGCTTGCGCGATCGTTCCGGCGATGTGATTGGACCCGCCATTGTTGTACTCGGTGATGGAGAGCTTCATGCCGGGATTTTCGGCGTTGATTTTGGCCTGTAGGCGTCCCAGCATGTTGATGGCTTGCCCGCCCAGGGTTTCTACGATCCACGGGTTGCTGTTGCCAGTGTCTGTCCACGTTGTGTCCCACAAATCGCGCGGACTCTGCACGATCAACTGGACCTGCGCGTCCGTCAGCGTGGTCCCGGTCATGTCGGTGATGCGCGTACCGTTCGAGTCATAGACTTCCGCGTACCAATGGAAATCGTAGACGTCGACCAGCGGCGCGCCAAAGGCCGTCGAAGCGCTGTGCAATCCCGTCAGATACTTATCGGCAAACCAATCGGCACCATTCGGGGTGGGGCTCAGTGTGGGGTCGCCCTGCCAACTGTAGATTCCCTCAAAACCGTAGTTCACAGGCCCGAAGATCACGAGATTGGAAAAATGGCTGGCGGGTGTCTGCGCATTCTTGTTCAAGCTTTTCAGCGCCGTCGAAAGGTTGACGGTCTTGGTGACAAAAGCAGTTGAGGAAACGTTCGTAGAGCCTTGAACCTCCTGATGAGTGGAGTTCCACAGGTCCGGTTCATTGTCCAGGCTGATGAAAGTCGGGTGCGTGGGGCTGGCACCAAAAATATTGGCGCTCAGGAAGTCCTGGTCCAGCGCCCAGGCAAACTCGTCCATGTACACGTTGTTGTCCGTCGAAGCGGCTGGCGGCGTCAACGTGAACGGTGCGCTAGACGCGGTGCTCTTTTGGTCCACGGTGGGCCGGAAATACTGCAAGTTCGGAAACGGCGTGGGCACCTGCACTACCGTCGTATCAATGGATACGTAGCCTTGCATTTGCAGCGTCACCAGGCTGGCCATGTTGTTGGATTGATCGCCACTGATGAACAGGTTTACCGCTTCCGCAGGAATGCTGGCATTGCAAGTTCCGTTGCAGAGATAATCGTCGTTTTCGTAGAAGTAGTCGCTGCCAGCGTTGGAGGCATTATTGATCCAGTTGTATGCGGTCCAGCGATCGCCGCCGTCGCGGTCGAAGGTGAGCAGCGACGGGGCACCCGTGACCCCAGAATAAAAATTGAGGCCGTAGATGTACGGCGAAATCGCGTGCGTGGCGGCGGGATTCACCGTGATTGTGACATCGGGAGTTACGCTCGCCTGCGGAGTCGCGGAGACCTGCGAGGAGTTGGCGCTCGTGCCGGCGGCATTCGATGCGGACACGACGTAGTAGTAGGTCGTCCCGTTGGTGAGACCGGTGTCCGTGTAGTTGGTTCCTGTTGGGGTGGCCACCGTGGTGTACGGGCCGCCGCTGGTGGCGCTGCGGAGAACGTTGTAGCTTGTGGCCCCCGCGCTGGCGTTCCAGCTCAGAACCACTTGAGCGTTGCCGGCAGTAGCCTGCAAGCCCGTCGGCATGGCTGGAGGAGCCAGCGGCGCGACGGGCGTGGCGCTCACCTGTGATGAGTTTGCACTTTCTCCAGCGGAATTGACGGCGGAAACCACATAGTAGTAGGTCGTCCCATTCGCCAGCCCAGTGTCCGTGTAGTTCGCGGAAGCAGGTGCAGCGATTTGAGCGTATGGACCGCCGCTTGTTGTGCTGCGTTTCACGTGGTAGCTCGTTGCGCCGGTACTAGCAGTCCAATTGAGAATCACCTGGGCGTTACCGCCAGTGGCTTGCAAGCCAGTGGGAGCAGCCGGCGGTGCAGCAGGGGCGACGGGAGTAGCACTGACTTGAGAAGAGTTCGCACTCTCGCCGGCGGCGTTCACGGCGGAAACAACGTAGTAATAGGCCGTGCCATTCGTGAGGCCGCTGTCCGTGTCGCTTGTCGTAGCGGGAGCGGCCACTTGCGTGTAGGGACCGCCGTTCGTTGTGCTTCGTTTTACGTGATAGCTGGTCGCACCTGTGCTCGCGGCCCACGTGAGGCTCACCTGGGCGTTGCCCGCAGTGGCTTGGAGTCCCGTTGGCGCGGCAGGTGCTGTCAGAGGAGCGGCGGGAGTTGCGCTTACCTGGCTGGAATTTGGGCTCTGACCCGCGGAGTTGAAGGCGGACACCACATAGTAGTAAGCCGTGCCATTTGTGAGACCGGTGTCGGTGTAGCTCGTCGCGGAGGGGGCGGCAATTTGCGTGTACGGGCCACCGCTTACCGTGGTGCGTTTGATGTAGTAGCCGGTAGCTCCGGTGCTGGCGTTCCACGTGAAACTCACTTGGGCATTTCCCGCTGTCGCCACCAATCCGGTCGGTGCGGCTGGGGCCTGTGCTCCGCCTCCGCTGTTACCGTTGGAGCCGCCGCCTCCCGGGCTCAATCCGGCGCAACCCGTGAACGAGACCAGGAGCAAGCCTATCAGTATGGAGTGCAAATTTTCGCGGATCCGGCCATGGAACGACATTGCGAGACTCCTCAAAAGGGCTGGATTCAAGCGGCAAATGATTTCGTTAAGGGTAAGAGGAGAAAAGTAGCCGCGCAACCTGTTCCGAGGTACAGAAACCGGCCCTGCACCCTACTCGAGAGAGAAGTAAGTTAGGACCAGCATGCACTGAAAGAGCCAATGGCAGGCGATTCGCTGTTTGGCTACACTGGCTATCAATGCGCTTTGATCTCGTTACGATTTTTCCCGAATTTTTTGTTGGCCCGCTCGAGCATGGCATCTTGCGCCGCGCTCGTGAGACAGGGCTGGTCGAAGTGCACATCCAGGACCTGCGGGCGTTTACCAAGGATCGCCACCGCAGCGTCGATGACCGGCCCTTTGGCGGAGGCGAAGGGATGGTACTTAAGCCCGAGCCGCTTTTCGAGGCGGTCGAAGCTCTGCTTGGCCACGGTTTGGGGAGCGCCGAGCAGCCTGCCGCGACCGACCCGAGAACCGCGATTGTTCTCCTGTCCGCTGCCGGCACGCTTTTCCGTCAGGAAACTGCGCGCCGCTATGCGGATCTCGACCGCATCGTGTTTCTTTGCGGGCGATATGAGGGAGTCGACGAACGCGTGGCCGAATTTCTAGCGACGGAAGAAATTTGTATTGGCGATTATGTGCTCAGCGGCGGGGAGCTTCCCGCGATGCTGATTATTGATGCGGTGACCCGGCTGATTCCCGGCGCTTTGGGGAATGAAGCGTCTTCGCAGAATGAATCGTTTAGTGCAAATCCGATTTCGCCGACGGACGCTGCGATTGTAGGGCCACAGCACGCTGCGACTCTCCGAGCTGACTCACGAGTTGCGAACGGCCAGCTCTTGGATTTTCCGCATTACACTCGGCCGGCCGATTTTCGCGGGTGGAAGGTGCCCGAAGTTTTGATCGGAGGCAACCACGCCGAGGTGGCGAATTGGCGCCGAGCCGCCGCTCTGGAGAAGACCCAGCGTAACCGCCCGGATTTGTTGTTGCGCTGAAATTGGCCGGCGGTATACTGACTATTCTGTGAAAGAGGCAAACCACGACGGTTCTTCGCGCATTTTGCGGGTGTTTTCAGCCTGCGGGCGGGCCTGCGCGTGTCCATGCTGTGCTTGTATGTGTACCGTCGCAAGCGGCGTGGGACGTCCTTCGGTATAGCGCAAGTCTAAAGCCAAAAGGAATCCAGGGCCGCTCGGAATAAGCGGCCCTTTTTTATTGTTAATAGAATCAGGAGCACAGTGCCATGAGTGACGCGGGAAGCGGAAACGGCAAGGAGCACGGCGCGGGGAAACCCATCGCCATTTACTACGAGCAGCAACACTGGTTCAAGCCGTTATTCGAGCAGCTTGACGCGCGAGGCGTAAATTGGGTGAAAGTGGACGCGCGGAATCATCAGTACGACATCGCGGCCAAGGAGCGCGAGTATTCGCTGCTCTTCAACCGCATGAGCCCTTCGGCATGGCAGCGGGGCATTGGCCACGGGATCTTTTACACGCTGAATTATCTTTCGCATCTGGAGGAAAAAGGCGTTCGCGTGGTGAACGGCTCGCGGGCCTTCACCCACGAGATTTCGAAGGCGTTGCAATGCAGCGTGCTGGAAGCACTGGGATTGCAATATCCCAAGGCGCGGGTGATCAACCATCCGTCGCAAGCTTTAAGCGCGGCCGAAGCGATTGGCTACCCGCTCATCATCAAGCCGAACATCGGCGGAAGCGGAGCGGGGATAAAGAAGTTCAATTCGCCGGACGAGCTGCGCGGGGCGGTCGAAGAGAACAGCTTGTCATTTGGCATCGATAACGTCGCGCTCGTTCAGGAATTCTTCACGGCGCGCGACGGCGTAATTACACGAGTGGAAGTTCTTGGCGGCGAATATCTTTATGCCATTCAGATTCACATTACCGGCGACACATTTGATTTGTGTCCTGCGGATATTTGCAAAAACACAAAAGGCGAAGAGCTGACTCGCCTGGCGTGCCCGGTGGATGCACCAAAGTCGGGCCTTACGGTAGAAGCGTACGAGCCGCCGCGCCAAGTGATTGAGGACGTCGAACGCATCATGGAAGTTGCCGGTATCGAAGTCGGCGGCATCGAGTACGTCATCGACGACAGAACCGGGCGGCTGCTCTATTACGACGTCAACGCACTTTCGAATTTCGTCTCCGATCCCGAGCGCATGATTGGCTTCAATCCCTACGCCCGGCTGGCGGACTACTTGATCAGCGAAGCAAGGATTCACGAGGCCAGCCGCGGCGAACGGCTCATCTCCAGCGGGAGCATTCGATGAGATACGGCTACTGGCTTCCCGTTTTTGGCGGCTGGCTGCGCAACGTCGCGGACGAAAACATGCCGACGACATGGCCTTACGTGAAGAAACTCGCACAGCGCAGCGAGCAGATCGGTTTCGACCTTACGCTCATCGCGGAATTGAATTTGAACGACATCAAGGGCGTGGAAGCGCCGTCACTTGATGCGTGGTCGACGGCAGCTGCTCTGGCAGCGGTTACCGAGCGGCTCGAGTTGATGGTTGCCGTGCGGCCCACATTTCATCTGCCCGCATTGCTTGCCAAGCAGGCGGCGAATATCGACCACATCAGCGGCGGCAGGCTCACTCTCAATGTGGTCTCCTCGTGGTGGTCGGATGAGGCGAAAAAGTACGGCGTAGGATTTGAGCAGCACGACGACCGCTATGCGCGCACCAACGAATGGCTCGACGTTTTGCATGGCGTCTGGGCGAAAGATCATTTTTCGTATTCGGGGAAGTATTACCGGGTGGAAGACAACGTACTGGAGCCAAAGCCAGTGTCTCAGCCGCATCCGTGCATCTATGCGGGCGGCGAATCGCTCGCGGCGAAAGATCTGATCGCGGAAAAGTGCGACGCGTATCTGATGCACGGCGATCCGCCGGTGCGAGTCGGCGAAAAAGTAGCTGATTTGCGCGAACGCCGAGCACGGCACGATTTGCCGCCGCTGAAATTCGGCGTCGCGGGCTATACCATCGTGCGCGAAACGGAACGCGAAGCGCAGGACGAGCTGAAGCGCATCACCGATGTCAAGCAGTCCGCAGCTGGGAATGCAAATTACCAGCAGTGGCTCGCCGGAACGCAGCTCGAACAACGCGTCTCGATCGAAGACTACTCCGTTTCGAATCGAGGCTTGCGTTCGGGCTTGGTGGGCACGCCCGAACAGGTTTCAGAACGTTTGGCAAAATTCGAGGCCGTTGGCGTCGATCTCGTCCTGCTGCAATTCAGCCCGCAGCTTGAAGAAATGGAGCGCTTCGCGGACAGCGTCATTCGCCGGAGTGCCTCCGTGACCGCGCAGACGTAAGTCCTCAACCAGTCGCGCATCAATGGTGCTGTGGCGAGTACTCCGTCTCCTCGGGAACATCGGTGGGACTCTCGAAATCGATACGGTAACCGTCGGGGTCCGCAAACGGGACCACCCACAAGTTGTTTCCGACGAACGGGTTTCTCCTAACCTGAATTCCGCGTGATGTAGCCTCGCGATAAATTGCCAGAGCGTCCTCACACGTGAAGCAGATGTTTACGCCTTCTCCCAGTTTGCCGCTGGGCTTCCAGGAGTCGTGGCCTTCCGTCCGGAACTCTTGCAGCATTAAGGCCGCGCCGCCGATCTCCAGCCAGCACCAGCGCAATTTGCCCTCATCGATCCATTTCTTGGTCATCTCGAAGCCAAGGCCATCCACATAAAAGCGGAGCGATGCTTCCATGCTGGAAACGCCGAAGAAGGGCACCGCTTGTTTGACGTTTGTTTGGGTCTTCTTTTCGGCGCCCATCTGGTGACCTCCTTCCCTGCCGGGACCAGCAAATTCATAACTTCAGGGAGCACCAGAAGTCAAATGAAGTCACGGACGCTGACGGATTGCGCTAGGTAAATTGTGAATATTTGGCTATAATTGGGGTTTGCTTTTGAAGAGCTGGCCCCGCCTGAGTGGGTCTGCAGGGAATACGAACATGAACCTGGTTATAGCAAAACTCCACGAAGCGCAACTGCGCAAAGACCTCCCCGAATTTCGCCCCGGCGACACGGTACGCGTCAATGTCCGCCTGAAGGAGGGCGAGGGCGAGAAAGAAAAGGAACGCCTCCAGGCGTTCGAAGGGGTCGTGATCTCCAAGAAGGGCCGTGCTTCGGGCGCCACGTTCACTGTGCGCCGCGTAAGCTTTGGCGTCGGCATCGAGCGCATTTTCCCGCTCCATTCGCCTTCGATAAGCTCGATTGAAGTGGTTGGCAAGGGCAAAGTCCGCCGCGCTCGCCTGTACTACCTGCGCGATTTGCGCGGTAAGGCCGCCCGCATCAAGCGCGCCGCACGCGAAGAAGTGGCCGCCGTCGCGACGGCTGGGTCGGAAGCCAAGTCGTAAGCGCGACCCACCTGTTCGCATCACAGAGCGTTCTCTTGCGAGAGTCCCGGCAAAACCGGGACTCTCTTAGTTTTCACTCCTCACTCTCAGCAAAAAGCGATCACGGCTGAACGTTCGTCACGCCTTCCGCGCCCGCTTTCGGAAAGTGCTTTTCGTACCAGGCGATGGACCGGTCGGTCCAGTCAATCACATGCTTTGTTTCCCGGATGCCATGGCCTTCGCGCGGATAGCGCACGAAGACCGCTTCCGTGCCAACGTCCTTCAACGCGACAAAGAACTGCTCCGCCTCGGCGATAGGCACGTCGTTGTCATTTTCGCCGTGGCATAGCATGGTGGGTATGTGAGCCTGGGCCACGAAACGCAGCGCGGAGCGCTTCCAGGCTTCGTCCATCAACGTGCCTTGATGGAAGAATTGCCCGAATTCCATTTCTTCATATTGGTTGTAATAGGTCATGTAGTTGTAGCTGACGAGGTTGGAGATGCCGGCCGTCGGGATGGCGGCCTTGAATTCGTTGGTCTGCGTGATGAGCCAGTCCGTGAGCTGTCCGCCGTAGCTCACGCCTTCGATGCCCATGCGCTCGCGGTCGATCCAGAGGTAGCGTCGCACCGCCGCGCTCACGCCATACAAAACGTCTTGTCCTTCGTTGCCGTTCTGATCCCCGAAAACAGCGTCGGCGAACTTCTGTCCGTAGCCCGTTGAGCCGCGATAATTCACGTTTAGCGTCGCCCAGCCGTGCGCGGCATACACCTGATTTCTGAAGTTGAAGCCGGGGCCGTTCTGCCCGTGCGGGCCGCCGTGTATGTTCACGATCAGCGGGTGTTTTGAACTTGCGGTCATGCCCACCGGTTTGGTTAGAAATGCTTCGACTTCAAATTTGTTGTCGTTGCTGACGAAAGTAAAAGACTCGACCTCGCCAAGCTGCTTGCCTGCAAGAATTTCCGCATTCAAGTCTGTAAGTTTGCGAGCCGCGGCTGCGCCGGACTTCATGTAAAGCTGCGCCATGTCGCGCGTGGATGTGTATGTGTAAGCCAGCGTACCGTCTTTCCCGATGGAAAATCCACCAACGCTGCCGGTTTCTTTCAAAACGTATTCCGGCGCGCTTCCTGAAATTGGCAGTCGCACCAGATGATTGCTTCCTCGCTCCTGGACGGTGAAATACACCGCGCTCCCGTCGGGCGCCCACTTCGGCGCGCCTTGGCGGTCGTCAATCACCGCGCCGATCTCGCGGCGGTCGCTGCCGTCGGCGTTCATGATCCAGACGTGCGTGTCTTCCATCGTCGTCTCGCGGTCGGTCAAGCCGCGCTTTGTGCCCCGATAAACGATGTGCTTGCCGTCGGGCGACCAGAGCGGTTCGTACTCGTTGTATTCCGTGGCCGTCAAGCGGCGAACGCTGTTGTCCGCAACGTTCAGCGCAAAAATGTCGTAGTTGAAGAATTCGTCCTGATTCGGTTCGTGGTTTGACGCAAAGAGAATCTCTTTTCCATCCGGCGACCAGTCAATCGAGTGCTCGTCATAGATTCCTTGCGTCAGTTGGCGCACCTGCTTGGTGGCCACGTCCACGGCAAAAATGTGCAGCCGCTGATTGTCGTTGAAGCGGGTCATGCCTTCGCCGGCGTCCGGCTTATACAGGTAGCGCGTGATAACCATCGGATCGCCGCTAGCCTCGGCGGCGCGCTCGTCAGGCGTCGAGGAAATAAAAGCAATCTGTTTTCCGTCCGGCGACCACGAAACATCTTGCCCTTCTCCAGGCAAAGGACTGTTCGTGCCGCTCATCTTTTCAACGAGAGTCGTGATCTCGGAACCGTCAGGACGGGCGAGCAACAATCCATGTTTGTCTCCGACTCGGCCCTGAAACGCCAGCCACTTCCCGTCGGGCGACCAGCGCGCATTGCTCGACACATCCTTGTCGCCCCCGATGCGAATGGATTTTTGGGTGGCGAGATCCATAATCCAGATTTGCGGAGCGGGCCGGCCCGGGCGATCGTAGGAAATCACCGGGTAGGCGATGCGATGGCCGTCAGGCGATAAAACCGCGTCGCCGACAGCTCGAAAACGGGGTAGATCGCTGCTTACCAGGCCTTGCGCACTGCCTAACGGTGGGAGCATGAGAAGCGCCGCTAAACTCATGAGGCGTAGGCCGGCACGAAGCCGCGTGGACTGCTGGCATGAATGCATGGAATTCCCCCTTAAGCGTTTGCGCTGCTAGATTAGCCCGGCCATCGTAGGTCTCCCGGCGTGCCGCGGTCAACGAGTCTCGCTTGCGACAAGCGCTTATCGGCAGGGCATTTGGTGCGTGCAAGGCGCGCCTCCGCGCGTGCCAGAAACCTCCAGGATTCACGAGACAAATTGTCTCTCGCTCCGTCTATACAGAGCGAACACCTGTTGACAATCAACAGGAGGAGGCATAGCCTCCTGTTGACCGTCAAAAGGAGAATCGCGATGGCGCAAACGCGCGGCGAAGTGTTGCAAGGCACGCTCGACCTGATCGTGCTGAAGACTCTGGATGCCCTCGGCCCTCTGCACGGCTACGGCATCGCCGTGCGCATTCAGCAGGTTTCCGCCGACCTGCTCAAGCTCAACCAGGGCACGCTTTACCCGGCACTCCTGCGTCTGGAACAGCGGGGCTGGATCTCCTCGAAATGGGGCGTCTCCGACAACCATCGCAAAGCCAAGTATTACTCGCTGACACGAAGCGGCCGCAAGCAGCTTTTAGCGGAAACGGAAAGCTGGGAGCGCATGACGGCGCTCATGGCACGCCTGCTGGGCCGCACCGAGGGAGCATGACATGGAGTGGCTGCGAATTTTTGCGTCTCGCGTTCTGGGCCTTTTCGGCAAGCGGAAGCTGGAAAACGAGTTAGAAATAGAAGTACGAGCCCATCTCGACGCGCTCACCGAGGAAAATATTCGTCGCGGGATGAATTCCGAGGAAGCGCGCTATGCCGCGCGCCGGGAGTTCGGCGGCGTGGAACAGACCAAAGAGTCGTATCGCGACCAACGCGGCCTGCCATTCTTCGAGACGCTCGCGCAGGATTTGCGCTACGCGTCGCGCATGCTCATAAAAAGCCCGGGTTTCACTTTCGTCACGCTGCTGACGCTCGCTTTGGGTATTGGCGCGAACACCGGTCTGTTCTCTCTGGTGAACGCCGTCTTGCTCGGCAACTTGCCGGTCCGCAATCCGCAAGAGCTCGTCGTCATCAAGTACACCGATGCCCGTTCTCAGGAAGCGGAGGAAGACTTTTCCTATCCGATGTATCAAGCCATCCGCGACAAAAACACCGTTTTCGCAAATGTTCTGACGCGCTCCGGCCTCAGCTTCAATGCCAGTTACGGCGGACAAAGTGAGCACGCCGGAGGCGAACTGGTTTCTGGGAATTATTTTGAAACGCTCGGTGTACAGCCGTTTCTCGGCCGCCTGATTGGGCCCGATGACGACCGTATACCTGGCGCCCATCCCGTAGCGGTCCTGAGTTATGGCTACTGGCAGCGGCGATTCGGCAGCGATCCTTCGATCATCGGGAAAAACATTATTCTGAACGAGCACCCCATCCGCATCATCGGCATTGCGCCGCCGGGATTTTACGGCACAGAGATGGCGCAGAACCCAGACATTCGCGTGCCCATGATGATGGCCACGGTCTTTCGTCCAGTGCCCGCGAACCGTTTGCAGAATCCGCGTCACCGTTGGACGACCATTCTTGCGCGCCGCAAGCCGGAGGTCAGCGTTGCACAAGCGCAGGCCTCGCTCGACATCCTCTATCACCAGATCCTCGCCTCGGAATTGCAGGAACTCGGAGCAAGCGTTAGCGCTCACGACAAGGAACGCACCCTCGCCAGCCGCATCCAACTTGAACAGGGCAACCAGGGCTTCGCACATCTCCGTGCGGAGATGGAGCGCCCGCTTCTTCTCATGTTCAGCGTTACGGGCATCGTGCTGCTGGTAGCCTGCGCGAACCTCGCAAATCTTCTCCTGGCGCGAAACGCAAAAAGAAGACAGGAAATTTCCGTGCGTCTCGCTATCGGCGCCGGGCGCGGCAGGCTCATTCGCCAGTGGCTGACGGAAAATCTGTTGCTTTCATTGCTGGGCGGTTCCGCCGGAATTGTCGTCGCCTATTGGGCGAAGACGGCGTTGCTCGGATTTCTGCCGGCAGACTACAGTACAAACATCCACGCTCCCCTGGACTTGCGAGTTCTGGGTTTCGCTCTGTTCGCATCCGTATTCACAGGGCTGCTCTTCGGACTGGCGCCTGCCTGGCAGATTTCGCGCACCGGAGTGTCCATCGCTTTGCGCGCCGATGCTCCCTCGATCGCGTCGGGCGAGCGCCTCTTCAGCCTGCGCAGCGCGCTCATTTTTCTGCAAGTGGCGCTCTCGCTGCCGCTCTTGATCGGCGCTGGCCTGTTTCTTCACAGCCTGCGAAATTTGCGCGGCGTGAACACCGGTTTCGTAAAAGAAAACGTCTTTCTCGCGACTCTCAACCCTTCGATGAATGGTTATCCCCAGGAAAGAATCAAATCGCTTTACGAAGATCTTCTTTCGCGCGTCCGGACGCTCCCCGGCGTGCGTGCCGCCAGCCTCACCACCAGCTCCGTCATTTCCGGCGGCTGGGATCAGGAAAGCGTCAAGGTCGAAGGCTACCAGCCCGGTCCCGACGAAAACGTGAGCCCCAACGCGGCGGTCATCTCTCCCGGCTATTTCGCAACCATGGGCATCCCGTTTATAGAAGGCCGCGACTTCACCGCAGAAGACACCGCCTCGCGCCCAAAGGTCGTCATTATCAACGAAACCATGGCGCACTATTTCTTCGGCAACAAAGATCCGCTCGGAAAGAAAATCGGCACCGACGACGACCCGAAAGCGCCGCCGGATAGGGAGATCATTGGCGTCGTGAAGGATGCCAAGTACGTGCACCTCTCGGAAGCGCCGCGCCGCCATTTCTATGCACCGATGGCGCAGGAGGAGCGCCTGTTTGATATGACGCTCCAGGTGCGCACCACCGGCGATCCGGAAAAAATCGGGGACCTCGTTCGAGCGCAAATCCACGACTTGGACGCGAACTTGCCTCTCTACGCGACCACCACACTGGAAGTTCAGATCGACAATTCCCTCGCGCAAGAAAGGCTTCTCACTTGGCTTTCCAGCTTGTTCGGATTGCTCGCCACGCTGCTAGCGTCGCTCGGACTTTCCGGCGTCGTCGCTTTTTCGGTCGCGCGGCGCACGCGCGAAATTGGAATCCGCATGGCGTTGGGCGCACAACCGGGCGACATCCTTCGCAGCGTGGTCATCAACATAGCATTCCTGGTGACAGCCGGTATGGCCGTCGGTTTGGCCGCTGCTTACGCATTAAACCGCTTGCTCGCAGGGATGTTGTTCGAGGTAGGAGCCGCGGACCCTCTGGCGTTTGCCGGCGCCTGTTTTCTTCTTGGTGCGGTAGCGGCGCTTGCGGCATACCTGCCGGCTCAGCGCGCGACCCAAGTCGATCCGGTCGTGGCGCTGCGATATGAGTGACCGCCGCAGTTCCGCGCGTGCTAAAATCTCCGCGCAATGAGCCGCCTCTGCTCCTCCCGTTTCGAGCGAGCGGCGCGACAACTTGGCTGGATGCGCATCGCCGGTCTCGACGAAGCCGGTCGCGGCGCGCTCTTCGGTCCCGTTGTCGCCGCCGCGGTGATTCTCAATCCCAAGAGGCGCATTGTCGGTCTCGACGATTCGAAGAAACTTCCCGCCGAGCGCCGCACCGAGCTGGCCGCTCGTATTCGTGAACACGCCATCACGTGGGCCGTCGCGGAAATCGACGCCCAGCGCATCGACGCCTGGAACATTTATCAAGCCAGCCGCCAGGCGATGACCGCCGCTCTCCAACAACTTTCCATCCAGCCGGACTATCTGCTCATCGACGCCATGCAGCTCGATGTTCTCATCGAACAAAAATCCCTTATCAAGGGCGATGCGCGAAGCATTTCCATCGCCGCTGCCTCGATCCTTGCGAAAACTCATCGCGACATTTGCATGGAAAAATGGGACGCCGTTTATCCCCAGTACGGCCTTGCCCGCCACAAAGGCTACGCCACTCCCGATCACCTTGAAGCCCTTCGCCAGCACGGTCCCTCGCCGCTTCATCGCTATTCCTTCGCTCCCGTTCGCGAGTCGAATTGCTGGGCCGCCGGAGCCACGCAAACTCCGCTACCACTTTCTTAGCGAGTCACATAAAATCTCCGCCGGAAACTCTAGAGGTCACCCTGATGCATCTGAAATGGGTCGCGCGCGGTGCGGCAATTTTTTGCTCGGTGGGTTGCGCCGTTTTTTGTGTTTGGACGCTCACCGCGAGAGTCACTGCGAATTCCACAAACGACGAAGAACCTTCTTCGCTCGCCGCCACGCCTCCAATGGGATGGAACAGTTGGGATTCCTACGCCGAAACCGTCAGCGAATCCGACATCAAAGCGAATGCCGTGTGGATGGCGGAGCACCTGAAGTCCTACGGCTGGGAATACATTGTCGTGGACGAAGGCTGGTACGTGACAAACCATTCCACGGAAACCAATGGCGGCGCGCCGGAATTCAGCCTCGACGCCAACGGCCGCTACATTCCAGCTCTGAACAGCATTCCGTCCGCGGAAAACGGCGCGGGCTTCAAGCCCCTCGCGGAGTATGTCCATTCGCTCGGCCTGAAATTCGGCATCCACATTTTGCGCGGCATCCCCAAGGAAGCTGTAACTAAAAACTTGCCAATTGCGGGCACTCGGTTTCGCGCCAAAGCGGCCGCGGACGTCGCCGACACGTGCCCGTGGAATACTTACAACTACGGCCTAAAAGCGGGCTCACCCGCCGCCCAAGCCTATTACGATTCCATCGCCCGTCTCTATGCCGACTGGGGTGTGGACTTCCTCAAAGTCGATTGCATCTCCAGCCATCCCTACAAAGGTGGCGAAATCCGCATGCTCAGCACCGCGCTTCGCAAAATTCGCCGACCCATCGTTCTTAGCCTTTCGCCGGGACCCGCCCCGCTCGATAAAGCCATCGAGTTGCGCCGCTACGCGCAGATGTGGCGCATCTCGGATGACGTGTGGGATGTCTGGCTGAGCGACAAAAACTTTCCGCAGGGCGTTGGAAATCAATTCGCCCGCGCCGCAAAATGGGCTGCCGTATCTGGACCCGGCCATTGGCCCGACGCCGACATGCTCCCCCTCGGCCGCCTCGAACCCATTGCCGGCTGGGAGAAACCCCGCACCACGCGCCTCACCCACGATGAGCAGCGCACCTTACTCACCCTGTGGTCCATCTTCCGTTCGCCGCTCATGATGGGTGGCAATCTGACTTTGTGCGACGACTGGACCCAATCCGCGCTCACCAATGCGGAGCTGATCGGCGTCGATCAGCATTCCACCGGAAGCCATGCGGTCATTTCGACCGACAGAGCGGCTGTCTGGCTGTCCACTCCGGAGTCCGGGGATGGCGCCTATGTTGCCCTTTTCAATCTCGACGCAACGCCGCAATCGTTTCACTATTCCTGGAAGGATTTGGGCCTCAAGCGCGTTAGCTACAGCCTCCGCGACCTTTGGGAGCACGAAGACCTGGGTTCGAAGGAATTTGTCGATATCACGCTCCCGCCCCACGGGTCGGCAATTTATTGGGCCTCCGAACACTAGCTAAAATTCTGTGGATGGCCGGCTACGCCTCCTATCTCCGCAAGTAGAAGAACTTTTCCCTCCGCAATTTTCTCGCGCTTTGGCCCGCATCCCGCTTTCTGGGCCGGCCTTCCTCCTGCATGCCCTTAGCGCACGAAACCTTGAATATCGCCTATCCCCGCTTCGCCTTGTCTTCGCCGACTAGTTTCCTAGTCCTAACGGGGATAACTGGCTGCTCACACCTATTTTTGGGCTCGTTGACTTGCCTTTTAACTGCCTGCTAGCGTTAGCAAGCACGGCTTGTGTCTGCCTCTCTTACCCTTGGGACGGAGGACATGTCCTCCTGCAGGCGCGGGCCGCGTATTGTCTGAGAGCACGAATGGCCTATACCAAGAGCAAATTTGTCGAGTCGGCGCAGAAGCTGCTGAATCAGGGCAAGGTCCCTCAGGCCATCGCTGAATACCAGCAAATTCTGAAGTTTGAGCCGCGCGATCAGGTCACGCTCATGACCATCGGCGAGCTCTACATCCGCCAGGGCGAAACGTTTCAAGCCATCGATTACTTCGAGCGCCTCGCGCAAATTTTTGTCGGCGACGGTTTCCTCACCAAGGCCATCGCCGTTTATAAACGCATCGCCAAGTTGGCCCCGGAAGAGATTCGTCCCCTCGAAAAGCTGGCCGACCTTTACGTTCAGCAAGGGGTGATGAGCGAAGCCCGTCCGCTCTTTTTGCAGCTCGCGGAAATCCATCTCAAGAACAACCGCCAGCCCGAAGCGGTAGGCCTGCTGAAAAAACTTCTCCTTGCGGAACCCGACAATCTACGTATCCAGATTCGCCTGGCAGATCTCTATCAGGCCATGGGCCAGTCGCGCGAAGCGGTGGACACCTACGTATCCGCCGCGCAGCGTGCCCTCGCTCGCGGCGACCAGGCCGAATCCGACAAGCTCGCCGACAAGGCTCTGAAGATCGATGCCAATTGCCTGGCCGCCACCATTGTCAAAGCCCGTTCCTTTTCCTCTCAAGGCAATCTCGCGCAAGCGGCGGAGATACTCGAACACGTCCCCGATCTGGATAAAGGCGGCGAACAAACCGAGTTGCTCCTCGATCTTTATCTCAAAAGCGCAGATTGGGACAAAGCCACGGCTCTCGCGCTCCGCGTTCTCGCTGCCGACAGCAAAAATTTTGGCCCCGCGCAAAAAATCGTCGAATCGCTCCTCGAGTCCGGACAAAGCGACCGCGCCATGTCGATCATTGGCCAGATTCGCGTCCCCATGATTGATGCCGGCGAGCACGAAGTTATCGGCCGCCTGCAAAACGAGCTGGCCGGGCGCATGCCGGGCCGCCTTGAGCCTCTCGAATGGCTCGTCGACTTCTACGGACGCACCAGCGATTCTTTCCGCCTTCCCGATGCTCTCGCCCATTTGGGCGACGCACTGGTTTCGGCCAATCAGCTCGAACGCGCAAAAGCCACCTTCGAACAGCTCGTCGACCGCCAACCTGACAGCGATTCCGCCAAGCGCAAACTGGACAGCGTTCTACGTAAGATGGGTTTGCTCGGCGCGGAGGCAGCGCCTGCCGCTCCCGAAGAAGATCTCCAGGCGGAAATTCCCAAGGCTCCTGCGCCAAAGCTTCGCCCCGATGCGGAGGCCACTTTTGCGCCGGTCGCTGGGGACAAGCCCGCAGCTCCATCCGCTCCGGCCGAGCCTCAGCTTGATGAAGAGACCCAAAAATTCATCGCTCAGTCCCTCACCGACGTCGATCTTTTCGCCAGCTACGGCCTCACGCAAAAAGCTATCGGCCTCCTAGAAGCCATTTTGCGCCGCGCTCCTCGCCACACTCCGACGCTCGAAAAACTTCTCGATTTTGTCCTCGGCGCGGGCGACGATCGCCGCACCGCCGAACTCGCTTCCCAACTCGAACAAATCCATATTGAACGCGCGGACTTGCGCGGTGCCGAGCGCTTCGGCGAGCTTCGCCGCAGATTTCAGCGCGCCGCCGGTCTTACCGACGCGGAATTGGCAGCCAGCACGGCGGCTCACCAGGAGCCTCCAGCCGCAACCATCCCCGAAGTCCCTATGGTGGAGGTCGCCGCCGAGCCCGAGCCCGAAGCACCCGTGACGGAGTTTGAGACGCCCTTGCCTGCCGAACCGGCTCGTCCTGAGACGGTGCAGGCCAATGCTTCCTCGAACGCCTCCGGCGCCCAGGAAGAAGTCGACCTTTCCGCGGAATGGGATTCGATGCTGGAAGACTCTCATCCAGCCGAACCGGCAGTAAAGCCGCCTCCAGCACGTCCCGCTGCGCCCGCCCCCCCTCCTCCCCACGAAGTCGCCGCGGAACCTGTCGCCGCCGAAGAATTTTCAATTTCAGAAGAGCCAGCCGCCGCTTCCTCTTCCGGAACCCAAGAGGTCTCGGAGTTCGAACTGCCCGTCGAAGAGCCTGCCGCTCTCGAGGAAGCCTCAAGTTCCTTTGCTGATATTTCCGCGGAGCTTCCTCCGGCCCCTGAAGTGAAGAACGTCCCCGCCCCAGCCAAGCAGAGTCACGCGCCCGCAGCCCCGGCAAAGCCGCCTGTTCCCGAGAAGCCGAGCGTTCCTGAAAAACCAGCGCCTCCCCCGGCGATCGAACCGGAACCCGAATTCGAGCTCGATCAGGATTTCGAGCTAGTTCTCGAGGCGGAACCCCTGGTTCCCGCCTATGATCAAAAGCCTCCCGAAACGCCAATTGTCGTCCGCGAACCCGAGCCGGAACCCGCGCCTGCCGCGAAGGATTCCGCCGCCCCCCCGCCCGCTGATGCCTTTGCTTCCGATCAATTTCTCGCGGACCTGGCAAAAGAGATTGATGACCTTGGCCTCGACGCCCTCACGCCTTCCCACTCGGAAGCTGCCTCGCCGGCCGCTCCGCCAAGCCGGAAGAAAAACCCGCCGGGCCTGTCGAGCACAGCCCGCTCAAGGAAGTATTTGATGATTTCCGCGCCGAACTCGGCGAGATGGGTGCCGAAGACGAAGATCTCGAGACGCACTACAATCTCGGCATCGCCTTCCGCGAGATGGGCCTTGTGGACGAAGCCATCAGCGAATTCCAGAAAGTCGCCAAAGCTACCGAGAACGGCAAGCCTTTCCGCTATGTTATGCAGTGCTGTACGTTGCTGGGGCTGGCGTTCACGGAAAAAGGACAGCCGGGCATCGCGGCCATCTGGTACGAGCGCGCTCTGCGCGTTCCGGGCATTGAGCCGGAAAGCATCCTCGCGTTGCGGTATGATTTAGGTGTTGCTCAGGAATCCGCGGGTGAGCCCGAAGCAGCCCTGAAAAGTTTCTCCCAGGTCTATGCGATGAACATCGATTATCGCGATGTCGCCGATCGCATCGCTGCTCTTCAGAAGCCTATCCGCTGATACCCGGCACTTATTGATGCAGGCGATTCCATCTCAACCATGAACCGTGTCTTTCGCGCGCTGCTGGTCGTCGTCTGCTTCGAAATGGGAGCTTTGCTCCTCTATCTGCCGTGGTCCGCGTTTTGGGAACAGAATTTTTTTCTCAACCATTTCCCTTCGCTCATCCATGTGGTGCTCCATCCCTCGTTTCGTGGCGCCGTCAGCGGGCTCGGAGTGCTGGACATCTTGCTGGCTCTCAGCCTCATCGGCACTCGTTCTGGTCCCACAAGTGTCCCTCCCAAATAGGTCAGCGCCCGATTCCAAGGCCCCTCCGGACAGAAAGCCGATTGTCTGCTACGTTACCGACCGCCGCGGTTTGCAGGCCGCCTCTCAGCTTGATTGGCTCGAGCCGCTTCTGGAGAAGATCGAACTGGCCGCCGCCGCTGGCGTCGATTGGATTCAGCTTCGCGAGAAAGACTCATCGGGGAAACAATCTGCCTTGCTGGCTCGTCAGGCGTTAAGCCGCGTTTCAAGACAACCCAGCCAGCCTCAGGCTGCCGCTCGCAAACTTGCGCGCATTCTTGTGAATGACCGCCTCGACGTGGCTCTCGCCGCGCATGCCGGCGGCCTGCATCTGGGCGAGAATTCCGTGCCTCTGGAAGAAGCAAAACGTCTGTTGCGCTCCTCGCGCGCCGCGCAAACTCTAGCGCGAGATTTCATCGTCGGCGTTTCTTGCCATTCGCTCGAAGCCGCCAAATCCGCCGCCTCGTCCGGCGCGGATTACATTTTCTTCGGCCCCGTCTTCGCCACACCGTCCAAAGCTGCCTACGGCTCCCCCCAAGGCCTCGATCGTCTCGCCGCAGTCTGCGGCTCCGTAAACATTCCCGTCCTCGCCATCGGAGGAATTACCCTTGCTAACATTTCATCCTGCTTTTCCGCCGGTGCCTCGGGGATCGCCGCCATCCGCCTGTTTCAGGACTCGGCTGATCCCACCAGCGTTGTGCGCGCCATTCGCGAAAAAAATTCCTAGCCTGCGCCCCGCTTGTTTCGAGCTTGTTCCCCAGGGTCAGCCAACCATCAACCGGCGCAGCAGCCGAATTTGTCCCGCGTGCCTTGCCTGGCGATGGGTCAGAGGACTCGGCCTATCCGACCGTTACCTTTTGGTTTCGCGTTTTTCTCTTCCTCCCATAGAGTTGCTGGTCCGCGGCTTCTAGAAGATCTTGCGCTGTTCGTCCATCACCCGGATATACGGCCATTCCGATGCTTACGCCGATAGGCGGCTCTTCATGGTCTTCCCGCACGCGTGTTTCGATGCGTTGCGCCACGTGCGCTGCCATCCGCTGATCGGAATCGATTAACACCACTGCAAATTCATCGCCCCCGTATCTCGCTGCCAGGTCCGTCGCTCGGCATTGCCCCTGCATGACCTCCGCCAGCCGCTTCAGCGCCCGGTTCCCTGCCAGATGCCCATGCCGGTCATTGATTCGCTTGAGGTCATCCAGGTCCAGCAGCATCACGGTAAACGAATGGTGGCTGCGCTCCGCACGCCGCAGCTCGCGCTCCAGCGTGTCCATGAATTCCCGGTAGTTGGCCAATCCCGTCAGTGCGTCGTGGGTGGCCTGGTAACGGATTTGCTCCTCGCTTCTTTTGCGCTGCGTGATGTCCAGCCCCACCCCGATGCATCCGATGATTTCTCCGGCCGGGGCCCGCAGCGGCTCCAGATGAATTTCCAGAATACGGTCCTGCCGTTTGTACTCGAAGTGCACCGATTCTCCTCGCAGTGCCGCGTAGTGGTGCGCCATCGGCGTCGTATTCTTGTCCGCGCACTTCAAATACTCGGAAACCGGCTGCCCGATCAAGTCTCCCGCGTGCATTTCGGAGTGCCGCATTCCCGAGCCCCAATTCGACGTAATTCGCAGGTGCTGGTCCGTTGTCCACAGAAGCACCGGCATCTGCTCGACGAGAAGTCGTAGCTGCGTTTCAGAAGTTGCGTCTGCCGTTCTGCGTTGCAGCGCTCGACCGCTTTCCAAAATGCCGATGGCCGTTCCTTTTTCGTCCCTCAGCACTTGGCGTCTCACAGCTACGCTCAACTTTGATCCAAACTTGTGCAGCCGCTCGACCGTTTCGCATTCGCTTATCTTTCCGTCCCGCGCCTCCCCCAAAAGGCTTTGCAAAGTTGGAACTTCATAAATCGGCAAAAGCGCCGTCAGCGATTGGCCCGCAACCTCTTTCGACGTGTATCCGTACAGACGCTCTGCTCCCTTGCTCCACATTTCAATGGAGCCGTCGAGCGCCACACCGATGATTGCCTCTTCGATCGATTCCAGAATGGCCGCAAGCACTTGCTCGCACCGCGGGCTGGCCAGCATGCAAACCTTATGTACTTTCAGAACGGGGAGGGCGTTCGAGTTGTCGGGCCGGTTTTCCCGCAGGTGAGAGGAGGGGCCTGCGAGTATTTCAGCAAAACTGGTCTGTTTACATCCACTATCATGGGTAGTTTACCACTCGGCGTCGACAAGGCAAGCTGCCCTTGTGCCTATGTTGCTAAACCCACACTTCGCATGTCGAGCTCGCGGCGATTCAGCAACCGCCCCTTCGTCGCTAACGCTTTCCCATTCGGCTATTGATTCGCCTTCGCCGTCTCGTTGAGGATCATGGCGAGCCGCACGCCAGCCTCGGCAATTCGCTTTTCCACCACCGGTGCGGCCTCATCCTGATACGTCTCACCCGCCGTGATGTTTTGGCGCAACAGCCGCTCGCCGATGTTGTTGTCGTCCGAGCAATTGTGCACGACAACATTCGGCTCGATCGCTATTTTTGGCGTCAGATCCCCATATACCACAGTTTCCGCAAAATCGTAGCCTTCCCACACCCAATCCTCGATGTGAATCCCTGCTTTTTGCCAGCCTATGATATCCGCCGCGAATTGCGCGTCGAGCGTTTCCGCATACTCTGCGGCATCCGCTCCTTCCGCATCGCGTTCCAGAATCGCCGTGTCCCACAGGCTATGCAGGTTTGGCGAAAACGAATGGTTGTGTTCGCGCGGGCTGCGCCGGAAATATTTGACCGGCACGCAGTTTCCGCCTTCGTCGGCATTCGTGATCGTATGCAGCGGCTGGTGCAAATCTCCAACGAAATGGATCACATAGCGCAGAGCGTCCGCGCGCCTCCCCGCATCGGCGTTCTTATCCTTCAGAATCGCTAGCTGTTCGCTGATCGCTTTCGTTACGCACCCTGCTTCTCCGCAATATTGTTCGAGAGGTCCGCGCCGCGTCCCTCGTGGTATGTCAATGTAATGCCACGGCCCGTTCCTGCGCTCCCCTCGCACGTCGTCTGCCCACGTGGCCGCATCGGCCATCGCGTCCCGCATCGCTCCCCCGCAATAGCGATTCAATTTCGGATCGATCGGATTCTCGCTCAGGAGCTTCAGCACCCATTGTTGCGTCGCGACCGTCAAATGCCTTTCCGCGATCAATGCTACCGTCTGGTGCCCCTTGCATCCCCATGCCTGCGCTGCAGGCGCCCAGAAAAGCAATATTAGCGTGCACAAGGAAAACAAACCGATTCCCAACCGTTTCATGGAATGCTCCCATTCCTGAGGCGCAAACCTGCCAGAGACAGAATTGATCTTCAAGCTTTTTCCAAAGGATTCCTCAAGAAGATAGCGCCAAGCTCAAAAGAGCAGCCTTTTTCTACTCACTACTCACTACTCACTACTCACTACTCACTACTCACTACTCACTACTCACTACTCACTACTCACTTTCTCACGCGCTCAGCCAGCGCCCTATCGGCCTCCACGACTCCGTGTGATCGCAAATCACGCGCAACGCCGCGGTTATGGGAATTGCCAGAATCAATCCCATGCCGCCCCACACCCAGCCCCAAAATAGCAGCGAAATCGTAATCGCCACGGCATTCAGGCGCACGCGCCGCCCCACCAGCTGCGGCGCCACTAAATTCAGCGCCAGCACGTGAATAGTCATCAATCCGCCAGCAATCAGCGCGAACTGCCCGAACGTTCTCCATTTGGCCAGCGCGATGATAAACGCCGGCAGCCACGCGAGCACCGCTCCGATGTATGGCACCATGTTCAGCAATCCGGATGCAATTCCCGTGAGCATCGGAAAGTCCAGCCCCAGAAACCAGAAGAACGCGCTGCTCGCCACGATCACCAACAGCGTCAACAACGTCATTCCCGCCAGATAGTCCCGCAGCACTTCCCGCAAATCCTCCAATGTTTCCTTCACCTGCGTCCGTTGCGACGCCGGAAACAGTTGCAGCGTTCCGTGCCAAACTTCCCTCTTTCCCGCGAGCATAAAGAACACCAGGAACGGCACAAAGGTGATCTCCAGAAACAACGCATAGAGAGATCCGATTCCGCGGAATAACATCGAGCGCAAGGCAGCCGCCTCCGGCCGCTCTCCCCCCTGCTGCTGCACAACAGCTCCCGGTTCTGTCGGCGTAACCTGCTTTTCCAGTCCGCTGATTCTGCCTTCCACTGCTCCCGCCGCTTGTCTCAGAAGAGCGCTGTATCTCGGCCAGTTTGCCGCAAAATCTTCCGTTCGCGTACCCAATCCGTAGCCCACCGCTACCAATACCGCGATCAACAAAAGCACCATCACCATGGCGCCCACCGTGCGCGGCAAGTGCATTCTCTCTAGCAGCTCCACCGCCGGATCCAGAAAATACGCCAGCAAAATCGACAGCAACACAGTAATCACCACTCCCGCGGCGTAGTAAAAGAACAGCAGAATGATCGCTGCCGCGAGCACTCGCAAGCTGAACGTTGATCCCGCAATTCGCACGGTGGATGTTGGCGTCTCGATATCAGGCACGGGGCACTCCGTTCCCATCACGTTAGCATACTCATGCAAGTCCGTGGCCATCTCGCACGCTGCCGTTTCGCATTTTGAATCCCCGGGGCCGGCAATCCCCTTCTTCGACCATTCTCTTTGCTCTGTTTACCCAAGCGAACTCCCTCCATCCCCCTTCACGGCGCCTTCACCGCCGTATGCTAAACTTTTTCTATGTACTGTCCTCCGGCTCTTGGTCGCTAACCTCTCATGCCCAAAGAACTTTTCGGAACTGATGGTATTCGCGGCGTCCCCGGCACGCCGCCGCTCGATGACGCCACTCTCTATGCCACGGGCCGCTCCCTAGCCGCCTATCTCCTCCGTGAGCATTCCGCCGCCCACGTTCTCATCGGCATGGACACCCGCGAATCCGGCCCTCACATTGCCGCTCTCCTCGCCGCCGGCCTCTCGCAAGGCGGCGCTTCGGTTGCTTTCGCTGGCGTCATCACCACGCCCGGCGTCGCCTGCCTCGTCCGTCAAAATGATTTTCAAGCTGGCGTCGTTATTTCCGCCTCCCACAATCCTTACCACGACAATGGCGTAAAGCTTTTCTCCCACGCGGGCATGAAGTTCCCCGATTCCGTCGAAGAAACTCTCGAAGCGGACATCTTCAAACATCGCTCCGAAGTTCCTCCGAAAAATCCGCCTCTGCTCGCCCCGGATGCTTCTCTCGATGCCGAATATCTCGATTTTCTTCGCAGCCGCGTTCTCCCGGGCGCCAAGCTCTCCGGTTTCCGCATCCTTCTCGATTGCGCCAACGGCGCCGCCTACAAACTCGGCCCCGAGCTCTTCCACTCTCTCGGCGCGCAAGTCGTCTCCATGGGCGTCTCCCCGGATGGCCGCAACATCAATGCCGGCTGCGGCTCGCTCCACCTCGAAGGCTTGCAAAAGCGCATGCTCTCCGAGCGCGCTCAGCTCGGTGTGGCCTTCGACGGCGACGCCGACCGCGCCCTCTTCGTCTGCGAAACAGGAAAGATCGTAAATGGCGATGGCGTTCTCCTCGCCGTCGCGCGCCATCTTAAATCCCAAAACAAGCTCAAAGGCGATCGCGTCGTCGCCACTTCCATGTCCAATCTTGGCCTCGAGCGCGTCCTCGCCCGCGAAGGCATCACTCTCGCTCGTGCTTCTGTCGGCGATCGCTACGTCCTCGAAGAAATGCTGCGCAGCGGCAACGTCATCGGCGGCGAACAATCCGGCCACGTCATTTTTCTCGAAGACAGCCCCGCCGGCGACGGCCTTCTCACCGCCGTCAAAATCGCTTCGCTTGTTTCCATGCACGGCAAAATCGAGTCACTCGTCGAAGGCCTTAAGGACTACCCGCAAATCATCGTCAACGTCAAAGTAAAATCCAAGCCCCCGCTCGAATCTCTCCCCGAAGTCTCCCGCGCCCTCGCCGAAGCCCAATCCGCCCTCGGCGAAAATGGCCGCATCGTTCTCCGCTATTCCGGCACCGAGCAGCTCGCCCGCGTCATGGTCGAAGCCGAGCACGACGCCGACGTCCAGCGCTTCTCCCAGTCCCTCGCCAACGCCCTCCGCTCCTCCATCGGCGCCTGATATCTCTGAGTCCCGCCGCACACTGGAAGCTCTAAAGCACAAACCCCGCGCCGAGCGCGGGGTTTACACCAGTCACCAGTCACAACTCACCAGTCACGTCTTTGCAGCCTTCACCTCAACCATGTTGCTCTCCGGATACTTGTCGTGGTGCCGCACCCACGACATTCCCTTCGTCCCTTCGTCTCGCCCTTTCGGCACGCGGTCTAGAATCGCGTAGATCCCCATGAAGTCTTCCAATCCGCGCCCATACACGGAGAATGTGTGGAAGATTTCCCCGTTCGCATTCTTGTAAAAAATGCTCATGCCCGGCCGTTCCTCGCTCGGAAACTTCGTCACCGCGTAGTTGTAAGTGCTCTCTTTGCCCGCGTCTTCCTTCTTCACCGATACTTCGTAGTCAAAATTGAAGTCGCTTCCAAACGACGAAGCCCACGGCAGTTTCCATCCCATACGCTTCTTAAACTCTTCGATCTTCGCGAGCGGCGCGTGCGAAACCAGCATCAGCCGCACGTCCCGCTGTGCCAGATGGATGGCCATCGGATCCATTTGGTCCGTAATCAGCGAGCAGCTCGGGCACCCCGCCTCCCAATCCACTCCTAGCATGAAGTGATAGATCACCAGCTGGTTTTTCCCGCCGAAGAGATCCGCCAGCGGCTTCTTTCCGGCCGCCGTGTCGAACACATAATTCTTCTCGACCTTCACCCACGGGAACTCCTGCCTTTCCTGCGCCAGCGCGTCTCTCTGCCGCGTCAACGCCTTCTCCTTCGCCAGCAATTCCTTTCGTGCGTCGATCCATTCTGCTTTCGACACTATTTTCGGTGCCCGCATCGTGCCTGCGCTCATGATCAGTTCTCCTTTCAAATTTTCTTCCTCGGCCGTTCCGCGAAATCTCGCTGCATTCCTCGCAAAAAATTCCCGCGCGATCCCATCAAATATCACCCCGCCTTTTGTGGCCCTCGAAACATCTTCACCGCGATTTCTCTCACGCGAAGCTTCCTTGCCAACACGGCCATCACTCCGCTCGTGGAAACTGCCGATGCGATCAGCATTGCCGTCGTCGCCATGCATGCAGGGCACATAAGTCTTTCCTCAAGGGCATTTAGGCCGATTGAGCCTTTTGCACAAAAGGCGGAGGTTCGTCCGCGCTCGGTCCCCAGCTCGCCGGCACGGCCACGTCCAGCATTCGCAAGTACACGCTGAACTGCCCTCGGTGTTGATACCAGTGGCTCAGCATCACGTCGCGCAAGAACTCTCCTCGAGGTTGCGCAAAGAGTTCCCGTCCGCCGGCAACCATGCGCCAGCTCTCTTTCATCGCCGCGTCATCGAACTTCGGCAATTCGCTCCGCACCGTCGCGATGCTTTCCTCCAGCGTCTTGAGAATCTCCTCGCGGCTCGCGGGCTGCGGAAAGGTGAACGACTCTGGAGCTTGCGCCGGATTGTTTTGCACGAAGCGCACGACTCCGCCTGGCACGGAGGCGAGATGATAGGCGAGCTGCCCCGCCGTCATGGATTTGTTGTGCGGCTTCCAGCTCAATTTGTCCTCTGGCAGTCGCTCCAGAAATTTCCGTGTGACCGGTGCTTGTACTTCAAACTCCGCGAGCATTCCTTCTGCAATCGGCATGTGCATTCTCCTCTCGTTCCGCAGGAAGTTCCCGGTTTGCTGAGCGCGCAACGCAAACACTATCTCGGCTTGTTACTGTTTCTTCCCATCTCCGGCTGCAAACGATGCATGCGCCTCCGCCGCCTTCCGCACGCGCTCGTTGATCGTTCCCCATCCGCCCGTCACGCCTTTTCTATGCTCGTCCAAAATCAGTCCAAGCGCCGTGTGATGAAACTTGATCAGCGTTCCGCCATCCTTCTCGCTCAATCGGTATTGCACATTCGACGCAACCGGATAAGACATGAACATCGGCCCCGTAAACTCCAGCAGCGTCGGCCGCTTGATCGCCTGCACGTGTCCCCAGAAGTGCCCGTTTCCCTCGCCCAAATCGCGGAACCATCTCCCGCCCGGCCAGGCCTCCAGCTTCATCGGCATCGGCGTGCCGCCAGTCACCTCATTCCCCGGCCCAAGCTGCTCCAGCAGCGCCTCGAACGTCACCTCCAGCGATGCCGCGACATGAATTTCCTGCACAATATTCAAAGTCAAGCTATCGAGTGCCACCATTGCTGTTGCCGTCGAACTCATTGTTCCTCCTCCTTCGCAATCTGAATTTTCCTCGGTCCCTCCTTACATTCCGTTCCTGACCTCTGCCTGCAAACTCATCACTCCTTCTTCGCTTCTCCGCTCTTCGCCTCCGCCCGTTCCTTCACCCGAATCAGCTGATGCTTCCAATACCGCTCGAACGTCCCCGTCCACTCATGCAAGGGCCGTATCGCCTCCGCATTCGTCCTATAAAACATCTGCCGCCCATCCCGCCGCGCATGCACCAGCCCAACATCCTTTAAGACGCGCAAGTGCTTCGAAACGGAAGGCTGCTCCATCTCCAAAGCATCCACAATCTCCCCTACCGGCCGTTCCTGCAGCGCCAGGTAGTTGAGTATCTCCCTCCGCCGTGCCTCCGCCACAGCATTAAAAGCATCCGAAGTGGTCGCCGCTCTTGCCATGGCCCTACAATACATTCCGATATGGGAATATGTAAAGCATTATTTTTGTCTTTCTGCCTCTGGGGCTTCTCCCTATCCTCCGTGTTGGATTTTTTCCCTTACGCGCGCTAGAGTGGCATGACTACGGAGGTGCGCTGTGATTTGCACCCCGCTTCTCGCCCTATCGCTGTCCCCTTGGCTTCGCCAGTCTTCCCAGGCTCCAGATTCTCCGAAGCCAGAGCCACCTCTTGCTCAGGAAGCTCCGAAACCCCCGAAACCTCAAGTCAAGCGGATCAAGATCGGTGGGAATGTCGCGAGGTCCCAGCTGAAGCATTAAGTTCAGCCTCTGTATCCTCAGGAAGCCCGAGATAACAGAATTCAAGGCACCGTGCGGCTTCATGTTGTGCTGTCTACTGCAGGAAAGGTCCAGCAATTGGACTTAATTTCGGGCGACCCTGTCCTTGCGAAGGCCGCCCTTGAAGCTGTTCGTCAATGGGAATACAAGCCCACGCTTCTGAATGGCGAGCCCGTCGAAGTGGACACTACGATAGATGTAATTTTCTCTCTCGTTCAGTAGCCCGCCTCCCCATTCTTTCTGAGCGCGCTTAGCTCTCTGCGTTCTTCTGCGCACCCTGCGTCTCTGCATTATCTTTTTCTTCGGTTCCTCAGGGAACTTTTCCCCGCCTCGCGACATTACCGTTAGTGGAGGCTCAAGCCGCCCTTGATGCAAGACGCGCTCCCAGCTCTCGTTCTAAACTCGGAGGCTCTCCCGCCCGCCGCCATGAACGACACGCCGCCCACCCCCGACTCTGCAGCTAGCCGCGCCAGCGACGAGCACCTCATGCTCGCCTTCTCCAAAGGCTCCGCTGAATCCTTCAACGAACTCTTCCTCCGCTACAAACAACCCATCTACGGTTTCTTCCGCCGCCGCACCGCCGATCCGCATCATGCCGAAGAACTCTCGCAAGAAACCTTCCTAGTCCTCCTCCGCGCTGCCTCTCGCTACGAACCCCGCGCCCTCTTCCGCACCTACCTCTACGCCATCGCCTTTAAAATCCTGCGCGCCCACCGCCGCAAAGCCGCCTTCCGCGCCACGTCCTTCGGCCATCCCAGCACCATTCCCGATCCTGCCCAGCAGGACGCCACCGAATCCGGTCTTTGGGTCCGCCGCGCCGTCGAAAAGCTCGATCGCATCGACCGCGAAATTCTCCTTCTCCGCGAATTCGAGCAACTCAGCTACGCCGAAATCGCCGACCTTCTCCAACTCCCCATCAACACCGTCCGCTCGCGCCTCTTCCGCGCCCGCACCGCCCTCCGCCATTTGCTAGAGCCATCCACCGCATCCGCTTCGAACGACGCCGCGCCATCAACCGCGCCGGTCGCGTCGCCGAACGCCGCACCAGCAATCCCGCAGAAAGGCATCCGTCTATGAGCGCCACCCAACATCTCATCGCGCCAGAAGAAATCATGGCCCACCTCGACGGCGAACTCTCCGCAGACCGCTCTCAATCCGTCTCGACGCACATCGAGTCCTGCGCCGCCTGCCAGGAACTCTCGTCCTCTGTTCGAACTACTTCGCAATCTCTCTCCAGCTGGACCGTCGCCGCAGCCCCGCTTAACGCGAAATACGAAGAACGCCTTTCCGCCAATCTCGCGAACGTGCTGTCGAGCTCCCGCAGCCAGAAATTCCAGATCTTTCCAAGCCAGCGCTGGAGATTGGTTACGGCGTCCGCCGTTTTGGTACTTCTGTTGGTCATAATCATTGGGTCGATGGGGGGGCGATACAACATGACCCTCCCTGAGGCGAGACGAGCTGTGGCGAAGCACGTGGCCGAGCGGGAAGCATTAGAGTCACGCGTGCGCGAAGAAGATTCGACTCGGACCCAACTCGATGAGCAGCGGCTGTATTACACTCCACGTCCTGGCCTGTCCATGCCGTCACCTAAGCCGCCTGCCAAGCCACAATCGGCTGGCCCGCAATCTGGAACCGGCTATAAGTCCTGGCTTGCCAAGAGCGAGCAGATCGACACGAGTGTCTCTTCGCCCATGATTGCTCGCACCGTCTCGCTCTCCATCATCGCGAAAGATTTCGATTCCTCGCGCGCCTCGCTCGACGCTATCCTCGCACGCCGCAGCGGGTATGCCGCCGACCTCAACGTCTCCACTCCCCAAGGCGCCGCCCGTTCTCTCCAGGCCTCACTGCGCATTCCCGCGCCTCAACTCGTTGCCGCCCTCACCGAACTGAAATCCCTCGGGCGCGTCGAACTAGAAAACCAAAACGGCGAAGAAGTCACTCAGCAGCACGCTGATCTAGTCGCGCGCCTAAAGAATTCTCGCGAAACCGAGCAGCGCCTCCAAGCTATCCTCACCCAGCGCACCGGAAAAATCAGCGACGTCCTCAGCGTCGAACAGGAAATCGCCCGAGTCCGCGGCGAAATCGAACAAATGGAAGCCGAACAAAAAAACCTCGAGCATCGCGTCGACTTCGCCACCATCGACCTCAAACTCTCCGAAGAATACAAAGCCAAACTCGATTCCCCAGCCCCCGCCATCTCCACGCTAATCCACAACGCCGCCGTCAACGGCTACCGCAACGTCGCTGACACTCTTCTTTCCTTCGTTCTTTTCTTCGCAGAATACGGCCCGGTTCTAGCGTTCTGGCTCCTGCTCCTCGCACTTCCAGCCAGCCTAGTCTGGCGCCGCTGGCGTCATGCCACTGCCGCAATCTGACTCCGCTCCAGCTCCAACTTCCGTTTCCAGTTGCAACGCTCGCCCGTAACCGTCGAGATCTTTCGTGCAAGCAAGCATGCAACCCGCGGTACGCCCACGTACCTCAAATAAAAAGCGTGTTTTTCTTCGGCAGCACACGCGCCTACAATATTAGCTATGTCAAAATTCGCCATGATTCTGCGATCTCCATTCAACGCGGCTGCCTCCGTGGTGGCCATCTTCCTGGCGCTCTTGCTCTTTCCCGCCCTTCTCTCTGCTGACGGCGCCAACTTCGATCTCGACGGTCCCGGCCTCCGCATCCGCGTCACCCGCGGCAAGCAAACCCTCGACATCGGCCAAGTCCCCAATCTCCAGAACGGCGACAAGCTCTGGATTCAGCCCGCCTTTCCCTCGGGACAAACCGCCCACTATCTTTTGATCGTCAGCTTCCTTCGCGGTTCCACCAATCCCCCTCCCGAAGAATGGTTCACCAAAGCCGAAACGTGGAGCGATCCCGCAGCCGCCAAAGGCCTTACTTTCACCGTCCCTCCAGGCGCCGAACAGGCCCTTCTCATGCTCGCTCCCGTCACTGGCGGCGATTTCTCGACTCTCCGCGCCGCCGTCCGCGGCAAGCCCGGCGCTTTCGTTCGCGCCGTGCAAGATTTGCAGCAAGCCAGCCTGCAACGCTCCCGCCTGGACAAATACCTAGCCGGCGTGGAAAAAATCGCCGCCAACGATCCCAACGATCTCCGCAAAGACGCGCCTCTCCTTGCTAAAAGCCTAAAAATCAAGCTCGACGCGGAGTGCTTTGAAAGACCCGTCGACCAGCAGGCCGAATGCTTGACTCAAAACTCGAACAATCTTGTCCTCGACGACGGCAGCACACAATCCATGGTTTCCGAGCTGATCTCCGGCGCGAACTCCGACCTCATTGGCCAGCTTAGCAACACCAGAATGGCCGGTGGCGGTGCCTACAGTCCCTACGTCGGCGCCGTCGTCGACATGGTGAAAATTTTCGGCAACCTCCACACCGCCAGGTATCAGTACATCCCCGCGATCTCCATCCTGCAAGGCGAACACGTCGGACTGAAGCTCAACAATCCTCCCTCCTTTCATGATCCCAAGTCTGTCATCGTCGTCGCCTTGCCGCTGATCGGCGCGCCGCATCCTCCCGTCTTGATTGCTTCCGTCCCCGACAAAGTCCATTGCCTCCAGGACTCTGGCTTCGTCCTTCCCATCGAAGGTGCGCCCCTCCTCTTCTCCACCGGCTTTGGTCGCAATCTGCTTCTCCAATTAAAAGATCCGGCCGGTAAGCCGCTCGAGCTTCCAGTCGTTGGCGACGCTGGCAAAGGCGGTCTGGTTTTGAGCGGCGTGAAAACCCTGCCTCCTGGGCTCGAAGGCAAAGCCAAACTCAAAGGAATTTGGGGATTCGACAGTTTTGATGGACCCGCTTTTCAGTTGCTGAGCGCTTCCGAGCCTTCCAATTGGAAATTGCGGTCCGACGACGAAGGGAAGCTGATGGCGGGGAAGGCCAACACCGTCCATTTGCTTTCCCGAGAAGCCGGATGCAGCGAAAAAATCACGCTGGCCTCTGACCCTGCGAAATCTCTCACCTGGAAGGCCGACAAAGCCGGTGAACTGGAGGTCCAGGTGCCTCTCGATGACGTCAAGCCCGGCGATGTTGAGCTGAACATCAAGGAATACGGAATCGTCAGGGCGGACAGCATCAGTCTCCGCGCCTACTCCAACGAAGTGAAGCTCGAGGGTTTTAGCTACCACACTGGCGATATGACTCTTGATCTCAAGGGCGTTCATCTCGAACAGCTAGCTTCGCTTAAATTGCAGGGTGTACGCTTTAAGCCAGCGAAACCCCCACTTCCGGTGACGAGCTCACTCTCCAGGCGCAAGGCGATGCTTCCGCCCTAAAACCCGCCAGCGCGGAAACTGCTAAAGCTGTCTTGCGCGACGGTCGAACCCTCGACGTAAAAGGTGAAATCCAGCCTCCTCGGCCCCGCGTCACTCTTCTCGACAAGCAGGTCACCGGCGGCTCTGCCGGCGATCCTCTCGTAATTCTCAGGCTTGGCGACGCCAACGATCTCCCCATCAATGGGACTCTGACTTTTTTCGTCAAGGATACCGCCAAATTTAATCAAGCTATGAAGCTCGAGGTAGCTACTTCGGATGAAAGCGCCAGCGTCGAGCTGGGCTTTTCCGATGGCGCGCTGATTATTCAGGATGCCACCACCGCCCGCGCCGAACTTAACCCCGCCAAGCGTTTCGGTCCCTCGGTGTTCGGCGAGCTGCGATTCCGCCTCGTCGACGCCAAAAACGGGACGGGCGATGGAGCCGCTCACGCAGCTTGTTCGCCTTCCAAAAATCACGCGCATCGTCTGTCCCGAAGATCCCTCCAAGCCCTGCCGCCTCGAGGGCTCCGATCTCTTCCTGATCGATTCCTTATCAGCCGACGAAAAATTCACTTCGCCGGTGGTCGTCATGGAAGGGTTTGCCGGCAATTCCATCGACGTGCCTCGTCCGAACGGCACTCTGCTCTATATGAAATTGCGCGACGCTCCCAGCTCCATAAACCGTCTCCTCGTCCCCGTCTTCCCCGAGCCTTAATCTCTCTCGCGGCCACACGGTCTGCCGAATTGACAGGACATCTTGATTGTTCCAAGCAATAACTTGGTATCGGCGCGTCCTTGCGGACGGACGATTCCCCGGCCTTCACGTGAACGTTAACGTTCACTCCGAACCCGAAACGATATTCTCGTTCGTTGGTTACGCGATGAGAGTGGCGGAACATGTATATCGCGTCGACTGGCCTTTAACCGAGGCAGGGTCCATCGCTTTTTTCGATGCAATACTCCTAAAGAATGTAGGTGATTCTCTATTTTCTGTGAGATTTTGTAGATGTTTTGGTCCGCTCTTTCTTCTCTGAACTCCAAGTGTCCCGTAAATTCTTTTGAATCATGCATCTCCAGCCCGAGCCCAATTCGGCCCCCTGCTGGCACAACTATTAACTCTTCTAGTCCAACTTACAAGATTGGCTTCCCGGGGTGGCCAGATCCAACCTCGACTCGGTTCCGGTTTTTGGGGGGTCAGTTCAAAAAAGGGGGCTTGCACCAGCCCCCTTTTTTCATTTCTTCTCTGGTGGTTGGCTGGTGCGGGAGATTCACTTCCCGCGAGTGTGTCATCGAAGTGGTTCAGTTCCGAGGGCCTGTTCCTTTAGGCCCTCTTTTTTTGCCCACCCATTTCTCTGCAATGAGCTTGTAAAAGCACGGCGCGCCGTGCCCCCTCTTCGCGAATCTTATGCTTCAGCCGACCGAGCCCTACTCGAGACTTAGTACCTGCTTCGTCTTCGCAAGTCCGCCAGCCAGCCTGCTATATGCGTCCACAGCCTTCTCAAATGGCACGATCTCAATCTGCGGTGCTTTCAGAGCCCCCGCTTCAAAACCGCGAGCGATCTCGGCAGCTATCTCCCCCACCTGTCGTGCCGTGAGTCCATAACTGTCGACCCCCAGCAGGCGCGAGAAATTATGATAGAAATCGATGAGGTTGAAACTGACGCGCGGCTCTCCCCTGCTTGAAATAACCACGTGTCGTCCCCGCAACCCGAGCGATCGCAACGCCGGCTCAAACAGTGGGCCTCCCACGGTGTCGAACACGGCATCGACTCCTTTTCCGGCCGTCAGTTCCATAACCCTCTCGCGAAGATCCTGGGTCTTGGTGTTGACCACCGACTCAGTGCCGGCAATCGGATCGGATGAAGTATCCGCACCAATAACGCGCGCCTGCTTCCAATTCGCGATTTGTGTAGCAGCTTGTCCCACGGACCCGGCGGCGCCGACAATCAGAATGGTTTCGCCAGGTTGAATTTGCGCGGCATCCACTAAAGACGCCCATGCCGTAATGTACGGAATCCCGATCGCTCCCGCTTGCTCCATACTCAGCGACTTTGGTTTGAGCGCGAGCGTCTCCGCCGGTACAACAACATATTCCGCGTGGGATCCGTCCCGGACGATACCGAGCTTCGGCGCACTGCCCCAGACCTCTTCGCCTTCGTGTTGCTTCGCTGTTACGACAACGCCCGCAAAATCACGCCCGGGAGTTCGCGGCAGAGTGGTGTGCTTGAAACGCCCCGCGACGTCCCCGATGTCGCTGGGATTGATGCCTGCTGCCTTCACACGAACAAGCGCTTCCCCCTCACCTGGCTCTGGAATCGCGAGTTCTTCGATTCGCAAGACCGACGGCGGCCCAAACTCAGCAAAACGCAACGCTTTCATGACATTGGTCCTCATCGTTCATCCCTTCGTGAGGCAAAAACAGGTTTGATCCAGTCATCCCGAGTTCTTCCACATGGCGCGGATGGGAGAGCTACCGGGAATTTTCATTTCATCTTCCCGGCTGACCGTCAACGTATACCCAATCGACGTTGGCAGGCAATGCTGCACAACGCCCTGCTTGCGGTTCCGGGGTTCTACGTTTGGCCTTAACTTTGGATTTTGAACTTTTGACTTGTAGCTTGGGTTCGCAGAAATCACAGCCACAAAAAAATGAGCGGCCGGTGGGGGGACCGGCCGCTCGGGCGTGGGGGATGGAGGGTCTTGCAACCTGAAGCCAGCCCAGTTCTTCCGACCGTTCGGCTGCGCTCGCGAGCAGCAGAACGTTTTACAGGAGCAATCAGGCCCAAACCTTTCTGCTCCGGAAGCCGCAACTAACTCCCGATTACAGTTACGAGTCTGCTCCTCCCCCCTCTTTGCGTCGATAGCCCGCCGGGTTCATTCTTCTCAGTACTTCCCGCTCCCCTCGGGAGACTCTTTTTAGTACCTATGTACTTACGCAAGTTCTTCGCCCCTCCCTTGGAATCGCGCGTCCACCATTGCGTTTTAACTCCTTGCGATTCGAGCCGCTAAAGCTCCGAACCCCGCCGCCGATAAACCTGACAGGACCCTCATCATTCCAGGAGCCTAAACTGGCCTATGCAGCGAAAACGCCGGAGCGGACGCATCGCTAAAGAGCTCGATATCGTCCTAATGGGAACGGACACAACCGGAAAAGTTTTTCCGAGCAAACGAAAACTGTAGTCCTCAGCCGCCATGGCGCCGGAATTGTCTCCCGCTATCGGTTTGCCCCGGACGAAGTTATGACCCTGCGTCTGCCCGATTCCACTGAAGAAGCCGAAGTTCGCCTCGTTGGACAGATCGGCGGTGAACCGGGCCGCTACGTATACGGTGTTGCCTTCGTTGCTCCCGATCCGCACTTTTGGCCGATGGAGTTTCCGCCTCCCGAGTCGTTCGAATCGGACGGCGTCTCTGTCGTCCTCGAATGCAGCATCTGCCAAACACGTCAAAATATTGAGCAGTTCGAAATCGAAGAGGACGTCTACTCCGTCAACGGGAATATCCTTCGCTATTGCGTCGAGTGCGGCGCATCGACCCCTTGGAAAAAGGCGGTAGGCGAGTCTGTTCCTACCCCGGTAAAGAGGCCGTTCGGCTTGTCCGAGCCGTCACTGGCCTCCTCTACTGAGGCTGCGCGTGGCAAGGTCGTTCCTGTTTTGCCGCGACCCCGGCCAAGCCAGTTCTCAATTCGCCTGCGCCCTCCCACGTAGCGCGCACATCGGCGCCAGTTCAGTACTCGCCGGCGGCTTCGTTTTCGGAATCTTTTGAACCAGGGCTTGCTGCATCAAACGCACCCGCTTCTGTGGCGACGGCGTCTTCGTATTCCGGGATCCACTATTTCTGAATTCGCTTCCTTGGCGGATATTCATACTTCGCCTGTAGTGGCCAGCGCCACCGCCGTGCTGCTGGCGCCCGAGCCCTGGGCTGCTCCTCAGCCTCGCGTATTGCCCCGCCTCCTGTTGCGTCTTCCGCTGCGGCGCCTCCTGCTGTATCCGTGCGGGAACTCGATGCCAATGGGCGGCCCGTCAACAAGCGCCGCCACGTGCGCATTCGAGTGAGTTTCAGCGCGTGCGTTCTGCACCGCACATGCGGACGAAGTCGTCGAATGTGAAAATGTTTCGAAAGGCGGCGTTTGCTTCCATAGCTTGCAGCAGTACGAGCTCGGTTCGCTGATAGAAATTGCGGCACCGTATTCTCCGGGAGAGAAAGGTCTTTTCGTACCGGCCAGGATTAAGCGCGTCGAGGCGCTCTCTGGGGACAAAGTGTTTCGATACGGCGTCGAGTACGTCAAGCCATCCCCCGCCAAGCCGTCTTTCTGAATCTTTGCTCTCGATCGTTCCATCTCTCGATTCCCCGATACAACAGGACGGAGGATCCGGCCACCTAAAGATTTCGAAGGACTCGCTGGAGAAGCGCGACGCCCGCGCGCAGTTGCAGTTTTTCGTTTTCATCCAACGCGCCCACGGCTTTGGTGAGCGATTCGACGCGGCGCTGGCGGCCTTCCCACATCAAGGCGACACCCTTGGGCGTGGCTTCGATGTGGACGCGGGCGGCGGTCTTCGGTGGCGTGGCGGCGGATCAGGCGCCAGCGGTACAGGCCGGCGACGATGCGGCTCATGGTGGGTGGGCGGACTTGCTCGGCATCGGCGAGTTCGCCGAGCCATTTCGGGCCGCCGAAAACGAGGACGGACAGGGCGGAAAGCTGAGCGGGGCCGATGCCACTTTCGCGGTCGCGGACGCGCAGCCGGCGCAGCAGGTGGATGGCGGCGGAGTGAAGTTGGTCGGCGAGTTCGATTGTTGCGGGGTCGGGCGCCGGAAGGGCGGCTGAAGCGTTGGCAGGAGGTGTTTTTTTGGGCTTGACAGGGGCATGGAAGATAGTTAGCTATGCTAACGAATCTTCCTTCGGAGGTAAAGGGAAATGAACGCAACCGCAGAAACTCTGGGAATTCAGAATATCGGGCAGATTTCGATCATCGTGAAAGACGTCGAGCGGGCGACGGCGTTTTACCGCGACGTGCTCGGGTTGCCGCTGCTTTTTACGGTGCCGAACATGGCGTTTTTCGATTGGCGGCGTGCGGCTGATGCTGGGCACGGCGCCGTCGCCGGAACACGACCATCCAAGTCGATTTTCGATTTCCGCGTGGCGGACATTCAGGCGGGACACCAGCGGCTGATGCAGCACGGCGTGGACATTGTCGCGGCTCCGCGGCTGATCGCGCCGATGCCAACGCACGATTTGTGGATGACGGCATTCAAGGACAGCGAAGGCAATATCCACCAGTTGATGAGTGAAGTGCCGCGCGCGGCCCAGGGCCGTCCGTGAGCCGGCCACAGAGCCGGAGAGGCCAGATAGATTGTACGGCCTGACTTCCGGGACCCCCGCCCCCGGGGGGTGCGCAATTTATGAAGTACGCGTATGAGAGTAAAGGAGTTGCGGGAGTTCCTGCGGGTGCTCAAACGCCGACCGCGGACCGACGGTGTGAAGCTTGCAGGCTTCAGCGAGTTAATCCTGACCGCCAGCCGTGCCCAATTTTTTGTAAGTGTTCATTCTAAATAGTTTTAAGTCCTGTGTTTTGGAAGTGTTCATTCCAAAGGGGTTACAGGTCCATTTTGCGGAAGTGCGGATTTTAAAGAACTTAGCGATGAAACTTGGCACCAAAAGAAAAACGCCAGCAGGGATGCTGGCGCTACAGGAAACGGGGCGAACCATTACCCAAGCAATACTATACGCTGGGAAACACTTTTTGTCAAGGGAAATGTGAGAAAATTTGTGGTTGGGGGAGGCCGCGAACTGGCAGGGGAAGAGTCAAAAGACCCACCCTTCCAAAACTATGGGCGGGGCGCGTGGGCGTTGTAATGCACGGTAATACGGCGTAATATTGCGTATTATGGGAGCGAACCCATGAGCACGCTGAAGACAATCAGTTTCCGGATTCCGGCCGATACGGTGGAGTCGCTGGATGAGCTGGCGGAGAGCCTGGATCGCGACCGCAGCCATGTGTTGAACGAGGCGGTGGAAAATTATTTGCGGGTCAACCAACATCACATCCGGCTGATCAAGAAGGGCTTGCGCGCGGCCGAGCAAGAGGACTTTGTGCCGCACGCGGAAATGGAAAAACTGATCGCGCGAATGCGGCGAGCGAAGTAGCGCGCCGCGATGCGCGTGCGGTGGACCACTCCGGCCCGGGAACAGCTCGTCAGCGCGTTTGAATACATCGCCGAGGAAAATCGCAGGGCGGCGGCCCGGTCTGCGGATCAAATTTGGGAGAGCACGCTGCTTCTGGCCCGTCATCCCATGGCGGGGAGGGAGGGGCGCGTGGCAGGTACTCGTGAGCTGGTTATTGCGGGCACGCCGTTCATTGTTGCGTATCGGATAGAAAAGAAGGAAGTGCGCATTGTTGCGGTGCTTCACGCCGCCCGCGAATGGCCGGGGGAATTTGAATAGTCTGGCGGGAAAAAGTCAAAACCGGCGGCATCCGCAAGTACATCCGGAGCGCAAACGACGCGCGTTAGAGCGAAAGTTTCGGCACCTGGTGGGCTGCGGGCGGAGGTGCGTCCGGCGGTCACATGGATGGGTGACAGCGAGCACCGAAACCGGGCGGCTGGAGTGCGAAATTGCGGTGGGGGACGGAATGAACTTTCGATCCTGCGCTCTGTAGAAAAAACGGAGAGGATCAGCGGCATCGCCCCCCAAGTAAAAAGAGAGGAAGGCTTATATGTTCGCACGTGAAGTCGTGTTGCAACTGAAGCCAAATGTTGTGAAGGAATTTCCGGTAACGTTTGAAAAGGAAATCCTGCCCCTGCTACGCAGGCAGAAGGGTTTCGTGGACTAGTTGGGTCGTGACACCGGAGAAGAGGGAGCTGGAAGCAATCAGCCTGTGGAGAGCAAAGGAGTATGCGGAGCTTTACCATCGCGAACTGTATCCGCAGATCGAGAAGATCATGGCGCGGTACATTGAGGGTATCCCGGTGGTGAAGAAGTTCGAAGCGGAATACTCGACGTTCCACAAGGTTGTGTCAGCGACAACCACTGAGCGCTGAGTTTCTGGGTGAGGTTGGAGGGGGCGAAGTGGCCCCCTTTTTTTTTGGCCTGAGGCGATGGCGTGAAAGCCAAGACCCGCGGCCTTGAAACCGAAGGCTGCGATATCTGGCGGGAAGGGGCCGCGTGGAACGAAAAGTCAAAACACCCACGCGTAAACACGATATGCGGGGCACCCGGCTAGGGCTGCGATACACACACCCGGTATCTTGAATCTTCCACCTGAGGTTTAAATTTAATGGATAATGGTTTTACCAGAGCGTTGAAGGGAGGCGCCGTGCAAGTTAACAAGGATATAGACCGGCGCGAAGTGCCCCGGTATGGAATTGAAGAGGCCGCTCGATGCTTGGGGATGTCGGCGGCTACGCTGAACTCCTGGGTCCATGGCAGAAAATATCCGACTTCTGGGGGTCAGAAATTTTTTAAACCTCTGATTGAGCTGATAGCTCCCGGCAATTTGTCTTTTTATAATCTGGTTGAAGCGCATATCCTTCTGTCCACGCGCAAAAAGCACAAGGTGGAGATGCCGGCCATTCGCAGGGCGATGGACTATGTGCGCAAGACTTATCCTTCGGCCCATCCGCTCCTCAGCGAGGATTTTGACAGACGGAAAAGACCTTTTCGTCAAGAAAATCGCAGGAGCGACGGGACTAGAACAGACAATCAATATCTCGCGATGGGGGCAGCCGGGCTTGGCCCAATTTTGTTTTTATCTTTGCCGGATCGAGCGCGACTACAAGGGGTGGCCCATCAAGCTCTTCCCGATACGGATGAACTGGCCGGGAGACGTAACGAGCGATCCTCCCAGAGTAGTTGTCATAGACCCCGCCGTTTCTTCCGGCAGGCCGGTTGTAAATGGAACGGGTGTAATGGCGGAAGTCATTTTTGGCCGCTTCAATACCGGAGAAGGAGTCGAGAGCATCGCGGAGGACTACGGGTTGAAGGTGTCGCAAATTGAAGAGGCAATCCGGTACGCCCCAGCAGCCTGAAGTTCATATCTTCTTTCTTGACCGAAACCTGGGAAGTAAGCAACTGGCAGAAGCACTGAGAAAAGAAGGATTCGTGGTTCGGGTTCACGACGAGCATTTCAAACCCGACGAGACGGATGATGTGTGGCTGGCCTCCTGCGGGCAAAGGTCCTGGGCGGCGATTACTCCGGACCGGCGGATTCTGAAAGATCCGCTCAGCATGAGAGCAATCGGCGAAAACAAAGGCCGGGTGTTTTTCCTTCCACAGAACAACAAGAATCCTCAGATGTGGGCGCCGATTCTGATTGAGAATTGGGCTCGCGTTAAGGCAGTTCTCGCCAGTCGGACGGCGCCGTTCGTGGCGAAGCTGTCTCCGAACGGGGTTTGGGGGATTATGGAACTGAATCGCTATGGGAGAGAGAAGAAGAAATCCAAACGCAGCTGAGCGTGATGGCGAAGCAGGTGCGGCGCCCGACTGCCGCGGATGAGCCAGATTATTTGAGACGGTAGGAACCGGGGGTGAGGAATTCGAGTAAGTCCAGATCGCGGAGAAGCTGGAGTTGCTGGCGGATTTTGTCGCGGACATGGCGATTGTCGGGGTGGAGTTTCGATAGCTCGTCGGCGCGGGCGTAGACGTCGGAGAGAAGGAATTCGGGTTTGTTGAGAGAGCGGACGACGTTGAGGACGTCAAGGGTCCAGCCGCGTTTTTCGACTTTGAGTTTTTCGAGCGGGCGTAGGCGGCGATAGGCGCGGCGGACTTCGGCGGCGGGGCGTGCGGTGCCGTCGGCGACGATGGGGATGCGAGCGTCCTGGGGGATTTTGTTGAGAAGGATGTTGCAGCCGACCCAGCCCGCGCGGCGCGCGGTTGGTGCCAGAGGCGGGCGGCATTCGATGGCAGATAGCGCGAAGGCGAAGTGCGGAATCAGAATAACGGTGCGGACGGCCCAGGCGGTCATGTCGTAGTGCAAGACATAAAGATTCGGCGTGTGGTCGGTGAGGATGGCGCGCTTCATTTGCGAATAGGCGGAGTCGAGAATCTTTGCGCCGAACGGCTTGGACTGGCTCTTCAGTTGGAAAGATGAGTCGCACTTCGGGCAAGAATAGTCGAGCGTGGCTGTTCCATCCGGCGCAAGGTCGAGTTGCGGCGAATCACAAGCAGGACAGAAAAAGTTCGATGCACCCCAGGACTCGGTGCCCACTCGGGCGCGTTGGGAGGCACTTTTATACCGGGCGAGACCCGCGCTGGGCAGGTGGAGGTCCATGCAGAAATCCACAACGACCCTTAAAGGTTCTTGTCCTTCAATCGCTCTATCTTGAAGTTGTACGGCTTTGTACCCGCCGGCGGTGCCATTTGGTTCATCATATTAGCCATTTGTTCCAAGGCCGCGTCGAACGCGTCGACTAAAAGAATTGCCTCGCTGGGTTGCTCTTTCGTATCTAGGACGAGCCCATCCCAATACATTTTTAGTTGATATAGGTGGATGGGCGAGCCGGAAACAACCTTTAGCTCATAGATTATGATCTTGCCTTGAGGAGTCCTGCGGTAGACGTCTATTCTCGTACCTGTCGGCCATACGCTCCTCTCGTCGGTTACCGTGTCTTCAGGATTTGTGGCTCTCAACATACGGATCCACTTATCCCTCACGTCGGCCTCGGTCTTCTGTCTGATTTCCTTAACGGGTGGAAACTCCTTGAGTTTGGCAAAGATTTTTGCCCAATCGGGGTCATCCAGATTGAAGTCGGTCTTCGTGTTTGTGGTGCTAAGTACGCCGCGCGGGAGGTCTGGGATCAACAACTCACCGACGAAATCGTTGAAGCTATTGTGACGCGAGACGTTCCAAATTGTCTCAAACTGCCGAGTCGCGATGACCCGCTTCCCCAACCTGATGTCAATGCCCTGAGTGGGCTGATTCTGCTGGTAATAGAACTTGGCTTTTTTCCCTTTGATGAGTTTGTCTCTCTTCACCTCATCTAAGGTCCCGTATCTATATTGTATCGATTCGACCTTCCCTCCTAACTCGACATCGATGTACTTAACATCTCTGTTCCCGAAAGGAACCTCAACTGGAGGGACCGTAATGCTGTTTGTCCCGATGGAGACCACAATGACACCGCTTGTTTCAAATGTTTCTTCGTCTTGTGCTAAGTAGCCGCGGTACAGGACGCCGAGGTGTTCAATAATCCAATCACGGAGTGCGTTCAGATCAGTCGCGGGAGCTCCTCTACCTTGCGCGGTTTGGATGAACGCAATTTTGACAGGTACACGTATCAGCGTGCAAAAATCTGCCGGCAGAAAGGAATCCGTAGGAAATTCTTCATCGTCACGGATTACCATTTCGCGAGAAAAGGGCCCCTCAACGGTTAGGACGGGTCCGCCGGCCGTGGCTTTTGTCCATAACTTCCACGGGCCGTTGCTACCCGAAAGAGTTGCTAAAGCGTTTTTCAGTCCGAATCCGTGCTCGTTCAGTCGGCTGTCAGCTGTCGCCGACTCACCTAGCTGAAGCGCCTTTCCCAGATGCTCGAGATTCATCCCCCTTCCCCGGTCCGCAACGTACAGATCTACACGGTCGCCACTTCCGGCGGGGGACGAGAATACTATGTCCACACGAAACTTTTGGCCTGACGGGGTCGCTGCGATGGCGTTGTCCACAAGCTCGCTGAGGCACTGGTGGAAGAGCATGTTCTGGCTTGCAAGTCCCCGAAAGATTCCTTCATTAGCTACGAGCGGAACCCTGTGGCTCGGCATAACAAACCTCGCATGCAAAACGTGTGACTGCGGACGGATACCGCCAAGGCAAGTCAAAGATGGATTAGATCACGTCATGATCCGCGAGGGAAGGGCTGAGGGCGGGAGCAGATAGGCCGGGCTGAAGCCCGGCGCCTACACAGGCCAATGTCGATCAGGCGAGGTAGATTTGGGTTTCGGTTTTGATGATGAAGAGGGCGTCGGAATCGGGGTGGCCGGAGGCGCGGAATTTTTGGCGGGCTTCGTCGAGGGAGTCGGCTAGGGTGGAGAAGATGACACGGCGGTCGTGGCGGCCGATGAAATGGAAGCGGAGTTCTTGTTGGACGAGTTGGAGTTGGCCAGGCAAGTGCGACGAGTTCCTGCTCTCAGAAATCGACTGCGACACATTCACGCAAAGAGAAGAGAGATTTCTCGCTACGCTCGAAATGACGGAGCGGGACGAAGCGCGATCTGATCGATCCACGGAATCGAGTGGCGGATCAACAGAAAAGTGGAGGCAGTCGAAGGAAATTTCGAAAGACGAAACGGAAAGCTGGACTTGTACCAGATTGGAACAGAGGCGGCGGATGGAGAGATTGATGTAATCGAGAGAGAGTTCGCAGCCGATCGCGCGGCGGGCTAGGCGTAACGCGGTGACGAGAGTTGTGCCGCCGCCTAGGAACGGGTCGAGGACTGTGTCGCCTTCGTTGGTGGAGGCTAGGAGCATGCGTTCGAGGAGGGCGACGGGTTTTTGAGTGGGGTGTTTGCCGAATTTTTTCTCCCAGGCTTCGGGAGGTTTTATCCCTTCCCAGACGGACTTCATTTGTTTGCCGCGATTGGTTTCCTTCATGAGCTTGTAATGGAAAGTGTGGCGGGACTTTTTGTCTTTGGCGGCCCAGATGAGGGTTTCGGTGGCGTGGGTGAAATAGCGGCAAGAGAGATTGGGAGGCGGGTTGGGCTTCACCCAGGAGATATCGTTGAGGAGCTTGAAGCCGAGCTGCTGCATGGCGAAGCCGACGCTGTGGATGACATGGGCGGTGCCGGAGACCCAGATGGCGCCGTTGGGTTTGAGGACGCGCTGGCATGCGGCGAGCCAAGAGCGATTGAATTCGTGATTGGCGTCGGGGCCTTGGGAGACGTCCCAGGAGCCTTTGTTGACGGAGACCATTTTGCCAGCGTGGCAGGTGATGCCGCCGTTGGAGAGGAAGTAGGGCGGGTCGGCGAAGACGAGGTCGACGGAGGACGGCGGGATTTTTTGCAGGAGGTCGAGGCAGTCGCCTTGGTAGATGCGGAGGTGGTGCTTGGGGTCGTCGAAGGCGACGTGTGGCCCTTCGCTGCGCTCAGGGTGAAAGAGAGTAGACATGGGAATTGGTTAACCGGCCAAAAAGCGCACAGCCAGGATTCATCGCGCCAAAACCGCGCGATGGGGCAGAGTGGGCTGTGCCACTTTGTTGATCGATCGGGATCGTTGATCAGATGGGTATAGGAGTCAAGGGATGCGAGGTAATGAGGTAGGGAAGTGAGGAGGTAAAGATAAAGGCAAAAGAAGGAGTTTTACGCAGAGGGGCACAGAGACACAGAGGTCACAGAGAAGAGGAAACGCAAAGATTTAGTTTTCGATGGCAGTGGGCTAGTATGGAGGGGGCTGAGAACTAGCCGAAGTGACAAGGTGATTATGGAAGTGAAACTCGACGCCGAAACAGAAAAGCTGGTGCAAAAAGAGGTCGAGGCCGGCAGGTTTCCCAATGCTGCCGCGGTTGTGGGCACTGCACTTCAGCATTACTTTATTGCCCGGGAGTTTGGAGAAGAATACACGCGCGAGGAAATCGAAGGAAAAATCGCGCGGGGCCTCGCGCAGCTTGATGCGGGCCAAGGCGTGGATGGGGAAGAGTTTTTTGAGCAACTGAGGAAGCGTGGCCAGGATTTGCAAGCGCCGCGCAAATGAACGCGTTTCGTCTCTCACCGGAAGCCTCGCAAGATATCATCGAGATATACGAATACATTGCCCAAGACAGTACGGAGGCTGCGGAGCGAGTGCGTGTGGAGCTTCTGGAAGCGATGCGCGGATTGGCCGAGATGCCGGGGAAGGGCCATCGTCGAGAAGACCTAACCAAGGGTCCGGTTCTGTTCTGTTCTGGACTGTGCGGTCATATCAGGTTATTTACCGCACGAGAGGCCAACCACTCGATATAGTCGCTGTACTGCACGGAAAACGGAACATTCGACAAATTTTGAAGAAGAGATAAAAGCCGTCTTCCTTTGCTAGACTAATTCCACTATGCATGACCTAAATTATTTTCGGGATCATTTGGATGTGTTTGCGGCGATGGCGGAGAAGCGGGGGACGCCGCTGCATTTGGATGCGTTTCGCGTTTTGGATGCGCAGCGGCGGGAGTTGATTACGGCAACGGAGGGGCTGAAGGCGCAGAGGAATCGGGCGAGCGAGGAGATTGCGCGGCGGAAGAAGGCGAAAGAGGATGCGGACTCGTTGATTGGAGAGATGAAGGCGGTTTCGGAGCGGATTAAGGAAGCGGACGAGCGGATTGCGCAGTTGAATGCTACGCAGAGCGAATTGATGCTGACGATTCCGAATGTGCCGCACGAGACGGTGCCGGTGGGGCATAGCGCGGAAGAGAATGTGGAGGTGCGGCGGTGGGGAGCGGCGCCGAAGTTTGATTTCGTGGCCAAGCCGCATTGGGAAGTGGGGGAGCGGGCGGGGATTTTGGATTTGGCGGCGGCGACGAAGATTACCGGGGCACGGTTTGCGGTTTATAAGGGTTGGGGAGCGCGGCTGGAACGGGCTTTGGCGAATTTCTTTTTGGATGTGCATACGCGGGGGCATGGATATACGGAGATTTTGCCCCCGTTTTTGGTGAATACGGCATCGTTGATGGGAGCAGGGCAGCTGCCGAAATTTGCGGCGGATTTGTTTCGCGTGGAAGGGACGGATTTTTGGCTGACGCCGACGTCGGAGGTGGAGCTGCACAATTTGTACCGCGACGAGACGATTGCGGAAGAAAAGCTGCCGATTTATGTGACAGCGTGGACGGCGTGTTTCCGGAGCGAGGCGGGCGCGGCCGGAAAAGATACGCGCGGGATTTTGCGGCAACACCAGTTTCAGAAGGTGGAGCTGTTCAAGTTTACGCATCCGGAGAAGAGTTACGAGGAGCACGAGAAGTTGCTGGCGAATGCGGAGACGATTCTGCAGAAGCTGGGGTTGCACTACCGGACGATGCTGCTTTGCACGGGGGATATGGGATTCGCGTCGGCGAAGACGTATGACATCGAGGTGTGGCTGCCTTCGAGCGGGGAGTTTCGCGAGATTTCGTCGTGCTCGAATTGCGAGGCATTTCAGGCGAGGCGCGCGGGGATACGGTATAAGCCGAAGGGCGGCGGGAAGAGCGAATTTGTGCATACGCTGAATGGGTCGGGGTTGGCGGTGGGGCGGACGTGGATCGCGGTGGTGGAGAATTATCAGCAGGCGGATGGGTCGATTGTGGTGCCGGAGGTTTTGCGGGCGTATATGGGGATTGAGAGGATACCGGCGGTGGAAGTTGGGAAGTAGCGAAGTAAAGAGGGAATGAGATAAGGATTTAGGTTGGGAGAGGACAGGATTACGAGCCCGGTTGGCTCCCATGGGGCGAAAAAGAAAGTGGGACGCGATGAATCGCGCCCCTACGTGTTCAACTTATTGATAATAGGAAACTTAGGTCTAGATCGGGCCGATTTGGGCTCATTGGACGAGGCATTTACGCTGCCTAAGCTGTTGAAAGTACGTGTTTTCGTTTGACCTGCCTTTTCGCCTTGCATACACTCGCCTGAGGGACATGTTCGACTTTTTAGCGCGTATCGGTAGGTTTTTGTTTTGGTTGGTGATTGTGTCGTGGAGCGTGGCGCTCCTGCGGCGGGTTTTGGCGTGGATGGTGCGAGGGGCGATGCCGACGGCGCGGAGCGAACAGGACGCGGCGGGTTCGGCGGGAGCGGCAGCGGGGGAAGCGCAGAGCGGAGTGGCGGCGCGGCGGCTGGTGCGCGATCCGGTTTGCGGAATGCATGTGGCGGAAGTGCTGGCGGTGCCGCTGCGCGAAGGCGGGGAGTTGGTGCACTTTTGTTCGACCGCGTGCCGGGACAAATATGTGAAGAGTACGCAACGGATGGCGGCGAACGGTTAGCGGGAGCGGCGGGAAGAGTTGCGAACCCCGGGGCAGCGCAAAACATTTTAATTTTCAAACGATCGAGAAGTCGAGACTAGACGTGTAGAGGAAAGGACCGACGCCGATGGCCACGGTCGTAAAGCCCACAGGGCCGCTGAGACAGATAGGAGCGCCGCCGATGGTGCCGCGCATAGCTCCGCGGGAAGACTTGAATCCATTTCGGATTGCGCAGATACAGTTTGATATGGCGGCGGAGTTTTTGAAGCTGGAGCCGGGGTTGCGGCAGATACTGCGGACGCCGAAGCGCGTGCTGGAAGTTTCTATTCCCACGAAGATGGATAACGGGCAGGTGAAGGTCCATACCGGATATCGCGTGCAGCACAATATTTCGCGCGGACCGGGCAAGGGGGGAATTCGCTATCACCCAAACGTGACGCTGGACGAAGTGAAAGCGCTGGCGGCGTGGATGACGTGGAAGACGGCGGTGCTGAACGTGCCGTTCGGCGGGGCCAAGGGCGGAGTGATTTGCGACCCGAAGCGCATGTCGAAAACGGAATTGGAGCGGATGACGCGGCGGTACGCGAGCGAGATTTTGCCGATTATTGGGCCGACGATGGATATTCCGGCGCCGGATGTGTACACGGACGCGCAAACAATGGCGTGGATCATGGACACGTACTCGATGACGGTGGGGCATTCCGTGCATGGAGTGGTGACGGGCAAGCCGGTGTCGATTGGGGGGTCGGAGGGGCGGAGCGAGGCGACGGCGCGCGGGTTGCTGTATGTGGTGGAAGAGGCGTGCAAGCTGAAGAAGATTCCGCTGCGCGGGGCGACGGTGGCGATTCAGGGATTTGGCAACGCGGGGGCGACGGCGGCGCGGCTGTTTGCGGAGAAGAAGGCGAAGATTATCGCGCTGAGCGACACGCGAGGCGGCGTAACAAATTCGCGCGGCATCGATCCGATCAAGGCGATTCGGTATAAGGAGCGGTCGGGAACGGTGGTGGGGATGCCGGGGGCGTCGCGGATGACGAACGACGACCTGTTGACGATGAAGTGCGACATTCTGGTGCCCGCGGCGCTCGAGAATGTGATTACGCTGCACAACGCGGAAGCGGTGAAGGCGCGGATTGTGGCGGAAGCGGCGAACGGGCCGACGACTCCTCACGCGGACGAAATTCTGGCGCGGCGCGGGATTACCGTGTTGCCGGATATTCTGGCGAATGCGGGCGGCGTGACGGTGAGCTACTTCGAATGGGTACAGAACATGGAAGGGCTCATGTGGGACGCGGAGGAAGTGAACGCGCGATTGCAGAAGAGCATGGTGAAGGCGTTCCACGAAATGGTGGAGACGATGCGGAAGCATCATGTGCCGCCGCGAGCGGGTGCGATGATTCTGGCGGTGGGACGCGTGGCGGAAGCTACCTTGGTGCGCGGTTTGTTCCCCTGATTCTTATTTTTGAAGATTATTTTAGAAACTCGCTAAATATAGAGTTATGCGAGTGGCTGAGAAAAGCGGCAGCAGAGCTGCCGCACTGCATATCTCTACACATCGCGATAATATGCGGGACTTAGTGAGGCCAAGTTCGTGACAGGATTTCCGGTTTCCGCTCGCTGGCTACATCTCCCAATATGCATTTTATTTCTGGTTTCATCCGCCGTGGGACAGCAGAGGGCGGAAGTGGCCATTACGGTGGACGATTTGCCGGTGCATGGCGACTTGCCGGCAAATACAACGCGGGCCGAAATTGCAAAGAAATTCATTGAGACGTTTAAAGCGAAGGGCGTGCCGGGCGTTTACGGATTTTTGAACGCAAAGAATATCGGCGGTGACCAAGAAAAAGCCGATTTGCTCGCTACGTGGGTCAATTCCGGATTGGCGCTTGGCAATCACACCTATTCACACATCGATCTGAACACTGCGAGCGTGCAGGCGTTCGAGGACGAGATCGCCATGAACGAAGCTCCGCTGAAGGTGTTTATGGGATCGCGAGATTGGCATTGGTTCCGGTACCCGTTTTTGCATGAGGGCGACACACTCGAAAAAAGACACGCGATTCGCAAATATCTTGCCGACCATGGCTACAGAATCGCGCAGGTGACGCTGGATTTTGGGGATTACGCCTGGAACAACCCGTATGCGCGATGCGTGGCGAAGCAGGACACGCAAAGTATTCAGTGGCTGAAGTCGAGCTACCTAAACACGGCTTCGAACGATATTGCGCTGGACCGGAAATTGTCCGTGATGCTTTTTGGGCGGGACATCAAGTATGTGCTGCTGCTCCACATCGGCGCGCTGGATAGCATCATGCTTCCGGACCTGCTCGATTTATTCAAGAAAGAGGGGTTTGATTTTGTTTCGCTCGAAGAGGCGCAGAAAGATCCAGCGTATCAGAGTGACCCGGATGCGGCGTTGCCGCATGGCGGAACCTTCCTTGAACAACTGACTGAGGCAAGGCATCTGAAATATCCTCCACACGCCGAGCGGCCGATGGACAAGCTCGACGCCGTTTGCCGTTAGCCGGAAATTTCCTGCCCTACAGAACGCCGCTTTGGTCTCCTGTTTTCCGGTGGAGCGGTGTGCGACCGCTGAAACTAGAAAATTCTTGTTGCGCGCGGCAAAGGGTGCGCGTACATTCGCAAATGCCGGTGCGCCGAGGTGGCGCGACCGGCAATTTTCTTCGAGGGGTGCTGCGAAGCACGAAAAATGAGCACGAACGGACATGGACACGCAACGGCCCCGCCAATTCTTCTGACGATCGCAGGATTTGATCCGTCGTGCGGCGCGGGGACGGCGGCGGACTTGAAGACGTTTGCGGCGCACGGGTGCTACGGCGTGGCGGCGATCACGGCGCTGACGGTGCAGAACACGCAGGGCGTGGAAGATGTGCACAACATTCCGAGCGCGACGCTGAAGGCGGAGCTCGAAGTGCTGGCGAAAGACTGCAACATCGCCGCGGTGAAGATTGGGATGCTGGGGAATCGCGGGAATGCCGCGATCGTGGCGGAATTTCTTGATGCGCACACGTTTGCGCATGTGGTGCACGATCCGGTGATGAAGTCGTCGAGCGGACGGGAGCTTCTGGACGCCGCCGGAGTGAAATACCTGGCTACCGAACTGCTAAAGCGTGCGAGCGTGATTACGCCGAACGTGCCGGAAGCGGAAATTTTGACCGGGATGACCATTAAGGATTTAGCGGAGATGGAAGCGGCAGCGCGGAAGATTGTGGAGATGGGCGCACGAGCGGTGATTGTGAAGGGCGGGCACATGGGGCGGCCGACGGATGTGCTTTTTGACGGCACGGAGATGGTGACGCTGCCCGGCGAGCGAGTAAACGAAGAGCAGTTGCACGGCACGGGTTGCACGTTTGCGTCGGCTTTGGCGGCGCATCTGGCGGTCGGGCGCGGATTGCTGGAAGCGGCGACGCTGGCGAAAGCGTACGCGACCAAAGCGATTGAGAAAGCGTATCCCGTCGGGAAGGGCAGGCTACCGCTCGACCATTTTTACCGGCAGAGAATTGAGCCGCCCGCGCGCGGTATCCATGAAGTGCCGCAACATGGCTTGCATCCGGCGGCGGAGCCTGCGGCACACTAAAAACTGTGACCGGAAGTTTGTCACTGCTGGCACGCGTCGATTGGGCGCATAATACCTTCCTAACAGCGCTTCCGTAGGGTGGGAAAGTTTTGCAACGAAACCCCAAACCGATACCTGCGGCGCTTGGATTCAGAGTGAAGTCTGGCTGGGCGATGGCGGTGTTGCTGGCGGGGCCTGCGAGCGCGCCAAAGCTAGTCCGGTGCCAAGCCCTCCTTCTTTCTGATCCCAAAATTCCTCAATCGAAGCAGCCGTGCCACGCCGCGCTGGAACTTCCCGAAAAGGAAGGAAGGGCGCTCACCCAGAAATTGGGAAGGGTGGTGGTTGGCGCTGCAAAGAAATCCGTTCATGAACTTCTGAAACAGGCCAGCGCCGGGGGCTATTGGATTGCGGGAGCGGGGCTGGTGGTAGGTAGCTTGGTGGACCCTGCCACACTTCACAACGGACACATTCGGGCGCACGGGCTGGAAGGGCAGATGTTTCGAACGGTTTTGGAAGATGTGCTCGGCGAGCGGAAAATTCCAAACAGTGTGCTCTTGGAGAAGAACGCGTATGTTTACGCGGCGCAACTACTGAACAGAACCGTTGCGCAGATAAAAGGCGTAATCGCAGAACTTGGAGAGACTCATGAAGGGTCTTGGAGGGCGGAAGAGAAGCTTGCGGCGCTAAGTGCCTGGGCGGCTCTTCTTGCGGGAGGGAAAAGAAATTAAATTCTGGATGAGCCCACGCGCCGATTCAAGTGTTCGACGGGGGAAGAAAATGAAGAGACAAGTGTTGAGGTTCGCGATGATTCTTCTGCTGGGGAGTTTGATGGGGCCCGGACGAAATGCCGGGCAGGGTGCAGACAAGGCGGGGGTTTGCAAGGCTGTGATGAGATTACAAGAGGCTTGGAATCATCACGATATGAAAGCATTTGCGGATCAGTTTACGAAGGGCGCGGATTTTGTGAACGTAGCGGGGCGGTGGTGGAAAGGGCGAGCAGAGATTGAGGAGAAGCATGCCGCTGCGCACGCCACCATATTTCGAGAGAGCACGTTAAGTATCGACGATGTGCAGATACGATTCCTGACCCCTGAGATCGCGGTCGCGCACGTTTTGACATCACTGGCCGGACAAAAAACGCCGGACGGCGATCCAGTGGCGCCGAGGAAAGCGATTCTCACGCAAGTGCTGAAAAAACAGAATGGAAAATGGATGATCGACGTATCGCAGAATACCGACATCCGACCGCAAGAGCCCTCGACCGTTGGGCTACCACCTGCGAAGAACTAACACAGCACGCGCGCACTCTCTCGGGGCGGTTGCTCGTCGCTGATTTTGAACGAAGGCTTTCCATCGATGGAAAGGCGAGCGCTATTAGCGTTTAGCCTCCGCGAAAGAGCGGGCGATACGGCGATGGGCCCGTACTTCACCGAATCGCGCGGGATCGCTGGCCCCGTTGATGGAGATTCCCGGGCGTGCACTTGGAAGTGCCCGCTTTCTTCCCAGGGCGCCCTTGCGGGTAGCAACGAGGAACGGCCGAGCGTCTGGCTGATTCATAGCGCTCTGAGGTGCGACCGATCTGCGGGCAAGGCCTCTGCGTTTTTCTCCGTAAGTCCACTGAAACAAGAAATACAAAAGAAAATCGCATCCGAGAATGCAAAACGCCAGAAAAAGTGTCGCTGACATCTTTGGCTCACCCTGCGCGGATGGGAATGGGCTGTCCGCACAAGATGCAGGTTAGGGGTGGAGGAGGAAGAAAGTCCTGAGATATTTGTTAGGAATTTATTAAAACGGATGAAAAATGGCGGGGCGAAGTTCCGCGAGGGCGGGGCAAGCCCCGCCTCTACATTTTGTAAATAATGCGGCCGGCGACGATGGTGGCTACTGGGGCGCCCTTGAAAGTGCGGGAGTCGAAAGGGGAGTTGCGAGATTTGCTGGGGGACTGGTTTACGTTGTAGGTCCACTCATGGGTGGTGGAGAAGATGGTGAGGTCGGCGGGTTGAGCGGGGGCGATTTTGCGTTCGATGCCTAGGACGCGGGCGGGGCCGGTGGTGAAGAGTTCGACCATGCGCATGAGGGAGAGGCGGCCGGAGTGGACGAGTTGTTCGAGAGAGAGCGCCAGGGCGGTTTCGAAACCGAGGATGCCGAAAGGGGCTTTGTCGAATTCGACGTCTTTGAGGGCCGGCTCGTGGGGAGCGTGATCGGTGGCGATGGCGTCGACAGCGCCGTCGGCGAGGCCGGCGATGAGAGCTTCGCGGTCTTCGCGGGCGGCTAGCGGGGGATTCATTTTGTATCGCGAGTCGTACTGGACGTCTTCATCGATCAATGTGAAATGGTGCGGAGTGACTTCACAGGTGACGTGGAGACCGCGCCGCTTGGCGAAGCGAACTTGTTCGAGCGAGGCTTTGGCGGAGAGATGGGCTACGTGGAGGCGGGCGCCGGTGAGCTCGACGAGTTGCACGTCTCGCGCGACGCAAACAGATTCGGCGGCGGCGGGCATGCCGCGGAGGCCGAGGCGCGATGAGGTGACGCCTTCGCGCATGACGGCGCCGGCAGCGAGCGAAACATCTTCGGAGTGCTCGATGACGGGAATGTCGAGCGAGCGACAATATTCCATGACTTGACGAGTGAGCTTGGCCGTGGCGATGGGTTTGCCGTCGTCGGAAACGGCGACGATGCCGGCTTCTTTCATGGCGGCGATTTCGGCGATGGCTTCGCCTTTGCTGCCGACGCTGGCGGCGCCGATGGGCCAGACGCGAACGCCGCACGCGGTTTTGGCGCGGTCGAGAATGAAGCGGGTGACGCTGGCGTTGTCGTTGACGGGTTTTGTGTTGGGCATGCAGCAGATGGCGGTGAATCCGCCGCGGGCGGCCGAACGCGTGCCCGTTTCGATCGTTTCGGAAGACTCCTGGCCGGGTTCGCGGAGATGGGCGTGAAGATCGATGAAGCCGGGAGCGACGATCAGGCCGGTGGCGTCGAAGACTTCGGCGTTTTTGTGAGCGATGGTGACCTTGCCATGCGCAGCCAGTTCGGCGATTTTTTCGCCGTCGAGGAGGATGTCTTGTGCGGCGTCGGTTTTCGATGCGGGATCGAGGACGCGGCCGTTTTTAATCAGAAGCATGTGGAAGATCCTTTTTATCGGTGGAGCGGCGGTTTCTTGGCGATAGTGATTCTTCCGCGCCAGTTGATTCGGGAGGCATACTTTCTTCCGGCGCGCCGGAAATTAACAGGTAGAGAAGCGCCATGCGGACGGCGATGCCGTTGGTGACTTGTTCGAGGACGCAAGATTGCGGGCCATCGGCGACTTCGGGAGTGATTTCACTGCCGCGATTCATGGGGCCGGGATGCAGGACGAGCGCATTGGGTTTGGCGAGGCGGAGGCGCTCGGCGTTGAGCTGATAGCCGAGAACGTAGTCTTCGTTGGAGATGGATGGTTCGTGCATGCGCTCGGTTTGCACGCGGAGGACGAGGACGACGTCGGCATCTTCGAGGGCTTCTTCGAGTTTGAAAACGCGGCGAATGGAGACGCCAGGGGCGCCGATTTTTTCGAGTTCTTGGGGAACCCACATTGCCGGGCCGCAAAGCGTGAAGCGGCAGCCGAATTTTCCGAGGAGATGAATGTTGGAGCGGGCGACGCGGCTGTGTTGGAGGTCGCCGAGGATGGTGACATTAAGATTATCGATATTTCCGAGGCGGTCGCGGATGGTGAGCGCATCGAGGAGGCCTTGCGAGGGATGTTCGTGCGTGCCATCGCCGGCGTTGATGACGGGAATATCGAGATGGCGCGCGACGAAATCGGCGGCGCCGGAGGAAGCGTGGCGCATGACCAGACAATCGGGCTTCATGGCGTTGAGCGTTTGAACGGTATCGAGCAGGGATTCGCCTTTTTTCAGGCTGGAGGCTTCGGCTTGGAGGTTCATCGTGTCGGCGCCGAGGCGCGAAGCAGCGGTGCCGAAGCTGATGCGAGTGCGCGTGGAGTTTTCGAAGAAGGCCAGGGCGACGGTTTTGCCGCGAAGAGTGGCGAGTTTTTTGAGCGGATTGCGCTGGATGGCTTGAAACGGCCGGCTTTGATCGAGAAGAAAAGTGAGTTCGTCCGCGGAGAGCGGTTCAAGCGCCAGGAGATCGCGGAAACGAAATGTCACATTTGCACTCTTCGCATGGACGGCGAAAAATCTCTTTTCAACTACGGCTCCTGGCGGTCGACGAGAACGACGCGCTCTTCATTATCGATCTCGCGGAGCCGCACTTCGATGATTTCGGTGTCGCTGGTCTGCACGGTGCGGCCGACGAACTGGGCTTCGATGGGCATTTCGCGATGGCCGCGGTCAATGAGCACGCAGAGAGAAACGCGCTGAGGACGGCCAAGATCGAAGAGGCCGTTCATGGCGGCGCGGATAGTGCGGCCGGTGTAAAGCACGTCGTCCACGAGGACGAGGTCCATCTGGTCGACGCCGAAGGTAATGTCGGAGGACTGCAGGACGGCCTGGGGCGCGACTTTGGAGAGGTCGTCGCGATAGAGAGTAATGTCCAGGGTGCCGACTGGGACGTCGACGCCGTCGATGCCGCGCATAGCTTGCGCGATGCGCTGGGCGAGAGGCACGCCCCGGCGGCGGATGCCAATCAGGGCAAGATGTTTGGTGCCACCGCTTTTCTCGACAATTTGATGGGCCAGACGGCGGAGGGTGCGGTCGATCTCCGGGGCGGACATCAATTGGGCTTTTTCGACGATGCGCATGGTCGGGTAATCCTAGCATAGTGACTGGTGACTCGTGAGCAGTGACTGGTGTGGAGTGGCTGGTGAGCCGCACAAGGCTTCAAGATCGAGACGGCGTGATAAACTGCCGCGCGATGCGTGGAATGAGGTGAACATGTTCATTAAAAGGGTGCTCCGAGGCAGCCGGGGGCTGTGGAGCGGAGCTTTTGGAGTGGCATTGCTCTTGTGTATCGCTACGGCAGGCGGGCCAAACGCCGGCGCGCAAGCACCGAGGACCGGGGCAACAAAAGCTCAGACGCGGCCGAAACTTGTGGTGATGCTGGTGGTGGACCAGATGCGCGGGGATTATGTGGACAAGTTTAGGGGGCAGTGGACGGGCGGACTGAAGAGGTTGGTGGAAGAGGGGGCGTGGTTCCGCGATGCGGCGTATCCGTATGCTGCGACGGAGACTTGCGTGGGCCACTCGACGATTTCGACGGGCGCGTTGCCAGCGACGCATGGAATGGTGGCTAACGCTTGGTGGGACCGGGACATGCAGAAAATGGTCACATGCACGGCGGATCCGAAGGCCATGAATATAGGTTACGCGGGCACCAGTCCGAAGGGGGGAGACTCCGCCTGGCGAATGCAAGTTCCCTCGTTTGCGGAAGAGTTGAAATTCCAGAGTGGCAGCGCGACGAGGGTGGTGACGTTTTCACTGAAGGCACGCGCGGCCATAACGATGGCAGGACATAAGGGAGACGCCGCGACATGGTTTGATGGTGGAGGATGGGTGACTTCAAGTGCCTATGGAACGAAACCGTTCATCGAGGCGTACGCGAGCGCGCATCCCGTGAAGGGCGACTTCGGAAAGACCTGGACGACGTCACTCCCGGAGAGTGCGTATTGGTATGACGAAAAGGCCACCGGGGCGGTGCCGCCCCAAGGCTGGGAGCTTACTTTTCCGCATCCGCTGAGAGGGAAGGCGGCGGGCACCGAGCCAGATGAGGCGTTCTACCAAGAGTGGTCCGCGAGCCCATTTGCCGATACGTATTTGACCAAGCTGGCGGAGAACGCGGTGGATTCGCTGGGATTGGGCAAAGGCGGCGGCGTCGATTATTTGGGCGTGAGCTACTCCTCCCCTGATTATGTGGGGCACGCGTTTGGGCCGCGTAGCTGGGAGATTCAGGATGTCTTGGCGCGGCTGGATAAGGACCTAGGCGAACTATTCGCGATTTTGGACAAGAAGATCGGGCGCGGAAATTACGTGGTAGCGCTGAGCGCTGACCACGGCGTTGTGCCTGTGCCGGAAGATATGGAAAAAACTGGCGCGGATGCCGGAGTTCTACACTTGCCTGACGTGCAGGAACGGATCGAAAAAGCGCTCGAGGCTCTGCATTATCCGGAGCCGGCAATTGCGCGAATCACAGGAAGCGACATTTATTTTGTGCCAGGTGTTTACGAAAAACTGAAGGGTGAAAGGGCCGCCATGAACGCTGTGTTGGATGCGATCAAAAGCGTGCCGGGCGTTGCAGAGGTTTTTCGCGCCGAACAACTAGAGGACCGTCCTGCCACTCATAGCCCGCTGCGGGAAGCGATGGCAGACAGTTATTTTGCTGGGCGCAGTGGAGATTTGTTCATTGTGCCAAAGGCCTACTGGCTCATGGATGGGACGGCTGCTGGGAAGCCACGCTCGTACGGCACGGGACACGGGACACCGTACAACTACGACCAACATGTGCCGATTCTTCTGATGGGCTTCGGGATCCGGCCGGGAGAATACTACGGAGAGGTTACGCCAGCGGACATCGCACCGACTCTGGCCTCACTTTGCGGGATAACTCTGGCGCCGCGCGACGGTCATGTGTTGGGAGAAGCGCTGGCTCAGGGAAGGCCCGTGCAGAGCAAGCCTTAAACAAGCTTTAAGAAAAAAGAACCTGTTACGGGTTTGCGCCGGTGAGCAAGGACCAGACGGAAACTCCCAGAAAAACAACTGCGAATAGGGCGTCAAAGAACGCGAAAACTGGGGATCGTGGGTAGTGCCAGAAAAAGCTGACTGCATTTACGGCGCCGATGACAAACAGAAAGCCGGAAAGTCGCCAGCGACTTCTTCCTGCCCAAAGCCAAAATCGCTCGAGCATAAATCCTCCTTTCGAAAGGGAGAAGATAGTGGGATTCGCGGTTCGAATCCACAATGGAAATCGTGGCCTGTAACAGCGCGTTCATGCTATTCTTTCGCGCGAAGTGACGAGCGCAAGTGCCGTTGATCTGACCGTGCAAGTCGGCGCGGTGCGCCTGCGGAATCCCATTCTCGCAGCCAGCGGAACCTTTGGCTACGGCGTCGAGTTTGCCCACCTGGTTGACCTCAATCGCCTCGGCGGTATCGTCGTTAAAGGCCTCTCGCGCGAACCGATGGAAGGCGCCCCAGCGCCCCGGCTTTGCGAGACTCCCGCGGGCATGCTGAACGCCGTTGGACTCCAAAATATCGGCGTCCGGGCATTCGTGGCGGAAAAACTCCCAGTACTGAGAAAATACGATACGGCAATCATCGCCAACGTCTTCGGTTACTGCGTGGAGGACTACCTGGAGGTCATCCGGGTCCTCGAAGATGCCGAGGGACTGGCGGCTTACGAGCTGAACATCTCCTGCCCAAACGTGCAGAAGGGGGGAATGCAGTTCGGCGGCGATCCCGCAATGGTGGCGGAGGTAGTCGGGGCGGCAAAGAAGGTGGCAGCGAAGAGGCCATTGTGGGTGAAGCTCTCGCCGATGGTTGCAGATATTGGACTTATTGCTCGTACGGCAGAGGACGCCGGGGCTGATGCTCTGACCGTAGCGAACACCTATCCGGCCATGGCGATAGACCCCTGGACCGGGCGATCCTACTTGGGAAACCAGACCGGGGGTCTGTCGGGGCCGTCTATAAAGCCGATCACCCTTCGGTTGGTCTGGGAAACGTCTAAGGCGATAAAGTCACCAATCTTAGGGGTTGGAGGTATAGAGACGGTCGAAGACGTGCTTCAATATCTTGCTGTGGGCGCGACTGCCGTACAGGTCGGGACGGCCAGCTTTACTGACCCTGCGGTCAGTCAGCGACTTGTGGAGGGATTGGAGGGGGCTCTTTTCAGGGTTAAAATGTTTACTATCAATGAGATAAGGGGAAGAATTTCCGCAGATTTTGGTTGACATAATGACGATATCTTGCTACACTTTTTTGGATATGAGTAGCACAAAGAACACACTATGAGACGACCACTATTTGTTTTCTGGGCCGCTTTTCGATGGGTGCTCCTAATGTTCCTCATCGTTCCCGTGATGGACGCCCCCCTGGTGGCGCACTTGAGCGCACCGGTCAAGCCGGTGAAGACCTGGGTAGGTAATGCCAGCTGGTATGGCCCCGGGTTTAACGGTAAGAAGACCGCCAACGGGGAGCACTTCGATTGCGAGGCGCTAACAGCTGCGCACCCGAACCTGCCGTTCGGGTCCATCGTCCGGGTCGTGAACCCCCGGAACGGGAAGTTTGAACTAGTACGCATCAACGACCGAGGTCCCTATCAAGAAGGACGCGAAATTGATGTATCCTATCGCGTAGCCCGGAAGATCGGGTTGATCCATTCGGGCGTGAACCAGGTTCGGCTCGAATTGATGGAATTGCCACAAAAGCACTGACCCCGCCGAAACCGGGGTCACACATGACCTTGAGCTTCGACGCCCATCCTCGCAGCAGCTTAATCGTGGCACTGGATTTTGATTCGTTGTCGTCTGCCGCGAAATTCGCAAAGCAAATTTCCGATCTGGTAGGGATGTTCAAGATCGGCAATCAGCTCTTTACGGCGGCCGGCCCGGCGGCGGTCAAGGAAATTAGCGCGCTTGGACCGGGCATTTTTCTCGACCTGAAATTCCACGACATTCCCAACACAGTGGCTGGAGCGGTGCTTTCCGCGGCGGCGATGACCGGCGTACAGCTCGTCAACGTGCACGCGCTGGGAGGCCACGCGATGCTGGAAGCCGCGGTGCAAGCTATCAGCGCAGGCGTCCCCATGGGCGCAGACCGTCCGCGCCTACTCGCGGTAACGCTTTTGACGAGCATGGACCACAAAGCCATGAAGGAAGTCGGGATCGGCGGCGTGCCGAAAGCGCGTGTCGTAAAGCTGGCGCAGCTCGCAAAGAAATCCGGAGTGGATGGAGTTGTGGCCTCGGTACAGGAAGCGCGCGCGATCCGCAAAGCCTGCGGTCGAGAATTTCTAATCGTCACACCGGGCGTTCGGCCACAAGACAAAAATGGCGCGGCAACAAAGCAAGATGATCAGGCACGAACGGCGACTCCCACGGAAGCCATCAAAGCGGGCGCGGACTTCATCGTTGTCGGCAGGCCCATATTGACGGCAGAAGATCCTCGCGCCGCGGCGCAAGCCATCGTCGACGAGATCGCCGCAGCGAAATAGCGAGACGATTCCGCCAGCTGTGATTAGCCCGTCGAATTCGTAAGTTTGACCCCTCCTTCCTCTCTCCAGTAGCATCGCAAGCGACTGATTCATTTAAATTGAGGCACGGCTTGCCGTGCCCCTACGCGGACGAATTGCACTCTCCATGGGCTTGCAAAACAAAAACGTGATAGTTGGAACGGCTGGGCACATTGATCATGGCAAATCCGCGCTTGTGGAAGCGCTGACGGGGACGCATCCGGACAGGCTGGCGGAAGAGAAGCAGCGCGGCATTACGATTGATCTTGGCTTTGCGTTTCTCGAAGAGGAAGGCGTGCGATTCGGGCTTGTGGATGTGCCAGGGCACGAGCGCTTTGTCAGCAACATGCTAGCGGGTGCGGCGGGGATCGATCTGGTGTTGCTGGTGATTGCGGCGGATGAATCGATCAAGCCGCAGACGCGGGAGCATTTCGATATATGCCGGCTGCTGGGCGTTACGCGAGGCGTGGTGGCGCTAACGAAGAGCGATTTGGTCGATGCGGACATGCTGGGGCTGGTGCAGCTGGAGGTCGAGGATTATTTGCGCGGGTCGTTTCTGGAGGGGGCCCCGATGGTTGCGGTGAGCGCGAAGACGGGGGTTGGGCTCGCCGAGCTAAAGCAAGCGCTGCATGGGGTCGCAGCGGAAATTCCAGGAAAGGATGCGTCGCGGTATTTTCGTCTGCCGATCGATCGGGCATTTGCGATGAAGGGTTTTGGAACGGTCGTCACCGGCACGTTGATTTCGGGGAGCATCGGCGCGGAAGACGAAGTCGAGCTGTTCCCCGGAGGGACGCAATTGCGCGTGCGCGGTGTGCAGTCTGGTGGGAAGGCGATTGAGCGAGCGACGGCGGGGCAGCGCACCGCTGTGAATCTCGCGGGCATAGACCACGCCGAGGTAAAGCGCGGGATGACGCTGGCCGCCCCGGGACAATTACGCGCCACGCGCAGAGTGGATGTGCGGCTAACCCCGCTTCCTTCGGCGCGAAAGCTGAAGCATCGCGCTCGCGTGCATTTTCACGCAGGGACGGTGGAGACGATTGCGGAAGTTTTTCTTTACGGCGAAAGCGTGCTTTCGCCTGGGCAGAACGCGTTGGCCCATCTGCGGCTGCAGGAGGACGTGTTACTGCTGCCCGGCGACCGGTTTATCGTGAGGCAATTTTCGCCGGTGGTCACCATTGGCGGCGGCGTGATTTTAGATTCGCTGGCAAGGCGGCCCACATTGCGAGACGCAGGTCGTGCCGCGTTTCTCGAAATACTCGAGAGCGGTAAGCGCGAAGAGGGGCTGGCCGCCATGACGGAGCGCGCGCTGCTAGGGCTGCAGTTTGACGAGATCGTCGCGCGCACGGGCTGGTCCGCGCAGGAAATCCGAGAGACGTCCCAGAGACTTGGTACGGCCAGCCGAATCAAGATTGTTTCGATGGAGCCGCTGATTCTACTGGGGCGAAAGGCATTTGACGATGTGCGGCGGAAAATCGCCGAGCGCGTGGAACGGTTTCACAAGGAGAACGCGCTTTCTCCGGGAATTGCGCGGGAAGATTTGCGCGCGAGCCTGGGAAGGCGCGTGAGAGAGGAGACTTTTCGCGCGGCACTCGAAGAACTATCGAGCGAGAAAAAATTGGATGTGCAAGGCGAGCTCGTGAAGAGAGCGGGATCGCAGATTTCGCTGCAGCCGGAAGAAGCGCTGGCCAAGGGGGAGATCGAAAAGGCCTTTGGCGATGCAGGCTTGGCCGTACCGTCGGTCAAAGAGGTGCTGGCGAAACTCTCCGTTGAGGCCAAGCGCGCCGAGAAGCTGCTGCAAATTTTGCTGCGTGACAAGACTCTAGTCCGTATTAGTGCGGAGCTGATTTTTCACCGGGATGCTCTGACGCGACTGAAGTCGCAGCTCGCTGGCCATAAAAAAGCGAAAGGCGAGCGAATCTCGGTGCCAGGTTTTAAGGATCTGACGGGGATAACGCGCAAGTATGCTATCCCCTTGCTCGAATACCTGGACCGGGAGCGGGTGACGCGGCGGGCCGGGGATGAGCGTGTTATACTTTAAGAGTTAGTAGTGCGTAGCCCCGGCGCGCGGGTGCGTCTAGCCCCGCGTGAAAGGTAGGTGCCCTATGTGGGACAGCCCCATGCATTTGCTGATCGTTGCGATCGTGATACTCGTGCTTTTCGGGGGACGCAAAATTCCCGAATTGATGCGCGGGCTGGGTGAGGGCGTGCGCGGATTCAAGGAAGGTATGTCGGGAGCGGCGCAATCATCGTCGACGCCGCCTCCCGCGCCGCCAGCCGCTGCTCCTGCGGAGAAACCCGCGGAAGAGAAAAAGGCATAGAAGCGATTTTACCCGTCAATTTCTAGATTTCGTGTTTTTGAGGCGCTGCGGCCCAGTCGGAGCGCCTTTTTCGTTTTTATATTTCTGCTTTGCGCAGCCGCTCTCGGCTGGGCACTCTATCTCGAGGGCCACGCTAAGCGCACAGGCAGGAGTGCCTGTGCTACAGGCGCGAATTGACGTAAGTGGCGGACGGCGCTAGATTATGGAACAGCGCGAAGGGCGCATCCAGTCCGCGGAAAGGGCCGTGCCCACCTTCAGTGTTCGAGTCGTGTTACGAACCTTCTTTCAGCCTGATTCGGGCGGACTCCAGGCGCATTTACGAAAGGAAGGTCGTAATGGAAGCTAAGCCGCTACCGGCTCGCCCGAGCCTGGACCAATACAAGAAACAAGCGAAAGACCTCGTTAAAACGTTTCGAGCAGCGCAATCCGACAAAATCGACGGCCCCGAAGTAATCCAGCGAGTCAGAAAGCTCCATCCGCGATTCGCGAAGCTTTCGGAGAGCGAAATTGGCGGTGCGAAATTTGCTCTTGCCGACGCGCAGTTCGTGATTGCACGCGAGCACGGCTTCGAAAGCTGGGCGAAGTTCTCGATCAAAGTTGCGGCTACCGCGGAAGCCATTTTCGCTGCCTCATTAGGTAATCCCGTGGCCGAGTTCATCGTGGCGGCGAGCGTTCCGCGCGAGGGGTGGCATGCTTCGGGGACATTGGAACGCGCGGAAGCGATTCTGGCCGCTCATCCCCAGGTTGCACAGCAGGACCTTTATGCGGCGGCGGTTCTTGGTGAATCGCCGGCAGTCCGGCGGTTCCTTGCTACCGATGCGCGTAACGCGACGGCAAAGGGAGGGCCGCATGGCTGGGATGCGCTGACGTACTTGTGCTTTTCGAGATATTTGCGGCTCGACCGCTCGAGGTCCGAAGGGTTCGTCGCGGCCGCGACTGCGTTGCTGGATGCGGGCGCGAGCGCGGATACCGGCTGGTACGAAATGATTGACCACCCCAACCCGCGGCCCACGTTTGAGAGCGCAATCTACGGCGCGGCCGGACTTGCGCAGCATACGGAGCTGACGCGTTTGCTGCTTGAGCGGGGCGCCGATCCGAACGATGAGGAGACTCCTTACCACGTGCCGGAAACGCACGACAACACGGTGATGAAGATTCTGGTAGAGAGCGGCAAGTTCAACGAAACCAGCATGACGACGCTGCTGCTGCGCAAGGCGGACTGGCACGACTACCATGGAATCAAATGGCTGTTGGAGCATGGCGCCGATCCGAATCGAGCGACGCGATGGGGGCGGACGGCGTTTCACCAAGCGGTGCTGCGCGACAACGGCGCCGATATCTTCGAGCTGCTGCTCGATCATGGGGCGGACCCGGCGCTGGTTGCGGAGCGGCCTGACCCGAGATTTGCGACTGGTCCCGGGTTGTCGGGTGTATCCATGGCGGCACGAAGAGGGCGCGGCGATTTGCTTGAGTTGATGGAACGGCGGGGCTTTGCGATTGAGTTGCAGGGCGTGGAGCTACTTATCGCTGCATGCGCGAGAAATGATTCGGCGAAGGTGCGCTCCATCGCGGAGCGAGAACCCGAATTGGTTCGAGAATTGTTGGCGCTAGGGGGCAAGCTGCTCGCGGAATTTGCCGGAGTCGGGAATACGGATGGCGTGAAGCAATTGCTAGATCTCGGTGTCGATGTGAATGCGCTAACCGAAGAGGGTGATGCTTATTTTGAAGTGGCGAAGAACAGTACGGCGCTGCACTCGGCGGCGTGGCGCGCACGGCCTGCGACGGTCAAGTTTCTTATTGCGTGCGGAGCGGCGGTGGAGGCTCTCGACGGAAAAGGGCGCACGGCGGTGGAGCTAGCGGTGCGGGCCTGCGTGAATTCGTACTGGAAACAACGGCGCACTCCCGAGTGCGTGGAGGCGCTGCTTCAGGCGGGAGCCTCCGTTCGCGGCGTGGAGTATCCGTCAGGTTACGCGGAAGTGGACGAGCTATTGCGGGCCCATGGAGCGCAAAGGCTGGAATGAATCGCAGCCTATACCCTGCATCTTCGGTCATCGAACAGGGCAAATTGTGCTCAAAGAGTAGCGGAAAGACTTTTCCAAACCGCGACAACTGCACTTTGGACCAGTAGCGCAACCACAACTTTCTGCTCAAACTCGGGTATTACCTAGTGTCCCGGAAAACCCAGAACCAAACGGAATTCTACAGGAGAGAAAAATGAAGCTCACTTGGCTGAAGTGGAGCGCCTTGCCGATGGCGGTATTGATGGTGGGAACAGCGGCAGTGGCGCAGGATCAATCGGCAACACAGGGATCCAGCTCGCCCGCACCGGCGACGCAAACGGCAACGCCAGCAGCAAAACCCGATCCGAGCATCGCGCAGCGGAAAGAGAATCAGCAAGACCGCATCGCGAACGGCGTGAAGAGCGGGCAATTGACCGCAGGAGAAACCGCTAATCTCGAGACAAAAGAAGCGGCGATCAACGGTGAAACCAAGGCCGACCGCGCCGCAAACGGCGGGAAACTGACGGGCGCCGAAAAACAGCAAATCAATCAGCAACAGAACGGTCTTTCCAAGCAGATTTATCAGGATAAGCACAACGCGAATACGACTCATTACGGCAACAACCAAGTAGGCCAGCGCCGCGAGAATCAACAGGCGCGCATCGCGCAAGGCATCAAAAGCGGCCAATTGACGGCGGGCGAAACAGCGAAGCTCGAAAATCAGCAAAAGGGCATCAACCAGCAGGTGAAAGCAGACCGCGCCGCGAACGGCGGTAAGCTGACTGGCGATGAAAAGGCCCAGGTGAATCACGAACAGAATGCGGCGTCGAGAAATATCTACAACAAGAAGCACAACGCCAGGACACAGCCTGGCACGAAGCCGAAGTCCTAAATTTTTCCACCCCCTGAAGCGAAAGCGGCGCCCTCCGAGAGGAGGGCGCCGCTTTTGCATGGGGGGGTGGGGATCCGAGCGGCGAAGGATTCGCGCGGAAAGCTTGCATGAGGCTCGAAGAGCGAGAGCTTGCCAAAATGAAAGGCCCGGTGCGAAGGAATAACATACGGGGAGTCATGCAACATGTTAGATTGGCGCCATTCATTTGCTCTGCAGCTTTGACGAAAGACAGCCGCTGACTCTGCAAATTTCAAGGGGCTGGCGACAGAGAGAGCGGCGGTTCGTTCAGGTTTTGTCCGGAGCGATCAAGGAGGGTACGGATGGACTCGATGGGCGGAGTGCTCACAGCTGTGGGAGTGATCTTTGTCATTTTTGTTTTGGGCTTGGTGTTCGGCTCGTTCTTTACCGTCGAGACGGCACAGGTAGCCATCGTGCAGCGCCTCGGCAAATTCGCACGCGTCGCGGGCCCGGGACTTAACTGGAAAACGCCATTTATCGAGACGGTCGTCCGGCGCATGAGTATGAAGGTGCAGCAGTTTGACGTGAAGGTGGAAACGAAGACGCAGGACAACGTGTTCGTGCAAATTCCCGTCTCGATTCAATACAAAGTGATACCGGATTCGGTGGAAGCAGCTTTTTACAAACTGACCGATCCCGTCAAGCAGATCGAATCGATGGTCTACAACGTAGTGCTGGGACACGTTCCGAAAATGAAGCTGGACGACACGTTTCTGAACCAGGCAGCCATCGCCAACGATTTGCGCGACAGCCTGGATGGCTCGATGAGGGAGTACGGCTATTCGATCGTAAAAGTACTGATCTCCGACATCGTGCCAGACCAGAAAGTGAAAGCCGCGATGAACGACATTAATGCCGCGCAGCGCGAGCGCGAAGCGACCGTATCGCGGGCGGAAACGAATAAGTTGTTGCTGGTGAAGCAGGCCGAAGCGGAGGCGGAATCGAAGCGGCTGCAAGGCGAAGGCATCGCCAACCAACGCAAGGCGATCATCTCAGGATTGAAAGACTCAGTGGAAGACTTCGCGAAGACGGTTCCAGGGTCCACGCCGCAGGACGTCATGCAACTCGTGCTCATGACGCAATATTTCGATACGCTGAAGGATATTGCCGCTAACGATCACAGCAATACGATCTTGATTCCGCATACGCCAAACACGCTGACGGATTTGTTTAGCCAGATCCGCAACGCCGTGATCACTGGCGCAGAAATGACCAGGCGTGACACACCCGCGTCGCTGACGCCGAATGCGTCTCAAAAATAAGCACAAGACCTGGCGCTTCCAAAAAAACAGCATGCTGAAGATTATTCTTCGGACCACCCTAGCTCGGCGAGGGCTTGGGTGACGTGCGCTAAGGGCAAGCCGACAACATTGAAATAGTCGCCTTCGATGCGCGGGATGTAGCGGCCTGCGCGGCCTTGGATCGCATAGGCGCCGGCTTTGTCGTGCGGCTCTTCGGTGGCGAGGTAGCGCGAGATTTCTTCGGCGGAGAGCTGGGCGAAATGGACAAGCGTGGATTCGACGAAGGTGCGGCGTTCGGCGTCGGGAAGGCGAATAAGCGTGACGCCTGTTACGACGGCATGCGTACGGCCCGAAAGATTTTCGAGCATGTGGCGGGCGTCGTCGCTGGAGCGGGGTTTGCCGAAGACGCGGCCGTCGAGAGTGACGACGGTGTCGGCAGCGATGACGATGGCGGGGCCGAAGGCGCGCGCGGCGGCGAGTTCGGCCTTGGCGCCAGCGAGGCGCTGGACGAGTTCGCTGGGAGATTCGCCGGGGATGGGAGTTTCGTCGACGGCGGAAGCGACGACAGTAAAAGAAAAGCCCGCGTCGTGGAGAATTTCAGCGCGGCGCGGTGAGGTGGAAGCGAGAATGAGCTTCATGTTAAATGACGACGGATTCCTGGTATTCGCCGAAGACGCGGCGTAGGGCGTCGGAGATTTCGCCAACGGTGGCATGGGCTTCGACGGCGGCTAGGATGGCGGGGAGCAGGTTTTCTGATGTAGAGGCGCGGCGTTGGAGTTCGGCTAGGGCGGATCGCGTTTTAGTGGAATCGCGCTTGGCGCGCAGTGCGTTTAGGCGCGCAATTTGCGAACGCTCGATTTCGGGTTCGATGCGCAGCGTTGGTATTGAACGCTCTTCTTCGGCAACGAAGTCATTTACGCCGACGATGATTTGGTCTTTCGATTCGATGGCCCGCTGGAAATCATAGGCGGCTCTTTGTATTTCACCCTGGACGAAGCCAGACTCGATCGCGCGCAGCATTCCGCCCATGGCGTCAATTTTGGAAATGTAGTCGACGGCGCCCTGTTCGATTTCATTAGTAAGTATCTCGATGGCATAGGATCCGGCTACCGGATCGATCGTATTGGTGACGCCGGTTTCGTGCGCGAGGATCTGCTGCGTTCGCAATGCGATGAGCGCGGCGTCTTCGGTGGGAAGGGCCAGGGCTTCGTCGAGAGAATTGGTGTGCAGGGATTGGCAACCGCCGAGAGCTGCAGCTAACGCCTGGATGGCGACGCGGACGATGTTGTTTTCGGGTTGCTGGGCGGTAAGGGAAGAGCCGGCAGTTTGGGCGTGGAAGCGGAGGAGGAGGGAGCGGGGGTCCCGCGCGTGAAAACGATCTCGCATGATTTTGGCCCAAAGGCGGCGAGCGGCGCGGTACTTGGCGATCTCTTCGAGGAGGTCGCTGTGGGCGTTGAAGAAGAAAGAAAGTTGGGGAGCAAATTCGTCGACGGCGAGGCCTGCGTCCAGCGCGGCCTGCACGTAGGCGATGCCGTCGGCGAGGGTGAAGGCGACTTCCTGGATGGCGGTCGAACCGGCTTCGCGAATGTGGTAGCCGGAGATGGAGATGGTATTCCACTTTGGCAGGCTGTCGCGGCACCAGGCGAAAATGTCGGTGACGATGCGCATGGCGGGGCGGACGGGATAAATGTAAGTGCCGCGGGCGATGTATTCCTTGAGGACATCGTTTTGCACCGTGCCGGAAATTTTGGCGAGGTTGGCGCCTTGCTTTTTGGCGACGGCGACGTAGAGGCAAAGGAGGATGGCGGCGGTGGCGTTGATAGTCATGGAAGTGGAGACTTTTTCGAGCGGGATGTTGTCGAAAAGCGTCTCCATGTCTTCCAGGGAATCGATGGCTACGCCTACTTTTCCGACTTCGCCGAGGGCGAGTGGGTGGTCGGAATCCATGCCGATTTGGGTCGGCAGATCGAAAGCTACGGATAGGCCGGCTTGGCCTTTGCTCAGGAGATAGCGATAGCGCTGGTTGGACTCGACGGCGGTGCCAAAGCCGGCGTATTGGCGCATGGTCCAGAGACGGCCTCGGTACATCGTCGGATAAATGCCACGGGTGAAGGGGAACTCGCCGGGGTAGCCGATACTTGCTTCCGGATCGATGCCAGAGAGATCTTTTTGTGTGTAGAGACGTTCAATGGGAAGGCCGGAGAGGGTTTTGAACTGCTCTTTGCGTTCGGCAGGGGGCTTGGTTTTTGTGTCGGTCATTTGCGGTGCGCCGGAATTCCTAGCCAATCGGGAATTGACAAAAGCAGAAGGCACGGCATGCCGTGCCCCTACGATTACAGCTTGCGCGCGCGGCGGAAGGAGCTTAGCGCGAAAAAAAAGAACACCAGCCCGAATGCAACGGCTGCAGCGACGAGCCAGTGGGAGACGTCTCGGGTCCACGAGCGCAGAGCAAGATTGAGCCACATCAGCCCGATAACCGCAAAGAGGGCGCCAGCAACTTCCAGGAAAAGCTGTTTCAGAGCGCGCCAGAAGCGATGGAAACTGCCCTGGCGAGGCGCTGTTGCGGTTGAAGTGGCGGCCGAAGACATGAGTGCATCTTAACGCAAATCGAGGTGGGAAATCCGTTGGCGGAGAGGGCTAAGGGTATTGGGAGGCCGTCCAAACCTGCACCAAAGGACTGTGAACCTATTGGAGACAACGTAAATCGAGGTCACTTGTATCCTAAGAAATGCAAGCCTAGAATGACGAATGTAGTGAGGGGAGCCGCCCTTGCAACTCGACGATCACCTGAAAAACTTGCTTCGTGAATTGGGACACGCGATTAATGATACGGTTTCCGACTCGGACCGCATCACCGGAGCGATCGCGGGAGTGCGCGCGCATGGGTACGATATCGTGCTGAAGCTGGACGCGACGATCGGCTTGGCAAAACGTGATGCCGCCGCCGCGGAAGCCGCGAAGCTCACGACCCAGGACCGGCGCTTTCTGGAATCGTTGCGGATTCAGGTCGACCAGGAGTCATTTGACCAGGTCCCCGACAAGAAGCCGGCGGCCAGACTGACCATGACGCCACAGGACGTGCGGTTCTTAAAGTCGCTGCGGATAGCGACGGACGACATCGAATGAAGAAATTCAGAAAAATCGGGGGATGGAGTTTCCCGGCGCTGGTATTCGCCGGGCTTTGTGGCGTGCCTGTGGAGGCGCAGACTCCCGCTCAAGTCGCACCAGTCATTGTGGATACGGCTGTACCCATCATCGTGAATACCGTGGATGCCCTCAAGCCGAAGCCGAAAGCCACGGGAGTCGGCAAGTTTGAAGGGTACGTGATGCACGCGAACATAGCGCAGATTACAGTTCGCGCCAAAGGGAACGACATGTCGCTCCAGACATTCCCGCTCTCCCAAAAAGCGTCATCGAGGATGCAGTCTATTGTCGATAAGGGCGGATATCAGTACGGCGACAAGGTCACCGTTTATTATGAAGAGAGTTCATTGAAGGCCGTTAAAGTCAAAGGCAAACCGTCCAAGCCGATCTGATTTGTGGAGCTGCGCGATGCTTCGCCTCCCTGCAGTTTCCGGCCGATTTTATCCCTCCGATCCAACTGAACTGAAAGCGCAGATTCGCGAATACACCAGGGCTGACAAAACTGTGATGCCAGCCCGGGCGAAAGCGTGCCTGGTTCCGCACGCGGGCTATGTCTATTCGGGACACGTGGCGGGAGCAGTGTACGTGCGAATTGCTCTTCCGAAGAAAATTCTGATTCTCGGTGTACGCCACTATCCACGCGGAGAGAATGCGGCGATTCTTTCGAGCGGTGCCTGGCGGACGCCGCTCGGGGATGCGGCGATCGATGAGCCGCTGGCGGAAGCGTTGCGCGCGGCATGCCCGCTGTTGCGCGAAGACAGTGTGGCGCACAGCAGCGAGCATTCGCTCGAAGTGCAAATCCCCTTCTTGCAGGTTCTCAGGCCAGACTTTATTTTCGTGCCGCTCGCGCTGGGAACCATGCGGTTCGAGGATCTCGTTGCCGTGGGCGAAGCAATCGGCCGCGTAGTGGCCGCTTCTAATGAGGAGATACTTTTGTTGACGACTTCCGATTTGAATCACTACGAGAATGACGCAACGGCGCGGTTCAAAGACCACAAGGCCATCGATCGAATCCTGGCGTTAGACGCCCGCGGCCTTTACGACACCTGCCGGAATGATGCAATCTCCATGTGCGGCTTGGGGCCGACCGTGACGATGCTGACGGCGCTGAAAAGTCTGGGAGACGCCAGACCAGAGCTGGTGCGCTACGCAACGTCAGGGGATATTTCGGGTGATTACAGCTCTGTTGTCGGTTATGCAGGGATAGCTTTCTACTAGAACATTCAATGTGCGCATGGACGCGCGAATCTACTCAGAAAGAAAAACGGCTCCAAGTTGCGGAGCCGTCTCCAGGAACCTCGCAGAAAGATACGTTAATGCGGTCGCCCACCGCCGCCTCCAGAAGATGGAGCTGACGCACGCGATGCGGGGGAAGAGGCAGCTGATGACGTATGCGAAGACGCACTTCCACCCGAAAAAGCGCTAAAGCCGCCACCGCTGCTCGACGAGCGAGGAGCGGGCGGCGGAGGAATAGAGCGAGAAGGCGGGGCCACTGTTCGTGACGACACGGAGGTAGCAGGCGGACGATTGGCCGCCGCGGTGGAAGGATTTTGCGCGATGCGATCGCTTCTCGTGCCGCCGTCTCCATTCTTTTCCGCAAGCGCCTCTCCCTCGCGCAAAGTAGACGGCGCAGCATTGCTGTTCACAAAGCGATGCTCGCGGGGATCGTACATGATGGAAGAATCCCGGCTGAGCGAAACAATACGGGTTCCAGCGCTCCCCTCCACAAGCGTGCGCGAAGTCCGCGCCGGCGCTGTGGTCGCCACCAAGCCGCCGCTAAGCGCGTCGCGCTGCGCCGATTTTACGGTTTCCCACTTTTGTCCGACAGCAGCGGATAGAACCGGCTCCATAGCGTTCTTAGCCGGATTAACGGAAAAAACGCCGTGCTCCAGATTCAGGGGAGTCCTGCCTTCCTTATCGAGCGGGTTCATGGGCACGACACCGAGCTGCCCATTTTGACGGACGAAAACAGCGGTCGTGGCCCGATAGAGCGGGTGAGGCGGATGGACGATGGGCAAAAATCGCCTGCCTGGGTAACCTCCGTACCCGAAATAGGCTGGCGGAGAATAGAACCATCCGCCGCAAGAGGCGTCAAAGAGCCAGCCTCCATAGTGGTAAGGAGCCCAGCCCCAGGGCTGATAGCTGGCAAACGTCCAGCCGAAGCCTGGATCCCAAATCCATTGGCCCATGGTGAAGGGCGACCACCCCAGACCAGCGCCAAAAGGCCGCCAGCCATACCCGTATCCACCGCAGGAAGACCAAGCCCCATAGGTATAAAGATCCGCGAACCCTGGCGCATAATAGGGAGAGTTCGTGTATTGCAGCGAAGCATTCGTGGCCGAGGAAACCGTATCGATGCGGCCGGAGACCCAGTGGTCGAACTCATCGTCGGAGGGAAGACGGCCGACGCTCACGGAATCTTCTCCCGCTTTCATGGAGAGAGACTGGCCCTTGTTGAGCGGAGTTGTTTCTTTCTTGTGTAAGACGGAGGCATGGCCGGTCAGCACGTCCACGTTGCTGCCGTCGTCAAAGTTGTTCAGCCGAAAGGAGCTTTTGCCGTTGGCTTCCACCGTGAAATCGCCGCCAGTCACGCTGAAATAATCGCCGTTTGCGGGATTGACGTAAAAAGAAGCGGAGCCTTGACGCAAAACCAAACGGGTGGTGCGAGCTCCATCCTCAAGAGAAAGATCGTAGAATTCGAGAACGGTGTTCTCGCTGAGAAAAGCCATCGCGCCATTTTCGAATTCGACCTCGGCGCGGCCACTGTCCGTGGCAATCACGTATCCTTGGCGGACCGGCAGATTGGCCTGCGCTGTTTCCCATTGCGTTTTTTGGTCGGCCAGCGGATCGCCGTGCGCTTCTCGAGTAAAACGCACATCGCCCTGCACAAGACTAAGGCGGATGACGCGGGCGTGGCTGGAGTCAGCGGCCGCTGGATGGATGCCGGCCAGGAGGGCGAAGAGCGATAAGGAAAGGATCGACCGAAAAACGGTGCTGCAACGCATGAGTCACCCCCATCGGCGACGCCTTCCGAACTGGCAAAACGTTAGACGGACCGCGAGCGGAACAGGTTGCGCCGTGTAACCCAAGCGTAATGGTCTCGCCCGGTCCAGTCCGCGTCAAGTGCCGAGTATCGACTGGGCGCGGAACGAAAAGCGGTGTGCGGGCTGGCCGTGCCTTTTCTTATTTATTTCATCAGAAATATTCATGGACCTTCTTTGAATATTTACGGATACACGGGTTGACACGCGGAAAATGAATCGCTAGTTTCGAAAGGGGAATGTCCACTCGCATGTGTCGTGTCCCGGGGGACATAGACGCGTTGCGAGGAATTGCAAACCGTTAGACTCGTTGCTCACTATAAGGCAGTCTCGAAGTCTGATCACCTGGGGGGTGAATGATGTGGGGTAGCTACAGATTATTCGCAGGGGTGTTGTTGTTCGTTGGAATGCTGTTGGGCGCAAAGGCGTACGGACAAGGCGGCGCGACGGGCGCCATCAGCGGCGTGGTCGTCGATACCAGCGGTGGGTCCATAGGCGGCGCGGAAGTACAGGTCATCGATGCGCGGACGGAGTCGGTCGTGCGCAAACTTCCGAGCAGCGCCGAAGGAATTTTCGTGGCCACGCTGCTGCCGCCAGGAAATTACATCGTCGTTGTCAACAAGTCGGGATTTGCAGAGGCAAAAGCCACGGACATTGAAGTACGCGTCACGGAAACGACGCGCGTCACGATCACTCTGAAACCCGGAGCCGTCACGGAAAAGGTGGAGATCACCGCGCAGGTGACGACCGTGGAGACGAGCAACGCCACGACGGGCCAGTCCCTAGGCACGGCCACCGTCCGCGAGCTTCCTCTCGCCACGCAAAACTACCAGCAATTACTTACGCTTTCCAGCGGAGCGCAAAGCGATCTGAACTCGGCCGCGCAGCTTGGCCGCGGCAGCGTGAAGCTTTTCGTGAACGGCCAGCGCGAGGATAACAACAACTTTTTGATTGAAGGAATCAGCGCCACAGATTACAACGTTGCCCAAGCGACGTACGTCCCTCTTCCCAATCCCGACGTGATCCAGGAGTTCAAAGTCCAGACTTCGTTGTACGACGCCAGTCAAGGGCGCGACGGCGGCGGAAATGTCAACGCGATTCTAAAGTCGGGCACAAGGGAATTTCACGGCGACGCTTACGAATTTTTCCGCAACACCGTTTTGAATGCCAACGATTTCTTCCTGAATCGCGACGGCCAGGCGCGTCCTGAGATCAATCAGAACATATTTGGCGGAAGCCTCGGCGGACCTGTCGTGAAGGACAAATTCGGCTACTTTTTCCTGAATTATCAGGGCACGCGGCAGAAGAGCGGCGATTCTCCGGGAACGATCATTAGCACGAACATCCCTTTGCTGCCGGCGGACCGCTCGCCAGCCAGCCTGGAAGCCGCCTTTGGCCTGCCGAGCATCGACCCGGTCATCTCGAACGCGGCCGGCACGGGGCTTCTGCAACAGCTCGACACTAGCGGACAATTCGGCCCTAAGGGTGGGTTCTTGATTCCTTCAGGACAGGTGGCTGCGAACTGCACGTCAGGCTGCGCGCCGGGCCTGACGGATGGGAACGTCAACACGGGAACCTTCACCTTGAGCAAGCCGGGCACCTACACCGACAATCAGTTCACCTCGAACTGGGACCGCGAATTCCATGGTGGCAAAGACAAACTCTCCGCCCGCTTTTTCTTCTCGGATTCGGAAAGCCTTCTCCCCTTCGGCGGTGGCGACCTGCAGGAATCACTTGGCAGCACGCTCGCGAGCAGCATCAGTTCCGCGTCGTTGAACTTTCCCTTCGACACGCCCGTGGGCGCACGGTTTCTTAACGTGACGGAAACTCATTTGTTCTCTCCCACGCTCGTGAACGAGTTCCGCTTCGGCTTCGTCCATATCAACGATCAACTGAACAACATAGCCCCAGTGACGGCGGATGACGTGGGCATCGACCGGCCGACGAACAGCGTAACGGATTCCATCTATAAGTTCGTTTTGTCGACCTCCGGGTTTGAAATAGGTCCGGCTCCCTTCGCCAACCAGCACCAGGATCAGAACAACTACGATCTCACGGACACCGTTAGCTGGGTGAAAGGGCGTCATGTGTTCCGCTTCGGCGGCGAGTTTACGGATGTGAATCTCAATAAACTGTTTCCCCAGGTGTTCAACGGCGAACTCTTCTTCACGAATACGCCGACGAACGGACCGCTGGCGACTCCGACGACGGACTTTCAAAATTTCCTGCTTGGCGCGCCGCAGTTCAGCTTCGGCGGCGGCGGAGTCTACAATCACCAATACCGCAGCAACAATTACGCGGTTTTCGCGCAGGACGATTGGAAAATACGAAACGACCTGACCCTCAATCTGGGAGTGCGCACGGAAATCTTCGGCGCGTTTCACGACAACCTCTGCCACATCGGAAACCTCGATCCGAGCCTCGCGAATGAAGGCGACTATCCCTTCATTTATCCTTCCTGCGTCAAGGGGCTAAACCTGGCGGGACTCTCGGGAACCGCGAACGACACCACTTTGAACAACAATTATTCCACCGGGATTGGGCCGCGCATCGGCCTGGCCTACGACTTCCTGGGCCACCACAACACCACCATTCGCGCCGGCTACGGAATTTATTATGTGCGCGAAGACGTGGGCAACGTCGATCAGCTTTCGTTTCAGGCGCCGTTTTTGCCAGTGGCCTTCGGTGGCGGCAATCCTGGATGCCTCGGCACATTCTTTTCAGAGACCCCGCTGCCGGGTTGCCCAAATCCAAACCCCAATGGTTTGCCGCAGGCCGGCACTCTCGACCCGACATTCGTTCCGTGCCTCTCCGTGTTCCAGGGTTTCCCGGGAAACGACACCACACAAGCGGCGAATTACGGAAACGCAACGGGAAGCGCTTGCCCGGGTCCTCTACCCTCCGAGGATATTTTCGGGCTTCAGGTGCCGCGCCACTTTGTCGTGCCCAACACGCAGCAGTGGAACCTGACCCTGCAGCGCTCGCTCGGCAGACAATGGGTGCTTGAGGTCGGTTACGTGGGCACCCACACCGTTCACCTGCGCGAAACGCGCGACAGCCTGGAAGCGCAGAACGCGACTCCCACGAATCCGGTGAACATCAACAGCCCCTTCTGCCCCAACAATGTCTGCGTCATCACTACAAACACCTTCGACAACGCCATCGCTCGCTCGCTCGATCAGGGCATCAATGGCTACTCGGGCTTCCAGTTGTTCGCCGACGATGCTTATTCGCACTACAACTCCTTGCAAACCACCGTGTCGCGGCGGTGGGCGGCTGGGTATTTCCAGGCGGCCTACACCTTTTCGCGATCGCTGGACGCCACTTCCACGGGGAACACGGCCTTCAATACGGCTTTCAACAACGAAAGCACGCTTGCGGACTCTTATGGCCCTTCGGACTTTGACCGAACTCACCGCTTGGTCGTGAGTTACCGCTACGACCTGCCGATTTTCAAAGGCGAGACGGGCGCCAAAGGGCTGCTGCTTAGCAATTGGGCTGTGAGTGGAATCACTATCGTGCAGTCGGGCGAGCCGTTTTCCGTTCTCGACTCTGGAGCCGGCACGGCTTTCCTCGGAGCGGGATTTACTCCCGGAACGCTGACGGGAAGCCTTGCGCCAGGGAGCACCTTAGCCAGCGCTCTTTCTACCGGCAGCATCGGGAGCCGCGTCACCAACGGCTATCTGAATCCCAGCGCATTCGTTCAAGCTTCGGCTCTCGAGCTCTACCCTGCGCAATGCCAGACAGACAGCAACTTCTGCACCACGGGCTTCGGCAATCTTGCCAGAAATACCTTCCGCGGCCCCGGCCAGCAAAACTGGGACTTCTCGCTGATCAAGAATTTCAAGCTCACCGAGAGGCACAACCTGCGCTTCACTACGGACTTTTTCAACATGTGGAACCACGCCAACTTCGGCAATCCGACGGTCACCGACGTGGAGACCATCGGGCCCAACAGTCCCTTTGGCAAAATCACCAGCACGGTGGGAACGCCGCGTTTGATCCAATTCTCGCTGCGGTATTCCTTCTAGACCAGGGAACTCGGACAGCTCCTAAAGTAGGGGCACGGAATGCCGTGCCCCCTCTCTTATTTTTCGGCGTTTTGCGGCGCTGTCTCTTCTGATTGGATTCTAAGGATCGAAGAAAAATTGCTCGCTCAGCGATTTAGAAAGCGGGAATCTCCGCGAGATTAGCGTAAATCTTTAGTCCAAGATTCCGCCCGACTAGCACCATTTGATCCGCACCCGCCGAAGGGCCTCCAATGCGAAGCACAGCATCGCACTTTTCCAGAAGTCTGACGGCGATCGGATGAAAAATCTCATTAAAAGGCTCGTCGCCGGTCTTCCTGGACCCGGCTAGGCCCGCCAGCGGAAGCGCCAGCCATTCGCCCAGAATCGGTATATGTCCCGCGCGAAAGATGGGAAGCGCGAAAGCTTCCATCTCGCGAACGTTTTTCGCGATCAACGCTGGATCGTCATTCGTACCGGAGCGATAGGGCCCGGCAATCAGAATCATCATTGGTTTATTCGAAGTGGGAGTCACGAGGCCCTTGCCTTGAACGCAATTTTGACTCTGGCGGAACCTTTTCAATATACGCCAGCCGCGTCCATCAAGAAACGCGCCTTCGAGTCACGCTGTTTTCTTTTGTCCGGCGTTGCGGTTAACTTGAGGCCAATCAAGCCGCCGCGCAGAAAACGCTCGGCAGGACTCTTATGGTAGAAAATCTTCTATCCCTTGTTCAAGGACGCCAGGGACATTTCGAGCTGGAGTCTGGTCATCACGGAGATTTATGGCTTCAGCTTGAGGCTTTATGCCTGCATCCTGGGGCGATTCAGACGTTTGCTGTTCAGCTCGCGGCAAAACTCAAGCAGTACAAAGTGGAAGTAATCTGTGGCCCGCTCGTCGAAGGCGCCTATATTGCGTTGCTAGTCTCTCTAGAGCTCGGTTGTAATTTCGTCTACGCGCAGCGTTTCCCCGATGCATCGCGCGAAGGTTTATTCCCCGTCGAGTACCGTCTGCCGAAAGCGTTTCAGGCGGCCGTCAAAGGTAAACGCGTCGCGATCGTCAACGACGTCATAAGCGCCGGTTCAGCAGTTCGCGGAGCCTTCTTCGATCTGCAATCCATTGGCGCTGAGGTCGTCGCCCTTGGCGCGCTTCTAGCGCTCGGAGATTCCATCGCCGAATTCGCGAATGAACATAACGTCTCCCTCCAACTCTTGCAGCGAATGCCGCACAACTTGTGGATCCCCTCGCAATGTCCTCTCTGTGCCGCGGGAGAACCTCTCGAAATCATGGGCACTTCGTAAAGCGCTGGACGATCCTATAGGCTCGGCAATTTTCAGGTCGATGTAGCGCGGTCCGCAGTCGTCTGGACAACACGGAACTATCCTCAAGAGTTCTGCACTGCAATTCGGAAGAGTTAGAATTTCGTGATGTCCACTGGCGTCAAGCCGTTTTCGGCGCAGTGGTCGTGATAGCGCTTCAAAAATGTCTGCCAGTTTTCGGTGGCCACCGTCTTGCCCGTCTCATCGACAAAATCCAGCGCGCCCTCGATCACCGCAAACACGATGGTATCTTCCTTTCCCACCATTCGGGGCGAGTGCGTCGATCCCGCGACCTCGAATACCACGTCTCCTGCTTCCGATACCCAACCTTCGTCGTAAGTCCACGCGCCCTGTACCGTGTACACCACGACCGTCCCCGGATGAAAATGCATCTGCAGCGCCGCGCCTGGATGCGACCGGATGAACAAAATGATTTGCCCGGTAATCGGGTTCAACTTGATCAGCTTGATGTAATGCCCCTCCGCCCACGGCCCCCACGGCAGATTTTTCGGGTCCGTATGACTGGCAAGCGCCTGATGAACGGGATGCATGCCGACGACGTTGTTCATAATTCACCAACCGGATTGCGCAGCCGGCGAATATCGCACAGAAGGAGGCGAGGTGCGGCGCGCGTAGATTTTCGCGCGTAGCCTAGCACAATGGCGATTTAGGGGCGGCTGGAATTTACGAGCCCGGCTAGGTCCGGTACGACGCGTTGATGCGGACGTATTCCGCCGTGAGGTCGCAGGTCCAGTAGCGCGCTCTGGCGCTGCCGGCATGCAAATTCAGGACGATCGGGACGTGCTCGCCCAGCAAGCGGTTGCTGGCGGCACGTTCATTGAAATCGAGAGGGCTTCCTCGTCGCAGCACGGGAATGCCCGCCATCTTGATATCGACGCGCGCGGGATCGAACGCCACACCGGAGCGGCCGGCCGCCGCGAAGACGCGTCCCCAGTTGGGATCGCCTCCCGCGAAGGCTGTTTTCACCAGCGGCGAAGTTGCGATCGTTTCCGCGATGCGCTTGGCTGCCGCTTCGGTTTTCGCGCCGCGCACTTCGATTTCGATCACGCGTTGCGCGCCTTCTCCGTCCGCAACGATCTGCAACGCCAGCGACCGGCAAACGTCTTCGAGCGCTGCCGTGAACGCGCGATGCGCTGCGCTTCCGTCGCGAATCGCGGGTGTACCGGCAGCGCCGTTGGCGAACACCGCTAACGTGTCGTTCGTCGAGGAGTCGCCGTCGATGCTGATGCAATTAAAGGTGCGCGAGCAAACGTCACGCAAAGTTTTTTGCAGCAGCGCCGGAGCGATGGCCGCATCGGTCACCACGAAAGCGAGTGTCGTCGCCAGATTGGGATGAATCATCCCTGCGCCTTTCGCGCACCCGACCAGGTGAATTCTCTTGCCCGCCATTTTGAAAAAGGCCCCGGCGGTTTTTGGGCGAGTGTCGGTGGTGCAAATAGCGAGGGAGAGTTCCGCGAAGGAACGCGCCGAGGGCCGGCGGTTCCGCGTGAGCTTCGGCAGCGAGCGCAGAATTTTTTCGACAGCGAGGGGCACGCCAATCACGCCGGTCGAGCAGACTATGATTTCGTTCGGCGAGCAGCCGAGCCGCTTGGCCGTTTCCGCAACGGTTTTCAGCGCCGCGGCATGGCCCGCTGCTCCTGTAGCGCAGTTCGCGTTGCCCGCATTCACAATCGCGGCGCGCATGCGGCCTTTCGACGTGCGCAAATGTTCTTTGGAAATGGTGACGGGGGCGGCAACGACAAGGTTTTGCGTGAACACCGCCGCAGCGGAGGCCGGAACGTCACTCGTAATAATCGCGAGATCGAGCGCGCCGGTTTTCTTCAGCCCGCAGGCGAGGCCTGCGAACCGGAATCCGCGCGGAAGAGATGCTTCAGAGAGTGCGTGCTTCATCAACGGTATGTCCGTATGACTAGCGCGGCGCCCCCGGAAGCGACCTCCTCTCCTCCGAAGTGGAGGTTAAGGTGTTCAGCTGAATTACGGTCTGTATGCTCACGGCGTGGCTCCTATTTTGCTGGTTTTTTTATTGAGACGTTCTTCCAAATCGGAAATGGCTTTTGTAACCGCATCCGGCGCGGTTCCGCCGGGACCTTTTTTGGCCGCCAGCGCGGCGTTGACGTTCAGGCCGTTGGCAAAATCGGCCTCGAACGCCGCAGAGATTCTCTTCAAATCTTCGAGAGGTAATGCAGTCCAGACTTTTCCCTGGCGCTCGGCCTCCCGCAAAACCTTGCCGACGACATCGTGTGCCTGGCGGAATGGAACACCTTTGTGGACCAAGTAATCGGCAGCTTCGGTAGCCAGGAGCAGAGGGTTGGAGGCGGCGGCGCGGAGGCGGTCTTCGCGAAACTCGGTGCCCGCTATAGCGCCTGCGGCAACGCAAAGCATGTCGCTGACTTGATCGTGTGCGGCGAAGAGCGCTTCTTTGTCTTCTTGCAAATCGCGCTGGTAACTCGTGGGCAATCCTTTAAGCGTGGTGAGCAGCCCAAGCAAAGCGCCGGTAATACGCCCGGTTTTGCCGCGAATCAGCTCCCAGGAATCGGGATTTTTCTTTTGCGGCATGAGGCTGCTGCCGGTCGAATATTCGTCGGGCAGAAGCACGTACGCAAACTCCTGCGACGCAAAGATCACGAAATCTTCGGCGAGCCGCGAAAGGTGAGTGGCGATGCCGGTGAGCGCAAAAAGATAGTCGAGCGCGAAGTCGCGGTCGCTCACCGCGTCGAGACTGTTCGCGGTAATTTTGGAGAAACCAAGTTCGCGCGCAATGGCGTTGCGGTCAATTCCAAAGGAATTGCCGGCGAGTGCGCCGGAACCCATTGGGCACGCATCGGCGCTCGCGCCGGCGTGCTGCAGACGCGTAACGTCTCGCAGGAAAGCTTCCGCGTGCGCGAGCAGAAAATGCGAGAGCAAAATGGGCTGCGCGTGCTGCATGTGCGTCATGCCCGCCATGGGCACGGTTATATTTGCCTTGGCTTGCTTGAGCAGGGTGCTCAAGAGCGCGGACAAACCGCGCTGGATTTCCGCCGCGGCGTCGATGACGAAAAGCCGAAAATCCGTGGCGACTAGTTCGTTGCGGCTGCGGCCGGTGTGGAGTTTCCAGCCGAGCGGCCCGAGTTCTTCGACGAGTGCCTTCTCGACGAAATGGTGCACGTCTTCCGCATTTGCGCCAAACGTGTCGACCCATGCAGGATCGTTTTGCGCGCGGTCAGAAAGTTTGTCGAGCGCTGCCAGCGTTTGTTTCACTTCTGTCGCGGTGAAAATGCCGATGGGTTCGAGCGCTTTGGCCCAAGCGCGGTCAACAGCAATCTCGTAGGGCAGCAAGCGGCGATCGAACGGAAAGGAGCGCTGGAACGCGTCGAAGTGAGCATTTGGCTCACGCTCGAAACGTCCACCCCACAGCCGGTCATCTTTGCGTTCGGTCATTGGTCGTTTTCGAATTCGACCTCAGCTCTTCGCGCTTGAGGTCAGCATTTTCTTTGTAGGGGCGAAGCATGCTGCGCCCCTACAAACAGGATCTGTCTAATGGTTGCTGCCTTCGGCTTTCGCCTTGGGACGAACTGTTACCGGCAGAGCAAAAAGGTTGATGAATCCTTCGGCGTCTTTGGGGTTGTACCGGCCCATGGTGAAGCTGGCGAGGTCGGTGCGATAGAGCGAAAACGGAGAGACGCGCTTGGTGACCGTGAGCGTGCCTTTCCAGAGCTTCAGGCCGACCGCGCCGGTGACGCGCTGTTGCGACACGTTAAAGAAACCGTCGAGCGCGGCGCGCAGCGGAGAGAACCACAAGCCGTAATAGACCAGCTCCGCGTAGCGAAGCGAGAGTGCTTGTTGGAAGTGTGTTGTTTCGCGGTCGATAGTGAGCGTTTCCAGTTCGCGGTGTGCGGTGACCAGCAGCGTGCCGCCAGGCGTTTCGTACGCACCGCGGGACTTCATCCCGACGAGGCGATTTTCCACGATGTCGGTGCGGCCGATGCCGTGCTTTGCGGCGATTTCATTCAGCGTGTTCAGAAGATCGACGGGACCCAGCTTCGCGCCGTTGACGCTGACCGGCGTGCCCGCTTCAAAACCGATCTCGACTTCTTCGGCTTTGTCCGGAGCTTTTTCCGGGGAGACAGTCCACTGCCACATGGCTTCATTCGGAGAGTTGGCAGGATCTTCCAGTTCGCCGCCTTCGTGGCTGAGGTGCCAGATGTTGCGGTCGCGGCTGTAGATGTTTTTCTTGCTCTGCTCGACTTGCACGTTGTGTTTTGCAGCGTAGGCGATGGCGTCTTCACGGGAATCGATGTCCCATTCGCGCCATGGGGCGATGATCTGCACGTTGGGCGCGATGGCCTTGTAAGCCAGTTCGAAGCGCACCTGGTCGTTGCCCTTGCCGGTACAGCCGTGCGAAAGGCCATCGGCGCCGAGCTGCAGAGCGAGCTCGGCCTGGCGTTTGCCCAGGATGGGGCGGGCCATAGAGGTACCGAGCAAATATGTGTGTTCATAGACCGCGCCTGCGCGCAGCGTGGGCCAGATGTAGTCCCGGACGAATTCTTCGCGCAGATCCTCGACGTAAGCCGTGGAGGCGCCGGTGGCCAGCGCTTTTTTGCGCGCGGCTTCCAGGTCCTCCTGCTGGCCTACGTCGCCGATCATCGCGATGACTTCGCATTGATAGTTTTCTTTGAGCCAGGGGATGATGATGGAGGTGTCGAGACCTCCGGAATAAGCGAGAACTACTTTCTTGGGTTTCGGTAATTGCGTTTTCACGATTCTCCTCTTGCGCTTAGGTGTAGCTGAACTAGAGCGCAGCATGCTGCGCCCCTACAAATAAAGACGAACAGTTGCAATGCGACGAGAGGCATCGATGGATCAGAAAAGAGTATGAAGGATCGCTTTCTGCACGTACATGCGGTTTTCGGATTGGTCGAGGACGACAGATTGCGGGCCGTCGAGGACCTCGGGCATAACTTCCAGACCGCGGTGTGCCGGAAGACAGTGCATGAAGACGGCATCTGGCACGGCCAGGGACATTAGCTCGGCGTTGACTTGGTACGGCGCGAACACCGCGCTGCGAGTTTTTTCTTCGGCTTCGAAGCCCATGCTGGTCCAGGCATCGGTGTAGACGCCTTGGGCGCCCGCGACGGCTTCTCGAGGATCGGTCGTGAGCTCTATTTTCGCGCGAGTCTCTTTGGCGACGCGTTTGGAATCCGCTACGACTACCGGCGCGGGCTGATAGTCGTGCGGCGTAGCAACGCGCAGATGAACGCCGAGGCGGGCGGCCAGGTACATCAACGAGTGGCAGACGTTGTTGCCGTCGCCGACATACGTGAGCTTGAAGCCGCGAAGTGCGCCGAATCTTTCTTCGAGAGTGAAAAAGTCGGCGAGCGCCTGGCAGGGATGAAATTTGTCAGAAAGCGCGTTGATGACCGGGATGGTGGCATTGGCAGCCATTTCCTCGAGAACTTTCTGCTTGTAAACGCGGGCGACGATACCGTGAACCCAGCGATCGAGATTGCGCGCGACATCGGCGATGGATTCCCGAGCGCCGAGAGAAGCCGAGGCTTGCGTGTGGTCGAGGAAAACGACCGAACCGCCCATGCTTTGTATGCCGACATCAAACGTGACGCGGGTGCGAAGCGAGGGCTTTTCGAAAATCAGGGCGATGAACTTGCCCGTCAGCGAGGAAGCGTAGCGGCCCGGGCGCGCTTTGATTTCGGCGGAGAGCTGGAGCAGGTCGCGCGTGTGCGAGGGGCTCCATTCCGCTCCGGTGAGCAAGTCATTCGACAAAGAAATAGGAGTAACGAGCGCAGAAGTAGTCATTTGTTCACCTTGCCGCGGCGAGGGCAGCGTGCGGCGGAGGCGCGGTTTTCGCGGGCTCTGGGGCGGCGGCCTTTTGCGGAGTAGATACAAAGAGTTTTTCCAGGAGACGCAAGAATTGGCGCACTTGCGCCCGGGTGACCAGATATGGAGGAAGAAAGCGCAGCGTGAAATCGTGCGTGCAATTGATAAGCAAACCGCGTTGCAATGCCTGCGCGACAAAGGGAGCGCCGTCTGTCGATACTTCGACGCCGATCATCAAGCCTTCGCCGCGAATTTCGCGGACGAAGGGAAATTTCGCGGCCAGCCCGGAAAGGCCTTCGCGCAACTCCGAGCCGCGGGCACGGATATTTTCCATAAGCTTTTCGTCATCGACGACGTTCAGGAATTCGAGCGCGGTAGCGCATGCAAGCGGGCCGCCGCCGAAAGTGGTGCCATGCAAGCCAGGCGAAATGCGCTGGGCGACGGTTTCCGTGGTAAGGACGGCGCCCAGCGGCAGGCCCGCGGCAAGCGGCTTGGCTATCACAACGACGTCGGGCTTCGTGGCAAACTTCTGGTAGGCGAAGTAACGCCCCGTGCGTCCCAAGCCACACTGAATCTCATCGGCAATGAGAAGCGCGCCATTCTTTGTGGCCAGGGCGCGCGCACGATTCCAGAAATCTTCGCTGACGGGATAGATTCCACCTTCGCCTTGAATGGTTTCAAGGAGGATCGCACAAACGGTGTCGTCAAACTTGGCCTCGAGATCGGCGACGTCATTGAAGCGGACGAACTCCACACCTGGCACAAGCGGCGCAAAGGGGAGACGATACTTTTCCGTGGCGGTGACGCTGACGGCGCCAAAAGTGCGGCCATGGAAGGAATTTTCGAGCGCCAAGATGCGGTGCTTGTGGGCCGGAGCTCCTGCCACATCGGCGGAAGTACGGCCATACAGCCGGGCGAGCTTGAGCGCGCCTTCGACAGCCTCCGCGCCGCTATTCGAGAAAAACACGCGGTCCATGCCGGACCATTGCGCGAGTTTGCGGGCCAGCGGTCCCTGAAAGGAGTTGTGAAAGAGGTTGGAAAGATGAATGGCGCGCGCGGCTTCGCGGCGGATTACTTTGACAATGCGAGGATGCGCGTGTCCCAGAGCGTTGACAGCGATGCCGCCGAGAAAATCCAGGTACTTCTTGCCGCGCGAGTCATAAACGTAGCAGCCGCGCCCATGGGTGAAGACCATCGGCTGGCGCTTGTAAGTTGGCATCAGAAATTGGTTCGCATCGCGCAGAATCGACTTCGCCTTCGATGCGCTAGGGGACGCCTTCTTTGCTGTTCGAGCAGCGGACTTAGCTGTCTTTTTTGTGCTGTGCTTGGACATCACGCCGCCGAAAGAGCCGCCTGCGCGGTAGGGAAAGGCTCGCGGAGAACGCGGGTGCCAGGGATTGCCGAAGCGTGGTCTTCCCCGCTTGGTTCAGCCGAATGAGAGGCCAGAAGAAGAGCATCCGGCGCGGAGCCGCCGACGATGCGCACCTCGCGGACGCCGCCTTCGAGAGCGCGCTTGGCAGCTTCGAGCTTAAGAATCATTCCGCCGGAAACGACGCGGCATTGCACAAGGCGCTCGATCTCCTCGCAAGTGATGGCGGAGAGAACTTTTTCCCCATCGAGGACGCCGGCAACGTCCGTGAGGTAGATCAATTGGTCGGCTTCCAGAAATTCGGCGCAAGCAGCGGCCATGTGGTCGGCGTTGATGTTGTAAAGCTCGTTATCGGAGCCCAGGCCAAGGCACGGAGCAACGGGAATGAGGCGCTCGCGCCAGAGCGATTCGATGAAGGCGTTGTTCAGACCAGTGAGGTAGCCGACGAAGCCGAGGCTGCCGGCCACTTCGCCATGCGACATAGGCTCCGCGCGGAAACACTGGGCATCGGCAGCGGAGACACCAATCGCGGGATAGCCTTCGGCGGAGATTGCGGCGGCGAGGCGCTTGTTCAGCAGGCCGGCGAAAACCATGACGGCGGCGTCGCGCGTCTCGCGGTCGGTGACGCGGAGCCCGGAAACAAACTTGCTCTCAATGCCCATGCGCTTGAGCGCTTCGGTGAAGGCGCGGCCGCCACCGTGGACAACCAGGATTTCATGGCCCTCGTTGGCGAGGGCCGCGACCTGACGCGCCAGCGAGCGCATCGTGGCGTCGTCTTCGAGCAAAGCACCTGCGAACTTGATGACGGTTTTCATTGAAGTGCGGTTTTCTCCTCGATGCCTAAAACATGATTGAAGTTCTGGACGGCCTGGCCGGCGGCGCCTTTGCCGAGATTGTCGAGGCAGGAGACGACGATCAAGCGCTGGCCCGACTTGTCCAAGGCAAAGCCGATGTCACAGAAATTGGTGTGCGCGACATGCTGCAATTCGGGCAGGGTGCCCGCGGGCCAAATGCGAACCATCGGGCGCCCGGCATAAAACTTGCGATAGAGAGCTTCGATGGCGTCTGGTGATTGAGGGGAAGAAAGCGTGACGTAAATCGTGGAAAGAATGCCGCGAGCGAGAGGTAGCAGGTGCGTCGAAAAAATGAGCTGCGACTCGCCCAGTCCAGTGTGCTCGATGATTTCCGGCGTGTGGCGATGCGAGAAAAGATTGTAGGCTTTGAAGTTCTCGTCGACTTCGACGAATTGCAGATCCCGGCGCGGATCCTTGCCCGCACCACTCGCCCCGGACTTGCAATCGCAGACGACGTTTTGGCCGCCTGCGACGAAACCGGCATCGGCCAGCGGGCGAAGGGCGAGGATGACGCTGGTGGCGTAGCATCCAGGATTGGCGATCAGGCGTGCTTTTGCGATTTCCTCGGAATACAGTTCGGGAAGGCCGTAAATGGCTTCACCGAGATAGCCGGCGTGAGGCGTCGGGAGCTTGTACCAGGACGAAAACGTTTCCGGATCGCGAAAGCGGAAGGCGCCGCTCAGATCTATGACGCGCAAACCCGCTTCGAGAAGCGCGGGGGCGAGTTCCGCGGAAACTTCGTGCGGCGTGGCGAGAAACGCGGTTCCCGCAGCGGACGATGCAATCGAGTCAAGAGAAAGAGTGCGAAGCGGAGCCTGTCCCCAGCCGCGGAATTGCGGAAAAAGCTCGGCGATACAATGAGCTCCGCGCGTTTCCCGCACATAAAACGTGGTGGAAGCGGCCGCGGGATGGCGCAAGAGTATGCCAGCCAGTTCGAGGCCGGTGTATCCGGTGACACCTACGACAGCGATTTGGCGAGGGTCTCTCATTTCACCAGAGCTTCGATCTTTTTTTGGAGCGAATCTCGAGTCTTTTTGTTGGGAGTGATGATGAGAACGGTGTCATCACCCGCGATGGTGCCGGCGATTTCTGGAAATTTGGAGGCGTCCACAGCTGCGGCCAGAGGCTGAGCGCCGCTAGGCGGAGTTTTCAGAACCAGCAGGTTTTCCGCCGGACGAATATCGAGAAGAAACTCGCGAAGAGCGCGCGCAAGCGGAGGAAGAGGGAGCGCACCGTTACCGTTCTCTTCGGGAGGAACGGCTTCGGGCTTGTATCCTTCCTGAGTCTTGACGAGGCGGAGCTCCTGCAGGTCGCGGGAAAGAGTGGCCTGCGTGACGCGCATCTTTTGCTGCGCGAGGCGGCGGCGGAGCTCTTCCTGGCTGACGATCGGCTGGCCGCTGACCAGCCGCAGGATTTGACCGTGGCGAAATGTTTTACCGGCGCTCATAGCTCGTACAAATATACAACCTCCTGCATTTTTATACAATCGTTTTTGTGCGCGAGCAACTTATTTCTTCGCCGCGAGCGGGCGAAAGGGATTGTCGGGAGGGATACGGGTTGCGCGAAGAGGCTATGCAGGATTCGCAACCTTCAGCGGATAGGGGCTGGATTTTCGAGGGCAGGAATGGTTACCTTTCTTGTTGGCCCCAGATTGCGCGCTCCATGGCTATACCGTGCAAAGTAACGGGATGCAAGAACGACTCGCCGCCAGCCCTCGCCGAGCAGCAGGTTTGCGTCTTGCACTTCACATTATCGATTGAGGGAAGCTGCGCCGAGATGCGGCGCGAGACGGCTTTGGGTAACGCTCCGCACGACCGTCAGCGGGATATCATGCGGTTTATCACGGAAAGCGGAGAGCGCCTGGCGCGCGTGGCTACCAGCGGCTTGCACTTGACCGATGACTTGAAGGCCAGAATTCTGAGCACGTTTCTGACGCTGATGAACCTGCGGGAAAACCTGGACAGAGCGAACATGAGGAGCTCGTTTGGGCGGACCGGACAGACTCGCTGAGACAGTCCCGCGGCAAATCCCCCGGCAAAGAACAAGAGAATCAGGAACCGATGTAGCGGGCGTACAGGGAACGCGCGATGGCCGGGTCTTTTGTGCCCTTCAGAATGGCGCGGCCATCGGCGAAAACCGTCATTTGATACGGGTCGACACGAAAACAGAGCAGGAATTCGTTGTGGCGGACGTCGGAGACGGTGATGGCAAGCCTCTCCTGCAATGCTGTCAGATCCAGAGAGCGACCGCGCTCGTGAATTTGTACGGAATCTCGGCCGCAGAGAGTGATGTGCGGTTGGGCTTCCCCGCGAAGGTATGGAAATTCGCCGCGGGAACACGCTCGGCAAGCGGGATTCCGGGCGACGCGGACAGACTGGAAGTGGCCGCTCCAAACATCGCAAGAGATGAGCCGGTTGTGGAGAGAGTCTTCGCGGCCGGCGAGAAGTTTGAGCGCTTCGGCAACTTCGAGAGAGGCGATGAGATTGACGATGGGGCCAAGGACGCCAACGGTGTCGCAGGTCTCTTCGAGACCATGGCCGTTTGTAGAGGACTCGAGGAGGCAGGCGAGACAGGGAGTTAGGCCGGGGCGGACGGTCATGGTTACGCCATAACTGGCGACGGCGGCCGCATAAATCCAAGGTTTCGCGGAATGAACGGCAAAATCGTTGAGCAAAAAGCGAGTCTCGAAATTGTCCGTGCCATCGAGGATGAGGTCGAAACCTGTAAGCAACTCCTCAGCATTCTGCGGGTTTAAATCCGAGACCAAGCCTTCTATGGCGACGCTGCCATTGATGGCCCGAAGCTTGCGCTCGGCGGCTACGGCTTTGGGAAGAGCGGCGCGAGCGTCGTCTTCGTCGAACAGAGTCTGGCGCTGCAGATTAGAGGGTTCGACGAAATCGCGATCGAGAATCCGGACGCGTCCCACACCCGCGCGTACGAGAAGACCGGCGGCAGCCGCGCCGATCGCGCCGCACCCTACAATGACGGCGCTGGACGCAAGAAGACGCTGCTGGCCTTCTTCACCGATCCCGGCGAAGAGTGTTTGACGCGAGTACTTTTCCTGGAGCGAGTCGTGCAAGCGCGGACCTGGTGCGGCGGCGACGGTCATCGTCCCCCTTTCACCATCATAACGCTAGAGATAGCGGGATGGGCAACGCCCTTGTGCTACGCTTCGTCTGAGCGATAGTGGGCATGAAATTGAGATGGGTCAAAGGTCTGAGGGGGATTGCCGTCTGCGCGCTGCTGTTCGTGGCAGCGAGGAGTTATGCACAAACACAGGTGGATGAAACGGCCCAATCGCCTGCCGCGCCAGCCCCTGTGGTTGCCGTGCGGATCGTCACAGAAGATGGACGAGTACTTTCGGAATCGCCCTCGGGACTTGCGGTTGAAATTGGGAAACCGTTGGATAGAGAGCAGGTTGCGCACAGCCTGCGCGCGCTGTATCGGCTGGGCGATTACACCGATTTGAAAGCCGTCGTCACCCCCGTGGGCAGCGGAGTGCGTCTTGATTTCGTGGTTCGAGAGAGCCTTTTCTTCAACAGGGTGCTCATTGAAGGGCTGACGCCGCCTCCTACGGATACAGCCGCTGCGGCGGCCATGCAGATTACGCTGGGCCGGCCATTTCGACAGGAAGACGTGGACGAAGGGCTGGCGCGCCTGCGCGATGTGCTGAAGGAAGAAGGCCTGTATACGGCACAGGTCTCGGCCAAGAATGTACCGTACCCCGCAACTCATCAAATGGACGTTGTGGTGCATGTAAAACCTGGGCCGCGAGCGCGCGTGGAAGCCGTGCAACTGCAGAATGGCACGGAGTACCGCGACGCTGAAATTCTTTCCCGACTGAAGATGAAGGCGGGTCAGTTCGTGACGACGGCGCGCATACAGCGCGGAACTGACCGGATCCGAAAATTTCTCGTGAAGAAGGGGCGGCTCAGCGCGCGCGCGGCCGTCCGGCGAGGCGAATACAACGCGGCGAAGAATACGATTCCGCTGGAGTTAGAGGTTACGGAAGGCCCGCAGGTGGACGTGGCGGTGACGGGGGCAAAATTTTCCAAGGGAGAATTGAAAAGGCTCATCCCCGTGTATCAAGAAGGGGCGGTGGATACCGACCTTCTGGAAGAAGGAAAGCGGAATGTTCGCGAACGCCTGGAGCGCGATGGATACTTTGACGCGCAAGTGAACTACACCACCGAAACGAAGGAAGTGGAGGGCAAGGATCAGAAAACGAAGGGCACGGAAGAGGTGATCACCTATCACATCGAGCGGGGCGACCGGCACAGGCTGGTGGGAATTGAGTTCAACGGGAATCATTATTTCAACACGGAATTGCTGCGCAGCCGGCTGCAAATTTACAGGGCGGCATTCGGTTCCCGGGGGCGATTTAGCCGGCGGCTGATTGATTCGGATGCGGACTCGATGCGCGGGCTGTATGACTCGAACGGCTTTCTGGATGCGAAGATTGATGGGCAGATTCTGGACAACTACAAGGGAAAAGAGGGTGACGTTTACGTGCGATTCGCGATCCAGGAAGGCGAGCAAACGCGAGTGGCGTCCATCGCCATCGAAGGGATCCATGCCTTCAAGGAAGACGAATTGCTGGGGGTAATCGGCTCGACGCCTGGGCAGCCATACTCCGATTTCAACGTGGCGACGGACCGCGACAACATTCTGGCGATGTATTTCAACGAAGGTTATCCGGAAGCGACTTTCACGTCGACGGCGGAGCGGGTCACTGAGGCAGCCGCTGGGTCCGCAAAAGAGCCGGAGGCGGCTGGAAACGAAAAGAACCAAAGAAAAGAGGAAGAGCGGGAAAAGAAAGCGAAGCCGGAAGCGGCGCAGGCGGCGCCGGTGAGGCTTGTTTACCGCATCACGGAAGGGCCGCAGACCCGTGTGCGGCGAATTCATTTGAGCGGGTATAGCCGGACGCGGCAGGGAGTGATTTGGCGAGAAATCCGGGTGAAGCAGGGCGAGCCGCTGCGGGAAGGTGACGTGGTGGAATCGCAGCGGCGCTTGTACAACCTCGGGATTTTCAATCGCGTGACTATCGAACCACAGAATCCCGACGGTTCGGACCCGGACAAAGACATCGTGGTTCTGGTGGAGGAAGCCAAGCGATACACGATGGCGTATGGCGGAGGATTTGAAGTGCAACGGCTTGCCAGCACGACAAATCCGACGGGCGGCGAAGTGCAGGCTGCGCCGCGCGGGATTTTTGAGTTGACGAAAGTCAATCTGACGGGGAGGGCCGATTCGCTTTCCCTCAAGCTGCGCGGCAGCACGATCGAAGACCGGGCGCTACTCGGCTACTCCATTCCCAACACTTTTGGAAGTTCCCACTACAGCACGCAGGCAACCGCCTACACGGAAAAAACGCAGGACATCAACACGTTCACGGAAATGCGTTACCAAGGGTCGGTCCAGTTGACGGACCAGATTACGCCGTTAACCACGCTGCTTTACCACTATGCATTCCGCAAAGTGCTGGTCTCGGATTTAAATTCGCACATTGCTCCGGAGGAGATTCCGCTTTTCGAGCAGCCAACCCTGGTGTCCGAGTTTGGCGTGACTTGGCTGCGTGATGCGAGAGATAACCCCGCGGACGCCACCAAAGGAAGCTTCAATAGCGCGGATTTCAGCGTGGCCAGCACGAGCATTGGTTCGAGCGCCAGCTTCCTGCGCTTTTATTTTCAGAATTCGACCTATTACCGGATCAAACGGCGATTCAGCTTTGCGCGCTCGATCCGGATCGGGATTCTCGAGCCTTTCGCGAATACGGAATCACTCACTTTTCCGCCTCCTACAGCGAATCAGTGCACTGAGACGGCCCCGCCGGGCCCGGAGCCGGAAATCATCCCGCTGCCGGAACGTTTCTTTGCGGGTGGCGGAACATCCCTCAGAGGTTTTGCATTGAATCAGGCGGGGCCGCGCGATCCTTGCACGGGGTTCCCGGTGGGCGGCCAGGCTCTTCTCGCACTCAACCAGGAGTTTCGCTTTCCGATGCGGTTGCCATTTGTGGGGACGGCATTGGGCGGGGCGCTTTTCTATGACGGCGGAAATGTTTATAGCCGGATCGATCACATCACGCTGCGGCCGTACTCACCGAAGCCGATCTTCGCGCTGCAGGATCCCTCACAACCGCCGAGTTCGACCAATCCCACGCTGTGCGTTTACAACTGCACGAACGAGCTGAATTATTTCGCGCATACCGTCGGCTTTGGAATCCGCTACGCGACGCCGGTGGGGCCGATTCGAGTGGATTTGGGTTACCAGATCAACCGCCCGTTCTTCGTACTGCCCTGCGTCCCCATCGGGAGCGGCACGCCATCGAATCCGCTTTGTCTGAAGGGAGCGCAGCTTCCGCGGCTGCAGATCTTCTTCAATTTGGGGTCGATTTTTTAATGCGCCGCGGGTCTATTTTCGGATGTGGTTTGTTGCTGTTTTTGCTCGTCGCCGCCTCGCTTTTGCGAGCCCAGGAAGTTGTGGATCGCATCGTGGCGCGCGTAGAGAACGACATCATTTTGCTGAGCGACGTGCGAGAGCTCGAAGCGTATCAGGAGCTGTTGGACGGAAAATCCGAAAGCGAGAGCGCGCTTCTGGACCGGCTGATCGATCAGTGGATTGTGCGGTCGGAAGCTCAGTTGTCGCGTTTTCCCGAGCCGAAAGATGCGGAGATCGACCGGGAAGTTTCGCGAGTCGTGAAGTCCTTCAGCTCCGCCGGGGAGTATGAAGACCGGAAAAAACAGAGCGGGCTGAGTGATGCGGAAATTCGGAAGATTGTGGCCTCGCAGCTCTACCTGAGCAACTACCTCGATTCGAGGTTTCGGCCGTCGGTCCAGATCGATGAGAAGGCCATCGAGGATTTCTATCAGAATGCCGTCGTGCCGAGAGCGAAAGCGCGTGGGCAGGATCCGCCAACGCTGGAGGCTTCCCGCGACATCATTCAGGATGCGCTGGTGCAGGGCGACATCAGCGAGCAGGCCGATCGTTGGCTGAAGGAAACCCGCGACCGGCTGCATGTTCAAAAGTATTTGGAAGAAGGGGCGAAATGAAGGTCCGCAAGCGCCACCCGATCTGGAACTGGGTGATCCATACACCGTGGGTGCTGACGGTGATTGGAATTTTCTGCGTGATTGGTTTCTTCGCAAGCGGGGCGGGGAATCCTATTTTGCAGCGTTGGATCGTGCACCGATTAGAGAAGGCGACAGGCGGGCGGGTGGAATTGCAGTCCATTTCGATCCAGTGGCTTTCGATGCGCGCCACGCTGAAGGGATTGGTAATTCACGGGCACGAACCTGCGGGCACGTATCCCTTGTTTTCGGCCAAGGAGGTGGTAGCGCAGCTACAAATCGATTCCTTCTGGGGCCGAAAAATATCGCTTAGCGAATTGGCTTTGCAGGTGCCCGAGGTGCACATCCGGGTGGCGAAAGATGGCTCGACGAATGTGCCCGCACCTCGGGCATCGAATGGTTCGAATCAGCCGCTGCGGGAATCGCTTTTCGATCTACGCGTGCGCCGCGTGAACATCGAAAACGGATGGCTGCTTTACAACGAGCTGAAAGTGCCACTCGCGCTCGAAGGCGGCGAGATGAGCCTGGTCTTGGACGCCGGCGGGACGCCGGAGCATCCCCTATATCTGGGGAATCTCGAATGGCAGCGCATACAATTCAGCGCGCAGAAAATGGTGCCCGTGCCCGCAAATCTCTCGGCCAAATTTACGATTTGGCGTGGCGGGTTTACCTTGGACCAGGGCGTGCTCAGCGCCGGAAGGTCGCACCTTGATGCCCAGGCCGAAATGTCCGACTTCACAAAACCGAAATGGAGTTTCCGCTACCGGGGATGGGTCGACCTGCTCGACTTCCGTGACGCGTTTCGTGCGCCGCAGGTCCCGGCCGGGCATGTCGATGTGCGCGGAGAGGGTTCCCTGGCGGACGGCCAATATAAAGGGACGGGCAGCTTCGCCGGACGCGAAATTCAGCTGAGTTACGATATTTTTCATACCGCGGGACTTGCGAGCCGCGCCAGCTACATCATAAACAACGACGGAATTGTCGCGCCGGATTTTGTCGCGGAGGGTTTTGGTGGAACTGTGAAAGGAAGAGTGACTCTGCGCTTTGCCGGCGTGCAGTTCCGAGCGGACACGCACACTCAGGACATGCACCTGGCCAGCGTGTTTCCGGCGATCGAGCATCCGGGTTTTCCGATTGACGAGCTCCATTGGGACGCGCTTCTGAGCGGAGACACCATCGAGACGTGGAGCAACGCATTTCAACACTTTGAGATTGGCGGGAAGATAGACTGGTCGCCTGTGGATGTTTTGGCGGCGGGCCACCTGCCTGTGACGGCTAGCTGGCGAATCCACTATGGTTACGATTCCGGGGTATTCGCGATCAGCGCGGGCCAATTTGAGACGCCCTCGTCGAAGGGAACGATTACGGGCGTCCTGGCCCCGCGCAATACTTCTCTCGATGTGCATTTCGAGACGGGCGCGCTGGAATCCTACAAGGATTTCATCGATGCGATTCGTGGCGCCAAGCGGGGTTCCCCCGACGCTATCAAGGAAATCTCAGGGAACGCCCAATGGGACGGCAAGATTACAGGACCCGGTGGCCGCACGACGTTTAGCGGGCACATTCGTGGAGAGCGCGTCCGCTATAACGGCACGGCGCTGGATACCCTCGAAACCGACTTTAGCTACTCCGCCACGCAGCTGGCACTCTCGCGCGGCCAAATCCAATATGGAGCGATGGCTACATCGATCGAGGGAACGATGGATTTGACGGACTGGAGTTTTCTGCCAGAGAACCAATGGGCGGCGGACGTGAACTTCGATAAAGCTTCGGTCGAGACCATTCAAAGATTTTTTGGTTGGACCTTTCCTGTGCAAGGCGTGTTGAGCGGCCAGCTGCATGGGCACGGGACGCGCGTCGAGCCCAGCGTTACGGGGCTTTTTGATCTTGCCGAAGGAACGGTCTATGGCCTGTCCTTCAATCGGCTACGGGGCCAGCTGAACCTGGCGCGAGACGAAATACGTATTGCGGATGCGGAGTTGCGCGTGTTCGCACCCGGAAAGGAAGCTGGCCGAGGCGCGGGCATCGTGACGGGGACGGCTGGCTATCGTTTTACGGATCAAAGCATAACAGCTGATCTTGTAGGCGCTTCGCTTCCGCTGGAAGACATTGATAAGTTACGATCCGCCAGGCTGCCAGTGGGTGGATTGGTCACATTTCGGGTGAAAGCCAGCGGACCGCTCTCGATGCTGGTGGCCGATGGGACATTCCGGGTGGTGGATTTTCGCATTGGGAAGGACGTGATCGGGAGTTTCGATGGCAGCCTCACATCCGACGGCCATATCGCAAAGCTAGTCCTTGGTTCGGCGATGACCACAGGAGGCATATCCGGGGACGTGACCTTGGGGTTGGCTGACCCCTTTCCTCTAAACGGCAAAGTGTCGATTGCCAACATGGATCTGAATCCTTTCCTGATAACCGCTCTGCATCTCACGCAGTTCAACGGCCACGGCGTGGCTGACGGCGACATCACCGTGGCTGGAGAATTGAAACAGCCGGAGAAAATCGTGATGGACGCCAAGTTCTCTCGTCTGGCGCTAGATTACGCGAACGTGCAACTCGAAAATGTGGGACCGATTCATCTGCGCACTTCGAAGGAAAGCCTGGAAATCGATCAGGCCACTTTCAAGGGCACCGATACAAATATTGCCATTGCCGGAGCCGTGCGATTTGCGGGAAAAGGCACGCTTGGATTGAAATTGAATGGCGCCTTGGACCTGCGGCTGCTCACAGGATTCTTGCCGGCATTGCAAGCCAACGGTCCGGCACAAATCAACGCGACCTTCGAAGGGTCGTTTGACCGCCCGCGCATCACCGGAAAAGTGCACATAGAAAGCGCCTCCGCACGGGTGGCGGATTTTCCGACGGGCATGAGCAACATCACGGGCGATTTGGTCTTTGACGCTACGCGGCTGTTCTTTGAAAACGTTACGGCTGAATCCGGCGGGGGGACCATGCACCTTACCGGGGGCGTCAACTACATCGACAGCCCGCTGCGCTACGACATTACGGTGCGCACGGATCGCGCGCGCATCCGATATCCCGAAGGAATGAGCTGGCTGGCCGGTGGCTCGCTGCGGCTGACGGGAACACCCACTTCTGGAGTGCTTTCCGGAAAAGTGGTGATTGAGCGCGTGACCCTGTCGCAAGGTCTCGAGGTGGCCAGTGTGCTGGCTTCCTCGAAAGGAAGCATTTCCGGGCCATCCACGAGTTCTTCGTTTCTGCGGAACTTGCAATTCGATATCTCGGCCCTATCCGCGCCAGACGCACGCATGGAGTGGCCGGGCGCCGAGCTAGAAGCAGAGGCTAATCTTCGTGTGCGCGGCACCTGGGAACACCCCATACTCCTCGGGCATATCCACATTCTCGCCGGCGAGATGACGTTCCACGGTGACAGGTACAAGGTGACGCGCGGCGACATGAACTTTGCTAATCCGTTCCGGCTAGACCCGGTGCTGAACGTGGAAGCCACGACCACAATTCAGCAGTATGAAATCACGCTGAACTTCAACGGACCGGCAAGCAAGCTGACACTAGCCTATCGCTCCGATCCGCCGCTGCCGGCGAACGATATCATCACGCTGCTGGCGCTGGGACAAACGAGCTCGGAAGCAAGCATTCGTGGCGGCGGGACGGCCACGTCTCAAACCGCCAGCTCAGGAGCTTCCGCGATTCTCTCCGAAGCGGTTTCCAGCGAATTAGGAGGACGGGTCGAACGCTTGTTTGGAATTACCCGGTTCCGGGTCGATCCTGGCCTGGCGGAAGTGGGCTCGCCCAGCTCTTCGCAGAACACCGCGGCGCGCGTCACCGTCGAACAGCAAGTCACACGGGATCTGACGATTACTTATGTTTCGAATGTGGGTTCGACGCAGCAGCAGGTCATTCAGGTGGAATATAACTTGAACCGGAATGTGTCGATTGTGGCGTTGCGGGACTACAACGGCACGTTTGGAATCGACGTCAAGTTCAAAAAACACTTTCAATAGTGAAGCGGGAAGCCCTGCGATCTTCAGATCGATCTTCAGAATTGCGGCGGATCGGGTTGTTGCGCCGCTTGCTGCGACTGGCCTTGTTGCGCGTTTTGTTGTGCGCGAGCGCCCGGCTGCCAGCGGCGGGGGCCGTTGTTCAGGCGCGCGGATTGGCCGATTTCCGGATTTTGTGCTCTCAGTGCCTGGAGAGCCTCTTTTGCGGCTTTGGCGCCGGCCGCGCGGCTGGCGACCTGGATTTCGCGCAGGATCTTGGGGGTCTCCGCGGCGAACTTCTGCCCTATCGGTGAGCCGTAGAACTGCAGCAGGGTCTTGATCTCATCATCTTTGTAGTGTTTGTCGTAAATCGTGACCAGTTGCTCGGTCATCTGGTCAACGTCGAATTTCTTCTGATAGCTCTCGATGAAGGAAGTCACAAAAGCCTGGCCTTTGTCGTTATTCGGGACCGTGGCGAGAAGCTTCTCGCGGTACTGCTCGCTGGAATTGTTGACGGCGTCCTGCACCTGATCGCGCGCGCCGATCAGCTCCATCAGCGAGCGAATGTCCGCGTCCTTGACGGGATCGATCGGCTTCGCTTGCGCCGTGCTCGCCTGCTCCTGTGCGGCTGCGCTTTGCGGCGCCGCGCTGACCGGATTTTGCGATGCGCCTTGGATCGCTAGAAAAAATGTTCCGACGTAAATAATCGCTAGAGCTAGGACGGCCTTCATGACTTCACTTCCTCCGCGGCGGAGATTTCAGAGCCTTTCCACCACTTCTGCGATTTTAAGGAAAGATGCGGAAAGACGTGCCAAGCGCGGCGTACAGGCGTGCCTCCCGTTTAACTGGCCGTTCGTTCAGGTGAAGTTGGCAACGGTGGATTTGCCTTTCTGCTACCATTCCGCGCCATCGCGCCGCGGCGGCATGCTTCCCAGAGCAGTGGAGTTCTCTCCTCGGCCTCGTCCGCTGACTGCAGCGCTCATCTGAACGTGGTGGTCTCCCGGCCTGCGCCCCACGCTGAAGGCCGGTGTTCCCTGGCTTGTCTTCATTTCGCTGTGCTACCTTGTGTGGAGAAAGTTCTGTTCCCGGGAGTTTTCCGCTGGAGCTTCGCAAGATGGATGAAGTGCTAAAGTGGCACCCCGAGTGTCCGATCCTCGAGCTTGGGAAAAACACGCGGTCGCGCTCTCGCACGCTTGAGCAACCGGATAGTGCATTCGCCTGACATGAGGGGATAGGACGCCTAACGTGAAATTATTTCGCAGTCACTCGGCGGACCAACTGTCCGGCAAGAACTCCGGCGCGGATGAATTCGCCGTCCAGCGCGCGGAAATGATCGAAAAGCAATTGCGCCGGCGCGGCGTACATGATTCCGCAGTGCTTGCCGCAATGGCTGCCGTGCCGCGCGAAGAGTTCGTGCCCCAGGAGTTTCGCCAGCGAGCGTATGAAGACGCGCCGCTGCCCATAGGCGAAGGCCAGACCATTTCGCAGCCGTATATTGTTGCGGCGATGACCGCTGCGCTGCAACTGGAAGGGAACGGCCGCGTTCTCGAAATCGGGACGGGATGCGGCTACCAGGCAGCCATTCTCTCGCACCTCGCGAAAGTCGTTTTCACAATCGAATCGCGCTCCGGGCTCGCTTCCTCGGCCACGGCCAGGCTGGACCGCCTTGGATTTGAAAACGTGCATGTTCACTGTGGAGACGGCACTCTGGGGTTGCCGGAGCTCGCTCCGTTTGACGCGATACTCGTTGCCGCAGCCGCGCCCGCTGTTCCGGAGCCGCTCCGTGCGCAGCTCGCCGAAGGTGCCCGCCTGATCTTGCCGGTAGGAGACGCTGAAAATCAGGAATTGCTCCGCATAGAACGGCACGGCAATTCCTTCGAGACACTCACTTTGGAAGCCTGCCGGTTCGTGCCTCTCATTGGCCGCCACGGCTGCAAGGAACCGCCGGCTCGATGAGTTCCGCCGCTCCCGACCTCTCGATTGTCATCCCGTCCTACAACGAAGAGTTGCGCCTTCCAGCGACTCTCGAACAGATTGCGGCCTATCTTCCCCGTCTGGGTGGAGATACGGAAATTCTCGTTGTCGATGACGGCTCGAAGGATCGCACGGCAGAAGTGGCCGAGTCCTTTCGGAAGACACTCCCGACCCTCCGGGTCATTTCTAACGGCGTGAATCGCGGGAAAGGCTTCAGCGTCCGCCATGGGATGCTGGAAGCGCGCGGCCACAGCGTGCTCTTCACGGATGCCGACCTGTCCGCTCCCATCGAAGAAGCCCCAAAACTTCTGGACGCCTTGAAGACTTACGATGTGGCGATTGGCTCCCGGGCGCTCGACCGCAGTCTGATCACCGTCCATGAATCACGCTTCCGCGAATTTGCCGGAATAATCTTCAACACCATCGTGCGCGTTATCCTGCGGCTGCCTTTCGTGGATACGCAGTGCGGTTTTAAGGCCTTCCGTCGCGAAAAATGCCAAATCCTTTTCCAGCAACAGCGCATCGAGCGTTTCGGGTTCGATCCGGAATTGCTTTATCTGGCGCGGCATCACGGGCTCCGCACCATAGAAATTCCTGTCCGCTGGGGACACTCACCGGCGACGAAAGTAAGTATGTTCCGGGACAGCATCCACATGTTTCTGGATGTATTCACCATCCGCTGGAACGCCATCCTGGGCCGCTATCCAAGGCCATCATGAGCGACTCTATGGAGAACATGCTTTGTGGTACAAAGTACTTGACAACGACGCGATTTCCTGCTATGCTTTGTTCATGTTAGCCGCTGGCCCCCTCCGCTCCAACAAGCGCGAACCCATCCCCATCGACGCGCGCGCCGTCGATCATCTCAAGTACATTCGCGACACCATGGAGAGCGCCGCCGAGTTTACCGCCGTTCCCGGCTGGGGCGGCGTGGCCATGGGCATTACGGCATTAGCCGCTGCTTTTCTGGCCGCGCGCCAATCTTCGCCGCGCGCCTGGCTCGCCGTTTGGCTCGTGGAAGCCTTTGTCGCGGTCGCCATCGCAGCGCCGGCAGCCGCTACCAAGGCCCACCGCGCGAACTCCACACTTTTTTCCGGCCCCGGCCGGAAATTCCTGCTCAGTTTTGCTCCGCCGATCATTGTCGGAGGCTTATTGACCTTTGCCTTGTACGCAGCGGGGGTTACGGCTGCGCTTCCCGGCGTTTGGCTGCTTCTTTATGGGACGGCCATCGTCACGGGCGGCGCTTTTTCCGTGCGCATCGTTCCAGTCATGGGTTTTTGCCTGATGAGCCTTGGCGCCGCGGCGCTATTCGCACCAGCCGCGTGGGGCGACGCGTTCATGGCCGCGGGCTTTGGCGTCTTGCAGATCGGCTTCGGAATTTGGATTGCCCGGCACCACGGCGGATAAAGAGACTTTTATGGCTAAGTCCTCGACGGCTCACCAGGAACGGCTACAGCGTACACGCGAGCGCGACGCATCGCTGGCCGCCGTCCGCGGCTCGGCCCGCGAAGCTGTTTCGCCGGATCTGGACCGGTTGATCCATGAGCGTATTCGCCTCGGCATTGTCAGCGCCCTCGCCGTAAACCGCTCGCTGACTTTCAACGAGCTCAAAGCCCTCCTGAAAACCACGGATGGCAACCTGAGCGTCCACGCCCGCAAACTCGAGGAAGCCGATTACATCGTTTGCACAAAATCCTTCGATGGACGCTTGCCCAAAACGGAGTACCGTCTGGCGGCCGCCGGCAGGCGCGCCTTGGAGCGCTACCTGAACCACATGGAAGCCCTGATTCGCGCGACGCGCGAGGGTTGAGAAGGACAAATTTTTTTGCGCAGTCACTTTGCGATGTAGAGTAGTTTATGAGAATTTTCCGGCGGCGGAGAAAGAAGTAGAAACCATGCAGCATCTGACCACGCAGCACCTCATGACCACGAAGACCCCATTGGCGCTCGACGCCGGCCTGCACGTCGCCATCATTTCCGACGGTAACGGGCGTTGGGCCACCACGCGCGGATTGCCTCGCTCCGCCGGCCACCGTGCCGGCGCCGAATCCGCTCGCCGTATTATCCAAGCCGCGCCACGCCTTGGAATTCGTACGCTAACCCTCTTTGCTCTCTCTTCCGCCAATTGGAAACGTCCGGCAGCCGAAGTTCATGCCATCCTTCGCCTTCTCCACGAATACCTCTTGCTGGAAACGTCGCACTGCATCGAGGAAGGTGTGCGCCTCAGCGTCATCGGACGCCGCGACCGCATCCCCGCCACTCTGCGCCAGGCGATTGCCGACTCCGAAGCTGCCACGGCTGCGGGCACGCGGCTCCATCTCCGGCTCGCGATCGATTACTCCGCGCGCGAGGCGATCTACCACGCCGCCTGCCGCTTCTACAAAGTCACCGAACTCTCTCCCGAATCCTTCTCGAACGTCCTCGCGGAAGTTCTTCGCGGCGGTTCCACCGAAGTGGATCTGCTCATCCGAACGGGAGGCGAGCAGCGCCTTTCCGATTTTCTACTGTGGGAGTGCGCCTTCGCCGAATTCGTCTTCCTGCCGAAACGCTGGCCGGATTTCACGGTTGCCGACCTCGAAGGTGCCGTGCAGGAATTCGGCCGGCGCGAACGAACGCGCGGCGCCTTGCCCGACGCTATCGCCGGATAAATTCTCTCGAAGGGAGTCGAACAAATGGCCGAAAGTACGCCTCATTTCGCGCCCCTCGTCGTCCTGCTCTTTCTCGGAGCTGGCTTCGTCACTGCCGTGTGCCTCTTAATTTCGCTTTACGGGGCGGCGCGCCGTTCCAAGCTATATGCACGCATTGGCGGTGCCGCCGCGCTTGGTGTCATTTCTTGTTACCTGCTTGCGCTCTGCTGTGTCTCGGTGGTTAGCAGAAAAAAAGTCTTGCCACCCGGAGGCTGGAAATACTTTTGCGAGCTGGATTGTCATATCGGCTATTCCGTCTCCGGAGTCGCGACAACTGCCGCAATCGGCCCGGACTTGCAGCCGACGCTTGCGCTAGGCCAATTTATTATCGTTCGCCTGAAAATTTGGTTCGATCCGCGCACCATTTCTCCTCATCGAGGAGACGGGCCGCTTACGCCCAACGCCCGACGCGTAGTGCTGGTCGACGCATACGACCACGCCTATGCGGAATCCCCCGAGGGGGAAGCCGCAGCCGCGCGCACGAAAAACGACGCGGGGCCTTTGAGGCAGCCATTACGACCCGGTCAGTCTTTCGAAAAGGACATTGTGTTCGATGTGCCGAAAGGCGCCTCTGGACTGCGCCTGCTAATCACCGAAGACGACCCGGAAACGCTGCTAATCGTCGGCCACGAAAACAGTCTGTTACATTCGAAAATCTATCTCGGCCTCGACTCCGCGCCGGCTATCGCCCGTAAAATCAATCTTTTAGCTCCCCACAAATAAGCCCGCCCAAGCTGCTCCCGAGCCGGGCCCCCTGACGTTTGGCATCTGGCAGTCGTCTATACCCCAGGAGCAAAGAATGGGAACTATGGGACTTGCGCTGCCCTGGGAGACTAGAATCTCTTCCGTGCCGCGCGAACGGGAGATGCGAGTGGAACCTTCCGAAGACCTTCCAGGCCGCCCCAGCGAGACTCTTGCAGCTGCTGCTACGGCCGCCGCGCCTTCCGAGGACGCCGAGCTGGCGGAGCGTTGCCGGGCCGGCGATCTGGGCGGATACGAACGCCTCTATGCGTTGCATGGCGCGCGCATGAAGAATGTAGCGCGCAATCTCCTGGGCAATCCGGTTGACGCCGAAGACGCCGTGCAGGAAACATTTTTGAAAGTGCAGCGAAGCATCGCCGGTTTTCGCGGGCAGTCCAGTTTTGTTACGTGGACGTATCGGATTCTCATCAACACTTGCTACGATGCGCGGCGCAGCCGCATGCGTAAAAAAGAAGTGGCGAACGACGACAGCGAAGAATCGCCGCGGCCCGAGCCGCGCGCACCCGGAGCCCATCCTTCGCTGCGGATGGCGCTGGAACGAGCGCTCGCCAGCCTGACGAAGCATCAGCGCGATGTTTTTTTGCTGTACGAAGTCGAAGGCTTCCATCACGCGGAGATTGCCGGGATGCTGGAGATTACGGAGACAGCTTCGAAGAACACACTTTTTCAAGCGAAGAAGAATCTTCGCCAGGTCCTTGAGCCTCCGCGCGGCAATACAACCGCGGGAGCAAGGTAAACGACGATGAACATCAAATGTGAAGATCGCGACAGGATTTTCGAGGACGGCACGCCTTCCGAATGGGCTGCTCTCGAAGCGCACAGCGCCAATTGCGCCGTCTGCGCCGATGAATTACGCGCGTGGAGGGCCATCAGCGCCGCCGCGCGGGAAATGCGCGACTATTCCGATTCGCCTTCCCTGTGGCCCCGTATCGAGCAGGCGCTTGCCACGGAAACGGTCGTCAAGGCCCACCGTGCACATCGTTGGAGCTGGCTCTCGCTTGGGCTGGGCCTCTCTCTTGGTTGGCAAACCGCTGCGGCAGCTGCCTTGGTTCTGCTCTTGACAGTTTCCGCCGGGTGGGTTTATTTCCATCGCGCTGCCTCTCCGCCGAGCGGGGACCAGTCACTTTTGAAGAGTCCAGCTCTCGCCGAAGTGGAGCGTACCCAGGCTGCGTATGAGCAAGCCATCGACAAGCTGGCTGCGGAGGCCAAACCGCAGCTCGAAAACCCTGCCACGCCTTTGCAAGCGAGCTACCGCGAGAAGCTGCTCGTGCTGGATAGCGCCATAAACGATCTTCGTGCGCAGGCCGGGATGAATCCGTCCAATGCGCATCTGCGCCAGCAACTGCTGGCGATGTACCAGGAGAAGCAGCAAACGCTGCAGGATATTTTGGAGGAAAAGCGATGAGGTTGTTGGTATCAAAAAGCAATCGAAAGAGTTTGCGCGGCGCGCGCCTGGCGGGCGGCATTGCCGCCGTCCTTCTGCTCACGGCATTTCCCGCATGGGCCTCAGGAAATTGGCCGCAAGACGAAGTCACCCGGAATTTTGACAAAACTTTGACTCTGGGCGCGGGCCAATCCGTGCGCGTCGAGCACAAATTCGGCGAGGTCAAAGTTCATGGCGAATCCGGACGCGAAGTCAAAATCTCCGCCGTTATCCGCGCGCAGGCCAGCTCGCATGAAGAAGCCGAGTCCTTCGCGCAAAAAATCCAGATTGAAGTCCAACAGACCGGTGAAGGCATCAGTATTCGCACGATTTATCCGCCGGAAGAAAACAAATGGTTTCATATCAGCAAGCATTCGTCCTGGTCCGTGAGCTACGACATCGCGGTGCCAACCGACGCACAGCTCAATATTCGGAATAGTTTCGGAAGCGTCAGCAGCACGCATGTCCATGGCGCGGTGGACGTCGAAAATGGCTACGGTTCACTTACCATTCAGGATGCCGGCGCCGCGCATCTGACCAATTCTTTCGGCAGCATTGAGCTCACTGGCGCTGCGGGCAACGCTGTCGTCAACAACAAGAATAGCTCGGTGCAAGTCTCTGACGTGAAAGGCTCTCTCGACGTGCAAGACCGTTTCGGCAGAATCACCGTGCGCAACATTCAGGGCGGAGCGACTATCACCGGAGGGAATGGCGCGATCTCGCTCGACGGCGCCGCTTCCGCCAGCGTCACAACCTCCTTCGGAAACGTGGATACGAAAAACATTCGCGGCGATTTGTCCGTCCACGACAACAACGGAAACGTGGATATCTCCACCATCGCTGGCTCGCTGGATGTCAGCGACAGTTTCGGAAACGTGACCTTCTCCGACGTCAAAGGCCGCGTGAACTGCACGACGAACAACGGCCGGGTCACCGCTAGCTCGCTCGCGGGGTCGTCCGTGACCATTCGCGACTCCTTCGGCAACCTCGAGCTAGAGAATTTCGGCGGCTCTCTCGATGCCGAAACGTCCAATGGAAAAATCACCGTTCGCGACATTCGAGGTGCCGTCACGCTCAAGTCTTCCTTCGGCGCCATTGAAGCAACCAACATCCCGAAGGGCATTCGCGCCATCACCGGGAACGGCGCCATCACACTCACCGACATCGGAGCCGACGTTTATGCGAAGACTAGCTTCGGCAGCATCGACGCCGAACGCATCAATGGCAGCCTGACCGCGGAAGACAGCAACGGCTCGGTCACCGCGCGAAATGTCAAAGGCGATGCCGGTGTAACCACTTCCTTCGCTGGGGTTACCCTTGAATCCATCGGCGGCCGCATCCGCGTCGACAATCAGAACGGAGGGATCTCCGTGACCGCCCTGCGCCCCTCCAGCGGTTGCCGCGATATCTCTCTCAAAACTTCTTTCTCGTCCATCCACGTTCGTATCCCGGACGGCGTTGGCTACAATCTTGCCGCGCGCACCTCGTTCGGAAGAGTCTCTTCTGAGCTGCCGGTCACCGCGACGGGAAACATTGGCGGAGACTCGCTGAACGGGACGATCGGAGCGGGAGGCTGCCAGTTGCAGTTGACCGATTCGAACGGAAGCATCGAAATCGCCAAAGCGCCTTGAGCAGACGTTCAACCGCTTGGAGCCCCACGGACTGCGTGGCCCGGCTTGGCGCTGCATTCAGCCCTTCGAACCTCGCGTAAGTGCCATGGCAAAAGCTCTCTTTAGGACGCGAGTCGCCGTTTCCGTCAGATGGTATTTGCTGAGCTCGTCTTCACGGGCGAAAGCCACATCCGTCACATCGCTTCCTGCGCGCGGCTCTCCGCTAATCCGCTCGCACAAGTAATCCACAATGACGAAATGAAAGCGAGGACGGGGTTTCGCGTCCGTAAGCGCAGCTCCATCCTCCGTAAAAATCCTGTCAAACACTTCGATGAGTTCAAGCACCCGCACAACGAGGCCAGTCTCTTCACGCAGCTCACGCGCTACTCCCTCTTGCAGAGACTCTCCGAGCTCCAGCGTCCCTCCGGGAATCGACCATTCCCCGCGTAGCGGCTCGCTGCCGCGGCGGATCAGCAGCGCGCGCCCCTCGTCGATGATCACGCCCCCAACTCCAACTACGGGACGCTCGGGATATTCGCGGGAGGAGGTCACTTTAGGAATTCTGCCCTGGCTCGGTTTACAATCGAAGCAGCCGCGCCGCGCATTAGAGTTGACTTAGGGCAGCGCGGTATATAATACGCCATGAAGGCGGCGGCACAATCTGTGGGGGCCCCGCCCTGCGAACATTGCTACGGAGGATGGAGCCGTGATCCGCTGCCCTGAATGTTCCACCGAAATCGACGTGGACGAAGACGAAGTCGAAGAAGGCGAAATCCTGAGTTGTCCCGAGTGCGAATCCGAGCTCGAGGTTTCCCAGACGCATCCAGTGCACCTGAACCTCATCTCCGACGACCTCGATGAAGAAGAGGATGACGAGGAAGAAGAAGCCGCCGAAAACGGCGACCTCCTCAAAGAGGACGAGGAAGACGACGACGAAGAAGAAGAGGACGAGGAGTAACCGGCCACGGCAGGCTCGTCCAGCACCCCAATCCCAATCGCAGGCATCTAATTTGACGGGAGTGGACTCATGAAAAGTCCCCGGTGGTTTGTCGTTGTGGGAACGGCATCGCTGCTCATCTGGTTTGCCCCGGCGTTGCTCCGCGCCCAGGATCCCGCGCCTCCACCTCCGCAGGCCCCGCCCCCTTCTCAGGCGCCCGCTCCAGAAAAGCCGAAGAAGCAGAAGTACAGCCACGCCGATGATTTTCTGATCATCGGGACGATATTCGATCCCAGGGGATATGCGTTTCCCGGTGTGGAACTTCGCATTCGGCGCAGCACCGAGAAGAAGTACCGCTGGGATAGCTACACGAATTCACGGGGCGAGTTTGCCGTTCGCGTCCCGCAAGGTTCGGACTACGAAATGGTCATCCACGCCAAGGGCTTCACGGACCAAACGCGCGCGTTGGACGCCAAGACAGGCGTAAGCGAAGCACGTATAGTGTTTCGTATGGAATCTGCAGGGGGTGAGAAAAAATGACGTCGCCAAAACGATTCCTTTTTGTCGCTGCAATTCTGGCCCTGGCATGCGTTACGGCCGTTGCCCAAGACGCCAAGCGTGAAGCCCAGCTTCGTACGGTGCACGGAATTGTCCAGGACAAGTCCGAGAATCTCTTGTCAGAAAGCGTGGTTTTTCTCAAGAACACTCGTACAAATGTCGTGCGTAGTTCCTACACGGATAATACCGGCAAATACCGTTTCAGCGGTCTCGATCCAAATGCCGACTACGAACTCCACGCCGAAAAAGAAGGCGCCAAATCCGCCACCCACACGATTTCGAGTTTCGACAGTCGCAAGGACATCACCCTGAATCTGAAAGTCGAAAAGAAAAAAGATTGACCGCATCGGATCGCGAGCAGGTCTTTCAGTCCCCTTAATGGGGATGCTTTACCTGGCGAGAAGCCATTTCATGAATGCCTCAGGAGGATAACCGCACAGGCGAGTTGGATCATCGCGAAGGAATTTTCCGGGTGATATTCCCAGCGCACCACGATGCGACGGAAATTATGAAGCCAGCGCGTCTATCATGCCGTCAACCGGCTCTTCGTCACTCGCACGGATGCCGGCAATGATCGCATCAACATCTCAGAGTCGCTCGGCAACGCCATGACCGCCATCTCCAATGTGTCTCATCCCGCAGAAGACCACACCGCAGCGCGAAGCGCCTTCACGTTTGGCTTTCCTATCCTTTGGGACGGTCTCTCCAACGAACTCAAGGAATTCTGGCCGGACATTCGCCGCAAGGTCTTCCATAAAGAAACCCTCTGAGAATCTCTTGCGCCAGGCGTCCTTCGCAATCAACTTCCTGCTGGCGCCAGAACTCGCACCGCCTCCGGCACGATCTCAATCTCCACCGGCGTTGGCCCCAGAATCTCGCCATCCCCGTGAAACATACATCGCCGGTCTGTGATGAATTTCACTCTCCGCGCTCGTACACGTTTTATGCGAGGCGTTCGAAGCTCACCGCTCTTCAATAGCTGCGGCAATAGTCCCAATACTTCAAAAACGCGCAGGTCTTCCACAATCACCGCATCGAGCCAGCCGTCGTCCAGGCGCGCCTCGGGTGCTAGCCGGATGCCCGCGCCGTAGGTCGGCGTGTTGAGCACGGCCGCCAGCAGAGATTTGCTCTCGATCGGCGCCAAGTCGCTCAACGGAAATTCCGCTCTCACTCCGATGGCGCGATGCATGCAAAATGCTCGCAGCGCTGACGCAACATAACGCGACCTGCCCGGCAATCGGCGAAACGCTCCGCTGGCGTAGCGCGCCGCTTCCGCGTCTATTCCTAATCCTCCTCCGCCCAGATAGAGCCGCTCTTGGCCGTCCCCGGTTCGTGCCCGCGCCAAATCCACTCGCTTTGGCTGGCCGCGAAGAACCGCTTTCGCAGCCTCAACCGGATCCTCCGGCAACCGCAGCGCGGCTGCAAAATCATTCCCGCCCCCGGCTGGCAGCACTCCCAGCACGACATCAAAGCCATACGCCGCGTTCACCAACCCATGAAAGGTGCCATCGCCGCCGAGAGCAAACAACAGCCGTACCCCACTCTTTATGGCCGCAAGAGCGTTCGACTCCAGCTCCTTCGCGCTTCCGATCGAAATAAATTCTGCAGGAACGGAAGCCGACTCGAACGCTTTTCGAATTCGCGGGAGGCAAGCCTGGGCGCTCCCGCTACCGGCCGCGGGGTTCACAAATACAACTGCAGGCAGTAAAGAAGAAATGGGGCTGGCGTCGGGCACTCGGTCTGCGTTCCTGCGCAACTCGTTGCGTAGCTGTCAATCCAAACGCGGGGTAGCCGAGCGGGGAGTCACGGGACAAAAAGCTTCCCTACGGATTCTCCCACCCGTGACTCCTGCTTGGAGAGCCGATCAATTCTTTTGTTTCTACTTCTCTCCCTCTCCAGGAGCTCCCGCCGCGGCAGTGATGGCCGCTAGATTATTTTCCGTAAGCGCGTGGTTGAACGCGGGAAGCTCTCCTTCGATCAGCTTTTTGTAGTCCGCCACCGCTGCGCTAAGCTCAGTTTCTATCCCCTGAAGCAAACCTAATTCCGTGTCTGTCGGCGCAAAGTTCGCCCCGCCCGCTACGTCGCCGCCCCCGGTGCCAACCTCCGCGTTTAGCCAAATCAGGTTGAGATAAACCTTGTCGGCTTCCACAAAATATTTGTCGTCGCTGTTGATCTGCGATGGCGTAACGAGTTTAAACTCCACCGCCTGCAGTTTCTTGTCCATCTCCTCGACGATCTTTAGAAGCTCCGCCTTGCGCTTCGATTGCGCTTCATCTTCCGCCGGTGCCGGCTCTGGTTCGTCGTAGTCATCCGGTTCGGCCGACGGTGGTCTTTCCCTCTCTTTTTTCTTTGGCGGCCGAAGCATCGTTTCAAGCACTTCAATTTGCTTCCGCAACCATTCGATCTGATTCAGCGTATCCGAAGCCTCCGTGATGTCGTGGCGGATTCGAAGCTGTGTCTTCACGGACGATTCTATGTCCGCTTCCGATGTGGATATGCGTGGATCGGGCAATACCGTCAGTGTCTGCGTGAATACTTGGCCGGCGACAGTCAGGCGCACGGAATATTTGCCGGGAGCAACCATCGGACCAACTTCCGCCGGGCTGATTCCCCAGTGCGTAATCGGGCGAGAGTCGGCGTCCCGGAAGCGCGGCTCCTGCCAAATGTGCGGGTTATCGGAAGTCGCCGTGCGGAGTGCGATCAATCGCGGTGACTCATAGTGCAAATCCCATTTCACGCGATTGATTCCTGCGTGCCCCTTTGTCTTCAGTTTTCGAATCGTTTTGCCGTCCGCGCTTAGTATTTCAATCTCCACGGGATCTTTGGGCGCCGCTTTCAGAGAAAAATTGACCATCGCTGCACCACCCTGCACAAAACGGCGGGCGGCACGCGGCTCGAAAAGAATTGTCGCCGCATCCGAGGGCCTCTTTGCAAGCTGTTCAAGCGGCGTAATGTCGTCGAAAATGTAAAGCCCGCGCCCATAGGTGGAAATCACCAGGTCGTGAAACTCTTTCTGCACCACCGCCCAAGTCACGGGCGCGTGGGGCAGGCCGTTTTGCAATGCCGTCCAGTGGCCTCCATCATCCAGCGAGTAATACAATCCGTTTCCCGTCCCCGCAAACAACAGACCGGCGCAGTTCGGATCTTCCGCGATGGTCCGCACGTAGGCCAGCGGGTGCTTCGGCAAGTTGCCGTTGATGGGTTTCCACGTCTTCCCAAAATCCGTGGTCTTATAAAGATAAGGATCGCGGTTATCCATCAAGTGGAAATCCACCGCGATATAAGCGGTGCCCGCGTCAAATGTGGAAGGAGCAATGCTGCTGATGGTTCCCCAGGCAGGCATTCCGGAAATATTTTTTGTGACGTTTGTCCAGTTGGCCGCGCCGTCTTTCGTGTACCAGACCTGGCCATCGTTCGTCCCCGCCCAGATCAGCCCTTTCTGTATCTTCGAGGGAGCGATAGCGAAAACCACTTCTCCATAAAATTGTCCCAGGTTATCGCCTACGATTCCGCCTGACGAAACAATCCGGCTCGCGTCCTGCGTCGAAAGATCCGGACTGCTGACCGTCCAGCTTTGCCCGCCATTCGTCGTTTTGAAGATTACCTGGCAGCCGTAGTAGACCACGTTGTGATCGAAGGGATCGATGGCCAGCGGCGACGTCCAATGGCACCTGTACTTGATGTCCGTCGGCGGAGCATCCAGCGTGTGAAGATAGGGACTTACCGAGCGCGCCGTTTTGATTCGCGCGTCCCACCGCGTCACTTCATCTCCGTAGCAGGTGGCCCACACCACGTTGGGATCGGCCAGGTCCGGCACGGTAAATCCGGATTCGCAGCCGCCCATGTGGCGGTCCCATCCCGTTTCTTGCGAATCGATAGGCACGCTGGGTCCGCGCATATTTCCGTCGTCCTGCATGTTGCTGTAGAAATAGTACGGAGTCTGGTTGTCCACATCGACGTGATACATCTGTCCGATGGGCAGCGTGACGCGATGAAACCCGCGCCCGTGCACCGTCGTGATAATCATCCCCGCGTCATCCGTAATCACAAACCGATCGGGGTTTGCCGGATCAATCCAGATATCGTGAGTGTCTCCGCCCCAGCGTACCTCTTGAAAATTTTGACCGCCGTCCAGCGATTGATGAAACGAGCTGTTTGCCACCAGGACTTCGTTGTCATTTCCTGTAGAAACCGCAATTCGGATGTAGTAGCCCGCGCGCCCGATCAAGGCCCGCTGGTAATTGATGGCTTTCCAGTGCCCGCCTGCATCGTCCGATCTCCAGACCGACCCTTGGTCCTTCGTCTGTATCAATGCGAAAACGCGATTTGAGTTCGTCGGCGCAACCGCTACGTCAATCTTCCCAAGCGGGGCATGTGGCAAGCCGTGCTCATCGATGCGCGTCCATTTCGTTCCCCCGTCGCGCGAGACGTACACTCCGCTGCCCGGCCCTCCGCTAAACTCAGCATAGGTGTGCATTTCCAACTGCCACATCCCGGCGAAGAGCACTCGTGGATTGTGCGGATCCAGGGAAAGCCCGGAACATCCGATGTTCTCACCAGCGAAAAGTACTCGCTCCCAATGCACTCCGCCGTCCACCGTTCGGTAAACGCCGCGCTCCTGCTGCGGCCCAGTCGCTCGTCCAAGCGCGCAAACAAAAACAATATCCGGATTCGACGGGTGCACGATGATTCGTCCTATGCGGCCGGTTTCCTGCAACCCCATATTGCTCCAGGTTTTCCCGGCATCCGTGGACTTATAAATTCCATTGCCAATCACATCGCTGTCTCGTATCACCCAAGCCTCGCCCGTCCCTGCCCACACCACACTCGGGTCTGTGGGAGCCACCGCGAGCGCTCCAATGGCTGCCACGGGCTGCTTATCGAAAATCGGCGACCATCGATTGCCGCCGTCCGTCGATTTCCATACGCCGCCGGAAGCCGCCCCTGCGTAGTACGTGCTCGGATCCCCCGGCACTCCCGCAACGGAAGCAATCCGGTTTCCCACTCGCGGACCGACAAACCGAAATCGAAATTGTCCATCCTCCTCCGCATCCGGATCTGATTGCTGCGCGTGCGCCATGGAAACCCAACACAACGCCACCATCAGTACGAGGATGACCTTTCCTCTTCGGACGAGTGCCACGAGAACCTCCAGCAAATCAGGATTTTGGAGCTCGGCGTACGGGTCGCATGGGATCGCGCCGAACGCGCAGAGTATACCCTATCGCCGTACTCCTTCGAGGCAGCCCCTGCTCCTTCGATTTTTCTGAAAATTTTTGTGGAAGGTATGGTGCCGGCGGAGGGAATCGAACCCACGGCCTAGGGATTATGAGACCCTCGCTCTACCACTGAGCTACGCCGGCATAAATGCAATTCTTTATGCTACGGAGTCACTCCCAAATGTGTCAAGCGTTCCCCGGCTGATCCGCCTTCCTTCGCGCAAAATTTTTTTCAGGGAGCCCCTGCTACCTCCCGGATAACCTTCGCGAGCCTCCCGCATCCAGCCTGTGATCATCCAAAATGTTGGTTCACACTCGGATCAGAGTGTCAGCGATCCACCACGAGTTCATGGTCTTGACGAATCTAGCTTGGGGGTGTACCTTTAATTCGGGTCATTTTGCATCTTCCTTCCGTCGCGCCGGCAATGATGCTGGCGTTTTTGCTTTCTGGCGGCTTCCGCGCCTTGGCCTTACTTGACTTGGGGGAAGGTCCACTTGGCGGTACCCGAAGATCTCTCCAAGACGGATCCCTGCGCCATTCCAGCAAGTCCTTTAGAATCATTGGTTGCCGCTGTCCGTAAGTGTTGATTTTAAAGGAGTTATGCTAACCCTAAGTCCTTTAGATGCAACATTTACAAAAAACCGGGGGGAGGTGGCGGCGGCACTTCTCGCAGGGTCGCAACCTATCAAGCTCACTCGCCATTGCCACTCGACCGATCCTCCACGCTGGCGGCGGCGCGTAGCCGCATCGGTGCGCTCAGCCTTGCATTTGCTCCCGACCTATTACTGCTCTTCTCCCACACTCTCGCTCGCCTGACCTCGAGTCCTATAGTTATTGGTACTACTGTACCGTTGACCCTGGCAGTCCTGAATCCTATCCTGACCGGGTAGTGAGCCAACGGTCCCGCAGCGCTGGGCGAAAGCCTAGCGAAAGGGCGGGACGGGTAGGTGTGTACCAATACGGAACAGGTCCGTAGCGCGAGCTACTTGACATCCCTATATATAGGGATAGAGTGTCTCTGGGTGTCTTTCCATCCCCGGAGGCAACATGTCCAGGAAACTCGTAGTGGTATTTCTCGTCATGCTCGTTTTGACGGGAGCGATGGGCCTGAAAACCGCAGTTATGGCACACAGCGACGGCTCGTTGATTATGGCGAATGGTTCTTCGCCGGCACCGATAACTCCATATAGAAACGGGAGTTCACCGGCACCGATTACGCCATACAGAAACGGCAGCTCGCCGGCACCCATAACGCCCTATTGATCACCGGGCTATACCGCAGAGGTTAAGTTAACAATTCTTTTGCGGAGCGGGGATCAGGGGCGTAGATAGGCAGGAACGTGCCTGGTCCATTTGCATATTTCATCTGGTTCGTAGGCATCCTCTGTGAAGCCGCCGTTGTGGTGTGCGCGCTCAAGAAGGGCGCTTTCCGGCGTTATCTCCTCTTGAATTTATATATGGCTGGCCTGATTGTTGTCGAACTTGGCCGCTACAAAATTGTCAGTGAATACGGATTAAGCTCCACGCAATACATATATTTCTACTATTACTCCGATGCGATCCTCACCATCATTCTTTACTTCGCTTTGAGCAGCCTCTACTCCCACGTCTTTAGCGAAATGAATGCGGAACGCTACGTTAAAATGGGAACGCTGCTGCTCCTAGCCGGGACTGCGCTTTTCACCTATGCCGTTGTCGCGCAATCCAGTGCCAAGTTCGTCACGCATTTCGTCGTGGACCTCTCCCAGAACCTTTACTTCGTTGGCGTCGTCCTGACGTACGTCCTGTGGGGCGCAATCCTGAAGTTGCGGGAGACGCGTACCCGGCTCATTCAATTGGTGCTCTCGCTAGGAGTCTATTTCAGCCTGCTAGCAGCGAGCTACGCCATCCGGAATCTGTATCCGTCGCTGAGCCACTATTTCATCCCGCTCATGGGAGTTTTTGGGACATTCCTTCCGGTAGCCTGGGCATACGCCTTCTGGCACTTGCCTGAAGAGGCCCGGCTGGTACCGGCGCGCCTTGCGGTGATCCCCCGATGATGGCCGCAATCATTCTCGTTTGCTCCGTCGTTTTCTTGCTCCAGTTCTTCGTGTCTTATTGCCGCTCTCTGATTGCGGCTTCCATCAAGCATCCTCTTTCGGCTGAGGTGCAGGACGTCACGGGAATTAAGAACGCCGCGACGGGCGACGATTTTGCCCGCGTCGTTCAGCTTCTGCAGCTCTGTCCGGACCGCCCCGAAGACAAAAGCGGAATCCAGGCCATCGGCGCTTACTTCGGACTTTTGGGCTTTCTTCGCGCCAGCATAGCTCGAATCGTTCCTTCGATCCTTGCCTGGACGGATAACGAGCGAGGGCAATGTACTTACTTTGCGGCGGTGACTCTCGAACGCCGCATCGCGTTCAGCAGAGATATGTTCGCCCAGCAGCTCGAAACGTAATCTCGAGCCTGGCGTAATCCGAATCGCGGCCGGCAGCTTCTCTCGCAGCCATCCTTGTTTGATTGGCAACATCTAATCTTGAATCTCGGCTTGACATTTCCTCCCGTGTGTTAGTCTTGGCAGGTTCCCTCCTCACCGGAGTGGACGCGTCCGCAGCGCAAAAACGACCGGTGACAAAAACATGTCTGCAATGTGGCGCCGTATTGCCCTCGAGCATACGCGTCTGCAATTTTTGTGATTCATCCGTCACGCTTGATTTTTCTTCCGAAGCGGAAATTTCTGCGTCTGGCGCGTTGGAAACTCCTGGACCAAGGATCACGCGAAATCACACCCAGGCCGTACCTGGCAGCGGTGCGGATACCGCCTGGCGCGGCGAGCTCTCCCAGCGTCTCCAAGCCTATAGGGTCCGGAGGCGAAAGGTTGCGCCGAATCTTGCGCAATCGGAGCTTCCCTTCGCCGAACCATCGGCGGATCTGCCCGTTCCTGCTTCTGTTGGCATCGCGGAACCTCCGGCCACTCCCGCGGCCGATGAGGACTTCGCCTTCACCATAGCGATCGGTCGTAATGCGGCGACACGTGAAGAAGCCCGCATGGTCATTGATGTATCTCTGCCTCCCGCTGAGGAAGAGGGTTTCGATCAAACACTTGCGCGAGACGCACGCTACGAGCAGACCGGATTGTATCCAGTCGCCTCTATCGACGAGCGCCGGATCGCCGGTCTGATAGACACGGGCTGTCTGCTATTTGCGTATGGCGGCTTTCTCACGCTCTTTGGTTCGCTCGGCGGCCATTTCACGTTCAGCAAATTGAGCGCAGCCGTCTGCATCGCCACATTCGTGATCGTGTACTTGCAATATTTTGCGCTCTTCACCGTTTTCGGCGGCACGACACCCGGAATGATGATGCGCGGCTTGCATGTTGTCAGTTTCTCAGGCGAAACGCCGTCGCCGCGGCAAATGCTTTGGCGCAGCGTGGGCTACATGCTTTCCGCCGGCACTTTTTTCATGGGTTTTCTCTGGGCTATGTGGGATGAAGATGCCTTGACCTGGCACGACCGTTTGTCCCGCACCTATCTTTGTCCCGCGCCGACGTTCGCCGATATTGATGCCACTCACGTTGCGCATAGCCGCTGACAAGCAGGCGATAAGCATCCATCATTTTTTGCGTACGCTTTAAGAACGCACCTCTTGAGCGATGCGCAAGATGGCCTTGAGGCTGAGCTGCACATCGGCTTCCGTCGTCGCCCAGGAAGAGACACTCACGCGCATCGCCGACTTTCCTTGCCACACTGTTCCGCCGCACCAGCAAGTACCGTCTTCTTGAACGGCTCGAATCACTTTCTCCGTGATTTCCGCGCTTTCGAAAGATACAAGCACTTGGTTGATCACGACGTCGTTTAACACTTGGAATCCCGCGCGGCGAAACCCATCGGCAAACGTTTGTGCGTGCGCGCAGGTCCGCTCGATCAGGGAACACAGCCCTTTCTGTCCCAGTGACTTCAGCCCCGCCCACAGTTCGACGCCCCGCGCTCTTCGCGACGCCTCCGGCGTGTGGTACATCGGCTCGCGCAGCGCACCCGCCTCGAGGTAAGCGGCCGTCATCGTCATCCCCGCGCGCAACGCGGCGCCCTCCTTCACGAGGACGATTCCGCTGTCGTAATTAATATTCGGCCATTTGTGCGCATCGGTGGCCCAGGAATCCGCTTGCTCGAATCCTTTGGTCAGGTGGCTGTACTTCGGAGAAACGCCTGCCCACAAGCCAAAAGCACCATCGACATGAACCCAGGCCCCTTGTTCGTGCGCGCGAGCGCAGATCTCCTCGGCAGGATCGAATGCCCCAGTGTTCACGTTGCCGGCCTGGATGCACAGAATTGTGCGATCTGTCAGGGGAGGCAGTTTGTCTGCGCGCATTCTTCCTTGATCGTCCACTTCAACGCGCATCAGCCGCTTTTTGCCAAATCCGGCAAGGCTCAGCGCCTTGAGAAGCGAGGCGTGAACTTCGTCGCCTACTACGACGGAGATAGGCGGCGCGCCGAACATCCCGTCATCCCCAACGTTCCACCCTGCGCGAGCAAGCAGCGCATGACGTGCCGCCACCAGCGCCGTAAAATTTGCCGTCGTCGCACAAGTCACAAGGCCGCCTTCGCACTTCTCCGGGAGACCAAACGCCTCGCATACCCAGCGCAGCACCACCTCTTCGAGTTCCGCCGCCACCGGCGACATGACGCGCAATGCCGCATTTTGGTCCCACGCACCCGCCAGCCAATTTGCCGCAAGCGAAGCCGGGAGGGTTCCACCAATGACGAAGCCAAAATAGCGGCCGCCGGCTGTCGCCATCGTCGCGGGAGAGCCGATCTCATTCAGCTTCTTCAAAATCTGCATGGGATCGCCCGGCGCGTTTGGAAACGGCTCGCGGAATTTTCCCAGTGCCTCTAACTCTTTTTCGTTTGGCGAGACCCGGCGTGCCCCGATGCCTTGGACGTATTTGCGCGCGGCCTCTGCTGCTTGTTGCAAAAGTGCATCTTTCTTGGAGAGTTCATTTGGAACTGTTTGCATCGCCATTCGGAACCTTTCCACGAGGCCGTGTTTTAGAGGAGCATCACCTAGGCCAGCAGGGCGCGGGCGGCGCCGGTCTTGTCAGAGCAGAGTAAAGACTAGAGGATTGAAAAGGGAAGGAAAGAGCCGATTTGTCCGCTACTTCCTGCTGTCTGCTACTTCTTGATGACGGCTTCGTCGGAAGCGATCTTGCCGTCACGGATGAAGATTATACGGTGAGCATGTTGCGCGATATCGTTTTCGTGAGTGACCAGGATGATGGTGTTGCCTTGCTGATAGAGGTTCTCGAAGAGCGCCATAATCTCTTCGCCGGTTTTTGAATCGAGGTTGCCAGTCGGCTCGTCCGCAAGCACGATCGACGGCGAATTGACCAGTGCCCGGGCGATGGCCACGCGCTGTCTCTGTCCGCCCGAGAGCTCGTTCGGTTTGTGACCCATCCGATCAACCAGGTCCACACGCTCGAGCGCCTTTTTGGCCTTTTCAATGCGCTCTTCGGCTGGCGTGCCGTTGTAAATTAGCGGAAGTTCGACATTGTGCAGGGCCGTGGCGCGCGGCAGCAAATTAAATGTTTGAAACACGAAACCAATTTCTTTATTCCGAATGTAAGCGAGCTCGTCGTCGTCCAAATCGCTCACCAGGCGCCCAGCAAGCCAATATTTTCCCGCGCTGGGAGAATCCAGGCATCCAATGAGGTTCATCAGCGTGGACTTCCCCGAGCCGGAAGGCCCCATGATCGCCACGTATTCGCCCTTGCGAATTTGCAGATCAATACCACTGAGAGCGTGTACTTGCTCCGAGCCCATTTCATACACTTTTGTCAGGGCTTCTGTCCGGATGACGATACCGGAGCTGACCAAATCCTCGCGGTACGAATCCGTTGCTGGGGTCTCCACAGGCATTCGCGTTTTCCTCGCTGCTTCAACTTCAGGGGGTCTAGCTCTGTTGATCGTCCTGTTTCTTGGGAGCGGAATTATCGACCTTCACGCTGGCTTCGGGTTTAAGCGTTCGCAACGCTTTGTAGCTTCCGACAACGATCTCATCGCCGATTTGCAAACCCTTAGTGACTTCGATGTCGGTAACGCCTGTGATTCCAGTTTCCACGGGACGGAAGAATGCCTTTTTTCCGTTAACGACGAAGACGCCCTGGATTTCATCCTTTTTGGGATCGCCAGACGAGGCCGGCGGCGGAGCTGCCAGTGTAACTCCGGAATTTCCCTGGCCTTTTGCATTCTTGGCGGCTTCCTCGAGGTCCTTGCGCGTGCGCACGGCCAGCGCCTGAATGGGGATAGCAATCACGCTTTTCTTTTCTGCCGTCTTGATCTTCGCAGTCGTCGATAGCCCCGGGCGCAAGTTGTCCGGCGGATTGTCGAGTCTGACGACCACCTTAAAATCCTTGGCTTCTTGTGTGCTCGTCGTGGATTGCGTGGTGGCAAGACCGGAACTTCGCAACGTCGCCTGCGAACCAATCTCGGTCACTTTGCCTTTGAATATTTTTCCCGGCACGGCGTCGATGGTCACATCCGCATCCTGGCCCAGCTTCACATTAACGATGTCCGTCTCGTCCACTTTGACTTCCGCGGTTACCACGGACATGTCCGACAGCGTCATCAAAAAGCTTCCGTTGGAATTCTGAATGCCTGGCACGACGTAGTCACCCACGCGCTCCGGCAAGTAGCTAACGATTCCATTGATGGGCGAAGTGTACGTCGTCTTTGACAGTACGTCCTTTGTGCGAACCAACATCGCCTCGTTCTGATTGACTTGCGACCTGGTCTGATCGAGTTGCGCCTTCAGCGACTGTACCTTCGCCTTGGCCGAATCCACGGCTCCCACGGCACTGTCATAGGTGCTTTTCTTCTCGTCGAAATCCTGTTTCGCTATCAACCCATCCTTGAATAATCCCTGACCACGATCCCAATCGAGCTTGGCCTTTTCCATATTCGCTTGCTGGGAAACCAGGTCCGCCTTCGCTGCGTTGTAACTGGCTTCAGCCGCCTGTACGCCGGACTCCGCAGAATGGATCGCAGCTGCTTGTGCCTGGACGTCGGCGCTAGCCTGGACGTTTTCCTGGAGCAAGAGCCGGTCGCCCTTCTTAATATGGTCGCCTTCCTTGACGAGGATCTCGGTGATTCGACCGAACCCCTGGGCCGTCACATTGGTATAGGTGGTGGGCTTAATCTCTCCGGAGGCCGTCACCAAAGAAACCAAATCGTCCGATGTTACGACTTTTGCCGTTTGGACCGTCACCACGCCTTTGTTCGCCTGGTTGACGCTGAACACCACAATGCCTATCAGCACCCCGGCAACGACCACCCCGATGACTGCCTTTTTCCACGTCTTCATGCGATTCCTCTTCAATCCACCCTGGAAGGGTCACTTTAAACGTCCCCGGGCAGGCCACCCGAACGGGGACACCATTGCGCTGATTGCTCGCCCGTCCTCTACATTACATACGCCCGCGGGGGTCGAAATGTTTCGCCAGAGGCTGCTGCGCACTGCGCGGTTTGAGTTCCCCGCCAAGAGCACCGGATCGGCGGACGGGGCAACTCGGCCCAACTTCCGTACGTTGGGCGCGGATCTCCCCTATATTCTAGATTCAAAACAGCCTAAAGGAAAGAACTCCTCTCGGAAGTTCCTGAGTGCCCTGGCAACAAGCCGACCTACCCTCTTATGACGTGACCCGGCGGATTTTGTTAACGGCAGGACGTCGCTTCCGCGGCATTTTGGCCGTTTCCCGAAATTGGTTTGATGCTATACTCGCGGTATTCGTCGGGTCGGATTCTCTGGGCCGTTAGACCGCCCGGAGGGGGTTCTCCCCGGCAACCGCGGAGAGGTGGCAGAGCGGCTGAATGCGGCGGTTTGCTAATTCACCCTGACCTGTTCGCACGCACCGATTTTCATCTGTTTTGTTTGCGTTAGGCACTTCGCAGTCGCGGCGAAATACCCTCATTTGCAGTCCAAAGTTCAGCAAATGTTCAGCAAGGAGTGGTTCGGTTTTTGGTATCGAGAGTGTAATCGCCTGTTGTCACTAGCTATGCTGATTGGATGACGTTGTCGGCTCCTTCCACCGAGTACACTTGGTAGCTGTTCGACGACCAAGGCTCGGAAAAAGGAGCCGAGCGATGTTGATTATAGGATGTGATTTCCATACACGCAATCAGCAGATTGCCATGGCCAGAGAAGAAACCGCAGAGATGCTTGTGGAGCGCCGATTGGACCACGAAAGCGGCGAGGCTCACGCGTTCTACCGGAGTTTGCAAGGTTCGTCAGAACCAGTCCGCGTGGGCATCGAAGCGACCGGCCCCATTCACTGGTTCGAGCGTTTGCTCACCGAACTCGGCCACGAACTGTGGATCGGAGACTCCGCGAAGATTCGCGCCAGTGAAGTGCGCAAACAGAAGACCGATGAGCGCGACGCCCGGCTCATTCTCGATCTCTTGCTAGCGGAACGCTTCCCGAAAATCTGGGTTCCCACACCGGCCGAACGCGATCTCCGACAGTTGCTCTGGCACCGTCACAAGCTCGTGTGCTTGCGCACCATGCTGGGCAACCAGCTGCACGCGCTGGCTATGAGCGAAGGGCTGTGTCGCAAGGGCAAGCTGTTCACCAAGAAGGGCCGCGTGGAACTCCAGCAGGTGGGGCTGGCTCCCTGGGCCAGCCGCCGGCGTGAAGAACTTCTGAAACTGCTCGAGGAACTCGAAGCCCCGATCGCGGAGTTGGATCGCGCCGTTCTGGAGCAAGCCCAGCGCCGCGAAGATGCCATTTCCTTGATGACCCATCCCGGCTGACCCATCCCGGCATCTGCCCGGTTACATCTCTGGCGTTTGTGCTGGCCATCGGTCCGGTAACTCGTTTTTCTTGCAGCAGAAAGATCGCGAGTTATCTGGGGTTGAACCCGACGGAGGACTCCAGCGGCGGGCGACGGCGGCTCGGAGGCATCAGCAAACAGGGCAACACCATGGTGCGTTGGCTGCTGATCGAGGCCGTGTATCCCGCCGTGCGGAAGGATCCCGCGCTGCGGCAGGACTATCAACGATTGAAATTCCGTAGAGGACACGCGGTGGCCAAAGTGGCCATTGCGCGCAAGTTGGCTGTGCGTATGTACTGGATGCTCCGCAGTAGAGCAAATTACGCGCAGCTGGTTCGCAGGCAAGGCAGCCCGGGGGCCACCCTGGTGGACGCGAGTCCATCGCTAGGCTGATTGGGCGCCTTGCTCCCGCGAGCGATCGCGGGGTCTGAAAAATGAATCATGGTGCCTCTTAGGGGAGACCGAATAGATGGTTGGTGGAACCAGAATCCACCGCAAGATTCACGCAGCGAGCCTTGGTCGAAATGAAGGAAAAGGAAAGAGAAAAGATCCTTATAGGTGAAGAGAAAAACGAACCCTCGCGGCTCGTGAACCCGAGGTGTTTCTTGACAGAGCCGACAACGTCATAGAGGGTGGCTGTAGATGGTCAAGACGTTGTTCCATCGCCGGAGCGGCTGATGGGCGGCTTGTAGTTGAGGCTACCATGAGGTCGCTCGTAGTTGTAGTAGTCGGTCCAGGGCTGGAGTTTTAGGTCTCTTTGGTCGGAGTTGGGCCAGTGCTGGGAGTAGGCCCACTCTCTGAGAGCGGTCTGGATAAAGCGCTCGGCTTTTCCGTTGGTTCTGGGAGTGTAGGGTCTGGTGCGGTGATGTTTGATGTGCATACGCGAGCAGGCTTGGCGAAACTGTGCGGACCGGTAGCAGGAGCCGTTGTCGGTGAGCAGGGCACGAATGCCGATTCGGTGGGTGGCGAAGAACTCTATCGCCGCATGCAGGAAGCCGATGGTGGTCTTCGGCTTTCTGATCGGGCAGCATCTGCGTGAACGCGATGCGGGAGTGGTCATCGATAGCCACATGGAGGGCCAGGAAGCCAGGGTGTTTTTGCTTGCCGCGCAAGCGGCCATCGCCACGCAGACGGACTTCCGAAAAGCGCGTCATGCCTTTGATATCGAGATGCAGTAACTCGCCAGGATTTCGCGCTCATAGCGCTGCACGGGTGGCGGCGGGTTGAGGTCGCGCCATCGGCTGAGCCGGGCGCGGCGCAGGATGCGGCTGACCGATGCCGGACTGAGGCCGGTGCGTTGAGCGATCAGATAGCCGGGCAAACGCTGGCAGCGCAACTGGACGACGTGGTGGGCGAGAATGTCGGGCAAACGGCGCGGGCTGCGATGAGGCCGTGAACTGCGGTCCTGCAATCCATCGAGTCCAGCGACGCGGAATCGGACAATCCACTTGGCGGCCGTCTTGGCACTGACGCGGAAGGCGGCTGCAGCCGCCTTCCGCGTGGCCCCCTGCTCGATCACAAACCTGACTAGACTCTCTCGACTGCGGAAGCTGAGTCGGGCATTCTTATGAATGTCCATTCGATTCCTCCAAAGAAACCTAGTTGCTCGTCACAACCAGCTTCTCCGAGTCAAATCGAATGGACAACCTCTTGAAAGATCACAGGTGGCCCCAGTTGGGGAGCCAAAACATCGGATTTCAAAACCCGCTTTTTTCGACGAAATCTTCCATCTCAATGTCCTGGGACCGATCGTCGCAATGCAGCGGAAACATTGTAAACATCGATTCCGGAACTGCTTTCATGACTGTTCCTCAATACAGTTTTTACTTGTCGTCGAAGCATGCGCTTCTTAGCTCTGGTGCTACCGCACGCGGCGCCCTCTTAGCCTTTCCCCCGAAGCGCGTCAGCAGACGAAGAACAACTCTCGGGGGGCATGGTCCAGTCATCTGCGCGAGGAAATCGGAATCCGGTTAGGCAGGACGTGTTCCGGTCTACATGGCAGAGACGGGAAGCGTGATCGATTCACACTTCCCGCCGGTCTCGACTGTGAACAGGGCTTACTGGGCAACCGGAGACCAATTCGCGTTCGGGTCGTACTGACGCATGGCGACCGCGATTTCGGATGTATCGGGGCCCAGGTCGCGTTCGTAAACGACGCCTTCACGGCTAATCATGAAGGTCATGATTCCCGTTTCGGCGTACTTGACGGGAGCTGCTAGGATGGCGAAGCCGTCGGTCATCTTGCCGTTCACGATGTAGTCTTGCGCTTCACCAAGAGCGTTATCACCTTGCGCGGTCAGAATACGCAGGATGTATCCATCAAGAACCAAAGGCTGGCCCGGAGACAACGAGGATACAGAAGATTTCGGCAATTGATCGAGGTACGCCAGTGGGCTGGGAACCGCGCCCTCGGAAGCGGGCCAGTACAGTCCATCCTGTTTACCTGCGGTGCTAACGACACTTTGCGCATACTCGGGCGAGCCGCCGTCGTTGGCGTAGTAAATCTCCTCGGCGTTAGCTAATGAGAAGCAGACTTCAATGGCCAGAAGTTCGTTGCGGCCGATGTCACGAGCACATACTTCCTCAGCACCTGCAACGCCGTCGAAGTACCACTGACCCGATGAGTTCTTCGCCAGAGGCACAGGAAAGGCGAACTTATCTGCGCCGATATAAAGGACACGGCTACCGTCGGTCATCACAACCCAGCGGTTCATCTGCTGGTACTTATCGGCGAACGTTTGCATGGCTGCCTTGTCGGTCTCTGCGTCCCCTATAGTTATGAGGGCTTTGGCTTGGCCGCCGAGGATGGGTACGAGCGCGTTCGCATTACCGGACTTGGCCGCCTGGTCCAGCGCGGTGGCTGCTTCGGCCGGCGACTGGAAAGTCATCTGGGCGTCCGTGCCGCTGGCCGAGACTGCCCTGCCGATAATGGCGGGCCGAAGCGACAGTCCGATGGCGACGAGAATCAACATGCCGATCAGCGCTAATTCCCACCGCTTTGTTTTCATGCTTATGTTCGTATTCATTTCGGTCTCCAATCGATCGTTAAGATCTACCTTTCCTTTCGTGTTCTCTGCGTTACCTGATATTCAATCAGACCGTGCCACCAACGCATCGGGGTGCAGCGCGATGGGATGGCGCCTGGTATTGGAGCGGCGGCAGGAGCGGGAGCAGCAGCGAGTGTCGCGTGAGTCCCTTTCATGTGCTTCTCCCTTTTCGATTGCGCGACTGCCAATGGCAACGTCGCTGGATTAAGAAGAAGCAAGGCGAGCACCAGAGGCAACCCCCTGATTCATTGGGACTTGGCCGGAGAGCGGCGTCGCGGCGCTTCGGAGATTCACGAAACTTCGGGAAGCAGGACTGAAGTTGGCCGGCGTTAGAGCTAGCCGCCTGGGGCGGCGAGAAGCTCGGTCAAGTGAAATTTTATATCTATTCCGGTGGGCACGAATTGAGGCAAATCACACGCATGGCAGTTGCATCGCGATGGGCCGACGAGCGCCCGCGAGGTGAATGGCGATTGCGATGAGAGCGAGTGCAAGTGCAAGTGGCACTCTCGCTGTAATGAGCTTCTGGTTCTTTGATTTCTTCCTGCGTCTCGAAATCTCGTAAATTTCCGAAGGGTTTAGGAATTTCAATTAATCTCAAACGTCATATTTTCAATGAGTTGCCATTTGGAATCTCGAATGCGTTGACAGTCGTGGGATGAAACCCATATTCACTAATTCTGTTGATGAGAGGAAAACTATGAAGAGAATCTGTGCCGTATTCATGCTGTTGATCATCATTGCCTCGCCCGTTTTCGGACAAAAGAAAGAACAGGATCGCGTGGACAACGCCGGGCGGGTGATGCGAGACATTCTGAACATCCCGGACGATATTCCGCAGAGCGTCATCGACAAAGCGGATTGCGTTGTCGTGCTGCCTTCCGTCCTGAAGTTTGCCTTCGGATTTGGAGGAAGCTACGGAAGAGGCGTCATGACCTGCCGTTCTGGGGAAGACTTCAACGGCCCCTGGGGCGCTCCGACGATGATGGCGCTCGAGGGCGGAAGCTTTGGCCTACAACTGGGTGGACAAGCGACCGACTTCGTGCTGCTGCTCATGAGTCCGCGCTCGGCCCGCAGCATTCTTGCCAGTAAGGTAAAACTGGGCGGGGATATTTCCGCTGCAGCGGGGCCAGTCGGACGCAATGTATCTGCTGAAACGGACGTGACGTTGCGAGCCGAGATTCTTTCGTATTCCAGGGCTCGTGGTCTATTTGCCGGGATCTCTCTTTCCGGCTCGACACTTCGCCCAGACAACGCCGCCAACAAGAAGCTATACGGAAAAAGCATAAGCGCGCACGACGTCGTGCTGAACAACGAGGTCGCTGCTCCAGCGGCGGCGAAGCTGCTGCTGGCAGAACTGAATAAGAAATCAGCGACAAATAAGTCGAATAGTTAGGGCTAAAGCGCTTCGGCACCATGCCGGGTTGTTAACGGACGTGTTTTCACTGGCCGCTAATCTTGTGTTGAAGAGCGAATCGCAGGAGGGCATTGGCGCCTTCAATGCCCAACTTCCTGCAGATATTCGTGCGATGGTTTTCGACCGTACGATAGTGAATGGAAAGGTCTTCACCAATTTCCTTGCTCGATCTGCCGTTGGCGATCAGCTTCAGGATTCGCCGCTCGGTAGGGGTTAGGCTATCGAGCAATTCGTCCTGCGGGCTGGAGGTCGGCTTCTGCGGAGCGTCCACAAAGAGAGACACGAGCGCGGCGCTGACGAACTGCTGCCCGGCGGAGACCGCTTTCACGCCCGCGACGAGTTCCTGCATGGCGCTGTCCTTCAAGAGATATCCGCTGGCGCCAGCCTGTAGCGCGGCTTTGAACAAGTCGACATCTTTGTGCAAGGTGAGGAAAATGATGCGGGTAGCGAGGGAAAGTTTTGAAACTTCCCGCGCCACGCCCAAGCCGTCGAGTTTAGGCATGTCGATGTCGAGCACGGCGACGTCTGGCTTGAGCTCGCGAATCAAACGGAGCGCCTCCTCACCGTCTTGCGCCTCGGCGACCACTTTGATTCCCGCTTCGGGCGCGACCGCGCCAAGCAACCCTTTGCGAACGACGGGGTGATCATCGGCTAGCAAGAGCCTAATTTTTCTGGACATGGCGCGCCTCACCCAATGGAATCTCAACGAGGATCAGCGTTCCGCGCTCCTGTCCCGGCCGAATCTCGAAGGTACCCCCCAGGAGGCGCGCCCTTTCGGCCATGCCCGTCAGCCCAAAACCGTTTTGCCCGATGGGCGCCGGGCGACTCGCAGGCTTGAAGCCTCTGCCGTTGTCCTCGATGGCCAAGGTTAGAAGAGAATTGCTCCTGTGCAAGACAATTTTCGCCTCGGTCGCCCGCGAATGCTTCATGATATTATTCAAGGATTCTTGCACGATACGGAAGAAATTGATGCGCAGATCCTCAAAAAAGAGATCATCAATCTTGTCCAGATCAGTCGAAAAGCGAATTCCCGACGCCTGGGACACGCTCCGTATCAGGCCTTCGATGGCTTTATTTAAACCGAGGCGATCCAACTGAAACGGACGCAGGTTATAGGAGATTCCACGGGCTTCTTCAATGGCCAGACTCGCCTCGCTGTTGATTTCTTTGAGAGTCTCGGCGTCTTTTCCGTTCGAACTGCCGGGGCTGATGGAACGTATGAGCCCGAGGGCGAGGTTGTTGATGACGATCAAGCGCTGGCCAATGCTATCGTGCAAATCTGCGGCAATCCGTTTGCGCTCGGATTCTTGTGAAGCAATGAGCTGTTGTGAGAACACGCGCTGCGTGGCTTCCGCTTGTTTCAGCTGACGCAAGCGGTAAGACCATGCCATGGCTGTCAGAAACATAGCTGTGAGGACCAAGAGCGTGAAGAACCACCAGGTTCGATAAAAGGGCGCCCGGGCAATCACCGGCAGGCTCTGTCCTTGCGTATTCCACACGCCATCGCTGTTCCCGGCAAGCACGCGAAAGACATACTTCCCGGGCGGAATGTGCGCGTAGTACGCCACACGGCGCGTGCCCACTTCATTCCATTTGGAGTCCAGCCCCTCTAAAATGTACTTGAAGCGGGTTTGGTCCGAGTTGATGAAGGTGACAGCCGTGTATTGGATTTCGAGGTTTTCTCCGTGAGCAGGAATGACCAGCGCGCCCTGAAGCTTAACGGGAGCGCGATCCACGAGAGCGGACTCGAGGAGAACGGGCGGTGGGTCTTTGTTGATAGGTACGGCTTCGGGATCAATGACGGCAATCCCATCCTGCGTCGGAAACCACAATTGCCCGCTGGCCGTTTTGATGCCCGCCGGCGATAAACCTCCGTTGCATTCTGTGTTCAGCATCCCGTCAATCTTGCCGTAACCCACGGAACTGATTTTGTTGAGAGAGCCGGAAGCAAACTGGTTGAGTTCATTTCTGCTGATGCGGTAGATTCCGCGGTTACAACTGATCCAAAAATTGCCGTGCCGGTCTTCGAGAATTTGGAAGACACCCTGGTCGAACAGTCCATCGCGAGTGCCATAACGCGTGAGCTTTCCGTTTTCTAGCCGAGCCAAACCATTGTCGTAGGTGCCGATCCAGAGGACGTGGTCGGAATCCTCGTATAGGGTGCGGATATTGTCGCTGGGCAAGCCATCCTGTTCGGTCCAGCGGCGAAGAACACCGTTGTGAATCTGCGTCAATCCTCCGTAGCCCGCGACCCACAAGCCTCCGTCCCAGCCTTCCAAGATCGCGCGCACGTCATCGGACGCTAGTCCGTCACGTTTGGTGAGAGTTTTGGTCACGCCATGCCCAGACGAAAAGAGGCCGTTAGACGTGCCGAACCACATCGTGGCGTCTTTCGCGCGGTACATAACCTGGACGATGGCATCGTCGGGCAAGGCCGGGTTTGTCACGCGCACGAACTTTCCGCTCACGAAGGTGACCAGCCCTCCATGCGTTCCAACAAAGATGTGTCCTTCTTGATCGGCGGCTAGAGCGGTGACCAGTTGATTCGGCAAACCATCGGCCATGGTGTAGTTCGTCCACTTCCCGTCCTTGAAGCGAGTGAGTCCGCTACTCCAAACGCCGGCCCAAATCGTCCCTGAATGATCCTGATAGATCGGGTAAACATTGCGATCGACCAGCCCCTGCTCTTTGGTATAAACGCGAATAAACTGTTCGCGAAGCCGCTCCAGGCCCTGACCATCCGTGCCGAGCCAGAGGTCGTTTTCGTAATCCTCGTAAATCTGAGCAAACGGAACGGACAGGGGAGTCCCAGAGGAAATGAAATCAAGAGAACGCGACAAATGGCGGCCGACACGAATGGGCCAGGCGACGCCGCGAGGGTCGGTGTAGGAGATACTTAGTGTCTGACGGGGCGGCTCGATCGCGAGAGAGGGATCTCGCGGAAGACTCGTATAGCGTCCATCCAATGTCTCGAGCCATATAGTTCCCGTTTGGTCGCGCGCCAGGCTCCAGATGGAAGACGGAGGAAGCCACCGCGGCAAAGGATAGGTCGTAAAGGTTCCCTCGAGAAACAAATGCAGTCCGTCGTTGTCAAGCCCCCAAAATCCACCTGATTCCCATCGGATGGGTTTGTAAGAAATGGCAGGATTTGGCACGTTGATACGCAAAAATCGACTTGTCTGCTGGTTCCACTGCACGATGGCGGCATCGAACAAAAGCCAGATGTGGCCAGCCGCGTCGCTTTCCTCAGCGTGAGCCGGCCCGTCGGGCAATCCCTGCGCAGTTCCGTAGGTTTCAAACGTGCCCAGGTGATAGCGTGTGATGCGACCACCTTCTGTGGCCAGCCACAAGTCTCCATTTTCACCCCTGCGTAGGGCCTCGAAACGATTGGACACGATGCCCGGCGTGTTGCCTTTGTCGAAGACCGTAAAATGCACGCCATCGAAGCGCGCCAACCCGTCCAGTGTGGCAATCCACAGATACTTGTCTGGCGTCTGGCATAGGCCCCGAATGATGTTTTGCGGGAGACCCGTGTCGACAGTCCAAATTTCGGAGCGGTACTGAGCCTGACTGGGGGCTGCTAAAAAGCAAACAAGAAGCGCAAACAGGAGCGGCGCGGCCCTACGGGGAGGTGGGCCGAATTGCGGCAACGCAGAGACCGCAAACGTAACCTTGCAAGACGTCATCCTACACAGTCCACGAAGCGTTAGGTGTGCCGATAATACCCTCCCGTGTGGTACCACACAAGTGCGCGTGTAGCAGCACTCTTGCTTTCGTGTAATGACCTCTATTCCCAACGCTTGGCGAAGTTCCTACACTGATGCCCGAACAGAGATTACTAGAGGCAAGCCGAGCAAAATGACCATCTTGATCGTCGAAGACCACGAAGCAGTACGCAAGCTCTTGCGGCGCCAGGTCGCGGAACTGGCTGCCGAGGTATTTGAATGCGACAACGGACCGGATGCGCTAGCCGTCTACGCACTCCAGAAGCCTGACGTGGTGCTTATGGATATTCAGATGCCCGGCCTAGATGGCTTCGCGACGACCCGGCGGATCAAGAATGCTTTCGCGGACGCCAAGGTGATTTTTGTGAGCGATTGCGACCAGAACGAGTTTCGCGTGGCGGCAATGGAGGCGGGCGCGTGTGGATATGTAACCAAGACAGACCTGTGTCAGCTCAAGGAGCTGATCAGAAAGGCAGTGCAATGAACGTCGTGGCTTTGGAATCAGGGGATGGAACCATGGTCGATGTTTTGAGCCAGCAGGAAGTCTCGCGCGAGAAGATTCTGGACCTTCTCGACGTGCTGAGCCGTGAATGCTTCGAACTCCAGAATCTTGCCTGGCTGCGGACGTTCGCGGATAAAGCTGCGAATGAAATCAGGACTCGGACGCAGGACGACGAGGAATTTGCTGAATTTCAGTTGCCTGGAGTCGAACTGAACTACTCTGGGCTGGGCGTGGCCCCGGATGATCTGGAGCGCTTGTGCCAAATCGAAAATGAGAACCTCGCGTTACGCGATGAGATCGAACGAACTGAAATGTTTGAGGAGATTGTCGGTACCGCACCAGTTCTTCGGGAGGTTTTGGCTCGAGTTGTGAGAGTTGCGCCAACGGACTCGACCGTCTTAATCACCGGCGAAACGGGAACCGGCAAGGAACTTATCGCGCGGGCCATCCATAAGCACTCCAAACGCTCAGGTAAGCCCTTTATCAGCGTGAACTGCGCTGCAATTCCGAAGGATTTGATTGCCTCCGAATTGTTTGGGCACGAGAGAGGAGCCTTTACGGGAGCCCTGCAGCGTCGCATCGGACGCTTCGAACAGGCCGAAGGTGGAACCATCTTCCTGGATGAAATCGGAGAACTGCCGGCCGAAACGCAGGTTGCCCTTTTGCGTGTGCTGCAGGAGAGGGAGTTTGAACGCCTGGGCGGCACGCAGACGATCAGGGCGAACGTGCGAGTGATCGCCGCAACGCATCGCGATCTGGCTGCGGCCATTGAAAACAGTTCATTCCGCAGCGATTTGTTTTACCGAATTAACGTGTTCCCGGTAGAAGTTCCGTCGTTGCGGCAACGCCAGGAAGATATTCAGCTCCTTGTGGAGTATTTCATTGATCGATATTCCAGCAGGGCTGGCAAGAAGATCAAACGGATCCGGAGAAGCAGCCTGGACAACCTGAAGTCTTATTCCTGGCCTGGGAACATTCGCGAACTTCAGAATGTCATCGAACGCTCCGTCATTCTTTGTGATACCGATGAATTCTCGATTGATGAGAGTTGGCTGGTCGGACAACCCAGCAGCAACAGGCGCCTGACGGATGAGGTGGAAACGCAGGAAAAGGAGCTGATCGAGGCCGCCCTGGCGAGAACGCGGGGCCGCATATCGGGTCCCACGGGTGCAGCTCGGGAGCTGGGAATGCCGCCTTCCACTTTGGATTCAAAAATCAAGTCGTTGAAGATCGACAAACGCCGCTTTCAGTTGCTCTACGCATAGTTTGTAGTTTCGAGCAATCCCATTCCGGATGTACGGCCGCGACGAATTCGCAGTATCGACAGACTTTTATCCACATGAGGCATCCCATCACGCATCTGTCCCTAACGCCTGAACTCTCTAGACCTTCGTTAGAAACCATGATCGCCTGCTCCCCGCTAGGGTCGTTCGATATTGCCTCCACGCGATGTACCTCCCTGCTGCTCAAACTTCCTTCACGAATCCTCGTGAATTTCCCAAGCCAAAGAACCTCGAGTCTTTCATCATCTTGTTTAGTTTGTGTGGCTTACGAATGGCCATATGCTTGCTACTTATCTTGCCAAACAGTGTTTGACCCGAAAGGACATTCACTACCGCGCGATGCAGCGAAGCCTCGCAGCATCCACCACCCGCAAGAGCGCTGCCGGCCGAATGATTCGTCGGCAGCGCACACCCGCCTCACGAGGATTCGAAAATCTCCGAAAACAGCGGAGACCGATTATCCCGCTAACTTGTTGCAAGATGGACAATTAGACTTTGGAGGATGGATTGCACATCGTAAGAATGGGATACGAGAATCGAAATAGTAAAAGAGAGGATCGCAGCGTTAATACGAGCATTCATGTGGAGAATTAGAAAGCTATCTGACGGTGAGCCTGTGGTGCTCGGAATAAGTGGCCGCCTCAACGGGGACGGACTATCGGAATTACAAATGGCCCTGCTAACAGAAGGAAATGCGTGGTCCAGGGTCGAGCTGGACCTCGAAGACCTCAAGCTGGTAGACCAGGAAGTGGCCATTTTTCTCGCAAGCTGCGAGGCGGGAGGGACCAAACTGCGCAATTGCCCGCCCTATATTCGTGACTGGATCGATCGGGTGCGAATGGACAATGAGCGGCGACGGAGTGTCTGAAAGGGCTGTAGCACCTTGCTAGAAAAGCTAACGACACTTCAAGGTTAGGGCACGATCGCGAAAAAGAGAAAAACGGCAAACAGGAGCACGTGCACGACGCCTTGGAGTACGGTCGTGCGACCGGTGCCGAGGGTGAGCAGACTCACGATGAGAGTCACAAAGAGTAGTAACTCCTCTTTGGGTCCGAGACCGAGCGTCAGCGGCTTATGGAGAAAGATCGAAATGCCCGTGACGGCAGGTATGGTCAGGCCAATGCTAGCCAGGATCGAGCCGAGCGCCAGATTGATGCTGGTTTGGAGACGATTGGCGTTGGCCGCGCGGTAAGATGCCAGCCCTTCGGGGAGAAGAACTAGTCCGGAGATCACGATGCCAATGACGCTTTCCGGTGCCCCCGCCCGTCGAATGCCGTATTCAAGCGTAGGCGTGAGCGCCTCAGCTAACGCCACGACCGCAACCAACGAAATAATGAGCAAGCCCGCACTGATCAGTGCAACACGGACCGACGGGGGAGCAGCATGGTTTTCGTCCCCGGCGTCCGCGGGAAGGAAATAGTCGCGATGCCGGACGGTCTGCACGAAGAGGAACGCGCAATACAGTAGCAGCGAAACAATCGCAGCAAAGACGAGCTGCGCTTGGCTGAGGGTCGGTCCAGGTGTGGTGACCGTGAAATTCGGGACAATCAGAGTCAGGGTCGTCAGAGGGATTAGCACGGAAAGAGCAGCATTCGCTCCCTGGAGCTGAAAGCTCTGCTCGCGGTGGCGAAAGCCACCGGTAAGAAGACAAAGGCCGACGATACCGTTACACACAATCATGACTGCCGCAAAAATAGTGTCGCGCGCCAGCCGGGCAGTGTCCGTCCCACCCACAATCATTATCGAGACGATGAGCCCCACCTCAATAATGGTGACAGCCATGGTGAGCACCAAGGTCCCGAGCGGCTCGCCGATGCGATGCGCCACCACTTCGGCGTGATAGACCGCGGCAAAGACGGTCGTGATCAGCGCGAAAGCTTCGAGCGCGGCGAATGGCCCGCCAAGGTGGAAGGCAAAATGAATGACTAAAACCACCAGACCAAGAAGTGGCCATGCCCAGGCCCACCAAGGCGTATTTGTCGAGTGCGGGAGTTTCATAGCCAGATGGGCAGAGTGTCCGCTCCATCTCTTTCGAGAAAAGGCTGAGACATTTTAATGGGGTTCATTGCCGAGGCCAATCGTTTCGCTCTGGTTCAGAGATAACTTCTCAGGGCAGCGCACGACCGACGGCCTTGCCGCCCTGCTAAGCAGTTGCACACACTACCTTGCCGCAATACCTTGGGTTGTAGCCGCGTCCAGTTCGGAAGTCAAGCCAACCACGGCAAATCGACTGACCTTTGACGGGTCTCTGAAGTCCTTTCGGACGCTCTGTCATTTGGTTTTTGATGGCTCTGGATTGGCTCTCGACGACATGCTCCCGGAGAACCGCGCGAAGTATCCCGTACGTGTGCGGACGGACAAGTGGCCATGGCCCTTGGCCTCAGCTTTCACTTCTACCGACCTAAACGATCCATCCACCGCGGTATCTGCGGGAACATAAGCGATGGTGTATTGACTGCGAATTTCGCGAGCGATTTGCTCACAAATGGGCACGACTTTATTCAGTTGCCTTGGGAAAAACGCCTCGCCACCACTTTCCTTCGCGAGTTGTTTCAGCGCACGAGGATTCTGGTCCCGATCTTGGTCGTCGAAGATTCCGATCGTGTAGATTATCGCGTCCACATGAGCCGCAGCTGCTCTGACAGCAGAGCCCGTGTTTTTGCTGGCGTTGTCGCCTCCATCGCTGATGACGACAAGAACCTTCTTGTCCCGGCTGCCATTCTTCAGATGCGCGAGAGCCGCCGTAATCGCGTCGTTCAGAGCGGTTTCGCCGCTCGGAACACCGCGGGAAAGGGCAGCCTGCAGTTGAGCGATGTTGTCGGTGAAGGGGATGTTGGCAGGCAAGCCAAAGGAAACGTTCTCGTTGAAGTTCACGACAAAGATTTCATCCTGGGAGTTACTAGATCGCGCGAGGGCCTCAGCACCGGCAATCACCTCGTTACGCTTTGCGCGCATGCTGCCGCTGTTGTCAATGACCAAGCCTACCGTCACAGGAATGTCTTCATGTGCGAAATACTTGATTTTCTGAAGGACTCCGCCTTCGTATACCCGAAAATCATCCGGGGCCAGCCCGAAGACGAAATTACCACGGTGGTCTGTTACAGTGACGTGCAGAACGACCTCTTTGGCGACGACTTTGATTGCATAATTGTCTCGGCGATTGTCTGACTGTGAGGCCCGAGTCAAGGCAATGCCGAAAGCTGCGACGAGCACGAATATGCCGAAGAACAGTAAGACTGTTTTTCTCTTGTACCGACTGCTAGGCTTTGGTCGTAGAAGAAATGATATCGTCATCTAGATGCCAGCCTTATCGGAAGAAACGTCCGAAACGAGCTTGGCGTGGACGACGAAACGGCGAGGCGCAGTCCCCACAAAGTAGAACGGGTAGCATGTCACGAGGGTAACCGTCGAAGTGGAGGCCGGCTGCAATACCTGAACGTCGGTCGGGCTTACGATCTGCAAATTATTTACAATGTAAGCGGACGTGCCCTGCGTTGTTTCCACTTCGATTCGATCGCCCAGCTGAATGTCCTTGAGTTCGCGAAAAAAACCGTCCCGGTGACCGGCAATACCGATGTTCCCCGTTTCTCCAAAGCGAGCCGTACCCGCGATGCGCCCGAGCGCCCGATTGAGTGTTAGGTCGTCAGTTCCTTCGAGGACGGGCGCCTCAATGTTGATTCTCGGAATCCGAAGCACAGCCAATGGAGGCGCCATATGCACGGCCAGGCTGTCTTCGTATTGCGTAATTCGTTGTTTTGACCAGGCGAAAAAGCTAGGCGCCGGAGCGGCGAGTGGCGCCGGTGAGACTGCCTTTGTCGTGGTTGGATTGGGATTTGCGGTTTGAGGCTTAAGGGATTCGAATTGATGCATAGAGATCCGGTACAACAGAAACTCGTGAATGCGCGCGGCACCATAGAACGCCAGAAGCGCGACTCCCAAAACCATCAACAACTTTCCGAATTTGTTCATGCGCCTCATTCAGATCTCAATACGCTGATTTTCCGTTTGCGTCGCAATCCTTAATTCTGTGCACTGCTTGATTCGGAGATCGCGAAAACATTGCTCTTTTGCGAGGAGAAGAAGCCCTAGCAGAAGCGGCTACCGCACAAAAGGTTGCGAGGCAGCCGCTCTAGCCGATTAGGATTGCAGGATTACGCGGCGACCGAGTTTGTACCCTTTCTTCGCATCGCCAATCCCGCGCCTAGCGACAGCAGTCCAAGCACGCCGAGGAGCGGCAGTGGGCTGGCGGTTTGGGGAAGCGTCACGGCCCCTGTCTCCACCACTTCGGCGATTTCAATTTCTTCGCCCGTGGGTTGAACAGCCTTCACTGGCGCCTGCTCGAGAGCGGGAGCCGGAGCTTCGACCTGTTCGTCTTGCGTCTCGAGCACTGGCGCGTTTACCTGCTGCGCAAGTTCAGTCGCTCGAGTCTTGGGGTAGACAAACTCCTGGCCAAAGTTGTCGCCGGGATAAAACCATTCCCGAATGGCCTCCGGAGAGCCGCTCGGACGTTCCGCGAAACTAACCATCGTGTCGCCAGTCGGGCGCAAGCGGTAGTTTGGAATCGCCAGGATGGTCGCTAGCAGATGAGACCGGTCAGCGCTCCAGATCTGCACGATATGCCGATTCGCGCTGCTATCCATCAACTGGAACCAGTAGGTGCCCGCCGGCAGAGACTTGCCAGGAACTTCTACCGGTCCGCTGAACGTCAGTTTCGTTGCCTTATTCCATTGATCCGCCTTAACGCTGCCAGGCAGCAACATGGCACCCATCAGAGCGATCGAAAAAACAACAGTTTGAAATCTATTCACTTTCATTTTTGTATCCTTTTTCTTTCTTCACCTTCCATGAATTTTGGAAAACGGATATGACCTCTATTTGTTCCACATCCCTTCCGCTTGAAGGAGATTGCAATGCGCTGGCCAAACGCAAGCAACTGAAAACAGGACATTTGAGAATCATCGGCTATCGTTTTCGTGTCGGGGACTCACGAAATTTCGTGAGGACACCAACGATTCCGCACTTTGCTCGACGCGGTTGCTTTCCTCAGAGGATCGAAAATGGTTGGAGCGCTTAGAGCAGGTTGAAGAAATGACAGTTGTGAGCGGGAGAAAATCAGCGACCGTCAGCTCCATTGGGACATCTCGTCTAAAAGTGAATTTCAAAACAAGAAGGCACAGCCAAGAATGGCTGTGCCTCTTTCAGACTTGCCGGCGCCCGCTTCAGGAATGACCGTCGGACTCAAGAACGCCGAGCTTCTGCGTGTATGACCGGCAGTAGCGCGGTGATTACAATTGCCGATCGCGGCGGGTTAATCCGGATCGGCAGGCTTCGACTGCCGCGGACTGGCCGGTGGGTTTTCTCCGGTCCGAATTGGATCCTTACCGGGTTGCGCCGGAGGCTTGCTGGGTTGATTCGGCCCGGCAGGGGCCGTTCCGCCAGGAGTTGGCCGACTCAGGCGCGATCCATCTTTACTTCCGGGCTTGCCAGGGCGACCCGACGGCTGGCTTGGGCCACTCGGCGTCGAGGGCTTTCCATTGGGTGGCGTGCTTGGCCGACTAGGCGTTCCGGGCTTCGACGGTGGTGCCGGTCGCGGGCCACTAGGCGCTCCAGGCCGCGCTGGTGGCGCAGATGGCGGACTGGGTCGGTTCGGCGTGCCAGGCTTCGACGGCGGTGCTGGTCGCGGGCCATTCGGCGGATTTCCAGGACCGCGTCCCGGGCGGTGTATCGGACGAGCCGGGGGCCTATAGTTCGGCGGCCGATAACGCCAATTGCCGCCGTAACCAGGCCGGTTTGACCACGTGATCGGACGCGGCCGATAGAAGTAATACGGCGAGCGGTAAGGACTTGCCCAGCCGCGCCAATAGCCGTGGTTGTAGTAGGCATAGCGCCCTGTCCAATTCCAGCCCCATCCGCTCCATCCCCAGGGTCTGTTAACAACGAGCAGCGGACCGATTCCGATCCCGATTCCGAAGGTGATCCTCGGCGTAGTGACCACGGTAGATGCGCCGTACGGCACGTAGACGACAGCAGGGTCGTACTGCGGCACGTAAACCACTTGTGGGTTTGCCGGCTGAATGACGTAAATCGTCTGACCCGCCGACTGCTGGATTACGACCTGCTGGTGTCCATTGCTCCGCAACGCTCCGGATTTGTAAGCCTGGGCTCGCAAGCGCTGAATGGACGCGGCAACTGCTCCCTGATCCGTCATAAACGCCTCGCCCAGAGCGGAATAGTCATCAATGTTTTCTGCCATCGACTGCAGAACGTCTGGAAAGGTGACCAGGGCAATAAATGCGGGATCGAAGCCTTCCTGCTCCACCGCAGCGGTTAACGCAGCACCCCTAAGACCGGGGTTATGCTGCAGCCATGCATCCACGTCCAGAATCTCCTGCGGATTAGTCGATGCCGTTGTGACCTGCGAAAGGAGAGAATCCGGGTAAAGGGCGATGGGCGCAAGCAACTGGTCCAACTCATCGGGCGCGAAGGACGTGGTCTGCGCGGACAGATTTGGAACGGAGTGTGGCGAGATTAAGAGCAAAGAGTAGAAGAATAACGGTAAATCTGGCTTTATGTCGCATGAAGCTCCTCATCGTTTCAATTGCTTTGTGAAGCAATTTGTTTGTCCTAGACCGACAGTGAGGAATCGTCCTCATGTAATCCCAAATCTGTCGCGGCGTCAGAACTCAGCTGGACGGAGTGCACGGCGAAGGCCAAATAAAAGACGTCGAATATCAGTGACTTGCCCGATTTGTGATTCCCGAAACCTCAAGAAATTCCGAATTCTCGTCACGAAGCTGCCGGGCTCGTCGATGAACACAAGTGCGTATGTCTGACCGCATTACGCGCGAGCTTCGTGCCACCACATGCGAGGGGGTGTGCGAACCCCTGGCGCTCAATATTCCAGAAACCGATTCGCAAAACCGGCCCAACCTTCGGGTCGACGGGACGTTCAGACCGGACATCGGGCACGGCGAAATCGTTGTGCTCGCTTGCGGTTTGAAGGATAGCGTCGAGGTTGTTTCGAGGTCAGGCGCCAGAGGGTCGGCTTTTGACAAAGTCAGCAGCTCATCGGAGGTGAGCCACTCTGGTTGAGCCGGACCAGAGGCATCCCTTGGCGCAGGCTCGCTCAGAGCCGTTGATCACAAAGCAATCCGGGGAATCAGAACGAGTGATGACATCGAGGATACACAGTTGTAGATATCTGGTTCTGGGCCATGGGGCCGAGACCAGACTGCACCTGCGTTTGGCCCCAGTGCAAGCCCATGGGCGCAGAAGCCCGAGAGTGAAGACGCGTCGGAGAACGCAAGACTAGAGTCAACTTTATTGAGAGTGTCGGACCCACAATCGAATTCACAGAGTGGGCTGTCTTGCACGACTTTCGCGTATTTTGGCAGTCCCCGCGGGCTTGTAAGTTACTTTAAAGATTAATGTTGCTACATTAATAATATAGCGGTCTGGAGCCACAAGGTCCGGGGAACCGTCGCCTTCAAGTCTGCTGACAGATAAAGTTGATCTCTCGTTTTTGAAGCCGAGTCCTTGGCGATCCTCGGCAGAACAGTGACCCAAGAACCAAAGCAAAGTTCGGCTAGGTTTCAACATTTCCCAGAACTGGACTGGACAGCTGTGTAGACGCCAGCAAACGAATCCCGGTCGGAGAAGATTTGGTCAAGCCTTGCTGTTCCAAAGTCCTCACGAATGCTCTGCCTTGGATTGCTGAACGCCTCCGCAATTCGGCTCGCTGCTCCGTCGAGGTCAAAAGCTCGGGTCCGTTCGCCACCGGCCATAAAGCCAGCAATGGCTGGATACTCGCGACCGCTTTGGCCCGCGAAGTCGCGTCCGGCACGGGCGTCAAATCGCTCAGGCCCATGTTTCTGTCGGAAGCCTTCGAAGTCTTCTTTGCGGCCAAGACTGCCGGATCGAAGTCTGTCACGCGCTCGAGCAGGTTGCGATGAAACAGCACCAACTGTTGCAAAGTGCCCGAAAGGGAAGAACGCTTTCAACTCATGGAATTCTTACACTTCTCTTTTTGTTCATTTGGCTCGACAAGACGCAGGGTTTCCACTGATTTATCCAACAGCGCCTCCTGTGTCGCCCCACCTCATTGCCCCAATCGCACTCGACGAACGGCGAGATGGCGGGTCAAACAGTCCGATGTGTTGAGTTGATCGCTGAAAGTTTACGTTCACCCGTCAGTCAGAAAGGTCCGCTAATTCTGAGCGGTTGCCGAGGCAAGTAGGCGCACGATCTTGCCTGTATCCAATTCGTATTCCGCTTCGATCACTTTAAGTTTGCCGGAGTTGACCGCATTGCGGATGATCTCGCTGTTTGCAAGCACGTCCTTTGCGCTTTGCCGCACGTTTTCCTTAACCGCTGACTCGATGAGATCGTCCGCCTTGGCATAAGTTTTCGCCTGAGCGACAGCTGGACTAATCTTCTCCACGATCGCTTCCAGGTTCGGGCTCGGCATTTTCTCGCCGGAACACGCAGCGCTCACGGCTCCGCATTTCTGATGCCCGAGCACAACCAGCAAAGGGCTATGAATGTGATCCACCGCGTATTCAATGCTTCCGAGTGCGACGGGGTCAGCCACATTTCCGGCTGTGCGCACCACAAAAATGTCGCCGAGGCTTTGGTCGAAGATTAGTTCGGGGCTAACGCGGCTATCCGAACAAGAGAGAATGATTACTTTGGGCGATTGCCCGGAAGCAAGTTTCTGTCGAAGAGAAATTAACGCTCTTGGTTGAGGGTTGCCGGCCACGAACCGGCTATTGCCCGCCATAAGGCTGCTCCAGACCTCATCCGCGGAGAGTGTCGCCTGACTCGGAGCATGTGCCGTATGCTGCGCGGAAACGGCAGGTAACACAAGCGTGGCCCCCGAACCCAAAAACAACAAGACGATACCAAGACACCATATGCGCTTCATGAATAGCTCCTTAGATGAATTCCGGTATCTCTCGCTAGGGTACGTTATTCCTTGGGAAGAACTTGATGGTAAGGCGGAGAGGTTTTTGTGTCAATTGAGTTCACAGTGGGTAGCGGACCACACACTGATCCACTACCCGGAGGGAATCTCCAACAAGCCTATAATGCCCTTGCACTGTGATTCTTCTCTCGCTCTGAACACAGGTCTAGCAGCCTCTTGTTTTTACTTGCCGGCCGCAACCCACGCCGCATCGGCCGCAGAGAATTCCACGCCGGCGAGCTCCGTACTGAAGCTTACATATTGCAGACCGGATTTCTTCCCCGGTGTGACCGCAAACTTAACAAGATACTGGTTGTCAAGAATCTTCTGCAAGTCATCGAGGTAAGGCTTGAAGCTCACCGGATTTTGCAGTCCCAGGAAGTAGGATTGGCCACCCGTTACGTCAGACAGCTTGGCAATGCCCAACTGCCCGTTGTTTGCCTCGAAGAAGTTACGGTGCATCCGTCCGGTACCGGGCGTGTAGATGGTGTGGATGATGATCCCAGTTCGCTGAGCAACAGCGGCGGCCGAATCAACGTCCGGATTGATAGTCAAACCATGCCACTGCGGGCCGCCGCGCGCACGATCGACTCCGTCCGTCACCATGATCACTTCGCGCCGGTTTTGGGGGTGATCAGGCCACCGTTTCATCAGATCAATTACCGAAAGATAGGGGCTGCCATAGGCACCCACCGACCCGAGGGGCAATCGTAGCGCCTTGGCTGCGGCGTCGTGATCGTTGGTCAGGTCCTGCCCGACCTTCACCACGGCATTCTGCATGTACCCCACGCCGATCAGAGCTGTGGACGGCTGCGCCTTGATGAACGCACGCAAATCGTCAAGCTGCGAGCCGAGGTTGCTGCTGGCTGAATCATCGATCAAGATAAACAGATCGAGTCCGCCGTGGTCGCCCTCCGCGCGCACCCAATCCGTCACTTGCAGGCGTTTCTTGCCCTGGTTGACGATGACGTCTTGTGGTTTGACTTCCGGCATGGTCTTGTTTTCGGGCACGCTGGCTGTGACCGTCATGCTCGCGGAAACTGCTGGGGCGGCTGAAGTTTCTTGTGCCCGCAAAGGGGCGAGCGCGACAAGCTCAGCCATCATCGCTAGAGCGATGTACATCTTCATTATATTCTGTAATTTCATAACTCCTCCTTGTAGCTTCAATCTCCGTCACAATTACAACGATGAAGCTATACGCAGGAGTAGGGCCAACGTTAAAGGACTGAAAATAAGGGACCTGGTGAGTGGGTGATTTCCATTAAGCTCGGAAATTCCCGAGACTTCGTGAAAAATAAGAAGAGACGCCCGCAGGCGGTGCTGCTACGTGATAAAGACATTAGATAGAGTTGTTCCCATCACGCAGTCAAAGGGTTATTGGATGTGATGCTCAGTCAGCCCTCGAAAATAAATATTCTGCGTTATTACGATACTCGTGACATGCCTTCTTGTGGCTCCGACTCTCTCGAGCGACCAGACCGCAAACTTGATAAGCCTCGCGGCCGTTACGATCGTTGACATTACACGACATTCGATGATATCGGAAATGGCCTCCACCGTCCTCGACGAGTCTGCTGAGCATTTCTCCATGGCGGGTTTCTCTCTCGGCAGCCAGGTAGCTCTTAAGATCATGCATGTTCACCCCGAGCGCGTAGGCCGGCTGGCATTGTCAAGTGCCACTCATGGTGGACTACTTCTTTTGGCAGAAGCAGCGATCCGCCGCGCTATCACCATCATCGAACAGGAAGACCTCGACCGGTATTTGGAGGAAGCCTATCCTACCTACGTGGGCCGCAGCGAGAATTGAAGGCAAAGCGCTGAAGCGCGTCTTTGTCGATGTGGCGCACGCCGTTAGCGGGGAGGCGGGCTTACGGCAGATGTAGGCGCTACTGGCGATCACAACCACCTTTCAGAACCTCGACCAGATTCGTTGCCCGACCCTGATCTTGGGTGATCGAGAAGACCAGCGCACTACACCGGAAGCTTACCGACTAGTGAATCAAGAAATCCCCGGATCGAAGCTCATGATCACCGAAGATGCGGGACACCTTACGCCGACCGAGCGACCGCAAGTCGTAGCGCACGCACTTAAGCGCTGGCTGACGGACTAACGGGGACTTGACATGGACCTGCGCATCAACGCAAATGGACGACCACTTAGTCGACCATTCGGGTCTCAGTTGCACTCAAGTCTAGATCTTCGCCGTTGCTTCGGTGATTCTGTCCACTTTTTTCTCGATCAATCCATTCGCGAATATAAGGAGAGCAATTTTGAAGTTGCGTACCACTGGCCTCGCAGCACGCCAAAAACGTAACCACCTGCTGATCCACGAGCCTCACATTCTCCAAGTCCAGATCCACCTTTTGTCTCTCCGTTTCTTCGGCAGCAACGGCCCTTTGGAGTTCCAGCAGTTCTTCCGCTTTAATCCTTCCACTTATACTCAGGATGACGTGCTTCATGTCCCTAAATTTGCTAATTTTCCACATGAAACTCCTTTTCTCTTTGCGCAGGAAAATAGAAACGGGTGCGGCGACCACTCACCGCACCCGTTTGCGTTACTGCAGGTTTACGATTAGCGGAGTGCTCTTGGTCACGGAGCCGCTGGTAGCGACCACCAGGATCGTCTGCGGCCCGCTCGCCGGCTGGGAAGACTGCGCATAACCGCTGCATCCCGTCAGATATCCGAGCGAGAGTGCGCACAGAATCAGCGCGCAGAGGAGCGTGCGCAGCTTTCGCGCGTCCTTGCCCATCCGCCAGAGCAGGAACAGATAGACGGGAGCCAGCAAAATGGCGCCCCTGCCTTTGGGCAGCGGCATTCCAGCAGCGCGGACAGAAGCGGCTGAGAGCGTGAGTGAGCTCGTGGCTTGTCCACCGGCCGTAATGGTTGGTTGCGCCGGATTGAAGCTGCACGTTACCCCCAGGGGCAAGCCGGCACAGCTCAGAGTCACTGTTCCGGTGAGACCCGACCGGGAAGCGATTTGCAATGCAACCGGCGAGGAGGTTGCCCCAAAGGCCAGATTCACGCTGTTCGTGGAGAGGCTGAGGCTTATGTCGGGCGAGTTCGCGTAGACTGTCACCGTGGTGACTGCGGACGACGATGCGGTGTACGTGCCGTTCACCACGTAGTACGCCGCAAGCGAGTGTGCTCCAAGGGCAAGGGAGCTGGTCGAGAATGTGGCCGTCCCGTTGGTCACGGTCGCAGTTCCAATCTGAACGGAGCCATCGTCAAAAGTGACTGTTCCGGATGGAACCGGACCTGAGGAAGTTGTGACCGTCGCCTGCAGGGTAACGCTCTCGCCCAGCACGGCAGTCGCCGGGGCAGTCAAGTTGGTAGTGGTACCTGTTGAACTTGGAGCCGGACCAACTGGGCCCGAACCCACGCCGCTCGGGGGTTTGTGGCTGTCGTAGTAACAGTTCGACATTTGGGTAATATTGAAGTACACGGGGTTAGAGTAGGCGACCCCCACTATATTCACGAACGCGTTTGCCGTCGCCATTGGGCCGCTGGCGGCTACGAATTCATCGAGAGGAATATTGAGTCCGGTGGGCGAGAACATCATGTCTGCGACTTGGCTGTCGAGGAACGGGTAATTCTCGCTGTTGCCGCCTATCTTGCCAGGGTTCTGAACGGCTCCAACAATCAGGTAGTGGTCGATCGGGGTGACATACGAGACCCATGTCCAGATAGGCTTGTAGCCGGCGTAGGTTGGGGAGGCCCTGTCCACATACTGAGGTACATTAATAAGAGGCGCTCCATTCGATCCGTACCACGGATAAATGCTTTCGCAGATACTGTCTTTTTGGTCTTCCTCTCCCATGTCCGGAGGATTAACGGGCAAGGAGGCGCCGTAACTGGCCCACCCCTGCCAGAAGTGGACTTTATAACCGGTTGGAAGCAAGGCCATATAGAAGGCACGCTGCGAAGCTTGGCCCAAAGCCTTAACGGAGAGGTTCTGCGCCACCTGGTTGGGAGCGTAGAAGGTCGGGTCGTTGGTGTTGGTGACCAAGGGGCCTATCTGGGAGAGTTTCCCCCAGTCGCCCAGTAGGGTATCGAGTTCGGTGTCGAAACCAATGGAGAACTGTTGCTGGAGGGAGCCGTTCGCCAAGTCCCCGATTGTCGTGGTGAGACTAACTTGCGGGCTGGGCAAGGGCGTAGGGCCGCCTCCGGTGGTGAGACCACCGGAGATGTCGCCGGCGCCTTCGAAGATCGAGGAAATGCCAGAGACGGTGGCCGCGACGACTGGCGCTAGCTCTGGATTGCCAGACGCGAAGGCTGCGGCGATGCCCACCGAGCTGCCCACAAGGTTAAGGATATTGTCAATGTTGGCCGTGACCGGCGTGGAAGGTGAAGGCTGGAGGTTGCTGCCTTCGATAGAAGCGGCCGCTCCAATCAACGCCAGCGCGGCGCTTCCGTTTCCGGAAGCAACGATGTCCTTCATGTTGTTCGGGCCGGTCACCATGAAGAGCAGGACATTGTCCAGGTCCACGAGCTCCGTACTGAGCTGCTGGTCGACTGCCTGGAGGTCCTGTGCCGTGAAGCACTCGGGCGTCTCCTTCGTCACCGGGTCAACCCAGGTATAACAACTGTTCGCGGTACCTGGAAACGGGAGATTGACCGGGTCAAAGGTGTGGTAATCCAGCAGCGTGTTGAGCGATCCCGTAAAGTAGTAGTGGATATTGTCCAGATAATCGCCTTGCGCGCCTTTCATGTAGTGCTGGGTAAGCAGTTCATAGCTCGCATATTGATATGCAGTATATTGACCTGCCAGGGTGCTTGCTCCGGGCAAAAGGGTCCCGGTCGACTCCGGCCACTCCACCGGCTGCTGCGAGCTGACTACATCCAGCGTGTAATCGGAACCGGACGTTTCCTGAGAAGCCCGAGCGGGCCAAAACAGTCCGTGCAGGTTGCGCCGGAGAATGCCGTGGAGGTTACCTGTTTGTTTTTGCTGCGCGTAAGCAGTTGTGGACAGGACCACGTGGCCGTTCAGGGCATTGCCGCAGTCCGTGCAACTAACCAGACTGTAGTTGCTCGCGGGAGCGTAGAGGCTAAGCGTTGATATCGGGGCGCCGCCGAGGTTTTCCAGAGCATTACTAAATCCAACGGACGTTCTTGCCGCGACATCCCAGGTGGAACTACCAAAGTTCGGTGTTCCCACCGAAACCAGGAAGACTAGCTGGTCAGGCGTGACCTTGCCGAGATCCGTTGCCAACTGTCCAAACGCGGCCACTTGGGTCTGCGGGTCGCTGGATCCTGTCGCATAGAACGTGCCGCCAAACGTCACATCCGTTTGCTGCTTTGCGCTGTTAGCGTTGAAAATCCAATGCTGATTGAAACCAAGGTCATCCCGTTGCAACGTGAGCAGCCAGTAGCCATTTGTCTGATTAGCCGGCGAGTAATAGACGACCTTGTTGGGATAGCTGAACTGGCTGTACGGGGCCAGTGATGCGGTATTCAACAGCGTGACCGTGCTCTGGCCGCTGCCATTATTGGGATCGTTCGGCGTCACCAGGTATTCGAACGTTCCGGAAGGCTGGAAGTTGTAGTTCCCGGTGACGTCTTCGATTAGCGCCCCTGTGGCAAATTCATCGAACGTCGCCGCCATGTTCGTTGTGTGGAAGCTCTCGTACGCCGAGCCAGGTGCAGCGCCACCGGCCCCAATGGCCATGTACCCTAGCGGGTAGTCGTTGGTGGGATTAAGCGGCGTGTAATCTGTACCACCGATTGGGGTGGTGTCCAGTGACGCCGCCGTCAGGTATCCCGAGTTTGTGCCAACAACGACAATCTCATTGCTCGTTAGGGTTGCAAGGTAGGCACTGAGATCCTGCGTATCTGAAAAGCATTGCGTCGCACCGGGTACTTCCAGGAGAGTCTGGCGGTCCAGAACGACGACGAGGTATGCGCCCGTAGCCGAACAGCTGAGGCCATTCAAAGTCGGCAACTGCTCATTGCCAATCTGTATCCATGGCGTTTTGCCGTTCCAGCCGCCTGGAGTCAGGGTGTTGAAGATCACCGCGGGGGGCAGATAGCCGTCGCCAATCGGGCTAGAACCAACAGCAGCCGCGGGCCGAGCAGTTGTCGACAAGTTCGCGGACACCTTGGTGGCCACCTGCGAACGCGATGCCGGCTTGCTAACCGGCGCAGTTTTCCCCACGAACCGCAGGCGCGAGCTGGCAAGCGAGCCGTCAGAATTCTTGGCGATGGCGTACAGGACGTTTTTCCCTGGCCGCAGGCCATCCGTTGACGACAACGTGCCGGTTTCGCAGACCCCAGCGGAACAGGAGGTCTCGCTGAAACGCGAAGTGACATCTTTGCCGTTGAGCACGACCTGGATGGTCTCTAGCCGAGTCTCCGCAGGCATAGAAATGGTGATGGTTTTTGCAGCGGAACTCCCAGCAGAAACTCCGCTTGAAGAAGCGTGAATCAACATTGTGTTCTTCGCCGGGACACCGTGCGAGGCGACGGCTGCATCCGCTGAGCCCGCCGGGTCGTTATTGGCTGAGGCAGCAGCGGATTTTGCAACTCCACCAGAAAAGTGGCAAGCGAACAGCGCGCCCGCCAGCAGTAACAGCCTTTGTGCGAATTTCATGACATCACCCTCTCGATCTCTTTATGCTTCGGCTCCGCGCTTGCTGCGCCTCGGATCAAACGTTCCTTGAGCCCGCAGTGGGAAATGCAAGGGCATTGCCAAATCTAAGTGCTGGAATCGGAATTACTTATGAGAAGGAAAGGTCCCGGAGACTTCAAGAATTTCCGATACTTCGTGAAGGAACCAAACGAATTTCAGCGAGTTTGAAAGCGCCGCTTATCGATGTGCAATGATTTGATCTTGGAGTCGAGCGTGGACGCGGGCATGCCGAGTTTTGCCGCAGCTCCTGATGGTCCCGAAACTCGTCCCCCGGCTTCGGCCAAGGCGGCCTCAATGTGCTTTTTCTCTTGATCGACCAGGTCTTCCCTGAGGTGCTGGACTGCAGCTGGCTTCAAGGTCAGCCAACTCTCATCAACGGAAAACTCATCGGAGTCGCACAAGATCACCGAGCGCTCAATGACATTCTGCAGTTCGCGGATATTGCCCGGCCAGGAATAGGATTGCAGATGAGCAAGGCTCTTCTTCTCGATGCTAGTGATTTTTTTCCCCGCCTTCGTCGCATAGCGGTCGATGAAATATTCGATCAGCAAGCGGATATCGTCCCTGCGCTCGCGAAGCGAGGGCACTTTCACGGGGAAGACGTTGATCCGATAAAAAAGGTCGCTGCGAAATGTGCCGGCCTCCACCTCCGCGGGCAAGTCCCGGTGCGTGGCCGTGATGACGCGGACATCGGCGCGAATCGGGCGGGTGCCACCTACGCGATCGAATTCGCGCTCCTGCAAAACCCGGAGCAAAGCCACTTGAGTCTCCGCGTTCAGCTCACCGATTTCATCGAGGAAGATTGAGCCGCCTTCGGCCAGTTCGAAGCGTCCCAGCCTTCGTTGCAACGCACCGGTAAAGGCGCCCTTCTCGTGGCCGAATAGTTCGGACGAGATGAGATCGCGGGGAATGGCCGCACAATTCACACTCACGAATGGACGCGGAGACCGCGGCGAGCGTTTGTGAATCGCACGGGCGATGAGCTCCTTGCCCGTGCCGGTTTCGCCGGTGATGAGAACGGTGGTATCGCTTGGAGCGACTTTTGCGACGCGCATGAGGACCGCTTGAAGAGCAGACGAGGTGCCCACAATTTCCTCGAACATGGACGCCTTGTCGATTTCCTCGCGCAGCGCGATGTTTTCCCGGTGGGTTCGCTCCTGCGCCCGCTTCTGATCGTCAATGTCGGTTCGAACACCACACCAGCGGGTTATGCGTCCTTGTTCATCGCGAAGGGGATTCAGCCGATACAAAAACCAGCGGTAATCGCCATCGTGCCGGCGCATTCTCACTTCCATCTCAAAGGCTTCTCCGCCCTTAAAGGCCTCTTGCAACCCCTTCTTGAGTGGCACTACATCCTCTGAATGGGTAACCAGATCCAGGAATTCCATCGGAGCTTTTCGCGGAATAGGGCCGAAATAGTCCAGCGTTGCGCGGTTTCCATAAGAGACGTTTGCGTCCGCTTCCCAGATGAACATGTGGACCGGCGCAACATCTATGACTTGTTGTAATTGTCGAGCTTGCTCCTTTAGAGCATCTTCAGCGCGCTTCCGGTCTGTGATATCCCTGATCACCACCTGTCGTCCGCCTGGCAGCATGGGAGAAAGAGAAACCTCGACGGTCAGCATGGCACCATCTCCACGCAGGAAGCTCCGCTCAAATCGCGTCATGCCGGATCCCATTGCCTCGATGGGAGTTTTGATTCGAGCAATCTCTTCTGACGAGTAGGTGACACCAACGGGCATGCCTGAGAGTTCGTCGGCGGTGCAGCCAAGCAGCTCCAAACCTGCCTGATTTGCAGAGATGAATTGTCCAGCATCATCCACCAAGTAAATCGCAACAGGAGAAAGGTCCAAAAGAGAACGGAACTTCGTTTCGCTCTTTCGCAATTCTTCGAGAGCTTGTCCAGCTCGTTCGAAGGCCTGTGCGTTGGTGATGGCAACAGCCGCTTGATCTGCAAACATCCTCACCCAGGAAAACTCTTGCTCCGTCAGGTTTTCCCGGCTGAAAATGCCCAAGACTCCCAGGATCTTTCCCCTGAACTCCAGTGGCTCGCCCGCGAACGCACGAATCTCTTCACTCTTGGCCCATTCTGACCTGCGGATCCACTCGCTTCCCGCCGTAATGTTAGCGATCCGAATCGAACTGCCGGTCGCTCCGATGACTCCCACCTTTCCTTTTGTTTTGCTTAGCGGAATGCGCCGGAAAAATCCTTCTCGAAAAGACCAGTCTTCTTTTCCGTTCAAGGACGCGCCCGCACTGGCAACCAGGTGGAGGCACTCACAGCGGTCGTCGCATTCATTACCAAGAAAGCATTCATCGCAGATGTCTCCGGGTTCCAGCAGCCATATGCGAGCCAGAGCTATCCCAGGCTGCCCAGCAAGGCCTTCGACGATTGCGTCAAGTGCGTTTCGGGTGCTGTGCTCCCCAGCAACCGTTGCGGCCAAGGCGAGTAGGGGTTCGGGTTGCAAAGGCGTTCTCCGTAGTTTAGTTGATTCTACACCTACGGACTCGGTCGCGCACACTACAGGCTCTGACCACACGATCGTTTCCTCCACGAACCCTATCCCAACTCAGCGCACTTCTGCCCTGTCAGGAATTTCCCCGAACACACGCATCCACTTTTCCTGAGTTTTCGTGAATTCTCGAACCTACGTGAAGTCTGGCCAAGCGTAAGTTGTATTTCCTCAAGCGCTTACATGTGGTGCAAGACTTGCCTTATCTCTTGTCGCGACATTGCAAGATAGCAGTCGCGAAGTCAATAAGGAGGAAGTCATGAAGAAACTCACCGCGACTCTTAGCACGCTCGCCCTTGCTCTGGTGTCGCTGTTCAATACTGGTGCCATCCAGGCACAGCAACCCCCGGTCAACGTTCAAGGTAATTGGACCATTTATTCCACGAGCATCAAGGACGGATCGATGGTCATCAAGCACGTGCAAATCGCCCAGTACGGCAACCACATCACCGGCTACTTCGAAGGTCCCGATCAAGCCGGACCCATACAGGGCGAGGTGAAAGGAAATTTCATCCACTTCAGCACCGTGACGCGTACCATCCTGAACTTCCATGGACACGTTTACGGAGACAACATCGCGGGAAACTATGGCATTCGTGGAAAACAGGCTCCGTGGCAAGGGGTCCGTACCGTTGGAATCGGAGCGCCACCACAAGCCGTGGTCAGCTACGGCCAGCCCATGCTTCCTCCACCGACGACCCAATTGGCACCCGCGGTCGCCCCACAGGCTGAGGGCTATTCGCAGCCATCCAACGAATCGCCAGCGTCGAACTCCTACGCGCCGCAGACGAACGGTAGCTACTCCCAGGCTCAAGTTCAGGCTCAGGCACCTTCACCAGCGCCCCTCTCGTCAGAGCAGCTCGATAGTCTCGTTGCGCCAATCGCGCTTTACCCAGACGCTCTTGTCGCGCAAGTGCTTGCGGCGGCCACCGTGCCGGACGAGGTGACAGCAGCAAATCAATGGATGAGCCAGAATACAAACTTGACCGGGCAGAACCTCGAGCAAGCCGCAGATCAGCAGGATTGGGATCCAAGCGTTAAAGCGCTGACGCAATTTCCCAGCGTGCTAGCGAATCTTGCCAATAACCTGTCCTGGACCTCCAGCCTCGGCCAGGCGTTCCATTTCCAGCAATCGGATGTGATGGCGGCCGTGCAAGTGATGCGGGCAAAGGCGCAGGCAGCCGGCACGCTGCAATCGAATTCGCAGCTCACCGTAACGGCACCCTCACCCAATGTGATCGTGATTCAACCGGCGAATCCACAGGTCGTTTATGTGCCGCAGTACAACCCAGCAATTGTTTACGGCGGACCCATTGTGGTGCCGATGTACACGCCTCCCGTGGTTTTTGCCGCACCAGTGCTGAGCTTCGGCGTCGGCGTAACCTTCGGTGGCGGAGGCTGGGCAGTGGGCGGCGGCTTCGGCTGGGGCTTTCATGCCTGGGCTTGCAACTGGGGAGGTTGGGGCGGAGGCGGCGGTGGTAGCACGATCATCTTCAACCACAACACCTACATCACGAACAACACTTGGCATACCACGAATTACAACGGCTATCACCCCTGGGGTCCCGGCTCGAACAGCCGTCCGTATAACCCGACGACCAACCCGAATGGCTACCGTCCAGGTGAGGATACACACTATGGACCGAATGGCGGATATCACCCCAATGGCTACTACGGCCCGAACGGAGCCTTTCACCACGATGTGCCCGGAACGGGTCCAGCGAACATGCCCAATGGCGGCAACAACGGCAATCACGGCCTGATCGGCGGCAACGGCGGTGTGGAGCATGCAGGTGTCAGTCCCAACGGCGGAGCGGTCGGATCACAAAATCATGCTTGGTACGGCAACAATGGCACGTTTCACCCCGACGGCAACTACAAGCCTGGCGAAGACACGCACTATGGCCCAAACGGCGGCTATCACCCAAATGGATATTTCGGGCCTGACGGCGGCTACCACCAGGACAAAAATGTCGGTCAGCAGATGCCCAACGGCGGCAACAACGGGAACCATGGCCTGATTGGCGGAAACAACGGGGTCCAGAATCCCAACGCGGGGATGAACGGCCCTGGCGTCGCACCTACAGGCGGCTACCACAACGACGACCGTAAGCAGCAAGCCCGTAACGACAATCGCTCGAATCTCGGCAGCTCGCGCATGAGTGGCGACGGCAGAACCAACCGCGCCGAGAGCACTCGTGGCCACGCCAGCATGGGCAGGCAGCGTCCTCAACAACACCCGGTCAGGCAGCACGCGCCTGTTCAACATCACTCTTCCGGCGGCGGACGTCGTCGCTAAGGGTCTGAATCGAGGAACCGAGAACTAAAGGAAAGGCATATCAGAAAAGTTTAAGGAGATTGAAAATGAACACGGATCAAAACAAAACGAACGGCAAGTGGACAGGATGGGCACTCGCTGGAATTCTGGCTCTCGCTGGCCTCGGCTTCGCGATTCGAGCAGTGGACACAGGTAAGCTTGCCCTCGCCGCCGACGCAGCGCCCGAAAAGACGTTCCAATCCCCGGCGGAGGCAGCCACCGCGCTGTCCAAAGCGGCGAAGAACACCGATGAGAAGGCACTGATTAAAGTCCTGGGTAATGAAGCGAAAGCGCTCATTTCCGCGGGAGACAGCGAATCCGACAAGGCCGCTATGCAGCAGTTTTTCTGCAAATACCAGCAGATGAACCGCTGGGTGGACATGTCGGATGGCAGCCGCGTCCTCTATATCGGCGCGGACAACTTCGCCTTCCCCGTGCCTCTGGCGAAGAACGCTTCGGGCAGCTGGTATTTCGACGCCGTCGCGGGAGCCCAGGAAATCCGCGCTCGCGAAATCGGCAGGAACGAACTGCTGACCATAGACGCGCTGGCTGCACTCGCCAACGCAGAGCAAGTCTACTCCAACAGCAGCGACTCCGGCGAATATGCACAACGGATCGTCAGCACGGCAGGCAAGCAGGACGGTTTGTATTGGCCCGCCTCGGATTCGCTGAGGACCAGTCCGCTGGCGCAACTCGAGGAATTTCCGAAGTCTTCCCTCATGTCGCTGTCCCCAGACCAACCCTTCGTCATCGATGGGTACACACTGCGCATCCTCACTGCTCAGGATGATGATGCAACGGGTGGCGCGCAGAACTACATCGTGAACGGAAAGATGACCGGCGGATTTGCCATCCTGGCAACTCCCGTGAAGTATGGCGAAACCGGAATCATGAGCTTCATGATCGGGAGCGAAGGCTTTGTCTACGAGCGAGACCTGGGCCCAGTCACGGCCAAGAACGCGGCCTCCATCCAGGAATACAGCCCGGACGACAATTGGTCTCCAATCAACTAATTCTCTGGCCAGCCGAAAGCGGGATACGCAATTTTTCATGCGTTTCCCGCTTCACTTTTTCAGTTGGCCCAATCGAAGGTGGTTGCAGCGCCGAACGCGTGAACCTGACTTGCTCGGGAGGGCGCTCCGCCGGTGGCGTCTACTTGGCGCCACCGCCGGAGCCTTTCTTGGGGGTTAGGGGGTAGTTGCCAATCAAGAATGCAAATCCAGCGCCATTTCCAACCCGCGGCAAATGAGTGTCTTAAGGTATGACAAATCCCCGGGCGGCTCGCGAATTCACGAGAGTTCGGGAAGACATCTGGGAAAGGCCTGCGACCAGTTTGAGAAACGCGCACAAAAGAACGCAGTTAGATTTGGCTAACGGCTTGCATTTCACTTTGGTTGTAAAGTTCGGAACGTCCGGGTCAGTCACTGGAGATACGCCTCATGTCTAGCATCGCAACGCTACCACGCACCGCGCTCTTCCGCATTAAGCGTGGAGAATTCTGGTCCGGCGACCTGGGGCTTACCCTGATTACGATGTCTGTGTGCATTCTTGTTTTCATCATCACCCCAATGCGAGAGGCCGGCATTTCCGGCAGGATTCTCGTTGACCTGCTCATGATGGTGCTCATGGTGTTCGCTGCCATTGCCGTTAAGCAGACCCGGTTTGACACTATTCTGATGATAACCCTGATCTTGGTGACGGCAGCTCTCCTGGGTGCCGCGCGTTTGTACCCGACGCCGCTGTTGCACCAGCTTGGCAGCATATTTTCAACCCTAACCTTGCTCCTCTATGTTCGCATTGTGCTGCTGGTGATGTTTCGCGGAGGCCCGATTACTTGGAGCCGCATCCAGGGTGGGGTCACAGCATATCTCCTGATCGGAATGGCATGGGCTTCGGCGTTTCAGGTCATTGAGCAATACCGTCCCGGCTCGTTCCATTTCGTCACCGCGCCGAAGGATCTTGACCAACTGATCTCTAAACTGACTTACTTCAGCTTCTGCACCCTCACCACAGTAGGCGGCGAGGTAACTCCCATTTCTCCGATTATACGATCACTCACCGTCGCTGAGGCGGCCGTCGGCCAGCTTTTTCCAGCCATTCTCATAGGTGCACTGGTCGCCATGGCCATGCAATCGCGAGCGAAATCTTAGCAGTAGGAAAGCAAGCATGACATCGTGGCTTGAACAAATCGATCCCGGAGGCCACCGGCGCATTAAGGGTCTGCGCCTAGTTATGGCTTACGGCCTTGCGGCGACCTTGGGGATACTGATCCATCGTTCCTACGAGTTTTCGGGCGGCCAGTCCCTGAGCTACCTGGCCGCAGGCTTCGCACTTTGGGCGAGCGTTTCCGAAGGTCAAACGACTCGCTGGTTGTCGACGCGCGACCTTACCTTTCTGAACGCTGCCGGGGTCGTGGGCGGATTGATGTTTGTTGGCTTGTCTTCGCTTCCGATCCACCTTGGTCTAGCCGGTCCGGAGTGGGTTCTGATCACCGGCGCTTTTCTCGTTGGATATCTCAAACGATTTGGAATCCTCGGCGCGGGTGTAGGCTCCCAAATTTATATTGGTCAACTCCTTGCCAATGGTGTCAACATCACTTTGGAGGATCTGCCCATGGTGTTGCTTGCCGGACTGATTGCTGGGGTAGCTTCTATCGTTTCTCATGCGCTTAGTGGACCGGCCAAGTGTCCGATGCCCTCGCCCGTGTATTCGCCCGTTCCCAACAATCGGGTCTCACCAGAAATGCGCATGGCGTTGCAGTCCGCCGTTGCGGCCCTTTTCATTGTCCTGCTTAGCAGCGTCATCCACCTGAAACAGTCGGCCTGGGCCATCACCGCGAGCACCTACGTCATTGTTGGGTCCGTCTCTGGAACTGCGGATCGCGTTCGTCGTCGCATTATTGGAACCTTGATTGGTGTGCCACTCGGAATTCTCTGTCTACCGATTTGCTTGCACCTGTCCCCGTTAGCTTTGATGCTCGCCGCTGCGGCAATGATCATCTACGCCATCGCATTGCCCAACCGTTATGATGTCGCGTGCGGGGCGTACGCGTTTACACTTATGGTGACACTGGCCGTGAACGGAGAAACTTCTATATCCGTTTTGGCAGCACGAGCTTGGGAAACATTAATCGGCGGATCACTTGGCGTGGCAGCTGCAAAGTTCATTCTGCCTCTCACCGGTGTTGGCAGCGTCAGCTCAAAAATCGTGGCTCCTCCAACCGAACCGATTTCCCTTCAATAAAAGGGCGGAATATTCGGTGCCAACACGAACCTGCACTGCCGGGTTCGCTAAAGTTCTGACTTGATCGCTTTCTACGGACCATGGCGTACATCATCCGCCGCTTCAGGCTGCCGGGAAGGTTGAGTTTGCGTTCTCCTGCCAGTCTCGGAACTTATCGGGCGGATACATCCGGAGGCTATCTGCTTCCAGCTGATGCACCTTGACGAAGTTGGCTTTCCGTACATGTGGACTGAAGACCTCTTGAGGCCCGTGAACAGACAACCGTTCAAACACCGTTGCAGCCAATGTGAAAAGGTTCCCTAGACCGTTGCAGTTCTGGTTTTTGTGAAGGCCGACCTCCACTGTTAAGTCGAGGCGGCGGTTTTCCACACCGTGCGAGTCAGTTTGCGTCAAAACTCGTATTGGATCTTGCCGAGATTATGCGGCTTACGGATTTTCCGACGGGCCAGCTTCTGAGCGGTAGAGTTCAGCAAAGTGCAGCAGGCCAATAAAAAACTGTGCTAAGCTGTTGAAACCAAACCGCGGAGAGGTGGCCGAGAGGCTGAAGGCGGCGGTTTGCTAAACCGTTGTAGGGGCCAAAACTCCTACCGGGGGTTCGAATCCCCCCCTCTCCGCCATGTCAACAAAAATCTTCCACTGTTATTGGAAAATCTTGTGTCTTCAGAGGCTTAGCTATTTTCGTTTCTTCCGCTGGAGTCTCTCCAGTCTCCATATTTCCCTCCAATCGCCGCTTTTTTCGAGCTAAATTCGAGCTAAGCGAATCGACTCGACCGAGACCTCGACGAAAATGACCCTCGACGAATTCCGCCAATCGCTTACCGCGAATGAGCCGCCAGCCGGACTGACGCACGCTCTTGCCGGATTGTGGTGGGATGGCAAGGGCGACTGGAAGCGAGCGCACGAATCCGCACAGCAAGATGAAGGCATCGAGGGTTCATGGGTTCACGCTTACCTGCACCGCAAGGAAGGCGATCAGGGCAACGCGGCGTATTGGTATCGTCGGGCAGGCAAGCCCGTGTGCCGGGAGCCGCTCGAAGCGGAATGGCTCGGCATCGTCAATGCGTTGCTGAGTTAGCACAAGTTCGGCTGCTCCCAACCGAATACGAGGAACGACCGACTAGGCCGAACGGCCTATTGCCCTATGTATGCCTGTATGCGACCATATGGTCATGAAACGGACAGCACTCTTCCTCAAAGAAGAGCAACTTAAAAAGCTCCAAAAGCTGTCCGAGAAAACGGGCGCTCCGGTGGCGGAACTCATCCGCCGTGCCCTTGATGAGTACCTGAAGAAGCGAGCCAAGGAACTGAAGTAAGCGGGACGCCACGGTGTTAGAGCATCGTGGCGTCCCTGACCAAACAACCTGATTGGAGGCTGCATGGCTAATCGCAAGCTATCACTGCCGCTGTTCTCAGCAAAGACCCGAGTCTCCCGGCGCGGCTGCTCCATTTCCTACCTACACTTCGTTGCTATTTCACGACAACCAAGAAATCAGTATGCCCTCGTCTGCGAGAGCCAATCTACGGTCACCAGAAGGGATCGGTCTACCTGAGACCAAAGCGTCGCCCGGAACGCCCCGCACAGGCTTTTTGAAGGGGTTCTGCAAACAGGTTGTGAACGAAAGGAGTCCCTATGGGATTGCAGGTTGTTCGTGACCACGGATCGCACAAGATCATGGCTGCCGTGTATTCGAGAGTTTCGACGGTGGGTCACGGTCAAGACCCTGCGATGCAAACCCGTGAACTCACCGATTACTGCCAACGCCGGGGCTGGGAAATTTACGGCTCCTATGTTGACAACGGTGTGTCCGGCAAGAAGGATTCGCGGCCCGCGCTGAATCGCCTCATGGAAGACGCTCATGCTCGTCGTTTTGACGTGGTGGTCTGCTGGCGCTTTGATCGTTTCAGCCGCTCGGTGTCGCACCTGTGCCGAGCACTAGACACGTTCCACGCTTTGAAGATTGACTTTGTATCAATGATCGAGCAAATCGACACCACCACTCCAGCAGGTACGTTTGTCTTCCATGTTCTTGCAGCAGTAGCGCAGAGCGAGCGAGAGACGACAGTAGAGCGTGTGCGGGCCGGGTTGCGAAACGCCAGAGCTAAGGGCAAGCGCCTCGGGCGTCCAACAAAGTGCGTAGATGTTGACCGGATCAACTCACTCCGGGTCGCGGGGCATTCGTGGCGCACTATTGCTGGAATGATGAAACTGTCGGTCGGGACGGTCTACACTGCTGCCCGGTCGCAGCACGCTAACGCCGTGTGCGCTTGACAGCCTCCGATTTTGCTCCGCGTCAATTTCCTGCTGGTGCCGTAAGAAAGGAGACGCAATGCTGAAGTGGCTCCTGAACTTCGTGTTGCAACGGCTGCTCATCTTGCTCGTGCTGGTCGTCGCCTCGGCGACCCTCCCGCTCGCATCATTTTGGTTGGTGCGCGACCCCTTGGGCGGTCAGCTTTTCTTCTGGCTGTCGCCTTGGACATGCGCCGTCTGGGCGGTGCTCGTTTCGGTGCTCATCGGCTCGCGATTCTGGCTGGGCAGAGAGTACGTCCTCGCGTGGCGTGCCGCCAGAGGCGGCTACGTGATGTCGAGCCTCAAGTCCACCGCGCTGATGTTCCTCGCACTGCTCGCGAGCTATGCCTGCGAGTTCGCCGTCATCCTTTTGCTGCCCCGATCTCCAACTTCGCTGCGCCTTCTGCCGCTCGCCGCCTACGCGCCTGCGGGAATCGCCGCCCTGTGGAGCGTATCCGGTGGGACATGGTCGCGAACAGATCGGATCATAGAAGGATGGCGTCTCGCAGACTCGATGAACGAGGAGCCTGAATGAAAACAGAGGACGAGTTGGACTCTGAGATCGCCAAACTGTTTGACGAAGTTACGACCACTAAAGTCGAGATGGTAAATGGGAAACCACGTATCTCGGATCAGGCGACCCTCGACCAGATGGAACGGGAAGAGGCAGCACGCCGCATGGAAGAAGCCTGTGGCATGTTTTTGACCGCCGAACGGCGGTTCCAGAAACTCAACGGTCATCCCGACAAAGTGACCGATCCCAAGGTGAATGTCGCGTGGTGGGAAAGTTTGGAGCAAGTCTACGAGCGCGAGAAAGTCGTCTGGCGGCTGTTCGTCGGCCCGCAGCCGACCATGTCGGACAATAAGCTCTGGGCGAAATTCCGAAAGCTCTTGCTAGAAGGCAGCAAGTTGAAAGCTGACGCGTGAACCCGCGCAAGAGACTTGGTACATTCAGTGTGACCGCCAACATGCGCCTCACGGCTTCTGATTTCGCTTCATGCCATCGTCCCACACGCTGCGACCTGCGGGTTTTCTTGCGCCAACAACGAGAGCAGGAAGCAGAACCCGGCGCTTACGAGGTAGTCCTGCGACGGCTTGGACTCAGACACGAGCGAGATCATCTGGCGGCTCTCGGCACGTTTGTTAACGTGAGCGCTGCTCCCCTCGAAGAGCAGGTGAAAAAGACTGCGGACGCAATACAAAAGAAAGTTCCCATTCTGTATCAGCCTGCCTTTCTTGTGACGGAAAAACTTAGCGGAACCGACGTCGAAATTGTGGGTGTTCCCGACTACCTCATCCTCGATGGCGACGGCTATGTGATTCGAGATTCGAAGATGGCTCGCCGAATCGACGAAGAGAATCACCCCGAGATTCTGCTGCAAGTCCAGCTTTATGGCTGGCTCTTCGAAAGGAGTTGCGGCACTGCTCCCAAGGGACTGCAAGTCCACGCTGGCACAGGCGAAATCGTGACGATCCCATACGACGGCGGGGCGACCGCACTGCGGGAATTGGAGCGACTTCTGGCAATCAAGCGACTGACGGCGGAACCCTACGAGCCTGTGGGCTGGACGAAATGCCTCGGCTGCGGATACACCGACCGATGTTGGGCGCAGGCAGAGAAGAATTGCGACGTTGCGACCGTGTACTGCGTGGATCAGAGCCTTGCTCGAACTCTCCACAGCCAAGAAGTTCGCACCCGAAAGGAACTACTGGCGAACTTCGACGCCACAAGTTTGGCTGAACTCAACCGTCCCTATGGCAACCGGGAGCAGCGCGTAGGAAAGGCAGCCGAACGAATCCTGAAGTTCGCTGACGCTATGGAGAAGCGGCAAGAGATAGTCCTTGCCGCTCCAGCGATACCGCCGCACAAGAACTACGTGATGTTCGATCTTGAGGGAATGCCGCCGCACTTGGACGAACTAGACAAGATTTATCTTTGGGGAGCGCAGGTGTTCGGCGAGAACCCAAGCGAGTTCAAGGTCGCCCTGTCCGGCTTTGGCGCTGACGGCGACAGGGAAGGCTGGATCGGATTCTTGGACAAAGCAAAGCAGATTTTCGAAGCCTACGGTGACATCCCCTTCGTCCATTGGGCACCATACGAGCAAACCTATTTGCATCGGTACGTTGAACGTTTTGGAGACCCCGAAGGTATCGCTTCTCGGGTAGCGAGAAATCTTCTTGACCTGCTGACGGTCACGAGGGAATCGGTCGTCCTGCCTTTGCCGAGTTTAAGCCTCAAAGTCGTCGAGGACTATGTTGGGTTCGAGCGCAAGGAAGCCGAATACGGCGGCGCTTGGGCAATGGCAACCTTTATCGAAGCAACCGAAACCACCGACGAGGGAAAGCGGAAAGAATTGATGGACAAAATCCTCGCCTATAATCGAGAAGACCTCGAAGCAACTTGGGAGGTTTTCCAATGGCTGAAGCTAAAGGTTTCCTGAGGGGGTGTGCATGCCCGTACCGTCCGATTGGTCTCAGAACTTCGTGACATTCGTGAACGACTGGAAACGGAAGTCCAAGAACGAAGAATTTCTAAGCGACGAGTACTGGGGTGATAACCCCTTCAACAATTTCGTTGTGAAAGAAAAGGCAAAGTCGTGGGACGACTTTCTGCGGTGGCTTCAGGATTTGCGCGGTTCTTGGTGCTTTCGTGGACAACGAGAGGCTGCTTGGTTGCTGCACACTTCGCTCGACCGAGACGTGCAACGCGAGCGTTCATCCCCGAACAGTCGCAGCCTCTACCACCTCAACCGAGAAACTGAAACGAGAGACCTGTTATTTCGGTTCCAGCAATATGCCCATCACTATCTCCCCCATGTTCCGCCGATGAACGACCTGAGTAGCTGGTATGCCCTGATGCAACACCACTGTGTGCCGACCCGGCTGCTGGACTGGACTGAATCGCCATACGTGGGAATGTATTTCGCCGTTGAGGAGAAAGCCAAGGAAAAACGGCAACGAGAGAAGGAGAGTCACTCTGCCGTATGGGCAATCGACTTGGCTTGGCTTGAAACAAAGGGACGAGAGTTGCTTCAGTTGAAAAACAACGCATCAACTGTAGTAGATGGGTCCCCAGCCGAAGTCGCCGATTACACCAACCGTTTGCTCCGAGAAACAGAAGAGTCCGTAATCGTTAGAATCAATCCGCAGTTGTCCAATCCACGGTTGTTTGCGCAACAAGGAGTCTTCCTCTGCAAGCTGTATCATGAGGCGTCGTTTGGACAGATGCTTATGAAGATGATGATGTACCCCGAACCGACGGATCGGCCCGTTATACGAAAAATTGAGGTTGGGAGCAGTCTCCGAATCAATTTTCTGAAACATCTGCGCTCAATGAATATCCACCGGGCTTCGCTCTTCCCCGGACTCGACGGCCTCGGTTTATCCCTTAAGCTCGACTTGGAACTGAAGGATAGGGAGACGTAAGTTCTGGGCGGTCAGTATGTCCAAGACGATACATATCGATCCGCGAGACTTTATCACAGCGCCGTTTTGGTCATGCCCGAAGTGTCCATCGAAAGAGTTTGGAGTTCTTCTGATTTCGGGCGATTCGTATATGAGACGCTGCCGTAAGTGTTGGCACTGTAGTGCTCCCCACTAATTTAGACAGTCAGGGCTTCGTTTTTTAGTATAGCTGCGAAAGTCAAGAAGGCCTCGTGGGGAGTGCGATTTCCGACTCCGCGATGAGGCCGGTCGTGATTGTACTCCTGGATCCAGTGAGCGATGCTGGCCCGTGCTTCTCCCAAGCTGCGATACTCCGACGTCCAGACTTCCTCTTCCTTCAAACTGTGGTGGAACCGTTCGATGTAGCTGTTGCCTTCGGGGTGATCATAGGCGGTGCGGCGATGCGTGATGCCGAGTCGCGCCAGCGTCTCCAGAAAGCGCGAGGAAGTAAACTGCGTGCCGTTGTGGGTGGTCAGCGTCAAGTTGGCCGTACGACTGCCCTTGGGCAGGCGTTGTTGGCTGAGTGACGCGCGTAGCTCTGTGATGGAAAGTTAGTTGAGGGTGAGGATTGCGGTGTGCGAGGTAGGGTCGCTTCCAGGGAGGGACGTGAAATGGAAATGGCGCGCCAGGGCTAGCATGGGGGCGTTTTCGGAGAGAATGTGGGCGACGACGGTGCGGATTTTTTCGGCGCGAGCGATTTGGATGAGGCAGGAGACTAGTTCCCTGCCGAGGCCCGCGCCTTGGTGGCGGTCGGTGACAAGGACGCCGAGTTCGGCTTCTTCGCGGCCTAGCTGGCGGGTGAGGCGGCCGACGGCGAAGATTTCGTGGGCACCCGTATCGGCATTCCTTTGGTCAGCGACGAGAGCGATTTCGCGGTCGTAGTCCACGCAGCATTTGCGGATTAAGCGCTCATGAGCGACGCGAGAATCGAGTTTTTGGATCTGGAAGTAACGGAGGTAGACAGAGGCGTCGGAGAGTGTGCCGTGGAAGGCGACCATGAGGGGTTCGTCTTCGGGGCGAATGGGGCGGATAGTGACTTCGCTGGAGTCCTTCATCTGCCAACGGCTGATGTATTGCGAGGGATAGGGCCGGATGGCCGGGCGCGGGAGCTGCGAGTCCTGGACGTCGCCGGCGAAGAGAACCATGCGGGCGTCGAGGGCGAGGGACTGTTCTGAAGAGGCAAGAACGGGGTTGATGTCGACTTCGCGGAGGCGGGGCTGCTCGACGACGAGTTCGCTGAAGCGGACTAGCAGTGTTTCAAGAGCGGGCAGGTCGACGGCTTTGCGGCCGCGAACGCCGCGGAGGGCTTTGAGGATTTTGGTTTGCTCCATGAGGCGGGCGGCGAGCGTGGTGTTCAGCGGAGGGAGGGCCAGGGCGCGGTCGCGGTAAACCTCGACCAGCTGGCCACCGGAACCGAAGAGAATGACTGGGCCGAACTGGGCGTCGATGGTGCTGCCGAGTATCAGCTCGTAGCCTCGGGCGAGGACCATGGGTTGGACCGTTACGCCGAGGAATGCGGTGTGCCCGGATTTTGCTATGACCGAGGATTTGATAGTGCGATAGGCATCGCGGGCTTCTTTCTCGTTGGCGAGATTCAGTTGCACGCCTCCGACGTCGGTTTTGTGGGTGATGGTTTCGGAGTGAAGCTTCAGCACGACGGGGAAACCAATTTCGTTTGCTTTGGTGACGGCTTCGTCTTCGCTTTGCGCGAGGAACGTGGGGACGGTTGGGATGCCGTAGAGTTTGAGGATTTCCTTAGACTCGAGCTCGGTGAGTAGCGTGCGGCCGGAGTTGGCAGCGGCTTGGAGCAAGCGGCAGGCAATTTCTTTGCGGCCGCTGAGGACGGCGGGATCGTCCGCGGAGAAAGGCGTTTCGTAGAGGCCGCGCAGGTTGTACGTGTAATTCCACATGGACTTGAAGGCGCGGACGGCGGAGTCGGGATAGTCAAAGGTGGGGACTCCGGCCGCCGCGAGAATTTTGACGCCGGGTTCGACAGCTTGGCCGCCCATCCAACTGGCGAGAATAGGTTTGCCGTCCGTTTTCGCGTGTACTTTGAGGCCCTCGGCGACTTTGGCCGGATCGGTCATGCCCTGGGGCGCAAGGATGACGAGAAGGCCGTCGCTGTTTGGATCCTGGAGGGCGATGTCGGTGGCGCGAGCGTAGCGCTCGGGGTCGGCGTCGCCGAGGATGTCGATGGGGTTGGCATGGCTCCAGTGGGGCGGAAGGAAGGAGTTGAGTTGCTGCGTGGCGGATTCGGAAAGCGGAGGAAGTTCGCCGCCGATGGCCATGAGCGTATCAGTGGCGAGAACGCCTGGGCCGCCGGCGTTGGTGAGAATGGTTAGCTTGGGGCCGCGCGGGCGGGGCTGTTTGCCGAGGACGTCGGCAAGTTGGAAAAGTTCAGAGATGCGGTCGACGCGCAGGACGCCGCAGCGACGGAAAGCGGCGTCGTAAACTTCGTCGCTGCCGGTCATCGCGCCAGTATGGGACGCGGCGGCTTTGGAGGCGGCTTCGGTGCGTCCGGCTTTGATGACGATGATCGGTTTGCTGAAGGAAACTTCGCGCGCGGCGGAGAGGAATCCGCGGGCGTCACCGATCGATTCCATGTAGAGGAGGATGCTTTTCGTTTTGTCGTCTTCGCCGAAGAAGGAGAGGAGATCGCCCCAGCCGACGTCGAGCATCGAGCCAGTGGAAACGATGGAGCTGAAGCCGACGTGTTCGGAGAGGCTCCAATCGAGAATGGCGGTGAGCAGGGCGCCGCTTTGGCTGAGAAAAGCGACGCTCCCGGGGAGTGCGATGTCGTGCGCGAAAGTGGCGTTTAGGCCGAGCCAAGGATTCATTAGGCCCAGACAATTCGGGCCGATCAGGCGCGTGGCCCCTTTGCGCAGTTCCGTTTGAACGTCGCGTTCGAGCGCGGCGCCTTCGGCTCCCATTTCCTTGAAGCCGGCAGAGATTACGATGATTGATCTTGCGTTCGCCTTTACGCACTCCGCAACAACGCCAGGGACGGTGTTCGCCGGCGTCACCACTACAACAAGATCAACTGCCTCGGGCACCGCGCCGATCGTCGCGTAACAGCGTTGGCCGAACAGTTCCCTGCGGCGAGGATTGACGGCAAACACTCTGCCCTTATACGTGCTAGCTAGCAGATTCCTAGCGATTGTGCGGCCGACGCTTCCTTGCCGGTCGGTAGCTCCGATGATCGCCACGGAAGCCGGAGAAAAGAAAGCGGTCAGTGGAGAGATATCGCTGGTTCGCACCGCAGGGCTCATCGCGCCGTCTCCCACAAATTCGCTCACATCATCTCGCTTTGCTGCGAAAGACACCAGCACGCCCAGACGAGAAATCGCACATACCAGAACTCTGTAAGGCCATAAACACGAAGACCCCCGGACGGTACCGAGACGTCCGGTTTTTCACTGCGAGGACATCGAGGGCATCTTTCGATTGAGCTTAAGGCTCCGACCGCGGGCCGGGATGCGAGCCATGTCACTGCGTTTGGTGATGTAGGTCACCGCACCCAGCATTGTTTGGAAGAAAGAATGGCTTTCAGGAGGAGCAAGATCATGAAAACCGCCGCAGCTAGAACGGCAGTACGATTCCGAAACATCTTATTTGCGACCGATTTCTCCGCGGCCGCCGCTAAGGCAGTTCCCTACGTGAAGCAAATCGCCAAACACTATGACGCCGACCTCGTCGCCCTGCATGTGCGCCCCCCCGTAGTGAACCCCATGACAGAACCAGCCTCGTGGCCGACCTACATCGAAGCAGCGAAAGCCGAAAATGAGAAACATCGCGAAGAGATTCTCGAGACCTTCGCTGGGATTCGCACGCAAGTCCAAATTGATGAAGGGAGCATCGAGGAGTGCCTGGAGGTTGCCATCGAAAAGAACAAAACGGATCTGGTGGTTATAGGGACTCGCGGACGCACTGGTCTTGGAAAGCTACTTATGGGTTCCGTTGCGGAAGAGATTTTCCGGACCGTGTCCTGTCCAGTGCTCACAGTCGGACCGCGCGCGGAACGGTCAGGAACGCCGGACGGTCAGCTTCGCGAGATCCTCTATGCCACGGATCTAAGTCCCGAGTCGCAAGGTGGGGCCGCGTACGCCTTGTCCCTGGCTCAAGAGTTTCAGTCGCGGCTGGTTCTCGTGCATGTGATCCCGGAGACAAAGCCCGGTGAACTCGTCACTGGTGCCGAAGTAGCGGAATCCTCCAAGAACCTTTTACGCAGGCTCGTCCCGGCGGAAGCCGAGGCTTGGTGTAAGCCTGACTATTTCGTGTTTCGCGGTGATCCTGCGGAAAAGATCTTGGACCTGGCCAACTTGAGAGAAACGGATCTCATCGTGCTGGGCGTTCGTCCGGAAAAGGGCGTACCCGGCGCGTCAACACACCTGCCGATTTCGATGGCGCACAAAATTGTCTCTCACGCAGCTTGTCCGGTGCTTACCGTTCGTCACTAGACGCGTGGAGTAAGACCGGGTAAGGTCTTCGTTGAAAGACTCTAAATGCACAAGAGAGTCGAATGATCTCCGAGCCCGATATCCGCGTTGCCTATTTCTCCATGGAGATCGCCGTTGACCCCCGTATTCCAACATATAGCGGGGGTCTCGGCGTTTTGGCGGGGGACGTGCTTCGATCTGCGGCGGATCTGGGGATACCCATGGTTGGCGTGACTCTTCTGGACCGCAAGGGCTATTTTCGCCAGCACCTCGACGAAAAAGGACAGCAGAGCGAGGAGCCGCAAGAATGGAAACCGGAAGAAGTTTTGGAGCCATTAGAGCCAGTCGTCTTGGGATTTCTCGAGGGCAAAGAAGTTAAGATTCGCGGCTGGCGATACCTGATGATCGGTGTCTCAGGTCATACCGTTCCGGTTTATTTTCTGGACGTAAATCTTTCTGAGAACTCTCCCTGGGAACGGACGCTCACGGATCAGCTCTATGGCGGTGATGATGCTTACCGTTTATGCCAAGAGGCGATTCTTGGAATCGGCGGCGTGCGTTTTCTTCGCGCCATGGGACATCGGAACATCTCCCGCTTCCACATGAACGAAGGGCACTCGGCGCTTCTCACTCTAGCTCTTCTGGAAGAGGAAATCGGCCGACACAATCTAACCAACGTCACCCCCACGGACATCGAGAAAGTGCGCGAGAAGTGCGTCTTCACAACGCACACGCCAGTACCGGTTGCTTTTGACCAATTCCCCCTGGATTTGGCGACGCGAATTCTCGGCGCGGACCGCGTTCGCACATTTCTCGCGACAGAATGCTGCACCGACGGAACGCTGAATATGACCTACCTCGCACTGCGTTGCTCGCGCTACGTCAATGGCGTCGCCATGCGTCACGGCGAATTATCGCAGACTATGTTTCCAAACTATCCGATCCACTCCATCACCAACGGCGTTCATGCCGCCACGTGGACTTCCGCTCCATTTCGAGAACTCTATGACCGGCACATTCCAGGATGGCGCCAGGATAACCTATATCTTCGCTACGCCGTTGGTATCGGAGTCGACGAAATTCGGCAAGCGCACTTGCAGGCCAAGAGCGAACTGCTGCGCGAAATCAAGCAGGCGACGGGCGTACAGCTCTCCGAGAATGTCGCAACGTTGGGTTTTGCACGAAGGGCGGCGGCGTATAAGCGGGCTGATCTGCTTTTTTCGGATTTGAACCGACTTCGAGCCATCCGGAAAAATGCCGGGCCTTTTCAAGTTGTATTCGGCGGCAAAGCCCATCCGCGGGACGAAGCGGGAAAGGCCGAGATACGGAAAGTGTTCGAAGCGGCTGCTGCGCTATGCGATGTAATCCCGGTCGTTTACGTCAGCGATTACGATATTCGCTGGGCGCAATTATTCACTGCGGGGGTTGACCTTTGGCTGAATACACCCCATCGACCATTCGAAGCGTCCGGAACGAGCGGAATGAAGGCGGCGATGAATGGCGTGCCAAGTCTCAGCGTGCGTGATGGCTGGTGGGTCGAGGGGCACTTCGAGGGCGTCACGGGCTGGTCGGTGGGGGTCGATGAAGATCCCGAATTGCCGGAAGTCGAAGTCGCATCACTGTACGACAAGCTGGAGCGCCTGATTCTCCCGATGTTCTACGAACATCCAAGAACTTATGCGGAAATTATGCGTTCGGCGATCGCTGTCAATGGCTCATTTTTCAACACGCAGCGGATGCTCGCGCAGTATGTCAGGAACGCTTATTTTCCAGGGATCCCGGACGGAATGCCGCAGAACGTAAAGTTGGCGGCGGCGACGTGAGGACGGCAGAACAGCAAAGTTCAAGCGGCGGCGACGAACCGATATTCTTTCGCCGGCACTGCGATTTCAGCACGATCCTGAAGGAGGACGCCGCGCTCCTCTGTATAAACCAAGGTGAACTCGGTCGAACATCCTGCGCAGAGCCAAAAATGCTGGACGGAGTGCGTATTCGGAGGCTGCTCGTCCTCACGATGGGCTTTGTGAAACCGGTAAAGTTCCCCTTGCCGGTAGTCAAAGGCAATTCGGCAGGCGGGATTTGCGCAGAAGGAAATCATCGGAGTTCACCGTCCGGTTCCGTCAGAGTTCATTTGAACTCAATGGCTTTTGCTCTGACATGAATTTCCGTTTCACCGGATTTCTCCGGGCACTCGGCCTTCTCCAGACCCGCAATCGTAGCGCTGAGCCATTTGCGCAGGGCTGCTTCTACTTCCGCGTATGTCCCGTAACGGTAAAACGAGTCGATAGTTTCGCCTTGTGCGTTCAGAGGGATGAAGCGGCACGGAATCTTTTTGCTCCGCTGATCTTCGGGAATCACCTGCATCATCACGCAATCGGTACAGGGCCTCGGCTGCTGCGTTGGGTCGAAATTCAGGCAGGTGGGTGAGTCTTGAAAGATGAAGTGCGGGCGCCAATCGGCTCGGGCTGTTTGGCGATACCCACCCTTTGCGAGAAATTGAAGTTCGGCTTTCAGGACCTCCAATAGTTCACGCTTGTCCTTGCTCATGAGAGGAACTCCCTTGCACGTTTAGATTGCTTCAGCGAGGCCATCCTAGCTGTGACGGGCATCACTCCCCCGCGTGCGAAGGGTCACCTTCGACGATCGATTGCAAGCCCTCTTGCCACACCGCCCGCCCGTCATTATCATTCCCTGGTAGAAAGTCAGAGGCGAGTAAGTAGCGCGCCTTCGAAATACCTTGGACAAAAACGTGCCGCAGCCCTCTCCGTCCCCGGACTTTCAGGCATTGGTGACTGCCGTAAGGGACTATGCAATCTTCATGCTCGATCCTCACGGTCGAGTTTCCACCTGGAATGCCGGCGCAGAACGGATTAAGGGCTACAAGTCCGAGGAGATCCTTGGCGAGCATTTCTCGCGGTTCTATACGCAAGAAGACATCAAGCTCGGCAAGCCCGATAGCGAATTGAAGGTGGCGGCGTCCGCGGGACAGGTCGAAGATGAAGGGTGGCGTGTTCGGAAAGACGGCTCAAAGTTTTGGGCGAACGTAGTCATCACGGCTATACGAAGCAAGAACGGTGAGCTGCTGGGATTCTCGAAAGTCACTCGAGACTTTACCGAACGCAGGAAAGTTGAGGAAGCACTACGAGCGAGCGAAAATCGGTTTCGGTCTCTGTTCGAGTTCTCGCCCGATGCCATTGTCGTATCCGACCTGGAAGGAACAATTCACGAAGTAAATGCGCAGGTCGCAAAAGTGTTTGGCTATGACCGCACAGAGCTGCCGGGCCAATCCATTGAGGTCCTCATTCCAGAGCGATTCCGTGCGGCGCACCCAAAACACCGCGGGGATTATGCCGCGCACCCGCGCATGCGGACCATGGGTGCAGGGCCAGAGCTATACGGCCGCCGTAAAGATGGGAGCGAATTCCCTGTCGACATCATGCTTGGTCCTCTAAAAGCCGCAGAGGGCCAGATCGTGCTGAGCGTGATTCGTGACCTCACGGAAAAGAAGGAAGCGGAAGAAGCTCTGCGCCGCAGCGAGCAGGAAAAGCGCTATTTTGAAGAAGAGCTCATCACAATTCATCAGTTTGACGAGATCATCGGCGAAAATTCCGGGCTGAAGCGCGTATTGAAACAGGTAGAGGACGTAGCGGCGACGGACGCAACCGTCCTCATTCTCGGAGAGACGGGAACGGGCAAGGAGCTCATCGCTCGCGCGATCCACGACTTGAGCCCACGCCGGGATCACGCCTTCGTCAGACTCAACTGCTCGGCCATTCCGTCCGGGCTACTCGAAAGCGAGCTGTTTGGCCACGAAAAAGGCGCTTTCACTGGCGCGATCACGCAAAAGATCGGACGACTCGAGCTGGCCCATCAGGGAACTTTCTTTTTGGATGAGGTAGGAGACCTCCCTTTGGAGCTTCAGCCCAAAATCTTGCGGGCGCTGCAGGAGAAAGAGTTCGAGCGGGTGGGAGGCACCCGCACGATTCCCGTAAACGTCCGGCTGGTGGCCGCCACGAATCGCGACCTTGCCAAAATGGTCACGACGGGACAGTTCCGCAGTGACCTATATTACCGCCTGCGCGTTTTCCCAATCACGATTCCGCCCTTGCGCGAGCGCCGCGACGATATCCCAATTCTGATCCGCTACTTCCTCGCCAGCCATTCGAAGCGCATGGGCCGGCGCATCGAGTCCATTCCGCCCGAGACGATGAAAGCCCTGGTCAACTGGGACTGGCCCGGCAACGTCCGCGAGCTCGAAAATTTTATCGAGAGATCCGTGATTCTCTCACCGGGAACTGTACTGCGCGCGCCTCTTGCCGAACTCCAGGCGGCCGAGGAATCCGGCGGGAGTTCCAATTCGAAACTGGAAAAAGCAGAACGGGAACATATTCTTAGAGTCCTCCGCGAATGCAGGGGAATGATAGGCGGAGCCAAAGGTGCCGCCGAGCGTCTGGGATTGAAACGAACGACACTGAACTCGAAGATGAAAAAGCTCGGCATCAAGAGGCGAGACTACATTTAGTCCCGAGACGATATTTCGTCTCGTCAGTTCATGATTTAGCGCACACCGGAGCCATCGACTTCAGTACTTCTCCTCTAGTAAACGGCCCACTTTGAAACAGATAGCGATACGCATGTGCCGGCGGTCACGTTTGGCGTGTGACCTGCATTACAAAGGTCGTGAGACCGAGAAGCTTAGTCAGCCGGAAATGCTGAGAATCACGATCGAGGCAAGCGAACGGACGCACACCATCAAGCTCGATGGAAAAATCGCTGGGCCTTGGGTGGAAGAGTTGGGCCGCACATGGCGTTTGTTGGCGGTTTCGTTGGGTGGCAAGCAGTTGGTAATGGACATGCGCAACGTAACTTTCGTCGATGGCAAGGGAAGACAACTTCTGCGCGAGATCCATCTGCAAACGGGTGCCTGCTTTCTCACCGATTCGCTCTTGACACGTTATTTCGCCGATGAAGCAATGCGGCAATCTTCGAAAGACGGAGCAAAAGGAGCCTAAAATGCACGGTCCCTATGGATTTGAACCAAACGAAAGCTGCCAGTCCTGCAAACTGAGGGGGAATGGATACTTTTGCCAGCTCAGCCCTTCAGCCATGAAGGACTTCAACTCCGTGAAGTCGCCGGCAACATATCCGGCGGGAGCAGTGTTGTTCCTGGAGAAGCAGGACGCGCGCGGGGTCTTCGTCCTCTGTGGCGGAGAAGTGAAACTCTCGATCAGCTCCAGCTCAGGAAAGACGATGATCTTAAAAATTGCCAAGGCCGGGGAAATTCTTGGGCTGATGGCGACTATGACAAGCAGCCCGTACGAGGTCACCGCCGAGACGCTTCATCCATGCCAAGTGGCGTTCATTCGCGGCGACGACTTCCTTCGTTTCATCGCCAAACACCCGGAAGCGTACCAGGGCGTGGTCAAGCAACTCACCTCGCTCTACAGCGGGGCCTGTGAGCAATTGCGGACTGTTGGCCTATCGGCTTCCGCTCCCGAAAAACTAGCACGCCTGCTCCTAGAATGGTCCCCCGAAACGAAAGATACGAAGCAAGGGGTGCCCGTCAAGATGCCGCTTACACACGAAGAGATAGCCGAGTTCATCGGCACGACGAGAGAAACGGTTACCAGGACCCTCAGCAATTTCAAAAGCAGGCAACTCGTGGCGCTGAACGGTTCAACACTACTGATCTCTGACCGTCCGGCTCTCGAAACTATCGGGGGAGCCTGAACGCAGCAGGCATCGAAGGCGTGAATTTCAATTCTTCCAAAGGAAGGGATTATGAAAGTACGGGATATTATGACGCAAACGGCCGTAACGTGTGGGCCGGAAACAGACGTGGGCTCTGCCGTCGAGTTGCTGTGGGTACATAACTATGGAATGCTGCCGGTTGTAGACGCAAACAGCAAGCTCATAGGTATCGTGACAGATCGCGACATCTGCATCGCACTCGGCACGCGAAATCGATTGCCCGGCGATATCGCTGTGGGAGAAGTGGCCATAGCTCCCGTTTACACGTGCAATTCGGACGACGAGATTCACGAAGCGCTCGGGACCATGGCCGAGCGACAGGTTCATCGGCTGCCGGTTGTAGACCGCAACAATGTTCCTCAGGGCGTGCTGTCCATGGATGACATCCTGCTGCACGCCGATGTAAACAAATGGGAAGGCTGCTGCGAACTGTCCTCCGAAGAAGTAATTCGGTCACTCAGGAGGATGCACGGTCAACAATTTCCCATCGTCCCTGCCAAGGCGATGGCCGCATGATCGCCAATGCAACCTCTTCGCAAGTGAAATGAGACCCGGTGCCGAGGGTGGCCCAGCCGAACCGCCCAGCAAGGACAACTCGGCATTCGAGCCGATGAGCAGCTAAAAAACAGCGCCGGATTCTCGATCCGGCGAAGGTCAGACCCATTGATCGGGACGACTCAGAGGTAGTTCTCTTCCATCAACCAGTTGTGCCAGATCCCTTTGTTAGAGTTCCTGCGCGGGCTTTTACGCGTCCTCACGGAGGTGTCGCGTGTCCTAGTGCTCCGGCCACTGACCTTTCGGGGTGGCTTGCTCCTTGTTCGAGTTCGACTGCGGAGAACACGCATGGTCGTGCTCCTTCCTGTGGCTATCCCTTGCGGTGCTTGAAAAACTCCACTTGCCGCAACCGTTTCTTTGCGGCACCCAGTGACTTGTAAGGTCCACCAAGGTTCTTGCCCTTGCTGGAAACAACTTGGTACCCACCGCTCACTTTCTTGATCATGACAAATTCCCCTCCTTGTTCGGAACTGCCCCAGACCGATGAAAAACCCCTATGCGCGAACCGTGAGGACCGGACATGGCGCATGTGCAACCACGTCGTACGCGATAGCACGCTCCATCCGAGTCGCCACCCTCGTCAGCGTATCCATTCCCCGGACACCAAGAACAATCAAATCCACGCCACATCGACTTGCCGTAGCCAGAATCTCCCGGCCTGGCGCGCCGTGGTTCACGGTTGGTTCGAGTCGGCACCAGAGTTCCGCGTCTTGTGGGGCTAATTGCTCCAACTGATGCATCGCTTCGGCAACCGAAAGCTCTGCCGGCTTTGTCGCCTTGCCAGGCTTGGGCGTGGGAAGTACGTGAAGCAGAATGAGACGTGCTTGATTCTCTTGCGCCAAAGAGATCGCATATGGAGCGGCAACGGTCGAAACCGTGTTGAAATCTGTCGCGAAAAGCACGCAACGAAATTTTCCTCCGCTATGAGCACCGGTCTTCACTGCCGGCCCAATCGTGAGCACAGGCACTCGCGCCCGGCGAAAAACCTCTTCGGCGGATGATCCCAGCAGCAGTTTTTGAGCGCCGGTCCTTCCGTGTGTTCCGAGAACAATCAAGTCAACTTCACGATCTTTCAAGACTTGCGAAAGAACCGGCCAAACTGCGCCGCCGCGTTCGATGATCGTTTCGTGGGGCAGTCCCATTAGTTCGGCGTCGACGCGCTGCATCTCCGCTCGGGCTAGATCTTCCTGGTCGTCCAGGAGGGTGCTTGCCACTTCTGGCGTCATGTAGGTATACGCCGAAGGCTGGAGAACATGAAGCGCGTGCACCACAGAGCCATAGGCACGAGCAATGCTCGTTGCAAACGGTATGGCGATGGCCGAGGACTCGGAAAAATCCGTCAGAAACAGAATATTTTTCAGCGCGATCCGCTTGCTTGCTTGCATGGTTGACATGGCGGCGCTCCTTTCTTATTTGCCAGTCTGAGCCGAACGGCGCGCCGCCTTCCGTGACCCGCCGCACCAGTAAAAGTGATGTCCGTCACCGCCCCACTGGGTGTGCCCTGTCAGAGTGGCCGCATGAGAAGGAAGAGTTGGCTGCAAGCGTAGCGCCACTCCCAAGAGATTGAGGTCCGTATGAACGTACTCATCGCTATCGACTCCTCGCCGGGGTCGCAACGTGTGCTGGACGAAGCTTCCGCGCGACCTTGGCCTCTGGACACGACCTTTTTTGTGCTGAATGTGGTTGACTTCCAACGCTTCGCCAGGTTTCCAGCGATGATCGAGTACGCCAGGCGCGAAGCTACTCAATTGGGAAACTCCGGTGCCGAGCAGCTTCTCCATGCAGGACATCGAGCACTCGCCGAAGTCAGGGTGGGTTTTCCGCGGAAGGTCATCTCCGAGTATGCAAAGGAATTGCAGGCCGATCTGATTATGGTCGGCTCTCATGGCCACAGTGCTATCGGGCGCTTTCTTTTGGGGAGCGTTGCGCAGGCAGTCTTGAGAATTGCGCCCTGCCCCGTAGAAATCGTGCGATTCCCCGCAGGAAGCTCCGTGCCGTCTTCTCATCCGATGAAGGTTCTTTTGGCCACTGACGGCAGTGAGTGCTCCCTGGCAGCGGCGAACTCGGTGGTTGCACGGCCGTGGCCGGGCGGTACGGTTTTCAAAGTCGTCAGTGTGGAGGAATTAGTCGTCCTCGAAACACCAATGGCTGCATCTCCACTCGCATCCGTCTACCCTGCAAACCTGGTGGAGGAGTTACTGGCGGATGCCCACGCGAGAGCCGTCAACGCCGTCGAAGGCGCCAGGAAGATGCTGGAGACAGCGGGACTGAAAGTGCTCGATCAGCAGCCGATTCCGACGGGCGATGCTCGCACTACCATTCTGGACTTGGCTCAAACATGGCCGGCCGATCTCATCGTGCTCGGCTCACACGGACGCCGCGGTCTGGACCGCCTACTCATGGGTAGCGTCGCCGAAAACGTCGCCGTTCACGCCCATTGTTCGGTCGAGGTCATCCATCCGAAAACTGTCTCACATGATTGAGCGAAGGAATTCTCATTAAGTCGGCAAGCTATATGAGAAAGAGTCAGAAAGGAGTCACAATGCATCGCATTATCTCCAAAGCGTTTGAGAACTTTTCATTGCTTGCACTGCCTCTCTGCTTTTTCCTGCTCTCGACAGTCTGTGGAGCTGCAAGAATAGCGGATGAGCACGTCGGACCGAGCTTTCTAAACAACCTGAAGGCGGGACAAAATCAGGCGGCTACAAAATCAGAACCTCAAACCCCTGCCGATCCTCAAGTGAAAGCGGTTCTGGATAAGATGGCCGCTGCTGGCATTGGTCACCAAACAACTGTCGAGGACGTGCGAAAGGCTTATCTTTTTTACCCGAAGCTTTCAGGGACTCCCGAGCACGTTTTCCGCGTTGAAGATCGGCAAATCCCCGGCCCGGGCGGGAATATCACAGTTCGTGTCTACACTCCTAGCGCAACGGCCGCCTTGCCCATCTTTGTTTTTTTTCATGGCGGAGGTTTCGTCGCTGGCAGTCTCGATAGTCACGACACGCCTCTGCGCTCTGTGGCAAACCTCTGCGAATGCATCATCGTTTCTGTTGCGTACCGGCTCGCTCCGGAGAATAAATACCCAGCCGCTCCCGAGGATGCCTACGCTGCAACCAAGTGGGTGGCGGAGCATGCCGCCGATGTCGGTGGGGATCCGCATCGAATTGCTGTGGGGGGAGACGGCTCGGGCGGAAATCTAGCAGCTGTCGTTACGCTCATGGCGCGCGAGCGCCTTACACCCCATCTGGACTTGCAAATCCTCATCTATCCAATGCTCGATGCTACGATCATGCGGCCCGGCTGGTGGACGGAATCCAGCGCGGTGACGGTTTCCAGAGAATCCAAGAACGAAATCCTCGGTATGTACCTCCCAACCACAGGCGATCTCAGAGATCCTCTTGTTTCACCAATTTTTGCTCAGAATTTCAGGAATTTGCCCCCAGCCTTGGTCATAACCGACGAGGATGATCCAATGCGGGATGAGGGCGAGGACTATGCGAGGCTCCTGACACAGGATGGCGTTGCTGCGAAGGTCTCTCGCTATCCCAATATGATCCACGGTTTCTTTTTGATGGCTGGAGAGCTGGACGCAGGGAAAAAGTGCATCGATGAAGTGGCAAGCACTCTAAGAAATGCGTTCCAGGGCATGCCGCAAACCGCGCCGCCTCGTTCCAACTGACCGCCGGAAGGACAGATTCTTCTGGCGCGACTCTACCGCCCCCTGAGGAGTCCTCCTGACGACAGGGGTCCATGTCATGTGTGTGTATCCAGTCGAGGGCGAAGTCTCAGCTCTTGGCTGAAACGTTAGAGGATGAAAGCAACTCCGCTAGCCCGAAGGCCTTTCTTGCATATATGTCCTAGTCTCCAGGAGCCAATGCGCCCGGCAAACCGCGCGGTGCAAGCGGGGTGTTTTACTTGCGCGCGGTGACCTACATCACCATCTGGCGTGATTGCTTACACATTCCTATTTGCAATGTTAGGCGAATATAGCGTTGGTAAAAGCAATCGAGCGTATTGAGCCATGAAGGGCATCCTCAAACTCGCCTACAAGCTCCTGGTCAACGACAAGGCGAAATTCACAGCCCTGCTGGTAGGGATCAGCTTTGCCGTTTTTCTAATGATCCAGATGACTGCCATGTTCGCCGGAGTTCTCAAGCGAGCCTCCGCGACGGTTTTCAACCTCGGTGCTTCCGTGTGGATTATGGATCCGGCGGTACAAACGGTTGCGAACACAATTGGCATGCCGGATTACGTGCTGGACGCGACCCGCAGCATCAAGGGCGTCAAATACGCAGTGCCGGTTTATTCCGGGGGCGCCCTCGTGAAGCTTGCCGATGGTACTTACCAGGCAGTGAATGTGGTGGGACTGGACGACACAAGCCTGGTTGGCCGGCCCCAGTTGCTTGAGGGCAAAATCGAAGACATCTATGGCGAGAACGGCTTCATCGTTATCAAAGATCCCGAGTTTCGTAAATTGGGCAATCCTCACATCGGAACAGAATTTGAGCTGAACGAGCACCGCGGCGTTATTGTGGGCATTGCCAATGTGGCCAGTAGCGGTCTTTTTGGTGTCCCGACCCTGTACACGACATACGAAAGAGCTCTTCAGTATATCCCGAATCCGCGGTTCACCATCTCCTATGTGTTGGTCGAGCCAAAAAATCCTTCAGACGTACCACACATCAAACAAGAGGTTCAGGCGCTCGGTTACTTGGCATTGACGAACAACGAATTCGTCGACAGGATCTCCGCCTTTTACAAATATCAGACCGGCATCGGCATGAATATCCTGATCATGACGGTGATGAGTTTTGTCGTCGGGCTTTCCATTTCGGGCCAGACCTTTTACACGTTTGTCCTGGAAAACCTTGAGAAGTTCGGTGCCCTCAAAGCCATGGGCACAAAGAGCCGCGAGTTGATCATGATGATTTTGTTTCAGGCCAGTTTCACGGCTCTGACGGGCTACGGCTTGGGAATTGGACTCTGCGCACTCTTGCTCACCCTCGCCAAGTTGCGGCTTCCGGACTACGCCTCGGTGATCACTTTCTGGAATCTTGGTCTCGCCTTCGTGATGGTGGTGATTATCGCCGGCATCTCCAGCTATTTCGGCGTGCGAAAAGTCTTGCGCATCGAGCCGTTCGATATTTTCCGAGGGTGATATGCCACAGGTAGCGATCAAAGCGAATGGCCTGAATAAGTGGTTCGGGCAAGGCCAGGCTAGAACGCCCGCTCTGAAAGATGTCAGCCTCGAGGCCTATTTCGGCGAAATGCTCTACATCGTGGGCCCGTCGGGGAGCGGCAAGACAACGTTGTTGAGTGTTCTCTCCGGAATTCTCAAACCCGATTCCGGCAGCGTATCCGTGGAAGGGTCGGACATCTGGAAACTTGGCAGTGACCAGCTGGCGGATTTTCGATTGCACAAGATTGGATTCGTATTCCAGGACTACCATCTGTTTCCCCGGCTGACCACGGCCGAAAACGTGGCTATTCCCCTGATCCTCAAGCGCGAGGACTGGAACGAATCGATCGGCGAGGCCAAAAAGTACCTGGAGATCGTTGGTTTGAAAGGCCGCGCCGAACTCCCTCCCGTGAAGTTGAGCGGCGGAGAGCAACAACGCGTTGCCATAGCCCGCGCCATCATCGGGCAACCCGAGATCCTCATCATGGACGAGCCTACTGCCTCGTTAGACGGCGATACCGGCCAAGCCGTCGTCGGCTTCGTGAAGCAGCACGTTCTCAATGATAAGCGCTGCATCCTGATCGTTACTCACGACGACAGAATCTATGAATTTGCCACTCGCATTTTGAAGATGGAAGACGGGCAGCTCAAAGGAATTCAGAAGGGAGGCCCCGCATGAGGAAGCTGACATTCCTACTGTCCCTGATTGGCCTTTTAGGTGGATGTGTTGTGGCTTACGTGTCTGGAATCACGCAGCCAGGGTTGCCGCCCGCGTTTAATCCGGCGACCAATCCTTACGCCAATGGAATTTATGCGGAAGGCATGGTGGAAAGCGTTCAGACCAGCGGCGAGAACATCAGCATGTATCCGGAGGTGGCCGGTACGGTCAAGCAAATCCTCGTTTCGGAAGGGCAGGAGGTGAAGAAGGGAACGCCGCTTCTCTTGATCGATGACTCCATCCAACGGGCGACAAGCGAGCAACAGAGATCTGCCGCTCAGGCCGCGCATGCCATGCTCGAAGAGCTGAAAGCGGAACCAAGAAAAGAGACTCTCGATATCACTGAGGCTCAGGTCGTTTCTACGCAAGCAGCCTTGAAAACCGCGGATGACGAGCTGCACAAACAACAAGCAGCTTATGAAATCGATCCGAGATCGATCAGCAAAGACGCATTGGACAATGCCATCAACGCCCAAACCGTGGCGCAAGCTAATCTGGAAGTTGCGCGCAGGCAGCGTGACCTCACTAAAGCGGGTGCCTGGGTCTTCGACATCCGCAACCAAGAAAGCCAGTACGTTGCCCTGGAAAAATCCTACTTGGCCTCCACGGCACTGCTCTCCAAGTACACGCTTCGAGCGCCTACGGATGGAATTGTGCTTTCTATCGGCACCATCGTCGGAAATTATGTTTCGCCCCAAGGCGCTTATGAAAGCTATACGCAGGGAATGAATCCCGTGTTGGTGCTAGGGACACCCCAACGAACTCTTCAGGTTCGTTGCTACGTGGACGAGATCCTAGTCCCCAGGCTCCCTCTTCTTTCGAAGATCAAGGCTCAGATGTCCATACGCGGCTCCAACACCAAGCTTTCCATTGAATTCGTCAGAGTGCAGCCGCTTGTCTCTCCGAAGATTGAACTTTCCGACCAAAGGCAGGAACGCGTGGACGTCAGAGTCCTGCCCATCATCTTTAAGGTCGAAAAGCCCAAAGACATAAATCTTTATCCAGGGGAATTGGTCGATGTTTACATCGGTGAGTGAAAAATCGAAGGTGGTCTCATTCTTGCTCTCCGCGCATTACAAGGAGGGTCAGCTGACAAAATCCGTCTTTGCGCTGGCGCACAGCCGCATCGTGATCGAATGCACGCGCAGCATGGCCGCACGCCTGCCCCTAATTCTGTGCGTTGCCAGCACCTTGGTTCTAAATGCCTGTGTCGTTGGACCCAAGTATAATCGGCCTTCCGTTCCAACTCCGCCTGCGTTCAAGGAACTTGCAACACCTATCGTCGCAGACACCGCGGCATGGAAAACAGCCCAGCCGAAAGACGATACGCTCCGCGGCAAGTGGTGGGAAATCTACAATGATCCGCAGTTGAATCAACTTGAAGAGAAGGCCACCACTTCCAACCAAAACATCGCCGCCGCCGCCGAAACTTTTCTCGCGGCGCGAGCCCTCGTCAGGCAAGCGCGCTCCCAATACTTCCCAACCCTTACCACCAATCCAAGCCTCATCAACTCGCGCCCATCGCCGGCACAACTTGGCGCCTTGCAGGCAGGATCCTCATCGGGTTCTGGAATCGCTCTGAAGTCCTACACGGACTATTCCCTACCGTTCGATGCGTCTTGGGAGCCGGATCTTTGGGGCCGTGTTCGGAATGGAGTCCGTGCAAACGTCTTCGCCGCGCAGGCTAGCGCCGCCGACCTGCAAAATGTTCGCTTAAGCGAACAGGCCGAACTCGCCGTCGACTACTACGAGCTCCGCGCACAGGATGCTCTGAAGGAAATCTTAGACTCCACCGTCACCGCTTATCGGGATACTCTGGACTTGTCCAACAGTCTTTACCGGTCCGGTCTCGGCACGGATGAAGCAGTCGCGCAGGCCGAAGCTCAGTTGAAAGCGGCTCAGGCGCAAGACTCGAACCTGGGTATTTCGCGGGCTCAGTATGAACATGCCATCGCCGTTTTAGTGGGCGAGCCTGCATCGATTTTCTCTCTTCCGCCACTCTCTCTGCAGGTGAACCCACCTGCGATTCCGGTTGGGATTCCGTCTGAGATTCTCGAGCGGCGCCCGGATATTGCCGCAGCCGAACGTGGTATGGCCCAGGCCAACGCTCAAATCGGTGTCGCGAAGGCAGCGTATTTTCCAGATATCCTTTTGAGCGCCGCCGCAGGCTTCGGAAACACATCGTTCATCAGTTGGTTCACATGGCCGAGCCGCTTCTGGTCCGTGGGCCCGAGCGTCGCTGAGACTATCTTCGATGCCGGTTTACGTCGAGCTACCATGGATCAGTACCGCGCCACCTACGATCAAACCGTTGCAAACTACAGGGAGACCGTGCTGGTCGCTTTTCAACAAGTCGAAGACAATCTCGCGTCCTTGAGAATTCTCTCCCAGACCATCGACCAGCAAGACGCCGCCGTCGAAGCCGCCGCCAGGGGCTTGCGCGAAGCCACCGTCCGCTACAAAACGGGTCTCGATCCCTACCTCAACGTGATCGTTGCCCAGACCATTTTGCTGAACGACCAGCAAACTGCCGTAAACTTTCGCATGGAAAAGATGGTTGCGAGCGTTCAGCTAATCAAGGCGCTGGGCGGCGGGTGGGACGTCAAGACCATGCCGTCTCCCAATGAGCTAAGAAGCCGAAACTCCAAGGTTGCTGTCATCAGTTCGGATCACTAGCGAAACTTCTGGCGCTTGGGTCAGCATGACAAATTAGCGGGGGATCAGAGCTTTTGCGGAAGCAAACCTCTGCGATTACGATAGTGCGGTGCGATCTACTCTCACACGCTGACAACGGGAATCGGCATCGCGGAAATGATTCCGTAGCCGTGAGTACGCAGGTAACCGCCATAGGGCTGGCAGCCGGTCACCAGCAAGTCCGCCTTCGTCTCTTCCGCAGCTCGGCGCAGCCCTTTGGGCACGTCACCACTACCGATATATACGTTTGCATTGATGCTCAAATCGCGCTGCAGCTCTGCGATATGATCGGAAGCGTCGCCGACGAGCGCCGCTTTCCACTCTGGATTCACGTAACTGCCACCTGGCCCCCAAAACTCCACTCCGGCAGTGATATGAGCAATCGTAAGGCGCGCGCCAAATTCGGCCGATATCTGCGCCGCCCACGACAAACTCTTATGACTGTGCGGCTTGAAATCCACCGCACACAGGACGTTGTGGATCGCATATTTCTGTGCGGATAGTTTTTCAACGTGCCCGTCGGTCCAAACCGGGCAGTCGATCGCATATAGCCCTTTCGGGGTCACAGAACCCACCAGAAACTGATCGAACGCAATGCCATGCGAAGGCATCATAATCAGATCAACTTTTTCCTGTTCAGCCGTCTCCAAGATCGCCTGTGTTGCGTCGCCTTTGACCAACAAGCGCTGAATGCGGAGGTCCTCCAATTCGGGCCCCAGAGAATGGTCGAGGCTCTTCTCTGCTCCTCGAGTGATCTCCCCGACCAAATCCCAACCGTCTAGCTTGGCGTCGTTCTCCGGCACTCCAGCAGCACGGCTCAGAGGGGTCACGACGTGCAGCATCAGTATCTCGGAATGGAATTGGTCAGCCAATGTGGCGGCCTGATGAATTACACGAAGCGAAGTATTTGGAAAATCGACAGGCAAGAGAATCTTCTTGATGTTCAGCATCGCGCACCTGCTGGGGAGTCAGAATTCTTCTGACACTCTATCCTACCTGTTCCACGCTCCGCACTCACGTGTGAATGCACTCACCGCATTGTGACCACAATCCGTGTGGGGCCATGTGCAGGCTGTCACTCTCGCGATATACAGGGCACCCGCTGAACGGATTGCTGAGGGACTCCGCAAAGGGAGACTAACCATGAAGATTTTGATCGCTATCGACTCCTCACCTATATCGCACCAAGTTCTGGAAGAAGCCGTCGCCCGTCCCTGGCCGCCCGATGCCACTTTCGCGATCGTATAAGCGGTCGATGTCGGCCGCTTCACGGAATTGCCGACGTTGATCGACGAACCAAAACGCGAATGTGAGAGGATCGTCAAGGGTGGTGCCGCGCTTCTTGCGCAAGCCAACCTCCCGTCACCTACCGAAGTGCTCGTGGGATCACCGCGACGCGTCGTCGCCGAATTTGCAGCTCAGTGGGGCGCGGACCTTATTCTGGTCGGGTCTCACAACCGTGGCGACAGCGGCCGTTTCTTCCTCGGGAGTGTCGCACAGGACATTCTTCGGACGGCCCTTTGCTCCGTCGAAATCGTGCGCTTTCCCCGCGGCGGCAGCGCACATTCACGATCCCGTCGCGTTTCTCGATTCCGGCTTCAACGCCGGAATCGACCAATCGTCGAAGCGCGATCGCGCTTATGGCCAGGGCATGGAAGGGTATGCCAAGCGGTTCGCCGCCAATATGGCCGATCAGACTTCGTTGAAGTTTCTTAAGGATTTCGCGTTTCCGGTAATCTTTTCCGAAGATCCGCGTTTCTACCGCATGGCGCATTCCGGAAAAGGCCGCTCCATTGGCTGGGACACTCTTTCGTCGCCTACCGCGTCGACGGCACGCCTATGTTCAACTCTTCGGAGTGGCTCGGCACCATCAGCGCCGCCGTACTCAGCAACGCCTATCATCCGGGCAACGAGCCTGGCGCGGCGTCGGCCGCAATGCGAGTCGAATTCGCCGTGGTGCAGGATATGGGTTTCGATGTTCTGCGGGAGTTCTGGCCCGAAGTGTTACGAGAATTCAATCTTCCCTTTCGCGGATCTCAAGATACGGAAAATGCCGGGAAGGCACCAGCAATTCACTAGATGTCGGAAGGGTTTCTGATGCGTAGTCTCCACATAGGTTGTGTCGCGTTTGTCGGGGCCGCGCTCGGCTCATTTGTCCTGCCTCTGCCAGCTCAAGATTTGCCGTCGAAAAAACGTTCGGATATGCCCCGCGGTGCTGAGCTTTACGCTCGGCACTGCGCGGTCTGTCGCGGAAACGATCTTCAGTGAGCTGGACCGTTTCTGCCGCCGTATCGAAAGCCGCCCGACTTGACAAGGCTCGCCCGCCGGCACGGCGGGAAATTTCCCAAAGCCTGTGTGGCGAAGGTTTTGAGGAATGGAGTGACCCTCCCGCCACACGGGCCCACCGAGCTGCCGGTGTGGGGATAGGATTTTGCCGCGAGGGAACGCATCGATGATGCGGAAGTAGCGGAGCTCAGAGACAGTAGTCTGAACAGGCAGAATGCTTAGCGATGATCTAAGACTCCGAGTGGTTTCCAAACCGCCGCGCAGTGGAACAGTTTTCGCGGACGAAATCTCAAGAGTTAGCCCAATGATTCGCCCAGACCTGCGCCCACCTGCGTCACATTGTTGTGACAGCACAACACCAAACAGTCCAGATTGAGCCGTAGCAAGGTTACGAGTTTTCGGCTTTCAACTGAATGGTTGCTCGCCATGACTACGAACACGAGAGATTCGCTTGCCGACTGAGAAATCGCCGCCGCGAACGGTTCCCTAGACGGTTGTAGGCTCGCTCGAAATGTTTGCCTAATCAGGCGGACAAGGGAGTCCCCTCAGTGGTTTTGAGTGCGTAACTCTGACCGGCGTCCGTTTTCTTGGACTGGCGGACACCCCTCGGCCTCAACCCTTGAACAATCAACTCACGCCACGCTTGGATGCAATGATGGCAAGCACAATGACTCCAATTCCTCAATGTTGAAGGGTGCAACGAGCGTCCGGAAGGCGCACCCCTGCGCTCGTAGATGGTCTAATAGTTCGGAAGGCACGGACTCGACAGTGGGGACAACCCTTGTCTTCGGCGAGTCTTTCAGCAACTCGATTCCAGCTTTCGCTCCGTCCATTCCGGGAGTTATGAAGCCGAGGAGTGCAACATCTGGCTTAAAGGAAGACACTCGACGAATCGCACGATCTGCCGTTTGCTCGACTACTACCTGGCAGTCCCACTGACTCAACAGTGTCTCGATGTAAGGGCTCAAGGAAGGTTCGTCCTCGGCGAGCAGGATTCTTAGTTTGTTCGACATAAGATCGGCTCTGCCGCTCGAAGTTCAAACGAACATATACTTCACGCTGGGATTGACACGCCGAGGCCTGGAGCCAGGGTTCCAAATGGGAGGCAGCACTCTTGTCCATCAATACCACACTTCCCAGGGTTGGCTTCTCCTTCCGGGCAGATCGTATCGATTCCTCAATACAAACTAACGCTTCTTTGACTTCCTCTCTCAACTGACGCTTCGCTCCGTCGCTGGCCAGACTCAGACCGACCCTTCCGCCGTTAGCACAGCGGTGAGCAAACAGGCAAGCAAGCGTTGCCTTCGCTCTGCTCGCTGCGGCTCCTTACACGCCTCGCCGGAAGAGAAAATCCCAGAAGGTTCGAGTTCGAAAGCGGATGAGAAAACGCACAGCCGAACAGCGGTCGAGGAATAGTTCTGGACGCAGGGAATCATCACGGAGGAAGGCACGCTGCTCGTCGCGATCAACCCGAAGGCTTTCCTGCCAAATAGTTATTCACGACTGGCTGCTTCACGTAGCTCCGACGGACAGCGTTGAGGCGGTGAAACGTCCGAGTAGCTCGTCTTTAGTGCGCGGCCGGACTAGTCATCTCCATGGCCCAAATGGCAGCTGGACGCATGTACATGGAAGCTCGGAAATTTCCCGTGTCATCCCAGGCTTCCGGCGTTCGGAACCAGTAGCCTTTGCTTTCATAAACCACGTGATGAATGCCCCAGGCGGTATGGTAAGCCTCGTCCTTTAGACCTTCACTCAGGAGCAGCGCAGCCAATCCAAAGCTCGTGCCCACCCACACTTCCTGCGCTTGTTCGTTGTCGCGAATAATGCTGCCATCGGCGGTCATTCCGTTGGCCGCCCCCATTTCACCCTTTGCGAATTTCATCACGTTATTTGTGAAAATCTTTTTTAGCGCTGACACTTGCATTTCTCTGGGGACGAGATCGCCCAAGCCCGTCATGTTCGCATACCATTGTCCAGCGAGTTGATCGGCCTGGATGCTGTCGCGGTATTCGCTTTCCATGTCGTATCGGAAGTATTCGCCGTTCCAAAGCTTATCGATGTAGGTTTTCTGCGCCTTCTGGAACAAGTTGTGATATTCCTCGGCCGCGCGCTGCTCGCCAAGAGCCCGTCCGGTCTCTTCCGAGGCGCGCAATGCCGCTAGCCAGAGCCCGCCGCAATAGGCGCTCACGCCCCGTACGACCCACGAATCATAGGTCTGATCGGGGTAACCGCTGTTTTCCGGTATGCCGCCGCCGTGATCGAATTGCCTCAGGTACGTCATCGCCGCTTGCATCGCCGGCCACATCTCGCGCAGAAAAGCTGTATCTTTCTTACCGGTCAAGACATAGTCGCGATAGACCATCAGAACGAATTTTGAATTGAGGTCCTTCCAGTCATTGGTATCTTGCCAGCCGGGCTCGTTCACGGAAACAAAAGGATCTCCTTCCGGGACTCCTAAATCATGTGGCACGGCTCCGACCTTCTTTCGCTTGTGCAGCACCGGCTCTCCTGTCTGCTGCGATTTCCAGACCCAGAGGCCTAGTTCGGGGTATTCACGTGGAACAGTCTGAGCAAATTCGCGCAACACTTGCTTGTCGATCGTGGGCCAAAACTTCAGAAGCGGCATGGAGGCGTAGAAGCGCACATCCAGGGTTCCGTAATAGGCGTAGTCAAAGCACTCGAGGAGAGCAAACGTTGGAGGCGCCTTGGAGTCAGAATTGACGGGGCGCCCCCAAAACGTTCCGCCGTCAGTAAGGACGTAAAGCTCATTGAAGAGCATGCCGCGGTACCAAGCTGGCTTGCTTTCGTCATTAATGTAAGGCGCTTGCCAGCGATCAATGGCGTCGCTCCATTCGGCGGCATGCAGCAAGCCATCGCGAGCAATGGCCCACGAGTTGCTGCCATTGGTTCCGTAAAAATCTGTGTAACGTCGATTCCACTTACGGCCCTGTCCAAACTCCACTACAGGAAAATCCCAAGCGATCACCATGGGCACGATTTTTGTTTCACCGGGCTGCAGAGTGAATCGGACCGCCACCGCTCCACCCAGCTTCTCGCTGGCACTCACCCACGATACGGCGCTGTCTGCCAGTCTTCCGTCCTTTGAGAAAGGCACCCAAACGGATTTGCCGTCGCCGTCGGCGAGGAATTGTGTCTGATAGGAGACTTCCACGCCGGGTGATTCGAGCGCTGCGATGGAGAACTCGCCATCCCATTCGTTTTCCGCGCCATCGGCTCGGCTCCGGTCAAAGACAACGCCTTTCATGGTTTCGGCTGATGCCACAGATTCTTTTCGAAAATGATTTTGGTTTCCCTGGTTCAAAGCACCCTGAAAATCGCGGGTGTACGTTCGAAACCATCCCTCCATGTTGGTCCAGGAAAGAAGAACAGAAACGGTGACTGCCTTGTTTGTAGGATTTTCCGCGTGCCAGCGGTATACCGCCACCGGATAACTCGATTGCTTGTAATTGTCAGGGAGAATTGGGGAGAACTGTTCTAGCACGACGTGTGCGGGGAATTTGTCCCACTTGTAGTCATACCAGGACTTGGGAAACAGGGCTGCATATTCGCCGGCGCCGACGGGATAGTCCCACTGCCAACTGGAAAGCTCACCGTTCTTGGGATGATCGTTCATGAGCACACGCGCGGTTCCTGCGGACTCGCCGGCCATTTGCTGGAACATGGCAAACTGGTTCGCATAGACGGGGACGTACTTGTGCACGCCGCTTTTGATGTGCCATCGCGCAAAGTCGCCTCGGTAGGTGCGAGAAAAAGTTCCGGAACCAAAGCCGCCGACTGGGGCGCCTTGCCAATAGCCGTCGTCGATGTCCGTGGAGTTTTTGCGAGTGCCGGGATTCGAAAGCGGCTGGCCAAGAGGTCTTCTCCAAGCTATCTTCGGAATTTCATCGCCAACACTCTGCGCCAGCGTCGATGCGCATAGACACGACATCGAAAGGAACAACAGCAGCAGACACTTCTTCATCGGGCCTCCAGAATCAAGTTCGCGGTTAACAATGAGATTCCAGGGGATACCTGCAGGCTATTCGTGGATCTCAGAAACGCGGCGAAAGAACCTTTTTCGTGGCGCGCGAACTGGCGGCGAGCAGAGTCGGGCACGCTTTTATTGTCCGCCACTCGCCAGCGAGCTCTGACTGGAGCCGGTCTGCCAGTATTGATTGAAGCCGATATAGTCGGAAGGAAGATTCGCGAGAATGGTGCGCCGCAATTCGAGAATGTCCACGCTGCCCAGGTTTTTGTAGAGAACTTTGCCGTCGGGGTCGAGCAAAATCGTGTAGGGAACGGCGGATTCCCACGCAGGGTCAAATGCCGCTTGTAACGCGGCTGTATCGTTCGAGGCAAACAAAAGATTCCGGCTGGTGGCGCGCTTTTTTTCAAGCATTCTTAGCACGCCCGCTTTTTCATCAGGCATGTTGGCGGAAACGGTGACCAAATCGAAATCGCGAACTTTGTACATCTGGTAGGTATCTTCTAAATCGGAGAATTCAGCGATGCACGAGCCGCACCACGTAGCCCAGAAGCTCACAAGCAACATGTGTTTGCCTGGATTCTTTCGGAGATTCTTCAGGTCCGCCGCCGTTGCCATTTCCAGGTTTACGGGTTGCTCATCGATCTTTCGGAGAGCCTCGATGCGAGAGGCTTCCTTTTCTTGCCATTTTGTCGAGCAGCCGAAGACTCCCGTTTTTTTCACGGGCACTTCGCGGTTGGCGAGCAACGCATCGATTGCGTTTCGCGCGTCCTGGGAGTTCACTAATTCCTTGCGATAGCTATTATCCATTCGCCCTTCGTAGCGGAGTTTGCGGTCCTTGTCGAAAATGAAGACGTGCGGCGTGGCTTGCGGGCCGTAAGCGCGCGCAACCGATTGCGTCTCGCCGTCATAAAGATAGGTGATAGTGCAGGTTTTTATATGCGACTCGAATTTTCATTTCGTCCAGGGTGTCGCTGATATCGGAAGAATCCAGTTCGTCAATCCGAAGGGCTTTGGGGTCGTTGGGCTGAATGGCCACGACCGCAACTCCGCGATCTTTGTAGTCCGCTTCCAATTGCTGGATGCGCTGCTCGTACATCTGCGCGATGGGGCAGTGGTTGCAGGTGAAAACGACAGCCAGGACCGGACTTGCTGCATAATCGGCGAGACGGTGGATTTTTCCATCCACGCCTGGTAAGGAAAAATCCGGGGCCGATGATCCTAATGGCAAAATCGGGTGGGCCGTCTGTCCAGATACCGGAAAGGTCAGTAGAAATAAAAAAATCACTCGCCACATTGCCTTGAACCTCTGATCACAAGTCTATGAAACAATTCGCTAGGTCTTCGTCGAAACTATCGGATCTCCGCGGCGTCAGTTAAAGTGCTGCGCTCAAGTCTTTCGGCATGCTCCCCGCCTGATGGGCTCGGAAGCGCGCGCGGAGTCACATCCGCGTCCACAAGGCCCATGGCCCATTTGATGGCCTCCACATACATTTTCTGCACGCGCGGATCGTCCCAATTTTGTTCGACGTGGCCGAGGGTCGAATAGTAGACGCGGCCCTTTCCGTACATTTTCGCCCAGGTCACGGCGAAATCGAGATCCTTGCGGTGAACGCGCGGATTCTTCAGATCCAGCTTGCTGGCATCGAGCCGCATCAAGACGCGCACTTTGTCTCGCGAAAAATTCTTCATCTGGTAAATCTCGTCCTTGAGCACAAACGACTTTGGCCACTGCTGCATCCCGGGGAAACTTGGATCTTCGACGAGGATGGGTGCGTCAAAAGTGCCCCAGGGATGCTCGTCGAAGTATCCGCCGATCATCTCGCCGTATTCGGGCCAGCCGGTAAACGTGATCGTGGCGCTGTGCACGCCGATAAAGCCCTTCCCATCGTCGTGGACAAACGAAAGAAGCGCGGCTTTCTGTTCCTCGTTCATTTCCAGTTCGCCGCCGGTATAGAAGAGCACGGCGTCAAAATCGTTCAGATTTTTGGCGTTGTACTCCAGTTTTCTCTTCGTCAGAACTTCGGTATCCGTTCGTATCGTCGTAGTCCACAAGCCAGCTTCTCGGCCGAGGCGCTCGATGGTCGCCATGGCGTGGGAGACAGCTTCGTGCCGGTAGCCTTTTTCTTCGCCGATGATCAAAAGGTGCTTCGTCGGTGTGGGGACGGTTTGCGCCATGCAGCGGCTACTGAATGCCGCAAGGAGAATGAGCGATACAATCCGTAGCATCTTCAACTTATGGTCCTCCACCTTTTCCGCCCAAAGAAAACTATTTCTGGTTCCCGAGCCAGAGGATTGCGTTTGCGAAAAGCATGTTTTGAGTCGGATCGGAGTAAATCTTCTCGCCGTTCGCGCCATGGCCCATATTCATATAGATCATTCGGTATTTCGTGTTCGTCCAGACTACGGGGAGATCGCCGTCCGTGATGATGTCCTTGACGCCGATGGGATAGTTTGAAGGATCGAGCGTGACGAGAACATGGACATTCTTGTTGAGGCGAGGGCTGGGCTTCCAGAGATACCATTCGTTGGCTGGCGCGTCGTAGGTTGCCGGAAGCTGCCTGGTCACGGGATGTGTGCGGTCGTCCACGATCAACTTCGCGGGGAGTGGCGGCCAGTTATTGGTGTAAAAGACCGCTCCGCCCATAAAATCGACAAACCACGGCCATTTAGTCTTTTCATCGTTGTAGCCGGCAACGTGGAAACCCATCCAGCCACCGCCATGTTCCATGTACTTCTCGAACGCCGCTCTCTGCTGGGGAGTTTGCGGGAAATTGTTCATCCACAAAATCAGCCGGTATGGCTTTAAGTCCGTTTCATTGAGCTTGGTCCAATCGGTCGTGGCGTCAAATGTAAAGTTATTTTTCGCCGCCAAAGCTCGATAGAAAGCGAGAGCATCGTTGGCAGTATGGACATGATCGGGCTCAACATCCGTCGAATAGAAAGCGAGCACTTTGAAGGCAGGCTTGTTTGCCCCGGCGGCTCCAACCCACAAAAGCGCCAGAACGGCAGCCACGGCCAGAGCACGAAATCCGGCCGCCAAATCTATTCTTCTCCTCCTCTTAACTTGAGCTTCCTTCTGGGTCATTTCTAGCGATTCTCCTGCCCGCCAGCGGCCCAGAAAATTGAGTTCTTGAAGATTTTCGTAAACGCTGGATTATCGAACAGTTCCGGATGGTGTCCCATGAAAATATAGATGTTCCTGGCCTTGTAGTGTTCGTTGGTCCAGATCACGGGATGGTCGCCCATCTTTAGATCGGTGGACGGCGTGTAGGTGTTTTCGTCCACGCTCGCCAACACATGCACGTTGGGGCGAGGAGAAGTATCGTACGTGTACCATTCTTCCTTCTCAATGACGAAGGGAGACGCGACGCCTGTCATCGCCGGATGATTCTTGTCCTCGACCGTGACCGTTCCGGTGACAAACGTCGCGATGTAATTCTTGAACCGAATTCCTCCCATGAACTCGTGAAACCAGGGCCAGATCTGGTAGCCATCGAATTCTCCCAACAGCGTGGCGTGGTGAAATCCGATCCAGCCGCCTTTGCCTTGTTCGATGTACTTGATGAACGCGGCTTTGGCGGTGTCTGTCCACATATAGGGCGGGTAATTCAATTGAATGAATAAATTGTATTTTGCGAGAAAGGCGTCGTTTATTTTTTCGGTGTCTTCGATGTAGTCTACCGTGAAATTGTTTTCGCTCGCCAATTTCGCCAGCCAGGGCTTGGCGGCGTCCACAAAGGGCTTATGAATACCGCCATGCTCCGCCAGGGCAATCACCCGGAAACTGGGGGATTTGGTTTTGCGCTGCGAGAATGCCATTCATAAAACACGGCGCAAGAGCGAGCAGCAGGGCGCGCGCCAAAAAATGATTGAGCGAGTTTCGCACGGGGGTGAACATATTAATGAACGTGCACAGCTCCTTCCGGTGCTTTTATCTCTTGTGCGGGCATCGCGGCGTCAAACTTCAAGTTGAAGAATCCCACCATCATTTCATCCCAGCTTTGCTGTCCCCATATCACGCATTTGGTTGGGTCTGGATTCTCAGGATTGTTCGGCGAATTATCGAAATGCGCTGTGCATTCGATTTTCGTGCCTTCCGGCAGATCGATGGGTTCCGCGAGGTTGTACCAAAGCTGCCAATGCCAGTTGTAGACCGGCACGCTCAGGATGGTCTCCTTCCTGCCGTCCGGGAAATACCAGTCTGTACTCGAAAGACTTTCCGCGCGAGTGCATATGTGGATGCAGGCCCACCAGCTTGACGTCCTTGCGAACTTCAAATGTAGCATCCACTCTGTAATTTGGATCGCCAGGCGGAATTTTGAAGGTTCCGTTCGAAGCCGAGAGAGTCAACACCCGCTCTTTCGGCGGAGTCTTGGCAAAAACCAAGCCAAGCTTGGTCTGGTCCGTGGTGGGCGTTCCGTTCGGCGTGTAATGAACTTCAAACACGATATCAGACCCGGCTTTGATGAGCTTTCCCTCGCCAGGATGGAGAATTTCGGCTGGCTGGCCCGGCGCATAGCCGACAAGGAAATCGCTCGGCAGCGCACTCGTGTCGGTCTTTTCGTCGACTTTGGGAGGCGGGGCCACAAAGAAGACGCCCTTCTTCTGGTCTTTGAAGTAGTTCGATCCGGGCTCCCGGAGGTAGGCGATGATGTGGTGAACCACCGCGCGATCCGTCGGCCGGACCTCGAGCATCTGCACCCATTTGTCTTCGGTAAAACCGGTGGGCACGATCACGTACTGATAGTCGATCACTCCCGAAGCAGGTACCGGGAAAGGCTTAGGCAACTGAAACACTACGTCCGGCGCGGGGATCCCCCAACCCTCGACAAAATCTCTGACCGACGCGGGCATATCTGCTGCTACGCCCTTTCTGCGCGCCCGAATTCACCCACGCTACAAGGGTTCGGATTTCATCCGCGGACAATGAGCGTTCGTTCGCAAAATGTCCGTACTGAGGGTCGGCATACCACGGCGGCATAATCTTTTGCGTCACCACCATCTTGATCGTAGCCGCCCACGGCTTCGTTTGCTCATAGGTCAGCATGGAAAAGGGTGCTGCCTCGCCGGGCCGATGGCACGTCACGCAGTGCTTTTGCAGAATCGGCGCCACGTCCTTGCTAAACGTCGGCGGAGGATTTCCCGGTTCCTGCCCAAAAACATATCCCGCGCAACACAGTGCAGCCGCCAGCAAGATTGATAGATGCTTCATGAATTTTCGAACCTCCGGATTGGGACCTCGCGGGACAAAAATGTGCAAACACATGCAATCTTGCCGCCAGCGCCTGATTACTTCCATTTGTCCTCGCCTTCCACGAGCGTAATGTAGCGGTTGATGGGGAGATCAGTGAAGCGTTGGACGAGGCCGCTGGGTTGCGGCCATTTGATTTCAAGCGTGTCGAGTTTTTCGCGTTTGCCCAGGCCCAGAACGACTCGGGGGTCGTGAGAGGAAAGATAGCTTCCGCCGCCTACTTTGAAACGAGTTTGCTTCAAATCGCCGGCTTGATAAGAAATGCGCGCGCCAATCGCGTCGGGGTTGGATTTTTTCCCTTTGAGATTCAGGCCGAGCCAGTGATTTTGTGTTCCGGCGTTATTGCGCAGCAGAATGGGCGCGCCGTTGTTAATGGCGACAAGCACGTCCACGGAGCCATTGTTATCGAAATCGCCTAGCGCCATGCCTCGCGCTGCCAGCGGCTGAGAAAAGATAGGTCCGCTCTCGCTGCTCACGTTTTTCAGTCCGTTGCCAGTGTTGTGGAAGAGCAACATCGGCTCCAGGTACTTTACGTTGTCCACGCGTCCGTCAATCTTATCATCCGGATGTCCGTTGCAGAGGAGCAGGTCGAGCAGCCCATCGTTATCGTAATCGAAGAATTTCAGCCCCCAGCCGCTCATCAGTTTGGTGGCGTTTCCGATGCCCGTGGGGATGGCCACGTCGCGGAAGCTCTCATCCTTGTTATTGTGGTAGAGCGAAAACATTTCCTGGTCGACGTTCGCAACGAACAGGTCGATCCAGCCGTCCTGGTCGTAGTCGGCGGCATCGACTCCCATGCCTGAACGCGCTCTGCCATAAGAACTGAAACCTACGCCCGACACTAAACCGATCTCTTCGAATTTGCCTTTTCCGCGATTGGCAAAAAGGAAGTTCGCGACCGTGTCATTCGCTACGAATAAATCCATATAACCATCGTTGTTTATGTCCGCGGCCACTACTCCCCAGGCTTTCGCGGGTGAAGCCGCAATTCCCGACTCCTTGCTGACATCCGTGAAGGTTCCGTCGCCATTATTGTGGAAGAGCCAGCACGGCATGGGATTGTAGACGCGCGGCACACAGTACCAACGATCGCCGGTTTTCAGATTGCCGCAAAACTGATTTTTGGATTTATCGAAATCGACAAAGCGGCAGACGAACAGATCCAAGCGTCCATCATTGTCGTAGTCAAACCACACCGAGCTGGTTCCCCAGCCCGATGTAATGACACCCGCCTTCTCTGTTACGTCCGTGAATGTTCCATTGCCGTTGTTATGGTAGAGAATACCGCGAGAATACTGGCTGACGTAGAGATCGGTAAAGCCATCGCCATCGTAATCCGCCGCGGCGACGCCCATGCCATAAGCGTTTCCTGGGACTCCCGCTTGCTTGGTGACATCGGTAAACGTCCCGTCGCGATTGTTGCGATACAGCGCGTTGGATAGCGGCGGATTGGGTTTGTAAAAATCGCAAGAGCCGCTATTGACCAGATAAATGTCCATCCAGCCGTCGTTGTCGTAGTCAAAGAAGGCGCAGCCGGCTCCAGTGGTTTCTGGAAGGAACATTTCTGCCGAGCGACCGCTGGTGTGAACCCAGGAGATTTTGCTGGCCGATGGAGGAACTACCTCGAACGCGGGCGAGGAGTTTTCGACCTCTGACGTGAGTCGAGAAAATCCAAACGCTTTTGTGGCGCCAGAGAAGGCGCCCAGCCCGGCTGATGCCAACATCCGGAGGAACTGACGCCTTTCGAGCGCTTTCCTCCAGTCGCCGTGGTGTTCAGACATTCACGAATCTCCGCACAGCAAATTCTGGCTTTCTTCGCCGAAAGGTTGGGTGATCATTGTATAACTACTCAGGAGGTGTCAGCCAAAATTGAGTCTTGCCCTCAGTACCGGCTGGCCAAGCCAGCCATGTAATTATGGAGAAGCAGAGACCGAGTCCAGATGAAAAAGGTCTTGATAGCCTGGCGCAAAGTCGGCGTGATGATTGTTGCTGCGGGAGGGCTGATTGGGCTCGTCTGTGGTCCGCCGTGGACGCTGGCACAGCAAGCCATTCAATTCAGCAATGTAACTCGCTCGGCTGGGATTCATTTCACGCACTTCAAGGGGAACCAAGGGATCGCCATCAATCTCGAAGAATTTGGTCCGGGGGTCTGCGTAGCCGACTTCGATGGAGACGGTTGGCAGGACATCTATTTTGTGAATGGCCGGGATCTGTATGGACGCGGTATTACAGCGCAGAATGCGTTGTACCACAACAATGGGGACGGGACGTTCACCGATGTGACCGACCAAGCGGGTGTACCTGGTACGGGTTACGGGCTGGGCTGTGTGTGGGGCGATTACGACAATGACGGCCATCCGGATCTTTTTGTGACGCAGTACGGCCGCAATGTGCTTTACCACAACAATGGCGACGGCACATTTACGGATGTAACCGACAAAGCCGGAGTTGCAGGCATGGAATTCGGCACCTACTTTCACTCCGGCGCCACATTCTTCGATTATGATCGCGACGGCAAACTCGACCTCTACGTTGGAGGCTATGTGGCATTCGGGCCCGGCGCGCGCCGTTACTGCGATCTCGGCGGAGTAACCAGCAGTTGTCCCCCGAGCGCTTACCAAGGCAGCCCGAACATTCTTTACCACAATAACGGCGACGGTACGTTCACCAATGTCACCAAAAAGGCGGGCATCTATCAGCCTAACGGCAAAAATCTTTCGGTGGGCGCCGCCGATTACGACAACAACGGCTGGCCGGACATCTTCGTGGCAAATGACGGACTGAGCGCCTACCTGTACCACAACGAGCACAACGGCACTTTCAAGGAAGAGGGTGGCCTCGCCGGCATGGCCTTCACTAACCAGGGACACACGATGGCGGCGATGTGCATCTCGCTCGGCGATTACAATAACGATGGCTGGCTGGATCTTTATATTTCCGATTTTCAGGGGAGTTCGGATCACATCTGGAAGAATGACGGGCACGGAGGATTCGACGAAGTCAGTGATCAGGTGGGAATCACTGCACCGACGCGTGCGGTGCTCAGCTTTGGCGGCGGTTTTTTCGACTACGACAACGATGGCTGGCTTGATCTCTTCATCGCCAACGGCCACGTTTACCCGGAAGTGGAACAGGCCACCCCGGGGACTCAGTACAAACAGATCAATACGCTGTTCCACAACGACGGCCGCGGCAAATTTGTCGATGTGACGAAGACTTCCGGCGATGGGTTCACGACGCCGTACATCGGACGTGGCGTGGCGTTCGCGGACTTTGATAATGACGGATTCGAGGACGTGGTGGTGGGCAATAACGGCGATCCACCGCTTCTGCTGCACAACAGCGCTGGGAATGGGAACCATTTTGTTTCGTTCAAGCTGGTGGGAACAAAAAGCAATCGGGACGCAATGGGCGCGAGGCTGAAGTTGACTGCCGGAGGCATGACACAGATTCGCGAGATCGCGGGTGGGGGCAGCTACCTCTCCCAGAATGATCTACGGGCACACTTTGGACTAGGCGGAGCCGGAAAGATTGAGAAGTTAGAGATTAGCTGGCCGAGTGGCGCGCAACAAACCTTTAAGGACTTCCCTGCCAATCAGTTCTACAGCATTCAGGAGGGAAAGAACGAGCTCGGCTACCAGCCTTTCGTGAAAGCCAAGAGGTAGCCGCTTAGCGAAGCTACCTATGCGGGCGCGACGAGATTTTTCGTCCACGTAGGATCCTGGGTAACCCAAGCCAGCGCCCTGCTGCGACGGGTTCTTTTCCGGGAAGGTTCGAGCTACTGCGGCGGTTGCTGTTGTCCTTCCGCACGTTGTTCCTTCTGTGCCTTTTCGGAGGTTTGCTGGAAAAGCGCCATTTCGCGTTCGGCATCCTCCTTGCGTCCGGCCTTGCGATAGGCGATGGTGAGTTGATAGTGGCCTGTGGGGTTGGCCGGCTGGAGCTTGACTTCGGTTTCCAGGGGGGCGATAGCTTCCGCGTAACGGCCCGCGGAATTCAGCGATAAACCGAGGGCAAGAAAAGCGTTCGCAAAATTCGCATCGAGCTTCGAAGCTCGAGAGAAGTGGTCGATGGCGTCATCCCACTGCTGAGCCTGGCGCGCTAGCTCGCCCAAAACGTACTCCGCTCCCGCATTGTTCGGATCGATTTTCAATTCCGCTTGAAACTCACTTCGCGCGTCGTCCGCAGTCGTTGCCGTCGGCGGTTTGGAAAGGATAATACGCCCCAGGCGGTAGTGGATTCCGGGCAGGTCCGGCCGCTGCTTGAGGATCTGGTTATATTCCGCGGCAGCATCGTCCCATTTGGCCTGGGACTCGAGGGCTTCCGCGTTTAGTTCGTGCGCCTGAACGGACAGAGGAGCGGTGCTCGCGAGTTGCAGCGCGGCCCGCGTGGAAAGATCGGAATAGGCGTGGGTGGTGACGTAGAGAACATCGGGGTCCGACGGAAAGTCACGGTTCAGCCAGAGCAGAGTAGTTACCGCAGTGTCGATCTGATTCAAAGAGATTGCGCAGCGAACGGTCGCGAGGCCCGCTTTGAGCTTCAGAGGCTTGTCGGCTGCCTGAGGGGCGGACTTTTTCAGGATGGGCAGCGCTTCGCGGCAGCGGCCCCCTTCGGCCAAAGCAAGCCCTTTTTGCGTGGAGGCAGAAGCATCGGCAGCGGGCGGTTTTGGGGCTGATTGAGCGGTTGCGAGCCCGGCTCTGGCACCCAAGGCCAGAGCGACAACCAGAAGTCTGTTAATGAGACTCGGCATAAAAAAATGAGGCAGGCGGGGGTGATCGCCTGCCTCATTATACTTGCTTTGTTGGGGGCTAGAAATAGAGCTTCAGCGCGAACTGAATGTTTCTCGCGGGTTGCGATGCCTGAATCACTCCGGTGGTCGGTACATTCACCGTCGTATTAGGTACCGCGAGGTTGACGCGGTTGAACATATTCAGGAAGTCCGTACGGAATTGAACCCTGAATCGCTCGCTGATCTGGAAGTTTTTCTGCAAGCTCGCATCCCAGTTGTAGTATCCGGGTCCGCGCAAACCACCAAGTTGCGGTGCACAGGTCCCGAAAGTAGTGGTTGGGTCGGTGTAGTTGTTTGGGTCAAACCAAGCGTAGCCGCCACCTTGTGTTGCTGTGGCGTCTCGCCGGCCCCAAACAGTGTTGGTTCCATCGCAATCCGGGCGCAACCCGCGAGAGCCCGTTCCCGTGGGGTCGCTGGCATTCGTATAGAGGGCCAACGGGAAGCCCGTGTGGATGGTCATGATGGGGCTAACGGTCCAACCGCCAATGACAGCGTTCGCGGCCTTATTCATGCCACTGCCAAATTGCTTGCCCTGGCCAAAGGGCAGGTCGTAGACGGCATAGGCAGTGAGGTTGTTGGTTTCATCGTAATAGCAAGGCGCCCATTCTGCCCCGGGATCGTAAATGTTCTGCCAATAGGGAGAAGCGGTCGAGGAGGCTCTAGCGCCGGACCAAGTACCGTAATAGCCGGTGTTGTTGGACATGCACTTGGCGTAGGTATAGGACACCTGGGCCTGCAAACCGTGAGTCAGGGTCCTCTGGAGAACTGCTTGTAGCGCGTTATACATCATTCTGCCATTCGACTGCGTACCGGACACGGTGCCACCCGTGGAGTCAATGGCGGCGAGCAAAGCTGGGCCAACGCCATTTGCGAAAAATGGGCTAGGCGATGTGCAAGGAGGCGTACCGCAGGAAGTGCTGGGCTCCGCCACGAGCTTGGCCATAGTAGAAGGGCACCATCAGGTGATAGGCAACCTGCCCGACGTACCCGACTTGGAGAGTGGTGTTCCCCCCGAATTGGTGCTGGACCGTCAGATTCCACTGATCATCGATGGCGGGTTGCACTTTTTGGTCCCAAAGGCGAAGTACTGCGCCGTCGAAGCAGGAGAGGTTGGGGCAGGAAAGGCCTGCGGGTGGCGGCGCAATGATGCCATCTGACGCTGTCGTGGTGGGCAAAGCTTGCAGCAGATACTGCGTTTGGAATTCGCCCCCTGCCGCGGCTCCTCCGTCGTATGGCGGATTGAGCGGCAGCCGCAGGTTGGTGCCCGTTCCTTCCAGGTAATCAGAGACGGTGAAGGCGCCACGGAAGACCGTATGGCCACCGGACCAGCCTGGTGTCCACGCGAAACCAAGGCGAGGCTGGAAATCCTTCCCCCCATACGTACCATCATAGAGGGCGCGGCTATTGCCATCCTGCCCGGCGTATTCAATCTGGCCTGTCGCTGGGTTGAAGTTGCTCTGCTGATTGTTTGCCTCGACCCACGGAGTATGCGCTTCATAACGCAAGCCCAGAGTGAGGGTTAGGTGGTCAGTCAAGCGCCAGGTATCCTGAGCGTATCCAGCAAAGATGTTGGAGGTCTGTGTCCAGCTGCCGCTACTGAGGCCGCGCCCAAATGCGGTAGGTAAGCCGAGGAAGAAATCGGCCATTCCTTCACCCGTGTTTGCCAATGGGGCAGTGGCTGCGGATGCCGTGAAGTTGGGACCAAAAGTCATGCCACCCAGTTCGCCGCTGTTCCCCGAGTAGAACACCTTGATGATGTCGCGCATGAACTCTCCGCCAAACTTGAACGCGTGGCGGCCATGGGTCCAGGTGATCGAATCATCCGCTTGCCAGACCTTGCTGTTAAAGCTCTGCGTGACCATGCTGTTTCCGATGTTGGTAAGAGTACCGGTGCCTGGGCTGGTCGGCGTTCCTCCACCAAAATCAAGTCCCAAGAGACCGATGAGTCCAGCCGGATTCGAATTCGGAATTCCGATCGTCTGACCAAAGGCGCCGACGGTGGGATCCCAGGTTGTCCCGGTATTGAGGATGATATGGTTCCATCCAAATCGCGCATCGTTAACCAAGGTATTGGAAATGCTCCGAGTGTAATCGCCTACGGCGCTCCAAATGGGCGCGGTAACCTGGCCGTTCCCGAAGAGGGGCTGCGAGTTGGTTGAAGGGTCAACCTGCATGGCGCGGGTGAAGCGGCCAGATACCTGATCCTTGCTGGAAATTCTATAGTCGGCCCTAACGTCACCCTGGTCGCTGTTGTACGCCGTGGCTGTCTCTTCGAGGGCGTTATTGATCAAGTTATTGTTGATGGTCTTTGGATAGAGGGAAGACGCGAACAGGGCAGCGGCCACTGGGCTGATCATGCTGGCCGGAATGATGTTGCCAGGGAACATCGCTCGCGTGGTGGCGGCCACGCAGGCGGTGCCGTTCTGTCCCGTGGTCCCCTGACAGGGGTTGTAGAGCTGGATCGGGGTGCCGGCAGTCAAAAGCGCCCCAAAATTGCCTCCCTGTTCGGCCGGCGTGTATACGGTAATGGGACTCCCCGCAGGAGGATGGTCGAAGCGCTGGCCTTGATAGTCGATGAAGAAAAATAGCTTGTTTTTCAGGACCGGACCGCCGAGCGTGCCGCCAAACATGTTCCAGCGCAGCGGTGCGCGGCCGATGCCCTCAAAGTTGTTTTCCCACTGGTTCGCGTTCAATACGTTATTGCGAAAGAATTCCCAGACATCGCCGTGAAAGGAGTTAGTGCCAGACTTGAGCGTCACACTAACGATCCCGCCCATGAAATTCCCGAATTCCGCGGGGGCGTTATTGGTGATCAGATTGAATTCCTCAATCGCATCCGGCGCGGGAGTGTAGCCCAGGAGGTTGTCGGACACTTCATTATTGTCCATTCCATCCAGAAGGAAATTGTTGGCCTGCTCGCGATTGCCGTTGATAAACGGACGCGCTCCACTGTTTACATTGTCCCCGTTATTGAAACTGCTGGGGTCGGGATGGACGGCACCAGGTGACAGCAGCGTCAATTCGACATAATTACGAGTGGCGAGGGGCAGCGCATCGTTGGTTCGCGCATCGATAATGGTGTCGACCTGCGTGGACTCTGTCTTCATTATGGGGGCGGCGCCGCTTACTTCCACCGTCTCGCTCACTTGGCCGACCTTTAACTCGACATCGATACGCGCACTCTGGTTCAGCACCAGGGCGAACGCAGGATACGCTGAGGTTTGGAATCCCTGCTTTTCCACACGCAATTCATAGTTGCCGACGGGCAACTGCGAGATGCGATACAGCCCCCCTTCGTTTGTCACCGCGGTATAGGTGACTCCACGCTCCACGGACTTGACGGTCACATTGGCGGCAACAACCGCTGCACCACTGCTATCGGTTACCGTTCCGTAGATCGAAGCCGTGACATCCTGTGCAAGCACGCTTTGCGCCCCGCACAAAATGAGAATGAGCGCTGCGCTGACAAATACCCAACAAAGTTGACGTCGTCCGTTCATAACAATTGCTCCCCCAAAGAGGTTGCTGCACGCGGCCGGGCAACCACTTCTTTTAAATTTGAGCCAATACGAAAAACCCCTAAAGCAATAAAGGACCCCAATGTGAAGTAGCTATATAGCGGAACTTTACGCTTGTCAAGAAGAAACTAATAATTTATAACAGTCCTATCGTGGTGCCATATAGCACCGCACCTTTTCTGCTCTATATCACTATTTTGGCTGGAAGGGCCGTAATCTTCCCTGCCAGAGATCGGGAGCATGCGAGTCAGGAGGTACGGTTGCCGCTACTCTGCGTGAGGTTTCCCGAAATCTTTGCAGAAGCAGCCTAACCTGTTGCCCGATTTGGTCGTCTCTTATCCTGACTCTTTTCACGGGCGCTGTGTGGTTTAGGGGTCAAGTCGAGGAAATTGATATGCAAGCGAAGAGAGCGAATGGAATTCCGGCCTACAGGCGGATCCAAGGTGCGATTCGAAAAGTGATAGAGGCCGGTGACCTCCGCCCCGGCGATCTTGTCGCTTCGGAGAGAGAACTCGCAAAAATTCATGATGTAAGCCTGATGACGGCCCGGCATGCCCTCGCCTCCCTTGAAAGTGAAGGTGTGGTCGAGCGGCGTCCGGGAGTAGGCACATTTGTTGCCACTCCCAAAATCCACTTCAACAAATTGATGAGTTACACGGAGCAGATGGGCAGCCGGAGCTTGACGGCCGGCTCCAAGATACTTCTAGCGAGAATCATCGACAATGAAGAAGAAGTTACTGCACGGTTAGCTCTCGCACCGAGAAGTCGAGTCCTCAAACTTGAGCGCCTGCGGCATGCTGCTGGCCAGCCCTTTGCGCTTGAGACATGTTACCTCTCCGCGGCGCAGTTTTCCGGCTTGCAATCGGCCCCTCTACACAAAGAATCTCTGTTTTCCACTCTGGAGCGTAACTATAAAGTAGACCTGGCCTATTCAGATGAAGAGGTTGATGCTACGACAGCAGACCCGAGAACGGCGGAGCTTCTGGGTGTCCCCAAACGTGACGCGCTTCTGCGCATACGCCAAGTCATCTATTCAACGAAAGGCATCGTCATTCTTTACGTTTTGGGCCTTTATCGTTCCGATCGCCACAACCTCGTTATTCGAAGATATCGGTAAGGTGCCCATCGCTCTTTCTTTGTCATCTACCGCGATTCTTGGTAGACAGCTGGATTCTCACAACGGAGTCATCAAATCCATCCCCCCATTCGCTCAGCACAGCCATCGCGGCCATTTAGGAGCCGGTCCAGAAGCTAACGATTGGATTCCAGCGGGCTTATCAAACCAAAGGTGGATTTCCCATGTTGTTGGAAGTGCTTCGACCTAGGTTAGCAAATGAACTCGTGGACTCGAAATTTGCTTACCTTGGGCAAGCCCTGGCGATCTAACTAAAGCGGCTGAGATCGAGAGTTCAAAGTTTTGCCGAGTCGGTTTTGCGATTGTGTTCTTTAATCCCACGCAGCACAGTTGGAGCGCGGTCGTCACCGAACAACGCTGTTCCACTCCGGCGACTGCCCTCCCTCTGAGGCAAGTTGTCGAATCCAAACAAGCAATAAGGCTGGGAACGTCGCGATCGGCTTCCCTCCAGACACTCAGAAAAACCCTATAAGCAGTGAGTGCTCGGCATCGGTATCCGCTCCCTTCGAGGTCTTCCCTTGCGGAGCGTTGGCACGAGCCACCCTAGGTGCGCTAACGCTCCCGTTTAGCAATTCCATACGACACCGCGGTGGCCGAGAATTTGCTGGAACGGGGTTGGAGCGGCGATGCCTTGCCCGGCAGCCAGGCATGCCTTCCCGCGCACGTACTTTATTCCGCGGGGCCCAATACAAAGGTATCGCCAATACCATCGTCCAATTGATTCACCGGCGCACCCGGGGTGTAGTCGCTCCATCGCAGCCGATTTGCTCGGACGAGCGACATTGCAAAAAACCTGTCAGGGAGAAAACGAGGAGTATTATTGATAAGGCGCTAGAAACAAACCGCGACTATGCAAAGAATTACGATCCGACGCTGGGAAAGCGTCCGGCTCCGAAAATCGTGGTTGGAACCTGCATGGATCCTCGTCTCTCAGATCTCCCTGGAATCTTGGGTCTCCCGCAAGCCGATACCGACGTTATTCGAACCGGCGGACCCGCGGAGACAGAAGATGTTCTCGGAGAACTCGTTGTTTCCAACCGCGTACTCGGAACCACAGAGGTACTGCTTCTAAACCACACCGGCTGCGGGTTCACGACAATCACAGAAGACGAAATGAACGCGAAGCTGAGCACTTCTACCGGTGATGCGTCGCCGGCTCCGATGCGATTCTTCCACTATAAAGACCCCGAGGAAAATACCCGACAGCAGATCAAGAAAGTCAGGTCGCATCCCTGGATCGCGAAAGATGTCCCTGTGCGCGGCTTCATTTTCGATGTGGACACCGGTCTCCTGCGGGAAGTACAGCCAATCGCACAGCGGACTGCTGCCTGAAGGAATCTGGACTTGCGAGATTTGAGTTCGATCTTGGAGAGCTCAGAGTTACCTAGAGTTGGTCGTTTCAAAGTTTTGACGAAAAGCCTAGACCTTGACCTCAAGAGATAAGAAGTTTTAGATTCACGAAGAAGGCCGCGGCATCCGTATAATCCAGTGGCTGTGAGGCGCAATGACGAAAACGACGAGCTATCAAACTGACATTCGGCCGCTCTTCACGGAACGAGACGTTCGAGGCATGAGCAAGGCGTTCAACCTGGGAAGTTACGATGACGTCAAAAAGCACGCTGCTGCCATCTACGATCGCATCCGGGGAATCGGCGGCGCGGTAATGCCGCCCCCACCCCCAAGAGGAGAAGGTCCTTGGCCGCAAGCTCGCATTGAACTATTCGCTAAATGGATGGCGGATGGATTCCCACCTTAGCTGGTTCACGAGATTAACAGATGACGAGCCCTCTACTCGAATTTGTGAAGAAAGGATGGCAAATACATGCCGAAAGCGACCTGGAAACCCCACGAGAAACACGGACGGCTGACGAAGCAGAGCGACTTACCCGATAGCGTCTACGCGTTTCCGAAGCGGCGTAAAGAACCACTGACCGACGCACAGCACGTGCGTAACGCGGTGGCGCGGTTCGATCAAGTCATCGGCATCTCCGATGCCGACCGTGCTTTGGCGTTCGCAAACATCGAGAAAGCTGCCAGCTACTACGACGTCAACCTCGCGGAAACGTCATGGCATGATCTGGGCACTCATCCTCAAAAGAATAGAAAAGCGGCTGCCGCCAAAGGGGCTGTCACGCGCAAACGCCGAGCGCGAAGCTAAGGATCCACTGATCGGAGAGTCTGTTGGCGACTGCTTGCGCACCCCGCAAGGAGATGAATTATGAAAGCAATTGTTGTCCACCAATATGGCGGTCCTGAAGTACTCAAGTTCGAGGACTACCCTGATCCGGTGGCGGGTCCCGGCGAAGTACTCGTGAGGGTCGCCGCCACGAGCGTGAATCCGATTGACTACAAGCGGCGTGCCGGGTTGACGAAAGACTTCTATCCCATCCACTTTCCTGGCCTCATAGGAGTCGATATCGCGGGAACTGTGGTCAAGGTTGGGCCGGCGGTGGAAGGTTTTTCTGAAGGCGACCAGGTGTTCGCTATGGCGGACAATACTTACGCCGAACTCTGCGTCGTAAATGCAGCGGTCTTGGCGAAGGTCCCCAAAGGGCTCGATTTGATCCGGGCGGCGGCGCTGCCGCTGGTGACGACGACTGGCAACCAGCTCAGTTCCGCTACAGGAATCAAGGCGGGCCAGACGGTTATGGTCGTGGGTACGGTAGGAAATGTGGGGCGTTCGGCGGTATTCACTGCGAAGGAACGCGGGGCGGCTGCAATCGCGGGAGTTTTGAGGAGGCAGATGGATGAGGCGAAGACTGTCGGCGCGGATCAGGTGGTCGCAACGGACGACGACACCGCGATTGCGAATCTTCCGCCTCTCGATGCGGTGGCGGATGCGGTCGGGGGAAGAACCGCAGAGAAGTTGATCGCCAAGGTCAAACCGGGAGGAGTGTTTGCTACTGTTCTCGGAGCACCTCAGAACGCCGCGAAGTACCCATCTGTTAGGGTAGTGGCAGTATTCTCGAAATTCGACAGGAAAACGCTCGAGTTCATGGCTGAAGCCGTGCGAGATGGCAAGCTAATAATTCCCATTAGCCAGAAACTGCCACTTAGTGAAGCGGCCGAGGCTCAAGCAACGGCAGAAAAGGGTGGTGCCGGGAAGATCTTGCTGGTTGCTTGACCTTATTTTGCGAGCAGAGGACGCGGAGGGAAAATCGTAAATGAAAAAGGGTCTGCGCGGAATTAACCCCGATTCAAAGCCGAGTGGTGATGGGTGTGTGGAGTGCCTGGCGTCACCGAAAGGTTGGTGGTTTCATCTCCGTCGGTGTGCTGAGTGTGGGCACATCGGATGCTGCGACAGTTCTCCGAGCCAGCACGCATCCAAGCATGCGGCGGCAACGGGGCATCCAATCATTGCCAGTTTCGAGCCGGATGAGGATTGGTTCTACGATTACGAGAAGCAAGGGATGATCAAGGGTGTGGAGTTGCTTCCACCGCATTCGCATCCAAAAAATCAGCCTGTACCTGGACCAGCAGGGAGGGTGCCAGCCAACTGGGAATCGCTCTTACATTAGCCGTCCGTTAACTGAAATCGCCCTCAACTGTTTCATGTCTGAGGCATACGGATTTCTTCATCCAGCTAGTCCTGAAAAATCGACCAAAGAGGAGGGGACTTTTCCACGCACACTTAATACGAAGTTATCGTCAATACTATGGTCCAATTGTTTTACTCGCCCTATGGCTAGCTTAATCGTAATCGTTTGAGACGCACGTCGATCGGCCTTAGAAGACTTTTTTGTGAAGGAGAACACACCGTGTCTGAACTTCTGACGAAATCTGTGGGGCAACAGCAGCAAGAACAGAAGATAGAAACACGCACCGCCGTGGAACGTATCGCCGGCTTTACCATCCTTGCGACAGCCGTAGCAGTGCTCGCCGTCCTCGCCGCCACCGTTTACGCGCATGATGGGCAAGACAAGTACTCGCTGAAATCCCCGAGCGGGATCGCGTTCTCCGACTTCCGGGGATATGAGGACTGGTCGGTGGTCTCTTCCGCTCGCACCGACGAAGTGCTCAAGGTGATCGTCGCCAATCCGATCATGATCAAAGCTTTCAAGGCGGGCATTCCTGGCAACGGCCAGCCTTTTCCGGAGGGCTCCATGATCGCGAAGCTCCAGTGGAAGCCAAAGAAGAGCACGGAGGCGCCTTTCGTCGTGGATGTGCCCGACGTCTTCAAGCAGGCTTTCCTCATGGAAAAGGACAGCAAGAGATTTCCGAAAAGCGGTGGGTGGGGATACGCGGTGTTCAACTACGACGCCGGAACGGACAAGTTCACGGCTGATGCTAATAGCCCCTCAGACTGCGGCTACGCGTGCCATACGCCAGTGAAGGCGAAGGACTACATCTTCCACCCGTACCAGAAGCGTTGAACCGCGCCTGCCAAGGTAGTCGGGCCTGAGGTTGCCAGAGGAGGTAGAGTATGGCATTTCTTGGCGGACATATTTCGAAGGTCTGTGGTGATGTTTTGTATTTTCTGCACGGAGGAGGTTTGAATGTCTCAGAAAGCCAGCGCCGTAAAACGTGTTCAGCAAAGCGAAGCCCGGCCTCACCAACTCGGGCAGGAAGTTTTCAAAACCATCTTGTCCGAAGATCTGGATTGGAAACCGTTCCCGGCGTTCCCGCCTTCCGTTCGGCTGGCCGTCGTCGTGGGTCTACCCTCCGAGCCCGGCCCTTACACAATCAGGGTCAAAGCGCCCCACGGCGCTAAGCTGATGCCTCACAAGCACCCGGAGGATCGAGTCTACACCGTGATTTCCGGCGTCTTTTATATCGGGCTGGGTGATGAATTCGACGCGAGTAAGTTGGAAGCCTATCCGCCCGGCGCCGTAATCATACTTCCTGGCAACACACACCATTTCCACTGGGCGAAATCCGGCGAGTACGTCACGCAAATAACCGCGATGGGGCCGCTTGGAATGGAATACCTCAGCGCGAAAGACGATCCGCGAAACAACAACTCGTAAGAGGAGTCTGAACAGCATTTTGTGGGCGCTAAAGAACGATCTTTCTGATCTTGAGTTTGGAGCACAAGATGAACGATCAACTAAATAAGGAGCAGTCATCCGGAGTGCGAGATCAAGAAATCCGTGCGGCACTGGATCAGCATTGGGCGGCGTCCGATGCCAACGATTTTGAAACGGAGCACCTCATCTATCTCGACGATGCGGTGCTGGAATACCCGCAGTCCGGCGAGCGAACCCGCGGTCGGCGCAACATACAGGGTCAACGCGCGAGTCAGCCAAACAAAAAGCGGTTTTCTATCCGGCGAATCATTGGCAGCGGTGATCTTTGGGTCACCGAACTCATCCTGACTTATGACGGCAAGCCGTCCCACACCGTGAGCATTATGGAGTTCAGGGGCGACAAGGTTTGGCGGGAAACACAGTACTTTGCGGATCCATTCGTGGCTCCAGCATCGCGCGCTCAGTGGGTCGAACGGATGGACACATAATCTCGAGGCGCGAGGAGCCCGCACGATTATTCAGTGTCAAGCCGAGTCACAGGCAAGGTAACTGCGATAGACTCAGGAACTTGTGCGCCGTAAAAGTGAACATCGAAACGCAGAAACGATGGGGCTGCGTAGTGTTTGACCAACCGCCGCTCACTGCCAAAGAAGTTTTCGGTCGAGGGTTTGTCCATGGGATGGCTGTGGTGTTTGCGACGCTTCTGTTTAGTCTGATCTCTATGCTTCCATCGCGGTCAAGGTTCTACATGGGGAGCCCCGGTTCGCTATCGATGAGCCTGCGGTTCGTGTGGCCACTTTTTGGCACCATCGGTTGCGTTGTGCTGTTGCTCGGGAAGGAGGAGCGCACTGCACATTACCGTGCTGGCGTGCTTGCCTCATATGCGCTCTTTCTTGCGATGACCATTGCAATGTGGGTGATTTAGCGATGGAAGAAAGCTTTCCACGTTGGCGGGCGAGGGTAAAACCGGCTCGCCAACACCTGATTGACGTGGTTAACGTAGAAGTCGAACTGCAAGATTTGGGGGATCGCAAGGGCACATCCTCCGATGGAGGGACGAACGATGGATTGGAAACAGTTGACCCAGTTCGCGCTGCAGGGCAACAGTGGCGTGGAGCAATATGCCATCCTGCTGGTGCGCGTTTCGATCGGGCTGTTCTTCGCCATCTCCGGGGCGAACAAATTGTTTGTTGCCGGGGGCACGAAACCTGTTTACGACACTCTCGTTAAGGCCAAAATCCCGTTTCCCCGCCAGACGGCTTATTTCGTGGCGGCTGTCGAGTTCGTTGGCGGATCCCTGGTGACCGTGGGATTTCTTTCGAGCCCGGCCAGCGCGGTTTTATTGATCGATATGATTGTCGCCACAATTACCAACGCGGTTTCCACCTTGCCCAAAGGACTTTCTGCTCTTAGCTGGCTCGACGATTTCCTCTACCTTCCGGAAGTCCTTTACATGCTTTTCTTTATCTGGCTGATCTGCTCCGGCCCGGGAAAGTTCAGTGTCGATTACTGGCTCGCCGGCAAGTTACTGAGGTGATCGGTACTTCCGAGGAGAGCGTCCGCGGCGATCATCAGCGCGTTGCGATGGAGACATTACGGACGTATTTCTCCGAACTTGTTTACGAGAGATTCCGAGTCACCATTCAGCCGCGCTGCGCATGCGGCCAGGAGGAACAAATGACCGAGGCACACAGGCACGATGAGATTGCCAAGCTCGCCTACGAATTGTGGGAGCGCAGAGGCCGTCCGTTCGGTTCGCCTGAAATGGATTGGTACGCGGCGGAAAGTGCTTTGGATGTGCGGGAGTCGCAAGAGCAGTTCTCGCCCTTGAGCGTCCACACAGAGGCAGAAGAAGGTCCCTATCGCGAACCGTGAGTTCAGCGTGGTTATATAGCAAGGATTCTAGCCAGGCGCTGGACTTCGACGAGGTACGAGTGCCGAGATTGCTTTCAGTAAATGTCGGTCTTCCCCGCGACGTGACATGGAACGGCAAAACGGTCCGAACGTCAGTCTGGAAATCCCCAGTTGATGGACGGCGAATGGTGCGCAAGCTCAATATTCAAGGCGATGCGCAAGCCGATCTGGCGGGTCACGGAGGAGAGCATCGCGCTGTATTCGTCTACCAGATGGATTCTTATCACTACTGGGAGCGCTTCTTAGGCCGCAGCGATTTTACTTTCGGCCAGTTCGGAGAAAACTTCACCGTCGAAGGACTTCTTGATAGCGAGGTCTGCATCGGCGATCGGTACCACATTGGTGGTGCTGCATTTGAAGTAACGCAGCCACGCGTGACGTGCTACCGCGTCGGTATTCGCATGAATGAACGTCGGATGCCAGCGCTGCTCGTAGCACATCACAGACCAGGTTTCTACTTTCGCGTATTGCAGGAAGGTGAAGTTGGGGCGGACGACGACATTGTAAAAATTACCGATGGTCCAGAGCGAATCAGCGTGGCCGAGGTTGACGCCCTCCTGTATTTGCCAGGACATTCCAGTGAGCAACTGCAACGCGCGCTACGGGTTCCTGCACTTAGCATGGGTTGGCAGAGTTCCTTTCAAGCGATACTCGCGCAGGAGTCGAGCCCGCGGATCGTCGAAGGAAATCCGGGACTTGCGAATGAGGAACAAGCACCATCTTGGCCAGGATTTCGACAGATGCGAGTTGCGAATATTCATAAGGAAAGCGATAGCGTAACTTCCTTCATTCTGGGGCCAATCGATGGGCGGCCTCTTCCCGTCTTCCAGGCAGGTCAGTTTGTCGTTTTGCGGCTGCTCGTCGAACCGGGCAAATCGCCGGTTCTTCGCAGCTATTCGTTGTCTGATCTGCCCGCAGCCGATCATTTCCGCATCAGCGTCAAGAGCGAATTGAACGGGATTGGAAGTTCATTTTTGTGCGACCGTGCGCGAGAAGGCGATCGATTGGATGTTAGTGCGCCGCGCGGTAACTTTACTCTGCGTCCTGGCCAGAGTCCTGTGGTTCTCCTAAGCGCTGGAGTGGGTGCAACGCCCGTGATGTCGATGCTGCACTCACTCGCCGCGGAGAAATCGCAACGCGAGATCTGGTGGATCTACGGAGCGCGCAATCGCGCCGAGCATCCATTTGCAGAAGAATCGCGTTCATTACTGAAGCAGCTCTCTCGCGGACGAGGATACATCGTGTACAGCGGGCCAGGTGCAAACGACCAAGTCCCGGCAGACTTTGACGCTCCTGGGCACATCGACGCAAGTCTGCTAGAGAGAATTGGCGTGTCACAGACTAGTGACTTCTATCTGTGTGGTCCACCTTCATTCTTGCAGAACATGCGCGATGGACTGCGAAACTGGGGTGTGCTCTCTGAGAATGTGCGCACGGAAATTTTCGGTTCTCTCGATGCCATTACCCCTGGTATGGCGCGGGTTGTTCACGCTCCTCACCTGCCACAAGGGCCGCCCGGATCTGGTCCTGCAGTCTCATTCGCGCGTAGCGGGATTACCACCGCTTGGGATTCGAAATTTGGAAGTTTGCTTGAACTGGCGGAGGCGTGCGACGTTCCGGTCAGATGGTCGTGCCGGACTGGAGTCTGTCACACCTGCATGACTGGTCTGATCGGCGGATCGATTATTTATAACCCTGAGCCACTGGAGAGGCCTTCTCCTGGGAATGTGCTCGTATGCTGTTCCCAGCCAAACGCGGGTGTCACTCTGGATCTTTGAGAGAAACGGGAGGAGCCCAATCATGCGTCCTGATATCGTGCCTGGAGGCATTTTCCCCGACTATGAACTGCCCGATCATACCGGCAATGCGCGGAAGCTCAGCGAGCTACAGGGCGACGATCCGCTAATCCTTACCCTTGCGCGCGGCCACTATTGCCCGAAGGAGCACCAGCAGCATTTGGAACTCGCCGCGTTCTATCCAAAGATCGCGGTGGCTTACACTCAGATCGCCACGATCGCCACCGACGATCACCATACTCTTCAGGAATTCCGTGCGTCAGTCGGCGCCCAGTGGCCCTTCCTCTCCGACCCTGAACGAAAGGTTCAGAAGGACCTCGACATCCAGGAGTACACCGACCCGGAACACAATCCGATGATTCCGCATACGTTCGTGCTCAAGCCGGGCCTCGTGATCTACAGCTTCTACAACGGCTACTGGTTTTGGGGCCGCCCATCGGTCACCGATCTTTGGCACGATCTGCGCGCCGTGACGAGCGAAATCCGTCCCGACTGGAATCTGAGTACTCCTGGACTCCGCGATTCATGGAACGCAGGCGATTTCTCGCGTTTCCACGGGTGGAACAAGCAGGCCAGTAGGGAAGATGCCTCGATTGTCCGGAAGAAATAGCACAGCCCCAACTTCGATCTACTGCGGTATCGAATGGCTCGGGAAGCAAATCATGGCAGAGACACCGGAGACAAACTAGCCCGATTTCAGAAATGGATTTCCGATTCGCGATCTCGGCGACGGCAGCATGATATCGGGCTAAGCCGACGGCGAAGACTTTCAGAGCGAATTCTCTCTCACTCCAGCTGGCACATTAAATCCTGGTCAGATTACTTCTTAGCTCTGAAACTCTTTTCCGACAGGAGTATGCCTTTTAGTCGGCGGACGGCGTTTGGCATCTGTTCTGCAGCTGTGTTCCCGAACCCCAAAATAAATCCCTGGCGCGGGGTTTCGCCTAGGTAGGAGGGAGAGAGCGGCGCAAGCCAAAGTTTCTCTTTTGCGGCCCGTGCCGCCAGTTCCTGATCGCGCAACCCTTTCGGCAAGATGACGGCGAGATGCATTCCCGCTTCCGATCCAAGTACCTGGAGCGCAGAGCCAAATTCACTTTCGAGTTCGTCGACAAGCGCGGTCCTGCGCTGGGCGTAAAGCTGGCGCATGCGGCGAATGTGCCGTGCGAAATGCCCCTCGTTCATGAAGTCCGTGAGCACGGCCTGGAAAAAGTGGGGCGGCGTAATATCCATGGCGTGGCGTACCGCCGTGAAACGGCCCACCAGGTCCGGTGGAATCACGATATAGCCCAGCCGTAAGGACGGGAACAAGGTTTTGCTGAAGGTGCCGATGTAGATGACGCGAGAATTGTGGTCGAGGCCTTGCAGGGAAGCGATGGGCATGTTGCCATAGCGGTATTCGCTGTCGTAATCATCCTCAATTACCCAGGAGCCTGAACTTTGGGCCCAGTCGAGGAGCTGAAGGCGGCGTGACGCGCTCATAGTCGCCCCCAGCGGATATTGATGGGAAGGTGCAACAAAAGCGGCTCTAGCTCTGCGGCACTTCTTCACGCCGAAGGCTACATCCAAACCCTCGCCATCCACAGGGACAGGCACCAGACGACAGCCCGCCACAGTCAACACCTGTCGCGTCAACCAATATCCGGGTTCTTCCACCCATGCGGCGCTTCGTTCATCAAGCAGAACGCGCGTCGTAATCTCCAAAGCCTGTTGCGAGCCGGCGACAATCATGACTTGGTGCGGATCGCAATGCACCGCACGCGCAGTTCTGAGGTAGGCACAGATGGCTTTGCGAAGCTCTTCGAAACCAAGCGGTCCGCCGTAATGCAATTCTCTGGCATGGGGATTGCGGCAGTGGCGCATCACTATGCGCGACCATGTCTGAAACGGGAATTGGTCGAATGCCGGCTGGCTGACGTTGAAAGCTCCTAGTCCGCGCAACCACGGGAGCCTCACGTAGGCGGGAAGCAGCCCGCGCGCCGCGACGTGATCCGCGCACCCGAACGAATTTCCTGCTGGACGGCGCGATCCTCCTTCGCTGGATGTCAATTGGTCTGGCAGGGAACTACAAACAAACGTTCCCGCGCCCGGCGCGAGCTTCGAAATATCCCTCTGCTAGAAGCTGAGAATAAGCTGTCAGGACTGGTATTCGAGAAATCCTCAATTCGGTGGCAAGCGCTCGAGTCGAGGGAATCTGCTGGCCCGCACCCAAGTTTCGGCTCACGATCATGGATCGATAGTCGTCATAGATTTGCTTGTGCAAAGGCTTGGCGGTTTTCCGGTCGACAGCGATAACGGGCGACAAAGCGCTGGGTACTTTCTTCATGGCTCCATCCAACTGGTCATAACGAATTCAGCCTAAGTGGATATTGCGCCCGACCACTCCCACACGCAACATCAAAAATATCGATATTGCACATCGCCTTTTGCTCTTAATCCCGGTGCGACTCGTGCGGGGCGTCGGTGCGGATGCTCCAGAGGGCTCGAAAAGGCTTTCTATCTCGAGGGACGAAAAGCCGACGGCCCAATTTCTTAAAGGGGGGTATCTCCAAGTGCGCGATAAAGAAAACTTTCTAATGCAGGTTGAACAGTTTCGCTTTCGGTTTCTTTTTATTCTTTTGGTTGCCTTGCTCGCTTTTTCTGCTTCCACTTTTGCGCAACAAGCCACCATCGTTGGGACGGTTACCGATCCTTCGGGTGCCGTTGTCCCGAATGTGGCTATCACTGTGACGAACATCGGACACGGGAGTCAGCCACGTTATTCCTACAAACGACTCTGGCCAGTACGTGGCGGTTGATCTGCAGATCGGCCATTACCGGGTCAAAGCCGAGGCCAAGGGGTTCAAGGTCGGGGAACAAAAAAACATCGTTCTGACCATTGGCGACCGCATTCGCGTCGACTTCCAGATGCAATTGGGCGCGTCGCAAGAAACAGTAACGGTCGAGGCCAATGCCGTCCAGGTTCAAACGGATTCCGGCGAGCGCAGCAACCTCATCACCGACCAGCAGATGAGCCAGATCGCTGTAGCCGGTCGCAGCATTTACCAGCTTGCTGCGTTGACCCCAGGAGCCTCGAGCCAGATTGGCGCTGGTGGCATGAATTCAGCCGAAGTCAACACTCCGGTCGGTGGCGACGCAAGCGTCGAATTCAACGGCATGCGCCAGAACCACAACATCTACCTGTTGGATGGTGGCGAAGACGATGACCGCGGCGGCGCGGGCGGCATGAGCATTGCTCCATCCACGGACGCGATCCAGGAGTTCCGCGCTCTTACTTCCAATTACAGCGCGGACTACGGTCTCTCTTCGGCCGGCACCATGACCATGGTGCTGAAGTCTGGAACGAGCCAGTTCCATGCTTCCGCATGGGAATTCAATCGCAACGATTATTTCGACGCGCAAAACTACTTCGTGCCCGAATCACGGAACTTCGCCTCAACGTTTACGGCTTCAACGTCGGCGGTCCGGTGACCCTCGGCCACTTCTATAACCCGGACAAAAAGAGGACCTTCTTCTTCTACAATATGGAATGGCGCCCGCTCGTTCAGGGCGGCGCGACCAACCAGACGGTCCCCGGCACGGATACTTACGGCGGCAATTTCAGTTCTCTTCGGCACGCCGATCCTCGTTCCGACGGCCGCACAAGTTGCCCCTGGGGTTCTTTTTGCCAACTGTCCGGTGGCGTGGCTCCAGCGGGAATCGTCCAGGGTCAGCCTTTCCCGGGCAACATCATTCCGAGCTGCATGATCAATCCGAACTCCGCAGCTCTAGTCGCGGCCGGTATTTTCCCGGCCAACAACGCTGTAGCCTCGAATGGAAGCCCCGAATTCAAAGGCGGCGCCAACGCTGTCACGAATTTGCGGGAAGAGGTCGTCCGCATCGACCACAACTTCAACAGCAAGTTCTCCGTCTTCGGACACTACATCGCCGAACAAGTCACCCAGGGTTTCGCAACCAGCCAATGGAGCGGAGACAACGTTCCCACGGTTGGCGACAACTTCGGCAATCCGTCGTATAGCGCCGTTATCCATACCACCTATACGATCAGCCCGACGCTCGTCAACGAAGTGGCCTTCAACTACAACGGGAACCGCATCAACATCATTCCTTACGCAGCCTCGGGTTTGACCAGTTTGACTCTTCCCCGCCGGCTACGATGCGACGAACTCCAGGCTCTTCACTGGACCGAACAATTGACAACCGCATTCCCAACATCGACTTGAGCGGCGCGAGCGGGGCGCAGTTTGAAATCTCCAGCTGGCCGTGGAACAACAAGGCCGATGACTACCAGGTCCGCGACGACATTTCCTGGACCCATGGCGCCCACCAGTTCAAATTCGGCGGCAGCTGGGCTCTCTACAAGAAGACCCAGGACCTTTTCGGCAGACCCAAGGCGGGTTCACCTTCAACGGCACTTACACCGGAAAGCAGCAACTGCCGACCCCGGAAATAGCTTTGCGGATATCCTGCTCGGAACTCCTACCTCTTATCAAGAGCTAGCCGTGCAAGACAGCGGCCAGTGGAATAACGTTTCTTGGGCCGCATACGCCCAGGACAACTGGCGCGTGAACCGCAAGTTGACCCTCAACCTCGGCTTGCGCTGGGATGGCATTCCGCACACCTACGAAGCCAACGACCGCATGGGGAATTTCTATCCCAACGCTTTATAACCCGGCGGACGCCGCTACCTTCAACGCCAATAACACGTATTTGCAGCGGGCCAGGCGAATCGGCTGCCGGCAGCCAGCCCGGGACTCGGCACGCAGCCCCAATCCCATTCTTGCTGGCGTTCCGCTCTATTTGAACGGCATCGGCATCCCGGGCCAGGTACGGCATTCCGAAGGGCCTCGTCAACAATCATTGGGCCACTTTCGGTCCTCGCATCGGTTTTGCCTATGACCTCACTGGAAGCGGCAAGACAGTTATCCGCGGCGGGTTCGGCATCATGTACGAGCGCATTCAGGGCAACGACATGTACAACGCCGGTCCGAATATTCCGTTCAGCCTCCAGGTCAATTCCCCGTTCGTCACGATGACAAACCCGAGCATCGCTCTTGCGACGGGCACGCCGTGACTCTGCCGATTAACCCTGCTGGCATCACCGGCTTGGATATAAGCGATTACAAGCCGCCGGTCAGCTACCAGTGGAGCTTTGGCATGCAACGCGCCACTCGGAACCAAGTCGGTGTTGTCGGTGAGCTACGTCGGCAACCAGGGCCGCCATCAGAACGACTACCGCAACATCAACCTGCCCGATGAGACTTAGCTGGCGGGAGTCGCTGGTCTAATACCCGTCAACCGGCTATCAACTACAACCGCGCCAGGCCTGCCTTACCCTGGCTTCAATTCCATCACCCTTTCGGAAAACGAAGCCAACACGGACTACAATGGCCTGCAAATAGACCTGAACTCACAGCTTAGCCACGACTTGACCCTTCGCGCGTTCTACACGCTTTCGCGCGCGAACGATCCAACCACGGCCGGCAGCGGCGGCGGCGACTTGGCAACGTGTCCAATCCCTATGCCGGTTGGAAATATGACGTCGGCCTGAGCGGCTACGATCGCACCAACGTGGCTGTCGTGGACTTCATCTACGACATCCCGCTTTTCCGCCACAGTGAAAACCAGCTCCTGAAGTCAGTTGTCGGCGGCTGGCAGGTCTCCGGCATCGTCACCATGGAGTCCGGCCTGCCCATCAACATCAACATCAGCGGAGGACAAGGCGGCAATGGCGTACCCAATGGCGAACAACCGGCCAGACCTGACAGGCACGCTCACAACTCCACATCAACGTCAACGAGTGGTTTAGCCCGTCGGCGTTCTCGGCTCCAGCCCTCGGCGCTTGGGGAACTCTGCCGCACAACGATCTGCGTGGACCTGGCCGCGATAACTGGAACCTGTCGCTCTTCAAGAGGTTCACCCTCTGGGAATCTCGCGGCAGCCGCTTGGAACTGCGTTTGGAAACCTTCAACACCTGGAACCATACACAGTTCAACGCTGTGGATACCAACCTCGGTGACAGCCGGTTCGGCCAAGTCACTTCAGCCTTCGACCCGAGAATCCTCCAGCTCGGAGGAAAGATCTACTTCTAACCACACCCGGGAGTAGGCAACTGCGCCCCGCTCGCACACCACACCCTGCGAGCGGGGTTTTGTTTTCGGCACCACAAAGGCGAGACGCATCTCTGGCGATTCGAAACCAACGAAGTTGTTCTCCGGTGGCCACGGTTACAGCTTCTTCGCGCGGCTACGAAAAAGAATGAGTCTCGATGAAGATCAATGGGGCACCCAAATGGGATTGTGCGTAAAGAGACCATTTACGAATCCCATCTGATAAACGATGAAGAGCCCAAACACCAAACTTACCAGCCCCGAGACCAGTCCCAAGCCACGATTGAGGCGGACAAAGCGGCTCTGAGAATATGTAAAGGGGACGGCGATCGCCGCAGTGATAAGCATCATCCCTGCGACGGTGCCGACGCCAAAAACAAGAAGATACAAAACCGCCCAGGAAGGAACACGGATGGTCGTTAGCACCAACAAGGCTACGGCTGCCGATCCTGCCAGCCCGTGAACGATGCCAACGGCCAACGGCCGCACCACTTGATAGATACCTAGCTTCCCAAACACGCGATCCATCCAACCGACGGGCGTTGCGTCCTCAGCGTGACCGTGTTTTTCCGGGCCATGGCCATGCGGATGGCTGTGAACGTAGTCTCCATGCCCATGGGGGTGAGCGTGTCCTCCGAACTGCGAAGGCGTGACCGTTTCCGTGATCCAGCGCATGATTCCGGAGAGATTTAGAATTCCCAGGAGAATCAGCATCAAGCCTACCGATAACTCCATCGTAAGACCTAGCCTTGGCGGAATTACGATGCCAAACAGGATGATTGCGGAACCAACAGCGAGAATCGTGATCGTGTGTCCCACACCCCAGAGGGCTCCGATCAAGGCCGCGTGGCGAATGCTCCGCTGACGACTCACGATTGTCGTTACCGCGATGACGTGGTCCGGATCGGTCGCATGGCGCATGCCGAGAAAAAAGCCAAGTACAATAATGGAAACCAGAGTGATCATTTATTCCGAGACTCCTGCGGCGGCGCGTGAACGGATCCGGATGGTTTCGAGAAACTCAAGATGGGCAGTCATACCCTCATCGTTTTCATAAGCCCTAGTTTTTGTACGAGTCTCAACGAAAGAGTCTACATCAACTTCGCCGCCGGAAAAATTCGCTCTGGTGTCCGCTCGCCGAAACCCAGTAGTAAGAAGCCGTCCTCGCCTCTTAGCAAATCTTCCAGCGATCTTTCCGCGAAGTTTCCGATCCCCTTATCGCCTATCCCAAATTTCGCGAACAGCAGGAACTCTTTACCGCCGCCGCCCAGTCGCCGAATCCTCTCGACACAGCATCCTCGTCGATGCGATTCTTCCCCCGTGCAGCTTTCAATATGATTTCTCCTCCTGGCAAACTTGAAATCGATGATCGCGCGAATTGATGCCCACCATCACCTCTGGCGCTATTCAAAAGAAGAGTACGGCTGGATCACCTCCAACATGGCGCCCATCGCGAGAGATTTTCTGCCTCAGGATCTCGAGCAAGCTCTCTCATCTTCCGGAATTCACGCCAGCATCGCCGTTCAAGCAAGGCAATCGCTCGAGGAGACTCAATCGCTCCTGGATTTCGCTCAACAATTCGATGTGATTCGCGGAGTCGTCGGCTGGGCGCCTATCGCCGGCCACGAGTTTCCCGCAGTCCTCGACCGCCTCAAACACTTTCGAAAATTAAGAGGTCTCCGCCATGTCGTTCAGGACGAGCCCGACGACGCCTTCCTCCTTCGTCCCGATTTCAACGCAGGCATCGCGCTATTGAAACAATACGGCCTCGTTTACGATATTTTGATCTTCGAGCGCCAGCTCCCCGCTGCCATTTCCTTCGTGGACCGCCATCCCTCGCAAGTCTTCGTCCTGGATCACATCGCCAAGCCGCGTATTCGCGCCCGCGAACTCGAGCCTTGGCGCACGAACATTCGCGAATTGGCGTGCCGCGAAAATGTCTTTTGCAAACTTTCCGGCATGGTAACCGAAGCCGACTGGGCACGATGGCGCCCTCGAAATCTCCAACCCTATATTGATGTCGTCCTCGAAGCCTTCGGCCCAAAGCGCCTCATGGCCGGCTCCGATTGGCCCGTCTGTCTCTTGGCCGCCACGCACCAAAACTGGTTTTCTACGCTCCGCGCATTCATCTCTTCGCTATCTGGCGCGGAGCAGGACATGATTCTTGGCGGCGTAGCGGCGCAGGTCTACTCTCTGAGCGAGACCGCATGAATCCCAAAACCATGCGAGCGCTCATCTCAGAGAGCCGGGAGCCGCCTCCATCGAACTCGTGCCGCAGCCTCAGCCCGAGCACAGCAAAATCTTGCTCCGCGTTCGCATGGTCGGCCTTTGCGGCAGCGATTTAAATTCCTTCCGCGGCAAAAATCCCATGGTCCGGTTTCCAAGAATCCCCGGCCACGAAATTGCCGCCACCGTCGTCGAAGGGATTTCTTCCTTCCCCGGCCTCGCCACTGGCGTGAATGTCACCATGTCTCCCTACACCAGCTGCGGCAAATGCGCCTCCTGCCTTCGCGGCCGCACGAACGCCTGCGCCTGCAACGAAACCCTCGGCATCCAGCGCGATGGCGCGCTCACCGAATTCATCACCATGCCTCCCGAAAAACTCTACCCAGCCCCGCTCACCATCAAGGAACTCTGCCTCGTCGAACCTCTCACGGTTGGTTTTCACGCTGTCGCCAGAGGCCGCGTCACTTCCGCCGACAAAGTCGCCATCTTCGGCTGCGGCGGCGTAGGCCTCGGCGCCATCGCTGCTTCCCATTTTGCCGGCGCTAACACCATCGCCGTCGACCTCGACGATGATAAGCTTCAGCTCGCCAAAAAAGCCGGCGCGGCCCACATCGTGAACTCCGCCAAATCCCCTCTTCACGCCCAACTTTTGGAACTGACGGACGGCCGCGGGCCGGACGTCATCATCGAAGCCGTCGGCCTTCCCCAAACCTTTCGCGCCGCCGTCGAGGAAGTCGCCTTCACTGGCCGCGTCGTCTACATCGGCTACGCCAAGGAGCCCGTCGCCTACGAAACCAGGCTCTTCGTCCAAAAGGAACTTGATATTCTCGGCTCGCGCAACGCGCTGCCGCAGGATTTTCGCACCGTCATCAAAATGCTCGAGGAACGCAAGTTTCCCGTCGATGACGCCGTCGGCTCGATCGTCTCCCTCGACGACGTTCCGCGCATTCTGGAAGCCTGGAGCTCCAATCCCTCGAAATTCACGAAAATCATGGTGCAACTTGACTGATCAAGAAAAACGCGCGCACGGGATTTAGTTTCACGGTGCTTTCACGACCCTTTGAGGAGAAGACGGACGATGGCAAAGCATCAACTTGAAAATTCACCAGGAAACACGGCGCCCTCAGCCCGCCATTCCTTGTTTCCCTCCGGCCAAATCATCCCCTTCATTCTCGTCACCGTGCTTTTCTTCCTCTGGGGCATTCCCAACAACCTGAACGACGTCCTCATTCGCCACTTCATGAAGTCCTTCGCCATCTCTCGCTTCCAGGCCAGCCTCGTGCAAACCGCTTTCTATCTGGGCTATTTTCTTCCCGCCGTTCCCGCCGCTCTCTTCATGAAACGCGTCGGCTATAAACCCGGCTTCATCGTCGGCCTCCTGCTTCTCGCTTCGGGCTGTTTCTTGTTTTGGCCGGCCGCATTGCAAAGCAGTTACGCCTTTTTCCTCTTCGCGCTCTTCGTCATTGCCAGCGGCCTCTCCTTTCTCGAAACCGCCTCCAATCCCTTCATCGCCCAGCTTGGCGATCCGGACACCTCCGAACGCCGTCTCAATTTCTCGCAAGCCTTCAATCCTTTCGGGGCCATGACTGGCGCACTGATCGGCACCGTCTTCATTTTTTCCGGTGTCGAGCTGACCCCCGCGCAAATCGCCGCGCGCCAAGCTGCCCACACCTATCAGGCTTACCTGCAATTTGAAGTCTTGCGTGTCGTCCGCCCCTATCTGGTCCTCGGCATCGTCGCCGTCATCTGGGCTTTGCTCATCCTCCGCACAAAATTCCCCGTCATCTCCAGCGAAGACGAAACCGCCGCTGGCGATCATGGCAGCTTCCGCGAACTCCTCCGTCAAAGACATTTTCTCCTCGCCGTTGTGGCCCAATTTTTCTACGTCGGAGCCCAGGTCGGCACGTGGAGCTATTTCATTCCTTACGTTCAGGAATACGCCCACAAGCCTGAAAAAACGGCGGGATATTTCCTCATCGGCACGCTTGCTGCTTTCGGTGTCGGCCGCTTCGTCTCCGCTTGGCTGATGCGCTTTATCTCTCCAAGCCGCCTCATGGGTTCTTACGCTTTGGCGAATATGGCGTTGGTCTCCGTCGGCGTTTTCTTTCCGGGATGGGTCGGCATCTGGTGTGTCTTCCTCACCAGTTTCTTCATGTCCCTCATGTTCCCCACCATTTTCGCTCTCGGCCTCAAAGGTCTTGGCCCAAACACCAAACTAGGCGGTTCCTTCCTGGTCTTGGCCATCGTTGGCGGCGCAGTTCTTACGCCTATTATGGGTCTGATTTCCGATAAGACTCACAGCTATGCCCTGGCCTACTCCGTCCCCTTCTTCGCCTACATCTATATCTCTCTCTATTCCTTCCTCGGCTCCCAGCGAGTCGACAACGCTCGTGCTCTCAGCGAAACCTCTGCTTCAACCTACTGATCCCCGCCTAATCCTGGCGCCATAGCCATGTGGAGTGCGGCAGCTCTGCTGCCGCTTTTCTAAGCGACTAGCGCGACCCTCTATCTGCCACTGCCCAATCAAAAGAAAATTAATTCGCGCCCCAGCTTCTGCAAGCCCGTCACAGCCCAACGCGCGAAACAAAACCGCCAACAAATCAAAATATTCACGGCCCCCTCATCCGCCTCCCCTCCACAAACCGCTTGTGTCAGCTAACCAGAATCTATATCGTGACCGCCACTGTTTCCCGGCTAGTAGACGAAATCGCAGAAGGGTCCTGCTCCAGAAAATATGTCTCAAGCGCTTCCCGAAGCAGGCAGCTATGGATTGCGGCGCGAAGTCCTCTCTCCCATGGAGACACTCGCGCAGTCCGTCTCCACCATCGCGCCCACCACCACTCCCGTCGCCACCATTCCCCTCGTCTGCGCCCTCGCAGGCAATGGCACTTGGCTCGCCTACGTCTTGGCAACCGCCGCCATTCTCCTGGTCGCGCTCTGTATCGGAAAATTCGCCCGCTACTCGGCGTCGCCCGGTTCGCTCTACTCCTATGCCTCCATGATCCTTCCTCCTTCGCTCGGCGCCACCGCCGCCTGGAGCCTTCTTCTCGCCTACATTGCCACAGGCTCCAGCGTCATCGGCGGTTTCTATCACTTCGCAATCCTATTGCTTCGCGACGCCACGGGCCACGGCGCTTCCGCCGTATTTCTGGCTCTCCTCGTCACCGCCATCTCCATCTGGATTGCCTGGCGCGACGTAAAAATCTCCGCCCGCCTCATGCTCTGGATCGAAGCCGTCTCCGTATCTTTCATTCTGATCGTTGTGCTGTTGGTATTGTTCCGGCACGGCTGGCATCTGGACTGGGAACAATTCCACCTTCATGGCATGACGGGCAGCGGCCTCCGCCTCGGCTTGGTCTTGGCGCTTTTCAGTTTCGTCGGTTTCGAAAGCGCCACCACGCTCGGCTCCGAAGCCCGCAATCCCTTAAAAACAATTCCCCGCGCCGTAATCCAAAGTGCTCTCCTCGCCGGCGCCATCTTCACCGTTTGCGCTTACACCGAAGTCCTCGGCCTCCGCGCCGCCGGCCAGGATCTCGCCACCAGCACCGCCCCTATGCGCGTCCTTGCCAAACTTGGTGGCCTCCCCGTCCTCGGCCTGCTCATCGATATCGGCGCTTTAGTGAGCATGTTTGCCGGAACCCTCGCCTGCATCACTGCCGCCGCCCGCGTTCTCCTTCTCATGTCCCACAACGGCCTCGCTCACACCTCATTTCGCAAAACGCATGCGCGCAACGAGACTCCTGGTATCGCCATCGCCGTCACCGGAACCGCCGCCGTCTTGCCCGTCGCCATCCTCGCCGCACGCGGCGCCAGCGGCCTCGACGTCTACGGCTGGATGGGCTCGCTCGCCACCTACGGCTTCATCGTCACGTACGCGCTGGTCAGCGTCGCCCTTCCGCGCTACCTGCGCGCACACAACGCCTACCGTCGCGGCGCTCAGATCATTCCCTGGCTAGCCTGCGCCGCTATGCTCCTCGCGCTTGTCGGTAATCTCTATCCCGTCCCCGAAGGCCCCTACGGCAAACTCCCCTATATTTACCTCGCCTATCTGGTCGCCGGCCTCGCCTGGTTTTTCTGGCGCACCCGCAAAATGGCCGCCTTCCCAAATCCCCTGTAGGGGCGGGGCTTGCCCCGCCCGCCGCGCCATCTCGTCCATCTCAATTCCGCCACCAAAGCCGAAACAAAAAAAACAAATTCAGGAAAACGAAAGTTTGCGTTTCGGTTCTGCGTCGTTATGCAATACCTTCCTCCAAACTTAGTGTCCTAAGGGCGTGGCCAAGCGGGGTGAATCCGACTTCCTTTGCAAAATTTTTGCTTGGTCTGAGTCCCAATGGCCTCGGGGTTAGTGTGTGCTCTTAGAAAGTGGGAGGCGTCGCGGAATGGCCAAGTCATCATCTCGAGTTCTTTTCTTCTTCATTGCGTCAGGCCTTTGCTGTTGTCTCGCGCTTCTTCTTCCGCTGGCAGCCTTTCCGCAGCAAACTCTCGGCGGCATCACCGGCACGGTCACGGACTCTTCCGGCGGCGTTCTTGCCGATGCCTCCATCACCGTCGTCTCCGACAGCACCCAGCTTACCCGCACCCAAAAAACCACTAGCGTCGGCAGCTACGATTTTGTAAACCTCCCCATCGGCTCCTACACCCTCACCTTCTCCCACGATGGCTTCGAAACCCAACGATATTCCTTCCATCGTCGTGCAAGCCGATCGCACCGCCACCGTCAACGCCGTCCTCAAAGTCGGCCAGGTCGGCACCACCGTCACCGTCGAAGCCACTCCCCTCCTCAACGCCGTCGACACCACCAACGGCTACATTCTCGAGAAAGCTCAGATCGAATCCATCCCCCTGCCCACCGGCAGCTTCACTGGCATCGCCATTCTTTCTCCCGGCGTCAACGCCGAACTCTCCAGCGGCACCGGCGTCAACGCCGGCTTGGGCAATCTCCCCATCTGGGCCAACGGTCAGCGCGACACCAGCAACACTTTCCTCCTCAACGGCGTCGATGCCAGCAATCTCTTCAACGGCAAAAGCACCAGCCAGGTCGCCAGCGCCCGCATCGTCAACAACACCGGCATCGGCGGCGCTGCCAGCATCTCCAGCACCACCGCCGAGCCGCTGCAAAGCACCGCTTCTCCTTATCTCGCCATCGGTCAGGCTCTTCCCACTCCCGCTCCCGAAACCATCGAAGAATTTCGCGTCAACACTTCCATGTACGATGCCCAGCAGGGTTCCACCAGCGGCGCTCACATCGATATGAGCACCGCCTCCGGCACCAACAATCTCCACGGCTCCGCTTACCTCTATCGCGGGACCGACGCGCTTAACGCCGCCCCTTTTTTCTACAACGCCGACCCCAACATTCCCGCCGCCGATAAAGTCCCCGGTCTCCACGACTACACCGCGGGCGCCACCCTCGGCGGCCCGATCATCAAGAACAAACTCTTCGGCTTTCTCTCCTATCAGCACGTCGAAAAATCCGACGCCGAAATTGGCAGCTCCCGCGTTTCCGTTCCTCCCGGCCTTACCGACGATCGCAGTCCCGCCGCCCTCGCCGCTCTCGTCAACGGCGTCACCTCGTCCGACTGCCCGGCTCTCCCCTGCAATTTCTCCGCTTCGGCCCCGGTCAATCCCGACCATCGGCACCGCCCCCGGCGACATCAGCCCCATCGCCTACGGCCTACTAAACTACAAACTCCCCAACGGTCAATTCTTGATCCCCTCCGCCAACAGCTTCGTCCCCACCATCAGTTTCCCCGAAAACACTTTTACTCCCGGCACCGCCTACTTCAAAGCCGATCAAGCCGTCTCCGATCTCGATTGGATTGCCACTTCCAAAGACACCGTCGCCCTCAAGTACTACTATCAGCACGATCCCAGCATCGCTCCCTACGCCTATTCCGGCTCTCCCGGCTTCACCCAGCATCTCGATGCCGGCAGCCAGGTCGCCTCCATCACCAACACCCAGGTCCTCAAGCCCAATCTCAGCGTCGTGGAAGTCTTCGGCTTCATCCGCGAAAAAGTCTACAGCACCATCGACCAGCCCTTCACCCCTCAACAATTCGGCGCCTATGTCCAGCAACTTACCGGTGCCTCTCTCGCCGACTCCACCATCAACACTTTCGGCTCCTCTTTCTTCCCCGGCATTTCCATCGTCGACGACTACGGCAACAACAACGCCGGTTTTCCCGCCGCTCCCTACAACGTCAACTACGTCTTCAACGCCGCCACCAACATCGGCAGCGGCGCTGCTTCCCAAGGCGCCTTTACTGGCGTCTTCCAGAATCGCTTCATGCCCAGCGCCAACGCCATTTGGACTCTCGGCAAACACACCATCACCTTCGGCGGCAACTTCGCCTACACCCGGCTCAACACCCGCGATGAGCGCACCGACAAAGGCACTATCGGCTTTGCCGACTTCTCCCAATTCCTTCAAGGCCTCGTCGTCCCCTACACTCCCGACGGCTTCATCACCACCGCTTATCTCCAGGGCGATGCCAACCGCTACTATCGCTCCAAGGAAACCGGCCTCTTCCTCCAGGACAAATACCAAATCTTCTCCAACCTCAGCCTCACCGCTGGCCTCCGCTTCGACGATCACGGCGGCCTCACTGAAAAATACGGCCGCCTCTACAATTTCGATCCCTCCGAATACGACTACGACGATGCCACCGACACCATCGTCAACACCGGCTTCCTCATCGCCGGCAACAACAAGCTCTTCCCCAGCAAAGGCATCAGCGATTCCACGCTCACCGGACGCCAGTGGGGTCTCGGCCCCCGCCTCGGCCTCGCCTGGAGCCCCAAAAAGTTCAACAACAAAATCGTCGTCCGCGCCGGCTGGGGCATGTACTATGATCGCGGCGAACTCTTCACCTATCTCTCTCCCGGCTTTGCTGCTGGCGTCATTGCCGGCGGCCCCTTTGGCGTCAACCAGGCTCCTCCCTTCGTCAACTCTCAGGTCTGTGGCGCCGTCGGCAGCTATTACCAGGGCTTCATTCCCACCTGCGATCCCACGCAGCCCAACGGCGGCTCGTTCTCCAATCCATGGGGCACGACTCTTCAATCTCCTCCCACCGGCAATCCCGCCAGCATCGTCCTCCCCAACGCCGCCGCCATCGAAAGCGGCGCTCAGCTCTTCTCCTTTGCCGACTACAATCGCGCCAATAAACTCCCCTACACCCTCAACCAGACTCTCGACATCCAGTGGCAGCCCCGCCGCGACCTAGCTATCACCATCGGCTACGTCGGCAACTTCGGCCGTCACGAAATCATTCCTGTCCCCTTCAACCAGGCCGGCATCGCCACTCCCAGCCATCCCATTCACGGCCAAACTTACAGCTACGGCTACACCGTCGAAGCGCCTCCAGGCTGCAATCCCACTCTCGATCCCGCCGCCTGCGCCTACACTTCCACTTGCAACGCCAGCGGCGCCACCACCGGCTGTTCACCCATGGGCCTCCCCGATGGCACCACCATGATGGAGAACTACGAAGGCGGCAACATCGACCTCCGCGTCCCCTACATCGGCTACTCCTCCGAATCCGAGTCCTATACCGCCGCCGGCATCTCCGCCTACAACGCCCTCCAGACCCACGTCGAAAAACGCATCAGTCACGGCCTGCAAGTCGGCTTCTCCTACACCTTTTCCCACGCCACCGACGAACAAAGCGCCATGGGCCTCTTCTACAACGGCAACAACGCTACCGACCTCCGCAGCGGCTACGGCCTCTCCGACTTCGACCGCAAGCACGTCATCAACTTCACCTATCTCTATGAGCTCCCCAAGTTCTTCGAGCTCACCTCCATGCCCGGTCGCTTCGCCGACGGCTGGGCCGTCTCCGGCCTCGCCATCATCCAGAGCGGCCAGCCCTATAGCGTCATCGACTATTCCGGCGCCGTCGGCAGCCTTTTCTACGGCACCAGCGACGGCATTACCAACCCCATCGTCCCTCTCGCTCCCGGCTGCACGCCTTCCAACGCCTACACCGGCGCCAGCGGCACCAACCCCGGCTTCCCAGCCCTCAATCCCAACTGCTTCACCTTGCCCTTGCTCGCTCCCGGCGATCTCAACGGCGCCATCCCTCCCGGCGACACCTACGAGACCACCTACACCACCGGCCAGCGCAACATCTTCCGCCAGCCCTGGCAGCGCCGCACCGATCTCTCCCTCATCAAAATGACCCAGCTCACCGAGCGCGTCGGCATGCGCTTCACTTTCGAAGTCTTCAACCTCTTCAACACTCCCAGCTTCGATATCCCCATCAACGAGGTCCAGCAAAACCTCAATTTCGACGATTTTCCCGTCTACGGCTCCCAACTCTATTCTTCCCCTACCCTCAGCGGCATCGGCATCGTCAACAAAACTATCGGCAGCCCCCGCCAAATCCAAATGTCCCTAAAATTCACTTTCTAACCTCGCCCGGCCGGACTCAGCTCTTAGCGGCTAACTCCGCCCGTCCCCGCCGCAAAGCTTGTCGGGATTCGTATACTCAGCCCTATCGCGAACGCGTTCACCCCTCGCATCTGTGTGGTGGGAGCTGGCGGCGCAGGCGTGCACGGCGGTGGCGTCATCCCGGTCGTCGACGCCGGGCTACAAACGGTCTGTCCCACCGTCAGGCCCGGCGTCAGGAAGACTTCATGTGCGCGACTGTAGAGCGCGCTGACCATGAACGATCTCCACGAAAACGTCGGGCCCGCCCCGTACTCCGGAAGCGTCGTGTACGGATTCAGGCCCAACCAAACGGTTCCATAGAACGCGCTTCTGCGGCCTCCAAGCACGAAGTCATGCCCGATTCGGTAGTGACCCGCGACGAACGGAACCACTTCCGGAGTCGTCTTGTTCTGGAAAATCAGGATGTCGCCTGACATCGCCGTGGATCCTGGTGGTGGCGTCGTGATCGTCTGATTGGTGAACGTCCGGTTGTGCACGAACGAAAAAACAGCTCCCGCCGAAGTTTCGAATCTCGGGTCCGCGTAAAGTACCGTCACTGTCGCAATGGCCGTTTTGGCAGAGGAGGCCAGCACCGAATCGACCGGCGTCGCGATGTTGTTGACCGCGTTTATCGTGAACACCACCTGTCGTCCTAGAATGTCCTTGTAAGCCACCAGATGTGGATTGGCAGCAAATTTCCTGGGATCGCCAATTCCGCCGAGCTTAATAGAGTACGGAATCGGCTTGCCATCTTTGTCCTTGGTCGGACCCGGCAGGACATCCTTCTTTAACAGGATATTCTGGTAGTACGTCAGGAAGTCTTTCTGCACGTTGGTCAGCGTGTTGCCCAAAACGGCCAGCACGGAATTCACTTCGTTTTGCCTCGCTTGCCGTAGGCCAAGATTCTTGTTCTCCGAGCTCTTGTCGCCGGCATCCGTCAAAGCGTCTATTTGCGCCTTGGCTTGCTTAACCAGCGCGGAAAACGTGCTCTGGTCAAAAATCGGATTGTCCGGCGGCGGTGCGGGCGGCGTTGTCGGTAATTGGTTCTGTAGTTTGGTAATTTCCGCCAGCAGATTGCTGAAGGGGGGACATGTTGCCGGCGAACTCGCGTCGGCGCCCGGTGTACAAGTCCCGGCCGCTAACTCGTACAACATGCATGTCCGCCACTTTGCATACTCCCTCCAGGGGTCCGGCGTCCACGGTGCGCCGTCCGGCGGCTTGAAACCCCTTTCATCCCTCGAACCGGGCTTGGGAATCGGCGACAGCGCTTGATTGATTTGCGCATAGACAATGACCGCATGCTGGAATAACGGGCTCTGGTCATTTGGAACCGCTTTTTGCGCGTTGTCCAGCATCCCGTCCATGACTACGAAAATGTCTTCTATCCGCTGGACCTTGCATTTCTCATCGTCGTAGCCCGCTCCAGGCGCGCATGGATCCGCGGCCCTTGGCAGACGAGCCTTTACCCTTGCCTCCAAGTACTCCGCGCCCGGTTGCGTGACATTCGAAAACACCAAGCCTTTCAGGTCAGGAATCGCCGCCGTTAGCAGCGCCGCTCCTTGATCCGTCCCGGGCAGCGCCGTCGCACTCGTTTCGTCCAGCGAAAGCGTTTCGAAGGAAAGCGGATCCCGCATCCAGACAAAAACCTTCTTGCCCGGACTCATCTGAATCGTTGGTAACGTCATCGGATAGCGTCGGTCGATCACCACCCCGCAATCCTCGTGATTCACTTTCTCCGTTGAACACTGCTTGAGTTTTGGTTCGTCGGCTCTTGCTGCGCTGGCAGATAACATAAGGCCCAAGGCGATGCAGGGGACGTACACGCGCTTCATGGTAATACCTCGCTTGAGTTGTGTTGGCGGACCCCAGGGAAAACTTTCTTGTAACTCAATCTGCATGATTAATTTGCCGAAGACAAGTAAAATGTAAGTGAATATCTAGCGTTACCTATACCTGTTATGCTACCCACGGTTACCATATTCTCTTCGCGCGTTTGCCCGGGCGGGTGGGACAGCCTTTACTTAACGAGAAGATTTTGACTTTGTTTTTCTCCGTGGCATGCCCCATCCCTGCGGGCCTGGTTTTGCACGGGTGGCTTCTCATCTCTTCGCTCACAACATTTCTTCCGCCCCGTGGCAAGCCCCCCTTTGGTTCACACCTCTACTCACTACCCACTATTCACCACTCACTGCCTCTCACCACTTTTCCACACATTTCCACAGCCGTACCTAACCCATCACTCCCCGCTCAACTCCTTCAAATCTCCCCATTTCCGCACCGCTAATTCGAATCCGCGCCCGCCGTTCGAATGAGCATCCAGTAAACTATCAAACTACTAGACAGCCTGCCTTTTTCCATGCTACCATTCCCTATGGTTCACTCGGGCTATCCCTCGTTCGGCCCCTGTAGCGGCGCGGCTTCAGCCCGCCACTCCCTGTTTAGCTTGTGTAGAGGCGGGTCTTCAGACCCGCTCTTCTCCCCCCTCCCCGCCGCGTCTCAGAACGCTCTCATCCCCATCCCAACTCCCGACGTTCAATCCTCCACGCTCGACTCACCTTCCCCGACCACTTTCGTTGACGCCGTTGACGCCGCGTCAAGCATAAGTCCTTTGTTTGCCACTCTTACAAAAAACACCCGGGGTGGGGGTACCCCCAGCCTCGGTCCAACCCAGCCGCTTCCTCTTTTTTCCACACCGAGTAAACATCCAACGCAGAGCAAACCCTGCAACCCTAGTTCTTTCATGGCGCTTACTTCACAACCTGCGCACACCCCGGGGCGGGGGCAGCCGTCTCCGGCTTTTGCTCTGTGCGGCTCCGCGCACTCTGCGTCTCTGCGTTATCCTTTTCCCCCCCTCGCTTCTCCTCTTTGTCTCAACGCCGGAGGCCCCAATGAACCTTGATCACGAACTATTGAAAAGTCTCCCCAAGGTGCTGCTCCACGAACACCTCGACGGCGTCCTCCGCCCCGAAACCGTCATCGACCTGGCCAAGTCCGCCGGCTACCACGGACTTCCCAACGAAAAATCCCGAAGAGCTCGCCCACTGGTTCCACCAGGGCGCCAACCAAGGAAGCCTCCCCAAATATCTGGAAGGCTTTGCCACACCATCGCCGTGATGCAAACCGAAGAAGCTCTCGAACGCGTCGCCTATGAACAAGCCGAAGACCTGGCCGGCGACGGCGTCGTCTATTTTGAAACGCGCTTCGCCCCGGTTTTTCACACGCAAAAAGGCTTGAGCCACCAGCAGGTAGTCTCCGCCGTCCTAAAAGGTTTGGAGCGCGGCAAACACGACTTCGGAATTTCCTCGGGATTGATCATCTGCGCGATGCGCAATATGGACGTCTCGCTCGAAATGGCCGAACTCGCCGTCGACTTTCGTGACCGCGGCGTTGTGGGTTTCGATCTCGCCGGTGAAGAAGGCGGATACCCGCCCAAAAAACACGTCGCCGCTTTTCATTACATTCAGCGCCAGAATTTCAGCATCACGATCCATGCCGGCGAAGGTTATGGAAAAGAATCCATTTGGCAGGCCATCCAATATTGCGGCGCGCACCGCATCGGCCACGGCACGCGCCTCATCGACGACATCGCCGTCGCCGAAGACGGCAAAGTAGTGAAGTTGGGCGACCTCGCGCAGTACGTTCTCGACAAAAGAATCCCGCTCGAAATTTGCCTCTCAGCAACGTGCAAACCGGCGCCGCCCGCAGCCTCGCCGAGCATCCCTTCAAAACGTCTCTATCAGCAGAAATTTCGCGTCACGCTAAACACCGACAACCGCCTCATGAGCGACACCACCATGACCAAAGAATTCCAGGCCGCCGCCGACACCTTCGGCCTGAGCCTGGACGACTTCGAAATTCTCACCATCAACGCCATGAAAAGCGCGTTCCTGCCCTACGACCAACGCTGCGATTTCATCTACAACGTCCTCAAACCCGGCTACGCCAAAATCCGCCGCTTCCAGGCAGAACAATGACTCCGATGGCCGCCACAAGTAGCGCTCAAGTAGCACAGTCACTCCTGACTGTGCTCTTTTTCGTCCAGCCGCTACGAATTTTCAGGTCCAACGCACGACATAATAGAGAAACTAAACTGGGCAGGTCTGGAGGAAGCAAACAAATCAGCTCGCGAGCGAAGCAAGCGTTTCCGCAAGCACAAGCACTCCGCGCGCAATATCTTCCGGCGACGCGTACTCATCCGGCCGGTGGCTGTACCCTTTGCGGCAAGGAATAAAAAGCATCGCCACAGGAGCGATGCGCGACATAAAAAGCGAATCATGATAAGCGCGGCTAACCATCTTCATCGAAGCCAGATTATGTTTCGCGCAAGCTTGCGAAAGCGCTTCGACAATCGCAGGAGCGCACTGCGCCGGCGCATCAGCGTTAACGATCTCTTCGCGAATCGTAACTTGCCGCTTCGTCGCAATGGTTTTCTGCGCGGCTTCGATCGCGCGCATCACGGCATCGCGCCGCGCAAGATTTGTATCGCGAATGTCGAGAGTCAAACTAACGCGACTGGGAATGCTGTTCACCGCGCCAGGAAACACATCGCAAATGCCGACCGTCGCCACCGTATCGATCGCGCCGCTCGATTTCGCGCGCATTTTCGATCGCCAGAATCAATTCCGCCGCGGCGCACAGCGCGTCGCGCCGCTCCGGCATAAGCATTCCGCCGGCGTGCCCACCAGCCCCTTCGATCGAAATGCGGAAGCTGGCGGGAGCCGCGATGCTCGTAACAATCCCGAGCGGAATTTGTCTGCTGCTCAAGCAGTGGACCTTGCTCGATGTGCAGCTCTACAAACGCTTTGTAGTAGCCGTCGCGCAGTTTCACTTCTTCGAGCGGCGCGTTGTATCCCGCGTTGCGGCGAACTTCTTCGAGCGGCGTCCCTCTTTGTCGACGAGCTTTCGCGCCGCATCGGGAGTCATCGTTCCGGATAGCAACCGGCTGCCGAGACAGCCAATCCCAAACCTCGTTGGCTCTTCGGAAGTGAAGAGCAGCAACTCGATCGAGTGTTTCGGACGGAAGCCGGCGCGTTGCAGCGAGCGAATCGCTTCGAGGCCGCCGAGCACGCCAACGACGCCGTCATATTTTCCCGCGTTAGGGATCGCATCAATGTGCGACCCCGTGCCTACAACAGGCGCACCCAGGTCCGTGCCGTTCCAGCGCGCAAAAAAATTTCCGACTGCATCTCTGTGGACATCCAACCCGGCTTCCCAGCAGCGCCGGATAAACCATTCCCGCGCGCGCACGTCCGCCTCCGAAAAAACAATGCGCGTTACGACCGGTGGCTCCGCTTCGGAAAATTTCGCCAATTCTTCGATTTCCGCGGACAGGCGATCGCTATCGATTTGCAAATTCATCGCGGCTCGCCGGACGGAGGCGTGTTGGAAAAGGAGGGACTGGCCAGCGGATGCCGGTTCCAATCCTTATATATAAGATATTTTGCGGGGACTTTGCCGATGGCGCCGAACCACTGCGGGCACCACGGTGCCATCCAGATAAAATCGCCGGCGGTGACGGGATACCAGGAATCGCCGAGGCGATAGATGCCGCCGCCTTCGAGCATCAGCAGCCCGTGCTCCATGACGTGCATTTCGACCATGCTGAGCGCGGCGCCCGGCTGGTAGACCATGGAGTTGACGGCGAAATCGAAATGCATCGTGTCGGGGAGCAAGGTGTTTCACCTGCAAGCTCGCATCGCCATCGAGCGGCTCCGAAGAGACTGCGTCTTCGCTGGAAATGATTGCGCGCGGCGATTCGAATGAAGCGAGCGGCTGGTAGTGTTTTTCGATGACCGCGGCGCGGCTTGGTTTTGTTGCCGCCACTCGATGTGGTACGCGCCTTCGGGCAGGTACGCATAGCCGCGGAGTTCCTAGTTCGCTCTTGCGGCCTTCGACTTCAAGTTTGAGTTGGCCTTCGAGGACGTAGAGGAAGCGCTGCGCGGTGGTTGCGACCAAGTTCGCCGCCGGATTCGAATTCGGCGGTGTACTGGGTGAATCGCGCGCCCATGGCAGGGCCAGCGTGCACGACTGCCATGCAGGCTTTCATGCCGGGCAACGCCGTTCGAACGTAGGTGTCTGGCGTGAGAAGGAGATGGTTGTGTTTTTGGGAGCTGCGCGTTTGACCAAGATTATGCAGGGGATTATGCACGGCACATCCTTTTTTGAAGTTCGGAGGAATTGGCAAGTCGATCGAGAAGAATTAATCCGCATTCGAGCGCTTTTGCGACGTCTTCGACTTGGACGGATTCCGCCGGGTCGTGGCTGATTCCGCCGGGGGAGCGCAGAAAAATCATGGCGGCAGGAATTTTTTCGGCGAGGATCATGGCGTCGTGGCCGGCGCCGCTGGTCATGCGGTGAGGCTGGCAGCCTGCGCCGCGGATGGCTTCCTGTATCTGCTCGACGAGAAACGGGTCCATCGGTACGGCGCGCTGACTTAGCAGCACGTTTTCCCGGAGGGTCAGGCCACGGCGCCCGGCAATTTCGTGAGCCAGCCGAACGACTGTGTCCGCCGCTCGATCGCGAATCTCATCAGACTTGTAACGCAGATCCAATGTCACGCGCGCTTCAGCGGCGATTACGTTAATCGCGCCCGGTTTTGCCTCGATTTGACCCACGGTAGCGACGACGCCCGGATGATTATTCGCCTCCCGCTCGACGGCAACGATCCATTCGGCGGCAGCGGCAACGGCATCGTGGCGGAGATGCATGGGCGTGGTGCCCGCATGATTGGCACGGCCTAGAAATTCGAACTGCATACGCGTTTGAGCCGCAATGGCTTCGACGACGCCAAGCGACCGTCCGAGCGATTCGAGGATTGGTCCTTGCTCGATATGAAATTCGAGGTAGGCAAGCGTGTCGTCACGCAGCGCTGCCCGCGGAATTTCCGCGGGGTTCAGGCCAAAATTTTCGATGGCCGCGCGGACGGAGATTCCATTGGCATCCCGGCAATTCAGGAGTTCTTCATCGAGCCTACCGACCAGCGCGCGGCTGCCAATGAAGGGCAATCCGAAGCGGACTCCTTCCTCTTCGGAAAAACCGATGACCTCGATGGCGAAGGGAAGGCGGCGTCGATCGAGCGATTCGAGAAGAGCGACCGCGATAACGACTCCGAGAACGCCGTCATAGGCTCCGGCGTTCGGGACGGTGTCAAGGTGCGAACCGAGCAGCAGGCGCGGGGCATAGGAATGCGTACCCGCGTAGAAGGCGCGCAGATTTCCAGCGGCGTCGACGGTCACCTCGGCTCCCGCGGCGGCGAGCCATTTGGTGATTTCACGGTGACAATCGCGCATCGGAGGAGAGAGAAACGTGCGGCGCGTGTTGCGGGCGTCTTCGGAGAAAGACGCCAGTTTTCGCAGCGAGCGATCACTTCTTCCGCGCGAATGGTTGTGCTCCCCAGTGTGGACACAGCAGTTTAGCCTTTTCGGCGAAGGCGTGCCTCGATGGCGCCGTGAGGCTCGTCGACGGGCACAAAAATCTCGTTGGGATTGTCCTGGCCGAAGCGGGAAAGGTCGGCGAGAAGGAAGTGCTTGTTGGGCATCGTCAATTGGATGTCTTCGATTTCCGGGACGCTGGCGAGAGCGCTTTCCCCCATGGCGTACAACGTGTGTTGGACAGATTTGCTTACGTGCGCGGCGAAGACGTCGAGCAAAGTGTCGCGAACTTTGGAACGCAAAGATACGAAGGGAAGATTGGGAGACAAATAGTTCCATCGCACGCCGAGCTGATGTAGCGAGCAGACGGTCCGTTGTTTCCGGCAGAGTAGTGAGCGAATCCTTGATGAAACCCGCGAATTCCGAGTCTGCCGTTTTCAGGATAACCAGATTTTCGAGCCCCGCCTGGACGGACGGCGCGGCGTTTCGCGCAGCCGCAATCAACGCCGTCTGGCACTCGCCGCCGGATTGCACAAATGTGGTGGGATGAGGTTTTCCGCCGGTGTGGAGAGGCTGCCATGATTTTTCCGAGAGCGTAGACTCGCGCGGCGGAGACTTGGGGATTGCGATCCAAGAAGAAAGCGACCAGCTCCTTGCCAAATTCTTCCATGCACTCCGCCGAGGAAGTTCGCGCCAAGGAATAGACGGTGTTCTTCATGGTGTCGGTGGGAAGAATCTTGCTGTTGTCGCCGGCAACAAAGCAGGAGTCGAAATCGCCCTGGAGAAGAATCTCGATGGTCCATTCGCGAAAATCATGATGGCCGGGATGGCGCTTCACCTTTGCGAGGCGGACTCGCGATTTGCCGTAGCTATTTTCGGCGAGCGTTATCATCGGATCAGCTTCCCCGGTACGTGGTGTAGCCGTGCGGGCTCAAGAGGAGCGGAATGTGAAGATGCGATTCACCGCCGCGGACCTGAAAGGTAATTTCAATGACGGGATAAAGCCCTTCGTGATTTTGCGCATGATGATAGCTGGCGGTGTCAAAGGTCAGCCGGTAAATCCCGGCACGAAGAGTTTCGCCATCCGGGCAGCAATTGAGCGCAGCGGCCCTCGTCCATCGGTGCGGGAAGAAGAAAGCACCCGCCATTCACCTGCGAGTTCCCTTCTTTCAAGCCGCACCGGAATTTCGTCCGCGGGCTTTCCCTGGGATGTATCCAGCACGTGCGTTGAAATGCCGTTCATGAGGTGAGCCATTTCTTGAGCCGTAGATGCGCGATCTGGCGCTGCTGCTCGGCTGCTTCGTGAAGTTCCGTTTTTTCGTCGTTCTGCAAACGCCGTTGGAGAATCTCGAGGATTTGCGACGCGGATTTGCCGGTGGCGCACACGATAAAGATGCGTTTAAACCGCTGCTCGTAGGCGCGATTGCCTTCCGCGAGAGCAGCTTTGACGTCCTCGCCCGAAGTTCCAACCTGCCGCTGCTCTTCTCCGGACCAGGACGCGGAGCGCGGTGGCGCGGAGGCCGGAGAATGGGAGTCGCCGATTCTTGGATGGCTGCGAAAGGCTTCGAGCCAATCGGACTCCGGGAGATTTTTCCAGACTTCATCACAAGTAGCCAAGAGAGCCGATTCGCCAAGGATCGGCCGGCGATTCGCCATGGCGAGTGCCCAGGCTTTGGAACCGCAACAAGGCAAGATTTCTTCCGCCGCTTTGTCCGGCGGCAAACCGTTCCATCTCGCGAGCACGTTTTTGCTGTGTTCGCTCAGCGCGCCGCGTGCGCGCTCAAGTGTTGAAGAAATTCCGCAACCAGATTGGCCGCCACGGCCGCTCGATAACCGCGACGTGGAGCGAATGTCGTCAATGGGACGGACTTCTCTGGCTGCCGCCGTCTTCGCCAACTGGATGAGATGCGGGTCGATGCGATTTCCTTTCACGATTCGTTCCGTTTCAGTCAAACGCATGGGAACAGGCGCGACGCTTCCCATGGCAAGGCGAAGGTCGTCAATGACGCCATGCGCGATATGCCCCAGCGCCGCGAGGCACACCTTCGAAATTGCTTGTGCGTTGCGTGCGCCGACTTTGCGCGCATGGGCATAGTAACCTGAAAATTGTTTCTTGAGGCAGACGGCGCGAATCAGCTCTCCGGGCGCGAGCTGGGTTTTGCGGTAGACCGATATGAAAGTTCGCGTAAGGCATGCGCCGTTCTCCCCGCGCAGAAACGAGAAGAAGCTCGGCCTCGTAAACCATAAGCGCGGGCAGGGAATCGGCTGCAGGGGAGGCGTTCACGATGTTGCCGCCGATGGTTCCGCGATTCTGGTTGGCGATTCCGCCGGTCCAGCCGCGGACGCTAGCCAATAACGGGAACTCACTGTTGATCGTTTCATGCTCGCGCAAATCGGTATACGTGCATCCAGCACCGATTTGGATTTCGTCTGCGGAAATTTCAATGCGGCGCAGCTCGGGAAGATTCCAGATGCTGACCAGCTTGCGGCGGAAGAAGTTTTCCGGCGGAGTATTGAACCATCACGTCCGTGCCGCCAGCGATGGGAAGCCATGCGCCGGGTTCTTGCGCGAGAAGCGAGAGGACAGCGGGCAACGTGGGCGGCGCGACGAAGTTCAAATTCGGCGGGGTGCGCTCTCACGTTGCGGCTCCCCGGCGTACCGGCTTCCGCGACGGCTTCAAAAATTTGCATGTAGCCCGTGCAGCGGCAAAGATTGCCAGCTCAGCCCTTCGCGGATTTCCTCGAGAGTGGGTTGCGGTTGTTTTCTTTAATAGATGGAGGGAGGCGAGAATCATTCCCGGAGTGCAGATGCCGCATTGGGCGGCGCCACAATCAAGAAAAGACTGCTGCAGCGATCGCAAGCGACGGTCAGTAGCGAGTCCTTCGATCGTGACGATATTCGTGCGCATGGGCCTGGAGGGCGGGGATGAGGCAGCTATTCACCAGCAGCCGTCGATCAAGACGGAGCAGGAGCCGCACTCGCCTTCGCCGCAGCCTTCTTTCGTTCCGGTCAAGGCGAGCTCGTGGCGGAGGACATCGAGCAGGCGCTCCATCGGGAAACACATGCACGGTTTCCTGATTTTCCGTTGACGGTGAGAGAGATTTCGCATTTTGCGCGACGCTCGGAGGGTGCACTCATTCTCGCCCTCTGGCCATGGGTGCCACGATCTCGGGCGCCGCATTCTCGGAGAGCGCAGCTAAGATGTCTTCGGGAAGGAGCGGGATCGAACGGAAGGAGACGCGCAGCGCGTCTTCGACGGCGTTGATAATCGCTGGGGCGGGGCCGTCCATCGGAAGTTCGCCGATTCCTTTTGCGCCGTACGCGCCGTGGACATTGCCGAGTTCTTCGAAGTAGACGTGAATGGGGGGAAGATCGGCGGAGGTGGGCATGATGTAGTTGGTCATCTGGCCATTTTGCATGCGGCCGTGATCCCAAATCACTTTTTCGTATAGGGCAAAGCCGATGGCTTGGGCGACGCCGCCAATGATTTGCCCTTTCGCAAGAACGGGGTGCAGTACTTTTCCAATTTCTTGAAGGGCGACGAAATCTTCGACGGTTACGCTGTAGGTGGTAAGATCCACCGTGACTTCGGCAATGTAAACGGCCCAGGCAAACGCGGCATACGCTCGAACCGCGATATTTTTCATCGTCCCAGAAAATGTCTTCGGGTTGCTCATACTGCGCCAGGCTGCGGATTTTGCCGTGCTTTGCGACATAGGCTCGACAGGCGGCGCGGAATTCTTCGGGCGAGTAAGAATCGGAGAGCATGCCGCTCGCGATCAGCGTTTTTCGGATTCCGACCGCCGCGGATTGTACGAGTTTGCCGACGACCATGACCGTGCGCGACGCGACGGTGGGGCCGCTGTTGGGCACTTCGTGCGTGTCGGGTTGGGCGATGCTGACGTCTTCATAGCGAAGGCCGAGCGCTTCGGCGACGATCTGGCAAAGGACGGTGTTCGTGCCCTGGCCGAATTCGGTGCTGGAGACGAGGATGCGGAGGCTGCCGTCGGCGATAGCTTCGACGCCAACGACTCGAGCCGAGAAAACGCTCGCCGGAGCCGGTGAATCCCGCGCCGTGCAGAAAAGCAGCGATGCCGATTCCTTTTTTGTGCGAGCGCTCAGCTGGTTGTTCTCGCGCGAAATCTTTCTTTTTTTGCGTGATAGTCCGGAGAGTTCGAGGGCGCGGTCGAGAAGATGGCCGAGATCGATCGGTTCGTTTACGGTTTGTCCGGTTGTGGTGGTTTGGCCGGGCTTGAGGAAATTGCGGCGGCGGATTTCGACGGGCGAAAGGCCGACGACCTGGGCGATGCGATCTATGTGGCGCTCGAGCGCGAAGAGAGATTGCGGCGCGCCGAAATCCGCGGAACGCGCCATGCGGCGGCGCATTGGTGGCGACGGCTTTGGCGCGAATGCGGATGCCGGGCCAATAGTAAGGGCCGCCGGCGTGAATGGCGCCGCGCGAGAGAACGACGGGCGAAAGAGTTTTGTAGGCGCCGCCGTCGATGGTGAAGTCAATTTCTCCGGCGAGAATTTTGCCGTCTTTGCTCACGGCAGTACGGTGGCGCGTTCGGGAAGGATGGCGCTTGGTCGTGGCAGCCATATCTTCCATGCGGTCATAGATAATTTTCACCGGTTTGCCGGACTTCATGGCGAGAAGCGCGGCATGTGCGGCGATCATCGAGGGATATTCTTCCTTGCCGCCAAAAGCGCCGCCGGTTTCCATTTGCACAACGCGGACGCGATCTGCGGGCAAGATCTAAAAGTTTCAGCAGGGCTTTGTGAATGTAGTAAGGACATTGGAGCGAGCCCCAGACGGTGAGGCCTTGCTGCGGATCGAAGGCGGCGATCATGCCGTTGTTTTCGATGTAGAGCTGTTCTTGCGCGCCGGTCGAGTATTCGGCTTCGACGATGTGATCCGCGTTTTGCCAGACGGAATCGACGTCGCCTTTTTCGATCAGATAAGTTTTGAAGGTGTTGTCGGCGCCCCAGACGATGTGATGGAGGGATTCGCTTTCTTCGATGGTGAAAATCGCGGGGAGGGGATCGTATTCGACGGAAATGGCTTCGACGGCTTTGGGGAGAAGATGGCGGTCGGGATGAGCGAGCAGGAGCAGAGGCTCCTCGGGATGATTGACGATGCCGTCGGCGAGACACGGTTGATCGTCTTCGATAAGCGCGATGCAATTTTTCCCGGGGATGTCTGTTGGCGGAGACGATTACGAATTCGTTCCAATCAATTCCGGGGCCGAAGGAGATGTTTTTGATTGTGCCGCGGGGGATGCGGCTACGGACGGTGGCGCCATAGAGCATGCCCGGCAAAACCATGTCGTCGACGTAAGCGCGCGTGTCCGGTGACTTTGCCGCGGCCTTCCATGCGGGGGACCGAGGTGCCGACGATGGGTGCGTTTTTCATGCGAATCGCGGAAGCATTTTTCCATGCTTTCGCCACGGGTTTCTTGCTGGTATTAGTGTATGACAGACAAAACGAAACGTGGCGGCCCGGTTGATACAAAAAATGAGTACGTGGCATCGCGGATTTTCTTGGGCGGTTTAGCGCTAAAAGCGATACTCGACGCCGATGGGGTCGCCCGGAAATTCGCCGCCGCTGAAGATCTTTGTGCCGCGAAGATAGGTGGCTTTCACTTCTCCGCGCAGTTTTTCTCCGAGGTAGGGTGAGAGCGGGTGACGGTAGTGTAAGCGGTCTTCGGTGACTACGAATTCGCTTTCGGGATCGAAAATGACGAAGTCGACGTCGAATCCTGCTGCGAGGCGGCCTTTGCGCGTAGTGGCAGCCGGCTAGTTTTGCGGGAGCTGCGGCCATCCAGCGGGCGATATCGCTCAGCGAAAATCCGCGCTTGATGGCTTCCGTGTGCATGAGCGGAAGAGCGACGGAAAGGCTGGCGATGCCGCCCCAGGCGGTGCGGAAATTTCCTTCAGCGAGACGCTTCATGGCAGGCAGGCACGGAGAATGGTCGGTGGCGACGAGGTCGATTGTTCCGTCGTGGAGAGCCTGCCAGAGTTGATCGCAATTTTCGCGGCTGCGAATCGGGGGAGCGCATTTGAAAAGCGTTGCGCCTTTTGGGATGGATTCGGCGGCGAGATGCAGATAGTGGGGGCAGGTTTCGACGGTTACAGGAAGGCCTTCGGCGCGAGCGGCGCGTAACGCGGGAAGAGCTGCGCTGGCGGAGAGATGGACGATATGGAGGCGGAATTTGAATTCGCGGCAGAGGGAGAGGAGCATTCGAATGGCGGAGAGTTCGGCTTCTTCTGGGCGGGATTGGAGATAGGTTTCGTAGAGGGACCAGTCGGCGTTGGCCAAATTGGCAGTGGCGGATTCGATGGGGGCGGGGAGCTCAGCGTGGACGAGGAGAGGGAGACCTGTGCGGGCAACGTGAGGGAGGGCGGCGCGGAGCTGCGGCTCGGTGACCATCGTGAAGCCGTCGATGCCCGGATGAACTAGGAAACACTTGAAGCCGGGGACGCCGGCGTTGGCGAGAAGCTCGATGTCGTGGGGATTGTCGGCGACGACTCCGCCCCAGGCTAGCCAATCGACGCGGCATCGGGCTTGCGCGGCGGCGCGTTTGGCTTCGAGAGCGGGGATATTGGTGGTGGCTGGGAGGCAGTTCAGCGGCATGTCGACCAGAAGCGTGTAGCCGCCTGCGGCGGCGGCGCGCGTGGCGGTGTCGAAGCCTTCCCAATCGGCGCGGCCGGGATCGTTGATGTGAACGTGGGAATCGACGAGGCCGGGAAGGATGGCGGCGGCGGCAAAATCGTGGATTTCGGCGTGGGGCGGGATTTGATTGGGGGCGACGACGTCGAGGATGCGGTCTCGCTTCGACGAGCAGGGCGGCGGGGCGGACGGCTTCCGGGGTAACGACGCGGCGGGAAACGAAGGCGCGCAGGGTCATAGTGAAGGTGAATACGGAGACAGGGTCACGAGAGTTAAACCCGAGCGTAGACTGATAGCTGCAGGTTTTCAAGTCAGCAAAATCAATAAATCAAGACGAAAAAAGTGCTGGGTGACGGATTGGCGGGCATATACTTGCCGACTGGCGCGAGGTTTTTTGCAGGGACCTTTGTGCTTTTGAAGAGAATGGGCGGGGAACGTGGGCAAATGGCACGAAGGGAACGGTGGCGATAAGGCTTGAGGAATGCATTCATGGAGCGGGCGATTCAACTGTCGATTGAAGGGGTTCAGTCGGGGCGGGGCGGTCCGTTTGGTGCGGTGATTGTGAGAGAGGGCAAGATAATCGCCGAGGGTTCGAATGAGGTGACGTCGACGAATGATCCGACGGCGCACGCGGAAGTTTTGGCGATCCGGCGGGCTTGCGAAAAATTGGGCGCGTTCGAATTGAAGGATTGCGAGCTGTACACGTCGTGCGAACCGTGCCCGATGTGCCTGGGGGCGATCTATTGGGCGCGGCTTTCGCGGATTTATTTTGCGAGTACAGCGGAGGATGCGGCCAAGGCTGGATTTGACGATTCGTTTATTTATAGCGAGTTGAAGCTGCCCTATGCGGGGCGGCGCATTCCAACAAGGCAAATCATGAGGGACGAAGCGCTCGCGGGATTTCGGGCGTGGGCCGAGCGGGCCAATAAGATTCCATATTGAGATTTCCGTGCAGCGCTGGATGTGTTTTTTGCTGAACCCCCGGAAGGAACAGGCTCGGCGGCGGGACGAACTTGTCTGTGATGTGACTGGATTCGCTTTACGGGACACGCCGAGGCTGAGGGATTTGTTTGCGAGCGAAGAAGACTCAGTGGGCGAGTGAGAGCGCGGAGGGACGATTGATCGATCGCTACTTCAAATTTGCAGAGAATCAGACGTCGGTGAAGCAGGAGCTGCTGGGCGGACTCACGACGTTCGTGACGATGGCGTACATCGTCGTGGTGAATCCGCAGATTTTGGCGCAGGCAGGAATGCCGGCGGATGGCGTGGTGTTTGCCACGTGCCTTTCGGCGGCGGTGGCGACGCTGGTCATGGGATTGTATGCGAACTACCCGATCGCGCTGGCGCCAGGGATGTCGTTGAACGCGTACTTCACTTACTCCGTATGTCTATCCATGCATGTTCCGTGGAGAACGGCGCTGGCGGTGGTGTTTTTTTCGGGCGTGCTGTTTCTGGTGCTGACGGTAACGAAGGTGCGGGAACAGATCGTGAATGGCATGCCGGATTGCTTGAAGCATTCGACGGCGGCAGGAATCGGGATGTTCATTGCGTTTGTGGGGCTGCGAAATGCAAAGCTGGTGGTGGCCAACTCCGCGACGTTTGTGGGATTGGGCAGCTTCGCCGACAAGGAAGTGCAAACTGCGTGCTTCGGGCTGGCGCTTACGCTGATTTTGATGGCGCGGAAAATCCATGGCGGCATTTTGCTGGGGATCATTGGGACGACAGTTCTCGGAATGCTGCGCGGCATTTCGAGCTGGCCTACTACCTTCTTTTCCATGCCGCATCCGTCCTCGACTTTTCTGCAATTGGATTTTCGGGGCGCGCTGCATCTGGGGTTTCTGGAGATTCTTTTCGCGTTTCTGTTTGTCGATTTGTTCGACAACGTGGGAACGCTGGTGGGCGTCTGCGAGCAAGGCGGATTCATCAAGGACGGCAAGATCCCACGCGTCGGCCGGGTATTGTTGGCGGATTCCGTGGGAACGATCTTCGGCTCGCTGACGGGCACTTCGACGGTCACGAGCTATATCGAGAGCGCGGCAGGCGTTGCGGCCGGAGCGCGGACGGGTTTCAGCAATATCGCCGTGGCAGGCGCTTTTTCTTTTGGCGATGTTTTGCTCGCCGCTGGCGACGGCGATTCCGGCGTATGCCACGGCTCCGGCATTGATCCTGGTGGGCGTTTTGATGTCGCAATCCCTGGCGCAGGTGAATTGGAACGACTTCAGCGAAGCTCTTCCCGCGTTTATCACCATGCTGGCGACGCCGCTTACATTCAGCATCGCGACCGGTCTGAGCTTGGGACTGATTTCCTACACGGTGGTGAAACTGGCGTCGGGCAAATACAAGGAAATCAACGCGCTCGTTTGGATTCTGACGGCCCTGTTTATTCTCCGATATGTGTATCTGGCCGCTGCCTAGCGATTCCGTGGATTTCGCACGGCCGGGGAGCCGCGACCTGTGCTGCAGGCCGCGAACTCAATCCAGATAGAAGACTTCCCGCATCATTGCGAATTTCTCGCCAGGTTTCAGGCACGGTACCGGTTCGAAGAGCAAGGACATTTCCTGTTGCCATTTCAAATTGGTCGGATCTCGATCGAGCGCGTGCGACGCAGCGTCGAAATCGTCCACGTGCATAAACAAAAACAAGTCCTGGTCTCTTCGAAAGATGGAATATTGGGAGATGCCGACTTCCTTCAGTTTGGCGAGGAGAGCGGGCCAGACATTTTTGTGGGCTTCGTCGTATTCTTTTTCTTTGCCGGGCTTAATGCGCAAGCGAAACGCGACTCGAGGCATCAGCATCTCCCAAAAAGCCTTAGTGTAATGGGCTGCATCTCGTTTTATGAAGAAATGTGTAGTGCATTTGGTTGACAGGCGGCGGGAGTTGCCGCTACAGTGCGCGACGCCGACCCCCAGAGTGCCGACGACCCATTCCTTACACGAGGAATGCTTGTGCTGGGCGGGACCAGGAGAACCCACGATGAGAAAACTTGAGAGCCGCGCCAGAAACGTGATGAGAGTGGCGAAAATAACGGCGGCGTGCGTTCTGCTGTCTGCAGGAAGCGCGGCGGCGCAAACGGCTAAGCCCGTCAAGTTGGAGTGTGAATCGCTGATCACGCCGCTCGGAATGGACACCGCAAAGCCACGGCTGTCGTGGATGATTCAGGATTCGCGCCCCGGATCGCGGCAGACTGCCTATGAGATTCAAGTCGCCTCGAAAGCGGAAACACTTGCAGGCGGCAAGGGCGACGTATGGGACAGCGGGCGCGTGGAATCCAGCGACTCCGTGGGTGTGCTGTATGGGGGGCCTGCGCTCGAACCGAGCAGGCGCTATTACTGGCGAGTTTTGGCATGGGATCAAGACGGTAAGGCTTTGGCTCCCAGCGAGGCGACTTGGTGGGAGACGGGGCTTCTGCAGCAGGAAAACTGGAAAGCAAAATGGATCGGCTATGAGGAACCCGAACTGAGAGCCGTGCGGGAATCAGGTGCCGCGTGGATTACGAACGCCGATGGAGAAGCGCCGAAGGACGCCACGAGCGCAAAGCATGACTTTCGGCTCCATTTCGAACTGACGAAGCCGGTGCGGCGCGCCGTGCTCTACGCGACAGGAGAGGATACGGCGGGCGCGTGGATCAACGGGAAACAAGTGATGGAAGCCGCGCCGCTGCCACCGTGGCGGCAAATGCCTTGGAAGACTTATGCGTTTCGCGACGTTTCAAAAGCGTTGCGGGCTGGGAAGAACGTGCTGGCGATCGAGGTCGTGCGCTACGGAAACAACAATGGCGGCGCGAATCACGTGAGCCAAACTCCGATGAACGCAGTACTTTACGTGGAAGCGGCGGATGGCACGGTGGAGTTGTTCAAAAGCACGGCGGAAGGCTGGCGGGCGAGTTTGAATGCCGGCGGAGAGTGGCAAGCTGCCGAATTCGATGATTCCTCGTGGAGCGGAGCGGTTCGGTACGTAATGCCAACTTCTGGGTTCGAAAACGCCGAGTTGGGAAATCCGTGGCCGACGGGAGCGGTAAAGGCTCTGCGGCGGACGTTTGAAGTTGCAAAGCCCGTCGTTTCCGCGAGGATTTATGCGACGGCGCTCGGCTCGTACCAGCTTTCGATCAACGAGAGGAAAGTGGGCAACGAGATTTTGGCGCCGGGCTGGACGGACTATCGGGAGCGTGTCGTTTACCAGGCGTATGACGTTACGGCGGAAATAAAACCGGGAAAGAACGCGATTGGCGCGTTGCTGGCGCCTGGCTGGTATTCAACCCCGTTGCAGTGGGCCCGACAGGGTTATAACTACGGAAAAACGCCGCCCGCGCTGCGGGCGCAGCTGCGAATCGAATACAAAGACGGATCGGTGGATTGGATTTTGACGGATGAAACGTGGAAGGCGGACATCTCGCCGATACTCTTCGCGGAAATTTACGATGGGGAAACCTACGATGCACGAAAGGTGCAAACGAACTGGAACACCGCGGCGTTCGACGACAAGCGGTGGAAATCGGCAGTGGTGATTGAGCCTAAGGAGCCAGAAATTGTTTGGCAATCCTTCCAGCCCATTCGCGCGGAAAAAACGCTCGGCGCAAAGAAAGTGACGAATCCAGCTCCGGGCGTGTACATCTTCGATTTCGAGCAGAATCTTTCCGGGGTTGCGCGCATCCGAGCGCAAGGCGAAGCGGGGACGGATGTGAAACTGCGATTTGCGGAAGTCTTGAATCCGGACGGCACTCTTTATACGGAAAACCTGCGGACGGCGAAAGCGACGGACCATTTTATTCTCGCAGGCAGAGGAATCGAGGAGTTCGAGCCAACTTTTACCTTTCACGGGTTTCGCTATTTGGAAGTTTCTGGATTGAAAGAGGAACCGAAGATCGAGGATGTGAAAGCCGTCGTGTTTCATACGGATGCTCCGTTCACGGCGACGCTGAAGACGAGCAGCGCGATGCTCAACAAACTGTGGAGCAACATTCTTTGGGGCCAGCGCTCGAATTTTGTGGGAGTGCCAACGGACTGCCCGCAGCGCGACGAACGACTGGGGTGGACGGGGATGCGCAGGTCTTTTGGCGCACGGCAACGTACAACATGGACCTGACGGCTTTTTCGCGGAAATTCGGAGCGGATTTGCGCGGCACACAAGCGGGCACGCCCATGTATGGAATCTTCGCGCCCGGGACGAACGCCGAGCACCCTGCCTACGCGACGGGATGGAGCGACGCCGGAGTGATCATTCCGTGGTCGTCGTGGATTCAGACCGGCGACAAGGAGGTGGTGGAAGAAAATTGGGAGGCGATGGAAAAGTACCTTGCGGCGATTGAGGCAGCGAATCCCGATTATCTTTGGAAAAAGAACTACGGCATTCCTTTTGCCGATTGGCTCTCGCCCGAAGGGGTGACGCCGGTGGACCTGATAGCGACGGCGTATTGGGCGTACGACGTGACGTTGATGAGCCAGATGGCTCTCGCCGTGGGAAAAACGGAAGACGCGCGCAAGTACAGCGAACTGTTTGAAAAAATCAAAGCTGCATTCAACCAAGCTTACGTCCATGCCGATGGATTTGTCGGCGGCGTTCCGCCACCGCCCGTGTTCGCTTCGGGGACGGCGCGGCCATTGAGCGACAAGCCCGTCGAAACACAAACGGGATACGTGCTCGCGCTGCACATGAATTTGCTGCCGGATTCGCTGCGAAGCCTTGCGGCGAAACGATTGGTGGACCGTCTGGAGGCCAATCACTGGCGGCTCGGCACAGGATTCCTGGGAACGCCCTATTTGTTGGGAGCACTGACGGATACGGGGCACGCCGATGTTGCGTATCGTTTGCTGCTCAGCACGGAGTATCCGTCGTGGGGTTACCTGGTGGAACATGGCGCGACCACGATGTGGGAGCGTTGGAATGGCGATCAAATGCGGGGCGATCCGAGCATGAACTCCTACAATCACTATGCGTACGGAGCGGTGGCGGACTGGATCTACCGTTATGCAGCGGGAATCGATACGGTGGCCAGCGATCCGGGATTTCACGTCATCTGGCTTCATCCGAACTTCGACAAGCGTTTAGGGAGTCTGGATTTTTCCTATGAGTCTTCGTATGGGACGATTCACTCCGCGTGGTCGATTTCAGGAAACAAAGCCACCTGGAATTTGACGATTCCCGCGAATGCGAGCGGACGTTTGCCACTCGAGAAAGAGCAGGCGGAGTCGTTCCAGATTGACGGACAAGCGTTATCGAAGAGCAGCAGAATTCACGCGGTGAACAAAGACAACGGTCTTGAATTCGAGCTTCCCGCGGGTAGCTACCAGTTCGTGATAGCGCTGCCCTAATTTTTTGCTGTTCGAAGAAAACGCGGGCAGGAAGAGCAGCCCGCGTTTCTCATTTTTTCGACCCGGGAGAACACCATGGCGGTGCGGCTACCTACACCTGCGCAATTGCGCGCGGCGGCGGAAGAGGTTGGACTTTCGCTCACGGATGCGGATGTGCAGTCGTATATCGGGCTGATGAAGGCGAGCGTCGACGCGTACAACATCGTGGATGCGATGCCGGACTGTTTGCCGGAGGTGAAATATCCGCGGACGCCGGGAAGATTTCCGCCGGCGGAGGAAAACACGCACAACGCGTGGTATGTGAAGACTTCGATCCGCGGCGCGGCTGAAGGGCCGCTCAAGGGGAAGAAGATCGGCGTCAAGGATAACGTAATGGTTGCGGGCGTGCCGATGATGAACGGCAACTCGATTCTGGAAGGATATGTTCCGGAGATTGACGCGACGGTCGTAACGCGACTGCTGGATGCGGGCGCGGAGATTGTGGGCAAGACACATTGCGAATCGTATTGTCTGGCCGGCAGCAGTTTCACTGGCGCGAAGGGGCCGGTGCACAACCCTTACAAGATGGGATATTCGGCGGGAGGCTCGTCGTCGGGGTCGGGAGTGGTAGTGGCGCTGGGCGAAGCGGACATGGCGGTGGGTGGAGACCAAGGCGGATCGATTCGCATGCCCGCCTGTTGGTGCGGAATTTATGGAATGAAGGCAACGCATGGATTGGTGCCGTACACCGGGATTATGCCGATTGAGATTTTTGTGGACCACACGGGACCGATGACAGCGTCGGTGGCGGACAATGCGTTGATGCTGGAAGTGATGGCGGGAGAGGATGGATACGATCCGCGGCAATATTCGCCGAAGGTGGCAAAGTATACGGAAGCGCTGGGCGCGGGCGTGAAGGGAATGAAGATTGCGCTGGTGAAGGAGGGATTTGGGAGGCCGGAGTCGGAGAAGGCGGTGGACGAGAAGGTGCGGCAGAGCGCGGAGATTTTCAGGAGGCTTGGCGCGAAGGTGGAAGAAGTGTCGATTCCGATGCATCTGCTCGGAGCGGCGATTTGGACGCCGATCGGAGTGGAAGGAATTGCGCAGACGATGATGTTTGGGGACGGCTACGGGCTATCGCGGCAAGATTTGTACGTTACGAGCTTGATCGACAAGCTTCATGGGTGGACGCTGCGAGCAAATGAGTTATCCGAGACGGCGAAGATTTGGACGACGTTCGGCGTCTACGCGAAGAAGCATCACGGGACGCATTACTACGGAAAAGCGGTCAACGTGAGCCGGCGGCTGCGAGCGGCTTACGACGCGGTGCTGGGACAGTATGACCTTTGATGATGCCAACGCTGCCGATGAAACCGCAACCTTTGCCGGCGGTTGATGCGTCGCGAGAGGAGTATTTCCAGAGAGCGATTGAGATGATTGGCAACACTTGTCCGTTTGACGTGACGCATCATCCGGCGATGAGCGTACCGTGCGGCATGATCGACGGGCTGCCAACGGGGCTTATGTTGATCGCCAAGCATTGGGACGAATCGACAATCTATAAGGCGGCGCACGCGTTCGAACAAGCGGGAGACTGGAAAAAAATGTAAGTTGACGGTGGCGCCAGACTTTGTTGGTCAGCGCGCGTTATTCGTAGCGAAGAGCTTTCATCGGGTCGAGGCGGCTGGCGCGCCACGCGGGGATGTATCCGGCGGCGCAGGCAACCGAAGCAAGCGCAATCGTCGCGATAGCAGCGTTGCAGGGTCATGCGGCGAGAGGCCAAAGAGTTGGCTTTGTACGAGCTTGGTTAGCGCCAAGGAAGCGGGGACTCCTGCGGCCACGCCTATAGCGACCAGAATCAAAACTTCACGCATCACCATCCAGATGACATTGCCTTGCGCGGCGCCAAGAGCCATGCGGATGCCGACTTCACGAGTGCGCTGAGCAACGGTGTAAGCCATGACGCCGTAGAGGCCGATGACCGCGAGAAGCGTGGCGAGAAAACCAAAAACAGCGGAGAGGCTGGCGATCATGCGTTCGCTCGAAAGCGAGTTGTTGATTTGCACTTCGGTGGTGCGCATGGCAGTAGATGGGAACGTTGGCGTCAAGGTCGCGGACCTTGGAGCGAATCGACGACATCATGAGCGATGGGATCCGCGGCGGTGCGGACATAGATCGACCATGCCGCCGAGGAAACGGTCCGCGATATAAGGCAGAAAGCCTGCGGGGGAATTTCATCGCGGAGGCTGGTGTACTTGATGTCTTTGACGACGCCGATGATTTCCATATCGGTGGGTGTGCCGGGGTCGGAGCCGAAACCGAAGTGCATGCCGACAGGGTCGCGGCCGGCAAAGTATTTTTTGGCGAAGGTCTCGTTGATCATGATGACGGAAGGATTCCATCCGTAAGCCGTTCTTCGGGATGGTGTTTGACTTCGACAGTATCGGAGGGGCGGAAATCGCGGCCGTTGACGATGGGAACACCGAGAGTGGCGAAATAGTTCGGACTGATTTCGTTCATGTAAGGCTCAGGGTGAGCGTCGGGAGTGGGAGGACTGAAGCCTTCGACGGTCATACTGCTGTCCCATTCGTTATCTTCAAGGATGCGCAGGGAAGCGAGGCCGGTGGACTGAACGCCGGGGACGGAAGAGAGGGATCCAGCAGCTGAGGATAGAAAACTTTCAAACGAGCGACGCTATAGCCGCTGTAAGAGGGATCGATCTCAAAAGCGACGAGATTTTGCGGCGGGAAACCTGGGCCGAGATTGCGCAAGTTGCCGAGGCTGCGGGTAAAAAGGCCGGCGCCGATAAGAAGCAGGAGAGAGAGCGTGACCTGAGCGATGACGAGAGATTTTCTGAGGGCGCCGTGGCCACCGCCCACAACGGCAGCGGCTTCGTCTTTGAGAGTTGCTGGCGACATTGGGCTTGGTGGTTTGAAGAGCGGGAAGGAGCCCGAAGAGAACGCCGGTAGTGAGCGTGACAGCGAGCGTGAAGAGCAGGATGCGGAGATCAGGAGTCGTGGAAATTGTGAGCCCCGGAATCGGAAGGAAGGTATGCGGCCATGAGGGCCTTGTCGGCCCAGTAGGCGAGCGCCAAGCCAGCGAGCGCTCCCAAAGACGAGAGCGAGAGACTCTCGATAAGAAGTTGAGCGACGATGCGAGCGCGCGTGGCGCCCATCGCGAGACGAATGGCGATTTCCTTTTTTCGAGCCGAGCCGCGGACGAGAAGAAGATTGGCGAGATTGGCGCAGGCTATGAGAAGGACGAGGCCGGTCGTAGCCATGAGAACCCAGAGCGGAGTGGACAGGGCCTGACGAGTATAGGAGCGGCCTTGCGAGCCGGGGAGAAGATCGATAGTAGCACTTCAGGAATTGCTCGCGGTCATAGGGCGAGGCGTGCGCGAAGGCTTTATCTTTCACTTCCATTTCGAGCATGGAATGCATGAAGGGTTGTAGCGAGGCTTTGGCTTGTTCGCGCGTGACGCCGGGCTTGAGGCGGCCAAAAGCATTGACCCAGCGATTGCGGCGCTCCTTGAGCATGTCGGTGGGATTGCCGACCATGATTTCCTTTTGCATCATGAGGGGCACAAAGAGTTTCGGTGAGTGGGCCGAGCTCGACGCCATCAAATCCAGGTTGCAGCACGCCGACGATGGTCAAGTTTTGGTTGTTGACGAGTGAGGGTTTTGCCGACGATGTTGCGGGTCGGCGGAGAAACGAGATTTCCAGTAAGCGTAGTTGAGGATCGACGTAAGGGTAGGCGTCGGGCAGGCGATCATCTCCGGCGTGAAGATGCGGCCGAGATAAGGATTGAGGCCGAGAGTAGAGAAATAAGTCGCCGGTTACCAGTTCGAGTTGAACGTGCTCGGCTTGGCCATTAAAGGAGACACTGGCGTCGAAAGGGAAGCGGGCGAACATGTCGGAGAAGACTTCGTTGTGCGCGGCGAAATCGCGGAACATGGGGTGCGAGATGGCGTTGCCGCCCCAATTGCTTCCGTAGTGGCGGCCGCGCATGGTGAGGAGGACGAGTTCCTGGGGATTTTTGACGGGGAGAAGGCGGAGGAGGATCTGGTCGAGGAGGGTGAAGATGGCGGTATTTGCGCCGATGCCGAGGGCCAGGGTGAGGATGGCGATGACAGTGAAGCCGGGAGTGCGGGCAAGGGTGCGGAGAGCGTATTTGAAGTCGCGAAACGCGGTGTCGAGCGAAGCGATAGTATTCATTTCGCGGGGTTTAGCCTTTCTTTCGAGATTTCGGCAGACATACTGTGAATACGCTTTTTGTCGGGAATTGTTCCCGCGGAAGCGTGGCCGGAGCCGCTCGGACTGACCGCGCTGAGTTGGCATAAAGCTTGAGACGAGTGCGGCGGCAAAACGTCTTGTCAAGCGGAGGCGAGGAGCTGGAAAGGGCCTGATTGTTGGGGATGCGCTGGAGTTGGAATCGAGACCGGCTGGGAGGGATGAAAGGACTGGAAGAGAGAAGGAAGAGTGAAAAAGGGCACGGCGGTGCCGTGCCCTTACGTGGATGAATGCTTAGACGGCGGTGCTGGTGGCGGCGCGCGGGGCGGCGGCTTCTTCTTTTTGGCGAAAGAAGGCGGTTACGCGGTCGATGATTTCGTTGAGTGAGTGTTTGAGGGCGGAAGCCGGTTAGAGCGTGGAGCTTATCGACGCAAGGGACGCGGCGCATCATGTCCTCGAAGCCCGGCTCGTAGGCTTGATCGTAGGGCACAAATTCGATCGGCGAAGCGCTATGAGTGCGCTCTTTGACTAATTGAGCGAGGCCTTCGATGGTGATTTCTTCGGTATTGCCAACGTTAACGACTTCGCCTATGGATCGGTCGGTGTCCATCAAGCGGATGAGGCCTTCGACAGTGTCGCGGACATCGCAGAAGCAGCGAGACTGTTTGCCGTTGCCGTAGACGCTGAATGGGCTCGTTGTCGAGCGCTTGTTTGACGAAATTGGGCAAGACCATGCCGTAACGTCCGGTTTGCCGCGGACCTACGGTGTTGAATAAGCGGACCACGATGACGGGGAGCTTTTTTTCTTTCCAATAGGAGAGCGCGAGAAATTCATCGAGAGCCTTGGAGGCCGCATAGCTCCAGCGTCCTTTGGTGGTGGGGCCGAGGACGAGGTCGGCGTCTTCATGGAAAGGCACGTTCGTGTTTTTTCCGTAGACTTCGGAAGTCGAGGCGGTGAGGACGAGTTTGCGCTTTTTGCAGGCGGCTTCGAGGATGCGCTGCGTGCCGTTGACGTTGGTTTCGATAGTGCGGACGGGGCTTTCGACGATGAGCTTGACGCCGACGGCAGCAGCGAGATGGACGATGATGTCGGCGTCGTCAACGAGCTCCGCGAGCAGTTGAAGGTTTTCGATGTTGTCGAGGTGGTATTCCATTTGGCCGGAAGCCTTGAGGTGGCGGATGTTGTCCATGCTTCCGGTGGAGAGGTTGTCGAGCAGGACGACGCGATCGCCGCGGGCGAGAAGCCGCTCCGACAAATGAGAACCAATGAAACCGGCGCCGCCGGTAATCAGATAACGCAAAGTGCCTCCTTACAATGACTGATCGTCGTCGCGATGACGCGGGGAGCTTTCGGAGACGGATTCAGCAAGATCATTACTGTCCCTGAGGGGATTCGGGCGTTTCCTGAGGGCCGTAGCCATAGGAATACGGATAGTACCGGTAAGAATAGTAGTAGTCCGGAGCGCCGGAATCCACCGCATTCAGCACCACTCCGAGGATGTGGCACTTCACGCTGACGAGCAAGTCGCGCGTGCGCGTGAAGGCTTCCTTGGGAGTTTCGCCGCTACGCACGACCAATAAAACGCCATCCGTTTGGACAGAAAGAATAACGGCATCCGTGGCGGCCATGATGGGCGGCGAGTCGATCACCACGAATTTGAATTTGGTGCGTAATTCAGCGATGGCTTCCGCCAATTTGTGCGAAGACAGCAAGTCGGCGGGATTCGGAGGCAAAGGGCCGGTGGGAATCGCGGCAAGGTTGGGAATGTCGGGGTGCGGGACGGTAACGAGGTCAAGACTCGATACACCCGCCAAATAAGAACTGAAACCGGCGTACTTGCCGCTGGCGAGATTGAGGAGGCGGCCGACACCCGGCTTGCGCAAGTCCGCATCGACGAGCACGGTCCTATCGCCGAGCTGGGCAAGAGTGACCGCCAGGTTTGCCGCGGCGGTAGTCTTGCCTTCGCGCGGCAGGGCGCTGGTTACTAGAATGACTTGGGGCGGGCGGCCGGGTTGAGAAAGCAACAACGAGGTGCGCAGCGCACGGAAAGCCTCGGACATTTGGGATTTGGGAAGATGCTGAGCAACGAGCTCGATGCGTTTGTCGTGACCATTCGCGGAAATGCCCTGCAAAAGTCGTTTACGCGAACCGTTCCCGTTGGAGCCGGCGAACTGTGGCACGACGGCCAAGGAAGGCAGGCGAGCGAGAGTCTCGATATCGTCGGGCGTCTTGACGGTGTTGTCCAAGTACTCACGCATGAGGGCAAGACCGATGCCGCCGACAAGCCCGACGAGAAAAGCCAAGGCGATGTTTCGCGCCTTGGCGGGACGCGAAGGATAGGCGGGGATCATGGCCGGATCGACGACGCGGATGTTGGACGATTGCAACGCCGCAGAGATTCCCACTTCCTTGAGCTTGGTCATCAATCCGTCATAGAGCGCTTTGGAAGCTTCGGCTTCGCGCTTGAGGATGTTGTATTCGACCATGCGCTCGGCCATCTCGTTGGCCGCCACTTTTTGCTCATCAAGGGCCTGCGTGAGGAGGTTCTCGCGTTGCGCGGGATTCGCGGTAATCGCTTTCGATGCGGTTCAGGGTGTTGACGTTCTCTTTTTGGATGAGCTGATCTATATCCTTCAATTGGGCCTGGAGGCGCAGCACCTTGGGAAAATTCGGACCGTACTGGCTCAGAGCGTCATTATAATCCTCGGCGGCGACTTGCCGCTTCTGAGTAAGGCCCTGCAAGATGGGATTGTCGCGAAGCTGAGGCACGTCGGCGATGTCGCCAGCCTTGGCAAACTGGAAGAGCGCTTCCTTGCGCATGCGCTCGGACTGAGCATCCGTCAATTCCTTGTTGATATCGGCGAGGCGCTGCGTGGTGATGTTGGATTTGTCGTCGAGAGTCCAGATCTGATTTTTTCGTTCGTAGGCGATGCGCTTGTCTTCCGATTCCTGAACGTTGATCTTGAGCTCGTCCAACTCATTGCGGAGCCACGTGGTGGCGCGCGTCGTCTCATCGTAGTGACTGCGAATGTTCTGATCCTGGTAATTCTTAATGTGCTCGTTGACGATACGCGCAGCGAATTGCGGGTCGGTGGACTCGAAGGTCACATCCATAAGCCGGCTGTTGGGAACACGCTTCACGCCGAGGCTGCCGAGAAATGCACCGAGCTCCGGGGGACGTTTCTGGTTTTCCAAGCTGCCAATGGCCAAAGCTTCGGAAGGACCGTTGGGAGAAGCAAACTCGGGCCGGGCGCCGAGGCCGCTGCTGCGGATGGTCTGCAAAGCCAGAGTCTCGCTGGTCAAGATTTTGGACTGCGTTTCGATGTAGTTCTCGAGATCCATCTCGTAGCCGTAGGGATCCATGCCCTGGAAGGGCAAGATGTTGGCATTCGAGGGATCGATTTCGATGCGGGCGGTAGCCACATAGACGGCTTGCATGCGAAATGTCGCGATTGTGACAATGGTGACCACGGCAAGCAGGAACGACAAGATCAACCATTGGTGTTTGCGCAGGATGAGCAGGTAGTCGTAGAGGTGCGGCTCGCGTGGCGAGAGATCCCAGGCCGGGAGGCGAGAGGATGGGGGGATCAGTTCGATGGCGCCGTTGGAGCCGTTTTCCCTGGGAACGAGTTTGTTGTCTTCAGACATTTTCTTCTAGTGGTACGCGAGACGATAGAGCGCCACACCCGAGCCGAGGGCGATGCCAAACTCGACTGACCTCAAAATGGCCAGTTTCGCTCCGCTCTGCGGAATATACAAAATGTCGCTGGGCTGGAGCTGCAAGTCTTCGGCCTGTCGATTTTGAATTTTCTTCAGGTCCAGGGCCACTTCGTGCTGCTGCCCCTGAGCGTCTTTGCGGATAATGACGGCGTGGTCGGTCTTAGCCACGTTGGTGTAGCCACCGGCCAGTGCGAGAATCTTGAGCGCGCTCAATTGCTCGCGGTCATTCGTGAGCACAAATCCGCCGGGCCTGGCGACCGCACCCAAGACGTAGACAATGCCGGCATGAGGCACGGTTACCACGTCGCCCGCCTGCAGCAGGATATTGTTCGATGTATTCCCGGCTTCCATTAACTGATACAAATTTACAGTGATGTTGTCGGCAACGGGATTCTGGGGAGCGGCAGGGCTGCCTGCAGATTTTCCCTGTGTGGTGTTGGCCGCCGGCAATTCAGGCGGGTTGGCGGTAGCCGCGGTTTGCGCCGAAGAAGACGGAGAGGCGGCAGGCGCGAGCGGCTTCGCCTCTGGTTTGAGGGGCTGCGAATTCGCCGGTGCGGCATCGGCAGGGCCGATCGGCGGCGGCTCCGATTCCTCGAAAGACATTTGGGGCACGGGACGGGTAACGATGACCTCATCCCCGGCGTCATTAGCCAGACCGCCAGCTTCTGCAAGAACTTCAAGAAGAGTGACCTGACGATCGGCCTGGTAAACCAGAGGATGCACAACAGCGCCGACCACGGTAATGGGTTTGCTCTTTCGTTCTCTGACAGTAACGCTTACGTCGGCATGTGAAACTAACCCATTTGCTTCCAATACTTCGGCGATTTTCTGTTCCGCTTGGATTTCGGTGAGGCCCGCAATATGCAAGCGCACCGGGACGAGAGGGATGCCGATGGTGCCCGTTTGGCTGACACGGACGTCGCGGCTCAGTTCCTTAACGTCAAAGACATCGATCGAGATCAGATCTCCGTTGCCAATGACGTATTCATGCGGCTCGACGCGCGCGGCAGCGGATAGCTCGCGAATGCGATCGTTCGTTTGTTGTGGTGTCTCGAGAACGGCCTGTGCGCGGCTGGGCGGCGCCAGAACCAGAAATCCGAGGACAGTTGTGGAGACGAGACACAACGTCCCCGCACCCAGTCTCGCTGGTTGCATGCGAATAGATGACCCCCAGTTGATTATACAGGGAGAAGGACGAACTATATCAGTGATTTCGATGCCTGTGACGAGGGTTTCCCGATTTGGGAATCAAGGAAGGGGACTGCTGTATCTCGCTGGTTGCAAGATTTGCCAAGAGAAAGAAGAGAAGGGCGTTGCCAGGAATGTGCAGATTGAAGTCAGCGAGGCTGTGGGTGAGAAATCCGAGGCAGGCGACGAAGGCGGAGAGCTGCATTGTGGAGGCGAATGCGGCATTGGGATGAAACAGGCGGCGGAGGGAATCGAAGAACAGGATGCCGAGGAACCAAACGCAGCAGAGACCACCGGCGATACCGGTTTCCGCAAGCCCCTCGAGATAATCATTGTGGGTGTGATTGACGATTTTTCCGTCATAGAGAGTTTCATAAGCGGGAAAGACGAGCTGGAGGGTGCCGAGGCCGGTACCGGTCCAGGGATGATCGAGGAAAAGGCGCCAAGTGTCCGCTCTCATGGAGGCCCGCTTACCCACGGTCACCTCGAGAGATTGCAGGGAAGAAAACCTCTCAACGAGCTGCTGCACGCCCAGCCAGGAAACCATGAGAAATGCGAGGAGTAGGATCGCGCCGCCGGAGAGCAAGTGCTTTCCAGCGGTGCGGCGGACAATCAGCCAGAGGAGCAAAAAACCGATTTGCACGGCGAAACTGACGATGCCTCCCCTGGACGCCGACAGAAACAAAGCGCCGATGGGCACGACCGCGAAGAGACTGACGAGAAACCAACGTTCCCTTCGCACCTTGCCCAGGACCAAGGGAACCAGCGACACAGGAATAACGAGCTCCGCAAAACCGGCAAAATGATTGCGATTCACGTACGGGCCGAAAGGAATGCCTCCATAGTGCATCTCGCGAAACCAATAGAGCTTGCCGTTAAAAGTGAGGTGCTGCAGGATGCCAAAGATCGCGACGAGAAATCCGAAACTCATGACAAACCAAACGAAGGCGCGCCAGTCTTCAAGTGTCCGGAACGCTTGCGCGGCCAAAAAGAGAAGGAGGATATCGGCGAGGAGAAGCTCGATTTCCATGCGCGTCGCATAGGAAGAGGCGGTGTGATGAAAGATCCACTGACCGAGAGCGATCACCAACAGAGCGAAAAGAGGCAAAAGCAAAGGCGATACAATGACCTGATGCTCCTGCGTGAAATACGCGCGGACAGCCCAGAAGACAAAGAGCGAGGCTGCGCCGATCTCCAGGACGGCGCGCGCCCAATCCTCAACGGCGCCGTGCGAAGCCACGCCGAAGACCACCAGGGCGCAGATGGCAATGCGCAGGAATTTCATGGCTTGCTGGTCTCCGCGGGGGCCGGGACCAGAGCGACGTCGTCGATCCAGGCTGAGCCGCGAATCTTACTGTCGAATTTCGCGCTGGGAAGACGGCTCACGCAGAGCTGAAGTTCACGTACATCTTTCGCCGAGGTCCAGAGAAGTTCAATTTTGGTCCACGGCTGCGTGCCTTCCATGTCTTCCGTCCAAACCGTGGAATTGCTCGAGTCTCCAAGGGAGTGGAGACCGAAGCGCACGCCTTGATCCGTGGACAAAGAGCGTGTATGAACCCATGCGGAGAAACGATAGGAAGTGGCAGGCTCGACGGGGATGTATTGGCAGACGTCCTTGAAGTCCACATTGCTGAGGCCGTTGAAGGTGAGCCGGAGAGAACGATTGCCGGAATGTTTTTCTTTTGTATCGAGGGTGATCACCACGCCGCCGACGAAGGGCGCGTAGCGCCAGGTGAATCCACCGCCGGTGACGTTCGTTTCGAAGCCGCCGTCCCACACCAAAGAGTTGGGAGGGCCAGGAGGGCGTGGCACCGCGGAAAAGGCGAGCGCTTGCTCCCAAACGCGCTGGGCCTCCGCCACTTGCCGTTTGTGGATGAGGGCTTCGAGCAAAGGGTAGGACTCGCTCAGCTGGAGCTGCGGGTGAAGAGCCGCCAGATTGGACCAGACGATCAAGGCTTGGTCCGTTTGTTCCTGCTCAGCCAATGCGGAAATCACGTTCAAGTAAGCGTCCTGAGAGTGAGGCAACACTCGTTCCAAAACGGAATTGACGTCGGGATCGAAGCGCAGGCAGAGAGCAAAAGCTGCCGCGGCGCGCTTTGGGTCAGCTTCCACCGCGTGCCTGATCTCCGCGAATGCGGCGCCCGGCTCGCCCCGGCGGAGCAGAAAATTTCCGTAACGCCAAGAGACTTCCGGCGAAAGCGGATACACCCGTTTGGCTTGAACAAATGCATTTCTCGCCGCAGTCGTGTCACCTTCCGATTCATACGCGGTGCCTAGATCCAGCCAGGTGTCCGCGGAACGAGGATCAAAAGACAAGGCCGTCTGGTAGAAGCGGATGGCGCGCTGGGCTTCGGGATCTTCCAGGTTGTATTGCCAGTAGCGTCCGAGGAGGTACCAATTGCGCGCGTCATCCGGTTCGAGTTTCGTCGCTCGCTCGTAACCATCCGGAGTGTTCAGCTCCGCATCGTGCACAGCAAAGACATTGCGGATGTCTGAGTAGGAAAGACCGGCGGCAAGCGCTAACGCGAGAAGGACAAGAAGCCCGCGAGCCGCTGGACTGGAGAGGCGAAGAATCATCCCGCGATACTTTGCATAGACGAACTCTCAGATGCAAGTTGAAAGTCTCAAGAAAAGCGGGAGAAAGAAGCCGGAGATTTCTGGCGGGCGCTACTTACCCATGGAAGCAGAGAGAGTTTCGTCGGCGCGGCCGCGGCGGCGGACGTCAATGCCAAGCCGCTTGATCTTTTGATTCAAGGTGGAAAGAGGAATCATAAAACGCTCGGCGGCCTCGGTTTGGTTCCAACTGGTGCGCTCGAGCATGTCGATGATGATGCGCCGCTCGATTTCGTCCATGATCTGAAAGAGCGAAGGCTGCGGGTGATCGGCTCCGGAGCGGGAACCGGATTCGCCAGGAAGAGGCGGAAGAAATTCCGAGAGCTGCAAGCGGACGCCGCGCACGATTTCCTTGCTGCGAATGCTTTCCGGAAGCAAATCCACGTCCACGCGCTCTTGGGTGGAAAGCACGACGGCGCGTTCAACAACATTTTCCAGCTCGCGGACGTTGCCCGGCCAGTCGTAGTCCATCAGGAGTTTCAGGGCGCCCTGCGTGAAGAGGCGCATTGGCTTGCCGTTCTCGACGCAATAGCGGTCGAGGAAATGGGCGAGCAGAGCGGGGACATCTTCCCGCCGATCGCGCAACGGGGGAAGTTGGAGGTGAATGACATTCAGCCGGTGATAGAGATCTTCGCGAAAGCGGCCTTCGCGAACGAGTGTCAGGAGCTCGACGTTGGAGGCGGCCACAATGCGGACATCGACTTTGAGCTGTTCCGTGCCGCCGAGGCGCATGAATTCGCGCTCTTGAATGACGCGGAGAAGCTTGGCCTGTGTTTCCGGGCTGATGGTAGCTATTTCGTCGAAGAAAATGGTGCCCTGATCGGCGACTTCGAAGAGGCCCTTTTTGGAGGCCACGGCGCTGGTGAAAGCGCCCTTCACGTGGCCGAAAAGCTGCGATTCGAGCAAGTCCACGGGGATGGAGCCGGTGTTGACGGGGACGAACGCTTTGTCTGCGCGCGTCGAAGCCGAGTGGATGGCTTTGGCGATGAGCTCTTTGCCGGTGCCGCTTTCGCCGCTGATAAGCACAGTGGAGCGCGAAGGCGCCACCTGAGTGATCAGATCGAAAAGCGTCAGCATCTTTTCGCTTTTGCCTATGATGTTGGGAAAATTAAAGCGTTGTTTGAGCGCGCGCTTCAGCTGAACGTTTTCTTCGCGGAGATGGCGTGATTCGACAGCCTGGGCCACTTGCGCCAGGAGCTCATCGTTGGACCACGGCTTAGTGATGTAATCGAGAGCGCCGCCCTTGAACGCGGCCCGGGCCATTTCGATGGAACCATAGGCGGTGATCAAGACGACGGAGAGCTGCGGATCACGCCGGCGAATTTCGCGCAACAGGTCGAGGCCGTTGCGGTCGGGCAGGCTAACGTCGAGAAGCAACAAATCAAACGGATGCTCTTCCAGCTTGGCGAGGCCGGACTCTCCAGTTTCGGCGCTGGAAACACCGTAGCCTTCACTCGTAAGCAGGAGTTCCAGGCCTTCGCGGATTTCCGATTCGTCGTCAACAACCAGGATAGAGCCCTTAGACATGAACAGACTTTCTGACCGCGGGGAACTCTACATGGAAGGAGGTGCCTTTGCCGGGAGTCGAGCGGACGTCGATCTTCCCGGAGTGTTCCTTGATGATGCCGTAGCTGACGGAGAGGCCCAAGCCGGTGCCGCGGCCGCTGGCTTTGGTGGTGAAGAACGGATCAAAGATGCGGTGAATATGTTCGCGCGGAATGCCGGCGCCGGTATCCACAACTTCAATTTCGACGCTGCCATTGTGCGCGCCGGTGCGCACTTCCAGCAAGCCACCGCCGGGCATGGCGTCGCGGGCATTCAGGAAAAGATTTAGAAATACCTGCTGCAGTTTATTCGCTGAGCCGCGGACCGCGGGAAGAGTTTCGCCGAGATGCTTGACGACTTGAATTTGCGAAGTTTTTAGCGGATGCGAGACGAGAGACAGAGTCTCTTCCACGACACGGTTCACGTCGATGTCCACGGCCTCGGCCGCTCCCGTGCGCGAAAAATTCAAAAGGTTGTTGACGATTTCGCTGGCGCGGAATGTTTGTTTGACGATCTTCTCGATAATGGATTGGCGCGGGTCGCCATCCGGCATCTGTTTCGCCAGCATCTGGATGTAGTTGGAGATCACGGCCAGAGGCGTGTTGACTTCGTGCGCCACGCCGGCGGCCAGGAGTCCCAGCGAGGTGAGCTTCTCGGTTTGCGACATTTGCTCTTCCATGCGCTCGCGCTGGGTGACGTCATCGAAAAGCAAGAGCCGCCCGATGCGCTCTGCGGACTTGCTAACGAGCGGCGTGATGGAGACGTTCAAGGTCAGTGCTTTGCCCTGATGATGCAGCCTCTGTTTATAGATTCCGGTAATCTGTTCGGCGTCGCCGCGCGCGGCAATTTCGTCCGCGAGCTCTTGTGGGAGCAGGGAGCGAAGCTGGCGTCCAACGGCTTCCTGGCGGGCCACGCCGAAAAGCTGCTCCATGCGCGTATTCCAGGATTCGACGAGGCCTTCCAAATCGACGGCGAGTACGCCGACGTTCAAGGATTCGACGATGTTCTCGCTGAAATCCTTGAGGCGCGCGATTTCCAGGGCTTTTTGTTCCAGCGAGGTATAGAGCTGGGAGTTGTCGAGAGCTACGGCAACGTAGCCGGCGATGGTCTCGACGAGCTCGACGTCGTCACTCGAGAGATAGTCGCCATCGACGGTCTTGCCGAGACCCAGGACAGCCACCGTATGTTCGCGGATGCGGCAGGGGACGTAGTAATTGAGGTCGAGCTGTTCGAGCGTGTGCCGCACGGGTTCGCTGACATCGCGCGCGGCGCGGGGCGACTCGAAAAAGAGCGCCCCCCGCGCAAACTCGGGCCGGGCCGGTCCGAGGAAACTGAGATCGAGCGGCTCCGCAAGACGCACGCCCATGGAGCGAGCCAGGCGGAGATGGCCGGGATTGGCGACGTCCTCGACGAAAATTGCAAGGCGATCGACGAGAAGCGTTTGCGACACACGGTCCATTACGGAGCCGAGCATCGGTTCGAGGCGGACTTCGTTGGTGAGCGTCCGGCCGAATTCGATCAAGCGTGCGGCGATAGTCCAAACGGTCGCGATAGAAGAAACGGTCCAGCCGCGCCTGAATCCATTCGCGAAAGGGTTGGAAGAGGAGAGCGGCAATGACGATGGCAATGACGCCGCCGACGGGGCCATTGGTCTGCGCATGAAAGATTTGGGGAATCAGGGCCACGAAGAAGAAATAAATCGTGGCGATGGCAGCCGTTGCCGCGGTGTAGGCCAGGCCGCGCTTAAAGATGATGTCCACATCCATCAAGCGGTAGCGAATGATGGCGTAGCCGAAGCACAAGGGAATGAACGCCAGACTGGCTGTCGAAAACTTCATCCAGGGCCTGGAAGCCGCGTCAAAGGCGTACGGCACGATATACAGGACGACAAAAGGGGACCGTGCCGATGAAGGTTCCGGCGGTGAGCCACTTCAACTGCTGGCGCAGGACGCCGGCAGGCGCCGCGCGAAAATTGCGATAGAACACCAATCCGGCAGCCAGAAGGCACGCGCCTAAATAACTGTAGGCGATTTTGTCCAAAAGAATGCGCGACCCCAGCCAAGGAACCCAACCAAGCACACCCAGTGCTGTGCTGACATGAATGAAAAGAATCGCGAGCGGCGGCAGATAAACCAGGCTTAGCTTGGAGAATGACCGGCTGGCCGATTCGGCGCGTTCCGGGAAGACCAGGGCAAAATGCAGCAACAAAGCCGGCATCAGCACTTGCGCCAGGATTTTTACCCAATAAACCTCATAGTCAAAAGTGTCCAGCTTTCCGCTGTAGTGGAAGGAGAAGAAAATGAAGGACACAAGGCAGAAAATGTAGAAATGAACGGCGCGCGGGCGCATTCCAGCGGCGCGCAAAAATGAAGAGACCGATGAAAAGATAGATCAGGCCCAGGACCCGCGCATAATTCTCGATGGAGGTCGGCTTCTCGGCAGGAGCGGTGACCAGCGGAGTCTCAAACTCCTCGCCGTTGCGCGCCAGCTTGTAACGGACTTGGGTCCACAGCCCCGCCCGCCAGAGGCGCTTGGTGACCTGCACTTGCCGTGTGATGGGGCTGCCGTTGATAGCCAGGAGGTTATCTCCAGGGCGCACGCCTGCTCGGACGGCGGGAGAGTTTTCAGCTACTTCCTTGGCTTGGACGCCTTGGGGGGTGTCGAGCCAGACGACGCCGTCATCGGGACTCTCAAATTCGGTTCTCTGGACGAAGTTCAGCCACGCAAAAATCATGGCAGCCAGCGTGGCTAGCGCTAGCACAACGGCCCCGAGGCTGACTCGCAGATTCTGCTTCATGACTGGCCCAGGCAGAGTAGCACCCTGCCAGAGAAACTTAGGTGCAAACGGATGTCCATTCTTTGGAAGAGTCGCTTCTCAATAACAGTATTATATTTCAATAACTTACATAATTCAAAGGGAGGAGAGTTTTCGATAATCCGCTTTCTGGAAGGACGCATACAGCTTTCTAGAGCCCATTTTGTGACTAAAACTGCAGGCTTAGACCACCCCTGAATGTGCGGAAAGCTGGCATCAACGTCACTCGACCGTCCTGGGAGTTGAGAGTCACGTAGCCTTGAGCCAGGAGGTTGTCGCATTCCGCGTTGGCCTCCCACCGGCCAGGGCCAAATTTGGGCAGACGCTGGTGCACTCCAACATGAAAATAAGGCTCCATGTCAAACAAGGATTCGCCAAAGCTATCCACCCGAGAGAGCGTTGGTCCGCTAATCCACTGGTAGCCTGCCGTTAGTCTGGTGCCGAGCCGGGGCACCTTTCCCGTGACTTTTGCGCCAGCGGAGTGCCGTCCGGCAGTACGGAAGAGTTCGCGGAGAGGCCCGGCGGCAGCGCTCGAAGGCGTCAGGGCGCCAGCAAAGGCATAAAGCGCGGTGAGCTCAGCGTCATCGCTCAGCTTTTCCCGATACACGGCGCGTGTGCCCCAACTGCTGGAAGAGCCGCCGTCGTAGGAGAAGCCATTGGAATACACGTCCTGAAAAAAGTCGGCGACGGGTAGATTGGTGCCCCGCCCGAAGACCGCGACGTGGCTGTCGTCTTCGTGAAAGGCAGCAAGCTGTAATTTACCGCGCGTTCCCAACTTACGTTCCGCTGCGAGCTCTTCGTGGAAGCCGCTTTCGAGGACAGGATGTCCGCCCCGCCACATCAGCACGGGGAATGCATCCATCTCATTCAGCGCAGCGGCCAAACCATTGACGGCTTCCCCGTCGGTGGCCTCAAGCGGCTCCGGCCCCGTAGGCATGGAGGCAAAAATCAGGGAGGCATGCCAATCCTCGGATAGCCGCGCGTCGAGTTGCATGCGGGGCCGCAGAGAGCTGGCCGCGCTCCCAAGTCCAACCAATACATATTCACCCCCATATTCAAGAACGACGCTGGATCCGAAAACGAGGGAGCCGCCTTGATCGATGCGGACCCCGCGGAACGTTGGTCCTACGTCCCCCAGCTTAGATTCGCGCAAAACCAGCGCGGTGTGTGGCCCCGACGCCGAGTGAGCCGGTGGGCAGCCAAACCGTGGCGATTCCACCCGCCGGGAGAATCGCCGTCATAACTCACAAGTCCAGCAAGGAGGAGCCGGCTCGCAGGACCGAGGCGCTGATCATAAGCAAAAGCGGTTGCGGGACTCGCGGGAAGATTGGAGACCGAACCCGGCTTGCGCGCACCATCCATAAACTCCACGCGGCCGCGCACCGGCTCTACGGCAATCGAATCCGAACTCACCGCGGAGGCGCTAATCGGGTCGTCTTCCATCCACTGAAGAACCGGACGAGCCGAGCTCGCGGAGCGAAGCACCCACTTCCAATCATCTGCTTCGCTGGCCGAAGCAGAAGGAGCGTGGCGCAATTGTTCAAGCGAAGCAAACATGGATTCGAGCTGTATGCGGACGAGAGTAGTGAGATTGGCGCTGACGCGGACGTGCTTTTCAAGAGTAGGAAGAAAACCAGCGAGCGTGACGCGCACGGTGTAAAACCCCGGAGCGAGCTTTTCGCCGCGAAAGACCCCTTGTGTGTTGGTTAAATACGCGATCGCTGCTGCTGATGCACCGGATTCCGCAATGACCTGAACGCTGGCACCCAGTTGAGGAGTACCCGCCGTGTCGCGAACCACTCCCGACAGGTTACCCTGAACAGATTTTAACTGCGCCACTGCCGGATGCGCTCCCAACAAGCAGAACGTTACGGCCAGGACGAGTGCCCCCATGACTCGGACCTGTCCTTTTTTCACTGCGAACTACCTCCCCGGAACCGTGTTGGCTGCGGCCTTCGTCGGTTCCTGCGGCCCCTTGACCGTAAAATCCGCGGTCTTAGAAATGGACTGATTGGAATTGCCGTCGGTGGCATCAATTTCGATCGTGTATTTGCCCGGAGCAAGCGTGGCAAGAGGCAGCCATCTCTCGATGGTGACCTGGTCGCCGGTCTGTTTCATGTCCGCCGAAGTTTCCTTGAATTGCATCACTTGCTCAGGACCCTTCTTCACGGTGTATCGGAAAGTGGCGTTGGACTTGTGAGTCTTGTCGTCGGGCTTGAGGTTGTAAACCTGGAGATAGATTCCCATGCGATCCGAAGGCGCAAACTCGCTATCGAGGCGCGGGCGGACCTTGGTCGAGCCGAGAACGAATTGCCCCGTGCCGATCTGCTTGGCGGGGACATGCTCCAGCTGATCCGCGAGAATCAGCGTGCTGGCATCGAGCTTTTCGTCGGCATAGCGTGGAACGGCAAGTCTAGTGTTTATGACGCCGACGTTCCCGCTCTGCACGTCTTTGATGACGATATCCAACCGGTACAGTCCCGGGCGAAGGGGCACGGCCTTCTGATAGATGGATTGCAACTTGAGAGATTGCTGGAACAGAGAATCGGGGAAATCCCTGGAAACGGGATCTTCGAAAGTCTGAACCACGCGGCCGGTCAATGTGCTGATGCGGCCGAACACGTTCATGGTGGCGGAGTGAATGCCATCTTTCGATGAGAAATTGAGCTGGCCGTTGGAGACCTGAATGGTGATGGGCACCAACACAGTGTCATTGGTTACCTTCATAAAATCGGTGCGCCAATTGAACTTGAGCTGATCGCGAACGATGCGCGCCGTCACAATCGCTTCCAGGTCCTTGAACTTGACCTCGGGCGGTTTTTGAATCTTGGCGTAAAGGTCCAAACGATTGAATTCATCCATGCTGGCCGGCGTTCCACCCATCGCAGTCGGAAGGTTGGTGCCGTCGGAGCGCGTGAAGCGATCGGTCTTCGAGGCCAGGCCCATGGATTCCAGCAAGCTCAAGCCGGCGCCAGGCACGTGAAGACAGGGCATCTTTTTCGGAAGGATCCATGGTGATGTGATACTCACCGGAACCGCTCGGATCCACAAACTCAATTACGACGTTCTCGCCAATTCCCTCCAAATAGCGCCAGCGCCATGTTTCCCAAGGATACGTGGTTGTCGAACCGCCGCCCTCTTCCATGGGCCGATCCTACGTTCCGCCTGTCGGATGGGAATCGACCTCGTCCGCAGGCCCCCACATGATGTAGAGGCGGCCACGGTCGGTCTTCCATCCAGGGATACCGGAAGCGAAGTGCTCGTTGGCGTAAGCGATACGCCGATAGTGCTCTTCCTTAAAATCGTTTTCCGGCAGATCGGGATTGGCTGCTGCGACGAAGCCAGAACTGCTCGATGAATTGTTCGCGCTCTTCGTTGGTATCGAGCTGAAGGAAAGGCGTTACGCTCTTCCGGCGAGATGATATAGACGACATCCTCGTTGAGCCATTGTTTGTATTGGCTGTCGAGTTCTTTGAGGGTCTTGCGCGCTTTGTCTTTCTGCGCTTTCCTCTGCTCTTTGGTGAGCGTTTGAGGAGCCGGTGGATTGTTAGGATCCTGCAGCCTGCGGAACCTGTTGAGCTGGCAAAGCCGGAATAAAGATGGCAAACGAGAATGCAGTAGCAATCAGGGTACGAATTACCCGTGGCATTGGCACACCTCAACTTCTAGGACGACTGAATTCTACCCCCGGACAAGCGGCCCGTCAATCGAGGAATCTCCTGCATTTTGTGGGACTTGTCCCCCGATTGCGTTTAGACTCGCGAAGAAAGCGAAGGGTTGCCTGACAATTTTTGACCTGAACGTTCGAACAGGTTATTTCAAAAAAGAGCTATCCTCCGACGAGAAACCGCGGAGGCCTGTGAAGTCAGAGGGGGAGACGGGTTTCGGCGGTGCTCTTATTGAACCCGATGGCTAAATACGTCTGACCCAACCAAGGTATCGAAGATCGCCAAGACGTGTCTGCGGTATTCCACCATGCGCGTGAAGATGTCACGCAGTTCCGGCTCGCGTTCTGCTTCTTTGTGCCACTTGGCGAGAACCAAGGCAGGCACTTCGATGTCCCTCCTGAAGTTTTTCCGCAGAATGGCCGCGCAGGAAGAGGCCGTAGAAGAAAGCCGCTTCTCGCTGTGGGAAGTCGAAGTCGTGTACGACTTCCGAGGGAACGATTTGTGGCAGAGTCGCCATAGAGAAAATGCAGTTTACAGAAAAGATTTTCCGAGTCAAGTAGTACGCACGGTTCACTGCCGCCACTTATGCAACTCCCTGTCCCAAGGGGCTAAGCGTCCCAACACCGCAACTGGTACAATGGAACGGTTGCCAGCGGATGCTAACCGCCGTAGGATGCTTGAAGACATGGCAGGGTTACACAACTCGGTGTCGGGAGGGGCTTTTGGGCGGCTTGCCCGTTTTGGCCTTCTTAAAGGGCTAAGCTCGATCGAAATCGACCGCGAAGAGTTCCGGCGGCAGCTCAAGAAGAAACACGGGCTGATGGTGTCGGACTTCCGTCATATGCATCTGGTACCCGTGGCGCGCCTGGATGCCATTGCCAAAATCCTCATTCAGGATACGGAACGCTTGGCGCTCCTGGAAGGTGCGGGCTTTGGACTCGGCGGAATGATTACGATCATTCCCGACGCGGGGCTACTCACGATTTTGACGCTGCGCCTGATTCAAAAACTTTGCCTGCTCTATGGTTTCGAGCATCGTGGGCAAAGCGAACGGCTGGAGTTGTGGATGGCTGCGGCTGCCGCGACCGGCGTGGACTACGGCAAGGATCTTGCCGAGAAGCAAATACTTGAGAGGCTTGCGCCGCGGATAGCGGAGCGGCTGGCCGTGAAGCTAGGCCAGGAAACCGCCGAAAAATGGGTAGGCCGCTTGATTCCGCTGGCCAGCTCGGTGATTGGTGGTGCGCTGAATTTCACTTTTGTGCGCGCTTGGGGCCGCCGCGTGCAGCGCAACTTGCGCTTGCGCCATGTCGCCGGCCGTCCAACAACTGTATCTCCCTCTCCATCACCTTCGGCGTACGCTCCGGCGCGGCCCCTGCTCGTCTAGACTCCCCGGCCGTTTTGGCAGTCAAGGAACGCCATTTTCCATGCCAGGCTACAGCGAGCCTTCGACTCTTCGACGTGGAAGCCCACGGCACGCGCGCGCGACTCCCAAAAATGGCAGCTGTACGCGGTTGCCATCGCTTCTGGCGGGGCTCTGCCTCCTCACATTCCTGCTTATGCCCTCCGCTGCTCTTGGTCAGGACCCGGAAGAGATTATAGGCGCGCCTGCTGAACCGGCGGACGCGCAAGAGATCCGCGACCAAATTGCGGTCGTGGAGAAATTGCAGCACGCACTGCCGGATCGCGGTGCGGCGCTCTATTTCCTCGCCGCGGCGAAAGAGCACTTAAGAGAGACTCGCGAGGCGCTTGAGCTCTTAAAGGAATGCCTCGCGTTACAGGAGGGGTTCGATCCATCCGGAGATCCCGTCTTTCTCGAACTGAAAGAAATGAAGGAATTTTCCACGCTGATTGAGAATGTGCACAGAGATTTTCCGGTCGTGGCGCAAGCGCGCGAGGCCATTCGGACAACCGAGAAAGATCTGATACCAGAAGGGCTGGCGTATGCCGCGCAACGGAATGTTTTTTATCTGAGCAGCCTGAATCGCCGGAAGATCGTGGAGATCGGCCGAGACGGCAACATTTCCGATTTTGTTCCGTCGGATCGTTTCGAGCTCTTGCCGGTTTTGGGCATACGAATTAATCCCAGCGATGACACGGTGTGGGCCGATTCCTTCGCCGACAGCGGGCGATCCGAGTTGTTGCATTTCGATGCCACCGGAAAATTGTTGGGAAGGTTCAAGCCGGTCGGTTCAGCAAAACATGGGTTCAACGATCTGGTCATCCGCAAGAACGGCGAAGTGATTACAACAGATAGCCTGGCGAACGCGGTGCTGCGTTTTGATCCAACTGCGCGAACTTTCTTACCCTTACCCGTTCACCGCCCGCTCTTTTATCCTAACGGCATTGCTTTGAGCGACGATGACCACACGTTATACGTCGCCGATAGCCTGGGCGTGGTGAGAGTGGACCTTGCAAACGGGGAGAGCCGCGACGTCGATCCCGGGCCGCGAAGCACACTCGCAGGCATCGACGGCCTGTATTGGCATAACGGCAGCTTGATTGGCATTCAGAACGGGATCGGCTCGCCTCGCGTCGCGGCGTTTCGTCTTTCCAGCGACGGACTTCGCGTGGCGCGCACAACTGTCCTCGAGAATCGAACGAGTCTGTGCGTATTGCCGACCACCGGGGCCATTCGTGGCGCCGACTTTTTCTTTATTGCGAACAGCCAGATCGATAATCTGAACAACGACAAAGTGATGGACGTGACGCGGCTGGAAGCGGTCCGCATTGGCGTGCTGCGCCTCCCTTGATCTGGCGATGGGCTGGAGACGCTTGGAAACGCGAGTGGAAATTATCCCGATAGCGCCGTAGAGTAATAGGCGGCTTTTGTTGCAGGCCGTCCGGCGCGGGATGCGCCAGGTTCGTCAGGGGGCCAGAGATGCGAGGACCACAAAATTTTTTGGGCGGAATCATTCTCGTGGCGATGGCGGTTGGGCTGGCGCTGACTCCGCAACAGGCTTCGTCGCGGTCTGCGGGAGGTTCGGCGCAAGACGTAAATCCCGAACCGGTTCCCGCGTTTCACAACTCCGTACCAACCGGCGCGTTGCCGGCCACGTTGAGCCCTTCGCTTTTCACTGAGCCAGTTACGCAAAATGCTTACGCGCTGGCGGCCCGCATTAAAAAAGTTCTTTATCAGGAGCCCTGCTATTGCCACTGCGACCGCAGCCAGGGCCATGGCAGCCTGCTGGATTGCTATGCGGGGAAGCACGCCGCGGTCTGCGGGATTTGCGAACGCGAAGATTTCTATACGTATGAGCAGACGCGCAAAGGTAAGACGGCCGCGCAAATCCGCGAGGGCATCGAGCGCGGCGCCTGGCAAGGCGTCGACATAACGAAGTACGAATCGCCGCTGCCGGCGCCGATGAAGTAAATTCCGAGAAGGTTCCTCTGCAAGTTTGCAAAATCTGGTAGTCTCCCTCGGCCGAGATGAACTCGATACCTAGAGCAGCATCTGTGTTTTTCGTGTGGGTGACGCTCTCGCTCGCGGTTTTCCCGCTTGCACCGGGAGCCTCCGCGAAGTGGAAATACTTTCGCGCGGGGAACGCCGCCGACAGCACGGCCACGCCGCGGGCCGGGTTCGCGCTCATGGGCGGCGGCGAGCAAGATCCCGCGCTGAAATTTTTATGCGAGCGCGCCAACGGCGGCGACTTCCTGATTCTCCGTGCCAACACCGAGGACGACTACGCACAAAAGGTAAATGAAGAGATACGCGCCCTCTGCCCGCTGAACTCCGCGGCGACTATCGTCTTTTCCGAACGCGATGACTCCGACGATCCGAAGCTGCTCGAACTCATCGAGCAAGCGGAGGCCATTTTCATCGCGGGCGGCGACCAATCGAATTACATTCGCTTCTGGCAGGACACTCCCGTCGAGGACGCCCTGAACCGGCACATCGCTGCCGGAAAGCCCATCGGTGGCTCCAGCGCAGGGTTAGCCGTGCTCGGCGAATTTTCTTTTTCTTCGATGATTGACACCATCCATTCCCCCGCCGCGCTTGCCGATCCTTACGGCAACAAAGTGACGATCTCGCGAGACTTCCTGCGCATTCCGCTGCTCGCCGGCGTCATCACGGACACGCACTTCGTCAAGCGCGACCGCATGGGCCGTCTGCTCGTGTTTCTCGCGCGCATTCTGCAAGATGGCTGGGCCGCGAAGGTGCGCGCTATCGCCGTCGAGCAAGACGCCGCGGTTCTTCTGGAACCGGATGGCCAGGCGAAAGTCATTGGATCGGGGCCGGCCTATTTTCTGGAAGCGAAAAACTCGCCGGCGCTCTGCAAAAGGCGGGCGCCGCTAAGCTTCAGTGGAATCACAGTACACCGCGCGCCATCGGGTGCTTCGTTCAACGTCAAGGATTGGAAAGGAACGGGCGGCGATGACTACCAGCTCTCCGTGGTGAACGGCGAGGTAAAGGCGCTCGGTTCAAATCACGGAATCTATTAAGCGCGCGTGCTTGCGTTTCGTTAGAAGTGGAAAACGACGCCGGCCATCAGCTCAAAATTATTTTGCGATTGGCTAAAATAGGTCGTGCGCACCCAATCGGCTTCCAGGCGTCCCGAAAAGCGCGGATTGAAACGATAGTCCGCGCCGCCACCAAGCTCGATGGCGAACGCGTTCCTGCTGTTATCGGCAGTTTGCGGTTGCTCATGGCTTCCGCCGAGGATCGCATGGGCCCAGGGTTCCCATTTTTTTTCTCGCAAGGCGACCTTGGGACCGGCGCCATAGACCAGCACTTTCACGTGTTCCCGGTCATAGATTTCCGGAGCGAAAGTGGCTGAGACGTTTCCTTCGATTCCGAACCAGTCGTTCGTAAAGTACGTTACCGAGCTTTTGATGCCGACGGCACTGGCGTCGAAGATCGAGCTTCTGAACCTCAGCCAGTCAACGCCAATTCCGAGCTGCCAGCGGAAATCATCCCGCCCGCCATAGAGAAACTTGGGATCGGGGGCCGGCGACGGCGTGGGATCAGGCGTCGGAGTCGCGACCGGCATTGCGAAAGATGGTGCCTGGCCAAAGCTTGGAGCGGAAAACAAAACGGTGCCGGCGTCGGGCGGAAACAAGGTTAGGTTTGTGGCTGGCGCCGCGGAAAAAACCGCCGCGACATTGCGATTTGCAGGCTGGCTGTCCGGGATTGCTTCTTGAGCGCTGGCGGCGCACGTCGCCCCAAGCATCAACGACAGAAATACGAGTTGCCTCTTCATGATTCTCCCCTTAGAGGTATGACCCCACGCCTGGAATCAGCCACTCTGCTACGGTAAACAAGACCAAGGGCGTTTGTCTATGTTCTTTCGCAAGTCGCGTACAAAGTAAAACGGGGCAGAGAGGGTTGCCCCACATGGCAGGTCTGAGGGAGCGGCAGGTTTCAGCGCCCATGCCTCAGATAATCGTCGGTTTTGTTCAGCCAGTCTTCCCGCGGCGGATTGAAAACGTCCAGATCGATCGTGTCTTCCATCGCCCAGGCTTCATGCGGCATGTGCGGAGGAATGCAAAGCACCTCGCCCGCCCGTACCACGATCTCTTTGCCATCGATGGCAAATTTCAGGGCGCCTTCCAGAATATACGTCACCTGCTCATTGTGGTGATGATGAAGGGGCACGTGAGCGCCTTTTTTCATGAGCACGCGCGCCAGCATAATCTTATCGCCAACCACCATCTCGCGGTCAATCTGCGGATTCAGTTGTTCGCGCTCCACGTTCTTCCAGGAGATATATTTCATTTCGGAAGCAGCGCTCATAGTTTCGCTCCGTACAGTTTTGCCGCATTATCGTGCAGGTACATGCGCGCCAGTTCAAGCGCCTTCTCCTCGCTGAACGCGCCCTCCGAAACCAGTTCCGCCAGCGCGGCAGCGACGGCTGTCCGCGCCGAGCGCGCTGCCAGCCAGAAAGTCTCCTCCGCTCCCACCGCCTCGTTGAACGGGAATGCATCGGAGCCGAACATGATTCTGTCTGGAAAAAGCGAAATCCACTGTTTCAAAATGTTCTTCAGTTCCGAGGGATAAACGTAATACCCCATGAGCGACGAATCGGTGTAAACGTTCTTCGCTGCCGTCATCCAGATCATATCGAGCGTGTAGGGATAGCCGCCGTGGATCAGCACGAAGTTTATCTTGCTGTTCCGCGGGTCGCGAACCACATTTTCCAGGTTCAGCGGATGGCCATTGCGCAAACTGAAATAATCGCCGATACCCACGGCGCTGTGAAAATGCACGGAAAGGTTCAGTTTCCCGGCTTCGTCGATCAGCACATGAAAGATGTAATCCTGAAACGTGCGGTATTCCTCTTCCGTGGGAACGCCGCCGGAATGAAATCTCGAGTAAATCGCCGCGGCTTCTTCGCGCGGCGGATCGAGGAAATGAAGCGAACGGAAATAGGCGGCCTCGAACTTCATGGCCACGCCGCCTTTTTTCTTGTTGTCGGCGACGGTCTGCCGCACAAAGGCTTCGTATCCGGCCAGATCGGCAGGGAGGCTGCTCAGATTCTCCTGCTTCATGTAACGCTGCAGGACTTTTTCCTGCAAAGGGATGTAAACGCCCATGTCTGGGTTCTTCCCCGTCTGGTCGCGGTTGTCGAGCGGGAAGAGGAACGAATCCACGAAGAAGACCCAGTGAAAGCGTTTGGGATCGAGATAGGGCGCCAGCGCCACGCGATTCGCGAGGCACGTTTCGATGTTCAATTTGTCGAGGATGCTATCCCAGTAGGCTGTGCCGCCGGCCGCTTCGGCGGCTTTTTTCTTGTCGATCAACCAGTTCGCGTGTTCCGGCTTGAAATCATCGTAGGGATAGCCAAAGAGGGATTTGGCCGCGGCGACGAACTCCGGATTGGTGTCGCGCAGGCGCAGAACGGAAGTTTCATCCGGAGGCGCCGCTTGCGCGTCCATGTCCGGATCGTCGGGGAAAGTGGCGTGCGAGTGATTGTCAATAATAGGGATCTGATCGATCTGCTTCAAAAGCCGCTCGTAAATCTTAGGGACGTCCGCACCTGCGAGCGGTTTTGCCTGCGCGGCGGCATTTCCCGCGCCGAAGAGCGCAGCCAGAGCGCCCAGTAGCAGCGCCTCCCCCAGTTGAATATGGCTTCTCATCGTCCTGCTCTCCCCTGAAGCTTGCAGGTAGGACAGACACTCCTGTCTGTCCTCCGTTTCTCAGTTCTCTTTCTTCCTGCTCTTGCCTCGTACTTCTTTATAACGCAAACCAGATAAGCAAGAGGCTCTGCCCTACCTCGCGACCGCAGCACGCCAACGAGATGACACGCGCTGCATGCGCTCCACGGCCTCCTCAAGCAGGTGCCGTGCGCTGACCAGTGAGAATCTCAAATAATTCTTTCCAGCCGGGCCAAACGCGGCTCCCGCGATCCCCGCCACTCCCGCTTCTTCCAGAAGAAGCTTCGCTACTTCCTCCGCCGCCAATCCAGTCTCCTCGATATTCACCCACGCGTAAAACGCGCCGCCGGGTGACTGGCAACGGAATCCCGGAATGCCGTTTAGTCCATTCACGAAGAGGTCGCGGCGTTTGCGGTACTCCGCGACCATGGCATCCACGGCGTGAGTGGAATCGCGCAGCGCCTCGATCGCCGCCACTTGCGTGAATTCCGCCACGCACGTGAACGTATTCAGCACCAGAAGGTCCAACGCATCTACTACGTGCCTTGGCGCTACCGCATAACCCAGCCGCCAGCCCGTCATCGCAAAGCTCTTCGAAAACCCATCGATGATGACGGTTCGCTCCGCCATGCCGGGCAACGACCAGATCGATTCGTAGTCTCCGCCGAACAAAATGCGCGCATAGATTTCGTCCGAGAGAATCCACAGGTCATGCTTCTCGGCGAGCTCCGCTATTTTCCGGAGCGCTTCCGCGCTGAAAACCGTTCCCGTGGGATTGTTGGGCGAATTGAAAATCAGGGCGGTGGTGCGCGGCGTAATTTTTCCGGCAATCTCATCAAGATCAGGCTGAAAGCCGTTTTTCTCTTCCAGTCCGAACGGCACGGCTTTAGCGCCGAGCCCCCGTGTGAACGACGGATAGATTGGAAAACCTGGATCGGGATAAAGCACTTCATCGCCCGGCTCGATCAGCGCCATCATCGCCAGCGAGAGAGCCATCTTGCAGCCCGGCGCCACGAGAACCTGCTCCGGCGTCACTTGCAAACGCCGTGTCCTTCCCAGATATTCCCCAATCGCTTCGCGTAGCGGGGGAATTCCACGGGTCGAGACGTAGCGGTCACGTCCCGCCGCAACAGCATCGCGCACCGCATCCACAACCGGCGCGGCTGGATGGAAATCCGGTTCGCCAAGCTCCAAGTGGATGATCGACCGCCCGGCGCGTTCCAATTCTTTCGCGCGGGAATAGACGGCGAGGGCGCCTTCGCCATTCAACTGAGAAACACGGGAAGCGATTCGTCGCATATTGTTCTGCAGAATCCTATCATTTTGACGCAGGAAGTGGGCGTACAGCTACAGATGTCACCCCGCCATGCGAGGTTTAGCAAAAAATCCAGGGGAGGCCAAAGTCGCTTTTCGTCACTGAAAAGAACCGCAACGCGATGATTAATCCCAGGTCCAGTTGGCGAACTGCTCGCGAAGCGCGGTTTTTTTGAATTTACCTACGGAAGTGCGTGGCAAGGCTTCCACGAAAACAAAAGCGTCGGGGAGCTGCCACTTCGCAAAGGTCTGCGCGAGAAAAGCGCGAAGCTCTTCGGGCGTGGCTTGTGCGCCATCTTTCAGAACGACTGCGGCTAACGGGCGCTCCTGCCATTTAGGATGCGGAATGCCGACGACCGCTGCTTCCTTCACTGCCGGATGCCCCATCAATGTATTTTCAATATCCACGGAACTGATCCACTCACCGCCGGACTTCACCAAATCCTTGGCCCGGTCCACAATTTTCACGAAGCCTTCATCATCAATGGTGGCGACGTCGCCTGTCTTGAACCAGCCATCCTCCGTCCAGCGATGAGCCTGGTCCGGCGAATTGTAGTAGCTGCCGGCCACCCAAGGGCCCCGCACTTCGAGTTCGCCGGGCGAAACGCCGTCGCGAGGAGCTTCGACGGATTTTTCTTCAGGACCCTCCGGGCGCATCACGCGAAGTTCGATGAAGGGACACGGCCAGCCTTGTTTTGCGCGCACTTCGTATTGCTGATCGGAGGTCCAGTCGCGCATGTGGCGTTTGAGCTTCCCGACGGTCGCGATCGGAGTGGTTTCCGTCATGCCCCAGAGGTGAAGTATGTGGAGATTGTGTTTGTCCAGAGCGCGCATGAGCCGTTCCGGAGGAGCGGAGCCGCCGCAAATAATGCGAATGGGCCAGCCGAATTTCCAGCGGCCGGGATTCTTCTCAAGAGCAGCGAGTACGCTAAGCCACACGGTGGGAACGCCGCACGCGATGGTGACGTGTTCTTGGGAGATCAGGTCCAGCACGCTTTCAGGGTCCACGTTGGGGCCCGGGAGGATCAGCCGCGCGCCGGCCATTGTGCAGGAATAGGGCAAGCCCCAGGCGTTGGCATGGAACATGGGCGCGACGGGCAGGACGGTGTCGTGATGGCTGATCGCGAAGCAATCCACGCCAAGTTCGGTGAAAGAGTGCAGCACGAGAGCGCGGTGAGAGTAAACGACGCCTTTCGAGGTGCCCGTGGTGCCAGAGGTGTAGCACATTGCCGCGCCATCGTTTTCGTCGAGCACCGGATAACGGAAATCGTCGCCCGCCTCGGCGAGCAGCTCTTCATACTTCAGGAAACCTTCCGGAGCTGCATCGCTGCAGCCGCCATAAGGAACGACGATGATTCGTTCGAACGACACGCTATCGCGAAATCTTGCGAGCGTGGGAAGCAGCACGTCGTCGATAAGCAGGAAGCGGTCGCTGGCGTGGTTGACGATGGCCGCAATTTCGTGAGGATGCAAGCGCAGGTTCAGCGTGTGCAGAATTCCCCCTGCGCATGGCACCCCGAAGAAAGCTTCAAGATGTCCGGAGTGATTCCACATCATCGAGGCCACGCGGTCACCGGGACGCAAGCCAAGTTTGGTGAGAGCGCTCGAGAGGCGCCGCGCGCGGCCATAAAACTCGCCGTAAGTGGTTCGAACGATGGACCGGTCAGGCTTGCGGGAGACAATTTCGACGCGATGAAAAAGCTTGCTCGAGCGCTCCAGAATCGAGGGCAGCGTCAGCGGAAAATCCATCATCGTGCCGCGCATGTTTTATGTTTTCCTGCTGGGGACCGAGCCGGCGGCATCCTACCACCATTCCGCGGCGATAGGTGGTTCAACCCCATTTGCAAACAGATCGGGAAGAGACCAATCGAACATAACCGCGATGGCGAAGAGTCGAGAGAGCACCGGGGGGCTAGACTCTTTCCCATTGCAAAAGGGGTTAATTTTCGAGAGGATGCCTCTGACCGCTGAAGTGCCGGTCTCGCGCCCGCGGTGGCTCGGCTTCTCCGACTGCCCGTGTCCGATCGCTGTCCTTCAGCGCGCTCCGCGACTCTTACTTGGGTTCCGGGCAGAAGGAGTGGGCAGGTGAAGAAGCTCTACATCGGCAACCTTCCGTTTTCCGCGACGGAAGAGCAGCTTCAGGAATGGTTCGCACAAGTAGGCGTTACCCCCTCAGGCGTCAATCTCATTCGTGACCGTTTCACGGGACAATCTCGCGGTTTTGCCTTCGTCGAAGTCCAGAGCGACGAAGACGCCGATCGTGCGATCAATTCGCTGAACGGGCAAAATTTCGGCGGGCGGAACCTGGTAGTCAACGAAGCGCGGCCGCAAGCTGAGCGCGGCGGTGGTGGTGGCGGGCGCCCTGGCGGCGGTGGTGGTGGCTATGGTGGACGCGGCGGCGGCGGTGGTGGACGTGGTGGTGGCGGCGGTGGGCGCGGCGGCGGTGGTGGCGGGCGCGGTGGCGGCGGTGATCGCGGAGACCGCGGGAATCGCTGGTAAGCGGGCCTTCCGCAGTTAAAAGCGGCGTCTTCCTCCTTAGGGACGCCGCTGCAAACCCTCTTCAAATCCCCTCTCAGTTAATCGTGTGTTTGCTGTTCGTTCTACTGCAACATTTGAGCCAGAAAACCGTCTATAGGAGTGTAGTCGCGCGATGCTGAGAGCGCGGCGCTGAGAGTATTTGCGGTAGGACGTGGGCGAAGACTGGTTACTTTTGCCGGCGGACGGCGATGGCGGACTGTCTGAATCCTCGCTGGCGAAAGTTCGCCATTGCGTATAGTATCCCGCGGCTAAAGAGCGCCTCGCGCCATCTTTTGGGAACGCGCGGCTTGTTTTGCAGCCAGGACCGTTTCCTGCGAAACAAATCACCCGGTAACGTGTTTGAAACAGTAGGCAAGGAAAATGACGCACAGCGTCGAATGTGAAGTATGTTGAGCGCCTGGCGGCCTGCCTCCCCAGCGAGGGATTCGTTGTCTGAAGGCTGCGGGTGGTACAAGCGATGCCTCAGAAATTCGAGACGAACCTTCTGGTCGAAGCGAGCATCCAACCGGATGCAGAGGACGTAATAATTAAGAGAACCATGACCACGTGGCACAAACGCGATTGGCAGCAATTTTATGAACTGGCGCGCCGCCCCTGGCAGCGTCACCGCCCGCCGCGTCCCGTGTATCCCACGGGTCTGAACCGGGTGCTGCCCGCGCAAGGTTTTAGCTTGTCCGAACTGGATGATGCCGGTGTCGACCTCGACCAGGCCGAGCGCCTCGGCCTCCCCGTCGACGCAGGCCGCATCGGCGCCTACGGCCCCAACGTCACCGTCCTCCGCGATTTCGTGCGCTCCTCGCGCCAGCCGCTCTAATCCCTCCAGCCGTCGCCGCCTAACCCGTCCTACCCCCCACCGTCATTTCGAACGGAGCGGGCCGATGCTTTTTCTCTTCACGTTCGCTGCCTGCGAACGTGTCGGCCTGCGCAGTGAGAACCGCTGCCCCATCGCACGCATTTTGTGCGATGAAATCTCTCTTCCTCTTTTGCGTACTTGCGTGAGAGCGATGAAATCTGTCGCAATCGAAAACGTTTTTGGCGGCTGCTCCCGCGTCCGCCGGCGCGCAATGCGCTGGCTCCAGCGCCGCCTCCTGGCATAGACTCGTCCCCGCAACGCGGAGAAGCCTTCATGAAACGATTCCTGTTCGCGGTTCTCTTTGCGGCTTTATCGTCTGTGTGGGCCGCGCCGCCTCCCACGCCCGACTATTCAATTCAAGCGATTCGCTACGCCAGCTCTCCCGACGTGCCGGTCTCCGCCCTTGTTGTCGGCGGCCCAAAAGACCTGAAAGTGGACATCGCCATGGTCGTTTGGCTCATCCGCGGCGGCGGTCGCACTATTCTTTTCGACAGCGGGTTTCACCGCGACACCTTTCTTAAATATTTTCCTATGAAGGATTATCTGCGCCCCGACGAAGCCGTGAAGCTCGCCGGCGTGCCGCCCGACGCGGTCACCGACATTGTCATCAGCCACGCCCACTGGGATCACATGGGCGGCATCGATCTTTTTCCGAAAGCCAGCGTCTGGATTCAGAAGGAGGAATATCGCTATTACACCATGGACGCCTGGCAACCCGGCGGCAATCATGGCGGCATCGACCCCGAAGACGTCAAGCAGCTCCTCCAGCTAAATACCGAAGGCCGCATCCATCTCGTCGATGGCGATAACGTCGAAATTTTTCCCGGCATCCGCGCCTATGCCGGCGCGCGCCACACCTTCGCCTCGCAATATCTCCGCGTCGATGGCCATCCGCCTTTCGTTCTCGCCTCCGACAATTGCTATTTCTATCTCAATCTTTCTCTCCACCTGCCCAGCGCCACCTTCTCCGACGCCGACCACCCCGCCAACATCGCCGCCCAATCCCGCATGATCGAACTCGCCGGTTCCGTCGACCGCGTCGTCCCCGGCCACGACTCCCTCCAATTCCAAAAATTCCCCACCACCGCCAACGGCCGCGTGGCGAAAATCAAGTAAGCAACCACTCGAGCTGCCAAGCCAAAATGGATCCGGACAGTGCACCTTCCCGCTAGTTTTCGGCGCAACGCTCGGCGTGCTTATGGACTAACTTGACAGCCATTTCGCATAGGCCCGTACATCAATCATAGGAACCGTGCCGCTATTTTGAAGCCGCGCGATCAATTCCAAAAGAAACGCTGTCGCAGGTTTTCCTTTCGGCCTGATACTGTAGGAGCCTGCCTCGTCGAATCCAAAAATGCCGTGCGCAGCAACGCAGCCGAGGTCAAGGAGCCGCTCAGACTCCGAAACTAGCGAATCAAGCAGAGCCTTGCCCATTGGCGGGCTCCAGTCGCTTTCGAATGTCACCAGTCCGCCAAGAATATAAGGCAACGGTTTTGGCGGGAATGTGCCGCCCGCATGGGGAATAGGCAGACTTGTCCGCGTCAGCCTTCGGACACTCTCAACCTTGTCCTGTGCATAGGTGACCTGCGGGGCGTTGATCACCTGTTTGGCCTCAAATACCGCATACACGCTTTCCGCCGGAACGATGACCTGCCCCTGAAAATTGAAAATAAACGGAGAGTATTGTCGATCGAAGATCACGACATCCATCTGGTCACTAAACTGCCCCATACTGTCAACGATATGAGCTGTAGCCGCCCGGTAGCGCTCCGGCAAATACTTTTGAAACAGTTCTAGCCAAACATGCTCGCTTGCACTGCCCTTTGTCCCCGGATGATTGAAGGACTTGCGCGCGATAGCCAAACGCTGCTCGATATCATCGTGAAGCCCCGACAATAATTGAGCGAGGGACCAGCTACTCATCCGATGGCCAACCTTCGAGGAAAGTTATCATCTGCCGCCGCTATTTCACTCGCGCGCGAATTCTTCGGAGCTTCCGGTCAAGAAACAGCACTTTGACTCTCTCGAAACGGCGGCGTTGGAGGGTGACGCTCAACAACTTCCTTGGCCGAATCGAACGTTACCGGACTTGACGGATATGCCGAGAGCAGAAGCGCAGGGAGCAGACGCTGAGCGAGGTCCGAATAAGTATATCCGTATGGTCGTCCGCGAGTAGCCCCAGTCATGGCGACCAACGCATGAATCTGTTCTGAGGAGAAACCCAGCTCATCCAACACTGGATTCAGAAAGGCCAATCGTTGTCCGTCGTTTGGTCGGCTAAATGCAAAGGTTACTGCGGCACGACGGCGCACCGCCGGATCAAGCGCGTCCAACCGATTGGTGCACATAACAACCATCGCGGGAAGATCGCCCGTTGCCAAGTCATCGACTCCCCGAATCAACGCATTCACGCCCGCGCGATCCTCGTGATGCATCTGACCAAGCTCCCGAGATTGTGCCAGTGCGTCGGCCTCATCAATTAAGAGTATGATCCCAGAATGATGCTTAGTTCCGCGTCCCATACCCCTCTTCGCCGCCTGTCTCACTTCCGCAAAGGCTGCGGACAGTAAGCTCGTCATTTCCCCGACGGCACCTGTGCCGCGAGCATTCAAACTCAGCTCGTATAGCGTCACACTGATACCTGCGTCCCTCGCCACGGCATCACCGAATGTCTCTGCCAAGATCGTTTTCCCCGTCCCCACGTCGCCGGCGAATATGAACAGTGGGGGGCGGTCCCGAAATAGCTCGACAATTCTGGTCCGCCGACGGTGATATTTCTCGCTCCAGCCATTGAGACTCGCTGGATCGAGCAGAAGTCGCGCCTCCTTCAAGAGCCGCTCCTTCATCTCATCGAGACCAACTAATGACGCAAACCGCTTCGCGGCGGCGGGGTTCGGGAACTCGCGCACCTCTTCGAAGATTCCTACCTTGCCGTCGATCATGAAAGCGGCCGGAAGGTCTGGCGACTCAGTCCGTAACCCCCCGAGAAATAGTTACGATCGGACAGCCACGAACCTCGGCCATCGGCAGGCGGGTTGCCCTCAGTCCTCTGCAATGGCAGTTCCGCCTCAAACCGCGCCTGCTGGCTAGATGAAAGCTCAAAGAAGCGGGAATTGCGAGTTAGGAAATTGAAGAAGAACGCCCCGGATATATCCACATAAGGCACAACTCCACCAGAACGGTCATCCGCAGTAAGCACACCGTTGGAATCGACCCGGTAGCGCCAGCAAACGACGCGCTTGCCATCTTTGGAAAAGCCAAACTCGTATTCCCAGACATAGCCGGCATTCAGATATTGAGCCAGCTCCTCTGCGTACTCACGGATAGCTCCTTCCGAAGGGCTTCCGTAGTACTGAGCGCAGAGATGCATGTCAGCTGCGACCTTCGACGCAAGATGGCGAGCATGAACGATTGTAAACGTCGCTGTTCGCGTGTGGCTAAAGGTCATGGCTTATCCTCGGAAAGATGGGCCCAGAACTTCCTGCCAACAGTCAATCGCCCTGCCCCGCGTGGTTGCATACCGTGCCTCGGAAATGGCCTCCAGCGCGACCTGCGCAGCATCCACAATTTTCCGCCGTTGCCGATCATCGTAGATCGCAGCTACATTATTCTTGGAGTTGACAGGATCGAATATTTCCATCGGCTTCTTACTGGGTGGCGGCAGCCACGATGCCGCATAGTAGTCTGTAAAATAGATGCGTGTCTTCAGCTGAGACTTCACGAGATAACTAAAAATTTTTTCCAGCGCGAGCGTGTAGTCGCTCAGATTGACTCCGTTGTCCACTAGACTCGCCGCAATAAGCTCCGCCATAAACGATTTGAATTTGAAGCCCTCGTCCCGAATCTTCTGGTTTCTGATCCACCATTTAATCAGTCGAATCACTTGAGCAAAGTGATCCTTGTGCACTGCCTTCCGCCTCCGAATAAAAGCTAAGTGAAGCGGAATACTAGTGAAAATCGGATCGCCGCCATCCGACGCGAACAGATAACCGCAATCGTCCGAATCACCCAGGTATTGGACCGGAACGACATCCACGCTCAACCCGCTAACCGCATACTTAATGCAAACGGAATGGTCATTCGGCCTAATTTGGTCCGCCTTCATCTGCGGATAAGCATCCCGTAGCCGTTGGGCCAGCCAATCAAGTAGTTCCGGCTCAGCACTGGGACTTTTTTCTGCAGTAACATAGAACGCGACATCAATATCGTTCAGCGTCTTCAGCGCTGTGCCTTTCGCTAAGCTGCCCGACAACAGGGTCTTGATTAGGCCGTAGTCAGGATGATCCGCAGCATACCCGTCTAGTTTTTCGCGAAGCCTACGAACTTGCTCTCTGTATTCCGCAACGTCTTCACGACCCAAATTAACGTAGTCCGCGGCGAAGTCCACGACGTCGGAGTGCCTAATAGGAGATGTGGCGAAGGGGCCCTCTAACGTGCGACTCTGAATCGTACTCATCGGCGAGCACCCTCACAGCGATTGTACTTCTCGATCCAAACTGGCCCCCGCCCAAGGGTCATTTGCTTACCTCCACTTGAATCCAATCTCAACCGTTCACCGTCGTTACGGATCTATCGACGAAGGCAGGGGGTTCGGGCGGCGGAGCAAAAATCGTCAATTCCTCGCTGCCTATGTCTTTGGAAGGATCGTATTCGTCCTGCACTATCTGGCACAGAACCAATTTTAGAAGCTCTGCCTCCTCCTTCTGACCAGACCGGCCAATAACACGATCTATCGCCGCCATCCTCAATTTGAAATCGTTGATTGCGTCTATCGCTGCCTGATTATTTTCCCACCTGGACACGGAGACCCTATCGACTCGCAGAATGCCTGCCAGCTCCACCGCCTTTAAGCGCATTACCTTTCGCAGAAAGAGCACGGTCTGGCCATCGAGTCGCCTCCTTTGGCGAACTAACGTCCGAACAATTTCCCTCGCTGCGGTCTCCGAATCTGGCAATACTGCCATGCGTATTTTGCATTTTGTACATGAATGTACAACGCATTGGTTGATAAAAATATTGGAGAGGCCCGACTCCAAATATCGATATCGCTCTACAGATTGCTCCATTGCTAAACCGCACCTGTGACAAATCACAATTCGCACCTCCATTCGAGCGCCATGCCGATCAAATAAGTAGCACTGCGTTATGCCACTTATCACCACTTCCATCCACATCATACGAAAGGCTACGCGGTTGTCAAGAATATTCGAATTATCCACATCAAATAGTGGAGCCAGTCGGCAGAGTCATACCACATATAGTATTGGTCGACGCAACTTGCCCAAAGGGCAGCAAATCTGGCGGTTGAAAGCCATATCTGGTTTTGCACAGTTTCTACACAAGATGCCTACGGCGCGATCCTCATTCAGGCAGTAACTCCGAGTCGGAGCTGTGCGATACTGACGGACGCACAAAACATTTGACATCCAGTGTGCGCCATGCTAACAACGTGAGCTAGCTTTACACGGTTGCTTTTGTCCCTAACGAAGCATCAATCTGGAGAGGACCACGATGTCGAACCCCTCGGCTATTCTCGCTGAAGACATCTCAGATGCAGCTCTACTGATGGAAACCCGAATCCGAGCGTCGATGGGCATGATGTTGTGGCCGACGGTGTTCGAAGCCATAACCAATCTTCGCAGAATCGGCAAATGGTTATCCGACCTCGAGATTCGGCGAGCGATTGATAGCGGACGAATCACCGATCGGCTCAGGCTCAGACAACCATGCGACTGCTGGCTTGTAACCATCGTCGGTCTCGACTCGGAGGGTGAGTCGCTTGGAGTAATTTTGCACCTACCGATATCTCGGACAGAGATCCTGCAAATCACTGAGGTTCTTTTTTTTCACGCCAACTTTCAGTTGGCAGCCGGACCCGATCAGTGCTAGGCGGTGACCTCGGCGGGTGGGACAGCCTTAGCACCACACAACGACTTTGACTCTGTCTTCATTCTGGGGCGCCCCACCTTTTCGGGTTTGATTCTTGAAAAGGTGGGTCTTCCTCTTCGCTTTAGCGGTACGCCTTTTGTTTTTACCTTGTTCGATGGACGCCCCGCCCTCGCGCGTCCCTCAACTCCCACCAAACAAACGGCTTACAGTTTATACTTGACAACCAGTACCAATGTGTTATAATAAACGTGTCGATTGGGACGCGGACTCTGTCCGTCACCCCGCAAGTCATGGCTTCGAGGCTCAGGACGCCTCCGCCGCGCGGTCCCTAAAATCCCCGCAAAATCCTCAGTCCCTCCCAGGTTACCACTTCATAAAAGCCGCTCCGTGGAAACCCCTTCAGAATCAACACTTCCACAACTGTTGATTCCACTCCACTTTAAGTCCTCTATCAGCAACACTTACAAAAAACCCGGGGGGAGGGCCCCCTCTCCAGCCCCAAAGTTTTGCAACTCGTCACTCCCCCCTCGTTTACCCCGAGTTTCGAGGGGCCGCTCCTGCGTACACGCAGGAATCCGTGCAATCCCTTTCCGCTCATACGTTTACTTCATAACTTGCGCACACCCCGGGGGTGGGGGCAGGGGCACCGGTCTTCTCTGCGCGACCTCAGCGCCCTGTGCGTCTCTGCGTCATCCTTTTCCTGGTTTCCCATTCCCCCAACTCTGTCATCCCGAGCGAAGCGAGGATCTCTGCGCCTCCGAGCGGGTTCCGCGAGGAGAATCTGCTTTTGCTTTTCCTTACCTCATTACCTCGTTATTTCATTACTTCGCAGTCCCACGGGTCACGTCTCAAGAGTCACTGGCCACGGACCACGTCCCGTTTCTTTCGACCGCGGAGCCAAGCTGAGGTAAAATAGCGAATTCGAGCACACACCATGGCCTCACCCTTTAACATCATCTCGAATACAGCCCCCGGCGCAGATCCCCCCGCCGGAACGCCCATCCGCGCCCAGACTGGCTGCGAGTAAAATTCTTTGGTGGCGATCGCTACCAGGACCTAAAGCGCATCATGCGCACGCTCGACCTGCACACCGTTTGCGAAAGCGCGCGCTGCCCCAACATGGGCGAATGCTGGGATCACGGCACAGCTACCTTCATGATTCTGGGAGACATTTGCACGCGCGCCTGCGGCTTCTGCGCCGTGCCGAGCGGCAAGCCGGCTGGTCCGCCGGACGAAAAGGAGCCGCAGCGCGTCGCCGAAGCCGTCGCGCGAATGGGTTTGCGCTACGCGGTCGTTACAAGCGTGAATCGCGACGACCAACCCGATGGCGGCGCGCACATTTTTGCGCGCACCATCGAAGAAATTCGCCGCCGCGTGCCGGGATGCAAAGTGGAAGTGCTCATCCCCGATTTTCGCGGCGACTGGAACGCGCTGAACGTCGTTCTCGCGACGCGCCCGGACGTTCTGAATCACAACACCGAAACCGTTCCCCGCCTCTATCGCCAAGTTCGCAAAGGCGCGCTCTACGAGCGCTCTCTGGAATTGCTGCGCCGCGCCAAAGCAAACGCATCCCGATGTGCCGACAAAGACCGGGCTTGATGCTTGGGCCTCGGCGAAGAAAAAGACGAAGTCCTTGCCACGATGCAGGATCTAGCCGCGCAAGGCACGGACATTCTTACCCTCGGCCAGTATCTCCAGCCGACGCGCGAACATCTGCCCATCGTTCGCTATGTGCATCCCGACGAATTCGCCGAGTTCAAAATCCTGGGCGAAGCCATGGGCTTCAAACACGTCGAAGCCGGCCCGCTGGTGCGTTCTTCCTACCACGCCTTCGAGCAAACCGAATCCGCCCACAAATAGGACGGCATTACCTGCCTAGAGTTGAAGGTTGCCTTTGATTTTTGGTCTTGGTCGAGCTAAGAGCGACAAACAAGTTCTGTCTGTCCTATTTATTTCGGCGCGGCCGTCGACCAATCCGTGAACGGCACAGCGCGGCCTCCGCGAATCACCGTAGGAATGCACATGGTCAAAGCCCTTGTGGTCTTTCGCGCCGTAGTTCAGTTTCAGCTGCGGACCGAGCCCCAAATCGTGATCGTGGATCGATTCGATGGCGTGGATCAAGCCCTTCCCGCGTCAAATCTTTTCCGGCTCTTTTCAGGCCTTCCACCATCACCATGGCATCCACAAATCCCTCAAGGCTCACAAAATTAGGCTGCTCGGAAGGAAAGTATTTTCCCAGCGCTCGGCGATACAGAGCGACGGATTTGTGCTCCGTCATGTAATACGGCGGGACAACCTGGGTGATCACCACGCCTTCGGCATCGGCACCCGCCTCCGAAATCAGTTCATCCGTGCCGACGAAGGAGACCGTCAGAAAGAGCGGCTTCCAGCCCTTGGCGTGCGCTTGCTTGAGGATTGGCGCCACCGTATTGGCCGGTCCTACGACCACGACGGCATCCGGGTTCGCGGCACGCACTGTGTCGATCGCGCCGCCGACCTGCGCCGTTTGCCGCTGATAGGAGGCTACGCGGCAGGCTCCGCGCCATGTTCTTTGAGGGCGCCTTTCACACCTTCCAGAACGGTCTTCCAAACGCATCATCGGGGTAGATGACTCCGATCTTCTTGTAGCCGAGCGTCTTCCAGAGCCCGTCGACTTGCTCGCGTGTCTCGTCGAAGTAAGACGCCCGCACGTTCACAATCCAGTGGCGAAAGCGGCACATAAAGTGTTTGCGCGCCGGTAAACAAGCCGACAGCGGAATCTTGGCGCTCATCGGCCATGGGGACATACTTCACGGCAGTAGGCGTGCCCACGAAGAAGCCCAGCGCAAAAACCTTTTCGCTCATCAGGTGGTCGAAACAGGCTTGGGTCTTCGCCGGATCGTAACTGTCGTCTGCAGAAATGAGCTTGAGCTTACGCCCATTCACGCCGCCTTCTTCGTTGATAAGATTGAAGTAGGCTTTCGCGCCGGTGACGGTTTCGATGCCGAGGAAATGCGACGGACCTTCGAGAGCGGAGCAGGAACCGATCAGGATTTCGTTATCCGTTACGCCGGGGGCACCTTGACCGAAGGCGCTGGGCAACAGCACCGCTGTATAGGCCCGAAACCACGCAAAACCCAACGAGAGACTCCAGGTTACGGATCTTCATTTCGCACTCCGCGCAGAGGGAAGTCGTGCAGCAATGGGTATAAATCAAGCATTAGCTCGTATAGGCGGGAAGTCAACGAGTCCATGGAAAGATGGCGCGTACAGGTAAGTGTTGCACTTGGAGCTACTTGGAGGGAAGGAGAAGACCGCCTAGTTCCGCTCGAGATGCCGAGCGAGAAATGATTATTTGAATCTGGGTGCCAGAGCGATTAGTACTGCTCCGGCGATCAGCACTACGCCGGCAATGATCGGTGGAACGGTGGCCCTCTCAGGCTTGTCAAAGGATGCCGTGATCGGTCCAATTTTGGCGACTTCTTCGTGTTTGTGGCAGTCGAAATTCGGGTGAACAAGAGCCACCAGCCCGAGGATGGCGAGAATGAATCCAAGTGCCATTACAAAGCGCTTCATAACGCAGACACTACCATACAGACGACGGATTGCTCCCCGAAAAATCCAGCGGCTAAAAATTTCGGACACACCCCTGCGCCGGATTGGCGAAGGGGAAGAATGAACTTCCAGAGCGGAAGAGAAAGGAATTACGAGCGGCCTGCGGCGGCGGCGGCGGTAGCAGCAGCGGCTTTTTTGGCGGCCTTCGCTGCGGTAGAAGCTTTGCGGCGGCGCTTGGTCTTGGGCGGGGTGGCGGGCGCTTCGCCGATCAGTTCTGCCACCATGATGCTGGTAACGAACAACTTGGGGCCGTGATCGTCGAAATCAATCGCGGTGCGCTCCTGATCGGATGCGGTAACAATTCCCAAGCCGTAGGTATCGTGCTTGACTGTCTGTCCTTCTGCCATCACTTGCACATCATCCTCCTTGGAAACACTCGTCGTCGTTGAAATGCGACTCGAATCTCTTGAAGTGCGTTGCCCCCGAGTGAATCGAGGGCACCCAAATGCACAGGCTAGAGGCCGGTAACGTTCTCTGCCTGAAGGCCTTTCGGGCCTTTCTTTACTTCAAATTCCACAGCTTGACCTTCGTTGAGCGATTTGTATCCGTCCATCATGATCGCGGAGAAGTGCACGAAAACATCTTCTCCGGTTTGGCGCTGGATAAAACCATAGCCCTTCGAAGCATTGAACCACTTAACTGTTCCTTGTTCCTTCACTGCTACTACCCTCGCATGCGCTTTCCCGATTTGGCTGGGTCCGCGAAATTGAAATTGCTTTGTTTCTCCTGGTCCGTATCCTGGTTAGCTACGGGCGAGCCAACACCCGGTATCTTCCAAGCGCCGTGACAGCCTCCAGCCCGCAAAAAAAAGGCTGCAAAGATTGTCCTTGCAGCCCTCTGAACGAGTCAAAAGGTAATACAAGAGCAACAAACGCTATACAAATAGTACCACGAAATGGGGCATTTGTCCATGCCGAGTGGTGGGCACTACAGGGCCTGTTTCATGGCTAACATATTGAACAGTATAGGGTTATAAGAGGCTGCGGGCCCGGGAGGCAGACTAAAGGCGCAGACTCTGCTATTCCAGGGACTCGGGTTGCAGGCTCAAACCGGCCTCGCCGGATGCCTTCTTTTCCCAGTACTTGCGTACCCAGGCTTCCCAGCTTTTTCCCGCGGCGGGATCCCGGCCCGTGAAGGCAAGCGCTGCAATATCGGCATAAGCGATCTTCTGCCGCTGGTTGGAATCCTTGGGCAGGACACGCACGAAGGAAGTTCGGCGAGCGTCGGACCAGAGACACGATCGAAAATGTATCCTTCTATCTTCTTGCCATCTTTGGTGGTTACGGTTACGTCGCCGCGGTAATCGAAAGCCTTTTCCAGAGCAACGCGAAGCTTCGTCCTCGGTGGCGAGTTCGGGTACCCAACCTTGCACGGCATCGTGAATGGTTCCAGGGGCGACTTCCAGGGCGTCGGGATTCAGTGGAGCCGGTTCCGCGTGGGCAGGATGGTCAGCGTGTCGAGGACCCGTCAAGCGCGCGTCTCCTCAAGTTGCGACTTGCCCGTATCGATTTGAATGAGCGGATTATAAGAATGGACCGGCTTCGTGGGTTCGTTGAGGAGGGCCAGAGCATCCGGGTCGGCGTATTTCCCGGCGAAGGTCGCTTTTATGGCTGGCGAAAAGGCCGCGTAAGACCGCTGAACGTATGATCCACGGCCGAAGCTTCGTAGCCGCTGTGAACCATGCAGTTGGCGCACTTCTGATTTCCGGATTCCGTTCCGTAATTCTGCCACGCGGTTGTTTCCAGCAATTCCTGGAACGTGTCGGCATAACCGTCCTGGAGCAAATAGCAGGGTTTTTGCCAGCCGAAGACGTTGTAGGTGGGCATGCCCCAGGGCGTGCAGGCATATTGCTTTTTGCCCATCAGAAATTCCAGAAAAAGGGGCGACTGATTGAACTGCCAGGATCTTTTTGCGGTTGGAAAGGATGGCGCGGAATGTGCGGCGCGTGCGCGCGCGCCCGAGGAAGTGCTTTTGATCCGGGGCTTTATCGTAGGAATAGCCCGGGCGAAAGCATCATGCCTTCGACGCCCAGCTCCATCATTTCGTCGAAAAACTGGCGAACGCTGTTCGGATCGGCGCCGTCAAAGAGCGTGGTGTTCGTGGTGACGCGGAAGCCGCGCTTCAGCGCTTCCCTGATGCCTTCGACGGCCAGATCGTATCCGCCTTCGCGGCACACGGAGAAATCGTGGTGTTCGCGCTGGCCGTCCATGTGGACGGAAAACGTCAGATATTTGCTGGGCTTGAAGAGATCCAGCTTTTCCTTCAGCAGCAACGCGTTGGTGCAGAGATAGATGTACTTCTTGCGCGCCACCAAGCCTTCGACGATCTTGTCGATTTGCGGATGCATCAGCGGTTCGCCGCCGGGGATGGAAACCATCGGCGTTCCGCACTCATCGACCGCTTTGAAACACTCTTCGGGGCTCAATTCCTTCTTCAAAATATGGGCGGGATACTGAATCTTGCCGCAGCCGGCGCACGCCAGATTGCAGCGGAAAAGCGGCTCGAGCATCAGCACGAACGGGTAGCGCTTGCGCCCCGCAATTTTTTGTTTGAGGACGTACGTGGCAACCGTCCACATCTGTGAGATAGGTACCGGCATTTTCCCCACTTAATTCTAAATTCGATGCTGCCGGGAGACCATGAGATATCCCCCGAATGTTCTATTGTACTCAACTCCCTTCGTTTATGCTCGGTTGGTTTTTGCGGGATATTTGGTTAGTTTCCGAAACCGTCCAGAGTCGATGCCAAGCGCGGACATTACTTCCTACAAGCCGACTTATTGTTACTGATCCCTCGACGTGGATCACTTCCGTTTGGCCGACCACTCGACCGGAGTTGGCAACGTACCGTTCTCAATGCCACTTACGCCTAGTTCTGGTTTCCGCCCCCGTGGGTTTGACGGCAGACCTTGCAAAACGTCGGCGGCTCGGAGTTATCCACGTAGTGGTGCACCGGTTTGAACGTCTTGACATAGGCAAACATCACGGCAATATCCTCGTCCGTCATACCGCGGTAGGTGTGCCAAGGCATGATCTGGCTGAGCTTTCGCGCCCCGACGTACCCGGTGCGAATCGCCTGCGTAAACATCGCCTCGTCGTAGTAAGGAATCCCCGTCGGGTCGGGAGTGATGTTGCCGCTGGCCACGCGGCCCCAAGGTCCATCGAGAATGAATCCGCCAGCAAAGTCCATGCCTGGCAGCGGCTGCCCATTTGCGTCCTGTGGGGTGTGACAATCTGTGCATCCGGCAATGGTCACCAGGTATTTCCCGCGCTTTTCGGGAGTCGAACGGTCGGGTTCGGGCACTGGCGCGTCCAGTGGCTGCGGGACGCTGCGGATCAAGTATTTTACCGGGAAAATCAGGTCGGTCGTCGGCTGCTGGTCGCGCACCGGCGGCAGCGACCGCAAGTACACGATGACCGAGGCCAGGTCTTCGTCGGACATGGATCGGAAATCCGGGTACGGCATGAACGGAAACAGCGCCCGCCCATCGTGGCTGACGCCCTCGCGGATGGCGCGTGCCAGTTGATCGTCGCTCCAGTTACCCACCCCGGTTTCTGAATCTGGAGTGATATTCGGCGCATACACCTTTCCGGGAAGACCCTTGAGGAAGTTCATATCCTGACCCGCGCCGAGCGTGTTCGGCAGAATGGGCGCATCGTGCGCTGTCCAATCATGCTGGGCATGGCAAGCCATGCAATTTGTTACGTCCCGAACGAGGTACTCACCCCGCGCCAGGCGCGCCGGCGTGCTTCCGAACTTCCCCGCCGTCAGCGCGCGCGCCCGCGGACCGATGAAAGGCCGCCAGCCGATGGTGAACGTTACTCCTGCGGCCAAAACCAGCAGGAGCACGGCGAACACCAAACCCAGCGTTTTTCCAAGTCTGCTCATCCTCGGAACCTCCTGCTGGCGGAGCCGGCGTAACTCGATCGCCAATAGCTTCCGGAACAGTCAAAACTCAGGATAAGCTCTTTGTGGCGCTCCCAAACGCTCAAAAGTAGCTCTTTGAGGTGGAGGGAGAAGCGCTGGAGAAGTGCTGGATAAGTCCTGGATTACGGGCTACACGGAAATTGACAAGAACATCGACGCTTGGAACATGGGCCCGCTGGGCGGGCCCATGGCGGCAAGCCTCCTAGGCGCGGGCCGCCTTTTGTTCCCGATAGGCTGGCGCGAAAACTTCGGCTACAAAAGTCTCCAGCGTTGTGGGAGTGGTGTTCCTTGGGGAGCGTGGCTCGAGCGCCTTTAGGTAGCCCGAATTCTGCGCGTCCGCCAACTCAAACAGCTGGTCCGCCATATTCGAAGACATGCCCATCTGCATGAAACCGGGCTTCAACTGTGCCGCGGGCATCTGCTTATATGTCAGGTCGGGCTTGCCGATCGCGGCGCCGATTATTTTGGCGGCTTCCGTGTTCGTGACATCGCGAGCCCCTTGCAGTTCGCGCGTGCTCTGTCCTTGAAAATCGAGCTGCAACAGGGCGTCCGCGGCTGCGTCGCCGATATCGCGCGTTGCGATCATGGGTATCGGCAGATCGCCTTTGACCGGGCCGGCCATTGTTCCGAAGGCCTTGATCACGCCAACCTGGAACAGAAGGTTTTCCATGAAGGCGGCGGGTCGCAGGTAGAGGGCGTTCAATCCAGGAATCGCCCCAAGTTTCTTTTCAAGATTGTACAGCCCGACCACCGGGCCTGTTTTATCCGGCTTGTCCGCGCCGACGCTGCTCAGCACGACGGCGTATTTTACTCCGCTCTTCTCAATCGCGGCGGCCAAGGCGTCGCCCACGCGCTGATAGTGTGCCAGCACATCCGGGGCGCTCACGTCCGGCGGTATCATCGCGTACACCGCCTTTGCACCCGAAAAAGCTTTCGTGAGCGCCCCCGTGTCGGTGATGTCCGCAACGAAAGCCTCTGCGCCCTTCTTTACGAATGGTTCTAGTCGCTTTGCGCTGCGGCCTACAACACGCACCTGTTCACCTTTTGCGAGCAACTTTTCCGCTACTTCGTTTCCCGTGTGTCCTGTCGCGCCGGTAATGACGTACATAAGCTCCTCCCTATCCTTTATTGAATTGGAGGGCTGACATTAATTAGATGCCGGTCGCCCTCCGAGGGTTACCAAATCTACTCCGCGGGATCCAGACGCTCGACGGAAGCACCTTGAATTAAAGTCCAAAATCGTGAATTCGATGCGTCCACGGATCCGTGTTCCGCTGCTCGTTGTGTTCCTGCTTGCCCAGCGCCTCGTGTTGCTAGTCACTTAGGCGTGAATGTGGCTGGTGCGCTCCCCTTTGAAGAGTCAGGAGCCTTTCGGCGATGGGTCTCGACAAGTCGGCTTGTGCGAATCAATCGCAGAAACTGCTGGATGACGGGCAACCCGGAAGTCATCGGTTCGTCCTCCTGTTTAGTACCGACAAACGCGGTTGTTTCCATTGATGGGGTGGTTACCGGGACTGTCGGATCATCGGAAACTGACGAAGATCTCAGAAAAAATGAGATTTAGCTGGATTCAAGAAAAGTAAAAAAAGACTTGACAGGTTATACTGTGTGACATACAGTGTGTGGCGTACACTATATGACACCCGGTACCGGCAACCACGAACTCTTCGAAAACCTCCGCCTGGAACTGCGCCGCGGGTCTTTGGTGCTTGCCGTACTGGCGGCGCTGCGCAAAGAACATTACGGCTACACGCTACGGAAGACACTGGCGGACCGGGGAATGGCCATCGATGAAGGCACGCTGTACCCATTGTTGCGGCGGCTCGAAAGCCACGGACTGCTGGTGAGCGAATGGCGAGAGGAAGAAAAGCGGAACAAGCGGTTCTACCGGCTATCGACGGAGGGGAAAGAGATTCTGAAGCAGTTGATGGCGGAATGGCAGGGCATCAGCACGTCGCTGAACGGAATGTTGTGAAGTAGGAAGGAGAGCGTCATGGACTTAGTTGATAATTATCTGCGTGCAGTGGCGAAGGCGCTGCCCCAAGACCAGCGCGAAGACATCCTGGGTGAATTGTCGGAAGACATTCGCTCCGAAATGGAAGACAGGCAAAAGGCGCTTGGGCGGCCACTGACCGAGGACGAGCAAGAAAGCTTGCTGAAGCAGCGAGGTAACCCATGGGTGTTGGCGGCGCGGTACCGGCAGGACCAGCGCTCGGTGGCGTTCGGCCGCCAGATCATCGGGCCCGTTCTCTATCCGTTCTATGTCAAGGTGCTCGCGTTCAATCTGGGGCTAACATTTTTGATTGTCGGCGTCATCTTTACGGCGCTCCAGTTGAGCGGGCAGAGAATCTCGTTTAACGATATGGTCTCGACTTGCCTGCTGCAATTTTTCATTCAGTTCGGCGTGGTGACGCTGATTTTTTCAATGGTCGAGCGCCACCTGACAAAATATCCGGATCGCTGGCACCTCAAGGGAATGGGGGGAAAGTTCCGCCTGGACTTGAAGATCGAGCGTGACACCCAGGTACGCATCGATAGCCATAAGGCCGAGGTTTCGCGCTTTGAATCCCTGTCCATCATCGTGGCCTCGGCTGTCGCGCTGGTGTGGTGGACGTCGGTACAGAGCCATCCCTTCCTGATTTTTGGTCCAGCGGCGGCCTTTTTGAATCTGGCTCCCATCTGGCACCAGATTTATTTTCCGATTGTGGTGCTGACGGACCTCGAGATTGTCCGCGCGATAATAAACCTCATCCGCCCCGACTGGACGCTGTTTCGCGCCATATTTCGCGTGATTTTGCAGGCTGGCGGGCTGGGGGTCGCGTGGTTCGCGATTAAGGCGGGAAGCTGGGTGACAGTGGCCAACACCTTGGCGGACAAAGAGGGCACATACGCTCAGGTGGCCCACATCGTGAATCAGTGCTTGATTTACGTTTTCCTCGGTGCGGCCATTCTGTCCGCCCTGACGATCATTTTCAGGATCACGGAATTGATTCGTTGGCGGCAGGGGCATACGCAGTCTCGCGGTATTGGATCAACGGCGAAGGAAGGGAACTAAAGCGGAGAAGACTATGTTGCACACTTTTTTCTTCGCGTGGTCTTTCCTGATGGATTTTTCATCCGTGGCTCAAATGCTTCGGGATGGCATTCGGCTCGGGCTCCTCAATGCGAGCCTAGTTGGCGCAGCGGTTTTGTGGCTGAGCGTTCGCGGCCAGAGAACGCCGAGGAAGTAGCAAGAGACTCGATCCAAATTTGGCACGTTGCGTGCACCTTTGCGGCATGGATTGCCGCCTACGTTTACATCAGAGGCGTAGAATCAAGCCATCTCCAAGGCGTGAGAATACGGGGAGCATGTCCCGAGACAATCTTCTATCTTTGTTCGGCGAGTTCGAGCGCTATGGCCACGACACAGCGTTCGTACAGCGGCGGGGCTACCGGCGGGAGGCGTGGACATACCGCAAACTCGCTGGCACGGCTTTCGCGTGCGCTTTGGAGTTGAAGACACGCGGCGTTCGCGCGGGCGAGCGCGTTTTGCTCTGGGGGCCGAACGGCGCGGAGTGGACGGCGGCGTTTTGGGGCTGCTTGCTGCGCGGGGCGATCGCGGTGCCCATGGATGACGGCGCGACGGTTGATTTTGCAGGACGAGTGGCCCGTGACGCGGGCGTCAAATTGATCGTCGCTTCCCGCGAAAAGCCCGCACTCGATCCCGCCATCGCGAGGCTCGCCATGGAGGATTTGGCGGACACTGCGAGCCATGCCAAAGGCGCGGACGCGGGAGATTTCGCGGACGTGCCAATCAAGCGAAATCACATCGCGCAAATCCTTTTCACTTCGGGCACAACGGCGGAGCCGCGCGGCGTCGTTTTGACACACGGGAATTTCCTGGCAAATCTTGAGCCGCTCGAGCGCGGGATCGAGCCCTATCGAAAGTATGAGCGATGGTTTCATCCGCTGCGGTTTGTCACGCTGGTGCCGCTCAGCCATGTATTCGGGCAATTCATGGCGCTGTTTGTGCCGCCACTGCTGGGCGCGACGGTAGTTTTCGAGCCATCGGCAAATCCGGCGGAGATTATCCGCACCGTGAAGCGCGAGCGGGCCACGGCGCTCATCGCGGTGCCGCGCATGCTCGATGCTTTACACTCCGGAATCGAGCGAGAATTTGACGCACGCGGTCAGGGCGGATGGCTGAAGAAAACATTAGACGCGGCTAACGGTGAGAAATTTTTGCGGCGCGCGTGGCGGTTCCGCCGAATTCACCGCCGCTTCGGATGGAAATTCTGGGCGTTTATTTCCGGCGGTGCGGCGCTATCCGCCGAAAGCGAGGAATTTTTCAAGCGCGTGGGTTACGCCGTCGTGCAGGGCTACGGCATGACGGAGACCGCTTCGCTCATCAGCTTGAATCATCCGTTTCGCGCCACGCAGGGCTCGATTGGAAAAGTTTTGCCGGGGCGCGAATTTCGGCTTGCGGAGGACGGCGAGATTCTCGTGCGCGGCGAAAACGTGGCGAGCGGCTACTGGGAAGGCGGAGCGCTGCGGCAAGGAGTACGCGACGCCGAAAACTGGCTGCGCACGGGCGATATCGGCGAGCTTGATGCCCAGGGAAATCTCCGCTTCAAAGGCCGCAAGAAAAACGTGATGGTGACGCCGGCGGGATTGAATGTTTATCCCGAGGACGTGGAAGCGGCGCTGCGCAAGCAACCCGGCGTGCGCGATTGCGTCGTGATTCCGGAGCTGCGCGGCGGCAACGCCGAGCCGTTCGCCATACTCCTGATGCGCGACGGTACAGAGACTCCGGAGCGGGCAGTGCGAGCGGCAATGGAGAATGCCAACGCTTCGCTTGCTGAGTATCAGCGCGTGCATCACTGGCTCGCGTGGCCGGAGCCGGATTTTCCGCGCACGCCGACAGGGAAACCTCGTCTCAGCGTCATCGCAGCGCGGGCGGCAGAGGCGGCGGATGGTTCCCCGCGGGCAAACGCGCATGCCGGTACGCTTGACGATTTGCTTGAAAAATTTTCCGCGGGCAAGGGCGATTCAGAGAAATCGGAGAAGAACCTGAGTCTCACTTCACTCGATCGCGTGGAGCTGATGAGCGCGCTCGAGGAGCGTTTTCAGGTCGAACTGAATGAAACATCTTTTGCCGAGGCAAAAACGGTCGCGGATGTGCAGCGGCTTTTGCAGCAACCGGCGGCCCATCGCACGGAATACGTTTATCCGCGCTGGACGCAACGCGCGCCTGTGCGCTGGTTGCGCCTGGCCGTTTACTACGCGTTAGTCTGGCCGGCCACGCAAATTCTTGGGCATCCGAAAATCATTGGCCGCGAAAATCTTCGTGGTGTTCGAGGGCCAGTGCTTATTGTTTCGAACCACATCACCCGCCGCGCCGATATTGGCTTGATTCTCGCGGCGCTCCCGCGCCGTTTTCGCCATCGTCTTGCCACGGCCATGGGCGGCGAGTCATTGCAAAGGATGCGGCGGCCGCCGCGCGAATGGTTTTTTGCGAAACGCTGGGCTTATTATTTCGGCTACTGGCTGGCAACGGCGCTCTTCAACGTCTTCCCGCTGCCGCAGCATTCCGGCTTTCGCGAAAGTTTCCGATTTGCCGGCGAATCCGCCGATCGCGGCTATAGCCTCCTCGTTTTCCCCGAAGGCGAAGTCAACAATTCCGAAGACGGCCGCATGGCCGCTTTCCAAAGCGGCATCGGCCTGCTGGCGGAAAATCTGCGCCTCCCCATCATTCCCATGCGCCTTGACGGTGTATGGCAAATGAAGCGCGAACGCCGCCGCCTCGCCCACTTTGGCGAAATCACTGTTCACATCGGCGCGCCGATGACATTCCTTCCGGCAGCGTCCCCGGAGGAAATTGCCCGCCTTCTGCAAGCTCGAATTGTTTCTCTCTGAAACGGTGCTGTTGTCGTCTGCTGCCCCGGTAAAAAGCATCGTGATGGGTTCTGTGGCAAAATAGAGTGTTGTCTGAGATGGATTTATGGCCGACCGTACAATCGAGACATTAGAGCGCCCCGCAAAACCCGCCAAGGGTCGAAGAAATCTGCTGCGAATAACGAGCAGCGCGAGCGCATATTTGATGCGTTTCGCCGCTGGGGCTATTACGAAGCCACGCTGGATCCGCTTGGCGTCTTCCAGCCGCAGAAGCTTGCCGACTTGAGTTGACTGGCGAGGCGGCCGAAGAAGCACGCCGCATCTACTGCGGCAACATTGGCGTGGAATTCATGCACCTGCCCGAGCCGGAGCGGCGCCGCTGGATCGCGGAGCGCATCGAAGGCCCCGAGCTAGAGGTCAGACCAGCAGAAAATTCTAGAACGCCTGGTTCGCGCCGACCTTTTCGAGCAAGTTCTTCAGGCGCGCTATCTGGGCACGAAGCGATTTTCGCTCGAAGGCGACACTTCGCTCATTCCGCTTCTGGATTCCATACTGGACACTGCAGGGGATTTCGGCGCCGTCGATTGCGTCATGGCCATGAGCCATCGCGGCCGACTGAATGTGATGGTCCACGCCGCGTGCAAACCTGCCGCACGAAGTTGTTTCCGGGTTTGAAGACGTCGATCCGCGCAGCGTGCTCGGCGCGGGCGACGTGAAGTATCACGTCGGCGCGACCGGCGTATACGACCACGGCGAGCGGCAAGTCCATCAATATGCACCTTGGTCTCGAATCCCAGCCACCTGGAAGCGGTCGATCCCGTGGCCATGGGCCGCGCGCGCGCCAAGCAGACGCGCCACGGCGTGGACGGTCCGATCATCGACCGCTCGCGCGAAACGCTTAACAAAGTCTGGCCGATCGTCATGCACGGCGACGCCGCATTTGCCGGCCAAGGCATCTTGGCGGAAACGCTCAACCTCGCGGACTTGAAGGCGTACACCGTCGGCGGCACGGTCCACATCGTCGTCAACAATCTCATCGGTTTCACCACGCAGCCCAGCGCAAGAGCATTCTTCGCGTTTTGCTTCGGACATCGCCAAGCGCCAAAGCGTGCCGATTTTCCACGTGAACGCGGAAGATCCCGACGCGGTCGTGCGCATCGGCAAGCTTGCCGCGGAATATCGCGCGACATTTGGCAGCGACGTCGTCGTGGACATCATCGGCTATCGCCGCCATGGCCACAGCGAAGTCGACGATCCCACCATCACGCAGCCGGTTCTCTACGAGCGCATCAAGAATCATGCGCCGCTCTGGAAGATTTATGCCGAGCGCACCGGCATCGACGCCTCGCTAATCGTCGAAGCGGTGAAAAAGGAATACGAAGTGGAGCAGCAAAAAGCCGGTCAAGCTACAAAAATCCCGCATCTGCGCAAACTGCCGGACTATTGGTCTCCCTACAAACACGGGAAATACAATCCGGCGTACGAAGTCGATACTGGGCTGACGCAAGAAAAGCTTGCGGAACTTACCGACGGGCTGGTCCGCGTCCCTGCCGGGCTTTCAACTCCATCCCAAAATCGCAAAACTTCTGGAACAGCGCGCTGAAATGGGTCATGGCAAGCGCGCCATCGATTACGGTTTTGCGGAAGCGCTGGCTTTTGGTTCGCTGGTGCTGGAAGGCAATCCCGTTCGCCTTACGGGCCAGGACACCAGCGCGGCACATTCAATCAGCGGCACGCCGTTCTGATCGATACGGAAACCGAACACAATTATCTAACGCTTTCGCATCTTTCCCGGCAGCAGGCTTTCTGCGAAATTTACAACTCTTCGCTTTCGGAAGCGGCTTGCGTCGGTTTCGAATACGGCTTCAGCCGCGACTATCCGGAAGCGCTGGTTATGTGGGAAGCGCAATTCGGAGATTTTGCGAATGGCGCGCAAGTGATCATCGATCAATTCTTGAGCGCCACGCGAAGACAAATGGAACTTGCCCAGCGGCCTCGTGCTTTTGCTTCCGCATGGCTATGAAGGTCAAGGCCCCGAACATTCCAGCGCGCGCATCGAGCGCTACATGCAGCTCGCCGCGGAAGACAACATGCAGATTTGCCAGCCTTCCACGGCCGCGCAATATTTTCACATGCTGCGGCGGCAGGCTCTGCGTGTGTGGCGCAAGCCGCTGATCGTTTTTACTCCCAAGAGCATGTTGCGCCATCCCGACGCCAGCTCAAACATTGAGGACTTCACGCGGCCGCGTTTCTGCCGCTCGTGCCGGACCACGAAGTTCAAGACGCCAAGCGCATCCTGATCGCCAGCGGAAAGGTTGGCCACGAACTTCGTGCCGAACGCCGCCGCCGCAAAGACACCAGCACCGCGATTTTCTTCCTCGACCAACTTTATCCGCTGCCGCGGACGGAAATCTCCGCCGCCATTGGCTGAACATCCCAATGCCCGCGAAATCGTCTGGGTGCAGGAAGAGCCAGCCAACATGGGCGCCCTCTTCTACATCTTGCCGCGACTCGAACGTCTGGCCCAGGCCAAGGGTCTGCGGGTGCGCTCGGTGAAGCGCTCCGCCAGCGCCAGCCCCGCCACCGGCTCCGCCAAAGCCCACGAACTGGAGCAAAAAACGCTTCTGGCCCTGGCTTTCACGACTTCAAGCGGCGATTAGGCGCTCGTTTCAGCGTTCACACTCCATTCACATTTATGTTATCCCTGTGTTACACGCGCACTGCGAGAATTAGTCGTGCTACGCACACCTCAAAGTGACCCAAATCTTTCAACCTCCTATCGTATCTCTCCGGTGTACGGTAAACTTTCGCCAAGCCGGCGAGCGGAACGTGCCTACCTTATGAAACGCGTATTGATCATCGAGGACGACAAGGACATCGTCGAACTCGTTCGCTATAACCTCGCCAACGAAGGCTTTCAAGTCAGCGCCGCTTTTGACGGCAGCGCCGGCTTGAGCACGCTCAAGAAGACGCCACCCGATTTGTTGCTGCTCGATCTCATGCTCCCGAAACTTTCCGGCCTCGACATTTGCCGCGAAATTCGCCGGGACGATTCGTTGAATCGTTTGCCGATTCTCATGCTTACGGCGCGGGGCGATGAAGCCGACCGCGTGGTGGGCCTGGAAATGGGCGCCGACGATTACGTGACCAAGCCTTTCAGCCCGCGCGAGTTGCTGGCGCGCGTCAAGGCGCTGCTCCGACGCGCGGAGCCGCCTGCTGATTCGCCGCGCATCATCGAGATTGGCAAGCTGGCGATCGATCCGGCGTCTTATCGCGTGAGCCATTCGGGGAAGGCCGTTCCGCTTAGCACGCTCGAATTCCGGCTGCTCTATTACCTTGCTTCGCGCCCAAACCGGGTCTTCACGCGGGATCAGCTGCTTGATGCGGTCTGGGGAACGGATCGTTTTGTCACACCGCGCAGCGTGGACGTCTACGTCCGCCGCTTGCGCGAAAAAATCGAAAGCGATCCGGAGAATCCCGTTCATCTGAAGACCGTCCGCGGCGCGGGGTACTTGTTCGAAACTCGTGCGGCTTAATCTATTCGGGAAATTCGCGTTCGCGTTTCTCGCGCTGCTGGCTAGCGTCCTGCTCGCCGTGGATTTTTTGCGCAACGAGCTTTCCGCAGACGATTACGAACGCGACAGGTTTCGAACAACTCACCGCTATTGCCCGCATCGCGCAGGCGCGTCCTCCGCAATGGACACCGGCTCGCCCTGGACAACCTGAAGACCTTGCCGCCCCTGCGTAATTGGGTCGGGCAAATCGCGGCCAGCGGCGTCGCGTGTCACGGTCATCGCCGCCGATGGCCGCGTGCTTGCGGATTCACAATCCGATCCGCAAACCATGGAAAATCACGGCACACGCCCGGAAGTACTGGAGGCGATGGCCAAGGGCGAAGGGCGTTCCATTCGTCACAGCGTCACCATCAATCGCGATCTGCTTTACTATGCCGTGCGCCAGAAACGCCCGCGGGCTCTCCGATAGTTTTGCGTTTTGCGCTTCCACTGGAGACTGTCAATGAAGTTCTGAGCTCTTTCCGGCGCAGGTTGTGGCTCGCGTCGTTTTTCATTTTGCTGATTGCCGGCGCAATCTCCCTCTTGTTCTCTCGCAGCTTTACGGGCCGCGTCGAGCGCCTGAAGGAGTTTTCCCGCCGCGTTGCTGAAGGCGATTTCCGTCCGTTGCCTCGCGACGGTTCTGGTGATGCCCTCGAGGCTCTCGGCATTTCGCTTAACCGCACCGCCGCTCGCTTGGACCGTACTATCCAAACGCTAACGGAAGAGCGCAATCTTTCCTCTGCGATTCTTGGAAGCATGGTGGAAGGCGTGGCCGTGGTGAACGGTACGGAGCGGCTGGTGTTTGCGAATCCTGGATTTGCGGAAATTCTCGGCCTGGATGTCCCGCCGACTTCCGGTAGCGCGCTCGTGGAAGTCGTGCGGCAGACTGAACTGGTCGAAGCCGTGCGCCAGGTATTGCCGGCGAGCCGCGCGTGCAATCGGAAATCGTCACCGGAACGCTGCGGCAGCATTATTTTGCAATCACGGTTGCCGCCGTTCGTGCGGGAGATACGACCGGCGCCGTCGTCGTGCTCCACGACATCACCGAACTGCGAAAACTCGAACGCGTGCGCCGCGATTTTGTCGCCAACGTCTCGCACGAATTCCGAACTCCGCTCACCGCCATCCAAGGGTTCGCCGAAACGCTTCTCGCCGGCGCCATCGACGATCCGCAGAACCGCACGCGTTTCCTCGAAATCATTCTCGAACATTCCCGCCGGCTGGCGCGACTGACCGAAGATCTCCTCATGCTTTCCAAGATGGACGCCGAGCGCCTCGAACTCGAGATTCGCCGCCTCAGCGTTTCGCAATTGATCGAAAGCTGCCTCGAGACGGCCCAGCGCCGCGCCGCTGAAAAAGACCTGCGAATATCCGTTGAACACCGCGCAACGCTTGCCGGACATCGCCGGAGATCGCCGGCGCCTCGCCGAGGTTCTGCAAAATCTTTTGGACAACGCCATTCAATACACTCTGCCCGGCGGACAAATCGTGCTCAGCGCGGAAACCGGCGAAGACGAGGTCGTGCTCACCGTTTCCGACACCGGCATCGGCATCCCGCAAGCCGACCAGCCGCGAATCTTTGAGCGTTTTTACCGTGTCGACGTGGCGCGTTCTCGCGAAGCTGGCGGCACTGGCCTGGGCCTGGCCATCGCCAAGCATCTGGTCGAAGTGCATGGCGGAAGGCTCTGGGTGGAAAGCGAAGTCGGCCAGGGTTCGCAATTCCATTTTTCCGTGCCGCTTTTTGACCCGGAACCCCCGTCTCCACATTCCTCTCCCAACAGTAAGGGCGGAGGTGGCAATGGCGGCGGGCCAAAACCTTCCTAGCCGGGCCAGCGGTTTCATGCGTTCCGCACTTCCCGAGTTACCGGCTCACCCTTCTCTTGAATTTCCTTGTAGCCTCCATCCCAAGGATTTATCCGCACATTCATCTTTTTGTGAACAAACCGTAACCATCTCTTTGCCACAGTATCGACTACGAGCAGGGGTGTGATTTCAAGCGCCCCGCGCGCGGAAGGGGAATCATGGCAAGTCCCGCTGGACAGACGGAAGCGGTTCTCTACGAAACTCTCGTCAATTATCTGGTCTCGATGGCTCGCACCGTTGAAGGCGCGATGAACCGGGGCCTGGACGCTATCGTGGGCGTCAACGAACCGCGCACGTGGGCGCTCCCCGGCGAAGTTTTTCTGCTCGAGCCGCGCATCAACGAAATGGAAATCGTCATCGATGAACATGCCATCCGGCTACTCCGCCGCGGCTCCTTCTCGGACGACGAAGTGCGCCTGATCGTCGCCGCTCTCAAAATCACCAATGATCTCGAGCGCATCGGCGACCTCGCCGTGAACCTCGCTGAGTGCGTCATCTCGCTCCGTGAAATGCCCGGCGCGCACGTTGCCGGAAGAACTTGCTCCCATGACCTCGGCGGTCCGCGCCATGGTCAGCAAGAGCCTGGGCGCACTGATCTTTCGCAACGTCGAAATGGCCGGTCAGGTCCTTCAGAGCGACGACGTCGTCGATCAGTATCGCGATCGCATTTTCGATCAACTCATGCAAAGCATGACGCAGCAAGCTGCCCTGGTCAGCCCCGGAATGCAGTTCATTCTTGCCACCCGACATCTAGAACGCATCGCCGACCACGCCACCAACATTGCCGAAGACATCATTTTCTGGGTCCGCGGCCTCGATGTGCGCCATGGCCGCGGGCTCACCATGGCCTCGGACGGCCACGAGCAGAGCCCCTCCGCTGGTGAAGAGGTCATGGAGAATTCACAGGCCCTTCATTCTCAAGTGACCCCGGGCTGCGATACTCAGCGCGTTTGATCTTCGTACCACGTCCTACCACGGGGATCGGCGCACCCCTGGCTCCGATCCCCTTCTCCCCTCCTCAGATTTGGCACTTTCGCTCAGGCATCTTCTTGACCCCTGCACGCAGTCCTATTATTGTCAAAGATAGAGATGAGCCGAGAGACTAATCCCGCCTTTGCTGCTGGCAGCTTGCCCGCATGGTTCCGTTGCGCGTGCTTTGCGTTGATTGTGCTGCTTCTTCACAACCCGTACTCGATTGCGCCTGCGCGGGCCGGTGGAGTAAACGTGTCTCATCTGCCCAGTTACCGGGCGACGATTGCTTCCTCCGAACTGCAGCACTTCACTCCCACGAATGCTCAAGACGCTTTCACGGCACAAGCTGGTCCAGCCTGTAGAGACCTTCTTCCACCGCGGGCTGATTGGCGCCGGCCACGCATCACCGCTTCTCAAGTCGTATCCCCTCTTCAGCAATTCTGGTGCGCGAGCCTGTGGTTCCGGCCGCCTCCACGTTTTTAGTTAGGGTTTTTTCCGTTTCAATTCCAAGATATTCTCGCAACTTTCTTTGGGCGGCGAGAGTCAATCCCTTAGGCCCCTTTTTCTCATTTATGCGGGTGTCTGATGCCGGATCCAGCTATATCTAGCCGGTTCGACTAGCCTGCCGGTGATAAGCGCATGACGAAAAAAAATCTGTCCATTGTTCTGATCATCCTTGTGGTCGGCTCCTTATTATTGGCTTGGCATTGGCTTGGCCGCACGCGCACCGAAGCCGATGATCGCAGCCATCCGGTCGCTCCCACCGCGGCCGTGTCCATCGCGAAACGCCGCGATCTGGGCGACACGCTCACCGTTTCTGGCGCCTTTAAGCCGTTCCAAGATATCGATGTGCACGCCAAAGTGGCCGGCTATATCAAGGTGATTTACGTCGACGTCGGCGATCACGTAAAAGAGGGTCAAACGCTCGCCGTCCTGGAAATCCCGGAACTAGCCGCCGAACTCGCCGGCACGGACGCGGCTGTTCGCGCCGCCCAAGAACAAATCCGCCGGGCCCAGGGCGATTTGGATCGCGCGCAGTCCACTCACGCCGCCGCCCACTCCGCTTATCATCGCCTGAAGCAAGCCGCCGATACGCAGCCGGGCCTCGTTGCGCAGCAGGAAGTCGATGACTGGCAAGCCAAGGACCTCAGCGCGGAAGCTCAGGTCGCCAGCGCCGAAGCGGAACTGTCGGGCGCCAAACAGCAGCTCGAGGAGGCTCAAGACAAGCAGAAACAGTACGCCGCGCTCTCGGGCTATACGCGCATCACCGCGCCGTTCGCGGGGGTAATCACCGTTCGGTACGCCGACACGGGATCTCTTATTGCCGCAGGCACATCAACGAGTACGCAATCCATAGCTGTGGTGCGCCTTGCCCAGATTTCCGTGTTGCGCCTCGTTCTACAGATTCCCGAGTCCGTCGCCCCGCAAATCCACGTCGGTGGAGCGATGAAAGTACATGTCCAGGCTCTGAACCAGGACTTCGAGGGAAAAGTCTCGCGCTTCGCGGATTCCCTCGACCAACAAACCCGCACCATGGAAACAGAAGTTGATTTTCAGAATTCCGACGGCAAGCTGATGCCCGGCATGTTTTGCGAAGCCTACTTCCTTCACAACAAGAAAAATAACGCACTCACCATACCGTTGGAGGCGATCAGCCGTAACGGCGACCAGGCCACGGTGTTCGTCGTGGATTCCCAGAATGTCGTGGAGCTGCGCCCCGTCACTCTAGGTCAGCAAAGCAGTACGCAGGTTGAGGTGTTATCCGGCTTGACCGAAGGCGAACGCGTCATCGTTGGCAATCTCAGCGAGTTTACTTCCGGACAGAAAGTTTTGCCGAAAGTGGTTGCCGCGGCCGCTGGGAGCCAGGCGGGTAACAACTAATGCCAAAGTTTGCCCTCGCTTATCCCTATTTCATCATCATGCTGTGCCTCGTCGTCGCTGTCGTGGGGATCACCACCGTTGTACGCATGCCGGTGGACCTCTTTCCGCAAATCAATATCCCCGTCGTCGTGGTGGCTACGTTCTACTCCGGCATGCCTCCCCAGCAAATCGAGGCGGACATCACCAATACCTTCGAGCGTTTTTTTACTCTGGGCAGCAACATCGACCACATCGAATCGCGCTCCCTGACCGGCGTCAGCCTCATCAAAATCTACTTCCAGCCCGGCACCGATTCGAATGCGGCTTTGAGCAATATCGCAAATCTCGCGATGGCCGACTTGCGGCGCCTTCCCCAAGGCACTCTCCCCCCTGTCGTTTTGAAGTTTGACGCTTCCAGCTTGCCCGTGTGCCTCGTCACTCTCAAGGGGCAGGGGCTCAACGAAACGCGCCTCAAGGACTTGGCCCAGTTCCAGGTGCGGAATCAGATTGCCAACGTCCAGGGCGCTTCCATCCCGCAGCCTTTTGGCGGCACGTATCGGCAAATCGAGGTTTTCGTCGACCCCGTAAAACTCGAAGCCCATCAATTGAGCCTCATGGACGTCGTCCACGCCATCAACGACTCCAACCTGATCCTTCCCGCCGGCGACGTTCGCATCGGCAACCGCGATTACAACATTTACGCCAACAGCCAGGTCGCGGCCGCCGACGAAATCAACAGTTTTCCACTGAAAACGGTCGGCCTTGGTTCCGTTCTCGTGGGCGACATTGGCAAGGCGGAAGATTCCGGCGCGATTCAAACGAACATCGTGCGGATTGATGGCCAGCACTCTGTTTATATCCCCATTCTAAAACAGGGAGGAAACAGCAACACCATCGCGATCGTTAGCGGCATCAAAGAGGCCATCAAGCACCTCGTGGACATTCCCGATGTGCTCAAAACGGCCGTTGTTTTCGATCAGTCCATCTTCGTAAAAATCGCTATCAAGAATTTGCTCAAAGAGGGGGGCATCGGCCTCTTCCTCACCGCCGTAATGATTCTCCTTTTTTTGGGCAGTCCGCGCGCCACCTTCGCGGTCCTGCTTTCCATTCCCCTTTCCGCCCTGATGTGTTTTCTGGTCATGAACGCCCTGGGTGGCTCCATCAACACCATGCTTCTCGGCGGACTCGCCCTGGCCTTTTCCCGGCTGATTGACGATTCCGTCGTCGTGCTCGAAAACATTTTCCGGTTCATGGAAAACGGTGCGGCGCCGCACGAAGCCGCAGAGAAAGGCGGCATGGAAGTGGCCCTGGCGGTTCTGGCGGCAACTTCCACAACCTCGATCGTATTTTTTCCAGTCACTTTTTTTTACGGCGTCAGCCGGTATCTCTTCATCGATCTTGCTCTGGGCGTCGTTCTATCCATTTTTGCATCCTACATTTTCGCCATGACCGTTGTGCCTCTCTATTGCGCAACCTTTATCCGCCTGAAGCACGACGAGCCGCACGGCGAGACCGTCAAACCCGCGTATTTTTCCAGCATCGTTAAAGGCTTTAACGATATCTTCCTGAAGCTTCTGCTTTTCTACGACAAATGGGTTCAGAGGGCGCTCGAGCGTCCCAAACGAACCGTCGCGTTCATCGCGGCAGGCATTGTCGTCGTTCTAGCCGTCGTATTTCCGTTCGTGGGCACTTCGTATTTTCCGCGCACCGATCCCGGGCAATTTGTTATCGACGTCAAAGCCCCCACGGGCACCCGCCTCGAACTCACGGACGCCTACATCGCCAAACTCGAAGACGACATCCGCCAGGTGGTGACTCCCAACGATTTGGGCATGATCGTTTCCAATATCGGCATCACTCCGGATCTTTCCGCCATTTACACCAGCAATTCCGCGATGCACACCGCTTTCGTCCAGGTGAGCCTGAAGGAAGAGCACAAAATCGGTAGCTACCAGTATATGGAGCGTCTCCGCAGAAAACTGGCCACCGACATGCCTCAGCTCAGCCTCTATTTTCAGGCCGGCGGCCTTGTGGATTCCGTCGTAAACCAGGGATTGCCCGCCCCGCTGGATATTCAAATCAGTGACAACGACATGACGGAGGCCTACGGCATCGCCCGCAATATTGCTTCGCAGCTCAAGCCTTCCAAAAACGTAAGCGACATTTTAATTCCACAGGACATCGACTATCCCGGCTTGGAATTGAATATCGATCGTGAACAGACCAGCCAGTTGGGTCTGACGCCCGAAGGCGTCGTCGACAACGTCATCACAGCGCTCACTTCCGACGGACAGATCGCCCCGAGTTACTGGATCGATCCCAAAACGGGCAACAATTACATGGTCACCGTCCAATACTTCAATCAGAAAATCGATTCCATGACCATGTCCGATTTCAAGAATATTCCGCTCCGCGCGAACACTTCGACGAAGTACACGCCGCTTCAGTCCGTGGCCAGAATCGTGCCGATCGCTACGCCGACGGAAGTCGATCACTACCAGATTCGCCGCGTCATCGATGTTTACGTGATGCCCACCACGGAGGATCTCAGCGCGGTCAACCACGAAGTGAATAAGCTCCTCGCGGAACTCAAAACGGGCAAAAATGTCCGCGTCACCGTGCGCGGCTCGGTCGTTGGCATGACGGAATCCTTCAAACGCTTTGCGATTGGCCTGATCCTTTCCATCATTCTTGTTTATCTCATTCTCATGGCCCAGTTCCGTTCCTTCGTGAATCCCCTCATCATATTGACCGCCATCCCTCCCGGGCTGGCGGGCGTCGTTCTTACTCTCTGGGTGACCCATACCACGCTCAATATCATGTCGCTCATGGGAGTTATCATGATGACCGGCATTGTGGTTTCGAACAGCATTCTGATCGTCGAGTTTTCCGGCATCCTGCACGAGCGCGGCATGACGCTGCGCGAAGCCGTCGTCGAAGCCTGCAAAGTCCGCCTGCGTCCGATTCTCATGACCTCTCTCGCCACACTTCTGGGGCTTCTCCCGATGGCCTTTGGGATCGAGGCCGGGAGCGAACAGTACGCCCCGCTAGCGCGCTCAATTATCGGCGGGCTTGGCTATCTCCGTGGTTGTGACTGTATTCCTGGTTCCCGCGGTTTATCTCATCGTGCATGGCGGCAAAGAAATGAAAGTTGAGGAGGCCCAGCCGTGAGCCGCTCGATTTTTTTACTCCTAGTGTCCATCGCCCTTTTGCCCATCCGCGTCCGCGCGCAAGCGCCGCCGTTGCCGCCTGCTGCCGCGGCAAACCCGGCGGCGGGAGCGGCCATGCCGTTGACTCTTCAGCAAGCCGAAGCGATCGCCATCAAGAATAATCCGCAGATCACCATCGGCAAATTGCGCGCGCTCGCTGCTCAGCAATTTGTACGCGAAGCGCGTTCTGCTCTGATGCCGACCGCTTTTCTCAGTCTCACTGCCGTGGATTCCAATCCCGGAGGGCGCATTACTGCGGGGGCGCTCAACAATCCCACGGTTTACCCGCGCGCCGCCGGCGGCGTCTCCGTTGCCCAGCTTCTCACCGATTTCGGCCGCACCACGAATTTGCTCTCCAGCTCTGAATACGGAGCCAAAGCCGAAGATCAGAATGCCGCCGCTACCCGGGCCGACATTCTCCTCGTGGTCGACCAGGCTTTTTACAATTCCCTGGAGACCAAGGCTCTTGTCACCGTGGCCGAAGAAACCGTCCACGCCAGGCAGACTCTCGTCGACAAAGTGCAGGCCTTGACGAATGCCAAACTCAAATCGGAAATCGATCTCAGTTTTTCCAACGTCGAGCTGGCGCGCGGCAAACTCCTCCTGCTGGAGGCCCGGAACAACTACGAAATTTCTCTCGCAGCGCTCTCTGCGATTCTCGGTTATCCGGACGAGCAGAATTTCCAGCTCCTCGAAGAGACCGTTCCGATCAAACAACCGGAAACGGACGTCGCTCCCTTGATTCAACAAGCCATGCAACAGCGCCCCGAAATCAAAGCCTTGCAATTCCAGCTCGAGTCCGCCCAAAAATTCGGCACCGCCGAGCACGACCTCTGGAGGCCAACGGTGGACGCGCTCGGCGTGGTTGGTGAGGCGCCCGTTCGCGACAACCACATCCCGAACTGGTATGGCGCTGTCGGCGTTAACGTAAACATCCCGCTCTTCAACGGTTTTCTCTACAACGCTCGCGCGAAGGCAGCCGATCAGCTAACCGAAGTCCAGCGTCAGAGTTTGCTCGACACTCGCAACAACATCGCCCGCGATGTTCGCAATGCCTGGCAAGATTCCCGTCGTGCTTTCGAGCGTCTCTCGGTCACGCAGCAGCTCCGTGAACAAGCCAGCCTCGCTCTCACCCTCGCCCAGGCCCGTTACAATCTCGGTCTCGGCTCGATTGTTGAATTCACACAAGCCGAACTCCAAAAAACCGAAGCCGACATCGACGACACCGATGCTAAATACCAATATCGCTTGACTCAACTCGTCCTCGCATTTACCATCTCTGCGCCGAAGTAGATTCCCTTCCTTGCGTCGAGGGCGGAAGGCCGTTTTGCGAGGCTGCGCATGAGGCAGGTTTTCAATCCCGGATCACATGAACGGACCATTGCCGAAGGCCTCAAAACTCGGCAACGGACCATCATTTTCCGCGGTTGTTGACCCACCGCTTCTGCCGTAACCTTCTAGATTTAAACGGTTTACGTCTATCGTTCCCAGATTGTTACAGGATATTCACATTCGGTTGACGTAACTGTAAGACGCGGCCTTTACCTTTTCGCGCGGGGTGGTTTGTATCTTCCTCGGCACGCGGTCGAATTTTGCTCCAAAGAGAGAGGCAATGAAAAAAATCGCAGCACTCGCACTGTCGCTGTTCCTCACCGTAGGAACAGCTCTCGCTGATACACCGAAGGACACGCCGAAGGACGCCGACGCGCAGCCTGCCAAGCCTGCCACGCCGGCTAAGCCCAAGGCAGCCACGAAAGCTGACAAATCGGACTCGGCGATCGCTGCCGAGATTGAAGAGCTCCGTCAGGCGCTCCAGGCCCAGCAAGAGCAGCTCACGTTGTTGAAGGAAGAACTCGCCAAGCGCGATCGTCAAATCGACGAAGCGCGCGACGCGGCCGCTGCGGCCAATGCGCGTGCGGCGGAAGCCACCACTAAGGCTACCGAAGCGGTCAACACCACCGCCGCGGTCAAGAGCACCGCCGACACACTCAACACCAAAGTCGCGGACTTGTCGGCCAGTAACGCGGAACTCAAGACCACCGTGGCCACCGCCGCGGCGCAAGCCGACGCTTCGAAGGATTCGGAAGGCGGCCCGGCCTCGATTCGTTACAAGGGCATCACCATCACGCCAGGCGGCTTCATAGCGGCTGAATCCGTTTACCGCACGCGGGGAACTGGCTCCGACGTTAACACGCCGTTCAACAGCATACCCTTCCCTAATAACAGCCTTAGCCAAGTTTCCGAGCTCAATTTCGGAGGTCGGCAGTCGCGACTGTCCGTCCTGTTCCAAGGCAATGCCGACAACGTAAAACTGAGTGGCTACTATGAGATGGACTGGCTCGGTGCTTGCGTTACTTCGAACAATCGTCAAAGCAACAGCTATTGTCTGCGGCAGCGGCAACTTTGGGGTCAGGCAGCTCTCTCCAGCGGCTGGACTATTACCGGGGGGCAGATGTGGAGCCTCGCGACGGAAACAAAAAAAGGTCTGGATAACCGCACTGAAAATCTGCCCATGACCATCGACTCGCAGTACCACGTCGGTTTCACTTGGGAACGCCAGTACGGCTTCCGCATCACGAAAAACATCGGCGACAAGGCTTGGATCGGGTTCTCAGTCGAGGATCCTCAGTCGACCATCACCGCAACGGGCCAGCCCACGTCCTTCCTCGTTGGTTCTGCGGGTTCAGCCGGCGGACTATACAACTCGGTGGATGGCACCGGCTATTCCCTCAACAAGACTCCGGACTTTATCGTTAAAGCCGCCTTTGAACCCGGTTTTGGCCACTACGAAATCTTCGGAATCATCAGCGACTTTCGCGATCGCGTGTTCCCATGTTCCGCTGCGATTACAGCCATCCCATTACCCGCCACCTGCCCGGGCACAACTACCTCTGCCGCGAACGCCTTCAACGATAGCCGCGTTGGCGGCGGCATCGGCTTAAACATTCGCGTCCCAGTCGTGCCCAAGAAAGCCGATTTAGGCATTCACCTTATCGGTGGAGACGGCATTGGCCGTTACAGCTCGGCGCAGTTGCCTGACGTGACGGCCCGTCCGGATGGCACGCTCGCTCCTATTCGCGGCGGTGGCGCTCTCGGCACCTTCGAACTTCATCCCACTCCCAAACTCGATGTGTTCTTCAACTACGGCGTCGAGTATGCTTACCGCACAGACTTCAACTTCACCAACGTCGCAGGAGCAAACGTCGCCGTTGGCTATGGCTCTCCCTTCTTCAATAACTCGGGCTGCGAACTTGCCCCAACTTTGCCGACGGGGGATTTTACGGCGACTAACAACGGTACTTGCAGCGGCAACACACGCAACATCCAAGAAGGTACCGTTGGCTTCTGGCACAAAATCTACGACGGTCCGAAAGGCGGCCTTCGCTGGGGCCTTCAGTACTCCTACTTCACCAAGAACTCTTGGTCCGGCAATAACAACACTCCCGCTGCGGTGGGAATCAACGCCAAGGCCGTCGACAACATGTTGTGGACCTCGTTCCGCTACTACATTCCCTGAAGCGGGAGCATTAGCGCTTCGTCCTTTCCTCTCCGCGGACGAAGAAGGGGCAGCTCTTCACTGGGCTGCCCCTTTCTTTTCCTCGCCTTCCTTGCTTTGTGCGTGAATGCGAGAGGACCCCGTCTCCTCTTCGATATCTATTGTTCGTGCGCTTCGACGGAGACCCCAGAACGGGTGGAATCCGTTGCGTTACGCACCACGAGGTCACCAGATTTCAGATCTCCAAATACCTCCGTCTTTCCGTTCACCGTGACGCCGCTCTTCACGTCCACCCACTCCGTCTTTCCTTGCCGGACCCGAATCACGAACGTGCGCTGCAAGTCGGTAGTAATCGCGGTCGAAGGCACGAACAAAGTTGGGTAATTACGCTGGATTGGCCATTCGACATTTGCAAAGGAACCGGGCGTGATTTGCGCGTCCGCATTGTGATAATCGAGCTCGACCTGCATCGTCCGAGTAGTCTGGTTGATGTCGTGCGAGATGCGCGCAATGGGCGCCCGAAAGGTTCTTCCCGGATATGCGGGCACGCTGAAAGTGACCTCCTGTCCTTCTCGCACTCCAGCAACGTACGCTTCTGGTACCGGAACGGCGACACGTAAGCGGTTTAAGTTTTCGATTTGGACGATCGGCGGTGCGCCAGAGCGCCCGGATGCGGGCCCTACGAGGGCTCCGGGATGCAGGTCCCGCATCGTGACGATGCCGTCGAAAGGAGCTCGGATTTCCAGGTACGATTCGAGCTGCGCCACACTGCGCGCTGCCTCGCGAGCGCCCTGCACGCTTTTCGACGCGGCATCAACTTGCGCGTTATCGGCTGCCGCCGTTTGCTCGGCAATCAAAAGGTCATTGTTCGCGACCACGCCCGGAGTCTTGGCCGCCGCCGCCAGATGCAAATAGGTTCCGTGGTCCGCAGCAAACTTCGCTTGCGCAGCGCTGAGTTGGGATTCCGCGACCTGCTGGGCTGCTTCAGCCTGCGCGCGCTGTGCCACTAATTCAGGTGCGGACAACCGAATAATTACCTCCCCGGCATGCACACGCGATCCACGATCTACAGTTACCTTGTCCAAGAAACCCGTAACCTTCGGATAAATGTCCACCGCTTCATAAGGCGCAATCTGCGCTGGCAGAAGGAGCGTCGTCTGAAGTTGTTGAGATTCCACCGCGACAACATTCACGACCTGTGCAGGACCACTAGTGGCACCGGATCCTACGTTCCGCTCAGAAGAATTGCCACAACCCGCGAAAACAATACTTAAAATGAGTATCACCGAACGCGATCTCATTGCGAAACCTCCGTCGCACCCGCAAATGGACTCTCAGGATCGTCAGGATCGAGCGAAGGCGAAACAAGAGAAGCACGTTTCTGCACGATTCCGAAGACAGTCGGCAGGACAAGAAGCGTCGCGGCAGTGGCGCATAACAACCCGCCAATCACAGCCCGCCCAAGAGGCGCGGTTTCTTCGCTTCCGCGTCCAATCGCAAGCGCCATCGGGATCATTCCCGTGATCATCGCAAGACTCGTCATCAACACAGGGCGGAGGCGTTCGCTCGCGGCATTTCGTGCAGCCGTCTTTGCATCTGCGCCATTCTTACGGTTCTTTTCGGCGAACGTGACCAACAAAATCGCGTTGGCGACCGCAACGCCGATGGCCATGATTGCACCCATGAAGCTCTCGAGGTTCAGGCTTGTTCCAGTGATCAGCAACATGAGAACGACGCCCGTAAGCACCGCCGGAATCGTGGACAAAACGATTACCGAGAGCCGGGCCGACTCGAAATTCGCCGCCAGCAGGAGCAGTATGACTAAAATGGCGAGCGCAAGCCCTATGCCCAAGTTGCCAAAGATTTGCCGCATTGCGCTCACCTGACCTCGCACCTGGACGGTAACTCCGCGTGGCGGGCTGCCAGATCGGGCGATTGCGCCATCAATATCGGTCCCTGCACGACCCAAGTCACTCTTCCCAAGATTGGCGGACAGGCCAATCATCCAGAGTCCGTTCTGCCGATCCAGTTCGCCTGGTACAGTACCCGAGCGCACAGACGCTACTTCGCTCACGAGCGGATCGGCTCCTGTTGCGCTCGAGACTGGAATTGTCTCGATATCTTTCATCGAAGTCATTTGGGCTTGCGGAATTTGAACTTGCACCTGATAGCTCACACCGGACCTGGGATCCCGCCAGTAGCTGGGGGATATGAACCGGCTTGAGGCCGTTGCCGAAACAACCGCTTGGCCAACCTGGTCAGCCGTCACACCGAGCTGTCCAGCCATCGCCCGGTTCACATGAACATCAATGGTCGGATAATGGAGCGGCTCCTCATACCCGAGGTCACGCAATTCGCCAATTCGTGAAAGCTCTTGTTCGACTCGTTGCGCAAAGCTCAGAACATCGCTGTATTGCGGACCGGTGACCGCCACCTCGATCACCGACGGTGTCCCAAAATTCAGCGTTTGACTAACCAGATCGCCGGGATCGAAGGAGAAGCGTGAGCCCGGGAATTGGTTCGGCAATGTCTCGCGAAGCCTCTCTTCCAGGTCATGAAGGGAGATCGAAGAGTCGGGCCGGAGCGCGACATTCATCACGGCCTCGTGCGGCCCGCTCGTCCAGAGGAAAACTGTATTAATCGGGTACGCGGAACCCTGCGTACCCACGTAGCCGAGAGTTAGGGCCACATTACTTGCTCCCGCTTCACGATTAATCGTGTCCAGCACACGCTGCGTCATCTCTTCGGTCACAGGTACCCGTGTGCCATCAGGAGCATCGATGCGCAAACGAAATTGATTCGCCGCCGCTGAGGGAAAGATTTCTCGTGACAGCCCCTGCCCCCCAAGGCCCAAGACGCCGATAGTGACCGCCGCATATACTCCTAGCAACACTGCCGGATAGGCCATGAGGCGGCCCAGTTGGTCGTAAAACCTGTGTCGGAAGCGGTCGAAGCGCGCCTCCATCGTGCTGCCTGTTCGGATCTTCTCCGCCTTCAGGAGCCAGTTGGAAAGCACTGGTACCAGTGAGCTGGAAAGCAAGTACGACGCAGCCATGGAGAATCCAACCGCGAGCGAGAGAGGCACGAAAATGGAGCGGGCAGGACCAACCATGAAAAAGGAAGGGAGAAACACAGAGAGAACGCTCAGCATCGCCAACAGCCGGGGGATGGCCACCTCCTTGCTCGCTTCCAGCACAGCTCGTGGCTTCGGCTCGCCCTGGGCCAGATGCACGTGAATGTTCTCGAGGAGCACCGTGCTCTCGTCCACGAGAACGCCAACGGCCAAAGCGAGGCCGCCGAGAGTCATAATGTTGATTGTTTGCCCCATGGCCCATAGGGCCACCACTGCCATCAGAAGCGCAAACGGAATCGTGACGACCACAATCAACGAACTACGCCAGTCGCGCAAAAAGAAGAGCAGGGTGAGACCGGTTAGCAGTGCACCCAGTAGTCCTTCGCGCAAGACCGCGAGCAGCGCGTCGCTAACGTACTGCGACTGATCGAATTCGTAGCTAATCTTGATATCTTCCGGAACTAGCGACTGGAATCGCGTCAAGCTCGCGCGGACCTCGTTGACGACGGTGATCGTGGAAGCGTTCGGCCGTTTGGTCACCGGAATGTAAACGGTTCGCTTGCCGTTCACCAGAGCATAACCCGCTAGAAGGTCCGAAGAATCCGATACTGTTCCGACGTCCCGCAGGTACACGGATGGCCCCGAGCCCATACGCAACGGAATGTCGAGTAGGTCGCTGATTTGTCCGACTGTCGAGTCCGTGGTGACCAGCGCTTCGTAGTTTCCAATGTTTGCATCTCCCGCCGGTTCGATGCTGTTCCCCGCTACGATTCCTTGCACCACAGTTTCTGTCGACAGCCCGTACGCCCGCAATTTGTTCGGATCTACGCTTACCACGATCGTGCGCTGATTGCCGCCAAAGGGCGGAGGCGAAGAAACGCCCGGCAATGTGGCAAAAACAGGCCGCACCCGATTTAGAGCTAGATCCTGAATCTCGCCCAGCGTGCGCGACGGGCTTGAAAACACGAGGTATCCAACCGGCAGCGTCCCCGCGTCGTAACGAATCACAAACGGAGAAACCGTGCCTGGGGGCATGAACGCGTGTGCACGATTTACATACGAAATCGTTTGCGCCAGCGCCTGACTCATGTCCGTGTCGGGATAAAAACTGAGCTTAAGCAGCGCATTGCCCTGAATAGACTTCGCTTCTACACTCTGGATGCCGTTGATATAGAGAAAATGATATTCGTAGTAGAACGAAACGAACCCTTCCATCTGCTGCGGGCTCATGCCTCCATAGGGTTGCGCGACATAAATAATAGGCAGATTTAGGTCCGGGAAAATATCGATGCGCGTCCGCATCAGGGCCAGGATGGACGAAAGACCGAGTGCGAAGACGATTACGATAATCGAAATCGGCCTGCGCAATGCCGCGCGAATCAGCCACACGGTTATTGACCCCCTGGCGTCGCGCCGTGCAATGCCTCCAGAAAACTCTTCAAGTCGCCTTGCGCGTATGCGACTGCGAAAAGTCCACGCCACACATTTAGCCGGGCAACAGAATCATCCATCTCTGCCTGCGCAAGAAGATTCTCAGCATCGGCAACCTCCACCAACGTTGCCAAACCCGATTGATACCTAGCCCGCGATTGCGTTTCCGATTGCCTTGCCGCCGCCAACTCCGTGGGACTTTCCTGAGCCACGAGTTCAGCCGCCTTCACCTCATCGCGAGCAGCCCGAATCTGCCCCGTTAGGTCTTGAATTGATTGGTCATAATGCGCCTGTTGCGAGCGTTCGTTGGCCTTGGAGATCTGCTCTTCCGCGTTCCGCGCTCTGAACGCAAAAACATCCGGGAAAAGAATCGTTACTCCAGTCACCCAATTTCCGCGCGCTGGTGCCGCCCCATTCCAACTCCCGATGATGGACCCATTGTTTGGAACTTCACTGCCGCGGCCAAATGCTTCAGCTTGCAAGAACAAGCGAGGATAATCGCTCCGCTGCAGGATTTTTTCTTCTGCCTGAGTTTGGTGCACGGAAGCCATCTGGTCCCGCGCCAAAGGATGGTCGGCTGCCGAAGTTTCGATCAACGAACTAGTCTGCGGCAAGACCAGCAGGTGGCTTCCATCCACTTGGATTTCCTTCCCCGCCTGCCCCATAAGTGACGCAAGGGTATCGAGCGCCGCGCGTTCTGCTTGCCGCGACTTGTAATACTCGATCTTCGCGCGCGCAAGTTCAGCATCCGCGCGCGAGCTATCCGCTCCAGGGCGCAGTTGGTTGTCGACGAGCACATGAATCGAGTTATCGAACACCTGCCAGCGCTCGACATTCGCTTGGGCCGCAAGCACCGCTTGGTGGTTTGCCACTGCAAGCAGAAAGTAGTTTCCGACTGCTGTCGCGACTTGAAGCTGTGTCAAAGCAAGCTCGGCTTGCGACTTATCTTCTGCGGTTCGTGCTTGCGCGACCCTTGCTGAACGTAAACCGAAATCCACCGGCTCCCACGACAAAAATGCTGCCGCCTGACTCCCCCAGAAGCTTTGTTTGCTCGAAGTGCTTATCGGCCCTTCGACACTTGGAGTGATGGGCGTAGGTAACCAAATTCCGTCAACCTGATTCTGTGTGGCTCTGCTAACTTGGTATACCCCATTCAATTGCGGGAGATATTGTGTCCGGGCGAGAGTCACGCCGGCCCGCGCTGCAGAAACCTGTTCCAACGAGGCGCGAACGGCAGGATAGTGCTGAATCGCATAGTCCACGGAATCTTCCAGAGTCAGCAACTTTGGTGCGGTCTCGCTGGTTTGGGGGTTAGCGGCACGCGGGAAGAAAATGAGCACAAAGAAAAGCGTGGCGCTCGCGAGGAAACACTTCCTATGATTCGTACTCACGATTCCCATTCCCTTCTGTGAAGGCTACTTGTTCTATCTCCGCCAATCACTCGGCACCTTCTCGCGTCTCTAGGTCTTTCACTCCAGCAACTCGCCCAGGAGTAACTTCACTTTCTCCCGGGCCATGGCGAGCGCCTTTCGTCCACACGGGGTGGCTCGGTAAACTCTGCGGCCTCTCCTGCCCAAGCGAATTTTCTGGGAACGAAGTAAACCTCTCGCTTCAAGCCTATGGAGCATGGGATAGAGCGTGCCTGCGCTCATCTTGTACCCGTGACGTTGCAGCTCCTCGATCATGCCCAGGCCAAAGATAGGCTCTTTGCACGCGTGGTAGAGAATGTGGATCCGGATCAAACCCGACAAAAGCTCCTGCCCCCTGATGTGATTGATTTCGGTTAGTTTCACGGGAGTATATCGATTATAGATATCGAAAGGCGATAACATAGGGGAGAACTTTATTGTTGTCAAGGAGTTTTCTAAAATTGAAAAACAATAGATCTAAGCCGCGGCCAGATGTGGAACTTGGTTGCTGAGAATAAGCAAGGCATCGAAAACCGCAATGAACTCAAACCCCCGAGAACACCAAAGTTTGATCCCTGGCTCGATCGGCAACTTTTTGGCGTTACATACCCAGCGGAACGCCGCCATTTCCCGCGTTTCAGAAATCTGCTCGGCTAAGTGCCCAGGACGCACGGAGAAAACCTCTAAGCGAGGCCTATCCAAGACGGAATAACAGCCTTATCATTGACACCAAAGCTGCGCTGCATGGTGGGAGTGAGCCGCTTGGAACGTCGAGGCAAAAGAATGGCTTCAGATCCAGAGAGATCGCTTGGCAACTGCTTGAACTTTCAAAGAGGTAGACCTGATGACTACCGATTCAAATGCAACCGGCCCCGAAGGACAAAACTCTCCCTCGTTCGGAACGGGAAGCGTCCTGATTGCAATCCTCTTGGCCCTTATCATTTTTCTGCTCGTTGCATCCATGGTTCGTCACCGCTTTTTCCGAGGCGGCCATCCCCACCGGATTTCCACGTTGGCAACTCTGGCGCCAATTCGCACCTGATCGTAACCTGCTCCGAAAACACGGTGGCCGCGCCTCCGAAACGTGCCAGCCGGCGCGCCGCGACTCTGCCTAAACTCGTCCCCCGTGGTGTTTTCGGAGTTCACACTGCGGCGAAGAACACCGCAGCGCCGATGCGCGCGCTTCAGCTACCCTTGTGGGCTCTCGACTGACCCCGCCGCGAAAGCGGTCAGAAAGCGAAACGACCACCGATTACCGGTGCGAAGTTGCTGGGGTGGTTATAAGGGACGCCGGGGCCGTGAGGAATGGCGATGGCCAGACCGCCCGCCACAAAGGAATACGCAATTCCGGCAAAAGCGTCGACGCGCTTCGTGAAGTGATGATCCGCGTAGAGCGACGTCTCGTTGAGGGTGCCGGCGCAGGAAGCGCGGAAGCTTGTGGGCGTGCAGGCCGGCGGGCTACGGAAGTCGTCCTGGCGCTGTTGGTACCAGGCGAACGTGAAGTCGGTTTTGCTACGGTAGGTGTACTTCACGCCCGTCCACCATATCTGCACCAACTTTTCCTCATCAAGATTGTTGTCTTCGACCCCGCTCAGGATATAACCGCCCTGGTCCGAAGCACCAACGCCCAATGGGTTCTTTGGGTTGTTCTGCCAGATGTATTCGTAGCCGGCAAAAAACTTGAACGGGTCCCACACATACTTGGCAGCGAGAATAACGCCGTTGTTGTCGGTCACGATCCCATATAGGGTGTTGGCCGGATCGATCAGATTGACCCCGGTGATTTGGACCGTATTGATGCTGTTTGTGGTGGACTGATAAGGCGCCGACAAACTCTGCGGCCCCAGCAAGGGATTCAATACGCTGATCGCCTGGTTGTAATGTTGGTAGATGATGTCGGCGGAGAACTTGCCGTAGGTCTCCGCCGAGGTCGAATCCATAGGCGTCGTTATGCGGCGCTACCGGCGTACAGTTGGCGGCAGTCCAGCCTGTGGTGGCCGCAGTGGCCGAGTAGCAGCCGCCGGAACCATTGGCGAATTTATACATCGCGCCGAAATGAACGGGGCCATAGGCGAGGCGATACTTCAGGGCGTCGTCCCAACGGCTGTCCTCGGTGTCGCCGCCGCCGGCCATCGTGCCGTTATAACCGATGTAGGAAAAGGCATAGGCGCCGCCGGCCGGATCGTAAAGCAGCATCGCATCGGTGCCGAGAGAGCGCTGGCGGCCGAAGGTCAGCGTGCCGAACTGCGTGGACGATATACCGCCATAGTATTCGTCATTGAAGGGTTGGCCTGCGCGCGTGCCGTCGATGGCTTCCGAATAGCTGGCCCTGGGAAGCCCGTTGTTGTTGATATCGGTGAGTGAGGCGTTGGCGAGCAGGCCGGACTGCGGATTGATGCCAGTGGAAGCGTTGAACACAACGGACCAGCCAGGCAGAAACTCTTCCTTGCCCCTCACGCCCGAAACCCGTCTGCTGCAGGTTGTTCGGTGCGACGAGGAATCGAGATTTATTGCCGTTTCGGTTCACCAGAGATTCGCCTTCATAGTTATAGCCGTTTTCCGGTAAGCCGTGGCTGACCCAGCCGACGCCGACGTCATACGCGCCGTACAACGTGATGCCGTGCCAGGTCAGCGCGCAATCGGTGGTGGCGAACTCGTGGCCGCTCGTGCAGGCGTCGGGCGTGCTCCGCTGCATCGTAATGTCGACCGTGGTGTCCTGGCCAGCCGCCAAGCTGATTCCCGCGCGCGTTTCATCGGCGAACCCTTGTTTTGCCGCTCGAATCGCGAAGCGCCCCGGAGGCAGGCCGGACGCCTGAAAGTGCCCCGCGCCGTCGGTTGTGATCGCGCGCGTTGCACCTGTGTCGACGTTCTTGATGGTCAGCGCGACATCGGGAAGCACTGCGCCGGCTTGGTTCGTCACCATGCCGGAAAGGCTCGCTCCCGTTTGGGCCCACGCCGGGAACGCCCCCATCACAAGCCAACAAAAGCAACAGGAAGGATTGCGCCAGCGGCAGTAAGGCAGCCATTGGAACGTAGCCGGCGCACGTCAAAGTTTTCCATCGCGCTCCCGTACCGGAAGAGAATCTGCGAGCGGTCAGAGCGTTTCACGATGGATCACCTTTCTTGGAGAGCGAACGAGAAAATCTCAAAGTAGCCACCCCCGGACCAAGTCAGAAATTTTAGCCAGCTTCGGTGATACTTTAATTCGTATCAATACATTAAAGCAATACGATTTTAGACGGTCCGATCGAGACAGACCTGCCCGCTAGTTTTGGCCGGAATCACAGGAATTCTGCCACCTTAATTGCAAGTCCGTGGGCCCGAATGGGTTAACGAAGAGCTCGTTCTTCTCCATATAAATCCAAAAAACTCTGAATGGATTGTAACAATCCTGTAACACAGAAGCGGGAGACTATAAGCCCAAAGGTCAATTCAAATCTTTCGCGTGGAGATGACGGATGAAACGTTTTGCTGCAATCTTCCTGGCCGTTTTCGGCTTGGCCGCCTTTTACGTCGCCAGAGCCGCTCTTTCCATCAACGGTGCCGGCGCCTCTTTTCCCGAGCCCATCTATTCCAAATGGTTTGACGAGTACCACAAGAAAGATCCCAACATTCAGATCAACTACCAGGCCATCGGCTCCGGCGGCGGCATTAAGCAAATCACGGAAGGCACCGTCGATTTCGGCGCCTCCGACGGCCCCATGAATGACGACCAGCTAAAAGTCTTCCAGGATAAGCACGGCTTTCCCATCCTGCACTTTCCGACCGTTCTCGGCGCCGCCGTTCCTACCTACAACATTCCCGGCGTTAGCGCCGAGTTGAATTTTACTCCCGAAGCCCTCGCGGGAATCTTTCTAGGAAAAGTCACGAAGTGGAACGATCCGGCCATCGCTGGCCCGAATCCGGGCGTCAAACTCCCGGCAAACGATATCTACGTGGTTCACCGCTCGGACGGCAGCGGCACTACCTATATTTGGACGGATTATCTCTCCAAAATCAGCGACGAATGGAAGAGCAAAGTCGGCAAAAACACTTCCGTCAATTGGCCCACTGGGCTTGGCGGCAACAAGAACGAAGGCGTCGCTGGGCTCGTCAAACAGACTCCTAATTCTATCGGCTATGTCGAGCTGATTTATGCCATCGAGAACAAAATGCCCTATGGAAAAGTTAAAAACTCATCCGGCCAGTTCATCAAGGCCGATCTCGCCAGCGTCACGGCCGCCGCTGCTGGTGCTGCCAAGGATATGCCGGCAGACTTCCGAGTCTCCATCACCAATGCTCCCGGCAAAACCGCTTATCCCATCTCCAGCTTTACTTGGCTGCTCATTCCTTCCAAATTCTCGGACGCCTCCAAGCGTGACGCCATCAAGGGCTTTGTGAAGTGGATGCTCGCCGATGGCCAGAACGACACCGAATCCCTGGCCTACGCCAAACTTCCTAAGGAAGTCATTGCCAAGGAGCTGAGCGCTCTCAACAAAGTCCAATAAACTCTGGGACCAATGGCCACCACCAGCACAACCGTTCCGAGCGCGGGCCCCGTTGCGGGCTCGCGCTCCTTTCTCGCCCGCCTTCGTGATGGCGACGAGATCGCTCGTCTGATCACCATGTTGTTCGCTGCTTCGGTCGTGCTGATCACCTTGCTCATCGTTTATGAGCTCTGGCAAGGCTCCGTTTTGCCCCGCCACAAATTTGGTTTTGCCTTTCTTCGCACCTCCGTCTGGGATCCCAATGCCGACCAGTTCGGAGCCTTGCCTTTCATCTTCGGCACCCTGGTCACCTCCGCCGTGGCCCTTGCTTCTCGCCGTGCCTCTCGGCATCGGCGCCGCCATTTTCCTCGCCGAGCTCGCTCCTGCGCGTCTCTCCGACACCTTGGAATTCTTTATCGATCTGCTCGCCGCGGTCCCCAGCGTCATCTATGGACTCTTGGGCATCTTCATCGTCGTTCCCATCATGCGCGACGTGGTTCAGCCTGCTCTCAAAAGCACGCTTGGCTTTCTTCCCATTTTCAAGGGCCCCGCATTCGGTATCGGTTTCCTCACCGCCGGCATCGTTCTTGCCATCATGGTCATTCCCTATATCATTTCCGTCTCCCGCGAAATTCTTCTTTCCGTTCCTCGCGATCAGCGCGAAGCCGCCCTGGCGCTCGGCGCCACACGCTGGGAATCCACCTGGAAAGTCGTCGTCCCCTTTGCCCGCTCTGGCATCATGGGTTCCATCTTTCTCGCTCTGGCTCGCGCTCTCGGCGAAACCATGGCTGTTACCATGGTCATCGGCAACACACCCGCCATCGCCGCTTCGCTTTTTTCTCCGGGTGATTCCATTGCCTCCGTCATCGCCAATCAATTCACGGAAGCCACCGGCGAACTCTATACGCAATCGCTGATCGAGCTCGGCCTCGTTCTCTTTCTTCTCACTTTCATCCTCAATGGCCTCGCTCGCATCCTCATCGTCGTCACTTCTCAGCGCGGATCGGCCCACGCATGAACGCCCGTCTGCGCTGGCGTAAATTTGTCAGCAATTTTATGCTGACCATGACGGGTGTCTGCGCTCTCGTCTCCGTGGCCGTCCTTTTCTTCATTCTTGGCTATCTCGTCTATCACGGCGGCACTTCCATCAACTGGGACTTCTTCACCAAGCTCCCCGCTCCTGTCGGGGAAACGGGCGGCGGCATGGCCAATGCCATCCTCGGCAGCGCCAAACTTCTCTTGCTTGCCGCTCTTTTCGGGGTCCCCATCGGCTTCTTCGGCGCTCTCTACCTTGCCGAGTTCAGCGGCAGCAAAGTCGCCTTCGTCGTCCGCTACGCCGCCGACTTGCTCAATGGCGTCCCTTCGATCGTCATCGGCATTTTCGCCTACAGCGTTGCCGTCCAGCCCTTCAAGCATTTCTCCACTTTTGCCGGCGGCTTCGCTCTCGGCGTCATGATGATTCCCATCACCCTTCGCAGCACGGAAGAGTTTCTCCTTGGCGTCCCGCGCACTCTTCGCGAGGGCGCCATGGCCCTGGGCGCAAGCAAATGGAAAACCATCGCCACCGTCATCGTCCCCGCCGCCTACCGCGGCATTCTCACCGCGATTCTTCTGGCCTTCGCGCGCGTCGCCGGCGAAACCGCTCCGCTGCTTTTCACCGCTCTCGGCAATCGCTTCTGGAGCAACGGCTGGAACGAACCCACCGCCTCCCTCCCGGTTATGATCTATAACTACGCGCTTTCGCCCTTTGACGACTGGCATCGGCAAGCCTGGGCCGCCGGCCTGGTCCTGCTTACTTTGATCCTGATTGTGAATATTGTTGCCCGGGCGATTCTTTCTCGTGGCATTTCGGTTCCGAGGTCTTAATCTATGCACGCTTCTGTGAGGTCGGCAGTGTCCGTAAATATAACTCCTCCCGTCACGACCGGCGCGAGCCGCGAAACTGCGGCGCCCGCCGAAATGCGCATGACCATCTCCAAGGTCAATTTCTGGTACGGCCCCAAACAGACTCTTTTCGACATCAGTCTGGGCATCGCCACCAGCAAAGTCACCGCTCTCATCGGCCCTTCCGGCTGCGGCAAATCCACTCTTCTCCGCACCCTCGACCGCATGCACGAAACCGTGCGCCATTCCCGCCTCGAAGGCGAAATCCTTCTCGATGGCAAGAACATCCTCGCCCAGGACGTTACCCAACTTCGCCGCCGCGTCGGCATGGTCTTCCAGCGCCCCAATCCTTTTCCCAAATCCATTTTTGAAAACGTCGCCTACGGCCTCCGCATCAACGGCACAAAGCTTCCCATGGCCGATGCCGTCGAGAAGAGCCTCCGTCACGCGGCTCTCTGGGACGAAGTGAAGGACCATCTCCACAAGTCTGCCTACGAGCTTTCCGGCGGCCAGCAGCAGCGCCTTTGCATCGCCCGCGCCCTCGCCGTCGAGCCCGAAGTTCTTCTCCTGGACGAGCCGTGCTCCGCCCTCGACCCCATCAGCACCGCCAAAATCGAAGAGCTCCTCGTCCAATTGAAAGATCTCTGCACCATCGTCACCGTCACCCACAACATGCAGCAGGCCGCCCGCATCAGCGATTTCACCGCCTTCTTGCTGACCGGCCAGCTCATCGAATTCAGCCCCACGCCGCAACTCTTCACGAAACCCACTGACCCTCGCACGGAGGCCTACATCACCGGCCGCTTCGGCTGATAGAGCCGCACTCCTCCTCTCGCTCATTTGTCATTCTGAGCGAAGCGAAGAATCTGCTTTTTGCTCTTCCGGGGTTGTAAACTACTGAGGGAAAATTTTCATGGAACGCCACTTCGAAAAAGATCTGAACGAATTGAAAGAGCGCCTGCTCTGGATGGGCAGCCTCGCCGAGCGCGCCGTCCATCAGGCCGTCCACGCCGTCCTCGAAGCCGACGAGCAGCTAGCCAAGCGCGTTCTCGATGAAGAAGACGCCATCAACGAACTCCAGATCGAAATCGACGACCGCGTCGTCCAGCTCCTCGCGCTGCATCAATTGATGGCCGTCGATCTTCGCTTTGTCCTGGCCGTCTCCCGCATCAACAACGACCTCGAGCGCATCGGCGACCAGGCCGTCAACATCGCGCAGTCCGCCACGCGTATCCTTCGCCATCCCCGCGTCAAGCCCTACGTCGACCTCCCGCGCATGAGCGAACTCGCCGAAGAAATGGTCCGCAACGCGCTCAACGCCGTCGTCCGCCGCGACGTCGAACTGGCCCAAAAAGTTCTCGCCACCGACGACCAGGTCGACCACTTCCGCGACCAGATCTTCCGCGAACTCCTCACCTACATGATGGGCGACTCCAGCGTCGTCTTCCCCGCCTTCGAGCTGATCCTGGTAGCCAAAAACCTCGAACGCATCGGCGACCACGCCACCAACATCGCCGAAGACGTCATCTACATCGTCCAAGGCCAGGATGTCCGCCACCCAACGGTGGATCGTCGCTAACTGTGATGCCGCTCATATCATTCAAATAACGAGCGAGCACCAGCAAGAAAAAGTACTGGACGCTCATCTCACTCCAAACTAAAATTTCATCAAGGAAACCTCCAAAACGGCTGTTTTCGCGGTCGAGTCTTGTTTTCACTTTGGGTTTGGTAAATGCTAACCGCGCCATCCAGGCCGTTGACTCTTCCTCTCCTACTGACATTTTGGGCGACGGCGCTCACAGTAGCAGTTTGTGGTCCCCGACAGGGTGCCGCTCCAGGTTCGGCGAAACAGGCGGCCAATCCGAGGGCATATTTTCCTCCTGGGCAAACCAGCATACCTATTAACTTTGCGGTGTTGGTTTCCCTAAACGAACCTTCGCTCTTTGAATCCTCCAATGACGCGAGCGTCGTTTCCTTTAGGGCAAGTTTTTTTTCACCGGTGCCCACGCGAAGTCTTGCGATTCGTCTTATAGTCAACCCCGATGGAAGTGGTCAAATCACTTGCTCTGCGTCGTCGAGCGCCACAAAAGGGATTCTCAGGACGCAAATCAGCGTTTCTATGGAGAACGTAGATAAATTTCTTCAGTTCGTTCAGAAGGAAGGTTTCTGGCAAATGTCCAGCACTGAGGAGAACACTGACCAGAAAACTGACGCGACCGGCCGGAAGCTATATGTCATGGACGGGGCAGCGTGGATGCTGGAAGGGGTGCGCAACGGAACCTTCCACTATGTTTACCGCCTAAATCCCTATCCGAATCCCATCTTGGCAATGGAGTGCCGCTTGGCAAAGGATTTAGCGAAGCCCGCCGATCCCGTTTTTTCAATGCCGCTATGTACTTCGCGCGCGATAAACCCAACTAACTGAGCTAGCTTCGGTCGCTGAAACTAGTTTCGTCGCCGACCGCATCGTTAGTTGTAAGTTCTTTAGAATCAATATTTACAGAATCGCTCGTAGGTGTTGATTCTAAAAGACTTGCTGCAACGTTAAGTTCATTAGAATCAATACTTATGAAAAACTCAGGGAAGGGAGGCTGTTATTGTTAACCAGAAGAACCACAACAGCCGGCTCTAAGGCCGCTGCGCTACTGGGACCGAGTCCCTTCCCTGTGCGCCGGTAACAAACAGCCAGACTGCAATCAGCGCACTTATCAGGCTTAGGCCGATACCTAGCGTCCGGTCCCAGGTCCGCGTAAACCGCACGCGAATATGCGATTCTCCCGCCGGCACGGGCACAATCATCTGGTTGTAGTCCTCACCGCCTCGCGGCGTAACCACTACTCCGTTCACCGTGGCTCGCCACGCAGGATAATTCAGCAAACGCAGCCCAAGAAAAAATCGCTCGCGTGCGCTCACGGAAATTTCTTTGTCCTCGGGACTCCAACGCTCCACGCGAATCGTCGGCCGCGAATTCGGCCCCGGTATGGAATCTGTATCCATCACCATCGCCTCCGGCGACTTCGTCGGAAGATTGGTATGGTCATCCCCCATGGGATCGTATTCGTCCGTGCCGTCAAATCCCGAACCGTCTGCAATCGCCGCCCGCAGTACGGGGATATCCTGCGTGTCCCACCACCCGTTCTGCACAAGAAAAACGGCAGTGCTGCCCGAGCAGCGCAAACGTAACCACCGCCCAAATCCATCCCCGACGCCGGCCCATCGCGCCGCCGAGGAAAATGGCAAACGCTACGGCGAGAAGCGACATCCAGCGCCACGGAAATTGCACAAAACGCAATTTGGGAAGCAGTTGCCAGAGAGGGAGAGTGAAGCGCAACATCAGCAACGTGGCCACCGCCGCAAGCAGCAGCAGCGCAAGCCACACGCGCCGGTCCAGGACGTTCTTGCGCTGCTGGTCTTGTCTGCCGGTTCGCAACGCCGCCAGTCCTGTCAAGATCATCAACAAAATCGCGAGAGTGGAAGCGATCCAGTTGAAAAAAGTATGCTCGGGATCGTTGATGACCGTGTACAGAAAGTTTTCCGAAGGCAGCAAACCGGGCGAAAGCGCTTGCGCGATGTTCACCCAGCGCTGCTCGTATGCAGCAGGCAAAATGTAAAACGACGCTAGACCAAACCCCGCGGCCAACCCGGCAATGCCGCGCGCCAAAGGCTGCCACGATCTTCGCGTGAGCGCCGCGAAAGCAAACACGGCGAACGAGCTGTAGCTGGCGATTACCCCTGCGGGTGCATTGGAAAGCCAAACCGCCGCAAACACCGCGGCGAACCAGGCGATCGTTCTTCGCGCGGATTTTTGTGGAGATTCCGACGGGTTCTCGACGAACTCGCCAATTTGCAGCACCAGCAAAAACAACAGCGGAAAGAACGCGTTCGCCAGCAACTCCGCAAAATCGCTCCGCATATAAACAATCAACAGGGCGTAAGGATTCGCTGTGTAGCACGCCACACAAAATAGCGCGGCCCTCTTCGAAAGCACGCGTCGCGCCAGCGCAAACGCGCTCAAGCCGGCGAAAGTCTGCACAAGCACAATGAAAACAATCGGCACGGCGTACCATGGCATCACGGAACCCAGTGCGGCTCCCAGCATCCACGAAAAAGGAGGATAAAAAATAAATCGCGGCTCACCGAACCCGTAGTCCGCCCACTCCGTCCACCGCGGATAAACAATTCCTTGCTTCCACTGTCCCGCCGCGTCCAGCCAGGAGCCGGCGTGATACTGGAAATCATGCCCCGAGGCATTTCCCAGCCAGAAAAAGGGAGAAACAATCGCCAAAGAAATCAGAAGGGAAAGGAGAATCGCCGGAATCCAGCCGCGAAGGCGCGCCTGCTCAGGCTGATGATGCAGCGGATTACCGGAAGCTGTCATGCGGCGTTCACGCCATTGTAACCGGGAAATAAACTGTCATGCGAGCTTCATCCTTCTGTGCGTCCTGCTTCGACTTGAGCGATAATACACGCTCTTATGAGCACGCCCAGCACATTGTCCGATACCGCCGGCTCGGAACCAATCATCGAAGCGCGCAAGCTCGAAAAATTTTATCCTCAGCCCGACGGCAGCCGCATTCAGGTCATCGCCGCCACCGATCTCGCCGTCTATCCCGGACAGATCATCGCCATGCTTGGCGCTTCCGGCTGCGGGAAATCCACTCTGCTTCGTATGCTCACCGGACTCTCTCCCGCCAGCGCGGGCTCTGTTTTCTGGCATGGCGCTCCGGTTGGCGACGGCGCTCCCAACGTCTCCATCGTTTTCCAGAGTTTTGCGCTTTTCCCGTGGCTCACGGTTCTCGAAAATGTCGAGGCTCCGCTCGAAGCGCGGGGCATGGTGCCCATCGAGCGCCACAAACGCGCGCTGCGCATCATCGATGCCGTCGGCCTCGATGGTTTTGAATCCGCGTATCCCAAGGAACTCTCCGGCGGCATGAAGCAGCGTGTCGGCGTCGCCCGCGCCCTCGTCGTCGAACCTGAAGTTCTGTTCATGGACGAGCCTTTCTCCGCGCTGGATGTGCTCACCGCCGAAACGCTGCGCGGCGAGCTTCTCGAACTCTGGCTCGAGCACAAAATTCCGACGCGGGCCATCTTCATCGTCACGCACAACATTGAAGAAGCCGTGGTTCTCGCCGATCGCATCGTTGTCCTGGGCCGCAATCCCGCTCACATTCACGCCGATTTTGCCGTGAACATTCCCCATCCTCGCGACCGCAAGTCTTCCAGCTTCGTCGAGCTCGTCGACGAGATTTATCGTGTCCTAACGCGGCCCGACCACGAACACGGAGCTACGCCTCCCAAAACTTCCGTTCCCGGCAAGCTGGTATCTCACAAAGCCATCATGCTTCCTCACACCCGACCCGGCGGCATGGCCGGCTTGCTGGAAATTCTCATCGACCAGGGCGGCCGCGCCGACCTTCACAAACTCGCCGATGAACTGAGTCTCGAAGTCGATGCGTTGCTCCCCACGGTGGACACGGCCGTCCTCCTCGGCATGCTCCGCCTCGAAGAGGGCGACGCCAGCATCACTCCCGAAGGACAGGCTTATGCGGAAGCGGACATCCAGGCGCGCAAAGCCATCTTTCGCAAAGCCGCGCTCGCCAATGTTCCGTTGCTCGCGCAGATGCACAATGCGCTCAAGGCAAAATCAAACCGCACGCTCTCCGACGAATTCTTCCGCGACCTTCTCGACGAGCATTTCAGCGAGGATGAATCGCGCCGCCAACTGGAGACCGCCATCCAGTGGGGACGCTACGCGGAGATTTTCGATTACGACGCCGCCACGGGCAAGCTGACGCTCACCGAGGCTTGACCTTCCTGTGACGACACCCACGATCGCCGCACAAAGCGCGACTCCCGTACCTCCGGCCATCCGCCGGCCCGCTGGTTCGCGCTGGTCCTGGTCTTTTCTGATCGATATCGCTGTTTTTCTGTTTGTCTTCGCCGCTATCTACGGCGTCTACGCCATCGGCCATACCTGGCTCGGGCCGGTCCCCGCCCAAGTGGAAATCTCCCAGAGCCCTCGCGCTCTGCCGCTCTATGCGTTTTATTCGCTTGTGCGCCTCAGCGTCGCCTATGCATTGAGCATGCTGTTTGCGCTCGCTTATGGCTATGTTGCGGCACGCTCGAAACAGGCGGAGATCGTCCTCATTCCGCTTCTCGATATTTTGCAATCCATCCCGGTGCTCAGTTTTCTTCCCGGGGTGATGCTGGCCATGGTCGCGCTGTTTCCGCACAGCCAGCTTGGCATCGAACTCGGCTCCATCATTCTCATTTTCACCGGTCAGGTGTGGAATATCGCCTTTAGTTTTTATTCTTCGCTGAAAGGCATCCCTCGCGAATTAAGAGAAGCGGCCATTATTTATCGCTTCGGCCGCTGGCAAAGATTCGTCGAATTGGATTTGCCGTTCTCCACCATCGGCTTGGTGTGGAACTCGATGATGTCTGTCGCCGGCGGCTGGTTTTTCCTCATGGCGTGCGAGATGTTTGTCCTCGGCAATCGCGATTTCCGTCTGCCAGGGCTCGGTTCGTTTCTCCAAACCGCCGCGAGCCATGGCAATACTCGCGCGATTATTTGGGGCCTCGCCGCCATGGTTGCCGTCATCGTTTTGCTCGACCAACTGATTTGGCGGCCGGTGATCGCCTGGGCGGATAAATTCAAATTCGAGCAAGTCGAGACCGCCAAAGCCACTACACACACTTTGCTCAGTCTTCTCGGACGCGCTTCTTTCGTGATTCGCCTCTACCGCCTCGCCGTACGTCCTGTGCTCGATCGGATCACCGTCAGTCTTGCGGTCGGCGCGCGGCGCGCCGCGGAGACGTTTTCCGTTCCAAAACGCCAAAGCACTCGCCGCGGCTTGCTGATCGTTCTCGCGGCCGTAATTCTGGTGGGCCTCGGCTTCGCCGTATTTCACGCGGCACGCGAGTTATCCGATCTGACCCGCGCAGACTATTCAACCCTTCTGCGCAGCGCCGGCTACACGCTTCTCCGCGTAAATGCTGCGCTGATTGTCGGCGCTCTTTGGACCGTCCCTGTCGGTGTGGCTATCGGTTTTAGTCCGCGTCTCGCGCGCATCGCCCAGCCCCTTGCGCAGATTGCCGCATCGATTCCCGCGACCGCGCTGTTTCCCGTGATCCTATTATTCTTGATTAAATTCCGCGGCGGTCTCGAGCTTGCCGCGCTGCTCGTCATGCTTCTCGGCACGCAGTGGTACATCCTCTTCAACGTGATCGCCGGGGCCATGGCCATCCCCACGGATCTCAAGGAAGCCTCCAGCATCTTCCGCTTCGGCTCGTGGGACCGCTGGCGCTATTTGATTCTGCCGGGGATTTTTCCGTATCTCGTCACCGGAATGGTGACGGCCTCCGGCAATGCCTGGAACGCCAGCATCATCGCGGAGTATTTTCACTTTCAGGGGCGGATCGTATCGACCATCGGCCTGGGCAGCGCCATCAGCCGCGCGAGCGACGGGGGCCGTTTCGATATTCTGCTGGCTTCCACACTGATCATGGCCACGATCGTCGTGCTGATCAATCGTCTGCTCTGGCGCCGTCTTTACAGGCTCGCATCTACGCGCTTCAAGCTCGAATCGTAGCGCTTGCTCGCGACCCGGGATTACTGTTTTTCTGTTTTCTCAGGTTTCCCAGGCGGTGGCGTCTCCGGCGCGGGTTCTTCCCCCCAAATGTATTTCGCGAACCACTTTTCGTTTTCTTCCATCACGGCGCGCTGCTGCTTAGGCTTGGTGATGCCGTGACCAAATCCTTTGTAAACCACCATTTTCACCGGCACTCCGTGGTCTTCCAGCGCTTGCCGCAATTCATAGCTATTCGGAATGGGAACGCGCCGGTCGTTCTCTCCATGCTGGATCAGCGTCGGCGTTCTGGCTTTTGCGATGTAGGTAATCGGTGAAGTCTTTTTGTAGATTTCCGGATCGTCCCACGGCGTCGCGTGCAAATACTGCGGCGTGAACGGCGTAATGTCCGTGTTCGCGTAATACGTCATCCAGTCAGAGATTCCGGCGCCCACATAAACTGCTTTGAACCGGTCGCTCGATGCGGTGATGAACGCTGAAATGTACCCGCCCTCGCTCCAGCCCATCGAGCCGACGCGATCCTTATCGACAAAACCTTTGGCGATGAGCGCATCCACTCCGGAAATTACGTCAGCGTAATCGCCCACTCCCAAATTTCGCACGTTCAGCGCGCGGAATTTTTCGCCGTATCCTGCTGAGCCTCTGTAATTCGGGCGGAGAATCAGCGCGCCCTTGGCGACGAATCGCTCGAGCGGGTAATACCGGTCCGCATTCAGAACCGGCTGATCCACGCCGGTGGGCCCGCCATGAATCACCACAAGCAGCGGATATTTCTTTTTTGGATCGAAATCGGGCGGCTTCAGCAGCACGCCTTCGATGGTCGCACCGTCGGTGGACTTCCAGGAAATCACTTCGCGCGTCGCGCTCTTGAAATCCTTCAGTTGGTCTCCCATGGCCGTTAGTTTCTTCGCCGCCCATGGCGCCACACTCGACGTATATATTTCCGCATACTCATTTTCGAGCGCCGCGCGGTACGCCACCTGCTTGTAGTCTTTCGAAAAAGAGAACGAGAACGCCGCGAGATGATCGGGCGCACTCAGCTTCTCAACCGCTTTCGTCTCGGGGTTCAGGCGGAACAAGTGCGCGTGCGTTTTCTGTTCCGCAGCGAAGTAGATGCCTTCCGCCGCCCAGCCGATGAGGCCCGGATCTTCGTCGAAAGCGTCCGTGAGCACGCGCGGCGTTCCGCCATCCGCATCGACTACGGCAATTTTCATGTTCGTATAGAAAAAATATTTCGAGCCCGCCGACGTTTCGAAAGCGATTTGCTTTCCGTCGGGCGACCATTGCGGATTCCTGTCAGGCCCTGGCGTATTCACAATCTTTTTCACTTTGCTGTCGGCGACGGTTACCAGATAGATGTCCGCCGTCCCGGACGAAATTAAATCGGGATCGCGCTGCGCGCTGAAGGCGATGCGCGTCCCGTCCGGCGACCACGTAAATTCGCCCACGGTAAGCGCCGATCCCTCCGTCAACCGCTTGGGCGCAGGAACGGACGCGGCTTCATCCGCGGAAATCTCCATGGTCCACAAATGGGACATGGTGTAGTCAGCGTGGACAACCTCATACTCGCCGTATTTCTCTTTGCGGTCTTTCATGGTTTTCGGCTCGGGGTCATCGGCGGAGAAGGCCATCTTTTTCGAGTCCGGCGACCACGCAAAGATGTTCACCCCCGTTTCTACCTTTGTGAGCTGCCTGGCCTCGCCGCCATCCGCCGCAATCACGTAAATCTGTTTCTTGCCCTCCGGCGTCCCGGAGATTTGACCTGGCCGGTCGGAAAGAAACGCGATCCACTTGCCGTCGGGAGACCAAGCCGCATTCGTGCTGGACTTTTTCGAGGCCGTCAGCTGATGGCCATCACCCGTCGCCGTATCCGCAATCCACAGATCGCGCTCGAACGGGTTGTCCTCCCAATTCGTGCGCGAAACTTCGTAGACCACGCGCTTTCCATCGGGCGAGATTTCCGGGCTGAACGCGCCTTTCATCTCGAGCGACTGGTCGATCGTCGGTGCGGTTGGATTGGAAGCGGCGGCTGCGTGTGCCGGTTGTTGGGCGCTGGACCTGGCGCCGAGCAGAGAAGAGATTGCCAGAAGTACTACGGCCTGAGACGACTTACGCATGATTTTTCACCCCGAATTTCGTTCCAAAATGAAATGAATCGATTAGCTCTTCCGCGACCAGCGAACGAATCCGATGGCCAGACCGATGCCGACGAGCGCCAGCGCCAGATAGACATGCCAGCCATGCAGTTCGAGCGCCGCGATCACCGCGGTCAGCCCAGAGAGCGAGACCAGGAATAGCGCCTTGGTCTTCGACATCTCCCTGTGCTCCACAATCGCTCCAGGTTGCGCCTGCCGGGCGCGTTTTCGTCAGCAACTCGATTCAGGCAGACGCGGATCTCGGCTCCGCATCTTTAGCAAGTTCTTTGCCCAGGAAAATAATCTGCCCCACGTGATGATAAAGGTGCCCGGCGCAACGCAGAAAAATCATGAACCGCTCTGGCGCTTCAGGCTCGAGTGTGGCCGAATACGGCGCCATCCAATCTTCCGGGCGCTGTTTTCGGATTGTCGCTACAACCATGGCGATGGTTTGGTCGAACGCTTGCATCACCTTTGTTTTTTCCGGTTTTTCCGTTTCCGTGAATTCGCGGTCGCGGTTGCGAACGTAGCCCGTCCCGGCGACTCGCGCTCCGATGTAGTAATTCAGGTTTCCTGTCAGGTGCAGGATCAGGTGGCCGGCACTGTTACCGTAGGAAAACGGATTGTGCCAGAACTGCTCCTGGGTGAGCGGATCGACCCACTTGTGAACGTGCGCCGCGAGGAATTCGTAATAGCTCGCGAAGTCCGAGGAAATGGTTTCGGGAAGGTCAGCCATGGAAAATCTCTGTTCGCGGGTTGCGCAAGTTCTTCAGCGATTGTGTTCCGTTGCTTTTCTGGTTCTGCGACACGAAATCCCAGAACGGCGACAATAGCTTGCCCTAAGGAAAAGTCAAGGTCTTCCTCTAACGTATGAAGGGCGGGTGGATCGGCAGTTCGTTGACACTTTTGCGGAGGGTTCGCTAGACTACTCGCTGCTGTTGCAAGAACCGTTCCTGCCTGCGCGGTTCCCCGGTAGCTCAATGGTAGAGCATTCGGCTGTTAACCGAAGGGTTGCTAGTTCGAATCTAGCCCGGGGAGCCAAATCTTTATGTTTCTGCAAACTTGGGCAGAACTCTTCTGATACAGAAATGTGGAATGTCAACCTGCCAGCGTGAACTGTTACTCCCTTGAGAGCGCATTGCAAGGCTTGAGGCTACTCCGGCGGTGTTCAGGTTGAAAAAACCTTTCGAAAGTCTTTCAAAGTCTTAAGCAAACTCACAGCATTAAAATCACGGATCGCAGCTTCGTTAACCTTGCGCTCGCATTCAAGTAGCTCGACTTGTAGATTTTCATTGTCCTTTTCGAGAATACCCATTTGGGCTTCGAGCCTTGCAACGGATAGTTCCCCTTGCCCAAGGACTTTGACGTAGCGTTCAACCTCTTCGTCAATTTCGGCCAAACGCTTGCTAATCTGTCGCTCCACTTTTTCAGGCGGCCCGGACGTATCAGGGCGTGGATTCCCGGCGTTGCTCAAGAGATTCGCAGAACAAGTAAGGTTGCGTCGTCGCGGAAATTCCCGCCGCAGAAGGCCGTCACCCGCTGCATGATGGCGCGTTGAACTTCGAGCGCGCTTCCGTGGCATGCGCGAGCGGCTTCCAGCAGGCGCTGGTCGCCGAACTCTTCGAGATTGGCGTTCTCGGCTTCCGTGATGCCATCCGTTGAAAGTATCAGCTGGTCGCCCGGTTGAAGTTGCGCACGGTAGTCCCGGTAGGTCCAATCAGGCAGCACACCCAGCACCGCTCCTCCTCCTCGGAAGGATTCCGTTGTGCCGTTGCTGCGCAACAGAAGTCCGGGCACGTGTCCGGCATTCTCGTAGGTGAGCGTGCGTGCGTCGGCGTCGAGCACCGCGTAAAAGAAAGTTACAAACTTTCCCACGGCGATGTTTGCGCAAAGGAACTTGTTTAGTTTGGTGCAGACCACCTGAGGCGATGCCTCGGGGGTGGCGAAGGCTCGAAAGGATGCCTGGAGATTCGCCATGAGCAGCGCGGCGGTGATTCCTTTTCCGGCGACATCACCCACGCAAATACCGAGGCGATTCTTGTCCAGTTGAATCACGTCGAAGTAGTCGCCGCCGACTTCACGAGCAGGCTGCCAGGCTCCGGCGATCTGAACTCCGGCAAGCTGCGGCAACGTGCTGGGGAGCAGCATTTGCTGAATCTCGCGCGCTCGCTTGAGCTCTTCCTCCTGCTGCTGAAGCGCGATGGTCCCTTTCTCGACAGTCTGCTCCAGCAGTTGATTACGTTCTCGCAGCCTTCGCTGGAATTCTTCAAAACCAAACAGGACGATGTTTGTGACCACCGCGACGACGATGACGAAATAACCGATCCTGGTGAAGAGAAGTGAGAACGGCTCGCGATCAATTTTGGTCCACTGCAGGAAGAGAATCGCGGCCACGGCGCAAATCGCGCCGAACATGAGTTGGATCGGAAAAAACCCAACCCAGTTCCACGGGAACGGGCGCGCCACGTACAGGCGACGGCAGGCGAATTGGAGAGGAACGAGAAGGTTGCCCACCGTGAGGCTGGCAATCAGGATGACGAACAGTGGCGCTCGCAGGTTGATCGACGCCAGGGAGGCATAAACCACCAATCCGACGAACACCACCATCAGCTCGATCTGGAAGACGCTGCGCCAAAGAACCGAGCGTTTCTTGGAAGTGACGGAAAGACTGCTCACTCGTGGCTCGCGGTCAAAATAGAAGAGCAAGAGTAACGCGGAGTGAAAGAAAAGTCATTCGGAAGTAGCGACCTATCAGGTTGCCGCGCTAATTGCAGCCAATGGGAGCGAAGATCGGCTTAAAAATGCTTGAGAGCTTGTGGAGGCGGTTGGAACGTCCTCAATTCGCGCAAGCGATTTCGAATTTGTCTCTCTGTTCGACTTCTTCTGCTCACGCTCAAATCCATCGAGCCAATGCTCAACCATAGCAAGTCTCGCGTGACGCCTGAAGGAACGATTATTTCGAGGCGGTTCTCTGTTTTCGGAAGTCAGCTGGAAACTCAACTCTGAAGGTTCGCGAATCGTACAGTTCGGGGAGCCAACTTCGTATCTGGCTTCCAACCATTTCGATTTTTGCTTGTTTAATTCGGCTCGGATGGCGTTCCGCCGGCGGCGAGTAGATTTGATGGCTTGCTTTGGCGCGCGGGTTCGAGTTAAAAACGCGGTGTGGTAGTGGACGGGCTTGAGGAAACCGGGCATGAGCAGCAAGGAAGCAAGACTGGACGGGAAAGTGGCCCTCGTGACTGGGGGGAACTCCGGGATCGGGCGAGCTGCGGCGATGCTTTTCGCGCGCGAGGGAGCGAAGGTAGTGATTGCCGCGCGCAACGCCGAGCGAGGCGCCCGCGTGGTCGAAGAGATTCTCGCGGCCGGCGGAGATGCACTGTTCGTGGCCACGGATGTGGCGAAAGCGGCCGATGTGGAAACCATGGTTGCGAAAAGTGTGGAGCACTTCGGGCGGCTCGACTGCGCCGTGAATAATGCCGCCGCCTATGCGGGAGCATTTTCGCTGACGGCGGACTTCACCGAAGAAGAGTTTGACCATACGATGGCGGTGGATTTGAAAGGCGTGTGGCTGGGGATGAAGTACGAGATCAAACAGATGCTGAGCCAGACTCCGGCGGGCGGGGCCATCGTGAATACTTCGTCGATCAACGGGCTCGGAGGAGCGCCGCTGGCTTCGCTTTATTCGGCGGCGAAGGCCGGGATTCTGGGACTCTCGAAGTCGGCCGCGATGGAGTATGGGCAGAAGGGGATTCGGATCAATGTGCTGGCGGCGGGAGCTTTCGATACGCCGATGCTTAGGCGGTCCTTCGACCGCGCTTCTGGCGGAGATTCGGGAGCGCGAGAGAAAGTTGTGGAAGGTTTCAAAGCCATGGTGGCGGCGGGAAGAATCGGGAATCCGGAGGAAGCGGCGGAGGCGATCGTCTGGATGTGTACCGACGCGGCGTCCTACGTTACCGGGCACTCCATGATTGTAGATGGCGGGTTGACAGCCCGGTTCCGCTAGAGGAGAAACACATGCTCGACAAAAAAAGAATTTCGCGCAGGAAATTTGTTGCCGCAGGGGCGTCGGCCGCGACGCTTTCTTGTCTGCCGCTGGGGAGATTAGCCAGCGCGGCCTCCAGCGATCCGGGCCGAGATCGCTTGAACGCACGGCAATCCTCGGCAACGGCTGTGGCCTCTGACTGGAAAGAGCAGGGCATCGAAAATCTCTCGAAGTCGCCGTACGCGAAGCTTCGAAATATTCCGGTGCACGCGGTAACCATCCAGAGCGGATTCTGGGCGTCGAGGCGCGAGATCAACGTCACGAAGAGCATTCCGAGCATGCACGATTTGCTCGAAGCCAACGGGCGCATGAACAATTTCCGGCGACTGACCGGCAAGAGCAACGAGCCGCAGCGCGGGCCCGTTTATTCGGATTCGGACGTCTACAAATGGACGGAGGCGGTGGGATTCGCGCTGCAGTCGGGCGACCGGCCGGAGATTCGCGCCATGGCGGAACGCGCCATCGCCGAAGTCGTGGCGGCGCAACAGAGCGACGGCTACTTGAATACCTATTATGTGGGCGAGAAAGCGTCGCAGCGCATGCTGCCGCAGGTGCAGACCACGGGTCATGAACTCTACTGCATGGGCCACTTTCTGCAAGGAGCGATTGCTTACTATCGGGCTACCGGCGACACGAAGATGCTCGATGCGGGGATTCGTTTCGTCGATGATTTCTTGATTCCCGGCTACGGCCCCGCGCCGAAAAAACCGATCGTTTCGGGCCATCCGGAGATCGAGATGGGCTTGATCGAGCTGTATCGAATCACGGGAGACAAAAGGCAGCTCGATCTCGCAGGTTACATCCTGCAGGGAGACAGCCGCATTGCGCTGCCGGAATACCGGACGATCTATATGTTCAGCGGAACGCCGTTTACAGCACGGACGAAGCTGGAAGGCCACGCCGTCCGGGCGATGTACGCCTGCTGCGGAAGCACGGACTATTACCTCGAAACCGGCGACGCGGCTTACTGGAAGACGCTCAACACGCTCTGGGACGACATGACGAAGACGAAGATGTACGTCACCGGGGGAGTGGGATCGCGATCCGACGGCGAAGCTTTTGGTGATGCGTATGAATTGCCGAACTATCTTGCTTATGGCGAAAGCTGTGCCGCGATTGGAAATTTCATGTGGAACTGGCGCATGCTCGCGGCCACCGGCGACGCGAAGTTTGCCGACGTCATGGAACGCGCGCTTTATAACGGCATCAATTCCGGCATGTCGCTCGACGGCACTCTTTATTGTTATCGCAACCCGCTGGCGTTTGACCCCGCGACCGGGGAAAAGATCCGGAATCCCTGGTACGACACGACGTGTTGCCCGCCCAATCTCGAGCGCACGTTTGCCGCGCTTCCCGGATATTTTTACAGCACAAGCAAAGATGGAATTTATCTCCACCTTTACGACAATTCCGAGCTGAACTGGCATCTGGAAGATGGCACCGGGTTGCGCGTCACGCAGAAGACGAAATATCCGTGGGATGGCGGCGTGGAAATTGCCGTGGCTCCGGCACGGGCAGCTGATTTTACATTTTTTCTGCGCATCCCAGGTTGGGCCGACCGAGCGCGAGTTTCTGTAAACGGCGAGGCATTGGACGGCGTCAAGCAGGGCGAGTACTTGCCCATTCGGCGGCGCTGGTCTCCGGGAGACGTGATTCACGCGAATTTTGGAATGTCGCCGCAAGTGCTCGAAGCCAATCCGCATGTGATCGACGACATGGGCCGCGTGGCCATCCAGCGTGGCCCGCTTGTATATTGCCTTGAAGGCATCGATCAGCCCGCGGGCACGGTTCTCACCGACGTGGCCCTGGATTTGAGTGAACCCTCGGGCGAGCGATTTCAGGATGAGTTCAAGAACGAGTTGCTTGGGGGAACGGTGGTGCTCCGGCAAGCGGGAATTGTCTACGAAAGAGCGCGGTCTGGCGGCGCCCTTTACTCGAAGTACAGCGCAGCGCCTCTGAAAAGCCGGCGAATCCCCCTGACGTTCATTCCCTATTATGCGTGGTCGAATCGGCAAGCTTCGTCGATGGAAGTTTGGACGCCCTTGTTAAGAAGCTGAGCCGGCCGTTCAACCCCACTAAGCAGGTTCCTAGGTAATCCCGGCACCCAGGATTTTTGAGGAAAATGGTGACGAGTGTAGCGTCTTTTTGTGTTCGTTAGACATCAAAAGGGCGGGGAAGAACTGCTGCCGAGCAAGCCGCAAGCATCGAGATCAACAATCGTTGACATTCAAAAAACGGATAACTATACTTCCGAAAACGATTAGTTAACCGATTTAGCTCCGGGTGCACGGCGCATCGGCAAGAGTTCGGGGGGAGGATTCGCCATGAACGTGTCTAAGATTTTCCTGCGCGCGCTGGGAATGTTGGTTTGCCTGACTGTAGTTCTTTGTTCCGCGCAAGGGCAGTTTCGCGCTTCCATTCAGGGAGTGGTAACGGACCCGCAAGGCGCCGCAGTTTCCGGGGCGACCGTCACCTTAATCAATCTGGAGACAAACCAGACACTGACCGCCACGACCAACGACAACGGCATTTACAACTTTAGCGCCCTCGCGGCCAACAAATATTCGCTCACCGTGGAGAAGGCGGGCTTCAAGAAGAAGGTGCTTGAGAGTGTAGGCGTGATCGCCGATCAGGCCAACGCCGTGAATCTCCAACTCGAAGTTGGAGAGGTGACCCAGAGCGTCACGGTCAACGGGGATTCCACTCCGCTCATCGACACGGAAACAGGCAACCTCAGCGGAACGGTCACCGACAACCAGGTCCAGCACATGCCTTCCTTTGGGCGCGATGTTCTCAGACTCGTGCAATTGGCTCCCGGTGCGTTCGCGGATGGCTCGCAGGCCAGCGGCAATGACGGCTATAACCTTCCCGGCACGCAGACCGGTGGTGGACAGTCCGGCGGTGCGGATGGCATCTTCAAAACCGAAAACGGCGCTCAGGTCATCGCCAATGGGCAGCAAACGGAAAACAACGGCATTTCGATTGACGGCATCAGCACCACCAGCGCCGTCTGGGGCGGATCGACGGTCGTCACCCCATCGGAAGATTCCGTCGAAAGCGTAAAGATCATCACCAACAGCTACGACGCCGAGGATTCGCGCTTTTCCGGCACGCAGATTCAGATTACTTCCAAGAGCGGCACCAACAACTATCACGGCAGCCTCTTCTTTACGAACCACGAACCGAGCTTCAACGCGTACCAGCGGTTCAACGGCGCGGGCCTTCCCGTGACCAAGGACGCCAATAAATTCGACCAGCTCGGCGGCAGCGTCGGCGGCCCGATCTGGAAGAACAAAATCTTCTTCTTCTTCAACTATGAGACGGTTCGTGAACCCTTGAGCAACCTTCCAGGAAGTGGCTGGTTCGACACCGCGGCTTTTGACGCTCTGGCCCCCTCCGGAAGCATCGCCGCGAAGTATCTGTCCTTCCCCGGCAACGCTCCAGTCGGAACCCTCAATGCCGCTGCTACCTGCGCCACCGCTGGCCTTACCGAGGGCGTGAACTGCAAAACAATTCCAGGGCAAGGCATCAACATTGGTACGCCCTTGACGACCGGATTGGGCACACAGGATCAAGGCTGGACCAGTGCCACCAACCCCGGCTGCGGCGGAGCCGGCACAGGTTGCGGAACCGCTGGCAGCCCCTTTGGCACCATCGCCGATCTTGCCAACTACACCACGATTAACCCGACGACATTTACCGCCGCCCAGTACAATGGCCGCCTCGATGCCAACGTCACGGAAAAGGATCACCTGGGTTTTGCTATCTATTGGGTCCCTCTGTCCAAGAACAACTACAACGGCGATCGTGGCTACGACATCTTCCACCATAACCAAATCAACGACGCGCTTTCGGCGATCTGGGATCATACCTTCTCGTCGACTTTGCTCAACGAATTTCGCGTGAATGCCGCCGGCTGGCGCTGGAATGAGATCGACGACAACTCGCAGTCTCCCATCGGGTTTCCTAGCGACAATATCGATACCCTCGGTGGCATCGGCGTGAATTCCTTTGGACCGAACGTCGGCAGCATCCTGAATCAGTGGACCTACACCTTCAAGGATGTCGCCACCAAGATTATCGGACGCCACGACATTAAGTTTGGCGGCGATGGTACGCGTCTCTTCTATCTGCAAGACTGCGCTGGCTGCGGTGTACCCAGCTACAGCTTCTTCAATCTCTGGGACTTTCTCAACGATGCGCCGGCTCAGGAGAACTCGAACTTCAATCCGACCACAGGCTTGCCGACCACGCTTCGCCAAGACCAACGCGAAAACATAATGGGCTACTTCGTCCAGGACAGCTATAAGGTTCGCTCGAACCTCACCGTCACGCTCGGCCTTCGCTGGTCTTACTTCGGCCCGATATACTCCAAAGAAGGCAACATGTTCCGAGCGATTCCCGGCGCGGGCTCGGACTACCTGACCGGTTTGACCGTCGTGAAGGGCGATTCCTGGAACGCGCAGAAGGACAACTTCGGGCCCCAGATTGGCGTTGCCTGGAGTCCGACCTCGCTCTTCGGCCACGAGTTCCACAACCGCTTGGTGATCCGCGGCGGGTACGGCCTGAGCTTTAACGGCGAACAATTCGCTATTTCGGCGAACATCAGCAACAACCCGGGGTTGGCGGTATCGCCGACCCTACAGTACAAAACCCCGGCCCCCGGGAATTGCGTGAACGCGTTTGTGAACTGTGGCATTGTTTATGCCCTTTCTTCCGGCGTGCATGACCTTACCGGTTATCCGGCGAACCCCAACACCGTTTCGGTGTTCGGTCCGAACGGTCTGCCAACGACGGGAGCCGTTGGTATCGAAATCTTCCCTGGCACTCTGCCCACCACGCGCGTCGATCACTACTCGGCGGAAGCCGCATACGACCTGGGTCACCAGTTCGTAGCATCCTTGGGATATCAGGGCAGCTTGTCGCGTGACACGTTCTTCCATGAGAACCCGCTTGCCGTTCCCTCAATCATGGGCGATCCCCTGAATCCGCAAATCGGCGGCGGCGACTACTGGAGCAATAGCGGCCACGGAAACTACAACGCCCTGGTCGCGGAACTGAAGCACGATTTCTCGCACCAGTTCCAGGCAGACTCGCAATTCACCTGGTCGAAGTGCATGGACACCAGCTCCGCGCCGTATTCCGAGCAGCCTTATCCGTACGACCAAAGTCTGGACTACGGGCGTTGCGACTACAACGTCGGCAAGTCCTTCAAGATCTTTGGTGTGTGGCAGCCGGTCTTCTTCCATGGCAGCAACGGCTGGCTCGAAAAGGTCGCCGGTGGCTGGTCTCTCAGCGGCATCTTCAATATCCACTCCGGATTCCCCTGGAGTCCAATGGTCAACGTCAATGGCGGCAACACCTACTGCGCACAATGCGGTTATGGCTCGTTGCTCCCGTCGGCTTATCTGGGCGGCGCGCGCGGCAGCACAAGCAACAGCGCATTCGAGACCGTTGCCAACTCCAACTTCCCCTTGGGTGGGGCAGCGTATTTCTCGCCGACAACCTATCCTACAGGGCTCTTCGGCACCAACCTTCCGCCTAACCCGGGCGTCGCGCGGAATTCCCTCAACCTCCCCGGCTATAAGGACGTCGACATGACTCTGGCGAAGGCTTTCGGCCTGCCCAGAATTCCGGTACTCGGCGAAAACGCCAGGATCGAGCTTCGGTTCGATGCCTACAACCTGTTCAACAACTTGAACCTCAACCCCAATGACATCCAGAACAACATCGGCTCTTCCATCTTCGGCACGATCACCGGTGCTCTTGCCGCTCGTGTGATCACACTGGGAGCGCGCTTCAGCTTTTAACCCCAAACACCCCGAGGCGCGGTCCGGAAACGGACGGCGCCTCGTTAGTTTGTTCGAGGAAGCTGTCAACGAGTGGTTTTGTACTCTCCCCCTCGTTGACAGCTTTTTGTTTGCGCTTACGCTGGCTGGAATCCGGCCTTTTGCATGGCCGTTTGCGCTTCCGGATTTTTCATGAACATGTCCCACACGAAACCGGTGCGGTGATTTTCGGCCATGAGCATGGCGATGCCGAGGTCGATGCCGAGGACATCCTGGTCGTACCAGCCGTCGAGCGGATTGAACGCGTCCACGAAGCCGTATCGCGCCCAAGCCTTCTCCTTGTAGCGGCCGCGGATGTTGCGAAGGACGTGCATGCAATCGTCATAGAGGAAGGGAAGCGAGCCGCCGGTGGCGCAGGGGACAATGCTGCCGTCGATGGGACCTTGCGGCGGCGGGCCGCCCCACGCCGTGTACCCCTTTTCATAGTCGGAAGCGCTGATTCCCCACAGATTCTCGCTGTAGTCTGGAAATTTGTCGTGGAGCGACAGGCAAAAAAGCTTGTGGGCTTTTGTGGCCTTGATGGAGTTATCAAAATAGTTGGTGTAGGCGTCGCGCCTTTTGCGGAAATCAAACCAGGCATGCGAATACTGGTGCGTGAAAATCGGGTCGTTGCCGGAGATATATTCGAGTCCTTGATATTTAATTACCGGCCGCGTCCACGCCTTCCACGTGTCCGGGGAAAGCGGATGCGTCGGCGAGCCGATGCCCAGCAGATAGATCATCATCAGCTCGCAATAGTGCTCCCAGCGGGCTTCCAGAAAGCCCGACTCGGGATGCCAGCCCATCGAGAGAGTCTTGCCGCCATTGAGCATCCAGGGCCAGTCGACGCGCTCGTATATTTTTGTGGCGAGATCCTTGATTTCCTGGTCGGCGAAATACTGGCGTGCGGTGAGAACACCGCACAGAAGCAGGGAAGTGTCGATCGAGGAAAGCTCGCACTTCTCCCATCGCTGGCCAGTCTCCATGTGGATGAAGTGGTAGTAGAAGCCGTGCTCGTGCTGGAGGTCGTTGGCGAGAAATCGCAGCGTGTTGCGAACGCGCGCGAGAATATCCGCGCTCTTTCCGAAACCGCGATGGTCGCCGATGCACAGACTCGTCAGGCCAAAGCCCGTGGCGGCGATGCTGGACATGGCGCGCGTGTCGTCGCCGTTTGCGAGGGCGCGGTCTTTCACCTGGCCCGTTTTCGGGCTCGCCTCAAACCAGAAAAAGTCGAAGGTCGTGCGCTGGATTTCGTCCAGGAGTTTTTCGTCGGTGCCCTGATAAGGTGCTCCGGCGGGTTCGACGAATATTTTTTGTGAGACGGCGAGGCGGTTCAGCAGCGGCGCGAACGAGCAAGAGAAAAGGCCGAGGCCGCCAAGCTTGATCACTTCTCTCCGGGGATACGAGCGGTGGGTAGTCATTGCTTATCTCTCGGTTGATTCTTGGCCTTTAGTTCGTGACCATTACTTCGTAATCTCGATCGTCGCAGAAGAGCCATGCGCGGAGTCCGGACTGATCCAGACCTTAGCCCGCGCCGACTCGACCGTATACTTGTTTTGGTCGTCCCAGAGCGCAAAGGCATCTGGCCCTAAATGGAAAGTTACATGCTGCGTTTGGCCCGCTGCAAGTTTTACGTGCTGAAAATCCTTGAGTGCGCGAACCGGCTGCGCCGTGCTCGTGCCCTCCAGCCGGACGTACAGCTGAACCGTTTCTTCGCCCGCTCGCGTACCGCTATTGGTGACGTCGGCGCTGACGGTTATCTCGGAATTCGACAATCGCTTCGCCTCGCGCAGGCCGTTGTTCAGTGTTTTTGCGCTCACTTGCGCCGAACTCGTCTGCGTCGCGCCATAGCTGAAGCTCGAATACGAGAGCCCGTAGCCGAACGGAAACTGCGGACTGTTTTGTTCATCGATATATCGCGAGATATATTTGACCGAGCCTTCCCACGGCGGTTTGGTGAGGTCCGCGTTGCCTGCCGGGCGGCCTGTGTTCAACGCATCATAATAGAGCGGCTCTTGACCGACGGCGCGCGGCCAGGTAACCGGCAGCTTTCCGGTTGGATTCGATTCCCCAAAAAGCGTCCGGACGAGAGCAGGGCCGGCCTGCACACCCGGAAACCACGCGGCAAGAACCGCAGGGACATGTTCAAACGCCCAGGGAAGCGTGAGCGGCCGCCCGCTGAACAAGAGAAGGACGACAGGTTTTCCGGTGGCGACAATCGCCTCGAGCAGTTGTTCCTGGCGGCCAGGCAATCCGAGGTGAGCCCGCGAAGCAGCTTCGCCAGTCATCTCCGAAGCATTTTCGCCGAGCGCGAGAATCACGGTGTCGGAATCCTGGGCGATCTTCACGGCTTCCGCTAGTTGCTCGTCGGTGCCTTTGGTTATTTCGCTTCCTATTGCGTAGTGCACATGGTCCATGCCCAATTTTTGAGTCAGAGAAACGAGCAACGTGACGACGTCTTCCGGGCGGCCTTGCGCGGACCAGGAACCAAGCATCACCCTGGCATCGTCCGCGAGCGGTCCGATGAGAGCGATGTTTTTCACATCGCTTGAAAGAGGAAGAAGTGGCGCTCCTCCGGCTAGCGGCGAATTTTTCAGCAGCACGAAGGAGCGCTCCGCCGCCGCGCGCGCCAGCGACTAAGCTCTCCGGCTGAAGCATCGCACCGGCTTCCTGCTTTTCGTCCGCGTAAGGATGTTCGAATAGACCCAGCGCAAACTTGACGCGCAGAACATCGCGCACCGCTTCGTCCACTGCCGCTTCGGGCACTTCGCGGGAGCGCACAAGATTCGCCAGAGTGGTCATGGTAAAAACTGCTGACCATATCCATTTCCACGCCGGCCAGAAATGCTTTTCGCGCGGCGGTAGCCGGATCATTGGCGATGCCATGCGGAATTAGTTCGGCGATGGAAGTCCAGTCACTGTCAACGAGTCCCTGGAATCCCCATTCCTTGCGCAGGATTTGCTTGATGGTAACGGGATTCGCCGAGGTCGGGACCCCGTTTAGGGAATCGAACGCAGTCATAATCGTGGCGGCGCCAGCGTCGATCGCCGCATGAAAAGGCGGCAGGTAGAATTCCCTGAAGGGTATGCTCGGAAATCTCCACCGAGTTGTAGTCTCTGCCGCCTTCGGCTGCGCCATAGCCGACAAAATGTTTGGGACAAGCCACGGCGCTGTCCGGGGCACTTGAGGCGCTCGCCCTGATAGCCGAGCACATAAGCACGCGCCATCGCCGAGACCAGGTAGGGATCCTCGCCCGAGCCTTCCGCCATTCTTCCCCAGCGCGCGTCTCGCGCGATATCGATCATCGGGGAAAACATCCAGCGGATTCCGCTTGCGGATGCTTCGCGCGCAGCCACCCGCGCGGCCCGTTGGACGAGCTCAGGATCCCATGTGGCTGCCAAGCCGAGCGGGATCGGGAATTCCGTGCGATACCCGTGGATGACGTCCAAACCGAATAGCAGAGGAATGTGCAGGCGGGATTTTTCCATCGCGACGTGCTGAAACGGCGTTCGCCTCCCGTGCAGTCGTGATGTTAAACAACGCACCGACCTCGCCCTTTTGGATCATGTCGTTGAAATCGGTGCGGCCTGTGCCGGGCCCGTGGGCTGTCCGGAGGAATACTGCACCAATTGGCCGACCTTTTCTTCCAGCGTCATTTTGCGGAGAAGGGCATTAATTTTTTGTTCCGTGGCGGGAGTATGAGACTCGAAGGAGGTGTCGCGGAACTGGAGGACCGTGGCAGGAGGCGAATCTTGCGCCGTGGCGGCCTGGCAGCAAATCGCAAGACAAGCCACAATTGCGAACCGAATCAGTGAGGTAGACACGTTATCAAGAACTCCGATGGTGCCGCAGGACGTTGAGTTAATCGCCCATGAAAGCACGTAAGTCAGGAGCAAGTTATAAAAACGTGGCCGGGACGGGCAAGGACGGGAAACGATACTGAATTCGCGGCCCGGGCGGCCAGCAAAATCCTTATTCTTTGCGGAATTTTTGCAATTTTAAATCAGGGCAAATTCCCATGGCGACGCTGTCCTCCTCGACGGAAAGAGCATAGTAAACCGATTTAGTAGGATTCACAAGCGAAGGAAGTCTGTGCCTCCCGCCGGCTACAATCGGCCCCCCGATGGACCTTGTTCTCCCTTGCTCCCGTTATGGGAGACTACCAGCCCAGACCAAGTCTATGCCGCGTTCAAAATCAAAGGGTTCCCCTGACGCGCGAAAGTCTTCCAGCTCAGGGGTAAGCCTGAAGTCTCTCGCGGAGCATCTCGGGCTTTCTCAGGCCGCCGTCTCCTTCGTGATCAACCGTTCTCCCGCCGCAAAATCGATACCGCAACGCACCCAGGAGCTGATCCGCGCCGCCGCCAAGCGAACTAAATTACCGGCCAAATCATCTGGCCAGGTCGCTCCGGCAGCAACGGAGCTTTACTATCGGCGTTGTGGTTCCGGAGATCAGCGAGGGATACGCGGCTTTGGTCATGTCCGGTATCGAAGATCATCTACTGCAAGAGGGCTATTTTTATTTTGTGGTTAGCCATCGCCATCGAAAGGAACTGATCGAAGAATATCCGCTGCTCCTGCAACAGCGGGCGGTGGAAGGCTTAATCGTGGTGGATACGGTTCTTGCCGAAGAAGTGGATGTTCCCAGTGTTGCGGTTTCCGGACACCGGGATGTCCCAGGGGTGACGAACATCGTTCTGAACCACGCGAAGGCGGCTTGCCTGGCGATGCAACATCTTGCCGAGTTGGGGCACCGGAAGATCGCTTTCATTAAAGGACAGGCGTTTAGTTCCGATACGGAAGTACGCTGGGAAGCGGTACGCGAGGCAGCCAAGAAATTTGGCATAAGCGTGAAAGAACGATTGATCGGCCAGCTCGAAGGCGAATCGTCTTCGCCGTTGCTGGGGTATCAGGTCACGCAAAGATTGCTTGCCAGTAGAGAACCGTTCACCGCGCTATTTACTTTTAACGATATTTCCGCCATCGGAGCGATTCATGCTCTGCGCGAGGCGGGCCGGCGCATCCCTGAAGATGTTTCTGTCGTCGGGTTTCGACGATATTCAGAGTGCTGCATACCAAAATCCCGCATTGACCACCGTTCGGCAGCCTCTGCGCGAGATGGGAATGATCGGGGCGGAAACGTTTGTTGCGGCGTATTACTCGCCCTGCAAAGGCTCCCTATCCGAAGGAAATCGTCGTCGAGCCTGAGTTCATCGTCCGTGCCAGCACCGCTCGTCCTTCGTAGCCCGCTTGAGCGTTCCTTCGAGTTAGTCTCTGTCATTGCTGTGTTACGGCGCGAGATTGACGGGCGCGATCATAGCCGGTCATTTCCAGATAGCCGACGCCGGCGAGCGGCATTTTCCGCGGTGGCCTGCCAGCGTGATGGCTCCCTCCCAATACGATGGGCGCGAGCTGTCGTTTTTCCAGCAGTTCTTGCGCGGCCAGAAACGTGTGTGCTTCGAGTTCGATCTCCAATTTTGGGATCGCGATTTTCCACGCGATGGGATAGGTCGCGCGAGTGGCGGGGCTGGTCCAGTTTTCGCCGAGCGGCTGCAAAAGAAAATCAGTTCGCTCGCAAGTGCGTGGATTTGCCTTGCGCGTCCACGTAAGTGCCCGCAGAAAATGGATCGACGCGAGCCATCTTTCCGCCGGATGCGAAAGAGCATTAACTCGGTGTTGTCTTCCAGTTGCAGGCTCAGCCAGTCCCAGCCGATCTGATCGGATTCCAATTGGTGGGTGAAAAATTCGTGGTCCATCCAGGCCAGCCCGGATACTTCGAGCGTTTCGCCATTCAATTCGAGTTGTCCCGTTCGCCGCTAGCCGCGTCAACGAAATGTAGTAGGACGCATGGCCCGCTCCTTCCGATTTTTGACTCACGCCGTTTTCGCCGTGAATGACCGGGCGGCTTTTCCGGGTGCAGCGTCAGATGCAATTGAAACTGTCTGTCGATGGCTTGCAGCTTTTGATCCGCGCCTTCCCACTGAATCCGCCAGTTGCCATTCCAGATGCGGGCGCTGGATGCGCTCACGCCGGCGATTCCGGGGCCGGCGCGATTCGTTCTTTCCGTGTGATAAAACTTCCGCCGATCCAAGTCGCTCAGAGCAAGGTGCGCGAGATAAATATCCTTCACGTCCCAAGTTGCAGCTTGCGCTGGATCGCGGCTGACGGCCTGGCGGAAAAAATGTCAGTTCGAATCCGTAGCGATGGCCATTTGTGGATTTCAGGTTCCCCGTGTAGTACCACCACTCCGTTTGAAAGTCGGGATGATCGAAATGGTCTCTCGGAAATTCGAATCGATAGCCGGGCACCGCGGTGCGGTATTGCGCCGCAAGCGGGTTCAGGAACAAGAGCGCTGCTGCCAGCGCGGCCAGCCTACTCTTCATGGACGGCCTCAAGCGGATTGAGCCGCACGGCAACTTGCGCGGGATACAAACCGGCCAGCACTGTGGCTGCGTAAACGACGCTTATCGCCCCGAGCAAAACCGCGACCGGCCAGTGGAATCGAATCGTCCAGCCGAAGGATTGTTTGTTGATGACATAGATGAGGATCAGCGAAAGCGCGAACCCCAACGCGAGTCCCGCAAAATTGGCGAGCAGGCCAAGCAGGCCGGCTTCGACAAGAATTTGCTTGCGCACTTGGCCGGCGGCCGCGCCGAGAAAACGGAGCAGCCCGAGTTCGCGGCGGCGATCAATCACGAGAGCGAGGAGCGCCCCGGCGACGCCCATCACTGCGACAATCACGGCGACGGCTTCCAGCGCGTAAGTGATGGCGAAGGTGCGGTCGAAAATGCGAATCGCTTCGGCGCGCAAATCCCGGTTCGAAGCGACCAACACGCGATAGCCAGCGGAGGCTTGCGCAATTTCCTCACGCACGGTCTCGACTCGTTACATGGGCGCGACATAAATGGCGAGGTTGGAAGGCGCGGGGTCGGGCAGATAGCGCAGCACGGTTTGACGATCCATCAGAATGGTGCCGCGCTCGCTGCCATAATCGTAATAAACGTCCGCGATGCGAAAAGATGGACGCGCATCCCCCAGCGCAAGCGTGATGGTGTCGCCCGCGCGCACATGATGCTTATAGGTGAATGGCTCGCTGACAAGTACGGCGTTCGGCATTGCGAATTTGCGAGAGGACTTGTTCGGTTGGCCGGCCGGAGAAAAAATTCGAGCGGTGATCCGAGCGCAGGGCGCTGAGGTCCACCGAAGCCAGTGTGGCGGGCAATCCATCGTAGCTGATTTCGTAGGCGCGCAGGCGGTCTACTCCCGCGACGCCCGGCAACTTGCTGATTTTTTCCGCCAATTCCAGCGACACGGTCGGATGGCGATCCGGTGCGGGCGCGCCGGCTGGCCGGAGATAGAGATCGGCAGGGAGCCGGTCGTTCATCCAGAGCAAAACCGTTTCGCGGAAGCTGCCCACCATGATGCCGACGGAAACCATCATCGCGATGGCGGTGGAAAGGGCGCCAACGAGAACGGAAGTTCGGCGAAGCGATGCGGAGAGGCTTTGCGAGGCGAGCAGCGCTTCGACGCCCAGGATTTTGCCAAGCCAACGAGAGCTGCGGGAGAGGATCGCATCCGCGAATGCTGGAATCGCCAGCGCGGAGGCGACAACCAGCAAGATCGCCGCGAGATAGCCGAAAATGGGTTTGCCTCCGACCGGAGGAACCCGCGCCGCTGCCGCTGCTGCGATGCCTAGGACCAGCGCTAGAAACAGATCACGAGTTTTGTGCATGCGCGTCATGTATTCGCGCCGGCCGCGCGCCATGGCTTCGACGGGAGAGACGAGCGAGGCTTCGCGCGCGGGCGAGTATGCAGAGACAATGGCTACACCCACGCCGATGATGAAGGCGAGCGCGACAGACCATGCACTCAGTTCGATGGATCCAGGGCGGCTGCTCACATAAAGAGATTCCACCGTGGCAGCCATGAGTTTCACCGCTCCCGATGCCATGAGCGCGGCCAACGGGGAGACCAAACATCGCGCCAGCCAATCCGAAAAAGGCCGCTTCGCCAATGAAGGCCACGAGCACTGCGCCGCGGCTGGCGCCCAGCGCGCGCACGATGCCGGTTTCCGGTCGGCGGCGCACAACGGAAACGGAAATCGTGTTGTAGATCAGAAAAGCGCCGACTATCAGTGCGATATAGCTGAGCAGCCGCAAATTCCAGCGGAAAGCGGCGAGCATACGGCGATTTTCATCCGTGCCCGCGCCCTGTGCGCGAACTTCCACGCCGATGGGCAATACCGCGCGTACGCGCGAGCGCCAGTCCTCCAAGCTGCGGGTTTCCGGAACTTTCAGCAGGATGCGGTCGATGCGGCCGAAGCGGTTCAGCGCGCGCTGCGCTGCCGCGAGATCCATCACGACGGCAGATTCGCTGCCGTTGGAATCGGGGTAAACGCCACGAATCGTGAATTCACGGACTTGGTCGTTGATCAGCAGGCGCAGGCGATCGCCGGGTTTTTTTCCGAGGCTTGCGCCGACCCAAATGCTGTCCGCGCTTTGCAAGAAATGCATCGCCTCTTCGGCTGGCGCTACGAATTCACTTGAGCCTGGCGCGGAGCTCTCCGCGTTGCTCGCGGAGCTGCTCTCTGCAACCAGATCGAGGCCGAGCAGAGGAAGGGTTTCCTGCGTGTCGGCGATGAGGGCCGAATCCTCGATACGCGGCGAAATACGAATGGAATAGGGAAGCGCCGCGAGGGCTCCGACCACTGCTTCCGGAACGCCGCCGGCCGCAACAACTTCCAAATCGTTGTCGCCGGCGAGAGTTTCCATCGAGGCGCGGAAAGAACCCGCTGCCGCCGTTCCGGCGAGGTCGATCGCCAGCACCACGGCCACGCCGAGAGTCACGGCAAGAATGGTCAGGATGGCGCGCACCGGCTCTTGCAGCAGCGGGCGAAGCATCATGCGATAGAAAAGGAGTAGGCGTCCCATTTCAGCGCCGCACAATCTCTTCTATTTTTCCGTCGCGCAGGCGCACGACAGCGTGGGCGAGCGCCGCCGCTTCCGCGCTATGCGTAGCCATGAGCGTAGCGGTGTTCAACTCGCTCGTCAGCCGCCTCAGTAGTTCGAGAATAATGTTGCCGGTCACTGTGTCGAGATTTCCTGTTGGTTCGTCGGCAAGAAGAATGGCAGGCGATTGGATGAGCGCGCGCGCGATGCCTACCCGCTGCATTTGCCCGCCGGAGAGCTGATGTGGATAACGTTCGCCCAAGCCTTCGAGTTCCACCGATGCCAGGCGCTCGCGGGCCGCGGCGCGCGCATTCGGCTTGCCGGCAAGAAGCAGCGGCAGCTCCACATTTTCAAAAACGGTGAGCGTGTGGAGAAGTTGAAACGATTGGAAAATGAAACCAACTTTTTCGCGGCGCAGTGTGGTTAGACCCGCATCGTTCAGAGTAGACGTGTCGACACCTTCGAGAAGCACGCGGCCGGAGGTGGGGAAATCCATCGCGCCCGAGAGATTCAGCAGCGTCGACTTTCCGCAACCGCTGCGGCCCACAAGAGCGACAAATTCTCCGCGGTTCACTTCGAGCGAGACGTCGTCCAGCGCGTGGACCGGCTGGCCGTCGGTGAGATAGTCCTTACTGACCCTTTGCAGCGAGACAATCGCCATGCTTTTCACTCTTTTACTCTGATCCGCCGATCTCGGCAAATCGGGGCTTTCCTATCCATCCAAGGCTGCCTCCGAGAGGCATTCCTGCCCGCATCGCTGACGCAAACACCCATTGAGCCTTGACTTACGCTGGTATAGACTGCGCACGCCGAATTTCAGTCTAGGGGCGGCAGGGATTCCACTGTACCAAGCGCGCGAGCCAACAAGGGGTTGGTTTGTGCTGCACACTCGCAAAGCCACGACCAACTGCGCCGTTGATTCCGCCCAAGGTTTGCGGCGGATGCCAAGGAGGATCGGATGCTTTTTGCATCGGAAGTCACGGTTGCTCACCAGAGCGTAGCCACCTTGGATCTCGTCATCATCGGGATCTACTTCGCGATCGTGTTTGGCATCGGCATGTATTTTGCAAGAAAAGAGCGAACCTCCGAGGACTACTTCCTTGCTGGCCGCGACATTGGCTGGTTCTTCATCGGTGCGTCTCTCTTTGTTTCGAACATCTCCACCGAACACTTCATCGGACTGTCTGGCTCCGGCGCTTCTTCTGGACTGGCCGTCGGCCACTTTGAATGGCTCGCATGTCTGATCCTGCTGGTTCTCGGCTGGGTGTTCGTGCCTTTCTATTTACGCTCCAACGTTTTCACGATGCCGGAGTTCCTCGAGCGCCGTTTCAATCGAAATTGCGCCGTTTATCTAGCAGCCATTTCGATCATCGCTTACATTTTTACAAAAATTTCCGTGCAACTCTACGCCGCGAGCGTTGTTCTAGAGCGTGTCGCCGGCTGGTCGCTGTGGAAGACGGCCGTCGTCCTGGTGATCGCCACGGGCATTTACACGGTCGCCGGGGGGCTCGCCGCGGTCATCTATACGGACACGGTCCAGACTTTAATTTTGATTTGCGGTGCCGTCACTCTGACGATCATCGGTCTCCATCGCGTGGGCGGTTTAGAGCACTTGAGGACTATGGTGCCCGCCAGTTACTTCCATATGATCAAGCCGGTCACGGATAAGGATTTTCCGTGGACAGGAATATTCTTTGGCGCGCCTATTCTTGGCGTTTGGTATTGGTGCACGGATCAGGTCATCGTCCAGCGCGTGCTATCCGCGCGCGACGAAGGGCACGCGAAATTAGGCACGATCTTCGCAGGCTTTCTGAAAATCCTGCCGGTTTTCATGCTCGTCCTGCCCGGCATCATCGCCTTCGCGCTTTTCCCCGAACAGGTAAGGAAGCCCGACTTTGCCTATCCCACGCTCATCTTGAATTTGTTGCCCACTGGCTTGGTTGGGTTAGTGATGGCTGCGCTGCTGGCAGCGGTCATGGGCGCGATGAGCTCGGTGTTTAACTCCGCTTCTACCCTCGTTACTCTGGATTTTTACAAAAAAATCCGCCCGCAAGCTTCCGAAAACCAGCTCGTCAATTTCGGCCGCATTGCTACGGGCTTCATGGTCGTTCTTGGACTACTCTGGGTTCCCTTCATTCATTACATCAGCAGCCAGCTCTACATCTATCTGCAAAGCGTGCAGGCCTACATCTCCCCGCCGATCACGGCCTGCTTCGTCTTGGGAATCTTGTGGCCGCGCTTGAATGGCGCGGGAGCGATAACCTCGCTTCTGACTGGTTTCGTCTTGGGCGCGACTCGCTTCATCCTCGAACTCGCCGATCGCGCCGCTGGCGGACATTTCCAGTCTCCCGTCATTCGTTGGATCATCGACTTGAACTTTTTGCACTACGCGATCTTTATGTTCGTGGTTTGTTCTCTTGTGCTGACCGTGGTCAGCTTGATGACCAAACCGCCGGATCGCAAACAACTCGCCGGGCTGACGTTTGCAACCGTCGACGACAAAATGGAAACTGTCGCAGTCGGCATCCCCCAGCGCAAGCCTGCGAAAGAAACGCCGACAGAACATCGCATCAACATTTTCTTCAGCCTTCTTTTGCTGGCGACGGTGATCGGCTTGTGGATTTACTTCCGATAGAAGCATCGGCGGACGGTACATAGATGCGAGTGGCTGCCATTCGAACTCTGAAGCCTAACGTCACGCAGGAAGAAGCCCTCCGCTTCTTCCGCGCGGGCGTATTCAGTTCGGCGTATTGGCGGATTCGGAGCGGCCCCTTGCAGCGCATTGGCGACGCTTATGTGCCGTTTTGGGTGTACAGGGTTCGCTACGAGATAGGCCGCGCGCGCAAGACGCGTTTTTTTGCTCTGGATGCAGTCCGCGGGGCGCTCGATCTTTTCGAGTTTCCGCGTGTTCCTACGGGCGAGGAACTTGTCACCATCAAGACGCGGAATCAGCTTGTGCCGCGCTTGCAGCCGGATGCCGCGGAAGAGCTTCTCCGAATGAAAGTCCTGCGCGTTCTGTTCCAGCAAGGTTTTTTCAAGCTGCGCGCGCTGAAAGTGGAAATCGAGCGGATCCCTCCGGAGATTCATCTGCCGTATTGGCTGGCTTTTTATGGGAGCAATGGGACGGCAAAATGCCGCGTCATGGACGCCGTGCGCCGCCGCATCGAGGGCGGAAAGGCTACTTCTTTTTTTCAAGAGTGGCTCGTGGCATAACTAAAAATGCAAGCAGTGCCACACGGCGCGCAAGCGTATCCTGATCAAGAATTCTCTCACCGGCCCCGCCAAGAGAGGTGCTGCATGTCACGGCTTGCAAGATGGACCGGAATCGGCGTGCTGGTCTGTGCATTGATCGTCGGCAATGCCGCGGCGACGGGCTGGCAGCACGTGGGAAACGTTCAGCACGTCGAGAAACTTCCGGATGGCGTCGAACTGACCGCCGGCTCCGCGAAAGTACGCATCACCGTTTTTCGCGATGGCGAGATCCGCGTTCGCCTCGCGCCGCAGGGCTCTTTTCCGAAAGATTTTTCCTGGGCCGTCATCGAATCTCCCGAACTCCCTGCTTTTCGCGTCGAAGACGGCAAGACGGAGCTGCGCCTGACGGCGGGCCGCGTCGTGGTCAACGTCAAAAAAGCGCCTCTGCTGATCACCTTCGCGGACTCGGCGGGGGATGTTCTTCTCGCCGATGAGCCATCCTTGCCGATGGCCTGGAATGGCACGTATATCCACGCTTGGAAGCGCATGCCTCTCGAAGAAAGCTATTACGGCCTCGGCGACAAACCCGGCCCTATGAATCGCCGCAATCACGCCTACACGATGTGGAACACGGACTTTTTTGGCTGGCAGGAATCGGACGATCCGCTCTATAAGACGATTCCGTTCTTCATTGGAATTAACAAAGGCATGGCCTACGGCGTTTTCTTCGATAACACTTACCGCAGCAGCTTCGACTTCGGAAAAGAGTCGCCCGATTATTTTTCATTTGGCGCCGAGGGCGGCGAACTGAACTACTACTTCATCGCCGGGCCGGAGCCCAAGAAAATCGTCCAGCAATTCACCGCGCTCGTCGGCCGCACGCCGCTTCCGCCGCTCTGGTCGCTCGGCTATCAGCAGAGCCGCTACAGCTACTATCCGGAGGCGCGGGCCCGCGAGATCGTTCAAACGCTGCGCGAGAAAAAAATTCCCGCCGACGTCATCTATTTTGACATCGACTATCAGCAAGGCAACGCGCCCTTCACGATCAACCGCGAATATTTCCCCCATTTCGAAAAAATGATCGCCGATTTTCGCGCGCAGGGCATGCGCACCGTTCTGATCACCGACCTGCACATCAAAAAGGATCCCGGCCATGGCTACGCGCCTTACGACTCCGGAATGCAGAACGATGTCTTCGTGAAAAACCACGATGGCTCCGTGTACGTCGGCAAAGTCTGGCCCGGCGACAGCGTCTTCCCGGATTTCACTCTGACGCGCGTCCGCGACTGGTGGGGCGGCCTATTTAAGGATTTTGTCGACATGGGTGTGGCCGGCTTCTGGAACGACATGAACGAGCCTGCCACTTTCCAGACTCTTTCCAAGACCATGCCTCTCGACAATCTTCACCGCCTGGATGACGGCACCAGGCTCGACCATCGCGCCATTCACAATGTCTTCGGCATGGAAAACGCCCGCGCCACCCATGACGGCCTTCTCAAGCTGCGGCCTGACGAGCGGCCCTTCGTCCTCACACGCGCAGCGTATGCGGGCGCCGAACGCTACGCCGCCACGTGGACCGGCGACAACAGCGCCACCTGGAACCACATCGGCATGAGCATTCCGCAAATCATGAGCCTCGGCCTTTCCGGCTACTCCATGGTCGGCGCGGACGTCGGCGGTTTTGCCGGCTCTCCACCCGTGGATCTTCTTACGCGTTGGTATGAGTTAGGCGTGTTCTATCCGATGTACCGCGATCACGCCGCGAAAGGCACCGCCGATCACGAGCCATGGGCGAGCGGCCCCGAGCAGGAAGCCATCCGTAAGCGCTACATCGAGCTTCGCTACAAACTACTTCCTTATATTTACACTGCCATGGAGGAATCTTCGCGCACCGGTGTTCCTTTGATGGAGCCCATTTTCCTGGAGTATCCCGCCGCCCAGGATCTCTACGGCGAGGACCACGAGTTTCTCTTCGGCCGCGATTTCTTGATTGCCCCGGTCGTCACGGAAAAAGTCGACGCGGAAGACGTTCATCTTCCCCCGGGCCATTGGTACGATTTCTGGACCGCGGAAATACATTCGAACAAAGACCAGATTTCCTTGCACCCCGCGCTTGCGGAAACACCGATTTTCGTCCGCGCCGGAGCCATCATTCCCATGCAGCCCGTCGTGCAAAGCACGAACGACATACCGGATGGTCCGCTCGAACTGCGCGTTTATATGGGCGAGGATTGCCGCGGCTCTCTCTATCAGGATGACGGCCACACGTTCGCCTATCAAAAAGGAAATTTTCTGCGCGTGAATTTTGCATGCAATGTCACGCCGCACGAGATGACCGTCACCAGCAGCATCGAGAAAAACGCTTTCCAGCCGTGGTGGAACAGCACGCAGCTGAGAATCTTCGGGGCGGGCGCTGAGCCTCAAGAAGTCCATATCGGCGATCAATTGATTCACGAGTGGAGTTTCGATGCCCAGGCGCACTGCACCACGCTGACCGTTCCGGACTCTCTCAAAAACTGGATCGTCCGTTTGAGCTTCTGAGCATTCAATCCAGCAAAAAAATAGAAATCGATTGTGAGGGCACGGCGATGCGGGCTTCCCCTTTGAACACTTCCGCCTTTGCTTGTCCAAGAAGTAATGTGAATCCGGCCGCCCCCGCCGCCGGCGTGTCGTTCAGAGGAATCTTCAACGCTCGCGGTTCCGTTGAATTGTTGAAAGCTACAAGCACGCGTTCCTCTTCCGTCTCCCGTAAAAATACATAAGACGTTTCATCCGAGAACAGGTGCCACAGCTTTCCGCTTTGCAGGGCAGGATGTTCGCGCCGCAAGCGCAGCAGCGTTTGCACATAGGCAAAGAGTTCCTGTTCCTCGGCGGTGCGCCCTTCCGCGGTAAAGGCGTTTTTCGGATCGCCGGGCCAGCCGCCAGGAAAATCGCGCCGGTTGTCCGGGTCTCCTCCGCCGGGCATTCCGATTTCGTCGCCGTAGTAAAGTTCTGGATTCCCGCGCAGCGTCAGCGTCAGTCCAAACGCCAGCTTGTTCTTTGCCGCCGAGCTGCCGGCCGCGCTCGCAAATCGCGGCACATCGTGGTTCGCGAAAAATGTCACCAGCGCATCGGGATGAACGTACAACGCGTCGTGGCGCAACACATCCGCAAGGCGTCCTGCCGGCGCGTTTTGCAAGAGCACATCCCGCAGCGCGAAAAACATCGGAAAATCGAACAACGTACTTAGGCCAGAATCAATTCCGTCAAATCGTCTCTGACCTCCTGCGAAAAACGAAGTCACGCTAGGGTCGGGATGAAAAACTTCGCCCACGGTCGTCAAATAGGGATATATGCGGTGCAGCCCCGCATGCCAAGCCGACCAGAAACTTCGCGGAACGTACGGAAACGTGTCCAGACGAAAGCCGTCCAGGCCGGAACTCTCAGCCCACCAAAGGCTGTTTTGGAGAAGATACTGGGCAACGGCGGGGTTCTCTGTATTCAAGTCCGGCAGCACATTGAAAAACCAGCCGTCCGTGAGATTCTGAGATAGCCGCGGCGGCGCGTGTGGATCGACGAGCGCTTCGAACGGATCATTGGCAATCGTTGCTTTCTCCGTCTTGCCATAGAAGGCGCCGTTGATGCCTGCGGTCGTGTCCATGTGATGTTGCTGCGTTCCATGAAACCAGTCCGGCATCGGCGGCTCGGCGACCCAAGGATGTTTTGGGCCCACGTGGTTCGCCACAAAATCGAAAAAGATCTTCATGCCTTGTTTGTGAGCGTCCGCCACGAGCGCTTGATAATCCCCGATCGTTCCCAGATGGGGATCCACGGCGTACAGATCCACCGCGCCATATCCGTGATAATCCTGCGCCGCGCCGTTTTTCAGGATGGGCGTCAGCCAGAGTGTGGTCACGCCGAGATCCTTCAAGTACGGAAGATGCTCGCGAATCCCCCGCAGGTCGCCGCCATGATAAGCGCGCGGGTTCGAACGATCGTGCGTGCCCGGAGCTTCGGCCGGCTCATCATTGGTGGGATCGCCGTTCGCAAAGCGGTCCGGCATGATCAGATAAATCACGTCTTCTTGCGCAAGCCCCTGAAATTTTCCGAGCCTCATCGCGCGCGCTGCCAGCGGCAGCTCAAACGAAGTCGTGCCCGTCGACGTTGTAACCCGGCACACGGCGGTGCCCGATTTTGTGTCGGAACCGATCATCAGCCAAACGAATAGGTAGTCGCCGCCGGATGTCGCCTGGGTTCGCTCCACCAAAACACTCGGCAAATTGCAGACGACATGCGTGGCCTCGAGATGATGTCCGGACAGCAGTAGCATCACTTCTGGCGTCAGGTTAATCCACCACGAGGGCGGCTCGACTTTTGTCACTACAGGCGCATCCGCGTTTGGCTTTTGAGAGGATTCGTTTTGCCTTGCTAGTGTTGCCGAACACAATACGAAGACGGTGCCCACACCTGCGAGTGTTCGAATGGCACGGCCGAAAGACGAGTGGCAAAACAAGAATGCGGGGATTTTCACACCGGAAGCATAGAAAAAAAGCTGGCCTCGCGCCAGTATTGTCTAAGTAGCCCAGAAGTTCTGATTAATTTTCGAACACGAGTTGGCCAAAAGCCTCCGGTACATGAAAATTCGGCACCGGCGTTTCTGTCGGCCGCCACGCAGAATAGAATCGCGGCTCGCCCGCTCCTTCCACGCGAAAGAAATTAACGCACCACGCCGCAGCCGGATCGAATCTCGCCGTCAAACTTTTCATCGGCAGCGCCAGCTCCGCTCGCCACGTCTTGCTTTTTTCATCGACGCTGACCCGCCGCCTCAAGCCGCTCTTCAAATCGTGTTTTTCTCCCGGCGCGATATCCAGATCGATCCAGAAGCCGTTGGGGCTCACTTCAAATTCTTTATAACGTCGCGCATCCGCGCCGGCGGGCTGCAGAAAGACTTCCACAACATCGCGCTCCCACAGTTTGTCACGCCTCCCATTTGCCTCCGCATCCGGAAAAACCGTGATGCTGCGGTAGTGTGCAAGAAATCTCAGGTAAAGCGCATCGCGAGTCCACAGCAGCCGCACTTCCGTCTCTCGCTGCGGATCGCCATGTTTCCCTTGCCAGTCGTGACTGAAGGAAATCGCTCGAGCGTTTTCCCACGCCGGCTCCGTTGGAAAGCCTTCCGCATCGGACTGGCCGGTGAATTGCGCGGCGATGGCTGTCTCCGTTTCGCGAGCCGATGATGTTTTTCCAGCTGCCAAGCCATGCACCTCGTGCGAGTTCAGAAAGCCGCAGCCCAGCATACCTGCAAACAGAAATGCTCCGCGCCAGAAACTTCTCGATGTGCGAAGAATGGCATGACGCTCGACGGGGACCCGCGACGCAACACGCTTCAGGGGCAAACCGTTTGCGCACGCTTCCATTCTCTGCTCCAAGGCTTAAACCCACCGCATGCTAGCATCAAATTCAGTCCTTTAGAGCCGCTATGAAGGTTTTCGAGCGGCAATTTCCCAGGAGGGCGGGACATGATTGAGCCGGTGGAAGAGCAAGACTATGTGTCACAACCAGGGCGGCGCGAGCCGGATCAATTCGAATTCATAAAGATGCGCGTCGACGGCAGCGTCGCTCGCATGACCCTCGCTCGTCCCGAACACAATCTCCTCAACGAAGCGTTTCTCCGCGAGCTCTCCGAGGGCATCACCCTCGCCGGCCAGAACCCGGAAGTGAAGCTCGTCGTTCTCGATTCCGCTTGCAAGGTTTTTTGCGGCGGCATCGACATCGGCGAATACACCTCCGAACGTGTTTTTCAGATGCTTGACGCTTTTCATGCCGCCTTCATGGGCATGCTGGACGTGGGCAAGCCCGTGATTTGCGTCGTGAACGGCCCCGCCATCGGCGGCGGCGCCGAGCTCGCCGCATTCGGCGATCTGGTCGTGGCCACACAGAAAGCTCGTTTCGCACAACCCGAAATTTCCATTGGCGTATTCCCGCCTCTCGCCTCCACGATTCTTCCGTTTCTCGTCGGGCCCAAGCGCGCGCTCGAAATCATTCTCACTGGAGAAGCCATCACGGCGGACCGCGCTCTCGAGTTGGGCCTCGTCAATCGCCTCGTTCCAGAAGCCAAACTCGAACAGACCGTCAACGAACTGATCGAACGCATCTCGGCGCACTCCGGTCCCGTCCTGACCATGGCCAAGAAAGCCATTCTTGGCGGCATGGGCCTTTCGCTGCGCGATGGCTTGAAAAGCTCCATGAACATTTTCCTCAATGAGCTCTATCGCCTCGAGGATTCTCAAGAAGGCCTTCGCGCGCTCGTCGAAAAGCGCAAACCGGTTTGGAAGAATCGCTGAGTCTTCCCGTGTCAGACCCTCATGCCCGCATTGACACTCCCGGACCCTCGGCTTACACTGGGTTTCCAATTTGCAGGCAAGGGAAGTGGGGAAGGCCGTGAGAATCGGCCGCGGTCCCGCCACTGTATTCGGCTGAAACAGCCGTAAGCCAGGCTACCCTCCCGCGCCGCAGAGGCTAGCGCTTCTCGCGAGAAGAAGCGCCGCTCAAGAGCCCCCAGGCGTCTCGCGGGGCTTTTTTGTTGGAACACAGATTTGATATTGTCAGCGGGGAATTGTGCCAACGCGGAAAGATTCTAGTAAAAATATTGCCGCCGGAATCGGCGTTGCCGCGTTCCTGCTCTTCGTCGTGGCCTGGCTGTCTCCTGCGGCGGAAGCACAAACCTCAACGCCAAGCCCCGCACCGTCACCCGTCTACAAGGAAGTCGTCGATGAAGTGGGCCGCACCGTACGCGTCCCCCAGCCCGTCCAGCGCATCGTCTCTCTCGCCCCAAGCCTCACCGAAACCGTCTACGCTTTGGGTTTGCAGGATCGCCTCGTTGGAGATACGGACTATTGCGACTATCCTCCCGACGCACAGAAAAAGCCGAAAGTCGGCGGCGCCATCAATCCGAGTCTCGAACAAATCGCCGCTCTGCGCCCCGATCTCGTCCTCGTCACCAAAAGTTTGAATCTCCTCGAAACCGTCAACGCTCTCGACAACCTTGGTATTTCTTCCTATGGCACCGATCCTCATACCGTGGAAGACATCGTCTCCTCCACCGAACGCCTTGCCGGAGTCCTCGGCGTTCCCGAAGCGGGCGCCACTCTTGGCGCCGATCTTGAGCGCCATCTTGCCGATCTCCAGCAGCGTCTCAACGGCTTGCCCCCGCGTCGCGTTCTCTTCGTCGTTTGGTCGGATCCGCTGATCTCTGCCGGCAAGAACACCTTTATCGCCGATGCCCTGCGGCTCGCCGGCGCCACTTCCATCGTGGACTCCACTCAGGACTGGCCTCACATGAGTCTCGAGGAGGTTGTCCGCCTCCAGCCGGACTTCCTCGTTTTCGCAGCGTCCCATTCCGAGAGCGGGCAAAATGATTTCGACGTCCTCGCCGAGCGCCCCGGATGGCGCGGTCTCGACGCCGTCCGCAACCGGCATTTTGCCGTCATCAGTGATGCGGTCAACAGGCCCGCGCCACGAATCATTTCGGCCATCGAGGATCTTGCGCGCCAGCTCCATCCCGAAGCTTTTTCCGCGCATCCCGGCGACCAAAGAGAAAAAAAGACTCCGCCCCCTGCTCAGTTACAACCCCCACTCCGCGCGTTTCTGTCTTCAAGCGGATATCCTGCTCTCTCGGAGGTCTGCGCTTGCGCCCTTTGACGCTCAGCCGCTTGCTCTTCCACTGTGCCATTCTCTCCGCCATTCTTTTTGTCGTGGTGGTCATCGCGCTCAAGCTCGGCGCCGTTCCCGTCTCGCTCTACGGTTTGGGCCGCGACCTGCTCCGCGTCCTTTTTCGCCAGACCAGCCAGCTTTCCAGCGAATACCAGCTCATCATTTTTGACATTCGGTTGCCGCGCATCCTCCTCGGCATCTTTGTAGGCGCTTCTCTTTCCGTTGCCGGCGCGAGTTTCCAAGCGCTGCTGCGCAATCCCCTCGCCGATCCTTATGTTCTTGGCGTTTCCAGTGGCGCCGCTGTCGGCGCCATCATCGCTCTGATTGTCGAGCCCCACCTGGCTTTCGCTCCCGCTGTTGCCGCGCTCCTCACTCCTATCGGCGCTTTTCTCGGCGCCGCGCTTACCATCATGGCCGTCTATTTCCTCGGCCTGCGCCAGGGTCAGATTGATAGCGGCACTTTGCTTCTCGCCGGCATCATTTCCGCTTCGTTTCTGCAAGCCATCATCATGTTCTTCATGTCCACCCTCTCCGGCGGCAACTACCGCGGCATCGCTTTCTGGATGATGGGGGAACTCCAGACTCCTCCGCAGCACATCGTGAGTCTGATTCTTCGTTTCGGATTCTTTTTGGCCGCCGCCGCAATTTACACGACAGCGTCGGATCTAAATTTGCTCCTCGCCGGCGAAAAGGAAGCCATGCACCTCGGCGTGGACGTCCGCCGCGTCCGTTTGGTCGTCTACATTGCGGCCTCGTTGCTCACTGGTTTGGCTGTTTCCGTCAGCGGAGCCATCGGCTACGTCGGCCTGCTCGTTCCTCACGTCATGCGTCTCATTTTCGGTTCCGATCACCGCATTCTCTTGCCGACCGTGGCCTTCGGCGGCGCCATCGCTGTCGTCGTTGCCGACACCCTCGCACGCACCGTCGTTTCTCCTTCCGAGCTTCCCGTCGGCGCCATGACCGCCATCGCAGGCGCGCCTCTCTTTCTTTACTTGATGCGCAGGAGGCTGGCGTGAGCAGTTTCGCCCGCACCTCGCCCTCCGCCTCTCGTCCTATCGGGGACGCCGGCGATTTCAACTCCGACATTCGTCTCAGCGTCGAACAGGTCAGCTACGCCTACTCCGCCAATCCAACGCAAGCGCCGCTCTTCACGCTCGAAGCGACAAGTTTCCAGGCGCGTCCCGGCGAAATTGTCGCCATCGTTGGTCCAAACGCCTGTGGCAAATCCACTCTCTTAAAGCTGATCGCCGGCGCTCTCGAGCCGCTTTCCGGCCGCGTGCTTCTGAACGGTTTCGTGACTCACAAGCTTCCTCACCGCACGCGCGGTCAGCGCATCGCCATGGTCCAGCAGGAAAGCCCCTTGCTTTTCCCCTCTCGCGCCTGGGAATTTGTTCTTCAGGGAAGGCATCCCTATGGCCGCACGCTTCGTTTCGAAACCCAAGAGGACATCCTCATTGCCCGCAATGCTCTGGCGCAAGTCGGCGCGGAACATCTCACCGACCGCCTCATGGACCAAATTTCGGGTGGCGAAAAACAACGCGTGATTCTCGCCCGCGCTCTCGCGCAGCAGCCTCTGCTTCTGCTCTTGGACGAGCCCACGCTACATCTCGATATTGGCGCGCAAGTCGATCTCCTCGAAACCCTGCGCCGCCTCGCGTCCGCCAACCGCTATACGGTGGTCGTTGTCACCCACGAGTTGAATCTCGCGGGTCAATATGCCGACCAGGTCGCTCTTTTTCAGAAGGGCAAATGTCTTCGCGTTGGTCCGCCCGCAACTGTTTTTCAGCGCGAATTGCTCGAACAAGTTTTTCAGACGCCGCTCACCGTGGAGCTCGGCTCATCCGGCCGTCCGCGCGTGAATACGCCGTCTGCAAAATAAGTAGCTGTTCACTGCTTTAACCTAACGCCGCGGCTCACGCCACGGCACTTGAATCACTCACAGTGGGCCCCGCCATTCGAGGGAGCCCCCCACAACCATCGCGGACTTCGTGCACGGGAAGACGGTGCGTTCCTCCTGGCCAACGCCGGGTTCGAACGCGAATTAAGCCGTCGCCGCCGCGCGACTGTAAGGCGGAAAAAGGTACTGCCGCGGCCACTGCGGCGCATCGCTCACTGCTCGCGATCTTCCCAAAAGATCGCGCCAGAAATAATGGGCAGCGCCACGGGAAGGCCTCGCACCGCTCTCGTTCGAATCGTTGACGAACAACGAGAACGGAACTGCCGCCAAGCCAGGAGACCGGCGAAGTCTGCAAGCCCGAGCGATTTTTTCCTAGCGCCAGGCCAACCTTCAAGCTCCCGCGCGAGAGGGAGCGGAGGAAACCATGAAAACCACACTGCTTCGAGCCACTTTTCTATTTTTGGCGGTCTTCGCAGTCGGCTTCTCTGTCTCTGCACAAAATAATTCCAACACCACGGACGCTCATCTCTTCGGCACTCTTCTGGATTCCAGTGGCGCTGCCGTCGAGGGAGTAACTGTCACCGCGCAATGGGAAGGCCATCCAACTGCGCAACTCTGGAAAACGAGTTCGTCCGCTGAGGGTGCCTACAACCTGACGATTCCGCCCGGCCGCTATCGTATATCGTTTGAAAGTTCCCCCTTTGTTTCGCGCAATTTCGTTTTTGATATGGCTCCCGGCCAGGAACGCAAGCTGGACCTCACCCTCAACCTCGAGCGTCTCTCCGCCAGCGTCATCGTCACCGCCCAAGCGGAGCCCACGCTCGCCGACCAAACCACCGCTCCCGTCTCCGTCATCACCAAGCAAGAGATCGACGATCGCCAATCCGTCGGTCTCACCGATGCTCTCCAGTTCTCAACGGGCATTGCCATCGGCCGCACCGGTCCCGAAGGCGGCACCGCTTCCGTCTTCCTCAACGGCGGCAACTCCAATTTCACCAAAGTCCTTGTCGACGGCGTCCCCATCAATCCTCCCGGCGGCGCCGTCGATTTTTCCAGCCTCACTCTAGACAACATCGACAAAGTCGAAATCGTCCGCGGCGCAGAGAGCGCCCTTTACGGCACCGACGCCGTCGACGGCGTCATCCAGCTCTTCACCCATCGTGGCTCCACCTCTATCCCCGAGTTCAGCGTTTACGCCGAAGGCGGCAGTTTCTCCTCCGCCCGCGGTGGCGCCCAGCTCAGTGGCCTTCTCGGCAAGTTCGACTATTCTCTCGCCGCGTCCTACCTCGAGACCGATGGCCAGGGACCCAACGATGATTTTCTCAATCGCACGCTCTCCGCCAATTTCGGCTACAGCTTCAGCGATACCAATCAGCTCCGTCTCACCCTCCGCAACAACGACAGCGACGCCGGCATTCCCGGACAAACTGTCTTCGAGCCGCCCAGCCTTCATCAGCGCTACGATCAGCGTATTTTTAGCGCCGGCGCCCGCTGGAATTTCTCGACCGGCAAACACTGGCGCCACGAAATAAGCGGCGGCGAATCCTACACGCGCCAGTTCAACGACAATCCGCTGCAAAGTTTTTACGCCACCGATCCCAACGCGCTCTGTCCTCAAACGAATCCCGCGGCCGTCGCCACCGCCGAATTTTGCGATTTCACCGGCCAAAGTTTCTTTCAATACAACCGCGCGAACGTCAGCGCTCAATCCAGCTACATCCTTTCCAATTTCGGCGTCACTGCAGGTTATCAATACGAAGTCGAAAACGCCTTCCTCACTTCTATCGATGTCCCCCACGCGCGCCGCAATAATCAAGCCGGGTTCCTCGATTTCCGCTACCGCCCGCTTCGCCGCCTTTCTCTGAATTTCGGCGGCCGCGCCGAGGACAACGCTTATTTCGGCACGCGCGTTGTTCCGCGCGCCGGCGCCTCTCTTGTCGCTCGCGACGGCAGTGGATTCTGGGGCGAAACTCTTCTTCGTGCTTTCTACGGCGAGGGCATCAAGGAGCCGCGCTTCGACCAAATCTTCGGCGACAACTTCGGCGATTTTGGCAATCCTTCTCTCAAACCCGAAGCCAGCAAAACCGGGACGGCCGGCGTCGACCAAAAGTTCTTCGACAATCGCGTCCGCATCTCCGCTGAATATTTTTACAGCCGCTTCTACGACATCGTCAGCTTCGAATTCTGCTCGCCGGACCCTGCCAATCCCTCCGGGAACTCCTGCGGCGTCGTTCTTCCCGGCAACCTCACCAGCTTCGGCTATTATTTCAACACCGACCTTGCCCGCGCCAAGCGGGCTCAACCTCTCCGGCGAAACCAGGTTCACCCGCTGGCTGAATCTCGCCGGAAATTACACCTACGACGACAGTCTGGTCATCAAATCTCCCAACGCTTCCGATCCGTCGGAAATTCCCGGAAACCACCTCTTGCGCCGTCCCGTCAATTCCGGTTCGCTCACACTGAACGCTGCCTTTCGCCGCTTCGGCATGACCATCGGCGGCTATTTCACCGGCGTTCGCACCGACTCCGATTTTCTCGGCCTCGGCCTCACCCGAAATCCCGGCTACGCGCGCTTTGATATCGTCACGCACTACGACGTCGGCCATGGCGTCACGCTTTACGCCCGCGCGCAAAATCTTTTCGACAAGCAATACCAGGACGCCCTTGGCTATCCAGCTCTAGGCCGCGACGTCCGCGCCGGCGTCCGCTACACCTTCAGCGGCCGCAACTGATCCGCCCGATTGTAGGGGCGGGGCTTGCCGCGCCCCATTTCGCAGTTGCAAGATCTAACATCTCTCGGAGGATTTGCCAAGTGACAAAATGCAACCGAACCCATCCTCTTCTGCTGGTCCGGCGGCAAAGACAGCGCCATGGCCCTCCACACGCTCCTCCACCAAAACGACGTTGAAATCGCCGCCCTCCTAACCACCGTCACCGAAGGCTACGAGCGCATCAGCATGCACGGCGTCCGCCGCGAACTCCTTTACCGGCAAGCCCAATCCATCGGCCTCCCGCTTCACGAAGTCCGCATTCCGCCCGCAATGCGTCAATCCCATCTACGAAGCGCGCATGGAAGAAGCCCTTCGCATCTACCTCGAACAGGGAGTCCGAAAAGTCGCCTTCGGCGACATCTTCCTGGAAGACCTCCGCGCCTATCGCGAAAAAAATCTCGCCCGCATCGGCATGACCGCCCTCTTCCCCATCTGGAAGCGCGAAACTCGCGAACTCATCCGCTCGTTCCACGCCAGCAAATTCCGCGCCATCGCCGTCTGCGTCGACAGCAAAGTCCTCGCCCCCAGCTTCGCCGGCCGTGAACTCGACGACTCCTTCTTCCGCGACCTTCCCCCGCACGCCGATCCCTGCGGCGAAAACGGTGAGTTCCACACCTTCGTCTTCGATGGCCCCATTTTCCAATTCTCCGATCCCCGTTCGCACCGGAGAAGTCGTCAATCGCGATGGTTTTATTTTTTGTGATTTGCTGTCTCAGGATTTGCCATCTCAAAAGGAGGAAGCACTAAAATGAAGACGCAAATATCTAGCACTCAAATGTCCAAAAACGAAAATCTGCTCTACCGCACGTCTGCTCGCCCTCGTCATGATCGCCCTCGCGGCCGCATTGCGCATTGCGCCGCACCCGTGGAACTTCACTCCCGTCGGCGCCATGGCCCTCTTTTCCGGCGCCATCCTCAAAGATCGCCGCCTCGCTCTCATCGTTCCCCTCGTCGCGCTTTTTGCCGGCGACATTTTCATCGGCTTCCACAAACTTATGCCCGTCGTCTACGCCAGCTTCCTCATCAGCGTAGCCATCGGCTTCTGGCTCCGCCATCGCCGTACCGTCGCCCGCATCTCCGCCGCCACGCTAGCCGGGGCCCTCCAGTTTTTCCTCATCACCAATTTTGCCGTCTGGGCGTTTGGCCTCTCCTACCCGCGCAACACGGCAGGCCTTGTCGCCTGCTATGTCGCCGGAATCCCGTTTTTCTGGAACACGCTAGCAGGAGACGCCGTCTACGCCGCCCTCTTTTTTGGCGCCTTCGCCCTGGCCGAACGCCTGTTCCCGGCATTCCGCGAACCCGCGCCCGCCGCCGCGCATCACTAGCCGAGCTCAACAACCATGCATAACTCCTGTAGGAGGCGGTGCTTGCCCCGCCCTCCAGGGGGTCCTCTGCTTCGGAAGCGGCAAAACAAAGCACCCCGCGGGTGTAACAAATCTACCCAACTTTTCCCCTTGACAAATTAGTATTTTGTAGTATACTCTTCCTTGGGTAATATCGCGCCTCCTTCACGTCACGCCAGCATCCGTGCTGGCGCTTTTGCTTTTTGGACGCACCCTTCTCTCCGGTTAAGCTATCTGGAATCAACACTTACAAAACCGCATCAAAACAAACGACTTCATCCACCTTTAGAATGAACACTTACGCAAAACCCAGGGGAGCCCCCCAGCCTCGCCGGCCCCTTCGCTGTGCCCCAAGAACAAAGTGCGTACACGCAGGAATTCCCGTAACCCCAATCTCTTCATGCTTTTACTTCATAACTTCAGCACACCCCCGGGGTGGGGGGCAGAGGCCACAAAACTTCGTGCCCAAGCCGCCGACACCAAGCCGGGGACGCGCCCGGCCGAGCCCACCGGTGCTCTGCTGCTCCAAGCTGATGCTATAATTCCCGTTCCGCCATGACCAAATCTTCTTCAGAGCTGGCCCCCATCGCCCCCGAGGTCCTCGCGAAATACGAGACCGTCATCGGCCTGGAAGTCCATGTCCAGCTTCTGACCAACACCAAAATTTTCTGCGCCTGCGCCAACCGGTTTCGGCGACGCCCCGAACTCAAATGTCTGCCCGGTCTGCCTCGGCCTTCCCGGCACGCTGCCGATCTTGAACAAACGCGCGGTCGAACTCGCCATGCGCGCCTCGCTCGCCCTGAACTGCACCGTTCACGAACGCTCGCGCTTCGCCCGCAAAAATTATTTCTATCCCGATCTCCCCAAGGGCTACCAAATCTCGCAATACGAGCTGCCCCTCGCCACCGGCGGCTGGCTCGAAATCGATCACGATGGCGCCGAAGAAAACGCATCGGCATCACGCGGCTTCATCTCGAGGAAGACGCCGCCAAAAACCTGCACGAAGGTTTCTCCGAATCCGCCACCAAGGCCTACATCGATTACAACCGCTGCGGCACGCCTCTCAGCGAAATCGTCTCCGAGCCCGACATGCGCGCCCCCGAGGAGGCCTACGCTTACCTCACCACGCTTCGCCAGATCATGCTTTACACCGGCGTCAGCGACTGCAACATGGAAGAAGGCTCGCTGCGCTGCGACGCCAACGTCAGCGTCCGCCTCCGCGGCGCGAAAGAATTTGGCACCAAAGTCGAAGTAAAAAATCTCAACTCGTTCCGCTACTTGCAAAAAGCGCTCGAGTACGAAGTCGAGCGCCACATCGCGGTCCTCGAATCCGGCGGCCGCATCACGCAGGAAACTCGCCTGTGGAACCAAAACGAATCCTGCACCGTCGCCATGCGCTCCAAGGAAAAAGCTCACGACTACCGCTATTTTCCCGAGCCCGATTTGCTCCCCGTCCACGTCAGCGACGCCTGGCGCGAAGAAGTCCTCCGCTCGCTGCCCGAACTGCCCGAAGCCAAGCGCGCCCGCTTCATCTCCGCGCACGGCCTATCGCCCTACGACGCCGGCGTTCTGACAGCGACGCAATCGCTGGCCGATTATTTTGAATCCGTCGTAAAATCCGGGGCGCCCGCCAAAACCGCCGCCAACTGGATTCAAACCGAACTCCTCCGCCGCCTGAACGATTCCGGAAAGGAAATCGAAGCGAGCCCTGTTTCTCCCGCCGCTCTCGCCGAACTCCTGAAACTCGTCGAGTCCGGCCAAATCACCGGCTCCATAGGCAAAAAAGTTTTCGCCACCATGTTTGAATCCGGCCGCAGCGCCGACGAAATCGTCGCCGCCGAAGGCTTGGCCCAAATCAACGACACCAGCGCGCTCGAACAAGCCGCCCGCGAAGTCATCGAGAAAAATCCCGACAACGTCGCCAAATTCAAATCCGGCAACGAAGGCGTCTTCAAATTCTTCGTCGGCCAGGTCATGCGCGCCACACGCGGCCAGGCCAATCCCCAGGCCGTCAACGATATTTTGCGCAAGCTTCTTTCCTGACTCCGTGCCAAAATGTTTCGCAGTCAAGTAGCGCAATTCGCAAAAATGTAGCGCCGGGCTTCAGCCCGGCATCTTTCTTTTGTCTTTGACTTTACTCGCGGCGTAGCGACTCTATCCAATGCGCCACGACGGAGGATCTCACATGCTCAAAGTAGGTGACAAAGCCCCCGCATTTCGCTTAAAAAACGATGCCGGCAATGACGTCTCGCTCTCCGATTTTCTAGGCAAACGCGTCGTCCTCTTCTTCTATCCCAAAGCCAACACTTCCGGTTGAACGATCGAAGCGTCCGAGTTTCGCGACGCAAAGAAAGAATTCGACAAGCTGGGCGTGGTCATCCTGGGTATGAGCGGCGACTCCGTCAAAGCCCAAGCCAGCTTCAAAGCCAAGCAAAAACTCAACTTCGATCTCCTCAGCGATCCCGATCTCAAAACGATCGAAGCCTACGGCTCGCGCCGCATGAAGAAATTCCTCGGCCGCTCGTTCCTCGGCATCATCCGCAGCACATTTCTGATCGGCCCCGACGGCAAGCTCGAACACATCTGGGACAACGTCAAAGCGAAAGGCCATCCCGCCGAAGTCCTGGCCGAAGCCTCAAAAAAATAGTCGCGATCGTTTTCCGCTATTAGAGATGAAAGAGTAAACTCTTCTGATCCTGCCGGAGACTGGCTCGATCAAAAGATTGTCGATTAACCTCGTCTTGCCGATAAACACGGCCAGCACCGCATAAGACGGCCGCGCCACTCGCACCACTGGCTCGAACGTATCCGCGCTGACTATTTCCGCATAATCCACGTTGGCCTGCGGCTCGGCCTCAAGGATTCGCCGCATCGCCGTTTGCAGTTGCATTGTGTCGCGCACGCCCCGCGATAACTCGTCACGCGCCGCCACGAGCGCGCGGTGCAAAACGGTCGCAGCCTTTCGTTCCTCTGGGTTCAAATACGCATTGCGCGAAGAAAGCGCCAATCCATCGCCTTCGCGCACCACCGGGCAAACGACGATTTCCGCATCGAGATTCAAATCGCGCGCCATCTCGCTGATGATGCGCACCTGCTGCGCATCTTTTCTGCCGAAATACGCAAAATGCGGCTGCACAATCTCAAACAGTTTCAGCACCACGGTTGACACGCCGCGAAAATGTCCGGGCCGCGATCGCCCCTCCAGCCGCTCGCTGATCCCCTCGACGTTCACATACGTCCGAAATCCATCAGGATAAATATCCGCCGTTTCCGGCGCAAACAACACATCGACTCCCGCTTCGCCCAATGTCTTCGAATCCTTTTCCAGGTCGCGCGGGTATTTCTTGTAGTCTTCTTTGGGTCCAAACTGTTTCGGATTCACGAAGACCGACGCAATCACGCGCGAGCATTCTTTCCGCGCGCGTGCCGACGAGCGCCGTGTGTCCTTCATGCAGCGCGCCCATCGTTGGCACCAGGCCGATCACACGGCCTTCCGCGCGCGCGCCTCGCGCGTATTCCTTCATCCAGGCTATCGTTCGGATTATTTCCACGGAAGAGGTGAGTTTCACACGAATTCACAGGTCCACAGGTCACGCGCTGGCCGCCGTCGCGCGTTCCCGGTAATAATGCATCAAGTCCGTCAAAATCGGCTGCGCGCCAAGTTGCCGCAGCAGCGTCGTAACCTGCCCGCGATGGTACGTCCCGTGGTTCACCACATGCTGCATCGATTGCCACAGCGGATTTTTGTAAACGCCAAATTTCAACGTCTTGTATTCCATCACGCGATTCAGATCTTCTTGCTTCAGTTTGCCGACAAACGCCAGCAGCCGCGCTTCCTGCTCCGCCCACTTTGCGCGAAGACTTGCGACATCCGCGCATTCCAGAACATCCGGCAGCGAAGCCGGCGAGCGCCCCTGAAACCGCTCCAGCCAAATCCATTCAGCGCCGCAAATATGCGCCAATGTGTCGCGCACCGACCCAAAGCTCGATCCCATCGGTTTCGTGAACTGCTCGTTCGTCAAGCCCGCCGCCGCATCCAGCGACCTGTGATTCGCCCAAGCATTGTAATCATAAAGCGCTCGCATCTCTTCCGGCGTCATCTATTCATCTCCTACGCGCCCGCAGGCTATGTTAAATATTGCCATTCCGAACGCAGCACCCCGCGGATTGTCATGCCGCGTGAAGAGAAAAGTTTGCTCTCAGCTCTCGGTTCTACGAATCTCGCTTTTCGTTTTGTCTTTCCGTCGTTACTTCTTTACTTCCTTGCTTCCGCTTTCTTACCAATCCCCATCGCTATTGACTGGCGCCTCTTTCTCTTCTTTCGCCATTTGCGCCGCGTGATACGACTCGCCATCCGAAGGAAACGTGCCGCCGCGCACGTCCTCGCAATATTCGCGCGCCGCCTTTGCAATGATCTGCCCGACATTCGCATACTGCCGCGCAAATTTCGGCGTCTTCCCGAACGTCAGTCCCAGCAGATCGTGAATCACCAGAATCTGCCCGTCGCAATCCGGCCCCGCGCCAATGCCAATCGTCGGAATCCTCAACTCGCGCGTAATCTGCGCCGCCAGTTCGCGCGGCACGGCCTCCAGCACCACCGCGAACGCCCCCGCCGCTTCCACGGCCCGCGCATCGCGCAGCAACTGTTCGGCCGCATCGACCGATTTGCCTTGCACGCGAAACCCGCCCAGCGCGTTCAGCGATTGCGGCGTCAATCCAATGTGCGCCATGACCGGAATTTCCGCTTCCGTCAGCCGCACAATCAATTCCAGCCGCCGCTCGCCGCCTTCCACTTTCACGGCTTCCGCGCCCGCATCTTTCACGAAGCGCATCGCGTTGCGCACCGACTCCGCGATATCGCTGTGAAAGCTGCCGTAAGGCATATCCGCCACAACGAGCGCCCGCCGCGTTCCGCGCCGCACCGCTCGCGTGTGATGCAGCATCTCCTCGAGGGAAACCGGCAGCGTGCTCTCGTATCCGAGGACGACCATTCCGAGCGAATCGCCCACGAGCAACACGTCCACGCCTGCTTCGTCCAAAAGGCGTGCCGTCGCGTAGTCGTAGGCCGTCAAACAAGTAATTTTCTGCGAATAGGAATTGGATTTGGAATCTGCGCCGGAAGATTTCCGCTGCAGCAAATCAGGAACAGTAATTTTCCCACTGCTCGAACGAGGAACAACGCTCATGGGTGGCCTCCGGTGCCGTTCCTTAACCTCAAGATACAGCCCTGTACCTCACCTTCGCGCAGAATACCAAATTTCGCCGCGGTTGACCATATTTTCACCCGTTCACCCTTGCCGGTTTCGCCTCTCTGCAACCGAAAACAAAGCGTATTTGCCCGGCCTAAAATCCTGGCGGGCGTTCTCCGGCTACGCCAAACGCTTTTTCCAGCGCGAGGCCGGCCTGGCCGACGGTGCCTTCGTCGAAAAGGCGGCCGATCAGCGTGACGCCGTGTGGCACACGGCGCGGCGGCGAGAACTTCGGCAGCGGGCGGCTTGGATCGGGCGCCCAGTCCGTGCGCGCCTCGGCGACTTCGATAAAGCCCGCTCGCATCGTCAACGACGGATGCCCTGTGAAATTTGTAATCGTCAGCATTTCGTCGCGCAGCGAAGGGACGAGCAGCAAATCTACTTGCGAAAACACGCGCGCCATTTCTTGCGCCACTTTTCGGCGCAGCCGGTCCGTCTGCACAAAATCCACCGCCGAAAGAAAGCGCGATTGGCGAAAAACATTCGGCCACGCGTCGTATGTCTGCACTTTCAACTGGTCCACTGCGTGATTCAGCGTAATCTCTTCAAAAGCCGCGGCGCCTTCCGCGAACAGGATCAAATTCAGCGAATCGTAGGGCCAGTCCGGAAGGCTTACCTCGACAGGAATCATCCCTACGTTCCTGACCGTTTCGAGCGCTGAGCGATCCACTTCCGTCGCGGGGTTTTCTTTCATCCACGCGGGAAAATAGCCGACGCGCAATCCTTTCACGCTCGCGGCCGCGTCAAAATCCAGGCGGCTCGGCACGCTAGAAACGTCGCCGGCGTCGGGCCCGGAAATCGCTTGGAGCACAAGCATGGCGTCTTCGACGCTGCGCGTCATCGGTCCCAGTTTGTCGAGCGACCAGCACAGCGTCATCGCGCCCGTGCGCGCCACTCGCCCATACGTCGGGCGGAGTCCGGTCAATCCGCAGCGCATACTCGGGCCAACGATACTGCCTCCTGTTTCGCTCCCAATCGCAAAGCCCACGAGTCCCGCCGCCGTCGCCGCGCCCGGTCCCGCGCTCGACCCCGACGATCCTTCTTCTAGAAGCCACGGGTTCATGGTTTGTCCGCCAAACCAAATGTCGTTCAAGGCTAGCGCGCCCAAGCTCAGCTTCGCCACGAGCACCGCGCCCGCGTCGTGCAATCTTTTGACGACCGCCGCATCTTTTGCAGGAACGCGGTCGCGAAACGGTTCCGCTCCCCACGTCGTCGGAATGCCCGCGGTGTCGAGCAAATCTTTTGCGCCCCACGGAATCCCGTGCAGCGGTCCGCGATATTTTCCGGCGGCGATTTCCGCGTCGGCTTTTTTCGCCTGTGCCAGCGCCAGCTCGCTGGTCAGCGTGATCACGCATCGCAGCTTTCCGTTGAATCGCTCGAGCCTCTCCAGATAAATCTTCGTCAAGCGCTCCGAAGTCATCTTTCGCGTCTCGATCCACTGAGAGAGTTTCCAGACGGGAGCGAACGCGATGTCCTCATCCCATCCCGGCAAAGTCCCCGCATCGCGTAGACTGCGCACGAAGCGGTCGCGCTCCGGGCCGCGCGGCATCCCCGGCAAAATCGGATCCCAGTGCGAGTACGGTGCCACGCTGTCTTCAATCGCGACTTTGTGCGGCCCTGTGCGACGCTCGTACAACGCAGCCATATTGCCGCGCCAGCGCTCCGCCACCATCGCGCGATCCGCGGGCGTCATCTCCACCTGCACCACCTTCTCCGCTTCGGCAAACGTCGCCGGCGATACTTCCGGGCCGACGGCCGGCCCGGTGCCAAACGCCGGCGGGGTGCCTGCGGGCGGCTCGCCCGGTTTTTGCTGCTGCGCGCCCGCCAGCGCCGCTCCCACCAAAACCAGCGAAGTCTCCGTCAAGAATTCGCGCCGCGTTTTCGCCATGTTCTCTCCGTCCCCTTATTCTAACGAGCGATCGCCTGGAGCCTCGACGGCACCGATGTTCGCACAAGTCCCCGTAGAAAATCGTTTTTCGCGATTTTTTGCTGGCATCTTTTCTCTGCGCCCATTAGCATCACGCCGTCTTGCGGGAGGCTATCGTGAAAACATACCAGCAATTGCGTCTCAAGATAAAAAATCTCGGGAGCGCGCTGGTTTTTCTTCTTGCGCTAGCCGTTGCTCCAGTAGCTCCTTCGCAAATTCCCTCGGCCACCGCTCCTCCCGACGACGCGGCCGTGCGCCAGCGTGCCGAGGACTTGCTCAGGCAGATGACGATGGAGGAAAAGCTCGGCCAGATGAATCAGCTTTTTGCCTTCGGGCCTCCGGCTACGTTTGACGAAGCGGTTTCCAAGGGCCAGCTTGGATCGCTGCTTTTTGTTACCGACCCGGCGCTGATCAATCATTTCCAGCATCTCGCGGTCGAAAAATCGCGGCTGCACATCCCGCTGATTTTTGGTTTCGACGTGATCCACGGCTTCCGCACGATTTTTCCTGTGCCGATCGCCATGGCCGCTTCGTGGGATCCGTCCGCAGCAATAAAAGCGCAAACCATCGCTGCGAAAGAAGCGCGCGCCGTGGGGATCGATTGGGCGTTCGCGCCGATGCTCGATATCGCTCGCGATCCGCGGTGGGGCCGTATCGTGGAAGGGGCCGGCGAAGATCCGTACCTGGGCTCGGCGATGGCGGCGGCGCAAGTTCGCGGCTTTCAAGGGGACTACATCGGGGCTCCCGATCACATTCTCGCGTGCATGAAACATTTTGCCGGTTACGGCGCGGCTATCGGCGGCCGCGATTACGACGAAGCCTATCTCCCCGAGACACTTTTGCAAAATGTTTACCTCAAGCCGTTTCACGCCGCGGTGAAGGCGGGCATCGGCTCCGCAATGAGCGCGTATCTTGATTTGAACGACGTGCCGGCGACGGGGAATCGCTGGCTGCTGCACGACGTTCTTCGAGACGATTGGAAATTCAAAGGATTCGTGGTGAGCGACGCCAACTCCGTCAAAAGCTTGCAGAATCACGGTTACGCGAAAGACGTCTACGAATCGGCGCTGTACGCATTCCATGCCGGCGTGAACATGGAGATGGCTCTTGGTTTCACCGCGTACTCGAAAAGCCTTGCGACAGCCCTGGAGCGTGGCCAAATCACCGCGCAGCAAATCGACGATGCGGTGCGCCCGATCCTCGAAATGAAAATACGCCTCGGACTGTTCGAGCATCCTTACGTCGACGAAGCGCGGTCAAAACAGGTTCTGGCCGCGCCGGAGCATCGCACAGCGTCACGGGAAGTTGCCGAGCGAACTGCCGTTCTACTCCGCAATGAAGGCAGCCTTCTCCCACTGAAAAAAGATGGCTATAAAAAAATCGCCGTCATTGGCCCTCTGGCCGATTCGCAAGTAGACACGCTAGGCCCATGGGCTTTCCAATTTGACCTTCCCGAAACCGTCACGATTCTCGCTGGAGTTAAGAACGCTCTCGGCTCGCGCGCTGAAGTGAATTACGCTCAGGGCGTTCATATCCAGCGAAAGTTTCCGTCGTTCTTCGATCAAATCATGCGCATTCCACCGGAAGTGGCGTGGACGGACGCTCAATCCAAGGAGGAATTCTCCAAAGCTGTCCATCTCGCGAGCGCCAGCGCTCTCGCTCTGCTCGTGCTCGGCGAGCAGCAAAAAATGAGCGGTGAAGCGGCGTCGCGCGAATCGCTCGATCTACCTGGCGACGAGGAGCGTCTACTTGAAGCGGTGGCCGCGACCGGGAAGCCCGTCGTTCTGGTCATTATGAACGGACGCCCGCTCGATATTAGATGGGCCTCCGCTCATATTCCGGCCATTCTCGATGTTTGGTATCCGGGGACGCAGGGCGGCAACGCCGTGGCGAATCTACTTTTTGGCGATGCCGTTCCCGGTGGCAAGCTTCCTTTTACGTGGCCGCGCGATGCCGGGCAGATTCCCATCTACTACGCACACAACACCACGCAGGCACCGGAAAACCAGCACAGACGATATTGGGACGAGGAAAGCACGCCGCTCTATCCGTTTGGCTATGGCCTGAGTTATTCGAAGTTCGCGTTTTCGAATCTCAAGCTCAGCCGCACGGAAATCAAGCCCGGTGAGAGCATCGATGTGAGTGTCGAGCTAGAAAACACGGGCGCCTCTTCCGCCGACGAAGTGCCACAACTCTACATTCACCAACAGTACGGCAGCACGTCGCGGCCCGTGCGCGAACTGAAAGGATTCGAGCGCGTTACGCTGGCGGCGCATGAAAAAAAGACCGTCCATTTTTCCCTGGGAAATGACGAGCTGACGTACTGGAGCACGGCGACCAAATCCTGGGTGGAAGAGCCGGCGAAGTTCGACGTGTGGGCGGGCGCGGATTCGACGGCGCAACTTCATGCGAACTTCGAGATCACGAAATGATCGAGTCGCCGGCGGAAAATGAAAAGCGCGCGACAGAGGCTTCGCGCCACGCGCTTCTCAATTGCGAATTTAAGAGTTCGCTCTAGTTTGCCGGAACGTGGCGGACCGGGGTGGCCAGCGAGCCAGGCGCCGGTTCGGGCACCGGCTTTGGCATCTCGGCATCCTTGAATCGCGGGACCATCTCGTCGGCCATCGCGAGAGCGTAGACGGCCGAAGCAATCTCGACTGCGCCTTCTCTCACGTCTTCTTCATAAATGCGTTCGTAGGTGTCGAGATTGGTGTGATGCGTGAACGAGCCATAGTCAAATGGGTCTTGCGCCAATCCGATTCCCGGCAGTCCTGCGTTGTTAAAGGAAGTGCTGTCCGTGCCGCCGGTCCGCCGGCTATCGGAGGCGGTCGCTCCCATGAATCCCCAATCTGTAAAGGGAGTCATCGCCTCGCGAACCATATCGGCTGCGCTCGCCGGGCCAAAGATGCCCGCGCCGCGTGGTTTTCCGGTGCCCGAATCGATGTTGAAGTACGCATCCAGTTTCGCGTACTCCGGCTTCTGGCTCTCAAAAGTTCCGAAGTGCTGCTGCACGTACGCGAGCGAGCCGAGCAATCCTTCTTCTTCGCCGCTCCAGAGCGCGACGCGGATGGTTCGGCGCGGCTTCACGTGCAGCGCTGCCAAAATGCGCACGGCCTCGAGCATCATCGAAGAGCCGATGCCGTTGTCGGTCGCGCCAGTCGCGTCGTGCCACGAGTCGTAATGCCCGCCGAGCATCACAATTTCGTCTTTCTTATCGGTGCCGGGAATTTCTCCGATGGCGTTGAACGATGTCGTTCCATCGGGATATTCCTTGTTCTGAATATTCACGCGCAGCGTCACGGCCGTGCCATCCGCCATAATCCGCGTGATTCGCCCGTAATCATCATTGCGCATAACGAGAGTGGGCACCGCTCTGGTCCAATCGTAAGTGGCGTTTTGCTGGGCGACGATGACGCCATGCGCGCGGCCGGCGTCGTTCACGCGCACGAGAGCGCCGTTATCCACGAGGAACTGGTCCACTTGGCGCGAAACTTCTTGCCGCGTCAACTGGCCTTCCGGCAATTTCGGCTGCTCGGGAAAGCGGAACGGCCGCGGGTTCTTCGTATCGAAGCGCGATTTCCATTCGTCTTCTGGCCGGCGCATCGGCGCCGGATTCATCTCCTCGGCCACTTCGATATGCTTCCCCACGAACACGATCGCGCCGTGCACTTTGTCCTTTACCGAATTCAAATAGGCGTCGAGCTCCGCCTGCGTGGGCTGTTTTGGAGGGGCTGGTTTTGCGGGAGCGGGCATCGGCGGCGCGGCCCATTTTGGTTCCGGCGGCGGTGGCGCGCCTCCGAAAAAATTAAAACCGCCTGCTGGCAAAGCCAAGCCCGGCGGATCGAGCAATACGACGTTTGCCCGGTGACTTCGCCGTTCGTGCTTGGGGTCCACGCCAGCGGCTTGACCATCAGTTGTCCGTGGAACGGGGTAACGGCCTCGGCCACAAGATCCATGTTTTCCCAGCCGGGCACGGGTGTCGCCGCGCTAGGCGGCTGAAACGTCCAGGGCTCGAGATGCGCGTTCGACAATCCCCACGACGTCATTGTTCTTACAGCCCAGTCGTCCGCGGCCTTCAGGTTCGGTGTGCCCGTTACGCGCGGGCCGTAGACGTCCGCGATCTCATGGATGATCCACATGATTTTGGAATTGTTGGTTTCTTCCGCGCGGATTAACGCGTACATCTCGGAAATGCCCGGAGCCTGCGCCGTCATCGGCATGGCCGCCAGCAAAAGCAAACACACCACACACGCCAACACTTTTCCCACGGTTCCCCCAATGTTTCCGAATATCAATGTTTTCGAACCACGCAGCAAAAGCTCAGCCAACGTGCCGTTGGCATCCACCGGTCGACCGCCAATATACGCTCGCCCGCTGCCACAGGCAATCCGCACTCTTCTTAGGGATATTCGCTGGGCACGGCAACGCCGTGCCCGGCCGAGCCCCGAAACAGTCCGAAGTTTGGGATGACCCGAGCGGATTACTTCGCAGATTTGACTTCGATGCTGACCAAATTCCTCACCCATCGCGCGGGCCGCTTATCTTCCGTCACCACCAATTTGAATGGACCTGACTTCGCATCCAGCGCTGCACCATTCATCGTGTCCGCAACGATCACTTCGCCCGTATGAAAGCTCGGATCCGCCTCCGCGAGAGCAATGACGGCGATGTAACCGTCCGAACCCGTCGCAACGATATACGCGCTCAACCCGGCACCGTGCAAATCGTGCCCTAGCGGCGCGCCGATCTTGGCAAGCAATTCCGCCAGGCGGACGCCGGTATACGTCTCGTCGGCCTTCGAATGCTCATTGTGCACGTTCACTGTCGTCCGCGGCATCGCTTTCAAATCCGCGACTTTCAGCTTTAGAATTTCTTGCTTGGTATACGACGAAACGCGTAGCTCATCGCTAGGCGGTGCAGCTGAAATTGCGGAGGAACTCGCAGCCGGCGCCTGCTGCGCAAAGACCGCGTGGGGCAAAGACAAGACAACGAACGACAACGCGAAAAACGCCGTACCAACCAAAACGCATTTAATCTTTTTGGCATTCATGGCGCAAGCATAGCGCGGAACTTGCCGCGCGTCAGCAGCACAGGCGATGTTCGGCCGTCCGTTGACGCTAGGACGTCGCGGCGCGCGCCCGTTGCGTTCGTTTGTCGTCTCCGTTTTTCGATTTCCTTCCGTTTGGCCAGCCGCCGAGTTCAAGGGCGACGGTCATGCAGGCGTCGCGCAATTCGTCGGCATAAGCGCGGTCGGCCATAGCGCGGGCCACGACCATTCCTCCCACGCAGAGCGCCGCTATTGCCTGGGCTTGGTCCCGGCGCGGAGCGCTGTTCCCTGCGGTGCAGCGTTCGAGCACGCTCACCATGGCCTTAAACACCGTCTCAAACGCCTGCTTGGTGCTCTTGCTGCTGCGCGCTACGTCCGTGGGTAAGGCAGTCATGGGGCAGGAATTTTCAACGTCTTCAAAATGCTGCCGGGACAAATACGCGCGGACGACTTGCGGGCCGACTTCGCCGGAGGAAAGGTCCACCTCCACGCCTTCCCAGCAATTCTTCCACTCGGGATCGGTGAAGAAGCAGCCCAGCACTTCGACGTACAGATCGCTCTTGCTGGGGAAATAACTGTAGAAGCCGCCGTGGGTGAGTCCGGCGCCGGCCATGATTTGTTTCAGGGAGACACCGTCAAATCCATGACGGTTGAAGAGGCGCCGGGCGCTTTGCACAATCTGCTTTCTAGTCTCGTTGCGGTGTCCGGCGGGATAAGGCATGGCTCCTCCTCATTTGCGATGCGCGGAAGTATCGCTCAAAGAGTATTCTCCTCTCCAGCAAAATATTATCTTGAACATATTTTAGGGGCGTGGTTCCATGGCCTCAAGATTCACGAGACTGAGGATTCCGCAGCACGGGGAGGGAGATGATGAGCAACACGAGAGCGCTTGACCTGACAGCGGGTTACCCGAGCCGACGCCAGATGATCGCCGGTGTGACGTTTGCATTGGCCGGGTTTGGCCTGGCTCGGGGCGAAGCGTTTGCGCAAGGCGCGCAGGAGATTTCTCGCAGTGAGGACGCCATTCATCAAGAACCTGTGTTCAAAGCGAGCCGCAAGCGCGTGTATGAAGCCCTGACGGATGCAAGACAGTTTGAAAAAGTCATTCAGTTGAGCGCCGCTGTGCAATCCGGAATGGCGAAAGGGAATATACCGGCGGAGATCGACGCTAGAGCAGGCGGAGCGTTCAAGCTTTTCAACGGGTTTATCATCGGGAGGAATCTCGAACTCGTGCCGAATGAGCGCATTGTGCAAGGCTGGCGAGTGGCGTACTGGCCTGCGGGCGCCTGGTCGCTTGCGAAGTTCGTTTTGGTCGAGCAAGGCTCCGATACCAAGATTGTCTTCGACCATACCGGCTTCCCCAAAGGCGACGGTGAGCACCTGCTCGAAGGCTGGAACGGGAATTACTGGCAGCCGCTGGCTAAATTCTTGGCTGAGCCGTAAGACACGCAGGGTCTGTCTGCAAACTTCTCGTGGTAGGCTTGTTTCGCGGCGTGATCCCGTTAGGGCTATATCCGTGAGATTGAAATTTGTTTTGTGGGCCCAAAGGCTAGCCTGTTGTTTGTTTTTCGTAGGCCTCATGGTTGCTCACGGGAATCCTCAAACTGCTCGAAAAGAATCGGACGGAAGACAGACTTCTTTCAGCATGGAATTTCCGTTTGAACATCCGGTTGTGCTCAACTACGCCGCTAGGAAAGCTCTTGCCAGTGACCCAGCTGTGGCCGATGTCATGAGAGAGGAAAAGTTTTCCATCGATACGATTCCCAAGGATTGGTTTACGGCTTCTGAAGTCCACCTTGGATCAAAGAATCAGACTGATCTCGTTGTTATGGGGCGTAGCATCTCGCTTGGCCCTTATAGTGCAGGCTTCTGGGTCTTGCGCCGGACAGCGCAGGGTTACCGTTTGGTTCTGGCGACCCGGGCGCATGACCTCGCTCTTCTCGACGAAAAGACGCATGGCCTGCGGGACATCGAAACCGGTCTATCCACACTGAGCGGCGGTCATTCCGAAAAATTTAAGTTCGACGGTCAGTTTTATCAGAATACATCGAAGCCACAGGCCTCTCACTAGGTCCATTACGCGCTTGCGCGCGCCCTTTCCACTGGCCGCCCTTGCCCCTCCAATAGCGCAACGCCGATAGCCACGTCGCATACGTGTAGAACACTGCCGTTAGCGGAAGGAGCGGCGTCCAGAGCCCGGATAGGCGGTAAAAACGGACGGTGGGGAGGAACGAAAGGGTCATCAAGAGCCAAGCGAGGAATCCGAGCAAGCGAGCAGTGGGATCGTGAGTGAAGAGCAGGAAGACGGGTGTAACGTACGTCAGGAACATACCCGCGAGCGTCCCGGCGAGCAGCAGGGCTGAGTAGCGGAGTTGGGTAAAGGCGGTGCGCGCAATGAGATCGCGAATCTCGCCGAACGATGTGTAAGCACGCAAACTTGTGCTTTTCCTGGTTAGCCCCATCCAGACCTTGCCGCCGCTGGCTTTAACAGCTTTTGCGAGGGCGCAATCGTCGATCACCTCGCCGCGAATCGCCGCCAGACCGCCGATACGCGCAAGCGCTTCTCGCCTGAGCAAGATGCAGCCGCCCGCCGCGCCGGCCGTGGCCAAATCCTCGTCCGCAGTCCATCCCGGCGGATAGAGCATCAGGAAAAAATAGAGAAATGCGGGGATCAGCGCACGCTCCGGCAAGGTCCTTGCCTGGAGCAGCACCATCAGTGATGCCAGATCCAGGTTATCCCGCTCCGCGCGCACGACTAGCCGGCGCAGCGTGTCCGGCGCATGGGTTACGTCGGCGTCGGTAAACCAATAAAACGAAGGCGCTTCCGCAGACTCGCCGGGCGCCCCGGAATCCGCAACGTCCCCCGCGGACACTCCTTCCTGGAGCGCCCACAGTTTTCCGGTCCAGCCTGGCGCTAGCGGCGACGCGCTCACGATGCTGACCTGCTTCCCGGTGCCGCTCGCCTCAGCAGCCTGCCGGGCGATGACTGCGGTGGCATCTTCGCTGTGGTCGTCGACGACAATCACGGCAAGCTGGCCCGGGTAATCCTGCGCGACGAGGCTGGATACGACGCGGCTGATCGTCTCCGCCTCGTTTCTGGCGGGCACTACCGCCATTACGCTCGGCCATTCAGTTGACACTTCTTCCGCAGGCCCGTCCGCCTCCAGTTTTCTGACGCGCCAGAACCAGCCGCGGCCAAAGAAGAGATGCAGCCATATCGCTAAAGTGATGATTCCAAGGACGTTTGTAATGTGCGGATGGAAAAGGGAAGTCATCGGTGGCGCAACAGAATCTCTCACGACCTGTAAGCGTTTGTCACGCGTTGTCGGACAGGGGGCCGCGAAAGCACGTATTCAGCCTGTGTGCTAAATAGAAATGTTTGGGATGGGGGTTTGTGCGTAGCCGAGGGCTTAAGTGCGGAGGCTTCTCACTTCACCCCGCTACGCGCCAGGAACGGTTCAGGCCAGGTCTTCGGGGCGAATCGGGAGGCGGCGGATGCGGACATCTCTCTTGCGATTGCGCGTGGCGTTGAAAATGGCATTGCACAGCGCGGGAGCAATCACGGGAACAGTGGGCTCACCAATGCCGGTGGGTTTTTCTTCACTGGCGATGAGGTGAACTTCGATGGGCGGCGCGTCCTTCATGCGGAGCATCTGGTAGTCGTTGAAATTAGATTGCACGATGCGGCCTCGCTCGACGGTGATGGCGTCCTTGAGGGTAGCGGTCAGAGCATAAATGGCGGCGCTTTCCACTTGGGCGCGCACGCCATTGGGGTTGACGACGCGGCCACAATCCACGGTGCAAACCAAGCGCTTGATTTTAAGGTCACTGGGCCGCAGAGAAACTTCCGCAACCGCAGCGGTATAGGTATCAAACGAGAAAAAGCAGGCGATGCCGCGACCCTCGCCGTCTGGAAGCGGGCTGCCCCACGCGGCCTTCTCGGCAGCGAGTTGAAGAACGGCTTTGAGACGTGCGGTGTCGAGGGGCGGCGCGTCGGGGCTCTCGCCGAACTGCGGAAGTTTTCGGGGTTCGCCGAGAAGTTTCAGGCGAAACTTCAGCGCGTCTTCGCCCACAGCGGCGGCGAGTTCGTCGACGAAACTCTCGACGACGAAGCCGCTGCTGGAATGCTCGACGGAGCGCCACCAGGCGCGCGGGGCGCTGGAATGCGCGAGGGTGTACTCGATGCGAATGTTGGGAGAGATGTAGGGGACGGTTGCGCCGGTGCCGAACTCGCCCTTGCCGTTGTTTTCTTCGCCTTTTGCGCCCCACTTTGCGGCGATGGAAGTGGACGTCTGGAAATGTTTCCACGCGGCGAGATTGCCGGCGGCGTCCACGGCGCCCTGGCATTTGTGATAGGACGCGGGACGATAGAAATCGTGGTGCATATCATCTTCACGAGTCCAAACGACCATCACCGGTTTACCGAGGGATTTGGCGACTTGCGCGGCCTCCATTACGAAATCGGCTTGATAGCGCCGGCCGAAACCGCCGCCCATCTGCGTGGTGTGCACGATGACTTTTTCGGGAGGAAGTTTTGCCGCTTCCGCGATGACGGCTTGGGCCCACTGGGGGGCTTGCGTGGGAACCCAGGCTTCGGCGCTATCCGATTGAATGTGAACGGTGCAGTTCATTGGCTCCATGCAAACATGGGCGGCGAAGGGAAGTTCGTAAACGACTCCGATTTTTCCCGGAGAGGCAGCAAGCGCGGAATCCGCATCGCCTTCGTTGCGAATGATTTGCCCCGGGCTCGCGGCGGCGTTGGCGACGAATTGTTTGCGAAGCTCTTCGCTGGATTCGTTTGCGGCGGGGCCCTCGTCCCATTTTACTTCGAGGGCTTTGCGGCCTTGCATGGCGGCCCAGGAGTTGTCCGCGACAATGGCGACGCCGCCGTTTGTAGATGCGCCGCGGCCGCTGGTTTCGATGGGAAAGACGTCGCGAACGCCGGGGACGGCTTTGGCTTTTGTGGCGTCGAATGAAGCGACTTTGCCGTAGAAGACGGGACAACGCGCGATGACAGCGTAAAGCAAGCCGGCCGGACGCGCATCGATGCCGTAGATGGCGGTGCCCGTGGCTTTGGAAGCGGTATCGACGCGATGAGTAGCGTGGCCGATGATGGTGAAGTCGCGCGAATTTTTGAGCGGAACTTCCTTGAAATTGGGAATGGGAAGAAGCGCGGCGTCAGCGACAAGCTCGCCGTAGGTGTAGGAGCGCTCGGGATGGCCGTGGAGGACGTAGCCGTTTTGCGCGCGGCAAGTGTCGGTACCGACTTCCCACTTTTTGGCGGCGGCAGAGATGAGCATTTCACGCGCTGCGGCGCCAGCTTGGCGCAGGGGGAGCCAGGAGCCGCCGACGCTACCGCTTCCGCCGGTGCCATGATCATAGATTTTGGGATTGGTGGGGGCTTGCTCGATGGAGACGTTTTTCCAGTCGAGGCAGAGTTCTTCGGCGAGAATCATCGGGAGGGCGGTCATGATCCCCTGGCCCATTTCGGACTTCGCCAGAATCAGCGTGACGTGATTGTCCGGAGTGATGCGCACCCAAGCATTCAGGGGATTGATGGGAGGCTTCTCCTGCGCCTGCGCGGGATCAGAGGCGCGCGCGGGAAGGTGAAAACCGATGAGCAACGCGGCACCGGCCGTGGCGCTCGTCTTAAGAAATGCGCGGCGGTCCAGAATTTGAGGCTCGGCGGAAAAATTGGTTGCCATGGCCTTACTCCTGATACAGATTTTGGCGAGACTCGCCGACGGTCAGTTAGACGGATGCTAAGCCTTTTCGGCTGGCGCGCCTGCGGCGCGATGAATGGCTTTGCGGATGCGCTGGTAGGTGCCGCAGCGGCAGATGTTGCCGCTCATGAAATCGTCGATGTCGGCGTCGGTGGGTTTTGGTTTTTTCGAAAGCAACGCGACCGCGGACATGATTTGTCCGGACTGGCAGTAGCCGCACTGGGGAACGTCTTCTTCGATCCAGGCTTTTTGAACCGGATGAGTGCCGTCGGCAGAGAGGCCTTCGATAGTGGTGACTTTCTTGCCGCTTACGGTGGAGATTTGGGTGATGCAGGAGCGGGTGGCTTCGCCATTGATGTGCACGGTGCAGGCGCCGCAGAGAGCCATGCCGCAGCCGAATTTCGTGCCGGTCATGTTGAGAACATCGCGGAGCACCCAGAGCAGCGGCATATCCGGGCTGACGTCCACGGTTTCGGGTTTTCCGTTCAAAGTGAAAGAGATGGCCATGGGGCCCTCCAAGAGCAGGGGAATATCGTACAACAACCTGGGATTGATTGAAAATGTGCGAAATATCGGCTAAGCGATCTCTTGCCGGGCCCGACTAGCCCGCAGGTTCTTGCCCTCAACATGGCTCGAAGCCGGGGGCAGCGTCCGCTTGAGAGCGGTATGTTACTCTTTGCTTTGGACTTCAATCTTCTAATTTCGGCACATCCAAAATGAAAAAAACGCTCCTTCCGATTCAGGCTGTCGCCCGGAAACTAGAAATTCCAGAAAAATATGTAGAGCAGGCTGGACCGTACGGGGCGAAGGTGCGGCTGGAACTTCTCGCCGATCTGGCGTACGCGCGACGGGGGAAGCTGATCCTGGTGACGGCGACGACGCCGACCGTTTCGGGGGAAGGCAAGACGGTGACGGCCATCGGGCTGACGCAGGGGCTGGCGCTGATCGGAAAGAAAGTGGTAATCACTTCGCGGGAGCCTTCGCTGGGGCCGGTGTTTGGGATGAAAGGTGGCGCGGCCGGCGGGGGACTCTCGCAAATCGAGCCGAGCGCGAAGATCAATCTGCATTTTCACGGGGATTTTCATGCGATCTCTTCCGCTCACAACCTGCTGGCAGCGCTGATTGACGCGCATCTTTTCCACGGCAACGATTTGCAGCTCGACCAGGAGCGAATTCCGTGGCCGCGGGCGATGGATATGAACGACCGCGCGTTGCGGCGGATCGCGATTTCTCTGGACAGCAAGAAAGATGGCGGGGGGCGCAAGACCGGATTCGTGATCACAGCCGCATCCGAAATTATGGCAATCGTGGCACTGGCAAAAGATCTGAAGGATTTGCGAAAGCGGCTGGACGCCATCGTGATCGGAGCCACGCGCGAGGGAAAGCCGGTGCGCGCGAGGGATTTACAAGCTACGGGCGGAATGATGGCGCTGCTGGCGGACGCTATTTTGCCGAATCTGGTGCAGACGACCGATGGCACACCCGCGTTTGTGCACGCCGGACCTTTTGGGAATATCGCGCACGGAACAAGCAGCGTCCTCTCGCAAGAGATGGGGCTGCGGCTGGCCGACTATGTTGTGAACGAAGCAGGATTTGCGGCGGATCTTGGCGGCGAGAAATACTTCGATATCGTGATGCAACAATCGGGCATTCGGCCTGCGGTGGCGGTACTCGTAACGACCGTGCAGAGCATCCGCAATCAAGGCGTCGGCGATTTAGAGCGCGGACTGCCGAACCTGGGGCGGCATCTCGAAAACCTGAAGGGCTTTGGGGTGCCGACGATCGCGGCCATCAATCGCTTTCCGAAGGACACGGACGCGGACCTGAACCGGCTGAAAGCGTATTGCGCGGAACATGGAACGCCGACGGCGCTTTCGGAGGCTTTTACAAAAGGCGGTGCGGGAGCAAAGGAGCTTGCGGAAAAGGTGGTGGAAAAGATCGATAGGAATCCGTCGCCGGCCGTGCGACCGGCGTACGATCTGGAAGAGCCGCTGACGGAGAAAATTCAGAAGGTCGCGCGAAAAATATACGGAGCGGGAGACGTGAGCTTCAGCGAACAGGCCAAAGCCAAGCTGCAACAGTTCTCGGAGTGGGGCTACGCGAAGCTTCCCATTTGCGTGGCAAAAACACAGTATTCCTTCACCGACGACCCAAAAATCCAGGGCGCGCCCACGGGATGGACTTTGCATGTGACGGATGCGTCGCTATCGGCCGGGGCGGGATTTATCGTGATCATGTGCGGCAGCATCATGCTGATGCCAGGGCTGCCGAAAGTTTCGCGCGCCGTATCGATAGACGTGGACGATGCAGGCGAGATTATCGGAGTTTAAGAAGAAGCCCCGTTGAAGGCGTTGCCAAAACTTTGCAATTGGCGAACAGACCTCACACCCAACCCGCGTCTACCACGTAACTTTGACTGGTGATGGCACTGCTGTCGTCGGAAGCCAGGAAGAGCACGAGGCGAGCGACATCTTCGGGCAAAATCATTTTTTTCAGGGCCTGATTGCGCAGGATTTCCGCGCGATATTCTTCCGTGAACCACAACTGCTTCTGGCGTTCGGTGAGGATGGCGCCGGGAAGCACGCAATTGACGCGAATATTGTGCGGCCCGAGTTCATGAGCAAGCGTGCGGGTGAGCCCGACGATGGCAGCTTTCGCGGTGACGTACACAGGCAATCCCGTGGACGGGATAATCCAGCAAATGGAGCTGAGGTTGATGATTGAGCCCTGGCCGGCTTTCTTCATCGCAGGGAGAACGGCTTGGCTCGCGAAGAATTGGTGCCTGAGGTTTACCGAGATCGCGCGATCCCAATATTCAGGAGTAACTTCATCGATGGAATGGCGAGCGTCGTTTCCCGCGTTGTTCACGAGAACTCGGATGACTCCGCAGCGGGACTCAATTTCGGCGATGGCGGCACGCAGCTTGGAAATATCGGTCAAATCACAGGGCAGGAAAACAGGAGCGTGAGCGCATTTCGAGGAAAGAGCGGGAACCAATTGTTCGGCGCTTTTTTGATCAATGTCCAAGAAGGCGACTTGAGAGCCTTGCAAAGCAAAATGTTCGACGAGAGAAGCGCCAATCCCGGATGCTCCGCCGGTGATGAGAACCAACTGGTCGCGCAAACTCGGGTAAACGGCAAAGCGCTGTTGACTACTCATACCGCCGCGCACCATGCAAAGGCAGAAGTTTTCAAGTCAAGATCGGTGTGTTGTTGCGCGCCCGCCCATGGGCTGACGCTCTGACCGCGAACAAAGATGTCCGAATGATTGTCGAGCGCGGCTATCGGGCCAGACATTTGTCCCAGGCTCATGGAGAGAAAGTCTACAACACGTCCAGGCTTGCAAATTGGGATTTGACGGTGAAACGCCGAGGCTCGCGGGAAGCATTGATGTGGCTAGCTGCGCAGGGCGGGGGCAACGGAGCGCGGCGGCGGGGCTTCGGTTTCGACGCCTCGCCAGCCGACGGGGCGGCCACTGACGGCTTCTTTCACCGAGCGGAAAAGGACGACGTACATCAACTGGCGGTAATAGAAGCGCTGCAGGAGCACGGGGACGAGCAGCGTCCAATCTTCTTTTTTCTCGAGAGCGAATGCGAGAGCGCAAGTGAGGACGTCGATGAGCAGGAAACCGAGGAAGAAGATGACGGATTTTTCGACGTCAGCGGTGGTCCAGAGTTGCGGCAATTTGGTGATGCGGAACTGCGCGAGGCCCCACAGCACCAGCGAGCCGAAGAACATCAAGTCGATGACGGGGGAGATCAGCGGCAGACACCAGCTGAAAGACAAAAATATTCGGCAGCGCGATCCAGCCGAGGGTGCCTTGTTTCGGACGGAAGAGCGTATCGCCGTGCTTCCAAAAAGATTGCAGAGTGCCGAACGTCCAGCGGAATCGCTGGCGAATCAGGGCGCCGGCGGTTTCCGGGGCTTCGGTCCAGGCGATGGCTTCTTCATCGTAGCTGATGCGCCAGCCGAGACGGCGAATCCCAATGGTGAGATCCGCGTCTTCGGCGACGGTATCCGCGGTGATGCCGCCGGCCGCTTCGATTGCTTGTTTTCGCCACGCGCCCAGACGCGCCAGGGACGACCGTAATGCAATTCAGAAGATCGAAGGCGCGCTTTTCCATATTTTGACTGGTGATGTATTCGAGCGCTTGCCAGCGCGTAAGCCAGCGCGAGCGGTTGCCGACTTTAACGTTGCCAGCGACGGCGCCGACCGTCGGATCGGAGAAATGGCGCAGCAGTTTGCCGATGGCGTCTGGTTCGATTTCGGTGTCCGCGTCAATGGTGACGACGATTTCCGTGTTGGCTTCGCCCAGCGCACGGTGCAGAGCCGCGGCTTTGCCGCGATTCACTTGATGAATGAATACGGACGCGCGGGTCATTTCCAAAAGATGCGTCGAGCAGAGGGCCAGTATTATCGGTCGAGCCGTCATTGACGACGATGACGTGAAGAGACTTCACGTCGGAGGCAAGCACGGAGGTTACCGTCTGCACTACGACAGTTTCTTCGTTGTGCGCGGGAATCAGGACGGTGACGGCGGGCTCCGGGATGGGCATCACGGCGTGGTCCGGACGCAGCTTCTCGATTAGCGCGAGAATGCCGATGACGAGCGCGCGGGCACTGACAAGAACGATGCCAACAATGAAAATGGTGGCGATGGTGAAGCGGAACCACTGAAAGATGGCGAAAATGAAACCGTCCGCGCTCGCTTCGAAGCGTTCTTGCGCCGAAAGGGGCAACATCACTTCGGCGCGCGTTTTCCCGAGCAAGTCTGCGACGGATACGAACTGATAGCCGCGGGCGCGCAGACCGTCAATCATCAGCGGCAAGGCGGCGACCGTTTGTGCGCGTTCACCGCCTCCGTCATGGAGCAAGATGATGTTGCCCTTATCCACTTGACGCAAAACATTTTGAACGATGGCCGCCGCGGGCATCTGGCTTTTGCCGTCGGGCATGCTCCAATCGTCGGGATCAATGCGCTGGCCGACGATCAAGTATCCCATGTCCTGCGCGAGAGGCAACTGGGAGACTTCTTCGGCATATTCCGGCTGATGATCGATGCCGTAGGGCGGGCGGAAGAGAATGGTCTTCACGCCAAGGGTGCTTTCGATAAGGCGCTGGGTGAGATTCAATTGCCACCTCAGTTCTGTCTTGGAGATTTGATCAAACTGCGGGTGCGTGAAGGTGTGATTGCCGATTTCGTTGCCTTCGGCATACTCGCGCTTGAGAATTTCCGGGTGCTGGTTGGCATTCTCGCCGACGACGAAAAAGACGGCGGGCGCATGTTTTTGCTTGAGAATGTCGAGGATCTTCGGGAGTCCATCGCGGATCGGGGCCATCATCGAAGGAGAGGACGACTTTCTTTTTGCGTCGTGCCGCCGATTTGATCGATGTCGTACGAGAGCGGAAATTCTTCGTAAGTTTCGTCGGTGAAGAGATCGGTGGCGGCGTCGTAGAGGAAACTGCGGCGGCCGGGTTTGGGCGTGTCGGCAAAATGCCAAATGTCGCCGTTGCCTTCCAGGGTCAGGTCCGGTCCCGGGCGGAATATCCTTAATTTTTTGTCGAGCGGCGTCATCGGGGCGAGTGGCATCCCAGATGGGCCAGATCGAGGAATCCGCGGAACCCATGCGCCAGAGAGCGGTGCCCTGCACGCCCAGGCGTTCGCTGGCGCGGAGCTGGTTGTAGGCGGTAACGGCGTCGAGCATCCAGACTCTGTGAGCGTGATTCTGTTCGTCGGAGTAGGAGTAGTGGGGATTTAGCGAGGCTTCGTCGAACTCGACGTCGGTTTCCGATTCGTACGCGTGCAGCAAGCGCTTCCTGAACGCTGAACTCGTTGCCAGAGCCATGTCCCTTTCTTATCGGTTTCGCCCCAGTCGTACGCGTAGTTGGCGATGCCCACGACAATTTTTTGCGCGGGCACCACTTCCAGGATCTGGCGAAGATTTTCGACAAACCAATCCTGCGCGGCGATCGGGCCGGGCGGCGAGGTAAGCCAGTGCTGGTCGTAATTCATGAGGATGATGGCGTCGCATTGTTTGCCAAAAAATTCGTAGTCGTAGTCGTCGTCGCGCGCGGGGAGAGCGATCATGAGTTTCAGATTGGCGGCGTGAAGCGAGGAGGCGAGTTCAGCAGCAAATTGTTTGAAGTGAACCTGGCTGGCGTCGGGAACTTCCTCGAAGTCCACGACGATGCCGGACTGGTGAGCGAGGACGGCGTATTCCGTGACATCGTGAACGAGAAGACGGCGGGCCGCGGGATTGGCGAGCAGGGCGGCCATCTCGTCGATGCGCCAGACGTCGCCGTCATAGTTATCGAGCAGGCCCATCATCGGCAACTCGACGGGGGGATTGAGCGAGCGCATCCACTCGTGCAGCTCGTCGCCTTTCAAGAGAGCGATGCTTCCGCGGGGGTGGCTTTCACGGGGCGGTTTGATTGTGCGTGTAGTCCACGATAGTGAGCGCGCCGTCCGGAGTGACGGCGTGCAATTGCTCGGGGATGAGCAGGTCGAGATCTTTGTAGTGTTTTTTGAGCGAGGCGAGACTGTTGGCGTCCCAACTGACATAGAAGGCTGCACGGAGCGGGTCGTAAGCTTGCCGGAACTTTGCCGATGTTGGCCACGCGGCGGTGGCGGCCTTCGCGGCCAGCGGCCGATTTTTTCTTTGCAGCCGTTTTTAGGGCGTGAAAAGCGGGCTTGATTTCCGGCAGCAGTCCGGCGGGAAGTTCAACGCTTACCACGATGGTGACAAAAAAATAGGCCAGCAGGAGCGTCAGGAGCGCTCCGGTGATTTCCATGACGCGGCGCGTGCGGCGCCATCGCGCACGTTGAGCGTCGTAAAAAATTGGTCCGCGTTCTTTCATGAACGTTTAGCACAAAGCATACGAAAATGCATACATCCATGCGATGTCACCTGGCGGCATGGCAGGGAACTGGGCCGTGGGCGAGCCTAGACCGTCTGCGCGATTCCGTCTGCTCTATTGTAAGATGCGATGCGTTCATGAAGCGAATTTTCTCGCATACCGTCGCCGCATTGGTAGCAGGCCTCTGCCTGCGGCTGTTCTTCGTATTCAAGTTTCCCTTTGCTCCAACGGACACGGCGCTTTACGAACAACTGGCGACGAATTGGCTGCAACATCACGTCTATGCCGTAACCGTGGACGGAGCGCTGGTGCCGGTCGATCTGCGCATGCCGGGCTACCCCGCATTTTTGGCGATGATTTATGCGATTACGGGGCGCATGGGCCCGGACGCACGGCTGTACGTCACGCTGGTGCAATCGGCGGTGGACTTGTGCGCTTGCCTGTGACGGCGGGGCTTGCGGCGTATGCTGGCGTTGATGAGGCCGAATCCGGAAAGCTGGCGGCGCGCCTTTATATAGCGACGCTGTGGATTGCGGCGCTGTGCCCCTTCACGGCGAATTATGCGGCGGTTCCTTTGACGGAGGTATTTGCGATGTTTTTCACGGCGGCAGCCTCTGTGTCACGCTGATCGCCCTGATTTGGACCGAGAGCGGCGGCAAGGCCGCACTTTTCAAGAGCGAATGGGCTAACACGGCATTCCGAATCGATTTTCGCACTCGCAAGCGGTTTTCTGATTGGGATGGGGACGCTCTTTCGTCCCGAAACGCCGCTACTTCTTGTAGCCGCGTGGATTTTGCTTGCTTTTATTTGGCTGAGGAAACGGCGAATTCTTTTTTTGGCGCAATTGGTGGTGCTTTCGGCGATTGGCTGCGTTTTGCCGCTCGCGCCGTGGGCTATCCGGAATGCCGTGACGTTGCACGAAGTGCAGATTCTCGCGCCCTAAAAATTTGAATATGCCCGGGGAATTCGTTCCAAGCGGATTCATGGCTTGGGAAAAAACGTGGCTCTTTCGCATGAAGGATTGCTTTCTCGTCCCGTGGAAGCTGGACGACGAGGCGATCAATCTCGAGGATATCCCAGCGCGGGCTTTCGACACGCCGGAAGAAAAGGACCGCGTGGCGGCACTGCTCGATGAGTACAACAACGATCTGACTATCAACCAAGAGGAGGATGAGGCGTTCGGGCAGTTGGCGCGCGAACGGACGGCGCGGCATCCGCTGCGCACGTATCTTTGGCTGCCCGTGACGAGGGCTTTCACCATCTGGTTTACGCCGCGAATCGAGCTGCTGCCATTTTCGGGGAAGGTGTTTCCCGTCAGAGAAGCGTGGCGGGAGGATCCCATCGATCTGTCGGTGACGCTCAGTTATTTTTTCCTGTGCGTCCTTTATGTTGTGTTTGCGATCTGGGGAGCTTTGCGATTGTGCCGAGAAAACTCCGCACTGGGGCTGGCTGTGGCGTTGCTCTTTGGATATTTGTTGCTGCGTACGGCGTTTCTCACCACGCTGGAAACACCGGAGCCGCGTTACGTACTTGTCTGTTTCCCAGCGGTCTTCGCGCTGGCCGGGCAGGTTTTTACACGGTCCGTTAAACCAGGGGATGCAATTCAACGCTAAGGTTTGGCGGGCTATTTTTCTTCAACTGGTTCGGGATGAATGGTGACGCGGTAGATTTGCGGGAATTTTTCCTTCACGCGGTCTTCCAGGGCGGCGGTTACATCATGGACCTGTGTAATCGGCAGCGCGCCTCGCATCGTGCAGTGGCAGGAAGCGAGGATGTGGTGTTCCACCTGGCGGACGCGAACGTCGTGGCAATTTATGAGCTCGTCGAATTCGGAGGGCAAGGTATTCAGGAAATCCTCGATGGCCCTCGAGAGTTGCTTCATTTCGCCGGCGCCGGAGTCGGGAGTGGCGATGTGGCGGCCGAGCGGCTCGATATGAATGTTCACGTCGGTTAAACCGTCGCGCAGCTTGCGAATGCCCTCTTCGAGTTCCGTGGCCTGGCGATGAGCGTCTCGCAAGCTCAGATTTTCGTCCACTTCCAGATGCAACTCGATGAAAAGCTGACCTGCGTGCTGCAGCGCCGTGACGTCGTGAATGGCCAAGCCCATGCGCTGTGCGACGGCGCGAATGGCCTCGAAAAGATGCTCGCCCTGTGGAGCGCGCGGTTCGGCGTGGACCATGACGTCCGAGGGGACAATTTCGCCGATGCGTTTCTCAATGGCGTCGCTCAAGGCGTGGACCTGTTCGAGGCTGGCGGTGCGCGCCACGCTGACCGTGGCGTCGACGAAATGGCGATTGCCGGCGCGCCGAACACGCACGCGGTCGACATCCAGGACTCCGTCCATCCGGCTCACGGCCAGGGCGATTTCCTGTTGCAAGCCTTTGGGAGCGACATCCAGAAGCGCGTCCATGGTGCGCCTGCCGAGCCGCGAGCCGACCCAAATGATGACGGCGGCCACAGCGAGGCCTGCGAGAGCGTCGGCGTAGGCCAGCCAGGGCAGATTCCAAACTTCGCCAGCCCAGACGAGGCCGATGCCTGCGATGACCACGATGGTGCTCCATATGTCGGTTGAAAAATGGAGCGCGTCGGCTTCCAATGCGTCGCTTGAATATTTTCGCGCCACGTGGGTAAGCGCGCGCGAGCGGGTTATGTCGATGGCCAGCGCAACGAGCAGCACGAGGATGGCGGTGACGCTCGGTTGGATATGAACGCTGTGGAAAAAGAGCCGGTCAAATGCCTCGTAAATAATGTAGAGCGCGGTGAGCAGCAAGAGCGCTGTCTCGACGAACGCCGAGAAATTTTCAAACTTGCCGTGACCGTAGGGATGGCGCTCGTCGGCTGGCTCATCCGAGACGCGCACGGAGAGGAAAGTGATGACCGCTGCGAGCAGATCCAGGCCGGAATGCAGGGCTTCGGAGAGCACGCCCAAGCTTCCCGTGCGGATGACAAGAAAAGCCTTCAAGGAAACGAGGAGCACGGCCGAGCCCACGCTTAGGAGTGCGGCGCGCTTCTTTTCGCGCCCTTCGACGTTTTGAGTCATCTTCACCACTGTCCGCCTAGACTACCTTAAGTCCGAGATTTCCCTGAGTCCGGAACGCTCAGTCCAAGGACCCAACCGCCCAGTGAACAAAAGCCTGAAAATTCCAATTCATGGCAAGTTCCATTTTCGCGTAGTTACTTTTGTTAATCTGTCCCGCTCACGGCTTTTACACTATACTGTCCGAAGTTCTTCAAACATTAAGTTATCGAGGACTAACATGCGAATCCGAATCCAATGGATTTTCAGCTTTGCGCATGCCCCAAGCTCCCTCAGGGCGATTCTCCGAGCGACAGCGTTGTTCCTGGCTGTCGTCTTCACGGCACGTGCGCAGTCCGGCGCCAATTCGGATCCCACGTACACGGCTCTGCGCAATCAGGGTCTGGGGACTGAATCTGTCCGGGTGACGAACTTCGATTTGAAGCGCGACGCGGGCACGTTTCGACTGATTTCCGGCACCGTTTGCTTTGTTCCTCCCGTGAATGGGAAGGTGACCGGCGGCGTATTCACCGGCGACGGCATTTTTTTGCTTACGCCACCCACCGAAGCCGAGCGAAAGAGTCTGTCCTATTTGACGAAAGAGGAAGAATTCAACGAAAAGTTCGACAGGCTGGTTCTGCGCTTCACCGACTCGACGTACGACGAAATCAAGAAAGCTGGCTCGTCCACGACAGAAGGCTGCGACGCCGGAACGCTCAAAGACAGCCAGAGCACGATGCGCCACAGAATAAAACATAATCTTGAGATAGAGATTCTTGGAGAGGTGCTGAGTCCCGACCCCAGAGGGATCTTCGTCGCGTTCATCCACGGCAAGCGCTACAACGATAAAGAGATCTATTCGCTCGATCCCAATCAGGATTCAGACCAAGTGGATTTTTGGACCTATGACGATAACAAATGGGGGGACTGGGCTTCCTTCAAGTTTACGGAACGCCACCCGAGGGATTCCGTCGGCAGAAACATTCAGATTGAACATCATGTGCTCGACACAACGTTCGAAAAGAGCGGCGAGCTTTCCGGCAAAGCCACGACCACTTTTACATCACTGCGCAGCGGGCTCCGCGTGGTTCCGTTCTCTCTGTTCCCCACCCTTCGAGTCCAGTCGGTTACTGCCGACGGCCAGCCCCTTTCCTTCATACAGGAAGAAAAGAACGAAGACTCGGATTTCGCGGTGATCCTGCCTAAGCCGCTGGCTGCCGGTGAGAAGTTCTCCGTCACGACGACCTACAAGGGGAAAGACGCGGTGAGCAATGAGGGCGGCGGCAACTATTTCCCCGTGGCCCGGCAAAACTGGTATCCCAATAGCATCTCTTCGGCGTTGGGAGAGTATGCCAGCTATGACATGACTTTTCGAATTCCCAAGGGGATGAAGATCGCAGCAACGGGCGCGCGGATTAGCGATTCGGTCGAAGGCAACCAAGACGTCAGCGTGTGGAAGAGTGAGGCCCCGCAAACAGTTGCCGGATTCAATTTTGGAAAGTTCAAGGTCGAGGAAGCGAAACTAACCAAGCCGGAAATGGATATCCAGTCTTTTGCGAATGAAGAACCGCCGTCCTGGGTCTCGAATCTGCAGCACGCGGCGGACGGCGACATGCCAGGACAAGGCGGACGCAGTGAAATGGCTCTGGGCACGATGACGACGACGTCCCTCAATAAGAAGGCGCTTGCCGAAGGGGAACTTGCCGTTCAGATCTACACGGATTACTTTGGACCGTCATCGTTTACCCACCTGCAGATTACCCAGCAAACGGCCTGCAACTTTGGCCAATCCTGGCCGGAGCTCGTATGGATTCCCCTGTGCTACTACTTCGATACCACCGTGCGGCATCAGCTGGGGATGGATTGGGGGGATCGCGGCTACTGGAAGGTCGTTACGCCGCACGAAGTCGCGCACCAATGGTGGGGACACACGGTGGGTTTCAGCGCAGGCCGCGATCAGTGGATGAGCGAAGGCTTCGCCGAGATGTCCGCATCGCTCTATCTCAGCATTATTGAGAAGGACCAAAAGAAATTCCTGAAATTCTGGAATGATGAACGAGAGCTGCTTACCGAACGCGACGCGCAGGGGTACCGGGCCATCGATGCCGGCTCGCTTACGATGGGATACCGGGCCAGCAACTCGCGTACAGGCGTGGGCATTACGCGGCGGCTTATTTATCCCAAGGGTGCCTTCGTGCTGCAAATGATCCGCATGATGCTGTTCGATGGCCGCACAGGGGGAGATAAGCAGTTCAGGGAGACCATGCAGGATTTCGTCAATACCTACCGTGGAAAAGCGGCTACGACCGAAGACTTCAAAGCGATGGTGGAGAAGCACATGAGCCGGGGGATGGACCTGGATAACAACCACAAAATGGACTGGTTCTTCAACCAGTACGTTTACGGGACAGGCGAAGCGCAGTACACGTTCCATTCCACGACGGAAGCTACTTCGGACGGCAAAACCCACATCAAGGGAGAGATTACCCGCACTGGAGTTCCCGACACTTGGAAGGATGCTCTGCCCCTTTACGCGCATGTTGGAGATAGAACGGTGAAGCTGGGACTGATTTCCGTGACACATGCAACCGAGCCATTCGACTTCACAATCTCAGGCAAAGTCGACCGCGTATCGATCAACGACAATCAAGATACTCTTGCAGAAGTAAAACAATAAAAAAGAGCGAGGACGCAAGGGCGAAAGGAAACCTTGAAGATGTCCGTTTTGTATCGATTGATGGGGCGAAGCTACGGCTATGGCGCGGGGGATAAAGCGAAGAGCCAGAGAGTTCATGCAATAGCGCAAGCCGGTGGGTTTCGGGCCGTCGTCAAAGACGTGGCCGAGGTGCGCGTCGCAGAGAACGCAAGTCACTTCGTCGCGCTGCATTCCAAGACTCAAATCTATTTTTGTGACGACATTTTCTTTGGCGATGGGCGCCCAGAAGCTGGGCCATCCTGTGCCGGAATCGAATTTCGTATCGGAGCTGAAGAGCGCGTTGGCGCAGCAGACGCAACGGTAAAGTCCCGGGTCGTGATTGTTGTAATATGCGCCGCTGAAAGGCCGCTCGGTGTCGGCACGGCGGGTGACATCAAATTCGTCGGAAGTTAGAGATTTGCGCCAGTCGGCGTCGCTCTTGATCACTTTTGCGACGCTCTCGACGCTTAAGCGAGTCCCGTCATCCGCGAATTTCACGATTTGCACGGGACCGGCGTCGGCCTTTGCTGGTTTATTGTCGGCAAGCGCAAAACGGCAGGCGCGTTGCACGCCGATGAGCAGACCATAGGCGCCGAGAGTGGCGGTGCCAAAAATTAAGCCGCGTCGTGTCAGTTCGCTCATGGTTCCAGCTTTCGCGGGCGTGCGTGCCTGCGCGATCTTTCGGTGACAGTCCCGATCAGTCCGCGGTCATCGGAGGAGCGGGCAGCAAGGGCAAGCGCTTGGGTTCTCCGCGTGCGCCGCGCACTTCCAGGTCGTCGAAGAGAAGCGAGGGAGCCACGAGCGAGGCCGGCAATCCATTCCGTGCCGAACCAAACGCGCCCAGCGCGGTTCCGGCGAAACCTGATTCCTGGCTCTGCATGTAGTTATAAACGAAGTCGTCGTTGCCAATGCCGCCGAGGTTTCGCAGCATGCGCGTATTCAGGCCGATGATGCGCGCGCCGCGAACCATCTCTTCGCGCCCGTCCTCGGGATAGATTTTGAAGACGATGAGCGGCAGACGGTCGCCGGTCCCGGCCCCGCCGCCGAAGCTCGCCAGCAATTCGGAGAAGTCGTCCTGGTGAAGCAAGCTGATGGAGGGATTGTCCATCTCGCGGACAATCATGCAATAGTCCAGCTTTTCGGAGCGGCAATCGTCGAGAAACTTCTTCTTCAGGTCGGCGGGCGAAAGGGTTTCCGTGGAATTAAAAAAGAGGTTGCTCATAGTGGGTTTGGCGTCGTTCAAAAACGCGGAGCGGCCGTGCCCGTTGGAAACGTCGGAATCTGGCCCGGGCCGGCGGGACATCAAAAGCTCCTTGGCGTTGCCGCTATCCACAATCGTTACCTTTTCCGCGCGGACGCCCTCATCATCCACGGCGTAGGCGCCCAGCAAAGGTGTGCCATGAAACTCCTTGGCGCTCGGGTCGTCCACCAAGGAAACGGTCGCAGGCAGAACACGCGCGCCCATGCGGCCGACCCAGTCGCTCTTTCCGCCTAGCCCGGTGAGGAGTTGCTCCATCACCGGAGTAAAAGAAACCGGAGGCCGGGCCCCGTTGATCGCGGGCGTCAACACTTGGGCCAAAAGCGGAGCAGCCGCGCGGGCTTCAAACAGGACGGGTCCGTTGTAGTCCTGCGCTGGTTGGGCCACGCGCATGGCCATCAGTTCGCTGCCAGTCACGTTCAAAGCCTTGCGAACGGCATCCACGCTCGGCAGGTCAGCGGGTTTCGGAGCGTAGCTGGCATACATGTGATTGATCTGCATGCCATCGTCGGCAAGCGTGTTCATGCCGGCTTCTATGGCGGCGAAACATCGATTGGCGCGGATTTCCGTGCCTTCGCTGGTGAGCAAATATTCCGTGGCATAAACCAGGTAGTAGGTGACGCGCGATTCGTAAATTTGCGGAAACGCGCGGAGGGCGCCGGAAGTTTCGCGTGCTTCCTGTTCCCAGTTTCGAGTGCTCCAGTCGGGCGTTACCAGCGGATCGATGAGTTGCAGCGGCGCGGCTTTCGAAAAATCGTCGATGTCGGACTGGCGGGCGAGGCTGCTCAAGTAAGCCTGCTTACGAGAATAGGTTTCTACGGCTTCCTTGAAGGCCTGGTCGGTAGCGATCCAGAGATCCTGGCGCAACGAATTGTAATCACGATCGATGCCGACGGAACCGGTGGGACCTATAAAGCCGCGGAAGCCGTCGTCGCTGATGAAATTGGAGCTGTCCAGCTTGTAGTCGCCGATGCGGGCTTCCACGTCCATAAAGCGATTGCGCGTGTGGGTCGAGGAAACCAGCGCGCCAAATTCGGCGACGACTTCGCGGACGTCGAGATCGAGCAGCCGGTATTCCACGTAGTAGGGCCGCTGAGGCTGCGGCGTGCCGGGGATTTGCAGTTCGAGGCGAGACTTCGAGCGTGCCATTTCGTCGCGCATGGCTTGCAGCGTGTGATCGTTGTCCGCTGGAGCTTGCGCGCGGGCGGCGACGCTGCCAGTCAGCGTGGCGGCGAGAAGCGTGAGACCCGCGAAACCGAAGGCGCGCTTCATTGCTGGCCTCCCGAATTCAAAGGATCATGCGCGGGCGGCGGAAGAATTGGCGGACGATCCGTAGAGCTTTCTTTCTTTTGCACTTCCAGCTCGGAAGTCAAGATAGCGGGCGAGGAGGCGGAAACAGGGACGGAGCCGGACTCCGCGCCGCAGTAGCCGTTGAAAACTTCCGGCGTGTCTCCGGTAGCCACGATCTTCGTGAGCGCAGCCAGCGGCGTTCCGACGATATCCACCCCGCGGACTAACTCATCCGGACGGCCATCGGGGAACACTTTGTAAACGACGAGCGGGAGAACTTGAAAAGCCTGGGGCTGCCCGCGGCCGGTGAACGTGAAGCCTCCGGCGATGTCGTCGATCAGCAAGCCGAAGGGTTTTCCCTGAGCCTTGATCAACTCGATCAGTTTGGCGCGCAATTGCGCATTTGTAAGCGTCTTGCTGCTTTCCACGATCAGATTGCCCTGGCGGGAAACTGGCGTGGCTCCAAGCTGGCGCCGCCCGTGGCCGTTGGAATTAGGGAAGCCCACGAGAGGCGAGCGCGACATTTCGAAGTTCCTCAGGATTCCATGATCCACCAGAGTGACGCGTTGCGCAGGAACGCCTTCGTCGTCGAACTGGTAGTAGCCCAGCAAGTCTTCCGAGCCGAGCTTTTTCATGGTGGTGTCGTCCACGATGCTCAAAAAGCTGGGCAGGATCGGCTCGCCAACCTTTTTCGCGAAGGTCTGGCCTTCGGCGGCATCTTTTTGGCGGTGGCCTTCGGCGCGGTGGCCAAAGACTTCATGGAAGAAGACAGCGGCCGCGCGTCCGGTCAGGAGCGCTGGTCCGACCGACGGCTCGTTGATCGGAGCCACGACAAGGCCTTCGAGTTCCTTGCGCATCGTCGCTTGTGCGACGGCGACGGCCTTGTCATCCGGCGCATCAGCCGGATTAACCCAGTCAAAATTGTAGTAGCGGTCGATGTCCATGCCGTCCGGTGCCTTGCCTTGAATGAACAGCTCGAGACGGTAGCGAATCTGTCCGAATTGCAGCTGGGTTCCCTCGCTGGTCACTTGCAACACGTTCTGTGCTTGGGCGGTGAAGGTCACAATCGAATTGATGATCGCCGCGGATTCGCGAAACGTACGCGTGTAGGCGCGGACTTTTTCTTCCCACGGTTTGCGGTCCAGCGTGAAGGAGAGTTGCGGGCCGATGTAGGTGTGCGGCTGCTCGTGTGAAAAATCCGGGGCGCGGTTTTCGACCGAATCGACCTTCACTTCCTTGCCCGTCTTGATCTTGATGAGCGCTTCGGCGGCGGCACGGTATTGTTCGTCGGTCTCCAGCCAGACGGCGCGCCGCAGAACCTCCGGGTCGTCATCCAGCGGGACCGAAGTGCCCGGACTGGCGCTCGTTTGCGTACGCTCGCCGACTTTGTGTGTGTCATCCGTTTCGTAGGTGCCGGTGCGCACGGAAACTTCCAGCCAGCGGTTGCGCGACTCGGTGCTATTAAGAAGCGCGCCATTCGAGCCGGAGACGTCCGCGCGCTGCGTATCGGTGACCGTGTAGCCGAGGTAGTACGCCGGGGGGTCCTGCGCCTTGAGCGTCTTCATGGAGCGCTCGAGCTCAGCTTGAAGCGCCGCGAGCAAGGGAGATTTCTTAGCCTGCGCGTCGGGAGGTGGCGCGGCTTGCGTCACGGTCTCTGCGAGGGGTGTCAAGGCAGCGACGAGGGCGAGAGCGCACAAAAGGGAACCTAGGTGATAACGAACGGAAATTTTCAAGGATTGCCTCACTTACAGTTAGACGGCACAGCCGAACATCCAGTGTACGCTACCGCGGGTAACGGCACAAAATGAGGGTCTACATGCGTCCCTAATATGTATTAACACTAGTTTGACGGCTCGCGGACCCAGCGAGTTGCATGTCTCCCGAAGGAAAGGGCCCTGGCTGCGCGACTTGAAGCCAGGGCCAAAAAACGGAACGCTCCTCGGCGGCCGGATAGTTTAGCCGCAAGAGGAGGGATTAGTAGCGCAGGGATTCGTTTGGACGGGCGGAGGAGGCGCGGCGGTATGGTGGCTTGCGATAACCGCAAAGAAAACGACCGGAACTATGGCGATCAGCCCAATCGTGAAGCCGAGTCCTTTGCCAATGTGCCCCGCGTTCTCCAGGGTACTGCCTGGGCGTGCACCCACGTCCGTGTCCTTGCTGGCTGCTACCAGCAAGTCGAGCGGCGCCTGAGAGGGAGGCGCAGGCGCCTCATTGTTTCCGTTGCGCAGGCTGGTTAGCTGGCCGGCTTTCAGGATCACGCAAACGCCCGCCAGGTTGCAGACGCGCACAAAGCCCTCGTAGGCAATCACGTTCATCACGTTGTTCTCATAACCTACGTAAAAGTCCGTGCCTACCACTCCGGCGACACCGGCGGCGGTGTGAACCTCAAATTTGCCGTCAGGCTTTGAAATCTTCTGCGCCTGCGTGCGGAGCTTTCCGTAGGCAAGTTCAAGCTCGGTTTGCTGTGCGCCGGCGTCGTGTTTCACGACTTTGATCGAGGAATCCGAACCCACATTCAAGACTGAACCATCGTCCAGAGCGATTCGCGCGCGCCCGTCGGTCTTGGTATTCACCAAGTCCTGCCAGTAGACCTCCGTCTTCGCGGAAGCGTTGAGGGTCTTGGAGCCGCGCGCAATGCTCACAGCGGGTATGACCCGGGCAACTTCGCCGGCTTTTTGTCCGCCAGCCTGTGGCTCGGCAGAAATATCCGCGGGAATGGTGATGATCAGGGAAAGCAAAAAGGCCAGGGCAAGTGCACAGGGGGACTTGGTCTTCATCGGGGACTCTCCTAAAAAGATTGCCGAGATCTGCGTTATCTACTGTTGTTACTGGAGAGCGATTGGCCTGTCAATTGGAAACCCAGGAGAGATTGCGCAGTCACTACACCCCCGTTTGAACTCTTGCCCTTCTTGGCCGCCCAGGGGGACATTCCCGCGCTAGGAATCTTGCCGCACTAACTATGTTCGCGTGCTCCCCCGCGTTTTATTTCGAGCAGTGAAACAAAGCTGCAGCCATATCGTCATGGGGGGCACGTCCGCGGCTGAAACTCTCCGCCGCCAGAAAGATAGCTTGGAGTAGGTGCGTGGGCGAATTGGGAAGATGTTCCTCGCAAACCGCCACGAGGCGGTCCGTTCCGAAGCTCTCCTCCTCGAGGTTCATGGAATCCGTGACTCCGTCGGTGCAGAACAGAACGGAGTCCCCTGGCTCAAGCCGAAGGACAGTGGTCTCATAACTCGCGCATGGCCAAAGTCCGGGAGGAATGCCGGAGAGCGTGAGTAAGCGGCAGCTTTTGCGGGTAATATGCACTGGTCCGGGCATTCCAGCGCTCGAGATTTGTATCTCATGAGTGGTTGGATTGAAAACGGCATACTGCAAGGCGGCATGCCGCGCCGGGAGGCCTCGGATCATCAGCCGCCGGTTCATGGTGGCAAGAACCTGATCCGAAGAGATTCCCGTTTTGTGCACGCCGCGGAGCGTTCCGACGGCCAGAGCTCCGAAAAAGGCGGCGGGAAGACCTTTTCCCGAGACATCTCCGAGATACAGGCCGATGGAGCCGTCGGTTAGTTCAAAGTAGTCCAGAAAATCGCCGCCCACCGCCGAGACCGGCTGAAATTGGTGGGAAATCGTCACCCCGCCTGAGCACAGCGATTCCCTGGGCAGCATGACGCTTTGGAGAGCGCGCGCCTCTTCCAATTCCTCTTCACGCAATTTTCGAGAGCTCGCAGCTCGATGGAGGGCGCAAAGGTGTTCATTCGTCAGTCCAAGGGAGGGGTGTTCACCGCGAAGGGGGATCGGCGGTGACAGAAGTTTAGCAAAGAAGCTAGTGTCCCGGTGGAAGAAGGGACATGTTGTTTCCTCGCACACGCATTCTTCGTTCCAGTCTTGCAACTGGTGTGGCGCAGCGCCAAAATTTCTCTATGCGAGGTCTGGTCACAATTCTCCTCGGTGCCGCGCTGGTGTTTGGCATTTATCATTTTTACTTCAAGAAAATGCCCACGACCGACGAGGGCACGGTTCCCACCCAAGCGATCAGCCTGGTTGGCGTCCGCGAGGACCTTCTGATGATTGCCCATGCGGAGAACAGCTACATCGCGCAGAACGGCCATTGCGCCTCACTGGACGAGCTAATCTCTTCCGAGTCGCTCGCCATGTCACATCCTGAGCGGGACGGCTATACGTATTCCATCGCATGTTCCGGGAGCGAGTTCACCGTCACGGCGCACCACGCGCAAGCTGCGGCAGGTTCCTCCATTAGATTTCCCACGCTGACGATGGATCAGAACATGGAGCTTCACTAAGCCGACGGCGCGCTCAGAGAGCAATGTCCCGGCGGCGAAGCGCCGAATTCCAGCAACCTCGCTCGCGGACGAATACTTTTTCTTCAGGCCTTATTACGGCGTGCGCTTTTGATCCGCCACGAGTACGCCGGCTTCGGCGTAGTTCGTTGCCGGCACGTCGTGGAACGACACATGAATATTCTCTCGTTTCGCGCGCCCGTCTTCGATCAAGACGGCCGTGATGCGCTCGGCGATTTTGCGCTTCATCTCTGGCGTGCGTCCTTCCACCCAGGTGATTTGCACATGTGGCATCTCGCTTCCTCCTTAGAACGGGTTATCCCGGAAATCTTGCAAGCAAATCAGGGCATTCTACAGAGCTTTCCGATCGGCAGGGGCCCCAAAGGCCCGCTGGATGGCACTGGGTATGGCCGGCGAAGCATAGCGCCGCATGTGTTAGTATTACAGTCCAATGCATTCCGCCATTCCTCACCTGATCGAACTCCAGCGTGTCGACCACTTGATTGCCGCCGTGCGTGCCGAGATTGAGACTTTTCCGAAGCGTGTGCGCGATGCCGATGCCAAATTGAACGGCGCGCGAGCAGCCGTGGCCGCCGCCAAAGAAGGCCTGGTGAACAGCCAGAAAGAGCGCAAGAAATTCGAGCTGGACGTCCAGCAATGGAAAGACCGCGCGAAGAAATACCGCGACCAAAGCGGCGCCGTCAAAACCAACGAAGCGTACAAAGCCCTGCAGCACGAGATTGCCAACGCCGAAGCCGAAGTCGCCAAAGCCGAAGACGCGCAGCTTAATGTGATGATGTCCGGCGAAGAGGCCGAGCGGCGCGTGAAGCACGCCGAAGCGAATTTGAAAGAAGACGAGACGGCTGTAAATAAAGAGCGAAAAGAGATCGAAGCGCAACAGGGCGAGAAAAAGAAACAGTTGGAATCCTTGCTTGCCGAACGTGAGCGTGCCTTGGCTCCCATTCCCGAGGATCTTCGCGAACTCTACGCACGCATCGCCAAACGCCATCATGGCGCCGGCCTCGCCGAAGCCCGCGATGGGCAGTGCCGCGGCTGCGGCATGCGCGTACTACCGCATACTTTGCAAGAGTTGCGCCGCGATCCCAATGAAGAAATTTACCGCTGCGAGTCCTGCGGCCTCATCCTGTACACTTTAGAGCCGATTCCTCTGCCGGATCCTGCCGCCGGTTCGGGGCATGCGGCGTCTTCTGCTTCTAATCATTCCTGATGCCACGTCTTCCAAAATCCACTCGCGCTGCCGGTGACGTTCTCTTTGGGGACTCGCCCGACGAGAAAAAAAACGCGGCGCCCGCGCATCGCGCAAATATCGATGGCGCCGCCCGCGGAAATCCCGGTCCGGCCTCATACGGAGTGGTGATTCGCGATGGAAGCGGCGAGCTTGTCGCCAAGCTGAAAAAGTACATCGGCCGAATGACAAACAATGTCGCCGAATATTATGGCCTGATTGCCGCGCTGGATTACGCGGAGTCGCATGGCATCCGCGCATTGCGCGTCGAGAGCGACTCCGAGCTGATGGTCAAGCAGATGCAAGGGCAGTACAAAGTGAAAAGCGAGGATCTGCGGCCGCTTTTCGAGCGCGCTAAAAAAATGTCTATGGGGTTCGCCTCGTTCCGTATCGATCACGTCTACCGCGAGCAAAATCGCGAAGCGGATGCCCTCGCGAATGAAGCGCTCGATGAGACTTCCGGCGCGCCCGCTGCTCCGGGAGCGGCGGCGAAATCCACGGCTGCGGATGCCAAGCCCGGTCCGCGCTGGATTCAGGCGCGATTCCGCAGCGGGATTCTCTACCCGCTGGAAGATATCGATCTGCCCGACGGGACCGAAGTGCAGATCGTGCTCCGCCCGCTCAAGCGTCCAGCCCCACAAAAGTGACAGTTGGACTTTTAGAATTATTTCAACGCATACGAGCGATAGAGGGTGTCGCGCTGCGCCGGAACGAATCCTGCATCGGAGATGATGCGGCGTAGCTCATTTTCATTGGTGCGGTTTTTCACGCCCGCGGCGAACACGACGTTTTCTTCAATGAGGATGCTGCCCACGTCGTCCGCACCGAATTGCAGGCCGACCTGGCAAACCTTGATGCCGGGCGTCAGCCAGCTCGATTGGATGTGGTCAATATTATCGAGGTACAGGCGGCTGACGGCGAGCGTTTTCAGATAATCGACAGCTGTCGTTTCCTGCACTTTTTTGCCAAGCGCCGTATTTTCCGCCGCGAACATCCACGGAATAAATGCGGTGAACCCGCCGGTGTCTTCCTGAATGCGGCGCAGCCGTTCGAGATGATTTACGCGGTGGCGAAGCTCTTCGCCGCAGCCGAACATCATCGTCGCGGTGGTGCGCAGGCCAAGCGAGTGCGCCACGCGGTGGACTTCTTCCCAATCGTCGCTTGTGCACTTCAGACGGGCGATTTTGCCGCGAATCTCGTCATCGAGAATTTCCGCGCCGCCGCCGGGGATGGATTGCAGACCGGCATCCATCAGTCGCTGGATCGTTTCTCGGACGCTCAGCTCGCTGACTTCCGCAATACATAGAATTTCCGGCGCGGAAAAACAATGCAAATGCACTTGCGGAAAGCGCGCCTTGAGCGAACGCAGGAGGTTTTCGTAATATCCGATTTGTAGGTCAGGATGCAGCCCGCCTTGCAGCAAAATGCCGGTCCCGCCGAGCTGGAGCATCTCCTCGATTTTTTCGTAGATTGTCTCGAACGAGAGGATGTAGCCGTCCTTCGCTCCGAGCGGCCGGTAAAACGCGCAGAACGAGCAATATTCGGTGCAGAAATTCGTGTAGTTGATGTTGCGGTCGATCTGGTAGGTCACGACGCGCGGATCGTTTTTCTTCAGGCGCAATTGGTGCGCGGCCATGCCAACGCCCACCAAGTCGTCGGATTGTAGCATGTCGATAGCTTCTTGTTTCGTCAGTCCCACGGTGTTCCTTCGTGTCGCAACGCCCTCATTCTAGCGGACGCGACGTTTAAGTTCCAATTATCGGGGCAAGACGGGCACGGCGTGCCGTGCCCCTACTTCGCTAAAACATGAGCTGTTTCTTTTGACGCTCGCGCCCATTCAATCTTCTTTTCGCGCGGGATCAAGCGCAGTTTTACAGCTTCCTGAAAGTAGCGTTGCAGGCCGCGGCGGTTTTCTTCACCCAGCGAGAAGTCAATGTTGTGGCGCAAATAGGACTCGAGCACTAGTTGCGGCAGTTCCTGTTCGCGGGCTGCTTGGAGACTGATGGCCGCGATTTGCGTCAGCCCAAAGTTGCGGGATGCCACAAAATCCTCAACCACCTCCGGAGTTGCAACCTCGGGCTTTGCGGCCCACACAGCCATCACCGCGGGCAAACTCGAAAATGTGCGCCATTCTCCCACCACGTCATACACGTGAAAAATCTCGTCGCTGGCGATTCCCAGTGTAGAGGCCTGGCAGACGGCGCGTCCTTGCGGGCTGACCGCGCTCTTTTTCTCGATGGCGATGGAAATGCGCAGCGCCGGGTCGCCGATAAGCAGAGCAGCGTCCGCTCTTTGCAGCATGGCGCTCAAATCGGGCTCGGTTTCAAAAAACTCAGGATCGATCTTCCAGTGCTCCGCCGCCAAAATACGCGTCAGGGCCTGCGTGCTACGCGAACTGCGGTCCAGCGCGATGGTGCGCACCTGTTCAATCGGTCTTTTCGCGATGATCAATAGGCTGCGCACGCGATTCTGCGAGGCGATTGCCAAGTCAGGCAAAACCACCAATCCCGGGATGCGCTGATATTCGATCGCGGGAATGATGGCAATGTCGGCCGCGCCGGCGCGCAGCGCTTCCGCGCATTGCGACGGCACGGTGAACGACAAATCATATTTCCCGGCGAGCGGGCCGTTCGTAAAGCCCCAAACGAGCGGCGCGGTGTTCAAATACTGCACGATCGATATGCGAAGTTTCTGCAAGTTGAGAGTCTCGCGAGTTCAACCAAGTATAGCAGAGAGGATTTTCCTCCGCGCCAGCCGTCTTTTGTTGTAAAACGTTCCTTCCATTCGGAGGCGCTGAAAATGCTGAAACGTTCCTGGTGTCTTTTCCTGCTTTGTTTCTTGTGTCTGCCCTTTGCCGGCGTCGCGGCCAACCCCGACGCGGCCGAGACACCGACGATCGCGGCGAAGACCGCGGGCGCGCAAAAGTTCCCCGGCTATTTCAATCTTTATTGGGACGCCAAGCAGGGCAAGCTCTGGCTCGAAATCGATAAGTGGAACACAGAGTTCCTCTACCAGAGCGGCCTGCCAGCGGGCATCGGTTCGAATGATATCGGGCTCGACCGCGGCCAGCTCGGCAAAACCGCCATCGTCCGGTTCGAACGCAGCGGCCCCAAGGTTTTGCTGATCGAGGAAAATCTCGGCTATCGCGCGGTGACCAGCGACCCGGATGAGCGCCGCGCCGTCCACGATTCCTTCGCGGAGTCGGCCCTTTGGGGTTTCACCGTCGCCGCCGAAGAAAAGGACCACGTCCTCGTGGATGCCACCGATTTCTTCCTGCGCGACGCCCACGGCATCCCCGCCACCCTTCGCCGCACCAAGCAGGGCTCTTATCACATTGACTCTTCGCGCAGCGCGATCGATCTTCCGCTCAAGAACTTTCCGCTCAACACGGAAGTCGAAGCCACTCTCACCTTTGCCGGCGATGAGCCCGGTCCTTGGGTGCGCGAGGTCACACCCTCGCCCGAGTCCATCACCGTCCGCGAGCATCACTCCTTCGTGCAGCTTCCGCCTCCGGGCTACAAGCCGCGTGTCTACGACCCGCGCAGCAGCTTCTTCGCCATTGCGTACCAGGATTACGCCACTCCGGTCAGCGAGCCGATCGTCAAGCGCTTCATCGCGCGGCATCGCCTCGAGAAAAAAGATCCCAAAGCTGCTCTTAGCGAACCCGTCGAACCCATCGTTTATTATCTCGACCGCGGCGCGCCCGAGCCGATTCGTTCCGCTCTCCTCGAGGGCGCGCGTTGGTGGAACCAGGCTTTTGAAGCCGCCGGCTACAAAAACGCTTTCCGCGTCGAGCTGATGCCGGAAGGCGCGGACATGATGGATCTGCGCTACAACGTGATCCAATGGGTCCATCGCGCCACACGCGGATGGTCCTATGGGTCAGCGGTGATCGATCCGCGCACTGGCGAAATTATCAAAGGCCACGTCTCGCTCGGCTCGCTTCGCGTGCGCCAGGACTATCTAATCGCCGAAGGCTTGCTCGCTCCCTATGAAAAGGGCAAACCGGTTTCGCCGAAAATGATGCAGATGGCGCTCGCGCGGCTCCGCCAGCTTGCGGCGCACGAAGTCGGCCACACCCTTGGGCTTATGCACAATTATTCGGCGAGCACGGTCAATCGCTCTTCCGTGATGGACTACCCGCCGCCGCTTGTGAAGCTCGCCGCCGACGGCACGCCCGATCTCTCCGATGCTTACGCCACCGGCATCGGCGAGTGGGACAAAGTGTCCATCACCTGGGGTTACAGCGATTTCGCTCCGGGCACGGACGAACATGCCGCGCTCGACAAAATCCTGAACGATGCATTCGGTCGCGGGCTTCGCTATCTCACCGACCAGGACGCGCGCCCTCCGGGTTCTTCCAGCAGCGTGGCGCATCTTTGGGACAGCGGCTCGAACGCCGTCGACGAGCTGAACCGCATCATGCAGGTTCGTGCCGCGGCGCTGCGCCGCTTCGGCGAAAACAATATCCGCGAAGGCGCGCCGCTTGCCACGCTCGAAGATGTTCTGGCGCCGATCTACTTGTACCACCGCTACCAGGCGGAAGCCGCCAGCAAGCTCGTCGGCGGAATGGACTACACCTTTGCGCTGCGCGGCGACGGCGAAGTGCCCACGCAAATCGTCGCCCCCGCGGAGCAGCGTCGCGCGCTCGCGGCCGTGCTCGCCACTCTCAAGCCGGAGACCCTTGCCCTGCCCGAATCGCTCTTAAAAATCATTCCGCCCCGGCCACCGGAATACCCGCGCGATCGCGAGGATTTCAAGATTCACACCAGCCCAGCCTTTGACGCGCTGTCGCCCGCGGAATCGGCGGCGCAGCACACGCTGCAATTTCTCTTTAATCCGGAGCGCGCCGCACGCCTCGTCGAGTTCCACGCACGCGACGCCGAAAACCCCGGCCTTGGAGAAGTCCTCGACGCCATTCTCAATGCCACCTGGAAAGCCCCTCACGGCGCCGGCTACAACGAAGAAATCGCCAACACTGTCGACGATGTCGTTCTTTACGATTTAATGGTTCTTGCCGCAAACGACCATGCCGCCGGCGAGGTTCGCGCCATTGCTTCGTTGAAGTTGCATGAGCTGGATGCCTGGCTCAATTCTCCCTCCGAGAGGGAGAAGGCCACCACCGACCTGGCTCACGTTTTGTTCGCGTCCAAGGAAATCCAGCTTTTTGAGAAGGATCCCAAGCGTATCGATCTCACCGCGCCCGTCGAGCCGCCGGACGGCCCGCCTATCGGCAGCATGGGCACTCTCGATTGCGATTGGCAGCAATAACTCGGGAGTCTGGCACTTAGCGGAGCACGAACCGCTCCGCCCGTCACTTGAGTGAGGCCATTTTCGCCGAATTCTTTACTTCGACGAACGCAATCCCGTTCACGCCGCTGCACGCCAGCCACAAGTTGCCATCGGGAGTGGGCACCATATTCCGCACCACTCCTCCGCCGGACGGGATGATCCACGTTTGAAATTTCTCCGTTTGGGGATCAAAGCGCACCACCGTGTTCGGCTTGGTGTTCGATTCGCTGTACCAGATAACGTCTCCCACTGCGGTTATGCCGTAGGGTCTCGAACGTGGCCCGCCTGGAGATGCCCACTCGGTGACTTGGCCGGTCTTAGGATCGAGCCGCCCCAGGTAGCCGCGCGAGTAGTCCGAATACCAGATCACGTCATCGGGAGTAATGGCCACGCGCCGGGGATGCGAGTCCACATGCGGTAACACATACTCGTGAATAGCCAGCGTGTCCGGATCAAGGCTGGCCACCTTGTTGCTCCCGAACTCCGCGAAAAAGGGCACTCCTTTGGAACTTATCACCATGCCATACGGATTGGATTTCGCTGTCGGCGAATTTACCACCTTCACTTCGCCCGTCCTCGGATTAAGCCTGCCCACCATGTTCCCGCCCTGCACCGTAAAATAGATATTTCCGTTCGGAGCAAAGAGCAGCGTATGCGGATCCTTGGCTTGCGGATCAGGCATCGGATATTCGGTGACGTCGCCGGTCCTTGGATCGAGCTTGCCAATGTAGGCCTTAAAGTTTGCCGTGAACCAGATGTTCCCGTCTTTATCTGGCACAAGTCCGTGCGGACCGGACTCTGGCGTCTTCAAATGATATTCCTTGAATTGCTGCGTCTTGGGATCGAAGCGCCCGAGCACATTAGCCATCTGCCCGGTGTACCAAACCGAGCCGTCCGGAGCAAACGCCGGGTCGTGCGGCCGCGAACCAGCCGTCGGCACCTGCCATTCCTTGATGGAAACTACGACGCTTCCCGGAATCACCACAGCAGCCGGCGCGGGTCGCTCCGGAAAGTTCTTGGCCAGATAATCCGTCACCGTCGCGATCTGATCCTTCGGCACCGGCGCGCCGGCGGTCACCATCATGTTCAGCACGGAAGTCCACTCCCCGCGGTTGTGGCCGGCGTTAGTCACCGTGGTGAGGGCGTGGCAAGATCCGCAGGCCTTCTGGACCGTTTCTCGCCCTTCGCCGTCGGGCAATTGGGGCGGCGTCTGCGCCCATCCCGCAGCAGCGCAGCAAAGAAAAGCTGCCACCGCGAACAGTAGCGGCCACTCTGCGGCAGACTCTCGCTTTCGGAAACTTGGCACCTCCACCCGCGCCATAATCCCTCGCCTTGTAAAACAACTTGGTATGCGCATGGGGACCTCCATTCTGGTGCTTTCTCGCAGGTAATCTACGCCCGTCGGCCCCTTGGCGCAATCTTCAAGAAGGCAAGTCCTTTTGAATCAGTGAGAACACTTTTTCCCAGCTTCGCGAATAGGAAGCCAGGGGGCGCACGCCATGCTCCCCAACTTTTGACATCGCCGCGAATTCATCAAACCGATGCACATCTCGTTCGTCTATGTAGCAAGGGAGGGTGAGTCCATGAAATCGCTCTTAAGGAATCTTCTATTGCTGGTGATTGCATCCTGTGGTTTCCATACGTTTACTGCGATCGCCGGCGCCCAGGACGCTCCTGCTCCTCCTCCGCCGCCTCCATCTGCTCTTCCGGCACCGCCCGCTGTTCCTTCGCCAGCGAGCGATGGGTTCCACGCGGCTGTTCCACCTGAACCTGCGATGCCCGCCATGCCCGCAATACCGGCTGTTCCTTCCGCCCCCGCGGTCCCCGCGCATCCCGGATGGCCGGATTGGAATGATCGCCATTCGATGAGTATCTCGGATGGCCACCGCCAGCCTGCGACGAATTGTTCGGACCTCCACGTTCGTTTCGACGACTACGATGCCGTCATGGAATCGGAACAGCGTACCGTAACGAAGGCCGATGCGCCCACTCTGCGCGTTCGCCCGCACAAAAATGGCGGCGTTCAGGTGCAAGGCTGGGAGAATGACACTTATTCCGTGACGTCCTGCAAGTTCGCCTCAAATGAAGACGGAAACGCCCAGCGGATGTTGGCACAGATGACACTTTCAGTGAAGAACGGAGAAGTTTCGACCAATGGGCCGAGCAATGAGGAAGATTGGACCGTCTATCTTCTCATTCGCGCGCCGAAAGGGGCGGTCATCGACCTCGAGACCGCCAACGGTCCACTATCTCTTTACAGCGTGGACGGCAAATTGACCGCCCACGCCACGAACGGCCCCATCACACTTCGTGATTTCTCCGGTGACGCCGACGTCCGAGCGGCTAACGGCCCCATCACCATCACGGGAAGCAGCGGCAACGTGCGCATCCACACGGAGAATGGCCCCATCTCCATCAACTTGAAAGGAACTACGTGGAGCGGAACAGGCCTGACTGCCGATGCGCAGAACGGTCCTCTCACGCTTTCCGTCCCGTCTGATTACAAGTCCAGCTTCAGCGTCGAATCACGCAACTATTCGCCGATGAGCTGCCGCGCCAGCATTTGCGATAACGCGCGGAAAACCTGGGACGACAACAATCGCCGCATCGAATATGGCGGCTCGCCGGCCATGATCCGTCTTTCGACGGTGAACGGGCCGGTTTCGATCCAGTCCTCCCGCGAAGAAATGTAACGCGGGCATTTTGCCCCCGTGCTTTCGGCCGGCGTCGGAGATTTGGTGTTGCACCTCACGGTCGTGTCGCGATTCGTATTTCGTGTTTAGCTCCTCTCGCATGGCGAATCCCGCAAGGATGGACGCGCTCCAGTCTTTGCGGATAAGATTCCTCGCATGATTCCCGAAGCGCGCGTGGCCTCGCCGGTCACCGAATCGGAAGCGGTGCGCCTGGCGCGCGAAATTTTCAGCTTCGATGTCGCCGCCAAGTCGCTTCCCGGCGAGTACGACGACAATTTCCATCTCTACCTCTGCCGACGGACGCGAATTTGTCCTGAAAATCATGCATCCCGCGAGGGAGCAGTCCTTCGTCGAGATGCAGTGCCAGGCGCTGCAACATTTGGCCAAACGTGCGCCCCATCTTTCGCTTCCCCGCGTTTGCGCAACGCGGAGCGGCGACGCGTTCACCATTCGCTACGCTCTCCGATGGAACGGAGCGCCTCCTCTGGCTGCTCACATTTATTCCGGGAAGTGTTCTGGCGAAGGTAGATCCGCGCAGCCCTGAGTTGCTGGGAAGTTTGGGCCATTTTCTTGCCGAAATGGATGCCGCCCTCCAGGATTTTTCGCATCCGGCCACGCATCGCGAATTGAAATGGGACCTCGCTCGCGCTTCCTGGATTCGAGACTATTTTCATTGCCTCGAGGATGCTGGGTGCCGCGCGCTTGTCGAGCGTTTTCTTGCTTTATACGAATCGGAAGTCCTTCCGGTGCTGCCGTCTCTTCGTCGCAGCGTCATCTACGGCGACGCCAACGATTACAACGTGCTGATTAGCCCGCCCTGGCCGCTACCCCGAAAAGTAATCGGAGTGATTGACTTCGGCGACATGCACTATGGTCTCATCGCTTCTGAAGCCGCCATCGCCGCCGCGTACGCGATCCTCGGCGAGAAAGAGCCGCTTCATGCTGCCAGTGCCGTAATCGCCGGTTACCATCGCGTTTTTCCCTTTGAAGAAGCCGAGATCAGCATTCTCTACACGCTCATCGCCATGCGGCTCGCCGTCAGTGTGACGAATTCCGCGCATCGCAAATCTCTCGTTCCTGGTGATCCTTACGTGACGATCAGCGAAGCCCCCGCATGGGAAGCACTTGAGAAGCTGGCCGCCGTCCATCCGAGATTTGCGCACTACACCTTTCGCGATGCTTGTGGTTTGCCCGCCGTCCCGCACAGCGAAAGAGTTCAGCGATGGCTGGCGTCCAACGCGGGAAGCGCTGCTTCCATTCTAGATGCGGACTTGCGCACAGCTCCGGTTCACGTTTTCGATTTGAGCGTCGGCAGCTCGTTTCTCGGCGCTGACCCTCGCGCGTCGGAAACGCAAAATCTCACCAAAACCGTCTTCCTCAAAATGAAGAGCGCGAATGTCTCTGTGGGAGTCGGCCGCTACAACGAACCGCGCCTCCTCTACACCTCTCCCCTTTTTGGAGCAAGCGAGAATCCCACCGATGAGCGCCGAACCCTTCATCTCGGGATCGATTTATTTGCCGCGCCCGGCACTTCAATCCACGCCCCGCTCGAAGGCGTCGTGCACGCCGTCGCGATCAATACCGCGCCGCTCGATTATGGCCCGCTCGTTATTCTTCATCACACCACCGGCGATGGCCTCGAGTTTTTCACCCTCTATGGCCATCTTGCACGCGACACCTTCGATGCGCTGCAACCCGGGCAGCGTGTCGTCCGCGGCCAACAATTTGCCCGCATTGGCGACGTTCACGAAAACGGCGGCTGGGCCCCTCATCTTCATTTCCAAATCATCGTGGACTTGCTGGACTACCGTTCCGATTTTCCGGGCGTAGCCCCCGCGTCGCGTCGCGCCGTTTGGACCTCTCTATCGCCTGACCCCAACTTGCTGCTGGGCATTCCTCCCGAGCGCTTCCCGCCGCAGGAGCCGGATGCCGCAGAGACTTTTTCTGTTCGCCGGTCGCTGCTTGGAAAAAACCTCAGCATTTCATACCAGCAGCCGCTAAAAATAGTTCTTGGCTGGATGCAATATCTTTACGACGACACCGGCCGCGCCTTCCTCGACGTTTACAATAACGTTCCGCTTGTCGGACACAGCCATCCGCGCGTCGTGCGTGCCGTCCAGGAGCAGCTAGCCCTTCTCAACACCAACACCCGCTATCTCCACGACAACGCGAACCGCTACGCCGAGCGCCTCGCACGTCTACTGCCGGACCCGTTGCGCGTCTGTTATTTCGTCAACTCCGGCAGTGAAGCCAATGAACTTGCGTTGCGTCTCGCCCGCGCCCACACCGGCCGCGAAGACGTGATCGTCCTCGAACACGCCTACCACGGCCATACCACCACGCTCATCGACATCAGCCCCTACAAATTTGACGGTCCCGGAGGCCATGGCCGCAAGCCGTGGGTCCACGTCGCTCCCATTCCCGACGACTATCGCGGCCCTTACCGGCGCGGCGACCCTGGCGCAGGAAAAAAGTACGCGCAGTGCGTCGCGGAGGTTTTGCAAAACATGTGCGCGGAAGGCCGCGACCCCGCTGCGTTCATCGCCGAAACACTGCCCAGTGTCGCCGGCCAAATCGTTTTTCCGCCCGGCTATCTCGCCGAAACTTACAAGCACGTCCGTGCCGCCGGCGGCGTATGCATCGCCGACGAAGTGCAAGTCGGCTTCGGCCGCCTCGGCACGCACTTCTGGGGATTCGAGACGCAAAGCGTAACCCCGGACATTGTCGTGCTCGGCAAACCCATCGGAAATGCTTTCCCCCTAGCGGCCGTTGTCACCACACAAGAAATCGCCGCAAGCTTCGACAACGGCATGGAGTTCTTCAGCACGTTTGGCGGCAATCCCGTCGCCTGCGCCGCGGGGCTCGCTGTCCTCGACGTCGTCGAACAAGAACATCTCCAGGAAAACGCTTTGCGCACCGGACATTATCTCGCCGCGCGGCTTAACGCTCTGCAAGAAAAGCACGCTCTGATTGGCGATGTTCGTGGCGCCGGGCTCTTCCTCGGCGTAGACCTGGTCCTCAATCGTGAAATGCGCGAACCCGCGCCGCTGCAAGCCTCCTACATTGTCAATCGCCTCCGCGAACGCGGCATCCTCACCGGCACCGACGGCCCGCATCACAACGTAATCAAGCTCCGCCCTCCGCTGATCTTCTCGCAAGCCGACGCCGATCTCTTCGTCACGACTCTGGACTCCGTCCTCGCCGAAGATGCTGCCCAACCCAGCTGACCGCCGCCTCTTGTATTTACATCACTTATTAGTTGACATTCAAGTTATCAAGAGCTTAGGCTTGTCCCGCGATGGAGCTAGACTCATCCCTCCCCTGGCTCGCCCTGGCGCTCACGCCCGGCCTCGCCTCCCGTCTGTCCGCCCGCCTCCTGAAACGCTTCGGCTCCCCCGACGCGATTTTCCGCGCCCCGCTCACCGACCTCGAAGGCTGCAGCCTGCCCGCTCCCGTCGCCCAGGCCGTTTTCAAAAAAGAATCCTTCAAACGTGCCGAAAAAGAACTCACCGCCGCGCGCAACATCGATCGCTGCCGCCTCATCAACTGGACCGACCCCGAATATCCCCAAACGCTCCTTCAGATTTACGATCCACCCGTTCTGCTTTACGTTCGCGGCGACCCGGAAGTCCTGAACCTCCCTTGCCTCAGCATCGTCGGCACCAGAAAGCCCACTCTCTACGGCACGCAAATGGCGGAACGCCTCGGACGCGACCTCGCCGCGCGCGGCCTTGTTATCGTTAGCGGTATGGCCCGTGGCATTGATGCTATCGGCCACCAGGGCGCCATGGCCGTCAGCGGCCGAGCCATCGGCGTTCTCGGCACTGGCATTGACGTTTGCTATCCGAAAGAAAACAAAAAACTCTACGAAAAAGTCCTCGAGCGCGGTGCCATCATCAGCGAATTCCCTCTGCGCACTCATCCCGCGCCCGAAAACTTTCCTATCCGCAATCGCATCGTCGCCGGAATGCCGCTCGGCGTCATCGTCATCGAGGGCGCGCAGTACAGCGGCTCGCTCATCACCGCGCGCTTAGCCATGGAATTCGGCCGCGAAGTCTTCGGCGTCCCGGGAAACGTAACGCAGCCAGTTAGCTTTGCGCCTAATCAGCTAATCAAGCAGGGCGCGAAGCTGGTCACCAACGCCGAAGACGTCATCGAAGAGCTCCCCACACCCGTGCGCGCCGCCCTCGTAAAAGCCGAACAGCCTGAAGCCGAGCAGCGAAATCTCCTCGTCGCCGCCTCCCTCAATCCCTCCGAAAAAAAGATCTACGAACTGCTCAGTTCCGACGAATCCGCGCACATCGACGACCTCGTCGAACGTTCCGGCTTGAACTCTTCCGAGGTTCTCGCTACGCTTTTTGATCTGGAGATGAAAGGCATCGTTCGGCAATCGCCGGGAAAGCAGTTCAGCAAAGTGTTGTTTTAGCGGCAGATACGGCGCGAATCGCCCGCGGTCGATCCTGCATCTAAGCGCTGAGAGTATCCCAGAGGCTGATCGCAGCATCTACTGTAAGTTAGCGAGAAGGACACACGCCGCCCTCTCCAGCTCTCCCAGCAGCACATTACGGGGTTACAAAGAAAAGATGGCTCGTTCGCTCGTGATCGTTGAGTCGCCTGCCAAGGCGAAGACAATTAACAAATACCTTGGGCGGAATTTCCTCGTCAAGGCCTCCATCGGCCATGTGATGGACCTGCCCAAGAAGACGATCGGCATTCGTCTGCCCGGCGAAGAAGAAAATAACGGCATCAAAAAGAAGCGCGCCAAGAAGGGCGCGAAGAAAGTGAAAGTGAAGCCGGTCCGCCCTCCGATATCCCTCGACGACGAAAAAATCTTCGAGCCCACGCTTCAAATCATCTCCGGCAAGGGCAAGATCATCAACGATCTCCGCAAAGCTGCCAATGCCGCGGACGCCGTCTACCTGGCGGGCGACCCGGACCGCGAAGGCGAAGCGATTTCCGCGCACCTCGCCATGGTGCTCTCCAAGCCGTCCAAGTATCCCGAGCAGGAACCCACCGTCTCCCGCTTCAAGAAAAAGAACGCCAAGCCCGAAGTGGTGCAAGAAGCGCCGAAGGACGAACCCAAGAAAGAAATTCCGGCGATCGATCCTAAGAAAATCTTTCGCGTTACTTTCAACGAAATTACGCCCAAAGCGATTCGCGCCGCCTTCGAGCATCCGAGAAAAGTGGACACTAATCTCGTCGACGCTCAGCAAGCCCGCCGCGTCCTCGATCGCATCGTGGGCTACAAAGTTTCTCCGCTTCTCTGGAATAAAGTCCGCCGAGGCCTTTCCGCCGGGCGCGTGCAAACTGTCGCCCTCCGCCTGATCGTCGAACGCGAACAGGAAATTCGCGCCTTCGTCCCGCAAGAGTATTGGACGATCCACGCCATGCTCGATGCCGGCCAGCCGCCCCTCTTCGAAGCCAAGCTCTTCAAGCACAAAGGCGAAGACATCGAAGTCAAAAATCAGGAAGCAGCGGACAAAATTGTCGCCGCGGTGAGTAAAGCAAAATGGCAGGTTGCCAGCGTCACGCAAAGAGAGAAGAAAAGAAATCCTCCTCCTCCCTTCACCACGTCAAAGCTCCAGCAGGCTTCTTATAACCGCCTGCGCTACTCGGCAAAAAATACCATGCGCGTCGCCCAGGGCCTTTATGAAGGCGTCGAGCTGGGCAGCGAAGGCTCCGTTGCGCTGATCACCTACATGCGCACGGACTCCGTAAACGTTTCGCAGGATGCGCTCGCACAAGTCCGCGAACTCATTCCTGAAAAATTCGGCTCCGCCTACTTGCCGGAGAAGCCCAACTACTACAAATCCAAGAAAGACGCGCAAGAGGCGCACGAAGCGGTCCGGCCGACAGATGTAACGCGCACGCCCGAAGACGTCCGTAAGTACCTAAAAGAAGATCAATTTAAGCTCTACCAGTTGATCTGGCAGCGGTTCGTTGCTTCCCAAATGATGCCGGCCGTGTTCGATCAAACGACGATCGACATTTCGGCGGCGGACTACACGTTCCGCGCGACCGGAATGGTGCAGAAATTCGCCGGCTACCTGGCCGTCTATCAGGCCGAGGTTGTGGATGTCGCCGACGACGAAAAGACCGACGAGGGCGAAGGCAATGCCCTACCTCGCGTAAACGAAGGCCAGACGCTCAGGCTGGACAAGATTCGTCCCGACCAGCACTTCACCCAGCCTCCGCCCCGCTACAACGACGCCACGCTCGTCAAGGATCTGGAAGAAAAGGGCATCGGGCGTCCTTCCACGTACGCCTCGATCATTTCCGTCATCGTCGAGCGCGAATACGTAACCAAGGAGCAAGGCCGTTTTTCGCCCACCATGCTTGGCGAACGTGTGAGCCTGCTGCTGGTCAAAAGTTTTGAAGATATTTTCGACGTCACTTTCACCGCTCGCCTCGAGGAAGAGCTCGACGAAATCGAGGAAGGCAAGCTCCCCTGGCGCGAAGCCGTGAAGGAATTCTGGGAAAAGTTCATCGTCGATCTCGATCGCGCCGACGACGAAATGCTCTCCTACAAAGCTGGCATCCCCACCGGCAAGAAGTGCGAAAAGTGCGGTGAGGGCGAACTCCTTGAGCGCATCAGCCGCCTGGGCTTTTTTCTAGGCTGCTCGCGTTACCCCGACTGCGATTTCATTCAGGATCTTTCCCCTGCTTTGCCGGATGCCGCTCCCGGCGAAACTAAAGTCGAGTATTGCCACAACTGCGGCAAGGAAATGGTCATCAAGGCGGGCAGGTTCGGACCGTTCCTGGCGTGCTCCGCCTATCCGGATTGCCAGACCACGCGCCGCCTCGTCGAAGGCACCCGCAAATCCATGCAGCCCGACGAGCCGCTCGACGAAAAGTGCACGCTCTGCGGCAACGGCCTCGTCAAAAAGCACGGCCGCTTCGGCGAATTCATCGGCTGCACCGGCTATCCCAAGTGCAAATACACGCGCCCCATCACCATGGGCATCAAATGTCCGAAATGCAAGGAAGGCGAATTCGTCCGCCGCGGCAGCGCCGGCAGAGGTGGCCGCGGCCGTCCGCGCATCTTCTACGGCTGCTCGCGTTATCCCGATTGCGATTTCACGACGCCGTTCATGCCCATCGCCGAGCCGTGCCCCAAGTGCGGCGCGCCTTTCATCGTCGAAAAGAAAACCAAAATTGGCGTCGTGCACACCTGCTTGACGGAAGGCTGCGACTGGGAAAAACTCGCCCCCGAACCCGTAGCTCCACCACAAGCCCAGCCCGAAGAAGCCACACCCGTCGGCGCCAAGCCGTAACTGTGAAGTGCGGCAGCTCTGCTGCCGCTTTCCATACCGGCGCGCGCCACGCCCAATAATCCGCGAGTCTCAATCCCCGGCGGAGTTCACTTGGCCACTGGCACTTCGTAATTCTCGTCCGTATATACAAGCAACGGTGTGCCCTGTTTAATCTCCACGTTTTTTCCGTGCTTAATCAACCCAATCGGCCCGAACAAAACGGTCAGCGCCACGGTCTCGCCCACTTTTCCCTCTCCCTCTTTGCCCTTGGTTCCGCGCAAACGCAGCCGCCCTGAATCCGTGATCAGGTAGTCCAACTTCATGTTCAGCTCGCCAGCCTTGCCCATCATCCCCGCCTTTTTCGCGTGGGTAATCGTTCCCACCGCCTTAGCTCCTGCTTTGACAACCACCACATCCCCTATTTTTATGTCTTGATCGAGCACCAGGCTCACGGGATCGTCGTCGTTCGCCGTCTTCGAACTCAAATCCTGCGCGAATTTCAGATTCACGTCCGCGCCTTCCTTCAAAATAAGCTTTTCCGGTGGCGCTGCGGGCGCAGCCGCAACCGGTGCAGGCGCCTTGCTCGTCTCGGGAGGCGCCGGTGGCGGATCCTGCGCCACCAGCGCTGAGCCGAAACACAGCGCCAGGCCGATGCCCACCGCCAGTTTTCTAATTCGCATGGAATCCTCCTGTTTTTTCCTTTTCGAGCGAGTCTGAATCATCGACCTTCCCACCCGAGCAGGCCTCTTGCCGTCTAGTTATCTGCTAATTGAGTTGAGAGTATCATTCCCTTTGTTTTCTCTAGCCCCGGAACAGCCGCTAAAGAGCCAACTTATCAATAGCGGCTCGTTCGTCTTTGCCGTCTCTGGATGACGGGCGCGCGATTGCTCCCCCTCGCCGGCGATAGCTGTCCTATAATTAGTGACGGAAGAGTAGCCGCGTCCCCGCGGCAAAAAATGAAAACAGCCATCGGCAAATATCTCGAATATCTCCGCGCGGTAAAAAATTCCTCGCCGCACACGATTTCCAACTACGGCAAGGACCTTGCCCAATTCGTCGCCTATCTCTCTCCGCCCGGTCTGGAGCCTCCCGCTCTCAGCGCCATCACGCACAACACCATCCGCGAATTCGTCGGCCACCTGCACGACCACCGCCTCCAGAAAAGTTCGATCGCCCGCAAACTTGCCGCGCTCCGCTCCTTTTTCAAGTACTGCGTCCGCGAAGGCCGCTTGCAGGAAAATCCCGCCCGCCTCGTCCCCACTCCCAAACTCCCCAAACGCATCCCCTCCGTGCTTTCCGCCGAAGAAATGAACGGCTTTCTGAATCAACTCGCGGAAATGGGCCCTGTTTCCGCCCCCGCAAGCGAACTTCCCAGAAAGCGCACGGCCTCGGGCGCCGCTGCTTCTCGCGGCAAACTTGTCAAACTCGAGGAGGAACGCCTCCTGCTTCCCCGCGACCGCGCTCTCCTCGAATTGCTCTACGCCGCCGGGCTTCGCGTCAGCGAGCTCACCGGCCTCAACTACGCCGACATCGACCAAAAAGAACGCGTCCTGCGCGTCGTCGGCAAAGGCGATAAAGAACGGATCGTCCCCTACGGCTCGAAAGCCCAGCAGGCGCTGGAAAAATATTGGCCTCTACGCGAGCAATTGCTCTTGCAAGCCTCCAACAGCCGCGGCCGCCATCGCGACGCTCCTCACACCGAAGCCGTCTTCCTCAATTACGCCGGCCGCCGCCTCACGCAGCGCTCCGTCGGCCGCATCGTCAAAAAATATGTCCGCCTCGTCAACGTGAACTGGGACCTGCACCCGCACTCCCTCCGCCACGCTTTTGCGACGCATCTCCTCGCCGATGGCGCCGACCTCCGCGCCATCCAGGAACTCCTTGGCCACCAGTCTCTCTCCACGACGCAGAAATACACCCACGCTTCCATCCGCCAGCTGATGGACATCTACGACAAAGCTCATCCCCACGCTTGAAGGATCGTCTTTTCCAATTCTCGAATTCGACCGTACTCGTCCATCTGTCTAGCCGAATCCAAAAAAGGAGGATAATCTTGCGCGCAAGCGACTGAGGTAGCCGCCCTTGGATCTCAAACTTCCATTCCCAACCATCGCGCTGGCAGGCGGCCTGCTTCTCGGCTTTTCCGGGCCCGCCCGCGCCCAGGACAACTACGAAATCCAGGTCTACAGCTACGACTTGGTGGATCCCGGCCACACCATGGTCGAACTCCACAGTAATTTCACAATCGACGGCACCAAGACCATCATCGACGGCGTCTATCCCACCGATCACGCCGAGCACGAAACCGTCGAGATCACCCACGGCTTCACCGACTGGCTCGAAGTTGGTTTCTACATCTTCACTTCCGAACGCAACGGCCTCGGCGTCCAGTGGGTCGGCGACCACATCCGTCCCCGTGTCGCCATCCCCAAAAAATGGAACTGGCCCGTCGGCCTTAGCCTTTCCAACGAAATCGGCTACCAGCGCCGTCAATTCGCCACCGACACCTGGACCTGGGAGATGCGCCCCATCATCGACAAGCAACTCGGCCGCTGGTATCTCGACTTCAATCCCACTTTCGATCGTTCCTTCCACGGCGAAACGGTTAGCCAGGGTTTCGTCTTCTCTCCCAATGTAAAGATCAGCTATGACTTCACCAAGAAAATCACCGGAGGCCTCGAATACTACGGCTCCGTCGGACCAGCCACGGACTTCCTGCCCACCCGCCTTCAGCAGCACCAGCTTTTCCCAGCCATCGACCTGAATCTCTCTCCCAAGTGGGAAGTGAATTTCGGCCTCGGCGTCGGCTTCACCGCCTCAACCGATCATCTCATCGCCAAAATGATTCTCGGCTACCGTTTCGATTTCTGATGTGGAGTGCGACAGCTCTGCCGCCGCTTTTCTAATCTCAGCCGCCTTCCCAATCCCTGCTAGAATCGCCCTCTCAAAAACTCCCCCGCAATCGCGTTGCACTCTTCAAACGCCCCATCTTCGCTATGCGGACTGTGCTTCCCGTTCTCCACGAATTTCATCTCTGCTCGCGGCAGTTCCGCCCGCACTCGCTCCATCTCCCCCGGCTCCGTTCGTGGATCGAGCCTCCCATGCAAAAATAATGTCGGCACTCGGATTTCTCCCAATTTGCCGTCATACAAATCTTCATCCACCCGTTTCACCGCATCCGCAATCCGAAACCACACGCCGCAGTTCCGGCGCAGCACCGTGGGCCACTGCGCCTCTCCATGGTCCTCCGCGAGCATCCTCTTCGTCTCTTCTCCCAAATCTTCCGGATGCGCCGCAAACCGCTCGAAAAACGCTCTCGACCCCGGCTTCCTTCGCAGCAAATGGAACGCCTCCAGAATCAATCGCTCGCAGCGCTCCGGCGCTGCCAACCCCGCCATCGCGCTAATCACCGATCCATCGCTGTGGCCCCACAGCACGGCTCGCTCGATCCGCAGTGCATCCAGAAACGCCAAAGTCTCCGCCGCCGCTCGCCGGTGAAAATCCAGCGGCATCTCTCCGCTTGCTCGCGACGATTGCCCATACCCCGAGCGGTCCGGAATCAGGATCCGCCACTCCTTCTCCAGCGCCTCGATTTGCTGGTCAAACGGATACACTCCATAGCCCCAGCCGCCGTGCAGAAATACTAGCGGCCTCCCTTTCCCTATTTCCCGGTAATGGATGGTTACAGGACGAATCCCAGGCGCATGTGGCGATTCCGGCAGCTCGACGGTCGGCATCTAACTTTGCCTCTCCCGCGAACTCCCCCTCGCCTCGCCCGATTTCAACCTCTTCCCCGGTCTTCTCACGCGCGTACCTTACGACACCTCATTCCTCGACTCAAGCCGCACCGTACATAAAAAAAACGGCTGGCAGCGCTCGCTGCCAGCCGTTCTACCTCTCCAGTCGAGAGAATCTATTTCAATTACCGGTGCCCACCGCCGCCATGGCCTCCGCCGCCGCCGTGGAAACCTCCGCCACCGCCGTGGAAACCACCACCGCCGCGAGCAAACCCCCCGGCGCTACCTCCGCGGAATCCGCCGCCAACTGCTCCACGTCCTACCGCCGCGCCACGGGCATACCCGCCTCTTCCAGCGAATCCGGCTCCGCCGCGCCCTTCAAATCCGCGTGCACCAAAGCCGGCTCGTCCGCCGAAGCCGCCGCGTCCATAATATCCACCGCGGCCCCAGTATCCTCCACGGAACCCGCCGAACCACGGTCCAGCTCCAATGAAGACGCCCCCGTAGAACCAATCTGGTCCATAGTAGCCGTAAGGCGCGCAGGCATACGGTGCATACCCGTAATATCCATACTCGCAAACGGGTGCAGCATAGCCGCCGTACACGGGCCCAACTCCGATGCCAACTCCAACCCTAACCTGAGCCTGGGACGGCGTGGCTAGCGCGAAAGCGCAAATAGCCAATAACGCCAAATATTTGAAATATCTCATGTCCTTGTCCTCGCTAGACCCGAACCTGCTCTCCAACCGCCTCGGATCTAAGTGCCTTCAGGTGTCTCACTCCATCTGAAGCACCTGTCTAGTTTAACTCCGTTTCGGCACAAAAGTTGCGGTTAATCCTATCCGGCTCTGCCTGCACTCTCTCCGCCGCCCTCGTTGGCCGTCCAGTACGCCTCTCCGTCTTCTTTGTGTCCTCCGCGCCCTCTGCGCTAACCTCTTTCTTTTCCGTCAACAACACCGAGCGGTCCGATTTAGCTTGACAAAGACGTACCGCTATCGTAATATATGTATTGGAATTTTCTCGGCCTTTCTCTCTAGCGCCAGCGTCTCGCTGGCGTTTTTCATTTCTGGGCCGCTTGATTTGATCCACCCCAAGCCTTTCTTCTGACGTGTCTGCGTCAAGATGTGCATTTTCGCATCACTCTTGCCCGGGATAAGTCCTTTGTTTGCAATTCCCTTGCGCCTCGTCATGACGAACGTTGACGCCGCGTCAAGCTTAAGTCCTTTGTTTGCCACTCTTACGAGAAATGGGTGGGGGTGGGGGTACCCGTCGCGGGAATCTAAGTGCCGAGCTATCGCATTCCGCGAAGCTTCCGCCACTCGGGCGTCCGCTCGCCCGTCCCCTGATATACCCATCTCCGGCGCGATCGCTCCCAGCGCTCGCAAGCCCGGCCCTGGCTTTTTCCTGGAACGCTCGCGTTCCTTCGTTGACGCTTTGCCCGCTCCACCCGTATAATTGACGTTTGTCTCTACAGCTTGGAGGGCAGATGTACGCCGTTATTCAAACCGGGGGGAAGCAGTACCGCGTCGCACCCGGCGACACCATTCGTATCGAGCGGGTCAGTGGCGAAGTCGGCGAAAGCGTGACCTTCGGCAAAGTTCTCGCCGTGCACACCGACGAGAAGAAAGTTGTTCTTGGCGAAGACGCTTCCAAAGCCAGCGTTAGCGGCAAGATCGTCGCGCAAGGCCGCGCCAAGAAAATCACCGTGCTCAAGTTCAAAAAGGGCAATCAATACAAGATTTCCCGCGGCCATCGCCAGAATTTCACGGCCGTCGAAGTCAGCGGCATCAAGCTGTAATCTCTGCGAAGCCGGGAGTTTTTCTTCTAGGTCTTCTGAGAAAAAAGTCTTCAAGAAAAAAGGAAATTCGTCATGGCACATAAGAAAGGCGGCGGCTCCTCTACAAACGGCCGCGATTCTCACGGACAGCGGCTCGGCGTCAAGCGCTTCGGCGGCCAGCTCGTCAACGCCGGCACGATTCTCATCCGCCAGCGCGGCACGCGCCACCAGGCCGGCGAAAACGTCGGCCAGGGCAAGGACGACACGCTTTTCGCTCTCGTCACCGGTGTAGTGAAGTTCACCGACCGTGGCCGCCACGGCCGCTTCATCAGCGTCGAGCCCGCAGCCAAGTCCGCCGCCGCGAACTAATTCGCGTGGTTTTCACCTCGGGCGCGAATGGCTAGGACGGCTTGAACATTCGAGCATACCGCTCAGCTTCCGCATTCAGCCCAAGGGCGCGACATGTTAGTTCCAGCCATCTCCAGATTTGGGATTCCTTGATATAGCTGGCATCGGCCATTTGGGCGCCTTTCTCGAATTCTTCTTTTGCCTTCGCATAGTCTTGGAGGTTGTAGTAAGTCATTCCCAGTTCGCAATAGGCCTTATACTCGAGGTGGCTGGGCAGGCCGCCAAGTCTTAGGGCTTCGGCGAGTTTTTGCTCTGCCCTAATGTAGTCATGGTCAGCCAGATAGCAGTGGCCCGAATAGAATGCGACGCCCTCTCTGTACTCCTGAGGTGACTTTATCTCTTCTAGGATAGGCAACGCCTCTTTCCACCGGCCAAGATCGGCAAGGATAAACGCACGACGGATCTGGATGGACTCGTAAAAATTCCTTAGATAAACGTCTTTCGGTGCTCGACCGCCTTTTTTGCAGGCGGAGAAAAGGCTGTGTTTCTTGTTCACTGCATCGAAGCTACTAAGCGTAGCCTGCAGGTTTTCACCTTGCAGCCAGGCTAGATTTGCATCCTCATAATCGAGAAAGAGTTCCGCGGCGGCGAATTTTTCGTCGCCGGGCGACTTCGTGAGTCGGCACTCTTCTATCAAAGAGCGCGCTACGCGAAGCTGTCCGGTCGCGGGTTCTACCTGGGAGGACATTTCGAGCGTACTGACGGCGTGGAGCAATACTATGGCCTTGTCCAGGGGATCTGTAGTGCTTTCTACGAGACGGCTAAATTCATCGTAAGCGTCCGAGAGCTTTTGTTCGTCTCGTAGCTGGCAAGCGTGCAAAAATCGTTGTTCGTCCATCGTGTCTCACGAAAGTCGATCCCAAGTTTGTCCCCCAGTACATTCGGGGACACATCATTAGGCTTCGGCAAGGACGCCGCCCGAGCGTGTGATTCTAGCGCACTCTTTTGCTAATGCCTTAGTGCAGGTTTAGAGCTATCGCCGTAAGCTGATTCGCAGCCGCGCTGCCGAGGCTACTGTCCGGAAACACAGCTCAACGGGCCGGCGGGAAAGATTTTTTTGTACGCGCTGCGGCCATGGGCGGGAATGATGGCAAGGTCCGGTAGCTTTTGGTGCAGGTCGCTGAGCCGGGCCACGATTTGATTGGCGAGGGCCTCGTCGTTGTCACTGTCTCGCAAGATCAAGGATTTGCCGACGCGCTCCTGAAAGCCCCGCTCGTCATCGACGGCGTCGCCTACGTAGAAGAAGCGCAGCTTGGGTGAAAGATTCACGAAGATGCCCACGCTCCCCGGCGTATGGCCGCGCAGCGGCACGACGACCACCGATCCGTCCTTATATAGGTCGGCGCTCTCGTCGAATGTTTCGTAAGGCTGAGCCTCGAAGCGCAACGTAGGTTTGCTCAGCGGCGGGAATTTTTGTACGTGCGCGGCAATGGCAAAACCTTTTGCTTGCACGCTCGGATCATTCGCGAATTGCAGTTCTTCTCGGGAGAGAAGAACCGGGACGCGCGGCAAGTCCATCAGCCCGCCCGCGTGATCCAGATGCGCGTGAGAAAGAATCACCCAGCGCAATTTCGCAGGGTCTTCTTTCACCCGGCGCAGCAATTCCGGCAGCGGAATCTTGGGCGTCAGTTGCCCGGCCAGCAATCGGAGTTTTGACCAGGTCCCGAAAGGATAGCCACGAATCTCATTAACAAAATGGCTCGAGTTGCCTGTATCAATCAGCAGATCGCCTGCGGGATGCCGCACCAGAATGCTTCCCGCCGTCGAGCCAAAAGAAAAGTTGCTGAACGTTTTGCCAGTCTCTATCCAGCAACCGGCGAGCCCCGGCAACGATGCAATCGCAGGCGCAACAATCGCATGAGGCGCAGCGGCTGGCAAAGTAGTTCGCCGGAAGTAGAGCACGTAAAGCGCCGCGCCGATCGCCGCGATGGCAATCAGGAGTATAAGCATCAGTCGCTTGAGCCATTTGTTAAAGGAAGGCATTCCGCTATTAGGTTCCGTGCAGCGTTTTTGTGAGGTGGAGCGATTGGTTGAGCATGCTGTGTGTCGAGTGGCCTTTCCACTAGTCACCAGTCACTAACCACCAGTCACCATGCGTTCGCTTATGCTATCGTTTTTAAGGGCAGCCGCCTAGCGGCCAGCCTCTGTGGAGAGTGATTCTCGTGTTTGTCGACGAAGCAAAAATATTGGTCAAGGCCGGCGACGGCGGCAACGGCTGCGTCGCGTTTCGCCGCGAAAAATACGTTCCACGCGGCGGCCCATCAGGCGGCGACGGCGGCCACGGCGGCAGCATCTATCTCGAAGCGAATCCCAACGACAACACGCTTCTCCGCTACCGCTACAATCGCGAATTCAAAGCCGATCGCGGCCGCCACGGCGAAGGCTCGAACTGCACCGGCCACTCCGGCGGCGATATGATTTTGCAGGTTCCCGTCGGCACGCTCGCTTACGACGAAAAAACCGGCGAAACCATCGCGGATCTTGCCGAGCCAGGGCAGCGCGTCCTCATCGCACAAGGTGGACGCGGCGGCCGTGGCAATCAGAATTTCGCAAAACCCTGGCATCAAGCCCCTCGCGAACACGAAGACGGTTTTCCCGGCGAAGAGCGCCATCTCCGTCTCGAACTAAAACTTCTCGCCGATGTGGGCCTTGTCGGTTTTCCGAACGCTGGCAAATCCACCCTGATTTCTGTTATCTCTGCCGCGCGGCCAAAAATCGCGAACTATCCCTTCACCACACTTGAGCCAAATCTTGGTGTCGTTAACGCTGATGGCGGCACAGGTGGCCACGGCACCGAACTTGGCCGCACGTTCGTCGTCGCCGATTTGCCCGGCCTCATCGAAGGCGCCCATCTGGGCGCCGGCCTCGGCATCCGTTTTCTCCGCCACGTCGAGCGCACGCGCCTCATCGTGCATCTAATCGACACGAGCGATTCCAACGTCGATGACCCCGTCCACTCATTTGAAGTTATCAACGGAGAGCTGGAAGCCTTCAGCCCGTCGCTCGTCGAAAAACCAATGATCGTCGTCGCCACCAAGCTGGACGCTACCACCGATCGCACGCACCTCGAAGAGCTACAGGACTTTTGCAAGGAGCGCAACCTCGAATTCCACTCGATCTCCGCCGTTGCCGGTGACGGTGTGAACGACCTCGTCCGTTCCATCGCCGACGCGCTCGACAAAATTCCGCGTCCCGCTCACGAAACCACTTTGGACTTGCCAGACTCTCCAGGAGAAATTGACGAGAACGCGCAGCCCCACGATTCCCATCCTGCGCCGATCAAGAATTCGTGAGAAAATTAACCACAGGTTCCTCTTGGGAGGCGCATTGACGACCGCGCAGGCGCATCGCACCGCCGCAAAGCATCATCCGCGTCGTATCGCGCTGTTCGGCGGCTCCTTTGACCCGATTCACAATGGCCACCTTGCCGTGGCCCGCGCTGCCGACCGCCGTTTCAATTTTGACGAAATTCATTTCATTCCCGCGAGCCGTCCGCCGCACAAACTCAAGCAGCACCTCGCTCCTTTCCCGCACCGCTTCGCGATGACTTCGCTGGCGTGCGCCGAACATCCGCACTTCGTTCCTTCGCTTGCCGAAGCCGGCGAAGATTTCAGCGGTACGCAGCTGCACTATTCCGTCGATACGGTGCGCTATTTTCGCCATGCCTACAACGGCCACGGCGACCGCATCTTTTTCATCATCGGCGCCGACGCGTTCCTCGACATTCCCGTCTGGAAAGAATACGAAACGCTGCTCGGCCTCTGCGATTTCATCGTCGCCAATCGGCCCGGAATTCGCGCGGAAGCGCTGCGGCTGGTCATTCCGCCGGATCTCATCGGCCGCCGCGGCCTCAAAAAAAATGGAGAGGCGCAGCCGTCGCAAGTCGTTGCGGAGCTTCAGAACACCAATGTCTATCTGCTCGAATCCGTCGCCGTGGACGTCTCCGCCACCGACATTCGCCGCCGCGCCAATCGCGGCCAGTCCATTCATGGACTTGTCTCCGTCCGCGTCGAGGAATACATTCTCAAACAGGGCCTATACCGGTGAAATTAGACTCTCTGCCACAAGGCGTCCGTATCGCCGTCGAAGCGGCGCAAAATAAAAAAGCAGCAGGAATCACCGTTCTCGATCTCAGCGGCGTCGGCGCGTTCACCGACTTCTTCGTCATCTGCACGGGATTCAGCACGCCGCAAGTGCAAGCCATCTGCGGCGAAGTCGAAGAGCAGCTCGAGAGGCAGCTTCATCGCTCGCCGAAACATCGCGAAGGGCGCGGCTCCGCCGAATGGGCGCTCATCGATTTTGGCGGTTTCATTCTGCACGTTTTCAGCGAGCAGGCTCGCCGTTATTACGACCTCGAACGTCTCTGGCGCTCTTCGCCGAAGCTCGTGATTCCCGACGAACCCGGCGTCGCCGCGCGCAACCATTCGTTCGATTCCTTCGACGATTCCCACGCCGCCGGCGAAGCCTATTCCAAATGAGCACGGAGCGATTGCCGTGGATCGCGGAAGACCCCGCCTCGCAGCGTCTCCTCGAACTCGCGCAAAAAGTCGCCTCGGCCGCAACGACGCTTCTGATCAGCGGCGAAAGCGGCACCGGCAAGGATCATCTCGCGCGCCTCGTCCACGAACTAGGCCCGCGCCGCGACGCTCCATTCCTGAAAATTGATTGCGCCAGTCTTCCGCCCAATTTGGTGGAAAGCGAACTCTTCGGCCACGAACTCGGCGCGTTCACCGGCGCCGTCGAACGCAAGCTGGGCCGCCTGGAACTCGGCGGAGCTGGCACCATCGTTCTCGACGAAGTCGCTGCGCTGACTCCCGGTGCGCAAGGCAAGCTGCTCCGCGTTTTGCAGGAGCGCACCTTTGAACGTCTAGGCGGCACCGAAACACTTCGCATTGAAGCGCGCATCGTGGCTTTAACTAATGTCGATCTGAATGCCGCCGTCGCCAGCGGCCATTTTCGCGAAGATCTTTATTTCCGCTTGAACGTGCTCGCGCTGACCGTGCCACCGTTGCGCGAGCGCCGCGCTGACATTTTGCCGCTTGCCGATTATTTGCTAGCCGCGCTTCGCACGATCCACGGCCATCCGGGTTCGCACCTCAGCGAACCCGCTCGCCGCATGCTCGCCACCTACGCGTGGCCTGGCAACGTCCGCGAGCTTCGCAACGCGCTCGAACGCGCCGTTGTTTTTTCGCGCGGCGATACGCTCGATCCCGTGGATTTTCCCGACAACATTCGCGCAGCGGCCTCCGGAGCCGCCGGTTCCATCGCCGGGCTGCGCTCCCTCGAAGAAGTCGAGCGCGAAGTGATTGCCGCGACGCTCGAAGCCACACACTACAAAATCAGCCGCGCCGCCGAGGCGCTCGGCATCAGCCGCAAAACGCTCCTCGAAAAACGCAAAAAATACGGTTTGAAATGAAGTGAAAATCCGACTGCTCATGCTCGGCAAAACGCGCCGCGCGGAAATGCGCGAAGTGATTGACGATTACGTGAAGCGCATCGGGCGCCAGTCGCCCATCGAAGTCACCGAAGTGCGCGACGGCGACGCGGCCATCAAGAAACTAGACGCGGATCGCGGCGCCACCGCCGTCCTTCTGGACGCCCTCGGAAAAAATTTCGATTCCAACGCATTTGCGAAGTGGCTCGGCGAACTCCGCGACCGCGGCACGCGCGAACTTATTTTCGTCTGCGGCGACGCCGACGGTTTTCCTTCCGCGCTCCGCGAACGCGTCCCGCAAAAGATTTCCCTGAGCGCCATGACCTACTCCCACGAGTTGGCGCGCGCCATGCTCGTCGAGCAGCTCTACCGCGCCTTCGCTATCCTTTCCGGCAGCCCCTACCCGAAATAGCCGCGCTGGTGTAAAACGTTACGCACCATGTCCCTGCGTGTAATTCCCGATCAGGACCAGCCTTCGGCGGCGATTGAAATTTCGCTCTCAACTCCTCTGCCCGATTACGACTTGCTCCAGCTCGACCAGCCCACGCCTCGCGACGTCGACGCCGTGCTCGTTTCGCAGGGCTTTCGCGATCTAGTGGATGATGCGCGCGGCGTGCTGATGGATCTCCTCGCCCACCCTCCATTCCAGGCCAACTCGCCGGAGCACGCGAATCTCGATTTCACGCATTCCGCGCCACTTGCTCTCGAACTTACGCAGCTCACCGGCGCGATCTGCCCCGGTGATGACGAGGTTTACCGCCCGGGCCTGTGGATCGTCATCCGCGACCCGCACGCCAAGGCAAAGACAACGCTGCCCGCCGCCACGCAGGAACGCATCACCACCATCGCCATGGAACTGGCAAAGCGTCTCGGGCTTACTTAGTCGTTGCGTCTGTTATTTTTCTTCTTGCTCAGGCGAAACGTCCGGCATAGCGTTGTCTATAAGACATAGTCTGCGAAACGGTTGCGTCGTGGGCGCTCCATTTCAGCAGGCCCGGCCAAGCGCAAAATTCTTTCGACACAGGAGTATCCATGGAACGTCCAGCAGGGGTGACGGTTCTTGCAGTGGTGGCTTTCGTTCTCGCCGGATTTGCGGCTCTGGGTGGGCTTGGGATGATGCTTGGCGGCGCGGTACTTTCCCACATGGCCAACGGCGGCGGCTTGGGAATGCTTGCAGGGGTGGGAGGCGCCATTCTCGGTTTTGTTTTTCTGGGTTTTGCCGTGGTGTATGTCGTGGACGCGATCGGGCTTCTGAAAGTAGCGAATTGGGCGCGGATCCTGACGATAATTCTGGTTGGGCTGAGCCTGCTGCGCTCCGCCTTCAGCATGATGAGATCGCTGGGACACTTCCACCCGGTTGGTGTGTTTTTCGCTCTCCTCATTGCGGCCATCGACGTCTGGATACTGGTTTATCTTTTCAAGCCGGAAGTGAAGCAGGCGTTTGGCGCCACGAGTTTCTAACGTTGATCTAAAAACTGACCAATCAAGGCAGCGGCACTGCGCCGCGGCCCGCGCCGTCTTGACCTTTCATTTCGCACGCCCCAAACTCTAGACCTTTCCCTGTGCCTCGCGATTTTTTGAGGGAAAGGAACTCATGCCGGAAGAAAAAGGACTGCTGATTGTTTATACCGGGCCGGGGAAAGGCAAGACGACTTGCGCGCTGGGCACGGCGTTTCGCGCGGTGGGGCAAGGATTGCGCGTACTGATGGTGCAATTTATTAAAGGCTCTTGGCACTACGGGGAACTCGACGCGGCGAAAATGCTGGGCGATGATAAATTTGAGATTCGGCCCATGGGGCGCGGATTCGTGAAAATTGGCGGCGCCGAAACCGATCCGGAAGACATCAAACTGGCGCGGGAATGCTGGGAAGCGGGGCGCGAGGCGATTTATGGCGGAAAGTACGATCTGGTCGTGCTGGACGAAATCAATTACACGATTAGCTACAAAATGCTGGATGCGGGAGAAGTTGTGGAGGCGCTAAAAAACCGGCCGGAGCGAGTGCACGTGATTTGCACGGGGCGGAACGCGCACCCGCAGCTCGTCGAGCTGGCGGACCTTGTGACGGAGATGCGCGAGGTGAAACACCCGTACACCAAGGGTATACTGGCTCAGCGGGGTATCGACTACTAGATGTAGCGCGGGGAGACGGCCCCGCGGCGGTAAGTGCCGGCTGTAGATGAATTGGCTGAAAATTCTAGCGGCAAAGTACGGACGGATTTCGACTTTTACCCACACTTATGGCCTGGTTCAAGCGCGACAAAAAATCGATTGATGGAACGACGCCTCCGGAAGAGCGACGCGTGCGCACAGAGGGGTTGTGGGCCAAGTGCGAGTCCTGCGGCACGATTGTTTTTCGGAAGGACCTGGAAGCGAACCTTTACGTTTGCCCGAAGTGCCAATTCCATTTCAAGATGAGCGCGAAACAGCGGCTGGAAATGCTGCTGGATTCGCGCTGGACGGAACACGACGCGGGCATGACGTCGACTGACCCGCTGAAGTTTGTGGATACGAAGCCTTACGCGGCGCGGCTCAAGGAAGCGCGGAAAAAATTGGGGATGAATGATGCGGTGATCACCGCGGAAGGCAGGCTGAACGGGCGCGGGATCGTTTGCTGCGCGATGGAATTTGGATTTATCGGCGGCTCGATGGGCGCGGTCGTCGGCGAGAAGGTGACGCGCGGGATCGAACTGGCGATGGAATCGCGACAGCCGCTGGTTGTGGTTTCGTGCTCCGGCGGCGCGCGCATGATGGAAGGCACGATCAGCCTGATGCAGCTTGCGAAAGTTTCGGCGGCGCTGGCGCGGCTCGACGAAGCGAAGGTGCCGTACATCTCGCTGCTCACCGATCCCACGACTGGCGGCGTCACAGCCAGCTTCGCGATGCTTGGAGATATCAATATTGCTGAGCCGGGCGCGCTGATTGGATTTGCGGGCCCGCGCGTGATCGAGCAGACGATACGCCAAAAACTTCCCGAAGGATTCCAGCGCTCGGAGTTTCTTTTGGAACACGGATTTCTCGATGCCGTGGTGCACCGCAAAGACCTGAAAGCGTTTATCGCCAACTCCTTCGATCTTCTTTTGAGCTGAAATGAATTACGAGGCTGCGGTCCGCTATTTGCTTTCTCTGGGGAGGGAACTGGCGGCGCCGACGCAGGCGGCGGCAGCGAAATTCGACCTGGAAAATATCACGATACTTGCCGAGCGGCTTGGGCGGCCGGATCGCGCCTATCCCTCCGTACACATCGCTGGAACCAATGGGAAAGGCTCGACAGCGGCGTTTCTCGAATCGATCCTCGGCGCGCCGGGTTTCGGACGGGCCTCAACACTTCACCTCATCTGGAAAAAATCAACGAGCGCATTCGTGTGAACGCCGAGGAGATCAGCGACGAGGCGTTTGCAGAGACTTTTACGCGCATTCAGGCTTTGAACGAGGAGCTGCTGGCGGCGGGGAAGCTTCGCGCGCATCCGACGTATTTCGAATGCGTGACGGCGATGGCGTTTGAATATTTTGCGCGGGCGCGGGTGGATTTCGGCGTTTTTGAAGTGGGGCTTGGCGGGCGGCTGGACGCGACGAATATTCTGACGCCGGTCGTTTCGGTCATTACGCGCGTCGATTTCGATCACGAAAATTTTCTGGGGCATTCGCTAGCGGAAATCGCCGGCGAAAAAGCGGGCATCTTGAAGCCGCGCGTGCCGTTGGTGTTGGCGGCACAGCGGCCGGAGGCGCTGGACGTGATTCGGACGCGTGCTGCCGAACTGGGCTGTCCGGTAATCGAGACGGGCAGCGCGTTCCGCGTCGAAAGAGAACAGATGGAGAACGGTTGCAGCCGCGCCGTCGTCACCGAAAATGAGACGGGTTGGACGATGGAGCTGGCGCCACGGCTTCCTGGAAAATTCCAGATACAAAACAGCCTGAATGCCGTGGCAGCCGCGCGATACCTGCAGAAGCGCGGGTACCGGATTTCGGATGAGGCGATCGCGCAGGGAATCGCCGAAGCCGTTTGGCCGGGGCGCCTGGAGAAGGTTCAGTCGGAGCCGGATGTCTATCTGGATGGCGCGCACAATCCCTCGGCGGCGAGAGAGCTTGCCGCGTTTCTGGAACAGAATCTGAGCGGCAGGAAAATTTGGCTGGTGTTTGGCGCGCTGCGGGACAAGGCCGTGGACGAGATTGCGGGCGTTCTTTTTCCGCACGCCGCTGAAGTGATTTTCACGCAGCCGCGGACGACGCGAGCGATTTCCGTCGCCCAGCTTGCGGAGATAACGTCGCACCACGCCGCGCATTTTACGATTGTTCCGGATGCGGAGGCTGCGCTCGAATACGCTCTGAACCGAGCCGCTCCAGAAGACACCATCATCGTTGCGGGGTCGCTGTACCTCGTTGGGCAACTGCGCCACTTCTGGAAAAATCGCGCGCAGGTCGCCGCGCGATAAAAAACACCGTACAATATGCGGCTCGGGTTCCGATACAGTCTTTCCCGAAACACTGATTACCGATGGCACAGAAATCGCGCGAAAAAAGGGAACCGCGGCGGAATAAGTTCGGGTGGGCATCCGCTCGTGGGCGTCATCATGGGCTCGTCCTCGGATTGGGAGACGATGGAGCACGCCGTTGGGACTCTTAAAGAACTCGGCGTGCCTTACGAAACGCGAGTTGTCTCAGCTCATCGCACGCCGGACCTTTTATTTGAATATGCGGCTAGCGCGGAGAAGCGCGGCATTGAGGTGATCATTGCGGGCGCAGGCGGGGCGGCGCATTTGCCGGGGATGACGGCTTCAAAGACGGTGCTCCCGGTGCTCGGCGTACCCGTGGAGTCCAAAGCGTTGAAGGGTCTCGATTCGCTGCTTTCGATCGCGCAGATGCCGAGAGGCATTCCTGTCGGCACGCTGGCGATTGGCAAGGCCGGGGCGATCAACGCAGCGCTTCTTGCTGCGGCAATTCTTGGAAACAAGTATCCGCACATCCGGGAGGGGCTTCGCAACTTCCGCGGCGCGCAAACCGGGCGCGTGCTGGCCAATCCCGACCCATCCGCGGCGGTTCTCTCTCACAAGAACAGGCCGATGAAGCTCACGAAAAAGAGGAACAGAGCGTGAGCATCGGGATCCTCGGCGGCGGACAGCTTGGTTACATGCTTGCCCTCGCGGGTTATCCATTGGGGTTGCGGTTCCGTTTTCTCGACCCGTCTCCAGAAGCGCCCGTGGGACGGATTGCTCCGCGAGTCACGGGAGACTTTACGGACCGCGCGGCGCTGGAGAAATTCGCGCACGGGTTGGAAGTGGTGACCTACGAGTTTGAGAACGTGCCGGTGGATGCGGTGCAGCATCTGGCCAAGAAGGTGGCCGTTTTTCCGCCGCCGGGGGCGCTCGAGACCGCGCAGGACCGCCTCAAAGAAAAGCAACTGTTTGAGAAGCTGGGAATCGGCACGACGGAGTTTGCTTCGGTGCCCGTCGCCTACGACGTCGAAGCGGCGATCAAAAAAGTGGGGCTGCCGGCAGTGGTCAAGACCCGGCGGATGGGCTACGACGGGAAGGGACAGTGGGTTCTGAGGACGGCGGAGGACGTGAAGGCCGCCAAGGAAGGTTTGCCAAAGCAGCCCTGTATTGCGGAGAAGTTTGTCAGCTTCACGCGGGAACTGTCGGTGATTGCGGTGCGGGGCAAAGAGGGGGAAACGGCGTTCTACCCGCTAGTGGAAAATCACCATCGCAACGGGATACTGCGGCTTTCGCTGGCTCCGGCGCCAGCGGTCAGTGTGGAGATACAGAAGGCTGCCGAGGATGCGGCGCGCAAAGTGCTCGAAGCGCTGAACTACGTGGGCGTGCTGGCGATTGAGTTTTTTGAATGCGACGGCAAATTGCTGGCGAATGAAATGGCGCCGCGGGTCCATAACTCCGGGCATTGGACGATCGAGGGAGCGGTGACGAGCCAGTTTGAGAACCATCTGCGGGCCATTTGCGGGTTTCCGCTGGGTGCGACGACGACGATTGGAGCTTCCGCGATGATCAATCTCATCGGAGAAGTGCCGGAATCCGCGCAGGTACTGGCTATCCCTTCCGCTCATCTGCATCTCTATGGCAAAGAGCCGCGGCCGGGGCGCAAACTTGGGCATGTGACGCTGCGCGCGCCTTCCTTCGAGCAGCTTGTGAGTCGCTTTTCCAGCCTTCCCGCGTTTTTCCAGCGTCCTGAATTCTGCCTGGACGCGCGGGGGATAAAAAGCACGTCTCTGCGGGCCTAATCTAATTGGTCCCGAAGTGCGCCAGGAGCGGCGAGAGGGGATGGTGCCGGTTTCTGGTGGCGGCGCTAATCAAGGCTTGTGCTGGTAGGCGATGTCAGGAAGAGTCTAAGCCGACAGGAGATTATCGACGGTGTGCGAGCGGGATGTAAGTGTTCACTGACTGTGCTTGGACCGTGGCCGGCTGCATCTTGGGCTCCGTCTTGGGTGGTCCCGTCGCCAGTAAGCGCGGCATAAAAACCTCCCAAAACGCCCCGACGTAACCATAGCGGTCGATTGCGCGTTCTTGCTCTGGAGTGAGGTTCTGAAGCGTCCAGTTCATGCAGGGAGGTTAAGGCCTGCGACAGCGTTGGGCAATAGTACGGTGTCCAAAGCGACCACTTTTCGGATTAACGCGTTTATCACGACTTGGCGCTAACCAAAGCCGATTCGTGATTCGGTTTGAGATGGAAACCGATGCGAAAAAATCGCCAGCGGATGCAAATGGGGTATATTGGTTCGGAGCCGAAAGGCAAAATGTAAATTCCTGCATCAATGCATCGCGGAGGTATCATGGCTAAAACTCTGGCCCTTGTTTTCGCAACTCTCACTATGACCCTGTTGTGCTGTGCGCCGCACGCGTCAGCCCAGGTAGCCGTCAGCATTGGAGTGGCGCCGGCGTGCCCCTACGGGTACTTCTCGTACGCTCCATACAACTGCGCGCCCTACGGCTACTACGGGCCCGACTGGTTTGTTGGCGGCGTATTTATTGGAGCTGGCCCCTGGTTCCACGGCCCAGAACACTTCTCCGGCCATGTCGATAACCGTTTTGACCCTCATCACGGCTACAGAGGACCGATGCCGGCGCGCGGAGATGAGCCCAACAACCACTTCCACGGCAACGAGGCGAGAGATGGAAGAGGCCACGTAGTCAAAGGCGATCACGAGGCCAGCAATGAACACGAGCTACCCGGCCATCCGCATAAGTAAGGCATGCTAAAACCGCTCGGCGTGGTGTGACAAACTCCGCTGTAGACGCTTAACCGAACAAGGAGAATCGGGCGGGTTTCCCTTGTTCGGTAACCGCGTTAATCAGGACCCAGTCTCTTACTTGCGTCCGATCCAGTTGGAGGCTCCCGATAGCCTGTCAATCGCAGCTTCCACATCGAAGACGCCGGCTGGCATTCCCGCATCTCGGCCTACATAATCCAGCACGGATTTAGACACTCCATCAAAGGAGATCGATGACACGTACGTCGGCATATCGGTTACCACAGAAACATAGCCCGAGGCGAGAGAGAAATAATCCGCTCCACGGAACGTGTCCACGAGCTTCACCAAAGACGCGTGCGAAATCTGCGCCTTTCGTTTCCCCTTGGTCCCGACGTAGGCGTGCCCGTCATATAACACCGTTCCGTCGCCGCGAATCTCGATCTCATAGGTAGAACACATCCCGTAGCAGCCGCTGCGGTTGAGGGTAATTCGCAACGAATTCCAATCATGAATTTCAGGAAAAGGGACGTGTGCCTCAGTAAATTCACCGATCGGCAGGATGGTGACGGATTCTCGTACTCTGGCAATTACCGGCTGGCCGTTTCGCTCAAATGGCTTATACCACCACGTCTTGCATAGAAGTGTTAGGTCGCCAACAAATCCGTTGGACGTTCGTGCACTCACTGCCCTCCCGTCCGTCCCGACCACGAGTTCGAATGCCGCGGCGAAATGTTCGTGGCCGAGGTTTGTATAGATCGGACCGCGGTCGCCGACACGGTGTTCAGCGGTCTCCGCTTCGAGAATCTCGACGCCGGACTTGGAATCTTGTGCTAATCCAACGAGAGGCCCAACGAAGAAAACAAGCAGAACCCACTGCAAAGGTCGTTTCATATATCGCCAATTGTAGTCTCGCAAGCGAAACTAAAAGAGGAAATTACAAACCGGGGGGCGAGCATTGTTAGGTCCTGGTTAGTCGGAAACTGACCCATCGCCCGAAAGCTGGCTGGGTTGCCGCACTTCCCTGCGAATGCTACGATTTGGGCTTCCATGAGCCCCGAAACTCCCAACCGGCCCCGTGTGGGGATTCCCTGGCGAACGTCGGAAGAGGAAGCACAAGGCAATCGGCCGAAGATCGCCAACTACGAGGAAGCGGTGCGCAAGGCGGGGGGCGACCCAGTACTCATCCCCCTGAACGACGGAAAAGAGCAGGGGCACCTGATAGCCAAGATGGATGCGTTCGTTTTGCCGGGCAGCCCGGCGGACGTCGAGCCTGCTGAATACGGTGCGGTGAATCAGGGTAAATCCGCTCCTGCTGATTTGCCGCGCGAGCAGGCGGACCGAGCCATCCTTGCGCATGCGTTTGCGGAGAGGAAACCGGTTCTGGCCATCTGCTACGGATGCCAGCTTCTGAATGTCTACCTAGGCGGGACGCTGATTCAGGACGTGCGCTCGGAGCTGACGACGACGACGGCGCACCGGAAGAAGGACCTCTCGCCGGAGCCGAAGGACGATCCGATTCACGGGGCAAAGTTCGAGCCGGAGAGCCGGTTGGCGGAGTTGGCGGCGGGCGAGCGGGCGAAAATCAATAGTTCGCACCATCAGGCTATCGCGAAGCCGGGGAAGAGTTTGCGCGTCACGGCGCACTCGACGGACGGGATTATTGAGGGCGTGGAATGGACGGGCGATTCCAACTGGGTCGTTGGCGTGCAATGGCATCCGGAGCGCATGTTTGGCGATGCGTTTTCCGAACGGCTGTTCCGTGATTTCGTGGCAGCGGCGCGCGTGGCGGCGGTGCAAAAGACGTAGCAGCTCGTGTTGCGATTTTCGTTTTTCAAATTGTTGGGGGGCTGGATGATTTCACTGGCAGGCAAGGCGGCACTGATCACAGGAGGTTCGCGCGGAATCGGGGCGGCGGCCGTCAAACTCTTTGCGCAGGCGGGCGCGGACGTGATTTTCAGCTACAACAAGGCGAAAGATGCCGCGCTGCAAGTCGAGCAAGAGGCGAAGAAGCACGGAACGCGCGTGGAGGCGTTTAAGGCAGACGCGGGGCGCCACGCGGATAACGAGAAGCTGGTGGAGCAGTGCATTGCGAGGCTCGGTAGATTGGATATTGTGGTGGCCAACGCGGGAGTCTGGAATATCGAGGATTTGCCGATCGAGAAGATGAGCGAGAAGCAATGGGATGAAATGATGCGGGTGAATTTGAAGAGCGTGTACTCGATCATTCATTTCAGCGTGCCGCAGATGATCAAGCAGAAATCGGGAAAGATTATTCCGATAACGTCGACGGCGGGGCAGAGGGGCGAATCGTTTCACACACATTATGGAGCGAGCAAAGGCGGCGTGATCAGCCTGGTCAAAGGGCTCGCAGCGGAGCTGGCGCGGCACAACATACTTGTGAATTCAGTGGCGCCGGGATGGGTGGCCACGGACATGTCCAATCCCGTGATTCAGACGAAAGCGGGAGCGAAGGCGGTGGCCGCGGCGATTCCGCTGGGACGGCCGGCTACGGCGGAGGAAATCGCGGGGCCGATTCTGTTTTTGGCTTCGGATCTGGCCAACTTCATCACGGGAGAGATCATCAATGTAAACGGAGGTTCGGTCTTGTGCGGTTGAAGCTCGTTCAGATTGCGGCGGGGATGCTTTTGGCGGGAGCGATGATGGCGTCGCGAGCCGCCGCGCAGAATCCGGATAGCATGATGCCGGAGGATAGCGCCGCGAAGGCGAAGCAGATTCTTCGCGATCTGATCAATGCGCGCGGAGCGGCTGGATATCTGGAGGCCAGAGAAGGCGAGTGCCAGGGCAACCGGGCGCAGTTTGGCCATAACGGAGCCATCACCGGATATGTGGGCTTCACGGATTTTCGCCAGTACCCCGACAAGGAGCGCCTCGAATACACCGCGAAGAGCCACAACCTGAAGAGCATCATCAATACGGTGATCGGGGTGGAAGGATTGGATTGGTCGCACGCGGGCATTATCATCGCGGTGTATAACGGCGACCGCGGATGGACTTTGGATCGCAGCGGAGTCACGGAATTGCCGGTGACTTCGATTTCGGAATTTCAAGAGCAGGTGAAGCGGAATATCGACAACGTGCTGCGAGTGCGCCTCAAGGAGCCGGGTTGGACGTACCGGTTTGGCGGCAGCGACACGGTGGATTTGAAAGAAGTGGATTGGGTGGAGTTGACGGACAGCGAGGAGCGGCAGTTTCGGCTCGCCGTGGACCACAATACACACCTTTTGGTGCGCAGCGTCGTGACCACCAACAACGAAGAGACGCATGAACGCGACGACGATGCCACCATCTATACGAATTATCAATTGAAAGATACGGTGTGGACACCGATGCAGGTCACGAAGGACCACAATGGCCGACGCGCGTCGCAGTTCTTTTACGATACCTGCAGATACAACCCCGGGTTTCCCAGCGATTTTTTCGATAAGTCCTCTCTCTCGAAGCGCGGCGGGGATGCGACCATCAAAAAGAGCAAAAACAGCGGAAGCAACTAGCACGCCGCGATTCCCGCCTGTCTGTTTGCATTTGAACGCCGCGAACGATTGAAGACCTGATCTCTTCTCGCCACTGCGGAAGTCTGGCGGCTCGAAGGCGCTTGTTGGCTGCGGCCAAGCATGGTGGCGGGCCGCGCATTTGCTAGACTGGCTTCCCTCGATGATTCTCACTCCTCGACAGCAGCGCGCGCTGCGATCCATTTGCGATACGTTTGCGCCTGCGTCCGACGGCTGGCCCTCCGCATCCGAGCTGGGCATTCCTGCGGCGATTGCGAGGGCGCTGGATCTGAATCCTCGTTCCAGCGAGCGAGCGCAATTTTTGCAATTGCTCGATTTTTGGGACTCGCATCTGCATAGTTTGCTGACTGCTGGCCGATGGACGGAATTTTCCTCGCTTCCGACGGAGACGCGAATTCGCGTATTGCTTTCCTGGGCAGACAGCGGATTGCGCCGCCGCTGCGGAGCGTTTCAGGCGTTGCGGAAAGCGATCGGTTTTCTTTACGTCATGCTGCCGGGCGCGGATGGCGCGCCAAGTCCAGTTTGGAAGAAGTTTGGGTATCCTGGGCCGCTTGGTCCACAGCGAGCTAAACCTCGCACGTTGCGGCCGTTTGTTCCTGAGAAGGAAACGGAATTATCTTGCGACGTTTGCATTGTCGGTTCCGGCGCCGGCGGGAGCGTGGCGGCAGCGGTGCTTGCCGCGGCCGGCAAGGATGTGATCGTGCTCGAAGCCGGCGCGTATTACGACGATTCTGATTTTGATGGCGCGGAGCTCGGCGGATTTCAGCGGCTTTATTTGGAAGGGGGATTTGCAGCGACGGCGGATCAGAGCGTTGGGCTTTTGGCTGGCGAGTGCCTGGGAGGCGGGACGGTCATCAATTATTGCACTTCGTTTCGGACGCCGGACGACGTGCGCGCGGAATGGGCGGCCGCGGGCGTGCCGTGGTTTACGAGCGAAGAGTACACCGGCAGTCTTGACGCGGTGTGCGCGCGGCTTTCCGTGAACGGGGAACACAATCGCGTCTCCGCGCGCGAACAGATTTTGCAGCGCGGGTTGAACGCCCTGGGCTGGCACTCAGCCGCCATGCCTCGAAACGTTGTGGGTTGTGAGCAAGGCAAGGTGTGCGGTTATTGCGGGTACGGATGCTCGCTGGGCGCGAAACAATCGAGTACGAAGACTTGGCTGGCCGACGCGCAGGCAGCGGGGGCTCGATTGGTGACGGAGACGCGTGCGCTCCGTGTGCGGGTCGAAGCGGGGGCCGCGAATGGCGTGGAGGCCAGGTCGCGAAATGGTTGCTGGGTCAACATTCGGAGCAAAGCGGTGGTCGTGGCTTGCGGCGCGATTCACACGCCGGCGCTGCTCCTTCGTTCCGGCCTGCGCAATGAGAACATCGGGCGGCATCTGCACCTGCATCCCGTTTCCAATGTTTGCGGAGTGTTTGAAGAAGAGATTCGTCCGTGGGAAGGGACGATGCAGGCGATCTATTCGGATGAGCACCGCTTTCTGACGGGTAACTATGGCGTGAAATATGAAACGACGGCGTTGCAGCCGGTGATCGCGGTGGCTGTTTTGCCGTGGCGCGAGCCGGAGCACTACCGCTCCCTGCTTGGGAAGTTGTCAAACACGATGGCGATTGGAGTTTTGCTGCGCGACCGTGATGGCGGGCGCGTGAGCATCGATAGAGAAGGCAACCCCGTTGCTCACTACGCGTTATCGGAATTCGACCGCGGGCATTTGCGCCGGGGATTCCTTGGCGCTGCGCGCATTCTGGAGGCCGCCGGCGCGCGACTGATATTTTCGCCGCACGCGAAATGGTGCGCGTACGAACCTGGGTGCAACGGTTCGCTGGATACTTTCACAAATACGATGGACAAAGCGGGCTGGGACTCCGGCAGGCTGGCGCTCTTTTCGTTTCATATTATGGGAAGCGCGCGGCTGGGCGGCTCGGCGAAAACGTCGGCTGTGAACCCCGAGGGCGAGACTTGGGAAGCTCGCAATGTCTTTGTGATGGATGGGTCGTCGTTCCCCAGCGCCTCGGGAGTGAATCCCATGATATCGATCGAGGCGATTGCCCACCGGAACGCGTTGGTGCTGGCCGGGCGACGGGGGATATAAGTGTCTTGCTTGTATGGGGATACCTGGAACGTGGGCCCAAGGGCGGGGGATGCGCGTGGTAGACCGGGCGGATGAAGAGTCTGCCTTTCGGGCCGTCTGTCAATTTTTCAAGTGTGCCGGGCGAGTACTGCCAGTAACTAGTGCTATGGTTGCGCGGAGATGGGTACCCCCGAACTATGGGATTTTGTTGATAAAATGTAATAGTCTTAGTAGGTTGGGCGTGCTCTCAGGCAGTCGCCGGAGTGGGCCTGACGGGTGTCGTTCCAAAATGATACTGAACGCCAACTTCGTGTCCCCGCGTCGAAGCCCACGAAATGGCTTTAGCTTGGTGGAGCTCGTTCTATCCCTGGCCGTGCTCCTGGTTATCACCACCTTGGCCATACCTGTGGTCGTGCGCTCGCTGCAGACTTATCAACTAAATTCTACGGCTTCGCAATTGGCGGGGATGCTCAAGTTCACGAAGTTCGATGCCATTCGGCAGAACACGCATGTGAGCTTCCAGATCGCTCAGAACGGCACAAATTGGGTCGTGTGGGCAGACTCGAATGGCGACGGGATACCGGATGGGGCTGAGCCGCAAATGGTGATTCCGATTGCCGGGAATGACACGCTATTGGCGCAAAGTTCCGTGCCGAGTCCAAGCCCGATTGCCACTACTTTGGGTGCAGGTGGAACCACGCTCCCGTGGACGGTCTCGTCGGGGTCCAACGCCAGCATCATGTTTGACCAGCGGGGAGTCATCGTGTCCGGTCCGGGGGGCGCTGTGGTCTCGACAGTCTACGCATTTTACCTTGGCAATCCGAACGACCCGAACGCTGGTTACCGAGCAGTGATATTACTGCCTGCCGGTGCGGTGCAGGTGTGGACATCGTCGTCAGCCGGGAATTGGCAGCGCATCAGTTGATCTGTTTTGCAGGATAACGTAATGAAGAATCCGCATGATCGCGAGAAGCGCAAGAGGGCACGGAGGAATCAGCGCGGCTTCACGCTTACGGAAGTTTTGATTGCGATTGTCATTTTGCTCGTGGGTATTGTTGCGGTCGCGCAGTTGGTGCCGGCTTCGATCAGTTCCAACTCGACGAATCGCAACGACTCCTCGGCGCTGGTATTCGCGCAGCGGCAGATGGACCAATTCCTGAACCAGCCGCTCAATAACACAGCCTTCATCGAAACGATCGACTCGCAGACTTTTACGTGCAATCTGGGAGACCCGACGCAGCCAAACCAGTTTGTGGGCAGCAGCCACGCTTTGTTTTATAACCAGCTGGTCATCGATTTCAGCGCCTCGACGGTAACGAACTACAGCTTCGTCTACCATGATCCGAACGATCCAGCGGAGGTGGTTTACGATGTGCGCTGGGCGGTGTATACGACGACCAACAGCGGCGCAGTTACCTCCAAACGATTCGTCCTGGGCGCGAGAAAGAAGGGCGGCAACGGGATTTATAATCCCGTGACTCTCGACACGATACTTTACAAATGAAACGCTCTCCTCAAAACCGGAAGGAACAGGGCTTCTCGCTCATCGAAATGATGATCGCGGCGGTGATTTTCATTTTGCTTTGCGGCGCAGCGTTCGCGCTTCTCTCCGTGGCACAGCAGCGCTACCAGACCGAATCCCAGGTTTTGAACTCGTTTCAGGAAGCGCGGTTCGGTTTGGACGAAATCGTTCGAGACGTGAACGGTTCAGGTTATCCGCCGCAGAACCAGTTCTCGATCTTTCCGAATACGCCGAACCCGACTTCCTATGCGATCACGCCGGTGGCGTGGTCCAGCGGCTATCCCAATTCGCCCTGTGTGATCGGCACAGGAGGAGGGGGCACGTGCACGACCCCTGGAGATTTTGATTTGATCATCGAAAGGGACGTGGACCCCTGGCGGCACGACGGCGTCGAATGGACGCGCTACCAGTTGAACAATAATATTTTATCTCGCAGCCAGACGTACAAGGTGGCCGGGGCAGACCCAGCTGCGACGACGCAAAACTCATTCGTTCCCTACGTGCAAAACGTAATGAACAACGCATCGTCCGCGGAGATTACGAAATTCCGGGCCGCCTACCCCAGCATGTTTCCGGGCGGGAATCCCGTGCCGGTTTTCAGCTATACCTGTTACACGCCCTTTGGGCCGCAGCCCTGTGTTTCGGCGGGATCGTACAATTCCGCGATCAATGTGACGGACGTTGAGATTACGCTGATCGTGATGGCGCCGACGCAGGATGCGCAAACGGGGCTGCCGAGGCTTATCGAATTGCATGGACGGGGACACAGCCTGAACCCGGCTCAGCCTTAAGAGCGGAGTCAGAGCAAAAACGAGAATGAGCAAAGACTGCAAAGCGCGCCGCGGCCGCGAACGGGGAATCGCACTGTTGATTGCGATTTTCGTATTGCTATTGATCAGCGTGGTGGCGATCGCTTTGCTGGTTTCTTCCGGCACAGAAACGGCGCTCGGCTCAAACTACAGGGCCTCTTCGACGGTGTACTACGCGGCTCTCGCGGGTCTGGAGGAAGCGCGCGGACGTTTGCTTCCGAAGAATCCTACCTATTTTAACAACACAGACTCGACGTTCATTCAGACACCTTTCCCGCTTGGCTCTACACGCTACGTCACAAACGGCTTGTCTGGCGAAGTCATCCACCCCTGGGACCCCAGCAATACGTATTATGACAACGAATACCAGAGCGAATTCAACCAGGCGGCTTCCAGCGCGTCTTGGCAGTCTCTCCCTTCGGTCTGGGACTACTCTCTTAGTCCGAGCCTCCCTGGGCCGATGTACAAATGGGTGCGAATTACTGCAGCGACCGAGCAGTCTCTTTACCTCGACGTGGACTCCGACGGCGCTTACGATAACACCATACCGATTTATTACGATCCGGCTGGCGTCGATTCTCACGGCAACCCCGCGCCCAGCCTGATTAAGACGTTGAGTCCGCCGTCTACCGCCGTGCAAGTGCTGCAGGTCACCGCGCTGGCGTATTTGCCCAATGGCAGTCAGAAGATGTTGCAATACGTGGTTGCTCCGATTGGAGTGAGTCTGACTTTTCCCGCTGCGCTGACGCTGGATGGGCCCAACATCGGCAATCCCAGCGTCGGCAACAATGCAGCATACCCGCTTACCTTGCCGTATGGAGCTACGTTTTTTGTGGACGGGCTCGACCAATACGGCGTTGGCAGCTGCTCGCCGGGGGCAAACGCAGTCCGTGCTATTGGATATACCGTTAACACAGGTGGCGATCCCAGTGGCACGAACCTGCTCAATGCTATCGGGGCCGCAAACTATGGGGAATACCCTGGCGTTGGATCTCATCACCCACCTCCGCCTGACGTCAATTACGTTGGCGGACCCTCCAGCCCGAGCCTAGCTTCGAACTTACTAACCGTGAGTGGAATCAACTCTGTGGCAACGACCCTCACGCAGACTGCCGATGTTGTAGTGAGCGGGCCGGCGAATTCGAGCGTGATGCCCGCGACGATGTCCTCTTCGAATCCCATGACCGTGGTAGTCAATGGCGATTTGGACCTTACGGGGTGGACCGGCACGGGCTACGGAATACTTGTGGTAACAGGGATCTTCACCTACGACCCGAACGCATCGTGGAATGGAATTATCCTGGTGATCGGCAAAGGCATTTTCTCTTCGCAGCAGGGCTACCAAGGAGTTAACAGCCAGATCAACGGAGCCGTGCTTGTGGCGGCCACAGTCGACGGATCGGGCAATCCTCTATCTTCTTTGGGGCCCCCAGCGTTTGACTTCAATGGGGTCGGCAGCAAGGGCATCTTTTATAGCAGCTGCTGGGTGCAGTATGTGCAATCGGCGACCAAGTACCAAGTGCTGTCCTTCCACGAAATTCCACAGAGCTAGGACGCTGAATGAACCCTCGCTTCCCCCTCCGAAGATTCGCCACTCTCTTACCCACCGTGGGCGTTGCATTTTTCTCCGCGGCTCTGTCACAACCTGCATACGCAGGGAGGCCACAGGAGCAGCAGTCTTCGCAAACGCAACAGCAGCCCCAGCCGCCTCCTTCTCCGGCACCTGCACCGAGCGTGCAACCGGGCTCCGACCCAGCGCAACAAATCGGCGCACTGCCCGTCAAGAGGCGCAAAGTTTGGACGAACGATGACGTCGAAGTGCTGCGAACACCCGCGGACATCTATCGGGCTGAGAAAGAGGCGCAGGAAGCCGCCGATGCGGAAGCGGCATCGAAAAAGGCCGAGTTTGCGAAACAGATCAAAGAGGCCGGAATGACGATGAAGCTGCCAGCGACACCCGAGGAAACGCAGCGTTTGATCAAGTATAAAGAAGAGCAGATCAGAGACTTACAAGATGTGCTTAATCGAATGAGTCACGATCTCCAAGATGCGGCGGCAGAGCAGAAAGTCAAAATAGAAAAACAGATCGAAATATTCACAAGTGATTCGCAAAAATCCCAGCTCGAGCTCAAGGTATTACAGGAACACCTCCAGAATCTCGCGAAGAATACGCCCAACGAGCCGCCTGTTCCGCCTACCGCGGCGCCTCCAGCTCCGCCTACTTCAGAAAAACCCTAGAAGCTCGCTTGTCTGAACCGAAAGAATCGCTCTCGAGGGCTAGGAGCGAGGCGGCGTGCCTAGAGCGGGGCGCCGCTGTATAATGGTGGGATGCGTAACAGCCAGGGAGGCGCGCCGATGCATGGCACCACGGTGTTGTGCGTGCGCAAGGACAATAAGGCAGTGCTCATCGCCGATGGACAGGTGACGATGGGCGACCATGTGATGAAACATACGGCGCGGAAGACACGACGGCTTTACAACGACAAAGTGATCGCGGGGTTTGCCGGGTCTACCGCGGATGCGATTTCGCTTTTCGAGAGGTTCGAGGGCAAGCTTCAGGAACATTCCGGAAATTTGCAGAAAGGGGCCGTCGAGCTTGCGAAGGAATGGCGCAAGGATCGCGCGCTGCGGCATCTGGAAGCGCTGCTAATTGTCGCGGATGCGAAGGCCACGTTTTTGCTTTCCGGCAACGGCGACGTGATCGAGCCGGATGATGGATTGTGCGCCATCGGCTCCGGCGGGACATATGCACTGGCCGCGGCGCGCGCCTTGCTAAAACATTCGAAGCTTGGCGCAAAAGACTGGCCATGGAAGCGATGCGCATCGCCAGCGAGATTTGCATTTATACCAACGCGAACTTTACAGTCGAAGAAATCTAGGTGGCGAGCGATAATACGCCGAGCCGTCTTCGCGCATCAAAGGAATCACCAACAAAGAGATCGCAGGCAAGAGGGCTACACACAAAGGAATTGGACATTTCATGACCAGCAAGACCGATAAGGAAATTGTTTATCGTGCCGGGCGGCAACGGCGCCGCGCCCGTAGAGGAAGAGCAGCTGCTCCCCGCTCTCGACGACATGACGCCGCGCGAAATTGTCGTGGAACTCGACAAGTACATCGTCGGGCAAAATGCGGCAAAGCGCGCTGTGGCTGTGGCTTTGCGGAATCGCGTCCGCCGCCAAAAACTTCCGCCAGAGATCGCCGAGGACGTACTTCCCAAGAATATTTTGATGATTGGCCCCACCGGCGTGGGCAAAACGGAAATTGCGCGCCGTCTTGCGCGTCTGGCCGGATGCCCGTTCGTGAAAGTGGAAGCCTCGAAATATACGGAAGTCGGGTACGTGGGGCGCGATGTGGAATCGATGGTGCGCGATCTCGTGGAAACTTCCATCGACATGGTACGCGAAGAAAAACTCGATGAGGTGGCCGACCGCGCGGAGCAGGCCGCGGAAGAGCGCGTTCTGGATCTACTGCTTCCTCCGTCGCCGCCGCCGGCCGCCGGCACGAGCGAAATCGAAGCGGCGGCGCAGCGGGAGCAGTCACAGCGTACGCGCGAGAAGCTGCGCGTGCAGCTTCGAGAAGGGAAACTGGATCAGCGGATGGTGGACCTCGAAGTGCGGGAACGTTCGATGCCGTCGTTTGAGATTATTTCCAACCAGGGCGTCGAGGACATGGACGTAAACATGAAGGACATGTTCTCGAATCTTTCCGGACTTTTTGGGCAGCAGAAAAAAAAGCGCAAGATGTCCGTGGCGGATGCTTTCGAGTATTTGATTCAGGAAGAAGAGAACAAGCTGCTGGACATGGACCAGGTGACGCGCATCGCCGTCGAGCGCGCCGAGCAGATGGGCATCATCTTTATAGATGAAATTGATAAAGTCGCCGGACGCGAATCCGGCCACGGACCGGATGTTTCCCGCGAGGGCGTACAGCGGGATATTCTGCCAATCATCGAAGGCACAACCGTCAACACGCGCTACGGGATGATTCGCACGGACCACATACTGTTCATCGCTGCAGGCGCCTTCCACGTGACCAAGCCTTCGGACCTTATCCCCGAGCTGCAAGGGCCGCTTGCCGATTCGCGTGGAGCTGCAATCGCTGAAGGAAGAGGATTTCATCCGCATTCTCACGGAGCCGAAAAATGCGTTAATCAAGCAGTACATCGCGCTTTTGGAGACCGAAGGGGTCAAGCTGAACTTTACGGAGGACGCGGTTGCGGCCATCGCGCGCTTTGCCACGAGCGTGAACGAGTCCACCGAAAACATCGGAGCGCGGCGGCTGCATACCGATTCTCGAAAAAGTTCTCGATGAACTTTCCTTCGAAGCGCCCGACCTGAAGAAAAAGAATGTGAAGGTGGATGCCGCCTACGTGAGCAAACAGCTTGCGGATATCGTCAAGAATCAGGATTTGAGCCGTTATATCCTGTAAACTCCGAAAATCGAAAAATGGGAATTCGGAAACTTGCGGAACGCCGAATCTCGCGCGACATTGAGCACGCCTGCTTTGCGAGTTTCGCATTTCGATTTTCGTTATGGCATTTCTCTTTTCTGCGGGTTGTGGCGCGCCTGGCGAACCTGTTCCGCCCACACCGCCCGTTCCCGTGGCCGTTGCCGATCTGATTGCACATCAAGCTGGTGACGGCGTGCAACTCATCTTCACTCTGCCTGCGAAGACCATCACTGGCGATCGGCTGGCATCGCCGCCAGCCGTAGAAATTGTGCGGGGCACGCCGAAGCCCGATGGTTCGCCAGATGTAAAATCCTTCCGCGTGGTTTACACGATTCCGGGTTCGCTTGTGGAAAATTACGTCTCCGAAGGCCACGTGAAATTCATCGACCCCGTGGCGCCAGCGGAAACTCGCGCGCATCCCGGGGGCACGCTCGACTACGTCGTGCGTACGCGAGCCTCCAAGAAACGCGCTTCGGGAGATTCCAACGCCGTTTCCGTGCGCATGTATCCTGTGCCGGAGCCTGTGGCGAAGCTCGAGGCGCGCGTCACCGAACCCGCGATCGAGTTGAGCTGGACGGCTCCTACGCGCACGTCCGGCGGCGATCCGCTCAGCGGGTTTACCGGCTATCGAATTTATCGCGGCGAGCTTGACCCCGCCTCGACCGAAGCTGCCGCAACGGATTTCTCCAAAGCCAAATGGAAATCGCCGCTCGCTTTGCTCGCGCCCTCAGAGGAAATCACTTACCACGACACGGTTTTCGATTTTGGCAAAACCTACGCCTATATCGTCAGAAGCGTGGTGCTCGTGGAAGGAAGCGAACTCGAGTCCTGGGATTCGGTAGCCGCGATCGTGTCGCCGCGCGATACTTTTCCTCCCGCAGCGCCGCAAAATTTGGTTGCCGCGGTACTCTCTGGCGCCACGCCTGATTCCGTGCTCGTGGATCTCTCGTGGTCCATAAATCTTGAAACCGATCTTGCGGGCTACCGCGTCTATCGAAGTGAGCAGCAGGACACGCGCGGCGTGATGATCACGTCCGACCTATTGCTTGCACCAGCGTATCGTGATACGTCTGTAGAGCCCGGTCACCGCTACTGGTATTCCGTGACCGCCGTCGATCGTGCTGGCAATGAAAGTGAAGCCAGCGCGGCTGTTGCGGTTGATGTCGCGAAACCTTCTCCGTAGCCCCGGGTTCTACTCAGCATCTATCTTGGGAGCGCGTTGCATGATGACCGTTCGTGCACATTGCCCGCGTATGAATCGTTTCATGTCTTGCGGAACGCATCGGTTCGAACAGGTCATTTACGTCGGGATCATTCTCTCCATTGTATTTAGCGGATGGGTGATTGTCGCCAACCATCTTCCGTCGCTCGATCGCTTTGCCCTCGCGCGCAATTTGACGGCGGTGGTTCTTCTCGGACTAGTCGCATTGATTCCGTTCTTCGATTTTGGCGCATGCCGGGAAATTTGCTGGCCTCGAGCCTTGTGGCGTGGGCCATTTTCAGCCTGGCCTATCGCGTTCTGTGCATGGATTTTGCGGGCCTTGCGGAGCGTTTCAGCGCTGTTCAAGTCTTCATGCTCGGCGCCGTACTTTATATGCTCGTGGTTACTCTTTGCTGGATATGGACCATCATCCAGCCGCGCTCGGGCGTCGCACGAATCGCATCCGAACCATCATCCGAGCTGACCCTAAATGAAATTCTGCCGATTTATCCCAAGTGGTTCCTCTGCCCAGCAGCCAGCCTCCGCGCTTTATGGCGTGATCGAGAGCGATCACGTCCGCGAGATTTCCGGGCCTCCGTGGAGTGCCTGGTCGCACGGTCACGCACCTGGGCGGTTGCGGACGTCCGTCTGTTGGCTCCTGTCGATCCGGGGAAAATCGTTTGTGTCGGGCGAAATTACGCAGCGCACGCGGCAGAGCTCGGCAATGAAATGCCCAAGGAGCCGCTCATCTTCCTTAAAGCCTCCTTCGGCGATTATTGGTCCTGGCGAGGCGATCGTTCTTACGCCGCAATCCCAGCGCGTAGAGCACGAAGGCGAGCTTGCGCTTATCGTTGGCCGGCGGTGTTCGCATTTGAAGGACTCCGACGACGCGCTCTCGTATCTTCTCGGCTACAGCTGCCTCAACGATGTGACTGCCCGCGATCTGCAAAAGAGCGACGTGCAGTTCACGCGCGCCAAAGGCTTCGACACGTTTTGCCCTGTCGGCCCGCACATCGAGACGCAGCTAAATCCGGCCGACGTTTTGGTGGAGACGCATGTAAACGGTGCGCTCCGCCAATCCGGAAGCACTTCACTGATGGCGTACCCGGTCGCGTTTTTGGTCCGGTGGATCTCGCGTGTGATGACACTTTTCCCCGGAGATTTGATTGCCACTGGCACGCCCGCGGGCGTCGGGCCGCTGGTTGCGGGAGACATCGTCGAGATCAGCATCAGCGGTGTTGGCGTGTTGCGCAATCCAGTGCAAGCCCCGCACACGTAGTTTCACTACTCTGCCGCTGTTTCGGTAAAATACAAACCTGTGGGGCGATCCCGGAAGACGGCCTTTTTCTTTCGTGCCGTCACATTCGCGGTGCCGCTGGAGCGGGCGTACGTCACTCCACAATTCATTTGCAGCTATGGAGATTTTCAGTTGAAAGCTTTGTTCGCGGACTGGAAAGCTGGTTCTCGCAATGGCCGGTGCTGCCATTGCCGCGATCATGATGATCGCCTACGCATTCTTTCGTCCGGCGGAAGAGCCCGAGGACGTGGAGCGCAGGCGGCGCCTGCATTTGAATCAAATCGGGCGCATTGCGGAGGGGCAAGTTGTCGAGTTAGCGGAACATCCTCCCGAGCCGCGTGAGGCTCAAAGAAAGCTTTTCGGTTCTCGCGCCCGCCCGATCGTCGATTTGAGGCCCAGGCACCTCGTCACTTACAGTTACGCGATTTCCGGCGTCACCTATCACACCGCGCAGGACATCACCGGGCTGGAAGGGCAGATCCGTTTCGAACGGCTCGTCGCGGGCCAACCTGCCAGCGTGAAATACGATCCTTCGAATCCGAGCGATTCGATTCTCGTTGCGGATGATTGGTCCGGCCTGCGCTGAGGTTTGGAGCGCTTGCGTTGAACTTGGAACTGCTCGCGACAAGCCCGGGGCGCGTGAACGCCGATGATCGGGGACCGCTTGCCAGGGTTGCTTTGCATTCTGATTTTCGCCCAGTTGCGCTATCCTTCTTTCTGCGGCTTCGATGCGCCGCGCCAATCCCATGAAGATGATTCATCGCCTCCATCTTGACCACGACTCTCATTGTTGCGATGACTCTCGGTGCGATGTTCATTCTTGTGCAAGCCACGGATTACGTCACGTCGTTCGAATCGACCCTCCAGCGAGCCGCCGCGATTTGCGCGGAATTGCTTCTCGGCGTGGTCCTCCTGCTCGGCACGGTTTGGCTGGCGACACATCTTGCGGTTCGGATCTTTGCCAAAGAGGAAGCGGATGCTCCCGGAGGAAAGCTTGCCTGAGAAAAACGCCGCTGCGAGCGCAAAAGAGAAACATCACGATCGCATGGAAGAACTTCGACGCCAATCCGCGGAAGCGGAAGCCGGCGGCGGCTCCGAGCGCCGCGAGCGCGAACACAAGGTGGGCAAACTCGCTGCGCGCGAACGCATAAATCTGCTTCTCGACGAAGGAAGCTTCGAAGAGCTTGATAAATTTGTCCGTCACGGTTGCGTGGATTTCGGAATGCAGGAGCAGCGCCCCGTGGGGGATGGTTTCGTCACTGGTTTTGGCCGCATCGATGGCCGGCTAGTCTACGTTTTTGCGCAGGATTTCACCGTTTTCGGAGGTTCGCTCTCCGAAGCTAACGCGCGGAAAATTTGCAAAATCATGGATCTCGCAATGCGCGCCGGCGCGCCTGTTATCGGACTCAATGATTCAGGAGGCGCGCGAATTCAGGAAGGCGTCGCTTCGCTCGCGGGTTATGCGGATATTTTTTTGCGAAATACGCTCGCCAGCGGCGTGATTCCTCAGATCAGCGCCATCATGGGCCCTTGTGCGGGTGGGGCCGTCTATTCGCCAGCGATCACCGATTTTATATTCATGACGCGCGAGACTTCCTACATGTTCGTCACCGGGCCCGATGTCATCAAGACCGTTACGCACGAAGAAGTCACCAAGCAAGAGCTTGGCGGTGCGATGACGCACAACGAAAAGAGCGGCGTGGCGCACTTTGTCTCCGCGGACGACGCCGATTGCCTGGCGATGATTCGCGAGCTGCTGAGTTTCCTGCCTTCGAATAATGTGGACGATCCTCCGCGCCGCCAAGCCACCGATTCGCCGGACCGCCGCGAGGAATCCTTGAACTCGCTCGTTCCGGACGAGGCGCAAAAACCTTACGACATGAAAGACGCCCTCCACGCCATCGTTGACGACGGCTACTTATTTGAAGTCCACGAGCACTTCGCGAAAAATATCATTGTAGTGTTTTGCGCGTCTCGACGGGCGCCCTGTGGGCATTGTCGCCAATCAGCCGGCGTTTCTCGCCGGCGTTCTCGATATCAATGCTTCTCTCAAAGGCGCGCGTTTTGTCCGCTTTTGCGATGCCTTCAATATTCCACTCATTACCTTTGAGGACGTTCCCGGCTTTCTGCCCGGTACTCAGCAGGAGTTTGGCGGCATAATCAAACACGGCGCGAAATTGCTTTTTGCGTTCGCGGAGGCCACCGTCCCCAAGATCACGGTCATCACCCGCAAGGCTTATGGCGGCGCGTATTGCGTCATGGCCAGCAAGCACATTCGAACGGATGCAAATTTCGCGTGGCCGTCCGCGGAAATCGCCGTAATGGGTCCCGAAGGCGCGGTGAACATCGTCTACAAGCGCGAACTGGACAAAGCCGCCGAGTCTGATCGCGAGCGGCTACGCCAGGAGAAAATCGACGAATTTCGCAACCGCTTTGCCAATCCGTTCGTAGCCGCCGAAAAGGGCTACATCGACGCCATCATCGAACCGTCCGAAACGCGCGCGCGCATCATCACCGCTCTTCGCGCCCTGGAAAACAAGCGGGACACCAATCCCCGCAAGAAACACGGCAACATTCCACTTTGAGTGCGGCCAATCCCTCTAGTCTATGCCAAAATATGCTTCATGACACTCGAATTCACTTCTGTGATTGAGAAGCGCGGCCGTTGGTACGTGGCCTATATAGAAGAAATTCCGGGAGTGAACACGCATGGTAGTACTCTTGCGGAGGCCCGCCGTAATTTGAAGGAAGCGCTAACCCTGGTTATCGAAGCTAACCGCGAATTGGCCGCAAAACAGCGCCTCGCAGGCGCTATACGGGAACCCATCACTGTAAGCATTTGAGCGCCGTGGAATGAAGCGGCTGACTTCTTACGACATCTTGCCGCTCACGGATGCTTATTGTTGAGTGAGGGCGGCCGGCACGCCATCTTCTTCAATCCCCGAACGAATGCCACAACCAGCGTCCCGCGCCACGCCGCGATCAACGATTTTCTTGTTCGGAAAATCTGTCGCGACCTGGGCATCCCCGGGCCATATTGAAGTCCAATATGCTAGGCAGATTTTGCCGGTTTGCTCTTTAGCGCAAAACTTATTCGCTAAAGTTGACTGGCTTTTCTGCCGATTCTACTCTCGAAGCGAACCTTCCCTCCGGCCGAGCCGGAGCCCCCCTAGACTTTTGGCTTCGAGGGAGATCGCATGGCAACAACCGTCCGGGAATACTCGCTGGATTACTACCTGTTTGACCGCATGAGATTCAGCGGCATCGAAAGAGAAAATCTCGAAGATCTTGTGAGCATCGTCACGAGCCTCAAAAACAAGTACGGAATCGTGCCTTTCGCCGTTGCGCCACTAGGACATCCGGTGCCCAATAGCCTGACGGCACGCTACGTCGTAGAAACGATTACCTTGAACAAAATCATGAACGTATTGCTCGATACGCCGAGACTTCAGCAGATGTGCATCTTGCCGCGAGGCATTCCCAAGTCGAACCAGTTTGAAGTGAACGTCACCCTCGGCGGTTAACCTATGCCGCATCGTGAGCGGTTGCACGCATACCTGGCTGCTCCAAACAATTAGACACTCCCGCCACGCGGACAGCTTGGCGGCGTTTCCACCCATGCTAGAATCCCGGAGCTATACCAAAGGTCCATGTTCCGGAAAATCCTGATTGCCAATCGCGGCGAAATTGCCGTGCGCATCTTGCGCGCTTGCCGCGAGCTGGGCATTCGCTGCGTCGCGGTTTTCAGCGAGGTCGACCGCAAATCGCTTCACGTTCGCCTTGCGGATGAGGCTTACCCCATCGGGCCCGCGGCGTCGCGCGAAAGTTATCTTTGTATTGAAAAAATAATCGGCGTAGCGCGCCGCTCTGGGTGCGACGCAATCCATCCTGGCTACGGCTTCCTCGCGGAAAACGCAGCCCTCCCGCGGGCGTGCGCGGAAGCAGGCATTACCTTCATCGGGCCAAGCGCCGAAGCCATGGAAGCTCTCGGTTCGAAAACGGCCGGGCGCAAGCTTGCGCGCCGCTCCGACGTGCCCACCGTTCCAGGCGCAAACGATCCCATCGAGAATCCCGATGACGCTCAGGCGCTCTCGCAAAACATGGGTTATCCAGTTTTGCTAAAAGCGGTTGCCGGCGGCGGCGGAAAAGGTATGCGCGTCGTCACTCGCGACTCCGAGTTTGCCTCTGCCTGGCGCGATGCTTCTTCGGAAGCCCTGAACGCGTTCGGCGATGCGCGGCTCTACCTCGAGAAATATCTGGAAAAGCCGCGTCATATTGAAATTCAGATTTTGGCGGACTCTCATGGCCGCGTCGTTTCTCTCGGAGAGCGCGAATGCTCGGTTCAGCGGCGCCACCAAAAAGTGATTGAAGAAGCTCCTTCGCTGGTCATCACGCCGGAATTGCGCAAGAAAATGGGTGACGCGGCCGTCCGCCTCGCGCGCGCCGGAGGGTATGTCAACGCCGGCACCGTGGAATTTCTCGTCGATGCTCATCTAAATTTTTATTTTCTGGAGGTGAACACGCGCCTTCAGGTCGAGCATCCGGTCACGGAGCAGGTCACCGGCCTCGACTTGGTCAAGCTGCAAATCGCCATCGCCGCAGGACATCGCCTTCCCTTTGCTTGGGAGACCATCACGCCGCGCGGCCACGCCATGGAAGTGCGCCTCTACGCCGAGGATCCAGATAACAATTTTTTCCCGTCGCCCGGAAAAATTCTCTCGCGCCATGCGCCCAGCGGCCCAGGCATCCGCCTGGACGAAGGAGTTTACGAAGGCTGGACCGTTCCGATGGACTACGATCCGCTGCTTAGCAAATTGATCGCCTGGGGCAATAGCCGCGAGGAAACCATCGCCCGCCTGCGCCGCGCCCTCGAGGAGTATACCGTCACTGGCATCAAGACCAACGCCGGCCTCTTCCGGCGCATTCTTGCCGAGCCTGACTTTCTTCGCGGCGAGATTCACACAAAATGGCTCGACGAATTGCTTCAGCGTCCGGCCTCCTTCGCGCGCTTCGCGCACGAAAATCCAAAGCCCGACCGCGCCGCCGATGCCGCAGCCATCGCCGCGGCGATCTGGCACGCGAATCAGCCGGAGAAATCGCCGAGCGACAGGCCGTCCGCCCAGCCGGGACTCTTCTCAACCTTCCCGTTGGAAGCAAGAAGGCCGGCGCCAGCAACTGGACCGTCTGCCATGAAATTTGAAGTCCAGCTCATCGGCTCATCCGGCAAGAAATGTGCGGATCATCGAACTCGAACGCGTCGCGGACAGCTGGAAAATCACGCTCGACGGCCAAACGGTCGATGCCGATGCCGTTGAAATCGCGCCCAACACGCTCTCGCTTCTTCTCGAAGGCCAATCCTACGAAGTTCGCATCTCCCCATCTCGCGGCGGCGTTCTCAAAATCCAGACTGGATTGCAGGAGTTCGCTGCCGAGGTTGCCGATCCTCGTGCTTGGCGTGGCCGCAGGCATGGCGCGCTCGAAGCGGAAGGCCGCCAGCAAGTCGTTGCGCCCATGCCCGGCAAAGTCATTCGCGTGCTCGTGAAAGCGGGAGACAGCGTCGAAGCAGGCCAGGGATTGCTCGTTGTGGAAGCGATGAAGATGCAAAACGAAATTCGCTCACCAAAAGGCGGCACGGTCGAGCGCCTGCACGTCAAGGAAGGCCAGCCCGTCAATGCGGGTGAAGTGCTTGCCTGGGTGGAGTAGCGGGGGATTCTCCGCGGGAAGAAAAAAGAGATTTAATGTCCGGATGATTTGACAGGGAAATCCGTTTTTGCCGCATCCGGAAGTTTGCCGGCAGATTCGATGATTTGTTGCGCGAGAAAGTTCGTCACACGCGCATCATCCCTGGCAATGGTGAGGTACGCGGCGCGCAGCAACTGCTCCTTGTGGCTGCGCAGCGTGTCGCGAATCGTTTGCTGCACCTGCTGGATCAGAAATATTGCGTTGCCCCGGCGATTCCCGCGAGATGAGCTTTAAAATCACGATGCGCGGTCCGTCTTTCGACTGAATCGGAAGCGGCGGGCTCACCTGCCCAGGCTTCATTCCCAGTACAACCTTTTTCAGCGTGGCATCCGACTGGTTCAGGGCGGATTCCGGCACGTACCCCAGGTCGCCGCCCATCGCTGACGAGTTCATGTCCTCGGAATAGTCCATCGCCAGCTGCGCGAAGTCCGCGCCGCTGTTCAGCTTGTCCTCCAACATCTTTACCTTGCGCTCGGCTTCCACTTCATTCGTCGCGTCGTCATTCTTGAGGTTGCGGATTTGCGCTTCTTTTCTGGGGGTCACAACGATTTCGGAAATTCTGTAGCGCGGTTCCACGACGTTGAATTGCGCTTTATTCGCGTTATACGCGTCGGTCACGTCTTGATCGGTGATGGATATTTTCGCCACCACTTCGCGGTTCAGCAGCTTGGTGATGGAAAGTTGCCGGCGCAGGTCGCGCTTTAAATCGTCGACGGAAACGCCGCGATCCCTCAGCTGTCTCTGGAACTCATCTTCGGTGTAAGGGCTCTTCATCTCGGTGAACTTGTCTTCCACTTCACCGTCGCTCGCTTCCAGATTCAGCTTCTTGGCCCGCTCGAGCAGAATCTCGTTGTTGATCAGTTCGTCTAGAACATTCAGCTTCAGCGATAGAGCTTCTTCCTGCGATGGTTCCTGCCCCTCGGGATTCACGCGCGTCCGGTAGTATTTGTCGACGTCATCGCGCTTGATCTCTTGCCCATTGACCACGGCCCACACGTCCGGCGAAGGCTGCGCTTTTTGCTTGCAGCCCGCGCCCATGGCAAGCGCCATTGCCATCACGGGCAATAGCGCCAGCGAGCGCTCCACGGCTTTCAAGGAGGTACTCGGGCGCGCAGCCGCGCTCAGTTTGGCAAGCGAAGGGTTCAAGGTGTGGTGCTCAGGCCGCTTTCTTCACGCGGCCGGCGCGGATGCAGGCCGTGCAAACTCGAACGTGTTTCCGCGCTCCGTCCACCAACGCATGGACGCGCTTCAGATTGGGATTCCACCGTCTACGCCGAGTATTATTCGCGTGACTGATGACGTTGCCAAAATGCGGCCCTTTGCCGCAAAGTTCACACTTCAGTGCCATTTTTATTCCTACCAGGCTGTCAAGCGCAGCCGTAAATTTGCTCTGAGAAATTGCAAGACTGAGCATTTCATTCTAACAGACGCTCGTACTCCAGCAAAGCTAGCCTTTTGGCGCGGGACGGTGAAGTTAGCCGTGGATCACAGCCTAGATTACTTTTTCCCTGCCGCCAGTTGCATACCTGGAGCCCTTTGGTTCCAGCACCCGGCCGAGCCAAGCCACAACTTCTTCTCCCAAAGCGGGTTTATCCACAGGGGTTTGTCATGTCTTTCTCTCCTCTTTCTTCTCGTAGAACCGCTTTTTGCAGGCCCAAAAACCGCCAGCATGCGGCGCAACCTTCCTTTCGGTTTGGGCATCCCATTATTCTGGTAGGTCTTTCTATTTCAATGGTTTACGGAAGCACTACCTGTCCTTCAGGGCGGGCTTGGATTTGCCTAAAGCACTATTAGCCCCGCCCCTACAGGGTTCGCTCGATTCTCTCTGGCCCGTTAAAATAGTAGCGTGAGCCTTCGGCTGAAAGGAAACCGATCGCGTTGCCAAAGTTGACTCCAAAGCGTTCTTACATCGCGCCGACCAGCATCTTGGTTCGGTGGAGGATGATTCTTGGCCGAATGGGGCCAGTTCTAGTACTTCTGCTCTTCTGCTTGAGCTCCTCTCCTGCGTACGCAGACGTTGGTGTCTTGCTCAACGAGTCCCTGGATACCAGCGTCGCGCGCATAACGGGCTCCGGCCACAGCGCCGTCTATTTTTCGCGCATCTGCCCTGAATCTCCCGTGAAGCTCCGCCTGTGCCGTCCGGACGAACAAGGTTCGGTCATGAGCAACTACACCACGCTCGGCGAGGACCAGCCCTTCGAGTGGAATATTGTCCCGCTGTCGATTTATCTATACGGTGTCGAGGACCCGCAGAACCGGCCGCTCTTCGGCTCGCAAAAGATCAAACACGCTCTCGAGGAACGATACCGCGTAAATTTTCTTTCGGGCTACTGCGATAGTCCCACGTGCCGCACCAGCAATAAAGCCGAATGGCGCGAAATGGTCGGCGCTACTCTAGAGCGCAGCATCTATATTTTCGTCGTCGAAACGTCTGTCGAGCAGGACCGAGCGCTCATCGCTGAATTCAACTCGCTGCCCAACCAGAACCACTTTAACGGCGTCACGCAAAATTGCGCCAGCTTCTCTCGCCGCGTGATCAATACCTACTATCCGCACGCCGCGCGGGCCGACTATCTGAATGATTTCGGCTTGATCACTCCCAAGGCGATTGCCCGTTCCTTTACGCGCTTTGGCGAACGCCATCCGGAGGCCCATCTCCGCGTTCTTCACTTTGCGCAGCTTCCGGGCACCATCAAGCGCAGCACCGAATGCCGCAACGGAACCGAGCAGTTGTACCACTCCAAGAAACTGCTCGTGCCCATGATCCTTTTTGCCAACCATGAACTGCCTTTCATGGCCGCTTCTTACCTGCTAACTGGGCGGTTCAACGCCGAGCACGAATTGGAACAGCACCCCACCGTCGAGGCGTCGGACATAAAACTGGAAATCCGGGAAGCGAAAGCCGCGAACGACATCCCCCGCGAAGAGCAACTCGAAGCCGTCGCCAGCGAAGAGAGCGCGCAGCTCGTGGGCACTGCCCAGGAATGGAAACAATATCGCGAGGCCTTTGGCTCCTTGACAAACGATGCCATCAGCCGCGAAATCATTCCCAACTACGATTTTCTAGGGCGTCTTTACAAGTATCTTGATCGCGTCGGCACGCTCAGCGTCGATGCCAACGGATCCCTTTGGCTGGATCTCTCGCAAGGCGGCAAGCCGTCGAAGATCGGGCTAAGCGCAAGCAACATTTTTGCATCCGGCAGCGATTCCCAATGGGCCTATGCTCTGACCCTCGCGCGGGCCGATCACTATCTGAAAAGCCCCAAACATAGCCGCGAAATCATGCCCGAGTTCAGGAGTGATTGGGCCCAACTGGAAGCGGCTCGCATGAATAGCTCGACTTCCACAACAGCCAACAACACCCTCCTCCCAGGAAATACCAGAGCCACGGCCATCTCCTTCGGTCAATTTCAATAATCCCCTGGAATCCTGCCTCTCTAGCGGGTCCTGTGAGTACTAAAGCATCTCTACCATTTTCTCAGGCCTCTCCGTACCATTTTCTCCCTCTTTGATTTTGGCTAACTTTGCTCTTGTTTCTCTCATCTGTACTAATGTAGTTTCCCGTCACGGTGCAGCGCATGTTTCCCTCGTTCCGGGTCTTGTTTTTGCTTTTGCCTTTGGTACTCGTCTCTGGTGAGGCGAGTTCTAAGCCTCCCGCTACCCCTGCAGGGATTCCCTCCACTTCACCGGTTATTGTGATTGGATTTGTAGGTGGTTTTGTTCGCCACGATGACCGCGTCCACACCGAGGTTCAGCTTGTGCAGCGCCTGCGCGAAGAATACCCCTCGTCGGCTTTCGTCGAAACGTTCGAGAATCATCGCGGCAAAGAGGCGCACCAGGCGGTTCTGCACTTCTTGGATGCCAACAGCGATGGAAAACTATCGCGCGAAGAAAAGCAGAATGCGCGCATCATTATTTTTGGCCACAGTTGGGGCGCCTCGGAAACCGTCGAGCTAGCGCGCCAGCTCGAAAAAGATGGTATCCCCGTAGTTCTCACCATCCAGGTCGATAGCGTCTCCAAAATAGGCGAGAACGACGCCGTCATTCCCGCAAACGTCGCCCAGGCCGCCAATTTTTATCAGCTCGATGGTATGTTGCACGGCCAGCCCCAAATTCGCGCCGCCAATCCGGCTCGCACGCGCATCCTCGGCAATTTCCGCTCGGACTACAAAGCAAGGCCCCTCAGTTGCGGCCAGTACCCATGGTGGGACCGTCTTTTTATGAAGCCCCACATCCAGATCGAATGCGACCCCGCGGTCTGGAGCCAGGTCGAATCCCTCATTCGTTCGAACTTGTCTCTCGAAGCCCGGCTCCCGCAAGGCGGCGAGATCAATCCCTCCGTCTCGCCCTTTAAATAGTCGCGGCCCTTTAATAGTTCATCTGAGACCCTTGATAACCGCTTTGCAAAAATGTTATCCCGAGCGCAGCGAGGGATCTGTTTTTGGTTTTCTGCGCACACGCAGAACGTGCGGCCACGTCATCTACATCTCCAACCCAATCAGCCGCATCAATTCCAGCGCATTACTCTTCTCCACCACTCCCTCGCGCAGCCGGTAATCAAACTTCATCATTCCGCCCGTCACCTGATCTTCAAAATGCATATTCCGCAAAACATTTCCTAGAGCCGCCGCAATTTCCGTCAACGCCAAATCGTGCGTTGTCACAATCCCGATCGCCCGCCGCTTCAGCAACGCTTGAATCAGCCCTTCCGCCCCGATTCGGCGGTCCTTCGAATTCGTCCCCTCCAGCAGCTCATCAAACAAAAACACCATCGGCATCGCGCCGTTGGCCGCGTCAAACACTTTCCGGATATGCAAAATCTCAGTGAAAAAACTCGACCGCCCCTCCTGCAGCGAGTCGGTGCTTCGAATCCGCGTGCCAATCCTGAGCGGCGTCAACCGCAGCCGCTTTCCGCGAATCGGCGCGCCAGCCATCGCGAGCACTGTATTAATCCCCACCACACGCAAGAACGTGCTCTTCCCCGACATATTCGATCCGCTCACCAGCAGCACTCGCGTCTGCGCATCCAGACGCACGCTATTCCGGACGCACTTCTCCGCCGCTATCAGCGGATGCCCCAATTCCTCGCCGTCAAAAAATCCCGCCTCCTCGGCCGCCCCCACAAATTCCGGAAACGGATCCTCCGGATGCTCGTGCGAATACGCCGCCAAAGAAAGCAGTGCCTCCATCTCGCCCGTCAACTCCGCCCACCGCCTCATCTTCGCGCCCCAGCGCCTCCGCCAGGCTTCCGCCGCCATCCCCACCTGCACGCTATAGAGAAACGGCAGCTCGGCCATCTTTGCAAGCACGCCGTCGCTCGCGTCGATCCAATAAACGATCCGTGCGAATCTTCGAATCGCCGCCGAAGCCGGCTCCTTCCCGTCCTTCAATTCGGCGGCCAAGGCCTGCAAACGGGCCGCTGCAAACGGCTCGCGCTCCAGCCGTTCCAGAATCTCCGAAAACAGCAGCAGCCCCTCCGCATTGCAATCCACTCCCTCGATCACCGTATGAGCCTTGCGACGTAGCCACCCAAGAACAACGGCTTCCACCGCGAAAACGCTCAAAAGCGGCCACAGCGCCGCCGTCTGAACGTAATAGACAATTCCCGCCGCCGCCCCCATCGCCAGCAGCGCCATCGCACCGCGCCACATCGCGCCTCCCGGCAAAATCGATTCGCGCTCCGCCCATTCCACCAAAGTTTCCGGGTTCAACCTTGCCCGCAAATCTTCTCCCGTCACCGCCAGGTCCTCGCGCAAATCCAGTTTCTCCCGCAGATCCTCAATCAATTTCTGCCGCTCCAGAATCGCCGCAATTTCCGACCCCTCACGCAGCCAACCTGCAAGTTGCCTCTCTCCCATCGGCAGCCGTGCCGTCGAAAGCAGTTCAAACAAGCACCCCCGCCCAAAGAGATCCAAATCCTCCGCATACACATGATTGGCGTCGCGAAACCGCTCTCCCGTTTGCCCGCTCCCCGCCCAGCGATCCTCGATCCGCGCGATCCCCTTGCGATAAAACTCCGCCGCCGTGTTCGCCCGCTCCTTAGCCCGCAAAACGCGCCCGTGCCAAATCGTCAGCAGCAAGTAGGCCGCCAGCGGCACGATCAACCAATATGCCGACACCAGATGCTCCGCCAAAATGATCCACAACAGCGCCAAGCCCGCGCCAATCACCAGCAACTTTGCGTATCCCACTCGCAAATGCACTCGGTCTTTCTCGGCGATCAGCTGCAGGAATTGTTCCAACCGCTTCGTATACTCCGCCTTCGGTTCAGCCACGTTCCCTCTCAACAGATCTCGTCCGCTGCCTATCGAGTCTATCCCTTACCTTCCGTTCCAGCATCGTCTGCCGCGAATAGGCGGCGGCCTGAGCTTACCAGCTTTGATTTCGTTGGTTGAGGCCAGGAAGGGACAAGGTCTTTCGCGGACCTACAAGGTCGGTGGGCGCGACACGCAAGCCGCGCTCTCAGAGAGAACCGCCATACCGGACGAACGAGATTTCAGGTTCAATGTAAGAAAATGTTCCGCAGGCGCCCGCAAGGAAGCACCACATTTAAACCCGATCCGCCTTCAGACGATCGTTACCCCTTTGCGTAGCTACCTCATTACTTTAGATTTTCACCCAGCTCCATTCCTTCGAGTACGGCACCCGGCTCATCCGGTACCCCGACTTTACTCCGGTGACGACATGATCGCTCCAGTTAAAGCCCACTCCGGCTTTCGGATCGTAGAGCCCCGGCTCTTCGGAAAAGCACATGTTCCTCTTCAGAACGGTGTAGTCGCCAAGAGAAAGATAAGGCGGCTGGTGGCCCTCCGAGCCTTCACCATGCGCCGGCCGGTGATAGATGTAATCCTGAACACCCTGCGCCACCTGATACTTGTGAATCTCATACGCGACGCTCGAGCACGTCGTGCCTTCCTTTTGCAATTCCACCTGCATATCGCACGTGTGTTGGCTCACCTCCCAAAGCTTCCGCATGTGCGCATCGAATTGCCCGGCGTCATCCGCGAGGATGTACATGCGGTAGTTTTCTCCGCCATGCCCGCCGATGTACGCATCGCCATCGACTTGCAAAGGCATGTTCCGCTGGATGCGATTGAACCGCGGCTGATTTGGATGCGGATAGGCGCAAAGCCGTCCGACGCGGCAGTCAATTTCAACGCCAGCGGCCACGCCGTGATGCGGCAATCCGCCGGCAAGATCCAGATCCGCGAGCAGCACATTGTTAATCCAGAAGGTGCTCGCGAACGCCACTTCGTAATCCGTCACGTCCGTTCCGTAAGTCAAAATGTAGTCCCGCGCGTAAGCGTGCGCCCGGTCAAAATACGTGTACGCGCGCCGGGTGAGCGCAAGCTCTTCCGGCGTTTTCACTTCGCGCATGTCCAGCAGCGTGTCGCTGACGTCCACCCACTTCACTTTCGGCAAAACTCTCTTCGCCGTCGCCAGCTCATCCGCGTAGAGCTTTCCGTCTATCCCGATCTTGTTTCCTTGCACGCCCTTGGCTTTGATTCCTTCGAGAAGCATCTCGAACAAATCCACAGTCTTGCCCTGCACGACCTTACCCTGTTCCGGAAATCCTCCCTCTGCGTGCTTCGTGTCGAAGTATTCCCAGCCGCCGCCAAACCACCAGCCTTTCACCAGATCGCGGTCCAGCGCCGGATAGAGAAACCACGGGTCCGCGTCATCCTTATTCATGAAGACCACCTGCGGCCGCTCCGTGTGCGTATGCCAGTAGCCCGTCAAATAAATAATGTTGAGCTGGTCCCGCGCGACGAACGCGTGAATGTCTTTTTGCGCCAGTTGCTCCTTGAAGCGCGCCACCGTCGACTTGTTCCATTCCAGCGGCAGCCGGTCCGCTTTTGCCGGCTCTGGCGGCCCTTCTTCGCCCGGTGTCGGACCGAGCAACAGTTTTTCGCTGGTGCCAGTGCTTCGGCTCTTCACGATTTCCGCCAGCGATCCGCCCGCTCCTTGCGTTTGCATTCCGTCAATCTTGTCTATGCGGCGAAACAAACCGCCGCCCAGCAGCGCAAGTCCCCCGCCCTTCAAAACATCTCGGCGATTCCGATTCATAGCTCCTCCGACTGTTTTTCCCGCGCGCTACGATCGCGCAAACTATTTTTGTCCGGTAACTTCCGCCCACTCTAGTTCGCCGCGCTCGAGCAAGGCGGGCAAATCTTCGCGCAGCAGGAATCGTTCATGCATCAACTTCATCGCTGCTTCCGCGAATTTGCCCATGTACTCGTCGCGCGAAGCATAGCGCTCCGCAACGGAAAGACGCGGATCGCCCGTTTTTGCACGCTCGGCGGCGGTCTTCGCGAACGGGATGAACGAGCCGTAAAAGCTCAGCCGCAAATCGCTAAGCCCAATCCGGGATCCCGCAGATTCCATCCGGTATAGGTCGCCAGCGGAACTTGCAATTCCGGCAAACTCACGCCGCCCATATCGTTTCCATTGGCGTCCGATTGCGGCACCAGCACCACAAACGGTTTGCCGACTTTCGGCGGTTCGATGCTGACGATTCCTTCTTTCCACTGCGGCCCAAAGTCCAGATGGTAGGCCAGACTCGCTTCATGCGGTTTGTTGACGCCCGGAATGATCGGAAACGCCCATTTGCCGAGCGCCACGAGCGTGCCATCGGCGATTTTCGGATACGTGCTCGTGGGCGGCGGCGTGCCGTCTTTCACCCACTGGTTCATATCCGTGATCAGCGCGCGCCAATACCACTGAACGGGATTGGGATTGTAGCGTTGCTGCGCGTCGGAGTCCGGCGAGTTCGGATAGCTTTTTTGCGGCGGAAATGGCGCCGAGAAATGTTGCAGGCCGGCGAGCAGATACACTCGCGTATTTTCCCCGATTTTGGCGTCGCTCAAACCGTCTGGCGATGTATGAATTAGGGACGCAGCGCGGCCCCAATACTCGTACGACGTATTCGTGAGAAAGAGTTTCGGCGCGGTTCTTGGATTTGTTTGTGGCATCCAGCAGCCCGGCGGTTTCACCGGTCTCGGGATCAGTTTCCGGAAGATCAGTAAACGGGAAAAGATCTGTGGGGAAGAAAATGCTGGAAAGCGGTTGAGCGTCGCGCGAAGGCTGCGCAAAGCGATGATTGAAGCTGCCGCGGCCCGCGCCAGCAACGTGAGCAATCACGCCGTCCATCACCTGGCGGCCCTGCTCGTCGGCGTTGAAATCCTGGTAAAGAAAATGGCGCAGAAAGCGCCCGCTCTGCGAAATGCCGACAGCGTAAACGCGCTTCACGGGAGCCGTCGCTTGCGGATCGTATTTCAGATAGGAAAGAAAATCACGCACGGCCGCCAATCCGAGACCTGCCACAACGGGATCCTTGGCCTCGTAGACGACCTCATAAATCTTTCCGGCCTGGAATCCGCCGTCGAGATGAATGAAATGAGCATCGGCCGTAAGCTTACCATCGACGGTGTGAGCGAAACTCCATTGCGAACGCGGAATCGTTAGCCGCTTGCCTTCCGGTGTATCGCGCACGGTCAAGATATTTTTCGCACTTGCCGGATCATCGACCGGATAGCTTTTTCCGCCCGTTGGTCCGAGCAGGGAATGGCCGAGCGGCATGTCTTCCACTTTTTGCGCGGGCGTAAAGTCCGAGCGCACCAGCCCGCGAATTTCTTTTCCGCCGGCGTCATGAGCCACAGGAGCGTAAAGCTTGAGGCGCTCGCCTTCCTCGGGGACGTCAAACTCCCAGCCGGCCCAGGCAACGGTGTAGCCCTCGCGCAGAAGAAACCCGTCGCCATATTCGCCTTCCGGAGTGGAAGCGCTGTAACCGTTCACGAGGTGCAGAATTCCTTTTCCGCCACGGTTGGAAACCTCGAAAAGCACGGAGCCGTTTCCCTTATTCATGTCCTTAGGTTTCAGCAGATAAAGATCCGCGGAGAATTCCACTTCCCTTTGCGCATTGCGTGGCGCCTTATCGAGATCGACGATCAGCTTGTTGTGAAGATTCTCCGGATTCACCGCGAAGTACACGCGCCCGACGATTTTCTCGTACGCTCCAGCCAATCCAAACGCGCGGCCATCCAGAACGTCGGTGCGCGAAAGAATCTCGACGTGCGTGACATGCGCGTCCACTCCGGCGGCGATGAATTGAAAAATGATGAGCGAAAGGATACGAACGACAAGTGCGCGCGAACGATGCATAAGCAGCCTCCAAAGAGAGCACAGCTTACATCATTGCTTGCCGAAACCAATTCCGCTTATGCAGATTTTATACATCGGCGTGCGATCGAATTTCAGCCGCACGATGCGGAGCTTGGCGGGATCGAATGGCTTGGCATTATTGGAAACCTGGAAATCGGAAAGCGGGGCGCGCACCGATTGGAACACTGCTTCCCAGTCCTGATTGTATCCGGCATCGTCGAGCACGCTCAGCTTTGTGAATTCTTCCTTGAAGGGCGGCGGAATGGAGATAAAGCGGCTTACGGGAGCGCTGGCGGTCGTGCCGTCGCGTCGTCACGAGTTCGATCGTGAAATCAGGCGATTCGCGCTCTTTCTTCTTGGACTTGTCCTCTTCCTTTTTCTTTTCCTCAGCTTTTTTCTTGTCTTTATCGTCGTCTTTTTTCTTTCCAGGCAACGATACGTCTTCGTCCATCGGCGCGACCGACAATTCGATCGTCGATGCGCCGCTCAAATGCCAATCCGCTGCTGCGCCCGCCGGCAATGTGAGTGTGTAGGTTGCAGGAGGAGCATCTTTGGCGCGGTTCCAACCCAGAAAGACTCCGTTGTAGCCGCGATCGCCGTCGCGATAAGGAATTTTTCCTTCGCTCCAGACGGAAAGATTTTCGCCTTCAATATGGCCTCCTGGAGCGGTGGTCGTCGTGAGGTCGGCGTCTTCGTCGAACGATGCTAGCGGCACATACGAGGAATCCCGGTAACGATTGAAGTGGATGGTGTCGGGCAGCCACGCGCGCGCGACGCGCCAGTCCTTGAACACGGGAATGTATTCGCGATGATCCTTGAGCGTGGCTTCGAGAAATGCGGAGATGTAGGTCTTCGAGATGCGCCGCTGTTGGTCGCCGGGCATCAGTGGTTTGAGATTAAGCAGCCAGCCGAGCGGCTTGCCGGCATCGTCGCGGCCCCACACGGTATTGAATTGGCCATGATTCGCGCGGTAGGCGTAAATCTCTGCCTTGAACCACGGCCCGGTCTGCGTGTAACGCACGTGATCCCATTGGCGGCTGCCATCGAACGAGGAAACGTCCATGTCATGCGCGCCTTGCAGCGTGAGATAGCTGACGTCCTCAATCCAGCGAGGCTCGCCGGCGGGTTTGTACTGTCCATCCGCGGGCGCGATGGCCACGACGGCTTTGATCGAGAAGCCGTAATCGAACTTTATGTTGGCGTCTTCGGGAGCGTACTTCATGTCGGTTGAAAGCCGCCGCCGTGGCTGCGGCTTCGCCGCCGCGCGAGTGGCCCATCAGCGCGATGCGCGACATATCTACTTTGCCGTGGAATGGATTTCCTTCCGCTTGGTTCCATTCCTTCCAGAGTTTCAGATGCTCGAGCAGCATCCAGCCGCGAACGGCTTGTTGCTTAGGAGGATCGTTGAACAGGCCGCTGTTCAGAAAATTTTCATCGATCGAGGCCAGGATGATGCCGCGGCTCGCGAGCAATTCACCAAGATAAGCATATCCAGGATCGGAAAAAGCCGCCATGTTGTGATTTCCATGGACGATGAGCGCGAGCGGAAAGGGGCCTGGTCCGTCGGGATACCAGACGCGCGCATTCAACGGAAGCTTATCGAAGTCGAAGCCCCAATATTTCTTGCGCGACCAGCGCTTCCAGCCATGGAAGTCTTTGAAGAAGTCGGAGGAGTCCACCGTGTGCGTCTTGATCGCGACGCTGGAGCCATATTCGGGGCGCCGAATGTCATTGCCGACGCCATAGAAAAGTTTCAGGACCCGGAACGGCCCCGGGGCCGACGGATCCGGCGCGGACAGTTCTGCCGGCATGGAACCGGCCGGCGGCTTCCAGGAGATGAGCTTTTCCATCGAGCCTTCATGAGCAAACAGCCACACAAAATAGACATTGCCCGCAAGAGCGAGCACGAAAAGCAACGAAACCACAATTTTCTTGCTCAGCGCGGCTTGACCGAAGTTGCCCCAGAAAAAAGTGGCTATGGTGGCGCCGAGAAATCCCGAAGCAAGGCCCATCAGAATCGCCATGAAAATGCCCAATTGCGGCGGTCCCCACAACATCATGATGACCATGCAGGAGCCGACGATCACTCCGGTCGCAGCGCGAGGCAACTTTCTGGCGATGCTAAGGAGCAGCATGACCAAGAGCGCGACCAACGGTATGAAGATGGCGGCAAATAGAATACAAAATGCAAAATCAAAGGCGTAACCGAAGCCCGTATCGATATAGAGGCCACCGATGACCACGCAGATTCCGGCGGCAGCCAGCGTTCCCCAAACCGCGCCGCGACGCGCTTCAAGACCGGGACGGATCGCTGCCCACTGACGGGAGAACCAATCCCGCAGTTTGCGCCACCGAGATTTTGTCTCCACTTGTGGCGAGGAGTTCGCAGAAATAGCTGCGGCGGAGGGAACCGCCGAATCGTCGATTGCCATGATTTACTCCCGAGGCTTGAGTTAGGAGTTTCGAGCCGACCGCATTGTACATGGAGTTGCTTGGCCTGGGGCCGCTGAGCGCAGCTCCAACGATTAGACTTGTTCGAGCGCCAGACGTCTTATCCGCTGTCCGGAAAAGTCGCGCCTTCAGCGGCTATGCGAAAGCGAGAGTTCGAGGATGAGTGTCGAGGGCGCCTTACTGAACGTGAGACGTCCCGGCCATGTGGTGTGCGGCCGGTTTCCGCCGCAGCGCGGCCATTGCGGAGTCATCCGCGGGAACGAAGTAGCCGACCACGATTCCCATGGCGCCGTCACGCAGGAGCTTGCCGGTCGTATTGTCGTAAGTCGCCGAGACTTTGAGGACATCACCCGCGGCAAACTTGTAGCCGCCACGATCGAGGAACAGCACAGTTGGCATGCTGAGGAGTTCGCCGCGATCGTCGACTTTGGCGTCCAGGGTAGCGACGGTTTCCTTGCGCGAGACGTCTTCCAGGATGAGTTGCTTCGCGTAGTCGTGCATGTGGCCGCCGACTCCCAGCAAAACGCCGGGATATTTCACGGTGACGGTTCCGGTTCGTTCGCTGTCGCCGGCGGGTAAGTCATAGGCGGAATTTCCGCAGGATTTTACGTCCATCCAAGTCGGATAGACGCTTTTCGACGGCGGGCCGTCAGCGGCTTGCTGATAGGGAATGGTTACTTCGAGATAGACCTTGTCGTAGGAAGTGTCGGTAGGATTGTGGACCATGGTCTCGACGCGGATTTTGTCGCCCATTAGCACGCGATAGCCGTAACCGGGAACTTCGGCCCACTGGGTGAGTTCGCCACCGGCCCCGAAAATGTGTTCCTCTTTGTTGGGGCATAGGAAATCAGCGCGATTTTCATTCCAGAAAGCGGTGTGGTGCAGGACGCGGCCGGGAACTTCCTTCCCGTCGGCGTCGACCAGCTTTGGAGAATACGCGAGGAGCCAGCCGTCGATGGGGATTTGCCAGATCAAATCCGGAGGCTGCGGCATTTTCATGTGACTGGTATGCGCGGGCAAGTTCATGGGGCCGATGCGGACGACAAAGGTGTGGCCATCGAGCTTCTGTTCGAGCTTCACGCCTTTGGCAATCGCATGATGCATGTCGCCTTGCATGAATCCGCCGTGCTGCATGTTGTCCATGTCGTGGGAGGCATCGGCGGGCTTGTCCTGGGCGAGTAGCGCGCTGGGAATGAGCAGGCTGGCGAGGAAAAGATTTATTTTTCGCATGTCCATACCCTAGTACGGTGTAAGTGATCCGCACTTCTACATGATAGCTCCATCGGGGTGATCAAGGCGCCTAATGGAGGTGACGGATTGGGTGTAGAGAACTTTGTTGGGGAGACGGTACAATTCGTGGCCATAAAAGTTAGGCCGCTGAAAATGATCTTGAAAATCCAGGAGTGAAGGGATGCAGGTGCGGTGGGAGGCTTGGATGATTGGAAGAATCGTTCGAAACGTGATGCAGCTAGCGGGGATTGCGGCAGCGATTGTTGTGAGTTCCGCCGTCATGCTTTCAGAAATGAAGAAAGAAGCGGACATGGCCGCGCGCGTTGTCCAGCGAGACGAATTCACGGTGGTCGGGATCGCCGTGCGGACGAGCAATGCGGCGCAAACGACGCCGGAGCCGCCGATCGGCAAGCAGTGGGAACGCTTTTTTAAAGAAGGAGTGCTCGCGGCGATTCCGAATAAGGCGGACGCGAACATCGTGGCGCTATACACCGAGTATGCGAGCGACAAGGACGGAGAATATACGTATGTGCTGGGAGCACGCGTGACGAAAGTGGACAGCGTGCCTGCGGGGATGGTCGCGAAGAATGTGCCGGCCGGGCAATATGCGGTGTTCACTTCAGAAAGAGGCCCCGTTCAAAAAGTTGTGGTGGAGATGTGGCAACGAGTATGGGCGGCGCCCGTGAGTGCGCTCGGCGGGAGTCGAACGTACAAAGCGGATTTCGAAGTTTACGATCAGCGGGCGCAGAATCCGGCGGACGCTATCGTGGATTTGTATGTGGGCGTGCGCTAGTGCCGGTGCGGCGGAGGCTCTGACGAGCGTCAGGTTTGTGCTTGCGCGCGAAGCCGCTGCGCGGCGAGAAATTCCAGAATAGCTTGCTGGGCGGCCGCAGGCTGGTCCGTCTCGAAAATGTGGCTAGCGTGAGGGATCAGCACAAGTTTCGCGCCTGTAATTTTTTCGGCGATAAGGCGGGCGTTTGCCGCTGGAACGAGACGGTCCGTTTCGCCGTGAATCACCAGCGTGGGGGCCGTAATTTGCGCGATGCGGCTGTAGGCTTCCCAGCCGAAAATCCCCTGAAGCTGCCCCATATATCCCTGCGCGGTGGGATACCACTTCATGCGGATGGCCATGTCTTCCTCGATGCGCTCGCGCGGCGTGGCGCGGTCATAGATGAAGGGGAGGATGGCTTCCTTGGCTTCTTCGGGAGTGACGTCGCGGCGCATAAGCGCTTGCAGAGCTTCCGGCTCGGCCTGCACGGCGTGAGGACCGCCAGCGGCCGTGCATCCCAGAATCAGCGAGCGCACGCGGTGCGGATATTGCAGCGCAAATTCCTGCGCGATCATGCCGCCCATGGAAGCGCCGAAGACGTGAGCGCCTTCGACGCACGCGGCATCCAGGACGGCAGCAGCATCGCTGGCCATCAAGGCGATAGAATAAATGCCGGGAGGCGCATCGCTTTGGCCAACGCCGCGATTGTCGAGAGCGATGGTACGGAAACGCTTTGCGAGAATCGGCCGGCTGCGATGCCACATGTAGGACGGATAGCTGAGGCCCATGATGAGCAGAAGCGGATCGCCGGAGCCTTGTTCGTCCCAATAAAGCTTGGCGCCCCGATTTTCAAGGAAGGACATGGAGACTCCGATGGCGACAAGCGCTCGCTGGAAACGACTGGATCGCCTAGCGAGTTCGATTCTATGCGCTTATCGCAGAGGTGCTGGCTGAGTCGATCACCATCCTGGCGATACGCTCGCGATGGAAACTGGCGTCGCCAAAAGCCGTTTCGGATGCTTTTGCCCGGCGGTAATAGAGGTGAACATCATTTTCCCAAGTGAAGCCCATGCCGCCATGAATTTGTATGGCACGGTTGCCGACGGTGCGGGCGGCATCGCTGGCGTACATCTTGGCGACGGAGACGGCTGTCGCAGCGGCGGGCGAATTCTCTTCGAGCGCCCAGCCGGCATAGTAGACAGCGGAACGCGAGCTTTCCGTTTCCAGATACATGTCCGCGCACTGGTGCTGCACGGCTTGGAACATTCCGATTGGCTTCCCGAATTGTTTTCGAGTTTTGGCGTATTCGACGGTGATGTCGAGAGTCCGTTGCATCCCGCCAACAAGTTCCGCAGCGAGCGCAGCGGTGGCGATACCGAGGGGGCGCGAGAGGTCCGAACTGGAGGTGATTCTTTCCGCGGGAGTATCGCTGAATTCGACCACGTAGAGTTTGCGAGTGAGATCCATCCCGTGCATTGGCGATATTTTGAGGCCGTGGGCTTCGGAGTCCACGACAAAGACGCCGTTGCGAGCCACGACCAGGAGGAAATCCGCCACGGCGGCATCCGGCACGAAGAATTTTTCGCCAGTGAGTTTGCCGTTCGCAGCGCTCATCTCGACAGACCGAGGGTCCCAATTCGCGCTGTCTTCCACAAGAGCGAGTGTGGAGCGAACCTCGCCATGGCAGATGGGTGCGAGATACCGTTTCTTGTGCGCGGGCGTGGCCACCGCGTCGAGAACCGATCCGGCGAGAACCACCGTGGGAAAAAAAGGACCCGGCAAGAGCGCCCGGCCGGATTCTTCCAGCAACAACATCAGCTCGACTTTGCCGAGGCCCACTCCGCCATATTCTTCAGGAAAAATGATCCCGGTGTAGCCCTGGTCGGTCAGCTTGGACCAAAGCGCGGCATCGTAAGCGGTATCTGTTTCCATCAGGCGGCGCGTTTCCGCGCTGGGGCATTCGCCGGCGAAAAATTTGCGGGCACTGTCCTTCAGAAATTCCTGGCTTTCGCTGAGACCGAATTGCATGTCGTGTCCTTTTTTAGTTTTCCTTTGCTGAAATCAGTAGCTTCTGGGCAGACCGAGGACGAAATGCCCGATGATATTGCGCTGCACCTCGGAGGTGCCGGCCTCGATGGTGTTTCCGCGCGTGCGCAGGTAGGCGTAGGACCACAGCCCTCTGTCGATCGCATGCGCATCGCCAGCCAGAAGCTGACCGTAGGAGCCGAGAATCTCCTGGGCAATTTGTTGGAGGCGCTGGTTCAGCTCGCTCCAGAAAATTTTCTGGATTGAGCCTTCGGGGCCGGGGACGCCGGTTGCGGTAATGCGGCTGAAGGCCCGCATCTGATTAAAGCGCATGATTTCGATTTCCGCGATGCACTGCGCCAACTTCTGGCGGATGATCGGATCCTGCGCGGCGGGCCGCCCGTCGCGCTGGATGGTGCGCGCGAGTTCGATGAGGCGCGTGATATAGCGCTTGAAGATGAGATGCAGTCGCGCGCCATAAGACCCGCGCTCGTACATCAGCGTGCTCATCGCCACGTTCCAGCCGTCATTCACCTTGCCGAGAATATTTTCAACGGGAACGCGAACATCCCGGAAGAACAGCTCGTTGAACTCGGATTCCCCGGTCATTTGGCGCAGAGGACGAACCTCGACACCGGGTGATTTCATGTCTACGAGCAGCACGGTGAGCCCTTTGTGTTTTGCGGCGCTCGCGTCGGTGCGAACGACCAGTTCGCACCAGTTGCCCACCCAGCCGTAACTGGTCCAGACTTTTTGGCCGTTCACGATGTAGTGGCCGCCGTCGAGGCGCGCCTCGGTTTGCAAGCCGGCGAGATCGGAGCCGGCATTCGGCTCGGAAAAGCCCTGGCACCAGATTTCTTCCGCGCTCAATATTTTCGGGATGTAACGTTTTTTTTGCGCTTCGGTTCCGTAGGCAATGATAGTGGGCCCGATCAGTCCTAACCCTAGCGAGTTGGCCATGGGCGGAGCTTCGACGCGGGCCATCTCTTCCCAGAAGATCGCTTGCTGCATCAGCGTGGCGCCACGGCCGCCATATTCCTTGGGCCATGAAACCGCGGCCCAGCAGCCTTCCTGGAGCTTGCGCTGCCAGCCGCGGAGGTAGGGAAACGATTCTTCCATTGGTTTTTCACGCCACTGGTCCCAATCCTTGGGGAGGTTGGAGGCAAGCCAGGCGCGGAGTTCGTCGCGGAAGGATGACTCCTCGGCGGTCAGGTTTAGATCCATGAAGCAGACTCCTTTGGCGGAATGGGCATAAAGCGCGCCGCGCGCTTCTTGCGAGATCGCCCATCGCCGCACGCCGTCTGACGCATAACGAATGTATATATCATATGTTATAAACTAACGCTATTTTCAGAGAACACCCCACGCGCTGAGACATGCGGCTTCGCCGGCGGCATCCGACGAGAATGCCGCCGCGAGCCTTTCTTCAGTAACTTAGAACGTGAGTCGCAGCCCCAGCTGGATTTCACGCTTGGGGAAATCCGAAGTGAAGCCCAGCGGCTGGCTCGGAGAGAGCGCTGCGCTCCCGTGAACGTTGAACGTTGTGTTTCCCAGCCCGGGAGGACATGCGGGACACGCTGTATTGTCGGCGGGGTTCGCGGGAAGCCCAAAAAGCGGGCTTACTTCATTGTTGACGCTGGCGTAGTTGGTGTGGTTCGCAATGTTGAAGCCCTCAGCCGTAAATTGCAATTTTGCCTTCTCGCCGACCTTGTGTTGCCAAGTCAGGCGCATATCGAGGACGGTCTCGCTTGGGCCAATTCCGGTGTCACGGCCGGCTCCGATGGGGCGTTCGTTGGTGGTGTGATTGTCACCGTTCACCTCGCCTCCTGCCAGGAGGTTGAAGGGGTGTCCACTGTTATAAGTAAAAATCGGCGCCAACTGAAAGCCGGCGAGGAAGGGGTTCTTCCAAGGGCTGTCAAAGACGCCGGCAGCCACGACCTTGTGGCGCTGATCGAATTCGGAAAGGGCGCGGTCGGCGGCCAGGTTCGTCGGATCCTGGGGTCCGTAGTCGCTGTTAAAATCCGTACCGGTGTCGAAGCCTTTGCTGTAGGTGTAGTTGCCAAACACCGTAAAGTGATCGCTGAAGCGCTTCTTGATTTCGAGAATTCCGGCCTGATAAACGGCGGAGCCAACGGAAGCATATTCATTGTTTTGAACGATGAAAGGATTCACAAAACAAGTGAAGGGATTAGCGTTGCAGGGCAAGCCTTCCGCGCCACCGAGCGGATCGGCCGCGGCGCTAGCCGTGTTCCAGTTACGGTACGAATAGTTCTTGCCATTGGCCAATGTCACCGTGGACGTGGGAGCCGGAAGTAGATTGGTGTCAATGGCAGTAGGCAGGCCAATGGTATGAGAGTAGATGTAACTTCCGGAGATAGAGAACCCGGGAGCAATTTCGCGTTCAATCCCGAACTCGGCTTGTTGAGAATAGGGAGGCCTGAAGTTGGGCTGGTCGGCGAAAACCACTTGAAGCGGGGAAAGCGGACCGCTATTGGTGACATTGAGCCCGAACTGCGACAGCCCACCCACCCCGCCGGCGCCGCCATTGGGAGTGATGCAAGCGTAGCTTCCCGCCGCCGGTGTCGTGCAGGAGATCGTTCCTTCAGCGAAGAGCGTCTGGAAAACGGTCGGGGCATTCAATGCCGGGTTGCCGCCGGGCACTCCCGTGATCGGAATGATATAGATGGATATCTCCCGGTTGCAGGGGCTGCTTCCGTTACCAGGGAAAAGGCCGAAAGCTCCGGACATTCCGCAAATATTGTCCAGGTTATTCACTTGACCGGCGTTCGTCGTGTTTCCTACGGAGCTGTTGTTCGCGTTCCGAACTCCCAGGGAGTAATCCACATCCGGAATCTGGGCGTAGATTGGGGCGTAATAGATTCCATATCCGCCGCGAATCACCGTCTTGTGATCTTTAAAAGGATCCCAGGCGAAGGACACGCGGGGACCAAAATCCTTCTTGTACGTATCTAAGGGAGCAAACTGGGAGTCAAGCTCATAGCGGAGACCATAGTTCAGCGTGAAGTTCGACATAATCTTCCAGGAATCTTGCCAATACACCGCCGTGAAAGGTCTTGTGTAGTAGGGATAGGTGGGATCTCCGAACCCTTGCTGGAAAACCTGGGGCAAGCCAAAGGACGCCGCTTGCAGCGGATCTATGCTGGGAAGCAGAGGTGTTATAAGGTCTCCGGGGAGCGAGCCAAAGATGAAGCGGCCGGGAAAGAAAGTATGCGATTCCGTATGATTGCCGCGGAGTAGCTCGGAGCCTCCGAATTTCATGGTGTGGTGGCCGCGGATCAGAGTGAAGTTGTCCCCAATTTCATATCTGCGAGTAATCGTCAGGTTGGGTATGAAGATGCTCGTTCCCAGGTTATTTACCACGCCCGGGATTTGCAGTCCGACTTCCCCGGGCTCGTTGGGAATGACGTTGAAGCTGGTGTAGTCGAATTGAAATAGGGCTTCGTTCTGCGCCGTGGGGCTGAACTGGTGGTACCAAGCCGCTAGAGCATTGTTGTCGTAGTCGTGAATCGAGCTGCCCGCCGAAAACCCCGTGAGCGATTGCACGTCAGGATTCTCTTCCAGATCATGCCCAAATCTGTAGCTGACGGTCATCTGGTCCGTGTCACTGAAACGATGGTCGAAACGGCCGGACGCCAAATACTCCCGCGTCCTATAGTTGAAAAGGCCGCCGTTAGACTCCAAAGCATTCAGGAGAAAGCCCTGGAGAGGACTCGCGGCGGGGTTTAGAGTCAAAGCCCCGTTCAGGACGGCCGCGCAAACGGGCCCCGGTAAAGTCGTCATGCCAGTATAAGGCGGAGGTAATTGACTTGCGACGGCAGTGCCGACAGGGCCGCTCAAGCAAGCGACCGGTCCTGTGTCTGTTGCTACCGTGGCAAGTGCTGCCTGCTGCGTGGAGTTCGGCCGAAGAACAGCCGTGTTGGTCAGGATGGGAACCTCATTCTGAGAGTCCTGCTGCAATCCTTCGAAGGAGAGGAACAGGAAGGATTTGTCTTTCTGAATCGGGAATCCGGCCGTCCCGCCATATTGGTAGCGCGTCAAGGAATTCTTGGTTGGACTACCCACGCTATCTGGTTGGGTCGGATCGAAGGTCTGGCCGGGCTGCAATGCTTGAGTGATGGCGAACGGATCGGCGGCATCCATCGCATCATTGCGGAAATACCCGAAAAGACTGCCGTGCATCTCGTTCGTGCCGGATTTGGAGACGATGTTAATCGTTGCCCCGCTCGCTCCACCGAGTTCAGCCGTATAGTTGCTCCGGTTGACTTGGAACTCTTGCACGGCGTCCTGGCTTAGTGTGAGGCGCACTCCGCCTGAATCATCATTAGCTTCTCCGCCGTCGACCGTGACGCTATTGCCCCGGCCATTGCTGCCATAAAACGATAGGCCGCTCTGCGGCGTTTGTTTCACTCGATAATCCTGGTCGGAGGCCAGCCTGGTAGAATTCGAGACTCCCGGCGCCAGCAGCGTGAACGTAAGATAATCGCGCCGGTCGATGGGCAGGTTGGCGATATCATTTTGCGTCAGCGTATCGGCTTGGCTCCCTCTCTCGGTTTCCACCACGGGCAGTTCCCCCGTCACTTCCACGTGCGCCACTCGCCGACGCTAACTGCAAGTGAAAGTCCAGGATGAGGATCTGTCCGACGTTGACCACCACCTCCTTGCGAATCTCCTTTTGAAAGCCGGATGTTTCCACGGTTACGGTGTAGGAGGACGGCGGGAGACCCGTTACACGGTACTCGCCCTCGCTTTCTGTCACTGCCGTTCGCCGGATTCCTTTCTCGGAATCTTCGACGGTCACCGTGGCTTTCGGAACGGTCGCTCCAGTGGGGTCCGTTATCGTCCCACGGATCTCGCCCGATGTGCCGGTGCCCTGTGCGCGCGCCACGCCATTCGTCACTAAGAGACATCCCAAGGAAAGCAATGCGCCAGCAAGAAAAGTTGCCTTCATAAATCCTCCTGGTTCAGCGAACACTTCGCGGAACATTTGCCGAAATCGTCCACGTAAGCCTGCTTCGCACCGTAGCCCTTCGACCGGCTCGGGCTTGATCTTGATTCCCCGGCCAGGCACCTGATTTTGATAGCTTTGCCGATGATCATGGAGCCACTGCGAGAGCCCCTCTTTTTCAGTCCCAGGATTTCGAAGACCCCATGCCCCGGCGTACTATCCAAAATTATGATTGTCCGTATCACATAATATTGACTAACGTCAAGTTGAAACAAACGGATGGGCGGTTAGGAGAGGGAGCGGCCCAATCCTCGCCTGGACAGCTTGCGAGAGTTCTGAATGCGGGTCGTCTATTTTGGCCAGAGGAGAAACCGGCTCCGTAGGCGGAGGGCTTGCAAATTAAAGCGGCCGCGCTCCGCTTCAGCGGGGCACGAGAACTATCCGCCCGGAAACTTGCCCGCGCCGCAGTTGCTCGAGGACCTCGTTGACTTGCGCGAGCGGCCGTGCCGCTGTTTGGCAACGAAGTTTTCCTGCCGCCGCCATGGTCAGAACCTGCCGCAGGTCTTCGCGGGTTCCGACGGAGGACGCTTGGATGCGCACCTCGGTCGCGGCCATCAGGATGGGCGGAAAACAGAGCGACTCCGCAGGCAAGCCGACCACGAGGAGCGTCCCCGTCGGCCGAACGCAGGGAAACGCTGTGTCATAAGCCGCTTTTGCGGCGGAAGTCACGATCGCAACGTGAGCTCCGCCCGCTCGCCGCATCTCCTTGACAACATTCACGCTGGCCGAGTTCAACGTGGCCGATGCGCCCAAACTCTTGGCATGCGCGAGCTTTTCATCGGAGACATCAATGGCCGTTACAATCGCTCCCAGATCAACACCGATTTGCACGGCCAAGTGGCCCAGGCCGCCGACGCCGAACACCGCCAAACGCTGCCCTGGCTGGATTTTGGCGTGTTTCAGCGCCCGATAGACGGTCACTCCCGCGCAGAAAAGCGGCGCGGCTTCGACGGACGTAAGTCCATCGGGAATCTTCGTGGCATGGCTCGCGGGAACTTTCATGAACTCCGCGTATCCGCCGTCTACGGTAACGCCGGTAATTTTTTGTTTGGCGCAGAGGTTCTCGTTGCCTTCACGGCAGAAATCACATTCGCCGCAAGTCCAGTAAACCCACGGAATGCCGACGCGGTCGCCAACTTCCAAGTTATGGACAGACGCGCCTTTTTCCGCGACGCGTCCGGCGATTTCGTGGCCCAGAATCAAAGGCCGTTTCGTGATGGGCACGAGCTGCGGCCAATCGCCATCGGCCACGTGTAAATCCGAATGGCAGACGCCGCACGCTTCCACCTCGATGAGCACTTCCTGCGCCTCGGGACGTGGCTGTGCGACGTCTTCGAGGCTCAACGGCGTTTTGAACTCGCGAAGGATGGCCGCTTTCATTTCGCCCACTTTAACGATTTGCGGAAGAGTGACTCACGGTTTTCGCGGAAACGATGGAAACTCCTTTGACATTGACGCACTCGGCAGGAAATCTTCGCTCTGCCTTACGGCTTGGCCCCGCGCAAAAAAAACTCGACCGCGTTTCGCACCCGCTCGGTCAGTTTGTGCGGCCCCGTCAGATCGACGGCCCACTGCCGGACAACGGTATTGAACAACCCCTCCATGAATTCAGCGAGGTGCACGACAGGAAAATCACGCGTGATCTCGCCGTTCTTTTGCCCTTCGGCGATAATCTCGCGCAGAAGGCTTACGGTTGCTGCCTCCGCTCCGCGCAATTCCGGCGAGCGCACCGGATCCATCGCTCCCGCGAGAATCACCGCCTGCCAAAGCGGCCGCCCCACTTCCGTTGTGTTCCCCAGCGTTTCATAAAATCTCCGCAAACGTTGTTCCGTCGTCGCTTTGATGGACAGCTCGGACTTCAGGCTTTCCGCCTGGCGGGCAAATGCGCGCCGTCCAACTTCGCGCAATACCGCATCTTTGCTGGGGAAATAGCGGAAAAACGTGGGCTGGCTGATTTCCAAAGTGTGCACGATGTCGTCGATTCGCGTGTTCTCGTAGCCGCGCTGCCGGAAAAGATGCAGGGCTGTTTCGACGATCTGCTGGCGAAGCCGCGCCTTCTTGCGCTCGCGAAGACCGGCCATGGGCTCTTTCCCCGCCGCGGAATGGCCGCGCCTTCTCTTCGTTGCCTCTCCTTCCTCGTCACTCGCCGTCGCTGGCGAATGAGAATGTCTCGCGGCACTTTTTGCGCGACGCATGAAATGTCTCCTCCTGGCTGGCGGGCCGCTCAGGCGGGGCGGCACATATTTCGATAGTCGCGCTAACATTATAGTGACTAATGCCAAGTTGCAAGCCCCGCGATAAATGGCCCAAAGAAAAATCGGGTTTCTGACGCAATCCTGGCACAGCGAAAAACGTTCGGAGATGCGCGGACTTCGAAAGTGTTTTAAAATGGTAGTGTCAACAGGATGGGCGTGTAGCTCAGCTGGGAGAGCGCGTGCTTTGCAAGCATGAGGTCGCAGGTTCGAACCCTGTCACGTCCACCAATTTTCCGCAATTTGAATTCACTGCATGAGACGGTCGTTTCGTGCCGCATCGCTATTCTTTCCGCGAAGGCGCCAGGCTACCAGTCCCCCGGCGACCGCTGCCACAAATATGCATCCACCGCAACCGGGGCGACGCCGTGGAAATCCTCCGGATCCTTCACGGTGCGCAGGACGCGCCGTGAGTGCCGCATCCATTTGGAATTCGGTTCAGTACAGGGCGCATTTTGACTTTTCCACACATATCCACAGCCGTATCAGGCCAATCACTCCCCAAGCAACTCCTTCCCATCCCGCGACTTCCGCCATTCCCGTTCGAATCCGCCCTCGCCGTTCGAATGACAATGAAGTAATTAAAAGAGGTTGTTTGACAAGTCGCTAACATCCTGCTACCATTACATATGCTTGTCTCGTCACGCTCGGCATCCGCAATTTGCCGCACTTATCTCCATCTCTTCTTCTCTGTGAACTCTGCGAGATCTGTGTTGAGACCAGCCTCTTGTCACATCCCACTCGTTCAGAGGAGCGCTACACCTGCGACCGACTCGTCTCGCTCCTTCACTTCGACCGTCCATAAGTCCCATAGAATCACATCTTATGCAGACCCCCACCATTTAACACTCATCGAATCAGATCTTTACAAAAAACAGGGGGAGGGGTGGGGTCTCCAAAATATTACCCAAACGCTTCCCGTTTTTTCCACAGCGCTTCTTCTACGCGCGCACAGCAACGCCCGCAACTCCAATCCTTTCATGTCGTTTACTTCAGGGTTTTCTGCATACCCGCGGGGTGGGGGGCTATGCCAGCTTCCAGCACTCGCGCGCAATCGCCCAATCTTCCTGCGCCGTCAAAACCAGCACCCGCACCGCGGAGCCGGCTATTGAAATGTCGCATTCCTTCGGCGAGGACAAGTTTTTCTCCGGATCGATCGCCAGTCCAAGAAAGCCAAGGTTGGCGCACGCCTCGGCCCGCACTTCCGCCGAATTCTCCCCAATCCCCGCCGTAAACACCAAAGCATCGATCCCATCCAACGCCGCGATCATCGACCCGATGCCCGACCGCAGCCGGTGCACAAAAATATCGAACGCCAGCTTCGCGCGCGCGTTTCCTTGCTTCATCGCCGCCACAACTTCGCGCATGTCGCTGGAAACTCCGGAAATTCCCAGCAGCCCCGATTTTGCATTCAACATGTCGTCCAGTGTTTTGCCGTCGAGCCGGTCTTGCCGCAGCAAGTACGTCAAAATCCCCGGATCAACCGACCCCGAGCGCGTCCCCATCATCAGTCCATCCAGCGGCGTGAATCCCATGGTCGTGTCGATGCTCACGCCGCCCAGAATCGCCGCAAGCGAACAGCCGTTGCCGAGATGGCACGTCACAAGTTTCAGCTCGGCGAGATTTCGCTTAAGCAGTTGCGCCGCGCGGCCCGCGCAATATTGGTGGTTGATTCCATGAAAGCCAAACTTGCGGATGCCGCGTTCCACCCAGTCATACGGCCCCGGATACACCGCCGCAGCGTCCGGCAAAGTCGCATGGAATCCCGTATCAAACACCGCGACCTGGCGAACAGGCCCGCAAAGCTTTTCGATTTGCGCGATGCCTTCCAGTTCCGCGCGATTGTGCAGCGGCGCAAACACGGCCATCTTCTCAATCGCCGCCGTAACGCGGGGCGTAATCAGTGTTGGCTTCGTGTACTCGCGGCCCCCGTTCACCACGCGGTGGCCCACGACATCGATCTCGGAGAGTTTCGCGAGCACCTGCGTCTCGCCAGATACCAGCGCTTCCAAGAGCCGGGCGATGGCTTCGGATCTCTTGGCGGGATTCAGCTTTTCGTCGCGCTTTTTTCCCGAGCTGGTGCGCACCTCGAGCGTGGCGCGGTTTTCGCTCCACTCGATCTTGGCTTCCCACAGAGGAGCCGGAGGAGCATCCGGAAGCGAAGCGCCCAATTCATAGAGGCACGATTTCTGGCTGCTCGATCCGGAATTAAGGACCAGAATCTTCATTCAGTACGGCCATTTCCAATCGCGAATCTCGGGCATGTCGTCGCCGTGCTCGTGGATGTATTGCGTGTGGTCTACCAATTTGTTGCGCAGCATTTGCTTGAAATGCGCATTCAGGGGACGCAGCCGCTCGACGCGGTCCACGACATCTCCGGCAAGATGGAAGCGGTCGAGTTCGTTAAGCACGGTCATATCGAACGGCGTTGTGGTGGTTCCTTCTTCGCGGTAGCCGTGAACGTGGAAATTCTCATGATTCTTCCGCTTGTAGGCCAGGCGGTGGACCAGCGTCGGATAACCGTGGAAGGCGAAGATCACCGGCTTATCTTCGGTGAAAATAGAATCAAATTCCCGGTCGGCAAGCCCATGCGGATGTTCGCCGGGAGTTTGCAGCGTCATCAGGTCAATGACGTTGACGACGCGAATCTTGATGTCCGGAAAATTCTGCCGCAGCAAATCCACCGCCGCCAGCGTTTCCAACGTCGGAATATCTCCTGCGCAGGCCATCACCACGTCCGGCTCGCTTCCTTTGTCCGTCGAAGCCCATTCCCAGATGCCAAGTCCCGCGCTGCAAAGCTCGATCGCCGATTTCATATCCAGATATTGCAGCGCCGGCTGTTTTCCCGCCACGATCACGTTCACATAGTTCCGGCTGCGCAAACAGTGATCCGCCACGGAAAGCAAGGTATTCGCGTCTGGCGGCAAATACACGCGCACGACGTCCGCCTTTTTGTTCACCACGTGGTCGATGAACCCCGGATCCTGATGCGTAAAGCCGTTGTGGTCCTGACGCCAGACGTGTGATGTCAAAAGATAATTCAGCGACGCGATGGGCCGACGCCACGGAATTCCGCGAGTTACTTTCAGCCACTTCGCGTGCTGGTTGAACATGGAGTCCACGATATGAATGAAGGCTTCGTAGCACGAAAACAATCCGTGCCGCCCGGTCAACAAATATCCTTCGAGCCATCCTTGACAAAGGTGTTCGCTCAGGACTTCCATCACGCGGCCGTCGGGCGACAGAAATTCATCCGTCGGCAGCGTAGGCTCCAAAAAAGTCTTACCGGTTTCTTCGTAGAGCGCTTCGAGCCGGTTTGAGGCGGTTTCGTCCGGCCCGAAGACCCGGAAATTTTTCGCGCCTTCATTCAGCCGCATCACGTCGCGCAGAAGTTGTCCGAGGATGCGGGTAGCTTCCGCGTTTTCCGTTCCCGGCTTGTTCACTTCAACTGCGTAATCGCGGAAATTCGGCATCGCGAGATCCCTGAGCAAAAGTCCGCCGTTGGCATGCGGATTTGCTCCCATGCGCCGGTCGCCGGAGGGAGCTAATTCGGCAAGTTCCGCCACCAGCTTTCCTTTTTCATCGAACAACTCTTCTGGCTTGTAACTCTTCATCCATTCTTCGAGCTGCTTCAGGTGCCCGGGCTTTTTCGCAAAGTCCGCAATCGGAACTTGGTGGGCTCTCCACGTACCTTCCACTGGCTTGCCATCAACAATCTTGGGCCCCGTCCAACCCTTGGGCGTGCGCAGAATAATCATCGGCCAGGCCGGCAGCGCCGCCTCTTTTGCGCTTCCGCCGCCTCCGCTCCTGGCGGCCTGCTGAATGGCATGAATCTCGTCGAGCACCGCGTCCATCGTTTGCGCCAGCAGTTGATGGACCACCAGAGGATCGTGACCTTCGACGAAATAGGGTTTGTAACCGTATCCGGAAAAAAATTGAGTCAGCTTTTCATCGCTCAGCCGGGCCAGGACGGTTGGGTTGGCGATCTTGTAGCCGTTCAAATGCAGGATGGGCAGAACCGCGCCGTCGCGCACCGGATTCAGAAACTTGTTGCAGTGCCAGCTGGTGGCCAGCGGGCCGGTTTCCGCTTCGCCGTCGCCGACCACGCAGCAGACCAGCAAGTCGGGATTATCAAACGCCGCTCCATGCGCGTGCACGATGGAGTAGCCGAGTTCGCCGCCTTCGTGGATCGAGCCGGGAGTCTCCGGTGCCACGTGGCTCGGAATTCCACCGGGAAAGGAGAATTGCTTGAACAATTTCCGGAGGCCGTCTTCGGTCTGCGGGATGTGCGGATAGAACTCGCTGTACGTTCCCTCGAGATACGTGTTCGCGACAACCGCCGGCCCGCCGTGGCCGGGGCCGGCCACGTAGATCACATTGAGGTCGCGCTTCTTGATCTCGCGATTGAGGTGAACGTAGATAAGGTTTTGGCCCGGAGTCGTGCCCCAATGACCCAAGAGCCGGGGCTTGATGTGTTTCAGGAGTAAGGGTTCGCGGAGTAGCGGATTGGCGAAGAGGTAGATTTGCCCGACGGAGAGGTAGTTGGCGGCGCGCCAGTAGGCGTGAACCTTGCGCAATTCCTCCGGCGAGAGTGGCTGCGGAAGCGCAGCCTGTGCCGATCCTGTTCCTGATGCGGAAGGCATCGTGTTTTCTCCTTTATTTAAAGCTTAGCCGATTCCATCAACATGATTCTTGTCCTGCCTCTTAGAGCATTGTGCGGAGCCAGCGGATACAGTCCGTTTCCCCTATCCCGTGCCTTTTTGCCTCGAATTGCAGAAAGACGAGTCCGCCGGCGTCTTCCTTCCGATCGTGCTGAGTCGATTCTCAAACTAGGGGTTCGCCCCCCATGGCTACTGTGACCTAGCGCACCAGCAAGTGTGCTGTATTGCACAGACGAATAGCGCCCTCCCGACAATAATCCTGGCAACCGGGAATGATATGAAAACCGCAATCCTCTCGTGGCTATTCCTACCTCTGGAAAAGCAGGTGGGCTGCTCCATGGGAGCTTGGACCATGGATTCCCCCGATTCCATTCTGGCTCGGAATCATTACTCGGGTGTCAAAGTGAAACTCGAAAAGAATCCGGGTTGTTTGCCTGAGGGCCATCTCAAATCTTTTCATTCACAAGGGGCTGTGACCGGTGTCACAGACGTGGAATTAGACTTGCTATACCGTTCAGCAACATAAGCGGTTGAGTTACGCGTGATCGAGTGGAGGGGCAATGAGGGGCGTGAGGCAGCAGAAGCCCAGGATCGTTTTTCTGGTTGGGCTCGCGATCTTTTTTGTGGCTGCGGTGCTCTCGTTTGGCGGACAGCCTCCAGGAAATACTCCAGGAAAGAAAGCGGACCAAAAAGGCTATACGCGGCCGACCGATCCATCGCTTTACGTCGGCTCCGAGACTTGCAAGACCTGCCACGCCGACATGCCGGCCAAGGATTTCTTCCAGCATTTTGAGGATTCGCCGCACTTTGTAACCACTTTGGATACGAAGAAAGGCCCGGAATGGCAGGGCTGCGAAAGTTGCCATGGTCCCGGGAAGGCCCACGTTGACGGCGGAGGAGACAAGACCAAGATATTCACGTTCAAGAACGCAACGGCTCAGGAGATCAGTGCACGGTGCTTGGACTGCCATGCCAGCAGCACGCAGCACATGAACGCCATCAACTCGGTCCATTTGAAGAATGACGTTAGTTGTATCTCCTGCCATTCGCCGCACCATGCGAAGGAATCGCAGTTTTTGCTCGTAAAATCGCAGCCCGAGCTTTGCTTTACCTGCCATCTTCAGCAAAAAGCGCAGTTCGACATGCCGTTCCATCACCGCGTGAATGAAGGGCTGGTGAAGTGTACCGATTGTCACAACCCGCATGGCACCGCGGGGCCCAAGCAGGTGAGGACTTCCTCGACGCAGGATGCGATCTGTTTCAAATGTCACACGGACAAGCAGGGACCGTTCGTATTCGAGCACCAGCCGATAAAGACCGAAGGATGTCAGGCGTGCCATTTGACGCACGGGGGACCAAATCCCCATATGCTAAAACTGAGCAACGTCAATCTGCTGTGCCTGCAGTGCCATACGACGTCAAGCTTCAGCGGGGCGCCGGGGGCTCCTTCGTTCCACAACCAGGCAAGCTTTTTCCAGTCTTGTGTGTTGTGTCACTCACAAATTCACGGCTCCAACTTCGATCCAACCTTCTTCAAATAGGAGCCGCCATGATCTCTATTTCAGCTGGGAAAAAAGCAGGCCAAGCCCAGCATCAAGTTACCAAAGGGAAGGAGAGGAAAGCCATGAAAGGCCGCCTGGGGGTTCATTCCATTCCTTTGGTCTTCATTATCGTGGCACTCTTCTTTTCGCCCGCAGCCCGCAGCCAAGATAGCTCCGAAGAATCGAAAGGAATTGATTCGGGCGGGTACAACATCCACCAGATCATCGAACTCGGGTATCGATCGAGCAATATCAACGGCAACATGAACACCTACAATACGTTCGAGAACCTCGGTTCCGGAGTGCGCCTCTTCGATTTCGAGCTCAAGATGCATGCGCTTGGTCATAACGGACTCCTCTTCGATAGCCTGACGTTCAGCAACTTCGGATATGGGGGCGATCCAAACAACGTGTCGCGCCTGCGCGTCGAAAAGAATAAAATCTACGACTTTCGGGTGCTCTTCCGCCGTGATAAAAACTTTTGGGACTACGACCTTTTCGCGAACCCGCTGAACCCCGCGGCGTTGAACCCAGCAGGGTCTTTGACGACGGGCTGTTACGTGGGACTGCCGACGACAGCTTTCCCGCAAGGAGCTCCGGCCTATTGCTCGAACCCGGCGGTAGCGCAAAACAGATCGATTGATAGCCTGTACCTTACGCGGCGGATGCAGGATTACGACCTCACGCTGCTTCCGGCTTCCAAAGTGCGATTCCGATTGGGGTATTCCCGAAACCGTGATGAGGGGCCGGGTGGATTCAGCACGGACGGCGGGACGATATCCGCCTTCGATGAGACTTATAGCTATACGACGAACGCCTATCGCGCGGGAGTCGATTTCCGGATATTGCCCCGAACCACGATTTCCTTTGATGAGTTCCTAAGTTACTACAAACAGGACAACGTCGTGCTCGACAACCCGACCGTCAATCCAGGGAATTTCGGGTACGTTCTCGGAACCGTCCCGGGACAGGGCACGCCGGCGGGTACACCGGTAGACCTGGGAAACGTTTGGAGCACGCAAACAGGCGCCGAGGCGCTCCCCTGTGCGACGCCCATCGTGGCCGGGACCACCAACACCGCTACGCCGACTTGCAACGCCTACTTGTCGTACAGCCAGGTAGGAAATCCGCGGGATTTTATGCCCACAGAGCGGCTTCGCTTCCAATCGAACTACTTCCAGAATTTCGAGATGTCTGGTTCGATCGGCTACAGCACGAGCAACAACGTGATCCCGGATTTCCTTGAGACAGTGAATGGGTATACCTCGCGCACAGCCGAACGCGGAAGCACGACCGGCGGTCCGGCGGATGCGAAGCGTGTCTCGGCGAACGCGGATTGGTCTGGCGTGTACGCCATAACAAACAAGCTCAGGATCCTCGATACGTTTCGCTATGACAACTGGCGGATTCCTGGCGTGTGGGACACCGCCGAGACCGCTGTATTCGGAACCCCCTCACCGGCACCGGGCGTTGTCGGCCTGTTGCTGTCGCCTGGAGTGTTTAACCCGGCAACCTGTACGGCGGCTCTTAAATACAACGAGGCAACTTGTCCGCAACACACGACCAGCTCCGCCGCCGACATCACCAACGAGATCGCCTCGCAGTTTCTCGGCCAGCAGATTAAGACGAATACACTTGAGCTCGAATACGATTTCACCAGGCGCTACAGCGCTCGCATCGGCTATTTTTACGAAAACCGGACCATCGCGAGTGAGGACGCGACCTTTGACGTTGGGGAGTACTACTTTCCGGGCGGGACCGCGGGGACGGTGGCCAACGATTTTCTGGCGGCGCGTGGCGATTGCGCCATGGTTGCCGGCGCCCTGCCCGCTGGTTGCACGTTGCTGACAACGGGGCCTTACGCCGGTGCGATTGTGGAAGGGTCGCCGACAAACCCCATTCCAGAAGCCGGGAACGACACGTCTCGCAATCTCACCATCATCAACACACAAGCGCTGTTGCTAGGCTTCATCGCGCGCCCCATCGATGCTTTGCGAATTAACGGCGATTTTGAGTTTGGCTACAACGACCAGTCGTTTACGCGGATCGATCCGCGGCAAGTGCAGTCCTACAAAGTGCATGCAAAGTACAAACCGAAGCCATGGGCAAATGTGGATGGGGCAGTGGAGATTCATGAAAACCGCGACAACGTAGCGACGGTGAACAACCTGGAGCACGACCGCTCGTACAGTTTCGCCACGATTTTGACAGCGAGTCCGCGCTTGTCCGTCGATTTCGGGTACAACTACTGGGACGTCTATACGCAATCGTTGATCTGCTTTGCGTACTCCCAAACTTCCGCAAACCCCGCGCCGCCACCCGCTACGGTCGTCGCATCCGCGTTCCCTCCCGGTGTGCCGGAGTTGCCGACGGGAACGGCATGCCCGATTACGGGGGCGTCATCGCCACTGGGAGCCCTTTCGACTTATGAGAGCACGGATCATTTCGCGCACGCCGCCATGATTTGGAAGCCTTTCCATCGCGTGACGGCAGTATTGGGCTATGGCGGCAGCTTTGTTCGTGGCAATACGATTTTCCTGAACCCTCTGACGCCTTCCGGCACGCTCGACTTCAACTACCAGCGGCCGTACGCGTCGCTTGCGATCGATATCGCTCGAGGGCTCACGTACAAAATGGCTTGGAATTATTACGGGTACAACCAAGGTGGAATTACGAATCCATTTGGACTTGCGGCCATTCAGTCACCGGACTTTAACGGCAACAATGCCACATTCTCGTTCCGGTATTCGTTTTGAGAGGAGCGTCGCATAGATCGCAAGCTGTGCGAACAGGGACGGTAGGCGGAGCAGCGCAAGAGATCGAGGCGCCGAGAAACTTCAAAGGACTTTGTACATGCGTTCCTTGAAATATGCATTTTGAAGGCCGACTGGGCAGTACCGGAAAAACAGGCAGCGAAGATTGGCAATAGGATGCCAGGGAGGCCAAGGTGATCAGGAATTGCGCGCGGAGATTCGGCTTGGGTACGGCGGCAATTGGGTTGATTTTGCTATTCGGTTCGGCTGCAAGAGCGCAAGAAACGGGCGAAAGCGTCTTTAAGGGCAAATGCGCGATGTGCCATGGAGCGGATGGGGCGGGCAAAACGGCCATGGGGCAGGCTCTGAAGATTCCCGACCTGCATTCCGAAGATGTGCAAAAGCTGAGCGAAGCCGAGCTCACCCAGATTGTGACAAAAGGCAAAAACAAAATGCCCGCGTATGAGGCAAAGCTGAGCAAGGAACAGATCGCGCAGGTGGTGGGATTCGTCCGGGAACTAGCGAAGAAGCGCTGATTTTCCGCGGAAGGCAAGGGCATTCGAAGACCGAATTCACTTTTCCAATGGCAATCGAAGACGCCCAACAGGTTCGACCCGCAAGGCGCAGGCTCGTGGAGATTCTCCTCGGCGGAGGAATGTTCGCGTCGGTGGTGTCCTTTATTTACCCCGTGCTGAGATATCTGGTGCCTCCTGCTGTGCCCGACTTGGGGGAAGACGAAGTGGTCGCAGGCAAGGTCGGCGAGCTAAGACCGAATGGCTCGAAGGTCTTCCGGTTCGGCAACCGGCCGGCGCTGTTGCTACTCACTACGGAGGGTGAATACCACTGCGTGTCTGCTGTGTGCACGCATCTCGGGTGCACGGTTCAGTATCGCAGCGACCTAGTCGAGGTTTGGTGTGCTTGCCACAATGGCACCTATGGACTCGATGGGCGAAACATCTCTGGACCTCCTCCGCGCCCTCTAGAAGCCTTTCAAGTAAACGTTCGCGGAAACGATATTGTGGTCTCCCGGAAGCGGGGTGCCTGAGGTGCAGCTCCTCATGCATGTCCGCGGCTGGGTCGATGCGCGCTTCGACTGGGGAAAGATCACCGAACCCCTGCGGCACAAAACCGTTCCCATTCACAAGCTCTCCTATTGGTATTTCCTGGGCGGCATCACACTCTTTCTCTTTGGGATTCAGGTTTGCACGGGCCTCTTGCTGCTTTTGTACTACCGGCCCAGCGCCAACGAAGCTTTCGAGAGCGTGCAGTACATCATGACGCGGGTGCAGTTCGGCTGGTTGATTCGATCCATCCACTCCTGGGCGGCTAATCTGATGATCTTTACCGCTTTCATGCACATGTTCAGCGTCCTATTTTTGCGAGCGTACCGGAAGCCTCGAGAGCTGACTTGGGTTAGTGGCATGATCCTGCTATTTCTGGTTCTGGGGTTTGGTTTCAGCGGTTACCTGCTTCCCTGGAATACCCTCGCGTTTTTTGCCACGAAGGTCGGAACGGAAATCCCCGGGCAAGTGCCGGTGATCGGCCATACGATGATGGTCCTCATGCGGGGCGGGGAAGAGGTAACTGGGGCTACACTGACGCGATTTTTCGGAGTTCACGTCGCCGTCCTGCCAGGGCTTACCGCGTTTCTGATTCTGATTCACCTGGCGCTGGTGCAAAAGTTTGGGATGAGCTTGCCGCCCGGCGTGGAGGCCACGGCAAAGGTCAATCCTGCGGTCGTGAGGGAGATGAAGTTTTTGCCGAATTTTTTGCTGAGGGAAGTGATGGCGTGGTATGTCGCGCTAGGGGTGCTTGGCGCGCTGGCTGCGTGGTTGCCCTGGGAACTGGGCACCAAAGCGGATCCATTTGGCGCCGCTCCTGCCGGGATTCGGCCTGAGTGGTACTTCATGTTTATGTTTCAGTCGTTGAAGCTCATTCCGTCGAAGATCTTGCATATCGATGGCGAACTTCTCGGGATCATGGCTTTTGGGCTGGCTGGGTTGATTTGGATCCTGCTGCCGTTTTTCGAAGGACGACGAGAGAAACGTGGCGGGATGCTGGTCCGAGGAGCGGGCGTTTTTGCGCTGTGTTATATCGTGGCGATGACCATATATGGCTATATGGCGAAATAGGGGTTTTCGGCGTGCGGTGCGGCTGGCGGTGGTGCTGTGCGCGTGGGCATCGGGAAGCCGCGCGCAGACTGCCAACACCTGCGTGGAGTGCCATGGCGTGTTGGACCCGCCGCTCCAAGTGACGGAGGCCCAGTTTGCGCAAGACATTCACGCGCAAAAAGGATTGACCTGCGCGAGCTGCCACGGAGGCGATCCGACGAAGGCGGACATGGACGCCATGAGCAAATCCGCAGGATTCCTGGGAAAGATTGAGCGTAGCCAGATACCGGCGCTCTGCGGGCGCTGCCATTCCGACGCGGCCCTGATGAAGCAGTACAATCCGGGGCTGCGCACCGACCAGTTCAGCCAGTATCAGACCAGCGTACACGGGAAGTTGCTGGCCAAAGGCGATAACAAGGTCGCTGTCTGTATTGATTGCCACGGTGTGCATGATCTGCGCCCGGCCAGCGATTTGCGCTCCAAAGTCTACCCGCTGAACATCGCGATGACCTGTTCACGCTGCCACGCCGACGCCGCGTACATGAAATCCTATGGCATCCCGACGGACCAGTATGCAAAGTACAAGACGAGCGTGCACCATGAGGCCATGGTGGCCCGCGGCGATCTGAGTGCGCCCACCTGCACTACGTGTCATGGAAATCATGGTGCGGCTCCTCCTGGCGTCGATTCCGTCAAAAATGTCTGTTCCAATTGCCACGTTTTCCAAGCGCAGATGTACGATAAAAGTCCGCATAAGATGGTTTTTCAATCCGCGGGACTTCCCGGGTGCGTCGTGTGCCACAGCAATCATGCGATCACCCATCCTACGGACGCGAAGCTGGGCACGGGACCTGAAGGCGTGTGCATGCAATGTCACTTACCGGGCGATACCTGCGATGTAGCTCGGGCGAGCATGCTGGCAGGGTTAAGGCAATTGGATGATTCGATCAAGAACGCGGATCGTTTGCTGGGAGTAGCGGAATCTTCGGGGATGGAAGTGAGCGAGGCTCGCCTGCAGCAAGATCAAGCGCGGGATTCTTTGACGAAAGCGCGCGTCACGATCCATAGTTTCCAGCCGCCGCTTGTCAACCAGGACATTCAAGCCGGGCTCAAAATAGCGGCGAAGGATTTGCAGGCGGGAAAGGATGCACTCTCCGAGCGGGATTACCGTAGAAAGGGACTGGGAATTGCAGTACTCTTCATCGGAATCACACTCGTTGGGTTGTTCCTGTATATCCGGCAGATGGAAAGCAGTCCTGCGAAGGGCTGAAGAGCAGGCGGGTGTCGAGAGAAGAATCGGGTTGCTGGCACTTATTTTAAAGCCAGAACCAAGAAGGACTTCCGGGACGAACGGAATCGGATCGGTTTTGTTCAAGCTATACCGGATGAGAAGCAGGAGGAACAGATGAAGAAAACCATGAAGCGGATCACAACCGTCACAACTGGTGTGGCATTAGTGGGGTTCATTTTTTTGAGTATGCCCACGCAGGGGCAGACTGGCGGCGCGGCACTTTTCAAAACGAAATGCGCGGCCTGCCATGGCGCAGATGGGAAAGGCGAAACCGGCATCGGCAAAGCGGATAAAATCCGGGATCTGGGCTCTGCCGACGTGCAAAAGCAAACGGATGACGAGCTTGCGGGAATCATCGGCAACGGCAAGAACAAGATGCCGGCGTACGGTAAAAGCCTAAAAGCAGATCAGATCAAGGATCTCGTAGCATTCATACGCACTTTGAAGGAATGAAAACTTTCTGAGCTGAAGGCATAATGCCAACCATCGCGATCGTCATTCTTGTTCTATTCAGTGCGGTGCTCGCGGGCGTTCTAGTGGTGCGTCCCGCGATGACTTTAAGCCGGGCTGGGAAGATTCTCGCGTTCGGAGTGCTTTTCTTTCTTCCGCTTTTTTCGCTGGCGATGGGCATGGAGAATGAAATGACGCGTTCGGAGAGCACGGCGTTCTGCCTTTCCTGCCACATCATGGAGCCTTACGGCAAAAGCCTGCACATCGACGATCCAAGCTACCTGGCGGGGGCGCATTTTCAGAATCACCGGGTTCCCGCGGACGAAGCATGCTACACGTGTCACACGAATTACGCGATGTTCGGGACGGTCAAAGCGAAGTTCGGCGGATTGCGGCACCTATACATCTATTACCTGGGGAAACCGCCCTTGCCGGAGAACATCAAGCTCTACGAGCCGTTCAACAATCGCGAGTGTCTGCATTGCCATCTAGGCGCGCGCTCTTTTGAGGAAGGCGCCACTCACAATGCCGACCCGGCTACGTTGCCTGCGATCAAGGCGAACACCTTGTCCTGCGTTTCGAGCGGGTGCCACGATACGGTTCACAACGTGGGCCATTGGGGAGACAAAGTGAAGTTCTGGAACGGAGGAAGCTGATGCATCCAGGCGGCTCCATCGACCGTATGCTTCGCATTTCAGGGATCATGGTGATCCTCGGACTGCTTGTGGAGGCGCTGTGTCTCGTGTGGTCAAAGCCGATCGCATTCGTCGTGCTTGTATGCATTGGCGGCGCACTGATCGGCCTGGGAGTATTGATTTTTCTCTACTCGCTGGTTTCCGGAGCCGCCCATACGACAAAGCCTCCAGGAACAGCGGCCGAAAATAAATAGAGACATGAGGATTTAGGTTAGGCGGATGAGGCGCGGAGGGGGCAAGCCGTGCCCCTACAGCGCAGGGGATCGGCCCGCGATCCTTCTCGAGAAATCCGGTAGAAAAGAGGACTGGGGCTCGTTTAGCGGTGGTATCGGATTTAAGACAGCGTGCTCTGCAGGACTTCCCGCAACAATTCGTGTTTTTGCTGGCTGAGTTTTTCGCCGCGTTCCGTCAGATAGAAGACATCGATAGCTTTTTGGCCTTCGGTGTCGATGAGGGCTACGTCGATATTGCAGCCGAGGCGAGCGAGGGCGGAGCCGACTTCGTAGAGGAGGCCTGGGCGGTCTTGCACCATAATCTCGAGGAGGGTGCTGTGAGCCGAAGAAGTATCGTCGTAGCCGATGCGAGTTTCGACGAGCACTTTGGGTGGTTTGGCTTTGCTGGCGATTTCACGGCCTTTGAGCAGCGGCTCGAGCGGCGATTTTCCGTTGACGATGTCCGCAAGGCTTTTCTGGAAGCGGGCGATTTCGGTGGGATTCAGTTCGAGGGTGTGGTGCAAGTCGACAAACTGGAAGGTGTCGAGGACGACGCCGGCGGCGTTGGCGAAGGCATCGGCTTTTACGATGTTCATACCCCAGGCGGCGAGCACGCCGGAGATGGTCGCAAAGAGAGCGGGGCGGTCGGCGGTCAGCAGAGTGAGCGAGAAGGAATGATGGCGGGCTTTTAGCTCGGTCTGCACGGGCTCGGCGCCCAATTTCTGATAGAGCTGGAAGTGTGCGGCGATCTCCGGGGCGGAATGGACGGCGCGGTAGCGGCGCGGGAAGCCATCGAGGAAGCGCTCGATCTCGCGTTTGTTTGCGCCACCGGCTTGGCTGCTCACTTGTTCGAGCAGAGAGACTTCGTCGGAAGCATGGAGGCGGTCGCGGTCGAGAGTGCGGCTGAAATAATTGGAGGTGGCGACGAAGAGCTGCCACAACATTTCGGCTTTCCAGGGTGTTAGGGCTTCCGGATTGACGGCATGGATGTCGGCGTAAGTCATCAGGCACAAGCGCTGAAGGCGCTCTTGGGTGGTCACGATATCGGCGAAGACGGAAACGGTTCCGGGATCGAAGATGTCGCGGCGTTGCATCGTTTCGGACATGTCGAGGTGGTGCTCGATCAAGAAATGGACTTCATCTTTTTCGTAAGCGGAGAGGCGAAGGCGGGCGGCGGCGCTGTCCAAGGCTTCGAGGCTGCCGGTGACGTGATTGTCGACGGACATGCCTTTGCCAACGTCGTGGAGAAGAAGGGCGAGGATGAGTAGATCGCGGCGGTCGACGGTTTTCCAGAGCTGGCGGAAATGAGCGGCGCGTTCATCGGGCGGCTCGGCGAGTTCCTGGAGATGTTCGATGGTGCGGAGGGAGTGCTCGTCGACGGTGTAGCGGTGATAGAAATCGCGGACGACCAGGGAATCGATAGCTTTGAATTCCGGCAAGACTTCCATGAGGAGGGAGAGGCGCTGCATGGGGCGGAGGGCCATGCTGGGAAAATCGGCGGCGAGAATTTCGCGGAGCATGGGCCAAGTGACTTGCGTGTTTTTCTGAGGAAGCTCGGGATGTTTCAAGATGTAGAAGATGGCGCGTTCGGCTTCGCGGCTCAGGGGGATGCCGGTGCGGGCGGCTTCGGTAAAGAGGGCGAAGGTTACGGCGCGGTCGGAAAGCGCGGGCTCGTCGACGACTTCGAGCAAGCCATCGCGAACGGCAAACGGTTTTCCTTTTCCGATTTCGGCGCGCGCGCCGCGCGCGGCGCTGAACAAACGTTCGCGGAAAGTGGGTTGCGCGGCTGGCTTTTGCTCGATGTAACGCAGCAGGAGGCGGTTGAGAATGCGCGCCTGGCGGAAATAGAGGCGCATCCACTCCTCGGGACTGCGCTTGGCGCTACTCGCCGCGTCGCTGGGAACGCCCAGAGAGCGTTCGGCGGCGGCGGTTTGCAATTCGTAGGTAAGCGTATTGTCGTTGCGGCCGTTGCTGTAATGCAGGAAGCAGCGGATAGCGCTGAGAAAATCGACGGCGTTGGCGGCTAATTCTTCCTCGCCGGAGCTGCTCTTCCAGCCGTCTTTTTGGCCGTTGGCGATTTGACGAAGCCACGCGGCCGCTTGGTAATCGCGAAGGCCGCCGGGAGCATCTTTTACGTTGGGTTCCAAATGGTAGATGGTGTTTCCATAGCGGGCGTGGCGTTCCTTGGTGAGTTTGGTGAGCTCCGCGAGCATGAACGGGCGCGCTTGTTTTTCCGGTCCGGCGAGAATTTTTTTGGTGAGGCGGTCGAAAAGCTCTTCATCACCGGCGAGGAATCTGCGGTCGAGAAGCGCGAGATGGAATTCGGCGTTGTCTTCTTCGATGCGCTTACATTCTTCGAGGGTGCGTCCGGCGGAGCTGACGCGAAAGCCGAGATCCCAGAGGGTGCGGGAAAAGTCGGCAATCAGCGGGCGAAATTCCGTTTCGGCTTTTTCGCTGCCAAAGAGAAAAAGTATATCCAGATCGGAGTAGGGGAAAAGGAGACGGCGGCCGTAACCACCGAGAGCAACCAGGCAGAGGCCTTGAGGCTCGGCGTTGTTGACGCGCAAAACTTCTCCAAAAATTTGTTGAGCGGTTTTGTCGGCGAGTGCGCAGAGGGCTAGCAAGGTTTCTTGCGCGCTTCCGCCCGCTTCAAAATGTTGCCGGATGCGTTGTCGTTCGTCCTCGGCTTGTGGTCCGAGGACGGACAAGGGAGTCAAAGAACCTTGCATGGTTTTTGCGGGTCGGTTGGCCGGATGAAGACCTGGGCGCGCTGCGGTCGTCACTGCATCTAGAGCGCGTTTTCGCCGCGCTCCTCGTTCCGGATCCGGATAGCTTCGTCAACCCGTGATAGAAATATTTTACCGTCGCCAATCTTTCCTGTCTTGGCCGTCTTTAGAATTGTGTCCACAGCGCGCTGCACAAGGGGATCGGGCAAGACCATTTCGAGCTTGAGCTTGGGGAGGAGATCCACGGTGTATTCGCGGCCGCGATAGACTTCGGTGTGACCTTTCTGGCGGCCATGGCCGCGGACTTCGGTGACGGTCATGCCCTCGATGCCAATTTCGCGCAGGGCATCCTTCACGGATTCGAAGCGCGAGGGCTGAATGATTGCCTCAATTTTCATCATGAAAGTTTCTGCTCCGCCCAATGACAGTGGCTGCCGTGCTGAATATGTTCAAAGCGCTCCCAGGACTTTCTCAGGATTCGAGGTTATAAGCCTCTTCGCCGTGTTGCGTGATATCGAGGCCTTCGATCTCATCGGATTCGCGTCACACGCACGCCGGTAATCATATCCGTTATTTTCAGGAGCACAATGGTGCCGACGAGGGCAAAGCCCCAGGCGATCAACACGCCTACGAGTTGGTTGCCGAGCTGTCCCCAGTGGCCATCCAAACCGCCAACCGGTTTGCCCGCGCCGAAAATGGGATTGATGAATTGCTGCGCGAAGACGCCGGTCAAGAGCGCGCCGATCGTGCCGCCGGCGCCGTGAACGCCAAAAGCATCCGAGCGCATCATCATAGCCGAAGATGGATTTTACTTTCGTGACCATGTAGTAGCAGACCAGACCGGCGATAAAGCCAATCGCGAGCGCGGGCATGGGTGCTACGAATCCGGCAGCCGGCGTGATGGCAACGAGTCCAGCGACTGCGCCGGAGATGGCGCCGAGGGCGCTGGGGCGGCCGTTCTTGATCCATTCTGCGATGCTCCAGCTCATGGCGGCAGCGGCAGTGGCCAAGTGCGTGGCGACGAAGGCGCTGGTGGCCAGCGGGCTCGCGGCCAAGGCGCTTCCGGCGTTAAAGCCGAACCATCCGACCCAGAGGAGACATGCGCCGATAAAACTGAGCACGAGAGAATGCGGCGGCATGGGCTGTTTGGGGTAGCCGGTGCGCTTGCCGAGGTAGAGCGCGCACACTAGTGCTGAGACTCCGGAACTGATGTGCACGACCGTGCCACCGGCGAAATCCAGAGTCGGGAAATTTTCCGCCGAGAGAAGCGTTGAGAAACCTCCTTTGCCCCAAACCATGTGGGCGAGCGGAGCGTAGACAACCAAAAACCAAAGTGTCAGGAAGAGGACTGTGCCGCTGAACTTCATGCGCTCGGCCGTTGCGCCGGTGATAAGCGCGGGAGTGATGATGGCGAACATGAGCTGGTAAATCATAAAGGTGGCTTGAGGGATGGTTCCCGCATAGTCGGGATTTGGGTCGGCGCCTACGCCACGCAAGAAGGCATGTTCGAATCCGCCGATGACAGGGCCATTTCCGCCGAAGCAGAGGCTGTAGCCCACCAGCGCCCAGAGGACGCTAATCAAAGCCATTAGAAGGAAGCTTTGCATCATGATAGCGAGTGTGTTTTTTCGCCGCACGAGGCCGCCGTAAAAGAGCGCCAGGCCAGGTCCAGTCATCATGAGGACCAGAGCTGCGCTCACGAGCATCCAGGCGTTATCTCCGGCGGATTGCGCGGCGGTCACGCGCTGGTCAAGTTGCTTCAGTTGCTCGGTGACAGCCTTGGGAATCTCGGTAGCCGAGGCGGGCGAGGCGCTGGAAGTTGCTGCAGGCGAACTGGAGGCGGAGGAAGGAGCTTGCTGGGCGAGAAGGGGCATTGCGGCGAGCACCATGGTCATGAGGAAACAACACTTCCATCCCAGGTGCTTCATAGATATGTCCGCTCCGCTGCGTTTGGGTTGCTCCGGCCGAGGCCGGGCTAAGCTGAAAAAGAAACCGACGGTGACCCCACCACTTTTTCGCATCGGATTATACGCGTGACGGCGCAAGGGTGCGTTTAGAAATTTGCATTCGTCAGATTCATTTTTCAGATTTGTTGGGCCGGAAGCGGGGAGCATCTCGGAAGCCGTCATGAGCGTCGGCGTCCTAGCCACGACTCGCCCCAACAATTCTTTTCGAGGCCATTCTTGCCTCAAGGGGCAGCCATCGTATAATGCATCGCGGTCGCAAAGTCGGCAGTCCTGCAGTTTGGGGATGCGGGCGATGGGGCAGCCGCAAGAATGGGGTTATCGAGCCAAGTACTATGACCGAGCATCCGCCGATGGAAATCATAGTTCGAAAGTCGGGGACGATACCGGTGCTCGAGGTGCGAGGCCGCCTGACGATAGGGGAACCCAGCGAGCAGCTGCACGATACCCTTGAGGCTGTTACCAAGGCTGGCGCTAACAAGGTGGTTGTCGATCTCAATGGAGTTCCGCAAATCGATAGTTCCGGGATCTCTGCGCTGGTACGCATTTCGATCAAGCTGACGCGCGAGGGCGGTGCGCTGCGGCTCGTCTGTGGGGCGGGGCGGGTGCGCGATGCGCTGACGGTGACACGGCTTGTCGAGGCCATTCCGACATTCGATTCCGAAGCCACCGCACTAGCCAATTTTGCCTAGGTAAAGCTGCGAAGTGGAAGCAACGTTTACGGCGCGCGGTGCGTCCTTTAGCATGGGTGTACCTCAGACCTATCTAAAAGACGTCGTTTTGAAGCCGGAACATGTGGGCCTCTTTGCTTAAGAAGACCTTTTGTGTTGTGTGTCCTGGAACTCCTGGCGGCATTTTGGGGTCGCTTAGCGCGCTGATGACGGCCGTGCTGGTGTGTTCGCTAATGGGCGCGGCGACGGGGGCACGCGATGAAGCGCCAGCGCTGCCACGGGAAGCACAAGAGCAGATGGATTCGCTGGCCTCGCGCGTGGCCGAGCAAATCCGCCAGTCCAAGATCGATCCCGCCTATCCAAAGATTCTGGTGATCGACTTTTCCAACGCCAGCGACAAGCAATTTTCCAAACTCGGTACGCTCCTTGCTGACGACTTGGCGCGGTCGCTCTCGGGCTACGCATCCGGTTTTCAGGTGCAAGACCGCAAGGCTTTCAGCGAATATTTGAAGCAGAACTGGATGGGACTCGACGATTTGCAAAGCGAGGCGGTGTGCCTGACGCTCGCGCGTTCGATGGGAGGGGCTGGAGTGGTGCGAGGAACCATCGAGACGGATGCGAATCAGGAACTGCGAATCAGTCTGCACATCGACGGAATTGGATCGGATTGGTCGGGGGACGCTCAGTTCTCAATGACGGAGGCTTTGCAGCAACTTCTGAAAGAGCCGGCGACCTCGTTCGCTCGTTCTCCAGAAGCCATACCGTCCGAGCCTGGGATTCATCAGCCGGGAGTGGATGGAGCGTCGCTTCCCGTGTGCGTTTTTTGCCCCAGCCCCGATTACACGGACCTGGCGCGCGAGGCGAAATATCGCGGGACGGTGGAACTTTCACTGATTGTCACAAAGGAGGGCGCGGTCAATTCCGTTTTGGTTTTGAAGGGGGCGCCTTTTGCGCTGACCCAAAAGGCCATCGATGCCGTTCAAAAATGGAAGTTCAAGCCGTCGAAATTTCAGGGGCAATCCGTTCCCGTTCGCGTGCCCGTGGATATTGAGTTTCAGCTCTATTGATGGTGAATTCGGTCCAAGCGGTATTGCCGGGGATATCGCGCGGCTCCAAGATGTTGCCGTTTTCGTCTTTCAATTGTGATAGCGTGTCGCTGATGAAGGCGTACACCGGGCCTTTGAGCGTGCTTTCGTTTATGTGTCTAGCGGTCTTCTTGTTCTTGGGACCGAGGGCCATTGCGGAGGAACCCGGACGAGAGCTCGATGATCTCGCGAAACGGCTCAGCAAACAGATCGAGAAAGCGGGAATCGCGTCGGTCGTTGTCGCGGATTTTATCAGCCGGGACGGAACTGATTCCATTCAAGGACGCTACCTCGCGGACGAGTTTGCTCAGGGTCTTGAACGTCACAAGAAGAAATTCATTCTCATCGGGCGCAAAGAGCTCTCCGCGGCGCTCTCCGACGCACAACTTTCCGCTAAAGATCTTGCAGCGCCAGATTCTCTGCGGCGAATCGGAGACTCGGTTCAAGTCGAAGCCGTAGTGACGGGTATTTTCGAAACCAGCCCTTCCCATTACTCCGTCTGGTTGTCCGTACGTCGGGTGAAAGACGGTAGCTCGGCTGCTTCCGGCGATAAATCGATAAAGAGACCAGCTTATGTGGATGGCATGATACTACTGGATACGGACGGAACGGGGCAGAAAATTCCCCGAGCTGGTGAGAAGGGGATCAGTATTCCAACTTGCGTCTATTGCCCACCGCCGGAGTACACCGGCAAAGCCCGAGCTGCGAAAATTCAAGGAAACGTGGTGTTGCTCGTCGTGATCAATCAAGAAGGTCGCGCCATCAGAATTGCGGTGACTAGCGCTAATGATGACGGGCTCGCTGCCAGGGCCGTTGAGGCCGTACGTGAATGGAAGTTCAAGCCAGCGACAGACGAGAACGGAAAAGCGGTAGCGGTCATCGTCCCGATCCAAGTGACATTTCGTCTCTACTAGCGGGGATCAGCCGCCCTTTTTCAGTTCAGCGAGGACAAGCTTGGCGACTTCTTTCAGCGTTTCGAAAACACCGACACCTTGAATGGCTACTCCTTCGAGGACGGGTTCGCCTTTTTTCTGGAGTTGCTTGGTCAGGTCAGGAACGGACATGGCGTTGGGTAGATCGCGCTTGTTCAACTGAAGGACGTACGGGATGGTTTCGAAATTCAGGTTGTGCTCTTTCAGATGCTCCTGGAGGTTTTCCATGGTTTCGAAATTCGCGTCGAGGCGCTCTTCCTGGGAATCGGCCACGAAGACGACGCCGTCGGCGCCCTTGAGGATGAGCTTGCGGCTGGCTTCATAAAAGACCTGTCCGGGGACGGTGTAGAGGTGGAAACGCGTTTTGAAGCCGCGCACGGTTCCGAGATCCAACGGAAGGAAATCGAAGAACAGCGTACGGTCCGTTTCGGTGGCCAGAGACACCATTTTGCCTTTCTGGTTTTGGCCGGTGTGGTCGTAGACCCACTGGAGGTTGGCGGTTTTTCCGCCCAGACCTGGACCGTAGTAAACGAGCTTGCAGTTAATTTCGCGCGCAGGAAAATTGATGAAAGGCACTTGATCCTAACCAGAGTTCGGCAACAAAATTTATAGCATAGGCGGTGCTGGCAGGCCAGCATTCCGGCTGAGCCTGTCCCCTGTCGGGTAACTTCCTTACAGTTTCCGCGAAAACGCTCTTATTTCGATGCTCTTTTTTCGGGTGATGCCTCCGGGCAGTAACTCAGGCAGGTCATGGCCGTCGCAGTTCCAGACCCCGAGCAGGAAAGGGCGCTCGTTGACGCCGTCAATTTCCTCTGTTACGATTCGGCACATGGCAAAAGCGCGCAAAGCCTCTTCGGGTTCATCGGGGCAGGGCAAAGGCACGGCGCATAGCCATTCCAACTCACTGAAAAAAAAGAACTTGCCTCCGCCGCCGCCGGCTCAAAGAGGTGGTGTGGAGCTGGTCGACCCGCTGGTGCAGGCGCAGCTCAAGACCTACGATGAAGCGCTGGCCCTCTTCCACCAGCAGAAATTTGCTAAAGCCAAGCAGGAATTGGAAAAAGTCCTCGAAGGGCCCAGCAAGGGCCTTGCTGATCGCGCCCGCATGCATCTGCGCATCGCCGAACAGCGCATGAAGCCGAGCGCGGAGCAGAATCCGAAGACCGCCGACGAACATTATCAGCGTGGCGTGGCGATGATGAACATCGGCCGTTGGGACGATGCGCGAGAAAGCCTGATCAAGGCGCGGAAGGCTTCGCCGAAATCCGATTACATTCATTATGCGCTTGCCGCGCTCGATTGTCTTACCGGCGAGGCGGATTCGGCGATGGCAAATCTCAAAGTGGCCATTGAACTACGCCCTGAAAACCGCTACCACGCGCGCAACGATGAAGATTTCGCTTTCCTCCAGGAAGATCCTCGCTTTACGGAGCTTCTCTATCCGGAGAAAGACGGCACCGCCGGTTGAGCCTCCGTGGTTTTCTTGCCCTTGAACCGGAACGCGCCTAAAGTAAAAGCCCGATAGCAAATTCCGGCCTCATTGGAAAGAGTCTCCATGCGGAGTTTGCGCTGCTAGCAGGAACGGGGTCTGGAGAAACACGTCTCGAGCGAAACGTTTCGTTGTCCACGTTCACTACGTCATCCGGTGAAGAAAATCGCATCCAAACCGAAGCCGCTCTCCCGTGGATACCGGGTTGTCGCTCTCGGCGGGGGTACGGGACTTTCCACACTACTGCGCGGGTTAAAAGAATACGTCGTCCGCCGGAGTGATGAGCACCCCAATACGCATCGTCCCATCAGCGAGCTGACGGCCATCGTGACCGTAACGGATGATGGAGGAAGCTCCGGACGTCTACGCCGGGAAAATCGCGTACTTCCACCCGGCGACATTCGCAATTGCATGGTCGCGCTCTCGAAAGATGAAGCGCTGCTGGGGCGGCTCTTTCAATACCGCTTTCACGCCGGACGCGGCCTGATCGGCCATAATTTCGGGAATCTTTTTCTTGCCGCGCTCACGCATGTGACGGGGGACTTCGCCGAAGCTATCCGTGTGAGCAGCAAAGTCCTGGCGATTCGAGGGCGAATTTTTCCTTCGACACTTTCGAACGTCCAGCTTATCGCCAATCTCACCAGCGGCCGGATCGTTCACGGGGAAACGCGCATCTCGGCCAGCAAAACCCCGATTGAAAAAATTTCGCTTTCTCCGCGCCGCGTTCCGCCCTTTCCGGCGGTCATCGAAGCTATCCACGAGGCCGACTTGATTCTTTTAGGCCCCGGCTCGCTCTACACCAGCATCCTTCCTAACTTGCTGATTCCAGAAATCGCCGCCGCGATTGCTAAGTCTGAGGCGCCGCGCGTGTACATCGCCAATCTCATGACGCAGCCGGGGGAAACCGCCGCGTATTCTCTTGCCGATCATTTGCGCGCCATTCGAAGGCACACGCCGCGCTCTGTCGTGGATTGGGTTGTGGCCAACCGCCGTCCGGTTTCGCCGGAAGTGGCCAGACGCTATCGGCGGCAGGGAGCGGAGCAGGTGGAGATTGATTTGCCCGAGCTGCAGAAACTTGGCTACCGCGTCGTTCTCGATAATCTGCTCGAGGAGCACGGGGTCATCCGGCACAATCCCCGGCGGCTGGCGCGGCTTCTGCTGGAAGAATTTCTTTCGTCTTCGAGTCCGTCCCCGCGTTGAAACGAGTTGCTGATTTCGAAAGACACCTTCTATTTCGCCTGCCTAATTCGGTATAGCAGAGCGAGAAAAGAGTCTCAATCGATTTTGCCTCGCAATACGGTCACCGAGGCCCGAGGCAGTGTGAAGGCCACTTCACCGTTTGCCTTCACGGTGGAACTCGACGCCGGGCCGTCCGGGTCGGCATGACTCTTGGCCCCTTCCGAATGCCAAACATATTGCGCCGCTCCAAAGGTCACGATCGTGACTTGTCCGGCGAAGTGCGCGACCGTCTTACCACTTAAGTCTGCGAACTCAATTTTCACCGAATGGGCGTTGGAAGGATCCTTGTTCAGCACCATCAATGACCACACGCCATCGGGCCTCTTCACCGGGTAAGCGGTGACCAGTGCGTGGCCGGCATCATCGGTCACGTCCGCTTCCGCAGGAAATATTTGATGCATCCCGGCCCCATGCTTTACCCACTCCAGATTAATCATCTGGCTCGCGAAATACTGCGAAGCGGGCTGGGAGATGTCGAGCTTCTCGTTTGCCACGAAATTACCAAACGTGCTGTAACCGCGGCACCCGGAGCGCAATGGTTCCGGCTGAATCGGCGAGTGATAAAACGCCGCGCCGCCATTTGCGAGAAACGATCCAGCGTTGTCTGCAAGCCACAGCGCGCCAAACAAATCCGCCATGGGTTCCGTCAGGGCCCAGGAAAGATTGCTCTCCGTGATCATCAACGGCACTTCCTGTGGCACGCCGTCTTCACGCCACACCTGCAAAATGTGACGGACCAGTTCCGGCTCGCGATAAAGATCCGCCCAATTGATTTCGCACGGAGGAAACGGATAATGCTCGAACGAGACGAAGGAAAGATCCTGCAGACGCTCATGCGTTTTCAGATAATCGATGAATCGGCCAAGCCAAGAAGTCCTTCCCTGCGAATCCGGCCACACCTTAATGTCTTCGTTGACGCCTTCGAAGACCGGGCCGCCAAGCTTCAGCTTAGGATCCACGCGATGCAGCGCCGTAGCCCATTGCACGTAGAGAGCGGCATCATCTTCCGGGCTCGTATATTTTCCGTCCGGTTCTTCGCCCATCTCCACGTAGGAAATCGGGTAGCCGCGCTTTTCAATGTACGCAAGCTCCGCCGCCGCGTCTTCAGGCGTTGCGTAGATCATCGCCACCGGGATCATCGCGGGTAAATTATTGGTGATTCCGCTGGTATAGAAGAGGTCAAAGGCGGTTTGATCGCGGGTCGGCTCGATATCCGCGGAGGTGTGCCAGGGATCCGTGGACGAAACGGTTGTCTCGGTTTGGTTTTGTCCCGGCGAATGAGTGATTAGATCAATGAACGAGCCGTCCATCGAGAAGTTCCCGGCGTAAATTTCGTTTACGGCATATCCCACGCAGTTGCGCGGGTCTTCACTTCCGTGCGTATCGCACGTATTCGAGGATTGCGTCATCCAGATTCTCAGAAACCGCGCCCGCACCGGTGTGTCAGACAATTTCAGCGTAACCGTTCCGCCTTTTCCTTCCTGCACATCGCCAGCGGGGAATTGCGTCCACACGCCCATCGCCGGTTTCTCGAACGCATTTTCTCCAATCCAATACTGAACAACGTATTTCCTCGCGTACGGATTCGCCCACGCGATGCGAATCGCATCAATGTCTTGTGGCGCGCCAAAATCAAGGATGATCCACTGGGGATGCAGCGCGTCGTCTTCGCCGGTGAATTTTTTGGTGAGATACGGATTGCTCTTCCAATAGGTCGCCGGATCGCCGTCGGTTAACCGCGAGTACTTGCCTTGCGAAGCGTCGCTTTTCGTCGAGCCGCGATGGGGAAGCGCATAGCCGTAAGAATGCCGCAGGAACTCCTTGGGCTCGGCGCTACCCGTAAAATAACCGCTCTGATGTGGCGCGTCGCTCCAAGTCCCGTTGGGATTCCAGTGCCAGGCGGCAATCGTCAACTCGGTATTCTGGCGATAGGTGATCGGGCCCCAGCCTGCCGATAGGGATTCCTTCAAAATCGGCGGGCTGTAGACCGCGTCGATCGACTTCGACGACAAAATGTCCACGGAAGTGCCGAGAGCTTTGTCTGGATCGAAGGGAATCGCCCGTGCTGGAGTGGTGTTCACGCGAATAGTCTGTCCTGCCGCATGTTGCGAGAAGGGTGCGGCAAAGAGAAGCAGGAGCATCGCGAGAACCTTGAGCGCGATTCGATGGGGTTCAAAGATGGGAGCCCAGCGCATATAGATTTCCAGGTCCTAAGAGCTGTTGGCCATTCCGAACGGACCCCCGGACAGCGAGAAAATACAGTATTGTTTCGATTTAATAAAGGGGAGTTGTGGGCCTTTTGATTTGGCTGACGGACGGCATGGGAGCGAACGGAATACGGAAAGCAGCGCAAGAATTTAAGGCGCGCTTATTTCTGGCACAGACTCACGCTTCTTGCTAACGTTTCCGAGGATAACCATTTATTCGAGCCGGGAGAAACCTATGTCGACTTTTGGCCTCATCGAATATGCAGACGCGAGCGCGGAAGTTCGCGCTGTGTATGATGACATCATGGCCACGCGGAAGACCGATTGGATCAACAATTTTTGGAAGGCCATCGCGCACGATCCGGCCACTCTGAAGCGCACCTGGGAAAGTATCAAGCAGATCATGGGCCCGGGCGCGCTCGATCCTCTGACCAAGGAACTCATCTACGTGGCCGTGAGCGTAACGAACAATTGCCACTACTGCATCGCCTCGCACACCGCCTCCGCCTTCAAAAAGGGCATGACTCAGGCGATGTTTCAGGAATTGCAGGCGACTATCGGCATGGCCAACGAGACCAACAAACTCGTCACCGGCTATCAAGTGGAAATTGATGAGCAATTCCGCCCTCCGCTGAGCCGTTAGAGCAGTTTCCACCCACAACACGACTGTCCTTCGGGACAGGTGTTTCCATGTTGGTACGCACGTACTATGGCTGCAAAGCATGGGCGAAGCCGACCATGTAGGCATTCGGGGATAGTCCTGTTTACGCGCGGGCTACACAAAAATTCTGCGTACCAAGTGAGCATCCTATGGCGCCAACCAGCAAAGACTCTGAAGTCCTGACAGCCGCAGCGGAAACAGGCGGCGCGGTTTCCGTCGCTACGGGCGTGCGCCATGAAGATACGGCCACAGCGAGCAAGCCACAGCCTGTAGCCCTGGAAGTGCCGGTAACGGTCAACGGAGCTCGTACGGTCGAGGGCAGCGATAAGCGCGAGCCCTTTTCTGAAACGACCAAGACCGTCCTGGTCTTCGGAAACGGTGCAGTCATCCGGCTGGGTTCGCCGGTGGCCGCAGGGCAACTGCTTTTCCTCACCAACGAAAAAACAAAAAAGGAAGTGGTCTGCCAGGTCGTCAAATCGAAGAACTATAGAAGCGTTAGCGGCTACGTCGAACTCGAATTCACAGAGTCGGTTGTGGGTTTCTGGGGAATGCGTTTCCCGTCAGACCGCATTGGCGCGCAAGCCCCTGCGGCTTCGCCCGTTGCGACGCTGCCGCCTGCGGCCAAGAGCAATCCGGTCACTCCCATCCCGACCGTGGCGAAGCCGGTCAATCCGTTCGTCAGCGCCTCACCAAAAATTTCTGAGCTCCCGCCGGCACGCGTCCAAGTGGAAGAGAGGCTTGCGCCGCAGCCTCGCACTGCCGAGATAAACATAGTTGCACCTCCGGCCCCGAAACCACAAGCGTCGCCCGTTCAAAACGCCGCAGCGCCGGTCTCTCCGGCCACACAGAAGAACGACGCGCCGGTTATTCCAGCTCCCGCAATTACTTCTTCGCTGGCGTCTTCTCTTGCAACTCTTCTGGGCTCGCCCGAGGCGCCGCCGGCTTCCACTCCGTCAAGGCAGCCAGCGCCGCCGCTTCCGTTGGAAAACAAACAGCAGCCCCTGAACGCCGCCAGCCAAGATTCGACCCAAGAGTTGAAACTTCAGGCAGCGCGGCTGCAGGAACAACTTTCTTCTTTGCTCTTTAACGCCGCGCCGGCTGCAAAGCCAACACCTGCCGTGCCCGTTCTGCATCCCAACGTTGTTTCAGGCCTGGCCGCGCAGGTTCTGGAAACTGCCAAGGTTGAGCCGGCGCCGGTCAAAGCCGCATCGCTGGCGAAAACTCCAGCTCCTCCAATCAAGTCGTCGCTGGACGCGGAACAGGTAAAAATTCCGTCGTGGCTTGAACCCCTGGCTCGCAATGCCGCTGGTTCCGCGCCGACCCAGGACCTTACCGAACGTGAGAAAGCCAAACACACAGCCGAGATCGCCCCGCGAGAAGATCCTTCCGCGGAACCTCTGTCCGTAACCGCGGCGGAGAGCACTCCTGAGTCCGCGTTACCGGCCTTCGGCAGCTTGCTTCCGCTCGAGGAACCAGTCGTTACGCATGAGCGTTCGTCAGGCGGCGCCCGCAGAGGAGTCTTGTACGGCGCGATCGCCGCGGCTGTTTTGCTTGCCGCTGGCGGCGGATGGTACCTGCTGCATCCGGCTAGCCCGGCTCAAAGCACCAGCGCGGCTAACGCAGCCGTAGCGCGAACCCAAACGAGCGCTTCGGCGTCCACGGTTGCGCAGCCGACGGTACAACCCGCATCTCAAATCTCCGCTGCCGCACCTCTATCAGCCTCAGGCTCGAACGGCGCACAAGTTTCGAACACGGCAGCCAGCAGCGCGCCTTTCACGAAGACGCTGCCGAATGCACAGGCTGTTCCAGCGACACGAGACAATACGCGCGGCGCAGCGACCACGATTCCGGCCGCCGCAACGGAGCGCATCTCCCGGCCGCCGGCAGAACCTGAACCCAAGAAACCTGCTCTTGGCGAAGTGCACTTGGCCAGTCCAACGATGAATCGAGTTACAGCTGCGCAAGGAGAAGGAGCGGAAGCTCCCACACTGGCGAATGGCGCGGACGTGCCCAATATGGGCGGGCTGGACTCGAACATCGCGACAGGGAATAGCAAACAACCGGCGGCTCCCGAAGTGCCGCTTCCCATCGGCGGAGATGTGAAGCCAGCGAAGTTGCTTACACCCGTCGCTCCGGCGTATCCGATTCTAGCGAAAAATCAACACGTCTCCGGCGATGTGCTGATCGACGCGCTGATTGATACAAACGGCCGTGTAACGACGATGAAGGTGATTTCTGGCCCTACGCTTCTCCATCAAGCGGCAATGACCGCTCTCCGGCAATGGAAATACCAGCCAGCAACGCTGGACGGCAAACCTGTGGCGATGCACCTGGACGTCACGATTCAATTCCGTCTGCAATAGGCCGCAAATCCGTATTTTCCGTACGCCCGCGAGAACTTGCGCCAATATTCCCTATTTTTGAACGCTAGAGAGAGGGAAGACTCGAGGCAAGCGCATCTCCACGGACGGCAATAGGGGGAATGCGCCGTGCGGTTCGCTCTGGTACCAGTAAGCGACAGAATAAAAATTGTCGCCGCGGTCGTTTGCATGGCCGTGTTCTATGGTGGCGCGAAGGGATTTCACAAACGGAATAGGAGAATCGAGGTGGAAGCGATAGACGGACCAACGGCCGCCTTGCAACTCCGCGCCGACGATCGGCGCTCCGAATAAAGCATACCCAAACGGCTTGCCTCCAAAATCCCAAGCGCCCAGAAAGTAGTCTTCGGAGCCGGTCCCATTGATCGATGGCAACCTCTCGCCGTCCACGAAAAACATGTCGTCGCCTTCGCCCCACCAGCCGTCCTGATTTTCGATGACGGACATCGTGACGCCCGCGAAATGCCCGCGTCCGGTTGCTTCCAGCCAAACGTAATTTTCCTTGCCGTCGAGATTGATCTTGTTGTCGGGGAATGCCTGGTTGGGAGTTGCCTGGCGGTATTGCGCGTGGAAATAAAGCGTATCGATGGGCAGCGCAGTTTTGTAGGCGCGCAAATCGATGTTCCAGTAAACGGCGTCCGCACGTTGCTTCCCCTCATTCGTAAGCGTGATGCGCGCGTGCTTCTGAAATGGCATGGGAAAGAAACAGTTGAGCGCTTTATCTCCTCCCACAGAGAGCGGCGCGGACTGGTAAAGATGGTAATCGCCAAGTCCCAGTCCAAAAAAATCGCCGACCGGGGCTTCCACGCTCGGAGAACTCTCGCCGTCCCAGTACATGCGCAATACCATCTTCTTCAGGTGGAATCGCTCATCGCTGGCTATCGTGATCCACACGTGCGAGATTTCGCCCGGCCCGGCCTCGTCCAGCAACGTGAGCGTCTCGCCCGCGGCAAGCGGCCGGTAATCGTCGTTGCCACCTGTGCGGTCGTAACTCGAGACCCGTTTCAAAACGTAGTCGTGCGGCTTTGTCAGATCGGAGAGTAAATCGGCGGGTGCTTGCGCAAAGACCGCAATTGGCACAATGAATAGGAAAAAAACAAGTAGAAGAGCCAGGGTGCGATTCATGGACTGCCTCCGATAAGACGCGTCCCTCGAAAATTGGCCGGATTATAGCAGAGCAACTCGCACAACCCTTGCTTGCTATGCTGCTCGCACGGCGATGCAGCTGTCCCGCGCAATCGCTCTCTTCATGGCGCCTTCAAGCCGGTTCTGCTAGACTGGCGCCGCTTTGCCGCCCGTCACACGAAGACATTTTCTTGAGAAGTCCGCTGCCGCCACCGCAACCGCGATGCTCTGGCCGTCGTTGAAGTCCGCCATCGGCGCAAGCGCGGTCCCCGCTCTGCAATTTCCTTCGGCTCCCCGCGAACGAATTGCCATCGCTTCGTATCCTTTTCGCGATTTCATCGCCGGCGCTCACGACAAGACTGACAATTCAGCAGCGCCCAAGATGGATCTGAAGGAGTTCCTGCCGCACGTCAGAGCGAAATTCAATATCAACAAGATCGAACCGTGGAGCGAGCATTTCCTTGCGCTCGATGCGAGGTATCTTGAAGGTCTTCGCGGAGTTGTCGAGAAATCCGGCGGCGACATCGTCAACATCGCTGTCGACGGCGAGCATAGCCCTTACGCGGCCGATAAAGCCGAGCGCGAAAAAGCAGTCTCCTTGGGCAAGCAATGGATCGACATAGCAGCAGCCGTGGGATCGCCGAGCGTCCGTACGAACACGCCTGCGGCCAAGGATTCGAAACCAAACCTGGATCGAGCCGCGGACACACTTGCTCGAGTGGCGGAATATGGGGCCGCGAAAAACATCCTGGTAAACCTGGAGAACGACAATCCCGTCAGCGAAGATCCGTTCTTCATCGTCAGCATCATCGAAAAAGTGAACAGCCCCTGGCTGCATACGAATCCGGATTTTGCGAATACTCTGACCACCGGCAAGACTGAATACGCATACAAAGGCATCGCGGCGATGTTCCAGCACGCCTATAGCATCTGCCACGTGAAAGCCATGGAAGCCGATGAAAAGGGGAAAGTAGTTCACGTGGATATGGCAAGGACCTTCGGCATTCTTAAGAACAGCAACTACAAAGGCTACTGCTCGATGGAATTCGACAGCCCGGGCGATCCTTATCAAGGAACATCGGAGCTGATCAAGCAAACTCTCAGATACCTCGCTTGACGCTAATAGATTCATAAGCCGAACCGGATCATTCCCAAGTGCATCGCCTGGCCCCTCTCCCTTGCAGCCAAGAGGGCAGGTTCGTATACTGGCGGCCCGGCCAAAAAGCGATTCTGGCGGACCGGTTAGCTCAGTTCCATGGAAATGGGGTAGGCCGCCAGCCATTGCTCTTGGCCCTGCAATTCGGTCTCGGATTTCCCTTCACGGGCCGAACTGTGGATTGTTGGTAACGCTGCCGTAGCCGCCTCAAAGGAGAGTCCCGCATGCCGCAAGCCCCAGTACCGGAAGAGATGAATGTCTACCAAAACGCCGAAGCGCGCTTCGAAGTGGCCGCGCAAAAACTGGGGCTGGAGCAAGGTCTATATCGCTATCTAAAATATCCCAAGAAAGAAATCACTCTTTACATTCCCGTTGGCATGGATAGCGGCCAGCTTGAGGTTTTCGTTGGCTATCGCGTTCTTCATTCCACAGTGCGAGGTCCGGGCAAAGGCGGGATTCGCTTTGCTCCCGACGTTTCCCTCGACGAAGTGCGCGCTCTCGCTACCTGGATGACCTGGAAGTGCGGCGTGGTGAATATTCCTTTCGGCGGCGCTAAAGGCGGCATCATCTGCGATCCTCGCAAACTTTCGAGAGGCGAATTGGAGCGCCTTACACGCCGCTACACTGCGGAACTCGCGGATTGGCTCGGGCCCGAGCGAGATGTTCCCGCTCCCGATATCGGCTCGAACGAGCAGACCATGGCATGGGTCATGGATACTTACTGCGATGCATGTCGGCGAAGCCACCACCGCCGTCGTCACAGGCAAGCCCATCGAGCTTGGCGGTTCACGCGGTCGGCGCGAAGCTACTGGGCGCGGCGTCATGATCTGTTGCGATAAAGCCTTGGCTAAGCTCGGGATCAAGAAGGAGGGCTGCCGCGTCGTCGTGCAAGGCTTCGGCAACGTAGGTTCTCTCGCCGCCCAGCTTATGCAAAAAGCGGGTTACAAAATCGTCGGTCTTGCCGACATCGGCGGCGGCTTCTACAACGAAAATGGCTTCGACGTTTCGAAAGTGATCGACTGGGTGTATACGCAGAAAAAGTCGCTCTCAGGATTTCCCAGGCGGCGGCACGAAAATGTCCGCGCGAGACATTCTCTTTCAACCCTGCGAAATCGCCATCCCCGCCGCTATTGAAAATCAAATTACCGAACAAAACGCTCATCAGGTGCAGGCGCGCATACTTTGCGAAGGAGCCAACGGCCCGACGACCTGGCAAGCCGACGCGATTGTCGATGCCAAGGGCATTTTCACCGTGCCGGATATTCTCGGCAATGCTGGTGGCGTTACCGTCAGCTATTTCGAATGGGTACAGGATCGCCAGGGTTTCTTCTGGCGCGAGAGCGAAGTCAATGAAAGGCTTCTCGACGTCATGGAAAATGCTTTCGATGAAGTGGTGCGCTACGCGGAAACGCACAAAGTGAACAATCGCATCGCCGCTTATATGCTGGCGATTGACCGCGTGGGCAGCGCGCTAAAATTGCGCGGAATTTACGCTTAGTGTGATACAGTGCGCCCCGGGTTTCCGGCCGCTCAGGGGCCAAAAGTTTACTTTGCTGGGGGGCAGAGCAAAGGCCCGGAGAAATTCAGGGCCGGGAAGAAGCGTGCGCAATGTCCACCAACTCACTCTGGCCCACTCACGAAAAAAGCGAAGAGCAGCACCGCCGCGAGATTTGTACCGCGGGTAGGTGGATGTACGACCGCGGGTTCATCGTAGCCTGCGAAGGCAATATCTCCGTCCGCCTCGACGAAACCCGCATCCTCACGACTCCCACGTGCATGAACAAAGGCATGCTCGAGCCGCAAGACCTGGTGATCACGAACCTCGAAGGCCGCCAACTTGCCGGCGAACGCAAATTTTCTTCCGAAATCGCCATGCATTTGTTGTTTTACCGCATGCGGCCCGATGTGAATGCCATGTGTCATGCGCATCCGCCGACGGCGACGGGGTTTGCCGCCGCCGGCCGCTCCCTGAATCAAGCTCTCCTGCCAGAAGTGATCATCGGCCTCGGACAGATTCCGCTCGTGCGCTATGCCACGCCCGGAACGCCGGAGCTCAGCGATGCGATCGAACCCTTCGTCCCGCATTACGACGCTTTGCTCTTGGCAAACCATGGCGCGGTCACGTGCGGCCCGGATCTTCTGACCGCTTTCTTCCGCATGGAAACCATCGAGCACTTTGCCAAGATCGTTCTTGCCGCGGAGATGGCCGGCGGGCCTGTGCTCCTCTCCAGCCGCGAAGTCGCGAAGCTGATGGCTGCGCGCGCAAGGTATTTCGTAACGCCGCCGCCCGGCGGAGGCGCCGAGCTTCCGGAGACGAACGACACCGGCGAATCTTCCGGCGCCCACGTTTCTCTCACCCGCAATGAGCTCGACGCCTTGATCGACGAAGCCGTCCGCAAAGATCGCGCTCGCCGTTGAAAACGTCCAAATTGGCAGCCCTTCGTGCAAATTTCTTCCAGTTCTGCGTATCTACTCGTTCCCCCGCATCATCCATCCGAATGGATTTAATTCGCGAGCGTTTCTGTTGATGGTCCGTCCCGGGCCACTCGTCGGAGGGTTCGCTGCTATTGGAGGAGACATGGATGGAACCCCGCATTGATGCCAGAAGACACGCCCAGGAAGCTCAAAAGGCCATGTTCGCTCTGGAAGAATATATTGCCGCGTGCGGCTTGGAGCACAAACTTATTCACCTCATGAAAATGCGTGCTTCCCAGATCAACGGCTGCGCCTATTGCATCGACATGCACTCAAAGGACGCACGCGCTCTCGGCGAAACCGAACAGCGTCTCTACGAACTCGACGCTTGGCGCGAAACACCCTTTTACAGCGAGAAGGAACGCGCTGCGCTGGCGTGGACCGAGGCCATCACCTTGGTTTCCGAGACTCACGTCCCCGAATCCGTTTACGAAGAAGTCCGCAAGTATTTCAATGAAAAAGAAATTGTGGATCTTACGTTTGTGGTGACGACCATCAACGCCTGGAATCGGCTGGCGATCGCTCTGCGAGCCGTCCCTGGCCGTTATCGCCCCGCCGCTTCCAGTGCGGCTGCTAGCTAAGTCGGTTTGCTTTTCCCGCTTATAGCACGACCACGCTTAGATTGAGGCTTAGGCGCTCCCGCTTCGTTTTTTCGGAGCTGCCATTCCTCAATTCGAATACAATTGTTCAACCCGGCCTCAATCCGCACAGCTCGCAACTAAATCGTTTGGAGGAAAGAATAACCATGAAGAGCAAGAATGTTGTGTTGGGCTGCCTGCTGGCAGGTGCCCTCGTTTTCGGCGGGTTCGCACTCGCCCAAGGCCCTGTCGTCAACATTGACGGTCATCGGCATCCGAATCTTGCGGAAGCGCAGCATCATCTCCAGCAGGCCTTTGGAAAGATCGACGAGGCTCAGAAAGAGAACAAAGATGAGCTCGGAGGTCATGCGCAAAAGGCAAAGGACCTAATCGACGCAGCCGATCGCGAACTCAAAGCAGCCGCGGAGTTTGCCGATCACCGGAGGTAGCGCTCGCGCATCCGCGGGTGTTCCATATTTAGGCCGTTCCGTGTTGCAACCGGCGAGGGAGAGCAGATGCGCTCTCCCTTTGTCGCGTTGACAGGCGAAGAAAAGGCGGCAATACTGGCCTTCGATGATTGGCCAGCTTCGCGGACGCCTCGCCGAAAAACGCCCGAATCAAGTGCTCGTCGATGTCGGCGGCGTTGGGTACCTTGTGCAAGTCCCGCTCTCTTCCTTCGCCGCTCTCGGCGAGCTGCATACCGAGGTCACTCTTCTCATTCACACACATGTCCGCGAGGACACGCTCGCCCTCTACGGTTTCGTCTCCTCCAGAGAGAAACATCTTTTTGAGATGCTCCTCTCTGCTTCCGGCGTCGGTCCTTCCCTCGCTCTGAAAATTCTCTCCGGCATGAGCGTCGAAGAACTTGTCCCCGCCATTCGCGCCAGCGATTTGGGCCGGCTGACGAAAATTCCCGGCGTGGGCCGCAAGACTGCCGAGCGCATGGTCGTCGAATTAAAGGACAAACTGGAAGCGGTCGTCTTGGAAGCGCAGAAACCGGCGACAGCCTCGCCCGCCGGGATTGAAGCCGACGTAATTTCCGCGCTAGTCAATCTTGGCTACGAGCCGCGCGCCGCCGAATCCGCGGCGAGCGAAGCCAAACGCGAAGCTGGCACATCCAATTTCGAAAAATTGCTGCGTGCAGCTCTGCAGTCTCTCGCCGCGCCCAAAGGTCGCACAACGCATGCCGGCGCATGAACGAGCAATTGTAGTGGCCGACCTTTAGGTCGGTCAGCGGTCTAAATTTGTAGGGAATCCGAACGATGCCCGACGCCAGCGCAAAACGATCCATGGACCGAAACGAACAACACAGAATCGTCTCCGGCGCGCCTTACGACGAAGACGCCCGCATCGAGGCCAGTGTTCGGCCCAAGACGTCTCGACGAATACATCGGCCAAAAACGAGTGAAAGAAAACATTTCCATCGCCATCGAGGCCGCCCGCAGCCGTGGCGAAGCCCTCGATCACGTCTTGCTCTACGGTCCGCCCGGCCTCGGAAAAACCACGCTGGCCCAAATCATCGCCAACGAACTCCAGGTTCCCATCAAGACGAGTTCCGGTCCGCTCCTGGAACGCAAAGGCGACCTGACCGCGATCCTCACATCGCTAGAGGGCAAGGAAGTTTTCTTTCTCGATGAAATTCACCGCCTCCAACCAGCCGTCGAGGAAGTTCTCTATCCGGCGATGGAGGATTTTCGCGTGGATTTGATCATTGGCCAGGGGCCCGGAGCCCGCATCCATCCTCTTCAATTGGGACACTTCACGCTCATCGGCGCCACCACGCGCGCCGGGCTGATCACGGCGCCCCTGCGCTCCCGCTTTGGCATCGTCCATCGTCTCGATTTCTACGAGCCCGAAGATTTGCTCATCATCATCCACCGCTCTGCCAAAATATTGAATATCGCGATGGACGATGGTGGCGCCGAAGAAATCGCCCGCCGCTGCCGAGGCACACCGCGCATCGCCAACCGTCTCCTGCGCCGCTCGCGCGATTTTGCCGAGGTCCGCGCCGCCGGCCGCATTACACGCGCCGTTGCGCAGGAAGCACTAGCCATGCTTGGCGTGGATGAAAGCGGCCTCGATGAAGTCGACCGCAATCTCATGCTGGCTCTTCTCGATAAATACGGAGGCGGACCTGTGGGCCTCGGCACGCTGGCCGCCGCCCTCTCCGAGGAAGAAGACGCCATCGAGGAAATCTACGAACCCTATCTCATGCAGATAGGATTGATAGACCGCACGCAGCGCGGCCGCGTGGCCACTGCCCGCGCCTACGAATATTTCGGCAAAGAACTCCCCAAGCGCCAGCCGCGTCTCTTCTAAACCAGTATTGGCCGTTCTCACTCCTGAAGTGAACGCTGCATTCGTATCTGTCTATCGCGGTTTGCTAAACTGCTTTGACCATGAGCGTAATCGACGAAGTTCTCCAAGCTAACGAACTCTACTCCCGCACGCACGAACTGCGACGGCTCACGCCGCGCCCCGAGCGTCACCTCGCCATTCTGACTTGCATGGATACGCGGCTTTCGATCCGCACACTCGGCCTGAAGACCGGCGATGCCCACATCATTCGAAACGCCGGCGGCATCGTCACGGAAGATACCCTGCGCTCCCTGATCGTCTCGCATTACCTGCTGGACACTCGGGAGTTCATGATCATCAATCATACCGATTGCGGCCTGATGCACACCAGCGAAGAGGATTTGCGGAGTAGAGTCCAGAACCGTACCGGAACGGCGGCCGTCTCGCCCGCGTTCTTTTACGCCTTCCAGAACATCGACGAAAATGTGCGCCATCAATTGCAAAAACTGCGGACGCATCCGTGGGTTCCCAAACAAGTGTCCGTGCGTGGGTTCGTCTACGACGTCACCAGCGGAAAACTGCGCGAAATCACAAGCAGCTAGCCGCGTAGCGCCAACCGCCTACCAACATGCCCACGATCTATCTCTCGCTCGGTTCGAATGTAGGCGACCGCGAGGCCAATCTTCGCGCAGCCATCGCCGCGCTTACTCCTGCCGGCGTCCACGTCCAGCGGGTGTCCTCGATCTATGAGACCGAGCCGGTAGATTTTCTACACCAACCGTGGTTTCTGAATTGTGTAGTGGAAGCTGAAACGAGCCTGGAGCCGCATGCACTACTGCAAGCGTTGCGGGCCATCGAAACGCAACTCGGCAACAAGAAGGAATTCGCAAAAGGTCCGCGCAAAATTGATTTGGATATACTTCTCTACGGCAACGAAACGATTACAGCGCCGGATCTGCAAGTTCCCCATCCCCGCATGCTCCAGCGACGCTTCGTCCTAACTCCGCTAGCCGAAATTGCTCCCGACCTAAAGCATCCGTCCTGGCTCGTCACAGCCGCAGCGCTCCTCAGTCACATTGCGGATAGCAGTCAAGTTATCCGCCTCAATCCGTAGGGGCACGGCACGCCGTGCCCGCGTTCTTTCTCCACAGCAGCTCAGGCGCCTCAGGACGTCCGATGCAACAGCAGTCGATGCAATGTCATCGCCCTGGGCGCAATCGATTCCAACTCGATCAAAGAGAGCCTGCCCTCCGTGATCTCCCTCCACCGGTAAACACCGGGCTCGCTCTCCACCACCTCTCTCCCATTCAAATTTTGCAAAAACTCCCTCGCATCTGTAATCGCTGCCGTCTCCCTATAAATCGGCCGCGCCAAAGCCTCCACTGCGTAACTCCGCAGCAGTTTGCTCCAGTACTGCTCGAACAGCTCCCCGGACGCGAAAATGTCGCTCCAAGCCACATCCCCGCCATACGCCACCACTACGCCCACGACGCGCTCTCCCTTCAGCCCCAAGGTCGCCCGGTCGAATCGCCTTCGCAATTCCTCCACGAAGCTATCCACAGAAGCCCCCGCGCGGCTCTGCTCGTATATTTTTGCGTACGATTGCGTAGGCGCCGCGGTTGCAATCGTCTCGTTGATGACGTCCGCGCTCAGGGCTGCAGGCGGCGGTGGCGGCGCGGGTATCCCCGCTGCACCTCCACCCGATACTACCTTCGGCATAGCCAAAGTCCCGGAACGAACCGCATTCCACACCTCGTTTTGGTTTTGCGCCACCGCTGCTTGCTCTCGCACGCTTGGGTGCACAATTGTCTTGGCCTCTCCAAATTGCGAACTCGCCCCGGTCCACCGCCCATGTTCCACGCAAAAAACGTCCAGCGGCAACGGCTCCGACCCCACTGGCACAATCCTGTCCTTGCCTATGATCCGGTCCTGCTTTCCGCCGCTCACCAATTCGCCCGCGAGCAGCAAAAGCGGCCGCTTGCTGCGGTTGATCAAGACAAGCTGGTTCACACTCGCGCCGCTGTTGTACTGCGGCACCGCTATCGGCCGCCCATCCCGCGTCCGTGCCAAACCAGCCGCCCCCTGCTCACTGATGATCACCTCTCCGTTCGAGAGCCCTTCATCCAATGTCAAAAATGCCGAAGTGTCCTGCGTGGAAGAACTTACGACCGCAAAAATGGTGATGTTTTCGTAGGCGACCGGATCCAGCAGCCGCCAATTGCCCTCCGGCTTCCCCGGCCCCGGATTCGGCGCGGCCCCCGTAAGCGCCAACCCTCCCAGCATACTCATTCCAAAAAAACTTCCAAGAATGGCCCCCAATATCGATCGCTCCATAAACCCTCCTTCGCGTGACCCTGCAGGGGCCACCGCCTCGGGCTTAGAACGAGGAGACACAATTTTCTTGCAGGCTGAGAGGAGGGAACTATTCGTTTTTGCCGGCTGCGGGTACGGCGCTTTCCCAATGTGGCAGTCGAGCTTGCTGTTTTGCGCTATGGGGTCGGCGGATGCAACTCGTATTCGTGCGGCGGCTCGGCACCCAGCAGGTAGCGAACAAAGTAGTCCCACCGGCGCCGCGTCATATAAAGTGTTGCGCTGCCATAGCCGTGATGTTGGTTTGGCAAAAGCAACAGATCAAAATCCTTGTTGGCCTTGATGAGCGCGTCCACGACAAGCAACGTGTTGTACGGCGGCACATTGTCATCCAGCGTGCCGTGGGCCAGCAGAAGATGGCCCTTCAGATTTTTCGCGAGATTCTGGTTGGCCTGGTCGTCGTAATTGGAAGTCCCGTCGGCATTTTTTACCAGCAATCCCTGATACCGCTCGCCCCAATCGTCTTCATATTCGCGATTGTCGTGGTTTCCGGATTCCGAGATTCCTACTTTGAAGAAATCGGGGTAACGGAACATGGCATCGGCGGTGGCGAATCCACCTCCGGAGTGTCCGAAGATCCCCACGCGGTCGATATCGATCCATGGATATTTCCGCGCCAATTCCTTCATCCCCGCGATCTGATCCGGCAACGTGTTGTCGCCCATGTTTCCGTAATAAAAGTCGTGGAATTTCTTTGAACGCAAAGGGTTTCCCATGCCCTCGATTTCCACCACGACGAAACCGAGCTCAGCAAGAGACTGCGCGTCACGCCGCGATGGGGCAAACGACCAGCTTCCAACGCTTCCGCCCTGCGGTCCAGGGTAGATGGAATTCACAATTGGATATTTCTTTGCGGGATCCAGGTTTGTCGGCTTAAACATCAGCCCATAAAGATCGGTAACGCCGTCGCGGGCTTTCACGGTGATGGGAACAGGCGGCTGCCAGCCCGCCGCGAGGAGCTGGGAAATATCCGTTTTTGCAACCGTCGAGATCAACTTACCGGCGTCGTCGCGCACCAAGGCAACCGCGGGAACATCGGGTTTGGAGTAGCTATCGAAGAAATATCGACCCGAGGACGAGAAGCTGACTTCGTGATTCCCACTTTCGGGCGTCAACGGAGTGAGATTCTTGCCGTCGAATCCTATGCGATAGAGGTGAGCAAAATAGGGGTTCTCGCCGTTCTCGCGTCCGAGCCCCAAAAAATAAACCGCGCGATTTTTCTCATCCACCCGCAGCAACTGCGTGACCACCCAGTTGCCGGAGGTGATTTGATTTTTCAGCTTCCCCGACGTCAGATCGTAAAGATACAAATGTCCCCAATTGTCGCGCTCGGAAAACCAGATTATCTCATTGGACCCGGGCAGGTACCTCCAATTCACCCGGCCCCAGCCGGATTCGTATTGCGTGGCGGCGGTTTCCTCGAGCACGTCCCGCACGGCTCCAGTCGCCGCATCGGCCACGCGCAGCTGCTCATGTTTATGGTCGCGCGAGGTCGAGACAAAGGCGAGATGTGTTGCGTCAGGGCTCCATTCCACATCGTCCCAGTCACTGCCCCGGCATGCCACATCGTCGCAAAGTGTCGTCCGGTGCTGATCGGGAGGGAGCTGCAAACGAATCACTTTGCGCGTCTTTAGATCGATCACCACGCGCTGGATGGTCGTAACAATCTCATCGCCGGGAAGCGGATACTTCCACTGCTGTAGCACCGGATGGCCGACTTTCGTTTCGACAAGATACATCTCGCCGACTCCGCGCTGGTCTTGCTGAAACGTCGCGATTTTTTTGGAATCGGGAGACCACAGAAGAATCGGCCGGTCGCTGTGAATCCACCCGGCATTGTCGGTCGCGTAGCCGAAATCCTTCACCCCGTCTGTCGTGAGCTGCGTTTCTTTGTTGCTTGCGATATCGCGCACCCAAAGGTTGTAATTGCGGATGAACGCCGCGCTCTTGCCATCCGGCGAAACTTCTTCTTCGGGCCTCTCTGCCGCATTCTTGGCGGGCTTCGCGCCGGCCACGCAGGCGTTGCCTTGCAAATCGCAGGTCCAATGCTGGGACTTCACCTGGAACGAGATCGATTTTTCATCCGGCGAGAACTCGAACGTCATGAAGGGAAGATGCGCCGCGCTGTAGGTTGTTCCCGCAGCCGAGGAAAGAGCGGCAGCGATTCGCGCGTGGTCAAATGCCGGCTGGCGCGTGCCTCGCGCCGCGTCCACGACCACGAACTCGCTGCCATCCGGTCCCGTGTCGCGGAACAGATAGCGATCCTCCGGCAGCCACTTTCCGCGCACCTGATGAAACACGAGCGGCCGCGTGTTGTAATCCATGAATTGTTCAGCCCGCTTGTAATCGTCGGCTGTGAAAACGCGCGGCCTGCCAGAACTGGTTTGTTGCGCGGCGCATGAAAACGCAATGCAGGCGGCGCAAGCCGCGAGCAAAGCAAATCGAAGCAGAAGGCATGTTCTTATCACTCGCTGTCCCATTTGGTCCCTCGTCGTTGCCCGTCCATGGCCAAGTCGTCCTGCACACTCGCGCTTTGGACGCGGTAGCATCACGCTTGCATGCCGCGGAAGTCAAGCCGAGCGCGAATTTTGTAGCACAGGCGCTCTTGCCGGTGCGCTCTTGCAATTCCGGCAAGGTGGTGCGGGCCCATAGACAAAATTGTCTGTGTCTTGAGCAAACACACTCACGATCGCTCCGGAATTTCGCAGAGGACAAACTATCGAGGTAGAGGCCAGAGTAACAAAGAGTGAAAAGTTTTCAGAGCGCGGGCTAGCGGTCAGTCCCACCCAGGTTCGTGCGAGGCTTGCTCCTGCCGCTTTTGGAAGCTTCGCTTTCCTGTTTTTCGTACTCGGCGATTTCTTCGTCGCTGTAGGAATAAGAATCACGCGAAGCGAACATGGTGTTGGAACGCCCGGCCTGCTTCTTCTTCTTGCGAATCGCTCCAAACTCGTGGCGCACCTGGCGAATCGGCCCTTCAATGGCTTTCACTTCGACGAGCAGGTCACTGACCTTCTCCAAAAAATCGTGCAGATGGAAGGGCCGCACGACATACGGCACGCGGGCCAGTTCGAGCGCCGGAACGTACTGGCTGCCGGTCATTTCGGGCACCAGATAAAGGGCACGTATCCGCCCGCCCTCTTCGTGAGAGACGCCGGCCAATTCGCGCAAAGTCACAAAAAACGGGGTGTCAATACCTGCCAATGCAATGTTGGCAATGACCAAAGACCATTGGCCAGACTTAAGCTCTGTCAGGAGCAGCTTGGGGTCCTGCACCAGGCGGACTCGCCAGCCTTCCGAATCGAGGATTTGCCGCAACGCCCCCTGGTTATTGTCGTCATCGTCCAAGATGAGGATGCCGACTTGCCGTGGCTGGACGGGAGTAGGGGTCGCCATTAAACAAGTATAGCCTTGCGCCAAGGCTCCCTGGGGATGCAAACAAGGTCCTGCGGCGTATCGGCCAATGCCGGACCAAATCGGTCCTAGAGGTGCGGCGGTGCTTCGGGGACAGGCGGGGGTGCCGTTTTTCCAGTATTCGTGGTCGCACGTGACAGAGCGAGATGAACAGGCTTGGGATTGGCGATATCAGCGATGGTAACAGCCTTGACGAGAACAAAAAGCAGCTTTCCGTGCCCATTGATACTGGCAGAAATGGCAAACGGAATCTTAGCCGTGGTTTTTGACGGGTCAAATCTCAACTCAAAGGAGATCGGTGCCGTCCGCCCTCCAATGGGGATTCTTTCCTCCGCGAGAACGGCAGCCGGATCGTCCGCGTCTCGGCTGAGATCCCTCAGCTGCACAATCAGAACGGCATCGCCGGGCAGCGTAGGACGGCTCCCAAAGGTTGCCGCACCTCCGATGGAGCCGGCGGCGGGACCAACCGGTGGATACGAGCTTTGCAAGTGGCACTCCTCGGCCAGCATCTTTGGTTGCGAGGAATCGGCGCTGTCTGCCAGGAATCCCTCTTCGCCAGTGCTCGACCAGACTACCGAACCCTCGGCGTACTTCGTGCCAGAAGCAGACTCGACCTGCTTCATGTTATAGATGTGCCCGTTCAAGGTCAGCCTCGCTGCCTTGGTTTCGAGGAGAATCACGATTCTGGCGCCCCCGGCGCAGAGATATTCGCGGCGGGGCAAAGCGAAGCGCAGCGTCGAGCGGGATGGAGAAGGTGGATGCGGAGTTCGCTGCGCGGGCTGAGGCGGCGTACCCGGCGCCTGCTCGGGAGAGGATTGCTGACCTCCAAACGAAAGATGCGGCACGGAGAGCGGCGCTGCGGCACTCATGGCGAGGAAAAGCAGGCGGAATGCGAGCCTTGTCATAGCGAACACCTACCGTAAACACTTAAGGATAAGAGCCTTATTGGCCAATCACCAGATCATATCCGTCCTGAACTTTGATCTGGCTGGTACCATCCCAAAACATCCTATAGGTGGTCATCGCGGTGCCAGAAGGTTCGCGTCCGGTAAAAAAAATCTGAAGGCCGTCGCGAGACCACTCGGCGAAAGAGCACGTCAAGTTGGGCGGGCTGAGCAGCACACGGCGCTTGGACTGGATTTCATATAGAAAAAAAGCTTGCCCCGGCTGTGCACCAGTATTCTTGGCAGTGTCCTTATTCGTGCCTGAGGCGTTCTTCGCGCCCCCGGCTGCCGGCTGTGGCAGCAATTCAGCGGAAACAAGTAGCAAGTCGGGGTTGAGCGGGTGCACGCGCACGGTATTGCCGCTGGACATCCCGAATTGATCCTTGCCATACAGATCCGCGCTCAAAAGAGTCTGTTTCGCGCTACCGTCCTCGCCGATCCAATAGAGCGTTTGCAGATCGCCCGCAAGAATCGTTCGCGCATCTACCCAACCCTGCAAGCTGATAGCATCTCCCGGATACAGAAGAGCCGCCTTTTCGGGGGCATCCACCGTCATGGTCCATAGCTGCCACTTGGCACCGTCGAATTTCAAGAAAGCAATGCGCGTATCGTCGGGCGACCAAAAGGGCTGCTGGACGGAGCCCCTTAGCAACTCCGTGGACTTTCCCGTAACCCAGTCATAAACAGAAATCGTGTGCTCGGCAGGCTTTTCATCGCCCTTTTCATCGACGGTGTAAAGCAGCCGCTTTCCATCATGTGACAGGGCCGGCTGGTACGCACCTTTCCCTGGGACGGCACGAGCGACGCTGCCGCGCTTAACGATGAGCCTGCCACTGGCACTGATGTACGCCACGGCGTAAGGCGGTTTGAAGTGCGTAATCGTCGGCGGCGCGGGTTTGTCCTTGGCGTCATCATCGTCGTCCGTCGGTTGATTGTTGATTTTGGGAAATAGCTCCGTAGCGGCACGTGCACAGCCTTGCGCCGAGCCGATCTGCGCGTGCTCGACGGAAGCCATAAAGATGTATTTCATCGTCGAGGCTGGGTCGGAACAAGGTTCCCGGGTGATGTGCACCGACACTGCGGCGCCCGTCTGAGAGTCCTTCGCGTGGTAAGTCCATGATTCTGTTGTACCTTCGCGGGCCACGTCGGACGGCTCCAGCGGTATCGGGGGATAGCCCGTTCGGTCGAGCCGCTCCGGACCTTTTAGACCGATCCGCACGCTCCATGTTCGGCCATCGTCCTGGGTAGGGCCCTGCACAAGGAGCAGGATGGGATAATGGGTCGATTGCGGGGCGGCGGGTGCTGCAGGTCCGGCGGATGCTCCTGGAGCTCCGGTAGGTTTCTTGGCTTGGGATGGCTGGCTTGTCGGCGGACTGGACGCGGGCGGGGGAGTTTGTTGCGACGCTTGCTGCCGCACCTGGGCAGTCTGCTGCGCTTCAACGGGACTTGTGCACAACCAAGCCGAGAATACGACGGCGCATGCAGCAAGTAGCAACCGTGCTAATGGGGACTGTCGCACGCCGATCCTCCCGAATAGTCAGGATACCCCCTGGCGGGGACGCGCACAATCCGGACGAAAGAACACCGTGACTGGGTTGCACCAGGGGTTTTGCCGACGATTTAGGCGAATTAAAAGCGAAAAAGACTTGACATGGCGAACAAAAGGCGAAATAATGCGCCGTGCTTCGAGGTGGGCTATGTTTCCAGTTCTTTCCTCCACGGCTCGGACCTTTGGTATCCGTCGCCGCCACGTTATACAATCCACGGCTACTCTCTTTCCTGTTAGCCCCTATGTAACAAGCCCAACACCAAGAGCCGGTGACTCGTCTGGCGGTGACCATAATGTCCTTCAAAAACAGGACAAAGTGGAAGCCCCGGCGGTAGCCGGCTTAGGCGGCAGCACTTCGGGTTACACCACGGCGGATTGCCCCCCGTCGACCTCGCGAGAGGCGGCTCCGCATGGCCTTGAAAGCCGAGCGGATCACCGGACCCAAGACGCAGCCGTACCGCTGGTGGGCATTGCCCGCCTCGCAGCATCCTCTCCGCCTGCGGAGAGCCACCGCAAGTCCGCTGAGCGCCCTGAGTATTTCCTGCTGCCGGTAAAATCAATCCTGAACCGGTGCGATTCGGCGCGCGTACCGTTCGACTGGACCATCAATCCCTACCGCGGTTGCGAATTTGGCTGCCTCTACTGCTACGCGCGCTACACCCACGAATACATGGAGCTGGACGGCAGCGAATTTGAGCGCAAGATTTTTGTGAAGAAGAATGCCGCTCCTTTGTTGGCCTACGACGTGGCGCACAAATATTCATACGCGTCGGAAAGCTCCGGCGGCGAAAAGCCCGAACACATCGCTATCGGCACCGCGACCGATCCTTATCAGCCGGCCGAGCGCGAATACGGCGTGACGCGCGCATGCCTGGAAGAATTGTCCAAGCGCGAAGGCCTGAGCATTTCGGTCATCACCAAATCGAATCAAATTGTGCGCGACATCGACATCTTCAAGAAGATTGCCGAGCGCTCCGAGCTCTCTCTGAACATCACCATCACAACGCTTCGCGCAAGGCTCGCGCGCTTGCTTGAGCCGCGCGCCCCGCGCCCAGATTTGCGAATTGCGGCGGTGAAGCAATTGCGCGAAGCGGGCCTCCGAGTGGGAGTCTCCGCCTCACCGCTCATCCCCGGCATCACCGACCGCGAAGGCGAACTCGAAGCAGTCGCCGAAGCCGCCCACAGTGCGGGCGCTCAGTGGTTTTTTTCCGGCGTCCTTTTTCTAATGCCATCTTCCTCCAAACAGTTCTTGCCCTTCATACGCGAAAAGTTTCCCCGCCTCACCAAACAGTACGAAGAGTGGTACACAAAAGAAGCCTACGCCCCGGAAAGGTACCGAAAAATGATCGCGGAGCGCGTAGCGCGCCTAAAACAGAAATACGGCTTCGATTCGCGCCCCCAACGCAACACCCAGCGCACCACCCCATGTGCCCAAATGAAGCTAGGCTGGGGCACGGCAATCGCCGCCGACCCACAAGGCATGCGCTCCTGCGCTGCTGGGTAGAGGCCCTGCCAAAGCTGTAGTAGCATTCGTCGCATGCGAATTGGTTCAATGCTATTGGCTGTGCTTTCTTTAATTTGTCCCGCACTCGCCCAAGAAGGAGGAACCACGATAGAGCAGCCAGCTCAATTCGTAATCGGAAGGCGAACCTTTTTCGATTTTGGACCTCCGTTTGACTATTACGAAATACTGCTGGTTCGCTCTGTGGAGAGTGGAACATCCGTCGAGAGAATCACCCTCACGCCGGCCGCAGATGCATGTCTTTCGCCTGCGAAATACGAGATCGCGACCGGTTCACTGACCGAGACTATCCCTCAGGTCCTGGGAAAGATTGATCCTTGCAAGATCCCTGAAAAAGAGCTTCTTCGAGAACGCAAGCGATGTAAAAAATGTATGGAGCTCAGCGGTGCTAAGGTTACGATGCAAGTTCAGTGCGGCAATCAAACTCGTCTAATCTGCTCGGACATTTTGGATCGAGATATGTTCGACCCTGCAGCGCGCACGCCCGAGCGCACTTCCTGGACAATGCAACTGCTGGAGAGCTTGGACAAGTCCCTCGGTCCTGGCGTTATGGATAAGCCCATGTTCCAGATCACAGACGCGGAACAAGTGCCAGACAAATTCTTCGATCCTGAGATCTTGAAACAGCTGGAAACAGGCATGTATGACGAGCTCTTTCAAGGCGCGCCCGATAAACCGTCTGATTTATATCGTTCCACTCAAAGTCGCCAGCCTCCTCCGACTGTGAAACTTCTAAGCAGTTTACCGATTGCTCCAGAAAGTTTTCCGCTACCTGGGTATCCGCCTATTGCCAAGATCACTCACACGGAAGGAACGGTCTCAGTGAAAATTGATGTCGACGCGAATGGTGTCGTTACCAATATCGCCTTTGAAAGTGGTCACCCTCTTCTGCGTGGGGCCGTACAAGACTCAGTAGGTCGGTGGAGGTTTCCGAAAAATGCTGTCTCCCAGCAGGTTGAGGCTACTATTCAATTCGCTTTGAACTGCCCCTCGTCCGCTGAGCAGAAATCACCAACAAACTAGGGTTGGCCGCGGCTCAGTGAGATGCCGCAACTTGGGGCCCGGGCGGCAGATGGGCTTCGAAGTAGCCGAGAATATTTGTATAGACGTCCATATTGGTGCCTCTGCCTTCAAAGATTCCGTGCGTACGACCGGGATACACGCGCATATCGAATTGCTTTCCGAGCGAAATCAATTTGTTGACCAGCAACTCAAAACCCTGGAAGTGCACGTTGTCGTCCCCGGAACCGTGCATCACCATCAAGTCTCCACCCAAGCCGCCCGCGAAATTGATGGCTGAGCTTTCTTCGTATGCTTTCGGGCTATCCTGCGGCAAGCCCATATACCGCTCTTGATAGATGCTGTCGTAGAGGCGCTGGTCGGGCACCGACGCCACTGAAACGCCGACTCTGTAAATGTTTGGATAGCGGAACATCAGATTGAGCGTCTCCGTGCCGCCGCCGCTCCAACCCCAGACGCCGACGCGCTTTGCATCAATATACGGATGCGTTTTTTCTAGCGACTGCAGCGCGGCCGCCTGCTCCTCTGAAGAAAGCGGGCCTACGTTTCCGTAGACGATCTTGCGCCATTCCCGGCCGCGCGGAGCTGGCGTGCCCTGGTTGTCAAAGCTCGCCACGACGTACCCAGCGCTGGTCATGGCGCGCACAAACATGGACTGCCAGCGGTCTTCCGTCGTTTGCCCAGCAGGCTCGGAATAGACATACACGATCAGCGCATACTTTTTGGCCGGGTCGAAATTCGGCGGCTTCATCAACCAAGCGTCGACCGTTAGGCCTTTTCCCGCGTCCACCTTCAAGAATTCCGCTGGGCCGTCAGAGAGCGGCTTGACGCGCTCGGCCAGCGCGGAATTTTCCGCCGTGTTTCGCATCACGCGGTGATCGGGCAGATGCACCACTTCAAACGTAGGCGGCACATTGAACGAAGAGTAGCTATGGAAAGCCCATTCTCCGTTAGGCGAAATAGTGTAGGAGTGCGTAGCGGCCTGATTCGGCGTAATGCGCTCCGGCGCCTCCGAGCCGTCCAACTTCGCGCGATAGAGGTAACGCTGCGTCGCATTGTCCGGCGACGCGATGAAGTAAATCCACTTTTCATCGGGGCTGACACGGTCGAGGCTCACCACATCGAAGTCGCCGCGCGTAACGAGCGCCGCCCTGCCCGAATCGCGCGCCACGCGATACAAATGCCTCCAGCCGTCGCGTTCACTCAGCGCAAGAAATTCGCGCCCCTGATGGATCCACGAGACGGAGTCATTCACGTCCACCCACGCGCGGTCCTCGTCCACGAACACCGTTCGCGCGGCTCCGGATGCCGCATCAGCAAGCAGAAACTCATTTTTGTTCTGCAATCGGTTCATGTGTTGTAGCAAGACGTGGCCGGAATCAGCCCATCCCATCCGTGGGATATAAAAATTGTGCGGATCTCCCGAGGTCTGCATCCAGACGGTTGGCCCGCCGGAAGCACTAACGACGCCTACCCGAACCGCCGAATTCTGCGTTCCGGCGAGCGGGTACGGATATTCCAGTGTCCGCGGATAAACGCCCGTACCTGGGTACGGAATTCCGGTGACAATCTCCCCGCGCGGCGCGCCAAGGTCGTAGATCAGTGTGTAGACGCCTACGCCGCCAGTGTTGAATTGCCAGAACGCGATGGAATGGCTGTCGGGACTCCATTCGAAGCCGTCGCGAATATCAAACTCTTCTTCGTTTACCCAATCGGAAGTTCCATTGATGACCGTGGGCGAGCCGTCCTGCGTCAGTTGCGTGATTTTTGCGTCGCTCAGATCTTCCACGTAGACATTGTTTCCGCGCACGTAGCCGATTTTCGTATTGTCCGGCGAAAATTTGGCAAACATCAGACTCGAGGCAGGCGCATCGCCTCCGAGTCTGCGCAAAGCGCCACTCTTCAAATCGAGAAGCCAATAATCTCCGCGCGTATTCTGCCGCCAGACGGTCTGCGAGTTCGTGAAGACCAAGACTTGCTGCCCGTCCGGCGATATCTTGTAATCTTCGACCGCCAGCGGCGTTTTTTCGCCCGCGGGAATCAGACGGCTGGCTGCAACAAAAATGTCGCGCGCTCCTGTAGCAGTCTGGTAGCGAACGATGTCTGTGCCCTCTGCCGTGGTAGATGGCTCCAAATCGAGATAGAAATCTCCGCTGCCCAGCCATTCTCCCCCGCGAAAAGTCTTCGCACGGAATTCTGGATTCGCCATGGTCCGCGCCACGAGTCTTGCGGCGGACTCCCGCTCCTGGGCGTGAGCCGCAAGAGGGTCGGTAAACGCGGCTGCAACGCCGAGCGCCATCAGTGCGGCTGTTCGAAACAGGCACATTTCTCTTCGCGGGAGAACCCGCGAAAGAACTGATGCACCAAATCTGCGTTTATTGCGAAACATTTCTGCCCTCCGTGAACTGTCCGCGGAAGAAGACACTATCAGATTCCGGTTCGCGCGTACGAGAAGAAGGCGGAGCAATCCTTTGGGATGGTTGGCACTTCCGAGCGCGCGGCGGCACGCTGGAAGGATTCAGTGGGACTAGTCCGTGCCTCGCGCGAAGACTACTATTCCGTTTGCTGGGATCACGATGTTGGCCGAGGCTTGGAAGCCGTGCAATGGGCCGCCGGATGCGTAAATGCCCCCGCCATTTCCTGCAACTTCAGGGTTGACCCAGTTGTCATAGACGTCGCTGTTGAAAACTTCCGTCCAAGGGCCCGGATAGGGGAAACCAATGGCGTAGTTGTACCAAGTTGTTTCAGATAGCGTGGCCACTACGATTACGTCGTTTCCCGTGCCGTCCAGCCATCTTTGAAAGGCGATCACGCGGTTCTGGTCGTGGATGTGAAAGGCGTTCACGTTTTCGCCACGCAACGCAGGTTGGTTCCAGCGCAGGCGGATCAAGTCTTGCGTGAAACGCAGATGATCCACCATGGCCTGGCTGCTTCCAGTATTAAGGCCAGTCCATGAAATGAGATGGGCCGTGTCCGCGGGATCGCAGTTCCACTGATTCGGGACCAGGAACTCCTGTCCCATGAAGAGTTGCGGAATTCCGGGTGCGGTAAGGAGCAGGCCCGTGGCAAATCTCGAGCGGCTGCGAGCATACCAGGAACTGGAGTTCGAGCCGTCGGCAAGAGTGGGAATCCGCGGATCGCGGCCAGCTTGCACGACATCGTGATTTTCCACGCAGGTTACCGCTTGCCAGGCGTGCGGAAGGTCCGGAGGAAAAAGATTAGCGGCGATCGCATCGAAATTCACGGAAGCGCTCTGGCCTTGCGAGGCTTGCTGAACGGCTGTACGGATCGCGATGCGCAATCCATCGTGTTGCAAAACGTCGAAACCGGTCCCGCCGCCGTTTGTGGCGGCGACGATAGAGGCGCGTGGCTGCGTGTATTCGCCAGGCCAATACTCGGCGTTTTGCCACAAACGGGGCTTGAGGAAGCGCAGAGTATCCGTGAGATTGCAGCAAAAGCTCCAGCCGGAATCGCCGTTCATCGAGAGCAGCGCGCTGATTTCGTCATAACGGAATCCGTCGACGTGAAATTCGTTGATGTAGTAGCTCGCGCTGTTGATGATGAACTCGCGCACATCGTTGTTCCACAGCGCAAACGAAAGGCCGCCGGCGAGCCCCATGTTGGTGAAGTAGAGGCTCTGGTTGTTATCGGCAGTATCAGCCGCGCGATCCCAAAAATAAACGCTTTGATCATCGCCCTGAAATCCCCCGGCGTGGTTGTACACCACGTCGAACGCCACCGCGATGCCGTAGACATGGCAGAGATCGACCATGGCTTTGAGCTGCGCGGGGCCTGCAGTAATGTCTTGCAGCGCCAACGGAGAAAATCCTTTTACCGCCAACAAACGGTTGATCGTGGCCAGGTATCCGGAAAGCGCGGCCTGCCCCGAGACGATGTACGGAGTGTCAGGAGAGAAATAGTCCGCTCCGTTGTAGCCCATCGAGGGATCCGTCTCGAGCTCGTCGATGGGCAGTGGCTGAAGCACGTTGACGCCGAGCGCCGCCAAATATTCGATCTTGCCGATCACGTCGAGAAACGTGGAAGCGACGCCCGGCGCAGTGGGAGCGTAGGTTCCGACGTGTAGCTGGTACACGACCATGTTGGAGAAGTCCGGCGTGACAAAGGCCGAGTCATGCCACGGGTAGGCCGCCATTGCACGAATCAGGCAGCTGCACGTCGGGAACGGAGCGTCCTCAGCCAATTCACGTGCGTACGGATCGCGTTTGTACCCGCTAGAACCGACCCCTGTAACCCAAAAATGATAGAGATCGCCGTCCTGTGCGCGGGGGAGGAAGCCCGTCCAATATCCATTGGCGTCTTTGGCCATCAGCAAATCGTCGGTCTGGCCGGTCTTTGCATGGCCTCCAAAGATGCCGTTGACATACACAGTGCTGGCTCGGGGCGCCCATGCGCGAAACGTCGCGCCGCCGTTCACCAGAGTTGCACCCATGGGAGTCGTTGGCAGGATATTCGCCTGAGAAATCATGAGAGCTCTCCTTGGGGCAGGAGTCGGAACTGCGGCCTTCGGTTTCGGGCTGGTTTGGATATTAATTCGAAGATATAGTACCGCGAGCCTAAAACACTGGCACGCGCAATTTTCGCTGCACACCAATTCGTTTTTCGATGTGGATGGCAGTTCGCTAGCTAGCCTGCCCTTGGCAGTTCCGCGGCCGCGTTGCCGCGCAGCCCCTTGTGTTACGGCACGATAATGCGGGACTCTTCGCGCTTAAGTTCCGGCGCGGCAGAGAATTGGCTGCGGAGGAATTCGACGTAACGGCGCGCTCGCGGACGGCCGTTGGTGCGCAACAACCCCATGCGATAGAGAAATACGAGCAAAGAGAAAACTTCGGAATCCTTGACTGGTGCGGCGCTTCCAAAGGCGCTCGAGCCGGCGCCTTCCGCAACGTTCTGCTTTGCTTCGTTTAAAGAAGCTGCAAGTGCGGCGTACAGTTCGCGGGGTAACGCGGCGTCCGGAGGTTTTTCATAATAGATGCCGGAGCCGAGCGTCTTGTAGGTCTCGGCGAGGGTTTGTAGCGCCTCAAGAACATCGGAATCGGTTGTTGCGGGATGCGCGGCGGAAAATTTCGCCACCGTGAAGGCTATTCCCGAAAGCACATTCTGGTGTGCATAGATGACGTCCTGCGAAACCTTGACGTCCAGCAGCGGCGTGTCGGCCGGCAGCGAACGCTGGTGTTCATCCTCATAGCGATGCGCCGCCATTAGGTACGTACAGTCCGGCGGGCAGTCGATCGAGACCTCGCGCTCTTTGCCGCAGCATACGGCGCAAATTTTCTCGCCTTTCGCCGGACAAAATCTTTCGGCCTTGCGTTTTTCACAAATCGGACAGGACACAGCCGCCCCCGGAGTCACAAAGACGAACCAGCAGGGTACTCTGCGGCCGGTTAAAAGACAAAATAGCTAGAAGACAAAACTGCGGCGCACCATCGTTTGATCGCCGGAATGGATAGGCATGGAATCAGCCGGTCGCGGAGGAAAATTCTCTCCCGGAATCGTTGGAAGGCCGCCTGACCGATCCACCAAGACGACGGTGACTGGTCCGGCCGCTTGAACGTGAAGCAGCAAATCGATGCCCTCGACGGGTGGATTCGCATAATCGAAGGCCCAATGGCCCGGCTGGTGCCAGCGCGCCTCGGATGGCTTCCCGAGATCATGTCCGTTGACGCTAGCGCTGAGAACTTCTATTTGCGCAATCCCCACGTGGAGCGTGCGCGCATGACGCGGCGTGGTGATGCGGAGATGAAGCGTGCGCGTCGTCCCGTCAGTAGAGTTCTCAAGAAGTTCCGCCAGCGGGGGCACCAGACCGATGGAAGGCGCTTCATGCTGGAGAAAATCAATGGGATACCAGTCTGGTACAAAGTCGGGAAGCTTGCCACGAGTCGGAGACGTGCCCAGATATTGAGCGGTCCAGGAATCCATGCGCGTCGCCGAGCTGATCCAAAGGCTTTGCCCGCGTCGGCATCCAATGCATAGGAGAGCACGGTGGGTTTTGGATGCTCTGCAGAATAACGTGTTGTTTTCGCGGCGACGAAGCACAAGACAATTGCGGCAGCTAGCGCGGCAATTGGAAGAAGTTTGCCGGCGGATTCCAGTGCCGCGTCCAGAAAAGGGAAGAGTATGAGAAACAGCAGGCCAAACGTGACGCTCAAAAGCGGAGCGCCGACCGTTGTAAAGCCCAGAGCAGTGTAAAAGCCTTTCAGAAGGGGAACGAAAAGCAGCAACGCAGGAAGACTCAGCACGCAAAGAAGAAGAGCGGAAAGAAACGAGAAATCTCCGGGGCGGAAAGCGGCGATGGCCGTTGCCAGCAGCCCGGCGAGCAGCGGCCAGACGAAAATATAACTGCCGCCTGCGAGCCATTTGGTAGTCACCAGCACTAGAACAAAGAGCAACGCGCGCCGCCAAGAAAAAACGCCGGCGGAGCGATTCTCTTGCGGAAGAATTCGAGTAAAGCAGCGAATCCACCGCAAGCAGCAGTGCAAAAAGTCCAAGGATGTAATAAGTCATTTTGTTCGAGCCCGCCTTCAGGAAGGGCGTGCAGGTGCAGCCAGCGCACTCCGATCACAAATCCGAGGCCCACCAGCAACAATACGAGCAGAACGAGAATATGCGCGAAAAAGCTGCCAAAAATGGCTAGCAGGCTCGTTTGCCACGCGCCGTTTGCATAAAAGATCACGCCGAACAGCAGAACGCCGCAGACAATCACGAGCGGCCAAATAAAGCGGCTGGAATAATGCGCGAAGAAATTCCCAGGGATGGAGAAATAGACCGAGTCGCGGTCTTCAAGCTGCGTCAGGTCTGCGTTGCCGAACCTCCGAGCGAGCGAAAGCGCGTTTTCGCCATGCTGCTGCAAGCTTCCTCGATCAAGCACTCCGGCATTGTCGAGCGGCGTATGGTACGCCTCCCAATGTCCAATGAACGCGAAGTTGAGCCCCGCGGCGCCGGCCTTTTTGAACACCGTCATATCGGTATCGTTCGGCATGTGTTTGTAGATCTCGTAGGTTAGCGAGGAACCCGACGGATGCGGGGAGGCTTGCGCGAAGATTTGCACCAGACGGCCGTTACCTGCGCTGGTTTCAAACATTTGCGATTCGCCGGCATTGCCGCGAGCCTCGAAGTTGACGACCACTCGCACATCTTTAGCCGCCGGATTTTCCGCCACAAACGCGGAGGCGCCGAGCAGCCCGTCTTCTTCGCCGTCCGTAATCACAAAAAGAACGTCGTTGCGCAGCGCAGGTCCGGCTCGCAAGTGCGCGGAGCGTCTCGAGCAAAGCAGCCACGCCCGCGCCATCATCGCCCGCGCCAGGGCCAGCGGGAACTGAGTCGTAATGCGCCACGAGCGCAACCGCGTCCGTCGCGCCGCTCGTGCCTTTCAATCGCGCAACAATATTTTCAACCGTTCCCGCCACTTCGTAGCGAGGTGTGACTCCCGTAGCGCGTTGAACTTCAGGACTCAGCCCGAGACTCCGTGAGCTGAGAAACAAGATAGTCGCGCACCCGGTCGTGCTCGGCCGAGCCAATCGGATGAGGCGCGGTCGCGAAAGCATTCAGATAGACGAGAGCGCGTTCTGCGGAGAAAACATCTTGCCCCGCGCTTACAGGCGCCGGATCGGGCGTTCCTTCGCGCATGGCGCACACGCCCGCGACAAGCAAAACAAAAAGAAGAATGACCCAACCGGATAAACGATTCTCCACGGAAGCTATCCTCGGCTCTGGACTGGAACGCCGATAGTAGTGTGCGGTGGCTTAGCAGGGCAAGCCGATATTCGCTCTAGGCCATGATGACTTTGTTGCGGAAGCGTCGCGCAGCCATGACAAGCAAGAACGTGCCCATGGTGAAAAGAGCCAGCCCGTCGAGCCATAGATGCTGAAGAGTGCCCCTCGAAGGATGATGCCGCGCGTGATGTTGATGAAATAGCTGGCGGGAACAAAGTAGCTGAGGACGCGAAACACGAGAGGCATCGTTTCGCGAGGGAAAATGTATCCGGAAAAGAAAATGCTCGGAAGGATGGTAAGAAACGCCATCTGCATCGCTTCCCCCTGCGAGTTCGCTTTGCTGGAAATCAAGATCCCTAGCGAAAGCGAGACAAAGAGATACGGCAGCGAGAGAAACGCGAGCAGCAGCACACTGCCGTGAATCGGAACACGGAAAACGAAACGCATGGACGTTACGATGAGGCACAACTCGAAAAAGCCGATGCGCATAGTAAGGAAGAATTTTCCCCAGAAGCAGTCCAAACGGGCGCACCGGCGTCACGAATAGCTGTTCGAGCGTGCCGCGCTCCTTTTCACGAACGATAGCGAACGCGGTAAGGAACGTCGTGACGTTGAGCAGCAGGATGGCCGTTAGCCCGGGAAGGAAAAAATTGGGCGAGCGCGAATCGGGATTGAAAAGCAGCTCGGGACGGATGTCAATGGCAAAATTGGCGCGGTCCGGCAGAACGCGGCGGAGAGATTCATCCAGGCCGATGGAGGTGGCCACATTGATCGCCTAGCCGGCCACGGAGGAATCCGATCCGTCGATAAGCACCAATACCTGCGCGCTCATGTTGTGGATCAGCCGGTCGGAATAATCGACTGGGATTTTGATCCCACGCGCGCTTGCCCGCTGATAATCGCATCATTCATGTCGTGGTCGTTTTGCGACGTAGCGAACGATGTGAAAAGTGTCGGAGTTTTTCAGGCGGTCGAGAAATTCGCGGCTCTCGCGGCGGCCGTCGGCATTGAACACGACAGTGTTGATCTGCCGGATGTTGGTATCGATGCCGAAACCGAGCAGCACCATCTGCAGCAGCGGAATAATCAACGAAAAGAAAAGCGTTCCAAAATCGCGCCGTACGTGCAAAACCTCTTTGTAAAAAACCGCTCCAAATCCGCGAAATGCGTCAAACACGCGCCGCCTCCAATAGGGCTTGCTGCTTGTAGGTCAGCTCGACGAAAACGTCTTCGAGGCTCGGCGCCAGCGGCCGAATCTCCGCCACGGCGATGCCGTTCTTTAGAAGTTGTTCTTGAAGATTGTGAAGATCGAGGTGGTCATCCACCAGCGCATGGATCGACTGCCCAAAAATCGTGGCGCTGCGTATTCCGGGGATGCTGGCGCGCAAAGCGCAGCGCGCGCGTCACTTCCGGAGTCGTAATTTCCACGCGTATGGTTCCCTGCGGCTGCACGTCCGGCAGCTCGCGAAGCGAATTGGGTGTCCCATCGGCGATTAGTTTGCCGTAATAAATGTAGGCGACGTGGCTGCATCGCTCGGCTTCGTCCATGTAGTGCGTGGTCACGAAAAAAGTGATGCCATGCCCCGAAAGTTCGAACAGCAGATCCCAAAGTTGGCGGCGCGCCACCGGATCGATGCCGGCCGTCGGCTCGTCGAGAAAAAGAAGCTTGGGCTCGTGCAGCATGGCGCAGCCGAGCGCCAGCCGCTGCTTCCATCCGCCGGAAAGCCTCGCGGACAAACGATTCATGTATGGCGCCAGGCCGTTTAGTTCGACAATTTCCTGCGATCCGCCGTTTCAGACGCGCTGGCTCGAGGCTGTAAATGCGCCCATAGAACTGCAAATTCTCGGCAACGGTGAGATCGTGATAAAGACTGTAATTCTGCGACATGTAGCCGATGCGCTCGCGCACCGCTTCGGAATCCATGCGCACGTCAAGGCCCTCGACATGCGCCGCGCCGCCGCTCAGTGGCAGCAAACCAGTCAGCATTTTGATGACGGTCGTTTTGCCGCTGCCGTTGGGCCCGAGAAATCCGAAAATTTCGCCCTTCTCCACGCGAAAGCTCACGTCATTGACGGCCGTAACTTCGCCGAAACGGCGCACCAGGTGTTCGGCGGAGATTGCCAGTTCGGCGGGATTCTGCGGAGCGGTTGCCACGGACTAATTTCCCGCTTTCAGTTTCACATCCGCGGCCATGCCCGCCAGTACGTGTCCCGCGGGATCGTTGATGCGGATTTTCACTCCGAATACCTGATGAACGCGTTCCTCGCGCGTCTGCACGTTGCGCGGAAGAAATTCCGCTTGCTGATTGATCTGCTCCACGACTGCCATCAAATACCGTCTTCGGAAAAGAATCGACGCGCACTTCCGCTTTTTGGCCCACCTGCACGCGCCCGAGTTCCGTCTCCGGAATGTAGATGCGCACATAAATCTGATCCTGTTCCAGTAGCGTGGCTATCGGCGTGTTCGGAGCAATGATGTCTCCCGGGCGTACATCGAGAACTTCAACGATCGCCGCAGACGGTGCCGTCACTTGGCGTTCGCGGAATCGCGCTTCGTCATAGGCATACGCCGCTTTTGCAAGATCCACGTCTTCCCGGCGATTGCCGCGTTCGAATTTCTCGAGCGTGGCTTGCGTCTCGCGGTAATGTGCTTCCGCGGAGGCGATTTCTTCCGGCCGGTAGCCGCGCTTCAGCTCATCGAGTTTGTGCTGGTAATTCTGTTGCTGCGCCAGAGCCATTTTCCAGTTGGCCTCGGCAGTGTCGCGTTGCTGTTTGGAGACCAGGTCCTTCTCCGCCAGCGCTTCGTAACGCTGAAAATCGAGCCGCGCGCGAACTTCGTCCGCGGTCGCTCGCGTCGACGTCGGACTTGTGCCGCGGCGATATCTTCCTTGCGATAGCCGTTCAGGCGCAGCTCATAGTCGGCTTTGGCTTGCGCGGCAGCGGCACGCGCTTCAGCGATTTCTTCTGGCCGATAGCCGCGCTGCGCTTTTTCGGCTGCTGCGCGAGATTGATCGAGCGAAGCAAGCAATTCCTTGTCGTCGAACGTGATCAAAGTCTGGCCAGGTTGCACGCGATCGCCTTCGCGCACCAGAACTTTGTCGATGCGTCCTCCCACTTTCGAGCCTACGCGAATGTCGCGAGCTTCCACGGTGCCGGAGCCTTGCAGGGCGTTATCGCGCCGGAACCACGTGGCGTAAACCGTCGTGCCACCCAGGATGAGCGGCCACCAGAATCAGGATGAAAACTCGCTTGCGAGTCATAAAATCAATCTCCACAGGTAAATAGCGGAACTCCGGCTAATGCGGTTTCCACCGGCGCTGGATTTCCGGTCGCGATATGCGCCGTCGTTTCGCGGCGCCAATCCGGACCACAGCACGTTGAACGCCGACTCCATCCGCGGGTGCAAGGTCGCATCGCCATACAGCGACCAGAGCAATAAGTGTTCCGAAAATAGTCTGCCGGAAAACGTGTGCGATCTCCGCCGCAGGAAGATCCCTGCGGATTTCGCCCGCGTTCCTGGCCGAGTGCGCACAATCTCCGTATGCAGCGCATGAACGCGCTTTTGTAAATCGAGCATCGCCTCGCGGACCGGGGTGGTCGAGAGATACGCCTGAAGCAGAGTGCGGATGACGCCGGGATTGCGGAGTGGGCTCCTGAGTCATACGCACGCCCAGAGACCGCAGGAACTGCGGCATCGGCTCGCCTGTGTTACGCCGGCTTCATCGACGGCCGAATTGCAAGCTTAGCGAGTTGCATCTCCCCAAAGGCCAGCAGGATGTGATCCTTGCTCGGAAAATAGTTAAAAAAAGTGCCTTTGCCGACGTCTGCGGCTTCGGTGATGTCTTCCACCGTTGTCTCGCTAAAGCCTTTTTTTGCAAAGAGATCCGAGGCTGCACGAAACAAGCGTTCGCGCGTTTCTGCGCTCCGGCGTTCGCGGCGACCGTGGGAAAGGTGCGGGCAGAGAGGACGGCGCGCTTTCGAGGATTTCAATGAAATTTTCTTGACCATTGTTCATAAATGACTATAAGTCAGAAATGAATGCGATGTCAAGTCTATTCTGCACATCAGTCTCACGCCGCAAAAGCAAAGACCCCGGCACAATCGCCGGGGTCTTCGAGCTCCTTACTATATGGTTCCGCGTCTATTCCTTCAACGAATTCGGATCGGACATATTCTTGGGAGACTTGCGGTTGAGGTAAGCAATTAATTCTGGCCCGGCGGTGGCACTGCCACCGCTCCCTTAAAAATAATATCTTCGGCGCTCACCTTTTTACCGTAGACCCGCTCGTTGGCATCATTGTCAGGACGAACCGTGGAGCCCTCCAGGGAGATGCCGGCAAATAGCCCGCGCGAGCGCGAATAGCTGAGTACCTCAGCTCGCAGCGTGACATCTGTTCGAGCGCATCGCCGTTCGGCCCTTAGGACCCGCCGCGACGGAAGCGTCTGCACCGAGCTTCACTTTGCTCTTCAGAATGGAGTGCGCTCCTCGCGGATTCATCACCAGCAGGACGAAATCCGTGGCCTGCCCGCCAATCTGAAAGCCGACGCTGCCGCCTTCCAGCGCCATCATCGTAGGTGCGCTCCACGGGCCGGTGTAGTGTTCACCCGTGCGGCAAGTCATCGCGCCTCGTCCGTAGCTGCCTCCGACAACAAAAGCGGCCTTCAAGACCGAAGGATAAATGATCACGCATTCGGCTTTGTCGATGAGGTCCTGCGGAATGTCATCCGGGATATCCATAATTTCTTTGATGACCGTACCGCAATTATCAAGCCGGTCGGCTTCTTTTGTCTTGAGACAATAGCGCCGGGGCGATCATCGCCAGCGCCATGAGGCAGGTGCTAATTCGCTTAATCAAATTTCACCTCGCTGAAATTTACTGGGCTAACTAATCATAGGTCGCTATAGGCTTGCGTGCAACCTGCAGTTTGTGGGGGCCGATTTCGACTTCGCGCAACACATGGGTAGATGCACCATGCCGGGAAAATGTTGTGCGGACTTTCGACTATACTTTCAGCTGCGGAGATTTAGGGACAGAGGAAACATGCGTTTACGAATAACGCGGAGACGCAGAGTCGGCATGCCGGTGCGGATGGCAGCGGCGATCTTTCTCTGTTCTTTTGCGGCAATAGGGGGCCGCGCCCAAACCAATCCGGAGCAGGCGCAAAGTTGCTGCGCAACGAGGCACGACGGAAAGCGCGAAGAGCGCGCTTCCAATCTCGTCGCCGCGGCCGCGCGCTTCGGCGCGCTGGCGGAGACGCTCCTTGCCGCGGGACCTTCCGGCAAAGGGGATTGGGGGCTCCTCATCGTCGATGCCCAGACCGGAGAAACGCTCTTCGAAAAAAATGCCGACAGTTATTTTGTGCCGGCTTCGAACATGAAGCTTTTTACCACCGCGCTGGCGCTTGCCAAGCTTGGGCCGGATTACAGATTTCACACCACTCTCGAAACGCGCGGCACAATTTCGCCGGATGGTAAGCTTTCCGGTGACGTCATACTCGTTGGGCGGGGCGATCCCAATCTCTCGAATCGCAAATTCCCTTACGAGCTAAAAGAAGAGTTCGACGGGCCGCCGGAAAAAGCTCTGGCCGAGCTTGCCGACGCTCTCGTCGCCCGCGGCGTGAAAGAGATTTCCGGCGATGTGGTTGGCGACGACAGCTACTTTCCGCGCGAGCGCTATCCCAACGGCTGGGAAATAGACGACATGGTTTGGGAGTACGGTGCCGCAATTTCCGCTATCGTCGTCGATGATAACACCGTGGCCGTAACCCTCACGCCAGGAGAAAAGTCGGGAGATCCCGTGCAGGCCTCGGTTGCTCCCCTGACGCCAGACTTTACCCTCCAGAACGATGTCACTACCTCGGCGGCCGAAGTAAAATCGGATTTGACGCTGACGCGCGAGCCCGGCGCGAATCTCGTTGTCGTGCGCGGCACTCTGCCGGCCAAAAGCGCTCCGCGCAAGCTCGTTCTCGCGATTGAAGAACCGGCGCAGCACGCCGCGTTTGTGCTGGCGGCTCTGCTGGCCGAGCGCGGCGTCAAGATCGATGGCAAAGTCCGAGCCGTCCACGTTCCCGAGGCGGACGTAACTCCGCGTACCGTTCTTGCGGAACATGTGTCCGTGCCGCTGGGCGATTCCGTGAAGCTCATCAACAAAATCAGCCAGAACCTGCACACGGAAATGTTGCTGCGAACCGCCGCGCGTCAAAACGGCTTGTGGAGCACGCCGGAAGAATTGCTGAAAACTCCGCAGGATTTTTACGCTGCCGTCGGAATCGCGCCCGACGATGTAATCCAGACGGATGGCTCGGGACTCTCGCGGCACGACTTGGTCACGCCCAGAGCCATCGTGACTCTGCTCAAGTATGCGCAAGCGCAGACGTGGTTCGCGCCATACTATGCGTCGCTGCCTGTGGCCGGCGTGGATGGCTCGCTCCAGGACCGCATGAAGGACACTATTGCCGCCGGCAGAATCCACGCGAAAACCGGCTCTGTCGAGCACGTCAGAACACTTTCCGGCTTTGCGGAAACGCCAAGCGGCCGGCGGCTGATCTTTTCTTTCCTGAGCAACAATCAAGGCGGAAAGAATCACGAAGCTGCCGACGCGCTGAACGGTCTCTGTGCCGCCATGATTGAACAATTTGACGGCGCATCAGCGAGCCTTCCGGCCGCGCGCTAGCATTCAAGACACTCATGAAGCAAAAACGAACCGGTCGGGAATAGAGACTGAACCAGCGGAAACGAAAATGTCGCGGACAGCACAAGACGTACTCGAATTTGACAAGCTGCGCGAGTTGCTGCGGCTCAGGACGACCTGCGCGCCGGGCCGGCGGGCCATCGATGCGCTGGAGTTCGGCACGAACCGCCCCGCGCTGGAAGCCGCGTTTGCGTTGATCCGCGAAGCGCGGGAATGGCTGCGCGGCGGCGGTGAGTTGGGATTTGGCGGGCTGGCCGATCCGTATGCATGGCTTGAAAAAATAGAAGGGCCCGGAATTGTTCTGGAGGCCAAGGAACTTCTGGAAGCGGCCTCGCTCCTCGAGACTTCCGCGTGGCTGCGCGGGCAATTTCGGGAGGATGCGGCGAAGTTTCCGCTGCTCGCTTCTCGTGCGGCTTCGCTCGGAGATTTTCGCGATGCGCTGACGGCGGTCCGGCGATGCGTTTTGCCGAACGGCGAAATCAGCGACGACGCGTCGCCGGCGCTGCGCCGCATTCGCGCCAGCATCTCACAGACGCGCGAGTCGATTCAGAAAACCCTCAAGCAAATCCTGCGCTCACGCAACGCCGCGGCCGGAGAAGATTACGTCACGCTGCGCAACGATCGATTTGTGATTCCCGTGCGCTCGGAAAACCGGCGCAGCGTTCCGGGAATTGTGCATGGCGCGAGCGGAACCGGGCAGACAGTTTTTCTCGAGCCGCTTGAGACGGTGGAAGCAAACAACGAACTCACGCAGCTTTCCGAGGACGAAGCGGCGGAGATTATCCGCGATTCTGCGCGGGCTGACCGAGCGGCTGCAGATCGCTCGCGAACCGTTGCTCGCGGCGGCAGGAACCATCGCCGTGCTCGATGGTATTTTTGCACGCGGCCGGTTTTCCGCGTGACTTCGACGCGGCGATGCCGGAGTTTTCTGACGCTACAGAATTACGTTTGGTTGATGCGCGCCATCCGGTTCTCGAAGACAAGTTGCGCCGCGAAGATCGTGCAGTGGTTCCGATGACGCTGGCGCTCGGCGGTACGGAAAAGGTTTTGGTCATCAGCGGCCCGAATACTGGCGGCAAGACTGTCGCTCTCAAAACTACCGGTCTCGCGGCGTTGTCCGCGCAATCCGGGATTCCCGTGGCGGCGCAGCGCGCAGTGCTGCCGATTTTTGACCGCGTGCTCGTGGACATCGGCGACGAACAATCCATCGCGGCAGACCTCTCCACATTTTCGGCGCACATGCTGAATTTGAAAACCATGCTCGAACTCGCGACGCCGCAATCGCTCGCGCTCGTCGATGAAATGGGCACAGGCACGGCGCCCGAAGAAGGTGCGGCGCTGGCCGTGGCGCTGCTCGATGAATTTCGCGCCAAGAATTGCATCGTGCTGGCCACGACGCATCATGATCGATTGAAGGCCTATGCTTCGACGACACCTGGCGTGGTGAACGCCGCCGTGGAATTCGATGACGTAAATCTTCGGCCGACCTACCGGTTAATGGTCGGCGTTCCTGGCGGCTCGAGCGGAATCGCGATTGCGCAGCGATTGGGCATAGCGGTGTCCATCATCGAGCGTGCGCGTTCCTTGCTGACACCGGAATCGCGCGAAGCCGCTGACTTGATCGCTTATTTGCATCGCAGCCGCGATGAACTCGACCGCATGCAGCAGCAAATGGCGTCCGAGCGCCACGCTCTCGAAGAAGAACGCAAAAAGCTGCGCACCGAATGGGTCGAGCGCCAGCAAAAACGCATCAAGGAACTCGAATCGCAGTTTGCCGAAATGCAAAAACGCTTCGATGAAAACATCGCGCGCGTCATCGAAGCCGTGAAAGAACGCGAACTGCGCGCCTCGCTCGAAAAAACCGCCCGCCGCAAAAGTGCGGATATCCGCGGCGAAGCCCGCGAAGATCTCAACGCCACGCTCGTCCAAACCATCTCCGATTCGCAAGCCGATCTAGGCGTTAGCTCGGCCAGCCAGGAACCAATTCGCGCGGAGACATTGCAACCCGGTGCAAGAATTCGCGTCCGCGGCTTCGGCAAACCGGTTATCTTCCGCCGCCTCGACGGCTCCTCCGCCGAAATCGAGGCCGGCCCGCTGCGCATGAAAGTTGCCATCGATGAAATCGTCAGCGTCGAGCAGCCCGTAGGCGGCGGCGTGGCAGCGCGGGCGGGGCAAGCCCCGCCCCTACAGCCGTCGGGCCGTGGCAGCGTCACCGTAACATCGCAACCCGGCGAACGCGCGTCCTCTGGCGAAATCAACGTCATCGGCATGCGCGTGGAAGAAGCAACCGAGCGCGTGGATAAATATCTCGACGAAGCCGCGCTCGCGAATCAAACGCGTGTGCGCATCATTCATGGCCACGGCACCGGCGCTCTCCGCAAAGGCCTCGGCGAATTTCTAAAATCACATCCGCTGGTCCAACGAACCTCGTTTGAGACCGAGGAACACGGCGGCAAAGCCATCACCGTTGTAGAATTGCGATCGTAAGAGCTATGGCGGAAGCGGGATCATTCGCGGAGCGGGTAAAGCAGCAAGCGGACATCGTTCGCGTGGTGGGCGAATACGTGCGCCTGAAGAAGACCGGCAAGGATTTTTCAGGGCTTTGCCCGTTTCATCAGGAGAAAACTCCTTCGTTTACCGTCTCTCCTCTCAAGCAGATTTTTTATTGCTTCGGCTGCGGCAAAGGCGGCGACGTTTTTAATTTTGTAATGGACATGGAGAAGTCCGCGTTTCCGGAGGCGGTGCGAACCGTTGCTGAAAAGTGCGGGATCGCCATTCCGCGGCCCCGCGAGCGTTCGCCCGAAGAGCGGCAAGAAAATCAGCAGCGTTCGGCGCTGGTCGAGATGCATCGCGAAGCGCAAACCTTTTTCACGAAGCAAATTTCCGGCACCCTCGAAGGCAAAGCGGCGCGCGCGTACCTCGAGGATCGCGGGCTTGACAACGAAAGCGATTGACCGGTTCGGAATCGGTTATGCCCCGAGCGACGGCGACGCATTGCTGCGTTTCCTCAAGCAGAAATATCCAGAGAAATTGCTGGTTGAGTCCGGATTGATATCGCGCGGCGAACAAGGCGGCCGATTGTTCGACCGCTTCCGCCGGCGCATCACGTTTCCGATCGCGAACGACTCGGGAAAAATCGTCGCCTTCGGTGCGCGCGCGCTCGGCGATGATCAGCCGAAATATTTGAATTCGCCCGAGACGCCGATCTACTCGAAGAGCAACGTGCTCTATCACATGGACCGCGCGAAGGAAGCTCTGCGCCGGTCGGATTTCGCGGTGCTGGTCGAAGGTTACATGGATGCGATCGCCGTAGCGCGCGCGGGCATCAGCAACGTGGTCGCGAGTTGCGGCACGAGCCTCGCGGAGCCGCAGATTAAATTGCTGAGCCGCTTCACAAAGCGCGTAATCATTAACTACGACCCGGACAACGCCGGCCAGTTGGCCGCAGAGCGGTCCGTGTCGCTGCTGCTCGAACAGGATTTCGAGGTGCGCGTGCTTGGCGCTGCCTCCCGTCGGCGACAAAAAAGCCGATCCGGATCTGTTCATCCGCGAACGAGGCGTCGATGAATACACCAAGCTTCTGAAAGATTCGCCGCCCTACGTGGACTACCTGATCGCCCGCGCGCGCAAGATGGATTTGACGACCGGGGAAGGGAAGCGGCGCGCCGTGAATTTTCTTCTGCCCTACGTCCAGAAAATTCCCAATGCGATTCTTCGCTCGGAATGGGCGACTCGCATCGCGCAGCAGCTTCATCTGGACGAGCCGGTGTTGCGCGCCGCGCTAAGCAAAGCCGCCGACCGCAGCGCCACAGCGAACTGAAAATTCAGCCGGAGTTCGTTGGCCCGCTCGGCGAAGCCCGTTGAGCGCCGACTGATTCGCATGTTGGCCGAAGCCGGCGGATTTCGGCGCGAACTGGCGCAACGCCTCCAGACAGCTCAGCTGTATCACGGCCTCGAAACCGAGAAAGTTTTCGCCGCTCTCATCGTCGCTAGCCTGGCCGACCAGCCGATCGCGGCCACGGAAGTCGCGCCCAACTCGAAGAACGTGACCGGCGGATACTCTTCGAGATTCTCTTCGAAGAAGCCAGCGAGCCCACCTGGGAAGAGGCGGTCAGCTGCGTCGAAGCTCTGCAGCACCGCCAAGCCGAACGCGAACTAGCCGACGTCCAGCGCAGCATCGAGGCGAACCCGCCCGTGACGGAAATGCGCGGCCTGCTCGAAAAGAAGCAGGACCTGATGCGGCGCTTGGCGGCTGCGAGGTAAGACGCCGGCCTGGATCATTCGTTGGTGCGCCGCTTGGAAGTTCGGTGGCGAATGAGCCAAGCCGAAGCTATCAACAGCGCTGCCGGAAACCAAATCCAGAGTAGTTCGCTTTGCACAACTTCCAGGCCTCGATGCGTAAAAAAATGAGCGATACCGATCGGGGAAACTCGAATGGGTCTCCATGGAAGAAAGTAGCGGGTGTTGTTGAAGGGGGAGAAGAAGGCGACGCCGAGGCCGCCGTCGGTCATAGCGTCAAGGAAGCCGTGGCTGGCTGTGGCCAGGAAGAAATAACTCCATAAGGCAAATCGACCGAGGCCCGTAACGGTTTGTCGAAATGCAACGAGAAGCACCAAACTTGCCAGAAGGGCCGCAAAGAGAAGGGAATGCGTAAATCCGCGATGCCCCCAGAAGTCGCCATAGTGGATGCCAAAGCGGAAGCCGATGACGTCAAGATCGGGAATGACCGAGCAGAATGCTCCAGCCACCCAGACGCGCTTCGGCGTACCTGGCCGGTAAAAGCATGCGCCGATACCTAGGGCGGCTACAGCGTGCGAGAAAACCGACGCCATTTTGAGTGATCGTTTCCGGCTTGCACGAACATCTTACACATGAGCGCTAGCAATTTGGGAGTTGGATGGTGGCACACGCCGTCAGTGCCCGCTGGTATGGATCGAAGGCCGGGGGTACGATCTCATTGGGGAAGTAGTGAGAACTTCTTCCATAGTTTTCCACCGATTAAATTGTTGACGCGGATAGAGTTATGCGTGTAGCGTAATAGGGTTTCGCGAGTAACGGATTGGCACCTAACTGCATCTATATAGATGTACTTAGAGACGCGGGAACGTACTCTGAGAGCGGGCAACGGGCGAAGTACAGGGCGAACGGCAAGCTGGCGGCGCGGCGTACCATAAAGGAATTCACAAAAAGAAGAGTGATCGGGTGGGGGGATTCCCCACAGTTCGTTTTCGGTGACCGCAGGGGTATTCGCTGCGCAAGCGTGGCATACTGCCTGGTGCCTTTGCTATGGAAAAATTTTTCGGCGGTGCTGACCGGTAACACTTCGGGTCGCGCCTGGAAGCCTGGAGGAATTCGTGGCGGCAGTGGGTCTTGAAGAAAAATATGATGCGGTAAAGCAGCTCATTGCCGTTGGCAAAGAGCGCGGCTACCTGCTTTACGACGAAGTGAACGATTCGCTTCCCGGCGGAAGTGCATTCCTCGGAAGAGATCGACGACCTTCTCACCACCTTTGAACGCAACGGCATCGAGATTTACGAGGACCAGGCGTCGGCAAAAGCCGCGCGCGCCGTGGAAGTGTCCACCGAAGCGCGGCGACCGCGATGCCGTCGTCAAGGACGACGCGCATTCGGATGAGGGCGGCAGCGATCTGGACTTGACGCCGGGTTCTCTCGAAAAAACCAACGATCCCGTGCGCATGTATTTGCGCGAGATGGGCACCGTGCCGCTGCTGACGCGCGAAGGCGAAGTCACCATCGCCAAGCGCATCGAGCGCGGCCAGCTCGTCGTAATGAAGTCCATCACGCGCTCGCCGATCGTCATCAAGGAATTGATCGCAGTAGGCGAGGATTTGCGCAAAGGCGCGCGCTCCATCAAAGAGATCGTCCAGTTTGACGACGAAGAGCTCACCGAAGAAAAAATCGCGAACAAGACGAAGCAGACGCTGAAGTATATCGACAAGATTGCGAAGTTGTATGAATTGGCGTTGAAGCAAGCGGAGAAGCTCGAGAACACGCCGAAGGCCAAGAAGAAGCCCTACATCAAGGCGAAGTGGGCCGTAGCGCGCACGCGCGTCGAGATTTCGGTCGAAATTCGCGGCATCGATTTCAACCCGTTCGAGAAGAAGCGCCTGATCGACAAGATGCGCGGCACCGTCGAGCGCTTGCAGTCTCTCGAACGCGAAGCGGGGCGGCTCGAGCGGCGCGTGGATGCCGCCAAAGGCGACGTGGCTGCGGAAGCGCGCAAGGAATTGCGCACGCGGCGCACGGAACTGAAAGACATTGAAGAGGCCAGCGAAGTCGGCCTTACCGAACTGAAGCGCACGCTCACCTTCATTCACCGCGGCGAAGCGGAAGCCGAGCAGGCCAAGAAGGAACTGATCGAAGCCAACCTTCGCTTGGTCGTTTCCATCGCGAAGAAATATACCAACCGCGGATTGCAGTTCCTGGATCTGATTCAGGAAGGCAACATCGGCTTGATGAAAGCCGTTGACAAGTTCGAGTGGCGCCGCGGCTACAAATTTTCCACGTATGCGACGTGGTGGATTCGCCAGGCGATCACGCGCGCCATCGCCGATCAGGCGCGCACGATTCGTATTCCCGTGCACATGATCGAAACGATCAACAAACTGGTGCGCACGAGCCGCCAGTTGGTGCAGGAACTCGGCCGCGAGCCTACCTCCGAAGAAATTGCCAAGCGCATGGACATTCCCGTGTCCAAGGTGCGCAAGATTTTGAAAATCGCGCAGGAGCCGATTTCTCTCGAAACGCCGATCGGCGAAGAAGAAGATTCGCATCTCGGCGATTTCATCGAAGACAAGGCCGTCGTTTCGCCGTCGGACGCGGTGATCAATTTGAATTTGAAGGAGCAGACGTCTTCGGTGTTGAAGACGCTGACGCCGCGCGAGGAAAAAGTCATCAAGATGCGCTTCGGCCTGGACGACGGCAGCGAGCACACCCTCGAGGAAGTCGGCCAGTCGTTCGCCGTAACGCGCGAACGCATCCGCCAAATCGAGGCAAAAGCGCTGCGCAAGCTGCGCCACCCGTCGCGTTCGCGCAAACTGCGCGCCTTCCTCGAAGGCCCGTCGCGCGATTATTTGTAGAAAGATCCGAAAATCGAAACTGGAAACACAAAACGCCCCGAGCCATCGGGGCGTTTTTATTTTCCCGGGACGTCGTCGCTGGGAACGCGCGAGAAGCGCGTCGCGAGTCGCGTAATCCACACGGCGACGAACGCGGCGAAGCCCAGGACGGCCCAGAGCATTTGGTCGGGATCAGGGCGCCGCTCAGAGTGCAGGTTGGACTGGACGGCGTAGCTAAACGCAAAAAGCGTCAGCACGAGACCGGCGGAGCCAAGCCACGCGAACCAAGCGCTAAAAAATTCGAGCGTAGCGGGAGCCTGCTCAGGCGCAAGCCAGTATTGTTTGTTAGGGATGTTCACCAATTCCGGCGGCAGACTTTTCAAGATGCTCGGCACACCGAAGGCGAGCACCGTGGCGATCACGACGGCGCCCGTGAAAAACGCGAAGAACATGCTCTTCGATTGCCAGCCGTTGGGAAGGCCGCGGCCGTTGAAGTGCGAAGCGACTTCTTCTGGCAGGCGCGGGTAGTACGACGCAAAGCAAACCGCCGCGACGACCGCCAAAAACACAAAAACTATTTTGGGAAGGCGCGAATCCACGTTGGGCTCTCCGGTTGTTGATCCAGATTAACTTAGCCGGGCACGCACCCGCCCCAAAATCCCGCCCGAGATTTCGCATCAGTTAGCGCGAAGAATTAAGAAGCGCGTTTCGCCGCGACACACCCGCGTATTAGAATGTCATTCAAGCAAAGACATGAGCAAACGCCAAAAAATCGCCTCTTTGGCCATCGTTGTCCTCTTGGTTTTAGCCGCCTTCGGTTTGTATCGCACGGCAAAGCCGTTCGCCGCATTGCGCAGAGGAATGTTTGCGCAGCCCACGCTTCCGCCGGAAGTGGTTGTTGACGAGTCCCCTTTCACCGCCGCGCAAACCCTCGCGCAACTTCCCAACAGCCCCGGCGAGCAGCGCCTGGCCCAGGATGCGTTGCGTCTTGCCGATGATGAGGTCAGCCTTGCGTTCTCTTCGGCCTTGCAGGAAGTCCGCGACAGTCCGCCTGCGCTCAGCGCCGAAGCCAAGCAGGTTCAAGAGCGCCTCACCGCCGTGCAGAATGCCCTCGATGCCGACACCCAGCAAGTCGCCTCGCTCACCGCTGCGGATGCTAAAGCCGCCGGAAGCAGAAAGCAGAAACTGGACGACGATCTCGATGTGGCGAAATCCGAGCTCGAACTCCACCAAAGCGAAGTCGCCAACGATAAGCACGAATTGATTCGCGCCGGAGGCGACCCCGAAGCCGTCCTCCAGGAAAAGCTCGAGGCCCATCGCGTCGCCGTCAAAAGTACCGCCGCCGCAGCAGCCCTCCAGCCTCCCCAAGGGCGCGGGCTCGTCTCGCTGTTTCAGGAATGGTCCGAGCTGCACCAGAAAGAAAGCCAGCTCCTATCCGCGGAGAAGGCCGCCGAGTCTGCTGCAGCCAGCTACACCGAGAAACACACCGCGTTGAAAGCCAAGCTGGACGCGGAAAATTCCCCTCAACCGGCGCAAGCGCCAAAGCCTGGCAGTTCTCTATCGGTCAAAAGCCCGTCGAACGCGGCCAATTCGCAGGCCGGCGGCGCGCAAGGATCCGAGGAGTCCTCCGCTCTGCTCAACACCATCAAGCGCCGCGCCAGCCAGCGAAAAATATCCGGAACCCTGGCCCTCTGCGCCGACGACGAAAAGCAGCTGGCCGGGATCTACAGCGACTGGTTCGTTCTCGTCGGCGCCAAAGAACGCAACGCCGTTCACAAAGCGCTCATCAGCCTCTCCATCATTCTCGGAATCTTGCTGGTCGGCATTTTCTTCGACGACTGGTTCGATCGCCTGCTGGGCAAAACCGCGCTGGACCGCCGCCAAGTCCAGAGCCTGCGAACGGTCATCGGCGTGTCGCTACAAATCCTCGCCGTTCTGATGATCTTGCTCGTGGTCTTTGGCATGCCGAGCCAGCTCGGGACTTTTCTCGGGCTTGCCGGCGCTGGGCTTACGGTAGCGCTTAAGGATTTCATTGTGGGCTTCCTCGGCTGGTTTGTCTTGATGGGGAAAAATGGAATCCGGCTCGGCGATTGGGTGGAGATTAATGGAGTGACAGGCGAAGTCGTCGAGCTGGGCATGTTTCACACCGTGTTGCTCGAAACGGGAAACTGGACCGACTCCGGCCATCCCACCGGACGGCGCGTCACCTTTACGAATAGCTTTGCCATCGAAGGCCACTACTTTAATTTTTCGACTTCGGGCCAGTGGTTGTGGGACGAGTTACAGGTGGTTTTGCCCGCGGGTCGTGATCCCTATCCCATCGTCGATGCGATTCAAAAGAAAGTTCTGGAAGCGACGTCCGAAACCGCGAAGCAAGCCGAGAAGGAATGGCAGGGCGTGACGCGCTCGAAGGAGACGGCGCACACACTCACCGCCGCGCCGGCCATCAACGTGAAGCCGGTCGCCGGCGGCATCGAAATCGCCGTGCGCTACATTACCCGCGCGAATGAACGCTACCAGTTGCGCGCGAAACTAAATCAAGCGGCGGTGGATTTGCTCGGGCAAGAGAGTGCCGTGCCGCCAGCAGCTCCCGCGGAGCCTGCCCCCAAGCCCTCATAAAGCTCTCCGGAGTGCGGCAGCTCTGCTGCCGCTTTTATTTCATTTGCTCCGCTAGCCCGAACGGCTCGACGAGTGCCGGCCCCACGCGTGCCGACCCAACCTAGTATCCGGGTGTCGCCTCAATCCCCAACCCCGCGCGCGCGAGCCTCTTCCGAAGTAAGCCCATACAGCGGCGGCGTTTTTACTCCCAGCATCCCGAGATAAAGATAAATCTGTCCGCGGTGGTGAATTTCGTGTTCGGGCAGCAAGCGCAGCCATTTCCAGGTAGTGATGGGCGCGTTGTCGGGAGTTTTGCATTTGCGCTGCAGATCTTCGTCGGTAAGCCGCGCGAAAATTTCCATGGATTCGGCGTGAAGGCGTTCGACAAAGGCGATCACATTTTCGTAGCCGTCGGCCAGTTCCTTGCCGTGCGTCGTGTAGCGGCTGGCGTGGCCCTGAACGGTCTCGGCCCACATGTAACGTTCGGAGACGGCCAGATGCCGCAAAAGATCGCCAAGCGTGAACTTTCCCTCCGCATACGTCCAATCGATTTTGTCCAGCGGGATGCACCGCGCCACGCGCATCGTGCGCTCGCGAACATTTTTCCAATAATGCAGGAACGGCTGAATGGTCTGAATTTCCATGGCGGCCTCACTTGAGGGAAAAACTGCCGCTAAAGTTTAGCGCATGAGCTGGCGGGCGCGGGAGGCGGACAGCGTTGCTCCGGCATAGAGGAGCGCAAGCAAAGCGTAACCGGCGATCAGACTGACGCCTTGCGCCACCACGCCAAGAGCGATGCTCATGGTGAGTTGCACGCAGGTCGTGAAAATGGCCATCGCGGATTGTGTGCGGCCCATGAAGTGCCGCGGGACGATGGACATGAGTCCGGACTGCGCGGTGACTCCGCCGACAGCGCGGCAAAGTCCGAAGATGGCTTGCAGCGCGACCGCGCCCACGAGGAAAGCCACAAATGGCGTGGCCATGTGGCCGATGGCCAGGACGGCGCAGACGGCCACGTAGAGCGGCATGCGCACTGCGCTGCGTAGCTGGCTGACGATAAAACCGCCGGTGATGGCGCCGACGGCCCAGCCCGCTTCGAGAAAGCCGAGGCCCCGCGCTCCGGCGTGGAGAATATCATTCACCAGTGCGACGAGGACCACGTTTCCACTGACGACGCCCGCCATCATGATCGAGTGCGTGACGCCGAGAGAGCGCACCAGCGGCTGCTGCTTGAGATACGCGAAGCCTTCTTTCAAATCAGAATAGACCGCGAGCGAAAGGCCGGCTTCGGCGACTTCCGGATTCTCGCCGGTCTCGAGAGCTTCCGCGGTGGCCTCCGTCGCTTCGGAATATTCGCGCGGATATTTCAGATGGTCGCGCGGCGAGACGTAACCGCGGCGGACGCTGTAGAGACAGAAGGCGGAGACGAAGTAGGTGAGGCCGTCGATGCAGAGAATGCCTGCGATCCCGGCTCGATCGTAGAGGAAACCGACGAATGCGCCGGCGATGAGCATGCCGCTTTGTACGCCGACGAGAACGGCGGCGTTGGCGCCCGTGAACTGGCTCGGCGGAATCACTTCCTGGACGAGCGCGTTGACGGTGGCCCAGTACATCGCGGAACCCGTTCCGGTGATCAGCGTCATCGCGTAGAGGTGCCAGAGTTGAAGATTTCCACGCCACGCAATATAAGCGGTGGCCAGGACGAAAAATCCGCGAGCCAAATCCAGCAGACGCCGAGATAGCGGCGATCGAAGCGGTCGATCAGCACTCCGCCGAGAAAGGGAATGAAAAGGCCGGGAAGCGTGACGACGATCACTTGCAGGCTGACTTTCACCGTTGAATGCGTGGCGGCCATGATGTACCAGCTCACGCCGACGAAGTTCATCCCACTGCCGAAAAGCGAAACGAACATGGCGACAAAGAAAAAACGGAAGCCACGCTGCGCCCAGATCAGCTTCCAGTCCACACGGTGTGTCGTTGCGGTTGCCATCGAGCCCTCTAGCTTACTATCGTAGGCACGTGGATTTGTGGCCGGAGAAGCGGGCGGTTTACATCTGTTTACGTCTGACTAGGTCTGGGGAATCGAAAGCGGGGCCTCATGGGAAGCGAATTGAAATGCACGGTGCGGTTTGGGAAAGAAACGTCGGAAGGGAGGGCGCTGCTGGAGACAAACGAAGTGCTTTTTCGCGGCGAGCTTTCGGCTGAAGATTCCGTTTGCTTCGATCAAGTCGGCGAAAGCAGTTGACGGCGAGCTGCATTTGCAGACTGCGAATGGATTGGCGATATTCGAGATTGGTCCCGCGGCCGAGAAGTGGCGCGAGAAAATCCTCCATCCGAAAACGCGGATCGATAAAATCGGCGTGAAGCCTGGGGCAAAAGTTTCGCTCTCGGCAACTTCGATTCAGACTTTCTCGATGAATAGAGATCGCTTGCCGCTTCCGTGACCAAGAACAAAGTTGCCGCCGACTCCGAAACAATTTTCTTTGCCGCCGATTCGCTGAAAGAGCTTTCGTCCGTCAGCGAAAATAGCCAAGTCTCTGAAAGGCGCCACAGCGCTCTGGATCGTTTATCCCAAAGGCCAAAAAACCATCACGGAGAACGACATAATCGCCGCTGGCCGAAAAGCAGGTTTGAAAGACGTGAAGGTCGTCGGGTTTTCTTCCAGCCACACCGCTCTGAAATTCGTCATTCCCCTCGCGAAACGATAAACCGCTGAAACCCATCTGCAGGGAACAAGCGCGCAGTTTCGCGTTTGGGGTTCGGAAATTCAGTTCTAAGATCGCTGCGTGCGCTCTTTGCTGGAAGCTCGCGGATTGACGGTTGAATTGCCGACGCCGAGCGGCCGGGTGTGGCCGGTGAATGAAGTGTCGCTGCGGATTCCTGCAGGCGAATCGCTGGGGCTCGTCGGCGAGTCTGGCAGCGGGAAGACTTGGCTAGACACGCCTTCCGAGACCCTCCCTGATTTTTGTAAGTGTTGCTGATAAAGAACTTACTTCGCATTCGATATCCGAGTCGCTTAGGCCATGAGGCACTCGAGTTGGAGCGAAAAGGGGCAGCTGAGCTGCCGCACTCCAAATGGCACGCTGACAACGTAGGCTCGTTCAGGCTAGAATCCGCCCAACGAAATCTTTGGGATGCTCGTTGCGTATTGTCTGGGTAGAGAGCGTCTTCAAAACCCCGTGGTGGAGGATTTTCCGATGGCAACGACAACCGCTGTTTCCCCGGCTGCGCCTGAGCCGCAGCCCCAGATGAGCGCGATCAGCCGACTGTTCGGCGTCCTGTTTGCGCCGCAGAAAACGTTTGAAGATGTGGTCCGAAAGCCGGGGTGGGTGCTGCCCATTGTTGTGCTTACCATTCTTAGCATCGGGGTGAGCTTCGCGCTAATCCACCGGGTCAACTGGAGGGAATATATCGGCCAGCAGATCGAGAAAAGTCCCCAGGCAGCACAGCTAACGGCCGATCAAAAGGAGCAGCGTATCGAGGTGGGAGTGAAGTTCACCGTGCCTTTCACATACGCCATCGGGGTGTGCGGCCCCATCGTTTTCGCACTCATTTTTGCACTTGTGTTTTGGGGTGCATATTCGTTGCTTGGGGGAGCGAGCACGAATTTTTCGACGGCATTTAGGATTACGGCCCATGCTTTCCTAACAGGACTGATAAGCAGTCCGCTGCTGATACTCATTTTATATTTGAAAGACCCGAGCGCGATCGACGTAGAAAATCCAATCGCATCGAATTTGGCGGCGATTTTGCCGGATGAGTCGGCGAAATGGCTAGTGGCGTTCTGCAAGTCGTTTGACGTGTTCACCTTCTGGACTTTGATCCTTCTGGCGATTGGGTTTGCGGCGACTAGCCCGAAGAAACTCAAGGGTGCCAAGCCGTACATCATCGCCTTCGGCGTGTGGGCGGCGTTCGTAGTATTGCGTGTGGGAATCGCGTTCGCCTTCTCCTGATACACTCGACGGGTGAATTTTTCGTTTGAAGTAACGAAGAGGGATGCGACGGGGGCGCGGCGCGGCGTCTTGCAGACGCCGCATGGCGCGGTGCAGACTCCGTTTTTCATGCCGGTGGGCACACAGGCGAGCGTGAAGGGCCTGCGTAACGAGGCGCTGGAAGAGCTCGGCGCTGAGATCATCCTTTCCAATACCTATCATTTGTACTTGCGGCCGGGGCACGAAGCCGTGCGCAAACTCGGCGGGCTGCACAAGTTCATGTCCTGGCCGCGCGCGATTCTTACCGATTCTGGTGGCTTCCAGGTGTTTAGCCTGTCGGAGTTGCGCAAAGTTACGGATGAGGGTGTGCGGTTTCGTTCGCATCTGGATGGGTCGGAGCATATGCTCACGCCGGAAAAAGCGGCGGAGATTCAGCTGGCGCTTGGATCGGACATTGCGATGGTACTGGATGAGTGCATCGAGACTCCGGCGCCGCGCGACAAGGCGGAAGCCGCGGTGGCGCGCACGACAGAAATGGGCTGGGCGTGCGCGAAAGTATTTTCTGGAACAGGTGAGCCGCAACGGCGAGCTTGCGCAATGGCAATTCGGGATTGTGCAAGGTGCGACGTTCGCGGATCTGCGGCGCGCGAGCGCGGAGCAGCTTCTCGAACTGGATTTTCCCGGGTACGCTGTCGGCGGCCTTGCTGTTGGTGAGCCGCACGCAGTGACGTGTGAAATGACGGGCGAAGTTACCGCGCTGCTTCCGCGCGATCGCCCGCGTTACTTGATGGGCGTGGGAAAGCCCGAGCAAATTGCCGATTACGTCGCGCTTGGCATCGACATGATGGATTGCGTGCTGCCGACACGCGCGGCGCGCCACGCGTGTCTCTACACCAGCGAAGGGCGCGTGCTCATCAAGAACGCGCGTTACGCTGCAGACCAGCGCCCGCCCGATCCGAACTGCTCCTGTTCGGTTTGCCGGCGCTACACGCGCGCGTATCTTCGTCATCTTTTCGCCGCCGGAGAACTCACCGCGGCGATCCTGGCCACCCACCATAATGTCCACTTTTACCTTGACTTAATGAGGCAAATCCGCGAGGCTATCGAGTTTGGGAACCTAGCGAATTTCTCATCTGAGATGCACGCGCGCTATGCTGTAGGCCCGGCCTGAACGTTGGACCGGAATAGCGTCCGAGATTCTTCCTGTGCGGCCCGGTTTGCACCGGGGCCGACCTGCGCGGCAACACGAGCAGAGAATCCGGCGGGCTGTGAGAGCGGGCAACGTGAACCCGCTAGGATGATTCTATCTTCTGTGAAGCAGGTCGGTCTCGAATTTAGCGAAAGGAACGATGCAGCTCTTGACGATCATGGCGGCGATTTTCTTTCAGGCTTCGGGGCCGGCGAGTCTTCTCGGCAATCCTCTGGTCATGATGGTTGTGGTGATGGCCATCTTCTACGTGATGCTGATCCTGCCGCAGCAGCGGCAGCGCAAAAAAATGCAGGCGATGATCGCCGCGCTGAAATCCGGCGATAAAGTCGTCACCAACAGCGGTATCTACGGCACCATCAATGGCATTGACGGCGAAACGGTCATTCTCAAAATCGCCGACCAGGTAAAAATCCGCATCGCGCGTTCGGCGATTGCGCAGGTGGAGGCATCGGAAGATGCGAAATAAACCCGCCTGCGGCCAGAGCGTGCGCTCAACTCTCTGACCATGAACCCCAATCTGAAGTGGAAATTCGTCTTCATCGCTCTCGTCATTCTCGGCTGTATCTACGGCCTCGTGGGACTGCCGACATTTCCCACCTCCCTGGCGCAGTTGAAAGATAACTTCTCTCACCAAATCAAGCTCGGCCTCGATCTGCAGGGTGGCACGCACCTCGTTTTGCAAGTGCAGACGCAGGAAGCCATCGCGCAAGAGACCGACCAAATGGTCGAACGCGTCACGACGTGGCTGCGGAGCAAAAACATTCACTACGATGAAGTGCGGCGAGTCGACGACACGCATATCCTGGTGCGCAACGTAGATCCCGCGCGGCTCTCGGAATTTCGCGATTACATCAGCCAGCAATTTTCGAACTTCTGGGATATGGCGCCGGCAGCCGGGGATCCTTCCGGGTACACGCTGACTCTGCGGGGAGCGGCCATTGCGCAGATTCAAGAAACGACGATGACGCAGTCGGTCGAGACCATCGACCGGCGCATCAATGCGCTCGGGCTCACGGAGCCCACGATTCAGCTTCGGGGCGGACAGAATAGCAACGAGATTCTGGTGCAATTGCCCGGGGAAGGAGACCCTACACGCGCGAAGGCAGTCATTCAACAGGGGGGCAGCTCGAGCTGCGGCTCCTCGAGGATCCCGTCGTCTATACTTCGGAAACCGATGCTTTGAGCAAACACAGCGGTGTTTTGCCGCCTGGCACAGAACTGCTGCCGGGGCGAGCGGATACTCGTACCGCTTCCGGAGCCTCACCCGAGGGTGAGGGCTGGTATATCGTGAGCCGCGCGCCCATCGTTACGGGCCGCGATCTTCGCAGCGCGACGGAAAATCGCAACACCAACAACCCCGGCCAGTGGGTAGTGGACTTTACGCTTTCCGGCGGAGGCCGCTCGGCGCTTTGGCCCATTCACGCAGCAGAACATTGGCCGGCAGATGGCCATCGTGCTCGATCATCGCGTTTATTCCGCTCCGACCATCAATGCGCGCATTGACGATTCCGGCATGATCGAAGGCAATTTCAGCCAGGATTCCGCCCACGATCTGGCGCTGGTGCTGCGCGCAGGAGCTCTTCCGGCGTCGATCAAGTATCTCGAAGAGCGGACGGTTGGGCCGTCGCTTGGCGCGGACTCGATTCGTCACGGGGTGCAAGCTTCGGTGCTGAGCTTGTTGGTGGTGATGATCTTCATGTTGTTTTATTACCGGCTTTCAGGCGGCAACGCAGTTCTCGCGTTGATTCTGAACTTGGTCATCTTGCTTGCGGCGCTGGCTTTCTTCGGCGCGGTGCTGACTTTGCCTGGCATCGCCGGCGTGATTCTGACCATCGGCATGGGTGTGGATTCCAACGTTCTGGTGTTCGAACGCATTCGAGAGGAACTGCGCAATGGCAAATCCGCGGCGTCCGCGGTAGAGGCTGGTTTCGACAAGGCTTTCCTCACCATTATCGATACCCACGTGACGACCGTGGTCTCCGCCTTCTTCCTGTTTTTGTTTGGCACGGGGCCGATTCGCGGTTTTGCCATCACCCTGACGATCGGTTTGATCGCCAACGTTTTCACGGCCATCTACGTGTCCAAGTCGATTTTCCAGTATCACCTGGCCAAGATGGACCGCCAGGGGGAGTTGAGCATTTAGGCTGTACTAGGACGTATAGGGCGAAAGTCTGGCTCCATGGCGGAAACGAGAGGGTCATAGCAATCTTCGTCCCGTTGGCCTCAAGGTAGTGGGGGAGGCGGCGGGAACTATTCCCAAGGACGTTGGAGTCTAAAGAAGGGAAGTAAAAAGCCGCATGATCGAGCTATTCAAAGAGCCCAATATCGACTGGATGGGCAAAGCCAAGTATTTCTATGCCCTTAGCGGCATCTTGCTCATCGCCGGCTGGACCTCCATTTTCATGCATGGTGGCCTCCGCTATAGCATCGATTTCAAGGGCGGCACAAACGTGGATGTCCGCTTCGCGCAGCCCCCAAATATCGATAAGATTCGGAGCGGGCTAAACGCGCAAGGTCTCGCGAACAGCGAGATCCAGTCGGTCAGCGACATTACCAACCCCAATTCGAACGAGGTGCTGATTTTCGTCGAGCAGAAGGGGCAGGGCGACGAAGCTGGAGACGCGAGCAAGACCCAGGTCATCACTGCCTTGAATGCGATCTACGGAGTAAGCAACTCATCCAAGCCCGATTTGAATTCCGCTACGCCCTCCACGCTTGCCGCTTTCCTCACGCAACACGATCCGCTTTTGCTGACCACGAATGCCGGTGATCGCTATCAGCAACTGGCAAAAAGGATTCTGGATGATCGCGACACAGAAGAGCCAAGGGGTTCTCACGAATTTCGACGACCTCTCGAAAGTGGATGGCGTCACTCCCGCGGTTCTTTCGGCCTTGAAGGAGAACTATGCGCTGGGCTCGTTCGCGATTCGCGGCGTGGAGATCGTCGGCCCGAAAGTAGGGGGCGAGCTGCGGCGCCAGGCAATCGTCGTTACCCTCTATGCTTTGGGGGGCATGCTGGTATATATTGCCTTCCGATTCCAGTGGGTGTACGGGGCAGCCGCGGTCCTTGCGGTGTTTCACGACGTATTGATTACTCTGGGCTTTTTCTCGCTGCTGCATTTCGAGATTTCGCTGACGGTGATCGCGGCGCTTCTCACACTGGTTGGTTATTCGATGAACGATACGATCGTCATCTTCGACCGCATCCGGGAGAACAATCGTTTGTTGCGCCGCGAGCCGTTTCCGGACGTGGTGAACAAGTCGATTAACCAGACGCTGTCTCGAACGATACTGACAAGCGGATTGACTTTCCTTACCGTGCTCGTGCTGTTCCTGATGGGCGGCCAGGTGCTTCGTGCATTCTCCTTTGCCCTGGTGGTGGGGATTGTGGTAGGAACGTACTCCAGTTTTGGCATTGCTGCACCGCTGGTGGTCGCCTGGAATCGCTGGCGCGGCCAACAAGGCGTGGCAGTTGGCACCGGACCCGCAGCCGGAAACAAAACCCGCGGAAGCGAAGGCGTCGCAGGGCGCCTGGCTCCTTCGGGGAGGAGGTAGGATTTATGTTTGAAGATATGGTGCTTTCAGGCGAGACGAAGCGGACGAACAAGCCGTGGACAGTGGTTCTGTCCATGGTGGTGCAGGCCGTTCTCGTGGGCATCCTGATCCTCATTCCGCTGATCTACACGGAAGCGCTGCCGAAAACGATGATGGCGACCATGCTTACAGCTCCGCCACCACCACCGCCGCCTCCGCCACCACCCCCTCCCGCGGCCGTTGTGCATGTCAAGCCGCAGGTCCACTTGATGGACGCGGGCAAACTCGTGCAGCCGAAAGCTATTCCGAAGGATGTGAAGATTATTAAGGAAGACGCGCCGGAAATGGATGCCGGTGTACAAGGCGGCGTTCCGGGCGGCGTGCCTGGCGGTTCGATGGGCGGCGTGATTGGCGGCGTCATCGGTGGAATGGGCGGAGCTCCGCCACCGCCGAAGCCGACACAGACGCGCATCAAGCAAGGTGGTCAGGTGCAGGCGGCCATGATCATCAACAGAGTCCAGCCGATCGTATCCGCCGCTGGCTCGCCAGACGCGCATTTCAGGCACGGTGCGGCTGCATGCGATTATCGGCAAGAATGGCTCGGTGCAGCAACTCGAGGTTATCTCCGGGCATCCACTGCTGGTACAATCCGCGCTCGATGCGGTGCGGCAGTGGCGCTATCGGCCGACGCTGCTCAATGGCGAGCCGGTGGAAGTCGACACCACGATCGACGTGATTTTCTCTCTGAACCAGTAAGCGGTCTGGCGTGCCGGTCGTGGGACAGGCGCGCTGGTCCGGGCGGCAAAGCTTGGCAAAACTCTCGCGTTGGCCCTGGGAGACCCGGGGCCATCAGAACTAAGGAGCAAAACGAATGGTAGCGACCCTGTTTGTGAACGCGGCCCTGTTCCTGCAATCCCAGGCTACTTCTTGGGATCTGCGGAGCATGTGGTCTTCCATGAGCACCCTTCCCAGGATCGTCGTTGCGATCCTTTTCATTCTCTCGATCTATTCGTTCGGCGTAATGATTGACCGCGCCCTGATGTACAGCGCGGCTCGCAAGCAGTCGCGCGTTTTCGTACAGCAGGTTGCCGGAGCGCTGAAGGAAGGCAAGCTGGACGAAGCGATCGCCATCGCCGAGCGGAACAAGAAGAGCCACATCGCCAAAGTTGTGGCGACCGGGCTGTCCGAGTTTCAATCCGCTTCGCAGCAAGTTACCGACGCCGACGTGATTGAAGCGGCCAAGCGCGGACTTGAGCGCTCCGTCGCCATCGTTCACGCGGAAATGAAGCGCGGCCTTTCGGCGCTGGCCACCATCGGTTCGACGGCTCCGTTCGTCGGACTGTTCGGCACGGTCGTCGGCATCTTGAACGCGTTTAAGGGTATTGAGACCAGCAAAGCGACCGGTCTGTCGGCGGTCGCCGGCGGTATCGCGGAAGCTCTCGTCACCACGGCTCTCGGTCTACTCGTCGCCGTGCCTGCCGTGTGGGCCTACAACTATTTCACCAACAAAGTCGAGGCGTTCGACGTGGAAATGGACAACTCCTCGATGGAGTTGATCAACTACTTCATTTTGCGTCGCGGCGCGAAGAAATAAGGTAAACCATGGGCTACAAACCAAAAGTCGGTGCGCAGATGGCGGCGCCAAACGTCATTCCGATGGCCGACATCATGCTCGTGCTGTTGATCATCTTCATGGTGGTCACGCCAATGTTGCAGAAGAGTCTGCCGGTGGATATGGCCAGGGTGAACAACGCGCACGAAATGCAGGATGCTGATAAGGATGACGCGATTATCGTGGCGGTTACTCGAGACGGGACGATCTACCTGAAGAACACGAAGATCACCAAGGATGACATCACCGGGCAGATCAAGGATATGCTGTCCGCCCGTCTCGATAAAACTGTCTACGTGAAGAGCGACGCTCGTGCCAAGTATGGCGACGTTGTGGCGGTGGTGGACGAAATTCGCTCCGCCGGCGTCGACCAGCTGGGCCTATTGACCGAGCAGAATCAAGAACGCAGGACGCCACCTCCGCCTCCCAATGCACCGCCAGCTCCAGCGGCTGATTGAAGCCGCTTGGAGAGGTGTTGGGGTGGCGCCGGGTGAGTTGGCACCATTCGTTTGCTGAGTCAGAAGGGCCGCGCCGGATCCCACCTGGCGCGGCTTGATGGCCTGCAAATCTTTAGGAACGCAGGCTGACAGGAGATTTGCAATGGGAATGTCTGTTGGAGAAAATAAGGGCGGTGCGATGGCGGAGATGAACGTCGTTCCGCTGATCGATATTTTGCTCGTGCTGCTTATCATTTTCATGGTCATCACTCCGCTTACTCCGCACGGGCTGGATGCGCTTGTGCCGCAGCCGAATCCGAACCAGAAGCAGGACATGGAGCTGGAGAACAAGACCGTGGTGGTTCAGGTCCTCACGAATAACAAACTGAAGATCAACAACGAAGACACGACCTGGGATGGGCTCGGTCCGCGTCTGGAAACGATTTTCAAAGAGCGCGCCGAGAAAATCGCTTTCGTCAAGGGTGACAACGATGTACTGTTCATGGAAGTGGCGCGGGCCATCGACATCATGCGCGGCGCGGGTATCGATAGAGTCGGTTTGATCACGGCCAAGCTCGAGGCCGGGCAGTAAGCAGCAAGGATTTCCTGTTCACTGCGGCCGTGTTTCGGCCGGCGCAGGGTGTGAGAGTCCTCCTCGCGGGGAAATTATTTTGTGCGAGGTGGCTCATGGGAATTTCGCTTGGCGGTCCAAGGCTGGGAACGATGGCGGAAATGAACGTGTGTTCCGCTGATCGATATTCTGCTGGTGCTTTTGGTCATCTTCATGATGATCTGCCGCAAGATGCAGTATGGTCTCCCTGCGGATTTGCCGCAGCAGACGGAAGCCGAGGCCAAGGAGCTGTGCAGCCCGGATGTCATTGTCGTGCAGGTTTTCGGGGACGGCACGCTGCGCATCAATCAGGATCCGGTGCAGTGGCAGGATCTCCAGCGGCGGCTTGAACGAGATTTTCAGGATGCGCGCAAGTCGCGTTGCTTTTGTCCGGGAGACGGCGTCTCTCGAGTTTGGTGTTGTCGCCCGGGCCATCGATGTGATGCGCGGCTGCGGGCATCTCGACGGTGGGCCTGATGACGCCGGAACTCGAAAACGCTCGCTAAATAGTGTAGATTGGCCCCTCGCAGGGCGGATCTGAATCCAAGCAGGGATGGACGCTTCGATGACTTATGCATCAGTTCGTAATGCTCGCCGGACCGCTTCTCTGGCAGCGCTGTTGATCCTCACGGTCGGCGTTTCGGGCTGCAATAAGCTCAAAGCTCGCGACCTCTTGAACAAGGGTGTAAACGCGTTCAAGGCCGGCCAGTCGGACGCGGCCATCGAGGATTTCAAGCACGCCACGGAACTCGATCCGAATTTGATGATGGCCCGCGTTTATCTGGCCACCGCCTATGCCAGCTTGTACATTCCCGGCGCGCCCTCCGCGGAGAACAAAGCCCGCGGCGAACAAGCCATCAAGGAATTCAAGGACATCCTGGAAATCGATCCCAACAATCTCACCGCCATTGATGGCATCGGCTCCTTGCTCTTCCAGATGGCAGGCACGCCGCCGGTGGAGGAGAAAGGGTTCGAAGAGTCGAAGACCTACCATCAGCACCACATTCAGATCAAGCCCGAGGATCCGGAGCCCTATTATTGGATCGGCGTGATTGACTGGACCCTGGCTTGGCGCGCGAACGCAGAGATGCGTCTGGACTACAACAAGAACAATATCAAGAAGCAAGTGCATGACGATCAGCCACTGCCCCCTGCCGTCCGCACCGACTATGCCGCCAAATATGGCCCCCTCGTGGATGAAGGAATCGCGGACCTGCAAAAGGCCATCACGCTGAAGCCGGATTACGACGACGCCATGGCGTACCTGGGCCTTCTCTACCGCCGCAAGGCGGACATGGTGGAGAGCGCGGATGAGCGCGCTTCTCTGCAGAAGCAGGCCGACGACCTGCTCGACAAGATCAAGGAGATCAAACAGAAGCGCCTGGACCAGCAGCAGCAGACCTCCTAGCGCAAGTGCCTTCATCGGCAGTAGTAAATCGATTTTCTAACGAAAGGACGCCTCCGGCCGGCGTCCTTTCGCTTTTCTCCCCGCCGCGCTTTTCCGGACCGCCCCCTCTCGCGCTCGGCCCCTCTTCGGGCGTATACTGGAACATGCCGTCTCCCAGCAATGTTCCTCTAAGCTTCCAGCGGGACCGCGCCATCCGCCAGCTGGAGTCTCGCTTCGAGGAACTCCTCGAAAAACTTCGCAAAAACCGGCCTTCCGAGGATCCTTGGGTAGTTCGCCGCGCCTACGAAATCGCCTGCGAGCGCCACCGCGACCAGTTCCGCAGCTCCGGCGATCCTTATATCTCGCATCTATTGGAAGTTGCCCACATCCTCGCCGACATGCGCATGGACGCCACCACGCTGACGGCCGCGCTTCTGCACGACGCCATCGAGGACACCGAATATCCTGTCGCGCGCATTGAGGAGCGATTTGGGCCGGACGTCGCCCGCCTCGTCGAAGGCGTCACCAAAATCAGCCGCATCAATATGACCGCGCCCGAGACGCGCCAAGCGGAGAACGTCCGCAAAATGCTGCTGGCGATGGTCAACGACGTTCGCGTCGTGATGGTCAAACTCGCCGACCGCCTGCACAACATGCGCACGCTCGAATACCTCCCCCATGAAAAGCAGCAGCGTATTTCGCGCGAAACGCTGGATATTTACGCGCCCATCGCGCACCGCCTCGGCATGGGCGTCATCCGCGGCGAACTTGAGGATTTGTCCTTCCGCTTTCTCGAGCCCGAAGCCTTTCTCGCTCTCCAGAAAGAGGTCACGGAAAAAAGCCCCGTTTACCAGAGGTTCTTGGAGGAAGTCCAGGGCACGATTCGCACGAAGCTCGTCGAAAGCAGTATTCCCGCGGAGCTGGAAGCGCGCGTCAAGGGGCTCTATTCGTTGCACGGCAAAATCCAGCGGCAACAGAGCAGCCTCGAGCAGGTGTACGATTTGCTTGCCGTGCGCGTGATCACGGACTCGGAGCGAAGCTGCTACGCCGCGCTGGGCGTGATGCATCATATTTGGCGCCCGGTCCCGGGCCGCTTCAAGGATTACATCGCCATGCCGCGGCCAAATCTCTACCAGTCTCTCCACACTACTGTTCTGCATGGCGGCCAGCCTTTCGAAGTGCAAATCCGCACGCAGGAAATGCATCGCATCGCGGAGGAAGGCGTCGCCGCTCACTGGAAATACAAGGGCGGCAAACCTGCTTCCGGAGATGACGACCAGCGCATCGCATGGATGCGCCAACTCATCGAATGGTCGCAAGAGCTGCAGGAGCCCGGCGAATTTCTTTCCACCCTGAAAGTGGATCTCGCGCCCGTCGAGGTTTACGCGTTCACGCCCAAAGGCCGCGTTCTGGAGATGCCCCGCGGCGCCACGCCCGTCGATTTCGCGTATTCCGTGCACACGGAAGTCGGTCATCAATGCGTCGGCGCCAAAGTGAACGGCCAAATGGTTTCGCTGCGCCATGAAATCGTCAGCGGCGACGTGGTGGAAATCCTCACCAACAAAGGGCACACGCCGAGCCGGGATTGGCTCAGCTTCGTCAAGTCCTCGCACGCACGCAGCAAGATCCGCCAGTGGATCAATCTGCACGAACGCGAAGAAGCCACGGACATGGGAAAGAAGTTGCTGGAAAAAGAATCCCGGCATTTCGGCCGCGGCCTCAAGAAAATTCGCGGAAGCGGATTGGAACAAGCTGCTAGCCGACTACGGTCTCTCGAAGCAGGAGGATCTCTACGCGGCGGTGGGTTTTGGCAAATATTCCGCACGGCAAGTTCTCGCGCGCTTGCTTGGCGAACCGGAAAAGGCCGGGGAGACCGAAGCGGAAGATTCCAAGCCGACGCTGGTCAAAACCGTCAAGCGCATGCTCGGTTTCGGCGAAGCTCCGCTGATCGTCAAGGGCCACGACGACCTGCTCGTCTATCGCGCAAAATGCTGCAATCCGATTCCCGGTGACGACATCGTGGGGTACATCACGCGCGGCCGCGGCGTTGCGGTGCACACGCGCGCTTGCCCGAACGTGCAGAACCTGATGTATCAGACCGAACGCCGCATTGCCGTCGAGTGGGGCGGGGAAAGCGCCGCGACTTTTCCGGTGCAACTCTCGATCCGTGCGAAGGACCGCGCCGGACTTCTTGCGGAGATCACCACGGTCATCAGCGGCGCGGGCTCCAATATCCGGAGTCTGGAAAGCCGCCCCGACCGGCAAAATGCCCGCATCGAAGCCAGCCTCGAAATCGTCGACCGCCGCCAGCTGGAAACTATTCTCGCCAACATTCGAAAAGTCACCGGCGTATTCGGCGTCGAACGCGTCTACCAAATCTAAATATCCGATTTTTGGCACCTGTCCTTTCTGCCGGGTATCACCCAAGCACACATCGTCATTTCCCGCTTCCCTGCCTCTACAATGTAAATATGCGGCATCCACGATTGCTTCTCGGTGTGTTCGTCCTTGCAGCGGCAGGCTGCCATCAGCATCCCCTGACGGACTATCGTCCGCTGGACCAGGCGGGGATGTTTTCCAGCGACATCGAGCAACTCAAGGGGCTCAACGTCTCGGACGAGGAAATCGCTCAAGTCGTTAAGCTGAAGCACGCGGGGCTCAGCGATGACTCTTGCGTCGAGCTAGTCAGCGACGCCCACGTGCACAAACATCTCTTTATCAGCGCGGAATCCGCTTCCGATTTGGTCGGCGCCGGTTTCACGGAGCCGCAAATTCTCGATATCGCCCGCGGCGACAAGCTCGACGCCATCAGCATCGACGCCGTTACTCTCAAGCTCATCGGCCTTTCGGATTCCACGGTTCAGCTTGTGCTCCACCGCCATCTGGACGGCCAGCCGGTCATGGCCAGCGCCGAAATTTCGCGCCTCAAGAACACCGGGCTGACGGAACGCCAAATCCTGGAACGCATCAATGCCGGAATGACCGACGCACAGGCCGAAAAAGAAATTCACGCCCGCGAGACCGCGCGGAATCATAAGGACACTTCCTTCGTCCGCGTCCGTGGCCGCAAACCTAGCTGACGCCCTCGTTTCGCGCACGCTTCGGAATCCGCTTCATCCCTTTTGCTTCTTGCGATTTCCCCCGCTACAATCGAGTCGCTTTGCCGCCGCGCTCGCATCTCCGCCCGCTTCTTGGTTTGCTTCTTGCTCCGGTATCTTTTTGGGTTTCTTCCTGTGCGGTCGCGTTGGGTCCGGGTTATTCGATCGAGAGTCAGGAAATCCGCGTGCAGTTCTTGCCAGGGCCTGATCCAAGGATCCGCGTCGAATCGGACTACAAGCTTCGCAACATAGGAACTCGGCCCCTGACCTCTTTGGAGCTGCGGCTGCCCGGACGCCGGAGTTTCCACGTCGTGGCGTCGCACGCTACATGGGACGGCGCGTCGCTCGCTGAGCAACGGTCGTCTGGCGAACCCACGCGAAACTTTTCTCTCTCTCCCGAAGTCTTGGAACGTCTCGGAGCATCACTCGCTCAGGCTCTCCGCCGAATTCCAGAGTCCACCCGTTGGCTCCGAGGGCTTCCGTTTTGCTTCCGATGCCTTTTTTCTCCCTTCAGAAGGCTGGGCGCCGGAGCTGCTGGCCTCCGAGGGTTTGTTTGCCATCGGGGGAGTTCCGCCGGACAAGTGGAAATTAGTTGTGCGCGTGCCTTATGGATTTCTCGTCCATACCAGCGGCCGTTCCGAAAAGTCTTTGCGCCATGGCCAGGAAATTACGGTTGAGTCGGTACAACATCCGGAAGACCGCTATCCGTTCGTCGTTGCCGGACTTTACAAGGAAACTTCGCCGCCGGACTCCGGCACGAGCAGCAAAGTTTTTCTCTGGACACGCGCTAAAGAGGAGTCCGCACCTCTTCGCCAATCCGCCAAGGATCTGGTTCGCGCCATACAGGCTTACGATTCCACCTTCGGCACCCGCAACCAAAAGGCGAGGCCCTTTTGGATCGTCGAATGTCCCGTGGCGGAAGGCTGCTTTTCCGCTGATAAATCTTCTTACGCCAATCTCTTAAGCGCAGAGCCCCTTGCCGTTTCTTCTGAGCTCGCCTCACTCGACACCGCGCTCGTCGATTTTAGCGGCGGAGTTCCCAAGCTTGCCGCTGCCGCGCCTGCGCTCGCCGCAAGCTGGCTGGGCTACGGCCAGAACCCGGGCTTCCACGAGCAGCGACCTCCTCTTTCCGCGCTGCCTGCCTTCGCTTCGGCTTTGGGGCAAGAAGCGATCGATGGGCCTTCTTCTCGCACCGAGACAATCCGCCGCGCCTTGCGTATGATTCCCAAGGGCGCCGGCGCGCGTAAAGCCGAAGAAGGAAACGTGCTGCGAGCGAAGAGCTTTCTCTTTTTCTACGCTCTCGAGGATCGCTATGGGGGTGACGCTTTCCGCCACGCGATCAGCCACATGCTCTCGGCTCGTCAGGGGCGCGGCTTCGATCTCGATGATTTGATTGCCGCGCTTGAAGAGGAGAGCCATCAGAATGTCGCCGAGTTTGTCCGTCTGTGGATGAAACGCCCCGGCGTTCCTGATGAATTTCGCGCGCGTTACGAGGATGCTTCCGCTTCCATCGTCAGCACTTCCAAGGAGACCATGCCATGAGAGAGATTGTTCTGACGGATCGCGGCCCAAAACCCATCGGGCCTTATTCGCAGGCCATCAAGGTAAACGGGCTGCTGTTCGTATCCGGACAAGTTGCCATCGATCCGAAGACCAATGAATTTATCGCCGGGAATATTACCCAGCAAACGGAGCGCACGCTGGAAAATGTGAAGGGGATCGTGGAAGCGGCGGGAAGCAAGCTGGGCCACGTGATAAAAACCACGGTGTTTCTGAAGAATATGAGCGACTTCGCGGCGATGAATGAGATTTACGCGCGTTATTTCGCCGCGACTCCGCCGGCGCGCTCGACCGTGGAGGTCGCTCGCCTGCCAAAGGATGCTCTTATTGAAATGGAAGTTATCGCAACGATTTGAACTGCGCGGATGAACGAATTAGGGCCGGTCTGGACTTTCCAGGGCCTTGTGAACTGCAAAGACGGTCACAGGACCACTGCCGCGGTGGCATACCACACAAACTTGCTTTTGGCCGCCATGAGCGGTGGCCGGCCTATTCCCTTTGCCCCTGCCCCTTGCGGCGGTGGCTGGTCCTGCGCCTCTTCGGCGGAAGGGTCCAGAACGATGCGGTAGGCGCTGCCTTCCGGGATCACCCGGGAATCATCGCCAACCGTAATGGTCAGAGAGCGCCGCGCGATGCACTTCACCAGCAATTGCTTTTCGCCCAGAACGGTCACTTGTCCGATCGTGGGTTCGTCGGACATCGGCTTGATCACCGCGGTTAAAGCATTCAACGCAAACGCTTTTGCGCCGGACGTTGAAAATGTGCCCGATCCCCGCACCAGCGTCGCCGTCGGCATTCCGCCATCTTCATTGACCGTGGCTTCGGAAGCTGCCGAAAGTAGAAACCGCGCCTTGGCGGTACGCAACTGCACGCTTCCTGCAGTCGGCAGTGCTCAATCTATCGCCGTTGAAAATTGTCGTCCCGACGGCTGCGCCCGCTCCGCCAATCCTCGCGCCGTCGGACGATACAACTGTCCCCAGAGCGCCCGCGGTAAGCGCCCCAGACCGGAGTCATCAATAAACAAGATGCAGAACATGCAGCAACAATTTCGCGCAAGCGCGGCATTGAAGCCTCCAAGAGGGCTACTCGAAGAATACTCACGGCCTTTCCTGCCGTCAATAAGGAATCACCTTGACCGATAAAAAATCTTTGCCTCTAGCTCCTGCGCCTCCTCTGGCTGTAGCGCCATTCCGCTGCTACAATGCATGCCAACACATGGCTGACTGGAAACAGATCACCGCCCGCATTCGTCGGGCCCGCACCGGCAAGGACCCCGTCGGGCAACTCTCCAATTTGTATGAAAAAACGCAGCGACGCCATGGTGGCATTTGAACTGGCCCGCTATTTCGAAACCGCCGGCCAAAATCCGGAAGCTGCTAAATGGTATCTCGCTGCCGCCGACCGTTTTCGCAGGGCCGATTGGAAAATCAAGGCGCAAGAAGCTGCGGTCAGACTCGGCGCGGAAGTTGCTGCCGTCGATCCTGCTCATGCCTCCGGCGATTTTATGCTGACGCCGCATCCCGATTGCCGGCTGCGAGCCGGCTTCCGCTCAGGAAGAAATCACCGCAGCGTCTGAGACTCCGGATGCTTCCCTGACTCGGAATCCGAGACCGAGGACACCTCCGCGAAACCCGCCGCGAGAATCCGCGGATTCGCCAGATAAAAAACGCCGCCGGCGGGGCCGTCGAGGCGGCCGCAATCGCCGCAAGGGCGAAGCTCCAAGGGTTCCTCGGCCGTCTCCGCATCCCGTGCCTCGGAATCCAATTCAATTCCTGCGAAGGGCTTGCCTCCGCGAGTATTTGATGAAACAGCCGAGCCCAGACCATCCCGAGCTCCACGGACAGCCGCGCCATCCCTTCGCTCCCGATTGAACCGATCGGCGAGCCCGGTGGCCCCAGCGTCCGCGGCCGTTCCGGCGATCCCGGGTCTTTCTTCGAGACTGTCTCTTCTCGAAATGCAGCTTCGCCGCTTGTTGACTTGCGCTCCCGTAAAACTTAGCGAAGCCGATCACGCGCCAGTCGGTCCCGGCGTTTTCGTCCTCACCGATTCCGATCTCACCAGCTACTACTACGTCGAAGCCTGCCAGACTCTGCGCATCGCCGTCGGAAATCTTTTGCGCGGCGGCGCTAGCCGGCGCGGCGCGGATTCTCTCAAGCCGCAACTTGCCGAGCATCTCGGCATTCCGGAAACGCGAGTGACAAAATATCTCGCCGATCATTGCGTTGTCCGCTGGCTGCAGCTCGATGAAGGCGCTTCCCACTTTGCCCATTTTGTGACCGCCGTGATACGTCCCACTTTGAACGAATAGCGCAGCCGAGCCGGAAATCCTCCGAATCGAAACACGTACTCTTCCCAAAATATCGCAAAGTTCTAGCCCATTCGCTCTAGAAGTAACCCCCAACCCACCCCTCTCCGACTGCCGTTCACTGCCCCAAATTACCGTTCAACCCCCATTTTTGACCGTTCGCCGCTAACCTGCTGGCATCCTCCCCCCTTTACCGTCAAACTATAGGCGTACAAAGACTTATTGGACGTACCAGCTAGAAAATGGTACGGTATTCCAAGCCCAGGGGGCTGTTAAGGGCTCGGATTTCATCCAATTCAGTGGGCAGTTGGGCTCGCATTTTCTTGAAAGCGGAGGGTAGAGCTTTATGCCGAATCGTGTGGGGACGCAGATTCTGAGAACGTTCGACTGGGCGCTGTGCAAGACTGCCGCCGTCACGTTCAACAGCATTCAGTATTTCAACAAGCGCAATCCGAATCCTTCCGTCACGCCGCAGTGGTCAGATAAGCCGCTGCTCAAGTCCTGGGAAAAGACCAAGCCAACGCTTGGCTTCCCGCGGCAAACCGATTCCTCTGTGCCCTGCATGCGTCAAAGAGGCGCGTGAAGCGATCATCGCCGGCAAAAAAGACTGGCGCGATCTGATGCACGAGAAAGTCGGCGAAATCAAAGCGCAGATCATCGAGCGCGACAATCAGATTTGGATGGTCAAGGATTGTCCCATCCACGGCCACTATGAAGACATGATGGCCATCGACGCCAAATTCCTCGACTGGATCGAGAAGCAGTTCCCCGGCCGCGATATTCCCGCGCACAACGACGAAGACCTTCACAAGCACGGCTCTTCGACCGTTCGCTATGGCCGCGGCTCCGTTCTCACCGTCGACCTCACCAACCGTTGCAACATGATGTGCGATCCCTGCTTCATGGACGCCAACCAGGTCGGCTACGTCCACGAACTCGGCTGGGACGAAGTTAAGGAAATCCTGGACAACGCGCTCAAGATCAAGCCGCGCCGCCAGATGTCCGTGCAATTCTCCGGCGGCGAGCCGACCATGAGCCCGCTCTTCCTCGACGCCGTCGCCTACGCCCGCAAGATCGGCTACAACAGCGTGCAGGCCGCCACCAACGGCATCGAATTCGCCAAGAGCAAGGAATTTGCGAAGAAAGCCTTCGAAGCAGGTATGCGCTACGCCTACCTGCAGTTCGACGGCATCGGCAACGACGCCAACAGCCACCGCCAGATCGGCAACCTCTTTGACGTGAAGCTCCGCGCCATCGAGAACATGCACGAAGCGGGCATCGAAATCGTGCTCGTCGTCACCATCGTCAACAACGTGAATAACGACCAGGTTGGCTCCGTCGTGAAGTTCGCGATGGAAAATCCCAAGAAAATCGCTTTCGTCAGCTTCCAGCCGGTTTCTTTCACTGGCCGCGACGAAGACATCACTCCCGAGCGCCGTCTCCGCCAGCGCTACACGCTTTCGCATCTCGCGAAGGACGTCAGCGAGCAGGTCGGCAAGGTGGAACCCACACGCGACTGGTTCCCCATCTCTTTCATCAGCACGTTCGCCGGTTTCGCGGACATGGTGAAGGGCAACGAATCCCAATGGGGTTCGCTGAGCTGCGGCTGCCACCCGAATTGCGGCGTCGGCACCGCGATGATGATCAACAAGGAGACGAAGGAATGGGCGCCGGTTCCGCGCTTCCTCGATGCCGTCCAGCTCACCAAGGACGTCACCGCCATCACCGACGCGGCTCGCGGCAAGAAATTCTCCAACTTCATGATGGCCATGGCCCTCTTGAAGAACTATCACCCGTTCCGCGGGCCCAAGGGCTTGACGCTCAGCGCGCTCTTCAAGAAGTTTGACAAGACCTGGGCGCTCACCAAGCGCTCCACCGTCAAATACGGCCGCACTTCTCCGGATCGCAAGTATCGAAGACGCCATGAAGCGCCGCCAGGATCCGTGGAACTTCCTCTTCATCGCCGGCATGTGGTTCCAGGATCTTTTCAACTACGACTTCCGCCGCACCGAAATGTGCATCATCCCCTACGCCACGCAGCAAGGCGAAATTTCCTTCTGCGCCTACAACACGGGCGTAGGCTGGCGCCAGATCATCGAAAACATGCACAAGAACGCGACCGTTGCCGAGTGGTACAAGAACCACGGCAAACACGAAATCTATGCCAAGGGCAAGAGCGTCAATCTCCAGAGCTTCGAACACTCGCTGAAGATTGACGCCGATGACGCCGCTCGCGTCCGCCACCTCGAACACGACATCCCGCTAACCGCCGCCGAAGAAGATCGCGCACGCCGCAAGAAGGCCTTCGAAGAACAAGCCAAAGTCCGCGCCATCTACGAAGAACTCGTTCTCAAGAAGCCCCAGCCGACCGTCGTTCAAATCGGCACGGTCTCCGACATCGCCAAAGCCACCCCAGCGAATTTCGCCAATGCCGGCAAGCCGGTCACAATCGCTCCTGCCGCGGGCAACGGCCATTCGAATGGCAATGGCAACGGCCATTCCAACGGAAACGGCGCCTCCGCGCCCAGCGCCTCCGAAAAAGCCACCGAAGCCGTAGCCGGCGACTAATTCAATCTTAGACGGCATCCTGCCAACTCCCCAGTTCGCAAATGGCTCCGGGCAACCGGAGCCAGTTGCATTTACACTTTAGGGGCGGGGCTGGCCCCGCACACTTCCACGCCTGCTCGAACGGACGGACGCCACGAAGGAGCTACTCTCGATGAACACACTCTCCGGACGCATCGCTCTGGTTACCGGCGCAAGCCGCGGCCTCGGCAAAGCCATCGCCCTCGCTCTCGCCGAAGCCGGCGCCGACATCGCCGTCAACTACCACCAGCAATCCGAAGCCGCCGAATCCGTCGCGCAATCCATTCGCGCCCTCGGCCGCAAAGCTGTTCGCCATCCAGGCCGACGTCTCCATCTCCGCCGATGTCGACCGCCTCGTCTCGACCGCCGAGCAGCAACTCGGCCCCGTCGGCATCCTCGTCAACAACGCCGGCATCGCGCAAAATCCTTCCTGCCGAGCAGGTCACGGAAGAAATCTGGAACGAGTTTCTTCGAGTAAACCTGACTTCCGTGTTTCTGGTGAGCCAGCGCGTGCTCCCCGGGATGCGCGCCGCCCGCTGGGGCCGTCTCATTCACCTGTCTTCCATTGCCGCGCAGTACGGCGGCATTGTCGGCCCCCACTACTCCGCCACCAAGGCCGGTATCCTGGGCCTGATGCGCTCCTACGCCTCGCAGTACGCCAAAGAGGGCATCACCTCCAATGCCATCGCCCCCGCACTGGTCGACACCGATATGACCGCCGCCATCCCGAAAGACTATGTCTCACGCATTCCCGTCGGCCACTCCGGCTCGCCCGACGAAGTCGGCCGCCTCGCCGTCCTGCTCGCCCAAAGCTCCTTCATCACCGGCCAAACCATCAACCCCAACGGCGGCCTCTACATGAGCTGATTCTGACTGCGGCCCAGCGGGCTAGAGCTTGTACTGGCGCCGCATGCTGCGCCCCACTCCGGCGTGGCGTCTCGCACCGCTCCTGCTATAATCAAAAGGAATCCAGCGGAGTAAGCAAATGCCTATCTACGAATACGTCTGCGACGACTGCCAAGCCCAGTTCGAAAAAATCGTCATCAACAAGCAACAAGAAATCGCCTGCCCCAAGTGCGCCAGCAAAAAAGCCACGATCCAACTGTCCGTCTTCGCCACGGCGGGCAACGGCAGCTCCTCCTCATCCTCCGGCAGTTCCTCAAGGGCGGAGGCGGCTGCTGCGGCGGCGGTTGCGGCTGCCACTAGCCGTTTGTGGCACAGCCAATCTTGGCTGTGCGCTTTTGACTCTCTCTTTTAGGTCTTCATGCGAGGTCGCATGTCCATCACCACCGCCGAACAACTCGAAAAACTCCGCGCCTGCGGCCTGATCGTCGCCAAAGCCCTCCGCGCCATGTCCAACGCCGTCCGCCCCGGGGTTACCACCGCCGAACTCTCCGCCATCGGCTCGCGCATCCTAGCCGAAAACGGCGCGCAATCCTCTCCGCCGCTTATCTACAATTTCCCCGGCGACGTCTGCATCTCCGTCAACGACGAAGTCGTCCACGGCATCCCCGGCCCGCGCACCATCCAACCCGGCGACCTCGTGAAACTCGACCTCACCGCCGTCAAAGACGGCTACCACACCGACTCCGCCGTCACCATCCAGGTCCCGCCCACGCAGGAAAAATCCCGCGAACTCGCCCACTGCGCCGAACGCGCCTTCCGCCAGGCCCTCGCCGCCGCCCGCCCCGGCAACCTCACCAAAGACATTGGCCGCGCCGTCGAACGCGAAGTCCGCCGGCGCGGCTTCCACGTCGTCCGCGAACTAGGCGGCCACGGCGTCGGTCGCACCATTCACGAAGAGCCCAGCGTCCCCAATTTTGCCGATCCTCTCGCGCGCCACACGCTCACCGAAGGCCTCGTCATCACCATCGAGCCCATCATCGCCGCCACCACCGGCCGTATCTCCCTCGACCGCGACGGCTGGACCGTCCGCACCGCCGACGGCAGTCTCTCCGCCCACTACGAGCACACCATCGTCATCACCAAGCAAGACCCCATCCTGCTCACCGCCGCCTAATTCTCATAACCCTCTGTAGGGGAGGGGCTTGCCCCTCCCTCGATCCGAGAAGGGAATCCACACTTGCCCGTGGCTGCTGCACAAGCTATAAACAAGCGATCCATCTCCACCAAATCGATCAAACACTCATGCTCCCCTCCCACTCCCAACTCCTCTTCTTCATCACCACTGCCGCGCTGCTCCTTGCGATCCCCGGCCCCGCCGTCCTCTACATCGTCGGTCGCAGCATCGGCCAAGGCCGCAACGCCGGTCTGGTCTCCGCGCTCGGCATTGGCGTCGGCACTCTCATTCACACCGCCGCAGCCGCCGTCGGCCTTTCCGCCCTACTCGTCTCCTCCGCCGCTGCCTTCAGCGTCGTCAAATATTTAGGCGCTGCCTATCTCGTCTATCTCGGCATTCAACGGTTGCGCAACAAAGAATCCCTCGCCGCTGCGTCGTCCGATGCCGCCGCGCCGCGCGTCGCACTCGCCCGCGTTTTCTCGCAAGGGATCATCGTCAACGTCCTCAACCCCAAAACCGCCCTTTTCTTCTTCGCCTTCCTCCCCCAATTCATCGATCCCCCACGCGGCCACGTCGCTACGCAAATCCTCTCCCTCGGTATTCTCTTCGCCGCCATGGGCACCACCAGCGATTCGCTCTGGGCACTCTTCTCCGGCAGCGTCGCCAACTGGCTCCGCAACAACGAGCGCTGGATGCGCAGCGAACGCTACGTCAGCGGCGGCATCCTCATCTCCCTCGGCGTAGCCACCGCCCTCGCAGGCTACTCGACGAAAAAATAGCATCGCCGCCGCGGACAGCTTGCCGCGTTTGATCACAAGCAACTCCTCAGAAGAATGCACCCCACAGTCTTCCAGGAAAGACCGATACTCTTTGCAAGGGCCTTCCCCGAATGACGAGCAGGATGAATCGCCTTCTTTTTCGAAAACGAAGCTGCCTGGTGCCTTCGCTGCTCATGGCGTTGTTCGCTGGAACTGCGACGGCCTGGCCGGCAAATAACGATGGCTCCGGTTTTCTACTGAGAGTGCATCGCGAAGGCGGCTTTTTTCCCAATCCCACATACACGCTGACGATTTTCGCGGATGGCCGCGTCAGCTATCTGGGCATTGCCAACGTGCATCGGAAAGGCAAACGCAGCTCGCGCATCTCGCGCGAAGATATTCAAAAACTGTCCGACCAGATTATCACCGCGGATTTCTTCGACCTTCCCGGTTCGTATGACAATGCCCCCTGCCAGGAACACGATCAGCCTTCAAGCGCTCTTGAGGTGCAGCTGGCCGGCCGGAAAAAAGATGTCGGCACCTGTGGCGCCCCCGATGCCGTGGGAGAAATCATCGCGGCGGCCGAAAGAACTACACACGTTACAAGCTGGACCTTTTTTGATCCCCGCGAACTGCAGTTTGACATTTCCCACGGATGGCGGGTCGCGGAACATATGCCGAAATTCATGGAAGAAGCCATCGCTTGGCACGATAGCGAAATCATAGACGTTCTCGTCAAAAATGGTGCGGACGTCAACGGCCTGAACGGAGATCACGAGCACTTCCTGATGGGCGCGGTTCGCAGCGGCGACGTCCAAGCCGCGCGCACGCTCTTGGAAGTCGGAGCAGATTGGAAAATCGAAGAGGACTACGGCGAGGAAAGCCCTGCCATCAACGCGGGTTTCCGAACTCCGGATATGGTGAAGCTCTTTCTGGATAAGGGCGCGGACATCAACGCGCTCAGCAGCGGCGGCAACACCATGCTTATGAACGCCGCTTCTCAGACTAACCCGGCGACCGTGAAATTCCTCCTGGCGCATGGCGCCGACGTAAACATTCGGAATTCGCGAGGCGAGACCGCGCTATCGCGAGCTCAGGAATATAACCGGAAGTACTGGCGCGGCTCGCCCACTTCGGCCCGAGCCTCTCAAGAAATCATCGACTCCCTCATCGCCCACGGCGCTCAAGCTCCTGAGTAAGCTGATACCGGCGTCGGCCCTGAGACTCTTTCGATTGCCCAAAGACTCTCACGAGATGAGATTCACCGTAGAGAATCAATCCCGCAACACACGCGCCGGATCAGTCCTCGTCGCCCGCCAAGCCGGCAAAAAACACGCCGCCAGCGCCGCAATCGTCATCACCGCAAACGCCGCACCAAACGCCAGCGGGTCGCGCGGGCTCACTTTGAACAAATAATTTCCCAGCAATCGCATCAAAACCAGCGCCGCCGCCGCGCCCAACACCACGCCGCCCACCGTCAAAGCCATTCCCCGCGACATCACCAGCCGCCACACATTCGAAGCTTCCGCCCCCAACGCCATGCGCAGCCCCAGCTCCCGCGTGCTCTGCGACACCGCATAGGACATCACGCCGTACAACCCAATCGCCGCGAGCAGCAAAGCCAATCCGCCCAAAACGCTGACCAAAGTTACAGCCACCAACTGCGGCGACGTCGAGCGATCCACCTGCTCCTGCAGCGTAATCGCCTCATATGGCGCAAGATTCCCATCCAACGCGTGCACCTCGCGCGCCAGCCCCGCCGCCATCGTCTCGGGACTCAACGGCGTCCGAATATACAATCCCGCTCCCACCGAAAAATTCTGCCGCCGCGGCACATAAAAAAACGGCTTCGCCGCCTCCCGCACGCTCTCATACTTCGAATCCTTCGCCACGCCAACCACCTGCATCCATCGCCCCTTAACCTGCACGCGTTCGCCAATCGGATTCTTCCCGCGCCAATAAAGCCCCGCCATCGTTTCGTTCACCACCGCAACCAGCGCTGCGCGTTCATCGTCCGCGCGCGTAAACTCCCGCCCCGACACCAGCGGAATCCCCATCGTCGCGAAATATTCTTCGCCCACTTCGTTGTACTCGACTGTCGGCTGCTCCTCCGGCTGGCGTCACATAGCCATCCACTGCAATCGGCGAAGAAGAATAGGCCCCGTAACTCAGCGGCATCATTCTCGCAAACGTCGCCGTCTCCACCCCCGGCAGCGCCTTCACGCGCTCGATCAATTCATCTTGAAAACGTCTGCGCCCGCTGCGCGTCATATCCCGCCGACACCAAATCCACATTCGTGATAAATCACTCCATGCGTCGAAAATCCCGGGCTCGACGTCCGTATCTTCTCCAGGCTCTGCAGCAGCAATCCCGCCCCCACCAGCAAAATAAAACTCAGCGACACCTGCACCACCACCAAGCCCGAACGCACCCACGCTCTGACCGCGGCTCCCCACCACTCCCGCCGAATCCGCTTTCAACGCCGCCGCAAGATCAATCTTGCTGCTCTGCAGCGCGGGCGCGAGCCCGACCACCAGCGTCGCTATCAGGCAAACTCCCGCGCTCACCGCCAGCACTCGCCAATCAATCTCTCCCGGCAAGTGCATCGACACGCCTGCCCGCGCCGGAAACAGCAGCACCAGCGCATGCCGGCACCAATAGGCGACCAGCAATCCACCCAAGGCGCCAAAAGCCGAAAGCACCACGCCTTCCGTCAAAAGCTGTCTCAACAGCCGCCCGCGTCCCGCTCCGATGGCCAGCCGCACCGTCATTTCGTGCCGCCGTGCGAACGACCTCACCAGCAGCAGATTCCCCACATTCGCGCAAGCAATCAGCAGCACAAAAAACACCACGCCCAGCATAATTTCGAGCGTCGGCAGAAGCGTCCCCGCATTATTGAACGGCGTTTGCCACAAGGGGTACAGTTGCACGCCGCGCCCGCGGTTCGTCTCCGGATAATCGTTCTCCAGTCGTTTCGCTGCCGCCGAAATCTCTGCCTGCGCCTGCTCACGCGTCACTCCCGGCTTCAGCCGTACGTAGGATTCGATCCATCGCGCCCCGCGATCCTCCAGCTTGTAGCCCCCCGCTTCAAATATGTCCTCCATCGAAGCAGGCACCCAGAACTGCATTCCCCAGCCGACAAACGTCCCGTAAAATCCCTCCGGCGCCACTCCCACAATCGTGTGCACCACTCCGTTAAGCCGCTGCGTCTTCCCGATAATTTGCGGATCGCCCTTGAATCGCCCTTGCCATAGCTGGTAACTGATCACCGCCACGGGATGTGCGCTCCGGCCCGTATCCTCACCCGCCTCAAATCCACGCCCCAGCACCGGGTGCACGCCAATCGCATCGAAATAATTCGCCGAAACGATGCTCCCTATCGTGCGCTCCGCACGGTCCCCGATGCTCAGCGTAGTCCCCGTAATTTTGCTCACAAAAAAAGTGTCAAAGAGCGTGCAACTCCTCTGCAAATCCAAAAAATCCGGCCACGACAGCGGGGTCGCTCCCGTCTCTCCACGCGCCGTTCCCGCCAGCGCCAGCAATCGCTCCTGGTGCGCCACTGCAGGGTACGGACGAAACAAAATCCCCTCCACCCAGCTGAACACCGCCGCATTCGCTCCAATTCCCAAAGTCAGGCACAGAATCGCCAGCGCCGAAAAGCCTGGGCTGCGCCGCAGCATCCGCAATCCAAATCGCAAGTCTTGCAGCGTCGTCTCAATCATCGGTAGTCCTCTCTGCTCGCGATAAAGTTCCTTGGTTTGCTCGACCCCGCCAAAGCTGCGAAGCGCCTCACGCTTCGCTTCTTCCGCGCTCAAGCCCTTGCGCAAATTCGCGTCAACGGCCATCTCCAGATGCGAGCGCACCTCCGCGTCCAGCTCCTCTTCCAGACGCCCGCCCCGGAAAAGTCCCGCCACCCGCCGCATTAGCGTTTTGCAAAATTCGCCCAAAGCCTAGTCCGTCCGTCGCCTCCATCCTTGGCGACATTCTTCGAGAAATTTGCCCGTCGCAAGCTGACAGCTCTCCTTTAGACGGTCAACAGGAGAAAATGAGAGCCTGCCGCACCCCTGTTCAACGTCAACCGCTGCTTGGCGCCGGCCATGTGCGCTGTCCTCGCGTCTCAACGCAAAAATACTTCTCTTCTTGAGCGCGAGGCCCTGCCGTCTTGACATTCCCAGCCCGGAAACGTATACGAAAGCCGTGACCACGAAGGAAGTCGATGTAGCCATCGTCGGCGCCGGGATCGTTGGCTTGGCCCATGCTTACTTGGCGGCCCGTTCGGGACGCACTGTGGCAGTCTTCGAGCGCAACCCTGCCGCCCTGGGTGCGTCCATCCGCAATTTCGGCATGATTTGGCCGATCGGCCAACCCGCTGGCCGGTTGCATGACATGGCATTGCGCAGTCGCGAGATTTGGCTCGACGTTCTTGAGCAAGCAAATCTGCCGCATTTGCGGACCGGCTCGCTACACGTGGCCTACCGCGCCGATGAAGCTGCCGTCGGCCAGGAGTTTGCTCAGAAGGCTCCGTCTCTCGGCTATGAATGTGCTTGGCTCTCGCCGCAGGAAACTCTGGCCCGCACTCAAGCCGTACGTTCGGAAGGTCTTATCGGCTCCCTCTGGAGCCCGACGGAACTCACCGTTGATCCTCGCCAGGTAATCCGCGTCCTTCCGCGATTTCTGGCCGAGCGTTACGGCGTCCAATTTTATTTCAATACCGCTGTCCGGCGCGTCGAGACTTCCCTGCTCGAAGCTGGAGATCAGCGCTGCAAAGCCGGCTGCATCATCGTCGCGGCTGGCGACGATTTCCAAACGCTCTTCCCGGAATGCTTCCGGGACGCTGGGCTCACGCGTTGCAAATTGCAGATGATGCGGACGGTTCCCCAGCCCCAAGGCTGGCAGTTGGGGCCTTCGCTCGCCTTCGGCCTGACCTTCAAGCACTATCCCACATTTCAAATCTGCGGCACTCTGCAGGCGCTGAAGGATCGCATCGCCACCGAGACTCCCGACTTCGACAAATTCGGCATTCACGTCATGGCCTCGCAGAACTCTAGCGGCGAACTAACTCTCGGCGACAGCCACGACTACGGCTTGGCCGTAAACATTTTCGACGACCCCGTTGTAAATCGCTTGATCTTCGACTACGCCAAAACTTATTTGCGCGTGCCAACTCTCGAAATCGCCGAGCAATGGCATGGCGTCTATGCGAAACATCCCGAGCAACCCTACTTCAGCATCAGCCCGTTGCCTGGCGTCCTCCTCGTCACGGTAACCACCGGCATCGGCATGACCATGTCTTTTGGACTTGCCGAGGAGACTTTCGCCGAAATGGGCGCAGCTGCGTGAAACTTCTCAATCCCACTCTCCCTCCTCACACTGTCCATGCCTCGCGTTTGAAAGCCGTTGTCCTCGATTGGGCCGGCACCACGGTCGACCACGGAAGTCTCGCTCCCGCGCGTACTCTGCAAAAAGTCTTCGCTGATGTCGGAATTACTCTCTCCGAGACGGAAACTCGGCGGCACATGGGTCTTCCCAAGAAGGATCACATCGGCGCCATTCTGTCCTTGCCGCGCGTCCGCGACGCCTGGCAAAAACTGCGCAGACGCTTTCCAAATGATTCGGACGCCGAGGAAATCTATAAGCACTTCATTCCTCTGCAGCTCTCCTGCCTCGCCGGGCATTCCGCCTTAATTCCTGGTGTCTTGGAAGCTGTGCGCGATTTTCGCCAGCGCGGTCTGAAAATTGGTTCGACCACCGGATACAACCGCGCCATGCTCGACCTCCTCCTCGATCGAAGCGCTAAAGCAGGTTACATCCCGGATTGCAGCATCTCGCCCGAAGATGTTGGCGCGGGTCGCCCGCAACCCTTCATGATTTATGAATGCGCTGTGAGATTGCAGGTCTATCCCATGTCCGCCATCGTCAAGATCGGAGACACTCCTGCGGATATACAGGAAGGCCTGAACGCTGGCACGTGGTCCATCGGCGTCGCCGGAACCGGAAACGGGATCGCCCTATCGCTCGAGCAGTTTCAACGACTCTCTGCCTCCGAGCGCGAATCCCTCTTCGCCGAAGCCCGCGCCGAACTCCAAGACGCTGGAGCCCATTACGTCGTTGATACCCTGGCCGAAATCTCTCCAGTCTTGGACGATATCCAAACTCATCTCCGCTCAACAACTTAGGCCCGTCAATAACCGCGCAATCACTGGCCATCGCCGTGGCCAAGAATTTCCCGCTAAATTGCTCTTGACAAATCCATAATGTCTGGTATTATGTCGGTTGGGTAATAGCCTTATTTATTCCATTGCGCCGGCATCTTGTCGGCGTTTTTGTTTTCTGTGTACTTTTCGGCAGCCTAAGTCTCTTGGTTGCCATTCTTACATACCGCGCCAAGCATAAGTCCTGTGTTTGCCAGTCTTACAGAAAACACCGGGGGTAGGGTGCACTCGTTAAGGTAAGCAGCGTTAACTTGCCCCGGGATGCACTGCGTACACGCAGGAATCCCTGCAATCCCTTTCCCTTCATGGGTTTACTTCATAACTCGCGCACACCCCCCGGGGTGGGGGGTGCCATCTGGGTACGGACCGGGGGGATGGCTGACAGAATAGACCGGGAGGATCCCTGACATCGCCAGCGAACGCGTCGTTGACGGATCCTATTGCGGCCGGGAATAGCGCTGAATGTTCGCCGGCACAGGAACGCTTGCGTCGCCTCGCGGATCGCGGATCGGCTCTCCTGGCGTCCACTTGAACGGCAACACTCCCGTCCAGGCTCCGTCGGCGTACTCCTTGTCGTCATCGACGGCAAATCCTGTCCGAACCTTTGCGGAGGCTTCCACCAGCGGCACGGCCAGCACCATCGTGCCTTTCAATTCCTGCTCGCTCGGCGGTCGAACCGTCGCCCAACGCCCGCGCAGGACGTACTCGACGAAGTCGCGCATCGCCGCCAGTTTCGCCGCCGGCATCCTCGATCGGCTCGGCTTTGCCCATCACCACGACGGAGCGGTAGTTCACCGAGTGGCCCGTCGCCGTAGGCGAAAAAACAATTCCGTCCAGCAGCGTCACGCTGAGGCAAAAAGGCGCTCCACTCCCCAGCGTCTTCATCAACCGGCTAGCCGTCGAGCCATGCAAAAAAAGTTTGTCGCCCACGCGCACATAATTCGTCGGCACGACGAACGGCGTTCCATCTACCACGAACCCGACGTGGCACACAAACGCCTGATCCAAAATGTCGTAAACGGTTTGCCGGTCGTAGCGCCCCCGGTCCGGCTTCCGCGTAACTTTCGTTCTCTTCGTTGGTGTGAAGTCGCTCATGCACCGAGCCTAGCGCCAGCCAAGCGCAAGCCGCAAGCGCCAAAGTGGCACAGGCTTCAGCCTGTGCTCTTCGCTCTGATCCGATGATTCACGCCGATGTCATTCTGAGCGCAGCGAAGAATCAGGCTAAATCGCTCCTCTGGGAACAGCCATAGTGAAGGCACAACTCCGCGTTTGCAAAGACCGCCTTATTGTCCGGTCGAAGCTTTCGGCGCCGGTTTTGCCGCGCCACGCACGACGCGGAACCCAATATATTCCGGCGCGGGCGTGCAATTCGATTTAGGATCCGCCGGACAATCCGCGCTGCCGCCTATCACTTTGCCTTTGCCGTCGCGCGTCAAAACCCACTCGGCCACGTTTCCGCCGAGGTCGTAAATCGGCTCTTCGTCGTCTTTGCCTTGCTGGTGAAAGCTGCCGACTTCTTTCAGCAAGGGAGCAGTTCCGCCAAGCTCTTTGGCTTTTTCGCGAAGCCGCGCGGCGTCCTCCGGATTCGGCGCATACCCGGCCCAGTAATCGAGCGTGTTTTCCCCGTCGCGGTTTTCGTACAGGTCTTTCACTTCGTCCTCAAACGGAAGCCGCCACGTTTCGCAGGTCCATTGGGTGAGCCAGGCTACAAATGCTTGTGCTGCTTCGAGGTGACTCGGTTCGCTGGGAAATTACGCTTTTCAACTTCGTATTGTCCGGACGTGGGAAGGAGGATTGCCTTACTGCGCGCTGAGCCATCGTCCTTGAATTTGCTCACGCCGAGAAAATGAAGGTATTGCGCTTGAGTCACTTCGGTTCGGCCGATCTCTAGTTCTCCCCGTCTGGCAACCTCTGGGGTTAGCGTCGCGATGGGAGCTTTATCGCTTTGTGTTCCGGCAGGACAAGTCCGCGCAACGCCAAAATCGTCACCTATTTTTTGCAGCGTATGTCTCTTAATTTCCGCCGCCAGCGGCGAATCGCCCTTGAACGCTTCATTTTCCGGTTTCGCGGTCTTGAAGAAATATTTGTCGAACCACGCGACTTCGTCTTCGACTTTGCGCAGTCTGGTGCGTCAGTTTTTGCGGGCCGTGCGGCTCGCCGGGGAACACCACAAATTTCACCGGAACCTTGCCGTAATACTCCAGCGCGCGGAAGAACGACCAGCTTTGCGCCGGCGGCACGTTGCGGTCCGCCGAGCCATGGAAAATCAAAACGGCCGCCTGCACCTTATCCATCTTGAAGAACGGCGACTTCTTAATGTAGAGCTGCGGATCTTCCATCGGCGATTTGCCGAAATAATACGAATCGAACGAATCGCCGAAATCCACGTTGCCCCAATCGCTGATCCATTCGACGTCGCCCGCGCCCACGCTCGCCGCTTTGTACCGCGCTGGATACGTTGTAATCAGGCTGATGGAAAGGATCGATCCGTTCGACCAGCCCAGCGTCGCAACCTTATCGGGATCCGCCATGCCCTTGGAAATCAAATAATCCACGCCCATGTTGATGTCCGGCGTCTCGAGGTCGTAATACTTGCCGCAGCAAATCGATTCGACCCATTTCAATCCATAATTCGCGCTGCCGTGATAGTTCGGGCGCAGCACGAACGCGCCGCGCTGCGTCATCAGATTGACGGGATACGCCCAGTTGTCGTCCCACAGGTCGGAGTCCCATCCCGTCGGGCCGCCATGAATCATGGTGATCACCGGATATTTTTTCCCCGCTTCGTAATTCGCCGGATAGTAGAGAATGCCTTCGACCTCTTCGTCGAGCGAGCCTTTCCAGCGAATGACTTCGGTCTTCGCAAACGTCCGGCCGCTCACGAGCCCTTCATTCAGTTTGGTGAGTTGCACCGGCGAGATAATTTTCGCTCCGTCGAGCTGCGCGCGATAAATCTGCGGCAGCTTGCTGGCCGTCGAATAATCGTAAACGATAGTTTTTCCGTCTTCGCTCAGCGCGAACCCGCGGATATTTTTCACGTGTTCGCCCACAAGCGATTGACGATGCCAGGTCCATCCCGCAGCTGATTTCTCAGCGCTATAGCGCGCCAGTTGCGAGTGGCTGCCCGCTGCCAGATCGGCCACAAATCCGCCCGGCGCATGCGCAAAGCCATATCCGAATCCATTCTCCCAATCCGCAGGAATTTCCACCGATTTGCCGGAAGCCAGGTCGTAGAAATATGCTTTCAAAATTGTCGCGGTCAAAAACTTCGGATCGGTCGAATAGGGAGCCAGCGCGAAAAACCCGGATCCGTCCTCCGCCCACTCGAACCCGTCGGGCCGCACGCGCCCTTCCGTGAAAATCTGCTTCTCCGTCCCGTCGTTCAAATTATGGAGCACGGCGATGGGCGGAACTTTCTGGTCGAATTCGTAGTGCAAACTTTTCGCGTGGGAAGCGGCCACAAATTTTCCATCCTTGGAAACGCTCCAGCCATCGATCCAATCCGTGTTCGTCGTCAGCCGTGTGATTTTCTTGTCCTTCACGCCGATCTTGTAAAGCCGCACCGGCGGCGCGTGGACCGCATCATCCACAATCTCCGAATCGTCCTTCTTTTTCTTCAGCTCTTGCTCGTAGAGAGCGGGCTCTTCTTCGGCGCTGAAGATAATCGTGTCCTTGTCGAGCCAGTCGATTTGCTGCGGCGCGCGCGCCAGTTCCGTCAACACCCACGGCTCGCCGCCATGCGGATTGATCAGCCAGATTTGCATCGGCGAAGTGTCCGGCTTCGCCTGCGGCCGCGTCCGCGAACTCACGAACGCAATCATCTCGCCGTCCGGCGACCAACGCGGATTTCCGTAACGGTCGCTGCCGCGCGTCAGTGCGATCTCCTTGTTCTCCGTGAGGCTCGACAAATAAAGATTGGAAACGCGCGCGTCTTTTTCTTTGTCGCCGGTGGACTTCACCCACACCAGCCATTTTCCGTCCGGCGAAATCCGCATTTGCCCGGCGTATTCCTGAAAAATCTCATCTTCCGCTTTCCACGGTTCCGTTTTCGCCGCGGGCTTTGCGTCGTCCGCTTTCACGACGGAAGCTGGACGCGTAAACAGTGCGGCTCCGCAAGCACCCCCCAGAAAAAATCCTGCCACAATCCATTTTTGTAGCTTCATCACGTCCTCGCTTTGTATGGAACTCGAATAGCGCGCAACCGTCACTCTGACCGGCAAGGGGCAAAGCATAGTCCAATTGACGCTGATTGGGAATCGTGTACTCTTGTCCCACCAAACCGCACCGAGGGCCGCCAATGGGCAAACCGGAGCCGATTTTCACGCGCGCGACGTTTCAGTTTTTTCGCGATTTGGCGCGCAACAATAAAAAAGTGTGGATGGACGCGAACCGCGAGCGCTACCAGGAATTTGTGGTGAAGCCGTTCCGTCGCCTGCTTGAGGAAGTCAGCCCCGGCGTGCTGCAACTCGATGCGCGCTTCGACACCACGGGCCGCACAGGCTCGAATTTCTCGCGCATCAACCGCGACATTCGTTTCGCGAAAGACAAGACACCGTATCGCGCGCAAATGTATTTGAAATTCTCCGCGCCCTTTCCAGGCGAGGGCGAAACGGGCCAGTTGTACACGGGGCTTTCCGCCAAGACGGTCACGGCGGGCTTCCGCATTTATGCCGGCTCGAAACGCAAGGAGTCCGCACTCGGGCTGGTCGCCGATGCGCGCGTCCTGGCGCAGCCGAAGTGGATTGCGCAGCAGAAGAAACGCCTAAGCGGGCGCTACGAGAGCTATTGGTATAGCTCGGAGAAAAAAGACTGGAAAGAGCAGCGCGGCTGGCCAACTAGACCTGAGGATTGGAAAAAACTCCAGGCATGGATCGTGCGGCGCAAGATGAAACCCGCGGACGCTACGAGAGCCCCTTTTCCCCGGGACCTTGCAAAAGTGTTTCGCGAACTCTATCCGCTGCTGGAATTTACTTCGCTGCAAGATTGAGATTCGCAACGAAACGGAGAACCAATGAGGAACAGCGCCGCACTATCGCCTAACGGGAGGAAATCCTTCAGCAGAATGGGAACGGCTGCGGCGCTCGCTTTATGCATGTGCAGCGCTTCCTCGCTCGCGCAAGAGGGGGGCGCTTCCAAGGACTGGCCGAAAGCAACTCCCAAGGAGTTTGGCATCGACCCGCAAAAGCTCGCCGCGTTCGACGCCGATATTGCCGGCGGAAAATACGGGCTGGTGGACAGCATGCTGGTGCTGCGCTGCGGCACGGCTGTCTACGACAAATCCTACGCCCACGATTACGGCCAGATTTACGGGGGACGCGCCAAAAAAGAAGGCCCGCTAAATCACGACCTGCACGGACCCTACAATTATTTCAGCACGGAGTTTCATCCCTTCTACCAGGGCAGCAATCTGCACACGATGCAATCGGTATCAAAGACGGTCACATCCCTCACGATCGGAATCGCGAGGACGCTAAATGAATTTACGCTCAGCCTGGACGCGCCCATCGTGCCTTTGCTCGGCATCCACAAAATCGCGAACCTCGACGAACGGAAAAAACATATCACGTTGCGCGACTTGCTCACCATGACCGCCGGTATCGAGTGGCACGAGGATTTGGCATACGACGATCCAAAAAACTCCGCCGACATCATGGAAGCGAGCCACGATTGGGTGCAGTACGTGATCGACCAGCCGATGGCCGACGAGCCTGGCAAAACGTTTGTGTACAACAGCGGCGCGACCATTCTGCTGGCGCAAGTCTTCAAGAAAGTCACGGGCAAGAATGTCGACGAATATGCGGCGGAACATCTTTTCAAGCCGCTGGGCATGCGCTATGAGTGGAAACATTCGCCGACTGGTTTGCCGGATACGGAAGGCGGGCTGTATCTCTCAGCGCACGATCTTGCCAAAATCGGCCAGCTGGTTCTAAAAGGCGGCATGTGGGAGGGGAAGGAAGTGGTTTCTTCCGAGTGGATCAAGGATTCCGTGGCTCCGCACGTTTCCGTTCCCGGCGGCACCTGGAAATACGGCTACCAATGGTGGCTGCAGCCGACCGGCAGCTCGCCGGAGGACATTGCCTGGTTCGCGCGCGGGTTCGGCGGACAACAACTGATTGTCTTGCCGGAGTACGACATCGTCGCGGTTTTCACCGGCTGGGACATTCTGCCTTCGGACGAGAAACACCAACATGACCAGCTCGCTCGGCATCCTCGACGCGGCGAACAGGTTTTACGGCTGCACGGAATAGTTCCAGCGTGCGAAAAAAATATCATGGCGTCCAAAGGCGAAGGCCGATGACGTGCCAGGACGCGATGAAGACGGTGACGATACAGCAGGCCAGCGCAACCAGCAGCGAGTGAATGCGCGTGCCGGCATGAATTTCGGTTTTCGGAACGCGCACAACGAGGAAGAGACCGATAGAGCGAAAGAAGCGGAAATAGGACGCTGAAAGCGAAAATTCCGGCGGTCCAAACCGTGAATTTTCCCGTGTCTGCGCCTGCCTGGGCCAGTTTGTAAAGCAAAAAACCAGTCCACAGAAAGCCAGCGTTGCCAGAAGCGGAATCGCGCGCACCGCCAGATGTTTAACATCTTTCATTCCTCCAAACACTTTGCGGAGTACCCAAATGATGGCGAAGAGCAGGGAAGTGGCCATCAGCACAATCGAAACGACAAACAGAACAAGGCGAGCGTACGTCCAAATAATGCTGGTGCGTTCTCCATAGGAAAAACCCTCCGTCTCCTGGCTGGAGAAAACCATTTGGCCGGCGCTGTCGGTACGAAAATCGCGGTTGCTTCGGGATCCTTTTCGCCGCGAAAGAGATTCTTGCCGACGGGGATCAGTGTTTCTGGTTTGCCAAATAGACTGGAGTGTGTGAGCTGGCCGTTGATGACCCGGATGCGGAGACCACCCTTAGACCGTCCGTGAATGCAAAAAGTTGCGAGCGTGGGGCGCGCGGCGCATAGAAGCCGGCAAACTTCTCCAGTTCCGAGGCCGGAATGGAAACCGCGGGCTGCTGGGGCTTCGGAAAATCTTTCGAAAGGAAATCGATAGCCAACTTGTTCAGATCCAGCAGCGCCTGGTATGACTGCGTGCTGTTCAGCAGAACGACGTAGCCCCAATTTTGCTCCGGCATGTAGCGATACGTGGAAATAAAACCGTCGATGCCGCCATCATGTCCGTGAGTGACGACTCCGCCGACGACTTCGGTGTAATTCGCGAGGCCGTAGCCAAGGCGCAACCCATTTTTCGCGGCAACGGTCGACTCGACCGTTTCCATCCGCATGATGGACTCCGGCTTTACAATTTGTGAATCGCCCGCTTTTCCGCGCCGCAGAAGAAATTGCACCAGCTTGGCGAGTTCGCCGGGCGAAGCTTTCAAATCGCCAGCGGGGCGGAGATAAATATAGGGATAGCCGGCAAGGCGTGCGGCGGATCGCCATCGTAGGGGGTGGCGAGAAGAGGCTTGTTTGCGTCGGTAAAAGGGAAGTCGGCATTCGCCATGCCCAGCGGACGAAGAATCGTCTCGCGAATATATTGATCAAAGGGTTTGCCGCTGACTTTCTCGATCAAGTATCCGGCGATACCGAAGCCCGGATTGGAATAAGACATGCGCGTACTGGGAGGCCAGCGAACGTCTTGCGGCTCCGTAAAGCGCTTGAAGACTTCGAGAAGCGGAAAGTCGTAGGGATCCTTGAAGTTATAAACTTCGGATGCTTGCATATCGTCGAATCCCGCGGTGTGTTCGAGCAAATTGACGATGCGCACGGGATTGGTGGACTCCCACGGATTTTTCACGGGGACTTCCGGCGCGACGTCTTGCAAACGCGCTTCCAGATTGATTTTTCCTTCTTCCTGCAGCTTCAGAAGCGCAAGCGCAACAAACGATTTGCTGATGGAGCCGACGCGGAACTCCGTGTCGCAAGTGATATCGCGGCCAGAGGCAAGGTCCGCTTTGCCGAGTCCGCCGCACCAGAGCAACTCGCCGTTGGAGACGAGGGCGACGCCCGCGCCGGGCAAATGGGCTTTGTCGACAACGTCCTGCATCGCCTTCTGCAATTCAGACAGAGATTTTGGATGAGGCAACTCTTCTTTTTGCTGAGCGCCGGTGATGGGCGGCATCAGCAGAAGTGCAGCAAGGCTGAGATACACGGTTAGCCGCGGGCGGGCTGGGCGCATGAAAGCTCCTTGAAACAAACGTTTCAATCTCGTGTCAGCATTGTATAGCGGACGCGGCGCTGCACAAGCAAAATTGCAAAAGACGCCGGGCGAGCCGCGACGCGTGCGCGGATTGACGAAGCTGCCGCGCTCGCATACGATGCCGCGGGTTGTTGTGATCCTTCCGCCGCACTTATAAGAGGAGCATATCGCTGATGAAAGTTCACAAACTGGGGTTGAACTGCGCAGCATTAATTCTGGTTGGCACTTCGATCTCATTCGCGCAGCAACCGGCGCCCAGCGCGCCTCCGGCGCCAAAGCCCGGCGAGAAAACGGCCGAAGCGCCGAAAGAGCCGGAGAAGAAAACGCCGCCAGAGCCGGAAGACAAAGTAGTGCAGACAAAACATTCGGCGCGCATCGGCGGGCAGGAGATCAAGTACACGGCGACGGCGGGCATGCTGGTGATGAAAGATGAAGAAGGGAAGCCGAAGGCCAGCGTTTTTTACGTGGCCTATACGCGCGATGATGTGACGGACTTGTCGCAGCGGCCGGTAATGTTCACATTCAATGGAGGGCCGGGATCGGCTTCCGTGTGGCTTCATCTTGGTGCGTTTGGGCCGCGGCGCGTGGCCATGGGAGACGCGGGTGCGCTCCTTCCGCCGCCTTATAAGCTGGTGGATAACGAGTCGTCGCTGCTGGACGTCACCGACCTTGTTTTTATCGATCCGGTTTCGACGGGCTATAGCCGGGCCGCGCCCGGCGAATCGCCGAACCAATTTCATGGCATTCAGGAAGACGTGCAGTCGGTGGGCGATTTCATACGGCTGTATGCGACGCGCAACAAGCGTTGGTCTTCGCCGAAATTCTTGGCCGGGGAAAGTTATGGAACGACGCGGGCAGCCGGGCTTTCCGGTTATTTGCAACAGCGCTATGGAATGTATTTGAACGGAATTATTCTGGTTTCGACGATTTTGAATTTTGCGACGACGGAATTCGATAGCGGGAATGATTTGCCGTTCATATTGATTCTGCCGACGTACACGGCGATTGCCTGGTACCACAAGCGCTTGCCGGCTGATTTGCAGGCGGATTTGCACAAAGCCGTGCAGGAGTCCGAGGAATTTGCCGAAGGCGAATACGCGAGCGCGCTGATGGCGGGGGATGGGCTAACGAATGCCAAGCACGCCGAAGTGGTTCAGAAACTCGCGAGGCTGACGGGACTTTCCACGGACTACATCGAGCGCACCAACATGCGCGTGGAAATCGAACGCTTCACAAAGGAACTGCTCCGCAACGAGCGCCGCACCGTTGGGCGCATCGACGGCCGCTTTACCGGCATCGACAAGGATGCGGCCGGCGAAACGCCGGAATACGATCCCAGCATCGCGGCCATTATCGGTCCTTACACCGCGACGCTGAACGATTACGTGCGCGGCGATTTGAAATTCGACAGCGATTTGCCGTATGAGGTGTTGACCGGGCGCGTGTATCCCTGGAGCTACAAGCCGTATGAAAACCGCTACGCCGATGTGGGCGAGACGCTGCGCAGTGCGATGACGCAGAATCCGTTTCTGCACGTTTTCGTGGCGAAGGGCTACTACGATCTGGCTACGCCGTTTTTTGCGGCGGAATATACATTTGACCACCTGGGCCTCGATCCATCCTTGCGCGGCCATTTGACCGGGGCGTACTACGAATCGGGGCACATGGTGTACGCGCACATGCCGTCGCTGGCAAAGCTGAAACAGGACACCGCGCAATTCATTCGCGCCAGCTCGGGAACGAATCCGGGGAAATGAAGAGCGTTCTCAGGTTTGTTGTCTGGCTCTGCGTGGCGATCGCCGGAGCCTGCGCCTTGGCTACGATCGCGTTGCACCGAGGAGAACCGCTGAACGCCACATGGTTCGTCGTTGCAGCAGTGTGCTGCTACATGGTGGCCTATCGTTTGTATTCCGCGTTCATTGCCGCGAAGTTGCTGTCGCTGGATGATGCACGCGCCACGCCTGCCGAAATACACGACGACGGGCGCGACTTCGTGCCCACAAACAAGTGGGTTCTCTTCGGGCACCACTTCGCGGCCATTGCCGGACCGGGACCGCTGGTCGGCCCCACACTCGCGGCGCAATTCGGTTATTTGCCGGGAACGCTTTGGCTGATCGCCGGGGCGGCGCTGGCCGGGTGCGTGCAGGATTTCATCATATTGTTTTGCTCCATCCGGCGCGATGGAAAAACGCTCGGCCAAATGGCGCGCGACGAAGTAAGCGCACGTGGCGGATTCATCGCGCAGATTGCCGTGCTGGCGATTATGGTGATTTTGCTCGCGGTTGTGGCTCTCGTGGTCGTGAACGCGTTGAAATCTTCGCCGTGGGGCACGTTTACGCTGGCGATGACCATCCCCATCGCACTGCTGCTGGGCGTCTATTTGAGATTTATCCGGCCGGGGCGCGTGCTGGAGGCTTCGTTGTTTGGCGTCGCGCTCGTGCTTTTCGCGGTGGTCGCGGGGCAGTGGGTGGCGGAGTCGCCATCCTGGGCGCGGACCTTCACGTTTGGCGGCATTTCGCTCGCGTTTATCATCATCGCATACGGTTTTGCGGCCGCCGTTCTTCCCGTATGGCTGCTGCTCGCGCCGCGCGATTATCTGAGTGCCTTCATCAAGACGGGGGCCATTTTTTCGCTCGCGGCGGGAATTTTGTTTGTCCGGCCGCATATGATGATGCCGCCGCTGACGCGATTTATAGATGGAACGGGGCCCGTCTTTGCGGGAAAGATTTTTCCGTTTTGCTTTATCACCATTGCTTGCGGAGCGATCAGCGGATTTCATTCGCTGATTTCCTCCGGCACCACGCCGAAGATGATTTTGCGCGAAAGCCACGCTCGGTCCATCGGCTATGGCGCAATGCTGCTGGAATCCTTCGTCGGCGTGATGGCCATGGTGGCGGCTTGCGCGATGCCGCCGGGCGTCTATTTCGCGATCAACAGCCCGCCTAGCATTGTCGGCCCGACGCCGGTGGCCGCGGCGGCTACGATCAGTTCCTGGGGATATCACCTGGACGCGCAAACCATGGCGCAACTCGCGCATTCGGTGGGCGAGCAGACCTTGTGGAATCGCGCGGGCGGAGCGCCTTCGCTGGCCGTCGGGATGGCTCAGATTTTTTCTAATACCATCGGCGGCGAACGGTTGCTGAGCATCTGGTACCACTTCGCGATCATGTTTGAAGCGCTGTTTATTTTGACCGTGCTGGATGCGGGGACGCGCGTGGGCCGGTTCATGGTGCAAGAGCTTGGCGGGCGAGTGTGGAAACCGCTTGGACGGACCGGATGGATGCCCGGGATTTTGCTTTCGAGCGCGATCATCGTTGGATTGTGGGGCTATTTTCTGTACCAGGGTGTTGTCGATCCCTTGGGCGGGATTAATTCGCTGTGGCCGCTGTTCGGGATTGCCAATCAGTTGCTGGCGTCGGTGGCGCTGGTGGTGGCCACGACGATCTTGCTAAAGATGAAGCGGCTGCGGTGGATTTGGGTAACGCTTGTGCCCATGGCGTGGCTGGTGGCCGTGACGATGACAGCGAGCTACCAGAAGATTTTTGATGCAAGCCCTAACCTCGGTTTTCTCTCGAAGGCGAAGGCGCTTGCGGCGCAAATTGCCGCCGGGCAGATTCCCGCGATGAAAATTGCCGAGACGCACCGGCTGATTTTCAACCAGAGGCTGGATGCTGTGGTCACGGGGGTGCTCGCGCTCATGATTCTAGTGCTGCTCGTGGAAGCGCTCGCGCAGTGGTATGCGATTTTGAGCGGGCGGCGCGAAGCGGTGCTGCACGAAGCGCCGTACGTCGCGACGCAGTGGGCTGAGGGTTTTACCGGCGCGGCTCAGGGAGACGACTGATGCCCATACTGCGGGCGGCAAAATTCGCGAAACGATCGTTCCGCCGCTTCTGGCGCGGCTTGCGGGAATGGTGCGGCGATGCCGCGTACGAGCGCTACTTGCGCGCAAAAGGCAGGCAAGATGCGGGGCGCGGCGCGCTCAGTGCAAAAGAGTTTTATGTCGAGCAGATTAATCGCCGCTATTCGCGGCCCAACCGCTGCTGCTGACGGTTCTTGCTTTTGCTTCCTTGAGGAGCTTAAAATCCGGGCAATCTCTCAGCCTGCCTGCTTTCTACTTGACGGAGGATATTGATGGCTCTCGATATGGATAAGCTCCACGAATTTCTTGGAAGAGCCGTGGTCGATTTCGGCGCGACGTTCAACGCCGCGTTGATCCGCATCGGCGACAAACTTGGTTTGTACAAAGGGCTAGCGGCGGGCGGCCCGCAAACCGCCTCGGAACTGGCGAAGCGCACCGGGACCGCAGAGCGTTACGTTCGTGAATGGCTGAGCGCGCAAGCCGCGGGCGGCTACGTGACGTACGACGCCGCAGCGGGAAAATTTCATCTGAGCGAGGAGCAGGCATTCGCGATGGCGGACGACAATAGTCCCGCGTTCATGCCCGGTGCGTTTCAAGTGGCGCTCGCCGCGATCAAGGCCGAGGAAGCCCTGGCCGAGCGGTTCAAGACCGGCGAAGGAATGGGTTGGCACGAGCATCACGCCGAACTTTTCGTTGGCACCGAAAGATTTTTTCGGCCGGGCTATGCCGCGAATTTAATCGCTGCGTGGATTCCGTCGCTTGAAGGCGTCGATGCTAAATTGAAAGGTGGAGCGCGCGTCGCCGATGTGGGCTGCGGTTTGGGCGCCTCCACGATCTTGATGGCGAAATCGTATCCCAAATCCGAATTTTCCGGATTCGATTACCACGATAAATCCATCGAGACCGCCAAACAGCGCGCGCGCGAGGCCGGCGTAGGCGACCGCATCAAATTTGAAGTGGCCAGCGCGAAATCGTTTCCCGGCAAGGACTACGACTTCGTGACGTTCTTCGATTGCCTGCACGACATGGGCGACCCCGCGGGCGCTTCGGCTCACGTGCACAGCCGCCTTAAGAAGGATGGCACGTGGATGATCGTCGAGCCGTTCGCGGGCGACAAGCTCGAAGACAATCTCAATCCCATTGGCCGTGCGTTCTACGGTGCGTCGACACTTTTATGCACTCCCGCATCTTTGTCGCAGGAAGTGGGATTGGCGCTCGGCGCGCAAGCGGGGGAAAAGCGTCTTCGCGACGTCGTGACCAGCGGCGGCTTCACGCATTTTCGTCGCGCCACGCAGACGCCTTTCAATTTGGTGTTTGAAGCGCGGCCATAACCACGGCGCGTGGTTTTCTAAAACACACTCGGCGAATGGCGCAGGTCAATGGCGCGAGTCAGAATTCTTCTTCGTCTTCGCCAAGACCTTTGACGGCCGTCGTTTTGTGTGTGATTTTCACGCTGTGAGTCCGGATCCCCGCGACGATCGCGCGCCTCGTTTCCACAGGCAGCATTTCGGGAGCCAACACACCCGCGTCGTCCCTCTGAAAATATTTGATGAAGAGCGCCGCGACATGAGCGGTGGCGTACGCAACTGGCGTGGTGAAGCGCCCTTGCTGGCGGATTTGATAAAGAGTCGGGAACATGGCGTCGGTACGAATCAGCAGATGCTGATCCTCTTTGGAGCCGTGCTTCACGCCGCGTACCAGCACCGCCGCGGAAAATCTCGCGTTTTGCAGCACGCCCTGGCGAATGAGCTTGGCAATCGCCCGCGGAGACGAGGTTTGCGGAAAACGTTGCCGGACAATGCCGCGCGACTTCGAAAGTTTCCCCTGCTTGTACCAGCGGCGCAGACGGTCAAATTCGTTTCCGCCGATTTTCACGTCCATATTCCTCATGGGAATCGCGTAAGGGAGCGTCGCGACTTCATCTTGCGCCGCGAGAACCACGTTGGCGTATCCGATGGGATCGGGAAAGCGAAATTTCTCGAGCTCGGCGAAGCGTTTTCCCATGCTGAATTTGCCCTGCCGATACACGCGCGGGTGCGAGATGGCTTCGTCGAAAGATACTTCCGGAGACCATTGCGAAATCGGGTCGTCGCTTTCGGTGCTCTCGTACAAGCGGATCTGCACGGAATGCACTTCATCGAGCATTTCCGCGGCGCGCTTAACCAAGAGGTTCGTCAAGCCGGGCGCCGCGCCGGCATTGATCAGCGCCGTCCTGTTTTTTTCTTCAAAGCGTTTCGCGTAGGAGAATTGCTCAGCCTTGAAAGGGTTGCGCGTGAGGTGCGAGCTAAGGTCCAGATAATGCGCGCGGAGTCGCAGCGCGGCTCGCATCACAATCTGATTAAAAACGCTCGCGGAGGCGTTGACGATGAGCTGGCAGCCGCGTGCCGCGCGCACGATGCCGCGCAGATTTCTCGCGTTCACCTCGCTCACCGCAATCGTGCTTCGCTTGCCCAGAAAGCGCCGCGCACGAACAGGGTCACGGTCGCCGCACCAGACAGTGTGTCCTTGACGTTGGAGGAGTTCTGCCAGAAGGGAACCGGTTGCACCGGCCCCGAGAACGAATATCCGCATGGCGTGGCAAAAACTCTATCACACTCCCTGGGTGGGACTCAGAGAAGGCGCTCGGATTGTGTGAATTGCACCCCGCCGCCATGCGGCGTAGACTAAAGACAACTCCGATTCCTGCCGCCTACGGGAGAAACAGCCTAGGGCGCTGGAACGATGCTTCGGCGGCCGCCTTTCTGGGTCGGCGATGCAGAGGGTTCGGGTGGAAACGCCCGGGCCTCCCGAATTTGGAAAGGAGCGTACAGGCGGAAAACTGCATATTTCCGTCGCGCGCCCGCATCCAAGTATTCGGATCGGGCGATTTTTTTTGCGGCAACAGTAGACAAGGCTTTACGCGGTCGTGCCCATCAAGAAAAACGTGCCATGACGCTTCAAGACAAATTCGGACGGCAGATCACGGACCTGCGCATTTCGATCACGGACCGCTGCAATTTCCGCTGCGTGTACTGCCGCTCGGCCGACCCCGAAAACTACCGCGACCACGATGAAATTCTCTCCTGGCCCGAGCTGGACCGCCTCGCGCACATTTTTCTGAACCTCGGCATTCGCAAGATACGCATCACCGGCGGAGAACCGCTGGTGCGCGCGGGCGTGGAAGATTACATCGCGCGCCTTCACGCGCTGGGCGTCGAAGATCTTTCCATGACCACCAACGGACACCTTCTGGCGGAACGCTGCGAACGGCTGCTGGAAGCGGGTCTCCGCCGCATCAATATCAGCCTCGATTCGCTCGATCCAGGCAAGTTTGAACGCATCACGCGCACAAAATCTTTCGCCACCGTGATGCACGGCATCGACGTGGCGCAGAAATCGCGGCTCGCTCCCGCGAAAGTCAACGCCGTGCTGGTTCGCGGCCTGAATGACGACGAGGTGGAATCGTTCGCCGAATTTGCCCGCGACCGCGGCGTGATCATGCGCTTCATCGAATTTATGCCGCTGGACGCCGACCGCACCTGGACGCGCCAGCACGTCGTGCCCGCCGCGGAAGTGTACCAGCGCATTCACGCGCGGTGGCCGCTGGAGCAAATTCCCCACGAGCGCAGCGAGACGGCGCGCAAATACCGCTTCGCCGACGGCGCGCCTGGCGAGATTGGTCTGATCGCCCCAGTTACACAACCCTTCTGCGGCCATTGTTCGCGCATCCGTCTCACCGCCGACGGAAAGCTGCGCACCTGCCTCTTCAGCAAGGACGATCACGACTTGCGCGGGCTGCTCCGCGAAGGCGCGACCGACGAAGACGTGACGGCCTACATCCGTTCGGTGGTGGACGAAAAAGAAGAAGGGCACCGCATCAACGCCCCTGATTTCGTGCCTCCCTCGCGTACTATGGTGTTCATCGGCGGATAGTGGAATGCTTCCCATGTGGGCGCTTTTTTCCAAAACGCATTGCGCTCGACCACTGGATGCGTTTGCGCTAGCATCGAATCAACCGGCGATTGCGGCCAAGCTCATGAAAACGGGAAAAGAACGGACACAGCATGGCGGACGAAGACGACGAAGAAGGACTGGACGACTCGCCCGAGCCGGAGCCGCGGCTCTTCACCCTCACCGAGGCGGAGCGCGCGCGGCGCGAGCTGGAGCCTTTTCTCGTGGAAGCCATGGATTGCCGCAAGAAATTGTCCGGCCTGGAAAACGATCTATCCGCGGTTTCCGCGCGCATCATGATGATGGGCGGCGTGATCGTCCCCTACGAAAAACTGGCCGCCTTGCGCGTGGAGCACCAGCACCTCGCCGAATCGCTGAAGACATCGCTGAACCGCATTCTCGAAACCGGCTGCGTCATCAAGGACCTGGACGTGGGCTTGCTCGATTTTCCCGCCGTGATCGACAACGAAGACGTCTATCTTTGCTGGAAGCTTGGCGAAGACCGCATCCGTTTCTACCACCGGCAGGACGAAGGATTTGCCGGACGCAAGCCGCTGGACCCGCGCGATCTCGGCCCCGGAGATATCGTGCAGTAGTCTGATCCCTGGCTTTTTCTGTCTGCATTCCTGCACGCATCTTGCGAGACAAGCGCTCCTCCCCGGCGCCACGCAAATCGAAAGGATTTTTCTTGCCGTCTCATCCTGAAAATCGTTTGAAAGATTCCGCCAGCCCGTACCTGCGTTCCGCGGCGCATCAGCCCATCGATTGGCACGAATGGGGCGACTCGGCTTTCGCGCGCGCGGAATCCGAAGACAAGCCCATTCTTCTGGATATTGGCGCGGTGTGGTGCCACTGGTGCCACGTCATCGACCGCGAGAGTTACGAGAATTCCGAGATCGCGAAAATTATCAACGAGCATTTTGTCGCCGTAAAAGTGGACCGCGACGAGCGCCCGGACGTGGATGCGCGTTATCAATCCGCCGTCAGCGCGATCTCCGGTCAAGGTGGCTGGCCGCTGACGGGATTCCTTCTGCCCAACGGAAAGCCATTTTTCGGCGGCACGTATTTTCCGCCGGAAGATCAAATGGGGCGGCCCGGTTTTCGCCGCATTTTCCTGGCCGTAGCGGATTCCTACAAAAATAAGAGAGCTGATTTGGTGAGGGCCGCGGACCATTTGGCCGATGCAGTCGCCCAGGCGGAAGTGTTCACAGGCGCGCGCGCGGAATTCGACCCCGGTGTCGTCGATGCGCAAATCACTTCCGTCACGCAGCAATTTGACATCAAGAATGGCGGCTTTGGCCGCGCGCCGAAATTTCCGCATGCCTCGGCCGTGGACCTCGTTCTGGAGCGCTACCAGCAGACCAAAGAAAAACATCTGCTGGCAATGATCGAGACGACCCTCGAAAAGATGGCCCGCGGCGGCGTTTACGACCAGCTTGCCGGAGGCTTTCACCGCTATTCGGTGGATGAACGCTGGCTCGTGCCGCACTTCGAGAAAATGTGCTACGACAATTCGGAACTGCTGCGCAATTACCTCCACGGCTGGCAAGTGACGCAGAATCCGCTCCTGCGCGAAACCGCGGAAGGCATCATCGGCTGGGTGAACGAAGTCTTGTCCGATCAGGCAAACGGCGGCTTTTACGCCAGCCAGGACGCCGACTATTCGCTCGACGATGACGGCGATTATTTCACCTGGACGCTCGAGGAACTGCGAGCCGCGCTGCTGCCCGACGAGGCGCGCGTCATGGAGCTGTACTACGACGTCGAGCCGCACGGCGAAATGCATCACAATCCCGCAAAAAATGTTTTGTGGATTGCGCGCAGCGCCGCCGACATCGCCAAGCAGCTGGGGCTCGACGAGACTTCCGTGCGCCTCATCATTGCGAAAGGCAAAGGGAAGATGATGGCCGCGCGGCTGCCGCGGCCGACTCCCTTCGTCGATAAGACGATGTACGTTTCGTGGAACGCGATGTTCGTTTCGGCTTATCTGGACGCCGCCAAAGTGCTTGCCGGGTCAACGAGTGAAAACTGCCGCCAGTTTGCACTGAAAACGATGGATCGCATGTTGAGCGAAGTGTGGAGCGAATCCCGCGGTTTCGGCCATCGCCTCGGCGGTCCCGCGCTCGACGGCTCGCTCGACGATCAAGTCTTCAGCGTGCTGGCTCTGCTGGATGCTTACGAAGCCACGCTCGACTCGCGCTACTTCTCCGCCGCGCAAAAAACCATGGACCTTGCGATCGCCCGTTACGGCGACGCGGAAGGCGGCGGCTTCTTCGATCGGCCTTCGGACGCCGCGCCAATGGGCGGCCTCGATGTTCGCCGCAAGCCGTTCCAGGATTCGCCGACGCCCGGAGCGAATTCCGTCGCTGCCATCGCGTTGATTCGCATGCACGCGTTCACCGGCGACGAGCGCTATTACAACTTCGCGCAAGAAAACGCTGGAAGCTTTCGCGGGAATCGCGCCGCAATACGGCATGTTTGCCGCAACTTACGGTCTCGCTGCTACGCTTTTCGCGCGCCATCCGTTACAGGTCGTCATCACCGGGCGCGCCGGTGATCCCGCTGCGCAGGCTCTCGAAGCTGCCGCGCACCGCGTCTACCGCTTGGGCAAATCCGTTCTGCGGCTCACGCCAGGTGCCTCGCTCGCGAATTTCGCTGGCGCGCTAAAAGAGACGTCTGCCGCATCTCCCTGCCGACAAAGCGGTGGCGGTTGTCTGCGCGGGACAAACCTGCTTGCCGCCGACCAGCGACCCCGCACAATTGGCCGCGCTGCTTGAGAACGGCGCCGCCGGAGCGGCAGTCTCTTAGCCAACTCACGCGCATTGCCTCGTAGGGGCGCAGCATGCTGCGCCCCTACAACTTACCACCGTAGCGATTCAAGTGCGGCTTCGGCAAGCTCCTGTCGACAAAACAAAACGGGCACGAGGAGAAAACCTCGTGCCCGTTTCAAACTTAAATGTGATGCTGCTTACTTCTTAGGCCGCGATTCTGGCGGCACCAAGCCGTTGATGCGGTAATAGACGACAAGCTGGCCGTAGTGTTCTCCAGAGTGCTCGATGAGCCCGTACGCCAGATCGTAAAGACGAATCTTGCGCGGCCCGCCGTCGGCGACGCTTTCGCCCATGCCCTTGTCGCCCTTCGCCTTGATCAGATCCGCGCCGTCCTGGACGCACTTTTTCACGAAAGCCACGATTTGAGCTTTGGTCTGCAGGTCATCGCGTTTCGGATCATCGGAAAAGTGCGGTTTTTTGCCCTGCGCGGTGTCCGTGAAGTAGTACATCGATGCGGAAGCGTGGATCAGTTGCGCCACAAAAGTCCGCGAGTCCGGATTCGGTTTGTAGTCGTACTTGTCTTCCGGCAAATCCTCGGCGATGGCAATTAACTTTCTGCCGATCTCGTTCCACGACTCCAACACGGCTTGCGACGGACTCGGTGCTGGTTTTGGCGGTTCGGCTTTCTTGGCTTCTTGCGCTAACGCCGGCATGGCCGCGAGCAGCAGCGCGAACCAGCAGGGTCCCCCAGTTACGAAAACTCTTCATCGTCTCTCTCCTCATCTTTGGCTGTCTCTGGATCCGTTTACGGGTCTGTTTCCGGACCTGCTCTTGGGGCTGTTTCGGGCCAACCCCGGCAGGCACACACTCTCTGACGGCCCGCGCGGTGAAGTGTTTCTCTGCTTGTATCAGCAGAAACCTGACCTTTTGGCCGGGTTCATCTTACGCAGTGACGTTCTTCCGCGTCATGGAAATTCGGCGAGGGCAGGCGTGGTAAGCTTGTAGTTCGTGTCTAGGGGGACGTTCCATTTGAACTGGACCTGGCTCTTGTTGCGCGCCGTGATTGCTCTTGGTATTGCGGGGCTGCTGTTTTTGTCACAGCGGTTCTGGTATCGCGCCATTTGGCGTGTGACCTCAAACTGGGGAAGCCAGGCGCTGCGCGTTGCCGCGCGTTTGATCTACGTAACTCTGCTGCTGCTCAGCATTGGCGCGTTAGCGGACACCTTCCGCATGGGGCGTGGCGGTCACATCTTTTCCGGGGTAAACCTGATCACGGTTTTTGCGGGGCTATGGTTTTTTAGCGCGATGTTTGCCTATCTCGCGGTGAAACTTGTGCGCGGCATCGATAAAATCTGGGCCTGGCTGCGCGCCGCGTATCATCTCAAAACCAATTCTGCGCCTTCACACGATGGTGCTTCTCCTGCGGCACGGGCGCCATATTCCTCTGCGCCAGCCGCCGCGGAACTTATTTCCAATCCCTCGCGCCGTTACTTTTTCAAGACGGCCACCGCGCTCGCCGGGGCTGGCCCGTTTCTGACTGCGGTTTATGGCTTCGCCGCCGAGCGCCTGGACTATCAGGTGCGCCACGTGGATATCCCGATGCCCAATTTGCCAGCTGGGCTCGAGGGGATGAAGATTGTCCAGCTTAGCGACATCCATCTGAGCAGCTACATGCCGCGCCTGCAGGTGCGCCGCGCTGTGAATATGGCCAACGATCTGGGCGCCGACCTCGCTTTGGTGACGGGAGACTTCATCACCGGCGCGGGCGACCCCATCGCCGATTGCATCGACGAAGTGCGCGGACTTCGCGCGCCGCTAGGCGTTTGGGGCTGCAACGGCAATCATGAAATTTATGCGCGAGCGGAAGATGCGGCGCAATATCTCTTCGCGCAAGCGGGGATGAAGCTCCTGCGGAGCGAAAACGCCCAACTCACATTTAACGGTGCCTCGTTTAATTTGATTGGGGTTGATTATCAACGCGAGCGCACAAACGGCGGCCGGCGCGTGCAGTTGCTCCAGCATGTGGAGCCGCTGGTGCGCCGCGACATGCCCAACCTGCTCATGTCGCACAATCCCAACGCCTTCAATCGCGCCGCGGAATTGGGCATCGAGCTGACGCTCGCCGGTCACACCCACGGCGGACAAATTCAAGTGGAAATTCTCGACCACCGCCTCAGCCCCGCGCGGTTTATTACGGACTATGTGGCTGGGCTATATCACCGCCCGATGTTCGCTCCGGCACCTAACGAGCGCGCGGCTTCCTTGAACTCGGCGTTCGAGACGAATCATGGCTCTCTTTTCCCCGGCCGGTCATCAGCGTTGGCATCCATTTACGTAAATCGCGGCCTCGGCACGGTAGGCGCCCCGGTTCGCCTCGGTGTGCCGCCGGAAATTACGCTGCTGACCCTCCGCCGCGCCTAACCGCCGCATTCCGCGGCACTCCGCTTCCTTCGCATTTTCTTCAGATATTCACGGAATAAAACTCTCCCAACTTCGGTATCCGCAGCGGTAGTTATCTACGGGAAATAGGAACGCCGTTGTTATTCTCCCCAGCCCAGATCGACTAAGTTCCTTGTTCTCAACTACTCGTTCAAATTTTGAGCCGTAAGTTGTAGTGGAATTCCAGTTGCAGTAAATGGCAGCTTACCCAGCCAATCAGACGTGAAGTTCATCGCGGTCACTCGCGATGTATTTCTTTGCACAAATCTCGATCTGGAGGGTAAAGCCATGGGTTATGTCTCCAAGCCGTGGAAATATTTCATAGTACTTGCCGTCGGACTTTCTTCGCTTCCCGCAGTAACAAAAGCGCAACATTACACACAAACGAATTTGGTCTCCGACCAAACAGGCGTGGCTGCCGTTACCGACCCGAATCTCGTAAATCCCTGGGGGCTGACGCGCAGCGCCACAAGCCCTTGGTGGGTGGCCAACAACAATTCCGGCACTTCCACGCTCTACACCGGCGCCGGTGCGATCATTCCGATCAACGGCAACGGTATCGTCACCGTTCCTCCTCCCAAGAATTCACCCGCGGGCACTGTCTCCGCGCCAACCGGCATTGTCTTCAATGGCGTCGCGACCGATTTTCTGGTCGGTCCGGCCGCTCCCGCCCATTTCATCTTCGTCACAGAAGATGGCACCATCTCTGGATGGAATAGCGGGCCGCGGCGATCCTGGTCGTGGACAATTCCGACGGAGGCTCGCCGAAGGCGCGGTGTATAAAGGCGCAACGACGGCGCTCGTAAACGGAAAAGTCTTCCTTTACGTCACGAATTTCCGCTCAGGAAAGGTGGAAGTCTACGACAACACCTTCAAGCGCGTGAACATCTCCGAAGAACTGTTCGATGACGACAGCCATCCCGCGCGACTTTGCTCCCTTCAACATTCAGAATATCGGCGGAACTCTTTTCGTCACTTACGCAAAGCAAGATGCCGCCAAACATGACGACGTCGCCGGCGAAGGACTTGGCTTCGTCGAACTCTACCAGCCTGATGGACAGCATATCGGCCATCTCCAGCTGGTCCCTGGCTCAACGCACCTTGGGGAGTGGTTTGGACGCCGCGCGATTTCGGCATCTTCAGCAATTCCATCCTCGTCGGCAATTTCGGCAGCGGCTGGGTCGCCGCCTACAACGGGTTCACTCATGAATTTCTCGGCTTCGTGCAGAATCCCGACAATTCGATTCTAACTATCGACGGACTCTGGTCGCTCACTTTCGGCAACGACGGAAGCGCCGGTCCATCCACAACGCTGTTCTTCTCTGCCGGTCCCGACGGCGAAACCCACGGCCTTTTCGGTACGCTGACTGCCGTCGCCGCCGAACAGACTGGGGACGTCGAGTAGCACTTCGCAATCTGCAATTATGTGTTGAATTATTGTAAGACGGACGGCAGGGACTCCTTGTCTCTGCCGTCTCCTTTCTGCTGCTCAGCTCAACGCTCGCTTCCAACTTTGAGCGTGTCACCGCGTTTCCTGCTGGACGAAAAAGCTCCTCTGCGTCAGACTTTTCCATGCAACACTCCCTCTCTGCGAATGAGGTTCCGCATGGATGAAGCTCCCGAAATCGACCGCATCGTCAGCGAACTGAACGACCTCCGCGAGCCCGACGAAGCGGAGCCCGCCAGCGCTGCCCAACTCGAAGTCTGGCTCAAGACGCTCATTGCTCGCGGAGGGAGCGATTTGCTCCTTGTCGCCGGCGCGCCTGCCTGCATTCGCGCAAAGGGCGTGGTCCAGAAAATCGATGCGCGCCCTCTCGATGGCCCCGAAATCGAGGCGGCGGTACTCCCGGCGCTCACCTCTCACGCGCTCGCGCGCTACCGCCAGTCGCAAATTTCGGACTCTTCCTACCGCATCGCCGGTCTCGGCCGCTTTCGCATCAATCTTCATCGCGAACGCGGACGCGCCGCCGCGGCCATTCGCGCATTGCCGCAAAAGGTCCCTACCCTTCGTGAGCTAAATCTTCCTCCTTCGGTCGAAACTCTCGCACATCTCCCGCGCGGCCTCGTCTTGATCGGAGGTCCCGCCGGTTCCGGTAAATCCACCACGCTCGCCGCACTGATTGACGACATCAACCGCCGCGAAGCGCGCCACATCGTCACCATCGAAGATCCCATCGAGTACGAGCACACCCACATTCGCAGCGTCATCGAGCAAGTCGAAATCGGCACCGATGCTCCCGATTTTCCCACCGCTCTCCGCGCGGCCCTGCGGCAGGCCCCGGACGTTCTCGTGGTGGGCGAGATGCGCGATCCGGAAACGATGCGCATCGCCGTCGCCGCCGCCGAAACCGGCCACCTGGTTCTCTCCACGCTGCACACTATCGACGTCGCCACCACCATCTCGCGCATCTCCGATTCTTTTTCCGACGAGCGGCAAAACACCATCCGCCAGGAATTCGCGATGGCCCTCACCGCCGTTCTGACGCAAATCCTCTTGCCTAGCAAAACCGGCGAGCGTTTTCCCGCCGCCGAACTTCTCATGATCGGCTACGGCGCGCGCCAGCACATTCGCCGCAACGCCCTCCAGCATCTCCATCAGGAAATCACCATGACCAAGAAAGAAAGGCTCCTTCGCGCTCGAGGAATCGCTCGTCCAGCTCATCAGCAAAGGACACATCGACCGCGAGGACGCGCTGCTCTGCGCCATCCATCCCGACGACCTGGACATCCTCCTGAAAACCGGCAGCCGCGGATAAATTCGCAACAAACGTTTCCTATCGCCGCGCAGTTCAGGCAAAATACCTGCGCAAAACGAGGGGGTCTCATGAACCGCAGAGGTTTAGTTGCAACAATTGTCTTCGCAAGCATTTCCCTGGCGCCCGATCGGCGCACATGTCGTCGCTGACGAGCAGCCGCTCGCCGGCTATCTCCGCCGAATCTTCCCGCGCCGAACGCCAGTGGGAAGAAAAAATGAAAGCCATTCCCGATCCCGACAAAATTCGCGGCTACATGCAGAGGATTTCCGCTGCGGCCGCACCACGTGGGCTCGCCGTACGACAAGGACAATGCCGAATGGATCCTCGCGAAATATCAAGGAATTCGGGCTCGACGCGCACATCGAATCGTTCGACGTGCTTGTTTCCAACGCCCAAGGAGCGCGCTCGTCGAACTCGTCGAGGGCGGCCCAAAATTCACGGCAAAACTGCAAGAGCCGCCTGTGTCGGTAGATCCGACGTCGAATCAGACAGTCCGAGCAACTTCCCACGTACAACGCCTATTCGATTGATGGCGACGTCACCGCTCCGCTCGTCTACGTCAATTTTGGCGTTCCCGATGATTACGAACAGCTCGAGCGCATGGGTGTTTCCGTGAAAGGCGCCATCGTCATCGCGCGCTACTACGGCTCCTGGCGCGGCATTAAGCCAAAAGTCGCCGCGGAACACGGCGCCATCGGCTGCCTCATTTTTTCCGATCCGCATGAAGACGGCTACTTATCCAGGGCGACGTTTTCCCCGAAGGGCCCTACCGGCCGAAGAGACGGCGTGCAGCGCGGCAGCGTGGCAGACATGCCGTCTCTATTCCGGCGATCCGCTTACGCCCGGCGTAGGCGCCACCAAAGACGCGAAGCGCCTCGATCTAAAAGATGCCCAGACAATCACCAAGATTCCCGTGCTGCCGATTTCTTACGGCGACGCGGAGCCGCTTCTCGCTTCACTGAAAGGCCCGATGGCGCCGGCGAGCTTGGCGCGGCGGCCTTGGCATCAGCTATCACATCGGTCCCGGCCCAGGCAAAGTGCATCTGAAAGTGAAATCGAACTGGATGCCTCTCAAGCCGATCTACGACGTCATCGCGAAAATTCCCGGCTCGGTTTATCCCGACGAGTGGGTGATTCGCGGCAACCATCACGACGGCTGGGTGAACGGCGCGGAGGATCCGCTTTCCGGCCAGTCCGCAATGCTCGAAGAAGCTCGCGCGCTCGGCGAACTCGTCAAGCAGGGCTGGAAGCCCAAGCGCACGATTATTTATTGTGCATGGGATGGCGAAGAGCCCGGCTTGCTCGGCTCGACCGAGTGGGTCGAGACGCACGCCGAGGAACTGGAGCAAGCACGCCGTCATGTACATCAATTCCGACGGCAACGGCCGCGGCTATTTTGGATTTGCTGGCTCGCACACGCTCGAAAAATTCATGAACGATGTCGCCAAAGACGTTCAGGATCCCGAAACGAAACTTTCCGCCTGGAAGCGCGAACAGCTGCGCGCCATCGAAGACGCGCCTGCGGACAAAAAGCAGGATATTCGTCAGCGCGCCGATCTGCATACTGGCGCGCTCTCGGCTCCGGCTCGGATTTCACTCCGTTCCTCCAGCACGTCGGCGTCGCTTCGCTCAACATTGGTTTCGGCGGCGAGGATGGCGGCGGAATCTACCACTCGATTTACGATGACTTTCTACTGGTACACGCACTTCTGCCGATACGACTTTCGTCTATGGTCGCGCCCTCGCGCAGGCCGGCGGCACCGCCATGATGCGCATGGCCGATGCCGACTTGCTGCCCTTCGACTTCAGTGACTTCGCGGAGACGATGCAGACCTATGTCAAGGAACTAAAGGATCTCTCCAAGAAAATGCAGGACGAAATTCGCGAGCGCAACAAGCGAAATCGACGAAGGTGTTTTCACCGCGACCGCGGACCCCAAGAAAACCTACGTTCCGCCGAAAAAAGAAGAAGTTCCGCCCTATCAGAACTTCGCGCCGCTCGAAAACGCCGCCGATGCCGTCTCGCATAGCGCCGCGGAATATCGCAAAGCCCTGGAGCATGCCAACGCCAATGGCGGCGCAGCGCTGGCTGCGGCTTCGCTCGCCGAAGTGAACACGCCTGCTCATCGAGAGCGAGCGAAAATTCATCACGCAGCAAGGCCTGCCGAACCGCCCATGGTATCAAGCCACCAACTCTACGCGCCCGGCTTCTACACCGGCTACGCGGCAAAAACGATGCCCTTTGTGCGCGAAGCCATCGAACAGAAAGAATGGAAACAAGCCGATGAAGGCGTCGTGGTCGTCGCGAAATGCTTGCAGGATGAAGCCAACGTTGATCGCCGACGCCGCCGCAAAACTCAGCCGCCGCGCATTAACGCATCTCAGCGCGGGGGCGCAGCATGCTGCGCCCTCGTGGGACAGCATCTTGCAGTCTCCGCGACGCGTCATCCGCCAGCCCGTCTATTGTCATTAATCGGAGGATTGGCTCATGCCGTCCTACAATCTCGCCATCGTCGGCATGGGCAATGTGGGCCGCGCGCTTCTGCGCCTGCTCATCTCCAAGGAAACCGACCTGCGCCGCCGCTACGACATTCGCTGGCGGCTCACCGGAGTGGCCACGCGCCGCACCGGCTGGATCGCCGATCCAGATGGTCTCAATCCACTGGCGGCGCTCCACGGCCACTCACTGATTCAGCACGGAAACACGTCGCAACCGCGCAATCTCCGCGAGTGGCTCGAAAAAACGCGCGCCGACGTTCTCTTTGAAGCCACCTCTCTCAATGTAAAAACCGGCCAGCCGGCCACGGAACATCTGAAGATGGCTCTCGAACTCGGCATGCACGCCATCACCGCCAACAAGGGCCCCATCGTTCACGCCTATCACGAACTCACCGCGCTCGCGAAAGAGAAGAACCGGCAATTTCTCTACGAGTCCACGGTTATGGATGGCGTCCCTGTTTTCTCGATGTTTCCGTACGGCTTGCCCGCCACGGATATTCGCGGTTTTTCCGGAGTTTTGAATTCCACGACAAACGTCGTGCTTACGGAAATCGAAAAAGGCCGTTCGATGGACGAGGCCATCAAGCGCGCGCAGGCCATGGGCATCGCCGAAACGGATCCCACAGCGGATCTGGACGGATGGGATGCGGCCGTGAAAGTCGTTGCGCTGGCGATTGTCCTGATGGGCGCCAGCGTGTGCCTCGATCAAGTCCAGCGCACCGGCATTCGCGAGCTGAGCGAAGAAAAAATCCGCTCCGTCCGTGCCGCGGGCATGCGTTACAAGCTCGTCTGCCGCGCCGAGCGCCGCGGCGACGGCGTGGAATGCAGCGTGCTGTCCCGAAATGCTGCTGGCTTCGGATCCGCTTGCTAATCTCGAAGGCAGCAGCTCGGCGATTCGCTTCGACCTGGACGTTTTCGGCTTATCGCTCGTCGAGCACAATCCCGGAGTCGAGGCCACCGGTTACGGCCTTGCTCGCCGATTTCCTGCGCGCCGTGCGCCAGTGAGCCACTAGCCTGCGCGAACACCATTGGGAACGGGCCACTCCGGTACTGCGAGTGCCGGCGCCACGCCATCGGCGTAGCCAATATCGAAAAGCATCCCTTCGGAGATTTCGCCGGCCATTTTGCGCGGCTCCAGATTGAGGACAAAAAGCGCCTGGCGGCCTTCCACTTCGCGTGGATTCGCTCGCTCCTTCTTGATCCCCGCGAGAATCGTTCGCGTGTGATCGCCGAAATGCACCGTGAGCTTCATCAGCTTTTCCGAGCGCGGCACCTCTTCGACGCGCTCGATCGTGCCAACTCGGATATCCAGCGCGTTTAGAGCCTCGATGGTCACCAGCGGTTTGACGGGCGCGGGAGTAAAATCATTCACAGCTCACCGCCGATACTCTGCCGCATAAGCCGGCAGCGGAATTCCCAGATCGCAGCGCTCATCGCGAATCGGCGCACCCGCCACAGTGCGCAGCGGAATGACGCCCGCCCAGACGGGCAGCGCGTAGTCCGGAGCATCATCCTCGGGCGGGCCGACGCGCACTTTGGCGGAAGCTTCGGTCAGCGCCAAACGCAAGATGCTCGTAGCCTTCAGCTCTTTTTCATTGGGTTGGCGCGCGTCGTCCCAGCGCCTGGGCAGGATTTTCTCCGTGAAAGCGCGCAGCGCTTCGAGTTTTTCTTGCGGAGCATCGACGAGCGTGGCTTTGCCGAGCGCCACAACGCTAGCGATAATTCATCGAGTGGTTGAACACCGAGCGCGCCAGCACGATTCCATCGGTCAAGCGTAACCGTCAAACAAACATTCGCACCTTCGCTGACGCCGCGAAGCATCCGGCTGGCGGCCGAGCCGTGAAAATAGATGGCGTCGCCGATGCGCGCGTACAGCGTCGGAATCACAAAGGGCTGGCCGTCCGCGGAAAAGCCCACGTGGCACACGAGCCCTTCATCGAGAATCTTGTAAATCGTTTCGCGGTCATAAACGCCGCGCTGCGGCTCGCGCACCACACGCGTGCGCTCGCTAGGCGTGAAGGATTCGGACACTGTGCACCTCATGGAGAAACGTGGCGCGGAGCGGCCCATTCGTGGCCGCTCATTTGATTTGTAGCCGGCGCCAAAGCGGCATGAGTGAGGAACAACCGTTTAAATGCTAACACGTCTGCGCGCGGCTTCATCCCCGGCCCGCCCTGTGAGAAACTAGCTACCGGAGAAAACGATGAGCACACCCGTGATGCACGGAGCTGAAAGCAAGCCGCTGGATCGTCGCCTGGGTGCGGGCGCAATTCCCGTCGCTGCAATTGCAGGTGAACGGCCACGCTGCCGCGTTTCTGGATGGCCCTGCCGGCACGCAGGTTCCCAAGCAGGTGATGGACGCGGTCCAAAACTATTATCTCAAGTCGAACGCCAACACCTGCGGGGCCTTTGCCACCAGCCGCAGCAACGACGCCATGATTGCCTCCGCTCGCGCGGCCATGGCCGATTTTTTCAATTGCGACAAAGACGAAGTCATCTTTGGCCAGAACATGACCACCATCACCTTCGCCCTGGCCCGCGCCATCGGGCGGACGCTGGAGCCCGGCGACGAAATTGTCGTGACCACTCTGGACCACGACGCCAACGTCGCCCCGTGGCGCGCTCTCGAAGAAAAAGGCCTGGTGATTCGCCAGGTAGACATTCACGAATCGGATTGCACGCTCGACCTCGAAGATTTGAAACGCAAGATCAACAAAAACACGAAGCTCGTCGCCGTCGGATACGCTTCCAACGCCGTTGGCACGATCAATCCCGTCGCCGAAATCACTAAGCTGGCCCACGCCGCGGGCGCGCTGATGTTCATCGACGCCGTGCACTACGCGCCACACGGCCCGATCGACGTGCGCGCTCTCGATTGCGATTTTCTCGTCTGCTCGCCGTACAAATTCTTCGGCCCGCACATGGGAACGCTCTACGGCAAGCGCGAGCACTTGCTGCGCTTCAAGCCATACAAAGTTCGTCCCGCTCCGGATACGCTTCCCGATCGCTGGGAGACCGGAACGCAAGTCCAGGAATTGATCGCCGGAATCGGCGCGGCCGTCGATTACCTCGCCGAACTCGGCCGTCACTGCGATCCCACAGCTAAAGACCGGCGCAACGCGCTGCTGCGCGGCTTACCGCGCAACGCGCGAGCATGAAATGACGCTCTTTTTGCGCTTGGCGGAAGGGCTTGCTTGCGATTCCCGATTTGCAATTTTTCGGCATCAGCGACCCAAAGCGCTTGCACGATCGCTGCTCGACCGTCTCCGTTCGCCTCGCGCAATCACATCGCCTGCGGAAGTCGCCGCGTTTCTCGGCGAGCGCGGCATCTTCACCTGGGACGGCAATTACTACGCGCTGAACCTGACCGAGCGTCTCGGCGTGGAAGCAAACGGCGGCCTCCTGCGCATCGGTCTGGTTCATTACAACACCGCCGAAGAAGTGGATCGCCTCCTCGCGGCGCTGCGTGAGATTTAGTGGGACAAACTTCAGTCTGCCGCTTCTCGAGTGAATGCTGTAAGTGAAAATCATTAGGCTGGAGAAGGAACTAAAGAAAGGCTAGAAAGCCTGTCTCACAAATCATGAGCAAACGACCAAAACCAATTGTGCTAACCGTTCTTGACGGCTGGGGCTACCGCGCCGAAACAAAAGGCAACGCCATCGCGCTGGCCCGCAAGCCCGCCTACGACCTCTTGATGAAAAAATATCCGAACACGCTGATTCACACCTCCGGTCCTTACGTCGGCTTGCCCGAAGGCCAGATGGGCAACAGCGAAGTGGGCCACATGAATATCGGCGCGGGCCGCATCGTCCACATGGACATCACGCGCATCGATCTCCTGATCGCCAACAAACAACTGCAAAACGTGCCGCTCTTCCAGCAAGCCATGGAGCGTGGCCGCCAGCATCAGCTGCACTTCATCGGCTTGCTCAGCGACGGCGGCGTGCACTCCCACATCCAGCATCTCTTCGCGCTGCTCGAAATGGCCAAGCAGCAAAAAGTTGAACGCGTCTTCGTCCACTGCTTCATGGACGGCCGCGACACGCCGCCCAACAGCGGCCGCGACTACGTCCGCCAGCTCCAGCAAAAAATGCGCGAACTCGGCGTCGGCGAAATCGCCATCTCTCACCGGCCGCTACTACGCGATGGACCGCGACAACCGCTGGGAGCGCGTCGAGCTAGCCTACCGTGCCGTCGTTCATGGTGAAGCCGAAACCCATTCAAGCGATCCCATCGCCGCGCTCCAAAAAAGCTACGAGCAGGGCATCACGGACGAATTCGTAAAGCCCATCGTCATCACAAAAGGCGAAGGCTCCTCAGCCGCGCCCGTCGGCACAATTCACGATGACGACGCCGTCATCTTCTACAATTTCCGCGCCGACCGCGCCCGCCAAATGACCCGCGCCCTCGTCGAGCCCGCCTTCGACAAAATCAGCGATGCCCATCGCCCCAAAAATCTCTTCTACGTCGCCATGACGCAGTACGACAAAAACTGGCCCTGGCTCAAATACGTTATCGCCCCGGAAAAACTCGAGCACATCCTCGCGCAAGTGTTCGAAGAACTTCAGTACAAAAATCTCCGCTGCGCCGAAACCGAAAAATACGCCCACGTCACCTATTTTTTCAACGGCGGCGTCGAAAAACCCTTCGGCGGCGAAGAGCGCATCCTTGTCCCTTCGCCCAAAGTCGCCACCTATGATCTCAAGCCCGAAATGTCCGCGCAGGGAATCACCGACACGGTCGTCAAAGCCATCGAAAAAGGCGAGTTCGACGCCATCATCATGAATTACGCCAACGCCGACATGGTCGGCCACTCCGGCAATCTCGAAGCCACCATCAAAGCCGTCGAAGCCGTCGACGCCGGCCTCGCCCAAATTTATCAAACGCTGAAATCCCGCGGCGGCCTCTGGCTCATCACTGCCGATCACGGCAACGCCGAAACGATGATCGATCCCATAACCGGCGGCCCGCACACCTATCACACCACCAATCCCGTCCCGCTTCTCCTCGTCAGCGACAACGATGCGCTTCAACTAAAACCCGATGGTTCCCTGCGCGACCTCGCCCCCACCATCCTCGCCGCCCTCGATCAGCCCAAGCCCGCCGACATGACCGGCCAGGATTTGCGCGCCCCCGCAAAGCACTAACATGACTCTCAGTTACGAACCCACCAAACAAAAACCTCCCGAGCCCGGCCAAAATCGCCAGCGCTCTTTCGGCACCATCACCATTCCCGGCACGCCGGTAGGCGCCATCGTCTCCGCGGGCCTCGTCGTCATTTGCTGGTTCGCGCTTCCTCTCTCCCACCTTTTTATTCTCGGCACTGGCGGTCTCGGCCTCATCGTCGGCCTGCTTCTCTATTGGAAACATCGCGGCCCACGCGAATGATTCGCACAATCCCCGCCGAAACAAAACTCGTCATTTGCGTCTGGCACCCGTTCACATTCTGGCGCCCGCAGCCGGTTATGCCGCAATCCATCCAAGCCCGCTGGCCAGAAATGCGAGTCGTTCATTTGCCCGACTACGATCGCCTCCCGCAAGAACTCCCCGACACCGATATTTTCGTCGGCTATTCTCTCCGCGCCGAACAGCTCACCCACGCCAAAAAGCTCAAATGGATTCACTCCACCGCCGCCGGCGTCACGCAGCTCATGTATCCCGAACTCCGCGCTTCCGGAATCGTCGTCACTAATCCCAGCGGCGTTTTTTCTCCTACCATGGCCGAACACACCATGGGCCTGCTCCTGGCCCTCGCGCGCAATTTCCCCGACTCCACGCGCCATCAAGACCGCGGGCACTGGGGCCAGCAAGACATCTGGGACCAGCCGCAAGGTCTCACCGAACTCAGCGGCAAAGTCCTGCTCATTATTGGTTACGGTTCGATCGGTCGCGAACTCGCCAAGCGCGCCGCCGCTTTCAACATGCGCGTCTGGGGCGTAACCCGCTCCGGCAAAGGCGACACCACGCACGCGGAAAAAATCTTCCCCGCCCAGCAACTCGAAGAAGCTCTGCCTCACGCCGACTACATAGTGATCGCTGCGCCCCAAACCCCCGAGACGCGCCATCTCATCAGCGCCGAACAGATCGCCCTCATGAAGCCCGGCGCGCGCCTCATCAACGTCGGCCGCGGCTCCCTACTCGATGAAGCCGCGCTGATCAGCGCCCTGCAAAGCGGCGCCCTGGCCGGCGCCGCTCTGGACGTAACCTCTGTCGAGCCGCTTCCCCCCGAAAGCCCGCTCTGGAAAACGCCAAATCTCTTCATCACGCCGCACACCAGTGCCGTCAGCGACCGCCTCTGGCATCGCGAAACCGCTCTGCTCATGGATTTGTTGGAACGCTGGTTTGACGGCCGCGAAATGTTCAATCAAATAGATTTCGCCCGCGGCTACTAGACGATCCGCGAGCCGCGCTAACGCACAGCGGCCATTCCGGCGAACCGGAGACTCAGTCTCCCGTCCCGCTCTTCACCGCGTCGTACCCTTCCCGCGCGTACACCACGTATTTCTGTTTCTTGCCCTTCTGGTCCAGCACTTCCAGCGGGCTGCCGTCCGGCTTCACCAGCTCAATCTTCACTTTGTGAAACTTTCCGTCTCTCGCCCCGGCCGTTGGCGTATACGAAAGGCTGTACTGGTGCCGCAAAAACGAAGTCACCGTCTGAAACACGCCGGGCATTTCCCCTTCGAATTGCGGGAACCATGCTTCTCCCCCCGTCTCGTGCGCAAAGGTTTTCAGCTGATTCTCCGCTTGCAGATAATTCATTCGCTGTATGTTTCCCATCCCGCCGATCCGGCTCGCGTCGGCCGCATTCTGAAACACCTGCCCCAGTCCCACGCAGAAAATCGTCACATCGCTCTGCCGCAGTTGCTTCATCGTCTGGTCGAGCGTGTGCTTCGAGAAGGTGTCCACGCCGCTGGCCATCAGCACGATAGCCTTCTTGCCTCTCACATCCTTCATCTGATCCGTCGTCTCCAGCAGCGCGTCGAACACATTCGATTCGCTGAAGCCCGGAAAATACAGCCGCCGTATCCCCTCCATCACTTCTTCTTTGTTCTGCGTGAAGTCCACATCCACGCGCGTTTTCATGTCGAAGGTTTCCAGCGCCACCCAGTCCTGCTGTTTCAGCTGCGGAAAGAGGTATTGCGACCAGTACTTCGCGTACCCCGCGAAAAATCCTCCCCATCCCCGGCTGCTGAATTCCAGCAGCAACACCATCGTGATCGGCGCATCCGTCGGCCCGAAGTTTGTGATTGTCTGCGGCACTCCATCATCGGTCAGCTTGAAATTTTCTTTCTTCAGCCCCGTCAAGATGTCTCCGCGCTGCGTCGCCGCGATCACGTCCAGCGTTACGACCGGCACTTCCACCGCGATGCTCACGCCACCCTGGGCCGGTGCCTGCTGCGGCGGTGTAGCCGGAGCCTGTGGCGTCGTCGCGCCGGCCGGAGGCGGTGCTCCGCCTTGTGGGCCTGTGGGAGCCTGCGCTGTGGCATGTTCCTCTGTCAGCGGCAGAAGCACCGCCGCCGCAAGAATGATCGCCAATACTGCCGAAACGATTGTCTTCATTTCACCCCTCGATTCGCCTTCGAGATAAACCCGCTTGCCTGGCCTCTGTTTTATCCTTCACTGGGTGTGCTTGCGCGCCGTTTGAATTTACGCAACGCCCTGCCAAGCCCTCGGATTTGCCCCCACACCTGCATGTTAGTATGAAGCGCGTTAACTGCAAAGCGTTGCTGTGCCGGTCCGTATGGGCTGCATCTTAGACGGAGGAAGTCTTTGTGAATTGGAATCGCAGATTGCACATTCTTGTGCCCGCCGTGGCTCTGCTGGTGTGGTTTTCGCCCTTCGTGGCGCCGCCCTCGCTGGCCCAGGTGCCTTCCACCGCCATGCCTACGGTCGAATACACGCGCTCCCCGGCCGGCGACACCACCGCCCTCGCCAAGGAAGCCGAAGGCTGGCTCGCCGATCTCATCCGCATTGACACCACGAATCCTCCCGGCAACGAACAAGCCGCCGCAAAATACCTCGCCGCCATTCTCACCAAAGAGGGCATTACTCCGGAATTTCTGGATCTAACTCCAGGCCGCAGCGCTCTCGTCGCCCGCCTCCGCAGCTCCGCCGTGCCCGATCCATCTCGTGCTCTTCTCCTCGTCGCTCACATGGATGTCGTCGGCGTGGATAAATCCCGGTGGACCGTCGATCCCTTCGCCGCCGTCATCAAAGACGGCTACATGTATGGCCGCGGATCCATCGACGATAAAGGCATGCTCGCTGCCAACCTCGCTGCTTTCATTTCCCTCAAGCGTTCCAACTCACGCCTCAATCGCGACGTCATCTTTCTTGCCACCGCCGATGAAGAGCAAGGCGGCGAGGCCAGCATCCGCATGCTCATCGCCAAATACTGGGACAAATTTGCCGCCGGCTTTGCCCTCAATGAAGGCGGCCGCGTCGTTCTGAACAACGGCAAAGTCCAGTACGTCGCCGTGCAAGCCAGCGAAAAGGTTCCCGTGAACGTCGCTGTAATCGCCCGCGGCCCGTCCGGCCACGCCTCTGTCCCGACCAAAGACAACGCCGTGGTCCACCTCGCTGCCGCCGTCGCCAAAATCGGCGCTTACACCGCTCCCGTCCGCTTCACCAGCATCGTTCGCCGCTATTTCGAACAACTCGCTCCCCTTGAAGACGACGAACTCGCCAAGTGGATTCGCTCCCTCGACACTCCCGACCGCGGCGAACACGCCCAGCGCGTCATATCTGACACCAACCCCCTCTGGAACTCCATGTTGCGCGACACTATCGCTCCCACTATGCTCAGCGCCGGTGTCCGCGCCAACGTCATCCCATCCGAAGCCCGCGCAATGATCAACATTCGCCTCTTGCCCGGCGACACCATCGATGTTTTGATCGCCGATCTCACCAAATTAGTCAACGATCCCGCCATCCGCTTCGAAGTTCAGCCCGACGCCGGCCTCGCCGCTCCACCCTCTTCTCTCGAGTCCGACCTCTATGCCACAATCGTCAAGGCCGCTTCGCAAGAGTTTTCCGGCGCCCCGGCCCTTCCTTTCCTCTCGGCCGGCGCCACGGATTCCGCTCAGTTGCGGCTGCACAACGTGCAATCTTACGGGGTTTCCCCGTTTCCCTTGACCGACGAGGATTCCCGTCGCATGCACGCCGATGACGAGCGCATTCCGCTCGCCTCGTTCGATAAAGGCGTCGATTTCCTCGCGCGGATCGTCACGGAATTCGCCGCATCGAAATAATTCATCGGTTGGCCTGCACCTCTTCCGCCCCGTGCGGTGCGGATGGTTGTAAACTGCCTCTCGCGAGAAAGCATGGCTTTTCGTCACGCAAAAATCGTTTGCACTATCGGCCCGGCTTGCAGTTCGCCGCGCATGATCCGCCGGCTGCTGGAGGCCGGCATGGACGTGGCCCGCCTTAATTTTTCTCACGGCACGCACACGGAGCATGCGCAGAATATCGTCGCGCTTCGCGCCGCCGCCGTCGAACAACAAAAGCCAATCGCCATTCTCGCCGACCTTCAGGGCCCAAAAATTCGCACGGGGCCTCTCGCGGGCAGCCGGCCGGTCATGCTCCGCACCGGCCAGCGCTTCGTCATCACCACCGCGAAAGTTCTCGGCGATACCACGCGCGTCAGCACCGTTTTCCGCCCGCTCCCTCGCGAAGTCCATCGCGGAGACCGCATTCTTCTTTCAGATGGTTTGATCGAATTGCGTGTCGAGCAAGTGCGCGGTCCGGAAGTCATCTGCGAAGTGGTGAATGGCGGAGCGCTCGGCGAGCACAAAGGCATCAATCTGCCGGGCATCAAGCTGCGCGTTCCCGCGCTCACGCCGAAAGACCGCGAGGACCTTGCCTTTGCCCTCAAACACGGCGCGAACTACATTGCGGTAAGCTTTGTCCGGCGTCCCGAGGATGTCCTTCTGGCAAAATCATTGATCCGCCGCGCCGGCAAAAATACTCCGGTCATCGCCAAGCTCGAAAAACCCGAAGCCATTGAAAATCTCGACGCCATCCTCCGCGCCGCCGATGGCGTCATGGTCGCCCGCGGCGATCTCGGCGTCGAAATGAATCCCGAGCGCGTACCCGTCGTTCAAAAAACCATCATCGCCCGCGCCCGCCACTTCCGCCGCCCAGTCATCACCGCCACGCAAATGCTCGAATCCATGACCGAGAATCCCCGCCCCACCCGCGCCGAAGCTTCCGACGTGGCCAATGCCATCTTTGACGGCTCCGACGCCGTCATGCTCTCCGCTGAAACGGCCTCGGGAAAATACCCCATTGAAGCCGTCAGCATGATGGCCAAAATTATCGCGGAAGCCGAAGCTAGCGACTGGAAAACCCCTCCGCGCGTGCCTTTGGAAAAATTGAAAATCGCGGAAACCGTCGCGGAGCTCGTCTGCCACGCCTCGCATGAACTGCACATGAAGCTGATCGCCGTCTTCACCCACAGCGGCTTCACCGCGCGCCTGGTTTCCTGCTACCGCCCCAGCGTTCCCATCATCGCCTTCTCACCCGAAGCGGATACGCGGCGTCGCATGGCCCTCATCTGGGGCGTCATGCCACGCCATATCCCCGGCGTGGCCAAAATTGACGGGCTTGCGGCTATCACCGAAAAACGCCTCCTTGAGGAGCGCCTCGTCCGCAAAGGCGACGTCATCGGCATTGTCGCCGGCACGCCCATGGGTATCCGCGGCACCACCAACTTCATGAAGTTCCACGTCATCGGCGGCCCCGCCTAGGTAATTTGGTTTTTGGAGCCTGGGCTATTGGTGGGAATCAACGCGCTGAAGTTAGAAGCGATCCAATACTCGGTTTGTACCCGTAAAAATCCGCAATTGCGTGCAAATGTTCGATGACCTGCTCATCGTAGTGTTTCTTCAGAGCAGCCGTGAGAATGTCGTGTTCGCCGTTTGGATCCTGCGAAAGATCGTAGAGATAACTCTGGGCGGGCGAATCGTACGTCGCATAGAAATAGCGCCTATTATCCGCAAGAAGGCCGTACGCGGCGCGCACATCGGAGGCCATAAAAAGCTCGTCACGATGATAGCTGTGCAGCTCTTCCGTGGTTTCCATAAACAGAGGATGTCCGAAAAGGGGATTCGAAATAATCGGCCGGTGCCCGAGCAAATAGTACAGCGAGGGAGTTATGTCGATCAGTGCGGAAACCCGGTCATCGTCATGTACAAATTCTTTCTGCATCATTTTCGGCAAATGCACGATCAGCGGCACGCGCATCACTTCCGGATAGATCACTACCGAATGGCTCGTGCGCCCAAACTCCCCCGTGGCATCGCCATGATCCGATGTCACCACGATAATGCTGTTGTCATACAGTCCGTGCGCTTTCAGCCAGCCAATGAAGCCGCCCATGCACTCGTCCACCTGGTGCAATTCGAACGAAATCCGGTAATTGAATCCCGGCTGCACGGGCCAGTTTGCGCTCTTCCCGTTCGGCAAGTTATTTCGCGCAAACTGATGCACGTTCTTTGGTTGCGCGTAAAAGAAAATCGGCCGCGCCGGATCGGCGCGATGATCGATGGCGCTCTCCACCTGCTGCACCGTCGAACAAACCTCGAGCTGGTTCCAGAGTTTCTTGTCCGTGTCCAACTTGATGAGGTTATCGGACGGCGAAAGAATTTCTCGCAGAACTTCGTCGTAACTCACCATCATCTGGTAGCCGTCGGTCTTCGCTAGTTTTTCAAGGCTGTTCACCCGTTCGAACGGCTGCATGAAATGCGCGTGCAGGAGCAAAGCTCCGGCCCAGATCGCCGGCTCGGAAAGCGAAGTTCCCGCATATGGTGTCCAGACGTTTCGCACCACCACGCTGTCGCGCGCCAGCGCGTCCAGATTCGGCGTGAACGTCGCCTTGGAATTGTAAGCGCCCAGATAATCCGGCCGCATCGAATCGATCACAAACAGAAAAATGTTCGGATGCTCGCCGTGCGAGGGAACGAGAGGGTCCACCAACTTCAAATCAAAACGGGCTTGCGCGCCTCGAATCTCCGTGTATTCCCGCAAAATTCGGCAGAGCTCCCCGCAAGGCTCGCTGCGCGGGCCGTTTCCAAGAATGCGGTACGCCATTTCGAAGGATGTGTCGTGCGCCGCGTATTTTTCCATCGAGCGTTGAATGTCGTCGTCCGTCGTGCCGAGCGGCTTGGCCCAGAAAACATCCGTTGCCAGGAGCGCCTTGTAAGTGAGCAGGCTCAAAACCAAAACGGCGAGAACGGTCTTAACTGGATAAGCGCCCTCGCGTGGCCACAAACGAAAAACGCAAAAGCTCAGAACGATCCAAAAGAAAATCGTGCACGTGCCCTCATAAAAGCCGTTCCAGTCCCCGCCTCCAAGCCAGGTCGGCACCGCCACCGCAAAAATCGCAACGACAATGGAGACCACGATTAAAACGGCCTTCTTTGTTGCGGACCCGGCCCGCGAATCGGCCTCTTCTCCCGCAAGAAACGGCTGCGCCACGGAAAATCCCAGTACCGTAAGTGCCGCGGCAAGGGAAGCGGCGTAAAGATGCGCCAGCCATCCCTCAAAGCTCAGCGCGTTTTCCAGAAAACGCACCGACAACGCCCACAACGCTCCAAAAATCAGGAGCCCCGACAGAATCCATCGCACGCCGCGTGAATGCGAAGATTTCGAAGCGCCAATGCGTATCAAATTCAGGATGGAGACGAGAATAATCGCCACAAGAATGTGGGAAACCAAGCTCCAAAACGTCAGATAAATATCGGTGGCATGCCATTCCAGGGTTTTGGTGTCCGAATAACTTTGAAGATGCGCCCCAACCGCGCCGAGCAACGCAACGCCCGCCGCCAGCAAGATCCCCGCTGGATAAGAGAGATGTGATTTACTCGCCGCATCGCTCTCCGCTTTCAAATTGCCAAAGCCGCAAACCGAGACGACCAGAACGATCGTCCACAGCGCCGCCGCGCCGACCCAATATGCCGTTCTATTGCTTTCGATGCCGACAAGAAATGGCCGTAACAGGAGAAAAATTCCAATGCACGCAAGAATGCCTACGCAAACAAAATACGCCGCCCTCCTCTTGGCGGAGCGATAGGCAATCGCCGCGGCAATTGCCGCGAGACAAAACAGCAAACCATGATGCCGGGCGAACCACGGCATCCACGCATACGCAGGCGATTTGATCATCGAATAATAGGTGTAGGGCAGAAAAGCGAGCAGGCAATACAGCGAGGTCAACGCGAAGAACGCGCCGAAAAAAATCTTCAGAGCCGCATCGATCCACTTCCGCAAAGGAATCCTTTTCCGCAAAGTTGATGACGGGAAGCCGCGAAAACGACGTCAGAAGAGAGTTTAATTGACCCAGCGGTCCGGGCGCGAAGGAGGTTCGTTCTTGTGCTTGTTAATGTAAACATCGAATCGCTTGCGGTTGCGCTTGTGCTGCCAGTCCGAAACGCTGTTGCGCACGCTGTACAAGAACGATCCGCGCCGCAAATAGATGTAGCCCACCAGCATTCCGCCCAGGTGGCAGACGTGCGCGACGGCGTCGCCGCCCGATCCGAGCGTGCCGAAAAATTCGATCGCGCCCATGACCGCGACGTACGGCCGCATCGGAATCGTCACCGGCAATGGGAAAACCCAAATGCGCCGGTCGGGAAACAGAATGGCATTGGCCATCAAAATTCCAAAAATCGCGCCCGAAGCCCCGATGGTTGGAATGTCCGAGGGCCTGTGGCCCCAGGTCATCGGAATGACCTTCACCAGAATTTCGATGAGGCCCGCGCCGACGCCGCACAGAAAAAAGAAATTCAGAAAACGCTTTTTGCCCCAAACGAGTTCCAGTTCGCGGCCGAACATCCAGAGAAAAAGCATGTTGATCAGCAAGTGGAACAAGCCGCCGTGCAAGAAAATATAAGTGAACGGCTGCCACAGCCGCAGACCTGGGATTGGGCCGAGCGCGACAAGGCCAAAGTAGTGATTGATCCAAGAGCTAGCCCGCAGTCCCAGGAAAATGTCGACGAGCGTCTGGACCAGGAACACGCCGGTGCAAATGAGCACCAGGAGCTTAACGCCGGGCGTGATGAAGCCGCGCCAATCGAAGTTGTAACGGCGTGCGCGGAACGAAGTTCCCATCCCTAAAGTCTACGGTGTTGCCACGTGCGCGTCAAAGTGGCGGTTTGGCCTGTATTCCGGGCTTTGCATTGAATTTTTGATTTGTTCGATGGGCTCCTTAGTTGAGTTTCTTGCGCGCGAAATGGAACAGCGAGGCGGCGAGCAGAACGAACATCAGCATGCCGAAGAGCGACTGGACGTGCGTTGGTACAGGCAACTGGTCGTTAGGCGCCAGCCTGGCCCAAAATCTGGGGCCGAGAGAGAAAAGATCGGGGCGCCACGGCAAATTCAGAAGGCGGCCGAACCAGCCGGGGACGTGCGTCGCGATTTCCGGGTCCTGGAAAAGATTGATGACAATTCCCAGCAGACCGAAAACGCCTCCGGCGGCGATCAGGCCGCTGGAATAGAGAGCGCCGGGACTGGCTTCGCCTTCGTCTTTTTTCTCCTTGGAGGTTGCTTCGACCAGCCAGCGGACCAGGCCGCCAGCAAACATGGTCGCGGTGGTGGCGATCGAGAGATACGAGCCGACGGCAAAAGCGAGCGAACGGACGCCGAGAATTTCGACGGCGATGACTAGCGCGACGCCCATGAGAACCAGGCGCCAGGGAAGTTTCTGGTTGAGGATGCCGTTAATGACCGTGGCCATGAGGCGGGCTTGCGGAGCGGGAGCTTTGTCGCTGCCGATGCCTTGCGCCCACTGGATTTCGATCTGTTTTGTATCGCTGTCGTAGAGGTATTCGCCGTCGGGAATGACGCCGGAGCTAAGCGCGTTCACCAAAGTGTAGGTTTTGCCGCGGTAGACGAAACCTTCGCGTTCGACTTTTACTCCGGAGGGAAGCGCGGAAATGCTTACGGGAATTTGCGTGGGGATGTATTTCTCGAGGCCGACGTTCATCAAATTGAGCGTGGCACCGATGGCGACGGTGGAAACAGTGACGCCGATCAAGAGGCCCAACTGCTGACGGTACGGAGTAGCGCCGACGAGGTAGCCGGTTTTCAAATCCTGCGAAGTCGCGCCAGCAATAGCGGCGGCGATACAAACGACGCCTCCAATCATCAGCGCGAGAACGGAATAGTTCGGCGCCGTCCAGCCGGCGAGAAAAAAGATCGCGCAGGTAGCCATGAGCGTGGCGATGCTCATTCCGCTGATAGGGTTGGAAGAGTTGCCGAGAAGGCCGCTGATGCGCGCGGCCACCGTGACAAATAGAAATCCGAACACGACAACGAAAATGGCGGCAAAAAGATTTTGCCACCAAAGGGTGCTCGCGCCTTTCATCGGATGAAAGGTGAGCAAAACCCAGAGCATCACGATGATGATGATCGAGCCGATGATCACCGTGCGCATGGGCATGTCTTCGTCGATGCGGCTTGCGGCAGAAGATTGGCCGCCACCTTGCGCGCGAACGTCTTTGAGGCCGGAGCGCAGCGCGGAAATAATCGTCGGCAGCGTGCGAATCAGCGTGATGACGCCCGCGGCAGCGACGGCTCCCGCACCCATCGGCCGAATGTACGTGCGCCAAAGCAGGTCCGGAGACATTTGCGGAATGGGAATCGTGCCGGGATAGATGGCGACATTTCCGGAGAGCTGGCCGAAAAACCGGATCGCAGGCATCACCACCAGCCAGGAGACAATGCCTCCCGCGAAAAGAATTCCGGCAACGCGCGGACCGATGATGTAGCCGACACCGAGATATTCCGAAGTGATGTTTGCGCGGAAGGATGCGCCGGGAAACCATTTGGGCTGGCTCTCGGGCTGCGAGGTCCAGGACTGAAAAATGTTCATGAAGACGGTGTAGACACCGCCAAGGCCGAGTCCCCAGAAAACGCGTCCTGCGAAAGAGCCGCCGCGTTCGCCGGCCACGAGAACGTCGGCGCAAGCAGTGCCTTCGGGAAAGGCGAGGTTGCCGTGCTCTCCGACGATGAGCTGGCGGCGCAGCGGGACCATAAGCAGCACGCCGAGCCATCCGCCGAGGAGAGCTAGCGGGAAGATCCGCCAGAATGTGAACTCCGAGCCGAAGCCGAGAAAAATGAGCGCGGGAATCGTGAACATAACGCCGGCGGCGAGCGATTCGCCGGCCGAGCCGGTGGTCTGGACGATGTTGTTTTCGAGGATGGTGGAGCGGCCGAACGCGCGCAGGATGCTGATGGAAAGGACGGCGATGGGGATCGATGCGGAGACGGTGAGGCCAGCGCGCAGGCCGACGTAGACGCTGACCGCTCCAAAGAGCAATCCAAACAACGAGCCGAGTATGATGGCGCGGATCGTGAATTCCTTGGGACTCTCCTCGGCGGAGATGTAGGTGCGGAACTCTGCTGGAGGAGCCGTGGAACTCCATGGACGATCAGTCACTGAATCCTCCCTGCGCGCAAATTGGATTGCGGATGGTGCCCCTGTGCGGCGGGATTATGCCGTAAATCGGAGGCGGGAGGGTAGAAGTTCTGTGGGAGGAGAAAGGTTGAGAGTCGACAGTTGAAAGTCGAAAGGAAAAGCGGGGAAAAGGATAACGCAGAGGCGCAGAGTTCGCAGAGCCGCGCAGAGAAGACGTGACCGGTGTTCCGTGGCCCGTGACCTGTGGGGCGAAGGCCGAGGAGTTTTGATGGGGACAGCCAGGAATGGTGGTTCCTCCCCCACCCCCCCGGGCATCCAGAGAATCGTGAGTACTCGCATGAAACGATTGGAGTTGCGGGCGTTCCTGTGCGTTGGATGTTTACTCGGTGTGGAAAAAAGAGGAAGGGCGTGGGTCGAGCAGGTTGGAGGCGCCGGGGACCCCACCCCCGGGGTGTGCGCGAGTTATGAAGTAAATCAATGAAGAGAAAGGGTTTGCGGCGAATCCGGCGTGTACGCACAGGGGTGGCAGGGGAAAGGGCGGGAAGGGAAGGAACGGGAGCAAACGAGCGGGGAAACGGGTCTGAAGACCCGCCACTACAAAAGCATGGAAGAGAGCCGAACGCAGAGACACAAAGTTCAGAAGAAGAAAAAGCAGGGACCGACATTGCGGGGCGGCGCGGCCTAAACATACGCAATGGTAGCAGAGGTAGTTACCGATTGTCAATAGCTGTGTTCGTTTACTGAGTGCTCATTAGAACGGGAGGGGTGGATTCGAAACGCGCTGGCGGAAGTGGAGAGGATTGTGGGAGTTGGGCGGGGAGTGATGGGTTTGTTACGGCTGTGGAAATGTGTGGAAAAGTCAAAAGCCCCACGTATAAAAGCGATACGTGGGGCGCCCGGCTTGACGCGTTGTACAGCCACGCACCTGGGACACCCAACGTGGGGGATCAAAAAAGCGGCGGGAGCGTTTAGGATGATGGAGTATGCCAAGTATACGAGCTGAGCTGGTCGCGACGCTGCGGCGGGTGCCGTTGTTTGCGGAGTTGTCGGATGGCGAGCTGGGGGCCATTGCGGATCGGTTGACGCGCCGAGAATATGGCGCGGGTGCAATTGTTTTCTCAGAGGGAGAGCGCTGCCGAGAATTGCTGATCGTAGAAGCAGGGGCGGTGCGATTGGTGAAAACAGCGTCGAATGGAAGGGAACAGCTAATCAGCATCGAGCGGATGGGGAGCACGCTAGCTGAGGTGCCGGCGTTTGATGAAGGGAGATATTCCGAGGCGGCGTCTGCGGTCGAGGTGACGGTGTTACTGAGACTACCGGCTGAAGATTTCAGAATCATATGTTTGCAGCATCCGGAAGTGGCGATGAAGGTGATCAAGGTTCTGGGGCACCGCTTGCGACATCTGGACGGGCTAGTAGAGGAATTGTCATTTTCAACGGTGCGCGACCGGCTGATTGCGCATTTGCTCCGGCTAGCGGAGGAAGGTGAGCGGCGCACGGGACGCGAGGCGGAATTCGAGCTGCGCGAGAACAACGAGGAACTTGCGGCGCGGCTCGGAACGGTGCGGGAACTGATTTCACGAAATTTGGGACGCTTGCATGGGGATGGGCTCATCGAAATGAAGCGACGGACGGTAAGAGTCCCCGACGTAAGTAAGTTGGAGAAAGAGATTACCGGAAAGAGCTGAGACCGGCCGTTGGCTGCGAGGCGAAAGCTTCCTATCAAATCTTTTTTGGGTGCGTGACATAAGTCATGGCGGCGACATGTGCGGAGTTCCTATCCTCAGACGGAGGTTTGAGGAGGAATCATGGCGTATGTCATTGCGGAGCCTTGCGCAGGCGTGAAAGACACGGCGTGCGTGGATGTTTGCCCGGCGGATTGTATCCATCCGCGGAAGGATGAACCGGGTTTTGCCCACGCGACACAGCTTTATATCGATGGAGAAAACTGCATATGTTGCGGAGCGTGCGTGCCCGTGTGTCCCGTTTCGGCGATTTATCTTGCGGAAGAGCTACCGGAGGAATGGAAGGAGTACTCCCGAATGAATGCAGAGTGGTCTGCGGAGAATTGCGCAAGGTAAACGATCGAAAATCGCGCGGCTTATCCGCTGTTGGTCCTAGCCTTGCCGTCAATCAGCTACAAAATTGAAGACGAAGAGGGATTTCTCTCTGCGCAGGCCGACACGTTCGCAGGAGCGAACGTGAAGGAAAAGCATCGGCCTGCTCCATTCGAAATGACGGGTGGGGGTCGGGGTGAGAGGCGAGGAGACGGGAAGAGCTAACGATCGATCCTGACGATCTGACCAGGTTGAATGGATGCGATTTGAGCGAGGCAAGCGGGCACATGCGGCAGCAGGTCTTTCAGGCGGTTCGACCTCGCGCGGAAAATGATGATTGCGATCATGCGAGCGGTTAGATTTTGCTGGTATTCGATCCCTTGATCCACGGTCAGGAAGACGTCAAATTTGGCTGTTTCTGCAGCTGCGAGAAGGTCGCCATTTTTCAGTCCGGCGAGTCCAGCGAAACGGGCTGTTTGGCAATCGTGACCCGGCAGATAGTTCCGGAATCGTTCATCGATGCACTCGTCGATTAAAATGCGCATTTAGGAACGCGCGAGGAGAAGGTGTTTCGCTTCTTCGAGAGCAGCGATGGCGGATTCGCGCGATACGGTCGGGAATCCCTCGAGAAAATCTTCGAGTGTTTCGCCGCCTTCGAGGTAATCGAAAAGCGTCTGGATGGGTACGCGCGTGCCCCAAAAGACGGGAGTTCCGCCTAGAATTTCGGGGTTTTTTGTTATGACTCCCATGAAAGGATTGTATCACGCGCGATTGTGGGGCGGGCATGTTGGGGACATATAGGTGTGAGCTGTAGCTAGGCGGAGGGGCGAGGGGGGTAGGCGTCGAGGCGTTTTTTGCAGAGGAGGAGAGCGCTGGGGCCGAAGGAGAGGAGCATGACGGCGAGGCAAACGTGCGAAGCCATAGCAAAAGCTGCTGGGAGCCAACGGGATAGACTGATACAAGTGTCGCGTTTGCGCGGGAATGCGGGCAAAGTGTTCTATTGACAGCGCATACCAGTGCTTGTAATGTCCGCCGCAGCACGTAACACAGGTCGGTAACACTGCTTATGCGCCAAGACCCTTCCCAGCGCGGCGGTGCAGGTGTCACGACTTTCCCTGCGCGTTCTAGATTTGCGCGCATTCCGCAAACTCAACCTCGGAGGTGGACTGTGTCTCTGCGCCGATTGTCCGTGATTACGGCGGTGTTTTTGCTTGGGGCGGCGGCGTACCGCGTGGGGTCGAGCAGCGCGGATGAGTGGCTGCCGATTTCGCCGGAAGAGCTGCAGATGACGAGCGTGCTGGAAGCTCCGGGAGCGCCGGCGGTGTATTTGTACCGGCAGGTGGACCGCAGCGATGAACAGAGCCGAGCGAATGAATACAACTACGTGCGGATCAAGATTTTGACGGAGGAAGGCAGGAAGTACGCGGACGTGGAGATTCCGTTCTTCCGGGAGCAGGGAAACATCAGCAACCTAAAGGCCCGGACGGTGCGGCCGGATGGCTCGATCGTGAATTTCGAGGGCAAGCCCTTTGACAAGACGATCGTGAAAGCGCGAGGGCTGAAATATCTGGCAAAAACATTCACGCTGCCGGACGTGCAAGTGGGGAGCATTATCGAATACCACTACACGTACTATCCGCAAGAGGGGTACGTCTACGATTCGAGCTGGATTCTGAGCGAAGAGCTTTTCACGGTGCACGGGAAATTTTCGCTGAAGCCCGACAATAATTTCACGCTGCGCTGGGGCACGCCCGTGGGGCTGCCGCCGGGAACGACACCTCCCAAAGACGACCACGGAACCATCCGGCTAGAGGCGCAAAAAGTGCCCGCGTTCCAGATCGAAGATTTCATGCCGCCGGAGAACGAATTGAAATACCGCGTGGAGTTTACCTACAGCGACAACTCGAATCAGGAGACCGACCCGGCGAAATATTGGAAAAAGGAAGGGAAGAAGCTTGATACCACGGTGGAAGGGTTTGTCGGGAAGCATAAATCGATGGAGCAGGCCGTAGCGCAGATCGTTTCGGAAGGGGACACGCCGGAAGTGAAGCTGCGGAAGATTTACGCGAAAGTGCAGACGCTGCGGAATACTTCGTATGAACTGGAAAAGACGGAGCAGGAGAAGAAGCGGGACAAGCAGAAAGATACGAACAGCGTCGAGGACGTGTGGAAACACGGGTACGGGAATGGAGTGCAGCTTACCTGGCTGTTTCTGGCGCTGGCGAGAGCTGCGGGTTTCGAGGCGTATCCAGTGATGGCGTCGGCGCGAAGCGTTTATTTTTTCAATCCCGCGAGAACGAATGCTTCGCAATTGGACACCAACCTGGTTTTGGTGAAGCTGAATGGCAAGGATGTTTATTGCGATCCGGGGACGGCGTTCGCGCCTTTCGGGCTGTTGCCATGGACGGAGACGGCGGTGAAAGGGCTGAAGCTGGACAAGGATGGCGGAAGCTGGGTGATAACCGAGCTCCCGCAAAGTTCGGAGTCGCGGATCGAACGAAAAGCGGATCTGAAGCTGGACGATACCGGGTCTCTCGAAGGGAAACTGACCATCACGTTTACGGGGCTGGAAGCGCTGTGGAGGCGCCAGGAAGAGCGAAACGTGGATGAAGCGGACCGCAAGAAATTTCTCGAGGACCAGGTGAAGGAATACATTCCCGTGGGAATCGACGTGGAGTTGACGAACAAGCCGGATTGGGGCAGTTCATCGGAAAAATTGGTGGCGGAATACGATTTGAAAGTACCGGGCTGGGTGTCGGGCGCGGGAAGGCGGGCGTTGCTGCCAGTGGCGCTCTTCGGAGCAACGGAAAAGCAGTTGTTCGAACATGCCAACCGCGTGCATCCGATTTATTTCCAATTTCCATTCGAAAAAATAGACGACGTGACGATTGAGCTGCCACTGGGGTGGCAAGTGAGCAGCGTGCCCCCGGCGAAGAACCAGGACGCGAAATTAATCGTGTATACCATGCAGGTGGAGAATGACAAGGGCACTTTGCACTTGAATCGGAAGCTAAACGTCGACGTTCTTTTGCTGGAGGCGAAGGTCTATCCAACGTTGCGGGCCATTTTCCAGATTGTGAGGGCGGCAGATGAACAGCAAGTGGTATTGCAACCCGGCGGAACGGCAGCGCGGAACTAGGCGCAGGGTCACGGCGCGTTATCTGGCTGTGTTCGCCTTCGGCGTGGTGTGCCTGGTGTGCAGAGCCAGGGCTGCTGCGGATGCGCCTGGATGGATGCACGCGCTGGTGAGTGTGCCGCTGCCGGCGCACGACGAGAAGACCGATGCCGTGCTGCTTTATTCCGAGAAGACGGTGACAGTGCTGTCCGCGGACAAGATCAAGACGACGGTGCGCGAAGCGTACAAGATATTGCGGCCAGGCGGACGCGATTACGGGATCGTGGCGGTTCCCTTTAACGCGCACGAAAAAATTACGTCTATCCGGGGGTGGTGCATCCCGGCGCAAGGGAAAGACTATGAAGTGAAGGACAAGGATGCGGTGGAAATATCGCTGCCGAAAGTGGAGGGGAGCGAACTGGTCTCGGACGTGAAGGACAAGGTGCTGCGCATCCCGGCTGCCGATCCGGGAAATATCATCGGGTACGAATATGAGGTGGAGGCGCAGCCGTACGTTTTGCAGGATGTTTGGTCGTTTCAGGAGACGAGTCCGGTGCGCGAGGCGCACTACTCCCTGCAGCTTCCGCAAGGGTGGGAATACAAAGCGACGTGGCTGAACTATCCGGAAGCCAAGGCGGCGCAGACGGGAACCCAGGCGCAATGGGTGGTGAGCGACGTGAAAGGAATCCGGCACGAAGACTATATGCCGCCGTGGCCGGGAGTGGCGGGGCAGATGATCGTATCTTTTTTTCCGTCCGGCGGAAGCGCGCAGAACAAGGGATTCCAGAATTGGCAGCAGATGGGAATTTGGTACCAGGGGCTGCTGAGCGGACGCTACGACGCTTCGCCAGAAATAAAGCAAAAGGTGGCGGCGTTGACGGCTTCGGCGGGAACGACGCTGGATAAAATGAGAGCGCTGGCGGGGTTCGCGCAGAAAGACATTCGTTACGTAGCCATCGAACTGGGGATCGGAGGGTGGCAGCCGCATCCAGCGGCGGAAGTGTTCACGCACCGGTACGGAGACTGCAAGGATAAAGTGACGCTGATGTCGGCGATGCTTCGAGAGATTGGAGTTGAAAACTACTACGTCGTGATCAATTCGGAGCGAGGTTCGGTAACGCCGGAGACGCCGGCGCACATGGGCGGATTCGATCACGTGATCATTGCCATTAAGCTGCCTGCGGACGTGGTGGACAGCTCGCTGGTGGCGACGATGGTGCATCCAAAACTCGGAAAGCTTCTGTTCTTCGATCCGACCGACGAAATGACCTCGTTCGGCCAGCTTTCCGGCGCGTTGCAGGCGAACTACGGTTTGCTGGTGGCGCCGGACGGCGGAGAGCTGATCGAGCTGCCGCAATTGTCGCCAAAATCCAACGGAATCTGGCGCACGGCGAAATTAAGCCTCAGCGCTACAGGGACTTTGAGCGGCGATGTGGACGAAGTGCGCGTGGGCGATCGCGCGGCCGCGCAGCGGTGGGCGCTGCGAACGGTGACGAAGGACGCGGACCGGATAAAACCGATCGAATCGCTACTCTCGCAATCCCTGACGACCTTTCAAATCACCAAGGCGACGATCGGGAATCTGCAACTGACGGACAAAGCGTTCCTTTACGACTACTCGCTGGTGGCGCAGAACTACGCGAAGACCGCGGGGAATTTGCTGCTGGTGCGGCCGCGCGTGCTTGGAAACAAGTCGAGCGACCTGCTGGAGACGAAGGAATCGCGGAAATTTCCGGTGGAATTCGACGGGCCTTCGCGCGATACGGATACCTTTGAGATTACGCTGCCGCAAGGGTACGTGGTGGATGATCTGCCTCCCGCGGTGAATGCGGATTACAGCTTCGCGAGTTATCACAGCAAGGCCGAAGTGCAAGGCAACACGCTGAAATATACGCGGACGTTTGAAGTGAAGGAATTGAGCGTGCCGCTGAGCAAAGTGGACGATTTGAAGAAGCTCTACCGAATCATTGCGAGCGACGAAAGAAACACCGCGGTGTTGAAACCGGCGGGCAGCCAGTAAAGGGAAAGCCGGGGCTGAAGCCTCGCAAGACCGGGGAAATCCCTCTCAGGACAAAAAACAATCATCCCAGGCGCTTATTCAGATGTGCGCCGCGGACGCCGGCGGAAGTGTGACTCCGAGGGAGAACGCGGGCTAGGAAAGCTTGGCGCGAACGCGGTCGCTTAAGGCTTTGCCGTCCACGACTTTGCCTTCGAGATGGGCTTTGGCGGCTTTGACGACGGCGCCCATTTGTTTCATGGAGTTGGCGCCAGTTTCGGCGAGGGCTTTGGCGATGGCGGCGTCCATTTCGGCGTCGCTGGCGCCGGCTGGGAGATAGGACTCGAGGATGGCGAGTTCCTTGGTTTCCTTGTCGACGAGGTCCTGTCGGTTGCCTTTGCCGAACTGGTCGATCGATTCTTTGCGCTGCTTGACGAGCGTTTGCAGGATCTGGATGGTTTCGGCTTCGTCGAGCGTTTTGATTTTTTCGGTTTCCTTGTACTTGATGGCGGATTTGACGCCGCGAAGGACGCTCAGTAGCAGCTCGTCTTTGGCGCGCATGGCGTCGACGAGGTCTTTTTGGATTTTTTCGGCGATGGTCATGGCTTCAATATAGCAGAAGAAAAGAAGGAAAAAGAATTAACGCAGAGGCCGCAGAGACACGGAGGTCGCGGAGAAGAGGGGCGGCGTGATTTGACAGGCTGAGAGTGGCTCGCTACCGTTAATGTTTTAGTTTTGGCGGGTTTTGCCCGCCTGGGTGCACGGCAAATCAAACCAACCTGGATGAGGCCCGATGAAAGTCATAGTTGCAGACAAGATTAGCGAGCGGGGTGTCGAGCTGTTGCGGAAGGCGGGATGGAACATCGTTTTGACGACGAAGGACAACCTGAACGCGGAGATTGCCGACGCGGACGCCTTGATCGTGAGGAGCGCGACGAAAGTGACGGCGGAGTTGCTGGATAAAGCGCCGCGGCTGAGGGCCGTGGGGCGCGCGGGCGTGGGCGTGGATAACATCGACCTCGATGCGGCTACCACGCGCGGAGTGCTGGTGATGAGCACGCCGGGAGGCAATGCCGTCAGCGTGGCGGAGCACACGTTTGCGCTGCTGCTGGCGCTGGCGCGGCAGGTGCCGCGGCTCGATAAGGCGATGCACGAGGGGAAATGGGAAAAATCTTCCGCGGCGGGAACGGAAGTGCGGGGCAAAACGCTTGGATTGATTGGACTTGGCCGGATCGGCAGCGAAGTGGCGATCCGCGCGGACGCGTTTGATATGCGCGTGCTAGGGTATGACCCCTACATCAGCGAGGCGGCAGCGAAGGAAGTGCAGGTCGAACTTGTGCCTCTGGAAAAGCTGCTGGCGGAGAGCGATTTTATCTCGCTGCACACGGCGCTGAGCCCGGCGACGCAGAATCTGATCAATGCAGAGACGATAGCGAAAATGAAAAAGGGCGCGCGGATTATAAATGCGGCGCGAGGCGAACTGATTGATGAAGCTGCACTTGCGGAAGCATTGAAAAGCGGGAAGTTGGGCGGGGCGGCGCTGGACGTTTTTGTGCATGAGCCGCCGAAAGATTCGCCGCTGCTAGGCATGGCCAACGTGATCGGCACGCCGCATGTCGCGGGTTCGACGGCGGAGGCGCAGGAGGAGGTGGGGACGCAGGTGGCCGTGCAGGTGAAGGATTATCTTGCGGAGGGGCTAATTCGTAATGCGGTGAACTTGCCGGCGTTGTCAGCGGACCAGTACCGGCGCGTTCGGCCATACCTGGCGCTGGCGGAGCGGCTGGGATCGCTGGTGTCGCAGGCAGTGGCTGTGCGGCCGGCGCGGATACGGATTCGTTATGCGGGCGAAGTGGCGGAGGTAGGTACGCACCTGCTGCGCAGCGCGGTGCTGGCGGGAATGCTGAATGCGGTGTTGGACGAAAAGGTAAACGTGGTAAATGCCCCGGCGGTGGCGGCAGCGAGGGGATTGTCTGTCGAGGAAGAGACGCGGCGGCGGGAGCGCGGGTTTCCTAACACGCTGGAAGTAGCGGCTTTACCCGAGAAGACAGGGTCCGCCAAGGGCTTTTCCGCGGAAGGCACCGTTTTGCACGACGGCTCGCCTCGCGTGTTGCAGATTGACGACATTCCCCTGGAAGCGGAGTTGGCCGGTACGATGCTTTATTTGCGAAACCGGGATGAGCCCGGCGTGATTGGGCAGGTGGGCTCGACGCTGGGAAACCTGGGCGTGAACATCGCGACATTCGCTTTGGGACGGCGGGATGAGAAGCAGGGCGCAGAAGCAGTGTCGCTGGTGCGGCTGGATGGAGATGTCTCGGACTCGATCCTCAACGCGATTCGCGGAATTCCGGCGATCACCGTGGCCAGACTGCTGAATCTTAGCTAAGCGGAAAATAGAGAGTGACTGACCGCATCTGCGGCGCTTTGGCCATTTTTGTGGGGATAGCGTAGCGATGAGTTCTGCGGCTGTCTTCGCAAGAATTCAAAATTCAGATAATCCCAACTTGAAAGTCGAGAGCAAAGAACTTTCCTTGACACCGACCGTCGATTTGGCCTAAATGCTAGGTCAAAGTTTAGCGAGCGGAGCGGTGGGGAAGGTGCCCGGGGCAGTGTTTTTCCTCCAGGTTGAAACCCGGCAAAGCGCAAAAGTGTTTTCGCGACGCGTTGATGCTGCCCACTTGCACATAAATCAATTTTGGGTAGGGGTGCGCGAAAGGAGCAGTCCATGAGGTGGTTTTCCAAGAAGTGCAAGATTTCCGTCTTGGCATTGGCATTTTTGCTTGGGGGGACTGGCAGCTGGGCCCAGACAGGAACGACCTCGGTCCGGGGCACTGTCACGGACAAGAGCGGTGCCGCTATATCCGGCGCTCACTTATCCCTCGTCAACCCGGCCCTATCTGTTCAGCGGGCAACGACTACCGGAACATCAGGTGATTATGAATTCCTGGCGCTGCCCCCGGGGACCTATACCGTTAGCGTGACAGCCAATGGATTTCGGAAGTTCGAACTTACCCAGCTGCAATTGCTGGTTAACAATCCCGCAACGCTGAATGTGACGTTGGATATTGGAACCACGGTGGAGACTGTGGAGGTTTCGGCGCAAGCACAGACGCTAAACACAACGGACGCATCGCTGGGGATAGCGTTCAATGAAAACCAAGTGAAGGAGCTGCCCCTGGAAGGGCGCAATGTTCCGGATCTACTCACTCTGCAAGCCGGGGTGGTATACATCGGAAACAATCCGTCCATCGACTCGAACCAGGATACGCGCAGCGGCGCGGTGAACGGGGCCCGCAGCGACCAAAGCAACGTGACGCTGGACGGGATTGCAGTGAACAACCGCGGAGGAAACGCGTTTACGTCGGTTCTACCAGTCACTCTGGATTCTGTGCAGGAGTTTCGCGTAACGACATCAAATTACAACGCCGACCAAGGCGGGACGGGCGGCGCTCAAGTAGCTCTCGTAACAAAGAGCGGGACGAATCAGTTTCATGGGTCGGCTTACGAATACCTGCGGAATACATACACGAGCGCAAATGATTACTTCAACAAACAGGCTCAGCTAACCTCGGGCGAACCAAATGAGGCTCCGAAACTGAATCGAAACATTTTTGGAGGTTCAATTGGGGGGCCCATCAAGAAGGACCGGCTGTTTTTCTTTGCGAACTATGAAGGAAGACGCCAAGAGGAAGCCCAGGTCGTAACCTCGACAGTACCCTCCGCTACCCTGAGAGACGGTATCGTGGAATACCCCTGTGATACTCCTTCCGCATGCCCCGGAGGAACGGTAACGGGGTTGAGCGGGAAGAGTTACACAGTCGCTGCTGGGAATTATGCTTTGGGTCCATCCACCATCCAGATGATGGATCCATTGCACATTGGAGTTAACACGGCCATTCAGAGCTACCTCAACAGCGGGTATTGGCCCCAAGGCAATAGCTCAGCGGTGGGAGACGGCCTGAACACAGTGGGTTATGTGTTCAGCTCGCCCATCAGCCTGGTCCAGAACTGGTATATCGCAAAGATGGATTACAACATCACGTCCGATGGAAAACATCGCATATCAGTCTCGGGGGCGCTTGCCAACTACAATTCCCCCGAGGCGGAATTCCTGCCGAACCAACCCCCGACGTTCATCAACGTCAATTACAACAAGGGAATCATCGCCAACTATAGCGGTGTTCTGTCCTCGACGTTAGTGAACAATGTTAGGTATGGTTTCGTGCGAGAAAGCAATGGTCTCATCGGCGACTCGGACCAGTCGTGGATCATCCTTCGAGGGCTGAATGATCAGACCGGCGCTATAACGCGCAGCAGCCAATACGAGCGGCCAATAAACAATATCGCAGACGATCTGTCTTGGACGCACGGGAATCACACCTGGCAGTTTGGCGGAGTTATCACATACATCCGTGACGCCACCGCCACGCTGGGGAATTCTTTCAGCGACGGGATTGTGAACTCGGCATGGCTAAATACCGGAGGAATCTCAAACAACACAAACTCTCCGCTGAATCCATCGTACCAAGTGGGGGGAACGCCCGCCTACAATTTACCGGCGGTAAGTTCGGCCTTTGGGCTGAACTACGATTTTTCGATCGCGGACATGGTGGGGTTTGTTTCTGAAGGCGATGCCTTTTACAACTACAACAAGAATGGGACCACACTGCCCGGTGGCGCGCCCGTAGCGCGTCACTATGCGTTTGACGGTTATGAGATGTACGCGCAAGACGTTTGGAAAGTCAAGCCGACCTTTACGGTGACCCTCGGTTTGCGGTACTCGCTATTCTCCCCACCGTGGGAGACCAACGGCTTACAGGTCGCTCCCTCGCCGAATCTGGGGTCATGGTTTAACCAGCGCGCCTACAACATGGAGAACGGAATCCCCTCGAGCGACGACCCTCTTATCTCGTTCAACTTGGCCGGACCTGTCAACGGTAGGCAAGGGTACTACAACTGGGATCCCAAAGACTTTGGACCTCGCGTAGCTCTCGCTTGGGCGCCGCAGGCCTCGAGCGGGCTCCTGGGGAGTCTTTTTGGCCAGGGGAAGAGTTCCGTCCGAGCGGGGTTTGCGATTGTTTACGACCGCGTGGGAGAAGCTCTCATCAACGCGTTTGATAGCAACGGGGCGTTTGGCCTGAGCACGGAGCTATCGAACCCGGCAGGCAGCGAATCCGTTGCATCCTCACCGCGAGTCACGAACATGAATACTCTTCCCACCGTCGACATGAACAACAACCCAATCCTCCTGCCGGCACCGGTAGGTAAGTTCCCGCAGACTTTTCCAAGTTCCTTGTCTACCGGAGGATTTGCCATTGAGTGGGGGCTGGACAACACAATCAAAACCCCCTATGCGTACACCATGGATCTATCTTTCAGCCGGGAACTTCGCGGCGGGTTCTCCTTGGAAACAGCGTACGTAGGCAGGCTTGGCCATCGATTGCTCTCGCAGGAAGACGTAGCGCAGCCTCTTAACTTTGTTGACAAGAAAAGCGGAGTCACCTACTACCAGGCGGTTCAGGCGCTTGCTCTATTGTATAGGCAGGGAGTTCCCACTTCGCAGATTACCCCGGCGATGGTGGGTAAGACAGCCTCCTACTGGAGCGACATTATCCAACCGCTGCCGAACGGCGGAGCTTACTCGCTTTTCTGCAGCGGGGGCAATACGACAAGCGCTCTTCAGGCAGCGTACGACCTCTTTAGCTGCTATTCGACCAATGAAACTAGCGCACTTTCGGTACTGGACGGAAATTCATATCCGTACGGTATACCAGACGGAGGCGATAGCGCCAACTGTGTGTTCGCGGCCGGGGGCGCTCCGGGATGTCCAGTTTACAATCCATCAACTGGTCCTTTTACGTTTTTCAATCCGCAGTATTCGTCGCTCTACGCCTGGCGGTCGGTGGGAACAACGAGCTACAACGCTCTCCAGGTGACGCTGCGGCACAAGCTCATACATGGCATCCAGTTCGATGCGAACTACACCTACAGCAAGTCCATTGACTTGGCGTCAGATGCCACGAGAGTAGGAGCACTTGGCGGACTGGGCGACCAGATCACGAACTCGTGGGATCCCTATCAACTGCGCGGAGATTCCGACTACGACCTGCGCCACCAGTTCAATACAAACTTTATCGTTGATATGCCGTTCGGACGGAATCGTGCGTTTGGGCACGACTCAAATAAAGCTCTCGACGCTTTGATCGGAGGGTGGCAGCTGACCGGACTTTTCCGGATCACGAGCGGATTTCCAGTCAACGTCGGAAACGTGTTCGGTTTTCCGACCAACTGGGACCTGACCGGATTGGCGGACCAGATAGCTCCCGTGCAAACCGGGCACTATGCGGTCATCGATGGGAACGGGAACCCGAATATCAGCTTGTTCCCCAACGGTGCTAATGCCATCAGCAGCTTCGGTTCACCTTTACCGGGCGAGTCTGGCGCAAGGAACCAGATTCGAGGCGAAGGATACCGAGGGCTCGACCTGGGGCTATCCAAGCGTTGGATCATGCCCTGGACGGAAAAGCAGAGTCTGCAGTTCCGCTGGGAGGTGTTTAACGTCACAAACACTCCGGTTTTCAACGTGCAGACCGCGAGCCTTTCACTGTTTTCCGGCCCAACCTTTGGGAACTACACCAGTCTGCTGAACCAACCGCGCGTGATGCAGTTTGCGTTGCGCTACGAGTTCTGACGCCGTTTAACACTCTTCAAAAACGCCGCCGGGGAGCGGGAGCTTCCTGGCGGTCTTGTTTTTGCTTCCAGGGTAACGGTTGCAGATGTTTGCAATCGCGCGTAAACTGATGAGAAGTATGGAATAAGATTCGGGGCGTAGCGCAGCCTGGCTAGCGCGCCTGGTTCGGGACCAGGAGGTCGAAGGTTCAAATCCTTTCGCCCCGACCATCTCCTGTAGGACCAATACTTTACAGTCACTCAAATCGTCGCTGACCGCCTGGTGTTGGGCCACGAGGTCAGCGGTTCAAATCGAATCGCTCCGACTATCCTATTTCCCGTTCTCTCATAGACTTACATTGCGATTGCGTGATGTTCGGAACATGCGGAGATTGTCCAACTTGTCTAACACTTGTCTAACGACTTCACCAACGGACAAGGAATCCGGTTTTTCGGAGGTCAGGAGTGGACGGCGAATCTGTTTGGGAGAGCCAATACTTTAAATGGACGAAGAGAACGGCAAGATTAGGCATAAAAAATCGTAGCAGTACGGAGAATCCCCAGGAATCCTGGGAGAAATAACAATTCCCCAGCCACAGGCCTTGAGTCGCCGCTCATCGAACACATACTTCAAATCTCCAAGCCTCCAAATGAATGGAGTAAGACAACTTCTTCCCTCCAAAAAAGGCAAAAAGTGTAACCTATGCGCCGGTACGATCTGTCACCTATGTCTCAGGTCGCTCAGAAATCTATCGAATGGGACTGCCCGATACAGTTCTAGAAAAGATCTACCATGAAAAATGCGGACAAAATTTTCATGCAGTCTAAAGGATCTCACTGAAATGCGGGAACTTCGTGGTGATTTGTGCCGAGAGATGGTTTCGAAATCAGGCGATGGCCGGCGCTCGCTTGGTGCCAGCTTCCTTTTGCTCGGACTCATTAGTTGCTTCTCTGTGGCGGGGTGCCAGAAAAAAGAAGAATCCAAGACTGCGCTCCCAGTCGCCAAGTCCACGGTAGCAGTTAAGGTTTCGAGCGAAAGTATAACCGTGAGCACGGCCTCCGCGGAGTTTCGGCTGAGTCCCTCTGGGGCTTTGACGGCCGCGCGCGTGGCGACCGAAGGAGCAACCTCGCTGGAGAGCAAATCTCCTGATTTTTCGCAGGTTGTCTCGTCCGCAAAGAAGGAGCATGCGGGAGTGCTCCTCGACCTCGTCCAGGCACAAGTGCGTGACACCACAGGGAAACTCGGCGCGCTGGGAAAGCAAATCGAGATCGCCGGAACAATTCCGGAAACTACGCTGACCGAAACGCTGAAACTCGAGATTTACGACGATTTTCCAAATCTGGCATTCCTTTCCTTTAGCGTTCGCAACACCGGGGCGTCTGATGTTCCGCTGGATTGGGTCACGTTGCAGCGTCACCAGTTTGCGGCGCCGCTTGATTCCAATTCTGGCTCGCGTCCACTGTGGACGTTCCAAGGCTCCAGCTTGATGTGGGGCAAGGACGAGACTTTTCTTATGCCCGCAAAGTTTTCCCAGGAAAATCCGTTCGGCGCACCCGTGCCGACGAAAGATGACATTGGATATGTCGGCGGAGGCATCCCTGTCGTTGCCTTCTGGAGCCGCGCGGTCGGCGAGGCCATCGGTCACGTGGAGACAGTCCCGTTCACATTATCGATTCCGGTGCACGCAGTGGAGGCCGGAAAAGTCGAGGCCGAAGTGCGCGTTCCCGCGGATACGGTTCTCAAGCCAGGAGAAGTCTTTTCCACCCCGCGAACGTTTCTTGCGGTTTATCAGGGTGACTTTTATGAGCCGCTAAGCCTCTGGTCGGAAGTGCTCGCCAAAGAAGGACTGGAGAAGCCGCGGAACAATAAAGAGAACTACGCTGTGAGCTGGTGCGGTTGGGGCTATGAATTCGGTGTGACGCCCAAGCAGATGCTCGACACCATTCCGAAGCTGAAGGAATTGGGCATTCACTGGGCCACGCTGGATGATGGGTGGTTTAACAATTACGGCGACTGGCAGCCCAATGGGGCCGCGTTTGCCGGCGATGCGATTCGCGACATGGTCAAAAAGTTTCATGATCAGGGAATGAAGATGCAGGTTTGGTGGCTACCGCTTGGCGTCGAGGACGGCCATTATGGCTACGGCGGGCGAAAATATGTTGTGTCCGATGTGGTGAAGCAACATCCCGATTGGCTGGTTCTCAACAAAGATGGGAAGCCCGCGCGAATGGCGCGCAATCTGGCAACGCTGTGTCCGGCACTTCCCGCGGTTCAGGAATACTACAAAGGTGTGACGGAGCGTTTTATTCGCGACTGGGGATTCGACGGCCACAAACTCGACAATATTTGGTCGACGCCGTTGTGCTACAACCCCAAGCACCATCACAAGTCACCTTACGACTCGGTTTATGCGATGGCGGACGTTTACAAAATCATTTTCGAGACGACGCGGGCATTGAAACCGGATAGCGTGACGCAGAGTTGCCCGTGCGGGACGCCGCCGAATCTGGCCTGGCTTCGGTATATGGATCAGGCAGTGACGGCAGACCCTGTGGGCTCGGTGCAGGTACGACGCCGCGTAAAGATGTACAAAGCGCTCCTGGGACCTGAAGCGGCTGTCTACGGCGACCATGTGGAGCTCACGCGAATAACCAATTTAACGGGTGACGAACAGGATCTTGGCGAGGATTTCGCGTCGACTCTCGGGACCGGCGGAGTGCTGGGAACAAAATTCACGTGGCCGGACTACGGAGCGAAATTCAAGAATGTATATCTGAACCAGGGAAAGGAAGCTCATTGGAAGGAATGGATCGGTCTTTACAACGAAAAAATGCTTTCGAAGGGCAATTTTCTGGATTTGTATGTCTATGGATTTGATGTTCCCGAAGCTTACGCTATCGAAAAGGATCATCGCTTTTACTATGCCTTCTTCAGTCCTGAAAAAGTGAACGGCCAGAAACCGCGTTCCGCAAAGCCGGACGCTTGGAAGGGAGAGGTAGAGCTGAGAGGATTGCCTGCGGGAACATTTCAAGTGAGCGACTACGTTCATCACAAGGACCTTGGAACAGTGACGGGCCCTGTCGGCAAGTTGAATGTGGATTTCACGGGCAGTTTGTTGCTGGAGGCAGCCCCGGCGCCCTGACGGATACTCATTCTAGGCTCACGGTTTAAAAGTCGTAGTGCCCGATTGGCCGGAGCGCGCGGCATGCTTGCGTAAGAATGCTTCCCGATGGGTGGCATCCCGAAATGCTTCCGTGCCCCCTGCACGAGTGACCGAGAGCGCCCCGGCGCAGTTCGCGAACTTCAGACAGTCTTCAATCTTGGCTCCGCGGATAAACTGGTGGACGAAGCCCGCGTCAAACGTATCGCCGGCGCCAACGAGGTCCACAGCATCTACCATGGGTGGAAATGCCGTGTATTTTTCTTTTCCAACGCGAGCCATTGCGCCTTGCGATCCACGTTTGACAACAAGGATACGCACTTTTTTCGAAAGCGACTCGGCCGCCTGCTCGACATCCGTTGTCTGCGCCAGCTTGCATACTTCCCTCTCATTGGGCAGAAGAATGTCAACGTATCTAAGCAAAAGCTGAATATCGCCGCTCCACCGATCTTCCGGGTCGTCGTTGGTGTCCAGTGAGGTGGTCAGACCCGCTTCCTTAGCCTTGCGAAAGATATCGATGAGTTGCGGCCGGATGCCTTTTTGCAGGAAATAAGAAGACAAGTGAAGATGCTTCGCATTGAAGATAAAAGACTGGTCCAAATCCCGATTGGTCATTTCGTACATCGCGCCAGGATAGGTCAGGATATAGCGATCCTTGCGCTGCGGCAGGATCATGGTGAGTCCTGTCGTCTTCCCCCGCAATTTCTTTACATGAGAAACGTCCACGCCGCTGGCGGAAAGGCGTTGCACGCAAATATCGCCGAACGGATCGTCTCCGATACACGAACTGAAACTTACGCGATTCCCGAGGTACGAAAGATTGTGCGCGAAGATCGCGGATGAACTGCCAAGCGTGATGCTTAGGTCCGTGGCCAGGTGTTCGCGCTCCAGGACCAGCGTCTGCGGCAGTCCGTACAAAATCAGATCGAGATTCAGTTCACCGATTACACTGACATCGAAAGAGGCCAAATGATTGTCTCCTCAGTTAGCTAGTCGAGCACCACAACGCGGGTAAGGTTTTTGGGTAGGTCGGGGTTTAGTCCCTTCGCCACGCCCGTAAAGAAGCCCATCAGCTGGCCGGGTACGATGTACGGTGCCAGCAATGCCAACTCATCACCAGGCAAATTAAGTTCCAGAACAAGATCGGACGATCTGCGGATGGTTTCATCGGCCTTATTGCAGATGGCAATCGTCACCCCGCGCAAATCCTTCATTTCTTCCAGGACTTCCACCTCGGATGGCTGGCCTGTTTGACTCATGAAAAATGTCAGGGCCGTCCGGGGAGTTACGATCGCCTTAGGACCGTGACGGAATTCGAGGGTATGAAAAGACTGACTGTAAGAGCAGGACATCTCCATTACTTTGAGGGCCGCTTCGCGCGCAATGCCGTGAAAGGGACCCTGGCCCAGAAAAATGTAGTCTTCAAACGAGAGCCGGGTCGTAAAGTTTTCCACCTGTTCCGCCAGGGAGCGTATTCGCGTGGCGAATTGGGCTGCCATAACTTCCAATGAGTTGCAGAACTCTGTATTTCCCGCGTGCTTTGCCGCGAGCCACTGCAAACTGATTAGCATGGACGTAAACGACCGCGTCATCACGGTGCTTTTCTCGTCCGCTGTCCTTAACACCAACGTGGAATCGCACTCAGCCTCAAGTTGACTATTCTCCGCGCAGGTGATTCCCCACGTGGGTATAAGAATTTCTTTCCGAAGAATGTGGGCGGCGCGAACAGTCTCCGAGGTGCGCCCGGATCGTGAGATCACCACTGCTTGTAAATCGCCGGCGGTGGCGCGCGTCAAGGCAGGGTAGAGCAAAATTTCTGATGCCGGAACAGCGCGTGCCGGTTCACCGGTGAGCAATGTCCACGAAGTTGCGGCGGCGTCCGCAAGATAGAAGCTGGTGCCGCATCCAACAAACAACCGGGACGCCTTTCGGTTGTTGCTTCCCGGCGTCCTTTCCCCGGAAGTGCTCTGCTTCAGTTGCTGCAAAACGGATAGCCAGACGTCACTCTGAGACAGAATTTCTTTGTAAGTTTCTGACTGCGCATACTCGGTTGATTTCATCAGCATAGATATTTTTCCAGATGTTGAATTTTCGACGCTAAACCAGAGTCACTTTGATGTCTGCTTCCCGTAGCGCTTTAAGGTCATGCTTTGAGATGTTCTTGTCGGTAATCGTTTCTTGCACAGAAGCGGCGGGTATGATCAGCGACAGGCTCCGGCGGCCAAACTTGCTGGAATCACAAACGACGACCGTACGCCGCGCGGCTTCCGCCATCGCTCGATTTACGCGCGCTTCCAGGATGTTTGGCGTCGTCAAGCCATAGTGAACGTCAAACCCATCAACGCCGAGGAACAACAGATCGGCACTCAGTTTTCGCAGCGAATCTTCGGCCAGCGGCCCCACCAATGAGTAAGAATTCTGGCGCAAGACACCTCCTGTGAGAATGACTTCAACCGGAGAGTCGGCAAGTTCCGCAGCAATATTTGTGGCGTTTGTAATGATCGTAAGATTCTTGATATTCCGGCAGGCTCGCGCAATCGCCGAGGTGGTCGTGCCGGAATCCAGAATGACCACCTGCCCAGGGCGTATTTTGCGAGCAGCGGCCGCGGCAATACGGATTTTCTCCTGACGGTGCCGGTGTTCTTTTTCTCGCAGTGGGCTGTCTTTTAGAGCTCCGTTCTCCTTGGGCAGCGCGCCGCCGTGGGTTCTCTCCAGTTGGCCGTCATGATGCAGGGATTCCAAATCCTTGCGAATGGTAATCTGTGACGTGCGGAAGTGTTTGGAGAGATCCCGCACCAGGACGCGGCCGTTCGTCCGCAACAACTCCAAGATTTCGCGACGCCGCTCCTCACTCAGCATGTGACGGTGAATCCAACCTTTCTTTGTAAGCTACGCCAAAGTCTCCACGCGAATCTGATCCTTCAAACTGGCAATGTCCTTCGCACGGGCGCGGCCGGGCCCCGGGGCGAGGCAGTTTGCCGATCCACACGCGACCGCGAGTCGCACCGCTTCGGCTGCTGGCAATCGCTGCTGTGCGGCAAAAGCGAATCCCGCCAGAGTAGCGTCCCCACTGCCAACACAGGACTGCGCGGATAACTTGGGAGCATCGGCAAAAAGCGCGTCTCCGTTCTTAGAATGCCAAACCAGGCCGGCCGACCCCAAACTGATCGCTCCGGCTGCGGCCCCCGCATTCAGGATGGCGGCGATAATCCTCTTTGCCGAGGTTGGATTGTCGATCGTTTGCCCGCTCCAGGACTCCGCTTCTCCCCGGTTGGGCTTTACAAAATCCGGCTTTCCTGCCAGGGCGAACTTAAAAGGGTCGCCGCTGGTATCCACAAACACGCGGCTGTCAAAATCATGCGCCAATTCGATAAGAGTCTTGTAAATGTCAGGTGGCACTCCTTCAGGAAGGCTGCCCGAAAAAATTACCGTCGGCTGCTCATTGGCTTGGTTCAAGAGGTCCGTCAAAATTTTCTCGCACTGCCGAAGTTCGTCATCGGTAATGCGTTGGCCGGGCTCTAGAATTTCGGTGACACCGCCGTCGTTTTCAACAATCTCCAGATTTGTTCGCGTGCACGCGATTGTCGGTATTTCTTGCACTCGGATGGAAAGCTCCTGGAGTCCATCAACCAGTTGTTTGCCAGTCGCGCCGCCTGCAAAGCCTAACCACACAGGATCTGCACCTAAAGTTCTCAGCACCATAGCAACGTGAGCCGCTTTGCCTCCTGGAGCGGGGCATGCGTTCGTTGCACGGTTGACGTCTCCAACTCGCAACCGTTCCAGCCGCAGCCGCTTGTCTATCGCGGGGTTCAGGCTCACGCAAAGAAACATCAGCAACTCTTCCCCGAGGTAGCTGTACGACTTGCTTCAAACCAGGGCCTTGCGCTTCCCAGGCACTCATTTACGTTTTCGATGTTACGTGCACCCTCGCGGCCTAACCAGCCCTGGAGCGCTTGAGGCCCCTGCTTCACAAATATTTCTACGCCATCTTTCCATGTGGCTCTTCCGCAAAGCACTCCAGAAAATCCGACACCAGCTTCGGCGGCGAGCTCCAATCCAAACCGGAAGGTATCGTTACTCACGCCTTCGGACAGGTAAATGAACGGAATCGACGCGCACGCCGCGGCGCCCAGGAAATATTGCTTGGCTTGTTCACGCGAGTGAAGAATTGCTCTGTCCGAGGAAGGTGATCCCTCAACGAAGGAAAGATTGACGGGCATGCCAACCTTCAATACATCGACGCCGTACTGCGGCTTTGAAAATTCCCTCATACCGTCAGTCACGACTTCATGCTTGATCCGTCCAAATTCTATACTTTTCTCGTCCATGTTCTCCGAGTAGCTCACCAGCTCCAGGAAGAAAGGCGCGTCCGAGGCCGAGCACTCCGCACCGACTTTCTCTACGAAGGCATATTTGATCTCGTTGATCTCCGCGGGTGAGCGGCTTGAATAGTACAAGAGAAGTTTGACCGCATTGGCTCCTGCCTCGATAAGGCGTTGAACGGTCCATTGGTCGAGAAGGCGCGGGAGCCGCCCGGGAACTTTTTTGTCATATCCAGTTTGCTCGTACGCAAGCAGAAGCCCTGCGTTTGTGGCTCGCTTGGCTGCCGCGGGTAGACCATATTCGGGATCTAGAAGGATGGCACTCGCGTGAGGCGTGAGAATGGAGCTCACTGCTTCCTTGAATTGCGATAGGTTTTCGCTGGGAACATCCGCTGCTGCAACACCCATCGCGCGCGCAAACAATGTCTGAAGGGCGCTGCGCTGGTCGATGGCCAATGCCGCGATGACTCCACGGGAATCGGCGACCGCCTGCAAACCTTTCAGTTTTCCGGAGCTGAGTGAGGATGTCATACGTATCTTCCGTTAATTTCCAATGACCCAGATTGCTGCACCGCGTTCAATGGCTGGAAGTTCAAACTCCATCGTGTCGCCGTGTTTTGTTCCGTGGAGAATTTGGGTCTGGCCAAGAAATGGAAGATAGGCGAGCGAATTTCCCAGGGCGGCCGGAATACGGACTCTTGCTCCAGTCACGGGTGTTGGGGTCGCTACCTTCCCTGGAACTAACCCGGCAAAGTTTGCAAGGAAAAGATGAGCGCTGCCATCTACAAGTCCGAAATTCGCGGCGATTGTCGATGGCGCGTCGAGTTCCATTTCACTTTTCACGGTGAGGACTTGCAGGAACTCCTTCGGCATTTCCCGTAGGCCAATTGAAAAGTTTTTTCCCAGTTTGTCCAGATAGAGACTCGCTGGACACCTCTCATAGGCGAGTATGCGCGCGGACGTGGCCAGGCCGGTTACATTGTGGCCTGTGATGACGACGCGCCCCCCACTGCCCGCGAATCGGTTTAGCGCCTGTTTTTCAGCGTCGCTCAAAACAGTGACATTCGGCAATACCAAAACGTCCCCGTGGAACGCGGCGACCGTTTCGGGAGTGATCACCTGAAATTCTTGATGCGATTGCAGCAGCAGCACCAGGAGCCCGCGAAACGAAGGCAGAAATCCATTCGGATCATAGTCCCGACTTTTCGGTGAGAAGTACACGCCGATGGGACGCAAGGGAAGACGCGGGGAGTAAAAGGTCTTTTCGTTTGTTTCAATCCACCGAAAGATCTCCGCGCGCGTGGCTTTATCGTTGGATCCAGCCATCGAATGCCCTGGAGCATCCCAAAAATTGGCGCCCGCCACCACTTGCGACATCGCCAGATTCTTCATCGCCTCACGGGGGTCAATATTCTTGTCCCCATCCCAGGAATAATTCAAAATCCAGGTGGCTTTTCCGTGAGCGAAGGCGCGAAACGTCAGCATCCCCGCCTGATACAGGAACCAATCCAGTTGCGAGCGCGAAGAAGCCAGGTGCTCTCCCTCGCCGAATTCGTACTCGTGGGCAACGGCATCCACCACTCCGTACATTTGGTAGACGTCGGCCCCCACTCGGGTCGACTCCTGTTCAATGCCGGGATAGATTTCCGGTATCACCATGATTTGGGGATTCACGCTGTGCGCATTCTGACGGATTTCCTGGACGAAGTTCGTCATGGTCTCGATGCGAAAATCAATCCACTTGCGGAAATTAGGGTCTTGGAAGTCGCCTAACTTCAGATCCTTTTTCGCATCCAGCCCGGTCTTTTCGCGGAATGCGGCAACGGTCGCATCATCAAAACTCGCCCACGTGTCTTCCCAGCCGTCAAAGTGAGTCATCCAGTAAGGAATGTCGACGTAGATTCCATCGATTCCCGTTGCGGCGATTTGTCGAACGCGCTGCATGTAGAGGTTGCGCCACCCTTTTACATATGGGCTGACCCACACATCCTCGTCTCCGGGACGAATCCAAAAAGCTGCTCCCGAAGTGAAGACGGCTGGCTCGCCGGTGATTTTACGCTGCAGCCAGTCCGGATGATCTTTCACCACGGAATGGGCGGACTTATCCGCATTGGCGGTGATGCATTCGGTGCCGGCGATGTACACGAACGCTTTGTTGTTGGCGTTGTGAGCGGCTTCGGCCACGGAGCGTATGGCCTTCAGTTTGTCCGCCGGGTCGAGCAGACTCTCATATCTACCAGGAATGTCATTGTCGACTTCAATGCCGAATACGTGATCCTTTTCGGCATCCCGTACAATCTCCACGGCGTTCTTCGAAGTCAATCCATACGCAGCGATTCGCGCGTAATCCGTCCAGTTACGCTCCTGCGAACGGGCGAGACCGGGCAGGCAAATACAAACGCCCAGCGTAAGAAACTGCAGAGTGATGTAGCGTCTTCGCATGCGCGCGCCTAAAATTCAAACGCCCCAGAAGTATCGGTTCCCACGCCAGTCATTTGGGGCGTGTACGTTGAATGGGCAGCTAAAAGCTTGTCCAGCTCGCAAATTATGTAGGTTATTTCGATTCATTTCTTTTACTTTCTTTTTATTCCGGTGTCAATCTCCACTTCTCGAGCTGTCCTCGCACCCTTGACGATGTCCGTGATAGATCGAAATCGCAACCCGGAAATACTGATAGGGCGAAACTGGAAAAATAATAGATCGAAATAGAAAGTAATAATACGAAAGTGCTTGATTCCGGTTTTTTTTCGTGTAAATGTAGCGTCACTCAGGGGGGAGCCATGCGAAATTATCTCAAGTTTTTGCCGTCCGCGTTCGCGCTCATTCTCGTAATTCTTTTTAGTTCGACCATTTCGCGCGCCGATGTCACCGGCTCGATTGAAGGAGTGGTCCGCGATAAATCACAGGCGGCCGTCGCGGGTGCGCACATCACCGTGACCAACGTGCAAACCAATTTCAAACAGGAAGTTATCTCGTCAGCGGACGGATCGTACCGGATTCTCGCGCTGGCCGCTGGCACCTATAATCTGTCGGTAACCGCAGCTGGATTCCGGACTTTCGTCGAGACAGACATCGTTGTGAAGGTCAATGACCAGATGCAAATCGACGTAATGCTCGAGGTCGGCGCTGTCCAGGCGGAAACGGTCAAGGTGGAAGCCAATGCCGTGCAAGTGCAAACAGAGAGCACGCAACTCGGCGACGTAATTGACTCCAAGAAGATGCTCGCCCTTCCGTTGAACGGCCGCAGCTACATCGATCTTCTGGGCTTGCAAGCGGGGGTTGCGCCTAGTACAGCCGGTACCATCGGTGGCGACCGTCCAGTTTCAGGCAATTTGAACGCGGGCAACATCTCCGTCAACGGCCAACGGGAAACCGCCAACGCATTCCTTGTGAATGGCGGCGACGTGAGCGAGGGTCGCAACCTCGGGGCCGGATTAGTCCCTAATCTAGACTCAGTCGAAGAGTTCCGCCTCATTACCAACAGCTTCGACGCCGAATATGGAAAATTCAGCGGCGCGGTGATGAACGCCATCACCAAATCTGGCACCAACTCCTTCCACGGAGATATCTTCGAGTTCCTGCGTAACGACGCGCTTGATGCCAGGAATTTCTTCGCGCCTTCCAAATCTGAATTACGCCAAAATCAATTCGGCTACACCTTGGGAGGCCCCGTCTGGAAGAATCATCTGTTTTTCTTCTCCGATTACCAGGGCACTCGTCAGGTGGCAGGGCGCCGAAACCGGGTTGGTTACCGTTCCAACCGCTGCTGAGAGGGCTGGCAACTTTGATCCGTCAACCTTGACGGGCTCTGTCGATGGTCCCTACTGGGCGCAAGTGCTGACGACTCGCTTGGCGTCTACGACGGGCCAAACCGTGGTGCAGAACGAGCCGTACAGCTTCCCCGGTTGCAACAGCACGGACCCCGTAGCAGGCTGCGTATTTCCAGTCAACTCAACGACCGGCCTTGCGAACATCCCGCAAGCCGCGTGGGACACGCCGAGCTCCAAGATTCTCGGGTACATTCCCACGCCCACTTTGGCTGGTGACTTGAACAACTACTCGAACAACAGCCAGAGGAGCAGCCTCGTCGACAACAAGTTCGGGGAACGTGTGGATTTCAATAATCAAAGTACCGGCAACTGGTCTTGGTACTACCACCTCGATAACACTACCGTGGACAGCGCGCTAGCAGGATTCGCCACTGTGCCTGGATTCCCGACCGTCACACCATCGCGAGCGCAAGAGTTCGTCATGAGCAACACCAAGCCCTTCGGAGCGACAGCCGTGAACGAAGCGCGGATCAGCTTCTTCCGGACAGCGGTGCATAAGGACAATCCCGCGGGTAGTTTTGCCAATATTTCTGATCTGGGTTTCGTGACGGGCGCGGGCACCCTCGGCATAGTCCCACTGCCCGGCTACACGCAATATATGCCACAAGTGAGCTTGACCCAGATTGGCCTGAACATCGGCGTACCCACACTGAACACGGACCAACCCGATACCACCTATATGGCCAGTGACGTATTTTCGAAGGCCTCGGGCAGACATACGTGGAAGTTCGGAGGGGAATTCCGCTACCTGCAGGTGAACGAACGCAACTACGCCAGCCCCAACGGTCAATTCACATTTGACGGTTCCGTGACCGGGTCTGATATGGCCGACTTTCTCCTCGGCGCAACATGCAACACATGTGGGGCTGCTTACGTCCAGGCTGCAAAACAGGTCCTGGATTCCCGAACGCGTTATGGCGGGGCATTCGCCCAGGATTCCTGGAAGGTAAAACCGAATCTCACGCTGAATCTTGGCCTCCGCTGGGAAGTCAGTATGCCTTGGTACGACTGGCAAGGAAAAATCCAGACCTGGGTTCCAGGAGAACAGTCCACGGAGTTTCCGCTTGCTCCCACTGGCTTGGTATTTCCGGGCGACCCTGGTATTCCCAAGACGCTTGCTCCTACAAGATACAACAACTTGGGCCCACGGCTGGGATTGGCCTACTCGCCTGGATTTTCGGATGGAGTGTTGGGCAAAATATTCGGCGGTCCGGGCAAAACCAGCATCCGAGCGGCTTACGGGCTTTATTACACTTCGGTTGAGGACCTCAACCTGTTCTACGAGGTGGCCGACGCGCCGTTCGGTCTATATTGGCAATCTCCGTCGTCGGTACTGTTCAGCCAGCCGTTCCTGATTCGGCAGAGTGGGCAATCGCTGGGGCAACGCTTTCCCTACACCTTGCCGATTCCGGGTGCTCCGTCCAACAAGACGCTGGACTTCTCGGTGTTTGAGCCCTTCAACTATTTTCCGGGCTACGACATTCACAACCAACTACCTTATGCGGAGCACTTCAATTTCTCTATTCAACGAGAGCTCACCAAATCAACCGTGCTCACTTTGGCTTACGTCGGCACCGAGGGGCACCACCTCATCACCCAGCAGGAATCCAACCCGGGTGACCCAGCTCTGTGCCAGCAACTCACTGCAGAAGGGGCAATAGACCTGACCGCGAGTACTCCCGGTAATCCTGTCATCGGCTGCGGATTTGGCGCCGAGAACGACGTGTACCAGCTTCCCAGCGGCAATAATGTGTACAGCACCAGGAACAAACTTATAAATCCAAACTACTGCCCGGGTGCGGCTACCCAGGTGTGTGCCGGCTATGGCAACACATTCACATACACGAGCGCCAATTCGATCTACAACGCCGCTCAAGTCACCGTCGAACGCAAGGCGAACGATTTCACTTTCCTGGCCGCTTACACCTTTGCCAAGGGGTTGGACGATTCCTCCGGGTTCGGCGACTTGGTGAACTTCGTAAATCCTAAATTCAGCCGAGGGCTATCTTCTACCGACATCACACACAATTTTGTGGCCAGTTACGTTTGGGCCATCCCGTTCGACCGGGGTTTCCCCAATGCGTCCAAGCGCTTGACCCAAGGTTGGCAGATAGAAGGCATCACACGCTTGTCCACTGGCTTCCCGATTCAGCTAAACCAGGGAAATGGCGATTACACTCTGTGGGGCAGCTCGTCAACCGATATGCCCGACGTGGTTGGACCAGTGCAGATCCTAAATCCACGAAAATCGAATCCGAATTGCCCAACCGCGGACGGTACGGGATGCTACTTCCTCCCACCTACGCCGGGTCTTGCGACACCACAATTCCCAGGGGACTCGACAGAAGCAGCGTGCTTGCCGAGTGTGGGCGCGTTCGCGTTGAACTGCGTGCCAGGGACTTTCGGCACCGCCAACCGGCGCTTCTTCCATGGCCCAGGCTTCAACAACACCGATTTCGGGATGTTGAAGCGCACCCGAATTAAGGAAAATTACGCTTTCGATCTCCGTTTTGAATTTTTCAACATCTTCAACCACACGCAATTTATGAATCCTGACGGGAACATCAGCGATTCGAATTTCGGAATCGTGACCAATGCGCGCGCTCCGCGCATTGGTCAGGTCAGCGCGAAATTCTACTTTTAGCCGCCGCAGAGCAGGCGAGCCGTACCATCGGGCCTTTCCTTGGAGCCTCGCCTGACTCAGCGCGCATGTTAGGCTGTATTCGATGAAGCCTGGCTGGAAAGTTTCGATCATTCGCCGTCGTGGGGTTTTGCCAATCGTGTGTGCGCTCGTTCTCAGTGTTGAATATTCGGAGCCCTCGCTAGCTCAGACGGCCCAAGACTACCGCGAGCAAGCGGATGCACTCGCTCGCTCCAAGTCATGGGCGGAGGCCGTCACCGCTTATCGCAAGGTTCTGGAGCTCGAACCCAATGACGCGATCACACATTACAACCTTGCGTTAGCTCTGAAATACAAAGGTGACACGAAGCAAGCTGTCGAAGAATTCGAGGCCGCGATTCGGCTCAAGCCAGGGTGGGCGGAAGCCCACTTCGGTCTCGGTGCAACTTTGTATGACCTCCATGATCAGGCTGGAGCTCAGAGGGAACTCCGCAAAGCGGTGGAGTATGGGCCCTCCAACGCCCCTGCTCATCTTTTCCTCGCGCACGTTTATTCGGAGCAGAATGATTTCCCCGGCGCCGAACGCGAGCTCAACCGCGCCGTCGTTCTGAAGCCCACTGCCGAAATGCATCTCGAGTTGGGGCAAGTGGAAGGCCAACTCGGCAAGCTGGATGCGGCTGCCGCTCAGTTTCGCGCTGCACTTCGCCTTGATCCCAAAATGGCGCGCGCTCACGTCTTACTCGGCATAACCTTGCGACGACAGGGCAATCACAATGAAGCGCTTGCCAACTTCTGGAAGGCCGTCGAACTCGATCCTGCGGACCCCAATGCCCAATACAACCTTGCTATGGAACTTAAAGCAGGAGGAGATATCGCGGGCGCAATTGCCGCATTTCGACGGGCAATTGAATTGAAACCCGATTTTGAGAAGGCTCACTACGGCTTAGGGATCGCTCTGCGTACCCAAGGGGACACTGCTGCGGCCCACAAGGAGCTGGATCAGTTGAACGAGTTGCAAAGCTTTCGCGCTCGCCTGGCCCAGGCAAAGCTCCTTATCGTTCAGGGTGTGGAATCGCTGAAGAGACAGCAGCTGGATGACGCTCTAAGTTTCTTTGAGCAAGCGATTGTTCAGAGTCCGGAGTTGCCGACAGGCCACTACTATCTTGGTGTCACCTGGGATCGCAAAGGAGATCCCGCACGCGCCGAGGACGCTTACCGCAAAGCTCTGCAATTGAAACCCGACTATGCTCAAGTCCACTCCAGCCTCGGACTTCTTTTCTGGCGCGAAGGTGAACGCGATCGCGCGCTTCAAGAGTTCCAACAGGCGGTGATGTCGGATGCTGATCTTCCGGAGGCGCACTACAATCTCGGTCTTGCGCTGGCGCAATCGGGACATCTCGACGAGGCAATCCCCGAACTGAACGAAGCCCTCAGCTTGGATCCCAAGTACACGGACGCGCGTATCCAATTGGGTTTGGTTTTGGGTCAAAAGAACGATACGGCGGGCGCCATCAGCGTTTTTCGGGAACTTGTTCGTCGCGATCCGAACTTCGCGGAGGCTCATAACAATCTCGGATTGGCACTCTTGCAATCCGGCGACAACAGCGGCGCAAAATCGGAATTTCTGGAGGCTGTTCACCTCAAGCCTTCGTACGCAGAGGCCCACTACAACCTTGGATTAGCTCTACATCAGGAAGGAAAGGAAGATCAGGCGCGCGCGGAGTTCGAGAAAGCCTACGAAATTTCGCCGGAGCTACGAAACGCGCCCCGTCCATAACCAATGAAACCCATCCGAAGTCTGCCGCTTCTCCTTTTAATCCCGGTCGTCGCGTTTGCGGTGGATGTTTGCGAGGTCACATCGCCAATGGCGTCATTCACCGTCCCCTATGTTGCCGGGGCGCCCGAGCTCAATACCGATCCGCACTCAGCAACCTGGTCGCATGCAGCCTCAGCCTGGATCGAGAAGGATTGTACGCTGCAGCTCGACTATCCCAAGCTCAAGACCGAGGTCCGCGGTTTTTGGACTGACACCGATCTATATCTCCTGTTCATCTCCCCTTACAGCGAATTGAATCTCTGGTTGCCCGCGGACAACAGCAAAGATCGCCTCAAGCTGTGGGACCGTGACGTGGTCGAGTTCTTTCTGGGCGACGATTGGACCAACATCCGGCATTACCGGGAATTCGAGATTGCTCCCACCGGCGATTGGGTCGATCTGGCCATCGATCTGGATCACGACAGCTATGGCGCGGAGTGGAACTCCGGTTGGCAGCGTCAGGGCCGAATCGATGAAGCGAACCATGTTTGGTATGCGTCGGCGCGCGTGCCGTTAAAGTCCGTCAGTGATCTACGGGTGAAGGCCGGCACGATTTGGCGCGCCAACCTTTATCGCATCGACGGGCTCGGCGAGGATCCGCAACGTCACTTCATGTGCTGGCAACAGACCTGCGCTCCAAACCGCGATCCCAATCATGTGCCCGAACATTTTGGAACACTGATTTTTGCCCGATAGCACGGAAGAATCTTTCGGAGGTTTACATGTCCGTTCGTCCAGAATCATCGCGTCGCGGATTCATGAAAATGCTGGCGGCCTCGCCGTTGCTCGCACAGATCGCGGCGCAAAGCCTCTATGCAAGATCGGCCGCGGCGATCGGATTGGCGCCTAGCGATAACGTGTACAGTCGGCTGGGCGTCAAGACCGTCATCAATTGCCGCGGAACGTGGACGTATCTGAGTGGGTCGCTGCAATTTCCAGAGGTGCGTGCCGCCCAGACGGAAGCGTCACACTATTTTGTGAACATGGTTGAGTTGCAGCGCGGAGTGGGGCGTAAGCTCGCGGAGTTGACCGGCGCCGAGTCCGGCATGGTCACCACTGGCGCAGCCGGAGCGATGGCCGCTTCCACCGCAGCGTGCATGGCCGGGAGCGATCCACAAAAAATTTGGCAATTGCCCGACACCACGGGGATGAAACACGAAGTGATTATGGTCGGTGGCCGCAGTGCATTCGATAGCGCCATCCGGCTGACGGGCGCGAAACTGGTTCTCGTCGAGTCGCCGGACGACATCGCAAATGCCATCACGCCGAACACGGCGATGATTTACACCACCGATCTCGGCGACAAACTCGTGCGCGAGGTCGCCATCGCGAAAGAGCACGGCATCCCGATGCTGCTGGATGACGCGGCGGGCATTCCACCCGCAGACAACCTCAAGTTGTATGCGCAGATGAAAATTGACTTGTACACATTTTCCGGCGGCAAAGGGCTGCAAGGGCCGCAATGCAGCGGTGTCTTGCTCGGCCGCAAAGACCTGATCGATGCGGCCCTGCGCAACTCTGCTCCCTGGGAGGGAGCTGTCTGCCGTGCCATGAAAGTCGGCAAGGAAGAAATCGTCGGTTGCCTCACGGCGGTCGAGACATGGCTGAACATTGATCCCAAGAAACTCTACGCGGAATGGAACGCCAGAGTGGACCGCATCGGTAAATTGGTGGAAACCGTGCCTGGCGTTAAGACCGAAATTTACATCCCTGACGACGGCAATCGCTACCCCACCCTGAAAGTTTCGTGGGATCAGAAGGCGTGGGGCTTCACCATTACCGACTGCGTAACGCAATTGCGCGCAAACGATCCGACGATCGAAGTGCTGGGCGCTGACAACCCCAGCCTCGTGCCAGCCGTGCGCGAAGGAATACAAAAGGCAAAGCCCGATAGGAAAGAGCGGAGAGAAGTCGATCATATCGAGCTTGTTTCCATGACGATTCAGCCGGGAGAAGAAATGATCGTCGGCCAAAGGCTACGAGAAATTCTTGGCGCAGCCCGCAAAGGAAAACCAGCATGAGGCTCCTGTGCCTTCTTGGCGCAGCTCTGCTTTGTTTCACGCCGGATGCGCACGCTCAACTTAAGGCCGTCCAACCTAAATCGGAGGCGGCAACCAGTGATGCACTGGGCTCCCCCGGAATCGACGCCGGAGATTATGTTTATGTTTCCGGGCAGGGACCTCGCCGCGTCGACGGAAGCACCCCGTCAGGTTTTGCGGATCAGGTTCGCCAGTCGCTGGAGAATGTACGAGCCGTGGTTGAAGCGGCGGGCCTGACGATGGAGCATGTCGTTTATGTCCAGGTCTATCTCGACGACATGAGCCACTACGACGCGTTGGACAAGGCCTTCGCCGAGTATTTCCCGAAGCTGCCGCCTGCGCGTGGAGTCTTGGGCGTTGCACGGCTCCCTGAGCCTTCCGTGCAAATCAATGCCGTCGCCGTTCGCGATCTCACCGGAAAGCGAGCCGTGGAAGTGCCGCAATTCCGGCCGAACAAAGCCTACTCCGCCGGAATGCTGACACACGACAGATTATTTGTTTCTACAATGCTGGGAAGCGACCCCGCAAATGGCAACGTGCCGGCAAATCCAGCCGCGCAAGTCGATTTCGCGCTCGACCGTCTGAAAACAGTTGTGGAAGCAGCCGGACTCACGCTCAGCAACATGGTCTTCGTGAATCCTTACCTGACCTCCGAAATACCAATGCGAATTATGAATGAGCACTACGCCCGGCGCTTTGAATTCGGGAATACGCCGGGGCGCGCCACGATCGAAGTGTCGAGTCTCCCAGAAGGCGCACATATCGCCTACACCGGCGTAGCTGTCCGCGACTTGGCCCAGCGACAAGCGATCCGGCCGAAGAATATGCCGCCAAGTCCGACCGCGAGCCCGTGTGTGTTCGCCGGTGACACCCTCTATTGCTCGGCGAAGAGCGGATTCATCCCTGGACCGAATGGCGGCGTGTTCGCCGCTTCGACTGCTGACCAGGTGCGCCAGACCATGCGCAATCTCCTCGACAACCTCGAAGAGGCGGGCATGAAGTTTGATCAGGTGGTCTCAACTACAATTTACCTGGACGATTTATCGGATTCGGCGGCGTTCGGAAAAGTGTACAGGAAATATTTCAGCGGAGTTTTGCCTGCGCAGACCACGGTTCAGCAGATCAAGCCGAGCGATCGAAAACTCGATGAAGAAGGCCACTATCCAGACTTGGAACAAGTGTCCCTCATCGCTGTGCGTAGCCGGGCGAATCGCTGATTTGCTGGAATCGCGGTCCGCAGCCGGGTCACACTTTGCGCAACGCACGCTGCGAGGGAAAGTCCTAAGATCGCATTATCTATGACTCGTGCTGAGAATATTCGTGGCCCCCGCTTCGTGTCTGGCCTGGGGCTCGTGCTCCTATGTGCCGTGATAGGCACGCAGAGAGTCGCTTCGCAAGCGCAGAAATCGCCGCCTTCCGCAAACGGCAATGAACGTATGAATGCGTCGAACGCCGATGGTCAGCAAATCTTCGAATCGCGGTGCGCGGGATGTCACGGCTTGGATGGGCGCGGCGGCGAACGCGCTCCGGACATTTCCACGAGTGAAAAAACGCAGCGGCGCCCCGACGACGAGCTTTCACGGATCATCGCACGCGGTGTACCAGGGACGGGAATGCCTGCATTCGCGTCTCTCGGAGGCAGCCTCAAGAATGTCGTCGCCTATCTGCGCCAGCTTCAGGGCAAGGATGATTCCCCGAGGCTCCCGGGTGACGTGAAGCGAGGCCGGGAACTCTTCTACGGAAAGCCGCGATGCTCTCAGTGTCACGCAATCGCCGGGTCAGGCGGCTTCATCGCCCCGGAACTCTCTGGATTTGGCGGGAACCGTTCTGCGGATCAGATTCGTGAAGCCATCGTCAAGCCGACTGTTGCAAACCGCTTCGGCGGCAAGATGATCGTGAAGACGCGCGATGGTAAAGAATATTCCGGCGTCGTACGGAACGAAGACAATTTTTCAATCCAACTGCAGACACTCGACGGCGCTTTCCACCTTTTCCAGAAGTCAGAGCTCGCTGGCTTTTCGCGTCAGCCAGACTCGCTGATGCCCGCGGACTACGCCGCAACACTCAATCGTGACGAGCTGAACGATCTGGTCAGCTTTCTGATGTCCGCCGCTCGTGGAGCGAAGACCGATGCAGCCAAGAGCAAAAAGACCGACGACGAAGAAGAAGAGTGAAGGTCAATCGATTCAAATGCCTTTATTCAATCGAATTAATTTCTATCAGCAACTAGTTCCAAGCACGAAGAAGTGCTACAGTCCAGCCATTCGAGCTGCCGGAGAATCCCGATGATGTCACAATTTGGTTCGACACACTTTCGCCGAGTTGTTCTGGCCGTCGCTTTGAGCAGTTTTGCCATTGCAGTCATCGGCCTCTCCGTAGGACCACTCTTGGCTCGCACCCATCAAGTGGATGCGCCAGCTACGGATGACGCTTCGTTGCTCGACGGCTTTCGCCATGTTGAAGTCGCCTCGGTTTCCGACGCGCTCGAGCAGATTACTGGCCGCAAGATGTATATGTCGCATCACATGCGCCCAATCTTCCCCACCAAATTCGCGGGCTTCGCTCTAACCGTGCTTCTAAAGAAGGAAACCAATCACGATCCGAACGCACTCGACGGAATGCTGGCAGCCATCGATCATGGCTCTTCCAATTCGGTTTACGTAATGGTCGTGGAAGACGGAGCGGACATCGCTGGAATGGGCGGACTGATGGGTACGGCCATGAACTCGCGAAATTTCTCAGGCGCAGTAATCGACGGCGGCGTCCGCGACGTCGCTTATTTGCAAAAGATCGGATTCCCTGTCTACGCACTCGGCATCGTCCCGTCCACTTCGGTTTCGCACTACCGCTTCGCTGGCGCCAATATCCCGGTCGTGTGCGACGGCGTCGCTGTGAATGGCGCCGACATCATCGTGGCCGACGCGGATGGCGTTGTCGTTGTCCCTCGCGCATCCGCGCCTACCGCGCTCAAGCTCGCCCAACAGATGGATTTCAAGGAGCATTCCATGTACGCGACCATCGAGAAGCTGAAATCCATTCAAGAAGCTGTGAAACAGTTCGGCCGCCTCTAGGAGCGCTTGACGAGTGACTCGCGTACCCACTATCGCCGCCGTGACCCTGTTTCGCGCGCTCAGCAAATCCGTGGCACTCACCGCCATTCTTCTGAGCGGCTCCGCGATCTCCCATGGGCAAGACAAATCCTCCGCGGTCATTTCCACCTCTATCGATGTCCGGCCCGAAGATCTGCTCGCCCAGCCTCCCGGAGCGAACTGGGTCTCCTACAATGGCGACTACACCGGCCGACGCTTCAGCAACCTTGCGCAAATCACGGCCGAGAACGTCGGCAACCTCCGCACTGAATGGATCTTTCATCTGCGCGACTCAACCGGGCTCGAAGTCACTCCCGTGGCCGTAGACGGCATCCTGTTCGTCACCTCCGGCAACGACGCCTTCGCCCTCGACGCCCGCACCGGCAGGGCTATTTGGCACTACTCGCGCCCGGTCACCGAAGGACTCATCGACGACGCTTCCCAACACCACAATCGCGGCGTCGCTATCTGGCACTCCAAAGTTTTTCTCGAAACCGACAACGCTCATCTCCTTTGTCTCGACGCTCGCTCGGGCCATCTTCTTTGGGACGTGGCCTACGCTGAAGGCAACAAGAACTACGGCGCCACCAGCGCGCCGCTCGTCGTCAAAGACAAAGTCGTCGTCGGCACCTCCGGAGGAGACGACGGCGTACGCGGTTTCGTCGCCGCCTTCGACGCCGAAACCGGCAAGCAAGCCTGGCGTTTATGGACCATCCCCGGCCCCGGCGAATTCGGTTCCGAGAGCTGGCCGGGCGACCTTTATCTTCGCGGCGGCGCCACTACCTGGATGCCAGGCACTTACGATCCCGACCTCAATACCATTTATTGGGGCACCAGCAACGCCGCGCCCGATTTCGACGGCGGGCCGCGCCCCGGCGACGATCTCTACACTGCTTGTGTCCTCGCGATCGACCCTGACACCGGCAAGATGAAATGGTATTTTCAGTTCACACCCCACGATCTATACGACTATGACGCTACCGAAACTCCCGTGCTTATCGATGCCGTTTATCAGGGCCAGCCTCGAAAATTGTTGCTCCAGGCGAATCGTAACGGTTTTTTTTACGTCCTCGATCGCACCAACGGTAAGTTTCTCTCCGCCGTTCCCTTTGTCACCAAGCTGAATTGGGCCAAAGGCATCGACGCGCAGGGTCGTCCCATTCGCACCGGCTTGGAGCCGTCCGACAAAGGCACGGAAATTTGCCCAAGCATGATTGGCGCAACGAACTGGTTTTCGCCTTCCTATAATCCGGCCACCCATCTTTTCTATTTCATGGCGCTCGAAGAGTGCGGCATCTTTTATCGCAAGCCGGAAAAATTCACCGAAGGCCACGCGTACTATGCGACCGGCGTCAAACGCGCGCCCGACCGTACGCGAGAAAAAATTCTGCTCGCCTATAACCTTGATACCGCTGCGTTCGAATGGCGGTATCCCCAAATAGGCGACGGCGGCTCTGCGGGGGGGACGATGACCACGGCAGGCGGCCTGGTTTTCTTCGGCGACGACTCGGAATCGTTCGAAGCCGTGGAAGCAAAAACGGGCAAGCCGCTCTGGCACTTCACCACCGGCCAAAGGTTTCAAGCTTCTCCGATGAGTTACGCGGTCCTCGGAAAGCAATACGTCGCCATTGCATCGGGAAACGATATTTTCAGTTTTGCGTTGCCGTAATCCCAGGATTTCGGAACTAAATCATAAGGAGGAAAAATCGAATGTTTTCCAATCTCTTCACTCGTAGGGCTTTTGGGAGCCGTATCGCCGCGTTGCTTCCTGGCGCGGGTCTTGCCGCGGTGGCGCTACCGCCGGCTGCCGGCGCGCAGGCAACCGGCGGAGTCAAGAAGCTCGAGATCGATGGTAAGCCCGCCGGGCCTGGATTCATCACTCCACTCATCGTCCACAACGGCGTCATCTATATCGCTGGAATCGGCGCTCACTCCCACAATAAAGCGGAATTCCCGAAGGACATCACCAATCACACGAAGAGCGTTATGGAAGGCGTCAAGGCTGCCGTTGAAACCGGCGGAGGCACGATGGACTCCATTCTCCAACTCACCGTGTACCTTGGCAGCATCAACGACTACGACGGCATGAATGCTGTCTTCAAGACCTATTTTCCGAATGGTGGCCCGGCGCGCACCACTGTCGCGGTTGCGAATCTCCCTGGCGACTCACTCGTCGAAATCAACTGCACCGCCGCGGTCGTTCGTAAGTAAGCGATTTACTCAGAGGAGAGAAAACCCGATGCCACTAAATCTGAAGTCCACTCGCCGCACCTTCATGAGCAGCCTCGGCGTCATGGCCGGGGCCGTCGCCGGTGCCATGTCGAGCGCCAGAGGCCTTTTTGCGGGCGCTGCTGTCCCGGCCGCTGCCGCCGGCGCTGCAAAAATTTCCGGCTTCGGCGCCTCGGGCAACGTCTACGAGGAGCTCGGCGTGACCACCGTCATCAACGGCCAGGGAACCATGACCGTCTTAGGAGGCTCTCTGGCGCGCCCCGAGGTCGAAGCCGTCATGGCCCTCGGTGGTCAACACTTCTGCAGCATTCCCGACCTGGAAGTCGCCGCAGGAAAACGGATTGCCGAAATGCTCAAACTTCCGGAGGGTTACACGGCGTTAGTCACTTCTGGCGCGGCGGCGGCCATGCAATCCGGCCTCGCCGGCATTCTCACCGGAGACAATCCCAAATTCATCGAACAGCTTCCCGATCTCACCGGAATGAAATCAGAAGTCATCATCCAGAAGTCCCATCGCAACCCGTTCGATCATCAACTCCGCGCCACCGGCGTCAAGCTCGTCGTGATCGAAACCACGGACGAACTCCGCAAAGCCGTCAATCCGCAAACAGCGATGCTGCATTTTTCGAACTTCGCCAATGCGTCCGGACAAATCAAAGTCGATGAATGGGTAAAGCTCGGCAAGGAATTGAATATCCCGACGTTCATCGACGCCGCCGCCGACACGCCTCCGGTCTCGCACCTCTGGGACTACGCCAACATGGGCTACGACCTCTCCGCCTTCAGCGGTGGAAAGGCCATTCGCGGCCCGCAGTGCGCCGGCCTCTTGATCGGCCGTAAAGATCTCGTCGCCAACGCGCTGCTCAACAACAGTCCCCACGAAGACACGCTGGGCCGCTGCGCCAAGGTCGGCAAAGAAGAAATCGTCGGCATGGTGAAAGCGCTCGAGCTGTATTTGAAGGAAGATCACGAGGCGCTCAACAAGGAATGGCAGCGGCGTCTCGAATCCATATCAGCCCAAATCACTCGCATCCCGGGTGTCTCTACAACCTATTCCGTTCCAGACATCGCCAATCACGTCCCGCACATGGATATCAAATGGGATCCCAGCCACATTTCTCTCGATCCTAAAGACGCGTACAAGGCACTCCGTGGCGGCGACCCTTCGATTGTCCTGGCGAGCGATCCCAACGGCCTCGGCATGAATTCCTTTATGCTGCAACCCGGCGAAGAAAAAATTATCGCCGATCATCTGGTCCAGCTGTTCCGCGCCCATTCGGCGTGAGCGTTCGTCCTGTCTTGTGGGGGCGCAGCACTGCTGCGCCCCTCTTGGCAAAGCCGATACCGCAAGTCCGATACCACAAGTCCGAAATGACCTCTCCATCACCTCGACCCCCAACTCGCATCCGCTGGTTGCTCATCGGATGGCTCTTCGTTCTAAGCGCCGTTGCATTCCTCGACCGCGTAAACCTATCCATCGCCGGACCGCGGCTCGCTGCCGATTATCATCTCAGCGATGTTCAGTTCGGCCTGCTCTCCACTGTTTTTCTCCTCGGCTATGCGCTCTTTCAAACTCCGGCTGGCTGGCTTTCCGACCGCTGGGGGCCGCGTCGCGTCCTCTCCGCCGGAGTCATCTGGTGGGGCATTTTTACTGCGCTCACCGCTGCCGTGCCCACGGGCCTACGGAAGCCCCTTCTGCTTCTCTTACTGGCGCGCTTTCTTCTCGGAGCCGGCGAAGCCGTCATGTATCCCTGCTCGAATCAATTCGTCGCGCGATGGATCCCCACCCAAGAACGCGGCCTCGCCAATGGGCTGATTTTCGCTGGAGTCGGAGTGGGCTCCGCCGCTTCTCCCTCCTTAATCACCTACATCATGATTCATCACGATTGGCGCACCTCCTTTTGGACTTGCGCACTCCTTGGTCTGGCCGTGGGACTAATCTGGTACCTCGTCTCCCGTGACTCGCCTGAACAGCATCCACTGGTTTCTGCGTCAGAGTTGGCAGTAATCCACAGTGGTCTCACGTTCGCAAAACACGTTCCCGGCGATGGGACACCACCTTCGACGCAAAAGCACAACTCCACGCCGGTGCCGTGGAGCAGCATTCTGAAGCACCGCGAAGTCTGGTTAATCACTCTCAGCTATTTCGGTTATGGCTATGTCGCTTGGATCTTCTTCGCGTGGTTCTTTATCTATCTTGCGCGCGTGCGAGGCATGAATCTGAAGTCTAGCGCCTTCTACGCCACACTACCCTTTCTCGCTATGGCTCTTGGCTGCGCCGTGGGCGGCCTGGTCGCCGACTTCCTCACCAAGCGCGCAGGCCGCAGAGCGGGCAGATGCGGCGTCGCGGCCGTCGGACTCGGCCTTACTGGCTTCTTTCTCGCATTCGGATCCATCGTTGACAATGCGCCGTTGGCAAGTGTCATTCTCGCTGGCGGAGCCGGTGCGTTGTACCTCTCTCAGAGTTCCTTTTGGGCCATCACGGCCGACATTGGTGGCCCCTTTTCGGGCTCGGTGTCTGGGTTCATGAATATGGGCGGGCAACTTGGTGGCGCCGTCACCGCGTCACTGACTCCGTTCATCGCCATACACTTCGGATGGACCACTTCTTTTCTGGTCGCTGCCGCTTTGGCCTTTCTCAGTTCCGCGGCCTGGCTCCTGGTCGATCCGGATCGCCCCCTCGTTCCTGTCGCACTCACACTCGGGACCAATCCCAAATGATGATCCGTCCTATCGCGACAGCTTCCCAAGAGGACTCTGAGCATTTCATTTCCCCGGGAAGCGCTGTAAAGTCAGCAGCAAACTGCAAATGTACTTGTGGCACAGAATGCGGATTTTAGTGCGCGCTACTTCACTTCCGTATCGCGCAAGGAGACGGTTATGTTCCAGCGAAGAATCTTATACGCAATTCTCATGATCTGTGCCGTATGGCTATCGGCACCCCGCTGCGTTCGCGCGCAGCAAACCTACGCCGTGATCGCGCAGAATGGCGTCCCGATGAAAACGCGTGACGGCGTCACACTCTATTCGGACATTTACCGCCCGAGAGCTGACGGAACATTTCCAGTCATTCTGATGCGCACACCGTACGACAAAAGCGTGGGCTGGGCGGCTGCGCCAGCGTACCAAGTCGCCACGCACGGCTACGTCGTGATCGTGCAAGACGTTCGTGGGCGCTACGAATCGGGAGGCGAGTGGTACCCGTTCCGGCACGAATCGGCGGACGGCTACGACGCCGTCGAATGGGCGGCTGCACTGCCATTCTCAAATGGCAAGGTTGGCATGACGGGGGCATCCTACGTCGGCGCCACACAGCTGCTCGCCGCCATTGCCCATCCTCCGCATCTTGCGGGAATCTGCCCCGCGGACACGGCCAGCAACTATCACGATGGTTGGACATATCAGGGTGGAGCGCTGGAGCAGTGGTTCGACCAAAATTGGACGACGCAGCTCGCGACGAACACGCTCTGGAGATTGATTGCGAAAGACACCAACGCCCTGCTGGGCGCGCCCTCGCTTCCCCTCACTCACTACCCCGCTTTCAATTACGCGGCACTGCCAGCGGGTGCCGACGCGACCGCCCAACTTGCGCCGTATTACCTCGATTGGCTCGCGCATCCCGACTACGACGCGTATTGGAAGCAGTTCTCGATCGAGGAGCATTTTTCGGACATTCGAGTCCCCGCTCTGCACATCGGCGCCTGGTATGATATTTTTTTGACCGGTACGCTGAGGAATTACATGGGAATCAAGGCGCGCGGCGGCACGGATGCGGCACGCAACGGCCAGCGCCTGTTGGTGCAGATCGGCGGCCACGCCGGGTTTGGGCGGCGCATCGGCGAAGTCGAATTCGGCGACGAAGCGATCAAATTTCCTTCCACGGAAGTTCTACTTGCCTGGTACGACTATCTCTTCAAGGGCGCGCAGAACGAATTTGCCGACGCAAGCAAGCCCGTGCACGTTTTTGTCTTGGGCGAAAATAAATACCACCAGGAATCGGATTGGCCTCCGCCGCAAGCTAAATCCATCCAATACTTCCTGCATTCGGCTGGCTCGGCCAATTCCCTGCGCGGCGACGGCGGCCTTTCGGTTGCAGCGCCGAAAAAAGAAGCGCCTGATAAGTTCACGTACGATCCAGCCAACCCTGTGCCCAGCATCGGCGGTTCGCTCTGCTGCGACGCTGAGCACTACCAGCCGGGCCCGCGCGATCAGCGTGCCGCTGAGAATCGCGACGATGTACTTGTCTATTCCACCAAGCCGCTTGCCGAGGATGTGGAAGTCACCGGACCGGTCACGCTTGAGCTGTGGGCAAAATCTTCTGCAGTGGACACCGATTTCACGGCCAAGCTCGTGGATGTCTCGCCCACTGGCTTTGCTACAAATCTCACCGACGGAATACTTCGCATGCGCTATCGCGATTCGCAGGAGAAGGCCGAACTGATGAATCCCGATCAAGTTTACAAAGTAACCGTGGACCTCTGGGCTACCAGCAACGTCTTTAAGAAGGGCCACATCCTTCGGCTGGAGGTGTCCAGTAGTAATTTTCCACGCTTCGATCGCAACCTGAATACCGGCGCGGAACAAGCGACAAGCCGCGAGTTTGTCTCCGCCACGAACACGATCCTGCACGACGCCGAGCATCCCTCGGCAATCTTGATTCCTATGATTCCCGCCGGAGCCGCCGCACAATAAGGAATGCGCGTGGAATTCGGCCAGGCGCGCCGAGGGCCACGCGCCACAGCTTGGAGGATCGGAACAAGTACGGTCTAGACTTGCTGAGGGAGGTTGGAACGCAGTGTGAGCGAACCGTCAGCGTTTAGCTTCTGGTGACAGGCCCAGCGCACAGGGTAGCGCACTCCCTTAACCTCTATCTCAGCTCTAAGTTTCAGTCCTTTCCAATCAGTGACGTTCGGAAGCACGAATTGGGCTTGCCGAATCTTGCCAGGTAACGGGTAACCGGCATCCAGGCAACCGCTCTGGAGCACCTTTCCCTCCTGGCTCTCCACGGTCACCCTCAATATCCCCGGCACACCCGCTATGCCGTCATTCGCGAAGCCTATGATTAACCCCGTGTAGCCATCGTCCTTATAACTCCAGATGAAAGACGGCCGCACGCGATAGCCGATTCGGCGACTGATGCGGTCGAATGCCGCCGGATAAGCCTGGTAGTAGCTCATCAGATTCTTTGCGTTGATCTGGTGAAAGTTCCAGAGCGACCAGTAATTCGCACCGATATCCATCACATGAGCGATCATGTTCTCAGCTGGCGATATTCCTTCATAGGCGACGCCTGAATCGGGAGGTTTACCCGGAAGTCCTTGCTCGAGCAAGGCCGCGATCCAGGGCGGACGATTGCTGAGCGCTTCAATCTGCTCGTTCTCAATAAAAATGGTATCGCTCCGAATCCAATTGTTGCTGCGAACCGTGCGGTCCAATAGTTCTGAGTTACCAACTCGGCTGAAATCTGGTTGCGTATTGGTCAGCAGAGGAGTCTTCGAAAAGTGCTCGAGCTGGACTTCGAGCATGCTCGTCCAGGTGCGCTCGGCTGTCTGATAGTTGGGGAAAGGATTGTTGCCGAATGGCCAGGTATGCCCTTCACCCCAAAAGCCGTACATGAAGGTATCCATAAACTCGATGAGCGGATTGCCATTGAATTCCGCTGCCAATAAACCAACCAGTTCTTTGAATGCCTGCTGAAAAAATGGATGGTCATACCGGGGCTGATACCGCGAGTGCGGGTTCTGTAGATATCTTTTCGCCGAAGCGCTGTTTTCCTGATCGCTGAGAACCAGATCCACTTTTGGTACTTTCTCGAGGACGAAATCCGGGAGGGCCGCTTCGTGTGTGTAGTCTGGAGCGCACATCTGAACGCGGAATCCGATTCGCTTGTTATTCGTCTTCGCCAATGCAAAGACAAGCTTTACATAGTCGGGCAGTTCCAGGCGCCCAGGCCGTGGCTGTATTTCCCTCCATGTCGGACGCACATAAAGCTGCTGGCCCAGGGGAAATTTAACCAGGTCTTCTATCGCCTGAGGAATATTGTCGGACTTGATCTCCTCCGTGCCACTGTCTGCTGTGATATAGGTGACCAGTCCCATGCCATAGTTGGGGACGACCTCTTCCGAAGAAGTAGTGGTCATCACCACGTCGTCGGTGGGAATGACGGCATCCGGTGGGTATTGGGGAAACGGACCCTGATTGAGTCGATCGGCCACGCGGGGACCAGAACCGAAGTCGTAATTTCCCCAGTTGTGAGTGGGAACGTTCGCCCGCACTCCACCCATAGCCAGTTCCGTGGCTACGCCAACCACAGCAGTACTTTTTATAAAATCTCTGCGTCGCAAAGGAATTGTCTCCTCCAACCATTGAGACAATATCATCGCCGGCCCACTAAGCCACATCCGAATCAATGCCCTAGGATTCTCGTTACCGTTCGGCGATGACTTGTCCCGACTTGTCCATCAGAGAGCGGCTCGAAACCCAATAAGTGAAGCCAGGACAGCGATTTATGTGATTTTATCCACTGGTTCGGGACCAGGAGGTCGAAGGTTCAAATCCTTTCGCCCCGATCATTTTTTTCAATAACTTACACGCGATTTCTGGTTTTTCGTCTACAGCAATGTAGATGATTTTGTAGACGGTCAAATCCTCGCTGTATTCAACCTAGAGCCAGATGACGGGTCCCGAGAGCCTCATGTAAATGGTGTCCTGCTCGAGACGATTTTCGAGGATTCTTTTCCATGTTCGCAGATTCAAAACGACCGAATGAGTGAGGAGCAGATCCATTTCAAACCGAAAATGATGGTCACGGATTCCACCTGGTTTTCCGTCTGATGTCCATCCTGTAGTGCGAAGTGAACTGTAACCCGTGAGGAACGACTTCATCTCCCTGATTGTTCTTGCCAACTTCGAGCGTTCTATGCGCCGCCGATTACCCGATTCATCCGCATTGTATCGTCTAGGAATGAGCAGCGTGAGCGTTCGCAATGTCGCGCGTTCAACGGCGTCAGCAAAACGGTTGCAGGCATCACCACGACCTATCTGATCGACACGCTGAACCCCACCGGCTACGCGCAAGTCGTCTACGAGACGTACAGCGGAAGCAGTTCCGGCAATCGCGAGCTGAACCACAGCTACGTCTACGGCCTCGAACTCATCAGCCAGACGCGCAGCTACGTCGCCAACTCCCAGAGCGCCACGCAGAAAATATACTACGCCTACGACGGCCACGGATCGGTGCGCGCCCTGACCGACCCGAACGGTAATGTCACCGACACCTACGACTACGATGCCTTCGGCAACTTGATCCGCCAAACCGGCGGCACACCAAACAACTACCTCTTCGTCGGCGAACAGTTCGATTCCGACCTCAACCTCTACTACAACCGCGCCAGATACCTTAGCGTCTCCACTGGACGCTTCTGGTCAATGGACACTGACGAAGGGCAAGACGAAGCTCCGCTGTCTCTTCACGAGTATCTTTACAGTGAAGATAATCCCATTGACAATATCGATCCGAGCGGGAATGAAATCGACGAAATTGCGGCAGGATCAGTTTCGGAGACTCTGGATTCAATTCCGTCGATGGCACTGGTTGGGACACAGGCCCTGAAACTGGCGCGTTTTGCTTCGCTCATACAAAACTATCCTGGGCACGGCGCTTTTCCAACTGATCCGAATGCGCCAAATTCCATTCGGTCGACCATTGGCGGTCACGTTCAAATGAATGCTTGGACCAAAGACAGTAAGGGTAATCGAGTACCCAATAACAGCTGCGCGGTTCGAATGAGTTACGATCTTAACCGCAGCGGGTTTACGATTCCTAGGGAGCATGGATCGGTCTCGGGTGCAGACGGCAGCCAATACTTCTTGAGAGTTGTCGACCTTCAGCAGTTCCTTATAGGCACTCTTGGCCAACCACAATATTTGCCCGGTGGAACCTTTACAGGTCCGAGGGGTTTATCAGGCATCATCTCGTTCAATATTCCTTTCCGAGATGCAACGGGTCATTTCACTCTTTGGACTGGGCAAGCAGTTATCGATCCAGACGAACCGTATAGTCTGTGGCCCACACCGACAAGCATTCTGTTTTGGAGGATAAATTGAAGACTGCGCTGATTGCCTGCGTACTTCTCGCCTGCTCCCCATTCCTTGGAGCACAAAACGCGGAACCTCACGGCCTTGGAGAGATCAAGCGATGGCATTTTCACCTTGAGAATGGGGAAATAGATATCAAGCTATCAGGCTCTCCAAGTAACAAAAGCGATCACACCGTATTGTCTCTGGAACCAGACGGCGGGTCCAAGCCAAACGTCAGCGTGGAAGCAGGTTTGCTTCGGCAGGTTCTCCGAGAGATGTCGTCGCTTCAATACGACCCAAGCAATCTGCAGATGATCAGTACATGGCTACAGAACTCAGAGTTTCTAGAGGGTGTTGAGCGCGAGGTTTTCAAATCCGGAAAATGGAAATCGTGCATGGGGCGAAAGTATTGCTATGAGGCCGAAGGGGTGGCCGACCAGTTTCTCAGGTCCGCTAATGCATTCAAAGAGCTTGACGCTATCTTGCAGGAATACGGCTTGAGAAGGAAGGCGGTCCAAATGGATGACATGGGAGTAGGGATGAAAGATGGACAGATCCTTTGCTCGGGGCTCATTGTGATCTCTCTTGAGAAGGGGAAATGAGTCTCGCAGGACGCTGAGTGTGCGTTGTTCAATGGCGGTCGGCCAATACCATTATTGGTTGAGCGATTTTGGGTGCTGGTACTTCAGGCGATTGGTGAAAGGCGCGTTTTTCGACTTCTCCAATTGGCATCAAGACGAAAACGCTTCGACTGGTCCTGAGCAGGCCACAAATTCCGCGCAGAAGTGGATATGATTTTGGATTCTGTGAACCCGGTTCCGTAGGCGATATTGTAGCTACGAAAGCTCAACGGGCCCACAAAGCTCAACTGTCTTTCTCGCGCTTCCGCAAGCGTTTCGCAATCAATCCCTTAGCTCCAACAGAAATCCGTAGATTTCACCGCGGAACGAAATCTGGTTCCGGACCAGAAGGTCGAAGGTTCAAATCCTTTCGTACCGGCTATTCTTTCCTAGAAAATCTTACTTCCTCTATTTTGCGGATGGCTGACTGGCAACCTGCAGGGCGAGAGACTCCGCAACATATTGATCCAGTTTGCGCCGGACAGCGCCGGCTTCCTGTCCGAGGCGAGCTTCGCTCTCCTTGCGTGCTTGCGAGATCACGCTCAGCTCGTCGCCGGGCGTTTTCTGCAACGTATTTTCGGCGTGGAGCAGGCTCGCGAATACATAGCGCTCGGGCTGATGTTGTTTACGCAGGAATTGCGCGTAGTTGAACCAGTCGGACGCGGCGCTGCGCGGATCGGACAGCGTGGCATCGAGTTGCAACGCGCGCTGGTAGGATCGCGCTGCGCCGCGAATGTCGCTTTGTCCTTCCTGCAAGTCGGCCAGATGGACCAACGCCAGGCTTTCCAGCGTTTTTTCGCCCGCCTTCTCCGCAAAACCCGCAGCCGCGTTGTAGCCTTTCGAAGCGTCGTCCGTGTGATGGATGGCGGCATCCGCATCGGCAACTTTTATGAGCGCCGCGAGCAGCGGACCTGTCTCGGCGGGATTTTTCGCGTGGCGTGCCGCCACGATTTCCAGATACATGCGATAGTGCCGCGCCGCGGCTTGTAGTGCCCCTTGTTGGTCGAGTACTTGCGCGAGATAAAGCTGTGCGTTGGCTTGTCCCGGGTCCACATCGACGGCGCGCTGCCAGTTGTCGACCGCCTCTTCGTCGTGTCCGAGCCGGTGGGCGAGCATTCCATAATCCACCAGCGCGTCCGCATTGCGCGGCCAGCGCGTGATAATTTTTTGGAACTGCGCGTAGGCATCGGCGTTGCGGCCCGCCTCAATCAAGCTCCGGCCATAGGATTCTTGCAGCGCAAGACTTGCGGGATTGAGCGTCGCCGCGCGCTGCATGGAGGCGAGCGCCGCGTCGCGCTGTCCGGCGAGTTGCTCGGCGCGCGCGAGGTGCACTTGAACGGAACTGTCGTCCGGATTCAACTCCGCGGCCCGCTGAAGCGCGGGCAAGACGCTCGCTTCGCTGGACCACCAAAAGTGCAATTGGTCCACACCGGCCCATAGAAAGAGCAATGCCACCGCCGCGATTCGCAACGCGCGAGCGGCCGGCGCGCGTCCCGTCAGCCAGCGAGCGGCAGCGGCAAAGCCGTTTTGCTTTTCGGTGGCGACGTTCGAGGATTTTTGCTGGCCATCCAAAAGCAAGGACGCGATCCGCGAGTCCCGCAATTTCCAGATAGCGCCGTCGAGAATAAAGTGATGAATATTTACGAGCGCCGTAAACGTAAGAAAGCTCGCGGCAAAATCCGCGTGAAAGATGCGGCTGACGATCCACGGCCCGGGAATGAAGAGCGCGATTCCGCCGGCAATCAACGTCACGAGATAACGGGAAAACGACCAATGGGAATCGCCGGCCGCGCGAGCCTCTTTTTTCTGGTAATAACTCGTGATCCACAGATATTGCGTCGAATGCAGGACGGCGAGCAGGCCACTGCTGTAACGCGTCTGCGGAATTTCGCGCCCGCTGGCGAGCTCAATCACCGCGGGCAGCAAAAACCACAGAAATTGCGTGACCGTCAGTGTAAGCACCGGAAGAATGGTGCGGAAGCTGCTCCTGCGCGCCAGCGACACGAGCGCCCATCCGCTGGCGCCAATGAAAAATACAGCCAAAACCGCCCGCGCCGGCAAAGTGAATTTAGCCGCGAGCCCAAGGGACAGAATCAGCGAGTCGCCGGAAGCTCCGGTGTGAAAACTCAGCATCAACAAAATGTAAGAAGCCACAAAGGAAAGGCGAAGCGCGCGGCGTTCCGTTTCGGTCGGCGAGACGCCCGCGCGCCGCGCGAACATCATCAGCAAGCCGAAGTTTTGCCCGGTGTAGTGCCACGGGCTCCAGCAAATGTAAAGTGTGAAAATCCAGGGAAGCAGCGCGTACCACAGATGTGTAACGATTCCGGCCACTGCGAGCAAAAGCGCGACATGCACTGTGTAAATGCGGTATTTCTCGAATTCGTCGCGCGTGTGATACGCGCGGTAAACCGTCGCCATGAAGTGGGGATAATTCGAGAGCAACGCGAGAAAATAAAATGCTACGCTCCAGCCGCGCCCGTAGGAATTCGCAAAATAAAATCCGGCGAGCAAGAGCGGAGCAGACCACGCGCCGCAGCCGACCGTCAGATCGATCCACGGACGGTAAATCCACGGACTCTGCGGGCGCGGGGACGCGGAAGTCTGCGCGGCGCTTGGCTCGGGAGGCGCTATGGTGATTGTTCCCATGCCATTGCAGAGTAACGCAGCCCTGGCGCACATCGATGCCGGGGAGCGCCCCCGCATGCGGAATCGGTTACTTGTACTTGCGAACGGGCTTCAGGAAAGCGTGCCTTAGAAAACGGCGAGGAAACGCAGCAGCAATCCTGCCAGCGCTCCGCCGAGAATGGGACCAATGACCGGGACCGGCGAGTAACCCCAATCGGAATTTCCCTTTCCGGCGATCGGCAAAATGGCGTGCGCGATACGCGGACCCAAATCGCGCGCCGGATTGATGGCGTATCCTGTCGTGCCGCCGAGCGACAGCCCCACTCCCCACACGAGACTCCCCACGAGATAAGGGCCCAATCCAGCTGCGGGGCCCGTCGCGGACACTCTCTTCGAAAAAATCGCGCCAATCACAAAGACGAGCACGAACGTAGCGCAAATTTCACTGAATAAGTTCGCGGCAAAGCTGCGGATGGCTGGCGCGGTACAAAAGCAAGCCAGCTTCGCGGCGGCATCCGGCGTTTCCTTCCAGTGCGGCAAATAGTGAAGCCAGACAAGAAGGGCTCCCACAAAAGCGCCAAGGAGCTGCGCCGTAAGATAAGGCGCGAGCTTCCCGAAACTTGCGTCACGCACGGCGAACCCCACCGTCACTACGGGATTCAAGTGCGCGTCGTTGCTTCCACACGCAATCGATACGAAGACGCCGGCCATCACCGCAAACGCCCACCCGGCCGTGATGACTATCCACCCGCTGGCTTCGGCCTTCGATCTCTTCAGCAGCACTCCCGCCACAACTCCGTTGCCAAGCAGCACAATGATCATCGTGCCCAGAAATTCGCCGAGAAAGGGTGACGTCATTCAGCAGTCTCCTTCAAGTGCAGCAGATCCACATCACGCCAGCCCATCGGGCATCAAGAATCGATCCAATCAAACGATCGCGTGACCGCTTTCTTCCATTTTGTGTACATCTCCTCGCGTTCTGCTTCCGCGAAATGCGGCGTCCACGTCTGATCCACGGCCCAATTGGTGCGCAGTTCGTCCAAGCCAGAAAAAAATCCCACCGCGAGCCCCGCGGCGTAAGCCGCACCGAGCGCGGTCGTCTCCTGAATGACAGGCCGCACGACTTCCCGATTCAGAATGTCCGCTTGAAACTGCATCAGCAGTTCGTTTACGACCATTCCCCCGTCCACGCGCAGCGACGACAGCGCAATCTGCGAATCCTTTTCCATCGCTTCCACTACCTCGCGCGTTTGAAACGCCGTCGCTTCCAGAACCGCTCTCGCCACATGGCCTTTATTGACGTACCGCGTCAACCCGGCAATCACGCCGCGCGCGTTTTCTTTCCAATACGGCGCATACAGCCCGGAGAACGCCGGAACAAAGTAGATGCCTCCGTTGTCTTTCACCGTTCGTGCCAGCGTTTCGATGTCCGCGCTTTTTTCGATCATGCCGAGATTGTCGCGCAGCCATTGCACCAGCGCGCCCGAAATCGCAACGCCGCCTTCCAAGGCGTAGCACGCCGGAGCGCTGCCCATTTTGTACGCCACTGTGGTTAGCAAGCCGAAGTTTGACGGAACGGCGCGTTCGCCCGTGTTCATCAGCAGAAAACAGCCTGTTCCGTACGTATTTTTCACTTCGCCGGGACGGAAACAGGCTTGCCCGACCAGCGCCGCCTGCTGATCGCCAAGAATGCCCGCGACTTCCACGCCCGCGACCGCCGGGAGCGTCGCCGAGCCATAAACCTCGCTGCTCGACCGCACTTGCGGCAGCATGGCCCGCGGAATTTCGAATGCCGCCAGCAACTTTTCGTCCCAGTCCAGTGTTTTAAGATTGAGGAGCTGCGTCCGGCTCGCGTTCGTCACATCGGTGACGTGCGCGCCTCCTTGTGGACCGCCCGTGAGATTCCACACGAGAAAGGTATCGATATTTCCAAAGAGCAGGTCCCCAGCGGCTGCTTTTTCTCTTGCTCCTGGAATATTGTTCAGCAGCCAGCGCAATTTCAGGCTGCTGAAATAAGTGCTCAGCGGCAATCCCGTCTGCGCGCGAAAACGGTCTTGCCCGCCGCTCTTCGCAAAGTGTCCAACGTCTTCCGCCACGCGCGTGTCCTGCCAGACGATCGCGTTACCGATAGGCTGGCCCGTGCGCCGCTCCCACACCACGGTTGTTTCGCGCTGATTGGTGATGCCGATAGCAGCCAAGTCCGAAGGGCGTAAACCGCGTTGTTCCAGTGCCTCGCCGATCACCTCTTCCGTGCGGCGCATGATTTCCAGTGCGTCATGCTCCACCCAGCCCGGCCGCGGAAATATCTGTTCGTGCTCTTTTTGCGCTACGGCCACCACGCGCGCCGCCTTATCAAACACCATAAATCGCGTGCTCGTCGTACCCTGATCGATGGCCCCTACATAGCTTTTCACGGGATCCGGCCCCTTCTGGCCGCGACGCATTCTACGACGGATTCTAGCGTTTTCTAGATGTTCTTCTAGGCAACCGAAAAATGTACGCGCTTAGCCCCTTGCCTGCATCTAACACTGTGGGATGACAGAAAGGAAGTTAGTCTTATGAACAGGAACCTTTTTCGTACGGGAGCTTTGCTGTTTGGCGCAATGGTCGGGTCCGCGTCTTTGACCCTTGCCGCAACGGCCAAGACCGACGCAGCAGGCCCCAGCGCGGTCGTCATGACCATCACGGCGACCGCCAAGAAAGATGCCCAACCGCCGGCGCTTACCAGGAACGACCTCACGCTCTATCAGGGAAGAGAGCGCGTGCAGGTGGCCGACATGAAACGGGGAGACACTCTCCGCCTTGCCGTGCTCATTGATGATTCGCTCCGCAGCAGCGTCGCCAACCAATGGAGCGATTTGCGGGCGTTTATGATGGCGCAGCCGGCTACCACGTATATCGCCGTTGCCTATGCCAGGAATGGCACCGCCATGGTGGCCCAGGATTTCACCACGGATCACGCACTAGCTGCCAAAGCCATCCGCATGCCGTTGGGCACGCTCAGCGTGCGCCTCCAGTCCGTATCTCGCGCTTCAGGACTGGATCAAGCGCTGGCCGGAAGCTGGCGAACGCAGTTCCGTACTTCTTTTTTCCTCGGGTATAGACTATTTCCGCGGAGGCCCCGCATCCATCGATCCCGATCTCGATTCCACCATCGAGCACGCGCAGAAGAAAAACATCAATATCTGGTCGATCTACGTGCCAGATGCCGGGCGCCGCAACCGCAGCTCGTTTGCTGGCTTCAACTGGCAATCGGATTTGACCCGCGTCTCGGTAGCCACGGGAGGCCAGGCTTACTTTCTCAGTCTCGCCATGCCCGTAACCCTGAAGCCCTACTTCGACGAAATCGAGCGGAATCTGAATAACCAATACTTGCTCGCCTTCGCCGGCAATGGCGGCCAAAAAGGGAAGTTCGAGCGCGTGAAAGTGACCACCGAAGTCGCCAACGTACAGTTCCTTACGCCGTCGCAAGTGTTCCTTCCGGCCGTGCAGTAAGTTAAAGCGCAACGGAAAATCCAAATCGAGCAAGGCGTGTGCCGCAAGGTGCGCGCCTTTTGCTTTTTCGGCTAGCGCTTCCTCGGATAGCACTTGTCTCTTTTCTTCCCCTCAGGCTAAACTAGCGCCCGTCTCGGCCGTTTCCTTCGGTGGAGATTATTCGCCCTATTGAATCGGTTTAAATGCCATGCGCTGTTAGGTACTGCGATGGGAGCTGAAGATGATTTCCTACGGCAAAATAGAGAATCTCATTCCGCGATTCGCCCCGCGGCCGGCACGGAAGAAAAAAAGCTTCCTCGCCGCCATCAGCTCCATAGCTGTGCTGTTCACCGTCGCCGCGATGGCCGCGCCTGTTTCGCGCGCCGATGGCGATATCACGCTGCGCGAAGGATGGACGGTGCAATCCTCGGCAAAGATTAGCGCGGGCGGAGACACCATCTCCACCGCCGGCTTCGATGCATCGAGCTGGTACAAAACTTCCGCTCCGAACACGGTCTTCGCCGTGCTCGTCGAAAACGGCGTCTACAAAGACCCGTTCTTCGGCATGAACCTGCGCTCCGTTCCCGGCGTTTCTTACGCCATCGGTTCCGAGTTCGCCAACCAGGAAATGCCATCGGACAGCCCCTTCGCTGTCCCCTGGTGGTACCGCAAGGAATTTGAAGTCCCCGCGCAATTTAATGGAAAAATGGTCTGGCTCGCCTTTCGCGGCATCAACTACCGCGCGGATATCTGGATCAACGGGAAAAAAGTGGCCGGCTCGGATCAAGTCGTCGGCGCGTTTCGCCGCTACGAATTTGATGTGACGCCGTTCGTCAAAGCCGGCGCAAAAAATGTCGTAGCCGTGGAAGTTTCCGCGCCCCACGCCAATGAACTTGGCATTACCTGGGTGGATTGGAATCCCACACCGCCCGATAAGGATATGGGCCTCTGGCAAGAAGTGGTGCTCTCCGCGAGCGGACCCGTCGCCGTGCGGCACGCCGCTGTCGAAACGAAACTCGATCTCCCAGCAACAGACAAAGCGCACTTGACGGTGCGCGCCGAACTTCAGAATGCCTCGACCGCAGCCGTAAAAGGAACGTTGCGTGGGCAAATCACAGGCGCATCCGCGCCGATTGCATTTTCCCAGAGCGTCGAGCTGCAAGCAGGCGAGCGCCGCGCCATCGCGATAACTCCGGATTCCAGCTGCCTCCTTAAACGTGCAGAATCCCCGCCTCTGGTGGCCCTATCAGATGGGCGAGCCTTATCTCCACAAGCTCACTCTCGAATTCGTTCCCGAGAAGGGCCCCGCATCCGACAAGCAAACTATCGCCTTCGGCATCGTGCAAACCGACTCCGAACTGACGCCAGAGGGTTACCGCCTCTTCAAAGTGAACGGCAAACCCGTGCTCGTCCGCGGCGGAGGTTGGGCGCCCGATATGATGCTGCGCATCAATCAAGCGCGCCGTGAGGCCGAATTCCGCTACGTCAAGGAAATGGGCCTCAACACCATTCGCCTCGAAGGCAAGCTCGAAGACGAATCTTTCATGGAGCGCGCGGATCGCGACGGCATCCTCGTCATGGCTGGCTGGTGCTGCTGCGATGCCTGGGAAAAATGGAACAAATGGGGCGACGAGAATCGGCGCGTTTCCGTGGATTCGCTGCGCGACCAGATCCTCCGCCTGCGCGCGCATCCCAGCATTCTCGTCTGGCTGAACGGAAGCGATAATCCGCCTCCGCCCGATCGCGAACGCGCTTACCTCGACGTCGAAAAAGAAAACAACTGGCCCAAGCCCGTCATTTCTTCCGCGACAGCCAATAAAACCGAGCCGCACCGGAGAGAGCGGCGTAAAAATGTCCGGCCCCTATGAATACGTTTCCTCGAACTACTGGCTGCTGGACACCAAAAACGGCGGCGCCTACGGCTTCAACACCGAAACCAGCCCCGGCCCCGCCGTTCCTCCTCTCGAAGAATTAAAGTCCATGTTTCCCCCGGACAAACTCTGGCCCATCAACGAATTTTGGGATTTCCACGCTGGCGGCGGCGAATTCAAAAACATCAAGGTCTTCACCAACGCGATTGAAAAGCGCTACGGCCCGCTGAAAGACGTCTCCGACCTGGCCTGGAAATCGCAGGCCATGACCTACGAAGGCGAACGCGCCATGTTCGAAGCCTACGGCCGCAACAAGTACAAATCCACCGGCATCATCCAATGGATGCTGAACAACGCGTGGAACGGATTGATCTGGCATCTCTACGATTACGATCTGCGTCCCGCCGGCGGTTATTTCGGCTCCAAGAAAGCCCTCGAACTCGTCCACGTGCAGTTTTCGTATGACGACCGCAGCGTCGCCATCGTCAACGGCAAGCAAGAAGCCCTCAGCGGATTGAAAGTGGTCGCAAAAATTTACGACACCTCCATGAAAGAGCGTTTCTCCCACGAAGAAGCCGCCGATGTCGCCGCGGACGCCGTGACCCGATCCTTCAAAATCGCCGAGCCCGATGCCATCACTTCCACCTACTTCTTGAACCTGCAACTCTTTTCCTCGTCCGGCAAACTTCTCAGCCGCAATTTCTATTGGCTCTCGGCGAAGCCCGACGTCCCCGATTTCGCCAAGTCGAAGTGGTATTACACTCCGCTGAGCGAGTACGCTGATTTTCTTGCGTTGCAGGATCTTCCCAAAGCCACAGTCAAAGCCTCGATGACCGTCTCCGATGCAGGCCACGAAACCGTCGCCCATATCACCGTAGAAAACACCGGCTCGGGCCTCGCCTTTCTCGTTCGGCTTCGCCTGCTGAAAGGCAAAGACGGCCCCGAAGTCCTGCCGGTCTTTTTCGATGACAACTACATCTCCCTGCTCCCCGGCGAAAAACGCGAAATCACAGTGCATGTCCGAAACAGCGACCTCGGCACCGCCAAACCCGTCCTGGCCATCGACGGCTTCAACGTCGTCCCCGTGCAGCTTCCCTAGCATTGCGTCTCGGAAAACCGGCGCTAACCCTGGCGGCCGCTCAGTTTCCGATAACGGCGCTAACGAGGAGGCACGGAGTTATGTTAGGCCTTCTTGATAATTCGCCCATTACCCGTTCCATGCACTAGTCGAAGATGGGTTTGACTCGATTAAGTCCGAACCTGCCAACAGCGCCTCCAAGCATAAAGCCGCATGATTGTATTGGACAACGTTCGTGTAGCATGGGGGCGCCATCGAGTCCTGCTTCTGAACGGGGAAAAGAAAAAATGGGGTTCCCGGTTATCTTCGAACACATGGACGCCTGCGGCGTCTGGCAGGGAAAGCGCATTAAGGTGCCAGCCATCACAGCCGCCGCCGCGCTCCTCGTATCCCGGGGAGCCGACCAGCTGCTCGTTCCCACTCCCAGCGCGTACGAAGAAGACCGGGTAGCAGAAGGAATTGAGCGGCTACCCAAGCAACGCAGACAGCTAGTAAAGATGGTCGACAAAAAAGGCCATGTCTTGCAGCGGGTTCGCGGTTACCTTGAGCCACTTGTAGCGCAAGCCAAGAAATGGCCCGAGGATGCATTCGTCGCGTTCGCCGAAGACTTCCTGTATCAGGTTGCTCTTGCTACTGACTTCCGCGCAGGCATTGTAGGCCACGCGGTCGAAACTGTCCGCGAGTTTGTTCCTATTCTCGACCTGCAGTCATTTCATGGAGAAGCCAAGTTCAGACTTGCCGAAACCATCTCGCTGATTTGCAGTTACGAACCCAGTCTGAGTGAGCACGGAGCCTATCGCTTTGACCTGGTACCAAAGCCCGAGGCATCCGCTCAGATATGGGATTTAATTGAAAACGCGGAGTTCGGCACCGTTGTGACAATGGGCGGACGCGTTGGCTACCTTAAACACCCGGCCACTGCCTTTAGGCGACTGAGAAAGGCGGCACGGGCCTTTTTTACAAAACCCGAGACGGCCCGAATGTTTACCTTAGCGACCTCCATTGCCCAACTTGCTGGGGCTAAGTCCGTAACGGAGAAAGCGAAAAGTATCGCCGCTATTGTCGCTGAATCTGGAAGCACTCCTTTCTGTCCGCCGTTTATCGACCTCGGGGCAGCTCAAATCGGAGTCTACCGCCTGGCGCTCGTCGCGGCGCATGCACAGGCGACCCCGCCCAGCGGAGCTATTCTCGCCTTCGAGCACAGTAGACGCGGCAAACTTTCCCTGTCTTGGCTCAACGTTGGTGAGGAACTGAAACTTCATAGGGAGGCGCAGGACGTTTCTAGCTGTAGAGCAAAACTCTTAGAAGCCCGGTCTGCGTTGGAGCGATTCCTCTGAAATCCTGGTTAGTCGCGTTGCCGACGACCGACCGCACGATTTTCCTTTACAACCTTTGCACTTCTTGATATAAGGAGAACTAAGTAATAGTGCGAAAGGCGGCGACTCTACGCCGCCTTTTCTCTTTTGGTGGGCGAGCAGATGGACTCTCAGACATCCCCCGGTCGCCGTAACCTCTTTAGAAGCAACACTTGCAGGTCGGTCCGCAAGTGTTGATTCTAAACGACTTGCGTCGACTCGTAGAAATGCGTAAGTCCTTTAGATGCAACGGTTACAAAAAACGGGGGGAGGGGTAGCAAGGCCAACAGCACAAGGCCGTCAATCAGCGCTTGAGTGCGCCACGTCGCGCGTCGAGTCTCGAATCACCAGCTCCGGATTCATCCTCTGCCGAACGGTATTCCACTCGCGCTTCTCCAGCCCGGCCTTGATGCTTTCCATCACGATGTTGACGGCATTCGTTCCCATGGCTTCCAGTGGCTGGCGCACGGTTGTCAGCGACGGCGCGCTGAGCCCGGCCATCGCCACATCGTCAAAACCTGTCACCGAACACTGTTCCGGCACTTTCACTCCCGCTTTCGTCAGCGCGCGAATCGCGCCCAGCGCGGTCAGGTCGTCGAAAGCCATCAGCGCCGTAAACTTTTTCTTTTTCTGAAGCAGTTCCTCGGTCAGCCGGTGGCCGCCCTCAAAGCCGGAGTTGGGATCGAACGAATCTGGCAGTTGCAGCACCAGCGCCGGATCGATTTCGAGGCCCGCCGAGTGAGCAAATTTCTGCACGCCGCGCCATCGCGGCGCGCTGTCGATAATCATCTTCGGCCCGCGAATGAAAGCAATCTTGCGATGCCCAAGTTGGTGAAATGTTCGAGCGCCATCCGCCCGCCCGTCTCGTTGTCCACCATCACGGAGCTAACCGTATCTCCCGGCAGCTCCCATCCGATCGTCGCCGCCGGAATATTTCGTTTGCTCAAGTCCGCCAAAACGTGGATGTCTACGACGAGCCAGTTGGCCACCACGATCAGCGCTTCCACGTGGTGTTCCAGCAGCATCTCGAGGTAACGCTCGAAACGGTTCCGCTGGTTGTGCGCGTCGGCAAAAATCGGCACGTATGACGATTGATACAGCGCGTTTTCAATCCCGCGCATCACCGGCGTGCAGAAAGGATCGGTAATATCGAAGAAAACCAGCCCCACGGTATGGCTGCGCTTGCTGCGAAGAAACCGCGCCATCGCATTCGGCCGGTAACCAAGCTTCTTCGCCGCTTCCTCGATTCGTTTTTTTGTGGCGGGGGCGATATACCGAGCCAGCGGCGCGTTATTCAATACGATCGAGACCGTTGCGGGCGAAAAGCCGCTGTCTTCCGCGACGTCCCGCATCGTCACCATCTGATTCTTGCCGCTGACGCGTTTCAAGGGGGTGCCTCTAGAGTTGCCATCATTCTGCCAGAGTTCGTCTCATTTTCAGTAAAGGAACAGCGATGCAGCCGGCGCCCTATTCCGCCAGCTATGATTCTCTAAAATCGATCATCACCGGAGCCGAGCGGAACCAGTTCGTCTTGTAGCCAACGTAGAGGAAGCCGAGGACGAACCAGATGCCACCGACGATCCATGCAATGTGGTTCAGATTCCACCAGATGCCGGCACAAAAAAGAAATCCCACCAGCGGCAGGAGCGCGTCGCGCAGAAAGTTCATCGGAACTCCTTGCTGCCGCCTCAAGGAAAATTGCCAGAAGCAGGCAAAGTTTACTCCCGCAAAGGCGAGGAAGGCGCCGAAGTTCATCAATTCTCCGGCGTGTTCATAGGCGCTGCCAATGTAGTTCAGCATCACGGAGCCAATAAACGAGAGTCCGCCTATCAGCAGGATGTTATTGACCGGCGTACCCGTTCCTGGCGTCAGTTTTCCGAAGAACTTCTTTGGTAAGACGTTATCGCGGCCCATTCCGAAGAGCAGCCGCGCTGCGCCGAGCGTGCCCGTCAGGCCGCTGCCGAAGGCCGCCACGATCAGGACGAGCGCCATGGACCAGGAAAGAACTATTCCGCCGGCTCGCGCGCAAATATCCATGAATGCGGTTTCCAGATTTGGAAACGATCGCCAGTCCGGCCACACCCGAGCGCCGAGATACGCCTCGACTGCGCTGCCAAGACCGGCAAAGAGGCAGGTCAGCACCACGGCCAGCAAAACGTTGCGCTTGGGGTTCTCGACGTCTTCGGCCAGCGTTGTCACCCCGTCGAACCCGATGTACGTGAGAGCGGCAAACGAAGTCGCGGTAAGAATCTTGTGAGAATTAAACGTCTTCGGGTCGTAGATCGGCTGCATCGAGAAGATGCCTGCCCACCCTTGCCCGGCATACAGGAAGCGAACCGCAAGCACAATAAAGAACACCACGACTACCGTCATGCCTGCCAACAAGATCTTGTTTGCGTTCGCGGAAGCTTTCACCCCGCGCAGATTCAAACCAGTCATAACTCCCGTGATGATGAGGGCCCAGACGATAAAAGGAAGCTGCGGAATGTGGAAGTATGCGGCGCGTTCGTGCAGCGCCGTCGAGATCCAGACGGTATTGATCAGCGGCTGCAGCAGATAATCGAGGATCATCGCCCAGCCGGCGAGAAATCCAAGATGCGGGTTCAGCCCCTTGCCCACGTAGGTGTAAGCCGACCCGGCCGTCGGATAGAGCGCGGCCATACGGCCATAGCTGACGGCGGTGATCAGCATGGCAAACAGGGCGATCAGGATGATCAGGACAAAGTGGCCGTCCGAAAGTTTCTGCGCCACGCCGTAGAGCGGAACGGGCGCGATCGGCTGGATGAGAACGATTCCGTAGAAAATCAGGTCCGACAGCTTAAGCGTGCGCCGCAGATGCGGCACGCCTCCGCCAGCTTCGTTGCTCAAGCGCTTCTCCTTTTCGCGGCCGCTCCATTTTTCGAGCCAAGTACCACCGCGCGCGTCAAATTCTTCGGCACGTCGGGATTCAGGCCCTTGCGCAAACCAACCGCCAGCCCCAGCAATTGCGCCGGAATCGCCGTCAATGCCAAGCGAGCATACTCTGGCTCATCCAATCCCAGCTCAATCAGCAAATCGATGCTCGCGTCGCAATGCCGGCGTCGCGCGGTTGGCGACCACAAATATCGCCGCTCCTAATTTTTTCAATTCTCCAACAACAGACTTTCTTCTGCTATTGCCTCATCCGACAGAAGAAAAGTGATTAGCGTTTCTTTGCTCGCAATCGACTTAGGCCCGTGACGAAATTCCAGCGTGTGATACGCCTGCGCGTACGACGAAGACATCTCGGTCATTTTCAGCGCCGCCTCCTGCGCCAGCCAGTAATGCGCGCCTTGCCCCAAGAACACAAAATCCTCGAATCGCCGCTTCGCTCCGAACGCCCGAATCTTATCAGCATTCGCCGCAAGCCACGCCACTGTCTTTTCTGGCAGCCGATCGAGCGCCGCCGCAAGCGAAGCGTCGCCCGCGAATTTCGCGCCCAGTTTCTCGAAGAGCAAGAGGATCGACGTAAACGATCGCGTCATCACCATGCTCTTCTCGTCCGCCCACGGCAGTTTCAAGATATGGGTGCACGAATCTTCAAGCGCGCTGTTCTCGCTGCAAGTCACGCCCAGCGTGCGGCCGCCGTGTTGGCCTTCAACCATTCCGCCGCGCGCAAAACTTCGGTGGTTTTCCCCGAACGCGAAACAAGCACGACTTGCCGCGCCCCAGTCCGCCGCACCAACTCGTGCGGCGCGAATAGCAACTCCGACGCCGGCACCGCCGTGCACGCGCCTCAAGAAGTTTGGCCCACTGCGCCGCAATCGTTCGCGAAAGGTAGTAGCTCGACCCGCAAGCGACAAAGAGCCATGGTTCGCGAGCGCGAAAAGTTTCCGAAAATTGCAGCCAATTTGCCGTTCTGCTCGAATTGCCGCGCCGTTTCCAGCCACGTCGCCGGCTGCGACAAAATTTCTTGGATTGTTTGCTGACCCGCGCCGCGATGTTCCGGCCCGGGCGCCGCGCGCAGCCGCTGCGATTTTTTTCCGCACTTTTCCTTTGCCTTTTTTCACGCGCGGCCCAATTTCCTTTCGCTCGCTTGGCTCTCACTTGTCGAGCGGCCCGCCGTTTTCAGGCGAAACTGCGGCCATCGCAACGGTCCTGCTGGAATTATTGAATCGTTTCAATGCAGGCATTTTCCAGGAACTCCTTTCTTCGCGCAAGCATAAACTTACGTTTGTTTTTCGCTCGCGCGCGCTCAACTCTCTTTGCTCCGCCAAAGTTTGCGAATTTCACCTGTCCTAAAGTCCAGTAGGAATATTTTCCACAGTCAGTGTCTCTTGGTTAAAGTTCCCTAACTTTATTCGCAACGCCCGCCTTCGCCACGTAGTCTAATTGAGTAGCACCTCTCCCCAGTCGAGGGCCATCCGTATGGACGGGGAAACTGGCATGGCCGGTCGTAGTCCCACCAAAGGTTGTCCTTGTGGCACGTGTTGGGCTTTTCGTTCACGTTCTCGTCGCATACTGGCTCCGCCCGTTCTCCCTCGAGCCCGATCCTGTTCTGCAAGGATATCTGCAGGTCATCACCGCGTTGCTGGCTTTCGTTTTCGCCGCGCTCACTCTCGTCCGTTTCCAGGGCACGCAAGATCGCATCTCCCTGATTCTCGGCGGCGGATATCTTCTCTCTGGCGCGGTCTATCGGCTTCCGGCGTTCTCTTCTTTCAGTACCTGCAAGATTCTCCGCTGCGCGCGAATGGGCGCCTGTGGCTTGGTGGCTCAGCCGCATGCTATTGGCTCTTGTGCTTCTTGTCGCGCTGCTTGTCGAGCACTTCATCCCTCGTTCGCGCCACACCAAAGCGGAAATCACCGGCGCTTTGCTGGCGGTGGTTGGTTTCACCTATTTGATCACCGCCGCTCTTCGCCGCCTTCCACCGGAGGTTCCACGGCATCCGGTCTCTTTCGTGCCCAGTCCGCAGCAACTTTTGCCCGGCATAATCTTTCTTCGCGGCGGTAATTTGGTATCGGCGCCGACTTGATTCCGAGGACACGGCGTTCGATCGCACCATCTACGCCGCGGCTTGGATGAATTTGCCGCCCAGATCGCCGCATCCCAGTCCGAGCGGCTTCTCGACGCGCCTTTCGTGCTCGCGCAGGTCCTCACCGTGAGCAGCTACGCCCTCGCGCTCGGCGGCGCGCTCCTTGATAATGCGCGTCTCTTCGAACAGGTTCGCCATCTCGCCGTCAGCGATCCGCTCACGGGCCTCGCCAACTATCGCCGGCTTCTCGACGTCCTCGAAAACGAAACCGAGCGAACCAACCGCACGAGCCGGCCCTTCGCCGTGCTGCTTCTCGATCTGGACGGTTTGAAAAAAATCAACGATCGTTTCGGCCATCTGGTCGGCAGCCGCTCGCTCTGCCGCCTCGCCGCCATTTTGCGCATTCATTGCCGCGCCATCGATACCGCCGCACGCTACGGCGGCGATGAGTTCGCTCTTGTGTTGCCGGAATCGGAGGACGCGGAAGCGCAGCGCGTCGCCAATCGCATTCGCGTGGTCATGTCCGAGGACGAGGAAGTACCCAAGCTCTCCGCGAGCATCGGCATTTCGGTTTACGAGGAGATGGGGAAAGAATTGAAAAACTTACTTTCCGAGGCAGATCAGGATCTCTATGCGGAAAAAGCCCGTCGCGTAAAGCGCGGCATCGCCGCATTCCATGCTCGTCGCCGCACTCCAAAAACTTGATTAACGTCTCGCGCTGAGTCCCGCATCGTTCTGTGAACTACTGTGTTTGGAGCTGCGGCAGCTCTGCTGCCGCTTTTCCCAGTGACAAGCACGACTCTATATTTGGCGAGCCGCAATCATCTCGGTCGCGCCTACTCGCGCCTAATACACAGCCCGGTGCTGCACAGTTTCCTTCGTCGCCAACGAATATCGCGGCTCAGGCGCTGCCTTATCCAAAATTTGCCGCGAAACATATTCGCCGACTGCCGGCCCATGCTTGAATCCATGGCCTGACCCGCCGCCGACAAACCACACATTTTCCATTTGCGGATGGCGGTCGATCAGAAAATCGCCGTTCGAAGTATTTTCGTACTGGCACACGCGCGTCTCGACCACCGGTGCATTTCGCAAGCGCCGGGAAGCGCGTGCCCACATATTTCTGCACGACTTCGGCTTCCGCAGCCGTCGGCAAGCGCGATTGCGTATCGGGATCGACGCGCTCTCCATGATGGTCGAGCGCAATCTTCAGTCCGCGGCCTTCGATGTCAGGCATTCCGTAATATTCATCTTCCTGAAAAAGCCATGTCGGCAAAGCCGGCGGCGCGAAACCGCGCATCTCCCGCAGGCACGCCAAAAAAGAAAACTTCTTGCCGGCTTGGAAAAATTCTCTGTCCAAGAATCTCAGGAAAAACTTTGCCAAGCCACGACCCGCACGCAAAAACAAATTGCCCAGCAGAAATCGTTTCGCCGTTGCTGCATGTCACGCTGCTCAGATAGCCCGTGCCCGCGCGGCTGCCTCGATCAAAGCAATCCGAAACTCCACACCCAGCTTTGACGGCATCCTCGACCACCGCCGCCACCGCCCGCCGCGCCATCAACACGCCGCTCTTCGGCTCCAAAAATCCGCGTGTCACGTGTTCGAAGGAAATTTGCGGGTAACGCCGTTCCAGCGCCGCACGATCCATCTCTTCAAAAGGTACTTCGCAGCGCTTCAGCGTCGGCCATCGTCTGCCGGACGCGCGAATCGTCTTCGCCCGCCAGCCACAACACTCCTGTTTCATGAAACAGCGGTTTTCCGGTCGCGGCAAAAAAACTTTTCCACTGCGCCAGCGACCGCTGCGACGACCGCGTATAAATCTCATCCGTCCCATAACCCATTCGAATGATGCGCGTCTCGCCGCCCGAACTAGCCCGCGCGTTCGACGGCCCATACGCATCGAGCAGTACCACGCGTTGCCCGCGTCGCGCCAAATGCCAAGCGCTCCACGCCCCAAACACGCCCGCCCCAATAATCGCCGTATCGTAAGTTTTCCCAGTGCTCATCGCGATGCATCCTATCGTATTTCCCAGCAGTAGCACAGGCACTCCTGCCTGTGCGGTTTTTCTTCAATCGATACATCTCTGCGGTAGTCTGCAAGTTGAGCTCGTAGCGTTAATCAGCGACTGGCGAAGTAAGAAGCTGAGGGGATTCGTCAAATAAAAGGGAATTCGAACAGCCGGGAAAAAAAAGAGGCGCTCGGTAACTCGCAAGCGCCTCTCTTTACTGCTTCAACGTAAACCGTACCTCACAGGATCACCTCCTTCTCGGCGAGAGCGCCGATGTCGACAAGAATGTCGAGTGGTCCGAGTATATCGCGGGATGAGGAGATTTCAGGACAAGCGTTTCCCTCCCAGCCTAGACCGGCAGCCTGATGCGACGTTAAGAAAAAATCGTCACGAGAGATCGATCGACCAACGGGGCGTGGTTGCCTCTACTTGGACCTGGAGTCGTGTTGCGGGAAATTGACCCCCTACAGTCTCTACTACTGTCTATAGTTTTCGTCTCCACCGGTGATACCATGCAACATCCTGTTTTTAATCGTCGGAGGTGCGTGTGAATTCGCTGCGCCAGTCCGTTAGATATTTTTTGTTTGCCTGTCTTCTCATTTGCGCTGCCTTCGTCGCCCAAGCCCAGCAGATCGATCCCAAGACGTACAGCGGCATGAAGTGGCGCCTCATCGGCCCATTCCGGGGCGGCCGCGTCATCACCGTCGCGGGCGTTCCCAGCGAGCCGTACACCTATTATTTCGGCGCGGTGAGCGGCGGCGTTTGGAAAACAACAGACGGCGGCATCTCCTGGGATCCGCTCTTTGATAAGCAGCCCATCTTCCTCTATCGGCGCCATCGCCGTTGCTGACTCCGATCCCAACGTGATCTACGCCGGCTCCGGCGAAGCGTGCATCCGCGGCAATATTTCTTTCGGCGATGGCGTTTACAAATCGACCGATGCCGGAAAGACCTGGACCAACGTCGGCCTCAAAGACACACGCCACATCGGCGCCGTCATCATCCATCCCACGAATCCCGATGTCGTTTTCGTTGCTGCGCTCGGCCACGCTTACGGCCCCAATCCGGATCGCGGCATCTACCGCACGCGCGATGGCGGCAAAACCTGGGAAAAAGTTCTGTATCTCGACGATCGCACCGGCGGCATCGACATCGTTTTCGATCCGCACAATCCTCACGTTCTTTTTGCAGCGATGTGGGAAGGCTGGCGCACGCCATGGACGCTCAACAGCGGCGGCGCAAAAGACGGCTTATATCGTTCGAACGACGATGGCACAACCTGGAAGCGCGTCGAAGGCAATGGCATGCCCGAAGGCACGTTCGGCCGTATCAGCCGTTGCGGTCTCCGGCGCCGATTCGAATGTCGTCTACGCGCTCATCGAAGCCAAAAAAGGCGGCCTCTATCGCAGCGACGACGGCGGCGTGAACTGGACGCTTATCACCGACGACCACCGCTTCACGCAGCGCGCCTGGTATTTCACGCACGTTTGGGCCGATCCCAAAAACGTCAACGGCGTGTACATCGCCAACACCGGCCTGTACGGTTCGAACGATGGCGGCAAATCGTTCGAACGCATCAACGCGCCTCACGGCGATCATCACGCTCTCTGGATCGATCCCAACAACACCAATCGCATGATCAATGGCAACGACGGCGGCGCCACCATCAGTGTCGACGGCGGCAAGAACTGGTCCACGCAAGACAACCAGCCCACCGCGCAGTTCTATCACGTCGCCGCCGACAACGATTTTCAGTATCGCGTCTACGGCTCGCAGCAAGACAACTCTTCCATCGGCATCCGCACGCGCAGCGATCACGGCGCGATTCTCCCCGGCGATTGGGACGCTGTCGGCGGCGGCGAAAGCGGCTACATCGTTCCCGATCCGCGCGATTCGAACATCGTCTATGCCGATGACGAAGGCCCCATCCTCACGCGCTTCGATCGCCGCACCTTTCAAGCCCAAAGCATCCAGGAATGGCCCGATGATCCTGACGGCTATCCGGCTGTCACTGCAAAAATATCGCTACACCTGGACCATGCCGATCGTGGTTTCTTCGCACAATCCCGACGTCATCTACCACACCGCGCAGTACGTTTTCCGTTCGACGGACGCCGGCCGCACCTGGACCACTATCAGTCCGGATCTCACGCGCAACGACAAATCCAAGCAGCAGGATTCCGGCGGCCCGCTCACCAAAGATCAGTACACCGTCGAATATTACGACGTGATCTTTAGCCTGGCGGAGTCTCCCAAACAGGAAGGCGTACTATGGGCCGGCACCGATGATGGCGTTGTGCAATTGACGCGCGACGGCGGCAAGAACTGGGAGAAAGTCACTCCCAAAGATGTCCCCGAGTGGGCGATGATCAGCCTCATCGAGCCTTCGCCCTTCGACGCGGCGACCGCGTATATCGCCGTCGACGGGCACAAACTCGACAATTTCAAGCCCTACATTTTCAAAACCAGCGACTTTGGCAAATCGTGGACAAAGATCGTGACCGGCCTGCCCGACAATATTTACGTCCACGCCGTGCGCGAAGATCCCAAGCGCAAAGGCCTGCTCTACGCCGGCACGGAAACCGGGATCTACGTGTCCTTCAACGACGGCGCAAATTGGCAGCCTCTGCAGCTGAATCTCCCCGTCACGCCGATTCACGACATGGTTATTCACGATGACGCGCTAACGGTGGCGACGCATGGACGCTCGTTCTGGGTGCTGGATGGCCTCGGCCCGCTTCGCCAGGCCAGCGCGACGATAGCCGCTGAAGACGCGCATCTTTTTACGCCCGATACCACCTTCCGCACGCGCGAAGGTCACATGAATCCGCGCCGTTACCCCATCGGCGAAAATCCGCCGTCGGGCGCAATCCTCTATTACTACCTGAAAGACGCGCCGAAGGATCCCGCCAAACTCGAACTTCTCGACGCCGACGGCAAAGTCATCCGCTCTTATTCCAGCGAAGAAAAGAAAACCGACACCGGCCCCGACGAAGGCGAACGCGATCTCCCCGTAGAGCATATTCCCGTTAAACCCGGTCTCAATCTTTTCCTCTGGGATTTGCGTTACGAAGAGCCCACAAAAGTTCCTGGATTGATTTATGATGCTGGCGAGCCCATCGGCCCCCTCGCTCTTCCTGGAAAATATCAAGTGCGTTTGACCGTCGCTGGAAAATCCCAAACCGCGCAATTCGAAGTGAAGATGGATCCCCGCGTGCAAACCAGCACCGACGATCTGCGCAAACAGTTCGACCTTATGCTCAAATTGAGCCAGCGGCAGGATCAAATGCACAAAACCGTGCTGGCCATTCGCGATTTGCGCACTCAGCTTCAAGCGCTAGAGAAACGTATCGGCGCCAGCGGTCAAGGCAAGCCCCTGATCGCCGCATCCGTGGAGTTGCGCAAAAAAATCAGCGCCATTGAAGAGGAATTGGTGCAGGTAAATTCCAAAGCCAGCGAAGACCAGGCGAACTACCCGACGAAGCTCAACAGCAAACTGGGCCACTTGGAATCCCTGGTCGACAGCGCCGACACCGCACCCACTTCCGCGGAAGCCGCTGTTTTCGCAGAGCTCGATCAACGCCTGGAGGCCCAGCTTACGAAATGGCGCGAAGTCCTCGCGAAAGATTTGCCTGCGCTCAACGACGCGATGCGCAAAGACAACGTCCCGGCCGTAGCGCCAGCCGCCGCCCCAGCCCGCTGACCCACGTCTCCCTCGTAGGGGCGCGGCATGCTGCGCCCCTACAGGCGCAGTCAAAACTGTCAGCTTCCGATCTTTCTGAATGAAGAACGTCTGCTAGAGAATTGCCGCTGAAGAATTTCCACCAACCTGAGTTACTCTCGAAACGCCCCGCCAATCTTCTTCCCCCAATGCGCCAGCGCCTTCAACGACTTCGTATCCGTGGGATCCAGATGTAATGGCGTCACCGAAACGTCCCCGTCAAAAATAGCCGCATAATCCGTATCCGGCTCGATGTCCTTGTCCAACTTCTGTTCGTACAACCAGAAATAAGTTCGTCCGCGTGGATCCTTGCCTTCCCACAACTGATTCCGCGTAATTTTCTTCGACTGCCGCGTAAACTTCACGCCACCTTTCCACGGCTCCGGCACATTCACGTTCAGCAAAACTTGATCCGGCAATCCCTCTTTCAAAATCAATTCCGCCGCCGCTCGCGCCACACGCGCCGCCGGCTCAAAACTCACCTTCTCGCCCTTCGAACACAGCGACATCGCCACCGCCGGCATATGATGCAAAGCCGCTTCCCGCGCCGCGCCCACGGTCCCCGAGTAATACGCGTTCTCGCCCAAATTCGCCCCGTGATTGATCCCCGAAATCACCAAATCCACTTTTTCCGTCAAGAGCTTGTGCAGCGCCACAATCACGCAATCCGCCGGCGTCCCATCCACCGCCCACTCCCGCTCCGCGACGGGATGGCAAATAATCGGCTGCCGCAAAGTCAGCGACTGCGCCTTCCCGCTTTGCTCGCTGCTAGGCGCCACGATGCTCACGTCGGCAAATCCCGCGAACGCCGCCGCCAACACGCGCAACCCTTCCGCGTGAATCCCATCGTCATTGGTCAAAAGTATGTGCGGCATCAGTCGATTTTGGCAGGACAAAACAGAAATGGTCGGGACGACTGGATTTGAACCAGCGACCTCACCCACCCCAAGGGTGCGCGATACCAGGCTTCGCTACGTCCCGACCGATACAAAGGCGAAGTGGGTTTGACAGCTTTATCAGGCTATCACTTGCGTTCGAGAAGCGTCAAGAAAGCGCGCAACGTGTCTCGCAGGTCCAGCAACATCTTCCGGCTCAAAAGTTGCGCCGCTCCCTCAGCGGTCGTACTGCTGGCCGAACCGCCACCAGCGCCAGCCGCGCCCGAGCTTTCGCCGTCGCCATTCTGCTCCCGCAAATGCCGCCGCGCGCCCGCAATCGTAAACCCTTCGTCATACAGCAGCCGCTTAATCCGCAGCACCATCTCCACATCTTCCTGCCTGTAAAGCCGGTGCCCGCTCGGACTCTTTACCGGCTCCAGCATGGGAAACTCCGTCTCCCAATACCGCAAAACAAACGGTTTCAGAGCCGTCAGCCGGCTAACCTCGCCAATCCGATAAAAATCTTTCTCAATCCTGGTCTGCGTCGCTGTCGCGGTGCTCGGCATCTCGAATTCCAGTCGGAGGGGGACGCCGCTATGGTAACAGTTTCTTCAGAGAGACAGAATGCCTTGTCTTTTCGATCTGAGCCGGCTAGGTGCGCCCGCTCGCTTCACTCTCTCTCTAATTTGGCCGCACCTTCTCCTCATCCGCGGCTACCGCCCCGCCTCCCACCAGTTTTTTCACCACCTGTTCGAGTATCTCCGGCCGAACCGGCTTCCTCAGCGTCGCATCCGCTCCCAAATGTTTCGCCGCCCGCAAAAATTGCCCGCTGAAAGCGCCCGACATGGCGACGATCTTCACGCTGGGAAATTTCTGCCGAAGCATTCGGATTGTTTCAATGCCTTCCTGGATCGGCATCACCAGGTCCGTGATCACCACCGCGGGGTCTTCGCGGCTCACAATGCCCAGCACTTCCGCTCCATTGGTGGCCACGTGCACGTGAAATCCCATCTGCGAAAGGATATCCTGGAAAAAATTCCGGATGCTTTCATCATCGTCCACAACCAAAATCGACTCTTGCTCGGCCTGCGAGACGGACACTTCTCGGATCTTGCTCAACAGCATCTCCGGCGCAAACGGTTTTTGGAGGTACGCTCGCCCCGCCTCGAGCACTCCCCGATTCCCGAGCACGTCATCCGAGTAACCCGACATAAACACTACTTTCATTCTCGGCCTTTGCATTTTGACGCGCTCCGCCAGCTCCTTTCCGTTCATCCCCGGCATGACTAGATCGGTCAGCAGAACGTGGATTTCCTCGGTGCTTGCCTGCACCAACTGCAGCGCCTCGGCGCCTTGAGCGGCCTCCAGCACGTGGTATCCACTTCTTCGCAAAATCTCCACCGTCAACACGCGCACATTTTCCTGGTCCTCGACCACCAGCACTGTTCCCGAACCGCTCAATTTGACGGACGTTTTTTTTACCGGCTCGACTTCTGGAAGCGCGGCGTACTCTCTCGGCAGATAAATGTGAAAGACCGTGCCTTTTCCCTCAGCGGTTTCCACGCGGATGAATCCGTTGCTCTGCCTCACAATTCCATAAACGATCGAAAGACCCAGGCCCGATCCTTTCCCACGTTCCTTGGTCGTGTAGAACGGCTCAAAGATGTGCTGTTTCGTTTGTTCGTCCATGCCCGTGCCGCTGTCGCTTATCGATAGCAACACGTAATCTCCCGAAGCCATTTCTTCATCTTCGATCACCACCCGCGAATCCACTTCCACGTTGGAGGTTTCAATCACCAGTCTTCCTCCCTGCGGCATCGCGTCCCGTGCGTTCACCGCCAGATTCATCAACACCTGGTGAATTTGGCCTGGCTCGGCCAGAACTTGGTCCTCCTTCGCTCCCAGCCGAACCTGCAATTTGACGTCATCGCCCAGCAGCCGCGCCAGCATCTCCGCCGTGTCGGACACCAGCTCGTTCAGCGGCAGCGGATGCGGCTGCGTCACTTGCCTGCGGCTCACCGCCAACAATTGCTGCGTCAGGTTCGCCGCGCGATCCCCGGCCTTTTTGATTTCCTCCGCTTGTTTTCTTGGCCGCGGCTGGGTTTTCAATTCGTCGATCAGCAAATCGCTGTACCCGTTGATCACCGTCAATAGATTGTTGAAATCATGCGCTACTCCTCCGGCCAGCCTTCCCACTGTTTCCATCTTCTGTGCCTGTCTCAGTTGCGCTTCCAACCCGATCTTTTCCTCTTCCGACTTTCTTTTCTGTGTGATATCGATGCCCACCCCAAAGAAGTAGTCCAATTGGCTGTCCGTTCCGAAAATGCATTGGCCGGACCATTCCACCAGCAATTCCTTGCCCGCGGAGGTCTGAATATGATTTGTGCTGAAAGGCGGGTGCACTCCCTTCCGCGCTTGTCGAAAGATTTCGGCCACGCCCTCCCGCTCTCTTTCTGGAACGAAATGGAGCAAGTACTCCTTCCCGACGACCCCCTCCTTTCCGTAGCCCAACGCCCGCAGCATCGCTTCGTTCATCATCAAGACCTTGTATTCCTGATCCAGCGCCACGAAATACGCCGGCGTCGTCCGCACCAGCGTGCTCGTGAAATCGCGCTCTTTCCGCAATTCTTCCGCCACCGCTTTCGTTTCCGTGATGTCCGTCGAGGCTCCCGTCATGTACGCGAGTTCCCCACGCTCCGTATAGAATGGCTTACCCTGCGTCCTCATCCATCGAATCGTCCCATCCGGCCTGACAATGCGGAACTCCGCCCCGTAGGTGTCCCGCTTTTCAATCGCCCGGTGGAACTCCGCCACCACTCCGGCGCGGTCTTCCTCGTGGATTCGGTTAAAAAAATCTTCCAGCCCCGTTTTTGTTTCCAGCGGCCCCAATCCCAGGATCTTATTTACGTTTGCGTCCCTCGTGCTTTCGTTGTTCGTCGGTGTCCAGCGCCAGGTGCCCATGCTCGCCGCCGACGATGCGATAAGGAATTGTTCTCTTTTTTCCACCAGCGCCATTTCTATTTCTCGCCGCGCGCGTATCTGCCGCTTCAACGTCGCCACCCACAAGGTCAGCGCACCGAGCACGATCAACAACCCGATCGTTCCTCCCATTTCGGCATACCGCTGGATGGTCTGTCGCGTCAGAAACACCATCTCTTGCGGCCGCCACCGCTCCTGGATTTGCGCCAGCGTTCCGTTCGCCTTCAGTATCCGGATTCCTCGATTGAGATCCGCAAGCAATCGTGCATCGCCCTTTCGCACCGCCAGCGCTCCCTGCACCGCCACAATGGGTTCTCCCGCGATCCGAAAGTTTCGTAGCTTTTGCTCCTGAATGATGTACTGCCCGACCCACGAATCGGCGGCCAGCGCATCGATGCGTCCTTCCGTCAGTTGATGGAAACCGTCCTCATAATTTGCAATCAATACCAGGTGAATCGTTCCTTGCGCCTCGAGAATCTCCCGCGGGTATCCGCCCGCCGTCACTCCTACATTTTTCCGCGCGAGGTCGCTCAGCCCGCGTATGGTTAAGTCGTCGCTGCGCACAAAAATTCCGTAGCTGTGGGTCAGGACCGGTTCCGTGAAGTCGTACAGTTTCTCTCGGTCTTCCGTAATGCTCAGCAGCAGGAGCCCGTCGGCCTCGCCCCTCACCATCTTTTCTTGCGCGGTGTGCCAGTCCAGAAGTTCTACGCGAATTTCTCGTTGGATGGCTACTCCTAGCGCCTTTGCAACATCCACATCCATTCCCACCGGTTTATTGCCTTCGAGATAACTCAAAGGCGGATAGTCCTTGTCCCCGAGGAACACCAGAGGTCTGCTGTCCGGCACGCGAGCCGGATCGGCTTGCGACCTAACCTTGCAGGCGCAGAAGCACAGCAGGAGCCCGGCGAACATCACCGCTCTTGCCACCGTCCCTGGCCTGGGGTAGAAAACCCCACGACACGCGCTTCCACCGTCTTCGGACGGTGCTCCGACACATCGAGGCGTGGTTTGTTCTGAGGTGAGGCAGGTTGGCAACTCTGCGCGCTCCGCTTCAACCTGCGAGTACCTGCAGAGTGCATGCCATCGCGCTTTTCCGCGTAACCTCCATGAAATGAACCTCTTGGAGCCATCCCGAAGAGTTCGACGCGTCAAAATTCCCTTTACGGCGCAAATGGCCGGAGGCTTTTCCCGCTTTGAAACCATCCCGGCGCGCCTGCGCCTTTCACTAACCACTCCGTTCTAACGGCGCTACAACTTCATTCCTCGTCTTTGTTTTTTCGCGGCCGCGGCTCGCGTTTCCGCAACCGCTGCACAAATCGTATCGGAGCTCCAAGAAACTCGTACTTGGAACGCAACTGGTTCTCCAGAAATCGCTCGTAGCTGAAATGCATGGGCTCTTTCTGATTCGTAAAAAGTAAAAACGTCGGCGGCGCCGTCTTCGCCTGAGTAATGTAATAAATCCGCACCGGCCGCGCCTTAGGCGTTGTCCCGCGCTGCAAATCCACATCCTCTTTCAACCACCTGTTCAGCTCCGGCGTAGCGATGTGTCGCCGTCGCGCCGCCGCCACTTGATCGATCAACGGGAAAAGTTTCCCCGCCCGCTCCCCGGTCTTCGCCGAAAGAAAAACAATCGGCGCATAACTCAGAAATTTCAATTTTCCGCGAATCATCTTTTCGTAATCGAACGCCAACCTCTCCGGATTGAAATCCTCCGGCCGGTGCCGTTCCCCAGGAGGCCGCTTGGACTTGCCCTTCGCGCTGTCCGCATCGCGCGAAGCCGCATTCCGCGCCGCCACGACCGCCAAATCCCACTTATTAATCACGATAATCACCGACCGCCCCGACTCCTCCGCATAACTGGCAATCTGCGCGTCGCCCTGCGTCACTCCCTGCTCGCCATCCACCACCAGCAGCGCTACATCGCAGCGCTCCAACCCGCGCCGTGCCATCACCACGCTTAATTTCTCCGCCACCAAAGTTGTCTTTGCTTTCCGCCGAATCCCCGCCGTATCCACAAACCGGTACGTCTTCCCCTCGCGCGAAACTTCCGTGTCCACGTTGTCCATGGTCGTTCCCGGAATCGGCGAAACGATCGACCGCTCCTCTCCCGCCATCCGGTTCAGCAAAGTGGACTTGCCAACATTCGGCCGCCCAATAATCGCCACCTCGACGGCGTCCTCTTTTGCCACTTCCTCTTCGGATTCCACGGCGTCCACTTCCGCCAGCGCCGCATCCAGCAGGTCGTCCACGCCCGTTCCATGCTCTGCCGCAATCGGAAACACCGGCGCGCCCAGCGAGTGAAAAACCGCCGCATTCACTTCCTGCGAAACCGCATCCACCTTGTTCACCGCCACCACAAACGGCTTCCCGGTCGTCCGCAAAAGCCGCGCCAGCTCTTGATCGAGCGGCGTCACGCCCGCTTGGCTATCCACCACCAATACGAGCAGCGCAGCCTTCTTAATGGCCACGTGCGCCTGCCGCAAAATCTCCGTTGGGATCAACGCCTTGTCGTCCGGCACAATCCCGCCCGTATCCACAATCTCGAGCGCTTTTCCGCGCCACTCCGCCTTCCCGTAAATCCGGTCGCGCGTAATCCCCGGCTCGTTCGTCACAATCGAGCGCCGCGTCCCGGTCAAGCGGTTAAAAAGCGTGGATTTGCCCACATTGGGGCGTCCCAAAATCACCAGCGATGGAAGTATTTGTGTCATGTTCTTTCTTAAAGTTCGTAAAGCGGCGGGCGGACCATCGAGAACCGCAACAGCGCTGCAACCTTCCACTCTACCGCATCCAGCCAGATTCCGCTCGATTCCGCCTGTCCCCACAATCGTTTGAGTATCACCAATCCTTCGGAACGAGCGCCTCAAATGCAGCGTTCCTGCCACCTTCCCTAAAAAAAGAAGCGTCCCGGTTCACACCGGGACGCTTCGGTTAAGGTTTGACGCAGCTGTTAGAAAATAATTTTCGCTACGAGCTGCGCGTTGCGTGGTTCGCCGGGTCCCAGACCAGGCGCGCCATTGAAGTCGCCAATGGTGTCGGTGATGAAGCCGCTTGAGCCAACCGCTCCCGCACCGGAAGCGAGATTGATGCGGTTGAACAAGTTGTAGATTTCTCCGCGAAGCTGAATGCTTACCCGCTCCGTCACCGGGATGTTTTTAATGATGGAAAAATCGATGTCCTTAAAACCCGGTCCATAATACTTGTTGCGTGAGAGGTCTCCCAGAGGATCGGTTGGCCCAGTGCAGCCCGCCGCGCCCGGCACGCAGAACGCCGCCGGATTGACCCATTCTTCTCCACCGGCCGCTTGCGAGAAGGTATGGCTCACCCCCGCAAACGGATTTGCGATCACGTCCAGCCCGGGCCGGTTTGTGTCGCCAGTAATGTTGAATGGCTCTCCGCCGTGAAGCACCCATAAGCTGCTCAACTGCCAGCCATTGAATACCCTGGTTGTCCAGCCGCTCGTCGCCCACGGAGCCTTGGGCACGTCGTAGACGAAACTCGCCGAAAAGCTGTTTCGCACATCGTAGTCGCCGCTCCCGTATTCCGCTTTCAAATCCATGCTATCCAGAGGAATCACGCCGCGGTACTCGCTCACGGTGTCCAGTTCATGTCCCCAGGTGTAAGCCACCTGCGAAGTCAGCCCATGCCAGGATCGCAGCTTCAAGGTAGCCTGCAATGAGTTGTAATTGGAATTGCCCACGCTGTTGAGTTGATTGATATCGCCGAAGTTTGGATACTCTGAAAAATACGGCCGGGCTGCCTGCTGGGCAGCCGCAGAAAGGCCCGCATCCGCTAAAGGCACTTGGTTGATATTCTGCATGACCGACAATTTATGCGACGCGCTTCCCACATAGCCGACCTGAAGGATGGCCGCGCTCCCAAAGCTCTTCTCGATTTGCAGGTTGTAGTTGAAAATGTAAGGAGCCCGGAAATTTTGGCCCACGGAATAGATGCCATAAATGTTGTTCCCGCAGCCAGTGCCGGTCGGGCAGGTGGTAACACCGGGGAAGATAGCAACGTTGGGTTGCCAGGTGAAATCGCTAGCGCTGTAAAGCGACACGGGCTTCGGACCAGCGGGATTGTCTTCCAAACCATCGGCGGCGCCGTTCGGCGGACGATAATCCAGGAAGGGGTTCATGTTGATTTGATCGTAGAACACCCCAATTCCGCCGCGCACGACGATATCGCCCTTCGAGAAGGGCTGATAGGCGAATCCAAACCTAGGCGCGAAGTTGTTCTTATCCGGCGGAAAGATGGAGCTGATTCCGTTTCCCTGGACAACCAGCCCCTGTCCGGGAACAAAGACCGCCAAGTCCTTGCTGTCGTTGTGCAGCGGCCCAAAATATTCCCAGCGCAATCCCAGGTTGATATTCAGCTTACGGGTTACTTGCCACTGGTCTGATCCGAAGAAGCTAAGCCCATTCACGGTCACCGTGCGTTCCGCGTTTCCAACTGCCATATCGACAGTGGATACGTCGCCCGCAAGGAAATCCGCCAGCGCCAGAGAGTCTTGGCAACGTCACGTCAGTTGCGCCGCATGTGCCCGCCCACGGTCCCTGCGTTCCGTCGAAAACGAATTCGCCGAGGGAATTCCGGTAGTAAAACTCGTTGACGTGTCCTTGCCGCAACTCTCCGCCAAACCGGAATTGATGCTTTCCCCGGTTGTAGGAAACGATGTCCGCCAGCATTCCCGTGATGTCATTGCGTCCTTCCGGAGGCGTGATGCCGACTTGCTCGAAACCGCCGCCGCCCGGAGGCACAATCGCGATGTTCGGCGCCCCAAGGATGGGCTTGCCGTTGATGAGCGCATCCGGGCTCTCGTCCAAGCCCATCGCCACCGTATTGAAACTCGCGTTCGCGTCGCGGAACGTCTGGTTGAAGTAATTCACGCCGAAGAGAATTTGGTTCGTCAAAGTCGGCGTATAAGTCGAATTGAGAACCAGCGTGTAGTTCTGCACATGGATAGGAGCGCGCTCGAAGTAATACGGCAGGTTTGAACTGGCCACAGCCAGCGCCGTGCTCGTGCCGAGCGGGGCCGTCTGGCTGCCCTGTCCGTTAAACATGCGCGCGGATAGGTGCTCGCTTGGCGTGATGTTGTAGTCCAACTTCACGACCCCGTTGTAGCTGTATCCCGTCGAGGGCGAAGCCGCGAAAAAATTGCTCGGCGTGTCGGGCAAATTTAAAATCGACGAGGGTCCCGATGTGGGCCAAAGCCCCGGTGCTGTGCCCGGATTCGGGCAAGCCGCGCAGAGCGCGCCAAGCATGTTCTCCGAAATCGTGCTGGGCGCGATGTGGTAGGTGTTTAGCAATGCCAGAGCATCGCCCACCCAAGCCGTCGAAGGTTCCGTGGCCACACCCGAAAGGCCGATGATGTACTGCTGCTTTTCAAAACCTACGAAGTAGAAGAACTTGCTCTTCAGGATGGGACCGCCTACCGTGAACCCATAATTTTCATTGCGGAGCCTGGGAGGTTTAGTCACACCTTCCGCAGGATCGGGCGCGTAGAACGGCGACGGATCCGAAAAATATTCGTTCCTCCAGTAATAGTAGGCCGAACCATGAATATCGTTCCCCCCCGATTTGAGGACCAGGTTTACCGTGCCCCCGGCGTTGCGGCCCGCTTCCGCGCCAGATTGCGTTTGCGCCGAAAACTCGTCGACGGCATCTATCGGCATGACCGTCCCGGCAATTCCCGAAACGCCGCCCTGATTGACGGCAGGAATGTTGTGCCAGAAATCATTGTTGTCCACACCGTCGATCTGCCAGTTCATTTGATTGGGACGTGTGCCATTCAGCGAGCCATAACCGCCTACCGAGTATCCCGAGTAGCCCGGAGCAGTGGCGATCATCTGCGTGAAGTCCCGGCCATTCAGATGGCACGTCCTGCACGATGTCGGAGGAGATCGTCGTGCTCTGGGTCTGCGTCGTTGTATCCAACGTCAGCGCTGCGGCGGAAACTTCCACGGTGGTGGATTGTTGCTGCATGGAGAGCTTGATCGGCAGCGTATAGATCGTGCCCGCCACCACCTCGACTTTATCTACCGTAAAGGGTGGGAATCCCGGCGCGGTGACCGTCACCTTGTAGAAGCCTAACTGAATGTCCTGAAAGGAAAATTGTCCGTCGCTGGTGGTTACCGTATTGTGGTCGATACCAGTTGCCGTTTCCGTCGCTTTGACTTGAGCGTTTGGAATCACGGCGCCGGATGGATCCGTCACCGTTCCGTTAATGGCCCCGCGGAACGTTTGTGCCTGGCCTGCCAGCGCCATGAGCGCGAGCATGACGGCTGCTGCTCCTGTGCGCCAGAAGGCGGATTTAATTCCCCTGGATACCCACTGCCTCTGCGATTGCATAAAAACACCCCTCCTCGTTGTTCTCAATGTCCCTCGGCACATTTTTTGTGACCACTCCCCGGTTGGCCATTAACTAACACCTTTCCGTAATACGGTGTCCAACCAATGTTTTCGATTTAACTGGCTTAATTCTTGAATGGTTTGCACAACAAAGCCGTCGTCTGGAGGTTGAAAATCTACTTATCATCCCAGCGGAGCGCCCTCACCAGACCTGCCATGGCCAAGATTTATTGGGGGTTCTTGCAAGTCCGCCCGAGCAATCCATCGCCACAGCTCCAGCCCAGCCTGGGACCCTTGCACCATCGCCCAGAAGCTCTCCTCCCAGTCTCAACCGAGATATTGCACCTCGGCCTCGTCCCGCCCGGTATTTCTGGTAGAGTGCTGAGCAGAGACGAGATAGCCCCGCTCTGCAATATTGCTATTTGCGAATTTCGTGTAAGTTTTAGGGGCTCCCCTGCGTACTAGTCTATGGAACCGCTGAGACCAGGCCCGATGAGCGTGCCGGGAAAGACGGAGACCACGGAGGCAGTTGCCCGGGCTCGTGCAGGGGATGCCGAGGCTTGGGGTGAAATTTATCGGGAGATTGGTCCGGCCATTTTCCGCTTTTGCAGGAGAGCGCTGCCGACTCGGGAAGATGCGGAAGACGCCACTATGGAGATATTCTCAAAATTGTGGGAAGGCAAGTTGAGCCAGTATGACGAGACACGCTCGTTTTCGGCCTGGCTCTATAGGGTCGCCGCCAACCATTGCTGGGATATTCTGCGCCGCCGCAAGATCCGCCAGGACAAAGAGACCGAAGACGTGGAAGATGTGCCGCTGGAGCATCCCGACCCCAGCCAATTGGACAGGCTGATCGAGCAGAAAACCAGCGAAGAAGTGCGCCAGGCATTGCAGAAACTGGGTGCCCGTGCGCGGATGGCTCTGGTCTTGCGTTATTACTCGGATATGAGTTATGACGAAATCGCCGATGAGCTCGGCGTGCGGCGCGCCTTTGTGGGCGTCGTGCTGCTGCGGGCACGGCATGAACTTCGGCAGGCGCTGGAGGGAAAGAGTGCGCTGGCTGCGGGAGGGACCTCGTGAGCGAACCTGCTAACCCGGTATCGCCAGAAAGACCGGGCGGGACGTTGGACCATCTGGATGAGATTACGTGCCTGCTCTACGCGGAGCGCCAACTGGACCGCGCTCGCGCGCAGGCGGTCTCCACGCATGCGCAGGACTGCACGGCTTGCCGGACTTTGCTGCGGGCGCTCGAGCGGGAATCGCGGCTGCTTACGCGAGCCATGCTGGAAGAAGACGAACCGATGCCGTCGCGGCTGGCAGAATTTCAGGAGCGCGCGCGGAAGTCGCACCAATGGATATGGGGACTGATTTTCGGTTTGGCGGCAACCGGCGTTTACGCTCTCTATACCTATATCGTCGAGCCCTGGCAGGCACGGTTGGCGGATGCGGGATTCGGCGGCACAAGTCTTCTGAGTTTATTGGTTTTTCAAGGCGCCTTCTGGAAAGGATGGCAATCTGTGATCACACTTCTCGAGGTGCTGGCGATGCTGACCGTGGCGGGATTCGGTTTGGTGATATTCCGCAGACGCTTGCGGCGCGGGTCGGCATTGGCATTGGTGCTGGCGGGAATGTGCGCGGCGCTCCTTTTGCCTCCGCTGGCGGGCGCAACGGAGTTTCGCAAAGCGCAGACCGCCGAAGTGAAGCAGGAGGAAACCATCAAGGGCGACATCTACCTTTCCGGTGAACGAGTTCGCATCGAGGGCACGGTAGAAGGCGACGTATACATCGCGGGCAAGGACATCGATATCGATGGGCACGTTACTGGAGACGTGTTCGGCGCATGCCAATCCCTGCGCGTACGCGGGCGCGTGGACGGCAGCCTTCGCTCGGCGGGGAACAACAGGGATCATTACCGGGAGCGTCGGAAGAAGCGTGACTTGGTTTGGCGATTCGGTGACGGTCGAGTCCACCGGAAAAGTCGGCGAATCCGTTTCCATGTTCGGCGGCAATCTGGCCGTCGACGGCCAAGTGGGCCGCGACATTCTTTTCTTTGGGCACGAAGTCGGCGTGAACGGCACGGTGCTGGGATCCATTTGGGAAAAAGGCGATTCGCTGATCATCGCTTCCACCGGCCAGGTCGGCGGACGAATTCAGTTTAAAGGCGAGCAAGCAGCGAGCGTATCTCCAGGGGCGAAACTGGCCTCGCCGGTGGAATTTACGCAGCGGGAGCACCGGTCGGAATACACGACAGGGCACTATTATATTTGGCGGATCATTTGGACGGCGGCCTTCGTGCTGCTCGGGCTGGTGCTGTTTTTGCTGCTGCCGAAATTTTCCTCCGAGGCCGTAGCCGCCGGGGAACGCGTCGGGGCGCCCATCGGGCTGGGAGTGCTGGTCTTTTTTGGAGTGCCGATCGCCGCGCTCCTGGCGTGCGTGACTGTCGTCGGCATCCCGCTGGGACTGCTGACGTTCGGGCTATGGATGCTGGCGCTGAATTGCGCGGAACTGGTGGTAGGGAACGTGGTCGGCAACTGGATATTCGGAAGAACGGCCGACACCTGGGGCCAAATTGGAAGAATGGCGGCAGGCTTCGTGATCGTGCGCATCGTCTACACGCCAATCGCGCCGGTGCATGTGATTGGATTCCTGGTCGCGCTAGGCATATGGATGTGGGGCATTGGGGCGATCTCCCTGGCTCTCTATAGACGGCTGCAGCCGAAAGTCTCCGGCAGTTCCATGGGCGTGCCGGTGGCGGCGGCTTCTTAGGTGCCAAGCAGGCCGTCGTGAATAGCAGGCCGTGGACGAGGCATTGGCCGCCAAGCGAGTTTCCTTAGCTGGGGAGGGGAATTTGAGACGTTTTGCACCCTCCTAGCTCATGTACCCCCTGCCTCATTTTCTGTAAGTGCGGATTCTAAAGAGCTTAAAATCCTTTGTTTTGCTACACTTCTGTAAGTGTTGATTCTAAATAGGTTAGTTGTAAACATAACTCCGGCCTAAAATTCGCTGGTTTGGGTCCCTTGTGGCGTCCTTTTGAGGCGCGTGTTGGGCCTTCCTGCATGGACGCGATGCGGAAGGAGCGCAGGGATTTGGCCTGCGATGGATGCGTTGGGCTGCGCTCCTGCCGTGGTCTGCGGCGTGGCAGGGAGGGGCACCGCTGGGGGCGATGGTCGGAGTGCAGAGGCGTAAGACCACAGTCAGGAGCAACGGCTGAAGTGCTGAGACGGGAGCGCCCGGACGGAACAGCACAGACTTCAGAGCACAGCGGGAAGAGCAAGTGCACAGTGGGAACAGAAAGAGCACATCGGGAACAGCAAGAGCCCAGTGGAAACAGACAAGAGCACAGCCAGGATTGGCTGTGCTACTGTGGCCTAGAAACAAAAAAGCGGCAGAGATTCTGCCGCACGGTGAGTCTGGAACTATGCCTGAAAACAGGATACCAGCTTAAGTTTATTTGTCAAGGGGTCAGCCTGGGGCGAGCGGGAGCGATTGGCGACAAAAACGGGCCGGAGCATCGAGATGCTCCGGCCCGTGGCCTTTTGCGGAGGCGGGTAAAGGCTTGAACTAGCTAGTGTTGGCGAACCTTGGCGGCGAAGAAGGCCGGGTCCGCAGTGTTCGTGTTGTTTTGAAGATAGAGGGCGCGGACGGCGACCGGCGTGGACGCGACTAGACCGTTTGCGGGGAGATCGAAATTGGTGTTGGTGAAGGTCTGCACGTCGAAGGTGGATGCTTGCGAGAATCCAAAATACCCTGGAAGAGCGGTGATGTTGAACTCGAGAGGAGTCGTGGTGTTGAGCGAAGAGATGAAGCGGGACCAGCGAAGGGTGACGAGGTCCACGTTGTTGGCAATGGCCGCAACGGTGCCGTTGGCGGCCGTGAAGGTTGATACCGGGAAGGAGACGGTTTGACCGATAAACAGGGTGCTCGTGGCGGTTCCGCCCTGGAAGTTCCCTAGTGCGCCGCCAACGGCCAAGCCCTTGGTGTCGACGAGGAATCCGCCCTGGGCTATGTTGTTGCTCAGGTTGACGGTCACAAGATCACCCATGTTCAGGCTGCCGATCTTCGAGCCGGATGCGGCCGCAATGATGTCCGAGGTGACAACGCTAAATTGCGTTGGACTGGCGATGTTCACAATGGTGCCTTCGATCGTGTCCACCACGGGAGTGGCTAAGAGAGGCTCGAGTTCCTCGGCGGTGAAAGTTCCATCGGAATTGAGAATGGCGTCCATGCTCACGATCTGATTGTTGGAGACGCAGGTAGAAGCGCTGCCCTGCGTGGGCGCTGTACAAAGCAGCTGCGAGGGATCGATGTTAAGTTCCGTCGAGGAATTGACCGTAGCGGTGATGGAGCCACGCCCTGCCTGAGTCTGAGAGGCAACCGTGACGGTGCTGCCGCTGAGGGTAACTACGCCAGTGAAATCCTCGATGAAATCAAGCTGGCCAGCGGCCAGACTGGTTGCGCGGGGAAGGGCAAAGGAGCTGACGACGTTAGTGCTGGCGTTGCCGGAATTCGTGAGATTGAGGGTCAATGCGGTTCCGCTGACCGAGATCATATTCGCGAGATTGACATCAATGCCGAATCCCGTGTTGGCGCTGATGGCTTGCGAGGAGGTGATGGTGGGCACGGAGCTTGCGCTAAAGGAAGCGACGCACACGCCTCCAATGGGGCATGCGGGATTAGTAAGTGCGACACCGGTGCCATTATAAAAGGCGATTTCTCCGCCCGTGAGGTGAAGGGCGATGGAACTGTTGGTTCCCGTGGGAACGCCGGTAATAGTTCCGAGGTAGAGGGAATCGGATTGAGCACGAGCCAAGTCAACAATGAGATTGCCGGTGTTGAGAGTGGATGTGGTGCCCGTCGACGAAGTCAAAACGACGGAACTAATGGCGAGCCTGAGACTTATGATCCCGATATTTACTGGAAGCGTGTCGGAGACGAGGACGAGGCTAACGTTGGCCGTAGTGGCGCCGCCGCCTCCGCCGCCTCCGCCGCCATTGCCACTGCCTGGAAACTCGTGATAGCACGAGGTCAGGGAGAGACACGCGAGCAGACTCAGGAAAAGAAAAGGTTTACGAGATTTCATCAGGCACCCCACGCCGCACAGACTTAGTCCTCACGCCAGGAAACCCATCCCCATCCCGTGGCAAGTTTCAATGTAACGCTAGGCAAGGGAGAAGTGGGGTAGGAACTGGCTCGCGATGCCCAACTATTAAACCGACCGGGGGGACAGCCTTTGGGGCCCGGCGAGACGGGCTGGATGGACAGGGGCGGTGCGACATCGGCGCGAATCCTCGAAAGCGAAAAGTGTTACTAAGGGGAAGGTATGCGGATTGGGCGGCGGGGAAACTGGGGAGCGGCACGAATCACCGCGGAATAGGGGGCGATGCGGCACGGTTTTAACGGACTGAGCTTAGATCGAGGTCAAGCTGGGCGTGCTGGCCGTCGGGAGTGTCGATGATGATGCTAAGAGTGGACGAGTCTATTTTGTCGGCTCTAAATTCGAATTCCATGGTTTCGCCGATGGGAGGTGGGGAGCTGTATTCATCTGATGCCGGGAAGAAGAGGGAGCGCTCCGAGGTGTCTGGCAGGAGTTCTTTTTTGTTTTGAATGATTCTCACAGCTAGCCCGTCGGCAGGGGCGTTGAGCATGTAGCAGACCTCCAGGTGAAGACGGAAGAGCAGCGGTTTGCCAAGGAATTCTTTTACAGCATCCTGCGCGCTGTAATTGAGTTTTTTGCTGGAGAGCAAAGCGACTTGGGTGAAGGGGGTTTCCATGCTGGCAAACGAATGGAATCGTCCGAGGGTAAGCTTGGGAATTTCGTGGGTGTATTTGGCGAGGAAGTCGGGGCTCATGCCGTTCTGGCGAGTGCCGAGAAAGTAGGCATCGCGTATGGAACTTTCCGTCAGTGGGATGTCGTAAGCGCAGGCGGGAATCGCGAGGGCAAATGAGAGAAGTACGGCGCCGATTGCGGGGCAGGGTTTGAACATCGTCGTGCTTCACATATAAGACGTTTTCTTCCGCAGGGCAGTTACCGCGAAATCCAAGTCGAAACATGGCACTTTGCCGCACGGCTCGACGGAGGAGAGGCAACGAGGGACTGTGCTATCGTTACGAATTCAGGAGTGGTGATCGAAGGGATAGGTGCGCTTGGCGAAGGGAGCTGCCAAAACGAAGTACGTAGCGAGAGCGAAATGGCTCAGGATGCCGTGGCGCTGCCGGAACGCGGAAGACGTGTCTTTTGAGGACGATCCGACGGTGGCACCGGCGTCCGTTGATGGCCGGGCCGGGGAGGCGACAGAGGCTCCGCCCAAGCCCACGATGCGGGATGTGTTTGGGCCGGGGGGATTTTTGGAGCGGTGCATGATCGGGGGGTACGAGCACCGGCGCGGGCAATTGGAAATGGCGGAGATGGTGCACGACGCGTTTGAAAAGCATCATCACGCGATTTTGGAGGCGGGGACGGGAACGGGGAAGACTCTGGCGTATCTTGTGCCGGCGATTTGCAGCGGACGGCGGGTGGTGATTTCGACCGCGACGAAATCGCTGCAGGAGCAGCTTTTTCAGAAGGACATTCCATTTTTGCAGAAGCATTTTGCGCCGAATTTGAAGGTGGCGGTGATGAAGGGGCGGTCGAATTTTTTGTGCGTGGCGAAAGTGAATCAGATGGCGGACCAGGCATTGCTGAAGGGGATGGATGAACTGGACGCGTTTCAGCAGATCAAGCAGTGGGCGAAATTGACGGAGACGGGAGACCGGGCGGAGCTGACGTTTTTGCCGGATGATTCGGATTTGTGGTCGCGGCTGGACGCGCGGCGGGACACGTGTTCGGGGCAGAAGTGTCCTTCGTTTAATCCGTGTTTTGTGACGGGAATGCACCAGCGGGCCAAGGACGCGGACCTGATTATCGTGAACCATCATTTGTTTTTTGCGGACCTGGCGCTGAAGCAGGACGATTTTGGGAGCATTTTGCCGGAGTATTCGGCGGTAGTGTTCGATGAAGCGCATGAGATGGAAGATGTAGCCAGCGATTATTTTGGGCGGCAGATTTCGAATTTCCGTTTTGAAGAGCTGGCGCGGGACGCCGATCAGACTTTGCGGCTGCTGCATTTGGGAACGCCGGGGCTTTTGCGGAGGACGCAGAGGATTCGCGAGAGGAGCCGGGCGTTTTTTGAACGGTTTCCGGCGAGGGATGGGCGGTATCCTTTTTCGCGGAATGAGCGAGAAGCGTTTTTGGAGCAGAACCGCGAGGCTTACGATGATTTGGCATCGGCGCTAAAGGGATTTGAGACGGAATGCGCGGCGTTGACGCAGAAGCCGGAAGAGATTTTACGCATTGCGCGGAGAAGTTTCGAGATACGTCAGGAATTATCGTTTTTGTTCGAATCGAATGAGAAAAATTTTGTGTATTGGTACGAGCGGCGGAATAAGGGCGTTTTCTTGGCGGCGACGCCGATCGATGTGAGCCAGATTTTGCGCGAGAAGCTGTTCGAGCAGTTCGATACGGTCGTACTGACTTCGGCGACGTTGACGGTGGGGAACCGCTTTGAGTTTATCCGGCACCGGCTGGGGCTGGATCATGCGAAAGAGCGCGGGTTGCCGCCGGAGTTTGATTATCCGGAGCAGGCGATGCTGTATTTGCCGCAGAACATGCCGGATGTGAGGAATCCGGCGTATACGGCGAAGGCGGCGGACGAAATTGTGAATTTGCTGGAGACGAGCCAGGGACGGGCGTTTTGTTTGTTTACGAGCTACTCGCAGATGAATGAGCTTTTTGAGCGGGTGAGGACGCGGGTGCCGTTTCCTCTGCTTTTGCAAGGGACTTCGCCGCGGTCGGTTTTGCTGGAGCGATTTAAGAACACGCCGGGGGCGGTGCTTTTTGCTACGGCGAGCTTTTGGCAGGGCGTGGACGTGCCGGGGGAGCAGCTTTCTTGCGTGATTGTGGACCGGTTGCCGTTCGCCGTGCCGAGCGATCCGATTGTGGCGGCGCGCGTGGCGGCTTTGCAGGAGGACGGGCGGAATCCGTTTGCGGAATTTCAAGTGCCGCAGGCAGTTTTGGCGTTGAAGCAGGGGTTTGGGAGATTGATTCGGGCGAAGACGGATCGCGGGAGTTTTGGCGCTGCTCGATAACAGGATTCAGCGGATGGCGTATGGTAAGATTTTTTTGGAGTCTTTGCCGAAGTATAAGATGACTTCGAGTTTGGCGGAGGTTTCTAGGTTTTTGGAAAAGAAAGAAAAGAAGAATTAACACAGAGACACAGAGGTCACAGAGAAGAGTCGGAAGAAGAAGTGAAGAAGGAATGACGTAAAGAAATAACGAAAAGAAAAGGAAAAGGCCACAGACAGGAGTGTCTGTGCTACTTATGTTTCAGGTTAGCGTGGAAGAGACATTTTCGGCGGGGCATGCGCTTCGGGGTTACCGGGGGAAGTGCGAGAACGTGCATGGGCATAACTACCGGGTGCGCGTGACTTTGGAGGGGCCGGAGCTGGATTCAATTGGGCTGTTGGTGGATTTTACACGGTTGAAGGCGATAGTGCGGGAGGTTATGGGGAGGCTGGACCACCAGTTTGTGAATGATTTGGAGCCGTTCAAGACGGTGAATCCATCGGCGGAAAGTATGGCGAAGTATTTTTATGATGAGGTGACGCGGGGGTTGCAGGATTTGCCTGCGGGAGCGCGAGTTACGGATGTGATTTTGTGGGAGACGGATACGAGCCGCGCGCAGTATAGGCCGGGGAACTAAGAAGAAATGAAGTGACGACGTAAAGATGGAAACGGGCGTGCGTGGCCGGCAAGTTTTGAGAGCGGTGAAACGATGAATCGCGGTTTTTACATCATATTGGTTCCAGCGGCGCTGGTGGCGATCGGATATGTCGTGGTGTTTCGCTACATAGGCGTTTCGCCGGCATATTGGAGATTGATTCTTCCCGTGCTGCTTTTTGCGGGGGCGATGTGGTGGGTGGCCCGACGAGGACGGAAGGAAGTAACGAAGTAAAGAAAGAAAAGAACGGCGGGCGGCGCGGAAGGGGCGCTTGGGTTCGCGGTGGGACGCGGGGAGATTGGCGCGGTTGAAAAAAGCGGCAGCAGAGCTGCCGCACTCCACATTATGTTCATTACGGAAATATTCAAATCGATTCAGGGAGAAGGGACGCGGGCGGGGTTGCCGTGTGTGTTTGTGCGGCTGACGGGATGCAATTTGCGGTGCACCTGGTGCGATACGGCGTACGCGTTTCACGGCGGAACGAAGATGAGTGTGGAGGAAGTGCTGGCGCGAGTGGATGAGCTTGCGGGGCGAGCGGCGGAAGTGTCTGGCACTGCGGCTCGCGTGCCGCTGGTGGAATTGACGGGCGGAGAGCCGCTGTTGCAGGAAGAAGTGTATCCGCTGGCGGAGAAACTGATCGCGGCGGGATATACGGTGATGATTGAAACGAGCGGGGAGCGCTTTACGGGGCGGCTGCCGGGGGACGTCATAAAGATTGTGGATGTGAAGTGCCCGGATTCGGGCGAGGCGGATACGTTTGAGATGAGGAATCTGGATGCGCTCGGCGCGCAGGATGAAGTGAAATTTGTGGTTTCGACGCGGCGGGATTATGAGTTTGCGCGGGAGTTTACGGCGCAGCACCGGCTGGCGGAGCGCGTGAGGCAGGTTTTGTTTTCGCCGGTGTTTGATGATCCGGCGGGGAAGTGGCAAGGGCTGGAGGCGCGCACGCTGGTCGAGTGGATTCTGGCGGATGGTTTGCCGGTGCGGTTGGGATTGCAACTGCACAAGTTTGTATGGGACCCGGCGACGAAGGGAGTTTGAGAACGAGTCGCTCGTGGGGCCCATCGGTCACTCGCAAAAAATGCGGACTTTCTTGCCGCCGCCTTCGTCCACGTCTACATTTAGCTCGCGCAATGCCGGGCCCAGATCATCGAGATTCATTGTGGCAAAACTGCCGGCGTTGATGCCGTGCTCGGCCAAGCGCTCGTTCACGCGTTTGGGCATGATGGCGAGAAGACTTTTTGCGGAGCCCAAGAACGAAAGAGGCACGCGCACGTTTACTGGATCGCGGCCGGGTTGATCTACGACGATGCGCAGATATTTTGGTTTTGCCGTTCCTGGCGCGGCTGAGGCGGCAGGCGTTTCGGTGCCAGGCATTGTGTTAGAAGCGTTGCTGCTCAGCTTATCCAGCAACTTTTCGGCTTCCTCCGCGGTGATTTTTCCTGCTGCCAGCATCTCAAGTACTTTCTTTCTCTCTTCGGACATGGCGACGGTCTCCTTTCAGATTGATCAGATTTGGTGGGTTAGCTTAACTTCTCCAGGGCTTCTTCGACGGTCAGTTCTCCGCGGGACAGTTGCTCCAAGACATAGAGATTCGGCGAAGGGCTTTCAAAATTTTTATCGAGGCACGCGGCGATGGCGTTGAGACGATTTTTGACGGTGGGATAGCTGATGCCGAAAATATTTTCCATTTTTTTCAGCGAGCCGTGATGGCGGACGAAGGCGATTACGAAGGCCTGGTCGTCGGGGCTGAGTTTGCCGAGTGGGGAGACCTCGAATGAGCCGTCGAGGGTAAGGTTACAGGTTGGGCAGGCTAAACGGGTCACATTCAGCGGTTGCTTGCAGTCGGGGCAGAGGGCTTTGGAAATATCCATTTCCATCTCCAAGAACATGAACACAATAGCAAAGAAAAATTAACAAAGTCAAGTATAAAATTAATTTAATTAATCTATCATGCCGCACGCTTTCATTTTCTCAAGATGTTGCTGAAATGATCTGTGCGCCGCTTCTGGCCGTAATTTTCAGGCGCTGCCGAGAGAGCGCCTAGCTTTATGAGTCGGGTTATAATGAGGCGGGATGACAGCCGGATCGAACAGCTCTAAAGCTGTAGTGCTTCTTAGCGGAGGGATGGACTCGTGTGTGTGCGCGGCAATTGCGCGGGAGCGGCACGGGGCGGAGAATATTGGCGTTGCTGCATGCGGGTTATGGACAGAGGACGCAGGAACGGGAGCGGCGGGCGTTTGAGGGGATTGCGGATTTTTATGAGTGGGCCGGGGTCGGCGATTGGTGGTGCAGCTCGATCATTTCCGGGCGATTGGCGGGTCGGCGCTTACGGATACGAAGATCGCGGTGCCGGAAAATGAGTTTGGGCGGCGGGCGGTCATGGGAGTGCGGTTCCGGTAACGTACGTGCCGTTTCGCAACGCGCATTTTCTTTCGGTGGCGGTGAGTTGGGCGGAAGCAATGGGAGCGGGAGCGGTTTACATTGGGGCGGTGGCGGAGGATAGTTCCGGGTACCCGGATTGCAGGGCTGAGTATTACGAGGTGTTCCAGAAGCTGGTGAAAGTAGGAACGCGGCCAGAGACGGACATTAAGATTGAGACGCCGGTGATTACGCTAAAGAAGAGCGAGATAATTCGGCGAGGGATCGAGTTGGGGGCGCCGCTGCAACTGACGTGGTCGTGTTACCAAAATGAAGACAAGGCTTGCGGAGTGTGCGACAGTTGCTTGCTGCGTCTGACGGCTTTTCGTGAGGCTGGGGTAGGGGACCCTATAGCCTACCGGGAGGTGGTTAGCGCGCGCGCGTAGGACTCGGGAAAAAGCTAAGCGAGCAGCTAGGAATGGCTGCGCTGCTGCCGGGCCTGGGAAGAAGTGGAAGAGTTAGGCTGGAATGCCATGCCACTTGGAAATTAGCTAAGATTGTGAGAATAATACGCCCATCCCGGCAGCCAGGCCGGATAGGGGTTCGGTTTGGCAAAGGAGAACGAAGTATGAGGAAAATTAAGAAGTCTTGGGCGAAGGCTGTGCTGATCGTGGCAGCGATGATTGGCGTTCTTGCGCCGGGTGCGAGGGCGCAGAACGGGTCGATCAGCGGCACGATTATTGGGATAGATGGAAAACCCTTGTTTAACCTCACCATTGAGGCGGTCAGCGATCAGGGCGCGAAATTCGAAGCGACGACCGACGCAAGTGGACTTTATACAATTCACAATCTCCGGCCGGGCGTTTACGTGGTAACGATTACGAAATTCCCACCGCCGAACGACAAGCAACCGGCGATCAAGCTGGGGCAACTGCGCGTGACCATCGGTGAAGAAGCGAAAGCGGATATGAACTTCAAGGAGGAGATGGCCAAGCAAGGGGCGGCGGCTCAGGAACAAGCGAAGAAGCAGAGTGAGGAAAAGCAAAAATTCGAGGGCATGAAAGCGCACTTTACCGCAGGGGACGGCATTCCTGGATCAAGAGCGCAAGGCTAAGGACGATTTGGCAAAGGCGACCCCCGATCAAAGGGACGCGGCGAAGCAAAACTTGAAGGACCTTTCGGACAAGGCAGCGGCGGAATTCTCGGCCGCGCAGAAGACGGCTTCGGAAAAGGATCCGAACCAGCACCTGCTCTGGGCGAAGCTGGGCGAAGCGTACGACGTGGCGGGACGCAATGACGAAGCGGCGCAGGCGTACAAGCAGGCCATAAACGCGAAGCCTGATGATCCCGGCTACTACAATAATCTGGGCAACGTTCTGGCGCGGGAGGGAAAGATCGACGACGCGCGCGCGGCGTACACGAAGAGCGCGGAGCTGGATCCGACAAAAGCGGCGACGGCGTGGCGAAATTTCGGGATCAGTTTGTATAACGCGAACCGCGGCGGCGACGCCATGGAGCCGCTGCAGAAATCGGCGGAGCTGGATCCGAAGAACGCGCAGACCTGGTACCTGCTGGGGGCGTGCCTTGTTTACCGAATGACGGTGAAGAAGGTAGGGGACAAAGATGTGCCGGAGTTTGCACCGGGGACGATCGAGGCGTATCAGAAGGCTGTGGAGCTGGATCCCGATGGACCCTTCGGTAAACAAGCCAAGGAGGGACTCGAGCAATTGCAACAGATGGCTCCCGGGATCGACATCAAGGTGAACGCGAAGAAAAAGAAGTCCTGACACATTTTCTCGATTGGCATGAACGGGCCGGCTCCGCTTCGCGGGGCCGGCCTTTTTTTGAGCGTGTGCGCGATTCGCTGGAGTTTGCATGGCAGTTGTGCACGGGCGGGGCAAGCTCCGCCCAAACACGGTCTCCAAACACTAGCGGTGCATCAGCGTGCCGGTGGTTTTGGTGCGGCGAAGAGCCCAGGCAAAAACGGCCATGGAGAGCGGCAAGAGCACCGCGGCGAAAAGAAACAAGACTAGAGCGGCTGGAGAACGGTGTGCAAGCCGGCATCACCAAGGAGAGCGGCGCGCATGGCGTCGAGCGCATAGGTGACTGGATTTAGACGGCCACGAACTGAAGCCAATCCGGGAGGACGCTGATGGGGAAAAGCACGCCGCTGGCGACGCCCGAAACGCCCAGCAAGAACCACTTCCCGGGATTGCCGCGCTTGAAAAGCAGAACATAGCTCGCGGAGAGAATTCCCAGGCCAGAAAAAGCGAGGAGCGTCGCGAGGAGCACGGCGGCGACCGTGGGCCAGTTCGCATCGCGGAGCGGAAAGCCGAAAAGCAGCGCGCCCCAGGCAAGGTAGACGGCAATGCGCAATGTGGTGACGACGAAGGGATAGATCGCCGAGCCTGCCAGAATAGCGGGAAGAGAAGTTTGCGTCACGAGAAGGTGCTCGAGCGTGCCGGAGTCGCGCGCTTCGGCCAGGCTTTGGTCGAAAGTGTCCATCGCGGCATTCAGGTAGTCGAGAAAAACAAAGCCGACCAAAGAAAAAGCAAAATAGCTGCCGCCTTGCGGAAGCGCGTGCTGGAACTGAGGACTGTCGACAAAGCGCGCGGCATAAAAGAACATGGCGGCGCCGAAGAGCGCCTCGATGGCTTCGAGGACAAAGAGGGTGCGGTAGGTACGCGCGATAGAGAGGTCGCGCCAGAAGAAGATCCACACCTCGCGAAGGGAGCGAATCATTCCGGGCCTTCCTCTGCGAGTGAGGTGCGGAGTGCGCCCGGTGAGGCGCAGGAACGCGTCTTCGAGAGTTGCGGCGCCGGTGGTTCGTTTCAGAGCCGCCAGGGTGTCGCAGGCGAGGAGGCGTCCCGCGTCGATAATCGCGATGCGATCGGCGAGCTGCTCGACCTCGGGCAAAGTGTGAGAGGCGAAGAGCAGGGAAGTGTCGCCGCGGCGGAGGACTTCGGATTTGAGGAAGCGGCGAAATTCGGAGGCGGCGATAGCGTCTAAACTGCGCGTGGGCTCATCCAACAGAAGGACGCGCGGCTCGTGGAGCAATGCGCGCGCAAGGCTGAGGCGCTGCACCGTGCCGGAAGAGAGCGTGCGGACCTGGCGGTCAAGAGCTTCTTCCAGATGAAATTGTTGCGCGAGATGAGCGATGCGTTGCGAGGCGAGAGCGTTCGAAAGATGGTTGAGGCGGCCGAAGAAGCGCAGGTTTTCGCCGCCGGTTAAGGCGGGGGTAGAAGCCGATGTCGCTGCCGGCATGGTAACCGAGCTGGCGGCGAACGGCGCGAGGGTCGAGAACGGCATCATGCCCCGCGATTTGTGCGCGGCCGCCGGTGGGGAGCAGCAGCGTGGCGAGGATGCGGAGAAGCGTGGATTTGCCGGCGCCATTTGCGCCCAGCAGCGCTAGCGCTTCGCCGGGGCGCACTTCGAAAGAGATCCCGGCGAGCGCGACAACACTCGGCTTTTCGAACGGCTGGAGGAAAGCGCGCCAGCCGCTGCGGGCGGGAGGAAAAGATTTTTCGAGTGCGGCAACGTTGATCGCGGCTTCAGGCACGACGAAACTTATAGCGTGTCTGAGGTTCGAAGACAATCGGCTCGCGACGAAAGGCAGCCGACGCGGAATCGGAAGCTTGGTAGTGTGGATGGCGAAGAGCGAGATTCCCCGGTAGAATGAATGCAAGCGAATTCAAGAAGCAAGCAGGAAGCGGAATCGCGTGTTTGTGACGGGGAGCTGAGGAGCGGGGCTGATGGTGTCATTCGCAGATCGCGCCGAGGTGTTGCCGCACGTTCTTGTGCGATTTTTGGATAAGGAATCCGTGCTCTTGAACCTGGAGACGGAACGCTACTTTGGTTTGGACGAGACGGGCACGCGTATGTGGCAGGTGGTGACCGCCGCGCCGAACATCGACGCCGCGTATCAGGAACTGCAGAACGAATTCGACGTGGAGTCCGAATTGCTGCGCTTGCACCTTACGGAACTGCTTGGGCGGCTCGTCGATAACGGGTTGCTGCAAATCCAGCCTGCCGATGTGGGAACGGCTTCGGCGGTTTAGCGCGCTGGAGCGCACGGAGCGCGGGATTTTTCTGCGCGCGGCGGCATTGCTGCCGCTGATCTCCCTAAGTTTGCGGCTGCGTGGATTTCGCAAGACGCAAGCATTCCTTCAAAAGTCTTTTTCCACTTCGAGAAAGGAAGCCAGCGCTTCCGCGCACGTCCTCGCCGATGGGACAGTGCGTATGGTACGCGCCGCGGCACGCCATAGTCCTGGACATCCTACCTGCCTTGAAGAATCCCTGGCGCTGTGGTGGTTGCTTGGGCGACGAGGAATTGACTCCGAGCTGCGCATCGGCGTGCGCAAGCAGGGAGAAAAATTCGAGGCTCATGCGTGGGTCGAACGCGCCGGGGCAGCGCTAAACGAGCCGGAATCGGTGCATGAACACTATGCCGCATTTGACTCGGCACTCTCTTCGTTGCCGCCGGGGCTGCGATGAGCGGTTTTGCCGGAATTGTTTCGGCGGATGGCGGAACGCCGGATCGCAAAGCTCATCGAGCGAATGGCGGAACGACTTGGCGTTTCGAGGGCCGGACGCCAAGCAAGTCTGGAGGCGCCCTGGCGCGGAGATTTTGTTTCACGCTGCTTCGCACCGGACCTTCTCCGCAGTCAGATGCGCAACCGTTTTCTCTGGACGGGAGAATTTGGCTGCTGGGGGACGTGCGGCTCGATGGGCGCGAAGAATTAGTGCGAAAGCTCGAGCAGCACGGGGAGCAGGCCTCCGCGGATGCCACGAATGAAGAGTTGATCCTGCGAGCTTGGCGGCAATGGGCGGAGAAAAGCTTCGAAATCTTGATGGGCGATTTTGCGTTTGCCCTTTGGGATGCTGAGACGCGGCAGTTGTGGTGCGTGCGAGATCTAATGGGAGTCCGGCCTTTTTTTTATGCGCAAGCCGGAGGGCAATTCATTTTCAGCAATACGCTTGAATGTGATGCGTGATTGCGCCGGAAGTATCAGCGGAACTCGATGCGCATTTTATTGGGCGATTTTCTCCTGCAATCCTGGTGCCCCGATGTGGAACGCACCGCGTTTCGGAACGTTCGCCGGCTGCCGGCGGGCTATGCACTGAAATATTCGGACGGCGAAATAAAGCTGCGCCGGTACGCGACTCTTCCCGTCGAGGAACCTCTCTTACTAAAGCGGGGCGAGGACTACGTTGAACAGTTTCGCGGCCATTTGGAGCAAGCCGTTCGCGATCGACTGCCGACGGGACCGGCGGCGTTTTTTATGAGCGGTGGGCTGGACTCGACTAGCGTCGCAGCCATGGCGAGTACAGTGCAAGCACGCAGAGGCGTTCGAGATTTGCTGCGTGCATATACGGTGGATTACACCCCCCTCTTTGAAGACGAGGAAGGCGCTTACGCGACGAAGGTGGCGCGGCACCTTGGGATGGCTATCGATATTATGGCGGGAGCTTCCGCTCGGCCTCTGGGCGGATGGGAAGAAGGTTTGCTCAGCACCCCGGAGCCATGCTCCGAGCCATTTCTTGCATTGCACGTCGAACACTACCGCCAAGTAGCGCGGCGCGCGCGAGTGGTCCTTTCCGGAGACGGTGGAGACGATATCTTGACGGGGCGGGCATGGCCGTATCTGGTGTATCTGGTCAAGCGAGGCCGACTGGCGACGCTGGCCTCAGCCTTCGGGGGATATGTTCTACGCCACGGCACGTTGCCGCCCCTCCGCGCGGGAATACGAACGCGCTTGCGGCGCTGGATGGGCCGAGTGGATGAAGAGTTGGTTATCCGGGGTGGCTAGCGCCGGGATTCGAAAAGGAAATGGATTTGCGCAACCGCTGGAGGGAACTGCAACAACCGGCGAAGTCGGTGCATCCCCTTCACTCCGCAGGGATACGCAGCGCTGACCGGCGCGTTCTGGCCTAACGTCTTTGAAACCGAAGACGCGGGTTGGACGGGCGCAGCCGTGGAAACACGAGCGCCTTTCTTTGACCAGCGATTGCTGCGTTTCCTTTTGCGTGTGCCGCCGGTGCCGTGGTGCATGAAAAAGGAACTGCTGCGCGAGGCTATGCGCGATTTGCTTCCGGAAGAAGTGCGTGTGCGAAAGAAGACACCCCTGCGAGGGGATCCGCTGCTGCTTCACGCGGAAAAAAATGGCTGGAAGGACGTTGTTTCCGGGAGGGCTTGCGAGAGACTGAAGAAGTTTGTAAACTATCAAATGCTCAGCGCGACTTCCCGCCCTGCCCTGGGTTTATCCCTGTGGGCCGACCTTCGGCCTATCTCTCTCGATTACTGGCTAAAAAGCGTTGAAAACATGCAGAGGATTCAGTACAGTCGAAATGGGGGAAATTGAATGAGGCCGCAGTCCGAGTCATCTGCGAAAAAGCCCTACCGAGCACCCAAACTTATTGTTTACGGCAATTTGACGGAAATGACCTTGACGAAGTCTGGTACTAAGGGTAACTTTGGACGGGTCCAAGAATCTAAATATGCGAAAAACGGTCTAATGGACGATTCCCCCGCCTAAGTGTTGAAGCCATTGACTCCGGTTTATCCAGCGACTCTTCAGATACACAACCTACGGCCTAAATCTGTCTTCCGACTCACCTATCCCCGGACTCGGCGAGGAAATGGAGGATTGATAATGCCCCGATGTTTGCGTCGAGTTGGGTCGAGAGCCGCAATGGGTGCGGGACGCCTTGCAGTTGCCGTCTCTGATTCTTCAAAGTATCCCTGCCTCTCCGGAAACACATGATCCCGCTTTTCTCCTCTCCTCCTTCGGCGAAGGAGAGTTTTTTCGGCTCGCGTATTCGGATGGGACTTGCTTTGTGGTGAATGGCATGGCGACGCAGATATGGGGCACGGCCGGCGAGGCGCAAACAATGGAGGATCTCTCCACGTATTTTCTCGGGCCGGTGATGGGATTTATTTTGCGCAAGCGCGGGATCACCGCGCTGCACGCCAGCGCGTTCACACTCGAAGGGCGAGCCATCGTGCTAACCGGCGAGGCTGGAACAGGAAAATCAACCACGGCGGCAGCGATGGCGCTACGCGGGATGCCCATTCTCTGCGAGGACATTGCTCCCATTGAGGAAGCAGACGAATGGTTCACGGTCGGGTTGGGGCATCCACGGATCTGTTTGTGGCCCGACTCCGTGGAAATGCTGATGGGACGCGCGGATGCGCTGCCTCTGTTGACGCCGAACTGGGAGAAACGGTACTTGGAGCTGGACGGGGCCCAAGCGATGCGCGAGACCGAGAAGCGGCCTCTGGGAGCCGTCTATATTCTTGCGGCGCGAGAAACGTCCGGCGATGCGCCGCGGATAGAGGATGTCAACAGCCGTGACGTGCTGCTGGATCTTGTGCGGAATACTTACATGAACTGGTTTCTGGATCGCGGGCAGCGGGCCGCGGAGTTCGAGTTGCTTTCGCATCTGGTGTCGCGGATTCCGGTGCGGCGAATTGTGCCCCATCGTGATCCGGCGCGCGTTGCCGCGTTGTGTGATCTCCTGCTTGCGGACGCTGGACGTTTTCTGGCCAATCAGAGAACTGCTGTGCACGCTGCCGGCCGTTAGAATGTACTTACTCGAAGAATTTGGCGACATGATCGCCGACAAGGCTCGCTTCGGAGCTTACGCGGAGGCGATCGAGCGCGCGGTGCGGCCCGGCGATGTGGTGGTGGATCTCGGCTGCGGCCCCGGCGTCTTTGCTTTGTTGGCTTGCCGGGCGGGCGCAAAACGGGTGTACGCGATCGATGCGGGAGAAGTGATTCACTTCGCGCGGGAACTCGCCGTGGCCAACGGATTTGCGGAGCGCATTGAATTTCTCCATGGCGATTCGCGGCAGATGCGGCTTGCGGAGTGCGCCAATGTGCTGGTGTCCGACGTACGCGGGGCTTTGCCGCTGTTCGCGGAAGCGCTAATGTCCATCGAAGACGCCCGAGCGCGCTTCCTGCTGCCCGGTGGCGCGCAGATTCCGCTGCGCGATACGGTCTACGCAGCGATCGTGGAGACTCCCGAGTTTTACAAACGATTGACGTCGCCCTGGAAGGATGCGGGGCGCGGAGTCGATTTTACCCCGGCACTTCCGCTCATCCTGAACAGTGTGTACAAGGTGCGCTCGCAAAGCAGCCAGCTATTGACGGAGCCGCAAAGCTGGTGCACGCTGGACTACACCGCGCATCCGAATCTGCGCGCTGGCGCAAAGCTGCGATTCCATGCGACGCGCAGCGGAACGGCACATGGCGTCACCGCATGGTTCGAGACGCAACTTTTTGAAGACATCGGATTCTCGACCGCGCCCGGAAACATGGGGACGATCTACGGCCAGGGATTTCTGCCCTGGCTCGAGCCTGTGGCGCTGGAGGCGGGACAGGAGATAGAAGTGGATCTGCACGCCGATCCCGTAGCTGGCGATTATGTGTGGCGCTGGGATACGAAAATCGCCGCTCATCATGGCCAGCCTCAACGGATCTTCCAGCAGTCGACTTTTAAGGGCGCGCAGTTTACCTCAGAAAGGCTGCGCAAGCGCGCGACGGATTTCGTTCCGGTGCTTTCGGAATCGGGGGAAGCGGAGCGCTGGCTTCTCGAAGCCATGGACGGCAGCACGCCCTTGCAGGTAATCGCGCAGGCGGCCGCGAAACGATTCCCGAAAGTGTTTCTTCGTGAGGATGACGCATTCCGGCGCGTTTCGACGCTGGCCGAAAAATTTTCCCGCTAGCACGGACAAGCGAACATTCAGGTAAGCTTCATCGAGGTCGCGGGGGATGGTGTGAGGCGAAGCGCTGCCAGAGGGGGCGGAGGTTCTCGATGCGGAATGGGAACTGTTGCTGGAGTGTGCAAAGCCGCAGCCGGATGCACAGCGACTGAAGGAGCGGCTGCGCGCGCCTCTCGATTGGGCTTCGTTGATAGCGTTCGCGGAAGATCACAGCGTTCTGGGGCTGATGGCCGCGCGGCTTGCAAGCTTCGACGACAGCGCGATACCGGTCGATAGCCGGGAGAATTTGCGGGCGTGGCGCCGTGCGTACACGCTCTTCACGATGAATTTGACCGCGGAGATGTTCCGGTTGTTTGAGAGTTTCGCGGCGGCTGCTGTCGAAGCGCTGGTGATCAAGGGGCCGGTCCTTTCCGCGCGTTGTTATGGCGATCCCGGGTTGCGCCAATATGGCGATCTGGATTTGATTGTGCGCGACGCGGATATTCAGCGCTCAACGGAGCTGATGCTCAGCCTTGGGTACGAAGCGTCCGTGCCGCTGACGGCCATCCAGGCAAAGAAGATTCCTGGCGAGTACGTTTTCCGGCAGACGAGCACGAAACTGCTGGTCGAGTTTCACACCGAGCTTACGTTTCGCTATCATCCCCGGCCGCTTCCTTTGGAAAAACTTTTTAAGCGACAGGCGCGCGTAAAGATCGACTCGCATCTGGTTCCCGCTCTCTCCCCCGAGGACGAACTGCTCCTGATTTGCATTCATGGCGCGAAACATTTCTGGGAGCAGCTGAGCTACATCGCGGATGTCGCCGCTTTCGTGTCGGTGCAGAAACTTGACTGGGCGCGCGTGCAGTCGGCGGCGGAGGAAGTCGGCGGGGGGCGGATGCTGAATGTTGGGCTGCTGCCTGGCTGCGGATTTGCTGAGCGCTCCGTTGCCGGAAAAAGTTAGCGCGCTGGTGCGTTCGGACCGAATGGTGGGCCGCCTTGTGAATCAAATTGTGCGATGGCTGCCCGCGGCAGGCTCCGCGCCGCCGGGGATTTTCGAGCGCGCGATGTTTAGAATGCGGATGCACGGCGGGATTCTGTCCGGCGTGGCTTATCTGTTTCGGCTTTCGTTTTCTCCCACTGAGGAAGATTGGGTGGAAGGCGCGGAAAATAAACGACACTGGTTTTTGGATGCGCTGGGACGGCCATTCCGTCTGGCGCGGAAGTATGGGAACGACGGCAAGACTTGAATCTCGGCCGCGCAGCCGAAAAGCCCGCCGGAAAATCGCGGCACAAAAAGAAAAAAGCCCGGACCCACTGGCCGGGCTTTTTTCTGGAGCCTTCTCAGATATTGGTACGGCGCGAAATGGCGCGCGGTGTTTTTGAGGGCGGCGGAGGCAGTTCGACGGTGATCGACACTTCGCTCTTGTTGCGCAGAACGCCGAGCTTCACCGTTTTTGCATCGACGTTAGCGGCAAGCTTCTCCCGCAGGTCGCCAAGCGAGCGGATGCGTTCGCCGTTCAGCGAAGTGATCACGTCGCCGCTCTTCACGCCTGCTTTTTCTGCCGGCGAGCCGGCATTCACTTCGCGAACGAGCACGCCTTCGCCGTCAGGTGCGCCAAAATACGCGCCAAACTGGCCGCTCAGATCTTCGGCATCGATCCCCAGGCGTGGATGCCCGCCAGCCAGCACGCCGATACCACCCCAGTCCATATCCGGCATGGGCGGGACTTCCGGCACCTCGATTTTGGGAAGCTGGAAAGAAAACGCGCGCGGGGCCGTTTTGAACCACATATTGCCTTGATCTTCCGATTTGCCTAGTGTCGCGCTGATCGATTGCGCGCGGCCGTCGCGCCACACCGTGAATTGCACGGAGCGTCCCGCGGGGATTTCGTGAATCATGCGGCGGAACTGCGCGGCTCCTTCGACACGCTGGCCATTAATCTCCGTGATGACATCGTTGTCTTTCAGGCCGGCTTTGGCGGCGGGACTGTCCGGCACGATGCGTTCCAGCAAGACGCCGCGTTCCGCGGGCAGTTTCAATTCTTTGGCTTTCTCCGAGGTTATTTCCTGTGATTCGACGCCGAGCCAGCTCGCGCCTTCATCGCCGAGGAGCACCATCGTGTCGTCATCGCCCGGCTCTGGCGTCACTTCGATGCGGCGCTGCTGGTTCTGCGCTTCCTGTTCTTCGGCCCGCAAAGAGACCTGGAGAATGCGTTCCTGAAGGCGTGCGGCCATTCTTTCCTGTTGCGCTGCGAGCCGTTCGGCCAACTGCGCCTGTGCCTCATCCATTTTCTGCGCGACCTGCGCCGCCGCGGTATCGGCCGGCTGCTGGGAATGCGCAGGAGGGGCTGGGGAGCGCAATCAACGCGAGGCCGAGGGCCGCTGCCCCGCTGTACACAAAAAGATTTCGTTTCGTCATGATATTTTCCGTCCTCCTGCTTTGCTTAGACGCAGCTGCCTTCAAACCGTCGACCGCAAGATTACGATTTGGATTCCGCCGTTGACGGTGTTCAGCCGGATCGTCGCGCCGCCTTTGCCAAACTTTCCGCGCATTTCCCTGGGACGCTCGGCGGTTTCCTGCGAAAACGGCAGCTCCGAGTAAAAGTTTCCATTCAGCGAGCGCGCTTCCAGGTTCGCCTGCGTATCCTGAGGCACAGCCAAAAGCACGGAGCCATTCGTGGTCTCCGCCGCCATCCCTTTTTCATCCAGGGCGCGCGATAGCTCGAGATGCACATTGCCGTTTGTCGTGTGCGCGTGGACGTTTCCGCCGCCTTCGTAAACCTCGATGTTCCCATTCACCGTGCGCAGCTCTTCCACGGACTCGACGCCGGCGATCTTCAGCGTGCCATTGACCGTGCCGATGTGTTCCACGCGTGCGCCGTGCGGAACGCGGATCGTATACTCGACCGCGACTTCCACGCCCTCATTTTGCGGATAGCGGGTGATGACAGAGACATCATTCGGCTTGGCGTCGACTTCGATCGAGACGCGGTCGAGGTCCGACTCTTTTTCCCTGGCGGTTTTTACCGCGCTGATTTCGATCACATCGCGGTCCCACCCTTCGACCTGGACGGGGCCGTTGACGTTTTGCAGCTCAAACGAGCCGCCCCGCAACAGCGGATAGGATTGATGGAAGTCTTTGCTTTTCGCAAAGCCCGGCGCTGCCGAACCTACTGCCAGCGCAAGGATGAACAACACCGCGGAGCGCAAACCAGGACGTAGCATCGCGTTCTACTCCCTTCGAGCACATCTCACGAGCGGTCACTCGTTGCTGCGAATCGACCTCGGAATCTACGAACCGAACAAAATTCGCGCAGGCTCTTCGGCGCCTGGAAACTCAGCCGTTACTTCGGTTCAAAATCAAACGTGACCGTCGAAATGGTCTCCACGCGCGTGCCATTGATCGTAGCTGGGTTAGCACGCCACCGTTTCACTGCTTCAATCGCTGCGTCGGCCAGCACCGGCTCTCCCTGCAAAATCTTTTGTACTTCGACGCTCCCGTCCGCCCTTATCTTCACTTGTAGCTTCACGACTCCCTGAATATGCGCGCGCTTGGCAAGTTCGGGGTAGGCGGGGTGCGGCGCGGCGGTGAGCCGCTTGAAAAAGTCGCTGGGATCCTCGCGCAATCCGCCCAGCAAGGCGATTTCGAGCTTATCCATCCAGCTTTCGAGCCAATCGCTCGTTTCTCCTGGCGTAGGAGGCTCTTCGGCTCTGGAATCGGACGACGAAGCTTTGACCGGGAGAATGTCGGACTCGTGCTTGCGATCGATTCGTTCGCGCTGTTCGCGGATGAGCGAATCGCGCAATCCAGTATCCGCATCGAGGAACTGGAGGCGGATTTTGCCCACGGTGGTGCGCAGCTTGAGCACTTCGCCTCCGCCGTTCAGCATGCCAGTGGCGCGCACGGCGCCGGCGCCGCGATTTCCCAGCGACTGGATGTTCAAAAGAAGCGCCGGGTCGGCATCGATGCGGTTCAAGCCCCCATTTTCAACCAGCGCGTCGATGTTCGCGGCCAGATTTCTAGGCAAAAAAACAATGATGTCTCCGGCTCCGGAAGAAAGCTGCGAAGCGCCCGGGAGGCTCACCTTACCTCCGGATGAACTCGAATCGGGATTTATCCAGGCTTGAATCGTGCCGCCCGCGGTAGCCGCCCGCACCGCGCCCGCCACACGCGTCAGACAAATACTTCCGCCGTTGGACTCTACTTCCATCGGCCCGGAAACGGTGATGATACGGATACCGCCGCCGCCGGTCTGCGCGCGAACGGAGCCGCGCACTTCACCGAAATCGATCTGTCCGCCGCCGGTGCGCACGCTTACGAAACTTCCGGCTTGTTTCAGAGTGATGTTACCGCCGTCGGTTTCCAGTTGCGCGCGGCCGCTGATCTGGCCTGCGCGGATGTGCCCGCCTCCGCTGCGCAGCACTGCGTTTCCGGATATGTTGCCCGCGACAACGTGTCCTCCGACGGTAAACGCATCCACGCTGCCCGCGACGTCCTGTATCTGAATGTGCCCGCCTTCCGTGGAAAGCTTGGCAGTTAGACGGCCATCCAACACGTTGCGAAAACCAGTGAAGCCGATGCGCCCCGTCCGGATGTTGCCGCCCCCGGTGATCAAACTCGCCGTCCCGCCGACGTCTTCCGTTTCGATGTCGCCGATACCGGTGTTCACCTCGACGCTGTAGCCTGCCGGAACAGCCACTTCATATTGCAAGTAAAATTGCGCGTTCGCCCCGCTACGGCCCGCTTGTTGCGGCGCCGCTCCGACCATCTCGACACCATTCGGTGTTGCTTTTGCTGTGAGCGAGTAACGATCCAGAAGACTCTGGGCCAGCGGGGCGCGCGCATCGGTCTCAATATGCGCGGTGTAGCGAACCACTGGCGGCGCATCGGGGGCCAGCGTGACAATGTGAACCGATCCGACGTCCGTCGTCAGGCGTAACGTCAAGCCATCTCTCGTTTGCAGCGTTCCGGAGCGCTCCACGGATGCGCGCGGCCCTGGATCAGGGGGAACGGGAGGGTTGAAGGGAAGCGGATCGAAACTATTCGCGCCAGAAACCAGGCCAGGCAAGAGCGCGAAAGAAAAAACAAACGCGAGCACCGCGTGGGAAATTCCCGCCCATGCGCCGCTGCCCGGTTTGAAATTCGTGATCGTGCTCATCTCTTGAAGACGTTTCTTCTCAAATCGTTGAAATTCTCAGTGCACTTCTTGCTGAGCTTCCGGGTGCGCTTCCATCTGTGCTTCGCGCGTGCCGATCTGCCGCAAAGCCGTGGCGCTTCGCAGGCGGACGTAGCGATTAGGGTCGCTGCGTTGAAGCTCTTGAAGAGTGCGCACCACATGTTCCATCGAGGGATCGAGGGGACGCTCGACGCCCTCCGGCGCAAGGGCAGGTTCCGCAATGTTCGAAGCATCCAAGGCGTCTGGCTCCAGCGAGCGGACCAGCAAGTTGACCGCCTCCACGCGCACGCCGGGATTCGCATCGTGTTCGAGCGCATCAATCAATGTTTCACGCACAGCTTCGTCCGCCACGGCGTCGCGCAACGATTCGAGCGCTTTCATGCGCACCGCGGGATTTTGATCCTTGCGTGCCGCGAAGAGCAACGCCCGCCGCACATCCAGATCGGCGTTGCGCGCCCGTAAAGCATCCAGGCAATCCATACGCACTCCGGCGTCGGTTTGGTCGCCGTTCTCGATCACATAGGTCAAAACGCGGCGAAGGTCTGGGTCGTCCACGCTGCCCGAAAGCACCAGCGGCTCTTCCGTGCGCACGTGAACTTGCAACGTTCCCGGTGCGCCGTCTGATGCTGGGGCCAAGCTCACGCCCGCGACGAGCATCTTCGAGAGTTGATCTTCCGTGAAACGGATTGCGGGCGAAACACTCACTCTCGGGCCATTGGAATTGGAATCCAGGCGCGCGGAAACCCAAGGCAGGAGCTGCGTGCCGAGCGCCGCGCCAACCAGGACGAGAAGCGCTCCATTTAATACGGGATGCATCACCATCGAACGCCGCAGCCAGGCAAACGGCTGCCAGCGCTCCTGCACGGCAGGGGAGGACGAATCATCCAGCGCTTCGGCAAGTTCGCTGCGGCACTGCGAAAGAAGTATGCCGCCGGCGTCGCTCTGCTCGGAGGATTGCAGTGCTTCCATCAGGGATTCGTGCAGCCCGCGCTCTTCGGCGAGCTGTGCGGCGCAGGCCGGGCACGCCGCAAGGTGTGTCTCGATCAACCCATTTTCTTTTTCGCTGGTCTCGCCGCAGGAATAGAAAACCAGCAACCCGGCAACTTCCCTGCAATGGAGCGGCTGAGGCGCGCTCATCGCAGGCCTCCCAATTGGCTGCGCAGCTTGCGGGTAGCGCGGAAGAGCGAATTCTTGACCGTTTCTTCCGTGGTGCCCAGCGCGTCGCCGATGGCGCGCAGCTTCAATCCCTGGTAGTGCTTCAATTCAAAGACGATGCGCTCGCGCGGCGAGAGACGCTCCATCGCCGAAGCGATGCGCGCTTGAATCTCTTTTCCAAAAAGCTGCCGTTCGGGGTCCAGCGTGGGGCGATGCTCGCGCTGGCGTTCAAAAAAATCGGTGATGCCTTCTTCATGATTTCCGGAATTCGTTTCGGGCGCTTGATCCTCGGGCCGCGCCTGGCGCCGCCGCAATTGATCGAGGCAAACATTGGTGACGATGCGGTAGAGCCAGGTGTAAAAGCTGCATTCGAAGCGAAAGCGGTGCAGATTGCGGTAAACCTTTAAAAACGCTTCCTGGTAAACGTCGCGCGCGTCTTCCGGACGTTTCATCAGGTTCAACGCCAGCCGCAGCACATCCCTGTCGTAGCGGTGGACAAGCTCCTCGAAGGCCGCCCGGCTGCCGGCTTGCGCTTCCGCCACAAGGGTGCGCTCGTTTAGGGTAGGCAAAGAGTCCACCGCAGCCAGGGAGGCGCCGGTGCCACCGGCCAAGCCTGTGTCATTAGCCAAAGCTAGAGCCCATCTTGGAAGCGGCATATTTCGCTTTCTCTTCTCGTGTAGCGGCGTTGCGGCTTATTTAACAACACTTTAGGCCGAATTTGCCATCCCACCACATCAAGAACATTACGCGACCACCCAATTTGGACGTGCTAAGACACCCCTGGGTGAGCATCCACTTCCATTTAGAGAACGAATATCGAAGCCTACTTGTTTCGGATTTCCACAGCAGGCGAGAGGTTGCCCGGCTGGGGTTCCGCTCAGCCAATTAACTGGCTTCGGCACTTACCAGACGGTGCGCCGCCCTGCATTTTAGTTTACGACAGCGGTGCGGCGCGCTTGCCAGAGGAAGAGAGGCCACGCGAGCAACAATCCCATTAGGAGAACCACCCCGTACGCATTGTGGCGATAAAACGAGTCGGGCTGCCCGAGCAATTGCGTCGCTCCTCCCAACAACCCGCTGAAGGCAATGATAAGGACGACTCCCAAAATGTTAAAGCGAGTCACCCAACGCACACCGGCGACGACGAACCCCAGCAGAATTACCTGTGCGAAAAATTGCTTGGCAAAATCCGCGCCGTTTCCCCAACTGCTTCCGGTCAGAGCCAACGCGCCGAGCAGAAACAGCAAGAGCCGCAGCCATGGAGCCTTGATCATCGAAGCCACGAATGCCGCCACAAGCGCAACCAAACCTAGATAGAAGAGGCACTGGAGTGTCGTCCCAGCGAGAACGGCCCCACCGGGAAGAACCGCGTCGAGATTGTGCCCAAAGGATGCGCCCATGCTGCGATGCACCGTCGGCCAATGCGCGGAGGCCCAGGCGAGCAAGCGGTTCAGACCGAGCGACGCGGCGCTTCCGCCCACCCCAATACAAAGAGCATCACGGTAATAAATCGCAGGCAACTTCCCTCCGGCGGGAACGCGGTCTTCGCCAAAGGCGCGAACCGCGTAATACCAAGCGCTTCCCAGCAGTAGAGCAAGTCCGCCCCAATCGAAGGCCGCCCCCAGCGCGAATCCGATCACCAGCGTGGCGATCATCGCTTTGAAAGGAATCTCGGTTCTGTAGAGAATCATGGAGTTTGCAATACCGCTTCCGAGCAAAAACGAAAGGACAAATGCGGCCAGCCCCGCACCGGCCCAAAGTGACACGCGCTTCCACGGAATCGCACGGGCGGCTTCCGAGCGCATGTTCTTCAGGAACACAATCAGCGCTGCAATTCCCAGGCCGCCGAAAAACAAGATGGGCACGCCGTACCCGAGAATAGTGCTGCCGAGCGTAGTTTCGTCGTGTTTGCGAACCCACTCCTCGGGAATTTTGATGTACGTGCGGTAGTTGGAAGGCTCGTCGCCCAGGACGTCCACGTCGAATCGCGCATGAGCGTGGTTAGCGGAATCTGATGCAGGAACATTCGCGGCATCGAGCGTCGCATCCTGCTGCCAGGTAAGTTGATAGTCTATGCGGTGCGGCCGCTTTTCCGGGTTTGCCTCCACCAGCGACCAGCCCGTTAAGTCCAACTTTTTTTCGTCGTGCAGGAATTTTTCAGCTCGGGCAACGGCTTCGTCTTTGGTCAGCGAAGCTCCGGGAGTATTTTCCGCCAGCGTGTGGTGCAGGGAGTGGAGAGTGCCGTCCGGTTTCAGGATCACGGCGTACTCTTCCGCCTGCCCATCCCGGAAATAGCGCACGCGCCACAAAGCTCCGGGAATGGATTTCGAATAGATCGCGTTGAGTCCTTCGATTCCAATACGCTCGCGAAGAAACTCGTTGGCGAACGGGTCGGTCACGTTCACAAGAACGGTGGCACGGTGATACGAGCCTGGATCGAGGCCGTGCTGCCGAAGGATTTCGCCAGCACGCGTAGTCGCTTCTCGTGCATTCGCCGATACCTTCAAGTAGTCCCCGAGCTGCGGAACTTTCAGCTTCCAGACCACCGCGGCTCCGAGAAGCAAGCATGCCGCCAAAAACAAAATCTTCCCGCCGCCGAGCGCGTCGTATCTCCGCACTTTGGCGTGCGCTTCGCTCACCGTCTGCGGCAAGCTGAAAGAAACATCCGAGATGGGCGCGGCGCTGTTGAACAACTCTTCCCCTGTTTCAAAGCTGCCTCGTCTGAGATACGAGAGCGCGCCGTACGCCATCGGCAGAAACGCCGCCGCGCCGACGATGACTCCCGAAATCTTCAAGTAGGGACTGGTGGACCGAATCAGCAGGAGCCCCACCAGCGAGGCGTCCACGGTGTAATGCCAGATCAGGGTGGCCAGAATGCCCCATCGCAGCATCACGATTCCCGCCAGAATGCCCATCACTCCGATTTCGATTCCGCGAACGTAGGCGGGCTCTTGCGGATAATTGCTGTGCAGAAAGCTCCATAGAAACGCAGGCAGAATCACCGCGATCCAGCGCGAACGCGTGAGCCGGTGGAAAAACGGGATCGCGAACATGCGAAAAAGAAACTCTTCGCTGGTTGCCGCCGTCACTCCGATGGCCACGCCGGCGATCCACGGAAACACCGTGCTGGCGGAATTCTCGTAATTCAGTTCTTGCGGCGCCCACGCTCCGATATGCCCCGCGATGATGTAGAACGCGGTCAGATAGCCGATGTGCACCGCCGCCAGGGAGACGCCAACGACCGCCGAAGAAAAAAACTCTTTCGTCCGCACGCCTCGCAACGTGAACGCTTTGGCGAGCCGCAGGCGTCCCGGTTGCGTGGTGCGGTAGAGCGCTTCCGCGGACGGCACGATGGCGGTGACCGTGAGCGCGGCCGTCAGCAGGGCCACCAGGAGCGAGGTCGCGATTTTCGAGGCGAGAAAGCTTCCGTACGCGTCCGTCGTGTCGTAGCTCGCCGCCCACAGCGGCCAATCATTCAGGTCCTTCAGAAACAAAAGAACTGCGACGAGCACGCCAACTTTGATCGCAAGCCCCCAGGTCGTCTGGCCTTTGCGCGTGAGAATCATCGCCAGAGCCACCGCGGCTCCGAGCAGGAGCAAATAGGGAACAACGAAAGCCAGAGTCAAGGTGTCGTTGCTGGACCGCAATCTTTTGTAGCCGCGCTCCCAATCCTCCGGTACTTTCAGGAATTCGCGGCTCCCGTTCACACGGTCGCCGTCGACGACGGCCTTCAGTTGGTAGGGCGCGTCCTTGGCCTTGAATCCGTGCTTCTCCCAGGTGAATTCCCAGTCCAACCGGTTAGGCAGCTTGTGGGAACTGGTCTCTTCGCCGAGGAAATCCCAATTCGCTAAATTGACTCCCAATTTTCCACTGAGAAAGCTCTCGGCCCGCGCCTGCGCTGCCGCGCGGTCCAGCTCCGGGCCCGCGCGCGCCTCTTCAATCGTGTGGCTGTAGCCGACAATCTGTCCGCCGGGGCTCAACCGCACGCGAAACTCTTCTTCCTGCTTGGGGCGGAAGAAGCGCACTCGCCAATACCAGATATGCAGATCGCTGGACATGAGCTGATTCGCTTGTTGCAGCCCCATCTCGCGCTCGAGGTACGTCTTCGCGTCTTCGTCTACATCGAAGACGATGGCGGATTGGTACCCGCTGACGTTTTCGCCCAGGCTGCCAACAAATTGCTGCGCGCGCGCGAGGGCTTCGCTTCGCGAAACCTTGAAATCCACGGAAGCTTCCGGAAACGCCTGAAAAAAATATTTGTGAGCAAATACCACGCCCACGATGCCCATCAGCACCCAGAGCAGCAGCGCACGCTTATCGGAACTTGTCAGCCGGTCTTCCGCCACCAACGCCTCCCGCACGATTCGAAATGCAAAACGCTCACTCTAATAATACGCAGCAGCATAGCGCAAGTATCGCCGAATCAGTGTGTTTCGCCGCGCCGCGTGCTTTCCGCGCAGGCACGGTGCGTTTCTCGCAGGAGTGATATAAAGAAGTGTCAATGACGCTGAACCTTTCCACCGAAGTCCGCATGATCAAAGGCGTCGGCCCGCAGCGCGCCGAGCTGCTCGCCAAGCGCGGCATTTATACGTTCGAGGATCTGCTCGCGTATTTGCCCTTTCGCTATGAAGATCGCATCCATTTTTCAAATATCAAGGATATTCAGCCGGGCGGCACGTACACGATTCGCGCGCGCGTCATGAGCGGCCAGGCCATCCCCAATAAATTCGCGCACAACGCCATCTATCATTTGCTTGCGCAGGACGCGGCTGGTGGCTTGCTGCCCTGCAAATTTTTTCACGGCGGCTATCTCGAAGGCCGACTCAAGCCCGGCCAGCAGCTCATTCTTCACGGCAAAGTGGAAATCGATAAGCTCCGCCCCGCGCGCCTCGAAATAATCAATCCGCAGCTCGAAATGCTTGGCGACGGCGAGCCGGACTCCACCGAAGTCGGCCGCATCGTTCCCATTTATGAAGCTATCGGCACGTTCGGCTCCCGCGCCATTCGCCGCGCCATGTACGCGGCTGTGCAGCTCATCGATGCGAACATGCCGGATGTTCTGCCTGATACCTTGCGCGCGCGCCTCGGCTATCCCTCGCGCCGCGAAGCCTTAATTCACGTTCATTTTCCCGAGCCGCAAGAATCGCTCGAAGCGCTTAATGTTTTTCGCACTCCTGCGCAGCAGCGTCTCATCTTCGAGGAGTTTTTCCTCTACCAGCTCAGCCTCGCGCTCGACCGCAAAACCACCCGCAAGGAAAACGCCATCGCCTTCCGCGTCCGCGAAGAAAAAGTCCGGGAAGCTCTGAAGCGCATTTTGCCTTTCAAACCGACAGCCGCGCAAAAACGTGTCCTCGCCGAAATCGCCGCCGACCTCGAAAAGCCCGCGCCCATGAACCGTCTCCTGCAAGGCGATGTCGGCAGCGGAAAAACCATCGTTGCTCTTCAAGCCGCGGTCATCGCCATCGAAAACGGCACGCAAGCCGCCCTGATGGCGCCCACCGAAATTCTCGCCGTCCAACATTATCTTTCCGCGCGCCGCATCCTCGCTCCCGGCGGCTACAAAGTCGAGCTCCTCATCAGCGGCCTCAAGTTTGCAGAAAAGCAAGCCGCGCTCGAACGCATCCGCACCGGCGAAGCGCAGCTCGTCGTCGGCACGCACGCCCTCATCGAAGACCAAGTCCAGTTCGCGCGCCTCGGTTTCGTCGCCATCGACGAGCAGCACCGCTTCGGCGTCCTCCAGCGCAAACGCCTCATGGACAAAGCCGCCGCGCACGGCCACGCGCCCCACGTCCTTGTCCTCACCGCTACGCCCATTCCGCGCACGCTCTCGCTCACGCTCTACGGCGACCTCGACGTCTCCGTCCTTGACGAGCTTCCGCCCGGCCGCACGCCCATCCAGACGCGCCTCACTTCCGAGCCGCATCTCCCCGGCGTCTGGGAATTTCTCCGCAAAGAAGTCGCCGCCGGCCATCAGGCCTACATCGTTTATCCGGTGATCGAGGAATCAAAGCTCGAGCTGAAAGCCGCGATGGACGAATACAAGCGCCTCTCGAAAGAAGTCTTTCCGAAGCTGAAGGTCGGCCTGCTCCACGGCCGCCTCCCGAGCGAAGAAAAAGACGCCGTCATGGAAAGCTTCCGCAAAAACGAAACGCAAATCCTCGTCTCGACTACCGTCATCGAAGTCGGCGTCGACGTCCCCAACGCCACCGCCATGGTCATCGAACACGCCGAACGCTTCGGCCTCGCCCAGCTCCACCAACTTCGCGGGCGCATAGGCCGCGGCGCCGCCAAATCCCACTGCATCCTCGTCGGCCCCGTTCGAATGACTGAAGAAGCCCGCGCCCGCCTCGAAACCATGGTCCGCACCGCCAACGGCTTCGAAATCGCCGAAACCGATCTCCTCCTCCGCGGCCCCGGCGAATTTTTCGGCACTCGCCAATCCGGCGACCTCGGCTTCCACATCGCCAACCCCCTCCGCGACAAAGATCTCCTAGAAGTCGCCCGCCGCGAAGCCTTCTCCCTGGCCGAGGACGCCCATCAATCCACGGCCCTCCAGCGCCTCCTCCATCAACTCCCCAAGGAATGGCAACGCCGATATCACCTCGCGAGAATTGGATGAAGATGAAGAGGCTTTGACAGTGACACAACCACCCACACCGATCCGCTACTTGGAAACCATCACCGATCATATTGAGAAGCATTTCGGATCGGATTACTTTGTGTTGCACGAGAAAAAATCAAAGATCGTACACGTCGATATACATATCGTTCGGCCGAGTCCTGCAAGACCATTCCTCACCCTGCTGACATCGGGAATGAGCGACTTGGATATGCACACGCCCGACGGCCTTGAGGATCTGGCCCTTGCTGAGCTCTGTTTGTGTCTGCCCGCTGATTGGCCCTTGAGCCTGACCAATCTTGCCTGGCGAGAACCCAAATACTTCTGGCCCATCAACTTCCTGCAACAGAGTGCGCGATATCCTCACCGACACAAGACCTGGTTTTCATGGGGGCATGTCGTGGAAGGTGTTGAGGGTTGGCTGCACGCCAATGCTGGTGTGAAGTTCACGGGCATTTTGTTGCTCAAACCCCAGACCTTTCCAAAAGGAGCGGACAAGCTAATGACGGAAGACGGTCGAGTAGTTCACTTCCTCGCGATCGTTCCCATCTTGCCGGGGGAGATAGTCTTTGACAACAACCACAAGTCCGGCGCGCTGGAAGAAAAACTCGTTGGAGCTGGGGTCTCCGAGATTGTAGATCCGCATAGAGCGAGCGTCGTTTAAACGTCAATGCGCATCGTCGCTGGCAAATATCGCAGCCGCATCCTCAAAAGCCCGGAAGGCCTCGCCCTGCGTCCCACGAGCGACCGCCTGCGCGAAACGCTCTTCACTTGCACCAATCGGGCGAATCTTTAGTTCAAAGGGAAACAATCCAGATCGTTCGCAAACGAGAGCGGCCCTGAAAATCGTTTTTCGATCTCGGATTGCGTCTGACTTTCCTTGCCAAGAGTCCGCAGCATGCGATGAGACAAGACCAGATGTTTGACGTGTGCCTCCCCGGCAATTTGTCCAATCACCGACGGCGGCATGTGCAGATTCCTTTCCACTCCGGTGACGCCTTCCGGCACGGCGTTGTGAGCCACGAACAAATCCGCGCTCGCCGCCAGCTGCGGCAGGCCTGCGCCCTCGCCATTCGTATCGCCGCTGAAAACGACCGCTTTGCCGCCCATTTCTACTCTCCACGCAAGGGCCGGAACTCCTCCGTGGACCACGCGCACGGCCTGCGCGGTAATTCCCTCACGACCAAACACCTCTGCTGGCTTCGCGCTTCCCACAACATTGTGCGGCTGCAATTTATAGTCGCCTTCCTCTCCGGGTACCAACAACTCACTGAGATAACGATAAGCGCCGTGCTTATCTCCAAAGAAATCGTAAACAAACTCCACCGTGGAAGGCATGAAGTCGTTTCCCTCCGGTCCGTAGATCGGCAAAGGACGCTTGCGCTCTTCAAACCACGAAGACTTGATCAACGCCGCAAAGTCGCCGGTATGATCGACGTGAAAGTGCGAGAACAAAATCACGTCAAGCTGCGACATTTGCGCCCCGCTTTCACCGAATCGCAGCGCGCTTCCTCCTCCCGCATCCACAAGCACTCGCGCTCGCCCGTCTTCCCAGAGGAGATAGCTGCTCGAAGCCCGCTTGTCTTGCAGCTCAGGCCCGCCAGACCCAAGTACCTGCAAAGCGATCCCCTTCGATCCACAGGATTGCGCCCCGGCCGGCCGCAAGAGGGCGCAACACAGCACAAAGCTAAAGAGTGGAAGCGTCCGAATTAGAGCGAAAAGTCGTAGCATGAAATAACTCCTCAGTGTTGGCAGCCCCGGTTGGGAACCTCATTTTCTTTGTTCCTTGTTCTATTTGATTCAGTCCACGGCCATTAGACTATGTTAGTTTTCCCCTGCATGCGCATCATCGCCGGCAAATACCGCAGCCGCATCCTGAAGAGCCTCAAAGGCCTCGCCCTCCGTCCCACCAGCGACCGCCTTCGCGAAACGCTCTTCAACGTCCTCGGCCCCGGCGTTGTCGGCGCACGCTTCCTCGACGTCTTCGCCGGCACCGGCGCCGTCGGCATCGAAGCCCTCAGCCGCAGCGCCGCCCACGTAACCTTCATCGAACATCACGCGCCCGCCGCAAAACTCATCCGCCAAAATCTCGACTCCCTCAAAATCACGGCCGGCTACACCATCCTCCCCGCCGACGCCCTCACCGCCCTCCAAAAACTCGCCGCTCGCCACACTCCCTCCACTCCGCCCTTCGATTTCGTTTTCGTCGACCCTCCCTACGCCGCCCACATTGACTACGCCCGCACTCTCGAATTCCTAGCTACCGCCAATTTCCTCGCCCCCGACGCCCTCGTCATCTTCGAGCATCACCACAAATTCCAACTCCCCGAACAATTCGACCGCCTCCGCCGCACCCGCGTCCTAAAACAAGGCGACGCCACTCTCACCTTTTTCCTATCTTCCTAACTCAAAGCGGTATTTCCTGTCCGCTTTCGGTTCTTCTACTCACTACTCACTGTTCACTATTCACTCCGACCCGAAACCTCCGGCCGCAACACCACTAAAATCGTGCTTGACATTAATCTCTACCTATGTAGACTTTAGCTAGCGCCATGAAAACCCCTCGCCTCTCCCCGCAAACCCTTCGCGTCCTCGAGCGCTTCATCGAGCGCCCCACCGCCTGGCGCTACGGCTACGAACTCAGCCGCGAAACCGGCCTAAAATCCGGCACCCTCTACCCCATCCTCATGCGCCTCGCCAAATACTCCCTCCTCGAAACCAAGTGGGTCGCCACCGAAGACGGCGTTCCTCCGCGCCACACCTACCGCCTCACGCCAAACGGCGTCGCCCTCGTTCGCGCAACCCTTTCTGACTCTCGGGCCAGCGCCCGCTCCGCGCTAAAAGCCCGCCGCCCCGCCTTCAGCGGAGGCCGCGCATGATCCCCGCCGCGTTTCCACGAAGCCTCGCCACGGCGCTCCTGCGCTTCGCCATCTGGATCGCGCCCCACGACACCCACGACTGGGGCCGCGGCATGCTCAGCGAGCTAAATCACGTAGAAGGGAATTGGTCGGCCCTCATCTGGTCGATCGGCGGCGCCGGCGTTCTAGCCAAACACGCCGTCCTCGCCTTCCTCTTCCCGGGCACCCATCGCCGCACCGTCTCCACCGCCAGCGAACTCTTCGAGAAAGAAGGTCCCATGCGCAAACCCGCTCTCGCCGTAATCGCGTCCTGCGTCGTCGCCTCGCTCCTCTTCTTCGCTGCGCCAGTCTTCCGCCAAGCCTTCCATGTTTCCCTCGCGCAGTGGCATGACATTTTTCACCTGGAACACAGACTGGGCTATCCAGAACAAGATCCAGAACTAGACGCTCTAGCAAAAAAAGCCGAGCAGAATCAAGACGCGGAAGCTCTCGCTTTTGTCGCGGTTCGCTACCCGAACGAAACTCAAAGGGAGCGCCTCGCGGACGAAGCAGTGCGCCTCGATCCGAATCTCACTTGGCTCTACGCGGTTGCTGGGACGGCGTATCTATCGCCTTCCGAAATAGACCATCGAGTGTCCCTGCTCGAACAATGGGATCCGGAAAACGCGCTTCCTCATCTATTCGCGGCTCAGAAAATCGGCGCTACCGTCACGTATAGCAAAGAATTTCCGGAAGGCAAGCTCGAGCAAAACCCAGCATGGGAAAAGGAAATGGACGCCGCGTTTCAATCTCCGAAGCTCGACACTTATCTCGACCGCCAAAAGCGGTTGGATCACCGGGTTCTCGCTCGCTATCTCCTTGACGACCCGTTTCAGGCTGCCTCTGGCGAGGATAGGTACGGCTTTCCCAATTATGGAGTTTGGTACTGCTCTCTTTACTCGAAATCGCTTCTCGAATCGGGACAATCTCTCGAGTCTCGCGGCGATCGCAAGGCCGCTTTTGAGAAATATTTGGCGATAGCGCGTTTTGGCCAGATGATGAGCATTGACGGTGAATTCACATTTTTCATGAGGAAGGAAATGAAGGAAGCCTATAGCCGGCTCGGAGCGCTTTCTCAAACCGACGGCAATGGCAACGCTGCCTCGTTCTACGCCTCACTCGCCGATCAGTCCGATAAATCCGCGGAGAAAGAGCGCACGTTCCTGCGCAACAGGTTTAAGGGCAGCGACGTTTCCCTCTGGAACGCTTTCCTAGTGCGACTCTCAGGACTGGCGATTCTCCTTTGCGCTGCATTATTGATTCTTTGCGCCCTCGGCATAGTGATCCGGAACCGCTCGCTCAAGTTAGCTTCGCTTCATCCAAGCCGCCTCACTCTCGCGCTTTGCTCCGGCGCTGCCATCGGATCGCTGCTCTCGAGCGCGATTCTTTTTGTGAGCTACTGGCCCTACTCCGAACTCCTTCAGCGCTTCCTGACCAAGGGCGATGATGCCCAGCTACCCGAACTCGCCGCATTCCTTAGCGACGCCCAACGCCCCTTAGGCTCACAATTCAGTATGGGCACGTGGTATCTAAGCTCGTCGAGGATGGTGTTTTATTTCTGGTTCGCCGTAACAAGTTTGTGCGTCCTAGCACTTGCCATCGCTGTCTTCCGCCACTTCCAAACGCGCTCCCGAGCCAGCGTCCCAGCCTAGTGTTACCGCTCCAAAATTTCACGGCGTAGGGGAGGGGCTTGCCCCTCCCTTCTTCACTACTCACCACTCACTACCCACTACTCACTCTCTTCCCAGGCATCCCCGGCTCGCCACTGCGAATCCATTCTTCCTGACGCCCAGCCACGCTATACTATGAAGGATTCATGTCGCTCGGCCAGGTCAATAGTGGTTACAACCTCTTGGGACAGGGCGGCGCCGCCACTGCTGCGCGCATGGCCCCTATCCCTGAAGCTCCGCTCGCGTCGGAGCCCATACTCGTCGAGCCCAAGCTCGACATCGCCTGGGGCGATTTCCACCAAGGCATCCCCAGCAGCCTCCGCACGCTTCTCTCCGGCCCTTTCAACGTCGGAAAATTTCTCGCCGGCGAATACTTCCGCGATTGCTGGGTCGAACGCCGCATGCCCCAGGCGAGCCGTCCTTGCTGCCGCGCTCTGGCACATCGTGTTTTTCGTCTCCCCCTCGCCTGGTTCTCCGCCACCCTCCACCACAACTCCGCCTTCGACAACGCGCAGCTCACCTGGTCCGGCCCCATCGAAGATTTCCCCGCGCTCGAAATCCGCGCCGCGAAACCCAAAATCGTCTCGCACAACGACCCGAACAAACCGCTTCCGCCCAAAGGTGCCGACGCCTTCCACCCGCGCCAGCGCATCGTTACAGATCCCGTGCATCCAAATCACCCGCGCCAAACGCTCATCCGCCCCAACGCTCCGCAGCTTGCGCCCAAAATTCTTCCCGAGATACCAAACATCGTCCAGTTGCAAGCTGCCGCAGCGCCTCCTCGGCCGCACATCCAGATCAGCGCGGAATCGCTCGCCAAGCTCCATCCGCGCCAGCATCGCGTCGCCACCGTTACGCGTACCGCCGCTCCGCTGCCGGATGTGCCCACTCTCGAGCAAAAGCCCGCGGACCTAACTCTGGCCGTTTCGCAAAACGCGCCCGCTCGCCCGAAACTGGAATTAAACGCAGGAGCCACTCCCCGCGTGGCCGAGCGCGCGCAAACCGGCGACACCGTTCCTGCGCCGGAGATTGGCGCTGCGCAAGCCTCCGCGAACAGCAGTCCTGCAACTCTGATCGCTCTGTCCGCCGCTCCCGCGCCGCCCAGGCCGGATGTTCAGCCGCCGCAAGGCAATCTGGCTGCGCGCATTTCGATTTCGCCGGAAGGCACGAAGCGTGGCGTTCCGAATGGTTCGCCGAATGCCTCCGCGGACCCGTCGGGCGGCGCTGGCGCAGCGGCCTCAAGCAATGGCGGCGGCAAAAGCCCCGTCGGCATCAGCATCAGCGGCGGCAATCCGCAGCCGAAAAGCCCCGTTTCCGCTGCAGGCGGTTTAAAGCTCAGCTTGCCGTCGTCGCACTCGCTCAGCGCACTCGCCGAATCGGCTACCAAAACCGACGCCGCCCCTGAACGTACCGGCCCGCCCAATTTCGCCGCTCTTCCGCCCGGCGCAAAGCCCGAACAAGTCTTCGAGGGCAAGCGCATCTACAGCCTCGCCGTCAACACCGCCAACCTCAACAGCGACAGCGGCAGTTGGATCATGAATTTTTCCGAGCTTGGCTCAGGGCATGCCACGCACGCCGCATCCAACGAGCTGACCGGCCTCGCGCTTCTTCGCAAAGTCGATCCCAAATACCCGCCCGAACTGATCGAGCAGAATGTCCAGGGCGAAGTCGTTCTCTACGCCGTCATTCGCGCCGACGGCTCCGTCGGCGACATTCAAGTCGTCCGCAGCCTCGATCCGCAGCTCGACGCCAACGCCAAATCCGCATTAAGCCAGTGGAAATTCCGCCCCGCCACCAAGGCCGGCGTCCCCGTCGACCTCGAAGCCATCGTCCACATCCCCTTCAAAATCCGCGACGACCGCTGAATGACCTGCGCCATTCTCCCATGTCAGGGAGCCGCCTCAACCGTGAGCCGCAAACCGATGACCTTGGTGACGGCGACTAGCGTGGACAGCCGCGGATTGCCCTTCTCCGATAAGGCTCGATAGAGGCTCTCTCGCTCTATGACGAGTGATTGCGGCTACCAAAGATGAAGCTCTCATGGAAAAGCGAATTCGAACTGACCTACGGTATTTCCTCAATATTTTCCACATCCATGTTCCGCCGCTGCGAGAGCGCTTGTCGGACATGAAAGTCCTCATCAACAAGCTGCTGTCGGGAATTAACCAAACTAATGGCAGAGCAGTATCAGGAGTGGATCAAGTGGTCGAGAACAGATTCCGAGCCCACCCGTGGCCTGGCAACTTTTGCGATGCGGAGCGTGCTTGAATACTCCGCCCTCGTTTCGGACGGACACCTGATCCACCCTCGGGATTTACCAAGAACGGCGTCAATCCCTCTGGCAGCAAAACTCAAGCGGCTCGTCGGATTCTTTCCGTTGGGGGCCATTGAGAGAGTCGAAGAATTCCTGATCCTGCAGCCTTGAGCGAATCTAACAACAACAAGACAAGAACCGCAGAGCTTCTAGGAATCAGCCTGAAAACACTTCACAACAAATTGAAAAACTACAATGCGCCTACGTCATAAAGCCATTCTATGTCTATGTCACGCTTCCTGGGTGACGAAGCGACACGTGTGACATGAGCTACAATCACACCGTAATGCTGATCTTGCAGCTGCCTCTTCTTCAGACGTCCCCAATCGCGATGCTGTACGTCACGCTTGGGGGGATGCTTCATTGCGACGCCCGCCCTTCCACCAGCTTCACCAGCGTATACAACGTGTGATGCACCGGCGTCGGCACGCCAAGCTCCGCCCCGCGCCGCGCAATATACCCATTCAGCGAATCGATCTCCGTGCGTTTCCCGCGCATCATGTCCTGCGCCGTCGAAGAGTACGCTCCGGCCAACTGCGTCGCGATTTTGAACGATCCTGCCAGCGCCACCTGCGGGTCCTCAAATCCCGGCGGATGCACATTCGCAGCCTTCGCCACCGCCAGCAATTCGTACACCGCCGTTTCCACCAAGCTTCCGCGCGTCGGGACTTGCCGCGATCTGCCCATACGTCGCGCGCCCCAGCGCCGACACGGCATTCAACGCGCAATTCCACGTCAGCTTGGTCCAAAGTTCGCCTTCGATATTCTCCGCGACGCGGCACTTGACGCCTGCGCGCGCAAACATCGCCGCGAATCGCTCGCTCTGCGCATTCCGCGGGCCCACCACGAGATCGCCGCGCCCCGCATGCTTCACGTGCCCCGGTTCGGGAACGGCCGCCGCCACGTAAACCACCGCCGAAAGCGCCTCAATCCCCGAAGCCGCGCGAATCTGCTCCGCATTATCCACGCCGTTCTGCATGCTCACCACAATGGCCCCGGGTGCGAGCAGCGGCGCCAGCGCGCGCGCCGTCGCGGCATTGTCGGTCGTCTTCACGCAAAACAGAACGACCTCCGCGCCGCGAACATCGGCCAATTCCGTCGAAGCCTCGACGCGCACGCTCTCCTTGAATTGCACCGTGTCGAGAAACAGCCCGTTCTTCTTCACCGCTTCGACAAACGCCGCTCGCCCGATCATCACGACCGGCGCGCCCGCCCGCGCTAGCATTCCGCCGAAATAACCACCCACGGCGCCCGCGCCAACGACCGCCACTCGCGGCCAGTTTTGATTCTCTGTCATGCGGTCACCACCGAAATCAAGCGGTCGATGTCGCGCTCCGTATTATAAAGATGCGGCGACACGCGAATGTTTCCTTCGCGCAAGCTCACGATCATATTTTCCGCTGCGCAATTTCTGATAAAGCTCCGCCGTTTTTTCCGGCGTTCGCGCCGCGAAGCATCCATACGGGCCGCGCTTCGCCGCGTCCAGCGGGCTCGCCGGAACGCAGCGGTCCTTCGGCAATCGCTCGTACATCAGCTCGATCAAGGCTGCGATTGTGCCGCTCGACCGTTTCCGCGCCCGATGCGCAGCACAAACTCCAGCGACGCATCGAATCCCACTAGGTTGAAGTTAAAATGGCTGGCCCATTCCGGCGCGTCCCAGCGTTTCGCGCTGTCCGCCGGTTTGGGGTCCGCGAAATTGAGCTTGGCGAAATTGTCCGAGCCTTCGATGGCCATCCAATAAAACGGCGCGGGCCGCACGCTCGCCAGCAACTCGTGCTTGATCCAGAAAAATCCCGTGCCGAAGGGCCCGAAGAGCCATTTGTATCCGGCGCAGACGAGAAAATCGGCGCCAAGTTCTCGACGTTGATCGGAACCGCGCCGCAGCACTGGCTCACATCCAGCATCAGCAAAGCGCCCTGCGCGTGGCAGGCGTCGGCGACGCGCTTCGCATCGAGCAGCGAACCATCGTCGAAGCGCACCAGGCTCACCGAAACCAAACGCGTCCGCGGAGTCATCGCCGCAATGACATCGTCGGCGGAGAAGAAGCGGTCGCGCGGCGCCACAATCTTCACTTTGAGCCCAACGCGCTCTTCCATCGGCTTCCAGATCGTGTACTGCAACGGAAATTCGCGCGCTGCGCGTGATCACTTCGTCGCCCGGTTTCCAATCCAGTGCATACGCCACGGCGATCACGCCTGCGCTCGCGCCGGTAGTGATGGCGATCTCCTGTGGTTTCGCGCCGATGAGTCGAGCGATGTTCGTGCGAATGCGATTCGGTATTTCGTAGAAAACGGAGTCCGTTCGGTGATGCGGGTATTTCTTATCCGCGATCGCCGATTGGATCGCTCGCAGAGAAACTTTTGGCATCGGCGATTGCCCCGCGAGATTCAGATACGTGGCATCTTCAAACTCGAACCACTCCTGCCGCCAGTCCGTGTGCACGGGGATGCTGGATGTCGCCATGAGAGCCCCCTTTCAATCGCTTGAAAGAGTTTAGCTTCGCGCGAGCCAGACCGGTTGCCAACATCCAAATTGGAAACTCTCAGCGCCGGAGCCGCCCCCGTGGAGTGCGGCAACTCTGCTGCCGCTTTTCCCCATCGCTAGCACGGCCCCATATCCGCCGAGGCCCCGAGCCCGCACTAGAAATGTCCGCGCAGTGCGCGAAACGCCGGCACGATGACGAGTTTTCCGCTGCCCGCCATCACGGGCTCATGCTCCAGTTGCCAGGTCGACTGGTGCGGAATGTAAACAGCGTTCAATCCAATCTTCAAAGCCGGGTTGATGTCGCTGCGCGGGCTGTTGCCGATCATCCAGCCTTGCGACTTCACGATTTTATGCTTCTTCACCAGGTGGCCGTATGTTTCCGGATCTTTTTCGCTCACGATTTCGATGAACTCGAAAAAACCCTGCAATCCGGAACGCTCCACTTTCGCCGCTTGCTCCGCTGGTTCTCCTTTTGTGAACAAAATCAGCCGGTGCCGCTCCGTCAGATAGGCCAGCGTTTCCGGGACGCCATCGAGAATTTTGGGCGGCGTGCGCTCCAGTTCCATGACGCGCCCATGAATTTGCGCCAGCGTTTCGCGCCGCACCATTTGGTCCGCGAGCTTCAGGTAGGTTTCCTCGAGCGAGCGCCCGAAGCTCCGCACGCCATAACCGTACTGCCGGATATTTTTCCGTTCCGTCTCATTCAGGATGTGGCGGATATACGCGCGCGTGTAGCCGCACGGCTCGACGAGGGTAATGAAATCCTCGATGAGCTTCTCGAAAAACACGTTGTTTTCCCACAACGTGTCGTCGGCATCGATCATCAAAGTGTTGCGTCGCATGGGGACCCGTGTTCAGCAACTCTTAAGAAGCGAAAGTTAGTGTGTACGTTGCTTTAAAACGACAACGTCAGTCTATCAGCCTGAGAGCGTCTTCGGCGATAGCTGCTGCCGCGCCGGGTTTGCCCATGCCGCGCGCTGCGTCACGCATCCTCGCGAGGCGCGAAGGATCATCCAGCCAATCTCGCGATTTTCCACGCTGCCGCCGGCAGATTGTTGCAGCGAATCGCCGCGCCAGCTTCGAGCAAATGATCCGCGTTGCGCTCTTCCTGCCCGGGAATGGGCTCGATCAACGCCATCGGCAAGGCCGCGCGCCAGCGCTTCCGACGTGGTGAGTCCGCCCGCTTTTCCGACAAGAAGATCGGCCGCGGCCATGTATTTGTCCATCTCCGTGGTGAAACCAACGGGGACGAGCCGGGCGCGCCGCTGGTTAGTTTGCCCGCATCGCGCGAGATTTCGTCCAGGCGCTTGCGAACTTTTTCCGCTTTGCCCGCGATGGCCACAATCTGCCACGGACGCTGCAAGCGCCAGCAAATCCTTCACAAGCTGTTCGACGGGCCCAATGCCGTAGCCGCCCGCTGAAATCAAGATCACCGGCGCGGATGGATCGAGGCCGAGCGTACGGCGCGCTTCCGCGCGCTCCAACGGTTTGGCAAACAAAGGATCGATTGGAATTCCGGTGACCCGCAGTTTTTCGCGCGGCACGCCGATGCGCGCCAGGTATTCCGCGGCTTCGTCGATGGCCACATAGTAGCGGTCGACCGTGCGGCAGAGCCACATGGCGTGCACGTCGTAATCGGTGACGACGATGGCGTTGCGCGCGCGCAATTTTCGCTTGGCGATCAGCCAGGCCACGATTTCCGCTGCCAGGAAATGCGTCGCCACGCACAAATCCGGTTGCACGCGCTTGAGCAGGCGAATCATCGGCGCGGTGTTCAGCCGGTCCATGGCGAGGCGCCGCCGCGGATGATGCCAGGGCTGATCGGTGCGGTCGTAAACCACGCCCATTAACTCCGGCGCGCGCCGCACCATCGAGATATACGCCTTGTCGTAAATGCGCTGGAATAGTTTGCTGACGTACTGGATGGTGTCGATGTGCTCGACGGCGCAATCGCCGCGCGCCGCGAATGCTTTCTCCAGCGCTTGCGCCGCGCGCACGTGTCCCGCGCCGGACGATGCGGACAAGAGCAGCACGCGCGGTTTCGGATTCATCCGCGCGGCGCTCCGATTTCGTCGCGGCGCATCACGAGGCTTTGCGGCGCCCGGCGGCTATCTTTTCCAGAACGCCTCGCGCCACGCTCTGCAACTCGCCGAAGCGCGTCAGATAATCCTGAAATTCGTGGTTCAGCACTTTCGCCTCTTCCGGTCCGAGCTGCGTGCGCAAAATCATGTCGCGCAGTCTGACGGGATGCGGCAGAAGCGCGTCTTCCTTCAATTCTTCGAGCGCGATGCTCGCGTCGTAGTGATACATAGGTTCCCCCGTGAAGCAACGGGCCTCGGTTGTTTAGGCGTGGAGTGGAAGGCCCAGGCCATTGTACTCGCCGCGCGTGGCCGCAAGCGAGTGTCCGTAAATATTTTGAAAAAACATTCCAAGCGGAATTTTTGCGCGAAGGCGGCTCCCACCATCTTCCGGAAAACGACCCGGTTTATGCAGCGGTAGCTGTGGCGGGCATGAATTCGTAGCGCTCGATCTTTGCGGCGATGCCCATGCGCCCGTTGGACGTAGGTTCGACGCGCACGATTTGGCCGAGGCAGCGGATATTGACGTCGTTCGATTGCGTCACTTGCTCGGGCAGAGTGATGACAAATTCAATTTCGCTTCCGATGGGAAATTTGGTTTCCGCCAGAAAATAAAGACCTCGGTAACTGACATCGCGAGTTTGCGCCGTGAGTTCGGATCCATGCGGCTCGTGCGGAAGCACGCGCAGCGGCAGCGTCATGTTGAAACGCCGGGCTTCGCGGCGGTCTGCTCCGTCGCTCATTGCTCCTCCCACTCGGGCTGGAATTTCAACGAAAGCTAACATCGGCACCTGCAAACTGCAACGCGAAAGTCAGGAAATTACGTCCTAGTACGCGGTTTTGGGCGCAAACCGTGTACTTTGCGGTATCTCGCCATTCGAGTAGTACTGTTACTCGCTCCGGCCGTCGCAAGCGCCAAAAAAGCTCCACGGCAGAAAACGGCATCCCTTCTGAAATATGGCCCGCAGAGTCTGTTTGCGGTTTGCTTTCGCTTAATCGATTAAAGAGATGATCTGCCGCCGTTCCGGGGAGTTCGGCCTTTGGCGCCTCTTGCGGTACACTCGCATCTCTTTTACTCGACTTATGAGCACACAGCACGAATCTCGGAATTTCTTTCTCGCGGGACCTGCGGGCCGTTTGGAGGCCATTCTCTGGAGCCCGAGCGAAGGGCCGCTGCCGATGGCTGCGCTCGTGTGTCATCCGCATCCGCTGTTTGGCGGAACGATGCACAACAAAGTGGTTTATCAAGCGGCGAAATCGCTGGACGCGCTGGGACTTCCGGTTTTGCGTTTCAATTTTCGCGGAACGGGAATGAGCGAAGGGAAACACGATCGCGGCGTGGGCGAGCGTGACGATGCGCGCGCGGCGCTGGATTTTCTGGCCGCGGAATATCCAAACGTTCCTCTTTTGGTTGCGGGTTTTAGTTTTGGGTGTTGGGTTGGGCTGCGCGTTGGTTGCGAAGAAGCTCGAGTTACTTCGCTGATTGGATTGGGAGCGCCGGTGAACAACGCGGACTTTTCGTATTTGGCGCAGTGTGAAAAGCCGAAGCTCTTCGTGCACGGCGCGAACGATATTTATGGCGCACCCGACAAGTTGAAAAGCTTGGTTTCGGCTGCGCCCGGTGAAAATAAAATCGTGATCGTGGAAGACGCGGACCATTTTTTTGTGGGCAAGCTCGACCAAGTAGATGCGGCGATTACGAACTGGATGAGCGAGAGAATTTCGCAAATTGAGTAACGAATTTGAAAGGTGAAATCGAAGAGAGATTCCTCTCTGCGAAGGCCGACACGTTCGCAGGAGCGAACGTGAAAAGAAAAAGCGTCGGCTTGCTCCGCTCGGAATGACAGTTCTTAGGCCCACTCCAAGCGAGGCCGCCCCCATAGTTGCCTATCTTACGCGCCCTCGCCGCGGCTGAAGAGCTGGGTGAATTGATCGACGGTGGCGGGCGCTACACCTACCAGCTTCGCATTCGCGATGACATGCTCGACGTGCGACATGCCAACCAGCGCCGTGGTGATTCCCGGCGACGACCTTACGAATTGCAACGCGCGCTCCGCGTCGTTTTCCAGGCCGAGGGCTTGCGCTACGAACGCGGGCAAATTGCGCGCGACCTGCCCTTGCAGGAGCGACGCACTGGCGACGAGAGTGATTCCCAATTCGCTGGCGGCTTCCATGACCGTGCGTTCCCGCCCGCCGATGGATTGATTGCCGAGCGTGAGCGCTTCCGTCATTCCGAGATTGAAAGGGAGTTGCACGAAACGGAAGCGGTGTTTTTCGCCGGCGATATCTGTCGCGATTTGCGCGAATTCGGCGAGTTGCATGGCGTCGTGCGCTTTGGCTTCCTGGCGGAAGCCGTTCCAGGTAGCCATCCCGTAGAACTGGATTTTGCCGGCGTCGGCGGCGGACTCGAGATAAATAAAAGCATCGCGCACGCGTTCGAGAAAATCGGGGCGGGAGACTTCGCTGAGTTGCGTTTCGGGATTGTGCAGGTAGTAGACGTCGACGCAGTCGAGCTGGAGATTGCGCAGGCTTCGCGAAAGCTGATCTTCGAGGAAGCGCGGGGTCATGCAGTGGCTGCCGGCGACGAGGTCTTTCGGGGTGAAGATGCCGGGCTGGATGTATTCGTGAAGAAAATATTCGGTTGTATCGGCGGGCATGGAGCCGTCGGGAGTTAGGTAGCCGCCTTTGGTGCAGACGACTAGTTCTTCGCGGGAGAAACCTTTTGCGGCGAGTTGCTTGATGGCCGCGCCGATGCTGCGTTCGCTGCGTTGGAAGCGATAGTTGATGGCGGCGTCGATGAAGTTGATTCCATTTTCGACGGCGGCGACGACTGCGGCGGTGTAGCTCGCGTCCACTTTCGGATCGGGCTGGCCGAGGTAAGTGCCGATGCCGAGCGAGGAGATGACGAGGCCTTGCGCTTCGCGGAAGTGGCCGTCGGCGGCGCGGCCAGCGAAGCGGTTGGCGTAGCGTTTTGTGGCTTCGAGTGTGGCGGATTTGATCATGGTTTCCTTAGTATTTCAGTCGTTGCACCGAATCTCAGCGATTTGCGGCCTCGCCAAGAGGGACGCGATGAATCGCGCCCCTACAACGTCAACATCAAGGGCCTTACGGCGGCGGTGGATTGCCGCTTGGAGTGGGCTCGGTTGCAGGCGGCTCGGCGGCTTTCGGATTAAGGAGGCGGCCGCAGGCACGAAGAATCTTACGGTATGGCCAGTCTTTTTCGCGAAAGAAAATCTCGCCGTCGCGCGGATTGCTGTAGAACCAGCGGGAGATGAGCGCGAGATGTTCGCTGAGTTCTTCGCGGGCGGCGGCGGAGCGGACGCGCGCTTCCTTAGCGATCTGCGGGCGACGTTGAGGTTGTTGCAGCGGAGTTTCCCTCGGTCTGCGCGGCGGGCTTTCGGCGATCTGGGCATTCCCATAAGATAGTCCTTGAAAATGTGTTCGGCGGAGCGCGGCTGGCTGGCGATTTCGCCGAAGCGCAGAAAAAAGGGTTCGGCGAGGCGTCCGCCGTGGATGCCGAAGACGCCGATGGATTGCTCTTCGGCGGCGCGCTGAAGAATGACGGCGTCGAGATCGGCGATGCGGCGAGCGAGTTCGGGGCGGAAGCGCAGCGCGGCATCGAGTTTTTCGATGCGTTTGTGGAGTTGCGCGGCTCGCTCGAAATCTAGATCGGCGCTGGCGCGCTCACGTTCGTCTTCGATGGCAGTACGGAGCGAATTGCCGTTGGTATCGAGGAACTGCACCAGGCGACCGACTTCGGCGTCGTATTCCTCTTTGGTGCATCCCGCGAAGCAGGGCGCGAGGCACATTTTCATTTCGGAATAGATGCAGCCGGGAAACGTGGGATCGCGGCGGATTTTGATTTGGCAGCGGCGGACTTTGAAAAGGTCGAGCGCCTGTTCGGAGAAGGCAAGCGCGGATTTTCGGGAAGGGAAGGGGCCGTAGTAAGCGCCGGCGGTGGGCGCGCCGGTTTCGTCGACGGCGATGCGGCGCGTGACGTAGCAGCGCGGATAGGCGTTGCGCAGGCTGATTTTCAGGACGGCGGGGGGACGCAGGCGCGTGAGTTTGCGATAGCGCTGCGGGAAAAGATGCTTGGCGTGCTGGTAGTAGGTGAAGATTTGTTCGAGCGCGGAGCCGGTGAGGCGGTAGCGAATGCCGCTCGCGAGCTCGCGGAGATTGAGGCGTTTGCTCGCGGGATCCGGCGGTCCGAGAAGGCGCTGCAGGCGGCGGCGCAAATCCTGCGTACGAATTAGAAACGGCTCGGCGTTTTCGGCTCGCGATTCGATCAGGCAGACGGCGGGTTTGGCCGGCAGGGCGGCGAAGAAATCTTCGTCGCGGGAGGGATCGAATTCGAGGCCGCAGTCCAGCTCAAGCACGGAGACAGGATATAACGGAAGTTGCGAGTGAGTGAGTGAAGCGAGTGGCGGGAGGGCTGGTCTGAGCCGGCACCCTCCCCTGGTTTTTTGTAAGCATTGCGATTTAAAGGGTTTAGCGGCGGCGTGAGGTCGATGGCGAGTGGAGCGGGCGGCGTGGCGGAGCGGGTGGATTTTAGCGCAAAGCGCACAGAGATCGTTGAGAAGGACGGGGATACCCCACCCCGGGTGTTTTTCGTAAGAGTGGCAAATACAGGGTTTATGCTTGACGCGGCGTCAAGCATCGTCACGAAAGGACATACAAGGGCGGGCATCAAGCGACGAGTGCCGAACGGAGTAACTGGCTTGTGGGCGCGGGTGGATTTTGACGCAGAGTGCACGGAGGTCACAGAGAGAGAAGGACCCCCTACCCCGGGGTGTCCGCAAGTTATGAAGTAACCGCATGAACGGAAAGGGTTTGCGGCGTTTCCTGCGTGTACGCGGAGAAAGACAGCGGAGTGGGGGGTGGTGAATCGTGAGTAGAGGGGATGCCGGGGCGTGCGAGGCTGGCGAATCATATAGAATGGTAGCAAGGATCATTATTACTGTCAAGATATAGTACTGTAGTTTTATCATTCGAACGTGAGACGGGGAAGTGGAGCGGCTGGAAGGAGTTGGCGGGAATTTTGTAGTTTCGTGAGACGGGAAAGAGCAGAAGGCAAGGCGGCGGCAAGGCCCAGTTCAAGATCCGCACCCGCAAAATCGGCGAGTGCGGCACCTGGCGGTGGTGGCGTTCGACGGGGTATTCGCGGGGGTAGCTGTTGCCGTCGTGGATTTGGATTGTCTTCTTGTTATTTGAGCCAATCGAAGGCTGGCGACTCCGTACCCATCGCCTCGTCTATTACTGGCTGCGCGATCTCCAGTCCATTCTCGCTGTTTGCGAACATCACTACGCCCGACTTTGTTTTTGGGTCCGCCATGACAAAACACTTGAATGAGCCGTTGTCTCCCCAATGCCACAGCACATCGCTTCCATCTTTGCGCTGAATGCCCCATCCCAATCCCCAAAACAAATTCTTCGATAGTTCCTTCGGCTCGTGCTTAATGCAAATCCTGCACTCAGGATCGAGCGCGATTTGCGGCGTCTCCATCTCGTGGAGCGTCGCCGGCTTGAGCCCTTTCCCATTGAGAACCGCCTCCACGAATAGCGCATAGTCCTTGGCTGTTGTGTTCAGCGTTGAAGCCGCTCCCGCTTCTTTTGGCTTCCACAATTCGGTTGGCTTCCCGCCCGAGTCGTGTCCCGTAGCGGTTAGCGCATCAAAGTCTGGCCGCCATACATAGCTGCTGCTGGTCATACCGAGCGGCGTGAAGACTGCTTCGGTCATATATTCGTTGAGTGGTTTACCTGTGATCTGCTCGATTACGCGCTGCAAGTAGATATAGCCTTCGCCTGAGTAGCTAAACCGCTCTCCCGGCGTGAAATAAATTGGGAGCAAACCGTCATCTCCTCGCCAGTTCGGGAATCCAGTCCGATGGCTCAGGACGATCCGCGCCGTAATCTTCGCGAGGCGCTCGTCACCCGGAATATAGGGCTTCGGCAGATAGGTTGTTAGCGGGACGTCCAGCCCGAGCTTGCCCAGCTCTACCAGTTTGAGAACACCGTACGCAAACACGGGCTTGCTCAGTGAAGCTGCTTCAAAAACTGTCTCAACCGTCACCGGCTGGCCGGTTTTTGCTTCCTTGATCCCGAAACCGTGCACCCACGTCGTCTTTCCGTCCCGAATCACAGCCATCGACAGGCCCGGCACGCCGTCTTTCTTCATTAGTTCAGGAACATCTTTCTCCAGCTGCAGAATTGTTGCCCCCGCGTACGCTGCGGGCTCCCTCTTTGCGCGCAACATCGGCGGAAAAAAGGGCAAACCCAGAACGACGGCTCCAAGCAGGACAGCCGTTCGCGTTCTCATGCCGAAGCAATTCATTTGTGCCTCCAACAGAGACCTTAGCCCAACTGTATGGACGAACCAAAAGGGCCGCGGTCATCTCAAGTATTCTCGTGAGTGTAGCTACGAGAGATTTAATTCCTTTGTTCCGCCATCTTGAAGGGCTCCATTGGAAACATGAAGCTTAGCGCGAGCTAGATCACGCTTCGAGCTAGCGGGCGGTCCAGCCGCCGTCGATTAGGAGGGTGTGGCCGGTGATGAGGGAGGCGGCGGGGGAGGCGAGGAAGACGACGGCGCCGGCAACTTCGACGGGTTCACCGATGCGGTGGAGGGCGGCGATGCGCTCGATGACGTCGGCGCGAAAAGCGGCGTCGGAGAGCGCTTCGTCGGTGCCCGGAGTGGCGATGAATGTGGGAGCGACGGCGTTTACGGTGATGTTGTGCGGGCCCCACTCGACGGCGAGACATTTTGTGAGGTGCGAAACGGCGGCTTTGCTGGCGCAGTAGACGGATTCGGTGGGCAAGGCGGCGAATGCGGCTTGCGAACTCATATTGATGATGCGGCCGCCCTTTTGGGGGATCATGAGTTTTGCGGCGGCCTGACTGGCGAAGAAAGTGGACTTCAGATTTAGAGCGAGAGTGAAGTCGAAGTCGCGTTCGTTGACGTCGAGCGCGAGGGCACTGACGCCGTTGCCGGCGTTGTTGACGAGAATGTCCAGCTTTCCGAAATGGTCCGCAGCTTTTTGAATGGCGCCCGAGATTTGCGCGAGATCGGTGACGTCCATTTGAAGAGGCAGAGCTTTGCGGCCCATGGATTGGATCTCGCGGACGAGATCGGACGCGCTGTTCACGTCGCGTAAGCCGAGGGCGACGTCGGAGCCAGCGTTGGCCAAGGCGAGAGAGATGGCGCGGCCGAGTCCGCGGGCAGCTCCGGTGACGAGAGAGACTTGGCCGGAGAGATCGAAACTGGGAAATTGAGACATGGTGGCTCCCTGAGCTGGAAGAATTGCGGCTGAATTCTGCGGGGAAGATGTTGCTTAGAATTGCGGGGAAGGTCAACTGGGGCGAGGAGAGCACGACTGAAATTTCAGGCGGAGAACGCGGTCGTGAAGGTCATCGCAACGGCGGAGGGTACGCGAGTGGACGAAAGAAAGCGGCAGCAGAGCTGCCGCACTCCCCATTAGGAGCGAAGAACCCAGGAGGAGATGACCAGGCGCTGGATTTCGGAGGTGCCTTCGTAGATTTCGGTGATGCGGGCGTCGCGGTAGTTGCGCTCGACGGGATATTCGCGGGAGTAGCCGTTGCCGCCGTGGATTTGGATGGCTTTGTGGGTGACGCGGGTGGCCATTTCGCTGGAAAAGAGTTTGGCGATGGCGGCGTCCATGCTGAAGCGGGCGCCGGTGTCTTGCTTCCAGGCGGCTTTGCGGACGAGAAGGCGGGCGGCGTCGAGCTCGGTGGCCATATCGGCGAGCATGAATTGGATGGCTTGAAATTGCGAGATGGGATGGCCGAAAGCGAGGCGTTCCTGCGCGTAGGCCCGGGCGGCTTCGAAAGCGCCTTGGGCGATGCCGACGGCTTGCGCGGCGATGCCGATGCGGCCGCCGTCGAGCGTGGAGAGCGCGACTTTGTAGCCTTCGCCTTCGTTGCCGATGCGGTTAGCGGCGGGGACTTCGCAGTCGGTGAAAATTAATTCGCAGCAAGCGGTGGCGCTGATGCCGAGTTTTTTTTCTTCCTTGCCGGTTTTGAAGCCGGGCGTGCCTTTTTCGACGACGAGCGCGGTGATGCCCTTTTCGCCTTTTTCGGGATGCGTGTTGACGTAGACGATGGCGGCATCGGCGGCGCCGCCGTTGGTGATCCAGGCTTTGGTGCCGTTGAGGATGTACTTGTCGCCGCGGAGGACGGCTTTGGTTTGGAGGGCGGCGGCGTTGGATCCGGCTTGCGGCTCGGTGAGGGCGTAGCAGCCGATTTTTTCGCCGCGGGCGAAGGGTTCGAGGAACTTCTTTTTTTGTTCGGCGGTGCCGTAGCGATGGATGGGATCGCCGTAGAGAGAATTTTGGACGGAGAGGATTACGCCGGTGGAGGCGCAGCAACGGGAGATTTCTTCGATGACGATGGTGTAGGCGATGTGGTCGAAGCCGGCGCCGCCTTCGGATTCGGGGAGGGCGATGCCGGTGAGGCCGAGTTCGGCGGCTTTGGCGAAGAGGGCGCGGGGGAAGTGGCCGGTTTCGTCGAGCTCTTTGGCGAGGGGACGGACTTCGGATTCGGCGAATTCGCGAACGGTTTTTTGGAGGAGAGATTGTTCTTCGGTGAGGTCGAGATTCATGGGTGGGGGTAGTTTAGCGCAGAAGAAGAAAAAGATTTACACAGAGGGCATGGAGGACACAGAGGGCAAGAAGAGAAAAGCAGATTCCTCGCTTCGCTCGGAATGACAATATTGTTTCGAAATTAAGCGGACGAGGATTTTGTTGCGAGGTTAGGCGGCTAGGGCTTTGCGGAGGCGTTGATAGGTGACGCTTAGCTCTTCGGGGTGGACGCGGGTTTCGGCGACGACGGTCATGAAATTGGAATCGCCGAACCAGCGGGGGAGCGCGTGAAGATGCAGGTGGCCGGCGACGCCGGCGCCGGCGGCGCGCCCGAGGTTCATGCCGAGATTCATGCCGTCGGGCTTGTAGTTTTGTTGGAAGACTTTTTCCATGCGTTGCGCGAGGGTCATCATTTCTGTGAGCGTGCCGGAATCGCAGAGGTTTAGTTCGGCGACGTGGGCGTAGGGGACGATCATGACGTGGCCGGAGGTGTAGGGAAAACGGTTGAGGATGACGAAGATTTTCTTGCCGCGATAGACGATCAGAGTTTCGTCATCTTTGTTGAGGGCGACGGCGTCGCAGAAGATGCAATCGGGCTGCTTGCCGGCCGTGACTTGCGCCATGTACTGGTAGCGCCACGGGGTCCAGAGATAGTCCATCGAGAGGCGGCCTCAAGGAGAAAAGTAGCGCGGACAGCATAGCGCAAAAGGCGGAAATCGCGACTGGCGAAAGAGGCCGGGGAGCCGCTCCGCGGCTGTCAGCTTCGCGAGATGCGTCTGCGCGGAGAGATCTGTGGAAACGGCGATTCGATGCGAGCACAGGCTGAAGCCTGTGGCATATAGAAGGGCATAGGCAGGAGTGCCTGTGCTACCTAGGGATGCTTGGCGTCGGCGGAGGTTGCTCCCGCGGAGGCGGCGGCTTCGGAGCTGTTCACAAAATCTTTGAGCTCTTTGCTGGGCTTGAAGAAGGGAATTTTCTTCGGAGGGACTTCGACTTTTTCGCCGGTCTTGGGATTGCGGCCGATGCGGCCGCGGCGCTGGCGCGTGCGGAAACTGCCGAAGCCGCGAATCTCGATTTTGTCGCCGCCCTGGAGGGACTCGATGATGCTGTCGAAGATAGTTTCGACGATCGTCTCGGACTCCTTGCGGGGGAGCTCCGTAATGCGCAGGACCTCTTCGATGAGGTCGGCCTTCGTCAGCGTCAATTGCTTGGTCATCTCGCCTATGCCTCGTTGCAGAGCCAGTGTATCAGCAGCCGCAGGTTCTTGGTGCGAAACGGTTTAGAGGGGCGCAACACGCCCGGTTGCCCCTCTTCCTATCATTAAATTGACCCGCAGGTAAATGAAATTGTGCTGCCCCTATAGCTTGCCGGCGCAGCGCCCTGGGAAGCGCAGACCGGTTTACAAAAAAAACGTGGCGCCTAGCGCGCCGATAGCTTGGACTTGAGCGCGTCGCCGATGGTTGCGGTCGACGAGGATTTCGACGTGGAGCGATATTGCTCGATTTCCTTGCGCTCGATTTGCTTGGCGGCGGCGCGATAGCTCAAACCGATGCGGCGCGTCTCCGGGCTGATCTTGATGATCTTGAAATCGTATTCCTTGCCCGGCTCGAGCGGGCCAGCGCTCTTCAGCGGGCCGGTGCTGGTGCGATGCATGGGAGAATGGCCCTCGTCGCGGCGCTTGCGTTCTTCGATTTCTGTGTTGTGGCAGAGAGCTTCGATGTTTTCGCCAAGCTCGACGAACGCGCCGAAGGTGGCGATGCGCGAAACTTTGCCTTTCACGATCTGGCCGACCTTGTGCTGCTTGAACCATTCGCCCCAGATGTCGTTCACCTGCTTGATGCCGAGAGAGACGCGGCGATTTTCCGGATCGATCTTCAGGACCTTGGCGGTAACGGGTTCGCCCTTTTTGAAGACTTCATGGGGATTCTTGATGCGCTCGGTCCAGCTGACGTCGCCGACATGGACGAGGCCGTCAAAGCCTTCTTCGATTTCGACGAACGCGCCAAACTCAGCGATATTGCGGACTTTGCCGGTGACGATGGTGCCGACGGGATATTTTTCCGCGACGAGGAGCCAGGGATCGGGGAGCGCTTGCTTGATGCCGAGGGAGACGCGGCGGTCGCTGGGCTTGATGTCCAGAACGACGACGTCCACTTCATCACCGACTTTGAAAAGCTTCGAGGGGTGCTGCGCTTTTTTGGACCAGCTCAGCTCGGTGACGTGGACCAGGCCTTCGATGCCTTGTTCGAGCTCGACGAATACGCCGTAGTCCACGATGCCGACGACTTTGCCTTTGACTTTGCCGCCAGCTGGATATTTTTCCGAAGCATTGACCCAGGGATCGGGCATGAGTTGCTTGAGACCGAGGGAAACGCGCTGCTTTTCCTTATCGAATTTCAGGATGATGACGTCGAGCTCCTGCTCGGGCTTGACGACGTCGGAAGGATGCTTGACGCGGCCCCAGCTGAGGTCGGTGAGATGGAGCAGGCCGTCGATGCCGCCGAGGTCGACGAAGGCGCCGTATTCGGTAACGTTTTTCACGTGGCCGTGGACGACTTGGCCTTCAGTGAGCGTTTCCATCAATTGGGCGCGCTTGGCGTGCAGCTCTTCTTCGAGAATGGCGCGGCGGCTGACGACCACGTTGCCGCGGCGGCGGTTAAGCTTGGTGACGCGAACCTGGACTTCCGTGCCGGTGAGATCGTCGAGATTCTGCGTGGGGCGAAGATCGAATTGCGAGCCGGGGAGGAACGCGCGCACGCCGATATCGACGACGAGGCCGCCCTTGATGCGGTCGACCACTTTGCCGGTAATGGTTTCCTTCGCTTTGTAGGCGGCTTCGATTTTTTCCCAGGTGCGGCGGCGAAGGACTTTTTGATAGGAGAGAATCGTGAAGCCGTCTTTGTGTTCGCCGGTGCGCTGGACTTCGATGGTGGCGTTCGGCTCGGGGCGAGGAATGTCGGTTTCGGAAAATTCGGCGGCGGGGATCAGGCCTTCGGTTTTTCCGCCGAGATCGACGACCACGCCGTGTTCCGTATAGGCGACAACCTTTACTTCGATAATTTCGTTTTGCGAGGCAGCTTCGTGCTGCTCGTCGTACTGCTCCATCAGCTTGCTCATCTCTTCGGAGCCGGCGGCTTCTTCAGCGGCAGCGGTGGCTTCGGCGTCGGCGGGAGATGGAGCGGCGACGGCAGCCTGCGCTTCAGCAGGAGGCGCGGGCGCTGCGGCTGACGCCTGTTGCTGGGCGGCATCCGTGGTTTGTGCGACAGGAGCCGAGGGACTTTCGGGCGCAGCAGGTTCAGGAGCGCTCGCCTGCGCGGCGTTCACTTCTTCTGAGGTGCTGTTCGGAGTTGGTTCGGAATCCGGTGCGGGAGCGGCTGCGGCTGCTGAAGACTGGTTGTCGTGGTCGGGAAACATGGTTGTTGGCCTCCGGAAGATAATTGCTATTCGGTCCAGCCCGGCTATGCCGGGATAACGCAAAACGTCGATAAGATTCCTTGCGAATTCCCGGACAGGGTTCTTGCAAGGAGGTTAACCGCCGAGCGGTCTTTCGGGACAATGCTGCGGGCGTTTCGAGGCGCGCTGCAACTTTAAAAGGATACTCGCCGCGTTGCGCTCCGTGTCAATGAAACCGGTTTAACCGAACGGGCTCACCCCAGCTCAGCTTGCCGTACCTAATGTAGCTGTGATGCAAACCTTCGGAAAAGATTTGGCTAGGCGGGAAATTTTTTCAAGAGGTGGCGGGCGCGTGCGCGCATGGCGGGTGTGCCGGATTGGAGGGCTTCTTCGAGGAGGTGCTTCACCTGCGTGCGCAGACCGACGTCGTTTTGCGCGAGATCGGTGAGTCCTTGCAGAGCGAAAGTCGTTACGATGGAGCTGCGATCGTTGAGATAGTGCTGCAACGTTTCGGCGGCGCGGCGGCGTTCGGAGGGGGTGAGACGGAGGCGCGGAATCATGGCGGCTAGATGCCAGCGCAGTTCGATTTGTTCCGCTTCGGCGAGCAGACCAAGCAGTTCTGCTTTGTGGGGATCGAGGAGGCGCGGTTTCTTTGCGGAGACTTTTTCGGCGGCGTCGGCCGCGCGGAGACGGACTACGGGATTCTCGTCCCAGAGGCAAGCGATGAGTTCGCGGAAGCGGCGGGGGTGGCGGAGAACGAGCCGCGCGATTTCGTTGGCGCGGCCGATCGAGCGACGGTCACGGCCTGCAAGGATAGACGCAATTCTGACGGTAATCATAGTAGAATGACAAGGTCTGCAGCCGGCGCATCCCGGAAAACGATGATGGCAAAGAAACGAGAAACCGACGAGAAGATTCCTCAGCTGGTCGAGGACCTAGCCCAAATCATCGAGAAGGGCCTTGAGCGATTCTCACCCGAAGAGCGAAGCGCAAGGCTGGACAAGATTCACCTCATTTTGTCGGGAGACGCGAAATCGCGTCGCGCAACTGTCGATACATAGGCGATTACTTCGAAATTCAGCCTGTTCCGTTGGCGAGTTGCCTAAGTCCCTCAACCCCTCGGCGCAGAGAATCGATACAAGAATCTGGGGGCTGGATTTGTCGAGTCCAGTTAAACATGGTCTCGCTGCCCGAAATGATTAGCGTCTTCCAGTCGCGGTGCTCTTGACTGTAGTCAGTCTCCTCGTCGACAACCTCGTCGTTGAGACAAAGAATCCAAGTCTCGATATTGCGCCTCGGGACCAGACGGGCGATCTGATCATCTTGTCCGACCGGTTCTTTTTGGGCGTTGCGCAACGCGTCATCCAATTGATTCAGCCGAAACTGAACCGTATGGTTGTCCGCGTCTACCATGACCATTAGCTGGGTGTCAGCGCGGGCCCGCCGATTTCGATAAATTTCAACTTCTTGCACAAACGCGTCCCGAACCCAAGCCTCAGCGCTTCCCTTCCCCGCAGGCGAGCGTCGAAGCCTAATTTTGTGCGGATCCAATTCCAGGCGCGTAAGGTATCGACGAATGAGCATCTCGTGGTGTTCATCCTCAACTAGAACGATCACCAGCGACGGCTTACTCATCCTCCCATCCACGGGCTATTAGCTCGGAAGGTTCCAGATTCCCGTCCGGATCAGGCCTAAACTTCTCAGTTCTCGCGTGGCCGTTCTCTTCCCGGTGGAAACGCAGGCCGTGCCGTGGCGCCCACTGATTCAGGATCTCTGGGTGATGAGAGATAAGTATCAATTGCCCTTCGTAGTCTTCAACTGCCGTCTCAGCGGCGAGAAGCCAAGGTTGTATTTCACGCAAGGCAATGAAATTGTCTGGCTCATCGATAAACACACAGTGTCCCCGAACGATCAGAAAATGAAGAATCATGTACAAAGCCAAAAGGCATCGCTGTCCTTCGGAGAGTTCGGCAAGGGAGTAGTTGATGCGTTTTCCGCCTGGTCCAGTAAAATCGGCCCTGAGCGTATTTACTCCGCGTTCGTCAGAGGCAAAACGCAAACCCTGAAATCCATCAACGGCGGCCTTCATGGCCTCGATGAACCGCAGGTTTTCTTCTGGATGTACAGCCACCAGATGGCGATACCACGCGGCAAGGTTTGCGAATTCGGAGTCAGGTCGAGCGTCTTGGCTATCGGCCTCTTCGTCCATCGCGTCGGGGTAAGCATCTATCTTGAAGCAGTGGACACAGTTGTCCATCCAGTCCACGAAGCGTCCAACACTTTCGTTGCTTAGCACAGATAGGTGTAGCGCTGATTTGGCTGTCTGCAGCGGTATTGGTGGTCTCTGACCGCTTACGTTCGAAAAGAAGCTAACCGCGCCGTTCGCAAGCTCAAATACAGTTGTCCCTGCGACCTTAAGCCTCTCCAACTTGACGAAAGGCTCTCTCGTTATTTCGATTCGATATTCGTATTTTTGACGATCTAGAACGGCCTCGATTTCGATCGTCTGCACGGGCAAATCCTGCCATCTTGTTCGAGTCGATTGAGTGAACGGATTCTCATCGCTCGCCACGAACCTCTTGACGTAGCGAATTGCGTCGACGAGCGACGACTTACCACTACCGTTCCCTCCGAGTAACAGTTGCTTTCTTTCGGGCCGATACTCGAAGTTGACGAAGCAGCGAAAATTGTCGATGTATACCCTCGCCAGCATAGCTCCCTATGGTACAGCCTGGGCGGGTGGACTGACCATTCGAATAATCTCCCTACGTGCTTCAAGCGCGGGCGCGGCCGGCTTGGGTGGATTCGCGGCGGAAATCGGGGGCGGTGATTTCGACGGTGCGGCACATTTCGAAGAGGCGCGAGCGCATGCGGCTGCCGATTCTTTGGTCGAGGGAGTCTTCGCGGGTGGGCATGACGAGTTTGCCGCTGGGGAGGCGGGTGGCATCGCCTTCCTGAGCGGGATTGTCGTAATAGTTCGTCGTGATAATTGTGGTGCGGCGTTCGTTGTAGCGGGCGTTTAGAACGATGCCAACGATGTCGCGCACCCAATCGGAGGGCTTGCTGGCGCCGAGGTCGTCGAGGACGAGAATTTCGACCGTGCGGATGGGTTCGAGGATGCCCATTTCGGTAGATTCGCTTGCGGGATTGTAGCTGGCTTGGATTTCTTTCAGGAGTTCGCGGTAGTCGCAGAAAAGGCCGGCGTGGCCGCGGCGGATGAGATCTTTTAGGGTGGCAACGGCTAGATGCGTTTTGCCAACTCCAGACGGGCCCATGAGTAGGAGGCCTTTTTCGGCCGCGCTGGGATAATCGCGGACGAATCCCTGCGACAAGAGCTTGGCTTTTTTCAGGGAGTCGGTTTGTTGCGGGGTGGCGCCGACGTCCGTGCTGTAGCTTTCGAAATCGCAGTGCTCGTAGCGTTTGGGGATGTGGGCGCGCTCGATGACGCGCTCGGCGCGGTCTTGCATGCCGCAGTCGCAGGCTACGGCGACTTTACCGGAGGCTCCATCGGGTCGCGGGACGAGCTTCCAGCCGGTTCCTTTGCAGAGTGAGCAATTCTCGAGCGCCATGCGGACAGCATACGTTTGCGGAGGGATTGCGGCAAGGTCCCCGCATTGGGAAAACTGTGGAAGAGGGCGGGCTAGGAAGTTCGAGATATGCGTGGGGTGGCGCGGACGATGGCGTGGCGGGGTTCTTTGTTTTGCGCGTGCGATGCGGCTACGCGGGAGAGTTCTTGTTGGACGACGGTGGCGAATTCGGTCATTTGGCGCTCCATTTCTACCATTTTTTCGCGCATGTTCAGGATGATTTCGATGCCGGCGAGGTTTACGCCCATGTCGCGGGCCAGCGTGAGGATTACGTCGAGGCGCTCGAGATCGGAATCGGTGTAGAGGCGCGTGTTGCCTTGCGAGCGCGACGGTTTCAGAAGGCCGACACGTTCGTAGAGGCGCAGCGTTTGCGGGTGCAATTTATAAAGCTCGGCTACGGCGCTGATCATGTAGCCGGCTTTGGCCCGTTTTCTGGCTCGTGGTGGCATTTGTTGCTCTCTCTACAAGACGGGCACGGCGTGCCGTGCCCCTACGCATTCAAAGACGGGAGCGATGAATCGCGCCCCTACATTTTTACAGGCGGGAGTGGGTGGCATGGCGTTACACTCCTGCCTTTGTGAACAAATCTTTGCGCGGATCTTCCGGCGCGATGGTCTCCAATTCTTTCATAAGGTTGCGGACACGTTCGTCCGTCGGTTGCGGCACGATCACTTGGATCTCGACGTACTGATCGCCGCGCGAGCCGTTGCGCGCGCTGGGGACGCCTTTTTCTTTGAGGCGCAGAGTCTTGCCGCTGTTCGTGGCAGGCGGAATGCGCACCAGCGAGCGGCCGTCGATGGTGGGGACTTCCACTTTTGCACCTAGCGTGGCTTCGCTTACCGTGACCGGGACTTTCGTGTAGAGGTCGTCGCCGCGGCGTTCAAAAAAACTGATGCGGCTTCACGTCCACGCGCAAATACAGATCGCCCGCGGGCGCGCCCATGGTTCCGACGTTGCCTTTGCCCGGCACGCGCACCCGCGAGCCGCTGGCTACACCGGCAGGAATACGCACATCGATGGTTTCTGTGCGGCGCAGGCGGCCTTCGCCGCTGCACGTCGGGCAGACTTTGCGAATTTTTCCGGTGCCGCCGCAGCGCGTGCAGGGGACATTAAATTTCATTTTGCCGGCGGCTTGCTGGATGGTGCCGGAGCCGTGGCAGGTCGGGCAGGTCTGCGGCGAACCTATCGCGCCAGTGCCGTGGCAGGTGTCGCAGGTATCCAAACGCGTGATGGTAAGTTTCTTTACCGCGCCGCGAACAGCATCCCAAAAGTCGATTTCAATTTGATACTCAAGATCGCCGCCGGGCTCATGCGCGGGCTCTTCGTGCCCGCCGCGCCCGCCGCGGAAAAACTGGCTGAAAAGATCGCGGAAACTGGCGTTGCCGCCCTGCGCGCCCGAGCCGCCGCCAAAATCAAAGCCGCCAAAATCGAAATTGACGCCTTCGCCGTCCTGCTGCGGTCGCGCCTCCCGGGACCGCCGGGAGGAATGTTGTCGCTGTAAAAGCCGTACTGGTCGTACATCTGGCGCTTTTTCGTGTCGGAGAGAACGTCGTAGGCTTCCTGGAGCTGTTTGAATTTTTCTTCGGCGGATTTGTCGCCGGGATTCAGGTCGGGATGGTATTTGCGCGCGAGTTTGCGGAAGGCGGTGCGAATGTCCTTCGCGCTGGCTTTCTTCGCGACGCCTAAGAGATCGTAATAGTCTTGTTTTGCGGTTGTGGCCATCAGAATCAGTTAACAGTCGACAGTTAAAAGTTGAAAATTCAAAAACACGCGAGCAAAGCAAGAGGGGCGGGGCAAGCCCCGCCCCTACGGGCTTTGGCTGGTTTAGTTTGGACGCTTGGTTTCGTCGACGTCGACATATTCGGCGTCGATTACATCGCCGGGCTTTTTGTCTTGCGGGGCGCTGCTCGAACTTGAGCCTGCACCACCGCTTGCTCCAGCGCCTGCGCTGGCGGCGCCGGCCTGCTGAGCGCCCGCGGCTTCGTTGGCCTTGTAGAGAATCTCGGCAATCTTGTGCAAAGACTTCTCGAGGTTCTCGGTGGCGGAGCGCAAGCGAGCCGTGCCGCCTTCGGCGATGGCTTTCTTGGCTTCTTCGATGGCGTCTTCGGCCGTCTTGACGTCCGATTCGGCGATTTTTTCGCGATTTTCGCGAATCATCTTTTCCGCCTGGTACATGATGCCGTCGAGCCGGTTGCGCGATTCGACTTCCTCCATGCGGCGGCGATCGTCTTCGGAGTGGGATTCGGCCTCGGTGCGCATCTTCTCGGCTTCTTCCTTGGTCAGACCGCTCGAAGCAGTAATGGTGATTTTCTGCTCCTTGTTGGTGGCCTTGTCCTTCGCGCTGACATTCAAGATGCCGTTGGCGTCGATGTCAAAGGTCACTTCAATTTGCGGAGTGCCGCGGGGCGCCGGCGGAATGCCGTCCAGCTTGAATTTGCCAAGCGAACGGTTGTCGCTGGCGAACTTGCGCTCGCCTTGCAGCACCTGGATTTCGACGCCGGGCTGATTGTCGGCAGCCGTCGAATACGTTTCGACTTTGCGGGTCGGGATCGTGGTGTTGCGCGGAATTTGCACGGTCATCACGCCGCCGAGCGTCTCGACGCCCAAAGAAAGCGGCGTCACGTCGAGCAACAGGATGTCCTTCACTTCTCCGCCGAGCACCGCGCCCTGAATTGCAGCGCCTACGGCCACGACTTCGTCGGGGTTCACGCCCTTGTGCAGCTCTTTCTCGCCGAAGAACGTGCGAACGATCGATTGCACTTTCGGAATACGCGTCGAGCCGCCGACCATCACGACTTCCTGAATATCATTCGGCGACATTTTCGCGTCTTCGAGAGCTTGCCTGACCGGCTTCATCGAGCGTTCGAGCAGGTCGTTCATCAATTGCTCGAGGCGCGTGCGCGTCAGCTTCTGCTGCATGTGGATGGGGCCGTTCGCGCCCGCCGTGATGAACGGCAGGTTGATTTCGGTCTCCATCATCTGCGAGAGCTCGATCTTGGCCTTTTCCGCGGCTTCCTTCAGGCGTTGCAGGGCCATGCGGTCTTTGCCGAGGTCGATGCTGTTCTCTTTCTTGAATTCGTCGATCAGCCAGTCCACGATGCGCTGGTCGATGTCGTCGCCGCCGAGGTGGGTGTCACCGTTGGTGGACTTCACTTCGACCACGCCGGCGCCAACTTCCAGCACGGAAATGTCGAACGTGCCGCCGCCGAGGTCGTACACGGCGATGGTTTCGTCGCTCTTTTTTTCCAAGCCGTAGGCCAACGCGGCCGCGGTCGGCTCGTTGATGATGCGAACGACTTCCAGGCCGGCAATTTCGCCCGCCTGCTTGGTGGCTTGGCGCTGCGCGTCGTTAAAATACGCGGGCACGGTGATCACCGCTTTCGAGACCTTCTCGCCGAGAAAATCTTCGGCGGCGGACTTCAGCTTGCCGAGAATCATCGCGGAGATCTGCGGCGGGCTATACACCTTGCCGAAAATCTCGACGCGCGCGTCATCGTGCTCTCCCTTGACGACTTTGTAGGGGATGCGCTTCATCTCATCGCCCACTTCATCGTAGCGGCGGCCCATAAAGCGCTTGATCGAATACACCGTGTTTTCGGGATTCGTCACGGCCTGGCGCTTGGCTACTTGTCCCACGAGGCGCTCTCCGCCTTTGGTTATGGCGACAACCGAAGGGGTGGTGCGCGCGCCTTCCTGGTTGGGGATCACTACCGGCTCGCCGCCTTGCATGACGGCGACGACCGAGTTCGTGGTGCCCAGGTCAATTCCTATAATCTTGCTCATCTTGTATCTATGGCTATTCCTTCCGGAACCCGTCTACAGCACTGGCCGTCCGGAAGGTAAGGGTTCCGGAGCGGGCCGAGGTCAATGGCGTGCTCCTTGGTCCAGTTCGAGGGGCAGTATATAACTTGAGTGTGTTCTTGTCAAGTTTTTCTTTATCTCATTGCTAACTCTATTATTTTCAATGCACTTAAGTTATAGACCGCCTCTCATTGTGGGCCCACCATGAGATGCTCAAACCGGCTCCATGGATGCAGCGGAAACGCAGGGTAGCCGAGCAGGGACTAAAGAGGCGCAAGCTGTGATAATCTGAGCCGGAAGTGCATCTCACAATCTTGTAGGCAATCGTTGGAGGTTCGCGTGAGTCGTCGCGCTGTAGTTACTCTAGCTGTGATCCTGTCCCTGATCGGTGGACGCCTCTTTATCAGCCGGGGCCTTCGTCCCGTTGCGGCCGCGGCGCATAACGCCAGAACGGCACGCCGGCCGCCGTCGAATCCGTGGATGGGGTGAACGACATCGATCCACATAAGGCGTTTGGGTCCAAAAGCGCGCCGATCATCATGGAAGTGTTCAGCGATTACCAGTGTCCCGCGTGCAAGTCTCTCTTCGAGACGACGAACCGGCAGCTGATGGACAATTATGTGACGACCGGCAAAGTATTTTTGATTCATCGCGATTTCCCGCTGCCGATGCATGCCTATTCGCGAGTGGCGGCGCGGTACGCGCGTGCGGCGGCGGAACTCGGAAAGATCGAGCCGGTGGAGAGAGCGCTGTTTGATAATCAGGAGAGATGGGAGCAGACAGGTGACGTCGATGGCACGCTGGCGGCCGTGCTTTCCGCGCCGGAGATGACGAAAGTCCGGGCGCTGGTGAAGGGCGGCACGCTGGAACCGCTTATCGACAAGGATTATCAGCTCGGACAGATGTATCGCGTGAATCAAACGCCTACGACGGTGTTCCATTCCAAGGGGCAGACGTATCCTTACTCTGGCGCGATGAATTACGAAATCCTGCACCAGTTTTTGGATCAATTGCTGAGCCAGAGGTAAGGCTTCGCCAGGCAAATCCGGAAGACCTCGATAGATGATGCAATCCAGCCCATGGAATCTGCGCCGCGCGGTGATTTGGATCGGCCGCCTCGTTCTCGGCTGCATCTTTATTTATGCAGGCTATTCGAAGGTTTTTCTCCCAAACAGAAATCTGTGGCCATACTTCATACTGAAATTTTCCATTTCCATGAACCTCTCGAATTTCGCCACGCAGGTAGAAGCGTTCAAGATGCTGCCGGACTGGGGTGTGCAATTCGTTGCCCACGCGCTGCCTTTCACGGAGATTGTCTTGGGGGCGTTGCTGCTGATCGGCTGGCGGCTGCGGATTTGGGCTCCGCTGCTGACGGTCATCATGCTGGGGTTCTTCGGGGTGGTGTTGCGTGCGTACTTGTTGCACATGAACATCAATTGCGGCTGCTTTGCGACCCCCGAAATCATCGGCCTCAAGAAAGTGTTGGAGGACGCGGCGCTATCCGGGCTCGCGCTGCTCATGACGATCTTCGCCTTTCAGGAAGCGCGGCAGCCGCATCCGTGGACGGCGCCGCAGCAGGCCTAGACTCGCTTCCTCGGTCCGGGTTGCTTAGACTATGTTCTTGAGCTTTGCCCCACCATGAAGACTCTTTCTGAATACCTGGAGCTTGCAGCAGTCGCGCATGGACATTTGTGTGCGGGGCAAGTGCTGGGCGTGCGGCTGGCGATGTTGGGGTTGCAAGAGCTGGGGATCGAAGACCCGATCGCCGAGCGGAAGCGCATCGTCACGTATGTGGAGATCGACCGCTGCGTGACGGACGCGGTGGCGCTAGTAGCCAATTGCCGGCTGGGAAAGCGCGCGCTGAAATTCCGTGACTGGGGCAAGGTGGCGGCTACTTTTGTGGATTTGCAGACGGGCCGCGCCGTGCGCATTGCCGCAAAGGAGTCCTCGAAACAGACTGCCCGCGAAATGTTTCCGGAAATGGCGAAAGACGCTGGACAGCAGAAGGCTTATGCGGTGCTTTCCGACGATGTCCTTTTTGAAAAGCAGTGGGTGAAGGTTCAGGTGCAGCCTGAGGATTTGCCCGGGTTCAAAGGACCGCGCGTGGTCTGCGCCGAATGCGGCGAAGGCATCAATTTCAAGCGCGAAGTGGTGGTCGAAGGCAGGACGCTATGCCGTGCCTGTTCCGGCGAACGATACTACGAATCGGCAAGTGGTTCCTGACAGGCGACTTTCTTGCCGCAAAATCCCATGCTGAAATGGTTCTGCGATAGAATTGTTTTTCGATGTTAAGCCTGCCTCCCATCACACTCCGGTTGCGCGGTTGGAAGCTGATTGACCGCGTGGCGCTCGCGTTTCTGCTGCTTTGCGCCATTGCGCTCGGAGCGGCTTGCGGATTGCTGTTTGTGTATGCCAGCGACTTGCCGGAAATCCGCGCGCTGGAGACTTATCGGCCTACCGTCGTCACAGAAGTCTATGCCGACGACGGGCAGCTCGTGGACAGCTTCGCGCTGCAGCGGCGCATCCTGATGACTTACGAGCAGTGCCCCAAAGTCCTCTACAATGCCGTCACGGCCATCGAGGATCAGCATTTTGAAGAGCATTGGGGCATCGATTTTCCGCGCATCGCCGGGGCAGCGTGGCGAAAAGTTCTGCATGGCGGCAAAGCCCAGGGCGCGAGCACCATCAGCATGCAGCTTGCCGGGAACCTCTTTCTGGACCGCAGCGAGATCAGCGTGCGCCGCAAAATGCAGGAAATTCTGCTGGCGCTGCAAATCGAGCGGCGCTACACAAAGCCGCAAATTTTCACTATGTACGCCAACCAGGTGTATTTGGCTCACGGGAACTATGGCTTCGCCGCGGCCTCGCAATTTTATTTTGGAAAATCCGTCACCGACCTGAAGCTGCAGGAAGCGGCGCTGCTGGCTGGGATGATTCGCGGACCGATTTATTCGCCTCTGGCCGATCCTGCGCGCGCTCTCGCGCGGCGCAATCTGGTGATCCATCGCATGGAAGAGGAAGGCAAGATCAGTCCCACGGAAGAAGAGGCGGCAAAGAAAACGCCGCTTGGTCTGCACCTGCAATATCCACGGAACGATCTGGCTCCTTACTTCTTCGAAGAGATTCGCAAGTATCTGGAATCGACGTACGGCACGGAAGCGGTGCACGAACGCGGTCTGCGTGTGTACACCACGCTGAACGTTAAAATGCAGAAGGCGGCCAATCAGGCGCTGCGCGATGGCCTGCACAGCTACGACCGACGCCATGGCTGGCGCGGCGATCCTCCCAATATTCTGCGCGACAATCTCGGCAAGCTCGACACCTATGAGGACGACGACTGGCGGCATTCGATTGAAAAAGGGTCCTATGTTACCGGGCTGGTGCTGTCGGTAGACGACCGCTATGCCACCATCAAGATCGGTTCTTATCGCGCCATTCTTTCGCCGCCGGATTTTGCCTGGACCGGCCGCAAAAAGCCTTCGGAACTTCTGAAAGTCGGCGACCTCGCGCAGTTCTCCATCCAGGAAATCCACGAAGCGACGGCTCGCGTTCAACTGGAGCAACAGCCCGCGCCGCAGGCCGCGATTCTGGCGATAGATAATGCGACCGGCGAAATCAAGGCGATGGTAGGAGGCTACAGCTTTGAAGACTCGAAATTCAATCGCGCCACGCAGGCGTACCGCCAAGTGGGCAGCTCCTTCAAAGTCTATCTTTACGCCGATGCCATCGAAAAAGGCGCGTCGCCCTTCGATACGATCGTGGATACGCCGTTTACGGTGATCAGCGGCGGTCAGCCCTACTCGCCGCGCAACTACGACGAAAAGTATGAAGGGACGATCACGCTGCGGCGGGCGCTGGCGGGTTCGCGCAACGTTCCCGCCGTCAAGCTCGCGGAAAAAGTGGGGATCAATTCGGTGGTGGACATGACCCGGCGGTTTGGGATCACCACCTCGCTGCCGCCGTATCTCCCGCTTGTGCTGGGCGCGGCGGACATGAAACTAATCGAGCACGTCTCGGCGTTCACAGTTTTCCCGAATGACGGCATCCGCATCGACCCGCACATGATTCGCCGCGTGACGAGTTACGACGGCGCGCTGCTGGAAGAAGCGCATCCCGAAGTGCATGACGTTATCTCGCCGGACGTGGCCCGCACCATGACCGCCATGCTGGAAGAAGTCATCCAGTTCGGCACCGGTGTCCAGGCAAAAGCTCTCGGGAGGCCCGCTGCGGGAAAAACCGGCACGACACAGGACTACACGGATGCCTGGTTCATGGGCTTTACACCACAGCTGACCTGCGGCGTTTGGGTAGGCTTCGATGACAAACAGATTTCTCTTGGCAAAAAGGAAACGGGCGCTCGCGCCGCGCTGCCCATCTGGCTGGAGTTCATGAAGACCGCGCTTGAAGGCCAGCCCGTACTCGATTTCGCCAACGTTGTGCCGTTGGAGCAGCAAGCGCTCGATCACAAGGTCAACGTCGATACTCCTGACACTGCGCCGGAATCAGATGAACCCGCCGCGCCAAAGGAAAAGCCTCCGGTCGTGACGCCTCCCACCAAGACGACCTCGGCGCCCGCCACCACACCAGGCGTTTCTCCCGGCCGTTAGCTCCCGCCTTAGAGTTTTTGCATTACCGCGTTCGGCGAAAGGGATCCCATCCGCGGTTCGGAAGCGAGATCTCGCGCCCTGACTTTTCGACGAGCAACAGCCCGCCGTCCTTTCTGATTTTGCCAATCGCGGTGAGGGAAATTCCGCGGAAAGAACGCGGAATCCGATGCAATTTTCCTGGTGGCACCGAGAACAGCAATTCGTAGTCGTCGCCACCATGCAAAGCCAGATGCAAAGAATCTTTCTCCTGCCTTTTACCACCCCTGCTTACTCGAGCCACTGGTAGCTTTTCAGCTTCGATGCGCGCTCCCACTTCGCTCGCGGCGCACAGCCTGGATAGATCGGTGGAAAGGCCGTCGGAGAGGTCCATCATCGCCGACGCCAAGCGTTTGTCAGCAAGCCAGCGGCCCAACGCCACGCGCGGTTCCGGATAGAGATGTTTCCTCAAAACTGGATCACGCCCGTTTGCTCGCCTATTGCTACCGCGTATGAGGCGGAGACCCAGTGCCGCTTCGCCGAGCCGCCCGCTTACGAAGAGGGCGTCGCCCGGGCGTGCGCCGGACCGCAGGACGGCCAGGCTCGTACGCACCTCACCCACGACGGTCACGTTGATGAGGATGTCTGACCTCCGGGTGGTGTCGCCGCCCGCCAGCGCGCATCCAAACCGCCTAGCGGCGCGGTGCAGCCCTTGCAAAAACTCGTCCAGCCATTGACCGGTGTGCGAGATGGGCAAGGCGAGGCTCAAGAGGAAGCACCGAGGAATCCCTCCCATCGCGGCCACGTCGCTCACAGCCCGAGCCAGACATTTCCACCCCACGGCATCCGGCGGATGCTTGTCTCGAAGGAAATGCGTGCCTTCTAAAAACCAGTCACAGGTGAGAATCTGCTCGAAGCCACTTGAGGCTCTGAAGAGCGAAGCATCGTCGCCAACGCCCAGGCGCACTCTCGAGCCGCGATTTCTCGTCCGAGAGGCGACCTCGTCGATCCGCCCTAAAAGTGCACCCTCCGCTGGTCGCTGGGTGTTGGCAGGGAGGCGTTCTGTTTTCTTCATGGCTGGCGTTGAGTATAGCTCCCGGCACTCTTTTCGCGGGCGGGGATGAAGCAAATGGCGGCCTTTGCCGATACATCTGTCGGAAGCGGCGGCATCCTGTCCCACCGGACAGGTGGACGGTTTTTCACACCCTGTTCTTCGAACAGCAAAATACAGGGTTGACGGGCAACCCTACAAAATTTAGTATGAGCTAGGTCGCGAACCGAAACTTACGGTTCAGATGTGCAGTTCGAAGTGGGTCTCCTCCGCGGGCGCCAGGGTACCTAGCCCGCTCTTGAATAAGATCGAAGGCCTGAGGGGCCAAGTTTGTGATTACGAGCAAGAACTATACGTTTTATATTGCGACGACGCCTGGCAAGCTGCAAAAGCTTGTTATCCCGTCGTACGTGCTGCACAGCCTCGCGGTTCTGGCCATCATCGGCGCGGTGACCGTGGTCGCAGCCATTGGTTCTTACTCCAGGATGCTTTGGAAGGTTGGCAACTACAACGCCCTCCGCCACGATCAGGAAAATCTTAAAAAGCAGTATCAGCAACTCCAGAGCACGGTCAACGACACCAACCAACGCCTCGATTCCCTGCAGTCTCTAGCCACCGAAGTGGCCATGACGTACGGCGTGCTCCGTTATCATCCCGCGGCTTTCGATACGACCGACAATCAAGCCACGCCGGAAGACGCGTTTGACCGTTCCATCGAGCAATACACCTTCTTGAAGAGGAATGCGGCAGTGATCGCCATCTCCTCCGGCGGCTTGCAACTGATGCCTGCCATGAGTTTTGCCGATTCCACTTACACGCCATCGATCTGGCCGGTGATGGGACATATCACGGACGGGTTCGGGGAACGTTTGGATCCGTTCAACGGAGAAGGTGCGTTCCACACGGGCGTTGACGTGGCGTCCGATTATGGCGCACCGGTGCACGCCACCGCAGATGGCATCGTGACCATCGCGGAAAACCATGCCGGCTATGGCCGCCTCGTCGTGATTGACCATGGTTTTGGCATCACCACCTGGTATGCACATCTTTCCTCTTTCTCTGCTGTGCCTGGCACGCGAATTAAGCGCGGCGAAGTCATCGGTTATACGGGCATCAGCGGGCGCTCGACTGGCCCTCACGTACATTACGAAGTGCGCGTTAACAATGCGCCGGTCAACCCGTGGCGCTACATGAAGGGGAATATCGGGAATACCGTAGGCGACTAATTCGAGTTTTGAGAGGTAAGTCTCTAATGCTCCGGATTTTTCGGGGCATTTTTTATTGAGGTAACTCAATACCGTTCAGTTTCGGATGGTGCCCTTGTTTGGGAGGGTTTTGTTTTGCGTAGCGACGGGCGCGGCTGGTAGCGTTGGCGCGTGCGGCGGCGAGAAACTGAGGCGTTACATCAAACATCAGCCGGACGGATTTGGTCTCGCCGCGATCGATCTGCGAGACGTCCGCGCTCTTCAGCATTTCGAGATAGGCTTCACGCACATCCGGCGTTGAAGCTGCTGCCGCAACTTCTGATCGTGGAGTCCTGCCTGTGCCAGCACCAGCAAGCCACTGAGCACGTCGGATAATTGTCGCGCGGCCGCGTCGGCCGTGCCCTCGCCTTCCAGCATAACGCGCAGGTGATCGGCTTCCGGTTTTCCCGCGACGGTGATCCACTGGAGCTGGTCGATCAAGGCGGAGAGTTGCGGGAGATTGCAGTCCGCCCGGAGCTCGCGCGCTCAGCGCCGCACCGGCGCCACCATCCTGGCGCACCACGGCGAATACCGGCGAGCCGGCCAGCCTGCGGAAACGCTCGCGCCATGCTTGTGCGTCGGAGTCTCCGCGCGGCAGCGATAGCGCGGATTCGAGACTGGCATCGTTGGTCAGCGCAATGCGATCGTTGCGCTAAAAACGTGAACGTGATTCTCCGTGCGCTGCCGCTCACTGGCACGGAGAAAATCTCTTTCCGCTTCGGCTGTCACGTGTTCCTGTTTGCGAAGCATAGGCGGAGATTTTTTTTCGGTCGAATCGCCCGTCGGCCACGGTAAGCAGAGTGGTCTCTTGGCCGTGCTTCAAGACTGCGATGCTCACGCGATCCAGATCGCGTTCGTAATTGAATCCGGTGGATTGCAGAAATTGCGAGTAGTCCGCGTCGGTCTTTGGTTGCGGCGCCCATTTGTATAGCTCGGCAAGAAACGGAGATTGGCGCAGCGCTTCGAGATCGAAGTAGAGAACTGCGCTTGCATCGGCGGGCATACGCGCAGAGAAGTTCGTCGCGCTGGCTGGAACCAGAGCCGCCCCAGCGATGGTAGCCATACAGCGCGATAGCGCCAGCCACAATCATGCCTGCGATGGTTGCAGCAATCCTGCGCTTGTTCATCCGGTCTGGCACCCATGCCTCGATATTTCGCCAATAGTGGTATAGCGCGTTTTTGCGCGAACGAGCCGCTCCAAGCGGCGGCTACATTTCAGGAAGAAAATGCGAGCCCTTGTCGCTTCCCCGATTCGTCCTGTCCAGAAACGCGGGGTTTATGCTAAACTATAGAGGAATCGAAAGATAGAGCCGCTAGGAGTGCGACACAGGGAAACAGGTTTTCCACAGACTTGGTCCCCGACGTGCTCCAAATTCGATTCACCCCCTTGCAATTCCTGTGCCCCTTCTGCTATTCTTACTCGGTTTGAGCGAGCGCTGGCGTAGCTCAGCTGGTAGAGCATCTGATTTGTAATCAGAGGGTCGGGGGTTCAATTCCCTCCGCCAGCTCCACCAAGAATTGGCAGGGGAGTGAGGCGGAGCAAATCCTTGCAGGAAAAATAAACGGGCTGGTGTCTTTTGACACGAGTCCTTTTTGTGTTTTCGCTTTCGCGGAAGTTTCAGCGCGAGGATTTGCCTGAAGAAGTTTTGGGGGACATGCAGTTAGCGTCCTTTTGTTTTCGCGGGACGGGTGGGTGAGTGGCTAAAACCAGCAGACTGTAAATCTGCCGCTCCTTGCGGGCTACGAAGGTTCGAATCCTTCCCCGTCCACCAGTCGCTCGCTGTTCGATTCGGCCGATCCCTTGGGTGATCGACCGTGATCAGGAAACCGCAGGGCAATCGCACTCAGCGATGTTCGAGCGCGGACCAATTCGCGGCAAAGGCGCTGCTCAGGAATGGTGCGCCAAGAACGGCTGATTTTGGGGGAACACGGGTTAGGCCTGGGTAGCTCAGTTGGTAGAGCGCGTCCTTGGTAAGGACGAGGTCACCGGTTCAATCCCGGTCCCAGGCTCCAGAATTAGATGGTTGGCAGTTGGGGGAAAGTTTGCAGTAAACGGGCGGGGGTAACTCAACGGTAGAGTCTCACTCTTCCAAGGTGATGGTTGCGGGTTCAAATCCCGTCCCCCGCTCCAGATTCAGAAGTGAGCGAATCCGCAAGATTCGCACAGAAGAGAAGACTTGACGCAGAGGGCAAAGGAAAATGGCCAAGGAGAAATTCGAGCGCAGCAAGCCGCACTGTAACATAGGGACGATTGGTCACATTGACCATGGCAAGACGACCCTGACGGCGGCGATTACGAAGGTGTTGTCGAAGCACAACCCGAAAGTGCAGTTCCGCGCGTTTGATTCGATTGACAACGCTCCGGAAGAGCGCGAGCGCGGCATCACCATTGCCGTTTCGCACGTGGAGTACGAAACGCCGAACCGGCACTACGCGCACATGGATTGCCCGGGTCATGCGGACTACATCAAGAACATGATCACCGGCGCGGCGCAGATGGATGGCGCGATTCTGGTGGTGGCGGCGACGGACGGACCGATGCCGCAAACGCGCGAACACATTTTGCTGGCTCGGCAGGTCGGCGTGCCGGCGATTGTCGTGTTTTTGAACAAGTGCGACATGGTGGAAGACGCGGAACTTTTGGAACTCGTGGAACTGGAAGTTCGCGAGTTGCTGAAGAGCTACCAGTTTCCCGGCGACACGATTGCCGTCGTGAAGGGTTCGGCGCTGCAAGCGTTGAACGGCGATGCGAAGTGGGAGAAGTCGATCGACGAGCTGATGGAAGCGGTGGACAAGAACGTGCCGCAGCCGGTGCGCGAGATTGATAAGCCGTTCGCGATGCCGATTGAAGATATTTTTTCGATTTCGGGCCGCGGCACGGTGGTCACGGGCCGCGTCGAGCGCGGCAAAGTGAAGGTTGGCGAAGAAATCGAGATCGTGGGATTCCGTCCGACGCAGAAGAAGGTTGTGACCGGCGTGGAGATGTTCCGCAAGCTGCTGGATGAAGGGCTGGCTGGCGACAACGTTGGCTTGCTGTTGCGCGGCACGGAAAAAGACGATGTCGAGCGCGGGCAAGTGGTATGCAAGCCGGGCTCGATCACGCCGCACACGAAGTTCAAAGCGGAAGCGTACGTGTTGACGAAGGAAGAAGGCGGGCGGCACACGCCGTTTTTCACGGGCTACCGGCCGCAATTCTACTTCCGCACGACGGACGTGACGGGCGACGTGAAGCTGCCGGCAGGCGTCGAGATGGTGATGCCGGGCGACAACGTGAGCTGCGAAGTGACGCTGATCACGCCGGTAGCGCTCGAAAAGGGATTGCGGTTCGCGATTCGCGAAGGCGGCCACACCGTCGGCGCCGGCGCCGTAACGGAAATCATCGAGTAACGCTTTTCCCCTCGCGAATCGAGGGCTGGGCAAGAAAAGGAATTAGATCATGCGAGAAATCATCACGTTGCAGTGCGGCGATTGCAAAAACCGCAACTACACGACGACCAAGAACAAGAAGAAGCACTCCGAACGCGTGGAGACCAGGAAGTTTTGCAATACGTGCCGCAAGCACACCGGGCACAAAGAAGTGAAGTAGTTTTCCGTTTTTGAAGCAGGCATCGGGTGGAGCGGTTTTGGGTTTTTTAGGGGAGTCGTCCAACGGTTAGGACTCCGGTCTCCAAAACCGGGTATGGGGGTTCGAGTCCCTCCTCCCCTGCCAGAGATTGAGTGACAGGCGAAGCGCCTGTCGCAGTGAAGAGGACGAATGGCCACGCAGGCGGTCAAAGTGAAGAACGAAGAGTCGCAAGGGAACGCAATCACGGGAGCAGCGGCTGGCATCGGCCAGAAGGTCACCGGGACCGTTCAAGACACGCGCGAATTTTTGCACGACGTTCGCGTGGAAATGAAGCAGGTGACCTGGCCGAGCCGCGAGGACGTGGTTTCGACAACCGGCGTGGTCATCGCCACGGTTTTCTTTCTTCGGCGTTTTTCTGGCGGCCGTGGATTGGGTCGTGCAGTTGGGCGTCAGAACATCCTCAAAATTTTCGGCGTGTGAAGGGGACTACAGAACTTGACGGCAATGCAGTGGTACATCATCCATACGTACTCGGGCTTTGAAAAGAAAGTCAAAGAGAGCCTCGAGAGCCGCGTGTCCGCATTCAGTTTGCAGGACAAGATCGGCCGCGTGCTGATTCCGATGGAAGACGTCGTGGAAATGCGCGGCGGCAAGAAAGTGGTCTCTTCGCGGATGACTTATCCGGGCTACGTGCTGGTGGAGATGGACCTCGACGAAAACACCTGGCACATCGTGCGCTCGACGCCGCGCGTGACCGGCTTCGTCGGCTCGGCCACGGCGCCTTCGCCGCTGTCCGACACGGAAGTCGACGCCATCATCAATCGCGTCCACGTTCCGACGGACCGCCCGAAGCCGAAAGTGGTGTTCGAACGCAACGAGCAGGTGCGCATCGTGGATGGGCCGTTCGCGAATTTTAACGGCACGGTCGAAGAGATCGACAACGATCATAGCCGGCTGAAAGTTTCCGTAACGATTTTTGGCCGCTCGACGCCCGTAGAGCTGGATTTTGCGAGCGTTGAAAAGCTGGGCTGATTTGAGTTTGTGTAGTCCAGGGGCTTTAGCCCCGGCAAAGCTTGGCAAGATGCACGCGAAAAAGGATTTGAGGCAGGGACATGGCTAAGAAGATACAGACGACGATCAAATTGCAGCTGCCGGCGGGCAAAGCTACGCCCGCGCCCCCAGTCGGCACGGCGCTCGGCCCGCACGGCTTGAACATCATGGATTTTTGCAAGCAGTTCAATGCCAAGACGGCCAAGGAACCGGACGGAATGATTTTCCCGGTGCTCGTGACGGTTTATACCGACCGCACGTTCACGTTCATTCTGAAGACGCCGCCGGCATCGATTCTGCTGCTTCGCGCAGCGGGGATCGTCAAAGGGCTCGGCCGAGCCGAATCGCAACAAAGTCGGCAAAGTCACGAAAAAGCAGGTTCAAGAAATTGCGAAGATCAAGCTTGTCGATCTCAACACCACCAATCTGGACTCCGCGGTGCGCACCGTGATGGGTACGGCGCGCAACATGGGTCTGGAAGTCGTGGAAGCCTAGAAGTTCAGGCGCTACGAGGTCGAAGGGGCAAAAGCAATGAAGAAGTCTGGTAAACACATCGAGAATGCGCGCAAGAAGGTGGAAGCGCGTCCGTACAAGCTCGCGGAAGCCAGCGAGCTGATCAAAAAGACGCATCACACGAAGTTCAACGAAACGGTCGAACTGGCCATCAATCTGGGCGTCGACCCGAAACATTCGGACCAAGTCGTTCGCGGCACGGTGGTTCTTCCGCACGGCCTCGGCAAGTCGGTTCGCGTTTTGGTGATCGCGAGCGGCGAAAAAGTTCGCGAAGCGCAGGAAGCAGGCGCGGATTTCGTCGGTGGCGACGACATGGTCACAAAGATCATGGGTGGTTGGACGGATTACGACGCCGTGATCGCCACGCCGGACATGATGAAGTCCGCCGGAAAACTGGGCAAAGTGCTCGGCCCGCGCGGCCTGATGCCGAACCCGAAGACCGGCACGGTGACATTCGACGTCGCGAAAGCGATCAAGGAAACGAAGGCCGGCAAAGTCGAGTTCCGCGTCGACAAAGCCGGAATCGTCCATTGCGCCATCGGCAAAATTCAGTTTGACGCCGCGCACATCGCGGAAAACGCTCACGCGGTCATCGGCGCGGTGATCAAGGCCAAGCCGGCGGCAGCCAAGGGCAAATACGTGCAGAAAATTACGCTGACTTCGACGATGGGCCCGGGCATTCCGATCGATCTGGCGGAATCGGAAATACTGGCCGCGGCAGCCTAAGCGAAGAGTTTAAGGAAACGGGATCATGAAAAAGCGCAGTGAAAAACAGCAAGACTTAGACAAACTGAAGATGGAACTGGCCAAGGTCTCGACCGTGATTCTCACGACCTTCCAGGGCATCACCGTCGAAAACGACACCAAGCTCCGCCGCGCCGTGCAGGCTGCGGGCGGCAAGTACCAGGTCGTGAAAAACACCCTCGCGGAACGCGCCGGAGCCGGCACGCCCGCGGAAAATTTGCTCAAGAATCTGAGCGGCACGAATTCGATCGCCTACACGCAGACGGACGCGGTGGCGCTCGCCAAGGCGCTCACCAAGATCGCCAAAGACGTTCCGGCATTTCAATTCAAGTCCGGAGTCGTCGAAGGCCGCGTCATCTCCATCGCCGAGATTCAGCAGCTCGCGAATCTCCCTTCGAAGGAAGAGTTGCTCAGCAAGATCATGTTCCTGCTGAACGCTCCGGCGCAGCGCATCGCGATGGCGTTGAACGCGCTGCCGCGCAACCTCGCGGTCACCGTCAGCGAAGCGATCAAAGCCAACAAGTTTGGGTCCGGCGGGGCTAGCAGTTCCGAGTCGGCTCCTGTACAGCGGCACCAAGCCCTGAAGCGGCCCAGTAAGTTTATTTTTAATTTTGAGAGGAGAAGCAAAAGTCATGTCGAAAGTGGATACGATCCTGGAAGAAATCAAGGGGCTGACGCTGCTGGAAGCGTCGGACCTCGTGAAAAAGATGGAAGAGACCTTCGGCGTCTCCGCGGCTGCGGCTACGGTCGTGGCGGGCGGCGGCGGAGGGGCGGCAGGCGCGGCACCGGCGGAAGAGAAGACGGAATTCACGGTCGTTCTCACCGACGTCGGCGGCAACAAGATCAACGTCATCAAAGCGGTTCGCGAAGTCACGAGCCTCGGCCTCAAAGAAGCCAAGGACCTCGTCGACGGCGCTCCTAAGACCGTAAAAGAGGGCGTCAACAAGGACGAAGCCGCGACCATCAAGAAGAAGTTCGAAGACGCGGGCGCCAAAGTCGAAATCAAGTAGGTATTTGTTGTACGGGCTTCGAGAGGGGGCGCGGCTGCTTGCACTGGCTAATCCACCGGCTGGAGCAAGCGTGATCCGCTGCGCCAAAGGAACTCACGTACGCAAGTCAGAGGCTGGTTATTTTCACAACTCCACTGGTCCTTTTTGGACCCTATGCAGCCGTGTGCTCGCTGACTTCGGGCAGGAAGCGCGCCACACCGGCTGCATGAAGTTCTCCCGTATTTCCGCTATTTGCCCGAAGGGGATCAGCCCGAAAGGGAAGAGGTAGACCAAGCAATGTCAAATAGTCACCAGCACGTCAGGGAACGCGAGCGTCTCGATTTCGCGAAAATTCAGGGCACGATTCAGATTCCAAACCTGATCGAAGTCCAGATGAAATCGTATCAGCGCTTTCTGCAGATGGACCTCCTGCCGAGCGAGCGCGATGACGGTGGTTTGCAGTCCGTGTTCACGTCGGTGTTTCCGATCAAGGACTTCCGCGAAATGTCGCAGCTCGAATTCGTGGACTACTCGATCGGCAACTGGGAGTGCAAGTGCGGCAACTTGAAGGGCCTGCATCACCTGCGCGCCACTTGCCGCAATTGCGGCGCGTCCGTGGTCACCAACCCGTACCAGACCGGCGACGTGATCTGCCACAAGTGCGGCACGTTCAACAAAAACACGCCGACGTTCTGCAACAAGTGCGGCGATCCGGTCGCCATGCAGTTGAAGTACGACGTGAACGAATGCCAGGAGCGCGGCATGACGTATTCCGCGCCGCTGAAAGTCACTATCCGTCTGACCATTTACGACAAGGATCCCGACACCGGCGCGAAGACCATTCGCGACATCAAGGAACAGGAAGTTTTCTACGGCGATATTCCGCTGATGACCGAGAACGGCACGTTCATCATCAACGGTACCGAGCGCGTCATCGTCAGCCAGTTGCACCGCTCGCCGGGCGTCTTCTTTGAAAGCGCCAACAACCGCTCCTACTTCCTCGGCAAGATTATTCCGTACCGCGGCTCGTGGGTGGAATTCGAATACGACACCAAGAACATTCTCTACGTGCGCATCGACCGCAAGCGCAAATTCCTCGGCTCGATCTTCCTGCGCGCGCTGGGAATGAAGTCCAACGAAGAAATCCTGCGCACCTTCTATCAGGTCGAGCGCATTTCGCTGCGCGACAAGGATCTTTTCTGGAACGTTTCGCCGGGCATCGTGGACCGCAAACTGGCCCACGAAATCCGCAACCCGCGCTCCGAAGAAGTGATCGTCGGCGCGCACAAGCGCATCACCGAAAATCTCTTCAAGGAACTGATCAAGGCGAAAATTTCGCAGGTTCGCGCCGCGTTGGTCGACCTCGAAGGCGCGTACAGCGTCGCCGACGTCGTCAATCGCCAGACCGGTGAAGTTCTGCTCGAAGCCAACAAGCCGCTGACGCCCGAACTCTGGCAAGCTTTCGCCGAGGGCGGCATCACCGAAGTCGACGTCTTCTTCCCGGAGCGCGACGACATCGGCTTGGTGCTCTCGCGCACTCTCGATAAGGACGCGATCCGCTCTTCGAAAGAAGCGCTGATCGAAATCTATCGCAAGCTGCGTCCCGGAGATCCTCCGACGCTCGAAACGGCTACCAATCTCTTCCGCGGCATGTTCTTCGATCCGCGCAAGTACGATTTCAGCCGCGTCGGCCGCTTGAAATTCAACATCAAGATGGGTCTCGATACGCCTCTGGATAATCGCACGCTTGATACGCCGGACTTCGTTTCGGCCATCAAGTATCTCTTCAAGCTGCGCAAGAACATCGGCGTGGTCGACGACATCGACCATCTCGGCAACCGCCGCGTTCGCGCGGTTGGCGAACTGCTCGAAAACCAGTTCCGCATCGGCCTTGTCCGCATGGAACGCGCCATCAAGGAAAAGATGAGCGTGTACCAGGAAATGTCCACGGCCATGCCGCACGACCTGGTCAACGCCAAGCCGGTCATGGCGGCGATCCGCGAATTTTTCGGATCCTCGCAGCTCAGCCAGTTCATGGACCAGACCAACCCGCTCAGCGAAATCACGCACAAGCGCCGTCTTTCGGCTCTTGGGCCCGGCGGTCTCTCGCGCGAACGCGCGGGATTCGAAGTGCGCGACGTTCACCCGACGCACTACGGCCGCATTTGCCCGATCGAAACGCCGGAAGGCCCGAACATCGGCTTGATCAGCTCGCTCTCTTGCTTTGCGCGCATCAACGACTACGGCTTCATCGAGTCGCCATATCGCCGCGTGAAGGGCGGGCGCATCATCGACTACGTCCAGATCGTCAACGCCGGCGACAGCGAATTCAAAGCCGGCGAAATCGTCGAAAAAGACAAAGTCGAAGAGCTCAACGAAGAGCTGAAGCGCCGCAAAGTCGTGTACGAGCCGTACTGCTTCTACCTGTCCGCTTGGGAAGAAGACAAGTACGTCGTGGCGCAGGCCAACGTTTCGCTCGATGAACGCTTGAAGATCACCACCGAGCTCGTCAACTGCCGCCAAGCCGGCAACTTCGTGCTCAAGAGCCGCGACGAAGTCGATTACGTCGACGTTTCGCCGAAGCAGCTCGTCTCCGTAGCCGCCAGCTTGATTCCGTTCCTCGAGAACGACGACGCCAACCGCGCGCTCATGGGTTCCAACATGCAGCGCCAGGCTGTGCCTTTGATCCGCGGGGAAGCGCCGCTCGTCGGCACCGGCATGGAGCGCGTCACTGCTCGCGATTCCGGCGCGGTCGTGCTTTGCAAGCGCGAAGGCATCGTCGATCAGGTGGACTCGGAGCGCATCATCGTGCGCGTCGAATCCGATCACTCCGGCGTACTCAGCCGCGAAGTGGGCGCGGACATCTATCAGCTCATCAAGTTCAAGCGCTCGAACCAGAACACTTGCATCAGCCAGAAGCCGTTCGTTCGCGTCGGCGATCGCGTAAAGAAAGGACAAGTCCTCGCGGACGGTCCTTGCACCGAACGCGGCGAACTCGCTCTTGGCCGCAACGTGCTCGTGGCTTTCGTGCCCTGGCGCGGTTACAACTTTGAAGACGCCATCCTCGTCAGCGAAAAGCTGGTGAAGGACGATTACTACACCTCGATTCACATCGAGGAGTACGAAATCGAAGCGCGCGACACCAAACTCGGTCCCGAGGAAGTCACTCGCGACATTCCCAACATCAGCGAATCCTTCCTTCGCAACCTCGATGAAAGCGGCGTCATTCGCATCGGCGCGGTGATCAAACCGGGCGACATTCTGGTCGGCAAAGTCACGCCCAAGGGCGAGACCACGCTGACGCCGGAAGAAAAACTCCTGCGCGCTATCTTCGGCGAAAAGGCCGGCGATGTTCGCGACGCTTCTCTCTACTGCCCGCCGGGCATCGAGGGCACCATCGTCGACGTCAAAATCTTCACCCGCAAGGGCGGAGAAAAGGACGAGCGCCACAAGGCCATCGAAGCTACGCAAGTCTTCAAGCTGGAAAAGAACCTCGCTGACGAAATCCGCATCCTCACGGATGAGCGCCTCAAGCGCCTCTCGGATTTGCTCGGCGGAAAAATTCTCCAGGCCGACTTGCACGACGAAAAGACCAACAAGCGCCTGTTGACCAAGGGCGTCGAGCTTGACGCGCGACCTGATCGAAAAGATCTCCACGCGCAACCTCAAGCGCCTGAAACTCAACGAAAAGGATCCTCTCCTGATCGAAAAGATCGAAGAGATCGAGGAGATGACTTCGCGCCAGATCGACGTCCTCCGCAAGATCACCGAGGAGCGCAAGGAAAAGCTCAAGAAGGGCGACGAGCTGCCTCCCGGCGTCATCAAGCTGGTCAAGGTCTATATCGCCATGAAGCGCAAGCTCTCCATCGGCGACAAAATGGCCGGACGCCACGGCAACAAGGGCGTCATCGCCCGCATCGTGCCGCAGGAAGATATGCCATGCCTTCCGGATGGCACGCCCGTCGAGATCGTTCTGAATCCGCTCGGCGTTCCTTCGCGTATGAACGTCGGACAGGTTCTCGAAACGCACCTCGGCTGGGCCGCCAAGGAACTGGGCAACAGCCTCAAGCGCTTGCTCAGCAAGGAAGTGAAGGCCGAAGCATTCGCCGCTGGTTCCGCGAAGTCTTCACCGAGACGACCATTTGGAAGACGCTGGCGAAACTGAGCGACGACGAGTTGCTCGAATACGCCGAAGGCTTCAGGGAAGGAATTCCCTTCGCCACGCCGGTTTTCGACGGCGCGCGCGAACCGGAAATCCGCCACTTGCTCGAAGTCGCCGGCTTGCCCCACGCCGGGAAGATCAATCTCTTCGACGGCATGACCGGCGACCAGTTCGATCAACCGGTCACGGTCGGCTACATCTACATGCTCAAGCTTTCGCATCTCGTCGACGACAAGATCCACGCGCGCTCGATCGGTCCGTACTCGCTCATCACCCAGCAGCCGCTCGGTGGTAAGGCGCAGTTCGGCGGCCAGCGCTTCGGCGAAATGGAAGTCTGGGCGCTGGAAGCTTATGGCGCGGCGCACATTTTGCAGGAACTGCTCACGGCGAAGTCCGACGACGTCTATGGCCGCGCGAAAATCTACGAGGCCATCGTCAAGGGCGAGCCGGGCATCGAGCCGGGCGTGCCAGAATCGTTCAACGTGCTCGTTCGCGAGTTGCAGTCGCTCTGCCTCGACGTCGAGCTGATGAAGCGCCAAAAGCCGCCGTCAGAAAAGGCAGCCGATTAGCAACAATCACGCTTGTAGGGGCGGGGCTTGCCCCGCCCCATACCGGCAACTTTTTGTGAGTGAGCAAGTTTTGGTTTTTGGGTTCTCAGCCGGTCCGGTGCAAAACACCGGATCGCGTCCCCGGTGAAAGCCGGGGAGGGAGGAAACAACCTTGTATCGCAGCAGCCCTTATGATCGCGCCAGTTTGATCGCCGATTTCGATTCGATTCGAATCAGCCTGGCGAGTCCGGAAAAAATCCGTTCGTGGTCTCACGGTGAAGTCACCAAGCCGGAGACCATCAACTACCGCACCTTCAAGCCCGAGCGTGACGGCCTTTTCTGCGCCAAAATTTTTGGCCCCGTCACCGACTGGGAGTGCCTCTGCGGCAAGTACAAGCGCATGAAGCATCGCGGCGTGATTTGCGATAAGTGCGGCGTGGAAGTCACGCTCAGCAAAGTCCGCCGCGAGCGCCTCGGCCACATCGAGCTGGCTTCGCCCTGTTCGCACGTCTGGTTCTTCAAGGGTCTGCCCAGCCGCATCGGCTACTTGCTGGACATTTCCATGCGCGATCTCGAGCGCATTCTGTACTTCGAAGCGTTCGTCGTCGTCGATGCCGGCGAAGTCGCCGTCCTTCGCGAGCGCGAAGTTCTGCTCGAAGACAAATACCGCGAGCTGCAGAAGGAATATCCCGGCCAGTTCACCGCCAAGATGGGCGCCGAAGCCATCAAGGAACTTCTCCGCCGCGTCGAAGTGGAAAAGCTCTCCGAGGAACTTCGCGAGAAGATGAAGGCCGATCCTTCGCTTCAGAAGCGCATCAAGTTCGCCAAGCGCTTGAAAGTTCTCGAAGCCTTCCGCAAGAGCGGCAACAAGCCGGAGTGGATGATTCTGGACGTGATTCCGGTTCTTCCGCCGGAGCTGCGCCCGCTTGTGCCTCTCGATGGCGGCCGTTTCGCCACCTCCGATCTGAACGATCTCTATCGCCGCGTCATCAACCGCAACAACCGCCTGAAGAAGCTCATGGAACTTGCGCGCGCCCGACGTCATCGTCCGCAACGAAAAGCGCATGCTGCAGGAAGCCGTTGACGCTTTGTTTGACAACGGCCGCCGCGGCCGCGTTCTGCGCGGCACCAACAACCGCCCACTCAAGTCCCTCAGCGATACGCTCAAGGGCAAGCAGGGCCGCTTCCGCCAGAACCTTCTCGGCAAGCGCGTGGACTATTCTGGCCGTTCCGTCATCGTCGTCGGCCCGGAACTGAAACTCAACCAGTGCGGTCTGCCCAAGAAAATGGCGCTCGAGCTCTTCAAGCCGTTCATCTATCACAAGCTCGAAGCGCAGGGGCACTGCACCACCATCAAGCAAGCCAAGGAAATGGTCGAGCAGCAAGAGCCGGTCGTTTGGGACATTCTCGAAGACGTCATTCGCGAGCATCCCGTGCTTCTCAACCGCGCTCCGACGCTTGCACCGCCTCGGTATTCAGGCGTTCGAACCGGTTCTCGTCGAAGGCAAAGCCATCCGCATTCACCCGCTCGTCTGCACCGCGTTCAACGCGGACTTTGACGGCGACCAGATGGCCGTGCACATTCCGCTTTCGCCGGAATCCCAGGTCGAAGCGTCCGTGCTGATGCTCAGCTCGCGCAACATCCTGTCTCCCGCGCACGGTCTGCCTCTCGCCGTTCCGTCGCAGGACATGGTTCTCGGCATCTATTACCTGACCAAGTCCAAGCCCGGCGCCAAGGGCGAAGGCCGCGTCTTCGGGCAGTCCGACGAAGTTGTCCTCGCGCTCGAAGCCGGCGAAGTCGAGCTGCTCACTCCGATCCGCCTGCGTTACAGCGGCGAAGTGATCGACCTCACCACCGCTTACGACGATCAGGACGTGCCGCACACCGAGCCCGTCAAGATGGAGCGTCAGTTCATCCAGACCACCGTCGGCCGCGTCATTTTCAATTCGCACTTGCCGGCGAAGTTCCCCTACGTGAACGGTCTTCTCAAAAAGAAGGGCGTTCAGCAGCTCGTCTATTACGCCTACTTGCGCTACGGCCTGGAGGACACTGTTGTCCTGCTCGATCACCTGAAGGAGCTTGGCTTCACGTACGCCACGAAGTCCGGCATCTCCATCGGCATCGACGACATGCTCATCCCCAGCGACAAGTACAAGCTGGTGGAAAACGCCGAAAAGGAAGTCGTCAAGGTGCAGCAGCAATACCTCGACGGCGCCATCACCAACGGCGAGCGCTACAACAAGGTCATCGCCATCTGGGGCGACGTCACCGAAAAAGTCGCCGACGAAATGTTCAAAGCCCTCGAGAACCAGGACAAAGAGGGCAACATCAACCCCGTCTACGTCATGGCGGACTCTGGCGCTCGCGGTTCGAAACAGCAGATTCGCCAGCTTTCCGGCATGCGCGGTTTGATGGCCAAGCCTTCCGGCGAAGTCATCGAAACGCCTATCACCTCCAACTTCCGCGAAGGTCTCACCGTGCTGCAGTACTTCATTTCAACGCACGGCGCGCGTAAGGGCTTGGCCGATACGGCGCTCAAGACCGCCGATTCCGGCTACCTCACCCGCCGTCTCGTTGACGTGGCGCAAGACGTCATCATCAACGAGCGCGACTGCGGCACCACCGACGGCATCTTCGTCGAACCCATCATCGAAGCCGGCGTCGAAGTCGAGCCGCTGCGCGACCGCATCGTCGGCCGCGTCTCTCTCGACAAGATCAAGGACTTCGAGGGCTCGATCATCGTCGACGTCAACCAGGAAATCACCGAAGACCTCGCCAACCAGGTGCAGGCTGCGGGTATCGAGCGCGTTCGCATCCGTTCCGTGCTCACCTGCGAATCCCGTCGCGGAGTTTGCGCTCTCTGCTACGGCCGCAACCTCGCCTCCGGGCGCATGGTTGAGCTCGGCGAAGCCGTCGGCGTCATCGCCGCGCAGTCCATCGGCGAGCCCGGCACGCAGCTGACTATGCGTACGTTCCACATCGGCGGAACCGCCACCCGCGTTTCCGAGCGCTCCACGCTCGAAGCGCGCAACAACGGCGTCGTCAAGTTCGTGGACCTCAAGTTCGTCGAGGGCCGCGGCGGCACTTCCATCGCCATGAACCGCTCGGGCCTGATCGCCATCGTCGACGAAAAGGACCGCGAAAAGGAGCGCTACCACGTCGTTTACGGCGCGCGCCTCCGCGTGGTCGAAGGCGAACACGTCACCCACGGCCAGATTCTTGCCGAATGGGATCCGTTCACCTTCTCGATCCTCACCGAAACCGCCGGCTCCATGCGGTTTGACGACCTGAGGACGGGCGTCACCATCGAAGAGCAAGTGGACGAGGTGACCGGCCTCTCGCAGGACGTGGTCACTCTGCCTCCCGGCGACGAAAAACATCAGCCTGCGATTCTTGTCCGCGATTCTTCGGGCAAGGTCCGCAAAAAGTACCTCATGCCTTCGCGCGCTCACTTGATGGTCAAGGATGGCGACGAAGTGCAGGCCGGAGACGTGCTCGCGAAAATCCCGCGTGAAACCACCAAGACGAAAGACATCACCGGTGGTCTCCCGCGCGTCGTCGAGCTCTTCGAAACCCGCAAGCCCAAGGATCCTGCCGTCATCAGCGAAATCGACGGCGTGGTTCGCTACGGCGATATCGCCAAGGGCATGCGCAAGGTCTACGTCGAAAGCGAAGATGGCAAGACCACCAAGGAATATTCCATCCCGCGCGGCGTGCACATCAACGTTCAGGAAGGCGATCACGTCAAGGCTGGCGAAGCTCTCATCGATGGCCCGCTCAACTTGCACGACTTGCTCGCCGTCCTCGGCGAAAAGTTCACGCAAGCCTACTTGGTCAACGCCATTCAAGAGGTTTACCGCCTCCAGGGCGTCAACATCAACGACAAGCACATCGAAACCATCAGCCGTCAGATGATGCGCTGGGTCAAGGTCGAAGACGTTGGCGACACCACGTTCCTCCTCGAGGAACAAGTGGACAAGTTCCGCTTCCGCGAGGAAAACGACCGCGTCATCGCCGACGGTGGCCGTCCCGCAACGGGCCGTCCGCTGCTCCTCGGCATCACCAAGGCGTCGCTCTCGACCGATTCCTTCATCTCGGCCGCGAGCTTCCAGGAGACCACGCGCGTACTCACCGAAGCCGCCGTTGCCGGCAAGGTGGACTACCTCCGCGGCCTCAAGGAAAACGTCATCATGGGCCGGCTCATCCCTGCTGGCACGGGCCTCGAGCACTACCGCAGCATTCAGTTGCTGACGGAAATGCCCGCACCCGCCCCCATCGAGGAAATTCCGGAAGCCGCCGAGCTCACCGCCGAAGAAGCGGCCGCGCTCGACTTCCTCCAGAAAGGACAGCCGAAGCCGACGCCGCGACAGAAGGCTAATCCATCTCGATGGCCGGTTTCCCGCCTGCGACAGGCCGAAACACACAAAGCGTCCCGACCCGGTCGGGACGCTTTTTTTTAGCCAATCCGTAATCTGTACCGTTCAGGCACTTCGCGCACCCCGTGCGCATTGCCGAGTTGCCCACGCTTGTTCCTACAATGTTTTAGCAGCTTTGGATGGTTCCTGGCCTTCTTCGCCAGGCGCCGCCCGCGTGCCACATGCCTAGACACGACGAGTTATTTCCAGGAGTCACCGAAGGATTCTCCCCCCGGGGGCCCTAACCAGCCTACGGTCTCTTCGCGCCTCGAACAATTTGAAAAGAGCCAGAACGAGCTCTGGCGCCTGACCTTTTTCCTCCTATTCGTGCTCTCCATTGGCTTTGCCATCGTCTCCTGGAGCACCATCCGTCTCTTGCGCTGCGCTACGAGCCGCTTCTGCCCGGCTTTTGCTTTTCGTCGTGCCCTTTTCATCGCATATGCCTGGAAACGCAACCGCAGGAAATCTCTGAACTTCGCGGTCTCGTCTCCGGCCTGGAGCAACGGGATTCCGCGCCTCCCAGCGAAAAACAGATTGATCAGCTTTTTTCCGTCATCTCCCGCTCTCAGCAGGGCTATCGAGACCTCATCGATTCCTTCGACGACATCCTCATCGCCCTATCCCTCGAAGGCGAAATTCGCGCGGTAAACCGCAGCTTTGCTGATCTCGTCGGCGCCAACTACCAGCAAATTATCGGCCGCCAGGTTTCCGAATTCCTCGAAGAGGGCAGCGGCGACGGCCCTGAACTGATTCGCCGTGCTCTGCCGCGTTTCATCGAGCGCCGCCACTGGTCCGGCATCATCCAGGTCCGCCTGAAAAAACAAAACTCCATCTGCTACTACGATTGCGTCGCGCATGCCATGACCCGCGACAACAAAGTTCACGGCCTCACCGTTCTCGGCCGCGACATCACCGCGCTGCGCAAAAACGAAGCCCGCTTCACCGAACTCTTCGAAACTCTCCAGGAAGGCATCTACATCACTACGCCAGACGGCGCCATCGTCGACGCCAATCCCGCCATGGTCCGCATGCTTGGCTACGACTCCAAGGAAGATCTCCTCGCGATGCGCGTCCCCGATGTTTTCCCGGACCGCGTCGAGCGAAAGTCTCTTATCGAGGACGTCGAGCGCCAGCCTGGGCCCCAGGGCCGCGAAATCACACTGCTACGCAAGGATGGCGCTCCCATTGTTTGCCTCAACACCACCAGCGCCGCGCGCGACACCTCTGGCCGCGTCATTCGTTATCAGGGCTCCGTCCTGGATGTCACCGCCCGCCGCCAGATGGAGCGCCAGCTCCACAAGGAGCAGGAATTCGCCCGCCGCCTTGTGGACAGCTTCCCCGACCTGATTCTCGTTGTGGATGCTTCTTCCCATTACACGTTCGTGAGCCCACGCTGCAAGGAGGTCCTCGGCTATGAGCTCTCCGAAACCGCAAGTATGGAATTCGGCGGACGCACTCATGCCGAAGACTTGCCCATTCTCCTCTCGCTCTTCTCGGATATTCTCGCAGGGCGCCAGACTTTCGCTTCTCTCGAAGTGCGCGTCCGTCACAAAGGAGGCGAATGGCGCCGCATCCGTTTCAATTTCAGCCCTCTCGCCGACGAAACCGGAAAAATCGAAGGCGTCGTCCTTTCCGGGCGCGACGTCACCGAGCTCAAGCGCCTTGAGGAGCAACTTATCCAGGCCGAAAAGCTCGCCGCCATGGGCCAGATGCTCGCCGGCGTCGCTCACGAGTTGAACAATCCCCTCACCGCCATCCTCGGCGTCACCGAATTGCTTCGCGAACGTCCCCATGTCGAGGAATCTACCCAGCGCCAGCTCGAGCTGACCCATCGCCAGGCCCGCCGCGCCGCCCGCATCGTTCAGAATCTTCTCGAGTTTTCCCGCCCAGCCTCGCCGCAGAAAAAATCCGTCGATCTCAATAGCATCATCGACCGCACCCTGCAGCTCCACGAACACTCCCTCCGCAGAAATAACGTCGAAGTGGATTTCCGTCCCCAGCCCGACTTTCCCGGCGTCGTCGGCGACGCCAATCAGCTCATTCAAGTCTTTCTCAATCTGGTCACCAACGCCGAGCAAGCCATCCGCGAAGTCCGCGATTCCGGCCGCATCCAGCTCCGTTTCGCCCGCATTGGTTCCCGCATCTCCGTCACCTTTCAGGATGACGGCGTGGGCATCCGTCCCGAATCCGTCCCGCGTCTCTTCGATCCCTTCTACACCACCAAGCGCCCAGGCGGCGGCACCGGCTTGGGGCTCAGTATCTGTTTGTCCATTATTCGCGAGCACGGCGGCACCATTGAAGCGGAGGCTCTTCCCGCGGGTGGCTCTGCGTTTACCGTGTACCTACCCGTTGCGGCCGACCAAACCACCCGTCCCTCGACCAATCTTTCCGGCGCTGTCGTGGCCGCCGCCCCTAATCTCAACCTGCTCAAGGGCCGCTCCGTTCTCGTCTTGGACGACGAAGAGAGCCTCCGCAGTTTGCTTTTTGAAGGTCTCACTGCCCGCGACCTGCGTGTGGATTGCGCCGGCACTCTCGAAGAAGCTTTGCTGTTTGTCTCTCAGCGCTCCCCCGACGTTATTCTGTGCGATCTGAATCTTTCCCATGACGGCAACCACGTCAGCGGCAAGCTCGCAGCCGAGCGCCTCCTCGCCGCCGCAGGAAATCCCAAACCCACACTCATGTTTATGTCTGGAGATCTTCTGGACTCCGCCGATTTCCCACCGAGTTTGAGCGCGCCTCTCCACCTCCAAAAGCCCTTCCGCGTCTCCGACGTTCTTGCTCTTCTTCAAGAGATCTTCGCTTCCCCCGCGGCTCCAGCGGGCACCTCCTCCAAATAGTCGGTCCCCTGCATCACCATCGCTGCTCGCTTACTGCAGTCATGCGCTCACTTGTCCTGAAATTTAACTATTGAAATGTATAGATATGGTGTGATATAGATACGTCCATGACCGAGATCAATCCTCAGTCCTTCCTCCCTCTCAAGCCACATTGGTTTCACATCCTGCTTTCTCTTGCCAGCGGCGAGCAGCACGGCTACGCCATCATGCAGGACGTCCTGAATCGCACCACCGGCAAAGTCCGCCTCTGGCCTGCCACTCTCTACGGCTCTATCAAGCGCCTCATCGAAGCGGATCTCATCGAGGCGTCCGACGAGCGCCCCGCCCCCGAACTTGACGACGCGCGCCGCCGCTACTATCGCCTGACGGCCCTCGGCAAACGCGTGCTCGACGCCGAATGCGACCGCCTCCAGGAACTGGTTCGCGTCATCCGTCTGAACCAGGCCCCGGTGCCGGAATGAATTTCGCCTGGCGCATCTACCGCCTGCTCGCGCAAGCCTTTCCACACGAATTCAAATTGGTGTATGGAACAGAGATCCTGCAGCTCGGAGAGGACTCCATAAAAGACATTGCCAAAAGGCACGGAACCGCCGGCCTGATTCGCCTAATCGCTGACATCGCCATCCGCGTCCCGCTCGAGTACCTCAGCGAGATGCGCGGGGACATGCGTTATGCGTTGCGCGCGCTTCTCAAGTCGCCCGGCTTCGCGCTCGTCGGCATCATCTCCATGGGGCTCAGCATCGGCCTCACCACAAACGTGTACAGCTCGAAGTGGGCGCTCCTCTTTCGTGATTTGCCCGCCGCCTCCAACGCCAAAAACTTGGTGATGCCTGATAAGCCTGTCTCCTATTTCTACATCGAGCAATTCCGCGAACAAAGAGACCTCTTCGCCGGTGTCGCCGCCTTTCAGATCGGCGTTCCCTTCAACGTCACCTTCCAGGGCGCTGAAAACGCGAAGCCGCAGCGCGTCTTCGGCCAGCTCGTTTCGCCAGATTATTTTGCCGTCCTCGGCGTTCAGCCTCAGCTCGGAAGAGTCCTCAGTCCCGCGCTTGATAAGCCCGGCGACGCTCCCGTCGTCGTCATCACCGACCGTTTCTGGCGCAATCACCTCAACTCCTCTCCCGGCGCCGTCGGCCAAATTCTTCGCCTCAACGGCCAAATCGCGACCATCGTGGGCATCACTCCCAAGGATTTCAATGGCGCCTTCTCCATAAATCCCGCCGAGCTTTTCGTTCCCACCACCGCGCCCCCCGCGCTCGCTCCAGAGCTCGCCAATGACGTCCTCCATCAGCGCAACGCCAAGGAATTCCTGGCCATGATGTGCATGGCGCCCGGTGTCACCATCGATTCCGCGGAAGCCGCTCTCGACGCCATCACGCGGCGCCTCGACGACCAGGATCCCTCCTTGCCGTCGCGCAACGACAAAGGCCGCCGCGTCACTTTGCTTCCGGCAGGCACGCGTGTTCCTCTCCCTCGGCAATTGCGGCCGGTCTTGCTTGGCTTTTTTCTCCTGCTCACTGGCCTGGTCATGACGCTCGCCTGCACCAATCTGGCAAACATGCTCATCGCGCGCGGCGCCAATCGCCGCAAAGAATTGGCGATTCGTCTCGCCATCGGCGCTGGCCGTTTTCGCCTCATCCGCCAGATGATGGCCGAAGGCATTTTGCTCTCGCTCCTCGGTGGCGTCGCGGGATTCGCGCTCGCCTACGTTCTCATGGTGCTGAACTCCCGCTTCAGCGCGCCCACCGGCATACCCGTGGAAACGGATTTCAGTTTGGATTGGCGCGCCGCCCTCTTCGCCTTCAGCCTCGCGCTCCTCTGCGGCATCGGATTCAGCCTGGCCCCCGCTCTGCAAGCGACGAAATCCGACCTCACGCCCGCATTGAAAGAAGGCTCCGCACTTCAGTTGCCGGGTTATCGCCGCTTCGGTTTGCGCAATTTGCTGATGGTCGCCCAGGTTGCCGCTTCGCTCATGCTGCTCCTTCTCACAGGCTTCCTGGTCATCGGCATCGGAAGGGAAAGCACCGTCCAGACCAAATTCGATCCCCACTCCATGGTTCTCTTGTCCATCGATCCGGTGCGCGATGGCTACTCGCCCGAAAAAGCGCAAGCTCTCTTCGAAAAGCTTCCCGCGCTGCTCAAGTCCGCCGCGCCTTCGCGCAGCATCGCCTTCGCGGCTCAGCCTCCCTTTTCCGTCGTGGACGATGATTACGGCACCCAGATGACTGCCGAAGATGCCGAGCGCTCCCCGCGTGTGCAGCTTCCGGCGATTGAGGAAACCGTCGGCGCGGGCTATTTCGCCGCGCTCAGCGAGCCGATGCTCGCCGGCCGCGAATTTCTCGATCGCGATCAGCGCATCCAAGCCTCCGGCTCGGGCACGTCCGCTCCTCCCGCGGTCCTGCCGGTCGTTTTGAATGAGACCGCCGCTCGCGGCTTTTTCGGAAGTGGCAATGCCCTCGGAAAGCGTCTTCGGGATGGCCAGCAATCCTACGAAGTCGTCGGCGTCGTCCGTGATTTGCAAAACGGAATCGGCCTCCGCCAGGCCGTAGCCTATCTGCCGCTGACTCCGCGCGATTTTGTGCGCGCGCCCGCCGACGGCATCACCATCATGGTGCGCTCGGATGCCGGTCCTCTTGCGGAAAAGGATCCGCTAGCCGGCATTCGCAACGAGATCGCCCTCCTCGATCCCAATCTGAATCTTTTTCACGTACAAACGCTCAGCGAATTCCTCGACCGCAGCCGCGCCTCCACGCGCTTCGCCGTACAAACCTACGGCGGCATCGGCGTCTTCGGCTTGATCTTGGCCGCCATCGGCCTCGCCGGCATCACCGCCTACTCCGTCGCGCAAAGGCGCAAAGAGATCGCCATCCGCACGGCCCTGGGCGCCAGTCGTTCGCAAGTCCTGCGCTTGGTGCTGCGCGAAGGCGTCGCTCTGGTCCTCTCCGGAACGGTTCTCGGATTTCTCGGTGCCATCGCCATGGCAAGAATTCTTTCCGCGCTGACGGACATCTTTGTCCAGGCTTTCAGCGTCGGCACCGGCGACGCACGCCTCCTCGTCGGCGCACCCCTTCTCCTCGCCGCCGTCACCATGCTCGCCTGCTACCTCCCCGCCCGCAGCTCCGTCAAAATCGATCCCCTAAAAGCCCTCCGCCAGGAATAGGCAGGCACCCAGTTCGCGCCCAATGGTCTCGCCACGGGTCCCAAATTCTGGCGGCGCTGGGTCCTTCGCTTATGCGTTTTTGAAACTCTCTAGATGAACAGTTCCGCGCTGACGTGAAAATATTCAGCGAGCTTCTTGGCTTGCGTTTTGCTTATGGATCGCTTGCCGTGAAATACCTCGGAAGTAATTCCTTTCGATCCGAAAACTTTCCAGAGGTCCTTTTGCGTCAGGCTGCGCGCCTCCATCAAATGTTGCAGCGTCCGCTGCGGACTTGCTTTTCGAATCGGATAGCGGCGCTCCTCGTACTCATCAATCAGCACGGTTAACAGCTCCGCAAGTTCTTTTTCTTCTGGCGAGGGAGTGTCACGTTCATCGAGACGCAGCAACTCGTTCGTGAGACGTTCGCATTCCTCATCTGTGTGGATGACGTGGGGCAGAGTGCGTCCCAGCAGCTGCCCGTATGTTTTCTCGTCGAGATCGATTGTGGTCGTGCTCATCGTTTCCAGGCCCCTTCGTCGTATTCCGAGTGCGTCAGCAGGTACAACACAAAGACTCTTTGCGTAACGTAGTTCACTCGCGCGATCAGGCGATACTTATTGCCTGCAATGTTGAATACCGTCCGGCGTCCAACCAAATCAGCGTTTCTGTAAATCTGTTTCATTTCCGCCGGCGTTTTCCAATTTGCCTTGCGCACCACCCCGTACCACGCTTCAAGGCTCGCCTTCGCGTCTGGATGTTTTTGCCAGAACTGTTCGAGAGCGCCTCGTTTTATGATGCGCATGGAATCTTATGTTCTCATAATGAGAACATACCGTCAAGGGAGGTATCCCAATACAAATTCGACGGATCACGACTTTATTTCTGTCTTAAACTCGCGTAGCAGTTCACCTCACCCGGTTGAATCTTAATCGGCACAGGCAACTCCGGTGCATCCGGCACCCAGAATCGTCTTGGAATTCATCGTCTCTTCCGGCCGCCCTCTGGAGCGCTTTGGGAGAGCCAAGTAGAGCATGCTTAACTCCTCGACACGATTTGACTCCGTTTTTTTCCGTCGGGGTGCCCCGTCTTTTCGGGTTTTGGTTTTGGAAAGGTGGGTCTTTATGTTCCTCTCTTTTCTGGGCCGCGGCAGAGCGCGGAACACTTTCGCCATCCCCGAGCAATTCATAAACTTTGTCGGCTTGTTTTATTGAAGTAGTAGTATCGTGACGTTAGCGGAGGCACCGATGGCGATCGTCTGGCTCGCGGCGTTGATTCTGGGCTCGGGGTTCGCCATCGCGACCGGACAGGGCGCGAAGTGGAAAGTGCTCAACACGGTCATCATTGTGGGTTGTATGGGCGCGGGGTTCGGCCTGGGGTACTCGGTGGGCCTGGGACGCGGGAACTTCGGATTCGTCCGCGGCGTAGGCGTGCAGTTCGCCATGATGTTCGGCATCGTGGCCGCTATGGCGTGCGTCGCGCGGAACACCTGGAGCTCCGAGGAGTAAGTCACGGACTGCCAGAACTATTCCTACGATCAAGCTGAGTATTATGGCGCCTTCGAATCTTATCCTCAGCTGAGTTTCCCTTAATGGCGTGACCCCGACCTAAATTCCGTGATTTTCTCCACTTCTCTGCGCTTTCCTCGAAGGCAGGATGCACTCCGCCCAAAGGAAGGAAGCCGAGGAGGGGAAGCGCCGCGGCCCCGCATTTTAACTCCCCGTCAGGCAGTTAAATCAAGCGACAACGGTGCACGAAAATGCGCTTGTACTGCTCCACCCCTCAACCTAGAATGGCGAGCCGCGAGAGTGAAAGGCATGTGCTCCCAACTGGACGCTTTGAAACGCGAAGCAATCCAGGTGTCACGCGAGGCGAGACAAATTCGCCGTTCCAGAGATGTGTCATTTTATGAAGATGCCGAACTGAATGGCGAAAAGCACAAGAGTATCAACGCCGTGATCAGACATCTGCTCGTTGGGCATGAGGGAAAACCGTGTCCGGCAGGTGATAGACCCATCGTGCGTCCCGCCCCGCTTCGAGGGTAAGCACTCCCGGACTGATCTGCTAAAAAAGATTCCCGGCCAAGGGTACAAGGGCCAAAAAATCAAGAACGCTCAGGCGTTCAGGCCGTATGGGACATTGGGGGACGACATTGGGGAACAGACGGGACGTTTCCGCTTTCCGGGGTTTCCTCCCGTTTTCCAAGAGGAGCTGCCAAGCACTTCAACGCTGCGTCACAGGGCGCCGAAAACTTTCGGCCAAGATAAGCGAACGCCGGACCATCATTGACAAAGCGTCAGAAGACGCCCCGTCTGTCTGCGACTTCCTAGCCGCCCTCGATTTGCAGTAAGACGCATACCCATTTAGAAACCAACCCTCTTGGGCAGTAAGGAAGGAAGTCCCATTGCTTCCACTCCTTCATTATCTCTGAAGGCAAAGTACCGTTGCGATAGGCACTGTTTGTAGCCACCATGGAAGCGTCTCACCGATAGTTGCTAGCGCCACGATCTCAGGATTTACAAGGAGCGAATCATGCTGATGGCTTATGACGATCTCGGACGCACCATCAAGGATATTCCAACAGACGACCAGAGAGTAGATCTATATCCCATCGAGACTATCTCCAAAGCTAAGGAAATACTCGCATGGGCCAAGAAGGAGCGTGCCGCAGCTCGCTGGATTATTGAGGCCAAAGGCCCCTTTCGCGTTCGCGAGAGCATCTGATGAACCGCATCAGCCCCTTTACAAGTAGCAGACTCCTCCGCATGTTCTTGTTGTTCATTCCGAGCGCCGTTGCCGCGCAGTCGACGCCGCCTCAAAAGGACATACCAGCAATAGTTAAAGCTTCCGACGGGGCAATTGTTACCATTGAAGTTAGAACTTCCAACCCCAAGATGAGGGTACAGGGGACCGGCTTCATCGTTAGACCGGACGGACTTATCGTGACGAATTTCCATGTCGTTCAGTTCGGTAACGAAGGAATTGTCAAGTTTCCCGACGGGACCGTCCTACCAATCGATGGCGTCTTGGCGGCCGACAAAACTCGCGATCTCGCGATCATTAAAGTAAGGAGGAGAGGTTGTCCGACGCTCAGTCTCGGCAACTCGGACCGGATTCAAATCGGGGAAGAAGTAGTCGCAATCGGTAACCCGCTCGGTTTGGAACTGACGGTATCGAGCGGAATCGTCAGTGGAGTCCGAATTGATGAGAAGCTAGGCGGCAAGTTGATCCAGACGACAGCACCTATTTCTCACGGGAGCAGTGGTGGACCACTGTTCAACATGCAAGGGCGGGTCATCGGCATCAACACGCTATACATGGAAGGTGGCGAGAACTTGAACTTCGCCATTCCGTCGAACGACGCGCACCAGTTGCTTTTGAACCAATACGCGACTGCCCAAACTTTGCCAAACGAACCGCTTCCTGCCGAGCCAGACGAAACTCCGGTCGACAAAGCTGAACCACCCGGCAAAGTCTGGACTTCTGATCTTCTCGGAGGCGAGTATAAAATCAGGGCAGAAACGGGCGAAATATTCATCACGACAATCAGACCACCAAGCAACGCCGCTTTGCGTGTGTATCACCTTAACCAAAATAGCTTCGCGCACGATGTCATCTTGGACGTGAAGGCAGACGCGGAGGATTTGGGCGGAGTTCTGGACGGCTACACGGAGTGCACGAAAGACGGCAAGGCAATGTCATCAAAAATAGTCCTTCTACAACTTCATGCTGTTTCAGATTCTAAATTCGTCGGCTGGCTAAGCTTCCTCGATCCGACTTGCGAGGTCAAACTAAATTCGATCACATTCACCGAGAAATAGACGTAGTGTAGCCCCGGGTGTCTCTCGATAAGAACGAAGGGCGGGTGGAACACCCTTGACTCGTCGAGACGATTTTGACTCCGTTTTTTCCGTCGGGGTGCCCCGCCCTTTCGGGTTGGTTTTGGAAAGGGTGGGTCTTTCTCTTCATCTCTTTTCTGGGGTTTCGTCCCGGCTTCCAAGATCAGCTGGCGGGTGGAGCACTCTCAAAGTGGCGAGACGATCTTGGGTGCCGCATCCCTTTGAAACCTGGGGAAACCTAGGAAACCTGGGGGAAACCTGGGGACAGACGGGACGCTTCCGCTTTCTAGGATTTCGTCGGAGCCCTCCAGGATCAGCTGCCAAGCATTGAAACGCTGCGTCAAGCGGCGCGAAACACTTTAGGCCATGACAAGCGAAAGCCGAACCATCGCGGGCAAAGTGTCAGAAAATGTCCCCGACTTCCTACTTACGCAGAAGATTGCCGCGCAAATACCTCGAGCGTTAGGGTTGCTTCGGCGTCTCGATCTTCTGGTCAGTCTGAACTGAGAACAACATAAAATCGCTGAACGTATGAAACACGACGGTGCGGTGGTCGCCAAAGTCCCAAAAGCCGTCGACAAACTTCGGCAACCAGATTCTGACAGGCTGCGTCTGGAATTGGACAGGAGCGTAGTCGATCGACAAATAGGAATGGTGCACTCCCACCGCCGGGACTCCCTCCATTAGACCTGTCTCCATGTGAACGACTTGGCCAGAATCGGAGGCGATCCATGCGCGTCCCTTGAGGCCGACAGGATAGACGGCGCCGTTGACGCGGAAGGAATAGGTGCGGCTCGGCTTATCCTTGCGCTGCTGGAAACGAACCAACCAGGCGAGCTGGCCGTCCCATTCGACCGCACCTTCACAGCTCATTTCATAGTCGTCCTGCATGTTTGGAAGAAAGATTAGGACAATCTCTGGCAGACCCATGTCCTTCGTCGCGACGCCAGACGAGCTGTTTCCACGTCTGGGGTTCCGCTTCTCCTGAAAAACCAGACCTCCCGAGGATTGCTGGAAGACAACAATATAGTCAAACGACTCCGATCCACTATCTTGGACAAAGTTCTGAACGTCGGAAGTCCTATATTCGATCTTTTCTTCTGCTGTGAAGTTTTGGAGAATGGTGACCTGCTCACTTTCGCGTTCGGCGGCCTGCACAAGCACCTTGGCAACGTCACACGGGGTCGACGAGGCCAGAGCATTAACTGCCGAGTCCAGCGCGGGAGGATTCCAACGCAAACTCCGGTTCTTGAGTTTTTTTTCGCTGTTTCCCAAAGGTGGTGCGGCTAGCGGGGGAGGAATCATTCGCACCTCCTTGCTGGTCGCGCTGATGGCTTGTTGCATCGCCTCTTGCACCACAACGCGGAGACGGTAGCCGCCAGGAGGAGCTTCGAGCTGCATCACGCCATTGATGCCGGTTTTCGAGAATCGGTCGAAACTTTCGGGCTTTAGCGCCAGCTCCATGTCTGCTTCTTTTCCGGTAACGAAATTCTCCCCCGAGTCGAAGAGCGCAGCTACGAAAGTAATTTTCTGAACGTGGCGGTCTTTCTGAAGCTCAAAAGGAAGCTTTTGAATATCAATGTGGGCTTGGATGGTGAGCTGCGGGCCGCCGGAACTGGCCGTGCCGACCTTCTCGCTTATGGTGGCGGGAAGATCCGTCTTCTCACCAGAGCCGCGCACTAAAGCGTCCAACTTCTCGGAAGGGCTTGGCTGTCTGCTGGAATCCTTTGCCGGGGCAAAATAACCGGGCCGAACTTGCACAAAGTCGCGGCCTGTGTTCCTCAATTCGACTTTAATCTTGTGGTATTTCCCGTCCTCTGCCGGCGGAAATCCCAGCAGGTAGGTACAGCCGGGCATGAGACCTAATCGGCGAAACCCGAGGTCAAGGTCATTGTTGTTGCGGAAAAGCAAGCCACCGGTGCTTTCAGCGAATCTGGCCATCGCAGAGTCCAGATCGTCAAGCCGATCGCCAAGCGACTCGATCTGGAATACCGTGCTCCCGAGAGGCAAGTCGGTGGTTTCGACCGATTCGTTGATCGGCGGGCCTGGCGACTCAGCGTAAAGGCCTTTGGAATCAAGCGAGTTGATTACAACTCCGGCGCGCAGCGCCAGATTCGTAATTGCGTCCTGCTGCTCGTCAAGCGTGCTCGAAAGAAAACCCGCGGAAGCAAGAAGCAACATCCGCCTGCCGGGCCTACTTGCTAGCTGATCAAGGCTGCCCTTAATCCCGTCGAGCGTCGCCTGCGATGCCAGGCGCGCCTGCTCCCACGTCTGCCGCGCCTGCGATTCCACGATGTCAATTGTTTCAGGGTCGTGAAAGCGGGAAGTCGGATCGAAAAGGCTGCTCGGAGTGATGTCTCCCACTCCGCAAACTGCGGCCCCGCTACATTGGCAAGCCTCTATCACCTTTGCCTGCATCACGCTGGGGTTGCGATTCAAGATTTGATAGGCCTCATAGGCCGTCATTCTTGGGCACTGCGCCAAGCCGCTCGCCGATATAAGCGGACGCGATTTCACGCTCGCCACCTCGGCGAGGATGGCCGCTTCGTCGCCGCTGAAGGGAGTGGCACCGGCGCTCGATGTCGTGAAAACACCGATACGGTCGCCGTCCTGGACAGCTGCTTTGATGAAACGCGCCGCCGCGATTTTGGCGTGCGCCAGATCGCCCGCGCTTGTATTGATGTCGTCGAAGAGCAGGCCAATCGATCTCCCGTCTACCGGATTTTCGCTGGGTAGCTTTGGGGCGTCGCCGGAAAGCTGGGGCGTCGCTTTCGGCTTAGCACTCGCGACACTGGGGGAGATGCTCTCCGCCGGATTGTACGAATCCACAGAGAACGCCGTGAGCTCGCGCTTACTCCCTGCGTCCAATACCACAAAGTCGGCCCTTTTGAGACCAGAAACAGCGCGGCCCCGCCTGTCCCGCACGACCACTTCAAGCTGAACGAGGCGACTTTCCAAGCGGAGATTCGGTCCAGGCTGATAAGGCCGGCTGCTGAGGCGTACTTCACCGGGAGAAAGTTCCTGTCGTGAGGTCGATACCTGTGCAAACACCACCACCGTCAGGGCGGCTACGCCAACCGCGACCCCCGTAGCTACGCTAATTACGTACATATCATCCAGCCCATATTCATCTAATTTATTGTTGCATTACAACACTTATCCGGAGGACGGACGTGAGACCTTCTGAGACGCCCCACACCGCTCTCCTGTAGATGAGGGGTTTCAACTTTTCCACATTTCCACAGCCGTATCAATCTAGTTAGCCCCCGCCCAAACCCTTGAAATCCTTCAACTTCTGTCAACGCCATTCGAATGCCGATTCAGTAATTCAGAAAACTATTGACAGTCGGTAACTACCACTGCTATCATTCTCTGTGATCGCCGCCAATCCACCCCGTCCCCTCTACCCTGAGCGAATGCGAAGGATCCGCCCCGCCCTCATCCCCAAATCCGTCCCCGTTTCTGAACTCTGTGTACTCTGTGCCTCTGTGTTTAGCTCTCCGAATCTTTCCCCTTTCAACTTTAAACTTCTTGCCCTGAGCATAGTCGAAGGGTCAGCTTTCAACTGTTTTTCCCCTATCTCCTTTACAATCCGCACTTACGAAAAATACGCTCCTAACCCCTTTAGAATCCGCACTTCCAAAACACAGCACTTAAAACCCTTTAGAATGAACACTTACAAAAAAACGGGGGAGGGGGTCCCCTTGACACCGATCCGTGTTCAGGGCGCCTCGCGTCTCTGCGCGAAACGCAGGAATTCCCGCAATCCCTTTGCTCTCATGCGTTTACTTCATAACTTGCGCACACCCGGGAGTGGGGGGGAGGGCAACCAGCTAATGCGCAGTAGTCTTAGCTCCAGCGGACGCAGGAGCCGCATCCACGCCAAAATCCCAGACGTACATGTTGATTCCATCGGGCAGGATTTCGGCCAACACGTACTCGCCGGGAGGCAGCGGCGCGCTCAGCGTAAACCTATAAATCTCCGGCGCCACTTCCCAGCGCTGGATCGCAACTTCATTCACGTCTTCCGAAATCTCCTGCCCGAACATGCTGCGGATGGATTCCAGCCGCCGCTTGCCGCCCTTCACCTGGGTGTGCACCAGAGCGATTTCCGGCCCGGCATCGCTTTGCCGCCGCGTTCTCAGCAGCGCGGAATCGCGCTCCGGGTCCGTCGCCACCTCGCGAAGGTAAAACTCCGGTATCGAGCTTGTGAGCCGCACCGCCGCTTTCGGCCCGGGCAGTTCAATGTAGTGTTTGCTGGGGACAATCGGTATGGGCGAGAGCACCTGCTTCAGAACGGTCTTTCTGTCGACTCTTACCTGCGAGCCGGCCTGCTCGATCTTCTTGATCGACTTGCCCTCAAACGCGAACATGCCCTCCCCGTCAGGCAAGAACACTCCCGGAGCAACCAACAAGCTGGCATCCACGTCCACGGGCGTTTCCGCCTTCGCGGCCGACTCTTGGATATGCACCTTTTCCAAAAGCGCGGAACTGGTCTTCTCGTCGGCGGCTTCCGCCTTTTTCGTCGCGTCCCAATCTACCAGGGATTCCGGAATCTCTTCCCAGGCGCCTCTTTCCACGCTGAAGTAGCGGACCCGGTCGCCCTTCTTTTCGTAGCTTCGCACGAGCTGGAAGTTGCCATCCTTCAGAACCAGCTTTTTGCCCCGCGGAACGCCTGCTGGTTCCGTGCTAGAGGCCGTCTGGGGGGCAGTTTTCGGGGCGCTGCTCGTATCCTGTCGGTCGGGTGTGGCTGCGGCGGCATTATGCCAGGCTGTTCCCGCCCAGGTGAGCAGCGCAATTGGCAGGAGGAAAGCGAATGTCGAGGACAATTTCATAGCGGTAGCTTGCTGGCCTATCAGATGCCGGTCCATACAGCCGGTTTGCCCCTGTTTAAGCTAACCATCGTCGAGCATACCCCGCTAACCACAGCCCTGCAACCGTTCCCGGCGGCTGCCCCAAAAAAGCAAAAGGCCCTTTCCAGTGTGCCGGAAAGAGCCATTCACAAATCGGAGGTCGTTAAATTCTTAGTGAGTGCAGCGCGGAAACAACGTCACCAGCACCATCAAATCAGACAGCGTAAACAGCCACTGGTCCGCCTGCTTGCCTGCCGCTTCCGCAGCACGCGCGATGAAGCCCAGGTGCCGGCTCTTCGCAAAATTGCGGATATGATCCACGCAAATGCCAGTCAGGCTGGCGATTTCCGCGTCGGTGAAAATCTTTTGGCTCGATTTTACGGTAACCATGGCCGTGTCCCTCGAACTACCGGTTATATCTCGCTCCCAATTGCTTTGATGCTTTTAGCAGCGTATGCGATGCACCATTACCAGAGCAATAGTCGTTCCGTTCTCTCTGGCAAAAACGAAATGCCTAGTACTTTTGTTCCAAGCCCCTGTGTAAAAAGACATTATGCAAAACGGAGAGCTAAAAAGCTGTCTAGTACGGAACACAGGGAATGAATACCAAGAGGGAAAAAATGTCCCACTTTTGCAAACTCTATATGGGTTTCGGTAGATTCGCCGCAATTTCGCGCATCTGTTTTGTGTGCCGAATTTCATGTGCCGAGATGAATTGCAACCATTCGTAAATATTCAGAGTCCCGAGCGCCGGATGCTTCCAGCAATATTGGCCCAAGTCGCGGCCTCTCGTTTCTTCCAAAAAGGCCAGCGAACGCTCCCGAACGGTGCGCAATTCCGCGAGCATGATCTCCTTATCTCGCAGCATTTCCGGGTCTACCGCGACCGGCGTTTTTAGGCGAATCACGCGCACGGAGACCAGCGCCATCGGCAGATGAATTCTCTTTAACAAAGAAACGCGTTTCGGCGATTTCTGCGACACCCGATCCGCTTTTTCGATGACAGCCCGCTCCACCATCATCAAATGCGCGACCAACTCCGCCGCCGACCATTTGCCTTCGCCTGGTCTGGTCTTCCAGCCCTCCGCGGGTACCGCGTCGGCAGCGCGCAAAAGTCCTGTCTGTGTTTTGCCCAAATGGCCGAGGATGGAATCAAGGTTTTGCGGCACGGCTACTTTCCACTTCGCGTCTTCCGGTGCGGCTCGTCAGACGGAGCCGCCGCCGGCTTGCTCGAAGGCGTGGGCCAACTGTAGAACGGTTGCCTCGCCGAAGGCAGGCCCAAAAATCTGCAACCCCACCGGCAGTTTGCCGCAGATTTTTCCGCAGGGGACGGAGATGCCGGGCACGCCCGCGAGCGATCCTGTAACTGTATATATATCAGCAAGATACATCTGGAGTGGGTCGTTCGTTTTTTCCCCCAGCTTGAAGGGCGGAATCGGCGAAGTCGGCGTTACGATCACATCCGCTTTCGCAAAGGCATCGCGAAAATCCTGCGCAATCAGCGCGCGAACTTTCTGCCCCTTCAAGTAGTAGGCATCGTAGTAGCCCGCCGACAATACATAGGTTCCCAGCACGATGCGTCGTTTGACTTCAGGGCCAAAGCCGGCGCCGCGTGTTTTGCGGTACATGGCGAGGAGGGAATCGTCTTCGACGCGCAGGCCATACCGGACACCGTCGTAGCGCGCCAGATTTGAGCTCGCTTCGGCTGTCGCGATGATGTAATAGGTGGCGATAGCGAAGTCGGTGTGCGGCATCTGGATTTCGCGCAGCTCGCAGCCGAGTTTTTTCAAAAGCTCAATTCCGGCCTCGATTTTCGTTCGAACGCCATCGTCCATTCCCGGCGCAAAATATTCCTTGGGGATCCCGATACGCAGCCCTTTGACTGGCTTTTCCATCGCGGCGCGATAGTCCCGCACAGGAGCGGTTGTGGAGGTCGAATCGTTCGAATCGCGCCCGGCAATCACACCAAGAATGGCAGCCACGTCGCGGGTGTTGGTGGCAAACGGGCCAATCCGATCCAGAGAAGATGCAAAGGCGATGAGTCCATACCGAGAGACTCGGCCGTAGCTTCCCATCATTGCGGGAATTCCGCAGAAGGAGCCGGGCTGGCGGATCGAGCCGCCCGTATCCGTGCCCAAGGAAGCCACTGCCAAACCTGCCGCCACGGCGGCTGCGGAGCCGCCGCTCGAGCCGCCGGGGACGCGGTCTGTCGCTTCGGGGTTTCGAACGGGTCCGTAAGCGGAGTTTTCATTGGAGCTGCCCATGGCAAATTCATCGCAATTGGTTTTGCCGAGAATAACGGCTCCGGCTGCTTCGAGCCGTTCGACAGCGGTAGCGTCGTAGGGCGGCACGTAATTCTCAAGAATCTTTGACCCGCAAGTGGTTCGAACGCCGCGCGTGCTGATCACATCTTTGATCGCTATGGGCACGCCCGCGAGTGCGGGCAGGGGTTTTCCGGCGGCGACCAGCGCATCCATGCGCGCGGCCTGGGCGTAGGCGCGCTCCTCGGAGAGCGTGAGGTACGCGTTCAGCTCAGGGTTCCGTTCGGCGATTCGGTTATAAAAATCGGCCGCCAGTTCGCGCGCCGATACGTTTTTCGCCGCCAGGGCTTCTCTGACTCCATCAATCGTCCAGTTCGTCATCTAGGACAGGTACTTTGCCTGTGTCCTTCCTTGTTTTCTTCGCTTCTGGCAAAACCGGACAGACAGGAGTGTCTGTCCTACATCACCTTTCTATGACCTTGGGCACGCGGAAATATGGGGGTTCCGGATCCGGTGCTTGCTTCAGAATTTCGGCGGCGACGCCGCAAGGGACCACAACGTCTTCGCGCAGAGTCGCGTCGGCGGTCTGGTCGCCGGCCAGGACCTGCGCCATCGGCTCAACGTTCGCGGTGTCCAGCTCGTTCAATTTGCCGATGTATTCGAGGATTTCGTCGATTTGCGCGCGGTACATCTCAAGCTCGGCTTCGCTCAGGTCCAAGTAGGCCAGCTCCGCGACTCTTTCCACATCTGCCCGGCTGATTTTCAAGGTGTCTTCCCGCTTTCATTTCATTGGAACGGTTGCAAAATTCTAGCATATTCGTGCAGCATGCCCGGGCATCTGGCGGATGATGCCGGCCCCCGCGGATGGGGATGCGGGGGGCTCTGAAGCTAGGGCTTTTCCCTGGGGGCGGCGGCGGATTCCAGCTCCGCGATCGAATGATGCATGGTGGCCATGCGCCAATGTCCATCGGATTTCTTGCACATGGCCATGCCGCGGCCGCGCAGCTTGCCGTGCGCGGATTCGATTGTGAATTCGTATTCGTACCAGACAGCCTCGCCAATCGGGTGAAAGGCGCGCTCGAGGATTTCCAGCCTGGCGGGTGGATGCTGGTGAAAATACTTCTTATGGAAATAACCGACCACTTGCTCCCGGCCGTAGAGTTCCGTGTCCATCGAAAACAGCACAATTTTCGGGTCCAGGCAATCGCCGAACTTTTCTTCATCTGAAGCGTTGAAGGCATCGACGCAGCGGTGCATCTCTTGCTGCATCGCCGCCACCATTTCGGCGCCATGCGCCTCGTCCGCGGTCACAACATGAATGGTCTGCTCTTTTAAGTTGATGCTGGCTCCCAGTTTCGCCAGAAGATCGACGCCCAGGATGCCGTCGATTTTGTGTCCGCAAGCTTTTCCAATGGCCGAGAGATCGATGGCCGGCAACTTGACTTCGAGAAGCTTGGTTTTTCCCACGGTTAAGTCCGGCAGAGTGACTTCTTTTGCGCTGGTGGCCAGAGTGCCGCTCCAGGAGGTAACACGAATGTCGCGGGCCTGGCCGGCGTCAAAGGATTCGAGATTCAAAATGGAGGTTGCCGCGGTGTCCACGAGGAACCATTTGTGCAGTCCCGCTGTCTGAACATCGATCATGGGAAGCACGTCGCATCGCTCCAAGGGAAGCTCCTGACCAAGCGCGAGTTGCGGGGCGAAGGCCGCGCAAAAGGCGACGGCAAAAAGGATGAAGGCGAAGAACAGGGCAGAGGAAAGCAAAGGGCGGAGGACGATGGCAAATCCCATGAGGGCACCTCAGGCGGGACAGGATAGCACAAGAAACGAACGTTCGTACTAATTTGTGTGCCGTGTTACAGTATCTTCATGCCGCAAGCCATGCGCTCGCGTTCCCACGCAAAGCCGCTTAGGAAGGGTGTCAAGAAACACACCAGCAAGCCCGTCTTGCGCCGCCAGGCCAAAGGGGTGCGCACGCGCGATGCCATTCTGGCGCGCGCGGTCGATATCGCGTCGGCGCAAGGTTTGGAAGGGCTTACTGTAGGCTCCCTAGCGGAGCAGCTGGGCATGAGCAAGAGCGGGCTTTTCGCACATTTTGGTTCGAAGGAGGAATTGCAGCTAGCCACGGTCGAAATGGCGCGCGAGATTTTTATCGAGAAGGTGACGCGGCCCGCCATCGCCTCGCCAAAGGGAATGCCTCGGCTGTGGTCGTTGATCGATCACTGGCTGGCTCTCGTGGAAAAGCGAGTATTCGAAGGCGGATGTTTCTTTACCGCGGCGTCGTTCGAATTCGATGGCCGGCTCGGCGTGGTGCGCGATCGCATCGCCGAAATCATGCACGAATGGATAGACTGCATCACTAGCTCCGTGAAAAAGGCCCAGGAGGCGGGCCACCTCGATCGGAAACTTGACGCTACGCGTCTGGCCTTCGAGTTTCACGCGATCGCCATAGGAGCGCACTGGGCGCATCAACTGCTGGAGGATCGCCAGGCTTATTCACGCGCGCGGATGATGGCGCTGGAGAAGATACGCAGCGTGGCAACGCCACAATCGCCTCGGCTTCCGTAGCCTGCGTTTTGATGTGTCAGCGTATAGTGATTCGGCTTTAGAACGAGTTACAAGAGCGTGGGAACCGCCAAGCTACGCGGAAGTCCTATAAGACGTAAATTTTTCCGGGTTGAAAACAGCCAACGAGCCGCGAAGCAGACTCTGCCTTTGCTCCCGATGAACTCCTCTCCTGTAGATTGTCCGGACGGCCAACGATCCGGGAGTCGGTACTTCAATGACTTCAGGCGCGTTCAGCAGTATTCATGCCGCACGGCAATCGGTATCGATTCCGGGTTACCCTTCACGAGGACCCAGCCAATCGTTCCCACTTTCACTTCGGGGTGCCCTCTCTGAGTTTTCAGCCGATGCCGCCTGCCCGATGGGAAGGCGGAGCGCACTTCGTACGCGCCGCCACTCTTCCCTAGCTAACGCAGGGATCTGAAGCCCGCGCGAACCTCTTCTGAAAAGAGCTTCGGCTGTTCCCAGGCCGCATAGTGCCCGCCTTTGTCGACCTTGTTGTAATAAATGAGTTTGTCGTACGCCCGCTCCGTCCAACTCCGCGGGGCTTGATAATTCTCGCCGG